>CBDDBI010000001.1:0-4436 GCA_965225725.1 uncultured Granulicella sp.
CCGGGTGGTGGGCAGGTCCCCGGGCTCCGGCACGGGGCCATGGTACCGGCGCCACCTCCGGCCCGGCGTGGCCCCCCGAGCCGGAGTCGCGATACTCTGACCAGGCCGGTAGTAGGGTGACTGGAGTCCCGGGTTCAGGGGACCAGGGGGGTAGTGTCGGCCGATGACAGTCGTGGGTTCGTCCTTTGGCGACGTGCTGGTGGAGAACGATGCCTCGACCGTGCCGGCGGAGCCGCCCGACGACATCCTCTACCACCACAAGGTCCGCTACTTCGCCTCGGTCCGGAACCTGTGGAGCCATCGCGAGATCATCTACACCCTGGCGGAACGCGACTTCCGGGCCCAGTACAAGCAGGCGGTGCTCGGCGTCCTCTGGGCTGTCCTGGGCCCCGTGGCCACCCTGCTGATCTTCGTGGTGGTGTTCTCCCATGTGAAGACGTTCGGCAGTCAGGGCCTCCCCTACGCCCTCTACGCCTTCGTCGGCCTCCTGTGCTGGGGCTTCTTCGCCACCGCCCTCGGGACCGGGGGGCAGTCCCTTCTGAACAACAAGGCCCCTCATGGCCAAGACCCAGTTCCCCCGCGAGTGCTTTCCCCTGGAGACCCTGTGCGTCAACGCCCTTGGGTCCCTGATCTCGTGGATCCCCCTGACCCTCCTCTTCGTGATCTTCGGGCGGGCCCGAAGCTAGCCACGCTGTGGTGCCCGATCTTCATCGTCATCGAGATCGTCTTCGCCGCCGGGGTGGCCATGGCCGTCGCCAGCATCATCATCCAGATGCGCGACCTGATGCAGGTGCTCCCCATCATCACCTCACTCGGGCTGTTCGCCACCCCGGTGATCTGGCCGTTCTCCGAGATCCCCACCAACTACCACGTGGCCGGCGGAACCCTGGTCAGGACCACCCACCTGGTGCACGGCCACATCGTCCACGCCTCCCACTACGTGGGCGGATTCACCATCAACCTCCAGATGGTCTACGGATTCTTCAACCCGCTGGGCCCGATCATCGCCAACGCCCGAAACACCATGCTGCTCGGCTACGCGCCGGAGTGGAACCTGGTGGGCATCGCCGCCCTGGGGGCCCTGCTCTACCTGATGCTCGGGTACCGCATCTTCAAGAAGTTGGAGGTGAACTTTGCCGACATTGCCTGATGGAGTATCGCCGTCGAGGAGGTGTGGAAGAAGTTCCGGGCCGACAAGACGGTGCCGCAAGTTCTACGACCAGATGAAGCGGCTTCGCTCGGAAGTCCATTGGCACCGGCGGCCGCCACGACTACCGCTGGGTGCTGAAGGACGTGTCGCTCGAGGTCCCTCCGGGCGGCACGCTGGCCCTGATCGGGATCAACGGCTCGGGAAAGACCACCCTGCTCAAGATCATCAGCCAGGTGACCTACCAGACGGCGGGAACGGTGCACCGTCCAGGGCCGGATCGGCGCGCTCCTCAGTGTGACCAGTGGGCTCCACCCCGACCTGACCGGCAGGGAGAACGTCTTCCTCTACGGCGCGGTGATGGGGATGGGCCGCCAGAACATCAAGGAGCGGTTCGACGACCATCGTCGAGTTCGCCGGGCTGGCCGATGCCATCGACCGCCAGGTCAAGTTCTACTCCATGGGGATGCAGATGCGCCTCGGCTTCTCCATCGCCGCCTTCCTCGAGCCCGACGTGCTCCTGGTCGACGAGGTCCTGTCCGTCGGCGACGCCAACTTCCAGCAGAAGTGCCTGAAGCGGATCGGTGAGATCGTCCGGGCCGGCACCACCCTCCTGTACGTCTCGCACGACCTGGCCTCGGTCGAGGCGTCGTGCGAGAAGTCCGTGTGGCTGGCCGACGCCGTGGTGCGGGCCTCGGGGCCGACCAAGGAGGTGGTCACCATGTACCGCGCCGCCGTCGAGCAGAACGCCGACCCTGGTGGACACTCAAACCGAGGGCATCGTGCAGGTGCTCAAGTGCGAGATCGAGGCGGCCGACGGTGGCCAGACTCCGCTCGGAGTGTCGAGGTCGAGGTCCGACTCACCCTCAACTGCGCCCGAAGCCCCTCGACGCCAACTTCTTCATCGGGTCTCCCAGGGACGCGCGTTCCCCATGTTCGTCGTCCGACTACAGCGGGACCATTCCCGGCCGGCGACTTCGAGATCACCTGCCGCCTCCACCACCTCCCGCTGCCCAAGGGCCACTACTCGCTGTGGCCGGCCATCACCGGCCACCTCGAAGCGGGAAGGGGAAGCCGCTACCTGCCGTGGCGGCCGGTGATCTCGTTCGATGCCTGATCGGCCCCGACCGCGTGGAAGCCGCCCGAGGGGGTGATGGTGGCCTCGCCGGTCTACGTGGGAGCCGACTGGGAGGTCAACTGATCCGGGGTGGGCGCCGGCTCCCGATCCGCCCCGGGAACTAAGGGAAGAAGACCCGCTTCCGGACCGAGCCGGCCAGGCGACCGGAGCGCATGCCGGCTGCCCGCGCCCACTCGAGTCGCGGCGACTCCCGGGCCGTGCAGACCCGGGGAGAGCACCATCAGCCACAGCCACGACTTGGCCGCCCCGCCCAGATTCCGTCGGGCACCATCGGTCCGGATAGCCGCCGGTAGAGGGCGGGACCGCAGCGTCCGTAGGCGGCGGCCTGTCGGAAGACCTCCTGGAAGCCGGGCCGCTCCCGCTTGGCCACCACCGCCCCGAACTCGATGACGAACCGGTAGCCCTCGCGCTGCAGTCGCCAGCACAGGTCGATGTCCTCGCCGATGAGCAGCTCCTCGGTGAAGCCGCCCACCGACTCGAACGCCGAGCGGCGGACGGCCAGGTTGGCGCCCAGCCCGGCCGGCAGGAAGCCCAGCTGTCGCATGGAGGCCGGCTTGGGTGGCGAGGCCAGAAGCCCGTTGAGCGACCAGAAGTCGAACACCCCGGCCACCACGTCGACCTCCTCCAGGGCCCGTGCGCACGCCGCCAGCCATCCGGGCTGCACCACGTCGTCGGCGTCGCAGAAGAGCAGCAGCTCGCCCTGGGCGGCTCTCACTCCGGCGTTGCGGGCGGCCGGGGCCCCGTGCAGCGTCGAGGCGTCGAGGCACCGGATCCTCGGATGGTGTTCCGACCAGTCGACGGGCCACCTCCGGGCTGTCATCGGTCGATCCGTTGTCGGCGACGACGAGCTCCCACTCACCCTCGTACTCCTGGTCGACCAGGGCCCGGATCTGGTCCTCCAGCCAGGGTTGTCCGTTGCGGACGGGGACGATGACGCTGATCATGTCGGACGCGGTCCGATGGCCGTGGACGTCTCCGCGGTCAGGACCGACGCGAGAGATCGGAGAGGCCGCTCCGCACCATGCGCCTGATCCATCCGAGCCCCCACACTGACCGCCCACACCCTGCCCAACACCCTGCCCACGGTGTGTCCTTCACCCGCCCGACGGCGCCGGGCGCGGCCGCCGCCGCTGCTCCGGTTAGCCTAGCGCCGTGAGGGTGCGATGACCACGGGCCGAGGGCCCGGCGCGGCCGAGGCCCGTCCCGCCGTCGCTCCCGACGGGGTGACCGCGGTGGTTCTCACCCACCTCCGTCCCGGCCTGGCCGGTGACGTGGTCCGGTCACTGCTCGAGGACGAGGGCCTGCCTCCGGACCGGGTAGTAGTGGTCGTCAACGGCGAAGGGGGCCTCGACGATCCCGGTCTCGAGGAGCGGGTGCGGATGGTCCGGCTGGACCGGAACACCGGGCCGGCCGGTGGGTTCCGGGCCGGGCTGGTTGCGGCGTTCGAGGATCCCACTACGAGATGGGCCTACCTCTGCGAGGACGACATCGGACTGTTCACGCTGCCGGCGCCGCGCCTGGCCGGACCCTGCTGGCCCGGGTGGAGGACCGGGGTGACCGGCCGCCGCCGGCCGGTGCCGTGGTGGCCTACGGACGGGTCTTCGCTGGTCGCGGGGCCCACACCGTCAACGTGGTCCCCCGGGGAGACGTGCCCAACGGGTTGGCCTCGGTCGACGTGGCCTGCTGGGGGGCCACCCTGGTGGCCCGCCCGGTGGTGGAGGCCGGGGTGCTCCCCGACCCGAGCTGGTTCTTCGGCCTCGAGGACTTCGACTTCTTCTGCCGGGTCCGGGATGCCGGCTTCGAGGTGCTGGTCGACTCGACGTCCGCCCGGCAGGTCGCCGCCCAGCAGACCAACCAGGGCCGGGACGACGCGTTGCGGGAACGGCGCCCGACCGACGACGGCGAGGCGTGGCGGTCCTACTACCACTCGCGCAACTCGTTCGCCCTGGCCCGCCGGCACGGCCGGCCCAGCTGGTACGCCTGGCACCTCGCCTACTCGCTCCGGCACCTCCAGAAGGCGACCAGCCGGAGCCAACGGATGGCCATCGCCCACGGGCTGTGGGACGGGGCCCGGGGACGCATGGGCGAGGATGCCCGCTACGGTCGCCGGGTCGGGGAGTTCGGGCCGCCGGTCGCCTCGTCGGCCCCGTC
>CBDDBI010000002.1:0-24412 GCA_965225725.1 uncultured Granulicella sp.
GCGGGGGTCGCTGAATTGTTGGCGTTTCGCCGGCCATGCAGCAACGCAAAGACGGCGGGGACGAAGATCAGCGTGGCAATCGTGGCAAAGAACAGGCCGCCGATGGACGGCTCGGCCCAGCGGGGCGTTCTGCTCGCCGCCCTCACCAGCGCCCAGCGCCATGGGAATCATGCCGATGATCATGGCAAGCGCCGTCATCATGACGGGACGGAAGCGGGTGGCGCCAGCTTCGACGGCGGCCATGATCGCGTCGCCGTGGTTGTTGAGGCGCTCCTTGGCAAAAGACACGACCAGAATGCTGTTGGCCGTGGCAACGCCCATACACATGATGGCACCCATCAGCGCGGGAACGCTCAGCGTGGTGTGCGTGGTGAAGAGGAAGATCACGATGCCGGCTCAGCGCAGCGGGCAGCGCCGTGATGATGATGAACGGATCGAGCCAGGACTGAAAGTTCACCACGATCAGCAGGTAGACCAGCACAATGGCGAAGGCCAGTCCAGCGATGAGGCCGAAGTAGGAGCTATTCATGGTCTCGATCTGTCCGCGAACGCGAAGGAAACTGCCGCGGGGAAGGTCTTTCCGGTTGGCGTCGACGATCTTCTGAATCTGCTTGCCGACCGAGCCGAGGTCGCGGCCCTGCACGTTCCCATAGATGTCGAGCGTGCGGCGTATGTTGTAGTGTGAGATGACCTGCATCTCCGATTCGCGCTTGATGTTGGCAACGTCGGCGAGGATCTCCGGACGTTGCGCGGTCGCCGACGTGATGGGGATGTTGCGCAGATCGTTGAGCGACTGAATATCGTACTGCGGCGACTGCGCGACGATGGAGTAGTTCACGCCGTTCTTATAGTTGAGAAAGAACTGCGGCGAGAGCTGGGTGCTTCCGCTGAGAATGTTCAGGAGGCTGCTGCCTACGTCTTTCTCGGTGAGGCCACCTTGCTGTGCCTTGGTACGGTCGACATCGACGGTGAGGACGGGATAGTCGTCGGGCTGCTGGATGCGCAGATCGACTAGGCCGGGAACCTGGCGCAGCTGCTCGAGCATCTTGTCGGCAACGACGCGATTGCCGGCTATCTCCTGACCTTCGAACTGGACATCGATGGGTGCGGGCAGACCGAAGTTGAGGATCTGGGTGACGATGTCAGAGGGAAGGAAGTAGAGGATGGTGCCGGGAAATGCGGCAGGAAGCTCTCTGCGTAGATCGGCGATATAGTCCGCCGTCGGGTGGTGGTCCTCTTTGAGCGAGACAGTGATGTCGGCGTCGCCCGCGCCGATCAGGCCGGAGGTGGCGTGCTGGAAGTTGAGCGTGCTGTAGGGCAAGCCGATGTTATCGACGATATTGTCTACCTCGCTGGCGGGAATCTGCCGACGGACATTCTGTTCGATCAGGTCGCACAGGCGGGCAGTCTCCTCGATGCGAGTACCGCTCTTGGCGCGGACGTGCAGGATGAAGGGAGCCGTTGTCGGTGCTGGGGAAGAAGTTCTGCCCGAGGAACGGAATCAGGAGAAACGCGCAGAGACAGGCCAGCAGGAAGATAGGCACAAACATCAGCCGCATGGCGACGAGGCGGCCCGAGCAGGTCCTGGTAGCTGGAACGGACGCGTTCAAAGGTGCGTTCGAAGCCTCGCTGAAAGCGAGCAAGGATGTTATTCGAAGGGGCGACGTGGTGGTCGTGCGCCTTGAGAAGATACATGGCCAGCGTGGGCACCAGGGTTCTTGAGAGAACGTAGGACGCGAGCATGGCGAAGACGACCGCCTCCGCCAGAGGCACGAAGAGATAGCGCGCGACGCCCGACAGGAAGAACATGGGAAGGAAGACGATGCAGATGCAGAGAGTCGAGACGAGCGCGGGAACGGAGATCTGCGCGGCACCTTCGAGGATGGCCTCGTTGAGCGGGTTGCCCTCTTCGAGATAGCGTTCGATGTTCTCGATAGTGACAGTGGCGTCGTCGACCAGAATACCGACAGCAAGCGCGAGGCCGCCCAGGGTCATGATGTTGATGGTCTGGCCGAGCAGGCCGAGCACGATGACCGAACTGAGGATCGACAGCGGAATGGAGATGGCGATGATGACGGTGCTGCGCCAGCTTCCCAGGAAAAGCAGGATCATCAGCCCGGTAAGTACGGCGGCAATGATGGCCTCGCGGATGACACCGACAACTGAGCCGCGAACGAAGACGGACTGGTCGCCGATGGGGGTCATCTTCAGCTCTGGCGGCAGAGTCAAGGCGATGCGCGGCAGCAATGCGCGGACCTGGCTGACGACCGAGAGCGTGGATGCTGTGCCGGACTTGAGCACCGTGACGAGAACGCCGCGGCGTCCATCCTGGCGCACAATATTCGTCTGCGGAATGCTACCGTCAGAGACCGAGCCGATATCGCGCAGATAGATGGTTGACCCGCTGACCTGCTTGATCGGCAGATTGCTGAGGCCGGCGAGTGTGACGGGCGACGAGTTGATATGGATGTCGTACTCGTCTACGCCGATCTTCGCTGTTCCTCCGGGCTGGGTGACGTTCTGCTGGGCAAGGGCGGTTAAGCACGTCAACCGGTGCGAGACCCTTCGCCTGGAGCAGCTTGGGATCCATGTTCACTACAATGGTGCGCTGTTTGCCGCCATACACGTTCGGAATTACAGCCCCGGGCACGGTAACGAGCTGAGTGCGGACGAAGTTCAGGCCGAAGTCGTTGAGCTGCTGTTCGGTAAGGCCTTTGCCGGAGAGGCCGATCTGCAAGATGGGAACGCTGGATGCGGAAAAGTTGATGATCTGCGGCGGAAGTGTCCCAGGCGGCAGACTGCGCAGGACGAATTCGGACGCCGAGGAGACCTGGGAGTTCGCGGTGTCGAGGCTGGCGCCCTGCTGCAGGTAGACCTTCACAACGACTTGTCCAGCAACGGTAGTGGATTCGATGTGCTGGACGTTGTCTACGAGGGTGGTAAGAGTCTTCTCAAATGGCGTGGTGAGGCGGCCTTCGAGTTCTTCAGGATTTAGCCCGGTATAGGCCCAGGCAATGGAGATGACCGGGATGTTGATGCTGGGAAAGATGTCCGTCGGCGTGCTGAGGATCACCACCGGGGCTGCGATCAGGATGAGGATCGCCAGCACAGAGATGAACGTGTAGGGCCGGGTTAGGGCAATTCGTACAATCCACATGAGTGTGACCTGCTTCTACAGAACGGAGATGGTGGCTTAAGAATAGACTTTCCTAAAGAATGATTGGTTTCACAGTTTGTACCGAAGCCAACCATCGGAAAAACTGTTAGTAGAGCCACATCTCGATTGCTACCAACTTTGCAGGGCCTATGGAACTGAGACACTTACGATACTTCTGCGCAGTAGCGGACTACGGCACCTTCAGCCAAGCCAGCAAAGAACTGCATGTCTCGCAGTCGGCCATCAGCGAACAAATTGCCGACCTGGAGCGCGAGATTGGTGGCGCTCTTCTGGACCGTACCCAGCGCCGCGCGCGCCTGACCCCGCAGGGAGAGATGTTCCTGGCCGAGGCTCGCAAGACCATTATCGCCTCAGAGCGCGCGATCGACATTACCAGGCGTTCACTAAAGGGCGAATTGGGAACCCTCTCCATCGGCTTTTTTGTGTGGGGCGCGGGCGGATTCTTCGCGAGGATCATTCGCGAGTACCGAAAACTGTATCCGCACATTCACCTGTCGCTGTATGAGATGCACACCTGGCCGCAGATGGAGGCGCTGCTTTCGGGCAAGATCGATGTCGGGTTCACGCGGCCGCTGGAGCCGCCGTTCGACCGTATGCTGCGCGCGGAACTGCTCTACAACGATCCAGTCGTGGTGGCGCTGCCGGCCGACCACCCGCTTGCAGCCGCAACGGTGCAGATTCGGTCGCTGGCCACTGAGCCGTTCGTGATGTGCGAGCGTAGCGTTACGCCAACCCTGTTCGACGGCATCCTGGCGCTGTGCTCGAAGGCGGGATACTCGCCGAACATTGTGAATACGTCGTCGACGTGGTCCGGCGTGCTAACGCTGGTGGAGTCCGGCGAAGGGATCGCAATGGTGCCTTCGGGCGCGCGGCATATCCGGACGCCGGGAGTGCGCTTTGCGACGATCGAACCGGAGACGACGCACGTCGGGATATCGATCGCCTGGAACCCTGAGCACGAGGGTCCGATTCAGCGGGATTTTCTGAAGCTGGTGATGGAGAACAAGGAGAGGATCAATAAGAGCGGTGGTTATTAGAATGGCCAAATCTACGATTAACCGGAATCTTTACTGGAAATATCGAGCTGCTACCGTGAGACCATTCGAGCATGCTTCACAATCTCGTGATCTCGTTCCGGGCCCATGTTTGCCCTGATGTGCCTGGCGCTGCTGTTCTATCTCCGTGTGCTGTACGTGAGGCGCCAACGCAGAAAGAACGGCTCCCAGATGTTCCATTCCGCGTATTCGTGAAACGCAAGTAGATGCGGATGGGTGACGATAGACACCTTAGCGAGCCGGGCGCGCCTGCTGCGCAACATAGCGCCGGTCGAGCGCTTCGCGGAGCATGGTCTTGATGACGGCCTGGCGGCTGATGTTCAGCGTTTGTGCCTCTCGGTCGAGTTCCTTAAGCATGAGCGCAGTAAAGTCTACGTTGACTCTTTGGACTGCGGGCCTGACAACCGTGAACTTATTTGTAAAGTTCGGCGAGATGTCTTGTCCCCGATCCACCACCTCAGCGGTCTCCTCTGCATCGACGGGCTTAATAGACGTTTTTGGCAAACGCTTCCCTTTCCTCTTTCGTTGCCTTCCATAAAGTCACAAGGTGGAAGAACTCGCCATCACGATCCTGCCGCACCTCAAAAATCACGCTGTACATTGTGCTGCTCACCAACGCTATAGCGCGGAACTGCTCTGGATCGCTCGGAACGCCGGTCGATGATGTGCTCGCCATCAAAGAGCGCCTGTACTTCCTCAAAGCCGACGCCTCGCTTCGGATTCGCCTTGAGCTTCTTGCTCTTCTCAGGATCAAAGTCAAAGCGCATTAGTATAACTATTATACCAATACGCGGACGTTTGTCAGTCGAGGGCGATAAGTAGGCCTTCGCCGGACTCGATGACGAGCGGGCCGCCGGTGCGGGCTCCGGACCCGTCGAGAATGGTAGTGACAATAACGTGGCCGTGCTCGCAGGTGACGGTCTGCGTTTCGGAGGTGAGGTTCAGGAGGATTTGAAAACGCTCGGCACCCGGACGCGCGACCAGGCTGCGGACGTAGGAGAGGACGCCGCGCTTGGAGCGTATCTCGTGGATCTCGCCAGCGTGCAGGGCCGGGTGTTTACGGCGCAGATCAAGCAGCGTGCGGTAAAGAGTAAGCATGGAGCGGGGATCAGCAGTCTGCACGGCGACGTTGGTGGACGCGTAATCCGCGTTGACGGGCAGCCAGGGTGCACCGGTGGTGAAGCCGGCGTTTGGGGTGGCGTCCCAGAGCATGGGAGTGCGTTCGGGATCGCGGCCCATGCCGATGCCGGGCTGGTTCTTCTCCGCTGGATCTTGCACCTGGTCTGCCGCGATCTGCCCGTCGATCATGCCAAGCTCTTCGCCGAAGTACATGGTCGGCGTGCCGCGCAGCGTAAGCAGCAGCATGGCGGCGGCGCGGGCCTGAGCATGGCCGATGCGCGAGGCGACACGCGGCTGGTCGTGGTTGCCCATGACCCAGTTCGGCCAGGCTCCGGGCGGAAGCACGCCTTCGTATTCGTGGATGAGAGCGGCGATCTTGTCCGCGTTCCAATCGGTCTGGATGAGGCGAAAGTTGAAGGGCATCTGCGCGCCATCGAGCTGCCCGTTCTCCTGCACGCCGTAGTAGCGGACGAGTTCGGGAAGTGGCAAATAAATTTCGCCAATCAGGACGCGGGCGGAGTAGGCGTCAAGGACAGCGCGCATCTGGGCGACGATGGCGTGGGTTTCGGGCTGGTCGGCCGTGTAGGTGGGCAGGACGCTCCAGAAGCTTGAAACGCCGGGAGTCCATGCCGGGTTGGGCAGATTGTCGCGGAAGAGAAGGTCCTTAATGAGCAGCCAGAGGACGTCCATGCGGAATCCGTCGACGCCTTTATTGAGCCAGAAGCGCATTGCGGCGTAGATGGCCTCGCGGACTTGCGGATTGTGCCAGTTGAGGTCGGGCTGTTCTTTGAGAAAAGAATGATAGTAGAACTGCTGCGTGGTCTCGTCCCACGTCCAGCCGGGGCCGCCGAAGTTGCTCATCCAGTTGTTGGGGAGACTACCGTCCGGTTTTGCGTCGTGCCAGAGATACCAGTCGCGCTTGGGGTTCGTGCGCGAGGAACGGGACTCGAGAAACCAGGGGTGCTGGTTCGAGGTGTGGTTGGGGACGAAGTCGAGTATGAGCTTCAGCCCGCGTGCATGGATGGAGGAGATCAGCCGGTCGAAGTCGGCGAGGGTGCCGAAGATGGGATCGACGCCGGTGTAGTCGGCAACGTCGTAGCCGAAGTCGGCCATGGGCGAGGGATAGAAGGGCGAGATCCAGACGGCACCGATGCCGAGTTCGACGAGGTAGTCGAGGCGTGACTCGATGCCGGGCAGGTCGCCGATGCCGTCGCCGTTTGAGTCCTGAAACGAGCGCGGGTAGATCTGGTAGACGACGCCGTCCTGCCACCAGAGACGCGGGGCGGTCGTACTCATGACTGCGAAGCCTGGGCGGCTTCGACAGCTGCGCCGATCCGCAGGACGGTGGCCTCGTCGAAGTGCTTGCCCATGATCTGGACGCCAATGGGCAGACCGTCGGCTGTCGTGCCGCAGGGGACGGAGACGCCGCAGATTCCGGCGAGTGAGGCGGCGACGGAGTAGATGTCGGCGAGATACATGGCCATGGGGTCGTCGGCCTTCTCGCCGATTTTGAAGGCGGGCGTCGGGGTCATGGGGCCGACGATGACGTCGACCTGGGCAAAGGCTTCGAGGAAGTCGCGGGTGATGAGAGCGCGGACCTGCTGTGCCTTACGGTAGTAGGCGTCGTAGTAGCCCGCACTAAGGACGTAGGTGCCGAGCAGGACGCGGCGCTTGACTTCGGGGCCGAAGCCTTCGTCGCGGGTCTTCTTGAACATGGCAGACAGGGTGTTGGCCTCTGCGGCGCGCATGCCGAAGCGGACGCCATCGAAGCGCGAAAGGTTCGAGGAGGCTTCAGCGGTGGCGATGACGTAGTACGTGGGGACGGCGTACTTTGTGTGCGGGAGATGCACCGGTGTGATGACGCATCCGGCAGACTTGAGCTGGTCAATGTTGCGCTCGACGGCGGCGCGAAGCTCGGGATCAAGTCCTTCGCCGAAGTACTCGGCGGGAACGCCGATGCGCAGGCCTGCGACGGGCTTCGCGAGTGCGGCGACGTAGTCGTCTACGGGACGGTCGGCCGAGGTAGCATCGAGGGGGTCCTGTCCAGCCAGCACCTGCAGCACGCTAGCGGCATCCTTGACGGTGTTGGTAAGAGGGCCAATGCGATCGAGCGACGAGGCGAAGGCGATCAAACCGAAGCGGCTGACGCGGCCATAGGTAGGGAGCACGCCCACCACGCCGCAGAAGGCGGCGGGCTGACGTATGGAACCCCCGGTATCGGTGCCGAGCGTCGCGACGGCGAAGCCTGCGGCGACGGCGGCTGCGGAGCCTCCACTGGAGCCGCCGGGAACGCGGTCGAGAGCGCGAGGATTGCGTACCGGGCCGTAGGCGGAGTTTTCGTTTGAGGAGCCCATGGCAAACTCGTCGCAGTTGAGCTTGCCCAGAAGGACAGCTCCGGCAGATTCGAGCTTCGCGACGGCGGTGGCGTCGTACGGGGGCATGTAGCCGGCGAGGATCTTCGATCCGGCCGTGGCAGGACTGCCCTGCATGGCGAGGACGTCTTTAATCCCTACCGGCACGCCAGCAAGAACCGGCAGCGGATCGCCGAGAGCCGCGAGGTCGTCGATCTTCCCCGCCTGGGCGAGCGCGCGTTCGCGGCTGAGGGCGAGGAAGCTGTGGATGTCTTTGCCGCCCGGACCGTCGCTAGCCAGGATGCGCGCATAGTGCTCCTCAGCAATCGCGGTTGCGGTCGCTTTACGGCTTTGGATGGCCTCGCGAATGTTGTCGATGCTACTGGCCTGGGTGATGGAAGCTGCGCTCAAAGTAGGTTCATTCCTCGGCGGCATGTGCCGCACTGCAATCGTGGGGGTTCAGATGAGATCGACTTGCCCGGTTTAAAACAGCCGCGCCCGGGCGAGGTCAGCGCTCAATGACCTTGGGAACCCTGAAGAACTTCCCATCGGTTTCGGGTGCGGAGACCATGACGGCCGGTCGCGGCAGCGAGGGCCTATCGGCGTCCATCCGTAGAGTCTCGCCATGCTGGAAGACGCTGCCGCCCAGCATCTCCCCCACCTGGGCCATGGCAGGAACGCCTTTGGTGTCGAGTTCGTTCAGCTGCGCGATGTGACCAAGCACCGCATTCAGATCGCGCTGCATGCGCGGCACTTCTTCCGGGGTAAGCTCGACGTTTGCCAGCTCCGCGACATGGCGCATACGTCGGCTTCGGATACGTGGCCGGGTTCACTCATTGCGACCTCTTCTCATCATCTGAAGTGCTTATCGTTTCTTCACCTCAAAGTGTATCGCGGTGACCTTTACCCGGGCGATGCGGGCCATCTCGCGCTGCAACTGGCTGCGCATGGACATCATCTGCGAGAGCCAGGCGGTGTCCGAGACGGCTGATTGCGACCGTGCCCTCGAAGAAGCCGGTGATCTCGCCGTGTGCCGGCCATGGCGCGGCCGCAGGCGACGGGCCACGCCGCGGCGAGGCGGTCGAGGTCACTGAGCGCATGCAGGCTGCGGCCCAGGGAACGTCGCAGCACACCGCGCATATCTTCCATCGCCATTGCGCAAATCTAGCAGAATCGGCGGGACGCAGGACAGAACGGAGACAAGGTCAGCGGCTACAATCGGAGGATGCATGTTGTAGACACTGCCCTGAGCGATGTAAAGATCCTCCGTCCCCGCGTCTTCGGCGACCCGCGCGGATGGTTCTCCGAGGTCTTCAGCAGCGCCGCATTCGCCAACGCCGGAATCACCCAGAACTTCGTGCAGGACAACCAGTCTTACTCCCAGAAGGGAGTTCTGCGGGGGCTGCATTACCAGCTCGGCAAGCCCGCAGGGCAAGCTGCTTCGGGTTCTCTCTGGCAGGATCTGGGACGTTGCTGTTGACCTTCGTCCCGATTCACCGGAGTTCGGCAAGCACTTTGGGGTGAATCTGTCGCGGCTTGAGCCGACGGAGCCGATCGAGATGATCTGGATTCCGGAGGGGTTCGCGCATGGGTTCCTGGTGCTGTCGGAGACGGCCGAGGTGCTCTACAAGACGACTGAGGTGTACTACCCCGAAGGTGAACGCTGCGTGCTCTGGAACGACAAGGACCTGAATATTCCGTGGCCGCTCGACCTGCTCGAAGGGCCGCCGCTGGTGAGTGCGAAGGACGCCGTGGGAACAGCCTTCTCCGAGGCCGAGCTGCCGGTGCCGGTTGAGCAGACCGCTTCCTAGATCGAGAGCCGCGGCGCGGATCAACCGTGTTCGATCAGCCACTGCTCGACTTCAGCGAGCGTTGTCACCGGTTTGTATTCTCCCGTGCAGTTTGACTCCGTCCCGGCGATCAGGAACGCCTGCCTGAGGTCGCCCGCGTTTGCGGCGGCGATGTCGCTGCAGCGGTCGCCGACCATCACCGAATCGGCAAGCGACACGTTAAATTCGGCCGCCCCGCGGCGCAGCATGCCTGTGCCCGGCTTGCGATCCTCATGCTCGCGCTTGTAGGTGCCGACGCCATGCACGGGATGATAGGGGCAGTGATAGACCGCGTCGAAGCGGACGCCTTCGTGGGCCAGCTCGTCTGCCATCCATCCGGTCAGGCGGCTGAAGTCTTCTTCCGAGTAATAGCCGCGGGCGATTCCTGCCTGGTTGGTGACGACGAGGATGCGGTATTGCAATGAGGCGGCGGTTCGGCACAGCGAAAAGAGGCCGGGCAGAAAGCGAACGTCCTCGGGACTGATGAGATAGCCGACCTCCTCGTTGACGACGCCGTCGCGGTCCAGGAAGAGCGCCCGGGCCGGTCTTTGCGAGGTCTCAAGAAAGTTTGTTCCCATCTGGCCATTCTATTGGCGGCCAGATCGCAAATCGCAAGAGGCGCAGAGAGCAAGTCGCGAGGAATAACCATGACAACGAGTAACGGCAATCGATCCGGCGACACAGGCTCCGCAGGACAGTGTCGCTTGCGCCAAGCAACGAAGCTCTCGTGAGGCGACTCCTATGTACGAACGGAGAACCGCCATGGCGACTGCCGAGAACACCGAACCAAATCAGCCGGCGGGGCAGCCCGCGCCTCATAAGGTAGGCGCGACACCTTCCGGATCGAAGGGCGACAACCCCGCCACTGCAGGTGAAGGCAAGACGGATGTGAAATCGAACACTCCGGAGAATGCCCGTGGTCACCTGAACCCATCGGCTCCGGAAGATGCCAATGTGACGCCGGGATCAGTCGGAGATAAGTAGCTCTTAGACTAGAAAGCGAAATCCCTTTCTCGCCTATAAAGTTCTTCGCAGACTGCTAGCTGAGAATCTGAACGGTTCTCTTCAAACCTATCCATGCATCTGCCAATCAGCAGCTGATTTGTTCGCAGGCGCTGTTGATGGCGCCAAAGTTGTACAAGTTATTGGACTCTTTCCGGTTTGGCTCCTGTACCGTCAAGCTAAGGAATCGGCGCCTCAACACACTGTAGAATCACGTTGGGGCCTATAGCTCAATTGGTTAGAGCATCGGACTCATAATCCGCTGGTTCCAGGTTCAAGTCCTGGTGGGCCCACCAGCAATTCCCATGGCTTGCGTTCTGGAACTCTGATCCTAAGCACGTTCGTGCCGATAATTCCCGTTATGGCCGAATTAGGAGAACTTGTGATCGCTTCCGTTAATCCTCACACTACGATGCTTCAGGCAGGTCCTGGCGAATTCAACGCAGACTGCTACATCAAGATGCCGGAGATCATCTCGGCGCTCTCGTTCGCGCTCGATCTGACGGAGGGAGCGGTGCCCGGCCACGCACTGCGAAGCTGCGTTCTCGGCATGCGCATCGCGGTGGAGGCGCGACTCAGCATGGAGGAGATGCGCGACCTCTACTATGCACTGCTGCTGAAGGACATCGGGTGCAGCAGCAACTCGGCGCGCATGTGCCAGATCGTCGGCGGCGGCGACGACCGCGCGATCAAGGCCGGGGTGAAGCTGGAGGATTGGACAAAGCCCCACAACCCCAGCATGTCTACGCTAAAGCTGATGTGGAACACCGTGCTGCCTGACGGCAATGCGCTGGAGCGCGTGGCGCGCATCGCGCAGATCGGCATGACGCAGCATAAGAATAACGAGGAGATGATCACACTACGGTGCGATCGCGGCGCCAGCATCGTGAAGAAGATCGGTTTGAGCGACGCCACGGCGTCCGCGGTCCGCAGCCTTGACGAACACTGGAACGGAAGCGGCTATCCCCAGCGGCTGCGCGGCGCGGAGATTCCGCTTCTGGCGCGCATCTGCGCCATTGCCCAGCACCTGGACGTCTTTGCGTCGGAGACGACGCCGTATAACGCAATCACGGTGTTGGAAGAGCGCAGCGGCAAGTGGTTCGATCCGGAGCTGGTGCGCATTGCCTGTTCTCTGCATGTCAGGCAGACACTATGGACGGATGCCCTGGCGAGCACCCGTGAAGGGATGACCCGCGATGTGGTTCTCGCGATGGAGCCTGGCCAGAGCCTCTACCTTGGGCCGCACCAGATCGACGACATCTGCGAGGCGTTTTCGGACGTGGTCGATGCAAAGTCGCCTTTCACCTTCCGCCACTCCATGGGAGTTGCTGAAGCAACCATCAACATTGCCAAGTCCCTGGGTCTTTCGGAAGAGCGGACGAAGGTAGTCCGCCGCGCCGCATTGCTCCACGACATTGGCAAGCTGCGGGTTCCGAACTCCATTCTGGATAAGCCGGGGAAGCTGACCGCTGAAGAGTTCCTCGTGGTGAAAGAGCATCCCGCTCTGACCCAACAGATACTGAATCGCGTTCCGGCGTTCCGCGAGATGGCCTTGATCGCCGGGGCGCATCACGAGAAGCTCGACGGGACCGGGTATCCGTATCGGCTGGATGGCACCGACCTTAGCCTGGAGGCGCGCATCATTGCAGTGGCCGACGTATACGCCGCGCTTTCCGAAGAACGGCCGTATCGCGAAAGCCTCGACTTCGGTCAGATCACAGCGATCATGACGAAGGATATCCCTGCAAAACTGGACCAGGAGTGCTTCGATGCTCTGACTTACGCGATCAAGCGGAGCCCGGCCGCGTAAAGCATTGTCGAGGGCTGCAGGAATGAATGCTGGGCTGAGTCAGTATTGGAGTTCGTTCGGGAAGTAGTCGAATGTGCCGTCTTTGCTTTCACGCTTGATGAAAAACCTCTTTTTGTCGTTAATCGTCGCTGCTACGACCACGCCGGTCGCGTCCCGCTTCGACACATCAACGTGAAACGACTTCACAGGGCCGCCCCAGTCGCTTGCCGTGGTCCAGTCCTCGGTGAAACGCTTCAGCGTGTAGTCGTACTTTTGCGGGTGCTCATTCCACTTCGGGTCGTTCATCCAGATTCCATAAGCTTTGGGGTAGTCGCCTTCCTGCACCGTGGTCAGGAATACCTTGACCTTGTGTTCGACAGGCAGGTTTGAGAAGAACCAGCCATGACCTAAAACGTATCCGGCGAGCGCCAGAATAATTGCCAATAGCAGAAATACTCCGCCACCAATCAGCACTTTGCGCTTGAGTTCTTCTTTATCGCTGTCGTATGCAGGTGCATTCAGCAGAGTCATCTTAATGTCCTCAGCTGTATTAGACACCTGCTCGGACTAACTCGTTTTCCGTTCAGAATCTCAATGCGGATGAGGCATGCGGGTATCTCGCCAATCCATCTAATGGAGGCCGAACGCCGCAGGAAACAGCTGGATTTCGATGCGGCTGCTCGGTTCGGCATCGGGTGTCGGGAGATAGACCGAGACGATATCGAAGCGGCAGCGGACCTGTCGCCGGGTGGGCTCCGGGAAGCGTTTCAGGAAGACGTACGCGAGCCGGCAGAGCAATTCCTGTTTATGCTCGTCGACGGCGAACTCCGCGGGAACGATGTCCCGGCCGGTCCGTGTCTTCACTTCGATGAAACACAGCGTATCGCCGTCCCAACCGATAAGGTCGACATCGCCGGGGAGCCGGGGCGTCCTCCATTGCCGCGCAACGATGACGTAACCGCGCTGGCGCAGGTTAAAGAGTGCCTCTTCCTCGCCGCGAAGACCGGTCACCAGATGGGGTGGCAGGCCAGGGGCGACCGCCTTCGATCTGGTGCGGCTGGCGAGTTTGTCGATCCCCAGCAGGAGACCCTGCTGAAAAGTTGGCCCGTGGCTTATTTGGTTTAGAGGAGCCAAGAAAGTTACCCCCGAATCTGGTACTCGAAAGCATACGCCGTTGGAGCAACACTTGTGGATCAATTCTGTATTGGCAAGTGAAAGTTGCTGCCGGGTAAAGCTCGCGACGCGGCACGGCTTTTCCTCGTTGCGCACTCATCGCCACCCTGCGATACTTAAACGTGCCCACACCGCACAAAACTTTCCTGAAAATCAAGAGGTCGCAAAAATGTCTGCAAAGTACATCTTTGTAACGGGCGGAGTCGTGTCTTCACTCGGCAAGGGACTGGCCGCAGCCTCGATCGGCTGCCTGCTGGAGGCCCGCGGGATCAAGGTCAACCTGATGAAGTTTGACCCGTACCTGAACGTCGACCCTGGAACCATGTCCCCTTTCCAGCACGGCGAGGTATTCGTGACCGACGACGGCGCGGAGACGGATCTCGATCTTGGTCATTACGAACGCTTTACCCACGCGAAGCTGACCCGCGACAACAACCTGACCACAGGCCGGATCTACGAGCAGATCATCACGAAAGAACGCCGCGGCGATTATCTGGGGAAGACCGTCCAGGTGATTCCGCACGTGACGAACGAAATCAAGAACGCGATGCGGAAGATCGGCGCGGATTGCGAAGTCGCTATCGTTGAGATTGGCGGCACCGTGGGCGACATCGAGTCGCTACCGTTCCTTGAGGCCATCAGGCAGATGCGGCAGGACTTAGGCCGCGAAAACACCTGCTTCGTGCATGTCACGCTGATTCCGTGGATTGCGGCGGCCCAGGAGTTGAAGACCAAGCCGACGCAGCACTCGGTGAAGGAGATGCTGTCGATCGGAATCCAGCCGGACATACTGCTCTGCCGGTCGGACAGGCCGGTTCCGCGTGAGATGCGGGCGAAGATTGCGCTCTTTTGCAATGTGGAAGAGCCGGCGGTGATTGCGGCGCGGGATGTGGACAGCATCTACGAGGTTCCTCTGACGTTTGCCAATGAAGGCGTGGATGCGCTGGCTCTCAAATACCTTAGGATCGAGGCCAAGGCACAGGATCTGAGCAAATGGAAGGACATCGTTCATCGCGCTTACAACCCCATGGACGAGGTCACGATCGGCATTGTCGGCAAGTATGTCGAATACGAAGACAGCTACAAGTCGCTGAAAGAGGCGCTGGTGCACGGAGCGCTCTCGCAAAATTTGAAGCTTAAAGTAACGTGGATCGAGGCGGAGGGCTTGGAGACCAAAGACCAGGACGGCAAGCCGACCCGCGCGTATGAGTCACAGCTTGAGGGCTTCGACGGCATCCTGGTTCCGGGAGGCTTTGGCAAGCGCGGCATTGAAGGCATGCTGAACGCGATCCGCTACGCGCGCGAAAGCCAGGTGCCCTACTTCGGTATCTGCCTCGGCATGCAGACGGCATGTATCGAATATGCGCGGAACGTCTGCGGGCTGACGCAGGCCAACTCGGGCGAGTTCGATCCTGCGACTCCGCACCGCATCATCTACAAACTGCGTGAGTTGACGGGAGTTGAAGAGATGGGCGGGACCATGCGTCTGGGCGCCTGGACGTGCATCATGGAGCCGGACTCGCTTGCCGCGAAGGCCTACGGAACGACGGAAATCTCCGAGCGTCATCGCCACCGGTATGAGTTCAATCGCGAATACGAAGCGCTTCTGATCGGTGCCGGACTTCGTCTGACTGGCACGACGCCGGATGCGACCTACGTCGAGATCGTCGAGATTCCGGGACACCCGTTCTTTCTGGGATGCCAGTTCCACCCGGAGTTCAAGTCGAAGCCGCTCGAACCGCACCCACTGTTCCGCGAATTTGTGGCAGCCGCTTACCGGAACCGCAAACCGCTGATTACAATGGGACACACGCCTCATGTGGCGGTAGCTGCCGCAAAGGCTTGAGGTCTAGAGCAGAATCGAGCCCTTTACTCTTGCTGCCAAAGACCTGTCGAAGGTGACGAACTGCAGGTCTGCGGCTTCGGCGAAGGCGGTCAAGTATGCGTCTGCCCATTCTCTCGTTGAAATCTCTTGTTTTGTGGTCCTGGCGCGGAACAGCATCTCAATCGATCTGGGCTCCTCGGCAAAGAAGGTCCTGCCGTTTTCATAGAAGAGATCATAGATACGCCAGGCATCGGCCTGCGTGACGACATCTATGCCCATCACGCTTTTGTTGGTCAACAATCGCAGAAGCGAAATCTGTGACAAGCGGCAAAAAAAGAATCTGGACTGCGGATCCAGTGATTCGCCCCAAGTAATAGCCGTGCGGTGGTGCGGATGTACACCATGGGCAAGCGCCAGCCAGACATTCACGTCAGGGAAAAGGAATGTATTCGTAGACACCCTCCGGCCCAAGTTTCAAAGAGCCAGGATTGCTGGCCTTGATCGCGGGAAACTTTAGCCTTTTAGGAGGTGCAACGCTCTCCTTTTGCGAGCGTGTGACACAACGCAAGACAAGTTCCTTCACCGAAAGCCCCTCAAGCGCCGCCCGGCTCTTAAGATCGCGGTAGACCGGGTCTGGTATGTCAATCGTCGTTCTCATGGCGACAGCCTACCATATTTATGGCTGGCCCCGCTTTTCAAGCTATAAAAGCTTTTTGTTCGTCTCTACTTATAGACTCAAACAAACATGCGATATATGAGCTTTTTCCCTAAGTTTGCTTCCGTTGCCCTTGTTTCTTGCATACTGATCCACTCTCCCGCACAAACTCCCGGCCGCCGGACGGTCGAGTTTGCCAACAGCAACCCCACCGGCACAGCGCCGCAAGGCGGCAGTTGGAGCCCGGACGGCAAGCGACTTACTTTCACGGCAACTGACTCCAGCATTTCCGGCGAGGCCGGCGATATTGTTGAGATCGACGCGGAGACCGGCAAGGCAAGTGTCCTCGCCTCCCGCGCTCAGCTTGCGGCGCTCACTTCCGACAGCATCAACGAGAAGGACAAGGACCACCGCGACCGGTACCACATGTCGAGCTTTCTCTGGGCGGACGACTCGAAGCACCTGCTGCTCGACAAGGGTGGGCGGCTGTGGCTCTACTCGATAGCCGATGGCACCGGCACGATGATCGTCGACACCGGCCAAGGGTCGGGCGCGGACGCGAAGTTCTCACCTGACGCGAAGCTGGTTTCCTACCTGAGGGGACATAACCTCTACGTGCATCCTGTGGCGAATGCGGCAAAAGCGAAGGAGACTGCACTCACCGCGAACGGCAGCGATGCGATGCTGAACGGCGAGGTGGACTGGATCTATCTGGAGGAGCTCGACGTACGCAGCAACTACTTCTGGTCGCCGGACTCGGCGTCGATCGCGTACCTGGAAGCGGACGAAGCGAAGGTGCCGCAGTTTCCCATTGCCGATTGGATTCCCACCCACGCAACCGTCGACATGCAGCGCTATCCGCAGCCGGGCGACCCGAACCCGGCGGTGCGGGTGGGCGTGGTTCCGGCGAAGGGCGGCCGGACTGTCTTCCTCGAGGTGCCGTTCAGTGCGAACAATGATTCAATTCCGCGCTTTGGCTGGGTCGATTCCGAGACGGTTTACATCGAGGTCCTGACCCGGGACAACACGCACGAGAATCTGTACTTCGCCAACGCGCACACCGGCAAGTCGCGCCTGGTCTACAGCAACACCGACGACAAGTATCTCGACGAAAATTACGATGTTACCTTTCTACCGCACGGCCGCTTTATCGCCAGCAGCTGGCGCGATGGGCACACGCACCTTTACCTCTACCAGTTCGAGGAGAAACGCCCAATGGATGCGGAGGCGAAGCTTTCCGGCCAGCTGACCTCCGGTGACTACGAGATCGAAGGCATCGCCGGATTCGACGCGAAATCGGATACGCTCTTCTTCACCTCGAACGAGGGAACGCCGCTCGAGAATAATCTGTGGTCGGTCCAGCTGGACGGCACCGGCAAAACCAAGATGACAAGCGGCAAGGGAGTCCATCACCTCCTCTTATCTCCCGATGGGCAGCACTTCAGCGACGAGTACAGCACCGCAACGACGCCCCCGGTGGTGAGCCTGTGCCCGGTCACGCCGGATGCGGATTGCCCGGTGTTCTGGAAGTCGACGCCTATCGCATCGGCCGATGGAGTTACCGAGGGACCGGTGACGCTGCTCGCCGCTGACGGCAAGACACCGCTCTACGGATATCTCTTCATGCCTTCGAAGGCGGCGCCGGCGAGTACGCCACTGATCCTGAATCCATATGGCGGCCCGCTACCGACAGCCAGCGTACGCAACGTGTGGAGCGGAAGCCGGCTCTTTAGCGAAGTGCTGGCACAGCATGGGTTCGCGGTACTAAACCTGGACAACCGCGGCATGGGCGGCCGTGGCCGCGACTTCCAGCAAGCGGCCTACCGCAACTTCGGGCCGGTGCAGTTCTCCGACCAGATGGCCGCGCTCGACCAGGCGCTTGCGAAGTATCCGCAACTCGACCCCAAGCGCATCGGCTGGTGGGGCTGGAGCTGGGGGGGCACCTTTACCCTCTACGCAATGACGCACACGGACCGGATCAAGGCAGGCGTAGCCGTGGCGCCGGTAACAGACTTCCGCAACTATGACTCGATTTACACCGAGCGCTATCTTGGCCTTCCCTCCGCGCTGCCTGACATCTACACGGCTCAGGCGGATGTAACCAGCGCGGCAAAGCTCAAGGGTCGCGTGCTGATCGCGCACGGCACAGGGGACGACAACGTCCACATCAGCAACACCATCCAGTTCATCCAGCCGTTGATTACGGCCGGGATCCCCTACGACGTGCAGTTCTTTCCGCGCAAGACCCATTCCATCAGCGGAAAGCCGTCTCGAGACGAACTGTTCAACCGCATCCTGTATCAGTTCGAGACATACCTCAAGTAAGCTGAGACCAAGAGGCAAGACTTGAAGTACCTCGTTCGGGTATGACGACACAGTATAGCTCCGGCCGCAGTTCCTCGGGAGGGTTCTTCGCCTTCCTGTTTGCCCTGTTGCTGGGCGCTCTGGCGCTGGCGCTCTTCATTCGTCATGCGACGAGCGGGCCGATGGCGAAGATCGCCTCGCTGATCGATGGCCGCCACACCACGATCGACACCTCGGTGCCGGCGGTAGTCGAAAAGATTCAGAAGCTGAGCCGGCTGGAGACTGTCGTCTACTCTCTCAATACCGTTGTCGAAGGCGATAAATCCAGCCCTGTGCTGCCGGATGTGCTGGCCGGAGACAAGTTGCTGTTGATTGTTCATGGGCAGTCCATCGCGGGAATCGATCTTTCTCAATTGAAGCCGGAGGACGTCAAGATCGACGGCGAGGCAGGAGACCAGGGCATCCATGTCACGCTGCCAGCCTCGCAGCTCTTCGTCACGACACTCGACAACGATCACACCCGGGTCTACACGCGCTCGACCGGCCTTCTCGTGCCCGCGGATCAGAATCTCGAATCCGATACGCGCGCCAAAGCGCAGCAGCAGCTGCAGCAGGCTGCGCTTTCGGACGGAATTCTTGACGCGGCCCGGAAGAACGCTCGCGCCACCGTTACGGTGCTGCTTTTTTCATTGGGCTTTCAGCGTGTGGATGTCAATTGATTCCCTGTTTGGGTCATTGCGCCATCCAACTTCAAGCATGTATCCGTTATTTGTATTGAACGCGGATGAAACGCGTTGGATGATAGAGGCACTCTTCATCGGGCGCAGGATTGTCGATGAGAGTTAACCAGAGATGAATCTGACTACAAACCTGCTTTCAAAGAGGAATCGGGCTGCGCTATGATCCTTGGAATGAAACACCCCTTCACCCGCTGTGCACGCGGCAGAAAGACTGGACCCGTGAACCTCACCCTTCCTTTCGAAAAAGAGTCGACGATGTTCCGGACGGTAGGGTGGGTCTCTGCCGGTCTTGGAGCCGTGGCACTGGGTCTGGTCGTCGGCAACGAGATCCGTCAGCGCTATAAGTTCAACCGCCGCACTCCTTATGACAACTACGCCCATGCGGGCGACCGCGCCTACGACATCGACGCGGGCATCGGCGTCTAGGCGGAGCCAGCACTTCGGCGGGGGCGAGCACTTCAAACCTTCGGACGGCCGCAGGCGCTGACCGCCAGTCGCAATCTCTGGCTCGCTGCCTGTATCATCATCCACGATGAGCGCGATCAAATTGGCCTACCTCTTCCCTGGCCAGGGCTCGCAGACTGCAGGCATGGGCCGCGATCTGTACGAAAGATTTCCCACTGCCCGCGCAGTATTCGACGAGGCCGACGAGGCCCTGGGCTTCCCGATCTCGAAGCTATGCTTTGATGGTCCGACGGAGCAACTAAATCTTACCGAGAACACCCAGCCGGCCATCCTTACGGTGTCGGTGGCTGCGGAGCGTGTGGTGACGCCGCTGCTTGCCGAGCACGGGCTCGTCCCAGCCTTTGCCGCCGGGCACTCGCTCGGTGAGTACAGCGCCCATGTTGCGGCGGGAACCGTCAGCTTCGCCGATGCAGTCCGCACCGTACACAAGCGCGGCAAGTACATGCAGGAGGCGGTCCCCGCCGGCAAGGGCGCGATGGCGGCGATCCTCGGCCTGCCGGAGCCGGTCATCAACGATTGCTGTGTCCGGGCGGCCGATGAACTCACGCTGCCCGCCGCAGCCAATCCTGCCGACCCCATTGCCCACGCCGAGTCTCCCAACAGCCAGGTGGTAGCGCCGGCCAACATGAACGCCCCCGACCAGACTGTGATCTCCGGCAACGTGGCCGCGGTCGAACGAGCCGCGGAGTTGTGCAAGCAGGCGGGTGCAAAGCGGACCGTGATGCTGAAGGTGAGCGCGCCCTTCCACTGCGCGCTGATGGCTCCGGCGCAGCGCCTGCTCATGGTCCATCTTGAAGGCGTTGCTTTTCACGACTCCAACTATGCGATCGCCTGCAATGTGGATGCACGCATGATCAAGCGTGATGCGGATGCCCGCGATTGCCTGGTGCGCCAGGTCACCGGGGCGGTGCGCTGGGTAGAGTGTGTACAGCTTCTCATCACGCAGGGCGCGACGCACTTCGTCGAGCTGGGGCCGGGTAAGGTGCTCAACGGGCTGCTGCGTCAGATTGACCGCAGCCAGACCGGCTTTCATGTTGAGGACTCTGCGTCGCTCGAAAAGACGGTCACAGCACTGAGCGAAATTGTGAAGGGTTGATTTGAAAAGAAAAGGAGGCGAGAAACCATTCGGTCTTCTCGCCTCCTTTGGGATGCCCTGAAACTGCGTCAGGCAGCGTTTGTGAGAGCCTGTCCAAGTTCCTTGATGTGGCCAGCACTTGCGGTGGTTTCGTCGCCGGCGACGGCCGTCGTCTCCTTGCCCAGCTTCTGGAGAAGCGTCTTGATCGCCTCGCCGTCAAGCTCGTTTGCATGGAGTAATTTCTTGAGCTTGCCGAGGTCGGCCACGACACGTTTCACTCCGTCGTGGTCATGCTTTGAAAGATATTCCTCCCAGCCCTCGATATTGCTGACCGCCTTCTCCACGGTAAGGGCTTTTGCTCCCTGTTTGATCGCCTGGATCGTAGTCTCGAAACGTGTTGTTGCCATAATTGAGTCTCCTGAGATGGATGCCGTTGTTATTCGGTGGATCGTGCCTTGGTCGAGCAGGACGAAGACTTCGCCCTTCTCACCGCTACGATGCACTGGAAAATAGAGGGTCTGCACATGCGGGCTCTGCCTGCTTCCGAGAGGTAAACAGAAGCAGATAAGTTATGTGTGAAATAAACTTAACCGCAATCTCGTGACCCGGTTGTACAGCATCGGTAATTACAAAGAATGCTTTGAACCATTCGCGCTCAGCCGATTCTGGCGCGCTCGATGGCTCGCACAACGGCGCGCGCCTTATTGCCGCACTCCGCAAACTCGTTCTCCGCAATGGAGTCGGCTACGATGCCGGCTCCCGCCTGAATATGGCCCTGCTTGCCGTTCATGAAGAGCGTGCGGATGGCGATGCAGGAGTCGAGGTTACCGTTGAAGTCGGCATAAAGGATGCTGCCGCCATAGACGCCGCGGCGGGCGGGTTCAAGTTCCTCGATAATCTCCATCGCCCGGATCTTCGGTGCGCCGCTCAGCGTGCCCGCCGGGAAGCACGCCTTGAACGCGTCGATCGGCGCAAGCTCTTTCTTCAGCTTTCCTTCAACCGCGCTCACCAGATGCATCACATGACTGTAGCGCTCAACGAACATCAGGTCCTTCACCTTGACGCTGCCGAACTCGCTCACCCGGCCGACATCGTTCCTACCGAGATCGACCAGCATAATGTGTTCGGCTACCTCCTTCTCATCCGCGCGAAGCCCGGCCTCGAGGGCGCGATCTTCCGCCTCATCGGAGCTGCGGGGCCGGGTCCCGGCGATGGGTCGATACTCAACGTCCCGGCCGTGCACACGCACCAGCAGCTCCGGCGACGAGCCAACGATGTGGGCCACGCCGGGCTTTGTCTTCGCGCCCGGCTTCTTCGCGGCTGCCGCAGACTCCATGCCGAAGCGCAGGAAGTACATGTACGGAGAGGGGTTCACGATGCGCAGCGCACGGTAGATGTCGAACGCATCGACGCCGGGCTCGCAATCGAAGCGCTGCGATAGCACGCACTGAAATACATCGCCTGAGGCAACATACTCCTTCGTCTTCGCGACCGCCTTCAGGAAGGCCGCCTTCGGTGTGCGCGAGACGATCCTCAGCTTCTCGGCAATGTGCCTGCGCCGGAGCTTCGGCAGCGCCGCCGACAGCCGCTTTTCGAGCTTGTTCAGCCGTTTTACCGACCGTTCATACGCACCCTCGCCCGGCTGGCGCGTCAGGTCGGCGGTAACCATCAGGTGAATCTCCTTTTTCACGTGGTCGAAGGCGATCACCTGATCGAAGAACATCAGGCAGGCGTCGGGAACGCCGAGCTCGTCCTTCGCCAGCGAAGGCAGTCTCTCAATCTGGCGGACGACGTCGTAAGCGAAGAAGCCCACGGCGCCGGCGGTGAATGGAGGCAGTCCTGGCAAACGAGCGGGGGTGTGCCCGCTGAGCGCAGCCTTCAGCTCCTCGAAGATGTCGCCCTCGAAGCTGCGGCTGCTGCGCCTTTTCGAGCCGGCGCCTTCTTCCACGACGATGGAAGTCCCGCGCGAGACCATCTTCTTATATGGCTCGATGCCGATAAAGGTGTAGCGGCCGACGCGTTCCCCGCCCTCCACTGATTCCAGGAGAAAGGCCTCGGGGGCGTCGGCTGCAATACGCAGGAAAGCCGAGACCGGCGTCTCCAGGTCTGCCGTAACCGTCCGATATACCGGCACCAGCGTATGTACTTTGGAGAGCGCGTTGAACTCGCGGGCGGAGGGAACGGCTGACCGTGCTTGTGTAACGTTCGCCATGGCTTGTTCATCATAAATTGCGCATGGAAGGGCTACAGTACCGCATCAGACGAGGAGCAAGACGGGCGCACCAAAGCCGCAGAGATGCAACCCAAATTGGGCACGCCAAAGGGTTACCAAAGGTGGGCCGGCGGTTTGCCCCCCGTTTGCTGCAAAGCCTATACTTCGGGACGCGCCGGCAAATCAACCACGCCGGCCAACGATTGAATCATCAGCGCTTGCGCCCTGACGCTCAGGCGCTGAACCTCAAAAACACTGTGGGAACAAACCTGCAATGTCGAACAAAACCATCACCGTGGAATCGCTGGTACCACCAACAGCCAAGACGAAAGAGAAGGGAAACACCATGTCCGTACTGAACGCTGCTGCTCAACCCATGACGCTTGAGCAGGAGACGAATCCTTGGGAAGCACAGGCGGCACGCTTTGACTTTGCCGCGAAGAAACTTAACCTCGACGAGGGCATCTGGAAGGTGCTCCGGTACCCGCAGCGCGAGATCATCGTCCACATTCCCGTGGGCATGGACGACGGCTCCATCGAAGTCTTCACCGGCTACCGCGTCCAGCACTCCATCGCGCGCGGCCCCGCCAAGGGCGGCATCCGCTATTCGCCGGATGTGTCGCTCGACGAGGTGCGCGCTCTCGCCTCCTGGATGACGTGGAAGTGCGCCGTGGTCAACATCCCGTTCGGCGGAGCCAAGGGCGGGGTCATCTGCGACCCGCGCAAGATGTCGCAGGGCGAGCTCGAGCGCATGACCCGCCGCTACACCGCCGAACTCGTCGAGTTCATTGGCCCCGAGAAGGACGTTCCCGCGCCAGACATGGGCACCGACGAGCAGACCATGGCCTGGATCATGGACACCTTCTCCATGCACATGCGCCAGACCGTAACCGCGGTCGTCACCGGCAAACCCGTCAACATCGGCGGGTCGCGCGGCCGCCGTGAGGCGACAGGCCGAGGCATCTCCGTCGTCTGCGATAGCGCGCTGAAGTATCTGAACATGCCTGTTGAAGGCTGCCGCGTCATTATCCAGGGCTTCGGCAACGTCGGCTCGAACGCTGCCAAGCTGCCTCCACGAAAAGCGCTATACGATTACCGGCATCACCGAGTACGACGGCGCGATTTACAACGCGAACGGCCTCGACATACCATCGTCTCATCTCGCACCGCAAGCGTGCCGGGACCATCAACGGATTCAGCGGCGCCGAGTCGGCGGATAAAGACGAGCTGCTCACGCGCGAGTGCGAAATCCTCATCCCCGCCGCCACCGAGAACGTAATCACCAGCCGCAACGCAGCCCGTTTGCAGTGCCGCATTCTCTGCGAAGGCGCCAACGGTCCCACAACCGTTGTCGCCGACGACATCCTCGCGGAGAAGGGCGTCTTCGTCATCCCCGACATCCTCGCCAACGCCGGCGGCGTTACCACCAGCTACTTCGAATGGGTGCAGGACCGCATGGGCTACTTCTGGACGGAATCCGAAGTGAACAGCAGGCTGGACGCGATCATGTCAGCCAGCTTTGACGACGTGGTCCACTACGCCACAGCGCACTCGGTAAACAACCGCATCGCCGCCTACATGCTCGCCATCGACCGCGTCGCCTACACGACAAAGCAGCGCGGCATCTACGCGTAGTTGCT
>CBDDBI010000003.1:0-33938 GCA_965225725.1 uncultured Granulicella sp.
GCCCGACACCCAGGGCCAATGGAGCTACAAGACATCCAGCAACACCCCATCCCTTGATAACCACACCGGCGCCTTCACCAGCATCGCGCCGCGCCCCGAAGAGCACGGCCCCGTCCGCGTCGCCCGCACCCACCACTTCGCCCACGCCGACGGCCATCCGTTCTTCCCCTTCGGCACCACCTGCTACGCATGGGTGCATCAAGGAGCGCCCTACGAGCAGATGACGCTCGACACCCTCACCAGTCCCCATTCAACAAAGTGCGTATGTGCGTCCTTTCCCAAGTCCTACGAGTACAACCACAACGAGCCCCAGTTTTACCCTTTCCCGCGCCCCGCCGGCACGCCGCTCCTCCGCCCCGGCGATACCACCCGCTCGATCCCGCGTTCTTCCAGCACCTGGAGCTGCGCATCGCCCAGCTCCGCGGCCTCGGCATCCAGGCCGACCTCATCCTCTTCCACCCCTACGACCGCTGGGGCTACGCCACCCTCGATACAGAGACCGACGCCCCGCTACGCCCGCTACGTCGTAGCTCGTCTGGCCGCCTATTCCAACATCTGGTGGTCGCTCGCCAACGAATTCGACCTGATGAAGGCTAAGTCGACCGCCGACTTCACCCACCTCCTCCACCTGGTTCAGCAGGCCGATCCATACCAGCATCTCCGCTCCATCCACTACTCCAAAACATGTACGACTACGGCTCGCCAGCCGTCACCCACGCCAGCCTGCAAAACTACGACTTCGCCTCATCCTCTGCGTGGCTCGCCGACTGGAACAAGCCCATCTGCTTCGACGAGATTCAATACGAAGGCGACCTCCCGCGCCGCTGGGGAAACCTCTCCGGCCGGGAGATGACGCGGCGCTTCTGGCTCGCCACCATCTCCGGCTGCTACGCCACCCACGGCGAGACCTTCCTCAACCACCCGATGCAGCCGAGTCCGAAGACGACAAGATTTGGTGGTCGAACGGCGGCAAGCTGTCCGGCACCAGTCCCACACGCATCGCCTTCTTGCGCAAGCTCCTCGAATCCACCACCACCACCGGACTCGAAGCCCCCGCCGACCCCTACTATCTCAACGCGTCCAGCCTCAGCAGCAACGACGCCAAGGCCCCCGCAGCAGCAATCCTCTACTACCTCGATCAACATCAGCCTATCCAATACACCTTCCCCCTGCCCGAAGCCGCCAGCTACAAAGCCGAGCTGATCGACCCGTGGGAGATGACCATCTCAGCCCTGCCCGGAACCCACCATGGCAAAGCAACGCTGCGCCTGCCCGCAAAGCCCTCCCTGGCGCTCCGCTTCACACGCATCTAAGCCAGCAACCCAATCCCTACTCCGGGATCATCCCAATCGCCCCAGCCACGTCTCCACCAGCCGCGGCCACCCCGTCACCGGAAACTTCGTGCGACGCAGCCCAAACGCATGCCCACCCTGCGCATAGAGATGCATCTCCACCGGAACGCCAGCCTTCTTCAGCCCAATGTAATAGACCAGCGATTGCTTTACACCGTCCACGTTGTCATCCTCCGCCTGCAGCAAAAACGTAGGAGGGTCTTTGCGGTAACAGGAATCTCGGGATTCAGCTCAATTCTTTCGTCGTGTTTTCCAGCATGTGCCCCGGATAAACCGCCACCGCAAAATCCGGACGGCAACTCACTTCATCGCCTCATCCACGGCTGCGTAGGCACGCTTCGTGAAGTGCGTGCTGATGTTGGCCACCAGGTGCCCACCCGCCGAAAACCCCCAGCACCCCGATCTTGTGCGGATCGATGTGCCACTCCGCTGCGTGGAAGCGCACCAACCCTACCGTCCTTTGTGCGTCTTCCAGCGCCGTGGGCGCCTTCGGATGAATGTTGCAGTGGCAGTCCTCATGGTAAGCCGGCCCTGAATCCGGCACTCGGTACTTCAGCAGCACGCATGTAATCCCTCGCGACGTCAGCCAGTCGCATACCTCCGTCCCTTCAAGATCGATTGCCAGAATTGAGTATCCCCCGCCAGGGAAGACAACCATCGCCGCGCCCGTATTCTTCCCTGTCGGCGAGTAGACCGTCATCGTAGGCCGCGAGACGTTGCGGATCGCCGTTGATCGCTTGCCGCCAATCAGCTCCGTCGGCCCAGAGATCTCCATCCCCTCAGGCCCCACCACGGGCTGCGCATCCGGTACCTTCCCCGGCCAGATCGCCACCTGCACATGCCCCGCCGACGGCTGCCACACAGGCGTCTGCGCACGCAGACTGCCAGACGCAAGCCCTACCCAGACAGCAAACACCAAAGCCTTCATCGCAACTCCCACCGCTTGTCCATCGCCGTCCACTCGTCAGCCAGAAGCCGAGTGTAAAGCTGTACAGCGCGGACTTTTCCTCGCGCCGCTAACAGAACCGGCTCGATTAACAGCTCCAAAGACCAAGACCGCACCACAACTCTCCCTTCGCGCCATAGATTCAATGTGCAGGTATCATGGGCAAACAAACGATTTCCCTGTCGGGCCCGCCACAGTTGCCTCACTGACAAGCAAACAGGCAGGAGCGATGACCAACCAACAGGAATCAGCGGAAGAGATCTTCGGGGCCGCTCTTGATCTGCCGCCCGGACAACGGTCCGCATACCTGGACACGGCGTGTGGGGGCTCAGTCGAGTTGCGCCTCAACGTCGAGGAACTGCTCCTCGATCATGAACGCCTGGGAGACTTCCTGACCGCCTCTCCATTGGCACCAGTTGCCGGGCAACCCCCCTTCGCCCGACCCACTCCTCGGCAATCCATACCTGACCGCCGGTAGAAAGCTGGGCCGCTATACCATCCCTCGCCCCCCTTGGCTCAGGCGGAATGGGCGCAGTCTACAAAGCGCGCGATGAACGCCTCGAGCGGGTCGTCGCCATCAAAGTCTTGTCCCCGGACCTGTTCCTCGGCGAAGCGGCGCGCGACAGGTTCCGCAAAGAGGCGCTCGCCCTCGCGCGTCTCAGCCACAACCAATATTGCAGCCGTCTACGACGTAGGCGAAGAGAACGGCGTCGACTACATCGTTATGGAGTGCATCTCCGGACAGACTCTCGCAGCCAAACTAAAGCTGGGCTCGCTGCCCATCGCCGAAGCAGTCGCGATCGCGCAGCAGGTGGCAAGCGCGCTCGAAGAGGCCCATGAGTTCGGCGTCATTCACCGCGACCTGAAGCCCGCCAACATCATGGTCACGGCCAGGGGCAACGTGAAGGTACTCGACTTTGGCATCGCCAAGCTGGCCGAGCTGGGGACTCCCGATCCCTCCATGACGGGAGACACCTTCATAGGCACCCCGCTCTACATGTCGCCCGAGCAGGTACAGGGCAAAAGCGTAGATACCCCGCACCGACCTCTGGAGCCTCGGCGTCGTGCTCTACGAGTCACTCACCAGCCGCGCACCTTTTTATCGGGAGACCAGCTTCGCGATCATGCACGCCATCGTAGAGCAGACCCCGGCCCCGGTCTGCGAGCTGCGCCTGGAGGTCCCGCCTGCCGTAGGGCACATCGTTACCAGGCTCCTGGAAAAGGATCCCGACTCGCGCTTCCAGTCCGCGAAGGAGGTAATACTCGATACCTCGGCTGCCCTCGTCCGGATCGGCCAGCCCGCAGTCCTTTCCGAACAGGCACGCCCGGTCCCGCCCGTCGCGCCGTCAAAATCGAAGCCCGCGAAAAAGCTTCTACTACGCTTCGGCCGCACTCATCGTTCTTGTGCTCCTGACAGGCAGCATTTCTCTTTCGCCGGCCTTTTCCGCACGCTCTTCCTACAAGCCAGCAGTGGGAACAACTGACCTTTTTCACCGACTCGGCGGTCTATCCCGCCCTCTCCTCCGACGGGAAATTCCTCGCATTCATTCGTGGCGGCAACAACTCCTTTATTGGGCTCGGGCAGATTTACGTCCAGGTGCTTCCCGCAGGCGAGCCGGTCCAGCTTACCCACGACACGCAGGCAAAGCTATCGCCGTCGTTTTCTCCCGATAACTCGCAGATTGCCTACAGCACCACCGATCCATGGGACACCTGGGAAGTGCCGGTTCTCGGTGGCGAGCCTCGTACCCTGCTGCCCAACCTCTTCCTCCCTCAGCTGGATCGAAGGAGGCAAGCGCCTCCTCTTCTCCGAGATCAAAGTAGGTCTGCATCTAGTGGTCGTCACGACCGATGAATCCCGCGGAGATAGCCGCGACCGTCTATGACCCGGTCGGCAATCGCAGCATGGCCCATCATTCCTACCTTTCGCCCGACGGACGATGGGTGCTCGTCGTTGAGATGAACACGCAAGAGCAGATCGTGCAGTGCAGGGTCGTCCCCTTTCAAGGCCCCAACCGTGATTAAGCTCGTCGGCCCTCCCAACGGCTCCTGCCGTGCCGGCGCGTGGTCGCCCGATGGGAAATGGCTCTATCTCGCCGCCAAGACCGATGACTTCCACCTCTGGCGCCAGGCCCTTTCCCGATGGAGAACCCGAACAACTGACCTTCGGCCCAACCTCGCAGGAAGGGATTGCGATGGCGCCCGACGGCAAGTCGCTCATCTCTTCCGTAGGCACAACCGACCACACCGTCTGGCTGCACGACAAGGACGGAGACCATCAAGTCTCCTCCGAAGGCGACGGTCTATGGCCCACCTTTTCTTCGGATGGCCGCAGTCTCTACTTCCTCATGGCCAATGGCCAAACCCATGGCGAAGAACTCTGGGTCAAGGACCTCAGCAATGGAAAGACCGACAGGGTCCTTCCCGGCTATTCCATGCAAAGCAGCTCTCTCAACGCGAAAAACTACTCCGTATCCAACGATGGGAGACAGGTGGCCTTTGTCATGACCGACCAGACCGGCCACTCCGCTCTGTGGATTGCTCCGACCAGCCATCGCTCATCCCCGCGGCGCATCTCCTCCAACGCCTCTGAAGACTCTCCGCTCTTCCTGCCCAGCGGAGACCTCGTCTTCCGCGCCATAGAAGGCGGCACCAATTTCCTTTACCGCATGAAGCCCGACGGCACCGGCCGGCACAAGATCATCCCCGACCATATTCTCGAATTCACGGCCGTCTCACCGGATGGCCGCTGGGCTGCCGCCGCCACAGCCGACCCCGACGAAGAGCACCCGGCTTCGCTCAAGGCGTTCGCGATCGATGGCGGTCCGCCGGTAACGCTATGCACCCCTCCCATTGCATGCTGGATTGGGACACCACCCGGAAAATTTGTCTACGTTAGCTTTCCGGACTTTCACGAGGGCAGTTTCGCGGTCCCGGTGATGCAGGACACCGGCCTTCCCAGGGTCCCGCCGGGCGGAATCGCAAACATCCGGGATGTGACGAATGTGAAGACGATCGCCGCGGTTCCCTGGAATGTCGGATCGGCCATCACCCCATCCATCTACGGCCTACACCCGCGAGAACACGCGCCGCAACCTCTATCGCATTCCGCTGCCCTGAACTGCCCACCCACGATCGTTCTATCCTGTAAAGATGGACTTCCAGCTATCCACCACCTACAAGCCCCAGGGCGACCAGCCCCGAGCCATCGGCGAACTCGTCTCCGGCCTTCACGCCGGCGAGAAAGATCAGGTCCTCCTCGGCGTCACCGGCTCCGGCAAGACCTTCACCATGGCCAAGATCATCGAAGAGGTCCAGCGCCCCGCCCTCATCCTCGCGCACAACAAGACCCTCGCCGCCCAGCTCTACCACGAGTTCAAGACCTTTTTCCCCAACAACGCCGTCGAATACTTCGTCTCCTACTACGACTACTACCAGCCTGAAGCCTACATCCCCGCCCGGCGACCTCTTCATCGAGAAAGAAGCCACCATCAACGAGGAGTTAGACAAGCTGAGGCTTTCCGCGACGCGGAGTTTATTCGAACGCCGCGACGCCATCATCGTCTCCTCCGTCAGCTGCATCTACGGCCTCGGCTCGCCCGAAGCCTACTACGGCATGCTCCTCATGCTCGAGCGCGGCCAGAAGATCAAGCGCGAAGACATCACTCGCCGCCTGGTCGAGATCCTCTACGACCGCAACGACGTCGACTTCCGCCGCGGCACCTTTCGCGTCCGCGGCGACATCATCGAGGTCTATCCCACCTACGACGAAAACGCCTACCGCATCGAACTCTTTGGCGACGAAATCGACGCTCTATCGCAAATCGACCCACTCTTCGGCACCGTCAAGCCAGAAGTACGCGCGCCTCCCCATCTACCCCAAATCCCACTACGTCGTCCAGCCCGAGCGCAAGAAGACTGCCATGGACACCATCCTCGCCGAGCTCGAATGGTGGGAAAAGGAGTTCGAACAGCAAGGCCGCTTAGTCGAATCCCAGCGAATTCACCAGCGAACTAGATTCGACCTGGAAATGATCAAGTCCGTCGGCTACTGCCACGGCATCGAGAACTACTCGCGCCACTTCTCCGGCCGCCTCCCCGGCGAACCGCCCACCCACGCTGCTCGACTACTTCCCCCGCGACTACCTCCTCTTCATCGACGAGTCCCACGTCACCGTCCCTCAGCTCCACGGCATGTGGCACGGCGACCGCAGCCGCAAGCAGAACCTCGTCGACTACGGCTTCCGCCTCCCCTCTGCCATGGACAACCGCCCGCTCAAATTCGACGAGTTCGAATCCCCGCACCGGCCAGATCATCTACGTCTCCGCCACCCCCGGCCCCTACGAACTCACCAAATCCGCCGGCGTAGTAGTAGAACAAATCATCCGCCCCACCGGCCTGATCGATCCGCAAGTAGAAATCCGCCCGGTCAAAGGCCAAATTGACGACTTACTAGCCGAAATTCGCGACCGCTGCAAATTAAATCAAAGAGTATTAGTAACTACACTTACAAAACGAATGTCCGAGGACTTAGCCAACTACTACACCGAAGTAGGTGTTCGCTGCCGCTACATGCACTCCGAGATAGAAACCCTCGAACGCATTAAACTACTCCGCGACCTCCGCAAAGGCGAGTACGACGTCCTCATCGGCATCAACCTCCTCCGCGAAGGCCTCGATCTCCCCGAAGTCTCCCTCGTCGCCATCCTCGACGCCGACAAGGAAGGCTTCCTCCGCTCCCAGGGCTCCCTCATCCAAACCATCGGCCGCGCCGCTCGCCACGTAGAAGGCCGCGCCATCCTCTACGCCGACAAGATGACCGAATCCATGCAGCGCGCCATCGACGAGACCGACCGTCGCCGCGAAAAACAAGTCGCCTACAACGACGAAAACGGCATCACGCCCACATCCATCATCCGCCCCCTCGAAATGGGCCTCGCCGGCATCCTCCGCGCCGACTACGCCGACCTCACCGACGAATCCGAAGGCATGCCCGACTTCTCCACCCAGCACGAGCTAGACATCTACATCGGAAAACTAGAATCCGACATGCGCGAAGCCGCCAAGAAATTCGAATTCGAAAAAGCCGCCAAACTCCGCGACACAGTAAAAGAACTCCGCACCAAGGAATTCCTCTTCAGCTAACATCACTGCAGCTGCAGTTGCCCTTGCCGTCGGGTCCGCTCTCTTCCGTATCAAATAAAACTCGTCATCCTGAGCGAAGCGCGCAGCGCGTAGCCGAAGGACCCGCCACACCGCTAACATGACCACAGCAGTCCAACCCTTTCAACCACCGAGCTCAAGGGGAAGAATATGAAAACCGGCTACACCTACATCATGGGCAGCGACACCGGCGTCCTCTACATCGGCGTAACCAGCGACATCTACATCCGCGTCCACCAACACAGAGATGGCACCTTCGAAGGCTTCTCCAAAACCTACAACTGCACCCGCCTCCTCTACTACGAACAGCACGAAACCATCCTCCGATCCATAGCCCGCGAAAAGCAACTAAAAGGCTGGCGTCGTGAAAAGAAACTAACCCTCATCCGCACCATCAATCCCACCTTCAAAGACCTCTCCGAACAATGGGGCAAGAAGTTCAACACATCCCACGAAGCGATGAAGTCCAAGTAGCGCATTCATTCCCAAACCCGCCCTCCACACCGTCATCCTGAGCGAAGGCTCGCGCATTTGCGAGCCGCAGTCGAAGGACCTGCCAAACCCTACACACCGCCCTTACCGTCTGACCATTTGGCCACGGAGAGACGGGAAAAGCCGCCAAACTCCGCGACACAGTAAAAGATCTCCGCACCAAAAAATTTCTATTCTCGTAATTCACGCTGTTATCTCTGATATCGTCGTCGTTCCTACCTCTGAGCGTTGTCGCTTTTGTTTCATAGAGTAGTTGGCTTTGATTCTGAGCGTTGTTGCTTTTGCTTCTGAGATAGGCCCGGACTTCAGTCCGGGCAATTCCGGCCACAGAGAAGCAAGGGGCTTCAGCCCCCGGGACATGCCCTCCTCTAACGTTCCAACACACCTCGCCTCGGCCACGAAAACATATCCCAGGGGCTAAAGCCGGCACCCATTAGGTCTCGCTGATGCACGGACTAAAGTCCGTGCCTATCCTTAAGACATACGATCGCAAAGGCTATCCGCTGTCAATTTTGCTATGATCCTCGTCATACGAAACACGCACCTTCCATTGCTTCCACTTCTGCATTTGCTTTTGCTTCTGAGATAGGCCCGGACTTCAGTCCGGGCAATTCCGGCCACAGAGAAGCAAGGGGCTTCAGCCCCCGGGACATGCCCTCCTCTGACGTTCCAACACACCTCGCCTCGGCCACGAAAACATATCCCAGGGGCTAAAGCCGGCACCCATTAGGTCTCGCTGATGCACGGACTAAAGTCCGTGCCTATCCTTAAGACATACGATTGCAAAGGCTATCTGCTCTCAATTTTGCTATGATCCTCGTCATACGAAACACGCACCTTCCATTGCTTCCACTTCTGCATTTGCTTTTGCTTCTGAGATAGGCCCGGACTTCAGTCCGGGCAATTCCGGCCACAGAGAAGCAAGGGGCTTTAGCCCCCGGGACACGCCCTCCCACCATGCGCCTCAAATCCCAAATCTACGTCCTCACTGCCGTTGCCTACCAACGTCGCCGCGTCTTTCAACGCGACGCCATCGCCGAACTCTTCATCGCTACGCTTTTCCGCTATCGCGACTCCGTAAATTCCAACTTGACGCCTTCGTCGTAATGCCTGACCACATCCACATCCTGCTCACTCCGGCACCAGACATCGCCATCGAACGCTGCGCCCAGCTGATCAAAGGGGGATTCTCCTTCGCAGTCCGCAAGGACTTCCCAGGAGAGATATGGCAAGAGGACTATCATGCACACCGCGTAGCCGATGAGGATGACTTCCGCAATCAAACCTTCTACATCCTCAATAATCCGACGAAGAAACGGTTTGATTCCTATCCATGGGTCTCGTCGTCAACACAATATGCTCACCGAATGGAAGGCCCGCCCACAATTTGAAGAATGTCCCAGGGGCTAAAGCCCAACATCGCTATGCCGTTGGTTGCCCGGACTAAGGTCCGGGCCTATCTAAATGCCACAAACAGGAGCTTCACGCCATCAGAGTATCTAACTTCCGCTCACGATCAGCCGCGAACACTAGATAAGCCTCGAATATCCTCTTCCGTGAGGTACGGGAAATCACCCAAGTATCTCAGCATGAGTCATCCCCGCTGCAAGATAGCCCAGCACGTCCCCAACCGAATCCGCAGCCCGCGAATGCATGGCTTGCCGCTGCGCCGGGTGCCGCCACATCTCGCCCTTGAGATGTGGGGGCGCGAGAGTAAACGCTCTTAGGAATGAGGATTGTGTCCCCCGTCATCCACGGGATTCGCCATCGACACGGTGATGCCGCCATACTCCAGTTGAACATCGGTGTAGGCACCCGGATCCTGACCATCACCCGTCGCCGCCTCCGCACTCACGCTGGTAAACACAACCAGCTTGAAGGTGTAGGTTGCTGACGCACCGTAGCCGGCGGTCGATACCAGCGTGCACTGCTGAAACGGCGTGCCTGCCTGTAAGATCGGCAGTAGCTCGCTGAACTTCGACAGCGACACATGCACGTCGGCGGGGCTGAAGGTCACCTTTCCCCCGCCCGAACCGGTACTTTGGGAACCGATGTTTACAGAGCTTTGTACAGTGACCTTGTACAAACTCACCTGCGCAGTGAAGCTACTCGACGATGATGTGCACGTCAACGTGCCTAACGACGGCAAACAGAACGCCGTTCCCGAATACAACGCCAGCGCCCCTGCAAAAAGTACACATCTTCCCGAAAGCAATCGCATATCGTCCTTGAGCTGCCTGAAATTCATGTTGAGATTAGGAACCGTTCGCGCGATCCTACCGGGCGAGAAATCGCATGTCAATCATCCATGGCCGCAGAGTAAGGTTTCGACCTCTCGGTAAACGAAAATTTCATTAAGCCCCTTGACACACCCCATATAATTAACCAAGCACCAAACAGACGCGCGGCGGGTGGCCGGGCTCTCGTACTCCAACTCGCAAGGCCCAACTCTGGACCCCAAAGGCCACTCCAGACCTAAGCCAAGCCGCAACTAGACTTTGCCCGATTAAGTACGTGCCCCCCCAAGCGGGTCACGCGAGCAAGAGGAGCGCACCATGGACGCTGCCATCGAAATATTCAAGGACAACCGCATCCTCTGCAACCACGAGTTCCAGGGAGGCCGCCGCTGCGGCTCCCCCGCCCTCCGCGACGAAGCCTTCTGTTACTACCATCACCCCACACGCAAACCCATCCGAACCATGCAATCCGACCGCAACGCCCGCCGCGCCCGGCGAAAAGTTCGCCAGGCCTTCGCGCTAGATGCTCCTACCACCCCGCGCGAACTCCAACTCGCCCTCAGCCAGATCGTGCAGCGCCTCGCTGCCAACCAGCTGGATAACCGCCGCGCCCGCCAGCTCCTCTTCGCCCTCGACCTCGCCGGACGCAACCTCGCAAGAGGAGGCTAAAGCACACAAGGGGCTTTGGAATCCAAATCGCTCCAGACCTAAGTCCACCCGCAACCAGACTTTGCCCGATTAAGTACGACTGCCCTCCACATCTGCCCTGAGCGAAGTCGAAGGGCCACAGCGAAGGCGAAACGATTGCTGCTTTTCGCAGAAAACCGCTTAAAGCCGAATGGGCTTGGTCCCCTATCCAAAGGCCAAGCCCATTCCCGTCCCGAGTAGGTGATTGTATGGCTTGGTAGCCGCACCCATTTGGCTGTCGAGTGGATTTCTCCAACCCGATACGAACCTGCTCTATGTCTGGTATACCACATTGCCTGAAATACGCCGAATTCACGATGCCAGGGTCTCCCGCCATACCCGCACGGCTAGTTCTCACTCAACAACTTCCTTCGCGAAATCGCGTCATAGTAAACGCGCGACTCGCGCAAAGGAACCGAAACGAAATGAAAGCACCAAACTCGCTCCCCGCCCTGCTTCTCTTGTCCCTCGCCACCATTGCCACCGCCCAGGCGCCAATCGTCCGCCAGCCACCCTCCAACACACAGCCGACCTACTCGCCCCGCACCCGACCAGCAACCAGACCAGCAACCTTATGATTCTCAAGTAGCTCAGGGTCAGCCGATGCCTCCGCCGATGTCCGCTCAGCAGATCGACACCCTCGTAAACCGCATCGCTCTCTACCCCGATCCGCTGCTGGCCCAACTCCTCACCGCAGCCACTTATTGGGATGAGATCCCTGACGCTGCCGCTTGGTCCGCCCAACACAGCTACCTCAAAGGCGACGCGCTCAGCCAGGCCATTCAGGCCGATAACCTCTCCTGGGATCCCAGCGTCCTCGGCCTCCTTCCCTTCCCTTCCGTCCTGGACATGATGGCCCATGACCCAAACTGGACAGGCCAGCTCGGCAACGCCGTCCTCGGCCAGCGCGAAGAGGTAATGGACGCAGTCCAGCGTCTCCGCCGCGAAGCTCGAGGCTATGGCTATCTATCCTCCAACTCCGACATCGACGTCATCGACGACGGTCAATACGTCGAGATCCAGCCCTTCAACCCTTACCTCTATTACGTCCCCATCTACGACCCATACGTCGTATTCGGCCCGCCGCGTCCCGGCCTGTTCGTCGGCGGAGTCATCCGCTTCGGCCCTGCCGTAACTCTCGGTGTCAGCTTCGGCCGCTTCGGCTGGTTCGGCTCCGGCTTCGGATGGCGCGACCACGCCCTGCTCATCGACCACCGCCCATGGGCGCGCACCTACCAGAACCGCGGTGTCTACGTCCATCCCTACGCTCGCCCGTACTCGCGGCCGGCGGCGCCACAACGGGAGTACCACGACTCACGAGGAAGACGATGACCATCTCTACATGCAGCAAAATGATGCCGCGCATAGTTTCAGCCAGATTTTATTCTCGGATCATTACCGCAGCGATCAGTGTCCGGGCTGTTGATCCGAAGCAGCACTCGCATCGCCCCGTGGCTGGCTCGGCAGCGCATAGATCACTTCGCCAGGACGCGTGTAATGCAACTCTTCGCGAGCCTCTTGCTCTATCGCTTCCGGATCGTTTGCAAGCCTGTCGACATGGCTCTTCAGTTGCTCGTTCTCGCTTCGCAAGCTCTGCAGCTGTGCGTCGAGCGACTGCGTCTGCTGCCGTTTCTGCTCGTAAACCGTCAACCCGTTAGCTCCAAAGATGACGTGATATCCGACGCCGAGCGCAAGCAGCGCGGCAGCTCCCGTAGCAACCTTCCGCCGGCTGAAGAAATGCGGCCCGAAAGATTCGCGCATCGACATAAGCCGGAATCGAATATCAAAGTCAGATAAATGCATTGCCATACTTCAATGTATCGATCTACACGGCGCAACCGTCAACCCGCAGGGCCGCATCCTCATAAGGAGGAATCAAGTTCGTACTGATCTGTTCGTCTCCTCTAAGCGCCTACGCTCTATATCCACAGGCCGGAAGAGATATCTCCAACTTCAGCGAGATCGCCGTCCTACAAATCCCGCGCTCCTTTGATATTCTTATCGGGTTGCAGCGCCCCTAGCTGGTCGCGCCTTCGTCGTTCAGGTTTGATCTCCCATACACGATCTTCCATCGCCTTGAGAAGCTTTAATACGCGGCTCTAAGACCCACACGCACTGAAAGGATCCCGTCATGCAAACCACATTCCCCATTCAGATCGGCGCCATGCGGGACTTCAGAGAACTCCCCCGCACACTCGCCGGCAAGGTCTTGCTGATCGTCACGGCGACTGCCTTCGTTGCGGTCTGTGCGCACGTCTCCATCCCGCTTTATCTCACGCCGGTGCCAATCACGCTCCAGACATTCGCCGTCATTCTCATCGGCCTGACGCTCGGACCGACTCTCGGCTTCTCCGCGATGCTTCTATACCTCGCCGAAGGCGCAGCCGGTCTTCCTGTCTTCAGTCCACACGGCCTTGGAGGAGTAGCGCAGCTCCTCGGACCAACCGCGGGTTACTTGTTCTCCTATCCGTTAGCAGCAGCAACCGCAGGAATCGTCGTACGCATAGCTCGCCGCAAAAATGTATATTTCCCCGCAGCTATGCTCGCCGGAGTTGCGGCCAGCGTCTTCATCTCCGCCATGGGAGCCGGCTGGCTCGCTCATCTGCTTCACCTTAGCGGTGGCGCCGCATGGCATATGGCCATCGCCCCATTCCTACCCGGCGAAGTCCTCAAAGTAACCGCAGCTGCAGGGGTCTACGGCTCGCTCAGCCGCTGGCGCCGTTCCTGATCCGCCCTGCTACCTGTAAATTCACAGACAATCGCATCGGCTTCCCTCTCTCCCATTCACTGAACCACTTCTGCCGAGGAACAGCATCACTATGACAGCAACGAGCGCAGCCATCCAGGAAATCAACATCGCCCACAGCCCCGATTCCGATGACGCCTTCATGTTCTACGGTCTGGCTACCAACAAGATCCGCGTCCCCGGCTTCAAGTTCACCCATACCCTCACCGACATCGAGACCCTGAACCATCGCGCAATCAACGAAGCCTTCTACGATGTCACCGCCATCTCCTTCCACGCCTATCCGTACCTTCAGCAGAACTACACCCTGATGGCTTGCGGCGGCTCGGTGGGCGAAGGATATGGCCCCATGGTCGTAGCGCCGCGCAAGCTATCACTCACCGACATCAAGAAGACCCGCATCGCTGTCCCCGGGACGCTGACCACCGCGTACCTCACCCTGAAACTCCTCTCCCCCGAAGTAGAGACCGTCACCGTCCCATTCGACAAGATCATCCCCGCCGTTGTCTCCGGCGAGTTCGACGCCGGCCTCATCATCCATGAGGGCCAGCTTACCTACGCCAACGACGGACTGGTCAAAGCCCTCGACCTAGGCGCATGGTGGCGTGAGCAGACCGGCCTCCCCCTGCCTCTTGGCGGCAACGCAATCCGCCGCTCGTTAGGCGAGGAAACTATGTTGACCACCACCAACGCCCTCCGCGACAGCATCCAGCACGCCCTCGACCATCGCGAAGAAGCGCTCTCCTACGCGATGCAGTTCGCCCGCGATCTAGATCCGCGTCTCGCCAACCAATTTGTCGGCATGTACGTCAACGAGCGAACGCTTAACTACGGAGAAGACGGACGCGAAGCCATCCGCAAACTGCTCCAGATGGGCTTCGAACGCGGCATTATCCCGCACCAGGCGCAGGTCGATTTCGTCGGCTGAGCATCACGCTGCAACCATACCCAAAGCGCTCAAACCGATGCGGCACGACCGAAGAATCAAGCGATGCGGGTGTGGTATTCTCTTTGAGGCGGTTGTGCATAGCAGGCCTTGAAAATCAGGCCATTTCGCATGACCGCTCCTCACCTTCAACGAGGCCGCAACAATAGCGGACGCGTAGCTCAGCTGGTAGAGCATTCGACTCTTAATCGACTGGTCGTAGGTTCGATCCCTACCGCGTCCACCATTTCATTTTCCCGCACCGCCCAAGCAGTGGGATCAGACACGTACGTATTTGTTGAACCAGTCGACCGTGCGTTGCGAGGCCAGATCAGCTGCGGCTTTGTTGTATCGTTCCTGCGTCGCGTCGCAATTGAAACCGTTGCACTGTGCCATATCTGGATTGAAACAGTTTTAGCGTGTTCTGCGTCAAATTCGATAGACCTCTCATTGCACGCCGCTCGTTCCGTATCCAGTTGCTACAGACGCCTTAATCCGTTGCCCGCAATCTGCCATTTACACTTTCTTTATGCCTTGTCTTGTACTCTCAAACAAGCTCATTTCGCCGCTTTGATTCAGGCTCCGGCAAGCTTTCCACGCGTCGGGAATTTCCGGCGTTAGCAATCGAGAACACCCCCAATTTATAGGAAAGAGCAAGGCAACCGATGGGTTCAGTAAAAGCAATGTGGTTGGCATGCGTGCCCTGTTCTCTTGTGCTCGCTGCCGTAACCGGATGCAACAGCAGTAAACCCGCCGACCCGAAAGCTGAGGTCCCTCCTCAAGTACAGGTCCAGGCTGACGCCGACCCAAATCTGGTTCAAGTCAAAAACCCCGAGGCCTTCCCCCTGGCCACCGCGGCCAGCTATCAGGCCCCCTCGTCGCTCAATGTCACTGGCACCGTGAACCCCGACGTATCGAGAACCATCCCTGTGATCTCCATTGCCTCCGGCCGCGTCGTCGACATTCATGCGCGCATGGGCGACTTCGTGAAGAAGGGCCAACTGCTAATGGAGGTGCAGAGCACCGACGTCTCCGGCGCCTTTAGCGGCTACCTCAAAGCCGTCAATGATGAGCGACTGACTCAGGTCCAGCTTGACCGCGCCAAGATCCTTCACGACAAAGGCGCGATTCCGACCAGCCAACTGGAGATCGCGCAGAACGCTGAGGACGATGCGAAGTCGGCGCTGACTGCGGCTGAGGAGCAACTCAAAGTCCTCGGCGTCGATAAAGACCACCCTGCGGCCGCGGTAAAGGTGTATGCGCCCGCGTCCGGCTACATTATTGCGCAGAACGTCACCAACGCTGCTGCGGCCGGAGTCACCTATGCCGGCTCCTCAAGCGCCTTCACCATTGCTGACCTCTCTCGCGTATGGATCATCTGCGATGTCTATGAGAACGATCTCGCGTCGGTGCATCTCGGCGAGAAAGCCCAGATCCACCTCACCGCCTATCCCGACAAGACCTTTACCGGGACCATCAGCGACATCGGCGCCGTCCTCGACCCCACCATCCGCACCGCCAAAGTCCGCATCGAGGTCGATAATCCCGGCACCATCATGCGCGTCGGCATGTTCGCAACCGCGACCTTCTTCGGCCAAACCAAACAGACGCATGCGACTGTCCCCTCAGCTGCGATCCTGCATCTGCATGACCGCGACTGGGTCTACACTCCCGCGGGCAGCGGCAACTTCCGGCGCGTTGCGGTCGTAGGGGGCGACATGGTCTCCGGCGGCATGCAGGAGATCAAGTCCGGCATCAGCGTCGGGCAGCAGGTGGTCTCCAACGCGCTCACCCTCCAGAACACGGTGGATCAGTAATGATTCGTGGCTTGATCGATTTTGCCCTGAATAATCGATGGCTCGTGCTGGGGGCGTCTGTTCTGCTCTTCGCGTGGGGCGCCGTCTCCTTTCACAACCTTCCGGTCGAGGCCTACCCCGACGTCGCCAATAACTACGTTCAGGTCATCACGCAATGGCCCGGGCGCGCCGCTGAAGAGGTTGAGCAACAGGTCACGACGCCTATCGAGATCCAGATGGCGGGCATTCCGCACATGGCCCATCTCCGCTCGACCTCGCTCGCCGGGCTCTCAAGCGTAACCATGGTCTTCGACGATGAGTCCGTCAACAAGGACAATCGCGACCAGGTCTTCCAGCGCCTTGGCCAGGTCACCCTTCCTGCCGGCCTGCAGCCCCAGATGGGCACCGACTGGAGCCCCGTCGGCCAGATCTACTGGTACACGCTCCGCTCCACGAATCCCGCATACGACTCGATGGAGCTGAAGTCGCTTGAAGATTGGAAGCTGGAGAAGGAGTTCAAGTCTGTCCCCGGCGTAGTCGATGTCTCCAGTTTCGGAGGCGCGACCCGCGAGTATCAGATCCGTATCGATCCCGAGAAGCTCATCACCTATGGCCTCTCCATCGCCCAGGTCGAACAGCAGATCACTAACAATAACCAGAACGCTGGCGGCAGCTTTATCGAGCAGGGTCAGCAGCAGGTCAATGTTCGTGAGGTCGGTCTCTATCGCAACGTTCATGACATTGAAGAGACCGTGCTCAAGTCTCAGAGCGGCGCGCCGGTGCGGGTCAAGGACATTGCCACCGTTGCGCAGGGGCCAAAGATCCGCCTCGGCCAGATCGGCAAGACTTGTCAGGTAGGGGTGACGCCACCAGCTGAATCGGGCCCATCCTTCAGTGCCACCGACCCATGCGTCGACCATAACGCCTCAGATAAGCCAGGAAGCAAACAGGTGATCCACCACGAAGACGGCCAGCTCGTCGATAACGGCGATGTTGTCGAAGGCATCGTCCTGATGCAGAAGGGCGAAAACTCAGACTCTGTCCTCGAAGGAATTCACCAGAAGGTCGAAGAGCTTAACACCCACGTCCTACCTCCCGGCGTTAAGATCGTTCCCTTCCTCGACCGTAGTGAGCTGCTCCACTACACGACGCACACCGTCCTGCATAATCTGACCGAAGGCATCATCCTCGTCGTCGTCATCCTGTTCCTCTTTCTCGGCAATGTCCGCGGTGCGATCATCGTCGCCCTTACCATCCCTTTTGCGCTGCTGTTCGCGGCCATCTGTCTGAACCTTGAACATGTCCCCGCGAACCTGCTCTCGCTCGGCGCGCTCGACTTCGGCATGGTCGTCGACGGCTCTGTGGTCATGGTCGAGAACATCGTCCGCCACCTCAGCCACGGTCGCAAGGAAGGGATGACTCCTGCGCAGCAGATCCGCGACGCTACGCACGAAGTACAGCGCCCGGTCTTCTTTGCGCGCGCCATGATCATCACTGCATACCTACCCATCTTCACTCTGCAGGCTGTCGAGGGCCGTCTCTTCAAGCCGATGGCGTGGATGGTCAGCTTTGCGCTGCTGGGTGCGCTGGTCTTCTCCCTCCTGCTGGCCCCTGTGCTCTCCAGCCTGCTCTTCCCCAACGGCGCCACTGAATGGCAGAACCCAGTGATGACGTGGCTTACGAATAGCTATCGCCACGCCGTCAAGTGGGCCATCGAACATCGCCCGGTGACCCTGACGATTGCTGCGATGGCGCTTTTGCTCGCCGGCTATCTTGGCTTCGGCGGCGCGATTGGGTCCGAATTTCTCCCTCACCTTGATGAAGGTTCGATCTGGGTACGCGGCACGCTGGCACCCTCGGCTGGCCCGACTGAGAGCCTGCGCGTGATGAACGAGTCGCGGCTCAGGCTCGCCTCTTTCCCCGAGGTCCTGAAGGTCGTCAGCCAGACAGGGCGGCCCGACGACGGCACAGATACCACCGGCTTCTTCAACACCGAATACTTCGTCGACCTGAAGCCTAAGGCCGATTGGCGGCCCGTGTTCAAACAGAACAAGGAAGAGTTGATCTCCGCGATGGACCGCGAGTTGGAAAAAACTCCCGGCGTTCTATGGAGCTTCTCTCAACCCATCTCCGACAACGTCGAAGAGGCGGTGAGCGGCGTCAAGGGCGAACTCGCTGTGAAGATCTATGGCGACGACCTCAAAACACTTGAGCAACTGGGCGACACCATCGTCTCTGTCATGGGCAAGGTCCGCGGCGTGCAGGACCTTGGCCTCTTCCGCGTCATTGGTCAGCCTAATTTGAACTACGCTGTCAACCGCGAAGCAGCCGCTCGCTACGGCATCAACGTGGTCGACGTGCAGGATGCCATCCAGACCGCCGTCGGAGGCACCGCCGTCAGCCAGGTCCTCGACAAGGAGGCCCGCTACGATGTCGTCGTTCGTTATCTTCCGCAGTACCGCAGCACCGAGAAGCCATCAACGATATCCGTCTTCTGTCCCCATCCGGCGAGCGCGTTTCGCTTGCGCAGTTGACTACTGTTACCACCGAGGATGGCGCCGAAGAGGTCTACCGAGAGTCCGGCCAGCGCTATGTCGCGCTGAAGTACAGCGTGCGCGACCGTGATCTCGGCTCAACCGTCGAAGAGGCCATCAAGGCGGTCAACGCGCAGGTGAAACTGCCGCCCGGATACAAGCTCGACTGGGCGGGCGAGTACGAGAGCCAGAAGCGGTCTTCGCGCCGCCTGATGCTTGTGCTGCCCATCACCATCGTCCTCATCTTCGTCATCCTCTACATGATGTTCCATTCCGGCAAGTGGGCGCTGCTCATCCTGCTCAACGTTTCGATGGCGCCGCTTGGAGGCATGCTTGCCCTGCTGCTGACGCATACCAACTTCTCGGTCTCTTCCGGCGTCGGATTCCTCGCGCTCTTCGGCGTGTCGGTGCAGGTCGGCGTTATCATGCTCGAATACATCAACCAGATGCGGGTGCGCGGCCATTCTATCGAAGAGGCGGCGATCGAGGGCGCGGTGCTCCGTCTGCGACCGATCATGATGACCATGCTTGTGGCGACACTTGGCCTGCTGCCCGCTGCTACTTCGCATGGCATTGGCTCCGACTCGCAGCGCCCCTTCGCCATCGTGATTGTCGGCGGCCTGATTGGCGCTCTGCTCATCAGCGTCTTCCTTCTGCCTACCCTCTATGTATGGGTGGCGCGTCCCTCCGATGTACTGCCCGTTCCGGAGACCGAATTTGAGAACTAATCTCCAGTGCGGGTCTCGCGTAGTTGGCAAGGCAGCCGTTCGGCTGTCTCGGGCGTGGTCGTTGCCCGTGCTTGTTGCGGCTCTCTTTCTGGCCACGACTGCGGTCGTCGTTCGCGCTCAGACAGCATCTGCTCCGCTCACGATGCAGCAGGCCGTGTCGCTCGCTCTGACCAAGAATCCCACGCTTCTGGCTGCGCAACAGAACCTGCTCTCGGTGAAGGCTCAAGAGATTCAGGCTGGCGTCCGGCAGAACCCATACCTTTCCGTGGCGGGCGGAAATATCACGCTTGGCGAGTATGCGAATAACCCGTTCGACTACTCGGCTGGCGTTGGGCGGCTCTTTGAGCGGGGCGAGAAGAGACGCTGGCGGCTGGAAAGCGCGCGCTCCACGACCGCCGAGACCGACGCGCAGTACCACCTGACCGAGCAGCAGACCGTTCTCGCTGTGCGTCAGGCCTTCACCGGCTTCATCATCGCCAAGGCCGCCAAGAAGCTGGCTGACGACAACCTCGCGGACTTCAAGCACGAAGTTCAGATTGGCAACGACCGCTTTCAGGCCGGCGATATCGCAAAGCTCGACTTCGAGCGTCTCGACCTCCAACTCGCGCAGTTCGAGACCGACGAATCCAACGCGATCGTTGCAGCGCAACAGGCCAGCGACCAACTGCAGGTGCTGCTCGGCATCGACAAGCCGAGCGCCGCTTTCGACATCGTCGGCGAGGTCGTTCCTCCGCCGCTTACCGTCAGCATGGACGACCTTGAGCAGAAGGGGCTTGCCACCCGTTCGGACCTCAAAGCTGCAGTCGCCGCCGTCGCGGTTGCCGACGCCGGAATCAAGCTGGCCTATGCAAACGGTACCGCCGACCCTACGCTTGAGGCCGACTACAACCGCAACGGCCCGGACAATTCTGTTGGCTTCTCTTTCAATATTCCTCTTCGCTTCCTGGATAAGAACCAGGGCAACAAGGAGACTGCCAAGTTTACTGCCCAGTCGGCCCGATTCTCCGTGACCGCCACCCATAACCAGGTGATCTCGGACGTCGACCAAGCCTACTCCGGTTACGTCAACTCGAAGGTGCTGGCCGACCGCTACAACGGCCACTACCTTGATGAGGCGAAGGACGTGCTGGACATTGCCAAGTTCAGCTACGACCATGGCGGGCTTGCCCTGATCGATTATCTGGATGCGTTGCGCGAGTCGCGGTCGGTCAATGCCGATGCTCTGAATGCCTATCAGCAGACCTGGGGGGCAATCCACCAGTTGAGCTTTGTGACGGCGACTGACCTTATTCCATAGGGCTGTCCATCGGGGGTGTGCTTTTTCGGTCAAAGTCTTCGAAACATGTGGCTTAGGTTCAGACTGGATAACGTCGATGATTGTGAGCTGCCGGACTAGTTGCAATGCGGACCAGGGTATACTTTTTCGGTGAAAGTCTTAGAGACACTGGGTTTAGGTCTAGACTAGGTACTGACATTTTAGCGCGGGCTTTCAGCCCGCCATCTTCCTTTCGGTACTTTAGCCTGGGGCGTTGCCCCAGGCTAAAGTAGCCCGCGCCTTCAGCGCGGAAACACCGGCCCTGTCAACCTAGTCCTTAGGGACGGGCTTTGCTTGTGCTCTGTTCAATCCCCTGAGAAGATGGCGAATGCTGCGTACTCCAAGATGGGTCTACCTGTATTAGCAGCAGCCTTCGCTGCCCTTGTGCCATTCATGACATACAAGCTGATACCGATGGGCGGCCCCGTGAAAGTGTTGTTCGTTGTCATCCCCTGTTACATTCTCCTGTCGTGGTCTTCGTTCCGAGCCTATAAGGCCATGAAAAAGTAGAGTTATCCTGTCACGATAATTAGCCACGTATTTATTGCCGATTCAAAGTCTTCAAACGATGTGGATTAGGTCAGAACCTCTGGTCTATACCCGGAGCCAGGCTTTTCGCCGCGCTCCCTGAGATCCGTCTGGTCTAAATTATACAGCTGGTGTCAAGGGCAGGCCCGGAGACGGTTGTGCGTCTTCCGGCCCTTGCAATACGATCCTGGCGGGGTTATTTGGAAGAATTGCGGCAGTTGGCGACATCGCCTGCCTTGACTGCGACTTCGGGGGTTACGGAGAGGCCGGGGCGGAGGACGTAGTCTCCGTCTTCGTTTTGCAAGTTAGTGAAGTCGATGCGGACGGGGATGCGCTGGACTACTTTGACGTAGTTCCCAGTTGCGTTCTCCGGCGGGAAGAGGGAGAGCATGGAGCCGGTGGCCCCGCCGATCTGGCTGATCCGCCCGGAGAACTTGCGTCCCCCGTAGGCGTCGACCTTGATCGTGACCTCCTGGCAGGGGTGCATCTTGGCCAGTTGGGTCTCCTTGAAGTTTGCGGTTACCCAAAGGTCGGTGAGCGGGATGATGGTCATCAAGTCCTGGCCGATCGAGAGGTTGCCGCCGACTTCAACGTTCTTCTTGTTGACGATGCCGGCGGTGGGCGCCGTGATGTGAGTGTAGGAGAGGTTGAGCTTCGCCTGCTGCACCTTGGCTTCGGCCTGCTTGACGGAGGCGGCGGCGGCGGCGGCGCGGGACTGCTCCACGCGAACCTGGTCCGGACCATTCTTGATGGATTGCTGTGCCTGGGCCTGGGCCTGGGCGAGCTTCTGTTTGGCGTTCGAGACGGCGTTCTGCTGGGCGAGAACATTCGATTCAGCCTCAGCTACCGAGGCTTTGGCGGCGGCGGCAGCTGCTACCGCTGCGTCGAACTGCTGCTTGGAGATGACGTCCTTCTGAACAAGCGGGGTGTAGCGCTCGACGTCAAGCTGAGCTTTGACGGCATTGGCCTTGGCCTGGTCGACGCGGGCATTGGCGGCTTCGACCTGCTTTTCCGCCTGGGCGACTGAGTCGGTCGATCCCTTCACGTCGGAGCCGGAGGTGCTGACGCTGGTGCCGACATTCACCTGGGTGATGGGCACGTTGGCCGACGCCTGGGTGTACTGGGCCTGCGCGTTGGCCAGGTCGGCCTGGGCCTGATCAAGGGCTACCTGATAGTCGGTGGGGTCGGTCTCGGCGAGCAGCTGGCCGGCCTGCACCTGCTGGTTGTCGTCGACGTAGACCTTGATGACGTGGCCGGTGATGCGCGAGCTTACCTGGTAGAGGTTACCGTCTACCTGCGCGTCGTCGGTGTCCTCGGTGAAGGTGGAGCGCCAGTAGAAGAAGACGGCGCCCAGCACGAGGAGCAGGATGACTCCGACGACGATAAACTTGCGCGCGGGGTTGGATGCGGGCGGCGGTGCGGGCTCGCCGGACGCGGTGACGATCTTCGATTCGGGTTCCTGAACTGTATCTGCCACGGTTACTTTCCTCCGAGATAATCTTTGTAGTTGGACTGCGCGACTCCGAGCGCACGCGCCAGAGAGAGCTTTGCGGCGTTGTGCTGGTAGAGCGCGCTGATGTACTGGTCGTTGGCCTGCTCGACCGAGGACTGGGCCTGGGAGACGGGAAGGTTGTCGGCTACGCCGGCGTGGAAGCGCTGCTGCGCTTCGGACAGCTCTTCGGTCGCCAGATCGACGTTGGACTTTGCTGCGTCGACCAGCTTTGCGGCCGACTGGATGTCAAGGATGGAGTCGCGGATGTCGGCGTTGACCTGCTGGATCTGGTCGGAGAGCTTGTCTTTGGCCTGGACGTAGGCGGCGTCCGCGACGTCTTCCTGGCCGCGGGTACTGACGATCTGCAGGATGGGTGCTTCCACCTTGCCGGTTGCGGTGTAGGTATCGTGCGAATGGCCGATGGTCTCGCCGATATCTCCATAGTCGCCGGAGAACTTCGCGGTTGGGAGCTGAGTTGCGAAGGCGCTGGTCTTCTGGGCCTTGGCAGCCTCGATCTGCTCGCCCGCGGCGGCGAGGTCTTTGCGGTTCTTTACGGCCTGGGCAAAGGCCGCTGCGGGGTCGAGATTGTCGAGCGTGCGGTAGGGTTCGGAGTCGGTGAGGCGAAATGCCTGATCGAGCGGAAGACCGATGACGCGGGCCAGGGCCAGCTTGTCTTTGGCCAGTTGGTTAGTGGCGGAGATGAGAGTCTGCCGCTCATTCTGGTAGTCGACCTGGGCACGGAGGACATCGAGGCGGGGGCTGATGCCGGCATCGTGCGAGGCGGTGGCCTGGTCGAGCGAGACCTTGGAGGTGGCAAGCTCGGCGTTGACCGCGTCGATGCGTGAGGCGTCGGCGATGCAGAGCAGGTAGGCATTGCCGACCGTGAGTGCGACCATGTCGCGGGCGTCTTCGGCGGTGAGTTTGGCGGCCTTGAAGTTGTGCTTTGCGGCGAGGTAATTTTCCAGAGCCGGGACGTTGATCAGGTTCTGGGTCAGGTAGGCACGGAAGTCAATGACCTGGAAGGGGCCGATGATGGGATTCAGGCCGGGAAACTTGAGCCCGAAGGCAGCGAGGTTGACCTGCTCCACCTCGATGGAAGCGTCGCCGGTGGCGGTTGGGAGGAGCGCCTGGAGTTGCTCCAACTGCTGGCCGTGGGCGTTCTGCTGGGCGGTCGACTGGAGGATGAGGCCAAGGTTCTGGCGCAGACCGCGGGCGACGGCGTCGTCGAGGGTGAGATCGAGGACAGTGTCAGTCGCCTTGCCGTCCACGAGCGAGCCTTTGAACGAGTCCTGGGTGGGGGCAGCAAGGCTTTGGCCGGTGGGGGCGGCCAGCTGCTGTAGAGCGCCTTCGGTGTTCTGAGCCTGGGCCGGGGTGGTGGCGCCGACCGAGCTGGAACTGCCGCCAGGCCCTTGTGCAAGACCTGCCGAGGCAAACAGCACGGCGCAGAGGCAGGACGCAGACAGGGCCTTCCCAATCCATGAAGCTGATGTGCTTTGAGTCATTCCTTTGATGGTACCTGCTGTTCGTTCAGAATTTCGCTGCGTAGTCAGCGACGCGCATCGTCCCAATGTAAAAATTGGATGCTCGACGGAGCAGAGAAAGTGCAAAAATTGCATTGTTAATGGTGACAACAGAAGCAGATAGACTTTTGGGGAGTGGAGGACGACGGAATGAGCAAAGAGATTGGGGTTGGGGTGGTTGGATTTGGGCTGGGGGGGCGGGTCTTCCATGCGCCATTTGTGAGCGCGGTGCCGGGGCTGAAGCTTACAGCGATCCTGCAACGCAGTGGCGATGAAGCGGCTAAAGCCTATCCGGCGACGAAGATCGTGCGGTCACTGGACGAGATGCTGGGCGACGCGTCGATTGAGCTGGTGGTCGTGTCCACGCCGAATGAGACGCACTTCCGGATGGCGATGGCGGCGCTGGATGCGGGCAAGCATGTGGTGATCGACAAGCCGTTTGCGGGGACCAGTGATGAGGCCGCCGAGCTAGGGCAGGTTGCCAAAGCCAAGGGAGTGATGGTGATTCCCTTCCACAACCGGCGGTGGGATGGGGATTTTTTGACCGTGCGCAAGCTGATCGATGAGAAGGCCGTGGGGCGGCTGGTGACGTTCGAGTCGCACTTCGACCGCTTCCGGCCGATCCCTCGCGAGAATACGTGGAAGGAGGCGGGGAATCCGGCGAATGGTATGTTGTTCGACCTGGGACCGCATCTGGTGGACCAGTGCGTGGCGCTGTTTGGTGCGCCGGATGCGCTTACGGCTAGCGTGCGGTCGGATCGGGACGAGACGGCGATCGAGGATGCGTTCGATATCACCTTGCACTATTCGAAAGCCAACGGCAAAGGCTTGCTGGCGCACTGCCGGACGAGCTACCTGGCCTGCGATAACGCGCCGAGATTTCTGTTGCATGGGACGCACGGCAGCTTTAGGAAGCATGGGCTCGATCCGCAGGAGCCTGCGCTGGTGCACGGGGCTAGAGTCCCGGTGCAGGGGTCGCCTGAGGTCTGGCTGCGCGAGGATGAGTCGGCTTGGGGGACGCTGACGGTGGCTCCCAATCCTGCCGATCCGGCGATGCTGGTGACTCGGCAGATAAAGACTGCGCCCGGGGATTATCGCGGGTTTTATGCTAGTGTTCGCGATGCGATGCTGGGGAAGGCTGAGCTTGCGGTGACTGCGGAAGATGGATTTCGCGTGACGAAGCTGTTGGAGATGGCGCGGGTTAGTTCGGCGGAGGGCAGGACGCTGGAGGTGTCGTTTTGAGGCGGCTAATCGGATGCGCGCTGCTATTGGGATCAAGCATGGCTGCGATCGGCCAGGCTGCGTCGAGTCATGGCGAGGCGACGATGCTGCTGCCGCAGATGAACCTGCATGACCCGTTCATCCTGGCGTATGCGCCTACGAAGACGTATTACCTGTACACGTCGAATCAGAGGCAGATGACGCAGGTGAATCGCACGGGCACGATGGCTTATACGAGCAAAGACCTGAAGCACTGGACGGCGCCGAAGGTGGTGTTCACGGTGCCGGAGGGTTTCTGGGCGGAGGATGGCGGGTGGGCTCCAGAGGTGCATGAGTACAAGGGCAAGTTCTATTTGTTTACGACGATTCACAATGAGAAGAAGGAGATCAAACAGGAAGGGCGGCCGGTGGGCCATCCGACTTACATGCGGGGGACGATTATCGCGGTGAGCGACTCGCCGGATGGGCCGTTTGTGCCGGTGAAGAAGGAGGGGCCGATTGCGCCGGCGAACTTCATGACGCTCGACGGGACACTGTATGTGGATCGCACGGGCAAGCCGTGGATGGTCTATGCCCATGAGTGGCTACAGGCGACCGACGGCAAGATGGAGGCGGTGCCTCTGAAGGACGACCTGACCGATGCCAGTGGGCCGCCGATCTCGCTGTTCAAAGCTTCGGATGCGCCGTGGCTGGATGCGCAGGCGGTACCGAGCGCGCGTGGGAGCGTGTATGTGACGGATGGGCCGGAGTTGTTTCGGTCGAAGGACGGGCATCTGCTGATGCTGTGGTCCAGCTACGAGAACCTGAGCGACAACGATGGCGACAGCCACTATGTGGAGACGATTGCGCGGTCGCAGTCCGGCGAGATCAAAGGGCCCTGGGTGCAGCTTGAGCCGCTGGTGCATCAGGACAGCGGGCATGGGATGCTGTTCCGCACGTTCGATGGGCAACTGATGATGGTGCTGCATCGTCCGTTCAAGCGCGCCCGCGGAAAGCTGTACGAGATGCGAGATGCGGGGGACCATTTGGAGATTGTGAAAGAGCGAGTGGATTTAGATGGCGATGTTCAGTAGGCGAATGCGATTTCGGATGGCTTTGAAGGTGATTCTTGGTGTGGTCGCTGTGGCCGCTCTGCTGGGTCATGCGGGCGCTCAGGGCAAGCCGGCCGGGCAGTATCGCAACCCTGTTCTGTTTGCCGATTACTCCGATCCGGATGTGATTCGCGATGGTGCCAACTACTATCTGGTGGCTTCATCGTTTGGCTTTGTGCCGGGGATACCGGTTCTGCAGTCGAACGACCTGGTGCACTGGGCGATCGTGGGGCATGTGCTGCCGAAGATCAAGATTGGGCCGGAATACGACATGGTGGGCGGGAACCGCTATGGCAGGGGTGTGTGGGCGCCGGCGATCCGCAAACATGCGGGGCGGTTCTATGTTTATTTTCCGACGCCGGACGAAGGGATTTTTATGAGCTCGGCGGAGAAAATCACCGGGCCGTGGACGGAGCCGGTTGCGGTAATTGCACAGGCGGGGCTGGAAGACCCATGTCCTTTCTGGGACGACGATGGGAAGGCGTACCTGGTGCATTCGAAGAAGGGCGCGGGGCCGCTCATCCTGCATCGCATGTCAGCGGATGGCAAGACGGTGCTGGATGAGGGTAAGGAGATTGTCCGCGACCCGCGCGAACTGCCTACGCTCGAAGGGCCGAAATTTTATAAGCGCGACGGGTACTACTACATCTTTGCGCCGTTTGGCGGGGTGTCGACGGGCGCTGAGACGGTGCTGCGGTCGAAGTCGATCGATGGGCCGTATGAGCATCGCACCGTGCTGGCGCAGGGCACGACGAAGATCAACGGGCCTCACCAGGGGGGCTGGGTGGAGACCGCGGATGGTCAGGGCTGGTTTATCCATTTCCAATCGCGGGGGGCGCATGGGCGGATTGTGCATCTGGAGCCAGTGCGGTGGGAGGATGATTGGCCTGTGATCGGCGAGGCAGCTGCGGGCGTGACGACGGGGCAGCCGGTTAGCAGCTATGCGATTCCGCACCATGTGGGGAAGGTGGTGGAGCAGAGGCCGCAGACCAGCGATGAGTTCAGCGGGAAGGTGCTGGGGGCGCAGTGGGAGTGGAACCATAATCCGGAGGATGCGCACTGGAGTCTGACGGAGCGGCCGGGGTTTCTGCGGCTGAAGCCGATGCACGCCGATGGGCTGTTAACGGCGCGCAATACACTGACGCAGATGATGCAGGACAATGCGCTTGAGTTCACGGCGAGGCTCGATCTGCAGGGCATGAAGGATGGAGTTCACGCTGGGCTGGCGATGTTTGAGAGCTCGGCGAGCGGGCTGGCTGTGGTTCAGGATAGCGGTAAACGGAAGCTGTATTTCTTTCAGAAGAGCGGTGTGCAGGATGGGCCGGCGTTAGCTGGGAGCATGGTCGAGCTGCGGGTGCATGTCGATGGGGATGCGGCGACTTATTCGTATAGCGTGGACGAGGGGCTGACGTTTCAGGCGCTGGGTGGGACGGTGCCGATCACTTTCAGTTGGTGGAAGGGTTCGCGGCCTGCGTTGTTTGCGTATGCTGCGGGGGATGGTGGCGAGAGCGGGTATGTGGATTTTGACTGGGTTAGGTATCGCGGGTTGGATGGGGTGAAGTGAGGCAGGCTAGGCCCCATGCGTGAGCTTGGGTAAGGCAGTAAAGTCATCGTCGCGTTGCGCGCTGCCCGCCATCTCAGAATTGAGGGGGGACACCGGCAAGAATCCAGTTTCTCCAATCCGCGCTGATTTAACAATATCCCGAAGAGAGTAGCCAGAACCGGTAGACCTACTGTGATTGTGTCGTGCATAAGGTCTCCGATCTTGCTTCATCGTTATCTTGGTCGCAGATGCGGGAGGACCTTCTCTTTGAGAAACTGGATTAGCAGCTCGCCCTATATTTGTAGTCGTCTGGTATGCCGAGAGCGATGACGCGCCTTGCGCGCAGGAGCGAGCCTAATGGCAAAGATGACGCCGGCCCGCTCGATAAGGTCAGCGGAGACTGGATTGTCCGCGTCCCGGCTTGTGCCTGCGGATAATGTCGCGATACCGGCATGATTTGAAAAGATTGCTTCGGCAGTTGGACCCCGAAGTTTATTTCTGCTGCAAACGAAAAGCACATTCATCACTTTCCTTTGGGCGATGCGTAAGAAATGCTGCGCCACGCGGATCTGGAGTTGCGAGGTGACGCCGACGTAGAGGCGTTTGCCTTTACTGGAGAGGATGCAGGTATAGCCTCCCTTGGTCATGCGGTGAGCTTAGGGAACCTCTGCGCAGGGGCGTGATTTCCTGAGAGCATCGAGTGGTGAGGGAAAATGCGCGGTTTGGGCTGATTTTGAGAGTGGCTATATTCGTTTCATGGCCTGTTTTCCGGCCTCCGGACGCACTTTTACCCAAGCACTGCCAGACGTTTGCGGTGCAGGTAGAGGTTGACCAGGGCGAAGTTGGCACACAGCCGGTGATGGTTCTTCGCAAGACCGCGGTACCTCACCTTGTCGAAGCCGAAGACCCGCTTCAGGATGCGGAACGGATATTCCACCTTGGCCCGCACGCTGGACTTACTGCGGTTCTTCTTTTTCTGTAGCTCGTCCACATAGTGTTTGAACTTAACCCTGCGACAGGTCATGTCCTGAGCCTCGGGAGCAGCTTGTTGGATCACCTCGGTTTGTCCCTGATAGCCGCCGTCGCCCCACACTTTGCGCTCCTCTCCATGCAGCAGATCGGGCAGCACCGTCGAATCGGCTACGTTGGCCGAGGTCGTCACCAGCGTATGCACCGTGCCCTGTTTCGCGTCCACCCCGATGTGCGCCTTCAGCCCGAAGTACCATTGGTTGCCCTTCCTGGTCTGGCGCATCTCGGGGTCGCGCTCGCCGCTCGCGTTCTTCGTTGAAGAAGGCGCATGGAGAATGGTCGCATCCACGATCGTGCCGGTCTGGATCTTGATCCCCCTGGCCTCCAGATGCACGTTCACCGTGTCCAGCATCCGTCCACCCAGATCGTGCTTCTCCAGCAGGTGACGGAAGCGCAACACAGTCGTTTCGTCCGGCGCAGAGGCCACGCCAAGATCGACACCCACGAACCTGCGCACTGCCGGAGACTCATACAACAGTTCCTCCACGCCGGGATCGGACAAGTTGAACCACTGCTGCACGAAGTACGTCCTCAGCATGATCGAAAGCCCCACAGGCTGCCGACCGTTGCCTGCCTTCGCATAGTGCGGACGCACCAGCGACTCCAGTGCCGACCACGGAACCACCTGCTCCATCTCATCCAAAAACAGCTCACGACGAGACTTCCGTCCGTACTTCTCAAACCCACCCTGCGCCGCAAGACTCTGCTGCTTCATCGATCCTCGCCCCCTAGCTATCAGATTAATCAATCAGGCTGAGGTCGCAGAACTTGTGCAGAGTCTCCTTAGGTTGGGTGGCGGGTGAGGGCAAGTGTAGAGACAAATACGGAGATTCTGAGCCAGAATCGGCTCAGAATGACGTTGGTAGAGTTGGGGTGTCGAGGTGGCGAGTATTGTGACTCAGAATTTGGTTGGTGGTCTGAGGCTGGATTCTTTGAAGGGCGCCATGGGCTTGCCGCAACCCTATTTGTTGGTCAACGCATAAAGTACTTCGCTCCAGTGAAGAAAATTCAGGACCGCTTTTTCACAATTACTGGCAAGGAAGAAAACACTATTAAAATTCAGCCGGATGCTGGCGAACCCCGCACAATTCGGTGGAACGACTTCGACGGCATTATCCCGAATCTAGATGACATATGCCGCGGTATTGTGAAGCGCAAGATGCTTAATACCCGGAATTCGTCATACACCATCTCAATCATTGAAGAACTTAAGAAACAAGGATATAAGTTTTAGGCAGAAGGGCCCGCTCAATCCCGAGCGGGCCCTCCCATTTATCCGCGTTCATCCGTGAAATCCGTGGTCGTTCTTCGTGTTAAGCCACCCCAATAACAGTGCACAGTTCTTTGACAGAGTCCGCTGACTTCTGCAAAGCCGCCTGCTCCTCTGGCGTCAGCTTGATCTCGATGATCTTCTCGATCCCCTTCGCCCCCAGCTTGCACGGCACCCCGACATACAGCCCGGTAATCCCATACTCGCCCTGCAGATAAGCAGCACACGGCAGAATCTTCTTCTTGTCCTTAAGAATCGCCTCAACCATCTCAACCGCTGCGGCGCTAGGCGCGTAGTAGGCGGAGCCGGTCTTGAGATGCTTGACGATCTCGGCTCCCCCGTTAGCGGTGCGGGTCTCAAGTTCCTTCAAGCGATCGGGCGCAATCAACTCCGTAATCGGAATTCCCGCCACAGTGGAATAGCGCGATAGCGGCACCATCGTGTCGCCATGCCCTCCCAGGACAAAAGCGGTTACATTCTCAACCGACACATCCAGTTCCATCGCAATAAACGTCCGGAAGCGCGCCGAATCCAACACACCAGCCATCCCGATGACGCGCTCGCGGGGCAACCCTGCCTGCTTGAACGCCGCCTGCGCCATGGCGTCGAGCGGGTTCGAGACCACGATGATAATCGTGTCGGGCGATACCGCGACCACCTTGGCGACAACGTCGGACATGATCTTGAAATTCGTGTTGAGCAGGTCGTCGCGGCTCATGCCGGGTTTGCGCGGGATGCCCGCGGTAATGACGACGACATCGGAGTTTGCGGTGTCGGCGTAGTCGTTGGTGCCGGTGACGGTGCAGTCGCGTTTTTCAATAGGCATGGCCTGCATCAGGTCGAGCGCCTTCCCCTGGGGGACGCCCTCCATGATGTCGATCAGCACTACGTCCGCCAGTTCCTTTGCCGCGATCCAGTGCGCAGCCGTCGCTCCTACATTTCCCGCGCCAACAATCGTTACCTTCTTCCGCATCCCATCCGTCTCCCGAGTCAAAAATTGAGGCGCTATCGCGCACCATTCATCATACGTTGTTGGAGCGCGGAAGACGCGTGGGAGTGGGCGATATCCGATTTGCCTCGGCGCGGCAACGCCGTTATCATCAGTGCGCAGAGCCCGGATGGATCAAGTTCGTAATCCCGCGGAACAGGAGCATTGCGCCTTGCTAAACCGACGTCGCCTTATCCTGATCATGTTCCTGTGGGTTGCATCCGCGTCCGTCCCACTGTGGGCCGCAGGGCGAAATCCAGAGGACTATCCGCTTCGCGTCCATATCTACGACAAGCACGAGCGCCGGATCAAGTTTGCGCGTACCTACTCCTATACCGGACACGGGCGGGGCAACGTGATCGACGGCGATGAGATCCACGCGATGGAGTACGACTACGACTGCGGCGACAGCTTTTTGGTCTCCGAGTCCGGTGAGGACTATCCCGCGAAATGGAAGAAGCCGGGGCTAAGCCTGGAGCTGCTGATGGGCGTGATCGGCAGCGATACCAGGACGCATGCTTGTGAGCTGAAAGTCGCGCTGAAGGACTATGTGTTTCTCTATACCAACGGGAAGCTGACCCAGATCTCCCAGCAGGAGTACCAGGCGCGCCAGTCGGCCCGCGCGGAGCACGAACAGGCGATGGCGCCGCACGATGTTGACCCCTCGCATTATCCGCTGGAGTTGTCGCTGCTCAACGTTATATGGGGAGACAGTACGGCGGGAATGCACTCCGGCTCGGGCCAGGGAGATCTGAGGACGCCGGCCGGACTCACTGCGGTGGACTTCCTAATCCGCTGCCCGGTCGTGGTGCAGCCTACGCCGGGAGGGCCGCTACTACCACGGGCAGTGGACCGAACCCGGACGTGCGATGACTCTTCTGCTCGGTAATCTCGCCGATCCCGGCTCCGGCGCGACATGCGCGGTACGTACTGTCGTCCACCCTGATGTGTATGTCCGGCAGGCGACGGGGATCATCAAGGCGGTCAGCCAGGACGAATACAAGCGAATGCAGAAGACTAACCAGTAGATCCGCTTGCCGCCTTTCCTGCCGGCCCCTTACTGGCGAAGCAGGGAGACCCCGGAGAATCCAAACCAGCCGTCGCATTTGCCGCCCATGACGGTAATGGTATTGACTAGGATCGTCGAAACTTGAAGGTCAGCGATCCTGCCGGTGAGGAAGAGTTTGAGCCGTCGTCCATGGTGAAGACGCTACCCGCAAAGTTGCCGAGCACATCGCCAGACGTGCCGGGAATCGTGCCTGTCGAGAAACACGGCGAACCCTGAACGCGGATGCTGCCGCCCAGAATATTGACGCTGTTTACTACCGGGGACGTCCCGGTATCCAAGCTGGCTGGGCCTCCTTGCTGCAGCGTAGCCGCGATGGTGATCGGGGTTGTGGAGCCATCGGCACCCTGAGGCGCCAGCGTCCCTGTTCCCGCGAAGGTACCGCTTACCGGTGGGATCGGCATTGCGGTAAAGCTCCCTGAGACAGGAGTGCAGCCGGTGTTCGCGTTGGACGCGGTGTATGTTCCGGACCATGATCCCCCCGCAGCCGTGGGGGCGGTTCCGTGAATCTGGAACTCCAGGGTCGGTAGCGTCGCGCCTTGGGTTTCGGGTTGAAGGGTGAAGGTGCCGTCTGCCCGCGACCGTCTCAGTGGCCAATCCTTCTGCTCCTCCTGCTGCTCCGGCGGTACAGGGATAGGCCTCGGAGACCGAGCCAATCAGTTCGCCGTTGATGAGGTCGAGAGTGACCGCCAGGCCAAAGGTCTGCAGGGATGGCTGCCCGGGGCCGGGGACCGGAAGCGACCCTACAACGAGCCAGTTCCCTTTGAGAAAAGCAGGGTTCGGGGTCGACGAGGATGCTGTGACCGGAGCATTAGACATCCCGCACCCAGCCAGCACGCAAGAAAAGATACAGGAAACAATTACGCTCGCAACGGGAGACCGACTGTTCACAGTGCCTGTACTTTACCCGTGTCCTCGGGCTTCGGTTGTCATCTGATTGTCACGGCGCAAGAAAATCGGCGGACTCTTCCCTGATCTGCAAGGAAAAATCCGCCGACATTCATCTGCCGATTGCGCTGTGCGGAATCAGCCCATGTTCTCGATCATGCGTGTGGCGAACTCGCTGGTCTTGGCCTTGGTTGCGCCGGGCATCGAGCGTTCGAAGTCGTAGGTCACGAACTTCTGCGCGATAGTCTTTTCCATCGAGCTTTCGATTAGGCGCGCGGCCTCAGTCCAACCGATGAAGTCGAAGAGCATGACGCCGGAGAGCATCACCGAGCCGGGGTTGATGACGTCCTTGTCGCGTACTTGGGCGCGGTGCCGTGGGT
>CBDDBI010000004.1:0-12067 GCA_965225725.1 uncultured Granulicella sp.
GGGTGCAAACGGCTGGCCTATTTCGGCCATGCGGACGCGCCCGAATTCACCGCGCGCCAGGCGGGTTTTCTGTCCGTCCTGCCCGACGACATCCGCCGCAACACCGCATTGGTGCCCAGCCATGTCACGCCGGAAGGAAGCCGCGCAACAGCGCAGGCCTATTTCGCGACGGGCAATCGCCCCGACGGCGTATTTGCCGCCAGCGACATCGGCGCAATCAGCGTGATTGCCGCCGCGGGTGAATTCGGCATCGCCGTCCCGGGCGACATGGCGGTGATCGGGTTCGACGACATCATGCTCGCGCGGCTGACCAACCCGCCATTGACGACGGTGCGCCAGGATATCGAGGGCGGCGCGCGCATGCTGGTCGACCTGCTCGTCCGCCGCATGGCCGGCGCCGACACGCAATCGGTGCAATTCGCGCCGCAACTGATCGTGCGCGAAACGGCGTGAGCTCCTAACGCGACAAGTGCGCGACGATATATTTTGCAGCCTCGGCAGCATCGTCCCATGCCGTCGCGAAATCGTCTGCATCGCCGTAATAGGGGTCGATCACCGCCTGGCCTGCGCGGCCGGGCACCATGTCCATCAGCAACCCGACTTTGGCGAAATGGCGGCGCGGGGCGATGCGTTCCAGATCGCGCAAGTTCTGATGATCGAGCGCGTAGATGTGGCCGAAGTGCAGAAAATCCTCTGCCGTAACCTGACGCACGCGATGGTTTGCCAGATTGGCACCATGGCGCAGCGCCTCGGCCATGGCGCGCGGATCGGCGCCTTCGCCGGTATGCAGCCCGTTGGTCCCCGCCGAATCGATGGTCAGCGCCAGCCCTTGCGCCACCGCTTTGGCGCGCAAGGCGGCCTCGGCCATCGGCGAGCGGCAGATATTGCCCAGGCATACGAGCAGAACAGCTTTTTGGCTCATCGCGGGATGCAGGTCCTATGGCTGAATGGGATCAACCGATCAGGCGAGCATCCTCTCCCGCGATCAGTTCAACCTGTTGCGCGTCCAAATGTCCAGCGCCTTGCGATCATCGCCATGAATCAACCCGATTGCGTATCGAGCGCGCGCCGTCCCAGCGCCGGATCGTCGGTAAAGAAACCGTCGAGCCCCTCGGAGACATAGCGACGGATTTCTGCAACACTGCCGTCCGGGTTGCGCGTATTGGCACCCGCGTCATTGCGATAATCGGCGGCAAGAAACTGATTTTCCGGGCGAAATGTATAACATCCGACCAGCAGACCGGCGCGGTGCGCATCGCCGAATATCGGCTTTGCCTCGCCCAGCTTGCCATCGGGGCCCAACGGGATCAGTTGCCGCGTCCACGGCGCGACCCAGTCGGCATAGGCGGGCAATCGCGGCCAGCCCCTCGGGCGACATCATCTGGCCATACGTCAGCGATCCACCCGCTTTCACCACATCGGCGGGGCGTTGCTTGTCGTCGTCGATCAATTGCATGAATTGCACATTGGGCCGGTCACCGAGCACGCCGCGCAACATTTTCAGATTGGCGATTTCGAACGACTGGATAATCACCGGCGCAGTCGCCAGAAACTTGCTTTTCGCCCAGACCCCGCACAAAGCGGTCCTCCATCGGCAGGCCGATCCCGGCGAAATAGGTCGAATGCTTGATTTCGGGAATCAACCCGACGATCCGCCCGCGCGCGGCGCATTCGGCAGCGAGAAAATCGCCGATTTCGGCCAGGGTCAGGATGCGGAACATGCCGTCGTACGAATGGCTTTCGACCCGCAGCCCCTCACCGACCCATGCGTTCCTTTGCCCGCAGCGTGCGCAATTCGTCGAGCGTGAAATCCTCGGTAAACCAGCCGGTCTGGGACACGCCGTCGACCACTTTGGTGGTCTTGCGCGCGGCAAATTCCTTGTGCGCCGACACATCGGTGGTTTCGGCAATGTTGTTTTCGTGCCGTGCGACCAGCACGCCGTCCCTGGTCACGACCAGATCGGGCTCGATATAATCGGCGCCATCGGCGATCGCCTTGGCATAGGACCCCAGCGAATGTTCGGGTCGCAAGGCGCTGCACCCGCGATGGGCCGAGCACGACCGGTTTGGTCGGACGCACGGCGGCCCGGGCGCTCGTCCCCAGCCCGGTCAGCAGCGCCGCCGCAAGGCCGCCCCCTGCCACCAGACAATCGCGTCGTGCCATCCGCATATCAAAAACTCCCCATTGCGATCATCGTATTGCCTTTGCACGCCATCAGGTCAAATCGACGACAGTCACCGGCGGCAAAGGCCCCGCGCCCCATTGTTCGGCCCAGTCGCGCGTGTTCAACACCCCGCCATCGGCCCGCAATGTCGCAACATGCGCCAGATCGAGATCGGCATAGACCCATTGCGCCGCCGATTCGACGCCGATCGCCAGCACACCATCCTCTGGCATCGCAAACGCCGCGTGCCGGTCGGGCGGACCATAAATGCCCGCCGCCCCCCGGTTGTGATCCATCGCGGGCGACCACGCGACATCGCCCACCGTGGGGCAATGCACCGCGTAACATTGCCCTTCGATGAGCGCGCGCCTGGCTGCCCAGCCGCACCCGCCAGTAACCGCGCATCGTTTCGGTGCAGCTCGGCACCAGCAGCACTTGCGCGCCCGCCTCGACCGCCGCGCGCGCCAGCAGCGGAAATTCGCTGTCGTAACAGATCAGCACCGCCAGCCGACCGAAGGGCGTGACAAACACGTTCAGTTGATCGCCGCCGACGATGCCCCATTCCTCGCGCTCGAACCGCGTCATCAACAGCTTGTCCTGATGCGCGGAAGACCCATCGGGCGAAAACAGCCGCGCGGCGTTGACGAAGCGGCCATCGGCACGCCGGCGCGGCGCGCTCGCGGCCAGTATCCAGATATCGTGTTTGGCCGCCAGATCGCGGTGCAGCGCGTCGACCCGCGGCAGCAGCGCCGACACCGTCGCGATCGATCCCTGCAAATCGCCCATGGTCGCCGGGTCCAGGCTGGCCCAGTTCCATCGCGCCATATTCGGGAAACACCGCCAATTGCGCGCCGCCCTGCGCCGCCTCTGCCACCCAGCGGCTCAGCTTTGCCGCATATTCGTCCCAATCGGCCAGCGCATCGATCGGATACTGCGCCGCCGCCACGCGCCAGGTATTCATCACCATTGCCGCATCCAGTATTAGCATGGGTTTCAGCGTTTCCTCGGCATCGCCCGTGGTCTTTCCAGCCCAGTTCGGTCACCAGACCGGGCACTGCCGCATAACCGCGGCGGGTCCAGAACGGATCGAGCGGAGCATAGGCCGCAGGCCGCGCAGGATGGTCGCCCGGACGGATGACCGCGGCAAAACACGATGCGTTGGCGGCCGCATGCGCGCGCCTGCGCCTCGCGGTGGTCGAAAAACGCATGGCCGATCCCGTGTCCGCGATAGCGCGGCAACAGCACGCTTTCGCCAAAGTAGAACAGCCGCGCGACATCGATCCCGCGCGCGGCGAACGGATCGCGAAACTCGGCCTTTTGATGCACCATCGGCGCCGCTGTCGCCGCGCCGACAATCGCATCACCATCGAACGCGGCGACCAGCACCGCATCGGGAGCGGCAGAAAATTCGCGCATATACGCCGCCTCATACCCCGCATCGCCGTCGTACAGATACGGCCAGTCGGCAAACACCGCGATGCGCAATTGCGCCAGCGGGTTCAGCGCATCGGCCAGTTCGTCACCGGTCAGCGGGCGAACCGTAATGTTCACGCCGCCGGATCGACTTGCGCGGTCCAGTCGACCAGGTTGTAATACATCGTCAGCCGGGTGATTTTCCCCTCGGCAATCGCGATGAACGCACCGGCCGGCAGGACATATGTCTGACCCGCCGCTTCGGGCAGGCCCTCGTCGGTGGCCAGATATTCGCCATGCACGACGAATTCGGCCGCCGCACGCGTGCCGTCTTCGCTGACCATCAGCACGATGTCGTCCAGCCGCTCTTTGTAACAGCGTTCCATATGCGCCATGAACGCCTTGAACGCAGCCTTGCCCGTCTGGCGGCTGCCCTGGTTCAGATCGTGCGCGACATCGTCGGACAGGCAATCCAGCATGCCCGCCCAGTCGCCCGCGTTGAATGCAGCGTAATAGCGTTCGAGCAGGGCAAGTGTGGCGGCGCGGGGCATCGATCGTCTCCGGATTGCGGTCTGTTTCCGCTCATAATGCCCCTGCCCCGGCGCGCCACGGCAAAATGGGGGGATCAGAAAAATGTATGGGGGGTTTGGCTGGCATTTTCGCCGGCGGCGGCAAAAGGCCGGGACATCGAGGCAAGTTGGACCTGTCAAATAAGTATGTGGGCACCCGATATCCCCGGATATCCGGTGAGGTTCAATGTAGGTGTCACCATAATCTGTAATCTATTGATTTATTTGGCGCATGGGAACTGAACAACACACTTTAGCATTAATTTTCAGACCAAGAATATTAACGTTTTTAACTATCAGGGCAATTCCACACGATTCACTGGCTGACCATCATTGGACTGGGTCTCAAAGCGGACGCACATATCTGCGAGCACTTCACGCATTGAGGCCAAACCAATACTTGAAAGAGAGATAAAACTTCGGCGTTTATCAGTCTGATCTAGCTTACGTTCGACCAACTTGGCCTCTTCCAGCACCCATATCCAACGCAGCGCCGTCGACGCAGGGACCTGACCGGCCAATCCCGCGGTCATAACAGATATATATTTATTATTCGCATGAGATATAAATAGGTCCAAAAGTATATCCCAAGCTGGATCTTGAAATAATCCTGGAACTGAAAATTTTTTGTCTCGTTGGCGGCGCGACTGGTAGATTTTTCGGGCAAACGCGCCAAGAGCAAAATCTGGACCCGTGTCGACCGATGCATGCTCGGTCCCGGCTAACAAGAAGCCTTCAGCGTCTCGATCCTGCTGCCCCACTGATCACCCCTCCACTTGTTATTTTTCGACCAGAACACCCGATGATGGCATAAAAATGGCCTGCTGCTCCGAAAAATCAGAACGTTCATCCAAATCTGCTGCATCTTTCGGCCCCAAAGCGGCAAGCGCTTGCGCGACATAAGCAGAAGCGACAAAGCTCCTCGATGCATCGAGCAGCGCCAGGGCGAGCTGGAGCAAACGCTCCGCTTCATTCTCGGCCACCATTCCTGTCAGCTTTTGACCCATGATCCCGTTCTCCAGAACATCATAAACGGCCAGTTAATTATCGGCCGTCTTGTTATACTTGATATTTACACTGGATTGTTCCCGCATGTGAACTGGCAAATCATGCATCGATAAAAATGAGAAATTGGACGGCGTGCAAAACCGGGCGTCACAAAAGCGCGCGACTGAACCCCTGCCGGCCAAACCGCGCGTGGTTAATGGATTCGCGCTGAATCAATTCAATCCTGAACCAGTTTACCTTGATCACAGCTCATCGAAAGCGGATGATCGACGGAGAAGTGGGATAGTCTGCTAAAATTCAACAACACTACGTATTTTCACTAAGTGATATAACTATAAGAAAATATCCTAAGTTATTTACCAACTTTGTGATAATAATTGACAAATATTATCAACAAGGGGTAAATATGACGAATTCTTTAGAACATAATTTTGATTGCGATCGTATTTCCTATGATGAAATCGATTATAACAACAAAATTTCTTCAACCAGTCCTGTCTCATTCACATTTTTAAGAGAAATATCAGAGATTTCATCTCGAAAATCGTCGATAATAGTTCATTTGATTGAGCAGAATGTCAGCCTGCGTGCACGCCTTGCACGAAGACTCGCAGATTGCTGGGTTCCATACAGAAATTTACGCCGGGACGAGCGAATTTGCTGCTTTCGCACCAAAGAACGGCATTATCCTGATCGACGATGCAAACCATCCTTCGGGTTTGTCAGGCATGAGTAACGATCTCGGTCTGGCAGGCACCGCATTGGCGATCATAGTCTATTGCGATAAGCCGAACATCGAAGGTGCTGTTGCCGCGATGAAAGCACACGCGGTCAACTACCTTTCGCTGGACGTCTCCGATACCACTTTGACGCAGGCCATTTATGACGCATTTCACGAGGGCGAGAAAACTCAGTCGCACCAGATGCAAGTTGCAAATTGCGGCAGACTCATCGCGAATCTTTCACATCGTGAACGCCAAGTTCTTGATTCGATGGTTGAAGGCGAAAGCAATAAAGGGATCGCGCGCTTACTAGAAATAAGCCCTCGCACAGTCGAAATTCACCGAATGAAGATGATGAGCAAACTTGGCGTTAAATCTCCAGCAGCAGCGGTAAGAATTTGGTGCAATGCCAATCTTTTTTCCGAAATCTTCAGTTAATTATTAATAATTGATCAATCGATTTTATATCGCATCATTTTATTTGGAAATTTCTAAATCGATTATTACACAGAAAATAATTTTGAACGAAAATCATTGGTTATGACATAAGCTTTCATTGCAACATAAATTTAATGATCGCGTTAATGTTAAAAATTTATACATACCCTCATTGAACTGGGGGTTTGTCATGAAAAATACCAATTTAGGTATCCAGCCAGATGGTAATTTGGCGATAGTCGGCCGCGCCTTAATTGAAGCTGCTGAAAAAAAATTAAACGAAGCTTTGGTTCTGATTGATATAGCGGGAATTCCAATCGCAGGCGCGCACATACAAGAAGCCTTGAACGCTTTGCCGCTCTATCTATTCAATAAGGCCCAAAATAACGATTAAATTTTTTTGCGTTGCGGTGTCCCCAATAATCCTCAGGCTTGGGTCTCCACCCTCGCAGCAAAGCAAGCCCTGTCAGCCTTTCCATATCCGCCAATCGCTCACCCGATCCAACCGGGCAGCCGATCGTCTCGGCACGGCGCAAAGCTGCATATGAAATGACCTCATCGAAACCCTCAGCCAGGAACGTACGGAAACCGGCGGCGCGTTCAAGCACCGGCCACTGTGACCACGCAATAGCCACTTTCGCAAAATGCATGGCGGGCGGCACCGAAATGCCGCCCGTGTTCGTTTTGAAAGTTCTGTGAGCTTCACCCAAACAGCTTGGTAGCCGTGTTGGCAACGCGGGTGCCCAGATAGCGCGCGCCGGCGAGTTCGGTTTCGCTTGGCTGGCGGCTGCCGTCGCCGCCCGCGATGGTGGTCGCGCCATAGGGTGCGCCGCCGAGCACTTCGTCGTGGCCGAGCTGGCCCTGGAAGCCGTAGTCGAGGCCGACCACCGTCATGCCGAAATGCAGCAGATTGGTGATGATCGAGAACAGCGTCGTTTCCTGACCACCGTGCTGGCTGGCGGTCGAGGTGAACGCCGCGCCGACTTTGCCGTTGAGCGCGCCGCGCATCCACAACCCGCCGGCCTGGTCGAGGAAGGCCGCCATTTGCGAGCTGATCCGGCCAAAACGGGTGCCGGTGCCGACGATGATCGCATCGTAGTGTTCGAGTTCGGCGATCGTGGCGACAGGCGCCGACTGGTCGGTCTTGAAATGGGCGCCGGCCGCGATTTCGTCGGACACGGTTTCGGGCACGCGCTTGACATCGACCTGCGCGCCGGGTGGCGCGGGCGCCTTCGGCAATGGCGTGGGCCATGGTTTCGATGTGGCCATAGCTCGAATAGTACAGGACCAGAACTTTGCTCATGATGGCGTATCCTTATGTTGCGGGGTTGGTGGCCGGGCCACCGGAATGGACAATGCTCCAATGGCGAATGTGGGCTTTTCTGTGCAGCCCCATAATACAGCACATCTTGTTCGATTTTATCGAAAAGCGCGCCATGATTGCGCATGCGGGCATTTTCGCCTATGCGCCCAGCCTCGCATCAACCCCGGGCAAACGTTATGCCGGGGATATTTGGTTCACCCCGTTTTGCATCGGCGGAAAAGGCGCTAGTGTTGGCGCCCGCTGCCACAGGAAGATTGACCCATGTCCCGTCGCCGCCAGATCTATGAAGGCAAAGCCAAAATCCTGTACGAGGGTCCCGAGCCCGGTACGCTGATCCAGTATTTCAAGGACGACGCGACTGCGTTCAACGCGCAGAAACGCGGCACGATCAACGGCAAGGGCGTGATCAACAATCGCATCAGCGAATATGTGTTCACCCGTCTGGCCCATATTGGCATCCCGACGCATTTCATCCGCCGGTTGAACATGCGCGAACAACTGGTGCGCCAGGTCGAAATCATCCCGATCGAAGTCGTGGTGCGCAATGTCGCCGCCGGATCGATTTCAAAAACGCCTCGGCATTCCCGAGGGCGAGCCCCTGCCGCACACGCTGATCGAATATTACTACAAGGACGACGCGCTGGGCGATCCGCTGATTTCCGAAGAGCACATCGCGTGTTTCGGCTGGGCCAACAACGAGGAAATGCACGACATTTCGTCGATGGCGATCCGCGTGAACGATTTCCTGTGCGGCATGTTCGCGGCGGTCAACATCCGCCTCGTCGATTTCAAACTCGAATTCGGTCGTATCTGGGACGGCGATTATGCGCGCGTGATCTTGGCCGACGAAATCAGCCCCGACGGCTGCCGGTTGTGGGACATGGCCAGCGGTGAAAAGCTGGACAAGGACCGGTTCCGCCAGGATCTGGGCGGTGAAGAAGAAGCCTATCAGGAAGTTGCGCGGCGGTTGGGCCTGCTCGACAACGAGGGCGGCCCGTCCGAAGTGCTCGACCTGGGCGCACACCGCAAATTGCGCACCAAGAAGTAAGGGTTATACCGGTGCGATAACCGGTTGACCACTGCCACCCGATTGATACCCCTGCCGCAGTGCGGCGGGGGTATTTTCGTGCAGAGATCGAGGACCAGACACGAGCCGGCAAGCCGGCGCTTTACCGGACGATGGGCCATCGTCATCGGGATTCTGGCCGGGCTTGCCTGGCTGACCGCGCTGTCGCAGGGGCTCTATGACCTGCATAGCAACGGCCTGTTCGGCGCGAACGACAGAGGGACCATCGGGCTGGTTGCGACCGGCGTGGCTGGCAAACCCGGTTGGGAGCGGATCGACAACGTTATCCCAGACGGAGCGGCAGCCCGCGCAGGCCTGTCCCCCGGCGCGATGGTCCGGTTCGACCAGCCTTTCCTTGCCCATGCCGACCGCGACACCGCCCGGTCGATCGGCGTGGTGACCATGGCGAACGGCAGTCCGCCACGGCATGTCACGCTGACACCCTTGCCGGAAAACCTGGCGGCGCAGCCGAAGTTCCGGCGGTTCGCCCGAATGTCCGCGATGCTGACCGACTGGCTCGTCCTTGCGCTCGGCACGCTGGCGATCGTGCGAGGCTGGGGCAGCCCGAGCGCGCTCGCGCTCGGCATGGGCATGCTGGCGTATTCAATCAATGGCTACCTGCCGTCATGGGCAACCGAGCCCGCACTCGCCGCCGCCTTCCTGGTGGAAAGCGCCGTGCTGCACCTCGGATCGTTTGCGCTGTTACTGCTGCCAGCCGTGCTTTATTTCGAGCGGGTGGGGTCGCCCGGACGCGGATGGACCGTGGTCTTGTGGCGCAATCGGCGCGACCGCGCTTGGGGTCGGCTTGTTGATGGCGTGGTGCACGCTGACCGACACCACATTCCCGGTGGTTGGTGACGGTCGGCTGGCGATGGCCGGGCTGATGCTGCCGTGCCCGCTTGTTGGCCTGTTCTGGGCCTGGCGGGGCCGACGCGACGCAGTCGGCGAAGACCGGACGCGGTTTTCCGGACTGCTGGCGATTTCCGCAACGATGATCCTGGTCGCCACGGTTGATACCGCAGTTCCGTTGCCGACCGCCGGCCATGAAACGGGATTGGCGCTTACGCTGGCGTTTGCGCCGCTGGTGCTCAACAATCTCGTGCTGCCGCTCGCGCTCGCGTATATCGTGTTGCGTCACCGCGTGATCGATCTCGGCTTCGCCCTCAACCGCACCGTCGTCTTCGGCTCGGTCAGCGCGTTGCTGCTGGGCAGTTTTGGCCTGATCGAATGGGGCATCGAACACTGGCTGCCCGAAAGCTGGGTCAAGGCCAGCGTGGCCATCGACGCAGGCGCGGCGCTGCTGGTCTATCTGGCGTTTCACCGTATCCACACAGCAGTCGAACACCGGGTCGAGCATCTGTTCTTTCACGCATGGCAATCGAACGAGGCGATCTTGCGCCGGTTCGTCGCCTCGGCCACGCATTTCGAGGACGAACGCGCGCTGGCACGGTCGTTCGCCGACGAACTGTCGCGCTTTGCCGGCAATGCGCCGGTCGCGCTGTATCGGCGCAAGGAACGCACGCACGATGCGATCCTGGAGCGCGTGACCGGATCGTGGGACGCCGCGCCGCGCACTTTGCCGATCGATGACCCGGCGTTTGCGCTCATGCGCGCGGAACGGCGCGCGCTCGATCTGTCCGAGGCGCTGACCGATCTGCCCGGCATGCTGGCGCTGCCGATGCTCGATCACGGCACGCTGGCGGGACTGGTGCTGATGGATCTGAAAGGCAATGGCGCACTGTATCGGCCCGACGAGGTCGCGGTGCTGGGCTGGGCCGCGCATGATGTGGCGCTGGCGCTGGCGGCGCTGCATGCCGGGCTGATCGAATCCGAAAACCGGCTGTTGAAGGCGCAATTGGCGCGGCTGGGCAGCCTGATCGGCGATCGGCTCGACCACGCCGGGGCATGACGGTTGCCACACGGATTTGATCTGGGTAGCTTTGTCGGCATGGTCGAAATTCGGGGGAATAATCATGGTGTGGAAATGTGCGCTGGGCTTTGCCCTGATGCTTGGCGTGTCGGCTTCGGCGCTGGCCGCTGCGCCGGCGACGTATGACGAACGCCCCGCAAAGATCACAAATCCCAACGATTTCCGTGATTTCGACCGGCGCTCGATCGACATTCCGATGCGCGACGGGGGTCAAGCTGCACACCGTGATCCTGGTGCCAAAGGGCGCAAAGGGCGCAGCCATGCTGATGACGCGCACGCCGTACAATGCCGAAGACCAGACCAGTTATGGCCATTCGCCGCATATGGCGAGCCGGATCGATGGCTATGACAGCGCGCCCGACGTGGTGATGGCGGGCGGGTATATCCGCGTGGTGCAGGACGTGCGCGGCAAATACGGGTCGGGCGGGACCTATGTGATGAACCGGCCGTTTGTCGGCACCTCGCTCAATCCGACCAAAGTCGATGACGCCACCGACACGTACGACACGATCGACTGGCTTGGTAAAACACGTGCCCGAATCCAACGGGCGCGTCGGCATTCTGGGGATCAGCTATGACGGGTTCACCGCCCTGGCCGCGCTGGTCAATCCGCACCCGGCGCTGAAAGTCGCGGTCCCGATGAATCCGATGGTCGATGGCTGGCGCGGCGACGACTGGTTCCACAACGGCGCCTATCGCCAGTACAACAACGATTACATCTGGGAACAGGTCGCGACGCGCGACAATTCCGACCATTATGAAAACCCCAATGCCGATGCCTATGACCTGTTCATGCGCGCGGGGTCTGCGGGCGCGCTGGGCACCGCGCATGGCCTCGATCAGATCGGGTTCTGGCAAGAAACTGAAGGCGCATCAGGCCTACGACAGTTTCTGGCAGGAGCAGGCGATGGACAAGATCCTGGCGCGCGCGCCGCTGACCGTGCCGACGATGCTGGTCCATTCGCTGTGGGACCAGGAAGACATCTATGGCGCGCCGGCGGTGTGGAAAGCGCTGAAACCCAACGACAAAGCCGGCAATCTGTATATGTCGATGGGGCCGTGGTATCATGGCCAGGAAATCGAGCGCGCCGACATGCTGGGCCCGATCCGATGGGATAGCGATACCGCGAAATGGTGGCGGTATGCATGTGCTGGCGCCGTTCCTGGCGCATTTCCTGTATGACACGCCGATGGGTGTCGCGACGGTCACCGCGTTTCAATCGGGCACCGATGAATGGCAGCGGCTGCCCGGCTGGCCGACAGCGAAATCCGCGGCGAAGCTGTATCTGCACGCCGATCGTTCGCTGGGCATGGCCCCGTCGGACACGGCGGCGCGGATCGATTATGTGTCGGACCCGGCCAGCCCGGTGACATTCCTGCCCCGCCCCAACAAGCTGGTCGCGTATGAAAACAACCCGTGGAAGACCTGGCT
>CBDDBI010000005.1:0-53045 GCA_965225725.1 uncultured Granulicella sp.
CTGTCGCCCCATCACTTTGGTGTGCCACAGATTCGTGAACGCATATTCATTGTTGGATCACGATCGCCCCTAAAAAGCTTCCAGTCGCCTAAACCAGACGTAGCCGTCAAGGTTTCATTGCGAAGCGTTCTCGACATGAAGCCCCTTGGGGCCCGTGCAGTCCCTCCCAATCACCTCAACAATCTAAATGTTTGGCAAAGCTTTCTGAAGGCTGCTCCGAGAGACAAGGAATTGCCCTCGTTTCCAATCTGGTCCATGGAGTTTGGGGCTACCTACCCATATGAGGATACCACCCCCTACATGGCTTCCTTGCGAACGCTGAGGAACAGTCGCGGAAGTCATGGCCGGCCGCTTGCAGGGATGGCACTAGAAGAAATCATCGACGCGTTGCCCTCATACGCGCGAGATGAGATCGAGGTGTTTCCGAAGTGGAAAGTGGATTTCATCCGTCAAAACCGGCAATTTTATGAAGAGAATAAGCACTGGATCGATCCTTGGTTGCCCAAGATACTGCCATTCGCTCCTAGTCTTCAGAAGTTTGAGTGGAATTGTAAGGGTGAGGTACGAAGCGTTTGGGAGCATGTGATCCAGTTTCGCGCTTCAGGGGTCAGGGTTAAGCGCGCGACAAGCGCACCTTCACTTGTTGCATTCACAACGACTCAAGTTCCCGTTATTGGTTGGGAAAAACGCTACATGACGACTCGCGAGTGCGCACGTCTGCAAAGCCTCGGTTCCTTGAAGCACCTTCCAAGTGCACATACGCGCGCCTATAAGGCCCTCGGCAATGCTGTTAACGCTAAAGTCGTAAAGGAAATGATCGGCGCTCTGATGAACGCTAGTCCGCTTCTCACTGCTTAGTCTCGCACCGGCTCCCTCATATGAATGAAGAAAAGGTCAACATTAGCCCTGGTGTGAGTGTGCTCGGCATCCTCCGGTACCTCAACTACAAGCCTTGGTACGCCTTAAGTGAGTTTGTCGATAACTCTGTCCAGAGCTACCTAGCAAACAAGGCGGCACTCCACGACGTTGATGGCACCAGTATGCGTCTGAGAGTGTCGATAGATCTAGAACCGGACGCCAAATCCCCTCAAATTCGCATTCGGGACAATGCTGCCGGCATTGCTGCAGGGGAGTACTCACGAGCGTTTCGGCCTGCAGCGATGCCTGCAGATCGCACCGGCCTATCTGAGTTCGGCATGGGCATGAAGAGCGCTGCATGTTGGTTTGCGCCGAATTGGACCGTCCGCACCTCTGCTTTAACGGAGCCATCCGCCAAGACCGTGGTTTTCGATATCGCGCGAATTGTTCAGGATGACATCTCGGAGTTGAGCATCAAGCAAGCACCCGAGCGCCCTGAACGGCACTACACGGAGATCATTCTTGACGGGGTGTTTCAAATGCCTGCGGGAAGGACGGTGAGCAAGCTGAAGGAGCATTTGGCTGACATCTACCGTGTCTTCATTAGAAACGGCGATTTGGAATTACGTTTCAACGGCGAGCTTTTGGGTTACGAAGAGCCGAAGATTCTTCTTGCACCCTCATACAAGGACAAGAACGGCACACCGGTGCTATGGCGTAAAGACATATCTTTCGACCTCGGCCAAGGACTGCGGGTAGATGGTTTCGCAGCACTGCGTGCCACCGCAAACGTGGCTAAAGCGGGTTTCGCTTTGTTCCGACGAAATCGAGTAGTTCAAGGAAGTGGGGACGAAGGATACCGTCCAAGCCAAGTTTTTGGCAGTTCCAATAGTTATCGTTACCAGCGATTGTTTGGAGAGTTGAATCTTCATGGCTTCGACGTTAGCCACACGAAAGACGGCTTTCGTTGGGATGAGAATGAGGAGCCTTTCCTGGAGCTTCTCCGAGACCACTTAGATAGCGACGAACTCCCTTTGCTTCGTCAAGCAGAGAACTATCGGGTGCGGGAATCTAAAGCGCAGCTTGAGAAGAGCGCTCGCAATGCTGTGACTGGAACGGCAGCGGCAATGGAAACAAAGCTGGAATCGGTCATGCCTGGATTGGCCGATGCTGAACCCACGGAAACGGGACCCATCGACAATGATCTCCCGAAGGCCTTGGCTCAGAGAAAATTTCAGTTTTTATTCCGCGATCAGCCATGGAGCATAAACATTGAAATATCTGACGACCCTGGTGAAAGCCAGTGGCTCGTCGTAGCTCAAGCGAGTTCGAATGCCACGAGCCCTCGGGAACTTCAGATTCGGATGTCGATAGTTCATCCTTTCATGGTCCGCTTCACTCAAGGTGACAGTGAAGATGTGGAAGCCATGCTTCGCATGGCCGCAGCGCTGGCTTTGGCGGAGATAACGGCGCGTGATGCTGGAGTGAAGCAAGCCGGAACGGTTCGACGGAACGTAAACGACATCCTGCGGGAAGTCCTCTCTGACCTTTAAGGAGAAGCATGCAAGACGCAAAGACGGTAACCATCGGAGCAGGTGCATTCATCAGCGATAACGCTATGTCCATTGGGCCGGAGGGAATGGACTTTCTTGAGAGGGTTGTCCCGGAGGAGAGTCGCGATTCCGTGCGTGACGACGCCATAGCAATTCTGAGTCGCGGTACATCCCCGAAAGCGAGCAGCGGATCTCAAACAGGCTTGGTCATAGGCTATGTACAGAGTGGCAAGACAATGTCATTCGAAGCCGTAACTGCTCTCGCTCGTGATAATCAAATCCAAATAGTCATCGTTGTGGCAGGAACATCTAATCCGCTACTCGGGCAATCCACCGATCGGCTGCGCCGGGATCTGCAGCTCGACGATCCGTCTCGCGCGCGACGCTGGCTTCAGTTCACAAATCCAAATGATGATGACGCAACCCGTCAGCGTATCAAAAACGTCTTGGAAGAATGGCGAGAGGGAGATACGCCCCCTGAGGGTCGAAAGACAGTCTTAATCACTGTCCTCAAGAACTTCAGGCGCTTAGCTTATTTGAAAGAACTCTTAGCCAAGGTGGGCATGGCCGGTGTACCCACCTTGATCATCGACGATGAGGCTGACCAGGCAAGCTTGAACAACGCTGTGTCGAAGGCCAGCGAAAGTTCAACGTATAGCGCTGTCATGAGGCTGAAAGACATCCTCCCGAATCACACCTACTTACAATATACGGCGACCCCGCAGGCACCTCTGCTGATTAGCCTGATTGATGCACTCTCCCCCACGTTTGTCCGCGTAATCGAACCAGGCTCCGCATACGTCGGAGGTCGCGAGTTCTTTGAGAACAGAAAATACATCCGCGTTATACCGCCTCAAGATGTTCCAACGAAAAACAATCCACTCTCCGGACCGCCTGATTCACTTCTCCAGGCCCTGCGCATCTTTCTCTTAGGCGTCGCCGCTGGTCTTCAAGAAGATGGTGGAACTGGCAACCGTTCAATGTTGGTTCATCCATCTCAACTGACAGTGCAGCACCAAGAATTCTTTATATGGGTGCGGGACGCATTTGAAGGGTGGAAGCGAGTTTTGGCCTTGCCTGAGGATGATCCGGACCGGCTCGACTTGGTGGAGGAGTTCCGCTTGGCATACGCGGATCTACAGGAGACGGCGGGGGACGCACTTGGAGACTTCGATCAGATTGCCAAAACCCTTCGCAGGGCCATGCGCGAAACAAGTTATGAACAGGTAAATGCGACCGGTGGTCAAACTCCTAAAATTGCTTGGGGCCACACCTACGGTTGGATCTTGGTCGGAGGCCAGGCCATGGACAGAGGCTTTACGGTTGAAGGCTTGACGGTAACCTACATGCCTCGCGGCAAGGGAGTAGGTCATGCGGACACCGTACAACAACGCGCTAGGTTCTTCGGCTACAAGCGAAGCTACCTGGGCTTCTGCAGAGTCTATCTTGAGCAAGGCACAATAGACATGTTCGATGCGTATGTGGTGCACGAAGAAGATGTGCGACTGCAGCTAAAAGAGTTTCAAGCCGGCGAGCGCAGCCTCAAAGAGTGGAAGCGCGCCTTCATCTTAGATAAGCGACTGAAACCATGTCGTCAGAGTGTTCTCGCGCTTCCGTACATGCAAGGTGAGTTTTCTAACAAGTGGGCCGCCCCCAGCGTTGTAAACGTTTCCGAGTCCATACTTGCTGAAAACCGCGCAATGATTGATGCTTACGTAGCCAAGTTGGCCTTCACAGATATGGAAGGACACGCAGACAGAACTGCTGCAATGCGGCACACAGTCAGTGGCGAGATCCCACTTTCTGAGGCGCTTGATGAGTTGCTCTCTAGGTACCGCGTTGTCAACTCCTTAGATTCGCAGGAATACACGGGGCTTCTGCTTCAAATAGATCTTGCGTTAGAAAAAAATCCCGATGAGACCTGCAGGATTATCCAGATAAGCCCCGATGCGAATCCACGCCGCACCCGAACAGTAAATGAAGATGGAGAAGTGTCGAACCTCTATCAAGGCGCGGCACCAGTCAGTCCACCAACTCAAAGAGGGAAAGTCTATCCAGGAGACCGAGAGGTACGATTCGACGATCAGATTACGATCCAACTACACCGTCTTGACCTTATGCAGGAAACTGATGGAAAGAATCGGATCGTCGCCGTAGACGTCCGCGTCATTTCGACTTGGGTACCCGCCCGCCTTGCCGAGGGCTGGCTTGTGCAGCCGAAAGGATAGCGTGGACCTTTACTCACTGTATAAGACCCTGGACCCCCCGCTCGCCTCTACCGGCGTCCTAACGTATTCAGTGCGAGATATTGATGATGCCCCGTCGTATCTACTTGGTAGAGACGATTCATCTCGGCCTGTTCTGCTGGTGCAAACACAAGTACCCAGGCAAAATCTTCCGGCTATCAAGCTCAAGTCTTTTGAGGCTTATTTCGGAATACAGTGTTCCTTACAGGATCAGACCTCTGGCACAACTTCCACACGGCTCTCGATCATTGTTTGCCCAGTCCAAGATGATGAGACGATTCGCTTCTTTCTATCTGTTTGCACCAGCTTGATAGGGCTCATCGGTTTGAGTCCCGATTCAAACAGCTTGTGGTCAGCTGCTAATCGAATTGCATCCCTTTTTCAAAAGCTAACCCGTCCTCCAACTCGCTCGGTCAACGGTTTGTTCGGAGAACTCTTGACGATCTGGAGGAGTGTTGACCCCGTTGCCATTGCGGCAATGTGGAGGATCGGCTCGCAATCTCGCTTTGATTTCACAGGAGAAAGCCTACGCCTAGACGTGAAAACCACCACGGGGCGAGTGCGTTCTCATGTCATGTCTTTTGAGCAGGCCAACCCACCAGTGAAGACTCTTGGAGTTGTGGCATCAATGTTTGTTGAGCAAGTTGGCATCGGCGTTCCCCTGCGCACACTCGTGGAGGACATTGAGAGGATGCTTTCTGCTCGTCCTGATCTCCTGATCAAGCTGCAGGAGCAGACGGCCGAGACATTGGGAGCTTCACTTCGTACAGCGCTTGAGACCCAATTCGATCTCGCATTGAGCATAGCAAGTTTTCGCCTATACCTTACAACCGAAATCGCTGCTATTCGAGGGAGCCTCCCCCCTGGGGTTAGCTCCGTACATTTCACTAGCGACTTTTCCATGATTGAGCCCGTTGCGCCGTCCACCCTCTCTCTGGAACTGAAGGAAGCTTATGTCCTCAGAGGAACAGAGAACAGATGATTAGCCGTTATAGGAAGTACTTAGAGATAAGACTGCCGTAGCCAATACATTGAGGGAGTCGGAGGATTAAATGGATCATGTGTTTCGCGTAGGGGAGACATATCGAGACCGTGCAGGCGCCTCTTTCGAGAACGATGAATTTCTCAGGTGGTTTCATCATGAAAAGACGATCGGAAACGCTGGTGGCGTTAGGTGGCGCGATTTCCTTGAATTAGAAATAGTGGACCAGGAAACAGCAGCAAACATTCCTGCCTATTTCGTCTTTGTCACGGTGCGGAAGAGGAGCCAATTTCAGAACCCTTGGGAAGATGTCATTGGAACTGGCCAAATCCGATATTGGGGAGACGCTAAAATCGATTCGACCAAGAGAGGCTATGCCGAGTTTCGTGGAAACCGGCGAATTAGCGCTGCTTCCAGGGCCGATTTGCATGGCAACGATGCAATACCGCCAATTTTGCACTTCACCAAGTTTGAAGAAGGCTGGGTACACTTTACTGGCTTATGTTGGATGTCGAGCGCCGAAGTCGAGCACTTCGCTGACGATAACGATAAAGTTGAAAATCTGGTGACAACGCTCAGAGTTCTTGATGTCCCGCAAGTATCTACCAAGTGGTTGAAGGAGCGGAGCGCCGCAAAGAAGCTCACAGACTGCAACGTAAACGCTCCTAGCGAATGGATCGCCGCCTGCCAAGGCTTTGTAGATAGCGCCCCGCACCCCGTCCGACCCTATACGCTCGCGATCGCTGAGCGTGCGGTTAGAGAAGTGGGATGGAGCGATCAGAAATTCGACCCCCAAAATCTGCAGGACGGCCGCGCCCGCATAATGATCCAAATTTATGAACGCCAAGGGCAGGCTGACTTCCGCCGGCGTCTATTGGATCAATACCGCGCAAGCTGCGCTATTACTGGCTGCACAATCATAGAAATTCTAGAGGCCTGCCACATCAGTCCTTATCGTGGTTCTCATACTAATGATCCGAGGAACGGCTTGTTATTACGTGCGGACATCCATGCACTTTTCGATCAGGGGCTCATCGGAGTCGATGCTAGAACAATGACGGTTGCACTATCGGACGGGCTCCGGGGAAGTGAGTACGAATACTTGCAGGGGCAGCAGATAAGGGCACCCCTTCAACACGAACTCGGGCCGAATGTCGAGGCACTCAGGCAGCATTACGGACAGATGAACATTGCTTCTAAGGACGCAATGCAGCTTCCGCAACGCAAAGAGTAAACACCCAAATCATGAAGCAATCGTCTTCTCGATCTGTGTGAACAGTCTTTCGCAGCAGGGGCACTTTCCTCTCACGGTAGCGGAGTCTAATAGCCCAAGAAGCTTAGGTGCGTGCCGCATTTTGTGATACCGCCCCGGACCGCTGTCACGAGTAGCTGCGTTGAGATCTCTGCAGACATCTGGCTTTTCAACTTGTTCCAAATCCCGGTGTCTCGGCAGTGAGTTCTGTGCCAGTCCTCTCCCGTAGAAGCGTTCTAGGGCAGCATGGTCTGAGACAATCCACGTCTCCATAGTAGTAGCCATAACGTGAAGATTATCGGCGGAAACGGCCGCCAAATTCCAATGTCTCTCTCGATTGGAGAGATGGGTTTTGACGTCAGAACCCATCACATCCTCGGAGTCGACCAAAAGAAATGATGTTGTGTTTGGTTCATAGAGGCGTTCATTCACGAAAGCCTTATACGCATCGTCTCGACTGCCACAAGCCACCAGGCGGAAACTTTTACCGCGCGTAGCGGCGAGTAACTTTAGAGATCGGAAAAGATTATCAAAACCGACTCTAAGGACCCTCTTCTCGCTCTCTACCTGACCACCCCCCTCTATAAAAATCACGATTTTACTCATGGATTGCCGCCTAGTTCACCATTTCGCCAAATCTCTCCCAGAGAGTATTTATCCAGCCAAAACTCCAGTTTCTCTGCGCTCAATCTGTGCATTTGGGTTTGCCCCTTGATGTTTTCACAGACCAATACATCGTCGACACGGCCGGACAGTTCCGACAAAAGAACGTCCGAATGTGTGGTGACAATCAACTGAGTTCGGCGTGACGCTTCCACGATCAATTCCGACAAAATGAACATCGCGTCGGGATGCAGTCCAAGCTCGGGCTCTTCTATGCAAATTGCCGAAGCGAGTTCAGGTTTGAGCAAGATGACCAAGAGCGTAATAAACCTAATCGTACCGTCTGAAAGGCGAGTCGCAGGTACAGGAGAGCTAAGACCGTGTTCGTGTAGGAAGATTTGAATGGCACCTCCCGGTTGAACTCTTGTGGAGATGTTCTTGAATCGAGGAAGAAACCGACTGAGCAATTCGTTCAACCGTAAACCTTGATCGCTGTGCTCGATCCCATTGAGAATCAGGCCCAGGTTCTGTGCGTCTGGCATCAGTCGATCTGTCGCCAAATCTGCGGGTTGCGCTTGGCGCAAAGCGCCATACCGGCCGAATCTCCATTCACGAAAGGTAAAAAGACGATTGAACTCCCTTCCTAAGGAAGTCACTTCCGGGTAGGCCTCAGGATCTTTTCGCTGTGAGAGGACCGATTGCTGAGGATCAAGGGCATCCCGGTTCAGTTTGCGTTCAACCGACTTGGCTTTGCCTCCAGTCCGGATGTTGATCACCGGATGACCTTTTTGGAATCGATAGTAAAAGTACACATCCTTCGAGGTCTTCGAGGTTCTCTCAACGTCTTCGAGTTTTTCGTCTACAATTTCCAGTCTTTCCGCTGAAGATGCCAACTCTAATTCGTAACGGAGCTTGGGAACTACCGAAGGCAGATTGAGAATGGTACCTATGCGAGCGGAAGTTGAGGGATTTCCCCCCTTCCACAGCCACTCGCGAACTCCACCGCCGTCTCGGATCGTTGTAGCGATGTCTGTAGGCGTCGAACTCAACAACTCGAAAAGCTCGATGAAGTTAGATTTTCCTGATCCGTTAGGACCAATGAGGACGCTCAACTGATTCAGCTTGATGGGAGGTGCTTCTGTGCCGAACGAAAGTATGCCCCGAGGGCTGATTTCATTGATAAAGGGCAGTTTGTCCACGAACGTTTATCCTCATGATCCCGGTTCTCACAGTTTATGACAGCTAGTGAAAGATCGGATTCCATTCCATGCTCCCTTTGGCGCTGATCATCAGGAAGCGAGGATTGTCTTTCGCAGAATGCGAACGTTCCAATTGAACTGCTGAAGAGACTCGTAGCAGCGGGGTATACCTCAGCGTGACAGTTACAGGACGGGCCCAAACCCGTCGCATTAGGATTGATCTCGGGGCTCTGATACAGCGGGCGGGCTCGGTCCTGACCCTATCGCTACACTCTGATGGCTATGTCTTTGGTTGAAAACGCTTCCTGGCGCTGGCCTTCGCTTCCTGTTGCTTGATCTTCAAGATCTGAAGATCAAGCCTGTTGATACGGACCTCGGCGGCTGCGGTGATTTGCTCCTCTTTTGCTTTCAGGACCGCGAGTTCGGCCGAAGCGATCTGGTATGCCTCCCGCTGCTCGGCCAACGAACGGCGGCGGTATGACCTCGCTGGGCCTCCATTCACTCCTTCAGCCATCGATTCCTCCTGGTTAGCCTGGTTGGGATGTTGTCACAAACGAACGTTTGTGACAGCTTCAGCGGCTCGGACATACGAGCGTGGATTCTTAACGAAAACCATCGCATAACTGTTGGCATAAACAACCTGTCACCATGGACCGTTTGTGATAGCGTGTTCCTATGATGGTCGGCTACGCCAGGGTCTCTACGGAGCAGCAGGATACGGAGACCCAATTACCTGACCTTCGTAAAGCAGGCTGCAAGCGTATCTATGAGGAGACGATTGGCGGCGGGGTGAAGGACCGCCCTGAGTTGGATCGGTGTCTGGAGCGGCTGGAGAAGGGAGACACGCTGGTGGTGTGGCGGCTGGATCGGCTGGGCCGGTCACTCCGCGACCTCCTTCAAATCGTGGACCGGCTTGATAAGAGCGGCATCAACTTCATCTCCCTCAAAGAACGGTTTGATACCAGCACGGCTGCCGGCAGGCTGGTGTTCCACTTCTTCGCAGCGTTGACGCAGTTTGAAAAAGAGTTGATCCGTGAGCGCACGATGGCGGGGCTTTCCTCGGCCCGGGCACGAGGTCGGATGGGTGGTCGAAAAAGGCTCCTGACAGCGCAGCAGGCCCGAGTGGTGAAGACGATGTGGGACAGCCGTGAGCATACCCGGCATGAAATAGCGGCACACTTCACGGTTTCGGTCGCGACGATTGATCGGGTTCTAAGGGCGGGCAGGATCGTAGCAGCAAGCAGAGGAGGGAAGTGATGCGCGTTCTGGTTGATGGTCTGGACACAGTGATCGAAGGCGAAGTGATCGGCGGCGAGCTGCTGGATGGTCAGAGCGGAAGCTTCGATCTGGAATCCGAGTTCACGGTGCGTTGCGATGATGGCGCATGCTTCACCGTTCTTGGCTGGTTGGTTGATGTCGAGACTTTGAATGAACCTGCGGAATGGGTGATGTGAGAATGAGACGCCTCGTACAGCGGTCGATTTGTTGCCCATGCGGAAAGGATAAGGTTCTCGCCATGGGCCTCTGTGCGACCTGCTACACGCTGAAACGGCAGGATGAAGAATACTTCGGTGGGCAGAGGGAAGCGGTGCTGACTCGCGACGGCAATCGTTGTGCGGTTCCTGGCTGCACTACTCTGAAAAGAGGGAAGCGGTCGATCGCAGTCCACCACCGAAAGCCGGGGAACAGCGACCCAAAGCTGATGATTACCCTTTGTCTTGCCTGTCATGCCAAGGTGACGCGGACTCAATACCTCAAGAGAGAATGGCCCGCTCTGCTTCGGGTGCTGTGGCGCGAGCAGCACCCGAAAGCCCATGAGCAAACCACGCTCGATTTTGTAGAGAGGACGGCGCGAGCGAGACGGGTGCCCCTTTTTGAAGATGAGCAGAACCCAACCTGAAGTGCGGGATCGGCGTTACCGCGACTTACCGGCGCAAGCCAATCGATCATGGAACTTTTCTGCGCCGGTCCCGTACGGATGAGCACGCCCAGCATAGCCGACTTGCAGCAATCAGGATCAGTCTTCACAAGGGAGCTTCAGATGGAAGATCACGAGATCCTCATGGAATCCGACCTTCCGGGAGAAAAGATAGCTGGGCTCACCCTCCGGGGAGCAGCATTAGTCTCCGGTCTGGCCTATCTGCTGAATCCAGTCTTGTTTGCAGAGTCCTATGCCATGCCTCGGCTTGTTGTGTCTGATCCAGTACAAACTCTTACGAATCTCCAGGCACATCCTCACCTGTTCGGTGCCGCCGTACTGGCCTATTTCGGACAGCTATTCGGCGATGTTGTCATGGCGTGGGGGCTCTATGTCCTCCTTGCCCCCGTAAATCGTGCGCTATCACTGCTGGCATCATGGCTGCAGCTCACCTACGCTGCCATGGCACTGGCGGCTGTTATAAACCTTGCCCTCGCCTATCGGCTGATGTTCGTGCCGGAGTATGCAGATCTGTTGCCACCGGGCGCATTGGCCGTCCAGGTGCGAATGCTCATCGGCGGATACCGCGCAGGATGGAGCCTGTCCTTGGTGCTGTTTGGCTGGCACCTTGTCGTGGTCGGCTTCCTATTTTCACGTTCGACTTATCTCCCTCGTTGGTTAGGGTGGATCCTTATCGTGGATGGTCTGGCGTGGGTAATCGACCGCCTAACCGAATATGTGGCGCCCACTCGGTCGTTTGGCTTCCTGAATATCTTCTTTGTTGGAGAGGTGCTCCTGATGGTGTGGCTCCTCGGCTGGGGATCAAGGCTAGCCGAGCCCGAAGCTCGATCATCATTACTGCGGTAACGCGTAGATTGTTCCACAAGAGAGCCAGGGGGCCACGGAGGCCGGTCCGTACCGACAATGTATGGTCCGCCGCAGGACTGCAAGGGAAAAGCTCTGAACGATAGACAAGTCTGCGGCAATGTATTCGGCCTTTAGGTGGAGATCATGTCTCCTGGCCATGATGAGTTCCGCTGCGTGCCTGTCCTTACAAGTCGGTCGGTCGTTGGAGACCATTATCGGGATCAGGTTGAAGGCACGCCGTTGTGACTGTTCTTTCGTCTTTGCTGTTCCTGTGCAGACTTCGGTAGGTAAGTTCAAATCCGTTTCTATGGTGCCGTTACTAGGCCTTTAGTTCAGGCTGCCGCGACGATCGGTAATGGCCTGTAATCTTGTCCGCTCGAAAGCACAGCCCATGCGATGCGTGCCAGCTTGTTCGCCATGGCAACCACGACGACGTTCTTGGGAGCTCTGGCATCGAGTCGATCCAACCAGGGTCCGATGGCCGCTCGATCTCGCTTGATGCGCAATACGGCTGCTCGTGCACCGTGGATCAGAACCTTGCGCAGATAGACGTTACCACGCTTGCTGATGCCGAGCAGCTTCGCCTTGCCTCCGGTGGAATACTGCCGTGGCATCACGCCAAGCCATGCCGCGAAATCTCGGCCCTTCCGAAATGCCGCTCCGTTGCCGATAGCCGCGACGATGGCTGTTGCCACGATCGGTCCGATGCCTGGGATCTGACGGATACGAGTGCAACCCGCATCTGCAGCAGAGATGCGTTCCAACTGCGTGGTGAGTTCTTCGATCTGATGTTCAACGGTCTTCCACTCACCCCATAGCATGTCGATGAGGTTGCGCATCTGCGGTGTCAGGTCTGCTTCAGCGTTCTCAAGAATGTCAGCCATGGCGGCCTTCAGCTTCGCTGGCGTCTGCGCAAACACCATCCCTCGTTCGAGCAGGAATGCCCTCAACTGGTTGATGACGGCCGTGCGTCGCGAGATAAGCCGGTCGCGCACTCTATGGATAGCTTGGAGGTCCAGCTGGTCGTCCGTCTTGATCGGAACAAAGCGCATGTTCTTGCGCTCGACCGCTTCCGCAATCGCTTCCGCATCCACAAAGTCGTTCTTGTTCGACTTTACAAAGGGCTTCACGAACTGGGCTGCGATCAGCCGCACATCGTGGCCCTGCTTCCGCAACGCACGGCCCAGGAAGTGGGCTCCTGAACACGCTTCCAATCCGATCAGCGATGTCTGCATGTTCGCTGTGTACGTCAACAGCTGACGCTGTGTGAACTTCTTCTTCACAAGCACCTTGCCGGCTGCGCCAAGTGCAACGAGATGAAAGGTGGTCTTACCCAGGTCGATGCCAACTGAATGAATCTGCATAGCGATGATCCTCCTTGTCAGAAGCTGCTTCTACGATCTCCCTGCTCACCCAGAGGAATCAAGCGGCGGACCATCTCATTAGTCGGCTTATCACCAAAAGCGGAAAGCTCTTGCTACGCAGTCGTATGTCAACGGACTGGGCAAGCGGAGAGTTTGGTCTCACCATCACATTGCGGATACCGGTAGTGACATGTCGAGTGTGACGGCAAAGCGTCTGATCGAGCCGTTCTACACAACAAAGGGGACAGCGGAAACAGGACTTGGGCTCTGGATCAGCCAGGAAATCGTACAAAAACATCGAGGTACATCGAGGTCGCTTACAAGTACGGAGTTCGCAGCAGATCGGTTGGAATGGTACCGTGTTGGGTTTACCCCGTGTTCACGGTTTTCCTTCCGTTCAGAACGGCGACCCAAGCCCCAGAGGTGCTTCGCCTGACATTTCGAAGTCATGAGCGAACTCTTAGGGCGACGACGAACGCGAAGCCGGGAGCCTTATTCTTGGCGATACCAACCTGAGGATCAAGTAGGAGTAGAGTGATCTTAACCAATCACAAATGGTCCGTAATGGGTCACTGAGGTTAGCAAGCTCTCGGAAGCACTCTAAGAGTGAGCACTTTGACACGGACGGAAGGCCATTGCAGGCGAACGCTCTTGTCACCGGGCCCTACAGCACTTGTCTCTCTTCTGCCGTCGTTCTTCTGCCTGTGCAGAAGCCACCAAACGCTGCGACGATGAAGCTCTTCATCGGGAAAGAAGGTTTTGATGCGGTCAGAGATGGTCTTTCGTGCTCAAGAAAGTGTCGGCAACAAGTTCGCCTTGTGTCAGGCTACCTCGCTGGCTACGAGGCGGTTCCGTACTCCCGGTACTGATGCGCAGAGTTTGATCAAGGCGGCTTTCCAACAGATTGCTGACACGCAAGCGTGTCTACCTTGCCCGGCAGCTCGATATGAATGGCACCGCACCTGGCCGGCTCAACCTGCGACGGCTCAGGCTTCCAAAGCGCGGGCTTGTGCACCTCGGTCTCCTCCGTGATGTTCACCGGAAGCAGCTTCAATGCCTGCTCAGCCAACGCGCCCAGCTTGCCGTCCCGATGCAAACGCCTCCACTTGGCCTGCCCGATCTTTTGTACCAGTTGGATTGTTAGTGTAGCGCAGTGAGTTTTGTCGATATCTCGCCGCCGTCGAGGGTGTGGGGAAGTGGGAAGCGTACTTTGCTTTCCACTTCTCCATACCCTGCCTTGAGTTCGTGGTGCCAAGTCTCCGGCGCCGGCGAGCGGTAGCCGAGCGAGGAGTGTGGCCGGATCGTGTTGTAGTGAACCCGCCAGCGTTCTGCCAGGACCTGCACCTCCTTCAGCGAGTAGAAGATCTCGCCGTTGAGGAACTCGTCCCGTAGCTTGGAGTTGAAGCTCTCGCAGAAACCGTTCTCCCACGGGCTGCCAGGTTCGATGTACAGCGTCTTGGCTCCAGTAGCAGCAAGCCACTTGCGAAGATCGCGGGCCACGAACTCCGGACCGTTGTCCGATCGGATGTGCTCTGGAACGCCCTTCAGCACCATCACATCCGCCAACGCCTCGATCACTCTGGCGCTCGACCAGCGCCGTTCCGGACGCACCAGCAGGCTCTCCCTCGTGTGCTCATCGATCAGGTTCAGCATCCTCACCGTCCTTCCGTCATGCGTCTTCGCACTCACGAAGTCATAGCTCCAGACATGGTTCGTGTGTTCGGGGCGCAGCCGTACGCATGACCCGTCGTTGAGCCATAACCGCCCCCGCGGCTTCTGTTTCTTTGGAACTTTCAGCCCCTCACGACGCCAGATTCTCTCCACCCTGTCCTTGCCGACGCTCCAGCCTGTGCGTCGCAACAAGGCTGTAATCCGTCTATACCCGTAGCGCCCGTACCGGGCTGCCAGAGTCACGATGGCCTGGGTGAGTCTGTCTTCGTCGTCTCGCTGCGTCGGCCGGTAGCGCTGCGTGCCGCGTGGCTGCTTCACCACCAGGCACGCACGCCGCTCGCTCAGCCCATGCGCCTGCCGCGCATGGCTCACCGCACAACGCCGCCGTTCAGGGCTTAGAAGTTTCCCTCCGCGATGTCCTTCAGCACCAGCTTCTCCAGGCTCAGGTTCGCCACCAGGCGCTTCAGCTTGGCGTTCTCCTGCTCCAGATCCTTCAGCCGCCTGGCCTGATCCACTTTCAACCCGCCAAACTCCTTGCGCCAACGGTAGTAGGTCTGCTCTACGATCTCCGCTTCCTTGCACGCCTGCGGCAATGACTTGCCGTTCGCCACGCCAACCTCAACCTGCCGCAGCAGGTTCACGATCTGCTCCGCCGTATGCTTCTTCCCTCGTGCCATCGAACGCTCCTCTTGTTCCAGTTTTATCGCTTACCAACTGGTACAGAAAAGGCCGGGCATTCCACGGCGACGCCGAGGACCACCCGAAAACCCCCGCTCACTTCAACATCAGCCATCCAGAAATCATCACGGCAGAACAGCACCATGTACACCCGGCCAAGACAGGACGCTTACGAAACACTGTCATGTGGCGCGGAATGACCCGCCTCACCGACATCCAGCTCGGCTTCCTGCTCGGCACGAAACTTGTGGGTAATTGAAAGGAAGATCACACGCTTAAGAGGCTGCGTAGCCGAGCCGAAGAGCCGAAAACCGTCATTTCGGGCTTGCAGAAGCCTATTGCGATTGCCTTTCCAGTGGCGACAGGTTTGTGCAACAGGCCGTAGCGTACGATTTTTCGATTTTTGACGTTTGGTGTGGTGACACCTTGTTGCGCTGGCTCCGAAAGCTCCAACGAAGACGAACTCGATCTTGCTCAGGTAGCCCTCCCAGTCACAGCGTCACGGCCGAATCAACTTCAATTGATCTTTCATAATGTGGTAACACTCACATGCGTGTTCTTCTAGACCCTCGAAGTCTAGGACCTGAATCGTACCGCGAACTGATCGAATGCGCTCAGCCCGCGACAATTTAGCGGCGACACGAGAGAGAGCCGGCCGAGAACATCCAAGCATTTCAGCAAGAAACTCGTGCGAAAGCTTGTACTTATCCGTTTGAGCTCGGTCTCGTACAAGCAGGAGCCAACGCGTGAGGCGCTGCTCCAAACCGTGCTTTGCATTGCAGGCCGCTGACTGCATAGCTTGAAGTTGCTGTCCTTGAGCACACCGAAGTAGAGCGCTGTGGAACTCTCCATTGCGCTCAAACTCAGCTTTGGCATCAGCCAGTGAGCATTCTTGTCCATGTCCACTGATCTGAGCGTAGACATGATGAAAGCTCTGCTCACTGCCCAGGAGTGCGCTGATTCCAACCGCAGACTCGCAACCGTCCAATCCGACCTCAACTTGGCTACCATCTTGAAATTGCACTGTCGTCGAGATCACTCCTTCCTCGACAAAGACTATTCGGTCAATTTGACGATCGGGGGTTTGCAACTCGAACCGCAAGTTGAGTGGAATCGGTCGAAGACAGAGCCTCACAATCGAATCCGCTGGCAGGCTCAACAAAACAAGATTCTTGAACGGAGTCGTGTGCATATCGCCTCTCCCAAACCACTGCGGGAAGTATGCGACTTCGCTCTACGCTTTGACCAGCATCATTCTCAACAGTCAAGTCCCGATAGTTCTGTAGATTGTCTTTCCTTAGGGTAGTTGTTTCTTGTTCTTGTTGGTTGAGGGGCCGGCTCGGGGAGGGCGTAGCCCGGAGCGAGTTGGCCCCTCAGGCGGCTTGTTCTTCGGTCCTTTCTTCCATGCTCAGGTAGAGCCGCTCCATCCACTGCTGGCTGGTCTCGAGGAGCAGCGCCGAGATCAGGCGCAGGCAGGATGCTGCGTTGGGGAAGATCCTCACCACTCTGGTTCTGCGTTTCAACTCCTGGTTCTGCCGCTCCAGCATGTTGGTGGTCCTCATGCGCTTGCGGTGCGGCTCCGGCAACGCGTACACGCCGAGGATCTCTTCGCCGTGCTCTTCCAGCAACGACGCCGTCTTCGGAGCCTTCTTGTGCAACTCAGCAACGGCTGTCTTCAGGGCGGCCATCGCCGCCTCCCGCGTCGGTGCCTCGGTCACCAGGCGCATCAGGGCGAGCACCGCCGGTCGCTGTTGCATACCGCACAGGCTCAGCGCGTTGCGCACGAAATGCACCTGGCAGCGTTGCCACACGGCACCCTGAAAGTGCCGGCCGATCGCCTTCACCATGCCCGCATGATCGTCCGAGACCACATATCGCACGCCCTTCAGGCCTCGTTCCTTCAACTGTGCGAACACCGCGCCCCAACTCGCTTCGGACTCCGACTCCGCCACCCAGCAGCCCAGAACCTCGCGAAAGCCGCGATGGTCGATGCCGCACACCACCAGCACCCCCTGGCTTACCACCGCGCCGCCCTGCCGCACCTTCTCATAACGCGCGTCCACCACCAGATACGGATACGACTGCGTCAAGGGACGCGTACGCCACTGGGCGATCTCTGCGTCCAGCTTCTGAGTCAGCGCCGATACCTGGCTCTTCGACACTTCCAGCCCACACAGCGCCTCCGTGATCGCGCTTACCTTGCGCGTCGAAACACCTTCCACATACATCTCCAGCATCGCCAGCACGAGTGCCTTTTCGCTGCGCTGGTAACGCTCGAACAACTCCGTCTGAAACTCGCCATCACGGTCCTTCGGAACCATCAACTCCAGCTCGCCCACTCGCGTCTTCAGCGTCCGAGGCTTGTACCCGTTGCGCCAGCCGCGCCGCTCGCCGTTGCGCTCGTAGATTCCTGCGCCCAGAAAACTCGTCATCTCCGCTTCCAAAACCTGCTGCACCGTCCGCTGCACCAGCTCGCGAAGAAAATCCTTCCCGCCAAAGCCACCTTGCAACCCGTCCACGATCCCAATACCCTGTCCCTTGCGAGCCATCTGCATCGTCCTCCTCCTGAATGTCGTCTTCGCAAACAACATCCTAAGGAAGCGCCGCGATGGCTCGCTCAATCTCAGCCATCAACAGCTTCTACAGAACTCTACGGACTCAATCTTCTCAACTACACTACTGGTTATTTTAGATCCAGGTACTTGTCCCCGAAGTCCTGCGGGGTGAGTGGTTTATCGAAGTAATATCCCTGACCGAATTCGCATGTCATTGTGGAGAGGGATTCCGCCTGATCCTTGGATTCGATACCTTCTGCGATGACTTTGAGGCCGAGCGCGTGAGCGACACCAATGATTGCACCGGCTATCGTACGAGCTTGACTATCGGTCGTGATCCCAGCGATAAACGAGCGATCAATCTTGAGAGTATCGAATGGCAAATCAGCCAACTGACGAAAAGAGCTATAACCAGAACCGAAGTCGTCCATGTGTAATCCCAGACCTTCGGCTTTAAGTTCGTGCATCAGCTCGATACCAACGCGCATGTTCCTCATCAACACGGTCTCAGTAAGTTCAAGGCACAGAGCATCTGTAGGAAGATTGTGTTGACTAAGGGTGGCGAGTACGAGCTCACTAAAGCCTTTTCGCTCAAGATGTTGGCCGGAGATGTTTACACTCATACGCAGCTGCCGCATCTGTGTTCTCCAGATTTGGAGCTGACGACAAGCTTGCTTGAGTACACAGGCATCGATCTCAGCGATGACGCCGATCTCCTCGGCCACTTGGATGAAGGCATCTGGTGCAAGCAATCCTTTTTTGGGATGATGCCAGCGCACCAGGGCTTCACATCCGATGAGCTGACCGGTCCTGAGATCCACTTGGGGTTGATACATCACCCGAAGTTGATTCTTCCCGACTGCTTCGCGAAGGCCAGCCTCAAGCTCGAGGCGCGCGAGCGATTCGGTCATAATGGCGTTTGTGAACGTCACAGCTACTCCTCTGCCGTGTGTCTTAGCCTTATACATTGCGAGGTCGGATCGTTGCAGGAAGTGTTCTGGGGTAAGAAGCTCATGAGTTGCGTATGCGATTCCTATGCTTACTTCAACAGCGATCTCTTCCCCGTTGTACCGGATCGGCGGACGAAGCACTACCTGAAATTGCGCTGCAATCTGTTCCGCGTGGAGCTCCTCTGCCAGACCGTCTAGCAGCACGACGAACTCGTCTCCGGCGAATCGCGCGACCATAGATTCCGCAGAAAAGGGAGGTGATGAAACACACTTCTGAAGTCGCTCAGCAATACAGCGTAGCGCCTCATCTCCCATGAGGTGTCCAAACCGGTCATTGATATGCTTGAAGTGATCGACGTCAACAAACAAAACTGCGAAGTTCCACTTCTGTTCTAGCTGGGCTCTTTGAATCAGATGAGCTAAGCGTTCCTGTAACAGAATGCGATTCGGCAGACCTGTTAACGGATCGGAGGTCTTCTCCCGTGTAATGTCCATCAAAGAACCTGCCATTCGCACACAGCTCCGGGTCTTTGTTCGCTGCGCCAAGCCGCGAACAACGACCCAACGCCAGGATCCGTCTCCATGACGAACCCGGTGTTCGCTCCTGAAACGTGTGGTTATTCCTTTGAGGTGATCCTCGATGTCTCGATCGACCGCTCCTCGATCATCGGGATGGACTCGGTCAAGCCAGTGCGATAACGGTAAAGACTGTGGAACTTCGGGCTCTCCGAGAATATATTGCCATCGAGGAGAGTAGTAGACGCAATCTCGCTTTATATCCCAATCCCAGACTCCATCGAGTGTCGCTCTGGCGACAAGTGCATAGCGATTTGCCGTCTCGGTCTCAGATGCCTTCAAGGCCGAAGCTTGCTTATGACTGTTGAGCAAATGCAATGCAAATTCCGCAAGAGTTTGCAGCATCGCTCCATCTTTTCTGGTGAACTCGTGTCGAGGCTTCGTATCTACAATACAAACAGATCCTATCGAGTGGCCATTCTCGGTAAGGATTGGAGCGCCTGCATAGAAACGGAATCCGTGAGTTCCGTAAACTAGGGGATTCGAGTCAAAGCGACAATCGGCTTTTGCGTCAAGAATGACGAATACATCTTGTTGCGCAACTGTATGGGCACAAAAGGCTATTTCACGTGGGGTCTCTTCGAGATCGGACCCGTGAGTTGATTTCATCCACTGGCGCGATTCATCGACAAAAGAGACGAAAGCGGTCGGTACGGAGAAGATCGACGCTGCACTTTGCGTGATTCGATCGAAAGCAGGTTCAGACTCGGTGTCCAATATTTGATAGCCGTGGAGAGACGCTATCCTGGCGGCCTCCTTCTCGCAACCCGGATGGCTAAGGTTTTCTGACGCCTCTGGAACCTCTACATCCGCGACACCCATGGTACGAAACTACAATCATTCCTAAGCAAATGACGGTAAAGTTGGTTACAGAAGGAACGAACATACGTTGTAGGAATCTACAACCGATAGCCTAGCGAACACTTCGAACGGGTACGATCTTACCGGAGCCTGTACCTAAAAGCGAGTTCTCGTACACTTTAGGGGGCTCTCGCTACTCGGATTTCGCAAAGCCATGGCAGAGACATGTCCATCCAGACGACGGAGCGGTCTCGTGGGACCGAGCAGACACTCGCGTATGCGGTAAATGATAGAATTGGACTAGATCTAATCCGTTCGGTATGTCCGATGAACAACAAAGTTGTTGTTAGGCACAAGCCAACGTTGAGGTGCACCACTTTAGGCTCACTCCCCGTCAAGACATGCCATCGAGGGCTTATAAATGTAATCTCGCCTGACGGATCAGTCGTCCACGGGACGTGCGGAGAGAGCTCAAGCGTGTGATGGAGGTTCTCCTCGCTCTCATGCAGCGCGGCTTCTGCGCGCTTACGAGCAGTAATGTCCGTAAGAGAGACTGAGATCCCGTAAGCCTCTCCTCTCTCATCCCAAATGATCTGCGCGGACCGGAGATAAACGAGTTGGTCAGGTGAATCTGGGAACCGATCTGGAAGGTTGTTGTCAAGAATGATTTCTCGTTCGACGATGCGGCCCTTGTCGAGAGCGTCGCGAAGGTGCGCGATGATTTGCGGTGCGGGCCCCGGGAGAGCCTCAACTACTGTTCGACCGATGAAATGCTCTTCCGAAACCCCATACATGCGTACAAACGCTTTATTTACGGATACATAACGAAAATCTAAATCCAGAATGCACAAGCCGATGAGAGCAGAGTCGAATGCGCTTTCCATCCGCAAGAGTCTGCGATAAATCTCATCGCCAGCAAAATTAACGGTTGGATTTGGGTACATTCTTCGAAGAACCTACCAATCTGCTGCTGTGTTTTGGTCATATCACTGTACAGCAGATATCGGGCGGAACGGCTTGCGGTGCCGGACTGAGCTTAATCTCTGACACGTACGATGCCGTCAGTGGACCGAGGTGTTCTCCACAATTTTCAGATGAAACGATTGTCCCCACTTCTTGCTCGCCGCCGCAAGCACTGTTCTGAGGGAGCGAGCGGTGCGGCCTTGCCTTCCGATGATCTTTCCCAGATCTTCGGCGGCAACATGCAGAACAAGATCGACTCCCGAGGAACCTTTGTGGCTCTCAACTCTGACCGCACCTGGTGCATCAGCAAGAGCTTTCACAAGTTGCCGAACCAACTGTATGGCGGCGTTCTCATGGTCTTCTATAGACGGCTGCTGTGAGAATTCGGGCATGAATCAATGTAGCCCCAGCGCGCCCCTTTTCGGAGATGAGCAGAACCGAAGCGGAAGCGAGAAATGTGCTTTGTACAGGCTAACTAAGGTCCGAGTTTCCTATCGACGCAGGATACAGAAGGCGGCCTAGCGCTTGAATCAGCGTCTTCGGGCCTTCAGTGGTGCAGACAAAAGCATCTGGGTGGGCATCGACTGCCCGTGACGTGCTTTTGGTCAAAATTATGCTTTTTGCAGTCGGACGATAGCGATGGAGAACGGCTAACGCCTCCTGTTGCTGCTCAGGTTTCAAGGTGTGACAGATCACCAACGCATCAACCGTCGGAGCCTTGACGAGCCCCTCGATATCTTCTGGGCGGGAAGCGGTGGACACGTCGAAACCAACGCTGCGCAGGACATCCCGGCGAGTGCTCAGGAGAGTAGGATCGGTGCCGCAGATAAGAATTTGGGCATGCACGGAGGTTCTCCGTTTCTAGATAGGGGCCCAACCACATTTTGCAAAAAATCTGTTCCATGTTTAACCCGTTAGGCAGCGGCGGCTTTTGACATGGCTTTACTTCGCGTGACTTTGTCCGCCTGCGGTCCCTGCGTTCCTTGAACGATGTCGAACTCTACTTCGTCTCCCTCTTTCAGGGACTTGTAGCCGTCTCCCTGGATGGAACTGTAGTGAACGAACACATCCGGGCCGCCGTCCCTGCCCAGAAATCCGAATCCCTTAGCGTTATTGAACCACTTCACCTGTCCGCGGTATTGGGCCATGATCTCTCTCCAAAATGACGTACATAGGGAGTTCAGGAGACTTGTTTGCAAATATTTTATGACTGCCGATGGTTTGTGTCTGTCTGATTGAAAACATTCGAGGCGGCCGGCATTTCATACTTTCAAAAAATGTGTTCAGAGTTGTCCTCGCGACTGACGACGCCCTCCCGATTTGTTCACAATTGTTCGGAGAGAGCAGGTGTCTATGGAGCAGGGAGAACTGAGCATCGTTGCCGTGGATCGGCACGACGGCGACCAAATCATTGTCAGTTTTTCGGATGGCACGTTTGCGATCTACACGCTGCTGCAGCTCGTCGGGCTCGCACCGATCAGAACGAGGGAGGAGGCACAGCCTGACGAATAATCGCAAACACGCATCGAACGGCAAAGGACGCCCAAGGAGAGGAACGGATGGCTATTGCCGGCCCCACAATCGATCACCACGAAATTCGACAGTGGGCTGAATCCCGCGCCGCTGTCCCCGTCGAGGTTTTACCTTCGGTGGTTGATGGCGAACCTGCTTTGCTGCGCCTGATGCTCAAGGAACAAGCCAAAGATATGCCTAACGTTCGGGTCATCGGATGGGAAGAGTTCTTTTGCAAGTTCGACGCTCTGGGGCTAACCCTCGTCTACGACAATGACTCTACGGGTTACAACGAGATCCTCCAGCGAGACGAACACTCTCCGTACCGCCATCCCGATCACCGTCCGGATGCTCTTCAGAACTAATTTTCCCCCGGTTCGCTTGCCCTCTGAGAGCGCCTTCAAGGAACGATTGCCGTTCGCGGCTTGCGGCTGATGGCCGTCGGGCTAATGGAACTGGTCATCGTCGGGATATTCTCTTGCGCTGCTGAGAAACCAGAACGTCTGATAATACTCGACTGTACGTAATCGCCGTTATCAGACCTAAGTCGTTTGTAACCAATAACATATAAGTTATTGCTATTTCGTTGAATAGTCAAGCTTCTAGGGTGAAATCTCCAGTGGTAATCGTCGTAAGAGGCACTCCGAACGCCTTTGCAACGCGAAGCAATGACTGTACGCTTCCGACTCCTTCACGTTCCATCCGTCTCCAATTGGAATCGTGATAGCCATGAACCACAACCATGTCGCGCAGTGTCAATCCGCGCTGACGGCGCAACTCTTTGATCCGTTTAGCGGTGTGAGCAAGAAATGCTTTGTATTCTTCGGTGACATCCTGTGTGTTCACGACCGCCTGGGTGATCATTGGCCCTTCTCCTCTGCATATATGGTGACCTAGCGGCCCGGTTAAGGACGTGTGATTTAGGTTGAGGGACGTCCTGTGATCCGGCTCGGCAGAACAAGGACTATCCCAGCGGCAAGGACTGCAAGCCCTGACCACTCTTGCCAGTGTTGCCGAGAAACTCCAAACAACATCAGCCCGATTCCGATAAGCATGCAGCCTATCCAGCGTTTTCCTAACGGCATAGTTTCTCCTCCAGAGTTGAGCGGCCAAACGAGGCCGTGGAAATGCCGGAACCGTGCAAAGCGTGGAACGGTGAATCTGTCCCACCCTTCACACCGCTTCTTGGGAGACGCCGGTGGAGCTGGCGTCTCCCACATTGCCACCGCCTTCGACGACGGGCGAAACGATAAATGAAACACTCAACCTACTGAACGTCGGATACCTGGCTGTTGAGGAACACTACCTTCATATCCTTGTAGATATAGACCTGCTTCGGGCCGAGATCGACAATCTTGTCTGGGTTGCCGAGTGACTTTTTCACCTCGTCCGGACTCATGCCGAGCTTGATTGTCTTGCTCTCGACGACTGAGGCTGTGGCCGGGTCAGTGATTACTGTGTCGATGGTCTTCTTCATATCCTCCGGCGTCATGTTCTCCAAACCTGGCAGCTTGACGTTCAATTCGGCTCTATAGCGGGTTCCTCGGCCGTCTCCCAAAGTGGCGACATCGACCGTGAGCAACTCGAACATGGCTGCATCCCGCTTCACGGTTATCTGCGTGACATAGACCTTCTCATTCGGAGCAAGCGTGCGCGAATGGCTGGTGTTGCCACCGAAGGCGGCGGCAAAGCCGGTCGCTTGGGTGATTTGACCGTTTGTGTAATTTGTCTCGATGATGGCGTTCTTGGTGTTCGCAACGTCGGCGTAAATGCCCGGAAGCCGGACGGCTAGGATGGGTCCCGGCTCAGTGACCCGAGTGTAGTCGAAACCGTCTAAACCGCTCATTCCTACCCTGGTGAGTGGGTAGAGGGCCACAAGCTGGTCACGAATGGCCCGATTGTTCGGAGCGCAAAAGGCCAGGGTAGGGGCCAGGGCGCAAACAAGAGAAGTAGTGATGAGGATGCGGGTGGGGGAGAGGAATCGCATGTTTGAATCCTTGGAGGTTAGCGCCCACGACTGTGGCGGTGGTGGATAACTGGAGCTTGTTCCGGCCCAATTGCGGGGGAAGGAGCTTCGCTTTGCTGCTGAACTGGAAGGGCGATGGAAGGCTTCAGTTGTTCCGGGAGAGCAATGGTTGGAGCTACAGCATTCATACGAGCGGAACTATCCAATGTGTAGACGCTTACGTCCCGCCCCGTACGGGCGAGGGAAACGGCCTCGGATGTGGCTTGTGATGAACCGCTTTGACTGAAAAGAACTTTGTCTGGAGCGCCCGTCTTGAGGCTTTCAACGGCATAGCCGTGCTCGATGTGCTTCGCTTGCTCTTTCGACAGTTGCACGCTCTCGCCCTTGTCGAATCGCACTTCTAGTTTATCGCCGAGGGCGGTAATGGTGCCGAAGTCACCTTTTCGGATGCCTTGGACAGCGCTGGCTTCGGTCATTCGGATTCGGTCCCCCTGGGCAAACTCCTGGTGTTCCTCCCTGTACACCTTGCTTTGGGCGGTCATCGCCCTGGTAAGGTGTGGGCTGTAGATCACCTCGTCGCCGTGAGAGGTCCTGACGGTAAGCTGATTGTTCCTGGCGTCGGTGGCGACGACGACGGCGGCGCTGCCGCTTGGAATCCCCTGGCTGCTTGGGCTTCCGTGCCGGTACTGGATGATGTCGCCGGGTGCGTACTGAGCCGCTAGCTTCGGGTTCGCCAATTCTTTCTCAACGTAGACCGGCAATGATCTACTATCCGGTGCGACCGTGCCCGATGCTTGCAAATCGGCTCGGATGAGCTGATTTAATTCGTGCCGCTCAGCTTGGTCCCTGGCGATGATGACGGTGCTGGAAGGGTGCTCCGCGTAAGCAGCGGCAACGGCTGCGATGCGATGGTTTGGGTCTGCATACTCACGCGTCTGGACGACAGCGTTTTTCTGAGGAGCAGGGTTGGGTGACTTGCGGAAGTCTATTGCGGACGTTTTGCTTACGTCGGTCGCCAGCCGTGCACCAAGTCCGTCCGCGTCGTTGGTGTAGATCCTCGCGTCGTGCTCCGCACGTGAGACCGCGACGTAGGCGAGCCGGCTATTGATAAGGGAGCGGGCCGCATCCGTGTCGATGTTGGCGATAACGCGGCCTTCGGTGAGTCCTTGCGAGACGTGGGAGGTGACGGCATATCCGTGATCGAAGTGCCTCATCCTGGCCGGGTCAAACTGGATGGTGCGCTCGGTCTTGCCGTCCATTTGGACGGTAATCTGGCCGGTTTCGATCCTGGTGATGGTGCATAGATCACGGTTGTTAACCCCCAGATCTTTGTCTTTGGTGGTGAACTGAATCCGATCGCCGGTCGCAAACTCCTTGTCAGTCTCACGGTAGACGTTTACTCCTTTCAGCCGCTTTGGGTCGTAGGTGATGGGCTTGCCGCCCTCTTGCTGAACGGTTACGGTGTTGTTCCTGGCGTCTGCGGAAAGCACGACAGCTGTGGTGTTCCTGGCTATGCCGTGGGCGTTGCTGCCCTTCTCGTATTTGAGAATGTCTCCCGCTTTGTATCGTGCTGCCCACTCTCGATCTGCGCCGGTCATGTCGGAACGATGCGCTAGAACGGAAAACGTCTTTTGCTCCGCTCCGAGCCTTCCAGTTTCCTGCAATTCGATCCGTACAGCCTGATTGATGAGCTGGCGGCTGTGGTTGTCGGGAGAGACAATGATGGTGCGCTCGGGGCTCGCTGCGTAGTCTTTGGCGATGGCCTTGATTCGGTCGTTAGGGTCTGCAACCTGAGTGATGCGGCCCTGCTGGGCTAGCATTTCGATGCCTCTGACCGTCTCGCCTCTGGCGAGGTGCTGGACCGCTTCCAGCAGCTCTAGGTTGTTTCTCTGGCGCACGATCTGGTCAAGCTGCGAGGTCCGCATCCCGGCATCCTGCATCTGCTGGAACGGTCGGCCCGCGTCCACTCCCTGATGCTGGGCAGTGTCTCCGATCACCAATACCCGGTCTTCCGGTTTGATCTTGTCCAGGAAGGCTCGCATTTGCTTAGTGCTGGCAAGGCTTGACTCATCCAGCATGTAAAGATGTGGGCTGGCAGTCTCGGCGTTGGGATCATTCTGCCCTCGTGCGAGGAAACTTTGCAGGGTTGTGGCTTCAATTCCCTCTTCTCGGAGCTGGCCGGCTGCGCGTGACGTTGGGGCAAAACCTTCAACCCTATAGCCATTCGCTTCAGCCCCTTCACGGATGCTGGCAAGGACCGTGGTTTTGCCAGTTCCTGCGAGGCCCTGAACGCCGTGGATGCGGTCCTTGGACGTTAGGACATCGAAGATAACGCCTTTCTGCGCTTCGTTTAGAAACTTTCTGGTTGCGGCCTGAGCTGCAGCCTGCTCCTGGCTCATGATCGGCTCGACGCTGTTCTGTCCAGCTATCACATGCCGCACGTTTGCTCGTTCGTTGGCGATGGTTTCCGGGGTGGTAAAGCTGCGGCCTGTGGCGTGCTTCTCCCCCTTGAGCTGCAGAAATTCTCCTTGGCTGTGGCGGGCGTCGAACTCGGCTCTGACGTGGGCAAAGGTGGTCTCACCCATGCCCCGGCGAAGCGCATCACGCATCAAGGTCCGCTCGTCGATAACAGCTTCGCGCTCAAAGTTGCTGCTTCGTGAGTAGGTGACAGCTTCCTTCGCCCTGGTCGTCTGCTCGGGTGTCCGGGCCTGCGTATGGGCTCGCTCTCGGGCTTGGGCCACTACTGTTTCGGGCTGGTTGCCGAACGACGCGGCCATACTCCGATGAGCTTCTAGAACCTGCTCCGGGGACAGAACGACTTTCTTGTCGCGTGTCGCGTGGGCGGCGATCTGCGAAGCCTCCGCGCCGGTGTAGCCTGTCTTCGCCAAATGCTCTTTGATCTGCTGAGACCGGGGGCTGGAAGCGTCTAAATACTCCTGAGAGTAGCCTTTGATTTCCGGTGCTCCGCTTTTGCCTGCCTCGATCTCATACCCCAGATCCCGCAGCTTGTAAGTAAGCACGGACTGATATACGGCGGTCGCATAGTTCTGGGTGTCGAACAGGCTTTGGGGTTGGAGGGCTCGGGTTGTGCCGTCTGCCCGTTCTGTCACGTTCATCATGAAGATGTGGGTGTGGAGCTGGGGAGCGGCGTAGCCTTCGACCGGGCGGGCGGTGTCGTGCTCGAACTTGGCTGCAATGAGTTTGCCGGTGGTTTCGGCTGGATTGTTGCCGCCGATCCTAGCCTGGGTGTAACGCTCCAGCTCGGTGACGGCGGCGGTGACGGCGGCGCTATGGGCTTCGCGGACTCGCTCATCGCCTCCCACCAAAGCCGTGAGGGAAACAGATTTGGGCGCTGAAAAGGTGCCGTCCCAACCCGCCCGATGCTCTACCGCGTTGGTCGTGGTGCCGTCCGGATTCTTATATTCCTGGGCCGTCCGGTGCTTCACCATCTGCTCGCCGGTGTCAGGGTGCTGGCCGTCAGTCAGACGTGTGAACTGCTCTGGGCTGACGGCACCGGACAGGCCCATTCTGGACGCGAGCTGGCCTTGCCATTCACCCGCAACTGCTCCGTCCTGTTTGTAGTAGCTCTGGGTATTGGAGGTGAATTCCATCTGGTGGTAGGTCTGTGCCTGGCCTGAATTGAGAGCTTTGGAAATTGTGAGCATGGAGTCCTCCTTCCTGGTCTATAGATCGCTGCTGGGATGGGTAGCCGGAACCATAATTGCCGGTCCGAACGCGGGGACAATTGCTGGTGGCGGCGCTGGAATGGTGGTCGGCTCAGGCGTGGGTGGTGGAGTCTTTTTCTTCTTCTTCAGGACAGGCTCGACGCTGACAGCGTCTATCGCTGCTTGCGGAGCTACGGCGGCGGCCGGCACGGATGACGCGGGCGGCTTTGGCTTCGCAGGGGCGAGAGGATTCAGCCACATATCGCCCTCGGGGATGTCGCGGGCAACGAAGGATGGTGCGATGAGAGGCCGGTCCATGTGGGGGAAGCTAAACCGCGTTACGTTGTTTCCCAGCTTCAGAAATGAATGGAGGTCTTCAAGTCCTGCAATCTCGGAACTCATCACCAAGGGCTCGATCTGCCGATCCATGGTGAAGCTCTTCCCTGCCCGCTTGCCGTCCGCTACGGTCTCCCGTACACGCTCGATCTCGATGTCTCCAATTAGCTCAGAGGCCCACTTCGCCGCTTTCGGCTCGGCAGTCTTCAGCACGAACTTGGTGGCCGGTTGGGACAGCATAACCTCTGCTAGGTGGCCGTAGATCACCTCCAGTTGGGCCTTGCCCTGGTAGCCGAAAATGATTGGGTTGTCGCTCTTGCGGCCTTTAGTCAAGGCGCTGTGGAATTGCGGGAGCTTCTGCAAGGTCGCCAGCTCGTCAAGAACGAACCACACCCGTTTCTGCCCTGGCTTGGGCAGGGTGAGCAAGCGCAGAATGAGCAAGTCAATCCAAAGGGAATGGAGGGGTCGAAGCGCTTCCTGCTCGGCCTCGGTGCCGGTGAGGAAGATCCAGCCCTCCCGCTTCTCAGCCCACTTGGTAGCGCTCCATTCTTTATTCATGGCCTGCTCTTTGGTTGGCAGGAGACGCAGACTGTCGGCTATCAGGCCCAGAGAACCGAGTACCCCGTTCCGCTGATCGGGAGCGTCTTTGGAGATAATCGACTCAAGTTCGGTCCCCTCCACGCGGCGGTCGATCTCATCTGGGTTCGACATCCACGCCACTAATTCCTGAGTCGTCGGACGGTACTTCATCAGGTGAGCGAAGATCTTCTGCGGCGTCTCCGTAAAGAACTCACCGGGCTTCCCGTCCGCTGGCTGGTAGAGCGACGCGGCGATGGTGCGGGCCTCTGCCGGGTTCCGCAGCTCGGCGGATGGTGACCAATAATTGGAGCGGGCGTCAAGCGGATTGAGAATGACATCGTTGCGCTCTTCGCGATAAAACCGCTGGATGTACTCGCCTGCTGGGTCGTACACAATGGCCGATTCCCCGCGGTCTTCGATCTGTCCGAGCATCTGAATCAGCAGGGTTGTCTTCCCTACTCCGGTGTCTCCCATCACCTGAACGTGCTTGGCTTCTGCCCGCAGCGGAAGGCGGATGATGACGCCTTTCTCGTCGGTCCGAATCCCCAGACCTTCACCTTTCAGAATCTCGTTGAACTGCTTGGGCGGCGACATCACGGGCCCGCGCAGCAACCGTCCATACTTCATCTTCTTGCCCCGCTTGAAGTCTAGGGGCACGGCGAAACAGAGAAGAAAGATCACCACGATTGCTGCTTCGGCCAACGCCGGACCGTAGGCGCTCAGAACGTCGTCGCCCCCGAAGATCGCCGTCTTAAACCACCCATAAAGGGCGTCATCAGCAATCTTGCGATCCGGTGTTCGAACGAATGTCGTGTAACCCTGGGCGAGCGCTTCGGGGGACAACTGAACGTTAAGCTCCTTCCCGTCTGGGAGGATTGTTGTGCCTGGAACGAAGTCCTGGTGCTGGGCGACGCGGGGCGCTCGCTTCCCTCCCTGAAGAAAGATCAACCGGAACGAGTTGTGCATTTTGAACTGAGCCCCGGCTGCGCTCTTGAGGTAGTCGCCGGTGTACTCGCGCGCCAGGAATGGCTTCATGAAGTACATCCCCAGAAGCAAACTCATGACGATCGGCATGGACAGAATCATTGTGCCGATGGTGTAGACCGGCACCTGCGGAGGCCAGATAACCGTCTCTTTACGTCCCCATTGGGTAGCCATTCGCTAACGCTCCTTCGGTTCAGCGGCTGCGTATTGTTCCATCACATCCGCTGCTGCTTTGTGTTTGGTTGTCCGCACGTTTGCGAGTACGCCGCTGAAGTCTTCGGCAGTCATTACCTGACCGCAAGCGAGAGGTTTCAGCACGAGATTCAGCAGCATTCGCGTGGCGACAATCTCTGTAAAAAGAGCGTCGCCGCGAGACTTGCGAGCCTCGCGCAAAAGTACCTCCCGCGCCCATTCCCCAAATAGTTGTCCATGGGAATTAGCGGCTCGATCAACCTCCTCCATCTCGGCCTGCGTGAACCTCACGCCAGTCATCTTGTCGCGTGCGGCGCGTCCTTTGGGACGGTCCAAACGTTCTTCCAAGTCCAGCTCTGTTCCTCGACCAGCAATCCCCATTTGCCCTCCTTTTCGCCGTTTGCGTATGTTTTCAGACCGAAAACGCATGCAAACGATGTGCCCCTAAGTTGTTCGCGCTTAGAGCGATAACGTACGTTTTCGGATTAGCTGCAAACTCAACCCTGGAAGGGGTGGAGTGTCATCTTCTCCATGTGCGAAGCGCATGCCGTTGCTTTTGCTCTTGTTGTTGCTGCTGCATTTGCTGTTGTTGTTGCCGCTGATCTTGCTGTTGCTGTTCCGTGGCGCAGCGCGTCACGTCCTGCGAAGGGCGCCCGGCCCCTCGCAGGAACGCACTTCAGCCTGCCGCTACGTGGCTAGCTGGCTTCGGCCCACGCCGCGCACCCGTGGGCACCGTGGCGGGCCTCTTGATGCGTAGCTGAGGGGCCACCTTCGGGTCTGTGGAACGGAACTTCTGGAAGTCCGAATCCTTGCCAAAGGTGTACTCCAAAGCCTTGTTTACGACTTCATCTGGAAGGCACTTGACGAAGGCTGCATACTGGTCAACCTGAATTGCGGTTGACTCTTCAAGTGAGCAGGTGACGGTGACTTTGCGAACTTGCTTGATGTCGAGCAGGGGCATTGTTTGGTTCCTCCGGGACTTCTGGTTATGCTGCGTGGTTGGGGATCGTAGTCGCGTCGGCGGCGCGGTAAAGGTCTTCTGTCTCGAAGCTCTGAGTGGCGAAGTCGTAGCCGGTAACGGAGATAAGCTCCCGCACCCGTCGCCTGCCACTCGGAAGGCGTTCGCAGTACAGAACGAAGTCGATTGCGTCGGCTGTTTCTGAGCGAATAAAGCTGTGGTTGATATTCGGGCGAGCGCTTAGGGCAAGATTCGATAGTCTGCTGAGCGCATCCCACGCCGATTTCGCGTGCAGGGTGGTGAGCGTTCCGCCGTGTCCTGTGTTCATTGCCTGCAACAAATCATTAGCGCATTCGTCACGTATCTCACCAAAGATGATCCGGTCGGGCCGGTGCCTCAGCGCAGCCGCTAGCAATGCACTCGGCAGGATCGCAACCTGACCAGGAATTGCATCGACTGCTTCCCAGCGGAGTGTGTTTGGCTGGAGCACTCGCAACTCCGCAACCTGCTCGATCACGATGAGCCTGTCAGTCACAGGAACGTGGTCAAGAATGGCTTTCATTAGGGTTGTCTTGCCTGAGCCGGTTCCGCCCGCGATGATGCCGTTCTTCTTCTGCAAAAGGAACTGCACAACCTTGTCCCGCGCCTCCCTGGGAATACTTCCCTTCTCTATGAGCTGGTCAGTCGTAAACCACTGGTTGAATTTGCGGATGGTCAGCGAAGGTCCGCCAATCGCCGATGGCGCTCCAACCACCGCCACACGTGAGCCGTCCGGCATCCGGGTATTGAGGATTGGGTTCTGATGCGTGAGGTCCTGACCCATCATTCGGGCTACGCGCTGGATCGCCGCTTCAAGGCGTTCGCTGCTGTACTCATCCTGGAGGGGAATATGCTCGATCACACCGTTCCGGTCGGCATACACGCCCGTCGTCCCGTTCACCATCAAATCGCTGATCGTCGGGTCGAGAATTAACGCCTGAAGGTCTTCCGAAAAGAACGGTAGAACCTTCTCCCATCCGCTTTCCACGCTCACCGGCTCACCTCCGGGCGGAAGGTGGAACCCTGGCCAGAAAGTGGATCTACCGAAACGCGGTTCTCGTGGAATTCGGTGATGGTCAACCCGAGGGGATTGATCGTTTCATACTGCGGGTTTGTCTTCGCCTGCTCGCTCACCTGGGCGGGATTCAGATAGTAGGTAAACGAAGCCATCCAATGCTCCGTGCGCGGCTTGCTGGAAGTCCGCATCGGGTAGATGAGGTCGAAGGTTTCAAGCGCTGTTCCACGGGAGAGGATGGTGTTCTCAACCTTCTCCTGGGTCATTGAAGTAATCGTCACGTTATTGACCTGGACCTCGCTCTGTTCCGTCTGCCCGCTCGTCACCTGGGTAATGAGGTGGTTGGCGTTGTCCTGGCCGATGAGCTGGGCGGCGAGTGCTGAGGAAAGAAAGTAGTAATTCATGGGGTATTTCTTCGCCATCGTCTCGCGGTTGATCGTGTGCCGATACCCTGTCCAATCCGTGAGATAGGTGCGGATTTCACCCTCGCGTGGGCTGTAATTCAGGTCGGTGTACTGGATAGCCTGCGCCCTGCCCGCCTCATCAATCCGGATGTAGCGGTTGACGACGGGACGATGCGAAACCGCGACCAGTCCGCCGCAGAGCAAAAGGGAGATACTTGCGAGTGCGCCGATGGCGATTTTCGCCATCCTGCGCTCACTGTAATGAGCTGAGTAAACCTGATTCCCAATCGTGTCGGCTTCGACATGCTGCCTTGCTGTGAGTGCACTACCGGGTATTGCGGTGTGTGTAGACACTTGTGTTCCTTTCCTTAGTTGCGTGGATGGCTTTGTATACGCGGACGATGGTCGAGATGAAGACGAAGAGGAGTAGGGCAAGCATGAAAGCCTTACCCAATGGTCCGGCTTTCCTGTAAAGCAATCTCAGAGTGAACATCGGAGGTCCTTTAGGCTGCTGCAACGAGTGCGCCGATCTTTTCCGCCGTTTCGCCGAGCTTGCCGGCTAGACCGGCACCGCCGCCGAAGATCATCTGCGTCACGCTGGGGATAAGAAACATGTTGAGGATGAAGGCGACGAAGATCGTGGTGAACGGGATGAGATTTGCGAGCCACATGGCGATGCTGTAATCACCATGGAAAGTCTGCGTCATAAATCCGGTGAGGAACTGAGACCACACGAAGATGAAAGCAGCGGCAACCGCGCGAATCATCGCAAGAGAAAGAAGCACCTCTACGAAGTGCAGGAACTTTCCCCGAAACGTTTCGGTCAGATACAGCGGAATCATCAAGGGACCGAACAATGCGGCAACGCCGTAAAAGATAAATGCGCTGCAATTGATGAGAAAGATGATCCCGGAAGCGATGCCGAGTAGACCTTCGACAAAGTAGTAGCAAATGGTCTGCAAGGGCGCTAGAACGGTCGGCATGGGCGTGTTGTGGCCCGCATCCGCGATCAGCGCCGTCATTTGGTTCAACTGCGCTTGGTCAAGGATTTGCGAGATGGCGGCGGCAATGTAGGAGAACATGCGATTGAAGCCGAAATTCGCACCTGGGAGGTTGTTAACCCAATAGTGCTCCAACACGAGGCAGAAAAGGAATCTGAACAGGAAGGTTCGCAGCTCATCCAAACTGACCGTGCGATGTCCCCCGAGATGCACAGACCAGGACGACATGCGGACGGCAATACCAATCAAGATCATGGTCGCGATGAAGGTGAGTAGGATCATGCCGAAGTTCGACAGGGCTCCGCCGTTTTGCGTCGTGAGGTTTGTCAGATCCTGAGTGAATTGAGCTAGCCAATCGACTGCTCCGGGTGTGGTGTTCATAGGTTCACTCTCACGTTTTGAATGTGGGACGTTTGTTTCGGTTTGAAGGGCGAGGCGCTGAGAGGTCCAGCGCCAGTCGATCGCCGCATTTGCTCAGTAATAGGTGGTCCAGGTGGTCGAACCATTCCCGAGGTACGTGGGGTTGCTCGCCTGCTGGGTGTACTTGTAATCCGCATCGTTGATCGTCATCGAAGCGATATTGCGCTTCTCCATGTTGTCAACGGCTGCCTGCGCCGCCATGCAAGCATGAATCTGCCCCTGCGCGTGCTCTTCTTCTGCACGTTGGGAGTTGGAGACGTTCAACAAATTGAGCTGTTCGACTTCGCTGTTGGTGGCGTCGCTCGTGTCGTAGACCGACGCGTTGAGGGCGGTGTTAGCCGCTAGATTGGCCATTCTGCTGGCTTGGTATGCTCCGCTTGCGGCAAGGCACTGGCTTGATGCAGCATCCATCGCCTCGATGTGGGCGAGCGTAGAAAGCCGTTGGCTTTGTCCAACGATTTCCCCGCTCCAGAAACTCGACGATGTACCGGAGATCGCGAGATTCATGATCTTCCAGACGAGACTCGCGTTCTGCGCCTTGCCGTTGATCTGGTCTTGGAGACCAGCGGTCTCCCCATACGTGTTCTGCACCGTGCTGTGCAGTAGGGCGTTCTCTGCCGTATTCCAAACCTGTTTGGAATTGAAATACTTCAGGTTGTTGACGATGGTGTTGTACGTCGTGACGGACTGCTGGTAAATGTTCAGCGATGTCTCGGCCATTTTGATGTCTTGGCTGAGCGTCTGGATGAGGGTTAGGTTCTGCTGGGAACCTTGCGAGATTTGCGTGGCCTGAGACGCGAGGCCCTTTTCTTCGTTAACGATCTGCTGAATGGCGTGAGCCGACTGGGTTGGGTCAAAGGTGATCCCGCCAAACTGCGCGTGAGCGGGAACCGCCACGGCAAATGCGGTGAGTCCGCTGACGAGCGTAAGACTGCGGGCTATGGTGAGCTTCTTCATGAGTAGAGACTCCTAAAGCGTCGGGTTGACGCGATGGTCTGCGTAGGAGGGAATAAGAATGTCTTTGCCGATGTAGACCCGCGCTCGTGAACCTTCCTTGAGCGTGATGATCGGCAGCCGATTGAGGAAGTGGTTTAGTACCTGTTCGCCCTCCTGGCTGGTTTGCGAGGAGATGCCGTTGCGGATCTGGCTATTGGTTGTTAGAACGCTCCCATCGTTGCCGATCTGCGCGAGTCCTCCCAGGCCCCCGATAGCGGCGGCGGCGGCGAACGCTTGTAAATAGCCGTGGTCAACCTTAGTGGCGAGGCCGGTGGTCCCGATTTGATCAAGGCCCGCGTACTTGTCGATGTCGATTGAGAACCCGTCTGGGCAGACGGCGCGGTGAAACACTACCGCGAGCTTATGCTGCTGCTGATTCCCTACTGCGGTAACTGTGCCAATGAGCCGTGTTCCTTGGGGAAGAAGCAGGTTTTGGCGGTCGTGCGAGTAGTAGTCCGTCGTGAGCATGAGCAGGACCGGGCCTGACATGCCACCGTCTACGTGGTTGGTGACGACACCCTCAAGAACGGTGCCCTCGAAGACGCGGTAAAGCTTGCCGCCATAATCATCGAAGTTGTACGCCGCCATCGCGTTGGTTTCCCTCTTTTCGCTCGGTCTGGAACCTTCCGGCGCAGCCGGCGACTCGCCACCACCCACGATCTGATTGGCTACAACGGAGGGAGCGCTAGAAGTGGGTATCTGGCTCGTCGGTATTTGACCTGCCGGTGTCGGCTCATGCGTCTGGAAGTCAACGGCTACGGTGTCGCTGTTGAGGGCTTCCACTCGGTGCTTCTCACGGTCTGCCGCCTTCTGCTTCGCCTGGGCATGGGCTTCCGACTGGCCGGATGTCTGCCTGGGAGCATTCGAGCTGGTGCCGTAGATTGCGGCACTCTGAGCCGGGGTCATGGGCGCTGTTCCGTCCGCTTCGGGCGGCGGGACCGACTGTCCCATAGCCTGTTCCTGTGCCCGCATCCCCTGCTCTTGCGCGTTCATTGCTGCCATTGCCTGCTGGAGTTGCGCGTGCTCGGCATCACTTTTCTGGATCAACGCTTGCTGCTTTTCAAATCCGCTTACCTGCTGGGTGTCGGCAGTGGACGGGCGAGTTGGCAAGGTGCTCTTAGTGGCTTCCTGCTTGTGGCCGCTGCCGGTCATGACGTTGTAGGCGGTCGAAACCCCAATCAGGGTGATGGCCCCGGTCAAGGCGAGAACGATAGGCAGAGTCTTGCCGATCGGGGGCTTTGTGGACGGCGCTACGGGGACGGTTCCCATTAGTTGTTCTCCTGGCGGTGAAACTCAACCTTGGACTTGCCGATGGCTACGTAACCGTTCTGCAGGAGCTTGGGGACGGTGTAGAGGCCGTTCTCGAACTGGAAATTGATGAGCGAGCCCTTCTTATCCTTAAGCTCGTAGACCACCGGGGGTTCCTCGAACTTGCCCTGAATGTAGGTGAACTTGCCGTCATCCCAGATTTGCCGCACACCCAAAGCCCGGGCCTTAGCCTGGTCCCAGCTGTAGTCAAAATGCAGGTTGCTAGGGTAGGTGCTCTGGTACTTTTCCTGGGCGATTTCGGCCGTCTTCCGGTCGGCGGCAGCGGCGGCTTTGGCCTCGGCGGCTTCCTTTTCGAGCCGATCTTCCTTCTCCTTCACCTCGGCCGCTGGAACGAACACCGGAGCGTCGGCCATCTTCTTCTGTGCGTCTTTGTCGGTTTGCTCGAGGAACACGGTCGCATCGAAGCCTCCGGCCTGGTCAGCCGACACCTCCTTCAGCTCAAGGGTGTAGTCGTTGCCGTGGTCGGAGATGATGTGGACGTTGGTGCTGCTTTTCGCTGCTGCTGCCTTGGGCTTCACGCTAATGAAGCGGCTGGGGACGTGGCCGGCATTAAAAATCCAGTCATCGGTGTTTCCGCCGAAGATCGTGGCTACCTTCTCTTCGGCTGGAAGCTCAAGGAGCGTCGATTCATTGAGCAGGGTCCGAATGACCGGGGGCGCGGTCGTAGCGCTTACCTGGACGGTTCTGGGGGCCTTCTGTTGGGCATGGAGGCTGGATGCACCGGAGACACAGACTGCAAAGAACGTGCTCGCGGTGAAGAATGGATGGGTTTTCATGGGGCGGTCTCCCTGGCTGGTTTGGTGGTGGAGTGGAGTTGCGGAACTACCTAGGCGTCTTCGCCTGCGACGAAACGGGTTATGCCGTCCTCTAGCCCCCATTTCGCGATCAAGCGCCCACGGCGGGCTCTGTCCTTGGGCCGGGTCGAAAAGATCGCGTAGCTGCGCGGGTCCAGGTTCAACGTCACGACTTTGGTGATACCGTCGCGGCGCATCAGCAGACCCTCACGCGGTCCAAGGCTCTCGAACAGGTTCAATTGCTGCTCGGTCATCTTGAATAGTTCGCCGTAGAACTGGCGGTTAAACGTGGCATCTGGCAACAGCAGGAACGACGTGCAGGAGTTCACGATGCTGTCTGCGTTCTCTCCAAGGTCGTTCGCGGATTGGCCGATGAGGGTGACGCCGCCAAGGTTTTTGCGAACCTGCTTGATGCTGGCAAGTGCGCCTTCCAACAGTTGTTTATTCTTCATGTTCGAGAAAATCTCCTCGATCACGACATGCTTTGGAACGCCAAGGTTCTTGGGGTCGTACACGACGTCATCAATCCGGCGCAGCAGCCATATCATCAACGGTTCGATCAGGTCGGGGTAGTCCTTAGACACGCCCGCGAAATCCCAGCACTGGATGCGCGAGAGGCTAAGCGAGTCCTCTACGTTGTCGAAGATCGCGTTGTAGACGCCCTTGTCGATCCACTTGGCTAGGTACCGGCTGAGGTGCTTCGGCAGCAGTAGATTCCTGAGCCTACGGATCTTGCGGTCGATGAGGTACATACCCTGCACCTCCTTGAACACCGCATCCTCGTCCTCCGGGCTGAGCACGGCTCCACCGTTGGCGAGCAACATCTTGACGAAGTTGTAGAGAAACTTGAGGTTCTTCTCGGTCGGTTCGAGTGCGAAGGGATTGACTCGCGGGCCATCCAGACCGATGCGGTCCACCTTGCCGCCGTACAGCTCCACCATGCTTTCGTAGCTGTTGCCGATGTCGAAGATGAAGGTGAAGCCGTGATACTTCCGCTCCAAGGCAAGCATCTGGTTGGTCTGGACGGATTTGCCGGTGCCCGGTGGCCCGATAGTGAGCTGGACCCGCACGCCGGACACATAGGCGTCATGGAAAAAGGGCGTTCCCTGCCGGGTCTCGAAGATATTCAGGTATTCGCTGTCGAGATCTTCCGATTTGGGGTGGCCGATGGTCGGGGCAAAAATAGGCGAGAGGCGTGCGTGATGATCCTCTCCAAGCCAGAGGGAAAAGACGTTATAACGCTGATTGAAGGGAAACATCGCATAGAACGCTGAAAGATTCCCGATGGTCTCCTCGATCACGGTGGCCTGGGCGTCTACAAAGGTCCGGTGAACGCGTGGCGTGTTCTCCCTGAGCTCTTCCGCGCTTCCTGCCGAGAGCAGAAGCGTCACGGTGTATTTGCCCTGGCCTTTTTTTCCCAACTCCTTCACGACTAAACCGAGATCGTCCACTCCTTCGGAAGCGGCCTTTGCACCTGCCCCCTGATCGAGCTGGGCAAAGTTCTTCCCCGCCATCACACGCTGGAAGATTCCGACTTTGAAGAAGTCAATCCACTTCTCCTGAGCGCTGATTTCCTTCCGCACTGTAGACCCTGATTGCGGCCTCCAGGTCGTGCAAAGCACGCTGTCACAGGTCAGATTGGTGATGCTGTTGTACAAACAGGGCTGCGAAGCGGCGGGAGTGCTCGACCCGGAGAACATCTGCACATGACGCTTTCCTACTCGCAAATGATCGTTGTGCCAGGACACCGCGCTAGTCGCAATCTGCTGGTCTACACCCTGGTCGGAAATGAGTGGGATATGTCCTGCCCATTCCTCAAGATTGAACAACTCTGCGAAGAACTTGAAAGCTTTCTCCTTGCCGATAACCCGCAAGCCGATAACGCTGCTCAGATGCGTTTCGAGGATGTTCGCCGTCTTCTGAAGCTGGGAGACGAGCCGGTCGTTTTCGTCGGCCTGATCCTTCGGCTTTGCCGCGAATGGAGAAGCCAACTTGGGCTCCAGGGTGAGGCACCAATGCAGGTCGATCCGGCGAAAGTTTGCGGTCTTCGCAAGATATTCCAGCCGGTGGTCAACAAAGGATTGTGTGATGGGATCGGCGTACTTCTTCTGGCGCGGAATCTCGAAGCCGGAAGTCACACGCATGTATTGGTAGAGCGAGAAGTCTTCTGTCAGACCGCGTACACCGCCTTCCACGCCTCGCATTTTGGAGGCTATTTCCGTGTCCGTGAGTCCTTCTTCGTCCGCTCCATCGACCTCAAAAAGCACGCCATAGCCGCGGGTTTTACTCGCAAAGACGGTAGGAGTGACAAAACGGACGATAGGCATGATGCTGTTCGAGGCCCCGGCGTGGGTGAACCATGGGTTAGCGTTTGCGCGGGTCATAGTAGCTCTTCTGGGTCCAGCTCAGGCCCCACAGTTGGAACATCTTGGGGTGTTTGCGGACGATCAACCAGCAGATAGCGGTGATCGCAAGGAACATCACGACGGAAAAAACAAAGAACCGAAGCAGGAGAGCCATCAGCGAGGCAATCACAATGCCCATCCAGATAGGCATACTCAACCCGAGTTTTTGCCGAGGTTTGTTGAGGGCTTGATTGATCGCGAGTGGCTCTCCACGCTTGGTCGTGTGCATGGCTAGAGGCTCTGTCCGGTGAGAGAAGAAACCCACTGCGGCGCAAAACCGATGACGATTCCGGCGAACAGGCCGCCGCCAATTGCCATGAAGCCGCCTGAGATGTTGCGGCCCATGAACTGAAATACACCAAAGACAATTCCGATGACGACGGCGAGGGCGCCGCCGAGCAAACAGCTTGTCTCGATGGTCTTCATTGCGGCGGTCACGCCGCTGACATCCACGGTTCCTTGTGCGTGAGCGGCAAGGGGGGAGATAGCGAGGGCAAGCAGCACCGGACCGAGCGTGCGACCGGCTGCTACTGCACGTTGTTTGGTGAAGGTTCGTGAGGCCAGGGCTGTGAATCGGGAACTCATTGCAGTGGTCAAGGTTGTACTCCTGGTTTGCGTGGATAAATCGCTTCGTTGTGCTCTTTGGGAGAGCCTTATATAGCGGCTGTTACTTACCCCCATGACGGAGGGTTTTGCGGCGCACCGCCTGACCGACACGCGGTACGATCCGCCGCCGTGTTCACGCTGCTGTGTCACCGCAAAGTTGGTATCAATCTGTCGGTTGAGCCACCGATTCCTCCTCCTCGCTTCGCCTTCTGGCCGATTGATCGAGGCGAACAGAAGGTGTAAATTGGGCATCTACTTATAAGCGAGCTGAGCGAGAGGATTTTTGACACCTCTGCGTCGGAAAATTTGAGAGCGAATATGACCCGGGCCCATTTACATCTCATAGACAGCAGAGGAACACCGCTTAGCTCAACAGTTCAGGCGGCGTGCGAATTGGCATTCAAGCGCGTGGCGCTTGATTATCCTGATTTCGATCAGGCGCAGATCGCGAACTGGGCAGAGGAAGTCGCGGTGGCGATGGATGAGCGCGGCGACGCCATCCAGTTTCCAAGGCGGTATGCCTACATGGCGCTCCGAGGAAAAATACGCGATTGGTTGCGTACTGGTCCGGGACGTGCGGAATTACAAGGAATTGGGCCAGACCTCGAAGCGGTGGCAGGGCTCAGCAAATCCTTCGAACTCCAAGCAGAAAGAAAGGTTCTGTTTGAACAGATTCTGCCTACGCTGAGTGAACGAGATCGCGCTATCCTCGTATTGCTACTGAACGAGCAATCCACAGCTACGATTGCAGCGTTTCTCAATACGAACTACGCAGCAGCAGCTAAGGCAATGCAGCGCGTTAAGGACCGTGCTTCGGTTGTCGTGAACGGCAAGCGGCACAAGACCGATATGATGCCTGGGGCCGACAAACTCCATTTATCGAGAGGAATAGGCAGTGAATCGTGAGTTGATGAAGGACTTCCTCCGGGAATCATTCCCTAATCCGGAGAGGAAGGGCTGTCCCGATGAGGATGTTTTACAGGCCCTTGCAGAAGACCGCATCGCTCCGAACGATCCTGCGTTGCTCCATGTTGGTTCCTGTTCGGAGTGTTATCGGGAATACCTGCATCTTCGTCGAGAGATCGAAGATGTTCCACCAGCTGGGGTTCCTGAGGCTTCTTTAGCGAGTTTAGAAGCCGATGCAAATGTGCTTCCCTTCCCTGACCGCCCAAAGCGGGATACGTTTTGAACTTAATTAGAAAAGAAGTTTTAGACATTTCCGCCGGGGCCACAGGCCCTACTCCTGCTCTCTTATGTTCTCCTGTCCTCATGTATCTCTTGCTTCCTTATATAGGGTGACGCGGAAGCCCACTTTTTCAGACACGGAAGCCCACTTTCCGCTACTCGGAAGCCCACTTTTTCAGGCACGGAAGCCCACCTTCCACTACTCGGAAGCCCACTGGTGAACGAGGAAATTCACCGTGTCTGTGGATATACGCGGAAGCCCACCCTCCGATGTGGCACATACGCGGAGGCCCACTCTTCGGCCGGTTCTGAAGTCTGCCGACTCGCCTGATGACGCTGAAAACGCTGCCAAAAGCCTCATTCTGCTTCACTGAGACCATATACGCGGAAGCCCACCATTTTTTACATTGCTTGGTTCTACGCGGAAGCCCACCTCGAGCCCCAAAGCCATATTCAAAGGGGTACCTGGAGCGAAATAAAGACGCTTTAAGGTGTCAAACTCCCGGAAAGGTGGGCTTCTGCGTATATAGCACTCTAAACGTCTAGGATGTTAGCGGTTCAGACTGCCGTGCTAGGTCGGTGGTGGGCTTTCGCGTATTTAGCAATTTAGCGGTCTAGCGCTCTATTGGCCTAGAGCTTTCGAATGCGGTTCTTAGTAGTGTCATCGTCAAGCATCCCGGCCTTGGCTCTAGCGACCCAGAGACCCTTCGGATCTTCTCGCACCTGAGCGGCGGGCCAGAGGACCTTCAGAATCTTGATTGCCTTTCGCAGGTGCTGGCGAATGCGATAGGGGTTGGAGTCCGTTTGCGGGAACTGATCGCTTAGGGCGTCCCATGGGATGATCGATTCGTTCGACGCAGCGTAGCAGCGGTAGTAAAGCCAAAAGACGAGATCCTGCACCGGCGTAGGGCCTTTTAGGTCAAGCCAGAGACGGCGGGGCATGACGATGTTGTGCTTCTTTATGTCTTGGAAGAGTGGGGCGTGCAGGAGAACACCGAAGCGGTCGCCCATCTCAGGTAGGCTGGCCTGCATGGTGTCGCCAGCAATCGAATTCGGCAGGTACGACCGGGAGATCACCGGGAATGTGTCAAGTGCTGTTGCTTCAGTTCCCTTCCGTGAAATGCTGATGACGAGTCCGGCGATTCGAGAAAACCGTTCTTTGATCTGCTTGTTGGTCCGGCCACCCTTTTCTAAACCCATCTCTCGGCTGAACTCGGCTGCGCTCGACCAAGGCACAAAGGGGCTGTCGTTCCGTATCGCTCGATCAAGCAGCCAGAACAGCAGTTTCCGGTCGGCTCCATGAGGGAGTCCGACTCCATCGGCAGTGGCAGAGAACGTCACGGCAAGGGTCGTACCGTCGCCCAGACGGGCGCGACGCGTGATTTTGGTCTCCTTGGTTGCGCTGTGTGGAAGAGTACAGAGAATCATTGCCTGTGCGAGCTTGATGTACTCGTCGCCAAGCGTCTGATCTCGCCCAGATACAGCGAGATCCGCAACCCTGTCACTGGTGTTCACACGCGCGGCTTCGCGCTCAGCAGAGTAGTCCCGTTTTCCGCTCTTCTTTGCAGCCTTTGCGGGCGTCTTTGCTGCTGGAAGTGCAAGACTGGTGCGGCTGTTCGCAGCGGCTCCCGTGTCGGAAACCTGCGTCGCACTGCGTAGATCGTCCACGAACGTTTTGCTGGCGATAGATGAAAGACGTTCCACTGGTCCTCGCTTTTTACTATGCAACCGCTAGAGTGCTAACGTGCTGACCGTTTAGCCTCTTTGATTAGCCACGCAGAGAGAAGTTCCTCCGCCAGGTCTGACATATCGCGCGGGTCGTCATTGCTCTTGAGGACGTAATCGCACTCGGCATAGGTCTTTTTGCGAACGTAGAAGGTTCTCCCCTGGTACGCGTCATCCTTGCTCTTCGCGAGAGATTTCGTCTCTGACTTGGCAGCTGACGGCCGGCTCTTGGGAGCCGTGTCGTTAGTGCCAACCGGGGCCTCTTCAGGCTCCTCGGATTGGGGACGTTTACGTGGGGCGAGCAGTCCGTCGAACTGGCTTCCGGTGGTCTTAGTGGCTGTTGCCATACGCTATGACTTCCTTTCCGGTAGAGACATACGCTTCCCAGGCGCGAGCCGCGCGCGGGTCATCTACAGCAGAGACGATTACGCCCGCCGCCGCTGCCTTCTCAAACGCCTTCAGTAAGGGAATGCTGGCGTTGAAAGTCGGTATTCCGGCCTTCTCCAGCGCATTGCGCAGGTTGATCGCTTCTGCCTGCGGTGGTGGTGGTGCTTTGGTGATGAGGACGCGATAGTTATCCGCCTTCATCTCTGCTAGAGCCTCAATGGTCTGACGAAGGCCGTCGCTGTCCATGGTTGCAGGAACAGCGGGGATGATCAGGAGGTCGCACCCGTCTGCAAGCGCTTTGAGGTCCGCATCGCTCGGTCTTTGGCCTGTGTCGATCACCGTGTGCTCATAGTCGCGGGCAAGTTTCACGGCGGAACGAACGTCAGCAATCCGGTATGGCAATCCTTCGCCCCTGGTTGCCCACTCGGTTGCATTGCGGGTACCGTCTCCGTCGAGCAGCAAAGTGGGGCCTAGCGTCTGGAGGTAAGCGGCGATATGTATCGCCGTCGTGGTTTTTCCGACCCCTCCCTTAAAGCTGGCAACTGCTACATGCATGGCAATCCTTTCGAAGCTGCTAGGCCGTTAGATGGCTAGAACATCAGAATACTAGATGTTTAGGCTGCCAGAGCGTCAGCGTGTTGGAAAGAGGGTGCGCCAGTATCGTCGGCGCTTCCCTCTCCTTCCTCGGCGTTCTGGCCTTCGAAGCTGTGGCCGGTGATGAGGTCAACGGCGCGTTGTGCGCTGGCCGCTGCCTGCACGATCAGGCGGTTATCCTGCTCCAGCTTGCTTATCCAGTTCTGGATGTAAGCGGCGGTGTTCTGCTCGGTGTGTTTCGTGGCGATACCGGCGATGGCGCAAAGGAAAGCGGCTCCGGTCTCCGCGACCAATTCTTCCTTGCTATAGAGCTCGTCTCCGAAGCTGGTTCCAAACGTCCGTGCAAGGCGGCTTTCGTGGCCGGTGCTGTGCACCAGTTCATGAAAGAGGGTCGCATAGTAGTGGGCGGTGTCGATGAAACGGAAACGTGCGGGAAGGTGTACTGAATCGGTCGCGGGACGATAGTAAGCGCGGCCTTCGTTGACTTCCTCGGTACGGATCGTCGGACGACCAGCCCAACCGCTAACAATGGCCTCGCAGGTGTCATCAGCGTCGACCGGTAGGACGGGTGTCGGCTCGATCGTCGTGACGGTGAGGCCATCACACTGCTCGACATTGAATACCGTGTAGTACGTAAGGATGAACGGGGCGCGGTCGTCTTCCTTGCTGTCGTCCTTGGTGACGGAAGTAGCGTCGGTTTTCACCTTGCGGCTGCGCAGCTGCTTGTAGAAAACGATCTGCGAGCCCTTCTCGCCCTTGCGGACATTGCCGCCCAACTCAAGAGCCTGTTTGAAGGTAAGCCAGAACGGGGAACTGAAGCGCGTACCCCAGAGGAGAAACACATTCACGCCCCGGTATGGCTTGCCAGTGACAAAATTGCGGGGAAAGTTGCCGCCTGCGAACGTGGGAGCTTTCCAGGGCTTCTCCCACGGAATGATGCCTTCTTTCAGGCTGGCGATGATGCGGTCGGTAACAATCTGGTAGACGCTGGGCCGGTCGTTGGGTGCTTGCTTCACGTTGATCTCCTGACATGGTTGGTGAGTCTATGCGGTTGTGGCGGTGTTCCTGCACCGCCAATATAAGTAGTATAACACGCTAAACGGTTAGATTGCTAGCACCCTGAATGGCTAAAGCGTTATTTTATTGCTTTGTTCTGCAATGGTTTGGCTGTGTTTGTGTTCAAACACGCCTTGGCCCTGGCCCACGCCAGCGGGGGAGGCAAGTGCAAGAGCCGGATTCCTTTCCCGAAGGGCGGGCGTACTTTGCCCGGTCTGCACAAGCGAAGCGCGGAAGATAAAGGTGGCACTTGCGCGCGCCAGGGGCGGAGCCCATTAGGAGGCTTGGTTTTTGGTGTTGCGCGTTCTGCGCGGATTTGCTTTGGTCAGCGAGGTGCGGTGGTCCCCGCTGTGAGGGGTAGTCTAGGAACCGCAGAAAACACTACATGCCCGAACCTAAACGGCTAACGCTTTAGCGGGCTCACAGGTTAGAACGCTATGAACGCGGAAGCCCACTTCCGCATGGGGGCTACTTCCGACAATGCGACTTCGCGGGAGTAACCGGGAAGCGCGTCATTCAGGCATACGGCGTTCCTTCCAAGGCGGCCTCTACACCCTTCGTGCCCCGGTCAACCAGCGAGAGAAAGCAAGCGTTTGCCTCGCTTTCGTCCTGGTTCTGCTGAAAGGAGCGATGCGCTTCCGTTAGCGCAAAAGCCCAAGTAGCGACGAGCAAGGATGCAGCGAGAGCGGCTATAGGGTCCGGGGAGACGCGCTCCACTGAGCTCGTCAATGCGGCGGCAAGGACATCCGTTAGTTCGTCACGAATCGTTCTAGCACGGGCTCTCAACGCCTCGCTTGCTTGAAGGACAGCCATAAACCTGTCGCTGTGTGGGTCGAAGAAGCGCACGTACGGACGCTCGTCGCTGACAGCCCGGTGAGCGAAGCGGCGCAACGCTTCAATCGGTGAGGTTCCCGTTTGACGCTTTTGTAGGGCATCCAGCAAGTCCTGACGACCCTCATCGTCCAGATCGAAGAACATGTCTTCTTTGCGTGGAAAGTGATTGAAAACGGTCATTCGGGAAACGTCCGCCGCTTCGGCGATCTCTTCTATCTTGACGCTGTCGAAACCTCGCTCAAAGAACAGGCGAGTCGCTACGTCAGAAATCTTCTGCCGTGTAGCCAAGCGCTTTCGGGTCTGTCGATTTGGCTTTGTGGCTGGCGTGGTGCCCATACGTCACTTTACAGCTCCTAAAACTATACTTAGTATAAGTTCAAGGGGATTGGACGATGATGGCAATGCGGCAAGAACCTGGTACGGGCGGGTCTCTCGATCAGCAGGCTCCTGGTGTTCTCATTTCCGGAGCAAGCTTTGCTGGACTCGCGACAGCGTGGTGGATGAACAGGCTTGGCTACGCGGTAACGGTGGTTGAAATGGCAAGTGATCTGCGTCGCGGCGGAACCCCGGTCAACATCCGAGAGGGCGTCATCGAGGTGGTGCGGCGCATGGGCCTGCTCGACAGCATCAAGTCGCAATCCCTGCCGCCGAGACCGGTTCTGTTTCTCGATGGAGAAGGCTTGCCCTTGCACCAACAGCATGGGGAGCAGGCAGGCGAAGAGCCGGAAGAAGAATACGAGATCGAAAGGGATGCGCTACTCGGCTTGCTCTTCAACGAGGTCAAGGGGCGAGCCGAGTTCGTATTTGCTGACAGCATCCTGACCGTCGAAGAGTCAGGTGATCGGGTCGATGTCACCTTCGTTAGCGGAAGAAAGCAGTCCTTTTCTCTTCTGTTCGGGTGCGATGGCACACATTCCACGGTGAGAAGGCTGTGCTTTGGCGAGGAAGCCTCTTTCCTGGTCTTTCTGAAAAATTACTTCTCGCTCACGATCGTTCCCAAGCTGCTGATTGAGGAAAACACCTCGGAGATGTTCAGCGTCCCCGGCAGGACAGTGATGCTCAACACCTATAACGGCAAGACCGACATCGCGTTCTGCTTTTCTTCTGCGGACGAGATTCCCTATGACCGCAAGAAGCAGGACGAGCAGAAGCGCATGATCCGCAAGTATTTCGAAGGAGGCAAGTGGAGAATCGCTGAACTGCTTGACGAGATGAGTAGCAGCGAGAACTTTTACTTCGACAAGCTCTGCCAGATTCACATGAATTCCTGGACCAAGGGCCGCATTGCCCTAGTGGGAGATGCCGGGTATTGTCCCTCGCCTGCGGCTGGGATGGGAGGCTCCGTGGCGATCTTGGGCGCTGCAGCGTTGGGCGATGCCTTCGAAAAGCATCCTGACGACCTCGCTGCAGCGTTCCAGGAGTACAACGAAAGCTTCAGTCCGGTCATAGAGGGCATTCAGGCCCAGGCAGTCGAATTCGGATTGGAGATGTTCATGCCCAGTTCGGAAGAGGCCCTTCAGAAGCGAAACGAACAGCTCGGTCTCGGCTAGGTGTACATGAGTCCCGTGAAACGCCGTTGTTGGACGTAAAGGCTCCGCTGCGCTCCAAGGAAGGGCAGGGAAGCCGGTCGCCCGGCTCCCCTTCGGTTTAGTCTTTGCGTTTGGCAGGTTTCTTTGCCGTTGATTCAGCCGTCTTTTTGTTGCTTGGCTTCGCTATGGTCGGTATAGGTTTTGGGGCTTTGAAGAGGTCCAACGCCTCCTTCAGCACGTCGCGGTCTTCCGGCTGGGGAAGGTCAACATAGCTGCCAAGTGCCAGTTCCGCGAGGAAGCCAATCAGGGAAGACGGCATGAGCGAGTCGATCACATTGACGCAAACATCGTCTGAAGCCATGTTGACGGTCTTATCGTCGTCCAGTCGGGCGGCGATGCGCTCAAGAGAGTTCTCCAGGTCGCCCGTCACCAACGCCTTCAGGAGAAAGCGCGTCTGCTGATCGGTCGCGGTAGAAGGGAAGCGAAGAATGAGGGCGCGTAGGGCTTTCTCGCGCTTCTCCCGCTCCTTCTTCTTTTCGTCACGCTGTCGCTGAGCCTCCTGCTGCCGCTGCTCGAAGTCCGGTTCTGGGGTGTAGGTGTGCCTGGGCCGGTGAACTAGGCAATCCTGGTCGGCGCAGATGGGGAGACGCTTTCCGATGCCGTCGCCATGGGTGACGATGGCGGTAGTGACATGCGGGCATACTGGCTCTGTGGCTCCCCCATCGCTCTCCTTGGGGGCTTGGACGCGCCGATACTCAGCGGGAAGTAGCTGTCCTTCCGGACGGTCGTTTGCGGGTCTCCATTCGGTGCTGATCTGCACCAGTCCCGGGTTGGCGGCTGTTTCTCGTGCAATCCAAGTCGTGACCTTCCCGCGATGGCAACTTGCGTCAAGGCAGTTATCACCCTGAACGTCTGCGAAGAGTTGAACGTTGTACCCGGTTCGGCGTGGGCAGGTGAGGCAAGCGCCCGCTTCTGGGTTCAACGCGGGGTCGTCGGTAGGGAAGGGGGCTTCGGCAAGCGCGAGGTACAGGGTCGAGTCGATCCACGCGGCAAGATGCTTCGCAGGTAGAAGGACGCTTTCCTTATCCTGCCAATCCTTGCGGAAACAGTTCTTGAATGCCTCGGCCTGCTGCTCCGGGGTGAGCCGTGCAATCAGGTTGGCATGGCTGGCGGTGATGCGCTCGTGCTGGAAGGCTTCGGCAACGTCTGGAATGAGTTGCAGAAGTGAGAGCCGCGCATAGATGTGGCTTTGACTCTTGCCGCACTTGGAAGCAAGCGCTGCCACGTCGTAGCCGGGGAGGTCCAAGAGACGCTGATAGCCTGCCGCTTCTTCGTAGGGGTGAACGTCTTGGCGCTGGCTGTTCTCGATTAGCTGAATTTCTAAACTCTGCTCGTCGGAAAGCTCCAGGATGCGGGTCGGCACGTCGGCCAGCTCCGCGATCTGCGCAGCGCGGAAGCGCCTGGCTCCCGCTACAACCTCGAAGCGGTCGCCTTTTGGACGCACGGTGATGGGCTGGATGAGGCCGTGAACGGTAAGGCTGTGGGCCAGCTCGACCAGCTTACTCGGCTCGAAGGTTCGACGCGGATTGGTGCTGGATTCGTCCAGCATGGAAAGGGGGAGGTTCCGGTATCCTGATTCTGCAATCGCTGTGGTGTGCATGCCTTGTCACTCCTGACTGGGGTTTGTGCATCGTGGATGGTTGGGGGCAGTGTTCCTGCACTGCCCCGCTAAAGCTCTCCGCTGGCTATTCGTCGGCTTCCGTTTCGGTCCTGATCGCAACCCGCTCGATGGCTGCGGCCAGAAACTCGGTCTCGTAGAACTTCACGGTCTCGGTGCCGATCTTCCGCTCATAGTTGTTGTTTCGAGCTTCGGCCTCGACGTACACGCGGTCGCCCTTCCTGAGCTTCGCCGCGTACTTGCGGAGATTGCCGAAGACGACGATGTTCTGCCAGTCGGTGCGCGTCTGCCGGTCGCCTGTGGCGTCCGTCCAATGCGAAGAGACGGCAATGGAAAAGGTAATGGGAGTGTTGTCGTTGGTCTGCTTGGGATCGGCTCCAAGGTGGCCCATAAAGACGGAACGGTTCAGGTTGTTGATCACGGCTTGTCTCCTTAGTGGTGGTCTAGTCACCTAGACGGTTAGCGTTTTAGATTGCTGGTCAAGAAAGTTTTTGCTTTGGTCTTTCAATGGTTTGGCTGTGGCTGTTCTCACAGACACGCCTTGGCCCTGGCCCACGCCAGCGGGGGTAGCAAGTGCAAGAGCCGGATTCCTTTCCCGAAGGGCGGCCGTAGGCCGGTCTGCACAAGCGCAGCGCGGAAGATAAAGGTGGCTCTTGCAGGCGCGAGGGGCGGAGCCCATGAGGAAGGCTTGGTATCCGCAAAGCGCGAAATGCGCGGAATCGCTCTCGGGGCGTTGCGGGGTGTCCCCGCTGGGATGGGGAGTCTCCAAGACACGCCGCTTTTCAGGCCCTGGCTCGGAGCTGGGGAAGGGCGCAGACCTTCCCCGTACAAAGCACTAAAAGTCTAGAGCGTTAGCAATCTGGATGGCTAGACGGCTGTATACACGGAAGCCCACTGCTCGATACCCTTGTAGCTGAGGTAGAGCGGATGTGTGGTCGGTACGGACGGCGCAGCGACAAACAGAAAATAGCGGAACACTTCCGTGCGACGCCGACGCCGGCAGAGCTGCCGATGCCTGACGCGGATTACAACATCGCTCCGACAACCCACCAGCCCATCATTCGTCAGAGCCGCGAGACGGGTGAGCGAGAGATGATTCTGGCCCGCTGGGGACTGGTGCCGTTTTTCACGAAGGATCTGAAGGACGTCAAAGGTCTCTCGACGATCAACGCGAGATCGGAAACGATTACCAAAGCTCCGACGTGGCGTGAACTTCTCAAGAAAAGGCGCTGCCTGATTCCCGCCTCGTTTTTCTACGAGTGGCCGAAGGAAGGGAAGCCTCCCAAGCAGCCCTATGCCTTTGAGCTGGGGAATGGTAGCCTGTTCGCGTTTGCAGGGCTTTGGGACGCCTGGAAAGACAAAGACGGTCACTGGCTTCAGTCCTATGCCATCGTGACCACTGAGGCGAACGAGCTGATGGCGAAAATCCATCCGCGTATGCCTGTCATCCTTCACGCACGCGACTATGACCGCTGGCTGGACAGGGAAGAGACGGAACGTTTGCCGATCGATCTCCTCCGGCCCTTCGAATCTGAAGAAATGGAAGTTTACGAGGCCAATCCGAAGGTCGGGAACGTAAGAAACAACGGCCCGGAGATGCTGAAGGCGGCCGAGAAGGCCGCCGTGGATGGCGCACTGCCACTCTAGACTGGTTGTTCACGGTTCGGACGATGCGTGAACGTCGGAAACACACGAGATATCGCTCGCGCGCAAGAGGAAGAAAACTGTCTTCGCTTTTCCTTCGCCATACCTGCTATACCTGAGGTGAGGGGAAGCGATGAGCCTAATTCAGGTCGAGTGGGCGTGTAACTGGCCGTTAATCCTTCCCTACTTCGATGGCAGCGTGCCTGCGGGCTTTCCAAGCCCCGCAGAGGACTACCTGGAGACTCCTCTCGATCTGTCCGAATACCTGATCGAGAACAAGGCCGCGACGTTCATGATGCGGGTCGATGGCGACTCGATGAAGGATGCCGGCATTCTGGACGGTGATCTGCTGGTCGTGGATCGCGCGGCGACACCGGTGAATGGTTCCGTGGTGATTGTCGCGGTCAATGGCGAGTACACGGTGAAGCGCTTGCGTCGCTGTCCCGACTGCGTGTGGCTCGAACCGGCCAACCCGCGTTACCAACCCATTCGCGTTGGAATTGGCGAAGAGCTGCATGTCTTCGGTGTTGTAAGACACGCGATCCATACGTTGCGATGAGCCGGTACCTTCAACAACGACCCCTTCTACTCGAATGGAGCATCTGCTCGCTTTGTGGAAACGACGAACGACACCGGGGAAGTGGTCGCCCTGTCAGTTCGCCTGGGCGAAACGGCTTTGGCGGGATGGCTTCAGCTACTCGAAGTGCGGAGTGATGATTACGGAACTTCTGCCGGAGACGGTGCGGCAGCCGGCACTTTGGGGTGAGTTGGACCGCGAAAAAAGGGAGCGGGCATGGAAAGCAATGGACAAGCTCAACGCCACCTTTGGGCGCGATACCGTTCGCATCCTGGGAGTTGGGACGAAGGATGGCGATTGGAAGCTCCGAGCGCAGTATCGGTCTCCACGATGGACCACGCGGTGGAAGGAATTACCGAGGGTACGAGCTACCGGGTGAATCCCACATTTCTCTCTCTCTCTCTCTCTCTCTCTTGCTCTCTTACTCGCTCTTTGCTAATCTTTCGCCTATGAAGTTGACCGAAGAGACCTTACGCCGTGATTCGCGGATTGAAAGACTCATGAAGAATCCAAACTGGAAGCCACCCGCTGAAGCGGCGATGGCTTTCTATCTACACGGGACAGCTTGCCCCATCACTTCTTGGCAGAAGTCTTCCTCTTGGGCGCAGGTAAAGATGGTTTGGGAAGAACAAGCCAAGAAGTAGCCGGCTGAGAGCGATAGCCAAATCAGGGAGTACGGAGGCAGAATGCCCAAGCAGGAACTGTTCTTTGAGCAGCAGACAAGCGAGCACCGCGTCGAGGTTTTGAAGTCCTATGATCAGGTCTACGCCCGAGAAGCGTTTCTAAACATGGATATGGAGGGCCTGCAGAAGCTCTGGAGCGCCCTGAAGCCCGAGGACATCTATGACCCCGCCGGTTTGCCTAAATTGGGCGATCCGGAAGGGGAAGGCGAAGCTTTTCTCTGGGATGAATTGGTAGAGCAAGCTCGTGAAGATGGTTCGTTACTCTCCTTTTTCGTGGTCAATGAAACGAAAGGTAGGCTCAGCGAGGCACGTTTTGTGTCGCCTGATTGGCCAAGCGCAGAAGCATTTGCGAAAGACTTGCTCCTGGTCAACCCCTAACTGTAGGTCAACAGCTTGGTACTGCCTTGTCTTCATCGAAAGCCGTAAACTGCCAAAACCACCCGCGCACTGACGTAAGAGGTCCTAAACTGGCGAAACTAGTAAAACCGATGCGATTTATAGACTTGTTCGCGGGTCTAGGCGGCTTCCACGTAGCTCTCGCTGGAGCCGGGCACGAGTGCGTCTTCGCAAGTGAGCTTGACCCCGAATTGCGAGACCTCTACGAGAAGAATTTCCATCTGAAGGCAAGTGGCGATATCCGTAAAGTGAAAGTCGCTGACATCCCTGCACACGACATCCTGTGTGCTGGATCGCCTTGCCAGCCTTTTTCAAAGGCTGGATCTCAGCCGGGTCGCGAATGTCCGAAGTGGGGCGACCTTTTGGACTACGTTCTCAAGATATTGAAGCATCACAAGCCCCGATATTTCATTCTGGAGAATGTCCCCAACTTGGGCAAACATGCTAAGGGTTCAACATTCCAAGTTCTTCAGGAAGAACTGGCGAACGCAGGATACGATACCGACTTTGCATATCTGTC
>CBDDBI010000006.1:0-8985 GCA_965225725.1 uncultured Granulicella sp.
TTCCGCGAAACGGCGAACGAACAAACCGGCGGCGGCAGTTTCAAAGTCGAGCTCGGCGGAGTGGGTGACACGGGAGTGAAGTTTCTTCCCGAGGCGGCGTTTGCTTGTTTGGCGGATATTGTCGCGTTCTTTAAAACGATTTCGAGCGATTTTGAAAAGGTGAAAGATCCTTCTTATAATCCTGCTTTTTCGACCGCCAATCTCGGGCAGATGAAACAGACGGCGGGCGCGCTTGAGCTTTTTTACGATTTAAGACTCTTGCCCGATCTCATGCCCGACGAGATCATGAAACATATTCAATCGCGCGTGCGAGAAATTGCCTCCAAGTATTCGGGTCTCAACGTGAGCGTGAATCGCGAGCGCATGAACCCCGGCCTCAACATGAAATCCGATAGTGAGCTCGTCCAAGTCTGCCAGTCCGCGATGAAAGATGCGGGCATTGCGCCGACGATTGATAAGAAGGCTACCTCAACCGAAGCGGCCCAGTATTTTCAAGCGGGTTACGATGCGGTGGTTTACGGCCCCGGTTTGTCCCACGGCAACAGTCATAGCCCGAACGAGTACAATATTTTAGAGCACATCGAAAAATCGGTAATTTTTTACGAAAAACTCATCGAAAGAGTTTGCCTGTGATTTTACTTCGGGAGATTCAAGAGAAAGATCTGGAGGCGCTCGAGAGGTTTGCGACCATTCCGGGTTTTATCAATCTTCCGAACGACCCCGATTTGCTTCGCGAAAAAATTTCAAAAAGTATCGCGTCTTTTCAAGAACAGAATCCCACTTCGTTTGCGGGCAAGTATTATATGTTTGCCGCCGAAGACTTGGATTCGCATCGCGTGCTCGGCACTTCGATGATCGCCTCTCAGCATGGCACCGATGATTCGCCCCATTTTTACTTTGAGGTGGGCAGCGAAGAAAAAGTTTCGGAAACGATCAACACCGGATTTATTCACGGAACCTTGAAACTCAAATACGATACGAACGGCCCTTCCGAAGTGGGGGGCTTAGTGATTGATCCTGCGAGCCGAAACTCGGAAGCCCGCGTGGGACGCCAAATCTCGTTTGTCAGGTTTATGTATCTGGGGCTGAACAAAAACCGCTTCAAGCGCAAGCTGATTGCGGAGCTTCTACCGCCGCTCAACAAAAAGGGCCAATCCCCGCTCTGGGAGGCCATCGGCAGGCGATTTACCAATATGGATTACTGGGAAGCCGATATGCTTTGCCAGAAAAACAAGGAGTTCATCTTCTCGCTTTTTCCCTCCGGGAAAATCTACACGACGTTTTTCCCCGCTGAGGCGCGAAACGCCATCGGCAAAGTGGGCAAAGAAACCGAGCCGGTCGCGCACATGCTTAAAAAAATCGGTTTCAAATATAAAAACCAAGTCGATCCGTTCGACGGGGGACCGCATCTTTGGGCGAACGTCGATGAGCTTCTTCCGGTGAAAAAACTGGGACAGTATACTTACCAAGTGCAAACCTCCGCCGGCGCAAAAAGCGAGCACGGGCTTTTAAGTCGCGCGCAGCAGAAACCGGGCGAGTTCAGAGCGATCGACGTAGAAGCGGTGCGCGGCGACGGCAAAGTTATGATTAAAGAATCAGCGGACGCCCAAGTGAGATCGGTTTTGGGCGTTGCGCCTGGCGATTCTGTCGTGTTTATGCCTTACTATTAAGTATGTCGAAACCCCGCAGAACTTTTCCGGTTAAAGGCAATTTCATCCACGGCCAGTTCGTACACACTTCCGATCCAAACGGAGATTGGGTGGGCAAGAGCCCGGCCGATTTTAGCGACGAGCTCGGTAAATTCTCTTATTCGTATTCGTCCATCGATCAGAGCATTCAGTCCGCTCGCGGCGCCCTTAAAAATTGGCGCAATCTCGCCGTGCCCTCGCGTGCGGAGTTTTTAAAAAAATATCAAACGGCCTTGAAAGCGCGCGAAGAAGTTTTGATGGAAGCCATGGCGCGCGAAGTAGGAAAGCCGCTTTGGGAGTGTAAAACCGAAGTGGCTGCGATGGTGGGTAAAGTTGACGTCACCATAAACGAGAGCATGAAGCTGGTTTCGAATTTCGAAATCCCAAAAATTATGGAAGGCACCCAAGGTGTCACGCGCTATCGCCCGCTCGGAGTGATGGCCGTCATTGGGCCTTTTAATTTTCCCGGACACTTGCCGAATGGGCATATCGTGCCCGCACTTTTAACCGGAAATACGGTGATTTTTAAACCTTCCGAGAAATCTCCTCTCGTCGGTCAGATCATGGCCGAGTGTTTTGAAGAAGCAGGGCTGCCCGCGGGCGTGTTCAACCTGATTCAAGGCGAGCGCGAAGTGGGGCGCAGGCTCTGTGCTCATGACGGAATTGATGGCGTGCTGTTTACGGGTTCGTACGAAGTGGGGACGCGGATTAAGCAAGATACTTTGCTGCAACACTGGAAACTGCTCGCGCTCGAAATGGGCGGCAAAAACGCCGCGATTGTTTGGGACGACGCGGATCTCGAGGTGGCGCTGCAAGAGACATTGGTCGGAGCGTTCATCACGGCGGGGCAGCGCTGTAGCGCGACGAGCCGCTTGATTGTGCATCACAAAGTTTACGATGAGTTCGTGGATCGATTTCACCAACACGCAAAAACGTTTACGATTGGGCATCCGATGGATAATCCGTTCATGGGCCCGCTCGTGGAGCAAGGATCGGTGGATCGCTACATGAAGTTTTTAGGGATTGCTTCGCGCGAGGGGTTTGAGCTCGTGATGCGCGGGAAGGCTTTCGAAACGTCTTACAGTGGTAATTACGTTACGCCTTCGATTTGCTGCATGAAAGAAAGCCCGCTTGCCGTCACGAAGAAAAGCACTTATCAGCAAACCGAACTTTTTGCCCCGAACGTCGCCATCATCGGCGCGCTGGAAATCGAAGAGGCTATTCAGCAAGCCAACGCCACTCAGTACGGCCTAGTCACGAGCGTGTTTACAAAATCGCGCGCTCACTACGACCAGTTTTTCGAAGGCCTCGAGATGGGCTTGATCAATTGGAACAAATCTACGGTGGGCGCTTCCTCGCGGCTCCCCTTCGGCGGCTTCAAAAAAAGCGGCAACCACTTCCCAACCGCACTCACCGCAACCCAGTACTGCACTTCCCCCATCGCTTCGCTCGAAGTACCCGAGCCCAAACTCGCGCCGTCCGCCTTCCCCGGCCTCAACTGGAAATGACGCGAAGCTAGACAAAAAGGTGGGGACCACCTTTTCTTTTCAGCATAAGCAAAAAAAAAGCTGGATGATTTCTCATCCAGCTTTTGAAATTTTTCTGAGCTGAAAAATTACTGCGTCATCGCTTTTGAAACGTTCGCAGCTTGTGGACCTTTAGGTCCGTCTACGAGTTCGAAGTCTACTTTCTGACCTTCGGCGAGAGTTTTGAAACCATCACCTTGGATAGCAGAATAGTGCACGAACACGTCGCGGTCGGTGCCTTCAGCTTGAATAAATCCGTAACCTTTAGAATCGTTGAACCACTTAATTGAACCTGTTGCCATTTCTTACCCCCTGTAAATATTTACTACTGAGCAACTATCCCAAATTGAGTAATCGAGCGGCCAGCGGGCGTCAAATGAAAAAACGAAAAATGGCTTCGTGCGAGAGCTTTGCACCGAAGCCATTTTCATTTTTGTTTTCTACTTTTCAACTTTCTACTAGTGGCCTTTTGGTTTAGCTGGCCGTGTCACTCTGCTTCAACTCTGCTTTTCAAAAACCCGGAGAACCTAGTGTGTTGAGGCTCTCCGGGAAAATCATCTCACGATCTTACTGAAGTTGTTGGGCTCCGAACACATTCATAATTCCTGTGCTGGACTGCGGCATACCCGTCACAGAGCCGTAGCCTTGGCCTAAGAGACCGGAGCGTCCGTACATTTGCTGTTGGTTCAGGCCTTGGACATTTTGTTGTCCCGTGCTGGTGGATCCGGGTTGGCCGATTCCGCTGAGAGCCTTGCTCAAGCTTGTAGCAATTTGTTGCTGACCTGCTTCAGCTTGTTGCACTTGTTGAGTCACACCGGCTTGGACAGCCTGCATGGCTTGGAGTGCATCGGCGCAATCTTGAGTTTGGGCTCCGTTGCCGCGGCAAGCGCTTTGGGCATCGGCTGCGAGATCTTTCATCTCTGCTTGATAATCTTTCGAAAGCTGTTTCGAAGGACCATCTTGCGCTAAGCGATTGAGGCGCTCGAGCTTGATGAGCTTAATGAGGGCGTCCATCTCTGCGATGTGTTTAGCGCTCATGCCCTTCATGGCTTCCGCGTTGTTCAAGACATCGATCGCAGTCGAGCGATCTTGGTACGATGGATCTTTTCCAGAGTCGTATTTTTTTGCCAAGTTTTCGTAGACCATTCCTACTTTGTCCATCACGGCTTTATCTTTCGCGTGAGCTTGGGCGTAAGTATCTAAGCTGTCGTTACAAGCTTGTAATGAATCTGCGTTGCTGCTTTTGATGCACTCTTCGACGGAGGTCAAAGTGCCGGCGTCGATTTGCGCAAGGATTGAGTCAACTTGATCCTTGTCGAAGTGAATCATCTTGTAGCGTTGAAGATCAGATTTAGCAGACGTGAAGTCTTCGTTGCGAATATCGTCGCAAACTTTATCTAAAGCGGCCGCGGCGCGCGCGCTCTGAATTTCATCTGAACTTTGGTGAATTGCGATGCAACCGCTAGGATCGCTATCTTTTCCACCGCAAGAAAACTGGGGGGTTACGCCATCTCCGGAATCTTGATTAAGCGCAAACCAACCGATGCTGACATGCTCGTCGTTTAATGCGATATCTTGTCCGGCTCCAATGTTTTTGCAAGGAGTGATGGAGTTACAAACATCGCGATTGGTTTTGTGTACCGCCATGCACGCACGACCTTTGCCGAGGGGATCGGTGATTTCGAAACCCGCTTGTTGGTTTGCGTAAGAAGATTGTACTTTAAAGAAACTCGAGCAGTCATCAAACACAAGTCCGTGCAGGACAACGGTGTCCGAATCAGAATCAGAAATCTGCACCGCTGGTTTACCGCGGAAGACACTTTGAAATTCAGCGTAAGTTAAATCATCTTGTCCTTGAAAATAACTTACAGCGGGTGCCGCTGGAGCTTGGGAAGGGGCCGGGGGAGGCGTCCCGTGGGGATGTCCTTGGGGAGGCTGGGATTGTGCAATCGCGGTGAGCGGAATCAGATTCAACGCTAGAGCGAATACGCCAAAACTCAAAACTTGTTTTTTTCTACTCTTCATAAAACTACTCCTCGATAAATTTCAACTCAGCTTTTTACAACACTGCTGCCACTGCAGAATTCTCTCGGTTCTGTAGCGGTCCACGCCGACTCGCGTGTGTTCTCTCATTTCTTACTAGAGCAAGCAGTGGGCCAAAATGGACCCAGCTCGTCACGGCAAAAAACGATGAAGTTCTGAAGAGTTAGTAGGGAGGGCAAAGAGTTCCGTCACCAGATGATGTTAGCGAACCCACACGCCTGACCAATCTTTAGACAGTGAATGACCAGCAAATTTCGCAAGATTATAGCGTTTGCGTTTTGGCGCCCGAAACGCAGCACAATATAAACGGCAGCCTCCCCCATCTCCTCACCCCCACCCGGAAACACCAATGAAAGATGCTTTTTCATTACGAAATTGTTAGGCTCCCGTCATGACTTTTGAAAAAGCGTACTCCGACGGTTTTGAACAAATCGTGTATTGCAGCGACCCGAGCGTGGGCTTGAAGGCAATCATCTCGATGCATTCCACAGTTCTGGGAGCAGCAACCGGCGGATGTCGCATGTGGAATTACGCAAGCGAAGAAGAAGCTTTAATCGATGTCCTGCGCCTCTCCAAGGGCATGACTTCCAAAGCCTCCATCTCCGGGCTCAACTGGGGCGGCGGCAAGGCCGTGATCATCGGCGATTCGAAAACGCAGAAGAACCCCGCGATGCTGAAGCGCTTTGGTGAATTCGTGGATCGCCTGGGTGGACATTATATAACCGCAAAAGATGTGGGCATCGGCAGTGAAGATCTTAAGATGGTCAAATCGAAAACTCGCTTTGTTCTAGGAATCGACGGCGAAGTTGGCTCAAGCGGCGATCCTTCGCCCGCCACCGCTTACGGCGTTTATCATGGGATGAAAGCCTGCGCGAAAAAAGTTCTGGGCACCCCCTCCTTAAAAGGGTTAACCATCGCCCTTCAAGGACTCGGCACAGTTTCTTACCACCTGCTTGAGTACCTGCACCAAGAAGGCGCGCAAGTCATCGGCTGCGATATCGATTCCGCTGCGATTGATCGCGCGGTGAAAAAATACGGAATCGAAACCACTCCTCCCGGAAAAATATATGATGTCGCTTGTGATATCTTCGCTCCCAGTGCGCTCGGAGCTTCGATTACTTCCGAAACTTTGCCCCGTTTAAAAACCAAAATCGTAGCCGGCGCCGCCAACAATCAACTCGAAACTCCGCGCGAAGGAGAAGAACTCACGCGCCGAGGAATCGTGTACGCTCCCGACTACGCAATCAACGCGGGTGGATTAATTAATATTTATCACGAGACCCAACCCGGCGGTTACAATCAGCGCGCGGCGTTTGCGCACGTGGAACAAATTGGAAAAACGATTGGCGATATCTTGGATCGCGCGCAGGCCGAGAAAAAACCCACTTACCTCATTGCCGATCAAATCGCGCAAGAGCGGGTCGCGCAAGCACGTAGGAAATAAGATGGCAAACCTGAGGCCCGCCGATCCCCTGGGAATTCAGCGAGTCGTAGGTGCTCCGGGAGTTCTGCCCCAACAGGCGGAAAAACTCGATGCTTCGCTCCCGATTGCCGAAGACGAACTTCTGATTGAAGTAGAAAGCCTCAACATCGACAGCGCAAGCTTTCACCAAATTTCAAATGCCTGTCATGGCGACTTGCTTCAGATAGAAAAACATATTTTGGCCCTCGTGGAAAAACGCGGCAAACACCACAATCCCGTGACCGGCTCCGGTGGAATGTTGATCGGTCGAGTGGCCCAGATCGGTCCCGCCTACCCGCTTAAAGAAAAACCCGTTCAAGTGGGCGACCGCATAGCGAGTTTAGTTTCGCTCTCCCTCACCCCGCTTAAAATTAATAAAATCAAAAAAATTCACGCCTCCATCGATCGCGTGGACATAGAGGGACACGCGATTCTCTTTGCATCCGGAATTTTTAGCAAGCTTCCGCAAGATTTGCCGGAAACGGTTTCGCTTGCGGTCCTCGATGTCGCGGGAGCGCCCGCGCAGACGAGGAAGCTCGTTCGCGAAAACCAAACCGTGGTGGTCATTGGCGGCGGCGGCAAATCGGGAATCCTTTGCTTATACGAAGCCAAAAAGAAAGCCGGCGTAACCACGATTGCCGTGGATTATTCGGATTCGGCGATTGCGCGCTTGCGCGGACTTTCGTTCGTCGACGAAATTATTCAGGCCGACGCGCGAAACGCGACCGAAGTGATGGAAAAAGTTTGGAACGCAACCAAGGGTCATATGGCGGATCTTGTAATTAATGTCGCCAATATCGAGGGCACCGAGATGTCGTGTGTTCTCAGTTGCCGCCCGCATGGGATCGTGTATTTTTTCAGCATGGCGACGAGCTTCACGCGGGCGGCCCTGGGGGCGGAAGGCGTCGGTGCGGATATCGACTTGCGCATTGGGAATGGCTATACCGAAGGCCATGCGGAGCTTGCGCTTGAATTATTGCGCGAAAGCCCCGAGCTTAAACGAGTATTTTTGGAAAATTACGTCTAGAGTGGAACCATCATGGCGCATCTTGAGTTAGACCGAAAACAATTAGAGCGTTGCAGATGGCTTGCCCGTGAGATCGCCGGTCCCGTCGAGCAGATGATTCAGAAAAACACGACGGTTGCCATTGAGCGGGCGGTTTTACGTTTAATCGGAGTGGAAGGAGCCGTTCAGCAGAACGGACAGCTTTTTCCTGAGGTGAACGCGATTGTCGAAGATCTTCATCGCGAAGGCGCCTTGGGGCGCGGAGTGCTTTATTGGTTTGTGAACGGAATGATCCAGAAAAAAATGTCCGTACGCGAACTCTCTCAGGCCGCAGCTACGCGCAAAATTAATCTGTTCAAACTCCCACGCGCCAGCGACGCGGAGATTAAGAAAAAAGCGCTCGAACTTGTACAAGCGGCTAAAAAGAATTTGATTGACCAAAGAGAAAAGCGCGACGAAATTCGCGCGCGGACGGGCGATCCGTTTGATCCCAAGGGGACGCACGGGCCGCTGATCTATGTGATCGTCGCAACCGGCAACATCTATGAAGACGCGGTCCAAGGTCGCGCCGCCGCTCAAGCGGGGGCGGACGCGATTGCGGTGATTCGTTCCACGGCGCAATCGCTTTTGGATTTTATTCCCCACGGCGCCACTACCGAGGGCTTCGGCGGCACTTACGCGACCCAAGAGAATTTCAAGATCATGCGCGAAGCTTTGGATGAAGAAAGTCGCAAGCTTGGGCGCTACATCAGGCTCACTAATTATTGCTCGGGTCTCTGTATGCCGGAGATCGCTGCCCTCGGGGCAATGGAGCGACTCGATTTTTTGCTCAACGATGCGATGTATGGAATTTTGTTTCGCGATATTAATATGAAGCGCACGTTGATTGACCAGCATTTTTCGAGGAGAATCATCGCGCTCTCGCGAATTGTGATTCACACGGGTGAAGATAATTATCTCACCACCGCGGACGCGGTCGAGAATGGGCATCAGGTGCTGGCTTCGCAGTTTATTAATGAGCGATTTGCGCTGAATGCGAAGATGAGTGAAGATCTGCTCGGGCTCGGGCACGCGCAGGAGATGAACCCCGAGCATCCGAATGTGTTTTTACTCGAAATGGCGCGCGCGCAGATGACGCGCGATATTTTCCCTAACTCTCCGATTAAGTTCATGCCGCCTACGCGGTTTAAGTCGGGCGATATTTTTTATTCGCATTTGATGGACGCGATGTTTAATTTTGTCGGTGTTTTAACGGGCAGA
>CBDDBI010000007.1:0-9227 GCA_965225725.1 uncultured Granulicella sp.
AATCGTCTCAATCGAGTGCCGATCATCGTGCCCATCACGTCAGGTGGTGCGTACGCTCGCAATGCCGGACTTGCTGTTTCGTTGATTGGAGCGGGAACGAGAACGACGGGCGTAGCCCTTTGCAACCAGGTTCGGGCGTTGGATGTGACTGCCCGAAACGGCAGGCGGCTGGAAATCCTGCCAAAACGCTTTGATGGCGGAGATTCTGGCTCGGCTAATGACGTTCTTTGAGTAAGTGTCAGTGGATTTCTTTGAGGATTTGGTCGGCTTGCTGGAGGGTTTGGGCGTGGGAGGGTTTGAAGTCGGTGCGGGCTTCGTCTTCGTCCGATCCGATGGATTTGAAGAAGAGTGCGTGGCCGTTGATGTGGACGTTTAAGGTGACCATCTGCCAGTGGCCGGGGACGATCTCCTTGCGCGTGTAGGCGAAGTAGCCGCCTTTGCGGAGGCGCGCGAGCAGGCCGCCGAGGAAGGTGACGTCGTCGAGCAGCGTGCCTTTGAGCGAGACGATCCGCATCTCCGGCTTGTCGAGGGTGAGCTGGCCGCCCATGGCCGAGAGGACCTTCGCCTCGAAGCCTGACGGGGAGAAGTTGGGATCGGGCTTGAAGTTCAGAGTGACCTGGTTGCCCTCTTCGCCGGCGATGGTCCAGATGTAGGCGTTGGGGAAGAGACGGAGCATCTGCTCTGTTTCGTTGTCGTCGTGGTTGGAGGTCGAGCGCATGCGCTGCTGGGCGGCCTGGTCGTTCAGGAGAGGATTGGATGCGCTGCTCGTCGGCCTGGCGCTCCTGCGGGGTGAGCGGATGGCCGTGGTCTTCCATCTTCTTCTTGAGGTTTCCCTGCGGCGTCTCCACCACGTAGAAGAGGGTGTCGTGGTCGGGGGTCACGTCGTGATCGTAGTACTGGAAGGCGGAGTGGTCGTTGCGGTCGGCGGCGAGCTCGTTGTTGACGGCGGTGGTGATGAGGAGCTTGGCGTCCTGGGCGTGGAGGGTGGGGGCCAGGAAGGCCAAGGCAAATGCAATGCGCAAAGAACGCCAAGGAAGGGCCGCGATGGACGCAGAGGAAAACGGGGTGTGGTGCCGGTCGGTCATGGGTTGTTGGACGCTCGTGGTGCGGGGCGGGTTCGTTTTGTGAGTGAGAGGTTTAGGTGAGGATGGCGCGTTTGGCCTTTTTGCCGAGGCGCACGGTGAGCGTCGCGGGCAGGTCCGCGAGAGGGTACGTCAGGTCTTTGCGGGTTTCGCCTTCGATCTTTACCGCGCCTTCGGCGAGCTTGCGCGTGCCTTCGGCGTTCGACGAAACCAGGCCGAGATGGGACGAGGAGTTTCGGTATGCGGATGAGGAGAGCCTGGGTTTCAGTAGGAGGCGCGGCGATCTCGGTCTGCGCGATGCCGATCTCTTCGATGTCGTCGGAGACGACCGCCCTGCTGGAATTGCTTGGACCAGTTTTGTTCGGCGTGAACGGCTTCGGCGTGCGAGTGGAAGTCGGCGGTGATGGTGCGGGCGAGGTCGCGCTTGGCCTGCCATGGGATGAAGTGCCTCGCTCGCGATATCAGCCTGAATCCGCGCGATGTCGGCGGGCAGGACATCGGTGAGGAGCTCATAGTAGCGCGGGATGAGCGCGTCGGGGATGGTCATGAGCTTGGTGAACATGTCGAACGGCGAATCGAGGACGCCGACCGCGTTGTTGAGGGATTTCGACATCTTCTGCACGCCGTCGAGGCCCTCGATGATGGGCGTCATCAGGATGATCTGCGGGAGCTGGCCGGGCATCGCGCTGGAGCCGGCGTCCCTGGTGCAGGTTGAACTTCTGATCGGTGCCGCCGAGTTCGACGTCGCACTGGAGGGCGACGGAGTCGTAAGCCCTGGACGAGCGGGTAGAGCAGTTCGTGGACGGAGATGGGCTCCTCGGCCTGGAAGCGCTTGTGGAACTCGTCGCGTTCGAGCATCTGCGAGACGGTGGATTTGGCGGCGAGTTCGATCATGCCGGCGGCGCCGAACTTCGAGAACCACTCGGAGTTGTAGCGGATTTCGGTCTTGGCTTGGTCGAGGATTTTGAAGACCTGGTGCTTGTAGGTTTCGGCGTTGGCGTCGATCTCCTGCTGGGTGAGTTGCTTGCGGGTAGTGCGGATTTGCCGGTGGGGTCGCCGATCAGAGCGGTGAAGTCGCCGATGAGGAAGATGACGGTGTGGCCGAGCTGCTGGAAGTGCCGCAGCTTGCGCATCAGAACGGTATGGCCGAGATGGAGGTCGGGCGCGGTGGGATCGAAGCCGGCTTTGATGCGCAGCGGCGTGCCCGTCTTGCGGGATTCTTCGAGGCGGGTGCGGAGGTCTTCGAGCGGGATGATCTCGGCGGCGCCTTTGGTGAGGAGCGCGAGCTGTTCGTCTACGGGGGCGAAGGTGGGCATGACTTCCTGAGTATAAAGACTTTGTCCTGCCGGACGGGCGTCCTGACGCCGGACAGGCGCCACTTCGTGGGGTACTGGGGCTTCGCGGGGCGCTCGCGGTTTCGCTCGCGAAGAAGAGTTTGCGCGCGAAGCTTCCGGCGTAAGGACGCCTTAAGATTTTCTTATGCCTGACAAGATCCGTAAGCGCGAGCCAGAGACGCCGAAGAGGGAGAAGATCTGCAAGACGTGCGGGCGCGCGTTTGCGTGGCGCAAGAAGTGGGAGAAGGACTGGGACGTGGTGAAGTACTGCTCGGACGCCTGCCGCGGAAGCAAGCCGGGTGAGGCGGATGCGGCGCTTGAGGCGGCGATTCTGGAGCTGCTGGCGGAGCGTGGGCGGGATAAGACGATCTGCCCTTCTGAGGCGGCAAAACTCGTCGGGGGCAAAAGCGCTCGGCGCGATTGGGAGGGGTTGATGGAGCCGGCGCGGGCGGCGGCTCGGCGGCTGGTGGCCGCGGGAAAGATCGTGATCACTCAGGGTGGACGCGTGGTGGATGGTTCTACCGCGAAGGGGCCAATCCGGTTGAAGCTGAGGTGAGGCCGGAACAAAGGCCTGACCCCGGTGTTCCTCTGTGTTTCATCGTTGCCGGGTTTTTGTAGTTTGGCTGCAAGCGACGGTAACGCATTGGGGGGATGGTGCTTCTAAGCGGAGATGGCTACTGCGAAGAAGAGTTCGGCGAAGAAGGCTCCGGCGAAGAAGAGCGCGGGGAAGAGTACGAAGGCGGCGGAGCAGACGAGCCGGTGCTGGCCGGGGTTTACGCCGGTTCCGGGGAAGGATCCGGGGGAGAAAGGGAGTTGCAAGCCGAAGGCGAAGCAGACTTCGGCGGAGAAGAAGGCGGATTCGAGGGCGGCGGCTGCTTCGAAGGGGGAGTAGAGGCTTGCGATCCCACCCTTGGCGATGAAGCCGCCAAGGATGGGGCACCTGGCACCCGGCGTCAGGAATAGGCAAGAACGAAATATTAGGGGTCCTTCGCTGCGCTCAGGATGACGAAAAAGTCGGTGCGGGACACGGCAGGTGAGGATTTACTCTATCGATCCCACCCTTGGCGATGAAGCCGCCAAGGATGGGGTACCCGGAATAGCAAGAACGAAATACAGGGGTCCTTCGCTGCGCTCAGGATGACGAAAAAGTTGGTGCGGGACACGGCAGGTGAGGATTTACTCTATCGATCCCACCCTTGGCGATAAAGCCGCCAAGGATGGGGCACCCGAGTTCTGTTGGCGCGTGTTATCGTGCTGGCATGAATGCTGAGACGGCGCGCGCGTTTCTGTTAAAGCTGCCGCATGTGGTCGAGACCGAGCAGTGGGGCGGTCTGGTCTTCTGGGTGGGAGATAAGGCGATCGGCGGCAAGATGTTTGTGATGATGAATCTGACGCCGGGTGAGATGCCGGTCTACTATCCGGCGGGGCAGGAGCGGATGGCTTCGCTGCTGGAGCTGGAGGGGATCGTTCCGGCACCGTACATGGCGCGGATTCACTGGGTGGCGGTCGAGAACTGGGGCGTGTATCGCAATACAGAGTGGGAGAGCGAGTGGCGGGCGGCGCACGCGCTGACGTACGAGAAGCTTCCACCGAAGGTGAAAGCTTTGCTGGCTTTGCCGAAGGCGGAGCTGAAGAAGACGGTCGCGGCGCGGCGGGCTTTGCTGGCGGAGCGGGAGAAAGCGAAGAAGGAAGCCAAGGCGACGGGTTCCCGATGATGCAGATCCCACCCTAGCTCCGCGAGGGTGGGGCACCCGAGGGTGGGCGTTGGCGAGGCTGGCTAGAGGATCTCGGGTGCGGGGTGGAAGAGGGTGTAGAAGCTGCGGCGGTAGACGGTGATGAGGAAGACCTCGAGGACGGTTGCGACGATGCCGGGGATTGCGGCTTTGACGCCGCTGGCCGGGTCGATGAGTGCGTGGTAGAGCAGGATGTTGACCAGGATCGGGCCGAGGATGACGAGGGCGAGCGGCACGAAGCGGCCGACGAGCAGCAGCAGCCCGGCGATGACCATCAGCAGGCCGACGAAGGTCATGACGCCATGATGCGCGAGGATGGTCGCGTAGGTGGTGGCGTCGCTCGGCGGCATGGCTGGCATGGGGAGGAAATGCAGGATGTTGTTGAGGCCGAAGACGAAGAAGATGAGGCCAAGCAGCAGGCGGGCGATGAGTACGACGATCTTCATGAGGTTTCTCCGGATGTGAGTTTGGCCTGAGGAATGAGGATACCTCAATCGCAGGGAGAAATACCCGTGAGAAAACGCTGAAAGGTGGTAGAAAGATCGGCATGGGATTTCTAGAGCTCGACGGCGTAAAGGTGAAAGACGACAATCTGTTTCAGCGGATGTTCTGGCCGAGCGATCACCCGGGTGAGGCGGATGCGCTGGGCAAGCAGGGCCTTTGGGTGTGCTGGATTGTGGGCGTGCTTTCGTTGCTGACGCTGACGGTTGGCGGGCAACCGGTAACCGCGGTGCTGACGCTCGCCTTCTTTGTTCTTGGCGGCATTGGGGTTCGGGAGCATAGCCAGCCGGCGGCCGTCCTCGTGGCCGGGGTTTACGGGTTGAATCTGGTGGCGAGCATCTTCATGGGAATGGCGCCGGGGGTGCTCACCATCATTGCGTTTGGGCTGCTGCTTGCGAACGTCAGGGGAACGTACATTGCTGCGAAGTGGGCACGGCTGGGCGGGGACGAAGTGATGCCGCAGCGGTTCAACGAGACGTTCCTGGACAAGCTGACCGATCAAATGCCGCGCACGATCTGGCGAGGGGCGAAAATTCCGTTCTTCTGTGTCGCAGCGATTTACCTGTTGCTGACCGTGGTGGGAACGATCTTCCTGGCGGCAGGTGGGGCGAGGCGGCTCCATGCGAAGACACCGGCTGCTGCTGACTCGGAGACGATCCAGGTGACGCCTTCTCGCTAGGCTACGACTAGGATGGGGACAAGGCACGACGGCTGCAGCCTGGATCTCAGCTCCGTTGTGCCTGGTTTCGACTTCGGGGGATTCGGAATGGGTGGCGTTTTGCTGTCGTTGGAGGGCAAGGTTGCGCTGGTGACGGGCGGCTCGCGAGGGATTGGCGCGGCGACCGTGAGGATGCTGCGGCAGGCGGGGGCGAAGGTGGTCTTCAGCTACCAGAGTGCGGCTGCGTCAGCTTCGAGCCTGGTGGAAGAGTTGGGTGGGCTTGAGGTTTGCCGGGCAATTCAGAAGGATTTGGCGAAGCCGGAGGATGGGCGGGCGCTGATTGCCGCGGCGGTTGCGGCTTTTGGAAGGCTGGATTGCCTGATCGTGAACCATGGGGTGTGGCCGGCGCACGATCAGCCGATCGAGACGATGGCGGAGGCGCAGTGGAGGTCGACCCTGGGGATCAACCTGGATAGCGTGTTTGGGTTGGTGCAGGCGGGGGTGGCGCAGATGCTGCGGCAGGCGGAAGGACCCAACTTACTCGATCCCACCCTCGACGGTGAGGCCGTCAAGGATGGGGCACCCACGTCCGCGGTGCGGGGGCATGTTGTGTTGATTGCGTCGACGGCGGCGCAGCGAGGGGAGGCGTTTCATGCCGATTATGCGGCGAGCAAGGGAGCGCTGGTTTCGCTGACGAAGAGTTTGTCGAGCGAACTGGCGGGGCGCGGGATTTACGTCAACTGCGTCGCGCCAGGGTGGGTGGCGACCGAGATGTCCGCCGCAGCCCTCAGCGATCCGATCGCGTCTAAGAAGGCGACCTCACTGATTCCGTTGGGTCGCGTGGGGCATGTGGATGAGATCGCCGGGCCGGTGGTGTTTCTGTGCACACCGCTGGCGGGGTTTATCTCGGGCGAGATCTTCAATGTGAATGGCGGCGCGGTTCTGGTTGGTTAGGAGCGATTGAGCATGATGAAGTGGCTGGCAGCGGTTGCAATCTTCGCGGGCTTGGTGCCGGCGCTCCACGCGCAGACGGCGCAGGAGATGGAGAGTGCCGCGCCGAAGACCGTTCCGGGCGAGACCCAGGAGCAGCACGGCAGGCGCCTGCTGGACGAGATGCTGAAGGCGCTGGGCGGCGAAGCGTGGCTGAACAAGCAGACCTCCATCATCGAAGGGCAGACGGCGAGTTTCTTTCGTGGGACACCGACGGGCAGCGTAATCCGGTTCGTCCAGTACAAGCGCTATGCGACGGCGACGGTGCCGGAGGCGACGCGGGTCGAATTCCTGACCGTGCGCGGGGTGATCATGCCGGGGATGAAGAAGGACGTGATCCACCTGTGGACGGACGGACACGGCTACGAGACGACCTACAAAGGTACGACCGATCTGCCGGAGAAGCAGGTGACCGCGTATTACATGCGCCAGGCGCATTCACTCGAGACGATCATGCGCGATTGGGTGAAGCTGCCGGACGCGGTGATTTTGTATGAAGGCCAGGGTACGCGAGACCGGCGGCCGATCGACAAGGTAAGCATTCTGGGCGCGAATAACAACTCGGTGACGATCGAGATCGAGCAGGATACGCATTTTCCGCTGCAGCGCGCGTTCCAGTCCAGAAACGAACAGTTCAAGGATTACGACCTCGATGAAGAGGTGTATGGCGACTGGCGCATGTACGACGGCATCGCGCAGCCGATGAACATGACCGAGTATCACGACGGCGATATGGCCGCGCAGACTTTTTATACGAAGGTGCAGTTCAACCAGCCGCTCAGTCCCGATCTGTTCGAGAAAGACAAGGTACGGCCGAAGAAGTAAGCGTGGTTGCGGGCCGGTACGTGATAATGCTTATCCATGCATCTCTCCGGTTCGACGATTCTGCTGATCTTTATCGGCGTTAGCTCTGCTGCGATTTTGCTGTTGTTGCACCGGACGCGGATTGGACGGATTGTCCATCAGAGGATTCCGGACCGGCCGCATCGGCGTCTGTTTCTGGCGTCGATCAGCTTCTTCGTGACGTTTCTGGCGGTGCGGCTGCTGGTGTTTTCGATTACGCACCATGTGGGGCCATTTGGCTATGTGGAGATGGGTGGGCGGCACATTCATCACCTGGTGTGGGGGATCCTGCTGCTGCTGATCGCTGGGTATGCGACGCTGGCCGAGGCCGGGCAGAAGGATGAACCGGTTTCTATCCTGGTGAGCCGCGTGCTGTCGCTGATGTACGGGATTGGCGCGGCGCTGACGCTGGATGAGTTTGCGATCTGGCTGAATCTGGATGCGATGGATTATTGGGGAAAGGCGAATCGCCTGAGCCTGGATGCGATTGTGCTGTTTGGGGCGCTGCTGGCGATTGGGACCTGGGGGGCGCCGTTGTGGCAGCGGGAGGAGAAGCGGTTCAACCTGTAAACGGCTGAGCGAGGTTCTGCCGTATGGCGTCCTGCTTCGCGATCTGGTTGAGCCAAGCAGGCGTTACGGGCGGCGCAAACTGAGGGAGAAGCACGCCTCCTGATTCGAAAAAACGCCACGCCTCCGGGCCGACAAAGCCACCTCACGACGGACACTTTTGAAAGTGCCTGCGGAGCCAGCGCTGCGTCGCTGCCATCCACTGGCCGTACTCCTTCCTGTCGGTGAAGTCGCTGCCGTAGATTCTGCCTTGGAGCAAAGCTGGCCTTCCGTCCCATGTGGTGACGATTGAGTTGGTTAGTTCAAGCACCTGATGCTCGTCGCGAATATGGAACCGCTCTCCTCCCGAATTGAGTTGAATGCGGGTCCTGGTGAGCGAAGGCTCAAGGTCACGATTCCATAGTGTGAGGCTTTGTTCCAGTCTGGGGTCAGCGACCGGAGTAATAGCAGGCAGGTCGTCGTAGCACCGCGTCACGACGAGATCGCACTTGGCCCAGATCGCATGAACGAAGGTGCGGATGTCGTTCCCGTAGAAGTGAAGTTAAGTTTGTCGTCCCATGCGCTCTTTTTCCGGATGTTTTAAGTCAGCTCCAGCTCCTTGAGATTAAGGATTGCAGAGCAATGCTATCAATCGCAATCCTTTGGACGGCATGTCCCGGGCGCTAAAGCGCGGAGCATTCTGGAATGCGAATGCCCGGACTGAAGTCCGGGCCTATCTCTGAGGCAAAAACTGAGCCTAACTCTGAGGCAAAAACAGAGTCAGCCTTCCCGAGGAGACTGCATGTTGAGAATCGGGGTGCTCTGGTGGAAGACGAGGCGCCAGGTTTCGCCTTCGAGGCGCCAGAGGGAGCTGCGGAGGACGCGACGTTGTGGGGTTTCGGAGAGGTAGGTGAGGAGGGTGATGTCGGGTGAGAGGGGTTGGCAGGTGTAGTCGCGGCTGGTGATTTCGGAGGGGTTTTCGGTGGCGAGGTGGGCGAGGATGGCTTCGCGGGACCAGACGCGGCCGGAGGCGCCGAACTCGAAGAAGTCGGGGGAGAGGAGGCGGGAGACGGCTTCGCTGTCGGCGCGGGTGGCGGGGTCGTGGAGGGAGCGTTCGAGGGAAATGAGGGTTTCGGTGAGGGTCGTCCTGGGAGAGTCGGCTGCAGTCGTGGAGGGTAAGGCCGTTGGACGAGGCAGGTGAGGGCTTGCTTCCGGCATCCTGCGAAGGTCGGGCTTCGCCCGATGCCCACCCTTGTCGCGATGAGGCCGCGACGAGGATGGGGCACCCAGAGGATTAGTGGGAGCAGGCAGGCTAGCTGTAGATCACTTTGCGGGTGCCGCGGCTGACGATGCGGCCGATCAGGCAGTGGCGCTCGTTCGCGCGGTTCAGGATTGCCTTCACCTTTTTGACCTGTTCGGCGGGAATGACGGCGATCAGGCCAATGCCCATGTTGAAGGTGCGGTACATCTCGTCTTCGGTCACGTTGCCCAGGTGCCGCAGATGCTGAAAGAGCGGCGGCACCTCCCACGACGCTGAGTT
>CBDDBI010000008.1:0-4648271 GCA_965225725.1 uncultured Granulicella sp.
GGCGCCGAGGATGCCGACGGCGGCGTTGGCCTGGTCGGCGGCGACCCCGCCCTGGGCGCGGGCGCGGGAGACGGCTTCGTTGATGCGGTCCTGGATTTCGTCCTGCGAGAGGTTGGCGAGGCCGTTGGTCTGGCCGGCGGCGCCGGAGATGGCGACGGACTCGTTGCCGCTGGCGGCGGAGTCGGCGAGGCCGCCGAGTGAGGGCAGAGCGGGGGTTGCGCCGCCGCCGGTGCTGGCGTCGGTAAGGCCTTCGGCGGCGCCGGCCATGGAGAGCGCCTGGGTGCCCCGGCTGATGGCGGAGGCGAGCGTCGAGGTTTGGGCGACTTCGCTGGCTGCGGCGGCCTGCGCGGCGCGGGAGGCGAGCTCGAGGGTGAAGGCTGCGGTCTGGTTGGCGGCCTCGGCGGTGATGCGGACCTCGCTGGTGGCGGGCGCGAAGGCGGCGAGTTCGGCGTGCAGGACGTAGCGGCCGGTCTTCGGGATGGTCATGCTGTACGCGCCGTAGACGTCGGTGGTGGTTGCGTACTTTTTTGCCGGTGAGGGTGTTGGTCGCGGTGATGGCGACGCCGGGCAGCGGCGCGTTCCCGGCCTTGACGGTGCCACGGATGGTGCCGCCGGCGGAGGTGGTTGCGGGAGCCGCAGCCGGTGTGGCCGGGGCTGAGGCCTCCGGCGCGGACTGGGCGTCAGCCGTGCAGGCGCCGCTGGTAAGCAACGATGCCGCGGCGAGCGCCAGGCCGAGCCCGTGTTTGCTGGACGCCATGCAGCGCACCTACTGGGGTCTGGCAGCGGGAGTTGGCGCTGCCGCGTTGCCGATGGAGGAGTTGGGGGACGCGCCGGTATCCGCGCCCTGGCGATGCCGATGCTGCGTGGGGTCGGAGACGGCGAGCGTGGTAGGGATGAAGACGCCATTCTTCAGGGCGCCCTGGCCGGCGACGACATCGCCTACCTTGACGTCGGCGAGGGTAATGGGTTCGCCGGTTTCAGCCTGCGGCGGACGGTCACCGCGGTTGCCGCCGCGGAAACCGCCTTCGCCCATGGGAACGGATGCGCCGCCCTGCATGGCCGCGGCCATGCCGCGGCCGCCGCGTTTGAATGAGGTGTCCTCATCGACGGCGATGGTTTGCGAGACCTTGTCGCCGCGCAGGATGGTGATCTTGAGGTCGTCGATGGCGGTGACCTTGCCGGAGATCCAGGTCTTGCCGTAGGAGTCCTTCATCTTCTTGACTTCTTCCGCGCTGACGAGCGAGACGAAGAGGGCGTGGACGGTTTTGGTGGGCTGGTCGAGCTCGCCCATGGCGCCGATGCCGTCGCCGATTTTGATGTCGGCGGCTTTGATTTGCTGGCGGTCTTTCATGAGGCGGGTGTTGGGCGAGAGCGCGACCTGGAAGGTGTCGCCGGCTTCGGTCCTGAGCGAGATTTTGTCGCCTTGGACGGCGGTGACGGTGCCGCGGACCATGCGGCCGGAGCCCATGGCGATGGCGGGGGCGCTTTCCTGTCCGGGATCAGCCTGGGCGAAGGCGGCAGGGGCCGCGAGCAGTGCGGCCAGGATCAGGGCGGAGGCGATACGGGTGGAGCGTCGGTCGAATCTCGGGTGCATCGGATGGTCCTCTAACTGGTTGTCAGTACAGACGATTTTGGGGGAGGAAAGACGCGAGAGTTTCGGGATTTTGGTTCTGGGTTAGAAGGTAAGGAAAGCACAGAAAGCACAGAGAGCACGGAGGGCACGGAGGTACACAGAGGCTCTGTGGACCTCTGTGCCCTCTGTTCCTCTGTGTTCTCTTTGTCGCGTGGGCGGGGGGATTGCTGCTGCGCTAGACTTCGGCTATGCATGACGTTGCGCGGACTCCGCATGAAGAGCAGCACTTTGAGGCGACCGAGGCGGTTCGGGATATTGTGATTGGTCTGTCGGATGGGCTGACGGTGCCGTTTGCGCTGGCTGCGGGGTTGTCGGGCGCGGTGGCGAGCGCGCATATTGTGGTGCTGGCCGGGCTGGCGGAGATCGCCGCGGGTTCGATTGCGATGGGGCTTGGCGGTTACCTGGCGGCGCGCGGCGATGCCGAGCACTATGCGTCGGAGCTCCAGCGCGAGCAGACGGAGATCGTGACGCGGCCGCAGGATGAGGCGGAGGAGATCTACGAGATCTTCGAGCAGTATTCGGTTTCGCGGGAGGCGGCGAGGCCGGTGCTCGAAGCGCTTGAGCAGAATCCCGCGGCGTATGTGGACTTCATGATGCGATTTGAGCTGGGGCTTGAGAGGCCGGCGGAGAACCGGGCGCATCGTTCGGCGGCGACGATTGCGGTGAGCTACATCCTCGGGGGATTGGTACCGCTGGCGCCTTACATGCTGGTGGCGGATATTGGGCTGGCGCTGAAGCTTTCGGTGGTGATTACGCTGGTGGCGCTGGCGGTGTTTGGGGCGATCAAAGGGCGGCTGGTCGGGACCGGGACGATGCGCAGCGCGGTGCAGACGACGCTGATCGGCGGGGCTGCGGCTGCGGTTGCGTATGGGCTGGCGCGGCTGCTGAACCACGGTTAGGGTTTGGGTGCGTTCGCGTTCGTCATCATGGGGAATGTTTCTAACTGCACGTGAGTGAAGTCGGCCGTGGCGAGCCCGTCGGCGTTGTGCGCGCACACGCCCAGGCCCGCGTAGATGGTTCCGTGAAGCGGGATGGTGATGGGTGCGGAAACGGTCTGCGTGCCGTCGGCTGGGCCGGCGGAAACGGTGAACTGGTCGCCGCGGCGTTCGATGCGCAGGCGCGCTGGAGTGCCGGGCGTGGCGTGGAAGCTGGAGACGGTGTCCTTGGTCTCGCCACCGGCGACGGCGCGGTATTGGAGGGTGATGTGGCCGTCGCCGTGGATTGCGATATCGGCGTAAGGTGCGTCGGGCGCAAGGCTTTGGCGGAAGATGAGGACTGCTTTTTGAAGCGGCTGCGGGACCGATCCGGGAAAGACGATGTCGGCGTCAAGGGCTGCGTCGCCGTCGACCTGGCGCCACGCGAGGCGGAACTGGTCGGAGGTCGACCACATGTCGGCGCCGCCGCCGGTCAGGAGGTACTCGTGGTTGGGCTTGTAGAGGGTGGTGCCGGGTCTGGTCGCGCCGATGTCGGTTGAATGGTCGAAGAGGCCGCTGCTGGTCTGCGCAAAGGCGGAGGGCGAAGCGACGAGAAGGCAAAGAAAGGTGAAACGAATCAGGAGTCTGGGAATCATAAGGTGACGCCACTATACGTGTCTGTTGCTACCGGTAGAAAGACCTGGCGCAACGCTCGACCGCGTGAAGTTGGAGTATGCCAAACTGTTGCGGAGGAGCCAACCGGGGATTTCGGGCGAGGCATCGGAGAACAGATTGAGACGGCGGAGGAGCGGGCGGATGGCGGATGGAGCGATTCTGATGGCGGAAGAAACAGGACGCGGAGTAGAGGCGTCGACCTTGTTGGACCGGTTTCGTGCGGTGCGCGCGGCCACGCTTGGGTTTGTTTCGCCGCTTTCTCCCGAAGACATGATGGTTCAGTCGTGCGGTGAGGCGAGCCCGGTGAAGTGGCACCTGGCGCATACGAGCTGGTTCTTCGAGACGTTTGTGCTTGGGCCGTATGTTAAGGGCTACACGCCGTTCCATCCGGAGTTTCACTGGCTGTTCAACTCGTACTACAACTCGCTGGGCGATATGCCGGCGAAGTATTTGCGGGCAAGTTTTTCGCGGCCGCCGCTGGATCAGATCCTGGCGTACCGGACGTTTGTGGACTCGGCGATCGAGACGCTGCTTGAGGGTGAGCTGGCGGAGGTTGCAGCGGACGCTGAGGATATTCTGCGGCGCATCGTGCTGGGGTTGGAGCATGAGCAGCAGCATCTGGAGCTGATTGCGACGGATATCAAACATGCGTTGTTTACGAATCCGCTGCACCCGGCTTACGAGGAGGGCGGAGCTCGCGAGGCGGGCGCGAAGACGGCTGGAGAAGCGGCGTTCAAGAGCTTTGAGGGCGGCCTTGTGGAAGTCGGCGTGAATCTGAATGCGGACGATCCGCTTGCGTTTGCGTTCGATAATGAGACGCCGAAGCATACGGTTTACCTGCAGCCGTTCGAGATTGCGACGCGGCTGGTGACTGCGGGCGAGTATCTCGACTTCATGAATGACAACGGGTATACGCGGCCGGAGCTTTGGCTGTCAGAAGGTTGGAGCACGATGCGTGCGGCGGGTTGGCAGGCACCGATGTACTGGCGGCGCGACTCGGCGGCAGCTTCCGGCTGGAGCGTTTACACCCTGCGCGGAACGGTCGCGCTGGATCAACTGCTTGAGACGCCGGTCTGTCATTTGAGCTATTTTGAAGCGGACGCTTTCGCGCGTTGGAAGGATTGCCGGCTCCCGACGGAGTTCGAGTGGGAGCACGCGGCAGAAGCGGTTGCGACGGAAGGCAGGAGTGCGGCAAACATGCTGGAGTCGGGGCGGCTGCACCCTGCGCCGGCCGCTGTGGATGGGACGCTCGAGCAGATGTTCGGCGATGTGTGGGAGTGGACGGCCTCGGGGTATACGGGGTATCCGGGCTACAAGCCGCTGCCGGGCGCGCTGGGGGAGTACAACGGCAAGTTCATGTCGTCGCAGGTGATTTTGCGGGGCGGTTCGTGCGTTACGCCGGCGACGCATATCCGGGCTACTTATCGGAACTTCTTTGGGCCGGCGACGCGGTGGCAGTTCTCTGGGCTGCGGCTGGCGAAGGACGTATAGCGGCATGGAAGGTGTCCATGGTTGGTCGCCTTCGCCGGTTCAACCTCCCATTTGCAGTATTGCGAGATTACGTCGTGCGGATCGCGAGGGTCCAACCGATTGCCAGCCCGATTCCGATCAGGCCGAGCACGGTATAGCCGATGTAGCGGCGGTAGAAGACGGCGTAATCCCATGCGGTTTCAGCGTACTGCTTGAGCTTCTGGGGAGTGATCTGGCTGATAGGTTCTTTGATAATGGTATCGTTCACTGGCTTCCCGATTCTGTTTGATTGTACTGAGGCTGGATTGGCACGAGCCATCACCCTCATGGCGCAATGTCGTCTACTGGCGGTGTTTTGCCGTCTCAAGACTTTGTCTGGCCGTGGAAGTCGAGCGGCTTGGCGAGCTTAGGCGGCGAGGGTGGTTGGGCCGGTTTTGCCGAGCTCGGCGAGTTGCTGGACGATCTCCTGGATGGCGTCGGATTGGGCGCTGAGCTGCTCGGCGGCCGCGGCGGACTGCTCAGAGGCTGCGGCGTTTTCCTGCGTGACCTTCTCCATGCTGTGAATGGCGCGGGTAACCTCCGCGATGCCGTGCGACTGTTCGGAGCTGGCCTGCGTGATGTCGTCGACCAGGGACTTCATCTGGGCGGATTTGGCGGTGATGGCGCGGATAGCGCCGGCGACTTCGTCCACCTTCACGCGTGCGGCGCGGGTCTTGGTGATGGACTCCTGAATGAGCGAGGCGGTGTCGCTTGCGGCCTGCGCGCTGCGATGTGCGAGCGAGCGAACCTCGTCCGCAACGACGGCAAAGCCGGCGCCTGAGTCTCCCGCGCGCGCGGCTTCGACCGCGGCATTGAGTGCGAGGATGTTGGTCTGGAAGGCGATCTGGTCGATGACGCGGATGATCTTTGAGATCTGGTCGCTCGAGCTGTCGAGACCGTCCATGGCGAGGACCATCTGGTCGAGGCTTTGGTTGGTGGTCTCGAAGCTGCGCTGCGATTCGGAGACGATGGATGCGGTGGCGTTGGAGTTGTCGGTGTTGCGGCGCGCCATGGCATTGATCTGCTCGATCGAGGCCGAGGTCTCTTCGATGGACGCGGCCTGCTCGGATGCGCCCTGGGCGAGGGATTGACTGGAGGATGCGACCTGGTTTGCGGCTGAGTTGATCTGCTCGGCGAAGCTACCGAGATGATCGTTGACCAGGGCCTGTGCCTTGATGGCGTTGCCAAACTGCTTTGCAATCCAGCAGGCGGGTACGGTCTCGAGGATGACAAAGAAGGCGTGGATGAGCACGATCGAGAACGAAGCTTTGTAGTTGAAGACGCTGGCGGGCAGCCAGAGCCAGAAGAGGACATGATGCAGTGCGATCGTGGCCGCGGCCAAAATCAGCGGGGTTACGCGGCCGAAGGCGGCGAGCAGGGCGATCATGATGAAAAGTTCGAAGTGCGCCTCGATCATGCCGCCGCTGAGGTGAATGGTGAGCGCACTGACGCCCATCGCGGAGAAGGCGATTGCGATGGCCGCGGTCGAGGAAGCCGGCTCGCGCAGGATGATGAGCGCGGGACCGGCGAGCAGCAGCAGCAGGATGCCCAGGGTGCTCCAAACGCTATAGCCGGGCTGGACCGCCGCCATGGTGGCGAGAACCGGCACGTGCGCCAGCAGGAAGAAGAAGCCGATGCGATTGAGCTTGCGGGTGTACGCGTTTTGGTAAGGGCTGGAGACGGAGTGCATAAGTTCCTCTGGTCTTGGTCTCGGTTGGTCGTGTGGGCTAATACTTCAGGTGAAATGGATCGGCCTGGCGCCGGACGCTGCCGCTTACAGCGCAGCCGATGGCGGCGAGTGGCTGCACAGGTTGTTTGAGTTCAATCTGGTGGAAGATCTCGGTGTCCTGGTCGTAAGCACTGCCGTAGCCGCCCATGTACAGCACATCGTCATTCGGCGCGGCGACGATCAGTAGCGGGACGCCGCGCAGGCCGACATCGGGTGGGATCTGCGCAGAGTTTATGCGGCGAACCGCGTAGCCAGCGCGTACGAGCCCGGCGGCGAGGCTCGCGGTGTCGGGAAGATCGGGAGCGGGTCCGTCCAGCAGAACGATCTGCTCGGCGAGGCCAGGCTGCGGCTTACGCGCCAGCAGATGCTGCATGACGCGGTGCGAACAGCCGCAGCTGCCCAGCAGAAGATGGATTGCGCGGGTCTGGCCGTTGGTTGCCGGCTGCGCAAGCTGAAGAATGGCAGGAGTTGGTGCACGGAATGGCTGGTGGAACGACATGAGGATGGAGCCGGCGAGGATGGTCACCATCGCCCAGGAACCGAACATCCATTTTTCCGCTGTCGTCATTCGCCGGAATTATCCTCTGCCTGGTTATCGGCGAGGCAGGCTCTTGGTTGAGGGGGTGAACAGCTTCTGAAGATGTTCGGCACGGGCTTGCATCATAGAATCGGTACGCCTGCTAATTCTGTTTTTGGGAGCCCACGTGATTGCTGAAGCTGTTTCGCCTGTTGCCGCTGCCGCTTGCGGTGGTCTGGCAGAGTATCCGAAGACCCTGCCGCCGTGGCTCTTCTACGACGAGGCGGGATCGCAGCTGTTCGAGCAGATTACGCAGCTGCCGGAGTACTACCTGACGCGTACCGAACGCGGACTGCTGGAACAGTATTCCGAGAAAATTCTGGTGACGATGGGGGCGCCGGTGACCGTGGCCGAGCTGGGGGCGGGGACGGCTACGAAGACCGGTGTGCTGCTGGGCGCTGCGGGCAAGATGCAGACGGTGGTGCTGTACCAGCCGATCGATGTGAGCCCTACGGCGCTTGAAGAAGCGAGGGCGCAATTGGAGGCGCAACTGGCCGGGGTTGTGGTGCGATCGCAGGTGGCGAACTATGTGACCGAGCAGATTCGCGTGGAACGGGTGACGGATGCCAAGGTGCTGGCGCTCTATATCGGGTCGAGCATCGGCAACTTCTCACCTGAGGATGCGAGAGGCATTTTGAAGAAGCTGCGCGGGCAATTGCTGCCGGGCGATGCGCTGCTGCTGGGGACGGATCTCGCTCCGGGGGAACAGAAGACGGTGGAGCAGTTGGTGGCTGCTTACGACGATGCAGCGGGTGTGACTGCGGCGTTCAACCTGAATGTGCTGACGCGGTTGAACCGGGAGCTTGGGGCTGACTTCGATCTCTCGCGGTTTCGACATGAGGCTCGCTGGAACGAGGGTGAGTCGCGGGTTGAGATGCACCTGGTTTCAGACGGAGAGCAGGTGGTTTCGCTGGGGGCGGACAAGCTGCGGTTTGCGGATGGAGAGTCGATTCATACCGAGAATAGTTACAAGTTCGATCGCGGGAGCGTGAGCGCGCTGCTTGAGGAGAGTGGGTTTGCGGCGACGCAGAGCTTTGAGGATGAGGATGGGCTGTTTGCGTTGACGCTGGCTGTAGCTGCCTAGAGGCGCTTGGCCAGCGTGGCGGGGACCCACGCATGACGATGAGGCTGTCATGCATGGGGCACGTTTGCGGTATTGCTGCGGGTGAAGAAATACAGGGGTCCTTCGCTGCGCTCAGGATGACGGGAGTTTTTTGTGGACTTGTCAGGCGGTGGGGCGGTGGTAGTCGCCGGATTTGCCGCCGGATTTGCGGAGCAGGACGACCTCGCGAATGCGGATGGATTTGTCGAGGGCCTTGGTCATGTCGTAGACGGTGAGGGCGGCGACCGAGGCGGCGACCATGGCTTCCATCTCGACGCCGGTGCCGGCGACGGTGGCTGCGGTAGCTTCAATGTGGACTCCGCCGGCGGAGATGGTGGCTTGGACGTCGACAAAGCTGAGGGCGAGCGGGTGACACATGGGGATCAGGTTCGAGGTCTGCTTGGCGGCCTGGATGCCGGCGAAGCGGGCGACTTCAAGCGGATTGCCCTTGGGGTTTGAGGGCAGCGCGGCGAGCACGGCGTCGGAGAGCTCGACGAAGGCGGATGCGGTGGCTTCGCGGCGGGTGTCTGTCTTCTGGCTGACATCGACCATGTGAGCCTGGCCGGTTTCGTCGTAGTGGGAGAGTTTCGAGATCGGGTCCATGGTGGTCAGCGTAGCAGGATGCGGAGGGTGTCGCCGGGGGCGTAGGCGGTGTTGGGTTTGAACTCGACGTAGCAGTTGGCGCGGGCGTTGGCGGCCAGGTCGCCAGAGCCTTGCCATGGGGTGGTGGTGACGGCGGTGCCTTCGAGGCGGGCGGGGAGCAGGCGAGTGAGGCCGGGCTTGGCGGGGACAGTTTCCGTGAGGGTGGCAAGCGCCCATTTTGGGGCTGGGTTGGGTTCGCCGGCGAGGACGCGAAGGAAGAGCTCTGCGAAGCAGTGGAAGGTGACCTGAGTGGAGATGGGGTTACCGGGCAGTCCGAAGAAGTAGAGTTCGTTCGCGCCGTTACGGGCGGGCAGGCGGCCGAAGACGACGGGTTTGCCGGGCTGCATGCGGACTCCGGTGAAGAAGAACTCGGCGCCGAAGGTGGTGAGGACCTCTTCCACGAGGTCGTATTCGCCCATGGAGACTCCGCCGGAGAGGATGAGGAGGTTGGCGGAACGGGCGGCGAGGATATTGGCATGGATGCTGTCGCGGCGGTCGCGGGCGATGGGCAGCCGGACGGGCTGGCCGCCGGCGGCGGAGACCATGGCGGCGATGGCGTAGCTGTTGGAATTGCGGATCTGTTGGGGGGCGGGAACTTCGTTGAGTTCTACGAGTTCGTCGCCTGTGGCGAGGATGGCGACTTTGGGTTTGGCGTGGACTTCGAGGTGGTGCCGCCCGCAGGTGGCGGCGATGGCGATCTCGGCGGGGCCGATGCGGGTTCCGGCGGGGACGACCTCGGAGCCTGCGCGGGCTTCCGCGCCGCGGGGGACGATGTTTTCGCCTGGGGCGAGGGTTCGAGGGGCGTTTGGGCTTAGGCGATCGGCTGAGCGGGTGGCGTGTTCGACCATGAGGACGGCGTCGGCGCCTGGGGGGATGGGGGCTCCGGTCATGATCTCGATGGCCTGGTTGGGGGCGAGCGGGGGGCCTTGCCAGAGCTCGCCGGCGCGGACCTGGCCGATGATTTCGAGGTGGGCTTCGGGCGTCCAAGCGGAGGCGTGGAGGGCGAAGCCGTCGCGGGTGGAGCGGTTGAAGGGCGGTTGATCGCGATCGGCGAGGATGGCAGTTGCGAGAATTTGGGATTGGGAGGCGAGGAGCGGGAGGTGTTCGGTTCCGGGGGGGCGAGCGGCGGAGCGGGCTTGCGCGAGGACGATCTGGAGGGCTTGCTCGAAGTCGACTGTGCTGGTGGGAGCTGAGCCCATTGATTCCTCGGGGTGTTGTTTTCTTCCTGGCTCGATTATACAAGGAGGGAGCGGTGGGTTTGACATGCTTGGTGGTCGTAAGTCACTCATTGCGTTTGGTTTGTTGGTATTTAGAGTGACATTCCCGGACTGCCGGGCGAAAGCGCTCTCGCAAAGAGCGCAAAGGGAGCGAAGTTGCGCTAAGGGAGGCTGAGAGCGGTGGGACGGAGTCGCACGGGGAGGAAGCGTTTGGAATTGCGGCGGTTGGATGGTGGGAGGGGAAGCATGTGCCGGAATATCAAGCTGTTGTTTAATTTTGAGCCGGCGGTGACGCCCGAAGAGGTGTGGGCGGCGTCGCTGCAGTTTGTGCGGAAGATCAGCGGGTTCGACAAGCCGTCGAAGGCGAATGAGGAGGCGTTTGCCGCGGCGGTCGATGGGATCGCGGCGGTTTCGATGGAGCTGCTGGGGAAGCTGGTAACAAATGCTCCGGCGAAGAACCGGGAGGAAGAGGCGGCGAAGTTGAAGGCTTTGAGCTTGAAGCGGTTTGGGGGGCAAGACTGAAAGCGCTCTCGCAAAGGGCGCGAAGGAAGGCGGGAAGAACGCGAAGGAAGGCAACGTCAAGAGCGCTCTCGCAGATTGGCGCAAGGGAGGGCGCGGATTTTCGCGGTTTAAGGCAAAGGCAAAGGCAAAGGCAAAGGCAAAGGCAAAGGCAAAGGCAAAGGCAAAGGCAAAGGCAAAGGCAAAGGCGGGGCGGCGGGACGTGCGAAGGCCCGGAGTTTGGGCTCCGGGCCTTGGGTGGGGTGGTTGGTGGAGGCTATTTTTTGGCTTTGAAGCTGCTCTTCTGGGATTGGCCGAGGTTGTTGAGGAGTTCCTTGACGTCCTGGGCGTGGCGGCCGGTGGGATCGAGTTCGAGGTACTGCTGGTAGGCTTCGAGGCAGCCCGGAGGCAGGATGAACTTTTTGGTGGCGGGGTCGAGGGTGGCGCCGGGGATGAGGGCCGAGGCCTTGATGTAGTAGGCATCCGCGCGCTTGGGGTCGGCGGCGATGGCCTTGTCGGCGGCGTCGTTCGCTTCCTTCAGCTTGTTGGCGTTGAAGTAGACGGCGGCCTCGTTGTAGTAGGCGACGCTGGCCTTCGTGGTATCGGCCTTGGCGGCGCTTTCGTAGGCTGCGCCGGCTTCATCGACCTTTCCGGAGCGGCCGAGGGCCTGGCCAAGGTTGAGGTAGCAGGTGAAGGAGAGGCCCGGGTCGGGCTTCTTGGAGGCGGCGTTGAGGTCGAGCGCCTTCTGGTAGGAGACGGCGGCGTCGGAGTATTTTTGCAGGATGGCGGGGTCGTTGAGCGGAGTCTTGGCAGTGGCGGCGGCGTTGCGGGCCAGGTCGGCGCTGGCGAGCTGGGCTTCGCCGAGCGCGGCCCAGACGATGGGCTCGTTGGGGCGCTGGGCGGTGAGGGGCTGGAGCTCGGCGACGGCCTTATCAGGGTTGCCACCCTTCTCGTCGGCGCGGCCCTGGGTGAGGGTCTTGTTGACGTCGGCAATCTTGGCATTTTCTGCCATGACTCCGGCGTTCTTCTTCTTGGCTTCTTCGAGCTTGGCGCGGTCTTCGGGGGTGAGGGTCTTGAGGTACTCCTCGCCGGAGAGGTCGAAGTCGATGGTCTTGGTGTCGCCGGCCTTGAGGTCCTGCTCGTGGTACCAGATGCTCTTGCCATCGCGGAAGTAGGCGATGATGTAGGAGCCGGGGGCGACGTCGGTGGCCTTGTAGGTGCCATCCGGGCCGACGGGGACGGTGTACTGGAACTTGCGCTTATCCGCGGGGGTGGCTTTGTCGGTGGAGAAGCGGACTTCGCCGGAGTTGTAGGGCTGGCCGGCGGGATCCTTGGCGACGCCAGTGACGGTTGCACCTTGCTGGGCGACGAGGGCGGCGGGCTGGAGGAGGACGAAGGCGGTGGGGGCGGCGAGCGCTACGAATCCGAAGCTGGCCACGACGCTTGTGGCTGCGCGGAAGCCGACGGCTGCACGGGAACGGATGGCTGCGCCCAAATTTTTGCGGTTTTTCACGGTATCTCTCCTGAGCGGACCTGACGCTCTTCTTTGTTTAGGTTGCAGAGCGCGTCTGCGGGTTGTTTGCGTATGGTATCGGATCGGTTGCTCCGATTTCGCGAAATGCCCTGAGACGGAGCGCGCAGCTTTCGCAGACGCCGCAGGCCTCGCGCTGACCCGAATAGCAAGACCACGTTACATGGAAGGGCGCGCCGAGTTCAACCCCAAGGCGGACGATCTCCGACTTGCGGAGGTGGATGAGCGGGGTTTCGACCTGAATTGTGCCTTCTTTGGTGCCTTGCCGGATGAGCTGGTTGAAGGCGTCGTAGTAGGCGGGGCGGCAGTCGGGGTAGCCGGAGCTGTCCTGCTCGACGGCGCCGATGAGGACCTTTTGGGCGCCGAGGACCTCGGCCCAGCTTACGGCTGCGGAGAGGAAGTGGGCGTTGCGAAAGGGGACGTAGGTGACGGGAATCTCTTCGGGGGTGTTGGCGCCGATCTCTTCCTTGGCTTCGGGAACGGCGATCTTCGAATCAGTGAGGGCGGAGCCGCCGATCTGGCGGAAGATCTCGACTTTAAGCGGGAGGAATTGCTTGGCGCCGATGATGTCGGAGATACGCTGGGCGGAGAGGAGCTCGCGGGCTTCGGTGCGTTGGCCGTAGCTGAAGTGGAGCGCGTAGACGTCGTGGTCGCGCGCGGCGAGGGCGGCGCAGACGCAGGAATCCATGCCTCCGGAGAGGCAGAGGACGGCGCGGGGCTTAGCGGGAGTTTGGGTCATCTTCAAGGGCTTCGCCGGGTTGGAGTTCGGAGTCGTTGAGCAGGGCGCGGGCGGCGGCTTCGTCGGCTTCGCGGACCTGGAGTTTGACGCGGAGCGCGCCGGGGTAGAGGGCGTTGGCGTTTTCACCTTGCAGGAGGGTTTCGATGCCGGCGGCTTCGAGCATGCCCTGGGCGAGATGGGCTTCGGCGGGGTCGCGGAAGCCGGCTACGGAGACGAGTTGTTGGTCTCGTTCGGTGAGTCTGGTCGACATGGTTTGGCGGGCCTGTGGTTCTAGAGTAGAGACTTCGTGAGGAAAGAGTAGAGAGTTTTTAAGTAGAGAGTCGGGCCGGAGTGCGAGAGTCTTCCAGTATAGAGTCCGGCTGGTGGCTATTTGGCTTCGTAGGATTGGAGGTGGAAGGTGATGGTGCCCCAGAAGAGGCGAGCGCGGATTTGCACGGGCATGTGGCGGGCGTCGTCGGTGTACCAGACCCAGATGTTGCCGCGGTTTTTGACGATGCCTTCGTCGGCGGTGGGCTGGACGCGGAGGGTCTGGAAGGTGCCGGCGGGGGTTTTGATCTCTTCCTTGGCCTCGACCTTCATGGCGACGGTGACGGTGCGCATAGAGTCTGCGAGCGGGAAACGGACCTGCTGGCCGACGACGAGGGGCCGGGACGCGGCGTAGAAGATGGCGGAGAGTGAATCGGTGACGCAGGCGGGGATATTGGCGGTTTGTTCGCCGGAGGTGCCTTTGACGAGATTTTTAGTGTACTCGTGCTGCTTGCCGATCTGGTAGTTGAAGGTGAGGTCGGAGGTGACTTTGCGGCGGCCTTCCTGGATTTGCTTGGCGAAGCCGGTAGAGCAGCCGGTTCTGGTGTCGAATCCGGCCTGGAACTTGTCGATGACCGGAAAGATCATATTGATGTTGCCGACGGAATCGGCTGTGGCGGTGACTTTTTCGGTGTTGCCCTGCTGCTCGAGGTGGAAGACGGCGGTGCCGGCGGTGAAGACACGCCAGTCGACGGAGAAGGTGAGCGTTTCACGCTGGGGGAAGGTGTAGCCAGGCTGCGGGGGCTCGAGGGTGGGGATGACGACGGGCGGGGCGGGCTTGCCGAGGCCGAGGATCTGGGCGTGAGCGGCAGGTATGGCGGGGGACAGGATTGCGAGAGTGGCAAGAAAAAAGACAAACGAGCGGGTTTTAGCCAATGTGGGTCACCGGGATCTGAGTTTTGGAGGATGGAGGTGGTGCTTCGGTCCTTTTGGACTCTATTGTGAGACTTCTCTGGTGGTTATCGGCCGGCCAACCCGCTGAAGAGATGGTGGTTCTTCAGCACAAGCTTGAGGATCAGCGCCACATAGATGGCGCCGGCTCCCATAGAAGCATTGTACTCGCGGTGATGGAGGTACAGGGAGCGGGAGAAGCGTCCGGGGTCGGAGTTGTCCTGTGCCGGGGTGAGGCGGGGGAGCAGGCGCGGGACACGAGCGGCGTAGGTGTCGAAGTTGGGGAAGTGGACGCGGAGATACTGCTCTTCGCCCTGGATGGTGGGGAGGTAGATGGCGAGGAAGAGGACGGCGAGAGCGATCAGGAGGAAGGCGCTGGCGGAGGCGGCGCCGAAGCCGAAGGCGATGAGCATGGAGCCGAGGTAGAGGGGGTTGCGCGTGTGGGCATAGGGCCCGGTGGTGGTGAGCTCGGCATTTTTGCGGATGTAGCCGGCGGAGTAGGCGCGGAGCCAGAGGCCGGGCACGACGAGGATGAGGCTCATCAGCAGGGTGCGCGGAGTGGGATGGGCGAGCCAGAGGAAGAAGGCTGCGAAGAGGAATCCCATGGGAACGCGGATGCGTTTGGCGATGCGCTGCCAAGTGGTGCGCTGGGTGGTGGTTTGCGGCAAGTTACGCTCCGGTCGGGGTTTCGGCTTTGGGTTCCAGGAGGCTCAGGGCGGCTTCGAGGACTTGTTCTACAGTAATTTGTTTCAGGCCGGCGTCGGGGGTGTCGGTGCGGTGGTGGTCTGTTTGGCTGGCGGGGTGGCGGAGGGTGATGGTGCGGGAGGCGGGGAAGTGGGGGCCGTTGCGGGCGGGGTCGGTGGGGCCGAAGAGGGCGAGGGTGGGGCGGCCGAGGGCGGCGGCGAGGTGGACGGGGCCGGTGTCTCCGCCGAGGACGAGGGCGGCGCGGCGGGTGAGGGCGATGAGTTGCGGGAGGGTGGAGGGGATGGGCTTGCCGGGAAGATGGTGGGTGGAGGTAGGGGTGGCGTTGAGCAGGACGCGGTAGCCGCGAGCTTCGAGGAGTGGGATGAGGGCGGCGTAGTTCGGCAGGGGCCACTCTTTGGCGCCCCAGCCAGCGGTGGGAGCGATGAGGAGGAAGGGAGTTTGGGTGTGGGTTTCGGCCCAGAGTTCGGCTTCGGGGTCCTGCGGGAGGGTGGGTTGGATGGGAGAGACCGGGCGGTTGAGGGCGGCGGAGATGAGTTCGGCGGCTTGCGTGATGACGCTGGGAGTCTGGAGGGGGACGCGGTGGGTGTAGAAGAGGCGGGCTGGGGCTTCGCGTGGGGTTTGGCTGCCGATGATGCGCGGGGCGGAGGCCAGGCGGGAGATGACGGCGGAGCGGATGTTGCCCTGGAGGTCGATGGCAACGTCGTAGTGCTGGGCGCGGAGTTCGCGGCGGAGGTTGAGGATGTGCGGGAGAAAGTTGGTAGGAGTCCAGGCGCGGGTGTTGACGGGGTGGAGGGTATCGACGTGCGGGGATGTGGCGGCCGGGGCGGTGAGGAGGGGGGCCCAGCGGGGGTCGATAGCCCAGCCGATGTGGGCGGCGGGGAGCGCGGCGCGAAGGGCGGCTACGGCGGGCAGGGCGTGGAGTACGTCGCCCATGGCACCGACGCGGACGATGAGGATGCGTGGGGGTGGCATGGTGGGCTCCCGGGGATGTGGCGAGTGGGTGGGGTCGCGAGTGGGTTCTTGGAATTCGCGAGTAAAGAGTATGGAGTTTTTCAGTATAGAGTTTTCCGGGGCGGGGCTGGAGGTGGGGTGGGTTAGGAACTTCTCGTGAGCTGACAGCTTAAGGAGCTGTGAGCTTACAGCTTGAGGCGTTGTTGGCTTGCAGCTTGAGGCGTTGTTGGCTTACAGCTTGCGGCGTTGTTTGGCTCAGGGGGTGAGGGCTGGTTCTAGGGTTTGGAGGGCGGCGTGGGCGTCGTGGAGCTCGACGCGGAGCCAGGGGGCGTGGACGGGACCGATGGTTTGCAGGTGCTGGTGGAGCTGCTGGGGGAGTTTGACTGCGTCTTTTTCGGTGAGGTAGATGCCGTCCGCGTTGGCGGCTTTGGCGGCGGCGACGATGTTGGTGATGTCCTGCTCGGTGTAGGGGTGGTGGTCGGGGAAGAGGAGCTGTCCGACGGGAGTTTTGCCGGCGGCGTGGAGCATGGCGAGGAAGTTTTCCGGGCGGGCGATGCCGCAGAAGACGAAGGGGCGGGCGAGTTCTTCGGCGAAGACGAGTTCGCGGCGGATTTGCCAGATTTCGGCTGCGGTGTGTTGGCGGACGATGGGGGTGAGTTGCGCGGATTCTTCTTCGCGCAGGATGACGACCTGGGCGCGGCGGAGGGAGCGGAGCGGTTCGCGAAGGTTGCCGGCGGGTAGGAGCGTGTCGGCGACGTCGGCGGCGGTGAGGAGGACGAGGTCGAGGGCGCGGGAGAGCTGGCAGTGCTGGAAGCCGTCGTCGAGCAGGTGGACGGAGGCCTGGTGGGTGCGCTCGGAGAGGAGGCCGGCGGCGTGGCGGTCGGCGCCGACGAAGACGTGGAAGCCGGCGCGCATGATCTCGACCGGCTCGTCGCCGTAGAGAGCGGCGGAGGCGAAGAAGTCGAGGGGGACCTGGGCGACGGCTTGCGAGGTTCGGCCGTAGCCGCGGGAGAGGATGTCCGGGACGTGGTGGTGCAGTTGCAGGAGGCGGGCGAGGGCGATGACGACGGGAGTTTTGCCGGCGCCGCCGGCGGAGAGGCTGCCGATGCTGATGACGGGTTTCGAGAGGGCGCGGGTGGGCAGGATACGCGACTCGCGGAGGGTATTTTTGAGGGCGAGGCCGGCGGCGTAGAGGGGGGTGAGGGGCAGGAGCAAGGGCCGCTTTGCGCGCGTTGAGTTCACCGGACGCGAACCTTGGGGAGAAGATCGGTGAGGGCGATGAGGGTGCGGGCGGTGGCGCCGGTCTGGGCTTCGAAGAACTCCTGGCCGCGCTGGCCGACGGCGCGGCCGCGCGCCATGGCGGTGTGGAAGGAGAGCGTGAGGTTGCCGTGCTCGACGATGTAGATGGCGTCGCGGGCGCGCATGGCGTCGACGATCTCGCGGAAGTTTTCGTAGGAGGGGCCCATGATGACAGGGACGCCGAAGCGCGCGGCTTCGAGCGGGTTGTGGCCGCCCCTGGGGACGAGCGAGCCGCCGAGGAAGGCGACGGTGGCGACCTGGTAGACGGCGGCGAGGTGGCCGAGAGTGTCGAGGACCATGACCTCGCCGAAGCCGAGGGGGCGGGGATCTTCGAGCCAGGTACTGGCGCGGACGACGGACCGGCCGACGAGGCGGAGGACGTCGCCGAAGCGGTTGGGATGGCGCGGCGCGATGATGAGGACGCCGCGATGGCCGGTGGACATGAGGCGGACCCAGGCTTCGAGGATTTCGAGCTCTTCGTTTTCGAGGGTGCTGCCGCAGACGATGATCTCGCCCGCTTCGGGCAGGTTGCGGCGGAGGGTTTGCACCATTTCGGTGTCGGCGGGCACGGGCGCGTCGTACTTGAGGTTGCCGACGACGCGGATGCGGTTAAGGGGGACGCCGATTTTTTCGAGGCGGCCGGCGCTCTCGTCGCCCTGAGCGAGGAAGAGGGTGACCTTGGCGAGCATGGGCTTCCAGAAGCGGCGCAGGCGGAGGTAGCGGGGGAAGGACCGGTCGGAGATGCGGGCGTTGACGACGACGACGGGGATGTGGCGGCGCTCGCACTCGGTCAACATGCGTGGCCAGAGCTCGCTTTCCATGAGGACGACGAGGCTGGGTTTGATGGCGTCGAGGTGACGGCGCATGGTGGTGGCGAAGTCCAGCGGCATGTAGAAGACGGGAGAGCCGGGGAGACGTTCGGTGGCGAGCTTCTGGCCGGTTTCGGTGGTGGTGGACACAGCGATGACGTGGTGCGGGAGGGTGGATTGGAGTTCGGCGATCAGGCGCTCGGCGGCGAGGACTTCTCCGACGGAAACGGCGTGAAGCCAGATGGTTTCGCGTCCTTCGACGGCGCGGATGAGCGATGGAGGGACCTGGCCGAGGCGTCCGCGCAGGCCGGCGCGGTAGCGGCCACTGGTCGCCATGCGCCAGAGCCACCAGGGGGCGGTGACGACGAGCGCGATCGTGAGAAGACAGCTGTAGAGCATCATGCCCATGGATCGGTTTTCCTTGTCAATGCTGGGCGAAAGGTGTTGCAGGGTTTAAAGCTGGAAGGTTCGACGGTAGGGAGTTTTTTGTGGTCGAGTTCTACCGTAGGTGCTTTATCGTGAGGTGCTTTACTACGAACTTCAAGGAAGATGATAATCAAGCGAAGATGGGATGGCACCGTAAAGTCGTTGAAGGTTGCTGCATAAGCACACTTGTTCTAGTGTCGGTGGGGTTTGCGTCGGATAAGCCTCGGACTGCGCCGCCGGTCGATCCGGCTGCAAAGTATACGTTGAACGAGGCGCATCCGGATGAGCATGTGACGGTTGCGGCGGAGCCCTGCCTGGATAAGCGGGATTGCCCGTTCTTCCGGCTGCCTTATGTTTCGCATGGGTTTGTTCCGGTGCGGGTGATTATCACGAATGATCGGGACGATGCGCTGAACCTGGATGACGTGCGGATTCAGTTTCTGCCGGGGAGTGGTGGGAAGGAAGCGGCGGCGACCGATGAGGACCTGAATCGGCGGCTGTTTTCGACCAAGAAGGCGGAGGGGTCGCGGATTCCGATCATCGGGATCATGACGCATCCGGAGCCGGTGGATAAGAAGATTTTGAGCGACGACCAGGACTTTGGGTTCCAGTCGACGATTGTGCCGGCGCATTCGACGCGTGCGGGCTATGTGTTTTACGACGTGCGGGGGATCGACGACCCGGTGCTGAAGGGCGCGGAGTTGTACGTAAAGGAGATTCATTACACGGACGCGAAGGGCGACAAGCATGAGCTTTTCGCGTTCTCGCTGCCGTTCGACAAATGGCTTGCGGCGCAGCCGAAGCCCGATGGAAAGGCTCCGACGAAGTGATAGCGATACGACCGGCTGTTGCGGACGATGTGCCGTTGATTTTGCAGTTTATCCGCGAGCTTGCGCTGTACGAGCGGGAGCCTGACAAGGTGCTGGCGACCGAGGCGGATTTGCTGCGGGACGGGTGGGGGCCGGTGCCGCGTTTTCGCTGCGTGATTGCGGAGCATAAGGGTGAGGCGGCGGGGTTTGCGCTCTTTTTTACGAGCTACTCGACGTGGCGCGGGCACCATGGGATCCGGCTGGAGGATGTGTATGTGACTCCGTCGAAGCGCGGGGTGGGGATCGGCAAGGCGCTGCTGCAGCATCTGGCTGGGGTTGCGGTGGCGGAGGGGTGTCCGCGGCTGGAGTGGGATGTGCTGGAGTGGAATAAGCCGGCGATTGGGTTCTACGAGGCGATGGGGGCGGAGATGCTGGTGGAGTGGCGGATAATGCGGGTGAGTGGGGATGCGCTGGAGCGATTGGCGGGCGAATCTGCTGGCTCGGGTCGTCATGGGCAGGATGCTTCCCGCTGAGTGCGGGAGACGATGGAGGATGCAAAAAGCAGCGAGAGACCCGGAGAGCTTTCTCCGGGTCTTTTGCTGCGTGCTGTGTGCTGCGTGCGGCTACCGTGGGGTTCTGGGGGAAGGCAGGGCGAGGGGCTCGTCGTTTGTGGCGAGGATGACGGGGTCGAGGAGCGCGAGACCGGCGATGCGTGTCTCGCGGCGGGCCTGCTTCTCGGCTTTGTCAGGCAGGAGGGATAGTTCGTTGGCGCCGCCCGACCGCACGATACGGCTGAGGAAGTACTGATTGGCGTAACGGTGAAAGACGACCACGTCTCTGCCGGTGACGCCGTGCGGATCGGTCAGCACAAAGGCGCTGGTGTGAATCTTCGGGTTAGCGCCAGTGATGCCGATCAGCGGGCGCATGGGGGACGAGTCGATGACGTAGATGCCGGCGGGCAGGGTGGCCGAGCCGACGTGGAAGGCGAAGGGGACATTGACGCTTACCCGCTGATCCTGCGCATAGGCCTGGAGGAAGGGGATCACGGAGATGAGCGAGAGGAATGCGAGGCGAAGAATGGTTTTCATGACGAATCTCCTTGTGTTTTAGCTTTCCCTTCTCCGGGGTCACGCTGCGGGGTAAGGGTCATACGCTGGGGAATAAAGCAAGGCTCGTGCCAAAGCTGGCGAGATGACGCTGCGGAGCCGTTTCGCTTTGGAATTGCTTTAGATTCAGCAGTTTAGATTTTTTGGGGTGCGGCTGCCGACGGCGGAGCGGGGCGCTGGGCGGTGCGGCTGGTATCCGACCGGATACCGTGCAGTAACGGTTCGGTTCCGGGATGTTCGGGGGACTGTTGCAGGCGGTCGGGGGATGTGAAGAGCGTTCCTCAGCGGCCGAAGCCGCACAACGGAGGCAGCTTTTGCGGCACGGCTAAAGCCGTTCGCTTAACCCTGCCTTTAGCCGTGCCGTTAGGCGATCTGAAGTGTTTGGACACGTTGCTGGGAGTGATTGGCTTTATTTCTGCGCTGGGATGGTTGCGCTACACTTAGCGACGAAGCGGCTACAGGAGGCTCATGCAACCGGGAATCGTCGGGGTATCGGGCTTGTTGAATGGAACCGTCGATCTTCCGGTCGAGGGTGGGCTCTCGCCTGGGTGCGATGAAGCTGCCGCGGGCTCGTGGGAGGCCAAATCCGTCGGCAATGGGCATCTTCAGCATGGGATCGATGTTGGGCGGATGACGCGCGATCTGAGCGCGTTGTTCAAGATGACGACGCTGATCAACTCGATCCGGGATTTGGAGTCGTTGCAACAGCGGCTTCTTGAACTGATCTTTGAGGTGGTGCCGGCAGAGGCTGGTGGTGTGCTGCTGTTGAACGAGGCCGAGGGGCAGCCGGACTCTCTGTGCGTTCATCACCGGGATGGCCGCGAAAAGGCGATTGAGCTCGAGCGGGAGTTGATCCAGAGAGCGCTTTGGGAGCAGGGGCCAGTGGTCTCGGCTGCCGCTGCGGCTGGTGGTGCCGGAAGCAGCAGTCTGTGTATGCCGTTGATTGCGGTGGAGCGCACGATCGGGGTGCTTTACCTCATGTCGGGTCGCGCGCCGTTCGGCGAGGATCATGTCTTCTTTACGGAGTCGATCTCGCGCATTGCGGCGGTGACGCTTGAGAATGTGCAGGCGCTCGATGCGCTGCGGCGCGAGAACGGGCGGCTGAAACAGCAGCTTGAACCGGCACGGCAGCTGATCGGCGAGAGCCGCGCGCTGACGCAGTTGCAGAGCCTGCTTGCGCGGATTGCGAAGTCGGACGCGAGCGTGCTGATCCGGGGCGAATCCGGGACGGGCAAAGAGGTTGTGGCGCGGACGATTCACACCCACAGCCCGCGGTGCGAGCGTCCGTTTGTTGCCATCAACTGCGCGGCGATTCCGGAGACGCTGCTGGAGAGTGAGCTGTTCGGCAGCGAAAAGGGCGCGTTCACCGGGGCGGTGGCTACTCGTAAAGGCAAGCTGGAGGCTGCGGGTGAGGGCACCCTGCTGCTGGACGAGATTGGGGAGCTGCCGCTCTCGATGCAGGCGAAGCTGCTGCGCGTGCTGCAGCAGCGGGAGTTCGAGCGCGTGGGCGGAACGGTGACGCTGCCGCTGAAGGCGCGGGTGCTGGCCGCGACGAATAAGGATCTGGAGAAGGCGATTAAGGTGGGGGAGTTTCGGCAGGATCTTTACTACCGGCTGAATGTGGTTTGCGTGCAGGTGCCGCCGCTGCGGGAGCATCGCGATGATATTCCGGTGCTGGCACTTTATTTTGCGTCGAAGTACTCGCAGCGTGCGCAACGTGCGGTGAAGGGCATTTCGCGCGAGGCGCGTGCGCTGCTGCTTGCGTATGACTGGCCGGGCAATGTGCGCGAGCTGGAGAATGCGATTGAGCACGCGATTGTGCTGGGCTTGACGGACGAGATCATGCCGGAAGACCTGCCGGTGGGGATTGTGGAGCAGCAGGCGGCGGCGCTGGGCTCGCGGTACTACGATGTGGTGAATGAGAAGAAGCGGGAGTTGATTCGGGCGTCGCTTGACCAGGCGAAGGGGAGCGTGCCGGAGGCGGCGCGACTGCTTGGCTTGCACCCTAAGTATCTGCACCGGTTGCTGAGCAATCTTGGGCTGAGACCGGTCGCCTGAGCCTTATTTGAGGCCGCTGCGGTGTAGTGGATGGCTGGGCTGTTCGAGCAAGGCTTACGCTTGAGAAGGAGTGGACCATGGAAGAGCGGAAGGCAATACGGGAGTTTGCGCGGCGGGCGGCGAAGGACCCGAAGATGCGGGCGCTGATGGAGGCCATGGTAAAGAATGGTCCACCGAACCTGGACAGCGATGAGCCGATGGTGGTGGCGTGCGTTGTGTGGGGGACGCACCTGATCGACGGTTGCGTGGAGGCGCAGTGCTCGTACTGCGGTGTGCCGGTGTCGCTGGCGCCTTCGACGCAGCAGATGGTGGCTGAGTATAAGGGGCCAGTGATGTATGCGTGTTTGAAGTGCGTTTCGGAGGGTAAGCCTTCGGAGGCTTCTGGGACGGTGCAGTGAGGGGCGGCAAGTGAGTGGGATGGTTGCGGGAGCTGGCGGGGTGGGAATTCGGGAGTAGAGAGTTAAGAGTTTTTGGGTTGAGATGGGCAACGGCAAGGGCCAGGACAGGGGTTCTTCACTTCGCTCAGAATGACGGAATCTGGGGTTGGGGTGGGATCGAGTAACCCCATGTCAGGCGTGAAGCTGCCTGACATGGGGCACCCGGGTGGTTGTGGCCTCGGTGGGCGGCTATGCTTGAGGGATGAAGCATGTGCGGGTGATTGGCGGAGGGTTGGCGGGGCCGGAGGCGGCGTTGCAGGCGGCGGCGCGGGGTTGCCGGGTTACGTTGTACGAGATGAGGCCGACGCGGTCGACCGAGGCGCACCAGACGGAGGACTTTGCGGAACTGGTTTGTTCGAACTCGCTGAAGAGCGAGAGTGAGAACTCGGCGCCGTGGCTGCTGAAGCAGGAGATGCGGGCGGCGGGGTCGTTTTTGCTACAGGATGCGGATGCGACGGCGGTGCCGGCGGGGCACGCGCTGGCGGTGGACCGGGTGGCGTTTTCGGCGCGCGTGAAGGCGCGGCTGGAGGGCGATGCAAACATCACCGTGGTTCGCGAAGAGGTGACGAGCCTTGAGGCTGGGGATGCAGATGTCACCATCCTGGCCAGCGGGCCGCTGACTTCCAAAGCGCTGACGGACGCGCTGCAGGGGATAACGGGGGCGGATCAGTTGGCGTTTTATGACTCGATTTCGCCGATTGTGGATGCGTCGACGATCGATATGGAGAAGGTGTATTTTGCGGCGCGGTGGGATAAGGGAACTGCCGACTATATCAATTGTCCGTTTACGAAAGAGGAGTACGACGCGTTTATCGATGCGCTGGCGAACGCGGAGCAGGCGGAAGAGAAAGAGTGGGAGAAGCTGCAGTACTTCGAGGGGTGCCTGCCGATTGAGGAGACGGCGCGGCGGGGGCGGGACACGCTGCGGTTTGGGCCGATGAAGCCGGCGGGGCTGACGAATCCGAAGACGGGCCGATGGCCGTATGCGGCGGTGCAGTTGCGGTGCGAGAACCTGCGGGCGGATTCGTACAACCTGGTGGGTTTTCAGAATCACTTGAAGTATGGCGAGCAGGCACGGATTCTGCGCATGATTCCGGGGCTGGAGCGGGCGACTTTCTTGCGGTATGGGCAGATCCACCGGAATACGTATGTCCATGCGCCTTCGCTGCTGACGGAGACGCTGCAGTTGAAGGCGCGGCCGGATGTGATGATCGCGGGGCAGCTTTCGGGCGTGGAAGGGTATACGGAGTCGATTGCGAGCGGCATGCTGGCGGGGATGTTTGCCGCGGCGATTGTGCATGGGGAGGAGCCGGTCATGGCGCCACGGGCGAGTGCGCATGGATCGCTGATGCACTACATTACCCATGCTGATGCGAAGAAGTTCCAGCCGGCAAATATTACGTTTGACCTGCTGCCGCCGCTTGAAGAGGAGCTGCGCAAGAAGATCCGGGATAAGAAGGAGCGGCACAGGATTCAGTGTGAGCGCGCGCTGGAGGCATGGAAGGAGTGGGTGCCGAGCGTGATGGTGGTGGGAGTATGATTTCGGCATGAGCGTGATCCACGTGAGCGAAGAGGAAGCCGCGAAGGAGCTTGGGAGCTTGATTGAGAAGGTGCGGACCGGGGTGGAGGTTCGGATCGATCGGGCGGATGAGACGGTTGCGGTATTGCGGGGGCCGGAGGCTGGTCCTCGTCTGGTGACCGCAGGCGAAGCGCTGCGGCGAGCCGAGGCCAGGGGGTCGACCCTGTTGCTCGACGATAAGTTTGGCGATGACGTGGAGGCTGGGATCCGGCTATACGAGAATGAAAGGCTTGTGGATCCTTGGGAGTCCTTCTAGACACGAGCGTGGTGGTGCGCGCCGAGCGGCTACGCTGGACGGAGCCAGTGCTGGTTCGGAAGATCGCTGATGTCGTCGGTCGAGAGCGGCTTGGAATACCGAGTGTCGTGCTGGCGGAGTTCCTGCACGGAATCTACAGAGATCCCGTGAGCGCGAGACGGCTTGCGCGACGGCAATTTCTTAGGTCGCTCACTGAAGATATTCCAGTGGTGCCGTTTGACGAGGCTGCGGCGGAACTGGTGGGAAGGCTCGGTGCGGAGCAGGCTGCTCTGGGCGTCATCATTCCATTTGCCGACTTGATGATCGGGGCTACTGCGCTTTCGCTGGGTTCAGCGATTTTGACTGCCAATGTGCGGCACTTTCGCATGATTCCGGGGTTGAAGGTGATGGAGTTCTGAGGTAACCGGAGATGGGAATAGCCGGAGCGGGCGGGCTGGGGTAGTCTTCAGGTGCGAAGCATTGAGGGACAGGAACGGATGCAGCGGCTGAATGCGATCGATGCGATTTCTCCGGCGTTTACACGGGTGCATGAACTGTTGTTCAAGCCGTTCAAGGTAGGGCGTACGTCCAAGCTGGCGCTGGTGTCGTACTGCGCGTTTGCGGGAAGCTTCTTCCTGCCATTTCCGTTGCTTGTTCTGGGGCTTGGGGCGCTGACTCCGGAGACGGGCTGGTCGGCGGTGATGCCGGCGCTTTGGGCGGTGGCCGTAACGTTGACCTTGGTGTACTTTGCCATTTACTACGTGTTCGCGCGGCTGCAGCTGGTGGACTTCGAGATGGTGGTGACGCTGACGCGCGTGGTGGCGCCGATGTGGCGGAAGTACCCGCGCAAGGTGTGGCCGTGGGTTGGGGTGAAGGTGGCTCTGGGGCTGATTGCGACGTCGTTGATGCTGCCGATTCTGCTGAACAGCCTGCACTCCTTGATACCTGTGATCCAGGGAATAGCGGCGCTTGGGCCGCACGCGAGGCCTGAGCAAATGCAGCCGCTTGTGAGTGCTTTTTATGGGTTCTACGGGTTGGCGTTGCTGCTGTTTCTGATCCCGAAGACGATGTCGACGCTGCTGGAAGATTTTGTGATGCCGTTCTTTCTGGTGGAGGATCTGCCGCTGGGTGTGGCGGTGCAGCGTGGCTGGGCGGTGTTTACGGCCGATCCGCTGAACTGCCTGGGGTATCTTGCGATGAAGCTGATCCTGGCTGCGATCGGATACATTTTGCAGACGATTGCGCTGCAGATTGGCATGATCCCGGTGCTGCTGATCTTCGGTGTAGCGGGGTTAGTGGGGTACCTGGTGCTTCATGCGGCGGGCTCCGCGGGTGCGGTGCTGATGGTCGCGGGCGGCGTGGTGCTTTTCGCGGCCTTGTTCGTGGTGGTGTTCTACGCAACCATCCTGGTGCTGGGGTACCTGCTGCTGTTGCTGGATGCGTACGCGATCTACTTTTTGGGTGGGCGGTACCCGATGCTGGGGAATCTGCTGGAGCCCGGGCCGGGTGGGCCGTTTACGCCTCCGCCGGTGTTTCCTTCGGATGACGAGCGGAAGGAAGATGATGGTGGTCCACCGATGCCGATGAATCCGGCTGTGGCGTGAGAGGCTGTCCTGTCGAACGCGGCGCTCGTGACGCGTGGGTACCAGGAGGATTTCGCGTGATTCAAGTGGCGGCGTGGGCCTGGACAGGGCGCAGGTGGAGCAGGCGCCGGATCCGATCGTTCATGGGGGACTCGACGAGCCGATAGCATGCGATGCCGACGATGAGGGAGGGGATGAGGCTGGCGAGGAGGGTGATGGCTTCGTCGGCGACGCGGGTGCGGCCCGGGACGAGCACGTGAAGATGTTTGAGCGCAAAGGTGTAGAAGCCGAGCAGCGGCGCGTGCGTGAGGTAGAGGGAGTACGAGGCGTCACCGAGTAGGAGAGCAAAGCGTGGAACAGCGGTGAGCATTGCATCGCAGATGACGGCACCCTGAACGAGGCAGAGGCCGCAGACGGCCCACTCGATGTGCTGGAAAATGGGCGGCGGCGACGGGACGGCTAAGAGCACGACGAGTGCGAGCACAGCCACCGGAGCGCCGACGTGCATAGAAAGCGTACGGCCTGCCTGCAGTGCGCGGCCCAGCCAGAGGCCGGCAAGGAACTCAAGCAGGAGCGGGCTGAAGAGCGTGGTGACGGCGGGCCAGGCGTCGGTGCGGAAGATACCGAGGATGGCGGCTGTGCCTAGCACGATAGTGAGGGTTATGGGCACGCTGCGGCGGAAGTAGAGCGCAACGCCGAAGCAGAGGTAGAAGAACATTTCGAAGGAGAGGGTCCAACCCGGTGCGAGGATGGGCTTGATATCTCCGGCGGGGCTGTGCGCGGGGATGAGGAGGTAGGAGCAAAGGGCGAAGACGGGCGGGATATGGTGCAGGCCTTCGGCGCTGCGCACGAATCCCAGGGAGATCTTCAGGACAAGCAGCGTGGTGATGAGCCAGTAGAGCGGGTAGACACGGACGATGCGGCGTTCGAGAAACCTACGGGCTGCGCCGGGGCCCGCGCCTTTACCGAGGGACGAGACGGCCATGACGAAACCGCTGATGACGAAGAAGATGTCGACGCCGGCGGCACCGTTCCACCAGGTATGAGTGTCTGAGCCGTATACGGCTAAGGACCAGTTTGCTGATGCGTGGAAGAGGACCACCATGCAGGCGGCAAGGCCACGCAGGGCCTGGACTCCTCGGTATGTGGGTGGGTTAGCGGGCAAAGAGGAGACTCCGTTCAGGAGCTTGGATGCTGTGCGGAGCGCAGGGGCCTGCCGGACGGGTGCCCTGGTCGCAGGCGGCGACCAGTTCGTGGGGTTTCGGGATTCGCGCGGACCTCCCGTTGGCCGGCACGAAGGATTGTGGCGTGTGAGCACGCAAAACTGCCGGCGTACGCAGTACCCGTCGGCAGCGGGTGGCACTCGTCCGGCAGGACAGAACCTTATGCTTCTGTCTTCTTGTTGCGGGCGCGGATTTTGAACCAGATGGGCGAGCCGATGAAGCCGAAGGCCTCGCGGATCTGGTTGGCGAGGAAGCGCTCGAAGGCGAAGTGCATCTTGATGTCTTTGTCGGTGAAGAGGACGAAGGTGGGCGGGGCGACCTGCGCCTGCGTCATGTAGTAGATGCGGATGCGCTTGTTCATCGGCACGGAGGCGCGCTGGAAGTCGACCTGCTCGAGGAACTTGTTCATCTGGCCGGTGGAGACACGTTTGCGCCGCTCGCGCGCGACGAGCTCGACCTTGGCGAAGACCTCGTTGATGGCGCGGGGTTGGTCGGGTGCGTCTTCGGGGGCGGCTGAGATGAAGAGGAGCGGCGCGTAGTCGAGGTATTTGAGCGCATCGCGGACCTGCTGGGCGTAGATCTTCTGGTCGGCGGGGGGCTTGCCGTCGGTGCGGCTGGTGGTCATCAGGTCCCACTTGTTGATGACGATGATGACGGAGCGGCCGGACTCGTGCGCGTAGCCGCCGATGTTGGCGTCGATGGCGGTGACGCCCTCCTGGGCGTCGATGACGAGGAGTGAGACGTCGGCGGCTTCGAGATGCTTGCGCGCCATGATGACGGAGAGCTTTTCCGCCATGAGCTTGGTTTTGCCTTTGCGGCGGATGCCGGCGGTGTCGACGAAGCGGAAGAGATGGCCCTTGCGCTCGACGATCTCGTCGACGGCGTCGCGGGTGGTGCCGGCGATGGGCGAGACGATGGCGCGTTTGGATTCGGTGAGCGCGTTGAGGAGGGTGGATTTGCCGACGTTGGGGCGTCCGATAATGGCGACCTTGGTCTCGCGCGACTCGTAGGAGCCGTGGCTGCGGGATTTGCGGGGGCGTTCGAGTTTCTCTTCTTCGCCTTCTGCAGGTTCAAATTCTTCTTCGAAGGCTTCGGTCTCTTCTTCGGGGGTGGGGTCTTCCTCGGCGCGGGGTTCTGGGAGGATGGCGAAGACCTCGTCGAGCAGGTCGCCGATGCCGATGGAGTGCTCGGCAGAGATCATCTGGACGTTCTTGAAGCCGAGGCGCCGAAAGTTTTCGGCTGCAGTCTGCATGGCCTCGGAATCGATCTTGTTGACGGCGAGGAAGACGGGTTTGCCGCCGCGGAGGAGCAGGCGAGCGAGTTCGAGGTCGGGCGAGGCGAGCTCGGTGCGGCCGTCGACGACCATGATGATGGCGTCGGCTTCATCGAGCGCGACCTGCGCCTGGCGGAAGATCTCGGAGGGGATAAGGGCTTCGTCGTCGGGGATGATGCCGCCGGTATCGACGAGGCGAGCGTCTCGGTTCTGCCATTCGATCTCACCGTAGATGCGGTCGCGGGTGATGCCTGGCTCATCGCCGACGATGGAGCGGCGGGAGCCGGTGAGGCGGTTGAAGAGGGTGGACTTGCCGACGTTGGGGCGGCCGCAGATGGCGATGAGCGGCAGGGCCTTGGCGGCGGCGTGCTCCATGGTGACGGATTGCTGGAGAGCGAGGAGTTCGGCTTCGCGCCAATCGGCTTCGGGACCTTCGGCGGGTGCGGAGGTGATGCGGCGGCGCGGGCCACCGGAGCCTTTGCCGGCGCGTTCCTTTGCGGCCTGCTGCTCGGACGCGGTGCGGAAGTTGCGGCCGACGGTGGGTTTCGAGTCCTCGGACGCGATGGTCTTGCGGGACTCGAAGTCGGGCGAGCGGCGCGAGATGCGCTTGGCGGCGGCTTCCTTGGCTTTTTTGGCGGAGAGCTCTTTGCGCTTTTTGGGGTCGACCGCGGCGATGCGGGTGGCGCCGGTGGTCGCGGCCTTGGGGGCGCGTCCCTTTTTGGGGCGGGTGCTGGCCTGCCGGTGCTTCTTGCCGAGCCGTTTTGTAGTTTTCTTCGGTGCCATGGGCGTCCCTCTTCCGACGCTGGGTGCGCCATTGTTCATTATAGGGAGATTCGTTCCGAGCACTCGCGTCAACGCTTCAGGTAGGCTAGAGACACGAGAGGCCGCTGTTGATGAGATTTGCCGTTCCGCATCCGATCCCGTACCAGGGAAGCAAGCGGCGACTTGCGGAAGCGATACTGAGTCACATTCCGGAGGGCAAATTTGGGCGGTTGATCGAACCTTTTGCCGGTTCGGCTGCGGTAACCCTTGCCTGCGCATCTCGCAACCTGTTCTCCTCCTATCTGCTCGGCGACGCCTTGGAACCGCTTGCAGAACTGTGGGGGACCGTCACTCGTGATCCGTCGGAGATTGCGGACGAATATGAGCAGCTTTGGCTGCGCGAGCGAGAGAGACCCATAGAAGCTTATTACGCGATCCGGACGGAGTTTAATCAATCCCGGAAGCCGGGAGTGTTGCTTTACCTGCTTGCTCGTTGTGTAAAAAATGCCGTGAGGTTCAATCCGTCGGGCCACTTCAACCAATCGCCGGATAAACGTCGGCGAGGAACGCATCCCGACTTGATGAGGCTTGAGTTGCTTGGGGCTCACCGTGTCTTGGCACACCGCACAGAAGTGAGGGCAGCAGACTTCTCTACCTTGCTCGAGGTCGCAACAGAATCGGACCTCGTATACCTGGACCCTCCGTATCAAGGGACGAGCGATGGGCGCGATAGCCGTTATATTGCTGGCGTACCGAGGGAGGCGATCTCGAACCTCCTAGAAGATCTCAATCGCCGCGGAGTTCAATTCATCCTGAGTTATGACGGCTCAAGCGGCACTCGGTCTTACGGTGAGCCGCTCAGCTCGGAGTTGGCTCACCAGATTCGTCTGGACGTGGGGCGTTCGAGCCAGGCTACGTTGAACGGCACCTCTGACAGAACCGTGGAGTCACTTTACCTGTCGCACGGGCTGGCGGATTCTACGGCTCCTCGCGATGTCTGCCTTCAGGACTATGCAAGGCAGTCACTTCTTTTTGCCTAAGGCGAGGCGTGCCTTGATCTCCTCGGCTGGTGTACGCCCGTTGGCGAGAGAGGCAACGCGAATTTTCTCGAAGACTTGGATGTCAGCGCCCGTCCAAACAAGGTCGATGCGACGTTCCGCTCGCATTGCGACGTGGTCATAGTGCAACTGATCCGCCCAGTAACAGGTGCCGCAGATCGCGGTGTCTTTCAGCGTCATGTTTTCGCAGTGTTCGCAGCTCCACGACTTTGTACGGTTGCAGGAGCCGCACAATACCTGGTACGGACTAACCTGTTGCTTGTCGGACTCTCCTGCGACGATGTAGGGAATCTTGTGGTCGATTTGCAGGTTGTTCGTTGAGCCGCAGATATCGCATTTGCCGTGGCTCTCCTCAATCAGGGCATCTCGAATCTTTTTGGGAACTTGCTGCCGCCCGGCTTTGTTCGATTCGAGAGGCCTGTCGGCGAAGGTGTACCGGGCCATGCGGCCACCGCTGCCGTTCTTGACGATGGTCGTCTTGAGCTTAATGCCGAGTTCGCGAACGTCCGCAGCCGCGCGAGGCGGGTGGTTGTAGCCGATCTCTTTCAACTCATCTGTCGAGATGCCGCCGTTGGCGACGATGCGGTCCAGCACGATCTTCGCCCGCTTGTTCTTGACGACAGCGATCCGCTGCAAAAGTTCCCTGGAGTGCTCACTCATGCGAGGATCCGCTCAGCAGGTCGACTCCTGAAAGCCCGAAAGCCTTCGCGACCTGATCGAGGGTCGCGAGCGTCACGTTCCGTTCGCCGCGCTCTATCGCGCCCACATAAGTGCGATGCAAACCGCACCGATGCGCCAGTTCCTCCTGGGACCAGGCTCGTTGCTTTCGCAATGCTGCGATGCGCAGGGCGAGGATGCTGTTGGTTGAAAATGGCACCCGAAGAGCATCCCAGATTGATGACTATTTAGCGACAGACTAGATATAGCAAGACAGCCGATTACTCTGATTCCACGCTCTGCGACCGGCAGGGGGAACAAGGAAGTTTGCCTTGTCGATTTGAGCAATCGGCTCTCCGCTATCGGAGTTCATAAGTGTTGTGGCCAAGATGTCTGAGTTTGGGCAACTTTGTTGAGGCGTGGTTCGTATTCGAGCGGTAGAGCGGGGTGGGTATGGCACAGCGGTTGACCGGGTTGCTTGTGGTTGTCTTGGGCTTGTGGTGCGGAGCTCAAGGGGCTTCGGCGCAGGTGGCACCGGCTTCTGCGCAGCCGGTGCAGGTTGCACCGGCACAGGGTGGTTCTGAACAGGCTGCCCCTGCGCAGGCTGCCCCTGCAACGGCGGTGCCGGTGCAGGCTACTCCCGCGCCGGCGAAGGCACAGGCGGGTGCGGTTGAGCCGGTGAAGAATGCGGACGGGACGTATACGATCCGCACGAATGCGCGGCTGGTGGTGCTGGATATGGTGGTCACGGACAAGCAGGGGAATGTGGTGACCGACCTGACGAAGGACCAGTTTCATGTGACGGAGGCGGGCGATCCGGAGACGATCTTGAACTTCGAGACGGCGGGCGCGCATACGGTGGAGCCGGCGATGACGATTGACTCGACGGCAGATTTGGACCGGTTGGCGCCGCGTGCGCCGGTGAACATCATCCTGCTGGACGAGTTCAACACGCGGTTTGAGGATATGGCGTTCGCGCGCTACTCGTTGAAGCAGTGGCTGAAGAAGCAGCCGGACAAGCTGGATACGCCGACGATGCTGCTTTCGGTGAGCCTCGAGAAGTTTGAGGTAGTGCGGGACTACACGCAGAACAAGCAGGCGATCCTGGATGCGCTGGATCATCACTTCTCTGCGTTTCCGTGGCAGGCGCAGAACTATGCATGGCGGGGCGAGCGCTATGCGCTGGCGTTCCAGACGCTGCAGCGCGTGGCTGAGGCGACGGTCGGGCATGTAGGGCACAAGAACATGATCTGGATCGGGCGCGGGTTTCCGGCGATCAACTTCGCGGATTTTCCGGTGGATACCGAGAGCCGCATCAATAGCGTGGTTCAGTTGACGGTGAATCGCCTGCGCGATGCGCGGGTGACGCTGTACACGATCGATCCGGCGGGGCTGCAGGTATACAACACCTACGGGCGGGCGGCGGAGTTCAACGATCCGTTTGGTGGCAATTACCAGTTTGCCAAGCTGGCGACGGCTACGGGCGGGCAGGCGCTGTATGGGCGGAACGATGTGGACGCGGAGATTGGGACGACGATTCGGGACGGGTCGAGCTTCTATACGCTGACGTATCGTCCGGCGAACGATTCGAGGGATCCGACGAAGTTTCGGAAGATTGTGGTGACGGTGGACCGGCCGGGAATGACGGTGACGACGCGGAAGGGGTATTTCCTGTCGCGTGGGCCGGGGCGGGTGGACCCAATGAATCCGTCGAAGCGGCTGATGAGCGACCTGTACTCGGCAGAGAGCAGCACCATGGTGTACGACGGATTGCCGATGACGGTGACTCCGATGGCCGAGGCGGATAACTACCTGATCCACATCGACGCGAGGGGTGTGGGGTGGTACTACGCGACGGATACAGTGCCTCGCCATGCCGAGGTGATCTTGCTGGTTACGCAGTTCGATAAGAGGGGGAAAGAGTTGAAGCGGGACGGCAAGTCGATCAAACTGACGCCGCCGGGGACGGTTGCGCCGACGGGCAGGATTGATGTGCCGGTGAACTTTCCGTACAAGCTGGATCGCGACCCGAAGGCGGTGAGGGCGAGGATCGTGCTGCGGATGGCGACGTCGGGGAGGCTCGGGACCGCGGACCTGGATTTGACGGCACCGCCAGTTGCGGTGACGGCGGGTGCGAGGGCAACGCCGTAGATTGAAGGGCTTTGCTTTTGGCGACAGGTTTCCGGCTGAAGGTAGAGGTGGAATGGCTCCCGAATTGGCGGGCCGCTTTGTTGGTTCGATGAGGGACTTCGAGAGTAAAGAGTAGAGAGTTTAAGAGTAGAGAGTGAGAGGCTTGGGTTCGAGAGCTGGGAGCTAAAGGCGGGCTGCGAGCTGTCAGCTTGAAGCTTCTCCGTCTCTCTCGGCTGTAGATGGAAGGCTTCGCCGAATGTTCGCATAGGATAGGGGTGTGGCCTCTGTTGCGGTGAGTGCGGGTGCGGTGCGTGCGAAGTTGCCGACGCTGCACGAGTTTTTTTCGCCTGAGGGGATATTGTCCAGGTCGTCTTTGGCGTTTGAACACCGCAAAGGTCAGTACGAGATGGCGACGGCGGTTGAGAGTGCGCTGAACGATAAGCGGCACCTGATCGTCGAGGCGGGGACGGGGACGGGCAAGACGCTGGCGTACCTGCTGCCGGCGCTGCGGTTTGCGCGGGAGCGTGGGCAGCGGGTGATCCTTTCGACCGGCACGAAGAACCTGCAGGAGCAGCTTTACTTCAAGGATGTGCCGTTCCTCGAAAGCCTGCTGGGGCCCTTGAACGTGTGCTACATGAAGGGGCGCGCGAACTACCTGTGCAAGGCGAAGCTGTATGGGCTGCGGGATTCGCCACTGCTTTCGGGGCTCGAAGAGATTGAGCAGTTTCACCAGATTGCGACGTGGGAGCCGGAGACGAAGACGGGCGACCGGGCCGAGTTGGGGCATCTGCCGGAGAGTTCGGCGCTGTGGGGGAAGCTCGATGCCAGGACGGAGGCGTGCCTGGGGTCGACGTGCCCGGACTGGGAGCCGTGCTTTGTGACGCAGATGCGGCGCAAGGCGTTGGAGTCGGACCTGATTATCGTCAACCACCACTTGTTTTTTGCGGATCTGAACATCAAGCAGCAGACGCCGGATGCTCCGGATGCGGGGATTTTGCCGGCGGCGGGCGCAGTGGTCTTCGATGAGGCGCATGAGCTGGAGGATGTGGCTTCAAACTACTTCGGGATCGGGCTGACGAACGCGCGGTTCGACGAGCTGACGCGGGATACGGAGACGATGCTAAGGGCGAAGCAGGCGTCGAGCTCGGCGATTGAATCGGCTTGTGCGATTTTGAAGGATCGGGCGCGGATGTTCTTTGCGGCGCTGCCGGTGGAGTCTCAGCCGATTGGGCGGATGCCGTTCGACCCGGTGCAGCGGGAGGCTTTTTTAGAGGCCGATGGCGACACGTACCTGGGGGCGTTGAATGCGCTGAAGCGGCTCGAGGGGGAGCTGGACCGGGTAAAGAATGTCGAGGAGACGAAGGGGCTGGTGAAGCGGACGACCGACATTCAGCAGAGCTTGAAGTTTCTGATGGAGTCGGATGATGCGAATACGGTGTTCTGGATTGAGCGCCGGGCTACAGGCGGGGTGAGGAACCTGGTGCGGGGAGCTCAGCCGCATTACAGCACGCAGCTGCAGGCCACGCCGATCGATGTGTCGGGGTTGCTGACGGGGTCGCTGTTCGATGCGTACCCGTCCGTGGTGCTGACCTCGGCGACGCTGACGGTGGCGGGCAGCTTTGAGCATGTGACGCGGCGGCTGGGGTTGGCGAGCACGCGGGAGCTGGTGGTGCCGTCGCACTTCAATTATGAGAAGCAGGCGCTGCTGTATCTGCCGCCGAATATGCCAGACCCGCGCGAGCCGGACTTTGTGGTGCATGCGGCGGAGCGGATGCGGCGGGTTTTGGAGATTACCGAAGGCCGCGCGTTCTGCCTGTTTACGAGCTACGGGCAGATGCGCGCGTTCTATGAGCGGATGCTGACGGAGTTGCCGTATCCGCTGCTGCTGCATGGGAGCGCGCCGCGAAATGTGCTGCTGGAGCGGTTTCGCGAGACGCCGAACGCGGTGCTGTTTGGGACGTCGAGCTTCTGGCAGGGGGTCGATGTGCAGGGCGAGCAACTCTCCTGCGTGATCATCGACCGCCTGCCGTTTGCGGTGCCGTCCGACCCGGTGGTGAAAGCGCGGATGGAGGCGATCGAGGCGGCGGGTGGAAAGCCGTTCTTCGATCTGCAGATTCCTTCGGCGGTGATCACGTTGAAGCAGGGGTTTGGGCGGTTGATTCGGTCGTTGAACGATCGGGGGGTGTTGATGCTGCTCGATCCGCGGATTCAGCGGCAGCGGTATGGGAAGGTGTTTCTGGATTCGCTGCCGAAGTACCGGGTGACGAATGAGATTGCGGATGTGGAGCGGTTTTTTGGGAAGAGCTAGCGACTAGCTAAGCTGCTCGGCGGTCCGCCGAGGGGCTTGCTCCTGCTGCTCCTGCTCAATCTTTTGTTTCAGGCGCTCGGCGACTCCGGTTCCTCGTCTGCCTGAACGCGAAGCCGTCACCATGTCCTGAGCAAGCTCGTCGCGGTGCTCGAACCACCAGCGCGCTTCTGCCGCTTCAGTCGTGACTTGCGAAGGATCTGGCTTTCTCATCGACTTCACCTGGATTCAAGATACTCTCTTACCACATCCTTGTCGGCATCCCACGCGGTGACGACACGGATTTTGTGACCGCGAACAGTACTGATCACCTGGAGAATGCGCCCGTGCCGCGTTGCACCGGCCTCGGCATATCGCTCCTCACCCTCTATCCAATCCTGATATTCGATGGGAAGAGTCGGATGGAGCAGCACGTACTCGACCTCGACGGCCGTGACGCGATGCTCGGCGATGTGGTTCAGATTGCCTTCGTCCCATTCAAATTCGAGCACCGTTACTCCTCTGGTTGGCGCGCAGCTTGGGTTGCGGATTCGGTACAGTGTAAAGGAGTGGAGTCGACGTAGCGTATGGCGCGGAATCTTTACATGCTGGCGGGGACGTTGGGGTTCTTTTCCCTGGCTTGTATCGTGCTGTCGTTTACGAATGTGGCGCAGCAGCCGGGGTCGCCGGGCGATGTGGCGCTTTGGCGCACGATGGGGATCGGGTTCCTGGTGTTGGCCCTGATGGCGACGCTGAGTGGCGTGTTCGCGCATCTGTTTGAGCAGGCGGAGCGGCGGGCGGATGAGGCTCGGATTGCGAGACGGAAGAAGCGGCTGGGGCTGGAGGATTAGAGGCTTTGTCCTGCCGGACGGGCGCCCTGATGCCGGGCGGGCACCACTTCGTGGGGTGTTGGGCTTCGCGTGGGCCCTCCCGCTGGTCGGGATGAGATTTGGAGGCGAGCGGCGGGCAAGCCGCGGGTGGTGTTTACGCTTTCGTAGGCCCAGCTTGACGGGTTGCCGGGTCCCACGCATGGCGATGAGGCTGTCATGCATGGGGCACGGGGGTGGCGAGTTCCGTACAATGGTGGGAGGCAGGTTTGCGCCGGCTGATGGTTGCCGTGGCGCGCTGCGTTAGAAGGGATCTCCTGAGAGATGTATGAAGTGACTGTAGAAGCCGGGTTTTCGTCCGGCCACTACCTGCGGAATTACCGCGGGAAGTGCGAGAATCCGCATGGGCATAACTACAAGGTGTTCGTGACGCTGGTGGGCGAGGAACTGGATGAGGCGGGCTTGCTGCTGGACTTCAAGCTGCTGAAGCAGGTGATGCGGCCGGTGGTGGATTACCTGGATCACCAGATGATCAACGAGCTGAAGCCGTTTGACGAGGTGAATCCATCGGCGGAGAACCTGGCGCGGTACTTCTTCGACAACACGGCCAAGCAGTTGGATGAGATGACGCATGGGCGCGTGAAGGTGAAGGATTGCACGCTGTATGAGACGGATACGAGCTTCGCGCGGTACTACGAGTAGGATGGGCCGGGTCTATACTTTGGGGAAGGGAAACCATGGAGAACAAAGTCGATTACTCGAAGATGAGCCCTGAGGAGATTGCTTCGCTCTTCAAGGGGGAGACGTTCGCGAGTTGGGATGAAGTACTGGCCTGGGTCGATAGCCGGAACCCGAACATGGAGAATAACCATCCCGAAGATCTTGACTGGCAGGCTTTGAAGGCTGAGTGGCGTCGATACTGATGCGAGCTGTGCTGGACTGCTCCATGGCGCTGACGTGGTGTTTGCCGGGTCAGATCAATCCGGACTCCCGCATGGTTCTCGACCATGTGAAGCGCGAGGGGGCGCTTGTGCCGGCTATCTGGCATCTTGAAATTGCCAATGTGCTGGGGCTGAAGTTTCGCGACGGGAACCTGAGTGGGCCAGCGACCGATGCGGCAGTCAGCTTATTGAAAGCGTTGGATATTGTGACCGACTCGCAATATAAGGAACGCACCGTGAGCAACTACATCGGTGAAGTCCTTCGCTTCGAGCTCGCTGCATACGACGCCTTGTACGTTGAACTAGCCCTTCGTACAGGGCTTCCCTTAGCCACTTTCGACAAGGCAATGATTGTTTCGGCGCGGCGCTTTGGTGTGGCGTTGATGGGTGTGAGTTAGCGATGTATTTGATTGAGCTTTATAAGTCGGTGCAGGGGGAGAGCTCGTTTACGGGGCTGCCGTGCATCTTTGTGCGGTTTGCGGGGTGCAATCTGCGCTGTGCGTGGTGCGATTCGGAGTACACGTTTTCGGGTGGCAAGCCGTTTACGCAGGATGAGGTGATCGCGCAGGTGGAGGCACTGGCACCGTGCAAGCTGGTTGAGTTTACGGGCGGCGAGCCCATGCTGCAGGCGAAGGAGTTGCTGCCGTTGATGGAGGCTTTGCTGGCCCGTGGGTACACGCTGATGATGGAGACTTCGGGCGAGCGGCCGCTGGGGCTTGTACCCAGGGACGTTCATAAGATTGTGGATGTGAAGTGCGCCGGGGCGGGTGCGGCGGCGGGAAGTTTTCGCATGGAGAATCTGGACGCGCTGACTACCGCCGATGAGGTGAAGTTCGTGCTGACGAACCGGGCGGATTATGAGTTTGCGCGTGGGTTTATCGCCGAGCATGGGGTGAGGGAGCGGGTGGGTGGGATTTTGTTGAGTCCGGCGTTCGATAAGAATCCGAGCCCGTTGCGGACGGTGGAGAACGCGACATTGGACCCGCGGGTGCTGGTGGGGTGGATGATGGAGGATGGAATCGACGCGCGGCTTTCGTTGCAGATCCATAAGTTTGTTTGGGAGCCGATGAAGAAGGGGGTTTGAGAACGGTTGGCGGGTGGGGCGGACCCACTCATCGCGATGGGGCCGCGATAAATGGGGGACGGAGAAGTGATGGTCAAAGTTAGGTGCGTGGTGGTGGGGGCGTTTGAGCCGGATGCGGGGGCGGTGCCGGGGGAGTTGCGGTATTTTGTTGAGCGCGAGGGGCTGGGTGAGCGGGTGGAGCTTGCGGCGGGCTGGCGGGATCTGTGGTGGGATGGCGGGCGGCGTGAGGTGCTGGCGTGTGCCACCGGGGTGGGGGCGGCGCGGGCGGCAGCTTCGGTGATGGCGCTGGGGATGGATGCTCGCTTCGATTTGCGCGAGGCGTACTGGCTGGTGACGGGGGTTGCCGGGTGTGATCCGAATGCGGGGTCGCTTGCGTCGGTGGTGATGCCGGGGTTTGTGGTGGATGGGGATCTTTGCCATGAGGTGGATGCGCGGGAGATTCCGGCGGAGTGGGTGGACGGGTTTGTGCCGCTGGGGAAGGTGACCCCGTATGAAGAGCCTTTGGCGCAGCGGTTCAACGGGGATGATGGGATCTGCTTTGAGCTGGACGCGGCGATGGTGGGGCGGGCTCTCGAGCTTGCGCGGGGTGTGGAGTTGTCGGACACAGAGGCGATCGGGCGGCGGCGTAGACTTTTCTCGCCGGAGGAGACGGCTTGGCGGGCGCCGGAGGTGTTGCGCGGGGATGAGCTTTCGTCGGCGACGTTCTGGCATGGGCGGCTGATGAGTGAGCGGGCTCGGCGCTGGGTGGCGTACCAGACCGGCGGGCGTGGGAGCTATGCGATTACGGCGATGGAGGATGCGGGGATTCTGACGGCGCTGAAGGGATTAGCGCGGGCGGGGCGGGTGGATTCCTCGCGAGTGGTGATTGCGCGGGGTGTGTCGAATTATGACCGGCCGCGGGTGGGGTTATCGGCGGCGGAGAGTTTGGCGGAGACGCGGGTGGCGACGGATTCGGCGTACCGGCCGGCTTTGGAGAATGCGTGGCGGGTGGGGAGCCGGTTGATTGCGGCGCTCTAGGCGAAATGCGCTCTCGCAAAGAGCGCTAAGGGAGCGAAGGTACGCGAAGAACTACTTGGGGGCTTCCGGGGTGGGGGTGTAGGTGCGGTCGCGCCAGGCGATGGGGGAGCCGGAGACCTTGCGGATGAGGGCGTACCACTGGACGCAGAGCAGGGTGAGGATGCCGAGGGGGTGGAGGGCGGCGCTGCGCCAGTTTTGGTCGAAGCGGCGCGTGGCGAGGATGCGGGGGAGGTAGGCAACGAGCATGGTTGCTGGAAGCAAGACGCAGATGGCGAAGGCGAGCGGCGGATTAGAGACCCCGAAGATGAAGGCGTGATGCCACAGTAGCGGCAGGTAGACCAGGAGTACTCCGACGATCCACAGGAAGGCTAGAAACGGAAGGATTTGACCGAGGAAGAGTACGAGGGTGATTGGGACGATGCGTGCGGGGTCGGCGATGCCTTCGGTGGCGTTCTTAGCGAGGCCGCTCCAGACCTGCGAGGCGCTGGTGTACATGCGGCAGGTTGCATGAGCCGTGATGTCCGCGAGGTCCGTGCGGTAGCCCGCCTGGCGGAAGAGTTTCGGCAGGCGGAGGCCGTCGTGCATGGTTTCGCGGATTTGGGTGTGGCCGCCGCAGGCGAAGTAGTGGTCGGCGCGCGCCATGAGGAACTGGCCGCAGCCGGCGGCGAAGGCAGGGTCGGTACCGCGGCGCATGCGGACGATGGGCAGGAAGCCGAGCAGGACGAAGTGGATGAGCGGGAGCAGGAGCCACTCGAGCGTGGTGCCAGTGATCTGGCGGGGGAAGCCGGAGACCAGCGAAGAGTTGGTGGCTTCAAGGAACGCGGCCATGCGGGCGACGCACTCCGGACCGAGACGGACGTCTGCGTCGACGAAGCAGAGGATAGGCGAGCGGGCGGCGTTGGCGAGCGCCCAGCAGGCGTGTTGTTTGCCGTTCCAGTTGGACGGAAGCGGTGGGGCTTGTTCGAGTCGGACCTGCGGGTGGAGCGTGGCGAGATTGCGGACGATTGCGGCGGTTGCATCGGTGGAGTTGTCGTCCATGACGACGATCTCGAAGGCGATGCCGCGGGTTTCGAGCGCGGCTGCGAGCGCGGGGCCGATGGCTGTGGCTTCGTTGCGGGCGGGGATGAGGATGGAGACGGCGGGTAGCAGGCCGGAGGATGCGGGCGGCGGCTCGCGGTAGTAGTGCAGGTTGACGGCGAACATGACGGCGGGTACGAGCGCGCAGAAGAAGCAGACGATGGCGAGGGGAATCATCCGCGTTCCTTTTGTTCCGAAAGCTGGGTGTGGGCGGCCTGGTAGGGGCGGCGGGTGACGAGTGCTTTGAGGCGCTGGCCGAGTTGGAAGAAGCCGCCGGTTCCGACGCTGCCGTTCTGCAGGAGTTCGAATGCGGCGGGGTCGCGTGCGATGGATTTCCGCTCGAGCGTCTGCATGGCTTCGAGGAGCGCGGATTGGAGCAGGCGGTCGGCTTCTTCGGTGGGCTGGCCGCTGATGCGCACGGGTTCGCCGAAGTGCAGGAGGGCTTCGGGCAGGCGTTCGTTCCAGAAGGGGTACTCGATGGCGAGCGGGATGAGGGTGCAGCCGGCGGAGCAGCGGGCGGCGAGTGCCGCGAGGCCAGGTTTGAAGGCGAGGGGGCGTTCGCGGGGGTCGGCGAAGCGGCCTTGCGGGGTGATCCAGAGGACGGCACCCTTGCTGAGGAGATCGAGGGACGTTCGGAGGAAGCGGGCGGCGCCGCGGATGGAGTGGAGGTCGACGCCGAAGATGCCGATCCGCTTGAGGATGCCGTAGCGTTCGAGTGCCGCGGCATCCATGGGGGCGTAGTGCTCGCGCTGCGGCAGCAGGCGGTGCGCGAGCAGGACCGAGACCATGGGATCCCACCAGGAGGAGTGGTTGGCGTAGACGATGACGGGGCCGGTGGTCTGCGTGGCGAGGGATTGCGGGTTTGAGACGCGGACGGCGCGGAAGTGCCGATGGAAGTAGCCGCGGACGATGCGGCGGAAGAAGGTGAGGACGGGCGTCGAGATGTTCGGTTCGTCCATGATGTGGCTACTGTACGCCGTTGGTGGTATGGCCGGGGCTAAAGCCCGCTTCTGTTTTGGGTTGGATTCAGGGGCCTGAAGGCCCCTGCTTCCACCGGGAGGGTGCTTGTGTTGAAAGCCGATTCCTAGCGTTGCTCCGGACTTTTTACTTCCCATGTCTCAGAATCGAGACATGGGGCACCCGGAATCTGGTGGTGGGTTGAGCCGACCCTGACTCCGCTTGGGGGGCACCCGAGGAATCGCGTCAGGCGGCGTCCTGGTCGAGGGAGTCGGCGGCGATCCAGCCGGACATCATGACCATGGGCATGCCGGGGCCGGGGTGGGCGGCGCCGCCGGCGAGATAGAGGCCGGCGAGGTCGGTGGAGCGGTTGGCGGGTTTGAAGGCTCCGTTGAAGACGCCGTGCGAGGAGATGCCGTAGATGGCGCCGTTGAGGACGCGGTAGCGATCGTGAATGTCCTGCGGGGTGAGGTGCCGCTCGAAGACGATGCGGTCTTCGATGTCGGTGAGGCCGGCGGTGCGCTTGAGCTTGTCGAGGATGACCTGGCGGTAGCCGGGCAGCATCTGGGTCCAATCCTGACCGGGCCGCAGATAGGGGGTGTGGACGAGCACGTAGAGGGCTTCGCCGCCCTCGGGCGCGCTGGTGGGGTCGGTTGCGGCCGTGGCCGCGAGGTAGCAGGTGGGGTCTGGCGCGGGGACGCCCTGGTCGTAGATGGCGTGGAACTCCTCGTGCGGGTCGCGGGAGAAGACGAAGTCGTGGTGGGCGAGGTGGTCGTACCGTTTGTTGAGGCCGAGGTAGAGGACGACGCCCGAGCAGGCGGGCTCGTACGCGCGCTTGTGCTCGAAGTGGCGCGCGGCGGGGGTGCCGGCGAGGAGTTCACGATGGGTGCGGACGGCGTCTTCGTTCGAGACGACGGCGTCGAAGCGGTAGGTTGCGCCAGAGGCCGTAGTGAGGCCGGTCACTTTCCCGTGCTGGCCGGAGGTGGTGTCGATGCGGGCGACGTCGGTCGACGGGTGGAAGACGACGCCGAGTTCGGTGGCGAGCTTGACCAGGCCTTCGGGGACGGCGCGTGTTCCGCCCATCGGGTACCAGATGCCTTCTTCCATTTGCATGTGGCCGATAGAGAGCAGGATGGCGGGCGAGGCGTCGGGCGAGGAGCCGACGTACTGGACGAAGTGGTCGAGCATCTGGGCGGTGTTGGCGTCGGGAATGTTTTCGCGGATGACTTCGCCGATGGTCTTGCCGAGGCGCATGCGCATGACATCCTTGAGGACCTTGAGGTCGAACGCGCCTTTGACGTCCATGGTGTCGCGCATGGAGCCGATGGAGCGCCAGAAGAAGAAGCGGTCGGAGATGCCGTGGAGCTGCTCGGACTGCTGCATGAGCTTGAGGTAGCCAGCGCCCATTTTGGGCCAGAGCTTTTCGAGATCGGCGGCCATGGCCTGGTTGTCGTCGCGCAGGTCGATGCGGGTGCCGTCTTCGAAGAAGCAGCGCCACTGCGGGTCGAGGCGAACCATGGGGATGTAGTCTTCGAGTTTGCGGCCGGCCTCCTCAAAGATGCGGCGGAGGACCGAGGGCTGGATGAGGATGGTCGGGCCCATGTCGAAGCGGAACCCCTGCTCCTTGATCTGGGCGGCTTTGCCGCCGAGCCAGGGGTTCTTTTCGAAGACTTCGACGCGGTGGCCGCGGGCGGCGAGGGTGCATGCCGCTGAGAGTCCGGCGAGGCCGCTTCCGATGATGCCTACGTTCATGGTGGTTCTCCTGCTTGTGTCGATCGTCTCAACCGAAGACGATGTTTTTGAGAGCTGACAGCTTGATAGCTCTGAGCTTAGAGCTTGTTGCCGGGTGGGGTGAGCTTGCGGGCGGCGGTGATGATTTGTTTGAGGCCGGCAAAGCGGGTGCGCCATGATTCTGCGTGCGAGAGGGTGATGGCACCGCGGAAGAGTTGTTCGTGCGTTGGGGTGGTGGGCTGGAAGTGTTTCGACTCGTTGTTGCGGCGCGTGGTGATGGTCTTTGGGGTGGTGAGTTCGAGCAGGCCTTCTGCGCCGCGGGTGGTGCCGAAGCCGCTCTGGCGCAGGCCGCCGAAGGGGATGCGCGGGTCCGCGGTGGGAGCGATGAGGTCGTTGATGAGGACGGTGCCGACTTCGAGTTGGGACGCGATGGCTTGAGCTTCAGCCACGTTGCCGAAGATCGCTGCGGTGAGGGCGTAGGGGTTCTCGTTGATGAGAGCGATAGCGGCTTCGGTGCTGCGGGCGTGGAGGGCGGTGAGGACGGGGGCGAAGAGGTCGGTTTGGGCGATCTCCATGCGCGGGTTGCCGTTGGAGATGAGGATGGGCTTCATCCAGTTGTCGACGTGGTAGTGGGCCTGGGGTTCGGCATCGTCGAGCAGAGACTGGAGTTGGCGGCGCGTTGCGTCAGAGATGAGGGTCGATCGAGCGGAGTCGAAGCGCGCCTGGAGGTCGTCGAGCAGGGCGGTGTGGTCACCGACGAGGATGAGGCGGCGCGGCGCCATGCAGGTGGCGGAGCCGTTGAGACGCATACCGAAGAGGATGGCTTCTGCAAGGCGGGTGCGGTTGGCAGAGGGAAGCGCGATGATGGCGTCGCAGCCGGAGAGCTCCGCGATGACGGGGATGGAGTGATCGGCGGCGAGGTGCTGGACGGCGCGGCCGGCGCGCGCGGAGCCGGTGAAGATGATCTTCGCCAGGTTGGCGTGGGCGATCTCGTCGGCGACGGCTTCGATGGACTCGTCGGTGATCCGCAGGAGGTGAGCGGGAAGGCCGGCCTGGGTGCAGGTCCTGGCGAAGACGCGTGCGACGGAGGCGCCGTTCCGGCCGGGTTTCCAGACGACGGCGTTGCCGGCGGTGAGCGCCTGCAGGGCTTGCACGCCGGGCAGGAAGAGCGGGTAGTTCGAGGGCGCGACGATGAGGATAGTGCCAAGCGGCGCGCGATGGATGACGGCGTCCAGGCCGGAGAGCCAGAAGGGAAGTCCGCGGCGGCCAAGTTTCCTTGGAGCGAGGATGCTTGCCGCCTGCCGCTCAAGGAACTTGGCGGCTTCGAGCAGCGGCAGGAGTTCCGCGGCGAGGGTGTCAGCGGGAGTGCGGGAGAGATCGGCGGGAATGGCGGTGAGGATCTCATTGATGCTGCCGGCGAGTGCGTGGCGGATCGCCCGGATGATACGAAGGCGCGCGGCGATGGGGGTTGCGGCCCAAAGCTTTTGCGCGTGGCGTTGCTGGGCTGCTCGCGCGGTACGGTACTCGACGGGTTCGGCGTCGGGCGGACGCGCCGGAGCTGGCATGGCGATCACCATATCAGGATGCGGCTCCGATGAGTTGCGCGGCCAGTGGGGAGTTGGCGGAGCCGGTGTCCCACGAGGGCTCAATCTGGAGGTCTTCGAGCAGCAGGCGCGAGGTGATACGGGCGGATTCGAAGATGACCGGGAGGCCGGAGCCAGGATGGGTTCCGCCGCCGACGAGGTACATCTGGCGAACGTCTTCAAAGCGGTTGTGCGGGCGCAGGTGCAGCATCTGGTCGAGCGAGTGCGCCATGGAGAAGGTTGCGCCCTTGAAGAGGCCGAAGTCTTCTGCCCAGCCGGCGGGGGTCACGATCTTCTCGGTGCGGATGCGGCGGGCGACATCCTTGATGCCGATCTTCTCCATCTGCTCGAGCGCGAGGGCGCGGTAGCGCGGGGTTTCGGCGGCCCAGTCGACGGAGCCTGTGTCGTGGGTGACGGGCAGCAGGACGTAGAGGGTGGAGTGGTCGCGCGGCGCGAGCGACTCATCGGTGACGCAGGCGTTCTGGACGTAAAACGATGGGTTAGGGGAGAGCTGGTGGCGCTCTTCGATGTCGCGGAGGTTCTCTTTGTAGTTGTCGGCGAGGTAGATGGTGTGGTGCGAGACGTCGTCGTAGCGGCCTTCGATGCCGAGATACATCATGAAGGTGGAGCAGGAAAACTTCTTCTTCGCGATGCGGTCGTCGGTCCAACGGCGGCGTTGGCGGTTGGGTACGAGCGAGCGCATGGCGTTGGCGAAGTCCGCGTTGACGACGACCGCGTCGGCCATCAGGGTGTGGTTGGCGGTCTTCACTCCCCTGGCTTTGCCGTGTTCGATAAGGACCTTTTCGACGGGCTCGTCGGTGAGGATTTCGACGCCCATTTCGGTGGCGATACGCGCCATGGCCTGGGTGACGGCGCCGCAGCCGCCGGTGGGGTGGAAGACGCCGTGCTCGTATTCTAGAAAAGAGAGGATCGAGAACAGGCTGGGGCAGCGGAACGGGGACATGCCGAGATACTTCGATTGGAACGAGAAGCCGAGGCGGATGCGCTCGTCCTTGAAGTGGACTTGCAGGTCGTCGTCGAGCGAGCGCCAGGGTGCGAGCAGAGGCAGCAGCTTCATCATCTCCGGCTTGGCGAGGTCGCGCCAGCTTTCGAAGGGCGTCTGCAGGAACGGCATGAATTTTTCGAGCTTATTGCGATTGTGCGTGATGAAGTGGTGGAAGCGCTTCGCGTCTTCGGGGGAGATGGAGGCGATCTGCTGCTCCATGCGCTCGATGTTCGGGGTGGCGAGGATCTCTCCGCCGCTGCCGCCGTCTTTTCCGCCGAAGACGAGGCGGTATTGCGGGTCGAGGCGCGTCATCGGCACTTCTCGGTTGAGGTCGTAGCCGGCGGCGGCGAAGATCTCCTTGAGTACGCGGGGGTAAAGGAAGAAAGTGGGGCCGATGTCGAAGTGGAAGCCATCCTGGTGGATGGTTGCGGTGCGTCCGCCAACGTCGGGACGCTTCTCGACCACGGTAACCTTTAACCCGGATTTTGCGAGGAGGAGCGCGGCTGCGAGTCCCCCGGGTCCTGCTCCTACGATGACTGCGCTGCGATCCTGCTTATGCATTCAGGGTGCGTCCTGCCCTTCGATTCGTAATCCATTCACTCTAAGCTTCGATGCCCGGAGTCTGTAGAGGCTTTATCGCTTGGGAGCTTCTCCGTTGGTGAGGTGAAGGTTCGAAATGGGACATCTTTGCATTACCGAACATGAAGTTGATATTCGGACAGCCGGTTGCGCTGGGAATCGTACGGGAGGTTTGCGGGTTCGGCAGGAAAGCCTCACGCAGAGAGCGCGGAGAGAGCAGATTTTCGCGGTTAAGTGCGTTGATCTGCCGGCTCTGTGCGTGAGGACTCTCTTGCGGCTGCGGGCTAGGTTGTGGCTTCGACTAGGGTTGGGAGCGGGAGTGGCATGGTGGGTTGATCGTTGCCGAGGATCTTGCGATAGGTGACGAGCGCCTGGGCGACGACCTGGTCCATGTTGTAGTACTTGTAGGTTGCAAGGCGGCCTACGAAGTGGACGTCGGGACGCCGGTCTGCGAGCTCTTTGTAGCGGGCGTAGAGCGCGGCGTTTTCGGGACGCGGGATGGGGTAGTAGGGGTCGCCTTCAGCGCGTGGGTACTCGTAGACGACGCTGGTTTTCTCGGACTGCTGGCCGGTGAGGTATTTGAATTCCGTGACGCGGGTGTACTCGTGGTCGTTGGGGTAGTTGACAACGGCAGCGGGCTGGAAGCGCTGCTGATTGTAGGTCTCGTGCTTGAACTCGAGCGAGCGGTAGGGCAGCGGACCGTAGCGGAAGCCGAAGTACTCGTCGACCGGGCCGGTGAAGATGGTTTTGCTGCCGGGGTAGGCGCGTGCGATGTCGGCGAACTCGACCGAGGTTTTGATGGTGATGTTGTCGGAGTCGAGCATGCGCTCGAACATGCGGGTGAAGCCTTCGAGCGGCATGGCCTGGAAGGTGTCGGTGAAGTAGCGGTCGTCGCGGTCGAAGCGAACGGGAATTCGGCCGGCTACGGAGGAGTCGAGTTCTGAGGGGTCGAGTCCCCACTGCTTGCGTGTGTAGTTGCGGAAGAACTTCTCGTAGAGCTCGCGGCCGACGCGGCTGAGCACGATGTCTTCGGACGTGCGGATAGTGCGGTTGGTCTCGGCGCGCGCGGCGAGGAACGCCTGCATGGAGGCGGGATCGAGATCAAGGTTGTAGAGCTGCTCGAGGGTGGTGAGGTTGATGGGGATGGGGACGAGCTTGCCGTCGACCGACGCGAGCACGCGGTGTTCGTAGTCGCGCCACTGGGTGAACTTCGAGAGGTACTGCATGACCTCCGCGGAGTTGGTGTGGAAGATGTGCGGGCCGTACTTGTGGATGAGGATGCCGGCTTCGTTGTGGTAGTCGAAGGTATTGCCGCCGATGTGGTCGCGCTTATCGATGATGAGGACGCGCTTGCCCATGCCGTGGGCTAGGCGCTCGGCGAGCACGCCGCCGGCGAGCCCGGCGCCGACGACGAGGTAGTCGTAGCGCTCCGGTGCGGACGGGACGCGAGGCGAGCCGGAACGCGCTAACGAGTTCCGGCTTGTGCTGAGCTGAGGCTCGCGGGTTGAGAACGCGGTCGATCTCCTGGGACATCGCGTCCCAGGTGCGATCCCAGGAGGTGGTGGAGAGCTTTACGGCGACGGCTTGTTGCCAGGCCTGGGTGGGTGGCTCGAGGGCTTGGTCGAGCGCTGCGGCGAACTCTTCCGCATTGTGCGCGATGGCCACCAGGCCGGGGTTGCCGTAGCCGGAGACGACGTCGTGAATGGGGGTCGAGACTACGGGTTTGCCGGCGGCGAGGTACTCGGGCGTCTTGGTGGGCGAGATGAAGCGGGTGGATTCGTTGAGGGCGAAGGGGATGAGCGCGACGTCCCAGCCAGCTAAATACTGCGGGAGCTCGGCGTAGGATTTGCCGCCGAGGTAGTGGATGTTCTCGGCCTGGGGCAGGATGGCGGGGTCAATTTTCACGACGGGGCCGAGGAAGATGAAGTGGATGTTCGGGCGCAAGCGTGCGACTTCCGCCATGAGGGCGTGGTCGAAACGTTCGTCGAGGACGCCGAAGAAGCCGGCGCGCGGGTGCGGGATGGCGGCCTGTTCGGGGGCATCATCTTTGAGGGATTTCGCTTGCGCGAAGTGAGCCGCATCGATGGAGCTGGGGAAGGCGTGGACGTTGGCGTGTTGCTTGCGCTTGGCCTCGTAGAGGCTCATGCCGCCGGTGAAAACGACGTCGGAGGCGGCGAAGAGCTGCTGCTCGCGCTGCTGGAGCTCAGGCGGTGCGAAGAGGAAGCCGGAGAGCTCGTCCATGCAGTCGTAGATGGTGGCTTCGGCTGCGAGATGGCTGGTGAACGAGAGCATCATGGGGGTGTAGTACCAGCGGACGAAGCGGGTGATGTGCTGGTCTTCCATGAAGTCGCTGAGGAGCTTGCGCAGCATCTCGTCGGCATTGCCGGCGCGGGGGAGATGCGGGCGCAGGACGAGGAGGTTGTCGCCTTCGCGCATGACTTCGAGGGTAGGGGTTCCGTCGCCGTTATCGTCGGCGTCCCACCAGGGCTCTTCCCAGAAGAAGACGCGGCGGGTGCGCGCCGCGCGGGTGAGCAGGTGCTGTGGGCGCTGCGTGACGAAGTGCCAGCGGAGATGGCTGAAGCAGAGGAGGTCTGGCTGGCCGGTGAGGGTGCTTTGGGCGGGGCTGTTCGCGCCCGCGGCGGGCGAGTTGGAGCTTGGATCAGTCTGCAATGCGAGCCTCGGAGTGAAGTTCTTCGTAGTTGTTGTCGGGAGTGTGATGCAGGCAGATCGTGTTAACGTTGGGTTTCAGGCAGATCGGTTGCGGCCGCAACCACGGGGCATCCGGGATGCATCCAAGGAGACTGCCGCGACGTAGCCTATGGTCAGCAAGGGCTCGTCGTCGGCGAATTCGGCTGGACTGGAACCACCTTTTGAAGATTGTCGTGCTCTCGCCGCACCGGGACGATGCTGCCTTTTCTTTGTCACTTTCGATTGGCCACTGGCTTTCCGCGGGCCATTCGGTGACGCTTTTGAACGTGTTCACGCGGTCGTTGTACGCGCCGTACTCTGATGCGGAGACGAAGCCCGAAGGCGGACGGCTAGACTACGTTTCAGCCCTGCGCAAGCGCGAGGACGAAAAGTTTCTTGCGGCAGTGGGTGGCGGAATAAAGATGGTCGACCTGGACGTAGTGGATGCGCCAATTCGACTGAAATGCGACGCCTCGATTGTTTGCGACATGGATGTGGTCGCAGATGATCCGGCGATTCCGCAGATCGAGGCGGGACTGGCGAAGCTGCTGCACGGAGACGATGTGGCGCTGGTGCTGCCGTTGGGGTTGGGACACCATGTGGACCACCGGACGGCGCGTGATGCGTCGCTTGAGATGTCGACGAAGGTGCCTTGCGCGTTTTACGAAGAGCTGCCGTATGCCATGCGGGATGGGGTGCGGATCGATCTGTCGCGCTTTCGCGAAGACGCGAGCACGCGGTTGCATGAGGCGCTTTACCCGGTGCAGTGCCATGGCACGCATACGCGGCCTACGGAGTTCAAGCGGCGGATCGCTCTGGGGTATGAGAGCCAGATCGATGCGGAGCTGGCGGATTCGATCGCGAACTTCTCGCACCGGTACCACGGGGCGGAGCGGATGTGGGCGAACGAGGCATGGCTGAAGATTGCGGCGCGTGAGAAGCTTTCGACCAGGCAGCGCGACGAGGAGAAGGAGCCGCTGCCTGCATGAGTCCGTCGGTTGCGCTTGCGGCAGAGGTGGGGACGCTGGAGGTACCGGCCGCTGCGTGCCAGGCCGTGGTGGTAGTTCCGGCGCGCAATGAAGAGGCAAGGTTGGCGGCGACGCTCGATGCGCTGCGGCTGCAGGTGGGGCTCGGTGGGCTGGCGCTCGACTGGGATACGTATGAGGTTTTGCTGCTGCTGAATAATTGCACCGACCGAAGCGCGGCGGTGGCTGAGAAGTATGCCGCGGATCATGCGGGCTTTCGGCTGCACGTAATGGAGTGCGAGCTTGCTGCGGATGAGGCGCACGTAGGTACGGCGCGGCGGCGGTTGATGGACCTGGCGTGCGAGCGGCTGGAGTGGTTGGGGACCGAGTGCGGGGCGATTCTTTCGACGGACGCGGATACGTTGGTGGCGGACGATTGGGTTGCGCGGAATCTTGCGGAGATTGCGGCCGGGGCGGAGGTGGTGGGCGGCCGCATCGAGCTGCTGGCGGAGGATCGCGAGGCGCTGGAGCCGGGCGTGCGGCTGGCTTACGAGCGCGACCGCGAGTACCAGGGGCTGGTGGCGCGGCTGGAGGCGATGCTTGATCCCGATCCGAACGATCCGTGGCCGCGGCATTTGCATCACTTCGGGGCGTCGCTGGCGTGTACGCCGGAGGTTTACCGGCGCAGCGGGGGATTGCCGCCGGTGAAGCCGCTTGAGGATGTGGCGTTTGTGGACGCGCTGCGGAAGGTTGGGGCGAAGATTCGTCATGCGCCGGAGGTGAGGATCACCACCTCGGCGCGGCTGGATGGGCGCGCGGAGGTGGGGTTGTCGGGGCAGCTTCGGCATTGGCGCGATGAGGCCGAACGCGGGTTGCCGCAGGTGGTGGATTCGGCGGAGTGGCTGGCGCACCGGTTTGCTACGCTGGCGGGGTTGCGGCGGCTGGATGTGCAGCGGTTAGAGGCTTACCCGGAGCATTGGCGGGAGCGGCTCGCGTCTCTTGGGGCGCAGGGTTTGCCGGTGCCGCGGTTTTTGGAGTTGCTGGATTGCAATGCGCTGATTGAGGAGATGTTTCGAGGGTTGCCGGGTGAGCCGCGACGGCACGCGGAGATTTCGGTGGTCATTGAGAAGCTGCGGGAGATGGTTGGGTAGATCAACTGCAAGTGCGTCCTGACGCCGGACGGGCGGTACTGCGTACGCTTGATCGCGCTGGGCGCCTGGATGACCAAAGCTGGCGTGGGCAGCTTAGTCGTTGCTAGATCCGTTCGAGGACGTCGAGGCGGAAGCGGTCGTGGCGCTCGGCCTGGATGGTGCGCCACTCCGGGGCGGGTGAGTCCAGTAATCGTGGACCTCGTCGCCGGTGAGCGGGTAGTCGGGGACATGCTCGGTGAGGTGGACGAGGATGAGGTGGCCGCCGGGGAGATGGCGCGCGGCGAGCTCGTCGGCGGCGAGGGCCAGGTCGGCGCGCTGCCAGTAGTAGGCGACCTCTGAGACGACGATCAGGTCGAAGCAGTCGTCGGGCGCCTGGCTGCGGGACCTGCATCTTCTCGAAGCGAACCCTGCGAGAGGTGGCGCACAGCGTTCGCGGGCTTGGTTGAGTGCGATGTCGGAGACATCGAGACCGAGCAGGCGATCGCATCGTGCGCGCTAGGCGAGGCGCGGTGAGAACGCCGATGGAGCAGCCGACTTCGATGGCGCTCTGGTCATATTTCGGCAGAGGGAGCGATGGCGAGGGTGAGGTTGTACTTCTCGCTTTCGTAGGCGCTGGTTTCAAAGCTCCAGGGATCGTTGACTTGCGCTCGTAGATGCGGGAGAAGTAACGCTGGCGGCAGCGACTCGATGCGGGTGTTCGTCGGACCAGAATCCCCACTCGGTTCCGCCTTGCGTTTGCGCGTGCGCTTTTTCTGATCGGAGAAACGTCCGACGGTGGCCACCACGTAGTCCGGCGCTGGCTGCCGCAGGTACATGGTCAGGTCGCGCAGGACGCGCTCGAAACGGAACGGCTGCAGCAGGCCGTGGGCGCCAACGCCTTCGGTGACGAGCTGCATGACGCGACGTGGCGATGCGCAGCAATCGCGGTGCGCGTCATGTCGGCGCACTCATGCATGCGCTCGATGCCGGCCTTGTCTTCGGGGCATAGAAGCTTTGGTCGGCCACGGCGGCGGCTCGTTCAATCCACAGCACGGCTTCCTGGGCGGAGATGGCGATGTCGCCGAGCCGCGTGCAAGTCTGGTAGGGATCATCGGCGCGGCCGCGCTCTTCCAGCCATTGGGCGAACATGGCGTGCAGACGCAGAACGGCGCCGGCCTGGACGGCGGCAAAGCGGATGGTGCCGCCGTAGAACATGGGGTCGCGGTAGAAGTCGCCGGGATTGCCGATGAGGTCCTGCAAGCCGAGATGGTGGCGCCGGTGAAGTCGATCTGGAAAGACTCGGAGCTTTCCATGCCGAGCGGGTGCCAGAAGCTGCGGTCGAGCGAGGTGAGCGGTCGTCCATGCGGGGCAGCGTCATCTGCCAGCCGTTGCGGTGGTCCCCTTCCGAGTCTCTGCGGTGACGATGGGACGCTGCACGTAAGGCCGCAGCCCGTGGCAAAGGTCTTGATGCCTTCGAAGCGTGAAGCCGCTTGGCTGGAGGTTTCCTGTAGCCGCAGAGGCAGCTTGTCCGCCGAACCCGTGTTCCAGACGCCCGGAGAGCATGCCGGCGCGTTGGACAGTCTTCCGCCAGGCGCTCCTGCTGCTCGACGGGGTGCCGTAGCGGTTGCACCAGCAGCAATGCCGTTGACGTGGCCTTCGTAGGATGCGCCCGAGTGGCCAGGTCAGCGCCGCCGGCGATGGCCAGCAGGCGCAGCATCGCGATGGTGGGTGCCGGGCTTCCAGGCCGAGACCCGAGCCCGCCGAGCGCGATTCACGGGAAGCGGCGCGGTCAGCATGCCGAGTTCGGCGAAGCGTTTCAGCTCGCGCTCGGGGAGCGGTGGTGAGGCCCAGATTGGGCCGGCTGTGCAAGCTCATCCGCCAGCGCTTGCGCGCGCGCAGCAAACGCTCGGAGTCAGCGGCCTCGTAAGTGGTGCTCTGCGAGCTGTTCTGCGCTCCTTGATCGTTGCTTGTTCGTCGATCAGCTCCGCCATGTGCGTGATTCTCCTGCCGCTCGCAAGAGCGCTCGGGGTTGGACGTGCTGGGTTGTTGCGATCGTGCCACAATGGCGACTATCGTTAGCGTTCGCTGAAGGGACTTCCGTGTCTTCCACGCGTGCGTCGGTCGGCTGCGTTATCGTGGCCTGCAGCCTTGAGCTCGGCGGCCATGTCGCTGCGCAGACGGCTCGTTCGCCCCAGTCTGTCAGCGACTTCGATCAGCCCGCAGGGACAGTGGCGTTCGTCGTCCCAGCCCGGGATAGTCCATAACCGGATAGATGCAGATTCCGAGCATTTCGACACCGTTGCGCTGCGCCTGGCGGACTTCCGCCGCGATATAGCCGAGCCAGCCGACGGCTGCAGCGGCTTCTGCACCGGTTTCTGTGATGACGATCGGCCGGCCGTAGCGGTGCCAGAGGTCTTCGAGCATGACGTGCAGGGGGCGATGATCTTCGTGTCCGGGAGGGGTGCGGTCGCCGCCGTGGATCCACTGGTTATTCCAGTAGTAGTTGACGCCGATGATGTCGAGGCACTCGGGCGAGCCGCCGAGATCTTCGTCGCGGTCGCCGCGAATCATGTCCCAGGCTTCGTACTGCGCGGCGGTGTGGCGGCGGGTGTCTTCGACGATGTGCGGGTGGCGCTTGATGTCCTTGTGATTGGGGACGATGTTGATGATGGGCTCGGCCTGGAGGAAGCGGGCGCGCGGATCGACGGCGCGGACGGCTTCGATGGCGGCTACGGAGGCGCGGACGAGCTGGCGCTTGAGCGCGGGACCCTGGCCTTCGCGGTGCGGGGCGAAGGCTTTGACGTCGCCGCCGACCCAGGCCCAGAAGCTGATCTCGTTGACCGGGCAGTAGAAGGGGATCGGGCCGGACGGGCCGCCGGTGCGATCGAGCACGATGCGTGCGGCTGCGGCGGCGAAGGCGGCGAAGCGGGTGACGAACTCGTCGGCGAAGATGTCGAGGCCGGCCGGAACGCCCCAGTGGCAAAGGTCCCAGAGGACCTGCGTGCCGGTTTCGGTGGCCGCGTCGAGCATGGGCAGGAAGCTGGACCAGTCGTAGACGCCGGGTGTCTGTTCGACCAGGTGCCAGCGCAGGCCGTCGCGGACGGTGCGAATGCCGGCCTGGGCGAGGAGGCTGTAGTCTTCGGCGGCGCGGCTGGCGTGCTGCGTGGAGGTGAGGACGTCGATCTGCCGGTTGTCGCGACGGCGGTGCGTGGCGCACTCGAACCCGCCCATGAAGAAGCTTTGAAAATCCTGGTTTGCACTACGATTCAACGAGCGATGATTCAACGAGCGATGCCTCATGTGGGAGATAGAGGGTCTTGGGACGGCGATTTGCGCGCACCTTCCTCGATTCCCCGTAGGATGTCCAATTTACGCGAGAAGTTCTTCGCGCCGGGTGAAACTATGTGGATGGGGCGCAAGCCGTCACCCGAAGGAACCATGCCGGGTAAGGTGCCGCGCTGCTAAGATGACGGTTAACTTGCATTCAAACTGGCAGCATGAGTGGATGGCTGCAAGCCACGGGGCCAAGGAGTAAATACGTTCGTTGAGCTACGAAGCGACTCAAACAGGTGATCCTTCGGTGGCCGGGAACTCGACGGCCCGGGCTGTTCTCGAAGCCGTGTTTCGCCACAGCGGCGTGTTTTGGACGACCTTCTGGGCGGTGATTGCACTGACGGCGATCGTGACGTTGCTGACGCCGCGCACCTACGAGTCGGAGATGGAGATCCTGGTGCGGAACGCCCGGCCGGACTACCTGATTACGCCCGAGCGTTCGAACGGTCAGATCATGCAGACGGAGGTGACCGAAGAGCGGGTCGGCTCCGAGATGGATGTGCTGAAGAGCCGCGACATCGCCGACGTGGTGGTCGATCCTGACTGGCAGGATAAGCCGTTGAGCGCGCGCAGCGACGCCGAGGTGAAGGCGCACGATCAGGCGGTGGGGAAGTTTGAGACGCATCTGACGGTCGAGGCGCTGAAGAAGTCCAACGTAATCCGCGTAGCGTATGTGACGAAAGATCCGCGCGCGGCGCAGGAGGCGCTGGCCCGGTTGATGGCGGCGTTCCTGGCCAAGCAGAGCGACCTGGAGCGGTCGACCGGGACGTCCGACTTCTTCTCGTCGGAGGCGGCGCGGTACAAGAACGAGCTGGACAAGGCGCAGCAGCAGTTAGCGGCGTTCCAGCAAAGCAACGGGCTGGTCTCGCTGCCGACGCGCGAGGCGACGCTGGAAGGGCAGCTGAATGCGCTTGAGGACGCGATTCGCACGGCGCAGGTGCAGGTGACCGAGGCGAATAGCCGGGTTGCAAGCGACCGGCGCCAGCTGAGGGATGTCCCGGAGCGCCATACGACGATGCTGCAGTCACTGCCGAACTTGGAGGCGGTGCAGCAGTTAACGGCGATCCTGACGAATTATGTGAACAAGCGCACCGAGTTGATGACGCGCTACCAGGACTCGGACCCGCTGGTGGTGGAGGTAAACCGCCAGATAGCCGACACGCAGAAGGCGCTGCAGGATGCGCGCAACTCGAATGGGCAGGCATCGACGACGGACATCAACCCGGTATCTCTGCAGGTGAAGGAACAGCTTTCGACCAGCACGGCGGATTTGGCGGCGGCAGAGGGTCGGCTGGCGGACCTGACGAGCCAGCGCGACCGGCTGCAACAGCAGTTGAACCAGGTGGAAGGTTCGACGGTACAGTTTACGACGCTGCAGTCGCGGGTGGCCGAGCTTCAGAACAACTTCGATCTGTATACGCAGAAGAAGAACGAGGCCGGCATCGCGGATGCGATGGACCAGCAGCAGCTGGTGAATGTGGCGGTGGCGGAGCGGCCGACGTACTCGGCCAAGAAGCATAGCCCGCATTACGGCATCAGCCTGGTGCTGGGAGTGTTTACCGGGGTGTTTCTGGGCGGGTGCGCGGTGTTCTTCGCCGAGGTGGGCCGCGATACGATCGCCTCGCCGTGGGAGCTGGAGGCGGTCTCGAAGGCACCGGTACTGGCGACGGTTCCGATGGTGGAGCAGGGGTTTGGACGGTCGGAAGGCAAGACCGGGCGCGCGGGGGAACGGGTTAGCAGCGTTCCGGGCGTGATGGAAGGGAGCGAGGTGAGATCGCGATGACGAGTGCTATTCGATTGCAGAGGTTCGGGAGCCAGAATCTCGAACAGGAGCGCGGATACGAAGCGGAGAGAGCTGCGACGCGTCCGTCGTTGGCGCGGCGGCGCGCGGCGGTTTTGAGTTATGAACAGTTGGTTGCTGGGCCCGGTCTTTTGCGCAGGGTGGCACGGCCGGTGGCGGTGATGCCGACGCCGTGGCCGTCTCCTGCGCCGTCTCCCGTGATTGCTTCCGCACCAACAACTCCTGTTGCGCCGACGGCTTCTCTTGCGCCGATGCCAGCGTCCTCGCAAGCATCGTTTGGCGCGCCGGCTCCTGCGCCCACGTTCGCGGCGGAAGTGGAGTTGGCGTCTCGGATCTCTGCGGCAGAGCTTGCACGTGATCCGCTGGCACACCCGGTGGCGCCGATGCGCCCCGAACGTGCGGCGAAGCCGGCGTTCAAGCCGGTCTACGAGTTGGTGACGACGGAGAGTGAGCCGCAGCGAGTGGAGCCCGCGTGGGTGGCTGCTGCGGCTGAGCCGGTGCGGGAGCCGCAGCCGGAGCTGCCGGTGGTTGAGCCGGTGGAGCCGGCGGCCGAGCCCCGGCATCGCGGGTCGCTGCACGGTGGCAACGAGAATCCGGTGCGATCGATGCTGAGCCCCTCGCAGCGCGCTGCGCTGCGCCGGCCTGAGACGCGGCTCGATCGCGACCGGCGCACGACTTACGTAACGTACACGGTAGACACGACCGGGACGAAGTAGCTGCAGTGGGCGTAGGACGATTGGCGCAGATCGATTGGCGCAGAACGATTGACGCAGAGCGATTGGCTAGATCAGGAGAGGAACCGGGCAAGGATGACGACGACCCACAGTAGCGCCGGAAGATCGCCGGGCGGCCAGACGGGAATGATCCCGGCGTACGAGGGTATGCTGTACACGGTATTCCAGCGGCTGCGGCAGACGGCGCTCGAAGAGCGCGGCACGGGCGCGGGGCTGGTGGTCGCGTTTACCTCGGCCAACTCCGGCGAAGGCGTGACGCATACGATCGACGCGCTGGTAGGTGGTCTGGCGCGGTATGGCGAGGGCAGAAGCCTGGTGGTCTCGTCGGAGAGCCTGCGCGGATTGCGGGTTGCGGTCGCGGAGGTGCAGGGTCTGTGCCGGCGGCTCTCGACCGACGGCGGCGCGGCGGTGTATGAGCTGGGTTCGGCTGCAGGCACCGGCGCGGGTGCGCGCGGTTCGCTTTGGGAGAGTTCTTGGGAGTACCGGCGCGATGTGATCGAGGCGCTGCGGGGTTGGTTTGACTATGCGTTTGTGGATTGCCCGGCGCTGCGGGAGAGCAATGACGTACTTTCGGTGGCGCCGTTTGCGGATGGGGTTATTCTCGTAGTGGAGGCCGACCGAACTCGCCGGGATCAGGTCCTCAACGCCGAAAAAACCATAGAGTTTGCCCGCGGCCGGTTGCTGGGGCACGTGCTGAACAAGCGCAGGTATGTGATTCCGGAGTGGATCTACCGGAGGGTTTGAGAGTGCATCGGTTTGGGTTTCGAGTTGTGCGACATCTTTGTGGGTTGATTGCCCTTGCCGCGTTGATCGTGACCTCAGGGCGTGCGCAGAGCAGCGCGCAGGTGCCTGTACAGCCGGTGCAGTCTCAGCCGGTTGCGTTGGCTGGCGACGCCCAAGCGCGGTATGCGCTGCGGTCCGGCGACACGGTGACCATCAACTACCGGTTGACCCCTGAGTTCGACCAGACGGCGATGATTCAGCCGGATGGTTTTCTAACGCTGCCGCTGGTGGGCGACCTACACGTGGCGGGCATGACGCTGGACGCGGTGAAGGCGCTGGTGGTGCAGAAGGCGAGCGTGCAGCTGAAGCGGCCGGAGGTTACGGTAACGCTCAAGGAGTTCGAACGGCCTTACGTGGTGGTTGCGGGCGAGGTGCCCCATCCGGGCAAGCTGGATTTCTACGAAAAGACGACGGCGATGCAGGCGATTCTGCTGGCCGGCGGGTTTGAGGCCTCGGCGCAGCAGAGCGACGTGTACCTGTTTCGCAAGGTGGACGGTGATCTTGCCGAGGTTCACCTGCTGAACTTGAAGGGGTTGAAGCGGACGGGAGATCTAAGTCGGGATCTTCTGCTGCAGCCGGGCGACATGATTCTGGTTCCGAGAAACAAGCTGGAGAACGTAGGACGCTTTTTAAAGCTGACGAACCTTTCTGTTTATTTCGATCCTATTGCGGACTTGCGCTAGGCCGGAGATCGACACGTGACGGATGATGTGGTAACTCCCCAACCAGCCATCGAGAAGAGCGTTGCGAGTGAGCGCCTTCGATCCCCCGCGAGCGCGACGCTGCCGCTGGCGCGAGGCTGGACGCCACGCCGTCTGCGCGTGGTCAGCAGCGGGCTGTGCCAGGCGCTGGACCTGATCACGCTGGGCGGAGCGTTCCTGGCGCTGGTCATTATGCCCGTGCTAGGGCAGGGACAAGGCGACGGCACGTTCCTCGACCTGCTGCAGTTGAAGGTGACTCTGGGACAGATTGTGGTCGCGGTGTTCTGCGTGAGTACGTGGCGCATTGTGCTGATGACGGTTGGGGTTTACTCGCCGCGGAGAACGAGTTCGGTACAGGATTACGTGTTTCGTTGCGTGATCGGGTTGAACTCGTGCGCCGGCGTGGTGGGGCTGATTGAAGTTGTGCTGGGCCGCCGGGATGTGGTCTGGCACGTGGTTGGGCTGTTCTGGCTGATGAGCCTGCTCCTGATGGTGACGGCTCGTGCCATGCTGCTGGGATTCGACCACGCGCTGCGGCCGTTTTTGCGGCGCAAGCGCAGCCTGATTATCGTGGGTTCGGGCGAGCGGGCGCAGAAGGTGCTGGAAGAGCTTAAAGTGCATACGGAGTGGGATTACGAGCTGGTGGGGTTCGTCGATTCCGAGCCTCAAGGCGGGTTTGTGCCGGCCAACTTGATGCTGGGTGGAATGGATCGGCTGGAGCAGATCCTGATGCACACGGTGGTCGACGAGGTGGTGATCGCGCTGCCGATGAAGAGCCAGTGGGAGGTCGTGGCTAGTGCGATCGAGACCTGCCAGATGCTAGGGGTTCAGTCGCAATACTTTACCGACTTCTTTGGGACTGCCGTGACGAAACGGCGGGTCTCGGCGGGTGAGGGAAGCGGTCGCGTGTCGCTCGAAGTGGTGGTGATGGACTCGCGCCTGATGCTGAAGCGGCTGATCGATGTGACGCTTTCGCTGACCGCGATTCTCGTGCTGCTGCCGGTGATGATCGTCGTGGGGATTGCGGTGAAGGTGACAAGCCCGGGGCCCATGCTGTTCAAGCAGAAGCGTTTTGGACTGAACAAGCGGACGTTCTCCATGCTGAAGTTCCGGTCGATGTGCGTGGATGCGGAGGCCAGGCAGGCCGCGGTCGAACACCTGAACGAGACGTCGGGGCCTGCGTTCAAGATCAAGAACGATCCTCGGATTACGCCGATTGGGGCGTTTATTCGCAAGATGTCGCTCGATGAGCTGCCGCAGTTGTTCAACGTACTGATCGGCGATATGAGCCTGGTCGGGCCGAGGCCGCTGCCGATGCGCGATGTGGGCCGGTTCTCCGAGGCGTGGTTGATGCGGCGGTTTTCCGTGAAGCCGGGCGTTACGTGCCTGTGGCAGATCGGCGGGCGTTCGAACACGGACTTCGACCGCTGGATTGCGCTTGATCTGGAGTACATCGACAACTGGTCGCTGTCGATGGACTTTCTTATTCTGCTGAAGACGCTGCCGGCGGTGCTGACGAGCCGCGGTGCCTCCTGATGCAGGAGGCAAGTAAGACCAGGCAAAGAATTCTGTACTTCAGCCATACGCGGCAGGTAAGCGGCGCGGAGCGGGTGTTGCTGCTGATGCTGCGGATGCTGGATCGATCGCGGTTTGAGGCGGTGGCTGCCTGCCCGGTGGAGGGTGACGGCAACCTGGATGTGCTGCTGCAGGAGGCTGGGGTGCCGGTTGCGGGAGTTCCCGCGCTGAAGGCCAGGTTTACCTCGAACCCGATGATGCTGGCGCGTTATGTCCGCTCGGCTGTGGGCGCGATCGGGGCTTTGCGGGAGACGATCCGGCGAGCGGCACCCGACCTGGTTCACGCGAACTCCGTGCGGGCCGGGCTGGTGGCGACGCTGGCGACTACAGGAATGAGGGTAAAGATCCTGTGGCATGTGCAGGACGATCTGCCGCGTCATGCGATCAGCGCCGCGATACGGCGGCTGGCGGAAGGTTCGCGGCGGACGTCATTTGTCGCGGTGAGCGAGGCGACGGCGCAGGTCTTTGCGGGCAGCTCTGTGAAGCTGGCGAAACGCGTACGGGTGCTGCATAACGCGATCGACGTGGGGCGGTTTCCGCGAAAGACGAGTCCGCGGGACGAGGCGGCGATGGGATCTCGGCGGGAGCTGCGGGCGGAGCCGGAAGACGTCTTGTTTGTCGCAGTTGGAATTCTTCATCCGCGCAAGGGGCTGCTCGAGATGATCGACTCCTTTGCGCCGGTTGCCGCGGCCGATGCGAGGGTGAAGCTGGCGCTGGTCGGCGCGCCCATCTTCGACTACGACCACTCGTACGAGGCGGCGTTGAAGGAGAAGATTCGGGTGCTGGGGTTGGAGCAACGGGTGACGCTTGCCGGGCCGCGGCAGGACGTTGGAGCGGTACTGCGAGGCGCCGATCTGCTGGTTCTGAACCCGTTCGCCGAGCCGTTCGGCCTGGTGATTCTGGAGGCGATGGCTTCGGGTACGCCGGTGATCGCGACGCGGGTTGGCGGTATCCCGGAGATCATCGAGGACCAGGTGAGTGGATTTCTGGTGCCGTCGCCAAGCGGTGGGGCTGGACCTCTGACCGAGGCGATGCTGGGCGTGCTGCGAGATCCGGGGCGGATGGAAGCGATGGCGCAGCGGGCGTCTGCCGAGGTGCTGCCGCGGTTTACGCTGGAGGCGTTTGGCGCGGGGTTGAACACGTTGTATGACGGGATCTTCGAGGGGCGGCTGGATGGCTGATGCAGGGACGAAGGTCGCGGTGTTTCACGACAACTTCTGCCAGATGGGTGGTGCGGAGCGGGTGGCGGAAGAACTGCATCGCGCGCTGGCCGAACGCGAGCCGGTGGCGCTGCACTCGACCTTGTCGGCGCCGGAGATCCTGACGCCCTATCTGCGGGGTGCGGGAATTGTAGACACGTGGATGAAGGTTTTGCCGAAGCCGGCGAAGCTGTTTCGGGCCTACTTCCTGCTGTATCCGTTTGCTGTCGACGGAGTGGACCTGACGGAGTATGACGTGATCGTGTCGAGCTGCTTTGGGTATGCCAAGGGCGTGCGCAGGCGTCGCGGCGGCCGGGCGGCGGTGCATGTCTGCTACTGCCATACCCCGATGCGCTGGGTGTGGCGAACGAACGACTACCTGGCGAGGGAGGGTAACTCCGCGTTGAAGACAGCGCTGCTGGCGCTGCCGTTGAAGTGGCTGAAGCGCTGGGAGATGAAGGCGGCGCGGCAGCCGGATGTCTACGTCGCAAACTCCGGCGTGGTGGCGCGGCGGTTGAAGGAGGCATTTGGAGTTGAGGCTGCGGTGATTCCGCCGCCGATCGATACGAGCAGGTTTGCGCCGCTGGCGGGGCATGAGGGCGATGCGCACGAGGAGTTCTACCTGGTGCTCTCGCGGCTGGTGCCGTATAAACGGTTCGACCTGGCGGTGCTGGCCGCGCGTGCGCTGGGGCGGGAACTCGTGGTTATCGGCGATGGGCCGGATCGGGCGCGCCTGGAAGAGCTGGCGGGTGGAGACTCGCGGATACGGTTCCTGGGGCGGGCGCCGGATGCGGTGGTGGCAGACTATGCGCGGCGGACGCGCGGGTTGATCTTTCCGGGGGAAGAGGATTTTGGGATGACGCCGCTGGAGGTAAATGCGGCAGGGCGCCCGGTAGTCGCGTTTCGCGGCGGCGGAGCGACGGAGACGATTGTCGAAGGGGTGAACGGCGTGTTCTTCGACGAGCCGACTGCGGAGTCGCTGGCAGCGGCGATGCTGCGTGCGGAAGGCATGGCATGGGATGCGGCGGCGATTCGCAGCCATGCGGCGGGGTTCGATGCGGCGATCTTCCGGGAGCGGATTCGGCGGTTTGTAGACGAGGCTGTAGCGGCTGCTACCATCGGGTAGATCGGCGATTGCTCATGAACAGCGCGTTGGAATCGAAGGACGAGCACGCGGACGGACTTGCGGCTGTAGGGGGGATGGATCCCTCCGGCAAGCGTTCTGGAATCCGTTCTGGAATCCGTTCTGTAGCGCACTCGATTGTGAACCGGTTCGGGATTACAGCGATTAACATGGCGACCGGCATCTTGACGGCGCGGGCGCTTCATCCCACGGGGCGCGGCGAGCTGGCTGCGATGACGCTTTGGCCGTTGTTCCTGGCGAACGCGACCGCGCTGGGTACGCCGAGCTCGCTGATCTACCACCTGCGCAAGCACCAGGAACGGCGAGGCGAGCTGATTGCCAGTGCGCTTGCGCTGGTGACAGTTCTGGGCGCTTTGGCGGCCGTGGTTGGGGTGTTTGTGCTGCCGCATTGGCTGCATCACTACCCTGCCGGGGTGGTGCGGTTTGCGCAATTGCTTCTGATCACGGTGCCGCTTTGGGCGGTGCAGATTACGGGCCAGGCGGCGCTCGAGGCGCTGGAGCTGTTTTCGTCTTCGAACGTCGTGCAGATCATGATCCCCGTGGCGACGCTTGCAGGATTGCTAACGGTTTTGGCGATGCACCGGATGAACCCGGTATCGGCGGCCGCTTGTTACGCTGCGGCGATCGTGCCGACCGCGTTGACCATCCTGGTGATGCTGTGGCGGCAGCGCCCGGGGGTGAGGGTGCGGCCGCGGCTGAGCGCGGTACGAATGATACTGGGGTACGGAGTGCGGTCGGCGCCGCTCGACCTGCTGGGAACGCTCAGCCTGTACATGGATTCGGTGCTGGTGGTCGGGTTGCTGGCCGCTTCAAGCATGGGCGCGTACAACGTGGTCTTATCGCTTTCGCGGGCGTTGCTGATGTTCCAGGGTGCGGTGGTGATGGTGCTGTTCCCGAAGGCTGCGGGGCGGAGCGAGCGAGAGATCCTACTGATGGTGGGCAAGGCAGTGCGGGTGAGCACGCTGGTGACTGGGACGGCTGCTGTAATCGCAGCCTTGTTGGGGCCTTTGCTGGTGCGCTTGCTGTACGGAAGCTCATTTTTGATTGCGGTACCGACCCTGCGCATTCTGCTGATCGAGGTGGTGCTGCAGGGAGCCGTGGTGATCGTCACGCAGGCATTCCTGGCAGCGGGGCGTCCGGGAACGGTCTCGATCCTGCAGGGGTGCGGGCTGGCGCTTGCTATCCCGCTGATGTTCGTGTTCATCCCGCGGTTTGGCGTCTCAGGCGCCGCGCTGGCGCTGCTCGGTTCGACAGCTACGCGCCTGACTCTATTGCTGGTGGCAGTGCCGTTGGCCTTGAAGCAGAAGCTCCCGCGGCTGGTGCCGGATGGTGAGGATGTGGCGCTGCTTTGGAAGACAGTTTTGCGGCGGGGGTGAAGCGGGTTTCGAATCGGATGCCCGGGGTCCCACTCATCGCAGGTGCGCGATGAATGGGGCACGGATTCATCGGGTGATGGTTGGATGGGTGCGGGTGTTCGCGAGTAAAGAGTGAAGACGAGTCGAGAGCAAAGTGTTCCAGTTACAGGCGGCTGCGGACGAGGCGGCGGACAGTCTCTGTGACGACGCCGAAGAGGACATGGGTGACCATCTCGGACGATTTCTCGCGTGTGGTCTGGTCTTCGGGTTGGGCCGCGAGGCCGATTGCCGGGAGCGCGCCTTCATGCGTCAGGGCCATCAGCGTCATACCGAAGCTGGCGCCGTTGCGGCTGGTGGCGTTGGGGTAGAACTCGGCCAGCGCGCCGTAAGCTGCGCCGGCGGCCGCGCCGAAGGTCCAGTGGATGGACTCGGCGGCGAGGGTTTTGGTGACGCCGGAGAGTTCGTGGCCGGCGACCTTCTCGGCGAGAACCTCGGGCGGCTCGGGTTCGCCGTGGGTGCGCGGCGGGTAGATGCGCTCCGCGACGGACTTGGCGGCGGTGGCGACGAGGCCGCCGATCATGCCGGCGACGAGGCCTTTGGCGATGTCCTTCTGGCCGACGTGCTCATAGGTTTGATCTTCGACGGGTTGCGCAAGCTTCTGCTCGATGAAGTCCATGAGAGGGTTTGCGTTCATGTCTGAAAGTTCCTCGCCTTGCTTACGGGTGGTGAGATGCGGGATTTTTGGGATTCGGTATTGGGTGGAATTTTAGGTGATCGGAACGGCGAACAGCCTCGCGCAGAGAGCGCGGAGAAAGACGCGGAAAGGCGCGGTTTATTTTTCGTGAGCTGACAGCTTAATAGCTTCAAGCTTGGAGCTTGAGGTGGTTGCTTGTGGGTTAGCCGACGTAGGCTGCAGGGTCGGTGGTGTCGCGGAATGGGATTCGGCTTAGGAGTGGGCTGAGGAGGACGGCGAGGGCGAGGTTGAGGACGAGGGCCGGGACGGCGGCGTACATGCCTCCGACGTGGGGAATAGGGTAGATGCTGGATTTGAGGTTGAGGGACCAGGCCATCCAGGTGCCGGAGGCCATGCCGGCGGCCCAGCCGGCGAAGAGCGCGTAGGGGTGGAAGAAGCGCGAGAAGGCTCCGAGGATGACCGCAGGGAAGAGCTGGGCGATCCAGATGCCCCCGAGGAGCTGCATCTGGATCGCGAGGGCGGTCTGGAGCTTCAGGACGAAGACGAGCGCGCCGAACTTGACGAGGAGCGAGACGGTCTTTGCCATGTTGGACTCCTGGTGCGGAGTCATTTTCGTGCGGGCGAGCTCTCCCCAGATGTTGCGCGTGAACAGGTTGGAGGCGGCGATGGACATGATGGCTGCGGGCACGAGCGCGCCGACGGCGATGGCAGCCAGGCAAAAGCCGGCGAAGGAGGGGGCGAACTCCTTGAGGAAGAGCAGGGGAACGATGGAGCTGGTGGCGGTTTTGTCGACCACGATGTGGTCGGCGAGAGCAGCGTAGCCAAGCAGCGCGATCAGGCCGAGGAGGAAGCTGTATGCGGGGAGCATGGCGGCGTTGCGGCGGACGGTGTTGGCGGATTTTGCGCTGAGGACGGCCGTCGCAGTATGCGGGTAGAGCATGAGCGCGATGGCGGAGCCGATGGCCAGGGTGGAGTAGCCGAGGAACTGCCCGCGGGCGAGATGGATGGAGGCGTTATGAGCGCCCAACGCCTCGTTAGCCAGGGAAAAGATGCGGGCGTAGCCGCCGAGCTTGATAGGGAGCCATACGATGGCGGCGATGACCATGATGTAGAGCATCACGTCCTTGACGATGGCGATGACGGCGGGAGCGCGCAGGCCGGATTGCCAGGTGTAGGCGGAGAGGATGACGAAGGCGAGGACGAGGGGCCACTCGCCCTGGATGCCGAAGGCCGCGATGACGACCTTGATGCCGACGAGCTGGAGCGCGATGTAGGGCATGAGCGCCAGGATGCCGGTGAAGGCGATGGCAAGTGTGAGCGGGCGGCAGTTGTAGCGGCCGGCGACGAAGTCTGCGAAGGTGATGTAGCCGTGGCGGTGGCAGATGGTCCAAAGGCGCGGCAGGCAGAGCATCATGTACGGATAGGCGATGATGGCGTAGGGCAGGGCGAAGAAGCCATTGGCACCGGCTCCGTAGAGTGCGGCGGGGACTGCGATGACGGTGTAGGCGGTGTAGGTGTCTCCGCCGATGAGGAACCAGGAGATCCAGGTGCCGAAGGAGCGGCCGGCGAGACCCCATTCTTCAAGCGAATGCATGCCGGCGAGCGGGCGACGCCAGCGTGCGGCCCAGAAGCCGGCGATGGTGACGAAGGCAAAGAAGAAGAGGAAGACGAGGAGAGCCGGGGTATGCACGTTGAGGGGAATGGTACCGCAGATTGGGGAGGAACGAGAGAAAAGCGGTGAGTGGGGCGGCCTGGTTCGTACAACGTACTGGGAGTTCCACTTTGGGGCGGGATGTTCGATGCTAGGAATGTTGGCACAGCGAGCAGAGATGGTAGATACGTGTCGATGGAGGCTTAAGGGAAGTTCGCTACGTTTCGGCTGCTGTTGAAGTCGAAGCGACCCATGAAACGGCGCACGTATGGTTTGTACGCGGTGGGAGTTATTGCTGTGGAGAAGTTTGGTTCGGAGTTGGGCCCTGAGTCCAGGTTTTACAGCCGCATTTTGGTGGTGTTGATTCTGTTGCAGCTTGCTGTTGCGGGGGTTGCGGGGGTGGCTTCGCGCTCCCTGCGGCAGTTGGATACGCGAGTTCTGGATGACCATGGGGCGGTGATCCACTACCACGAGCGATTGGACGAGCTGCGGGATGAGCTGACCGCGGCACAGGCGATGGAGGATGCCCACCTGGAAGATGCCGCGACGCGCCGGGTGAGTGCGGAGCATCTGAGTGCGTTACTGGACCGGCTTTCGCAGGAAAATGTCGTGGCCGCGCCGGAGGATCTGCAGGCGGCGAAGGCGATGGGCGAGACGTTTCGCGCGCTTGTTGCAAACGCCGACGATGCGGCGAGGTTTGCGACCGTGTTGGAGCAGGCGAAGACGAGTCTGAAGACGTGGCGAACCAGGACGATCGCGGTCGAGGCAAACTATCACCGGCAGGTGAATCGGACGAAGCAGGCTTATCTCTGGGTGCAGGCTTCGATCTTTCTGACTCCCGTGTTTCTGCTGGCGGCGGTGCTTTGCATCAACGTGTTGAAGCGCGATGCGCGCCGGCAGTCCCAGCGCCGGGAGAGCATGGAAGGGGAGTTGCGGCGAGAGCGTGCGGCGTTGGAACAGAGGATTGAGGAGCGGACAGCGGAGCTGCAGCTGGAGGTCTCCGAGCGGGTGCGCGCGGAGCAGCTGAACGAGGGGCGCAATCGCATTCTCGAGATGCTGATGCGCGAGGTGGCGTCGCGTGAGGTCTTGCAGGCACTGGTGGATGTGGTGGCGCGCGAGCGTTCAACGCTGGGATGTGCCTTGCATCTGGCGGGTGCGGGAACGCTCCGGATGGAGGCTTCGAGCGGTCTACCTCAGAAGCTGCTGCACAAGCTGAATGAGCTTGCGGTGAGCATGACGGACGCACCGGAGGCGGTGGCTCTGCGCGAGCAGCGACCGCAGGTGCTGGCGAGTCTGGCGGGCGAGCGGAAGCCGTGGCCGCAGCTGCTCTACGCGTATGGCATTCACTCGCTCTGGTCGACGCCGATCCTGCGTGCGGATGGCACGCCGATGGGAACCCTCACGGTCTACTCGCTGTTACCGCGTGAGCCTTCGCGGATGGATTGGGATCTGCTCGAATCGCACTCGCAGATGGCGTCGATGGTGCTGGAGCGATACAGGCTGCAGGAGGAACTGCGGCGACATGCCTATCACGATAGCCTGACGGGCCTGCCGAATCGCCTGCTGGGCGAAGAGCAGCTTGCGGCGGCGATCAAGCGGGCTTCGAGGGCGGCTAAGTCTGTGGCGGTTCTCTGGATCGACCTCAACAAGTTCAAGCAGACGAACGATGTGCATGGGCACGAGGCGGGCGATGCGGTTCTGAAGGAGGTGGCGCGGCGGCTTTCCAGCCGCTTCCGGGAGTGCGACACGATCGCGCGGATGGGCGGAGACGAGTTTATGGCCGTGCTGGAGCAGGTGGGACACCGGGACTCCGCGGAGCGGATTGCGGGGGAGCTGCTACGCGAGCTGGCGTTGCCGATCGAGTTCCAGGGTCTGATGCTGAACACCGCGGCAAGCATTGGGATCTCGATGTATCCGGAAGACGGAGTTGCGGCAAACCAGTTGCAGCGCAACGCGGATATGGCGATGTACGAGGCGAAGTTCGGAAGCCACGGGGTGCGGACGTTCTCCGCGGAGCTGGACCAGGCGTTGAGCGAGCGGCGGGCGCTTGAAGAGGCAATGCAGGGCGCGCTCGAGCATGGTGGCTTCGAGCTGTATTACCAGCCGCAGTATGGGCCGGCTGCCGAGCTGGCGGGGTTCGAGGCGTTGCTGCGGTTCCCGCATCCGGAACTCGGCATGATCTCGCCCGCGCGACTGATTCCGCTGGCCGAAGAGAGCCAGATGATCGTCGCGCTGGGAAGCTGGGTACTGCGCGCAGCCTGCCGCCAGAGTATGCAGTGGCAGGCGGAAGGGTACAGACCGGTGCAGGTGGCGGTGAACATCTCCGCCATGGAGTTTGGGCTGCCGGACTTCGCCGACCGAGTTGCCGAGGCGCTGGAAGAGACCGGGCTGCCGGCTCAACTGCTGGAGCTGGAGCTGACTGAGAGCGTGATGCTGAAGGACTTTTCTGAGTCGGCGCGGCAGATGCAGCGGCTGAAGCGGCTGGGTGTACGGATCTCGCTGGATGACTTTGGCACAGGCTACTCTTCGCTGAACCAGTTGCACCGGCTGCCGATCGACCGGCTGAAGATCGACCGGTCGTTTACGCAGGCGCTGAGCGAGACGAACGGGTCGCTGCCGATTGTCGAGAGCATTGTGACGATGGCGCACCGGATGGGCGTGCGGGTGGTGGCCGAGGGCGTGGAGACGCCGGAGCAGATGCTTACGCTGCGCGGGATCGGCTGCGATGTACTGCAGGGATACCTGTTTTCAAAGCCAGTGCCGGCGAGTCTGGCTGTTGGTCTGCTGAGGACGGGCGTGGATAAGCGGTCGGTGGCCGCTGACCCTGGGGTTTTGCAGGAATGGGAGTGCGCGGTGGTTTAGTGAGTGAGCGGGATGAGGGATGGAGATAGAGATGGCCGGTCAAGTTGACCGGCCATCTCTTGTTTTTGAGGCGGAAGAACGCTGGTTTAGCGGTGTCCGCCGCCGCCGTGGGAGCCGCCGCCGACGTGGCCCGCTGCATGTTCGCCGCCGCCATCGTGGTTGGCCTGGCCGACGTGGCCCTGGCCGTCACGGGCCTCGTTCGCGTGGAAGTTGGAGAAGGCGTGTTCGCCACGGTCTGGCAGCGGACCGTGATAGCCGTGGTTCGGGTCGAAGCGGTTATCGACGTGGCCGTAGAAGCCGGGGCGTCCGCGGTACCAGGGTCCGGCACCGATGAAGATGCCGCCGTTGAACCAATCGGGACCGTAGTAGCCATAGGGAGCGCAGTTGTAGGGGGCGTAGTCGAAGTAGCCGTAGGGGCAGTAGGGCGCGGCCCCGATGCTGACGGAGATCTGCGCAGGGGCGACGGCGGGCGCGGCAGCGAGGAGCGCGGCGGCCAGGGTAGATAGGGCGATTGTCTTGAGGCAGGGCATCGGTACGTTCTCCTTAGGTCCTGTCGGTTAGAGGCGACAAACTGTCCGCAGGTTATCCGGGGCGGATGGTACAGGGTGAAATAGAGAAGCGAATGGCCGGCGTTTCGCCTCCCGGAGGAGATCAGGAGGAGAGGAAACGCCGGCCAGCTTTTGTTAGGCAGGGTGGGAGATTAGCGGCGACCGCCTCCGCCACCGTGGAAGCCGCCTCCGCCGCCATGGAATCCGCCGCCGATGGCTGCGCCGCGGAAGCCGCCGTAGCCGCCGTGGTATCCGCCGTAGCCTCCGCGGAAGCCGTAGCCAAAGCCTCCGCCGTAGAAGAAGGCCGGCGAGTAGAAGCCGAAGCCGAACGGGCTGTAGAGAAAGCCGTCGTAGGGGAGCCAGGTGTAGCCGTAGAAGGAGTCATCCCAGGCCCAGCCGGGGTAGATTCCGGGTGCGCCTGCGTACTCCGCCTGGAGCAGGCCAGCATTGGCCTGGCCGAGGTAGTCGGCGCGCAGGTCGCTCCATTTGTAGAGGTCGTCTTCCGATGCGTCCTTCTTGAAGCCGTGCGGCTTGCCTGGTTCTGCGGTGAGTGCGAGCTCGTGGCCTCCGTGGACCGTGATCCACTTGGCGTTTTGCGCGACCGACACGGCTGCTTTGCCGTTGAACACCTTGAGTTCGGCGGTGGGGGAAGCGTTGAACGCGTAGAGGCCGGTGTCGACGATCTTGGTCTGGGTTGCGCCTTCATCGATGCGCAGGTCGTTCTGCTTGAAGAGGTAGTCGACTTCGAGATCGGCCTTGCCGGAGAGGATTGCGACTTCGGTATGGACGAGGTCGGGCGAGACCATCTTGACCGTGGTGTCGTGGCCGAGACGGAGGAAGACGCCTGGAGTGAGCAAAACCTCGGCGCGTCCGTCGGCAGTGGAGAGGGTTTGATTCTTCGCGATGGCGGCATAGCCGATCGCGCGGGAAGTGACGGCTCGGGAGCCGAGGGCTACGTGCCCTTCAATGTAATTGATGGTTCCGGGGCGGGCTGGGTTCGTGCCCTGCTGCTGGGCTGAAGCGGACTGCTGGAGCGCGAGCGGGGTGAACAGAGTCGCCAGGAAGAGTGCGTATGTTGCGTTCGACCTTGGCATGTTGCTAAAACCTCTGTTGGTACAGACATTAATTTCGGGAAAAAGTTGTGGTGCCTCGCATCGCTCGCCGTATTTGCGGGTTTACCAAAGGTTGCCTGGGCGACGGTACTCCGGTTTGGTTGCAGCATAGGGTGGAGACTGGACAATCGATTGTTTTCCAGCAGTACAAGGATTTGGCTTGTGCTGGATGAGGTTGAGGGTGGGGTATACTTCGCGGGTTTGGAAAAGCGGCGGGGCTGGGCATGTGAAATCTCAACGTGAGGCGTGACGATGGAGCGACGGGAGTTTCTGCGGGCGGCGAGTGTGGTGGGCGCCGGAGCGTTGGTGGGAGCAGGACGCCTGAAGGCGTTGGCCGCGGGGGAGAGCGTGCCCGGAGCAATCTCTGCGGAGCGGATTGCGGCGGCGCGATTTCCTGAGGGCTTTCTGTGGGGGTTGGCCTCGGCTTCGTTCCAGGTGGAGGGTGCGTGGAATGAGGACGGCAAAGGTGAGTCGATCTGGGATCGGTTCAACCATACTGTGGGGAAGATCAAGGGTGGGGCGACTGCGGATGTAGCGAGCGACCAATACCACCGGTATCCGGAAGATATTGCGATTCTGACGCGGCTGAACCAGAAGAGCTACCGGTTTTCGACGTCGTGGGCGCGGGTGCAGCCGGCGGGGTACGGAGCGGTGGATGAGAAGGGTTTGGACCATTACAGCCGGCTGGTGGATGCTGTGCTGGAGGCGGGGATCCGGCCGTTTTGCACGATCTACCACTGGGATCTGCCGCAGGGGCTGGAGGATAAGGGTGGCTGGCCGAATCGCGATCTGGCGAAGTACTACGCGGATTTTGCGGGGATACTGGCGAAGCGGCTGGGCGACCGGCTGACGGTCTGGGCGCCCTTCAATATGCCTTGGACGTTTACGTACTACGGGTATGGGAACGGGGTGTTCCCGCCGGGGAAAAGCGACTTCAATTTATTTTTGCGAGCGGCGCATACGGTCAACCTGGCGCAGGGCGAGGCGTTCCGCGCGATCAAGGCGGAGTCCGCAAAGGCCACGGTGGGGAGCGCTTATGGGATGGCGCCGGCGTATCCGAAGACGAACAGCGAGGCGGATAAGGCGGCGACGGCGCGGTATCACGCCATGAATAACCTCTATTTCCTCAATCCGGCGATGACGGGCGAGTATCCGAAAGCATATGTGGGTGAAATTCCATACGAAGCGATGGGCTATCAGCCGGGCGACGACAAGGTGATGAAGGCGAAGCTGGACTGGGTCGGGTTCCACTACTACACGCGGCGGGTGGTTTCGGCCGCGAGTGGGCCGGTGGCGGCGGGCGGCGGGCACTTTGGCACGGAGACCGAGGGGGAGGGTGGATCGGGAGCGCGCGATCCGCTGACGCAGATTCATGTGGAGATGCCGACGGAAGGTCCGCTGACCGAGGCCGGCCTGGAGATCTGGCCGACTGGGATGTATGACCTGGTGACCCAGATATCAAACGAGTACGATCACCCGATTATCGAGATCAGCGAGAACGGTTGCTGCTATCTGGATAGCCCGGAGCCGAATGGGACCGTTCCGGATGCGCGGCGGGTCGCGTTTCATCAGCAGATTCTGGCGGAGTTGGCGCGGGCGATTGCCGACGGTGCCAAGGTGCGGGCGTACCACGGCTGGACGCTGGTGGATAACTTCGAGTGGTCGGATGGCTACTCGCAGCGGTACGGCTTTACGTGGGTGGACTTCAAGACGCTGAAGCGAACGGTGAAGGATTCCGGGCTTTGGTATGGTCGAGTGGCGGCTACGGGGAGGTTGAACGCCTGAATGGCATGATTTCAGCATCGAATGAGAAACCGATTTGGGAGGGCAGGGATGCTGAAGTGGCTGGCTTTGGGTGGGCTTTGGGTTGGGATGATGCCGGGTCTGTCCGTGGGACAAAGGGTGACGCCCGTGGCGACGCTCGATGCGAGTAAGTTTCTGGGGACGTGGTTCGAGATTGCGCGGCTGCCGAATAAGCCGGAGAAGAAGTGTGCGGGCGACGCGTTCATGATGTTCGCGCCGGACTACAAGAAGGGCAGCTTCCAGATTGTGGACTCGTGCAAGCGGCCGGACGGCACCCACGAGGTGAGGAACCTGAGCGGGAAACGGGCGGATAAGAACGGCGACGGGAAGCTGAAGATTGTGACGATCTGGCCGTTTACGGCGAAGTACTGGGTGGTCGGCGTGGCGCCGGACTACGGCTGGGCACTGCTGGCCACGCCGAACCGGAAGAAGCTATGGGTGCTTTCGAAGACGGCGAAGCTGCCGGTGGATCAGCTAAGCGCGGCGGAGGCTGCGGCTTCCGCGCAGGGGTTCGATACGGGGAAGTTAGTTGCTGTGGTGCAGACTCCCTAGGCGCGAAGACGACTTAGTGAGGGGTGGGAGCGTTGTCCTGCCATTCGTAGACGACGACGCCGATGTCGTTGAGAGTCTTCATGGAGGCTTCTTCGTTCTTGCGGACCTGGGGGCGGTCGGCGAGCGGGATGTTATGCGCTTCCTCTACGGCGACGACGCGGCCGTAGGGCCAGGCGGTCTGCGGGACGGCGTTGATCGCGGAGGCGAGGTCGCTGGTGCGGACGTTGAGGTCCTGGCGGCGCGCGCCGACGGGACGGAGCAGCCCGCCTACGCCCAGGTCGGAGGTGTTGGCGTCGGCCATGGTGACATGGAGAGTGACCATGTTGCCTTGGACGGTGAGGTACGGATTTTCCCACGCGCTGAGGGATTTGACCCCGAGGTAGCGTGACTTGGAGGGAAGGGGAATCTGCGCGACTTCGGTGCGAATCTCGTTGACCTCGCGGGCACGCTCGGCGGCAGAGTCAGCGTTGCCGGGCATGGGGAATGCGGGGCGGGAGCAGCCAGTGGTGGCGAACGGGGCGAGAGCGAGGGCGGCGACGAGTGAGGCGGCGAGACGGGTGTTCACGTTCTCCAGCATAAATGAGGCGAGCGAAGTTTCATTCTGGATTGTCGATTTAGGGAGTGCCAAAGGCGTTTCGTTTCGGAACTTCCGCGGGCGTGGGACCCAGGCTTGCTCCGCGAGGGTGGGGCACCGGGGTCGGGGGAAGTTATCTGGCGTGGAAGGTGGGTTTGCGCTTGGTGAGGAAGGCGTCGACGCCCTCTTTTTGGTCTGCAGTGCCGGCAAGGCGGCCGAAGATCTCTGCTTCCAGTTTGAGGGCGTCCTCCAAACCTAGGGCCGCGCCCTGGTGAACCGCTTCGAGCGCTGCGGAGATGGCGAGCGGGGCCTGCGCGGCGATCTGGCTGGCGATGGCGTGGGCGCGTGGGAGGAGCTCGGCGGCAGGCACGACTTCCTCGACGAGGCCGATGCGGAGAGCTTCCGCTGCGGGGATGATCTCGGCCGTCAGGATCAGCTTGAGTGCGGCAGGTTGCCCGATGAGGCGCGGAAGACGCTGCGTGCCGCCGTAGCCGGGGATAAGCCCGAGTTTGACCTCAGGCTGGCCGAGCTTCGCGGTCTCGGATGCGATGCGCAGGGTGCAGGCGAGGGCGAGCTCGCAGCCGCCACCGAGAGCGAAGCCGTTGATGCATGCGATCACGGGGCGGGTGGAGGCTTCGATGAGGGCGAAGACGGCCTGCCCGCGTAGCGCCTTCTGCTGGGTGGCTTCGGGGTCGAGCTGGGCGAGTTCGGCAATGTCGGCGCCAGCGGCGAAGGCTTTTTCGCCGGAGCCGGTGAGGAGAATGACGCGGACGGTGGGGTCCTGGGCGATGCCGTGGAAGGCACGCTCGAGATCGTCGAAGACCTGGGTGTTGAGCGCGTTGAGGACTGCGGGACGGTTGAGGGTGAGGGTGACGATGGGGCCGGACTGCTCGAAGAGGAGGGTTTCGAAGGTGGGGAGTGTGATCGGGGACAGAAGGTCGGTGGGCATGGGGTCTCCGTTGGTTGGATGCGAGAGCTGGCTTGGAAAGGGTACACCTTGGTGGAGTGGCGTCGCACGGGAGGGAAAGCTTCGCGCGGAGAGCGCAGAGTAAGGCGCAGAGTTTCGCCGTTATTGGGTCGGCCACGGAGCGGTTTGCTCCTGAGGCGGACAGTACAATGGAGGCATGGTTAAGGGATTGACAGTGGTGGAGCGGGTGGCCAGCGCGGAGGAGTGGGCGCGGCTGGGGCGGCTGTTTGAGGCGCTCGGGTTTGAGGCAGGGCGCGGCTGGAAGGATGAGACCGGCAAGGGTGCGGCGTTCCTTGCGCCCGTTGGGAATCTGGAGATTGTGACCGGGCGCCTGCCGGCGGTGCCGCGGCTGCTGGTGGAGGTGACGCAGCTCGACCACGTGCATGCCGCGGTTGTGCGCTGGCTGGAGACGGAGAGTTCCGCCACGGCGTCGGCGTCGGAGGCCTCGGCGGTGGAGGCGACGCACTGGAACTCGCGCATGTTTACGGTGCGGCTGGCCGAGGGGCTGGAGCTGGGGTTCTGGGAGTCGGAAAATCCGGAGCACGGGGTGGTGCCGGCGGTTGAAGGTGGTCTGTCGGCCGGGGGGATGCGGTTTGCGGTGGTGACGACGCGCTGGAATACGGTGATTACGGACCGGCTGCTGCAGGGCTCGCTCGACTGCCTGAAGCGGAGCGGGGTTGCGCGCGCGGACATCGAGGTAGTGCGGGTTCCGGGTGCGTGGGAGATCCCGAATGCGGCGAGGACGCTGGCCGAGACGAAGCGGTTCGATGCGATCGTGACGCTGGGGTGCCTGCTGCGCGGGGAGACGGCGCACTACGAGGCTATCTACAACGAGGTTGCGCGAGGGATTGGGCAGTCGCAGCAGGAGACTGGGATCCCTCATGCGTTCGGCGTGCTGACCTGCGAGACGCTGGAGCAGGCGCTGGATCGGGCTGGGTTGAAGGCTGGGAACAAGGGTTTTGAGGCTGCGAGCGCGGCGATCGAGATGGTTTCGATTCAGCGGCAGTTGAAGGGTAAGAGCTTGGTTCGGGAGTAGAGGGTCAAGAGTTTTTGAGTAGAGAGTTAAGGCGGGGGATCGTGATTCCGGTCTGCTTGCCGAGAACAAAAGCTGATTCCGAGAGCTGTCAGCTTCGAGCTTCGAGCTGTGAGATGGAAGTGAAAGTGGGAGTCGATGGGTACTAGAAGGAAGTCGCGGGAGTTGGTGATGCAGATGCTTTTCCAGGGTGATCTGGGCAAGCAGCCGCCGGAGCAGGTGCGCAAGTTGTTTTGGGCTTCGGTGACGGATGTGGATGAGGAGACGCGTGGGTTTGCGGAAGATCTGTACCGGATTGCGACCAGCCGGAGCGAAGAGATCGACGCGTTGATCGAGCAGCACTCGCAGAACTGGCGTCTGGAGCGGATGCCGGTGGTCGACCGGAATCTGCTTCGCGCCGGCATCGCGGAGATGCTCGGCTACCCCAAGACGCCGGCGGCGATTGTGATCAACGAGAGCCTGGAGGTGGGACGGCGCTATGCCGCACCGGAGTCGATCCACTTTTTGAACGGGGTGCTGGATGCGGTGGCACGGGATTTGCTGAAGGCACGGCTGGGGTAAGTGGATGTTGCGTTAGAAAAGCAGAAGGCCCGCTCGATGGAGCGGGCCTTGCTGTTGGTGGGGCTGCCGGACTAGCTGGTGGCCTTGATGGGCTTCTGGGCGAGCAGGTTGGGGGTGGCGTAGCCGGAGCCGGTGATGCTCGGAAGGCTGGGGATGAGCGGTGTCTTGGTGTCCGCGAAGCCGCTTACGCCACGCGTGAGGAGGTGGACCAGGTTATCGCCCGAGGTGCCGACGTAGAACGTGGTGTTGTCGGAGCTGACGACGCCGGCCTCGGGAGCGACCGGAGCCGGGTTGCCAGCGAGGGTCTGGAGGGCGACGTTCGAGAGCGTAGAGGTGGCGAGCGAGTACTCGGGAACGACGCCGCCGGAGCCGTAGTAGGTGACGAAGACGTAGTCGGAGTCAGACGTGGGCAGAACGTTGGTGATGGCCGTCGGGGTGGCTGTGGAGAAGGCCATCGAGGGACCCGGAGCGTTGGTGAAGGAGATAACCGGGCTGCCGTTGGTGGAGGTGCAGGCGCCGGCCTTGCGGTTGGTCACGATGTCCGTGAGCGCGGCAGGCGAGGCGGTGACCTCGTGCAGGCCGTCGTTGGTGCTCGCGATGTTGTTGGTCGGGTAGAAGTAGCTGGTGGACGAGCCCGGGATGGTGGGGTTGGCGGAGTTGACCGCAACCACAGAGGGATTGGCCGGCGGGAAGAAGGTGTTGACCGTGGTCTGGTCGATGCCGGTGCCCGGATTGACGATCGTCGTGTTGGGGCAGTTGGTGTGCACCTGAACCGGGTCTCCGGCCAGGTAGACGCCGGCGTTCGGCACCGTGGGTGCCACGCCGTTCGCGGTGTTGGCGAGCGGGACCGCGGCCCAACCGGTGTAGGTGCTGTAGACCAGCATCTGGTTGTTCGTGGTGCTGATGTAGACGGTGGTGCTGTCTTGCGAGAACTTCGCCGAGGTGGCGACTCCGCCGTACTGGGTGAGCACTCCGCTGGCTACCGCGTAGATGTAGGTGAGCTGGCGGACGGGGTCGGTGATGACGAGATCGGCGTTGTTAGGAGAGATGCCGAGGACGAGGCCGTTGACGGTGGTGTCCTGCCGGGTGATGGAGTTGGTGCTGGTGTTGTAGATCATCAACTCGTTCGGCGTGCCCATGTAGATGGTGGAGCCGTCTTCCGAGAGGACGAGCGAGTTGGGCGCGTAGGGCAGGCGTGTGGGCGTGGCCTGCGTCGTCACGTTGAAGTCGTACGGCAGGATGTACTGCGAGTTGGTGGACGCGATGTACAGGATGGTGGAGTTGCCGGTGCCGGTTGCGGTGACGTCGACGGGCTGCGAGGTGACGGAGGTTCCGTTGCCATAGAGGCCGATGAGGTCGTAGGGTGCGGTGTTGCAGGTCGGCGGCTCGCAGACGGCGGTGATCGCGGCTGAGCCAGGGTAGGTGGCGGTAATGCTGTTGGTGGAGGTGGGGATGGTGACGGGGTCGGTAGAAATGTAAGTGAGCGGGATGTTGGTGAGCGCGACGCCCTTGGTGTCGGTGACGGTTGCGGTGAACTCCAGCGGCACGTTCTGGTCGGCGGTAACGGGCGCCGTGGTGGTGGCCTGATTGGCGACGGACAAGACGATCGAGGCGGGCGGGCAGGTGCTGAAGAAGCCAGCGGTACTCGACGCCTGCGAGGTGGCTGCGTTGATGATGGTGGAGCCCGGCTGGGCCGCGGTGGCTACCCCGTTGGTGTCGATGGTGACGATCGCCGGAGTGGTAGCGGTGAAGGTGAGCGGGCCGACCAGGCAGCTGATATTGTCGCCGTTGGCGTCAAATACTTGGGCAGCCAGTTGCGCGTTGCCGTTTTGCGAGATGCAGGCGTTTCCGGTGTAGAGCGGGATGGTTGTTGGGGCCGGTGTCGAGAATTCGATGGTCTCGCTCGAAACCGTCTGCGATGTGTCGACCATATAGGTTCCTGCCCCGCCAGTGCCCGTTCCAAACGCGATGATGCGGGTGCCGGTGGTAACCCCCGTGCCGACGAGCTGTTGGCCCACCGCGAGTTTACCCGACACGACAGAGGTGACGGTTAGCGTCTGGCCAGAGATGGACCCGATGAACGAGTTGGCCAGGCAGGAAGCCTGGACGTTGGTGTCGTAGCAGTTACTCGCCGGGCTGGTGGCGCAGTCGACGGTGGTGGTGGGTGGAACCAGGTTGATGCTGGTGATGATCGGATGGACGTAAACGGCGACGGGGTTGGAGGTGACGCCCTGCGCGCTGGTGGTGATGTACGCGACGCCTTCGTTGCCGTTGGGGGTGCAGATGGTGTAATTGGCGACGCCCGCGCCGGAGTTACGGTTCCAGGTGCCGGCGCAGAGTCCGCCGGCGCCGCTGGCGGGATTTACGTCGACGAGGTTCATGTTGCTGGAGGCGTAGACGACGCCCGACGTGCTGGAGGTATTGCCGCGGCAGTCTTTACCGGTGGGCGATCCGATCGACCCGATGGCTCCCTGATTGATGGAGATGCCGGTAAGCTGCGGTGCGAGGGTAAGCGTGACGGTCTGTCCGACCTGAACGCCGGAGTCGTCGCCATTGCAGTAGGTGACGGCTGTGCCTTTTGAACATCCTGAGATGGAGACGCCGAAAGGGATGGTGAAGAGGAGCAGGACCGCTAGAGTGAAGAACCGACGCATTGAGCTTTAGAACCTCCCCGTTCGCCTGAGGCGCGGCCTCGGCGGAACGGTTCACCTGACAAAAGAACTGGATGAGGAAAGTTTAGGGTTTTCCAAACCTCAGTCTAAAAGCTCGGGATGGGAAGAGCAAATGAACGGAGGGCGGAGCTGGAACTTTGGAGGTTGGACGGAGCGGGGAGGGAAGGGTTAGGCGAGGGAAAGGCGCAATACGGATCAAGGCCGATGAAGGCGGGATGAGTGCGGATTAAGGAGTTGGAGCGGGTGCCATGTAGCATCCCTTCTCGTTCCATTCCGTGATACTCCCGCCTTGATCGGCCTTGATCCGTGTTACCGCTTTTTCCTAGCTGGCCGGCATGTACTTGGCGAACCAGGCTACTTCACGGGCTTCGCGGTCTCGAATGTGGACCGGATCGCGGAAGCCGTGGCCTTCGTTCGGGTAGACGACAAGTTGCGTGGGAACGTGCTCGGCACGGAGTGCGTGCCAGAACTCGAACGACTGCGGCGCGGGGCACTCGCCGTCGCGATCACCGACGATGACCAGGGTGGGGGTCGTCACATTCTTGATGAAGTTGATGGCGGACGACTTCGCGTAGACGGCGGGGTCGTTGTAGACGGAGGCGCCGAAGAACGGCGTCATCCACTGGTCGATGGAGTTTTCGCCGTAGTAGGAGAGCCAGTCGGAGATGCCGGCGCCGGCGACGGCGGCCTTGAAGCGATGCGTCTGGGTGACGGCGAACATGGTCATGAAGCCGCCGTACGACCAGCCGGTAAGACCTTCGCGATTCTTGTCGATGGAGACTTTCCCTTCGACGGTGTCCATGCCGGCGAGGATGTCGCGGAGGTCGCCGTAGCCGAAGTCCTTGATGTTGGCGGCGGTAAACTTTTCGCCTTCGCCGAAGGAGCCGCGGGGATTGGGCGAGAAGGTGAAGTAGCCGAGATCGGACCAGACGGAGCCGCCCCAGCGCGCGCCGGCAGATGCAGACGGGCCGCCGTGCACCATGACGAGGAGCGGGTACTTCTGCGACGGGTTGTAGTTGGTGGGATAGGTGAGCCAACCCTGAATGTGGAAGCCTTCGTTGTTCCACTCGAGCGACTGGGTGCGGGTCGGAGGCTGGAGGCCGTCGTTCAGGTGGGTGACGGGTTTGAGCGCGTCGGGAGCGCCCGCGAAGACCTCAGGAGCAAGCGCGTGACCGGACATGACGACGGCGATGAGGCCGTTGTTTGAGGCGCTGATGGCGTCCTTGATGGGGCCACCGCTGACGGTCACCTCGCCGAGATCGTCAGAGCTGTGCGGGATGACCTCGTGACGCGTGACGTCGGCGTCGGTCAGCAAGGTGTGGCCGCTGCGGTCTTCGACGAAGCCCACCTTATCGTCCGAGAGCCACGCCTCCCAGGTAGGTGTGCCGTCGATGCTGGGGGTGATGTCGACCGCGTCGCCTGAGCCGCTGGTGGGAACGACCCAGATGTCGCCGCCGGTGGAACCCTGGTCGGACATCAGGCCGCCGATGAAGGCGATCTGCTTCCCGTCTGGCGAGATGCGTGGCACGGCGATCTGCAGGCCGTGGAGTGCGGTCGAGGTGGTGTTGGGGTCGAAGACGACCTTGGGTTCGGCCTCGTGGGCGCGCTCGGTGTAAAGCTTGGCGACCCACCAGTTGTTTTCGCCGGGCGGATTGGCTCCGGTGAAGGTGATCTCGTCGGACTTGGGCGACCAGGCGAACTCGTAGACGTGGAGGTTGGCGGGGGTGAGCCAGGTTCCCTCGCCGCTGCCGGCGTTGACCGAGTAGACGCGCTGGATCTCGACGCCGTCTTCGCCAATGACGCCAGACCACGGCTTCATCGCGGCGAGCGCGCCGGCCGAACGGGTGGCGTTTTCGACAAACAGGAAGGCGAGCGATTTGCCGTCGGGCGAGAAGGCGGCGGAATCGAAGAGACCGGTAACGTGGGTGAGCTGTCGGGACTCTCCGTTGGCGCGGGAATAGAGGTAGATTTGGTCCTGCTTGTTGTCGCCGCACGACGCGGTGAAGGCGAGGGTTTGCGAGTCGGGCGAGAAGACGGGGTCGGAGCTGGAGCAACCGGGGCCGGCTGAGACCAGCTTGTCTGCAGACGCCGCCGCTGGGTAGGACTTCAGGTGAACGCCGTCCTCGCTGCGGATCGTGTAAGCGATCAGCGTGCCGTCGGGCGAGATCGCGACGTTGCCGGGCGCCTTGATGTGGGAGGCGTTGGCGCGAATCTGCGCAAGGCGCGGGTCCGGGTTGGCCATGGGAACGAAGGGTGCGGGTGTGCCGGACTGGGCGCGCAGCGGGATAAGGGCGGACGAAGCGAGGAGCGTGGCGGCGAGAACCGTCTGTTGGGCGAAGGTCATGAGGAAAAGATTACATGGGGGTTCCCCTCGGACCGAAACCTGGCCGATGCGATACGACTCTTTTGCCCGGGTCGGGGGTGCGGCGCGGACTTCACGCGAGCAGGTGCCGTTGTGCGGGCCGGAGTCGGAAGCGTTCGTGAGGGTACAGATCGAGCCCTGGGGAAAGGGTTACAATCTGGGCTGTTTTTGTGTGTACGGAGGGCTTCCCTGTCATATCCCAACTCAAATCTTCTGCTGGATTCGCTGACTGAGCCTGTCCAGATGCGCGTGGGCAAGCATCTGCGGCCTGTGGCGCTGCCGATTGAGGCAAGACTCTACGATCCGGATGAGAGGCCGAAGCATGTCCATTTTCTTGATTCCGGTCTTGCTTCGATTGTGGTGAGCATGGCGGATGGAGGCACGGTTGAGGTTGCCACGGTAGGCCGCGAAGGGATGCCGCAGGGGATGCATCTGCTCGGACCGACTCCAATACCAACCCGGTGCTTTATGCAGGTGGGTGGACACGGTTTGCGCATGGAATTCGACGCGTTTGCCGAGATCTTTGCCGAGGAAAAGGAGGTGCGGCAGAGCATCCTCGGCTATACCCAGTATCAGGCGTCGATGGGGAGCCAACTGGTGGGTTGCAACCGGTTGCACGATGCGGAGTCGCGGCTGGCGCGCTGGCTGCTCATCGTCTCCGACCGGCTGGGCGGCCCGGTGCTGCAGCTGACGCAGGAGTTCCTGGCGCAGATGATCGGGAGCCAGCGCACGACGGTGACCGCGGTTGCGGGCGCGCTGCAGGAGAGAGGATTGATCCGGTACACGCGCGGAACGGTCCGAATCCTGGATCGCGCGGGTTTGGAGCAGGCAAGCTGCGAGTGCTATGCGGTCGCGCGAAGGCTGCTGGAGAGTCTGTACGGGATGTCAGGGCAGAAAGTCAGTTTCTGAGGATTCTGAATGCCTGATTCTAACGAATAGGTTGACTTCCGTGCCGCGTCTTGGTATCGTCAGAGGGTTGCATCGGTGCACTAAGAAAATCTTTGCGAGTCAGTCTTGAACCACGGTTCGGGCAGTCGACCGAGTTTGGAATTTCAAGTACACTATTGGAAGTAAGGTTTGGATTCACCGCGCGTCTCTGCAGGTTGGAGGCTGATTTTCGCGGCCCTTCGCAAACGCGACTGCGATCACCCTCCCCCGAGGGCTATGCGGTCGGGAACAGCGAAACGGAGCTGGCCGATCTCTACGCTGTTTCCGGGTTAGAGAATCGAGTTCGGTCACCGTCGACTGTATTTCGTCTGAGTGGATGTACAGACGTACAGCAGGGACACATTCTCGCGCGAGGCGCTTCAGCGTCCTCACGTTTTCGTGCGTTAGCCGCATGGGTTCGAGAAGGCCCCCGTTGTGCGTAAAAGTTTCGTGTCACGCATGTTTTAGAAGGAGCTTCAGTGCCTACGTTTCATCAGCTCGTCAAGCAGGGCCGCACGCCCACTCGCTATAAGACTGCAAGCCCCGCGCTGCAGGGTTCGCCGCAGCGTCGCGGAGTTTGCACGCGCGTTTACACCCAGACCCCGAAGAAGCCAAACTCCGCGCTGCGCAAGGTTGCGCGCGTTCGTTTGACCAACGGGATCGAAGTGACGACGTATATCCCGGGCATCGGGCATAACCTGCAGGAGCACTCGATTGTGCTGATCCGCGGCGGCCGCGTGAAGGATCTGCCGGGCGTCCGGTACCACGTGGTGCGCGGCACGCTCGACTCGGTCGGCGTGGCGAAGCGGATGCAGAGCCGCTCCAAGTACGGCGCGAAGCGTCCGAAGGCAGCAGCAAAATAGCAGAGATCAGCGCTCAGCGCTCAGGGCTCAGGGCTCAGCAAGAACCCTGACCTGGCGCTCTAAAGTTCGACTGCGCTCTGGGCCCTGAACCCTGAGCCCTCAACAAGGTCCAGCACGTGAGAAGTCACCGAGCTGGAGGAAGAAGAGAAGAGCAATGCCGAGAAAAGGCTATATCGCGAAGCGTGAAGTGGCACCGGATCCTGTGTATCAGTCGACCCTGGTGACGAAGTTTGTGAACAGTATGATGTGGGGCGGCAAGAAGTCGACCGCGCAGGGCATCTTCTACACGGCGATGACGAACCTGGAGCAGAAGGGTGGCGACGAGGCCCTGAAGCTGTTCAAGAAGGCTGTCGAGAACTGCAAGCCGCTGCTCGAAGTGAAGTCACGGCGCGTTGGCGGTGCCAACTATCAGGTGCCGATCGAAGTGCTGCCGGAGCGGCGCACGTCGCTCGCGATCCGCTGGCTGGTGACGTACGGCCGCGCTCGCGGCGAAAAGGGCATGGTCGACAAGTTGACCGCGGAGCTGCTGGATGCGGCGAACGGTCGCGGCGCGGCGATGAAAAAGAAGGAAGACGTTCATCGCATGGCCGAAGCGAACAAGGCTTTTGCTCACTACCGCTGGTAGTAAGCAGGGCCCAGGGCTTAGAGCTCAGGGTTCAGTAAGAACGTAAGAACAACGCAGGCCTGGCCTGCAGAGTGAGAGAGACTACCGTGGCACGCACTATCCCGCTGAATCGTTGCCGGAACATCGGAATCATGGCGCACATCGACGCCGGAAAGACAACGACCACCGAGCGCATTCTCTTCTATACGGGCATCACGCACCGTATCGGCGAGGTGCACGAGGGCACCGCGACGATGGACTGGATGGAACAGGAGCAGGAGCGCGGCATTACCATCACCTCCGCCGCCACAACCTGCACCTGGAAGAATACCCGCATCAACATCATCGACACTCCCGGCCACGTGGACTTCACGGCTGAAGTCGAGCGTTCGCTGCGCGTGCTCGACGGCGCCGTGGCGTGCTTCGACGCGGTCGCCGGGGTGCAGCCGCAGTCTGAAACCGTCTGGCGGCAAGCGGATAAATATAAGGTGCCGCGGGTCTGCTTCATCAACAAGATGGACAAGGCCGGTGCGGATGCCGTCTATGCGACCTCGACCATCGTTGATCGCCTGGGCGCGCGCGCGGTGCCGATCAACATTCAGATTGGCGCCGAGGCGAAGTTCGCCGGCGTCGTCGACCTGGTGACGATGAAGGCGATTCTGTGGCACGACGAGACCATGGGCGCGGAGTACTCAGTCGAAGAGATTCCGGCGGCACTGCTTGAGACCGCGCAGATTGCGCGCGCTGTCTTGATCGAGGCGGTTGCGGATTCCGACGACGTCATCATGAACCTGTACCTCGAGGGCCAGGAGCCGACCGAGGAGCAGTTGAAGGCCGGCATCCGTAAGGCGACCATCGCGATGAACATCTTCCCGGTGCTGTGCGGTTCGTCGTTCAAGAACAAGGGCGTGCAGACGCTGCTCGATGCAGTGGTTGACTACCTGCCGAGTCCGCTCGATATTCCTCCGATGGTTGGGCACGACCCCGACAACATGGAGAAGGAGATTATCCGCAAGCCGGATGACAGCGAGCCGCTTTCGGCCCTCGGCTTCAAGATCATGCGCGACCCGTTCGTGGGTCAGTTGATCTTTATCCGGGTGTACTCGGGCGCGCTGAAGACGGGCGATTCGGTTCTGAATCCGCGTACCGGCAAGACCGAACGCATTGGCCGCCTGCTGAAGATGCACGCGAACAAGCGCGAAGAGATCACGGAGATTCTGGCGGGCGATATCTGCGCCGCGGTCGGGTTGAAGAACCTGATCACCGGCGACACGATCTGCACCGACAAGGCGCCGGTGGTGCTCGAATCGATCGACTTCCCGAAGCCGGTAATCGAAGTTGCCGTCGAGCCGAAGACCAAGGTCGACCAGGAGAAGATGGGCATGGCGCTGGCCGCGCTGGCGCAGGAAGATCCCACCTTCAACGTGCGGACGGACATCGATTCTGGCCAGACGATCATCGCCGGTATGGGCGAACTGCACCTTGAGATCATCGTCGACCGCATGATGCGTGAGTTCAAGGTCGAGGCAAACGTCGGCAAGCCGCAGGTGAACTACCGCGAGACGATTCGTGGCAACGCCGAGGCGGAAGGCAAGTACATCCGGCAGACGGGTGGTTCGGGTAACTACGGCCACGCGAAGATCCGCATCTCGCCGAATGAGCCAGGCAAGGGCTACGAGTTTTCGAACGACACCAAGGGCGGCACGGTGCCGAAGGAGTACATCAAGCCGATCGACCAGGGCATCCAGGAGGCCATGCAGCGCGGCATCCTCGCCGGATACGAGATGGTCGACATCAAGGTGAGCCTGTATGACGGCAGCTACCACGACGTCGACTCGAATGAAATGGCGTTCAAGATCGCCGGTTCAATGGCCTTCCAGGAGGCCGCGCGCAAGGCGAAGCCGGTGCTGCTCGAGCCTGTGATGGCGGTCGAAGTGACCGTTCCCGAGGACTACATGGGCACGATCATCGGCGACCTGAACTCGCGACGCGGACGCATTGAGGGCATGGAGATGGTTGGCAACACGCAGGCGATTCGCGCCACTGTGCCGCTTTCGACGATGTTCGGTTACGCCACGCACATGCGCGGTGCAACCCAGGGCCGTGCGAACTACTCGATGCAGTTCAAGCAGTACGAGGAAGCGCCGCGGTCGGTTTCGGAAGAGATTATCGCCAAGCAGACGGGCAAGGATAAGTAGTTCGGGTTTGGTCACAAATTTAGAAGTCACGAATTAGGAGAGAGTCATGGGTAAGGAAAAGTTTGACCGGTCGAAACCGCACGTCAACATCGGAACGATCGGGCACATCGACCACGGCAAGACGACGCTGACTGCGGCGATCACGAAGGTGTTGTCGAAGCACAATCCTTCGAACAAGTTCCGTTCGTTTGACACGATCGACAATGCTCCCGAAGAGCGCGAGCGCGGTATCACGATCTCGACCTCGCACGTTGAGTACGAGACGCCGAACCGGCACTACGCGCACGTCGACTGCCCGGGCCACGCGGACTACATCAAGAACATGATCACGGGCGCGGCGCAGATGGACGGGGCTATCCTCGTTGTCGCAGCCACCGACGGCCCGATGCCGCAGACCAAGGAGCACGTTCTGCTCGCTCGCCAGGTCGGTGTTCCGTTCATCGTCGTGTTCCTGAACAAGTGCGATGCGGTTGAGGACGAAGAGCTGATCGAGCTGGTCGAGATGGAAGTGCGCGAGCTCTTGTCGAAATACGACTATCCGGGCGACGACACCCCGATCATCCGTGGTTCGGCGCTTGGCGGTCTCAATGGCGAGCCGCAGTGGGAGGCCAAGATCGACGAGCTGATGGAGGCCGTCGACAAGTTCATTCCGCAGCCGGTGCGTGCGATTGAGCTGCCGTTCCTGATGCCGATCGAGGACATCTTCTCGATCTCGGGTCGCGGCACCGTCGTTACGGGTCGTATTGAACGCGGCAAGGTGAAGGTTGGCGAAGCGTGCGAGATCGTGGGCTTTGGCGACACGCAGGCGACGGTCTGCACTGGCGTCGAGATGTTCAAGAAGCAGCTGGATGAGGGTCTTGCGGGCGACAACGCGGGCTTGCTGCTGCGCGGTATCGCGAAGGAGGCCGTACAGCGCGGGATGGTCCTCGCGAAGCCGGGTTCGATCAAGCCGCACACCGAGTTCAAGGGCGAGGTCTACGTGCTTTCGAAGGAAGAGGGTGGACGTCACACGCCGTTCTTCAACGGCTACCGTCCGCAGTTCTACTTCCGCACCACCGACGTGACCGGTTCGGCGAAGCTGCCGGCGGGCACCGAGATGTGCATGCCGGGCGACAACATCCAGCTCGAGATCAGCCTGCACACGCCGGTTGCGATGGAGAAGGGTCTGCGCTTCGCGATTCGTGAGGGCGGCCGCACCGTGGGCGCCGGTACGATCTCCGAGATCATCAAGTAACGAGTTCTCAGGGATAAGTTCTCAGTTCTCAGTACCAACGACTGAAAACCGAGAACTGAGAACCGAGAACCTAAAACCTCAAGAGGGCCGCCGGCGGGTGTAGAAGTTCATCCCCGGCGGACTACTCCAAACGATCTTTGTAACAAGAAAAGAGTTGAACCATGGCTGGACAGAGAATCAGAATTCGTTTGAAGGCGTATGACTACCGCGTGCTCGATACATCCACCGGTGAGATTGTGGAGACGGCGAAGCGCACGGGAGCCCAGGTTGCGGGACCGATTCCGCTGCCGACCATGAAGAACAAGTACTGCGTTCTACGCTCGCCGCACGTCGACAAGAAGTCGCGCGAGGCCTTCGAGATCCGGACGCACAAGCGGTTGATCGACATCCTTGAGCCGACGCAGCAGACGGTGGACGCGCTGATGAAGCTCGACCTGCCGGCTGGCGTGGACGTTGAGATCAAGACGGTTCAGAAGTAGAAGAGCAGCTCTTGGCTTCTAGCTATCAGCTAAGAACAAAGACGAAATGCAGGACCGGCAGTGCCCAGCCAGAGTGCGGGGCATGATGAGGAAAGGAAATTACGATGTCCGTTGTTGGAATTCTCGGTAAGAAAATCGGTATGACGCAGATCTTCGACGATCGCGGGGATGTGCATCCTGTGACCGTGCTGAAGGCTGGTCCGTGCGTGATCACGCAGTTGAAGACGATGGCGAAGGACGGCTACGATGCCGCGCAGATCGGCTACGTAGACTTCGTGAAGGCGAGCAAGATCACGAAGGCGATGAACGGCCACTTCGCGAAGGCGAATGTTCCTCCGGTCAAGATGATCAAGGAAGTCGCGATCGAGTCCGTTACCGGCGACAGCGAAGGCGTGAAGGCCGGTGATCGCATCCTGGTCGACATCTTCGAGAACGAGCGGTTCGTCGACATCATCGGCACCTCCAAAGGGCGCGGTTTCGCTGGCGTTATCCGCCGACACGGGTTTGGCGGCGGTCCTAAGTCGCATGGTCACATGTTCCAGGTACAGGGTTCGATCGGTGCTTCGTCGTTCCCGTCGCGTGTGTTCCCGGGCCAGCGTATGCCGGGGCACATGGGCGCCGCCCAGATTACTGTGCGTAACCTGCGAATTCGCGGGATCGACCTTGAGGACAACCTTCTCCTCGTCGAGGGCGCGGTTCCTGGCCATCGTGAAGCGTTCGTTCTGATCTCGAAGGCGAAGGCGCCGCCAAGAGAGCGTCGTGGGTTCGCCGGTGCGGCCACGAAGGACGCGTTGAAGGCGTCGAAGAAGGCTGCTCCGAGCAAGAAGAAGTAAGACAGGGATCAGGGCTCAGTTGTCAGGGCTCAGGAAACGCATTACAGCAGCCGGGCTGATGCCGGACAAGTACACGGAAGGCCCGCGGCATCGATCGCGGGCAAAGAGAGAAGAAGCGATGGCAAACATTAACGTGATGAACCTCGGCGGCGAGAAGGTTGGGGAGTTTGAACTCCTCGACGAGGTGTTTGCCGCCGGGATCAACGACGCGCTGCTCTGGGAGGCCGTGAAGCACTATCGTGCGGCGCTGCGCCAGGGAACGGCCGCGACCAAGGTTCGCAAGAACGTGTCGGGCTCGGGCAAGAAGCTTTGGAAGCAGAAAGGCACAGGCCGCGCGCGTATCGGGTCGATTCGTTCGCCGATCTGGCGTGGCGGCGGCACGGTCCACGGACCGCAGCCGCGCAGCTACGAGTACCAGTTCCCGCGCAAGAAGCTGATGGGCGCACTGCGTTCAGCGATCGCCGCGAAGATCGAAGACGGCAAGTTCACCGTGGTTGACTCGCTCGCACTTGCGGAAGGCCGCACCAAGCTCTACGCGCAAGCGCTGAAGAAGCTCGGCATGGGCAAGACGGCGTTGATCGTCGAATCGAGCCAGAAGCTTGAGGAGAATCTCTACCTCGGCAGCCGCAACCTGCAGGGTGTCGAGCTGGTACTTTCAAGCGAGGTTCATCCCTACGACCTGCTGCGCTACGAGAGCGCGATCTTTTCGAAGGACGCCCTCGAAGCCATCCAGGAGACGCTGAAGAAGTCCGTCAGCAAGCGGTCGCTCGCTGAGACGCGCGCCGAGAAGGAGGTCGCATAATGCCGACCCTGTATACCGTGATTCGCCGGCCCCTGATCACCGAAAAAGGGATGACCGTGAAGGAAACGCAGAACACCCTGGTGTTCGAGGTCGCCGAGAAGGCCACCAAGACCGAAGTGAAGCAGGCCGTTGAGACCTTGTTCAAGGTGAAGGTTTCTAACGTCCGGACCTCGATCGTCGAAGGCAAAGAACGGCGCCGCGGCAAGTTCGCCGGCTACCGCCCGGACTGGAAGAAGGCTTACGTTCGCCTGAAGGATGGCGAGAAGATGCCGGAGTACCTGAACAGCATCTAAGGGCAGCTTCTAGCTACCAGCTTCTAGCTGCTAGCGAAGGACGGCCAACAACTATGGGATTGTTCCCGAGAAAGACACAACTAGTAGCTAGAAGCTAGCAGCTAGGAGCTAAAAGAAAATGCCGATTAAGAGTTTTCGACCGATTACGCCGACGCTGCGCTTCCAGACGAAGCTGGTGAACGACGACATTACGACCAACGAGCCGTACAAGCCGTTGCTGACCGTGAAGCAGCGCACCGGCGGCCGCAACAGCGAAGGCCGTATGACGATCCGTCACCAGGGTGGCGGTCACAAGCAGAAGCTACGCTTGATTGACTTCAAGCGCGATAAGTTCGGCATCCCGGCGAAGGTCGAGACGATTGAGTACGATCCGAACCGCAGCTCGCGCATCGCGCTGGTAAGCTACGCCGACGGTGAAAAGCGCTACATCATCCAGCCGGTCGGGCTGAGGGTTGGCCAGACGATCATGTCCGGGCCAGAGGCCGACATCCTGGTTGGCAATGCGCTGCCGCTTAAGAATATCCCGCTCGGTACGATTGTGCACAACATCGAGCTTCGTCCCGGTAAGGGCGCGCAGATGGCGCGTTCGGCCGGCGCACAGGTTGGCCTGGTGGCGAAGGAAGGCGACTACGCTCTCCTGAAGCTACCCTCGGGCGAGACCCGCAAGGTGCTGATCGAGTGCATGGCGACGATTGGCCAGGTGGGCAACACCGACCACGAGAATGTGACGATCGGTAAGGCTGGACGCAATCGGTGGAAGGGCATTCGCCCGGCCAACCGCGGCGTCTCGATGAACCCGGTCGACCACCCGCACGGTGGTGGTGAAGGTAAGACCTCGGGCGGACGTCACCCGGTGACGCCATGGGGTCAGCCGACGCGTGGTTACAAGACCCGCAACAACAAGCGCACGGATACCTTCATCGTGACGCGCCGCAACAAAGGCAAGTAGGGCAGGGATCAGGGCTTAGGAATCAGGGCTCAGTGAGAGCACGGTTCTAGAGGGATGTAGAAGCTACACCAAGTCTTGCAGCGGTACTTCCGAGGGAGAAGCCCGAAGAAAAGGCCGCTAACAGATTCGTCGTATTCAGCACAGGAGAGTTACACGATGTCGAGATCCACGAAGAAGGGCCCGTTTATTGACGGCCACCTGATGACCAAGATTGAGGTCATGAACCAGACCAACGACAAGAAGGTGGTGCGCACCTGGTCGCGCCGTTCCACCATCTTCCCCGAGTTCGTCGGTCACACGATCGCCGTGCATAACGGCCGCAAGTTCATCCCGGTGTACGTGACGGAGAACATGGTCGGGCACAAGCTGGGTGAGTTCTCGGCGACGCGCACGTTCAAGGGCCACTCGGCCAAGACGGAGAGCTCGGCAAAGCCGCGCTAACACTCCATCGTCGGTAAGGGCAGGATGCGCCGGGTGAGCCGGCAGACAGGTTTGAAGGGTTAAGACAATGGCGAAGGCAGTGGCAAAAGTTCGAGAGTTCCGCGCTGAGGCAAGGTTTCAGCGCACCAGCCCGCAAAAGGCCAAGCTGGTCCTTGACATGATCAAGGGCCTGCGGGTCGAGCAGGCGATCAATACGATTCACTTCAGCACGAAGCGCATGGCGCCGGTGATCGAGAAGGTGCTGCAGTCAGCGATTGCCAACGCGGCCTACGTCTCGGACGAGCAAGGCTTGGATGTCGATGTCGACAACCTGTACGTGCGTACGGCGATTGCGAACGAAGGCCCGCGCATGAAGCGCATCCGCCCTGCCCCGATGGGCCGTGCGTTCCGCTACCAGCGCCGTCTCTGCCACATCATCGTGACGGTGGCCGAGAAGGGCAAGGTGGAGGAGCCGGCCGATGCGGCGGCGCCGAAGACGGTGAAGGCTGCGGGCAAGAAGCCGGCTGCGAAGAAGAAGGTTCCGGCCAAGAAGGCTGCTGTCAAGAAGGCAGCCAAGGCCAAGGCATAGCGGGTTCGAGGTTCGTTCTAGCCTGGATGGGCAAAGAACGGTAAACTTAAGGTTTGGAAGTTGGAACGATACGCTCCGCCGGCTCAACCGGCCGGGGGATTGAGAGTAAAGGGAAGCTATGGGACAGAAAGTCCATCCGTATGGGTTTCGCCTCGGCATCAACAAGCCGTGGAAGTCGCGGTGGTTCGTCGAGCGTGGCTACGACAAGCTGCTGGTTGAAGACGTCAAGCTGAAGGCTGAACTGCGCGAGAAGCTGAAGGCCGCCGGCGTGAGCTCGGTCGAAGTCGAGCGTCCGGGCAACAAGCTGCGGCTGATCATTCGCACCGCGCGTCCGGGCATCATCATCGGCCGCAAGGGCGCCGAGATCGATAAGCTCAAGGCGGACATCCAGAAGCGTACTTCGCGCGAGGTCTTCATCGACATCCTCGAGGTCAACAAGCCGGAGCTCGACGCCCAGCTCGTCGCCGAGAACATTGCGCTGCAGCTCGAGAAGCGCGTCAGCTTCCGTCGCGCCATGCGCAAGTCGGTCGATTCCGCGCTGCGTTTTGGCTGCAAGGGAATCAAGGTTCGCGTGTCGGGCCGTCTGAACGGCAACGAGATCGCCCGTTCGGAGTGGTACCTGCAGGGTCGTCTGCCGCTGCACACGCTGCGCGCCGATATCGACTACGGCTTTGCCGAGGCGAACACCACCTACGGCATCATCGGCGTGAAGACCTGGGTCTATCGCGGCGATATCTACGAGCAGCGCAAGCGCCGCGATCAGGGCGTTGCGACGCCGGCGGTTGCGGGTGCGTTCACGGCGTAAGGCAGATTCTAGCTACTAGCTTCTAGCTACTAGCTCGAATGTTGCAGTGTGAGAGTTTGTTGGACTGGCCTTAGCTAGAAGCTAGGAGCTAGAAGCTAGAAGCTAGGGGTTTTCGTTATGTTGATGCCAAAGAAGGTCAAGTTCCGCAAACAGCAGCGCGGACGCATGAAGGGCAAGGCCTGGCGCGGTTCGGATCTCTCGTTCGGCGACTTCGGCCTGAAGGTGATGGAGTGCGGCTACATTACGGACCGGCAGATCGAAGCCAGCCGTATTGCGATGACGCGTTTCATCAAGCGTGGCGGCAAGGTTTGGCTGCGCCTCTTCCCGGATAAGCCGATCACGAAGAAGCCGGCCGAAACCCGTATGGGTAAGGGTAAGGGCGCTCCGGATCACTGGGTCTGCGTCGTTCGCCCGGGTCGCGTGCTGTTCGAGATGGAAGGTGTAGCGCCCGAGATCGCCAAAGAGGCGATGCGTCTGGCGGCTCACAAGCTTCCGTTGAAGACGTCGTTTGTGCAGCGCCATGATGTGAAGGTCGTCGCGGCTGCCAAGTAAAACAAAGTTCTCAGATATAAGTTCTCGGTTCTCAGATAAGAGACTGATAACTGAGAACCGCTAACTGACAACTGTTTCATTGCTTTGCCGTTCAGGCGAGGAAGGACAAGAAGGACATGGAAGTCGAAAAGCTTCGCAACCAGAGTGACGAGGAGTTGACGGCGACGGCGAATAGCGCGGCCGAGCAGCTGTTTCGCCTGCGCTTTCAAAAGACCCTGGGCAACCAGGAGGGGATCAAGAAGCTTCGCGGGCTGAAGCTGGACATCGCCCGCTCGAAGACGATTACGCGCGAACGCGCCATTGCGGCCGAGAAGACCGCCAACCCCGTGGTGAAAAGTGCAGCTCCTCAGGCGAGCAAGCGGACCGAGCGGAAGCACGCTGCGGCGAAGAAAGTGCAGGCATAACGATGGCAGAGACTCAGAACACCCCGGTTGTAGAAACCACTCCCGCGCAGCCCGAGCAGGTACAGGGCCGTCGCAACGAGAAGATCGGCGTCGTGGTTTCGACCAAGATGCAGAAGACCATCGTCGTCGAGATCGAGATGCGCAAGGCGCACCCGAAGTACAAGCGCGTCATGAAGTCGAACAAGAAGTTCTATGCGCATGACGAGCAGAACTCGGCTCGCGTGGGCGACGTGGTTCGCATCCGCGAGGCACGTCCCTTGTCGAAGCTGAAGCGCTGGTCGCTTGAAGAGATCGTTCGCCGTTCGACCTTGTCCGAACCGGCCGCGGCGAAGCCGGAAGCGGTTGCTGCCAAGTAAGTTTGTAGCTTGAGTTTTGGGCCGCACAGGCCAGGAGAAATACGATGTCCGTTCAAATGCGCACCATGCTCGACGTTGCCGATAACTCCGGCGCCCGCAAGCTGCAGGTCATTCTGCCGCTGGGCGGCGGGTTGGGCAAAAAGGCCGGTCTCGGCGATGTCGTGACGGCTGCTGTGAAGGAAGCCTCGCCGGATGGCACGGTCAAGAAGGGCAAGGTTGTGAAGGCCGTCATCGTGCGCACGCGCAAGGAGTACCGGCGCCGCGACGGCACCTACATCCGCTTCGACCAGAACGCGGCGGTCGTGATCAACGACGGCATGGAGCCGGTCGGCACGCGTGTGTTCGGACCGGTCGCTCGCGAGCTGCGCGAGAAGAAGTTCCTGAAGATCGTCTCGCTCGCTCCCGAAGTTATCTAGTTCTCAGGTTGTCAGTTCTCAGTCGCAAGAAACAACTGAGAACTGACAACCTACAACTTACAACTTACAACGGTTCTTTGCGGATTCCGGCTCCGCCAGATCGCCGAGGAAAGGGTTACACCATGCCAGTACGCGTCAAGGAAGTGATCAAGCACAAGATCAAGATCAAGCGGAACGACCAGGTGATCGTGATCGCCGGCAAGGACAAGGGCAAGAAGGGTCGCGTGCTGCGCGTACTTGCGGAGAAGAACCGCGTTCTGGTTGAAGGCGTGATGATGATCAAAAAGCACGTCAAGCCGAATCCGCAGGCGAACATCAAGGGCGGCATCGCGGAGCAGGAAGCGACCATCCACCTGTCGAACGTCATGCTGCTTGATTCCGAAGGCAACAAGACCCGCACGGGTTCGCGCATCGATGGCGACACCAAAGTTCGCGTCGCGAAGACGAACGACGGTGTCATTGCTGAGAAGAAGAGCAAGAAGTAGCAGAGCAGTTACTAGTTGTCGGTTCTCAGTTGTAAGTTCGGTTCGCAGAACTGAGAACTGACTACTTACAACTGACAACCGTCAGCTGGCAACCTTTTCCCGTGACACAGGGCGCTCAGTCGCGGTATACTGGAAAGCGGTTCACCCTACGAAGCGGTACACACGTAAGAGCCTGCTCCATTGGGTTCCACGTACTCCGAAAACCGTAGAGAAAGCGAAGTAGAGAGACATGGCATCACGTTTTCGCACGAAGTACGATACCGAGATCAAAGAGTCGTTGAAGAAGGAACTGGGCATCACGAACGTGATGGCCGTGCCGAAGCTCGAGAAGATCGTCATCAACATGGGTCTGGGCGAAGCCACCCAGAACGTCAAGATTATGGATCCGCTGGTTGCGGACCTCGCCGCCATCGCCGGCCAGAAGCCGGTTACAACCAAGGCGAAGAAGTCGATCGCACAGTTCAAGGTGCGCGAGGGCATGCCGATCGGCGCGATGGTTACCCTGCGTGGCGACACGATGTACGAGTTCCTCGACCGTCTGATCTCGATCGCTCTGCCTCGTGTACGCGACTTCCGCGGCGTCTCGTCGAAGAGCTTCGACGGCCGCGGCAACTACACGCTCGGCCTGCGCGACCAGTTGATCTTCGCTGAGATCGATTACGCGAAGGTGGACAAGCTCAAGGGCATGAACGTGACCATCGTCACCACGGCGCAGGACGATAACGGCGCACGCTCGTTGCTCAAGGCGTTCGGCATGCCGTTCCGGGTCGGCGCGTAAGAGATTCGAACCGGTCCGAACCGCAGATTCCTCCGCTGCGCCACGGAATGACAAAGTTGACGGCGGAATGACGATCGAAAGATCGAGGATTTGGGTTAGACAAGGAAAGAGTAGATATGGCAACCACTGCAAAGCGCGTCAAAGACGCAAAGAAGCCGAAGTTCAAGTCTCGCCAGCATAACCGCTGCCAGATCTGCGGTCGTCCGCGAGCATTCCTGCGCAAGTTCGGCGTATGCCGTCTGTGCTTCCGTTCGCTCGCGCTCAAAGGCGAGATCCCGGGCGTTGTGAAGTCCAGCTGGTAATTCAGGGATCAGGGCTCAGTTGTCAGGGCTCAGATTTCGTTTCAAATGTTGTGCCGGGCCCTGAGCGCTTAGCTCTGAGCCTTGGTTGTAAAACATTTCCGCTGGTTCCCGCAGAGACACTGCGGGCGAACGGGGAATGAAGGAGAAACATGAACCTGACCGATCCAGTAGCAGATTTTTTGACCCGCATCCGCAACGCGATGCGCTCCCGCCACCAGAAGCTCGACGTTCCTGCCAGCAAGTTGAAGGCTGAGATTGCCCGCATCCTCAAGGAAGAGGGCTACATCGCTAACTACAAGCCGACGGAGGAGAACGGCCAGAAGGTGATTCGGGTTTATTTGAAGTACAACATCAACAACGAGTCGGTCATCAAGGACCTCAAGCGCATCTCGCGTCCCGGCTGCCGCGTGTACCAGGGCAAGAACGAGATTCGCCGCGTCCAGGGCGGCCTCGGCATCGCCATCCTCACCACGCCGAAGGGCGTGATGACCGGCCGTCAGGCTCGTCGTGAAGGCGTTGGCGGCGAGCTGCTTGCTGAAGTCTGGTAAGTAACCAGTTGTAAGTTCTCGGTTTTCAGTTGGTTCGGCTGCAGTGGAATGTCTGGCGCACATCGTGTCGGGTAGGACTCGCAAGCCATTGAAGGATTTGAAATGTCTCGTATTGGTAAGAAGCCGATTGCAATGCCCACGAACGTGAAGTACACGGTCGACGGCAACACCGTGCTGGTCGAAGGCCCGAAGGGTAAGGTCACCGCGCTCATCCCGAAGGGGATCACGCTGATTAAGAAGGATAACGAGCTGCTCGTCGAGCGCGAAAACGATTCGCAGGCCGGCTTCCACGGCCTGGCGCGTGCGCTGGTGTTCAATGCCGTGACCGGCGTCACCGCCGGCCACGTCAAGGAGCTCGACATCGTTGGCATCGGCTACCGCGCCGAGCTCAAGGGTAAGGGGATGGTCGTGTTCACGCTCGGCTACTCGCACCCGATTGAGTTTCCTCTGCCTACCGGAATCGAGGTCGCCATCGACCCGAAGCAGCTGCACCTGACCATCTCCGGCATCGACAAGCAGAAGGTCGGCCAGGTTGCCGCCGATATGCGTTCGCTGCGCAAGCCCGACCCTTACAAGAACAAGGGCGTCCGCTACACGGGCGAGAAGCTGAAGAAGAAGGTCGGTAAGACCGGAGCCAAGTAATAGGGGGTAGGGTGTAGGGTTTAGGGCCTAGAAAACAGGCCCTGGTTCCTGGCCCTAGTCCCTCGCATTTAGCCGAACGTGCCCAGCACTCTGGACACGCTACTAGGAAGGAAAGAACAATGATTAGTCCGCGTCAGCGCAATGTAATTCGTCAACGGGTCCACACCCGCATCCGCGAGAAGATCTCCGGCACCGCCGCGCGTCCGCGCCTCAATGTGTACCGCTCGCTCAACCACATCTATACCCAGTTGATCGACGACGCGACCGGCACCACGCTGGTCTCGGCTTCGTCCAAGGGCAAGAAGGGTGACGAGAAGGCGACCGGTGGCAACGTCGAAGCCGCGAAGGCTGTGGGCAAGGCGATCGCCGAGAAGGCCATCGAAAAGGGCATCAAGAAGGTCGTGTTCGACCGCGGCGGATACCTGTATCACGGGCGCGTGAAGGCGCTGGCCGAGGCCGCGCGCGAAGCAGGGCTGGACTTCTAGGATTTTCTGAAGAGCAACGACAAACGACTTTTCTAAAAAGATTTATAGGAAAACACATTATGGCAACTCGCAAGAAAATCGACGCCAACCGCCTCAACCTCAAGGACGAGGTCGTCTCGATCAACCGCGTGACGAAGGTGGTCAAGGGCGGCAAGAACATGTCGTTCGCGGCGCTGGTCGTCATCGGCGACCCGGCTGAGGGCGTTGTCGGCTACGGCTCCGGCAAGGCGAAGGAGGTTCCGCAGGCGATCCGCAAGGGCATCGAAGCGGCCAAGAAGAACCTCTTCAAGATTAACCTGACGGAGACGACGATTCCGCACCAGGTGCTGGGCCACTTCGGCGCCGGCCAGGTGATGTTGAAGCCCGCTCCTGAAGGTACGGGCGTCATCGCCGGCAAGACGGTTCGCGCCGTCATGACCTCCTGCGGCGTGCAGAACGTGCTGACGAAGTCGCTCGGCACGGCGAACCCGCATAACGTGATCAAGGCGACGTTCGACGCGTTGATCCAGCTTCGTGACCGCGCGGAAGTTGCCGCGGGCCGTGGCAAGACGGTCGAAGAGCTCTAACAACAGGGACTAGGGCCTACGGACTAGGGCCTGGTGGAGAAAAGATATGGCAAGCGAGAAGACAATCAAGTTGCAGTACTTCCGCTCGATGATTTGCGCGCCGGAGAAGCAGAAGCTGACCATCAAGGGTCTGGGCTTCACGCGGCTCAACCAGATCATCGAACGCGAAGATACTCCCTCGATCATGGGCATGGTGAAGAAGGTTCCGCACCTCGTCCGCGTAGTTGAGTAAGTACAGCTACTAGCTGCTAGCTTCTAGCTCCTAGTAACAACCCGCCGCAGAAACAATCGCGGCCGAACCATATGCGAGTCGGTGCTCCTGGCTAGAAGCTAGGAGCTAGCAGCTAGAAGCTGCAACTCCGGCGTTGAGCGAGGATTACATGGCAATCAGGAATCTTTCCAATCTGCGTGCGCCGAAGAAGGCGAACGAAAACAAGAAGCGCGTCGGCCGCGGTATGGGGTCGGGCATGGGTAAGACCTCTACCCGCGGACACAAGGGTCAGGGATCGCGTTCTGGCTCGAGCCTGATGCGCGGCTTTGAAGGCGGCCAGATGCCGCTGCACCGTCGTCTACCGAAGCGCGGCTTTACCAACATCTTCCGCGTCGAGTACACGATCGTCGGCCTCGATCGCCTGGCTGAGCTGCACGCCGCCGGCAACGAGACCGAGTTTACGCTCGACAAGATCACCGAGCTTGGCCTGCGCCGCAAGAAGAACGCGCTGATCAAGGTGCTCAACAACGGCGAGATCTCCGCGGCCATCACCGTGCACGCGCACAAGTTCTCGAAGTCCGCCAAGGAAGCCATCGAGAAGGCTGGCGGCAAGGCTGTCCTCATCGGCGGCGAGACCGAAGCGGCTGCTTAGTTCCCCCGAAGGCCGTAGTTCGCGGGAGATCTCCCAATGCGAGCTGCGGCTCTTCGACTTTTGGGCCGCAAACGCACTAGAATAGCCGCATCCCTGTACGTAGTTTCGCAAGCTGGACGAAGGACCCCCGATGCTCGAGAAATTCGCCAATATTTTCAAGATTGAAGATCTCAGAAAGCGTGTGCTCTTCACGCTTGGCCTGCTTGCCGTCTATCGCCTGGGCGCGCACATCCCGACGCCCGGCATCAACGCGAAGATGCTGGCAGAGTTCTTCAACCAGAACTCCGGCTCCGCGCTCGGGCTCGTCGATCTCTTCTCGGGTGGTAACCTCCGGCGCCTGACCGTCTTCGCGCTCGGCATCATGCCGTATATCACGGCCTCGATCATCTTCCAGCTGCTCACCGTCATCTACGAGCCGCTCGCGAAGCTGCAAAAAGAAGGCGAGATGGGTCGCCGCAAGATCACCCAGTGGACCCGCTACGTGACGGTCCTGCTGGGCATCGTGCAGTCAACCGCCATCGCACTGACGCTGACCAACACCACCACCGGCGGCGCCATGGTGACGATCCCCAAGTGGGGCTTCATCCCCATGTGCGTGCTGACGCTGACCGCTGGCACCGCCTTCATCATGTGGCTCGGTGAGCAAATTACAGAGCGCGGCATCGGCAATGGCATGTCGCTGCTCATCTTCACCGGCATCGTGGTCGGCCTGCCCAAGGGCATCGAAGATCTTTACCAGAAGGCGACGACGAATGCCTGGGGCGGCTTTACCCCCATCGGCATCCTCATCCTGCTCGCACTGATGATCGCCGTCGTTGCGTTCATCGTCTATGTGGAACGCGCGGAACGTCGCATCCCGGTGCAGTACGCGAAGCGCATCGTGGGCCGCAAGATGATGGGTGGCCAGTCCACCCACCTGCCGCTCAAGGTCAACTCCGGTGGAGTGATGCCGGTCATCTTCGCGACCTCCATCCTCTCCGCCCCGCTTCTGCTTTCCGGCATGAGCTTCTTCGGTTCGCCGAAGCTTTCGGATACGACCTTCTTCGGACCGATCCTCCGCGCCATCGCGCCAGGCGAGCCTCTGTACGAGGTCTTCGTCATCATCGCGATCATCTTCTTCGCGTACTTCTACATCTCCATTGTCTTCCGTCCGGACGACATCGCGGACAACATGCGGAAGTACGGCGGCTTCATTCCTGGCATCCGTCCTGGCCGGCGCACGTCGGACTTCATCAACGACGTGCTGACCCGCATTACCCTGGTCGGCGCCATCTACCTGATCATCATCATGCTCATCCCGACCATGCTGATCAGCGGTATCCACTTCAACCACATCCCGCTCATCGGGCCGGTCTTCGATAAGCTGCCGGCGTTCCTCACCAGCGGCCTCGGGCTCAACTTCTACTTCGGCGGCACCTCGTTGCTGATCGTGGTGGGCGTGGCCATGGATACGGTGCAGCAGGTCGAGTCGCAACTCATCATGCGGCACTATGACGGCTTCTCGCCGAAGTCCGGACGCATCCGCGGAAAGCGGAGCTGGTAAAGGGCTGCGACGACGTTGACTGAGACTGAGACCAACACACACACGACGCTGCCAGAGAACGTAGGATCGCAGGGGTTTGTGCCAGGGCCGGTGCTGCTCATCGGACCTCCGGGCGTCGGCAAGGGGACCCAGGCCAAGTTGCTGATGGCGGAGTTTCAGATTCCGCAGATCTCGACCGGTGACCTGCTGCGCGAAGAACGCAAGCGGCATACGCCCCTCGGCAACATGGCCGACGAGCTCATCAAGCAGGGCAAGTTGGTGCCGGATGACCTGGTAAACGCGATGGTCGCGGAGCGGCTGACGCAGCCGGATTGCAGTCGGGGATATGTCCTCGACGGGTTCCCACGCACGCTCGCACAGGCCACGTGGCTCGATCGTCACCTCGTCGAGACTGGCGCGGAATACCCCGTGGTCGTGCTTTCGCTCTTCGTCGATCCGCAGGCTTTGCTGCAGCGGATTACGGGACGCCGCATCTGCCCGCTTGGCCACATCTACAACATCTATACGCAGCCCCCGAAGCTCGATGGTGTGTGCGACGTCGATGGTGAGCCGCTCGGCCAGCGCAAGGACGATAGTGAGGACGTCTTCTGGGACCGCATGAAGGTATTCGATCAGGAGACAGCGCCTGTCATCCCGCACTATCGGGCGCAAGGACGCTTCACCGAAATTGATGGATTGCAGGATGTGTCGCAGGTCACGCTGGCAATCAAGGCTGCGCTGCGGGAGATGCGCGTGGGGGCTTCGAAGTAGCAATGGCAATCATGATCAAAACGCCGCAGGAGATTGAGAAGATGCGCCGCTCGGGGCAAATTCTGCGGCAGGTGCATGAGGCGATCAAGCCGCTGGTGATTGCGGGCGCGACGACGCAGCAGCTGGAGAACGCGGCAAACGCCAAGATCGACTCGTTTGGCGCGAAGGCTGCGTTCAAGGGCTACCACGGGTTTCCGGCTGCGCTTTGCACCTCGTTGAACGACCAGGTGGTGCACGGGATGCCGAGCGAGAAGACGGTCCTGAAAGACGGGGACATTCTCTCGATCGACTGTGGCGTCATCGTCGACGGCTTCTACTCCGATGCTGCCGTGACCTACGCGATCGGCACCCCCAGCGCGAAGACGAAGCGCCTGCTCGCGATAACGCAGGCATCGCTCGAGGCGGCCATCCAGGAGGCGGTTCCGGGTGGACGCTTGTTCGACATCTCCGCGGCGGTGCAGGAGATGTGCGAGGCCGAGGGCTTCGGCGTGGTGAAGGAGTTTGTCGGGCACGGAATCGGGCGGGCCATGCACGAAGATCCGCAGGTGCCCAACTTCGGCACGCGGGGCAAGGGGCCGCGGCTTAAGGCCGGCATGGTCCTGGCGATCGAGCCGATGATCAACGCCGGCGGCGCCGAGGTGAAGGTGCTCAAGGACGGTTGGACGGCGGTGACGGTGGACGGCAGCTACAGCGCCCACTTTGAGCATACGGTGGCCATCACGAAGGACGGGCCGCTGGTGCTGACGCGGTAGTTTACACGTGCTCCTCGCAAAACGGTGGAAGTTGGGGTAGTATTGATGATGGTGCATCACGCGGCCTGCGGGCGGCGTGTGTACTGAGTGTTTTCTGCCGTCTGTTGTACAAGGAGAAGCGTTTGTCGAAGGAAGATGCAATTGAAGTGATGGCGGTGGTCGTCGAGACCCTGCCGAATGCCATGTTCAAGGTTGAGCTTGAGAACAAGCACCAGGCTCTCGCTCACGTCTCCGGACGCATGCGCAAGAACTTCATCCGCATTCTCCCCGGCGACCGGGTCGCGATTGAGTTGAGCCCGTACGACCTCAACCGCGGTCGCATTGTGTATCGCTACAAGTAAGGCAGCTTCTAGCTGCTAGCTTCTAGCTCCTAGTAAAAGCAAAACGACAGATGTTCCCGCTTCGACATTCTAGCTAAAAGCTAGGAGCTAGAAGCTAGAAGCTGTTCCCAGGAGAAGTTATGAAGGTACGTGCGTCTGTAAAGAAGATCTGCGACAAGTGCAAGGTCATCCATCGCCGTGGCGTGGTTCGAGTCATCTGCGAGAACGCCAAGCACAAGCAGCGGCAGGGCTAAGCAGCCTGCCGGAAGAACCGGAACCAATGGGCTAGTTAGCCGAAGTCAAGGCTTGCGTTGAACCCTGAGGACACAAACCGGAAACAGGAAACCTGCTCGCCGGCATAGCTCCGGCAGTCGAACCGAAGAGAAGGAACTCACTATGGCACGTATTGCCGGAGTCGACGTACCGAACAACAAGCAGGTACGCATCGGACTCACCTACATCTACGGCATCGGGGACTCGCGCGCCGCGAAAATCCTCAAGGCAGCCGACATCGATCCCATCGTCAAGGTCGGAACGCTCGACGAAGACCAGCTGAACGCCATCCGTCAGGTCATCGAAAAGGAAGGGCAGATCGAAGGCGATCTCCGCAAGGAAATCTCGCTCAACATCAAGCGCCTGATCGAGATTCAGTCCTACCGCGGCCTGCGTCATCGCCGTTCGCTGCCGGTTCGCGGTCAGCGTACGCACACCAACGCTCGTACCCGCAAGGGACCGCGTAAGGGCACCGTTGCCGGGAAGAAGAAGGTGACCAAGTAATGGCGAAGACACAGAATCAGCAAAAGGGCGGCAACAAGGCCGCTACCGGCAAGAATAAGAAGTTCAAGAAGCGCGAACGCAAGAACGTTCCCTATGGTCTCGTCTTCATCCAGGCTTCGTTCAACAACACCATCGTCACCATCACCGACCAGACCGGCAACACGCTGAGCTGGAAGTCGTCCGGCTCGCTTGGGTTCCGTGGTTCGCGTAAGGGCACCCCGTTCGCAGCGCAGCAGGCTGCGGTGGGCGCCGCCAATGCAGCACGCGACCATGGCCTGCGCTCGGTCGACGTACGCGTGTCGGGTCCCGGTTCTGGCCGTGAGTCCGCCATCCGCGCACTCGCAACCGCCGGTATCGATGTTCGCTCCATCCGCGACGTTACGCCGATGCCGCACAATGGCTGCCGTCCGCCGAAGCGTCGCCGCGTCTGATCTATGAGGGACTAGGGTTTAGGGACTAGGGACTAGCACAACATGCGGTTCTAGTCCCTACACCCTAGTCCCTAGTCCCTCAAATTGGATCGGGATCCGAAGCGTGCAGCCTGCGTGTAAACCGATCGACACCTGAAGCAAGGAGATAGAAATGGCTCGTTACACAGGACCTGTCTGCCGCATGTGCCGGCGCGATGGCGTCAAGCTCTTCCTCAAGGGACCCAAGTGCTTCACCGAAAAGTGCCCGGTTGAGAAGCGGAACTTTCCTCCCGGCCAGCACGGCCAGTCGAAGAAGGTAAAGAAGGTTGTTGGCTACGGTCTGCAGCTTCGTGAGAAGCAGAAGGCCAAGCGCATCTACTTCACGCTTGAGACCCAGTTCCGCGCCTACTACCAGAAGGCCTCGAACAAGACCGGCGTTACCGGCGACCTGCTCTTGCAGCAGCTTGAGACCCGTCTCGACAACGTCTGCTACCGCATGGGTCTCGCGACCAGCCGTCGCCAGGCGCGCCAGGTGGTTCGCCACGGACACGTCTCCGTCAACGGCCGCAAGGTAAACATTCCTTCGTTCCAGTGCAAAGTCGGCGACGAGATCGCAGTGCGCGAAGGCTCGAAGGCGCTCGGAATCCTCGAAACGGCGAAGCAGTTCGCCGGTGGCCTGCAGGCTGTTACCTGGATCGACATCAACCGCGATGAGCTCAAGGGCAAGATCGTTGCGCTGCCGAAGCGCGAGGATGTTCAGTTGCCGGTGAACGAGCAGCTGATCGTCGAACTTTACTCGAAGTAAGAGAATAGCCACTAGCTCCTAGCCTCTAGCTAGCAGCTAAAAGCTAGTGGCTAGAAGCTGTTTTTCTAACCGCACTACCCACCTTCCGCAAAATGCATCGCGGGAGTGATGGAAAAGGAGAAGTAACCATGCTTTGGAGAGGTTTTCAGAAGCCCAAGCGTCTCGCCGTTGATAACGAAACCCTGACCCCCAAGTTCGGCAAGTTCAGCGCGCAGCCTTTTGAGCGCGGCTTCGGTACGACCATCGGCAACGCGCTGCGGCGCACCCTGCTCTCGTCCATCGAGGGCGCTGCCGTGACCGCCGTTCGCATTGAAGGCGTGCTGCATGAGTTTCAGTCGATCACCGGCGTCGTCGAGGATGCGACCGACATCATCCTCAACCTGAAGCAGATCCCGTTCAAGCTGAATGGCGACGGCCCGAAGGCGCTCTACCTGCGCTCGGATGTGGCCGGCATCATCACCTCCGGCATGATCGAGGCTGATGGCGACGTCGAGATTCTCGACCCGAACGTCTACGTCTGCACCATCTCCGAAGGCGGCAAGATCGATATGGAGATGCGGTTGAAGCGCGGCCGCGGCTACATCTCGGCGGATAAGAACTTCGACGGCGACCTGGGTCTTGGCTTCATTCCTGTTGACTCCGTTCACTCGCCGGTTCGCAAGGTCAACTACGTCGTCGAGGCTGCTCGTCTCGGTCAGATCACCGACTACGACAAGCTGACGATCGAGATCTGGACAAACGGCACTGTGCTTCCAGCCGATGCGCTTGGCCTCTCTGCTAAGCTGCTGAAGGACCACATGACCATCTTCATCAACTTTGAGGAGGAGATGGAAGCGGGTCACGACGGCGGTCTGGACGGCCCGGCGATTCGCAACGAGAACCTGAACCGTTCGGTTGAGGAGCTTGAGCTTTCGGTGCGCAGCTACAACTGCCTGAAGAACGCGAACATTGCGACCATCGGCGAGTTGATCCAGAAGACCGAAGCCGAGATGCTGAAGACCAAGAACTTCGGCCGCAAGAGCCTGAACGAGATCAAGGAGATCCTTGCTCAGATGGGTCTTTCGCTCGGCATGAAGATCGACGAGAACGGCAACCCGCAGCCCGGCCCGACCTCCGTCCTTCCCGCCGCCACGCTCGCTGCCAGCTATGGCAGCTTCGATGACGACGATGAAGACGACGAGGATGAGGACGATGATCTCGACCTGATCAACGAGCCGGAGAATTTCTAGGAGCTGGGACTAGGTCCTAGGGACTAGGGCCTAGAAGACAAGAGGGGGTTCCTATGGCAGAGTCGTTCCGGGACCTTCACGTTTGGAAGCGTGCAATACAAATGACGGTCGCGGTCTATCGGTTGACCGCGACCTTTCCAAGGGAAGAACAGTTTGGATTGACGAGCCAGTTACGTCGAGCTAGCGTATCAGTTGCAAGTAACATCGCAGAGGGCTACGGGCGAAACAGCCGCGGGGAATACAAGCACTTTGTTGGTATCGCTCGTGGATCAAACTCGGAAGTGGAAACTCAGCTCGTGATTTCCGAAGAGCTGGGTCTAGGCGGGGCAGAGTTATTGGTGACTGCTTCGCAGCTCAACGAAGAGGTCGGCAAGATGCTCCGGTCTCTTCTTGGAAGATTGTCAGAGGCGCCAGTCGACTAGTCCCTAGGCCCTAGTCCCTACACCCTTGTAGTACCGACTCAGGCCACAAGGCCAGTCGAAGGAGATCAATACCATGCGTCATCGTAATGGCGGCTTCAAGCTGGGCCGCAATACCTCACATCGTCGTGCCATGCTGCGTAACTTGGTCACGTCCATCATTCTCAACGATCGGGTTGAGACCACCATTACGAAGTGCAAAGCTTCTCGCCCGATCGTCGAGAAGATGATCACGCTCGGCAAGAAGGGCGATGTTCACTCCCGCCGTCGGGCGCTTTCGTACCTGATGACGGACGAAGCGGTTGCTCGCCTGTTCACGACCGTCGCTCCTCGCTATTCCACGCGTCCTGGCGGTTATCTGCGGATTGTGCGGACTTATGCGCGCAAGGGCGATGCGGCTGAGATGGCAGTGATCGAGCTGCTCGGAGCGGAGCAGGAACTGAGCGAGAAGGCTCAGAAGCGCGCTGAAGCTCGCGAGAAGAAGCGCGAAGAGCTGCAGAAGCAGATGGAAGAGCAGAATCCCGGCGAAGCAGGCGATCCGAACGCGGAAGTCTAAAGGCAGCTTCTAGCTGTTAGCTCCTAGCTTCTAGCTAGGAATATGTGAGGCTCATCATTCTCTTGGATGATGAGCCTTTTTGCTTGTCTAATCCTTAGAAGCTAGAAGCTAGAAGCTAGAAGCTAGAAGCTAGAAGCTAGAAGCTAGAAGTTAGAAGCTAGAAGTTAGAAGTTAGAAGTTAGAAGCTAGAAGCTGTCTTCCTAGTGCTTGATGAAGTACATGAGCCAGCTGGCGGCGATTGTGCCTCCGACGAGGCAGGCGAAGGTGAAGGCGCCGAAGCGAACCATCATTTTGGGCTGGGCGCGCTGGGTGATGCCGAAGACGATCGAGGTGAAGAGGGCGAAGAGGAGGACGGCGCCAAAGTGCGTGATGGTCATGAGGCCTTCCTTCCGCTAGCGAGCGAGTGGGCGTCCACGGCGGAGACGATATTGAGCAGGCCGGCGACTACGATGAACTTGGTTCCGTAGTCTTCGACGGCGGTTTGGACGGCCGCATGGCCCCAATCGAAGCTGCGGGCCAGGACGTAGAGGAGTCCGCTGCCGAGTTGGCCGACGAAGCCGAGGATGGCGAGCAGATCTCCGGTGTTGGGCTGGTAGATCTTGCCGCCGAGGCTGATGCCGATGGCGAACATGGCGACGACGGAGAGAAACAGGAGCGCGCCGCGGATAGGCTTCTTGATGAGGAAGTGACCGGCGCCGGGAATGAGCCATCCGGCGATGAGGCAGAGCAGCGGCGAGGTTGCGGGTTTTGCGGCTGCGGGAGCCAGTGGTTTGGCGGTTGCGGAGGTTGCCATCACCCCCGATGATAGCAGTAGCGGATAGGGTTTCATAGGCGCAGGAGTTCGGTCTGGGTGCGGCCGGTTACGACGGCGCGACCGGGATAGGTGATCATGTTGACCTCCGACCGGATGCCGAAGGAGCCGGGAAAGTAGAGGCCGGGTTCGACCGAGAAACAGGTGTGCGGCAGGATGAGGCGCTCGTCGTGGGTTTCGAAGTTGTCCAGATGGGCGCCGGCGCCGTGGAGCTCGGTTGCGATGTTGTGGCCGGTGCGGTGGGTGAAGGCGTCGGCGAAGCCTGCGGCGCGGATGACGTCGCGGGCGGCTTCGTCAGGCTGCCAGCCCTGCAGCGGCTGGTTGGTGGCGAAGGCATGCTGGACGGTCTCGATGGCGGCGTCGCGGGCGTCGCGGACAGTCTGGAAGATGAGGTTCTCGTGTTCGGTGGGCTCGCGATCGATGACTCCGGTCCAGGTGATGTCGTACCAGCAGGCTTTCGGGTCGTCGGCGAGCTTGGACCAGATGTCGATGAGGAGGAAGTCGCCGGAGCGGATGGGGCGCGAGGTGGCGAGGGTGGGCTCGTAGTGGGAGTCGGCGGAGTTGGGGCCGCAGGAGACGTTGGGCCCGTGGGCGGTGACCATTCCGGCATGGGTGATGCGTTCGGCGAGCCATTGGACCATGGAGAACTCGTCCGTTCCTACTCCGGAGCGGGCGAGATTGCCGATGTGGGCGAAGCCTGCGGCGAGGATCTCGTCGAGGCGGCGCTGGGCTTCGAAGTGCGATGCAATCTGGGATTCGGTGAGGACAGCTTCGAAGCGGGAGACGAGGTCGGCCGAGGAGACGATGGCCTTGCCGAGCTCGTGCAGGACTTCGACGGTTCCGGCGTCGACCAGACCGAGGTACATGATGGCGTTGCGCGGGCTGTACTGCATGGCGATGGTGGATGCGCCGGCGAGGAGGGTCTTGAGTGCGGTTTCGAGCTCCTGCCAGGAGGAGTATTCGGTCTTGGCACCGGGGAGGGAGTCGAGGCGACCGGTTTCGATGCGATGGACGAGCTTGCGCGGGTCGCCTGAGGCGGGGATGAAGTAGAACCAGCGGCGGGTGACGTGGGCGTTTTCGTCGAGGCCGAGGATGCGGTAGGCGAGCGGATCGCGGTGGTGATGGTCGTAGAAGAGCCAACCGTCGAGATGGGCGTCGCGTAGAGCGGATTGGATTTCGTCGAGGTTCGTCATGCGGGGTGGTACCCCCCCTCCGGGTATCTAGTTGGTAACTTGGTCTTTCTTTTGTTGCGTTTACCGGTTTCTTGCCTGCAAAATATTCATAAGAAAAGGGTTACGGGTAAAATATACATTCTAATGGAGTTAGCGGAGTTGCGGAGATCGGGATATTTCTCCCCTATTTAAATGGTAGCAGGTTGAGAGGGGTGATTTGGACATCCGTAAGTGTCTCATTTTCTGATAGATAGAGGGGTTGGGGGCTTGACATGCGGATTTGCTGGTGTTTTTGGGGGTACTGCGGGGAGATTTATTTTCAGGGGTGAGGAAAGCCTCTCGCAAAGAGCGCTAAGAAGGGCGGGAAGGAACGCTAAGGAAGGCCAGGCAAAGGCTTGAGGGCGGGAAGGATTGCGGAGGAAGGCCAGGCGAAAGGCTTCGCGCGGAGAGCGCGGCGGAAGACGCAGATTTGCGCGGTTTTAAAGGCACGGGCTTTGGGGAACTGCGGGGGTGAGGTTTGCGTAGTCTGGTTCGGCGTGTGAGCGGCGGGTCAGGCTGTGCGTCCAAAGGGAACGATGCGGGTGAATTGGCAGAAGCGGATGTATTTGGGACTCGGGGTGCCGGCGGGGCTCCGGGTGTTGGTCGGGCTTGGGATTGCGGTTGGGCTGCATGGGGGCATGATGGCCCAGGTGAACAAGCCGACCGTGGTGCCGGAGGGACCGGCGAAGGTGCAGGCGCCGACAGATTTGAAGGTTCCGCTGCTTTCGCGGCCGGTGCGACTTTCGGATTTTGAGGGGATGGTGCCTTCGCCGGCGGTGAAGGGCGAGATGGCGGAGATTGGCGGGTTTATCCAGAGCTCGCCGACCGATGGAAAGGCTGCGACGCAGAAGACGGTCGTGTATCTCGGGCACACGGCCACCACGCTGTACGTGGTTTTCCTGTGCTTCGATACTTCGCCGGGATTGATTCGCGGGCACCTGGCGCGGCGGGAGAATGTGCTGGCGGACGACAATGTGTCGGTACTGCTGGACCCGTTCGAGGACCATCGGCGTGGGGTGTTGTTCCAGACGAACGCGGCGGGCGTACAGGCGGACGCGGCGTGGACGGAGGGCAGCCAGCCCGACTACAGCTATGACCAGGTGTGGGACTCGGATGGGCGGGTAACGAGCAAGGGGTGGATGGCGGAGTTGGCGATTCCGTTTCGGAGTTTGACGTTTCGGCCGGGTGAGGCGGGGTGGGGTGTTGTCCTTACCCGGAACTTACCCAGAAACAGCGAGACGGATAACTGGCCGCATATCTCGACGAACGTGACCGGGGTGTTGCCGCAAGAGGGGACGCTGCGTGGGATCGAAGGAGTCACGGGATCGCACAACTTACAACTGAACCCGTATACGCTGGCGCAGAACGAGAAGACGTTAGATACGCGGGACCCGTTGTTTCCTTTTTTCAGCAATCGCAGGTTGGAAGGAACGGCGGGTGGCGATGCGAAGGCGATTTTGAACGACAGCATCGTTGTGGATGCGACGGTGAATCCGGACTTCAGCCAGGTGGAGAGCGATCAGCCGCAATTCACGGTGAATGTTCGATATCCGGTGTACTTTCCGGAGTTGAGGCCCTTCTTTCTGGAGAATGCCAACTACTTCGCTACACCAATCAATCTGCTGTACACCCGTAACATCGTGCATCCGGAGTTTGGCGGCAGAGTGACGGGCAAGGTTGGCGGAACCAATGTAGGGTTGCTGGCGATCGACGATCGTGCACCGGGCGAGACGTACGCGCCGACCGATCCGGAGTATGGCAAGCGTGCGCTGTTTGCGGTGGGACGGGTTTCGCAGGATCTAGGCAAAGGTTCGAGCGTGGGTTTGATCTATACGGACGAGGAGTTTGCGGGTGGGTGGAACCGGATTGGCGGCGTGGATTTTACGGCGAGGTTGAACGAAAAGTGGACGTCGCAGGGACAGGCTGTGGAGAGTTCGACTTATACGCCGGCGGTGCCTAGCCTGGGGACGGCGGCGAGTTACTCGGCTGGTCCGGCGAGTTATCTGGAGTTTACGCGGCAGGGACATGCGTTCAACTTCGATAACACGACCAAGGACTACAGCACGGGATTTGGCAGCCAGGTGGGATTTATCCAGACTACAGATTTTTACCAGGATTCGAACCACATGAACTACCAGTGGTATCCGAAGAACAGCTTCCTGCAGAGTGTGGGTCTGGAAGAGAATCAGCAGGTTGCGTTCGATCACCAGGGCAACCGGGTCTACCACTACTCGACCTTCGATCCATTCTTTACTCTGAAGGGAAATACGGTGGTGGCACCGCTGGTGGGAGAGAACTCGGATACAGTTGGGCCGCAGGATGGATATGCGATTCCCGGGAATAGGAACTTTACCGAGAACTTTGTCGGTGGGGTGCTGCGGAGTGCGCCGATCCGGCAGTTGAACGTGAATATTGTGACCCTTCGCGGTGGAAATGTGAACTATAACCCGGCTGGAACTACTCCTTCGTTGTTAAACCAGGATTATCTGCAGGCGCTAGTGACAGTTCAGCCGTTTCGTCAGCTCACGGTCGATAACACGTACTTGCTGGACCGGGACCATGAGGCGCATGGCGGGCAGGATGCGTATGAAAGCCAGACGCTGCGGACGAAGATCAACTATCAATTTACACGGGCTTTTTCGGCGCGGGTGATTGTGGAGTATGACTCGACGCTGGTGAATCCGGCGCAGGTATCGTTGTTGCGGACAAAGGAAGTTAGTACCGAGGCGCTGCTGACGTGGCTGCCGCACCCGGGGACTGCGATCTACGTGGGATATAACAACGACGTGCAGAATCTTGACAGGACGTTGTGTAACCGGCTGGATAGTGGGAGCTGCGATCCGAGTAACACGGTGGTGCCGCGTAGTTCGAATTATCTGCAGGATGGGCGGCAGTTCTTTGTGAAGGCTAGTTATTTGTTGCGGTTTTGAGGGAACAGCAACGGCAGAAGCAACGGCAACGGCAGAAGCAACGGCAACGGCGCTCTCGCAAAGGGCGCTAAGAGAGGCGCGAAGGTTCGCGAAGGAAGACGCGGGCGGTGGGGCTTGGCGGGTGGTGGTATTCTCCTTGGCATTAGCGTTGCAGTTCTGGAGGCTGGCCTTGGTGGGTACGATGACGCGTTTGCGTTGGGCGGTGTTGGTGTGTGCGGTCGCTTTGCCGGGATGGGTGGGGTGCTTTGCGGGTGTGGGTGCCGACGCGGGTGCTGCGGTGCGGCCGGGGTTCTACTGGCAACCGGCGGTGCACGGGGATACGGTGGTTTTTTCGTCGGAGGGCGACCTTTGGGTGGTGAGTTTGAAGGGCGGCGCGGCGCATCGGCTGACGACGGGCGCGGGCTCGGAGCGGATGGCGGCGATCTCGCCGGATGGACAGACGGTGGCGTTCTCGGCGGAGTACGAGGGGTCGCAGGAGGTGTATACGATTCCGGTGGCGGGCGGGATGCCTGAGCGTCGGACGTGGGATGGAGATGCGGTGCCGGCGGGGTGGACGCCGGATGGAAAGTTGATTGTGGCCACGGGGCGCTACTCGACGCTGCCGGACCCGAAGCTGGTGCTGATTGGGGCGAAGGGCGAGCGGACGCTGGTGCCGTTGGCGACGGGGTATGAGGCGTCGTATACGCCGGATGGGAAGACGCTGTTTTTTACGCGGACGGATAAGCAATGGAGCTATACGAAGCGGTATAAGGGCGGTTGGGCGCAGCATATATGGCGTTGGGATGGGACCGGCTCCGGGAGTGGAGAAGCGAAGAACTTGACGGCGGATTTTACGGGGACGTCGCACGCGCCGATGGTCTGGGATGGGCGGGTTTATTTTCTCTCGGACCGGGACGGGGTGATGAATGTCTGGTCGATGGATGAGAATGGCGGCGGGCTGAAGCAGGAGAGCCATCAGAAGCTGTTCGATGTGGAGTCGGCGTCGGTTTCGGATGGGGTGGTGGTGTATGCGAGCGGGGCGGATCTGTGGGCGCTCGATGTGAAGACCGGGCATGAGGCGGTGATTCCGGTGACGCTGGTGTCTGACTTCGACCAGCTGCGCGAGCACTGGGTGACGAAGCCGGTGAAGTATGTGACGGATGTGCATATTGCGCCGGATGGAAGCGGTGCGGTGTTTACGGCGCGAGGCGAGGTGTTTACGCTGCCGGCGAAGAGCGGGCGGATTGTGAAGGTGGCGGGGGAGAGTGGGACGCGGTATCGTTCGGCGCGATTTATGCCGGATGGCAAGAGCATTGTGGCGCTTTCGACGGCGAGCGGGGAGACGGAGTTCTGGGATTACCCGGCGAACGGGCTGGGCAAGCCGGAGCAGTGGACGACGGATGCGAAGGTGCTGCGGTGGGACGGGGTTCCGTCGCCGGATGGCAAGTGGCTGGCGCACTATGACAAGGATCAGCAGCTTTGGATCTTCGATATTAAGAGTAAGCAAAACCGGAGAATCGCGCAGTCGATGAAGGGGGATTTTAGCGATGTGAGCTGGTCTCCGGATAGCAGGTGGCTGGCGTACGTGGAGCCGGCGAAGAACGGGTTTTCGCAGGCGAAGGTGCTAAACGTGGGGACGGGCGCGGTGGAGTCGCTGACGTCGGACCGGTACAACAGCGTGAATCCGGTGTGGAGTACGGATGGCAAGTGGATTTACTTCTTGTCGGATCGGGAGCTGAAGACGACGGTGAATGCGCCGTGGGGTCCGCGAGAGCCGGAGCCGCACTTCAACAAACCGATGAAGGTGTACGAGATGGCTTTGGTGGCGGGCGAGCGGAGTCCGTTTCTGCCGGCGGATGAGCTGCACCCGGAGAAGAAGGATGGAGACGATTCGGCTTCGGACGAGAAGGATAAGAAGGACAAGGTAGAGGACAAGGCGAAGAAGGATGCCGCGCCGGCGGCGGGGGATAAAGACAAGGCGGGCGATAAGGGCGACGCTGGCAATAAGGGTAAGAAGGATAAGGTTCCGGAGGTGAAGATCGATTTCGCCGGGATCGATGCACGGTTTGAAGAGGTTCCGGTGCCGGCAGGCAACTATGACAGCCTGCAGGCGACGGAGAAGCGGCTTTGCTGGTTGAAGGCGACGGATGAGGCGGAGCCGAAGTCCTCACTCGAGTGCCTGGATGTGGCGAACAAGGGCGATGAGCCGGATACGCTGATGGGCGATGTGAGGGAGTATGAGGTTTCGGCGGATCGGAAGAAGATGCTGATCCGGAAGCATGACAGCTTCTACATTGTGGACTCGGACGCGAAGGGCGCGGGGCTGGGCGACGGAAAGATGCTGGAGAAGGCGGAGATCGATCTTTCGCGGTGGCAGTTTTCAACGACGCCGCGGGAGGAGTATCGCGGGTTGTTTGAGGATGCGTGGCGGCTGGAGCGCGACTACTTCTACGACCGGCACATGCAGGGCGTGGACTGGGTGGGGATGCGGGCGCGGTATCGTCCGCTGGTGGACCGGGTGGCAAATCGCGCTGAGTTGAACGATGTGATTGCGCAGATGGTGAGCGAGCTTTCCGCGCTGCATACGTTTGTGCAGGGCGGCGACGCGCGGAAGCCGACGGACCATGTGGATGTCGCGGCGCTGGGCGCGCGGCTGCGGCGGGATGAGAAGGCCGGCGGGTTTGTGGTGGAGCATATCTACCTGCATGATCCGGATTTGCCGGATCAGGCGCCGCCGCTGGCGCGGCTGGATTCGCTGGTGAGCGAGGGCGAGGTGATCGAGAGCATCGATGGGGTGGATGCGCTCTCCGTGCCGGACGAGCGCGCTCTGCTGCGCGGGAAGGCCGGGACGCAGGTTCTGCTGCGGGTGAAGGGCAAGGACGGCGCCGAACGGAGCGTGCTGGTGAAGCCGATGAAGGCCAGCGACGAGGACGATCTGCGGTATGCGGAGTGGGAGTATACCCGGCGGCAGGAGGTCGAGAAGGCTTCGGGCGGGCATATCGGGTATGTGCACCTGCGAGCGATGGGGCCGGAGGATATCGACCAGTGGGCGCGGGAGTATTACCCGGTGTTCGACCGGCAGGGGCTGATTATCGATGTGCGGCATAACGAGGGCGGGAACATCGACTCGTGGCTGCTGAGCAAGCTGCTGCGGCAGGCATGGTTCTACTGGCAGCCGCGGGTGGGCGAGCCGGAGTGGAATATGCAGGACGCGTTTCGCGGACATATCGTCGTGATCTGCGACCAGGAGACGGCGTCTGACGGCGAGGCGTTTACGGAGGGGTTCAAACGCTTCAAGATGGGGCAGACGATCGGGATGCGGACGTGGGGCGGCGAGATCTGGCTGAGCGGGAGTAACCGGCAGTTGGATGGCGGCGTGGCCACGGCGGCGGAGACGGGCGTGTATGGGCCGGAAGGGAAGTGGCTGATCGAAGGACATGGGGTCGATCCGGATATCGTCGTCGATAATTTGCCGCATGCCACGTACACCGGCGAGGATGCGCAGTTGGCCGAGGCGATGAAGGTGCTGGAGGGGGAGATCAAGGCGGATCCGCGGCCGGTTCCGCAGGCTCCGGCTTATCCGGACAAGTCGTTTACGTATTCGAAGTAAAGGCAACGGCAAGTGCGCCCTTGTCGCGGGCGGCGACCACTTCGTGGGGGTTGGACGGCTTCGCCGTGTTAGAGGCTTCCGAGGGGTAGGTCGCCGGGGCGGATGGGGAGCTTGCGCAGGCGTGTGCCGGTGGCGTGGTAGACGGCGTTCGCGATGGCGGCGTTCATGCCGGTGATGCCGATTTCTCCGACACCCTTGATACCGAGAGGGTTGACCTGGGTGTCGACCTCGTCGAGCATCTCGGTGGTGATGTTGCCGATGTCGGCGGCTACGGGGACGTGGTATTCGGCGAGGTTCTGGTTGACGAAGCGGCCGGTGGGGATGTCGACCTCGGAGGCCTCGTGGAGGGCGGAGGAGATGCCCCAGATCTGGCCGCCCTGGAGCTGCGCGTGGGCGGTGCGGCGGTTCATGATGCGGCCGCAGGCGAAGACGCCGACGGCGCGCGGGACCCGCACCTGGCCGGTGACGCGGTCGACGCGGACCTCGACGAACTGGGCGCCGAAGGCGAACTGCATGCGGTCTTTGAGGTTGGAGCCGCCGAGGATGAGCGGCTTGCCTTTGCGAATGAGCGCCGGGCCGATGAGCGGGGGCGCGCCGTGCGGGGAGTTGGAGGCACGGACGGTGAGCGGCAGGTTGCGAAACGCGCGGGGTACGAGCGTGGTGAGGGGTTCGCGCAGGTTGGCGAGGACGGCGTGGCCGTCGACGAGGCGGATCTGTTCGGAGGGCTGGCGGTGGAGCGGGCTGGAGGGAGTGACGACGGCGTTGCGGGCGAGGCGGCCACGGATCTTCTCGCAGGCGAGCGCGACGACGTTGCAGACGGACGCGGTGGAGTTGGAGCCGGCGGCGAGCGGCGCGGCCGGTAGGGTGGAGTCGCCGATGGCGACTTCGACCGATGAGATGGGCAGGCCGAGGAGGTCGGCCGCGGTTTGAGTGATGACGGTCCAGACTCCGGTGCCGATCTCGTGCGCGCCGATTTCGACCCTGGCTTTCAGGTCGAGGGTGAGGGTGACGCGGCACTCCGCGGGGGCCATCTGCGCGGGGTAGAAGGCGGTGGCGAAGCCGAAGCCGACGAGGTCGTCGCCGTCGCGCATGGAGGCGGGGTGCGGGACGCGGTCGGACCAGCGGAAGAGCTCGGCGCCGCGGTCGATGCATTGCACGAGCGAGCGACTGGTGTAGGGCTTGCCGGTGACGGTTTCGACCAGGGTGTCGTTGCGGCGGCGGAGTTCGAGGGGGTCGAGCTGGAGCTTCCAGGCGAGCTCGTCCATGGCGGATTCCATGGCGAACAGGTAGGGGGTTTCGGGCGGGGCGCGCATGAAGCCGGGTGCCTGCCGGTCGGCTTCGACGGCGTGGACCTTGGTGCGGACGTTGGGGCAGGCGTAGAGGCGCGCGGTGGAGTCGGAGCCGGCGACGGTGAAGTGGTCGGTGCGTGCGGCGAGCTCCCACGATTCGTGGTCGAGTGCCGTGAGGAAGCCGTCCGTGTCGCCGGCGAGGCGGATGTGGTGGCGGGTTTCAGCCCGGAAGGTGCGCAGGGTGAAGCCTTGCTCGCGGCTGGCCACGCATTTGACGGGACGGTTGAGGCGTTTGGCGGCGAGAGCGATGAGCGGGGTGTGCGGGCCGAGTTCGCCGCGGGAGCCGAAGGCTCCGCCGATAAAGGGCGAACGGAATCGGACTTTCGCGGGCGAGATGCCGAGCTGCTTGGCGAGGCCGTGCTGGAAGCCGCGAACGGCCTGGGTGGACTCGTAGACGGTGAGCTCATCATCCTGCCAGACGCAGGTGGTCTGGAAGAGCTCCATCGGGTTGTGGTGGTTGGCGGGCGTTTCGTAGACGGCGTCGATCTGGATGGGCGAGGACTTGAGCGCGGCTTCTACGTCGCCGGCGGAGAGTTCGGTCTCGCCAAGCGCTTCGGGCTTGGCGTCTTTGGCCTTGGGGTCGTTGAGGGTGGAGACGGGCGTTTGCGGCTTGTAGACGATGGTGAGGGCTTCGGCGGCTTGCTCGGCGATCTCTGGCGTTTCGGCGAGGACGACGGCGACGATCTGGCCGGAGAAGGAGATGCGATCGGTGATAAGCGGGGTGACCGAGTGCGAGCTATAGCCGCCGTTGAGGAAGGTTTTGCCGGGCTTGATGTCGTGTTTGGAGACGTTTTCGTGGGTAAGGATATCGAGCACGCCGGGGATGGCGCGGGCGGAGGATTGGTCGATGGATTGGACCTTGCCGCGCGCGATGACGGACGGCACGAGCACCGCGTGGGTGAGGTTGGGCAGCGCGTGATCGGCGCCGTAGAGCGCCTGGCCGGTGACCTTGGCGAAGCCTTCGACGCGTGGTTGCGGGGAGCCGATGATGCCGTTGGTTGGGATGTGGTCCATCTGAAGCCTCCCGGGTGATGCACAGGCTGAGATGCCGGGGGTGCGGGTGGGGTTTGGAGGCTTGGTGTGGGGAGGGTTACAGGGCGGGGAATAGAGGCGTATTTTTGTGAGCTGACAGCTTGGAGCTTTTCAGCTTAGAGCTTTATTTCGAGAGCTGACAGCTTGGAGCTTTTCAGCTTAGAGCTTTATTTCGGGAGCTGAGAGCTTGGAGCGGTTCAGCTTGGAGCTTTATTCGGAAGCTGAGAGGTTGGAGCGGTTCAGCTGGGAGCCTTTTTCGAGGGCTGATTGCCTGGAGATGTTTAGCTGCGAGCTATGGGGTGGAGTGATGAAAGCCGGATGAACAGGTTTGTTGACAAAGGTGGGGCAAGGCTTGAAGGTGGAGGCAAGCCATTCGCCAGGAGAGTTCATGTCAGGTAAGCGCTTGTTGTGTGTCGCGTTGGGTGCGGCCTCCTTTCTTGTTTCCGGCAGCATGTTTGCGCAGCAGGTGGCTTCGCCCGAGACGATGGACAAGTACCTGTGGCTTGAGGACGCGCACGGCGCGAAGGCCATGGAATGGGTGAAGGCGGAGAACGCGCGGTCGGCAAAGGTGCTCGAGGCAGACCCGCGGTTCGCGCCGTATGAGGCGGATGCGCTCAAGATCGCTGAGGATCCGAAGCGGCTGGCTTATCCGGATCAGCATGGGAAGGAGATCTATAACTTCTGGCAGGATGCGGAGCATGTGCACGGGATCCTGCGGAAGACTTCGCTTGCGGACTATCTGCAGGCGAAGCCGGCCTGGCAGACGGTGATCGACTATGACGCGCTTGCGAAGGAAGAGAAGACGAGCTGGGTTTCGCGGGGATTGAACTGCCTGTATCCGGGGACGACGATCTGCCTGGCGGGTTTCAGCGTGGGCGGCGAGGACGCGGATTCGGACCGGGAGTTCGACCTGCGAACGGGGAAGTTTGTGGCGGATGGGTTTGTGCTGCCGCGATCGAAGATGCAGCTGGCGTGGAAGGACGCGGATACGCTGTACGTGGCGCGCGACTGGGGCCCGGGCACGATGACGAAGTCGGGCTACCCGTTCGTGGTGAAGGAGTGGAAGCGTGGGACGCCGCTGGACGCAGCGGTGGAGGTGTATCGCGGGCAGGAGTCGGATGTCGATGCGGCGGCAGAGGTGCTGCACGATGCGCAGGGGGACGAGCTGACGGTGTTTCAGCGCGGCGTGGACTTCTTTTCGCGCGAGTACAAGGTGCAGACGGCGCGCGGGCCGGAGCTGCTGGCGGTGCCGGGGAAGGCGGAGCTGAACGGCGTGTTCGCGAGCCGGCTGCTGGTGACGATCGACGAGGACTGGACGCCGGCGGGGCAGGGAACGACGTATAAACAGGGGTCGTTGCTGGCGCTGAAGCTGCAGGATGTGAAGGCCGACCCTGCGCACCTGAAGCCGGAGGTGGTGTTTGCGCCCACCGCGACGGAGTTTCTCGACGGGGTCGCGACGACCAGGGACCGGTTGCTGCTGACGACGCTGAGGCATGTGCAGGGAACCGCGTATGTGTATGCGCCGGCAGGATCGGGGTGGACGCGCAAGGCGCTGCCGGTTCCGGAGAATGTGACGGTCGCGGTCGTGGATACGAGCGCGACCAGCGATCAGTTCTTCCTGGTGATTTCGGGTTTTCTGACGCCTTCGTCAATCTATATGGGGGACGCAAAGGCGGGGACGATGAAGGTGGCGCATAGCCGGCCGCCTCAGTTCGACGCTGCGAACGATGTGGTGGAGCAGTTGGAGGCGACGTCGAAGGATGGGACCAAGGTGCCCTACTTCGTGGTGCACGCGAAGGGGATGAAGTACGACGGGTCGAATCCCATGATCCTGACGGCGTACGGCGGGTTCCAGGTGTCGATGACGCCTTACTACGACGGCTACATGGGCAAGCTGTGGCTGGAGAAGGGTGGAGCGTTCGTGCTGGCGAATATCCGCGGCGGCGGGGAGTTTGGGCCGGCGTGGCACGACGCCGGGTTGAAGACGCACCGGCAGAGGATCTATGACGATTTTGCCGGCGTGGGCGAGGACCTGATCGCACGGAAGATTACCTCGACGCCGCACCTGGGCATTGTTGGCGGGTCGAATGGCGGGCTGCTGATGGGGGTCGAGATGACGCAGCATCCGGAGCTTTGGGGTGCGATCGAGATCCAGGTGCCGCTGCTGGATATGCTGCGGTTCGAGCATATCGAGGCGGGGGCTTCGTGGGTGGGGGAGTATGGGTCGGTTTCGGTGCCGGCGGAGCGGGCGTTTCTGGCTGGGATCAGCCCGTATAACCAGTTGAAGCCGGGAGTGAAGTATCCGACGCCGCTGATCTTTACGACGACGAAGGATGACCGCGTAGGGCCGGAGCATGCGCGCAAGTTCGCGGCGAAGATGGAGGAGTTTCACGAGCCGTTCTTCTACGACGAGATTACCGAGGGCGGGCATGGAGCGGGCGCGAATCTGAAGGAAGATGCGCGCACGTTCGCGGAGGAGTACGTGTACTTCAGCCGTGAGTTGATGCAGAAGTGACGCTCGCCTGTGCGCTTATCTGAGCGATGGGTCCGGCCGGGTCTGCGTGCAGCCGCGTGGGCGAGACCTGGCGGGATTACCGTTGCCCTCGCAGGTGGTCCGCGGGCCGGAGAGCTTGCTATGAGGATCAACTTCGCACATTCAGAGGTAACTAGGCTTCCCTAGGCTTTCTGAGGGAGCCGGCTGCCGTGCGGCGACGACTGCAGTGGAGCCCATGCGGCCGTGGGGCGGGTGAGCGCGGCACTGGGGCGGGGTGGGTGGAGCACGATTTTCCATGTCAGAACAGGAACTTTATAGTTAGCACTTCACGTGAATAGTGATTTTTTTGAGGTCAAACGATCTTTTTCTTGTCAATACCCCATGAATAAGGCTAGAGTTTGAGGAACAGTAGACACAGGACCGATTCCAGACCCTTGCTTTATACGATCTTCTGCCATTTCAAGCACGGCCGATAACCTCACGATTCGTCCAGCTTCCTCTAGGAGACCACCTTGCGCAAACCCTCGAGTTCCTTCCTTTCGCTCCGACCTGCGGTCGCCGCGTGCGCACTTTTTGTTGCGGCCGGCACCGCCGCGAACGCCCAAACGATTACGGCGGATATCGGCGGCACGATCACCGATTCCACCGGCGCTGTCATTCCCCACGCGAAGGTCACCGCGATCAACGTGGACACGAATGTGGCGGTTCCGGCGACCAGCAACGTCGACGGCATCTACAGCATTCGCTTCCTGCAGATTGGCCAGTACAAGCTGATCGTGGAGGCGGCGGGCTTCGACAAGACGCAGGTTGGCCCGTTTGCGCTTGAGAGCGGCCAGATTGCGAATGTCAACGCCAAGATGTCGGTCGGTTCGACCAACACGACGGTGGATGTTGCCGGCAACTTCGCTCCGCTGCTGAACACGGAGAACGGCACGCTGGACACGGTGATCGATTCGAATACGATCGCCAACATTCCGCTGAACGGTGCGAACTTCTCGACCGTGACGCTTTTTCTGCCGGGATCGGTGGAGACGCAGCCGTCCGGGTTTACGGGGTCGAATGCGATTGAGCGCAGCACCAACGGCTCGGATGAGGCGTCGGTGAACGGCAGCCGCAACCAGCAGAACAACTACCTGCTGGACGGTGTCGAGATCAACGAGACCATCAACAACACGATCGGCTACAACCCGAATCCGGATGCGCTGTCTGAGATTCGCGTGATCAGCTCGAATGCGCCGGCGGAGTTCGGCAACGTGAACGGCGGCGACATTCTGATGGTGACCAAGAGCGGCACCAACCAGTGGCACGGTAGCGCGAACTTCGCGCTCGAAGACTACAAGCTGGATGCAAATACGTTTGCGAATAAGTATCTTGGGGCGCCGTTTACCGCGCGCAGCCCCTATACGCAGAGCATCTTTGGCGGAACGGTGGGCGGACCGATCAAGAAGGATCGGCTGTTCTTCTTTGCGGACTTTCTCGCCAGCCGGTATCACACGGGTGGCGCGCAGAACTACACGGTGCTCTCGGCTGCGATGCGGAAGGGCGACTTTTCGGAGTTGCTGAATCCGGCGATCATGTGCGCGGGTTTGACGACGTGCAATGCGAGCAACCTGATCCAGTTGTACGATCCGACGAACGGCAATGCGCCGTACGTCAACAACCAGATCCCGATCACGAACCCGGTGTTCCAGTTCCTGGCGAGTAACCCAAACCTGTACCCGCTGCCGAACCATACGCCGAGCGCCGGGTCGCCCGTTGCCAACAACTATGTCGGCCAGTCCACGACGCATCGGTACAACGAGCAGGGCGACATCAAGGTGGATTACACGCCGACGACGAAGGATCGCTTCTCGGTTCGTTACACGCAGGGGCAGGCCGGCGACAGCAATACCTCCTCCATTTTGACGACGTTCCCGGGGGCGAACACGTACCCGGATAAGGGCGTGGCGATCAACTGGGTGAGGACGATTACGCCTGCCTTGGTGAACGAGTTCCGCGGCGGCTACACGCGCATTCGCTGGCAGAGCGGCATCCCAACCGATCCTTCCGGGCAGTTCGGTCTCACCGGCGACGCGAAGGTGGGGATTCCGTTTACGCAGCCGTATGTTGGCTTTTCGGCGCAGTCGACGAGCAATACCGGTCTTTCGAACATCGGGACTTCCGGTTCGCCGACGATCATCATCGACAACACCTTCTCCTACTCGGACGATTTGACGTGGCAGCACGGCAAGCACCTGATCAAGGGCGGGGCGCAGTTGCTGCGCTACCAGGAGAACCAGTTTTATGCGGGCAACCAGGGCGCGCTGGGCATCTTCTCCTACAACGGCAACTTTACGTCGAACCCGAATGTGGGCGCGGGCAGCGCTACCGTCGATAACGGAAATGGCTACGATATTGCCGACTTCGCTCTCGACCGCGTCTACTCCGACGGCGTGGGCGCAGTGACCGGCGATACGGGCCAGCGCCAGTGGCGCGATGCGTTCTTCGTGCAGGACGACTGGAAGTTCCTGCCGAACCTGACCTTCAACCTCGGCGTTCGCTGGGAGTGGGATCAGCCGCTGTACGAGGTCAACAACAAGCAGGCCAATGTGCTTCCGGGCGGCATCGTGGAGTTTGCGGGCAAGGTTCCCGCGGGATCTCCTGCCGGGTCGATCGTGTGCCCGACGCGCGCGTGCTATAACTCCACGAACAATGACTGGGCGCCACGCATCGGGTTTGCCTACCAGGCGCGGCCAAACTTTGTGATTCGCGGCGGGTATGGCATTACGGATTACATGGAAGGCACCGGCGCGAACCTCCGGCTCTTCTACAACCCCCCGTTCGAGAACTCGTACCTTGTAACCGGCAACGCGCCGACCTCTTCGAGCGCGGGCAACTTCTACCAGACGACGACCGGCTTCAACCTGAGCACGATCGCGGGGAACAACACCTACCGGCAGTGGCAGCAGGACATCAAACCCGGTGTTATCGGCGAGTACAGCCTTACGACGGAGTATCAGTTCAACAACTTCTCTTCGTTGAAGGTTGGGTACATCGGCGAGTCAGGACAGCACCTGATCCTGGCGGGCGCGGCGAACCAGCTTCAGACTCCGTGCCTGCTGGCAGCGGGGCCAAGCAGTGCGGCTTGCCAGGCGATCGACCCGGCGCCGTATGCGAACCTGGTGGGCCAGAGCGGCAGCATCGTGGCCACGGAATCACGCGGCATGATGAACTACAACGCGTTGCAGACGACGTACCGGCAGCGCGCGACCAAGGGCCTGGAGTTCACCGTCAACTACACGTACGGCCGTTCGATGACGAACACGATCGGCTTCTTCGGTGTGCCGGATATCAGCGGTGCGAGCGCGTATGCGGAAAATTACTACAACAACCGCGCGGAGTATGGGCCGACGGGTCAGGACGTTCGTCACAACCTGAATGGGACGGCGGTGTATGCGCTTCCGTTCGGGCGCGGACGGACGTTCCTCGGCAATGACAACCGGTTTGTGGATGAAGTGATCGGCGGCTGGAAGGCTTCGATGACGGCGGTGGTGTATAGCGGCTTTCCCGTAACCATCAACGCAGCCCAGAACAACGCCGACACCAACAACCGGGCAGACCGCGCGAACCAGGTCTCGAATGTCCGGTTCCACAGCCACACGATTGCAAACTGGTTTGGCGGCTCGAACACCGCCGATATCCAGAGCAAGTACGTGCAGCCGGCAGTGGGTACGTATGGCAACGCGGCGGTCGGGTCGGAGCGTGGACCTGGGTTCCAGGACTACGATGCGTCGCTGTTCAAGGACTTCACCGTGTTCCACGAGCAGAAGTTCGGTTTCCGGGCGGACTTCTTCAACGCGACCAACACCACCAGCCTCGGCAACCCGAACAATACGCAGGGCTCGACGACGCTGGGCCAGATCACCTCGGCTCGATCCAACAACCGCCAGATTCAGTTCTCGGGCAAGTACCAGTTCTAGGGCTGGGACGGAGATGGCAGTACGCGGCAAGGCCCGGCATCGCAGGATGCCGGGCCTTGGTGCGTTTGACGACCCGATGGGCTGATGAAGAGGCTTTTTGCTATCGTTCCCCTTGCGCTGGAGCCGTAAGCACGAGCGGGATCCACTACAAGCTGTGACGTCATTCGAGCCAGTTTCCAGGCTGAGTTGCGGGCCGATTGCTTTGAAGTGGCGCGTGTTGTTGGTGACCAAGATGGCGTCGATTGCGAGAGCGTGAGCTGCAATCATTACGTCGTGGTCGCCGATGGGGGTTCCTGAGCGACGGAGTTGCGCGCGGAGGAGACCGTAGGTGGGTGCGGCAGCCGCTGGCCAGTCGAGAACCTGAATGGACAGGAAGAAAAGTTCTGCGGCTTTCCTGCGTTCAAAGCCTACGGTGTTGAGGGCGAAGCCGAAGTAAATCTCAGCTTGTGTGATCGCCGAGATGGCGAAATCTTCGGGAGGAACGGCAAGGAAGCGGCGGGTTAGGTTCGGTGAGTAGCGGCGGAGCGCGTAGCTTGAGGTATCGGTGTCGAGTAGGAACACGCTATGCTGCGGATTCGTTCTGAGCGGGGTGGGGCTCTTCTTCAAGGATGGAGGCGTTGAGTGGGCGCTCGCGCAGGAAGGAGTTAGCGAAGTCGTCTACAGGAAGGCTCTGCACGAGGGCGAACAGAGCTTCGAGCGACTCCCTCCGTTCCGGCGCTGTTCTCTCCTGCGCCGGCGGGACCGGGGGAAGGCCCATGATTTGTTTGTAGCTTTCGTCGGCGTTGCTCATGGACGGCTCCTGCTGGGAACTATATCACCGGGATGAGCTCTTTGAGGGATGAGGTCCGGTGCTGTGGACTGTTGGCTGCCAGGGAGACCCACCCTAGCTCCGCGAGGGTGGGTCACCCTGGGGGAGTGGGAGTTGCTGCTGATGGCAAAGCTGCGGGGGATTCGCTTTGCCTTGGGGTGACCGGGGTTGTGGAGGTGGGGAATGAAAGACCCCACGTCAGGCTTGAAGCTGCCTGACGTGGGGCACCCGGGTAGGGTTGGGTTAGGTGGTGGCGGCGGCGCGGGCGGCTTCGTTCTCGGCGTCCTTGGCGGCGGCGAGTTCGGCGAGCTGCGCCTTCTTGGTTGCGGCGGAGTTGGCGCCGAGGTTGGCTTCGAGTTGCTCGGTGGTGAAGGTTTCGATGATGTCGCCGGCGCGCATGTCCTTCCATCCGGCGAGATCGATACCGCACTCGACCCCGTCGCGGACTTCTGCGACGTCGTCCTTCATGCGCTTGAGCGACGAGATCTTGCCCTTCCAGATCTCGTTGCCGTCGCGCAGCAGGCGGGCCTGCGCGTTGCGCTTGATGATGCCGTCCGTGACGCGGCAGCCGGCGATCTGGCCGACCTTGGTGATCTTGAAGACCTGCAGGATCTCCGCGCGGCCAGCGTAGTTTTCCTTGAAGACGGGGTCGAGCAGGCCGTACATGGCCTTTTCGATCTCTTCGCGGAGCTCGTAGATGATGCTGTGGAGGCGGATGTCGACGCCTTCGCGGGCGGCGACCTCGGCCGAGTTGCGGTCGGGCCGGACGTTGAAGCCGATGATGACGGCGTTCGAGGCGGAGGCCAGGAGGACGTCGGACTCGGTGATGGCGCCGACGCCCGAGTGCAGGACGCGAACGCGAACCTTCTCGGTCGACATGTGCGCGAGATCTTCGGCGATGACTTCGACCGAGCCCTGCACGTCGCCCTTGACGATGATGTTGAGGTCCTTGACGCCGGCCATCTTGATCTGTTCGGCGAGGCCTTCGAGCGAGACGCGGGAGCTCTTGGCGAGTTGCGCCTCGCGCTCCTTCATCTTGCGGTACTGCGCGATGCCCTTGGCCTTGTCGCGATCGGCCATGACGAGGAAGGTATCGCCCGCGTCGGGCATGCCTTCCAGACCGAGGATTTCGACCGGGGTGGAGGGGCCGGCTTCGGTGATGGAGCGTCCGCGGTCGTCGAACATGGCGCGGATCTTGCCGAAGGTGTTGCCGACGATGTAGCTGTCGCCGGTTTTGAGGGTACCGTTCTGCACGAGGATGGAGGCGACGGCGCCGCGACCGCGATCGAGCTTGGCTTCGATGACGGTGCCAACGGCGGGGCGCTCGGGCTGGGCTTTCTGCTCGTTGACGTCGGCGACGAGACATATCATCTCTTCGAGGGCGTCGAGGTTCATGCGCTTCTTCGCGGAGACTTCGACGAACTCGGTGTCGCCGCCCATGCTGGTGGGCTGGACGCCGCGTCCTGCAAGCTGCATGATGACGCGCTGCGCGTCGGCTTCGGGCTTGTCGATCTTGTTGACGGCCACGATGATCGGCACCTTGGCGGCGCGGGCGTGATCGATGGCTTCAAGGGTCTGGGGCATGGACGCCGTCGTCGGCTGCGACGACGATGACGACGATGTCTGTGACCTTGGCACCGCGGGCTCTCATGCGGGTGAAGGCTTCGTGGCCCGGGGTGTCGAGGAAGACGATCTCGCGACCGAAGGCGGGCGAATCGGGCTTGGTGATCTTCACCTTGTAGGCACCGATGTGCTGGGTGATGCCTCCGGCTTCGCCGGCGGCTACGTCGGTGGAGCGGATGGCGTCGAGCAGCGAGGTTTTGCCGTGGTCGACGTGGCCCATGACGGTGACGACGGGCGAGCGTACGACCTCGACCATGCCGGTGGTGTCTTCGAGGAGGCCTTCGATGGCCTCGTTTTCGAGCTGCTCTTCGACCGTGATGACGGTGGCGTCTGCGCCGAACTGGCGGGCGACGTCGCGGACGAGCTCGCCTTCGAGCGACTGGTTGACGGTGACGAGCACGCCCTTCATGAGGAGGACGGCAATGAGATCCTTACCGCGGACATCGAGCTTTTCGGCGAGGTCCTTGACCGAGATGCCCTCGGTAACGGTGATGGTTTTGGTGATGGGCAGCGGCTCTCGCGAGAAGCTTTGACCGCCGTAACGCGGTGGCGGCTGGAAGCCCTTCATCGGGCCTTCCTTTACCTTCTCGTAGCGCTGACCGCCACGGCGCTGGCCGGGACGCGCAGGACGCAGACCCGCTGGCGGTGCGCCGGCCGAGTCGGGTGGAGCTCCGCCAGGACCGCCGGGGCGTGGGCCGCCGAAGCCAGGACGCGGCGGGAAGCCGGGACGTGCGCCGGGGGTGAAGCCGGGGCGTGCACCGGGACCGCCTGGACCTCCGGGGCCGCCGCCTGGGCCGCCCGGGAAGGTGCGCGTGGGGTGCATCGGGCGACGTGCGCCGGGCGCGCCGCCGGGTCCACCGGGACCGCCCTGGTATGGAGGACGGGAGCCTGGACCACCGGGCCCGGAGCCGGGGAAGCCGGGGCGTGGACGCTCGAAGATGGGGCGGCCGCGCGGGGGCTGGCCAGGTGCCGGTGCGGGCGCAGTGTAGATTGGACGCGGGCCGGTCTGCGGCATGATGACGCGGCGTGCCGGTGCTGCAGGCGCTGCAATTGCCTCGGGTGCGGTGTCGGTTGGCTCCGGAGTGGCTGCGGCGGAGGGTGTAGCAGGCGCTGCTGGAGCAGGCGCAGCAGCAGCAGCAGGCGCGGGCGGCGGTGTCTGCGGGCGCGGCGGCGCGGCCACGACCACGGGTGCGGTGCTGGTGGGGCGGCTGAGGACGCTGGGCTGCGCTGGAGCGGAAGCTCCGGGACGCGCGGCGAACGGTGCGCCGGGACGCGGGGGCTGCTGCTGATTCGGACGGCTGATGACGGTGCCGGCCGGACGATTGCCGCTGGGCTGCGGCGTGGGTGCCGGCGAGATGATGCGGGCGCCCTGGTTGGGCAGAGGCACGATGCGGCGCGGTGCGGGAGCTCCGGGCTGGGCGCCAGACTGAGTGCCAGACTGGGCACCAGATTGACCAGGAGCCTGGGGGCTCGGTGCGACCGGATTAGCTGCGGCTTGCGGAGTTGGCGTGGGCGACGCGGCTTCCGGTGCGGATTGCTGCACTGCGACTGGCTGCGAAGCTGGAGCGGCCTCGGCCGAAGCTGCGGGAGCCGGCATAGCGGGGCGCGGTGGTTTGCGGCTGCGCTGCTGGCGCAATCCCCGGACGAACCGGAGGTGCGACGGTCACAGTACGATTCGCCGGCGGGGGTAACGACGGTTACCGGGCGAGCCGCAGCCGGCTGGGCCGTTTGCGGGGCGGAATACTGCGAAGAGGCTTGAGATGGCGAGACGCCAGGTCGAGCGCCGGGCGGGCGCGACTGTAACTGGACCGGAGGCCACGGTGCCGGTGACGGCAGGAGCGACGGCGACCGGTGCTCCGGGACGCTGCGGCGAGGCGGCCGCTGTAACGACCGTGACCGGGCGTTGCGGCTGCGGATTGTTGCGGGCAGCAGCTTCGGCGTTCTTGCGCTCCAGCAGAGCGCGGGCAAAGTCGCCTGGTTTCGAGATGTTCCCGAGATTGATCGCGGGCTCCTGGCGGTGCGAGGTCCGGTTCTGCGAGGAGCGTCCGCCGGGGTTGTTGAAGTACTCGCGTACGCGCTCGGCCTGGTCGGCTTCGATGGAACTGGAGTGTGTCTTCCCGCTGACGCCGGATAGCTTCGAGCGCGTCCAGGATCGGTCTACTTTTTACTTCCAGCTCTCGTGCCAGATCGTTGATTCTTACTTTGCTCATCCGTCCCTTTTCGCTTCCTGACTGCGCCGCTTAGCCGTTCATACGAGCCTCGTTCGAAGTGGAAGTCGTTATCTGTTTATTATGTCCGAAATTGGTTAAAAAGCAGTACGAGTTAGCGAGGGCTTTGTTCCAAGCCCTAGCCACGGTCGTGTCCATCGGTCGTTTCGGCGATGTCTGCCGTTTCGTCGGAGAACTCCTGGCTATCGTTGACGAGTTCGTCTACGGAGTCATTGTCGAGTTCAATTTGTGACTCGCGGTTGTCGGCATCGGAGAAGCCGTCGAGGTCGGATTCGAGATTTTCTTCGTCTGCAATATCTTCGGTGGAGACGTCGTGGACCTCTTCGGGAGTTTCAAGGGGATCGAGCGTCGCCCGCTCATGAGCGATGATTTCTTCGGGAGTCTTGGACATGGAGGAGGTCTCCGGAGTATCGGTTGGAGTTTCGATGACGGCTTCGAGGGCGACGGGATGTTCTTCGCCGGCTGGTTCTGGCCTGGTTTCGCCTTCTTCGTACTGGCCGAAGTAATGACGCACGGCGACGGAGATCTTTTCGATTGTTTTTTCGCCGATTCCGGGAACTTCGGCGAGCTCTTCGGCGGTCATATCTGCGACCGCTTCAACCGTGGTGATACCGGCTGCAATGAGTTTTTCGAGGATGGCTTCACCGAGCTCGGTAACCTGCTCGATCGGGGTGGTCGGGCCGCCGGACATGGCCTGCATCTGCTGCTCGACTTCCTGACGCTTTTCCTCTTCGGATTTGATGTCGATTTTCCAATTAAGGAGCTTCGCCGCGAGACGAACGTTCTGACCTTTTTTGCCGATGGCGAGCGAGAGCTGGGTGTCGTCGACGATGACTTCGATCTGCTTCTCGGCCAGGTCGGTGATTGAGACGCGGGCGACCTTGGCCGGCTGCAGGGCCTTCTCGGCGAAGGTGGTGATCTCTTCGGAGTACTCGATGATGTCGATCTTCTCGCCGCGGAGCTCGCGGATGATCGATTGCACGCGCATGCCCTTCATGCCGACGCAGGCGCCGACCGGGTCAACGTCCTTATCGCGCGACATGACGGCGATCTTGGTGCGCTCGCCGGCTTCGCGGGCGATGGCGCGGATCGAAACGGTACCGTCGTAGATCTCGGGAACTTCGGACTGGAAGAGGTTCTGGACGAGCGCGGGCGCGGCGCGGGAGACGATCACCTGTGGGCCCTTGGCGGCGCGGTCGACGCGCAGCAGGACGACGCGGACGCGCTCGCCGACGGCGAACTGCTCCAGCCGTGACTGCTCACGCTTCGGCATGCGGGCTTCGGCCTTGCCCAGGTCGAAGATGACGTCCATGGGTTCGAGGCGCTTGACGGTTGCGTTGAGGACCTCGCCGGCGCGGTGGTTGTACTCGTTGAAGACGGTGTCGCGTTCGGCTTCGCGCACCTTCTGGAAGATGACCTGCTTGGCCATCTGGGCGGCAATTCTCCCCAGCGGGCTGGTGTCTTTATAGAATCTCAGCTCGCCGCCGACTTCGACTTCGGGCGCGAGTTCGCGGGCGGCGTCGAGGGTGAGCTCATTGGTCTCGTCGGTAAGCTGTTCGGGCGATTCAACGACGGTTTTGTAGACGTAGGCACGGATTTCGCCGGTCTCCCGATCCATCTCGGCGCGCATGTTTTCCTGGGTCTTGTAGTACTTGCGCGTCGCGAGGGCGATGGCGTCTTCAATGGCGGAGACGACGACTTCGGGCTCGATACCCTTTTCGCGGGAGAGTGCTTCGATGGATTGGTAGAGTGGGCTTGCCATGATGAGTTCTCAGTTCTCTGTTGTCAGTTTTCAGTTGTGGTGGTGCGTTACAGCTCTGGGATAAGGTTTGCCTTTTCGACGTTGGAGAAGGCGATCTCGACGGTTTGTTCGGGGGCGGCCTTGGCGCCGGCCGATTTCTTCGGTTTGCCCTTTTGCTTGATGGCTGTGAGGTCGAGGGTCAGGGCCTGCGTTTCTTCGTTGAAGCGGGTGAGCCGGCCCTGAAAGTGGCGGTTCGCGTTCACCGCGGAGAAGGTCTGGACTTTGATCAGCGAGCCGGTGAAGCGTTGGAAGTCGGCGGGCTTCGAAAGCTTGCGTTCAAGGCCGGGCGACGACACTTCGAGGGTGTACTCGGCGCCTGGGATGAGGTCTTCGACGTCGAGCACGGTGCCGAAGTCGCGGGTGAAGACCTCGCAATCCTCATGCGTGGTGAAGGAGAGGATCTCGGTTGGGACGTTCTTTGGCAGCTCGGACTGCTCGGCGGCGGCGGCTTCGGCGGCGAGTTTGGCGCGGGCTTCGGCGTTCTTCTCGATGAAGACGCGCAGGGTGCGGAACTTGGCGCCGCCCGAGAACTCGAGGTCGACGATGTCGAGCTGGTGCGAGGCCGCGATGCGGTCGGCGGTGGCGCGGATTGTATCGAGCTGCAGGGCCATGAATTTGGGCAGGGAATTGTGTTGTGAGCACAAAAAAGTGGGCGTTGGCCCACTCGTCTCTTCCGCCACATCTACCGGTTTGGTCACGGTCGCTAACTATGCGGCAGAACGGATTCGTCTGCAAGATCGATCTTACGCTGAATCGGGAGCGGGTTCAAGGGGTGGGGCGAAGTGCGTCTACGGATAGGACGGATTAGGAACGGATATTTTGCTGAAGAACATCAACGCTTCCTACTGCTCGGTCGGTGAGGGGGTTCGCTCCCTAGGGTGCAACGAGTTTAGACGTCGGTTGCCCAGTTCTCGACGATGCAGATGTCGGAGATGTGCTGGAAGACAGTATCGCGGGTGACGAGAATGCAGTTCGCCGCGATTGCGTGGGACGCGATCAGCAAGTCCATTGTGGCCAGGGGCTTACCCATTGCATTTTGCCGGGCTCGTAGAAGCCCATATGCCTTTGCTTCACGCCCATTCCATGGAAGGACGGGCAGCACTGCCATGAATTGAAGCAGCGCAAAGTGCCCGTTGTAGGCCTCCGGCTGCTTGGCGATTCCATAGCGAAGCTCGCCTTCGGCGATGCTGGAGAGGCAGGCTGTCTCAAAGGGGCTCAAGGAGCGCAGTCGGGTGCGGGCGGCCAGCGACTTTCCTTTGGCGATGTCGCTGACGGTGTTGGTATCCAGCATGTAGCGGCGAATCAAAGGTCCTCACGCTCAGGCGGGAAGTCTTTCGGTCGATCCTCCAAATAGTCTTCGGCAAAGCCGGCAGCGTCAAGCGCGCCGAAGATCGTGTCCCAATTTGGTCGTTTTTCAGACAGGATGAGGTTTCCGGTAAGGGGGTCTCTGGCAATAAACACCTCTTCGGAGCGAAACCGGAATTCGGCCGGGATGCGCACGGCCTGGCTGCGTCCGTTCATAAAGACCTTCGCTTTGGCGGTCTGCGACATGACTGTAGTTCCTCTGCTGTATATCGTGGTAGATATCGCCTAGGTTTGTCAACGGATTGAGACCGGTGTGGTCGAGTGATGGAAGGGGTGCGGGACGAAAGTGGCAGTTTCGATTTGCTGGCGGTGACAGTATGCTGCTGGGAGGATGTTTGGGCCAGGACATCGCGAACATGAGGTTGAGCGCCGTTTGACAGCGGACGAGGGAACGCCGGCGGAGGTAAGCCGGTTGATGCGTCGTCTGCTGTTGCGGGCGATCCCGCTGTTTGCGTGCGTTCACCTGGTGTCGATGGTGCTCTTCAAGGGCCACTTCGTCTGGCTGAACTTGCTGATCGGCCTGGCGCCGCTGCTGGCGGCGGCTTGCATCTGGTGGCGCATGCGGCAGATTGCGCGTTGGCAGCGGTCAGCGTGGTACTGGATCCTGGTGGGATTGCTGACGTGGTCCGTCGCGCAGATGTGCGAGCTGCATGGGACGCAACTGGGCAATAATGCGACGCCCACGTTTGGCGACTATCTGTTCTTCGTCGTGGGGATTCCGCTGCTGCTCGGCATCTCCAGCACGCCGGCGACACGTGGAATACCGAGCGTGCGTCTGTTGAATGCGGCGCAGTCGATGCTGGCTGCCGGGCTGATCTACGTCCGCTTCTTCCGTATGCCGGTGACGGCGGGAACGGGCGGCGTGAGCGTGCTGTACGACGCGGAGTTCTTGCTGCTGTTCGTAACGGCGTTACTGCGCCTGCTGGCGGCAACGGTACCGGAAGACCGCAGGACGCTCGGGCTGGTCTTCGCTTATCTGATGATTTATATGCCGGCGGAGAGCGTGACCGATGTGCTTGCGCGGCGGTGGCACCTGCAGATTGGAACTCCGCTCGACCTTTGCTTTACGCTGCCGTTTCTCTTTCTCGGGTATGGTGCGCTGCGCATGTCCACCGCGGACGAGGCGGTGAAGCGAGATACGCGCGAGGGGCAGACATGGAGGCTGTTTCTACAGAGTCTGTGTCCGATGCTGTTTACGTGTGGGGTGTTCGCGCTGGGGGTCTCGGTGGCGCGGCAGCACCTGCTGCTGGCGAGCACGACGATGCTGCTCTGCCTGTTTCTGCAGGGGCTCCATGCGGGTGCCATCCAGACGCGCTATGTGCTGGACCACAACCAGTTGCAGCGGCAGGAGAAGCAGCTGGTGAATGCGAACGAGAAGCTGCAGCGGCTGTCGTTGACGGATGAGCTGACGGGCATCTCGAACCGGCGGCACCTGATGGAGGCGTTGAGCCGCGAGTGCGAACGCGCGGGACGGCGGGAGGAGTGGCTGTCGGTGCTGATGATCGACGTGGACCACTTCAAGGGGGTAAACGATCTGCACGGACATGCTTACGGGGATGAGTGCCTGAGCGCGCTGGCGCACCTGCTGACGAGCATCAACCGCGGTATGGATCTGGCGGGCCGTTACGGGGGCGAGGAGTTCCTGCTGATGCTGCCGAATACGGATGCGAACGGGGCGGAGGTTGTGGCGAGGCGGCTGCACGCAGCGCTCGACGAGCGCGACCTGCCGAACCGGGCTGCGCCGCTGGGGCGGATTACCGTGAGCGTGGGGGTTGCGACTGCGCGAATGCAGCGCGGCATGCAGTCCACCGCGTTGCTTGAGGCGGCGGACGCTGCGATGTACGAGGCCAAGCAGGGCGGCCGGAACCAGACGCGGGCGATGGAGTTGGGGGCTGACTTGCAGGTTCCTTCGGTCTTGCGGAGCTGAACCATCCTTAGCGTCTAAGTTCTGTGTCTTGAGAGCTCGTTTCCTCTTTGCGTGATGAGCAGGTAGCATGGCTGGACTTTTGATTTCACCCAGGAGATTGGTATGAGCACGCGACGGAGTTTTCTGAAGAAGGCGGCGGTGGTCGGGGCGGCGGTGGCTGCGCAGCAGATGGAGTGGTTGCGGGCGAGCGCGTTGGGGTTGCCGCTGGGATTACAGCTTTACTCGGTGCGTGAACAGCTGCCGAAGGACTATCTGGGAACGCTGAAGCAGATTGCCGCGCTGGGGTACAAGGAAGTCGAGGCGGCTGGGTTCTACGACAAGACGCCGGCGGAGGTGAAGGCTGCGATGCAGGCCGCGGGGTTGAGCCTGGTGAGCGCGCATTACTCGTCACAGATTCTGTTTCCGAAGGCCGATTCGATCATCGACTATGCGAAGCAGCTGGGGTTGCAGTGGATCGTGTGTTCGTTCCCGGCGATCAAGAATCCTGCACGGTTGAAGGATCAGTCGTACCAGAGTGTGCGGCGGTCGTTCGAAATGGAGGACTGGCGGTATAACGCTGAGCAGTTCAACCAGATTGGCGAGAAGGTGAAGGCCGCCGGGATGCGGTTCGCGTATCACAACCATACGATGGAGTTCGCGCCGACGGATGGGGTGGTGCCGTTCGATGAGCTGGTGCGGCTGACCGATCCGGAGAAGGTATGGTTCGAAGTGGATACCGGCTGGGTGGTGATTGGCGGCGGCGATCCGGAGGAGGTCTTGCGGAAGAACGGCAAGCGCATCAGAATGCTGCATGTGAAGGACTTTGCTTCGACCAAGCCTTCGCCGAACGGCGATGTTCCGAAACCGACCGAGCTGGGGCAGGGAGCGCTCGATATTCACAAGATTCTGGCGGCGGCAAAGCGGTATGCACGGATCGAGCACTGCTTCGTGGAGCAGGAGGGGTTCGATATGCCGTGGGTGGAGTCGCTGAAGATCGATGCGGAGTATATGGAGAAGGCTTAGGGGTTCGGAGGTAGTAAAGGACAGCACAGAGAGCACAAAGAGCACAGAGTTACACAGAGCCCTCTGTTAACCTCCGTGACCTTTGTGCTCTCTGTGCTTTCCTTTTGCGTGGCAACACCCTTCCCGCGGATGTTCGGCACGGGAGCCTTGCCGGTGCTAGGCTGGGTGTCTCCCCGCGAAAGGTAGCTATGAGTTGTGTGCGCTTGATTGCGATTGGGAGCCTCTTGCTGTCGTGCGGGATGGCCTGGGGTGGTGCAGCGAAGTTGACGGTGAAGGAACTGCGCGGCGTGATGGCGCAGATGCAAAGCGACCACAGGACGGATGAAGTGGTGGCGAACCGGCTGAAGGAGGTACAACTCTCCGAGCCGCTGACTTCGGAGGTGATGAACAGCTTTGTGGATTATCAGCCGGGGCCGTTGACCCTCGTGCAACTACGAGTGCTTGGGTTGGAGACGGCGATGATGGCTCCTCCTGCAGAAGAGCTGCCGAAGGCTGCGGCACCGGATGCGGCGGCGCAGGGTGCGATGCTAAGCAAGATGGTGACGTATGTGACCAGGCAGTACGCGCAGGTTCCGCGGCTGACGGTGGAGAAGAAGACGGCGCGCTATCAGAACGGATCGCAGACGTTCCATGCAGGCAGTGGGCAGAAGAGCCAATTGTCGAATGCGAACTCCGATGTGCTGCCGCCGGATCCGTATTTTCGTTACCTTGGCGAGAAGAGTGCGGACGTCCTGGTGCAGGGTGGATTCGAGCTTCCTGGACCGAAGGTGAGCCCGGAAAAGTTCGCGCAGCAGAATGCGCAGCCTGCTCCGGATGGCATGGTGCCGAACCTTGGGATGGTGCTGGGCGACGCAGCGAGAGGCAAGATGGCGTGGGAGCGTTGGCAGACGATCGACGGCAAGCAGGTTGCGGTGTTTGCGTATGAAGCGCCGCGCAAGATCTCGCACTATGACGTGAGCTACTGCTGTTTTCCGGTGATGGAGAGTCAGGGTGGGAGTACGGCTGGTATTGGAGCGTGGGGCGTCTCGACGAACTACGAGGAGTTTCATACGAAGCCGGGCTACCATGGCGAGCTGTTTCTCGATCCAGCGACGGGGATCGTGGTGCGGCTGATTCTTGAGGTGGATTTCAAGCCGGGCGACGAGGTGGTGAACGAGAATACGCGGATCGACTATGCGCCCACGACTGTTGGAACGGCGTCGGTTGTTCTGCCTGCGGTCGAGATCAGGGAGACGACGCTGATTCCGTCGGGCGAGTCGTTCCAGGCCGTGCTGAAGCAGACGACGTTGACCAAGGCGGAGTACCTGGAATACCGGTAAGGCGCCCTGATGCCGGGCGGGCACCACTTCGTGGGGTCTTGGGCTTCGCGTGGCCGCGCGGCACGATCTTCTGTGCCGACCAACGGGAGGGAGCACGCGAAGCTCCCGGCGTACGCAGTACCCGCCGCCCGCGGTCAGGGCGCCCGTCCGGCAGCACAAGGTTTTTCTTCCTTAATCCGGTAGTGCAACAATAGATTGCATGATTATTTCGCCGATTCCTGAAGCTTTGACCTTTGACGATGTACTGCTGGTGCCTGCCTATAGCGACGTGGTTCCAACGCAGGTGAGCACGCAGACACGGCTGACGAGCCGGATTACGCTGAACTGCCCGCTGATGTCGGCCGCCATGGATACCGTGACCGAGTCGCGGCTGGCGATTGCGATGGCGCAGCAGGGCGGCATGGGAGTGGTGCACCGGAACCTGTCGATCGAGGCGCAGGCGGGCGAGATCGATAAGGTGAAACGCAGCGAGAGCGGCATGATCGTCGACCCGGTGACGATCTCGCCGGAAGAGACGATTGGCGCGGCGCTGGACGTGATGCGTCGTTACAAAATCTCGGGCGTGCCGGTGACGAAGAACAAGAAGCTGGTTGGAATTCTTACGAATCGCGATCTGCGGTTCGTGTCGCGGACGGACCTGACCATCGATTCGGTGATGACGAAGACGAATCTGATCACCGTGCCGGTGGGCACGACGCTTGAAGAAGCCGAGCATATCCTGCATCAGCATCGGGTGGAAAAGCTGTTGGTGGTGAACGACGAGTATGAGCTGAAGGGCCTGATTACCGTCAAGGATATCCAGAAGAAGCTGAAGTATCCGAACGCGAGCAAGGACAGCCAGGGGCGCCTGCGGGTTGCGGGTGCGATTGGGGCGACCGGCGATTACCTGGAGCGCGCGGCGGCGATGGTGGAGATGCGGGTGGACGCGCTGGCGATCGATTCGGCGCACGGGCATTCGTCGCGAGTGCTGGAGGCTGTGGCGGATGTGAAGAAGGCGTTTCCGGATGTTTGTCTGCTGGCGGGGAACGTGGCGACGTACGAGGGCGCGAAGGCGTTGATCGAGGCGGGCGCGGATGCGATCAAGGTGGGGATCGGGCCGGGGTCGATCTGCACGACACGCATGGTGACCGGAGCGGGCATGCCGCAGATTACTGCGATCGCGGAGGCGGCGCGCGCGGCGAACGAGCGCGGGATTTCGGTGATTGCGGATGGCGGGATCAAGTACTCGGGTGACGTGACGAAGGCGATTGCGGCGGGCGCGAGCGTGGTGATGATGGGGTCGTTGTTTGCCGGTGTGGATGAGAGCCCGGGCGAGACGATTCTTTACCAGGGACGCAGCTTCAAGGCATATCGCGGGATGGGGTCATTGAGCGCGATGGCGCAGGGTTCCGGGGAGCGCTATTTCCAGGGCAAAGACGATATGAACGAGATCTCGGCGGGCGATCGGCCGAACCTGACGGCGCGGGAGGGTTCGACGCAGAACCGGCTTGCGAAGTTTGTGCCGGAAGGGATTGAAGGCCGGGTGCCGCATCGTGGGCCGCTGGAGGCGATGGTTTACCAGCTTGTGGGCGGGTTGCGGTCGGGGATGGGGTATCTGGGATGCTCGACCATTCCCGAGCTTCAGGAGAAGGCCCGGTTTGTGAGGATCTCGAATGCCGGGCTGAGGGAGAGCCATGTGCATGATGTGGTGATTACGCGGGAAGCTCCGAATTACCACGTGGAGTAGGAAGACAAGGCAAGGAAAGCACAGAGGCACAGAGGGCACAGAGGTTCACGGAGTAGGCTTTGTGTGACCTCTGTGTTGCTTTGTGGGCTCTGTGTTTTCTTTTTTTTATGTACGGGGGAAGGGAGGCCAGGGGATGGGGCGTGTCACGGGTTTGTCGAGGACGAGGGCGTCGAAGCGGTGGCGGGTGAGGAAGCCGGTGGCGAGGTAGAGGGCGAGCGCGGACGGATTGTTTTCGCTGACCGTGAGCGACACGACGCGGTAGGCGTGGCGAGGGAGCTGGCGCAGTGCGTGGTGCAGCAGCGAGGCGCCGAGGCGGCGTCCGCGGTGGGTGGGTGCGACGCAGAGCTGCGTGATGTGGGCGGCGTCGGGGGCGATGCGGGAGACGAGCAGCACGGCGACCAGGACGTTGTCGCGACGCGTGCGCAGGACGAACGAGGAGTCGGGGTCGAAGGTGCCGCAGCCAGGGAAGCGAATGATGTTGTGCAGGAAGCGCTGCGAGCCGGCCATGGTGCGGTACTGGTCGTTAATGTCGGCGTCGGGATGGTTGAGGTAGGCGTGCTGGATGAGCTCGGCGGTGGGGTTGTAGAAGGTGGGCGACCACCGGCAGAGTTCGATGTCGGGCGGGAAGGGATTGGCGGCGGTGGCCGAGGCCGCGCTGGGCAGGTCGAGTTGCAGGAAGAGGCGCGGGAAGACGTGGAAGCGTGTGCCGCGGGAGATGGCGGAGGCGAAGACTCCGGGCAGGATGCCTTCGTTGAAGAGCAGGAGCTGGGCTTCGATGCGGCGGATGTCGGGCGAGGCTTCGAGGGTTTCGAGGATGTGGCGGGTGAGGGTTTCGACGATGGCGAGGGGGTTTGCTTCGTACCGCGAGGAGTAGATGTCCCCGATGACCGCCTTGTGGCCTTCGTAGACGCAGAAGCAGAAGCCGACGATGCGGCCGCGGTCGAGCGCGACGAAGCCGGGGAGGATGCGCGAGTCTAGGTATTGGAGCAGGAGCTCGGTGGAGGGCTTGTAGTCCCAGTGCAGGCGCTGGTACCAGAATTCGGCTTGCTGTTCGAGGAGCGGACGAAGTTTCTGCGCCGGGAAGTGGCGAATGTCGAGGACTTCGAGTTGTTGCGGAGACGTCAAAGTTCGAGTTCTCAGTTGTATGTTGTCTGTTCGAAGAGGCTGGTGCGTAAGGTTGAAGGGTACGCGAATGGAGGAGGTTGTGGGAAGTTAGTCGAAGGGCGGATGTTTCCCTGGGTTAGCAGGGTACTTCCTCCCGATTGGCAGCCTACCTCCCATGTCTCAGAGGCGAGACATGGGGCCTCCGGATGGTGTCAGGGAAGCTGTATGGTTGTGAGGCTTTTAATGTCCGTGCCGGGTTGCAGGGCGATGGACTCGGTCTTGGGGTAGACCTTGTAGACGGCGAGGCCCTGGGTGTCGTAGAGGAAGAGCGGCTCGTAGATGCGCCCGGCGAGGTAACGGTCGAGGACTGCCTGGTCGTTGGAGCGGGTGACGAGGATGTGCTCCTGGTTGGGGACGCCGTCGGTGTCGTAGTGGATGGGACCCTGGTCGCGGTAGAAGGCGAGGCCGTAGACCATGTCGCGTTTGACGTCCTGCACGGCCACGATCTTCTCGTTGGGAGCGACGGCGGCGATCTCGCGCGCGAGCGGGCGGGCCGAGTAGTTGAGGTCGAGTTCCGGGCCGTGGAAGCCGAGCAGGAAGATGAGCAGGCCGCAGACAGGCACAAGCGTGATGTTGCGGATTTGCGCGATGCCGAAGCGCTTGACCACCGCGACGATGACCGCGGCGGTGAGCAGCGCGGCGAGTCCGGCGGTGATGAGCCAGAAGCGCGACGGGACGAGGGTCTCGTACTTCATATGCTGCGGCGCGAGGGTGAGGACGAAGACGAGGATGGCGCAGAGGGCGGCGTGGGCGTAGAGCAGCCACGGTTTGAGGCCGGTGCGGCGGGTGCGGTAGAGGTAGTCTCCGGTGAGGATGGTGAGCGGCGGGATGGATGGCAGGATGTAGCCGGGAAGTTTCGAGCCTGAGAAAGAAAAGAAGATGATGGGGAGAATGGCCCAGAGAACGAGGAACTCCGGGAAGGCGTCGCCGGCGCGCGAGTGGCCGAGATAGCGGATGCGCTTGCCGCGGACGCGCCACTCGGCGATCGAGGTCTTGATGGCGTCGACGAGCGCGCGCAAGGCGAGGACGGTCCATGGCATGAGGCCGAGGATGAGCACCGCGAGGTAGTACCACGGCGGCTGGTGGTGCATGTACTTGTTGGAGGCGAAGCGTTCGAGATTGTGTTCGAGGAAGAACTCGCGGTAGAAGGTGGGGTTGCTGCGCTGGACGGCGATGTACCAGGGCAGCACCATGACGAAGTAGAGGATCAGCCCGGGCCACCAGATGGTGCGGCGCAGCAGCGTCCACTCGCGGCGTAGCGCGGTGAAGAGGAAGATGGTGAGCAGCGCGAGAAACGGGGCGACGGGGCCTTTGGCGAGGGTGGCGGCGGCGCCGAAGAAGTAGAGGTCGAAGAGCCAGAACTTCTTGCCGGTTTCGTACCAGGCATACCAGCCGAGCATGCCGATGCAAAAGGGAGCGGCGAGCTGCATGTCAGTCGAGGCGCCGCGGGAGAAGCCGAGGATGGCAAGCGACGAGACCGTGATGAGGGCGGCGTCGAGGTGGCCTCCGGGGCGGAAGCGCCGCATGTGCAGGAAGATGAGGAAGACGAGGAAGGCTGCGCCGGAGGTGGAGGGCAGGCGGGCGGACCAGTCGGAGACGCCAAACTCGCGGAAGAAGCTCATGGCGCGCCAGTAGTAGAGGGCGGGTTTTTCGAGCCACGGCTTGCCGTAGAGGATGGGGGTTACGGTGCCGGCCAGAAGGCAATCTTTTGAGGCGATGAAGTCCTGGCGGGTGAAGCCGTGCGGGATCATGTCCGCGTGCTCGGCGTCACAGACCTCGTTGTGCTGCGCGAGCATCTCGCGAGCGATCTGCGCGTAGCGTGGCTCGTCGGCGCCTACAAGGCCGAGCTGGTCGCCGCCGAGGTGCGGGGCGAGGCCGTAGAGCAGCAGGAAAAGCCCGATGGCGAAGAGGACGACGAACTCGTGCGGCGAGGCGAAGGTGGGGTTCGCGCGCACCCGGGCGAGAAGGCGATGGAACAAAGAAGGTTGAGGGACGGGGACGTGCTGGGAGATGGCCGCGGGTTGGATCGGTTCGGTCACAGGGTTCTGGGTGGCGGATTCAGGGTAGCAGATGCGTTCGCTGGGTTTGAGACGACCGTGCGAAGACACGTACGGTGTTCTTCGCCGGGCTTGGGATAACGAGAGTTCTCGTCGAGGCGATGCGCGGGTTCAGGAGGCTCCGCCCTGCGGTTCCGGCGTAAGGGATGGTGGAGCGGTCTTGCGAGCCATCTTCTCTTCACGCTTCTTCATGCGGCCGAGCAGCTCGTCCATGCGGCCGGTCATCTTTTCGGAGCGGTCGATGGCGAAGACGAGCTCCGGGACGTGGCGTACGCCCATGCGCTCGCGGATCTGCGCTCGAATGAATCCGCGGGCCTGTGTGAGGGCGGCGAGCGTGGACTCCTCTTCGGCGAAGTCGCCGTGGACGGAGACGAAGACGCGTGCAGACTTGCCCCCGGGTGCGAGCAGGACCTCCGTAACGACGGAGGGGAAGATGCGCGGGTCGGAGAGTTCTCCTTCGAGCATGGCGCCGATCTCTTCGGAGAAGGAGTGGGCGACACGGTTGCGGTGGTAGGTTCTGGCGCGAGGTTCTGGCATGGTGTGGTTCTCTTCTGAGTTCGCCTATTCGGCGAGGGTGACGGGTTCAGACTCTTCGGAGAGGATCTCGGCATAGGAGTCGGCGATCTCGGCGGAGAGGTTGAAGGCGATGCGGTGGGCGGCGCGGTCGATCGATTCAAGGTGCTGGGTGAGCGACTGCGTGGAGCTGGAGACGACGGCGATGGCGAAGGTGGCCTCGTTATGGAGGATGCCGCCTTCGTTGAGCTCCGCGATGGAGAGATTGAAGGCGTGGCGGAGCTTGTCTTTGAGCGAGCGGACGACCTGACGGCGGTCTTTGAGCGACTGCGCGTGCGGGATGGAAAGTTCGAGGGTGAGTTTCCCAATGGGCATGGACAGCGCGGCTACGGCGAAAGAGGACAATGAATTGCGCTTCAATGATTGTATCTGGTTGGTGATGGTAGGTTGCCGGAGCCCGCATCGCGGATTTTGCGCAAGAAATATGACGCTTCCGTAGCAAGGGCGTGCCTCTTCGGTGGGAGATTGGGGCAGGTTGATCGAAATGGCTGTTTTTGAGGCTTTATGATGGTTTTCGTGGAGACGCGCCGGCATGAAATGCTGCGCTGCGAGAGATCGGTTGGAACCTTTTTGGTGTGGGGCCTGCTTGCGGAAATCGCCAATAGCACCAAAGTTGCATTGAGCCTAGTCCGTCAGCGTTAGAGCATGAACACACCAAAGGAGGTAACCAGTGGACTTTATCGATAGCGCGAAGAAAAAGATCGTCAAGGCGCGTGGCGTTCTGCAGCAACCGGCCCTGGTGGAGCTTTTTCGGGACGAGTCGGGCCAGGATCTGATCGAGTATGTGCTGATTGCCTCCGTGCTGAGTTTGTTTGCGATTGCCGGAGTGAAAGGCGTCGCGGCGAACGTGCTTACGATCTGGCAGAACCTGGCGATCGGTTTTGCGGCTGCAGTGAAGGTTTAAGCTCGGGCCTGCATACGGCGAGTGGCAGGCAGACCCAGGCATCCCTTTATGGATGGCTGGGTTTTCTGCTGCAGTGGGAGAGTACGTGCGAGTGTACACGGAGCGTTCATCGTTCTGTGACCGTGCCGTAACCGGAGCGGCTGTATGGTCCGGATTATGCGGATAAAAAGTTTCTCTACTTCCTGCCAGATTTTGGCGTGTGCTTCTCTCTTGGGGGCTGCGCCTTTGCTGTACGGCCAGTACGACAACGGTAGCGTCGTTGGCACGGTGAAGGACTCGACCGGCGCGACCATCCCCGGGGCGATGGTGACGATCACCAACGACGGCACGGCGATTTCAACGAAGGCGAAGACGGATGCTTCGGGCAGCTACGAGGTACCGGAGCTGAAGGTCGGGACCTACACGGTCACGGCGACGGCAGCTGGATTCTCCGATGCCGTGGCGCAGAACATCACGGTTTCAGTTGGCGGTCGTACCCGCATCGACCTGGCGCTGAAGGTAGGCGGCACGGCGACGACGGTTGAGGTCAGCGACGTTGCGCTGCAACTGGAGACAGAGACCAGCGAACGCGGGCAGACGATCACGAACTACGAGAGTGAAGCGTTCCCACTCGTCACGCGTAACTATTCGGACCTGCTGGAGCTGATTCCGGGTTCGCGTCAAGCGCCGACGGCGGCGACGACGAGCTCGGTCAACTCGCTGACGCGCGCGGGTTCGTACAACGTGAACGGGCAGCGCAGCATGTTCAACAACTTCCTGCTGGACGGTATCGACAACAACGCCTACGGCGAGAGCAACCAGGGCTTCGACAACCAGATCATCGCAATTCCTCCGGATTCCGTGGCGCAGTTCCAGGTGGTGACGAATAACGAAAGTGCGGAGTACGGGCGCAGCTCGGGCGCGACGATCAACGTGGCCTCGCTGAGCGGCACCAACCAGCTTCATGCGACGTTGTATGAGTTCATTCGCAATACGGACCTGAACGCGGCGGGCTTCTTCAAGCCGTTGACGGTTGGCGGAACCGGAATCACAACACCGTTCAAGAAGCCGACGTTCAACCGTAACCAGTACGGCTTCAACGTGGGCGGACCGATCATCAAAGACCGGCTCTTCTACTTCCTCGATTATGAGGGCTTTCGCCAGGTGCTGAAGCCGCTGAGCGTGCTGACACTGCCGACACAGAATGAGTTGAACGGCGTACTGGTGGTGCCGGTGAAGAATCCGCTTACGGGCGTGACGTATGCGGCGGGCACGGCAATTCCGGCGATTGCCGTCAATCCGCTCTCGCAGCAGATTATCGGCTACTTCAAGAACTTCTCGAACGCGCTGCCGGTCTCCGGGCTTGCGACGACAGGCGTGGCTTCGGCCGATTATGCGGTCCAGGTTCCGTTCACCGATAACTCTGACAAGGGCGATCTGCGGTTCGACTGGCAGATTTCGCCATCGCGCTCGTCGTTTCTGCGCATCAGCGATCGCAAGGAAGACGCGATCAACTTCCCGGCGATTCCGATTCCGCTGGATGGACAGACGAATGGGCACATCCGGCTGCTCGACCAGCAGATTGCCGCGGGGTATACGGAGACGTTCGGGTCGAACAAGGTGCTGGACGTTCGCATGGGCCTCGATCGCACCAAGGCTGGCAAGTACAACCTATCGATCGGGAATACGGCGTTCAACAACATTCCGGGTTTGCCGACGAATAACGCTGTGGTGGCGGGTGGTCTGCCTTCGATCAGCATCTCTGGCGGGTTTACGTCGTTCGGCCGTCAGAGCACGAACCCGCAGTGGCAGGATCCGGCTTTGATCGATCCGCGTGTGAACTACACGTGGGTCAAGGGGCAGCACTCGCTGAAGTTCGGCTATGAGTATCAGCACCTGTGGATGGCGGTGAACGACAACAATCCGCTGTACGGATCGTTCTCCTTCGGCGGAGGCTATTCGAACGGCGGCGGCAGCACGGTGGCCGATACGTACTGGGCGGACTTCTTGTTCGGGCTGACGAACACGTACTCGCTTGCGAACTTCTACGAAGCGCACCTGACCGACAACACGCACAACGTGTACGCGCAGGACGACTGGCACGCGCTGCCGAACCTGACGCTGAATATCGGTCTTCGCTGGGAGTACACGTCGCCGTATTCGGACCTGTACAACCGGGTTTCGAACTGGGATCCGACCTCGCAGACGGTGTTGACGACCACGCCGGGCGCGGTTGCAGGCAACGGCATCACGCCGGTCAGCTATGGCGGGACCTACGGCAAGACGCTGATCAACCCGGACTACGACGACTTCGCACCGCGCCTTGGGTTTGCCTACGCGGCGGGTCCGAAGACCGCGATTCGCGGCGGCTTCGGCCTGAGCTACGCGCACTATACCCGCGCCGGTTCGGGCGATATCCTTGCCATCAACGCGCCGCAGGCGCAGTTCGCGGCCGTAAGCCAGATTGCCCCGACGATGACCGACCACTGCGGTTCGCCGCTGCCGGCGCAGATTATTCCGGTGGGTGCGACGACGCCGAGCTGCTACGCTACGTCCGACCAGGGCTACCCGAGCGGGCTGGTGACGAGCTTCAACCCCGCGACGGACAACATCACCTGGGTGCCGAAGAATACAAAGGATAGCTACGTCGAGAGCTACTTCCTCGATGTGCAGCGGACGATCCTGAAGAACAGCCTGCTGGACATTGCGTATGTGGGCAACCACGGGCTGAAGCTGCAGGGCTTCCTGAATGGCAACCAGAAGAATCCGGCAAACGGGTTTGCGCGGCCCTTTACCGCGTGGCCGAGCGACATTACCGAGGCGCTGAACGAGTTCTGGTCGAACTACAACGCGCTGCAGGTGAAGTACGAGCAGCGGATGCAGTTTGGGCTTACTCTCCTTAACTCGTTCAGCTGGGAGCACTCGCTGGATAACGCGAGCGCCTCGCTTGAGGGCAACACGCCTTCGCCGCAGGATGGCAACAACCTCGCCGCGGACTACGGGCAGTCGGACTACAACCTGCCGCTGCAGAACGTGACCAGCCTGGTCTACGAGCTGCCGGTCGGCAAGGGGCGGCAGTTCCTGAACACGGGCGGCCCGGTAAATGAGCTGCTGGGCGGCTGGCAGGTGAGCATCATCAACACCGCGCAGGCTGGGACGCCGTTCAACCTGACCTATACGCCGAACGGAGCGCAGCAGCTTTCGCCGCAGATCTCCGCAACCTACCGCGGCGCCAACGAGTATCGCCCGAATAAGGTGGCGGGGCAGCCGGTGACGCAGGGCGTTTCGCACCGCGCGGCGAATACCGGGTACGTCAACTACATCAACTACGCGGCCTTTACGCTGCCTGCGATCAAGAGCGGAACCACCACGCTGAGCCCGTTCGGCAATGCGACGCGCAACCCGGGGCGCACGCCGGCTTTCAACGAGATGGATATGGCGTTGAACAAGCGGTTTGCGACGCCGGTGGAACGGATGAAGGTGGAGTTCCGGACGGAGTTCTACAACCTCTTCAACCACACCAACTACTACCTGCCGAGCACGATCGGCGGCACGCAGGGTGCGGCACCGACCTCCGGCGGGCAGATTACCAGCACGTTTACGCCGCGGGTGATCCAGTTCGGGTTGAAGATCCTGTACTAAGTATTGAGGAATGGAAAGGCGCCGCCAGAGATTTGGGCGGCGCCTTTTCCGTTCGCAAGGCAAGTCGAGCCTATGGCTATACTGAGGGGAGCGGTGGAAAACGCGGGTTGAACTGGAGCAAGCATGGAACTGGCGCAGATTGCACAGGTGAGGGAGTCGACGGCGGAAGGGCGCAAGACGTGGCCCGGGGTCGAACAGGTGAGCCGCAAGATCCTGTGCGTCTTTCCAAAGTACCGGAACGCCTTCGGCACGTTTCACCACTCGTACCCGCTGCTGGGCGTGAAGGCGTTTATGCCGCCGCAGGGGCTGCTGCTGATCTGCTCGTACCTGCCGAAGCACTGGGAGGTGAAGTTCGTCGACGAGAACGTGCGGGAGACGAAGGCGAGCGAGTACAAGTGGGCGGACGCGGTGATGGTGAGTGGCATGCACATCCAGCGCGACCAGATGAACAAGATCAACACCAACGCGCACAAGTTCGGCAAGGTGACCGCGGTAGGCGGCCCGTCGGTTTCAGGCTGCCCGGAGTATTACCCGGAGTTTGACTACCTGCACGTCGGCGAGCTGGGCGACGCGACCGACGAGCTGATCGGCAGGCTGGCTAGCAGCGTGGACAGGCCAGCCGAGCAGGTGAGGCTGACGACCGCGGAGCGCCTCCCGCTGAAGGAGTTTCCAACCCCCGCGTACAAGCTGGCCGGCATGGACAAGTACTTCCTGGCCAATGTTCAGTTTTCGAGCGGGTGCCCCTACAAGTGCGAGTTCTGCGATATTCCGGAGCTGTACGGCAACAACCCGCGGCTGAAGACGCCGGAGCAGGTGATCAAGGAACTCGACGAGATTGTCGCGAGCAACGCGGTGGGCGCGGTGTACTTCGTCGACGACAACTTCGTCGGCAACCGGAAGGCTGCGAAGGAACTGCTGCCGCACCTGGTCGAGTGGCAGAAGAAGAACAAGTATCCGGTGGAGTTCGCGTGTGAGGCGACGCTGAACATTACGCGCTCGCCGGACCTGCTGGAGATGATGCGCGAGGCTTCATTCTGGACCGTCTTCTGCGGGATCGAGACGCCGGAGACGAACGCGCTGACGGCGATGCAGAAGGGCCAGAACAACGAGGCTCCGATCCTGGACTCGGTGCGCAAGCTGAACAGCTACGGGATGGAGGTCGTCTCCGGCATGATCATGGGACTCGATACCGACACCTACCAGACGCCGGACCGCATCCTCGAGTTCATTGAGGAGTCGAAGATCCCGGTGTTGACCATCAACCTGCTCGAAGCACTGCCGCGCACGCCGCTGCACCGGCGCCTTGCGGCCGCGGGGCGCTTGAACGACGCTCCCGGGCGCGAGTCCAATGTGGAGTTCAAGCTGCCGTACGACGATGTGGTCGCGATGTACCGGCGCACGTTTTCAACGGCGTTCGAGCCGGAGGCGATCTACCGGCGATTTGAGTACAACATCCAGCACACCTACCCAAACCGTGTCGCGATCCCGCCGAGCGGCAAGCTGAGCTTCCGCAACGTGATGCTGGGAGTGAAGGCGCTGGCGCGGCTGATCTGGAAGTGCGGCGTGGTGGGCAACTACCGGAAGACGTTCTGGCGCATGGCGTGGCCGGCGCTGAAGGCTGTCGACATCGACATCGTCGTGCACGTGGCGCTGGTGTCGCACCACATGATCGAGTTCGCGCGCGAGGCCGAAGCCGGTTTCCAGAACGCGGCGTTCTTCTCGCGGGAGCTCAGGGAGCTTCAGCCTACGGCATAACCAGATTCGATAAATCAGAGCGGCAAAGAAAGAGGCAACGACCTGATCAGTCGTTGCCTCTTTATCGTGTTTCATCCCTTTGATCCTACTTACGCTCTGTTGCTTAGGCGGGGTCGCCCATGGGGAGCGGTTCTTCGACCAGGCGGTTGCGGGAGGCGAAGCCGAAGAACGCGATGTAGACATAGCAGATAACCGGGATGATAAACGCGTGCTGGATGCCGATCTTATCGGCGATACGTCCCTGCAGCACTGGCAGCAGCGCGCCGCCGACGATGGCCTGCACCATCAGCGAGGAGCCCTTGCTGGTGAGCGAACCAAGATTCGCCAGGCCGAGCGAGAAGATGGTCGGAAACATGATGGAGTTGAAGAGACCCACGGCAACGACGCTCCACATGGCGACAGGGCCATTGCTCATCATGGTGGTCACAACCAGTACGCCGGCGATCGCAGCGGCTACGGCGAGCGCCATCCCAGGTCGTACGCGCTGCAGAACCCAAGACCCGATAAAGCGGCCGACCATCGCTCCGCCCCAGTAGTAGGTGACGAAGCTGGAAGCGGCGACCTCGGACATGGAAGCGATGTTGGGGAGGCCGAGGTAGCGGATCAGGAAGCTGCCGATCGAAACTTCGGCGCCAACATAGACGAAGATGCCGATGGCACCGAGCACGACCCACTTGTGCTTCCAGATGCTCTCGTCCGGGTATGCCTGGTCGAAGGCGCCGGGGCGGAAGTCCTGGGTGTGGGCATTGGTGGACATGGTCGGCATCTTGATGAGCGCGAGTGCGATGGCGAGCACGAGCAGGGTGAGGCCGAGGCCGAGGTACGGCATTCGAACGGAAGAGGCTTGCTGCGTGCGGTAGATTGCCTGGTCGCCGGCTGAGAGCATGTGAAGCTTGGCGGCGGTGAGGGTTGCGCCCGAAAGAATCAGAATTCCGCCGAACTTGGGTCCAAGCGTGGTGCCGAGCGAGTTGAAGGCCTGGGAGAGGTTGAGGCGGGATGAGGCGGTAGCCTCCGGACCGAGATTGACGACGTAGGGGTTGGCCGCGACCTGCAGCGTCGTGATGCCGGCAGCGAGCACGACCAGCGCGCCGAGGAAGAGCCAGAAGATGGTGATGCTGGACGCCGGCAGGAAGAGCAGGGCGCCGGCGGCGGCGACGATCAGCCCGACCACCATGGCGCGCTTATATCCGATCTTCTCAATCAATTTGCCGGCCGGGAGCGCGAAGAGGAAGTACGCGCCGAAGAAGGCGGAGTTGACGAGTTGCGACTTGAAGTTGTTGAGCTCAAAGATACTTTGCAGGTGCGGAATAATGACGTCGTTCAACGACGTGAGGAAGCCCCACATGAAGAAGAGTGCGGTCGCGATCGACATGGCGCGATAGTCGGTGGAGGTGCGCCCGTTGAAGTAGGAGGGGCTGTTCAGGTTGGTGGAGGTGATGGCCATGAGGTGACGGTCTCTCTCTTTTCGGTGGAAGCGGAGTGGCTGGACGCTGCTTGGACGCGCATTGAACGCGCCTCGACTGCATCGGGGCGAACGGAGACTATGTTACATGGGATTGCGGCGGGATTGGCAGGAGTGTGACTGAGTTGCGAGGCTCGTGGCTGATGACGCGGCGCGGCGCGTTAGAGCATGCATCCGGGTGCCGTGGGTGGGGGACGGTCCGGAGAGGACAGCAGAACCCACGGAGTTCGCGGAGGCGGAGAGCAGCGGAACGGGCCGGATGGGCTTCTGGCTCGGTTCACCATCGGCCGTTCCATTCCCTCTCGAGGATGCTCTGCCCGTCGGCGGACTGCTCGGTTACCGAAGAGCAAACTCAGTCTCTCGCGCGAAGCCCAGCTTCGCAGCAAGGGGTACTGTGCTGTTTCGCAAAGGCAACAAAAGGTGGCCGTGCAAAAGCATCTTTTTAGAATGAAGGATTTAGTCGGAGGAAGCCGGCTCAGCCCAGCGGTTGGGCATCCGAACGCTTGTTGCGTATCGGCGGTGCGGCAGCTGGCCTGTTATAGCATTACATCTGCACCCCACAGGTAAACCAGAGGAGAAGCTGTCTTCCAGCGGTAAAGCAAGCAGGAAACGTTCATGGAAGGAATCGGTGCCAAGCTAAGGGCTACCCGGCTCGCCTGGAAGCTCACGTTGCGTGAGGTCGAACAACGAAGTCTCCGGCTGGCACAACAGTGGGGGAATCCGTCGTATCGCATCTCTGCAAGCTGGCTCGATCGCGTGGAGCGCGAAGATCGCGGGCTCTCGGCAACGAAGCTGATTGTCCTCGCGAGCGTCTACAGCCTGACCGCGGAACAGATGCTGGCACTCTGTCCTCCTGCGGCATCGGGCCTGGCGGCTGCGGATGATGCTTCGGTCCCGAATGCGACGCTGATGGCGGAAGGTCCGCTGGAGGCGCAGGCGAAGATCTGGCTTCCGGATCGCCTGGTGACGGATGCGCCGCCCGAGGTGACGGCGTTGCTGCCGCCGGCGGAGAACGGGCTGCCCAGCCACTATCGCCGCGGCATCATCGGTCGGCAGGACCGGACGCTCGAGCCGATGATCCGCGCCGGATCGATCGTGCTGATCGACACCCAGAAGCGCGTGATCGCGGGCAGGCGGGAGTGGAACCACGAGTTTGACCGGCCGATCTACTTCCTGATGACGCGGGACGGATACGTGGCGGGCTTCTGCGAGCTGGACCGCGAGACCGACTGGCTGACCGTGATTCCGCATGCGCTGTCGTTTGAGTCGAACCGGCGCTGGCGGTTGAAGAAAGAGATTGAAGTGGTAGGAACGGTGGTCGCAGCGATCGTTCGCCGGGTGCCGTAGCCTAGATTGCCTGCTGCAGCTCCGCAAACTCCGGAAGCTGGACTCCCTCGTAAAGAACGAGGAGGGAACGCGTCATCAGGTAGTACGTGGCCACGGCGCGCTGCGCGTACTGGGGAAACTGCTCGCGCAGGTGGCCAGTTGCAGAGGCTCCGCGCAGCCGCCCGACGTGCCACTGAATCTCTCGCGCATTCAGACGGAGTTCTTCGGCCAGGCCAAGTGCTTCGGGATACCAGCGCTGCACATACGACGCGAGATCGATGAGCACGTCGCAGTTCTGTTCGAGCGCATCGAGACCCTGCATGCCGTCGATCATCTCGAAGATGAGGTCCGGCTCCAGTTGATGTTCCGCATCGCGCTCTTCGAGCAGATCGAGCGCGACGGCCGCGACCTTGGTGCGATCGACCTGTTTGAGTCTCGCGAGGAGCGTGCTCCAGGCCGTACGGGAGGCTTTGCGCGCCCGCAGGATGTAGTAGGTTGCGACTCCGATAAGGCTCATGGCAAACACCGAGGCGGTGACGAGGAAGAGGAGTGGGCTCACGACGGGCTCCCCATGGCACGCAGGTGAGTGAGCATCAGGGCGACTCGTTGCTGCAGAGCACGAAGTTCCTGGCGCAGCTCCTCGGGCAGCCGGCGAGGTTCCGGCTCCTTCATCGCGAGGGTAACGATCCAGTAGGCCACCATCGTGAGGTACAGCTCGATTTCGAGATGAGAGACCATCTGGTAGTAGTTTGCGCCTAAATAGCCGTGTGCGGCGTCGGTAAAGATGCCGAAGATGGAAAAAATTCCGAAGCCCTGGGCAAGACGGGCAACGTGTGTCCTCCAGGGCAGACCGAGCGTGACTGAAAGGACGATCATGGCGACGAAGAGCTCGCTCATCAGTACGGACGCGAAGAAGTTGCCGCGGATGACGATTCTGGACTGCCAGATATGCACCGGAGGGGTGGCAAGCCAGGTGAGACCGGCGGCGACGAGAATGCTGGCGGCGATCACCGCAAGGAAGTAGCGCCGCACGTCCGGTGCCCATGCGCCCATCGGTTTGAAGACATGGGAGGCAAGCTCATACGCCACGCCGAGCTGAAGCGCGACATCCACGATCGCAAGATCCCAGTAGATATAGAAGTAGGCGTGGGGTGCATGGCTCGACGTGTAGTAGAGGACGAGCGTCTTCACCACGTTTGCGCCGATCAGCGTGGTGAAGATCGGGAAAATGCGGGCGCGGTGGAAGATGAAGAGCACCGCCAGCAGAATCGTGTGTTCGGCGAGGCCGACGGCCCAAAGGAGATGATCGAAAGCTGTAAGGTGCAAACGTCTTCTCCTCTGGGCGCATCGTTTGGGGGGTGCGAGTAGTTTACGACGTCGCAGCCGCGATGAGAACGGGAAGAATGGCGTTGGCAATCGAAACCGAGGGTTGGCCCGGCTGAGGATCGCTGCCAGTGATGATGTTCGACTGGGCGACCAGTTTGGGCGTGGGCAGCGTGAGAACGGCGAAGCTGAGGACGAGGACCAGCCGGGCAGTGAACTTTCTGACCATGAAAAATCTCCTTGAGGCGCTTGGTGCGCTGGGCGGAGATTAGGCAGACAGAAGCTCGCTTCCTGCTGATTTCAATAGAGTTTTGCCGATGGGAAAGATGGCGGACGCGTGCCGCTTAGCACCTGAGAAAAAAGCCGTTTTGAAGGTGGAAGAGCGAAATTCACAAGCGCGGCCTGGTTGTGAATGAGCAACGATTTCAGTGCCAAAATGGGAATATGACGGGGAGCTACCGGGCCGGGCGGCCTCTGGTTGAGAGAGTCAGGGGTAAGGGGGAGTGTCTGGTCGGAACGCAACGAGGCGCGCGGGTGCTAATCGCTTGAGGTGATGAAATGTGGGGAAATGGTCGGAATGGAGAGATTCGAACTCTCGACCCCCTGCTCCCGAAGCAGGTGCGCTACCAGGCTGCGCTACATTCCGATCTGGCTTGCTGATTGGACGTCGATTGGCTCACGCTTACCCGGTGCGTCAGGCGTTGGGTTCGCCTGCGGGCTCGCGGTCTCGACTCTCTGAGTTTAGCAGAGATTTGGCTTCCGGTGCGGGCTGCGGTCTCCGAGCATCCCATACTGGAGCGCCGATCGCAACCGGACGAATCGCGACTGGCGCATGGCGCGGAATTTTGAGAGATGATGGTGGGAAGATGATGGAGCGCAGACAGATCGTCGAGCTTTGGCGGGCCGGGGTGGCTGAAGCTGGAGTGCTGGTAACGCTGGTGCGGGCGGAGGGTTCGTCGTACCGGCGTCCGGGCGCGCGGCTGCTGGTCGCGCCGGAGCTCGCACGGCAGGCGGGAACCTTGAGCGGCGGATGCCTCGAGGCGGAGGTCGTGAAGAAGGCGCCGTGGATGGTGAAAGATGGTGCGCGGGTCGAGCGGTATTCCATGCTGTTTGACGATACGGCGGAGATTCCCTTTGGGCTTGGGTGCGGCGGCACGGTCGAGCTGCTGTTCGAGCCGGCGGCTGGGCCGGAAGGGCGCGCGCTGCTGGAGGCCATGGAGGCGTCGCTCAAGGGGCGTGCTGCGACGGTCGTCAGCTTTCTGCCCGGCGGCGGACGCGGGCTGCGGCGGCTGATCGTCGCGACGGACGGGGCGGTTCTGTTTCGCAGCGAGGGCTTGAGCGAAGAGAAGATCGCGTGCGCGCAGCGCCTGAAGCCTGGCGAGGTGTATGAGGGGCGGTTCGTTGAGCGGCTTGCCGCTCCGCAGCGGCTGTTTGTGCTGGGCGCGGGCGATGACGCGAGGCCGGTCGTCGAGATGGCGGCTGCCGTCGGGCTGGCCGTGACCGTTGCCGACGGACGCCCGCAGTTGGCTCGCGCGGAACGTTTTCCGCAGGCGGAGCGCGTCGCGTGCCTGGGCGAAGACCTACAGGCCGGGTGCGCGCGGCTCGGAATCGAGGCGAATGACGCCGTGGTGCTGATGACGCACAGCTATGAGCAGGATCGCGCGCTGCTGGTGGCGACGCTACCGCTTTCGCCGCGGTATCTCGGGCTGCTGGGCGCGAAACATCGCAGCAGCCTGCTGGTAAGCGAGGCTGCCGCGATGCTGGGACGAACGGTAGCGGACTGCTGCGAATGGCTGTTTGCGCCCGTCGGGATGGATCTCGGCGGCGACGGCCCGGAGGCGATTGCGCTGGCAATTGTCGCGGAGGTGCATGGCGTGGTGCACGGGCGTCTGGGCAGCTCGTTGCGGCTGAGTTCGGACGATGTGGAGCGGCAGGTGGCCAAGGGCGGCGCTTCGCGTTATCTGCAGGCGCAGTGCGCGATCGAGGCGAATGCGTGAAGGTGGCGGGGGTGGTGCTGGCCGCCGGCGCATCGTCCCGTTTGGGTGAGCCGAAGCAGCTGGTGGAGTTGGGCGGGGAACGGCTGCTGGAGCGTGCAGTACGGATCGCGCAGAAAGCGCAGTTGTATCCTGTGGTCGTCGTGCTCGGATGCGGTGCACAAAAGATTTTAGCCCAGTGCCCTTTGCACGGTACGAAGGTAACCATCAACGCGGATTGGAACGAGGGGATGGCGTCGTCCATACGCGTTGGCGTGGGCGCGCTGGACACGGACTCCGAGGGGCTTGTGCTGATGACGTGCGACCAGCCGGCGGCAGGCGTCGAACATCTGCGTCGGCTGGTGGAAGCTGGGGAGGTTCTTGGTGCGGTGGCGTCGAGCTATGCCGGAAGGATTGGGGTGCCGGCTTTTTTTCCGGCGTCCCGCCTTGGGGAGCTCTTAAGCCTGCGCGGTGAAGAAGGGGCGCGGAAGTTGTTAGTTCCAGCAGGCGCAATCGATCTGCCGGGCGGGGAGTGGGATGTGGATACGGTTGAATCTCTACAAGCGGCACGGCTTCGATTTTCCTGAAGCGTGCGTGGGGGTGGAGCGAGAGGAGGTTACGCCTCGTCGCCGTCCTCCTCCGAGGAGCCCGAGCCCATGGTGACGATGCAAGGGAGGATGACCATCATAAGGAATGCGGCAGCTACGAGAAAGTCATGCATGGTGTAATCTCTTTTCCGCGGGCGGGCTGCGTGCTCGCCTCGACAGTTACGAGAGTCACCTATTTTTCAGTGTTGGGACATGGCTAAATCGAATTGGTTTTACGAACGTTGGTTGAAGCGGCACTCCCCCATTCGGGGGAGGTGGGTGCAAAGCAAGGGTAGTAACGAACCTGGTTCCTAGTGATTCCGCAGGACCGCTGGTGCAACCCCGTGGAGGACTCTGCGATTGTGCGGACCTCAAAAGTGGCGGAGCGTCTCGTTCGGAGTGGGTGCCGGCGGGTAGGAGACCTGGTTGGAGGTGCGCTCGAGCGAACGGCTGACGAGCTCGCGGGAGCCCAGGCCGATGGCCAGCGAGAGCGTAAGCACGATGCCGCCGAAGAGAATGCCGAAGGCAAGCGCGATGATGGAACCGCCGATGCCGAGATGCTCAAGCGCCATGGCAGCCGCGAGCACGAGCACGAGCCATTTGACGCCCATCGAGAGGAAACGCGCGTACTGAAGCTGGTTATTGACCGCTCCGATCAAAACCGTGCGGGCGAGAAAGCGGGCGATCAGGTTACCGGCGAAGAGGATCAGGATCGCGCCGATGGCATGCGTCAGGTACGGAAGCAGCGAGAAGGTAAGGACGGCGCCGGTGCCCGACTGGTAACTGGAGGCCTGGTAGCTGGTGTCGAGCGTGAGCACGCCGACGATCAGGCCGAGCAGTACGCAGCTCCAGAAGGTGATGCGGCCGGCGAGCGCGGTGGGCGAGTGGCCGGGCGACCAGTCGGCAATGCCGTTGGTCTGGTTGCGCGCAATACGATCGTCGAACTTGAGGGCGGCGAGAACCTTGCGGACGATCCAGCTGAGGAAGATGCCGAGCGCAGTCAGCAATGCGACCGCAAGGATGAACGCGAGGACGCCAGGCAGGATCGAGACCAGCAGCGCGAGGACGCGGTTGACGGACTGCTGCAGCGCCGTGGACATGTGGTGCAGCATGCCGGTGTTCTCCGGCGCCAGGGGCTGGGTGGAGTAGCTGCTGTAGGGATCGGGCTGGAGGCTGAGGTGCATCATGGGAATCTCCTTTGGGTGCGGCCGGTTCACGCGGTGATTAGATCAAGAGCAGAGAGGGGTTCCTGTGGGACCTCACGGGTTGAAGCGGTCTGGCCAACGCCAGCGGGAGACGAGATACGGTTTCTCGGCTTCGAAGGCGAGGGCGACGGCTTCGATGTGGCGTTCGGGGTCGGTGTGCGCGGATTGCAGCAGGTGCGAGGCCACCCAGGCGAGGTAGAGCGGGGTCAAGGCGCCGAGCAGGTGGCCGCGGTTGATGGTGCGCAGGCGGTACGCGAGCAGAAAGTCATAAACTACGCGCGCCCAAAGCGAATCCGGCATGGAGAAGCTCGCGGGTGGCATGACAGAGAGGCGCTTGAGGCCAAGGAGCGTCTGCGGTGGAAGAACAAGCGACCAGATCTCCTGCAGGTTGGTGAAGGCGAGGCGGAAGGACTCGATCATCGCATGCGCTTCGTCGGCGATCGACGCATCGGGCAGCACCGGAGGATGCGGCGCGAGGCGCGAGGGCGGCGCGGTACGGGCGCGCTGCCAGTAAGGTGCCTTCGCCTCCACGTCGGCGAAGAGAGAGCCGGCGACGTGCGCCAGCAGCGCGTTCAAGTCGGGCGCGGTGGGCTGCGGCAGAGCCCGGGTACCGGCTTCTACTTCGGTGATGGTATAGCCGGCGACGGCGATCTCGGAGACGGGCCAGAGTAGCGCGTCGGGCTGGTTGGTCGCGGTGTAGCGCTGGGCTGCGGTGGCGAGTTTCTCAATCGCCCGGGCGGAGAGCGCGAGGTCGATGGCGAGAGGAAAGCGCGGGCGGGTGCCGAATAGGGCGCGCGTGGTGGGGTAGAGGATCGCGGAGTTGACCAGACCGGCGCGCGGTGGAAGCGTGTAGTGCGGCGTGGCCAGGTCGCAGCGCTCGCTCAGGACCGCGTCGGCAAGCGCGCGCAGGGATGCAGGCGCGAGGGACTGAGCTTCGGCACCGAGGATGAGGACTGCTTCTGCGCGGTGCTGCTCGAGCAGCGTGTGGGCGTTGAGGAAGTCGGCCGCGGTGAGGGTCCAGCCAGGATTCGAGGGCGCGGCGGCGCTGTAGGGCAGAACGCGCAGGTCGTCGCGCTGGGGGGCGATGTCATCAGGCGTCGCCACCAGGATTTGTTGGAGCGAGTCCGGAAAAGCCTGGGAGATGTTCGCGAGGGTGCGCTGGAACGCGTCGTACTCGAGCGAAGCGAGCGAGATGAGGAGCGCAGTCGCTGCGGGAGCGGCTTGGGTCTGGTCGGGCATCAGGTTTGTCGTGGCCATCTAGTTTTGTCTCGCGTGGGCTGAAGCCGTTTGGCCTTGTGGTGGAGTCGGGGATCGTTCTGTCCAGTCTGGCTTTTGAACCCACCCTAGCTCCGCGAGGGGGGGCACCCGAAGTTGGAAAGGTTTCTCATTGGGTGGCTCCTTTGAGGGCGAGGATGCCGATGAGCGGGATGCGCACCCAGGTGGGGCGATTGTTCAGTTCGTAGAGAAGCTCATAAAGGGCTTTCTCGAGCAGGTAGGCGTTCAGCAGGGCCTGGGCCTGCGCGGGCTCTGGGAGCAGCGATGGATCGGCGGAGGTGGTCTGCTTGTAGGCGTCGAGGAAGGCGGTGCAGGCGGCGTTCTGCCACAGACGCGCCCAGGGTTCCAGCGTCCGCTGGCGGTCGGGATGGCGCTGCAGGTACTGGTCGAGCCCGGAGTACGCGGCGTAGGAGAAGCTACGCAGCATGCCGGCAACATCCTTCAGCGGCGACTGCTTGCGGCGGCGCTCGGCGAGCGAGCGGGCGGGCTCGCCCTCGAAGTCGAGCAGCACGAAGTCGCCGTGCGCGCGCAGCACCTGGCCGAGGTGGTAGTCGCCGTGGATGCGGATGCGTTTGCCGGAGGGTGTCGCCTGCGTAATGGCGTGGGCGCGGGCAAAGAGCTCGATGCGCCGCGAGAGCAGCGTTGCGGCGTCGTCGGCGGTAAGGTCGGTGAGCTTTGCCATGCCGGCGCGGAGAGCGTCGAGGGTGCGGTGAATCTGGGTGTCGATCCGCCGCGCGTCGAGGGTAAGGTCTTCGGCGGTGAAGGGCTCAGCCTGGAAGGCTGGATCGTGGGTCTCGATGGCGAGCGCCAGGTGCAACTCGGCGGTGCGGCGGCCAAGCAGCGCGGCTGCGGCGAGGTAGAGACCGGCTTTCTCGTCCGCCTCTTTGGGAATGTTGCCGGCGGCCAGGAAGGTTGAAGGCTCTGACTCTGGCGGCGCAGGGCACCCGGCGACAGACTCGTAGAAGCGGCTGAGGTCCTCGAGCGTCCATTGCCAGCCGTCGCCCTCGTTGGCGATCAGTTGCTGCAGCATGGCGGTCGTGGTGGTCTCGGCTGCCGCCGTTTCGGAGGCTGTGTTGTCTCCTGAGCCCCCATGTCTCAAAGGCGAGACATGGGGCACCCCGGAGTTGTCTGCGAGCTTGAGGTCGATCTGGCCGAGGAAGGTGGCGATGCGCGGGAAGGCAGCGACTTCGGTAAGGAAGCGGCCAATCTCGACATCGGGGTTCTGTCCGGGCTCGATGCGGCGGAAGAGCTTCATGATCATCTTCTTGTCGAAGAGGATGTTGGTGTTTGATTGCTCGGCTGAGGAGACGCGTGCAGGCAGCGGCTCCGACCCGCGAACGCCTGCGTATCCCGAGGAGGTGCAGCCGGTCAGGCTTGCGGTCTCGTCGCTGCCGGTGCCGACCGGAAGCTTCGCCTGATCCTCGATGAGCTTCAGGATGGTCTGGCGGAAGTCCTCGCGGACGCTGGCGTCGTGCAGAATCGCCGGACCGGTGGGCATCGCGAGCGTTGCGATGATGCTGCTGGGAGACGCAACGGTGATGGTCTCGAGGTCGCGCGCGGACGAGAGGGCGAGCGGGAGCTGATACGTGTCAGACTCGCCCTCGTCGTAGGCGATCTCAAGGAAGAACAGCGCGGTGGGAAGCGCACTCGCGTCCGGCACGGTGGAGCTGTGGCCGGCGGCGGTGTGCGCGGGGGCGTTCGAGGAAGACGGAAGCGTGACGAAGTTGGCGATGCGGACGCGATGGATGGGGCGGGTCTTGGCTCCGAACCAGCGCTGGCGAACGAACCAAGCAGGCAGCTTCGATTCGAGCAGCGCAAGCCCCGGACCCTTGGTCAGGGCGGACCAGCCGTTGTTGAGCAGCGACAGCGCGACCTGTTCGGATTCTTCGGTCGCTTCGAGCGTGGGGGGCTCCAGCGGCGCGGGCGCCACCATCTGCGAGGCGGGTTGGAGCTCAAACCAGAGGAAGCTGTAGGGCGCGACAGACAGGACGTAAGGCTGATCGGTAATCTGCGGGAACTGTACATAGCCGAGCATCTCGACCGGCTGCAGGCCGGCGAGGTCGTGAAGATCGAGCGACACCGGCTGCGCGAAGCGCGAGAGATTTGCCACGCAGAGGACGGTCTCGTGTGAGCCGTCTTCGCGCGTCAGATCGCGGATGTAGGCGAGAATCTTCCGGTTTTCCGGGTGCAGGAAGCGCAGCGTGCCGCGGCCGAAGACCTGAAAGAGCTTGCGCAGGGCGATCATGTTGCGCGACCAGTGCAGCAACGAGGATTGATCCGAAAGCTGAGCCTCGACGTTCACAACCTGGTAGCCGTAGATGGGGTCCATGACGACCGGGAAGTAGAGCCGCGCAGGGTCGCAGCGCGAGAAGCCGGCGTTGCGGTCGGAGTTCCACTGCATGGGAGTGCGCACGCCGTTGCGGTCGCCGAGATAGATGTTGTCGCCCATGCCGATCTCGTCGCCGTAGTACATGATGGGCGTGCCGGGAAAGCTGAGCAGGAGCGAGTTCAGCAGCTCGATGCGGCCGCGGTTGTTATCGACCAACGGCGCGAGGCGGCGTCGGATTCCGACGTTGATGCGCATGCGCGGGTCGGACGCGTAGGCAAGATTCATATAGTCGCGCTCGTCATCGGTGACCATCTCGAGCGTCAGCTCGTCGTGGTTGCGCAGGAAGAGTCCCCACTGACACTCCGGTGGAATATCCGGGGTCTGCGCCATGATATCGGTGATGGGCAGGCGATCTTCTTGCCGCAGCGCCATGTAGATGCGCGGCATTAGCGGGAAGTGGAACGCCATGTGGCACTCGTCGGCGTCGCCGAAGTAGGGCCGAACATCGGCAGGCCACATGTTGGCTTCGGCGAGGATGAGGCGGTTGGAGTATTCGGCGTCGATGACGGCGCGGATCTCCTTGATCTTGACGTGGGTTTCGGGGACGTTCTCACAGGAGGTTCCGTCGCGCTCGATGAGGTAGGGGATCGCGTCCAGGCGCAGCGCATCGACGCCCATGTCCAGCCAGAAGCGCATGGCGGTGAGAACCTCGTGCATGACGCGCGGATGGTCGAAGTTGAGATCGGGCTGGTGCGAGAAGAAGCGGTGCCAGTAAAAGGCCTTCGCGGTGTCGTCCCAGGTCCAGTTTGATTTCTCGGTATCGGTGAAGATGATGCGAACGCCCTGATACTTCTGATCGGTGTCGGACCAGACGTACATGTCGCGTTCGGGCGAGCCGGGAGGCGCGAGACGCGCAGCCTTGAACCATGGGTGTTGATCGCTGGTGTGATTGATGACGAGCTCGATCATCACCTGGATGTTGCGCTTGTGGGCCGCGTCGAGGAACTGCTTGAAGTCGTTGAGCGTTCCATAAGAGGGATTGACATCGGTGTAGTTGGCGATGTCGTAACCGTCGTCGCGCAGAGGCGAAGGCATGAAGGGCAGGAGCCAGATGCAGGTGACGCCGAGATCCTGGAGGTAATCGAGCTTGCCGATGAGACCCTGGAAGTCGCCGATGCCGTCGTTGTTGGAGTCGGCGAAGGCACGAACGTGGAGTTCGTAGATGATGGCGTCTTTGTACCAGAGCGGATCGGAGGCGCTGCCGAGCTTCTTCAAAGTGGGTGATTCTCCCTGAAGGCTATGATGCGAGTTTTCACGGGCTCGCGGAGGCGGAGGCGGGAGAAACGAGGGGAATTGAGGGCCGACCCCCTTCCCCTATCTAAAGTCTCAAAGTATTCAAAGGAGAACGTTTAGGTCTGGGCCTGGATGTACTTGGGCCGGCTGTCGTGCTGCACCATTTTTGGGGCAGCGGCTTTTCTGAGGGTTCGATGAGCCGGCACCGGACTTGCGGTTCCGGGGCGAGGCCGGGGCGTGGCTGCTTAGAAGAGGGTTTTGAGGATGGGTGTGAGAGCGCTGTCGAGCGCTTCGAGGTCGCGGGTGGTGTGGTCGATGCCGATGTTTTCGAAGAGGTGCCAGTCTTCGGACATGCTGAGCGATTCGCCCGGCTCCAGGACGCGATGGGGGCCGAGGAGTTCGAGTTCCTGGAAGCGGCCTTCGACATAAACCTCGTTGTTGACGCCGTAGTCGGGGTAGTGTCCGCGGTCGTCGTAGGCGAAGCGCTTGACGAGGAGGGTTTGGTTGACGAGGTGGGCGCACCACTCCTGCTTGTTGCGGAGGCCGAGCTTCTGCGAGTTGGCGAGCGCGGGATCGGCGCGGAGCAGCAGGTATTTCAGCCCGAGGGTGAAGCGTTGGTCTTGAAGATCGGTGAAGGCGCAGACGGCGAGCGGCTGCGAGACGGGGAGGTACTCGTCGTGCGAGCGGAAGGGCACGCGCGGGAGGATGGAGACGCCGACCTCGCAGACGGTGATAGCCCAGACGCCAAGATCGACGGGCCAGAGGTTGTGCGTGGTGATGGTGTGGTCGAGCGTTACCCTGGAGCCGGTGGGCGCGAGCGTGATGCGAAGCTGCTTCTCAATGCCGGCCGCATCGGTGGGCTGGTGGAGCAGGATGCTGAGGTCGCCGTCGGTCGAGTGTTCGATGGGCGAGTTGTCCGGTGCGTAGGTGGCCGGGTCGAGCTCCGGCCATACCCACAGGCGATGGCCGCCGTAGGGTTTCCAGGTGCCGAGAGCGGTCTGCTTGGAGGCCTCGGGGAAGTGCGCGAGCATGTTGGCCCCGCCGGTTTCTCCGGAGAAGCTGGGGCCGAAGTAGAGGATGCGCGGGCCGACGGCGGTGGTGGCGATCAGGTCGACGGTGCCGTTTGAGAGCTTAAGGCAGTGGGGCAGGCTTATGTATTCCGGGATTTCGATGCTCACGTTTTCGCTCCGGGAAGAGCTAAATGGCGGTCCAGCCGCCGTCGATGATGAGGGTGTGGCCGGTGATGAGGGACGCGGCGGGTGAGGCGAGGAAGACGACGGCGCCGGCGACCTCGGGAGGCTCGCCGATGCGGTGCAGGGCAGCGATGTTGGCGATGGTTTCGGCTTCGAATTTGGGGTCGGAGAGTGCGGGTGCCGTGCCGGGTGTGTGGATGAAAGTGGGGGCGACGGCGTTGACGTTGATGCCGAGCGGACCCCACTCGACGGCGAGGCACTTGGTGAGGTGCGCGATGCCGGCCTTGGTCATGCAGTAGATGGACTCGGTTGGGAGCGCGACGGCGCCGGCCTGCGAGCCCATGTTGATGATGCGGCCGGAACCCTGTTTCTGCATGATCTCGGCGGCAGCTTTCGAGGCGAAGAAGGTGCCTTTGAGGTTGATGTTGAGGGTGCGGTCGAAGTCTTCTTCGCGAACGTTGAGCGCGAGGTTGGTGGGTGCGACGCCGGCGTTGTTGACGAGGATGTCGAGCTTGCCGAAGTGGGCGGCGGTGTCGGTGATGGCCTGGCGGATCTCGGCGAGGCTCTCCATGTTCATCTGGAGCGGCAGGACCTTGCGGCCGAGGGCCTGGATCTCGGCTGCGACGCCGTTATCTTCGGATTTGTCGCGGAGGCCGAGGGCGATGTCGGCGCCGGCCTCTGCGAGGGCGAGCGCGATGGCGCGGCCGAGACCGCGGGCCGAGGCGGTGACCAGGGCAACCTGGCCGTCGAGGCGAAAGGATGGGAGATTGGACATGTGAATTCCTTGGGCTGGAAGCTTCGGGGTTGGATTGGCATTTGGGCGGCTTCTCCCACCTTGGCTCCGCGAAGGTGGGGCACCCGGTTTCGCGGCTGCGCCTAGAGCTTGGGCGAGAAGTCGGTGAGCGAGAGGAAGGTGGAGTCGATCTTGTTGACGAAGGTTCCGTCTTTTTCGGTCTCGGCTTTCAGGGCGATCCATTCGGGATCGGCGGAAAACTTCGCCCAGGAGGCTTTGGCGGCTTCGCGGCTGGCGTGGCGCAGCATGTAGACGAGCGTGTTGCCGAAGGTTTCGGCGTTGCCGGGGTCGTCGGTGGGTGTCCAGAAGGCGACGTTGTGCATGCCGCAACGAGTGAAGATGGCGGTTTCTTTGGTGCGGAAGCGGTCGAGGATGAGGGGGAGCTTGCCGGGGTTGAGGTGGTAGACGCGGAGCTCGTAGACGGTGGATGGCGTGATGTCCTGAGCGTCGGCGAGGGAGGCGAGGGCGGGATGCAGCATGAGGGTGGCTCCTAAGGTTTGGACGAGGGTTCGGCGGTTCATGTGAGACCTCTTCGAGGCAACTGCAAATGCGCCCTTATCGCGGGCGGCGACCACTTCGTGGGGTGTTGGACGCGCTACGCGCGTGTCAGAGGCTAGCTGATCGCGGTGGTGACGAGGGCCTGGGCTTCGGTTTGGATTTGCTTGAGGTGTTCCTGGCCGCGGAAGGATTCGGAGTAGATTTTGTAGACGTCTTCGGTGCCCGAAGGGCGGGCGGCGAACCAGCCTTCGTCCGTCGTCACCTTGAGGCCGCCGATGGGAGCGTGGTTGCCGGGGGCTTCGGTGAGGATCGCCGTGATGGGGTCGCCGCCGAGTGCGGTTGCGGTCACCTGGGAGGGTGAGAGCTTGGCTAGCTTGGCTTTCTGGTCTTTGGTGGCGGCGGCGTCGATGCGCTGGTAGACCGGGTTGCCGTATTTTGCGGTGAGGTCGTTGTAGAGGAGGCCGGGGTCTTTGCCGGTGACGGCGGTCATCTCGGCAGCGAGCAGCCCCATGATGAGTCCGTCTTTGTCGGTGGTCCAGACCTGTCCGTTGCGGCGCAGGAAGCTGGCGCCGGCGGATTCTTCTCCCACAAAGCCCAAAGAACCATCGATGAGGCCGTCGACGAACCACTTGAAGCCTACGGGGACTTCGAGCATGGGGCGGTTGAGCTCTTTGGCGACGCGGTCGATCATGCTGCTGGAGACGAGGGTCTTGCCGATGCCGACGCTGCCGGACCACTGCGGCCGGTGCGTGAAGAGGTACTGGATGGAGACGGCGAGGTAGTGATTGGGGTTGAGCAGGCCGGAGGATTTGGTGACGATGCCGTGGCGGTCGGCGTCGGTGTCGTTGGCCCAGGCTACGTCGTACTTGTCCTTGTTGGAGATCATTGAGGCCATCGCGGAAGGCGAGCTGCAGTCCATGCGGATTTTGCCGTCCCAGTCGAGGGTCATGAAGCGGAAGGTGGGGTCGACGTGCGGGTTGAGGAGTTCGGCGGAGAGGTTATATTGCTCGATGATGCGCGGCCAATAGAAGACGCTGGCGCCGCCAAGGGGGTCGACGGCGAGCTTTAGCTGCGAGTTTTGCAACGGGTCGAAGTCGATGATGTTGGAGAGGTCGTCGACGTAGGCGGTGAGGAAGTCGTGGCGATGGGTCTCGTTGGCGTTCAGCGCGGCGTTGTAGCCGATGCGCTTGATGCCTTGGGGCGCGGCGATGAGCTCGTTGGCGCGGTTTTCGATCCACTTGGTGGCGCTGGTGTCGGCCGGGCCGCCGTTGGGCGGGTTGTACTTGAAGCCGCCGTCTTCGGGTGGGTTGTGCGAGGGCGTGATGACGATGCCATCCGACAAGTCTGCGATTCGGTCTCGGTTATACGACAGGATGGCGTGCGAGAGGGCGGGAGTGGGGGTGTAGCCGAGGGAGGAGTCGACCATTACGGTTTGGGCATTTGCTGCCAGGACTTCCAAGGCGGTTGAAAAGGCAGGGTCGCTCAGCGCGTGGGTGTCTTTCGCGAGGAAGATTGGGCCGGAGATCTGGTTGATGTGGCGGTACTCGACGATGGCCTGGGTGATAGCGGCTATGTGGGCGTCGTTGAAGGAGGTTGAGAGCGCGCTGCCGCGATGGCCGGAGGTGCCGAAGGCGACGCGCTGCGCGGGAACCGAGGGGTCGGGCTTGAGCGCGTAGTAGGCGGTGACGAGGCGCGGGATGTCGACGAGGCGGTCGGGGGTGGGAAGGGTTCCGGGCTGGTTGGGCATGGTGTGGTTGGATGCCTTTCAGTGGGATGTTGCGACTGGAGGATTCTAGCGGAGATGAGAGTTCGTTGCCTGGAGGGAAGAGGCCCACCCTAGCTCCGCGAGGGTGGGGCACCCGGTTTTCTGGTGAGTCCGAGCGTGGCCAAAAGCGCCAGGCCGCTGAGGGCGAGGCCGGCGGTCTGGTCGCGGGTGGGGTGCTGGGTGAGGGTGATGGTGTCGCGGCCGGCGGGGAGTGGGATGGCGATGAGGCCGTCGTTGCGGCTGCAGGAGGTTGCGGGGGAGCCGTTGACGGTGACGCGCCAGAGGGGGAAGTCGCGGCGGTCGAGGATGAGGAGTTCGGGCTGGGGGAGGGTGAGGGTGAGGCTTGCCGGCGCTTGGCCGGGTGAGGCGTTGAGCGGAGCGGGTTGGTCGCAGGCGTCCAGGGTTGGGGTGAGCCAGTAGGGCGGGTCGGTCGGATGCGGGGGTTGGGCGAGGGCATCGTTGTCGGCGGTGGTCGGCGTGTATTCGTCGGTGGGGTCGGTGCCGAGGTTGGAATGGTAGAGGGCTACGCGGGCAGGGACGGTGTCTTCGGGGTCGCAGGGTTGGTTGAAGTTGTGCCATGCGGGGAGGATGAGGGCGGCTGCGAGGGCTGCGGAAGCGAGGGTGGTCTGGGTGAGGGTGAGTTTGAGGCGGGTGAGGGCGTGGGCGGTGAAGAGCAGGAGGATGGTCGCGAGGATGGCGTTGAGGCGCCACGGGAATTGCAGGAAGCGGAGTTCCGGGGTGTGGGCCCAGATGGGGAGAGTGATGGGGGTGAGGAGGAGGGCGATGAGGAGGGTTAGGAGGGTGAGGGTTGTGTGCGGGGTGGAGTTGTTTGATCCCACCCTGGCTCCGCGAGGGTGGGGCACCCAGAGGGTTGCCAGGGTTATGAGGATTGCGGCCAGGAGGAGGATGGAGAGGAGCGAGGCGGTGTGGAGGACGGCGTCGTGGGCGAGGGTGTCGTCGGTGACGGGGAGCATGTGGTGGAAGAGGGTGTTGTCGGCGATGCGCATGCCGGAGATGGTGGCCATGTCGGACTGGATGTAGCGGCGCTCGTAGGCGGCGGGAAGGAGGTAGAAGGATGAGAGTGCGAGGCCGAGAATGGTTGCGGTGATGGTGGTGAGGGCGAGGGAGAGCTTGGGCCTGCCACTCGCCGCTTGGCTCCCACTCATCGCAGCGCTCCCACTCATCGCGTGAGGCAAAGACGCGATGAATGGGGCACGGAAGGGTGGTTGGCTGAGAGAGGAAGGCGAATACAGGGGTCCTTCCCCTTCGCGTTGCTCAGGGTCAGGATGACGGAGATTTCTTGTTGGCCCGAGTGGAAGTAGGAGGCGGAGGAGGGTGAGGAAGGCGAGGGCGTAGCAGGCCATGACGGCGGCTGGGGCGTTGGTGAGCCAGAGGAGGGCGATGGGCAGGGCGAGGGCGGCGATGCGGATGCGGGGGGCGAATGCGGCCGCGAAGAGCAGGGGGAGCCAGGCGGCGGCGAGGAGTTCGCCGTAGGCGGTGCGCTCGTACGCGGTGAAGAGCATGTAGGGGTTGAGGAGGTAGAGGATCGCCGCGAGGGTTGCGGCGTTTGGCGTGGCGTAGCGGCGCGCGAGCGTGTGGGCGGTGAAGCCGGAGAGCGTGAGGGCGAGGAAGGTGAAGGCGGCGGGGACGAGCGTCCAGGGGAGGATGAGGCCGAGGAGGGCGCCGAGCGCCCAGGAGAGCGGTGGGTAGAAGAGGAAGCGGGGTTCGCCGGCGTTGAAGGCGGGGGTGTAGGCCCAGCGGGGATAGTGGAGGTGCGCGAACTGGGTGGAGGCTTCGAGCCAGGAGAGGACGTGGAAGTCGAAGTCGTGGCCGCAGGAGGGGCCGTGGAGGAGAATGGGCAGGATGGCGAGGAGGGCGGCGAGCGGGATGAGGAGGCGGTGGGCTCTGGCCGGCATTTTTACAGTGTGCCATGTACGGGCGGAAGACGGACACGGACAAAAAAGGCACGACGGATAAAAGAGACAAAGGCGAAGGCGGTCGGCGTGGTACTGAGGGAAGTGCGGAGGTGAATGGGCTAGGGATTCTCCCCATGTTCTTGACGATGAAGCCGTCAAGGACATGGGGCACCCGGTTATTGCGGGGTGAGGTTGAGGGTGTGGGTGGTGGATTGGGTGACGGCGGGGTCGGTGAAGGGGAACGGGAAGGTGGTGCCGTGGTACCAGGCGGGGAACTGGTTGAGGAACCACTGGCTGTCGGGGTTGCCGGACTGGCCGGCGACGATGTTGAGGGTGGAGTGGTCGAGGTCGGAGAGATCGGCGGTGAAGCGCTCGCTGGGGCCGAAGGTGTGGCCAACCTGTTTGACGGTGGTGCCGTCGCCGGATTGCGGCTGGGGGCCGGTGCCGGTGGGGCGGCCGAGGAGGTTCTTGAGGAGCTGGGACTGGTCGAAGATGGGGTGCTCGATATCGACGGTGTGATTGGTGCCGTAGCGCCACTTGCTGAGGTCGCTGGGAGCGTGTGAGGTGTCGATGCCGGCGAGGACGGCGGCGGCGAGGAAGTCGTCCCAGTTGGCGTAGCCGGGTGGTAACCAGCGCTGCGGGGTGTGGGTGACGAGCTCCTCGAGAACGGCGTCGCGCCCGTAGTGCAGGTAGAGGAGCTTGGGATTGGCACCGGGTTTGAGGTGCGGCTGGAGGAGCATCGGCCAGAGGTCGGTGTGGACGGCGGCGACGATGGCGGCGGCGGAGGAGTCGATATTGACGCGGCCGTTCCAGGTGCGGAGGAGGTCGGCGGCCTGGTGGAGTTCGCGGGTTTCGGACGGCTTGAAGGTGCGGGTGGTGTGATCGATGGCGTAAGCGAGGCGCTGGGCGAGGACGTGGTCGAAGTCGGAGTAGACATCGGTCTGGATGGCGAGCATATCGGCGGGGGTGAGGCCGTTGCGGTGCATCAGCAGGTGGAGGATGCGCTCGGTGCGGTAGGGGGAACCCCAGTCGAGATTGATGGGGTAGGGGTAGCCGTCGGGCGTGACGCGGCCGTTGGCGGTGGCGATGACGCCGGAGGGTGGGTCGAAGACCTGCGGAAGCTGGTCAAAGGGGATGTAGCCGGACCATTCGTGTGCGGGGCTGGGCACGATGGGCACGGCGCTGAGCGCGCCGCTGAGTTGCGCGGGCGTGGCATTGGGTGTGGGCTGAAGGTTTGGCTGCGTGATGGCTGTGGGGGTGGTGAGGACGGAGGTCGCGTTGGCTGCGGTGTGTGGCGCGGGGGCGAGATCGGCCGGGATCTGGGCGAGTTCGCTGGCGTTGGCTGGGGTGGAGGGTGCGGCGGGGCCGCGGAGGGGGATTTTGCCGGTGGCGTGATAGCCGATGTGGCCCTGGTCGTCGGCGTAGACGACGTTCTGCGCGGGGCCGGGGAACTGGGCGAAGGCGGCGAGGAAGCTGGGCCAGTCGTGCGCGGTGGCGATGTCGTAGACGGGGATTTTGGAGATGGTGGGGTCGTAGATGGTCCAGCGGAGGGCGAGCGGGCGGGTTTCGTCCTTGCCGAGCAGCGGGTTCAGCAGCGGGGTGACGGCATTGCCGTGCTGCGTGGCGAGCAGGTCCAGGCTGACGTTGCGGCCGTGCTTGACCTTGATCTTCTCGCCGATGTGGAGGACGGGGTGCCAGGTGCCGTCGGCGCCTTGAAATTGCTCGGACGAGCCGGAGCCGCGGGTAGTTTCGATGTAGATGTCCTGGACGTCGGCGCCGAGGTTGGTGAAGCCCCAGGCGATGTGGTTGTTGTGGCCGACGACGATGAGCGGCAGGCCGGGGATGGTGACGCCGGCGACGTGCAGCGGCTCGGGCGAGTTGGGGATGGGAGCTTCGAGGTCGGCCTCGTACCAGATGCCCGGGAGGGTGTGGGTGAGGTGCATGTCGTTTGAGAGCAGGGGCTTGCCGGAGGCGGTGTGCGCGCCGGAGACGACCCAGTTGTTGGAGCCGGGGAAGCAGGAAGAACAGGGGTCAGGGTTCAGGGCTAAGGGATCAGGTGAGGCGAGGCGGGATTGCGACTCGTCGAGGGGGACCTGCTCGATGGGCGGGCCGGGGATGGTGAGGTCGGGAACGGCGCTGGCCGGGGGGTGGTCGCGCCAGGAGCTGACGGGGTAGAGGTCGGGGATAAGCGCGGCGGCGCCGTTTTGGGTGAGCTGCGCGGCGAGGGCTTCGTGGGCGAGCTTGGACTCGTAGTTGCTCGTCAGGTCCTCGAACATGGCGAACTGGACGAGGATGGAGTCGCGCGGGGTCCAGGGTTCGGGGGTGTAGCCGAGGATGTGGAACTCGATGGGCAGATGTTTGGATTGTTGCGCGATGCTGGCGTTGACGCCGTCGGCATAGACCTGGAGGATGTGGAGCTGGTCGGCGGGGAGGTTGGCGACGGCGCGATCGGCGGAGGCGCGGATCTGGAGCACGCGCTGGAGCTTGTCGGAGGGCAGGGCGGCTGAGCCGACGATTTCGGAGAGCTCGCCGGCGGCGTGGCGGCGGATGAGATCCATCTGGAAGAGGCGGTCGGAGGCGGTGATGAAGGCCTGGGCGAAGACGAGGTCGTCGAGCGACTGCGCGTGAATGTGGGGAACGCCCTCGGCGTCGCGCTGGACGGTGACGGGAGCTTTGAGGCCGGCGACTTGCAGGCTGCCGTCGAGCTGGGGCAGGGCGGCTTCGGTGGTGGAGCGGACCCAGTGGCGGGCGTAGAGGTAGCCGGCGGCGCCGGCGATGACCAGGATGATGGCGAAGACGACCGCGGTGGCGAGGAGGTATTTCGGGGTGCGGCGGCGGCGCCTGGGAGCCGGTGCGATGTAATCGGAGGGTGGGACAGCGGCGGCGACGGAGGCGGGGTGGTGCGGGTGGAGGGCGTCTTCTGCAGGGTCAGCTTGGCCGCGGGTGACGAGGCGCGGTTCGTAGTCGTTTGGGTCTTGGAGGCTCATGCTTCAGTTGAGTCTAAATGGGAGTTTTCATGGGGGTGTGAGGAGAACGGTTGGAGGGTTGCGGAGACCCACTCATCGCGAGGAACAAAGGCGCGATGAATGGGGCACGGGGTTTTCTTGTGGGAGAGCCCGGAGTTACGTGATGGGGGATTGGTCGGGGGTGAGGGGATAGGTGCGCTTGGGCAGGGTGAAGTGGATGATGACGGCGATGAGCAGGAAGGTGGGGATGCAGAGGATGCTGGCTTCGGGACCGTCCTGAGCGCCGGAGAGGAGTTTGGGGCCGATGGGATGGCTGGCGAGGAGATGCCCCTGAACCATGGTGCCGGAGTCGAAGACGCCGTACAGGTACGACTGCGCCCAGTCCCACGTGGTGTGGAAGCCAACTGCCCACCATAGGGAGCCGGTGCGGTAGAGTGAGAAGGCAAAGACGGCACCGGCGAGGCCGACGGAGATGATGCCGGAGAGCGATTCGCCGGAGTTTCCGAGGTGGGCGAGCATGAAGAGTACCCCGGAGAAGAGGAAGGCGCTGCCCCAGAATCCCCATTGGAAGGAGTGGCGGTTGCCGGGATCGAGTGCGCGCGTGATTCCCGCAACGCCGCGGGAGACGGTGTATTGAAGATAGCCGCGGAAGAGAAACTCTTCGAAGAGACCGACCAGTAGAAATCCGGCAAACCATTTGAGCGCGTAGGTGGTCGCGATGGCGCCGTGCAGAAGCAAGCCGTCGAACGCCAACGAGTGAGTCAGGACCATGGTGCCTACGAGGAGGGAGATGCAGAACAGCCCCCAGAAGAGGCCGAGCGCGAAGTCCGTGGGCATGCGCTTCAGAGAGAGCCCATAGCGGGAAAACGGGCGGCGCTCGATCAGCGACATGATCCAGGCGATCAGGGCGAGCAGCAGGAAGGCAGAGCCCTCACCCAGGATCATGATCCTGGGGGTGGCTGGAGCCAGCTGGTCCTTGGGAGTGGAGCGCGGGAGCAGGTGAAAGTGATGCAGAACGCCAAGGACGACGAAGCGCGACAGAAGGATGAGCAAGACGAAGAGCGCGAAGCTCCAGCCGGCGCGCAGGCCGTCGTCGCCGAAGAAGAGGCGGTGGAGGGTGGGCTTGTCTGGCTCGGGTGTGGAGAAGATGGGGTCCGCGTGGTCGTGCGGGTTCGCGGTGCCGGACGAATCGGTGACGAAGTGCGCCGGCTGTGCGGGGTCAAGCTCTTGCATTTGCTTCCTCGGATAGAGTGGATGCGTGGTTTCGCGGGTGCGCTGATACTAGCGAAGATTCATGCTGATGGGAATACGGGGAACGGGGTGTTGCAGTTCCGGTGGATTGTGCGAGGCTGTTAGAGGAGAATGACGGATGAAGTTTCGCGTGCTGCACCACAACAACTGTTTCGACGGGGCGTGTTCTGCCGCCGTGTTCACGAAGTTCCATCGCGAGATCATTGGCGGTGTAGAGCGCTACGAGTACTGCGGATTGGCGCATCAGCCGGGTGGGGCGATGAGCCAGGATATCTTCGGACCGGGTGAGAACGCGATCGTCGACTTCAAGTATTCGACATCGCCGAAGCTGACGTGGTGGTTCGACCACCATGAGAGCGCATTTCTGACCCCGGAGATGAAGGAAGATTTCGAGCAGGGTCAGCTGGGCGAGAAGGGAAAGCGTCAGTTTTTCAACCCCGACTATATCTCCTGCACCGGGTTGATCGCGGATATCGGCAAGGACAAGTTCGGCTGGGATGTGAGCGGCCTGGACGACCTGCTGAAGTGGGCAGACATTATCGATGGGGCGCGGTTTCGCGATGCGGAGGCTGCGGTGGAGATGCGGGAGCCGGCGATGAGGGTGGCGCTGGTGATCGAGAACGCGCAGGAGCCCGATTTCATTCCGCGCATCATTCCGCTGCTGACGGAGATGCCGTTTGAGGAGATTTTGGAGCAGCCGTGGGTCGCGGAGAGGCTTGCGCCTCTTTGGGAGAAGCACCAGGCGACGAAGGAGTTGATCCGGCAGCGGACGGTGCTCGCGGACAAGGTGAACTACCTGGAGATCCTGGACCGGGATACCGATGCGCTGAACAAGTTCATCCCGTACTACTTCCATCCGGAGGCGACCTACACGATCGCGGTGACGAAGTCGAAGGCGCGGACGAAGATCTCCGTGGGCACGAGCCCTTGGACGACGGTGCCAGTGGAGCAGCTGGTGAATTTATCCGATGTATGCGGCCGATACGGTGGCGGCGGGCATGCGCGGGTGGGCGCGATCAGCTACGGGCCCGGCGACGAGGAACGTGCGAAGGAGGTCGCGGCGGAGATCGTCGGGGAGCTGCGCGAGGTGGAAAGGCAACGATAACCGGGAGCAGGCCCTCAGACTGGAAGGAGGGTACGGTTATGCTGACGGTTATTTTCATCGTTATGGGTGTGATTGTGGTGGCCGGGGGTATTTACCTGGCGATGTCGTCCGGCATGAAGGGTGGGCGGCACGGGCAGAGCGCGCAATCCGTTGTGACGGCGCAACGGCTGGAGAAGAGCAGAGGGAATGCGACGCGTGCGACCGGCGGCGGGGACGATTAGATCTAGGCTGGCCCTCTCCCCCTTACCGCCTGCAAAGTCTTCAAGGTCGGTTGGGCCGGCTCAGGAAGGTGCGGTGCGGGAAGCTTACTTCCCATGTCCCAGGGTCGGGACATGGGGCACCCGGGCGGTCTTCTTGTTCGAGATGGTCCCGCAGTTACGGTTTCGCTGGATGGACGGGTAGGAATTTGGTGATGTCGTTGAAGATGACGACGGCGGCGAAGAGGATGATGCAGACGAAGGCGACCTGGTAGATGCGCTCCTTGAAGCGGGGTGGGAGATCGCGGCGGATGAGGGATTCGATGCCGAGGAAGACGATCATGCCGCCGTCGAGAATGGGGATCGGCAGCAGGTTGAAGATGCCGAGGTTGAGCGAGATCATCGCCATGAGCTGGATGACGGGCAGCGGGTCGAGCCAGTCGGAGGCTTCAAAGGCCTGGTGAACCTGGACGCCGATGCCGATGGGGCTGGAAAGCGATTTGACTGATACCTCGCGGGTGACGAGGCGGTGCAGCACTTCGAAGATCAGCTTGGAGTTCTTGAGGTTGTCGTCCCACGAGGCGGAGAGCGCGGCGAGCAGCGGCAGGCGATCGATGTGGGTGGGTGGGTGTACGGGCGTGAAGCCGGTCTGCCAGGACTTGCCCTGCTGGGCGTCGGCGTAGATGGGGGTGACGGAGATGGGGAGCGTCTTGAGGCTGCCGTCCGGTAGCTTGCGCTGAACGGTGAGCACGACGGGCTTGCCGGCGTCGTCTTTCAGGTACGCCAGCAACGCTTCGACGGAGTGGAGGTGCTGGTCGTCGATGGCGAGCAGGGTGTCGCCGTCTTCGAGGCCGGCGGCCTTGGCGGGCATGCCGTCAGTGACCTTGAAGACCGAGACCGGGGTCGACTGCATGAGCGGCACGATGCCGAGGTCGGAGCTGGGGTCGAAGTCCTGCTGGCGGCCGGCGTAGTCGACGGAGAGCATGGTGTCGACGCGCTTTTTGTTGTGCAGGAACGAGAACGGCGTCTTGCGGTTGATGTCGAGCGCGGCGCGCTGCTCGAAGTCGAGCCAGGTGGGGTTCTCGATGGAGTCGATGTGGACGATCTTGTCGCCGGGCTCGATGCCGGTTTTCGCGATGGGGCTGTTGGGCGAGATGTAGTCGGCGACGGGCGGCTGGGTGATGAAGTCCTCGACCTCGTGGTGGGTCATGTAGAGGGCGGTCATGAGGCCGAGCGAGAGGATGAAGTTGGCGACCGGGCCGGCAACCGTGATGATGACGCGCTGCCAGCGGGGATGGTTCTGGAACTCGCCGGGGTCGTCGGAGTGGTGCTCTTCGCCGGGGAGTTCGCCGGCCATCTTGACGTAACCGCCGAGGGGCAGCAGGTTGATCTGGTAGGAGGTTCCGCCGCTTTCGAAGCCGAGGATCTTGCGTCCGAAGCCGATGGCAAAGGCTTCGACGCGGACGCGGCAGAGCTTGGCCGCGGCGAAGTGGCCGAACTCGTGGACGAGGACCATGATGCCGAGCACGACGCCGAGCTCGGGAATGGCCGACAGGTTGGACGCGGAGAAGAGCGACAAATCGAAACCTCGAAGAACAGCTTCCAGCTGCTAGCTTCTAGCCTCTAGCCTGGATTTACTAGTGGCTAAGTAGCGACTTTTCAGGCAGTTGCTATGACCTGTTCGGCGATGATGCGGGATTCGCGGTCGACGGTCAATACCTCGGAGATAGACGAAGGCTGACTCCGGGGTGTTAGCGCGAGCACTCGCTCTATTGTACGAGGGATGCCGAGGAACGGGATTTGACCGGATAGAAATGCTGCCACGGCGACCTCGTCGGCGGCGTTGAGGGCGATGCAGGCGGACTGGCCGGCGGAAGCGGCCTCGTAGGCCAGGCGCAGGCAGGGGAAGCGCGCGAAATCGGGTTGGGCGAAGTCGAGGTGCGAGAGCTGGGCGAGGTCGAAGGTGAGGTTCGAGGCCGGTCGCTCGGGGTAGGCGAGCGCGTAGAGGATGGGCAGGCGCATGTCGGTGACGGAGATTTGCGCGAGGATGGAGCCGTCGATGAACTCGACCAGCGAATGCACGGTGGATTGCGGGTGGACGGTGACGCGGACTTTTTCCGGAGGGAGGTTGAAGAGGCGGCAGGCTTCGATGACCTCGAAGCCCTTGTTCATCATGGTGGCGGAGTCGATGGTGATGCGCTGGCCCATGACCCAGGTGGGATGTTTGAGCGCTTGGGCGGGGGTGATGTGGGCGAAATCTTCCGCGGGGGTGTTGCGGAAGGGACCGCCGGAGGCTGTGAGCCAGATTTGTTTGACCTCGGCTGGCTGGCCGCCGCGCATGGCCTGGTGGACGGCGTTGTGCTCGGAGTCGATGGGCAGGAGGGCGACGTTTTTCTCACGGGCGGCGGCGAGGATGAGGTCGCCGGCGGCTACGAGGCATTCCTTGTTGGCGAGGCCCATGGTCTTGCCGGCCTGGACGGCGGCGTAGGTGGCTTCGAGGCCGGCGACGCCGACGATGGCGGAGACAACGAATTCGACCTGCGGGTGCGTGGCGACGGCGATGGTGCCTGCCGTCCCGCTGAGGACTTCGATGCCGGTGAGGCCTTCGGCTGCGAGGCGCGTGCGGACAGTGTCGGCGTGGCGCTCGGAGGCGAGCGAGAGGAGTTGCGGGCGCCAGCGTCTGGCTTGTTCTACGGCAAGATCGGTGTTGGTACCGGCGGCGAGCGCGATGGGGGTGTAGCGGTCGGGGAACTGCTCGCAGATGGAAAGGGTGGAGGTGCCGATGGAGCCGGTAGAGCCAAGGATGGTGATCTTTTTCACTTGGCTATTTTCGCAGAAAGGCAAGGGCAAGTGCGTACACGGACAGGACGGATAAAGAACGGATAAGAGCCGGCTTCTTCCCAGGAGCGCCGTCGCAGATGCGCGACGAACCTCAACAGACCAGGTCAGACGTTGGGGTTGGCCGGAGCACGTGTCTCCTCACGGAACTGCCGCAGTTCTGATGCCGTCGCTTCAATGGATTGCCGGATCGCTTGCAATTCGGGCACGATCAAGTCCACGATGACCTGGTTAGCGGCCTTTTCGGCCTGCTCCCGACGGGCCAGTGCTTTCCTGTTCCAGCGGCTCAGCATGGCGAGCATCACGATGAACAACAGCGCAAGCAAAATGATGGGAATAGCGGTGACGACAAGGTTCGCGATCATCTAAGTTCCTCGGTGAGAGGATTATGTCACTAGCGGAACAAGCCGGGCCAGTCTTTCAGCAGGAGGATGTACCAGAGGACGGGGGCGGCGAGCAGCAGCGCGTCGATGCGGTCGAGGATGCCGCCGTGGCCGGGGAGCATCGTGCCCGAATCCTTGACGCCGGCGCCGCGTTTGATCGCCGATTCGAGCAGGTCGCCGAGTTGCGCGGCGAGGTTGAGCACGATGGCGAGCAGCACCATCTGCCAGGCGGGGATGCCGATGTGCAGGTCGGTGTAGCCGCGGGTCATCAGGTAGTCGCCGAGGTAGTAGACGCCCATGCCGAGCGCGACCGAGCCGACGACCGAGGCGATGGCGCCTTCGACGGTCTTGTTAGGGGAGAGCTGCGGGGCGAGCTTACGCTTGCCGAAGTTTTTGCCGATGTAAAGCGCGGCCGTGTCGCCGGACCAGACGCAGAGGAATAGGAAGATGAGCAGGCCGGTGCCGTCTTCGTGCGCCTTGATGAGCGGGATGAGGGTGAGCGGGTAGACGATGTAGATGAGCGCGAACAGGCCGAGGGCGGTGTCGGGCAGGACACGGTCTAACTTTGCCGTGAAACCCGACCACGCCAGCAGGATGAAGGTGACGAGCGTGAGGACGGGGAGTTCGAAGTCGGGGAGGCGCAGGGTGAAGAAGAAGATAAGAGCGGTGGCGGCGAGCAGCCACCAAAGCGGGACGTAGACGTCGAAGTTGCGGGCGAGCGCGCGGTATTCATACGCAGAGAGCCCGGCGACGACGGCGGCTGCGAGCGCGAGGGACCACAGCGGGCCGTAAAAGATGAGGGCAAAGACCGCGGCGATAAGGACGATGGCAGTGAGGATGCGTTTCATGCGTTCTTCAGGAAGGATATAGGAAAGATATGTCCTGCCGGACGGGCGCCCTCATCGCGGGCGGCGAGCCCTTCGGGCCGTCTTGGGCTTCGCGTGGTCCTCGCGATGCTCGGCACAGAAGTTTGTGGCGCGTGCGCAAGCGAAGCCCACCACCCCACGAAGTGGTCGCCCCGCGCGATGAGCGGGCCCGTCCGGCAGGACAAGTCGTCAGCGTTTAAGCAGTTCCGCAGCGATCGATTCGGGCGACTCTAAAGCATCGTCCTTGCCTTCGAGGTGTTCGTCGGTGCCTTCGCCCAGGCCGCCGTAGCGGCGTTCGCGCTGCTGGAAGTTCTGAATCGCTTCGAGCAGGTGAATGCCGCGGAAGTCGGGCCACAGGCGATCGGTAACGAAGATTTCGGCGTAGGCGATCTGCCAGAGGAGGAAGTTCGAGATGCGCTGCTCGCCGGAGGTGCGGATGACCAGGTCGGGGTCCGGCATGTGCGCGGTATAGAGATTGGCGGAGAGCGCAGCTTCGTCGATGCGGGCTTCAACCCCTTCAACCTGCAGCAGGTCTTCGAGCGAGATGCCGCGGTGATGGGCTTCTTCGATGAGCGCGTGGACGAGCGAGCGCGTGGAGTCGACGATTTCAGCGCGGGAGCCGTAGTTGAGCGCGAGGGTGAGGGTGGTGCCCGTGTTCTTGGCGGTTTCCTGGCTGGCCCACTGCATGGTGTCCTGGATCTCCTGCGGCAGGCCCTCGGTGCGGCCGATGTAGGCGACGCGCACGTTGTTATCGTTCATGCGCTTGACGTTGCCGGTGAGGTAGTTGCTGAGGAGCTTCATGAGGAAGCTGACTTCGGACTTGGGGCGGCGCAGGTTGTTTTCGATCGAGAAGGCGTAGAGGGTGATCCACGGAAGATCGATGCGCGAGGCGACTTCGACGACGTATTGGACGGATTCGGCACCTTGCTGGTGGCCAAGGAAGCGCTTGAGCGCGCGCTTGCCGGCCCAGCGGCCGTTGCCGTCCATGATGATGGCGACGTGTTCGGGAATGCGGGTGGGGTCGAGCTGGGCGTAGACCGCCATCTCCTCGGGCGAGAGCTCATCGAGGCGGCTGGGGCGCTTGGGAGCGCTGATCGTAGTGGGAGGAGGAGCCAAAGTTCCAGAACGCAACAGTCTGCCTCGTTACAGTGCTCTGGTAAGCATACTAGGGTGCGAGAAATCAGGTGTAACGGGTGAGGAAAAGCAACGGCAAGTGCGCCCTGACGCCGGGGCACTTCGTGCTGTTCTCGAAAAGCCCGGTGCTGCGCACGCTTGATCGCTGCGCGTGGTGAGGGCAAAGGTACGGGGAGAGGGCCGCACTCTGCCCGAGTGCGGCCTGGAGGTTGCGTGAGGAGTCGCCCTTGCCGCTTATGCGGTGCGGCGACGGCCGGCGGCGAGCTCCCTGACGTGGTTGAGGAAGATCGAACGCTGTAGCGAATCGAGCTTCGAGGTGTAGGCCGCGATCTCCGCCAGGAACGGGTCGGCCATCAGCATGGAGGCCTCGTTCGAGTGGCGGGTGTTGGCGTCGCGCAGCAGCGCCGACATGTCGACCTCGAGCGCGCGTGCGAGGCGGTCGAGCGAGGACAGCGTGGGCATGGCCTTGCCGTTCTCGATCTTCGAGATGTAGGTGCGCGGCACGTTCATGCGGGCGGCGAGCTGGCGCTGGGAGAGGTTGCGGACGTGGCGAAGATCGCGCACGGCGGTTGCAACCTGGATTCCCTGGGCGGGCTCAGCGGGTGATGGAACAAGTGCGAGAGGCGCCGGCGCGGGAGCAGGCTTCTCGATCTCTAGGGAGCGTTTGCAGCGGCGGCAGGCTGCGGCTGCGGTGCGGAACTGCACCAGTTTGCAGTGGCCACACTTCAGAACTTCACGTTCTGCTGCGGGGTGCATAACCTCGCTTGGTCCCAGGGGAGCCATCATGGTTGCCATAAATTTTGTTTTGCGGAAGCGGTGGCCAGAGCAAGGTCCGCAGCGCGAGTGTCCGATAATGGTGCACTTGCGATGAAGCTAGAGTTACACCGGGTATCGGATGAGTCAAGTACGATTACGGAATAGAACCGAGGAAAACCGAAGAAACCCGGAGTGGAACCAAGGGAGTAACTAGAGAATTTCGTTAGGATGAGGTAGGGCGAGGAGATCGGATGAGACGAGCGGAAGCGTTGGCGTTGATGGAGGAGTGGACGGCGGGCGAGAGCCTGCGCAAGCACTGCCTTGGGGTCTCGATCTGCTGTGAGGCGTATGGGCGGCTGGAGGCTTCGCGGCTTGGGTTGGCAGGGGCGGACGCAGACGAGTTAGTGGATACGTATGCGTGCGCGGGGCTGCTACACGACTTCGATTACGAGAGGCATCCGTCGGTGGAGGAGCATCCGTCTGTGGGAGTGAAGTACCTGCGGGAGCATGGGTGGGATGAGGCGATCCTGCAGGCAATTCTGGCGCATGCGGACTATTCCGGCGTGGTGCCGGTGACGCACCTGGAGAAGACGTTGTTTGCGTCTGATGAGCTTGCGGGCTTTCTGACGGCGTGCGCGCTGGTGAAGCCGACAAAGGCGATCGCGGATGTTGAGGTCAAAGGCGTGCTGAAGAAGATGAAGGACAAGGCGTTTGCGCGGGCGGTGAAGCGCGAAGATATGACGCACGGGGCGGAGTTGCTGGGGGTGGGGATCGAGGAGCATGTCGGGGTTTGTCTTGGGGCGATGCAGGCGCGGGCGGAGGAGTTGGGGCTGGGTGGGGTTGCGGCGGGGTGAGTGGCTACTTCCCATGTCTCAGAATCGAGACATGGGGCACCCGGGCTTGCTTGGCCGGGCGAGGAGAGCGGTCTTTATCCTGCCGCAAACGATACCCCACCCTTCGCTGATGAAACGTCGCGAAGGATGGGGCACCCGGTCGCGGTGAGGGCTGGGATTAGTGGCAGCTTCGGAGGATGAGCGCCCAGAGGAGTGAGAGGACGAGCGAGCCGGCGATGCCGATGAGCCAGGTGGGTGGGGCTTTGGCGGGTGGTTCGGTGGGGTGGTTGGTGCGGCTGTTCTGGGCGGGGTCGAGCGGGTTGTAGGTGAGGTCGATGACGGTGTTTTGCGGGATGGCGGTGGGAGATTGGAACTCGTCGGAGTAGAGCCGGCCGTGGGCGTAGTAGTCGAAGGTGATGCGGAAGCGCTGGTTGGTGTTGACGCCGATGATGAGGGTCGTGAGCGCGGGGGATTGGAAGCGGCAGGTGGTGACGGTGGCGGTGGTGGCGATCCAGGGTTGAGCTTGTTCGGGCATCAGAGGATTTCTGCGGTTTGGAGGCGCGGAATCTGTGCGGCGGCGAACTGCGCGTTAGTTTCGTCGACGGAGCCGGGGAGGTTGACGGCGCGGCAGGCGTCTTCGAGGACGAGGGTGTCAAAGCCGAGGGCCCGACCGTCGATCGCGGAGAAGCGGACGCAGAAGTCGTAGGCCAGTCCGGCGAGGAAGAGGCGCTTCAGGCCGCGGTCTTTCAAATAACCAGCCAAGCCTGTCGAGGTTGTATGGTCGTTTTCGAGGAAGGCGGAGTAGGAGTCGATCTCGCGGCGGAAGCCTTTGCGGAGAATCAGCTCGGCGTGCGGGATATTGAGCGCCGGATGCAGCGCGGCGCCGGCGGAGTGCTGCAGGCAGTGGTCGGGCCAGAGGGTCTGCGGGCCGTAAGAAGCTTGGATTTGTTCGTACGGGTGCTTGCCGGCGTGGGTGGAAGCGAAGGAGATGTGGGCGGCGGGGTGCCAGTCCTGGGTGAGGAGGACGTGGTCGAAGCGGCGGGCGAGCGCGTTGATGGTCGGGAGGATTTCGTCGCCGCCGGCGACAGCCAGGGCTCCGCCGGGCATGAAGTCGGGTTGGAGATCGATGAGGAGGAGAGCGTCGGTGGGGTGGAGGGTCATTTGGGAAACCTTGATGCGGCGAGCAGGTTATTGAGATCACGCGAGCCATGAAGCACTGCTACGACGACGACAAGGCGGCGCTGCTCGAAGACCTGGAAGTAGACTCCGTGCTGGGGAAAGCCTTCGATCGGGATTCGCCGCAGGCCGGTTGGAGAGGGTGTGGCAAGGTAGAACGGACTCCCGCGCAACGGTGAGTATGCGAGCGAAATCACTGCGGCGTTGACTGCTCGTCGCCATCGCTGGGCAAGCGCATCGCTTTCGGCGGAGTGATAGTAGGAAGCTTGCTCCGTGATCTCGGATGCCGCGGCGCGCAGGATCTCGATGCGGAACGGAGGTTCGGAGTTCAACGGCTCTCGCCGAGAACCTGTTCCAGAAAGCTTACCAGGTCTCCGCGCTCCAGAACCTCATGAGGGACGTGGATTGGCTTGCTCTTGAGGTTCTCCAGTAAGTGCGCTTCCAGAGCTGTGCGCCGGTCTTGTGCCTCTTCGGCGAGGGAACGGAGGAACTCTCCCGGACTGCTGTACTCGAGAGCTTCAGCTTCGGATTCGACGAACTCTCTCAGCGTCTCAGGGAGTTCGACCGTGATGGTTGAGTTCTGCATGAGTCGATGATGGCACTTTGCGTCGGGGGATTCAAGGGCCAAAGGCGCTCGCGCAGATTTACGCGGAGGGAGCGGATTTTCGCGTTTTGGCGGCTAGGCGTGGGGCGCGGTGCCAGGGGTGGGCCGAACGCGGTATCTTGTTCGGATGATGCGTGGGAATGGGATTGTGAGCAAGTGGGATGCGGGGTCGGCGAAGGCGCTGGCGAATGCGGCGGCGGTGCGGGCTTTGCTGGTGGAGATGGACGGGCAGGCGGAGCGGATTCGTGGGGGTGGGGGCGCGAAGGCTGTTGAGGGGCAACATGCCAAGGGACGTTTGACGGCTCGGGAGCGGATTGGGTTGCTGGTGGATGGAGGCGGGGAGAGATCGACTTCCCATGTCTCAGAAGCGAGACATGGGGCACCCGGGCTTGCGGAGGAGTTTTTCGAGCTTGGGCTTTGGGCGGCGTTTGGGATGTATGAGGAGTGGGGTGGGGCGCCGGGTGCGGGGTGTGTTGCCGGCATTGGGCGGGTCGAGGGGCGGCTTTGCATGATCGTGGCGAACGATGCCACCGTGAAGGCCGGTGCGTTCTTTCCGATGACGGCGAAGAAGGTGCTGCGGGCGCAGGCGATTGCGCTGGAGAACCGGATTCCGACGCTCTACCTGGTGGATTCGAGCGGAGTGTTTCTGCCGCTGCAGGAAGAGGTCTTTCCCGACCAGGATGATTTTGGCCGGGTGTTTCGCAATAACGCGGTGATGAGTTCGCTGGGCGTGCCGCAGATGACGGCGATTATGGGCATGTGCGTGGCGGGCGGGGCGTATCTGCCGGTGATGACCGATACGGTGCTGATGACGGAGGGTTCGGGGCTGTTTCTGGCGGGGCCGGCGCTGGTGCAGGCGGCGATCGGGCAGAAGACGCCGGCGGAGGAGTTGGGTGGTGCGGCGATGCATGCGGAGATCTCTGGAACGGTTGATTTCAGGGAGCCGGACGATCAAGCGTGCCTGAAACGGTTGCGTTCTTTGGTGGGGAAGATCGGCTCCCGGGGTGCCGGATCTTTTTCGGTTACAGATTATGACGAGGCGCGGGATAAGCCGCTGTATGCGGCGGAAGAGCTCTATGGTTTCCTCGATCCGGCGCCCGGTGCAAGCAACGTGTATGACATGCGCGAGGTGATTGCGCGGATCGTCGATCGTAGCGAGTTCGACGAGTACAAGGCGGAGTTTGGGCGAACGGTGCTGTGCGGGTATGCGCGGATTGGCGGGCGCGCGGTGGGGATCGTGGCCAACCAGAAGCTGAACCAGCGGCAGACGGTGGCGATGGGGCCGATGGCCGGGACGCAGCGGCTGGAGGTGGGCGGCGTGATCTACACCGAAGGTGCGCAGAAGGCGGCGCGGTTCATCATGGATTGCAACCAAAATCTCGTACCGCTGATCTTTCTGCACGATGTCAACGGCTTCATGGTCGGCAAGGATGCGGAGTGGAGCGGCATCATTCGGGCTGGGGCGAAGATGGTTTCAGCCGTGAGCACGAGTGTGGTGCCGAAGATTGCGGTGATCGTTGGCGGGAGCTTTGGCGCGGGGCACTATGCGATGTGCGGCAAGGCGTACGATCCGCGGTTTCTGTTTGCTTGGCCGACTGCTCGGTATGCGGTGATGGGTGGAGCGGCGGCGGCGAATACGCTGGCCGAGGTGAAGGCGAAGCAGATGGAGCGGTCGGGCGAGGTGGTCTCGGACGAGAAGAAGCGGGAGATCTGGGAGGAGATCAAGGCGGGGTATGATGCGGCGGCCGATCCGCGATACGGGGCGGCGCGGCTGTGGGTCGATGCGATCATCGACCCGGCGAAGACGCGCGAGGTGCTGATGCTGGCGCTGGAGGCGTGTGCGCTGAACCCGGACGTGCCGAAGTTCAATCCGGGAGTGATACAGACTTAGTCCTGCCGGACGGGCCCGCTGCGCGCGGGGCGGGCGTTCACACGCCTTTTTAGAGCTTCGCTTGGCCCTCCCGTCGGTCGGGAGACAATAGGGGTGGAGATTTATTTGATGGTGAAGATTGTGGAGTGCCCGCGGGATGCGTGGCAGGCGTTGCCGGGGTTGATGCCGGCCGAGGTGAAGGCTGACTACCTGCGGGTGTTGGTCGCGGCGGGGTTTCGGCATATCGATGCGGTGAGCTTTGTGTCGCAGGCGGCGGTGCCGCAGATGGCGGATTCCGAACGGGTGCTCGAATACCTCGACCCGCCGGATGATGTCGAGATCATCGGCATCGTCGTAAATGCAAAGGGCGCGGAGCGCGCGGTGAAGACGGGTGCGGTGTCAACGCTGGGGTTTCCGTATTCGATCTCGGAAGGCTTTCTGAAGCGCAACCAGAACCAGACGGCGGAAGAGGCGATCGAGGCGCTGGAGGCGGTCGGGACCATTGGATACAAGGCTGGGCTGGATGTGGTCGCGTATGTCTCGATGGCGTTCGGCAATCCCTATGGCGAGCCGTGGGACATCGAGGAAGTGGTTGCTGCCTGCGACCTGCTGGTGGATTGTGGCGTAACGCAGATCTCGCTGGCCGATACGGTGGGGCGCGCGACGCCGAAAATGGTGGCGGATGTGGTTGCGGATGTGATGGCGGTACATGATGCGGTGGAGATTGGGGTGCATCTGCATGCGGCGCCGGATGCGGCAGAGGGATTAATTACCGCGGCTTACGGGGCGGGCTGCCGGCGGTTCGATGGGGCGATCGGCGGGTTGGGTGGATGCCCGTTTGCGCAGGATGCGCTGGTGGGAAACCTGCCGACCGAGGTGCTGGTGCGCGTGCTGAAGGAGCTTGGGGCGGAGCTGCCAAAGCTGACATCGCTGGATGGGTTGGTGGCGGCGAGTGCGGAGATTGCGAAGCGGTATGGGACGCGGGTGCAGTAGCGAAGACAAAGCGCTCTCGCAAAGAACGCGAAGAAAGGCGCGAAGGTACGCAATGGTTTTCTTCGCGTATCTTTGCTACCTTTGCGCGCTTTGCGGGAGCGCTTTATGCCTTGAACGCGGCGGCGAAGCGCGCGGGCATAGGCGCGCGCTTCATGGCGCGGTCGACGACGATGTGCGTGGTGGAGCCTTCGCAAAGGAGCAGGTCGTCTTCGGCGCGGTGGATGGCGTAGTCGAAGCTGAGGATGGAGCCGCGGGTGTGCGCGATGCGCGTGCGGATGATGAGCTCGTCGTCGTAGCGCGCGGGCGCTTTGTAGCGGACGATCGCTTCGACGACCGCGATGCCGCAGCCTTCCTCCTGCTCCATCGACTTGTAGGTGAGGCCGAGCTGGCGCATGTGTTCGACGCGGCCGACCTCAAACCAGATGAGGTAGTTGGAATGGTAGACGACGCCCATCTGGTCGGTTTCGGCGTAGCGTACACGGACGCGGGTTTCGGAGGTCATCCGGATAGTTTAACGGATGGCCTCAGAGCCGCCTGTGCACTAGGCTGTATCGACATATTCACTTCCTTCGCTGCACGAGTTTTGGTGCAGTGGGGAGATGGGGAGTCTTCGGTAAGTTGAGTGAGGCGCAGTGGCGACGGCTGGAGCCTTTGTTGCCGGGTCGTTCTGGCACGGTGGGTCGTCCTGCGGAGGACAACCGGCGATTTGTGAACGGTGTGCTTTGGGTGATCCGCTCGGGCATGCGCTGGGCGGACCTGCCGGAGCGCTATGGCAAGTACAAAAGCGTGCACAAGCGGTTCATCCGCTGGGCCGAAGCCGGCGTGTGGGACCAGTTATTCGACGACCTGGTGCGGGATCGTAAGAACCCGTACCTGATGCTCGATTCGACGATCGTCCGGGCTCACCAGCAAGCGGCCACGGGCCGTAAAAAGGGGGCGAAGACAAGGCTCTGGGGCGTTCCCGAGGTGGACTGAGCACCAAGATTCACCTGCTCGCCAACGGCCTCGGCGAACCGGTCGCGTTTCGGCTCACCGGCGGCCAGGCCGGCGAGTTCGCCGAAGCGCTGCCGCTGCTGGCCGGTCGCCAGGCCGAGATCGTCACGGCCGACCGCGGCTACGACTCCAACGCCATCGTCGCCGCCATCGAGGCCATGGGCGCCGAAGCCGTTATACCGTCCAAGATCTGCCGCAAGGTGCAGCGACCACACGACCGAACGCTCTACAAGCTCCGCAACCGCATCGAGCGATGCTTCAACCGACTCAAACACTTCCGCAGGCTCGCCACACGCTACTGCAAACGAAGAGTCGCATATCATGCCACCGTCGCCCTCGCATGCACATGGCTACACCTAGAGAGATATGTCGATACGGCCTAGATGCGCTGGTTATCCGGACGCCATCTGGTGATGCTCATTTTGATCGATTTTGGGTCAAGGTCTTCGGCCAGCGTGCGGTACACCAGCGCGGGCAGCTCGGAGTCGGAGGCGAAGCGAAGGGCGATCAATTGCCGCGTCGTCAGCTTGTGGACGTCTGCCGCGGGCACGAGCGCGGCGATGCGGAGACGTTCTTCGAGCCGGATCATGCGATCCTGGTCGGCGACCGCGTAAATACGCGTCTTCATGCAGAGCAGAAACAGCGCGATTGCGATGAGAACGCTCCACAGGTGGAAAAAGGGCTCACGCGGCCATACCTGCACGGTAAAGACGATGACGACGATGCAGTTCGCAAGGAAGATTGGGGTGAGGATGAAGTGGAAGAGAGGATCCCAGGCCGCATGGCTTTGAGCAGACTGTTCTTTGGGCATGGGCGAATGCTACTCCGTTTGCGTTAGCCTTGGTAGATGGGTTCTGTGAAGAAAAGGATTGGCGTGCACCTGGGGACGGCGGGTGGTTGTTGGACAGCGGTTAACCGGGCAGTGGAGGCGGGGGCGAATACGTTTCAGATCTTTTCGTCGAGTCCGCGTCAGTGGAAGGCGGCCGCGGTCAAGCCGGAAGACGCGGCAAAGATGCGGGAACTGAGGGCGAAGCATGATGTGGGTCCGGTTTCGATCCACGCGAGTTACCTGATCAACCTGTGCAGCCAGACGGAGAGCGTGCGCGAGAACTCGACAGCAGCCTTCCGGGGCGAGGTTGAGCGCGCGTTGGCGCTGGGCGCGGAGTACCTGGTGCTGCATCCCGGAAGCTGGAAGGGACTGACGCGCGATGAGGGACTGCGGCTGGCGGCGCATTCGATTGAGCGGGCGGCGGATGGGATCGACTTTGGGGCGGCGCCAGGATTTCGAATTTTGATTGAGAACACAGCGGGTGCGGAGTTTTCACTCGGCGGCAAGCTGGAGCAGGTGGCGGAGCTGGTGGCTTGCCTGGAGAAGTGTGTGCCGGTGGGGGTGTGTCTCGATACGTGCCATGTGCATGTGGCGGGGTATGACATCGTCTCGGCGGACGGGTATGTTGAGACGATGCTGTTGGTGCGCGATACGGTCGGATTCGACGCGGTGAAGGTGTGGCACTGCAACGATGCCAAGGCTGCCATGGGCTCGAAGCTGGACCGGCACGAGCATATCGGCGAGGGGACGATTGGCGCGGAGGCGTTTCGGCGGCTGCTGCGCGATGAGCGGTTTGCGCACGCCGCGTTCATCGCGGAGACGCCGGTGGATGCGCCCGGCGACGAGGCGCGGAACGTGGGCGTGCTGCGGACGCTGTCGGCGGGGTGAGCGGCAGTGTTGGAATGGGAATACAGGTTCAAGCTCTCGTAAGTTTTCTGTTTGCCAGAAGCCTGAAAGGCTAAACTAAATAGCAGCGGAACCCTGCAGGAGAGATCGCGATGAGCCAGGCAGAAGTGGATGCTGAGCAGTTCAGGCGGGCTGAGGCAAGTTGCCTGCTTGAGGGCGTGGACGTGAGCAGCAACCCTTACTATCAGAAGATGAAGTCTTCTGTGCTCGCAGGTGAGATGGGGATTGATGCCGCGATTGAGCAGACCGTCGAACACTACAAGTCGCTGGCGACTACGCGAGTTCCAGAATTCTCTGCCGCGGAATAGAGGCGCCTGTTGTCGGACCCGTACGTCTATCCCGGCACGCAGGTTCTGCGAAATCGTCTTGGAATTGTGGATGCTGACCTGCTCCAGTCAGCAGAGATGGAGCTCGCCGCGTTTGGGTTGAAGCACCTTCAACAAACGCCACTGAAGATGCCGATGAGTATTGCGCGTTTAAAGGCAACGCACAAGGCGATCTTCGGCGAGGTCTACTCCTGGGCGGGGGAGTTTCGCGAGAATACGGGACCGATGCGGAAGTGGCGTGAGGCGGGATATGCGGTCGTGTACGGACCCTCGACCTTCGTTCCGCAGGAGATCGAACGGATCTTCGCGGACTTGAAGAAGGATGGCTATCTGGTTGGCCTTTCCCGCGACGATTTCGCGGCACAGGCGGCGTTCTACTATGGCGAGATGGATGGGACGCATCCGTTCCGCGAAGGCAATAGTCGAACGTTGCGGCAGTTTTTCGCTGATCTGGCAGTCGGTGCCGGATTTGATCTGGATTGGAGCGCGTGCGGCGTGGATGAGAACAGCCGGCAGGCGCTCTACCGTGCGCGCGACACTGCGTGGATGCAGCGCAAACCAGAAGCTCTCGCGGCGATCATCCGCTCGGGGCTGACGCGACTCTAAGCTCCGTGCGCCGCCACCCCGCATCCGCAAGCGAGATGCAGAAGAATCACACGGGCGAGTCGTTGTCAGGCCAAGTGAGAGTCCAAATAGGCGTTGCGGAACTTGCCTTGCGGGTCGTGGGTGCGGGCGAGGGTGAGGAAGTCTTTCGCGCGCGGGTAGAGCGGTTCGATCTGCGCGGACGTGAGGGTAAAGACCTTCGCCCAATGCGGGCGCGCGGCGAACGGGGCTACCTTTGCCTCGATTGCCGGCAGTACGGCGAGGACGGCTTCCGTTTCGGGCTTCCAGGTGAAGTGGATGGCGAGCGACGGGCGCTGGTAGGCCATCGAGAGCCAGAGGTCATCGGCGGCGATGGCGCGGAGTTCCGTGACGAAGAGATGTGGGGTGATGCGGTCGCGCAGCGTTTCGACCGCGCGGATGGCCTCGTAACCGCGTTCGATGGGGACGAAGTACTCGGTCTGGATCTCCTGCCCGCTGGACGGGGTGAAGTTCAGCTTGAAGTGGGGCAGCCGTTCGTACCACGGGCCGGCCTGGTCGAGCTGGTCGGTGCACGCCTCGGCAGGGTGATCGGGGATGGGATGCAATTTTTGAGTGGCGAGCGTCGCCTGATGGAAGGTGGGCGACGGCGGCTCTGCGCCTGCCTGGTCTGCGCCGGAGGCGAGCGTGCGGCGCTTGAGCCAGACCGTGCTGGCGCGGCCGTTTTGCCAGTCGGTGAAGAGCGAGACGCTGTAAGCGGAGGACATGATCTGCGGCAGGTTGTGCTCGAGCTCGCTGAACGGCAGGTTCTGGTAGACGACCTGGGTCATCTGGTAGGTAGGCTCGATTGCGAGCGTGAGGCGGGTGACGATGCCGAGCGCGCCAAGCCCTACGACTGCCCCAGGGAATGTGTCTGGATTTTGTGCGCGTGAGAGGGTGCGGACTGCGCCATCCGCTCCGACAACCTCGATGGCGACCACCGGCGTGGCCAGGTTGCCGTTGTGGAGTCCGGAGCCGTGGGTCGCAGTTGCGACTGCGCCACCGACCGAGATATGGGGCAGCGAGGCCAGGTTATGCAGGGCAAATCCGCGGGCGTCGAGCGCGAGGGCTAGTTCGCCGTAGCGGATGCCTGCACCAACGGTCGCAGTGCGGGCATCTGCGTTGATCTCCACGCTGTTAAGGCGGTGCGTGGAGAGCTGCGCGGTGGCGGAATCGGCGATGCCGTTGAAGGCGTGCCGCGTGCCCAGGGCGCGCAGGTGCGGCACGCTGCGGATGGCGTCCTGCACGTCGGCGGTGGTCGCCGGCTCGAAGACCTTGCTGGTGGAGTAGTGGTAGTTGCCCGACCAGTTGCTGCGCGGGATGTCGGTGTCGGCTTTGGCTTGGAGAGAAGGAAGCATCAGGGTGGCGGCCGCGGCTGCGGAACCTTTCAGGAAGTCGCGTTTGTGCATAGGATGTGCTCCGTCCCTTACAGGTTCAGGAGGCTTCGTCACCTAGGGAGTCGGTGGCTTCACCGGATGCGTTGCCAGAAACTCGTAACGGGCACGTTGCGTGTCTGGCTTCATCGCGCTGGTCGCGTCCAGGTGCATCACGTCCCACTCGGGTGGAGCGTAGGTGGGCCAGGTGGGCAGGCCAGTTCCGTTCGGGTTGCCGGTACGGGCGAAGTTCGTCCAGTACTGCTCGATCTGCTCGGAGAGGGCGCGGTCTTCGGGTCGCCAGGCCGCGATGTTGCGTGCGTTGAGAGTGCCGAATACGTACTCGATGTCGTCGGAGTGGAACGCGCCCGGATTGCCGGGATGGAACTTGTCGGACGGCGCGCCGAGGTCGAAGCGATAGCGGTATACCGGAGCTTGCCCGGTCGCGACCTGCGCGTCCAGCCACTTCCATGTGGAGAACGCGATGAAGTTGTCGCTGATCAGGTCGCCCGCCGACTGAATGGCTTCGGCGTCGGTGGTCGCGGGGTAGAGCTTCAGGAAGGCTGGTGCATCGTCGCCGTAGTTCTTCTGGGCCTGGGCAGCGAAGGACTCGGGCGTCGGCTTCACCGGATTCATGGTGATGGCGGCGCGAACCTCATCCTTGTTCCAGCCTCCCAGCACGGGGACATGCGCCTGCTCGCCGGCGGCGAAGATGGCCGGAACTGGCTTTGGCAGGTAGTAGCCGTCGATGTCGGGTGCGAAACGCGGCGAGGGCTTGATGGTCTTCGACGTGGCGCCCGCCAGCAGCTGTTCGACCGTGAGCTTGCGCAATGCTGAAAGATCCGTGGTGCCGAAGGCAGCCTGCGCAAAGTCGCTATCCTGCTGCTCGGCGGTCGCCAGCGGCGGATAGCCTATGGAGTTGCTTGAGAACGCCGCGCCACTCTCGCCGATGACGTGAGCGATCGAATGCTCGGAGAGCGGCGACGCCATCAGCGAGCTGACGGAGAACGAGCCGGCGGACTCGCCGAAGATGGTCACGTTGGCGGAGTCGCCGCCGAACTCGCCGATATTCTGCTTCACCCAGTCCAGCGCGGCCACCTGGTCCAGCAGGCCGTAGTTGCCGGACGCATGGTGGGGCGATTCCGCCGTGAGCTGCGGATGCGCGAAGAAGCCGAAGATGCCCAGGCGGTAGTTGATGGTCACGACGACTACGCCATGCCGTGCCAGCGAGTCTCCGTCGTGGCGCGGCTCGGAAGCGCCGCCGGCTGTGAATCCGCCGCCGTGCACCCAGAACATGACCGGCAGCTTGGCGCCGGGTTTCGCATCGGCGGGCGTCCAGATGTTGAGCGTGAGGCAGTCTTCGGACTGCCCTGCATCCTGGAAGACCATGTCCGCGAAGGGATTCGTCTGCACGCAGTGGTGGCCGTACTGCCTGGCTTCGAGCACGCCATCGTGCTTGGCGGGCGGCTGCGGTGCCTGCCAGCGGAGGTCTCCGACCGGGGGCGCTGCGTAGGGAATGCCCTTGAACGACCGGACTTTCGAGTCGGCGCTCTGCGTGCCTTCTACCTTGCCCTGCGCAGTCTTCAGCTTGAGCGGATCGGCGTGGAGAGCGGTTGCGGCGAGCGAAAACGACAGGGTGGCAGCGGCAAGCAGGCGAGCGGAACGTGCGGGCATCGTAAGTTTTTCTCCGATGCAACGCTAGCACAGGAGTGCGGGTGTTTGCCTGCGGCGACGGGTTTAAACCGCGTCAGCTGAGGGGACACCGTTTGGTGAAGCTTCGGGTCTTGCGTGGTTCGGAGCGTGAACCCGGCGAGGGCCGGTCAGGCGTTTGCCAATCTGGATGAAGAAGCGCTCGAAGTGATTCGTGGAAAGGTGCGCGATGAGGACGCTGATGGCGATGCCCAGCGGCCGCCGCAGGTACTTGGCGGTCTTGCTTGCGGGGTCGAACCAGCCGTGTGTGGTGAGCGGGTGCCAGATGTAGAGCGCGTAAGAGATAGACGCGATGTAGGCAAGCGGTTTGGACTCGAGAACGCGCTTCCAGACGGTGCCATCGTGAAAGAGCGTCGCGCCCACCATTGCGGCGGCGAAGTAGGGCCGGAACTGGTTGAGCAGCGGGAAGGCTGGATGACACGCCAGGCAGAGCAGCACCAGCGGAATGGCCGGTGGCAGGTGCACCAGCGCGCGGCGCAGCGCGACCGAGAAGCGCGAGTGGAAGAGATACGCGAGCGCGGCGCCGGAGAGGATGTCGTCGATGCGCGAGAGCGTTGCGATGTCTGGCATCTCGTGCAGGCGCATGCGGTTGAGCGTGACGGCGACGCAGAGGAACGGCAGCAGGGCGAGGCTGCGCTGGCGGAAGAGCAGGAAGAGCACCGCGATGGCGGCGTAGAACTGCACCTCGAGGCAGAGGCTCCAGAGGTGGTCGGTCAGTGGGAGAAGGTGGTAGGGCGGCAGGTTGGCGTAGAAGAGCAGCGTGGCTCGCCATGTCGCGGCGCTGGCGTGGGCGAACGGAAGAACAATCAGCACGAAGAGGAAGACGACGGGCAGAATGCGGAAGAGCCGCCGGATGATGAAGTCGCGGACGCTGGGGTGAAAGTAGAGAGTGCTGGTGATGAGAAAGCCCGAGAGCGTGAAGAAGATGCTCATGCCCATGCAGCCGGCGGCGACGTTCAGACGCCAGTGCGCGGGGCCGAGCGGAAGCATATGGCAGGCGAGCACAGCCAGGATGCTGCAGGCGCGCCAACCGTCCAGCACCGGAAGACGCGGCATGCGCCCCATGCGGGCGTCCGCTGCAGGCGGCAGCGCCACGGGTGACGGGGCCGGGTTTAAAGTCGCTTGCATGGTTTGCGCCATAGAGGGGGTCCGTACGCACAAAGCTGGTGTGACAAGGGTAAAGGGGGTAGGCGCAAGTCCTGCTACAACTACTGTGGCATGGGATAACCCATTCCGGTCGGATTAGAGTAGGTGGGCGAAGCTTCTATCGGCGACAGACGACCGGCGATGCGCGCGGGCAAAGGGAGAGTGGGATGCACGGATGGAAGCGCTTGCTGAGCCCGGGCGGGGCGGCGGTTGTGTGCATTCTGTTGTTGGTGGGCTTCCTTTCGTCGCGCAGCCTGCATGTGTCGGATTTCGGCCTGGACGATTCGGCCCGGCACGTAATGGATGGATACTTCTTCTACGACCTGGTGCACGATCATCCGGCGCATGGGCTTGGGCCGTACACGCTGCACTACTTCCGGCAGTATCCGTCGATCGGGTTCGTCTTCTGGCCGCCGCTGTTTGCGGCGGTCTTAGGCGCGTTCTGCCTGGTCGGCGGACCGCATGTGCTGACCGCGCGCGCGTGCATGATGTTCTTCGGCGCTGTGTTCGGGGTCTCGTTCTATGCGCTCCTGCGGCGAAGGTTTCCGGTGCTGCTCTCCTTCGCCGCTACCGCTGCCGCGATGACGGTTCCGGGCATCGGCTGGTCGTTCGAGGACATCATGCTGGAGTTGCCGACGCTCGCGATGATGTGCCTGGCGACGCTTGCTTACTTTCACCTGACGGACCGGTTGCAGCAGAAGACGAGCGTTTGGCGCGGGCTGCTGTGCGCCGTGGCCTGCGCGGCGGTCGTGTACACCAAGCAGCCGGCCTGGTTTCTGTATGGCGCGCTGCTGGCGGATTTCGTGGTGAATCATCGTCGCTTTGTCCGCAAGGCGGAGGTCTGGATTGCGATCGCCGGCACGTGCCTCCTTTGCCTGCCGCTGGCGCTGTTCATGGTGAGGTTTGGGCATGATAACTTCGCGCAGTCGGTCGGAAGCAACACGGCGACCATCATGAGAGGGTTTGAATCCTTGCCGCGCTGGTCGATCGCGGCCTGGACGTTCTATCCAAAGCTGGCGTTGTCTTCGCTCAACCTGGTGGTCGTGCTGCTCGCGCTGGCCGCTTTAATACTTGCGGCCGTGAGGCCGCACTTCGCTCGCGAAAATGCACTTTGGTTGACGTGGTTCGCCCTGGCTTACCTCACGTTCAGCTTCTACGACAATCGCTCGGAGCGCAACGCGACGTTCTGGTGGCCGGCGTGGGTGGCGCTGGCAGCGGCTTGTCTATACGCATTGATGCAGCGGGTTCCTGTCCGGTTCGCGCGTTTTGCTCCGGTTGCGCTCCTGCTTTGGGTACCGGTGCAGGCGGAGCAGGATGTCCATACTGACCCCGTCTATCTCCATGGGCAGCAGGCAGCTGTGGCGACGATGTTTGCCGGAGGCTCGCCGGGGAACATCCTGGTCTTCGGGCGCGATCAGTACATGTTCGTCACCCTGGTGCGCGAGCACGATCCGCAGCGGCGGAGCTACGTGCTGCGCGGTGACAAGTTGCTGGATGCCGGGTATAGCCTGGACGAGATCTGCCGCCAGTTTCGCGTGGGCACGGTAGCAGTGGAGGTTCCCTCCGACGTTGATCCGGCTGCAGCGACTGGGCTGCAGTCGCTTCGCGACGGCGCCGACTTTAGCCCGGCTGGCGCGGCCAATCTCGATAGCGCCGGAACACCGTACAAGCTGACGCTCTATCGCTACCTCGGGCCGATGGACCCGGCGATGGCGGAGGTGCCGCTCTCCAACCGCATTTTGAAGCCGTAGTGAGGGATTGCGGAAGCTCGTACAATCGTTAGGTGATGGAAGATCAAGCGACAAGTACGACGGGCGAGCGGACGGAAGCCCCGGCAGACCGGTACACGCCGGCAGAGATTGAACCCAGATGGCAGGCGCGGTGGGATTCGGACGCCGCGCTCTACGCGGCTGGCCCGCACGACGAGGGCAAGCCGAAGTTTTACTGCCTGGAGATGCTGCCGTATCCCTCGGGCGCGCTGCACATCGGCCACGTGCGCAACTACGCCATTGGCGACGCGCTGGCGCGCTTCATGTGGATGCGCGGCTACAACGTGCTGCACCCCATGGGCTGGGACGCGTTCGGGCTGCCGGCTGAGAATGCGGCGTTGAAGAACGGCGTGCCTCCGCGTGAGTGGACGCTCTCGAATATCGCGTCGATGAAGAAGCAGTTCCTGCGGCTGGGCATGGGCTTCGACTGGAGCGCCGAGGTGACCACCTGCCTGCCGGATTACTACCGCTGGAACCAGTGGTTCTTCCTGAAGATGTTCGAGGCGGGGCTTGCCTACCGCAAGAAGAGCAAGGTGAACTGGTGCCCGCAGTGCGCTACCGTGCTCGCCAACGAGCAGGTGGTCGGCGGCTGCTGCTGGCGGCACGAGGACACGCTCGTGGAACAGCGCGACCTCACGCAGTGGTTTCTGCGCATCACGAAGTACGCTGAGGAGTTGCTGACGGGGCTCGACAAGCTGGACGGCTGGCCGGAGAAGGTGCGCACGATGCAGCGCAACTGGATTGGCCGGTCGGACGGTACGAACGTCGACTTCATGGTCGCGAATGCTGCGGGGTCGGCGGCGAATGGGTCCAAGATTACCGTCTTCACCACGCGTGTCGATACCATCTTCGGCTCGACTTCCATTCAGGTTGCGCCCGAGCATGGAGTTGCCAAAGCCTTTGCGGCTGAGGATGCCGCTCTTGCGACGCAGATCGACGAGTTGATCGCGCAGCAGAAGGCAGCGCGCGAGGCCGGCGATATCGGCGCGATCGAGAAGCACGGCGTAGCCACGGGCCGTTTTGCAGTCAACCCGTTCAACGGCGAGCGCCTGCCCATCTGGGTCGCCAACTATATCCTTGCGGACTACGGCACCGGTGCCATCATGAGCGTGCCCGCGCATGACGAGCGCGACTTCGAGTTTGCGACCAAGTACGGGCTCGAGATCAAGCGCGTGGTTGCGCCGGTGGATGAGTCGCTGCCGGGGCTGCCGTATACCGGCGAGGACGATGCCGTGCTGATCGACTCCGGCGAGTGGACCGGTGAAGCCTGCCTGGAGGCGCAGGAGAAGATGGCCTCTTCCGCGACGGCGAACGGATTTGGCACCGCAACGGTTACCTATCGGTTGAAGGACTGGGGCGTCAGCCGCCAGCGCTACTGGGGCACGCCGATCCCGATGGTCTACTGCGCGGCGTGCGGCGAAGAAAACCCCCTGCCGGTGCCGGAGTCAGACCTCCCGATCTTGCTTCCGGAGACGATCACGATCACCCAGCAGGGTGGCTCGCCGCTGGGCCAGGTGCCGGAGTTCGTGAACACCACCTGCCCGAAGTGCGGCGGGCCGGCGCGCCGCGAAACCGATACGATGGACACCTTCGTCGATTCGAGCTGGTACTTCTATCGCTATACCGACGCGCACAACGACCAGGCGCCCTTTGACTCCGCCAAGGCCAACTACTGGTTCCCGATCGACCAGTACATCGGCGGCGTCGAGCACGCGATTCTGCACCTCATCTACTCGCGTTTCTGGACGAAGGTGATGCGCGACCTGAAGCTGATCGACAACGACGAGCCCGCCGAGCGCCTCTTCACCCAGGGCATGGTGATCAAAGATGGGGCCAAGATGTCGAAGTCGAAGGGCAACGTCGTCAGCCCGGACCTGATGATCGACCGTTTTGGCGCGGACGCGACGCGCATGTATGCGCTCTTCGCCGCTCCGCCCGACCGCGACCTCGACTGGCAGGAGGATGGCGTCGCCGGCATCGTGCGGTTCATCGGCAAGATCTACCGGCTGGTCGCGAAGTACGCCTCGTTCGCGGGCGGCGCTGCGACGAAGACGGCGGATGACGAACTTCTGCTGCGTAAGCTGCACCAGACGCTCGCGAAGATTACGCAGGACTTCAGCGGACGCTGGCACTTCAACACGTCTATCTCGTCCATCATGATCCTCGTAAACGAGATCACCGCGAAGGAAGCCGCGATCGACGAAGGACGCGTGACCGCAGCCACCGTGCGCGAGCTGATGCGGTCGCTGGTGCAGATGATCGCTCCGTTCGCTCCGTTTGTCGCCGCGGAGCTATGGGAGCGGCTGGGCGAAATCGGCGTCGTCTTCCGGACGCCATGGCCGGAGGCCGATGCCGAGCTCGCCCGCGAGAGCGAGGTGGAGATCCCGGTGCAGGTAAACGGTAAGCTCGTGGTCGTCGTCCGGGTCGCCGCGGAGAGCGACCAGGAGACGGTGAAGGCTGCTGCCCTCGAAGACGAGAAGGTGCAGTCGCGCACGGCCGGCAAGACCATCGTCAAGGTGGTCGTGGTGCCGGGCAAGCTCGTGAACCTCGTGGTGAAATAAGGTGCCGACCGCGGCAGGCACGGTGCGAGGCACGGAGTCGTTTGTCGGCACGATCTCTTCGGTGTGGCGCAGGCCGTGGCTGGTGGCACTGGAGGTCGCCTGGCGCTGGTCATTCGGCGCGCCGGCCCTGGCGCTGGTGCTGTTCAAGCTGCGGCTGGTTCTGGCGTCCGCCACTGGTGGCACGCTCGACCCTGCGCGGCTTGGTCTCGACCCGGTCCTCCTGCACGATCCGGTTGGCGCCCTCAGCGCCGACCCCATGGGTGCCGCGGCCAAGTTCGCTACCGCGCTCTCGATCGTGGCTCCGGGCATAAGGGCGCTGGCTTTGTGGCTGGTGCCGCTCGTGCTGGTCGGCTGGGTGGTGCAATCCTCGGTCGGACGCACCATGGTGCTGCGGTCCGTGGATGACAAGCTGCATGTGCGCGTCGGCACCCTGATGGCGCTGCAGGCCCTGCGAGTGGCCGTGCTTACCGCGGTCTTCGCGCTATGGTTTCATCTCGTGGGCTGGAGCGCGCGCACCGCGATTACCGGACCGATCGAACTCAAACAGGAGCCGAATCTGGTGCTCTTCTGCGGGCTTGTGATCGTAATTACGCTCGGGATGTTCTGCGCGTGGGCGACGGTAAGCTGGGTCTTCGGCATAGCTCCCTTGCTTGCCATGGAAAAGAATCTCGGCTTTGCCGCGAGTCTGCAAGCGGCTGTTTATTCCGGCCGCGTACGCGGCAAGCTGGTCGAGATCAACCTCGTGCTCGGCATCGTCAAGATCATGCTGATCGTGCTCGGCATGGTCTTTTCCGCAACGCCGCTTCCGTTTGCGTCGGTGGAGTCGACCGAGTTTCTCGCCTGGTGGTGGTTCGGCGTCGCCCTGCTCTACCTGGTCGCTTCGGACTTCTTCCACGTGGCGCGGCTGCTGGGATACCGGGCGCTTTGGCGGCAGACGGCTTAGCTGCAAAATCATGTGCGCCCTGATGCCGGGCGGGCACCACTTCGTGGGGTCAGGAGCTTTGCGTGGCGCTCCTGTTGGTCGCGGTTGAGATTTTGTTTCAATTGCCTGTGAACGCGCCTCCCGTGTGCATCTTAGGGTTTATTGCATATTCTTGTGGAGGTTGGACGATGAACTTCGCTGTGTACGGGATTGGGTATCTTCTGGTGATTGCCGGGGTCGCTTACATCGCGCACCTGATGCGGATTCCGCAGGCGTGGATTGGCGGGATCGTGCTTGTGCTGCTCGGCATCGGGGTGCTCTCGGCAACGAAGATGATGAAGGGCGGCGGCGCGGTCTAGCGCGGCCGGGAAGCAGCAGGTTACAGCATCCAGAGCTCGCGCAGCAGCGTGAAGCGGCTGGTGGGCTCGGGCGCTTCGAAACGGATCAGGCGAGAAGTGAACGCGCCCACAAGCTGCCCTGCCTCCGTGTATCTCCAGTCCGAGACCTGCTCGGGTTCGAAACATACCCGCTCCGGATGGCTAAGCCCCGGCAGAGACGACTCGTCGGCGATCGCCCCAGAGGCCGGATTGCTCGAGAGGTCAAGTTCCCCCAGCCAGAGATCCTCGGTCGCGCAATCGCTTACGCCTGACGCGCAGCGCACGCGCAGACGGAAGTCGGACTGGTCCGCCTGGGGCGAGGCAAAGGCTTCCAGGAACTGCTCGATGGATGCCCGCGCGAGTTCCGTCGCGGGAGACATCTGGGGCGGCAAAGCCGGAATCGGATGGGGTGCGGTTGCGTGCATGGCGCTCCTCTGCTTCCGATACTGGAACGAAAGCTGGGAGCGAGGCAACGGACGGAAGTTGTAGCGATGTTGCTGAACCATGCTCCTCCCGCCAGCCCCATGTCCGGCCAACGGGAGAAGCACGCGAAGCTCAGCACCCCACGAAGTGGTCGCCGCCCGCGATGAGGGCGCACTTGGCTCTTACAAGCCGGTAGCGTTGAACCCGCAATCGACAAACGTAACTTCGCCCGTGATGCCCGAAGCCAGTGGCGACGACAGGAACAGGGCAGTGTTGCCAACTTCGAGCGCATCGACGTTGCGATGCAGCGGCGCACGCTGCTCGACCGCGTTCAGAATGGTCGAGAAGTCGGATATCCCGCGTGCGGCCAGCGTCTTGATCGGCCCGGCGGAGATCGCGTTGACGCGAATGTTCTGCGCGCCGAGGTCTGCCGCGAGGTAGCGCACGGCGGCCTCAAGCGCAGCCTTCGCCACGCCCATGATGTTGTAGTTCGGGAACACCTTCTCGCTGCCGTAGTAGGTGAGCGTCAGGATGCTGCCGCCTTCGGGCATCAGCGGCGCGGCGGCGCGTGCGAGCGCAATCAGCGAGTAGGCGCTGATGTCGTGCGCAACCCGGAAGTCTTCGCGTGCTGTATTCAGCACGGAGTTTTTGATGTTGGGCGCAAAACCAATCGAGTGCACGAGAATGTCGAGCTTGCCGTAGGTGGACTTCAAGTGCTCGAAGGCTGCGTCGATGTCCGCGTCCGAAGCGACGTCGCACTGGAAGCACTTCGGGTGCGTGCCGTCGGCCAGCGGCAGCTCCGCGGCGAGACCTTCGGCTTCGCGCTGCAGGCGCTCGGATTGGTAGCCGATGGCGAGGATGGCGCCGGCTTCGGCAAGCTTCTGGCAGATGGCCCAGGCGATGCTGCGCTTGTTGGCGAGGCCGAAGACGACGGCGACTTTGCCTTTGAGGTCGATCATAGGGTGCTCCTTTTCCGTTAGTCAGGATAGCAGGCTGGTTGCCTGGGTGGCCCGGAGGCAAGAGCCACAGCAACGGCAACAGCGCTCGCGCAGAGAGCGCTAAGAAGTGCGCAGAAGGGCGCGGCTTTCTAAGTGGTAAGGAAATCGTATTGCTCTTCGGTGAGGGGGACGACCGAGAGGCGGAACTGGCGGAAGAGGATGGAGTCGGTGAAGACGGTGGCGGCGCGGATCGCCTCTAGCGGCTTCTCGTGCTTCAGGCGCTTGCCCGGCTTGATGACGACCTTGGGGTTCTTCGGGTCGGCGGCGTCGACTGAGACGACCTTCGCCGTGCCGACGGCGGCCTTGCCGATGTTCGAGTGGTAGATGACGAGCTTCTCGCCCTTCTTCATGTTGCGCAGGTACAGCAGCGCCTGGTTGTTTGCAATGCCGTCCCACACCGTCTCGCCGTCGCGCAGCAGGTCGTCGTAGGAGTACTTGTTCGGTTCGGTCTTCAGCAGAAAGGGCATAAGAACAGGGTATAGGGAACAGGGGACAGGGTGTAGGCCGGATCAGCCGCCCAGGTCGATCAGTTTGACCTCAGCCAGCGGTTGGCCGAGGAACGCCGAACCCAGGCGTTGGAACTTCGCGATGGAGTCCGTAGCGTAGAACACGGGCGGAATGGGGCTGCCCGAGCCAATCCCGGCCGGCAATACCTTCGCCGCGGCAAGCGCGGTCGCGGTTGCAGAGTCGACAATCTGCAGCGGATGGCTCAGCTCGTCGAGCACACGCTCGATCAACGGCTTGATCAGCGGATAATGGGTGCAGCCCAGCACCAGCGTCTCGACGCTTGGTGCCTCGGCCAGCGCTTCGGCAAGGTAGATGCGCAGAACCTCCGCAGTAACGGGGTGATCGGTCCAGCCTTCTTCGACCAGCGGCACCAGCAGCGGACACGCCTTCTCGTAGATGGTGAGGCCCAGCGCCGCGCACTCGCGGGTGTAGGCCGCGGATTGAACGGTAGCGGCGGTCGCGAGCACGAGCACCGACGGCTCCATGGAACCAGTTTGCGAGAGCGCACGCGCCGCCTGCGCTCCCGGTTCAATGACGCCGACGACGGGAATGGGCAGCGCGGCCTTCAGCTCATCGAGCGCGAGCGCGGAGGCGGTGTTGCACGCGACCACCAGCATCTCGGCACCCTGCGCCAGCAGGAAGGCCGCACTCGACATGGCGTAGCGCGCGATCGTCTGCTGCGACTTCGCGCCGTACGGCAGCCGTGCCGTATCGCCAAGGTAAAGAAAGCGCGCGCCGGGGATCAACGGAAGTAACTCGCGCAGGACGGTCAATCCGCCGAAGCCGGAATCGAAGACTGCAATGGTGGGCATGGTCAGATGTTAGTTGTTTCATCTTAGATCTTAGTTGTGGATCGGTAAGCGATGTCGTGAGCAAGTAACAACTAACATCTGGCATCTTGCATCTGCCTCACATCGGGTTCCCAAACTCTGAAAGCACATGAATCGAGTGCGTGGGATCGAGCACCGCATACGGCCGCGTCAGGTCGGCGTGGCCAGCCAGGGTGTCGCGCGACTGCCCATCGATCAGAAAGCGGACCTCCTGGATCTCGGGAAAGTTGGCGTGCAGGGTGGAGATGATGGCCCGCAGCGTCAGGTCTTCGGTCTCGATGCCGGAGGGGTGTGCGTCGGCGAAGCTCTTGGTCAGGTTGACGACGGCGAGCAGGTCTCCCGGCGCGTGAATGTGTCCGTACGGCGACGCCTGCTGGTTGGCCGTGGTGTCGTCGGAGTCCGGCGACGGATTGGTGACGGGCAGCGGCACCAGGAAGACGTCCGTCACCGCCTGACCCGACGGCAACGGATGCGTCGAAGCGGACTGGGCGAAGTCCGCGAACATGCGGTCGAGGATCACCTTGGCGCGCAGCGAGGGGTCCGCGGGCACCGGCATGTTCACGTCGGAGAGCGTGACGGAAGAGTCGGCATCGTTGGCCTGGGCGACGGAGACCTGCTCGGCCGGGAGGTCGGTGGGCGCGGGGATGCGCGACTCATCGCGCATGGCGGAGATACGCTGCTGCTTGCTGACGCAGCCGCGAATCAGCAGCAGAAACATCAGGCCGATCAGCCCGACGAGCGTCCAGTAGACGATGCGCTGGTATTTGGGGATCATCGCCGGCCTCCGGTGGGAGGTGCAGCGGAAGCCGGCGGCGGTCGCCGCTCGATCGGCGCCGCTTTGTGCGGCGTCGCGTCGGGCGCCAGCGGCGATTCATCTGGCGCGACGATTGGCTTCGGTCGAGGCCTCGCCTTCGGTTTCGCCGAGGTTGCCGGCGTGGGAGTCGCGGCGGTATTCGCGGCGAGCGCCGCTGCCTGCGCCGCGGCGATCTGCGCCCGTGCATGTTCGCGCCAGTAGTTCAGCGCGGTAACCAGCGACTCCGCCACATGCTGCAGATAGGTGTCGTCAGCGACCGAGGTATCCGGCGCCGCGGGCGCCACCTCCACCGCGACGGCCGGGCAGGTCAGTGAGTCGATGGGACGCACCGAAACGCGCGCGACCACCAGCGGAACGCGAAGTCCGTTCAGAGCGGTCGAGAGCTCATTCGCAAGCTGCAGCGAACGAGGCAGACTGGGCGCCTGCGCTGAGTCCCAGGGCGTAATGCTGGTGTCCTGGCTGGCATCCCCACTGAAGAACGGCGCGGTCAGGGCGGAGGTGAACAGGTGCACACCATGTCCCGCGTTAGTCGTGTGCAACAGCAGGCACGCCACCGGTCGCGAACGGTTGGTGGTCTCCGCCCGCTGGTCGGGCGTCGGGTTCTCGTCCGCGGTGGAGTGGGTGAGCACGACGGTAAACTGCTGCGCCTCCAGCAGGCCCTTCAGCCGCTCGGCGAACGCCAGGTCCAGGTCTTTCTCCTCGCCCGCACGGCCGAGGGGAGCGCCGGTGTCGGACCCGCCGTGCGCCGGGTCGAGGACGATCACGTTCGGGTTGTAGGGAGCCTGCGGGGCACGCACGTGCCGGGCTCTGCGCGGGGTCGTCGCGCCGGCAGGTGCCGCCGGAAGCGGCGTCTGGGCTGCGGCCGCGCCGGCGGCGAGCAGGAGCAGGACGGCGCGAAATGGGCCTTGAAGTTTCGTCACGGGTACTGGGTGATTGTAGCTGGTGGGCTTGCGCGGTATTCCAATCGGCTGGTTGCGGCTCCGAAGCGCAGAATGCCCCACGACCGGCGCGATCGTGCTGCGCCGGTCGCGAGGCCCCCGTTAATCGAGCGCGTAGATGGCGAGCCCGCTGAGCAGCTTGGGGTAAAAGTCGGTGGATTTTTGCGGCATCACGTCGTTCGAAAGTGAAATATCGCGCAACTGGGTCAGAGTGACCGGCTTGATCAGGAAGGCGATGTTGGCTTTCCCGGATTGCACCTGCTCCACTGCTTCCTCCGCGCTCCGGATATAGCGGATGTTCTCGAGGTTCGCGATGGACTCATGGGTAAGCTGTAGCAGATGCTCCAGCACCACGCGGTGAAGCTGCACCACGTCGAGCTGCGCCTGGCGCGCCGTGATCTCCGGATGCAGCTCCTTCAGCTTCGCCAGCACGGCCTCCGGCTTCGCGGTCAGAAGATGCGTCCCCTCCTTGGTGGCCGCAAGGAACGCCACGCCTTCCGCATTGCCGAGCGCGTTCAGGTCCGGCGACGCGACGGAGGTCACCGTGAAGTACGGTTCGGCCGCGCTGAGGAAGGCTTCGGTCGAGAAGTCGTTCAACCCGAAGACGACCCGGTGCGTGGGCAGGATCGTAATGCCCGGCGCATCCATGTTGACGAAGGTCATCATCATCGCGGCCTCAGGAAACTCCGGCTTCGGCAGCAGCGAGTGCGGTTCGTCCGCACGATTCGACGGCGACTCCTCATCTTCCTCGGTCTGCGCGGGCGGCTGGTCCAGCCCGAGTTCGGCGGCGCGCTCGTGCATGTACGTCACCGAGGTCTCATAGCGATGATGGCCATCCGCGATGATCAGCTTCTTGTCGGCCATCGAGGTGACGATCAGGTTGATCAGGTTCGGATCGGTCAGCCTCCAGACGCGGTGAACGACATCGTACTCGTCCGCAATTTCGAGGTCGGCAGGCGTGCCCTTATCGAAGATGAGGCGCTCCGCGGTGAAGGCCGGGTCGGAGTAGAGCATGTAAATCTGCTCGCAGTAGGCGCGCGTGGCTTTGAACAGTGCCAGCCGATCGGACTTGTGCTTCGGAAACGTCTGCTCGTGCCGGTAGACAACCTGCTCGGAGTAGTCGTACAGGTGCCCGAGAGCGATGAAGCCACGGCGCTCGCGCACTTCAGCGGTACCCGGCACGGTGTAGGTCTGCGAGTAGCCGTAGAGCGCCGGCTCGTTCTCCTCGCGAAGAATGCCCTTTTTGCGCCACGAAGCGAGCGACTCCGCTGCGCGCGTGTAGACGTTGTGCGCGGTCTCGCCCCCCGGCAGCGGGGCAAACGCGTCCGTATCGCCGGGCTCCTTTTTGCCAAGGATCACCCGGATCAGGTTGTACTTGGACCGGTCATAATATGCCTGTTGCATCTCCGGCGTAATCTTGTCGTACGGCTGGGTGACGACGTCCTCCATGCGGACCTTCTGGGTGTCGTAGCGCAGGGCGCGAAACGGGTAGATACGAGCCATCTTCAGTTTTTTCCTCGTAGACCATTGTAGGTTGTCGGGACTGCTCCCTCATTGCGGCAAGTTTTCAGTCGAACGAATGACCAAGCTGCCGATAGATTCTGCGTAGGCCAGATCGCCCCGTTTGTGCCGGAATGGAGCCGCACTCCTCCGTATTTTGATCCCAGTGACGTTGTGCACAAGAGTTGCATCCAAGTACATCCTGAGCAGTGTAAGCTGCGTTCTACAGATCGTGGGCCCGAGGGATGACGCGCATGGTTACGAGAGAACGAGCGAACGGGTGGTTCTGCAGGGGTGCGAAGTGCTTGCTCGCACTTGGGTTGGCGCTGTTTTGTTCCCACGGAAAAGCCCAGGAGAATCCCCTGGACCAGGTGGCGACTCCAGCCCCGATCAAGACCGTGCCCGCCGCCAGCGAGGCGAACGCGCCGGGTTCCATCGCGGCCGGCCTGCCAAAATCGACCCTCCCGCGGCTGAAGATGGAAGCGAACCTGGTTCTCGTGCCGATGACGGTTACGGACCCCATGAATCGCCTGGTGACCGGCCTTGAAGCGGACAACTTCCAGATTTTCGATAATAACGCCGGCCAGACCATCAAGAGCTTCTCGACCGAGGACGCGCCTGTCACCATTGGCGTCGTATTCGACCTCAGCGGGAGTATGAGCTCGAAGTTTGCGCGCGCCCGTCGCGCCCTTACCGAGTTTCTCCGCACATCGAACCCGCAGGACGAGTTCTTCGTCGTCGGCTTCAACGATAAACCCGCCGTCATCGTCGATTACACCTCCGACGTGGACGATGTGGAGGCTCGCATGGTGATGCTGCATCCGGAAAACCGCACCGCGCTGATCGACGCCGTGTACCTTGCGGTCGACAAGCTGAAAGACGCGAAGTGGGATCGGAAGGCGCTGCTCATCATCTCCGACGGGGGCGATAATCGGAGCCGCTACACCGAGGGCGAACTGCGCCGGCTGGTGCGCGAGTCCGACGTGCAGATCTACGCCATCGGCATCTTCGACGAGTACGCGCCCACCGAGGAAGAGCAGCTTGGCCCGGTTTTGCTGACCGATATCGCCGAAACCACCGGCGGCCGCATGTTCAAGGTGGCGGACGCAGGCGACATGACCGATATCGCCGAACGCATCAGCGCCGAGCTGCGCAACGAGTACGTTGTCGGGTATCGACCGTCTGATATGAAGAAGGATGGCAACTGGCGTAAATTGAAGGTGCGTCTGGTACCGCCTCCGGGGCTTCCTACGCTGACAGTACATTTTCGCCAGGGGTACTATGCACCTTCGCAGTAAGCTTGCGGCTGTTTTGCTTTCATGCGCGTCTTGGGCCGGGGTGGGAAGCGCGATCGCGCAGTCCACCCCGCCACGCGCGCCGTTGCCTTTGAACGTCGATCGCGATCCGGTGCCGACACCCGACGCGGAAACCCCGGGCTCCGGCATCGTCGCCCCGGTGGCCGCCGGTGCCGGCCAGGTCACCAAAGATTCCAGCGGCCGCTACACGCTCGAGACCGACGCCTACGAGGTTCGCCTGAATGCCTCCGTGCTCGACTCCAGCGGACGCCTCGTCAATGGCCTCACTAAAGATGACTTTCACGTCTACGAAGACGGTGTGCCGCAGACCATCGTCGGCTTCCGCCACGAAGATCTTCCGGTCTCGATCGGTCTGCTGATCGATAGCTCGGGGTCGATGTACGACAAGCGCGACTCCGTCGACAAGGCCGCGCTCGACCTGATCCGGCTCTCGAACCCTCAGGACGAGGAGTTCCTTGTGGACTTTAGTTCCGAGGCCTTTATCGACCAGGACTTCACCTCGTCCATCGACAAGCTGCAGCAGGGGCTCGGATACATTAAATCGAGTGGCGGCACCGCGGCCTACGACGCGCTGGTAGCGTCTGCCGACTATCTTGCCAAGAACGCCAAGAACGCGAAGCAGGTGCTGATCGTCGTCACCGACGGCGAAGATAACGCTTCGAGCGCGACGCTCGAACAGGCGATCCGCCGCATCCAGGATCTCGACGGCCCGACCATTTACTGCATCGGTCTGCTCTTCGGCGAGGACACGGATCGCCGCGAGGCGCGCCACGCGAAGTCCGTGCTGGAACAGATCTCCGAGCAGACCGGCGGCGTCGCCTATTTTCCGAAGTCGCTGAAGGAAGTAGACGGCATCGCAGCCGAGGTCGCGGCCGACATCCGCACGCAGTACACCATCGCCTACCGCTCCACCAATCCGCCCAGCCACGGCGGCTACCGGCAGATCCACGTGGATGCGAAGGCCAAGGGCTACGGCAAGCTGGACGTGCGCACGCGCAGCGGCTACTACCCGAAGGCGACGCCGGCGCAGAGCGGCGCGGCACAGTAGAATAAGGACACACGGAGGTTGCTATGCTTTCTGAGGACCAAATCACGAGTCTGTGGGAGAGAAGGATAGCAGCCGAGGTGCGTTCTCTGTACTTCGCCGACTTAGCAAGCCGCTACTCCAAGCAAAAACAGATCATCACTGGGATAGTGTTCTTTTTTTCTTCGGGGGCTGCGGGAGCGCTGGTGGGTAAACTGCCGGCCTGGGTTCCCACCACGTTGTCGCTGGGCGTCGCGATCATTACGGCTTATACGATAGCCGTAAATCTGGATCTGACGATTCGTACGATGGCGAAGTTCCACTATCAATGGGGTGAATTAGCAGAAGGGTACGAATCGCTCTGGAGTAACATTCACGCGGCAGATGCGATGCTCGACTTCGAGACACTTTGTCGGCGCGAGCGGGACCTATCCGAGTTGGCGACCACCGATGCGCCGAATGATCAAAAGCGCCTTGCTTATTGGCAAGACCAAGTCTTTCAGCAGCATCATCTGGTGAGTGCATGAGCCGGACGACGGATCGGCAGGCGAACTGGCCGCCCATGCCGAAGCCGATCCCTCCTCCTCCAAGACCTCCTCCTCCGCCGCCACCGCCCAAGAAATAGTTTGAGACAGCAGTGGATTCCTTACATTTCTTCATCAAAGGTAAGCGCCTGCATCTTCGCCTGGAACTCCGCATCGGTCGCCGTGCGTTGGGCGTGCAACTGCGCCAGTTGCGTTCGCAACGCGGCCAGCCGGTCTTCCTGGGCGTTGAGCTCGCCGGTGTAGCGTTGCAGCAGTTGCCGTTCCTCCGCCGTGCCCTTCAGCGCCTTCATGTTCTCGCGCAGGCGATCCTGATCCTTCGTGATGTCGGCGATCTCCGCCTCCCGCTCGCGAATCTGCCTGTCGAACTCGGCCACCTGGCTGTGCAGATCGAACAGCGGCTGCAGCGCCGCCATCAGCGCTGGACTGGCCTTTGTGCCCTGCACCAGTAGGCGGAACTGCTCTTCGGTCCGGTCGACCAGCCGGATGTACTCGACGTTGGTATGGTGTGAACGGAGCTTCAGGCGGACGGTCTCTTTGGGTTGCGCGGCGACCCGGAATCGGGCAACCGTGGGTGTCGTCTCAACGGGCTTGGGGGTGGAGTCGATCGTCCAGCCCGAGTACACCGGCTGCTCGAGGATCACCGTGCGCGGTTCGGGCGCGGCGTTGTGTACGAGCAAGTCGAAGTCGTTGACGTCGGTGGAGGTCTCGGTGAGAACGCCCTTGGCGATCGAAAGCCGCTGAATGCTGCGGCTGTTGGTGTTGTTCTCTACGGTGACGCGCACCGCCTGGTCCGCCGCGTAGGAGAGCAGGCGCTTCTCGCCGGGGTGGATCGGGTCGAGCAAACCTTCGCCCCCGAAGGCGCCGTCCTCCACGATCGAAAACGACCCGCGATCGAGCGTCAGGTTGGACGAGTTGGTCAGCCAGAGCGCTCGCAGCGCAACCGGCTGCTCCGGGCTCCAAAGCGTCACACGCTCAACCGGTAGCCTGGTTTGCAAGATGGGCACCAGCGCAGACTCGTTCTTGCGGATGGTGATCGGGTCGGTCAGGGAATACTTAAAGTAATCGTCGAAGGCGGAGGTGGTTGTCTCGGGCGTGATGGACGCTTCCGCAGTCTCGGCGTAGTTGGCGACCGGGCCACCAACCGCACGGCCGGCGCCTGCCACAAACCCAGCGAGCCCTCCGCCACCGAATCGGTCCGCAGTCCTCGCCTTCCGCAATGCCGCTGGAACTGCCGGTCCACCGGTGATCTCGATGGACTGACTGGAGGCTTGCGCGGAAACGACTGCACTTGGGGGGCCGTTGGCTGCCTGAGTTTCCGCCTCATCGCCTGAATCATGCGTCTGCGGCGTCAGCTGCGCCTCCGCCGGCAGCGGAATCTCCGGGCGGCGCGTGTAGTACGGAGTCGAAAGGGGCTGGATGAACGACTGCGGCGCGCCGGCGATCAGGTCCAGATGCACGTTATCCCAGTCGGAGCCGGTGGTGTTGTCAACCACCGACCAGCCCTGCATCGTGGCCTCCGAGGCTGAGTTGGCGGCCGTGTTCGTGAACAGAATCCGATAGGTCGACTTCCAGACCGGCACCTCGGAGATATACGAGACCCTCAGCTCGCGCGAGCCCGCACCACGATCGAGCAGCGTCAGATGGCGCAAGCCCTGGTTGCGTGTGCTAGCCAGCAGCTCCAGATATCGCGTCACGTCCGTGTGCAGCGCGGAATCCAGCAGCGTCACCGAGACCGCCGCCGTCAGCTCCAGCGTCCGCACCTGTCCACCGTCGGAGACGACCGTGATGAACCGCTTCTCAGTCGCCGAATCCTCCGCGGCGTTGTCATCCCTTTTCGCCGCCGCCGCAGTGCGAAGGTCAATGCTCAGCAAACGTCCGGAGATCGCCACACCGGGCCCAATCACCTGCACCCGCGCGCCGCGAATCGCGTTGTAGAAGTCCACGTCCGACGGATTGTCCGAGAGCGCCAGCGGCAGCGTCTTCAACTGCTGGTCGAGCGGCGTCGTCGAATTATACCCGGCCCCGGAGATCCGTCCGCCTCCCAGGTCGATCGCCGTCAGCGACTGCAGCACATCGTTCAACTGCGCGGAGGTGAAGTCGATTGTGACGGATTGATCTCCGCTGACGCGCCCCGCATGTTCAAAGAAGCCGACGCCGTTCTTGTACAGAGCAACCCGCGTAATCGGCAGCTCGTCCGGCCTGGCTTCGATGGCAGCGGAACTCGGTTTGGTGTGGGTTTGCGCGGCGGCCGCGGTCAGAAGCGCAAGAAAGGCGAGTGGGACGCGTTGATAGCTCACGGGTGACGTTCTCCGGGTGCTGCGTGGCAAGGCTCCCAGCTTAGACCCTCCCCCTTACGCAATTGTTCCCGGCTGCCAGAAAATAAATCTGCTGTTTACTCACGCTTGTTGGTGCACAGGCTCCTCTGGAACGCGTCTCGTCCCATCGCCTTTACGACTCCAGAGCAGCCGCACCTCTATACTCCTCCTAGTGCCACACACAACCCCTGGAGAGCGAATTGCAGCAACCCGGACGATCAAGCCGCGAACTCTGGATTGCTACCGTGCTCACCCTGCTTGTCGCCTCTATCGAGTGGCTGATGGCGCGCCAGGTCACCTTCTGCGGCACACCGGACTCCTGCGCCTACCTTGCGCTGGGTGAATCGCTCAGCCGCCACCAGGGCTTCCGCGAGAACTTCCTCTTCCAATACCAGTTCGTCGCCGCGCACCTGCCCACGAATGGCATCGAGTACTGGCGCGCAGGCACCAGCTTCCTGCTGCTGCTTGCACAGCCGTTCGGCGGCGTCACCCTGCACTCCAGCCTCGTGGTCACCATGCTGGCGGGCATCTGCCTTGCGCTGGCTGCGTGGCGCATCGCAATCGATTCCACAGGAGACCGCAGCGTCGCGTGCGCCAGCTACCTCGTGTGCCTGGTGCTGCCGCCGCTCTGGTACGGCGCTCTTTCGCCGGATTCCGCGCTGTTCTACGGAGCCTTTGTCGCCTGGTTCCTGGCGCTGCTGCGCGTCCGCTTTCGCAGCTACTGGGCGGACCTGGGCGCACTCGTCTGCGTCGCAGGCGTCAGCCTCATTCGCAACGATGCCATCCTGCTGCTTGTGCCGCTCGTCTGCGTGCTCTGGATGCGACACCGGCAGCGCCAGGCACGCGGTGCCAGCCTGCGCTACGTACTGCTTCTGCTCGCCGGCTTCGTCATGGCCAATCTGCCAACCCCGCTGATCGATCACGCCGTCCTGGGCACGGCCTTTCCGCCTGCAACCGGCGGTGCGCTCTACCTGATGAACCTCTCGGATCTCGGAAGCTACGGCGCGCCGCTTACGCTCCACACCATGCTTGCCCATGGGCTGGGCGCGCTTCTGAAGCTGCGAGCCGAAACGCTGCCGCTGGTGATCTATCGCATCGTGTGGGTCGTTATAGGCTTTGGCGCGATCTTTCTTTCGGGGCTGGTTCCGGGGTTCGTCAGCCGTCACGTCTCTGCCCGCCAACCAGCTCTGCCTGAGTTGACCGGCGGCCTGACCTTTCTCGCAACCATTGTGGCCGTGTATGGGCTGGTGCTTCCGGCCGTCGGCGTCTTCTCCGCTCTGCGCAGCTTCGTCGGCCTGCTGCCGCTGACGGCGGCGCTTATCGTCGCGGGCATTCTCCAACTCGGCACCACACGCAGCCTGCGCCTTGCCTTGTTGGGCAGCGTCTTCGTCTTCTACCTGCTAAGCGGCACCATGGCGTTGCGGCGCGGCCTCGAGGAGACCAACAAGGCCGGCAACGCACTGCGCGTCCTCGCCGCGGCTCTCGAACATGAAGGTATCCGGCCTGAGAGCGGCGCTGTCATCATGACCAGCGATTCCGCGCAGCTCTCCGTGACGACGGGTTATGCGGCCGTTCCTCTGCCTACCAACGGTGGGGCAGCCGTGCAACAGGCGATCCACGATCTGAAGCCGTCACGCCTGGTGGTGCACGACAGCACCTTCGAGCAACTGCCCGGAGAACTGCGGCAAGCGCCGAACGAACGCGTCGCGGGTACGGACTTCGTCATTGTGGACCTTGGCAATGCGCCAACTCTGTAGCTGCCCTGAGCGCATTCCGGGCCGGTTTGCCAACCTATGATTCGATTAGGTACGCTTATTGCGCTATAGGCTCAGCTTATAGGGAGCTTGCCATGTTTGGTTTAACGGAAGAGCAGGAAGCATTACGCAAAGAGGTCCGCGCGTTCGCCGCGAAGGAAGTCGCACCGCACGTTTCGGAGTGGGACGAAGGCAGCATCTTCCCCGCGGACGTGGTCAGGAAGCTCGGCCAGATGGGACTGATGGGCGTCATCTTCCCCGAGGAACTCGGCGGCGCGGGCATGGGTTATGTCGAGTATGTTTTGGCGATTGAGGAGCTGTCGCGGGTCGATGGCAGCGTCGGGATTATCGTCGCCTCCCACAACTCGCTCTGTACCAATCACATCATGCTTGGCGGAAGCGATGCCCAGCGCAAGCGCTGGATCCCGAAGCTGGCCAGCGGCGAGTGGCTCGGCGCCTGGGGTCTCACCGAGCCGGGCTCCGGTTCGGACGCCGGCGGAATGCGAACCACCGCCGTGTGCAAGGGCGACGGATGGGTGCTCAACGGCGGCAAGACCTTCATCACCAACGGTACCTATGCTGACTGCGCCGTGATCCTCGCGCTGACCGACCGCGAGAAGGGCACGCACGGCGGAATCTCGGCGTTTCTGGTCGAGAAGGGAACCGCGGGCTTCCGGCCGGGCAAGAAGGAGAACAAGCTCGGGCTGCGCGCCAGCGACACGGCCGAGCTGATCCTCGAAGACTGCTTCGTTCCTGCCGAAAACCTGATCGGCAGCGAAGGCTCCGGCTTCAAGGACGCGATGCGCGTACTCGACGGCGGCAGAATCTCCATCGCCGCGCTCAGCCTCGGCATCGCGCGCGGCGCCTTGGATGCTGCGCTCAAATACTCGAAGGAGCGGCGCCAGTTTGGCAAAGCTATCTCGGACTTTCAGGCCATTCAGTTTAAACTCGCCACCATGGCGACCGAACTCGATGCCGCGTGGCTGCTGACGATGCGCGCCGCGCAGATGAAAGATAAGGGCGAGAAGGTAACGCTCGCCGCCAGCATGGCGAAGCTCTACGCGAGCGAGGTTGCGTGCCGCATCTGCGACGAGGGCGTGCAGATTCACGGAGGCTACGGCTTCATCAAGGACTATCCGGCGGAGAAGTTCTATCGCGACGTGAAGCTGTGCACGATCGGCGAAGGTACCAGCGAGATTCAGCGGATGGTGATCGCGCGGGAACTGCTGAAGGCGTAACACGGATCAGTTCGGATAAGGACGGGATAAGAGCGGAGCTGGGGTAGTCTGAGGTATCGGTCCTAAAACCATGCCTGGAGGACGCCTTTGCTTCGTTCGTTTCTTGTTGTGTGGCTGCTTGCCTGCTGCGGCTTAGCGGGAGCGCAGGCGAAACCCTGGCCAATTCGCGCGGTCGTCGTGACGACCTTTGAGGTGGGCAACGACACCGGGGATAAGCCGGGCGAGTTTCAGTTCTGGGTCGAGCGCGAGCACCTCGACGAGGTGCTCGACTTTCCTGGCGGGACGCACCCGCTGCGTACCAACAAGGACCACACCGTGCTCGGCATGATGAGCGGCACGACGCTGGTGAATGCGACGGCGTCGATGATGGCTTTGGGACTTGATCCGCGCTTCGATCTCACCCATGCCTACATCCTCATCAACGGCATCGCGGGTGTCGACCCGGCGGTCGCGTCCATCGGCTCCGCTGCGTGGGCGAGCTATGTGGTGGGCGATGTCGCCCGGGAGATCGACCCGCGCGACGCGCCGAAGGATTGGCCCTACGGGCTGTTTCCGGTTGGGGCTCATGCGCCGAATCCGGCGACGGTGCCTGACGCGCCCTGGACGCGCACGAACCTCTACACGCTGAACGGCGGGCTGGCACGTTGGGCCTTTGAGCAGACAAGGTCGCTCACGCTGATGGACGATCCCGTCGTCGCAGCGTTCCGCGAAGGCTTCACCGGCTTTCCCGAAGCGCAGAGACCGCCGTTCGTCTTGATGGGCGACACCTTTGCCAGCGATTACTACTGGCACGGAACCACGATGACTCAGTATGCGCGTGATTGGGTGCGGCTGTTCACGGCCGGCAAGGGGCGCTTCGCCATGACCGAGATGGAAGACTCCGGCTTTATGAATGCGCTCGAGCGGCTGGCCGCAATGCACCGCGTCGATTACAACCGCGTGATGGTGCTGCGCACGGGCAGCAACTATTCGATGCCGCGACCTGGGCACACGGCTGTCGAATCCGTCACTGCGCCCTACATCGGGTCGCGCGTGGCGCTGGAGGCAGCGTGGCTTTGCGGCAGCACGGTGTTACACAAGCTGCTGGCAGACTGGCCGCGCTATGAGAACGCGATTCCGGCAAGCTAGTTCAGGGCTTCGCCTCGACTTCGGGGGTTGCATCGAGCGTGACGGATGATCTGTCGCCCGGGGATGCGCTCACCGTCGGCGCGTTCGGGGTGGCCTGCACCAAGGCCTCCGGGTTGGTCGCTTGCCGCGTTGCGAAGGCTACGACGACATAGCTGCCGGGAGGGATGGTCTGGGTGAAGGCGCCGTCTGTTCCGGAGCGCAGCGTGAGGATTGGCGTGGCGGTGGGCGTGGTCGCGATCAGGTAGACCCAGCAGGCGGCGGGTGCGCCGTTGAGCTCGACCTTCCCGGTGAGCGTTGCAGCCTGGTTGGAGACGGTGAGCTGAATGGGCGTCGAGCCGGTTCCGGCTGCCACCGTGAAGTCGTGCCCGAGGATGTCTGTCCCGCCGAATAGCGCGGACGTGATGAACCAGGTGTAGTTGCGCTGGGCGCGCAGGCGGTAGGTTCCGGGCGGAACGGTGAAGGTGACGCCGGAGTCGCCGCGATGAAAGCCGGCGCGAAGGTACTCGGCGTCGACCGACGGCTGCGGAGTGGTGGGCTCGAGCGCCAGCGAGAGGGTGCGCGGATTGGGCGGCGTCAGAGTCTGGCCGGCGGACGCTGAGGCGGTTACGGCCGCGTCATCGAGGTCGACCTCGACCGGGATGGAGGCGACGGGGACGAACTGCAGGTTCACGGCGATCGGCTGCCTCGCCGAGGAGTAGAGCGTGAGCGAGGCCTGTTCGAGACCCTCCCCGCGGAAGCCGCGGCTACGTGCTTGCAGGAGGTAGCTGCCGGCGGGAAGCCTGGCGGTGAAGGTCGCGCTGCCGGTCGGAGTGAAGGAGACGGGGAAACTGGTGCCGTCGGGAAGGATGCCGGTGAGGCCGCCCATCTCGTCCACATCGGTGTTGGAGTGGGCGGAGACGGCGAGCAGCGGCGCGAGCGGAGGGTGAACGTCGACGTCGCGCTGCTCGCCGGGAGAAAGGTGGAAGCCTGCGGTACCGGCGTCGGGAAGTGACGTGGGCATGACGGCGTCGGCGCCGACGGTCCGGGAGAGTTCGGTCTGGAGGCGGTAGTCGCCGGCGATCACGGGCAGACGGAACTGGCCGTGGGCGTTCGAGCGGGTAACGGCGGTGGTGATCCAGTGGCGGCCGAGATCGTCGTCGGTGGCGCGCAGGGCTTCGACGCTGATGTGCGGCAGCGGATTGCCATCGGGGCCGCTGATGGTTCCGGTGAGGAGCGCTTCGGGGTAAAGCAGGAGTTCGACGGGATTGGCTGCGTCTTGCAGGCTGACGTGAAGCTGGCTTGGATCGCTGGGGTTGCGGTTGAAGTGAAATCCGGGCTTGATGGCGGTGAGACTGATTTGGGTGGGATCGACTTCAGGGAAGGTAAAGTGGCCGGAGGAATCGGTGAGGACGGCACGAGGCGTCGCTTGTCCGGTGAGGCGGACGAGGGCGCGGAAGATGGGCTGATGGGTGGTTGCGTCGAGAACGGTTCCGGAGAGGGTTTCGGGTAAGGATTGGGCCAGAACTGCACGGGCGAAGAGGAGGATGAGGACGGCACACAGGGCTGCCGCGGTAGCCCCCCTCCCCCTTGTTTTGGCTAAAATATTCATTCTAAATGGTTTATGGGTATAATATTGAAAGCAAAGGACTTGACGCGGTATGCACCAAAAGCGGGGCAGGCACTTTTACTGAGGGTAGAGCCTGTGATGCGTTAGACGCGCTGCGATTGGGAGAGAAAGACTGGGTGGGTCGAGTTTAGTGATTTTCAGGGAAGGTAAGGCTTATCTGTGAGCTGACAGCCTATCCGCTGAGAGCTGTCAGCTTGAAGTGGGTGCTCGTCCGGCTCAGATTATGGAGAAGGATCGGTTTCGGGTGGGTTGGGAAGGAGGAGCAACGGCAAAGGCGGGACGCAGAGGACGGGGAGATTGCGCGGAGGACGCGGGAGGGAGACCTCCCACCTCAGCTCGCGAAGGGCGCGAGCTGAGATGGGGCACCCGGATTGTTGCTGGGAACGAGCCCATGTCTCAGGAGCGAGACGTGGGGCACCCGATTTTGAGGGACACAGCTTTGCCGGAATTAGTTGAAGGCGGCGCAGGCGGATTTTTCGTCGGGGTGGAGGCTGGTGTACTTGGTGATGCCCACCATGGTGAAGACCTTGACGAAGTGCGGCGTGAGGCCGAAGGTGACGATCTTCTGGCCTTTCTTGCTGGCGGCGATCATCATCTGGATGACGAGGGCGATGCCGGAGGAGTTGAGGTACTCGACCTTGGAGAAGTCGAGGAGGATTCGCTTGGCGGAGTCGGGCAGGCCTTCGTAGGTGCCGGTGACGGCGACCTGCGAGGTGGAGGTGATGTCGCCGGTGAAGCGGATGACGGTGACGGGCGCGCCGGGTGCGCAGGCGATCTCTTCGACTTTGACTTTGGTGGTGGTGTCCTGCATGAGCTTGGGTCTCCGGGGGGTGAATAGGGTGGAAGAGCGAAATACAGGGGTCCTTCGCTACGCTCAGGATGACGGATTTTCAAGGGCGGACTCTTGAATGAGTCTCGTCAGGCGGCGGTGGGGTGGAGATGGATGACCATGCGGGCGTAGGAGCCGGCGGGTGGCGAGGAGACCCATTCGGCCTCGTCGACGAGGGCCTGGATGAGGAACATGCCCATGCCGCGGGGGTCTTCTTCGCCGAGCATCTTCTTGTCGATATTAGGCGGCGAGGTGATGTGCTGCGGGCCGTCTCCGGTGTCTGAGACCTTCACCTCGAGCGAGTCTGCGTTGATGGAGAGGGTGACGCCGACGGAGAGCGACTCGTCACCCTTGTTGCCGTGCTCCATGGCGTTGATGCAGGCCTCGGCGACGGCGGTCTTGAGGTCTTCGACGCGATCTTCGGTGAAGCCCATGAGCTTGGCGACGGAGGCGGCGGTGTTCATCGCGACTTTTTCATAGCCGAGTTTGGAGGGCAGGCGGAGCTCGACGTTGTTCGCAGACGTCATTTTGTTTGGGCTCAAGTGTGGGCCTCCGTGCTGGTGTTCGGGTTCGACTGGCGAAGCAGGACGAGTGCGGTCATGTCGTCGGACTGTTCCTGACCGTCTGAGAATCGATCGAGCGCGGACCAGAGGGAATCGAGCACTGCTTCGGACTGTACAGAATCGCAGCGGCAAAAGGAATCGAGAAGACGCGATTCGCCAAACTCTTCCTCGCCACGAAACACTTCAGTCAACCCGTCGGTGTAGACGAGGAGGCGGCTGCCGGGCGGGAGCGGGTGGGTTTCAACCTCGTAGGTGCTGAATGGGATGAGGCCGACCGGGGTTCCGGAGGCGCCGATTTTGGTGATGACGGGGTCGAGATTCGCGGGCGTGGGCGGGTGGACGAGGAACGCGGGATTGTGGCCGGCGTTGACGATCTGCATGGTGTGGGCGGCGGGATCGAGCTGGAGGAAGAAGGCGGTGACGTAGCGGTGGCGGTGTTGTTCGCCTTCGGCGTAGTGCAGGAGGTTCATGCGGGTGGCGATTTCGAGCAGGGGGATGCCGGATTCGACCATGGCGCGGAAGGCGGCGCGGAAGCCGGTGGTGACGAGGGCGGAAGCGAGGCCTTTGCCGGCGACGTCGGCGACAAGAAGGTGGATGGGGCCGGAGGCAGTGGGGACGATGTCGAGCAGGTCGCCGCCGACCGCGTAGCAGGTGATGGAGCGCATGGCGAGGGTGTAGCCGGGGATGGCGGGCATCTGCTGCGGCAAGAGCGAGCGCTGGACGAGGCGGGCGTTGGCGAGGTCGGATTCGAGGCGCTGCCAGGCGAGGGTGCGCTGGTGGAACTGCGCGTTTTCGATGGCGACGGAGGCCTGGATGGCGAGGGATTGGAGAAAGTCGAGCTCATCGAGGGTGAGGGTGCGCGCGGGAGGAAGCACGACGACGAGCTCGTCGAAGACCTCGCCGGATTTGTCGTGGAGGGGAAAGGCGACGAGGAGGTTGGGGTCGGGTTCGGCGGGGGTGTCGCCGTAGGAGTGCGGGGCGTGGGTGAAGAAGGCGCCGGTGAGCTCGAGCTCGCGGACGACGATTTGCAGGACGTTGGTGAGGACGCTGTCGAGCGCGATGGTGGAGTGGATGAGGCGGCTGGCCTCCAGCAGGGCCTGGAGGCGGACGACCTGTTGTTGCGCGAGAAGGGTTTCGTCGAGTTCCATGGTTTTCGGGTGAGATCAGTGTAGTGTCTGGGCGGGAGGGTGGAGCGAGGAATTTGCGGCGTTGAGAGGCCGATGTCCCTCGTCGAGGCGCCTCGCGGTGAAGCTGCGAGGCACCCCGGTCGGGATGAGGGGTGGTGAGGTGGTGCTTGTGGCACGCGTGAACGCGTGCCCTTCCGCGGAGGGGCCTGCCGGGAGGCATCAGGCGTGAGCCGGATCGGGGGCTTCAAGGGCGGAGGGGGTTGGGGGTCAGGCGCAGGCGGCGGTGGGGTCTTCGTGCTGCTCGGCCATCCAGCGGTCCATCATGGTGCCGGCGCAGCGGGCGCCGCAGAGGTGCTGGACGTACGGGGTGTGGGCGTGCTCGGGGTTCCAGCGGGTGAGCTTGATGACGGGCTGGGTGGCGTCGCCGGAGGGGAGGCAGTCCAGCCAGGAGAGAAACCATTGGCCGGTGGTGGTCTTCTTGTCGCCGCAGATGTCGCAGGTGTAGCTCTCGGTGAATGCCATGGGGACAGGATAGCGCAGCGGAGTTGTAAGTTGTCTGTTCTCTGTTCTCAGTTGTCTGTTCTCAGTTGTGGTGCGGTGCGGGGGATGAGTACTTCCCATGTCTCAAAGGCGCGACATGGGGCACCCGGTGGGTTTGGTGGGTCAGCGGTGGGTGAGGGCTAGCTGGAGGAGGGTGTCGGCTACGGCGTCGTAGTCGTGGCGGAGGAGATCGCCTTCGTGGACGAAGGCGCCGGTGATGGGTTCGACGCCGAGGGCGCGGACGCGGTCGAGGTCGGGCTCGATGGGCTGTTGGCCCAGAGCCGCGTATTTCTCCAGCAGCACAGGGGAGATGGGCGCGGTGTTGATGAGGGCGTAGTCGAAGATTTTTTCGCCGGGGGCGAGGGAGTTTTCGCTGGAGGCCCACGCGTGCTGGAGAATCTTCTCGATGTGCTGCGAGGCGGTAAGGCCGAGCGACTCGTTGGCCTGGGTCATGAGGTTGCAGATGTAGACGCGGGTGGCCTTGGTTTGAGCCAGGGCCTCGGGGATGCCGCGCACGAGCAGGTTGGTGATGAGCGAGGTGTAGAGGGAACCGGGGCCGAGGGTGATGAGGTCGGCCTGGGCGATGGCGTCGAGGGTGCCCGGGAGCGGGTCGGCGTCGGGCGGGTGGAGCATGAGCTCGACGATGCGGCGATGGGATTTGGTGATGTTGGTTTCGCCGTGGACGGTGGATCCGTCGTCCATGCAGGCGGAGAGGGTGACGTCGGAGTTGGTGGCGGGGTAGATGCGGCCGCGGGCGGCGAGAATTTGGGACGACATCTGAACGGCCTGGGCGAAGTCGCCGGTGATGTGCGAGAGCGCGGCGAGGAAGAGGTTGCCGAAGGAGTGTCCTTCGAGTTCGCCCTGGCCGAAGCGGAATTGGAAGAGCTTCGAGAGGAGGTGCTCGTCTTCGGAAAGAGCGACCATGCAGTTGCGGACGTCGCCGGGCGGAAGCATTTTGAAGTCTTCGCGGAGCCGGCCGGAGGAGCCTCCGTCGTCGGTGACGGTGACGATGGCGGCGAGGTCGCGGATGAGGCATTCGGCGCCGTCACAGCGGGAGTCTGGGCGCTCCGACGCAGGTGCCGGGTGCGAGCCGGCGGGAGTGGGCACGAAACGCTTGAGGCCACGCAGGAGGGTGGAGAGGCCGGTGCCGCCGCCGATGGCGACAACGCGGAGCGTCCTGGGCTCGGCGGGCGTGGTGCTGGCGGATGCGGAATTGCTCGCTTCGAGGATCTCGCTCGGCATCGGCAAAGCCTTTGTGGCCGGGCAGGGAAGTTCGACTCGAATGTCGAGGGCCAGGCTTCAGACTTCAGGATACTTCAGGCGCGGGTGCGAGCTTCAGGCTTCGGGGTACAACAATTCGGTGAAGCGGGGGTCGTCGGCCATGTCCTGGAAGTCGGAGTCGGCGCGGGCCTGGATGCGATTGCGGGGATTGTGCTTGATGGCGTTGGTGAGGTGTTCGAGGCATTCGTGCGAATCGCCGGTCATGCTGGCGAGGACGGCGAGGCCGTAGAAGGCGTAGTCGGCCGACGGGTTTGCCTCGAGGATCTGCTTGAAGTGGTCGCGGGCGTCGGGGTACTTGCCATCGTTGAGGAGGGAGATGGCGAAGTCGTACTGCTCCTCGTGGGAGTTGAAGGTGGTGGTGCCCTTGGTGATCTGCAGGAGGCAGGCATTGATATACATGCGGATGCGGTCTGCGAGCTCGGGGGGGCTCGAGAGCAGCATCTTGTCGAAGGCGGCGTGCGCCTTGTCGTAGTGGCCCTGCTGCATGAGGTGGATGGCCGCCTCGTAGCTTGCGATGGCGGCTGCGCGGCTGCCGTCCTGCGCAGCGGGCACGGAGCCGGCCAAGGTGCGTGGAGGACGCTTGGTGGTGGGGGCGGTCGCGGCTTTCACTTGGGACATTGGGAGATTCCTGGTGCCGCTCTGTGGTAGAAGCTCGGGGCACAGCGAGGCGAGATGCAGGGATTCGGGGTCTTCAGGGAGTTATACGCGGAGGGATGCGCGGGGTCAAGAGGACCGAGGGTGTAGGGGGTAGGGTGTAGGGGGTAGGGATTAGGGACTGGGCTTTGGGTCGGACGCTGATACATGAGAGGTGGGCGACGGAGCTTTGCGACGCGCCAGGCCCTAGTCCCTCTACACCCTAGGCCCTACACCCTACCCCCTGCTTTTGTAGAGGACTGGGTTGAGGTCGGGGTCGTTGTACATCTTGAGCTGGCGGTAGAGGCGGAAGCGGCGGTGTCCGGTGAGGATCTGCGACCAGAGATCGTCGAGGCACCGGGCGAGGTCGGCGCGTTGCTGCCTGAGGATGGCGAGCCTGTCTTCGTTGCGGTGGTGGTGGTCGTCGGAGGCACTGGGGCGGTGAACCTCTTCTTCGGTGTGGTAGATCTTCAGCGCCAGGATGGACAGGCGGTCGATGATGAGGCCGGGGGTTTCGGAGTGGAGTGGGGCTTCGGAATTCTGCTGGCCGGCGAGCTGGAGCAGGAGCTGGTCGATCTGTTCGACGAGGTCGTTGCGCTGCTGGTTGAGGCGATCGATGGCGTGCTTGACCTGCGCGATGCGGGCGTCGGAGACGTCGGGCGAGCGGGCGGTGTCTTCTTCGTGCCAGAGATCGAAGTTGGCGAGGTGCTGGGCGCGGATGAGGGCGATGAGACTGGTGGGCGAGGCTTCGGTGGGGTGGTCGCGATGCCAGAGGACGTTGGCCTCGTCGTGCAGGCGGAGGATGGTGGGGGCGTCGAGTTGGGGGAGTGTGGTTGGAGCGGGCTGGGGCTGAGTTGCGGGCACGGAGACAAGGGTAGCAAAGATGGAGGGTGTGGAGCGGGGGCGAGAGTCTACGGTTCGCGGAAGGCCTCCAGTGCTTCAGGCCACTGCCGGGCGCCGTGAAGAATGCGCAGGATACTGATGGTCCTGCCTTCGATGCGGTAGACAGCCAGGAACGGGGTGCGGTGAATTGCGAGTTCGCGAGTGCCTGGGACGCGCCCGGGCCGGCCGATCTCCGGAGTATGGAAGAGCGCTTCGACTCGTGCTTCGATGCGTGCTTCGATGCGATCATCGGTTGTAACCGCAGCCTGGAAGCTGTCGGCTTCAAGGAAGTCGAAGATGGACTCACGATCCTCGATGGCGGAGAGCGTCCATTGGATCGTCATGGATCAGGATTTACTCGGCATGTGAGCGCGGGCCTTGCGGGTGGAGAAGGCTTGTTTAACGTCCTCGTGAGATTTGGTGGGGCGCGAGTCTGCGAGAGCCTCGTGAACTTTCGCGCGAAACCATGCGTCGTGCTGCGCGGAGTCTGCGTGGAGCGGGAAGGGAAGCGCGCCTTCGTTGGCGGTGCGCGTGAGTAAGATGCGGACGGCGTCGGAGACGGTCAAGCCGAGCTGTTCGAGGACGGCGGCGGCACGATCTTTTACGTCGGGGTCGATGCGAGTCTGGATGAGTGCGTTTGCAGGCATGAAGAGCCTCCATCCGGATTGTACTGCAAACGCATGACATGCAAGCCTGGCAACTACGCACATGGTGCGGGCGCCTTTTGATGGGTTGAAGGGCTACGCTCTGGTATTCTCGACGGACGCCTCCAATGAAGATCCTGCTTGTGGGAAATTATGCGTTGGATCGTCAGGCCAGCATGCTTCGGTATGCGGAGATGTTGCGTCGCGGGCTGGTGGCGGCAGGGCATGAGGTGGAGGTAGTGCGGCCGGTGCCGGTGTTCGGACGGCTTGCCAAGCACCCCACAGTTGAGAAGTGGCTGGGATATCTGGATAAATTTTTCTTGTTTCCGGGGCAGCTGCGGCGTCGTGCGCGCGGGTTCGATCTGGTACATATCTGCGATCACTCGAACTCGATGTACCTGGGTGCGGTGCGAGGTGTGCCGTCGAGTATTACGTGTCACGATCTGCTGGCGGTGGCTTCGGCGCGGGGCGAGTTTGCGGACCAGCAGGTTTCGACGACCGGTCGTTTGCTGCAAGGATGGATTGCGCGGGGATTGTCTGGGGCGCGGGATGTGGTGTGCGTCTCGACCGAGACCGCGAGGAAGCTGGAGGTGCTGGCGCCGGCGAAGGGCGAGCGCAGGAGCGAGGTAATCCTGAACCCGCTGCATCGGCCGTTTGAGCCGGCTTCCTCGGCAGCGGTGCAGGCGGTGCGGCTGAAGCTTGGGTTGGCTGCGGACGAGCGGTATGTGCTGCATGTGGGTGGAAATCAGTGGTACAAGAATCGGCCAGGGGTGGTGCGGATCTTCGCGGAGATGCAGCAGCAGTTGCGCGCGATGCAGCGGGAACCGGTTCGGCTGGTGATGGCGGGCAAGGCGTTCACCGGGGAGCTGCGGGAGCTTGTGGCTGCGCTGGGGCTCGCGGGTGCGGTGGTCGAGTGGGTGGATGGGACCGATGACGAGCTGGCGGCGGCTTATACGGGAGCGACCGCGCTGCTGTTCCCTTCGCTGTACGAAGGCTTCGGCTGGCCGGTGGTCGAGGCGCAAAGTTGCGGCTGTCCCGTGGTTTGTTCGAATCGGGCACCGATGACGGAGGTGGCGGGTGGGGCTGCGATTTTAATCGATCCGTTGGAGGAAGTGGCTGCCGGGCGACTGATGGCTTGCGAGTGGGAACGGCTTGCCGGCTTGAGGGAGGCGGGGTTTGAGAATGCGAGGCGCTTCACGACCCCGGAGGTGATGCCGCGGTACGAGAGGTTCTTCGCGGAGGTTGTGGGGAGATCGCGATGACGAAGGTTTAAGAGGCTTGTGTCACGCGGGATCGTAAGGGTGCTCTGGTATCGTCTGAGGTGTGGCTATGCTTCCTGAACTTCATTCCGTATTAGGTTTGCTGGAGACTGGCTTCAGCAAGGTGAAGGTGCTCGTGGTCGGCGATCTGATGCTCGATCGCTACATCCTGGGCGAGGTGGATCGTATCTCGCCGGAGGCTCCGGTGCCGGTGCTGCGTCATGCGCAACGGTATGAGCGGCCGGGTGGCGCGGCGAATGTTGCGATGAACCTTGCGGGGCTGGGTTGCCAGGTGTTCCTTGCGGGGTTCTGGGGCGCGGATGGCGAGCGCGAGGAGCTGGCGAAGCTGGTGGAGGCCGCGGGCATCGATACCGCGGGCGTGGTGACGAGCTCGCTGCCGACGATCTCGAAGACGCGGATTGTGGCGCGGACGCAGCAGATGCTGCGGCTGGATATCGAGTCGCGGGATGGTTTTCCGGCAGAAGAGGTGTCGCGGCTGGAAGCCCGGGCGGTCGAGCTGGTGAAGAAGGTTCATGCGGTAATCCTGTCGGACTACGCGAAGGGCGCGTTGACGACGGAGTTGTGCCAGTCGGTGATTCGCGCTGCGCGAACGGCCGGGGTGCCGGTGCTGGTGGACCCGAAGACGCGGGATCTGAGCAAGTACTCGGGCGCGACGACGATCTGCCCGAACCTGGCGGAGCTTTCGCTGGCGACGGGTGTGCCGGCGCACCAGACGGACGCGCTGTTGAAGGCGGCTCACGCGCAGATGGTGGAGCATGAGTTCCGCTTTCTGACGGTGACGATGAGCGAGAAGGGAATTCGCATTCTGGGGCCGGCGGCGGATGGGTCCGACGACTACTATTCGCCGGCGCGGGCGCGTGAGGTGTTCGACGTTTCGGGTGCGGGCGATACGGTGATTGCGACGCTGGCGGCATCGCTTGCGGGCGGGTTGCATATTCACACGGCGGTGGAACTGGCGAACCTTGCGGCGGGCATTGTCGTGGGAAAGATTGGCACGGTGCCGATCGCACGGCATGAGCTGATTGCTGCGTTGACGCCGAGCAGCGGGATCACGTCTGCCGAGAAGATTCTGACGTTTGAAGGCGTGCAGCGGCGCGTGGCGGAGTGGCGTGCATCCGGCGAGACCGTGGTATTTACGAATGGATGCTTCGACCTGCTGCATGTGGGGCACATTACGCTGCTGGAGGATTGCCGGCGGTTCGGGTCGAAGCTGGTCCTGGGGTTGAATACGGATATGTCCGTGAGCCGGCTGAAGGGGCCGACGCGGCCGATTGTGGGCGAGAACGAACGCGCGCGGGTGATGTCTGCGCTGGCGGCGGTGGACGCGGTGGTGCTGTTCGATCAGGAGACGCCGCTGGAGCTGATTCGGGCGCTGAAGCCGAACGTGCTGGTTAAGGGCGGGGATTACACGATCGAGACCGTGGTGGGCCACGAGGATGTGATCGCGAGCGGCGGGCGGGTTGAGATTGTGCCGACGGTAGAAGGTTTTTCGACGACGAACATTGTGAAGAAGATGGCTGGATCCGGCGATGCCAAGGCGTTGGCCGGACAGGAGAGAGACGCTTGATTATTGTGACGGGCGGTGCGGGCTTTATCGGGAGCAATCTGGTGCATGAGCTGAACCGGATTGGCGAGAAGGACATCTTGATCGTCGACAACCTGGCGCCGGCACCGAACCTGAGCGGCCCGAAGTTTTTGAACCTGTGGGGCGCGGAGTACGCGGACTACATGGATAAGGCGGAGTTTCGCAAGGCGCTGGCCGCGGGCGACTTTGAGGATGTGCCGGTGCGCGCGATCCTGCACCAGGGCGCCTGCTCGAACACGCTCGAGGACGACGGGCGCTACATGATGGACAACAACTTCACCTATTCCAAAGAACTGCTGGACTACGCGGTGTGGAACGAGGTGCCGATGGTGTATGCGTCGACTGCGGCGGTGTATGGGCTGAGCGAGAAGTTCGCGCCGGTGCCGGAGAACGAGCGGCCGCTGAACGTGTACGGGTACTCGAAGCTGGTGTTCGATAACTATGTGCGGCGGAATGTGATCGATGCGGCATTGGATGCGGAGGAGGCGCCGGAGGATGAGGTGTCCGATGCGGCGCTGCTGACGAAGGTGAAGAGCACCGTGGTGGGGCTGCGCTACTTCAACGTGTATGGGCCGCGGGAGCAGCACAAGGGCCGAATGGCTTCGGTGATTCACCACTTTACGAAGCAGCTGCGGGAGATTGGCGCGATCAAGATGTTCCAGGGCTCGGGCGGGTATGCGGATGGCGAGCAGCGGCGGGATTTTGTGTTTGTGAAGGATCTCTGCCGGATCAACCTCTTCTTTGCGGGATTGCTGCCGGAGAGCCCGAAAGAGCCGGTGCAGGCGGTGGTGAACGCGGGCACGGGGGAGGCGCGAACGTTCAAGGCGGTGGCCGAGGCGCTGATGCAGGTGCATGGGCCGGGCGGAATCGAGTTTGTGCCGTTTCCGGGCGATTTGAAGAACCGCTACCAGCACTTTACCGAGGCGGACATCGACGGGCTGCGGAAGGCGGGATACTGGGGTCCGTTTACGGCGCTTGAGGATGGCATCAAAGAGACGTTTGCGGATGAGTCGATGAAGAACGCGGTTTAGATGCGGATGGCTCGATGACGCCGTGGGTAGAGAGTCGAGAGTTTTTCAGTAAAGACGAGGCGCTGCGGGTGGTTGGGCGGGTAGGAAGATGAGGCTGTAGTAGAACGGTTCTAGGAAACGCAGACTTTGGTGGTGGAGGAGCGTGGATGGCTGGTTCTGGGTTGCGCCCGTCGTTGTTCTGCATCAGCACGTATGAGAAGGGGCAGGATTTTCTGCGGGAGGCGGCGCGCCTGGGGTGCGAGGTGCGGCTGCTGACGACCCAAAAACTAGAGAACGCGGACTGGCCGAAGGAGTGTCTCACCGAGTTCCTGACGATGCCCGAGGGGCTGACGTGCGATCAGGTGCTGAATACGGTGACGTACCTGGCGCGGTCGCGGCGGATCGACCGGCTGGTGGCACTCGATGAGTTCGACCTGGCGGGAGCGGCGCTGATTCGCGAGCATATGCGGATGCCGGGGTTGGGGGAGTCGGCGACGAGGTTCTTCCGCGACAAGCTGGCGATGCGGACGCAGGCGAAGAAGATGGGCGTGAAGGTTCCGGAGTTTACCGGCGTCTTCAACCACCACGATGTGAGCGAGTGGATGAAGGTGACGCCGGGACCGTGGTTGCTGAAGCCGCGGATGAACGCTTCGGCGATCGGGATCAAGCCGATCTCCAACCCGGACGAGCTTTGGCCGGTGTTGGAGCAGCTTGGCGATCTGCAGAGTCACTACCTGCTGGAGCGGTTTGTCGCCGGCGAGGTATTTCACTGCGAGGGCGTCACCTGGAAGGGCAAGGTGCTGTTTGCGCAGCCGTTTCAGTATGGGCGTCCGCCGATGCAGACGATGCACCAGGGTGGCGTGTTTACGACGCGCAATCTGCCCATCTACTCGGCGGATGCGCGGGGCATTGGGAAGATCCACCGGGAGTTGCTGAAGGCGCTGGGGATGCAGTCTGGCGTGACGCACTCGGAGTTTATCAAGAGCGCGGACGATGGAAGTTTCTACTTCCTGGAGACGGCTGCGCGGGTGGGTGGAGCGTATATCGCCGAGGCGTGCGAGCTGGCGACGGGGATCAACCCGTGGAAGCAGTGGGCGGCGATCGAGGCGGCACTGGCGGCGGGCGAGGAGTATGTGCTGCCGGAGGTGAACCGGCAGTATGTGGGGAGCGTGATCTCGCTCGCGAAGCAGGATGAGCCGGATCTGAGCGGGTATACGGACGCGGAGATTGTGATGCGGCTGCATAAGCCGCATCATGCCGGGATCTTATTGCGTTCGAAGGATGAGAAGCGAACGAAGAGCCTGCTGGAGAGCTACGCGTTGCGATTTTTGGAGGACTTCTGCGCGGTGATGCCGGCGCCGGATAAGCCTACTTCCTGAGAGGCTTGTCCTGCCGGACGGGCCCGCTCGTCGCGCGGGGCGACCACTTCGTGGGGTATTGGGCTTCGCGTGAGCCTCCCGTTGGTCGGCGGATGAGGCCCGGGGCGACCACTTTGTGGGGTATTGGGCGAAGCTCGCGGCGTGCGCAGGACCCGCGACCCGCGGTCAAGGCGTCCGTGCGGCAGGAGATGGTTTGTTCGTGGATTGAGAAGGGAATGGTGAGCCCGCTGGGGCTCGAACCCAGGACCAACGCCTTAAAAGGGCGATGCTCTACCGACTGAGCTACAGGCTCAAGACCACATTATGAAAATACCACAGTTCGGGCTGGGGGATGCGGCTAGGGTGGAGTTTGAAGGGCAGAGAGAAGCTTTCGGCTTTTTCATGCTGTGGCCGGGATTTGTACCTGTTTTCCACTGTTCCGAGAGCTGAGGGCATCGGCGAGTGTAACTGAATGGTTACTCCGGTGCGATTCGTACCCGAAAAGGTGAGTTTTCCCACTAAAGTTGCAGAAAGGACTCATTGACTCGGGGATGGACGCCACGTAGCCTTCACACATTGCCTTAGAAAGAGTGCACATGGGAGATCCCGTGTTTGGGTACCGGTGCAGCCTTCAGAGGGTTGGCAGGGACAGGTGCAGAGCGCCGCTCGAACGTGAGCGAGTCGCCGGGGATAGGCAACAGATTGGAGTCTTGCGATTGACCGGACGAAGAAGCGCCGGGTGAGATGAAGCGGGATGAGAATCGGGCGGGCCAGGTTCGCGGGGCACGTGTTCTACAGGGCCGGTTTCGAGAGGCCGGTTCGAAGAGACAGGACTTTATGGATATGCACTTGACAGACCAGAGTGAAGAGCCGATGGCGGAGACGCCCGAAGATGTAGCGATTTTGTACTCATGGGCCAACCTGCATGGAGCCAAGTACCGCGATTTTTCCGCCTCTCGCCGGGAGTATCGGGCGCAGGTGAGGCATCGGGCCGCCGAGGAGTTGCGGCAGCAGGAACTGGCCGCGCAGGCAGAGGCTGAGGCCGCGGCGGCTGACGCGGAACGGACGGCGCGGGAGGCTGAGCGCGCGGCGCGGGCCTCTGAGCGTTACGAGAGCCCATTGGACCGGGAACGTGCGCTGCGCGATGCGGATGATGCGGCGCGGCGTGCCTCGGCAGAGCGTGTGGAGGCAGCGCGGCGTGCGGAGGCAGCGGCGATTGCCGAGGCTGCGGCGCGGCGGGAAGAGCGGGAGATTGCTGAGGCGCACGCCTCGGCGGAGCGCCAGGCGGCGCGTTGGAACGACTCCGAGATTCGCAGGCGGAGCCTGGCAGGACCGCAGCCGGTGCGGGTGCCGTCGCAGAGCGGTGATCCTTATGAGGTGGCGCAGGGTGCGTCGGTCGATGAGAATCTGCAGACGCCGAACGAGGGATTGGAGTACACGCAGCCGCAGCGTTATCGCAGCGAGGCGTTGCGGTTCGAACCGAACCGGACGGACCTGCAGCGGACCGGGGATCGCGGCGTGTTTCGGCAGGCGGAGCCGGAGTATCGTCGTCCGCGGGGGTTCCGCCCGGATCAGCCGTCGGGGATTCGCTCGGCGTACCGGGCCGCGGCTGCCGAGGGGCCGGTGCGCAGTCGCATCAACAGCGAGAATGATTTCCTGCGCGTGACGCCGCCGCAGCCGGTGTATCCGTCGCAACCGCAGTACGTGCAGCCGGTGGCGCAGGTGCCGGTTCGTCCGAGTTTGCAGCAGGAGTACTACCCGCCCGTAACGCAGCCTTCGGAGTCCGCGCCGGTTCCGGAGCGTGCATGGCAGGGGCAGGAGCCTTCCGCGCCAGCATGGCTGTATGGAAGCAATCCGCCGACGCCTGCACCGGCGTTGACGCCGGTGCAGCGTCCGGTCGCGCCTGTGCCGGTTTCCGATACGCTGCAGAGCTCGCGGGAGCGCGTGGCTTCTCGCTGGTTTGCATTGAAGGGCGTGTTCGAATCGACGCCGGAGCCGATTGCCGAGGCGCCGCGCCAGAAGGAAGTGCGGACGCCCGTGCTGGCAGTGTTCTCGTTGGCGGGGGGCGTGGGCAAAACGAGCTTGGTGGCGACGCTGGGCCGGGCGCTTTCGTCTCAGGGCGAGAAGGTGTTGCTGGCGGATACGACCTCTCACGGTCTGCTGCCGTACTACTTTGGCGCGACGGAGCTGAAGCCGGGTGTGGTGCGGACGTTTTCGCCTCCGAGCGGGAGCACGGATGCTCCGATTCACCTGGTGAGCTACGACGTGGACCAGCGCGTGGACCGCGCGGCGCAGGATGCGCTGGCGGACGAGATTACGAGTAGTGCTGCGGGCGTGCAGCGTATGCTGGTGGACTTCAACGCGACCAGCGGCTGGCTGATGCGGCGGTTGACGCGGCTGGCCGAGACGGTGCTGGTACCGGTTGCGCCGGATATGAACTCGGTGATTAGCCTGCAGACGGTGGAGCGTTACTTCGAGGGTGCCGTGGATGCGGATGGGCGTCCGTTGAAGCCGTTTTATGTGCTGAACCAGTTCGACGCGTCGCTGCCGTTACACCTGGATGTGCGCGAGGTGTTGCGCCGGCAGCTGGGCGACCGGTTGTTGCCGTATGTGGTGCGACGTTCCCCGGCGGTAAGCGAAGCGCTGGCGGAGGGTATGACGGTGGTGGATTATCAACCAGAGGGCTCGATTTCAGAAGACTATCTGAACATCGCCAAGTGGCTGCGGAGCATATCGTCACCGGCAAGCGCGGGATTTCGAACGATTCGATGGAGTGAACGATGACCAGGTCGCCGTTGTGGAGAGAGTTTGAATCTGGCGAAGGATTTCTTCTCGTACTGATTCGGTGGGTGATCCTGGTGGGCGGGCTGACACTCCTCGTCCTTGCCGGGATTCTTGATTTAACCTGGCCGCAGCAGGCGGTGCTGGGGTTGCTGACGGTGCTGCTGGCGGTCTGGATGGATAAGAGTTCGAGCTCTTACCTGGTGACGCTGACGCTGATGCTGATCTCGTGCTTCGCGACGTTCCGGTATGGCTATTGGCGAATTTCGTATGTCCTGAAGTTCTTCTGGGATCCGGCGGTGCATTGGACGGCGCTCGATGCATTCTTCATCTGGCTGCTGGTGCTGGCGGAGTTGTACGCGTTTGTGATCCTGTTCCTGGGCTACCTGCAGACGCTTTGGCCGCTGCGCCGGACGCCGGTGCCGCTGCCGGAAGACCCGGAGGCATGGCCGGCGGTCGACCTGCTGATTCCGACCTACAACGAGCCGCTTTCGGTGGTGAAGTACACGGCGCTGGCGGCGATGAACATCGACTGGCCGGCGGATAAGCTGAACGTCTACATTCTGGACGACGGCAAGCGCGAGGAGTTCCGGAAGTTCGCGGAAGACGCGGGCATCGGCTACATGACGCGCGACGATAACAAGCACGCGAAGGCCGGCAACATCAACCGTGCGCTCGAGCGTCTGGACGCACCGTTTGTGGCGATCTTCGACTCGGACCACGTACCGACGCGCAGCTTTCTGCAGGTAACGCTCGGCTGGTTCCTGCGCGATAAGAAGCTGGCGATGCTGCAGACGCCGCACCACTTTTACTCGCCGGATCCGTTCGAGCGCAATCTTGGTCAGTTCCGGATTATTCCGAACGAGGGCGAGCTGTTCTACGGCATCGTGCAGGATGGCAACGACTTCTGGAATGCGACGTTCTTCTGCGGTTCGTGCGCGGTACTGCGGCGGACGGCGCTCGATGAGATTGGCGGTATCGCGGTCGAGACCGTGACCGAGGATGCGCACACCTCGCTGCGCATGCAGATGAACGGCTGGAACACGGCGTACATCAACATTCCGCAGGCGGCGGGACTGGCGACGGAGCGGCTGAGCGGCCACGTGAAGCAGCGGATTCGCTGGGCGCGCGGCATGATCCAGATTCTCCGGACCGACAATCCTCTGTTCGCGCCGGGGCTGAAGCCGGCTCAGCGGCTCTGCTACTTCAATGCGATGACGCACTTTCTCTATGCGTTTCCGCGCCTGGTGTTTTTGACCGCGCCGTTGATCTACCTGATTCTCGGGCACACCAACGTACCGGGCTACTGGGCGGCGATTCTGGCGTATGCGTTCCCCCACCTTGTGCTCTCGTCGCTGACGAACTCGCGGATTCAGGGGCAGCATCGGCACTCGTTCTGGAACGAGATTTATGAGACGGTGCTGGCGCCTTACATCTTCCTGCCGACGATGCTGGCGCTGGTGAACCCGAAGCTGGGCAGCTTCAACGTCACGGCGAAGGGCGGCGTGGTGAATCGCAGCTTCTTCGATACCCGCATCGCGCAGCCGTTCCTGTTGATGCTGCTTTTGAACTTCACCGGACTGGTGTTCGCGATCTTCCGCTTCTGGCGCTTCAACTTCTGGCCGCTGAACCTGCTGTATGACGGCACGCACCCTGGAACGATCGTGATGAACGTGATCTGGACGTGCTTCAACATCACGGTGCTGGGCGTGGCGACCGCGGTTGCATGGGAGAGCCAGCAGCGCCGGCAGACGGTGCGCGTGGCGATGAGCGTACCGGCCGACGTGGTGCTTGCGGATGGAACGATCGTGCAGGGTGTGACGGCGGACCTTTCAAGCGGCGGCGTGATGATGCATATCGACCGCAGCTTTACGGCGCTGCCGGGCGAGGCGGTGCAGCTGGTGTTCCCGGTGCTGGATGGCGATGCGACGCTGCCGGCGACGGTGATCAGCGCGACGGGCGGAAGCCTGCGCGCGCAGTTCGACCCGCTGACGCTGCAAGAGGAAGAGGCTCTGACGATGGTGCTTTACTCGCGTGCCGATACCTGGCTGGGCTGGGGCGAGGCGCGCGAGGCGGATCGTCCGCTGACGAGTCTTGGACGCATCTTCCAGTTGTCCTACCACGGGCTCTCACAAACGATACGAGGACTCATGAAATCGAAGAAGAAGAGCCCGCCGAAGGGCCGACTGGCAACGAACGTTGCTCCACTGATTCTGTTCGCAATGGCGCTTGCCGGATTCGCAGGCACGGCGTGGCGTTCTGCCAAGGCGCAGGTGGTTGAGGCTCCGACGGCCGGTGCGGCGAGCGGCGGCGGATTGGCATCGAGCGCGACCATGGCGGCGATGAAGGCGGACGGCGGCGTGAACGTGCGGCCGGTTGCCCCGGGAAACTTCGACAACATGTTCTCGCTGGCGGATGTGAATGTGCCGGACGACATCGTGTTGCGCGGTGTGGACTCGTACCACTCGGTGTTCTTTTCAGTGCCGCAGACGGAGGTGGTGAAGACCGCGGTCTTTCATATCCGTTATCACTTTTCGCCGGGCTTGCTGCCGGACATCAGCCACCTGAAGGTGAGCCTGAACGGAACGCTGTTTGCGACGTTGCCGGTGACGACGCGTCCCGCGTATGTGGCGCCGGGCGGCGATCTGACGCCGGAGCAGAAGCTTGCGGAAGAGAACTCGCTGAGCGTGGCGCGGAACGAACAGGGCGCTGTCCTGGAAGCGACGTTGACGATGCCCGCCGAGATGCTGGTGCACAACAACGAGCTGACGTTCGAATTTATCGGCCACTATACGTTTCAGTGCGAAGACCCTTCGCACTCGACGCTTTGGAGCCACGTCGATAACTCGTCGACGATCGAGCTGGCGGGTTCGCTGCTGCCGCTGCAGAACGATCTGAGCTTGCTGCCGCTGCCGTTTTACGACTCGGCTGTGAACCTGCATCCGAGCATTCCGATTGTGTTTTTGAGCCAGCCTACGCCGGCGGGTTTGAAGGCCGCGGGCATTATCGCTTCGTACTTCGGCATCCTGACGGACTACCGGCCGGTGCACTTTCCGGTGTCGATCGGCACGATTCCGACGGGCAATGCGATTGTGATCGGGGAGTCGATCTCGCAGTTGCCGGCCAATTTGAATATCGCTTCGGCGTCCGGACCGACGGTCGCGATGATGACCAATCCGGGCGACCCGTATTCGAAGCTGCTGGTCATAACGGGCGACACTCCCGACGAGCTGGTGCAGGCGGCTCAGGGGCTGGTGCTGACGCATGGCGACGTGTACCAGGGTCCCGTGGCGCAGATCCATCCGCCTTCGAAGATGCCGTCGCACGTGGCGGACGATGCTCCGCGCTGGCTGAGCACAGACCATGTGACGACGATCGGCGACCTGACGGCAAACCAGGGCGACCTGCAGGGTGACGGCAGCGTTCCGGTGGCGGTGTACATGCGGATTCCTCCGGATTTGTACATCGAGCCCTTGAACGACCTAAGCTACCACATGGACTACCGGTACAACGGGATTCCGCTGGCGAACGAGAGCTCGCTGCAGGTGTATGCGAACACGGGCTATGTCAGTTCGACGCCGATGCCGCATACGGAGAAGGGCTCCGCGGTGCTCTCGACGATTGTGCCGGTGCCGACGTACGATATGCGTCCGTTCTCGAACACGTTCGACCATAAGTTCGTGTTCCAGATTGCGAAGAAGGGCAAGTGCCAGGATACGGCTCCGCTGAACCTGCAGGGTGCAATTCTGAAGAGTTCGTACCTGGATATTGCGGGGATTCCGCACTGGGTGATTCTGCCGAACCTGGAGCTGTTTGCCAATGCGGGGTATCCGTTTACGCGAATGGCCGATCTTTCGGAGACTGCGGTGGTGCTGCCGGATGCACCGACGTCGGATGAGATTGAGCTGTACCTGACCTTCATGGGGCACTTCGGTGCGCAGACCGGGAACCCGGTGCTGAACGTCTCGGTGACGAACGCGGATGGCATGAAGACGGACCGGGCGAAGGACTACATCGTGATGGGCACGGTGGACGACCAGCCGGCATTGGGCAAGCTGCAGAAGTCCCTGCCGGTGCAGATCGATTCGAACAACGGGCTGCGGGTGCAGGATACGCGCGGCTTCTTCGCTCCGCTGCAACAGGCGTGGTGGAAGGTGCGGAGTTCGGATCATGTGCAGACGAACCAGCTGGAGACTGCGGGCGGGCTGCCGGACGCGCTGATCGAGGGGCTGGAGTGGCCGAGCGGTTCCAAGCGTTCGGTGGTGGTGATTGCGTTGCGCGATCATACCGTCGTGCCGAATTTCATCAAAGTATTCCTGAAGACGTCGCAGTCATCGCACATCTCGCAGTCGGTGAGCGTGCTGCGCGGCAGCGACTTTACGTCGTACCGCATTGGCAATGACGTGTACCGCGTGGGTACGCTGTCGTGGTTGGTCCAACTGAAGATGCTTTCGACGCAGTTTCCGTGGCTGGTAGTGCTGGGCGTGATTATCGTGTGCGTGCTGATCGCTGCGATTACGCGCGCCAATCTGCGCCGCCGGGCGAGGACACGGCTGCAGGGGAACGACTAACGGCTGTCGGATCTGTGGCGGGACGAAAGACCCCACCCTTCGCGTGAAACAAAGGCGCGAAGGATGGGGTACCCGGGTTCGCAAGTCGAGAGTAAATGGCTTCGTTTTGCGGATGAGGAGTTGGTTTCTGTTTGGCTTGACGATGAGGACTGGGGGTAGCGGGAGAGCCGGAAAGACCTTGGGTCTTGCCGGCTTTTTCGTGTGCATGCTTCTGGGGTTGGGTGTGTGCAGGGCGCAGCAGCCGTGGCCGCTTTGGGAGGCGTATTCGAAGCGCTTTCTGGATGACCAGGGGCGCGTGATCGATCGTTCGGCCAGCGATCGTACGACCAGCGAAGGCGAGGCGTACGCGATGTTCTTCGCGCTGGCCGACAACGATCGGGCGCGCTTCGACATGCTGCTGAAGTGGACCGAAGCCAACCTCGCACAGGGCGATCTGACGACGCACCTGCCGGCGTGGGAGTGGGGCAAGAGCGACAAGGGCGAGTGGGCGACGATCGATGCAAACTCGGCGGCGGACGCGGATTTGTGGATGGCGTACACCCTGCTGGAGGCGGGACGGCTTTGGCACGAGCCGCGGTACGACGCGCTGGGACGCATGATGGCGGCGCAGATCGCGAAGACCGAGGTGGCGGTGGTGCCGGGGTTGGGGACGGTGGTGCTGCCGGGGCCGCAGGGGTTCCACCCAGAGCCGGATACGTTCGTTCTGAATCCCAGCTATGTGCCGCTGCCGGTGGTGACGAGGCTTGCGAAGGCGCTACCGCAGGGGCCGTGGGGCGCGGTGGTGAAGAGCCTGCCGGCGCTGGTGAGCGGCGCGAACAGCAGCGGGTACGCGATGGACTGGGTCTCGGCCGGGCCGGACGGGGTTCACCCCGTAGCCCCGCCAGCGGAGCCGACGGCGGGCGAACGCGAGCCGCAGGCTGGAGGCAGCTACGATGCGATCCGCGTGTACCTCTGGCTGGGAATCGCGAATCCCGCGACGGCGGGCGAGCGCGTGATGCTGGACTCGCTGCCGGCGATGGCGAAGTACCTTGGCACGCCGGGAGCGCCGCCGCTTGAGGTCGATCCAAAGGGTGAGGTGGTGCGTGCGGATGGGCCGGTGGGTTTCTCCGCGGCGGTTGAGCCGTACCTGTTCGCGGTGGGCGCGAAGCCTGCGGCGCGGGTGCAGGGCGATCGGCTCACAGCGCTGCGCGATGCGGCAAGCGGGCTGTTTGGCAGCTCGCCAACGTACTACGACCAGAATCTTGCCCTTTTTTCCACCGGTTGGGGGGAGCAGCGCTACCGGTTTGGGATCGATGGAAAGCTTGGGGTGAAGTGGAAATAGGTGCGTCTTTGCTGACGATTTCTCATTTTATCCGGGTCAGAGCGAAGCCTCACAAATAGTGCAGAAAATGGTTTCAAGCCAGTATAAAAACCGTTACTCTCAGTGAGGATAGCTGCAATAACCAGCGTGAGTCCCCGGGCCAATGCAGCGAGTGAAACCAATTATGAAGAATCCTTCCGCATTCCGATTCTGGGCGCCAGCGATTCTGCTTGGTGCGGCAGCGATATGTCCCGGAGTTTGCATCTCCGCAAATGGGCAGGCACCCCAGGCCCAGGTGCAGGCGTTGCTGGATGGCGCTCATCAGCTTGAGGTACGGGGACGTGTCGATCTGGCTGCACAGAAGTGGCAGCAGGTACTGTTGACCGATCCGAACAACACGGAGGCGCTGGGCGGCCTGGCGCGAGCGGCGAAGGCCGCGGGCAACTCAAATCTGGCGCAGACGTACATCGAGAGATTGAAGGCGATCAATCCGAACGATCCGGGGATCGAACGGGCGGAACAGACACAGACGCAGAAGGACCAGAACTCAGAGTTGCAGCGGGCCGGGAGACTGGCGCAGCAGGGCCAGTATGGGCAGGCGATGAACATCTACCGCCAGCTCTACGGGAACGATCCGCCGCCGGGCGATACGGCGCTGGCGTACTACGAGACGGAATCTGCGACCGAAGAGGGACGCCCACATGCGATTGCGGGTTTGCGTGCGTTGTCGGAGAAGTTTCCGAGCGATTCGCGGTACCAGGTATCGCTGGGCAGGATCCTGACCTACAACCCGAAAACCCGCGAAGAAGGCCGTCGTCTGCTGGAGCAGCATCCGAACGATCCTTCGGCGGTCGAGGCTTTGCGGCAGTCTCTGCTGTGGGATGCGCAGAACCCGGCGACGGCGGGGGATATTCGGGCTTACCTGGCCAGGCACCCGGACGCCACGCTTTCGACGGTGTTGAAGAATGAGCCGCGCACCGGCGGTGGGCGGCCGATGACGCCAGCTGAGCGCGCCGCGGCAGCGGTGAACGCGACCCGCAGCGCCGAGGACCGCGTGGCGTACCACGAGCTGAACGAGAAGCACCTGGGCGAGGCCGAGGAGAAGTTCAAGGCGATCCTGGCGCAGCATCCTGACGACGCGAACGCGCTGGCCGGCATGGGCTACATTCGCATGCAGCAGGCGAACTTCGGCGGGGCGATCAGCTTCCTGGTGCAGGCGAAGCAGGATGGCAGCAAAGACCCGGGGCTGGATGCGGCGCTTTCTACCTCGCGCTTCTGGTACACGATGGGCGAGGGTGCGATCGCGTTGAATGAGGGCGATCTGCCGGCGGCCGAGAAGGAGTATCGCGCGGCGTTGCAGATGCGTCCGCAGAGCACCGAGGCCCTGGAAGGCCTGGGCGGCACGCTGTTGAAGGCTCAGCAGCCGGATGCGGCGATCCCGGTGTTTACGCAATATGTGAAGCTGAAGCCTTCCGCGGCCCATGCCTGGCGCGGGCTGTTCCTGGCGCAGTATGGCACGGGTAATGCAACGCTGGCGCTGAATACCGAGAAGCAGATTCCGAAGCCGGTGCGGGCGGAGCTGGCAAAGGACCCGCTGTATCTGCGTTCGCTGGCTTCGGCGCTGTCGTCGGTTGGGCGCGATGCGGATGCGGCGCGGGTGCTGAAGGCAGCGCTCGATCTGCCGTTTTCGCCGAGTGCGCCGGGCGTCGAAGCCGACACGAAGATTCAATATGCGGCGCTGTTGCAGCAGGCGAAGCACCTGGAGCAGGCGTCTGGCTTGTACCGTCAGGTCCTGAGCAAAGAGCCGAACAACGTAGCCGCGTACCAGGGTCTGGTGCGGGTGCAGCACATGGCAGGGCAGGACGACCAGGCGCTGGCGACGATCGAGGCGATGCCGTCTCCGGTGTACTCGAAGGCGATGCAGGATGGCGGCTTCGATGTGACGGTGGCGTCGATCTACCAGACGGAGAAGCGGCTGGATGTGGCGCAGGACATCCTGGAGAAGACGCTGCAGCAGGAGTCCGCGAACAACGAGAAGCCGGCCGTGAATGTGCAGATCCAGCTGGCCGGGGTTTACCTGCAGCGCGGGAACGCGGCGCAGGCTTTTCCGCTGTATCAGAAGGTGTTATCGCAGCATCCGGATCGGCTCGATGCATGGAAGGGCCTGATCGATGCGCTGCACTCGACGGGCCGCGACCAGGAGGCACTCGCGCAGATTCAGCAGATGCCGCCGGCGATCCGGCAGCAGCTCGAGAACGACGTGGACTACCTGCAGACCGTGGGCGCGGTGTACAACGGGCTGGGCCAGCCGCAGGAGGCTGCGGTGTTCCTGCGCCGGGTGGAGGCGCACTACGCGGAGCAGCGGGTGGCGCCCCCGGCCGATGTCGCGATCCAGGATGCATGGCTGCTGTACAACAGCATGAACGACCGGGCGCTGTACCAGCAGTTGATGATGCTGGGCGCGCGCACGGATCTGACCGATGCGCAGCGGCGCACGGTGCAGACGATCTGGACGAACTATGCGGTGCGGCGGGCGAACCAGGCTGCGGCCGCAGGGCATGACCGGCTCGCAATCGACATTCTGAACGCGACCGCGCAGGCGTTTCCGGGCAATCCAGCGGTCATCAAGGCGCTGGCTGGCGGGTATGCGCGGGCAGGGATGCCGAAGCAGGCGGTGGCCATCTGGAAGTCGATGGATCTGACCAACGCCGATCCGGACGACTATCGCGGAGCGGTGGGCGAGGCGCTGGCGGCGAACGACGATAAAGATGCCGAGACGTGGCTGCGCTTCGGGTTGAACCAGTATCCGCAGAATCCCGAGTTGCTGGTGCTGGCGGCGAAGTTCGAGCAGCAGCGGGGCGATACGAACCGCGCAGCCGACTACTATCGCGCTTCGCTGAAGGCGATGCCGAAGGACGATCCGGGTGCGGCGCTGGCGACGGAGTTGAGCCATCCGCCGACGGCCGCGGAGCTGCCCGGTTCGGCGCGCGGGACGCAGGATCTCTCGCGGTTGCTGGCACCGGGAAGCGAGCCGGCGAGCTCGCAGGCGATGCAGCCTTCGGCTCCGTCGCAGCCGTATCTGCCGGGCGGCTACGGGCCGGGTTCGGCGCCGGTACCGCTCGGCGGGATGTATGGGTATCCTGCGAACGAGGCGCCGACGGTTCCATCGACGATGCCTTCGCAGAGCCCAGCGGGCCGGTCGCTGCCAAACACGCAGCCGAAGTTGAAGGATTACGTTCCCCCGCAGTCGTCGGTGATTGAGCCGGCGACCAGTGCGGGATCAGAGGCAGCCAACCAGCTTGCCGCATTGGAAATGCAGGAGGAATCGCCCTTGCTCTCGCCTGCCAGCTTTCAGCATCAGCAGATCGTTCGACTTACCGAGCAGGCCGCTTACCGGCGGGCTGTGATGGCGGCGGACGCGCCGCAGGTTCTTCTGGCCGCGCTGGAGATGCCTACGATGGGCGCGGCGTCGGCGTTCGCGCCGGCCGGCGATGGCGCGGCTGGGTTCGCGCCGCAGCAGACGCAACAGCCGCAGGTCGCGCAGCCAGGAACGCAGCAGAATACTGCCCAGCAAAGTACAGCACCGGCTACAAACAACGTGGTGTATGGACCGTATGTGCCCTATGTTCCGCCGTCGAAGCGGAATGCCGCGCAGCAGGCCGGGCAGCCGCAGGTGGCGCAGCCTTCGCGTCCGCTGACGGCGAAGCCTGCCGGACAGGCGGCTCCCGCGCAGGGCGCTGCTCCGGCGACGAACAACGTGGTATACGGTCCGTACGTGCCGTATGTGCCGCCTCCGACGACCAGCGTGCAGCTGGGCGCGACGCCTCCGACACGGCAGATCAAGCAGCCCGAGGTGACGGACGTTCTGCCGACGGCGCGGTATGCGACCAATCCCAACGCGAAGGTGCCGGCAGCCTCGCGAGCGCAGTTAAACGCCGAGGCTGCGGAGCGCAGGCGGGCAGCGGCGCGCGCGGCCAAGGTGACGGGGCAGAGCAAGCCTCCGGTTGAGGAGTATGCGACCCCCGCGACAGAGCCGGCTCAGTATTCTGCCCCGCTGACCACCACGCCAAGCCAGCCCGCGGTGTTTACGCAGCCGGCGCAGACGGTGGTTCCGGGGGAGTCGACCTCCGCCGTGCCGCAGCAGAATGGCGACAGCTACGGCCAGCAGTATCCGCAGCCGCGAACCGGCGCGCTGCCGGTGACGCATGCCCGCGTGCGCCGATCGCGGCCGGCTGCAGCGCCCGCGGCGGCTCCGGCAGAGACGCAGGTGCAGGCCCAACAGGGACCGGCGATGAGCTATCCGGGGGTGGGTTCGCCGCTGGGCTACCAGCCGTATCCGGTGATCGGTCCGGCGTACCCTCTGCCGGCCGCGCCAACCGACTCCGACCTGATGGAGAAGCAGTTGCCGCCGCTGAGCGGTCCCTACTACACGGGCGCCGTGCTGGCACCGCAGGTTCCGTTGACGGAGCGGCAGCAGACGGAGCGCGACCTGGCCCAGCTGGAAGCTTCGTACAGCGGCTGGGTGGGAGGCACGGGCAGTGCACGGTACCGCAGCGGCACGGTCGGTTATGACCGGTTGACGGATGTGGAGACGACCGTCGAGGCTTCCTATGTTGCGGGCAACGCGGTTCGATTCTCGATCGTGCCCAGGGCTGTGTTTCTAAACTCCGGCCAGCTGAACGTGGGCAACTATACGGGCGTCACCGGTAGCCCGGTGATCGGTACGTTCAACACCGCGGTTGCAGTGAATAACCCGAGCGAGCAGTTTGCGAACGGCATCGGCGGTGAGATTCAGGCGACGGCGAAGAACTTCGCGTTTGCTCTGGGATACACGCCGTATGAGTTCCTGGTGGAGAACGTGACGGGCCGCGCGCTGTGGCGTCCCGAACAATCACTTCACGCTGTTTGCCAGCCGCGACACCGTCAACGAGACGCAGCTTTCGTATGCGGGTCTGCGCGATCCCGGGTCGGCGACGAACGTGTACGCCGGCAACGTGTGGGGCGGCGTGGTTTCGACCGGCGGCGGCGTGCGCTTCGACATGGGCGACGAGAAGGCCGGCTTCTACGTGACGATGGATGGCGCGGACCTGACCGGCTACCATGTGCTTGAGAACAACAAGTTCGAGGGTTCAATGGGCGCGTACTTCCTGGCTCACACGTTCCCGGGTTACGGCCGGCTGAATGTCGGACTGTCGCTGTTCGGGATGCACTATGCGCAGGAAGAACGGCAGCTTTCCTACGGGCTGGGCGGCTACTTCAGTCCGGATGCGTACTTCCTGGCCTCGGTGCCGATTACGTTTACCGGGCGCTACCGCAGCAACTTCCACTACACGGTTGCGGGTGCGGTGGGCGTGCAGACGTTCCAGGAAGACAGCCAGGTTTTTTTCCCGCTGGACCGCGGAATTCAGACCGGGTTTGCGACCAGCCTGAACTGCACGACGGCCACGATTGCGAACCACACCTGCGGCGAGTATCCGAACAACTCGAACACGGGCGGGAACTACTCGATCAACTCCGAGGGCGCGTACCGGATTGCGGATCACTGGTATGCGGGCGGATTCCTTTCGGCGAACAACACGAACAACTACAACACGGTGACGGCGGGCTTCTTTGTGCGGTACCTGTTCCGTCCGCAGATTGGTTCGGACGATTATCCGACGGGCTTGTTCCCGGTGGAAGGATTCCGTCCGCTGCGCGTGCCATAACTCTTTGATCATCACGGTGCGAAAAGGCCTGTTCCCTCATGGGGACAGGCCTTTTGCAATTCCCGAAGAAAGTTATTGCGCGGGCTGAATCCTGCTCGTATAAGGGAGGGACACTGAAAAGGCCCCTGATCTCCCATGGAAGCGCCGTTTCGCTTGCTCGAAGAGTAGAAGTGCAGCAGAAAGGCTCTCATGTTGCGTTTGGTTTTGCCTGGTTCTCTCGGTCGTTTCGGTCGGTTGGCGTTGGTTGGCGGTTTGGTGGCGGTAGGGGCTTCTCCGGCGTATTGCAGCAAGGATGCGGTGCCGGACTGGGTGAAGGCTGCGGCCGCGGAGCCGCTGGGGACGTATCCCGCGGATACGAACGCGGTGGTGCTGCTGGATGAGACGACGCTGACCGTGGGGAATGACGGGAAGGCGGTGGAACACCATCGCTATGTCGTTAAGATCCTGCGGCCAAGCGGGCGAGACGAGGGCATCGCGCATGTCGAGTTTGACGACGACAGCAAGGTGCTCTCGATGAAGGTTTGGAGCATCGGGCCCGACGGGCATGAGTACCAGATGAAGGACAACGAGATTGCTGAACTGGGTTATCCCGGCGCCGGTAACTTCTACGCGGACCTGCGCATGAAGATGGCGAACCCGCCGGGCCGCGATCCGGGCGGGATCGTAGCGTGGGAGACGGAGCAGCGGATGCCCACGTACCGGCACGAGGAGGACTGGTTCTTCCAGGACAACTTGCCGCGGGTGAAACAGAGCTTCACGCTGGAGCTTCCGGCGAACTACTCCTATGTGTCGGTGACGGCGCACCACGAGCCGGTAAAGACGGTGGACCTGGAGCACCAGCGCTACCTTTGGGCGTTCGACAATACGCCGGCGATCGACCTACACCGGGTGCCGATGGCGCCGAGCTTGGGCGCGCTCGAAGGACGGTTGATCGTGCACTACGCGCCGGCGGGCGACGCGGACCTGGGTACCTGGCGCGGAGTGGGCGAGTGGTTCGACCAGCTGGCGCGAGACCGGATGGCACCGACGCCGGAGATTGCTGCGAAGGCCGCGGCGTTGACCGCGGGCAAGACGGACTTCTACGACAAGACCGAGGCGGTTGCGGAGTTTGTGCAGAAGCAGATTCGCTACTTCGTGATCGAAAAGGGAATCGGCGGCAACCAGCCGCATCCGGCGGCGGATATCTTCCGCAACGGGTACGGCGACTGCAAGGATAAATCGACTTTGCTGAGCGCGATGCTCTCGACAGTGGGGATTCACTCGGCGCTGGTGCTGGTGGATACGGAGCGGGGGTTTGTCGATCCGGCGGCGCCGTCCTCGTGGGGCAATCACGCGATTGCGGCGGTGCGGATTCCGGATGGATATGACTCGCCGAAGCTGCGCAGCGTGGTAACGACGAAGGCGGGGCATCGCTACCTGATCGTGGACCCGACATGGGATAAGACAGCGTTCGGGCAGCTGGAGCACGACCTGCAGGGCGGGTATGCGGTACTGGTCGAAGGCAAGGACAGCGAGGTGGTGCAGATTCCCGTGCTGAAGCCGGAGCTGAACACGCTGCGGCGCACGGCGCAGCTGCAACTGGCAGCGGATGGCACGCTGAAGGGAACCTATACCGAGCAGCGCTTTGGCGATCTTTCGGAGTACCGCCGCGACCTGTATACGAACGGCGACGAGAAGGAACAGAAGACGTTTCTCGACAAGGCTTTGAGCCGCGACTTCGTGTCGTTCACGGTCTCGGACGTGAAGGTGGAGAACGTAAAGGCGTTCAACAAGGACCTGACGACGAGCTTCAGCTTGTCGGCGGACCGGTATGCGCGTCCGGCGGGCTCGCTGCTGATGGTGCGGCCGCGGGTAATTGGCAGCGAGGGCCTGGAGGCGGATAGCGAGCCGCGCGCGGTGCCGATCGATCTCGACCAGACGATGCAGGAGAAGGACGACTTCACGATCCAGTTGCCGGATGGCTACGTGACCGACGAGGTGCCGGAGCCGGTAAAGCTGGACGTGGGGTTTGCGGCGTACGAGAGCTCAACCGAGGTAAGCGGCAACTCGCTGCACTACACGCGGACGTATACGGTGCGGCAGGTGACGCTGCCGGCGAGCAAGTACGCCGAGGTGCGCAAGCTGGCGGAGACGATTGCCGCCGATGAACAAACGCGCGCGGTATTGAAGAAGAAGCAGTAACTCTCTTGCCCCAAACCTCGTGTGGCAAACGGAATCGACAGGTCTGGAGTAGAACGGGTTCGCACGAAGAAGCCAGTTGAACAAAAAGATGAGGATACAGCCGTGAAGAACGTCCCACTGAAGTCTCTGCCTTTTGCCATTTCCGCTGCGTTATGCCTGCCCATGGTCTCCACGGTTGCGTTCGGCCAGAAGTGGATTGCGCCGACGCCCGAAGAGCTTTCGATGACCTCGATCAAAGAGGTTCCGGGCGCGGCGGCGGTCATCCTCGACAAGGATGAATCGACCGATGACGCCATGCATGCGCACAGCTTTTACTACCGCATCAAGATTTTGACGGACAAGGGCAAGGAGTACGCCAATGTCGAGCTGCCGTTCAACAGTACGGACGGCGCCACGTCGATGGATGAGATCGAAGGCCGGACCATTCATCCGGATGGCACGGTGATCCCGTTGACCGGCAAGCCCTACGAGAAGCTGATCGAGAAGACCGGCGGCTACAAGATCAAGGCGAAGGTGTTTACGCTGCCGTCGGTTGAGGTTGGAAGCATCATCGAGTACAAGTACCAGTATCGCCTGGACGACAACCTGTTCGAGGAGCCACTGTGGGATGTGCAGGCCGATCTGTTCACGCGGAAGGCGCACTTCCGCTGGCGTCCCACGCAGCACGATCTCGTCAACGAAAAGGGTGAGATTATCTCTGGCCGCATCGCCTGGTCGCCGATCCTTCCTGCCGGTGCGCAGCTGCAGCAGACTGCGCTGATCACGGGCGGCATTCAGTTCGAACTGACCGTGCATGACATTCCGCCGATGCCGGCGGAAGAGGATGCGCCTCCGGTGCACAGCCTCAGCTACCGGGTTTGGTTTTACTACACGCACTACGACTCCGTGCAGGAGTACTGGACGTCAACGGGCAAGCAGTGGTCGAAGAACGCCGACAAGTTCATCGGGCCGAGCAGCAAGGTGACGGACTACGCGAAGTCGCTGGTTGCGCCGACCGACACCGACGACCAGAAGGCCCGCAAGCTGTATGCGGCGGTGATGAAGATGGACAACACCGACTTTACCCGCGAACACACCAGCCAGGAGGATAAGGCCGCCGGCCTGCGGGAGGTGAAGACGTCGGAGGATACCCTGAAGCGGGAGCGCGGCAGCAGCGACCAGTTGACGCTGCTCTTCGTTGCGATGGCGCGCTCGGTAGGGCTGAAGGCGTACGCGATGGGCGTGGCGGATCGCAACGAGAGGCTGTTTCTGGACTCGTACATGAGCCTGCGGCAGATTGATGCGGATGTAGCGATCGTGAACATCGGCGGCAAGGACGTGTTCTTCGATCCCGGCGAGCGCTACTGTGAGCCCGAGCATCTTTCGTGGAGGCATGCGTACTCCGGTGGCATCCGCCAGACGGATACGGGGACGGCGCTGGCGACGACACCGGGGGAACCGTACAAGACGGCGCACACCACGCGGCTGGCCGACCTGAAGCTGGATGAGCACGGCGAAGTAGAAGGACCGGTGACGGTGAGCTACGAGGGAGATCCCGCGCTGCGCTGGCGACAGGTGGCGCTGACCAGTGACGAAACCAACCTGAACGAGGAGCTGAAGAGCTCGATGGAGAAGCTGCTGCCGGGCGGCATGGACGTGAAGGTGACGGGCATCGAAAACCTGACGGACTTCGACCACCCGCTGAAGGTGAAGTACGCGATCAAGGGCGCAGTCGGGTCGTCGACGGGCAAACGGCTCCTGGTGCCCGCGGATATCTTCATGGCGAACGAGAAGCCGCGCTTTTCCGAGCCGAAGCGTGAGATTGCGGTCGACCTGCACTATGCGCGGTACGACCAGGACGCAGTACGGTTCAAGCTGCCGGATGGGATCGCGGTCGAGTCGGCACCGGACGCAGAGGTCGACAAGATGTCGAATTTAGGTCTGTTCGATATGAAGTCGGTGAAGACCCCCACCTCCGTCATCAGCTACCGGAATCTTACGGTGGGTATCCCAATCTTCCTGCCAACGGAGTACGGCGACCTCAAGACCTTCTACGGGAAGCTGGAGACGAAGGACCAGGAGACGATTGTGCTGACGCATGCGGCGACTGCACCGGCGGCGGTGAGCGTAGTCACGAAGCCGACGGGGAACTAGGATCAGGGCAGGCGGCAGACTTTGACGGTGGGGTTCTGGTAGGGGCAGGACCACGCTGTCGGGCTGGTCGCTTCGAGCACGGCCCAGGTTACTCCGAGTGGTTTGAGTCTGGCCTCACGGGTGTTATCAGGTTCGGTCTCAAGGTTCGTCTGGGCGGCTTGCCCGATTGCCCATTGGCTCGTGAGTGCAGGCGTGATCGAGGCTTCGCCGCCGTCCTTTGAGTAGTCGGGCAGGGCGCTGCGCTGGGCGATGGCGCGGAAGCATTGCGCGTCCTCGTGTTTGCCCTCGGTGATGTAGTGGGCGTCGAGCGCGAAGAGCGCGTTCGTGGGAGTGTTCGCGCGAACCCAGAGGAAGGCTTGCTGCCAGGGGTTGGCCGGCTTGGCGTTCGGCCACTCGATGTGCGCGGAGTTGGGGAAGGTGCTGCGCTGGGCGTAGAACATGGGCGGCGCGAGGAGCGCGAGGAAGATCGCCCATCGCCACGGGTGCTGTTTGAGGATGTTCCGTCCGAGCCATGCGCCCAGCAGCAGGATCATCAGCTCGTAGACGATCTGGAAGGCGCGAAGGGGTTGAAGGCGGGCTACGAGGTGGGTTGGGTAGGACTCATGTGCGAAGAGCAGTGCGATGGTGAGGGCAATGGCACCGAGCAGGATGGCGGCTTGGGCGGTGCTTGCGGCAAGGTTTGTGGTGGAGCTTCGGAGGTTGTCGGCGCTCCGGACTCCACCCTTCGCGTGAAGCAAAGGCGCGAAGGATGGGGCACCCAGGTTCGCGAGTGCGAGCAGGATGGCGAGTGGAGCGATGAGGCCCAGGAGCTCATACCAATGCCATTGCGAGAGGAACCAGTAGTAGCGGGTGAGCGCGATGCGGAGGTAGGTTGCGGATTCGAGCGGCGCGTTTGCCTGCAGGATGGCGGCGGTTGAGAGCGCCAGCGACAGAAGTGAGAGCGGCGGCCAGAGCTTCTTCGTGTGAACAGCCGCGAGGCACAAGACCGCGGCGAGCGCGTAGCCGGCCATGAGCGGGTGCAGAAGCGTCGCGGCCGCGATGGCAAGCGTGCAGAAGAGCCACGCAGTGCGGCGGCCCGCTAGGGCGTCAAGTGCCCACGCGAGGGCGAACAAGGTGAGCGGCGTGGTGAAGCTGCGCGCGGTGACGTAGGGGTCCATCAGCATCAGCGACGTGCCGGCGATGGGGAGCGTCAGCCAGCAGGCGAGGAGGGTGACGGCTGCCAGCCTTGCGGTTGTGCTTTCAGTGAGGCGAACTGCCAGCAGCCAGGCGGCGTAGAGGGTCAGCCAGATGCTGAACACGTAGAGGAGCAGGAGCGTCCACGTGAGCGGGAGATGCGTGAGGCGGACGAGCGCGGCCACGAGCGGCGCGAAGAGCGAGAAGCGCAGATGCTCGGTGACGAAGGCGGTCCAGGTGGGGAAGAGCGCGGGATTGAGGAGTCTTTCTATTCCTGCGGCGTAGACTCCGCCGTCTTCGACGAAGGGATGGTAGCCCGCGATAGCGAAGGCCAGCACGGTGAGGAACGTGATAGTGAGGAGCGAGGCTAAAGGGCTGTTTCGTTGAGGCAAGTTGAGAGTCCTTGTGCCGTCATGATGCTGCATCCCACCCTAGCTCCGCGAGGGTGGGGCACCCAGGATAGTTCCTGGAACTGGTGCGGACGGTTTCGCCGGTCGTTCCTATCGTAGCTGGGAAGGTAAACTGGATACTTATGTACAGGACGATTCAGCAGACGCTTCTTGGCCGGATTCAGGCCGTTCTTGACCAGAAGTACGGGATTACGCTTGCGCAGCTTGCGGTGGAGCAGCCGCCTTCGGTGGCGATGGGAGAGCTCGCGCTGCCGGTGGCGTTTGAGCTGGCGAAGCGGCTGCGCAAGGCGCCGCGGGCGATTGCAACCGAGCTGCAGGCGGCGCTGACGGAAGACCTGCCGAACCTGCCGGGAGTTGCCAGCGTGGAGGTTGCGGGCGCGGGCTATCTGAATGTGAAGCTCGACCGCGCGGCGATGGTGCTGCGGCTGGCGAAGGACGAGCACGCGGATGTGGGCGGGCCGGGATTTCGGCTGATCGAGCATACCAGCATCAACCCGAACAAGGCGGCGCACATCGGGCATCTTCGCAATGCAATTCTCGGCGATACCTTCGCGCGGCTGCTGCGCAAGGACGAGTACAAGACCGGCTGGGCGATCGGCGTGCAGAACTACATCGACAACACCGGCGTGCAGGTGGCGGATGTGGTGGTCGGCTTTCAGCATCTGCTCGGGCTGTCGCTGGATGGTGTGCGCGAGAAGGTGGATGAGATCTATGAGACGAATGCGCTGATCGACTACTTCTGCTGGGACCTGTATGCGCGGGTTTCGCAGTGGTATGTCGAGCCGGGCGTTGCGGCGGAAGAGTTGGCAGCGCGGAAGAAGGTTCGGCTGGACACGCTGCACGCGCTCGAGACCGGCGAGGGCGACACGGCGCAGATTGCGGGGATTATCTCGACCTGCGTGCTGCGGCGGCACCTGGAGACGATGCAGCGGCTCGGCATCGAATACGACTTTCTGCCGCGCGAATCGGAGATCCTGTCGCTGCACTTCTGGGACGCGGCGCGCGCGCTGATGATCGAAAAGGGCGTGCTGTACCTGGAGACCGAGGGCAAGAACAAGGGCTGCTGGGTGATGCGGCGGGCTGGTTCGGAACCGGACAAGCGGGACGAGGCAGGGCCGGATGAAGAGGCGAAGGTGATCGTGCGGTCGAACGGGACCGTGACGTATGTGGGCAAGGACATTGCGTATCACCTTTGGAAGTTCGGGCTGCTGACGAAGGACTTCTACTATGAGAAGTTCCACGAGTATCCGACGCATACGTGCTGGAGTTCCACCGGAAATGCGAGCGAGGACGACGCGAGCCATCCGGTGTTTGCGAAGGCGGATGCGATCTACAACGTGATCGATTCGTCGCAGTCGGATCCGCAGAATAACGTGATTGCGGCGCTGCGCGGAATGGGCTACGAGGACGCTGCGGATCGCTACACGCATTTTTCGTATGAGAAGGTGGCGCTGACACCGCGGTGCGCGCTGGAGCTGGGTTACACGATCTCGGACGAAGACAAGGCGAAGCCGTTTATCGAGGTTTCAGGGCGCAAAGGGCTCGGCGTGAAGGCGGACGATCTGCTGGACAAGCTGATTACCGCGGCCAAGAGCGAGGTCGATTCGCGGCACCCTGAAATTGAAGATGCGGAGCGGTTGACGACAGCGAAGCAGATTGCCGTGGGTGCGTTGCGTTACTTTATGCTGCGGTTCAACCGGAACACGATCATCGCGTTCGACTTCAAGGATGCGCTGTCGTTCGAGGGCGAAACCGGGCCGTATGTGCAGTACGCGATCGTGCGGGCGGCCAACATCTTCCGCAAGGCCGGGGTGACGGAGGCAGAGGCGCTGGCGGCGATTCCGTCGGCGGAGAAGCTTGGGCCGCTGCTCGCGACCGAAGAAGGCACAAGCCTTTGGGAGACGTGGCTTGCGGCTTCGCGGCTGACGGTTTTGCTGGAGCAGACGATCTCTTCAGCGGAGCCGGCGCTGCTGACGAAGTTCGCGTTCCAGCTGGCGCAGCAGTTCAATAATTTCTACCATCGGCACCACATCTTGAACGAGCAGGACGCGACCAGGCGGGCTCTGCTGCTGGCAACGGCTGCGGTGGCGAAACGGGAGCTCGTCCGCGCGCTGGGCTACCTCGGGATTGAGGCTCCGGCGGTAATGTAGTCAGGCGTGAGCCAGCGCGGGGAGCGATTCGCGGACGCGGGTGAGGAGAAACTCGGGGCCGGCTAGACAGTTGATCGTCGATCGTTTCGAGACGGTGGACCTTTGGGGAACACTCGGCGAAAGAATCATGTATGGGGTCTCTGGATGCAGGCTGCTGAGGGCCAAGATGGCCTCGTCGCACTCTTCTGGGGTGAGGCTGGAGCAGAAGATGCAGAGGTCGACGTTCTCGCGGTCGAGCAGGGCGTGATATTTGGCGAGCGAGTCGGCTTTAGTTACGGTGAAACCTGACCGCTGAAGAATGGCTTTGTGGGTCTCAAGCAGCAGCGGGTACGTTCCGTAAAACAGAATGTGTGCGCTCATATGCTTCTCCAAAAGCTTTTCTGGGGGCCCGTTCGTCCATGGTGGGACTAAACCGTGCTGGTCTTCTGTCGTTTGGAAGACATACTAGACTTTTTCTTGAAAATATTTCGAGCTTCGTCTCAAGCCTGCGTTGGGGAATCGGATGAGGGGCAACGGCAGAGCCTGCGAACAGAATCGGATGCACTGTATGCGGCCGACGACGGCCGAGAAGGAGCAAGGGATGGCAATTTTTGGAAACGATAAGAAGCAGGATGGACCGCTGAGCGGAAAACGGATTGCGATTCTAGCAACCGAGGGCTTTGAAGAAGTCGAGCTGACGAAGCCGAAAAAGGCGCTTGAGGATGCTGGAGCGCAGGTGGATGTGATCGCCCCAGAGGCTGGGATCAAGGACGGGTCGATCAAGGCTTGGGATATGACGGACTGGGGCAAGAAGGTCGATGTGGACGTGAAGCTTACCGAAGCGGATGCGAGCAATTACGACGCGCTGCACCTGCCGGGCGGAGTGATGAATCCAGACCATCTGCGGCAGAATGTGGACGCAGTCGGATTTGTGAAGAGCTTCTTCACGGCGGAGAAGCCAGTCAGCGCGATCTGTCATGCGGGCTGGACGTTGATTGAAGCTGACGTGGTGGAAGGGCGCACGATGACCTCGTGGCCTTCGCTGCGGACCGACCTGTTGAATGCTGGTGCGCGTTGGGTGGACAAGGAAGTTGTGGTGGATGGAAACCTGACGACGAGCCGGAAGCCTGACGATCTGCCTGCGTTCAACAAGCAGATTGTGGAAGCTTTTTCGCAGGTACCGCAGCACGCGTAAGCTGGTAGTAAGTTGTATGGAAAGCATCGCGGCCCGCCGGTATTGAGGCGGGCCGTTGTTTCGCTGAGAATTGAGAACCTATAACTTACAACTGCTCTTAGTAGCTGCGGACCCACTCGACGATGGAGCGGACGGCGACGCCGGTGGGGCCTTTAGGCAGCCAGGGTTTGACTTCTTCGTTCCAGGCGCAGCCGGCGATGTCGAGGTGCAGCCAGGGGGTATCGCCGGCGAACTCCTTGAGGAGCATGGCGGCGTTGATGGCGCCGCCGGCCCGACTGCCAGCGTTGACCATGTCGGCGATCAGCGACTTGATGCCGTCCTTATAGTCGTCAGTGCAGGGAAGGCGCCAGAAGCCTTCGCCTGACTGGTGGAGACCGCCGAGAAACTGGGCCCAGATCTCGTCGTTGTTGGAGAAGACGCCGGCGTTGAGGTAGCCGAGCGCGACGACGCAGGCGCCGGTGAGGGTGGCGGCGTTGATGAGGTGGGTGCAGCCGAGGGTCTTGGCGTAGTGGAGGCCATCTGCAAGGACGAGGCGGCCTTCGGCGTCGGTGTTGATGATCTCGATGGTCTTGCCGGACATGGTTTTTACGACATCGCCGGGTTTGTAAGCTTTGCCGTCGGGCATGTTTTCGGCGGAACAGATGACGCTGATGACCTTGACGGTGGGCTTGAGACCGGCGATAGCGCGCATGGCGCCGATCATGGCGGCGGCTCCGGCCATGTCGTACTTCATCTTCTCCATGTTGTCAGCGGGCTTGATGGAGATGCCGCCGGTGTCGAAGGTGATGCCTTTGCCGACGAGGCCGAGAACGGGGGCGTCGGGTTGGACACCGGCTTCGGGGGTGTAGGTCATGACGATGAGAGCGGGCGGCTCGGCTGAGCCCTGGGCGACGGCGGCGAAGGCTCCCATGCCGAGTTCCTGGAGTTTCTCGGTGGAGTAGACCTCGCAGGTGAGGCCGACCTCACCGCACATCCATTGGGCGCGCTGGGCGAGAACGGTGGGGGTGAGCACGTTTCCGGGTTCGTTGACGAGGCCGCGGGCGAAGTTCTGGGCGGAGGCGATGATGAGACCTTCTTCAAAGCCCTGACGGATCTCGTCATTGGTCTTGCGTTCGTTCTGGTGGGCGACGATGCGGAGCGCCCAGACACTCAGGTCCTTGCGGTCGGATTTGTAGGTGTCCCAGTCGGGTTCTGCAATCTCTCCGCCTTCGACGAGGGCGCGTGCGGTGAGGTCGCAGGGGAGGGATTCGAGGTGTTCATCGGAGAGCGCGTGGTCTTCGGGGAAGATGATGGAGACGTCGCGGATGCCGCGTGGTTTGGCGAAGCGGACTGCGGCTCCGGCGCCTTTGCGGACTTCGTTGATGGAGAGCTTTTTGGCTTTGCCGAGGCCGACGATGAGGAGTCGTTCGGCTTTGAGATTGGAGGGCGCGTGCAGGAGCAGCGTTTCGCAGAGACCCGCTTTGAACTCTCCGGAGGCGAGGAACTTTTCGGCTGCACTGGCGACTGCGTCGGAGGTGTTGAGGAGAACCGGATGCGGGTCGCTCTCTTTACCGGCTGCGAGGTCGACCGCGAAGACGGTGAGGAGTCCCGTGGTGACGGTGGCTGCGTCCTGGAAGATGAGAGTCGTGTTCATGGGTTTTATCCTACTTGAGGGTGGTGAGCGTGTGGTTAGTGGGCGACGGGATGGACCCCCCCTCCCCCCGGATTCGGTAAAATATTGCAAACATTAGAGTTACAGCCTAAATATTGCAAACAAAGGGGTTACTGGAAGTCGTTGATAGGAAACGGGTTAGACTGCGGTTCGCGAGGTAGAAAAAAGCCCCGCTGCGGGTGCGCGGGGCTTTTTCCCTTTTTGTCTTCTAGTTCTATTATAGGCCTTTGCAGGGGTGAATGTGACACGGGTAAGTTTTTTGAAATGAGTGGTTTAGGTGAGGTTGGGGCTTGACATGCGGATTTGCTGGTGTTTTTGCGGGGTTCTGGATGAGATTTCTTTTTATTCGAGAGCTAACAGCTTGAAAGCTTGGAGCTGACAGCTTGTTTTCGAGAGCTGACAGCTTGAAAGCTTGGAGCTGACAGCTTGTTTTCGAGAGCTAACAGCTTGAAAGCTTGGAGCTGACAGCTTGTTTTCGAGAGCTTACAGCTTGATGGCTGAGAGTTGTGAGCTTGTTTTTGGGAGCTGGTTAGCGGCGCTGGCTGCGGGCTATGGCGGCTTTGGCTTCGTTGTCGGCTTCGCGTTTTTTCTCGGTGGCGCGCTTGTCGTACTCCTGCTTGCCCTTGGCGAGGGCGAGCTCGCACTTGACGCGGCCGTGGCGGAAGTAGAGGCGCACGGGGATGAGGGTGAAGCCCTTCTGGCGGGTGGCGGCTTCGAGCTGGCGCAGCTCCTGCTTGTGGACGAGGAGCTTGCGGGTGCGCAGCGATTCGTGATTCATGGCGTTGCCGTGGGAGAACGGGCCGATGTGGGCGTTGAGGAGGAAGAGCTCGCCGTCCTTGAGGATGCCGTAGGCGTCCTTGAGATTGGCTTTGCCTTCGCGGATGGATTTGACCTCGGTGCCGCGGAGGGCGATGCCGGTCTCGTACTTGTCGGTGAGGAAGTAGTTGAAGCTGGCGGAGCGGTTGAAGGCGGCGTCGCGTTTGCCGGCAGCTACGGGGTCGCGGTCCTTCTCCTTGACCACGGGTTTGGCGGTTTGGGTGGGCGTGGTTGTTTGCATACCGCGTGCCATGAGGGCTCTCCGAATCTCCTAGTTTAACATGAGGTGAATGGCGGTTGGTGGCGGACCCACGCATCGCGAAGAGGCTGCGATGCATGGGGCACGGATGGGGGTTGGTGGCGGACCCACGCATCGCGAAGAGGCTGCGATGCATGGGGCACGGAGGGTGCGGGGGCCGGGATAGGAAGGCGGTCTCACCCTATCCGTTGTGGGGCGTCTAAACCGTGCCGGTGCTGTGAGATTCGAGGTTAGGGTCCGTGGACGTTGGCCGATGCGCGCTGTGGTTCCCTTGAGAGGCTGACTGTGACCCGAATGGTATACTCGCCAGAGCCGCAGGCTCTCGCGCCTTCTTGTGCAACTGACCGACAAGCAAACAAACAGTCCGCTGAAGTGTCATGCGCCCAGGGCGCTGGAGTTGGTGTGGCTGGGACTCTCAAGCACCGACAGAAAGCGAACCGAAACCGCATGAGCCGTGGGCTTTTCCTCTCTCGTAAGAACGTGCAACGGACCCTTCCCGCGTTTGATCCGGCGTCGTGTGCGATGCGGACGCTACCCTGGCTTTCAGCCGGCATTCTGATGCTGGGGGTGGGCGGCTTGCAGCGCGCGAATGCGCAGTCGGCGTCGACGTGGGACAAACGCGGGGCGGACGCCGAGGCGCGGCAGGACTACGACACGGCGTACGAAGATTACAAGAAGGCGCACGGCAAGAAGCCCAGCGAGTTGCGGTATGAAGAGCACTTCGACCGTCTGCGCTTTCTGGCGGCGGTGCAGCACGTGGATCGCGGGCGGGTGCTGCGGCAGAACGGCGACTGGAACGGCGCCATGGAGCAGTTTCTGCGGGCGCGTGAGATCGACCCATCGAACCAGGCGGCGGCGCAGGAGATTATGATCACGCAGCGCGATCAGCCGGCGCCGACGCTGACGGGGCCGGCGGCCGCGGCGGCGCAGCAGGAGCTCTCGCAGGAGCACAAGGTTCAGCAGGAGATAGCGACGATTGCGGGTCCGATCCAGTTGAAGCCGGTGTCGAACGACCCGATTACGCTGCACATGGTGGAGGATGTGAAGAACATCTACCAGGCGATTGGGAAGCTGGCGGGTCTGAACGTGATCTTCGACCCGGATTACACGTCGAAGCGCATTCCGATCGATTTGACGAACGTGACGCTGGCGGAGGCGCTGCGCATTGTGGGAACGGTATCCGGCACGTTTTACAAGCCGGTAACGCAGAACACGATCTTCGTGGCGCAGAACTCGAGAACGAAGCGGACGGACCTGGACGATCTTGCGGTGCAGACGTTTTACCTGCAGAACAGTTCGCAACCGAATGATGGGAATGAGATTCTGACCGGGCTGCGGCTGCTGCTGGACCCGACGGTGAAGCTCTACCTGGTGCCGAGCCAGAACGCGATCGTGATGCGAGCGACGGCGGACCAGCTTTTGCTGGCGCAGAAACTGATCAATGACTTCGACCGCGCGCGGCCCGAGGTGGTGGTGGATGTGGCGGTGCTCGAAGTAAACCGCGACCGTTTGCGCGACCTGGGCATCACGCTGCCGCAATCGATTGGATTGACGCCGCAGCTGCCGACGAGCTCGACCACTTCGAGCTCGACGTCGTCGACTTCGACGAGCAGTTCGACGACGTCCGATAGTCTGAGTTTGTCGAACCTGGTGCACCTGAACTCGAATGACTTTGCGGTGACGCTGACGGGCGGCACGCTGAATGCGCTGCTGACGGACTCGGATACGCGGGTGCTGCAGAATCCCCGGATTCGCGCGACGGATGGACAGCGGGCGACGCTGAAGATTGGCGAAAAGGTGCCGATTGCGACGGGCAGCTACAACGCGGGCGTTTCGACCGGCGTGGCGAGCATCGGAGTGCAGACGCAGTTTACGTACCTGGACGTGGGCGTGAACATCGACATTACGCCGACGGTGCACCTCGACCGCGAGGTTTCGCTGAAGACGAAGCTGGAGGTATCGCAGGAGGATGGGTCGGTCTCCGAAGGCTCGGGTGTGACCGAGCCAATCATCGCGCAGCGGGTGCTGGAGCAGGTGATCCAGTTGAAGGAGGGTGAGCCTTCGATCCTGGCGGGGATTGTGGAGAAGTCGAACCTGAAGAATGTTACGGGTACGCCTTACCTGGGGGAGCTGCCATTCTTCAAATATTTTTTCAGCTCGCAGAGCAGGGAGACGACGAAAGACGAGATCGTGTTCCTGATGATTCCGCATATTGTGCGCGAGTCGGTGCTGACGCGGGCGAACCTGGCGGCGATCGATACGGGTACGAGCCAGAGCGTGGAGCTCCGGCGGGATGACGATCCGGTGCGGATTGCGGCGGCGAGCAAGGTGATTTTGAATGCGCCGGTGGGCTCGGCGGCGCCGTCGAATGCGGCGGACGCGGCGGCGGCGGCCATCAACCAGATGGATGCGCCGACGCAGGTTCCGCCTTCGGTTGGGCCGGGGTCGGCGTTTGCGAATGCGGCGAAGCTGCCGACGGCGATTCCGGCACCGGTGGCGGATGCGCCGAACGGCGGGTTTGCTGCGCCGGTTGCGATTTCGCTGGTGCCAGCGAACGGCGCTCAGGCGCTGGGGAGTTCGTTCCAGGTGGCGGTGAACGTGCAGAACGGGCAGGACCTGGTGTCGTTCCCGATGCAGATCCAGTTCAATCCGAATGTGCTGCAGCTGCAGAATGTGGATGCGGGGAATTTTCTTTCGAAGGATGGGAAGCCGGCGACGGTGGTGCATCGCGACGACGGCAACGGCGTGGTGACGATTGGCGCGACGCGTCCGCCGCAGGCTGCGGGGGTCTCCGGTTCGGGCAGCGTGGCGTTGCTGACATTCAAAGCGGTGGGAGCAGGCGATTCGACGATTTCATTCGTCAAAGTAGGAGCGAAGAACAGCGCGCAGTTGGCGATTGCGGCGACTCCGATGAATACGGTTGTGCATGTGCGATGAGAATGTTTGGGCCAAGCCGCTTTGTCCTGCCGGACGGGCGCCCTCATCGCGGGCGGCGAGCCCTTCGGGCTGTTTTGGGCTTCGCGCGGTGCTCCCGAAGGTTTCGAAGGGGCGATGATGGTGGGGTTACGCTGGTGGAGCTGGTGATTGCGATTACCGTGCTGGGGATTCTAGCTTCGGCGGCGCTGCCGGTGGCGCGGTTTGAGGTGAAGCGGGAGAAGGAACGCGAGTTACGGGCGGATTTGTGGGAGATGCGGGACGCGATCGACCACTATAAGGACGCGGCGGATAAGGGCGGATTCCAGATCAAGGCGGATTCGTTCGGTTATCCGCCGGATCTGGAGACGCTGGTGAACGGCGTCGACACGCTGACGGCGAAGGTGAAGTTTCTGCGGGCGATTCCGGTGGACCCGATGACGGGCAACAAGGATTGGGATCTGCGCTCGAACCAGGATGATGCGGATGCGTCGTCGTGGGGCGGGCAGTCGGTGTTCGACGTGCACTCGAAGAGTACGGGAACGGCTCTGGATGGGACGAAGTACAACACATGGTGAGAGCAGCGAAAACTCGGGGTCGGTTTGGAAGCGAGGGCGGCTTTACGCTGCTGGAGCTGCTGATCGTGATGACGATCATCGCGATTCTGGCGGCGATTGCGATTCCTTCGTTTACTGCGAACGTGAAGCATGCGCGCGAGGCGGTGCTGAAGGAAGACCTGCACACGATGCGGACAGCGATCGATTCGTACACGTACGACAAGCAGAAGGCGCCGCAGAGCCTGGACGATCTGGTGCAGTCGGGATATCTGAAGGCGCTGCCGGTCGATCCGTTTACGCAGCGCAGCGATACGTGGATGCCGGACCAGGTGTCGGATTACACGAGCATCGATGAGACGCAGCAGGGTGGGATTGGGGACGTGCATTCGGGGTCGCAGCAGGTTTCGAGCGAGGGGACGACGTATAGCTCGTGGTAGGGCGGCCTGGGTTTGGCGAAGGGCGAAGGACAGCACAGAGGGACAGAGGGCACGGAGGGGCACAGAGGGTGTCGGCTGTGGGCGGCCAATGGGTGGTGGGACTCTCGATTTGGGACTGGGATTGGCTCTTGTGGAATGGGTTGTTGATATTGCGCGTGTGGGAGCGAGACAAGTTTTGGAAAAAGGCGTCTAATTTGATGCAGGGCTGCGTCCAGAAGCAGGAAGCGGCTCGCCCAGGAGCCCCCTCATGACCCGTCTCTCGCAGCTTGGCCTAGCCGCCTTTCTTACGATTCCTTTCGCTGTTTACGGGCAGACGACGAGTCCGACTTCCAGTGCGCCGGGGTCGACGACGGCCTCGCAGACGCCTTCCAGCACGTCAGCAGGGCAGGCTACTGCGAAGCCAACGACGCCGGCCGCGGGGCAGGCTGCGCCTGCAAGTACCACGGCTGCGAGTACCACGGCTGCAAGTACTGCGGCTGGTAGTACCGCGCCTGCAAGTTCCACGCCGGCTGCGCCTTCGAGCGATAGCAGCGCGAGTGCAGGGCGCCGGACGCTTTCGGTGCCGGCGGATGATCCTACAGTGAATACAGATGCGAAGGGCAATGCGACCACGACGGCGGCCATCGCGAAGAAGCCCGCGGACTCGATTCCAAGCCCGGGTGAGGATTTGAATCCACATATCAAGCCGGGCAGCGAGGACGATGTAAACGCGATTGGGACGCGGAATATCGGCGGACGCGGGATTGGGAACTGGTTCTCGACGGACTGGGAGATTCGCACCGGGAAGCAGTATTCGATGGAGATTGAGAAGTCGGCGCACCTGGTGACGGACCCGGTGATTGTGGAGTATGTGAACCGGATTGGGCAGAACCTGGTGAAGAACTCGGATGCAAAGGTGCCGTTCACGATCAAGGTGATTGATTCGGACGAGATCAATGCGATGGCGCTGCCGGGCGGATTCTTCTATGTGAATTCGGGGCTGATTATGGCGTGCGATGAGGAGTCTGAGCTGGCCGGGGTGATGGCGCACGAGATCTCGCACGTGATTGCGCACCACGCGGCGCGGCAGCAGACCAAGCTGATGTACGCGGAGATCGGGTCGATTCCGCTGATGATCATGACCGAGGGAACCTGGACGGGGTACGGAATCTACGAGGCGTCGCAGCTTGCGATTCCGATGACGTTCCTGAAGTTTTCGCGGATGGATGAAGCGGAGGCCGACTACCTGGGCGTGCAGTATATGTACAAGGCCGGGTATGATCCGCAGAGCTTTGTGACACTGTTTGAAAAGCTGGACGCGCTTGAGAAGCACAAGCCGGGGACGCTTGCGAAGGCGTTTTCCGACCATCCGGCGACCGGGAGCCGGATCGACGCGGCCGAGGACGAGATTGCGACGATTCTGCCTCCGAAGCCGGACTATGTGGTCACGACGAGCGAATTCGACGACGTGAAGGCACGGCTGGCACGGCTGGAGAACAAGCGCAAGATCAACGGCAGGGATAACGGGAATAAACCGACGCTGCGGCGCGCGGGGGCCTCGCAGACCGGGTCGGGTTCGAACAATCCGGCGGATTCGGGGAGCGATCAGCCTACTCTGGGGCGTAGAAACTAGGGGCTTGTCCTGCCGGACGGGCGCCCTTGTGCCGGGCAGGCACCACTTCGTGGGGTTTTGGGCTTCGCTTGGCGCTCCGGTTCGTCGCGTGGGGCGGGATGAAGTGACGTTTTGAGGTGGGGTGAGTCCTTTGGGAGTCACCCCTTTTTTCTGCGCGGATTGTTTGCTGCGCCTTTGCTATGAACCTAACCGATGGCTAACGAGATAGACTACTTAGAATGATCCGCAAAGCACTCTTCCTGCTCCCAGTTCTGGCACTTGCCGCCGCTTCGGCCCACGCGCAGTTTTCCGTCTACGGCACCGTTACGCTCGACCATCTGACCGGAATCAACACGTCTCCGGTGTTGAATACACTGAGCCCTGCGCCTTGCACGAGCGCGGTGACGACCGATTGCACGAGCTACCGGAGCGATGTGAATCCGATTGGGTTTACCGGAGGGGTTTCGTACGACGTGAAGCAGGTGGGGCCGGCGCTGCTGACGGCCGATGTGCGTGGCGTCGTCGAGAACAACCACGAGGGAGCGCAGACGAACGCGCAGGGTGCGGGAACGCATCTCTACTCGGTGCTGGGTGGGGTGAAGGCGAGTTTCAGCACCCCATTTTCACTGCTGCGTCCGTATGTTGAGGGTGCGGTGGGCTATGCACGCAGCAACTATGGCGTGCTGACGAACGCAGGGACGCTAACCTCGTCGGGCAATCCGGTGCGGCCGGGCGTGTCGACGCAGGGAAATATCGAGTATCACGTGTTTGCGGGGGCGGACCTGCGGGTGCTGCCGGTGCTGGACTGGCGCGTGGTGGAGCTGGGGTATGGCGCGTTGCAGGAGACGGGGAACTACTCGCACAACTACCCGCTGTATTCGGTGAGCTCGGGCGTGGTGTTTCACTTCCCGCCGCGGCAGTGATGCAAGGTCAAGTGCGCCCTCATCGCGGGCGGCGAGCACTTCGTGCCGTTTTGGGCTTCGCGTGGCGCTTCCGTTGGTCGCGAGCAGAGTTTTGGTGCCGACCGACGGGAGGAGTGCGCGAAGCGCTTCCGGCGTACGCAGTACCGCCTGTCCGGCGCTAGGGCGCCTTTGTTCCCTCTTTTTAGTAAAATAGAAGAATGCGCACTCAGAATACCGGCTATACCGATACCCACGCGGCCTCAGGGCTCGACCACCAATTTCCTTCGATCGATGTCTGGGAGAACCAGTTTCCCGGGTACGAGATCCTGATCGACGACCCGGAGTTTACGTCGATCTGCCCGAAGACCGGGCTGCCGGATTTTGGGGTTTTGACGATCCGCTACATGCCGAAGAAGGAGTGCATGGAGCTGAAGTCGCTGAAGGAATATCTGTTCGAGTATCGCGATCTGGGGATCTTTCAGGAGAATATCGTCAACCAGGTGCTGAACGATGTGGTGAAGGCAACGGACCCGGTGTGGGCGGTGGTGAAGGGGGATTTTCGGCCGAGAGGTGGAATTTCGACCACGGTGATTGCGACGTATCCGAGGCCGGAGGGGGCGAAGCCGCCGGTTGGGTGAGAGGTTGGATAGGCTATGGACTTTGGCTTACGCACGCCGGTTGAGCTGAGGACGCGGCTGACGCGCACTGAGGTGATCGACCGGCTGAAGCGGTCGGTGGATGAGCCGAGTTGGTGGGCGACGATGTGGGGCGGCTCCGGCATGGTCGGGCGAGTGGGGCCGGATCGATGCTGGTTTGAGAATGGGAGCTTTCGCCAGAGGGTGGCCCGGCAGCTACGGCTTCGGTTTGTCGATGGGCCGGATGGAACCGTGCTTCGCGGAGAGTTCGTGGTGCCGGCGATTCAGCTGGTTCCGCTGATCGTCTTCTTCGGTATCTCGGGGTGCATGGGTCTTCTTGCGCTGGTGCATTTACTGTTCGGGACGGGTGGGGATTGGCGCGTGTTGCTGCTTGCGCTTGCGATTCCTTTGGGCGCTTTTGGCATTCTGAAATTCAATTTGTGGATGGCGAGTAGGCGGGAGGCGGAGCTTGTGGAGACGATCGAAGAGCTTTTGAAAGGGCCCTCACGCTGGGTGGCTGGGTGCGATCCGTTCGGAGAGGGTGAGATGGTGATCCGGCCGAAGGTGCGGGAACCGCGGGTTTGGAACCGATAGGGAGAGCTGGGTGCGCCGCGGGGGACGGGCGGTTGCGGAATCCGGGCCCACCCTAGCTCCGCGAGGGTGGGGCACCCAGGGGATGGTTTGCCCCTTCAGGTGCGGTTGTTTCGGGCGACTGACGGAGGTTCGAACCGCGGATTCCTCCGCTTCGCTGCGGAATGGCAAATTAAATGGGTGCGGTGGTTCGGGAGAAATACAAAGGTCCTTCGCTGCGCTCAGGATGACGTCGAGTGGCGTCGTTCGTTGAGCTAGGCGGCGGCACCCTCGGTTTGGGATACGGTCGCTGAGAGTCTGAGTCCGAGTGCGCGGATGAGTTTCATCATGCTGGGCCAGTGTACGGTCTTAGCTTGGTGGAGCTCGGTGTGGAGGTTGTGAACTTCCGCGATCTTCTCAGGGGCAATTGCGTTCTGCCTCCGCATCGCCTCGACGATCATGTCGAGAGCATCCAGAACGACAGCCGGATCGTCCTCTTCCAGGGCGTCGGTCAAGAAGGCGCAGATGCTTTCGTCCTCGGTGAGGTAGGCTGCCGGGTCAAATTCATTGAGTGTCGGAATCATCTGGTTCTTCCTTCCATTGGACTCGGCTGGCCAGGTCCTTTGCTAACCCGGATGTCTCTGGATTGCGTACTCTTGTCTCCGCCACAAAGCAGGATCACGCGTGTGGCACCTCTCTCTACAAAGTACACCCGGTTAGCCGGGGCCATGGAAGATGCGCAGTTCGAAGATGCCGTCTCCTACGCTGCGTGCATCTCCGCGGTGACCGTGCCTCAGGCGAAGCAGTCGCAGGGTAATGCGTCCACGAGCGATGTTATCTCTGAGATTGGCTAACCACTTCGCGTAGATGTCGGTTTCTTGCACCCTCACGGTCATTCGGCGGCTATCTCAAAGGCCCATTTCGGTGAGGGATGGGTGGTTGGTGGGGCGGGGGCCCTGGGGCCAGTGGAGTTTGCGGTCGGCTTCGGAGATGGCGAGGTCGTTGATGCTGGCTTCGCGGCGGCGCATGAGGCCGGTGTCGTCGAACTCCCAGAGCTCGTTGCCGAAGCTGCGCCACCATTGGCCGCCGGCGTCGTGCGACTCGTAGACGAAGCGGACGGCCATGCGGTTTTCGCGGAAGCCCCAGAGCTCCTTGCAGAGGCGGTAGTCGAGCTCGCGGGCCCACTTGGCGGTGAGGAAGTGGACGATAGCTTCGCGGCCGGTGACGTACTGGTCGCGATTGCGCCAGCGGCTGTCGGGGGTGTAGGCGAGGGAGACTTTGTGCGGGTCGCGGGTATTCCAGGCGTCTTCGGCGGCGCGGACTTTGAGGGGCGCGGTTTCGAGGGTGAAGGGTGGGAGTGGGGGACGAGGCTCAATGGGCATGAGTAGCCTGTGTAACCGGCGAGATGTCAGAACCCGCCGGGCGGTACGATTCCATGAGCTTTAGCATCAGGTCGCGATCGCTCGGAGTGGATTCGTCGGCGGCTGCTGTCAGTTGCTCAACAGGGATGCTGCTTTCTTTGGCGAGAATCTGAAATCCGCCACGGGCGCGGGCGACGATGGCGATGGCGCCGGGCCAGTAGGCGGGCTCTTCCATTTCGAGTTCCGCCTCAAGGAAGAAAAATACATCCTGAGGTTCAGTGAGGAACTCGGCGGCATCGTACGGAAAGGTTTCAAGCGCCATCGGTGGACTCCTTGAATCGCCTGGCCAACAACTTGGCGGCTTCGATATCGCTGCTTTGTGAGCTCTTGTCGCCGCCGCAGAGGAGCAGGACGAGCTCGAAGTCTCTTCGAGTAAAGTACACCCTATAGCCGGGACCGTAGTCAATTTTCAACTCTGAGACGCCCTCGCCGACGGAGCGTACTTGACCGAGATTGCCGTTCTCAACTCGGCGTAGTCGAACGGCGATGATCTCGCGGGCTCGATGATCGCGGAGCGCGAGCAGCCAGTCGGAAAAAACCTTGGTCCGTATGAGTTTCGACACGAGTGGCAAGGGTACAGCAAACGAGATGGGCTTAGCCTGCTATGCTCACCGGTAGCATGGATGCGAACGGGACGGGTGGGCGAGGGAAGCGGTTTGCGGCGCCGGTAGCCGGGGCGACGATGGCGCTGGTGCTGCTGACGGCGCTGAACTTTGTGAACTATATCGACCGGTACATTCTGCCCGGGGTGCAGGAGCTGGTGAAGAAGGAGTTTGGCGTAAGCGATTCGCAGATTGGGTCGATTACGTTTTTCTTCTTCTTGACGTATATGATCTCGGCGCCGCTGACGGGGTGGCTGGGCGACCATTTTCCGCGGAAGCCGCTTATTGTGGGGTGCGCGGCGGTGATCTCGCTGGTAAATATTTTGACGGGGACGGTGCACGCGTTCGACTCGCTGCTCTTTCGTCATGCCATTTTGGGAATCGGGGAGGCTTCGCTGGGGATCTACGCGCCGGCCTTGCTGGCGGACTTCTACCCGGAGGAGCAGCGGAACCGCATTCTGACGATCTTTTACACTGCCATTCCGGTGGGCGCGGCGATCGGGTATCTGATTGGGGAGCTGGTGGGAAGCAAGTACGGGTGGCGCATGCCGTTCTATGTTTCGGCGGTGCCGGGGATGACGATTGCGGTGCTGATTCTGCTGCTGATGCGGGAGCCGCAGCGGGGCGGGACGGATTCGGCGGCGGAGAAGGCGGAGGAGCCGAAGAGCGCGGGGATCGGCGCGTTTCTGGCGAGTGTGGGTCAGTTGCTGCGGAACGGGCGATACATGTTTGCGTCGCTGGGGATGGCGATGGTGACGTTTTCGATGGGTGGGATTTCGGCGTGGATGCCGTCGTTTCTGCAGCGGTCGGGGTTCTCGCCGAGTTCGGTGGGGATTACGCTGGGAGCGATTACGGCGGGGTGTGGGCTGGGTGGCACTGCCGTAGGCGGGATCATTGCACAGCGTTGGATGAAGACGAATCCGAATGCGCTGTACCTGGTCTCGGCTTGGTCGGCGCTGCTGGCGGTGCCGCCGGCCGTGGTGTGCTTCTTTGGGCCGCGTTCGACGATGCTGCCGGCGCTGGCGGTGGCGATGTTCCTGATCTTCCTGGGGACGGGGCCGCTGAATGCGGCGATCGTGAATGCGGTACCGGCGGCGGTACGGTCGAGCGCGATTGCGATTGAGCTTTTTCTGATTCATGCGCTGGGGGATACGCCTTCGCCGAAGCTGATTGGGATGGTGTCCGACCACTCGACGCTGGGGAAGGGCCTGGGCCTAACGCTGGTGACGCTGGTGGTTGCGGGAGGGCTGCTGTTCCTGGGGGCGCGGAGTTCCAAAACGGAACTGCAAGCGGATTAAGTTGTCTGGCCCGGTCGGCGATTGACTATACTCAGCGCGTTCCTTGGAGTCGCGGAGGGGTAAGAGTCTATGAGACCACCGAAGTCGTCGACGCCGATCTCGCAATCGGCGACGGACCTGATCGTGTCGTTTGAGGTTTCGAGCGAGGCGCACTATACGGCGTGTTTGCAGCAGCCGACGTGGCCGCAGCATCAGTCTGGGGTGACGATCGGAATCGGATATGACCTGGGGTGGGTATCGCAGGCGGACTTTGAAGAGGACTGGACGCCGTACCTGGATGCTGGGCGGCTGGCGGCGTTGACGCCGGTGCTGGGGTTGCGGGGAGCTGCGGCGCAGGCGGCGCTGGACAGCGTGGCCGGGGTGCGGGTGTGCTGGAACGAGGCGATCACGGAGTATCGGGAGCAGTCGCAGCCGCGCACAGTGGGGGAGACCGAGGGTGCGCTGCCGAATACGGGGGATCTTTCGCCCGAGAGCCTGGGAGCGCTGGTTTCGCTGGTCTATAACCGTGGTGCCAGCTTTGCGAAGCAGGGGCCGAATTTTGTCGAGATGCGGAACATCAAGGCCCTGATGGCGGGGAAGTTGTTCGATCAGATTCCGGACCAGATTCGGGCAATGAAGCGACTGTGGCCCACGGACACAGGGCTGAAACGGCGGCGGGAAGAAGAGGCGGACCTGTTTGCGGCGGGATTGCGCGGGCCGGTGCTGGACTGGCTGCTCGCGGAGAGCTGGGAGGTGAGACCCTAGAGCAGGTGCTCCTGGGGGATCAAATCTCGGTGCGGTTGGCGGCACAGGTAGCGGCGAGGGTGGCTGCGTGGGGTGTGGCGGCGGCGTGGGCATGGCGTGCGGCCGATGCTGTTTTGGGTGTGCCGCGGATTCCGGATCTCGCGCGTGGAGATTTGGCGCGCGGGCCGGCGGGGGCTTCGACGCTCACGGTGATTGTGCCGGCGAGGAACGAGGCGAAGGATATTCGCGCGTGCCTGGAGTCGCTGGTTCGGCAGGATTATGCCGGGGTGCGGGTGGTCGCGGTGGACGACCGCAGCACGGATGCGACGGGCGCGATGATGGATGCGATGGCGGCGGAGTGGCCGGAGCGGCTGCGCGTGGTGCATGTGACGGAACTGCCGGCGGAGTGGCTGGGAAAGACCCATGCGATGGCGGTTGCGGCGCGCGAGTGTGCGACGGATTTTCTGCTGTTTACGGATGCGGATGTGGTGTTTGCGCCTTCGTCACTGCGGCTGGCGTTGGCTGCGGCGATGGAGTTGGAAGCGGACCACCTGGTGTTGGCGCCGACGACGATTATCAAGCGCTGGGACGAGGCGGCGCTGTTGGCGTTTTTCCAGATGTTCGGGGTTTGGGCGGCGCGGCCGTGGAAGGTCGCGGATCCGAAGGCGAAGCGCGATGCGGTGGGGATTGGCGCGTTCAATATGCTGCGGCGCTCGGCGTATGAGGCCGTCGGCGGGTATGAGGCGCTGCGCATGGAGGTGGTCGAGGACCTCGGAATTGCGCGGCGGGTGAAGAAGGCGGGGTTGCGACAGCGGCTGGTGTTTGGGCGGGGGCTGGTGTCGATTCACTGGGCGGCGGGGGTGCCGGGGTTGATGGGGGTGATGATGAAGAACGTGTTTGCGGCGGCGCAGTTCAGGGTGGGGTTTTTGCTGGGTGGGTGCGCGTGGCTGGTGGGGTTTTGCGTGCTGCCGTTCTTATGGGTTTGGCTGCCGGGATTCCATGGAGCTGGATTAGTTACGATTGCATCGATGGCTCTGGCTTACGGCGTGTTGCAGCGGCACTCGGGGTTGAGTGTGTGGAATGTGCTGGCGGCTCCGTTTGCTGCGGGCGTGTTTTGTTTGGTGATGGTGCGGTCGATGGTGACGACGCTGAGACAGGGTGGGGTGGTTTGGCGGGGGACGTTTTATTCGCTGGAGGAGTTGAAGAAGCATGTGGCGCCTTGGCCCTAGGTGGCTGATTGGGGAAGGGCGATTCTTCGAGAGCTATGAGCCTGGAAGCTGTGAGCTTTGAGCTGAATGCCTATTGGATGATTGCGGGTTCTTCCTCACGTTGCGACTTTGAGTGTGCGGGTTTGCGGCGGCGCGAGACGTAGAAGGCAATGCCGATGAGGTTGGTGAAGAGCGTGGTGCCGAGAATCTTCGCGGCGTAGGCGCGGGCGTTGACGACCTCCACGAAGGGATAGGCTTCGAGGAGGAAGGAGAAGACGGTGAAGGCGAAGCCTACGGCCGAGGTGACCGCGACCCAGGTGGGCAAGCGCTTGCGCAGAGCCTTGGCGCCGACGAGCGGGATGGCGAACATGGCGAGGTAGGCGAGGGCGTAGAGCTCGGTGGATGCGTTGGTGAGGACCTGGAAGGCTTCCGCGGCTTTGACGCCGATGCTGCCGAGAATGATCAGGATCGCGATGATTGCGGATGAGCTGACAATGGAGTTGACGGGAGTCTGGTTGCGTTTGGAGAGGCGCGCGAACCAGGCCGGGATGAGGTGGTCCCAGCCGGCGGTCATGGGCAGGCGGGTGACGCCGGTGAAGAGGTAGCTGGTGGCTCCGAGCAGGCGCATCTGCACGAGGAGGATGGCTGCGGTGGCGAGAAGATTGCCGAATCCGCGGTTGCCAAAGGCGAAGCGGAGGGTCTGCGGGATAGGCGCGATGAAGTCGATGGGAGTCTGCGGATGAAGGTTGTGGAAGGCGAGCACGGCGCCGGTGCCGAGGATGAACATGGCGCAGATGATGGGAGACGCGATGACGACTGAGAGCGAGATGTTGCGCGCGGCGGACTTGGCTTCGCCGGCCAGGATAGCAATGTATTCAAGTCCGCAGAGGGCGCCGAGCATCTGGCCCATAAGGGCAAGGTTATACATGTTGCGCTGCGGGAGTGCCAGCGCGAGGGGGGCGTAGTGGATGGGGATGTGGCGGAACATCGCGTAGAACGGGGTGAGCACGAGCAGGACGAAGACCGCGAGCATGGACGTGCCGCTGATGTTGTGAATCCAGCGGCCGAGCGCCAGGCCGCGTAGCGCTGCCAGCGTGATCGCTGCAAGGAGAGTAAAGATGATGGCGAGCGAGGCGAGATGGTTCTGCGGGAGCCAGGCTGCGGATGGGCCGAGGAGGTAGGAGATCTCGGTCGGGATGGCGTCGAGGATAGTGGCGCAGACGGTGAGGCCGTAAGCCCAGAGGTTCCATGCGGTGAGGAAGCCGCCAGTGTCACCGAAGGCTGTGCGCGCCCAGACGTAGAGGCCGCCTTCTAGCGGCATCTCGCGATTGAGGAAGTAGACCGAGACCGCCATGGGGAAGTAGAAGAGCGCCATGGCGGCGAGCCAGACGACGGCCTGCGCGCGGCCAAGGCCGGCAGCCACGCCAACCCAGGAGCTGCCGACTACGCAGAGGATCTGGGTGAGGACGAGATCGCGGAGGGTGAGCTGGCGATGAAGGTGGTGGCTCTCGGATGAGGGCATTTGCGGTATCTTCACACGGCAAATGCAAAAAGCGAAGAACTTTGTCCTGCCGGACGGGGCCCGCTTGTCGCGCGGGGCGAGCCCTTCGGGCCGTGTTGGGCTTCGCTTGGCCGCGCGGCACGGACCTCTTAGTTGAGGACGGCGAAGAGTGGGGGTTCTACTTCGGCGGGACTGCTCATCGTGGGTGCGCCGGTTGCGTAGCGCTTTTCTACGTAGTTGTTGAGGATGACCTGGAACTCTTCGACGATGCGATCGCCCCGGAGCGTGGCGCTGAGCTTCCCGTCGACGTAGACGGGTGCGACTGGGTCTTCAAAGGTGCCGGGCAGCGAGATGCCGATGTTCGCGTGCTTGGATTCGCCGGGGCCGTTGACGATGCAGCCCATCACGGCGAGCTTGAGCTCTTCGACGCCGGGGTAGGTTTTTTTCCACTCGGGCATGGATTCGACAAGGTAGGCCTGGATGCGCTCGGCGAGCTCCTGGAAGTAGGTGCTGGTGGTGCGGCCGCAGCCGGGGCAGCTGGTGACCTGCGGCATGAAGCTGCGGATGCCGAGCGATTGGAGGATTTGCTGGCCGCAGCGGACTTCTTCGGAGCGGTCGCCGCCTGGGGTGGGGGTGAGCGAGACGCGGATGGTGTCGCCGATGCCGGCGAGCAGCAGCGGCGAGAGCCCGGCGGTGGAGGCGACGATGCCCTTCATGCCCATGCCGGCTTCGGTGAGGCCGAGGTGCAGGGCGTAGTCGCAGCGGGAGGCGAGCTCGGTGTAGACGTCAACCAGGTCTCTTACACCCGATACTTTGGCAGACAGGATGATCTGGTCGCGGCGCAGGCCGTAGCGCTCGGCGGCGGCGGCGTTGTCGAGCGCGGAGACGACCATCGCCTCCATCATGACGTCGCGTGCGTCTTTCGGATCGGAGGATTTGGAGTTCTCGTCCATCATGCGGGTGAGCAGGGCCTGGTCGAGCGAACCCCAGTTGACGCCGATGCGGACGGGCTTCTGGTACTCGACGGCGGCTTCGACCATGGTGCGGAAGTTGTCGTCGTCCTTGCGGCCGATGGAGACGTTGCCGGGGTTAATGCGGTACTTGGCGAGGGCCTTGGCGCAGTCAGGGAATTTACGGAGAAGCAGGTGCCCGTTGTAGTGGAAGTCGCCGATGATGGGGGTGTTCCAGCCCTTGGCGCGGATGCCGGCGACGATCTCGGGCACGGCCTGGGCGGCGTCGTCGTTGTTGACGGTGATGCGGACGAGCTCGGAGCCGGCGCGGGCGAGGGCGGCGATCTGCTGGATGGTGGACTCGACGTCGGCCGTGTCGGTGTTGGTCATGGACTGGACGACGACGGGTACGGACGACCCGACGAGGACCCCGCCGATATTGACTGTTACGGACTTGCGACGCGAGATGGAAGGCATATAAGTTAGGTTGATTTTATCATTTTGGGCTTGACGGAGCGGGTGCGGGAGCCGGCGCCGGCAGGCTAGCGACCGGTGCGGCATAGAGGGTGGTGCTGCCGGCGAGGCGATCGTCGAAGAAGGGTTTGGTGAGGTAGGGGGCCCATTCGGGGGAGGGTTTGCGAGCGTTCCAGAACTCGAGCCAGGCGAGCGCGCTGGAGCCTGGGGTGAAGTTCAGCTGCTGGGGTTCGGAGGCGTACTTCTTCACAATCTTGGGGTCGGCGATGGTCCGGTTGAGGAAGGCGATGGCATCGGCGAGGGTGTGGTGGTTTTGCTCCAGAGGGAAGATGTTGTAGCCCTGACGAAGGGCGAGCTGGGCGATCATGACGAGGGGTTCGATGGCGAAGGCCTGGTAGTGAATCGCCATCTCGTGGCGTGCCATTTCAAGCGGGAAGGAGCCGTCGGGGCTGAGCTCGCCGATGGCTGTGGCGTAGGTGGCGAGACCGTACTGGAAGAGTTGGTTGTCGTTCGAGATGACGCCGACAGCGGTAGCGGCGAGGCCGCGGAAGTAAAAGTGGTTGTTGCGGCTGGTGGTGGAGCCGGAGTCGCCGGCGAGAAGCTTTTGCGTCGCCTGATGCAGCCAGGTGATGACCTCGTCGCGTTCGGCGGGATTGAGCGTCGGTTCTCCGCGGACGACGGAGACGGAGAGCGCGAGCGATTCGATGGTCCACTCGCACTCGTACCAGAGCTGGCGCTGTGTTTTTGCGTCGTAGTCGAGCATGACGTGGGAGCGTGCCCACGGCAGCAGGATGTGGATGACGCAGTTGGCTTCGGCCGGATCGCCGGTAAGGAGATAGCGATTGGCGCCGAGGGCGGCGACGCGCTGCACGTTCTCGTAGGGCGCTGCGGCGGCATGTTCGGCAGGGTTGGTGGGGCCGTGGCTGTCGTTCAGGTAATGCCGGGGAATGTCCTGTCCGCGCGGCGGTGGCTGTGGAGTTGGGCTGGCTGAGCAGGATTTCAGCTGCACCGCAGCAACGGCATCGCGGAGGCGTGGGTTGCTTACGTCTGCCAGGGCGGCTCGGCGGCTGGGAACGTTGACGAAAGAAGCATTGGGATCGCGAACGGTGAGTTTCGATTGGGCTGGAGCGATCGCAACGAGGGAGAAGAGCATGACGGCGAGACGGGCGTGGATGGGGATGGATCGCATGACATTGGCCAGGCTATATGAGTTGATGCCGGGAAGTGTTGGTTTGATGGCTGCGAGTCCGATTCGATGCGATAGGGTGGGGTACACTGGGGGCACGTGGCCCGGTAGCTCAGATGCATAGAGCGGCGCACTCCTAACGCGAAGGTCGCAGGTTGGACTCCTGCCCGGGCCACCATCAGTCATCCAATGTGAAGCGCGTCGGGGTGCCTCGTAAGGTTTGGGCGGCCTACGGCGCGGATACGTTTTGGAATACGGGTGACTACAGGGTGAGCGGGGAACCGTTCCAAAGATGAATTTCGGGATGCATCCATTTTCTTGCTGTCAACATCCTCAGACACATGACGCGGTCCAGAAGATCGGGAGCTTCTCTGTTCGCAGCCTCGCTGGGCGTCTTTGCGATGGCGGTAGAGTGGCTTGTGCTTGTAGCTACGACCCATCTCCACGAGATGATTGTGGGAGGGCTATCTGTACTCGCCTCCAGCATCTTCCTTTGGCATGCCCACCGATCGGAGCCGCTACGGCTGCGGTTTGAGCTTCGGGATGTCTTGACCGTCTGGCGTCTTCCGGCGGATGTGCTGCGCGATGCATGGGTGGTCGTAAAGCTTCTCGTGTTGGATTTGGCGGGGCGTCGTGCGGATTCCCTCTATCGCGTCTGCGGGTTTGTGACGGCCAAGGACGATCCGAGACTTGCCGGGCGGCGCGTCCTGGCGACTGTGTACTCTACGGCGTCACCCAACTTCATTGTAATCGGCGTGGACTATCACCAGAGCCGCATGCTCTTCCACCAGATCGAACGTTCGAGCCTGCCAAAGATGACTCAGGCCCTGGGGGCGAAACCATGAACCTGTGGGTTCTTTCCGGTGCAGCTGTCTCGGCCGCGCTTTTGCCGTGCGCGGATATGTGCTTTCGCGGTGCGCCGGAGCGCCGCCTGGTTGGCTTTGAGTTGGCGAGCATTCTCGTCGTTATCGCAATGATCCTGTTTACGGTCGGCTTCGGACGCAGCGCGTTTATCGATCTGCCCTTGACGCTTGCGCTGATGTCGTTCGGTGGAACGCTCGTGTTTGCACGATTTCTGGGGAAACACCTGTGACCCTTGACCCTCCACTCCATCATCCGATCCTTGAGGCGATTTGCCTTACGGTGATCGTTGCGTCCTGCTGGCTGGGCGCCCTCGGCGTATGGCGGATGCGGGAGGCCATGCAGGCGCTCCACTACTTATCTTTGCCTGCGACGATCGGCGTGTTCGCGTTGGCCATTGCGGCTTTTCTGGAGGAAGGGAGCAGCCAGATCTCCTGGAAGACGCTGCTGGTGGCGTGTGTTCTTCTCGCCATCAACTCTGTGGGCACACACGCCACGGCGCGCGCGTTTCGGGCACGGGAACTTGGCCACTGGGAGCCACTCGATGGCGACCCGATGGAGTTCGTCCGCGACACGCGCCCACCTCGTCGAACGGAGGATCGCCCATGACGTGGTTCGGAGCGGGCCTGCTTCTGCTGGTCGCTGCGGGAGGCTTTGCGGTTGTACGAACGCGCGATGTGACCGCGCAGGTTATCACCCTGGGCTTCTATGGCGTGGTGTTGGCCTTGGTCTTCGTGTACTTCCAAGCGCCGGATGTTGCGCTTTCGCAAATTACGGTAGGCGCGGTCGCGTTGCCACTGATGGTGATGCTCGCCATCTCCCGGATGAAGGTCCGCTCCGGGGTGCTTGCGCGTCTGCATTCGTCGGAGAAGAGCGAGGACCAGCATGACTGAGCGGATGCGTGTCTCAATCTTCCTTGTGGCGGGCCTCGTGTTTCTTGGCCTCTACTGCAACGCCTCGCTGAACCTGCCGCCGTGGGGCCAATACCGCGGCCCTTATGGCGACTACATCGCGCACCTGGTGGTCTATGAGCGGCATGCCACCGATGCTGTGAACGCCATCAACTACGACTATCGTGGGTTCGATACGCTGGGTGAGGAGTTTATCCTCTTTACAGCCGCGCTGGGCGTAATGATGCTGCTCCGCCGCGACGAGCAGCCTTCCACGCAGCAGGGCAGCAAGGTTTCGGATGCGCCGAAACTCTCGACCGCGGTTCGTGCCGTGGCAATGCCGGCGATTCTGGTCACGGTCGTGTTCGGCTTCTATATTGGCCTGCATGGCCAACTTACCCCCGGAGGCGGATTCCAGGCTGGTGTCATCCTGGCGAGCGCACCGCTCCTGCTGTATGTATGCGAGAACACGAAAGCGTTTCGCCGGGTCACGTCACATAGTGCAGTCCAGGTCATCGAGGCGGTTGGCTCAGCCTCCTATGCGCTGATTGGCCTCGCACCCTTGTGCTTCGGATTGCCGTTGCTGACGAACATTCTGCCGCTGGGCCAGACCGGCGATGTCTTCTCCTCCGGCACGATCGCTTTGATCAGTGCGTGTGTGGGCGTCGAGGTGACTGCAGCGTTTCTTCTGGTCATCTCCGTCTATCTGGCGGAGATTATTGGTGGCGAGGTCGCTGAGGAATAGCTTGTATGCCACACGTGCTTAACTCGTTCCCTTACTTCGTCTCCGCGTGGCTCTTCTTCTGTGGGCTCTACGGAGTCGTCAGCAGCCGTCATCTCGTTCATGCGGTCGTCAGCCTGGCAGTGCTACAGAGCTCGACCTACATCCTGCTACTGTCTATCGGCTACCGGGTCGGGGGTGCGGCACCCGTCTTCGCCGATATTCCGGTCGGCAAGCTTACGGTCGACCCTGTTGTACAGGCGCTTATGCTGACGGACGTCGTGGTAGAGGCGGTTGTGGTCGCGCTGTTACTGGCGATGGTGGTCAAAGCCCACGAACGTTCCGGCAGCGTCTCTCCGGATGATCTAAGGACGATGCGCGGATGAGTACGATGGCGCATCTTTCCAACCTCGCTCCTCTGCCGGTTGCGGTGCCGCTGCTGGGCGCAGCGACGCTGGCCGCGCTGCGCAAGTGGCTCAGCCGCGCTGTTGCGGATGGCCTTGGCATCGTGATCGCGGCCGCGGTTCTGGCACTCACCGCCACGCTGCTGCTCCACTCCGTGCATGGCAATGAGGTCTACTGGTTTGGCAACTGGTATCCGCGCGGGTCGATGGTGCTGGGCATCGCCTTCCTGGTCGAACCTATCGGCGCGGGGCTGGCGACGTTGGCTGCGCTGCTCACGTTCCTTGCACTGCTCTTCTCCTGGCGGTTCGTGGACTCCGGCGGCAATCACCTGCAACCGCTGATGCTAGTCTTCCTGGCGGCCATGTGCGGCTTCGCGCTTACGGGCGACCTCTTCAATCTGTTTGTGTTCTTCGAACTGATGAGCACCGCTGCCTTCGCGCTTTGCGGATTGAAGACCGCGGAACCCGCGCCGCTGCAGGGGTCATTCAACTTTGCGGTGACCAACACCATAGCGGCCTTTTTTGTGCTGACCGGCATCGCGTTGCTCTACTCGGTGACCGGCGCGCTGAACATGGCACAGATTGGATTGGGGATCGGCACCCGCCACGATCCGCTCGTGCTCTTTGCTTTTACGCTGATTACCTGCGGCTTCATGACGAAAGCCGCCATTGTTCCATTCCATCTGTGGCTGCCAGATGCGCACGCTGTGGCACCGACGCCGGTATGCGTTCTGTTCTCGGGCATCATGGTTGAACTTGGCCTTTATGCCGTTCTTCGGATTCATTCCGCGATCTTCTCGCAGGCGTTGGCTCCGCATGCTGGACGTCTGCGAGGGCTGTTGCTGTTTTTTGGCGCGGTGACAGCGCTGCTCGGCGGCATCATGTGCTACGCGGAGCATCATCTGAAGCGCCTGCTCGCGTTCTCCACAATCTCGCACGCCGGCTTGATGCTGATCGCACTCTCCATGCAGGGAGCGCTTGCGGCGGCGGCGATGCTTACTTACCTGGTCGCGCACCTCTTCCTCAAGTCCTCGCTGTTCTTCACGTCTGGCATCCTGTTGCATCGTCTGCGCTCGATCAGTGAGCGCATGCTCTTTGGCAAAGGCAGGCAGATCCCTTGGGTCGCACTCCTTTGGTTTGCCGGCGGACTCGGCCTTGCGGCTGCTCCGCCGTTTTGCTCCGTGGTTGCGGAGGCAGGTGCGGAGCGAGCCGCTGAGCAGGCTGGCGTTCACGGGGTTTGGCTGCTATTTCTCGCGGCCGGAGTTCTGACCGGAGCGGCCGTGCTGCGGGTAGGGATGCATACCTTCTTTGGGTGGGGTAGCGAGCCGCTGACGGATGATGCGGCCGAGGTCGGCGAGTTACCGGAGACGCGGCCCGAGGACCAGCGCCTCTCGTGGTACCACGTCGCACCGCCCGCGCTGTGTGTCTTCGCCGCGATCGCACTTACCTTCTGGTCTGGGTGGCTGCCGGTGCTACAAAGTGCGGCGGCGGCGCTGGTCAGTCAACCGGCTTATCTGCACACGATCTATACAGGGCAGACAGTCGCATTCGCAGCGCCGGGTTGGCGCGCGGCCATTCCAGGAGCGCTGCTCCGCGGCTCGGTTGCAGCCGTTCTCGCAGCGGCGCTCGCAGCTTCATCGGTGTTTCGTACCCACTTGCCTCGCGGTCTGCGTCTCGGATCTCATCTCGAAGGGAGCTTGCGTCCTCTGCGTGCCATCCAGAGCGGTCACCCAGGCGATTATGCTATGTGGATGACGGTGGGAGTGGCTGTGTTCGGCGGGGCGGCTTTGCTGTTGCTGCACTCCTGAAGGTTTTGTTCGGGTCGTGGTTACACCAACTCGATTGTCTACTCTTCGAAGCCGCATGTTCCTCGTTTGCGCTTCTGTATGTTATCTCCGGTGCTGATCATCTTCGGCCAGTAGCGCCGGGTCTGGCGCCTTCCGCGTAAACCTCACGGTAGAGGTTGATGTAACTCGCAGCCATGGCGTCCCAGCTGTGCTCCAGCGCTTTTATCCGATTCCTTTGCCCCACCTGCGCCCTCAGAGAGGGATCTTCAGCAAGTCTCCTAATCAAAAGAGTCAAGGATGCTGTGTCCTCCGGATCCTCAATGGTCCATTCAGGGGCATCCAGCACTGCTGAGGCTCCGGTGGTCTGTGCCGTAATGACTGGAAGCCCGCACGCCATGGCTTCGAGGACCACAAGCCCCAACGGATCGTAGCGCGAGGGGAAGACAAAGGCATCCACAGATCTCATTAGCTCACTCATCTCTCGAGTGAAGCCAAGGAAGTGGACACGATCTTGAATGCCCAGTTCTTGCGCCAAGGCAGGGAAGGGGCTACCAGCCGAATCGCCTGCCACGGCAAGGTGGACGGCGTCTACTTCGGCAAGTGAACGAAGCACACTATCCAAGTTCTTGCGTTTAGTTCGTAGGTCGCCGCAGAAAAGAAATAGAGGGACGTCGGTTGAAACGAGCCGACTTGCTCGGCTCTTCCCACTAGGAGAAAATTCGTTTACATCGACTCCATTGAAGATCACCGCCACTTTGCTCAGTGGGACCCCAATGCTCGTAAGCTCACCTGCAACATTTTGTGAAACCGCGACCACTCTTTTCGAGCGACGAAAAGCCATCTGTTCCAAGCCTGCATTCAGGGCAGTGTAGAGCCGCTGGTAAAAACCACCAATGTGCAGGAGAGAGTGTGATGCTGAGGCGTATGGACTTCGCAGCCAGGCACCGTGAACGAAATGCGCGGCAACGAGATCGGCGGCAGCGAAAGTAATAAAGCCGTTCGCTTGGATGAGGTCCATCGACTTGCGATTCCTACCGACCCAGCACGCGCTGCGAAATGCGAATGACAGATTTTTTAAGAAACGCGTTGGCAGCTTACTCGTCCTGATGTAAATGAATTGCAAATCGGAATTCGAGCGTAAACCCTCGTCGCAGGACTCTCCAATGATCGTGATTTGGAATCCAGCGTTTAGTGCCGCTCGGACGATTTCGTAATTCACTCGCCCCTGCCCGTCGCCAAATCCGAACTGGTGTGAGATTAGTGCTATGTGCATGGTGGTCTTTCTTATTATCCTAGCAGCCAGAATTATCTTTGCTTTAAAGCTAAACCTCAGGGAACCTGTCTACGGACTCTAATGGCTCTTGACGGAAGAAAGGGTTGGTCCACTTCATCGAGACGCGAGGGGGTGAGCAAATGATGAACACCACCGGCGCGATCCTAGCGGGGGAAGGTTTGGTCTCCGTGCTACAACATGCCACTATACTGAAGTGGAGAACAGAGACGAGAGGGAACTTTGCGGGTTCTGGCGTGCGCAACACAGGGTATGGAAAGTGAGGACGAGCGACGTCTCCAGGACCTAGTGAGCGCGTTCGACGTTACAGTCTTTCGTCTTGACAAACGCAACAGGCTTGCGAGTGCGAGACGTCTTTTAGGGCTCCTTCAGAGCGGTGGCTACGAACTCTTCGTCCTCGAGGGCTCAGGTGTTGCAGGTGGCTTGTCAGCGATTTTAGGTCGCTGGCTTTGGCGAGTCCCCTACGTAATAAGCAGTGGCGACGCTGTTGCCCCTTTCCTCGCCGCAAGATACCCGCTAGGTCTACTCGTGTTTTTTCTCTATGAAAATTTGCTATACGCAAACTGCAGCGGCTTTATGGGATGGACCCCATACCTGGTGGGAAGAGCATTGTCATTCGGAGCGCCGCGCGCGATCACGCTTCCCGGCTGGGCTCCCTTCACGGCGGGCACTGGCGATCTTGAGCATTCAAGAGTGAAAATTCGAAGAGAATTAGGGATCCCGGACACGGCTGTTGTGTTTGGAATTGTCGGATCCCTGAACTGGTCTAAACGCTTTCACTACTGTTATGGGGCAGAACTGGTGCATGCTGCGCGGCAGAGCGCTTCGAATGCACATGTGCTGATCGTCGGAGAGGGTTCTGGCAGAGCCGTACTCAGACAGCTGGCAGGGGAGCAACTGGGAAAGACAATCCACTTGCCGGGCCGGATCGCAAGAGCGGACGTTCCGAAATTTCTGGCAGCGATGGATGTGGGATCGATTCCTCAGACGATGGACTCTGTCGGCGCCTTTCGGTACACCACAAAACTAGCAGAATACAAGGCCGCCGGCTTACCCTTCATCTCAAGCCAAATTCCCATGTCGTACGATCTTGACGATGGCGACATCATGCGGCTTCCTGGCAGTTCTCCGTGGGACCCACGCTTCTTGGACGCCTTGGCTGATCTGATGTCAAGCCTTACTTTGACCGATCTCCGTTCGGATCGTACTTCTGCGGCGTTGCTTAGAGACTTTAACAAAAAAAAGCAGGTAGCGAGAGCGACTTCTTTCCTGCATGACGTTGTTGGTAGCTAGATTTTTGAACAGAAACTCGCCGTCTTGCAGCTTGGTGGAGATAAGCTTCCAGCATGTAAATGTCTTTCTCAGCTCATATAAGAATCTCATCCTCTTGACTCGTGCCCTTCAATCATCCTCCTGATTCTCTTAGGCATCTCCCTCCAAGCGAACAACTAGGCCGTATCGACATATCTCTCCAGGTGTAGCCATGTGCATGCGAGGGCGACGGTGGCATGATATGCGACTCTTCGTTTGCAGTAGCGTGTGGCGAGCCTGCGGAAGTGTTTGAGTCGGTTGAAGCATCGCTCGATGCGGTTGCGGAGCTTGTAGAGCGTTCGGTCGTGTGGTCGCTGCACCTTGCGGCAGATCTTGGACGGGATAACCGCTTCGGCGCCCATGGCCTCGATGGCGGCGACGATGGCGTTGGAGTCGTAGCCGCGGTCGGCCATGACGATCTCGGCCTGGCGACCGGCCAGCAGCGGCAGCGCTTCGGCGAACTCGCCGGCCTGGCCGCCGGTGAGCCGAAACGCGACCGGTTCGCCGAGGCCGTTGGCGAGCAGGTGAATCTTGGTGCTCAGCCCACCTCGGGAACGCCCCAGAGCCTTGTCTTCGCCCCCTTTTTGCGGCCTGTGGCCGCTTGCTGGTGAGCCCGGACGATCGTCGAATCGAGCATCAGGTACGGGTTCTTACGATCCCGCACCAGGTCGTCGAACAGCCGGTCCCACACGCCGGCTTCGGCCCAGCGGATGAACCGCTTGTGCACGCTTTTGTACTTGCCATAGCGCTCCGGCAGGTCCGCCCAGCGCATGCCCGAGCGGATCACCCAAAGCACACCGTTCACAAATCGCCGGTTGTCCTCCGCAGGACGACCCACCGTGCCAGAACGATCCGGCAACAAAGGCTCCAGCCGTCGCCACTGCGCCTCACTCAACTCATACCGAAGACTTCCCATCTCCCCACTGCACCAAAACTCGTGCAGCGAAGGAAGTGAATATGTCAATACAGCCTAGTACTACGCTTGCTTGTATTTTCTTATAGCGTAACGGCAGGCAGTAAGCGTCGCGGTCGAAGATCGAGCGATCCCTTGCACGCCGTGACGCCGAACCATGCCGAACGCGAGCTTCAATGGAGCTAAGAGCACAAAAACTATCGCTTTGGGCTGATTCTTCTCGTATAGAAGGTAGCTCTTAGCTGTCGCGTACATCCGCGAGGCGTCTACGAGAGCGACGTATTCTCCGCGATTGATCGGGGAAGGCCAGTGGTCAACGCTGAGATCAGGCGCGAAAGCGATCGTGTAACCGAGGGAAACGGCGTGCCTTGCCATGTCGATCTCATCGGAGCCGTAACGCAGCTGAGGGTCGAAGAGGGCATCGCCAAACAGCGTCGCCGGAAAGACCGTGCTGTTGATGACGATCGATCGGTAGATTCCGCTTGGGCGTATTTTCTGATACCCCCAGAAGTCCGCGTTGTTGGGCTCCACTCGCTCCGCCATGCCGTGCGAATGATTGAACTCTATCCCGGTGACGATCGTTCGCGACTGACCATCGCCGCCCTGTAGATCGGTCGCTCGAAACGCATTCGCTACATAGCTGCTTGGAACCGTAACGTCATCATCGATGAACGAGATGAAGCGGCCGGTCGCGCTCGCGATACAAGCGTTGCGATTTGCTCCGAGGCCGAGTCTGGGACCACGCTGATACTCCGCAAAAGGGAACTCTGACACGAGTTCCCGCGCTGTGCGATCATCTTCACCATCGTCGCTTACGATCACCTGGTGAGGCGCTGGATCGGCTTCTCGCAAGGACTCGAGGCAGCGTCGGAGATCATCTGGTCGATGGCGAGTGCAGATGCACACGGTCAGACTGAACTCGGGCTCCATACTGATTGTCCACTCCTTAGGGGGCTGGCGGGTGAATCGGCTTCTCTCTTAGATAATTTGGTCATACCGATGATACCGCACCTCCCGCCGAGCTTGAGAGCGTCAGGTCGTGATCGGCATGACTGGAAGATGACGCTTGCTAGCGTTGGAACCCATGTTTTCGTCTTGATACAATCGAGTGTGAACACCATTAATTCACGATGATGTGATCCGACTCGATCTAAGGTGAAGCCTTGTCAGACACGATGACAAAGAAGATGATGCGGGTCGCAGTCGTTATGCCCCTTGCACACCAGCAAGGCGGCGCAGAGGCGCTGTTCCTGCATCTGCTGCGGCAACGCAGCCGCCGGTTTGAGCTAGTCTGTGTGTTCCTGCAGGAAGGTCCGCTTGTACAAGAGGTGCGCGACTTAGGTTACGAGACTTTTGTGCGTCGAACTACACGTTTGACCGATCCGCTCAATTACGTTACCACCGTATCTTGGTTGCGGGATTGGTTGAAACATCAGAAGCCCGCGGCGGTTTTCTCTTGGATGCTGAAAGCACACTTGTACGTCGGTGTTGCTGCGGCAGGTCTGCGCCTGAGGACGCTTTGGTTCCAGCACGGAATCTCTCACGGCGGGAGAATGGACCGTCTCGCGACAGCGCTTCCGGCGGACCTGATCCTCTGCTGTTCGATAGCCTCGCAGGATGCCCAGCGTGGTCTTTCAGCGAAGAGGAAGACAGCAGTCTGCTATCCCGGCGTGGTGTTCCCCACGTTGAACCCGTTTGGGAGAAGAGAGGCACGGGAGAAGTTAGACCTCGATGTTCACGCAAACATAATCGGAATGGTAGCCAGGTTGGAACGCTGGAAGGGAGTGCACATCCTGGTTGAGGCCGCGCGAATCGTCGGTCGGACTCTGCCTTCAACGTACTTCTTTATCGTCGGTGGAGAACACCCGAGAGACCCGGCGTATGCAGCGTATGTTCGGCAACTGGCTGCCGACTCGAGTCTGCAAGATCGCATCTATTTCGCTGGGCAGCGGCCGGCCACCGAGGTGCCGCTATGGCAGGCGAGCGCAGACATCATTGTGCACCCTGTAACGGGTGAAGAGCCTTTCGGAATGGCCGTTGCGGAAGCCATGGGAATGGGCCGTGTCGTGGTGGCGAGTGATGCAGGTGGCCCGCGCGAGATCATTCACAATAGAGAAGACGGGTTCTTGGTGCCTCGTGGGGATGCAGAGGCACTAGCCGAACAGCTGGTTAGTCTTCTCAAAGATATGCAACAACTGCATCCGGTTGAGCGGAAAGCATTCGAACGCGGCCGCAGCTTCTCGGTCCCAATCTTTGTCGATCGTATAGACGAGCTCCTCAGTGAAGTGGCGGGTAGCAACATTCATCCTCTGAGCAGTTGAACACACGTTCACGGCTCTAACCGTGCGGAAGACCTGGCGCTGTAGACTGGTGAGCAAGCTAGGTCCTAATGATCCCGAAGCATGAGTTGCGGGCTGTAAGATAGGAAATTTTGTGAACGATCATCAACTGAGTACACTTCAGATCGGCAATGACTGGTTCGGGGAACGACAGGGTGGTCTCAATCGGTTTTATTTAGAACTTCTGAGAAGCCTTCCTAAAGCCGGAGTGAGAGTTCGCGGGATGGTGGCGGGAAGCAGCGCTGTCGCCGCTCAGACCTCGGGTGTCGTGACTGGATTTGCATCTCCGAGAGAACCGTTGCTTCGACGACTTATCGCCGCCCGGAACGCCGGGCAGCAGATCATGCGGGTAGATGAGATCGGTCTCATTGCGGTTCACTTCGCTCTTTATGGCATGCCTCTGTTGGACCAGCTTCGGAAGGTTCCGACCGTGATCCACTTCCACGGTCCGTGGTCCGCAGAAGGCGATGCAGAGGGACGATCACCTTTGTCCTCCCACATCCAAAAATCGATTGAGCGGGCCGTTTATTCCCGGGGGCGGTTGTTCATCGTACTTTCAAGCGCTTTCCGGCAGATTCTGGTGGAGCAATATCGAGTGCCGGAAGACCGCGTTCGAATCATACCGGGAGGGATTGATTTGGATCGTTTTAGCACTTCGCTCACTAAGACAGAAGCACGGATACAGCTTGGATGGCCGACCGATCGCGCGATCGTGCTCTCTGTTCGCCGTCAAATGAGACGCATGGGACTAGAGAGTCTGATCGACGCTGCTGTACGGATCAAGCAAAAGGTGCCGGATGCTCTGATCCTGCTCGCCGGTGCCGGTCCGATAACTAGCGACTTGAAGCAGCGTATCGCTGAAAATGGCTTGGAGAACCACGTCAGGTTGTTGGGTAGAGTGGACGATGCCGATCTTCCAACCTGCTACCGTGCAGCGGACGTTTCGGTTGTACCAAGCCAAGCGCTTGAGGGTTTTGGCATGATCACCCTCGAGTCGCTCGCTTCAGGCACTCCAGTCCTAGTGACTCCTGTGGGTGGACTGCCAGAGGTGATTCAGCCTTTCGCGCCAGAGTGCATTTTCTCTGGAACGGACGCAGATGCGATCGCCGTGCTGCTTGCGGAATTTCTTCTTGGTACACGCGTACTCCCGACAAGCGAGGCATGCCGTACGTACGCGGTAGACCACTTCTCATGGGCTTTTATTGCTCAGATGACACGTGATGTTTATCTTGAGGCTGTCCGCTGAAATTGGCCGATAGGATTGTGCTGGGTCTTTATTGAAGTTTCAGAGTCTGCTACCAGGCGATCGACGTCTAGCGAACTTATTTGGCGCAGTACGTCGGGTCTTGCAAGCCGCTGCACCGCCCTGATCCGCGAATCCGTGTGTTACACTGAACAAAACACAAAGCCTCTGGTAATGCGTAGGACGAGGAACTGCTGATCCACCACTTCAGTTGATAGAGGGAGTCGCTTGGCTGGCCGTAAAATGAAATGAGGGACCATTCACACTTGGCTTACGGATGCTTGATCGAGCAAGTTCTTGGAGGATTGACTGAGCGTCTTCCATCACGCGTATTCGCCCAAGGTCGCGACTCCCTCCCTGGCCGCCGGTACACCTTCGCTACCGTGGGCATGACCGAGGCTTCCGCTGTGAGACTTCCATCGTTCGATCCACAGCAATGCAACTTCTCCTCTGTCCATGGCTTCAGCGGGCAGGAAGGCCTTTCCCTTTCGGGGCTGCAGAGGTCCAACGCGATAAGACCTGAGTCATTTTCGATTATTGGCCTACTACTCGCTATCCACCAAAGGATAAAGCATGAATCAAGTCGTTTCTTCACCTGAAGATGTGGGTTCTCAGGGTTTTGGCGTGCGCGTACCTGACGATGAGCAAGAAGGAATTGCCCTAGGCGATATTTTTCGTGCACTGGCTAAGGGTAAGTGGCTCATCCTTGTTTGTACACTGATATGCGTAGCCGCGGCGGCTATCTATGTCAAGCTCGCAAAGCCCGTCTATGAAGCCTCTGCAAGTATCCGCATCGACCCGACGCGAGCAGGTTCTTTGGGTCTAAACGATCTGTTGTCTCTGGCTGGCGGCGAAGGATCCGGGGAAAAGATTCAGACGGAGATGTCGATCTTGACAAGCGATCAGGTCGCACTCGAAACTTTGAACGATCTGTCGCCCGAACAATTCCGCGCTTTTGCTGGCTTCGATAAGGGGGCCATGAACTTCTCGCCAGTGAATCAGCAGCTCTCCCGCAAGCAGGAAAATTTGCTGGGTTCTTTCAAGAAGAGCCTATCCACCAAGCAGGTTGAAGGAACGCAGCTCATTGAAATCCGCTTCAAGAGCGGCGATCCGCAACTAGCCGCTTCCATCGTCAATCATGTGATCGACGCATATGCTCGCGGCAACTTTGACAGTCGTTATGACTCGGTCAATCAGGTTCGTGTGTGGTTGTCCAAGCAGATGGATGATCTAAAAGGCCGCGCGGCCTCCGCTCAGCGAAAGCTTGCCGACTTCCAGGAGGAGAATAATCTGCTTGGAACCGACCCTTCGAACAACACCACTGTCGATCGCCTCAAACTGCTCAACGAACGATTGACCGAAGCCGAAGGAGACCGAATCGTTAAAGAGGCACAGATGCGTGCTGCCGCAAGCGGCGATCCGGCGATTCTTGCTTCCCTGCTGCCGGACCCACAGCTTCAGGCACTGCAGTCACAAGAAGGGACCCTCTACGCGCAGTATATTCAACTCTCTTCGAAGTTTGGCTCTGCGTATCCTCCATTAGCCGACGTAAAGCAGCAACTCGCCAGCGTTAAGGCTCAACTAGCGCAAGATGTCCAAGTCATCTCGGGACGGCTTAAAGAAGACTACGACGCAGCCGATCGCACCGAGGAGATGTTGCGGCAGCAGTATCAGATCGAGACCGGGAAGGCCTTTGCACTGAACAGGACGCAAGCGGATTACTCGGTGCTTCTCGCGGAAGCCACCTCGAGCCGGGATCTCTATGACACTCTCCAGTACAAGTTGCAGCAAGCGAGTGTGGACGCTGGCCTGAACTCAGTCAACACCATGATTGTCGATAAGGCCCGTGCTCCGATCGATCCGGTCGAGCCGAAGAAGGGGCTCATTCTGGCTTTTGGGCTGATATTGGGTGCCGCCACGGGCATCGGTTCCGCTCTCTTGCGCGAATCACTGTCGGACCAGATTCAGAGCTTAGCAAACTTGGAACACTCAACCGGTCTGATGGGTTTGGCCACGATCCCGCACATTTCCTGGTTGAACAAGCCGGGTGCGACGACTCGTAACCTGATTACGATCACGGAACCGCGATCTCGAGGAGCAGAGGGATACCGTGCTTTGAGGAACTCCATCCTTTTGTCGTCCATCGACAAGCAGGCCCGTACGATCGTGATTACGAGTTCTCTTCCGGGTGAGGGAAAAAGCTCGACTTCCGCAAATTATGCGATCGTATTGGCCCAGAAGGGTGGTCGCGTCCTCGTGGTCGACGCAGACCTTCGGCGTCCGACACTACATACGTTTTTCGGTGTGGAGAACACGGCTGGGCTAAGTGATGTACTGCTCGGTGAAGTGAACGGTCCTAACATCACGATTCCAATTGAAGGACTTCCGAATCTGAGCTTCTTATCCGCGGGTGGGAAAGTGTCTCTACCTTCAGAAGCTTTGGGCTCAAATAAGCTTCATTCTATGATTGAAGAGTGGGAAAAGGAATTTGACATTATTCTCCTGGATACGGCACCAATTCTAAATGTCAGCGACTCTGTACCAGTCTCTAGTTGGGCGGATGCAGTTGTGATCGTGGCTCGTGCCGGAATAACGCCGATGAAGGCGCTCCAGCGCACAAAGGCAATCCTACGTCGAGCCCATGCCAACATCGCAGGCGTTCTACTGAACGACGCTTCGAAAAACAGTGGAGATTCGGGATACTATGGCAGATATTACGATGCTTACTATGAATAGTCAGCGAGGAACATCCACACAAGTGCGGAATAGGTCTCGCTTGATCTGCCTGCAGATTGCATCTCTCTCCCTTGCGACAGCAACTCTTATCTTCACGCCCTCGACTCTAGCCCAGACTGCTTCAGCGCCCGCTGATTTATCGCAAGCGGGAAGTGCTGCTTCGCCTTCTCTGAGCGCTCAAAACATCCCCATCGGCCCTGGGGATTTGCTCGACATCGAGATATTCAATACGCCTGAGCTCTCCGGCAAACTGCGGGTTGATCAGACGGGAAGCATAACGTTGCCGCTGGGAGGAGATATCAAAGTTCGCGGACTCACAGTAGCCGCCGCATCAGACGCAATTCGTGACCGACTTATCAATGCGAAGATCATGCTCCAACCGATTGTGATGGTTAACATTCTCGAATACGCAACCGAGGGGGTGACCGTACTCGGAGAAGTCAAGAGTCCGGGAATTTACACGCTGCTTGGTCCGCATTCGCTTTACGATGCCTTAGCCGCTGCCGGTGGTGCTACGCCGAGCGAGGGTTCTACCATTGCTATCACGCACGCGCATCAATCGGAGCATCCGCAGATTGTGCAGGTAACCACACCAAACTACTCCGCAGAGCAAAAATCTACCATTATCGAGCCAGGTGACACCGTTGTGGTTTCTCGAGCGGACTTGGTTTACATCGTCGGTGACACTGTAAAGTCCGGAGCGTTCTACATTCAAAATGGCCAGCCACTGACGATACTCGATCTGGTGTCGTTGGCCCAAGGGACTAACCGGACCGCTGCTATGACTCACGCAGCTCTGATCCGGCCGACTCTAGACGGCGGCGCAACCACGATTCCGGTCAACCTCAATAAAGTCATGAAGAACGAGACCCCAAACCTCGTCGTGAAGGCTGGGGACGTGCTCGTAGTTCCTCGTAGTGGATGGAAGACCTTTGGCTTCACCGCGTTGCCGGGAGTCACGAATGCCGTGGCAAACGCGATCGCTGATGTGGCAATCATCCAGTAGAATAGGTGTCGGGGACAAGTATGGTCAGTTCGTTTGGTTGGGGACGTGCAGTCGTTCTCTTCGCTGTTGTCGCAGGTGGGCAGCAATGCTTCGCCCAGCTTGCTGCGAACTCAAGTGCGGCCGATTCCGCATCTGCCGATGCGAATCTCTCCGCAGATCCGTCGGCAAGTGGCCAGATCGTTGGTTCAGGAGGAGGCCGAGGCCACGGCGCACAGGAAGCTCTATTGCTTCAACGCGACGCTTCTGCCCGATCCCTGCTCTCAGCAGATACCGCGATTCGTCCCCAATCAGCGGCACCGAGACGGGAAGCCTTTCTGCCGGTCAACGTCACCAGCTATGGTCCGAATCAGCCGATGCCGCTGAGCAGCAATATAAGGCCTGTCATTGGGTCGATTCACATCTCGTCAGGTCTGTCACGAAATACCTTGAGCATCCCAGCGCACGCGCTGAGCGCACCTCCCTCGTGGGGAGGTCACAGCGCAGCAACTGCCTCGAAGCCACTGTATTCAACAATGATGAAGCTCGAACGTCCGTCTAGTTCTGGCGGCGCAAAGCCAGGGCGGCAACGGCCAGGCATGAAGAAGTCCTCTTCGTCGGCTCTGCAGACTATCTTGGGCAGATGATCTTCGCCCTAAGCGACACTTTCTGGTGAAGCGATTGAAGTCATGTCTGGAATCCATCCCACGACCTGTGCGTAGGCGAAGGCACCGAGAAAAATGACGAGCAGCAGATCGTGGAGATCTACGCCGTACAGGCGGGAGACGGCGAATGGACTTCGCACCAGAGCGATCAATGCAGTCACTCGAACTAGGGTGAAGCTTGAGATCCATCGTAGTCGCTGCGCAGCGTGGCTGAAGTAGGTGTCTTCTTCAGCGCCGTGATCCCAGCAGGCGAGCGTGATCACGAGCAAGAAGTTATACGTTGTGAATCGTCCCCAGTCGAACGCGATGACCCAAAATGGCACTGCGGCCACCATCAAGGCGACGTAGACATAGATCTGGCGAGCGAGCCTCTTCTCAGTGAACAGATTCGCCAGCGCCACCCAGCCGGCCAGAATGAGGACCATAATCCTCGCACACTTCTCGAGCAGACGTACCTTTCCTTTGATGCCGACGTAGTTGACGCCGTAGAGGCTGTGCAACAGTTGCATGAACGACGGAGTGCCCTTCGTATCTTCGAGAACAATTTCCTTCTGCCCATGCAGAAGATTCAGGTGATACGTGCTTTCGGCGTGCAAGACTGACCAGTGACTTGACCATGCCAGGAAGAGGGCAAGCACTACGACGGAAACCCAGAAGTCCTTGACCCTTGGCTTCGGATGCAGCAAAAACGGCAGGCAAGGAGCTATAAAAAAGATGGACGCTTCGTGGATGAGGAAACACAGGGCAACAGTGGGAAGTATCAGAGCGACGCGAGCTGTCGTGCTGCGCAGCCGCGTGTCAAGCAGCCAATAGACCAGGAGAAAGAGAAGAAGGCAGAGCTGCAAGAGGTCTCCGAGAACCTCGAAGTAAATCTCAACAAGCGCACTCGCGACGAAGGCAGTGAACAAAACGTAAGCCCATGGAGTTAGCACACGCACGTGTCGAAGGAGCTGAGTGAAGAAAAGGAAGAGCAAGGCACCCAGCACCGCGGCGGAGAATACGTTGATGAGAATGATGCTTCCCCCGTGGGGCTGAAGCAGTCGCAGCAGGGACCCCATGAGCGCGCGCCGGCGGAACCCATCGGAGTATGTCATGGTGTAGAACGATGCCCAATACCCATCTACCAGGAAAGTGCCGGACCTGAGTACAGCCTTGGTTAGCACCTGGAGCAATGCCGAAAAGCAGCCGAAGAGGACCAGAATAAGCAGGGTCGGCACGGCGGACGGGGATTTCGCGGGACTGGCGCCTTCCGCGATGAGCGGCTCGGGGGGCAACACGCTTTCTGTGACCTTCATTAGAGCGCCTCTTGACACAAGAGAGTCAACAACTTTAACCGGTGCTACGGAATCTGGACAGTACGACGTTCCGTTACAAGAGACGTCGGCTAACTCGTTGTTCCACGGGCCGGTGTGCGACCAGTGTATCGGTCTGGATGCGGATGAACCTTTGTAGCACGACCCGCAATGGTGACTGCCTTCGGACTCGTTTGGTCCGTGTCGCGGACGAGGCAGCCGATAATGAACCACAGCAGTGGGCCCATTCCGTACTGGCCGAGGGCGATCCAAGCACCGCCCATCGACGCGAGGATTGCTATCGCGGGAAGTCCGAGCGATTTTGGCGCAGATTGGCCGAACGAGATCGCGCGTCGGATGATCAGGAATATGGCCGAGACGTAAAGAAGTCCCCCGATCAGTCCGAGCGAGACGAACGAGTCGCTGATATCAATCTCCGAGGGAACCGCCGAGTCGTCATCCCCGGAGCCGCTGTCCCCGAACTTGCCACCACCCAGCGTGATCGCGCCTAAGCCGAATCCAACGGGCGAGGTGAACCCCTGCTTGAAGCCGCCGAGAAAGTAGGTTACGTGGAGGCCCGCGGTCGACTTCTTGCTGTCCAGCGGATGTGCCAGCCCTTGAACTTGATGCTCGGCAGAAAATCCCGCAGCGGTTCCGGGCGTAGCGGGGCTGCTGCTTGACACCCTTGATAGTGAGAAGGCGAGGATGCCGAAGAGCACGGCGATGGCAGCGGGCAATCGCACAGCCCAGCCTTTCCCCCCTTTGCTGCTCAGAGCCCATGCCACTGCTACGGAAAAGATCAGTTTGACGATGGAAGTTCTGGAAGAAGCGAGGAAGAGAGCCGCCGCAAGGATCGGAAAGAAGAAGGCGTAGAACCGGCGCCCGGAAAAGAAAGCCGCGAGCACACTTGTGGCTCCAACCAGCTCTAGGCCGGCATACTCAACGCTGTTCACAGAAAAGCCGAACGCGCGGATGTATCCCCCCCCAAGGTTTAGCGCATGGTAGTGGTCTTTGACGGCCGCGATCCACACGGCTTCCCACGGAAGGAAACCGACGTAGGTCTGGCACAAGCCGAGAATACCCGCAGTTACGGCAAGCGGGATTACTACACGGTAGATGACTGCAAAGAGCACCTTTTCAGTTCCATACCGACGCCCGATCCAAAACCACAAAATCGGGATCACATAGAACATGGCTCCGGAGATTCCCACGATGATAGGACCCTGTCGTGGATTCACGACCTGCAGGAGCATGACGACCAGCAGCGCGAACATGACCTTCGAGACCCCATCCTTTAGGCGCAGCCGCATAAGGAGCGGTATCGCAAAGATCAACGTGATGACAGGGCCGACGAGCAGTAGAGGGTCTAGCTTCGGAAAGCCGATGAAGGTGCCGATGATCCGTCGTATATCGCCGAGAAGGAAGAGATAAGCCAGCGTGACGCAGATCGCGATGCTCTTGTTTCCAACTGTCAGGATGATTAGGGCGGTGCATACCATGAGAAATGACAGCAAACTCAGAAAACCATGCACCATAAGCCACGAGAGTGGCACCAGCGACCCAAGCGTATAGAGCCAGACTTTGGCCTCGCCGGAGTAACGTCCGAAACTTCTGGATTGAGAGATAAACATCCGTGATCTTGGGGGTCTCTCATGAGAATACAACACAAAGCCTTTCCTGCGAACCCGCTCGCAAGCGAGGAAGCCCTTGTAGTGCGGTATTTTGCGTGTTCAAATGACGGTGAATGGCACAAGTTCAGTCCATGCGGAAACGCGGGTTGGCGCAGAACCCTCCGCACCCGAACTCCCAAGTTGCTCCTCCGGGCTTGGCAGCCGAAGGCGACGGACTTGCTGGGCGGCATCGCATCGAGTGGATCGATGCGGCGCGTGGCGTCGGAATCATTCTGGTGGTCTACGGACATGTTTTGCGCGGCGTTCTCGACGCGGGAGTCTTGACGAAAGCGAACCCGGTTTGGCTATCGGACTATGCGATTTATACCTTCCACATGCCACTGTTTTTCGTGCTGGCTGGTTTGAACGTTGAGCGCTCGATCGCGCGCGGCCGGAAGCAGTTTTTGATCGGTAAGCTATGGACGATCGCATATCCCTACTTTCTATGGTCGGCCATCCAGGGAGGCATCCAACTTGCGCTGCCGGGGGTGGTGAATCATCATCGATCCGCCATGTTTCTGACGACAATTCTGGTGCGACCGATCGCGCAGTTCTGGTTTCTGTACTCCCTGTTTCTCTGCCATATGACGGCGCTAATCGTCGGTCCAAGACGTTGGCTTTTAGCCCTCGTGGCAGTTGCCGCCTATGCTGTCAGCTTGGCCGGATTTGGAACGCCTACGACGTATGTCCTGGGCTTCTATGTCGCAGGAATCCTATTGAGCGACGTTTTGAGGGAGTGGAAGCCGAACTGGAGCAAGTGCGTGATAGAGGTGTTTGGCTTTGGCGTACTTTATGCCATAGCCGAGCATTATGGACGGGGCGCTTCCGGTGCCATCACGACCTCGGTCTGCTCGCTGCCTGCGACGGTGTTCGGGGTGGCTTTGTTATGTGCGCTCGGCCAGATGGTCGTGGCGGTTGGTGGATGGGCGAGCCGTCTTCTTGTAACTCTCGGAGTCATGTCGATGACGATTTACATTCTGCATGTCCTTGCAGCAACAAGCGCTCGCCTGGCGCTGAAGCGGCTTGGGCTGACGACCGTTTCTGCGGAGTTGGTGATCGGAACCGTCGTCGGCGTGGCACTGCCAGCGGTTGCGCATCTCCTACTGGAACGTTTCCGCCTGCTTACGGCCCTGGGACTGGCGCCTCTTCGGAAGGCGAAGCGTCGTCCCACGATGGCGTCTGCTGAGGCCGTTTAGACAAAGCCAAGGTTTGCGGTGGCGAAGTTGCCGATGTTCGGGAAGACGGAGGCGAGTTGGGAGGGTGGTACGCCGAACCACTGGGCGAGCGTACTGGCGTATTGCACCGTCGATGTGCTGGGGATCCAGCGGCCGGTGGAGTCGGAGTCGTCCGGACCGCCGAGGGCGAGCGTTGGGAAGGTTCCGTAGAGCTTGCCGCCCTGGACGGCTCCGCCGATCACGATCTGATGCCCTCCCCACGCGTGATCGGAGCCAGAACTGGAGTTCGGCTGAAACGTTCTCGAAAAGTCGGACATAGTAAAGCTGGTGACCTGATTCTGCACTCCTAATTCAACCGTGGCTTGATGAAAGGCGGCGAGGGCAGGACTGATCTGGGCAAGAACCGCGGATTGATTCAAAATCTGACTGGAGTGCGTGTCGAAGCCATTGATGCCACAAAAGAAGATTTGGCGGCGCACTCCCAGGGCAGCGCGAGCCTGAATCAGTTGCGCAATTTGCTGGAGCTGAGCGGCGAGTGGATTCTGGGTCGGGAATTGGGTCTGGAGCGGAGGGAGATCGGCTACGGCTGCCTGAAGCGACTGCATGTAAGCAAAGGCTCCTGAGGCGATGGCGGTGTCGGCAGTTACAAGCGAAACCCCGGATGCAATTGTCAGCAGGCTCTGGGTGGCTGCGAGGCGCGACGCACAGGCGGCTCCCTCAGAACATCTCGCGAGATTGATCTGCCCAGGCAACACGGAAACCGCTGCTGTGTTGAGCCCGTTGCTGAAGAGGACGTTGCCGTCGACGCTGGTGTTCATCGGGATGCCGGCTGAGGCGTTGAAGGTTGGGGTGAGCGCATCGCTGATCCGTCCACCCCAGCCAGTGAAGCAATTCGTGTCGCTGCTTCCGGACTGCCATTCGTCTTGCTGATTGATGTGCGAGAGGAGGGCTGAAGGGACAGCAGTGCCTGCGAGATACTGCGAACGGGTGAGTGGTTGGATGAGCGTGCCGACGTTGGCGACAAAGGCCGCATTGCCGGAGGTGAAGAGCGCCTGCAGCTCCGGCAGGTTCGGATGCAAGGCGTATTGGGGAAGCGTGCCAAGCTGTAGTAGAGAGTTCTGGGGTAGGGCGAGTGGACCGCGAATGCCGGCGTAGTTGGCGTAACCTTTGGCGTCGAACGGGACGATCACATTGTTGCTGTCGTTGCCACCATAGAGGAAGACACATACAAGCGCCTTGTAGTCCGAGGTGGACTGTGAGAGCGCGTTGAGTGTCCCAAAGGGTCGAAGGCCCATCATGTTTCCGGCGGCAGCGAGGCTGGCCCACTTGACGAAGCTGCGACGAGGTAATGACATGTGATGTCCTTTCGGGTCCGTTAGAAGAGCTAGTGGATGATGAGGTACTGCGGCGAAGTTACGGTCAGGTACACGGCGATGCGAATGCGCTGAGTGGGAGATGTCAGCGGGGTGATCGTGTTGATGATTTCTGTGCGCATTGCACTGGGCATCTGCCCGTGCAGGAAAAGGGTTGAGAGGTAGTCGGTCAACTGTGCCGGCTCAGCCGCGAGTGTGCCCAGCGTGCTGGTGTTAGAGAAGTCTGCGGACGATAAGTAAAGGTTGTTCTGGGCGACCGCGTCGGCGAGCGAGAGGCGCTCTATGTAGGCAGCGTTGTTCTCCAGGCCAAATTCAGGAGCGTTCAGGTTCGTTTCGGGTATGACATAGTTGGTCGGGAAGAAGTTGAAGACAGATGTGGCGGCGTACGGAAGCTCCCCCAAATCTGCAGAGTAGACCGATAAACCATGCATGGCAGCCATTGGGTCGGCTTCGCTGTAACCGAGGCCACGGAAAAGAGCAGCGAAGTAGAGCGTCGGCTCCCGTAGACGGCCGCTATCAACATCGGGATCTGAATCTCCCGCGCGTGCTTCCGGGTCTTCCAGAATGGCTGTGATGACTGCCTTCATGTCACCGCGTACTCCCAAGCCGTTGTCGGCAAAGACGGCTGAGATGCGGCTGATGTACGCCGGGCTCGGGGTGCTCGTAACAAGATGCTGGATGAGCTGCTTGCCGATGAAAGGGCCTACGTTCGGGTGATTGAAGATGTTGCCCAAAGCGTCATCCATGTCCTGTTCGGCTGTCTGCCCGGCTGGCAATACGGTTCCGTTCAGGACGGTTTTGCTGGTCATGTCATGGAAGCTATCAAGCGGGACCATCGGATCGTTCCAATTCCGCACCCAGTTGATCGTGCTTGGTGTTGTTCCGTCGCTCAAAGGTTCGGTCCAGCCCGTGAATGCCCGGGCAAACGCCTCTACCTGGGCTTGCGTGTAGGTGGGGATGGGTTGACCGTTGTTGTCGAGTAGGAGGCTTCCATCGGGGCTGAGTTGGTTGATGCCCAGAGTGAAGAGTTGCATCACCTCTCGTGCGTAGTTCTCGTTTGCGAGTTGTCCCTGAGGAGCCTTGACACTATTGCGAAGATCCAGGTACTCGCCCATCGCAGGAGAGATCGTCACGTCCTTGAGAATCTGAGAGAAGTTTGAGAAAGCGTCAGTTGCCAGCATGTTGTTGTAGGCTGGGATTGCCTGTCCCTGAAGAGGATCCGTAGAAACGACGAAGATTTGCGAAAGTGCGTAAGCCACTCGCTGGCGAAGCTGATCCGAACCGTAAACGACGGTCTGCCACCACTCGCTTTGAGCACACTCCGCGGAACTCAACAGGATATCAACTTGCGATGTGCCACAGAAAGGGCCAGTCATAGGCATCAATGGCATCGCGGTCGTTGGCTGGGCGAACTGCTGCTGTAGGTAGGCGTCCAAACCCACACTCTGGACGTAGCCGATCTCGGCCATCGTGGGACCGAAGCTTGTCTGGTCTAGAATGCGTCCAGCCGCGAGTGTTGTTGCTAACACATAAGGCAACGGAACCTGCAATGTAGCCGATGAAGTGGCTTCTGAGGCTGCTGTAGCGACCGCAACCGAGACCAAAGTCGTTCCTGCGGGGACACTTATGGCAGCTGTAGCAGAGTTCCAGCTAAGGACGTTAGTCGCAGCCTTGGCATTATTAACTAATATCGTGGTCGCCGCGGTAAAGCCGTTTCCGGTTGCAGTGATGGTGTAGTTTAGCGAAGATCCGATTTGGGTTGCTCGTGCAGAGGTCAGAACCGGGACCGGGTTCGAGAGAGAGATAGCTTCTGAACCACTAGCAGTAGGGTCGGAACTGGCTACAGCGGAGATAGTCACTGTTCCCGTTGCCAGCATAGCCATTGGGGCCGTGTAGAGCCCATTTCCCGTAATCGTACCCATCGCTGAGCTCCCCCCCGAAACGCCGTTCACAAGCCATGAAAGCGAGGTTCCGGACTCACCGCTAACACTGGCAGTAAACTGCGAGGAGCTACCAAGGGAGACGGTAGATGGCCCTGACACTTCGATCGCAACGCTGATCGGAGTGCCTTGGATTGAGTTGGGGAGGACTGTCGTTCCTTGGGTTACAGTACAACCCAAAGCAAAGGTCATTGGTAAGAGAAATGCCCAGGCCCAGCATCCCGGGGCGTTCAGCAAACTCCTTCTGCTAGACGATTCTCTCGAGGCTTTTTCGCTTTGACCACTCTGGTTCATACCTGTTCAATCGACGCGAAAGCGTGCTCAGAACTCCTGGCGACCAGTGCGTCTGAGTACCTTCGTACCGCGTCACACACGGTCTCGCCGCGAACCGCGGCGCCTCGTAAGGTATAGCCACTGCTTGACCTGAACGCGGGTCAAGCCTGAGCGGTGTCCGGTCGGCCTGATATGCTAAGGGTGGGGACTCCGTCGTCGTGGGCCAAGACTTGAAGACCTTTTCGACGAACCTGCCTGCTCCTCCAAGAGCACTACTCGATGCCTGTTCGCGCAGCGGCTTCACTCCGCAAAGATCTCCTACCGTCGACAGCGATCTCATCATGTGGGAAGCGCAGGATAAGCCTGCCGGCATGCTGAAACCAGAACAGGTGACACAGATCAAGGTGGCGTTGCAAAAGGGTGCCCGCCTGCTACTCACACTGGATGCTTCCCCGGGCGCTAGTCCGCTGCTACTACGCGAGGTCCTGCCGGCAACTGGATGGTCAACGCAGGTGCGGCTAAATCGCTATAGCAAACGGGAGCCACTCACCGTCAGCGAAGTCGATCCTGGATTCTTGGATATGGCGCTTGTTGGGTGGGAGATACCATTCTGTTTGGATATACGCCCAATGCCAGCCGTCGAGCGGGGGCAATCGCGTTACGAGCGGTACGACTTCGTGGATCCTTGGCTTCATAAACCGGTGGCCGCACGATCTGACTTCTGGACCCGTTCCCTACTCAACCGGGAGTGGATAGTACGCGCGAGATGTCATGATCTGGCTCATTCGCCTCTCCTTGTCACCGGCCGCTACGGAGCCGGCAGAGTTGTCGTGATTGGAACTTCAGCGACTGGGATAGGAGAGACGGCAAATGCCAGCACCTTCTGGTCGTGTCTCCTGCATTGGCTGAGTGAGAGCGAAGCCACCGCTGACGCAAGCGCGGCAGCTCCTGAGGTGAGAGCTTCAATCGCAGGGGAGCAGGCAAGTGTGACGTTGACGAACCATGCTCCGCGTCCGGCATGCTACCAGCTAATTCTTAGGGCCCTCGCGGCAGGGGGCGAGATACTTGCGGATAATGCCGCAGAACAACAACACCGGGTCATGCTCGGCCCGCACGCAACCTCTAAGTTGCAGCTGCCGCTACCTCGTTATTCCGCCCTTACCGACGCCAGTGTTGAGCCTGGATGTTCCCTCCAAGTGCGCGTCGGAATATTGTCGAACGACGGCTCCTCTTTGTTGGCAGAGCGCCGTTTGTTCGCTCCATCTTCCGCGGTACGGCTGGAACTGAGAACGGACAACTTGTACTCGTTGGCTTATCCGTTCCACGCTCCTGGCCCGGATGCGCTTGATGGATTTCGAGGACGAATGGGAGCGTTTGTGGGGGCGTACTCGTATGCTCCGGGAGATGTGATTCGGGGTCGCGTCATCCTGACGAATGGGCAGACTAATTTAGCTCTGACCTCTCAGGTGAGTGATCTGACCAACGAAAAGAATCGGTCGGTGATGGCTCTCAACGATGGTGCTTCTGGGTTCCGCAAGTCGCCCTCCGATAAGATCGACGGTTACTCGATGTGGACTGGAACCAAGGGTGACAATGCTCTTCGGTTCGTGTTGCAGGAGAAGTCGTATGTTTCAGCGATCACGATTACCGGCGCGTTCGGCGAGTTTGGAAGTGCTGTCAACCACCTTCCGGCTCGGGTAATCGTCGAGGTGGACAACAAAGAAGTTGCGGTTGATGACGCACTTGATTCAGCGTTCGCGGCGAGCTTCGGAGAGGCGCGCATATCCTTTGCGCCCATCGCCGGCAGCACTGTCACCATTCGCTTTCCTTGGGTTGAGACCCGCGGGAATGTTCAACGGCAGGAGCCTTGGCTTTATGAAATTCAAATTGCCGGTTGTACCGTCATGCCCGAGACTCAAGAGGGTACCTTGGCAATCCACCTCGTAGACGCGAACACTGGCCAGAGATCGGAGGTGCTCAGCCAAGCCCGGAGGCTCGAGCCACTAAGTTATCAACCGATCGACTACACAGTGCCTTTGCCAAAACATGATGGCATTGGCTTCTATCGGTTGGAGGCAAGTTTTGATTCAGCAAGCGCCAGCGCGCCGGTCTTGACCATCCAAGCGACGAGGCCTCTTCTTCCGCTTACCGACCTGCGGCCCCGAAAAAGTGCCGGTGTGGGGCTCAACGTAACCCGCGGCTTTCGCGAGTTTGCCTATCCGGGTACGGGCACTGCCGAGGAGTGGCCGGGGTGGGGGACGCCAGATGACCTCGTTTGGGCCTACAGCCGGATGCTGAAGGAGACCCCGATCAAGGCACCCGGTGTCACGGCTCGTCTTTACCTGAATCAGACAGACATGCGCCACTACTCGACGCCGTGGTGCTCTTTTCCGAACGGTGTCCTCTTCGTGTCAGATGGTGCTCCTCGCATCGCGGCGCATCTCCAACAGCATAGAAACTGGACGGCTTCCAAGATTGTTCAACTGACGTTTGCGGACCGATGGGATACCGGACCCGACATGAACAGTCTAAACGGGTGGCAAGACTATGTTGAGTTCGACAAATTCTTACGTTCGACACGAGGGGGCGGCCTCACCGAACGAACGCATGAGGCGATCGGCAAAGAGATCAGTACCGCTCACCAGAGCCAATGGCAGACCTGGCAACTGGAACGATATGTTCGCGGAATTCGCTCTTTACGAACTGCGTTCGAGGCTGCGGGGAAGACGCTAGTGATCTCTGCCCAGGGTGTCCCGATGGTAGCTGGTGAAGCGGGGCAAGAGCTATCTCTGACGATCCGTGGAATGCAGGACGACTCCACCTGGAGCATGTTAGACGAAAGCCCTGTGCTGACAACTGGCCGGCAGATGAGTGAACTCGCCTTCAATCCCGTCTGGCAGATGACGACTTTGGTCCCGTGGGGCTTCAACTCGCCGATCTTCAACAATTGGCAGTGGCACAATCCGGTTGGCACCATCGAGCCAACGCGCAGACATGTTTACGACCGAGCCTGGAGGGCAACGCTCTGGTCCGGCGGCCGATATGCGTCTGTCTACACATACGGCTTCTCATCGAACGTCGGAACCGCATACACGATGACTCCGCAGGATTATCAGCAATGGTGGTACCTGCAGGAACGCCATAGCCTCTTTGCTCCTGACGCTCCACTCGGCGCCGGTTTGGTCATCAGTACAGCGAGGTATTCCGACCCAAAGAACTTGCGCTTCGATTGTGGTGATCCACTGAATCTTCCCGAAGCTCTCTTGCTGACGAAATCGTTCCAAAACCTGCACAACGCTGGAGTCAGTCTCCCGTTCGCGGCGAATGCAAGCAGCCTGCACGAGTACACCGGTTCGGCTCCCCTTATTCTTCTCAATGTCAATGACTTTTCAGCAACGGAAGTCGCCGCTTTGCGAGCACTGCATGAACGAGGCGTTCTTTTGGCGGCATTTGCCCAGCGCGCCACCCTGTCCGCGCCGCTCGCTGACCTGTTCGCAAAAGCGGGAACTCTTCTGCTTGAGGCTTCACCGGACATGTTAAGCAGGGAAGGCGCGCTGAAGGCGGCGGATGATCTAAGGACAGCCCTTCAACTGCCCATCAGGTTCCCTGATGGCACGGCCGGCTACGGGTTTCAATCTCAGGACATGATCTTCGTCGTTGTAGAGGATTGGCTTGAGCAAGCAAGAGAAACTGAGGTGCAAATCTTGAAGTCGCGCGGAGCTAAGACCGCAAGTGCGTGTGATGTCAACGATCATCGGCAGCTTAGAGTGGTCGATGCAGGGAGCGTTTGGTCGATCCATGTTCCCATACGATCCGGGGATGGTCTTCTCATCGCACTGAAAGAGGAGCCTAGTGGATCGTAGACGATTCCTTCAGATATCCAGTGCGAGTGTGGGACTGGCGCTACAGCCTTTAGAAGCGGCTTGGGCTGCGCAGCCAATCGCTTCTTTACCTCGCGGCCTCGTCTTATACATCGATGATCGATTGCAATCCAAAGATCTCATCCTCGAGCGGGTCCAATCCGCTCACGCAACATCGCCTTTGCTCAAGGCACTAGCCGCTGGCAATCTGTCAAGCTTTGATGGCCAGATTACAGAACCGGTCGACCTGAGGTTGGCGCTCAATCACGTTCTGCTGATCGCAAAGTACGACGACGCGCTGCTTCAGAAAGCGTGGCAGCGGGAGGCCGTGATCTCAGATGATTCCATGTACGCCTTCGGTTTCGGAAACTTCAAGGGCTCCTTGGGCTACATCGAGAGCGACCGTAACCCCTTTCTGCATGCAGCGAATATCCCGAAGGCTCCTTTCGAATGTCAGCTCATCAGCATCACTGGGACGGATGTTGCAGGTATCGAAGCGGCGGTGAACGCTTTCCTCACTAAGGATCTTGTAAATGGCATTGTTGCCAAGCCGGGTTCGTGGACGCGCGGACCATCAACACTCCTTGATCGCGATCCGCTGTCACCTTCCTTTAGCATCCCCCGCGAGATGCCGCTGTCGCTTGATACGTTAAGTCGGATCGGATTGTCTCAGGCGAGCGAAGATGAGTATCGAGGAGTCCTCGCAGATACAGGGGTGGAACCGCTCTCCATTTGGAGGGCAAAGTACTATGCTAATGGAGAGTGGAACGGCGTAGGGGAAGTTGCAGCATTTCGCAACTACTCTGTCGGGCTTCATAGGAGAGCGTACGGCAATACCATCTGGATGGGTCAATTTGCGTCGGAGGCAACAGCAACTGCAGCGGCGCCGCTCATCGGTCGTGCCGCACATCTGTCTTTGAAGGGCTCCCGCTGGAGCGGGAGTATGCCACCGTACGCCTGGGGTGACGCGGCTTTAGGAGACTCGCCCCAAACTGGAACGCTGGAACTCTGGAGCGAGGGTGCAACCGTTCTCATGCAAAGCCGCACAAATCCGGCCAGGGTAAGCCCCATCGTCGCTTGAGTCTTAGTAGAATTTACGCAGTTCTCAGTATGAAAACTTTATGGACTATTTCGGTTCTCATACCGACATATAAACGGACCGCTGACTTGGAGAGATGTCTCCGCTCGATTGAGGTGCAGGAACGTCCTGCAGACGAAGTCGTAATCGTCATCCGCTCCGTCGATGAAGCTTCTCGAGACTTTTTGACAGCTTGGCTGCCCCGGCTCCCTCTGGTCATCAAGCAAGTGGAAGTGCCTGGTCAGGTTCACGCCCTCAATTCGGGATTGGCTGCTTCCCGTGGCGAAATCATTGCGATCACAGATGATGACGCGGCGCCCCGACCGGATTGGCTGAAGCGCATTGAAGAGCATTTCTTGAGAGATGAAGGCGTAGGTGCCGTGGGCGGTCGAGATTGGGTACACCATGGCCCCACGCTCCTCGATGGCAAAGAGGCAACGGTTGGCAGCATCACTTGGTTCGGCAGGCTGATTGGAAATCATCACCTGGGAGTCGGCACTGCGAGGGAGGTTTCTTACCTCAAGGGCGCGAACATGAGCTACAGACGTTCCGCCACTGATGGATTGCTTTTCAATGCCCGACTACGTGGTAAGGGAGCTCAGGTTTGCAATGATTTGGCTTTCAGCCTGGCTGTGGGGCAGCGCGGATGGAAGCTGATTTATGACCCAGACGTCGCGGTCGATCACTATCCTGCGATCCGGTTCGATGCGGATCAGCGTGACAAGTGGAGTGCCGAGGCTATCGAAGACGCAGCATTCAATCAGTATCTGTCGCTTGCTTCAGGACGGTCAGCACCATTGAGGCAGAGGTTCGCTTGCAAATGGCTGGATTACGTCGGAACCCGCTCGCATCCTGGCCTGCTGCATCTGTTGTTGGCGCTCATGCGCAGGGATGAGGGGGCGAGAATCAAATGGAGAGCGGCGAGAACAGGCCGCAAAGCGGCACGACAGATGAGCCGCAGCATAAAAACTTGATGGCATCGCCCTGTTCAGAATCTTACGAGCGGCGCAGCAAAGTAAGGTCGCTTGCGCCAAGGAGAAGTCCGGGAGGCCTCTGCCTGAAACGCAGAGGAAAGTTCAGGTAAACAAAAAGAAAGCGGATAAAGGTTGCAGTAAGGAGGGCACAGGCTGCGCCCGGCAGACCCCACCGCGGGATCATCCAGTACATGAGTGGGACAGCCGTCAGAAGGCCGCAACCCTCCAGAAGGGTTACCGTACCAGGCACCCCAGCGGCCAAAAACGCTTGCGAGAGAACACTCGTCATGCCGTCGAGAATCCCTTCGCACAACAGTATCTTCAGGATGGCTGCGGCGCCATCATATTTGTTCCCGTAAACAAGTCGCAGGAGAAAGCCACCCGCCAGGAAAAGAGGGCAGGCGACGGCGAGCAATCCAACCAGCGTAATGCGAACGGCTCGACCGGTGAGTTCAACGATCTCCGGAACGGATTTGCCGGCCGCTTTAGGCATCAACACGGTGCTCATAGCCGACGGCAGTGGATTGAGTAATCCAGCTATTCCTTGCGAGACAACGTAGAGTCCCATCAGACGGGGAGCGAGCATACTGACGATCAGAATACGATCGACTTGGTTCGACACAGTGCTGAGCAGGTCCGCTCCCCAGACACGAACCCCATAATTCAGCAACTGGCGACTTGCCTCGAAGCCGCCGCGAAGAGTCGGATGAAAATGCTTATATACCCAGACGAAGTTCCAAATTGTGATTGGTATGCCGGCAAGCAAATATGCTAAGGATGCGGAGTAAGCGGTCAGTCCAAAGAGCCTCCAAGTCACAAACAAGACGCAGAGTACCATGGCAGGCTGAGCGACCCGGAAGATATTCATCGACCTAAACGCGCCGGCTGACTGTACCTGGGTCGAAAGCGTAATTCCTAAAAGCGCGAGCGGCGCTAAGAAGACGGCAAATCTGGCGAAATGGATAACTGCCGGAGGGTATGTGTGAAGCGAGTACGGTATTGCTAGCTGCCCTACCAGAATCGCGGCGCTGCCCGTCAGCACGCTGAGAAGCGTCGCAGCGGCTACGAAGTGACTTGCGTGTTCCGGATCTTTCCGAACGTGGTAGACCGAAGACGTAGGAACACCCAGCGTCATGAGATAGGAAAGGAACTGCGGCCACATGATGATGGCGGCCAACGCACCTCGGCCGCTCGGTCCGAGTGAACGTGCTGTAATAACGCCCGAGCCGAAGTAGGCAGCTTGTATGAGGATGTTGGCAAAGCCGGTTTGAAGAACAGCTCCTAGACTGGTCCGAGCACTAGCAAATCCTTTGACCAACGTGGTGATGCTTTTCAAACGTCCTCCATACATTCGATCGCGGACCCTGCAAAAAGCGGATAAGGCGTGACCTACTCTCGGGGTGACCTCTGGAATTTAGCGCATCTCGCCCAACCAGAACATTCAGCCCTCAGTAGCGCCCTGGAAGCATGATCAGCTGAGATGGACCGTAGCTTTCTTGCCGGCCCTATGGTCTTCACCTAAATTTAGCACGAGACCTTTGGCGGGCGGCATGCTTCAGGATATGAATACCTTTTGACAAACTTGTCAGACGAACAAGAGTTTTGAAGCGAGAGCCGGGATTTGAACGCAGTTCGCTACAGCTTGCCATAGAAGCTACTCAGAACAAACCGGCAGAAGAAGCCGCTTTGCTGATTCATCTGAGACGCTCAACGGTAAGTGATATATTACTCTTGACATTCCTGCAAGAATCACAATCGGAGATTTATGATTCGATCGCGGTGGCTTCTTCCAGCTCTCTTCTTTATGGTCGTTCTTACCGCAATTCCTGTTTTTCTTGCTCCCGTGATGTTTTTTGCCGACGATGCATTCTTCTATCCACAGGTCGCTTACAACATCGTTCGGACCGGCGTTAGCACTTTCAATACAATTACACCCACGAACGGGTATCACCCTCTCTGGATGGTTCTCAACGTAGCATCCATGGCCTTGGCCCGCGGGCACCGGATGGAAGGATTGCATTGTCTTGGTGATCGAGGTAATGCTGCTTCTGGGATCGCTCTACGCCTACCGGAAGTGGATGACCGAGATGGGTTTCACAAGAAGCCTGTTGGGAGTCGCCATTATGCTTGGAGTCCTCTTCTCAAGTTTCTGGGGCATGGAAAGTCATCTAACAATATTCTTCGTCATACTATGCGGCTGGAAATACATGCGTCTCGCAAAGGACTCGTCTGACCCTTCATGGATTATTTTCGGTCTGCTGCTCGGGGGCCTAATTCTATCTAGACTAGACGACGTTTTTGTCGCGATGGCGCTCATTCTGTCCGCAACATTCGCCACACGGTTCCGTACCTTTGCGAAACGTCTCTTCCTTGCGGGAGCACCGTGCTGCTTCCTCGTTGTGCCATATCTGATCTTCAACAAAATTATCTTCGGCCATCCCTTACCCGTAAGCGGGGCCATTAAGAGTTGTTTCCCGCACTTGTCCGGGCACCTTGCCAACATCGGCCCTCTGGGACAGCTCACAGGGTTGTTCGCGCTTGGCGGAATTGCTCTTAGCTACGTCAAGCCGACGTCCCGGCAAGGAACGCGCCTCATTCGTGCGTTCTCGTTTGGGGTCGTTGCCCAGTTGGCTTATACGATCTCGTTCACACATGATCCAAGCACAAAATCATTTTGGTACTACGCCACGGCAAGCCTGACTTGTGCACTGATTATCGATTTTGCAGTTGAAAGCGGTGCGAACAGCTTGCGTACTCAGAAAGCTTCCCAAGCATTTCAAGTTGCGACACTCTCCTTATCCTTCCTTATCATAGCTTGCGGCACTGCGCGGGCGTGGCTAAAGTTGCGCGGATTCAACGCAAACCCAATGAATAAAATTGCGGTAGGGCGCGTACTTAACGGCTCTAACCAGCGATTCGAGCTGCAACTGGGCGCATGGATTACAGCCAATCTACCGCCGAACGCAAGGATTCTAACCGTGGATTTTCCCGGAAGAATCGCTTTCTTTACAAATGCCGATGTTGTTCCCCTCGACGGACTAATAAGCGACTATAAATACAACGACGAAATCGTCAACAAGGGGATTGGCGAGTTCATCGCACGAACTCATATCGTCTACTACATCGGCCCTATCTGTGATTCTGCAACTCCTTGCCCCTACTCGTACTTTTCATTGACAATTCCTCGACCAAATCAGGGGGACTATGTGGAGGTGTCTTCACCACTGTATAGATTGCCAGCTGGAGGTTTTCACCTAGAGAGGAAAGACCTACTGTTGGATGTCAATCAAGCTCTCGGGCCCACGTTGGGCCACGGACACCTTGGTGTGTGGCGGCTAGAACAGCAGCCATCAGCATCACCCAAGTAGCGACAGAAAGCTCTAACGCCAGGTTGACCACTTTCGTTGATCTATCTTTATGTAAACTCAAATAGAAAGAGCTGAGTTTGCTCCATAACTGTTAGTAGCCGCGACGACTCCAATCCTATTCGCCAGAAGCTCGCTGACCAAGTTTTTGAAAGACTTCTCGAAGACATCGCCGCCAAACCTCTGTGCATGCCGCTGGATGATGTGAGGGTCGAAGGAACTTTCGACGGCTTCGAATTTCAAAATAGCATCGGCCAGGCTTTGCGCTGTTTGCTCTTCGAAGAAAATCCCCGTGACATTTTCAATTACGGTTTCGAGAGATCCACCCCGTCTATATGCAATGACAGGGCGTCCGTGAGCCTGCGCTTCGACTGGCACAATGCCGAAATCCTCATCAGGCGCGAAGAGCAGTGCGCGACAATGTGCGTACAGTTCAGAGCGTTCATCGTTTGAAACTCGTCCTCGGAACTCGATCGTCTTCCCGCTCATCTTCTTCAATCTATTTGTATCTCGTCCGCTTCCGACAATCACCAGCCTGCGTTGTAAGAGGTTGCAGGCTCCAATGAGCAGGTCAATACGTTTGGGCGTCGTTAGCCGGCCCACGGAAAGGTAATAATCACCCACTTCGCTCGAAATATAGCCGATGTGAGTACTAACGGGAGGGTAGATTACTGTACTTTCACATCCATAGTACGCCATGATGCGCTCAGCGATATGCTCCGAGTTTCCAATCATGCAATCTACTCTTTGAGACGCCACAAAATCCGCGATCCTTACATAATGAGTTGCCAGATAGAACGCCAGCTTCGGTAGCAGGGAGAATTCGGACAGAAAGATCCTGTATTGATCATATAAACAGCGCATGGGGCTGTGGCAGTAGCAGATATGAACGGTTGATTGATCGACCAGAACACATTTCGCGACGCAAGAATCGCTTGTGATGACCACGTCATAACCTTTCAAATCGATTGATTCGAAGAGAAGCGGATAGAGCGGTAGCAAATAACGATAGAGCCGATACTTCCATGGTAGCCACTGAAGACTACCTGAATGAACGACTCTCGTTTTCAAATTTTGTGGTAAGTAAAAATCATCTACGAATAATGCAAAGAACTCTGCGTCGGGGAACACCTTGGCCATGACGTTTACTGTCTCTTCCGCTCCACCGTTTGAGAGGAACCACGGGTGTACGATAGCGACTCGTAAGCGCTTCTGTTCGGATATTCCTGCAATAGACAGCGTATTCTCCAGTTGCAACGGTTAGGGATTGTTCAGAAACTTTGCACTAAGGCAACTCAGCATGAGCCGGACTGATCGCCAGCAGGTTGAAGAGTATAAGGAAGATTGAGTGCTTTGCGTTCGCTAGCTGTGGGGATGATACGTGATACTAGGAGCCGAATCAAGGCCTTTGGCGCCTCAGGGGACCGATGCAACGGGACGATTCGGGTCCCTCCGCAGCTGAATTTGGAGTTCACCTGTTGATCATCGTGGGGTCTCATCAGCCTATGATCGCATGATTGTGACTGATAAGAGATCATCCGAACCTGCAGTGCGTTGGGCGTGCGCCTGAAGGAGTGAGCAGCAATTTCAGTGGCTCGCCGTTCTGTAGGCGAGACCGGAGGCGGACAAGATGGAAGCGTCCAAGACGCAGCAGTTATAGCCAATATGAGAATCAAGCATTCGGGCGTGCGTGAACCGCGTCCAATGGCTGCTCCGAAAGAGCAACCGAGTGGACGCGTGTCACCGCTTCTAGGCTTCTTATCATTCTCGACCTCATTCCTGATTGACGATGAAGCTTATACGGGCTGTCGCGGCTTCATAGTTGCCATAGGCGCCCTGGCTGGCTGCGAGAACAACGGTCCCGGCGCCGGTTGGAGTCACTGTGTTGCCCGTCATTGCAGCGGGCCCGCTGATCACGGTGTACGTCACCGCTGCTGAAGAAACCGATTGCGCGCGGACTGTGAAAGCCGGGTCTCCATAGGTACGGTTGGTGATTGTGGAGAATGCAAGCGTTACGGGTTCAGCCGACACCGAGAAGCTCGTGGCAGCGGTGGCCGCTGCGTAGCCACTCCAGGCAGGCTGTACGGCGTGAAGCACGACTGTACCAATTCCGGTAATCCTCACCCCGTTCGCTGAGACGGTCGCAGGTCCGCTCGTTACAGTGTAGGTTACCGGTCCCGCGGATGCTGACGAAGCGCCCACGATTAGAGAGTTGCTTCCTGCACCATACACACGATTGGGAACCGGAGTAAACGCCAATGATACGGTTTCTGCTGTAACTGAGAAGCTCGTCTCTGCCGTGGCTGCCACATAGTTGGCGGTCTCAGCCTGCGAAGCCTTGACCGTCACAGATCCAATACCAGTCAGGCTGACCGTGCTGCCGGAGATTGTGGCTCGGCCGCCAGCCAAGGAATATGTGATCGCTCCTGGGGCATTTGACGTTGCCGTTACCTGGAAGGGTGTCGTGCCATAGGTCTTATTCGGAACTGCGCTCATCCTGAGTGCAGGCGTCGCTTGCTGAACAAGAAGGCTCGCTGCTCTGGTTGCGGCCGTGTAGTTGCTGTTGGCCACCTGAAAGGCTTCCAGCTTGATCGTCCCAGCCCCGGTAACCGTCAGCACATTGCCGGCGAGTGTAGCGGGCCCGCTGGTGACGGTGTAAGTGACAGGGGCCACGGAGGCCGAGCTAGCGCTCAGCTTGAACGGTGCTACGCCATAAGTCTGCGTAGCGATGGGAGCAAATACAAGCGTAGTGGTCTGAGGTGCGACGAAGAAGTTCGTGGTGGTGCTAGTTGCCGCATATCCGCCCGCTGCGGCTTGGTTTGCCCGGAGCACCACCGTACCACTCCCCATCACCGTCACGGTGTTGCCGGCTATCGTAGCTGGACCGCTTGCTACTGAGTACGTGATGCTCCCCGGGGAGATCGAACTGGCGCTTACGGTGACCGGAGCGACGCCGTAGGTCTTCTCAGGGACTTCCGCAAAGGACAACGACACCGTCTTGGCTGCAACCGAGAATCTGACCTGAGCTGTAGCGGCCGCATAGTTGGCATTGGCCACCTGGCTAGCTGCGAGAACAACTGTCCCGGCGCCAGTCAGGGTCACGGTATTGCCTGCCACAGTGGCGGGTCCGCTGATCAAGTGGTATACAAGTGTTCCGGCAGAAATCGATAACGCGCGGACCGTGAATGAGGGGTCGCCGTAAGTCCGGTTAGCGATCGTAGAGAATGCAAGCGTCACCGGTTCAGCCGACACGGAGAAGCTCGCGTGCGCAATGGCCGCGGTGTAGTTACTTGTTGCTGCTTGTACTGCTTGAAGCGTTACGTTACCGATGCCGGTCATCGTAAGCTGATTGCCCGGCAATACAGTTGCTGGACCACTGAGGACCGAATAGGTGATCGCGCCGGAGGAGGAGGACGTTGCGCTCAGCGTGAAGAAACCCGATCCGTAAACCTTGCCGGGGATCGGTGTCAACGCGAGTCCCGAAGACGCGGCGCTGACGCCGACCATGGCGGCAGCGGAGCTCGCGGTGAGCTGCGAGTCGCCATTGTATTTCGCCATCAAGTTGTGAGTGCCGGCCGCGAGCGAAGCGATGGTGAGTGTCGCCGTTCCTGACGAGAGTGTGCCCGATCCTAAAATGGTTAGACCATCAGAAACGGTAACCACTTCTCCATCTGTCTTCAGGCCCGGAAGCGCGTAGGGCGTAAGAGAAGCCGTCAGTGTGACGGGCTGTCCATAAATGATGTTAGAAGAGGACATATTGAGCTTGAGGGCAGTGGAGGTGGATTCAAGTCCCGCAGTAGTGGACGGATCAACCAAGATCTCGACAGGATCGTCCGCAACATCAAACGTGATCTTTTGGCCGGATCTCGTGAAAGGAACAGAAAGGCGAGTATCCAGATTCACCACCGCTGTTACCATCATGTCCTCAGGAATGTCCACCGTGACAGCTGCGGCCGCGGGAGAGGCCTGCGTGATCCAAACAGGACAGTTGTTGCTTGCGTCGCATGCAGTGTAGCTTCGCTGCCACACCATGAAGGCATCCGAATTGGCTGTCGCGCCAGCCCGTGCTCCAACCATATGCACAGAGGACAACGGGTAGGTGCCACTGTAACTCGTCACCGCCGGGAGTTCGGCAGGGGTATACGTCGACACCGGTAGGCTGCTGATCGGCCTTATATCAGCCATAAGCCCGGCGATTGCCGTGTAAGCGGCGGTAGCCGTATAGGTCCCGTTGGCGCATGTGGAGGAGTTCAGGAACGTGTAGGACGGGCCGCCTCCTGGAAGACACAGCTTATAAAATTCGATGGGTGAAATACCTTCGGCCTGGAACCCAAGGTACTGGCGCATGATGAAGCGCGCCTGAGCCAGACCAAGACCAGTAATGGGCGGGCTGATACCTGTTTCCGTGATGCTATGGCCGATTCCGTAGGCTGGATTTGTAAGCTTCGCCTCCAGGTCGGCGAGTATGGCGGTGGTCAGGTTCTGTCCCGTGGGCTCACCAGGTAGCTGACAACTGCTGTAACTGACCGCTCCTGCAGCTGCGGCCTGCAGACAAGGTAATGGCATCATCGTATCTTCTGGGGTGTTGCCGTAAGGGTGGAACGATTCGTGCGCAAATACCGTGTTGGGCTCGCCGAACAGCATACCGGTAGTCTCGACCATTCGCGTTCCGAGCACACTCGATGCTCCGCTGCCCGAAGTTCCATTCCAGGTCGCGGTAACCCCAGACGGCAAAGTGCGGCTTTGAAGAGCAGCTACAAATCCGAAGTTGGGCATGCCGCTTCCATAGATACCTGGATAGGAATAGACACCCATATTTTCTGCACGGACTGATGCAGAGCTGCTGAGCGTGTAGGTTCCTATTCCCCCCTGCCCAGTTCCGCCAGCAGTGACATAAGCATTGTTTGGCACACCCGTTCCGGAGATCTCCTCCCCGACTAGAATTGCGCCTCCACGTACGGAAGTCACAGTCAACGTAGTTCCGGAGATCGAACCTGAGATCGTCAACGCTTGACATTCGGTGGATGGTAGCAAAGCCGCGTCGTACAATGCGCATCGATTATCCCAAGGGTCGCTCCCCCACGGCGGCTCGTTCCATATCTCAATATCTCCACGCAAACCATGAACGGCAAGGTCGTTTGCCAAGAAGCCCACATAATTGCTATAGGCCTCAACAGACGGATCTGTCGCGGAGTTGCTGGCTGCGCTCGGATAACGGACTTCGTTGATCAGGTACGGAGTTGCGTCTGCAGGCAATGTCTGCGTTAGCGCTGACGCGAGTTTCAAGGTTGCGTGCGTCGGATCAGTTACTGTGACAGCTGTAATAAGAGTGCCTTGATAGCTATGATTTGCGCTGAATGGGGAAAAGCATTGCGCCGGAGTCTTTAGGAGGCCGTTCGTTGTGGAAGCGGGGCAGATATAGTCGAGGGGAAAAGCGATCTGATTCAAGGTGTCGCCGCCAAAACCTGATTGCAATTGAATCTGAAGCGTTGTGGCGCCGATCGCTGCACCCGAAGGAACCGTCACAGCCAAGATCGCATGGTAAGGGGGCCCATAGGCGGCCACGACTGTCGGGTTGATACCGTACTTGAGCGCAGAGGCAAAGCCGAGTAGGCATCCAGGATCTTCTATGTATTGCGTACTGGCCGTTCCGTTCTCCGGCGGGGCGGTCTGTTGTTCCACGCCACTCCAGGCACACTGTATGCGTGCATGCGTTGCTCCCGCGGCTGCGGCAGCGGCCCATTCCCAATCTTGACCTGCATCCAGATTGAAGCCCAACCCGTTGGCTGCTTGATTGGCGGTCGTGGTCCCAAGCAATTCCACGGACGCTGATTGTGCTCTGGCACTTAGCACATTGAAGTAGATGCAAGAGAAAAGAGCCAGCGCTAACTTGAGATGCCGATTCGAAAACATAGTGCCTCGCGAAAGAATGGGAAGGTTGATACAGGGAGCCGCGATTCCGCGGGGAACTTAGCATGATCCAACGAACATCCTTGACTGGAACTTACGTGAGGCGCTGAGCCTACTGAATCCCACCTTCGAGCAGTACACGGAGACTGAAATGATGAGTTGATCAGGCGTTCCTATTCAGAGTGGAAAGTCTAAAAGTTTGATTCCGCTACAACTTCTGGGGCAACACCACCCGAGTGATTGCGATGCCAGCATGATGCCGCGGCTCGAGAATGAGGCTTCCAACTCCTGACGCTGCGAGTTTCTGCTCTTCAACGTGACCTTGATCAGACTGATACATCGTAGGAAGGATTGGGGCAGCTTCTTTGGTCCGCCTTAATCTCAGAAACAGCTTCTTTTGGGTTACAGAACGCGAGCGCCTCAATCCCTAGAATTTGCCGCAACGTCGGGAGGGGTATGATCGGCACATGCTGGTCCATGGGCCACCTCACGATGGCTTGCCGGAGTCGCGACAGCATGGCGCATGTTGCATAAACAAGGTGCGCCGCGATGGGCTTGAATTTAGAGGACAGGAGTTGACGCAGGAGGAAATTCCGAGACCGGGTTCGGTAATTCTCTACCTAGTCTCAAGACAATGCCATGTTTCCGAGTATTACATTTCTTAACGCTTTTTAGCGCTACAGTCTTGATTTGCGATTGGGCTCACAAGCACGTGTGAGGTCGGATGACCCTATTATCGCACGAAATAATCAGTTCCCGCCACTCTTAGATTTGCACGTAGCAGACCGTGCAGAGTCTCGCGGACGCGATCCTGAGGTTTGAAGCTATGGAGAGTTCTTTTGATCCTCAGGTAATTCAGCAGAATGCCCAGCGGTTTGGAAGCGCCGTCTTTGAAGATGCGATACGGACACTGGCTGCCGAACTATTCGCGGACAAGCGTAAGAGCTTTGAGATGCTTCGCATATACTCGTCTCAGTCCCAGACTTAGCTTCGAGGTCGTATGAGAATACTTTATATGGACCAGACTGGCCAGTTGGGCGGGGCCGAATTTTCCCTGCTCGATTGGCTTACCGGTTCCAATGAACCTGCGCGCGTTCTTCTGTTTGAGAATGGTCCCTTTGAGAAGCTCCTCCAGGAGAAAGGCATCTCGGTCGAGGTTCTACCGATGGGCGCAGCCGGGGCCATCCGCCGGGAATCCGGGTTCAGCACCGTGCTGGGAGCTCTGACGTCTGTCTGGGCGCTTCGCCGGTCGGTGGCAGAACGAGCTATCGGCTACGATGCCGTTTATGCAAACTCACAGAAGGCCTTTCTCATTGGAGCTTTCGCGCGCCACCGCAAGCAAAAGCTCATCTGGCATCTGCGGGATATCCTCACGGCCGACCACTTCTCGGGTCTCCTGCGGCGGATCGTGATCGTTGTCGCAAATCGTATGGCAGACCGAGTCATTGTCAACTCGAAGGCGACCGGAGAGTCGTTCGTGGCGGCGGGCGGCCAGCAGTCCAAGATACGGCTGGTTTATCCCGGCATTCGGTCGGACGCCTTCGATGCCGTGACCCAGGAACAAGCGAAAACGCTGCGGGCCGAGGTGTGCCCGAACGCGAAATTTGTTGTCGGCATCTTCGGTCGGCTCACGCCCTGGAAGGGACAACACATCCTTCTGGAAGCGCTCGCAAGACTGCCGGACTATGAAGCCCTTGTTGTGGGGGATGCGTTGTTCGGCGAGGTCGATTACAAGCAAAAAGTAATGATGCGTGCGCAAGAACCTGACCTCGCAGGTCGAGTGCACTTCCTGGGTTTTCGCAAGGACGTCCCAGCTCTGATGAAGTGTATCGACGTCGCGGTCCATGCTTCAGTAGCACCGGAGCCATTCGGTCGAGTCATCGTCGAAGGAATGCTCGCCGGCAGGCCGGTCATCGCAACCCGCGCGGGCGGAGCTGCTGAGATTGTGCAGGATGGTATAACGGGGCTGCTGGTGACGCCTGGATCGGCCGAGGAACTTCGCTCGGCGTTGCTGCGACTCGCAACGGACGATGCGCTTTACCAGAACCTTTCGAAGGCTGGGCGCGAGAACGCCGAGAAAAACTTTTCGGTCGAGACACTTGTTCGCAACACGGCGGCGGTGATCGCGGAACTGGAATCTGCCGGCGGCTGAGCTAACGAATCGCCGGGATGATCCGCCAGAGAGATCGGTCGAGGCTGCCGCTGCAGCGAGTAGCGCCTCGATCCCGCGACACCGGGACGCTTCACCGTGTACTGGCGTCGATGCTTTTAAGCTTTCTCAGGCCAGGGAACAGTCCCATCCAGATCAGCGCGATGACGATGCTTCCTACTCCGCCCACGATCGTCGCGGGTACGATGCCGAGCCACGCGGCCGTAACCCCGGACTCGAACTCGCCGAGTTGATTCGACGTCCCGATGAAGAGGGAATTTACGGCGCTCACGCGGCCGCGCATGTCATCCGGCGTTTCGATCTGTACCAGGGACGAGCGCACCACCACGCTGGTGACATCGGCTGCGCCGAGCACGCCCAGAATGGCCATCGAGAGCCAGACGTTGCGTGAGAGCGCGAACGCGACCGTGGCCACACCGAACAAGATCACCGCGGCAAACATCCGACGTCCGGCATGTCTACGAATCGGATGATGAGCGAGGAAGACCGACGTGGAGAGCGCCCCGAGCGCCGGCGAAAGTCGAAGCAGGCCCAGACCCCAGGGACCGGTGTGCAGGATGTCTCGCGCGTACGCGGGCAAAAGCGCCGTGGCGCCGCCGAGCAGCACGACGAATAGATCCAGGGAGATGGCTCCAAGAATGTTCTTGCGTTCGCGAATGTAGCGGATGCCGGAGAAAACGGACTTCGCGGTGGCCGGGGCTTTGCCCGCCGCGCGGCGCTTGATCACGATGCTCGAAGAAAGGATGCTGGCGGCGGCGAACAGGCAGGTGCAAAGTGCGTAGGGCACGTGCGCTCCGAAGACATAGAGCAGACCTCCCAGCGCTGGTCCGACGATGGACGCCGTCTGGTTGGCGGAGGCCGACCATGCGATCGCCTGCGATACGTTTGCATCTTCCACCAGGCCGGGAACCATCGCCTGGGTTGAGGGACTCTCAAAGGCTCTCGCCGCGCCGATAGCCGCAACTGCGCAGTAGATGCCGACAGGGTGTAGGCGGTGCAGGTAGCTCGTAACCGCCAGCAGCGCAAGCGTCGCCCCTTCGAAGATCTGGCATATGCTGATGATGGTTCTGCGATTGAAACGGTCAGCAACGTGCCCGACGATCAGCATAAGCAGCAGCATCGGCAGGAACTGCGCGAGCCCCACCATGCCGAGCGCGAAGGTGCTGTGCGTGAGCTCGTACATCTGCCAGCCAACCGCTACCGCGGCCACTTGAAACGAGATGGTGGAACAGATGCGCGCAAACCAGAAGCGCAGATAGGACGGCTCGCGAAATACCGATCCCACGCCCAGAGGCTTCGCTTGATCTTCCATTGTCTACCAATGGATGTTCGGCCGGGGCGAGTGGATGCGTCCAGCCCTTGTTCGCGCCCTAAACCTGCTCCAAAGCCTGCGTCAGGTCGTCGATCAAGTCGTCCGCATCTTCAATGCCAAGGGAGAGACGAAGCAGCGAGTCTGGAATCGGCCGCTGCGCGAGAACCTCGGGTGGCACGCTCGCATGCGACATCTTCAGCGGCACGCTGATCGTGGAGCTCACGCTGCCGAAGCTAACGGAGATGCGAAACATCTCGCTCTTCTCTGCGATGGACTTTGCTGCCGCAGCACTTGCGGCCGTCAGGCTGAGCACCGCGCCACCGCCCCGCGCCTGGGATTGGTGGATGGCGTAGCCTGGATGGTCCGTGCTGCCGGGGTAGAAGACCTGCCGCACAGCCGGATGCGCCGCCAAAAACTCGGCGACCAGGGCCGCGTTACGCTGCTGCGCGTCCATGCGCACCTTCAGTGTCTTCAAGCCACGCAACAGCAGGTAGCAGTCGAATGGGCCAAGGGCCGTTCCTTCGGCGTTCTGCAGAAAGTAAATCTCTTCCGCCAGCTTCGCATCCTTGACGACTACGCAGCCGCCGGTCACATCGCTATGTCCGCAGAGAAACTTTGTGGCAGAGTGCAGCGCGATGTCAGCGCCCAGATCGAGCGGATTCTGAAGGTATGGCGACATGGTGCTGTTGTCGACACAGAAGAGAATCCGGTGCCGCTGCGCGACCGCCGCAGTCGCCTTCAGATCGACGATTCGCAGCATCGGGTTTGTTGGCGATTCGACATAGATCATGCGCGTCGCAGGAGTGATCTGCTCTTCGATCGTGTCCGCCGAAGACGCATCGACATAGCGTACGCTTATGCCGAAACGGGGAAGGACGCGGCCAAACAGGCGCGCGGTGCCCCCATAGAGATCCCAATCGGCGAGGACCTCATCCCCGGTCTTCAGCAGATGCATCACGCTGGCGATGGCCGCCATGCCGCTTGAGAACGCAAAGCCGCGCGTCCCGTTTTCAAGCGCAGCTACCTGGTCTTCGAGCACGCGCCGCGTCGGGTTTCCGCTACGCGAGTAGTCGAACTTGCCGAAGCTGTCGGCGTGCTCCTGCTCGAAGGTCGCAGTCTGGTAGATCGGGGTAACCATCGGTCGCAGCGGGTCGCCCGGGCTCGAGTCGAAGCGCACGAGCTTGCTTGCGAACTTCACTGCGTGCCACCGAAGACAGCCTCGAACGCTTGCTCGAAGTCGGCGATCAAGTCGCGGGGATCTTCAAGGCCAACCGAGAGCCTGATCAGGCGATCCGTTACTCCCAGCCTGCTCCGTTCCTCGCTCGGGATATCGCAGTGCGAAGCGGTCGCAGGATTCGTGATCAGCGTCTCCACGCTGCCCAGGCTTTCGGCGCACGTGCAAAGGCGCAACCGGTCGATGAAGCGCAGCGACTCCGCCGTGGTCGCGTCGAGCTCAAAGGAAAGCATGCCGCCGAAGCCCTTCTGCTGCTTCTCCGCAAGCTCCTTCTGCGGAAATGAATCGAGTCCCGGATAGTTCACCTTGGCGACGCGCGGGTGCGCCTCCAGCCACTCGGCCACGATCTGCGCATGCTTGCAATGGAGCCCCAGCCGTGCCGGCAGGGTCTTCACGCCTTGTAGCGTCAGCCAGGAATCGAACGGCGAAGCGATGGTTCCGAGTGTCTTTCGCACCAGCCGCAGACGCTCCGTCAGCGCCGCATCGTGCGTGGCCAGCGAGCCGCCGATCGTCGCGTTATGGCCATCGATGTACTTGGTCGTTGAGAGCATCGAGATATCCGCGCCGAGCCCCAGGCAATCCTGCAGCATCGGTGTCAAAAAGGTGTTGTCCACGGCCAGCCGAACGTTATCGTGCTTGTGAACGATCCCGGCGATGGCATGGACGTCGGCCAGTTTCAGTGTTGGGTTCGCAGGCGTCTCAATGAAGACGAGCCGGGTGTTCGGGCGGATCGCCTTGTCCACGGCTTCAAGATCCGCAACATCGACGTAGGTGTATTCAATCGCGAAGTTACCCAGCACCTGCTGGAACAGCCGCGTCGTTCCGCCGTAGATGACGTCTGAAAGCAGCACATGATCGCCAGCCTTCAACATGGCCAGACACAGCGTGCTGATGGCGCCCATGCCGGAACGAAAGCAAACTGCCGTCGCCGTCCCCTCGAGCGCGGAGATTGCCTGCTCCAGCGCATTCACGGTGGGGTTCGCACCGCGTGAGTAGCCGTAGCCCTTGGTAACGCCCACCGTGTCGTGGATGTAGGTTGCGGTCTGGTGGATAGGGAAGAGGATCGAGTTCGAAAGCGTCTCGTACGCTCGATTGGTATGGATGGCCAGCGTGGCGGGCTGCAGGGTGGAGGGTTGCACGAACGACTTATCCGACATGAAGTGTCCTCTGGTTGCAGGATCCAGGGTGCGAAGTGCACCTCGTCAGATCTGGCATTCGCCGCCTGGGGCGCGCATGGCCATGGCAGTCCGATTTGTCTGCGGCTTGTTCACGTGCCTGTAGGTTCCTTGGCTACAGAATAACCCGGCTCGCCAGCAAGCCGAAAGCGCCTTCGCCACCCAGAGATCGTGGGTGGCTAGCGCTTGATTGATTTCTCCACGCGCTCGGCTACAGCTTCCTCGTGGACGCTCGGTCTGTTCCAGTACTCCCACTTCTTCCGCTCCACCCGGTCATGCCAGCGCCGCTTCAGTTCGTTCGACCACAGAAATGCAAGCAGGCCAGCCACGAAGAGGATGGTTAGGACGCCGTAACCGGAGAAGATAAAGCTAGAAATGGAAGCGAGTGAATCAGAATCGTTCATCGAGCGGAATCCTGTCGGGGAGCGTCCCTCACTCTGCTTCCAATTCGCGCAGGGATTGAAGACTCCCTTTCCATTTTGCCCGTCCCGGCACGAAAAAGCTATGGTTCTAGTCTGCATCGGGCCGTGGTATCCCTATCTCCCTCTCAAATTCCGCAAACGGAACCAACCCGTCCATGCCAAACCCGAGAACCGGGGCATCTTTCGCTCCAATCCTGCCCAAGCTGGCTCAGTCGTAATCCGGTGCGCCAAAAAACTCGTCTCCGGTAACAGCGCGCACTGTCAAACCCAGAACGATTCACGCCGCCGCCAGGACACTGCCCATGATCTCAGCTTCGAATCTCGCGACCCATTGGCCTTCCGCATCCTCCGGAGAGGCTGCGCTGCCCGCAATTTTCCATGCGTTGGAGAGCGGAACCGGGCCCTGCAGACCGCAGGCGGAAGGCTCTACGATGGAGGCGGCGGTGCGGGGGCGGACGATCAGCGAACTGGACGACATCGACGCGCTGGTGCGGAACTATCGCCCGCGGCTGCTGCGATTCGTTACCTTCTCTATCGGCGATCCGGATATGGCGGAGACCATCGTCCAGGACACCTTCTTCAAGGCCTACAAGGCCCGCGAGGGCTTCCGCGGCGACTCCAGCGTCAACACCTTCCTGACTAGCATTGCGCTCAATCTGATCCGCGATCAGCAACGTACCCAGAAGTTCCGCTTTTGGAAGCAGTTCCGCGCGACTGCGATGGACGTGACCGATGTAGCGTCTTTCGCCACGGCGGCCGGCTCTTCGCCCGAAACGCAAATGCTGGCGAAAGAGAAGGTGGCGCGGCTTTACACTGTCATCGAAACCCTGTCGCCGACCCAGCGCATGGTTTTCCTGATGAAGTTTACCGATGAGATGGACGTGCAGGAGATCTCGGACGTGATGAAGATGCCGGTGAACACGGTGAAGACGCACCTGCACCGCGCGTTGAAGGCAGTTCGCCGCCAGCTTGGAGCCAGCCAATGACCGACCAGCAACTTACAATACGACAGCTGACCCCTCACCTGACTGAGGACGAACTCGAAGAAGTTCTGCTCGGGCTCGACGCACCGGACAGCGAGGATCATCTCGCCGTCTGTGCCATCTGCCGCGGCAAGGTTGAAGACTTCAAGGGTTCGCTTGAACTCTTCAATCAGGCGTCCATGGCCTGGTCCCAGGCGAAGTCGAACTCACTCAACCGCGACCTCGCGGAGCATAGAATTCCGTTTCGCATGAGCGTTCGCGCCGTCTGGACCTGTGCCTCGGTGCTCGTCCTCCTCCTCGCCGGGCTCGTCGATGTTGGCGAGCATCGGCAGCAGGCCGATCGCACAGCGCATGTGGCCGCTTTGGCGGATCAGCCGGCGCAGACGGCAGATCCCAGCACCAGCGACTCCAGCGAAATCGCGAGCGACAACGCCATGATGCAGCAGATCGACGCCGCGATCAACACGCCGGAGCCATCGCCGGCCCAACTGTACGGGCACGAGAACACAGGTGTTGATCAAGGCGTGGAACACGCGGCACCGGTGAGGAACTGATGATGGTCTCGGCTTGGCGAACCCGCCCGGCAGGGTGCGCGGCCCGGTGGGCACTTCTGCTGCTCCTGCTCTTTGCCGGAGCGGCCACGCGTGCGCTGGCCCAGCATCCCGGCGGCGGGCCCCCGGGGGGCGGCCCTCCCGGGGCCGGTGGCGGCGGTCAATCTCCCTTCGGCGGACAACCGGGCGGGCAACCCGGAAATGCGGGCTTTAGCGGCAATCTCAACAACGCGCCGCCGCCCGGCTCGCCAAACTCCTCTTCCGCCACCAACAGCACCTTGCGCGGCGGCCTGCAGCTCGGACCTCCAGGCCGCTGGTGGGACGACTCCTCCTTCGCGAAGAGCATCGGTCTCGACAAGATTCAGCAGCACCGCATGGACGATGTCTTCAAGGCCAACAAAGGAGACCTGATGCGCCTCTACAAAGCGCTGGAGCACGAAGAGAATCAGCTCGAAAAGGTCACACGCGGCAAAAAGCTGGACGAGGCGCAGATTGACGCGCAGATCGACCGCGTCGTCGTCGCCCGCGGCGAGCTCGAAAAGGCGAACGCCCACATGCTCCTCGAAATCCGCAAAGAGATGACTCCTGACCAGGCCGGCAAGCTCGAAGGACATCGCCCCAGCCTCGCGCCCAACGAAAACTAAAGCCCACCTGCGGAGCATTGAGTCACTCCTTGCCGTGCCCTCCCCATCTTCATTCCGCTGCTAGTAAAATTCTCTCGTTCAGCGAGGGGCCATTGATTTCAGCTACCAAAAGCGTTAGCGCCTGGGCGTTGCTTAGCGTCGCCACGCTTCTGCATGCACAGTCTCCCGCAACGCTCAAGCAGGTCGAGACAGCCTACAAAGCGGGTGTGGCCGCGCTCTCCGCCGGCGACGCCAGGACAGCGGAGACCGACTTCGCCGAAGTCGTGCACCTCGTCCCGCGTGATTGGCAGGGGCACAGCGGACTCGGTGCCGCGCTGCTCAACCAGGGCCGCACCAAGGAGGCCATCCACGAGCTTGAGGCGGCCCTGGTCCTGCACAAAGGCGATCTCCCAACGATGTCGAACCTCGCGGTCGCCTACCAGCTCAGCAACCAGCCGGCCAAGGCTCTGCCGCTCTTTGCTCAGCTCGAAGACAGCGCAAAGCTGAAGCAGGTGGCATTGCCGCCGGCGGTCGCTTCATCGTATGCGCGTGCGCTCGCGGCCACCGGCAAGACGAAAGCCGCTGAAGCGCAGTTGCGGACAGCGGCTCAGGCCGCACCGGGCGACGCTGCGCTGCACGACGATCTCGGCTCTATCGAGGCGCAGGAGAAAGACTGGCCTGGTGCCCAGAAGGAGTTCGCCGCCGCGGTTGCCCTGCAGCCCGGCTCCGCCCGCGCCCACTTGCACCTCGGCCTCGCCATGCAGGCTCAAAATGACGCAGGAGCCCTGGCGCAGCTCTCCGAAGCGGCTCGCCTCGACCCCGGCGACCCCACGATTGCGCTCGAACTCGGCAAGGCACTCGCTGCCGCGGGCCAGGATGAGCAAGCCGCCAAGCAGCTCCAGCAAGCGCTCTCCATTGATCCCAGCTCGACCTCCGCGATGCTGCAACTCGCCCTGGTCGATCAGCGCCTGGGCAAGCTGCCGGATGCAATCGATCTCCTCCGCAAGGTCACCACGGCTGATCCGACGGATGAGGCGGCGCTCACCAACCTCGGCATGGCGCTTGCGCAGTCACAGCAGGCGAAGGATGCCGTGCCCTACCTCCAGCGCGCGGTCAAGCTCGCGCCGAACGATGTCGTTGCCCACCAGGATCTCGCCGCGGCTTACGTCCAGTTGAGTCAGTTCAGCGACGCCGCCGCGGAGCTTCGTCTCGCGCTGCATCTTGCGCCCGATCTGCCGCAGCTGCATTACAACCTCGGCCTCGCCCTGAAGATGCAGGACGATGCGGCCGGTGCGATCCCGGAGCTTGAAGCGGCCGAGCGGCTCGACCCGCGGGCGCCCGAGCCGCCTTACGTGCTCGGCATCCTCTACATGCAGGCCGCGCGCTACGCCGAAGCGGCGCCCGAGTTGAAGAAATCGCTTGATCTTCGCCCGCAGAATGGCGATGCCTGGGCGACGCTCGGCAGCGTCTACGCCAAGCTGGACAAGCTGTCCGATGCCACGGTGGCCCTCGAGCAGGCCATCGCGCAGTTGCCCGATCAGCCCGATCCGCACCTGACGCTCGCCGCCGTTTACGTCAAGGAAAACAAGACAGCCGAGGCCGTGGCCGAGCGCAAGATTGCGGCCAACCTGATGCGAGGCAACATGAACCGCCAGCGTGCCGAAGTGGCGACCAACGCAGGCAACTCGTCGCTGAAGAGCGGCGACCTTGCTGGTGCACTCGTCCAGTTTCAGGATGCGCTCAGCTACGACGCCAACTTCGCAGCCGCGCATACCGGCCTCGCACAGGTCTACGAGGCGCAAGGCAACAGGGCCGCCGCCGCACAGGAACGGCAGAAGGGTGCCGCTCTACCCCAGTAATCCTGCCGCGCTCAGACAGGATCAGCCCTAAATCGTATCCGCGCGTTCTTTCAGCCGCTTCGCCTCAAACGGGTGGTGATCCCGGTCGGCGATGATTGCGTGCAGCTGCAGCGTCTCGCGCAGCTGGACCCGGTAGTTCGCCGCTCGCTCGTTCTCCGGGTAGTCGTGCAGCAGCGTCGTTAGCGTCTCCTCCGCCTGCCCGCAGTCGGAGCCCGCGCCCTTCAGGTTGCCGGCCAGCGACCGCACCTCGCACCGCGTGATGTACGCCACAGCCACTGCAGGCCGGTGTGCCGCGCCCTTGGCATCGGTTGCAAACGGCTGCACCAGGTCGATCGCCTGCCCGGCCAGCAGGTCGGCCTCCGGCAAGTTGGGTGATTTCTTGCCGTCCGCGATCAGGATCAGCACCACGTCGTTGAACGCCGTCGCATGCGCTTCCAGCTCGAAGCCTGGCGAGAAGTGCGACGCCATATCCAGCGCCTTGCGGCAGGCCTCGAGCGCCTCCGGACTCTTGGCGGTCGCTGGCGCCTGCGCGAGCTGCTCGCAATTGGCCTGCAGCGGCTTGAACTGCGCGTCGACCAGCTGATCCGTATCCGGCGGCAGCTCTTTCAAGTTGAAGTTGACCGAGGTGGTGATAATCGCCGGAGCCGGCTTGCCCTTCACCAGGATCGGCCGGTACGTCGCCTGCGAGTACGCATCGACTGCTGCCTGCCGCAGCGGAGCCGGCCCGTCGAGCGCTTGCACGGCCGTAACGTGGCCGGTCGCGTCCACATCGATCTGGAGGCGCACAGAACCGGTAATCCGCGCCTTCTTCGCATCCGCTGGATAGACAATCGCGGGAACCGTGAGGGGTTCGTCCTGAACGGGAGCGGTTTGTGCGGGAGCTGCGGCTTGGAACGAGGCGAGGAGTAGTGCGGCGGTAAGGATCATGTTTTCTGAAGAACTCCGTTGCCTAGAATACTCCGCGCGTATGACGCGAACGCAACAAAGCCTCTGTCACTCCCAGCACGCGAAGCCCAAAACCCCACGAAGTGGTCCCCGCGCGGGATGAGCGCGCCCTTCCGGCAGGACAGATGTCTACCCCTTCAGCGCGTTCGCCACCAGGTCACGCACAGCCAGCGCCTCCGGCGTACCAAGCATACCCAGTCCGGCGAGCACACCGTCCCGCTCGGCCGCCGTCCGGTTCTGGCTCATCTTCCACTTGCCTTCGAGCCGCCGGATTGGGATCTCCAGCCCGACGATCCCGTTCATCATCTGCTCGATAAACTCCGCGGGCGCATCGGAGACCTTCCATGGCCGCGGAAACGAAGCCTCATGCTCATCGGTCAGCCTGTTCAGGTGCGCAAGGATCCAGTTCCGGTCCTCAATCACCCGCAAAGGCCCGTAGGCGTGGATAACCGCGTAGTTCCAGGTCGGAACCTCTTTCCCGTCCTCGTAGGTGCCGGGATACCACGCCGTCGAGATGTAATGGTGCGCCCGGAGAAGATCGCCAGCGCCTCTGTGGTCGACACCAGTTCACGCCACTGCGTATTCGCGCGAGAGATATGCGCCCGCAGCGTCCCGAACTCGCCTTCCTCCCGATGCAGCATCACCGGGATATGCGACGCGACCAGCCCGCTCGCGTTCAGCGTCACCAATGCGGCCAGCGGGTGCGCCCGCATCAAGGCGTGCAGAACGGGCGTGCGGGTTTCGGCGTTGTGGCTTGGGATGTACATGGTTAGAAACAGCATAAAGCAACGGCAAAGGCGCCCTTGTCGCGGGCGGCGACCACTTCGTGGGGTTTTGGACGGATTCGCCGTAAAGGCGACGGCTAGTAACCTGTTTGTTGTGCCTGCTTATTGCGACGTTGCGCTGCCCGTTCCGCTCGAGCGCATGTTCACCTACGCGGTGAACCCCGCGCAGGTGCCCTCGATCGGCGCGCGCGTGATCGTGCCGTTCAGCGGGCAAAAGCTCATGGGCGTCGTCATGCGCGTGCACGACGACCCCCCGCCCGAAGGCGTCGAAGCCAAACCCATCCAGACCGTCATGGACGTGGGCGCGCTGCTCTCGCCAGAGCAGATGGACCTTGCCAAGTGGATCGCCACCTACTACTGCGCGCCGCTGGGCGAGGTGATCCGCGGCATGTTGCCGCTGGCCGCCGAGGTCAAGCGCCAGTTCGTCTACCGCATCGCCGACCAGGGCCGGAAAGTCCTCTACGAAGGCGCGGCGAAGGGTTCCTCGCGGCGCTCGCGCCTGACGCCGGAAGAGCAGAACCGTGAGTACGCGGTCCTCAACTACCTCGAGGCGGGCGACGCCGCCAAGCCGGGCGCGCTGCGCTCGGCCACCGGCGCAGGCCGTGTGCTGCTCGAAGGGATGGTCAGGAAGAAGTGGCTCGTGCGCGAAGCGCTCGCCGAGGAGCGGGACGCGCGGCGGCTGGTGCGGGTCGCGGTCCTTCAGGGCTCAGGGCTCAGGGCTCAGGGCTCAGTCGAGGCGTCGGGACGCCGCCTGCCGGAACTCAACGAAAATCAGTTGAAGCTGATGGCGCACCTCGAAGCGCGCGGCGGCCGCGCCGAAACCCGCGAGCTGAAGAGCCTGGGAATTCCGGATTCCACGCTCGGCAGCCTGGTGAAGCGCGGTTTGGTCGAGATCCAGGAGGTTCCGGAGGATTTCCTCTTCGGTGGCACGCAGATCGCCGGGAAAAAGCAGGCGCACGAGCACGCGCTGAACGAAGAGCAGATGGAAGCTGCGGCCGCCATCGCCGGAGCGATGGGCAAAGGCGGCTTTCGCGCGCTGCTGCTGTACGGCGTCACCGGCTCGGGCAAGACCGCTGTCTACTTTTCCGCGATGCGCCGCGCACTCGACGCTGGCAAGAGCTGCCTGCTGCTGGTGCCGGAGATCGGCCTGACGCCTGCGATGGCCGGGCAGATGGTCTCGGCGTTCGCAGGCGAGGTCGCGCTGCTGCACTCCGGCCTCACCCCCGACGAGCGCGCCGAGCAATGGCACCGCATCCGGCGCGGCGAAGCCCGCGTCGTCGTGGGCACGCGCTCGGCGGTGTTCGCGCCCATGCGCCACCTCGGCCTCGTCATCGTCGACGAAGAGCATGACGGCAGCTACAAGCAGGAGGAATCGCCGCGCTACCATGGCCGCGACGTCGCCGTCATGCGCGCGAAGCTCGAAGGCGCGGTCGTCGTCCTCGGCTCGGCCACGCCTTCGCTCGAAAGCTGGTCGAACGCCGAGAAGGGCCGCTACGAACTCGTTCAGATGACGCAGCGCGTTGCCGGCCGGCCACTCCCCAAGGTCGAGATGGTCGACATGCGCGCGGAATTCCGCGAAGCCGGCAAGGAAGAGATCTTCTCCCGCCGCCTGGTCGAAGAAACCCGCGCCGCCCTCGATCGCGGCGAGCAGGTGCTGCTGCTGCTCAACCGCCGCGGCTACTCGTTTGTGGTGATCTGCCGAAGCTGCGGCGAGAAGGTCGAATGCGAGAACTGCGCCATCGCGATGACGTACCACAAGGGTGCAGAGCCTCAAGACGACCGTCCCAACTATGACGGGTTGGCCGAGCCCGGCACCCGTCTCGAGTGCCACTATTGCGGCTTCCGCCGCACCGTGCCGAAGGCCTGTCTCAAGTGCGCCAGCGAGCACCTCTACTTCCTCGGCGCCGGCTCACAGCAGGGCGAAGAGAAGCTGCAGGAGCTCTTCCCCGACGCACGCATCGGCCGCATGGACCGCGACACCGTCCGCGGACGCTTCGACATGGAGCGTTTGCTGGCGCGCCTGCACGCCGGCGAGATTAACCTGCTGGTGGGCACGCAGATGATGGCCAAGGGTCACGACATCCACGGCGTCACGCTGGTCGGCGTCGTCGGCGCGGACCACGCGCTCGGCCTGCCGGACTTCCGCGCCGCCGAGCGCGTCTTCCAGCTGCTCACGCAGGTCTCAGGCCGTGCCGGTCGCGGCGAGCTCGCGGGCAAGGTTCTCGTCCAGACCTACCATCCCGAGCATTACGCCGTGAAGTTTGCCGCGCAGCACGACTACACCGGCTTCGTCGCGAAGGAGATGACCTTTCGCCGTTCGCTGCACTATCCGCCCTTCAGCCTGCTGGCCAACGTTCTCGTCCTCAGCGACAAGCTGGAAGAAGCCGCCGGCTGGTCCGCGCAACTTGGCCGCTTCTTCGAGCGCGAGAAGATTCCCGGGATCAAGGTTCTCGGCCCAGCCGCCGCGCCCATCGTCAAGCTGAAGCGGATCTACCGCTTTCATCTGATTCTGAAGGCGCAGCAGCGCAAGGTCCTGGTCGCCGCGTTGCACCGCATGTTGGCCTTTGCTGAGGCAAACGAAATTCCGCGCCGCAGCGTGGTCGTCGACGTGGATGCTGTGAGCCTGATGTGATTACAGCCAAAGCTCTCGCGTAGAGAGCGCAGAAGAGACGCAGATTGACGCAGTTAACCGCGAAAATTTGCGATTCTTCTGCGCCCTCCGCGCGAGGCTTTGGTATTTGTCGCCCCGATCTCACAAGTGATATCGCCCCGGGAAAATCTGCAGAATATGCAGCAGCGAGTATCCCTTGAATGGTTCGTACGTTCCCGCCAGGATAAAAATTCCAAAGCAGATGGGCGCGAGTGCCCACTGCCAGCGCTTTACCGGCGCATCGTCCGGCACCAGCGGATGACGCATCCCCGGCATCAACAGTATGACGCCCCACAGAATCCAACCAGACCAGAAGAAGAAACCCAGAACGAAGAGCGCCGCGACCACCACCTTCGACGAAATCTTGTGCGCCGCCGGAGAGACCGCGTACAGAATATGTCCGCCGTCCAGCTGCCCGGCCGGTATCAGGTTCAGCGCGGTAATCAGCAGGCCCATCCAACTCGCAGTCAGAATGGGATGTGGAATAAGCAGGAAGATGCTGTGGGCTGGATTGTGCAGATCGCCGCGCACCGCGCTCAGCGCCTGGTGCAGCCCGCTGACGATCAGCGGCGCCTGCACCCGCGGCACGATGCTCACCGGCGAGTAGTGGCTCAGCGCCAGGCCGAGGGTGATGGTTCCAAGAGCGACGAGGAAGCCCGCAATCGGGCCCATCGCTCCGATCACAATCAGCGCGGAACGTGACCGAACACGCGACTTCAGCCGAATCACCGCGCCGAAGCTGCCTGAGAGCGACGGAGCCGGCAACAGGTACGGCAGTGTCGCGTTCACGCCGAAGGCGCGGCAGGCGAAGTAGTGCCCAAACTCATGCGCCAGGAGGATTCCGATCAGCGTAAGCGAAAATGGCAGCCCGGAGTAAAAGTGGCTGAAGTGCTGAAACACCCACTCGAACGGAAGCACGTCGGCGTCTGAGGCCAGCGGCGGCCGGCCCAGCGTGAAGTTGTACATGTACCGCATGCCGACCGAGGTAGTCGACAGGATCGTGATCGCGAACAGGAAAAGCGGAACTCCCAACCTGGGTCTGGGCTGCGTCCGTGCGGCGATCGCGGGTGCCGGCTCAGAGATCAGGGTTGGAGATGTCATGGCGGCGGTTGGTTTTCCTGGGGCAAACTGTGCGGCAGGCAGCGGTCTGGGTCAAGCTATTTGCGAAAAGATCAGAAGCCGTTGGGCGACACGTTTTCGATCAATCTCTGCGAGGAAAGGACAACGGTGGCAGAGCAGGAACCACCGACAACCACTTGCGAGCGACCTATTCCAGAACGTGCAGATCTTTCCCAGGTTTGAAGCGGATGGCCTTGCCTGGCGCGATCGTCACCTCGGCTCCCGTGCGCGGGTTGCGCCCGACACCCGTCTTGCGCGGCTTTACGGTAAACACGCCGAAGCCACGAAGCTCGATGCGGTCACCTTCGGCAAGCGACTGTTTCATGGACTCGAAGATGGCGTCGACAGCTGCTTCCGCCTTGGTGCGGACAAGTCCGGTCCGTTCGACAACTCGCTGGATGAGATCTTGTTTGATCAACGGGGTACCTTTCAATGCCTGCTGCTGGGTTATCCGACCGGGGTTCTGCGTCACTTCTTGCGCAGGCCAGGTAAGGCGATGGTAGAAACCGGGTGAGGGAATGTCAATCGGATTACCGCTAACGAGAACGATACCCTTCAGTTAGGATGAGAAGACCGAACCGCAAGGTGCATGGAGGAGAATCAAAGGAATGTCGATTAAGAGCGACCGCTGGATACGCGAGCAGGCCATGGAACACGGAATGATCTCGCCGTTCAGCGAGAAGCAGGTGAAGGATGGATGTATCTCCTACGGGCTTTCTTCCTACGGATATGACCTGCGAGTCTCGGATGAGTTCAAGATCTTCACCAACGTGAACAGTGCGATCATCGACCCCAAAGCCTTCGACGAACGTTCGTTCGTCTCGGTTCAGGCCGATGCCATCATCGTACCGCCCAACTCGTTTGCCTTGGCGCGATCGATCGAGTACTTCAAAATTCCGCGCGATGTGCTCACAATCTGCGTCGGCAAATCGACCTATGCGCGCTGCGGCATCATCGTCAACGTCACGCCGTTTGAGCCGGAATGGGAGGGCTACGTGACGCTCGAGATCTCGAACACGACACCCCTTCCTGCGCGCATCTATGCCAACGAGGGTCTGTGCCAGATTTTGTTCTTCCAGTCGGATGAAGTCTGCGAGGTTAGCTACGCGGATCGCAAGGGCAAATACCAGAACCAGCAGGGAATCGTCCTTCCGAAGCTCTAGCCTGACGAGCTTCCTTGGGATTTCCGCTGCACAGGGTAGAACACGGGGGGCGAATGCAGGAGGCAGAACAGGGCAAGACCCTGCCTCGAATCGGTCTGGTGGCGACGGACGAAGTTCGTGTCGCCGGACTGCGTGCGCTCCTGGCCGATTCCTGCACGCGCGACCTGGTGCTGCTCTCAGAGCCGAAGGCACTCGAGACCGCGGGTCTGGAGCTGGTTCTGGTGGACTCCTCCTCGACCGACCATCTTCTGGAGCTGCTTGTAAGCTTCCGCAGCATGCGCCCGAAGATCCGCCTGCTGGTGATTGGCGGGGAGAACGAGCCGGGCTTTATCGAACGAGCCATTGCCGCCGGCGCTCGAGGCGTCTTGAGCTTTACCGCCTCAGCCGACGAGGTGCGGATGGCGGTTGATGTCGTGAGCGACGGCTCCGTCTGGGCGCCGCGCAAAATTCTCTCGCGGCTGCTCGATCGCGCCACGGATGCGCCACTCCCCGCCGCGGCTGAAGTTCACCTCACCCGGCGCGAGCTCGAGGTGCTGGACCTTCTCCTGCTCGGGCTGTCCAATCGTGAGATCGCGCACGCGCTCGAGGTGGAGCAGGCCACGGTCAAGGCTCATCTGGGAAGGCTGATGCGCAAAGCCGGGGTCAGCAACCGCACCGCGCTCGGTGTTCACGCCATGGAAGCAAAGTGGGTTTGAACGTCCCAATCCGGCACCCTGAGGAGCACTTAGGTCTATAGCCCTCCGTACCGTTGCACGAAATGAATCCCGGCCTGAGAGTGAAGAGGCAACATACCTGGGAGAGGGACTGCAACAACTGTTTCGATTGATTCTGCGAATCGAGGCTTGCTTCGATTCGTGCAATGATTCGATCCCGTTCGTTTGCAGTCCCAATTTTTTTGACCGGAACGTCATGTCTGTTCTTTTGATCAAGTGCAACCTATGTAGTCAGCAGTCCATCTCATGGACTGTTTGCAAGGACTGCAAGTCTGTGGTTGTGGCACGATCTGGAGGATCGAAATGAAGCAATTTGTTAGTGTTTTGACGGCTGCGGTGTTGACCGTGGGTATGACGCAGGCGTCGTTCGCGGCTGCCGATAAGGCGAAGCTGGATGACCGGCTCAACAGCGCGCGTGAAACGATCGACGAGATCATGCATACCCCGGATAAGGGCATTCCGCAGAGCATTCTCGCAGGTGCCTCGTGCGTCGTGGTGGTTCCCCACTATAAGAAGGGTGCATTCCTTATCGGTGCCGAGTACGGCCAGGGCGTGGCCACTTGCCGCACCCACCATGGCTGGAGCGCTCCCGTATTCGTTCAGCTTACGGGTGGCAGCTTTGGCTGGCAGATCGGCGGCCAGTCCACCGACCTCGTCCTCGTCGCGATGAATCACGACGGTCTCGAGCACATGCTGCACAACAAGTTCAAGCTCGGCGCCGATGCCGCCGCTTCGGCCGGCCCGGTTGGCCGCGACGCGCAGGCCGGTACCGATTGGAAGCTGAATGCAGAGTTCCTCACCTACTCGCGCTCGAAGGGCTTGTTTGCCGGCCTCGACCTGACTGGTACTGTCCTCTCGCAGAACGAGGATGATACCCGCACCGAGTACGGCGCGAATGTTCCCTTTGGTGACGTACTCAGGGGCGGCGTTCCCACACCCCCGGACGCTCGCCCATTCGTCCACACCGTGGCGCACTACTTCGTCGTCTCGAAGGACAACCAGTAAACCGCAGCTTTCTCCTCACGCGGGGCAGCCTTCGGGCTGCCCCGTTGTCTTTGCCGCGGGCAATCACGACGCGGCCCACCGGGGTAGACTGGAGCCTTGGAGATCACGACACGAGATCGGCTGGAGTTTGCCCTGGTGTGGCTCCTGGTCCGTGGTTTAGGTGTTCTCCCGCGCAGCTTCGCCCGTGCGCTCGGCGCATCTGTGGGTGCGCTTGCTTACGCACTCTTTAGCCGTCTTCGTCGTGTCGGCCTGCACAACCTGGCTCTCGCCTACCCGGAGTGGAGCTCTGAAGCCCGCGAGTCGACGCTAAAGGCCGTCTATCGCAATCTCGGCCACCAGCTCGCCGAGTTCTGCCTGATGAGCCGCTACACGCCGGAGCAGGCCAGCCGCTTCATCGAGTACGACGGGCTCGAGCATTACCTGGCAGCGCGCGCACGAGGCAAGGGTGTCCTGGTCGTCACCGGTCATCTCGGCGCGTGGGAGTTATCGAGCTTCTACCACTCGCTGGTCGGCTACCCGATGGGCCTTGTCATCCGTCGGCTCGATAATCCGCTGATCGATCAGTTCGTGAATCGCATCCGTTGCCGCCACGGCAATCGGGTCATCCATAAGGACGACTTTGCCCGCGGCCTCATCGCCTCCATGCGCGCCGGCGAGACCGTCGGCATCCTCATGGACACCAACATGACGCCGCCCCAGGGCATCTTCGTTCCCTACTTCGGCGTCGACGCCTGCACCGGGTCGGGCCTGGCCCGCATCGCGCTGAAGACCGAAGCCGCCGTCCTCCCAGGCTTCCTGCTTTGGGACGAGCACCGCCAAAAGTATGTCCTGCGTTTTGGCCAGTGCATGGGTCTCGTCCGCACCGGCAACGCCGAAGCCGATACCCTCGCTAACACCGCAGCCTTCACCCGCGCCATTGAAGAGGCCGTCCGCCGCAACCCGGAACAGTGGCTATGGATGCACCGCCGCTGGAAGACCCGGCCGGCCGGCGAGCAGGGAGTCTATTGATGCCCACAAGTCCCATTCGCAAGAGCGAAATCGCCGCCCTGCTCAACGTGGAATACCGCGGCGCGGACGAAGTTGTAGCGCGCGTAAGCCGCATCGAAGACGCCGGTCCGGATTCGCTCGTCTTTGCCGCCGACGAAAAAGCCCTTGCCGAAGCCCTTGCCACGACCGCACCCGTCATCCTCGCGCGCCAAGCCACCGGCGAGCGAACCCTCGCAGTGAAAGACCCCCGGACTGCCTTCGCCCTGGTGTACGCCAGGTGGTTCGACCAGCGCGGCCTCGCCGGCGTCCATCCGACCGCACTCCTCGACGAAGGAGCGACTGTGGGCGCGGGCTGCGAGATCGGCGCCTACGCCCACATCGGCGCCGGCGTGCATCTCGGCGACGGATGCACCATCGGCCCGCGCGTCGTGATTCTTCCCGGCACGACCCTGGGCGCGCGCGTCCGGGTGCAGGCCGGCGCGGTTCTCGGTTCGGACGGCTTTGGTTACGTCCGGACACCCACCGGCTACGTCGGCTTCCCGCAGATCGGCACGCTGGTGATCGAGGACGACGTCGAAATCGGTGCCAACACCACCATCGACCGCGGAGCCCTGGGCGAGACGCGCATCGGACGCGGCACCAAGATTGACAACCTCGTCCACATCGGCCACAACTGCCGCATCGGCCAGGAGGTCATTATCGCGGCACAGGTGGGCATCGCCGGCTCCACGACAGTCGGGGACGGAGCGATTCTCGCCGGGCAAGTGGGTCTGGCCGAAAAAGTCACCATCGGACCGGGCGTTATCGTCGGCGCACAGGGCGGAGTGCCCACCAGCAAGAAGCTTTCCGGTCCCGGCGAGGTCTTCTGGGGCACTCCCGCGCGTCCAATCAAGGAGTACCTGAAGGATCTTGCGGCGCTGGCACGCCTCCGCCGAAGGTTCTAAGTAGAGCGACCCCAGGAGGTAAATGTGGCAGTCGTTGTGGTCGGCGGACATACGCGGAACATCGGGAAAACCAGCGTCGTCGCAGGCCTCATCGCCGCGATGCCGGAGATGCACTGGACCGCGTTCAAGATCACGCAGTTCGGGCACGGCGTCTGCTCCGCCAACGGCGAACCCTGCGACTGCGAGACGGCCGAACACACCATTGCCGTCTCTGAAGAGCGAGACCGCACCAGCGGCACCGACTCCTCGCGCTACCTCGCAGCCGGCGCGGCGCGTTCGTTGTGGGTTCGCACCCGGGTCGGCCAACTGTCTGAGGCTATGCCTCGCGTTCGCCAGGAGATCGCCAAAGCCGAGAATGCCATCGTCGAATCCAACAGCATCCTGCGCTTCCTGCAACCGGACCTCTTCGTCAGTGTGCTCGACCCCGCAACCAGGGATTTCAAAGAGTCTGCAAAACGCTATCTCGATCGCGCGGATGCCATCGTACTGGTAGGCGGCGGCCTCAACCATCCGGCGTGGGACGGCGTCTCGCCCCGTCTCGTCGAGCGCGCCCGGCACTTTTCCGGCGCGCCCGGCGCCTACTGCAGCGCCGATCTTGCGGAGTTCGTGCGCGTCCGCCTGCAATCGCTCGAAACGGAAAAGCCCCGGCTGGTGGGCCGGGGCTTGTGAACAGCAACTCTGTCTACTGAAACAGTCCGTTCAGTCCATTGGGAAAGAACCCTCCGGTGCTGACGCTGCCGGACGTGGTCGCTCCGCCTGCGGTTACGATGTTCAACACCTGTGTCGTGCTGCGCGAAACACCCAGGATGTAGCTCGGAATCGCGTCCACAATGTTGGTGCGCGGCACGTTCGCCCCATTCGCCAGCGACACGGTAACAGTCCCGTCGGAGACACCGTAGTCATCGGGCGTGGGATCGAGCGTAGTCGCCTGGTTGAGGTTGCTGTTCGTCTGCGGAACCGCCAGCGCCAGCTTGCTGCGCAGCGCGGAGATCTGCTGCGTGTAGCCCAGCAGTCCGAGCGATCCGGTCGGATCGAGTGCAAGGATCGTGGTGCGGATCAGCCCCGCGTGGTACGCCTCGACCGCATGAATGCCGACCGCAGCAGACAGGATTACCTTGCCGGTCGCCGTCGTGGAGATGAGCGGAGCCGCGCCGTGGTACGCCGTCACACCCACGTCCTCGAAGATGTAGGAGCCCACGAGGAAGTCCGCATCCGCGGCGAACGGGTTGAAGTTGCCGGTGATGCCCGCCGCATTGGCCACCGTGGTGAACAGCGACGTGCTCAAGTTCAGGGCCGGTTGCGCAACCCCGTAGGAGCCAAGCACCGACTGCAGGAACATCACATGCTTGCCTTCTTCGATCGCAACTTCGGTCGCATAGGCGGCGACCTGCGGGTAGGTGAAGGGAACCGGCTTGGTGGTGCCCGCGTTCACGGTACCGGCACTGCCTGCGCCCGTGATCGGGATGCCCGCGCTCGGCGCGCCCGCAGCGATGGCCGCGGCGTTCGGCGCGCTAATGGTGCAGCCGAAGGCCGCAAGGTAGTAGTAATTCGACTCCAGGTACTCCAGGTTCAGCGCGAAGTTCAGGATGTCGTTATCCGTGAAGGACGTCGGCGTCGTCGCCGCCTTTGCGGACGAAGGAAGTGCGATCGTGGCCAGGGCAGCTGCTCCTCCAAGAAGCAGCGCGCGCCGGCTGGCGATAAGGTCGTCGATCTGTTTTGTCTCTTGAGATGCCATGGGATTTTCCTTTTAGACTTAGGTCGTGTGTTCGAGAGATTGCGAAGCGTTAGCTCTGCGTGACGGAGATCGCGCCGTTCAGGCCGCTGGGGAAGAACCCTCCACCTTTCACACCCGCGCCGCCGCCCGTCCCATAGACGATGTGCAGCACCTGGTCCGTCGTCCGCGAGTAGCCCACCGCATTGCTTGCACTGGCCGCCACGATGCTGCTGGCAGCCGAGGTGATCGCACCGGCGGTTGTCGTGTAGGTGGGCAGCGTCAACGGGGTCTCATTACCGCCGCCAAGCGTCGCCCGCAGCGTCGAAACCTGGTTGGCATAGGTGAACGCAGGGAATGCGCTCGCCGAACCCGCGGCGATCGCACCGGCCGTGATGTAGGTCCGGATAGCACCTGCATGGTAGGCCTCGACGGCCTGAATGCCAGCCGCATAGGTCAGGATCCCTGAGGCGATACCGGCGTTGCTGATCAGCGGAGCGGCACCCGAATAAGCCGTAACGCCCACATCCTCGAAGATGAACGCGCCCACCAGGAAGTTATCCCAGCTGGAGTAGGGACTGAACGAAGAGCCGATTCCCGCGGCCGTCGCAAGGGCGTTGAACGAGTTGACGAGATCGATGTTCGGCATCGGAATCGGCGTGGCACCGTTCTGCGTAATCGCGGCCTGCAGAAAGCGCACATGTTGCTGCTCCGCGTAGGCAAGTTCGGCCACGAAATCAGCCTGCTGCGAGGTAAGTCCGGTCACCTGCGAGCCACCGGTAACGGTTCCCGCACCGGTTCCCATGTCGGCCGTCGCCAGCCCGGATCCGGTCGCGCAATGCAGGAAGAAGCTGGCCTCGAGGTACTCCAGATTGAGTGCGAAGTTGAGGATGTCCACATCCGTCACACCGGTGGCGCTCCCGGTGCCGCCGGTGTTCACATAGATGGTGCCATCGTTGGCGCATCCTGCAAGGGCTGTAGCCGCGCCCATCGCGCCGGCTCCGGCTAGGAAATTGCGTCGCGAGACGCCCCTTTTATAAAGTTCGTTGAGTATATCCACGGTACTTACCCCTCTGGTGATAAATCATTCGAGCAAAGCCGGCTTCTGGTTGGAAAACGGAGAACACGCCATGTCGGATTTGCATCACTCCCTTGGTTGGCCAAGGCCCGGGAACGAACTACGAATCCACCCATGACGACCTACTGTGATGCAACGGCGCGAAAAAGTGTTACGAACCGGTTGGCTTCGCATGATGAGGGATCAACGATTTTTTTCGGGGGATCAAGCACGAGGGCTCGCGCCAGCACTGCCTTCTTCGATGCCAGCCTGCTTCAGCGGGAGCAACGTGCAGGGTGTGACAAGCATCGTCACCGCGGGCGCTCAGATAGAAGCAACGCCGAGGTGCATCAGATCGTGCGCCAGGGCCACTTCCTTCTGTACGAAGGGCTCCGCATAGCGCACACCGGCAAGCGTTCCATAGTGCCGTGCCGAGGCGAACGTGCGCTCGCGGATCTCTTCCTCCGGAACGAACAGACCCGCACCCTGAGACTGGTTGCCATATTGCGAACGATAGGCAAGCAACGATTGCAGGCGCGTCTCGATGTGCGGCGTGATGTCGACCACAAAGGTCGGTCGCACATCGGCATAGAGCGAAGCGTAGAGAATCTTGTACGGCCGGTGCGGGGCGCCGGCAATCTCAAGCCGCGTAAGCCCCGCGGCGAAGCACGCTTCATAGCCCAGCGTGGCCGCCGTGTAGTGATCCGGATGGCGTCCCTGCCAGTAGGGCAGAATAACCACCCGCGGCCGCAACCGCCGGATCACCGCCGCAACCTTCAGCCGGCTTTCCAGCGTGTTCTGTACGCTGCCGTCCGGCAGGTCCAGCGCCTCGCGATGCGAGACCTTCAGGATCGCCGCTGCATCGTTCGCCTCGGCCTCGCGTTCGGCCGCGGTGCCTCGTGTTCCCGATTCACCCCGCGTCAGGTCAAGAATTCCCGTCGCCCAGCCAAGCGCCTGCTGCACCAGCAGCGTGCCGCCGCAGGTCTGTTCCACGTCGTCGCGATGTGCCGCTATTGCAAGTACGTCGACGGTCTGGGACATGGTTGGTTAGTTGGCGGTATCCGTGTTGGCGTCCATGTACGCAACGTCCAGCGCCGTGCCCTGCACGGTGATGAACTGGTTGTTGATCTCCGAGCCATCCGCCGTGTTGAAGGCATGCACCTGGCCGCCGTAGGCGGTGTACATCTTGTGCAGTCCTTGCACCCAGCAGATACCGGTCAACGAGCCGTAGTAGTACGGATCTTCGTTCTGGTTGATGTAAGGCACCGGCACCGCAGCCACGCTTGCAGTCCCCTGGTTCACCGCAGGCACCACCGCGGCCGTTAGCGGCGTGGTGCTCGTCGGAAGAACCGTCCGAGTAAGGCAGTTGTAGTTCGCCGCCTGGCTCGTGTTGCCGGCGGTAAACAAAGAGTACCGCTCGCCGTTCGCGCAGGAGCTCGAGCCGATCCAAAGCGTGTTGTCATCCCCGAAGATCATTTTGGTGTGCGTGCCGTCAGAGATGGAGACGGGAGCAGCCGGAACCAGCGTCCCCAGCGGCAGCGTCGTCTCAAACCCCGCAAACAAACCATTCGATTGAAGCTGTTGCCCGGCCAGGTACAGATTGGTTCCGTCGGAGAGCGCATCGGTCACTCCGCCCGGAATCGGCACTGTCTTCGTCACGACCGCGGGGTAAGGCAGGCTGGTCGGAATAGCGTTGATCTGCAGCGATCCTTCCGGGATCAGGCTTACGCCCGAGCCGCCATTGGTGCCGCCGCCGCACTCCGCACCGCAATTCAAAACGTAGGCCGTTGAGCCATCGAGCGAGTAGCTGACCTTGGTCGGGCGGTCGAACGTACCCGGAACCGGTACCACGCAGTAAACCGGAAGGATGGTCGGCTCGCAGTCGATGGCACCCGGCGGGTTCACCGAGTTGGAGTTCAGCTTGACGATCCGGTACAGGCTGTTCGAGTTGCGAACCATCGCCAGCGCAACCGTATCGCCCGGATTCACGTAGACCTCGTAGACGTTCGGCAGATTCAGCAGGAAGGTCGCCCCAAGAGACGCGTCCGAGACAAAAAGCTGGCCCGTCTGCTCCTGCGCCGAGTAAAACCGGACCGCGTCCGCAGAGATGCCGAAGGAGTTCGCCGGAGTATTCAACGTTGCTTCCAGGGCACCAGCGGATTCGGTGCCGTAGTTGATCGTGGTGACGGTGTAATTCGGAGAGTTGATGTAGACGTAGCCCTTCAGCTCATCCGGGTAGCTGAGGATCGTGGTCGGATTGTTGCCCGAAAAACCGCTGATGAAGAAGAACTGATTCGCGTTATAAACACTGTTGCGAATGTCGCGCTGCGCGTCCAGGATCTGCAAAGAGCCTTGCACACCGCTGGTCAGGCCGACCATCACACGGTTCGAAAGCTTGCTCGGCGGCACCGGCCGGCCGGCGAAGTTGTACTCCGGAAACTGGTAGAGATTCGTGCCGCAACCCGCGATTGCGAGCGTGGAGACGGTCGTGAGCAGAGCCAACAGGAGGCCGCGGCGGAGAGAGAAAACAGGGGACGAGATCCGCTTTGCGGGACGTGCGAAAAGACTGCGATTGATCAACGGTAACGGCTCCAGGCTGAGTGCGGCTGCACGAAATGCGCGGCTTTCAGGGTGTCCCGAGTATAACAAAGCGGCGTGGCAGTAAGACGGTTGGCGGTCCGCTGTCGTTAGTCCCGGCTGCCGCAAACCGCTTGGAATAGGATGGTGACATGGCTGGATCAGCAAAGTTGGAGGAGCTTGAGGCACCCCCGCAGGCAGCACCCGCCGCGCCCCTCGACCACCTCTTTGGCGCGGCAGGAACGGTTTTGTGCGATGGAGCCATGGGCTCCATGCTCTACGGCCGCGGAATCTTCATCAATCGCTGCTACGACGAACTCAACGTCACGCAGCCCGAACTCGTCCGCGAGGTCCACCGCGAGTACCTGCAGGCCGGCGCGCTCGTCATCGAATCCAACACCTTTGGTGCCAATCGCATCCGGCTGGAGCGTCACGGCCTCGAAGACCGCGCGCGCGAGTTCAACCTCGCCGGAATACGCATAGCCCGCGAATGCGTCGAGCAGATGCGGGAAAAGCAGGCCAGCACAGCCTTCGTCGCGGGCGCCATCGGCCCCATCGGCGTGCGGCTCGACGCCAAGGTCACCGCGGCAGACGCCTACGCTGCCTTCGCAGGACAGGTACAGGCGCTCGTTGAAGGCGGTCCGGGAGTTGGCGCGGATTTGCTCGTCATTGAGACCGTGATGGCCATGAACGAGGTGGAGCAGGCGCTCAAAGCCGCCAGGGCTGAAGGCGCCGGTCTGGCCGTCGTCGCCATGGTCACGGTCGGAGGAGACGGCAACTGCCTGGACGGAACCACACCCGAAGACGCCGCCCGCTTGATGGAGCAGTGGGGCGCCGATGCCGTCGGATGCAACTGCAGCGAAGGCCCGGCCATCGTGCTCGCGACGATCGAGCGCATGCGCAAGGCCACGACGCTTCCGCTCGCAGCCATGCCCAACGCCGGCGCGCCAAAGGCCGTCGAAGGGCGCCATCTCTACCTCACCTCGCCGGAGTATATGGCGAGCTTCGCCCGGAAGTTCGTCAAGGCCGGGGCACGCCTCGTCGGCGGCTGCTGCGGGACCACGCCGCAGCACATCCGGGCCATGCGCGGCGCACTGCGCGCGTTGGACGCCCAGGAAAGCGGCGTTGAAGGGGGCGAATCCGGCGCAGTCCAGGTGGGGGAGGCTCAAACGAAAGAGAGCCGCGTCGAGCCGATCCCGCTCAAAGACCGCTCCAAGGTCGGCGCCATGCTCGCTGCCGGGGAGTTCTGCACGCTGGTCGAAATCGTTCCGCCCAAAGGCTTCGATTGCAGCAAGGAACTCGAAGGCGCTGCCGAGCTTCATAAGCTCGGCGTAGACGCCATCAACGTGCCGGATTCGCCCCGCGCCAGCGCGCGTATGAGCGCGCAGAGCCTGTGCGTGCAGATCCAGCAGCGCGTCGGCATCGAAACCGTGCTGCACTACACCTGCCGCGACCGCAACCTGCTCAGCATTCAGAGCGACCTGCTGGGCGCGGCCTCCATCGGACTGAGAAACATTCTCTGCCTTACCGGCGACCCGCCGAAGATGGGTAATTACCCGGAGGCGACCGCGGTCTTCGACGTCGACGCGATCGGCCTGACCAGGATCGTTCGCGACCTTAACCTGGGTATGGACATCGGTGGCGGCCCAATCGGCGGCTCAGCCGGCTTTACCGTCGGCGTAGCCGCAAACCCCGGCGTCGTCGATATCGACAACGAGGTCCGCCGCTTCGCCGCGAAGGTAGAGGCCGGCGGCGAGTACGCTATCACGCAGCCTGTCTTCGACCTGCGTCTGCTTGGGCAGTTTCTACGCCGCATCGAAGGCTTTCGCATTCCCATCGTCGCGGGCATCTGGCCGCTCACAAGCGTGAAGAATGCTGAGTTCATGCGGAACGAGCTGAAGGTCAGCATGCCCGAAGAGATTCTCACCAGGATGGCCGCCGCCGCGACACCCGAGGCGGCCCGCGCCGAAGGCATCGCCATTGCGCAGGAGATGCTGCGAGAGGTTCGCAACGACGTGCAAGGCGTGCAGGTGAGCGCGCCGTTCGGCAAGTACAAGGCCGCGGCGCAGGTACTAGGTTTCGCAAGGGGATAAGGCGGTATGGCGAAGTTTGAAGATCAGTTGACGGCGCTCGAAGCCGTGGTGGAACGCCTGGAGCGCGGTGAGCTGTCGCTTGAAGATTCGGTGCGGCTGTTTGAAGAGGGAATCACACTCTCAAACGCCTGCAAGCTGGAGCTTGAGAAGGCCGAGGGCCGCATCCAGGTGCTGGTGGAGTCGCACGCAGGCAACATGCAGGTCGCCGAGCTGGACGAAGAAGAGGACAACGACGGTTAGGGTCGTTTGAGCAAAGGGAAGCCGGGCATCGCTGCCCGGCTTCCCCTTGCACAGTGCCTTAGTAGTTCAGGTTCTGGATGGTGTAGTGGAGCTTGACGGGGAAGGCCGTGGGCTGGCCGTTCAGGGTACCGGGCTTGTAGCGGAACTGGCTCACCGATGCGACCACCTGCTGGTCGATGGTGGGGTTGAAGGGCTCGACGACCTGCACGTTGGTCGGCTTGCCAGTCTCGTCGATCGTCATCGCGACGACGACGGTGTGTTCACCCGGCAGCACCGCGCTGCTGGGCGCTATTGCCAGTTCGGCCTGGTGGATGAGCTGCGGAGCGACGACTCCCGTGCAAACGCGCACGGCGTTGGTGTTCGCCGAAGCGCTATTCGACGCCTTGGTGGCGGCGAACGCAACGGGTTGGAGGAGGGCGGACTGCAGGACGGGCGTAGAGCTGGGCTGAGCAGGCGTGAGAGCCTGGGCGAAGACAACGCCCGGCGTCAACGCGAGGATGGCCACAATAGTACGCGTCATGTTTGACTCCAAGGGTAAAAGTACCCGTCACCAGCCTCCCCGAATAGGTGTACAACTGTCAAGGAAATTCGCAGAACACAAGCCTGACAAGGGGTTTGTTCAATTACCCGCATCGATTTTTCGAATGCCGTCAGCGCGAGATCGACAATTGAGCGCACAAAAAAACGCGTCCATCTCCAAAGGAAACGTGCGCGCTTTATGGACCGAAGTGTCTAGTAAATGGCGCCGACGGGTACGACGTAGTGCATGTGCACCGGCATGGAAATCGGCTTACCATCCAGCATCCCCGGCTGATACTGAAACTTACCGATCGTTGCCAGGACTTCGACGTCAAGGGCGTCGTCAATCGGTTCCGGAATGTGGAGGTCGGTGGGTCGACCGGCTTCGTCGACGGTCAGGAATACGGTGATCACCCGCTGACGACCTTCAACGTGATAGTGCTCGTTGCCATCATCCTTCATAGAAACGCTATGAACGAGCTTCGGGGGAACGATCCCACGGGCGGCGGCATGAAGAGCTCTCGCGTTGTCGCTGATTGCCTTTGGAGTCGGCGATGAGGGGACGGGCGCGGGGGAGACCGGGGAATTGTCAGCAATAGCCAGGAGCGAAGCTCGCTTGGTTGTATTCGTTTGGGCGTGTGAAAGAAGTGGACTGCAAAGGAGGATGGGGAGGAGGATCAAACGCGTCATAGGGGTCTCGGGGGAGTGGAGTACCCGCCACCACGTAACGGCGGTTCGCGTGCGTTCCCTTTTCTGATATGGACCGAAAGAGAAAGGTTGCGAGCCCACGCGTCTATTTTCGATTGATAGGACGGTGTTTACAGCACGGTAGGAACAGCTTCTTGTATGAAGCAGAGCATTGTGATTACGGCTGTGTGAGTGGTTGGTGCCAGGCTAGCTGTTACGGGTGGTGACGAAGCCTGGAACCCAGAGCAAGGCTCGCTTGGCGTCAGAATCCGGCAGGTCGGCGACCGAGAGTCGGGCTGCTTCTGCGTAGGCGCAGGCTGTATCCATCGCGTAATCGATGGAGCCGTGGCGATTCAGAATTTCGAGGATCTGCGGGTGCGAAACGCGCTGGAAGCTGCGGTCGGCTAGAACCGTGCGGATCGCTTCGCGATCGGCTCCGGTGCCGCGTTCCAAAGCGTGGATTACGGCTAAGGTCGCTTTGCCTTCGCGCAAGTCGGAGGCTGCGGGCTTGCCAAGAACATCTTCGGTCGCGGTCAGGTCGAGGACGTCGTCGACGATCTGGAAGGCGAGGCCGAGATTACGACCGTACTCGCCCATTTGTTGATCGAAATCTGGGAGAGCTTCGTCGGTGATCTGCGGGCTTTCGTCGGAGATGGCTGCTCCAAGCTGCATGGAGACTTTGAAGAGGCAGGCTGTCTTGCGGTAGATCAGGTCGAAGTACTCTTCTTCGTTGATCAGGTGGCCGAGTTTTTCCATCTGCAGCAGCTCGCCTTCGACCATCTGCTGCGTGAGCGAGATGAGCAGGTCGAGCACGCGGAAGTTGCGTTCTTCAAGTGCTGCGCGGAACGACTGCATGTAGAGCCAATCGCCGGCGAGCACGCACTTTGAATTTCCCCAGGTGGTGTTCGAGGAAGGGCGACCGCGGCGCGTGTCCGCTTCGTCGATGATGTCGTCATGGACGAGGGTTGCGGTGTGGAGCATCTCCACGACCGCGCCGAGGCGGATGCGGCTCTCTGAAGTACATCCCAAGGCTTTGGCTGAGAGCAGCAGCAGCAGCGGCCGAATGCGCTTTCCACCGCCTGCAATCAGGTACGTAGCGATCTCGGTGACGACTTCGACAGGTGAGGCGGATTGACTGGCGAACTCGCGCTCGATGGCCGAGAGATCGTCGCGAAGAAGGTCGTAAACCTCGTGCGCTGTCGCGATGGAGAGGGTGCTCACTCTTGGTTAGAGTATCAGGGTAAGAAGATGGTTCCGGTTTGTGGGGCTGTTAGTTTGATGGTGCTGGAGACTGAGGGGCCCGGTGGAAGTGCGAAACGCAGCATGCAGAGGATGATCCTTAGCTTCGCTAAGGATCATCGGCTTGACCTGTGTTGAAGATTACTGTGAGCGGAAGTTGGTGAACTGGAGTTCGACGCCGAAGTCGCCGCCGCGGAGCTTGGCCATGATCTGCTGCAGGGTGTCCTTGTCCTTGGAGACGACGCGGACGGTCTCGCCCTGGATGGAAGCCTGGGCTTTGAGCTTGGAATCCTTGATGGCCGCGACGATCTTCTTGGCGTTGTCGCTGGCGATGCCTTGTTTAAGCTTGATCTTCTGGCGGACGGACTGGCCGGCGGCGGCCTCGATTTTTTCGTATTCGAGGTTTTTGAGCGAGATACCGCGCTTGACGAGCTTCTGCGAGAGGATCTCGATGACGGCGTTGAGCTTCATCTCGTCGGAGCTGGCGAGCTGGATCGCTTCGTCTTTTTCGAGCTCGATGGTGGACTTCGAACCCTTCAGGTCGAAGCGTGCGTTGATCTCTTTGAGCGCCTGATCGATGGCGTTCTTGACTTCTTGAATCTCTACTTTGCTGACGACGTCGAAGCTGCTATCGGATGCCATTGGTTCCTCTGAACTTCTATTATGCGCGAAAGGAAGGCTTAACACGGATGACGCGGATTGTACGGATCAGGAACTGGCTCCGGTCTGGAGTTTGAAGAGGGTTTGGAAGTTTCGGGTGGTTTGGGTGGCGATGGTTGTGGCGTCGGTTTGGCGGAGTTCGGCGAGGAAGGCGGCGGTGTGGGTGACGTTGGCGGGCTGGTTCTGCTGGCCGCGGAGCGGGATGGGGGCGAGGAAGGGGCAGTCGGTTTCGACGAGGATGCGGTCGGAAGGGGCTTCGCGGGCGGCTTGCTGGATGCCGAGCGCCTTGGGGTAGGTGAGGTTGCCGGCGAACGAGAGGTAGAAGCCGGCTGCGAGGGCTTGCCGGGCTTCCTGCGGACTGCCGGAGAAGCAGTGCATGACGCCGGGGAGACCGCTGGGAGTCCAGTGCTCGGCGATGAGGCGAATGAGGTCGGCGAAGGCGTCCGCGGGGCCGAAGCGGGCTTTTGCCTGGGGTGTGGCGAGCTCAGACGTTCGGCAGTGGATGAGGATCGGCTTGCGGGCGTCGCGGGCGATGCGCATCTGGGCGAGGAAGGCGGATTGCTGGACTTCTATCGGCGGATTCTCAAGATGGTAGTAGTCGAGGCCGATCTCGCCGATGGCGAGGATCTGCGGGTCTGCGGCCAAGGTGGCGAGGTTTTCGAGCGCGGCTTCGGTGGCCTGGTGGGCTTCCTGCGGGTGGATTCCGGCGGAGGCGTAGAGCGAGAGCTCAGGAGTGGACTGGGCGCGGGCGATCTCGAGCGCGCGGTGCATGGTGTCGGGACCCTGGCCGATGCCGATGGCGAGGATGGCGGTGAGACCGGCGGCGCGTGCGTTGGCGAGGATCTCGGTGGGGTCGTCGTAGAAGTCGAGGTGAGCGTGGGAATCGACGAGGTTTTTAATAGCCGAGGGGGGTACCCCCCCTCCCCCCTCTTCGGGAGCTAAGTTGTTGAGGTTGTGGGACATAGCTCTTCGGCCTCCGGTAAAATATTCAATCGATTGGGGTTACGGGTAAAATATTGAAAAGAAACGGGTTAGCGAGGCATGGAAAAGCCCCGGAGGATCTGTCCGGGGCTTTTCTTCTTCTAGTTCTATTATACCGGGTTGGAGGGGGTGGATTGGACAATGAAATTTTGGTCGTAAGTTGCTGATGGTGCTTGGGTTAGGGAGTTTGTGGGAGGGCTGCCCTCTTGACAGAGATTTGCACAGGTATGGGTTTTTCGCGAGCTGACAGCTTTGGGAGCCATGAGCTGTGAGCTTGAGGCTGGTTGGGGGCGAGGAGATGGTTTGGTTTTTCGTGAGCTGACAGCTTTGGGAGCTGTGAGCTGGGAGCTTGAGGCTGGTTGGGGGCGAGGAGATGGTTTCGGGTTTTTCGTGAGCTGACGGCTTTGGGAGCTTTGAGCTGGGAGCCTGGGTTTGTCCGGGGTGATTCGAGAGTAAAGAGTAGAGAGTCAGGGAGTAGAGAGTAAAGGCGTCGAGAGGGGGTTGGTTAGAGTGGGGAGGGCGGTCGTTTGCTTCGGCAAACGATACCCCAGCCTTCCGACTGTGAAACTGTCGGAAGGATGGGGCACCCAGACTGATCGGGGTTATTTGAGGCGGGAGCCGAGGGGGAGGGTTTCGGCTTCGGTGAAGGTGGCGAGGTGGGGTTTGCCTCCTTCAGTGCTTGCGGCGAGCAACATGCCGTGGGATTCGAGGCCGCGCATCTTGCGGGGGGCGAGGTTGGTGATGACGACGATGCGGCGTCCGATGAGCTCTTCCGGGGTGTACCACTCGGCGATGCCGGAGAGGATTTGCCGTTTTTCGTAGCCGAGATCGACTTCGAGGCGGAGGAGCTTGTCGGCTTTGGGGATTCTTTCCGCGACCACGACTTGTGCGACTCGCAGCTCGACCTTGGCGAAGTCGTCGATGGTGATCTGGGGGGAGGAGTCCGCGGGTTGCGAGGCGAAGATGCCGGAGGCGTGGGCTTCGGTGTGGGGTGGGGTGCCGGGACGCTCGGTGGTCGTGGCGGCGGAGGCGCCGACGTGAGAGCCGGGGTTGGGTTCGGCGAGGGTGCTGGTGCGGGGGGCGGCTTCGGGGGAGGTGGAGGTTTGGGCGGACCCACTCATCGCGTGAGAGTGACTTTCAGGCGCCATAGGCGTAGGCGCGATGAATGGGGCACGGGATTGGATTGCGGACTCGCTGGCGAGGGGGGTGGTGGGGAGGTCGTCGGTGGCGGGGTGGGTGGCGTCGTGCTGCTCGGTGATGGCGGAGAGCCTGGCGGAGGGTGGGTCGTTGGGGCCGGTGACGCAGGCGATCTGCTCGGACGGGGCGGGTGCGGGATTTTCCATGTCGGTCATGATTTGGGCTAGTCCTTTGTCTGCGCGGGGGAAGATGGGGCTGAGGGGGCCTAGTTTGGTGCCGGGTTGGAGGCCGCCCCATTCTAGGTTCTTGAGTTCGCCGTTGGCTGCGGCTTGTTCGATGTCGCCTAGGCCGAGTTGGCGCCAGACGGAGGCGGTGGCGTAGGGAAGGATTGGGTAGAGGAGGGCGGTAATGATGCGGATTGATTCGGCGGCGGCAGCGAGCACCTCGATCAACCGCTTCTGATCAACCGGGTTTGTTGACTTAGATAGCTTCCAAGGAGTGTGGTCTGAAAGAAAGCTGTCAGTAACCGCTACGCATATACCGATCTCCCCAAGAATCAAATTTGGCTGCAAATTATGACTAGCGTTTCCTGCAATTGCAATGGAACGAGCCGTCACTTGATAGATGTCAAATTCTTCGGTTGCTTTGGTTGCAGATGCTCTCCACATCGATTCGGGATTGGATCGCCCAAAGGCAGTTTCGGACGCGAACCGCTCCCGCTCGGCTTCGTTCGTTGCGTATTCCCGTGAAGTGTCAAGGTTAGGGATTTCTCCGCCAAGATATTGCGAAATCATGTTAAGAACGCGGCTTACGAGGTTGCCGTAGCCGTTGGCGAGGTCGGCGTTGTAGCGGGTGATGAGGGCGTCGAAGGAGAAGCTGCCGTCCTGGCCGAAGGGGATCTCGCGGAGGAGGAAGTAGCGGAGGACGTCGGCGGCGAAGAGGTCCTGGTGGTGCTTGCTGGGGCCTGAAGGCCCCCTCACCTTTTCAACAGGGGGCGTTTGTGGCACGCCTGAAGGCGTGCCCTTCCGGTTTTCGTCAGCGAATACGTACTCGGTTGGCGATACGGCGGTGCCCGGAGTCTGCGGGGTGCCCCCGTCGCCGGTGGGCGGGGGTGGGCAGAGGGTGCCGAAGGCGTCGAGGATGGTTTCGGTGCGGACGATGTTGCCCTTGCTCTTCGACATTTTGGATTCTTCGAAGAGGAGCCAGCCGTGAGCTACGACTTGCTTGGGGAGGGGCAGGTTGGCGGCGAGCAGGAAGGCCGGCCAGTAGACGCAGTGGAAGCGGATGATCTCCTTGCCGACGATGTGGAGGTCGGCGGGCCAGAATTTTTGCCAGAGGGAGTCGTCTTCGCTGCCGTAGCCGAGGGCCGTCATGTAGTTGGCGAGGGCGTCGAGCCAGACGTAGATGACGTGATCTTCATCGTTGGGGACGGGGATGCCCCACTTGAAGCTGGTGCGGGAGATGGAGAGGTCTTTGAGGGCGCCGGGGAGGTAGGGGGTGCCGAGGGCGGAGTGGGCGAGGCCGGGGCTGTTTGAGGGTTGTGCCGATCCATCCCACGTCTCAGAAGCGAGACGTGGGGCACCCAGATCCTCGCTTTTCGCGGAGGTGTGGCTGTGGACGGGGCCGCGGAGGAAGCTTAGGACTTCGTTGCGGCGGGATTCGGGTTGGATGGAGAGTTGGCCGGATTCGATGAGGTTGATGAGGGGGAGCTGGTACTCGGAGAGCTTGAAGAAGTAGTTTTGCTCGGTGACGGTTTCGAGGGGGCGGCCGCAGTCGGGGCAGGGGGTGCCGGCGGGGAGGTCAACGAAGGCTTCGTCGGAGACGCAGTAGCTGCCGGTGTAGGAACGGAGCTCAATTTTTCCGTTGTCCTGTAGGGTTTGAAAGAGCTTTTGGACGCCGCGCTTGTGCTCGGCGGAGGTGGTGCGGATGAACGTGTCGTGGGTGATGCCCATGCGCTGCCAGAGGGTGGAGAAGGCGGCGGAGACTTCGTCTGTAAATTGCTGCGGCGGTACTCCCGCCGCAGATGCGGAGCGCTCGATTTTCTGGCCGTGCTCGTCGGTTCCGGTGAGGAAGAAGGTTTCGATGCCCTGGGCGCGGGCGCGGCGGGCGAGGACGTCGGCGACGATGGTGGTGTAGGCGTGGCCGATGTGCGGGCGCGCGTTGACGTAGTAGATGGGGGTGGTGAGGAAGAATTTATCCATGGAGACCGCTGGAGACAAGGATAAATGCAAGTGCGTCCTAACGCCGGACTGGCGGTACTGCGTACGCCGGACGCGCTTCGCGCAAGGGCAACAGCCTAGAAGCGGGCGATGAGCCAGACGCCGGCGATCATCAGCGCGCAGCCGGTGATGCGGAGCGGCGATGCGGGGTGAGGTTTGAAGCCGATGAGGCCGTAGTTATCAAGGAGGACCGACATGAGGAGCGACGCGGTGAGGGATGCGCCGGTGAAGACGCCGGAGCCGAGTTTCTGCGCGATGGAGAGGCCGATGACGGTGGAGATGATGGAGACGAGGCCGCCGAGCCAGGCCCACCAGGGGACTTGCGGGATGCGGGCGGTGGGGGTGGGGTGGCGAAGGAAGAGCTGGATGAGGAGGATGCCGGCGAGGCCGCTGGCGTAGACGAAGAGGGTGGTCCAGATGGGGGCGGCGAGACGTTTGTTGAGCTCGGCGTTGAGGCCGGACTGGAAGGGGTTGGCGGTGCCGGCGGCGAGGGCGAGGAGGATGAGGAAGAAGGACATGTGCGGCCTCGGGTTTGCGGGGTTGGGGGAATCCGCCGGCCTTTTTGGTTGATCCCACGCATGACGGTGAGGCTGTCATGCATGGGGCACGGATGGTTAGAGGTGGCGGATCAGGAAAGGGGCGATGGTGGAGAGGAGTTGGAGTTGGGCGGGGGCGGAGAAGAAGTGGCCTTCGCCGGGGAGCAGGTGGATTTCGTGGGGGACTTTGAGGCGGGTGAGGAGGGCGTCGAGGTCGTGCGCGTGATGGGCGGGGACGACGGTGTCGTGGTCGCCGTGGAGGATGAGGGTGGGAGGGAAGTTGGGGGTGGCGCGTTCGAGCCAGGGAGGGATGAGGCCGCCGGAGACGTCGACGATGGACGCGATGGGGTTGGCGGGGTCGGTGGCGAGGGAGAGGGACATGAAGGCGCCAAGGGAGACGCCGATGAGGGCGATGCGTTTTGGATCGACTGCGGGATTTTCGGCGATGAGCTGCAAGGCGTGGCGGGCGGCTTCGAGCCAGAGCGGGACGTGGATGCCGTCGGTGAGTTGGGAGGGCTGGGCGCGAAGGTCGCCGGTGGCTTCGAGGTAGTGGACGGCGAAGAGGGCGAGGTGGAGATGCCTGGTGAAGGGGGCGATGCGCTCGAGCCAGAAGCCGGTGTTGCCGCCGGAGCCGTGGAGGATGAGGAGGGCTGGAAGTTTGGTGGGGGGCTGGGTGGAGCTGGCGGGGAGGAAGGTTTCGAGGGTGACGTTGTGTCCGTTCGAGAGGAAGCTGGTGTGCATGGGGTTAGGATACCGGCGAAAGGTTATGATTCCGGTTGTGATGCGGGATGAGAGCGCGGGGGCGGTGGCGGGGCTGGTGGCTCAGCTGTAGAGAAGCTGGCTGCCGGGGATGTGCGGGCGCTGGCGCGGGCTTTGTCCGTGGTGGAGGATGGCGGGGCGGCGGCGGATGAGGTGGTGCGGGCTTGTCGCGGGGTGGGGCGGCGGGCGCTGCGGGTGGGGGTGACGGGGGCGGGTGGTGCGGGGAAGAGCACGCTGGTCGACCAGATGGTGAAGGTGCTGCGCGGGCGGGGGGAGCGGGTGGGGGTGTTGGCCGTGGATCCGACGAGCCCGTTTACGGGTGGGGCGCTGCTGGGAGATCGGATCCGGATGCAGGGGTTTGAGGGGGACGACGGGGTTTTTATCCGGAGTATGGCTTCGCGGGGAGCCGCGGGCGGGATTGCGGAGGGTGTGGCGGGGTGCTGCGCGGTGCTGGAGGCGGCGGGGTTCGGGTGGGTGATGGTCGAGACGGTGGGCGTGGGACAGGATGAGGTGGCAGTGGGCGGGGTGGTGGGGGTGACGGTGCTGGTGGTGACTCCGGGGATGGGGGACGATGTGCAGTCGCTGAAGGCGGGGGTGATGGAGGCGGCGGATGTGTTTGTGGTGAATAAGGCGGATCTGCCGGGGGCGGACCGGGTGGTGAGCGAGATTGAAGGGATGCAGGGGTTGGTGGCGGGGCGAAGGGTGCCGGTGGTGAAGACGTGCGGAGTTTCCGGGGTTGGGGTGGGGGAGCTGGTTGAGTTGGTGGCTGGGTTGGGGAAGACGGACGCGGACAAAAAGGGCAAGACGGATAAAAGAGGCGCTGAGGGGGTGCGGGTAGATCATTTGGGGGTGGCGGTTCGGAGTATTGAGGGGGTTCGGGGGTTTTGGGAGGGGTTGGGGTTGAGGGTTTCGGGGGTGGAGGAGGTTGGGTTTGAGCGGGTCAGGGTGGCGATGGTGCCGATGGGAGAGACTCGGGTGGAGCTCATCGAGGCGATGGAGGAGGATTCGGTGATCGGCAGGTTTGTGGCGCGGCGGGGGGAGGGTTTGCACCATGTGGCGCTGCGGGTGGCGGACGTGGATGCGAGGTTTGAGGCGATGCGGGCGGCGGGAGTGCGGCTGGCGAGCGATGCGGTGCGGGTGGGTGCGGGGGGGCACCGGTACTTTTTTGTGCATCCGGCGGCGACGGGCGGGGTGCTGGTGGAGATGGTGGGGGAGTGATGAAAGTTCTGGTGATGAATACGTGCGGGGATGTGGGGGTGGTGGCGCTGGGGGATGAGACGGGCGTGGTGGCGGAGGATCGTCTGCCGGGGCGGGGGACGAGTGAGGCGTTGATGCCGGCGGTGCGGGGGGTGTTTGCGGAGGCGGGGTGGGCGCCGGCGGAGCTGGGTGCGGTGGGAGTGGTGAACGGGCCGGGGTCGTTTACCGGGGTGCGGGTGGGGCTGAGCGCGGCGAAGGGGCTGTGCGAGGGGTTGGGAGTGGGGATGGTGGCGATGTCGCGGCTGGGGCTGGTGGCTGCGGGTACGGGGCGGCGGGTTGCGCTGCTGGATGCGGGGCGCGGGGAGTTTTTCTTTGGGGAGTACGAGGACGGGGTGATGGTGCGGGAGGGGTTGGGGGCGGAGGGTGAGGTGCGGGGGCTGGGGGTGGGTGTGACGTGTGAGGAGCGGGTTGCGGAGAGGCTTGGGGTGGAGTTGGTGATGGAACCGGGGGCGGCGGTTCTGTTGGGCGAGGTTTTGCGGAGGGTGGATGCGGGGGAGTGGAGCGATGTGGCAGCGGCGGATGCGAATTATTTGAGGCGGACGGATGCGGAGCTGGTTCGGGAGAAGAATAAAGGCAAGTGAGTACACGGATAAGACGGATCGAGACGGATTAAGGCGGGTAAGGCTCTTTGGTGTGGTTGATCCGGGTGAAAGGGGTGGGGTTTGGCGGATTGGGTGGTGCGAGTGGCGGGGTCGGAGGATTTGGCGGGGGTTTTGCGGGTGGAGTGGGGGGCGGCGACGGCTCCGCATTGGCGGGAGGGGGAGTATGAGCGGATTGTGAGGGGAGATGGGGCGGTGAAACGTTGTTTGCTGGTGGCGGGTGAGGGTAAGGGTGCGGATGCGGGTGGGGTGGTGGGGTTTGCGGTGGGGAAGGTGGTGGGCGAGGCGGGTGAGTTGGAGAGTGTGGCGGTGGAGCAGGGGTGGCAGAGGCGTGGGGTGGGTGAGGCGCTTTGCCGGGAAGTTTTGCGGTGGTGTCGTGGGGAGGGTGCGACGGAGGTGGAGTTAGAGGTGCGGGCGGGTAGCGCCGGGGCTCAGCGGCTGTATGGGCGGGTTGGGTTTGTTGAGGTTGGGCGGCGGCGGGGGTACTACGAGAATCCGGCGGATGATGCTGTCTTGATGCGGATGCGGGTTTGAGCAGGCTGGGGTAAGGGGTGTCTCGCGGGTGGGATGGAGGTTGGGCAAGCGACGTATAATCAAGCCACTATGGTTAGGGATGGGTACTTTTACGGGCTGGGTTTGGCGCTGGTCGCCGGGGTGCTTTGGGCGCTGACGCACGTGATCTGGCTGATTGCTTTGCCGTTGTTGCTGGCAGTGTTTTTCCTTTGGTTTTTCCGCGATCCGAACCGGGTGGTGCCGCAGGGTGAGGGTTTGATCGTCTCGCCTTCGGACGGGCTCGTGACGGAGGCGGAGTGGATGGAGACGACGCAGGGCAGCCGGCTGCGCGTGAGCATTTTTCTGAATGTGTTCGACGTGCATGTGAACCGAGTGCCGATTTCTGGCACGGTGAAGGTGGTGGATTACCGCGAGGGCGGGTTTATGAACGCGGGGAACCCGGAGTCGGTGCTGCATAACGAGCAGACGATGGTGGTGATCGAAGGGGCTGGGTACGATGTGGCGTTCAAGCAGATTGCGGGGCTGCTGGCAAGGCGGATCGTGTGCAATTTGAAAGAAGGCGACACGGTGGTGCGCGGGGCGCGGATGGGTTTGATCAAGTTTGGGTCGCGGTGCGATGTGCTGATGCCGGCCGAGGCGAACCTGCGGGTGAAGGTCGGGATGCGGGTGAAGGGCGGTTCGACGGTGCTGGCTTCGCTTGGGACTGGACATGTTGACACGGGCGGGAACGCTTGATGGAGTCGGGTACGGAGGCGATGCAGGACTCGGGCGGGAGTCCGCGGCGCCGTCCGAGCCGCGGCATGTATGTGCTGCCGTCTGCGTTTACGGCGGGGAATATTGCGGCCGGGTTTTACGCGATTACGGAGAGCATTCGCGGCGCGGGCGGTGATGTTTCCGGGTTCAACCGGGCGGCGCTGGCGATCGGGTTTGCGATCGTGTTCGACGGGGTGGATGGGCGCGTGGCGCGGATGACGCGGACGACGAGCGACTTCGGCAAGGAGCTGGATTCGCTGGCGGACGTGGTAACGTTCGGCGTGGCGCCGGCGGTGCTGGCGTGGATCTGGGGATTCCGGATGCTGTCGCTGGACTACATGCCGGCGGTGCGGGCGGAGGTGGTGCCGCTGGGGATTGTGGCCTGCTTCGCGTTTTTGATCTGCGGGGCGTGCCGTCTGGCGCGGTTTAACATCAGCGTGAACCCGCAGCCGCGCAATCCTGGGCGGCCAGGACGGAAGTACTTTGTCGGGATGCCGATACCGGCGGGTGCGGGAGTGATTGCGTCGGTGGTTCACCTGTACGACGGAAGTCCGATTCACGATCCGCGCGTGTCGATTGTGTGGCTGCTGCTGATTGCGGGAACCGGTTTTCTGATGGTGAGCAGCTGGCGTTTCTGGAGCGGGAAAGAGATTGAATCGAGCGGGCGGAAGCCGTTCCAGTTTTTCGTGCTGATGGGGCTTGTGATCGCGGTGATCTGGCGGTTTTCGGAGTACGCTTTGATATCGATTTCGTTGAGCTACCTGGTCTCCGGAGTGCTGGCACGGCTGGCCTATGGATGGGGCCGGAAGCGGCGTCTGGCGGCTGAGCGCCGGTAAACGTTTGCAGCGGAAGGCAGTAACGATTAGAACGGAAGGAATCAGACGCTTTCAAGAGATTGAGAGTGGGAGCCTTTGTTTTCGATTCTCGGGTGAGGGTGTAATGGCTGAAGGGATGTATCGCATTGCGATTGTGGGCGCTTCTTCGCTGGCTGGTAAAGAGCTGGCCGATGAACTTGGCGAGTCTCTGCTGGCGGCATCGGACGTGACGTTGCTGGATGACGAGGAGATTGCGGCTGAGGGTGCGGGGCAGGTTTCGAGTGTTGGGGACGAGGCTGCTCTCATCCAGATGGTTGATGAGAGTTCGTTCGACCGGATGGATTTTGTGTTTTTCGCGGGGTCGCCGGATACGACGCGGAGGCACTGGGGCGCGGCGCGGATGGCGGGCGCGAGCCTGGTGGACATGACGGGAGCGCTCGAGGGTGAGCCAGGGGTTGAGGTGCGCGCACCGTTCGTGCGGGCGGCGATGGGGGTGAAGGCGACGACGGGTCACCAGGATTTTGCGACGGTGGCGGTGGTGGCGGCGGCACCGGCGGCGGTGATGCTGGCGCTGGTGGGCGAGCGGATCAAGGCGAAGCTGCCGCTGAAGAGCATGGCGGCGACGATCGTGGAGCCGGCGTCGGAGCATGGGCGCGAGGCGATGGATGAGCTGCACCAGCAGACGGTGAACCTGCTGTCGTTCCAGAATCTTCCGCGCGATCAGTACGATGCGCAGGTTGCGTTCAATCTGCTGCCGTCGCTGGGGGAGGCGGCGAAGGTGCATCTGTCGGGTTCAGCGGGGCGGATTGCGCGGCATTACTCGCTGGTGGCACCGGATCTGCCGGCGCTGGAGGCGCAGGTGGTGCATGGGCCGGTGTTCCACGGGTATGTGGCGTCGGTGCTGGTGGAGTTGGAGCGCGAGACGGCGGTGGAGGCGGTTGAGGCGGCGCTCGAGGGTGAGGGAATCGACGTGGTGGCGGAAGAGAGCGATCCGCCGAGCAACCTGAGTGCGGCGGGCCAGGAAGACATTATGGTGATGGTGCGGGCGTCTGTGCCCAGTGCTACAGCGGGCAAAGGAGCGGGGCGGCGGTTCTGGCTTTGGATTGCGGCGGATAACCTGAAGCTGAGCGCGCTGAACGCGATTGCGTGCGCGAACGATTTGAAGCGGGTAAGGCCGCGGGGGAGCGTTCAGTAACGGGATGCCGATTTGGGAATCGGCGTTGGCCCTCGGCATTCGGTGACTTGATACCACGAACGAGCAATTGCCGTGGTGCTTTTTGGTAGGAGAGACTGTGACTCAGAAAGTGCACGTCAAAAATCCTGCCGTACTACGAGGGTGTTATGAAGTTCAAGGTCGATGTAAAAACTGCTGCCGCGATCGTCATTGCGGGCGCAGCGCTGTTCATACGGGACGAGGCGGGCCAGGACTTGATTGAGTATGCCCTGGTCGCGTCGCTCCTTGCTTTAGGTGCTGTCACTTCGTCGAGAACGATGGGCCAGAAGATCAGTTCGGTGTTTACGAACGTGGCTTCGAACATTACCTCCGGGGTGTAGAAGAGGATCTCCGGGGGGAAGCCTGGGGTGGAAGTCCTCCGGAGGGTCTGGGCCGAACGAGCGCGGCTGGAGGCGAATGCCTCCAGTTTTGTGCGTGCGGGGTTGGATTTCGATGGGTGCTTGCAAGAGACTCCGGAGATTTGGGGTGGGCGCGGCAGCTACTGGCATTCTTTGATTTCGCTCAGGATGATGTGCTTCCTTGATGGGTTGGAGCAGAGTGCACCTGGGTGCGGTGCCGGCGGACCCACTCATCGCAAAAAGCGCGATGAATGGGGCACGGAGGTTGTGTTGGTGCTTGGGAGTTCGGGGGTGTCAGGCTTCGCTGAACTTGCGGCGGAGGGAGGACGGCCACTGCAGGGTGGCGGGCTGGTAGTTCTCTTCGTCGAGGGCCGGGAGGAAGCCGGTGGAGCTCTCGGGGAGGAAGCCGGGTGGAGTTTCGGCGTGGAGCTGGATGGCGGGCTGAAGGGCTACGGGTTCGAAGGGGATGGACTCGAAGGCGGCGGCGGCTGGGATGGCGGGCTCGAAGGTCTGCGCGAAGGCCGGGAGCGGGGTGCGGGGCTCGGGTGCCCATATGTCGATGGGCTGGGCGAGCGTGGTTGGTTGCAGGATGGGTTCGAGCGTGGGCTCCGGCATGGGCGGCGGAGGGGTTGGGATGCGGGGGGCGGTTTCGAGGAGCGTCTGCAGGTGCTCGCAGCGGCTGCGATCGAAGTTGTAGGCACCGGCGTCGGGCAGGAGCTTGGCCTGGGCGTCGGCTTTTTCGAGACATTCCCTGGCTTCGGCTGTGCGGCCCTGCATCCAGAGGAGGGAGGCCTGCGCCATCCAGTAGTCGACGCCCTGGCGCTGGGGTTTCTTGTCCTGGGTCGCCTGCTGCTCCATGCGCTGGGCCCAGCGGGTGACGGCATCGGCATCCTGGCGCAGGACGGCGTGGTCGTAGATGAAGACGGTGTGGATTGCAGTTGGGATTTTGACGGCGTGGCGTTCCACCATGGTTTCGGCCTCGGCGAGCCACTGCGCAGCGCGAGGGTACATGCCGAGATCGAAGTAATGATGAGCGCCGCAGAGCTTGAGGAGGACGCCGGTGAAGTCGGAAGGGGAAAGGGCGGCGGCGCGTTCGATGGTGTGGATGTTGAAGTCGCGTGGGCGACGCTTGGTGACCAGGGTGGCTTGAACTCCGAGCAAGGCGCGATGGAGATCGACGATGGGGCTGCGGGTGGCGAGTTGCAGGATGCGCGCGCCGTCGGAGTAGGCGCCTTCCTCAAGGCGGAAGGGCAGCATGTTGTGGATGGCGGCGATGACGCTGTAGGTGGCGATGAGCTCGAAGAGCACGCGGTAGTCGGGGTCGACGGCGTCCGGGATAAGCAAGGCGACGCCGGTAAAGCAGCCGAGCCAGAGGTTGACGAGGGGGCCGGCGAGCAGGACCCAGACCTCGTGCCAGTCGGGTTGATCGGCGTGGGTGGGCACGACGTTAACGCAGCCGCCGCCAGTGAGGAGACCGTTCCAGTTGAAGGAGAAGCTGGACTTGCCGCGGGTTTTGCGCCAGGTGAAGGGCCCGGCGTTGAAGGAGAGGAGCTTCATGTCGAAGATCCAGCCGGCTACAGCGTGGCCGCACTCATGGGTGGCGGCGGAGAAGAGGATTGCCAGGAAGACGAGGGCGAAGTACGGGACGCGGGAGTGCCTTTGGATGCCGTGCTGGCGCGCGTAGTAGACCCAGAAGGCCATGGCGGCGATCTGCATGAGCACGGCAAAGCCGGCGATGAGTTTGTCGGTGAAGCGGCTGGTGCGATCGCCGGCGATGCGGGGGCGCTCTGCCTTGGCAACCGGCTTTGGCTTCTGTGCGTAGGACACGACGCCGGCGACGCCGAAGAGGATGAGCAGGGCGACGGGGGTGAAGGCGACGCTGAGGACGGGAAGACCGCCGAGCGCGACGATTGCGAGGGCTTCCGCGACGAGCAGGCCGCTGGCGGCGAGGGCGAAGAGGCGGGAGATGGCTTCGCCGCGGAATGCCTTGAGGTTGGTGAGCCACGCGATGGCGAAGATGAGGCCGGCGACGAGGAAGACCGCCTTCATGGTGGGGGAGCTGGTTTGTTCGTAGGCGCGGGGGTGTAGCGATCTGCCGAATGCCAGGGGGAGGGAGACGATTGCGTTGATTCCCCAGCAAAAACGCACGGCGCGCCTGACGAGCGTGAACATGGGAGGAGGGTAGAGTGACGCGGATGGGGCGTCTATGCTTCTTTCGAGGGATGGGACGGTATTGCGGTAATGACGCTGGTGGGGGCTGTGGTGCAGCCAGGGCAGATTGCCTTCGGTGTAGTGTTTGCCGGCCCACTCATCGCGGAGAACGCGATGAATGGGGCACAGAGGAGCTTCTTCTGCTGCCGGAGAGTGCTTTAGGGTTGAGGGGGTTGGAGATGGTGCTGGAGGGTTGGGATGGAGGCTAGTTGGAAGACGGGTTCGACGGTTTGGGCGAGGGTGAGGGCGCGTTGATAGCAGGGGCGGGCTTCGGCCTGGCGGTTGTTGGCGTCTAGCGCCTGGCCGAGCTGCTGGTTGACGGCTGAGGATTTGGGGGCGAGGGCTTCGGCTTGCTGGGCTTCGGTGAGGGCTTCGGCGGGGTTTGATTTGAGGAGAAGTTGCGACTTTTGCATGTGGCTGAGAGCGGCGGCGAGTGGGATATCGAAGTGCCCGTTGTAGAGGAAGACGCCGTCGTCGATGACGGCGGTGGGTTGGAGAGATTTGAACTGCTCGTAGGGGTTGAGGGCGCCGGGGCCGAACTCGAAGCCGGAGAGGACGCCGGCAGAGAGGAGGACGGGGCCGTCGATGGCGGCGGGGACGTCGTGCGGGCCGTCGATGAAGAGGGAGTCGGCGGTGATGAGGGGCTTGCAGGGGATGCCGTAGTAGGCGAAGTCTGTGACACCCTGGCCGAAGTAGGCGAACCAGCAGGATTTGATGTTGTGCTGCGCGAGGTAGAGGTTGACGGACTTCATCTGCTGAGCCCAGTCGGAGCTGGAGTCGGAGAGGTAGAGGTGAACTTTGGCGGGGCCTCCCCAGGCTTCGTTGGCGTAGGTGACGTAGGCGGGGTAGGCGTGGACGACTGAGATGGCCTGGAAGAGGAGCAGGGCGGCTACCGGGTAGAGCCAGCGGCGGTTGCGCTCGATGAGGGCCCAGGCCGCGGCGGCGAGGAAGACGTCCAGGAAGATGTAGATGGGGAGGATGTGGCGGATGCCGATGTTCATGCCGCCGGCCATGGCGAAGGCCATGTAGATGGCGGCGGGGATGAGGAGGTAGAGGAGCTCGCGTGCGGGGCGCAGGCGGCCGGTGGCGAGAGCCCAGAGGGCGATGGTGAGCAGGATGAGGAAGGTGAGGGACGACTTGATGAGGATGGCGACGGGGAAGTAGAACCAGACCGGGTGCGGGTAGATGGTTCCGAGCAGGAAGCTGTGGAAGGCGTGCGACTGGATGAGGACGTGGGCAAAGCCGTAGAGGTAGGACTGCGGGAGCAGATGGTAGTGGAGAGCGAAGGCGAGGACGTGGGCTTCGAACTGGCTGGGGACGCGGGCGAGCAGGGTGGGGATGGTGGGGTTGAGGGTGAGGTTGGCTTCGCGCGCGGCGAAGCGGAAGCCGTAGAAGGCCCAGAGGACCGTAACTGAGATTGCGGTGATGGATGCGAGGGCGGCGAGCAGGCGGGAGGGTTTTGTGCCGGGGATTGTGGCGGCTCGGTTCAGGAAGAGCTCGCTGAGCGCGAGGAGGAGGAGCATGGGGAAGAGCAGGACGGCGGAGTGCTTGGAGGCGAGGGCGAGGCCGGTGATGAGGCCGATGGCGACGAGTCTGAGGGGGGTGGGCTTGTGGATGTAGCGCCAGAAGGCGTAGATGGACCAGAACATGAACAAGGCCTGGCCGGAGTCGGTGGTGACGAGGGCGGAGTGGGCGAGGAGGGTGGGGTCGAAGGTGAGGAGCGCGAGGGCGATGAGGGCGGCGGGGGTGGAGAACATCTCCTGCGTGGCGAGGAAGACGACGAGTGCGAGCAGGAGGGTGAGCAGCATGGTTGCCATGCGGGCGCGGAAGAGGATGGCGTTGGCGTCGTTCTGGAAGAGGAACTCGCGGCCGCCGATGAGTTCCTGGCGGCGGTAGGGGCGGTCGAGGAGCGCGGGCATCTTGAGCGACATGCCCTGGAGCGGGAGCGCGGCGAGGAATTTGACTAGGGGTGGGTGCTCGGGGTTGAGGCCGAAGTCGCCCTGGTATTGCATGTAAGCGGCGTAGGTGTGGTCGGGTTCATCCCACGTGGCGGAGTTGGCGCGGGCGAGGAGGGTGAGCTGGAGGGCGATGACGGCAAGGAAGAAGGATACGGCGACGGCGACGTGCGAGCGCTTGAGGGTCATAGAGGGTCTTCGGCGGGGATGACCCAATGTACGCGGCGAGGGCTGATGAAGCAAGGAACGGCGGCGGCGGTCAGGTGTGGGTGGCGAGGAGCTCGCGGGTGATTTGTTCCCATTCGGTGCGGAGGTCGCCGGTTTGGGGTGGGCGGGCGGCGCGGCGGTACCAGTAGTTGGCGTTGAAGGTGTCGCCCTCGGCGCGGTGGAGGTAGGCGTGGACCCAGGCGGCTTCGCGGGTGTCTTCGGCCTGGGCGATTTCGTGGGCTTGGTGCCAGTGGTCGTGGCCGGCGTGCCAGAGGGCTTTGAGTGGGGCGGAGTAGCGGGAGCTGTTGGTTGCGAGGAATTCTTGCGGGGTCATGGTGTGGGTGTTCCTTGGTTGGTGGGAGCGGCTTCGTCGTGGGCTTCGATTGATTTAGCGAGGGATTGCAGGAGGGGTGCCTGCGCTTGATTGATGTAGACGGAGGCTTCCTGGATGGGGAACCATTGGGCGCGGTCCACCTCGGGGAACTCGATGTGGCGGCCGGAGCGTGGGGGCCATTCCATGCGGCAGAGATTGCTGGTGATGGTGGTTGCGTCCAGGTCGCCTTCGCAGGCGAAGGCGGTGACGGTTTTGCCTCCGGACTGCTTGATGGAGCCGAGTTCGCGATAAGGTCCGGTAGGGATATGGCCTGTTTCTTCGGTGAACTCGCGGATGGCGGCGTAGAGAGGCTGCTCGGGTGGTTGGTATTCGCCTTTGGGGATGGACCATGCGCCGAGGTCTTTCTTCGCCCAGAAGGGTCCGCCGGGAAGGACGAGCAGGACTTCGAGCGATTGCCTGGTTTGGCGGTAGAGGAGTAGGCCGGCGCTTTGTTTCGGCATGATTCAGAGTAGAGGTTCGTCGGTCGAGAGAGCCAGGCGATGCCGAGCCGGCGGAGTTTGCTTTGTTTTGTTTGGGGAGCTGCAAGGGTGAGATTGGCCATCGTACGGCGATGCAAAGCTTGTCGAGAACTCTGAGTGAGAGCCGGTGGTGGCGTCTGTGGGAAATTTTTGCGTTGACGTGGCGTTGATATCTGATATTTTCATTCAAACGCAACACAACTTTGCTTCCTCCCGGCTCTCCCACCGGCTCCCCATCCCTACCCCAGGAGATCAAGTCTTGAAATTTGCGCATTCCGTTGTATTAGCTTCTTTGCCGGCGGTATTTTCCGTCGGTGCGATGGCGCAGTCGACCGCGAACCTTTCCGGAACCGTAACCGATCCGTCGGGCGCCGTGGTGCCTGGCGTTCATGTGACGGTCCACTCGCTCGCAACCGGGCAGGATCGCGAGATCGTTACGGATTCCGCAGGCATTTATTCTGTGCCTTCGCTGCAGCCGGGCGATTACAAGCTGGACGCGACGGCGGCGGGTTTCAGCGCGTACGTGGTATCGAAGGTGACGCTGGATGTGGACCAGAGCGTGACCGTGAATATGAAGCTGGCGGTGAACTCGGCGGGGACGACGGTGGAGGTGGACAGCGGAGCATCGGCACAGATTGAGACGCAGACGATGACCGTTGGGCAGGTGATCAATCGCGAGACGGTGCAGGACCTGCCGTTGAACGGCCGGCACTTTCTGGATCTGACGACGTTGACGCCGGGTGGTGTGGTGGCGGATACGGCGGGAAGTTTGACGGGAGCGAGCCGCGGTCTGGGGGCGAACTCGTTTTTGACGGCGGGGAACCGGGAAGACTCGGTGAACTTCCAGATCAACGGCGTGAACCTGAACGATATGAGCCAGAACCAGATCACGTTCCAGCCATCGATCAGCACGACGAGCGAGTTCAAGATCGACAACTCGACGTTCAGCGCGGAGTATGGGCGCAGCTCGGGCTCGATTGTGAATGTGAGCACGCGGTCGGGGACGAACCAGTTTCATGGCGAGGTGTTCGACTACTACCGCAACGATGCGCTGGATGCGCGGAACTACTTCAACCGGCCGGTGAACGAGGCGACGGGAGTTTCGCTTGGCGAAGCGGGGCATAAGGCTCCGCTGATTCGTAACAACTTCGGTGCGTCGGTGGGCGGCCCGATCTGGCGCAATCGCACGTTCTTCTATGCGAGCTACGAAGGGTTGCGTCAGCAGCAGGGCATCTTGCAGAACAGCACGGTGCTTTCGAACGCGGCGACGACGAGCGTGAATTCGTCGGGGCAGACGGTGTACTCGCCGAGCCAGCGGGCGGCGGTGGCAGCGGCGGGAAGCCCGGCGGCGAATGCGCTGCTGGCGATTATTCCGCTGCCAAACAGCGGCAACAACTTTGTCGGGTTTACGCCGGGTCCGGTGCATATCGACCAGGGCACGATGGATATCTCGCAGATCCTGAATCAGAAGGACCAGCTGCACGGGTTCTATGCGTTCCAGGCCGACCAGCGCATTGAGCCGGCGCTGCAGGGCGATACGGTTCCGGGGTTTGGCGACCATCGCAATGCGCACCGGCAGGTAGGGACGCTGAATGAGACGCATATCTTCAGCCCGAGCTTTGTGAACGAGGCGCGGCTGGGCTTCAACCGGATCACGATCTTGTTCTCGCCGAACTTCGTCGCGTCGCCGGGGACATACGACATTGTGGATGGGGAGGCAGCGAACGCGGGCATTCCGCAGACAACGTTCTCCGATATTGGGCTGACGATCGGCGGGCCTTCGGGCTTTCCGCAGGGGCGCGACGACACCATGGGCGTCTTCTCCGATACTGCGACGAAGCTGAAGGGGAAGAACACGATCAAGTTTGGCGGAGAGTTCCGGCGGTTCCTGGAGGCGAGCTTCGCGGGCGATACGGGTTCGGTGACGTATGCGACTTCGCTGACGACCTCGACCGTGAACGCGGCGGCTGCGCAGGCGGCGACGCAGGCGGATAACTTCGAGCAGGACCGGGCGAGTGGATTCAGCATTACGCCGAATACGATTGTGAGCCGGGTTTATGTCAATGCGGTGGGAGGCTTCCTGCAGGATAACTACCGGCTGACGCAGCGGCTGACGCTCGAGGGCGGGCTGCGGTTTGAGTGGAACGGGACTCCGGTTGAAGGGGAAAACCGCTTCATCCTGTTTGAGCCGTCGACGGTTTCGCTGGACCAGGTGGGAACGAACGGGTACAGCTCGCCTTACAAGCAGAACTACAACGTCGACCCGCGGCTGGGGTTTGCGTATGACGTGTTCGGGACGGGGCGGACGGTGATACGCGGCGGCTATGCGATTATGGCGGACCAGCCGGTGGAGACGGTGGTGAGCGGGTTGACGTCGAATCCACCGTTGAGCAAGAAGGTTTCATTTACGGGGTCGGCGACGAATACGATTCCGGTGAGCTCGCTGTATTCTTCGGCGCTGCTGGCGGGTTTCTCGCTGTCGAATGTGAATCCGAACTTCCGCAACGCCTATACCGAAAGCTACAACCTGAACGTGCAGCAGGCGCTGCCTTGGGGGATGGTCGGGTCGTTGGGGTATTACGGGTCGGGGGGCCACCATCTGCGGATTGCTACGAACGAGAATCAGCCGTTTGGCACGACGCCGCGTCCCTTCCTGACGTTGTCGGGGACGAGCCCGCTGGAGCCGGGTGCGTCGATCAACTCGAATATTACGGAGGCGAACAGCGTTGGTTATTCGAACTACAACGCGATGTGGGCGGTGCTGACGAAGTCGACCGCGCATGGACTCTCGTTCAACATGAACTACGAGTGGGAGAAGTCGCTGGATAGCAACTCGCTGGGTTCGCAGGGCGGGTTGAATCTGCAGGATAGCAACAACGTTGCGGGGAACTATGGGCTGTCGGACTTCGATGTGCGTCAGCACTATGCGGGCACGGCGATCTATAATCTGCCGTTCAAGCGGAACTGGCTGGTGTCGGGTTATCAGCTATCGACGATCGTGCAGTATCAGACGGGCAATCCGGTGAACATTACCGCGAATAGCGATAACTACACGGGTGTGGCGGGCGTGGTGCGGCCGAACATCGTCGGCAGGGTGAATACGCACAAGCTGCAGGCGGCTTCGACGACGAACGTAAACTTCATCTCGAACCCGGCGGGAACGATTTGCAACGAGTCGAACATCAACGGTTCGTGCGTGTTGGAGATCGTTGGGTCGAGCAATACGGCCGGGTACAACGGGCTGGGCGATATCCAGCGGAATGCGGTGACCGGGCCGGGCTTTGCGGATATGGACGTCTCGGGCGAGAAGGATACGAAGGTGTTTGAGAACGTGGTGTTCAAGCTGCGGGTGGATGCGTTCGATATTCTGAACCACCCGAATTTTGGGCAGCCTTCGGGCAATGTGAACTCGGCGACCTTTGGGCAGATCAGCTCGACACGGTTTGCTACCAGCGATGGTGGAAGCTCGCGGCAGCTGCAGATCAGCGGGAAGTTTACGTTCTAAGGCTTGCGGCTAGGTGTGAGTTTGGTGAACCCAGTCATCGCAGAGAGCGCGATGAATGGGGCACCCAAAGCGCTTAGCGGCTACTGAGAGGTCACTGAGGCTGCCAGGTGTGGAGGTCTGCGCTCGAGCTCGCGCGAGCGAGTAGAGCGCAGACGTTTTTCGGTTTGAGCCGCATACTGATTGAGTTGGGATCGTCGGAGGTGGGATGCGTCGTCGGAGTTTTCTTCAAACGTTGCCGCTGGCTGCGGCTGGTGCAGGGATGGCGTCTGGGATGGGTTTTACGGCGGCGGGTGCTGCGGTAGCGCCTGAGGCGGCGGGGCTGCCGAAGTTCCAGGCGGCGGGCGAAGAGAAGTTCGATCGGCCGGATGTTCATGCGGGCGACCGGGTTTCGGGTGCGAGCTTCGCGTCACGTTCGCCGGCGCTGGGATGCTCGGGTGCGGCGGGAACGGCGCATCCGCTGGCTACGCAGGTGGCGATCGACATGCTGAAGCGGGGCGGGTCCGCGGTGGACGCGGCGGTTGCCGCGAATGCGGTGCTGGGGTTTGTGGAGCCGACGAGCTCCGGGCTGGGCGGGGATTGCTACGCGTTTGTGTGGGATCCGAAGACGGCGAAGCTGGAAGGGATGGCGAGCTCAGGCAAGTCGCCGAAGTCGTTGACGCTTGAGACGGCGCGGGCGCGCGCGGTGAACGGCGTGCTGCCTAAGCTGGGTGCGGTGACGGTCTCTGTGCCGGGTGCGCTGGGTGGATGGTGGGCGTTGCATCAGCGGTACGGCAAGCTGAAGTGGGCGGAGCTGTTTGAGCCGGCTATTCACTATTGCGAGGCGGGTTCGCCGACTCCGCAGATTATCGGCTTCTACATCAAGCGCAATATGGCCATTTTTCTGAAGCCGGGATCGGGCGTGGAGGAGACGGCGAACGCGGTGCACACGTATATGCCGGGCGGCAAGGCGCCGAATGAGTATGGGGTGCGGCGCAACCCGGACCTGGCGCGGACGTACCGGATGATTGCGGAAGGCGGGCGCGATGCGTTTTACGATGGGCCGATTGCGAAGACAATCGACGCGTACTTCAAGCGCATTGGGGGTTGGCTTTCGGCGAGCGATCTGCGCGAGCACCAGGCGGAGTGGCCGACGCCGCTGGTGACGAAGTATCGCGGCGTGGACGTGTATGCGATGGGCGCGAATACGCAAGGGCTGGCGACGCTGCAGATGCTGAATATGATCGAGCAGTTCGATATGCGCGGGTACGGGTTCCAGTCGGCGCAGTCGCTGCAGGTGCAGATTGAGGCGAAGCGGCTGGCGTATGAGGATCGTGCGCGGTATTACGCGGACCCGCACTTCGCGAAGATTCCGGTGGATTGGCTGAACTCGAAGGAGTATGCGAAGGAGCGGGCGAAGCTGATTCGGACGGACTCGATTTTGACGCCGGTGCATCCGGGGCAGGCGCCGAGCCACGGGGATACGACGTATTTTTCGACCGCGGATAAGGACGGGATGATGGTGTCGATGATCCAGTCGAACTTCCGCGGGATGGGCTCGGGACTGGTGGCGGATGGGCTTGGATTCATGTTCCAGGATCGTGGCGAGCTGTTCTCGTTGCAGGATGGACACCCGAACATCTATGCGCCGGGCAAACGGCCGTTCCAGACGATTATTCCGGGGTTTGCGGCGAAGGATGGCGTGCCGTGGCTGGCGTTTGGGGTGATGGGCGGGGATATGCAGCCGCAGGGGCAGACGCAGATTATCGTCAATCGCGTGGACTACGGGCTGGATGTGCAGTCGTGTGCGGATAGCCCAAGGTGGCATCATGAGGGGTCGTCGCAGACGATGGGTGAGGATCCGGTGGGGCTGGGGCCAAAGGGGATTCTGCGGCTGGAAGCAGGGATACCGAACGAGACGCGCGAGGCTTTGATTACGCTCGGCTGGCCGATGGGTGCGAGCGACGGCGGGTTTGGGCGGTATGAGTGCGTGGAGAACCGGAACGAGGGTGGTGAGCGGGTGTATGCGGCCGGAAGCGAGATGCGGGCGGATGGGGTGGCGCTGGCGTACTAGGGGTCTTGGCTAGGTGACGGTCTGGGATCCCACTCATCGCGAGAAGCCGCGATGAATGGGGCACGGAGAGGCTTTGCTGGTGATGGAGAGTGCTTCGGAGGTCGCTCGCCTGGATGCCGGTTTGGGATCCCACTCATCGCGAGAAGCCGCGATGAATGGGGCACGGGGAGAGCTGGATTATTCGGCCAGGACGGCTTTGGTGAGGTTGCGGGGGTTATCGACGTCGACGCCGTTGTCGAGGGCGACCCAGTAGGCGAAGAACTGGAGGGTGATGACCTCGCAGATGGCCATGAGGACTTCGCGGGCGGGGTCGATGCTGATGACGTGCGTGGCGAGCTCGCTTACGGTGGCGTCGCCGGTGTTGGCGAGGGCGATGATGGTCGCGCCCTGGGCGCGCATGTCGCGCATGAGGCGGATGACCATGTCGTATCGCTGCTGTGAATCGGCGTCGTCCGGGTAGACGGTGGCGATCATGATGAGGGGCGTGCCTTCGGCGACGAGGGCGTTGGGGCCGTGCTTGAGCTCGCCGCTGGGATAGCCTTCAGCGTGGATGTAGGCGGATTCCTTGAGCTTGAGCGCGCCTTCGAGCGCGATGGGATAGTGGATGCCGCGGCCGAGAAAGATGAAGTTGCCGGCGGATCGGTTGAGTTCGACGATGCGCTGGACGGCTTGTTCCCAGGAATTGAGCTGGGCTTCGATCTGAGCGGGCAGCGCGGCGGTTTCGGCGAGGCGAAGCTGGAGTTCGGCGTCGTCCATGGTGCCGCGCACGGAGGCGCTCATCAGCGCGACGAGATACAGGTTGAGGAGCTGGGCGGAGAAGCTCTTGGTCGCGGGGATGGCGCGCTCGCGTCCGGCGAGGGTGGGGAAGCTGACGTGGGCTTCGCGGTCCATGGTGGAGCCGGGCACGTTGGTGATGGCGAGGGTTTCGAGGCCGGCGGTGTTGGCCTTGCGCAGTGCGGCGAGGGTGTCGGCGGTTTCGCCCGACTGCGAGATGACCATGACGGAGGCGTGGGCGATCGACTCCTCGGTCTGGTAGCTGTACTCGCTGGCGTATTCGACGTCGACGGGGATGCCGCTTAGGTCTTTGACGATGAGCTCGGCGACGAGGCCGGCGTGGCGGCTGGAGCCGCTGGCGGCGATGACGATCTCGTTCTGGATGCGCTTGAGCCAGCTCAGGACCGGTTCGCAGGAGTCAGGGCGGAAGGCGTTGTTGTCGACGTAGTGGCGGAACGTGGCGGAGAGGGAATCCGGCTGTTCGTAGATCTCACGACGCATCCAGTGTTGAAAGGGGGCGGGAGTTGTAATGACCGGCATAGACTTGTTCCCTTTGAAAAGTGATTATTTGTGACTTATTTAATCAGAATAGGTTACGTTTATGGGGATTGCAACCTTCACTTGCACAGACTGGATCATCATTGGGTTACACTGGCAGTCGCCATGTCCACCAAGATCGACGTACGCGCTGACCGGATTATGAAGGCTTTGCTTCGTGCGGGGGATATCTCCGTGCAGGAGCTTGTGGAGCAGGTGGGGACTTCGGCGCCGAGCATACGGAGAGACCTGGCGCGGCTGGAGAAGCGCGGGTTGATCCTGCGCACGCACGGCGGCGCCACGCTGGTGGAGCCGCTGCTGTATGAGCCTTTCCGGCACGATACCTCGTTTCAGGCGCGTGAGCTTCGCTCGGCCGACGCCAAGCGGCGGATCGGACTGGCGGCCGCGGAGCTGATCGGCGAACGCGAGACGATCGGCCTGACGGCGGGGACGACGATGACGCAGATTGGGCGCTCGCTGCGTCATCGGCGTGGGATCTCGGTGATTACCAACGCGATCAACATCGGCATGGAGCTATGCAATCAGCCGGCGATTAAAACGATGCTAACGGGTGGAACGCTGGCGTGGGCATGGACCTTTGCGCTTGCCGGGCAGCCGGCGCTGAACTTTTTGCGCGACGTGTACCTGGACAAGGCGTTTATCGGCGCGACGGGCTTCGATGTTGAGCGCGGGATTACGACGCTGGAGTCGGAGGAGGCGGCGGTGACGCTGGCGATGATTCGCAATGCGAAGCGCGTGATTGCGGTGGTGGACTCGAAGAAGATTGGGGTGGTGAGCCCGGCGCTGATCTGCCCGATCTCGTCGATTCACGTGCTGATTACGGATGATGGGCTGCCGGAGCGGGTGCATGAGGAGCTGGTCGCTCGCGGAATCGACGTGATTCTCGCCTAAAGATTGGCGGTGTGTCAATCGGGCTGGCTATAGCGTAAGACGACGAGGGACAGATGGGGTGTCTGCCTGGATGCGGGTGGATGCGAATGATTATTTCGTGGCAAAGCGCACAAAAGCGTGAACTGTTATCTTCAACAAGGACCAACGAACGCTGACAATGTTCACGGGAACCACGGTAACGATTAGAAAGTGTCCGGCATGAGCCACACCCTTACAGCCCGCAGATTGTTGACCACGACCGGTGAGATCGAGTACCCGGTGATCACGGTGGAAGGTGGTTTGATCCGCGAGATTGTGGGGGGAGAGCCGAATGCGTCCGGCGAGACGCTGACGCCGACCTTTCTGGATATTCATGTGCACGGCGCTTGCACGCATGATTTTATGGCTTCGACCCCGGGCGAGATCGATGAGGTGGGGCGCTTTTTGGCGCGGCATGGCGTGGGGCACTACCTGCCGACGACGGTAACGAGCCCGCTCGACCTGACGTTGCGGGCGCTCGACACGCTGGCCACTGCGATTGAGGCGGGAGGTGCGGCGGACGACGCGAAGGCGATTCCGATGGGGATCCACCTGGAGGGGCCGTTTGTTTCGCACATCAAGCGCGGGGTACATCCGGCGGGGTGCATCCTGGAGCCGAGCGTGGCGCTGTTCGAGCGCTTTCAACAGGCGGCGCGCGGCCATATTCGATTGATGACGTTGGCGCCGGAGCTGCCGAATGCGCTGGAGTTGATCGAGTACGCAGCGCGGACCGGTGTGCGCGTGACCATGGGGCACAGCAACGCGACGGCGGCGCAGACGCTGGCTGGGATTGCGGCAGGGGCGACGAGTTCCACGCATCTTTTCAACGCAATGCGGCCGCTCGACCACCGGGAGATCGGGATCGTGGGAACGATTCTGGACCGCGATGACGTGTTCGCGGAGGCGATCTGCGACGGGGTTCATGTGGACCCGGCGATCATCCGGTTGTGGCTGAAGGTGAAGGGTAAGGACCGGGCGATCCTGGTGACGGACGGGATGTCCGCGACCGGGATGCCTGACGGAACGTATATGCTGGGCGACTTTCCGGTGGAGGTTCGGAACGGCGTCTGCCTTTCGGGCAGCACGCTGGCGGGAAGTGTGCTGACGATGGATCGCGCTGTCGAAAACTTGCAGAAGTTTACCGGGAGCTCGCTTGCGGTGGCGGTGCGGCTGGCGTCGCGGAATCCGGCTGCGATGCTGAATCTTCCGGATGTTGGGAGTGTCGAGGCAGGGCAGCCGGCGAACTTCAATGTCTACAATGAGACCGGCGCTCGCATGGGGAGTTACTTCCGCGGCCAGGTTCTGGATTAGGCAGCAAGAGCCACCCTGGCCGGATGGCTTCTTTGCCGGTCAAGGTGCTGGCGATCAGACGGTTTCGACGGGTGCGGCGAACTCCGGCAGTGTGGCGAAGTGGGGTTGGCGGACCTTGTAGCCGCTGAGCGCGAAGTAGATGAGGTAGGCGTAGCAGAGCAGGACGGCGAGAAAGCTGTGCTGGTAGCCGAACCTGTCTGCGAGGAAGCCCTGGACCTCCGGGATGATGGCTCCGCCAACGACCATCATGACGAGGATGCCGGAACCCTGGCTGGTGAGCGGGCCGAGTCCCTTGAGGCCGAGCGGGAAGATACAGGGCCACATGATGGAGTTGCAGAGACCGCAGAGGACGATGGCCCAGATGGCGACGGGACCGTGACCGAAGATGGTGATGGCGACCAGCAGGACGCCGGTGACGGCGACGGCGGCGAGGGCTTTCTCCGCGCGGATGACGACCAGGGCGAAGGAGCCGATGAGGCGGCCGGTCATGGCGCTGAACCAGTAGGCGGAGACGAACCAGGCGGCTGCCTGGTGGGAGAGTGCGCCCATGGAAGGCTGGCCGAGGAACGCGATCATGATGCTTCCGATGGCGACTTCCGCGCCGACGTAGGTGAAGATGGCCGCGGCGGCGAGGCGCAGGTGGCTAAACTGCCAGGCGCTGCCCTGGGACTTTGGGCTGCCGGGTTCGGTGCTGGATTCAAGCAGACGCGGCAGCTTGACGACCGACGTAACGATGGCGAGGAGAAGGGCGAATCCAGCGAGACAGACGTAGGGAGTGCGGACGGAGTGCGCGAGCTGTGCGGCCGTGGCGCCGGCCGCGATGAAGATAAGGGCAGCGCCGAGGCGCGGCGCGATGGTCGTCGCGAACGAGTTGAAGAAGCCGCAGATGCTGATGCGGGTGGCTGCGGTCTCCGGCTTGCCGAGCGCGCCAACGTAGGGGTTGATGGCAACCTGGAGGAGCGCAAGCCCGCTGCCGACGACGAAGAGCGCAAAAAGAAAGAGCGGGTACGAGATGGCGATGGAGGCGGGCACAAAGAGCAGCAAACCAGCGGCCATGACGCAGAGCGCGGCGACAATGCCAGGCTTGTAGCCGATGCGGCCGATGATCCAGCCCGAAGGCAGGGACATGACGAAGTAGGCGCCGAAGAAGCAGAACTGGACGAGCAGGGCGAGGAAGTTGGTGAGGTGGAAGAGGTCTTTAAAGTGGGGGACGAGGATATCGTTGAGCGCGGTGATGAAGCCAATGCTGAAGTAGAGCGTGACCATCAACACCATGGGCAGGAAGTAGGTTCCGGAGCGTGGGGCATCGATGGATGCTTCGGGTTGGCTGGCGCCGATCATGGATCTCTCCTCATTTTGAGCCGGGAAACGCTACTCAGAACATTTGGCTGATTGTATAGCGGCGAAGCAGTCAAAAGCACGTATTGCCGGGGAGCGCTACATTCGTCAACCCGATCCTGGAATCTAATACACTCGAAAGGGATCGGGATGGTGGTGCTCAAAGTTGCCGCTGGTCTTTTCAAAGAGGCTATCCGTTCGATCCGTATGGGCAGACGCCACCTTCTGGAGAAATAGACATGAAAGCTCTTTCGCTGACCGCGGCTGGTGAAGCGCGGATTGCAGACGTTCCCGAACCACAGCACCGGGAAGGGGATCTGCTGCTGAAGGTTGAAGTTGTCGGACTCTGCGGAACGGATCTGAACTCGTTTCGCGGCCGCAATCCGCTCGTCACGTATCCGCGCGTCCTTGGGCACGAGATCGGCGCGACGGTGCTTGTGGGCAATGGTGACGTCGCCGAGGGTACACGGGTCAGCGTCTCGCCGTATACGAGTTGCGGGAATTGCCCTTCCTGCCGGCAACACCGGGAGAACGCCTGTAGAAACAACCAGACGTTCGGAGTGCAGCGCGACGGCGCGATTACGGAACGGCTGTCGGTTCCGGCCGGGAAGGTGTATCCATCGACGCTCCCTTTGAATTACCTTGCGCTGGTTGAGCCGCTGACTGTGGGTTTCCACGCGGTCGCGCGTGGGCGGGTGACCGCGAGCGACACGGTTGCGATCTTCGGCTGCGGCGGGATTGGGTTGGGAGCCATTGCCGGGTCGGCGTTCCGCCAGGCCCGCACGATCGCGATCGATGTCGACGACGCGAAGCTGGAGACGGCGCGGCTGGCCGGAGCCACCGACCTGATCCACTCCGGGCGGGAAGACGTGCGGACCCGCTTGCGCGAGCTTACGGGGAACGATGGCCCGGACGTCATCATCGAGGCGATCGGCCTGGTGGAGACATTCCAGATCGCAGTGGAAGCCGTCGCATACGCCGGGCGAGTCGTTTACATCGGCTATGCCAAAGAGCCCGTGGCGTACGAGACGAAGCTTTTCGTTCAAAAAGAACTCGATATCCTGGGTTCTCGTAACGCGCTGCCGGAGGACTTCCGGCAGGTGATGGCGATGCTTGGAACAGGTAAGTTTCCTGTCGAGCAGGCGATCAGCGCGGTGGTCAGCCTTGCGGAGGCACCGGACATGCTGGCGCAGTGGTCCGCGAACCCAGCGTTCTTCACGAAGATTCTGATCGATATGAGCCGCTAACCGCTTTGGATGAACATTGCGCTCGTTAGAGGGTAGGTAGCTGATAATTGCAGCTCAACTCGCAGCGGTCCGGTAGTCAGCGGATCGCTGCAAGGAAGCGTTGCAATGGACACGAATCATCTGCACCGCTGCAGGCGGGGATGAAGACGGGTACGACGGCTGGTGGCGCTTCCGGAGTGAGCGCGCTCGAGAATCGCATCTGCTCCAGGCTTTGGGTGGCGAAGCGGGTTTGGACGACATAGTCTCCGGAGGATTTCTTCCAAAGTTCGAAGATGAGTGCACTGCCTGGAGGTGTGTCGTCGCGGCGGCCGTCCGCAATCCACGTCAGGTGCAGCGCACCCGCGATGTTCTCAAGATTGGTATCGTGGCCGATGAAGAAGATGGCTCGATCTGTGGGCTTTCCCAGCGAATCTGCGACTACCGATCCCGAGGCTGCCTGCGTGAACGCCGAACGAATCTGAGCAAGCAACGGCGCAGCCTGCACGCTCGCGACGGCAGCTGTTCGTTGCGAGAAGTCAGTTGCGGCGGTATGCAGGTCCATCAAGTGCCGCAGACTCTGTCCATCCACGCATCCCCAGCCCACGTCCTGCGATCTCATCCCTTCGGTGTACTCGAGCAGAAGGTTTTCAGAGAGTGTCGAAGCTGTAGCGAGCGGTCCTTTCAACTCGGCGAGATGATCGCCGTTCCCCACACTCAGCGTGGCGGGAAGATCGAAGAGAGAGGCTCGCTTTGCCGAAGCTCCCGCAGCAGCTCCGCACCGCCTGAGGATGTCGTCGAGCGCAGCCAGGGGTGCGTGGTACGCCGCTGTGAGATTGTTCGCACTTCCACCGATGCGGCCGGAGATCGCGGCAACCGCCAGGGCTGCGTCTGCCGGACTCGAGGCTTGCGCATGAAACAGCGGATCGTTGGTCCCTTCAGCAAGTCCCTGCACGGGCAGATCGCAGTTTGGAAACATGCCCTGCGCAAGAGCTTTAGCGGTTTCGCGCGTACGCTCATCGGAATCCGCATAGAGTGTGACTGCGGAAGCGTCTACACAGCCGCCGGACGGAAACAATCCTTCCGCAGCGAAGTGTTCTCTATCCCAGGCACCCAGCAGCCGAATGACTTGGAAGCCATGCGGCGTAAGGAATCCGGGCGCGACACTCCAGGACGGCCACGGCGCATTGGAATACAGGTTGTACTGCGCGGCCTTGCCGGTCGGCGAGCGCACCCCGTGACGTTGAATCACCACGACCATGCGAAGCTGCGCGCGTTCGTCTCCGTGCTGTGCACTGGTGCTCGGGGGTGCGTCCTGCGCCCACAGGAGAGAACACGAAAAGATGAGCAGGCAAAGGCCTGCCAGGAATTTCGACATCGGGATGATCTCAGGTAGTTTTACCAGGTAATTGGATGTTGGTACGTGGCATGAACGCTGTTCATGCCACGCGAAGGAACGCATGCGGTCAGCGAGCTGCGGGGAAGTTATACCGCAGGCCGCCTGAGTACGTCGGCTTGTAATACTCGCGCTGATTGACGAATTGCTGGCTGCCCTGGTAGTAGCCGAACACCTCGTTGTTCAGGTTCAGACCGTCGACCACCGCGGTGAGCCCCTTGTAGAAGCGGTAGCTTGCCTGCGCGTCCACCTGGAAGTGCGTCAGCGTGAAGATATCGCCCGAAGGACCCTGCGGGCCAAGCCCACTCACATCCGCACCCGTTACATAGGATGGCGCAACATACGAGTAGCTGAATAAGCTGGCCTCGTCGTACGCCAGGCCGACCCGCGCAGAGAAGCGTTTGGTGTCGTAAGAAGGGGAGATCTTCCACGTGTTCGGCGCCTGGTCGATGGTCGTCGGATGATCCGCCCGTAGCGGTAGTCCCTTCTCGCGCGAAGCCGTGTAGCTGTAGTTCGCCGCGATTCCGAGCCCATGCAGCACGCCCGGCAGGTACGTGAAGTGCTGCTGGAAGCTCACCTCGAAGCCGTAGATGTAGGCGTTCTGCGCGTTGATGTACTGCGTAACAGAGTCGCCGGGATACTGCGCCAGCACCGTCTGCAACGACGTCGGAAAGTAGCCTGCGGGGAAGTTTGCGAGCGATAGTCCGCCCGGCAGGATCGTCTCCACCTGCGGCGCCGTGAGTTGCTTGAAGAAGAACCCGGCCTGCACTAATCCCACCGGGTGGAGATAGTCCTCGTACAGCAGGTCGTAGTTGTTGGCGTGCTCCGGCCGCAGGCTTGGGTTGCCGATGGTCACCGTCGCGGGGCTCGAAGCGGTCGCTGCGGTCGTATCCTCCTGGACATACGGCACCAGTTGGTAAGGGTCGGGCCGCGCCAGTCCGCGCGAGTACACCGCGCGGATTGCCGAATCGCCCGTGATGTTGTAGCGAAGCTGCATGCTCGGCAGCAGGTCGATGTAACTCGGGTTGTTGTTCTGCCCGGTGAAGATGTAACAGTTGCCCGCCGCCGGTGGCTTCGGCGCGGTGTTGCCCGGGCAATCCACCGAAGAAGCTCCGCCCGCATAGGCTCCTGTCTTGCTGGAGTACGTGCCGAAGAAGGTCAGATTGTAGCCGAATGTCAGGTCGCGTGTGTTCTCGATGCGCAACCCGAGCTGTGCGTGCAGCTTGCCCAGGTCGGTCGTGTTCATCAGGTAGCCGGCCGTCACCTGCTCGACGGTATGGAACAGGTTCGGATAGATGTCGGAGGCGGTCTTTTGCCCATCGAGATTGCTCTTCAGATTGTTCAGCGTGTAGTTCTCCGCCGTGGTGAAGTTTGAAACCTGTCCGTAGTGTCCGCCGAAGTAGCTGCCGTTGAAGTAGTCGGTGTTGCTGAAGGTATCGAGCAGCGTGGTCATCAACGGTGCGTTGGTAAAGCTGTCGTACACCGCCTCGGTTGAATCCTGCGTCTGGTGGCCGTTGATGAACTTGAAGCCCCCTTCGAAGACGTTGTTATAACCCCAGGCGCGATAGCTCTTCTCATACGAGGTCTGCGCGCTCAGGTTCAGGTCCGTGTTCTTGCCGGTCGAGATCGTGATGTCCTTGAACTGCCAGTTCGATGCGTTCAGCAATGGCGAGGTGTTGGTGCTGTCGCAGTTGGCGAAGTGCGGACGGTAGATGTCGGTCTGGTTGCCTGGAATGTAGTCGCAGTACGTCGTTGGACCAACCCAGGCGAAGTCCGCTTTCGGGTTTCCGGCGGAGTCGATCTCATACGAGCGAGAAGCCGAGATCTGGTAGAGGAACAGGGAGTCTTTATGAGTGGTGCGGCCACCCAGAATGATCGTGCCCACGGATGCGTTGGGACGCTTGCTCGACGTGTAGAACTTCGGCGCTGAAGACTTGGTCGTGGCCGTTGGATAGACCGGTGCCGCAGCCGTGCCGCCGATCGCCGCCGAGACCGGCTCGTAGTACCACTTGTCGCCCCAGTCTTTCAGGTCGGAGTAAAAGCCATGCGCATACAGCGTGGTCGTATCGTTTACCTTGTAGTCCGCGCTGCCGTCGAAGCCATACCGCGTCCGGTAGTAGCGGTACTCGCGAATCGTGTCGTCGTCGTAGAACGGCGTCGCAAAGGTGGAGAGCGGGTCCAGCGCGGGTTGAATGTTGTCGATGCCGCGTCCGTTATAGTCGAAGACCGCGTTGCCGATGAGCCCGAACTTCTTGCTCCCGCCAAAGCGCTTCCCCGCCGTGCCGCCGAAGTCGTACGAGCCGCGCCCGTTCAGGATGTTGGTATAACCGCCGTCACCATACAGGTTGATCGCAGGCCGCTCGCCCGCCTCTTTCGTCACCAGGTTTACCGAGCCACCGATGCCGTTGCCATCCATGTTCGCCTGCAGCGTCTTGTTAATCTCGATCGAATCCACCATGTCGGATGGAATCACGTCGAGGCGCACCTGCCGCACCGTCGGCTCGGGCGCCGGAATCGTGATGCCGTCGACCGTCACATTGGTCAACCGCGGCTCTGTGCCGCGTACCTGGATGTAGACGCCCTCGCCTTCGATCCGGTAGAGCGTCACCGAGGGGAAACGACCGATCGCGTCGGCCACATTCGCATTCGGCAGGCTGCGTATCACCTCCGCCGGCATCACCTGCAGAATATTGTCCGCGGTACGCGTCTCGTTGATCGCCTGCGCCTCACCGTGCGGCCGTTCGGCGGATACCAGGATCTCGTCCGCGGCTGACGTAATCTTGAAGGCCACGTTCAGGTTCAGTGTCTGCCCACCCGTTACCTCGACCGGCGTCGTTACTGTGTCGAAGCCCACGTAGGTTGCGGTCAGCGTGTACTTCCCGGCCGGCACCTCGGGCAGGCGAAATGCTCCCTGCTCATCGGAGACCACCTGGATGCCTAATGGCTCCAGCTTAAGTGCTGCGCCTTGCACCGCGATTCCGGCGGGATCGGTAATGGTACCGGTAACGAGTGCCTTCGCGGCCTGTGCCGAGGCTGTCTGGCTCAGCAGGCCGAGACTCATCGTTGCAAGTGCTAGACGGCTTCCGAGATGTTGAAACGTGTAAGACATAACGCCTCTTTCCGAACCTGAGGTTCTGTTGAGCGACTTGGGAAGTGAGGCGAGTCTGGCAGGCTAGTCTAAAGGCAACCTAAGGAAAGCTGCCCTACTTCTTGAGATTCACGGAAAATTTGTAATTGGCCGCTAGCGTGGAGATCATGCGAATCCTCATCGTCGAAGACAAACGCAGCTTCGCCGATTCCATTGGCCGCGCGTTGCAGCGTGAAGGACACTCCGTCACCCTCGCTTATGACGGAGACCAGGGCCTTCGCCTTGGCCGCACCGCCGCCTTCGACCTGATGCTGCTCGATGTCATGCTGCCGCGGCTCGATGGCTTCTCCGTTATCCGCCAGTTGCGCGTCGACAAGCTCCGCATCCAGACCATCCTGGTCTCCGCCCGCGACTCCATGAATGACGTCGTCGACGGCCTCGACGCCGGCGCCGACGACTACCTGACGAAACCCTTCGCGCTCGATGTCCTGCTCGCCAAAGTGCGCGCCACCGAACGCCGCATCCCACATGTCGAGCCGCAGAACAGGCAGTTCGAGGACCTTATCCTCCGTCCCCACCTCTACGAGCTGCAACGCGGCGAGCGCATCGTTTCGCTCACCCGCACCGAGTGCGCCCTGCTCGATACCCTGATGCGCCGCGCCAGTATGGTCGTACCGCACGGCGTGCTCATCGAAGAAGGCTGGGGCACCGAAGCCGATGTCAGCTTCGATAGCCTCTACGTCTTCATCCGCGGCCTGCGCGCCAAGATCACTCAGCGCGGCGAGCCGGAGCTGCTCCATACCGTGCGCGGCGTCGGCTACACGTTGCGGCGCGAAGCATGTTGAACCGCCATCCCTCCATCTCCCTGCGGCTCACCCTTTGGTTCGGAGCCATCTTCCTCGCAGGCTGGGTGCTGTTCGGCGCGGCCATGTGGGTTACGCTCAAAGCCACGCTCAAGAGCGAGCGCCGCCTCACCCTCGACCGCCGCATCGATCGCCTCGAAGAGCTCCTCGCCAAGGACCAGGGCGAGAGCCAACCTGACCGCGCCCAGGACTTCAAAGACTTCGCCCACGCCACCGGCAACGGACTTGCCGAGATCCGCCATAGCGACGGAACTCGGGCCTATCCATCACCCTCCGTCGTCGCTCTCAACTTTCCCTGGCCGGCCAGCCCCGCAGACGCACCCGAACAGCTGATTCACGTCATCGACGCCGACCAGCCCTACTGGGTGCTCGCGCGGCCGTTCCCACTCGGCAACGATCGCCTCGTTCTGCTCGCCGCCGCGCCCGAGGCCGGCAACCTCGTCGTGCTCGAGAGCTTCCGCCGTGGCCTGCTCGCCTCCGTGCCCATCCTTCTGCTCATCTCCTCGCTCGGCGGCTACTGGCTCAGCCGGCGCGCCCTGCGTCCCGTCGATCGCATTACCGCGACCGCACGCTCCATCAGCATCCGCAATATCTCCGAGCGCCTGCCCGTCACCGCCACCGGCGACGAGCTCCAGCGCCTCGCGGAAACCTGCAACGCGATGCTTGCGCGTCTCGAATCCTCCGTGCTCCAGATCAAGCAGTTTACGGCCGACGCATCGCACGAGCTGCGCGGACCGCTCTCCTTCACCCGCACCATTGCCGAGGTCGCCCTCAGAAACCCGCAGATCGATCCGGAGAGCCGACGCGCCTTTGAAGACATCGTCACCGAAGCCGCCAACGCTGCGCTCCTGCTCGACGACATGCTCACCCTTGCCCGCGCCGATGCCGCGCCCTTCAGCGTCCCGTTGCAGCCGATCGACCTCTCTTCGCTCGTCACCGACGTCTGTGCCATGGCACGCCCCATCGCAGCCGAGCGCTCGCTTGCCCTCGACGTCTCGCAACCTTTCTCCGTCGTCTCCATCCTCGGCGATGCCCCCAGCCTGCGCCGCCTGCTGTGGATACTGCTCGACAACGCGCTCAAGTATACGAATCCGTCTGGCAGAATCGCCGTCTCGCTCGTAGCCGCCCCTGCTGGCGCAACGCTCCTGGTAACCGACAGTGGCATCGGCATCGCGCCCGCCGACCTTCCGCACATCTTCGATCGCTTCTACCGCGCCGACCCCTCGCGCGGCATGGTCGAAGGCAACGGCCTCGGCCTTGCCATTGCAAAGTGGATCGCTCATTCCCACCGTGTCGAGCTCTCCGTCACCAGCGAGCAGAGCAAAGGCACCACCTTCCGCATGACCTTCCCCATAATCGCCTGACGTCGGGGCAAAGGCTAAACAGGACAAGCGCCGACTACTTTTACTTGCTCGCCGCTGCGCCATTTTGTTGTTTCTTATCGTACTGGTGCCGCGCCGGCTCGAACTTACCAGGGTTTTCACCAGCCCACAGTCTCAGCGGCTAAATCTGCTCCAGCATGGCGATCCGCAGCCATGCAAGCCAAATATGAGAGAGACGTCGAAGCACGGTGAGGAAGACGATGTTCTCCTTCTCGCGCCTGGAGAAGAGTATCGCTCGAAGAGCTTACGTTGACTCTCGTGAAACTGTTCACTTTGCGTGGAGCGCGTCCGCCGTTGCCGGCTTGTCACTCGTGTCTTTTAGAAGCCCTTCGATCTCGTCCTCTTTACCGGTTCAAGCAGTTTCCCTTTGAGGTCTGCACCTAATCTCTGCGTATAGGGCTGGGCCATATGGAATTTGTGTGCCTCCTCGGATGAGAAGATTTCAAGAAAGACGAGTCTGTTGGGTGCAGCTTCGATCGAGGTTGTATACATGGCCTCACAACCCGGCTCGTCCAGCACGACGGGGAGAAGCTTGGAAAAAATCTCCTTGGTTTCTTCCACTAGTTCAGGCTTTACAACAAACTCCGCGAGCAAATAGAGCTTTCCATCCTTCATGAAATTGTCCTTCCTAGCTTCGGAATACCTGAGGCAACGAGAGCCGCTTCAGCTCTCGTTGCCGTTTTCCACCTGCCCTTAGGCTTTAGCGATATAGCGGGACGCCGCTTCCTTGCTGGACAGAAAGGGGTAGAGTGCGAGGCGCGACTGCTCGTACTTGTTCCACACCTCGACATCGGGAAGGGCCGGAATCGTAACCAGTTCCTGCTCGTCGAAGGCGACAAGCGCGGCATCAACGCAATCCTCTGCGCTCATCACGTTCTTCTCGGGGAGATTGTGAACCGGGAGCCCCGCGCGATCCCAGAAGTCCGTCCGGGTAGCGCCCGGCAGAACCGCCTGCACCTGGACGCCGGTATTCTTTAGCGTCTTGAAGAGCGACTGGGTAAAGTTCAACACGTAGGCCTTGGAGCCGCTGTAGGTACCGTTGAGGGCATCCGGATTGACGGCCACGACGGAGGAGATGTTGATGACGGCCCCTGCTTTCTTCGCGATGAGGTTGGGCAACACCGCGGCGGTTAGACGAGTCAGCGCGGTGACGTTCAGCAGGATCATGTTCTCGAGTTCATCGACATCGGAATCGACGAGTGACTTCGTGCCTCCGAAGCCCGCGTTGTTGACGAGGACGGAGACGTTTTTATCAGCCTGGAGCCTGGCTTCCAGTGCACGCAGAGCCGATTTGTCGGTGAGGTCTGCCACCAGCGTTTCGACCTCGACGCCGTGTTGCGACAACATCGTATCGGCGACAGTGCCCAGACGCTTTGCGTCCCGTGCGATCAGCAGGAGATCGTACCCGCGCTTTGCAAAACGGTCGGCGTAGACGGCACCGATGCCGCCGGATGCACCCGTGATAACGACTGTACCTTTAGAGTTTGGGGAAGACATTTTAGACACCTCGTGTTCTTTGAAGTTGGCCGGATCGCGGTCACACTGGGATAGATTAGACCAGTCTGTTCAACGATTCAGAAAACAGTTGCCGCCGCCGGTTTCTTCTTAGCCTCTCAGCAGAATGTCGAATGCATTGTCGAAGAACAAGTTCAGTGGCTTGTCGCTTTGGTCGGCCTTCGCTCTTACCTGCGCTCCCTCCCACCCGTTCACGAGCAGCGCAGCCAGGTTGTCGGCTTTCGTTGTCGTGGGAAGTTCCTGGGCCTCAACGGCCTCTCGAATGGCCTTTGCCAGCACGTCTTGCCAGACGCCGAAGGCATGACTCAGCAGGTCCCGTATCTCGGCATTCTGTCCCCCAATTTCGAGGCTCAGATTACCGAGGAGGCATCCCGAGATCGGTCCGTCGCGCCGACCGTAGGTTGCGATCAGATCTTTGAAATAACGGCGCAGCTTCTTGAGAGGCGGAAGGGAGGAATGATCCAGGTTGCGTTCCAGGCGCTGCAACTCCCCGGCGGCATAGCGACGGATCACTTCCATGACGAACTCGTCCTTGGTGGAGAAATGGTGGTAAAACGAGCCCTTTGGAATCTTGGCAACCTCCAGAATCTGGTTGATTCCAGTGGCTGAGTACCCTGCGGAGCGCACCAACTCCAGACCTACTTCGATCAAACGTTCGCGTGTGGGTTGCTTAGTCATGACAAAGAATAGACTAGTCTAACGAGCGGTTGGATTCTGCCTCTGTGGTTCCGATCCAGTCGAATGGAGTGCTCCGACGCTGCCGGGTCGAATGACGCCACACGGAGGTGATCGGCGGCTCGCTGATGACCATAGAAGCTTTCGGCAGGGCGGATACGGGAGCATCCTAATCGAAACGCAAGCGTCCGGGGACTGAACCATCAAGCTTGCGACATCCGGGGAGTGGCCTTAAGAGGGCCAACCCTCCCGTAAACAGATAGGACTTGGCAGAGATGGTCATCGAGGGGCTATGTCGCCCCCTCGCAACAGGGATGGTGCGGTTGGTGGGCGTGAGGTCGAAGGTGGTGCAGGGGCCGGAGCCGCCTCGCATCAAATAGCAGCCACGACCGTCACCAGGCCACCCCTCGGGGAACTGACCGAGACTCGACTTGCGGAAGAAGATCATAGCCCCTCTGAGTGCCACTCCCTGAGGCAGCGCGGGTCTTACCCTTCGCCTCTCAGCGCTCTGTATCGAAGGCATCCTTTGCGATCCCTCAATCCTGTCAGGCTTTCTCGCTGTGTCCGTCACAGTGCAGAACGCCGAGGAAGCGGCTCCATGGACCCACGGCTGACGATATTGGGAAGCAAGAATGCGCGAGATCTGATGGAGGTGGGTAAGGTCGTGCGCAGGCCAGGTGGCGAGCAACTGGGAGAGTGTGACCACGCCGAAATCAGGATGGCGTCCACGACGATCAAGGTCCTGCGCAGTCAGATGGAGTGCTCGTAGCTGGGCCAGGCCGAGGGTGCGCAGGTTTGCGAACTCGTCGAGCAGTTCACCGACCGAACGCGAATCGTTCCGGTGAGCTTCGCGCTGAAAGGCTGGGAAGGTCTCGGACTCGCCCGCTCGAAGAATGATCTGGACACGTGGAAGCCAGTCTGTGCGCTCACCGTGAATAAGGTGGGCAAGCACCTGCGCAACGGTCCAACCGCCGTCGTCTTCGCTGACATGAGTCAACGTCTCGGGCAACTCCCGAAGCAGGGCATCGAGCGTGGCGGGAGTCGCGGCGAGTAACGCTAATGTTGCTAAGAGGTCCTGTTCCATGCAGAACTCAGTCTACAGGGCAAGCGATGCGCCTGCTTCGTCGTGTGCTCGGCTCGACGGATCGAATCGAGTCATCCACCAGATCTGGAGCACGCTCCTCAGCCATCTTCGCGACACGTTCCTCGTCCGCGCGGGCTGAGTTGCATTGATCGATTGACAGCCTCTTAGGCAGGCACCTAAACTTCGTGACGCCGCTCGATATCGATATCAGGACGTGTTCCTTGCAAAGTCGCTTGACCCGTCTCATCCTTGCCGTTGTACTTTTGGCTTGTTCACGGCGCGCCAATTGCCAGCAGCCGAAACTTGCTTCAGTTCCAGCAGAGATAGCCTCCAACCACTTTATCGTCACCATCGATGGGCAGCAGACGCCGGTAATGCACGCTGCACTCAACTTGTATTTCTTGAACTTTATGGCACACAAGCACACCAGGATCACGGTGACCGCGCCTACCGATGACTTCTGGGCGGCGGGCGTGGATGTGCAGCCGTGGCGGCTCGGAATCCGGCCTCGCCGCGAAGGCCGGACGATCTCATTCACACTGGACGGTCCGGAAAAGATCACGATCTCGCGCCCTGGAGACTCCCTTACATTTGCGGAGATGCTCTACCTCTTCGCGAATCCGGAGGAGAAGCATCCGCCGGTTCCGGGCCAGCCAGGCGTGCGTTACATCGAGCCCGGCGCCCATACCGAGAACATCGACGCAAAGAGCGGCGACACGATCTATCTCGCACCGGGCGCCGTTGTTTTCGGGTCGCTCAACATCTGGCAAGTCGATAACGTGAAGGTGTTCGGTCCGGGTGTGATCGTATACGACGGACCGCAGAACCCGGCGGACGATGATGGATGGATGCATAAGCCGAACTGGCACTGCATCGTGATGGACCATGCACATAACATATCCATCTCCGATCTGACGTGCGTTGTGCGCAGCCGCACATGGCAGATCCAGATGAAGGACTCGCGCCAGATCACCTACGACAATGTGAAGGTGATCGGGGCGAACGCGGGGAACGCGAACGCCGATGGGATGGACTGGCTTGGGGGCGGAGACACCGTGGTGCGCAACAGCTTCTTCCGTGCAGCGGACGATGTATTCGCCTTGCAGAGCAGTTGGGAAGGATATGGCGAAAAGGCGTTTGCGATACAGGGCTCCCCGGTGACAAACATCTCGGTCGAGAACACCGAAGTTTCGACCAGCATCTCGAATATCGTGCGCGTGGCGTGGCCTCGGAAGAACTTTGAGGGTGGTAACTTCAGCATGCGAAACTCAGATGTCCTGAACATGGGAGTAGGTGGGTGCGGCGTACCGTTCGCGCTGATGGAGCTTTGGGCTGACCCGGAGGGCCGTGGCACCAGCGCAGGTTATACCTTCAGCGACATTCGCATGGATAACTGGTACTCGCTCGTAAGTGTTCGACAGCCTACGCCTGTTCGTGACATCCACTTCACGGATATTGCCGCGCTTGCGCAACCTTCCCTTGTGCCGTCGGTGCTGCAAGGAGATGTGGCAGGAGTTACTCTGGACAACGTTGTGCTGGCTGGAAAGCTGGTGCGAACCGCTGCCGACGTCCCGATCGAAAGCATGGGTGGTGCCGCTCCAGCGGATGTCGCTAACACAGGCCCGAAGGCGAATGTGATGGCGCCACAAGGCTGGATACGCCCAAACCAAAAGCTGGTTTACCGGGCGATTCCTGACGATGCGTCTTCAAAGTTGCACTACACGTGGCTCTTCGGTGACGGGACCACAGAGACCGGTCGCAAGGTCACGCATCGGTTCCCTGACGAGGAGGGCACCTTCCTCGATGGGTCGGGGTTGTTTCGCGTGTTGCTGCACATCTCTGACAAGGCAGGTCGTCAAAGCTGGATCGGTGTTCCTACGATTGTTCGCGCTGACCCAACGGCTGCCTTGCCCGATGGCTCTAAGAGGAAACCGGGCGCAGCCTTCCGTGTGGATTCCACGGAGACCGGGAACGATAACGTTTCAAGCAAAGGGATCGCTCCGACCATCTCACTTGCAGATGTGCCGCATCCAGCGCAACACTACAAGATCACCTTCGCCGCCGACCTGGACCTGCCCGAGGACGGAGGGTACACGTTCATGGTCATCTCGAACGATGGAAGCTCTTTGTCCATCGATGGGAAACAAGTGACCAAAGGGCCGGTTCCATTTTCGCAGGTTTGCGGTCTTGCTGGAACCGCGGCTCAATCCACGACTGTGGTGAGGGAGCTCGGGAAGGGTGTCCATCACCTTGAAGTCACCGACGAACACGACGTTGGAGTAGACAACTTTCAACTTCTCTGGGGAAGTTCCTCGATCCCCTTGGAGCCGATCCCTTCAGAATTGTTGACGCATGTCGTGGAGCACGATTGAGATCTTCGAGCTGCTTGGAGGCTGTAAGCGCAAATGAGCTTTGCAGGGCTTTCGTGGAGTTCCACCTTACGCATTTGAAGAGCGCCTGCAATGCGGAGAGCAGTTCCGTGGCTTCTGTATGCTCGCGTCTACGAGTACAAGTAAGCTGGTTACCATGAACGCTACACGACATGCATTTCTGGTCTTGCTAACCCTAGGGAATGTGGCCTGGGCTCAGGGGCAGGACGTCGACAAGCTGCTGAAGTCGGGCATCGAGGCACAGCAACACGGGGACTATCAAACTGCCATCGTTGACTACCAGCGCGTGCTGAAGCTGCGGCCGGAGATGACTGACCTGAGAGCCAACCTGGGCGCCGCGCTCGCGCACGAAGGCCGGTTCAGTGAAGCGATCGTTGAGGACCGACGTGCGTTGGCGTCGTCTCCGAACAACGGCGAGATCAAGATGAACCTCGGCCTCGCCTATTACAAGAACGGCGACCTGCCGCATGCCGAGACGATCTTCGAGGAGATTCATCGGACCATGCCCGAGAATTTACAGGTGGCCATCCTGCTGGGCGACAGCGAGGTGCGCGCGGGGAAAGGCGCGGCCGCCGTCACCATGATGACTCCCATGGAAGAGGCGAACGTGGCCAATCCAGACTTCGAGTTTGTTCTGGGTACCGCCTTGATCCAATCGGGAAAGTTGCGCGAAGGTGTCACGCGCATTCAGAAGGTGGCGGAGTCAACCGGCGCGCCCGATACTTACCTGGTGGCTGGTTCCACGTTGCTCGATCTGCACGACTACACCCACGCAAAGACCGATCTCGAGGAGGCGCTTCGGCTCAATCCGAACCTGCCTCGCGTTCACGCGCTCACGGGCATCGCTCTCGATATGACTGGAGATGCCGCTGGCGCCGAGCCGGACTTCGAGGAGGAGCTGAAGCACAACCCGGAAGACTTCGACGCGAACCTGTACCTTGGAGCGATTCTTTATAAACAGCGGCACATGGAGCAGGCGAAACCTTATCTCGACAAGGCGCTTAAGCTAAAGCCCAGTTCGGAGATGGCTCTGTACGAAGCCTCGATGTGGGAGAGCACCTCGGGACAGTACGAAGATGCCGCGAAGAATCTGGAGATCGTCGTCAAAGCTAACCCGAAGTGGCTTGAGCCTCACGTCGAGCTGGCAAACGTCTACTACCGTTTGCACCGGCCGCAAGATGGAGCGAAAGAGCGCGCCATCGTTTCGGATTTGAATGCACAGCAGCAGAAGGAAGGGCCGCCGCAACCCTAGTTGGGGTAGGGTTCGCCAGGCTTCACGACGCGAATCTGGTGATCGGTGAAGACGAAGTGACCGCCCGGAAACGGCACCTTCGGCATGTGGCAACTGCTGCAGTTGGTCTTCGCCACCGGACACGTTTTGGCGTGCGCCTGCGCGGGATTGCTGTGGCAGGCGAGGCACTTGCTATCGTAAAAAGCTGCATCGCGAACGACGTTCTTGTGCGGGTCGTGGCAGGCGATGCAGCTGATGCGTGGGTCGGTGCCGTCGTAGCATTTACTGTTCGCCAGGCGGTAGGGTTGAAAGCGAACGTTGACGGGACCGCGCCAACCGGCTCTCGTCACCAGCTCCCACGTGCGGTGGCATGAACCGCAGAAGTCGGAAAGGTCTTCAGTGGAAAGATCGGCGAGAGACTTCATCATGAAGGTATTGGTGTCGCCTTGTGCCGCGCGTTTCTGATGATCCATGGAGCCGACGTGGCAGTGCTCGCAGGTTAGGCCAGGCGTTAGAGACGCAAGGTTGAGCTTGTGATCGACGATCGCGTTGGTCGCGTGACAGCCAAAGCACGTTCTGGAATCTTCATCAGAAAGCGGGCGCCCGATTGCTTCCTCTAACGTCTTCGGCTGCATCTTCTCGTCGCCGACGGTGGTGAAGAGACCGTTCAGAATCGGGTAGTAGCTGACCAGACTTTCGTACATGCGGCCATCGCGTTCGAGGATCCAGGTCTGCGCCTCAGCGCCCATCGACCAAAGGATCGGCACGGTGATTGTGCGTGTTCCATCGCTCACGGAGTAGCTGCTCTGTTTGGCGCGTGTCTCTACCGTGTAGACGTAGGGGCCGCTCGTAAAGGTGAGCTTCGGATGGGCTTCGAGGGTGGGGTTGCCGCCCGGCACCTGCATGGCTCGGCCCATCTGCGTGCCTGGCTGCGAGATAGCCTGCGAACGATGGCAACTGGTGCAAGTCACCGGGCCCTGACTCTTCTGGGCCGAAGCTCCCAGACAGCACAGGAGTAGAAGAATGAGAAGACTACATCTTTGCATCAGGCGTAGCCTCGTGTTGTGTAATCGCCAGGCATTGCAACCGCTCGTGCCTTGCATCGTCTTTCCGTCCGAGTTTCGAGTAGGCCTTGGCCAGCGTCAAGTGAGCGTCCAGGTTCTGCGGATCGGCCGACGCGACAATCAGCAGATGCTCCACGCCGGCCTGCAATTGACCTGTGCCCACGAGAGCTCTGCCCAACACCAACTGCGCGATGACGAGGTTGGGGTTCTCGTCGACGGCCTTCTTCGCGTCGACCAGCGAGGACGTGTAGTCTCCCCGCAAGCCGAACGCCCAAGCCAGCATGGAGTGCGTCTGCGCACTGTCGGGCGAGACCGCAAGCTCTTTCTGGAACTGCTCGATCGCCTTGTCGGCGTCCGCGGTGAACAAAAGGTATGCATAAAAATAGTGAAGGTTTTCGGTCGAAGGATAGCGGACGAAGAGATCCTGAAACTGCCGATCTGCAGCGGCGACATCCCCGTTGAGGTATGTCGCTGCTGCCTGGCCGGCGGCGGAGACCATCGGCGATTGTTCCGGATCCAGGTCCTTCGGCAACACCGACATGCGCAGGCCGGCAACGCCGATTGCGGTAACGATGTCCGGGTTGATGGCGCCGTGCTTCACCATCTCGGAGTACTTGCCGAGCGCTTGCTCGAAGCTGCCCATCTTCGTCAGCAGTATGGCTTCGTGGTAGAGGATGATTCCCGCGTTGCGAGGCTGATTGACCGCGCCAAGAGCAATGGCGTGCTGGAGATCTTGCAGTGATTCCAGATACCTGGTTTGTTCAAACTCGCAGAGGCCGCGCAGCGCAAAGGCCGGCCCTGCCGTCGGTGTCAGGTCAATGTAGTGGGAGAGTGCTATCACGGCCGGACCGTAGTTATCGTTACCATATTGCATGGAGCCGAGATACCACCAACCGTCGGGCCATGTGGGATCGAGTTGGACCGCCTGCTGGTAGAGTGCGATCGCTTGCGGAACGTCTCCTCGATCGCGTGCCGCGGAGGCGTTCGTGATCAGGTCCTGAAGCCGCGGCGACCGATCCTGCCCACATGCCCATGCCGAAGAAAGGGTGACGACCGCAACCGAAAGCCACGAAACACCCCAGGAGAGGATTCTGTTTACGAGGTGTATTTGCGTCTGTCGCATGGGTCCGGGGTTCTGCAGGAAGTTGTCGTCCAGTATGGCGCATCTTTATGAAACTCGGCAAACGGGGTCGTGGAGCAGGGAAGAGACGGCGATGCCATTTGTCTTGGGTGGTACGGGTCTCTTTATCCGGACAAACGCTAAAACACCTAGTTTTCTTACGGTGCCGCATAGAAGGCTCTCTGATGAGTGACGTCCGGCGCCTTGCACGAGACGCTTAGGAAACATTTTTCTTGACAGTCATGATTGCGGCACTGTATCACTTCAGACCGTAAATCTTTACAAAGCAAACGCGTCGCAAAAGCACCATGGTTCTACCTTCGGATTGCTAACGATAACACTGCACCTCTCATGTTGCCGGGCAATGCGGAAGGCAAACCGATCGCTTTGTCAGTCGCGATCGGAACGCCTGTAGAACTGCTTTCTTGACAGGACTTACAGGCAGGTTGTATCACTTTGCAACGGAAAGGGAACGCTGGGACGGCAGCGCCGAACGAGGCAACAGCCGTTTAAAAATGCTAACGATAACACGCTGCGCCACGCCGACAAGCTTCCTGCAGAGAAAGCATTGGCATGGCGCCAGTAAAGATCAAAGCCGATCTCTCTTGTCAAAAGACCACAAGAGAAGCAAAGGCACGATCGCAGAACGAATACAACGTCTTTCGGAAAACTACTTTAGAGGGGGCACTGAATGTTACAAATTCACCGAACTTCAAGCTCAAGCAGACATCCTAGCCTGGCTTTTCTTCGTTTACTCGCACTGTTCTTGCTGTTCGCAACGTCGACGTTGGCGCTTCATGCGCAGCAGATTACGGGGACGCTCAGCGGGACGGTGCACGACCTCTCCGGCGCCGTCATTCCTAATGCTGGCATCACTCTGAAAAACGAGACCAGTGGCGACGTGCGGAAAGTGACCGCCGATAGCTCCGGCCGTTTCGTCATCACCGCCGTGCAGCCCGCGAACTATTCGCTCAACGTTACGGCCAACGGCTTCACGCCCTGGGAAGAGAACGGCATCGTCATGAACCAGGGCGATACGCGCGAGGTGCCGAACATCAAGCTCCCGGTCGGCTCCGTGAATTCGAAGGTAGATGTCGTGGCTGGCGCTGACGCCGAAGTACCGACAGACACTGCCGAGATCAGCACCAACCTGAATCAAACCATGATCGATAACTTCCCGATGGAAGGGCGCGATGCTGGCGAACTCATGAAGATTATGCCGGGCATGGCGTTGAATAACGGCGCCGGCCAGGGTTCAAGCTTCAAAGACATTGCGATCGGCTCGAACAGCGGGCCCGTCGGCGCCTACTCCTCGAACGGTTCGCTGCCCTACGGCACGATGGCTTACATGCTGGACGGTGCGAACCTGGTCGATCCCGGCAACTTCGGTACGCAGATAGCCAACATCAACCCCGACATGATCGGCAGCATCAAGTTTCTTACGTCCAACTATGGCGCTGAATTCGCCAAAGGGCCCACCATCTTCCAGGCTTTCAGCAGGAGCGGTGGCCAGAAGTTCCACGGCGAGGTGTACTACTACACACACCCGGAAAGTCTCGACTCCGTGGATGCGTACACGAAGGCCGAGGGTGGCACCAACGCGGCGCAGAGCTACAACTACTTCGGCGGTAACATCGGCGGTCCGGTCCTGCTTCCGTTCATCAAATGGAATCACGACCGGAGAAAGTTGTTCTTCTGGGCTGGGTACGAGTACATGAAGCAGCAGCCGGCTGGCGCCATCATCAACTACAACGTTCCCAACGCGGCTCAATTGTCGGGAGATTTCAGCAACGCAGGAATTCCGGCAGAAGCGCTGACGGTGATGTCGAAGTTCTACAGCCCGCTCAACGCAAGTCAATTGCCTGCAGGCGGCTCGACTACAGGGTTTCCGACCTCCGATATTGACCCGAACATTCCGGGCATCCTTAAACTCTACCCAGCGACCAACGAAACGCCCAGTGCGGCGAACGGGTATAACAACTACCGCTATGTGGATAACCTTCCGCAGAATCGCTGGGAAGCGACCGGCAAGCTCGACTATGCGATCAGCGATAACACCAAACTCACCGGATCCTACTCCTACCAGCACGAGAGCGATCTTGCACCGATCTCGATCTGGTGGGCGTTGCCGAACACTCTTCCGTATCCCAGCCCCGGCGCTTCGAACACGGTCACATATGTGGTGTTGACGAACCTCACGCACGTCTTCAATCCGACAACGACCAACGAGACGGTCTTTACCTGGTCTCACTTTGTAAACCCTTACAAACTGACCAATGCTAACGCGGCTTCACGCTCTGCGAACAACTTCAATGTTCCCGGCCTCTTTGGCACGACAACGTCGCAGATCCCGAACTTTGAGCCAGACTACTGCTGCAGCGGGCAGCTAGGCAGCTTCAACTATTACCCGCTCGCAGGGGGCACCTTCGGCGGCGTCAAGCAGGTTCCGGCCTTCTACGATAACTTCACCAAGGTATTCGGCGCTCACACGGTAAAGGTGGGCGCATATTGGGACGATAGCCGCAATAGCCAGAACAACAACGCGCCTAACAATGGAACTTATAACATCGAGACGTACGGCTCGAACTCCACCGGAAACCTTGTCGCCGATACGATGCTGGGGCGCATCAACTCCTACCAGCAGGAGAACGTCGACGTCCCGCAGGATACCCAGTTCCACCAGTACTCCATCTATGGGCAGGATTCGTGGCACGCGACCCAGAGATTTACGGCCAACGTCGGTCTGCGCCTTGATCATGAGGGGCAATGGTATGCCATCGGTTCGAGTCCCGGGTTCCAAGTGTTCAACCTTGCCGCCTACAACGCGAATCCGAGTGCCAAGAACCCCGGTATCCTGTATCACTCCATTGCTTCGAACGTTCCGCTCTCTGGCTTCAAATCTCCGGCGTTCTACTACTCGCCGCGCGTGGGGTTTGCCGAGGACATCCGCGGTAATGGAAAGACGGTTCTTCGGGGCGGCTTTGCGTGGTATCGGTATCAGGCCACCAGTGAGACCGCCAGCGCGCAAAGCGGCCCGCTGGGTGCGTTCGAGTACACCACACCAACCGTCTCGAACGGCTATGCGAGTATTACGTCCTTCACTCCTCCTACCGGCACCGAACAGAACGGCAGCAGCATCGACGCAATGCAGGAAGGGGATGCCAGAACGCCCTGGACGGCAGACTACAACCTGACGGTCTCGCAGGCGCTGCCCTGGAGGACTCTGTTTGAAGCCTCATACGTTGGGTCGCATAGTGCGGAGGAGTACCTGGACGGAAGCAACAGTAACATTGGCAATCTGAACAACGTGGCACCGGGCGGCTTCTTCAAACCCGATCCGACCACTGGCAAGCTCGTTTCACCTTCGTCCCCGTGCGAGACCGGCACCATCGACGGCAATCAGCCGCTGGCGTGCGGGACAATGTCGGCACCGACGTTCAATGCGAACGACTATCGTCCGCTGCAGAGCTATCAGAACGTTTACATTCTTTCGCATCTTTCCTACTCGTACTACAACTCACTTCAAGTTGGCTTTTCGAAGCAGAGTGGTCCAGTCACTTTCCTGACGAACTATACCTTCTCCAAGGTATTAGGTATTCGGGATGGTGGGTCGAACAATGGTCCGCAAAACGGAACCGGCGTCGATCCATTCAACATTCGGAATAACTACGGTGTGCTGGCCTTCGATCACACGAATATTCTGAACCTGACCTATAACTGGACTCTTCCGAGCCGGATTCATGGAGCGGGCTTTGGAAATCGAGTTGCCGCGGAGGCGATCAACGGCTGGAAGGTCTCCGGCTACACGACTTACCAGAGCGGCGCACCGCTTCAGCTGAATACGGGAGAGGCATTCAATACAACGTTCGCCAGCGGACTTACCGTGCCGACCGTTGCGCATCCAAACCTTCCAAACAACGGTATTACGCTGCCGAGTGGCCTTATCGCGAACGCTGTCAGCACGTCCACGTGGTTTGGAACCAATGCATACAACGTTCTGATTCCGGCACTTACCTGTAATCCAAGGGCAAACCTGGGTAAGAATCAGTACTTCAATCCGAAGTGCTTCACGACCCCAGCCTATGGAACCCAGGGCCCTGCAAACATGCCTTACATGCGGAACCCGGCCTACTTCGACTCTGACCTCGGTATCTATAAAGATTTCCATATTACCGAGACAAGGTATATCGAGTTACGCGGATCTGCGAATAACTGGCTCAACCATCCACTGCGGCAGTTTGGCTTGGCAGGCAACAGCGATATCTCGCTCAACTTCCAAAGCCAGACTCCGGCAACCTGCGGTGGGTGCGTAAACGCGAACGGTACTCCGCTCACGGTCACTGCTATCGCACCCACCAACCAAAACCAGGCGACTACCGGCACTCCTGCGTTCAAAACCGGTGCTCGTGTTGTAACTCTTGTAGCGAAGTTCTACTTTTAGGTCGTACACCTGTGGTATTGTGAGGGGGTGGCGAAAGCTGCCCCCTTTCGAGTTATGGCTCCCCTTACTTCAGTACGGCAGGCTTTTTGGATAAGCGTCCTTGGAATTCTAGGTTGCGTCTCTCACTTGCCTGGTCAGGCGACTAAGTCGGGTGCGGCCGCTCCCATCCAGTTCGCGCTTCAGAAGATTCCTTTCACGCTCGAGAATGACGAGACTCCCGCCAAGAACGCTCCTGAGGCGATGGCCGGCGGGGTAGCCGTGTTCGACTATAACGGCGATGGCCGCCCGGACATCTTCTTCACCAACGGCGCCGATATCGCGACGCTCAAGAAGGATTCTGCAAAGTATAAGAATCGCTTGTTTCGGAACGACGGCAACGGCGCATTTACCGATGTTACCGATGCGGCTGGACTGGCTGGAGCCGGCTATGACATCGGAGCGGCTGTCGGCGACTATGATAATGATGGTCACCCTGATCTGTTCGTAGCCGGTGTTTATAAGAACACGCTGTATCACAACAATGGCAACGGCACGTTTACCGATGTGACGGCCAAGGCCGGGTTGGATAAATCAAACGATCCCCAGTATGGACCGCTATGGTCGGTTGCCGCTGTGTGGGTCGATGTGAATAACGATGGCCTGCTTGACCTGTTCATTGTGAACTATATGAAGTGGGAGTATTCGGATCAGCCGCTGTGTGCCTACCACGGCATTGCGGATTACTGCCACCCGCGTTACTACAAGCCGGTTCCGAACCAGTTGTTTCTGAACAATGGCGATGGTACCTTCACCGATGTGTCTCAGAAGTGGGGTATTCGCAGTCACCCGGGCAAGGGAATGGGTGTCGGTATGGCGGACTATGACCTGGACGGGAAGCAGGATTTGTTCGTCACCAATGATGCTGGATACGAGTTCCTGTTTCATAACCTTGGTGACAAATTTGAGGAGGTGGCGTTCGATGCTGGTGTCGCGCTGCCGGAAGATGGAAACTTTATCTCCGGCATGGGTCTAGATTTTCGCGACTTCAACAACGATGGCTACCCCGACATCTCTTATGTAGCGCTGAACAATCAGACCTTCCCGCTTTACGAGAATACGGGCAAGGGATCGTTTCGCGATGTGACAACCTCGAGCGGAATGAGAGGCGAGAGCATGGCGATGGCTGGATACGGATCCGCTTTCTATGATTTCGACAACGACGGGTGGAAAGACCTCTTCGTAACGCGCGGTCACGTAGAGTCGCTGCCGGTTCCGGGGGCAGATATCGACCAGTACAACACGGTCTTTCACAATGAGGGTGCTAACGGCAAGTGGACCGCCTTGACGGGTGAAGCAGGTTTGAAAGCCGTAGCCGGTGGGCGCCACCGTGGCTGTGCGTTTGGTGATCTCGATGGAGATGGTCGTGTGGATGTCGTTGCAACGGCGCTGAGCGCCGGGGCCGAGATTTGGATGAATCGAAGCGCGAATAAGAACCACTGGCTCGACATCGCGTTGCGCGGCACGAAGAGCAACCGGGATGGAATCGGGGCGAGGATCAAGGTCGTGGGTAAGAGCGGTGTGCAGTACAACCACATGACCACCAGCGTATGTTATGCCTCGTCGAGTGACGGACCGGTCCACTTCGGTCTCGGCAACGATAGCCAAGCTGATTCCGTGACGATCTGGTGGCCCTCGGGCGTCATACAGACGTTGAGCAACGTTAGAGGGGATGAGATTCTAACGGTAACGGAGCCGGCGAAGTAAGGTGCTGTGTTGGGGGGATGGTGCAGCCTGGTCTTCGCAATTCTTTCCTCGGCTCATCTGTAAGAAGGCGTGGCAGACAAGCGCAGCGAGAGACCCAGGTGTTTCGAGCGGCGCCTCCGAAGCGACGACCAAGCGTCGTCGAGCAATTTGCTAGAGTATGACTTACGGTGGCCGGCGCCTCGCGGCGGTCCACAGAGGTTCCAATGAAATACCACTCTGTTGGCGCGGAAACGGCGTCTCATGTTTCAGTTACAACTGACGACATCAGGATTGAGGGTAAACGGGTTCTTGTGACCGGTGCGGGTGGTTCGATTGGGAGTGCGCTCGTTCGAACTCTGATCGCACACGATCCTGCGGGTCTGACGCTTCTCGATTGTTCGGAAAGTGCGCTTTTCCAGCTTGAACAAAACATATCACCGCTTCGTGTTGGAGTCGTCTGTGTGCTCGGAGACTGCGGTGAAGAGGACGTACTCGCTTCATGCTTCGCAGAGCATCGCCCTGAGATCGTGCTTCATGCAGCGGCGTTCAAACACGTGCCGCTGCTGGAGCGGAACCCGTTTGCCGCAGTGCGTAACAACGTGCTTGGAACCTACGCGCTCCTCCAGTCGGCGATTGAGCATGGGGTTGAGCAGTTCGTGCAGGTATCGACGGATAAGGCAGTCGATCCCGGTAGCATCATGGGGGCGTCCAAGCGCATTGCGGAGCTGCTGGTGCTCAACTGCGCCGGTGGCCGAACGCGCATGTCGGCTGTGCGACTCGGCAATGTGTGGGCGTCGCAGGGAAGCGTCGTGGAGCTGTTTCTGCAACAGATCGAGCAGGGCATTGCACTCACCGTGACACATCCCGAGGCTTCCCGCTACTTCATGACGATGGATGAGGCAGTCACCGCTATTCTCGCGGCTCTCGACGATCGATCCATCGGAACGATCCTGTTGCCGCAACTTGCAGATCCGGTTCGCATCGTCGACCTCGCACATCGTTTGCTGCGAGAACACAGCCGGGATGCGTCGATTGATCTCACCTCGCTTCGCCCTGGCGATAAGCTGACCGAGTCTCTGCTCTCGCAGCGCGAGTCTTTCATGGACGCCGAAGGTAGGGCGGGTCATCTGCGTGCAGTAGCCAGCCCGTCGCCTTCGAGGAGTTTTCTCCTCGCGGCACTCGCCTCGCTGCGATCGGCGACGCACAAGCGCGACCTTGACGCGCTGCTTGCGACCGTCTGCGCTCTTGTGCCTGAATACCGTCCGAGCTCGGCCCTGCTCTCGCTTTCCGACGCGAGCCGCTCGCGGGGAGAGAGCCACGCATGAGGCGAACCATCGCTGTTGTTACCAGTTCGCGCGCGGACTATAGCCATCTTTACTGGCCGCTGCGAGATCTTCTGGCTCATCCGCTGGTAGACCTTAAGCTGATTGTGCTGGGTTCGCATCTTTCTCCGCACTTCGGCTCCACGGTTCAGGAGATCGAACGCGACGGGTTCGCAATCGCCGCGCGCATTGAGTGCCTCATCAGCTCAGACTCCGACGTCGGCATGGCGAAGACGCTCGGGCTGGCAACGCTTTCGCTCGCCGATGCGCTGGCGCAGATGCGGCCTGATCTGCTGCTGCTGATCGCCGATCGTTACGAGATGCTTGCGCCCGCCAGTGTTGCGCTTACGCTGCGCATTCCCATCGCGCACATCGAGGGCGGAGAGATCAGCGAAGGCGCGATTGACGATGCGGTGCGCAACGCCATCACGAGGATGGCTCACCTGCACTTCACGTCTACCGAGACGGCACGACGACGCGTGATCTCGATGGGCGAGGAACCCTGGCGCGTGACGCGGGCGGGAGCGCCGTCGCTCGACCACCTGCGGCGCAGCAGGTTGCTCACCCGAGGCGAGGTGAGCTCTGCTCTCGGTCTGGAACTTGCTGAGGAGGTCGCCATCGTGGCGTACCATCCGGTCACGCTGTTTCAGGACACCACGGCGGAGGCCGACGCAGTATTCCTCGCCCTGGAGAAGTTCGCAAACGAGCCACGGCGGCAGGTGATCTTCTGCTATCCGAACTCGGACGCCGGTTCCTACGGGTTGATGACGCGGGTGAAGGCCTTCTGCGAGCGCAATGCGAACGCACATCTGTTTGTGAATCTTCCGCCCATCACCTACTGGAGCCTGATGCGCGCAGCCGCGCTGCTGATGGGCAACTCGAGTTCCGGCATCATGGAAGCGGCATCGTTCCATTTGCCCGTGGTGAACGTCGGCATGAGACAAGCCGGTCGCGAGCGTGGGTCGAATATCCTCGACGCGCCTGCTGACAGCGCTGTGTCGATCTTGCAGCAGATGGAACGCGCGCTCGAACCAGCCTTCCGCGAGACCTTGCGACAGCACGAGAACATCTACGGCGACGGCCATGCCGCGGAGCGCGTCGTCGAGGTTCTGACGTCGGCACCGCTGGACAAGCTTCTGCATAAGCGAGCGCAACCGATTCTGCAGGGGTTGATCGAGCCATGAGGATTCCGCTCTCAGCGCCCGATGTGAACGAAGCCGAGATCGAGGCAGTTGCGGCGGTCCTGCGCACTCCGCAACTCAGCCTTGGGCCGAAGCTGGCGGAGTTCGAATCCGTCTTCGCGCGCTACGTTGGGGTTCCGCACGCAGCCGGCGTGAGTTCCGGGACGGCCGGCCTGCACCTAGCGCTGCTGGCGCTTGGCGTGGGGCCTGGCGACGAGGTGATCGTCCCGTCGTTTACCTTCATTGCCGCCGCGAACGTCATTCGCTACGTCGGCGCGGTGCCGGTGTTCGTCGATATAGAGCCGGCTACTTTAGACATGACGCCGGAGGCAGTGGAACGGGCGGTCACCCCAAGGACCCGAGCAATCATGGTGGTCCACACCTTCGGGGTTCCGGCCGATGTTGTGCAGCTTTGCGCGATCGCACGCAGGCACAGGATCTTCGTGGTCGAAGATGCGTGCGAGGCGCTTGGCGCCGAAGCCGGCGGTCAGCGTGTCGGTAGCTTCGGCGATGTCTCAGTGTTCGCGTTCTATCCAAACAAGCAGATCACGACGGGCGAAGGTGGAATGGTTGTCACGAAGGACGCAGCTTTGGCCAGCCGCGTTCGCTCCCTGAGCAATCAGGGGCGTACTGCCTCAGATGATTGGTTTCAGCACACGCTGCTGGGTTACAACTATCGTCTGTCCGAGATCGCATGCACGCTCGGCATCGGTCAGTTGTCGAGGCTGTCCGAGATCCTGGCGCGCCGCGAAGAAGTCGCGAGAACGTACACGCAACTGCTGCGGGGACGGTCCATCCTTGTCTTACCTCCTTTGGATCTTCCGAGTAAGGTCATTAGTTGGTTTGTGTATGTGGTTCGGCTCGCGCCGGAGTTCACGTCGGAGGATCGCGACGCCGTTGTCAAGAGCCTTCGCTCGGCCGGCATGGGTGCCGGACGCTACTTCGCTCCGGTGCATCTGCAGCCTGCCTACTCCGGTATGGCGCATCCACCGCTGCCCGTTACAGAGAGCGAAGCGGCAAGAACGATTGCGCTGCCGTTCTTCAACCGCATCTCGCAGTCGCAGATTCGCGAGGTTGTTGATGGCCTCATCGAGGCCATTGAAGCGCGGATGACCACGCGCGTCTTGAGTCGGTAAAATGCTCTCCATGTCCAGATGTCGCGAACGGATCGCACTTGCCTTGCTGCTCACGTCCGCAGGCACTCTTCAGGCGCAGTCGCCGCTCTCGCGCAATGCAGCCTTGTTGAACAATCTGGGCACCGCGCTGATGAACCAGCAGCAGTTGCAACCGGCAGCGGATAAGTTCGCGGCGGCTTACGCGGCGGACCCCTCGATGGTAGTCGCGGAGATCAACGAAGGTGTTGCTAACATCTACCTGCAAAAGCTGCCGGAGGCGCAGACGGAGTTGGATGCCGCTGCCAGCAAGGCACCGAACGACGCTCGGGCCTGGTACGCTCTCGGGCTGCTCTATCGCAGCGAGAGCCAGCCGCGCAAGTCGTTTGAGGCGTTCGACAAGGTGATCGCGCTCAATCCGAAGGATGCGGACGCCCACTACATGGCTGGTTCGCTCGATCTGGAACTGAACGAGTTCGGACCGGCGGTGGCGGAGTTCGGCAAGGCGCTTGCGCTCAACCCGCTGCACGCGTCCGCGCAGTTCGGCCTGGCACGCTGCCTTCAACGCGAGGGCAAGGCGGACGAGGCGAAGGCGGCGTTCACCCGGTTCCAGACAATCACCAGCACCAAGGTGGGGTTTCCTCTGTCGCATAACTATGGCGAAGAGGGACGCTATGGCCGGGTTCAGGATGTCTCCTTACCGCTGACCACGCCGCCGGCGATCGACGTCCATTTTGCTGAGACATGGCACTCACCCGCTGGGCTGACCGTGCGCGGAACACCTTGCCTGATGAACACGAAGGGCGCGCTCACACTGGTTGTGCCGTCGGCTGGAGGTCAGGCGGTGCAACTGCTGCTCAATACGTCCACGCCAGCGAGACCAGGCTTCGAGGTGATTGCGTCCGAGAAGACTGGCATCGATCTACCTGGCAATGGTTTGGCGTGTGCAGTGGGCGACTACGACAATGATGGCTTGCCTGATCTGGCAGTGATTGTTGCAGGTGCCGACCACCAGCCGCGGGTTCATCTGTTCCGCAATCTGGGCGATGGCCGCTTCGAAGATACCACCAAGGCAGTCGGCATCGTGAGCGCGGGCGAGCCTTCCGGACTGATGTTTGTGGATTACGATCACGACGGCGATCTCGACCTGCTGGTGACGGGCAAGGATGGCGCCGGTGCCAACGAGCTGTGGCGCAACAACGGCAACAACACCTTTACGAACTGGACCACGCCGGCTGGCCTTGCGGGTGAGGATCCGACCGATTCGGCAACGCTCTCCGACCTGAACAACGATCGCGCGGTGGACCTGATTACGGCCGGTGCGGGTGGCGTGACGATCTATACGAACCATCGCGAGGGTCCGTTCTCTGCATCCGCTCCCCTTCACAACTCCGACAAGCTCTCGCCCGCGTCTTCGGTCTCAACGCTCGACTTCAACAAAGACGGCTGGATGGACTTGCTGGTTGCGCAGCAGGGGGCGCCTGGAGTGACGCTGTGGCGTAATGTGGAGGGCCATTCCTTCCAGCGTGAGTCGCTGCCGATTCCAGGCGCGCTCAGTGCGACGAGCGCCATCCCCATCGACTTCGATAACGATGGCTGGATCGACTTGGCGGCGGTGGTAAAGACGCAGAGCGGCTACTCGCTGCGGGTGCTTCGTAATCTGGGACCGGAGGGCTTCCGCGACGACTCGAGACGTTTGCAGCTCGAGAAGGTCGGCCTTGATGGAGCAGCCTCGTTACTTGCGGCGGATTTCGAACACTCCGGCGCTGCGGACCTGCTGGTGACGCGGGCGGACGGCTCTTTGGTGTTGCTCTCCAACGTTGGCGGCAGCAAGAACCATTCGCTGCCGATTGAACTGCAAGGTCTCGCGGATAATAAGTCGGCTATCGGGGCGAAGGTCGAAGTCTACGCCAATGGTCTTTGGCAGAAGTGGGAGATTGCCAGGCAGCCGGAGATCCTCGTAGGGCTCGGGTCGGCGACCCATGCTGACCTGATCCGCATCCTCTGGCCGACAGGTGTGCCGCAGGACGAGATCGTCGATGCCGCCGCTGCGCCGAAGCTGCCAATAGAAGAGATCGATCGTCGCGGCAGCTCATGTCCCACCCTATTCGCTTGGGATGGAACGCGCTACTCCTTCGTCTCCGACGTAATTGGAGCGGCGGTCGTGGGGCACTGGGTGTCTCCCACTGCAACCAACATTCCAGATCCGGATGAGTGGATCAAGATTCCCGGCTCGCAGCTTCGCGTGCACGATGGACGATACAGCCTCCGCTTCGGCGAGCCGATGGAAGAGGTTAACTTCGTGGATCAGGTCCGGCTGGTTGCTCTGGATCATCCGGCGAACGCTCACGTGTTTCCGAACGAAGGCTTTCTTTCGGAGCCGCCGTTTGCCCAATCGAAGACGATCAGCACCGCCTTGGCCCATCCGCTGGTGGCCGCACATGATAACGACGGGCATGATGTTCTGAAGCTGCTCTCGCGCCCCGTGCGCTCTCAGGGCGATGCCGTTGCTCCCGAGTACGTGCGCGACTTCAGCAACCTTCCATTCGCGGGCTTTGCGAATCCGCACAGCCTGACGATCGATATAGGCCCTTGGTCGTCAACGAAGCCGCTGCGGCTGCTGCTGCACGGGTTTATCGAATACTTTTCAGCGTCTTCGATGTACTCGGCGTGGCAAGCAGGAATGGCACCCGTACCGCCGTACATTGAGGCGCAGAGTGCCGATGGTTCGTGGCACAAGGTCGTTGACGACATGGGATTTCCCGCCGGCTTGCCACGCACGGTCGTGGTCGACCTGACGGGCAAGCTGCCTGCCGGAGCGAGGAAGCTCCGCATCACCAACAACCTGCAAATCTACTGGGACCAGATACTGGTCGACAACGAGGAGACTGAGCCGGCGGTACACCAATTCGAGCTTCCACTGGCGAAGGCCGACCTGGAGTTCCGCGGCTATCCCGAACAGAAGGACGGCCACACACCAGGCGATCTCCAGTACGATTACCAGACGATCAGCCACACGGGCCCGTTTGTCGCTCATCGCGGGGCTTATACCCGGTACGGTGACGTCACACCGCTGCTGCACGCAGTGGACGATGAGTACGTGATCTTCGGCACGGGAGAAGACATGGACCTGGAGTTTTCAGCGCAGGCGTTGCCGCCGTTGCCTGCAGGCTGGGTGCGCGACTTCTTCTTCTATGCGAATGGATTTGTCAAGGACATGGACTTCTACGAGGCCAGTCCTTTCCAGGTGGGCCAGTTGCCATTTCACGGCATGTCCACGTACCCGTATCCATCGGGCGAGCATTATCCTGACGATGCCGCGCACATTGCCTATCAGCTGAACTACAACACGCGCTGGGAGCCCGGAATCATCAATCATTCGCTTCAGTTCGACTATGAGCCGAAACGCTCTGTGCCTGGATCGCAGTAGGTGCAAACCGATCGAACACCTCTATGCCTGACCTTCTGACACAGCCCGCCACCTATCTGCTGAACCTGTTGCAGACGAAGCAGATCTCCGCGGTGGAGCTCACGGAGCTGCACCTCAAACGCATTGATGCGCTGAACCCGCAACTCGGAGCGATCTCGGACTTGCATCCGGAGTTGATCCGCCAACAAGCGATTGCATCGGACCGAGCGACGGAGCGTGGCGCTCTGCATGGGCTGCCGCTGACGATCAAGTCGTCGATCTCGGTTGCGGGGCATCTTTGCGAGACGGGCAGCCTGGCTAACCGCGGGTTACGGCCACAACACGATGCCGAGGTGGTGAAGCGGCTTCGTGCCTCGGGTGCCATCATTCTGGGAACAACCAACTGCCCTGAATACCTGATGGCATACGAGACTGACAACCTGGTCTTCGGGCGGACCAGCAATCCGTGGAACCTGGAGTACTCCGCCGGGGGGTCGTCCGGTGGCGAGGCCGCGGCGATCTCGGCCGGACTCTCCGCCGGTGGGCTTGGCTCTGATGGCGGCGGCTCCGTGCGAACGCCTGCCCATGCGACCGGCATCTGCGCGTTGAAACCGACGCCCGGACGCATTCCTGCTGCGGGTCACCTGCCGCCGTGCGTCGGTCCCTTCTCGTTGCTTGGGGCGATCGGACCTATGGCGCGAACGATGGCGGATGTGGAGCTTCTCTTTCGCGTTGTGTCGGGCTTTCGTGAGGGCGATCCGATTGGAGCTCCGGTTCCATACGCTGCTGTTGTGCTTGACGACGCACGCAAGCTCACCATCGGGTACTTCGAGGATGACGGACTGACACCCGTGACGGTTGAAACGCGTGACGCAGTGCGAATGGCCGCCAGCGCGCTGCGCGATGCGGGATTCGTCGTCAAGGCACATCGCCCGAAGTCGATGGAGGCTGCGCGCAGACTCTGGTACACCCTCTTCGTGCGCTGCGGAGCGATGCTGCTGCAGCCCGCTCCAGATGCCGCGATCAGCCCCATATTCGCTGAATTTCTAGCGATCGCCGCTGAGAGCGGCCAATTGACCGGCAGGGAACTGCTCGCGACCTGGGCGGAGATCGACCAGGTACGTGGAGAACTGCTGGAAGAGATGCGAGCATACCCGATTCTGCTCTGTCCTGCGTGTGCGGTTCCTGCGTTTCGGCATGGGGAACGTGCGTGGAGCATTGACGGCCAGACAGTCGAATACCTGGACGCGATGCGCTACACGCAGTGGTTCAATCTGCTGGGTGCTCCGGCGGCCGTCGTTCCCGTACACCGCACGAACAGCGGCCTTCCGGTGGGGGTTCAGATCGCCGGCAGACCTTGGCACGACGAACAGGTGATGACCGTGGCCGGTGTGCTCGATCGAGCTTTCGGATATTCAACACCTACTCTCGTGGGCCGAACTCGGAAGTCATTCTCCCCATGAGGATGTCGGCAGGTGTTACTCCGCCATGTTCGCAAATAGCGCTACCGCGTGTTTCGGCCCGTTATCGCTCTTCGGTTCGCTCAGGACAGGCGACAGACGCCATCGCAGGCTCAAGTAGGTGCTCCGCTCAGAAGATTTACTCGGTTCCGGTCTGAGCTCGGTCTGCAAAAATATGTTTGCGGTACTCACCAGGGTTAGCGCCGACAACTCGCTTAAATGCCTTGCTGAACGCAGCGTCCGATTCGTAACCGACCGATCGAGCGACATCGATGAGCTGCTTGTCACTCTGTTGTAGTAAGAGCATCGCTTTCTGCATCCGCCACTCGGTTACGTAGTCTAGGGGTGTTTGTCCGAGCAACTCTTTGAAACGTGCTGCGAACCCTGAGCGAGACATACCCGCTGCCTCGGCCAGAGACTTTACCGTCCATGGTTTACTGACGCCGTTGTGAACGGCACTAAGGGCCGCACCGACTTGCGGATCGAAAATTGCACCAAGCCATCCTTTGTTGGACCACTCCACTTGCGACACGATATGCGCTCGAAGAGCCTGGATGAATAAAACCTCGGCGAGCCGAGTCGCCACAACCTCCGATCCCGGTGCCTGCTCTGCCATTTCCGCCGCAAGCGCCTGCATGGTGTTGTGAAGTGCAAGCGTGTGGGCTTGATCGGCCTTAATCAGGATGAACCTGGGCAACAGCTGAGTGATCGGTTTCACACTTGCGCGATCAAAACTCAAGGACCCACAGACGATTGTCGTCGGGGGGCCACCACCCCCATAGTGAGCGACATGACTGTGGGCATTGGCTGAGACTTCGCGGAATGTTGACCTCGGACGTGTGCGCGGGCTATCGAGCATGACGATGGAGGTGTCGCGGGCCGTCATAAAACAGTCGCCACCGGTGAGCGGAATCAGGTTTGAAGTGCCTTCGACCTTAAGCCAGCAATTGCCGCGCGAGAGCATGGCGAAGTGCGCCAAATCCATCGGCGAGGTCTTCATGCCGGAAGGCATGTACTCCTCGTCCCTCCCCCCGCCTTTCAGGCCCCAGGGAGCTGTAGCTTCGAGTCTGTGCTGACCGAATGCGGTAACGTGCAATGTTCTGAAGATGTCACTGATGGAGTCCATACGGATCCCTTCGATTTGGACGATTAGACAAAAGGATTGGACTCCCGAGCAGTTCTCGTCCACTGCCAAAGGAATCTACTCCCTTGTATCGGATGCTACACGTCGATCAAAGGAGCAGTTATGGGAAAGCTTGCAGGCAAGGTTGCAGTCATCACGGGTGGATCGAGCGGCATGGCTCTGGCCAGCGCAAAGCTGTTTGTTGAAGAAGGTGCCTACGTGTTTATCACGGGCCGGAAACAGGAGCAGATCGATGAGGCGGTCAAGGTGATCGGCCGGAATGTGACCGGCGTCCAGGGTGACGCAGCGAATCTGGACGACCTCGACCGGCTGTTCCACATCGTGAAGCGAGAGAAGGGCAAGATCGACGTCCTGTTTGCGAGTGCCGGTTTCGGCGAGCCCGTTCCGCTGGGGAAGATCACCGAGCAGCACTTCGACAGGACCTTTGACCTGAACGTGCGCGGCACCCTCTTCACCGTACAGAAAGCGTTGCCGCTGTTCAACGACGGTGGATCAATCTTGATGACCGGATCCAATGCTTCGGCGAAAGGATTCCCTGGCTTCAGCGTCTATGCGGCGAGCAAGTTGGCGCTGCGTTCGTTCGCACGCACTTGGCTTAATGAGCTGAAGGACAGAAAGATCCGAGTGAACCTGCTGGTTCCCGGCGCTATTGCCACGCCAATGCAGGAAGCAGTTCTCACCAGGGAAGCAAGGCAGTATTTCGAATCCCTGATTCCGCGGGGAACGATGGGTCAATCTGAGGAGGTCGCAACGGTGGCGTTGTTTCTCGCTTCGAGCGATTCAAGCTTCGTGAATGGGCAGGAGTTGTTCGTCGACGGCGGCATGACGGCGGTTTGATAGCAGAGGACTCGGTGAGCGCGTGATCGGATGCACGCGTCGAGAGCTGACCTCGTGGACGATGCTGATCCACCGTAAATGAAATTTCTTCTCTATATCAACACTACACATCGCGAAAGGAACAATTATGGGAAAGCTTGAAGGTAAGGTTGCGGTCATCACCGGTGGTTCGAGCGGTCTGGCGCTGGCGAGCGCTCAGCGTTTCGTCGAAGAAGGGGCATATGTCTTCCTTACGGGCCGTAAGCAGGAGACACTCGATGGGGCCGTCAAACTGATTGTCCGGAACGTGACCGGCGTCCAAGGTGACGCGGCCAATCTCGACGATCTCGACCGCCTATTCGATACAGTGAAGCGGGAAAAGGGCAAGATAGATATCCTGTTCGCGAGCGCCGGCAAGGGCGAAGCCGCTGCTCTGGGTGAGATCACGGAACAGCATTTCGATGCGGCTTTCGACCTCATCGTGCGCGGCACACTGTTCACCGTTCAAAAGGCACTGCCGCTGCTCAACGACGGTGGGTCGATCATCATGACTGGGTCTGTCGCTTCGGTGAAAGGTTTTCCTGGCTTTGGCGTGTACGCTGCGGCGAAGGCGGCCCTGCGCTCCTTTGCGCGCACGTGGCTCAACGAACTGAAAGACAGAAAGATCCGGGTGAACGTGCTGAGCCCGGGACAGGTGGACACCGCAGACTCGCAGCGACTCGACGAGCAAACGAGACAGATGTTCGAGTCCATGATCCCACGAGGAAAGATGGGTCGCCCTGAGGAGATCGCAGCGGCCGCGTTGTTTCTCGCTTCTGATGAAGCAAGCTACGTGAATGGAGTGGACTTCGCTGTCGATGGCGGTTTCTCGGCGATCTAACTCATGCGAATTTCGGTGAATGGCTGACCGTTACGTTTTGCTGCAGAGTCGTTACCGCAGACCGCCTGCGGGAAGGTCGCCATCCATCGATGCGCATAAACCCAGCTCCGAAGCTGCGCATTTGAAAATACTTTGAAATGGAGAAGTCACATGAGTTATGCAATTATAGGATTCGGCAAAATAGGCCAGGCCCTCGCCCACGCCTTCGCCCGCAAGAACATTAACGTGACTGTCGCGAGCCGCCGGTCTCCTGAGGAGTTGGCACCACAGGCGCGAGCGATTGGACCCACAGTTACCGCGAAGACACTGCAAGATGCGCTCGAGGCCGACACAATCTTCTTGGCGGTCCTGTTCGGAGGGCACCGGGAGGTCGCGAAAGCGCTGCCGAGTTGGGAAGGCAAGACCCTCATCGATGCGATGAACTCGTTAGATCACCCTGAGGAGTTGGGCGGTCTCCTCTCCTCCGCTTTCGTTGCGAGGTCGTTCTCCGGTGCAAAGCTCGTGAAAGGCTTCAACCATCTCGGTGCGGCCAAGTTGAATGCCGATCCAATAGTCGAAGGCGGACATAGAGTCGTCTTTCTCTCGAGCGACGACGAGGATGCAGTCGCTCCTGTTTCTGACTTGGCGAAACAACTCGGATTCGCCCCCATCCATTTGGGAAAACTTAGCGAGGGTGGCGCACTGGTGCATGCACGCGGTCGCGTTTGGGGTCCACTCATCTTTCAGGATCTGTTTAAGAGAGAGCAGTAGCCAGACCGGGAAGACGCCAGTCGGCCTGACAAGACAACTCCCATCGCTCTGGCTGTCGGGTTTCAAGCGTTCTGTGCATTCAGTGCGGCGTTCACTCGTTCTGAGGGCTGCTCGCCATAGCAATTCTGTGGAATGGTCCGGGCAACAAACACCACCAGCCTCTAGAACGTTGGGAAGAAGCACGAAGTACGCGCCGTCCAACATCAAGTCACATCGACACCAACGACCATCCATCCCGAGCAACGTACATCTTTCGCTTAGCCGATGACATAACATGACATCACTGATAGGATTGATGACATGGAATGACATCAGCCGAGCCGGAGGAAAAGTCGTGATTGAGAACAAGGTAGTGACGAAGTCGGTGGAGCGTTGTTCATGAAGCGCGTCCAATATTACCGTTACGGCGGCCCCGAGGTGCTGCGCCTGGCGGATTTCGAGCTGGTCGCCCTGGGGCCAGATCAGATTCGCGTCTGCGTGAAGGCAGCGGCTGCTAACCCGATGGACTGGAAGATTCGCAAAGGCGAGTTGAAGATGATGACGGGACGAACGTTTCCGCGTGGGCTCGGCCACGACTTTGCGGGCGTTGTCGAGGCGATTGGGCCGAATGTGACAAGGTTCAAAGCTGGGGATGAGGTGTTCGGCGCGACAGGCTTGAAGGAATCAGGCGCTTTTGCCGAGGCGCTGGTCACAGAGGACAAGACGGTCTTCCTGAAGCCGCGGCGTCTCTCCTTCGTAGAGGCCGCGGCGTTGCCGATTGTGAGCGCGACGGCCTGGACCGGGTTGATCGAACATGCCAAACTTCGAACCGGCGAGCGGGTCTTCATCACGGGATGTCTTGGCGGTGTAGGGCGAATCGCTGCACAGATCGCTACGATGCGTGGCGCGGAGATTGAGGGCAGTTGCAGCGCCACTCGCCTCGCCGAAGCGCTAACCCTTGGCTTCAAGAAAGCGGTAGACTATCGCACCTTTGACCCCGAGGCCCATAAAGGTCAATTTGATGTAGTGTTCGACACCCACGGCTCGCTTACGGCGAGCCAGTGTGGCGCAATGCTCAAACGTAGGGGATTGGCTCTAAATACTGTCCCCACGCCTCTCAAGTTGCTCTTGAGCATTCTCCCCACCCGGCATAAAGCGGTCTTTGCTAAAGTAACGCCACAAATTCTAGCGGGTATCGCCGAGGCAGTAGAACAAGGCAAGATCTCGCCGTCGATTGGCCGAATCGTGCCCTTGTCAGACGCCATTCCGGCGATCATCGAGCTCGAGGAGACCGGCTTACAAGCGGGAAAACTCGTAGTCATTCCAAAGATGTGAACCTTGCCGCAGGCACAAAACAGGAGACCCTTATGTCGTCACTCTTTCTGATTCTGTTAGCCATCTGTGTGCTTCTGTTGGCCGTCTTTGTGTTCTTGTTCTGGCTGAACTCTGTTGCGCCAACGCATCCGCTGCTGATGCTCTTGAATGCCATCTCCGGATTGATGAAGTCTACGGAGCATACTGGTGTGTCGACCGTTCTATCCGCTTTCACTCAGGATGAGCGCTATCCTGCGACGACTCCTCCTCCAAACACCGCGAACCAGCACGGGGAACTTGAATATCTGGATGATGGAACGCAGGCTATTCACTGGTACGCCGAAGCTGCGGGGGTGACGTTCCATTTTGTCACTGCGGGCGACCCGACGGCAGAGCCCATGCTGATGCTCCACGGCCTACCAGAATCGTGGTGGTCCTGGCGCTATCAGATGTCCGAGTTCGCCAGAGATTATTACGTCATCGCGTTGGACAACAAAGGCTACGGTCAATCCGATAAGCGGCTGACATTGGAATACACGAATGCCACCATGGCCCGTGAAGTAGTAGCCTTGTTGGATAAACTAGGCGTTGTCCGGTTCAATGTTCTGGCCGCCGACCGCGGCGCCTTGATCGCGGACCATATGACGAGTGTGTCGTCGGTTAAAGACCGGATGGTTCGATACGTTCGCATGCAGCAGTCGTTCAATGAGCCCCATGGCTTACCCGCTCCTCCGCACAACATTTTTAAGAGCAAGCTGGGGGAAGGTCTTTTCCAATGCAAAAGCTTTATCCCGCTGACATTCAACGCCATGATGGGTTCGGGGCTAAATCGTTCAACCATCAAACGCCTCAACTACGAATTCAAGTTTAAAGGTATCGCGAAAGCTGTTCGGAGATACTTCGAGACCACTAACCTCGCGTTCGAACTCAAGGAACGGCATGACTTCTTGTTCAAGACGATGACCATGCCAATTCTGATTCTGCAGGGGCGTTACGATTTGGGGCAGCACCCGGAGGAATATGCTCGTGCTTCAGAGTGTGCGCCTCAGATCACAGTTCGATTTGTCGATGCGGCCCATTTCGCACATCAAGAAAATCCCGTAGCTATAAATTCCGCCATTAGAGAGTTCCTTGCTCCTGTTTCGGCCGGCTCACCGCAACGAGAGGTTGCGGCTCAGAAGTGAGCTCTCGGCCAAGCGCAAGCGTTCAAGGTCTGCATAGGTTTTCTACAGGCCTGACGTAGGAGCGCGAGCGCCTTAGCACCGAGAAGTCTTCGGCTTGGTATCGGTGGGCATGATCGAGGCCAAACGCGAGAGTATGCCCTTACTCAAAGCGGTCAAATCCACTTTCTTTCCTGCCGCAAGCCAGTGTAAGTAAGCCGTAAAAAATAGTTGAACTCCCACGTGGGCTGCGAGCCGCGAGATCTCGTCGGTGAGTCCGCGCTGTCGAAGCGCCCCGGCGAGAGCAATGGCGATACCGTGCTGCTTGATCAAATCGCGCTCCAATAATTCTGGATTCGCTGCGATTACTGCTTGCCGTCTGCGCTGAAAGGCTCGTGACCCCAAGCTCTCCCACTCGAACTCCGACAAGAGTTCAATGACAACCCGAAGCGGTTCTGCAAGATCAGGTGCGTCGAGAATCTGCTTGACGAGTACCGCGCCAAGTTCATCTGATCCGGCGAACAGAACCTCTCGCTTGTCAGAGAAATAGCGAAAAAATGTGCGAGTGGTGACACCGGCACGCTCCGATATCTCAATGACGCTTGTGTTCTCGAACCCTCGCTCATCGAACAGCTCTAAGGCAGCGCTCTTTAGCCGATCTTCACTGCCGTGTTCCCAACGAGGCATACGTATAGTTTAGCGGAATCTCGCTGTTCAAGGCTGCGAATCTTCCCTTGAGAAGGTGCCGTGCATTGATCCACTCTTCTTGTCGATGCGTTCGTTTCCGCTCAAGGGATCAGATTCGAAGGAAATCAGTGAATCGCCACAGCTGGGGCTCTGGCGATGGCGGCAAACGCAGTTGGTGACCCCTGGCACGCGGTCTCCGAGTGTCGTAAGCCCTTAGGACGTCTCTCGGTCTCTATGCAATGCGGAGCGCGTATGCCTTATGCCGACCGAAGTCGAGACTCTCCACACCAGTCAGACCGTTCAAGCGTGATGGCATTCTCTGGGCATGCCGGTACGCATAGCCCGCAGGACCTGCAGGCATCAGCTCTTGGCGTGTAGGCCACCTTCATCCCGTGTACCCGCTGCTTGAGTCTCTGAAGGACAGTTAGCTCCGCGTAGTCGTTTCCATTGATACGACGTATCTCAAAAACGTCTTCAGGACAGACAGCAACACAATCTGCCTTTCCTTCACAGCGGCCAAGGTTCACTATCGGGATAATTTTGCCAGGCGATTGCTTACAACTTGCAGATGATTCCTTAGGTCGCTCTTCCATGATGCTCCTTTGCTCTAAGAGTCCTGATAGCCGAGTCAATGCGAAAACGAACCCCACTTGGTCGGACCGCATTCGAGGGTAAAGTCGTAAACGCGGTCGTTGCAATCCTGTAGTTTCTTCTCGCTTCGCCACCGTCACTAAGACGGACGTGTTGCGACACTCCCCGATCACATTCAGCGGACGCCGCCGCTCGCTAGCAGAATTTCGCCGGTCAACCATGCGGATTCCTCAGACGCGAGAAAGACTGCGATGTCCGCGATGTCTTGTGGCTGTCCGATCCGACCCAGCGGGGACTGCTTCGTACGTTCGATCTGCTTTTCGGTACCGATGAAACCAGCAGCATGTGTACCCTCAGTTTCTGTAAGACCAGGATTTATCGAATTCACGCGAATACCTGACGGGCCAAGCTCTCTTGCGAGAACTCCAGTAATCGCATCGAGTGCGGCTTTGGTTGCGGAGTAAACCGCGCTTCCCGGCGGAGTGAGACGGCTTACGAGTGAGCCTATATTGATGATGGTGCTCCCAGGGGAGAGATGGGGCACAGCCGCTTGTGTAAGCATCAGCGCACCGAAGACGTTCACGCCAAATTGCCGTGCAAAGTCCTGTTCGGTGATCGAACCGAGCGGAGCATAGTGGTAGACCCCGGCATTGTTTATCAGGCAGTCCAAGCGACCAAAGGATAGAAGCGCCGCTTCGATAATCCGATGACAGTCTCCTGCGTTGGCTACATCGCCTTGGACGCTTACGGCCTTTCCGCCGGCTTGTTGAATCGTCGTGACTATACGCGCCGCGTCGGAACTACTCGATCGATAGTTAACCACTACCGACGCTCCGGCCTTCGCCATCGCGATAGCAATTGCAGAGCCAATGCCCTTGGACGCGCCTGTCACGATGACGGCTTTACTCTGTAAATTAGGTATGTGATTCTCCTTTGATGCCATGCGGCATCAGGGCGCGGCACTTGACGTTCTTGGCCCTACTGCCCCGGTGGATGCGCCGCCACATGTTGTAGACTTGCCACCACCATCATGGCGTGACGGGCGCACCAGGTGCAACCCCGCCATCATGTTGTGAGCAGCTCTGGAACAAAGATATCCTCGCAGGTCAACCGACGCTTCGAGAGCCCTTGTTCGAAATGGTAGCGCAAAAAAGTGTCGACGGCTTTCCGGTTAGCCGTCACTCCATAAGGCCACCAGTCGTTGCCAAGAAGTTCACGGTCCTCTTCGATGAGGTGACTAAACCAGGGCAGCATAGTCATGACGCTGTTGAAGGTTTGGCCTTTTGTATACTTTTCTATCATCTGGTCCTTGGCTTCGCAGAAGCCTTGATAGATGGCCTTCGCGAGTTCAGGGCGCTGCGCAAGAAGGTCTCGACGAATGACCACGGTATGCATGATTGGGAAGATACCGGTGCGCCTGAAATAGTCTCGCTCCGCCGCCTTGTAGTCGGGAAACAGGTGCCCCACCTTCGGTGATTTGTTCTGAATGCACTTCGGTACGTTGGCCGAGATGAGGGCGTCGATCTCCCCCGCTTCGAGCATACTCCCGAGATTCTTGCCCTCCGGGACTTGGCTTACCTTAACGTTAGCGGGATGAGGATGAGGTATGAAGTCGATTGGCTTGAGAGGAAAATCAATAGGGCCGACGATCCACCGAGACTGCTCGGGCGTCACTCCATACTCATCCGCTAGAATTCCTTTGGGCCACACGCCCGCGTCATGACCATAGACCGCGAATTCTCCAATCGTCTTGCCGGCCAGATCCTGCGGCTTTCCGATGCCACTCGCTTTGTTGATATAAATCGCGGAGTGGCGAAAGACCCGATTTGGAAAGATCGGTAGCGCAATAAATGGCGGATCGTCGAAGTCGAGAGTACGCAGATAATAGGTCATCCCGAGTTCGGAGACGTCAAACTCATGCTGACGGATCATACGCTCGAAGATCTCTGAGACGATCCGTGCGCTCTTGAAAGTCGCATTGATGCCTTCGAATTCAACCTCGCCGTCAAACAACGCGCGCACGCGATCATAGGGAGAACAGCCAACTGCGAGTTTAATCTTGTCCATTGCGAAAACCCTCATAAGTCCTATTGTCATTTTGGAAGCAACGGTACCAGGTGGTACGGTATACATCAGTAGATGACGGGCTCCCCAGGAGGATGCACAGGAAAAGTATAAAATTGAGGGGAGATCTCGGTGTTCTGCCGAAACCCCTTCCATGGAAAAGATTCCGCATCCCGCAATCAAAACTCGCCTGGATGAAGATCGTCTGGCCGCATTACTCGACGTTGCAACCGAAGTGTTCCTGGCGGAGGGGTTCTCCGCAGCCAGTACGAACGAGATTGCCCGCCGAGCCGGTTCTTCGAAGGGCACGTTTTACTCCCGCTTCCCGACCAAAGAGTGTCTCTTCCTCGCCGTGATTGAGCGGAGAATGAAGTCCGTTCTTGATGGCATGACATCGCTGCCCCCATCCGAGCGCTCGCTGGAGGATACGTTGAGGGAATATGGCACGCGCTTTCTTCGGGCTGTGCTTTCTGAAGAACAGATAGTCTTGCTCCGGCTGATCAGCATGGAATCTTCACGGTTTCCGGCCCTTGGCGAGCGTTTCTTTGAACTAGGTCCAAAACGCGGACAGGCGTTTTTGGCCGAGTACTTCGCTGGACAGGTGAGAGAACGCCGTCTCAAGGATGAGGACACCGGCCAAATGGCGGAGCACTTCATGAGTCTTCTTTCCGGGGGTGCCGTTCGATGGAGCACCCTGGGCCTCCAAAGTGTGCCAATCAGCAAGAACAAGTTGCTGCGGCACCTAGAGGCTGCATTGCAAACATTCCTTGCCGCCTATGCACGGAAACCGTAACAGGAGTCAGATTGCGGTTTCGCTTCTCGACTTGCTGATTTGCCAACGCTGGATTGTCCCTCTAGTTCACTGGCTTGCGAAACGGCCAGTTGATAACCGCGGAACAAAACAAAGCCCACCATACTAAGATCGGCTGGAGCGCGAGATGGGGAATCTCAAACGCCCAACTGGTGGGATGTCCGTGAAAGGGAACGTGGGCCGTTGCCTCATAGATGGTGGCTGGATAGACGCAGACCAGAAGGATTGCCAACATCACACCCGCCAGTCTGCGCAGTCTCGGAATGAGGAGACCTGTTGCCCCGAATAATTCACAACATCCGGTGAAAATCACTATCGCATGTGGCCCAGGCACCCAGGGGGGAATCATCCCGACAAAATCGGAGGTGATAGTCAGATGCCGTGAGCCTGCGAGGAAAAACAGGGCGACCATCACGAAACGAAGGACAGTGCGAGTGAGTTCAAGTCGGCGACTAAGAAGGTTGGCGTCGTGAGTGCTTGACGGTGCTTGTAATTTCATTACGGTCTTCCTTAGTTCGACGCCAGTAACCGGGCCTGGGCGGGCCTGAAGTCATGTCGGTGATCAATAGTTATTTCGGACTCATTCTCTGCATCGTCGAGAGATTCTTCTGCATCCAAACTCCGTCGTTATAGTACCATACGGTACGGACACGACTCTGAAAAGATTTGCTATGTGGAGATCTGAATGTCGAATACGTCAACGCTGACTCAGTCGGACAAGGGAAGCGGTCGGCCTACCAACCCGTCGTCGGGACCACTTCGCGGACTGCTGCCAATATGTCTGATCATCGCGGTCGACACGATCGGATTTGGGATTCTGCTCCCGATGCTGCCGTTCTATACAGAGCAGTATGGCGCGTCAGCGTTGGTCGTTGGCTCCCTGATTTCCGTGTACGCACTCTGCTCCTTTGTGGCTTCCCCTTTGCTTGGGCATCTTTCCGATCGATACGGTCGCAGGCCAGTCCTTCTCTTCAGCCAAGTCGGCTCGTTCGCTGGGTATGTCTTGTTCGCACTCTCCCATACGCTGTGGCTTCTATTCATCGCTCGCATCATCGATGGCCTGACGGCTGGCAACATGTCTGTCGCTCAAGCGTATGTTGCCGACAACACCGCGCCTGCCGACCGTACCAAAGCTTTCGGATTCACCGGGGCGGCTTTCGGTGTCGGACTTCTGCTTGGTCCCGCGCTGGGAGGTTTGCTGGCCGTAAAGAACATACATGCGCCAATATGGCTCGCCGCGGTGCTTTCCGGGGTTTCCTTCTCGTGTACATCGCTGCTGCTGCCCAAGGGTAGGCCTTCCACCGCACCGAGCGGCCCTCGGCAGATCATTCCGGCCCAAGCCATGATTGCAACATTCAGATCTCCTGACACAGGCGCCGTGGCTCGGATGATGGCTACTCTCTACTTTGCTCTGGCGACTTATACGTCTGGCTTGGCTCTCTTTCTCGCTGGCCGGTTCCGTTGGAACGGTCATCTCTTCAACGCCACGAATGTTGGGCTGGTCTTCACGTTCGGAGCTCTGCTCAACATCCTTGTACAAGCAACTGTGATGAAGAGACTGACGGCAATTCTCGAGGAGAAGAGGATCTTAACCGTGGGATTTCTTCTCATGGTTGCTGGATATGCGGGAATCGGCTTATGCCGTAGCGTCCCTACGTTGATTGGATTCATCGCTTTCGCGAACGTAGGCTCTGCGATCCTGCGCCCGGTGCTAGTCTCCCAGCTCTCGAAGAGGGTCGAGGCTCGCCGTCAGGGACTGGTGATGGGAGTCAACCAAGCGATCTTTTCTCTAAGCGCTGTTGTCGCGCCCCTCATGAGCGGAGGCCTCATCAATCGCGGTTGGTACACCGCCTGGGCACTCGCTGCGGCAGCGGTAGTCTTGATCGGCTTCTTCCTGTCGTTTGCGCTCAAGTCCGTTAGGGATGCTTTCACACCGGCCCCCTTAGTAGAAGGCCCACGAACGCGATAGGTCGGGACATGCAGTTGGCGATCCCATCCAAACCAGAAGTCTTTCCAAACGATGAAAGTTACGCTGAAAGATAAGATCGGCAAGCCCCGACACATAGATTTCAGAAACGTGGAGAAGATTAGATGAGATTGCGTGTATTGATTTCTACATTGGGATTCATCAGCGTCACAGCCCTCGTGCTTACAATGTTTGCGTATCACGAAGGCACCCCTCTAAAACCTCGCACTCGTCCGAGCTGGCTTTCGAAAGATCTGTATCCCTTTGACGATCATTGGATCGACATCGACGGCAACACCGTTCACTACGTGGATGAGGGTAAAGGCCCCACGCTTCTACTGCTCCATGGGAATCCGACATGGTCGTTCGAGCATCGAAACCTGATCAAGCAGCTGTCAGGCTCTTATCGGTGCATCTCTCTCGACTACCCGGGCTTCGGACTCTCAACGGCGAGGTCGGGATATTCGTTTCTCCCGCGAGAGCACTCGGAAATCGTAGAGAAGTTTGCGCTCGCTCTGAACCTCAGGGACATAACGCTTGTCATGGAGGATTGGGGCGGTCCTATCGGCCTAGGTTTCGCTGGACGCCGTCCAGACCTTATCCGCTCGCTTGTTATTGGAAATACGTGGGCATGGCCGGTAAATGGAGACCCCCAGTTCGAGAACTTCTCAAACTTCATGGGAGGGCCTGTAGGCAGCTTCCTGAACCGCAACTTCGATTTCATGGTCAACGTCGGAATTCCGAGATCAACGGAACGGTCGCTGTCGCACGAAGTAATGACGGCATATCGAGGACCGTTTCCGACGCGTTCGTCGCGTGCCGCGACTACAATCCTGGCCCAGTCAATCATCGGGAGTCACGACTACCTTGCAGAGGTAGAAGCAAACCTTAACGAACTTGCCGATCGTCCGGTTTTGATTCTCTGGCCTCTGAAAGATCGCGCATTCAAAGCCAAGGAGCGCGAACACTTCGAATCAATTTTCAAGAATCATCGCACCGTCCTTCTCCCGGAGGCAAAGCACTATATCCAAGAGGACGAGCCTGTACGCATTGCTGAGGAAATAAGAAAGTTCGTCAAGTGACGGACAAGTAGAAGTTCCTGACACGCCGGTCACGGCAACTCACTGCCGTCGCCGGCGAGTCGATGCGGTCACACGGGTAAGCGGCAAGGGCCTGCTTTCCGGTGTTGGTACAGACGCAGGCGGCCATGCTGTGAGACCTGCGGCAATCGTGCGGTAAAGGTCTTTGCGCTTGGCTCCAGATTGAGCTTCTACGGCCAACCCCCATGCAATGACGGCGATATAGCGCGCGAGCACAGCGGGATCAGCATTCATAGGAAGATCGGCGGTTCCACGTGCTTTGGCAAGTCGTTTGCGAAGTCTCACGACCAACTCGCCGCGTAGATTCGCCAGCCAGGCGCGGACAGTGTCGTCCTCTGCGGAGGGAAGAGAACTGTTCAGCGCCAGGCATCCGGGCGCGTGAGATGGGCGGGTGAGAACGTCGGCATAGCCATAGAGAAACCTCTCCGCAACACCTCGCACGGTCGGCTCGCGAAGTGCACTTTCCAGAAGCTCCAACTGCATTTCGTAGTACTGCTCGATGACTCTCCGGAAGAGCTTTTCCTTATTGCCGAAAGCAAAATAGAAACTCGGCGGGGTGATGCCCATAGCGCCGGTGAGATCAGTGAGCGATGTACCCTCGTAGCCCTTTCGCCAGAAAAGTTCCGTCGCCGCCTTAATAGCCGTATCGATGTCGAATTCGCGTGGACGTCCCATAACTATGCCACATCATTTTACACCGCGGTCTGCATAAATCTCTCACTAAGTGTGTAGCGGCTCTCAGGTTATGGAGTAGGTGGTTCCCCTGTGCGGTCCTGCGCCGGCGCTTCATGAATCGGTATGACGAGATACGGAATCACTGTTCCGGGTATTCGATTGATATCGGCATCCCCATTACTTCCGTCTGTGGTGTAGCCTTCCAACCCCTTCCCATTCGGGACAACGAGCATGATGTGGGGACCGGACGCGATACGGATGCAAGGCACGGCTGCCGTGGGCAGACACCACATCTCCTTCGTACATGTACAAGAGGCCTACCTGGTCTAAATGAACAGGTCGATGCGCAACTTCGTCCTGCAAGAACGCTAAGAAGATGCGATCAGCGCATGCGGGCTGGCGTTTTGGTGAGGTTGGCAGGCACGTCCAACCGTTGGTACCGGGCCGCAACTCGCGATAGGTGCCATTTGGTGAAGTGGGCCAATCCAAAACAGCCGCATTCTGCGATGTAGGCAGGACCACCTTGGAGTGCGTCCGCGATCTTTTCCGTGTCGGTGCGCGGTAGGACATTCAGTTGCGCCGCGAGTGGCATGGTGAGGACAACTACAGACACCATCAGCTTTATCAAGATTGCAAACGACATGGAAGTCTGCTTTCGGATTGGAACTGTTCCACAAAAAGTGCCACCCAGTGATCGTTTATCTCGGGCGACCCTCTGCACTCAAATAGCTCCTCATTTGACCACTTGCAGCCGCTGCGCGTACCAGGCGGCCATTCCTCCCAGTGTGTTGCGGATTTCGGGAAAGTCGGCCCTTTGCAAGAGGCTGCAGGCAATGCTGGAGCGGTAGCCACTCCCGCAAATTACGTGAAGTCGCTCTAACCGCGGTAGCTCTTCCAGGCGCGTGGGCAGCTCGCCTAGAGGAATGTGGAGAGCCGAAGCGATATGACCTGCTTGCCATTCGGCCGGACTGCGAACATCCAACACCGTGGCACCCGTGGAGACAGCTTCGCTCAACTCCTGGACGGACATCTGGAGCAGATGTTCCTGCTCAAACCCTGCCGCAACCCAGGAATTGAACCCTCCTAGAAGGAAACCTGAAATCCGGTCGTGCCCGACTCTGGCGAGTGCCCAACGTACCTCCTCTATGTTCGAAGAGGAATCGCCGACCAGCAGTATGTCGACCTCGTAGGGCAGCACCCAGCCAGCCCAGAGCGAAAGATTGGGGCCGGCCCCGATGTTTACAGAAGCAGGAATATGAGCACCTCCAAATGCTTCGGGAGATCGAACATCCAGAATGACAACAGCCGAGTTTGCAGCACTCTCTTGCAGCCTATTTGCACTTACAGCCTGACCACCGGGAGGGATGGTCAACGTACGTGATCCCTCACCGTTGAGTGCCTTCATTCGCTTGTAATAGTCGGGGAACTGCGGAACGGAACCGAGGATCTGGGCGATGAACTCCTCACGTGAGTGGCTCGCCATGAAGATATTGCAACTCCGTTCATAGCCGAGCGTAGATTCCGGTCGCTCCGCGATTCCGACCCCGCACAAAGAGCCAGCGCCGTGGGCAGGGTACAAGATCGTTCCATCCGGCAAATTCGCGATACGTTCTTGCGTGCTCTTGAAGAGTTGCGCAGCCAGAGACTGCTTCGCTTCCTCACCAAGGAGGTCTGGACGACCGAGAGATCCAATCAGCAGAAAGTCACCACTGAAGAAGCCAAGCGGATGACCGCATCCTTGTTGCTCGTATAGTAAGAAGCTCAAGTGTTCAGGTGTGTGCCCAGGTGTGTGCATCGCAACGATCCGCAGTTGGCCGAATGTCAGCTCGCCACCATCCGCAAGTGGTGCGTGCGCCATCTTGTACTTGAACTGCTCGTTCGCGTCGTGGGCACTTAGCCACAGCTTCGCCCCGGTCAGCTCCGCGAGCGCTGGGGCACCTGAAGCATAGTCGGCATGGATATGCGTCTCCAGAACGTGCGCGATCGATAATCCTTTCGTGCGAGCGAAGTCTCGATACGCGGACGTGTCCCGTTGAGGGTCGATGACTACTGCCTCTCCGTCGGAAGCAATCAAGTATGAATAGTGGGCAAGCCCAGGCACTTCAAAACGTTGCAGAATCATGCCGTTTCACTCCTTTTGGTCCGCTGCACTGCACAAAGTGCTGCAGCATGTCTGCTACTTGTTTTTGAGAAGAAGTCCGAGTGGGCTCAACGGGCCAAGCGGGATGAACTCAAAGTGCATCAGCTTTGCCTGGCCTAGTGGCAATCGATCGAGCAGCGCTTTGGCGTCTTCCACAGAGCTTAGGTTCAACAAGAACACGACGCCCTTCCCGTCCTTGCGCACGTACCACTGGTCGATCTTCCCGGCGAGGTACAGTGTCACCGTGTCCCGAACCTCGTGCGACATGATGCCCGCGCGTTGTTCTTCGGTCAACGGTGCGTCGAGCGAGCCGATCGCTAGCACCTTGGTTGTGGGCACGGACAATAGAGGGTCGGCGGGCGTTTGAGCTTGCATGGTAACTCCGGCAAAGAGGATGAGTACAGGAATGAAAAAGCAGAAAAGCTGTTTGGGCATGATGGCTCCTTCCGTCGGTTGAATGCTCCGGCGGCTCTTAGATTAATTACGGAGGAAGTCGAGGATGTCGGCATTTAGCACATCAGCATTTGCCACAAGCGCCTGTCGCATCCTGTCAAAGACGGAAATGTCCAGACCTACGGGATTCTGGAATGTCTTCAGCATCAGCGGCGGAACAGAAGCTACCAAGACCAGCTTCGACACGTGCCCTCTACCGTGCTGTGCAACCAATCGAGTGGCTTCCCCGCCTCCTGTGGAATGGCCGATGTGAATGGTGTCCCACAGGTCAAGGTGCTTGACTACGGAGGCCGCATCGGCGGCATAGTGATCCATGTCGTGTCCTTCGGAGACCTGGCTCGACCGCCCATGGCCCTGCCAATCCATCGCGATCACGCGATAGCCGTGTCCGAGAAGAAACAGCATCTGAGTGTCCCAGTCGTCCGGACTGAGCGGCCAGCCGTGGTGAAATACAATCGGCGGTCCGCTATCCCAGTCCTTGTAGAAAATGTCCACACCGTCGTCGGTTTGTACAAAGCTCATATTCTTCACCCTTTCTGGGGCCGCTTTTCCGATTGGCACATCTTCCAGTGATGCTACTTTGGATTACAGTTATACTCTATCTTAAAAGTGCTACGACCGAGTGCCCGCAAAATCCCGTAGTTGAACCATCCTAAAGTGCTGGTCGGTAGGGTGTCGTGGGCCGGTACTCTCTTCGTCAGCGAACAAAGCTTGACGCTCTTGCGGCTCTTTGGCGCAGACTAGAAGAGGATGAGACGATCACGGGCAGATAAGGCGGAGACACACTCCAAAATCTTGACGATCGCGGCGAAGCGATTCCGCGAACGCGGACTTGACGGGATCGGCCTTGCAGAAGTGATGGAAGAGGCTGGCAGCAGTGTCGGTGGCTTCTACAAGCACTTCAACTCTCGCGAAGAACTCGTCGTAGAAGCTCTCGCAGAGGCATTCAAATTCTTAGATCGTAAAGAGTCCAGAAGCAAAGACGTTTCGGAGTACCTTGAGACATTCTTGTCGGACGATCACTGCAGTGATCCCGGTGCTGGTTGCGCGTTGACCGCTCTCATGAGCGAGATGAACCGTGCCAATAGCTCGGTACGCACCCTATATACGCAACGACTCAAGCAGACATTCGGTTACTTTGCGCAGCGCATTGAAGCCCCCGACGATCAATCACGACGCGCGCGCGCGATACTCCTCTTCTCTGCCGCGAGTGGTGGGCTGACTCTTGCCCGGGCCGTGAATGACCCTTCACTTGCCGCCGAGATCCTTACTGCTCTTCGCGAGCAAGTTGCGGCTTTGTCGGCCAAGCCTGCCGGCGAAAGTGGGTCCGAAGAGAAAGCCGGAGCGCACACTTCCGCTAAACGCAAGAAGAAGAGCTCTTAGCCGAACTTGGCGGCTGGTGCCTTTCCATTTGCGCAGGCCGTGGAGAACTCACCAGGGCAATTCAGACCCAGCTTGGATAAATGTCCCAGTCGGGCCATCCGACCCAACAATGCCAGCTAAACTCGTCTTCGCGCCTTCGCTGACTTCCAGTTCAGCGTTCTCTGTCCCAAGTTCGGTCTTTACCCATCCTGGATGCGCTGAGTTCACCTTGATCGGTGAATCCTTCAGCTCAGCCGCAAGATGGATCGTAAAGGTATTGAACGCAGTCTTGCTTGCGTTATAAGCAAACGCCTTCATGGGTGCGATTATGCTGTTCAGCATCGATTGCAGAGTAAGAGAACCAACACCGCTGAAGACGTTCACGATACGTCCTGTAACACTCTTCCGTATCAGTGGTAGGTACTCGTCAGTCACGGAGAGAACGGACAGAACATTCGTGCGGAAGATGGGTTGAAACTCAAAGCCGATTGTGGAACTCGTATGGGCGTTCGTGATGCCACCCCGCCGCCCACCCCTGCGTTGTTCACCTGGATATCGAGCATTCCGAACTTATCTGCGATGAAATGCACAGACTCCCTACGGCCTTCTTCGCTGTTTACGTCCAGTGCAAGCGGGTAGGCTTCGATACCTTCCTCGGCAAGTGTCCGTGCCGCCACTTCTGCTGCCGCGACGGTTTGAACTCCGACGACCACGACCACGGCTCTCTTTCCTGGCTGACGAGAGGTCTCGAACCCGACTCCGCGGTTTGCACCTGTGATTAGCGCAACTTTTTTCGCTCCAGCATCGTTTTAGTCACCCATTCCATCCCGAGACTGCCTCTTCGTAGCAAAGTTCATTGCGTCTTATAGAGTATTATGACACTCTAAATTGGAGTTTCAGCGTTAGAGCAAGAAGCGGAATGGGGGAGCTTGAACATGTCACGTACTTTTTTGATCACAGGGGCAACGGGCGCAACAGGCCGTGCCGCGGTTTTGGACCTTCTGAAGTCCGGCGTCGGCGTCAGGGCACTGGTTCACAGAGACGACGAGCGTTCTCAGGCGCTTCAGGAGCATGGTGCGGAAATCGTCAAGGGAGACCTGCTCGATTTCGAGGCTGTCCGATCGGCGATGGAAGGAGTGGAGGGTGCGTACTTTGTCTATCCCATCATGCCGGGCATTCTTCAAGCGTCAGCTTATTTCGCTCAGGCCGCGAAAGAAACGCACCTTGCGTCCGTGGTAAACATGTCGCAGATCTCCGCACGGAGAGAAGCTGCAAGTCATGCCGCACAGGATCACTGGATCGCCGAACAAGTCCTGAACTGGTCCGGGATACCCGTAATCCACCTGCGTCCCACTCTCTTCGCGGAGTGGGCTCTCTACTGGGTAGCCCAGATCAAGACAGGTTCGCTGGCACTTCCTTTTGGAACGGGTAAGCACGCGCCCATCGCAGCGGAAGACCAGGGCCGCGTGATTGCAAAGATTCTTCTCTCTCCGGCGGAACATATTGGCAAGGTCTACCCCCTCTATGGGCCGAAAGAGTACACCTTTAGCGAAATTGCTGAGGAGATCGGAAAAGCCATTGGCAAGCCGATCACATATCGCCAAATTTCCGCCTGGGATCTGAAGAACCGTTCCAAAGGCATTGCTACGAAGAGCAGTGATGAGAAGCGGTCCGATGACACACTTTGGCAGCACTTCGAGGAGATTGCCAAAGATCATCAGAATGGGGTCTTTGCTGGAACCGACGACACGATTGAGTGCCTGACCGGACAAGCACCGATGAGCCTGCAGGAGTTTCTTCGGTCTCACCTCACCGAGTTGACGGCAGACTGAGCCAACGCGAAGTCTATCGTGCCGCCACCTGAACGGCTATATCCCGCAACTAGCAAACTTGAAAGGAACCGATCATGAGCAAGTCATCGCAAACACGTCTGCCATCCTTTACCGAACACCGCATAGCCCGCGAGGGCGGGAGCCTCTACGTCCGCGACTTTGCCGGAACGGGTACACCATACGTTCTGCTACATGGCTTTCCCGATAATGCCCAAATCTACGACGACCTGATTCCCCATCTGGTCTCGGCAGGACGCAGAGTGGTTACGCTCGATTTTTTGGGGTTTGGCGCTTCCGACAAGCCACAGCAGGTGCTCTATGGCTTTGAGCAACAGTTGGCGGACCTTCGGGCTGTCGTCTCGGTGCTGGAGCTTGACACCATCATTCCTGTAGCTCACGACGCGGGTGGCCCTGCTGCCGTGAACTTTGCTCTCCGGTATCCGCAACAGACGAATGCGGTTGTTCTGATGAACGCTTTCTACGGCCAAGCCCCCGGCCTGCGTGTACCGGAGTTGATCGACTTATTTTCCAGGAAGGAACTCGCCGCACTCAGTCTACATTTTCTCAAAAGTCCGGAAGAGTTTGCGTGGTTGCTCAACTTCCAACGCGACTTGCTGATGCATGGTCTATCGGAGTCGCAAGCCATTCACAATCGAGAGTTCCTCGGGCGGATCATTGATGACAACTTCCGGCAGCAGCCGAGTGCCGCTCTGGCGTTCGCTCAGATGACCGCTCAACTGCATGAGCAGATCGCAATCGATACGGGTCGTCTTCTGGAATTTCGACGCTCGAATGTTCCGCTTCTGCTGATATGGGGTGATGCGGACCCGTACCTCCATGTTTCGGTTGCCGAGTATCTGCGTTCTAACGCCAAGGAGGCCAAACTCTTTTCTCTCCATGCCGGGCACTGGCCGCAGATCGATGCAGCAGCCGACGTAGCCCGCATCATGCTCAACGAGCAATAGGACACGCTCACTAGCAACGCGCAGACTTGGAAGTACGAAGGAGCACAAGATGATCGACCCGCACACCGTCGAGTACACAAAGCACTGGCTACCCGAGGTGTCCGTAGAGTATCTGCACCTCACCGGCAATGGACCCGAGGTTCGCTTCATTCGTGCGGGCAAAGGCCCATCGCTTCTGCTTATGCACACGGTCCGGACGCAGCTGGATATCTTCCAGCGAGTCATTCCGCATCTGTTGAACAGCTTCACGATCTACGCCTTCGACTACCCAGGATTTGGATGGTCCGAAATCGTGCCGGGTGCGGACTACCGGGAGCCGGCCTTCCGTAAGCATGTCGTCCAACTGGTGAAGCAGTTGGACCTGCGCGACCTCACACTCGCAGGCGAATCGATGGGGGCAACGCTTGCTCTGACCGCCTCGACAGAGTTGCGCGAAAGAGTGCGGCAGGTCGTCGCATTCAACACCTATGATTACCTGCCAGGTGTGGAGCGTGCGAATCTCTTTGCCTCTGTGATCATAAAGAGCGTACGAGCCCCGGTCGTTGGGCCGATCTTTGCTGCTCTTGAGAACAGGCCGATCTTGAAGGGCGTCATGCGCGGCGGCGTATTCAACCCGAAGACCATGCCTGAAGACTTCCTGGATGAGCTCCATCGCGTCGGCGAACGTCCGGGCTACTCCAAGGTGGCTAGGGCGGTTTATAGAAGCCTGCCTAGCTATGTGGCGGCCCGTGAGCTCTACGGAAACGTCACTGTTCCGGTGACAATGGTGTACGGCGACCACGACTGGTCCCATCCAGGTGATCGCAAGGGTGCGATCGCTCTTTTGCGGAACGCGAACACGATCACCCTCCCTCGAACAGGTCACTTCGCTTCCCTCGAGAGTCCAGACGAGGTAGCGAACATCCTCCTCGGAACACTGAAGTCCCAATAGACGCTGCCGCAGCAAAGAGACGACATGAAGGCTGCAAGACGTGATTTTGTCAGTGGCATGGCGACAGTATGCACGGCTGGCGCATTCTTGCCATCCGTTGCAGAGAAGCAAGAGTAGGTTGAACGCAAGATGGCAGAGCGCTTTGAAGATCCGCGCAACACGCGAGCAAGACAATCCGGTCCAACATCGGTTACACGAAACGCAACGGTGGCCATCATGCTTGCCTCTGGTGAAATGGAGGTGCTGGTCAAAGGCAGCAACGGATGGGTCTGCACGCCAGGCGATCTCGATAAGATCGGCGAGCCGCCCATGTGTTTGAATCCTATGGGAATGCAATAGATGATGGATGCAAAGCGAGAAAACCCAAGCCCTCCGTTCGTATGCTTTTGCATGAGACGCTCGTGAAGAACTCCGGTAAGTACGGGACCATCGTCTGGCACACGTTCCGCCACACGTATCGTTCGTGGCTGGACCAGACCGGAGCGCCGATGAAGGTCCAACAGGAACTCATGCGTCACGCCTCGATCCAAACCACGATGAACGTGTACGGAGAGGCGATGCCGGAGTCGAAGAGGGAAGCCAATGGAAAGGTAGTCACGATGGTGCTCAAGCCCTTGCGGGCGAGCGCCTAAACTGACCATTTTTCTTATTGGGAGTAAATGGGAGTGAATCGGTTTTTCTGATTCCCTCTAAGTGATTGATTCTTTGGTTGCGGGGGTAGGATTTGAACCTACGACCTTTGGGTTATGAGACGACGAAAGCGCCTGTAGGTCATAGAAAACAATGGACACAAGTGGTAACCCATCGAAACAATCGGGAATGGTCTAACTGGCACATTTGGAAAGGTTTAGGAACGGATAGGAACTTTTGAGAGTTGGTCAATGGGGACTTAACGGGGACTTGAAATTCCTGTGCCCAAACGGCATTTAGGTCCCCATTGGGGACTTAAAGAATGCCAGAAGTCGGCTGATCTCGAGAATTTCCGTTCAGCTTTTGGCGTTGGGCCTATTTCCCAACGGTCCTACGCCCAAAGACCCTTATTCCTGCCCAAAGGCCGTTTTTGACGACATAGATCCTGTCGTCTTAGCCCGCGCGAAAGACATTCCGCGCTCGGAGCCGCCATGAATCCCTACCCCGATATGCCCTGCGAACCGGCAAGTCTGTTGCTCGAACTCGCCAGTCTTCCACCCAAGCCGCCACGCTCAAAACTCGAACCGCACCGCGAACTGATCCGGGAACTCCGCCGCAAGGGCCGAACGTATCGGGAGGTGGCCCGACTGTTCGAGGAGCGAGTCGGCTTCCACGTCGCTCCGAGCACGCTGCACTCCTTCGTCAAGGTCCGCGCCCGTCATCGCAAGCAAGTGCAGTTTGAGCTTCCACCGGCTGATGTCGTGCGCGAAATAGCGTCAACTCCGACCAGTCGCTTGGCGGCCTTCAAGGCGAAGCCCTCAGTCCAGGAAGAGAAGCGGTCCCGCTTCGTCTTCCGCGAAAACGAACCTCTCACCCTCAGCACTCAGGGAGGTGCTCAATGACAAATTCCAAACGCGTAGTTTTTACGATGGGCGGCAAAGGTGGCGTCGGTAAGACCGGCGTCATGGTTGCCCTGGCCGAATGGTTCGAAGCCAATGAGATTCCGGTGACCCTGCTCGATCTCGATACAGAAAACAAAGCTCGTGGCTCTCTCAAGCATTTTTTCAACGGCACGGTCACAAAGGTAAACATTCACACCCCAGCCGGCCTAGATGCCTTTGTCGATCACCTGGATAGCGGGTCGGAGATCATCCTGGCCGATATGGGTGCGGGCGCTGGGCAGGTTGCCGCCGATTGGTTCGAGTCGATGTATGAGGACGTGGCCGCGACGGGCGTCAGCTTTACGGCGGTAGGTGTGGTCACGCCTGATCCGGCAAGCGTAGAGAGCATTCTTGCCTGGGCCAACCGGCTTCAAGATCGTGTGGAGTATGTGGTGGTAGAGAATGCCACCAGCACCCTCTCGGACTTCACCTACTGGCGATCAACAGAGCAGGCCAAGAAGTTTCGCGAAGCCTTCGCACCAACAGTTCTCCAGATGGAGTTCCGGCTTGCTGAACTGGAGAACCCGGTGCGACAGCATGGCATCAAGCTAGGTGATGTGGCGGATCGCAAGTCGTCGGTGTCTGAACTGAAGAGGGCATCGCTCATCATGCGAGCGCAGAGTTACCGGCGTCGCCTTTTCTCCGAGTTCGACCGGACCAAGGAGGTGTTCCTGCCATGAGTACCTCACCGGCCTTGCCACAACTGGATGAAGCGGAGGCGAGAGAGTCGACTTTGTTCGACTCTCTCGCCCGGCTTGTACCGCCCGAACTACAGACGGCCTACTACCGCGTTCTCGCGCATACGCACACGCTCGGCCCGGATGACGAGATGCTTCGCATTCTCGAAGCAATGGGCATCCTCGCGCTGCTGACGCGGCATACACCGAAGGACATTGCGGATGAGCGCGAGCGCATTCAGGAGATGTTGGATCTTCATCTTCAGTTCTCCGACGAATCGCAACAGAAGATGTTGGAGTACGTCCATCTCATCGAAGGCCGCTTATCTGAGCTACCTTCCGAGATCGAAGTAGGCCTCGATCCTCAGCAGATTGCCAAGATTCTGGGCGAGAGCCTACGTCAGCACTTTGTGCAGTCCGGCATACCGGATACTGTTGCCGGTCTGCAAGCAACGACCGCTTCAATGGGAAATGTCCAGAAGCAACTGAGCGGGGTTCTGCGTGAGCTGACGGACAGAGACGGTGGAGTGGCTGCTAAAGTCGAATCCGCAAATCGCTATCTCGTTCAGTCCCTTGAACGGCGAACGAAGACGCTCGATGAACTCTTGCACGAATTCAAGACGGACTTACTCCGCATCTGGATTCCTTTAGCAACTGGTGGGGCGATGTTCATCGGAATGTTTGCAGGGATGGGGATACAAGGTTGTAGAGATTCGGAGCCTGTCGCTACAACTCAATCATTGCCCATACAGACTCTGCCAATTTCTGCTCCTGGCTCACCACAAGCACCTACGGCAGAAGCGCCCGCACATCATACACAACCCTCATCGTCGAAGCGAGATCATCATGTCGATAAGTGAGAGACTATCCGATGTGCCATTCCTTGATTAGAAAAAGCATCTGCAACTCTTTTCAGGGTTCATTTCAAGCGGGGAAAGCCCTTCAGGCTATTTCCCAGAGAAGTGCGCGATGCCAATGCCGCTTCTACGCCACAGTAATTTGCTAAGACGAAGGATAGCCTGGAGGGCTTTCCCCGCTAGGGATGGCCGGGATTCACCGCTCAAGTACACTGCATAGACGAATGGCAACGGCATCTGCAAGCTAGGGATGGCCGGGATTCACCGCTCAAGTACACTGGCTACCACGAGCGACTTTCCCATTCTTCTGCTAGGGATGGCCGGGATTCACCGCTCAAGTACACTCGACCTGCTGTGCATACTGCCCGGCGTACCGCTAGGGATGGCCGGGATTCACCGCTCAAGTACACTGAAGCGCAGCGGCATTCTTGGCGTGATGGAGCTAGGGATGGCCGGGATTCACCGCTCAAGTACACTCACAGCGTTCGTATTGCCAGTGTAGGTGTCGCTAGGGATGGCCGGGATTCACCGCTCAAGTACACTAGCTCCGTAACCGTGTAGCCCATATCGGAGCTAGGGATGGCCGGGATTCACCGCTCAAGTACACTCGATTCCTGGTCGGGCAACGGCTACCTCACGCTAGGGATGGCCGGGATTCACCGCTCAAGTACACTGGCCGGGGCGATGGTGCCCTTGTAGTCCTTGCTAGGGATGGCCGGGATTCACCGCTCAAGTACACTCCAGTGGAAGCATGGCAAAAGGAAGTACAAGCTAGGGATGGCCGGGATTCACCGCTCAAGTACACTGCAGTACCGCGAGGTGACGGCGCGCGCGATGCTAGGGATGGCCGGGATTCACCGCTCAAGTACACTTCGGGAGGCCGCCCACTGTGGCGGCCTCCGGCTAGGGATGGCCGGGATTCACCGCTCAAGTACACTACTACCCGGCCATAGCGGTGCGCGTCAACAGCTAGGGATGGCCGGGATTCACCGCTCAAGTACACTGAAGCTTGCGTGGATTCCTACCTTGCCGCAGCTAGGGATGGCCGGGATTCACCGCTCAAGTACACTCCGTTTACGCCGATCACCATCGATGGCGTCGCTAGGGATGGCCGGGATTCACCGCTCAAGTACACTGAAATTCTGGAAGAATACGTTTCAAACTGGGCTAGGGATGGCCGGGATTCACCGCTCAAGTACACTAGAAAGGGTATCCCCGCTACCACTCTGGTGCTAGGGATGGCCGGGATTCACCGCTCAAGTACACTCCCGTGGGTGACGAGGACATGCGTATCCCGGCTAGGGATGGCCGGGATTCACCGCTCAAGTACACTCTGGGGCGAAGGAGCGCGGAGCAACGATGCGCTAGGGATGGCCGGGATTCACCGCTCAAGTACACTGACTATAAGGTTCACAAGGTTGTGCACCAGCTAGGGATGGCCGGGATTCACCGCTCAAGTACACTCGCCAAACTGCCGGATCACACCCTCAGCAGCTAGGGATGGCCGGGATTCACCGCTCAAGTACACTCGGGATCATGGCACAGAAAGCCTTCTGCGAGCTAGGGATGGCCGGGATTCACCGCTCAAGTACACTTGGGGGTTTGAGCACTACTCGGCGATCTACGCTAGGGATGGCCGGGATTCACCGCTCAAGTACACTGCTATCGCTTCCTCACCCACGACGAGTTCGGCTAGGGATGGCCGGGATTCACCGCTCAAGTACACTATCGGCGAAACAACACCGCATAGCTTCTATGCTAGGGATGGCCGGGATTCACCGCTCAAGTACACTGCGCCAATCAATCAGTGCGACTACTTCTTAGCTAGGGATGGCCGGGATTCACCGCTCAAGTACACTTGGCCTTGGCGGCGTGTCTCTGACCTTCGGGCTAGGGATGGCCGGGATTCACCGCTCAAGTACACTCGCGTAGCCGTTGACGATGCGGTTGAAGTTGCTAGGGATGGCCGGGATTCACCGCTCAAGTACACTCCAGCTGGTGGCGGAGCCGGTGATGCGTGCGCTAGGGATGGCCGGGATTCACCGCTCAAGTACACTGCAGGACGCCGGCGTCATCGTCAAGAACGTGCTAGGGATGGCCGGGATTCACCGCTCAAGTACACTAGCGGCTCACCATGGCCAGCGCCTACTTCCGCTAGGGATGGCCGGGATTCACCGCTCAAGTACACTCACCGATGTGATGGAGACGTGCCCTGTGTCGCTAGGGATGGCCGGGATTCACCGCTCAAGTACACTCCGAAGCACTCATTAGTGAAGATGAAAATGGCTAGGGATGGCCGGGATTCACCGCTCAAGTACACTTCCGCCCTATCGGGGGCAGCGCACCGCTCTGCTAGGGATGGCCGGGATTCACCGCTCAAGTACACTCTCACCCATGGCCATGCCCCACGCATTGTGGCTAGGGATGGCCGGGATTCACCGCTCAAGTACACTTCGCCGCCGGGATCATCCTCCATCTCGTGAGCTAGGGATGGCCGGGATTCACCGCTCAAGTACACTAGGCCGCGCCGAACTTGCTGAAAAGCAGCAAGTTGGCGCGGTTTCTCTTTTCAAAAAAGCAAGATTTGGTCTGGAATTTCTTCGGGCTCTCGCGGCTTTCTTCCATAGAACACCTCCATCTTGCCAAACTGGTGGTCGGTCACTGTCATCAAGCGAACCTGGCCAAGGGGCGGAATGATTGCCCGGATCGTACTGCGGTGCGAGTCGGCGGCTTCTTCGCTCGGTAGATACCTTGCGTAGATCGAATACTGCAACATCATAAATCCATCTTTGAGCAAGCCTTTGCGGAAGCGCGTGTAGTCGCGCTTGTTTTCCAACGTCTCCGTTGGCAAGTCGAACATGGCTATGAGCCACAATGATCGATACGCAGAAAGAAGCTGTCCTTTCATGGCAATCCAAGACCGCATCCGCAAAGTAATTTCTAGCTAGCAGCAACAACCGTCCTCACATCGTCTGCCTCCACTCGACGAACTCCACGCCTCATGGTGACTTCTTCGGCGCAAGGGATGAGCAGGCTCGGGATCTCAGGATCACGCGCATCCCCGGTAATACATTTCGCCAGTGAATTCGCTGTTCGCAGAACGATGTCGAACAGAGACCGTTCCTCTCTGTCTAGGCTGTAGCGCGATGTCGTCGCGCCAATCATCCAGCTCTTCGTCTTTGAGTCGAACGGACCTTCCGCATCTTCCTTCGCGATCCATTGGCAAACTCGCCTATCGACCAAAGGACGGAACGGCTCCATCACGTCTGCGGCCAGACAAAAGGCATCGTAACGGTTCTTATGCCTGAGTCCGATTGAAGGATGCAAGCCAGCGGCACACAAGGCTCGGGCAACCGCGGCCCGAAGGACTGTGTAGCCATAATCCAGATGACGGTTTTGATCGGGCTTATCAGAACCGCGACGGAAGGCCTTGTCGCCGAAGATGAGACCCCAATACTTGCGGGCGGCCTGCGCTTCAAGATTGCCTTGATCTCCACTACGAACCCGAGCGGCCATTGCAATCAATCCGTGGTCGTTCCCATGCAACTCCTTGAGCAACTCTCCCTGGGCTTTGATCTTCGACCGCACGATCTGCTGCCAGAGCCGTTTGCGAGTAGGAAGGGTCATCTCCATCTGCTTTGCGAAGCGCTCCGTTTGGATGAAGTGGCTCTGAACAGGTAGGAGCATAGATGCTGGCAAGAAGTTTCCGTCAATGGTGACGACGGAGCCGCCAGCCTCCGCAATACGCGAGAGGACAGCCTGGGACAGGGTGATTTGAGGATGCGCCAACAGTAGCACGGCAATCTCGCTGACGGGTGTCGTGAACGGGAGAGTCAGTTGCTCTTCCTTTGGGCGCTCAATGACGAGTTGTGCGTCGCGGATGCTCAGACGAGCGGGATTCGCGATTTCGACAATGCGATCAATCATTGGCTGGATGCACCCTTCCAAGAAGATCAACAACGACTTTCCGAGGATTCATATCCTTCAGGCTATTCGCTCTCTTAGACCATGTGGTTTTTTGCTTCTTCTGCTCCGCATCCATCTGTGCATTGTTTACGTCCGTGAACCAAATTTGCCCGGTCGCAAAGAACTTCTTAACCCGAGCGAGTGTCCGCCCTCCGTTGAAGTCCAACTCGACCGTGTCGTCCTTTTGCAGAGAGAATAAGAATTCTGCGTCCGAGGCGTTTGGCAATTCACGCGAGACGACAGGCAGCTTTTTCCGACGGCGCTCATAGGCCTCTGTAATCTGCACGAAGGCGCTTTCCCAAATTTCCTTTCGGGTCTCCTTGCGAACTACAAAAAGCGAGACATGATGGATTCCTCCGGAATCGACGAAGCGCTCGCTCATACCGTGACCCACTTTGATCGGGTTCTTCGTTTCCCTGATCCGCACTTTCCGAATAGGAATCAATCGTCCGTTCGCTGTTCTCAGTACAGGAGTGTGTGCGGGGTTTTCAAAGATCTTCGGATCGCCGCCAATCTCCATCAATTTCAATCGAATTGCGTCGCGAACGGCTCGATCAACAATCACGTCGTCCGCTTCAATATCAGCGACGGATAGATTCGAGAGCAAGCAACGTGTATGTACGGTCGGTTTTCCTTGGTAGAGATATGGCCGAGAAAAATTCGAGCCTTTGTGGAGTTCTCCGCTCACCTTATGTTCGGGCCGATGAGACACCACCATGTTTTGGATGTGATCGGTCACAGACCGTACAAAATCGGGTGAGGTCCAAGGTTCTGGGACACGTCGCCAACTGCGGGTTCCGGATTGCCAAGGTTCGAACGCTGAGGCATTTGCCATCGCCTGAATCACTGATTGGCGTGTCAAAGCAATCGTGATTGCATCGACTGCATGGTGCCGGTGGTCAGTACGTGGCTTGCCTCGGGTCTCTCCTGCTTCAGGGGATACGATAGCTTGCAGAATTCGCTCAAATCCCCAGGACCGCCGAAGAGTAGCTGTGACCGCACCGCTCGAAGCAAAGATCACTTGGCGATTCCCGCCTTCGGTCTCGACATCCCGTCCGCCATAAAGCATAGCCAGCAGGCGTCCGGTGAGGATGCTGGTGTAGCGTGTGTCGTTCATCTGGCGTGCGCTGAACTCTGCCAGTTCCGCTTCGCTCTGCAGCTTGAAGCGGCTCACCTTTCCAGGGTTCGACCACTTCTCCACACGCACAAGAATCTGGGCCCAGACTTCCGGATGATTGCTGTATGCCTCGAATGGTGTTCGGTTTCTCTTGTGTTCGCGATTTTCCGGCATGTAGCAGAGAGTCTTGTTTTGGAAGGAGTCATCTGGATAGCGGCTGCGCGGAATGATATGTTCCACGTCAAACTCCGAGTCCTGAAATAACTGGGAAAATGGGATTGAGCGCCCTGTATATGGACATATGCCGCCACATTCGACGAAGAGCTTAGCCTTTTCAAGATCGGCTCGCGATGGATTCGCGATTCCGCACTCGTTCAGAATCCTTGCTGCAATTCCTTTGTTGTCTGCCTCCCGCTTGCGGTTGCCGCTCGTTTGCTTGGCGCGCTCTTGACGCGGTTTTTTGAGTTCTCTCGCCAATTCGATGCGTATCTCATAGGGCTTGCCAAACTCCCGAATGATGGCATTGACTACCTTGCGGAGCTCCGTCATAGCCCGCTCTACGGCTGGATTTCGTAACGTAGGAAGCGCTTCTCGTACCGGTAGAAGCGTGTCATGCACAGCAAGACCGGAGAAGCGACTACCGTATATCTCCGTTTCCGCGTCTTTGAACGAGCGACCGAACATCATTAGTGGCATCAGCTTTGCGATGGCCGTCAAGGAGAGGGAGCAGTAGTCGGCTTGAGGCGTTTCCTTGACAAGCAGTGCCGCCCCTTCTGCATCGAGCCCAAGGTGCTCCATTGCCTCTTGTACGAGTAGTTCGTCAGACTCGCTATTACGCCAGTTCTCGATGATCTGTTCTTGTTTGCCTTCGGTAAACTCATCCCAGAAAACTCCGAAGACCTTTCGCATGGACTTCTGTGTTCGGTTGCCGGAAAGGTCTTTGTCGCCACCAGCCTCTAAATTGAAGGTCGTTCCTTTCAAGCCCAGATGTTTGCGAATCGCGGAGTATGACTGAGTCCCTTCGTGGTCAAGCAGCTCGTATAGTTTGCCGCGCTCTTCTTCAGTCAATTTCCTAGATGTCTGGCTTTTCGTTTCGATCACGACTAGATCATTGATCTTCTGTAGCATTCGAAAACGCTGCGCTGGCATGGTTGCCCAGGGCGCGCGTCGCTTCGGGGGATGCTTGTCGTCGCCGCGCTCCAATTCGCAGGTTCCCACCAAGTGCTTCTGTGCGGAGATCGGTCGCTGAAAGAACAACAACTCGTGGACTTTGTCATGAAGGCTCTGCGTCAGTAGCACTGGGTGATGCTGTGCTTGGGCAGCCCAAATCAGCGCGAACTCTTGTTCGAACATTTTGCGCGCTGTCCAACGTCGTCTTACCTTCTCCGTATGTGGATCAAGCCCCGCAAAGTATTCGCCGATAGTCCGCGCACCAGACTCTTGTATCGCTAGTTCCAGAGAGTGGATATCCGCCTTCACTTGGCCAAGATCCTCATTTTCCTTCGCGCTCTTCTTGGTTTCTTTGCGATTGGACTTGAAGCCGCGCCGCTGGCTCAGATGAAATAAGACTCGCCCTAGCTCGAACGGCTCCAAACGTTCATCCAACGCAAGTTTCCGAAGTAAGTAGAGCGGTTTCTGAGCGAACGAATCGTCATCGGGCTTAAGAAACTTCAGCGTCAATGAGCGGTCTAACTCGTTCAACAGTTCATGCCGCTGTTCTGAGCTAGCTCCGCCGCCTACAGCGTTGGTTGGGAGCAGCCCTGCCTTTTGCAGCTCCTGAAAAAGCTCCCGCTGGCGGGCGGCGCGGCGGCGGAGTTGGCGACGGTGGAGTCTTGCCGTGCGCCGCTCTACCGCTTTGGATTGATCTTTGCCCTGTTCGATATCAAGAGCAGTTCCATCCACACCTGGTTCATAGATGCGCACGCCTGCGCGGATCAACGAGGTCGGCTCGTCAACTTGATTGAGGGCAATCATTGCCCAGCCCAGAGAAGCGGAGCCGATATCGAGACCAAGTACATATTTCTGCGGTGATTCCATGGCAGGGGACATCAATTATCACCTTGACGCAAGATTGGGGCCGATGTAGAAGAATAGATAGTGTACTTGAGCGGCGATTGCCCGGCTATTCTTAGTAAGCTTTCGTCGTAAGGCTCCGCTCATCGAGCGCCCTTTGAACGCCCCGGAGACGGGGCGTTCTTGCGTTTGGCACACGACCTTGTCGCTGCTTTACCTTCGGATACCTATCGAACAACATCGGACATCCCCGGATCGGGTTCGAGCGCGTTCGATAATTGTTCGAATTGTGCTTTTGCGAACGCCTTCCTAAGCCGACAGGCTTAGGGATGGTGTCTCTTGCCTTCATTCTGCTTTTCGCTTGGGCCAATCCGCCGCTGCGTAGAATTCGACACATTCCGCATCGCCACCGCAAGCCTTGTACCCGGCTATCGCAACCGTCGCAAGGCAGCCTGTATCCACAGGGGAAAGAGGGATGCGTGCTTCTGCAGTTGATGGATAGCCTCTTCAGGAACTTTTTCGATGAGCTGGCGGAGGACTTTGCTTACCTCGGTGGGGCCAGCCCACGCAAGCGCCCGTACCAGTTCTCCCTCAGGCTCATTCCAGAGGACAAGCTGCCAGTCGGGAACATGCTGGAGATGAATCACCAGTTTGCCCATCTTGTACGAACGAGTTCTACCGGAGGTCCAAAAGACCATGTGCATAGGAACTTGAGTGGTCAAGCCAAGTCCGTTGGCACAGGTCGCCCCAAACGGCGCAATAGCCTCTTCTGATAGTTTTGCGAGTTGTTCGATGAAGAGGTGGACTCTGGGACCCTGGCGGCCAAATCGACTGATAATGGTGGCTACATAGACTCCGCGAGAAACTCTAAAGACTTCGCCGCACTTTGCTAAGGCGCAGAGCGTCCGGGATACGGTAGCCCGATCTGCGAGATGGAGGAATACCGCCGCCGTCACGGGTGTCCCTTCGGGCATCTTCGCAAGTTCCGCAGTGATGGTTTTGGCTAGTTCCTTCATCCAGCAAAAGTATAAAGACGCGGTTCGGCTGGTTCCAGTCTGGTCAATGTTCAGCCCGTCGGGTGGGCAGATTCAGAAGCTCTCGTTTTCTTGAGAGCGACCTTCAGGGTGGGAAGACGGGCCGACTACAATCATCTCCTTTGAACTTCCATTGGAGGACATGACGCATGGGGAAGGTAAGATTCTTTGGCATTAAGGGGAGGCGGGGAACGTCTCGCCACTCTTCTACCAGCAAACCCGCGATTATCCAGATCAATCTCTCTAGGCCTATGGCTCAGAGATTACTGAAGTCCTTGCTGTCACCGGTGCTGCCTCCGACCCCGCCCGTCGTTCCGCCGGCGACTCCTAACTTGAGACCAACCCTAAAGCCGTGGGCTGGTTTGATAGATCGGATGATCGAAGGCGACGCGACTCGTCCCAAGCGACTTCGAACTTCTGCGATGCAGGCCTTTCGGACGCTCCGAGACGAGCATGAATATACGGGCTGCTACAACGCGGTTCAGGAATACATCTATGCGGCGATAAACCCGGAACGTGCTGAAGCGAGTCGTCTGCGCCAGTCGCAAAATGCTCGGAAAGGGCGAGACTCTGTGGCACCGCAGGAGATCGTGCGCACTGCGGAGGTTATCTTTCACTCGCCGGAAGCGTCTGAATGTGAGCCTCCATCCGTGCCATCCCCGAACCAAACGCATAGCCTCTTACCGAGAAACCCTTCGCTGATGCTTTATCGGAATTCCTTGAGACTCCATAAACAGCCTGAGCCACAAGATCAGGCGCTTGCCTGGATGCGTAACCTCCAACAAGGCGCGATACCGCTTGATGTCCTAACTCCGCAGATTCCGGACATCCCATTCAAAGAACTGAAAGTCCTGCTGCTAGCTGCAACAAAGGGAAAGCTCGCTGAACGTAATCGAGCCGTCACTGTCATGAGCTATGTCCGAGGCATCAATCGGGACCAGATTTGCTCATTCCTTCAGATCTCAACCGGATCGCTCTTTCGCTACTGGAGAGATTTTCGAGAAGGCGGATCGACGCAACTCCTTACGAGAAAGGAGAGAAGCGACAAACTATCCAACCAAGAAGACGTAAAGAGCGCAATTTTTGCATTGCTCCATTCGCCGCCTTCGGCACACGGTGTCAATCGAACAACGTGGACGATCGCCACGCTTGAAGAAATCCTGTCCAAAGGAGGCCACCCAGCGGGGGCGGCCACTATTCGTACCGTTATCAAGGAAGCCGGTTTCAAGTGGCGTCATGCCCGAGTCGTGCTGACGAGCAACGACCCCGAATATCGTGCAAAGGTAGAGGCCATATCAAAGATACTGTCTGAACTTAGGCCAGATGAAGCGTTCTTCTCCGTCGACGAATACGGGCCATTTGCAATCAAGATGAAGGGCGGGAAGAAGCGAGTCGCTCCCGGCGAGCAATATGTAGTTCCTCAATGGCAAAAGTCGAAGGGTTGGATGATTCTCACCGCTGCTCTCGAACTTTCACGAAATCAAGTCACGCACTTCTATTCCCGGAAGAAGAATACCGGCGAAATGATTAGGATGGCAGACACGTTGCGAGATCAATATCGTTCTTGCAAGACTCTGTATTTGTCCTGGGACGCGGCCTCTTGGCACATATCGAAAGACTTGGTCGCACATCTTGAAAAGCTGAACCAGCGTGCAGAGCCCGACGGATATCCCGTTATTCGAATCGCTCCGCTACCAGCGGGAGCGCAGTTTCTGAATGTGATTGAGTCGGTGTTCAGCGGCATGGCCAGAGCCATCATCCACAATAGCGACTATCCTTCCGCTGAAAAAGCGACGGAGGCCATAAACCGTTATTTCGCAGACCGAAACGCACACTATACGGAATCTCCTAGGAAGGCAGGGGACAAAATCTGGGGGAAGGAGCGTGTTCCGTGTGTCTTCGCGGAAGGACAGAATTGCAAAGACCCCATGTATCAATACAACCTCTGAGAGGCAGAGTGATTCTCGTGGCGTATAGGAGCCTACGCGCTGCAAGCTCTTCAGCTAATGGTGCTAAGGCGGTCCGTGACTGATCTCTTTGAGCGGACGGCACGAAGCCGCCCGCCATGCAGAAAAGGGGTTAGCTGGCCTTCGCCAGTTCGGGTTCTTCTTGAATAGGGGCTTCCGTCTTTGTCGTCTTGGTTTCCGTCGCGGCGGGTGACTCGATGGCGGAGAGAATCATGGCTGACGTGCGTTGAATCACTTCCAAGCTCTCTGCGAGGAGTGAGGCGTTCCCGTGGTACAGATGGATGTAGTCGGCTGAAGCTCTGCCCGTCGATAGGCCGATGGTCTTGCCAACGACAAAGGCGATGGCCTCGGCCTCTGTCTCCCGTACTGTTTTGGTGGTGGCGGTGCGCCGCTCGGCCTTATGCAAAATCTCGTGCACGAGTTCGTGAACGATGGTGGAAAATTCCTCGGGTGCGGACTGTCCCGGCAGAATGGCAATCTTTCCCCCATAGCTCAGTCCTAACGCCGGGGCGATGCTCCCTTTCCACTCCAGCGAGATTCCCTGAGAGATCACGAAATCGACCAAACGCTCCCGGTACTCGCCAACATTGCCAGTAACCCTTGCGGACAGTTCTGGAAGCTCTTTGCCTTCAGTCTGCGAAACATCAAAGACGTAGGCGGAGCGGAACCCAACCAATACGGCCTGATTCTGAGTGCGGATGTCCTTCTCTGCTTCGCTGTCCTTCTTCCGGCGAATGCCGATCATGGGAGCGAGGATGCGGATGCCGTGCTCTCCCTTCTTGACCTTCCGACCAAGCTGGTTCCAGGCGTAGAGTCCAGCCACGCGGGTTGCGTTCGGCTTCTGCCGTGCAATCTCAAGGATGTTGCCAAAGCTGTAATTATGGAACCTACCCATTGCGGTGAGGTAGGCGGTGAGTGCATCGCTATGTCCCTGCTCCAACTGCTCGATGAGGGCTTGGACGTTGGCCGCAATAGCTTCCTTCGCAGTTTGCTGCTTTGGCTGCGGCTGTTTAAAGTTCTGGATGGAAGGGGTGACGGTGTTTTCGGTGGTGATGGCTGTGGTGTTCATGGGTGATTCCTCCTTGGCTTTGGCCTTTGCTTTTCATGCCATGCGTGGCATGTACCTACATGCCGAACGCCTACTGGCGAAGGCGGGGCGGCAAGGCGCAAGGGAGGGGTATCTCCCACCCGAAGGGCGAGCGACGCGAGTGATTTTTACGCAGGAAAAATTATGGGGAAACCCTTGCGCCGCGCCAGGGCAGCGCCCTCAGCGAGGCTTGGCTTCCTCATTCGCGCGCGGTGCGCGCATGACCTATTAGGGGCGGCGTTGCGGGCAGGAACAGGCCCGCTTAGTAGGGTGGCGGAGGACGCAAAGCGGCCGCAGATAGGGAGGCGTAACCTCCCTAAGCAAGAATCGGTGCTGTCATATTTATGTTGTGAGGTTTGTTGGGTGAGGGCTACTCACTGGGATGGACTGACGCATCTCGTGCTCGTAAGGCTTCATAAAGCTGTGCCGGTCCAAGCAAAACTTCTTTCAGACCACTACGGATATGCTCAGACTCAAGCGCCTGCTTGCTGAGAGACGACAGTGCCGACGAAGCGTCCATTATGGCGTTGATGAGTTCGTGATTCAGATCGGGCGAGTTCGCAAACTGCTCCTTGCTATTGCTCACAGCTTGCTGCCTCAACGTATCCGACTCCATCAACTTGCCTTTTATTACATCGTTCACGTAGACGAGTTTGTCCCCTTCAGTAGTGTCCGCTCCAAAAAGATCATTGACCTTGGCGATAATCTCTCCGAGACGCGCCTTTTCCTTCTCTTGGACGGAACCGGAACCTGCATCCGTAAGTGGCTTCAGTGTGGGTGAGTCTCCTTCACCGAGCGGTAATGCCCGGCTTCCACGATCACGAAGGATGTGGTGCGTCAGCACCACCTGCGAAAGATCAACGCCATCACGCTCGCGACCAAACTCCAGCAGCGGCATCAGTCGCTTGTAGAAGATAGCTCGCTTCTCCAGTCCGGTATTCCCGTAGTCGAAGATTTGCGACAGGAACGTATAGGCATGGCCAAAGCTGCCCATATCGCGCTTGAACAGCATCAAGGTTTCCATCTCAGCGTGAGCGTCTTCGACCGCAGCATCGTCCCCTTCGGCCTTCGCAGCCTTCCAATGGTCATGCGCTACCTTGAACTGGCGCACCAACCTATCAGCCGCCGGCTCCAGAGCACGAACAAGGTCGCCCTGTTTCGAGTCCGGGTTCAGCTCAACCGTCGCAACACGGTCTACTTCAAACTCGTCATAGTGTCCCGCCGCGTCCAGCTTGGCACGCAGGTTGTAGACGAGGTTAGGATCGGTCACATCTTCTAGAGTGGCCGTCGTGTAGTACGTGCGGAACGCCTCTAGCACTTCTTCCGCTTCATTCACGAAATCAAGAACGAAGGTCGTATCCTTGATGCCGAACGTCCCGGAGTAAGCGCGGTTCAAGCGAGATAACGTCTGCACGGCCTGAATCCCGCCCAAACGCTTGTCCACATACATTCCGCACAACAGAGGTTGATCGAACCCGGTCTGGAACTTGTTGGCGACGAGCAAGATTTGATACTCGTCCGTCTTGAATGCCTCGCGGATGTCACGGCCACGCAGGTTCGGATTCAACACCTTGCTGGTTTCGGTGAAAGGATCTTCGCCGGAATCTTTATCGTTCACCTCGCCGGAGAAGGCGACCAACGCGCTCAAACGATAGCCCCGCGACTGAATGTACTTCTGCATGGCAAGCTGCCAGCGCACCGCCTCCTGCCGACTCCCGACAACGACCATCGCCTTCGCGTGACCAGCAAGCAGAGGTTGCACATTCTCAAGGTAGTGCTCGACCACCACTTGCACCTTCTGCGAAATGTTATACGGATGCAACCGAACCCAGCGCATGATGCCCTTCATCGCAGTGGAGCGTTCGACCTCGGTCTCGTCGTATTCCTTGCCATCATGGGCCAGCTTGAACGCGAGCTTGTACGTCGTGTAGTTTTCCAGCACATCGAGGATGAACCCTTCCTCGATGGCTTGCCTCATGCTGTAGACATGGAATGCCTCGGGCACGTTCGTCGGTCCCGCTGGTTGGTCCGGTTCGGGCCTGCGTCCAAACAACTCCAGCGTCTTCGCCTTCGGTGTTGCCGTGAACGCAACGTAGGTGATGCCCTTGTCGGCGGTGCGGGCGGTCATCTGCGCCCGTAGCACGTCATCGAAGCCGACCTCGCCGCCGTCCTCGATCTCGTGCCACTCCTCGGCACTGAGCACCTGCTTCAGCTTCGCGGCTGCTTCGCCTGTCTGCGAGCTATGCGCTTCATCGGCAATCACAGCGAAGCGTTTGCCCTCGGACGCTGCCAGCTCACGAACCTTCTCCAGGGCAAACGGGAAGGTCTGGATCGTGCAAACGACGATCTTCTTATCCCCGGATAGCGCCTCAGCAAGCTCCTTGCTTTTGCTGCCGCTGACGCCCTTGATGCTCGTCACCACGCCGGTCGTGCGCTGGAAGTCGAAGATTGCATCCTGCAACTGCTGGTCGATCACGTTGCGGTCGCTGACGACAATCACAGAATCGAATACTTTCTTGTGCTCGGCGTCATGCAGGTCGGCGAAGAAATGAGCGGTCCACGCAATCGAGTTCGTCTTGCCTGAACCTGCCGAGTGCTGGATCATGTACTTGCCCCCCGCACCCTCTGCCTTCACGGCGTTCAACAGCTTCCGAGTCGCGTCAAGCTGGTGGTATCGCGGGAAAAGGTAGCGGGTCAGCTTCTTCTTATCGTCCTTTTCAGAGACAAGGTAGCGGCCCAGGATGTCGAGAAAGCTCTCGCGCTCCCAGACTTCCTCCCACAGATAGCTAGTTCGATGGCCTGACGGCGATGGCGGATTGCCCGCCGCGCCATGGTCGCCCTTGTTAAAAGGCAGAAAGCGAGTCGCTGGCCCTGCAAGGCGGGTCGTCATCTGGGCCTCGGAGTTGCTGACGGCGAAGTGAACTAGGGCACCACCGGGAAAGCTCAAGAGCGGCTCGGCCTTCTGGGCCTTCGGCTGCGGATGCCGGTCGAACCGGTACTGGTCTACCGCGTCCTTCACGCTCTGGGTAAAGTCCGATTTCAGCTCCACCGTGGCGACCGGCAGGCCATTCAGAAAGAAGACGAGGTCAAGGCAGTTCTCATTGCCCTCGGAGTAGCGCACCTGGCGGACGACGCGCAGACGGTTAGCCGTATACCGGGTCATGATCGCTGCATTGATGCCAGAGGCAGGACGAAACTGCGCCAGGGCAATCTTGCTCTTCACCGGGAATAGCTCGATACCGTTGCGCAGCACGTCGAGCGTTCCGCGCGTGTCCAGGTTCTGCCGGAGTTGGTCGAGCAGGCGGGTGTCGGCGGCGAGGCCGTGTCCTTTGGCCAGCGCCTGCCATGCCTCCGGCTGCGACTCCTGAACCCACGCAAGCACATCCTCGGGAAACAGCGCCCGCGCCCGGTCGTACTGGGCGGAGACGCCCTCTTCATAGACCCAGCCCTGCTGCCCGAGGTGCTCGGCGATCTCGACCTCGAAGTGAATCTCCTTATGCAGGCTCATGGGCTTCCTCAGTTGTGGCTCCAATCTGTCCGGCGGCATGTCGTGTGTGCTTGCCATAGCCTACCGGAACCAAACCCTTATCCTTCATCCATTGGAGAGCCTTCTTCCATCGCTCCGGGGCAATCTGCTCTTTGCTCTTGTGCCAACGTTCTGCACTCGAAGCCTCATGCAAGATGGAGGCATCGTCGACTGTTACGCCGTCGATCAGCAAGTCATTCCATGCGGCATAGAGGGTTGAAACAATCTCGCATTCTCTGGTTCTGAAGGCACCTACCAGGCTGAGGACTTCGTCGATCCTTGGCATCTCTGCCTGCCAATGAGCAAGGTATTTTTTGTGGTCGCCACGCTTTTCCAATGGTTGGTACACATAGCGTTCACCTTCCTTAACCTCCTCGAACCATTTCTGCTTCTTGAGGTTCTTGCTGATACCGGCCATGGATTTTGCATCGAACGGGCCTGCCGCTTTACGGCTGTAATCCCCTTGTACCTCGCTAACCTGACCGTGATATTCGCACAGATGAATGAGCTTCTGCAGCTTGATCCGCCCCATTCGTTGGCTATTGCAGCGATCAAGAATCTCGGCTGCTAGCAACTGGTGTGCGAATCCAGAGGTGTATTGCGTCACGTTTATGGCGGGCTTCGCCATGTAGGTGCGGATGTCAATCTTGCCTGTGACGGCTAAGGAAATGAGGGTACTGCGGCGCTCTCTAAGAAGTTCGATTCCATCTTGAGCGAGAGCTACTAGACCGTCCGTCTGAGCCACAATCGTATCGATGTGCTGTGAAATCAGCTGTTGTTCTGCCAGTTCCGGCATTGGGATTAGAAAGTTGATCACTTCGCTAATATTCACGTGTGGTGCGGTTGGGCCTGTAACGCCCTCAAGGACCTGTTGGTATACCGCTGAACTATTCATGGCCCACATCAAGTACCCGGGATCAAAGGAAGAGTTCGGCCTAAACATCATCATCCGTTGACCAAGGCAGACCTTAGTGTCCGGAGGAACGAGAGCAGCCATCCCAAACCGCTCGCCCTCTCGCGAATAAAGGATGTCACCGGCCTCAGGCTCAAGCCTTTGTACTCTCTCCGTATAGACTTCTTCGGACACCAATCTTGCCTGACTCAGCAGTAGCCGTCCAGGCTCGACATCTGCGGTTCTTATCGCCGGATATAGAAGCTCTCCGTCATAGGTTGGTGTCGTGTGGAGACAGTCGACAACCATCGCAACTGCATACTTCACGCGGGTGATCGTCCATGAAGTGGGAATTGTTCCTATCCATTTCTTCTGGGTGTCCCACATCAGTGCATGTGTATTTAGACCCTTGGTGACTGCTTGCGATATGACTGACCTGCGCTTCTCCTTCAGAAGTTCGATCAACTGCTGTTGCTCCTCGATGAGCGCATCAATCTTCGAGGTTCCTGATCAATGAAGTTGACAATTAATGTTTGTTCCCTCTCAGAGGGGACCGGGACGAGTAAATTGCCTGCATCTGACCACCGAAAGTCGGTGGAGCGCTCTCTAATACCTTTAGCTAAAGAGTTTATGTACCCGTTCAGAGCCATGTATCGCAAAAGGCTGCCGTAGTACTTGGAGCTTGTTGCTGCGCTCCGTGGCCGACAGACAGAGTAAACCGGCGTTGACTTCCCATCGGAATCAGAGACCCCAATGGCGCCAGCGAAAGCGTCCATCGCATGGATGACCAAGTCATTTACACGAATTCCCTGATAGCCGATTTCTTGAAGGGCGTTTGTGAATCCCTCCTGACGCCGCTTATTACGGAGTGTCACCTCTCCGTCACGAAAAGCAGTAACGATTTCATCTTCATCCCGGACTGGCCGAGCCATGAGCTGGAAGACGGTCTTCAACCGTTGCGTCCTCCACCCTTTGGGTAGTTCTTCAATCCATGGGATATCTGATAACGAATAGCTCTCGTATCGGGGGAAGCTCATTCAGCCTCACCTTCCCGCGTGTCTTGGCTATAAAACTCTTGAAGCTTGGCTTGGAGCAGCTTCTTGTCGGGAAGTGCTGTTTGGTACTCGGCAATGAGCGCGGGCGACAACGTGCGGCGTAGTGCGTACTCCACCACCTTGTCTTCCTTACTAGCACAGAGCAGCACACCGATGGAGGGCTGTTCGTGCGGCTTGCGCACATCGCGGTCCAGGGCCTCCAGATAGAAGTTCAGCTTGCCCAGATGTTCAGGCTCGAACCGCTGTACCTTCAGTTCAAATGCGACTAGGCAGTTGAGGCCACGATGGAAGAAGAGGAGGTCTAGCGCAAAGTCACGCGTCCCCACCTGCACGGGAAACTCCGAGCCGATGAAACAGAAATCCCGGCCAAGCTCCAGCAGAAAATCCTTCATCCGGTTAAGCAATGCGCGGTGAAGGTCATTCTCGGTGTGTTCTCGTGGCAAGCCGAGGAATTCGACGTTATAGGCGTCCCGAAAAACATCGACTGCCTCTGGGTGCATTTGTCTCACCGCTGCCGAGACTTTTGGCGGCGACAGCACCACCCGCTCAAAGAGAGCTGCGTTGAACTGGCGTTCCAACTGGCGGCTTGACCAGCGTTCTTTCGCTGCTATTCGGACATAGAACTCGCGCTCTTCGGGCCGCTTGCTCTGGCCGAGGATGATGAGGTGATGGGTCCAGGGTAATTGTCTCAGCAATGCCGAGACAATTGCTTCATCCCTATATGCCTCGTAAAACTGCTTCATTCTGAATAGGTTGGGACGGGAGAAGCCATGCAGCCCTGGATGCGTATGGGCGATGAACCGGGCCAGATTCTCGACCGTCCCAGAGCCCCACTCGGCAGCTTCAATCTTGCGGCTAATGTACTCGCCCACCTGCCAGTAGAGGTCGATGAGCGCAGTGTTCACGGCGCGGTAGGCATTTTGCTGAGACGTAGCAATCAGCGCAACGATCTCGGCGAACCCATCGGGATCGGGCTGCGGTATCGCCAACGCGGACTTCTGTCGTTTCGGCTTTGTCGTCATGCGCTCAACCCCGCAATCATGGTCAGGATACGGTCGGTGACGACCTTGAGGTCGGCGTCGATCTCGGCAAGCTCCCTTGGCGGTTTGAAGACGTAGAAGTGCCGGTTGAAGGGAATCTCATACCCTACTTTCGTCTTCTCATGATCGATCCAGGCATCCGGCGCGTGAGGCAATACGTCGCGCTCGAAGTAGACCTCCACATCCTCACTGAGCGGGACGTTCTCGGTATCGCGGAGGTCGGCATCGGGCATAGGTTTCCCCTTCATCTTGCCCTTGATACCGATGACGACTTTTCCCTCAGCATCGCGCAAGGGTCGTTCGACCGTGATCGTCCGATAGCCGAAGCTTTCGTTCGGGAAGATGAGCGAGATAGGGACACCGTCGCGCCGAACTTCCTTGAACTCGCAGAAGATGCGCGTGATTTCGTCGATGTGCTCCGGGCTAAGCTCCTTGCGCTTGTCACCCAGGCTCTTCCGCATCCGCTGCCAGAAGCCGGAGGCGTCGATCAACTGGAGCTTGCCCTTGCGGTGCGGGAGCTTGTGGTTTGTCACAACCCATAGGTAGGTCGAGATGCCGGTGTTGTAGAACATCTCCGTCGGAAGAGCCACGATGGCCTCTACGAGGTCGTTCTCCAAGAGATACTGCCGGATGTTGCTTTCACCCGAACCTGCTCCGCCAGTAAACAACGGCGAACCATTCTGAACGATGCAAAACCGTGCCCCGCCGTCGGCAAGCGGGCGCATCTTCTTCACCAGGTGAAGCATGAAGAGCAGAGAGCCATCCGAGATGCGTGGCAATCCCGGACCGAAGCGCCCGTTGAAGCCCTGTTCCTCATACTCCTTACGGACAACCTTCTCAGACTGCTTCCATTCCACGCCGAACGGCGGATTGGAAAGCATGTAGTCGAATACCTGATGGGCGTGTCCGTCGTTGGCGAGCGTGTCACCCGGCTTGATGTTCGCTACATCCTGTCCTTTGATAAGCATGTCCGCTTTGCAGATGGCGTAGGACTCGTCGTTCAGTTCTTGGCCGGACACTGTGAGCCGCGCCTTCGGGTTGTGCTCATGCACCCACTCACCCGCAACCGAAAGCATTCCGCCCGTCCCTGCTGTCGGGTCATAAATAGTCCTGACGACTCCCGGCTTGGAGAGAACATCGTCATCCTCGGCGAAGATGAGGTTGACCATGAGCCGGATGACCTCGCGCGGCGTGAAGTGCTCGCCGGCAGTCTCATTGGAGAGTTCGGCGAACTTGCGGATCAGCTCCTCGAAGATAGTGCCCATGTCCGCATTGCTGACCGTGTCGGGGTGCAGGTCGATCTTGCTGAACTTCTCGGTAACGAGGTAGAGCAGGTCGGCCTTTGTCAGCTTCTCGATCTGGGCATTTAGGTTGAACCGCTCGAAAATGTCTTTGACGTTTGGCGAAAAGTCCTGGAGGTAGGCCGCCAGGTTCATCGCGACGTTATCCTGGTCGCCCACAATAGCCCTAAGATCCATCGGCGATGTGTTGTAAAAAGTGTTCCCGGACGCCCGAGTCAGATAATGATTGACACTGTCCCCGGACGCCCCGCGCTTGGCAGCCTCCTTGAGTACAGCTTGCTTCGTTGGTTCCAAGACGCAGTCCATCCGGCGCAAAACCGTAAACGGCAGAATCACTTGGCCATACTCATGGGGCTTGTACTTGCCACGCAGCAAGTCCGCCACTGACCAGATGAAAGAGGAAAGATTCATACCGAATCTTACCGTGTCCGCCCCTAGCGGGGCATTAGCCGCCGGTCGTGGGGAGTGGCAATCGTCCAGATAGTGTTGAAGTACCAGAATCGTCAGACGCTGTCTGACGATTGCTTGGATTTAGTAGCGGGGATATCTGTCGTCGCAATCGATGCCGCCGTTGTCGGCAAGCGAGGCAGTGGAGCAATTTGCAGACAGCGTCTGCAAATCCGGCTCACGCTGGATTGGTCAGACGCAGTCTGGCCAATGTCGGAACGCAGCTTAGTCGTAGTTAGGACGCGACTTCGGCTTCGATTATCTTGACGAGATCGGAGGCCCGGAACCGCCAGAGCTTGCCCAACTGGTAGCCTCTAACCTCACCTAGTCGCGCCATGCGCTGGAGGGTCTTGGGGTGAATTCTTAGAAGTGCTGCGGCCTCTTCCGTGTCGATCAGCGGCTCAATCCGAGGGTCACTGATTGCCGAAACTCGTGCGGGTGGTTTCTTTGCGAAGTCCATTGCGAATCTCCCTTGGTGGGAAGGCCCATTCCTTGCAAATCCTTCACCTCTAGCTTCTTCGACGATCAATGATTCTGTCCAATGACTTTTGGGACTTCCATTATTCCTCCCATGAATAAGAGAGCCAAGATGTTCATACCAAGGGGCGTACGGTCCAACGCAGCACTTTTACACCACTCGAAAACGCTTAATAGTGAAGCGCGTTATTCAAGGGTGCGGTCTTATCCTTGATAGTGGCCGGAACTCGGACGCCTGACTCATCGTCAGGTCGAATCCGAAGCACTTGCCCAGAGATTCCACCGAGCTTGCATTGCAATTTCGAACAGCAGTAGCGTCGCCTTATGTTGACGATTCGGGCGATGACGGGCGGGGCTGGCTATGCACAGAAGCATCTGGAGCACAGCGACTACTTCGATCAAAACCGAACCGTGCAGGGCGAGTGGCATGGTCGGGGAGCGGAGTTGCTTGGACTGAATGGCACGGTAACGCATGAGCAGTTCGAAGCCGTTCGTGAGGGGCTCCATCCCGAGACGGGCGAGTTCCTGCGTCCGCGACATAGCGCGGACCGAATTGCGACCGATGGCGGAGTCGAAAGTAAGGCGCGTTCGCTTTATGACTTTACCTTCTCGGCTCCGAAGTCAGTGTCCGTCCAAGCTCTCGTCGGAGGCGACGACAGGCTACTGGAAGCGCATCGTCACGCCGTGAACGTGGCATTGCATGAGGCGGAGCGCTATGCGGGAGCAAGGGTGCGCCTGGATGGTGCGAACCATGATCGCCAGACCGGAAATCTCGTCATCGCTGCATATACACACGACAGCAGCCGCCAGCTTGATCCCCAGCTTCATACACACGCGGTTGCGGCGAACCTGAGCTACGACGGAGTCGAGGGAAGGTGGAAAGCGCTCCAGGCCTCGGGGGTATATGACCGCCGTGCCTACATCACTGAGGTGTATCGGAATGAACTGGCGCGGGAGGTGCGTGGGCTTGGATACGACATTGAGAGCCAACGGAACGCAAAGGGAGTCGATAACGGATTCGAGATCAGAGGTATTTCCAAAGATGTGCTGGAGCGTTACTCGCAGCGGAGCGAGCAACGGGATGAATCCATCCGGCAGTTTGCGGCGGAGCATGGACGAAAGCCTACGGATAACGAAGTCGCCGTCCTCGTGCGGGAATCTCGCCCGGATAAGTTGCATGAGATTAGTACGGCGGAGGTTCACCGATTACAGGTAGACCGCATATCGACACAGGAGCATGAAAACCTAAATGGTCTTCGGGAGACATCTATCGAGCGTGGCCAACCACTTGCTCCTGAACGCGCCTCTGCCGTCCAATCCCTACAGCACGCGCAGGAACACCTCTTTGAGCGCAAGACGGTTTCCAAAAATCATGAGTTGATGACGGAGGCCCTGCGTCACGGCAGAGGCAAGCTCGACCTCGGCGACTTGCGTGGGAGCTATGAGTTTGAGATATCGCAGGGCAACCTGCTTCAAGTCGGCGGCAACGTCGCGACTCAAGCGAGCCTTGAGCGCGAACGCAGCATGGTTGCCGCCGTCGATCAAGGGCTCCATCGTTACCCGGCGCTGGGTGGCAAGGATTACTTTGAGCCGAAGGAAAGTCTTCGGACGGAACAACGTCACGCCGTCGAGACGATACTTGCGTCTCAAGATTTCGCGATCAACTTGCGCGGGGCCGCAGGCACCGGAAAGACGGCGACCTTGCAGGAGATTGATCGCGGTTTGCACGCTGCGGGGCACGAGGTCTTGGCAGTCGCCCCCACCCGGAGTGCTGTCGAGGAACTCCAGAAGGTGGGCTTCGCAAACTCGATGACCGTCTCACGACTGCTGGAGGACCAGACCGCTCAGCAAAGCTTGCGGGGAAATGTGCTGATCGTAGACGAGGCAGGCATGGTCTCTGGACGTCAGATGGAAGGGCTGCTCGACCTGGCCCGCCGTGAGGATGCGCGAATTCTGTTCTCAGGGGACACACGCCAGATACAGAGTGTCGAATCTTCTGATGCTCTGCGGATTCTGGAGCGTGAATCGCGCATGACGAGTGTTTCTTTGACGGGCATCCAGCGACAGTCAAACCTTGAGTACCGAGACGCCATCGAAACCTTTCGTAAATCACCCGATCAAGGCTTTGCCAAGCTGCAAGACATGGGAGCCGTGCGCGAGGTGCCTTACATGGAGCGAGCGCAAGCCGTGGCCGACGTGTATCGAGACTTGACGGCAGGGCAGCATCGCAACGTGCTTGTCGTTGCGCCGACGCATGAAGAGATTGGCAGAGTGACACAAGCTATCCGTGAAGATCTGAAGCAGAGAGCGGTCCTGGGTGACGGTGAGACGCTGCACCGTCATATTCCGTTGCAGTGGACGGAAGCACAGAAAAAGGACATCTCGAACTATCAACCCGATCAGGTGTTGGCTTTTCACCGTGCCTCACATGGAATTGAGAAGCATGAGGCGCTGACGGTGACTAACGTATCCGGCTCCAGCATTCATACGATGAACGAGCGTGGTGAAGAGAAGTCTGTCAGTCTGACGCAGGCAAGGTCATTTTCGGTGCATGAACGCATGGAGATTGAGGTCGCTGCCGGGGACAAACTCCTGATGATGGGCAATCGCAAAGAGCCGGGATTCCGAGCGACGAACGGAGAGCTGACTACCGTTCAGAGCGTAGAGCGAGGCATCATCAACTTGGAAGACGGTCGAAGCGTACCGGCAAACTATCGTGAGTTCACCCATGGCTATGCTGTTACGGCACACCGGAGCCAGGGCAAGACGGTCGATCACGTCATCGTCTCAGCGGACGTGATGAAGCAGGAGTTGTTTTATGTCGCCGCGTCGCGTGGCCGTGAGGGCATTTCTATCGTCACGTCAGACGTAGAGCGCCTGGGCGAATCGCTGGGTGTCTCGATGGCGCGTCCCTCTGCGATTGAACTGGCGAATGACCTGACCCAACAAAAGGCATCGCCCAATCAAGACATCGCGCAGGGCCTCAAGCAGGAGATCAAGCTACCCATCAAAACTCAAGAGATCGGTTTTGAGATGGGATTGAGTTTGTAACGTTTCCCGCGAAGAATTATTTTTTGTGTAATGCCTAGCAACGCTGAGCAACACATTGCGCTCTTGTGCAGTCCTGAGTAATCCGTTGCTCTTTGTCGCTCTCTGGACAAGCACCATAGTTCGCGGCATTGTGAATATAGGGAGTCGTGAGCCATGCCAAATCCTTCTATATCCAGCGGAGTATTCCTAAATACCGACGAAGCAGCAGCGATGCTCGGTGTCCATCCGAAGACATTGCAGCGACTGGCACGTTCGGGGCGCATCACCGCTTACCGTGTAGGCAAGCTGTGGAGATTCCAAGCTCGCGACTTGTGGGAAGATGTCGCCGTGCGAGTCGTGCCTTTGAGTAGGCTCTACGACCATGTCGCTACGTCTAGCATTTGACTGTCTGGCTGGTTCCGGAATTTCTCGGTCAAACTTGTGGGTACAGTCTTGGAAAGAGTTCTTCGAGCGCGCTCTCTGGAAAGCGAAGTGAGACAGGACCCTTCGGCGTGGAGGACGCCAGCAATCCAAGTTCTGTCACGTCAGCGAGAACGCGACGTGCAGTACGTTCTGGAAGGCCAGTGATACGTGCAACCTCTCCCCGTTCGAACTCACCCCGCATGAGTGCCTCTTCCAAAAGAGCCGCAGCTTCCGGCTTTAGAGTGCTGCTTCTTTCAACAAGAGTGCGAAGCCTCTGCCTCAACTCATTCAGATCGAACAGACCGGACATGAACTGGACTTGATCCAGGCAGACTCGAAGAAACCAAAGCACAAAGTCTTTCAGAGCCTTCAGCGAGAGATTTCCTCGTCCGTCCAAGTCTCCCTGTCGTGGCATATCCGCCAAGTCCATCATGCTCTTGTATTCGCCTCGACTCTCAAGGCCTCTTGCAAGACCACGCGAGATCGACCACAACCCATGCGCTCCGATACCAGTCTGGTGCGCCATTGCGTGACTCATCAAACGGCTTACACGCCCGTTCCCATCAGGAAATGGATGGATGTAATTCAGGCGGTGATGCGCGGCTGGGATAGCCATAATTCGGCCCGCTGTTCCAAGCTGAGAGAGGCTGTAGCGCTTTTCGAAATATCGGATGAAGTCCGCCACGTGCTCGCTGGAGGGTGGCAAATGACGCCCCACCGCATTGTCGTGTTCGGGCCGGGAACGCCACTGGCCGGGTTTCATGACAATTTTGCGAGACTCATTCTTGAGGGTGAGCATTGCCGGGGGGGCATCCCGGTAGAACTCGTGGTGAATCCACTGAATGAACTCCGCAGATGTCGCAGGCGGCAATGTTCCTTGCAGAAACATCTGGTCAATTTCCGTCTGGACTCGAACATGCGCAGCCGCTTCAATCTGAAGATTGCGCCGCTCCTCATTCTTGTCTAAATTGCCCGACAGAGCGCGCTCAATATCTTTGGGGCGGGTGTTGTGGCCCTCGATGAGATTGCTGTAATACGTATTCATGATGCGCACCGCATCAGCTAAATTCGCAGCAGTGAGCGGATGCAAAAATTTGCCGAGTACAGATACGGCCGCGTTTAGATCTGCCACTACGTCCGCGATGGCCGCAGAAGGCTCTTCGATCAGAGCTGGCTCAATTCGGCTTGGGGATTCGATAGATTTCATAGGGGGACATTGGCCGATGTTTTTCTTAGTAGATTGGCCTTATTTGCTGATAATACTCCCAATCAGTGTCTCTTGCTGGCCGATCCTGTGGCCGATCCTTGCGGTGTCCCATAAGTGCGAGCAGCGGTTGGAGCGGGTCTTCGCGCGTAAAGCTCAGCGTTGCGCTCCACTGGGTGCGGCCAACTATTTTTTGCCAGTTTTCCACAGGCAGATCTTGTCCCTAGAGTTCCCAAGAATTCCTTAGAAGACACTGTAACGACAATAAGGGCCTTAGAGTCCGAAAGACCTCTGCCCAAAGGGCTTCGCGGGCATCTGGACAAATCTTCTGCACAGTTTGATCGTGTGTTCAGGAGGCGTACGAGCCATGTCCGAATTCAAGCTTGTTTCTGAACCGTTCCTGGATAGCGATCAAGCCGCCGCTATCCTTCGCATTCATCCCAAGACCCTTCAACGACTCGCGCGGTGCGGTCGTGTCACTGGCTACCGCGTCGGGAAACTGTGGCGCTTCCATGCCTCCGACCTCGAAGGACGCCGCGATAGCTTCTCTTCCACACTCGACTCCGACACTGCCGAGCGGTACGCTTTAAGTACCACTTGTGTCCGCAACTAACAGGAGGAATATCCATGTTTGTTCGGACACGATTTCAATATGGCAGTCTGCGGCTACGGAAGCGCGAGCGGAGCACCGACGTGTGGGAGTTTCGTTATTACGAGACCAGCCCGGTTGGCAAACGGATCAGGCAGAGCGTCATCCTTGGGGATCAAGCGCTCTACCGGACCGAGGCCGATGCACGGAAGGCAACGCAAGCTCTTCTCATGCGGCTCAACGACGAAGCTCCACGCGCTGAGATGGAAGCTCCGACGTTCGGGGCTCTGCTCGATCGATACATCGAGCATGAGTTACCAGAGCGACACTCAACACAGAGGTCGCATCTCTCGAACATCCGGAAACACATCAGGCCGCGTTGGAGCGATCAACCTATAAACAGGATGAAACCGATGGCGATGGAGCAGTGGCTGCGCGATCTGCCGCTTGCACCCAAGTCAAAGGTTCACATCCGAAGCTTGATGCACCTGGTCATGAAGTGCGCTGAACGATGGGGAGTGATTGAGATTGGCAAGAACCCCGTCACTCTGGTGCGCGTCAAGAATGCAAGCAAGCGGCTGAAGCGGCCTCAGATCCTCGAAGTGGCTCAGTTCTTCGAGATGCTCAAGCATCTCGCGGAGCCGTACCGAACGATGGTCATGGTGGCTCAATGCACGGGACTTCGCATCAGCGAAATCCTGGGCCTGCAGTGGGGCGACTTCGACTTTGAAGCGCACACCTTCATGGTTCAGCGCAGCGTTGTCAGCGGAAGGGTAGATGCGGTGAAGACGGAATATTCAAAGGACTACGTTCCGCTCGATCCGCGTCTGGAAGGACTGCTGCTGGAATGGCGGACCTTCAGCGCATATCCCAGCGATGCAGATTGGGTCTTCGCCAATCCACAGACCGGGAAGCCCTTCCACCAGGAAAGCCTCAAGAAGCATCAGTTGCACCGGGTCGCCGAACTCATCGGCCTGCCGGACGGGATCGGGTGGCATACGTTCCGCCACACCTACCGTTCCTGGCTGGACGAGACCGGCGCTCCTATGAAGGTGCAACAGGAGCTGATGCGACACGCTTCGATCCAGACGACGATGAACATCTATGGACGGGCGATGAACGACTCCAAGCGCAAAGCCAACAGTCAAGTCGTTGGGCTGGCATTCGGCGAATCGATGGAGTCGAGAAGGGAGGCGTTAAGCACAACAGCCCTTCAATAGAAGGGCTGAATCAGTGGCCATTTCCGATTGGGGGATAATGGGGACTTAATTGGGTTTTTCGTTTCTCGTAACTTGTTGATTTGATTGGTTGCGGGGGTAGGATTTGAACCTACGACCTTTGGGTTATGAGCGGCAACAGAAATGTAGTTTCAACGAGTTACAAGGCCTGATCGGGAGCTTTACAGAGCCGTAAGTTGTTGAAAACAGGTAGAGCGATTTCTTATTTGGGGTTGGTTTGGGGTTGAGATTTTCCGCGCCGTGGAGGCCAACCCCACGAAGCGCTACTTTAGCGATACATTGACGAGACTCGTGCGAGACGCTATCCTCAGAGGAGTTGAGGTGACTTCCATGTTGGCAACTCCCACATTCGCAAGTGCCGATCCGGCTCTTTTCAACCCTCATTCAGGCCGACTCGATGCCGCCCGGATTGCCCACGAAATCCAACTTCCTGTCGCCACGATCGCCGATGCGATTGGCAAGAAGGCCCCGAGTGTCCGCAAACATCCAGACGCTGGCAGCTTGCAGCCAGAGCTGCGCCGCGTCTATCGCATCTGGGTAGCCTTAGTGGATCTCTACGCCGGAAACAAGAAACATGCTCGCATTTTCCTGAACGCACCGAATCGGAACTTGGAGCTTCAGGCTCCAATCGAGTTCATCGAGAAAGGCAATCTCAAGCCTCTTGAGGCTCTGGTCGAGGCCATGAGCGTCCGGCAGATCGTTTAGGAAATCGTCACTTGCATCATCCTGATCAACTTCTTCGCGCGTTAGAGCACGCCCCGGTCGAGCCGTTCACAGGTTTCGCCTTCCGAGTCATAGCCGAGCGCTGGCGCGCCTCTCCTCTCTCGGTTATCGGCTCGGTACGCGTGGGCGGTCGCTACAACGCGCCAAACACCTTCCCAGTCCTCTACTGTGCTGATAGCCAGATGACCGCTATGCTGGAGGTGGAAGCGCTCTTTACAACCGCGGATGGACAGTTGAAGGGCGCACCGCGAGATCCTGATCTTGTCCTCTCCCTTCACTGTGAGCTCGCCCGTGTTCTGGACCTTACTGACGCTTGTTTGTGTAGAGATCTCGGTACGACCTACGATGAGCTCGTAAGCCTCAGCCCCTCACGATTCATCCTGAATGCGCGAGGTGAAGAAACACCGACGCAGAGCCTTGGGGCCGCCTGCTCATTCAGTGGAAGAATCTCCGCAATGAAGGTCCCAAGCGCTGCCAATGAAGCTGGCTACTGTCTCAACATCCTGCCGGACTCACTATCGGTTGCAGAAGAGATCTCCATCCACGACAACAGCGGTCGAATCAACGAGCGGATATGCGGCGTGATTCCAATACCCCGAACACGCGGCGGCTCCGTCGTTTGAGACTAAAGCCTAGCGGAAGTTCTCTATGTGGTATCACTTCCTGCGGCCATTTCCTATCGTTCTACGTGGGTGATACCGTCCGCGTTGCTCGTTTCTGTGACGAGTGAAGTATCGAGCATTCCACCCCTGTCGAGACTCCGTTCTCGTTCATCATTCATTTTGTGAATAAGCGAACCATCGAAAGTTATTGGACTCGCTGCACGTCGGGACTCTACGTTACGCATATCCCAACCGATTCCACGGTTGATCGAGGTGCTAATGAAGACGACAGTTCAGCTTGAGTCCCGGCTCGCCGACAGGTGGGCACAACGCTTCAATAAACAGAAACTGACCAATGCAATGCGCATGGTCGCGCCAACCCTCTTTGCCCTTACGTTTGCCAGCGTTGCACACGCTCAGGGAACTATGGACTTCTCAGGAGCTCAGACGCTCATGGGGACGTTCAAAACGACCACGCTGGCCGCTATACGCGAGGGTGCGGAGCAGGGTGGCTACAAGATTGAGGGCTTCGCCCCTACCTCGAAGGCCGCAGGCCAGCTTCGTGAGGCCGGGATTGAGGCCAACACGCTTCAGAGCTTCCTTGCCCGGCAGAAGGATGCCGATCCTGCCAGCAAACATCTCTATATGCTGGACGAATCGAGCCTCGCCAGCACCAGGCAAATGCGGGCCTTCTTGGAAAAGATACGCCCGGAGGACCGCGTTCTGGTCATCGGCGATACCCGTCAACATCAGGGCGTCGATGCTGGCCGACCCTTCCAGCAGATGCAGGAGGCAGGAATGCAGACCTCCAAGCTGGATGCGATCATGCGGCAGAAAGACCCAGAACTGCTACGTGCCGTCCAGTACCTCGCGTCGAACGAAACGGAGAAAGGTATAGCTCTGCTTTCCCAGCAAGGCCGTGTCACCGAGCTTGCCGGAGCTACGGAGCGCATCGCCGCTATCGCGCGGGATTACGCCGCCAAGCCGGAGAACACTCTCATCGTTTCGCCGGACAATCGGAGTCGCCAGCAGATCAATGAAGCTGTGCGCGGCGAGCTGCTTAAAGGCGGCACGCTGGCCGAAGATGGGCGGCAATTTCTGACGCTGTCCCATCGCTCCGATATGACCGGCCCCGACCGCACCTGGGCGGCGATGTACCGGCCCGGCGATGTTATCCAGTACGAACGCGGCAGCAAAGCCGAGGGGATCGAGCGCGGCAGCTTCGGCGTGGTCCGGTCGAGCGATGCGGCTACGAATCGCCTAACCGTGGAGCTTCCCAACGGCTCCAACGTCGAGTACGACCCCAAACGTGTCTATGGGGTGAATGTTTATCGCGAGACCAGCCGCGAGTTCGCCACCGGCGACAGACTCCAGTTCTCGGCCATTCATAAAGAACTTGGGGTTTCAAACCGCGACATCGGAACCATCACGAAGATGGAGCCCGACCGCCTCACCGTGCTTATGGACGGAAAGGAGCAACGTTCCATCAGTTTCATGCCCACTGAGTTCCGGCAATTCGACCACGGCTACGCCGTCACATCGCACAGCTCCCAGGGACTCACCGCAGATCGAGTGATCGCCAATATCGATACTGAATCTTCGCGCAGCCTCATCAACAATCGCCTCGCCTACGTTGCCATCTCACGTGCCTCCCAGGACGCCAGGATTTACACGAACCACGCTGCAACGTTAGGCGAGCGTCTTGCTATTGATGTGACGAAGACTGCGGCTTTGGACTTCACAAGCAAGCCTGAGCCATCCGTAAGGCAAGACGTTTCTAAGGCTCCAAAGTCTGTCCGGTTTCACGAGTACGACAATGCCGACTCACGGCTCGCCGCCGTTGCCAGCGAGTACCTCACCCGACCAGAACGCAGCGTGATCGTCGCTCCCGATCGTGCGGAGCGCGAGGAACTGACGCAGCTCATTCGTGCCGACCTTCTTGGGCAAGGCAAGCTCGGCAGAGACGCGCAGGCTGTCCCGGTTCTCGTCGAGAAAGACACCGGCAGCAAGATGCGCGTGGAGAGCTACGCGCCCGGAGACAAGATCCACTACAAAACCGGCAGCCCCAGCCTTCACGGCATTCCCCATAACGGGGAGGCCACGGTACTTTCCACGAAACCGCGTGGCAACGTCCTTTCGGTCCAGCTCGACGCCACGCGCGAAGAGATCTCCTACAACCCGGCCCAGCTCCGCACCCAGACGCGAGAGAGCCGGACTTCCACAGAGGAAACACGCGAAATCGCCCAGGGTGAGCGCATTCGCTTTACCGGCTGCGACAAGGCGATCGGCGTCCGCCCCGGCGATCTCGGCACCGTCACCCGCATCGGCCAGGACCACTCCATGACCGTTAAGCTGGATTCCGGCAAGATCGCTGAGGTCTCCTCAGAGAGGTCCCGGTACGTCGACTACGGCTATGCCATCGAGGGATTAAAGAACCTCCGCGCGGAACGCGTTATCGCAACAGGCGATGGCCTCTCGCAACAGAGCTTCTCGGGCGTTTTTTCGAAAACGGATTTTGCTTTGTACACCAATGAGTCGAAGCAGGACTTCGCTGTTTCTAAGGAAATAGCGACGCTTGAACTCGCGCAGCCTGCCAAGCAACAGCATCACTTCGGCATTGGTTTCTAAGCATTGCGTTATCCAAATATTCCGAGTGCCAGTCGCCGCCAAAGACAACAGAAAGTCTTGAACAGCGTACAGGGCGTTGCGCGGTGTCCCCGCAGAGAGGGTGATGGAAGAGTTGGGCCGGGCTCAACAAATTGCTTGGGCGTCATTCAGACTCGTCGGTTTTGTGCCCTGGTTGGGCAGGCCTATAGGGAGGACTGAAAACCCTGGGGCAGAAGGAGACTCGTCTCTTTCGAAGACACAATCATTCAAAGGTCCTCCGGGATCTGTGTCTTTCGCCCGTTAGCTAGCACGCGGTCTAACGCATTTCGGCCAACCCAGTATCTATCGGATGCTGGCGTAAAAGTCTCAAACCCGGTCAGCAAGGCAGGCGATCAAAGCGATACGATGGAGCTGGAGGTATCACATTGAAGGTTTCGATCAAATCACTTGAAGTGGATATGGAAATTAAGAACAAGGGTGTTGAGCTAGAGATCCATGAGCCCGACGGCACGACTCGATTGGGTGATCTCATCATTACGAAGACCGACCTAATTTGGTGTGCGGGAAAAACCAGGCGGGCAAATGGCATAAAGATCAAGTGGCCTGCTTTTGTCGAGCTTATTCAAGCCCAAGGGAAAGCGCCGAAGAACAAAACCACGAAGAAAGCGGCTAAAAAGGCTGCCCCCGCAGTTTAGTAGTCCCTCAAGGTATCGAAAGCTCGGTAACTGGAGCACAAGATTTGAAACTCTCACGTGGTCAGTGCCTGCCTTAAGAATGCAATCTGGAAGCTCCGAGGACGGCATCTCTCGTCGCGACGGAACGCCGCGTTCGCTGAATTGCCATCCGCTTGAATGAACTCAAGCGCTGACAATGCACAGCTGATCCCCCGCTTCCCGAATTAGGCCATCACTGAGCACGGTGCAGCTATCCTTGTTCCACACAGGAGATACACAGCTTGGCAGGTTCAACTTTTCAAACCAATCCCTACGAATTGAACAAATTGCTGGAGTGGTGCCGTTCTGGTGAACTGCAGCTGCCTGACTTTCAAAGAAGCTGGGTTTGGGACGAGGACAGGATCAAGAGCCTCATCGCCTCGATATCGAGAGCATTCCCAGTCGGCGCTCTGATGACCTTAAACACAGGCGGCCCGGTCAACTTCAAGCCCCGGCCTGTGGAAGGCGCTCCGGAGAACGCCGTCAAAGCGCCCCCTCGGTGGTTGCTCCTTGACGGTCAGCAGCGTATGACTTCGCTCTTTCAAGTGACCATTCGAAACAAAGTTGTGCATACCGTAACACCGAAGAACAAGAAGGTACGTCGATGGTTTTACCTCGATATACGGAAGGCAATGGATTCCACCATCGATAGGGAGGAAGCCGTCATCGGCGTCCCCGAAGACAAAGTTATCCGTACCGACTTTGGCCGTGAGATTGTCCTGGATCTCTCCGCCCCACAACTTGAGTACAAGAACCTGATGTACCCACTCACTCAGATTTTCGACTGCGACAATTGGCAGGACGGATTCGATGAAGCTTGGCCAGGCGATCAAAACCAAGCCATAAGACAAGAGTTTCGAGCCTTCAAGCGTCAGATCCTCGAAAATTTCAAAGCCTATCAGGTGCCGGTGATCGCTCTCGATGCCTCGACCTCAAAGGAAGCTGTCTGCGTTGTCTTCGAAAAGGTGAATACCGGCGGAAAGGCACTGGACGCCTTCGAGCTTGTGACGGCCATGTATGCGGCAGAAGGGCACGAGCTGCGCAAGGACTGGCTCGGGGATGGGACGCAGGGCGGCCGTCAAAAGCGTTTCGCCGACACACTCCGTCCTGCCGATTCTGAACGCGGCATCATCGCTGAAGTATCGAATACGGATTTCCTTCAGGCCATTTCGTTGTTCTACACACGCGAAAGACGGAGAGAAGCCGCACAGGCCGGCAAGACCGGAAAAGAACTACCGGCTGTCACGGGGAATCGTGAGGCACTCCTTGCCCTTCCACTCGCCGCATACAAGAAGTACGAAATAGGGGTGGAGGCAGGGTTTAAAAAGGCTGCCAAATTTCTCCACCTCCTGCATATCTACAAAATTCCAGACTTGCCATATCAGTCCCAGATTGTGCCATTGGCTGCAATCCTCGCTGACATCGGAGACGCATGGGAACATGACGCTAATCGCGCTAAGCTTGTTCGGTGGTATTGGAACGGTGTTTTTGGGGAACTCTACGGCTCAGCTGTAGAGACACGGAGTGCCAAAGACTTCATGGAAGTTCCGCCATGGTTGCTTAAGGACGGTCCGGAGCCTACGACTGTCAGCGAGACGCTCTTCCGATCAGACCGGCTAAAGACAATGCGCATGCGGCTTTCGGCAGCATACAAGGGGGTCAACGCCTTATTAATGAAGGAAGGTGCACAGGATCTGCGTTCGGGTCAAAAATTCGAGCAAACCGTATTTTTCGGTGAGCACGTTGACATCCACCACATCTTCCCGCAGAACTGGTGCAAAGAACATAAGCTGAAGCCCGCTGTGTTTGATTCCATCATCAACAAGACACCGCTTTCGTTTAGAACGAATCGGATCATCGGCGGGGTTGCACCGTCTGAGTATCTTGCGAAGCTGGAGAAGGGTAGCGAGACTACACTCGCGATCTCCTCCGAGCGGCTTGATACATTCTTGCAAAGCCATCTGATCGATCCCGCGCTGCTGAGGACAAACAACTTCGACGCCTTTATGAAAGACCGCCAAACACGGTTACTTGCCTTGATTGAAAAGGCGATCGGTAAACCGGCCTATTCGGGCAGCGTGGCTGAGGAAGGTGAAGATGTTGAAGAAATAGACCAGACCGTTGGAGGTGCGGGGTAGGCGAGACCGTCGCTGCCAAAAGCTTGACTTCAAAGAGCTTAACGAGGCGGGAGCCCGATTAGCCATCATCGATGAGGAACTGCGATACTTAGTCTATGAACGCGGTTGAAATTGAGGCGGCGGTATCGGATCTCGCGGCGGAGCAGTTCAATGGTCCGGAGTTCCCATTCCAGTTTCTAGCCGCTTTCGATAAAAAAGAGACCACGCTCAAGCGTCTGCGCAAGGGTGACTCCAACAAAAGCGATGTAGTTGGCGGCGTGCTGCTGCAGTCCAACATTCATCTCGCCGTCTGCGCGCCGGGTGAGACGCGGGTAATGCTCGAGCGGTTAAAGGCCAGCCCCAAGACTGCAGCGGGTAAAGCGAAGTTCATTCTCGCCACCGACGGCGTCGTCCTAGAAGCCGAAGACCTCGCCACGGGCGAGACCATCGCGCCTGACTATCCACGGTTTGCCGAGCACATTGGCTTTTTCCTGCCGCTGGCTGGCATCTCCACCATTCGAGAGATCAAGGACAACCCCATTGATGTGCGGGCGACTGGTCGCCTAAACAAGCTCTACATTGAACTGCTAAAGCAAAACCCTGAATGGGGCACCGAAGCTCGCCGCCATGACATGAACCACTTTATGGCGCGGCTCATATTTTGCTTCTTCGCGGAAGACACGGACATCTTCGTCAGCCGCGCCCTGTTCACCAACACGGTGGAGCAGTTCAGCGAAAGTGACGGCAACAACACGCACCTTATCGTCCAAGCAGCATTCCGCTCGATGAATACGAAGATCGCAGATCGCAACCCGGACAACACACCCGGCTACGCCGTCACCTTTCCGTACGTGAACGGTGGCCTCTTCGCGGGCAGTACGGAGGTGCCGCAGTTCACGCGCATCGCGCGCAGCTACCTGCTGCAGGCTGGCGGTCTGGACTGGCAGCACATTAACCCAGACATCTTCGGCTCGATGATCCAGGCGGTCGCCGACGATGAGGAGCGCGGCGCCTTGGGCATGCACTACACCAGTGTGCCGAACATCCTGAAGGTCCTAAACCCACTTTTCCTAGACGACCTCCGAGCCCAGCTGGCTGCGGCTGGCGACAATGGGCGCGCTCTTCTTAACCTGCGCCGCCGCATGAGTCGCATCCGCGTCTTCGACCCCGCCTGCGGCTCCGGCAACTTCCTCGTCATCGCCTACAAGCAGATGCGCATTATCGAGGCAGAGATCAACAGGCGCCGCGGCGAACCCATGCTGCCGTCAGAGGTCTCCAAGAAGAACTTCCGCGGCATTGAGATTCGAGACTTCGCCGCAGAGATTGCGCGCCTGGCGCTGGTCATCGCGGAATACCAGTGCGACGTACTGCATCGCGGCCCACTCGCCGCCAAGGCCGAGTTCCTTCCACTGGATGAGATGAACTGGATCACCTGCGGTAATGCGCTGCGGCTGGATTGGTTGCAGGTCTGCCCGCCCGAGGGCACTAGTGTGAAGCTGCACTCGGATGATTTGTTTCAGACACCACTTGATCAACCCGAGATGGATTTCGACAACGAAGGTGAAGAAACATATATCTGCGGCAATCCACCGTATGTTGGATCGAGCTGGCAAGATCGGGATCAAAAAGCAGACATTCGGAGCGTTTTGAACGGACGTTGTCGAAATGTCGGCAATCTCGATTACGTTTCAGGATGGTTTGTAAAGGCTGCGGACTATGGGCGATCAAGCTCAACGACGGCGGCATTTGTAACAACTAACTCGATTTGCCAAGGCCAGGCGGTCTTCGATCTGTGGCCCATCATTTACAAAGCGGGTTCCGAAATCATATTTGCATATACCTCGTTTAAGTGGGCCAACTTAGCTAGTCATAAAGCCGGCGTGACAGTTGCTATCGTCGCTATCGGCACCGCAAATAAGAATCCGAAAAAGTTATACGTGCCGGACGGCGATACTGGCGTGCTCCAGCGCACCGGAGAGACCATTTCCCCGTACCTAACGCTCGGGGCCACAATCATCGTAGAGAAAATAGAGCACACCCTGAGTGGACTTGCGGAGATGGAGAAAGGTAGCCAGCCAACCGACGGAGGACACCTTCTACTTAGTCCCGATGAAGCAAGACGGGCTATCGACCAGCATGGGGTGGATCCAGACTTGATACGACCGTTTTATGGGTCTCAAGAATTCATTCGAGGAGCAGAGAGGCGCTGCTTATGGGTTGAGCCGAAAGAATTCGCCGATGCACGCCGCAATCCATGGCTGGAAGACAGGTTTACTTCAGTGGCTAGGGTGAGACTCGAATCTACAAAGATAACGACTCAGCGCCTAGCCATTGAGCCTTACCGATTCGGAAAAATTCGTCCTACCGATAAGGCGCTTATAGCAGTTGGAGCGGTCAGCTCCGAGAATCGTGAGTACCTCCCATGCGGACTCTTGCCACAACGCACAGTCGTTTCAAACAAGTGCTTTGCTCTGTTCGACGACGCGCCTCTCTGGAACATGGCGCTGATAGCATCACGCCTTCATTGGGTCTGGATCGGCACGGTCTGCGTCCGACTAGAGATGCGTTTCTCCTACTCCAATACCCTGGGTTGGAACACCTTCCCGGTGCCCCCACTGACAGACCAGGATAAGGCCGACTTGACCCGATGCGCGGAGGACATTCTGCTCGCGCGCGAAGCTCACTTTCCAGCGACCATCGCAGACCTCTACGATCCCGAGACAATGCCCGCGAATCTGCGCGCGGCGCATGAGACGAATGATGAGACTCTGGAGCGGATCTATATTGGCCGCCGTTTTAAGAACGACACGGAGCGGCTGGAGAAGCTCTTTGAAATGTACACAAAAATGACGAGTCAGGGTACAGGACTCCGGGAACAGAGAACAGCCAGGAAGTCTAAGAAGCAGGTCACAACATGAGCGTTTCGATTCCTTCGGTCTCCATCGCCACCGGGCACACGGGCCGATCAACGCATACGAACGAGCTTGGCATGCGTCCGATGCAGGAGCAGGCTTACAAGTTCCGCGGTGAGCAGTTCCTCTTGATCAAGAGCCCGCCCGCCAGCGGCAAGAGCCGCGCGCTGATGTACATCGCTCTGGATAAGCTGGCGAATCAGGGCGTAAAGCAGGCGCTGATTGTGGTGCCAGAGCGCTCCATCGGCAGCAGCTTCAGCGACGAGCCGCTGTCAGCCTATGGCTTCTGGGCAGACTGGACGGTGATGCCGCGCTGGAATCTGTGCGCCATGCCCGGCGCTGAAGACGACCGCGCAGCCAAGGGCAAGGTCAAAGCGGTGGGCGAGTTCCTGCAGAGTGACGATGCCGCTCTGGTCTGTACGCATGCTACGTTTCGCTTCGCAGTTGAAGCGCTGGGACCGGAAGCCTTCGATGGCCGACTCGTTGCCATTGACGAGTTTCACCACATCTCCATGAACGAGACGAACGTGTTGGGTGCGCAACTGAAGGAGTTGCTGGCACGTGAGAAGGTACACATCGTTGCTATGACAGGATCGTACTTCCGTGGCGATGCAGCAGGCATTCTCAGCCCGGAAGACGAAGACCGCTTCGCCACCGTGACCTACACATACTACGAGCAGCTAAACGGCTACCAATATTTAAAGTCGCTGGACATCGGCTACTGGTTCTACTCCGGCAGTTATCTCGAAGCCATACACGAGGTTCTGGACCCGGCGCTCAAGACAATCATCCATATCCCCAGCGTCAACTCCAGCGCAAGTACGCGCGACGGCAAGCACGAAGAAGTGAATGCCATCATGGGGGAGCTGGGTGAATGGACGGGCCGCGATCCTGCGACAGACTTTCATCTGATCCGGCAGAAGGATACAGGTCGCGTGCTGAAGGTGGCCGACCTAGTCGACGACTCCGACACCAACCGCCGCAGCAAAGTGCTCGCGGCGTTGCGCGATCCTGCCCACAAGAACGACCGCGATCATGTGGACGTTATCATCGCGCTGGGCATGGCGAAGGAAGGCTTCGATTGGATCTGGTGCGAGCACGCCTTGACGGTCGGCTACCGCAACAGCCTGACGGAGATTGTGCAGATTATCGGCCGCGTGACGCGCGATGCGCCGGGCAAACCCCGTGCGAAGTTCACCAATCTTGTCGCCGAACCAATGGCGGCTCAGAGCGACGTAGTGGAAGCGGTGAACGACACGCTGAAGGCTATCGCCGCAAGTCTGCTTATGGAGCAGGTAATTGCGCCACGCTTCGACTTCACGCCGAAGGACGCCGGCGCAAAGTTGGGCTTTGACTATGGTGCAGATGGCTACAAGGACGGCGAGACAAACGTCGGTGTAAATGAAGAAACCGGCACTATCTCCATTGAGATCAAAGGCCTCAGGGAGATGAGCCCAGAAGCCGCGCGCATCTGCCGCGAAGACCTGAACGACGTTATCGCGGCCGTGGTGCAAGACAAGGAGACTCTAAGCCGGGGTCTCTTTGATAGCGAGAACACAGTGCCACAAGAGACGACTCAGCTCCGTATCCCAAAGATCATCCGTGATCGCTATCCAAAGCTGACGGAAGAGGATGTAGAAGCCGTTCGTCAGAGAGCTGTAGCGGCGCTGACTCTTGTGCAAACTGCCGTAAAGACGGAAGAAAAGGTGAACTCCAACCTTGGCCTCTTGGAAGGTGTGCGCCGCTTCGTTTTGCACGTTCGTGAGTTGAGCGTCGACCTCATCGATTCCATCAACCCGTTTGGCGAAGCCTACGCGGTACTGGCCCGGACCTTGAACGCGGATATTCTGCGGCAGATGCAGGAAAAGATCGCGGCGAAGCGCGTCTCCATTCCAGAAGAGGAAGCGCTTGCACTGACACGGAGAGCACTGGACTGGAAGAATGAACGAGGCCGGGCTCCACAGATCACCTCGGCAGATGCATGGGAACGCACGCTTGCGGAGGGCGTAGCCGCTTATCAGCAGCACATCGCACGCAAGAAGGCTCAGGCAACAGGAGTGACTGCATGAAGGAAACTCACGAGCTTGAGGGCATTGACTTGCTTGACGCGCTTGGCGTTGAAGTTGAGGAGCCGGAGACGGGCGGGTACACGCCGAAGCAAGAACGCATCCTGGCCGGCTTCGAGGACGTGGTGCGGTTCCGTGAGTTCAACGGACGTGCCCCGCAGCATGGGTCGCATCTGGACATCTTCGAACGAATCTACGCAGTGCGCCTAGACCAGCTTCGTAAGCTGTCGGAAGAGGACATGGCTTTACTGCGTCCTCTGGACCGATTCGGCCTGCTCGCTGATCCCGAGGTAAGTAAGCCGACCGTCGCACTGAGCGATGACGAACTGTTGGCCGCGCTTGCGGAAGACACACCTGGAGACATCGGCACGCTGGTACATGTTCAGTCTCCAGAAACCAAGCGAGAGAATCCCGATTACGTAGCAGATCGTGTGAAATGCGCTGACTTCGACCTGTATAAATCGTTGTTCGATGCAGCCCAGGACGACCTTTCGGCTGGAAGGCGTACAGCCAAGCCGTTCATAAAAGACGCGAGTATCGAAGTAGAAGACTTCTTCATCCTGAACGGGCAAATGGTCTATGTGGCCGCAGTTGGTGAACCGATCAAAGCTCCCAACGGCGAACGAGACGCACGTCTGCGAGTCATCTACTCCAACGGGACTGAGAGCAACATCCTGCAGCGATCTTTGCAGCGCGCTCTCTATGAGCCGGAGAGGCAAGGCCGTCGCCTGACCCAGGGAAGCATGGGTCCCCTCTTCGGAGCCAGCTTAGAAGACGGGGACATTCCCAGTGGAACGATTTACGTGCTGCGAAGTCTCTCGACCAAGCCGCAGATCGCCGCGATGCGGGACGTGCTCTTCAAGATTGGGGTGACGGGGGGACGTGTCGAGGACAGGATCGGCAATGCCGAGCGAGATCCGACCTACTTGCTGGCCCCAGTAGAGATTGTTGCCACTTGGAAACTTGCCAACATCCGAAAATTCAAGTTTGAGCAGACAATCCACCGCATTCTGGCTGCGGCCCAGCTTCAGCTCCATGTACCTGATCGGTTTGGTATACCGGTTGAGCCGCGAGAGTGGTTCGTGGTTCCGCTCCCCGTCATCAACGAGATCATGGAGCGGATACAGGACGAGTCGATCACCGAGTTTGTGTACGACCCGTCGGCGGGCGGTCTGCGTCGGCTGAGTGCCAGATAAATTCACCCAAGACAGAAGCCAGACATAGATTCTCCTTCAACCTAAAGAGCTCTCCGCTAAAGCTCTGACTGCTGCAAAGGGCAGGCTAGCCGCACAGCCCGCAGGATTTCCGCATCGAGCTCGAGGCTCGATCTGACACCACCATCAGACGTCAGGGTCAGGAGAGCGTTCGATTCCTGCGCCTTTAGAGCAACCTGGAGTTTTTGCACCGAGTATTGACGTCGGGAAAGCAACCTAGCAACAGCGGCTTTCACGTCCTCATTCCGACTGCTTACGGTAAGAGTGCCTGTGACGGCATCTTCGACTTCGAGACCTGTGACACTCATGCTTGCAACTCGGAATGTACCGTTGTAACGGATATTTAAGGCTGCAGCCCACTCAAGAACATTGACTCGTATCGGCTGTATAGCGAGCCCAAAATTGGTCATTTCGGCGAAACGACTAAAAAGTGATGAGAGTCCCCGGGGGGCATCGATAATTTCTAGTTCTGGGTATTTCTTCGAAAGACTGAAGCGGATTATTTTGTAGCTCTCGCGGTGGTACGAAAACTCGCGACCAAATGGGTCGGTACCACTCTCTGTCCATGCAAAACGCTCATAGTAATTCGCCTGAACCGAGTCCTGCCGAACCTTCATAACTTTAAAACCCATATCGCCGTCAAGCTCCAGAGGGGCGCTCGCGATCTTATCGGCCATCAAACGCAGGCTAATAGGTAGCTGGGCCTGAAACCACTTGACACGATTCATAGCGGTTCTCCCTTTGCAAATGTCGACTTTTGGTCAAACTCTTTCTTTATCGCTACAAACACAGCCATGGACGCTTGCTGAAGCAAGCTCGACAACTTCATCTTGTCATCTGCAGGAATGGTGGTCCAACTCTTTGCAGACATGCCATTCCCGAGAGCAAGTTTCCAAGTGCGAACACCATATCTGTACCCGGTTCCAGCAAACGGATCATCAAAGCCCGCATCGAACTGGACAATTTCAAAGGGTGAGTTCTTTCGCCTGGCCGACCACTGTAGGGTTGTCAAGAAATAGCCTTGCTCTTTCAACCGATGGTACTCATCGGAAGTGTGCAGCGATGTTCCGCGAAGAGCAATGTCTTTGACAATTCCTTTGATCTCTTCTTCACTTGCTTTCTTCTCTTCTTCGGCTTCATCTGAGTCGTCAACATCTTCGGTCTGCTGCTGATCTTTACGGTCTACCTGTACCTGAGTTACGTCCTCCAGCGCGAATCCAGGAACGTTCGTCATAAGTTCCTGAAAAAACTTGGTCCGCAGGTCATAGTCCTTGATAAAGGAAAGGTCAACCTCTTCAACTTGAATTTGGGATTGCTTTGCTGAACGAGCCCTCTCAATCAACGCCTCAACAGTCAGATTCACCTTCTCGTTTGAGGGATAGATCAGGACGGTCTCTCCATTGCGCACTTTAAATTCCAGGGTGGCCTCGCGGTGTTGTCGCTGCCTCAAACGGGTCCGGGAAAGGTCCACCTCATCATATTTCAGATTCATTGAGAAGTCAGTCGTTCCCACATTGCTCCAAGAGACGTTTTCGCCCTCCTCTTCGACCTCAGCTTGGTACTGGGCTGCAATGGAACGGAACTCTTGCAAGCTAATCTCAGCCTTCAAGTATTTGAACGTCTTCTTTTCGCTTCGCGAAGTCTTCTCGAATTCACCCTGGATGCCTGCTATTTCGTCGAAGCCAAAGCCTAGTGAAGAAATGTCACTGCAAAGCGTCTGACGGTCGGTCTGAGCCGAGTAGAAAATTCCTCTTGCCTTGCCCAGACCGCGCAGGGTTGATGTGCTAAACATCTGCGGTGAAGACACAAGGGCATCAAATATTTCTTTGTCCGACACGCAGTACAGAAGCGCTCTTTTAGCCACGTTTCATCCCCAACTTCACCAGTGAGAACTGGCTGCTCACTTGTGGCATGATGTCAAATTTAATTGATCGCAGCTGATTTGCGAGATCAGAGTCCTGTCCATCGAAGTTCTCTATGTACTCGTCTACTGCCCGAATGAAACGAGCAGGAGCATCCTCATCTGGAGCAAGCATCCTTACTCTAATCTCAATTCCTGGTCTTACCATCTGGTAGTGGGTAAGGTAATCGAGCAGATAGAGAAACTCTTCGGCACGGCTTCCAACGCCGCGATAATAGACGATGTAGCCTGCGAGCTTGGAATCGATTGCGGGGTATGAAAGAACGATGTATGGACTAACGAGCATCTCTAGCGTGGCCGCACGACCCGAGCTCTGAATCTTCTTCTTTCGAACCAAGTCGGGGTAATAGTAGGACCAAAGATCTTCATGAGGAAGTATGTGCTCGCTGTAAAGCCCCGAGAGGTCGTGCCGGATGTTGTCCAACCATCTGATGTGGCTGGGGCCGAAGACCAGAACTCGAGATTTCTCTGGTATCCGCAATCTCTCGTGGTTCACCTTTGCAAGAATCTTGTCGAAATCTTTGTCATATTCTCCGTCGTGGTTATAGATGAAAAGGAGACCCACAATTTCATAGGATTTACCGTCGTGAACGAACTTCTCGCGCCATTCCTGGCTTAGCTCCGCGCATTCCAGCGCGAGTGCAAGACTCTCTACCGCCGACGCAATAGCTGTTGAGCTGATCGAGCCGCGCTTGTAGCTCTTGAGGTCCGCGTTGATGTATGTCCGCATAGGACGGTATGGCTCGTCGTAGTAAAAAACGACATCGCTAGGGTGGGTGAGTATCTTTACGATCTTCTCAGCTGGCAGTGTCGCTGAGGTGGCGAGCTCGGCGCTTTCGTCAGAGTTGGGAACTGCCTTCGGTCGCCCGCGCTTTATGGAGACATGGTCGGCGTTGACGCATTTCCAGTTCTGGTTCCAGCCTCCTGTGTCGAACCACAGGAACCGATTGAACAACTTCTGTGCAAGAATCTCTGCAATTTGCGCAATATTGTCTGTTTCAGCCACAAAGCACCTTATCTGGAATTGCTAACATCGAAGATTGCAAAACGCCGCAAGGAAGACAGGACGCTAGTATGACGCTCTGGTGCGGACGATGAAAGAATCGTGGGGCGGCGTCACCAAGTGCCAGAAGGACCCTAACTATTCTTCATCATCCGGAGGGCTGTCAGGGTAGACGGTTGGAAGATCGCGCTCCTCAATGTCGGGATTGAAGTTGTAGTCCTGTTTCGGCAATGTTGCACCATGCACATTGTTGTCGTTGTAGGAGCGAAGATCCAGCTCTAATTGCAGGCAATCACTTAGGGCCATGTTCCGACGCAGGGCACCCGACAGTTGCATGTGAGCTGGCGGGGCTTCGAACAACGTATACCAACGCGAGCGTCTCTTCGGTCCATCTTGAGTTTGAACCTCGATGGGGATCGAGTGGTTCTTCCTCACCCTACGCTCTTGCGGATCGGTGATGTATTCGCTTTTCAGGTGCTTGGCAATGTCACGCCGTAGGACTTCTTCTTGAGTAATGATGTGGGGGACGATGAGGCCCTTGCTAATAGCCCATGGCGAGATCAGGTGTGGCTCGATAGCTGAATCAGAGTTGGGATGGGCAAGCCTGTACTGCTCAAGCACATACTCCATCTGCGCCTTCTTCTTCATTCGCGTTGGTGTTGCGATCACCTTTTTCATATGGCTACCTGGTCTCCGTGGAGAAGCTTGGGTGAAATGCTGTGTCCCCATCCGTCTGTGAGAGCTGTGCGGGTGGCGGAATCTCTAATCTTTGCGATGAGCTTTCGATGAGCCCCGTAGCTCACCTCCCCACGCTTATGCAGCTGCCCGAGGATGATTCCTGGATGCATCTTCACTCGAATGGAGAACTGCACAATACGCGTTTCTTGATACAGGGGAGCAACCCGGCCAATGAACGAAGTCAGTTCTGCTGTAGGCACTAGAGTATCGGCAGCAAAGCAATCTGCAGCGGCTTCAGCAGCTGGTTCCCCTATTTGAAAGCCGACTTCTGTGTTACTTCCAAAACTATCGAAAGAGTAGGCATCTTTAGCGAGAACATGCCCCAACTCATGGAACAAGGTGAACCAGAAGTTGTCGTTACGATCAAAGCGTGCGGTCATTGCGATGACGGGGATGCCGTCCATCCAAAATGTCGCGCCATCAAGAGTTGATCCCGTAAGAGGTTCGACGATGAGAAATCGAATACCATAACCCGCTAGCACCGTTGAAAGCTTGGTGACCTCCTCTGGATAAGCCGCGAGTACACGAAGCTTCTTGATAAGCTGCGGAAGGCGAGTATCGTCGTAAGGCGGTACAAGTAGTGTCGCGGCGAGCTGACGGGTGCGTAAAGCCCAGGCCCTCTCCTTTGGAGAGAGCGCGCTGAATGGGTCGGACTTCCTAGCAGCTATCTGCATCATCGGTTGGCCAAGAAGCTGATCAAGTTCAACTTCAAGCGCGGAAGTATCTGCTGTGAGAGATAGCCAACCGCGCTTTTGCATGTCACGTATTGGCAGGTCGGCGTAAAACTTAGCCCGTTTGGTTATTTCGTCTACCGGAGCTTCAACAAGGGATAGTTCATACTGGGTTCCCCAAAGCAGCCATTCCTCGGGGGAATCTCCAAAAGCTGCGGCTAAGACAACGGCCATTTCAGGAGAGATACCAGTCAGTCCAGCCAAAATCTTAGTGATCTGAGAGCGGTTTTTCCCAGTGATTGCGGCCAGTTCGTCTTGCGTCCAGCCGGAAGCTTCCAGCTTTTCCTTTAGGATGAGCCCCGGATTCTTGGGAGTAGGCATGTCCAAATGTACCACGGTTTGGTACAGGGTAGGTTCAGATCTTCTAAAAAGTATTCACATAATCACTGTCCGCCTGGGGTGTAGCCGTCCCTAGCGGGAAAGCCTGACGCCTAAGGCAGCCTCTCGAACAGCTCTTTCGTTCGCACAGACAGCGCAGCGGCAAGCTTCACAATGTTTTCGAGAGCTACATTACGCTCTCCACGTTCAACGCCACCCACGTAATTCCGGTGCAGCCCGGCTCGCTCCGCAAGGTACTCCTGGGAATAGCCGCATTCCTCTCGCAAGGAGCGCAACGCCGTTCCGAAGATGGTCTTAGCAGAAGCTTTAGGCACTCCCTCATGCTTGGCGTTTGACCACTATGAGTCTACACACGATGAGTGTGATATTCTCCCGCTGGCTGAGATGTCACGGCCTGCAAAGATTTTTCCTCACGCTCCATGCGGAATCGTTATCGCGCTGATGTATCTTTCTCAAGAATCCAGAGACGCCCATGATTGAATGCCGAGAACTCGCAGGCAAAGTGGTCCAGCGATGCACCGTCGACAAAGACGCAAAAGACGGCCCGGAGATACACATCGCCTTCACCGATGAAACGGTCTTTTGTGTCTCTCTTAAATCAACAGTTTCTATTGAGACCCGGAACCCTCCTACACCGGCATGAAGCTCGTCGATACAGAAACAGGCGATGCGTAACGGCAGCTTCCGCTGAATTCACGCTGTGTGATCTCTCGAGCGCATTAAGACTTGCGTTTTGGTCGTTTGATCGTGGTAGCGGAGGCGCCTTCCGGAACGGCCACGTTCTGCAAATAAAACTCATGCAGCTTGTTTTGCAGGAGTCTTTTGTCAGGAAGCTGCGTCTGGTACTCCGCTATCAATGCCGGCGACAAGCTGCGACTGAGCGCATATTCCACGACCTCATCGTTCTTGCTGGCGCATAAGAGAACGCCAATGGCGGGTTGCTCATGCCCCTTGCGGACATCGCGATCCAGCGCTTCCAGGTAAAAGTTCAGCTTGCCGAGATATTCCGGTTCGAACTCGCCTACCTTCAGCTCAATCGCAACCAGGCAGTTGAGACCGCGGTGGAAGAAAAGCAGATCCACCGCGAAGTCTCTCCCACCCACCTGCAACGGGTACTCTGAGCCGATAAAACAGAAGTCCCGACCCAACTCGATCAGGAAGGCCCTCAGCTTTTCAAGCAGAGCTCGATGCAGATCCGCCTCTGCATGAACGGCTGGCAAGCCTAGAAATTCCAGGTTGTAGGCGTCTTTGAAGACGCTCACGGCCTCAGGATGAGTTTGTCGCACCACCGGCGAGACTTTTGGTGGGCTAAGGACGACCCGGGCGAATAGGGAAGAATTGAACTGACGCTCCAACTCGCGTTTGCTCCACCCCTCCTGAATGGCCATACGCAGGTAGAACTCTCGCTCCTCTGGGCGCTTGCTCTGTCCAAGGATGATTAGGTGGTGGGACCATGGCAATTGTCGTACCAGTGGTGCGACTTTCTTGTCGCCGTCATAGGTTTCGTAGAACTGTCTTATTCGGAACAGGTTGGCTCGGGTGAACCCACGCAGTCCCGGTTCCGTGCGGGCAATGTATGCCGCAAGCTGATCTACAACCCCGTCACCCCAGTCCGCAGCTGCGATCTTGCGGCTGATCGTTGCACCTACCTCCCAGTAGAGGTCGATCAGTGCTGTATTGACGGCCTGAAGTGCCTTCTCACGCGAAGACGCGATCAATTGAACAATCTCGGAAAACGTGGCGTCTTCTTTCCGGTTCGGCTTGAGCACTCGGGGCGTGGACTTGGATGGCAAGGTAACAGGCTCCTTCCTCCGTGATAGCCAACAGCGACGTACGTGTGTCCCTTCGAGAGCGTCCTCTTCAACAGGGCGGATCGAGTTTAGGACTATGAATGTCTCAATTGAGGGAGGACGTTTCCTCCCTCGTTGCAGCCGCTTGTGCGTCTTCCACGACCCGCCTGAGCGGGCCGTTCCCGCCCGCAACGCCCACCCGGTCAGCGTCCGCTTCGCGATACCGAACGGCTGAGAGACCCTGCGCTAATGGGCTCCGCCCCGATCGCGCGGCGACAAGGGGCTTCCCCAATCTTCCGCGCTTCGCTTGTGCAGACCGGCCTTTGGCCGCCTCCGCTTTGCTCCGGTGGGGAGACCCCTCCCCTTGCGCCTTGCTACCCCCGCCTTCGCCAGGTGGCGTTCGGCATGTACATGCCGCGTTTCAACGCGGAAGTGCAGCAGCCAAACCCAAGGAGGAATCACCCATGAACACCACCAGCAGCGTTACCCCCATCAGCGAACACCCCAAACAGCCGCAACAACGGCAGACCGCCAAAGACATCATTGCCGCCAACGTCAAGAACCTTATCGAGCAGCTAGAGGCAGGACATTCGGACGCACTCACCGCCTACCTCGACGCAATGAGCCGATTCCACAACTACAGCTTTGGAAACATTCTGGAGATTGCCCGGCAGCGCCCGACCGCAACCCACGTTGCTGGCCTGTACGCATGGAACCAGCTAGGCCGAAAGGTGAAGAAAGGCGAGAAAGGAATTCGGATACTTGCCCCCATCGTCGGCACCAAGCGCAAGAAAGACGAGGAAGCCAATAAGGACATCACCAAGCAAAATACTCGCGTCTTGGTTGGCTTTCGCAATGCCTACGTCTTCGACGTGGAGCAAACCGAAGGCGCAGAGCTTCCGACCATGCGAGAAATGAGCGGCAGTGTTGGAGACAATCGCGACCGCCTTGTTTCCTTCATTGAGGCCCAGGGCATCGAGCTTGCTTTTACCGAGAAGATCGCTCCCGCGTTGGGCATGAGCTACGGCGGAAAGATTGCCATCCTTCCCGGCCAATCAGAGGCCGAGGAGTTTTCAACTCTTGTCCATGAACTCGCTCACGAGATGTTGCACAAGGCCGAGCGGCGCACCACGACCACCAAGGTAGTGAGGGAGACGGAGGCAGAGGCCATCGCCTTTGTGATCGGCAAGGCCGTAGGACTCGAAACCGGAACGGCGAGTGCCGACTACATCAATCTCTATCATGGCAACGCCTCACTCTTGATTGAGAGTTTGGAAGTCATCCAGCAGACCTCCGGTGTCATCCTTGCCGCCTTGCAGCCGCCCACCGCAGCAGAGGCCGAGATGCCCGATGCAGAACTCGCGAAGGTGGCGTAATGCAGACCATCCTTCGCATTCTCAAACAGGCCGGAGGTTGGCACCACGGCCTATACCTCAAGATCGAGAACCCGCCGTATATGGCGTTAGTCATCGAGGCGACCGACGAATCAGGCCCATGCGGACTTCCCGCAATCTCTGTCTGTCACTACGGTGAACAGAACGGCGACCTCATGCGCGACCCGGAGATGTGTTTCGAGCTAGGACTGGCGGACGGGCCACACCTGAACGCTTTCTATTACCGCAATGATTATGTAGGCGTAGAGCAGTGGAGCCGCACCATCGCGGACGGCCACTATATCTACCGCGTCAGCTTGCACCAGCAGCACGAGCGATTCGCCAAGGTGTGGGACAACAACCTGCGATTGCAGGGCTTCGCCGAAGCCTTCGAGCAAAAACAGCAGACCCCGCACGCCTAACCCTTTCCCGCCCCGGAGCGAATAGGAAGCGCGTCCGCCCCACAACCCCTAGTGCAGTGCAACCCGCTCAAGGAGAGCAGCCATGCAGGATTCTTCAGCCTTCCAAATTCTCGCCCTCGATACCATCCACGAGTCCACCACCAACCCCCGCCGCACCTTCGACGAGGCCAAATTGTATGAACTTGCCGAGTCCATCAAGCACAACGGCCTCATTCAACCCATCACCGTGCGACCCAACAACCAAGGCTTCGAGATTGTCGCAGGAGCCAGACGCTACCGCGCCGCCCAGCTTGCCGAGTTGTTCTCCGTTCCCGCCCGTATCGTCGAGATCGACGACGCGAAGGCGCTTGAATGGCAGCTAGTCGAAAACTCGCAGCGCGTGGATGTTCATCCTTACGAGGAGGCGCAGGGCTTCCAACGGTTGCTCGACATCCCCGGCTACGACGTTGCCGCTTTGGTCGAGAAGTCGGGCAAGAGCGCAAGCCACGTCTACGCCCGTCTGTCTCTCTTGCAACTCATCCCCACTGTGGCTGAGGCGTTCACGCAGGAGCGCATCACGGCCAGCCACGCCAACCTCATCGCCCGTCTTCCGCAGGAGAGCCAGGCCGAAGCTTTCGATCAGTGCTGGCGCAAGGACTGGCAAGACAAAGAGCCGCACCTTCTACCCGCCAAGCACGTTGCGGCGTGGATACAGTCCAACCTCTACTTGTCTCTCGCGGATGCGCCGTTCGACCGCGAAGACCCCACCCTCAACACCGCCGCCGGAGCTTGCGTTACCTGCCCCCGCCGCAGTGGACACAATACGTCTCTCTTCTGCGACGTGCAAGGCGACCAGTGTAAGTTATGTGGAATCAGGGCAACCGCAAGTGTTTTCCGCTGGCTCGCCGCCGCCGCGCTCTCCGCGTAAGGCGTTGATGCCGTCGTGCCTGTTCTCCTTGGATCTCCACCAGGAGGTTCATGTGCCGTTCGAGTTCACTGTTCACCCGATCCGTTGGGATCGGTGCCCCTTGGCCACCTGCGACGCTCACGCCCATGCGTGGCTTTTGTTGCAGTCGCACCGTGGCCTGTCCTCCAACACGCTCGATGCTTATTCGCGGGCATTGGAGAGGTATCTTACATTCTTGAAGTCCGCCCGCGTTGCGTCCGTCTCCGCGACGCGGGCGGATGTGGGACTTTATCTCGCTGCGTTGCAAGGAGGCGAGGTTATTCTCGCGAACGCAACGATACAGCAGCTACTAACTGTTGTTCGTTTGTTCCATGGATATTTGATGGAAGAAGGAACACGTTCCAACAACCCAGCCGCACAGACCAGTAGCGGACGGGCGATGGTTGCACGCCATCACAAGCTGCCCTGGATTCCGAACGAGGAAGACTGGCACCGCATTCTTGCGGCGGCACGACAGGAGTCCATCCGTAACAGGACGATGCTCGCATTTGCGTATGACGCTGGACTCCGCCGCGAAGAGCTTTGCAGTCTCCAGAGTACCGACATCGACCCTTCGAGACGCCTGCTCAAGATTCGAGCCGAGAGGACGAAGGGACGCCGCGAGCGCACTCTTCCTTATTCCGCATCGAGCGGCGAGTTGCTTGTCCTCTATCTCGAACATCGCAGGACCTTCGGCAACAAGCGTGGGCCGCTCTTTCTCTCCGAGTCACGCCGTAACTATGGCGAACCCATCTCGATATGGAGTTGGTCGAAGACCGTACTCCATATTGCACGCAGAGCTGGCGTCGAACGGTTCTCAACGCACACACTTCGTCATCTTTGTCTGACCGATCTCGCCCATGCGGGTTGGGATATCCACGAGATTGCAACGTTTGCCGGGCATCGCAGCGTGCAGACCACGCTGCTCTATATCCATCTCAGTGGCCGCGATCTTTCCCTGAAGCTCGCGGCTAGCATGGCTCAGATCCACGCCCGCCGAGTTCAGATGCTTGCGGAGGTTGCCCAGTGACAGTCAAGCGAGTAAGGAAGGATGGACAGCCATGGCACAACAACATCGGGCGTTGGGTTGACACCCTGACCGTCGAACAGCGCGCATCGCTCTTTCAGAGCGGAGCCCGTGCCCAGTGGGGACCAGAGAAGGAGATGCCTAAGAAGGCAGACGACGGACCCTGGACCTGGCCGATCGGTCTCGACCGATACGACCGTAGTTTCACGCTCACCGCGAGCGAAGAGGACCTGTTGACACGCTATGCGGAGGCGTATCGCTTTTACAGATACGGGCGAACGATGGACTTTGGTCCGTCGCTCAACCGGCTGGTGCAGCCGCTGAACGATGCGCTCGACTATACGGGCATCAAGACCAACCATCGCAAGTATGTGCTGCTGTTCTTCCTGCGTGAGATGGCTGAGCGCAGGCGTTCCTTCTGGGGATGGACCACTGAAGAGTGGATCGATTCCATCGAGCGGAGAAGGATGGAGCGTCAGCACATCGTCGCCATCGCTTATCTGCTTTGTGACTTTGCTGACCTACACCGTCTCAAGTGCGACCATGTCGTTTACGGGTGCCTTGCGCGCAAGGTATTTGGACGCGATTACATGAAGACTGTCTCCGACCGTGTCTTCGCCTTGCTTCTGGAGTGGGGATACATCAAGCACGGCATGAGCGATCGCATCATGCGGACTGTCTTCGAGACGCTCCTTTTCATCCGCTCGCCCCATCTCGACCAGCTCACGTTGGAGCATTTGAAGACGGTGATCGCCCGCAAGCCACCGCGCATTGGCAGCTATTCCATCGTGGCTTTCTCCCGCGTGCTGGCCAGCATGGGAACTGTTCCAGAGGCTCTTGAGATCCATCGACCAGTTCCCGACAAGAAGTCTTCGCCCGCCCTTACTCTCGGCGTGCCGCCTGAGTGGGCGCGCCTCTGCCGTCTCTGGTTTGATCGATCCACGTATGCGAGAAGCTCCAGAACCCAGAGCTATTACTTCCTGCTCAACGTGGGCCGTTGGCTCGGTCATGTACATCCAACGGTTCTATCACCAGGCGATTGGACTCGCGATCTTGCAGCGGAACTCATCTCCGTCGTCTGTCAGTGGCATGGTGGAGACTGGGGAAGCATCGATCCCGTCCATATTAGAAGCCGAGGCAAGATACTCGCCCCAAGCACTCGCGCGAGCCGCATCTCCACGCTGCGCATCTTCTTTCGCGATCTTCAGGAGTGGGACCTGATCCCGCGACGGTTCGATCCCATGCGGCATCTGACCATACCGAAGAGTCTTGCCGCTTTGATCGGCCCCAACCCGCGGGTCATCGCCGACGATGTCTGGGCCAAGCTCGTCTGGGCAGGCCTCAACCTCGTTCCCGACGATCTTCCCCGTCGTGGCCCGGCCCATCGAGGGAACTTTCGACCCAACAGTTATCCCATAGAGTTGTGCCGGGCACTCGCGACGATCTGGCTTTTCGCTGGACTTCGCAACAACGAGATTCTCAGACTGCGAGTCGGCTGCATACGCTGGCAGCGCGAGCAAGTCATGGTTCCTGGTACGGGCGACATGCTCGCCGCCGATGCGGTCTGCCTGCTCGATGTGCCGGTCAACAAGACCGCAACAGCCTTCACGAAGCCGGTGGATCGCATCGTCGGAGATGCCATCGCAGCCTGGGAGAAGGTGCGTCCGCAGGGTGCAAAGCGGGCCGACTGGAAGACCGGAGAGTTTGTGGACTTTCTCTTCATGGTCAGGCTCACAGGCGTTGGCAAGTCCTATCTGAACAACGCCCTCATCCCCGCGCTCTGCGCCAAGGCCGGCGTGCCGCTAGCCGATGTGCGCGGCAACATTACGACGCATCGAGCACGTTCCACCATCGCTTCGCAGCTCTTCAACGCGAAGGAGCCGATGACCCTCTTCGAACTGCAGGAGTGGCTCGGGCACTCGAGTCCGTCAGCCACTCAGCATTATGCGAAGATTACGCCTCTGAAGATGGCCAAGTCATACGCTGATGCTGGATACTTTGCACGCAACCTGCGTGCTATCGAGGTACTGATCGACCAGGACGCCGTCCGTGCTGGGATCACCTCAACTGAACCATGGAAGTTCTATGACCTCGGACATGGCTACTGCACCTATGACTTCTTTGAGCAGTGCCCGCACCGCATGGCTTGTGCCAAGTGCGACTTCTACATGCCGAAGCAATCGACCGCAGCACTTCTGCTCGAAGGCAAGCAGCACTTGCTGAGATTACTTCAGGAGATTCCACTTGGTGAGGCCGAACAGGCCGCAGTAGAAGAAGGCGTCGCAGCCTATGAAAAGCTCCTCCTCAAGCTCGCCGATGTCCCCACGCCTGCAGGTCCCACTCAGCGGCAGATCGGCTCCGGTCTTGTACAGATCACTGTTTCTAGACCTGCGGCACAGCCCGTCGTCACGGCATCAACGCCTCACGCGGGGAGCGCGGCGGCGGCGGGCCAGCGGAAAACACTTGCCAGTTGCCCTGATTCCACATAATGCCTCGACTCGGCTTGCTACCACGGCAAGGTCGAGGCATTCCTTGACCGAGAGATCGCAGCCCATCCCGGCCTCGTTCAGATCGAGAACGGCTGGCGCAATCCCAAGGAACAGCGACCCGGAGCCGTGCAGCGCGGCCACATTCGGGAGCTGGAGGGCGTGATCGACAACCCGGACGCGGAACCAGTGATGCCGTGCGAAGCCGCCAAACCTGCCATCGTCGTCTACGGCAAGCAGCTTGGCCGCAAGCTGACCGTTTGCACCGACAAACATTGCCCCGTGCATGACACACAAGCTGCAGCCGAAGCAGCCGCCAACCCTGCTCCGATGATGGCACCCGCACCAGAGGCCGAGACGGAGGAGGAAGCCGCCGAGCGTCAGGCAGACTTCGAGCAGCGCCGAGCGGAGCATGAGGAAGAGCAGCAGCGCAGGGAGGAGCAGCGTAAACACCAGTTCGAGCAAGAGCAGCAGGAGTATGAGGCCGAACAGACCCGCCGCGAGGAATTGCGGAAGAGTCGCGAAGCCATGTTCGAGCGTATCGTCGCGAACGCCCCCGCAGCATTCAACCCCGCACAGTTGCGCGTCTTGCTTCGGGCCATCGTCAACCTTGACCCCTACACCTTCGCCGATGATTTGGCCGATGACCTCGCAGGGGAGAACGAAAATCAACAGAGAACCGCCGAGGAGGTTCTACTGTCCGCCATCGACGCCGTTGCAGACGACGGTCTGACTGGTTTTGCCATTCGGCTTGGCCTCGCCGGACATCGCGGCATCCCCCGCGAAGGTGAGTTTGACTTCCTCACGGAAGCCGAGAACGTCTTCTCACCCAAACTCGCCAACAAGCCGAAGCGACCAAAGCCAAAGAAGGCCGCGACCATCAAGGCACCTGCAAAGCCCGTGAAGAAGGCGTTCATCAAGAAGCGCAAAGAGCCGAAGCAGAGGATTGCAGCCTGAACCGCTAGAGGGAGCCGAAAGGCTCCCTCTTTCTAATTGAAATCAAAGGCGGCGGAGCCGTTCCTTCCCCTGCACCCCTCCCCTCAGAGAGCAGGAGACGTTCCCCCTCCTGCACCTTCCCCTTTACTGCCTGCGGCGGGGCGAGAGGATAAGCAACGTTCTTGTTTATAGCGCTTCGCTTCTTCTACACCTGTAGCGGTGGCCCGCTACATTTCACCGCGTCAACGCGATGCATCGTTCGATGGCGGTCATGCTGACCAGATCTTCTGAAGCTCTCCAAAGCTTCGTGGCCACCGCCTCCTTGTAAGACGCTACCGAAGACCTCGTTTCGCTGAGTACGCCATTTTTTGAGTGAAAGTACTTGCCGGATGCGTCGGCAAACGCTGCGTCCCGGCAAAGTATTCCCAGCGCCTCGCCCGAAAGCGGCATCTGCCCCATGGTCATGCCCAGCGTTTTCAGGATGAACTTCACGAGAGACGTGCGGAAGATGGCAGGCGCTCCGAGCCCCATGCCAAAGTCCGGCAAAAAGCCAGGATCGTAAACGATAGAAGAGACCGTGGCTCCGGCCTTTCGCAGCCGCCTATCCAACTCGTAGGCATACAGGATGATGCACAGCTTGGAGGTTGCATAGCGGCGGCCACCGGAGATGGCTTCGCCATCGAGCCCTTGCCGCGCCAGCGCATAAGCATCTGGCTCCGCTGCCTTGCCCACCGACTTTCCGTCCATCAGCGCAGGGTCATGCGTTCCGCTGGCGGTCCAGACGATACGGGCTGTTGGCGTGACCGAATCGAGCAGCAGGTTGACAAGAAGAAAGTGACCCAGGCAGTTGCCCGCGAACGTCTCCTCATAGCCGTCCACCGTATACCTCGCCGGGCCGTTCGACTGCGCGCCCGCGTTGCAGACGATGCCGTCGAGCCGCTCCCCTCGCGCCTGCAGCATCGCCTTGCACTGAGCTGCGCCGTCGCGCACCGACTGGAACGAATTCAGATCCAAGGGCAGGACCTCAATTCGCCCCCCCGTCTCAGCCCGCAGTTGTTCTGCGCCCTTTTTCACGCGCTCCAGGTTGCGGCCGGCGAGGATCAGGTCGCAGCCGTACCGCTGTGCCAGAGTCTTTGCCCCTGTAAGTCCAATCCCGGAATGCCCGCCCGTCATCAATACAGTCGCCATGTGGCCTCCTTGCCGATTGCTCTCTTTCGGCGATGAACTACTCCGCCTGCTGGAGCACTGATCGCACGCCGGTCCAATGCAGGTTTGGATAACGTGCATTGTCCAGTGGCTTCAACATGCCGCTACCCTCAAACATGCAATAGAGGTATTGCATCCCCTGCCACACCGGGAAGGGTGCCTCCGACTTCGGCGTCAGCGCCTTTGTGACCGCGATGATCTTCGCCAACCGACCAAGGCCGCCGCCGCGAAGCAAATGGAATCGATTGCCCGTCACTTCGCTGGCAGCCCTCGCCAACCCCGCCGCGCTGATCTGCTCCCCAGCGATCCGCAGAATGGCCGGTGCCGTTGGGTCGAGGGCCACTTCTGCGGTGTAAGCCGCTGTGTCGTCCATCGTGGTGAAATCGAGTTTCTGCTCCGGGTTGTCACCCCAGTACAGTACCCGATGGATCTTGAAGAGGACCAGCGGGGCCCCGCCCGTAAGCAGGTTCATGAACGCACCATTCAGCACCGCTGTCGTCCGAATCGGCGCTTGCAGCAGCCGTTCGCGAAATGCGCGATGCAGATCGAAGTTCCGGTTCAACCCCGGAGCAAGTTTGGTAAAGTCCATCGCGTAGTCGGACGGAATGAAGCGCGGTACGCCAGCCTCGACCGCAGCGTCGAGCAGCGCGCCTTGCGCGTCCAGCAGGATCGATTCGAGGCCAAGCAAAGCAGAGACGACGCAGGTGGCACCTTGACATGCCCGCGCCAGCTCCGCGCGAGCGTCCAGATGGACTTCGGCGATCTCGACACCCAGCTCACGCAGCTTTGCCAGTCTCTCCGCGCTCGTTCCCGGCCGCACCAGAGCACGGACGGAGGCACCTCGACTCCGCAACTCTCGTGCGATGCGGCCACCTAAGTTACCCGTCGCTCCCGCAATCACTATCTTGTGCTCTTCCATCGATGCCTCCTGATGTCCCGACCAACCTATAAGGATGACCATACCATGCTTTGTTACCAGTGGTCACTAATTTCATGACCACTGTTCACTGCGCGGCGTTTGTGGGCTATCGTTAGATCATGCAGGTGAAATCATCCAGCCGCGCAGCGGAGCGCCGTTCCGATCGCAGGCAGCAGATCATCGACACCGCCAGCCAGCTCTTTTCAGAGCGCGGATACGAGAACGTCACGCTGCGGGCTATCGCGGAAAAGCTCGGCTATGCGCATGCTGCGCTCTACCGCTACTTTCCAGACAAAGCGACGCTTCTTGCAGAAATCTGTAAAGAAACCTTTGCCGATCTCATCGTCGAGCTCGATAAACAGCAGAGCCGAGCGCAAGGCCCCGAGGCCCAATTGCTCGCTGTCTCGCTCGGGTTTGTGCGCTTCGGCCTGGCGCATCCGCATCATTTCCAAGTCGTATTCTCAGGCCCACTCAGTCACAATCCCGGAACCAGTGAACCGTTCGACGCCATCGGCCGTTCTCTCTTCGAGCGTCTGATGAAGGCGTTTATCACCTGCTCCAAAGCAGTTGGCCTCAGCGCGAAGACGCGGACGCTCGACGCCAATACTTGGTGGACCTCGCTGTTCGGCACAACGCACATTCTGATCAGCCAATGCGCAGTCATCAGCCCAGCATCGAGCGATGCAGTCGTGCAGAGGCACATAGAAGTGATGTGGCGAGGATTCCAGGCCTTATCAAGAAGTAAGCCGCTGTCAAAGATAGAAAGCCAGTGACATTAGGCGTAACAACGAAAAGACTGGTCGCAGACAAGCCTCGAAAGACTGGAAATTGCATCGGCTTCGCTACGCGGTTCGTGGGCAAGTTGCGCGGTAACGGTAGTTGCAAAATCCGAATGGCCCCGGCTTCACGCAATGAGGAAACGCGTTTTCCCGCAGAGACCACCAGAAAGTCCAAGTGTGCGCTGTCAATGCTTCACGGCACGTTTGACAGGTACCATCTTTGTCGCCGCGAAGGCGTAAATAAAGAGCATTTCGCGCCGCCTACCCGCTTTCATCGTATAAAGGTCTATTCCCATCCGAGAGATCCCCCAGTCTGGTACTCGGTGACTCTCGTTTCGAAGAAGTTTTTTTCCTTTTTCAAGTCCATCGCTTCGCTCATCCACGGAAATGGATTCTCGGTTTCGGCAAAGACGGAAGCGAGGCCAATTTGAGCGCAGCGGCGGTTGGCAATAAAGTGCATATATTGCTCGCAAAGCCCAGGCCCTAGGCCGAGGAACCCGTTCGGCATCGTATCGCGGCCGTATGCGGCCTCGAGTTCGGCGGCTGAGCGTAGCATGTCACTGACCTCGGCCTGAAAGTCACCACTCCAGAGGCTTGGATTCTCAGCCTTGATCTGATTGATGACGTCGATGCCAAAGTTGAGGTGGATGCTCTCATCGCGCAGGATGTACTGATACTGCTCCGCGATGCCGACCATCTTGTTGCGACGACCCAGCGAGAGGATTTGTGCGAAGCCGGTGTAAAACCACATGCCTTCAAAGACAACATAGAAAGCGATAAGATCGCGCAGGAACGCACGGTTGTTTGCCTCCGTTCCAGTCTCGAAATGCGGGTCGGAGAGTGACTGCGTGTACTTGATCGCCCATGCCGCTTTCTCAGTGATTGACGGAACCTCACGATACATGTTGAAGAGCTCACCCTCGTCGAGCCCGAGGCTTTCAACGATGTATTGGAAGGTGTGGGTATGTACTGCCTCTTCAAAGGCTTGGCGCAATAGGTATTGGCGGCACTCAGGGTTGGTAAGGTGCCGATAGACCGCGAGCACAATATTATTGGCAACCAGCGATTCGGATGCGGCAAAGAAGCCGAGGTTGCGTTTGATCGCACGGCGCTCATCGACGGTGAGGCCGCTGGAAGTCTTCCAAAGGGCAATGTCAGCCTGCATGGAAACCTCAGTCGGCATCCAGTGGTTGTTGCAACCGGAAAGGTACTTTTCCCATGCCCACCGATACTTCAGTGGCAGCAGCTGGTTCACATCTGCGCGGCAATTGATCATAGCCTTATCGTCAACGCGAACACGTGCGCCGCCGCGTTCAATTGGCGTGTCTTCGGTCACGTTGGCAGAGATGGCAAGCGCGGGCTGATCTAGTAGCAATGGCACTGGTACGCTAGCGGACTGTGCGGCGGTGTCGTTCCAATCGAGCATGGGCATGTGGTAAATCCTTCTCTGCCTACTGGCAGGCTTCGCAAGTGGGGTCTGTCAGATCGCAGACAGCCGGTTGAGCGGTGACAGCCACCGCGTTGAGCTTGCCGTCCGTCCGCTTCACGGTGGACTTCTCGACATGCGTAGCTGACCGAGAGCGCAGGTAGTAGGTGGTCTTCAAACCGGCGTGCCAGGCCTCGCGATAGAGCGCATCGAGCTTGCGACCGCTGGGCTGGTCAATATACAGGTTCAGAGACTGCGCTTGGTCAATCCACTTTTGTCGGCAGGCCGCGGCCTGAATCAGCCACGTCGGGTCCACCTCAAACGAAGTTGCATAGAGTCGCTTGAGCTCCTCAGGCACTCGATCAATTGAGCCCAGCGAACCGTCGAAGTACTTCAGGTCCGAGATCATGACATCGTCCCAAAGTCCGCGCGCCTTCAGGTCCTTCACCAGCGACGCATTCACCACCGTGAAGTCGCCGCTCATGTTCGATTTCACAAAGAGATTCTGATAGGTCGGTTCGATGGACTGCGTGACGCCGCAGATATTGGATATCGTCGCCGTTGGAGCGATCGCCAACGTATTGGAGTTGCGCATACCCGAAGTAATGACCCGGGTGCGCAGTGCCGCCCAGTCGAGCGTAGAGGAGCGATCAACGGTGAGTGTGTCATCGCGATTTGCCTGCAGCAGGTCAACGGAATCGATAGGAAGTACGCCCTGCGACCACAATGAGCCTTGGAAGCTGGCATAGCGACCACGCTCTTCAGCGAGATCGACAGAAGCGGAGATCGCCTCATAGCTGACGCACTCCATACTCTCATCGGCGAATCGAACGGCTTCAGCTGATGTGAATGGTATGCGCATCCTATAAAGCGCATCCTGATACCCCATGACTCCGAGGCCTACCGGACGGTGCCGCAGGTTCGAGACGCGCGCTTCGGGCACGGTGTAGAAATTGACGTCGATTACGTTGTCGAGCATCCGCATCGCAGTCTTTACCGTTCGGCGAAGCCGTCCATGATCCAACCCTTGGTCCGTCATATGGTTGGCAAGGTTGACTGAACCTAGGTTGCAGACGGCAATCTCTTTCGCAGAGGTATTGAGCGTGATCTCGGTGCAGAGATTCGAAGAATGCACGACACCAACGTGCTGTTGAGGCGACCGCAAATTACAGGGGTCCTTGAACGTCACCCATGGGTGTCCTGTTTCAAAGATCATGGTGAGCATCTTGCGCCAGAGTTCCACGGCCTTCACAGTGCGGGTTACGCGCATCTCGTTGCGCGCAGCCTTCGCCTCGTAAAAGGCGTAGCGCTCCGCAAAAGGGCGGCCGTAGAGGTCGTGCAGGTCAGGAGTCTCATCCGGAGAAAAGAGTGTCCAGCTTTCGTCCTCTTCCACGCGCTGCATGAAAAGGTCCGGCACCCAGTTCGCAGTGTTCATATCGTGAGTGCGGCGGCGATCATCGCCTGTGTTCTTGCGCAGGTCGAGAAACTCCTCGATGTCGATGTGCCAGGTCTCGAGGTAGCCACAGACCGCACCCTTGCGCTTACCGCCTTGGTTCACTGCAATGGCGGTATCGTTGGCCACTTTGAGGAAGGGCACCAGTCCTTGCGATTGCCCGTTCGTACCTTTAATGTGCGAGCCAAGTCCGCGCACGCTCGACCAGTCGTTACCAAGGCCACCGGCGTATTTCGATAGCAGAGCATTGTCCTTGACAGCCTTGAAGATGCCCGCGAGATCGTCCTCGATCGTCGTGAGGAAGCATGACGAAAGCTGCGGACGCAGTGTGCCAGCGTTGAACAACGTCGGCGTCGAACACATGAAGTCAAAGCTCGAAAGCAGCTGATAGAACTCGATCGCACGCGCTTCGCGATCGATTTCACGGAGAGCGAGACCCATAGCCACGCGCATAAAGAAGGCCTGTGGCAGCTCTATGCGTACGCCACCCTCGTGTAGAAAGTAGCGGTCATATAACGTCTGCAACCCGAGGAACTGGAAGTTGCCGTCGCGCGACGCATCGAGTGTGGCGGCGAGACGCGGCAAATCGAATAAGCCGAGTTCCTTATCGACCAACTCGTGCTGGATTGCGCGGCGAATGTAAACCGGGAAATACGTAACGTAGTCGATCGTCACGGCCTGTCGCATGGGCACCGTAGCTTCCGGCATCAGGTAGCTCAACGCCTCATCGCGCAGAATGTTGATCAGCAGCCGAGCGCTGACGTACGCATAGTTGGGCTCTTGCTCGATGAGCGTGCGTGCAGACATTGTCTGCGCCAGACCTACTTCGTGCTCCAAAATGCCGTCGTAGAGATTGCGCCGCACCTCCAACATCACCGCGGCGGAGCTGACACCGTCGAGACCCTCGCAGGCCAGGTCTAGTTCGCGCTGCAGACGGGACTCATCGAGCGGCGACATCTCTCCGCTCGCCAGACGTACACGAAGCACGGGTACGGACTGCTGAACCACGTCCACCCGCAGCCGGCGCTGCTCGGAACGCTCTGCACGATAGAGCACATACGCGCGCGCAACCTTATGCTCGCCCGAGCGCATGAGGGCAAGCTCTACCTGGTCCTGAATATCTTCTATGTGCAGCGCGCGGGATCTATCCGCACGACGGCTGAGCGCCTCCACAATCTGCCGCGTCAATTCCTCGACAGCATCGTGGATGCGCCGCGAGCCCGTCGCGCCCGCTCCCTCGACAGCGATGAACGCCTTTGTAATGGCGTTTGAGATCTTGCTCTCATCAAAGCTGGAGAGCTCGCCACTGCGGCGGATCACTTGAAAGCACGCAGGCGTGCCCACGGTCGCAGAGCTACCGAGCGAAGAGGAAGGTACACGTAACGAAAGGTCGAGATTGGGAAGGACGGAAGCGGCCATGGAGCATCTCCTTGGCCTCAAAAAGTAGTGCGAAGAAACAGAAGAACGAACGACGGCGGGCGAGTGCCCAGACGCGGAACGAAGCCACTGCCACCTCGCCCCCCCTCGGAGGCGCCAGCATATCGTTCCATGGCAGGTCTTCGGACTCTGCAGGTTCAATCCTACTTACCGGACTTCCCAGATCAGTTGCAATCCAGTGTCATCGTCGGCGTTCGTACCTGCTTACCGCTGCGGGGCAGTTCCGGATTCACACCGGATTCCCTTTTAACCCCTGGGCGCGAACCCGAGGGACCGTGGAATAGCCTCACTATATCCCGCCTTCGCCCCGCGATGCCACAAGATGTTGTGGATATTACGCTTTTTATGAATCTCGATGAACTCATCATGAGTGCGCAATGTTCATGGACACTGGGTTTCGACTTGCCTATTCCACTGATGCTGCAAGCCTCTTACAGTCACTTCTTCGCACAGCCAAAACAGGAGCGATGAGCCAAGCGTGCCGCCTTGAGTCATCGCTCCTATCACTATGCTGTGAAGCGTTTTCGAAGTTCCTGAGAAGCTGCGCACATGTGCTCAAGAGCTAAAAGCGTGTCTTTCCAGCCTCTGGTCTTAAGGCCGCAATCAGGGTTTACCCACAGTTGCCCAGGCTGGAATACTTCTAGAGCCAAATCCAAGAGCTCCCGCATCTCTGCAACGGATGGAACGCGAGGCGAGTGAATGTCATAGACTCCGGGGCCTATCGCGTTGGGATAACCACCCACGCGAAATGAGTCCAATAGAGCCATACGGGAACGTGCAGTTTCCATGGAGATTACATCGGCATCGAGCGCGGCTATAGCTGGGAGAATGTCGTCGAATTCGCAGTAGCACATGTGAGTGTGAATCTGGGTTCCGTCGCTTACGCTGCTCGTTGTCAGCTTGAATGCCTTCACAGACCAGTCGAGGTAGCGAGCCCAATCTGCCTTCCGTAACGGCAGGCCTTCGCGTAGAGCCGGCTCGTCGACCTGAATAATGTGGATACCCGATGCTTCAAGATCGCGAACTTCGTCGCGCAGGGCAAGGCCAATCTGCCATGCTGTCTCCTGGCGGGGGATGTCGTTGCGAACGAATGACCATTGCAACACAGTTATCGGCCCAGTCAACATGCCTTTCATCGGACTTGAGGTGAGTGCGCGCGCGTAGTTCGTCCACTTCAGGGTTATGGGCGCGGGACGAGACACGTCTCCGAAAATAATTGGGGGCTTAACGCAACGGCAGCCGTAGCTCTGCACCCACCCATTGTCGGTAAAAGCGAAGCCTTCAAGGAACTCCGCAAAGTACTCAACCATGTCGTTGCGTTCAAACTCACCATGCACAAGAACGTTCAGCCCTAGTCGCTCCTGCTCGCGAACGCAATCCGTGATTTGGTCTCGGAGAAATGCGTCATATTGGTCTTGCGTTTCCTGCCCGTTCTTGTAAGCAGCGCGATGCCTGCGCAACTCAACTGTCTGCGGGAACGAACCGATCGTGGTCGTAGGAAACAGAGGTAGACCAAGTTCCATCTGCTGCACAAATGATCTGTGGGTGTAGGGAGAGTCGCGCTTGAAGTCTCTTTCGAGAAGGGCGGCGAGTCTGGCACGGACCTCTGGATTCGTCGATGAGTCCGCGGTAACGCGATCATGGACTGCGGTAGCGTTGCTCTCGAATGCGGAACAGTCGTTGGTCGCTATGGCGACAACTTCGGCTATCTTCTCCTCGGCAAAGCGAAGCCATCCCCTTATGCGGGGCTCAAGCCCGGTCTCGCTGCGCAGGTCATGGGGGACGTGAAGAAGCGAACAAGAAGGAGCGAGAAGGATCCGATCGTCTCCGAGTTTGTTACATGCCTCGCCGATATATTCTGCAACTGCGGAAAAATCGCTAAGCCAGACGTTTCTGCCCTCGACGCACCCAAGGCTGAGGTACTGGTCAGGTTTTAAAGCATCCAATACCCCCTTTAGTTCCGACGGTGCCCGAATGATGTCGATGTGAAGTCCAGTTGTGCCGAGATCGACAGCGAGTGCTAAGTTTTCACCTAACCCGCCGAAGTAGGTTGTCAACATTAGCTTCAAGGGTTGTTTGACCAGCTCTTGGTACACCCGTCTATAGGCTTTCGTAGTAGCCGCATCCAAATCAGTCACCAGCATGGGCTCATCGATCTGAACCCATCCCACACCTTCCTTGACGAGTGCCTGCAATACTTCGTTGTAGGCCGTGATCAACTTGGGGACGAGGGAAAGTGGCTGAAAGCCCTCTACGCCTTTGCCGAGTAACAAGAGGGTCATCGGCCCGATGAGGACCGGACGGGTTTCCAGGCCAACGGCCCTGGCCTCGCGGATCTCGGCTATGAGTTTGCTTAGGTCTACCTGGAAGGAAACGCCCGCAGACCACTCTGGAACCAAATAGTGATAGTTGGTGTCGAACCACTTTGTCATCTCCATCGCCGTCTGCTCCTGGCTGTTGCGTGCCATGGCGAAGTAGCGGTCTAGCGTGACCGGTTCACTTCCAAACCGCTCCGGTGTCGCGCCAATGAGCACGAGAGCATCCAGCACGTGATCGTACAGCGAGAAGTCGTTCGAAGGGATGAAAGTGAGGCCAGCGAGTTGCTGCAATGTCCAGTGTTCCTTACGCAAAGCGGCGGCAGTTTCAAGTAGTTCCTGCCTTGTCCGCTTACCTGACCAGTATCCCTCTAGCGCGAATTTCAACTCGCGCCGACGGCCCATTCTTGGAAAGCCGAGGTTTGCTGTTGTGAACACTTGTTTGGGCTGACACGTTGAGTTAGTTGGGTTCATTTTGGCTCTCTCCGATGAAACGAAAGAACCACCTATGCGCAGGCCGATCCCTGCGCATGCGCAGGAATAGGCGTTGTCTACCGGTCCAGTCCACGAGAACGGCATTCTCAAGCGCACCCACGGTCAACGCTCAGCGTTTCCGTGGCGGTGGTGCCAGGCCGGTCTTCGGACTCTGGGCTGCCTACTCCGTTGCCGCTTCCCATCTCGTTGAGACAGTGCGTGGCTTGATAGCCGTGCAAGGTTTCGTTCCCATCACCGCTGCGGGACAGCGCTGGATTCGCACCAGCTTCCCGTTTAACAAATCACCCGGAAGCGATTTGACCTGAACTCTCTCAGTCTACAGTGATCATCCGAGCCCAAGCGTCGCAGCCCGACTAAGCGAAACGCGAGCTTCGATAAAGATGCGAAGCACATGGTGTTGCAGCAACCTTCTGGCCATCCCAATGCTTTCATTGATGTATCCGGCCCTAAGGAGTGCCTCGTAACGATCTGCAGACCCAGGAAGAGCCTGTGTGCGTTTTGCTTGCTTTTTCTATCACATTTCGAAATGATTGAGCGGGGCGGTTACGCGCCGCCCTGGGGTGTGGAAACCCCGACAGTACGAGCGCGCACGCCAAAGGGCGTGCGACGGATATCCCTTGCCTTTACGTCGGGGAGCCTGTGACGAATGTCCAGGCCCCTAAAGCTAAAGGTCACAGGAACCGCGTACTGTCGGTTTTCCAACTCCCCGACCTGGGGTTAAAAGGGCAGTTTGCGGGGGCGCACCGCAGACGCTTTTTGTCTGAACGGAACCCACATCTTGATCATTGGAGATTCACGTGGTGCTTTGTCAAGAGCTGATTGGTAAAGTTGTAAGTGCCTTCACCCTATATGAAGACGGGAACGATGGTCCCGAAATTTGCATAGAGTTTAGTGACGGAACTGTGTTTTCGTCGCGACTCAGCCTTCATCCATCTCTAGATGCCAAGATCACCAGAGATGAGGGCGGGCAGCCAGAGGTTTTGCGGGACTATTCCATGCCTTGTGTTCCCCGATGACCCAGAAAGACGCATTTCGAGACGATACGCGAATCTCGATCATCTGCGATTGGAAGCTATGAGGGCTCTTTTGCGGCAGCTGTGCTGGATCGTACCGCTCTCAGCAATAGAAAGAGCAAAAAGCCGATCGGCCCGAAGAGGAAGGTCGCCACTAGGCAGGGAATGAGCAACCAGCGCGAAATGCCGGATCGTTGCGCATTGCGAACCTCCTAAGCTCCTACGAAAAGATCCGAGGCGAGGTAATGCAACCAACCCGCAGTCAGGAGCCAAGGGTCGCCAAAGAGCCGATGAACCGACTGGATGGAGTCAAAGCCGCCTTGATGCCCGCTCCAATGCGTTATCACCAGAATCGCGTAAACGGCTGCGATCAAACCCGGGAGAACGTACTTGCAAAGTACAGCAGATACGATTCGGAGACGTCCGGCGAAGATCAGAGCAAGCCAGCCAACAATAGCAACTTGATTGCCGGCACGAAATAAGAAATCAGGGGTCATGCTGTCCTCTTCGATCAATCTAGTCGCAGGTTCTGTCGCAACGCATAACAGCGGACTAAGCAACGAAGGGTCGACCTGCCAAAGCTTGGCGAAAAAGTAGCCAGACGCAGGCTGTGTAGAGCACGGAGCCGACGAAGACAATGAGGATTTGAATCCGCTGATCTAACGATGTCCGACTTGTGACATAACCCAGCAACGGGAATGCCTGCACAGCATGAAGTGCAAAGAAGTGCGCGATTCGGAGGTCTCCGTATTTTCGGCTCCAGTTGAGGAAGGGCAAACCTGCAAGCCCGTCAGCCGCACCGACCGTGTGTCCAGCGCGTACGATCATCAACACACCCTCAACGCTACCGGCTAAGAACATCAGCAAGCCTAGTCGAACACCCCATGTCACGGCGAGCGGCCAGGCTGGTCGTTCCATGAAGGTTAGCGCTAGTGTTAGTGCGACAGATATTGTGGCAATGATTGCCATCAGCCCCATGAACATGAATAACCTCGCATCCAGGGGAGTCGAATAGTTCATATGAGAACGCACTCCACGGAGCGCTTGCAACGAAATCACGCAGTTCTCCAACGTAAGCGCAATGGCAATACCGCAGGCGATCCACCACCGAGCGGTTTCAAACCGGGTGAATCCGTTTAGGAACACCGCAATCGTAACCAACAGTATGAGCACAGACAAATCGAACTTGAGCGGCTTTATCCACGGATTGATTCCTAGAATCTGTCTGCTGTCGAAGGGCATCGCAATCAGAGCCAACATCGCCAACCCGAGTTGGACCCAAACACCTGCGGCCAATATCGAATGCCCTGCCAGCCATCCCCGTAACGTTGTAAGCGTATCCATAATTAATCTGTCCTCAATGCAGGATAGGTCAATCAACGCGAACGATCCATGCTGAAATGTACACATGTTCATCGTGATCGTTCAGTCAGAAAATCCAGGCAAGCGGCCACCCAAAAGATACCGTTGCCTTACACGGCGAACCGCTTGTTGATCGGCGTTGCGTCTAACGAAGCGAACTACACGGACTGTTTTGCTTACCAAAGATGAACTCTCTTTTTCGGATCGATATACAGTTTGTCTCCTGGCTCGATGTGAAACGCGGAATACCACGCGTCACTGTTGCGAACTTCACCGTTTACGCGAACCTCGCCGGGTGGATGCGGATCACTCACAAGCTCTTCGCGAAGTGCATCGGTCCGAACCTTGCTGGCCCAAACTTGAGCGCAACTCAAGAAGAAGCGCTGATCACCGGTAAAGCCATCCAACATCGGCGCATCCTGTCCCCCGAGATAAGAGTGATAGGCGTCAAGCGCCAAAGCAAGTCCCCCCGTGTCAGCAAGATCCTCTCCCAAGGTTGCTGAGCCGTTAACATGCATACCGGGTAGCGGCTCAAATTCCGAATATTGCTTTGCTATCTCTTGCGCTTGGGAATTGAACCGCTGGGCATCCTCCGGAGTCCACCAGTTTCGCAAATTCCCAGAGCTGTCAACTTTGCGTCCTTCGTCGTCAAACCCGTGTGTAAGCTCATGGCCGATCACGAGACCAATTGCACCATAGTTCACCGCAGGGTCAGCGTTCGGATCAAAAAAGGGAGGTTGCAGAACCGCCGCGGGGAAACTGATGCGATTGAGTAAGGGGTTGTACTCGGACTCATTCGACTGAGGCAGTAGACCCCATTTCTGACGATCCACAGGACCGTGTAACGACTTTATGTCCTCACCATATTGCCAAATTCTCCCGCGCTCTACGTCCCCGTACAGATCTGTAGGCAATACCTGAAATGCAAAAGCCTTCCAATGATCAGGCCCGCCAATGCCTACACTCATCACACTCAGCTTCTTTAAAGCCTCCCGTCGCGCCGAATCGGATAACCAGAGTGCACCTTGGATGCGGTACCGCATAGCTTCCTTCAGTCTCGCAACCAAGTCGAGCATCTGGAGACGTGAAGTTTCGGTAAAGTAACGCTCTACATAGATGTGACCGACAGCCTCGCCAAGAGTTTCATCCTCGATCGGAATCACACGTTTCGATCTGGGCGCGATGGTCTGTTGTCCCCGAAGCACTTGCCGTCTAAATTGAAAATTTGCCTCTACAAACCGTTTAGGCAACAGCGGAGCGGCTTGATCAACGACGCGGAAAGCCTCCCATGCCTTCAAAGTTCCAAGAGATGTCTGAGCAAATGTCTTTGATAGCTTTGGGAACGCTGACAATTCATTCACAAGGAACCGATTTTCTCGTCCGATGTTTGAACCATCGAGAAATTGGCCCAAGTCGAAGCCCGGTGTCACGCGTGCAAGCTCTTTCCTGTCCAGCACATTGTAGGTCTTGTCAGGGTCACGTTGTTCACTGGTGGTCCAGCTATCTTGAGCGATGCTCGTCTCAAAGGCCACAATACGGGCAGCATTTGCTTGAGGCTCAGGCCAGGATATAAGGGTCAAGACTTGCTCTATATAGGACTGATACTTCGTGATCGTTCCCGCAAACTCCGATTTGATGTAATAGTCCCGGTTCGGAAGGCCTAAGCCTGATTGATGCAGATTGATCGCATACTTCGTGGCGTCCTTGTCATCTGGCGAGATGTGGACGGAGTATAGGGCTGAACCGAACCTGCTGAGCGACTGGCCCATGAGTCGACTCATCTCGCTTTTGGAATGAATTGACCGGATGCGGCCAAGGTCTCCGTCGAGCGGATGAGTCCCTTGCGTTTCGACGAGGTCCTCATCCATGTACGCTTTATAAAGCGCAGCCACCTTTGTCGCCGTAGGAGATAGTGAGGACGCGGAAGCTTCTTCCCGAACCAGACTTTCAATCGCCATTTGGGTCCGCGAATTCATCTGGTGTGCTATCCCTTCACTTTCCCGGTCAGGCGGAATCACGATCGACTTCACATATGCACCGTCTGCGAAAAGGAAGAAGTTATCTCCTGGCCGGATAGTTCTATCAATCGCATCTGTCTGAACGCCCCACGTGCCAATTACAGCGGAACCGACTTTGTGAGCTGCCGACGCCACGGTAATATCTTGAGAACGAGCAACCTGGATCAAAAATAGTAGACTGATTACTAGTAACGATCCTCTGATCTGCATGACATATTCTCCAAAGACTGCTTACGAAATGATGAATGCTGTATCCTCGATCAGTCGGACCAAGTTCATCTGATTGAGGGAGCTAGAGGCTACTTCGACACAGAGTGATCTTTTACATAGACAAGGTAGGGACCCGGTTGACGATGATCCCCTGACCATGTCAAGTCGACCCACGCAGCCGCATCCTCTACCAGCATCATCCTTCCTCCACCGTCTATTTGCCCATTGCGATACACCGTGTAACAAAGGCCCCATTTACCGTCATGCTTGACGGATAGTGTTATGCCAGTCGTCGGTTCCTTACGCCGAATGATCATCGGAGGTCCGCCCACCCGACCTCGAACAACTTCTCCCAAGGACGGGATTTCCCACAAAATTTGATCGTCTGGGCCGAGGGTGAAGCGGTATGCCTCAGGGGCACCTTCTTTGGCCACGCCGCTGCTTCTTGCAATGTCTAAGTGCCAGGTTCCATTCCATGCACTCTGACCTTTTGCGCTGGCAACTGAAACAAAGCTGGCGAAGGAGATGCTTAGAGCGATAAGAAAAGAGCGAAAACTCATCCAATTAGTCCTTTAAAGGTGGATTGTCGGTGTCCGGGCTCAACCTTAGAGTCCGACTTCAGAGAATCGCCTTCATGAAGGTTCTTGAGCAGTGGGTGTTCCCAAGTAGAGGCGAGAGTTGGCAAAATCGAAGGTGACACTGTGGAAAGAACCGAACAGGTCGCATCCAAGATTGCCCTCATAACGGCTCGAGGGATCCTTTGAAGCGTTGAGCTGAACTGGAACGTGGGGGATCGCCGCCACTTGGCCGGCGATCGTCAGTTCCGCTTTATCGAGGTAGTCAACTGGGGCGGCCACTGTCCCTCCTACCGCGCTACCCTGGAACGTGCCTGCCCGGAGCGGTCCGACGAAGTCCTCTGGGAAGTCGCGATAGTAGGTTGAGTACAGCACCGTTTCATTTGCGCCTGTATCCAACTGGAATAAGTGTTGTTGGTTGTGGACAGTGCCAAGCAGCAGCACGTTTGCATGGTCCATGTACATCGAGGAAGATTCTCCGCTTTCGGCTAGGGTAGGCCCAGCACGAAAGTGGTGATCTGCTGTGAGGCGAACTCTGCCAAATGCTTGCAAGGCCGGGTAACCGAGTAGGGCGGGAATAATATATGTGCCGTTCTTAGTTGAGACTGAGAGATTCGCATCCGGCAGCACAAGAACCACCATGTTCGACAGAACCGCATTCCCGATGCGAAGCCGGTCTAGGGTGGCCACATGTATGGTGTTTGCGAGTCCGTTAAAGCCTGGCGTCGTAGCAGTCTGGTTTGATAGCTTCAAACCAAGTTCCTTAGCAAAGCTTTCGGAGATGACCGAGTGGTCGGCTCCAGTGTCGATGATCCAATCACGAGTTACATCATGTGCCGTAAGGGCGACCCGATAGACGCCGTGCGGATCTCGGCGGGCCGGAAGGTCAACGATACCGCCAATGTCAATAGTCTGCTTTGGTTCGTTGCGAAGAAGTTTCAGGATTGATGCGTCACTGCGGTCGCCAGAAAGTTCATCTTGGTTCAGTTGGTCCGAGTATCGTAAGAGCAAACGGTCGTAGTAGTAGCTTGCCTTGCTGTACTCGAATATCTTGGCGTTGTCATCCGCGAGGACGGAAAGTACGACCGCTGTTTGCGAGCGCGTTAGCTGGTTATTGGAAGCCAGGGGTCGAAGCAAACGTAAGGACTCCGGAACGCGATTCATGCGGTTGTCCAAGACGCCCTCAAAGAGGTCGCGTGTGACGCCGGGTGACAAACACGCGACATCCAAAGCGATTTGGTCATAATGAAGTTGAGCGAGCTCATCTTCGATGCGCGCTGATGGACACTTGGCTGTAGGAAGAGCTTTGGCGTAGAAACATCCGAAGCAGAGTAATGTATGCCACATGAGGAACTGTCGGACCATTGTTATCCAGTTGAGCATGTTGTCCTTTCACTAGACAAAGTTGTTCTCATTGCGGCAAGTTCAAGCCAAGTGACTGTTCGCGTACCCGCGGCCTGAGTAAAGGCGTCAAGCGATCACGGCCGGTTTCAATTCTTTCCAGATGTGGGTACTTCAGGCCGCCCTGGTACTTGATCAGATAGGCCTTCTGTGTGCCAAGAAGCGCGCCATCCAAGCAAACCTTGGTGGAGGATGTCGCGGTATCCTTTATCGCTTGTAGAAAGGCGCCCGGTGACCACGGCTTCCCGTTTACGCGAGAGATAACCACGCCAGGGACGATCCCCGTCTTGTCGGAGGGTCCTTCCCGTAAAACATCCGTCACTGTGCCATCACCTGAGACAGCCAGCCCGATGGAGTACATTGTGCTGCCAAGGCCGTTGGGGTGGCTAGCTGCAATAAAGTCGTTTGGTGTTGCATCGTAAATCAACCTCCACCCGCTCGTTTCCAGCCCGGCGAGGGGCGCGTGAGGGGCGTGAGAGGAGAGGCGTAGCGTGAAAAAGCGCTGCCAGTCGTAGGGCGCTATCTTGCTGAGTCCAACAAAGACATCTTTGGCCGTGTAGGTCTTCACCCGGAACCGACTGGTTCGCCCTCCAAAGAAGCCGCGGCAGAAATCGTCCAAAGACTTCTTTCCGTGAGTCTTTCGATCGATGATCTCATTCACTTCAAGCCATATGAGGGTGCCTTCGTCGTAATAGTCCAACACCCGCAGCCAAGAATCCCACCCAGGAGGGTCAAGGAACAGTTCATCCATCGTTACTGGAACGGAATCGGCAGTGTCCTGCATGTTGCGCCAGGTACGGCCCGTCTCGTGATCTACCTCCGCCGCGATTGCTGCCCACTGTTCACGCGAATCGCTTTCAGAGCGGATGCCCGAACGCGAAGCAAGCACATTTCCCATGAAGTTGGTGAGACTCTCGTAGACCCACAGCAAGTCTGTTCTCTCCGATTTCTGAAAGTCAGCGGTGTACAGGTCCTGCGGCCGTCGATATTTACCGTTCCAGGAATGCGCCAGCTCGTGAGGTAGCAGGTCACCCATAGCGACGCTATAACGTCGTTGCTGGAAGAAACGAAGGGGCAAACGATCATCACTCGATTCCAAGTGCTCGAAGCCGGCTCCGGGTGTCGTGTAGTTGCTCACGGCGAGCAGGAAGCGGTAATTCCTGAAATGAGCCGTGCCGAACAGATGTTGCTCTTCTGAAATCAGGCGTTCGTACTGCGGAAGCAAGTCATTGCCTTGAGGTAAAGCATCTTCGCTTTCAGCGGCGACATCGATTTCAAAGTTCATCTTGCGCTCGTTTCCGAGCCTGATCTTGCGGAAGTATTGACCCGTCAGGACGGGAGCATCGACAAGCTGTTCTAGAGTGGTCTGAGCAAAGTGCACGGTATTGGTTGCACTGAGGGTCAACGATGTCCCAGGCAGAGAGCATCCGAAATGCCACCCTAGTGGGAGATGGACGCTTGCGTTGACTCGTAGGTCCTTCACGGGTATTCCGGCGGTGTAAAGGGTGTACAAGCTCCAACGTAGGATGAAGAGATGTTCGGAGAAGTCCGTTATACCTGTGCCGGGAAGGGAAAGCAGAAAATCGAAGTCTGCTTGAATGCTCGCAATGCCTACTGGCACCTTGATGTGAAACTCGTCTGGATGGATCAGATCTCTTCGCCAGGCAAGTCGTGATTCTCCTGAGCGAAAGGTCAGATTGGCGATTTGACCAATATGTTGAAACGGTGCATGGTCTCCAGGGTTCCATAGAGGGTACGAAAGCGTCACTTCTGAACTGTGTACCGGAATTTCCAAGTGGCTATGAATGAGCCGGCGCGAGACCTGCGTTGCATCGACGTCAACGATCATGACCGGTCGACGGCCGGACTGAGCCGCGGCGGCGTGGATTGTAATCAGCGCCGGAATTACCACGAGGTGCCTGCATAGGTGACGAATTGTATTTGGTGACACTGTGTGTCTAGTCCTTGAGCAAGCAACGTTGGTACTAGTGTGCGGCTGAGAAGTTGCATGACTTGGTAGAAATGTGTGAAAGCGGAAGACTGCTCATTGAGCGATCGAATGCCGACGTTGACCTTGAGAGGCGGCCTGATAGAACCAGAAGCCGGTATTGGTCAGCTGAGCGTTCGACCGCATTGTCTCGGTCGAACGGGCGATGCTAGGTCACAGAATGCTCGTCGACGGTTGTTGTACGTCGTTTGCGCCAAGCTGTAGGACTTAGGAGGCCACCGCCCGCAGAAGAAACAAACAGAAGTCCAAAGCAAACGACGATGGGCAAGTTACCACCGTTTAGAACAGGCCAGTGACCTTTCGGTGCATGCCAAATGAAGTATGCGAAAGCCATCTCGCCAGACATAAGGAAGGCCATCGTCCTCGTAAAAATTCCGGCAATCAGGCAGACTCCGCCAATAAATTCGATATATGCAGAGGCAAGCAAAAGATGGGAAAGAGGCGCGCCATGGGAGGCCGACTGCGGATAGGAAAACAATTTCATCATGCCATATTGCAGCATTACGCCTCCTACTGTAATTCGGAACAGGCTTAGCAAAAAGGGTGAGAGCAATGCCCACCGCATTTGGATCATTTGAATCATATGTCCCTCGTTGAAAATCATTGATCTGAAGTAATAGTGATGTTCGCTAAAGCCGTTTAGTCGTGCTATTGAATCCTTAGCGTAAAAGCGGCCTTCTCCCTCGCAAGTCAGAGCGGCTCAGGTTTGAAGCCGCTCAAATTCGTCCAGCGTATCCGTGAATAACTTAGAAAGGCTTTCATATGGACCGGGAAGTGCAAGATCTAACCCGGCAGACTTCAGAAGATCGTATCCATACGTAGAGCCGCCGGCCTTCAGGACGGACAGATAACTGTCGCGCTCAGCTCGCCCGCCTTTAAGTACAGATTGCGAGAAGTGCACCGCAGCACACAGGGAAGTGCAGTACTGAAATTGATAAAAGGGTGAGAAGAACTGGTCATTTTGCGCCCACCGGATTCCGTAGAGCGAGTCGATTTGTACGGATGGACCATAGTATTTCCGCATCAGCCCCAAATAAAGCCTGCTGAAGTCTTCTCCAGCGAGCGTCTGTCCACTATCAACCAACTCATGTATTCGCGCCTCGAATTCAGCAGCCAGGGCGTTCTGAAAAAAAACAGTTGCCAGCACCCGAAGCTGTTGGTAAAGGTAAAACTTCTTCTCAGACGGAGAGTCCGATGTCTGGATGAGATATGAGATCAACAGTTGCTCATTGCATGTGGAACCGATCTCTTGAAGGAAGGTTGGGGCAAAATAAGTTTCGAACGGCTGTGAATCTCGCGCCAAGGTATTGTGCATGGCATGGCCCCATTCGTGCGCAAACAGGGTGAGGCTGTCATACCGGCTGTCAAGGCTAAGTAGCAGGTAAGGGTGAACGTCGTACGCTCCTGCCGCTGTGACGCTTCCCTCGAATTTTCCCTGACGAGGGAGACAATCCAACCACCTGCCGGAGAACGCCTTTGTGAGCTGTTCGATGTAGTCGTCGCCGAGAGGAGAAAGCGCTTTTAAAGTCAAGTCGAAGTGTTCTTGAATCGAAAAGGTTCGGGGAGCAGATACCCGAAGATCGCCAAGTTCATAAAGGTGCAAAGGTGCAGTGTCAGATCCTTTGAGCTGCAGAGCGTAATAGCGATGTAACTCTGGCAGACTACGGTTGGCTTCTTCTGTCAGTCTTCTGTAGATGGTTGGTGGAATGTTGGCTCCGAAGAGTGCCGCTTCGAGAGAGCTCGCGAAGCGTCGTGACTTCGCTTTGAAAGTGTCGCCCTGCAATGCTGCCAGCAGATTCGCGCCTAACGTTTGTTGCAGTGCGGTGTAGCGCGCGTAGTAGTTGTCATAGACGATCTTTCGGTCTTCGCGGCTTAGAGCAGAAAACAGCTGATCCGCTGGTTTATACGGTTTGCCGCTAGTGAGGGTCGCAGCATTGTCGGGAAGCTCTGCCATCGTAAGGATCCGGTCAACGTTCGTGGGACCGGACAAAGGAAGGGCAGCAGCGGCCAGAATGGCTTCACTCTCCGCCGAGAGTGTATGAGTAGCCTGGCGAAAAAGATCAAAGAGCTGGAAACGAAATCGCGCCAACGCAGGTGTCGAAGCTACCAAGCCAACCACCTTCTTCTCCCCGATCGACAGTGTCGCAGGATTCAGCCATGCAAACGCTTCGCTAATTGTGTCTTGGAGGGCAAGAGCCTGCTGCTTCCTTTCCTGTTTGGCGGAGTCGAGCAAATCCGCATCGGCGTTGAGCTGTGCGTACGTGATTAGACGTTGCACCGCGCGAGATGCATCCGAGGCATTCTGATATGCATTTGCAAGCACTGAACCGCTCAAGCCGAAACCGGGCTTATGTGCCGAAAGACTAGGAAGGCTAATCTCGAGGGCGTGGCGGGCTGTCTCCCACGCTGTGACATCTACGTATAAAGGCGTGAGGTCCCAGGTAACGGGGTAGGCAACGTTCTTCATTCCAGAAGCGGAACATGGGAAAGGCTGGAAGTACACGAAGGATGCTATCGCGCCTGCGGATCGTAGTACCTGACGTCTTGTCACCTGTTGCATAGTCGTGAACTCGCTGGTAGAGAGTTATTAAAATGAAAAGACAAGAAACTGCCTTTGGCGCGCAGTCGCTCTACGCATCCGTGTGGGATAGTTGTTTTAAGGCGACCCGGTTATCCCGAAGTCCTTTTAGATCTTCCAATCTGAGCTTGACGCCCCAACCGTAGTGCTGAGAATTGCCAGGCAGGTTGTCGTCTACCGCGATCATGATCTCGTTTTGTCCTTTATGCAGGGGGAGAACGAAAGATCCATTCTCAAGGCCGAGCCGACCGTCTGGCGTTTTGCTTGCCTGGGGCACGCCGTAGAGGTTTCGATCAGCAAATATGAGCTTTCCGTTGCTGTAAACCCATGCCTCACGAATCCATCCGATTGACACCCGTTTGTTTTGCTCCCGATCAGAACGGATGTAGGTCTTAATCCAGACCAGAGAGATGTCGTCACCTGGCCGAGCGGAGCCTATCTCACGCGTCAGGTTGACGAGACCGTCTGGCTCGGCGTGGATTGAACGCCATGAACCAGTTGAAAGCTCATTCTGGTGAGGCGGCACCCCAACCTGAAGCTTCAGACTTTTGTCGAATTCCGTTGGCTCCTTTCGCGGAGTCGATATTTTCCAATCGCGAAGAAAACGAGGATCTTTACAATCAGCGTCACAGAGGGCGATGGGGGAAAGGCCGGAAACTTTATCGGGGTAGATCGAAAGATTCGCGAGCGATGCCGGTCCATGGAAGTCGAGATTTCCAGCGGACAACTCTCCCGCCAGTCGGCCAACGGAGAGTGTCGGTTTGGTCGAACCGTTAATGAAGACAAGCATTCGCCGACCGGAGACCACTAGCCTCACATGGTTCCAGCCGTCTGAACGAACGGGAGCAGCAGCTTGAAATTGCGAGTACAGATCCCACTCGAATGCTGCGTGAGCGATGGGCATATATTGCATACAGTCCGCGGAGGTTTCGCAGTGCGGCTGCGGGCGGAAGTACAACACCTCTGCATTGTCTTTGTCTTGCTCGCGAAACTTGAGGCCGACGATGCCGTGGCTTGGCAGACGTAAATCGAACTCGATGGTTCCATTTAGAAAAGTGATCCCTGTTGGGATCGCAGAACCTTTCCTGAGTTCTAGTACTCCATGGGGGAATTCGGATTGTGCAATGAAGCGTGCTTCACCCGCAGTCCGCCAAACGTTCGGGGACATGCTTATCTGGAGTGCTCTTTGTGCTTGGCACTGATTCATGGGTGACAATGCCAAAAGAAACCAGCAAAGGAGTGAGAGGATAAAAGTGCTCGGTGTTTGTCTTAGTTTCGTCAAGAGATGTGATAGAGTGTTCATGCTTTTCCCTCTGCGGTACTTATGAAAGAGCGTAGGTCTGCGGCGTAGGCATCTGGCTCTTCCCAGGCCGGGAAGTGTCCCCCGTGCGAATGCACCGTATATTGCTGAACGTTGTAGAAACGTTCTGCCCATTCTCTTGGCGCAGTGGTGAGGTCTTTGGGCCACATGGAAACTGCTGTCGGAACAGTGACTCGGTCGTTCAGGGTGAGGGGCGCACGATAGTGAACTGAATCGTAGTAGTACCTCATTGAAGATCCAATCGTCTTGGTTGCCCAATAGACCATCAAGTTGTCAATAAGTGTTTCTGGAGGAAACACATTGAAAAGGTCATCTTCGTGATCGGTCCAATAGTAAAACTTCTCTACAATCCAACTTGCAAGACCCGCCGGTGAGTCGGCCAAGGCAAATGCAAGAGTTTGCGGACGAGTGTAATGGACATGCTCATAAGCCCCTTCTTCGAAGGCCCATTTGGCAGAAGCATCCCGATAGGCTCGTTCGGGGCCGGTGAGCGCTGTGCCAGCATTGGTGATAGGAGGATCCACAACGCTTGAAATATGGATGCCATTGACGGAGGCAGGGAATTTGATTGCTAGTCTTGTCGCAACCCCTGCCCCAATATCGGTTCCAGAAGCCCAGTAATGCGAGTAGCCCAAACCTTCAGTCATCAGACTATGGAACAGATCTTCCGTGTTGACTTGGTTAGGGCGTGTTGGCCTCTCACTGTAACCAAAGCCAGGTAGTGTGGGAATCACGACGTCAAAGGCCTTGGCTAGGGCATTTCCGTACCTGGTCGGGTCGGTAAGCCGGTGCGCCAGGTATTTGTACTCGACAAAGCTGGATGGCCATCCGTTCATCAGCAACAGGGGTATGTTGTTGCCAGATCCCTTTATATGAATGTAGCTGATGTCAAAGCCCCGGATACTCATGCGGGCATGTGGCAGTGAGTTCAGCCGTGCCTCGGCCTCGTCAAAGTTGTATTCCGATTGCCAAAAGCTGATAAGCGAACGAATAATAGATGCTGTCATCCCGTATCGCCAATCACTCGTGATGGAGTCACTCCAGCAAGTGCTTGCCAAACGAGTCCTGAGATCTCTTCGAAGGGATTGGCTGAAAACTATCTCGTGCTTTCGTGGCTGCAGTTCCAAATGATGATCCCGGGGCGGTTTAGTTTGACGTTGACCGAGGGCTGTTCCGCTGTTGCGCAGCCAAGCGGAACTTTATGGACCTTGAACAACGGTGAAGTACGTAATAGCCCAAGTCGATCTACTAAACCGTTAGAGGGCGAGTGGACGAGTGGACGAAGGGTTTAACAACTGAGGAGCGACACAATTTACCGTTCGTGACACATCCCTCAGATCACGTTAGGCGATCGTGTCCGTGCACCACAATTCTGAATCGTTCACGTTATATGCGTGATCGTTCAGAGGTCACGGAAGTGCGATCATTCTCCGCCGTCCACATGCTTGTTGATCCCAATACAGTCGACCTACCGTGCTGCGCAGACGGAGACCTCCTCCGAATCGGAGAGGAAAATCGGATCGCGTTCGCGGCTGTATTGCCTAGGAGAGCATCCCATAACGCGTCTGAAGGCTGTGCTGAAGGCACTGTCTGATTCATAGCCGAGAGAAGGAGCGATGGTGGAAATCGTGTCGCCCGAGTGGGCGAGTCTGTCGCCGGCAAGCATCATCCGCCACTGAGTCAGGTATTCCAAGGGAGACTTCCCCACCTTCGCCTTGAATTTCACCGCAAAACTTGTACGTGACATCCCGGCCCGCTCTGCTAGCGAATCCACAGTCCAGCGCCGAGCGGGCTCTTGATGCATCGCGGTGATCGCCCGGCTCATTTGCTTATCAGCCATCGCGAAGAGCCATCCTACGCCCGTGTGAACGCCTTCCGAAAGATGCAGTCGAAGCGACTGTACCAGCACCATGGTCGCCAACTGCTGAGCGATCAAAAAGCCCCCCGGTTGAGGTTCGCGCAATTCTTGCCACATCTGATCGAGCGCCCAACGTAACTTCGCTTTACTCGATTCCTTTTGGATGTGAAGCACTGGCGGCAAAAGCTCAAGTAGCACGCTCGGATGATCCCGCTCCAATGTGAACAGAGCACATATGCCGAATACTTGGCCACCGCCGTTATATGTTGTGATGCTTCCTTCACTCACCCCCGCAAATATCGTGAACGCATCCACCGGTGCTACGGCGAGGTCGCTTGCGACTTGAAACGAACGTCCATTCGGGAAAAGTAGACAGTCTCCCGACTTCACGCAAATGGGCTCGGATACACCCTCGACCGATAGCCAGCACTCGCCGTGGACGACCGCATAGAATCTGACTCCCTCAAAACGTGGGAACCTGACCGACCAATCTCCGCCTGTGTCGAAAGCGCCCGACAAATAGTGACGAATCCTGATAAGCGACAAAACATCGGAAAGTGGGTCCACCGCGTGACTCCTGAACGAACGCAAAGATAATGCGTACTTGACAGCATTGATCATACATCGGCCGAAGGATAGCGTTGATTCTGAGGATCACTCGTGCAAGGAGAATGCAGTTTGCACGAGCAACCTGGGAACCGCACCCGAATGGCGCTAGAGGAAATCAATGCCCGTCAACACAGCTGCATGGCTTTGCGAGAAGCGAGCAATTCTTGAAGTCAAATCGGCCCCCTACACTCCTCCACGTCACGACGAAATCGTGGTTCGCAATCACGCGGTTGCCATCAATCCGGCCGATTGGATCAAGCAGTGTTCCGGCGACTTTTTGTTCTCTTGGATTAAGTATCCCTTTGTGCTTGGGACAGATCTCGCCGGCGAGGTCGTCCAGGTCGGATCCGGCGTGACCCGGTTCAAAGTGGGCGACCGAGTCCTTGCAAATGCTGTTGGCATCGACCAGAAGCGCAATCGTGCAGCCGAAGGGGCGTTCCAAAACTACACCGTAGTTCTAGGGCACATGGCAGCGCCCATTCCGGACGGGTTGACCTACGAGAGTGCCGCAGTTCTTCCGCTCGGTCTCTCTACTGCAGCCTGTGGGCTCTTCGAAAAAGATCAACTTGCACTCCAGTACCCGTCGAGAGTCTGTACGCCGACCGGCAAGACACTTCTAGTCTGGGGAGGATCAACCAGCGTTGGAAGTAACGCCATCCAACTTGCGACAGCAGCTGGTTACGAGGTGATCACTACTGCCTCTCCCAAAAATTTCGGTTATGTCTCCCGTCTCGGCGCGAGTCAAGCCTTCGATTACAACGGCAAGACGGTTCGCGAGGACGTGATCAAGGCGCTTGCGGGGAAGACTTGTGCGGGCGCATTCGCCGTTGGAACTGGATCGGCGGAAGCTTGTTTAGAGGTTATGAACGCTTGCAAAGGCAACAAATTCGTTTCCATGGCAACCTTCCCAATCTCCTTCAAAGGAATGGCGGAAGGAAGGAGCGTCGTCTCAGAGGTACTGAGACAGTCGCCCAAACTCGTATCTTTCAATATTGCCAGAATCAGGATATCGCTCACAAAGCGAATACGCAGCAGATTCATCTTTGCGTCTTCCCTTACTCATAACGAGGTCAGCAGGATCATCTATGTCGATTTCCTTCCTCAAGCTCTCGCAGAAGGTCGATACGTCGCAGCGCCCGCACCGCGCATCGTCGGTCATGGACTGGCTGCAATTCAGACTGGCTTCGACAGGCAAATGAAGGGCGTCTCCGCTGAAAAAATAGTCATTTCTTTATAGCTAAAGCCGGTTGATCTGTTTCTAAGTGATCGGGATATGTAGGCAAGTCTTAACCAAGGATGGATTATGCATCGCTCACTTGTGACAGTAGTCTTTTTCATTCTTACCACGCCATACTCGATGCAAGTTGCTGCACAGACGACGAAAGCAATAGCCATCAACACAGCAGAGAAGGCAAGTTTGATTGTGTCCGTATCCGGACTCCGCAACGATAAAGGACAGGTTCTCGTTCAACTCTGGAATGGACCCGATGGGTTTCCCACGAAAGGTGAAAAAGGACTGCAGCTCGTTGCAATCGATGCTAGTAAAGCCGTTAATGGAACGGTCACAGTGACATTTGCGGTGCCACCCGGCATCTATGCAGTGAGCACGCTGCACGATGAAAACAAGAACAACAAAATGGACACAAATGCTCTTGGTATTCCGAAGGAGGGATATGGCGCGTCGAACAACATTGCCCCACACTTCCATCCACCTTCTTTCGATCAGGCAAAGTTTCAGGTACCAGTTATAGGAGAAAAAATCTCTATCGTAATGCGCTACTAAACGGCCAAGCTTTCCCTGCCTGATCATCCGCGGCCCAGACGCATAAGACCGAACCACGCTGAGCCAGGGCCCCCGTAACTACAATCGTCGCTTTGGAGAATTATGCCCCACACCCCACAATACCGAGCTTGGGTTTGTCTAGCCTTCTGCTGCTCAGCAATCTTGAACTCTTGCTTGGCTCAGAGTGTCTCCAAGACCCCGTCTTACACGGGAGGGTCAAAAATGGGGGATTCTAAGTCGGAAGCAGATGACTCTATAATGCCGGACTCACCCGTGGCTCAGGTTGCGTCAAGTGCCGGAGCGAGCTCTCGCTTTCCATCTGCTGCACAGAGGAAGCACAACTTCTTAATCGACGTTGTCGGGCCTGATGCCTTCCTCAATCCGGCCATTCAATCGGCATTCGATCAGGCTCACTCATTGAAGGTGGGGTATCCATCAGACGGCTATGTGGGATCTGGAATGCACCCTGCTCACGGTGAAGTGCCAGAGTGGAGCGAAGGCATAGATGGCTACAGCAAACGCTACGCTTCGCGATTCGGAATGGGATTGTTTAGCACCACAGCCCGTTACGGCATAGGTGAATTGCTACATCAGGACGTCTCCTATCATTCTTGTGATTGCACGGCCGTCCTCCCGCGTGCCTTCCATGCCATCACTCAGTCTTTTGTCGCGCATACGAGCAATGGTAAAAGTCTCCCATCTCTCCCCGCCCTCATCGCCCCTTTCGCCGCGTCTGAAGTCGCTACCCTAGCTTGGTATCCAGCACGATACAACGCAAGTGATGCCCTCCGGACGAGCACAGCCCTTTACATAGGGTTGCCAATCAAGAATCTAGTCAGAGAGTTTAAGCGGCATTGAAGGGTTAGCAACGATGTGAGGCGACCGTTTGGTTTGCTCAATCGCCGGGTTTGTTGAAGGCCAAGGGATTTAGAGATGAATGGTAATGGCGATCTCAACGTGAAGCAAGAAGGTTGGGAGAGCGTGCACATATGCATACACTGCGCCCTTGTCATTCTGCTATCTGACCTCAGTCTTAGAGCCGTAACGACCGGACTAGTCGAGTGTCCTCGTTGCCATTGGACGGGACCAATCGAGATCGAAATCATGGAAGTACGCGGGAACCGTACCTGACCAACTACTAAGCTTGTCGCTTAGCCTCGAATGGCAAAGCGCGCTGCGCGTCCTTCTTAGCCGGAAGCAATTTGCGCATGTACGCTCGCACAAACTCGCTCAATAGCTTTGATTCATTATCAGCACGTGAAGCCAGGTACGTTTTTAGTGAAAGTGCTGGTTGGCATAAAGGGCGCACCGTCACGCCGTCACGCGCCAATAGAAGTGCGCCTGCCTTCACCACGAATGCTACGCACCCTCCTTCCGCTACAAGAGGGAACGCTTCTTCCGGTGCCGTGATGTGCCGGATCTCCATAGGCGTCACGTGATTTAGTTGTGCGACATGCATGACGTGGTCGTAGAGCGGTGGGTGCAGCCGACGCTCGAATAGAATCCAACAGTGTTGCGAAAGGGAATCGAGGGCCACAGAAGGAGCCGCCGCAAGCTTGTCCGTTCTTGACATCGCGATATAAAACGGCGATTCCGAGACCTGAACTGTGCTGAGGGATGACGACATTTCCGGTTCGGTCACGATCGCCAGGTCGAGCGAACCAGCGAGTACCTCGTCGGTGAGTTCACACGAATACTGACTGCTAAGTTCAACCTTCAATCGCGGGTGCAATGGCAGTTGTACAGAATGCAATGTCGATATTAGGAAGGGGTCGGTGTAGGGGGACCTTCCGATTCGCAAGACTGCCTGGAAGCCTCGGTTCGCTGCGCGGGCGGCTTCGAATGCTCTTTCGGCATACATGATTGAGAGTTCAGCCTGCTCGATGTAGGCTCGCCCAGCGTCATTGATCGCCACAGTCTTGCGATCCCGCTCGAAAAGCTGAAAACCTAGTATGTCTTCGAGTTCCTGAATGTTCTTGGTAAGCATCGGCTGACTGATGTGTAGTCGCTTTGCCGCTTTCGTAAAGTGGAGTGCTCTGGCAAGTGCCGTCGCCGAGTCCATGAACTTGGTTTCGTTCTCAGTCATCTGCAAACCCCTGTAGTGCTCAACATAGAGTGGTCTGACGCGACTGAAACATGGGGGCCGGGGCCTCTTCAAGTCAGACGAGCGTCGTCCGCAAAGTGCCGTACTTATTGAGAGTTGCCGGGATGCCCTGCGGGATGCCCAGGTTGTTTGCTTCTGTGATTACTCCTGTGAATAACAAGGTACTGGTTGTGAATTGGACTCTGGACGCTTTGGCCGCCATTGTGAAAGGACGGATAGGGCCAATGCTGGGAGCCCTGTGGAATGCGAGGTAAGGATGCCGACCGGAGCCAATTCAAGGGATACCGCGTACCGCCCTATGTTCGAGCCGCTTATGGATTTGCATGAAGCTGCACTGGTCTTAGGAATGCATTGGAAGACCCTTGAGAGCAAGGCCCGGCACCGCGAAGTGCCTGCTTTCAAAGTCGGAAAACGCTGGCGTTTTCGCCTAAGTTCACTGAACTTGTGGCTTGAGAATGGAATAAACTCGAATACAACCGATCAGGCCGTTGTGACTGGACAGGAGCACCATCCTTGAAGTTCACTCGGCAACGTTTTCAACGCGGCACCCTGCGCAAGGTCGCGCGGGCAAACAATCAATGGGCTTGGGAATACCGTTACCAAGACCCCATAACCATGAAGAGAAAATCCTTGTTCTTGGGCCTCGACAAGTTTCCCACGCAGACCGCCGCAGAGCGGCATCTGGAAGCTTTCGTGCTCAAACTCAATCAAGAAAACCCAACCCTGGCCGTGATGGAGCCGACCTTCGACGCCATTCTTGACCGGTTTATCGAGGACGAACGCATGATGGAAATCAAGCAGCGTCGCCCCGGTGAGCGGTGCAATGATGACGGGCTCAGCTATTCGACGGTTCTCTCCTACTTGAGCGTCATCAAGCGAGTCCGCGCGAAGTGGGGAACAACCCGCATTGCACGGATGAAGCCGATGCTCATCCAAGCCTGGCTGAAAGAATTGGAAGCAGCCCCAAAGACCAAAGGCCACATCAAGGCAGTCATGTATCGCCTGTACGAGAAGGCCATGCTGTGGGAGATGGTCGAGTGGCAGCGCAATCCGATGGAGTTCGTCGAGATCAAAGGCGTGAGCAAGAGGCAGAAAAGGCCGATTATCCTGACCGTCGAGCAGTATTACCAGATTCTCGCATTGCTGCCGGAACCCTACCGCACGATGGTGGTGGTAGCACAATGCACCGGTCTTCGGGCTGAAGAGATTTTGGCGCTCGAATGGGAGGATATCGACTTCGAGAACCTGAGTATGAAGGTTGTCCGGGCGGTCGTTCACGGTCGCCTCAAGACGGTAAAAACCGATTACTCGGAGGATGAGCTGCCGCTTGATCCCGGTTTCGCCGAGGTTCTTTTGACCTGGAAACGCAGGTTAGGCGCCGAGCGCGAGGCACAAAACGGGATTTCAACCCCATTCATGGGGTTGGACCTTGTCTTTCCGAGCACCTCGACCGGGAGGCACTTTCACAGTGCGCCGGCACAGCAGGACTATATCCGTCCTGCTGGCTGCTGCCTTGTGGCTTGCCCAACGTGCGGTACCGGGGTGGGCATTTGGTGTCTTCAGAACGGTAAAACCGGCAACGGAAAGCGACTGCCGCTGCACGATGAGCGGTGGGACGCTGCTGGAAAGTACAGCAGTGTAGGGTGGCATACCTTCCGCCATACCTATCGTTCCTGGCTGGATAGCACCTCGGCACCTATCGGAGTGCAGCAGAAGTTGATGCGGCACGCCCAGGTATCGACCACGATGAACGTGTACGGAAACGCCTTGATGACGGCCAAGCGTGAGGCCAACAGTAAGGTGGTGAAGATGGCATTGAGGAGCGCTTAGGCCGATGCAAAAAACGCCAACCACTCTCGACAAGTTCCCAAAGCGATTTCAAGACCGCTGTTATTTGGGGTTATCTGGGGTTGACGTTTCCGCTAAGTGGTTGCGGGGGTAGGATTTGAACCTACGACCTTTGGGTTATGAGCCCAACGAGCTACCGGGCTGCTCCACCCCGCATTTCCAATATAACTCTTCTGTAAACGAGGGTCAATGTTGGCGGCTTTGCCTTACAGCCGTTCGCACTCGCTAAGCTCAATTCATGCAACCTGTAGCTAAGGCGATTTTCCCACGCCAACTCATCCTGGCCGCACTTCGGTGTAGCCTGTTCTCGTGGCGAAGGCAGACGATGCACAACTGATTTCGGTCGATGGCGTCCAGGTGCGAGTCTCGCATCCGGAGAAGCTCTACTTCTCGCAAGAGGTCAAGCTGAGCAAGCTGGATCTGGTGCGATACTTCCTTGCCGTTGCGCCCGGTGCTCTCGGCGGCATTCGCGACCGGCCGATCGTGCTGAAGCGATTCGTAAACGGCGCCGAGGCGGAGCCGTTCTACCAGAAGCGCGCACCGTCGGACCTGCCCGCCTATCTGCGAACGGCTACGCTCACGTTCCCCTCCGGCCGGACGGCGGATGAGGTCGTGGTCGATAACGCCGCCGGTCTCGCCTGGGTCGTCAACCTTGGGTGCATGGAGCTGCACCCACATCCCGTGCGGTCTGGCGACCTCGAACATCCAGATCAGTTGCGCGTCGATCTCGACCCGCAGCCCGGCATCGGGTTTGACGACGTTCGCAAAGTCGCGCTCGAAGCACGCTCTGTGCTGGAGGACTACGGGCTCGCTGGTTTCGTGAAGACGAGCGGCTCGCGCGGCATTCACATCAATGTCCCGATTGAACCTAAGTGGAGCTTCACCGAGGTGCGCAGGGCTGCCCTCGCGCTCAGCCGCGCCGTCGAGCGCCGCGTGCCGCAGCTTGCCACCAGCAAGTGGTGGAAGGAAGAGCGGCACGGTGTCTTTCTCGATTACAACCAGAACGCAAAGGATCGCACCACTGCGGCCGCCTACTCCGTGAGGCCGCTGCCGGACGCGAGAGTCTCGGCCCCGCTGTACTGGCATGAAGTACCGGAGTGCGATCCTGCCGCTTTTACCGTGGCGACCATGCCCGCGAGGTTCGCTGAAATCGGAGATCCTCACGCTTCCTTTGGCGAGTCGCCAGGCTCGCTCGATGCCTTGTTGGACCTTGCCGCGAAGGACGAAGCAGAGGGCGTCGGCGACGCTCCATGGCCGCCGCACTTCGCCAAGGCCGAGGGCGAGTCGAAGCGAGTAGCGCCTTCGAAGGCGAAGGCGTTTGCAGACCAACTGGGCGAAGGCTTCGGCGCTCAGCGTTTTCGCAGACGCGCCGTTGCGAAGACCGTTGAGGAGCCGGCAGTTGAGCCAAAACCGAAGAAGAGTCCGGCGAAGCGCGTGCCGAAGTTTCCGCTGATCACGATTGCGAACTCGGCGGACAAGACCGCGGCGTTGGCCGGGCTGGAACGCTGGCGCGCCGCGCATCCTGACGCCTCAGCCTTGCTTGCGGAGGACGATGTCCTAGTCGATCGCATGCGCGGCAGCGCGTACGTCTGGTACCGCATCCGGGTGAACCTGCGCAACGTCCCGGAAGCGCAGCGTCCGGCGCAGGGTCTTCCGGACCCGGATGAGCCAGGCGTCTAACGCCCTGAGAAGATCGCGGAGAGTTCTTCGGGAGCCACCACTTCTAACTGCCCATAGGTGCACGCAGCCGGCGGCTTATCGCTGCGCCAGCGTCGGAATTGGGCCATGTGGCGGAAGCGCGTGCCCTGCATGTGCTCGTACGCCACCTCCACAACAAGCTCCGGGCGCAGCGCAATCCAGGAGAGATCCTTGCCGGAGTTCCAGCGACTCGCTGCGCCGGGCTGGCGCTGGCTTGAGCCTTCGGCCGGGTCGCTCCAGCTTGCCCACGGGTGGTTCTCCGTGGCGTTCGCGCGGAAGGGCGCGAGGAAGTCGACCAGGTCGCGGCGCACGGCTGCTGTGAAGCTGGCACAGACGCCGACATGCTGCAGCGCGCCGCCTTCGTCGTACAGTCCCAGCAGCAGCGACCCGATCGCCGCATCCTCAGCATCCTTGTGCCAGCGGAAGCCGGCTACGACGCAGTCGCAGTCGCGCTCATGCTTGATCTTCAACATGGACCGCTTGTTCGCTTCGTACAAGCCCGCAAGCGGCTTCGCCATCACGCCATCCAGTCCCGCACCCTCAAAGCGGTGGAACCAGTCCTCGGCTGTCCGAGCGTCGCGCGTCGAGGGCGTCTGGTGGATCGGAGGCCTGGTGTGCTTCAGCACCTCCGTCAGCTTCAGGTGGCGATCCGCCAACTGCGTACGAGTCAAATCTTCGTCGTCCAGTGCCAGCAGGTCAAAAAAGACGATGGAAGCCGGTGTTTGCTGCGAGAGCAGCTTCACCCGCGAAGCCGCGGGGTGAACCCGCAATTGCAGCGCGTCAAAGTCGAGGCGCCCTTGCGACGCGATGACGATCTCTCCATCCAGCACGCAGCGTTCGGGCAGCTGCTCCAGCAGGTAAGCTTCAACCTCCGGAAAGTACCGGTTCAGTGGCTTCGAGTCGCGGCTCTGGATAAGGATCTCGTCGCCATCGCGGAATACGAGCGCGCGGAATCCGTCCCACTTCGGCTCGAAGAGCCATTGGTCACCTTGCGGAACCGAGGCGACTCGCTTCGCGAGCATGGGTAGAACGGGCGGATTCACTGGAAGCTTCACGCGTTGAGTTTACAGGCAAAGACAACGGCAAGTGCGTCCTTACCGCGGACGGCGACCACTCCGTGGAGCGGTCGCTTCGCGTGGCATGGGAGATGGTTACGACTCGACGAAAATCTTTTCGATCGGAAGCTCAAACAGTCTGGCGATGCGGAAGGCAAGCGGCAGCGACGGGTCGTATCTGCCGGTTTCAATCGCGTTCACGGATTGCCGCGACACCTCCAGCCGCTCGGCCAGGTCGGCCTGCGACCAGTTGCGTTCGGCGCGAAGAACCTTCAGACGATTATTCATTGGAGACCCCGTTCCGCAAACGGAGAACCAATGCAGCGAGACCATCGGCAATCCAGAAAAGGACGAAGACATGGAAGCCATCCACTGGAGGAAAGTGCGCGAAGAGGTGCACAAAGCTCCAGAACGACGTGACAGCCAGCGTCACTCCCGTGCCCCAAAGTAGCGCGCGGATGAACAGTTCGCGCTGGAAGTCATCCTTCTCCTCCTTCAGGTAGAGCGCCACCACGACGATCATCAAGACGAGGGGGATGGAGGGGATGGAAGCAAGCCCCAAAGCCGCCGGCAAGGGAACTCGCCCGTGATAGAGCACGTGGAAGCTGAGGAAGACGGTCACGATGTAGAGAAGCGAGGTTGCAGCCAATCGCTGTAGATACCGGCGCACTGCGGATGAATAAGCCATGTCTTACATCCTTTCCTTTATGACAAGCAAACATTACACTGCACGGCGGACGGTGTCAAGTTGTCTTGTCACGCGAAAATCCATGTCTTGCCGCTGCCTAGCGAGGATAGGGCGTCCCAGCCGAGGGATACGACCGGCTTGGTAGGCTTATCTGCATGAATGTGAACTTCGCGGAACGGGCTCATAACCATAACTGGAAGCTGGACCCCATCGTGCGGTCGTTGCTCGACACGGACTTTTACAAGCTGCTGATGCTCCAGTTCATCTGGAAAAACTTCCCGCAGGTTCCCGTAACCAGCGAGGTGCTGAACCGCACTGTAAAGATGCGACTGGCCGAACGTGTCGGCGCGGCTGCGCTGGTGGAGCAGATGGAGCACGTGCGCCAGCTCCGCTTTCGTAAAAGCGAGCTCGTCTGGCTCGCCGGCAACACGTTTTATGGCACCCGGACAATCTTTGAGCCGGCGTTTCTCGAATGGCTCGAACACGGCTTCCGGTTGAGCGACTACCAGGTCTCCGAAGCCGATGGACAGTTGGTGCTGCGTTTCTTCGGCCTCTGGACCGAAGTCACCATGTGGGAGGTCTACGCGCTCGCCATCGTCAGCGAGCTCAAAACAAGGTCCGCGCTGGCAGAGCTCAGCGAGCTGGAACTGGATGTCCTCTACGCGCGCGCTAAGACCCGCCTCTGGGACAAGATCGAAAAACTGCAAGCGGTCAAAGGACTGCGCGTCTCCGACTTCGGCACCCGCCGCCGCCACAGCTTCCTGTGGCAGGAGTACTGCGTCCAGGCCATGCGCGTCGCTTTGAATTCAGAGTGCAGCGACACCGCAGCGGAGCCGTTTACCGGCACCTCGAACACGGCGCTGGCCTACAAGCACGACCTCGAAGCAATCGGCACCAACGCGCACGAGCTCCCCATGGCCATGGCCGCCATGGCATCCCGCGGAACCGACGAGCAACTGCGAGCCTCGCAGTACGAGGTACTCGAACTCTGGCAGAAGAGCTACGGCGGCGCGCTCCTCATCATGTTGCCGGATACCTTTGGCACCACGCAATTTCTCGAGGGAGCACCGGACTGGGTCGCCGATTGGACCGGGCAGAGAATCGATTCGAAAGATCCGATCCTCGCCGGCGACGAGTACATCCAGTGGCTTGCCTCGCGAGGCCGGGACCCGAAGAAGAAGCGCCTGATCGCCAGCGACGGACTGGATGTCGAAGACATCGTCCGCCTCCACAACTACTTCTCCGGGCGCATTCGTTTCAGCGCCGGCTGGGGTACCTTGCTGACGAATGATTTTCGCGACTGCCATCCCCGCGGCGAGGATACCCTGGCGCCCTTGAGCCTGGTCTGCAAGCTCACCACGGCGGATGGAATCCCCACGGTCAAGCTATCGGACAACGCCCGGAAGGCAGTTGGACCAGCCGACCTCGTCGCCCGCTACCGGCGTGTCTTCGGCAGCTCCGCGGAGGTGGGTGCGGCTGTCGTCGTGTGACGTTATGCGAGATCGAGAGGCGCTTCCGCGTCGATCAGCTCCGCAGTCTGAGGCAGCGAGACGCGAGTGCAATTGCGACCGTCCTGCTTGGCCAGGTAGAGCGCCTGGTCTGCCCGCGCCAGCAGGTCGTCGCAGGTTTCGCCCAGCAGCATCGAAGTGACTCCGATGCTCAACGTCACGGCTTCGGCTGAGAGCTGCGCTGCATCCGTGCGCAACCGTTCCACCACCTTCAGCGCCTCGGGCGCCGTGGAGTTCGGCAGGATGATGAGGAACTCATCCCCGCCGAAGCGTCCGACCGTATCGTACGCCCGGAGCGAACGCTGGATGGTGCGCGAAACCGCAATCAGCGCGCGATCTCCTTCGGCATGGCCCAGGCTGTCGTTGATCTGCTTGAAGCCGTCGATGTCGACCAGCCCGATCGAGAGCGGCATGCCGAAGCGTGTGGAGCGGCCCATCTCGCCCATTAGGATCCGTTCGATTCCCCGACGGTTCAGCGTTCCGGTGACGTAGTCCCGGGTCGCTTCGGCCTCCACCTGCTTCAGGAGTTCTCCGTTCAGCAAAAGGAAGAGCAGTTGTCCGGTTGCAATCACAAAGACAAATTGCAGGAAGACGCCGAGCGATTCCGTGCCGTGGCTCTGCAACCACTGCTCGGCGTTGCGTGGGTTGGGGTGCCTGGCGATGCTCAGCAGGCCGGCGATGCTGATCGCCGCAAAGACGAACATGACGCCGGCCAGGGTGCGAAGATGTCTGCGAGGGCTTTGAAGCAGCAGCTCCACCCCGAGGATCACGCGGAAGAGGCATGTGAAAAAGCCGTTTACCAGCAGGCGATCGACCACCGAGTCGTGAAACCCGGTGAAGTAGACGTTTAGGACAAGACCGAGGAAGGCGAAAACCCAGGCAGGGCGAATCAGCCGCCGCCGTCCGAAGAACTGCTCGATGCCGGTAAGCAGAAAGGCGTAGAGCACGAAGACCAGCGTGTCGCTGACGATGATATTGGCAAAGCGCAGCGTGGGCGTGGAAGGCTCGACGAACGGGATCAGAATGCCCGTGATCGTTCCAATCAGAAAGGCCAGGGCAAAGGCGCCGGAACCGCGCAGGCTGCGATGGGTTCCCCAGAGGCGGAAGAAGGCGTAGGCGAAAAGGGACGTTGCAAGCGAGATACAGACCATCAACGTGCCAATGTCTAGGCGGCCCAGGGCTTGCATGAATTGATGTTAGCCGCGAACGGCAGGCTGCGAAAGAGACTTGCATGATTCCGGCAACCGGCGTGTAACCAGGCAGCAAGCGCGGATCGATATACTGCGAAGCATGATGCGGAATGGATTGGTTCGGGTCGTTTTGGCTGGGGCGCTGGTGCCCTTGGTCTTTGTGCAGTCGGGGCTGGGATGGGGAAGCGATGGGCATCGGATGATCAACCGGCTGGCCGCGGCGAAGCTGCCAGGCGATGTGCCGGACTTCCTTCGTAACACCTATGCGCAGGACGCGATGGAGTACTACGGCCCGGAACCCGACCGGTGGAAGTCCGCCGCCGAGGCCGAGCTGCGCAACGCCGGGTCTCCCGAGCATTTTCTCGATCTGGAGTGGGCGGACCTCATCGGCGAACCGCTGCCGCGCAATCGTTACGACTTCATCCGCGCACTCGCGGTCGCGCAGAAGGCGCATCCGGATCTGGGGCTCACGCCGGAGAAGGTTGGCCTGCAGCCCTGGGCGGCGGACGAGTGGTACGAGCGCGTCAAGGCGGCGATGCGGGAGTATCGCGGGCTCAAGGCGCAGGGCAAGGATACGCGGCCGGTCGAGGCGGAGATTCTGTTCTGCGCAGGCATTCTGGGACACCTCGTGGGAGACGTCTCGAATCCGCTGCACAACACCATCCAGTACAACGGCTGGACCGGCCCCAATCCGAACGGATATACGACCGGACATCACATCCACGCGCAGATGGAGTCGGATTTCGTCTCCGCGAACGTCACGCCGAAGGATATCGAGCCGTTGATCCCGGACCAGCCGCATGTACTCAGCGATTTCTTCGATGATTATGTAACTTACATCCGCCAGTCCAACGCGCTGGTGGAAAAGACGTACCAGATCGAAAAGGCGGGCGGCTTCAACGGGGCGGGCTCCCCCGAGAGCAGGGCCTTCATCGACCAGCGACTCGCCGTCGGTGCAACCGAGCTGCGCGATACGATCTACACGGCATGGGTAAAATCGGGTGACCCCGTGCCGCAGTATCATAACGGCACTCCGGCCGCAAAATAACGAGCGGCCGGGGGCTGCCTTTCCGCATCTTTGGAGGTCGCCCCCGGCCGCCGCGTTTAGGCGGGAACCTGGTCGTGATGGAGCTTGGCGTGCAAGCGGGTCAGGATAGGCGTCAGGATCGCCGCCAGAGCGGGGCAGGCGATGGCGGCCACCACGGCCCAGACGATCAGTGCGTGCCACTCCCAGGTCCAGAGCTCGCGCGTCGTAGCCCAGGGGTGGACGCGCGCGGCGTGAAACAGTGCGTGGCCTTCCAGGGGGATATGGCCGGTGTGGAAGAGCTTGTCCCCGACCTTGATAAAGAAGAGGAAGAGCATCAGCTGCAGCGGGTAGACCAGATGGTTCGCGATCTGGGAAGCAACCAGGTTCAGACGGAGAAGCCAGGCGGCAGCTAGGGCTACTACGGTCGTAGACCCCAGCAGCGGGTTGATGCCGATGACGAAGCCGGCCGCGAGCGACCACGCCAGTTTGCGAGGGGAGCAGCCGACGCGAAGCAGGTCGAGCACGGGGGTGACGACGCGCCGTTGGAACAGCGAAGGCTGTGAATCGTGTGCTTCTGCGGCGTAGGACTTCAAAAGCGACGGATTGGAGGACGGGTTCACTCGGCTTTTTAGACGCCGGATTTCCGGGCGCCGATGTAAGAATAGACTGGATTCGGCTGCGAAAGGTGGGATTCGAACGTGGGTGTGGGTCTTTCGATTGTGCGCAGCGTCAAGCTGGTGGGCTATTTTGTTCGATTTGGCGGAGAGTTGCTGCTCACGCGGCCGGAGTCGCAACAGGCCAGGGCGGAGTGGCTGCACCGATTTTGCGCCACGGCGCTCGAAGGCCTGGGCGTGAAACTGACGGTAGAGGGTGAGTTTCCGGCGCGGGGAGCGCTCATCTCGAATCATCTTAGCTATATCGACATCGTGGTGTATGCAGCGATGAGCCCGTGCGTCTTTTGCTCGAAGAAAGAGATTGAGAAGTGGCCAGTGGTCGGTTGGCTGGCAACCATGGCGGGAACGGTGTTCGTGGATCGCGGCAAGGGCGGGTCGGCGGCGAAGGCCGGCGTCGGCATGAAGGCCGCGGCAGAGGCCGGGCTGCCGGTGGTGTTCTTCCCCGAGGGCACAACCACCAACGGGCGGGAGATGCTGCCGTTTCACTCAGGCCTCCTCGCCCAGGCGATGGAGATCGAAGAGCCGGTAACCGCGGCCTACATCCGGTATGCGCTCGATGAGGAGAATGGCCCGGCCGTCTCGGTCGAAGACGACGTTTGCTACTGGGGCAGCCGGAGCATGTGGCCGCACGTCTTCAAATTCCTGGGCTTGCGGGGCGCACATGCGACGGTGCGCGTCGCCGAGGCGCCGATCCGCTTCTCAGCCGACAAGCTGCACCGGAAGGTCGCAGCGGTGGAGGCGCAGGAGGCGGTCGCCGCCGTGAGCGGGGTAGGCGAATGCGTAGCCTGGTGAGCGCAGCTAGCTAATAGCTAATAGCTCCCCTCCAACCATCTCCCCCATGGGAGCAACTGGTTGGATGCACCGGAAATGATTCAACAAGAATTCACACTCTAGCCACATTGTTTAATCCACCGGGCCGCAGACTCTCAGTTGAAAGCCAATCCAGTCTGAGGTACAAACGATGCCCGCAACCACTGTTCCAGACGGTTCCGTGCTCGCCCCGCTCGACGTCCTGCTCGAAGTGCGCGCAGACGTTCGCCAGTTGCCGCCGCGCAGAAGTGTCTGGCTTGAGGCAGGCCCTTATGTGGTGCGGCTTGCGATCACGGAAGCAGAGCGGTCAGCGGCCTATCGGCTGCGGTTTATCGTCTTCAACCTGGAGATGAACGAAGGGTTGGAATCGGCGTACGAAGATGGATACGACACGGACCGCTATGACGCGGTATGCGACCACCTCATCGTCGAGCATAAAGAGACGGGTGCAGTTATTGGGACGTATCGCCTTCAGATGGGCGATGTCGCCGGACGGAACTTCGGCTACTACAGCGAGCAGGAGTTCGACTTCAGACCGTATGAGGTGATGCGCTCGCAGATCGTGGAGCTTGGACGCGCGTGCATTCACCGCGATCACCGTTCGAGCGAGGTGCTGCACCTGCTCTGGCGCGGCATCGCACGGTACGTCATCGGGAACGGTGGCCGCTACATGATGGGCTGCTGCTCCCTCCCGTCGCTCGATAATGCGCTCGGCCACGCGGTGTACCGCTCGCTCAAGAACTACATGGTGGAGCCGCACCTGGTAACGGTTCCCACGGCGAAGTACGTGCTGCCGCACGCGATGGGCGTAAGCGAGGAAGAGGTTCGTCCGCCGAAGCTGCTGCGCGCGTACCTCACCATCGGCGCGAAGATCTGCTCGGAGCCGGCGATCGATTGGGAGTTCAAGACGATCGACTTCCTCACGCTGCTCGATCTGCAGACGCTCCACCCGCGGGTCGCGGCACGGTTTTTAGAAGGGGCATAAAGCAAAACGGCTTGACGCCTGCCAGGCGCCACTTTGTGGGGTATGGAACCCGTTCGCCGTAAACGCGCTATGAGGACTGTCAGGTCGGCTTACCGGAGTGTCGTGTTCGTGGCGCTGCTGCTCGCGGCCGTGGCCGATGGTCAGCGGCGTAAGCTGTTCTGCGGCATGACAGTTGGAGCCGAAGGCGCGGTCTGGGTCAGCGCCTGGTGCCGCCGGATTATGCGCGCAGTGCGGCTGGAGTGTGAGATCGAAGGTCCGCTGCCGGAAGCCGGGCCGCGCGGGCTTGCGGTCGTGACGAATCACCTCAGCTATCTGGATATCCTCGTCATGTCCGCGACCCGGCCGTTCGTCATGGTCTCGAAGTGCGAGGTGCGAGGCTGGCCGCTGCTCGGCTGGATCACGGCGCAGGCAGGCACGGTCTACGTTGAACGCGCGGACGTGAAGGGCGGCCAGAGACAGACGCACGCGGAGGTAAACGCCATGATGGCCGCGGCCTTCCGCAGTGGGCTGCCGGTGCTGTTCTACCCGGAGGGCACCACCACTTCGGGCGACGTCATCCTGCCGTTCCGGCGTGGGCTCTTCAACTCCGTGTTGTACGACAAGGTGCCGGTGAAGACCGCCGCGCTGGCCTATGCGATGGACTCCTCGAATGCCGGCTGCACAGTGGGCAACGATGTCTGCTTTGTAGGGGAAGCCGAGTTCGGCCCCCATCTGTTCAAGGCGCTCGGGTTGCAGGGCGTGAAGGTGAAAGTCCGGTTCGGCGCCGACGAGATCGAAGGGGAAGACCGTTTTACGCTCGCGCGGAATGCTCGCGACCGGGTCTGCGACTTGTACGAGGAGATCGCCGGCTTCACCGGGCTGGAGCGTGGGCTGGAGTTCCCGTCGCGCCAGAAGGAGATCAGCTTCGCCAACGTTCTGCCGGACGGGTCCGCTGCGCGCGGGGCGGTCACTTCGTGAGCTCCAATCGCATCGCGTGGCGCGCCTGTTGGTCGCCGCAATAGACCTAAATCTCGGGCAGGATCGCCTGGATGAGCGCGGTAAAACGTGCCTCCGCCAGGCGGCCAATCTCCATCACCTCTTCGTGGTGGATCGGCTGCGACGAGACGCCCGCGGCGTAGTTGGTAACGAGCGAGATTCCAAGAACGTCGATGCCCATGTGGCGCGCGACGATCACCTCGTGCACGGTGGACATGCCGACAAGATCGGCACCCAGGGTCCGGAAGGCACGAATCTCCGCGGGAGTCTCAAACGACGGACCCAGCACAGCCAGGTAGACGCCGCCTTCAAGCGGAATCGCGAGCCGCGCGGCTTCCACATTGGCGATGGCGCGGAGCGCGGGCGAGTAAGCCGTGGACATGTCGAAGAAGCGCAGGCCGGCACCGGGGACCATTGCGAAACGGGGCTCGTTGGCGCCGAGCGCGGCGTTGGTGCCGGTCAGGTTGATGTGATCGGTGATGAGGACCAGCGAGCCCGGGCTATAGGTGGGGTTGATACCCCCCGCGGCGTTGGTCACGATGAGCGTGCGGCAGCCGAGCAGCCCAAGCACGCGCGTAGGAAACGTGACATCCTCCAGCGCGTAGCCTTCGTAGGCGTGCACGCGCCCCTGCATCACAGCGACGGGAACGCGGTTCACAGTCCCCAGAATCAGATTGCCATGATGGCCTTCGACCGTCGATTGCGGAAAGCCAGGAATAGTAGCGTAGGGAATGATCGTCGCATCGTCCACGTTCGCGCCGAAGCCGCCCAGACCAGAGCCCAGGATGATGCCGACGCGCGGGGTGTGCGGGGTAAGCGAACGGACGTGGTCGGCTGCAGCCAGGGCACGAGTGTAAAGGTCAGGCATAGCAGTGATGGTAAGGGAAGTGGCGGGTGCGGGTAAATCTTGTTAGGGTGTTGGGCATGAGAATGTTCGTGGTCGCTGGGGCTTTAATGCTGGGTGCGATGGGGATGCAGGCGCAAACGAGTGAAGGGCCGCAAACGAACTCAAGCGCGATCGACGCCCAGGGAACGGCGCACGTGACCCGGGTGGTGCCGGTGCCGGCTTCCTTGAGCCCGGAGGCGAAGGCTTCGCTCGCGCGCAACTATCCGGATAAACAGCAGACCCTGGCCGAGCGGCGCAGCTCCACCGATACGTGGCAGACCGGCGCAGGAGTGAAGTCGCGGGCAGTCTATCCAGTGAACATCGCGCAGGGAACAGTTGCAGGCGTCCCGGTCCGCGAGGTGACGCCGCTTGCGATCGAGCACAAGGATTGGGTGCTCATCTGTCTGCACGGCGGCGGCTTCAACTCGGATTCAGGTTCGTTCACGGAGAGCATCCCGATGGCAAACCTGACCAGGGTGCGGGTGGTCTCCGTGCTGTACCGGCTGGCACCGGAGCATCCCTATCCGGCGGCGCTCGACGATGCGGTCGCGGTCTACAAGGAGCTGCTGAAGACCTACAAGCCGAACCATATTGCGATCTACGGAACTTCCGCGGGAGCGATTCTGACGGCACAGACGGCCGTGCGACTGAAGCAGCTCGGCCTCCCGGAGCCGGGAGCGTTGGGAGTGTTCTCAGGCTTGGGTGACTTCACGGCACCCGGTGATTCCGCCGCCATGTACAGCCTGCGCGGGCTCACAGGCAGCCTGCCGCTGCCGAAGCCGGGGCCGCTCGATACCGAGTACATCGGCGACCACGATGCGAAGGACCCGGTCGTCTCGCCAGTGTATGCGGACCTGCACGGCATGCCGCCGACGCTGTTCATCACCAGCGGCCGCGACCTGCTGCTGAGCGGCACGACCATTTTGCATCGGGCGTTCTTGCGCGCGGGCGTGGACGCGCGTCTGGTGGTCTTCGAAGGGCTGCCGCATGCGTTCTGGAACGACGTCAATCTGCCGGAATCGCGCGAGGCTTACGCGGATATGGCTGGGTTTTTCGTGCGGGAGCTAGGGCGGTAACGCTACCCGACTTCGATGGAACGCTCCAACAGCATTGGGGTGTCGCGGGCACCGTGGATGATAGCGACGATGGAGATCGGGCGACGGTCTGGAGCGTAGGCGACAACGTACGACTGGCAACTGATGAAGCGCAGAGCGGGGTGGTGGAACTCCGGCCGATGGCGTCCGCTGAGTGGATTACTGGCAAGAAGTTCGAGGCGAGCATCGAGCGCTGCCAGGAAGCGAGAGGCCGCCCCGGAGCTCACCGCGTGAAGGTACTCCAGGGTTGCTACGAGAGCGCGATTCGCGGGAGTCAGGAGGCAGTATCCTCTCACGCTGACGTCAGCTTATAGCGCGTGAAGAGCATCCCGATAGCGCCCTCAGGATCAAAATCATCGCGTTCCATGGCTGCTACACCGGCGTCGATTCTTTGCTGGGCGTAGGCTTTCCATTCCTCTTCCGACTGGATGAGTTCCAGGCTGGCGCCGACCACATCCGCAGGTGACGCAAACCGGCCTTGCTTGATAAGACTTTCGGCGAGCTCTTCCTGCTCCGGCTCCAACTCGATCTTCATGGTTCTGAACGTCGTTTCCTGAGCATACCGCAAACCATTCAGCGTATCTTCTACTTCGGCTGGCGCATCTCGTCCCGGCGCATGGGCATCGCGTCGACGGTGGCGTCGAGTTTGTCGATGCGGATGGGCGTATGCTGGCGAAGCTTTTCGCCACCGTCTTTGCCGATCAGGATCACGGTGAACTGGTTCGAAGAGACGTGGAACCGATGGCGCAGATCGAGTTGGTCGGTGGCCGACGCGACCGGTGGGTGCGAGACGCGAAGGCTGTTGGCCGTGGTGGGTGGATCAGCGAGAGTGACGATGGGAATGAGAACCAAATCACGGTCGCGCAGGTCGAGCACGTGCTTTGCCAGTAGGTCAAGCTGGCGCTGGAATTCCGGGGTTTGGTCCGACGGCGCAAAGACGAGCAGGACGCGGTTCTTGTCTTTAAGCGAGGCCAGCGACGGTGCATCCTGCGCTAGGGCAAGTGCGGGGCTGAGGGCTAGGAGCAAGGGGAGCAAGAGGCGCATCGGGCTCTACTTTCGGCGAGGCCCGGACTTGCGTGCGGCCTCGTTGCGTTCGATGCGGTTCTTCCACGCCGTGTGCACAGCGCCGGTCAGCGAGAGTTCGTCGGCTTCGGCGAGCCGAATATGCGTCATCCCGGAACGTCCCCACCCGCCGGCAACGGGCAGGAAAAGATAAGGCGCTTCGGCCAGGAAATTAGCTTGCTGGGCGGGCGTGAGTGTCAGGTTGCCGTACCGGAGATGCTCGTGCGCGAGCGTCGCGAAAATGTGTCCGCCGACGCGGAAGTCGGCTGCTCCCATGTGCGAGCTTTCTTCAGCGCCGGGGAAAGCGAGCGCAACGTGGCGGAAGTCGGCTGGTGTCATTGGTGTCTCAACTAAGGTCGAGAAGACTCCTGGTTTTGAAAACAGCTCGCGAGGCTCGTCCGCATGTTGCACCTCAAGACGCAGGGCCGGGCAGCGTCGCTAAAACTCCTTCTCGAAATTCTTCCAGAGGAGCAAAGAGAGAAGAAATAGGTTAGCCTCTTCAGTACCTCTGATCTTCGCCCAGGCTGCGAACACATCCTGGCCCAGAACCACGTGTTGTTGCGTACTGAATCGTGTCCAGCCGGCAGCAAGATCATAGTCGGCTTTGTGCCTCGCTTCTTGAAGACGGATAAAGTTGCGGGCGACCAATCGAAGTTCATCGGATGACTGGAAGCCGGCGAGAGAAGGCGGTTTTCAAAATGTTGGGGTCAGGAATGTCTGACAGATTTTCTTCATCTCAACGTGAGTAAACCAGCGTTGTACTCCTGCCCGTCGGAGCGGCGCTAGGTCCGGGGCAATTACGGCGGCTGCTTCAGAAGTGATGAGGTGAAACACTGCATAATAAGCGGCCGACACCGCGCGTCGTAAGCTTGCCTGCCTGGGCCTGCGTCGCTCTCGGCGAGAAAGATGTACTGCCTGCTCAAGTAGATCTGCGGCGAGCGTCACGCCGCTTGATCCAACGTGACGTATGGAAAGCGGGACAAAGCTCCAGCAAGAAGCTTTGTCTGTAACTCCTCAGCCGCCTTATTCAAAATGGCTGCTGTCTCCGCGTCAAACGGCAGTTGCTTTGGTACCCAGAGGATGACCCACATCGCAGGATCGCCGGTCGAGTCGGCTCCAGTCTTTATCTCGACATGATCGATCTCCGGCGGTAAGGACACGCCGGAGACAATCTTTTCCGCGAGCTCTCTATCCTGCTCATCATTCATAGTGTGTCTCCGCCCCCGCCCTACCAGAGTATAAGCTGCTTTCACTTCAGCAGCATGGAGACGATGGCAGCCGACATCAGGTTGGCCATGGTGCCCGCGAGCATGGCCCGCACGCCAAGCTTTGCCAGGTCGTTGCGGCGATTAGGCACCAGCGCGCCAATCCCGCCAATCTGCATGCCGATGGAGCCGACGTTCGCAAACCCGCAGAGCGCGAAGGTCGCAATCGAAAACGTGCGCGGAGCGAGCTGCGATTTGAGCGCGCCGAGCTGGGTGAACGCGACAAACTCGTTGATCATCGTGCGCGTGCCCAGCAGGTTGCCGATGGTGCGGATGTCGTGCGACGGAATGCCGATCAGCCACGCCACCGGCGCGCCAATCACACCGAGAATCGCATTCAACGAATGCGGAAACGGTATGCCGTGGTTGGTCCCGGGCATGTGAATCGTCCAAAGCGAATTCGAAATGCCCAGCATGATCGCGTTGAAGAGCCCCACCAGCGCCACGAACGAGATCAGCATGATGGCGACGTTGAACGCGAGCTGCCCTCCGTCGATCGTGCCGCGCGCAATCGCAGCGACGAGGTTCTCGTTCTTGTGCTCCTCATTCGGCGGCATCTGAACCGTGCCCTGCGTCGCCGGGACCTCAGTTTCAGGCACAAGCATCTTGGCGACCAGAATCGTCCCGGGCGCGGTCATGATCACCGCCGAGAGCAGATCCTGCGCGTTGATCCCAAAGCTGATGTACGCGGCCATAATGCCGCCCGAGACGTGCGCCATGCCGGAGGTCATAATGGTCATCAGCTCAGATCGCGTGGCGCCGGCCAGAAACGGCCGAATCGTCAGCGGCGCTTCGGTCTGCCCCATGAAGATGCTGGCGGCGACATTGGTCGACTCCGCGCCGCTTGTACCCATCGTCCGCTGCATGATCCACGAGACCCAGCGGATGATGATCTGCATCAGGCCGACGTGGTACATGATGGCGAAGAACGCGCTCACGAAGATAATGGTCGGCAGCACGGCGAAGGCCAGTACCGCCAGAGGATTCCCCGGTGTCCCAAGCGGGCCGAAGACCAGCGAACTCCCGTCCGCCGAGTGCCCCAGCAGCGAGGTGATCACCTGCGAGACGTTGTGCAGGATGATCTGGCCGGTGCTCCAGCGGATGACCAGGAAGGCGAAGAAGACTTGCAGTCCGAGGCCCCAGGCGACGGTACGCCAGCGGATGGCGCGGCGATCGGTGGAGAGCGCGTAGGCGAGGGCGAGAAAGACGATGAGACCGAGAAGGCCGGTGAATCGTGCCAAGGAGGACGCTCCAGTGGGAATGAATAGAGTCTAAAGGCAAATGTGCCCTCACGCCGGGACGGTCACACTTCGAACAGTCTTCGACGATCCGCGTGCTCTAAAATTTTGGTATGGACATGCGAGTGTGGATGCTAGGGCTCATTGGGTTGGCGGCCGGGTCTGCCTTGGCGCAGACGGAGCCGTCGTGCACGCACTGCGCGGAGTGGAACCAGCCGCAGGCGCCGTTTGAAATCTACGGCGACACCTACTATGTAGGGCCGCATGGCTTGAGCGTGATCCTGATCGCCTCCAACCATGGACTGGTGCTGATCGACGGAGCGCTGGCGGAGTCGGCGCCGATGGTTGCCGAAGGGATCAAGACCCTCGGCTACGACGTCAAGGACGTCAAGCTGATCCTGACGACGCACGTCCATATGGATCACGCAGGCGGAATCGCCGAACTGCAGAAGATGAGCGGCGCCAGGGTGCTCGGAAGTCCCTGGAGCGCGGAGGTCTTGCGCAGTGGTGGTGTTGCAAAAGACGACCCACAGTATGGAGATATTCGCGGCATTGCGCCGGTGGCGAAGGTGGGAACGGTGAAAGACGGCGAAACAGTCAAGGTGGGGCCGATCGCCGTGACCGCTCACTTTACCCCCGGCCACACCCCGGGCGGAGTCAGCTGGACGTGGAAGTCATGCGAACAGAAGCGGTGCTACGCGATGGTGTACGCCGATAGCGTAAGTGCGGTCGCGCCCGACGGATACAAGTTCACAGCCCATCCCGACGTCGTGGCCAATTTCGAAAAGAGCTTCCGCTTTCTCGAAACGGTGCCGTGCGATGTGCTGATCACGCCTCATCCCGATGCCTCGGACTTTTGGGCGCGCGTCGATGATGGCAAGCGCGAAGCCCTCAGCGATCCCGGCGGCTGTAAGCAGTTGGCAGCGGACGGCCGGGGCGGGCTAAAGATGCGCCTGGGAGAAGAAAAGTAAGGTCTTACAGGAGCAGCGTTGTCTCCGCTCACAGCTAGTTTCGCTCCAAGCTCACAGCTCTCAAAAATCTCAAACTCGATAACGGCAAAACCCATAGTGCAAAGTCGTAAACCTCGTAAACGAGCACCCTCTCTGCGGCAAGACGCCAAGAGTTGGGACATCGTGCGCAAGGTTTCAAAAGGTGCCTGCTCGCCTACTGGTTGGCGCGGTGAGCGGCCCACGCCGCCCAGATCATGGCAATCGGATGGAGCCCCGCGATAGCCCAGCCAAGCGTCGGGATGCCGAGTGCGACGTAGAGGACCAGCATCACCAGCGCGCCCACGGTCGTCGAATAGAACATGCCAAAAGGTCCGAAGAAGAACGTCAGGACCAGGGCCAGGATGACACTCTTGCGGTTACCCATATTTGAAAGGAGCTCCTTCGCTACTTGCAGCTTGGATGCGGGATCTGGCACTGCCGTCACGCGAAGGATAGCGCAGAAGTCTCTCACTCACTTCTGCGCCTGCGCGCGATACTTGGCCGCCAACGCTTTATCGTCGAGCGCGCGGATAAACAGCCCACCGACGACCGACCGTGCCTGGAAGCCAACCTGTTTGCCTGTGACAGTGTCGTACCAGTCCGTCATCGGAACCCGGCTCGTGGTCTCGGTCGACCATAGGTACATCGGGTCGACGATCGCGTCGAAGTCCTGCTGGTTGTCGGCCAGCGTCGCGGTCCACATACTCCAGTCGAGCTTCGTATACGTCTTGCGCGAGTCCAGGGGCAGACCGTACCGGTTCAGCTTCGTCTTGTAGAAGGCGATCTCAGAAGCCCGAACGCTGGCCGGGAACAGGTTGAAGTCCAGCACCTTGTCCCACACCAGGTTGTACTTCTGCGACCATGTGCCGGGGCTGTCGTACGCGAGCTTGAAGTGGTCGCCTTCGCGGTCGAGCGTGATCCACTTGGCCGCGTAAGCCTTGGCAAGCGCTTCGTACTCGTGGGCTTCGGCGTCGTGGTGCAGAATGCGCGCAAGATCGGCGTAGGCGGCGAGCGCGTCGATGGCCTTTAGCGCCAGGTTCGCGTTGTGGGTCACGTGGCCGGCGAAGTCGTCGGTCGTAAGCTGGTTCTCGGGGTCCAGGCCGTGCTGCTTCAGGAACATCGCCCACTGCGTCAGCTGCGGCCAGTAGCTCTCGGCAAGCTCGGTCGAGTGGCCGAGGCGGGCAATCGCATCGACGCAGAGGATCAGGTTGCCGCTCTCTTCAACCGGCATCTGATCCTCCTCGGTCTTCTCGCCGCCTCCGTAATCCTGCCCGTTGGCAAGCGGAAACTGTCCCAGATCGTGTGGGGCAAAGGGAAAGTGCCAGTGGCTCGGGTTCGCAGCGTACGCGAGCACCGGCCGCACCTGCGCCTCCAGCAAACGCGGGTTGAAGAACAGGAAGATCGGCGCCGAGGGATAAAGCACGTCGACAGTCGCGATGTCGCCGTTCGAAAAGTTCTCCTTGGCGAACAGCATCGGCTTGCCATCCGGCCCCGCGACAAGCGAGTGCGCAGCAATGCTTTGTCGATACGCCAGCGTGCACAGCCAGGCGTAGTGCGCGCCGGCGGCTTTCGTCAGGTCCGCGGTCAGCCCGGCATCGAAAGCCTCACCTTTTTTCTCAAGCGGAACGTAGGCGGCTTCGGCGTCGTCCAGCATTTCGGCCACGGGTTTCGAATCGCGCTGCCACCACGGCCGCAGGTTCTGGTGCATGTACTGAATGGCGTAATTCTCGGTGTAGCTGATCAGAAGATGACGCGTAACCGGGGCCGCGCCGACTTCGCCGAGCGGAAACTCCACCGCCAGATGCGGAGCGTGGTAGTCCGTCGTCGTCGGGCCTTCCATCGCATCCGCCGCGGGCAGCGTGCCGTGCGCGACGAAGGCTTGGTCCGCGCCCGCGGCGATCGCGGATTGCGCAGATTCGGAGTCGGGAATCGCCAGGTGCAGGTAGCCCCAGTCGATGCGGAGGTCGTCGCCGGAGCGATTCAGAACGTCTTGCGAGGCCGTTCCCACCGAAAGCACATGCGTCGATTTCGTCTGGTTGCGGCTGTACGTCACCTGCTGGTGGTCGTAGCTGGTCGCGATCGAAGGCGACGCGTCCAGAAAGATCTGAACATCGTGCTGCGCGGAGTCGGTGGAACGCACCGTCCAGCTGATGTAAGTCACCGGCCGCGACAGGGTATCGAGGTCGTCCAGGAAAGCGGGCGTGAAGAAGGTAAGTGTGATCTCAACCCCCGCCCCGGCGAACTGGTAGCGCGTGTGCGTGGGGGTTAGCTGCATCGCGGTCTGCGGCAGCGCGGGCACCTCGCCGGGGTCCTGGCCCATCACGCGGTAGGCGTGGTTGTCGATCCGTACCAGACCCTCGATCGGCTGGGGATGGCCGGTCCAATGGCGCGTCGGGGAATCCGTAAGCAGGTTCGTGTCCGACCAGATGCTGAAGTAGGGATTGTGCGTGATCAGCGGTACGGCCGGCGGCCGCGGCGACGGGCTCAGGGTCTGAGCCGATGCGGTGAGGGTGGCGAGTGCGGCTGCGGAGAGCGTGTGGAGCGAGCGTTTAAAGCAGGACATCCGGTTTGACCTCGAAGTGCGCGTGCACGAAATGTTAGCAGAGCTACCGGAGGTCTTTCGTCGGACCGGAGCCATCGTGCAGACAGGCACCACCCCCTAAGCAAGGGGCTTCGCTCAGCGCTCCCGCTTCCGCGTCGAGTTATGGATGGGAAACCGCCGGAAACGTCGCCCCCGCTAACTGGATGTCCAGCAGCGGACCGCCTTCGGAGAGCTGCCCAATAGCGCGCACCACCGCAGGCGAGTCGCCTTCCAGCACCCAGACGAAGATGTCGTCGGGCTGCTTGTCGAGAATAGGTGCGACCACGCCGGCAATGCCGCCAAGATCGGTCTTCAACCGAAAGACGCTGGCCGCCTGGCGCGAGCCGGCGATGCGGAAGCTGGCGTGCTGCTCCGGCGTAATGGCAAAGCGGAACAGACGCGGTTTGGCCGTGGGGCTCAGCGCCGGCAGCTTCAGCGACTGCGTTCCCGGGTCGAGGTTAGCCATCAGCGTGCACATCATCCCCACCACGGCAGTGCCTTCCGGCAGGTCTTTGTGCGAGCTCTCGAGCTTCGCCTTGCCGTCGGAGTCCAGCGTGCGGTTCGTGGTGTCGCCCTGCGCGTTGGTGGTCAGGTCAAGCGGGTGCGGGAACAGCAGGCCGTGCTGAATGTGGCGGTCTGAAATCAGGGCGAATGACCGCGCGGAGAACACCGAGCTCTCTTCGTCGACCGAGCCGTCGCGAAACCGGTACGTCATCCGATAGGTGATGCGTCCCGCGTGAACCGACTGCGTCATGGAGCCGTAGCCGATCTGGCGCCCCTCGGCCGTGCGCACCGTGACGAAGCCGCGCATCCGTCCTTCGACGTGGCGCGGCCCAACGGATTGCGCGGGGAGCTGCGCGATGGCGAGGCTAAGGAGAAGCGTGAGACGCATGGGAACGTTCAGGGGAGGCCTCTCGGATACGGGGGTGATGTGAGTTTAGAGCACGCAACACGAAACACAAAGCAGGATCGCCCGGATCGCCACGGCCCGCGCTACGGCCGCGAAGACGTGATCGTAATCTTCCGGATGATGACCGGCGTCAGGGGTTTGTTGTGCGGATCGCGCCGCATGTGGGAGATGGTCGAGACGAGCTTGACTGACGCGTCGTCGCACTGGCCGAAGATCGTGAATTTGCCGTCGAGCCGATGCACAGGGTTCTCCGTGATGAAGAACTCGCTCTCGTTCGTGTCGGGGCCCGCATTGGCATAGGCCAGGCGGCCTGCACGATCAAAGTCGAGCCCCGGCACCGTCTCGACGCCGAAATGGAAGCCGATGTCGCCGCCGCCCTTCGGGTCGCCCGGCAGGTCAGCGTTCTGGATCATGAAGTCCGGAATGTCGCGGCCGAAGCTCAGCCCGTTGTAGAACGGTTTGTTGTGCATCACCTGGTGCGTCGCGGGCGACTTCCATTCCTTGGTCCCATTCACGAGGCCGATAAAGTTGGCCACACCAGCGGGCGCCTCGTCCTGGAAGAGGCGGCACGAGAGCTGCCCGAACGGCTTGCCCTCAACGGTCAGGTCCATCCGCGCGGTGGGACCGGTCGGTTCGGGTGCGGGCAGCGCGGCCATCGGCGCGGGTCCCGCTTGTGGGGTGATGGAAGCGGTAGGCACGTCGGGCGACAACGCAGGCACAGGGTCCCCGGGTTTCAGCACGATCATGCGATTGATGGCGAGCGGCGGCTTGAAATGGTTTTCGCTGCTCAGCAGCGTGTGGGTCAGGTCGCGGATCACCGGCAGCGACGCGTCATCGCACTGGCCGAAGATGGTCCCGGCACGCGCGGCCAGCTCGTCATCCGCGTAGGCGGAGATAAAGAAGAGGGAGCTGCTGTTCAGGATCGGCGCGCCCTTGGCCGCAGGCGTGGCGCTCGGGTTGCGCGACATCGCCAGGCGACCCGGCCGATCGAAGGTCAGCGCGTTCTTTTCCGCCGGAAAAGCCTCCCCGGCCTGTCCGGTGTTGCCGCCCAGGCGGTCGCCGGCGGAGACCGCATCGGTCAGCGCGAACAGCGCGATCCCGTCGTAGAAGGGCTTACCATGCTGCACCGTGTGGGCGCCGTTGTCGGTCCAGTCTTTGTCGCCGCTGGCGAGGCCTGTAAAGTTGGCGGAGGTGATGGGGGCCTGCTGCGAGTAAAGCGAGCAGGTAATCCGGCCCAGCGTCGTATCGATCAGCACGGTGGGGCCGCTGGGTTTCGCGTCGGCGGCTGATCGTGCGGAGTGTTTGCTTTGGGCTTGCGCAGCGGTGATGCAGAGGATGAAGGCGAGTGTGCGGAAGGGGCGCATGCAGACATCGTACCCGAGGCTGCGAACTGACTGAGGGCGGCAGCCTGCACACCCGCACCGTGCAGTGAGCGGGGCATGAGAGATTTGGCTGAAGGTTCATAGAAGACAACAGAGACTCACCGGTGCACTCTTTCAAGAGGTCGAGCGCTACAGCCTTCAGGGCCAAAGGCCCGGCACATACCAGCCTGGGCCGTAGGCCCAGGTATCGAGCCAAAATCGGCCAGAGCGCTGAAGGCGCGGTCTAAAGATGTGCCTCTCAACCTCAGGAATGCTCTAAACCCTCGTTATGACCTCTAGCAGTTGCGGCTGAACTGTGGGTTGAACCGGCGAGAGGATATAGGCCGCGCGCAGCAGCTCCAGCGGCTCCGCCAGCAGAGCCTCAGACTCCGCATACAGCGTCACCAGCGGTTGGCCCGCGGCAATCCGCTCGCCGAGCTTCGCGTGCAATTCAATCCCCGCCGCCGCGCTCACCGGCCCACCGGGTTTCAGCCGTCCGGCTCCAAGCCGCTGCACGGCCCACCCAACCTGCATGGTATCGATCGCGGAAACATAGCCAGCCCGCGGGGCCGCGAACACCGTCGTAAACGCGGCTTTATGGAACGCAGCAGGGTCCTCGAACGGGCGAATATCCCCCGACTGAGCGGCCACCAATCCAAGCCACGCCCGGTACGCCGCCCCGCTCGCAAGAATCTCGCCCGAAAGCGCAGCCCCCGCTTCAGGGCTGCCGGCCTGCCCCGCCAGATGAAGCATCCACCCGGTCAGCAGGTGGGTAAGCTCAAGCAGGTCGGCGGAGAGCGGATGAGCCTGGTTCTTCAGGATCTCGACGCACTCGCGAACCTCCAGCCAGTTTCCCGCAAACCGCCCAATCGGCTGCACATGGTTGGTCAGCAGCGCAACCGTGCGCGTACCCGCCAGCTCGCCCGTATCCACCATCAGCCGCGCCAGCAGGCGGGCTTCCTCAGGGTCGCGCAGGAACGCGCCCGAACCCGTCTTCACGTCCAGAACAAGAGCGTTCAGGCTCTCGGCCAGCTTCTTGCTCATAATGCTGGCGGTAATCAGGTACGGCGATTCGACCGTACTCGTGTGATCTCGAAGCGCATACAGAATGCGGTCGGCGGGCACCAGCGTAGGTGTCTGCCCGATCAGCGCCGCGCCGCACTCGCGCAGCACCCGCTCGAACTCCGGCATCGAGAGCTGCGTATTGAAGCCGGGAATTGTCTCCAGCTTGTCGAGCGTTCCGCCGGTGTGCCCCAGCGACCGGCCGGAGATCATGGGCACACAGAGGCCAGGCACGCCGTCCGGCGTCGGATGCGCCAGCCCGGCCGCGGCCAGGATCGGCGCGATCAACAACGAAGTCTTATCACCGACCCCACCCGTCGAGTGCTTGTCCACACGGAAAGTGCTAGACGATGTGGCCGGGGAGCAGGTCTCGCCCGAGTAGCGCATCGCCTGCGTCAGCGCAGCCAGCTCCGCCGGTGCGAGACCGTTGTGGAACGCCGCCATCAGGAACGCAGCGATCTGCGACTCGGAGATCCCTTGCCCGCTGACGACAGCACGGATAAACGACTGAATGTCAGCTTCAGCAAGCGGTTGGTTGTCGCGCTTTTGGCGGATGAAATCTTGCGGGTGAAAGGACATTGGGCGGAGCTCCGGGTAAAAGGCCAAGGCATTGCGCAACGCTAAGCAGCGGGAGGGACGTTAGAGCAGCGAGAACGATTGCGGCAGCAGGTCGGCAAGCGTGCAGGAAACAGGACCCTCTCCCCCGGGGTACAAGATCACGCAGTCTCCCGCGGCGAACTCCGCGATCGTCTGGCGGCAGGCCCCGCAAGGCTGGCACGCGGTTTCGTTCAGGTTGTGGACCGCGACCGCTCGCACCCTTACACCTGGGCCGTACTGGGCCACGGCCGTGGCAATCGCAGTCTGCTCGGCGCAGGTGGTAAGCCGGTACGACGCATTCTCGACGTTGCAGCCCGCAACCACCTCGCCTGTCTCAAGCAAAATGGCCGCGCCCACAAAGAATTTGCTGTACGGTGCATACGCGTTGCGGGCAGCTTCTGCGGCGCGCTGCGCCAGCTGCGAAACTTCGGCTTCGGTGGGTCGGGTATGGTGTGCCATCCCCTAGAGGGTACGAGGGTGTCCGGTATGAAGGCAAGGGAAGCCCGCGTTCGAGGTTTTTTTGCGGACGGTACGAACGGGGCAGCCGACGTGGCAGCTCACTGATGTGTTCAGGGAATCTGGCGATAACGGAGAAGTGAAGAAACTGCAGATCGTAGGCGGAGATGAGTGTGACCGCTGTGTCTCCGGCGGCCCCTGCTCGGCACGATGTGGCTCGTACGACGCGGGAAGGAGCAGGATGAAGACGCTGATTGTGGACGATTCGAGATTTATCCGGGATTTTTTAAAGCAGCAACTGCAGCGGCTCGGCAACGACTGTGTGGAGGCAGAAGATGGCAGCGTCGCACTCAGCATGTTGCGCGCCGGCGAATGCTTCGACCTCATGCTGGTTGATGTCAATATGCCGGTGATGAATGGATTGGAATGCGTGCGGCAGCTCCGCGAAGAGAACATCGACGCGGAGATGAAGGTGATGATGGTAACCACCGAGGCAGACCATCACTTCATCGAGACTGCCCTCGAGTACGGCGCCGACGAGTTCCTCATGAAGCCCTTCACAGCCAACGGCTTGCGCGAAAAGCTGCTGCTGCTGGGATTTCCGGTGGCGGCCTAGCGATGGCGAACCGAGCCCGAAGCGGACCTGTGGGAGATCGATAATGCCGTGTTCTGAGAACGATTATGCGTACCTGCGCAAGGTAGTGCTGGAGGAATCGGCGAACCTGATCGACCCCACCCGCAACGTGCTCTTCGAAGCGAGGTTGACCCCCATCGCCCGCACCGCCGGGGCGGAGAACGTCGAGGGCCTCGTGGAACTGTTGCGCGAGGACCGCTCAGACCATCTCCATCGCGCCGTGGCCGAGGCCATGACCATCAACGAAACCAGCTTCTTTCGCGATGTGCGCCCGTTTGAGATGCTGCGCAGCAAAGCCATTCCCGAGCTCATGGGCCACCGGCACTCGGAGCGGGTGCTGCGCATCTGGAGCGCAGCTTGTTCCACCGGGCAGGAGGCCTACTCGGTGGCCATGCTGCTGCTGGAGCACTTTCCCGAGCTTGCAGAGTGGGACGTCAAGATCGTCGGCACCGATATCTCGCGGTCCGTCCTCGACTACGCAGCGCGCGGGCGCTATCGCCGCATCGAGGTCAACCGCGGCCTGCCGGCGAAGATGCTCGTCAAGTACTTCGAGCGCTACGGCGAGGAGTGGGAGGTCTCCGAGCGCGTGCGCGGCATCTGCGAGTTCGCCTATGCCAACCTGTGCGCGCCGCTGCCTCCCCTGCCGGTCTTCGACCTCGTGCTCCTGCGCAACGTGCTGCTCTACTTCCCGGAGCAGGACCGCAGCTGCGTCTTCGCGGACGTGCATCGGCAGATGAATCCGCGAGGATTCCTGCTGCTCGGAAACTCCGAGCAAGCCGAAGATTCCACCGATCAGTTCGAGGTCGAGTTTGCCGCGGATAGCTACTTCTACCGGCCCGTCCTTCGCTACTGACCCGTCCTTCGCGATCGCCCCGGCGTTCGTTTTTGCCCCGTCGTTCGCTATTGCCCCGCCCCCTTCGTTGAGCCGGTGAAACCTTCACGGCGCGGGTGCTTCGCGCCGCGTGCATCGTATCGGTATGCTGAAGGGCGGACCGGTGCGCATGGCAAGAAGCAGAAAGACTGTTGCTGCAGTAGAACTTGAGTTGAGTCCGGCCGATCGCGCGCTGGGCTTGTTTCATCCCGTCACGGCCGCGTGGTTCCGCGCCGTATTCGACGGGCCGACCGCCCCGCAGATCGAAGGCTGGCCCGCCATCGCCAAGGGGGAATCCACGCTGATCCTGGCGCCCACCGGCACCGGCAAAACGCTCACAGCCTTCCTCTGGACTCTCAACAAGCTCATGCTGGAGACGCCCGCAAGCGACGCCGCCAAGGGCTGCCGCGTCCTGTACCTCTCACCGCTCAAGGCCCTCGCCGTCGACGTCGAACGCAACCTGCGCTCACCGCTCGCGGGCATCGCAAACTTCGCCAAACGCGAGGGCATCTCCGTCCGCATTCCCGAGATCAGCGTGCGCACCGGCGACACGCCCGCGAAGGAGCGCGCCCGCTTCAACCGGCACCCCGGCGAGATCCTCATCACCACGCCGGAGTCCCTCTACCTGATGCTGACCAGCGCCGCCAGCGAGCAGCTCCGCACCGTCGAAACCGTCATCGTCGACGAGATCCACGCGCTCGTGCCCACCAAGCGCGGCGCGCACATGGCCCTCTCGCTCGAGCGTCTGGAGGCGCTGGTGCGAGCCACAAACCCAGGCCGCCGCCTGCAGCGCATCGGCCTGTCCGCAACCCAGCGCCCGCTCGAAGAGGTCGCCCGGTTCCTCGGCGGCGCAGAAAGTCAGCCCTCAGACCCCAAACCCCACGGCACCGCCAGGCTCCTGCAGCAGAACGCTGCCGGCGAAGTCCCCGCCTCGCTCCTGGAGGTCGCCGGAGGAGTGGAGGTCGCAGGCGGCGACGAAGCCGCGCCAGGCGGAGTGCGCTTCCGCCCCGTTACCATCGTCAACGCCGGCGCGCGCAAGGTGCTCGACCTCCGCGTCGAAGTGCCGGTCGAGGACATGGCCAAGCTCGGCGAGATTCAGGACATCCCCTCCGGCCCCGCCAGCCAAAGTCCCAAGCGCACCTCCATCTGGCAAAGCATCCACCCGCGCCTGCTCGAGATCATCCGCGAGCGCACCTCCACCCTCATCTTCGTCAACGCCCGGCGCGTCGCCGAGCGGCTCGCCGGCGCGCTCAACGATCTCGCCGGCGAGCCCATCGCCCGCGCGCACCACGGCTCGCTCGCCGCCGCCCAGCGCACCGAAATCGAAGAGCTGCTGAAAGCCGGCAAGGTCAAGGCGCTCGTCTGCACCTCGTCCCTCGAACTCGGCATCGACATGGGCGCCATCGACCTCGTCATCCAGATCGAGGCGCCGCCCAGCGTAGCCAGCGGAATGCAGCGCATCGGGCGCGCCGGGCACCAGGTCGGCATGCCGTCGAACGGCGTCATCTTCCCCAAATACCGCGCCGACCTCGTCGCCTGCGCCGCCGTCACGCGCGCCATGCACGAGGGCCACGTCGAATCCACACGCTTCCTCCGCAACCCGCTCGACGTGCTCGCCCAGCAGATGGTCGCCATCGTCGCGCAGCCCCCCGAAAGCAAGGCCCCGGCCCCATCCGTCAGCTCTCAGGAGGGCGAACCGGACGACGGCGCCGGAATCTCCTACGCGCAACTGCTGGCAACCGTGCGCGGAGCCGCGGGCTTCGCCGGTATCAGCACCAACGTCTTCGAAGGCGTGCTCGACATGCTCGCCGGCCGCTACCCCAGCGACGAGTTCGCGGAGCTGCGCCCGCGCGTCACCTGGGACCGCACCCGCAACTGGATCACCCCGCGCCAGGGCGTCAAGAAGATCGCGATCCTCAACGGCGGCACCATCCCCGATCGCGGCCTCTACGGCGTCTTCCTCGCCGGCACCGCCCACGGCAAGCCGGTGCGCGTCGGCGAGCTCGACGAAGAGATGGTCTTCGAGCAGAGAACCGGCGACACCTTCATCCTCGGCGCCTCCACCTGGCGCGTCGAAGAGATCACCCACGACCGCGTGCTCGTCTCGCCCGCCCCCGGCGACCCCGGCAAGATGCCCTTCTGGCACGGCGACCAGGCCGGCCGCCCGCTCGAATTCGGACGTCGCATCGGCGGCCTCGTCCGTTCCCTCCGCGAGATGCCCCGCAGCGTCGCCGTCAGCTCGCTCGTCAGCGATCACGACCTCGACCCCCAGGCCGCCGAAAACGTCATGCGCTACCTCGCCGACCAGGAGCTCGCCAGCGGCCAGGTGCCCGACGATCGCAACATCGTCATCGAGCGCGTCCGCGACGAGCTCGGCGACTGGCGCATGTGCTGCCTCACCCCCTTCGGCAGCAAGGTCCACGCGCCGTGGGCAATGGCCGCGACCGCCCGCATCCGCGCCAACGGCGGCCCCGAAGTCGAAACCATGTGGTCCGAAGACGGCTTCGTCCTGCGCTTCCCCGAAAGCGACCAGGCCCCCACCATCGACCACCTGCTCATGGAGCCCGAAGAGGCCGCCGAGCTCGTCCTGCGCCAGCTCGGCGCCACCGCACTCTTCGCCGCCAAGTTCCGCGAGAGCGCATCCCGCGCGCTGCTCCTGCCCCGCCGCCGCGCCGACGGCCGCACCCCGCTGTGGCAGCAGCGCAAGCGTGCCTACGACCTCCTCAGCGTCGCCAGCCGTTACGCGGAGTTCCCCATCCTGCTCGAGGCCTACCGCGAGTGCCTGCGCGATGTCTTCGACATGCCCGCCCTCATGGAGATCCTTCGCGGCATCGGCAACCGCTCCCTCCGCGTCCACACCGTGGATTCGCGCACCCCTTCACCCTTCGCCGCCGCGCTCCTTTTCAGCTACGTCGCCAACTACATCTACGATGGCGACGCCCCGCTCGCCGAGCGCCGCGCCCAGGCGCTCTCCATCGATCAGGACCAGCTCCGCGAGCTCATGGGCGACGCCGACCTCCGCGAGCTGCTCGACCTCGCCGCCATCGAGGAGACCGAGGAGCAGCTGCAGAACCTCGCCGAAACCTACAAGGCCCGCACCATGGATGGCGTGCACGACCTCCTCCTGCGCCTTGGCGATCTCAGCCGCGCCGAGCTGCTCGCCCGCTGCGCCACGCCCGAGGTTGCAATCACCGCGGAGCGCCTGCGCAAGTCCCTGCGCATCCTCGAAGTCAGCATCGCCGGCGAGAAGCGCCTGATCGCAGTCGAGGATGCCGGCCGTTATCGCGACGCCGTCGGCGTGCCTCTCCCGCCCGGCCTGCCGAGCGCGTTTCAAGCCGTCGTGCCGGACGCCCTGCTCGACCTCATCCGCCGCTTCGCGCGAACCCACGGCCCCTTCACCACCATCGAAGCAGCGAAGCGTTTCGGCATCGCAAACGAAAGCGCCGAGTCCATCCTCAACCGGCTCGTCGGTCTCGGCCGCGTCGTCGAAGGTGGCTTTCGCCCCGGTGGAACCCATCGCGAGTGGTGCGACCACGAGGTCCTGCGCACCATTCGCAGAAAGTCGCTCGCCCGCCTCCGCAAAGAAGTCGAACCCGTCGAGCAGGCCACCCTCGCCCGCCTCTTCACCCGCTGGCAAGGAGTAACGCAGCCGCGTCGCGGCCTCGACGCGCTGCTCGACGTCGTCGAAAATCTGCAGGGCGCGCCCATCCCTGCTTCGGTGCTCGAAAGCGAGGTCTTGCCCGCGCGCATCCTCGGCTACAAGCCGGCCGATCTCGACACACTCATCGCCGCGGGCGAGGTCGTCTGGTGCGGCATCGAGCCCATCGGCGAGAAGGATGGGCGCGTCGCTCTCTACCTCGCAGAAAAGCTCCCCGTCCTCTGGCCCGTTCGGCCCGATCAGGGTTCAGGCGTCCAGGGTTCAGGCGTCCGGCCCCAGCCGTCAGAGGAGACGCCCACCCGCGAGCGCGAAGAAGCCATCGTCGCCTATCTGCGCGCGCATGGCGCATCGTTCTTTCAAGACCTGCACGATGGCACCGGCGGCGGCTACCCCGGCGAGACCATCGATTCCATCTGGAACCTCGTCTGGCGCGGCCTGCTCAGAAACGACGCCCTGCAGGCCCTGCGCGCCTATTGTGACCGATCTGGTTCAGCATCGAGCGGACGCAGTGCAAAGCCCGCGCGTCGCGTTCATCAACAGACCGGATTCCGTTCCCGCCGGACGACTCCGCCCACCGCGCAGGGCCGCTGGGCCCTCAACTCCGTGGCATTCGACGAAGCACGCTCTGGCACGGAGTGGAGCCACGCGGAGGCCCAGCAGTTGCTCGCACGCTACGGCGTCGTCTTCCGCGAAACCGCACATGCCGAGGGCCTGCCCGGCGGCTTCTCAGCCGTGTACGACGTGCTCAAGGCGCTCGAAGAATCCGGCCGCGTCCGCCGCGGCTACTTCGCCGCGGATCTCGGTGCAACCCAGTTCGCCATGCCGGCCGCGGTCGATCTCCTGCGCTCCTTACGCGTCAAGCGCGATGGCGATAAAAGCGAGATGCTGATGCTCGCAGCCACCGATCCCGCCAACCCCTACGGAGCCCTGCTCAAGTGGCCTTCCGGCGGCGACGCCTCCTCCTCGCTCACGCGCAGCGTCGGAGCACGCGTCGCCCTCTGCGACGGCGCCTTGATCGCCTACCTCCGCCGCGGCAATCCCAACCTCCAGGTCTTCCTGCCGGAAGAAGAGCCGGCCCGCGGACAGGCCGCCAAATCCCTCGCGGAGTTCCTCGTCGACCGCGCCCAGATCGAAGGCGGCATGCTCCTCACCGGCGTCAACGGCACTCCAATCCACGAGCACTGGACCGCCCGCGTCTGGCTCGACGCCGGCTTCGTAGCCGCCCCCATGGGCTTCAATGTCAGACGCCTCCTGCCCGCGATCCCGAGCGCCGTCGGAAGCACTCAAGCTCCCTAGTTTCGGCTACGATTGTCTTGAAGAAAGGTGTCCAATGGAGTACAACAAGGTATGCAGACGGTCGTCGAGACGTTTACCTGGCTGCGGGCGGCGGAGTCGATCTTTAGCGAGGAAGAGCGTGACGAGATCGTAACTACCGTAGCGCGAGATCCAGAATGTGGCGAGTTGATGCCAGGCACGGGCGGGTTCAGGAAGATTCGGTTCGGTAGGCGGGGGATTGGCAAGCGCGGCGGTGCGAGAGTCATTTACATCCTCCGCAGCCACGATATGCCGGTCTTTCTGCTCACGGCATACGCAAAGAGTGAGAAGGGAAACCTGACGAAGGCAGAACGGAACCAGCTTGCGCGAAGAGCTGACGAAATCTTCACCAGCTATCGGGAGATGCGGCGATGAGTCGATTGTTTGAAGAGATGATGAGCGGATTGGATGAGGTCGAAGCCTACCTGCAAGGGCATCGCGAGGGATATCGCGTGAACGTCCCAGAGGAGGTTAATGTTCGCTCCATCCGCAAGCGCCTCAAGATGACGCAGGGAACCTTCTCAAGCACCTTTGGGTTCAGCCTGGATGCCGTAAAGCACTGGGAAGGCGGCAGGCGCACGCCAGAGGCGGCAGCCCGGGCGTTCCTCACGGTGATTGCGAGAAATCCTGTGGCCGTCCTGGAGGCGCTCGGGCCGGAGCAAGGCAAGCGAATCCAGACGCAAGCGCCGAAGCAAAGAGTGCCGATCTCGGCGTAGACGGGACCTCTCCGCAACCGCGAGAATCTCTCGATGAAGGTGAAGCTGTGACGCCATTCTGGGTGAATATTGATGGGGCGAGACGCGTGGCGATTGTGCCGCGACCTCGGGGAGGCGATTGGCTCGAAGATGAGCTGCGCGCGATCAGGCAGGCCAATGTGAACGTGTTGGTTTCGATGCTCACATCGGAAGAACGGACGGAACTTGGCCTGCAGCGTGAGGCTGCGCTTAGCAGCAAGATCGGACTGGACTTCCGGTCGTTCCCGATCTGCGATCGGGAGACGCCCACATCCGTGGTCGAAATGCGGCGTTTTGTGACTCAGCTGAGGCGAGAAATGGACGAGGGAAAGACGGTTGCCACACACTGCCGCGCTTCGATTGGACGTTCGTCCTTGGTGCTGGCTTGCTTGTTAGTTGATGAGGGCTGGGGGGTCGAGGAAGCGTTCGCGCAGCTCTCTGCTTCACGCGGGACAAGAGTGCCCGATACCGAAGCGCAGGTACAGTGGGTGGAGCGGTATGCCGAAGCGAACGGATGGCAAGCGGAGCTTTAGCGGTTCATTGCGAGTGAGCGGACACGAACTTTGTAAGTCGCACTAATAGGCAAAGTCCGCTGGCTAGCGGCACGTGCGACAAGACGAATGAAGCTAGATGAGGGACCGCTCCAAAAACCGCAGACTCGGCGCATGGCTACCTGGCGGGTTGTACTCGCTGAACCCAATCGCCAAGTAAGCTCCATACGCCGCAGGCATCGAGACAACATCCGTATCCAGAATGGCACGCGTAAACCCACGCGCGCCTGCACTCCGCATCGCCTCCAGAATCAGCGCCCGTCCCAGGCCCTGCCTCCGGTAGCCAGGCGCGATAAAGAGCCGCTTGATCTCGCACGTGGTGTCAAGTTCCCCGGCAGCATGGCGGTACGCGATGCAACCGGCCGCCTGCCCTTCTGCCAGCGCGATCAGCAACTCACCCCGGGCGTCGGTGTACGCAGCCGGCAGCGTCGCCATCTCCTCCGCATACCGCGGAAAATCGAAGCAGTGTGTACTGGCAATCGTCTCCAGAAACTCCCGGTAAGCAGCGAACAGTTCGCGCCCGGCGGCGACAAGCGGAGAGCCGGGCTGAACACTCAGGATTTCGACCATGCTTCAAGATATCCGCAAACGGGCTTGCACTCTCAAATCTCCCACCGACGAGCAAATCAGTCGGCCTGTGGAAATCCTTGTCAAGGGGTCTGCGTTCCCGTGAACGCCGCATGTAAGTCAAAATAAAAGAGATAATCGCAAAACTTTGTTGACCAGTTTACCCTCTCCAACCTGCTATTCTGTTAATAGAGTTAAAAGAAACCCCGTCAGCCTCGCAGAGGTGGCGGGGTTTCCTTGTTGTACCCACATAACCCCTTTTTTTGCAATATTTTACCCGTAAACCCAATGGATGCAATATTTTAGCGGCCCCTTCTGCGCTAAGTCGTTGCATCCATTGAGCATTTAACCAACTGATTAACGGGGGGGGGTACCCCCCGCAGCCGGAGGCAGCATGACAGCCCAGCTCGCAGCATCCGCTCCAGCAAGCCCTGAATGACTCGTAAAATCGACTCACCGACACGGAGGGCAGATGCCGGAGGGAGATACCATCTACCGCAGCGCGCGGGCCATGCAGTGCGCGATTGGCAGCAAGGTTTGTACGGGCTTCGACACCGGATTGGCGACGCTCGCCCGCGTAAACGACGACACGCCGATCGCCGGACGCACCATCGAGCGCGTGGAGGCGAGAGGGAAGTGGCTCTTGGTCCACTTCAGCGGAGACCTCATCCTGCTGACGCACATGCTCATGAGCGGAAGCTGGCACCTCTATAAAACCGGTGAGAAGTGGTGGATGGGGAAGGACCGCATGCGCGCCGTCATCCGCACGGAAGACTGGCAGGCCGTCGCCTTCAACGTTCCCGTAGCCGAGTTCCACACAGCCCGTTCGCTCGAGCGCTACACCCAGGTGCCGAAGCTCGGCGTCGACGTGCTCTCGGACGAGTACAGCGTCGAAAGCGGAGTAGCCCGCCTGCAAGCCTACGGAGCTGAACACCCCGACGCGGAGATCGCGGTGGTCCTGCTCAACCAACGCGTGCTGGCAGGGCTCGGCAACGTCTACAAGAGCGAAGTCGCCTTCGCGGCCGCAGTAAATCCCTTTCGCGCCATGTCGACCCTCACAGCCAGGGAGCTGGAGGTCATGGCCGATGTCGCGGGCAAGTGGATGAAGGTGAACGTGCTCGATGGCGCGGGCGATGGAATCGTCACCTACAGCGGCAACCGCAGAACCACCGGAAACAGCAACCGCAGCGAGCGGTTATGGGTCTACGGACGGCAAGGGCAGGAATGCCGCCGCTGCGGAGCCATCGTGGAGATGCGCAAGCAGGGAGAGCAGGCGCGTTCCACCTACTGGTGCCCGGGATGCCAGCCCTGGGTTCCAGCCGAAGGCCAGGCCGCGGAGGCCCCCGTAGGCCGCAAGGTGAAGTTGCTCGGCCCGCGCCGCAAGGTAGGCTGCTAGCCCATCGGCCGGTGTGATGATGTGGGTGCGTGGTGCCTTGGAGCCATGGAACCGCATGGATTCTCAGAGTAAGCTGCCAGTAGCTGCAGCCCAGCGTGAGGACTTGACGATGCGTGTGCAAACGGTCTCTGCCCAGCAGGAGAGTGCACAGGAGAGTGCGATCGCCACCCAGCGCGCGCCGCAATCGCGCAGCCGCTTGCTGCAAGTGTTTGCCGTCCTTTCAGTCGCCTGCATCTTGCGCGTACTGGTGGTCGTCGCCTGGGTCAAGCGCTTCGGCGCAACCACCCTGTTCGCACGCGGGCTGGAGATGGGCTGGCTCGCGAAGTCGCTCCTCGACGGCAAGGGACTCAGCTCGCCCTTCGGCGTGCCCACAGGCCCAACAGCCTTCATCGCGCCCGCTTACCCAATCCTCGTCGCTGGCGTCTTCAAGGTCTTCGGCGTGTACTCAACCACTTCTGCCTACGTCATGTTGGCCCTCCAGATCGCTGCCAACCTGGTGACGATCTGGCTGCTCATGTTTCTCGCACGCAAGCTCTTCAGCGACCGCGTCGCACTCGTCGCCGGCATCTTCTGGGCAGTCTCTCCGCCGCTGTTGTACTTACCCACCATCTTCTGGGAGACATCCTTCTCCATCTGCCTGCTGATGGGTTTGCTGGCCATCGCACTCTGGGTTCGCGAGCAGTCGAGCACACAACGCTGGGTGATGTTTGGCGCTTACGGTGGTCTCATCGCGCTGGTCAACCCAGCCTTGCTGCTGACGTTGATCGCAGTTGCCGCAGGAACGGCTGTAGTGTGCTGGCAGCGCCGAACGTTGCGGATGACCGATGCCGCGCTGGCGCTGTTGCTGTTCGCTCTGGTCTTCTGCGCCTGGCCTATTCGCAACGCGCGGGTGTTCCATGCCTTCATCCCGCTGCGAACGACGGTAGGCTTCGAGCTTTGGATGGGCAACCATCCAGGCTCGACCGGTTACCTCGAGGAGTCGCTGTTTCCGGCCTACAACAAGGCCGAGTTCGCCGCTTACGAGACGCAGGGAGAGGTTGCTTACACGAACGGCAAGAGCACGCTGGCGAAGCAGTACATCCTCGCGCATCCAGCGACGTTTCTCGCCTTGAGCGCGCGCCGCTTCGCCCGCTTCTGGCTGGGCGCCGGAACCCAGGGAGGATCGCCGTTGTTCATCGCTCATGCGGTGTTGACGACAGGACTTGGACTTTGGGGACTTTGGCTGCTTCTGCGCCAGCGCCGCTGGTCGTTGGCACTTCTGCTGGCTACGCCGCTGGTCTTCTTTCCCTTGCCGTACTACATGACGCACGCAGAGTTCCGCTATCGTCTCGTGATTGATGCTTTGATGACGCTGCTCGCGGCGTATGCGGTCACAGCGGCAACGGCGAAGAAGACTGCGCGATAGCGTTGTGTGAGTTCAGGCTGCAAACTAAGTTATGCGTATCGCGCCTACCGCAAGCGGTGGAGCAGGACTGCCGTGTCGTCCTGGTACTCGACTGCCCAGTTCGGGCTGCGGGAGAGCGCGGCTATCAGCGGTGTGTTCTTTGGAAACAGCACGTAGCGAAACTGTCCATGGTTGTAGTCTTCGACAGGCTCTTGAAGGCTGATCAGATCGATGTAGTTTTTGAGCAGCCCACTCTGCTCGAAGATGTCCGCGCGTGTGTCGATAAAGATAGGTTGCGCGGGGTCGTTCCAGACGATATAGCCACCCCAGTTGAAGTCGTTGAAGAGGGCGCCGGCGGGTGGATGCTTCTGCAGGTACGCGACTGCCTTCGCTGGATAGCCGGTGTTGGATTGCGTGGTGAGCGCCTGCGTCTTCGGCCAGTAGGCAACAGCGAATCCGGCGATGACGGCGATGATGCCCGTGTTGAGCCAGCGCTTGTCGATGGCCGGATTGTCCTCGCCCAGGAAGTTGCATTCCAGCGCGATCAGCGGGCAGAGGATGATGCCGGTGAAGAGCAGGAAGCGCGAGTAGGTGAAGCCCGCGAACACCGCCAGGAACAGCACGACAGCGTCGTAGAGACGCCAGGGACGCGGCCTGATGGCCCGCGCTGCCAGCAGCGACGCGACGGCCAGGAAGACGAGCCTGCCGCGCACGGAATGCATATCCAGCGACTGCCACTCCTGCACGGAGTTGAGCGTGATCGGGTGTTTGCCGGCAATGATGAACGGGTAGGCCACCAGGTGCCAACCGTACGGGTTCAGTAGGAGCGCTGGGACCGAGACCGCGGAGAAGAGGAGCAGGCTATTGCGTTGTGCCGAGGTCCATGCAGTCGACTCAATCGCTCCGAGGCGGAACGTCTTGAATCCGGCTGCGATGTAGACGAACAGAAGGACGAAGCCGATCGGCCAGGATCCGTGCAGATTGATCCAGAGCGCGAAGAGGAGCGGAAGCGTACCGAGAAAATGGCGTTTGCCCGTTTCGGCATTACGAAAGTGCTCGAGGATTGCGAGCTCAAGGATCAGGCAGATCCATCCGAAGAGCTGCGTGCGCGGCGCGATGGACACGCTTGAGAAGATGAGCCAGAGGAAGGCTGCGAAGGCACCCTGACGCATGGAGCGTGTGCGCTGCCAGGCCAGGTAGCAGACGCCCGCGGCCATGCTCTCAATCAACACGATGGACAGCAGCTCCAACCCGCGAAGCCCGATGGCCTTCCACGCCCCGTAGAAGAACACCTCCGAGAGCCATTCCGGGTTGATCCAGGCGTGCCCCTGTAGGGAGAACGTGTACGGGTCGGTTCGGATGAATGCGTGGTTTTGAAACAAGAGTTGAGCGTCGCGCAGATGCCAGCCGATATCAGGATCAGAGAGCAAGGGCTGCTGGATACAACGAAAGTAGACGAGGCCGAGGATCACCGCGAGTAGCATCAGCGAGAAGCTGGGAAGAGGGAGTCTTTTTCCGCTGGCCGCCACTGTGAACCTCATTGGACTTAGAAAAGTGGAGTAGAACTGGATGTTACTCGATGCTGAGCGTATCGCCCACTTGAGTGTCGCACTCTGCGATGCGTCCGGCGGGGAGCTCGACGACGCTATGCAGTTTCGTGCTCACGCTGGTAACTCGCCAGGGAACGAGGTTAGGCCAGAGCTTGACGACGTTCCGTTTTTTATCGAGACCGATCACATCGATCGGAATCGACATGAAAAAAGTATGGACACCGGAAGAAGGCTTGATCCAAAGCCCTTTTCCGGTGTCCAGATGCTTTTTTCCGAGAAGTCCGAAGAGGCGGGTCAGGGAAGTATCGGCTACTTCAATCTGATCTCCGACGACGGTGTTGCGATTAGTGTTTTTTACTGTAACTAAGCGCACGGCGGTCCGTCCTTACCTCTTGTTGAGACTACGAGTTTGCCTGCTTTCTCCGGTAGATGATGACCGAAGCGATGACAACTGCGAGGGCGCCGGCGACGACGCGAACGAGGATGCTGGAATCCATGGTGAGAGCCTCCTTTCTCGAGATATCAGAATCTTTCCAAACTTGGGGCGCTTTTTGAACTGCGCATTTTACTGCTAACTCTTGCATTGAGAAGTCGCTTGCTGACTTTCTAGAACCGAGAGTAACAGCCGTTCCGGGTTATACCAATCCTACTTTTTATGTAGTAGTTCACTCAGTTACTAGTTTCCAAGACCCTTCGTGATGGCCAGGAAAGCAGGTGCGAGCAGGACAATAAAAATAGTGGGGAAGATGAACAGAACCAACGGGAAGATAATCTTGATCTTGGTCTTGGCCGCGGCTTCTTCCGCGTGCTGCCGCCGCTTCATGCGCAGCTCCTCGGAGAAGCGGCCGAGGGCCTTTACGATGGGCGTGCCGAAGCGATCAGACTGCACCAGCATGCTGACGAACGCGTTAAACTCTTCGATCCGGGTACGCTCAGCCAGACTGCGCCAGGCGTCGAGCCGCATCTTGCCGGCACGTTGTTCGAGGTGAACCTGGGTAAACTCTTCGTTGATCTCAGGGTGGCTGAGGATCAGCTCCTGCCCGACGCGCAGCAGGGCCTGGTCCAGACCGAGACCCGCGTCCACGCAGATGACGAGCAGGTCGATCGCGTCCGGCATACTGCGCTTGATGGACTTCTTGCGCTTGTTCGTCTTCCAGGTGAGCCAGAAATCCGGCATCATATAGCCGATCACAAGACCGGCAAAGATCCAGAACAAGGTGTTCTCCGGCAGGAAACTCCCGGCAAACGCGCCGACCAGCGGCAACACGCATTGCAGTGCGAAGAAGATGTCGTAGAAGTGCGCTTCGCGCAGACCCGCGGTGAAGAGCCGTTCCTTGAGCTTGGTGTTCTCGGTCATTCCGAGACGCCCACGCAGTTCGCGTGCGGCCTTCAGAATGCCTTCCTGCACCTGCTCCTTGCCCTTGACCGTGCGTTGGTCGGGGCGGTTGCTCTGGATCACTTCCAGCATGCGCGAGGCTTCGGGCGTCGGCTTTAGAATGACCGGCGCGGCGAGCAGACCGATGGCCAGAAACGCGGTTACCGCAATCGAGATGTACAGGATCATCTGCATGGTGTTAGACCTCGATCGAGTTAATGATCTGGCGGATGCAAAGTGCGCCGAGGGTAAGGAGACCCACGCCCGTGTACAACAGCTTGTGTCCCGTTGGCGTGTGAAAGAGAACGTCCGAGTAGCCCGGGTTGATCAGGTTGAGCAGCACCAGCATCACGATGGGAAGAGCGCACAGGATGATGCCGGTAAGCCGGCCCTGCGCGGTGTGCGTGCGGATCTCACCGTGAATGCGCATGCGTTCCCGGATGACGAAGGCGATTCTGTCCAGGATCTCGGCCAGGTTGCCGCCGGTCTCCTTCTGCACCATCATGCCGGTGACGAGTACGCGCAGATCCTGCGAAGGAACCCGGTCGAGTAACTGAAGCAGTGCTTCGCGGATGGGCAAGCCGTAGTTCTGCTTTTTGAAGACCTCATCGAACTCCGATTTGACTGGTTCGACCGCCTGCTCAGCAACGATGCCGATGGCCGCAACCACGGAGTGGCCCGCGCGCAGCGAACGCGACATCATGTCGATCGAATCCGCAAGTGCGTCGTTGAAGGCCTGAAGCCGGCGAGCACGTTTCACACGCAACACGATGTAGGGAATCAGAAGTCCGAAGGCCGCCGCTGCGGCAGCCAGGACGGCGGTGGCGAGAAACATATACACGGCAGCGCCCGCGATCAGAGCTGCGGCGAAGCTGGTGAAGATCAACTTCCCGAGGGTGATCCTGCTATCCGATTGAACGATCAGCGTCTGCAGCTTCTCGGAGAGCGAGAAGTTCTGGAACAGCGTTTCAACCCACGCGTACTTGCCTGCATCGGGCGTAGCGAGCAGAAGTCCGCCCGCGTCGCCGGTGACCGTGCCGGGCGCCACCTTGATGTGGGTGATGCGCTTCTCGAGAGCCTTCTGCTCCGTGGAGGGTTTGGTCGCGACCAGGATCGTCGCGAAGGTGACGATGGCCATGGTTGCGAAAGCTAAGATGAGCAGCATCATAAGAGACTCCTCAGCCGATCTCGAGCGAGTGTCCGGTGAGTGAAAGCGGAAGAGCGATGCCGGCGGCCAGCAGCTTCTCGGAGAAGCGAGGCATGATGCCCGTGGCGTGGAAGCGTCCGCGCACACGGCCCTGTGCGTTGATGCCTTTCTTTTCGAAGAGGAAGATGTCGTTCATGCTGATGACTTCTTCAAAGGCCCCGGTAAGCTCGGTGATGTGCGTGACGCGGCGCGTGCCGTCGGCCTGGCGCGAAACCTGCACGATAACGTGCACGGCTGCGGCAATCTGCGCACGGATGGCCTTCTCGGGCAGGCGAACGTCGCCCATCATGGCCATGGTTTCGAGGCGGGCAAGCGCGTCGCGCGGCGTGTTGGAGTGAATGGTTGTGATGGAACCATCGTGACCCGTGTTCATCGCCTGCAACATATCCAGCGTCTCTTCGCCGCGAACCTCGCCGAGGACGATGCGGTCGGGACGCATACGCAGTGCGTTGATGACGAGCTCGCGCTGCTTGATGGCGCCATTGCCTTCCACATTCGGCGGACGCGTTTCCAGCCGCACGACGTGCTCTTGCCGAAGCTGAAGTTCGGCCGAGTCTTCGATGGTAACGATGCGCTCCTTCTCGTTGATGAAGCTGGAGAGACAGTTGAGCAGCGTCGTTTTACCTGCGCCCGTTCCGCCTGAGACGACGATGTTGAGGCGTGCCTTCACGGCACCGCGCAGCACCTCCATCATGGGCTCCGTCAGCATCTGGTTGCGGATCAGATCTTCCGGCTGCAGCGGCTTTGAGCCAAAGCGGCGGATGGAGAGAATGGCACCGTCAACAGCGAGCGGCGGAATGATGACGTTGACGCGCGAACCGTCAAGCAGACGCGCATCGCACATAGGCGATGACTCATCGACCCGGCGGCCGACAGCCGAGACGATCTTGTCGATGGTGTGCATCAGGTGCCGTTCGTCGTTGAAGGTGATGCCGGTCTTCTCGAGCATGCCGCGGCGTTCGATGTAGACGTTCTTGTAGGTGTTGACGAGGATATCGGAGATGGTCTCGTCTTTGAGCAGAGGCTCCAGTGGACCAAGTCCGAAGACCTCGTCGACGACCTCCTGCGCGAGGCGATCGCGCTCGCCCGCGCTCAGCGGTACACCCTGTTCGCCAAGCAGCTGCTGGATGACGCTGAAGAGCTGTTGCTGGCCGGCGCGCGTGGCCTGGAAGTCCGCAAGGCGATCGAGGTCGAGCCGCTTGATCAGCTCCTTGTGCACCGAAGACTTGATCTGCTGCTGCAGGGCCTCGGGCACGCCGCGCGCGGTGCGTGACGTCGCGGGCGGGGGCGGGGGCGTTCTGCTCGAATTGAGATCGGCCATCGATGGTTCGTTCATCTCGGTCCTTCCTTGCGGTCTCTACCTGTGCTGCGGTGTTGCGTCTCGTGCTACATCCACATCGCGACGAAGCTGCTCTTCTTCTGCTGCGGCGGAGCCTGTGCGGCTGCGGTCCGCGAACCGACCAACGTGTTCGACCACTTCACGCATTGTGCGGCGAAGTCCGACTTTGTCTTGGCCGAGACGGGCTCACCAAGGTTGACCGACCGTACCAGCTCGGTATAGCTGTTGGGCAGGCGGATGGCGATGGGCAGACGAATCGCTTTTTCAATCTGCTCGACCGAGACCGCGTAGCGGGAAGAGAAGCGATTGATGACGACGTGCATCTTCTCCGTCGTGTAATCGATCTGCATCAGGTTGTCGACGTAGCGGGAGAGATCGCGAATGGCACCAATCTCCGGTGTGGCCACCAGGTAAACCCGGGTTGAAACATCGATGACGGCAAGTGCATTCTCATCGAGCGCAGTGGCACAGTCGAGGATGACGAAGTCGTACTCGGCCTTCAGAAACTCGAGGGTCTTCGCGATCGCGTCGGGATCCATGTTGTTCATGTTGCCGCAGACGTCCGGTGACGAGAGAACTTCGAGGCCGCTCGGATGTTTGGCGACGAACCCCTGCAGCAGCTCGCTGTCCAGGCGGCTTACATTGCGTACCACCTCGTTGAAGTGATAGCGGCTGCCGTCGAGGCCAAGGTACACCGAGACGTGCCCAAGCTCGGCGTGATTGTCGATGAGCAGTGTGCGCTTGCCGTGGCACTGGACCAGGTACATGGCAAGATGCACCGCGAGGGTGGTGGTGCCGACGCCGCCCTTGGCGCCAAAGAAAGAGAGGATAGAGCCGAGCGGAGCCTGGCGAGCCGAGGAGGCAGTCCACTGCCGTTCCAGCCGGCGCAGCACTTCGTGGAAGGCATCCATCTTCAGCGGCTTGTGCAGGAACTCGGTGCAACCGCCGCGCATGGCCAGCAACAGCAGTTCGGGCTCGCGGCTTTGGGCGAGTGCAATGACGGTGATCTTGCCGGGGAAGACCTGTTGCAGGTACTTGGTGGTCTCGACCGCCTCTTCCGGCCGCTGATCGAAATCGACAATGGCGATGCAGGCATTGGCAGCCTTCAACTGGGGGCCGATATAGGGACGCCGGGCGGCTGAGATATAGGCCTCAAAGTTCGATGCCGTGACCAGCCACGGCATCTTCTCCACCGCCTGCACGACCCGTTCGGCGGTGTCGGGGTCGAGGCATACAGTTACAACCGCTGCGGTAAACACTCCGGATTCACTATTCATCATGCAGCACCTGTGTTGTTACAGATTTCTGGGTTCGTGATTACTTGGTCTTGGTGGCCGTTGGAACCAACTTGTCGAACTTGCTCACGTCGAGGTTGGGAATGGGAAGATGCGGTTCATCGGGGAACGCGGTGTCCGTCAGCGGATCGATGATGGTCGGCGTGACGATGACGACGAGCTCCTGGTCGGTGTGATTGATGCTCTTCGATTTGAAGAGCTGGCCGAGAATCGGCACACTCGAGATGCCGGGCGTGGAGGCGAACTGATCCGTCGAGCGCTTATCGAGGATGCCGGAGATGACGAAGGTCTGACCACTGCGCAGAACCACCTGCGTCTCCGCACGACGAGTGGAGAGTGCGGGAATCGTGTATCCCGCAATCTGAACTTCGTTGGTGTAATCGAGCGAGCTGACTTCCGGCGCAACATGCAGCTCCACCGTTCCGTCGCTATTGACGACCGGGGTGAAGTCGAGCTTCACGCCATACGGACGGAACTGGATGGTGATCGCGGTGCCACCGCTGGCACCGGCCTGCACGACGGGGAAGGGAAACTCACCGCCGGCCAGGAAGCTGCCTTTTTCGCCGCTCATCGCTGTGATGCTGGGCTCAGAAAGGATCTGTAGAACATTCAACGTTTGCAGGTCCTGCAACGTCGCGCCGATGTTGAGCCGCGAGCTGTAAAGCAGGAAGTTCAACGGGTTGGTGACCGTCACCTGCTTGCCGCCGGTCGAGCCACCAGGCGCGACCGCGAGCGAGGAGGAAGACTGGCCGGTCGTGGTTGCGGCGAGATTGTTGCCGCCCGCCGAGAAGAAGTTGAAGGCGAAGGCGTTCAGCTTGGCGCGGTCCACTTCGACGATGCGTACCTTCAGTGTGACTTGTTTGACCGTGGACGGATTGACCACAAGCGCGTTGGTCACATCTTTCGAGTAGAGGCTTGCCATCTTGACAGCCTGGTCGGAGACCTTATCGGTCCCGATGGTTCCGGTCAAAACGACGCGACCTTCTTGCCCGGCCACCGTCACGTTGTCGTTCGGCAGAGCCTGCCGCAGCGCGTCGCGTAGCTCGGCTACGTTGACGTCCGAGGTAATCATGAAGGACTGCGACTCACCCGCCTCATCCCACACGATCAGGTTGCTGGTACCGGGCTTCTTCGCGGTCACCACAATCTGGTTTGGCGAAGCGGTGTAGGAGTCCAGAATCGACGGGCTGGTGACGTACACGCGGGTAAGGCGATGCCGCGTGTTGACGAACACCGAACGCCCCACGACCAGGTGCAGCTGCTGCTCGATGGGCGGCGCGCTGATGAAGTCTCCGGATCCGGTGACCGGAGCGTGATCCGTCGCGGCCGGCTTGGTGAAGAGGTCGTTGTGGGTTGAGGGCTGTGTCGCGGGGCTCGCGACCTGCGCGGAGAGCTTCGGCAACTGGCACATGAAGGCCAGGATCATCGCGGCGCCTGCAATGCGGCTCGGAGTTACTTGCTTGAGGAAGTCGACCTTGTTGTTCACTTGCCACCTTCCGACTTATCGCCGTAGATCATTTCAACGGTGTAGGGTTTCGGAGCGACCGGAGCCGGCGCCACCACGACTGCTGGCCTGGGCCTCGTGCTTACCATGGGAACCACATTCTTGGGCCCGCGAAGATAGGTGTTCAGCGACGAAGCCTGCAAGGGCGACGGGGGAAGCTGCTCATGATCGGAGCCGTTGCGCAGAACGAAGTGGACGGAGCTGCCCTGGGTGCTGGCCTGCACGGCCTTCTCGGCATCCTGCGGCGTCACCAGCAGCGTAACCACGTCGGTGGTCGTCGGCTTGCCGGTCGGATCCGGCTCCATCTTCTGGCCGACAGCGATAATCTCCGCGTCCTGCAGCACCGTCAGCGTCACGTTATCCTGCGAGCCCACCAGACGGTAGTTGACGACGACGTCGACGTGCGTGCCGGGCAACAAGAAGCCGGAGACGCCCACGACGGGATCGGAACGCAGCGAGATAGCGCGCATGCCGTCCGGGATCTTCATCGCAAGGCCCGCGCTCGAACCGGGAGCAGCAAGCTGGCGCTCGATGATCGGCTCACCGGCGGCAAGCGGGTAGAGAACGATGCGACCGTTCAGATCTTCGGGCTTCGGGTAGGAGCCTTCGAGCGGTACGCTGCTCGGCCATGCCACCAGCTTCAAGGAGGAGGGTGTGAGCACGTCGCCGGCCTGCAGGTTCTGGGCTGCGGCCACGTAGTGCAACTCGCCGCCGCTCTGAGCGGCAGGTCTCGAAAACTTCTTGCTAAGCCAGATGGTGAAGATCGCCGATCCCGCGAGCGATAATACCAAGGCGATAATGAGCCGGCGCGCAATCATAGAGTCACCGTTGAATTCCTTGTAAGTAGAGCGTGATGCAACTGCCGGCAGCGATGGCCAAGCCATACGGCAGGCGAAGGGTGCTGGCGTTGCGAACGTTGATTTCCGGATGTGGTGTCAGGCCCTGGTGCTTATGGTGCGTTGCCAACGTGGCAACGTTGAAAAGTGTGCTCTTCAGCTGTCCGCGCAGCAGCGCGAAGCAGATGCCCATCACGCCGCCCGCAAGTGCGGTAATGATCAGCACGGAGGCGGAGTTCGATAGTCCGGCAAGGCTTCCAACCGCGGTGATGAGCTTGACGTCGCCGGCTCCCATGCCGCCGGCCATATAGAAGATCAGGAAGACCACTCCGCAGATCAATGCGGCGGCGAGCGAAGCGAGGAAGCCGTGCCAGCCGTCATAGAACGAGTGCAGCAGCAGGCCGCCGAGGATGGCCGGACCGGTGACGAAGTTCGGAATACGGCGGCTCTTCACATCGAAGCCCGCAGCGATAAGCGCGGTGACGGAGGCGGCGGCCGGATAGACGAATTCTTTGCTGAGCAGCATCATTGCGATTTCCTGGTGGAACCGATTTTTAGATGTCCTGGGGGATCGATACGGGCCGCGCGTCTGGAGTGCGCGGGGTGCTTCCATGCAACGGAGTTCCGACTTGTATCTCGTTTGGGAAAACGACCGCGAAGTACGCGAACTCTTACTCGGAAGTGCTGCAAAGCCCACAATCGAAGTAAGAACAACGACAGGGGCCGAGTGGTGCGATTGCGATTGGAACAAGCTGAGCATCTGATTCTTGTGTTTGAAGGAGATGCTCAGCCCGGCCCGGTTGGAGGAGTGTTCCAAGTACCGCGTCGATCTGCTTTCCGGGGCGTCCGATGCGGACGCCCCGAGAAAACTAGACGCCCGAGGTGATCGCGCTGGAGATGCCGTTGAACGAGCTGTTGATCGCGGAAGCAACCGTCTTCATGGAAGCAACGGCGCCGAGGGCAACGAGGGAAGCGACGAGGGCGTACTCGATGAGGTCCTGGCCGGACTCGTCCGAGATGAGGTTGTTCACGAGCTGCTTGAAGTTCTGCATGGGTGTTTCTCCTTTTTATGTGTGTTGCTGAGTGACTGAACTTGGACACATTGGCCCGGGGTGATGAACCAAAGTTAGATAAGCCACGTTGATTGTGCACTTGCACTTACGTTGTAGCCAGTGAAGCCTTAGAGTCATGGCGTGTGTTGCCGAAGTAATGAAGCGATCGTTACCCATGCGCCGGCAAGAGCGCTTGCCAGGCAGGTTTGCGTCTCACAACAAGCGCCACGCGTTGGCTATCGAACCAAAGCAACAGGCGAAAGTCCGGAATTATCAAAGATTTCGCGTCTCGTGGTCTCACACGACCAGGCACACAGAGAAAGAAATGGCAGCCTTCGCGGCCAACCTGGGTTGGTTACCCTCTCCATCGGCCTAGGTTTCGAGTGGGTTAGATCGTAATCAATTTGATACATTCCACTATCATCCGTGCGCTCATTGCCGTCATTTTGTTGCATTTTTTCTGCTTAGCGGCGCGCCAGATGCTCTTTCCGGCGAGAAGCAAGGCACGGGATTGCACAAAGAGTAAGGTTACTTCGGTTGTTTCGAAGCCGCATAGGCCAGGACCAGCCCGCAACATGCACCGTAAGGTTTCAAATAAAGAATAGGAACAAGCACGCGTCTCAGCCATGGTTCGTGCGGCACTTCGTCGATTGGGAGCAGAAGCGTCGTATAGTGAGGGGAGGACCGGCATCCTGCCCCGGAAGTTGTATTTCTGTCGTCCCACCTTCTTGTTATTCCTCGCAAAGTGACTTTTGTCCAAGCGCAGTCGTGGCGCATCTACAAACCTCAGAGGGCATTGGAATGTCGAACATTTCAGTACGGGTCCAGAAAACAGCAGAACGGCGTCCAGGCGCCATCGCGCTCAGCAGCGGTACCGAACAACTGACCTACGGGCAGCTCGATGCGGCCGCCAGTCGTCTCGCCACGCATCTGGCCCAGCATGGAGTCCAGCGTGGCTCGGTCGTGCCTCTCCTAATGGAGCGCTCTTTCGACCAGATCGTCGCTGCGCTGGCTGTGATGCGTGCCGGTGCAGCCTACCTGCCCTTGGATACCGCGTGGCCCGACCAGCGCATCCGTACCATCCTGCAGGATTGCCGGGCTGAAGTCCTTCTTGCTCCGCATGATGTCGCCGCCCGCCTCCAAACCGGACTGCGCAGCATCTGCCCGCAGCACGACGCCGATGCGATTGCCGCAGCGAAGCCATCCTTTTCGCATGACGTCCCGGAAGATTCGCTCGCCTACGTTATCTATACTTCCGGATCGACCGGCACGCCCAAGGGCGTCGAGGTCACCCACGCCAATCTGATGAACCTGATCACCTGGCACCTGGAGGCGTTTTCCGTTACCGAAGACGATCGCGCCAGCCATATCGCGGGGCTTGGCTTCGATGCGGCGGTGTGGGAGATCTGGCCCTACCTTGCGGCCGGTGCCACCATCCAGCTTCCGGGCCCGATGGACGAGCTCATCCGCTCGTCGCCGGCGCACCTGCTGCGCTGGCTGCACGATGGTCATATCACCCATAGCTTTGTGCCCACCGCCTTGGCCGAGCCGCTCATTCAGAGTGATTGGCCCGCGACCACGCTGCTGCGGTACCTGCTCACCGGCGGCGACGCCCTGCGCCGCAATCCGCTGCCGGGGCTGCCTTTTGCTGTCTTCAACAACTACGGCCCCACCGAGTGCACCGTCGTTGCAACCTTCGGCCTGATTGAACCAGAGGGACCGGTGCCGCCGCCCATCGGACGCGCAATTCGCGGCGCAAGCGTTTATGTTCTTGACGAAGATCGCCAACCGGTAGCGCCCGGCGAGATCGGTGAGCTGTACGTTGGCGGTGCAAGTGTCGCACGCGGCTACCGCAATCTGCCGCAGCAGACGGCTGCCGCCTTCGCTTCCGATCCGTTCGGCGCGGCCGCCGGCGCCCGCATGTATCGCACCGGAGATCTCGTCTCCGAGCTTCCCGATGGTCAGCTTGCCTTCCACGGACGCCGCGACACGCAGGAGAAGATTCGCGGTCAGCGCATGGAGCTCGACGAGATCAATGCCATCCTGGGCCAGTGCGCGGGGGTTCACTTCAGCAGCGTCGGCACGCGCACGGACTTGCATGGCGACAAGTACCTGGTGGCGTATGTCCTGCCGGACGAATCGGCTGTTCCGTCGTCGCGCGCGCTACAGGAGGTGCTCTCGCAGCATCTCTCCGCTGCAATGATTCCCGCCGTCTTCGTTCGCCTGAAGACGATGCCGCTCAATAGCAGTGGCAAGCTGGACCTGGCGCAGTTGCCGGAGCCGTCCGCCGAAAACGAACTGGGTGAGCTGGACGAACCCGAGCAGCGCGAGCCGACAGAGCTTGAGGGCGCGGTACTCGCTACCGTGCACGGGCTGCTCGGCAGCGACGACGTCGGGCTGGATGATGACTTCTTCCTTAGCGGTGGCCACTCGCTGCTGGGCGCGCAGCTGGTTACGCGCATTCGTTCGAACTACGGCATCGCGCTTACGCTCCGCGATCTCTTCGAGGCGCCCACGGTTGCGCTGCTTGCGGCCAAGGTCGAAGATCTCATCCTGGTGCAGATCAGCCAAATGTCTGATGCAGAAGCTGAGGCTGCGCTCTAGATGCCACCCACAGCTCCCACCACGAAGATGCCCAGCGCCGCCAGCCTCAGTCTCTTCCAGCTGCTCGACCCCGCCGTACTCGCCGACCCCTACCCGCTGTACAAGTCGCTGCGCGAGCACGATCCAGTTCACTGGGATCCTTACCTGCATTGCTGGGTGGTGACGAGCTACCCCGAAGTTGTCACCGTGCTCACCAAGTACTCGGCCGACCGCACCCCTACGCCCGAGCAGATGGAGGCTCTCGGACTGACCGAGATGAAGCCCTTCGCCGAGATGATGGTGCAGCAGATGCTCTTCGCGGATGCCCCTGCGCACACTCGCCTGCGGACGCTCTGCTCCGCTGCCTTCACGCCGCGGCGCGTCGAGGGCTTGCACGACGACATCGAAAACATCGTCAACAGCCTGCTGGATGAGGTAATCGAGAACGGCCGGATGGAGTTGATCGGCGACTTTGCCAATGCCTTCCCAGCGATCGTCACTGCGCGTCTGCTCGGCGTACCCACGAAAGACTGGGTGCAGTTGAAGAGCTGGTCGGCCGACTTCGCGGAGCTGCTCGGCAACTTTCAGCACAATCCCGACCGCGTCGCCAAGGTATTGCGGAGCCTTGCCGACCTGCAGGATTACGTTCGCGACAAGATCCACGCGCCTTCGGCCGAGACGGGCGAAGGCCTGATCGGCTCGCTGCTCGCAGCTGAGGTCGATGGCGGCAAGTTGACCGAAGCCGAAGTGGTCGCCAGCACCATCGTCACCATGGTCGGCGGCCAGGAGACGACGACGAACCTGGTGGGCAACGGCCTCTACACGCTGCTGAAGCAGCCCGACTGCCTGGCCGAGCTGCGCGATGGCCTTGAGGCGGATCCCGAGATGATCGGGCCGGCCATTGAAGAGCTTCTGCGTTACGAGTCGCCCAGCCAGCACACGGCGCGCATCGCCAAGGAGGATGTGATCCTGGGCGGCAAGTCCATCAAGAAGGGAGCGGCCGTCATGCCGGTAATGGCGGCGGCCAATCGCGACCCCAACCGCTTCCCAGACCCCGACCGGCTCGACCTGCGCCGAATTGACAATCGCCACGTGGCCTTCGGCTGGGCTTCGCACTACTGCTTCGGCGCTCCCTTGGCACGACTCGAAGGCGCAATCGCCTTCCGCTTTCTGCTGAAGCGGCTGAAGAACCTGAAGCTTGAAGACAAGAACCCGGTATGGCGCGGAAACACCGGCCTTCGCGGCCTCAACGCGTTGCCCATCAGCTTCGACCCCGGAGCACGCGTGGGCAGTTCCGCAGCCGAGGAAGTTCCGCTCGCTGCCACCGTGGGCGGAGCTCCCGCGCTGCGCTGTCCGTTCCCTCACTGAAGCTGTGTTCGCGTTCTTTGTCATTCCCCAGGCGCACGGAAGTCATCCGAATGTTCGATGTCGAGCGCCTGCTCCAGCTCTTCTCGGTCGATCTCCGCTTCCACCCGTGCCTCCTCGCCGCGCAGGAAGACGATCCGCACCTTCGCCAGGTGATCTCGATTGTGCTTCAGAAACGACTGCAGGTCCTCATCGTCGCCGACCAGCTCCAGGCACTGCGGCAGTCGTGCCGGCGGAATCTCACCCGTATCGAGCGCCAGATCCTGACCCTTCAAATAGCCTCCGATCACGCGGTGCAGCAAGGCCTGCTCGATGCCGTGCTCCTTCGCCTGCTTCAGCAGAAATGCGCCCAGCGCCTGCGGCGCAAGCCGCATCCACCACGAATCGGCACGCCGCATCTCCGACGCGGAAAAGTACAGCCGCAGCACGGTCAGGTGTTCCATATCGCTCCCTTCCAAATAGCCCAGATTATTTATTTCGTTCGAGCAGTCCTGCTGCGGCCGGTCGCGCATCTTCGCAACGAGTGCCAACGAAAGCCCTTCTTCGGCGACGTTCGACAGGTGTTTGCTGCGCCCTACGAGCTGCGCATGATAGATACCCGCATGGCCGGAGAACAGGTAGCTGATGACGCACGCGATGCCCGCATACGCGCCCGCCTCTGCGCCGAATAACTCCACCGCCATCAGGGTCGACGCGAGCGGCGTGTTCGCCGCGCCCGCAAACACCGCGACGAAGCCCATCCCCGCCAGCAGCGAAGGCGGCAGCGGCAGCAGGTGCGAGAGCGCATTCCCCAACGTGGCGCCGATATAGAACAGCGGCGTCACTTCGCCGCCCTTGAAGCCGCTGCCCAGCGTCACCGCGGTAAACAGCGTCTTCGCCGCAAAGTCATACACGGGCAGCTTCGAATCGAACGCCGCAAGGATCGTCGGAATGCCTAGCCCGAGGTACTTCAGCGTATGCGCGGTGCCGATGCCGAAGACCGCCACCGTCACCACGAGCCCACCTGCCACCGGCCGCAACGGCGCGCTGGCAATGTACTTGCGGCCAAGATGCCCGATCGCGTGGGTCAGGTTGGCGAACGCCATCGCCATCAGCCCGAACGCTATGCCCGCGATCATCGCATACACCACGCCGCCAATCGTCATTGGGGGCGCCTCCGTCACGCGATAGATAGTGTGATGAACCCCCCAGGCCTTCGTCACCAGATCGCCCACGAACGCCGCCATGAAGCACGGAGCGATCGCGTCGTAGGTCAATTTGCCGATCGCCAGAACCTCAATCCCGAAGACCGCCCCGGCCAGTGGCGTCCCGAAGACGGAACCGAACCCCGCACTGATCCCCGCCATCAGAAGGATCCGACGATCGTGCGGCGTCAGGCGAAACGGCCTGGCAAGTTGATCCGCCAGCGAAGCGCCCGTCTGGATCGCCGTGCCCTCCCGCCCGGCAGAGCCACCGAACACATGCGTCAGAAACGTTCCCAGCAGGATCAGCGGGGTCATGCGAATCGGAATCGTCGCTGTGGGGTCGTGCGTCTGCTCGAGTATCAGGTTGTTGCCGCCGACCACCGATGCCCCAAAGTGCTCGTACAGCAGACCCACCAGCCAACCCGCAGGCGCGAGCAGCAGAATCAGCCAGACGTGGTTCTCACGCAGCCTGGTCGCATACTCAAGCGAGACGAGCAGCAGGGCAGACGCCGTGCCGGCCATGATTCCGACGAGAGCACAGATGGGAATCCAGCGTAGGAGATCGAATAACAACAGGCGCTGTTCTCTAAGCGCGTTCCGCACGGGCGATTCAGGCAATGGGTCTCCTCTCACATGTAGGAGTCATCAGCGCCGACCGTCCGGGCGGGCATCGTCGGCGAACCCCATCGCCAAGGTTATTTTTCAAACGATATAACCTGCTCGCGCGAGCGTCAATGCGTCATGCAATCGAGCGTGCCGTCAGCGAACCCACTGCGACGGCAACAAAACCACCCACCAGGCTCACGGCCACGTATAGAATTCCCAACCAGAAGGCCCCGTGGGTCATGTCTGACCAGGCCTCCAGCTCAAACGTAGAAAACGTCGAATACGCCCCGATGAACCCGATTGCGAAAACGTAACGCCAGGCCTCGTTGGCGGTCGCATGGTGGTTAAGATACTCGATAAGGAAGCCGATTAGGAAGCATGCGCTGACATTGATGCACAGCGTCCCCACTGGGAACTTCGGCCCAAACCGTTCCGCCGCGACCAGCCCGACAAAGTACCGCAGCATCGCACCCATCGCACCGCCCAACGCCACCAGTAGATACCGTCGCAATGCCGAGCCTCCTCCACGCCACGCCCTTCTGCATCAGATGCCGTACCGTCAAGATCGTCTTTGCAAAAAAAGGATGCGGCCGCAAGGGTCGCATCCTTTCAAACATGATCTGTGGTGCCGGGAGGGGGGGTCGAACCCCCACGAGGTTGCCCTCGGCGGATTTTGAGTCCGCTGCGTCTGCCAGTTCCGCCATCCCGGCGCTCTCCCCTCATTCTACCAAACGTCGCCGAAAATCTACTGCGGCGTCGAGGGCGTTGGCGGGGGCGCACTCTGCTTATCGCCATCCCCAAACAGCCGCTTGAAGATATTCGGCTTCTTCGGCGGCTGCTGCGTAGGCGGCGAGGGCGAAGTCCCATCCGGCGGCAAACCGCCACTATCCGGCGGCTGCGTCCCGTCGCTCCCCCCATTCAGCACCTGATCCACGATTGACTGACCCGAATCCGACATCCGCGAGCAGGTCCCCGCGGGCACCGTCCCATCCAGGAACGCCGCCGTGTAGTCGTCCGGACACGTCGCATCCGCAGGCAGGTTGCTCACCTTGTCGATCAGCACATTCGTCACGCCATCCGGCTTTGTAAATCCGTGCATGTCGGAGTACTGCGGCAACTGGATCGCCCGATTCATGAACTTCGCCCAGATCGGTGCCGCCAGCACGGCACCCGTTAGATTGCCGACGTTCGTATAGTCATCGTTGCCCACCCACACGATGCAAATCAGGTTCGAGGAGTACGCCGCGAACCATGCATCGTGCGACGTGCCGGTCTTACCCGCTGCCGGTGCCGTAAAGCCCAGCTTGCGCACTGCCACGCCGTACCCGAAGTTCATCTGCCCTTCCAGCAACGACTGCGTCAGGTACGCCGCTCTCGGGTCCATCACCTGCTTGGCATTCCGCGGCATATCCGCCACCAGGTCGCCGTTCGCGTTCCGTACACTCGAAAGCACCCACGGATCCAGGTGCACACCGCCGTTCGCAAACACGGTGTAAGCGCCGGCCATATCGATCGGCGTCGCGCTGTACGTTCCCAGCGACACCGCCGGTGTTCCGCGCGCGTCCACGATGCCCGAATCCCGCGCAAGCCGCGCCACGTTCTCGAATCCCACCTGCTGCCCCAGCGCAATGGTCGCGTTGTTCAAGGAGTGTGCCAGCGCGAAGATCGCCGTCACCTCACCGTGGTATACGTCCTTGAAGTCGTGCGGGCTGTAGGTCTGGCGCCCGTTGTCGAACGTAAATGTGGTCGGCTCGTCGTTCAGCCTGCTCACCGCAGTGAAGGTCTGGCCGCCCACCTGCTCGCCGGCCACCGTGTCCATCTCCGCGGTCGCGTAAACAAACGGCTTGAAGATCGAGCCCGTCGGCCGCTTGCTGGTCGCATGGTCCAGTTGCGAGATCGCGTAGTTCCGCCCTCCGACCAGCGCCAGAATCTGCCCCGTATGCGGGTCGAGCGCCACCAGCGCCACCTGCGGATAAGTCAGCGGGCCGCCCTCATGCGCGTGCGCCTTGCGCCACAGCTCGTCGACGTTGCGCATGCCCTCTTCGACGGCGTCGGACGCCGCCACCTGCAACTGCGGGTCCAGCGACGTATAAATCCGCAGGGACTGGTGATTCATGTCGTCGCCCAGCCTCTGCACCAGCTGCTCATGCACCAGGTCGACAAAATACGGCGCCTCACTTGCATCTACATTCGGCGGCGCCAGGCGAATCGGCTCAGCCTTCGCGCGCTCGGCCTCCTCGCTGGTAATCGCGCCCGTCTCCACCATCGAATCGAGTACGATGTTCCGTCGCTCCATCGCACGTTCCGGGTGTCGATACGGGTTGAGCCGGTTCGGCGACTGGATCGTGCCCGCCAGCAGCGCACACTCCGCCAGATCCAGGCGCGACATATCCTTGCCGAAAAACGCCTGCGACGCCTCGCCAAACCCGTTGATCGCGAAGCTCCCGCGCTGCCCCAGGTTGATCTCGTTCGCATACATCGCGAAGATCTGCTGCTTCGTAAATCGCGACTCCAACTGCAGCGTGATCATAATTTCGCGCAACTTGCGCGAGTACTTCTTCTCCGGCGTCAAAAAGAATCCGCGCGCCAGCTGCATCGTCAGTGTCGATCCGCCGCACTCCTTCTGGTGCGAGAGGAAATCCTCCTCCGCGCACTTCGCCAGCCGCAGGTAGTTGATGCCGCCATGCTCGAAGAACTTGCGGTCCTCAATTGCAACCACCGCCTCCACCAGACGCGGCGGAATCTCGTCGTACGTCACGATTCTGCGCTTCGTCCGGTTCTTGTCTTCGCTCAGCGCGGTAATCAGCACCGGCTCCAACTCGTACCCCTTCAGCGCGGCACCGCTCTCTGCCGTAATCCCCGTTACGTCATTCCCGTCGGTCGTTATCGTCGCGCCATCGGAGTTGTGGTACGACTGTGGGCCCGGCTTGATCAGGATCGAACCGCCCTCAACCTCAAACGTCCCAAGCTGAGTATTCGAGTTGTACCCGGCCGCCCGCAGATCCGCCGCAATCATCCCCGCGGTCAGGTGCTGGCCGACCCGCACCTCCTTCGGCGCAGCATAAATCTGCGCCACCGAAGCGAACAGCGGCCCCGCTGCCAGTCGGTCTTCCACCACGGTTTGGTATTTAAAGTAGTAATAGCCGAAGATCGCCCCGCCGCACAGCACGCAGAACAACATCACCACCAGCAGAAGGCGAACGAGGCCCGAAAAGAACCCTCCGCCGTTAGACCCGAGCTTGACTTTTACAGGCATAGAAAACTTTCAAAAATCCTTGTTGCACCGACCGAGGTACATCTGTCGCACAGGAGTCTCAACTGCGAGACTCTGCGCACTTCTTCGCGCTCTCTGCGAGAGGCTTTCGCCAATAGCAGCGAAAGCGCTCGCTTCAACGAGCGACTTTCTTCAGCTCTTCAACAACCCCCGCAATCGCCACGTCCTGCGTCTCGCCCGAAAGCCGGTTCAGCAGCTCGACCTGGCCTTCCGCCAGCTTTTTCCCGATCGCGATGCGGAAGGGAACTCCGATCAGATCCGCATCCTTGAATTTGACTCCGGCACGTTCGTCCCGGTCATCAAGCAGCACGTCGAATCCGGCGCGCGTCAACTCCGCCGCCACGGCCTCGCCGGCCTCGACCAGGGGCGCCTCCTTCACGTTCGTGATGGTCACGATCACCTCGAATGGCGCGATGGCAGCCGGCAGCACGTAGGCATCGCCGCCGTGCTTCGCGGCAGAGGTCTCGATCGCTGCCGTCAGAATCCGCTCCACGCCAATTCCGTAGCTGCCCATAATCGGCGCCACGGCTTTGCCGTCACGGTCCAGCACCGTCGCATTCATCGACTTCGAGTACTTGTATCCCAGCTTGAAGATGTGCCCGATCTCGACCGCCTTGCCCAGCCGCAGCGGCTCGCCGCCGACGGGGTCCAGCTCGCCCACGTTCACGTTACGGATGTCGGCGGTGACTGTCGGCGTAAAGTCGCGGCTGGGAGTCACGTTGCGGAAGTGGTAGTCGAGCTTATTCGCGCCCGCAACCAGGTTCCTTCGGCCTTCCAGCCCAGTGTCCATCACCACGATAGCCTTCAGGCCTTCCGCCGGAACCTCGCGGAAGATACCCTTCACCTTGTCCAGCTCCTTGCCGGACTTCAGCCCGTTCAGCGAGCCTCCAGTCATCACTTCGGAGAGCCCCACGGGCCCGAGAAAACCAGCGGGACCGCGGAAGTAAAGCTCCAGCTCCTCCGGATTCATCGGGCGCAGCTCCGCCGTTCCGGTAACCGAGTTCAGCTTGGTCTCGTTCACCTGGTGATCGCCGCGCAGGAACGCAATCACCGGACGCAGCGGTTCGCCTGCCTTGGCTGCGGCAACTTCGCCCATAAACGCCACGCACTTGATGTCCTGGGACGCGTGGATCCCGAAAAACTCCGTCACATCCTTGATCGCTGCCTTGCCCGGCGTGTACACCAGCTCGGGCAATCCATCGCCCGTCGGCTCCAGTTCGGTCACCGGTGCCAGCTTGCTTTGGGCCTTCTCCAGGTTTGCTGCATATCCCGAAGCCGAAGAGGCAATCAGGTCTTCGCCTGCGTCGGTGTAAACCATGAACTCCTGCGACTGCGACCCGCCCATCGCGCCCGAATCGGCCTCGACTGCGACAAACTCCAGCCCGCACCGCGTGAAGATCTTCCGGTACACCTCGTCGTGCTTCTGGTAGGAGACGTCCAGACCGGCCTCGTCGAGGTCGAAGCTGTACGCGTCCTTCATCAGGAACTGGCGCACCCGCAGCAGCCCCGCCTTGGGCCGGGGCTCATCGCGGAACTTGGTCTGGATCTGGTACCAGATCTGCGGCAGCTGCTTGTAGCTGCGCACCTCGCTGCGCGCCAGCGTCGTCATCACCTCTTCGTGGGTCATGCCCAGGCACAGCTCGGCGCCTTTGCGGTCGTGCAGCCGGAACATGTTGTCGCCCATGCTGGTCCAGCGGCCGGACTCCTCCCAGACCTCGCGCGGGTGGATCGTCGGCAGCAGGAACTCCTGGCCAATCGTGTCCATCTCCTCGCGGATGATGGCGACGATCTTGTTGATCGAGCGGTTTCCCAGAAAGAGATAGGAATAGATCCCCGCGCCGAGTTGGCGCACGTAACCCGCGCGCAGCAGCAGTTTGTGGCTTGCCACTTCGGCATCTGCCGGCGCCTCGCGCAGTGTCGGAATAAATAGTTTTGACCAGCGGTGCATGTCGCTTCGTGCCTTCCGGGGCCCGATCTTTTCTGGGGCGATCCCTTGAGTGTTCATTCTATCTTCCGGGAAACAATCGGTAGCGCCAGCTCCTGTGCGCGACGTTGACAGAACAGGCTCATGCCAGATTTTGGTGCGATGTGTCCGGTAAATGACAGACTGACGCGGAGTTAACACGTAACTTGAAACTCAACCGTAGGAGTCGCCTGTACTGGACGGTACGAGAACGTCGTAGCTGCCCGTTGGCTTCAGCGCATTAAGGAAGCGAACTTTGGAAAATGAACGGGCCCAACCCACGGACTCCGTGAGGCCGAGAAACCTTATCCTGTCGAGGATGCCCGAAGAGCAGTTCCGGGTACTTGCGCGATCTCTCGTTCCGGTCGATATGCCCCTAGGCTTGCAGCTTACGGTACCGCAAGCTCCCATCGAATACATCTACTTTCCCGTATCGGGCCTCATCTCCGTCGACGCTCTTACGGCCAGCGGAGAGTCCGTCGAGGTCGGGATCATAGGCCGCGAGGGCTTCTCCGGTGTCTTCGGGTTGCTGGGCCATGACCAGGGAGCGCATTCGGTCATCATGCAGGGGCCGGGCTCCGGGCTGCGCATCCGCACGGGGCTGGTGCGCGAGGAGTTCCTGAAGGGCGGGCCATTTGCCCAACTCGTCTACTCGTTCCTGTACATGCAGACCGTGCAGATGGCGCAATCCGTGCTGTGCAACCGGCTGCACCCGGTGGAGGCGCGGATGGCGCGTTGGATGCTGGCGGCATGCGACCGCACGCAGTCGGACTCGCTGCAGCTTACGCAGGAGTTCCTGGCGCAGATGCTTGGCTCCCGGCGCTCGACTGTGACGGTGTCGGCTGGGAACCTCCAGCGCGAGGGGCTGATCGACTACACGCGCGGACGCGTCCGCATCGTCGATCGTCCGGGGCTGGAAGCCAAGGCGTGCGAGTGTTACCAGATTGTCCGCTCCACCTACGACTCGCTGATCGGGCGCGACTACTAGACTGATGGGGAGTACCCCCCCCCCCGATTTCGCCTAAAATATTCAAAACAAAAGACTTATAGCTATAATATTGAAAAGAAATGGGTTAGGTGCTGTTGCACCATTGTTGAGGCGTGCCCTCGCGGCGAACGCCCGCAGGCAGCTAACGCGGAGCCAGCTGCCATAAGTCGTGTAGATGCACTACGCCAAGCACCAGATCCTGCTCGATGACGACGAGCGAGGTGATCTTGCGCGCCTCCATCTGCACCAGGGCATCGGATGCGAATTCGTTGGGGCCGATCGTCTGCGGGGTGCGGTTCATGATGTCTCCGGCGCTGCGTTCGAGCGCGTGCGGGCCTACGCGCTCGAGCAGGCGTCGCAGATCGCCGTCGGAGATAATGCCGGCGAGCTTGAACTTGCCCTTCTTGCCTACAGGCGTTAGCACAGTCGTCATGCCGAGCTTTTTGTGGCTCATCTCGTGGATCACCTGCGGCATGAGGGTGGTGGGTGAGACCGACGGCAGCTCCTCGCCGAGGTGCATGAGGTCGCGCACGCGGGCCAGTCTGCGCCCGAGCCGGCCGCCCGGGTGGAGATCGGCGAAGTGGTGCGGCTCGAAGCCGGAGCGCCGGCTTAGCTCGAGCGCAAGCGCGTCTCCCAGGGCGAGCATCACGGTGGTCGAGGCGGTTGGTGCAAGGTTCAGGCCGCAGGCCTCTTCTGTGACCGAAACATCCAACGCCACGGCGGAACCATTGGCGAGCGTGGACGTCATGCAACCGGTGAAGCTGATCAACGTCGTTCCGAGGCGTCCGAAGGCGGGAAGCAGGCGCAGCAGTTCTTCGGTTTCGCCGGAGTAGGAGAGCGCGAGTACGATGTCGCCCGGTGCGAGCGCGCCGAGATCGCCGTGCAGCGCCTCCACCGGGTGGAGAAAGATGGCTCGGGTTCCGGTTGAGTTGAGCGTCGCGGCGATCTTGCGTGCGATGAGGCCGGATTTGCCGAGTCCGGTGACGGCGATGCGCTGACCTGCGACCGCCCGCGAAGACATCAGCGCGAGGGCATGTTCGACGGTGGGACGCATCTCTCCATCGAGCCGTTCCGCGAGGCGGTTGAGCGCCTCAGCCTCGACCCGAACAAAGTGCGACGGATTGGATGGAGCTTGAGCCATTTACACGAAACGAAGTCGATGGTAGCAGAGCGCCGCTGAAAAAGGGCTTAGGCGATAGACTTTAGAGCAGGAGACACAGAAGGTTATGGCAAATGGAGTAAGAACCGCGGGCGTGATCGCCGCCATGGCAGCTTCGGTAACGCTACTCATCTGGGCGGGTGTGCACAACGGCCGCGAACGCCGGTTGGAGATGCAGCAGGCGCAGGAGAAGGCCGCGAGCCAGATGACGCTGGTGCCGGATGGGGCGACGCAGGGGGACAGTGGCAGCATGACGCCGAAGCTGCAGGGTAAAGCTGCGCCGAACTTCACGCTGGTCGACCTCGACGGCAAGAAGGTGTCGCTGGCGGATTACAAGGGTAAGCCGGTGCTGGTGAACTTCTGGGCGACGTGGTGTGGCCCGTGCAAGCTGGAGATGCCGTGGTTCCAGGAGTTTAATCAGAAGTACGCGGGGCAAGGGTTGGTCGTGCTGGGGCTGGCTGCGGATGATGCGGGAAAGTCCGTGATCGCCGACACCGCGAAGAAGAGCGGTGTCACGTATCCGATTCTGCTGGCCGACGACAAGGTGGAGACGGCGTATGGCGGGGTGGACTATTTGCCGGAGTCGTTCTACGTTGGGCGCGACGGCAAGGTGATGCTCGAGACGGCCGGCGTTAGCAGCGAGGGCGGCGGCAAGGACGAGATTGAGGCCAACATCAAGAAGCTGGTGGCGAGCGGCCAATGAGGATGCTCGTGCTTGCTCTGCTGGTGGTGCCTGGGTTGGCGCAGGATCTGGGTGGGTTCGGTAACGTTCCGGCGCGAAACAGGCAGTACGTGAGCTACGCGGCGGAGCAGCAGACGGTGCCGGCAGGGAAGCGCGCGGTGCTGGAGCTTCATTTTCGGGTGAATGACGGGTTTCATGTGAACTCGCATACGCCGAAGTCGGACCTGCTGATTCCGACGGTGATGGAGGTTTCGGCGGAGAGTGGAGTTCGCGTAAGCGAGGCCGTTTTTCCGGCGGGTACGACGTATAGCTTCGACTTTGATCCGAAGGAGAAGCTGGATGTGTACCAGGGGGCGTTTACGGTGGGGCTGCCGGTGGTGGCGAGTACGGGGGCGCATGAGATTGCCGGGGTTTTGAAGTACCAGGCTTGTGATCGTTCGGCTTGTTATCCGCCGCGGAGTTTGCGGGTTTTGGTGGATTTTGTGGCGAAGTGAGGCAGTGGGTGGACCCACGCATGACGGTGGGGCTGTCATGCATGGGGCACGGAGGATTTTGGTGGCGAGCGGTCGTTTGCTTCCGCAAACGATACCCCACCCTTCCGACGGTGAGGCTGTCGGAAGGATGGGGCACCCGGTACGGATGGGGTTTGCCGGGTTGTGGTGGATTTTGGGGCGAGGTGAGGGGGTGGGTGGACCCACGCATGACGGTGGGGCTGTCATGCATGGGGCACGGATGGTTCCTGGGTGGGCGAGCGGTCGTTTGCTTCCGCAAACGATACCCCACCCTTCCGACGGTGAGGCTGTCGGAAGGATGGGGCACCCAAGGCTTGCCCTGGGCAGCCTGGGCTATTTGCGTTGGGTGAGTTGCTTTTTCTGGTGGTCGAGGAAGCGGCGGACGCGGTCGAGGGAGCGGGCTTTGCCGAAGACGACGAGGCTTTCGAGCAGCGGCGGCGAGGTGGTGCGGCCGGTGAGGAGGGCGCGCAGGAGCATGAAGTTCTCTTTGACGCTCCACTCCTTGGCGGTGCCTACCGCGCGGAGTGTGGCGTCGAGCGATTCGACCGTCCATTCGGCCGGTTCGAGCGCGGTGAGGAGCTCGGCGGTGAAGGCGAGGGTCTCCTCGATGGTGCGCTTTTTGGGGAGGAACTGCTCGACCGGCGGGGTGACGTCGTCGCGGAAGAAGAAGTCGGCGAGGTCGCCGAACTGGCCGAGGGTTTCGATGCGAGTTTGGACGAGTGGGGCGATGGCGCGCAGGTAGTCGTCCGAGAAGAGGACGTTGCGGAGCTGGTGGAAGAATTCTTCGGTTGAGAGCTTGCGCAGGTACTCGCCGTTGAGCCACTTGAGCTTGACGAGGTCGAAGACAGGGCCGCCGAGGGAGATGCGCTCGAAGACGAAGTCCTGGATCATCTTTTCGAGGCCGAAGATTTCGACTTCGGAGTTTTTTTCTTCGTTGACTTTGCCGCTGGCCGGCATGCCGCCGCACATCAGCCCGAGGAAGTTGAGCATGGCGCCGGGCAGGAAGCCGGCTTGGCGGTAGTAGATGAGGGAGACGGGATTTTTGCGCTTGGAGATCTTGCTCTTGTCGATATTGCGCAGGAGCGGCATGTGCCAGAAGCGCGGGAGATCCCAGCCGAAGGCCTTGTAGAGGAGCACGTGCTTGGGGGTGGAGGAGATCCATTCCTCGGCGCGGATGACGTCGGTGATGCGCATGAGATGGTCGTCGACGACGTTGGCGAGGTGGTAGGTGGGGAAGCCGTCGGATTTGAGCAGGACCTGGTCGTCGACGTTGTTGTGCGAGAAGTTGATGTCGCCGCGGAGCTCGTCGCGGAAGCTGGTTTCGCCTTCGGCAGGGACTTTGAGGCGGATGACGTAGGGCCGGCCTTCGGCGAGGAAGGCGTCGATCTGGGCCTGGGTGAGCTCGCGGTGCGCGCCGTTGTAGCGCGGGGGGAGCTTGGCGGCGAGCTGCGATTTGCGCATGGCTTCGAGCTCTTCGGCGGTCTCGAAGCTGCGGTAGGCGGTGCCGTTTTCGAGCAGAATCTGGACGTGCTCGCGGTAGATTTCGGTGCGTTCGGACTGGCGGTAGGGGCCGTAGGGCCCACCGCAGTCGGGGCCTTCATCCCAGGTGATGCCGAGCCATCGGAGGGAGTCGAAGATCTCCTGCTCGGAGGTGGCGACGAAGCGTGCGCGATCCGTGTCTTCGATGCGGAGGATGAACTGGCCGCCGCGCTGGCGGGCGTAGATGAGGTTCAAGAGCCCGATGTAGGCGGTGCCGACGTGGGGGTCGCCGGTGGGCGAGGGCGCGATGCGGACGCGGATGGGTGCGGGTGCGGCGATGGGGCTGGATGTCGAGTGATCTGTCATATTCGGTCAACTATCGATGGTATCAGGGTGGGGTCTGGGGCGCCGATGAGCGGGTTGGTGCGGGGATAACTACAACCTTGGTCGTATTCGCTGTAACTCCGATGATCCCGACTTACCACGGCGCGCCTTTTTACTTACAACTTCCGGTGAATTTTGGCGGAACCCGGTAAATGGTGGAATCGAGAGTAGCTCGGCGCAGGTAGTGGATGCCCGTTGAACTGATAATTTTCGCCGTAACAGGGTAAGTACGGTTCGATATTCAGGTTACGAGTCCGGCCCGGCATTTTGTACTGACTGGATGAATTGATGCTGCGTCTGCGCTCGGTTGCCCATTGTATTTCGACGACGTTGCTGGCTGCTTTCTCCTTGTTACCGCTGAGCGTCGCGCAGGCGCAGGGAGCGGGCTACTGGCACACGAGTGGAAGCACGATTCTGGATGCGAATAACCAGCCGGTGCGCATCGCGGGCATCAACTGGTACGGCTTCGAGACCAGGAGCGCGGTGTTGAACGGGCTTGCGGTGCAGGATTACAAGACGATTCTGACGACGGTGAAGGCGCAGGGATACAACGCGCTTCGCATTCCGCTTTCGAGCCAGATGATTGAAGCGCCGGCGACGGAGCTCGGCATCGGCTTCAGCAACGCGGGTGGGCCGATCAACGCGGACCTGAGCGGGCTGAACTCGATGCAGGTGCTGGATAAGGTGGTCGATTATGCGGGCTCGCTGGGGCTGAAGATCATCCTCGATCACCATCGTTCGGAAGCCGGTTCGAGCGCGGAGAGCAACGGGCTTTGGTATACGAACGAGTATCCGGAAACGGCGTGGATTGCGGACTGGGTCGGGCTGGCGAACCGCTATGCGGGCAATCCGACGGTGATCGGATTCGACCTGCACAACGAGCCGCACATGAGTAGCGGCGCGGGGGCGTGCTGGGATTGCGGCGGAGCGGCGGACTGGCATCTGGCGGCGGAACGCGCGGGGAATGCAGTGCTGGGCGTGAATCCGAACCTGCTGATCTTTGTCGAAGGCGTGAATCAATATGGCGGGGATTGGACGTGGTGGGGCGGCAATCTGGAGGGTGTGGCGCGGTCTCCGGTGGTGCTTTCGGAGGCGAATCACCTGGTCTACTCGCCGCATGAGTATGGGCCGAATGAGTCGTCGCAGAAGTGGTTCAATGGCAGCACGAGTTATGCCAGTCTTGTAAGTCAATGGAGTAAGTCGTGGGGTTATATCAGCGAGAATCGGATTGCTCCGGTGTGGGTGGGGGAGTTTGGGACTACAAATCAAGACCTGGACCTGCAAAATAATGTAGCTGGAAGCCAGGGCCAGTGGTTCCAGAGCTTTGTACACTTTCTGAGCACGAACGAAAATATCAGCTGGAACTACTGGGCGGTGAATGGCGAGGATAACTACGGGCTGCTCGACAGCGGGTATGGCACACAGCCGGTGAGTGTGACGAAGCAGGCGATGCTGGCGGGGATACAGATGCCGCTGGCGGCTGCGCCAGCGGGTGCGCGGGCGGGGCTGACTGCGACGGATCAGCCGATCCGGGTTGTCGGGCGAGCGAACGACCAGCCAGGGCCGGGTGCGCCGGCGGGGTTGACTGCGCTGGCGGCCGGGGCGACGCTGATGAAGCTGGCGTGGGTGGCGAGCGCGACGCTGGGCGTGGGGTATGTGGTGTATGCGGGCAAGTCGTCCGAGGGTGAGGAGCAGGTGGTTGCGAGCGGAGTCACGGGGATCAGCGTTGAGGTTTCGGGGTTGCAGGCGTCGAATGTGGCTCGGGTGACGACGCGGGCGACGATGGTTCCAGCGGCGCCGAGCGGGCTGAGCGCGAGTGTGGTTTCGGGCGGCGAGGTTGCGTTAGAGTGGGCGGCGAGTGCCTCAGACGGCGTGACGTACAACGTTTACGGGAGCACGACGCCGGGCGGAACCGGTTCGCTGCTGGGGAGTACGGGCGCGGCGACGAGCTTCCGGGCCACAGGGTTGAAGGGCGCGACGATGTACTACTTTACCGTGCGGGCGGTGGCGAACGGGTTGATCTCTTCAGCATCGAATAGTGCGTCGGAGACGACTCCGGTGGCTGCGCCTGCGCCGGTTGCCTGCCGCGTGAAGTACGAGGTGAAGAAGGATTGGGGAAGCGGCTTTGAGGCTGGACTGACGATTACGAATACGGGTTCGGTTCCGCTGAGCTCGTGGACGTTGAGCTGGACGTATAGCGGAAGTCAGCAGGTGACGCAGAGCTGGGATGGGAGCTATACGCAGCGTGGGGAAGTGCTGAGGATCGCAAATGCGGGCTTCAATGGGACGATTGCATCGGGTGCGACGAATACGGGGATCGGCTTTCTGGCGAGTTACGCGGGAACGAACGCTGCGCCTTCGGCTTTCTATCTGAATGGGGTGGCTTGTACGGCGATGGGTTGAGGGTACGTTGATGGCGCAGGGATGGTCGGGCAGAGGACAACGGACTATACTTGCCGCAGATTGGGGGGTGGGATGGCAAGTTCGGTGGCTTTGAGCGAGGCGCAGGCGCATCTGCCGGAGTTGTTGGATCGGGTGGAGCGCGGGGAAGAGATTGTGATCGAGCGCGAGGGGCGGGCCGGAACGAAGCTGGTGGCGATGCCGGCAGAGGAGCAGCCGAAGGCGCAGCGCATCGGAGGGCAGAATCTACTGGGGGTGACGTATATGGCCCCGGATTTGTGGGACCCGATGAGTGAGGAAGAGTTGAAGGAATGGGGTTACTAAGAAGTGCGATTACTGCTGGATTCGCACTCCCTGCTCTGGTGGGACCATGACCTCGAAAAACTCTCAGCACAACAAAGGGCTGCGATCAGCGATCGAAACAATGAAGTGTTTGTGAGTGCGGTGACTTCCTGGGAGTTGGGGATCAAGAGCGCGGCGGGAAAGCTGACGCTGCGAGATTCGATCCGCGCTTTGACGGAGAAGTTCGGCTTTGTGGAGTTACCGATCACTTTGGCACACGGAGAAGTCGCGGCGTCGCTTCCGCTACTGCACAAGGATCCCTTTGACCGGATGCTCGTGGCTCAGGCACTTGTTGAGGAAATGGTCTTGTTGACTGCGGATCAACGAATGCGTCTGTACGCGGTTGCCGTGCTTTAGTCGGAAGAGCTTAAGCAATGGCTCTTCAGAGTTCCATGGCGAACTGGGTGGAGGTGAGGTGTGGGGTGGGTTTGGGGTCGGTGGCGAGGGCCAGGACGAGGCGCTCTAGGACGAGGCGCTTGTCGGGGGGGGAGCTGCGGATTTCGAGGTCGGCGCGGGCGATCTGGCGCAGGGCTCGGGTGAGGTTGGTGCGGGATTTGTAGCGGCGGGCCTGGCGGATGAGGTCGTCGGCTGCGAACGGGGGCATGCGGAAACCCTGCCAGAGGACGTTCCAGATGGCGCGGGGGTCGCGCACGTTTTTTTCGAGGATGACGAGCATCTGGCGGAAGGTGCGGGCGAGCATGTAGAGGTGGCCGATGGCAGCGTCTTCGCCGCCGTCGGAGGCGTTAAGGAGGCCGTGCAGGAGGGCGAGCGCGGCGGGGCGGTCGCGGCGGGAGATGGCGTCGGTGAGCTCGTAGAGGGAACGTTGCTTGGCGGCGAGGACCATGGTTTCGACGTCGCCGAGCGTGATGTTGGGGAGGGGAAGACCGTTGGTTCCCGGTGTGATGTTTGGGTTGAGAGCGATGAGTTTGCCCTGGGCGTAGAGCGCCAGCTTTTCGAACTCACTCGATATAAGCATCATGTCGGCGCCGAGGGCGTCGACGAGCTCGCGGGCGGCTTCGGCGTCGATGGTGACGCCGCGGGTGACGGCGGATTCGAGGAGGTAGCGGGCGGCGTCGGACTCTTCGACGCGTGCGAGTTCGACGAGGCCGCACCACTCGCCAAGGGTTTCGCGAATGCGCTCGTAGCGCTCCTTGTCCTGCATGTCCATGCGGCGGAGATCGACGGGGATGGAGAGGTGATCGGCGACGAAGATGATGACTGCCTGGGGGTTGGCGCGGCGAAAGTAGGCGTCGATGGCCTCGAACTCGGCCTTTTTGGAGCCGCGGGCGTAGAGCGTCTTCAGGTTGCGCACGAAGAAGACCTGGAACGGCGCCATGAGGGATGGCGTCTGGGCCTGGTCGAGGATGTCGAAGATGGGGGTTCCGGCGAGATCGAGGTCGTGCAGGCAGAAGTCGCGCCGGTCGGGCGGCGCGAGCGTGGCGAGGATACCGGCACGGCAACGCTGGTAGAGAAAGGCCTCGTCGCCGGCGAGGACGTAGCCGGGGCGGAGCTGGGGCGACTGGATTTCAGCGAGAAAGCGGGCTGTACTGGCGAACGACTTGATTGGAGCTGCCATTAGAAGGACTCCAGAATGTTGGCAACGACGGTTTGGGCGAAGTCGCGCGCGATGCGCTGGATGGCGGGGCCATCCTCCTGAAGGAAGCTGGAGACGTCCTGGGTGGATTGATACTGCTCGCGGAAGATGAGCGAGTTGTTCTGATAGAGGATGTGGCCGTCGCGGGCGTTGAGTTCGACGCGCGCGGTGACGGTGATGAGGTAGCTGGAGGTCTGGCCGGACTCCGAGTCGTAGGTGAGGGGGGAGGCGATCTCCGAAAGGATGGTTCCGTGGAGGGTCGCGTCGGCGCCGGCGGTGGGGTCGGAGGCCGTCGGGTTGAGCACGACGTACCTGGTGCGGGCGTCGAGCTCCTTGATGACCGCCTGGGTGAAGGCGAACTCCGTGTGGAAGTGCTGCGCGCGCGTGGCGAAGACCGGGACGGAGAGGGTGCGGACGTTGCCAGGGAGATGCGTGGCGGAGCCGGCGACGTGATAGCCGCAGCCGGAAAGCGGGGCGACGAGGGCAAAGCAAAGGGCGAGGAAGCCGGCAGGACGGCGCGAGCTGCGAGGAGTGAACATTGCCGGTCTCTATTGTCGCATTGAGGGCGAAGATAGGCGTTCGCACAGGTTTGGTAGGCGGTTGGCTTCGTCGGCACCTCTCCTGGACGGCAATGGAGCATCGCACGAAAAGCAAGAACAGCCCGGCCGCTTCGACGCGGAGCGGTTTGCGGGGAACAAGGCGAGACACGAACTAACAGAGAAGAATGGGGTATCTGCTATGTATCACCATATTAAGAAGCTGATGTACACGGTGAATGTTGGAACGCCCAATGTCCGGTTTGGCCGGATGTTGCTGGAGCAGTTTGGCGGAGCGAATGGCGAACTGGCCGCGGCGATGCAGTACACGGTGCAGGGTTGGAACTGCATCGACGATATCGGCCGGCGGGATCTGCTGCTCGACATCGGGACGGAGGAGTTGAGCCACCTTGAGGTGGTCGGTGCGCTGATCCGGATGCACCTGGCGCCGCTGAAGAGCGACCGCGAGGCGGCATATGCCGATCCGCTGCTGACGATTGCGGGCGGTGGCGGCGTGGCGCTGGTGGATTCGGCCAATAACGCGTGGACGGCAAACTACCTGAAGATCACGGGTGAGATCGACGTCGACTTACGGGCGAACATTGCGGCGGAGTCGCGGGCAAAGATCGTGTATGAACGGCTGCTCGACCATACGGACGATCAGGGTTCGATCGACACACTACAGTTCCTGATGACGCGCGAGATCACCCACCTGAAGGCGTTTACCGCGGCACTCGAGAACCTGGAGAAGTCTCCGTTCTCGATTGGCCGGTTGAAGCCGACACCGGGCATCGTGGACGAGTTCCTGAACACGTCGAAGGGCGAAGGAAGCGAGGGAGACGTTGATATGAACGGCCCGTGGCAGACTTCGTTTGGGTTGCACAAGGTGGACGCTACCGGCGGACCTGGAGACGGGCTCTCGGTGGGAGACATCAACGGGAAGATTCCGGGCGAACAGCGCGGAAAGCAGGACTCAGCGCAGAAGACGACGACGGCGGTGCCGGAAGGTGAGTTGGTTGGAGCTTCTGGGGATTAGGTGGTGGTTCCCACCCATCCCGCAAAAACCGCGGGATGGATGGGCCACGGAGGGTTTTGGGTTAGGTAAAGAAAAGAGGCAGCCTTTGCGGGCTGCCTCTCTTTGCTGCAGGTAGGGTGTGGTTACGCGGGGCTGGGCTGGCCTTCGCCGAAGCCGGGCTTGCCGTTGACGGCGGGCTTGAGGACCTTCTGGACGTCGCCGCCGGGGCCGGGATCAACCGCGGAGAGCGGAGAACGCGCCTCGGGGAGCTCCTTGCCTTCGATGATCATCTTGATCTCTGCTGCGTCGAGCGTTTCGCGCTCGAGCAGGGCCGCGGACATGCGGTGCATGATGTCCTGGTTGCGGTCGAGGATCTCGTAGGCCGACTTGTAGCCGGCGTCGACGAACACGCGAACTTCTTCGTCAATCTGCTTAGCGGTGTCGTCGGAGAAGTCACGGGCCTGGCCGATTTCGCGGCCGAGGAAGACTTCCTGCTCCTTCTTGCCGAAGGTCATGGGTCCGAGCTTCGACATACCGTACTCGCACACCATCGCGCGGGCGAGGGCGGTGGAGCGCTGGATATCGTTGCCGGCACCAGTCGTCATCTGCTTGAGGAAGATCTCTTCGGCGCAGCGTCCGCCCATGAAGACGGCAAGCTGGGTTTCGAGATAGTCACGGGTAACGGTGTGCTTGTCCTCGGTGGGCAGGTGCATGGTGACGCCAAGCGCCATGCCGCGCGGGATAATGGTGACCTTGTGGAGCGGGTCCGAGTGGTCGCGCATTGCTGCGACGAGGACGTGGCCGGCCTCGTGGTAGGCGGTGACGCGCTTCTCTTCATCCGAAAGGAGCATCGACTTGCGCTCGGCGCCCATGAGGACCTTGTCCTTGGCGGTCTCGAAGTCGAACATGTGGACCGACTTGCGATTGAAGCGAGCGGCGGTGAGGGCAGCCTCGTTCACCATGTTGGCGAGGTCGGCGCCGGAGAAGCCCGGTGTCCCACGTGCCAGCACGTTGAGGTTCACATCCTCGGCCATCGGCACCTTCTTCGAGTGGACGCGGAGGACTTCTTCGCGGCCCTTGATGTCGGGGCGGTCGACGATGACGCGGCGATCGAAACGGCCGGGGCGAAGCAGTGCGGGATCGAGCACGTCGGGGCGGTTGGTGGCCGCGATCAGGATGACGCCGTCGTTGGCTTCGAAGCCGTCCATCTCGACGAGGAGCTGGTTGAGGGTCTGCTCCCGCTCGTCGTGTCCGCCGCCGAGGCCGGCGCCGCGGTGACGGCCGACCGCGTCGATTTCGTCGATGAAGATGATGCAGGGAGCGTTCTTCTTGCCCTGCTCGAAGAGGTCACGAACGCGGGAGGCACCGACGCCGACGAACATCTCGACGAAGTCCGAACCGGAGATGGAGAAGAACGGGACGTTGGCTTCGCCGGCGACTGCGCGGGCGAGGAGAGTCTTGCCGGTACCCGGAGGTCCTACGAGCAGGACGCCCTTGGGGATGCGGCCGCCGAGGCGCTGGAACTTCTGGGCCTCGCGCAGGAACTCGATGATCTCCTTGAGCTCTTCCTTGGCTTCGTCAACGCCGGCGACATCCTTGAAGGTGATCTTCTTCTGCTGCATGGAGAGCAGGCGGGCGCGGGACTTGCCGAAGCTCATGGCCTTGTTTCCGCCGGACTGCATCTGGCGCATCATGAACATGAAGAGGCCGAGCAGGAGCAGGATGGGCAGGGCGGAGACGGCTGCGTTCAGCCAGAAGCTGGGCGTCTGATCCTTGATGGTGTAGTTGACGCCGTGCTCACGCATCGACTTGTAGATGTCCGGGAAGTTGGCGGGCGTGAAAGTACCCTGAATGGTGGTGTGGAAGGTTTCCTTCTGGCCCTTGTAGTGCGCATCGATGCGATTGCCGTCGACGGTTACATCCTGCACCTTGCCCGCGTCGAGGTCGTTCTGGAATTGAGACGCGATGACCGTCTCATCCTTGCCGGCGCCGGTGGTTTTGGCGACATAGTTCCAGAGGATGAAGAGCGCCGCGATGAGCGAAGCCCAGAGAAGGAGTTGTTTGACCGTCGAGTTCAATCGAATTTCCTCGTGTAAAGCGAGCAGCGAACTGCTGAATGTGACGCTGGGTGATGTGGCCCGGTACTGCCAGAGTTAGACGTTACGGCTGCCCGAAAAGTCGTATTTGGACAACTTCCGTCTGATGACTAAGATTCTACTCTTATGCTTGAAGATTCAAGACAGGGGAAATGACACTTTTGTGGGATAGGGCCTGAAGCGGGAATGGGCTGTTCGGGGGATCAAGTTCGGGGGCTGAGAGGCGAACACGGAGAAGGTGGAAGAGGCGGGGCGCTCCAGGCAATTCAGGTGGTGGTGAGGCGGAGCTCGCGGAGACTGCGCTCGGCGGTAAGTTGCTGTGAGAGCTGGAGCTTAGCTCCTGGTTTGGCCGGGATGGTGGGGTCCGGCAGACCATTGGGTGGAAAGCCGGCCAGGGTAAGCAGGCGGGTGGTCTCGTCGAAGCTGAGGCGCGCGCCGATCTGGCGGGCGGCGGCGCGGAGGACGCGGCGGCGGAGGGCGGGATCGAGGGTTTTCAGACGGTCGAGTTCGATGGCGAGAGTTTGTTCGCCGAATTGGGTGGAGTTGGCGCGGCCGCCGCCGCGGACTGGCTTGCCGGGCAGGATGAGCTGCGGGAGAAGTTTTTTGAGTTCGAGGTCCCAGCGCGTCTCTTCTTCGCGGGCGAGCTCGGCGAGGTTGGCGAGGGTTTGGTCTATGCTCGGGTTCTCCTGTCGGAGAACCGGAAGTACCGTGTGGCGGATACGGTTGCGGGTGAAGGACTCGTCGGAGTTGGAGGAGTCTTCGCGCCAGGGTTGGTTGCGCTCGCGGAGGTAGGTGCGGAGGTCGTCGCGGCGGGTGGTGAGGAGCGGCCGGAGGATTTTGCCGGTGCTTCCGAGTTCCAAAATGGGACTGATGGCGCTGAGGCCTTCGAGCCAGGCGCCGCGGAGGAGCTTCATGAGGACGGTTTCGGCCTGGTCGTCGAGGGTGTGAGCGGTGAGGATTGTGTTCACCTTGCCTTGGGTGAAGAGCTCGGCGAAGAAGGCGTAGCGGAGGTTGCGGGCGGCTTCTTCGATGGTTTGCTTGTGCTGCGCGGCGTAGATTTGGGTGTTGGCGCGGTGGAGGTGGAGCGGGATGGCGAGGCGGGCGCAGAGGTCCTCGACGAAGCGCTGGTCGACTTCGGATTCTTCGGCGCGGAGGGTGTGGTTGATGTGCACGGCGGAGAGGCCGATGCCGAGGGCGTGCTTCGGCAAGGCGTTGGCGGCGTGCACGAGCAGCAGCAGGGCGGTGGAGTCGGCGCCGCCGGAGATGGCGACGGCGACGCGGTCGCCGGGGGTGAGGGGGGTTGGAGGCAGGGTGAGGGGCATTGCTGTCTTGATTCAGGATGACAGATACCGGAGGCGGCTGGTTGGTATAGTTGTAGGGCTATGCGTGTGTTTGTGATTTTGCCTGCGGCAGGGATTGGGACGAGGATGTCCGTTCACGGCGAGAAGCCGGGTGCGGCGAAGCAGTTTTTAACCATTGGCGGAGTGCCGGTGCTGGTGCATTGTCTGCGGGCATTTGCCCAGGTGGGGCGCGTCGCGGAGGTGCTGGTTGCGGTGCGGGCGGCTGAGATCGAACGCGTGACGGAGTTGATTGCGCGGTACGGGCTCGACGCGAAGGTGAGGGTGGTGGAGGGCGGCGAGAACCGGCAGGGGTCGGTGGCGAACGCGCTGGCAGCGATTGCGGCCGATGACGAGGATGTGGTGCTGGTGCACGATGCGGTGCGGCCGTTGATCGATGCGGCGACGATCGAACGGACGATTGACGCGGTGGAGAAGCATGGGGCGGCGATCGTCGGGCTGCCGGCCGTAGACACCATCAAGCAGGTGGAGCGCACGGCCGACGGTGCGATTGTGACGGCGACGGTTCCGCGGGAGCGCGTGGTGATGGCACAGACGCCGCAGGGGGCTCGGTTTGGGGCGTTGAAGCGGGCGTTTGAAGAGGCGACCAACGATGAGTTTGCCGGGACGGATGAGGCGAGCGTGCTGGAGCGGGCTGGGGTGGAGGTGTGGGTTGTGGCGGGGTCGGCGAAGAACTTTAAGATTACGCAGCCGGGGGATTTGGAACTGGCGGAGTTTTACCTGGCTCATGCGAAGGCTTAACACCGATGAACACCGAATCACCGATTTTGACGGGGCAACGGCAGATTCGGGGTAAGCACGATGATTTGACGAGGACCATCATCGGCGTTTTCTACGAGGTTTACAGCGAGCTTGGTTATGGTTTTCTGGAATCGGTTTATGGTGAGGCGATGCGGGTCGCGCTGGTGCAGGCAGGACTCCAGGTTGGCGTCGAGGTGCCGATTCAGGTTTACTTCCGAGGCGGTGTAATCGGTCTGTTCAGGGCGGATTTGGTCGTGAATGAGCTGGTTCTTGTTGAACTGAAGACTTGTGACGCGCTGATCAGGCAGCACGAGTCACAAACGCTCAACTACCTTCGAGCGACTCGCCTGGAGGTAGCGCTCCTGATGAACTTTGGTCCCGAGGCGAAGTTCAAGCGGCTCGTGATGGACAATGAACTTAAGAAATCGGTGACCCGGTGCTAATCGGTGTTAGGTCGTTTGCTGGGGAGGGGAACTGATGGGGATGAGGATTGGGTTTGGGTTTGACTCGCATGCGTTTCAGGCGGGTGTGCCGCTGATGATTGGCGGGTTGGCGATTGAGCATGACGAGGGGCTGGCCGGGCACTCGGATGGCGATGTGCTGCTGCATGCGATTACGGATGCGCTGCTGGGTGCGGTTTCGGCGGGGGATATCGGCACCTTTTTTCCGCCGAGCGATCCGCGCTGGAAGGGTGCGGCTTCTAGCCTGTTTTTGAAGACGGCCCTGCACGAGGTCGAGACGGCGGGCTACAAGATCGTCAACATCGATACGTGCCTGGTGATGACGCGGCCGAAGATCGTGCCGATTGCGGGGGAGTTGCGCGAGCGCGTGGCGGAGCTGCTGGGCGTGAAGCCGGGCGAGGTCGGGATCAAGGCGAAGACGCCCGAGGGTTTGAACCAGGATGGCGTCGCGGTGGCGTATGCGACGGTGCTGCTCGAAAGCCTGGAGACCGATGAGGGCCAGAAGGCGATTACGGCGACTGCGGATGTGGACGAGGTGAACGAGGTGGTTGAGAGTCTGGTGGTCGGGGTGCGGGATACGTCGGCGCTCGGGCGGAAGAAGGTCGTGTTCGATACGGATGATCTGACGTAGGCGAGTGTGGGCCTGTTGGAGTCCGCTAGGGGCGGCTGCGCGGGAGATGCTTGAGGCTTGCGCTGACATCGAGGGTAAGAGCGGCGCAAGCGGCGTTGGCGATGGCATGCATCAGTCGTCGATAGCTTGGCAGTAACGAAGAGTTAGTTTGCGTCGATTTCCTGGATCAAGGCGGCTACTGGAGCCTGGATGGCGGTGCCCGGGACGGTCAGGGTGTCGTGCACGGGCCGGAGGACGCCGTCAGGGAGCGCCAGAAATGTCTTGCGGCGCCAGGGGTCGATGACCCAGACGGCAGGTACGCCCATGGCGAGATAGTCCTCGATGCGCTCCTGTATTTCGGTCATGCGGTCTTCGCGGGAGAGGATCTCGATGCACAGAACGGGTGGAGTGCGGATGATGAGTTCCTGGGGCGCGTCGCGGGAGATCAGGCATACGTCGGGGATGCGGTAGCGTTTCCCGGAGACCTGTACGCGTTGCTCCGGGAGTACGTTGATCTGCCACTCTTCACGATGACTGCGGAAGTACCAGGAAAAATAGGCCTGAAGCTTGCTGTGGGGTAGCTCGCCCATATTTCTCTCTCGTACCTCGCCGTCGATGTAGTCGCAATCTGGCCGGTAGGAGGTGCGGAGGTACTCTTCGACTGAGATGAGAACAGAAGTCGTTGCCATGCGCGATCTCCTCTGCTTGCAAGGATACTCTCGGTTGGTATTCAGACGCTTGGGTTCTTGCTCTCGGAGTCAAGGCGTGGGGGTGCGGTGCCGCGGGAGAGAAGAAGATGGTCGTTTGCTGGCGCAAACGATGCCCACCTCAGCGACGGTGATGCTGTCGATGAGGTGGGGCACCCGGATGTTCGGCAGAAGCTGCTAGTCAGGCGAAGGGGTGTTCGAGCGAAGGGGATTGGGGGGTGAAGAGGACGCCGCCGGATTCGGTGAGGTGCCAGTCGTCTTCGAGGCGGATGCCGAACTGGCCGGGGAGGTAGATGCCGGGTTCGTCGGAGAAGCACATGCCGGCGGCGAGCGGGGTCTGGTTGCCGCGGACGAGGTAGGGCCACTCGTGCATGTCCATGCCGATGCCGTGGCCGACGCGGTGCGAGAAGGTGCGGTAGTCGGGGCCGAAGCCGGCGGCGGTGATGACCTGGCGGGCGGCGTCGTCGATGGCGTGGCAGGGCAGGCCTACCTTCGCGGCGGCGAGCGCGGCGGCCTGGGCGCGGTGGACGATGTCGAAGACTTGTTTTTGTTTGTCTGCGACGGATTGCTCACGCGGTTTTCCGTAGACGAAGGAGCGCGACATGTCGGACTGGTAGCCGTGGACGAAGCAGCCGTCGTCGATGAGGACCACCTGGCCTTCGCGGATGGTCTGCGGGCGGGGGCTGCCGTGGGGGAGCGCGGACCACTCGCCGACCTGGCAGGAGGTTTCGCCGACGACGCCGGATTGCTTGTAGCCGAGGGTGCAGAGGTTGGAGAAGTCTTCGTTCGTCATGCCGGGGCCGGCGGATTGCCATGCGGCTTTGTAGACGGCGAGGGTGATGTTGTTGGCGAGCTGCATGAGGGCGAGCTCGGCGGGGGATTTGATTTCGCGGCAGCCGGAGATGACGGGGATGGCGGAGACGAGCTTGCGCGAGGGGTCTGCAAGCTGGATGCGATTGGCGAAGACGAACTGGACGCGTTCGTCTAATCCCAACACGCCCGGTGGGGCGTGCGCAACGAGCAGCGCGTACGGGTCTTCGTCTTCGTTCCAGGTGTAGATCTTGGTTTGGGCGCCGTCTGGGATGCCGGTGAGGGCCTCGGTCATGCGGGCTTCTTCGAAGGTGGGGCAGACGATGTAGGGGGCGCCGGTGGCGGGGAGGATCCATGCGAAGAGGCGCTCGGACTGGCCGGCGTGGGCTCCGGTGAAGTAGGTGAGCGAGGTGCCGCCGGTGATGACGATGGCGGCGATGTTTTGCTGGAGCATGAGGCGGCGGGCTTTGTCGGCGCGGGACTGACGCTCCGCGAGGGTGATGGGGACGGCTTCGTGGATGCGGTTGGGCAGAGCGGCGATGGCGGGCGGGAGCTTGCTGGAGAGCTCCTGCGCGTGGGCCTTCGGCAGGAAAGGGAGGGCGGCGGCTGTGCTGAGAAAAGCGCGGCGGGTGGGCATGAGTGGGATTAGTGTAACGGCAACTGCAACGGCAAGTGCGTCCTCATGCCGGACAGGTATCACTTCGTGGGGTTTTGGACGCTTCGCGTGGGTAGAATCTTTTGTATGGCGATGATGACTACGGTGCAGCAGCATATCCTGCGGCAGCAGATGGATTTCTCGGAGGCGAGTGGGACGTTCTCTGTCTTGTTGAGCGGGATTACGCTTGCGACCAAGATGATTGAGGCGAAGATTCGCTCGGCTGGGCTGAGCGATGTGCTGGGTGCCTTTGGCGCGGAGAACGTGCAGGGAGAGCAGCAGCAGAAGCTGGATGTGTATGCGAACCAGGCGCTGCTGCATTGTCTCGGCATGCAGGATTCGGTGGCGGCGCTGGTGAGCGAGGAAGATGAGGAGCCGGTGACGTTCGACCGGAGTATCGAGACCGGGAAGTACATTGTGGTGTTCGATCCGCTGGACGGGTCGTCGAACATCGATGTGAATGTGAATGTGGGGACGATCTTCTCGATTCACAAGCGGCTGCCCGAGGGGGATCTGAATGCTTCGATTCTGCAGCCGGGGACGAAGCAGGTTGCGGCGGGATATGTGGTGTATGGGCCGAGCACGGTGCTGGTTTATACGACGGGCAACGGCGTGCACGGGTTCACGCTCGACCCGACGATTGGGGCGTTTGTGCTGAGCCATGAATCAATGACGATGCCGGAGAAGGGGCCGTATTACAGCGTGAACGAGGCGAATGCGGAGACGTGGCCGGCGGGGTATGCGGAGTACGTTTCGGGGCTGCGTGCGGAGGGGTATAGCTCGCGGTATATCGGGAGCCTGGTGGCGGATTTTCATCGCACGCTGCTGAAGGGTGGCGTGTTTCTGTACCCGCCGACGAAGAAGCAGCCGGGCGGCAAGCTGCGGCTGCTGTACGAGGCGAATCCGCTGGCGATGATTGCGGAGCAGGCGGGCGGAATGGCTTCGAGCGGCAGCGGAAGAATCCTGGACATTGTGCCGACCGGGATTCATCAGCGGACGCCGTTGATGGTGGGGAGCCGGTGGGAGATGGAGCGCTTCGCGAAGGCGATTGCCTCGTGAGCGCGCTCGGGGAGGGGCAGGGGTTCGAAGCGGTGGTGACGGATATCCGGCTGGCGTCTCAGAAGGGTGTCGAAGCGGTTTGGTGGATGTCGCTTGATGCCACGGAGTTCAAGGTTGGCGATCGTGGTGTGCTCGAAGCGGTGACGCGAAGCGGAACGAAGCTGCAGATTCCGGTGACGGAGACTGTGGAAGCGGACGGGGCGCTTTGGCACGTGGTTGAAAAGCCGCTGGCCGCCGGAACGGAAGTGCGCGGTCGCGTGACTGTGGGGTGTACGGGCAGTTGAGGTTCCGCGCCGATGTTGCTATAGTCAGAGAGATGCGGTTGGGCGGCTGGGTGGCGGCCTGACGATCATGGTGTGGGGCTGTAGCTCAGTTGGGAGAGCGCCTCGTTCGCAACGAGGAGGTCAGCGGTTCGATCCCGCTCAGCTCCACCATAATATTTTGCTTTTTCTAAATCACTCGGTAAGCGGGGCCAGAGACGTCAACGAAGCTGTTGCCGTTTCGCGTCCAATTCAGCCGCAATGCGGCTTACCCTGCACGCGGTGCAGAGCGATGAGAGGAAGCAACGCCAGACGCGTTTTCGGCGCTGTGCGCTACTTGATTTTCGTGGAAGGTAGCGACCAGGTGACGGAGTGCGGAGGTTACGACTTCGACGTCAGCCACCCGAGCTCGGAGGCGTGGGCGAAGTACTCCTGAATCTTTGCGGCTTGTTCGAGGGCTGGTAGATTACTCGCTCGCAACGCTCTGTCCACCACGCCGGCGATTGGCTGGCCCTCCTGAATTGCGGAAAGGAGCAGGAACTCCTCGCGATCGATGCGCCGGTAGTAGACCGAGTCCTGGTAGCGATGGACTGCGAGGCAGGTGGGAGACTGCTTGAGTCGGGGGATGTGGAGTCGTTTGGAGGCTTTGCGCTCTGAGACTGCATTGCTGACGATGTCTGTTGCGGGCTTGTGTTTGTGGACGGCGAGCACCACCTCGTCCACGGGGTAACGCAGGGCAAGCAGTTGCAGATGCGGTTGCAGTGCGAGCACGCTGGTCGGTAGGAGGCGCGAGAATTCGACGGCATCGAGGGGAGGCAACGCGGGGTTGTCGAACGCTTCAATGTAGGCCCATTCGAGGCGGGCTACGTCGACGGCTAGCTCGCAGTGAGGGCCTGTGAGACCTGGATGCTTCTGAAGCCATGAGGGGAGCTTGGCACCGAGATCACGCAGGCTGAAGGAGACGGAGGGACGCTCCTTGAGATACGCCAGGATGAGTGCGTCGCAGCGTTCCTGGCCGAGCACCGCGGTCAACGCCGGATAGTCCTCGGAGACGGCCGCGATGACGCGGAACCAGTATTGGCGGTTGTAGATCTCCAGGCGTTCGAACGAGGAGAGACGATCGTTCGGTTTGATGTAGCCTGCGACGGTCTCCTCGACGGATCTTCCGTTGGCGTCGACATCCTGCATTGCGAAGTCGATTGTGAGCGGCCGGCTGACGTCCTCGGCCATGCGACGTTGAAGATCGAGCAGGTTCATACGAGCACTCCCTCGTTCGCCTCGACGGCGTCGTCAACTCCTGAAGCGGACAGCTGACGGTTCGCTTTGAGGGCCTCTGTGTGGACTTCGTCGAAGGAGGGGATGTTGTCGTCCCACTCGAGCAAGGTGGCGGTTGGGCCGATGCGTTCGATGGCGCGCGCATACATCTTCCAGACCGGATCGAGGACGGGATGATCGTGGGTGTCGAGCGTGTACTTCTCGAACCTGGAATGACCCGCGATATGGATCTGCGCCACGCGCTCGGGGTCGACTGCGTTCACGTAGTCCATCGGGTTGAAGCCATGATTTTGCGACGACACGTAGATGTTGTTGACATCGAGCAGGATGCCGCAATCCGCGGTGTGAACGACCTCGTTGAGGAACTCCCATTCGGTCATCTGCGACTCGTGGAACTCGGCATAGCTGCTTACGTTTTCGACCGCGATGGGGATCTCGAGGAAGTCCTGTACCTCACGGATACGCGCCGCGGTGATGCGGATGGCTTCAAAGGTGTAGGGCAAGGGTAGCAGGTCGTGCGTATAGCGTCCGTCGACGCTGCCCCAGCATAGATGATCGGAGAGCCATGGAGTTTTCGTGCGCTTCGTGAGTTCCTTCAGGCGCTTCAGGTGGTCGCGATTGAGCGGCTGCGCAGAGCCGAAGTACATGGAGACGCCGTGCTGCACGACTCGGTATTGATCGAGGATCTGGTCGAGGATAGTGAGCGCGCGACCGCCGCCGACCATGTAGTTTTCGGAGATGATTTCGAACCAGTCGACGACTGGTTTTTCGGAGAGGATGTGGGCGTAGTGAGGGACTCTGAGTCCGATGCCGACGCCGTACTCCGTAAATGCATTGAATCTGTTTGCTGGCATAGATCCATCCGATCATGCTTCATAGAGGCAGAGGAACGTTGGAGGCTTGCGGTTTGCCGCGAGCCTCCAACACGGTGGACTAAGCGGCCTTCGGCGGGGTGGAGCCGTCGGTCGCGCAGGCGCCTTTGCCCTTGCAGCTGTTCTTGCCGGCGTGCTTCGCGTCGCCGCCGCCCTGTCCCTTACAGTCGTTCTTGCCTTTGCAGGAGTGCTTGCCGGCAGCGGGGGTCTGGTCCTGGCCCACGAGAAGCACGCCCGCCTGGGCAGAGGTTCCGCTCTGTCCGTTGGTCTGAGCGTGAAGGCGGACGGACGTGCCGCCGAGCAGGCCGGCGAATGCGGCCGCGAGGGCCAGGTTGTGTGCGGTATTCATCTTCATTGGGAGCACCTTTCATGGTTGGGCCGCGCGACGGTGGCGAGGCATGATGCCGTTGTAGTATCCGCTGGCGTAAAGCCGCTGGATGCTGGTGTCTTCGCTGCTTGGTGGAGGCGATAGCCCCTTGTTGCACACGTGAGAACGGTACGGACGAATAAGGTTACAAGCTTTCTTCGCTGGGGCCTGGAGAGGCCGATGCAGCTTGCTTCAAGCTATCGGTCGAGCTTTGTTTGTAACCATTCGTGCCATCGTCTCTCTAACGCGTGGAATGGCCTTGCCGGACGACGATCTGTGGGCACACCACGCGAGCGTGACACCGCAGGGCCCGAGGTATGAGATGAAGCGCTTGATCGCGATGTACGTTGCAGTATCCGGAATGTTGTCCCGTCTCCAATCACCGTTTCTTCTGGCGGTGCGGCTGTATTGGGGTTGGCAGTTTGCCCAGACTGGCTGGGGCAAGATGCATAACATTGCGAAGATTACCGGCTTCTTCACGAGTCTCAATATCCCCTTTCCCGCGTTCAACGCGCACTTTATCGCCGGGCTGGAGTTTTTTGGGGGAATCCTTCTGATTCTGGGCTTAGGTAGCAGGGTTATAGGCTTCCTGCTGGCTGCTAACATGTTCGTGGCTTACTGGACGGCCGACCGGGAGGCGCTGGGTTCCATCTTTTCCGATCCCGGCAAGTTCTACGTGGCGGATCCGTATACCTTTCTGTTTGCGTCTCTGATGGTCTTGATCTTCGGCGCAGGCTTTCTTTCTCTCGACCACATCCTTGCGAAACGCTTTATGGAGCAGGCCTGATTGGTATGGATGTGGAACACTCAGTTCGAGACGAAGAGCGAATGATCGCGGCTATCCTCGCCGGCGACCGGGAGCAGTATCACGAGCTGATCCGACCGTATGAGCGCAGCGTATACAAGATGGCGCTCTCATTCATGAAGAACGAGGCGGATGCCGAAGACGTTGCGCAGGAAGCGTTCCTGAAGGCTTTCAGAAAACTGGCAGACTTCCGTGGGCAAGCGAAGTTCAGCACGTGGCTGATCAGCATCACATTGAACGAAGCGCGGGGTCGTTTGCGGCGGCAGACCGTCGTGCGAATGGAGTCGCTGGACGAATCCCCTGAGGAGGGCGGAAGCATTTCGCCGGCGCTGCTTCGGGATTGGCGCGAAGTACCCTCCGAGGCGCTGGAGCGCGGGGAGATTCGCAGTATGCTGCAAGATGCTATTGCCAACCTGTCGCCGTTGTACCGGGAGGTACTGCTGCTGCGGGACGTGGAGGAGTTTTCGATCGAGGAGACAGCGGTTGCGCTCGCGATCACAGCCGGTACCGTGAAGGTTCGGTTGCACCGGGCCCGAATGATGATGCAAAAGGAACTCGCGCCGAAACTGAAGAATACAGGTCCACGAAGGAGGTGGTTTCAGTGGTCATAGAATGCAAGCACGTTTGGAACTACATCTCCGACTATCTGGATAACTCCTTGTCTCCGGAGACCAGGGAGCTGGTGCAACGCCATCTGGAGCATTGCGAGATCTGCTCTGCAATCCTCGATTCGACGCGCAATATCGTGGTGCTCACCGCAGATGACCAGGTGTTCGAGTTGCCGCTGGGCTTCAGCGAGCGCTTGCACGCCAGGCTATCCGAGGAGATCAGGAATGAGGCAATGTCCTCGGCCGAGGACGCTAGCTAGCGATGCTCCCTGGCGCTGCGGGTTGGCGCTGCAAGTTAGCGCTGCGACTTGACGACGCAACCTAGATGCTGTGGTGCAAGTAGATGTGGAAGGTCCATTCAACGGCCACCAGCAGCAGAGTAATGACAGCGATAGCTATCTGGATCGACTCAGCACGCCTCGTGTCGGCACTGACAGGTGCGACTCTCCACTGAGAGGAAGACCGCCCGCGCAGCCGGCGAACGCGCCGGATCGCGAGCAGGTTCACCACCGAGCCCGCCACTGCGACAATCTCCATCGGGATGCGAATGGCCTCGGCGTGGAGGGAGGTGAGCACACGCAGGCCGGATGTTGCAGCGGCAAGGGAGCCGATTCCTATAAGCAGCCTTAGACCGCTGATGGCCATGAAGGCTGTGCATGCGCTCTGCAGCAGAATGAAGAACAGGCTGGTGAATCCAATAATCCAGGACCGGCTCTTCCCATCGTCGCGTAGGCGTGCATCGACTGGCGTCTTCTGTTCGAGCAAGGTGGTTCTCCATCAGCCATGCTACCTCTTTTCGATCAGCGCAGGAGCTTGCTTTGTAGACGGCGCTGATCGACCCTGGCTTAGGCGCGAATCAAATCGGTTTTGTGTCGATTCCTACGATGGCGCCGCTGTTGCCCTGTTGCGCGAACAAGACGAGATGATGCCCGGCACCGGGGTTGGAGAGAAACGAAGGTGGCAACGGCAGCGTGGTGGAATGCTGATCGCCGTCGCGCAGCGCTCCCAGCGGAGCAAGAGCGCGCGCTACTGCGACATGAGTCAGTTTGCGACCGGAGTTCTCGCCGCGCAGCACGTTCGATTGGTCCACATCATCGACCAGGACGGCAAAGAGTTCGAGCGCGCCTTTCGACGGCAGATCCGCAGCGGAATAGGTGAACGTGACATTATTGTCCTTGATCTGGCCGGAATCGATTCGCAACGCAATCTGTTTGCGCTGCGACTCCGTTGCCAAGGCGGACTCGAGCGCGCGGCTATCGCTGCCGACGAACTGCTCTCGGCCGTTGACGACCATCTGCGGGGTGTAGACACTTTGAAGCCCGAAGTGGTTTCCGTACTCGTACTGGCGATTGGTATAGAGATCAGCGGAGAAGGGGTCTTTCCAGCCCAGGCCGTTCCAATAGCTGACATGCTCACTGATGCCGACGATCAGCTGTCCGCCAGCGGTTTTATGACCATTGGCCTGGCGCAGCAGTTCATCGGCCGGCGGGCAATCGGAGCAGCCCTCTGAGGTAAAGAGCTCCACCAGGACCGCGGAAGGACGTGTGGCGGCACTTTGCGTCGCTTGCGAAAGTACTTGAGGCGCCCGCAGGAGTGCGAGCGTTGCGATGGTAAGCGCGCGTGTGAACAAGGGTTGGATCCGACTAGGCATGGTGTAACTCCTCTGCAGCGGGTTAGAGAGAGCGAGACTGCGCTGTGGACCGGAGAGGGAGCTGGCTCTATGGAAGAGGGAGCCGTGTGCATCGCCGATCGCGCAAGCAGCCCGGAAGAACGCGCATCTGACGCCTGAGCCGCGGGAAAGGTTACGGGATGGATATCCCTGGCGGTTCCTGCGTGCGATGGATGAGTCTGTAAGGTTTCTTCGCTCGGCGAAGCTCTCTAACTTGCAGGAATGCCGCAGGGAGCTGCGCATTGACGCACGAAGCGCGTAGCTCATCCTGCCACAGGTTATGGGTGTTTCCTGTTCGCTGATTGACGGTCTCGAATCGGACGAGGAATCGTCAGGCGCTTGTAACCTTTCGCGGTTGTTTTGCTCCCATAATCGGTCAGCAGCGAAGCTTGTACGGGTAAGGCTGACGAGGCGGCGTGGAGGAGAAGGTACATGGATCGACCCTTGGGATACCAGGATGGCTACGTTGTGAATCGGAATATGCCGTACGAGATGGTGGAGCTACTCCCGTGCGGAGAATGTTTGAGTGGCGGAGTGCTTGGAAAGGGACAGCGGGTGTGGATGCAACACGATCCACAAGACCCCGCCATCTGCCACGCTGTCTCTGTCTACGCTGAGAATTTAGGCATCATCAAGCTGGACCTGCACTGTATCTCGCGCCTGAGTTAGGAAGGAAGAGGCGGGTGCGCCCGCGTGACGTCACGCGGGGCACGACCTAGGAGAGTGCGGGATAGCTCGTGTAGCCGGCGGCTCCTCCTCCGTAGAAGGTCGCTGGGTCTGGTTGATTCAAGGCAGCGCCAAGTTGCAGTCGCCGGGGTAGATCGGGATTGGCGAGAAAGGCGCGGCCGTATGCGACGGCGTCTGCGTGCCCGGACTGCACTGCCTGCTCACCTCTCGGGCCGTCATACCCGCCATTGACGACGTAGAGACCGTTCCAGAGCTTCCTCAGGTGATCCGATAGCGCGAGTGCCTCGTCGCTGTTGCCTTTGCTGTCCTGCGCCTGTTCGACGACATGGAGATACCCGAGGTGATAGCCGTTGAGCTTTTCGATCGCGACGGAGAAGGTTTCGCGGGGGTTCTCGTCGAACATATCGTTGAAGTCGACCGTTGGAGAGATGCGCACGCCGATTTGTTTGGGATCCCAGGATTTCAGAACTTCGTCCACCGCCTCGGTGAGAAAGCGGGCGCGATTCGACGCGGTCCCTCCATACTCATCGGTTCGCTGATTGGTTCCTGTGCGGAGGAACTGGTCGATCAGGTATCCATTTGCCGCGTGAACTTCGACTCCGTCGAAGCCGGCTTGCTTGGCGTTTGCCGCTGCTTTTCGATAGTCGGCCAGGGTCTCGTTGATCCCGCTTGCCGTTAACGCAACGGGCTCTGAGACCTGTGCTGAACCGGTGGCGATGTGCGTGTGCGCATTGGCGCGGATGGCGGAGGGGGCGACAGGCTGCGCGTTGTTTGGCAACAAGGACGAATGAGAGATGCGGCCGACGTGCCATAACTGAAGGAAGATTCGTCCTCCGCTGGTGTGGACCGACTCCACGATTTTGCGCCACGCTTCCACCTGTTCCGGGGAGTGAATTCCCGGTGTATTGCTGTAGCCCTTGCCCATGGGCGAAATTTGCGTTGCCTCGGTGACGATCAGCCCGGCCGAAGCGCGTTGTGAGTAGTACGTCGCAGCAAGCTCTCCGGGCACACCGTCATCGTGTGCGCGGGTACGCGTGAGGGGAGCCATGAAGACGCGATTGGCGAGGACCAGCGATCCAAGCGGAACAGATTCGAAGAGATTCGGCATTGCTTTGCTCCTGTGGTTCAACAACGTTGTGAGGCGCTTGCGATAAGACGCCGGTAAACCTGCTGCGGTTCGATACGACTCGGCCCCGATCTGTCCGGGGGAGCGGTTCGGCGGAATCGGACTAGGCCTTCTGTGCCTGCAGTTCCTTCCAGGCATGGAAGGCCGTGAACAAGTCCAGGAGGAGAACGGTCACCGGAATCAAAGGCGGCTTGATGCCGAGAGGAAGAACGCTGGCGGGGACCCCGGGCTGCAGATGAACATAAATGGCGACGATCATCTGCGTGACGAGAAGGAAGCAAGCAGCCAGAAGGATCTGATCCTTCGCTTTTGCGGTCAACGATCGTCCAAGCGAAGGTAGCAGGAAGAGGATGCCGGTGAGCATCTCCGTCAGTTTGCCGGCGAGGATTGACTCGTGGGGCAGATGACTTTGTTGAATCTGGATATCGAACCATCCGTTGAACGGCGGGAAGAACTTGAGGATTCCGAAGAGAAACATCAGAACTCCCAGGACGAGCGATAAAACTTTCAGGCGGCGAGACATTATCGGAGATCCTCTCGTGGTGCTGACTCTCATAGAGACAGGTCTGTCTACTTCCTGTCCAGTATAGACAGACCTGTCTGTCCTCTGTCAAGATAAAGTTGATGAAAACGCCAAAACAATCCGGCCCGCGCGAGAGAATCCTGGAGGTGGTCGACCACCTGTTCTATACCGAGGGCGTCCGCGCCACCGGGACCGAGAAGATCATGGCACTCGCCGAGGTGGCGAAGGCGACCTTCTACCGGTACTTCGAGAGCAAAGATGCCTTGGTGGTCACCTACCTTGAGAACCGCGACCGAGCGCTTTGGGACTACCTTGCCAACCCCGCTCCGCCAGCGGATCTGCGTGAGACGTTGACCAAGTTTGAACACTATGTGAACCGGCCCGATGTTATCGGGTGCCCCTTCCTTCGCATCGCATCGGAGTACCCGCAGACCGCCCACCCGTTCCACTGCATGGCAATCGAACACCAGGACAAAATCGTTGCCTATCTCGCCGATCTTCTGCAGCCATTTGCCATCGACAGAAAGGCAGCGGCAGCGGCGATCCTCGGCGTTATCGATGGTGCCTTTACCATGCGGATGCTCTATGGAACGTCGAAGGAGGTTTCGCTTGTTGCGCCAGCCGAGGCCGTCCTCAAGGGCTTTCGGAGTGCGTGAGGTGAGCGACGCAAGGATACGCTGTCATCCTCAATCCGCAGGGCGCGTCCTCTGCGGCCGGGCAGCGAGATGCGGTAAGGTTTCCTGATGATGTTCTTCTCGCGTTGTGGCTCTGGGTATAATCGCCGGCTGTTGAGAGCGGCCGGCTCTCGGTTTGGCTTTCTGAGCCCCGTTGCGATCGCCCTATTGGCCGCGTCTGCTTGCGGGCAGAGCGGACAGATTGCGGCTCCGGTGATCGGCGCGACTTCGGCGCAGAACGGCGCTTTGATTGTTACGTTGGCAGCGACCGCGCCGGGAACGAAGGTGTACTACACCGTCGATGGCAGCGCGCCGACTATGGTGTCGCAGCAGTATCTCGCGCCGTTCCTGGTGGATTCGCAAGAGACGGTACAGGCGATTGCCGTTGCCGGGCAGGCGAGCAGCGCAGTGGCTCGCAAGGTGTTTGCGGCGGACGTTGCAGCGGGATCGCTGGTGTGGAGCGATGAGTTTTCGAACGCGACCGGGGCGAAGGCAGCGCCGAATCCCGCGGTTTGGACCTATGACAAGGGGGCTTCGGGGTATGGGAACTCGGAGCTGGAGGACTACTGCGCGTGGGGCTCGGAGGCGGCGCCGTGTGACGCGGCGTCGCCGAATGCGTACGTGGGGACGGATGGGTATTTGCACATCGTGGCGCAGCAGCCGAAGCCGGGTGTCTATACGTCGGCGCGGATGAAGACGGAGGGTCTGTTCAGCTTCAAGTATGGGCGTGTGGAGTTTCGTGCGAGGGTGCCGGAGGCGCAGGGCTTTTGGCCGGCGGGGTGGCTGCTGGGCAACACCGTGAGTACGGCCGGTTGGCCTGCCTGTGGCGAGCAGGATGTGCTGGAGCGGGTGGATGCGGCGAAGACGCCGGACTGGAATATGGGGTCGGTGCATGGGCCGGGGTTTACCGGGACGCCGATCGGGAAGCGGTACGACTTTCCGAACGGGGTGACTGCTGGGACGTGGCATACGTACGGGATGATCTGGAAGCCGGGGAGTCTCTCGTACTATGTGGACGACCCGAGCAAGCCGTATGTGACGTTTGGGCCGGAGGACCTGGCGAAGTATCCGGGGGCATCGTGGCCGTTTGATGGGCCTGCGAACTTTATCCTGCTCAACCTGGCTGTGGGTGGGCAGTGGCCGGGGAACCCGGATGCGACGACGAAGTTTCCGGCGGAGATGCTGGTGGATTACGTCAGGATTTTCAAGGACTGAGAGGCTTGTTCTGCCGGACGGGCCCGCTGGTCGCGCGGGGCGAGCACTTCGTGCGGTGATGGCTTCGCGTGGCCCCGCGGCACAATCTTCTATGCCGACCAACGCGAAGCTTCCAGCGTACGCAGTACCGCCCTCGCGGCGTTAGCGAGCCCGTCCGGCAGGACACTTATTTTGTAGGTGCCAGCGGCTTGAGAATTTCGTCCAGGTAGTCGGGTGTGCCTTCGACGCGTACCAGCGAAGGATAGCGTTCGCCGTCGTGGTAATCGATGGTAACGGTGTTGACGAGGGTGTCGCTCTGGATGATGAAGGGGATGGGCGTGGTGGTGGTTTTGGCGGCGCGGAGGGCGTTGCGCAGCGTGTCGTTGGTGTAGATGTGGCCGTCGACGGCCAGGATCTTCTCGCCGGGTGCGAGCTTCGCCTTGTCGGCGGGACCGCCTACGCGGACGTCGGAGATCGCGCCGTCGGGGTCGACGGCGAGGCCGAGCGAGTACCAGACATTGAGGGTCGGAGGGCCGGGGCGAAGACTGATCTTGCTCATCGGGGAGGGCTTGTCGGTGTAGACGAGCTTCCATCCGCCCTGTTCGATGCCTTCGAGGTTGGCGTGCGGCTGCACCTGGTAGACGCGCTCGCGGAGGAACGCGGCCCAGTCGTGGGGGACGACCTGGTTGAGGTCGCGGACGAGTTCGTCGAAGTCGTAGGGGACGATCTCGGGCGGGGTGCTGCCGTGGCCGGCGACGAAGATGGTGAGGAAGTCGCGCAGGTTCTTCTGGTCGTTGGTGAGCTTGCGGATGGTGGTGTCGACATCGAGCCAGACGAGGTCGCCTTCGGAGTAGTAGTCGGAGCCGCGGCGCCAGTTGGCCCAGGCGGCGCCGCCCTGCAGGCCGGAGATGCCGACGGCGGTGTCGTCTGTGGAGCGCCAGACGCGGCCGGAGGTGTAGTCGAGACGCGCGGCCGTGGCGGCGATGTAGTCGTGGTACTGGTCGGGAGTCATAAAGCCGCAGCGTGTGCCGAGCACATAGCCGAGGTAGTCGGTGAGGCCTTCGTAGACCCAGAGCAGCTCGCCCTTCATGGGCGTGGCGAAGTCGGGGGTGGCGAGGCCGGCAGGGCGGCGGTATTTGCCGTTCCAGGAGTGGGTGTACTCATGCGAGAGGACCGGACCGGCGACAGCGGTGAGGTCGTCAGTGGTGAAGGAAGCGTTGGGCAGGGAGTTATCCGAGGATTCGTGGTGTTCGAGGCCGCCGTAGGGGCCGTTCTTCGTGAGCGTCAGCAGGAAGTGGTAGGTGTCGTAGTGAGTGGAGCTGTACATGGCGACGGCTTCGGGCACGAGGTGCTGGAGCTCTGCGATGACGCTGGGGCGGAGTGCGACGTCTTCGGGATTGTCGCCGAAGACGTCGATGAAGACGGGCTTGGGTGATGTGGCGAGCGGGTACTCGTGGAAGTTGACGCCGGTAAAGATGGGCGAGTCTTCGAGCATCTGGACGGAGGTGGGGGCGTAGTGAACGTGGCCGTCGGCGGGGTGTTCGGCGTCTCCTGATGAGATGGCGTGGAGCGAGGTGGCTACGCCCCAGCCGGCGGGTACGATGACCGAGGGCTGGATGGCGATCTGGCGCACGGGGATGTTGGCCGGGTAGAGCATCAGGTCTTCCCATTCGAGTACGGCGAGGGCGTTGGTGGCCTTGATGTTGACGATGTAGTCGAGGTGCGCGTGCAGGGTGGTGACGCCGGCGGGGATGTTGAGGTGGAACTGGTAGAGATCGATATCGTCGCGACGCCAGGGGATTGTGGCGCCGTTGGCCGTGAAGACGAGGCCGGTGATGTCGTTGTCGGTGTGTTTGGTGGCGTGGTGGCCAGGAACCCAGGCGGCGGCGGTGACGGCGAATGGGCCGGGATGTACTGGGATGTCGAGCTCGGCGTGGAACAGCTTGCGTGGTGCGTCGGTGAGGTTGGCGGTGATCTGAATGGGCGTCTGCTGGGCGAAGGCGGAGGCGGCGAGCAGGAGGGTCGAGGCGAGCGCGGCAGAGCGGCTGAGCATGGGGTGGATGTCCTCTTTGTTTTTGGGAGGATAGCACGGGTTCCCAAAAGCAGAGGCAAGTGCGCCCTCATCGCGGGCGGCGACCACTTCGTGGGGTGTCGATCGCTTCGCGATGTCAGTGCTGGGTGTGGAGGGTCTGTTCGATGACTTGATGGATGTTGAGGAGCGACCAGGGGGAGGCGTCGGTTTGCGGCGTGGTCTCGCCGGCCTGGTGGATGATGATGGCGGGGCGCGGGTCGAAGACGCCGCGCGATGCGGCGTCATCCTCATCCGTCCACGCGGCCAGCGAATCCCACAGATACGTCCGCCAGGAGTGGTCGCCCTGCACGATGACGGTGGTGTCTTTCCAGCGCGGCGAGGCCTTCAGAATCGCAAGCATCTTGCCGAGCTCGATGTCGGCCAGGGCGAGATTATCCAGGTACGAGCTGTCGCAGGTCGTCGTGTAGCTGTTATCGATGCGGCTCCAGATGTTCGGACTGTGCGGAATCGAAAGATGCAGGAAGTAGAGGTCGGACTGATCGGTTTGGAGCAGCGCAAGCGCGTGCTTTTCAAGATCGAGATGCGTCATCAGCCGCTGGTTTACGTCGTAGTTGCACTGGAAGTGCGCGGCGCGCCCGGCTGAGGTGGCGCGGCGTTCGATCTGTGCCAGCGGAATCCAGGTGTTGTGCCACAGCGTCTTATGCTGCGCCATGGGACCTTCAATCTCGTCGTGGTTCATCCAGTAGCACTGGTCGATAGCGCTTGCATAGACCGTGCAGTAGGGGTTGTACCAACCGACGACAGCTGTGCGCCAGCCGGCCAGCTTCGCATCGCCGAAGATGGAGTTCTGCCCGTCCGCCTGGTGCCAACCGTGTACGCCCTTGAAGTGCAGATCGAGCGTGTTGTTCCAGCGGTAGCGGTACTCGTCTACCACGCTACCGCCGAGCAGCGAGGGCAGAATCGAGACGGTGTGGTCGCCGATCGGCTGCGTATCCGTGTACAGCGTCGAGATGGAGCGGAGCGCGTCGAAGTTGGGCAGCGGCAGGTCGTGCGCGCGATGCTCGAAGAGCTGGTCGTAGGAGAGTTCGTCGAAGACAATCCAGACAAGGCGCGGGTGGGCTCGCGGCGGCTGTGGCGTCGCGGTCCAGGCGGCTGTGTGCTGGTGCGGGCCCGGCTTCCAGGTGGTGATTGCGAGCAGTTGCGCGAGGGAGAAGACGGCGAAGATGGCGAACGCTGCGCCCAGTTGGCTGCCGAGGACCATCGCACGCCGATACCAGGAGGGAAAGCGGAGGAAGAGAATGAGCAGCGCAGCCGGCCACGCGAACGTGAAGGCCGGCGCAAACCATTCCGGCAGCGCGAAGGGAAGCAGCGCATCCAGCCTTCCCAGAAAGTAGAGCGGAATTGCGATGACGAGCAGCAGGCGGGCGACGGGATAAAGCCGCGTTCGCTTGAGCGGAGCGAGGATCGCGAAGAGGATTGCCGCCAGAAGGAATATATCGAGGATGTTCGCCCAGGCGATGCCGCCGAGCGCGAACGGCACGTGCATGCGAGCCTTGCCGCCACCCGCAAGGAAATCGTCGTAGTTCTCGAGCAGCACGAGCGCTGCGAGACCCAGGCACTGGGCAAACTTCTTCAGCATGGAAGCTCGGTCGATGGCCGCATGACGGGGAAGGGCGGAAGGCGAACGCTCCGCGTAGGGGCGGAGCGTTTGTGATGAGCGGATGGCGGCAGAGGAGCTGTGCGCGGCAAGGTTCAGTCAGCGGTCCGGGAATCGCTCTTCTGTAGCGTTCCGGGGACCAGCACGGTGTCTTCCTTCTTGCTGAAGAGCGAACGAATGCGTCGGCGTAGAAAGTAGATGAACGCGGCGCCGACGGAGGCGATGGTTTGAACGGCGAGGAAGCCTGAGCCGGGATCGACATAGCCGTAAGCTGGCCTGGCGGTAGCGATGACCAGGCAGAAAGCCATGAGCACGGCTAGCGAGACGGAGAAGAATAAACGCTTCATCCTAAAAGATCTCCTTGAGAAGAGTTGTGGGCACTGCCGTAGCAGAGGCGGGGAGGACGCTTCGAGTTGTGCCGACGACGCCCCAGGAAACACGTATTTGAAGGCGCAGTTGCGAACAAAGTAACATTTCATCCAAGCAGCTTCGTGATCGAACTCACTCAAACATTCAGACGAGGAAGGCACAGAAGAAGACGCGCCGATTTCGTCCGAATATGAATGTCCGGTAAAATCGGATGGAGACGGGAACGTTCCGGTTGCAGTCTGGAAGAGCGCAGGCAGCGCTTGGCGGAGCGCCGGGGAACCCGTTATACTCAGGAAGCTGAGCGGGAGTAGTTCAGTGGCAGAACGTCAGCTTCCCAAGCTGAATGTCGCCGGTTCGATCCCGGTCTCCCGCTCCACGGATCTCGCACCACACGCAGAAACGCCGCGCTTTCGGAGCGCGGCGTTTTTGCGTTGTGGGCTAAGGTTAGCGGCTGGCCGTGGTGACGGGCTTCGGCTGCAGGTGCTGTTCGAGTGCCTCAGCCTGTGGCAGGTAGGAGATCGCCTTCTGGATCTGCGGATCCCACTCGTCGTGTACCTCGAGACCCTCCATCTGGCCGAACTGCGTGGTGAAGAGGTTCTCCTTGATGGCTTCCTTGATCCAGTCCAGGTTCGCGTTGAAGTCCTGATCTGACACTTCGATCTTCTTGGACTTCAGGAACGCCTTGAACTCGGCCAGCACGGCGTCATCGACGGTGAAGTCCTTTGGAACGCCGGGGTGCGTGGCGAAATAAGCGCGGGCAAAGTTGAAGAAGGCGTGCTGGATGTAGAGTTCATCCTGCGTGTGATCCGACTTCAACGGCTCAATGTGCTCGTCGGGCGTAATGCCGCCGCCGCCGTACACGGTGCGGCCTTCGTCGGTAAGCTTCACTTCACGATTCGCGTTGTCCTTCGGGTTTGAGGCGTCGCGCACGTAAAAGTAGTCGTACATCGACATGTGATCGTAGGGCCGCTGGATCAGCCGCCCGGACGGCGTGTAGTAGTGGAAGGTGGTGAGCGCGAGGCCGGTGTTCTCGCTTACGTTGAAGACCGTCTGCACCAGGCCCTTGCCGAAGGTGGTCTCACCCACGATCAGAGCGCGGTCGTGATCCTGCAGGGCGCCCGAGACGATCTCAGCCGCGGAGGCCGTGTTCCGGTTGACGAGGACGACGATCGGGTACTTCGGACCCTGTTCGCCGGACTGTACGGAGTAGACCTGGTCACGATCGATGCGGCCATGCTGCGAGACGACGGTCTGGCCCTTCTGCAGGAACTTCGACGACATCTCGACCGCCTGGTTCAGCAGACCGCCGGGGTTGCCGCGAAGATCGATGACCAGACCCTTGAGCGGGCCCTCCGCCTTGAACTGGTCGAGGGCGTCGCTGACTTCGCGCGCGGTCGTCTCCTGAAAGTTGGTGACGTGAATGTAGCCGACGCCGGGCTTGATCTCGAACGCGACGTCGACCGAGGGGCGCGGGATTTCGTCGCGGGTGACGTCGAAGGTGATCGGCTTGGAGCTGCCTTCACGGCTCATCACGACCGAAACATGGGTTCCGCGGGGTCCCTTCAGCAGGGAAGCGACGGCGGCCGAATCCATGCCGTCGGTTGCCTTGCCGTCGACTGAGACGATCATGTCGCCGGGGCGGATGCCGGCGCGGTTCGCGGGTGTGCCGGGGTTGGCGAACAGGACGAAGATCTTGGCGGTGCCGTCGACCAGCTGCGGCTGAATCGTCATGCCGACGCCGTAGTAGCGGCCGTGCTGGTCTTCGCGCATCTGCGCGTAGGCCTTGGGATCGTAGAAGTTCGAATGGGGGTCCAGCACGTGCAGCATGCCCGGGATGGCGCCGTCGTAGATCGCCTTCTGGGCGCGGTCGTCATTCATCTTCTCGGCGTAGTTTTGTTCGACCAGCGCGTAAACCGAGGAGAAGGACTTGATCGAGTCGCGAACGGCGGACTCATCCGAATCCGACTGAGCCGCAACCTTGGGACCGATAACCGAGCCGAGAACACCGCAAGTAGCAAGAAAGACGGTGACGGAGACGAGCGCGCGACGTGTGCGTGGAGCCATGAGCGGGTAGGACCTCGTTGGACAGACGCCATTGCAGCCGCGAAACGCGGTAGGCAGACGCCATCGACTGTAGGACGGAGTATATCAGGGTGCGGTTAGCGACTGCCGGAACAGGTAGAATGGTGGGACCGGTTACGACTGAGTCTTTGCGGCGTCCAACGTGAGAGCCGGGACAGACCACTGATGCGGATTTGATGAGAGCGAGAGCGTTGACTTTGAGCGAGACGATGTTGAAGTTTGGACGGCGGGATTTGGGAATCAAGGCACTCTCCGGCGAGCGGCGTTTGGCGATTGCCTGCACGATGGCGCTGGTGGGTTGGGCGACGGTTGGGGTTGCAACGCTGCAGGCGCAGGTGGTGAAGGCTCCGCGGTACGAGGGCGGGGTGGAAGCGCCGTCGTTTCAGCTGGTCCTGCCGGCGCCTCCTCCGGCGATTACGCCGCACGGAACGGTCGTCGAGGATGTTGTCGCGCGCGTGAACGACCAGATCATCACCCGGAGCGACGTGCAACGGGCCGAAAACCAGTTGGAGCAGGAGGCGCAGCAGAATCACATGAGCGCGGGCGACCTTGCCCTGGCGCAGCGGGACATGCTGCGCGACATGATCGACGAGCAGTTGCTGCTTTCGAAGGCGAAGGAACTCGACTTGAACGCGGATGCGGACGTGGTCCGGAAGCTGGACGAGATTCGCAAGCAGAACCATATGGACTCGCTCGACGACCTGAAGAAGGCAGCGGAGTCTCAGGGCGTCAACTACGAAGACTTCAAAGCGCAGATCAAAAATGGCATCCTGAAGCAGGAGGTCGTGCGCGACCAAGTTGGCCGCAAGCTGCAACTGACCGACACTGAAGAGCAGGCCTACTATAAGGAGCACGAGAAGGAGTTCGAACAGCCGGAGCAGATTCGGCTGAGCGAGATTTTGGTACCGCTGCCTGAGAACGCCACGCCTGCCGAGGTTTCGCAGGCTGAGACGAAGGCCAATGACCTGAAGTCCCAGGTGATGAAGGGCGGCGACTTCGCCGCGCTGGCCAAGAAGTACTCCGGCGGGCAGACCGCTGCGCAGGGTGGGGAACTGGGCCTGTTCAAGCGCGGCGTGCTTGCGCCGGTGCTCGAAGAGGCGACGTTCTCGCTGAAGCCGGGGGAGACGACGCAGCCGATCCGGACGCGCCAGGGCTTTGTGATTCTGAAGGTGACGGAACACGACCAGGCCGGTCCGGCACCGATGAAGGACGTCGAGCCGCAGATTCAAGAAGCCATTTACATGCAGCAGATGCAGCCTGCGCTGCGCGAGTACCTGACCAAACTGCGCGAAGACAGCTACATCAATCTCGCACCGGGATTTGTCGATTCCGGAGCGAGCGCGGACGAGACGGTGCCGCAGTTTACCGCGTACACTCCGCCCCCGGTGAAGAAGAAGAAGCCGAAGGATACGGAGCGGTTTGGCGGCAATGCGCGGTACCAGACGGCGTCGGCGAGGAGCAACACCGGCAAGGCTGTGACGGCGAAGGCGACGGTTGACCCAAAGACCGGTATGGCCGTGGTCGCCGCGCCAAGGACTGCCCTGGACAAACACGGCAAGCCGAAGAAGGTGAAGAAAGAGAAGATTCGCTTCGGCCAGGCGCCGCGGACGGCTTTGCAGGCTAGCCCGACCGAGGACGCCGATGTCACTCCGACGCCGGCAGTGGGTGCGGCTCCCGGGGCAGTCATGGCTTCGAATGGGACCGCAGCGGCATCGGTGACGGACAGCACGGTGGACACCAAGGCGGACACCACGAACCTTGATGAAAACCCGCTGAACGCCAAGGCGCCGGAGACGAAGAAGGTTCGCTTTGCTGCAACGGAGCCGGTCGTCAAGCAGAAGAAGATCAAGGCGATCGCGGCGAAGAAGCAAGACAGAATCATCGCCACCGCCACTCCGGCAGGTGCGGAGGAGAAGGCCGACATGAAGGAGCAGGCGGCTCCGCTTGGTTTGAACGGCGATACCGTCGCCAAGGCGAAGAAGGCGAAGAAGGACTCGAAGAAGCGCGTGAAGGGCGCGCCGAAGGAACGCCTGCAGGACAAGCCGGAGACCAAGCCGACGCCTGCACCGGCACCCGCGCTGACGGCGAATCCGAAGCTTGCCCCGACGGACCTGCCCACCCAGCCGACAAAGCCGCAGACGCCGCCGAACTCGTCCACACCGGGGTCGGTGCCAAGCCAGAGCGACACCACGCTGCCGCCGGCGACGCAGCCACCCCCGGGCAGCCCGGAACAGGGGCAGCCGGTTCCGGGAACCAACCCACCGAACTAGTTTTCCGTTCGGGAAAGGCGCGGAAGCTAAGGCTTCCGCGCTTTTTCGTTGGCAGGCACCGTCAATCGCAAGTACATCCTAACGCCGGACGGGCGGTAGTGCGTACGCTGGGTCGCTTCGCGTTTTAGGATGAAGGGTATGAAGGACTTTTACGTTGCGGATGCGCCGCGATTTGAGAATGCGGTGGTCACCAGTTTTTTTTGCTTGTCCAGCGTCGCGCTGCGAGAGAAGAAGACCGGCGGCGGCCAGTATCTTGCGCTCTCGCTCACCGACAAGACCGGCTCGCTTGAAGCTCGCATGTGGGACGAAGTTGCCGAGGCGTTCGCCGGCTGCAGCGAAGGTTGCTACGTGAAGGTGCAGGGTCAGGTCTCAAAGTACCAAGGCAAATGGCAGATCACCCTGACAAAGATGCGCAGCGCGGCGGAAAACGAGGTTGAAACGAGCGATTTTCAGCCGGTTTCGGAGTTCCCCCCGGAGCAGATGGACGCGGAACTCCGGGCGATCGTGGCTGGGTTTCGCGATGACGATCTTCGCCGGCTGGTGCTGGCTTTTCTGGACGACGAGGAGATTGGGGCCGCGTTCCGCATCGCCCCGGCGGCGAAGGTGCTGCATCATGCCTGGATTTCGGGCTTGCTGGAGCATGTACTCGCGCTCGTGAAGGTGCTGAAGGCTGTCGCGCCGTTCTACCCGGAGGTGAACGAGGATCTGCTGCTGACTGGGGCGATTCTGCACGATATCGGCAAGGTGAAAGAACTGAGTTGGAAAACGAACTTTAACTACACCCTGGAAGGCCAACTGGTTGGGCATATCTCCATCGCGCAGGGCTTGCTGCGCGAGAAGCTGCAATTGCTGCAGCCGTTTCCGGAGAAGAAGCGTGTGCTGGTGGAGCACATGATCCTGTCGCACCACGGCAAGTACGAGTTCGGCTCGCCGAAGCTGCCGATGACGCCGGAGGCGATGCTGCTGAGCGCGATGGACGATGTGGAGGCGAAATTTTCCGCGCTGCGCCGCGAGTTTGCAGCGGCCGTGGCCGGCGGCAAGAAGGCGGATGAGACCACCGAATGGGTCCGCAGCATGGACCGGCCGCTGTTCAACTCGGCCCGCTGGCTGGCTGACGAAGAGTAGTTGTCGTATCTCGGCTCGTGACCAAGGGGAGCGCCAAGCGGAGCCCTATACAGCCCGAAGGGCTCGCCGCCCGCGATGAGGGCGCCCGTCCGGCAGGACAAGTCTTCCGGATTGTTACAATAAGTAGTTGCCGCTGGTGCGTTTTGGCGCTTTATCTTTTGGATTGGACGGGTGTGATTTGCTGAGGTTTTGGACGGCGGGTGAGAGTCATGGCGAGGCGCTGGTTGCGCAGGTTAGCGGCCTGCCGGCCGGGGTGCCGGCCGATCAGGCGCGGCTGGATCGCGAGCTTTGGCGGCGGCAGCAGGGGTATGGGCGCGGCGGACGTATGCGAATCGAGAAGGATTCGGCGCATATCCTAAGCGGCGTGCGCCACGGCAAGACGATCGGTTCGCCGGTGGCGATGACGCTTGCGAACAACGACTGGAAGAACTGGGAAGAGATTCTGCCGGTTGAAGCAGGCGACGCGGAAAAGCATAAAGCCGTCAAGTCGCCGCGGCCGGGCCATGCGGACCTGGCAGGCAGCCTGAAGTATGACTTTCCCGATGCGCGGTACGTGCTGGAACGGGCGAGCGCGCGGGAGAGTGCGGCACGCGTGGCGTGCGGCTCGCTGGCGAAGATGCTGCTGGCGGAGTTTGGCGTCGGCGTGGGAAGCCACGTGGTGCGAGTCGGCGAGGTGGAACTGGGGCGCGATGCGGCCTGGGATGAGATCGTCGCGGCGAATGCGAAGGAGGAAATCTTCCTCAACTGCGTGGACGCCGAGGCGGAAGCGCGGATGAAGGGCGAGGTCGACAAGGCGCTGCGGACTGGCGACACCATCGGCGGGGTCTTCGAGGTGGTAGTGCACGGTCTGCCGCCGGGCGTGGGAACGCATGTGAACTGGGATGAGCGGATGGACGGGCTGTTGGCGCAGGCGGTGATGAGCCTGCAGGCGGTGAAGGCAGTGGAACTGGGACGCGGGGTGACTGCGGCTTCCGCGCTGGGCTCGAAGGTGCACGACGAGATTGGAAACGAGGGCGACGGGTTCACGAAGTTTTCTCGCGCATCGAATAATGCAGGCGGGATTGAGGGCGGCATCTCGAACGGCGAGGACGTGGTCGTGCGAGGGTATTTGAAGCCGATCTCAACGTTGCGCCGACCGCTGGGAAGTGTGAGCTTCGAGACGCGCGAACCGGTGAAGGCGGCGTACGAACGCAGCGACGTGTGCGTGGTTCCGGCCGCCGGTGTCGCAGCCGAGGCGATGGTTGCGCTGACGATTGCGCGGTTGATGATCGACAAATTTGGCGGCGATTCGCTGCGCGAGATGAAGCGGAATTATGTGGGCTATGTGGAGCAGATTCGGGAGTTTTAGAAGGGCTAGCTATTAGCTGTTAGCTCTTAGCTTTTAGTAGGGCTTGAGGCAAAGGCTGTAAGTCGAGAGCTGTGAGCTTTAGAAGCTAAGAGCTAAGAGCTGAAAGCTAGCGGCTAGCAGCTAGCAGCTAGAAGCTGATTTTGGAGACCTGGAAGTGGCGACGAAGACGGCGGTAAAGACGGCAGAGAAGAGGAAGTTCGCGGGTAAGATTCACGAGGTCGTGAAGTGGCCCGACCCGGTGCTCGCGAAGCGCGGCGCCGAGGTGACGGAGTTCGACGCGGGGCTTGCGAAGCTGGTCGAGGAGATGTTCGAGAGCATGTACGCGGCGCAGGGAATTGGCCTGGCAGCGCCGCAGATTGCGCTGTCGAAGCGGATTACCGTGATCGACGTGAGCTTCGGCAAGGATGAAGCCCAGAAGTACGCGCTCATCAACCCTGTCGTCGTCAGTGCGGAAGGCAAGCAAGTGGAGGAAGAGGGCTGCCTGAGCCTGCCGGAGATACGCGAGAAGGTGCAGCGCGCCGAGAAGGTAAAGGTACGCGCGCAGAACGTGAAGGGCGAGTGGTTTGAAGTGGAAGGGACCGAGTTACTCGCGCGAGCGCTGCTGCACGAGATCGATCACCTGGACGGCGTGTTGTTTATTGACCGGATCAGCAGGCTGAAGCGGGAACTGGTGCTTCGGAAGATCAAGAAAATGCAGAAGAATGGCGAGTGGTAGAGGAGCAGCTTCTAGCTACTAACTCCTAGCTTCTAGCTAGAGACCAAGGCGGGGAGCATAGGGGCTTGCCAATCAAGAACAGCTTTTAGCTAGAAGCTAGAAGCTAGCAGCCAGGAGCTGTCCTAATGAAGCTGGTATTTTGTGGCACTCCGAAGTTTGCGGTTGGGACGCTGGAGGCGGTGGTCGCGGCTGGGCACGAGGTTGCGCTGGTGGTGACGCAACCGGATCGCGCCGCCGGACGGGGGATGCAGTTGCAGGTTGGGGCGGTGCATGAGGCTGCGCAGCGGCTTGGGCTGCGGGTGGTGCAGCCCGAAAAGATCAAGAAGAACGAAGAGTTTCGGGCGCAGTTGGAGGCGCTTCGGCCAGATGCGATCCTGGTGGTCGCGTACGGGCGGATTATTCCGGACTGGATGCTGGAGCTGCCGCGCTTTGGGTGTATCAACCTGCATGGATCGTTGCTGCCGAAGTACCGGGGCGCCGCGCCGATCCAGTGGGCGGTCGCGAATGGCGAGTGCGAGACCGGCGTGACGACGATGCGGCTGAACGCAGGGCTCGACACCGGGCCGATGTTGCTGGCGCAGGTCGTGCCGATTGCGCCGGAGGAGACCGCAGAGGATCTGTTTGAGAGCCTGGCCGCCATTGGCGCGGAGTTGATGGTGAAGACGCTGCACGGGCTGGAGGAGGGAACGGTCACTCCGGTCGAGCAGAACCATGCAGCGGCGACGCTGGCGCCAATCCTGACGCGGGACGATGGCCGGATGGACTTTGCCCGGACGGCGGCCGAGTTGGTCAATCGTTGGCGAGGCTTCCAGCCCTGGCCTGGCGCCTGGACGACGCTGCGCGGAAAGAAGCTGATTGTGCATCGGCTTTGTGCGGCGGCTGAGCAAGTGGAAGCGGGGGTGGTCCGGGTAGATGCAGGCCGGATGTTTATTGGCTGCGCCGGCGGCGCAGTGGAGTTGCTGGAGGTGCAGATGGAAGGCAAGAAGCGGATGCCGGCGGGTGAGTTTCTGCGTGGATTCCAGGTGAAGTCCGGTGAGCAGGTGGGGATTTGAAGGGCAAGAGCAAGAAGTCGGTGGAAGCAAACGACCCGGTGGCGCGGGTGCTGGCCGCGGGCGGGCGGGTGCCGAAGAAGTTTGTGAAGGCGCGGCCGGTGAGCGCGGGGCCGACGCTCGGAGCGCTTGAGGCGCAGGCCAAGGTCTCGGCGGCGCGGCGGGTGGCGTTTGAGATCCTGATGTTGGTGGAGGCGGGCAAGGGTCACTCCGACGACCTGCTGCGCGGGCCTCGCATGGACGAGCTTTCGGACGCAGATAAGCACCTGGCGACCGCGCTGGTGATGGGCGTGCTGCGCTGGCAGATTGCGCTGGACGCGGAGGTACGCAGGTTTCGCGAACGTCCCGATCAGCGGATTGCAGAGCCGGTGGCGATGGCGCTGCGGATGGGCGCGTTCCAGTTGCTGCACATGGACCGGATTCCGGCGCACGCGGCTTTGAGCGAAAGCGTGGAACTGTGCCGGGCGGCCGGGCAGCCTCATGCGACCGGCATGGTGAATGCCATTCTACGCAAGGTGGCGACCGCGCCGCCTGCGAAAGAGAAGCTGTTTGAGTTGCCGGCCGCGTTCGCTGAGCGGTTGGGGCATCCGGCATGGCTGGTGGAGCGGTGGGTGAAGACGTACGGGCGGACTGCGGCGCTGAAGGTGTGTGAGGCGGATCAGCAGGAGCCGGGCCGCGGAGGGTTGTTCGTAGAGAACGGTGAAGGTCTGCCGGAGATTGACGATGGGAGCCGTTTGGTCGCGGAGACTGCGGCTGCGGCGGCGCCGGTGGTTGAGGGCCGCGCCCTGCGGGTGTGGGATTGCTGCGCGGCTCCGGGTGGAAAGACGCTTGTGCTGGCGGCGCGGCTGCCGGACGCTGAGGTGCTGGCGACGGACGTGAGTGCGAAGCGGTTGGCGGCGATGCAGGGGCGCTTGCGGCGCTATCCGCATGCGGCGGAAGTCAAGACTGCGGCGCTGGACGCGGCGAAGGCTCCGGCTAGTGTTGGCGAGTTCGACCTGATCCTGTGCGATGTGCCTTGCAGCGGGACGGGAACGCTGGGGCGTAATCCGGAGATCCGGCTGCGGCTGCAAGCCGAGGAACTGAAGCGGCAGGCTGCGCGGCAGGAGATGATCCTGGCTTCTGCGCTGAAGCGGCTGGCGCCGGGCGGACGGCTGGTCTACTCGACCTGCTCGCTGGAGCCGGAGGAGTGCGAAGCGGTCGTGGCTTCGGTCGGTGCTGAGTATCGGCGGGTGGATGTTGCTAAGCTGGTTGCGAAGGTTCCGGGATTGGCCGTGCCTGAGGGCCTTGTCCGAGACGGAGCGCTGCGGACGCTTCCGGGCGTTTGTGACTGCGATGGCTTCTACGCCGTAGTGCTGGAGCAGGTTTAGCAGGCTTTTGGGGCTTCCCACTCATCGCGGTGAGGCTGCGATGAATGGGGCACGAAAGATCAGGGTAGGGATGGCGTCGGGCTGGTTGGTGACGGGTTCGCGACCGTGACGTGGATGGGTTCGGCGCGGGAGACGCGGTGGCCCGGAAGCGGCGACTGGCTCGTGATGACGGAACTGCCCAAAATGGGCGGTGGGGCAATGACGACGGGCGGGACTGTTGTGTCAGTTGAGCCGCCAGCCCCGGCGGAGGACGTATCCGGGCTTGCGGTGCTGGTATCGGGGATGTCGATGGGCTGCGCGGCGGCGGAGATGTGGAGGCCTGCCGTGCGCAGGCGCTCGTTGGCGGTAGCGACGGTGAGCCCGACGATCGAGGGCATGACATAGCCGACGCTGGCCGGAGCTTCCTGGTCGTCGGCGACCAGCAGCGCAACGCGCGGGCCGTCGAGTCCGGCCTCATTCGGCGGCGGCGACTGGGCGAGCACAATGCCGGAGGGTGAAGGCGCCGGGATGTGCGCGACGGTACCGACCTCCAGTTGCAGGCGTTTGAGCATCATCGACGCGGGACCTTCGGATTGGCCGGTGACATCGGGAACGGGGACCTGCTGGTTGCCGAGCGATTCGGTGACCCTGATCTGCCAGCCGCTGCGTACGCGCGCGCCTGGGATGGGCGACTGCGAGAGAACGTGATTAGCCGGAACGGTTGCCGCGTAGAAGCGGTTTTCGACCGAGAGGTTGAGGCCGAGCTTCTTGAGGGTCGCGGCTGCGTCGGCGTCCGAGAGGTTGGCGAGGTTGGGTACGGTGACCTCGCGGCCGTGGATGGCGACGCGCATAGCGAGGAACGCGAAGAGGATGAAGACTGCGAACATGGCCATTCCTCCCAGCGTGCGCAGGATCGCCATCTTGATGAGCGACAGAATGTGCAGGACCTTGTCGACGAAGGTGTAGTTGCGTTCGTTGACCGGGATTTTCACTCTCAGTTTCATTGGGAAAGACCTAAAGGCAACTGCGGCCTCATGCCGGCCGGGCACCACTTCGTGGGGTTTTGGACCGCTTCGCGGTGGAGGGCGCTCATCTTCTGTTATCCGTTGCGGGTTCGGGGTGGATGAGCAGGCGGCTGACCTCTGGCGCCTGGAGTTTGAATGCATTTTCGAGCGCTGTGATGATTGTATGGACTTCCGACATCGGCAGCTCGTCGGGCAGGGTGCAGTGGCAGTTGACCTGCGTGCGGTCGTGGTGGCGGGTGACCTGGATGTCGTGAATGTCGAGAATCTCAGGGAACTCGCTGGCGACGTTGCGCAGGGTGTGTTCGAGGATGCGGTCGCGGGCGAGCGCAGCGGGCCGCTCGATGGTGGCGGGTTCGGACTCGATGTGGGTGAGGATGGAGGCGATGCCAGGAATCTCGGCCCGGATGTTGGCTTCTAACCGGGTTACGAGCTCGTGCGCAGCCTGCAGGGTGAGGGTCTCGTCGACTTCGAGGTGCAATTCCAGGTGCAGGGCACCGTCGTACTGCTGCAGGGCGACATCGTGGATGGAGAGATTGGCGCGGGCGGCGACGGCGCGAACGCGGTCGTGAACGGATTCGGCCAGCGTGGCCGTTGGTACGGAGTGTACGACGACGTCGGCCGAGGGGAGCACGCGCTGGACGGCTTCGGTGGCGACCATGGTGATCTGCTCGGAACGCTGGAAGGTGAGGTTCCGCGGCATGGCCAGGGTGAGGTCGGCGAAGTAGCCGGAGCCGGCGCGGCGGGTGCGCAGGCGCGCGACGTCAAGGACGCCGTCGATCTGCTCGAGCTCGTAGATGAGCTTGCGGCGGGTTGCGGCGGCGGTTTGGCCGTCTTGCGCGGGGGTGGCGTCCAGCAGCGTGTCCATGGTGTGGCGTGCCAGGCGCGAAGAAACCCGCAGGATGATGGCCGCGACGAAGAGTGCGGCGATGGGGTCGGCGAGTTCGAGCGCGGGAATGTGGAAGCGCTCACCGAGGGCGGTGGCCGCGAGGCCGAGGATGACGGCGGCGGAGGCGTAGATATCGGTGGAGAAGTGGATGGCGTCGGCGGCGAGCGCTTCGGAGTGGGTGTCCTGGGCTACTCGGCGCAGCGAGCGCGAGCGGGTGAAGTCGACCGCGATGGAGAGCAGCAGAACGACGAAGGGGGCGGCGTTGAGCGGCAGCGACAGGTGATTGTGAAAGAAGATACGGTGGACAGCCTCGTATACGATCCACAGGGAGGAGGCCAGCATGAGGCCGGTTTCGAGGAAGGCGGCGAGCGATTCGATCTTGCCGTGGCCGTAGTTGTGTTCGTCGTCGGCGGGACGATCGGCGGCGCGGACCGAGAAGAGGGTGATGGCCGCGGCGATGAGGTCGATGCCGGAGTGGGCGGATTCGGAGAGCATGCCGAGCGAGCCCGTGACCAGGCCGGTGACGAGTTTGAGGATCGTGATGAGCGCGGCGGCGAGCACGGAGACGGAGGCGGCTTTGCGCTTGGCACGGGAAGAGCTGGTTGAGGAGCGGGAGGCGAGGTCCGGCTGTGGTGTTGCGGTTTTGGTGATGCTCATGCGGTACCCCCCTCCCCCCGGTTTGAGTAAAATATTGTAAACAAAAGGCTTACGAGTAAAATATTGAAAGCAAGGGACTTAGCGGGTATTGCGGACAAAGAAAGCCCGGCGAGCTGATGTCGCCGGGCTTTTCTCCATCTATCTCTATTATATGCGTTTGAAAGAGGTAAAAAGGCCAATTGTTTTAGAGCGGTAAGTATAAGATGCTGTTGAGGTTAGCGGGATCGCCGAAACGCAACCCCCTTGACAAGGATTTCCACAGGTGGCGGCTCGAGGAAGACACAGAGTGATCTGACCCGCGCATGAGCGCTCCCTCATCCCGTGGGCGTGCATCGTGTGATGGCAGCCTGGCTAGGCTCTTCGAAGGACACCCCACCTCAGCGACGATGAGACTGTCGCTGAGATGGGGCACCCTTGAGCCTCGTTGCAGGTTCGCTTTGGAAACACGAGGAGGGGCGCAGTAATGGTGGACGGCGTCGAAGCGCCTTTGGGGTAGACTGGCGGCACGATGGCGGACGAGCGCGAGGCTTTGGAAGTAGAGGGGAATCCGCTGGGAGCGGAGCCGGAGTTGGTGCGCGCGGTCGGCGAAGGCGAGGCGCCGCTGAAGATGCCGGACGTGCCGAAGGGTCGGCGGGCGGCGGCGACCTTTATCTTCCTGACCGTGGCGCTGGATATGGTTGCGATGGGGATGATTGCGCCGGTGCTGCCGCGGCTGATCGCGGATTTTCTGCATGGGGATGCTTCGAGCGCGGCGCGGATGCTGGGGCTGTTCGGGACTGTGTTTGCGGGAATCCAGTTCGTGTTTTCCCCCGTGCTCGGGTCGCTTTCGGACCGGTTTGGGCGCCGGCCGGTGGTGCTGTTGTCGAACTTCGGGCTCGGGCTGGACTACATCGTGATGGCGCTTGCGCCGCAGCTTGGGTGGCTGTTTGTGGGGCGCGTGGTGTCAGGGTTGACTGCTTCGAGCGTGCCGACGGCCATGGCGTATATGACCGACGTGACGCCGGCCGAGAAGCGGGCGAGCGCTTTCGGCATGCTGGGCGCGGCGTTTGGGATGGGGTTCATCCTGGGGCCGGCGCTGGGCGGCATTCTGGGCAGCATCAATCCGCGGCTGCCGTTCTGGGCGGCGGGTGGCTTGAGCTTGCTGAACGGGATGTATGGGCTGTTTGTGCTGCCGGAGTCGCTGGCGTTGGAGAACCGGACGAAGTTCTCGTGGAAGCGAGCCAATCCGGTGGGATCGGTGCGTCTGCTGGGGAAGAACAAGGTGCTGCTGGGGATGGCTGCGGTGCTGGTGTTTGGGTACCTGGCGCAGCAGTCGCTGATGAATGTCTACGTCATCTATTGCGACTACCGCTATCACTGGACGGACCGGACGGTGGGCATTTCGCTGGGCGTGGTCGGGCTTTTTTCGGGGGCGTATGGCGCGCTGCTGGTGCGTCGGGTGGTGGGCTGGGTGGGCGAGCGGAAGGCGATGGCGTTCGGGCTGATGGGCGGGGCGGTTGGCTGGGTGATGATGGGAATGTCGGCGAAGGGGATGCTGATGTGGGGTGCGATTCCCATTTTGAACCTCATGTCGATCGTGTGGCCTTCCGCGCAAAGCATTATGTCCAGGGAGGTTGGGCCGGGGCAGCAAGGGCAGTTGCAGGGTGCGGTGAATAGCCTGCGGGGGATCGCGGGGATGGTGGGGCCGGGGTTGTTTACGTATATCTTTTCGAAGACGCTGGGGTTTGCGCCGGGGGCGGCGTTCTTTACCGCGGCGGGAATTCTGGTGGTGTCGCTGGTGGTCAGTGAAGTGGTCAGGCCGGGGCGGCGGGCAGAGTTGTCAGCCTAGGTTAGAGCGGCGCGTTGCGGCCGCGCCGCCCACCTGGTTGGTCGCTGTCGTCTGCGTGCTCAGTGGCTGTCGCCGTCGTGGTCGACATCGCCGCCCGCCTGAGACTTCTGGGCAGCGGCGCTCAGGGTTACGGTGTCAGATGGGGCAGGCGCGGCGGTCGCTGCAGCTGCGGGCGCAGGAGCCGGCTTACTGGGCCCCGAAGGTGCGGGGGTAGACGAGATGGAACCAATCGGCGAAAGACTCATGTGGGTGTTTCCTCCAAGTGAGATATCGACCGATTCTGGCTCCTTTCCACGGGCATCTCGATGACATCTTGGTCATGCTCAGGAAACGGCTGTTCAGGGTTTGGTCGCGCGATAGAGGCCGGCGATGCCGAAGGTGTAGCTGGTCCAGGTGGCGGATTGGAAGCCGGCTTGCTTAATAAGCTGCAACATGCGCGGTGCGCGTGGGAAGCGCTCGACCGACGTGGGTAAGTAGGTGTAGGCTTGGCGGTCTGAGATGAGGCCGCCGACCCACGGGAGGATCTGCTTGAAGTAGAGGTTGTACAGCACGGCGACCAGGCCGTCAGGCTGGTTGCACTCGAGGACAGCGATCTGGCCGCCGGGAGCCAAAACGCGGTACAGTTCGGCGAGACCGTCTTCGTAGCTGACCAGATTGCGGAAGCCGAATGCGGCGGAAATCAGGTCCATTGAGGAATTTGGCAGGGGAAGATGTAATGCATCAGCTTCTATTGGCAAGATACTGTGCGGGTTGAACTTGGCTGCGCCCAGTGAAAGCATTTGGTGGGAGAAATCCACAGCCAAGATGGGCTTTGTGGACGATGTGGAAGGTCGATGGCGCAGGAGTGCCATTGCCATGTCGCCCGTGCCGCAGCAGAGGTCGAGGATGCGGGCTTCGGGGCGCTGGAGGATGGGTTGCACGGAGCGTGCGGCGCGCCACCACCAGGTTGCGTCGATGCCGCCTGAGAGCACGTGGTTGAGAAGGTCGTAGCGCGGGGCGATGGCGTCGAACATGCCCTGAACTTCCTCGGCGGGGCGGATGGCGCCTTTGACCGGTAGGGCTGGAAAGGCGTCGGTGGTGGCTTTAGGTTCTGTGGAAATCTGGGGCGTCTGTGTGGGGATCATGGCTGTTATTCGTTCAAGCTTTGCTTCATCGTGGCGAGCATGGTTCGAGTGGCGGCGAGAAGTTCTTCGTCGGTGACGTCGTAGACGATGTCGACCTGGCCGATGGCGGTGGGGAGGATAAAGGCGCGACGGCCGCTGCGGGTCTTCTTGTCGGCGGCGGTGAGGGCTACGAGTTTGGCGGGGTTCGCCTTGAACTGGGGGAGTGGGCCGTAGGCTAGGATGAGGTTTGCCATGCGGGCGAAGTCTTCTGCTGTGATGGAGTTGCGCGACAACGCTACATGTAACGCTGCAATGCTGCCCCAGGCGACGGCTTCGCCATGGAGAAGCTGTTTGTAGCCGGTGGCGGCCTCGATGGCGTGGCCGAGGGTGTGGCCGAAGTTGAGGATCATGCGCAGGTTGGATTCCTGTTCGTCTTCGTGGACGACGTCAGCCTTGATCTGGATGCTGGCGGCGATGACGTGCGCGAGCGCGGCGGGATCGCCGGATTGGATGGCTTCCTGGTTCTTTTCGAGGAAGGTGAAGAGTTTGGGCGAGCGGATGATGCCGGCCTTGATGGACTCGTGGAGGCCGGAGATGAGTTCCGATTTGGGAAGCGTGGAGAGCAGGGCTATATCGGCAATCACCCCTGCGGGATGATGGAACGCACCAACGAGGTTTTTGCCGGCGGCGAGGTTGACGCCGGTTTTGCCGCCGACGGAGGAGTCGACCTGGGCGAGGAGGGTGGTTGGGATTTGAATGTAGGGGATGCCGCGCATGTAGATGGCGGCGAGGAAGCCGGTGATGTCGCCGATGACGCCGCCGCCGAAGGCGAGCAGGAGGGAGTCGCGGTCGGCGCCGTGCTGGGCGAGTTGCTCGGCGAGAGCTTCGACGGCGGCGAGGCGTTTGTGCTTTTCGCCGGCGGGATGGAAGAGGACGGTAGGGGATTGCGCTTCGGGAAAGCTGGCGCGGACTTTGTCGCTCCAGAGCGCCCAGATGTTGGGGCTGGTGATGATGAAAGGGCGGTAGGACTTGCCGGCCATGAGTTTGCGGAGGCGCGGGTGAAGGGTGGTGAGGAGGTTTTGGCCGACGGTGATGTCGTACGAGGCGGAGGCGGCGTTGAGGCGGATGGTTTTCGTCACGGCTAAGTTATTGTAGGCGCGCAAGTGCGGTTGGCGTACGCAGTAGCGGTCTTTCAAGGACGGCACGAAGTGGTCCGGCGTCAGGACGATCTTGTTTTTTTATAGAAGCAACAACAAGTGCGCCCTCGCGCCGGGCGGGCGCCACTCCGTGGAGTCAGGAGCTTCGCGAGGTGAATCTAAGGCGTAAGAGGTCGGGCATGGAGTTGTTTGATTTTGTGGTGGTGGGTGGGGGCATTACGGGGCTGAGTGCGGCACGGAAGTTAAGTGAGGCGGGCCGGGTGCTGGTGGTGACGAAAGAGGCGCTGGCCGAATCGAATACCAGCTATGCGCAGGGTGGGATTGCAGTGGCAATGGGCGGCGACGAGGATGTGGCGCTGCACCTGGAAGACACGATCGCGGCGGGGGATGGCTTGGTCGATCGCGAGGCGGCGGCGCTGCTGGTGGCGAACGGGCCGAAGCGGGTGGAAGAGCTGCTGGGGATTGGGACGGAGTTCGATCGCGGCGCGGGTGGTGAGCTGGAGCGAACGCGCGAAGGGGCGCATAGCCTTTCGCGGATTCTGCATGCGAAGGGGGATGCGACGGGGCGGGAGATTGCGCGCAGCTTGCTGGAGCTTGTGCGCGGGCTAAAGAATATTGAATTGCGCGAGTGGACGACTACTGTCGATCTGTTGGTTGAAGAAAAACGAGTCGTTGGCGTGACGCTTCTTGGACCGAATGGCGGGGAAAGACAGGTCAGGGCTGGGGCGGTTTTGCTGGCGAGCGGCGGGGCGGGGCAGGTGTACTCGGATACGACCAATCCGGCGGTTGCGACCGGGGACGGGATCGCGATGGCGTACCGGGCGGGGGCGGCGCTCGAGGATATGGAGTTCTACCAGTTCCATCCGACGGCGTTTGCGAGGGAGGGTGCGCCCCGGTTTCTGATGAGCGAGGCGCTGCGCGGAGAGGGGGCGCTGCTGGTGAATGCGCGCGGCCAGCGGTTTATGCCGGGGGTGCACCGACAAGCGGAGCTGGCGCCGCGGGATGTGGTGGCTCGGGCGATTACACGCGAGCTTTTCGACCGGCCGGTGTACCTGGATATGCGGCATGTGGCAAAGGATCCGAAGAGGAGGTTTCCGGGGATCTCGGCTTTTCTGGCGGGGTATGGGCTGGAGCTGGGGCGTGACCTGATTCCGGTGCGGCCGGCGGCGCATTACCTGATGGGCGGGGTGAAGGTGGACCTTGCAGGGCGGACTTCGCTGAAGGGTCTGTACGCGGCGGGCGAGGCGGCTTGTACGGGGGTGCATGGGGCGAATCGGCTGGCAAGTAACTCGTTGCTGGAGGGGCTGGTGTTTGGGGTGGAGGCGGCGGCGACGATGGTTTCGGAACAACAGCAACAGCGTCCTAACGCCGGACGGGCGGTACTGCGTACACCGGGCGTCGCTGGCGCGACAGAACCGGGTGTTACGGGATGGATTTCGGCGGTGCGTGGGCTAATGTGGCGGGATGCGGGGTTGTTGCGCGATGCGGAGGGTCTGCGGCGGGCGGGGGCGGAGCTCGACCGGATGATGCTGACGATGCCGCGTGGGATGACGCGCACGGCGGTTGAAGCGCGAAACCTGTTTACCGTGGCGCAGGTGATGGTGGAATCGGCGCTGGGGCGCGAGGAGAGCCGCGGGGCGCACTACCGATTGGATTTCCCGGGGAAGTGGGAGCAGGCGCTACACTCGGTGATCGAGCGGGGTCGATTGTCGTTCGTCGCGTAACATCAGGCTATGGAGCAAGGTGGAGTGGATTGGCGCCGGGTGCGTGCGTTTCTGTCGATCTGCGCGGCGGCAGTGGGGACAATGATCTGCCAGGTGCAGCATCATTTCGTGCTGGGTCTGGCCGCGCCGCATGGGCTGCGGGTGATGACGACGCATAAGTGCGGGCTGGTTCTGCTGACGTCGTTCCTGTGGATGGCGGCCGAGTGCACTCTGGCGAGTGTGGGGCGGGCGAGACGACGGGTTTTCGCGTCGTAAGCAGATTGAAAGGCCAGCGCTGGTCGAATTCGGTCTGACGGCGCGGGGCGACGCCAGACGTACGTGCTTGTTGGTAGCGTTCTGGACACGGGCAAAAGAAGCCGTGTTTTGAACGCTTTCCGGCGTACGTCTGCCTCTTTGAGGTCCTTTCATGCGAAATCCTGGTTCTTTCCTGGCGGCCACGTTGCTGGTGGCTGGCTGCGGTGTGGCGGTGTGCGGAGCACAGACGACGGCTGCTCCCGTGGTGATTACTTCCTGCGTTTCGAAGATCTATGGGACGGCGCGGATCGTCTCCGGACCGAATCAGTGCATCAAGCGACTGGAGACGGTGGTGCAGTGGAACCAGATGGGTCCGGCCGGACCGGCAGGAGCTGCCGGAGCGTCTGGCCCGGTGGGGCCTGCGGGAGCGACGGGGCCGACCGGGGCGCAGGGGCCGGCATTTGCGGTGGGCGCGGCTTCGGCAAGTTCCGGGCGCGTCGTGTTTGTGCCGACGGACGGCACGGGGGCTTCGAGCGGACTTTATTTTGTGCAGGCGATGACGGAGCTGGCGACGCTGGCGAGCGCGTCGACGCCATACGTCGTGGTGCTTGGCGCGGGAACGTACGTGCTGCCGTCGAACCCGACGGTGCCTCCGTATGTCTCCATTCGTGGCGCCGGGATGAATGCGACGATCCTTTCGGGCGCTGCGCTGACGTTTACGGATGCGAAGGGACAGGTGGAGGACTCGTTCGACCTCGCCGACCTTTCGATTGTGCGCGGGGCGGGCGGCGGGACGGCGACGATCACGATTCCAGACGCTGGAAACATCACGTTCGATCATGTCTTCACGGACGGGATCGCGGTGATCGACAACCGGGAGCCGGGTGTGGCGATCTCGTTGAGCAACTCGATCTTCAAGTACCCGCTGACGGTGAGTGCGGGGTCGACCGGGTCGCATGTGGCGATTCTGGGAACCGAGGTGGATGTGCTGCAGAGTGTCTCGGGCGGGATGTCCTTGGTTTGTTCGGGCGTTTACAACGCAACGGGCATGCTCTACAGCAATGCTTGCGTGGCGCCGGCGGCTCCTCCTTCGGGGCCGTAGACGTGTGGAGCGTCGCTGCAGGCACGGTGAAGAACGGCACGGCGTGTGCGGACGGTTCGACGATCTTGCGAGGTGTTGCGATGTATTCCTGGCTGAAGGTGTTTTGTCTGATTGTGGGAGCCGGGCTGCTGGCTCCCACGTTGAGGGCGCAGGCGGTGCCGAAAGTTGTGACGGCCTGCGTGTCGAAGGTGGATAGGTTTTCGCGGATCGTGGCGGGGCCGTCTGACTGCTTCAAGAGGCTGGAGACGGTCGTCCAATGGAACCAGATTGGGCCGGCGGGTCCCGCGGGAGCAACTGGGGCAGCCGGAGCACAGGGCCCGACCGGGCCGCAGGGGCCAATTGGCCCACAAGGGCCGGCGGGATCGGGTTTTCCGGCGGGTGCGCATGTGCTCTTCGTTCCCGCGACCGGAAGTTCAGTTGCGAATGGGGCCGCTTTCACCGCGGCCCTGGCGCAGGCGAGTGGGGCCTCCAGTGTGTCGCAGCCGTATCTGGTTGTGCTGGATGCGGGGACTTATGAACTGGCGGCGACGAATGCGACCGTGGGACCCTACGTTTCGCTGCGCGGCGCGGGCATGTATGCGACGCGGGTGTTTTCGGGCGGAACGGCGATCCACGTTGCGTCCGTCGCGGGTTCGCCAGCGTTGCTGACCATCTCGGACATGACGATTGGCAGTCCGGATGGAGACATCCTGATCGATGACTACAGCAATATCTCGATCGACCACGTCAATGCCGGGAGCCTCTTCGCGTCGAACACGACGCCAGGTGGCCTCCTGGAGGTGAGCAATTCGTTGTTCAGCTATCGTGTGCAATTGCAGTCGACCCAGACGAACACGCACTTTGTGCTGATTAGCAGCGAGATTGAGCAGCTTATCCAAGTGCCCGGGCAGCTAGGCGTGTTTGCCTGCATTGGGGCGTTTGGCGGGAATTTTGCGCAGTATGGCGCGAATTGCCAGAACTGAATTGCGAGCACTGGGGTCGAGCACTTAGATAAAGAGCAGGAGAAGTGGGATGACGATGCCGGCGATGAAGGTGGCGGCCACAAGCGATTTGCGCCGGGCGTAAACCCACGCCATCACGACGCCGGTGCAGGTGGAGACGACCAGGCCGAGGGCGGTGATGCCGAAGAAGATCTTGATGGGAAGCGGATTGTGCGGCGGAGCCTGCGGGGCAGGGCGCGGCGCTTCCGATGCGGCGGTGTCTGGCTTCTTGTGCTCCGGCTTGGCGCTATCCGGCGCCGGCAGGGGAGCCGGCTGCTTGCGCTGCGGGAGGAAGAGCGTGCCTTTTTTGTGAAGTTGCGAGAGGTGGACGAGCCAGGTTGGCGGAACGTAGGAGCTGCCGCGGCTGGTCTCGTGCAGACCGAACATCTGCAGGCCGCCGGTGACGGCGAAGAAAAGGATGGTTGGGGCGAGAAAGACGCCGCAGAAGTTGTGCGTGAGACGGATGGCCTTGAGCGTTCGGGCAGAGGTCATATGCTGAAAGTTTAGGGGATGGCGGCGCGGATTCCTGTTACGGTTCGTTCAGTTTGCGCCGGAGGCCGGTGCATCCCTTCCAGCGGAGAGGCTGGCGGTGATGGTGATGGCCAGGATGCCTACGATGACGGCCAGCGAGGTGAGTGGGCCGATATCGACCCAGTCGGCGAGGAGCATTTTAGCGGAGGCGAAGAGCAGGACGAAGGCCAGGCCGAAGTGCAGGTATCGCAGCTTTTTGAACAGGTGCGCTAGCAGGAAGTAGAGCGAGCGCAGGCCCATGACGGCGAGGATGTTCGAGGTGTAGGCGAGGAACGGGGCGCGCGTGATCGAGAGCACGGCTGGGATGGAATCGAGTGCGAAGACGATGTCGGCGGTTTCGATGGCGATGAGCGCGAGGAAGAGCATGGTGACCATCCGGCGGGGGGGCTGGCCTTCGGCGGCGGGTTCGCGGGTGAAGAAGACGTCGTGGCGCGGGGATACGGGGTGGATGCGCGAGAGCCATGCGACCCAGAACGGAGCTTTGGCGGATTCGGCTGCTTCGCCGGCAGACTTCTTTTCGGGGATCAGCAGACGAATGGATGCTGCGAGCAGGACGAGGGCGAAGACGTAGCTGACCCAGTGAAAACGTTCGAGCAGGCCGATGCCGGCCCCGATGAAGGCGCCGCGGAGGACGATGGCGCCAAGCACTCCCCAGAAGAGAACGCGCGGCTGAAAGGTTTCGGGGATGCCGAAGACGCGGAAGAGCAGCAGGAAGACGAAGAGGTTGTCGATCGAAAGGGACTCTTCGATGGCGTAGCCGGCGAGGAACTGGGTGGCGGCGGGATGGCCGAGGGTGACGAGGAAGTAGGCGCCAAGGGCGAGGGCGGCGGCCGTCCACATGACGGTGGCGGCGATGGCGTTGCGGTGCTGACGCCGGGCGCGGGCTGCGGGCGCGAGTTTCTTCAGGCCCCAGCGGGCGTAGACCAGCTCGGCGGCGAGCAGGAGCAGCAGCGCGAGGTGGAAGGCGAGCCAGTGGCTGAGGGAGGTGGTCACGCTCTTTGATGATAACGGCTTGTCCTGCCGGACGGGCCCGCTGGTCGCGCGGGGCGAGCCCTTCGGGCCGTGCTGGGCTTCGCTTGGGCCTTCCGTTGGTCGGCTTCAGGGGATTTGCGGGTGACGCAGGGTGCGCTTCGCGTTAGGATGGCGAGGTTGTTTGTTTTCAAATTGATGGATTTTCGAGGTTTGCTGCGATGACGAAGCGTTTATTGATGATGGTGGGTGTGTTGGCAGTGGGTGCGGCGAGCGCGTTGGCGCAGGCGCCGGCGGGCGCCCCGGCAGGAACGAACGGGATTTGCAAGGATGGCACATATTCGAATGCGGCTTCGAAGAGCGGCGCGTGCCGCGGGCATAAGGGCGTGCAGACGTGGTACACGGCTTCGGCTTCGACGCCGGCTGCGCCCGCGGCGAAGGCTGCGGCTATGCCGGCTCCGTCTCCGTCGACGAAGCCTGCTCCGGCGATGGCTGCACCCGCGGCTGCTGCTCCCATGGCGGCTGCTCCGGCTGCGAAGCCTACGTCCGCAAAGCAGGGTCCGGCCGCAGCTGCGGCTGCGAAGACGGCTGCCCCGGGCGGCGGTCCGGGATTGGTCTGGGTGAATACGTCGAGCAAGGTGTACCACTGCTACGGCGATACGTATTACGGCAAGACGAAGGCTGGATCGTATATGACGGAGGATGCCGCCAAGCAGAACGGTGCGCATGGTGTGGGTGGCAAGAGCTGCCCGGCTAAATCAACAAAAGCGCCCTGACGCCGGGCGGGCGGTACTTCGTACCGTGAACGCTTCGCGTGGGCCTTCCGTTGGTCGGCGCGGACAATTGTGCCGACCAACGGGAGGACCGCGCGAAGCCTAATACCCCACGAAGTGGTCGCCGCCCGCGATGAGGGCGCTTTTGCTATTTCTGATCTATTAAGTGCACCAGTTCGAGAAAGATGTCGCCGTCGGTTTGCAGCGACTGCGCGCTGATCTTGTCGATGGTGTCCTTCTCGGTGTGGTGGAAGGCGTGGTCGCCGGTGGCGGGGTCCATCGGGCCGTAGTCGTAATCGATGACGTCGAGCACCGGGACGCCACGCTTGGCGAAGGGGACGGTGTCGTCTTCGATCGGGGTGTTGTCTTTCGAGATGGCGTTCGAGTGACCTGTTTCCTTGGCTGCTTGCTTGAGCAGCTCTTCCAGGTGCGGGTTGGAATTGCCGTCCTGATCGATGTCGAGGTCTTTGTCGCCGATCATGTCGGCGAGAAGGAAGGCCTTGATCTTCGGCAAAACGCCTTCCTGCGACCATTTGGCGGCGAGGTGGCGTGAGCCGTAGAGCGAATCCTGCGCGGACCACTTGTTGACAGCTTCTTCGCCGTCGAAGAAGACGAGGACGACGGAGTAGCCCTGCGGCGGGTGCTCGCGGAAGTACTTGCCGAGCTCGATGAGGAAGGCGGTGGTGCAGGCGCCGTCGTTGGCCCCGACGAAGTTGATGTCTTTGAGTGGGTAGTTCGTCTCGTAGTGCGAGCCGATGACGATGTAGCCGTCCTTTTTGCCGGGAAACCGCACGATGATGTTGTGCATGGTCTGGAGGCCGGCGGGGGTGGAGGCGGTGAAGGTGTCGACATCGAGGCGGTGGTCGGCCTGTTCGGGGGCGAAGTGAGATTCGATGAACTTTTCGGCGGCGGCGTGGCCGGGGGAGCCGTTGAAGCGCTTGGGGGCTACGGCGAGGAGTTCCTTGGTGAGCGCGTAGGTGGCGGCGCCGGGGATTTTGCCGCGCTCCTGGGCCTGCGCCGCCGGGGTCAGCGAAAAGAAGAGCGCAAAGGACGCTAAGGAGATGCCGCTAAGGGCGCGGAGGGATGGGGGGTGCTTCATGTAGTCTTTTGCTCCTTGGCTTTGCGGCGGTTGGGATGGACGTACCAGGAGATGAGAATGCCGATGATGTAGAGCGCGAGCATGGGGCTGGCGAAGAGGCACATGCCGATGGGGTCGGGCAGCGGGCAGATGATGGCGGAGATGAGGAAGATGATGAGGATGGCGTACTGCCACTGCTTGAGGAAGAACTTCGCGTCGGCAATGCCGAAGAGTGCGAGGAAGAACATGAGGATCGGCAGCTCGAAACAGATGCCGAGACCGAGAATGACGGCGAGGAAGAAGCCCGTGTAGTCGTCGATCGTGATCATGTGGGTGAAGTTTTTGCCGTAGCCGAGGACGAGCACCTTGATGGCGCCGGGCAGCACCCAACGATAACCGAACCAGGCTCCGCCGAGGAAGAGGGCGATGGTCGAGCCCATGAACGGGAAAACGTATTTCTTTTCGTTTTCGTAGAGGCCGGGCGAGATGAAGAGCCACAGCTGGTAGAGGATGAAGGGGCTGGCGACGATGGCGCCGAAGACGAGCGCGGTCTTGATGTCGAGCTCGATGGCGTCGGTGGGGTGCGTCATCGTCATCTTCAAGCCGACTTCGGTAAGCGGCTTCTGGATGAAGTTGATGAGGCGCGAGATGAAGATGGCGGTGACCGCAATGCCCGCGACGAGCCAGAGGATGGCTTGGAAGAGGCGCTTGCGGAGCTCTTCGAGGTGCTCCATCAGCGTCATGCCGGGAAGCTCGACGCGGTTGGTCACCTCGTTGCGGACCTGGTCGATCATGTCAGGCATTGTGTGATGCCTCGGGTTCGGCGGGTGCGGTGACGGGCTCGGGAACGTGCGGGATGGAGTCGAAGACGGAGCTGAGAGAGCTGGGTGCGGAACTGGAGCGCCCGGTGGGCAGGCCGGTTGCAGGCGGCATCAGGTGGAGGTCGCCGTTGGAGGCGATGGGAAGGGGAGTAGCTGCCGTGGGGGTGTCGGTTGTACCCACCTCAGACGGTGAAGCTGTCTGAGATAGGGCACCCGCATCTTCGGTTGGCACGCCTGAGGTTGAAGGGGTCGCGATGGAGTGTTCGGGTACGGTGACTTCGGGTGCGGGCTCCATCGGCGCGGGCATGTGCGGGTGTTCGGGTTCGGGGATGTTGAGCGGGGCGACGGGTGCGGCGGCCTGGATGGCGGCGATCTTCTTCTGCTGTTCGGCCTGTTCGATGGCGCGGAACTCGTCGTCCATCTGCAGGCGGAACTCGGCGGAGGCGCGGCGGAACTCGCCGAGCAGCTTGCCGACGTAGCGTGCGAGCTCGGGCAGCTTCTTCGGGCCGAAGAGCAAGAGGGCAAGGACGAAGATGAAGATGCTGTCGGAGAAGCTGGGCATGGTTGGGTTGGATGCTGCGGTGTTCAGACTGCTGGAGTTGATGATAAATCAGCTTGCGGATGCTGGGCTTGACGCGGGAGTCGCTCAGCTTGAGGAACGGTTGAGTGACGGCAGCGGATTGGCGCGAAGGACTTGTGGACTTCGCTTTGGAGTTTGCGGCTGCTCGGACCCACCCTAGCTCCGCGAGGGTGGGGCACCCAGGTTCGTGGCCGCGCGAGTGCATCGATTTGGGTAGACTTGTGTCTAATGCGTAAAGCGCGGCTCAAAGGAGCCGGCGCTGATGAGAGGTTGCAACATCCCCGTGGGTTGAGGGAGCGGCTGGCGGCATGCGGCCGGGCCCGGCGAATCCACTGCAACCGTGCTGTGAATGCTTTCAACATCCCCGTTTCGTAAGCGAGCTGCGTGCTGGCGCCCAAGAGGGCAGGCGCAGTACGACTTGATGAGACTGAAGGCGGAGTAGAGTGAACGGATTCTTGGTTGATGTGGAAGAGCCGACGGTTCAGGCCGCGGCTGAAAGTCAGGTGTGCTCGCTGGAGAACTACCTGGCGGAGCCGGATCATACGATGGACGCGCGGATTGCCGCGGCGCGCGAGAAGCTGGGCAAGCAGGCAGTGATCCTGGGGCATCATTACCAGCGGGACGAGGTGATCCGGTTCGCGGATTTTACCGGCGACAGCTACAAGTTGAGCAAGATTGCAGCTGCGACGGAGGCAAAGTACCTGATCTTCTGCGGCGTGCACTTTATGGCCGAGAGCGCGGACGTGCTGGCGAAGCCATGGCAGCAGGTTATTCTGCCCGATTTGAATGCCGGCTGCTCGATGGCCGATATGGCGGAGATCGGGCAGGTGGAGGATTGCTGGGACTCGCTGGAGAGGCAGGGACTAGGGGTCAGGGGTCAGGGCTCAGGTAAGGCCGGGATTCTACCGCTCACTTATATGAACTCGGCGGCGGATATCAAGGCGTTTTGTGGGGAGCGTGGCGGCCTGGTTTGTACGTCCTCCAATGCGCGTGGCGCGTTTGAGTGGGCGTTTGCTCGGGCGCAGAAGATCCTTTTCCTTCCTGATCAGCACCTGGGACGCAATACTGCGTTTGCGATGGGGATTCCGCTGAACGAGATGGTGGTCTGGGATCCGTACATGCTGAACGGCGGCGTGACGCCGGAGCGGTTGCAGGCGGCCAAGGTGATCTTGTGGAAGGGGCATTGCTCGGTACATCAGCGATTTCTGCCCGAGCACGTCGATCGCATCCGGCGGGATGAGCCGGGGATGACCGTGGTGGTGCATCCGGAGTGCCGGTGGGAAGTCTGCCAGAAGGCCGATGTGCTGGGTTCGACCGAGAAGATTATCAAGACGATCGAAGAGGGCGCGCCGGGGTCGAGCTTTGCGGTTGGCACGGAGATCCACCTGGTGAACCGGCTGGCTGAGCGGTTTGCGCCCTTGGGCAAGAAGGTGATTACACTCGATGATTCAGGCTGCCTGTGCACGACGATGTACCGGATCTCGCCGGCACATCTGGCCTGGGCGCTGGAGAGTCTTGTTGCCGGGAAGGTCGTCAATCAGATTAAGGTTGCCGATGAAACGAAGTATTGGGCGAAGGTCGCGCTCGACCGGATGCTTGAGGTGAAAGCGTAAGAGCAAATGCGCCCTCACGCCGGGCGGGCGCCACTCCGTGGAGTCAGGAGCTTCGCGTGCAGGTTTGATAGGAGATTGCGGGTTGGGTAAGACGTTCACTTTGGATGAGGCGAAGACGCTGTTGCCGGTGCTCTCGGCGCTGCTTGAAAAAGCCCGTGCCGCTGCACTGCGCGCCGGCGAGCTTGAAAGCGAGATGCAGGAGCTGAGCCAGCGCATCTTCCTCTCGGGCGGGCTGCATGTCGACGTGCCGGCTGCGGCGCGACGCCGGGCCGAGCGCGAGAAGGCGATGCAGGAGGCGAGGTCGCACATTGAGGAGATTACCGAGATCGGCGTGGAGGTCTCGGAGCACGAAGAGGGTGGCCTGGAATTTCCGTGCCTGCTCGAAGGCCGCACCGTGATGCTCTGCTGGAAGCTGGGTGAAGACGAGATCACGGAGTGGCGCGAAGAGGGCGAGAAGGCTGACGTGAGGAAGCCGATTGACGGGCGCTTTGCAGGGCGGAAGGATCGAGAGCGGCCGAACTGAGTTCCGTGTCGAGCGGGTGAGACTCTGGACCCCAGAGTTCGCGATTTTATTCGCAAGTCGATGAAAGCACGATATCGTAGGTTCGGCGAGATAGAGGCGGTTTGCGGATGGCGTTTGACAATGTACGTGGGATCGTTCGGATTGGATCTCCCTTCAGCGTAGGCAAGATGCTTTTGCTTGCGGCTTCCGTTTCACGGCCGCAACTGCGTCCGATCTGCCTTGCCCTGCTCCGGCCATTCGTTCGCGACGGCGGGGTTGAGATTGAGTATGCTTGCGGAAACCAGAGATTGAAGTGCTTGATTCGCTTGTCGGATGTCGAAAACGACTGCTACACGTTTTATGAGCTCGCCCTGCGGGACTGCTATCAGCTGGACCCGGAGTTTGAGCCCGATCTCGTCGTCGACGCCGGATCGAACATTGGGCTCTTCAGCTTGTGGGCGACCGGCCTGATGCGTTCGCGCAACCGGGCGCAGTGCGAGATTGCGATTGTGGAGCCGATGCCCCGGAACCTGCAGCAGATCCGCAAGCATCTTGGGCTAAACGCCATCGAGGCAGAGATCTTTCCCGGATGCCTAGGTGGCACGCCGTCGGTGATCCCGTTTTACGTGCGCGGTTCGATCGACAGTAGCTTCGACCCGGCCAAGCCGTATCAGAGCGTGAGCGAGATGCGGGTTTACACGCTCGATGAGGTGATCAAGGAGGGTGACTCCAGGCGGATTCTGATCAAGCTTGACATCGAAGGCATGGAAATTGCGGTTCTGGATCACTTCGTCCCGCGCGCGACCGGTCCGGTTTATCTGGTGGGTGAGCTGCATTACGCGGAAAAGAACGCAAGTGCCCTGGAGGCGCTCTTCGAGCGGCACCGCTGGGCGTTCGAATACCTGGAGACGGATGGCCTTCATCGCACGTTTCGTGCGTGTTCGCCGGCCGCCATGCCGCTTCTGGCCTGGGTCTCGTCCATGCCGAAAACCGTGCCTGAGCCGCGACCTGTGGCCTTGGCGCAGGGTCTCTGAAGGCACCTTTGTTGCGTGGCGGAAGGGGAAGTTCTCAAGAATTGCCGGGGCCGGACGACACCGCGGCGGCAGCCTGCGACGGACACTTCTGAATCTCCGCGGCAATATGCCGATAGGCTTCGAGAACGAATCGTTCACGGAGAGCCTTGAGGATGACGCGCAGGCAACAGACGGGGAGCAGGCAAATGCGTCGTGGGAGCGGGCTGCTCCGCTGTGCTCTGGTGCTGAGCGCGATGCCGCTGTGCGCCGGCAGCGTGGCCTCCGCGCAGAAAGCCGCCGCGGTAACAAGCGCGGGCGCCGCGCATTCGATGACGTCCGAGCAGGCCAGGCAGGCGCGTCCGGTGCGTTTTCGTGCCGAGGTCTCCTACTACGACCCGCAGAGCAACAGCCTCTTCGTGCAGGACGCGACGGGAGGAATCTACGTCAAGGTGCCGTTGGTTCCCTGGCTGCCGGTGAAGGCGGGCACGCTGGTTGAGGTAACAGGGGTAACGAATCCGGGCGACTTCGCACCGATTGTTCAGGAAGGCCACCTTCGCGTTCTGAACGAGTCGCACGTTGCCATACGCGCGCCCGAGGTGAAGGTTAGCGAGATCGCGACCGGCGCGTTCGACTCCCGCCTGGTCTCGGTTGAGGGCCTGGTGCGATCGACCTCGCGCGCGGGCCACATGGTCTCGCTGCGCATTGCCACGCGTGACGGACCGATCGCTGGATTATTGGATGTGCAGCCGGGCGTGGATTACGACCGGCTGATCGATGCGACGGTGCGGGTGCGGGGGGTTGCGGGAGTCGAATACAACAAGCGGAGACAGATGACCGGCTCGCATCTCTTCATCTCCTCCATGGCTGACGTGCGCGTGCTGCGGCTGCCGAAGGGTGACGCTTATGCGTTGCCGGTCCGCACCCTCGACCAGCTTGCGCAGTTCGATCTTCACTCCAGGCTGTCGGACCGAATGCACATTCGCGGGCGTGTGACGCTCCAGTGGCCGGGACGCCTGCTCTGCGTACAGGATGCGACGGGTGGCATCTGCGTTCAGACTTCGATTTCCGACCCGTATCCGGTTGGAACCCGGATCGACCTGGTTGGGTACCCGCTGTTTGCGGCGGCAATCCCCGCGCTGATGGATCCCATGGTTCGGCCCAGCGATGCGGAGACCGCGCCGCTGCTGATGGAGCGGCCGGTGAGCGCGCAGGAGGCTCTGAGCGGGGATGAATCCGGGCAGTTGGTCCGGGTGGAAGGAGAGCTTGTCGGGCTGAGCTCGGATGGAAAGGTCTTGCACCTGACGATCCGTTCCGACCAGACGGTCTTCGATGCGATGCTGGCGGCCGACGATGGCGGCGCCGCGCTTCGCGACAAGTGGCGTATCGGCAGCTACGTCCGCGTGGTGGGAGTGTGTGAGAACCAGGTGGATGCGCGGGTGGGGGAGGATTGGACGAGCGCGCAGAAGATTGCGTCGTTCCGGCTGATGATGCGCTCCGCGGCTGACGTGGCGGTGGTTCGCACTCCTTCGTGGTGGACACCGGCGCATACGATTCTGGCTATGGGGTGCGCCATGCTCGTCACGCTCGCGGTCTTCGGCTGGGTGATGCTGCTGCGCCGGCAGGTGGAGCAGAGGACGCAGGAGCTGAAGGAGAGCGAGCGGCGTTTTCGTCATCTGGCGCATCACGACTCGCTGACCGGGGTGCCGAATCGGGCATGGTTTCAGGAACGAGCGGAGAGGGCGATCGAGAGCTCGCGCCGCAGCGGCGACTGCATCGGCTTGCTGCTGCTGGATCTGGACAACTTCAAGCCGGTGAACGACACGCTGGGGCATGATGCCGGCGATGCCATGTTGTGCGCGCTGGCGCAGCGGGTAACGGGTGCCGTGCGCAAGGTGGACACGGTGGCCCGGCTGGGTGGGGATGAGTTCGCGGTCGTGCTCGTCGGGGTTACGAGTGGCGAGCACGCCGAGCGGGTGGCGCACAAGATTTTGAAAGCAGTTTGCCGGCCGGTCGAAATCAAGAGCACGCACGTAATGATGTCCGCGAGCATCGGGGTCGCAGTCTTTCCGGGCGACGGCGACACGGTGACGGAGCTGCTGCGCAGCGCGGACCTGGCCATGTACGAATCGAAGAAGGTGCTGCGCGGTGGGGTGCGGCGGTACAGGCGCGAGGTGGCCATCGACGAGGTGGAGGGGCTGACCGTGGTCGTGGGGCTCGGATAGTCCGTTTTCGCACGGTGGATTTACGATGGAGGGGTGAAGCCGTTTGCCGGAATGAACCGTCGAAGTGACAAGCGACGAGCTAACGATAAGGACGGCGATGATCAGGAACCTGGTAGGGCGTGGGGCGTGCGCGGCAGCGTTGTGCGGGGCGATGTTTCTGATGGGCTGCGGTAGCTTCGGGGCAGGGTTTTTCCAGGATCCAAGCGGGACCTCGAGTTCGACCTCCAGCTCGGGCGCCGATTACGCTTACTCGGTGAATTCGAACTCGACCGTCAGCGCCTTTTCGGTGGGTTCGGGTGCCTTGACCGCCATCTCCGGGAATCCAGTCAGCCCGGGCAGCGCGTTCTCGGCGACCGTTAGCCGCGCCAACACCTTCCTGTTTGTCGGCGGTTCGACTGCGATCTACTGCTACGCGATTGGATCAAGCGGCGCTTTGACCGAGCAGACCTCCGGCGGCTACGGCGGCACGGTAGTGACGGACTACATCGCCATGGATACCTCGCCGAACGGCACCTATCTTGCCGCGCTTTCGCAGGTAACGGGCACGAACCCGGTGCTGAATATCTTCTCCATCAATACCTCCAGCTGCCTGCTGACGTTGCAGACCAGCGTGACCATCCCCCTGAGCAGCACCACGTCACTGGTCACCTCGAGTCTTCACTACGCGCCAAGCGGCGCGTTTCTGGGCATCGCGCTGGGCGAAAGTGGAGACTACATCTTCCCGTTCACGCAGTCGTCCGGCGCGGTCGGAACCTCATCCGTGCTGGCCGAGGCTACCGGTAGTGAGGACAACTACCTGCTATTCGACCCCACAAGCTCGTTCGCCTACATCTCGCGGTACGGGTTGGCGGCGGGAACGGGGTCCGTCGTGACCTACACGGTAAGCAGTGCGGGTGCGCTGGCACAGGTGAGCACGGTGGCCAGCGGCAACGCGGTGAAGTCGCTGGTGCTGAACTCGGGCGGGACGGACCTGTACACGGCAAACTTCTCGGACGACACGATCTCCGGTTACTCGGTTGCCAGCGGGGCGCTGACGGCGCTTACCGGTTCGCCGTACGACAGCAGCTCCGGCGTGACGTCGCTTGCGCTCGATAACTCCGGCAAGTACGTGATTGCGGCGGCCAATGGCGGCTCCGGAACCAGCGATCTGACGCTGTACGGGTTTGACGCCTTGAACACGGGCCAGCTGGATGCGCTGGCGACCTACGCCAATGGCAGCGGGACCATTGGATCGGTGGCGGTAGCGACGACCCATTGACGCTCGGTTCGCATCCGATACATGATGCGGGCCCGCGCCGGATGGTAGGCTCGTGAATGGGACGTTTTCGACTTTGAGATTGAATTCAGCATCGGTTTTTCGTGCTTCGGTAGTGCGCCGCGTGGCCCTGGCTACGATTGGCGGAGTGGTCTTGGCCGTGGCAACGATCGGGTGTTCGCACGGCAAGTCCAAGGCGGATAGCTCGTACGTCTTTGTCACCTCGAAGCAGGGATACCTGCGCGATCGGGTCGCTGCCGTCTCGAACCGGGTCGCGGAGGTGCAAAACGGCGAGAAGTTGAAGGTGCTGGATCACGGACGCCACTTCCTGAAGGTGCAGACCGACAAGGGCCAGATCGGCTGGATCGAGGAGCGTGTCGTGGCGACGCCCGAAACGGTAGCCGCCTTCGACCAGATGAAGGAGCAGCACAAGAACGATCCCGAAATCGCCGGCGGCGTCACCCGCGACGAGGTGTACATGCACATCGCTCCGGGGCGCGAGACGGAGCACTTCTACCTGCTGCCCGAGGGCGAGAAGCTGAAGCTGCTGAAGCGCGCGACCGTGGCGAAGCCGGTTACGGGTGCCTCCGCGGTGCGCGCGCAGCAAAGGGCGATTCCGCAGGCGCCCGGTACGCAGGCGGCGGAGAAGATTGACCCGTCGAAGGTCACCGCGGCGCCTGCACCTCCAGTGCTCGAGGACTGGTGGCTGGTGCGCGATTCGCAGGGGCACACGGGTTGGCTCTTCGGGAGAATGCTCGATGTGGACGCGCCGGATACGCTGACGCGCTACTCCGAGGGGCAGAAGTTTGTGGGGGCGTACGTGCTGACGACGGTGCATGACGAGGGCGCGCCGACCGACTTGAAAGACATTCCGGAGTACGTAACCGTAATGAACTCGTACAAGTCAGGGCTGCCGTATGACTTCGACCAGGTGCGCGTGTTTACCTGGAGTCTGCAGCACCATCGGTACGAGACGGCGTTTCGCGAGAAGAACATCGAAGGCTATCTGCCGGTGAAGGTGACGACCATGAAGGACCCGTACGGCAAGAGCCCGGTGGCGCAGGATGTGCTGCCGGCGTTCAGCTACCAGGTGCTGACGGCGGACGCGCCGCCCGTGGTGGCGGACCCGAAGACGGGCGAGATGATCCCCGGCAAGACGGTGACGAAGACGTATCGCCTGGAAGGCAACCTGGTGCGAAGCGTTGCGCCGGTCGGGGCGGTGCCGGTCGAAGAGGCGCATCCGGAGCCTGAGAAGGAAAAGAAAGGCAAGAAGAGGCGCTAAAAGCGCGCTCATCCCGCGCGGGGAGCACTTCGTGCGGCCTTGGGCTTCGCGTTGGTCCTCCCGTTGGTCGGCACGAGCTGACGCGCCGACCAACGGGAGGACCAACGCGAAGCTATAAGAGGGCGTGTGAACGCCCGCCCGCGCGCAGCGTGCCCGTCCGGCAGGACACGTTTTTAGGCGTAAAAGCGGCGAATCGAATCCACGATCGTCTGTTGTTCGTCGTCGCGCAGCTCCGGGTACATCGGCAGCGCGAGGACCTCGGCGGCGGCGCGTTCGGCTTCTGGAAAGTCGCCGGTCGAATAGCCGAGGTCGCGGAGCGCATCCTGCTGGTGCAGGCACAGCGGGTAATAAACTTCGCTACCGATGTTTTCGCGGACAAGATGCGCGCGCAGGTCGTCGCGGCGCGGAGCGCGAACCACGTACTGGTGGAAGACGTGCTGCGCGCGCGGGTGCGTGTACGGCAGGACGACTCCGTCAGCAATGGTTCTGGGTGACCCGGGCGAGGTTTGGACACCGATGCCGATGGCGAGGAACAGCTCGTTATAGCGCGCAGCCAGGGTGCGGCGCTGTTGATTCCATTGAGGGAGATAGCGGAGTTTCACCTGCAGGACGGCTGCCTGCAGGGTATCGAGCCGCGAGTTCCAGCCGACTTCATCGTGGTAGTAGCGGCGGGTCATGCCGTGGGCGCGCAGTGAGCGGGCGTGCTCGTCGAGCTGCGACGACCGCGTGGTGAGCAGGCCGGCATCGCCGAAGGCGGAGAGATTTTTGGTCGGATAGAAGCTGAAAGCGGCCGCGTCGCCGAGCGCGCCGGCGGGTACGCCATTCCAGGTTGCGCCCCAAGCTTGCGCGGCATCTTCGATCAGTGCGAGGTGCGGGTGCTGGTTTTGCAGCGACTGAAATGCGTCGAAGTCCGCACACTGGCCGTAGAGGTGCACGGGCAGGATGGCTTTCACCTCCTCAGCGTGTTGCTGGAGCACCTCTGCGACCGTGGCAGGCGAGAGGTTGAAGGTGAGCGGGTCGATATCCGCGAAGACCGGCCGGGCACCCGCGCGCAGGATGCACGAGGCGGAAGCGAAGAAGCTGAAGGGGCTGGTGATGACAGCGTCCTGAACCGTCGCGCGCATGGAACCCGCGCTGTCGCCGATGCCGGCCGCGGCGAGCGCGAGCCACAGCGCGTCGGTGCCGCTGGCGCAGCCGACTGCGAAGTTGGCCTGGGTTGCGGCGCGGGCCTGGGCCTCGAACTCCGCGACCTGCGGGCCGAGGATGAATCGCTGCGACGTGCAGACTTGCTCGATGGCGGCCATCACCTCGTCGCGGATCTGGGCGAACTGGCGGGAGAAATCGAGGAATGGGACGGCTTGCGCGGAGGGTGCGGAGAGAGTAGCCACCCAACCATCTTAAGGCAGAAGTAAAGGCCAGCAGGGAAGGGCAGGGAGGAAGACGGCAAGAACTCTCGGATCAGGGGGCCGGACTGTGGGAAGGTCGCAAAAGGCTTGGACTTTTGTTCTCGCTTCCGTTCCGCATCCTATTTGCGTGTGACGGCTTGCGCGGAATCTAGGAGATAGCGGTCCAAACTTGAAGTTTGTCAGGGATGCTCGTAACGTTGTGGTGTTCGTGCAGTCTGATCGACAACGTTTTCATTCGTTCTTTATTTCCCGGCACTCCCCAAAGCTTTCCGGGAACGCAACGAGCATACGAGCACTCCGTTTGAAGCGTCTAATGGCAGGTGAGTACAAGATAAGAGGAGATCGGCACTTATGGATTCAAAGCCGGCACAGAATATTCAGGATACTTTTCTGAACACCGTTCGCAAGGACAAGAGCCCCATCACCATTTACCTCGTGAGCGGCGTCAAGCTGACGGGCAAGATTCGTTCGTTCGACAAGTATTCGGTGCTGCTGGAGAACAACAGCCAGGAGCAATTGATCTTCAAGCACGCGATTTCAACGGTGGTGAGCGGCCGCGCGGGAATTCACCCGGATGGGCGGCCTGAGCCACGCGGCGCGGTCTCCGCGGGCGCAGGTTCCGCGGGAGAGCCGGTCGGCGCGAATAGCTAAAGAGTAGGACCTGACAATCGCGTAGGAGCATGAAACCCCACGCTTCGCCCGGGACGCCGAGTGGGAGGGTGCGGCACTATCTTCTTCGGGTCGTCGTTCTCGAAGAGCGCGGAGCAGCGCCCTCCGGGAGGCCCTGCGTGCCCTCGGACGGAGAGTGCGATAACCGTTCGGGTAGTTCGATTAGCGGTTTGTTGGTTTGACACTGCCCCCTTCGTTTGCTAAAACTTAGAGGTATTCGACGCAGTCTAAAGCAGCAAATACCGCCGGGCGCGAGAGTGTGTGCGGCAGAGGGTTTTGAGGTTTCCGGCAGTGCTCCCGCACTGCCCTCCCATTCATGGATGCAATAGCGATAAAAATTGGTGGACTTCTGCTTGGCGCGGTGCCGACGATGGTCTTCTTCATCGTTCTGGTCGTCGCCTACGGGTTTCTTGTCCGGCGGCCGCTCGATGCGGTGCTCGCCGAGCGGCGCAAGCGCACGTCGGGTGCGGTGGAGCAGGCACGCAGCGCGATGAGCGCGGCCGAGGCCGAAACTGCCGTTTTCGAAGACAAGCTGCGTGCAGCACGTGCGGAGATCTATGCGGCGCGCGACAAGCGCCTGGCGAAGTGGGCGGCCGAGCGCGAGGCGATGTTGGCGGAGGCACGTGCCATCACCGCGGCGAAGGTCAGCGGCGCCAAGGCCGAGCTCGAGCGCTCGACGGGCGAGGCGCGGGCGCAGATCGAATCGATGAGTGGCGAGTTGAGCGCGAAGATTCTGCGGGCGGTACTACCCGCGGGCGTGGCGGGAACGGAGGCCGCGCAATGAAGAGTTTCGGAGTGACGAAGAAGATTGTTTCGGTTGCGATTCTTGGTCTGGCGTTGCTCGCCCCGGGCAACGTTCTGCGGGCGCAGGAGCAGTCGCAGCCGGCTGCGACGACGCAGGCGAGTGGCGCGCAGGCGTCGCCGCTGGCCACGCAGGAGGGCAAGGAGTCCGAGCAGGAACTCGACGAGGGCGCGCAGTACAAGCACTCGAAGATGGTTGCGATGATCGGTCACAAGCTCGGTATGAGCACCGAGACCGCGGCGCTGGTGTTCGAGTATCTGAACTTCGCTGTGCTCGCTTTGCTGCTGCTTTGGGCGTTGGTGAAGACACTGCCGAAGATGTTCCGCGACCGTACCTCGGCGCTGCAGAAGGAGCTTTCAGACGCTCGTTCGGCGACCGAAGAGGCCAGCGTGCGGCTGAACAGCGTAGAAGATCGTCTGGCGAAGCTCGATGAGCAGATTACCGAGATGAAGTCGCAGGCCGAACGCGACGCCATCGGCGAAGAGCAGCGTTTCCGTGCGGCGGCTGAAGAGGAGAAGAGCAAGATTCTGGCCTCTGCCGAGCAGGAGATTGCCTCGGCCACGCAACAGGCGCAGCGCCAGTTGCAGCAGTATGCGGCAGGCCTTGCGGTGGAGCAGGCAGCCCGGCGCCTGGTGATTACGGCGGAGACGGATCGTCTGCTGGTCAAGAACTTTGCACAGCGTCTGAGCGAAAACAAAGGCGGGCAAAACTAATGGCGGATGCAGGAGTTGTCGCCCACCGTTATGCCCACGCGTTTGCCGCGGTAGCCACCGACAAGGGGCTCGACCTGCTGGCCGCGCGGCAGCAGATGAAGGACTTTGCGGACCTGTTCGACGCGAGCCATCCTCTGCGCGAGATCCTCATGGATCCGTCCATTCCGAGCGAGCAGAAGCTCTCCGTGCTGGACGCGATTGCGGAGCGCAATGGGATGTATCGCGAAGTGCGGAATTTTCTCGCGATCGTCATGGACCACCAGCGCCTGCACGAGCTGAACGGTATCCTCACCGCGTATGATCAGGTTGCGGATACCGACCTGGGCGTGACCGAGGCTGAGGTGAGCACCGTGCACGAGCTGAACGACGAGGACCGGTCGGAGCTTGCTGCGCAGGTTGCGAAGCTGGCCGGCACCAAGGTTCGGATTGCGTATTCGTTGGACCCCACGCTGCTGGGCGGCGCGGTGGTAAAGATCGGTTCGACCGTGTACGACGGGTCGGTGCGGACGCAGTTGGAACAGATGAAACAGGCGCTGGTAGGCGTCTAGCAGCGTGGAAGTGCGGCGCGGCCGCAGACAGGATCGAGACGAGTTATGGCAACGATGAAGGCTGACGAGATAACCGCACTGCTTGAGCAGAAGATCGCCAACTATGAGCAGCGCGTGCAGGTGGATGAAGTGGGAACGATCGTGTCGCTGGGCGACGGGATCGCGCGCGTGCACGGGCTGGACAAGGTGATGGCCGGTGAGCTGATTGAGTTCCCGCACGGCGTGGCCGGACTCGCCATGAACCTGGACGAAGATCAGGTGGGCGCGGTGCTACTGGGCGACTTCGCTGAACTGCGCGAGGGCGAGCAGGTGAAGCGCACCGGCAAGATCATGTCCGTGCCGGTCGGCGAGGCACTGATCGGACGCGTGGTGAACGCGCTCGGCCAGCCCATTGACGACAAGGGCCCCATCAACACCACGCAGACGCTGCCGGTTGAGCGTCTCGCCCCCGGCGTCATCGATCGCCAGAGCGTGAAAGAACCGATGCAGACCGGTATCAAGGCCATCGACACGATGATCCCGATCGGCCGCGGCCAGCGCGAGCTGCTGATCGGCGACCGTCAGACCGGCAAGACCGCGATCGCGCTCGACACCATCATCAACTCGGCGAAGAACAACCTGATCTGCATCTACTGCGCCGTCGGCCAGAAGCGCAGCTCCGTTGCTCAGGTTGTGCAGACGCTTGAGAGCTACGGCGCGATGGCCTATACCATCGTCGTCGCCGCCACCGCGTCCGAGCCGGCGCCGATGCAGTACCTCGCTCCCTTTGCGGCGACCGCGATGGGCGAGTACTTCCGCGATAACGGCAAGCACGCGCTGATCATCTACGACGACCTTTCGAAGCACGCGGCCAGCTATCGCGAGATATCCTTGCTGCTCCGCCGTCCGCCAGGGCGCGAGGCGTACCCCGGCGACGTCTTCTACCTGCATTCCCGTCTGCTTGAGCGCAGCGCCAAGGTGTCGGACAAGCTGGGCGGAGGTTCGCTGACCGCGCTGCCGATTATCGAGACGCAGGCCGGCGACGTTTCGGCGTACATTCCGACGAACGTGATTTCGATCACGGATGGCCAGATCTTCGTCGAGACGGACCTCTTCAACTCGGGCGTTCGTCCCGCGGTCAACGTCGGTCTTTCGGTCTCGCGCGTCGGCTTCTCCGCTGCGGTCAAGGCGACCAAGCAGGTGGGCGCGACGCTGAAGCTCGACCTCGCCCAGTACCGCGAGCTCGCGGCCTTCTCGCAGTTCGGTTCGGACCTCGACAAGGTGACGCAGAACCAGCTCAACAAGGGTTCGCGCCTGGTCGAACTGCTCAAGCAGCCGCAGTTCCAGCCGCTCTCGATGGAGAAGCAGGTTGCGATCCTCTTCGCCGGCGTCAATAGCCTGCTGGACGATGTTGAGGTCAAGGATCTGCGCGCCTTCGAAGACGGCTACTACCCGTATCTTGAGTCGCAGCGCCCGGAGATCCTCACCACGATTGCGAGCAAGAAGGCGCTCGACGACGAGTTGCGCAAGCAGCTCACGGACGCGATCAAGGACTACAAGCAGGGCTTTCTCGCCAGCTTGAAGGAGAAGCAGAATCAGGTTGCCAAGGCCTCCGACGCGACTAAGGGCTCCGAAGCGACGAACGCGACCGCGATGGTGGGTAACAAGTAAACCATGGCAAACGTACTCGATCTACGGCGCCGCATTCGCAGTGTGAAGAACACGCGGCAGATCACCAAGGCCATGAAGATGGTCTCGGCGGCGAAGCTGCGGCGCGCGCAGGAGCGTGCGATGCAGGCGCGGCCGTACGCGGAGATGATCGTCAACGTGCTCGAATCGCTGGTGCGGCGCACCGACCTCTACAACCCGGAGACGGGCGAGATTCGGCATCCGCTGCTTGTCGAGCGCGAGGAGAAGAGCGTTCTGCTGATCGTCATCGCCGGCGACAAGGGCTTTGCGGGCGGCTTCAACTCGAACGTCGGCAAGGCGGCGCAGAAGTTCATCGACGCCCGCTCCGGCAAGGGTCAGAACGTCGACCTCGAACCCGTGGGCAAGAAAGCGATCGGCTTCTACAAGCGCAAATACGCGGCGGCGAACTACGAGAAAACCGAAGAGCGCTACGACAACGATCTCTCGGTGCACTACGAGGAGATTCGTCATCGCGAACAGAAGATCGAAGTTGCCGCCGAGCACGCAGACCTGCTGCTCAAGTCCAGCTTCGAGGACGTGAACGAGATGGCTCGCTCCATCATCACGCGCTACGAGCGGGCGGAGATTGACTCGGTCTATATCGTCTACAACGAGTTCAAGTCGGTGCTCTCGCAGCGCATCGTGGTCGAGAAGCTGCTGCCCATCCTGAAACTGGGTGGTCATAACATCGAATCCGCCGAAGAGATGACGGAGGAGCAGCGCGACGCAGCGATCCGCGCCGCTGAATCCGAGGGCATCGAGGTTCACGCACCGGATACGACGGAGATGGATCGCGAGGCCAAGAAGTTCGGCACCGCGGATGTCGACTACATCTTCGACCAGACCCCCGAGGAGCTGTTCTCGCACCTGCTTCCGCGCTACGTCACCACCCAGATCTTCCATGCGCTGCTCGAATCTATCGCGGCGGAGCACGCCGCGCGCATGACGGCTACTGATGCGGCGACGAAGAACGCCGGCGACTTGATCGATTCGCTGTCGCTGACCATGAACCGTGTGCGCCAGGCGGCGATCACCAAAGAAATTATTGAAATTGTAAGTGGAGCGGCTGCGCTATGAAGAAAGTGTCGATTGCGAGAATCGCGATCGCGCTCGGCATTATCTTTGGGTTTAGTGGTCTTTTGTCTGTTGGATTGTTGATTTGGGGAAGCTGGATTACGCCCTTTGAGAAGAACGATATTCACACCGCGCTGGAACAGGTTGAATCGCTAAGAAGTTTTCAAGGGCGAGGCGGTAGCGCTTACCGAGAGCAAGTGGCAGTGGCCGAGGAAGCAGTAGCAAAGTGCAAGAGGCAGGCGATTACTGAGTACGACTCAAGACTGACGATGCTGGTCGAAACACAACTTGAGGCCGCTGAAAATGAGCAAAAGGTCTGGAATATGCCAGGCACTGATCCGTTAAAGAAGAGAATGCTAGGAATGTTTGCCGATTCGGATGGAAAGATGGACCGGATGCTTCGCGAACACGTTCAGTAGGGAAGGGTTTGGAGCGCAGAAAAAGTTATGGCAGAGAATATCGGAAAAGTAATATCGATTAGCGGACCGGCCGTTGACGTCCAGTTCGATGAACAGCACATGCCGCCGATCTTCCAGGCGCTGCGCATTACGAGCGAAGGCTTCGACGTTCCGACGCCGCTCGACGTCGTCGTGGAAGTGCAGCAGCACCTTGGCGAAGGCCGTGTGCGCTGCATCGCGATGGTCGCGACCGAGGGCATGGTTCGCGGGATGAATGCGCACGATACGGGCAACGGCATCATGGTGCCGGTGGGTCGCGAGACGCTTGGGCGGGTGCTCAACGTGCTCGGGGAGCCTGTGGATGAGCTCGGCCCCGTGAACGCCAAGGTGCACATGCCGATTCACCGTTCGGCCCCCGCGTTCGACGAGCAGTCGACCTCCGAAGAGATGTTCGAGACCGGCATCAAGGTCATCGACCTGATCCAGCCGTTCTTGAAGGGCGGCAAGATCGGCCTGTTCGGCGGCGCCGGCGTCGGCAAGACCGTCATCATCCAGGAGCTCATCAACAACGTCGCCCAGCAGCACGGCGGTTACTCCGTCTTCGCCGGCGTCGGCGAGCGCACCCGCGAGGGCAACGACCTCTGGCACGAGTTCCAGGAGTCCGGCGTCATCGACATCCACGACTTCAACAAGAGCAAAGCCGCGCTGATCTACGGCCAGATGACCGAGCCGCCAGGAGCGCGTCTCCGTGTCGCCCTCACAGGGCTGACCGTTGCGGAATACTTCCGCGACGAAGAGGGTGCGGATACGCTGCTCTTCATCGACAACATCTTTCGCTTCACGCAGGCCGGTTCCGAGGTATCGACGCTGCTTGGCCGTATGCCTTCAGCCGTGGGTTACCAGCCGAACCTCGCCACCGAGATGGGCGAGCTGCAGGAGCGCATCACCTCGACCAAGAAGGGTTCGATCACGTCCGTGCAGGCCGTTTACGTGCCGGCCGACGACTTGACCGACCCGGCGCCGGCCACTACCTTCGCCCACCTGGACGCGACCACCGTGCTTTCGCGTCCGTTGTCCGAGCTTGGTATTTATCCGGCGGTCGACCCGCTTGCCTCCACCTCGCGCATTCTTTCGCCGCGCGTCGTTGGCCAGGAGCACTATGACGTTGCGCAGGGCGTAAAGCGCATCCTTCAGCGCTACAAGGACCTGCAGGACATCATCGCCATTCTCGGTATCGACGAGCTCTCGGAAGAGGACAAGATCACCGTCGCCCGCGCCCGCAAAGTGCAGCGCTTCCTCTCGCAGCCATTCCACGTCGCGGAAATCTTCACCGGCATCCCCGGCGCGTACGTCAAGGTTGAAGACACGGTGCGTTCGTTCAAGGAAGTCATCGAGGGCAAATACGACGACATCCCGGAGCAGGCCTTCTACCTGAAGGGCGGCATCGAGGACGTGAAGGCTGCCGCGGAGAAGATGAAGCAGAACGCCTAGGAACAGGGTGTAGGGACTAGGGTGTAGGGAGTAGAAAGCAAGGACACATGGCAGAGGCGTTACAGGACGGGAAGTTGGCGGTACGGCTGGTGACGCCGGACCGGGTGCTGCTGGATGCGACGGCGGATGCGGTGGAGCTGCCGTCGGCCAGCGGGTATCTGGAGGCGTTGTACGGCGCGGCGCCGCTGCTGGCGGAACTCGGCGCCGGCGAAGTTCGGCTGCACGGCGGTTCGGCCGGCGAGCAGAAGTTCTTCGTCGCGTGGGGCTTCGTCGAGGTGCTGCCGGAGCGCGTGACCATCCTCGCCGAAACGGCCATGCACCCCGAAGAGATCGACCGTTCGGGCGCGGAAGCCGACCTGAAGCACGGGCAGGAGCTCTGGTCGAAGGCCGGCGACGACCCCGGCAAGTATGAAGACGCCAACGAGATCATCCACAAGGCCGAATCGGAACTCGCTTCAGCCGAAGGCAAGGCGGTCTAGCTCCACTCCGGCTTTGCTATGACATTTGCGAAGAAGTGAGCTTTTCCACCCTGTACCACCATCCATTCGATCCATCAAAACGGCCGATGCCATCGCGCATCGGCCGCATAGTTTAACTTCAGATTTCAACAGGCCTGGTGTACCGTTTTCACGAGGCCACCATGCGTTTTCTTCTGGGTTTTTCACTCTTTGCGCTCGCAGTCGGAGCTGCACCATTCGCTTCAGCCCAGACGAGCTGCACCGGCCTTTGCCTCCAGCAGGTAAGCTGTCCCGGCGGCGGTTCCACGACTATCACCGGCACCGTCTACACCCCCAACGGCATCGATCCGCTCCCCAACGTCCTCGTCTTCGTGCCGAATGCGACGCCTGCGCCCTTCACCGACGGCGTAAGCTGCCCGGTCGCCGGTGCGCCTCCGTCCGGTTCGCCACTCGTCGGTACAACCACCGCGGTTGACGGGACGTTCACCATCTCGAACGTACCGGTCGGTGCCAACATCCCGCTGGTGATCGAATCCGGCAGCTGGCGCCGGCAACTGGTGATCCCGAACGTGGCCGCCTGCGTCAACACGCAATTCTCAGCGCAGATGCCGCAGAACCAGACCCAGGGCGACATTCCCAAGATCGCCATCGCCACTGGAAATGCCGATCAGGTGGAATGCGTTCTCCGGAAGATTGGCGTTGCCGACAGTGAGTTCACCGACCCTACCGGCACCGGCCGCATCAACCTCTACCAGGGTGAGGACGAGCCCGGGGCGCAGATCGATGCCGCGACTCCTTCAGAGAGCACCCTGATGGGAACGCCCGCCGCGACGAACGCCTACGACGTCATTATGCTGCCGTGTCAGGGCACTCCCTCCTCCAAGGGAAAGACCCAGGCCGAGTTACAGGACTTCGTGAACTTCGCCAACTCCGGCGGTCGCGTCTACTCCAGCCACTACAGCTGGGACTACATGGTGAACAATCCCTACCTGCCGGACGTTGCGAACTGGGATACGGGGCTGCCGCAACCGCCCAATGGCTACGCCACCGTCGACGTCAGCTTCGCGCAGGGTGAGACGCTGGCGCAGTGGCTGCAACTGGTGGGTGCCACCACCACCCTCGGCCAGATGGATATCTCCACGCTGCGCCACGACCTGAACGGCGTTATCGCGCCCACGCAGTCGTGGCTCACGCTCAACGATGCTGCCGCCGGCAACCCGGTGATGCAGTTCGTCTACGATGCACCGGTCGCCGCGGCCAACCAGTGCGGGCGCGTCCTGTTCAACGAGTACCACGTCGAAAACCCGGTCACTCCGCCGCGCGGCGTCAAGTTCCCGTGCGAGTGCCAGGCGTGCGATGCCGGCGGCAACCCCATCGGGCCGGTGCCGGCGATGACCGCCCAGGAGAAGCTGCTCGAGTACATGCTGTTCGAGCTGACGGCGAACGGCGGACAGCCTACCCTTTCGCCCACCTCGGCGAGCTTCGGCTCGGAGCCGCTGGGTTTTGCGAGCGCGTCGCAGACCTTCACCTGGACCAACAACTCGACCTTCCCGGCCAGCGCGACCACCGAGATTACGGCCGGTTTCAACGTGCTCTCAAACAACTGCCAGAACGTGCAGGGCGGCTCGAGCTGTCAGATCGCGGTCGACTTTCAACCCGCTACGCTCGGCGCGCAGACGGGCACGCTCACCGTCAACTCCAGCGGGCCGTCCATCACCGCGGCGCTGACCGGAACCGGCATCCCGGACCTCAGCTTCTCCGGCTCAACGCTCCAGTTCGGCAGCCACGACGTCGGTTCGACGGCGACTCAGACCCTGTCGATTACGAATGCCGCCAGCGGGGCCGTGCCCGTGCCGGCGCCGAACACGACGGGCGACTACGCCGCGACGACCAACTGTGGCGCCACGCTCGGCGTCGGCGCAAGCTGCACCATCAGCGTCACGTTCACGCCGAAGACGACCGGCGATCGCCCCGGCACACTGACCGTCGGGAGCAACATCCCGACGACGCTGGACGGCAACGGAGTCGACTTCACCTTCGCGCTCTCCCCTGCATCCGGCAAAGTGGAGTCGGGGCTGATGATCGGCAGCGAGACGACCGCCACGCCCGTCGCCGGCTACAACGCAGGCATCACGCTCAGCTGCAGCACCAACGCCCCCGCCACCACCTGCAGCTTCGCGGCGAACTCCTTCAGCCTGTCGTCGCCAACGCAGACCGCGCTCTCCATCGTCACCACCCTCGGAGTACGCGGTGGTTGGCTACGAGGGCTTCGGTGGTCGCGGCTGGATGTGGCTCGCGGGCGCAGCCACCGGGCTGCTGCTTCTGCTGGCGCGGCGCAGAGCCGGACGCGGCCTGCATTCGCCGCTCACGCTCATATCGCTGGCTTTCGTGCTGGCCGGCGGAAGCCTGGGGCTTACCGGCTGCTCTGGCAAGCTGCCGGCGAAGAACGCAAGCTATACGCCGGCTGGCGCGTACACGGTCACGCTCACCGCTACAGACGGCTTCCTGGTGCATACGGCGACGTACGCGCTGCAGGTGACGGCACCGTGATCCACGCGCTTTCTATGGGGTGGTCACCACGGGCAGCTCGATGCTGGTAGCCTGCGCGGGCGAGTGCTCGATGGTCTGCGTTGCGGCCTTGTAATCCGCCGGCTGCGCGAAGAAGATGTTGGGCACAAACGTCTGCGGGTTGCGGTCGTACAGCGGGAACCACGACGACTGCACCTGCACCATGATGCGATGGCCGGACAGGAAGACGTGGTTCGCCGGCGGCAGCTCGAAGCGGTAGGTCTCGGGCGTGTTGGCCGGGATGGCGTGTGGCACGGCGAGCGACTCGCGATAGCGGCCGCGGAAGATGTCGGCCGCGATCATCAGCTGGTAGCCGCCCATCTTCGGGTTGTCGGCGACTTCGTCGGGGTAGACGTCGATCAGCTTCACCACCCAGTCGGCATCCGTGCCGGTGGTCGCGGCGATCAGGTTGGCGATCGGCTGGCCGGCGATCGTCACGGGTGTCGTCAAAACGTCAGTTGTGAAGACGGCCACATCCGGGCGGCCGGACTGCTCCATCTGGTTGTCGGCGAGCCAGTTCGGCCAGGTGATGCCGTTGTCGTAACCCATCGGCTGCGACGGCCGCGAACGATACGGCACAGGCTTCGCCGGGTCGGAGACATAGGAGGTGGAGGGCGCTTCGGACGCTGTGGGTGCGTTGAAGCTGAGCGCCCCATCGGCATGAAGGTAGAGCTTCGTCGTCGGCTTGGCAGTCGGCCAGGACTGCAGGCGCTGCCAGTCGTCGGCACCGGACTGGTAGGCAGTGACAGGGGCGACCGCGGGAGCTGCGGTATCGTCCTTCAGGTAACGTGCGAGGAACGGCGCAAGCACATTCTGCCGCCACCAGTAGCTGGGGTCGGCAGGGAAGCGGACGGTGCCCAGATTCGTTCCATCTTCAATCGCGCCACCATGGTGCCACGGTCCCATCGTCAGGTAGACCATGTTGTTCTTATCCAGCGGCTTGATCGCCTTGTACACCGCCATGGCGCCGTAGATGTCCTCGGCATCCCAAAGCGAATGCACCAGCATCGTCGGCACGGTCGGCGGTTCTTTCTCATACTGCGCCGCAAGGATCTTGTCGACCGCCTGGTCCTGCCAGAAGGAGTCATACGCCGGATGCGCGACGACCTTGCGCCAGAAGCCCATCTGGTCCAGCCCTCGCTTCTTCGCGAGGGCTCCAGCGGAACCCGCGCGCATCCACATCGCGTAGTCGTCGTAGTTCGAGACCGGCCAGTGGTAGTCGTTGGCGCGCGCGCCATCCTGTTCGTAGATGTACGACTCGTTCTGCTGCCGAAAGGCGCCGTTGTGGAACCAGTCGTCACCCCGCCAGCCGTCGACCATCGGGTTCATCGGCACCGCCACCTTCAGCGCGGGATGCGGATGCACCAGCGCGGCCAGCGTCGTAAACCCGTCGTAGGAGATGCCGATGATGCCGACCCTCCCATTCGTCTCCGGCACATTCTTCACCAGCCAGTCGATGGTGTCGTACGTATCGGTCGCATGATCGACGGGCGTGGGGTTCAGCGAGCCACGGAACGGCCGGTTCATCACGTAGTCGCCCTCGGAGCCATACTTGCCGCGCACATCCTGGACCACGCGGATGTAGCCGCCCTGCACAATCACGTCGGTCGCATTGTCGTACCCATATAGCGAGGTGCCCAGATGCGTCGACTGCGCGTTCGTGGTCAGCGCGACGGCGTTGTAGGGCGTCCGCGTCAGGATGATCGCGGCCTTGTGCTCCGCGGTGACTGCCTTCGGGATCAGGATGATTGTGTTCAGGTGCACGCCGTCCCGCATCGGGATCATCTCGACGCGCCGCGTGTAGTTGGAGATGCTGTCGGCGTTCGCAACGCTCGCCGGAAGCTCTGATGGCAGCGCGGGGTACTGCGGGGTCTGGGCGAACACAACCGACAACGGCAACGCAAAGAGTGCGCATACGACACGCGAAGCACGCGGCATGGGGGTTTCCTTATTGGGAAGCTGAAGGTCTTCTAATGAGAGTAACCCGGAGCCGCCTGCGGCGAGCGGCAGCGCAGGTTTCAAAATGGAAAAATGCGCTCAGCTCGTCCGAAATTTCTGTCGCATTACACTCCCGCTGCACTCCAGCCGATAGAAAAATCAGCTCGAGCTTTCCAGATCGCTCAAGCGGTCTCGCCGGCCCACCCCCTATGAAGCGAATCCTCATCGTCGACGACGAACAACGAATCCTGGACGGCTTCCGGCTGATGCTCGATGGCCAGCGCGATCGCTGGGAGATCCACCTGGCGCCCTCGGGCGAGGCCGCGCTGGACGCGTGCGCCTCCCTCCACTTCGACGTCGTTCTCGCCGACGTGCGCATGCCTGGGCTTGACGGCGTCTCGCTGCTTCAGCTCCTCCGGGAGCGCTGGCCACAGTGCGCGCGCGTGCTGCTCTCCGCCCAGGCCGACCAGACGCTCGCCACGCGGGCTGCTTCCATGGCGTACCGCGTCTTGCTGAAGCCGCTGCACCAGAAAGAGCTCATCGCCAGCCTCGAACGTGTCTTCATCCTGCAGGACAGCTTCACGACGCCCGAGATGCGCGAGGTAGTTGGCCGCATCGGCGCGCTGCCCTCGCTCTCCCGCACCTACACCGCGCTTGCCCTCGCCGTGCGCAATCCGGACTCGTCCATTGCGGAGATTGCCGGCATCGTGGAGCAGGATATTGGGATGGTCGCCAAGGTGCTGCAGCTTGTGAACAGCGGCTTCTTCGGCCTGGCGCAGACCATGACCAGCGTCGCAACCGCCGTCGGCTATCTCGGCATGGAGACCATTAAGAACCTCGTGCTCGCGGCGGAAACCTTCACCTTGTTCGAGCCCGATCCGGGCATCCCCAAAGGCTTTATCGAAGGTCTTCACCGCCGTGCGGAGCGGGCCGCCGGCATCGCCGGCGCGCTTCCGCTCAACAATCGCGAGCGCGATGTCGCCATCGTCGCCGCGTTGCTGAGCGGAGTTGGAGAACTGGTGTTCGCCAGCCGCATGCCGGCGGAGTTCACGGCAACACTGGACTTCGCGCGGGAGCGTGGCTGCGCCGGCTTTGAAGCCGAAGAGATGATGCTCGGCGTATCGCATGCCGAGGTGGGCGCCTACCTGCTCGGCCTCTGGGGAATCAACGGGCTGATCGTGGAGGCTGTGGCGCACCATCATCGCCCGCAGCGCATACCCCACTCGGGCTTCGACAGCTCCGCCGCGGTGTACCTCGCGACGCTGCTTGCCGACGAGTTGGAGACGCACCCACGCGACGAGCAGGGCACGCAGCTCCCGGCCAGCGACCAGGAGAGCCTGCAGGCGCTGAAGCTCGCGGACAAATACCCGGTCTTCCGCGCCCGCGCCCTGCAATCCCTGCAGATGCGTTAAAGCCCATTCCTTTAGGAAGCCTGCTTGGCCTTCGCCTTTTTCACGGCTGCGGCTTCCGGTGCCACCGGCGGCGCAGCCGATACAGCTGCCTCCGCCTGCTGCTTCAGCGCATGGATGACCACCCGCAACATCTCTTCCTCCGGTGCAGGCTTGCCGGTCCATATTTCGAACTGCCGCGCGCCCTGCTGCACGAACATTTCGACGCCCGTGATCACGTTCAGGCTCTGCTGCCGGGCCAACCGGATCAGCGGTGTGTCGACCGGGTTGTAGACGAGATCGAAGACGATCTTCGTCTTCAGGTCGTCTGCCCCAAGAATCTGCGGCGACTGATTACCCGCCATACCGACCGGCGTCGCATTCAGGATCACGTCGAAGCTCGTCTTCGGCACCGCCTCGCGCTTGATCACCTTCGCGCCCGACTGCTTGGCCAGCTTCGCCGAGGTCTCCGGAGTGCGATTCAGGAGGAACACCTCCGCACCCTTGTCGCGCAGCCCGAACACAGCCGCCCGCGCCGACCCGCCGGCGCCAAGTACCAGCACCTTCGCCCCGCGCAGCGGCAGCCGCTTCTCAAGCGGGATGACGATGCCTGCGACATCGGTGTTGAAGCCGTACAGCTTGCCTTCCACCCGGCTCACCGTGTTCACCGCGCCAATCTTCAGCGAGAGCGGGTCCATATGCTCCAGGTGGGGAAGGATCGCCTGCTTGTGCGGCATCGTCACGGAGACGCCGTGGATCGGAATCTGCCCGATCAGTCCAACCAGGTCCTCGATCTTCGCGGTCTGTAGCGCCAGGTACACCGCGTTCACCGTCTCGCGGCGAAACGCCGTGTTCATCATGATGGGCGAAAGCGACTTGTTCACCGGATTGCCCGCGACGCCGTACACCTTGGTCGCCGCGTCCACCTCTTCGATCCGGTAGGTTTCGACCAGCGTTCGCGCTGCAATCTGGCCCGGCCCGGTCTCGTCGCCCTGGTTCGCAGCGGCGAAGGTAAAGGCCGAGCCGGCACGCAGGCCAAGCACCCGCGAGATAATTCCGGCGTCGCCCATGCAGATTCCGACGATCGCCGCGTTGTCGCTAATCTTCTCGATAAACCGCATCAACGTCACGTTGTCGGTCAGGTTCCTGGCCGTGGGCACGATCTTCACGAAGTCCGGATCGTAGGGCGCCATGCGCTCGTAGATGCCGTCCAGGTCCTTCGTCTCCTTGAAGTCGTGGTACGAGACGATGATCGCGACGCCAGCCTCATGCAGCTTCGCCAGCCCGCCCTTCTTCAGGGCCTCGGCAGATTCGAGTTCGACGTCGACCAACTGGAACGCCGTCTGCCCGTCCCCCGGCGCGGTCGGCGCGGCCGCCTTCAGCAGCATGTCGAGTTCAGCGGCGAGCGTGCCTTCGAACTTGCCGCCGTTCTCTGCGCGGCGGCAGGTGGCGATCGCGGTGACGGCGGTGTTTTCCGCCAGAAACGCGCGCAGTTTCGGCAGGGCAGCGGCAGGCTTGTCCAGGTAATCGAGGCGAAACTCGAGGAACGGCGTCTCTTTGGCAGCGGCCGAAGCCTTCTCAAGCATTTCGGCAACCGTGGCGCCGGTCAGCGCGACGCAGACTTTGCCGATGCGGGAACGAAGGTGAGTACTTAGTTTAGGCAAGGTTCAAGTTTCCTATGGTCTTCAAGAGGCGTATGTTACAGACCCCCCGAATAGGATGCAAGTGGTTCTGAGGGGGTGCAGCAGATTCCTGGCGAATCTGAGGAGAATAGGCCCGTTTGCGGAGATAAAGTGCACCATCTCCGCGACTTAGCGCCAGCGGGCCCGAACGTCAACGCAGGGTTAGACGAGGGAGACGCGGCTTCGTGGTGAGGATAAACTGGCAGGTATGGTGTTCGATCATATACCGGCCGGTTTGCTGCGGCTTCCGGCGTGGGAGCGTTACAGCTGGCTGAAGCATGGCTTTTCCACCCGCGTCGGAGGCGTCTCCACCGTCTACGGCGGTCACGACCTCAATCTCGGCTTCACCCGGGACGATACCCCCGAGGCTGTCCGCGAGAACCGCCGGCGCGCCGCCGAAGCCATCGCCGGCCAGCCGGAACCTCCGCTCGTCGCCGTTCGCCAGGTGCACGGAACCACCGTCCTCCTGGTGGAAGCAGCCTCGAACAACTGGAGAGATTCCGAAGGCCGCGCCCTCCAGGACGCCGACGGCCTGATGACCGCGGCAACCGGCATTCTTCTCGGCGTGCAGGCGGCGGATTGCGTGCCCGTCCTCGTCGCCGACGTTCGCCTGCGGGTCGTCGCTGCCTTCCACGCCGGCTGGCGCGGCACCGTCGCAGGCATGGTCCAGAAAGGCGTAGCCCAGGTGCAGTCCCACTTCGGCTCGCAAGCCGAAGACCTCATCGGCGCCGTCGGCCCCGCGATCGGCGCCTGCTGCTACACCGTCGGCGACGAAGTCCGCGAGCAGTTCCACGCTGCCTTCTCCTACGCGCCGGAGCTCTTCGACCAGCGAGACACCGGTCTGCACCTCGACCTCGCCGAGGCCAATCGGCGTCAGCTCCTCGCAGCCGGGCTCCCGCCCGAATCCATCACCGTCGTAGGCGAATGCACCGCTTGCACCCGCCTCGCAGATGGCAGCCGCAAGTACTTCTCGCATCGTGCCGAGCAGGGCTTCACCGGCCGCGCCATGGGCATCATCGGCATCGCCAAGCCTTAGCTGTTTTACTCTTTACTCGCTAAATGTGAAGCTCCTACTTCGTCGTCTGCAACGCCACATAGCTATGCGGCTGCACCGTCATCTTGAAAGCCATCTTCGCCCCGCTCTCCGGCCCATGCGCCTCGTGCCGGCCTGCTGCAATCGCAACCCCGCGGAGCACCTCCCCCGTCTGCAGGTTCGTCATGGTGCCGGCTTCAGCGAGAACCGTTACCTGCGCCGGCTGGTCGCGGAACGACTCCACGATCAGCGAGCCATTGTCGTAGGTCAACAGGCTCACTCGTGCCGGCGCCTCCAGCCGCACCGGTGCTCCGCCCATCACGTAGCTGCGCAGCGCATTCAGCGTCGGCTCCGGCAGCTCGTACAGGTCGGCCGGATTATCCGGCACCGTCAGCACGTACAGATGTCCCGAGCCGTAGTTGTCCGAAAGCAGCAACGGAAACAGGTTATCGTCGGAGATCCCGCGAATCACCGGCCACGCGTCGTTCGTGTAGAAGCGAATCTGCGGAAACAGGATCGGCTTCGCCGTTGTCCCCAGCGCGGTCCCCGCACCCGGCCCAAACGCGCCAATAAAGCTCGTCACCCCCACCGGCGAGGGGTTGTAGCGCAGCTCCACGATTTCCTCGATACCTCTCCCCTCGAGCGCCCGCAGCAGCCCGCTGGTCATCACAACCGTCTTTCCGGCCATCAGGCTCTGCTTCATCTCGTTCACGATCTGCGGGTCGGCCTTCGCGGCCTCCGTCAGCAAAATCGTCTGGGCATCCGCCGGATACGTTGGGAACAGGTCGATTGGAATCCCGATCATCCCCAGAAAATTATGCAGAAAGTCCTCGCCCGTGGCATGAAACGGCCGGTAGCTCGCGAGGCCGACCGGCGCTCCAAGCTTCGCCACCATCGGCTTCACCTGGTCCAGCGCATCGCCCGCCAGCGTGGCAAACGTCGGCTGCCCACCCGACCGGCTCATCACCTTCGCCCAGTCCACATCGGTCTTGTCCGCGCTCCAAGGCCGCTCGCCCGCCGCCGCCGGCTTCAGCAGGTCGATGTAGTTGAACAGCGTCATCTCGTGCGCCTTTGCGAACACCGTCAGCCAAAGCTGCTCTTCATACCGGTCCGCGTAGCGAACGTCGTACGTATCCACCCAACCCCCGCCCATGCGGCCGGGATCGATGTTGGTGAAGTACCGCACGATGTTGTACCCCTCGTACTGCTGCAGGTCCTGGTCGGTCTCGACCGGATCGCGTGTCTCGGTGCCCGCGTAGATGCCGTCGAAGATCTTCGGCTCCTCGGCCAGGTCGTACCCGTTGCCCTGGAAGTGCTCATACCAGTTCGGAAACTTGATAATGATCTTCAGCTTCGGGTTCGCCGCGTGCGCCGGCCCGACGACGAGGTCGCGCGAGACCTCGTCCATCTCCTTCAACCGAAAATCCGTCCAGCTCTCCGTACCTTTCGCCGCAATGTCCGCCGCGGTCTTCGTGTTAGCGAAGAAGAAGTCATCCAGAATCACCTCATCGAAGTGCTTCGCCGTGAACTCCGAAACATGCTTCACGTACTCGCGGTCTGCCGGCTTGGTATAGGTAAACGACGCGAACTGCCCATTGTCATTATCGGAAAAGCAGATCCCGCCCGCGATCTCAACCCCATGCTCGGTGAAGAACTTTTTCACCTCTTCGATATTCTCGTCGTCGGCCAGCACCCGGCTGCGGTAGGTCTCGATATACACCTTGTCGACGTGTACCTGGCTCGAAATCTGCTTCCAGCTGCTCTCCAGCCACGCATGGTCCTTCATCTTCACGACCACGCCAACCGGGATGTACACCACGGTTTTGAAGCTGGCCGGCTCAGACGGAGCCTGGGCTGAAATCACATTCGAAAAGGGGAGGAGCAAGGCCAACGCGGCCATCAGACGAGCAATCACGGTTCGGTTCTCCAGTGCCGGCTATATCGATTTACTTCTCGACATAACACTATGTCACACGGGCTCCCTCGCTGGCTTCCGTACCGCCACAATGCCCTTGCTCAGCTCGCCTTCGAAAGCTCCTCGATCAGGTTTTCGCGATTGTTCATCGCCAGCGCGTCCACGCGGCTCAGCCCAGCGATGTAGAGGGCGAAGCTGCCCGCCGCGAGCGCCACGAAGATCGGAATCGGCAGCCACGGCATACCCAGCGCCTTGCCTGCGAACAACACGCCGAAGCCGGCGGCGCTCACCACCAGCACCAGTCCCACGCTCAGCAGCGCGCTCAACTGCGACGTCTGTTTGCGCGATAGCTTGCTCGGATCCATCTTCTTCGGCGCGACGATCGAGCGGATATTACCCGCAGTCACATTGGCCAGCACCGCAAACACCAGCCAAAGCACTGTCGAGATGGTAATGAGCAGGGGCGGCGGCGTCGAAACGTAGCAGATCACGCAATAGATGATCAGCGCCTCCAGCAAGACCAGCGCAAAGCTGAAGAGGTTCTTCGCGATCATCACGCTGCGGAACTCGATCGGCGCGAGGAAGTAAAGCTGCACTCCCGATTGATCCATCCCGAGCGAGTTATACGCCAGCGCGGCAATCGCCAGCGTCGAATAGACCACGCCCGCCGGAAACGTCCATTCGCTGAAGCTCTGATTCGCCGAAAGCCGGCCCGCAAACAGGAAGACCATCGCCAGCGGCACCAGTAGCGCGAAAAACTGTGTCGTATTCCGACGGATGTAGATCCACTCCTTCAAAAAGCAAGCCACCACAATCGGCGGAAGCTTCGTCGCGGGCCGCGACTGCGAGAGCACCGGCACAGCAGATGCCACCGCGGCTTCCGTAGGGCGAACGCGCGACGGCGCGGACTTGCTCTCGACAGCCGGACCAGATCCTGAGTCCGACAGGCTCTCGCCCCGGTACTCCACATGCATCCGCCACGCAAACACGGCCAGAAACAGAGCCCCAAACAGAGCCAGCGCGAACAGGTTGCCAACCGCATACGCCAGCGCGCCGTGTGCCACATTCTCAATCGAGACGCCCGCCAGCCCGGCAGGGAAGTGTGCAAGATATGCCTGCGCCACGTGGTAGCTGTGGATCGCCGCCCGTATCTTCGCCCGTTGCGCCGCGCCGTGGTCGTGGTGCGAGGCGAAGCCCGGGTTGTAGTTGATATTCACCCACTGAATGCCGATCGAAAAGAAGATGATCAGCCCGGTGAACAGCTCGCGCGCCCGCCGCGTCGAAAGCCAGCGATCGATCCACGCGAACGCCATGCGGATCATCAGCATGTTCGTAATCGCCAGCAGAATCGCCGAGGCAAACGCAATTCCCGCCAGGTCCGGCCGCGCGACGGTCACGCCCACCGCCGCCGCCAGCAGCGCACACGTGCCCACAATCGTCGACGCACTGAGCAGCCCCAGGAAGAGCCGCACCGTCAGGTATCGTGGAAACGTCACCGGAAAGCGGATCAGCGACTCCGAATCGAAGCTCAAGCCCTGCGGCGAAAGGTTGATGCTGACAAAGATCTGCAGCACCGTAACCGCCCAGTAGATAACGCCCAGCCCATTTAGCCGGCCATAGTGCACGAACGCCCACGCGCCCGCGCCCGCGCCGATCGTCGGTCCAAATAGAAAGAGCAGCCCAATCGGATACACGATCAGCCGCGCCACCAGCTCGCCCTTACCGCCTTTGCGCCGGAACGAATTCGCAAACAGCCGCCAGCGCAGGTAGGCAATCGCCGCAAACTGCTGCGACGCCGGAATCGGTTGCAGGTTCAGCGGTACGTCGTTTAGCCCAGCCATGACAGCTCCTGCTCAGGCGCCGGCACGCCGGTCGAGTGGCCCTGCCCAAGCACATCCAGAAAGATCTCCTCGAGCGTCGCCTTCTCCGTCCGGCCGGAGTCCGGGTGTTGCGCCTGCACGCCCGCCCGCAGCTCCTCAAGCGAGCCCTGCGCCACCAGCGAACCCTTCTGGATAATGGCCACGTGCGTACACAGCCGCTCCACAATCTCGAGCACATGCGACGTCAGGAAGATGGTCGCACCCCGCGCAATCATGCCCTGCAGCATGTTCTTCAGCGTGCCCGCGGCAATCGCGTCGACGCCCTCGAATGGCTCGTCCAGAAACAGGATGCGCGGTCCGTGGATCACCGCCGCGGCCAGGGCCAGTTTCTTCTGCATGCCGTGCGAAAAGTCCGTCACCAGCTTCTTCGAGTCCGCCGTCAGCGACATAAAATCCAGCAGCTCTTCCGATCGCTGCCGGGTCGTCGCTGCATCCAGCCCATACATCCGCCCCACAAAGGTCAGGTACTCCGGAGCGGTCAGCCGTCCAAACAGCGCCAGCCCTTCGGGCACCACGCCCAACTGCCGCTTCAGCTCGACCGTCTTCGCGTGGAAGTCCTGCCCCAGAATCTCGATCGAGCCGCTGGTCGGAGCAAGCAGCCCGGTCAACATCTTGATGGTGGTCGATTTTCCGGCGCCGTTCGGCCCTAAAAAGCCGAAAAACTGCCCCGGCGCCACCGTCAGGTTGACGTCATTGACAGCCGTAAACTCCTGGAAGCGGCGGGTAAGGTGCGTGGTTCGTACGGCGGGTGTCGTAGAGTTCGTTTCGTAGGCCATGGGTTGTTCCACACAGCATACGAGCTTTCCGGCTTATTCGTTGCAGAAATAAAATGCCACCGAGAGCGAAGAACCGGAACGGCGCTCCCCCCGAACAACTTGCAGCTTGACCGCGAAAAGCTGCGCTGTTGTTCGCGCTCTCCGCGCGAGGCTTTCGCACGAACCGCCAATCGTGCCAGCCCCAAAACCTACATAGCCGGCGGATGATGCGGATCGACCTCACCCGCCGCAGTGCCTGCGGTCGCGGCCTTCGGGTTGATCAGGTCCCGCAACTCCTTCGACGGCTTGAAGAACGGAACCTTCTTCGCCGGCACTTCCACCTTCGCACCCGTCTTCGGGTTCCGACCGACACGCGAGTTGCGCTGGCGTGTCCGGAAGCTGCCAAATCCACGGATCTCGATCTTGTCTCCGGACTTCAGCGCTCCGATCACTGAGTCAAACAACAGATCTACAATGATCTCTCCGTCGCGACGGGTTAAATCCCCCAGCTCGGTTACCTTGTCGACCAGATCTGCCTTCGTCAATTGCTTCTCCTCAACCCAGGGGGAATTTTCTTACGCAGTTCGCTTCTACAGTGACGGCTCAGGTGCCGTTCCGGTCTCCTGACGTGCCGCAAAAGTTACGTTTTCCTGCTTTGTCCTGCAGCAATCTTTCTCCAGCTTACGCCGCTGGACCAGCGTTTCAAAAAATAAACGCATACGATCTTCTTTGTTTACTTCCAGATGAAGTAAAATCCGGGCGCACGATTCAGCATGTTCGCCGGATTTGGGAGGAGATCGTCGGCATCGCCGCTCAGCAGAGCAGCCAGACCCTTCTTACCAGATGGTGGCTTCACCACATTCGGTTCATCATTGATTCCCACAGCCCGCGCCGTGTCGATCAGCGCCACGCGATAGCCGCCGATCGTGTCGATTAGCCCCAGCGGGATCGCCTGCTGGCCGGTCCATACCTGCCCCGTCGCCAGCGGCTTTATCTTGTCCGCCGTTGTATGCCTGCCGACCGCCACGTCGCCCACGAACTGCCCGTACATGTTATCCACCAGCGACTGAAAGTACGCCGCTTCCTGCGGCGTCATGTCGTGTGTCGGGTCGCCCGCGTCCTTCAACTCGCCGGCGTGGATCACCACCGGCTTCAACTTTGCCCATCGCATTAGATCGCCGTAGTTCGTCCACTCCATAATCACGCCGATCGAACCCACCACCGAGGCGTCGTTCGCGTAAATCTTGTCACAGGCGGACGCAATGTAATAAGCGCCCGAAGCCCCCACCGACTCGACCGAAGCGACCACCTTCTTATGCTTTTCGTGCCGCACCCGCAGAACCTCGTGGTAGATCTCCTGCGAGGCCGCCGCGCCGCCGCCCGGCGAGTTGATGTGCAGAATGATCGCCTTTACCGAGTCGTCATCACCGAACTTGCGCAGCTGCGTATCAACTTTATCTGCATCCAGAATCACACCGTCGATATCGATCACTCCGATGGAGTCTTTGCCGAACGTGCCTGTGGAAGAGTCGTCACTATGCAGGACCGTGTATACCAAACCCCAGAACAGGATTCCCAGAATGGCCAGGATTCCGAGGATCAAAACCACCCACACCCAGGACGACGCGTGCTTCCGCGGAGGATACCCAGCATTCCCCACAACCGTTGCGTAATGAGCAGTTTGCCCCGGCGCATACGGGTACGGTGGGTAGCCGGGATACGCGGTAGGAGGCGGCGGGGGAGGGTTCCGTTCATCCGACATACGCCGAGTTTAGCAGGCTGTGGACAGCCGTGGAAATTTGTATCGAAAACCATATTCACGCGTCTATTACATACAGTATGATGGACGGCGGCGGTGGACTTCCGCACATGGCAGAACGATCGAGCCGCGCAATGGAAAGGTGCAGGATGTCGCATCCCCAACTCAGCATCGTAATCCCGGCATATAACGAGAGCAGCCGCATCGAGGCGACTCTGGCACGCGTGATGTCGTGCGTCGATACCGAGGGCTGGGATGCTGAGGTTCTCGTCATCGACGACGGCTCCAAGGACGATACGGCAGCCATCGTGCAGCGCTGGATGGACCAGCATCCGCGCCTCCACCTGATCCAGAATCCCGGCAACCGCGGCAAGGGCTACTCCGTCCGCAATGGTCTCTTGCAGGCCGCCGGCGAGGTCGTCATGTTTACCGACGCGGACCTCTCCGCTCCCATGGAAGAGGCAAATCGCCTCATCGACGCCATCAAGGCCGGTGCCGATGTCGCCATCGGCTCACGCTGGCTCGACCGCGCGCGCCAGACCATTCATCAGCCGCTCTATCGCCAGTTCTTCGGACGCTGCTTCAACGCCATCACCCGCGGCGTGATGGGCCTGCCCTTCAAGGACACGCAGTGCGGCTTCAAGGCCTTCCGCCGCGACGCCGCGCAGATTATCTTCCGCCTCCAGCGCATCGAGCGCTGGGGCTTCGACCCCGAAATCCTCTTCATCGCGCGCAAGCTCAGGTACACCATTGCTGAAGTCCCGGTCACCTGGGGCCACGACGAGCGCAGCCGCATGTCGTACCTGAAGGACGGTATGAAGATGCTGGAAGAGATGGGCATCATCCGCTGGAACTCCCTCGCCGGCCGCTACGACGAAGACATCGCGGCCATGAAGGACACCAGCACCATGGTTACCGCGCCGGTCGAGCACGTCGTTAAAGCCAGCCCACGCACCCTTCAGCAATAGGCGAATTCACGCTCTCTACTGAGGCGAAGCCGGCGAATCCGCCGGCTTTGCCGTGTCTGGAGCAGGAACCGCTGCCGGCGTCGACACCGGGGAAGGCGCTGGAGCCGGGCCGGAAGTTGCCGCGCTAGCAGCCGGAGCAGGTGTCGCGGCCTTCACAGCCGGAGCGCTCCCCGGAGCTGCCGCCGGCGCAGCCTTTGCCGCCGCCACCGCCGGCGCAGTCTTTGCCACCGGGGTTGGCAGCGTCACCGTTGCCTCCTCGCTTGGGTCGTCCCGCAGCTTCAGATACAGCGTCGTCCCATCCGCCGGCGTCGGCACAGCCATGCTGGCGTCCGCATATCCAGTCGGCACATCCACCGCCTTCGAGAAGTCTTTCGCCCCGGAAAATGCCTTCACCAGGAAGAAGTTCTGCCCCTGCGCCTTGCACGACGGAGCATCCGCCGTCGTGCACTGGATGGCTGCAATCTTCGGCGTCCGCACCAGCACGCCCAACCCTGTCCAGTCGCCCGGCGTGCCATCCGCCGCCACTGGCCGCATCGCCAGCTTGCCAAACGCCGACTCGCCAAACGCCTTCAGCGGATTCAGCGTCGCCACCGCCGTATGGTCATCCTGCAGCACCAGGTTGTTCGAAGCCAGCGAAAGCGTCGTATGCACCGACCCATCCGCCGTCGCCACCTCAATCGTCTGCGAACGCGGAAACACATCCTTCGTCTGCACTACGAACACCAGCTTGCCGTCGAGCGGAATATCGTCCTTGGCGCCCAGCGTCACCGGGATCGCGCCCTGCTCCTCAGCCGGCGTCGCCGTAAACTTCACCAGCTGCAGACCCGGTCGCGCGGCCTCGGTGGAGACCTTCACCTTCAGCTCGCGCCCATCCTTCAACTTCACGTTTGCCTCCGAGCCATCCTTCGGCGACACCCCGCCCTTCGCCTGCAGGTTGACGCTATCGGCGCTGCTCTCCTTTCCGGCAGGCGTAAATGTCTGGTCTCCAATCTGCACTGCAACCACGTCCTGCAGCCCAGACCCCGTCAGCACCGCCTTATCGTCGCCCGCATGAATCTTCAGCCCATCCAGCTTGATGCCCGCGTCATACGCCGTCAGCGGAACCTTCGCCGTATCCTTGTCCCCGTACTGCTGAATCGCCAGCGAATACCCGCCCGGCTTCACCTCTTTCAGCGACACATCGAGCGCAAGTTCATCCTTCTTCAACTTGCCGTCGTCCGTCACCGGCTTGAAGTTCACATCCTGCTCTTTGCCCTTGTCGCCATCGTTCGCCAGCTTGATCTTTTCGATGCAAGACGTGCCATTGCCATCGAGCGTGAACTTGGCGTCCTGCCCTGCCATCAACGGGTCTTTCGACACAATCTTCCAATCCTTGCCGTCGACCTGTTGCAGCGTCACGGTCGGCCCGTCGAAGTGGTCGAACCCCCAGAATCCGCTGATCAGGCCCGTCACCGTCACATCGGTCGGACTCGCCAGCTTCGCGTCCTTCTTGCTCGTCTCCGCGTTGGCCGCATCCAGCGGTTTGCGCGGCTCGTCCTTCGCCCGGATAAGACCGCCCTCAAACGCATCCGCCTTCAGCGGGATGTCCTTCGGATGGTCGGTGCGGTTCAGGTGCAGCACCAGGTCATGCGCAAAGCTCGTCGAGTACACCAGCGGCGCGCCATCCACCGGCAGCACCATCTTCGGCTGGAGCAGGCACCCCACCTCGTCCGGCACATGCGGATGCAGCGGCGGCAAAATCGCCTTCTGAATCGCCGGTAGCCCAATCACAATCACCGACTTCGGATTATGAAACGATGGCGGCGTATTCAGCTTCAGGTCGATCTCCGCATCCTGCGGAAAGCTCAACCCTGGAATGTACTGATACTGCGCCGTCTTCAGCACGCCGATAATATGGATCAGGTCGACCACCGTTCCCACATAGGCGGAATAGACGCCCGCCCCAAGCGGCTGCGTGGCGGAAGCTGAGTTGGCGAAGTCCGACGCCGGCCCGCTCGAGATCGCCTCCGCGATATTCTGCCCGTGCCCGTCATCCATCAGCACCGGCGCGCTCGAAACCGTCAGGCAGTTCACCTGGCTGTCCACCGGCTGCTTGAAGCAGTCCGGATTCGGCTTCAGCGCCAGCGTCGCCGCCAGCTTGGCTGAATGCTCCTGAATCTCCTTTGGCTCAGTCGTCCCGACGTTCTTCATCGCGGCCAGGTACCGCGCAATCCGCTGCTGCTCAAACGATGCCTCATTCAAATCCGAGTCTGCCCGGATAAACAATCCCGGCCGCCCCTTCACCGCGGAGCGCAGCGTTTTGAAGTCGCCACCCGTCTCCGGCGCCAGGAACATCAGTGCCTGCTGCGCCTCCGCCGGCACCGTAATGCTGGTACCCTCGGCCGTCTTTTTCTCCCACGTGTCGATCTCGGTAAACCAGTCATCGGGCGGCTGATTCGTCGTCCCGCGCAGAAACGCGACGACCAGAATCAGGTGGTTCGCCTGCGTCGGCGGCAGGGCCGCCTTCACCCAGATCTTGTCGCCTGCCTGCAGGTTCGGTACCTCGGCGATCGGCAGCGTCTCCCCATTGCGCGTTACGCGCACATCGATCTTCGGCCCGGTAAGGTCAAACCGCACCGGATCGGCATGAGCAGCCATTCCCAGGCACACAGCAAGTAGCGAAGCCGCAACGTTCAGAGCTTTCATATATTGCAGTAAGACGCCATCCCGCCACGCCACGGATGGTCAATCGCCGGAATATTCATCAATGCCCCCGGCAGCTTCGGTACTCTGGGAAACTCCTCCGACGGCACTTCAAGTGATCCGTATCGTTGCAACCCCCACGTGGGGCCTCGTCGAAGACTATCCGGCAAATTCACCTCCAGCTTCAGGCTCCCAAGCGCGGCATCCGGTGGATTTGCCGCGGATCCACAGCTCCAGCTTGAGATCGATGATTGCGCCGGCTGTTCCGGCTCGAAGTGCGGCAGCGATGCCGCGTCACAAAGCACCCCAGCCAAGGCGCAGGACGCGCGGAGCGTGCATCAAAGGAGCGAAAGCAGAATCACACACCTCTTGGAGCGAAGGCAATCATGCCGCTCGTCGGAAACTCCAGTTCCAACCGGGCTCGTCAGATCGCCGGCGTCGTTTTCATCTTCGCTGTCGTCGCCCAGGTCTTTGTTGCCTGGCGCTTCTGGGGGCTTACCTGGGACGACTCCGCCATCACGCTGGGATTCGCCAGAACCTTTGCGCAAACCGGCCGCATCGCCCCAACTCCAGGCTCGGAGATCGTGGAGGGATATTCAACCACCCTCTGGATGTTGCTCATGTCGTTGGCCTCAAAGCTTGCGACGACGCCCGCCGCCCTACTCGCCACTGCAAAAATTGCAACGCTTCTCCTGAACATCGCAAACCTGTTCCTGCTGCGGAGATGGTTCGCGCAGTGGCTCGGCCCGACGACCGCTTCCCTCATAGCAGGAGCCTTCGGATGCAGCTTCATGTTCTACGAAACCATCAACGGCATGGAGACGCCGCTGCTCCTGTTCCTGGTAGTGGCCATGCTGCTCGTCCGGCACTCAGATCGTCTCCCCGCTCGCATCGTCTATCTGCTTCTCGGAATCGCTTTGCTGCTCGTTCGGTTTGAGGCCGCGTGGCTGCTCGTCCCGTTTTTCTTGCTTGAACGCACGTCTCGCCACCGTCTCGCTTCAGGGTCCACATGGCTTTTCGCCTTCCTGGTCGAAAATGCCATGCGCTGGCGGTATTTTGGAACGCTGATCCCCAACACCATCGTCGCAAAGCGTAATCTCCCCTATACGCACGGAACGCATCAGCAGCAAATCCTGCAGCACATCTCACAGCTTCGAGTTATGGCCGGCGTGGGTTGGACGTTTGCTTTGATCGGGCTGATTTACCTCTTCAGTCGCTATAAGCTGCTCTTCAACTGGCCCGCCCTCCATCTCCTTCGTGCCTACTGGAAAAGCTGCTGGCAACTGCGCTTCACCGTCATCTTTCTTGCATTCTGCGTGATCCTGACGCTGGCAATCGGCCCGAACTGGGGTCCCCCTCTGCGCTCGTTTTATCCCGGCCTGCCTTTCTTCGTCGCGCTGCTCCTGCTCCCGCTTGCGTGGCCTCGCCTTCAAGGCAGCGGAACGCCCCTCACTCTCGCAGCGTCCGTGCTTCTTCTGCTCTGTGTCTATAAAGTCTCCCACCAGGTGTCGACGATGCATGCTCCAGATGGCCCGTTCTACATGGCGGACACCACCGTCGACGACATCCGGCACATGAGCACCGTACTGGCCACTATCCAAAAAGCCACCGGGCAACACAACATCCTGTACGCGGGCGAGGACATGGGCGCAGTGCAGCTCTACTCCGCGGGCATTCGAGTGCTCGATCTCGGTCTCCTCTGCGACCCAACGCTCGCGCGCCAGGGATACCAGGCGATCGGTCCGTACCTCTTCGACCAGCGGCATCCGGACGTCATCGAGGTCCACGGCCTTTGGACCAGTCTGGTCGATCCAGGGAAATACCCCGCATTCCTGAGGAACTACCAACCCGTCATCGTGGATGGTACGCGCCTCTTCCTCACGCGAGATCTGGCAGCCCGCATCAATCCAAGCCATCTCGTCCCCGGAACCTTCAAAGATGGCAGGTATCCCGGCGAAACCATCAAAGCATCCCGCTTCAGCCCAGCCGACAGCGCCCTCAATCGCCAGTTCAAAACCTATCTGACGCTCACAGGCGAGTAGCTCCCATAGATTCTTGAGCGGTTGGAAAAGAAACTCCTCCGGGCCCAGGCATGAAAGCCTTCTGGTCATGCGTGGGTCTTGCCGCGGAAGCCCCCCGCACCCAAAGATCGTTTCGACCCCAGCGACCAACCCACCGTCCATGTATCGTTGAGGCGCGAGACAACCATGCCCGAGCCTATCGCACAACTCCTCGTCCATCAGGCGGGAGACTCAATCGAATTTCTCGAACGAGCGCGAGCAATCATCCTGGGCGTCACGCGCCAGCATCAGCCAGCGCGCCTGCACCTCATCCGCATCGATAACTGGTTCGGACCGAAGTGGCTGCACTTCGCCGGAAAAGCCCTCGGCGCCCTTGGAATCCATAGCAGCACCCTGCACGTCCCACCGTTCGTCCCGCATCGCGTCGTTTCGGAGCAAACCTTCGTCGGACCTACCTTCGACGTTTCGCTTGCGACGCATCCGCTCCACATCGACACCCCGAGCATTCGAGCACTCCGCCGGCGCATCTCAGACATCGATCAGGACGCCGTCTTCGTCTGGTTCAGCGGACAATCTGAACAGAATCGTGGCGCGATCATGGTCTACTCGCCTGCATCCGATGAAGTTCCAGAACGTCCAAGCAGCCTGCGCGGCGCCGGAGCGTTCTACGCCGGCTTCGCGCAGGACGAGGCCGGCTGGAACCTGGTGCAACTCCGCGGCCTCTCGCGCGGCGAGGTGCAGCATCTAGAACAAGCCGGACTCGGGCCGGCTGACCAATCCACGTAAGGGGCACTCGCCGATGCCTAAAGGATTCAAGATCGGAGACCTCCTCGCCGCAGCCCGTGAGAACAGTTAGGGCAACTGGCAGCCCCGCACGAATACGATGCAAGTCTATCCAGGCGAAGTTCTGGTCTGCCGGCGCGACGACGAAAGCGAGCCAATCGCCGAGTGGCTCGACACGCTCGATGCCCGGACCGAGGCAATTGTTCTGGAGAGAATCGATCGGGTGGAACGAGGAAACCTCGGCGATCACGCATCCGTTGGCGAGGGAGTCGCGGAGTGACGCATTGACTTTGGTCCCGGATACCGCGTCTACTTTGGACAGGTTCGTAGCGAGACTCACCTGACCTCGGGCGGCTCCAAGACGCGGCAGCAGCGCGACATCGAAGAGGCCAGGAAATTCTGGAGGCATCATGACGACTAAATCAAGACCCTTCCGCGAACTGCGCTCCGAACGCCTCGCCAACCCCGACGTGGCCGCAAGGTATCTTGAAGTCACCCGCGAGCAGAACCCGGAACATCTCGCTGAAGCGATCCGGCGAGTCGCCGAAGCCGCTAGCGCGCGTGCTTCGTCTCAAAGCACGGCCTCCTCCAACTCTCAACCAGGCCTGGAAGTGCAGGCAAAGTAGGGCCGCCCTCGAAACGGCCCAGTGGGCAGCGCCCAGCATGAGAAAATAGCCTTGCTGCTTGCCCTCCCAGGAGTCCCTCACGTTGCTTCGTTCGTTCTTGATCTCCATGTCCCGCAACAAGGGATTCCGTCAGTTTTCGGAACGTTCCGCCGTAGGCCGCAAGCTCTCCAGCCGCTTCGTTGCCGGCATGACCGTCGACGAGGCGCTTACCGCCGCCGCCGCCATGAATAAAGAGGGAATCGCCGCCACACTCGACTCGCTGGGCGAATCCGTCTTCGACGAGGCGCACGCGCAGAACAGCGCCTCCATCTACCACCAGTTGCTCGACGAGATCGAAGCCCGCAAGCTGAACGCCAACGTCAGCGTCAAACTTTCGCAAATGGGCATGGAGTTCGATCCCGCGCTCGCCGAACGCATCGTCGCCGAGATGGTCCAGCATGCCGACCAGACCAACAGCTTCGTCCGCATCGACATGGAAGGCTCCGAGTACACCGAGGCCACCGTCGCCCTCACCGAACGCCTCAACCAGCGCTTTCCCGGGCGCGTCGGCACCGTCCTCCAGGCCTACCTCTTCCGCACCGTCAACGACGCCCGCCGCCTGGCAGAGCAGGGAATCCGCATCCGCCTCTGCAAAGGCGCCTACAAGGAACCCGGCTCCATCGCCTTCCCCGCTAAGGCCGACGTCGACCGCAACTATATCGACCTGATGCTCTACCTCGGCGGTAGCGGCGTCTTCTGCGGCATGGCCACGCACGACGAAGTCATTATCCAGCGCATGTGCCAGGCCGTCAAAGAGGGCCGCATCGCCAAATCCGCGTTCGAGTTCCAGATGCTCTACGGCATCCGACGCGACCTGCAGCGCAAGCTCGCTGCGCAGGGCTACGGCGTCCGCGTCTACATTCCCTTCGGCAACGAGTGGTACCCCTACTTCATGCGCCGCCTCGCCGAACGCCCCGCCAACGTCCTCTTCCTGGCCAAAAACTTCTTCAAAAACTAGCCAGCCGAGTGCTCCCAAAAGGCTGTAAGCCAATCAGCTCACAGCTCACGATTACGCCTTCTCTCCCTCACCCGGGAAAAGTGAATGCCCCAAAAATGGGGCACCCAAACGAAGTACAGATCAACCCCTAAAGTGTCTGTTTTGAATACTCTGCCAAATAAGGGGGAGAGGGGGTATCCTACCGCGGCCCCATCGGCTCGGGCACCGGAGCCGGCGACGGCGGCGGCAGGTACGGGGCAACCTCGAACAACCCATTCAGCGTAGCGCGCTCCTGGTCGGAAAACTGCGCCCTCATCTGCGGGGAGTTCAGAAACGACTGCCGCTGCGCCACGGGCATATCGCGCATCGCGCGAAATTCGCGCGCAACATACATCCTGCGATCTTTCGGTAAAGCTCCCAGGCTCGTCAGCGCGCTGCGCACCTGCTGCCGCTGCTCGGGGGCAAGACGCTCCATCGCTTCGGTCCGGGCAAACGCGCGCTGCCGCTGTTGCGGACTCATCTCGTTCAGCTGCGCCAGACGCTCGTGCATACGCTGTTGCGTTTCGGCGTTGAGCTGCCGAAATCCGGGTTCGTTATCCAGCGCGCGCTGCTGCTGCTCGATCGGCAGGTTGCTGTGCGATTGCATCCACTGCTGCAGATGCTCCTGATTCTGCCCGGAATGCTGCGCGAAGCCGTTCTCCGGCGCGGTCTGCGTACGGTTTGGCGTTTGCGGCGCCTGGCGAACAATCGGGGCGGGCCGATTCTGCTGCACAGATGGACGGTATCCTTCCGCACCCCACGCGAAACCACCCGAAACAGCCAGCAGCAAAGCCGCGCAGACATGGCTTCGCGCGGGTGCAAGCAGGGTCCGGATTGGCGTCGTGCGGGTCATCGTCGCGGGCCGTCAGAAGAGGTTTGTTGGAAGCGCCGGAGTTAGTCTAATGGAGTTTCGCTCCGTCACAGGTTGTCGAGTCTGAGCCCGAGGAAGCGCCTAAGTCGAAGGCGGCGCATCGGGCGTTGAGGCCGGGTCCTGACTGCCATTATTCGTGTCCTGCGGAGCAGCCACATCCTCCTGTTGCAGCTCGTCCAACTGCTGGAAGGCCTGTTCGTTTCGGTCCAGAATCTGCAGATCGTTGATCGTCGCCGAAGCCTGAGGCGCAGCCGGAGTATTCCACGGCTGGAACCCGTTGATCCCGGCAATTCCTCCGCCGCTCACCACCAGCGCCAGGGCGAGCGCGCCGATCACCGCCGGCCGGAAGCTTCGCCCGGTGTTGAACATCAGCCGCGCCTGCACGCTTTCCAGCCAGCTCATCTTCGGCGCTGCCTGCTCCTCGCGTATCTTTACGGCAAGCTTCTGGTCGAAGTACGCCGAAGGCTCGGGCGCGGTCCAATCATCCAGCGCGGCGAACGTGGACTGAAACGACAGGTACTCCTCCGCGCACGGCGGACAATCCCGCAGGTGCGCCACCGCGGCCAGTGAAGGCCGGGCGTTCGCGGTCAGCACCAGATCGGGCAGCTCGTTCTGGAACTCCTTGCAATCCATTGGGTTCACCGATTTGTTCATCACAGCGTTTTTCATGGCAGATCTCCTTGCACTCCCGCAGGCTCTTCCGGCCTGCTTCTTTGGCCCACTCGTTCTAGACAAAACCTTTCAACTTCTCCCGCAGCGTCTGGTACGCGCGAAACAACAGCGACTTGGTTGCGGACTCCGAAAGCTTCAACACGTCGCCAATCTGTTTGTAATCCATTCCTTCGTACTTATGCATCAGCACCGCCATCTTCTGGCGTTCCGGCAGCGCCATCACATGCTCGCGAATCGCAGCCATCCGTTCGTTGCGCAACATGCTCGATTCCACACCTGGCGTCTGATCCGCCACGTCGGGCGTCGTGCCGGACTCCGTATCCGGCTCATCCAGGTAAACCGTGGACGCCGCTCGTTCGTGGCGGGTATCGCGCGCGTGGTTCACGCCGAGATTCGTCGCGATGCGGTAGAGCCAGGTGCTGAACCGAGCCTCCGCGCGGTAGGTCTCGCGCGACCGGTAGACCCGCAGAAATACCTCCTGCGCCAACTCCTCCGCGACTGCCTGGTTGCGCGTCATGCGGTACATGAAGTTGACAATCGGCTTCCGGTACTTACCAATCAGCACGTCGAAGGCGGCCATGTTGCCGGCCTTCAGCTCCAGCATGATCGCGGCGTCGTCGAGCGCGCCGAAGTCGCCGTTGAGGTGCAAACCAGCTTGGGCTGCCTCAGTCTCCGCCTGCCGTTCGAGATCGAGCGGCTTCAGGCGTCCCACGTGTGAGCTTGTCGGATTGATCGCCAGCGTTGCCATATCCTCAGTAACCCCGTTCTCGTCGTGGGGTTGCGCGGAATCTTCGGATTCGTCAGGAAAGGTGCTGTGGCTCTCGGGCGCGTCGTTCTGCACGTCCGTATACGACTCGCTCTCATCGGAATCAGCGTCGGAATCGGGCGGGAACGGGTGAATGGGACGCGCAAGCCAATCCAGACGATCCTCACGGTCTTCCTCCGACCGTTGGGTCTGGGGCCGGGATCGAGCGAAACGGGAGACGGACTGTGGGGAAGAACCGGACATGCGCTCCGTCATTGTACTTCGCAGCAAGCTGCCTCGGTTTGCCGCCTGAACCGCGGCAGACCGAAAGTCAGCGCATCCTGCGGCAACGGCCACTCGGTGCTATCATAGGACTCGTGGAGAGCGCCGGTCTTCCCAAGCTGCTGCGATCCCCGCGAAAGCCGGTCTAAACGGCAACAACCCAGTGAAATCTAGCGATTTCGGGCGCATAACTCAGCGGTAGAGTGCCACCTTCACACGGTGGAAGTCGTAGGTTCGAATCCTGCTGTGCCCACCATCAACAAGGATCTCTGGAATTGCGTCTTCTGCCGCGAGACTTTGTCGGCAGTCGCAACGCTTTTTGCTCCGTGAGCCTTACAATCGCAGATATGGCGTTCAGGTCAGCCAACACGAGAACGCTTCCCAGCTGGGCCCGGTGCTCTGCGGGATGGCTTTGCCTGGTCGCGATTCTGCTGCTGGCTTTCCCGTCCGTGGCATCCTGCTGCGCTGCGCAAGGTACGCAGGGTCGTGCTTCTGTGGCGATGGGGCATTGCTGCGATGCGCCTTCTTCTCTGCAGCCGAGACACGAGAGTTGCTGCCAGGTAAGATCGTTGCCCGCCAGCACGGCCGCCAATGTGCGGGCGGTTGAGCCGGTTGTCCTGGCGTCGGTCGGACAGGTCGCGCCGACTCTCAACCAGTTTTTCGTCTCTGTTGGGTCGCCGTCGTGGCCGCCCCCGGGTCCGCGTTCCGTGCTGCGCCCCATCCTGCGAATCTGATCGGATCCGTGTCGTGACCTGGCCGCGAACTCTGCATTTGCGGCTTCGACGACGTGTTTGTCAGCCCAGGAGATCTCCCCTTCATGAATACCCGTGTTCTGGTTGCCAGCGCGTTCCTCGCGCTCGCCTCTCTGTCTTTGCGCGCCCAATCCGACCAGCCAAGGTCGTCCGGGTCAGCCCCTCACGCGCTGATCCAGGCGCAGCTCGAGCACAGCAGTTCGGGCACGTCCATCGAGCCGCCCTCGACGCCAACGCCGATGCTGATGCACCAGGCAGACGGCTGGACGCTGATGTTGCACGCCAACATCTTCGTTGCGGACACCCAGCAGCATGCCCAGAATGGCCGCGGCGGCGACAAGTTCTTTTCGACCAACTGGGTGATGCCGATGGCGCAACATCGTCTTGGCCCGGCGGGCGGCTTACTGACGCTGCGAACGATGCTCTCACTTGAGCCGGCTACGATTACTGGACGGTTCTATCCCGAGCTCTTCCAGCAGGGGGAGACGGCCTACGGGAAGCCCATCGTCGACGGCCAGCATCCGCACGACCTGGTGATGGAACTGGCTGCGATCTACGATCTTCATCCAAGCGAAAGCCTGCTGCTGAGCTTCTATGTCGCTCCAGTCGGCGATCCGGCGATTGGGCCGACCGCGTATCCGCACCGGCTTTCGGCGTCGGAAGATCCGATCGCCGCGCTCGGCCACCATCAGGAAGACTCGACCCACATTGCATTCAACGTCGTCACGGCCGGCCTGACGTACAAGATGTTTCGGCTGGAGGGATCGGGTTTCCATGGCGCGGAGCCGACCGAGAATCGATGGCAGCTGGAGCCGTCTCCGAACGGGCACGCCATCGACAGCGACGCCGCGCGGCTGACGTTCGTGCCCACAGCCAACGTTGCCGCGCAGTATTCGATCTCCCATATTACGAGCCCTGAGGCGCTTTCGCCCGGAGTGAACCAGCGCCGGCAAACGGCCTCTTTGATGTACAACAAGCCGGTCGGCATCCACCACGACAGGACGAGTATGCCGGGGATGGACATGGCGACTCCTTCAAGCGGCAACTGGTCTACGACGTTGCTTTGGGGGCAGACTCGCGCTTCGACGACGGGGCAGGTGGAGAACAGCTACCTGCTGGAATCGCTGCTGAATGTGAAGCGGAACTATCTCTACACGCGCATCGAATCGGCGGCTCGCACCTCGGAACTGCTGATCCCGTCACCGCCGACTGAGGTCACGCTCGGGCATGTGCAGGCGTATTCCGCGGGCTTTGACCGTGACTACAAGCTGATGCGACATCTGACGGCTGCGCCAGGCGCTCAGTTCACGCTGTATCGCACGGCGGACGCACTGACGGCGACGTATGGCAGGTGGCCCGTCGGCGGGGTGGCGTTCGTGCGCTTCCGCATTGTGCCGTGAGCATATCCTCGCGCGTTCCGCGGTGGTGGCCGGCTACTCCACCTCGGAGTGCCGGCCCCAGTCGAAGCGGCGTCCAAGAATGCCCTTGACGATGAGGTGGTCGGTTGCGGCCGTTGGGCCGACTCCGATGCCGATGTTGATCTCCCACTTCGGCGAGGTGTTCAGGTCGGTGACGACGAAGATCTGCTGCTGTTGACTGTGCAACGAGGCGAAGGCGCCGACGTGGCCGTAGTCGGCATAGTATTCGAGCCCTCCGCTGACGACGCGAGTGAAGTCGTAGCCCACCTTGACGCCGGGCGCGAAACCCACGCCCTGGTTCACGTCGGGCCCGTGCCAGGTACGTTCGAGCGCGGGATTGACGGCGAAGTACCAGCGGCCGAGGGTCTTGTCGATGATGGGCCGGATCTCCCACGTCCAGGTGTCCGGCGAGTAGACGGCACGCTGGTAGCCGACCTCGGTGGAGAGGCTAAGGCCGACGGGCAGGTGCCAGCTATCGGGAGCGCGGACGCGGGGACGGATGTGATCGCCGACCCACTGAACTCCGTGTCCATCCTGCTCGCTGGTGAAGACATAGAAGCCTACCTCGGACCAACTGGTGATGCCTTCGGTAAGCTCAAGCGTCTCGTGTTCCTGGTGGTTCGTCGGGATCACGCCGTCGACGTAGTTCTTTTGCCCTTCGATGGTGTAGTTGGAATGGAGTTCGGTCATCAGGTTCCGGGGCGGCACGGTGTCCGCGCCGTAGACCTGGATCTCGTAGTTTCCCTGCGCTGCGGCAACGCGCACCAACAGGAGGATGGTAGCCGCGAGGGCTGCTCTGATCGTCGGACCGGCGCTCGACTTACGCATAGTGGAAGACCATCATAAAGCCTTGATCCATGTGATCCTGCTGATGGCAGTGGAAGAGGGTCTTACCGGGATTGTCGGCGACGAACTCGACCTCGACGGTCTTGCCGGCGTGAACCAGTACGACGTCCTTGCGTAGGCCGGCGAGCTCCGCGCCATCTTCCAGCTTCTTGATCTCAAAGGTGTGCCGATGCAGGTGCATGGGATGGTCGTCCATGCTCTTGTTGCGCATGATCAGGCGATAGCGCTGACCGCTTTGCAGAGCGGATGCGATGGCGGGTGCTGAGTTCTGCGGATAGGCCAACCCGTTGATCCTCCAGAGCTCTTCGCTGCCGTGACCCTGGAACCTGGAGTCGAAGACCAGCTCGATGTTCTTGACCGCCGCATCGGGCGGTAGACTGCTCGCTTTCGCGAACTGCCGATAGCTCCAGACGAGCTCTTCCGGCTGCTTCCAGACGGGCTTGCCCGTGGAGCTGGCGTACTCGACGACGATGCCCATGCCGGTTGCCTGGACATGCTTGCGCACCTCCCCGAGGACCCAAACGCCAGGGTTGTTCATCTCGACGATGGCTGAGACGCGTTCCGCGGGGGAGAGCCGCAGCATGGAGACAGTTTGGGGTTCCGGAACCGGGTTTCCGTCGAGCGCGACGACCCGGAAGCTGTGACCGGAGAAGGAGATCCAGTGGAGCTCGGTCGGGCTGCTGTTCAGCACGTGCATCATTACGCGTTCGCCTTTCTTGACCTGAATGGGATCCCCGGAACCGAGCATCTTCCCGTTGATGGTCGTGACGTCGTATACCGGGTTCATGGAGCCGTCGTCGCTTGGAAGCATCTGGCCGCGCCAGTCATGAAGCCCGAGGAAGATCTCGCGATCGTAGGGCGCCGGGTTGTTGCGCGGTTCGATCAGCAGGAAGCCGTGCAAACCGCCGTACTGCGCCTTCGTCAGATCTCTGCCGGCGAAGGTGTGCGTGTGGTACCAGCGGAAGCCTGCCGGCCGGGGAACCATCGTGTAGTGCGTCGAGTCGCCCGGTGCAATCATAGGCGTGCCCTCTTCGCTGGCGCCATCGATCTGCGATGGAAGAAAGAGGCCGTGCCAGTGGACGATCTCTTCGTTGCTGGATGAGTTTCGGATCGCAACCGAATGCGATTGGCCTTCGCGCAGACGAAGCAGCGGCCCGGGAATCTGGCCGTTGTAGGCGACTGTTTTAATGTGGTGCTTCGGCGAAGCCTCCAAGGTGTACGGCGCGATTTCGAGGGATACATCGGGCGCGGACGCAGCACAAGCCGAACCCGGCAGCACCAGCGACCCCGCCGCCAGGCCGGAGAGTTGAGCAAAACGCCTGCGGCTGAGCGCAGAGGAAGAGACCGAGGTTTGCATCCGTTCCAGTATCTCCGATGGCCCGAAAAGAGAAGAGCGAAATCAGGCGACACGTTTTGATCTGGCAGTTGCGCTTACGCACCCTACGGCCGATGGGAACGAGGTGGGGAACGCGTCCAGCTCCTGGAGCTGCGAACAGCGGCTCTTTGAAGGGTGTTTGCGAAAGTTCCGCATGAAGTCTTTTGGGGGGCGAGACGCGTGACCTTCCGAGTTTAGATCGCTTGCCGCGTTATGGCACTACACCCAAAGTTGCAGGCCGTTTACTGCTTTGGTCTGGCACACTGGGGCTGTCGTTCAAACCAATAACACGTTCGAGGGAGGACCCTGAGTCTGCCCCGAAGGTGAGAAGGCTGTCATCATGCTCTTCGCGTCCGCGTTTGTGCTCCTTTCGCTAGTCCTTGGTTTTCTCATCTCGATTGAGGACATCAATCCCTTCCGTCCCAAGCCCCTGCCCATGCTGGAACAGATTGAGCTTTGCATGGCGGAAGACGAGGGTGAGAAGGAAGTCAACGATCTTCCGCTCGCTGCTTAGCCCGCGTCTCGAAGGTCGCAGTCGTTCGCTCCGACGTCAGCGCACGACTGCGACATCCCTGTTTCTTCAGTGGTAGACCGGATAGGGTGGCCGCTGCGGCTGCGTCTCCGGGTGCTCGGCCAGTTGCTGCAGCGCGAGCGCGACCGCCTTCTCCAGCTGCGGGTCATGCCCTTCGCTGACGAGTTTGGGATCCTGCTCGACGACGACGTCCGGTTCGACGCCGTGGTTCTCGACATCCCATTCGCCCTTCGGAGAGAAGAAGGCAACGGAAGGCGAAGTCACGTGGCCGCCGTCCATGAGCACCGGGATCTCGCCGATGCCGACCAGCCCACCCCAGGTGCGCTTGCCCACCAGCGGACCTAGCTTGGCGTTGCGGAAGAGCCATGGCATGGCGTCGCCGCCGGAGCCCGCAACCTCGTTGATGATCATGACCTTTGGGCCGTAGATGGCGGCGTTCGGGCTGTGCTCGATGGCTCCGTAGCGCGGCGACCAGTACGAGTCGATGCGGCGTGAGAGCACCTCGATGATGTAGTCGGCGATCTGCCCGCCGGCGTTGAAGCGCTCATCGATGACGGCACCCTGCTTTTCGGTCTGCGCCATAAAGTAGCGGTTGAAGTTGGTGAAACCACCCTCGCCGGTATCCGGCAGGTAGACGTAGGCAAGCTTGCCGCCGGAGAGCTGGTCGACCTTGCGCTGGTTGGAGTCGATCCAGTCCAGATTGCGCAGCGTGGCTTCGCTCGGCAGCGGCGTCACGTTGATGTCGCGTCCGTTGGAGCCATCGGCGGCCGTGATATGCAGCAGCGTGATCTTGCCCGCCGTACCTTCAAGCGGCTGCTGAATGTTCGTGGCGGAAGTAAGCTCCTGGCCGTTGATGGCGTTGATGCAATCGCCTGCTGCGACGTTCAGGCCGGGCTGCGCGAGAGGTGCCTTCGCCTCAGGGCTGAACTGCCCGCCCGTGTAGATCTTTGCGATGCAGTAGCGATTGTTGGTGATGGTGTAATCCGCGCCCAGCAGCCCGCCGTTGATGTGCTTCGCGTCAGGAATCGCACCGCCGTTGCCGCGCAGATGCCCGACGGAGAAGGCGGTCAGCATCTCCTGAAAGATGTAGTTCAGGTCGGCACGCGACGCGATGGACTTCACGTACGGTTCGAGGCGCTGCTCGTCTTCTTTCGCCGGGGTGCCGTGCAGGTTGGCGTCGTAGAAGTACGCGCGCTCGATGCGCCAGACTTCGTGGAACATCTGGTTCCATTCGGCGTGCGGATCGACGCGCACCTGCAGGTCGGCAAACGAAAGAACACCCTCGCCGGGTTTGACGGGCGCCGTGGCTGAGACGATGACGCGCTGCGGTGGGCCGCCCGGTCCCGGAGGCGCATCGGGTTTGTGGCTGGAGATCTCGACCAGCATCTTCTCGCCGCTCGCGGTCAGCTCGTAGGATTCAACGTGCTCCGCCAGCTTTTCGGTCTTGCGATCGTCCAGCGTCCAACGGTTCAGCGTGCTTTCGTTGTCGCCGCCGCGGCCGGAACGCGCCTTTTCGAGGAAGTAGAGGCTGCCCTTCAGTCCGGTTTGCAGGTTGGTGTAAACCCCGGCAGGCAGCGGCAGCGCGACGATGCGCGTCTCGATCCCTGCAAGATCGGCCTTGACCGGCTTTGGTGGCGCTTGCGGCTTGGGCTTTGAATCCGCGGCATCCTTCTCATCTTTCGCGTCCTTCGCGGGTTCGTCGCTTGCATCCTTGGACTTTGCGCCCGGCGCCTTTTCGTCGTCGAGTTGCGGCGCAACCGGGGAGGCCTCCGACGACGCGAGCGTGACCGCGTAAAGCTGCTGCGTCACCTGGTAGAGGTCGCTGGTCATATCCAGCCCGTCCGAGGTCGCGCCGGCGTTGGTGCTCGCCGCGAAGTACAGGTACTTGCCCTCGCGGTCGAAGGCAGGGAAGCGCGAGTCACCCATGGAGCTCGTCACCTGCGTCGACTGGCCGGAGTCCACGGAGTAGAGGTAGAGGGCGTGCAGGTGGTTCGGCATGGAGCGGGGGTAGGCGACCCATTTCGAATCCGGCGACCAGGCCGTGTCGAAGGCGCTGTCGGAGAAGCCGCCGAAGACGTTCTTCTCGCCGATGGTGGTAAGCTTGCCGGTTTTGGTATCGAGCACGTAGAGGTTCAGCCGATTGTCGTGGAAGGCGATGCGAGTGGAATCGGGCGACCACTTCGGCGAGAAGTAGTAGGCCGGCTCCGGCGCAAGGGCAAACTTCTTCACCGCACCCGAACCCGTCTGCGAGGCGACGTGCATGGCGTAGAGGCCGGATTCATCGGAGAAGTACGCGATCGACTGCCCATCCGGCGACCACGCCGGCGAGCGCTCCATCACACCTGGCGTGTTGGTGATGTCGCGCGTAGGCCCGTGCTTCACGGGCACGGTCAGGATCTCGCCGTGAGCCTCGACCGCGGCGCGCAGCCCGCTGGGCGAGACTGTGATGTGGTCGACCTCAGAAGCGACCGACTTGATGGTGGGACGAACCTCCGGCAGGTCGGCGTCGATCTCGATGCTCACCAGCTTCGACTTGCCTGTGGCCGTGTCGAAGAGATGGATCTCGCCGAGCTGGTCATAAACCAGCGTCGAACCCTCGCCCGCAAGCGAACGAATCTGCGGCCCGGTCGGCTTCAGCACCTCGCTGACGGCCTTTGTGCCGGGCTCGTAGCGGAAGATGCCGATGTGGCCGTGGTCGCGGCCGGATAAGAAATAGATCGCTTTGCCCGCGTAGACCGGTGAGTAGTCCGAGGCGACCTCATGCGGGATCTCGGTCGAGTCGAGCCCAGGCAGCGTCGTCACCCAGATGGTTCCGGCGCGGCCTCCGCGGTAGTTTCCCCAGGCGACGAAGTTGGTGTAGTCGAATCCGAAGGCCGGCGCCAGCGGAGAGTAGGCGATCTCGTTACCGTCTGGCGAGAGTGTGCCGGCGTATGCCATGGGCAGCGGCAGCGGCTTTGCGATGCCGCCGGCTATCGGGACTGAGAAGAGCTGTGTGTAGCGGCTGGCCGCGGTACGGTTGGAGCGGAAGAGGATGTGGGTCCCATCGGGCGTCCACGCTACCGCGTAGTCTGCGGCAGGATGGTAGGTGACGCGATGCGGGATGCCGCCCGCGGCCGGGATGGTGAAGACATCGGTGTTGCCGTCGTAGTCCGCGGTGAATGCGATGGTCTGGCCATCGGGCGAGAAGACCGGCGCCGTCTCGATGCCCACGCCGACCGTCAGGCGCGTGGCGCGTCCACCGTCACGCGGAACCGTCCACAGATCGCCGGCGTAGCCGAAGGCGATCAGCGTCTTTGAGAGCGCGGGATGCTGATAGATGTTGGGCGTGGCGGCGCAGGCGCAGAACGGCGCAAGGGCGAGGAGGGCGGCAGAGAGGCTAAGTTGCTTCAGGCGCACGGAGAGCTCCGGGGCAGGAGGATTTTGCGATGCAGGGTGATTGATATATTACACACTTGCGAACGGCTGACTCACACGGCACGAAGGGTGCGTCGGTGTGAGCTGAGCGCGGTACGCACTTCCTTGCGCGTGCGCGGTGCGGAAGACACTGCCTGCCAGCTAATCGCCGGCCAGCACCTGCGCCAGGTGAATCGCGCGCCTGGGAGTGTTCTGCTTGATCTGCTCACGACAGCTGAAGCCGTTCGCGACGAGCAGGTCGTCAGCGCTCGCGCTGCGCACGGCGGGTAGCAGAACCCGCTCGGCCAGGGTCTGCGAGACGTCGAACTTTTCGGCCTCGAAGCCGAAGGGTCCAGCCATGCCGCAGCAGCCGGAGTCGAGCAGATCGACCCGGGCTCCGGTCTGCTGCAGGAGCGAGATCTCTGACTTCATGGTGAGAAGAGCTTTTTGGTGGCAGTGTCCCTGCACGATTACGCGCCGGCCATCGAGGCGCGGAGGTACCCAGCCGTTGGTGCTGCGCGTCAGCATCTCGCTGAGCATGATGGTCTGCTGGCTGAGCCGCATGGCGCGTTCATCGTTAGGGAAGAAGTTGATAAGCTCGTCGCGAAAGACGGAGGCGCAGCTTGGCTCGAGCATGACCACGGGCTGCCCCGCCATGATTTGGGGTTCGAACTCGTCCAGAATACGCAGCAGGTAGGCGCGGGCTTCGTCGAGGAAGCCGAAGTCGTACAAGGGGCGGCCGCAGCAGACGTGCTTTTTAGGGATCTCAACCCGGTTGCCGGCCGCGGCCAACACCTTCGCCGCGGCGTGCAGCGCCTCTGGCTGGAAGTAGTTGTTCCAGGTGTCCGGCCAGAGCAGGACAGGCTTCGCCGCGCCGGGCGCGGACGCAAACGCAGCGCGGAAGTTCTGCTTGGCAAAGGCAGGCAGCTCGCGCTGCTGCGCCACGCCGAGTGCCTGCTTCACCACGCGCGCCACACCGGGGACGCGCAGCGGCAGATTCGCAAGCGACGGAGCAACGGAGGCAAGCCTGGCCCATCTGTCCATGAAGCCGAACGCGTAGTCGCGCAGCGGGTGCAGATGGCCCTCGTGATAGTGCGCCAGGAACTCCGACTTCCACGTCGCCATATCGACGTTGACGGGGCACTCTGTCTTGCAGGCCTTGCACGAAAGGCAAAGCTCCAGCGCGTCCTTAACCTCTTCGTTGCGCCAGTGGCGCTCGAGCACGTTGCCCTGCATCAGCTCCCACAGCAGATGCGCCCGCCCGCGGGTGGAGTGCTTTTCCTCGCGCGTGGCCATATAGCTGGGGCACATGGTGCCGTGGTCCTGCTTGCGGCATGCGCCTACGCCGACGCAGCGTGTTGTCGCGTCCGAAAACGAGCCGTGGTCACCGGGATACTGGAACCACGTCTTGACCTTCACCGGCTCGTAGCCTGCGCCGACTCGCATATTATCGGTCGGATCATAGACGGCGACCGGGTCGACCAGCTTGCCGGGGTTCATGCGATTGAGCGGATCCCAGAGCGCCTTGAACTCGCGGAAGGCCTGCATCAGCTCCGGCCCGAACATCTTCGGCAGCAGAAAGGCTCTCGATTGCCCATCGCCGTGCTCGCCGGAGAACGACCCGCCATACTTGAGCACAATGTCGGCGGCTTCTTCGAGGAAGTTGCGGAAGTCCGCCACGCCTTTGGCCGTTTTGAAGTCGAAGCTGATGCGCAGGTGCACGCATCCCTGGCCGAAGTGCCCGTACATCGGGGTCTGGTAGCCGTACCGCTGGATGACGACAAATAGCTCGCGCAGGTAGGCACCGAGATTCTCCGGCGGCACGGCGGAATCCTCCCAACCCTCCCACCCGCTGGGCTGGCCGGGTACAAACACCGAAGCGCCGAGCGCGGCCTCGCGCACCTTCCAGACCCGCGCCGCTTCTTCGTTGGAGTAAGCCGCCGCGGTTGGCGCCTGATCGAATTTTGCGCTCGCGCTCACGAGTGCGTCGGCCATCCGGTCCGCTTCCTCGGGCGAATCCGCGCCAAATTCACACAGCAGGAAACCGCGTCCTTGCGGCAGCAGCTTTACGTCGTCCACTACGAGCGACTTCTTCAGCATGAAGTCGACCAGCAGCCCATCGAATCCTTCCAAGCCGATCGGTCCGAATGCCAGCACCGCTGGCACGTGGTCCGCCGCGATAAACGCGTCGGCGAAGCCGAGCGCGACCAGCCGCCGGTACTGCGGGCTCGGCTTCAGCTCGCACTCGGCCTCGAGGATGGTGACGCATGTGCCCTCGGAGCCCACGAGCGCTCGCGCGACGTTGAAGTTGTTCTCCGGCAGCAGCTGGTCGAGATTGTAGCCGGAGACGCGGCGTGGAATGTCGGGGAAGCGCTCCCGCACCAGGCGGGAGTAGGTGTCGCGCAGCCGCTTCAGGCCGGCGTAGATCTCTCCCTTACGGCCGCCGGCGGCGATGATCGCTGTGAGCTCTGCCTCGGTGGTTTCGCCCACCGTCAGGCTTGTGCCGTCGTAGAGCAGGATTTCGAGCGAGCGGATGTTATCGACCGTTTTGCCGCCCATCAGCGCGTGGACGCCGCAGGAGTTATTGCCGATCATCCCGCCGAGGGTGCAGCGGCTGTGCGTGGCAGGATCGGGCGCGAAGGTCAGGTCGTGCTCCTCGGCCGCATCGCGCAGGACATCGAGCACGATCCCAGGCGCTACTTTTGCCAGCCGCGTCGCGGCGTCGAGCGAGACGATCCCGCGCATGTACTTCGAGAAGTCCAGCACCACGGCTACGTTGCAGCATTGGCCGGCAAGTGAGGTGCCACCGCCGCGCGAGAGCACCGGCGCGCCGAACTCACGGCAAGCCGCGATCGTCGCGATCACATCCTCTTTGTCGAGCGGAAGCACCAGCCCGATCGGCACCTGCCGGTAGTTCGAGGCGTCGGTCGAGTACATCGCCCTTGATGCCGCGTCGAACCGCACCTCGCCCCGTACTGTCGTACGCAACCGCTGCGCCAACTCGAACGAAGCGTCGAAGCTCTCGTGCGGATGCGCCGCCACACGGCTGCCCGCGTCCTGAAGAATCTGAAATGGTGACGCTTGTTCCATCAACGGCGTTCGCCCAGCCCCTCGCACCTCCAGTATAGGCGGCACTCAGCCTCAGCCGGACTCACGTGATCTACTCCGTAACGTCCTTGGGCAGCTCGGCGTTGCTTTCGGCGATGGTTAGCACCTCAATCTTCTCCGGCACCAGGAAAGCCAGTGGCGACTGGAAGAAGTCACGAACGATGTACCCCGCAATCTTCAACTGCTCGCGCCGCGGAATGTCGTAGGCGCGCAGGGCAACGACGGATGCAATCGCGAAACTTACGCCCAGGTTGAGAATGAACGTGACGCCGATGCCTGCGACCGCATAGTAGAACCATCCGTGCCGAAATGAGCTGGTGCCGAACCGCGCCGCGGCCAGCGCCAGCGTGCCCGTGCTCAACGTGACGTGCCGCACATCGAGCGGTATGCCGAAGAAGCGTGCGAGCACGGGACTGAACCCAAGCAGCAGCCCGAGCGAGATACTTGTGCTCCACCCGGCGATGTTGCGCTCCAGCCAGTCGGAAAATCCAGCCAGCTTTGCAGCGCCAAAGCGCGCGCCAAGCGGATGCTGCCGGATCGCCTCGGGAATCCGGTGGTACACGAGGAAGTTCTCGAACCAGCCGCCGATCATCGCCGCCATCCAAAGCAGCACGCCGGTAAACGCCGCGAAGATCGCCGTGCCGGAGGTGAACGGATGCAGCGTCTGGTAGACGTGTTGCGCGCTCTCAGCCGGCAGGTAGTGCGTTTTAAACATCCGTGCCCAAACCGCCTCAAAGGCCACCGCGCCGATGCACACCGCGAGGATGTTGCCGAAGGCCGCGGCAAGCTGCGTCCTGCAGATGTCTGCAGCGAACTCCGCGATCTTGCTGTACCGCGCGGCGCCGCGATTGTCGCGCACGATCCCTGCCAGCGTCGCCGCCGTCATCGACGGCTGCTTGGTGGCCAACGCGAGCCCGAACATCTGCAGCAGCAGGAAGCTCAGCGAGTAATCCAGGCTGACAAACAATCCTTCGACGAAGAGAGGGAAGTGGCCCTCGAGCACCTTCATCTTCAGCGCCGCTGTGAACACCGTCAGCAACCCGCCGCCGGCTGCCGCAACCCACATCCCAGCGTATTCAGCATGCGTGTGCGCGATGGAGTGCTCGCCGCCGCGTCCGGTCCGCTCCACCGTCTTGCGGGCCAGTAGATTGAGGTTCTGCCGAAAGAGGTACGTCAGCCTCGTATCTTCGAACCGCCCCCGCACCAGCGCCCGGAGCAAACTCTGCCCCGCGACGCTGCTCCCATCAGTACCACCCCGCACAAAGAAGTCTGCCAGCAGCTCCATCCGGTCCAGCGTCGCCTCAATGCTGCGCAGGTCGAAGACCAGGGTCGAGCTCACGCCGGCATCTTCCATGTGCACGTGAATCTGATACAGCTCCTCGCGGCAACGCTCGACTGCCTCGTGCCAGAGTGCACTCTCCCGCACTCGCTCTTCTGCATCCGTCGCATCCACCAGGCTTCGCGTACGAAACAGCAGCCCGTAAAACGGCGACTCCACAAAACTCGCCGCTGAGCTTCGCTGTCGCACGGCTTCGGTGGCACCTCGCCCGCACACCCGAGACGCCAGCAAACAAAGCCCCTCACGCACATCGTGCGTCAGCCGCTGCTTGCTGGCAGAGCCTTTCGCCGGCCGCAGCACCTCTCCGACCCTGATAAAAGCAGCATCCGGGAGCGCTAAAAACCGCTCCACCGCCCGCCGCGACGGGAAGATATACGCAAACAGCCGGCCCGCATCATGCTCCGTCCGCGCCGAGGGCAGCAGCCGCTGGAAGATGCGCCGAAACGATTCTGCCATCAGGCCGCTATGGCGCGGCAGCCCCGACTCCGCGAACAGGCCCACTGACTGGATCTCACCCAGCATTCCGAACCAGCGAGCCTCGAACTCAGGCTTCACTGCCTGGTCCCGCTCCAGCGACTCGTACCACGCCACCAGCCAATCTTCTGTGCCGCGTGCATCCGGTGCGTCCCAAACATACGCAAACAGTTGGCCTACCCGCCGCATCTGCGCGTCGAGCGAGTCTGCCGCGATAAATCGCCTTGTGAGCCGCAGCAATTCGCTTTCAACCGGTGGCTGCACACCGCGTCGTGTAACCTCAGCTTCCAAGCGGGCCCCCGTCTTGCAGAGAGGATATCGCGTTCGCGTCGCCGCCGCCCAACCCGCCGCCGCCCACTGTCGCAATGAGGCTACTGGCGGCCCACCAGCAACCCTCGCGCGACGCCCTCCGCCGCCATATCCATCTCCTCAGTCATGGCACCTATCCGCACCTGCCCATCTTCTTCCAGCGCAAACTCCCGCGTTTGGCCTTCGCTGGTCTCCATGTTGTGCCGTGTAAACCGAACCCAGCGCGTATCGACCCGCAGCACAATCTCCTCTGCGCCAATCTCCACCACCGCATGATGCTCGCTCGCAAGCCCATGCGCCGCCGCGTAAACCCGCAGCATCGAGGCCCACGAGGTCCAAAGCTCCACCTGTAGCGACTCCGCTAACATTGCCCGTTCCCGTTAAAGTCCTGGTTGCAGGCCATCCGCAGCACGCTTGCCTGGAACTCCACCTGCTTCATCACCGGCCGCGGAAACACAGGCGAGTCCGGTACCGCGCGAAAGCGGAGCTCTCCATCCTCCGCCCGCCAGACCCGTAACGACATCGGCATTTGCAACCTTGGATAATCGCTCTTCGATTCAATCACAACGCGGCCTTCCCCATACATCAGAGTCAACGTCTTCCGGTCGCCGGCGTGGAACACCAGTCCGTTGCCACGGTCGACCAATGCCACCTGGAAATCCAATGGAGCTACCAGGTTGAATCCTCGAACGACTTCAAACAGCCCTTCGCGCAGCGCCGACGTCCACCCATCTGTCTGCTCCTGCTCCCAATCACGTTCGGCCTCCTCTGCGACCGCCCGGTCGAAGAGAGGACGTAACTGCTCCGCAAGAATCCGGCCGGCACCTTCGAACTCCGGAGGGTGTTTCGGCGGTTCTTTCCAAGTCAGCCATCGCATGATCTACGTCTAGCAGAAGCGAGCCGCAATCACGCAAAAGAAATTAGGAAGTTCTAATACGGTACTCAATCCGTTCCAAAGTGAAACTGACCGGGTTTTCGTTCGAGGAAGATCGCCCAATTCAGAACAGAACTAGCGGTCGATTTCTCCTAGTACGATGTCAATCGACCCGATCACTGCGACCACATCGGCCAGCAAACGGCCCTTGCACATGGTTTCGAGCGCCTGCAGCGTTGCGTAACTCGGGTTGCGCATGTGCACCCGGTACGGCTTTGCGGTTCCGTCGGAGACTACGTAGTAGCCCATCTGTCCGCGCGGCGATTCGATACCCTGGTAGACCTCACCGGCCGGTACGCCGAAGCCCTCGGTGACGATCTTGAAGTGATGGATGAGCGATTCCATCTGCGTCTTCATCTGTTCGCGATCGGGCAGGATGATCTTCGGCGCGTCGGCGACGATCCGTCCAGCGGGGATTCCGTCGAGCGCCTGCTGCGCGATCTTTACCGACTCGCGCATCTCTTCCATGCGCACGACGTACCTGGCCCACACATCGCCGACGGTCGAGGTCGGCACCTTGAACTGGAACTTCTCGTAGCCCGAGTAGGGCATATCGCGCCGCAGGTCGACGTCCACGCCGCTCGCCCGCAGCGGAGGCCCGGTGACTCCGAGCGCAATCGCGTCTTCGGGCGAGAGATAGCCGACACCCTGTACGCGCCCGAGGAAGATCGAGTTCGCACTAAGCAGACCCTCGTACTCATCGATCTTCGACGGCATGATGGTGAGGAAGTCCTGCACCTTCTGGTAGAAGTCCAGCGGCGGCTCAAGCGAGACGCCGCCGATGCGGAAGTAGCTCGTCATCATCCGCTGCCCCGCTACGCCTTCAAAGATGCGCAGCAGGTCTTCACGCTCGCGGAAGCAGTAGAGGAAGACGGTGAGCGCGCCGACGTCCATGGCGTGCGTTCCCAGCCAGACCAGGTGCGACTGAATGCGGGTGAGCTCATTGAGCAGGACGCGCAGGTACTGCGCGCGCTCCGGGATCTCGAGGCCCAGCAGCTTCTCGACGGCGAGGCAGTAGCAGAGGTTGTTCGACATCGGCGAGAGATAGTCGATGCGGTCGGTGAGCGGAACCACCTGTTGGTAGAATTTCGCCTCGCAGGTCTTCTCGATGCCGGTGTGCAGGTAGCCGATGTCGACTGCGAGCTTTTCTACGGACTCGCCGTCAATCTCAAGCAGCAGACGGAGCACGCCATGAGTCGACGGGTGCTGCGGGCCCATGTTCAGCACCATCGTCCGGTCCTGCCCGCTGGCGTTATGCCGTGCCGAGTCCGCGAGAACGTCGTTCAAGCTCGGGTTGACCGGATCCTTTACGATCGCCGGTCCGATGACGTCAGGTGTAAGAACTGGCATTACCGATACCCCTCCACCGGGTAGTCCTTGCGCAGCGGATGGCCTTGCCAATCCAGCGGCATCATGATGCGGGTCATGTTCGGGTGTCCGCCAAAGCGCACGCCAAACAGGTCGAAGACTTCGCGTTCGTAGAAGTTTGCCGAAGGCCACACGGTCGTCATCGTGTTGAGGACGGGGCTGTCGCCGTGTACCCGGGCGATCAGACGAATGCGCTTCTTCATGCCATGCGACAAGATGGCGTAGGTGATTTGGAAGCGCGGCTCCGAAGGGTACCAGTCGACTGCCGTCAGGTCTTCAAGGAAGTTGTAGCCCGCGGCCTTCAGCGCCTCACCGGCCTCGGTTATGTTCTCGGGCGCGACTTCAAGCGTCAGCTCATCGCGGTCGAACTTGGCATCGACGGCCAGCTCGCCGAGCGCAACCACCGCCGGGTTATCCGCCATGGCGGCGCGTACGGCTTCCAAACCCTTTACAGCACTCGCGGGATCATACATGCCTACAGGTCTCCCTTATCGTTGGCCCAGTTGAGGATGCCCTTCTTCCAAACGTAGAAGAGGCCGACGGCGACGAAGCCGAGATACACCAGCATCTCCCAGAAGCCGAACATGTGGTTGCCGGTTATGCCTGGCAGCTTGCGGAAGATGACTGCCCACGGCAGCATGAAGACGGCTTCGACGTCGAACAGAATGAACAACATTGCCACCAGGTAGAAGCGGACGGAGAAGCGTCCGCGGGCATCGCCCACCGGGTCCATGCCGCACTCGTACGCGCCGCCCTTGGTGCGCGAGTTCTTGTGCTTCCCGATGAAGAACGACCCGGCGACCATCCCGCCAGCCAAACCAAGGGCGACGAGGACCTGAAGCACGAGCGGAACGTATTGCCAGATGTAGGGTTGTGTCTGCATGGCCAGCTTTGAGCCTAGAAGCCTGCGGGTCAAGAGTCAAGAAAGGTAGCAACGCGATGGAAAATCAGCACGCGAAGCGTTCACTCCACGGAGTGGCGCCCGCCCGGCGTTAGGGCGCATTTGTTGTTGCCTTAGAGCAAGCCGCTATACCAAGCAATGATCCCATTCCCGAACACCGCCACCACCAACCCGGCAATTCCCAAGAAACTTCCCAGCGGAAGCCGCGTCAAAGCACCGGCCTTGCCGCGCACCATCAGCCCGAGAGCCCAGATACAGGCCAGCGTCACCCCGAAAAAGAGCGTCAGAACCGCCGGCCAGAAGCCGAGGAACGCTGCCACCATCGCCAGCATCTTGACGTCACCCAGGCCGAGGCCGTCGCGTTTGCGCACAGCCTTGTAGGTCCAACGCACCAGCAACAGGATCAACGCGGCCCCGCAGACCGCGAGAAGCCGGCCGAAGATGAGGTTTTCCGGGCCAGTCAGGAAGACGTTCCCGCGCGAGGCGAAGCTGCCGGGGCTGGATAGTCGAAGCTGGTGCGCGCCGTTCAGCACGACCTGGTCGTCGGTCGGGCCGAGGAAGATGGCCTGCACGCAGATAAGGAACATTCCAGCGGCGATGCCGCTGAGGGTAAACGCATCGGGCAGACGCTGCCACTCCCAGTCGACGGCGATCAGGCCGATCAAGAGCCAGCCAAGAGCGGCTAGTCCGATCCCCTGTACGACGAGCGTGGCGTCCTGCGACCAGTCCATGCGCGCTGTCGCAGAGTTCAGGCACAGTAGAACGACGTAGGCAAACCACAACCCCACCGCCAGCTCCACCACCCAATACCGCCACGAGATGCCCACTCCACAATCGCGGCACTTGCCACGGAGCGCAAGCCAGCTCACCACCGGGACATTGTCGTACCACCGCACCGCGTGCCCGCACCCTACGCACCGCGAACCGGGTGAAACCACGCTCTCACCCCGCGGCACGCGCATGATACAGACATTCAAAAAGCTGCCCAGGAGCAGCCCCATCAACAAACCCACCCCCACAAAGATCTCCATCTCCATACCCCGAGTATAGAGATTCACCTTCCCACCAGATCAATCCGCCTTGATCCGTCCAATCCGTTTTATCGGTGTTAAGCCTTTCGGCCCGGAATGGCGATGACCTAGAAATCTACGTGCATGCGAACGGATTCCATCAACACCGGCCCGCGTGCCTGGTTGTAGCCGGGGTGGTCGATGAACTGCAGGTCGAGCGCGTAGTAAAGGCCCTTCCAGGCGTGCACGTTGTCATACGCCTCAATGATGTCTTCTCGGGCATAACTCAACGTGCCGTCGCCGAGGATGAATCCCAGCCCGCCCAGCTTCAGGTACGCCTGGTGGTCGCGCTTGATGGCGTTCGAGACGAACGTCAGGCCCAGCTTATCGTACGGACGCCTGAAGCCCCTCAAAGCGTAGTCGCCGCCAATGCTGAAGGTCTGGTCGCACTCCGTGTAGGCGAAGGATTCGTGCTGGCCTTCATTCCAGCCAAAACGGCCGTAGATGCGGCCGTTAGTTGAGACTTCCTGCTCGAAGTTCAACCCGACGCCGTACTTCTCGGAATCGGTAAACGAGTGCGCCATGATGTCCGGCGTTGGCGTCAGTCCGCGCAGAAAGGCTTGGTTCTGCTGGCGGTAGTCGCCCATGTTGGCGTGGTTCACGTAACCCAGCAGGCGAATCGCCCCCTTGCGTCCCGCGATTGCGCTCTTGTTTAGATCGAACTCCACGTTCTGCGCGCTGCCCTGGCGAAACTGGTATTGCAGGTCGATCCCGTTTGCGATGACCGGCATGGCTGCCAGGCCATAGAGTGCGACAAAGTCGTGATCGGTGTACTGCGCCACGGCAGCATCCGTGTAACCGCGCGTGTTTGCCGCGTAGTCCCACGCGCCATTGTTATCGACCGTCCAGTTCAGGAACTGCAGGTGCGAATCCGTGCCGACGGCGTTGGTATCGAAGAAGTCCGGCAAGCCCATGCGCCCGACAAACAGTTCGATGCGCCGCACCGGCAGCTTCGCTTCCAGCGAGGTCGTAGACCGTTCCGAGTCGGTCAGCTCGTCGGTGAAGCCGATTACCTGGTGGATCATGTACTGCGACAGGTAAGGCTTCGAGCCCAGGCTGGGATTTCGCACCACGTCCAGGTTGGTAAAGCCGGCCAGGCCCAGCGCCTCGGACACACCGCGTCCGCCGGCAGCTTCGATGTCGAGGAGTGCATCGGTGGCATAGCGCGGGTTCCGGTTCACCTCGAAGCCGGTGTAGATCGTGCCCAGGAGAGAGGTCTTGTACTCGCCGCGCGACAGCAGGCTGTTTACGCCTTCATAGGGCGAATGAAACGGCCCGTGCGCCTGGAAGATGATGTTTGCCTGCCCAGCCACAATCCAGCGAGTGGTATCGGAGTGCGGAAACATCGTCGGCGCGCTGTCGTCTACGGGGATGGAGTCCGGAGTCTGCGCCGCGGCGGCCGACTCCTGGGCGTCAAGGCCTGCGGCGGAGATTTCGTTCGCGGAATTGATGGCAGCCGGAACCTGCAAAAGCGCGACAGCCGGCCTGGGTGCCTCCGGGAGTTGCGCCCAAAACGGCGCCGCCGCAAGCACTGCCCCCGCCGCCAAAACCCCCCAACCCGAAACTCTCATGAACGGTCTATTTTCAAGCACGGAGTTGAATAGAGGTTGAATATTGTTCTCATGCCGCCTGCTGTTTGGCGGGGCAGGGAGCCGGACTTGACGTGAGGTTAACTCATCCGTTATCGTCTTCTTACACGGGAAAGGAGGATGGTCCAGCCTATGAAAATTGATGGTCAATGTAGCAAAACGGTACGTGAGGTGACTGAGGCTTAGAGCATCCACGCTCTAGACCTGACGGTTGCAGTAACAAACGCAGCAAAACGTCGAGGCCCATTCGCGAGTGCGGATGCCTCAAGTCAATCTCAACAGTCCACCGCATAACGGCTCGCTCCTTCGCTGGGGTGGGCCGTTTGTGTTTTTGCGGGGACCAGAGCAAGGGCAAGAGCAAATGCGTCCTTGCGCCGGACGGGCGCCACTTCGTGGGGCGTTGGACCGCTTCGCGGTGAGAGGCGCACTAAAATGGGGGGATGGAACCCTTGATCATCGCCGGCCGCGCCTTTACCTCACGCCTCATCGTCGGCACCGGCAAGTATAAGGATGGGCCCGAAACGAAGCTCGCCATCGAAGCCTCCGAAGCCGAGATGGTGACCGTCGCCGTGCGCCGCGTGAATCTCGACCGCACCTCGGAGTCGCTGCTCGACTTTATCGACCCCAAGAAGTATTTCCTGCTGCCCAACACCGCCGGCTGCTGCACCGCCGAGGAAGCCATTCGCGCCGCGCGTCTGGGCCGCGAGGTTGGGCTCTCCGACTGGGTCAAGATCGAGGTGATCGGCGATCTTCCAACGCTGTACCCCGACGTTCAGGCGACGGTTGAAGCGACCCGCGTGCTGGTGAAAGAAGGCTTCACCGTGCTGCCGTATACGTCGGACGACATCGTCTTCGCCAAGCGGCTGATCGACGTGGGCGCCGCAGCAGTGATGCCTCTTGGCGCGCCGATCGGCACCGGCCTCGGCATCGCGAATTCGTCCACGCTGCGGATGATGCGCGAGCTCATCACGGAAGTCCCGCTGATCGTGGACGCGGGCCTGGGCACGGCATCGGACGCCGCACTCGCGATGGAGCTCGGCTTCGACGGCGTGCTGCTGAACACGGCGATCGCCGGTGCGAAGGATCCGGTGTTGATGGCGTCGGCGATGGGGAAGGCGGTGCAGGCGGGCAGGGAAGCATTTCTCGCCGGACGCATGCCGCGCAAGCTCTATGCGACAGCCAGCAGCCCCATGGAAGGCATCAGCAAATAGCCCTGACACGCGAAGCGTCCAAAACCCCACGAAGTGGCGCCCGTCCGGCGTGAGGACGCCTTTGCCTTTGCATCTGCGATAAACTCCCCCCATGCGCGTCTTAGGCATTGACTGCGGCACCGAGTTCACCGGATACGGGTGCGTTGAAACGCACCCGCGCACGGCGAACCTGCAGCACGTCGCCGCGGGCACCATCAGGCTCAATAAGAAGCACAAGACCGCTGAGCGCCTAGCGCAGGTGTTCGCCGGGCTGACGGCCCAGATCGAACTCCACCAGCCTGATGTCGTTGCCATTGAGGAGGTCTTCTTCTCCGCAAATGCCAAATCCGCGCTCAAGCTCGGCCAGGTGCGCGGCGTGGCGCTGCTGGCAGCTTCGCTCAGCAACCGGGAGGTGGCAGAATATGCGCCACTCTCCATCAAATCCGCGGTTGTCGGCTACGGCCTGGCGCAGAAGGAGCAGGTGCAGTTCATGGTCATGCGCCTGCTGAAGCTCGAGACCGCACCCGATTCGCCGGACGCCGCCGACGCGCTCGCCATTGCGATCTGCCATCTGCATACGGCGCAGACGCTCGCGGTGCAAAGTCCGGCTGCCCGGGGAGTTCTCGTTCGATGATCATCCTCACCGTGCCCCAGCAGCCGCCCACGCCGCCTGAAACCATCACCTTCCACTTCGAGCGTCCCGGCCTGCCCGTACCAGTCTTCACGCTCGCGGTCCACGCGGACGGCACGGGCGTCTACCAGGCCTCGTACCGTCCCGAGGTGCCGAAGTACAGTCCCTATGCCGCGACGATCGCAGCCCAGCCCAATACCGAGGTGACCACCGGGATCACGCTTACGCCCGCCACGACCAGCAAGCTCTTCGAAGAGGTTCGTGCAACGAACAACTTCGCACATGGCTGTGCCTCGAAGGCCAGGAACATCGCCAGCAGCGGAAAGAAGACGCTCACCTACAACAGCGCCTCCTGCGCTTACGACTACAGCGAAGACAAGACGATCGTTGCGTTGACTAATACTTTCGAGGCCATCGCACTTACGCTTGACGAAGGCCGCAAGCTCGAGCTCAAGCACCGCTACGACCGGCTCGCGCTCGACCCCGAGACCGAGTACCTGGTCAGCGCGGTCCGCGACGGCAACGCGGTCGAAGTCGCCTTGATCGCGCCAACCCTCCGGTCGCTGGTCGACGACCCGCAGGTTCTCGAGCGCGTCCGCACCCGCGCCGCCGCGCTCCTCGCCCAATCCGGCGTCACGCAGTAGAACCGGAGGCTTCGAGTGTAGTGATCGTTTTACCGCATCACCCACAAACCCCTTGCACTCGCCGCTGCAACCCCGTAACTTTCTCGCACGGCTGTACGTCCACCAGACGACGGTACGAGGACTTCCACCATGCGCACGACCATCCCGATCCTCATTCTGGCGATCGCCGCACTCACTCTCCCAGCCCAGGAACCGACCGGCCCTGCTGGTTCTCAAGCCACATCTCCCCAGGCCGCTGCAGCGCAGAACCCTGCGCCCGCCGCAGCAGCTGCACGTGCCGCGCGCCTCGCCTGGTTCCACGGCGACCTGCAAATTCAGCGCGCCGACAATACCGCCCCCGCGCTGACGGCCGATAATCCGAACCCAGACTCCGCTGTGCTGAACATGCCCATCCCCGAAGGATCCCGGCTTGTCACCGGCGATGGCGCCGAGGCTGAGATTGAATTCGAAGACGGTAGTGTCGTGCGCCTCACCCCGAACACCGCACTGTCGGTAGACTCCCTCAGCGTCACCGGCAAAACCGCCGCAACCCAGCTGACGCTCTTGGGCGGCCTCGCCTACTTCGAGCTCCGCCATGCTCCCACCGCGACCTACACCGTCGCCGCCGGCACCCTGCTCGCCTCACCCGCCGACAACGCTGTCTTCCGCGTTGCGCTTGACGAACCGCCCGCTGCGATCGCGGTCCTCTCCGGCACGCTGACCGTCAGCGCCGACACCAACCCCGACAATGCCACTAAGACCGGCTTTACCGCCACGGTGAAAGCCGGCGAATCGCTCCACGCGGATCCCGACGACCCAAGCCGCTACTTCCTCAACCCGCAGCTTGCCGAGAACTCCTGGGACTCCTGGAACCAGTCTCGTGACACGGCTGCCGCAACCGAAGCCGCGACCCGCACCACCGCACGAGACAACTACGCCGGCGCCCAAGGCTATGGCTGGTCCGACCTCGACGCCAACGGCACCTGGTACACCGTCACCAACCCGGACGGCAGCACGTCCGAGCTCTGGCAGCCGGCCGTCGCAGCCGACGCCAGCGCACAGGCCGACTCCGCTGACAACGGAGACGATGACGGCTCCTTCGACCCCTACAGCGATGGAGCCTTCGTCTACTCCGGCGGAGCGTACGCCTGGGCTTCCGGCTACTCGTGGGGGTGGCTGCCGTACCGCTGCGGCGTCTGGAACTACTACCCGCGCTTTGGCTGGGCCTGGTCGCCGAACCGCCTGTGCAGCATCTACGGGTACGGCGGCGCAGGAGGCATCAACATCGGCCGTCATCCGCACCGTTACAACGTCATCCACTTTCCACCGATCTCGACGGTTCACCCCATCCTTCGCGTGCACACCAGCGACCCGCACCCATCCACGCCGCGCAACCCGAATCCCGTGCCCGTCAGAATAGCTGGCGCCCCCGCAACGCCGCTGCTGCCACTGCCCGCGCCTTCTATCCCTACAGGCGGCTTCATTGGAGGATCCCTCTACCGCGATTACCCCGTCCAGGCCGAGACGCACAGGCCGATCCTCGGGAGCGTGGCTCCAGCCGTAACAGAACCAAGGCCAACTACAGGGTGGATCGCACCTGCTCCCGGGGTCGACAGCCCGCGTATCGTCCGTGTGCCTTCCGGCGGTAACTACGTTCGTCCAGCCGTCCCGTTCCGCGCGCCCGCTCCCGCACCGGCGGCCAAGCCCGCATCGGCGCCGGTGGCACCGGCTAAGCCAAAGTAAGGCGCGCTCGTCCCGCGCGGGGACCGCTTCGCGGCGTCTTGGGCTTCGCGTGGTCCTCCCGTTGGTCGGGATGTGGCGTTGTGCTTACTCGATGAAGAAGTGGCGCGGCACCTACTCGCGCTCGTGCGGTAGCAGACTGCCCATGGCCCGATACAGGGCGGCCATTTCAACCAATCCCACCTGCTCCGCCCTTGCCTGCGCAGGCACCTCCGCCGGCCAGCGCAAGGCGACGGTGTCGGCCGCGTACCCGCCCGCGCGAAGGTTGTTCGCGAGCGTCTTCCGCTTCTGCGCGAACGCTTTCCTGAGAAAAGCATCGAAGCCCACAGCATCCACGCCCAGCTCTTCAAACCGCGGCTTGAAGTGAAGCCGAATGACGGTCGAAAAGACATCAGGCGGCGGGTTGAAGGCACTTGGCGGCAGTGTAAACAGCTCATCCACCTCCGCATACATCTGCGCCGTCGCAGAGAGCAGCCCGTAGTCCTTCACGCCCGGCAATGCGGCGACCCGCTCGGCAACCTCGCGCTGCATCATCAGGACGGCTCGTGCGACCTTGCCCGCAGCCGCCGCGCGAAACAGGTGCAGCAGAATATCGGACGTAATGTAGTAGGGCAGATTTCCGACGACGTCCACTGTCTTCCCCGCCTCGGCAGAGCTCGCGAAGTCCACCGCCAGCACATCGGCTTCGACCACCTCAACCGAAGGCTGCTCCCGAAAGCGAAACCGCAACTCCGCCGCAAGCGACCGATCCAATTCGACGGCGACCAGCTTCTTCGCGCGGGTCGCGAGAATCTCCGTGATCGCCCCGTGCCCGGGCCCAATTTCCACCACTGTCCGCGTACTTACATCGCCGAGCGCATCCGCAATGCGATGCCGCGCCGCATCGTCCACCAGAAAGTTCTGCCCGAGCTTCGGCTTCTTCACATTGCCCATCGTTCCAGCATACCCACGGGAGCCTCGACCTGTTGCTAGATGTAGTTGCGATGCTCCGGCCAATCCATACTGAACGGCTGCTTCGGTCCCTTCATCAGGTAGATGTCCTTGTGCTCGAACGGCATGGAGTAGGTCGTCCCGATGTGCCCCACCACCTGCACGCTCTTGTAGTAATGCTGCAGGTGCGCGACGCTCGAATCTTCAATGTCGATGACCACCTCTGCATCTCCAACCAGATGACCCTTGCCGTCGCCGGCCCACAGCCAGTAGTTATTCTGCCCACTCATGGCAAATGGCAGTCCGTGGCCAAGGAAGTTGAGCGCGCTCGCCTCGCCGTAGTTGTCGCAGATGATTGTCAGATGGCTTCTCTCCTCGGGCGTCAGCGATGCGGCGATCTTCTCCACCTGATCCACCTCTTCCTGCCAGCCGAAGCGGTCAGCGTAGAACTGCGGCAGCGGGCCGCTATCGGCCATCTCGGTCTTGCTCGCCCCATCGCGCAGATGCAGCGCCGCCGCATACCGTACCCACTGTGCCGGTGGCAGGATCGGGTTCGACATGGGCAGCACAATCGCCGAACCTACGACCAGCACCGTCTCGAGCACCGGAAAGCCGAAGATGCGGCTGGCATCCCATCGCCGCGCCGCATCGCGTCTCCGCGACTCCCAGGCCAGGCCGCCAGCCGCGAACAGGATCGGATACACCGGCACAACGTAGTAGTCCTTGGCGTGCAGTGCCAGCATAATGCCGAAGAACAGGAGGAACATCAGCCCCAGCCAGCGCCAGCGTGCGCGCCGCAGCAGCCAGACCAGGCCCGGCACCCAAAGCAAGGCGCTGGTTGGAAGCAGGGTAAGCACTTGCGCCCCCAGAAAGGCACCAGGGCCAAGGAGGACGTTCTTGTGCCGGGCCCTGCCATCTTGCAGGAACTCCCACGTTGGCCAATGGTTCTGCACCTGCCACATCACGTAAGGCGCCACGATCAGCAGCATCAGCGCTGCGCCGGCAAGCATCCACTTGCTCTTCAGCAAACGCCGCTGCGGCGTCGCCAGCAGCGCCAACAGCAAAGCCACCAGGAAGAACGTCATATCCGGTTTGTTCAGTAACCCGAGCCCGGCCGACGCGCCGAACACGAGCCACCACCGTTCGCTGTAGCCGCGCTCCATCAGCATCAGCGTCAGCAGACATCCCATCCAGAACATCGACTCAGCCGAGTTCATCGAGAGATAGCTGTCTCCGCCCAGGTAGCACGCCGCCACCGTCACGCCGATCATCGCCAGCGCCTGGGCCGCGCGTCGCCCACCCAGCGCCCAGGCCAACAGGCCCGTCAGGAAGACTCGCATTCCTCCAGCCATTGCCGACAGCATCCGCAGGCCGACCAGCGAGCGCCCGAACAGCGTCTCCGCCAGGCGCGCCTGCAGTGCCACGAGCGGGCCGTGGTCCACGTAGCCCCAGGCCAGGTGCCGCCCGCAGATCAGGTAGTACATCTCGTCGCGGAAGTACCCATAGCCCTCATGCCGCACCCAAAGTGTGAGCACCACATGCAGCAGAACCGTCAACGCGCCAAAGGTGGCAGCCAGCCGCAAAGCCGCACGCAGTTCCTCATCGACCGGCCTCACCACCGTCGTCTTCATACCCCCAACATACGCGCGCCCCCCGCCCCGGGTTCCCTTTCGTCCTTCGCTCTTTGCTTTTGACCTAAGATACCCAAGGAGACCCTGAACAATGGATTGGACCCCCGGCAACATCAGCAGCGACATTGAAGATCGCCGAGACTCCTCCGGCGGCGGAGGCGGCTTCGGCTTTGGAGGCGGCGGTGGAGGCGGCCTCGGCATCCTCGGCTTTATCGTCCTGCTCGTCCTCTCGCTCATCACCGGCCACAACTTTCTCGGCAGCGTGCTCTCCGGCAACAGTGGCGGCAGCGGCCAAAGCTACAACCAGCCGTATCAAACATCAGACCGCCCAGGCCAGGACAGCGCCTATGGCCCCGCAACCCCGCACCAGCACCCTGCTGGCGAAGACCGTGACGTGCAGCTGATCTCCTTCGTGCTCGACGATGCGCAGCGCACGTGGACGCAGATCTTCCAGCAAATGGGCAAGCCCTACCGCCACGCCAAGCTGGTTCTCTATCGCGGCCAAACCTACTCCGGCTGCGGCACCGCGCAGGTGCAGACCGGCCCGTTCTACTGCCCGCAGGACGAAAAAATCTACATCGACCTCAGCTTCTGGGACGAACTGAAGCGCTTCGGCGGCGCCACCACCGAGTTCGCCCAGGCTTACGTCATCACGCACGAACTCGGCCACCACATCCAGAAGCTGCTCGGCATCGAGGGCAGGGAAGCGCATCTCGCGCAGCAGGACCCCAGCGAGCGCAACCCGCTCTCGGTCGACCTAGAGCTGCAGGCGGACTGCTTCAGCGGTATCTGGGGACACTCCACCGAGCAGCGCGGCATTGTGCATCCGGACGACGTCAAGGGCGCTCTTTCGGCTGCGGCGGCCGTCGGCGACGACCACTTGGAGCAGATGTCCGGCCGCGCGGTCAGCCCGGAATCCTGGACGCACGGCTCGAGCGCCCAGCGCGAGCACTGGTTCACCTCGGGTCTGGACGGCGGCAAGCTGCAGAACTGCGAGACGTTCAACGGGCAGCTGGCCCCATAGAATGACGCATTGACCAGCCCCCCTCCCTACTGTACAAATTTGTACAGTAGAGAGGGGGGCTGAGCCCATGCAGGCTACAGGATCGAAGGGAAGAAGTGATGCAGTGCGCGAACTCGTCATTCGCGATTACATCCAGCCAGCGCGAGTTGGAAACAGGCGAAGGTTTGCGATCACGCAGGGCGAACTGAAGGCCAAGATGGTTGAGCTCGGCTTCCCGGCTAGGAATGCCAATCAGATCGGTACCTCGATAGAAGCCGATTTCTTTCTGAAAAATAATGGCCTCAGGCTGTGCTCTCCCAAGAGCCAGAGCCGTAAGAATGAGGCGGTGTATGAGTTTGAATTCGTCGACACCGTCCAAGGCAAGCCTGCCGTGTCAACTGGTGCTGTTGAGACGCCAGAGCAGCGTGCTGAGCGCCTCCTAGGCAGACTTCTCGGATTGATGAAAGATGAGATTGCCGCGCACGGCGGAACCGAAGGCTACATGCGTTGGGTTCGTTCTGACGACGAGGATGAGGGAGCTGTCGCATGACCCGTGTCTTCTGGGACACGATGCTTTTCATCTATCTCCTGGAACGGAGTCCGGTCCATGTCCCGCGAGTCACGGAGGTTCTCAAGCGGTCCTACCGGCGCGGCGATCGACTTTTCACAAGTCATTTTGCAGTGGGTGAGGTAATGGCAGGTTTGCCAAACGACCGGTCCCGGGCGATTGCCTTTCGCGACACCATCGCGGGTATGGGCTTTTCCTTTCTGCCTTTCGACGCTGGGTGCGTATCGACATTCGCTCGCTTACGGGGTGAGGAACGCCTCAAACCACCGGACTCGATCAACCTCGCCTGTGCCGCTTCCTTTGGGATCGATGTGTTTCTGACCAACGACAATCAACTCCTGAAGCGGGGGCTCCATGTAGCAGGGATCGACGTGATCGGCGACTACAAATTGCCTATCTTGTAGTGGGTGCAATCTGAACGTAACCCCCAACCATCTCCTCTCGCTCGCCTGCGAAGTGTCTCCGGATTTTCTGTGCGGTGGCTTCATTTACGACGGCCCGCAGGGCATCGGGCGGCGCCTGCTTGATGACGCGTACGCTGCCGAAGTGTTCCACCAGCCTCTGCCGCGTCCGTGGCCCGACCCCTGGGATCGCGTCCAGCTCTGAAACCTTGTCGCGCATCTGGCGGCGCTTGCGGTGGTACGTGACGGCAAAGCGGTGGGACTCATCGCGAATCTTCTGGACTAAGTGAAGCACCGGCGAGCGGCGGTCAAGGACCACCGGCTCATCCTCCTGCCCGTGCACGTAGATGATCTCTTCCTTCTTGGCGATGGAGGCCAGAGGCTGCAGCGTCACGCCAATCTCTTCGAGAGCCGCATACGCCGCGCCCAACTGCCCCAATCCACCGTCGATCAGCACTAGCGAAGGAAACGGCTTCTTCTCCTCAAGCAGCCGCTTGTACCGGCGCTGGATCACCTCGCGCATGCTCGCGAAGTCGTCGTTTCCGGTGACGGTCTTGATCTGGAACTTGCGGTAGTCTGACTTCTTCATCGCGCCGTCCTCCCACACCACCATCGAAGCGACGGTTTCCGCGCCCTGAATGTGCGAGATGTCGAAGCACTCGATGCGCCTGGGCAACTCCTCCAGCGTCAACGCATCCTGCAGCGCCTCCTGGATCGCCTTCTGCGATGGCGCCATCACGCGAAACCGTTGGTCGTAGGACTGTTTCGCATTTTGGCAAACCAGGTCCACCAGCGAACGCTTCTCGCCTCGCTGCGGCGCGGCCAGTTCGATCTTGTGCTTCGTCCGTTCGCTCAGCAGATCGGCCAACAGAGCCCGGTCTTCGAAGTCGACGGGCACATAGATCGACCGCGGCACATACGGCTGATCGAGGTACAGCTGCTTCAGCAGCGCGGAAAAGAAGGCTCCCGCCGAGAAGGTTCCGCCCATCCCGCCCAGACTTCCTGCCTGCACCTCGGGTATGCCTTCGGCTACCTCCGGCGCCTTCACATTCGGATTGGGTTCGACGTTCGTCACGTCCTCGTCCGAACTACCACCCGCATCCTTGGTGAAGCCATCGTTCAACGAGCTATCCAGAAACTCCGGCAGATCCTCCCAGAAAAAATCCCGACGATCAACGATCTTGCCGCCGCGCATGTGAAACAGATTCACCGCGATCATGTCGTTCTCGTAGTGAAACCCGAAGACGTCCGCGTCTTCGTTCTCCACCGTCGCGATCCGCTGCTTATCCTGCATCTGGTGCACGGTTACAATCTGGTCGCGCAGCCGGGCCGCGGCCTCAAACTGCATCTCCTCGGCCGCCGCTTCCATGCGCTTCGTCAGCTTGCGTTCCAGTTCATCCGTGCGCCCGTCGAGGAACATCTGCACATCACGAATGGTCTCCTTATAGCTCTCGACGGAGATGAATCCATCCACGCAAGGCCCCAAGCAGCGTTTGATGTAGTACTGCAGGCACGCCCGCGGATGATACCGGCTGAGATCCACCTTGCAGCTGGGAACCAGGAAGCTGCGGTGAATCAAGTCGACAAGCCGGTGCGCCAGGTTGCCCGGAAAGTAGGGACCGAAGTAGCTCCCACCATCCTTCCGCAGCTTGCGCGTCACAAAGACCTTCGGGTAACGATCCCCCATGGTCAGCTTGATGTAGGGATATGTTTTGTCGTCGCGCAGCAGAATGTTAAACCGAGGCTTCCGCTGCTTGATCAGGTTGTTTTCAAGCGCCAGCGCCTCGCGCTCGTTCGCTACGGTGATGTACTCAATGTCCACAGCCTCGCGCATCAGCGAGCCGGTCTTCTGATTGTTCCTCTGATTCGCTTCGAGAAAGTAAGACCTTACCCGCGACCGAAGGTTCTTCGCCTTGCCGACATAGATCACCTCGCCTTCGGCATTTTTGTACAGGTAGCAGCCAGGCGTAGTCGGGATCGTCCGTATCTTCTCTATCAGGTCCACTCCTCCAGTTTAGTTCTTTCAGGTCTCGCTTCGCCGCGCGCCGATCCGAAAGGGCCGGGCGGTACGATCTGCCCAAAAACTCCGCTCCACCCTTTCAAACATTCCGCCTTCCAGCCACACGAAAGCCTCTAAGTGAAGCTTTTGCAAGCACTTGCGCTTTGGCATCGAAGTTGCTCTGCTCTCTGGGGTAGAGTCGTGCCACAACGCACGTTCCTATAAAAGGAGAACCAGAATGATCCTCCGCAATATCCTGAATCACAAGCAAATTTCAGCCATGGTCTTTTGCACTGTTTCTTTTGGCCTTCTTGGCGCAACCACCGGCTGCTCCACCAAGAACTATGTTCGTTCGCAGACTGCGCCGATCGTCGCGAACGTGAACGAACTCGACGAGAAGACCGCCGCAGACCATAACGCTATCGTCTCCACCGACGAGCGCGCCACCGCCGGTATCGCCAGCGCACAGGGCAAGGCGGACGCCGCCAATCAGCATGCGCTCGCTGCCGGCAGCGCCGCCGACCAGGCCGACTCGACCGCGCAGCAGGCTGTGAACCATGTCGATTCGCTCTCCGGTGTGATCGCGAATCTCGACCAGTACAAGCAGCTTCAGGATGTTTCCGTCACCTTCAAGTTCGACAAAGCGACCCTTACATCGAACGACAAGCAGCAGCTTGATGCTCTCGCCGGTAACCTGACCGGGACCAAGGGCTATATTCTGCAGCTAACCGGCGGCACCGACACCGTAGGCAACGCGCAGTATAACTACCAGTTGTCTGAGCGCCGCGCCGATGCGGTGGTTCAGTATCTCTCCACCAAGTACAACGTGCCTCCGCATAAGTTCTACCTGGTTGGCATCGGCAAGGATCAGCAGATTGCGCCGGACAACACCGCTGCCGGCCGTGCCAAGAACCGCCGCGTAGAGATCCAGCTCCTTTCCAACATGCAGCAGGGAAGCGGATCACCCGCACCGGGAGCCCAGTCCTCGATTCAATAGCTTTTTAGGAACTACCTGCCTGAACGCGGGAGTACCTCGGGGCTCGCCGTCTGCGAGCCCCGAGACCGCCTGTTGCCGACGGTCTTCTCTGCGAACCTCTGCGCTTCTCTTTGCGCTCTTTGCGAGAGGGCTTTCGCCTCTGCCAACTAATACTTCAGTCGCCAGTAAACAATCCCCATCAGCACCGAGCTAACCACAACCCACGCGAACTGATACCAGTAGAAGAACGGGAAACCCCAAAGCGCAGGCGTATTCCGCGCATACACCATAGGGAAGCAAAGCCCCAGGTACGGTAACACCAGCAACCATCTCCACCCACGTCGCCCGCGCTCACCCGCCATCCCGCACCTCCCAAACCCCACCAGAATAAACCCGTCCTCGTCTCTCTTGTCCTTTTTCTTCGTGTCCGTCTTCGCTTATCCCGAGCGGTACACTACCCCCATGCCTCAGAACCCGCTTGCCGAATCCATCGCCATTATGGCGCGTCTCCGCGCCCCGGATGGCTGCCCCTGGGATCGCGCCCAGACCTTCGACTCCATCAAGCGTCACACGCTCGAAGAGACCTACGAGGTCTTCGACGCGATCGATCGCCGCGCGTGGCCGGATCTCAAGGACGAGTTAGGCGACCTGCTGCTGCAGGTTCTCTTCTACGCGCAGATGGCCGCCGACGAAGGCTACTTCACCATCGACGACGTAGCCGCCAACCTGAATGCCAAGCTGATCCGCCGCCACCCGCACATCTTCGCCGACTCCGTCGCCCATACGCCCGACGACGTCAAGCAAACATGGGAGTCCGTGAAGCACCAGGAGCGCGCCGCCAAGGCCCCCGCCCCGCAGCACCTGCTTGATGACGTCACCCGCCACCAGCCGGCCTTCCTGGAGGCCGCCAAGCTCGGCAAGAAGGCCGCCTCCGTAGGCTTCGACTGGCCCGACACGAACGGCTTACTCGAAAAGCTCCGTGAAGAGACGGACGAACTCGAAGCCGAACTTCGCACCGAATCCATCGACCTCAAAAGAGCCGAAGACGAACTCGGCGATCTGCTCTTCACCGCGGTCAACCTGGCTCGTCACCTGAAGCTCGAACCTGAATTCGCCCTGCGCGCCGCCAACGCCAAGTTCCGGCTGCGCTTCAACGCCATCGAAACCGCCGCGGGCAGCCCCGAAGCCCTGGCCCAGCTCACCCCGGAAGAACTCGACCAACTCTGGCGCAACGCCAAATCCGCTCCTTGATGGATAAGGTTTCGGGGTCTCCTGCGCGAAACTCTGCGCCTTTCTCCGCGCTCTCTGCGAGAGAGCACTCCTATCCCTTGCACAACTCTTCACTTCGCCAGTAGCTGCTTGATGGCTTCCTGATATCCCATCGCCGGCACCGCGGCAAACCCATCTGCAACCAGCTCCGTATTCTCCCGGATGGTCTTCACCATCATGGCCCGCACGGTCACGTGCTCGGTAAAGTGGTCGACAATCCATCGGCCATCGCCTACCTGCTCCTGTTCCAGCACAAACGTGCCACCCGGGTAGAGATGCGCGAAGATGCCGAAGCCGAAGTTCACTCCCTGAAATAAATCCGCTTCCAGCCTGGTCAGATGATGCGTCTTGGCATCGATCCAGCAGCGCCCTTCGAGCCCGGTCAGTGCCTCCGAGATCATGCTTGGCGGGCTCCACTTTGGGTCCGGCTTGAAGTCGATGACGAACTCGGTGGGCTCACTCGCCGGCTTGTCTCCGCGTTGCGGCTGCCCAGGCGCGTAGCTGAAGATCATCGCCCCAGGCAGCAGCTTGATCAGGTCCACGGCGAGCTTCTTTCCCGTCTGGTCCTTCTGCACATGCTTCCGAAACGCGTCCGGCGAATCCAGCATCTCCTTCAGTCGAGCTTGCTCGTCCGCGTCTTCCTGCGTCGTCAGCGGCCGGTCGCCGCGCTTGAACACCCGCGCCACCGTGCCGTCCTTCGTTTCGATCACCTCGCGGATCTGGTCGCCCTTCGCATCCTGCGTATGCACCTGGTACCGAAGGTACGAATCCGCGTACTCGACGAGCTTTACCTCGTTGGCGATGGCATCGGCTGCCACCTGTCTGGCTGTGAGTCCCTTTACCTGCTGGGCAGCCCCCCTGGTGCCGGACCAAAGCAAGGAGCATGCAAGGAGCGCGGCCGCGCACCATCTCGCGCGCCCCTGCACGGTCTCAATGCTCCTCTGCTCACCCAACATTCTCCTTGGCCGCAACCTCATCGCTCCAGTTCGCACCCACGGGTGTGGTGCCGCATTCCATGCCGATAGGACGTTCGGCAACAGTCCAAAGTTTTCCCGTTTGCCTCCTAACCGGAGGATGGGTATAGTTCGGCGTAGCGGTGCTCTTCTCAACCGCCGCTTATCGGAGTCCACGTTCTACATGAAGCCAGCCGAAGGTTCCACCAACATTGGAAAATCAGTCACCATTCGCGGTCAGCTCAGCGGTACCGAAGATCTATTCCTCGACGGAATCTTCGAGGGCTCCGTCAACCTGCCGGAGTCGCGTCTCACCCTCGGGCCCAACGCGCAAGTCGCCGCAGAGCTCCACGTTCGTGACCTCATCGTCTTCGGCTCGATCGAAGGAAATGTCTTCGCTTCAGGACGCGTAGAACTCCGCCAGACCGCCATCCTCAACGGAGATCTCTCGGCCGCGCGTCTCTCCATCGAGGAGAGCGCTTCCATGCGCGGCAAGGTTGAACTCACCGGGCAAGCCATTCCCGCTTCAAGCCAATCCCATCCCTCCGATACGGCCCTCTAAACAAAAGGACCTCAAACATGGGTTTGTTCGGCGGTAAAAACAGCGGTGCGGAGTCCGGCAGCGCCGCCCGCGTTACGCGGCACTCCAGCGGGTGGGGACAGATGGCAGCGTTCCTCCGCTCGCAGGAGTCGCTGCGCATCCTTGACTTCGGACCGACATCGGCAGGCAACATCAACTTCGTTACCAGCCTCGGACACTCCATTTACATGGCGAACCTGGTCGAAGACGCCTCCCGGCCCGACTATCTTCTGCCCCAGAGCGAAGGCGAGCCGCCCGTATTTGACACCGCGCGCTTTCTGGACGAGAACCTTGACTTCCAGGGTCGCACCTTCAACGTCGTGCTGCTTTGGGATACGCTCGACTTTCTTCCCAAACCGGTCATTCACTCCGTCGCGGACCGGCTTGCCGACGTTATTACCCCCGGAGGCCAGCTTCTTGCCCTCTTCCATTCCAGCACTCCAGCGGGAGTCACTGCGAAGCCATCCGCGGACGACACCACGTTCTCGCGTTATCACCTCACCGCAACCGACAACCTGGAGCTACAGCGCATCGGCGGTCGTCCCATCCTGCACACCCAGACCAATCGCCAGGTGGAGGCGATCTTTCATCTTTACTCCGGCTATAAGTTTTTCCTCGCCAAGGATAGCCTTCGCGAAGTCATCGTAACTCGCTAGCTACTCCATCCGCTCGATCCTATCAACTCCATCGTCTGCGGCGCAGGGAAAAAGCCTGGTCTTTTTCCGAGCATTCCGTTCCGCTTCGCTCCCGCGGGGGGGGAAGTTACGGCCCAAAAGACAAAGGCCCCGATCGTATCTTCGGGACCTCGTCGGATGAATCGAGTGGCGTACGCGAGCTTCACCTTGCGTTGGACTCTTTCCTTCTATAAACCTTGGCTTACCCGTTCTTCCGCCGCTCGGCCCAGCGCCGCTTCATCGCGTCGGCAATCGCCTTACGTCCCTCAGGGCTTAGCTTCCGCTTCGACTTTGTGGCGGCCGGGGTAACCGCCGCGGCTGCGGCGGTGGTCGAATTTTTGCTGCCTTTCGGGCGACCACGGCCGCTCTTCGGGCCTTCCGCACCACTCAGCAACACCTTCGCTTGTTGCAGCTTTGCGATCTCCGCGTCGATCTGTGCAATCACATCAGATAATGCCAAAAGACTACCTCCATGAGGAGTGACCTCTTGCGAAAGATCGAAAGCTCTCCTGATCGATCGTCTGCGCCAACTCAGAGGCAAGAATAACCTTTTATTTACAAGCCTACAAACTAACTTAATGGCTACTTGTACAACTTCTAACTTCTCGGGCCCGAATTAGAACCACACCAAAGCAACTCTGCTCCCGCCCCCCAGGCAAGCTCTCCCATGTAGACTGAGCACGCATGACTCTCTTCAATCCCATTTCCAGGCGCAGTTGGGTGCTCATCCTATCTTCCGCGCTTCTGCAGATTTTTATCTTTCCCATTGCAGGACCGGTCTCTCTGCTGCGATCGTGTTTTGCCTGGTTTGCGCTCGTACCATTTTTCGTGGCAATTCTCTCTCCCAATCGAGATGCAAACCTGCTTCGTCCGCTGCAGGCCGGCCTCCTTGGTTACTTCTGCGGCATTCTCTGGTATCTCGGCAATTGTTACTGGATCTACCAGACGATGTATTTGTACGGCGGACTGCCAAAGCCTGTAGCCGTTGGAATTCTGCTTTTATTTGCTCTCTACCTCGGGCTCTACCACGCACTCTTCGCAGCGACACTCAACCTGATCCAGCGTTCCCGCCTCGGCTCTCGCGGTGCGTTGCTTCTCGCGCCCGCCATCTGGGTAGCGGTGGAGTTAGCCCGCGCCCGCATCACCGGCTTTCCCTGGGACTTACTCGGCTACTCCCAGGTGGATAACCTCCTGCTCACTCGTCTCGCCCCACTCGGCGGAGTCATGGCGCTCAGCTTCGTCATCGCCGCCACTAACGCGGGGCTTGCATCCTACTTCTTCTTAGAAGGCCGGAGACATATCTGGATCCCGGCCGCGGCCGCAATCCTCGCGATGGTTCTTCAAGTAGGTTCTCCATTCGGCAACCACGCGTTCGGCGAAGGTACCGACCAAACGGCCGTCATGCTCCAGGAGAATTTAGAAGTAGGCGCTCCGGGAAAATCCATTCGGCCACTCGCTCCCGGCGAAGAGATACAAACCTTCTCCCAGCTTTCTATGCACCCGGCTAACTCGGGCCTCCTTGCGGCAAACCATCCACCGACAGTCCTTGTCTGGCCAGAAGCTCCCTCCCACTTCTTCACCAGTGATCCGAGTTTCATCGCATCCATGGGGAGTCTCGCGCGAACCCTCGGAATGCCGGCCATCGTCGGCTCTCTCGGGGTCGAGCCCACCACGCAGAATGCCAACGGGTACTATCTTTACGACTCCGCCTCGCTCTTTGACGCCACTGGAGCTTTTCACGGTCACTACGACAAAATACACTTAGTGCCCTGGGGGGAATACGTCCCGTTTAAACAGTTCTTCTCCTTCGCTCAGAAACTCACCGAAGGCGTCGGCAATATGGACCCCGGCACCGAGCGCTCGGTCTTCACCACTGGCGGGCACACCTACGGAACCTTCATCTGCTACGAAAGCATCTTCGGAGATGAAGTCCGGCACTTCACCCTCAACGGCGCGCAGGTCCTCGTCAACATATCCGACGACGGCTGGTACGGCGACACCGGCGCACCCTGGCAGCACCTCAACATGACGCGCATGAGGGCCATCGAAAACCGCCGTTGGCTCCTGCTCGACACCAACACCGGCATCACCACGGCCATCGATCCGCAGGGTCGCACCACGCTCGAAGCCCCGCGTCACACGCGAGGCGCGTACGTCTTTCCCTTTGCCTTCACGGAAGGTCTCACCCTCTACACCCGCTTCGGCGACTGGTTCGCATGGCTCTGCACCCTCACCACACTAGCTGCCCTCGCCCTAAGCCAACTACCCCGCAGACCTTTGCGCCCTTAGCGCAAACCTTACGCGTCCTTAGCGTTCTTCTTTCGCACTTTCGTGACTCGCTCTAAGCCGACCTGGCGGTTGCCTGTTCTTATCCGCTTCTCCTCCGTCTTATCCCCGTTACGCCCTTTCTTCGTCTTTGCACTAAAATAGGCACATATGCTTTCCGACCTCGAATACTCCTACTCCCCGGTCCGCGACAGAGTCCGCGAGCTGCGGGAGTATCTTTGACCAGCCCCGCCTCCGCCGTGAACTGACCGGCATCGAAGAGAAGATCGCCGACCCCGCCGTCTGGGCAGACCCCGCTCGCTCGCAGCCCCTCATGCGCGAGCGCAAGCGGCTCGAAAACCTCCTTGCCGACGAAGCCGAACTCCAACGCCGTGCGGAAGACATCGAAGCCTACTTCGAACTCGCCCGCGAAGGCGAACCCACCGAGTCTGACCTCGAACGCGAGATCCCCGCGCTTGTTGACTACGCCGAAAAGCTCGAATCGAAGACCATGCTCTCCGGCGATACCGACATGCTCAACGCCATCGTCACCGTCCACCCCGGCGCCGGCGGTACCGAGTCGCAGGACTGGGCCGAGATGCTCATGCGCATGTATATCCGTTGGGGCGAGCGCCAGCACTTCAGAGTCGAACTTAACGAAATTCAGGATGGTGACGAAGCCGGCATCAAGTCCGCCACCTTCACCATCACGGGCGACTTTGCCTTCGGCCTGCTTGGCGGCGAAACTGGTGTCCACCGGCTGGTGCGCATCTCCCCCTACGACTCCGCCAAGCGCCGCCACACCAGCTTCGCCTCCGTCTTCGTCTCGCCCGAGATCGACGACACCATCGTCATCGACATCAAGACCGAAGACCTCCGCATCGACACCTACCGATCCGGCGGCAAGGGCGGCCAGCACGTCAACACGACGGACTCGGCGGTGCGCATCACGCACCTGCCCACCGGCCTCGTCACCGGCTGCCAGAACGAGCGCTCGCAGCACAAGAACAAGGAACGCGCCATGAAGATGATGCGCTCCAAGCTCTACGAGTACGAGCTCGACAAGAAGAAGGCCGCGACCCGCAAGATCGAAGATTCGAAGCTCGACATCGGGTTCGGCTCGCAGATCCGCTCGTACGTCCTGCAGCCCTACCGCATGGCGAAAGACCTCCGCACCCGCGTCGAAGTGGGCGACGTGGACCGCGTCCTCGATGGCGATCTCGAGCCCTTCATACGCGGCTACCTGCGCATGCGCCGCGAAGGCAATATTCCCGCCGCCATCATCGACGACATCGACGACTAACAAACCTTGCCAGCGTGCCCCATGTCTCGATTCTGAGACATGGGAGGTAATCCCTTCACGCCGGCAGGAACGCGCAGCCAGTGAGCGGTCAGCTCATGACACAAGTCACCCCACAACCCTGACTCCGCACCCTACCGCCGCGCCCGCGAGCCTCGCATACTCGGTTCAACACTGAGGAAAGGAGGACTCGCATGACCCCCAACACGAACATCCGCGGCAGCTCCCAACACCCACTGACGGCTTCCGCGCTTATCCGGACATGCGAATTGCCGCTCCGTTTCTCCGGGACTCCTCATCTAATCGGCCATGGCGACTCCGGAAACAAACGACCCGCTCCCCACGCAGCTTCTCGCCCTCCTCCGTGGCGGCCAGGCGCACGCCACCTTCGATCAGGCCATCGCGGACTTTCCCGCGGACCACTACGCCACCGTTCCCGAGCATCTGCCGTACTCCGCCTGGCAGTTGCTCGAGCACCTCCGCATCACCCAGCGCGACATCCTCAACTTCTGCGCACCGCCCACCGGCGGCTACCAGCACATGGCCTGGCCGGACAGCTACTGGCCCAAATCGCCCGCGCCGCCCACGCCCGACTCCTGGCAAAACACCATCGCCGAAATCCGCGCCGACCAGCACAAGTTCGAGCAGCTCCTGCTCAAGCCCGGCGTCGACCTCTACAAGCCATTCCTCTGGGGCGACGGCCAGAACCTGCTGCGCGAAGCCCTCCTCATCGCCGACCACAACGCCTACCACCTCGGCGAGCTCATCGTCCTCCGCCGCATCTTGGGCATCTGGCACTAACTTCCTTAGCGTCCATAGCGGCTCTTCCTCAGCGCCCTTAGCGTTCTTCTTTGTTCCTGCATCGGAACTCCCATGAACGAACCCGCAACCATCCAGCATCTCCTCCGCAGCCGCACCATCGCTGTCATCGGTCTCTCCGCCGACCCGCAAAAGCCGTCGCACTACGTCCCCGCGTACCTGCAATCCATCGGTCATCGCATCCGCCCGGTCAACCCTTCCATCTCGGAAGTCCTGGGCGAAAAGTCCTACGCCTCCCTCACCGATCTCCCCGAGAAGCCCGACCTCGTCAACGTCTTCCGCCTGCCGAAGTTCATTCCCGCCATCGTCGACGAGATGATCGCCCTCTACGCCGGCCAGCCCAACCCGCCGGGCCTCTGGCTCCAGCAGGGAATCACCCATCCCGAAGCCACCGCCCGCGCCGAAGCCGCCGGCATCCCAGTCGTCGCCGACCACTGCTTGATGGTCGAATCCCGCAACGCCCGCATTCGCCTCTAAGCCCTCACCGCGCTCATCTGCGTCTCTCTCTGCGCTCTCTGCGCGAGCGCTCTTGCATTTGCTCTTATCTCTGTATCCATTTCCCCACGCCGATGTCTAATCAATGTGCGCCGCACCTACAATCAAGCTATGACCCTCCGCCGCCTCCTCGCCCTCTTCACCTTCGTTTTCGCCTGCGCCACAGCCCACGCGCAGCTCGAATCCGTTGGCGACGGCGGCCCAGGCCCCTATAAAGCGAACCACCTCACCGCGGAGCTCGTCTCGCTCGCACCCTCCGTTGCTCCCGGCTCCTCGGTCCAGGTAGGCCTCGTCGTCTCGCTCGAAGAGCACTGGCACGTCTACTGGGCCAACGCCGGTTTCGCCGGGTACCCGCCGTCCATCAAGTGGACGCTGCCCGATGGCGTCACCGCCGGCCCCATGCAGTTTCCCGTGCCGTCGCGGCTACCGCTCGGCCCCGCCATGGACTTCGGCTACGAGGACAACACCGCATTCCCCGTCAAGATCTCCGTCGCACCCAACGTGAAGCCCGGCACCATTCACCTCGACGCCAAGGTTAACTGGGTCGTCTGCCGCGAATCCTGCATCCCCGGCAAAGCCCACATGGGCCTCGATCTCGTCGTCGCCCCGAACGCCCAGCCTGGCGCCGAGATTGGAGCCGTCGGCGCCGCGCTCAAGGCCATCCCGTCTGCGCTTCCCGCCAACTGGAATCTGACCGCCACCGGCAGCGAAAAAAACCTCACCATCACCTTCCATCCAGACGAGCCGGTGAAGACCGCGGGTATCGAGTTTTACCCCTACGACGAAGGCACCATCGACGATGCCGCGCCGCAGCCCGTCATCAACCTCTCAGGCGACCGCTACCGCCTCTGCCTGAACCGCGCGGAAGACCCCGCCCACGCCGGCCAATTTGCCCCGCTGCCGTCGACCGTCCATGCCCTCCTTAAAATCGCGGACGGCGAAGGCTACGAGTTCACCGCACCTGTCACCGCCGGCGACACCTCCGACTGCAACACCGCCGCCGCCACCGCCTCGGCCTCGGCAAACGCCGCAAAAGCAGCCGGAATCGCCGGTACTGCCCCAAAAACCCTCTCCGCCACCGCCACCGCGTCGCACCTCACCGCGCTCCCGGCTATCGGCCTCGCCTTCCTGGGCGGCATCATTCTCAATCTAATGCCCTGCGTCTTTCCGGTCCTCTTCCTCAAGGGACTCTCGCTCGTCCAATCCCACGGCGAAGAGCGCAAGCACATGCGCGCCCACGGCCTCGTCTATACCCTCGGCATCCTGGTCTCATTCTGGGTTATCGTTGCGGCGTTGCTCATCGTTCGCGGCACCGGACAGCACATCGGCTGGGGCTTTCAGCTGCAATCTCCCACCTTCATCGCCATCCTCGCTGCCGGCCTGTTCTTCTTCGCGCTCTCACTCGCCGGCCAGTTTGATCTTGGCCTGTCGCTTACCTCGGCTGGTGGCTCCCTCGCGAAGCAGGAGGGCTACACCGGCAGCTTCTTCACCGGAGTTCTCGCCACGGTTGTCGCCACTCCGTGCACCGCGCCGCTGATGGGCGCGGCGATCGGCTACGCCCTCGCGCAGTCCGCCATCGTCACCTTCGCCGTCTTTACCGCACTCGCGCTCGGTCTTGCCACGCCATACCTGCTGCTGACGCTGCAGCCCTCCTGGACCAACCTGCTCCCGCGTCCGGGCGCCTGGATGGAGACGCTCAAACACCTCACGGCCGTACCGCTCTTCGCCACCGTCATTTGGCTCACCTGGGTCTACGGGCGGCTGCATATCACTGGTCAAGAGGGCGCCGAGTCTGATGCCATCGGGTACCTTCTGTTGTGCTTTCTCATGGTCGCCGTCGCCGGCTGGACGCTCCACAAGTGGCCCGCACGCCGGGGCAGTACCATCGGCGCGGTCCTCTTCATCGCTGTTGGGTTGGCACTCCCGCTCTCGCGCCCAAAGGTGGTGATCGTTGTCACGAACGATCACCAGGGCGTGGTCCAATCGCCAGGCCACTTGGCGTGGGCTCCGTACAGTCAGGCCGCGCTCGATGCCGCACGCGCCGCCGGCCATCCCGTCTTCATCGACTTCACCGCGGCCTGGTGCCTCTCCTGCCAGGTAAACGAGAAGCTCGTGCTCAAATCGCAAGAGGTTGAGCAACAGCTGACCCAGCACCACGTCACCCTGCTACGCGCCGATTGGACGCAGTACTCGCCGGATATCACGGCGCAGCTCTCCAGCCTCAACCGGTCGGGCGTGCCCACCTACGTCATCTATCCAACCAGCGGCCAGCCCGACGTCCTGCCGGAGCTCCTCACCAAGGACGCAGTTCTCGCAGCCATCCAAAGCGACAGCCACTAGCACGCAAAGCGTCCAAAACCTCACGAAGTGGCGCCCGTCCGGCGTCAGGCCGCAGTTGCTTTCACTGACTCACCAGAAACCCGGTAGCCGCAAACAACAACCCAACCGCACCCACGGTAAGCCCCGCATAGAAGTACAGTTTGCGCCGCGTAAACAGTGTCACCGAGCAAAGCACGACAGAGATTTGCAGCAGCGCCTCGCCGACGTCGTACCGCGTAGCCTGGTGCTCCGCCTTGGCGACATCCGCCTCGTACTCGCGCGCCTTGTCCTGCTCTTTCTCGGTGGAGGCGGCCCACTTCTCCTGCTGCGCCGCGTACTGCTTCAGCTTGGCCTGCACCGCCGCGGCATTTGTGGTGGGCTGCAACTGCAGCATATCCGCCATCGCGCCGAGCGCGGTCGAGCGGATCTTCTGCGCCTGGTATTCGTTCCACTGGTCGCTGGCCTTCGCCTGCGACAGCACCGCCTCGGTGTGGCTGCGATGGCCGATCACCGTCACCATCGCAACCAGCACCGCAAGAATCGAGATCGCGAGCGAGATATGCGTCAGTGACTCGCCGCCACCCTCGCCGCTCTCCTTCATCTGCTTCGAAAACTCCTGCATCTCTTCGGGTTCCATTCAGCCAGTTTAGCGGAACGGAACCAAGGGGAACCCATACCTCAGTTCACAGCGCGAGGAAGGAGACGCCACGAGACGACTGCGACTTTACTCTTTCTTCGCCGCCTTGATCCGTGAAATCTCTTCCATGCGCTGCGCCAGTTGACGCTCCCGCCCTTCGGTTGTCGGCACATAGTATTTGCGCCCGCGCAGCGAAGCCGGCAGGCAATCCATGTCAGCCACCTTGCCCTCCTCGTCGTGCGCGTACTGGTAGCCCTTGCCGTAGTCGAGCTCCTTCATCAGCCGCGTCGGCGCATTGCGCAGGTGCAGCGGCACCGGCTCCGCAACCGTCTTCTGAATGTCCGCCTTCACCGCGCCGTATGCCGTGTACACCGCATTCGACTTCGGCGCCAGCGCAAGGTACACCGCGGCCTGCGCCAGCGCCAGGTCGCCCTCGGGCGAACCCAGGAAATGCATCGCATCCCGCGCGCTCATGCAAAGGTTCAACGCCTCCGGCGCGGCCAGCCCGATATCCTCAACCGCCATCCGCACCAGCCGCCGCGCGCAGTACATCGGGTCTTCGCCGGCCTCGAGCATCCGTCCGAGCCAGTACAACGCCGCATCCGGATCGCTGTTGCGCACGCTCTTATGCAGCGCGGAGATGATGTCGTAGTGCTGCTCGCCCTTCTTGTCGTACAGCAGCATGCGCCGCTGCATCGCCTCGGCAGCCAGCGCCTTCGTAATCAGCGTCTCGCCGCGACCCTCGGCCAGCCGCGCCGAAACCTCCAGCGCATTCAGCGCGGTGCGCGCATCGCCGCTCGCGTAGGCCGCAATCGACGCAAGCGCCTCGTCATCGGCCTCGATCCCGCTCGCGCCAAGGCCGCGTTCCGCATCCGCCAGCGCCCGCCGCAGCAGCCCGATCACATCCTCTTCGCTCAGCGCCTGCAGCGTATAGACGCGGCAGCGCGAGAGCAGCGCCGCGTTGATCTCGAACGATGGATTCTCGGTTGTCGCGCCAATCAGCCGGATGGTTCCGCGTTCCACATACGGCAGAAACGCGTCCTGCTGCGCCTTGTTGAAGCGATGAATCTCGTCGACGAACAGGATGGTGCGCGAGCCGAACTGCGCAGCCTTTTCGGCCTCAACCATCACCTGCTTGATCTCTTTGATCCCGCTCAGCACGGCCGAAAACTCGATGAAGCTGGCCTGCGTCCGCACCGCGACGATCTTGGCCAGCGTCGTCTTGCCGACGCCTGGCGGACCCCAGAAGATCATGGAGGCTGCGTCGTCGTTTTCGATGGCGAGCCGCAGCGGCTTGCCTTCGCCGAGCAGATGCTGTTGCCCGGCGTACTCATCGATCGTGCGCGGGCGCATGCGCTCGGCGAGCGGCGCCTGCCGCACCGCGGCACCTGCTACTGCCACCGGACCTCCATCAAACAATCCCATCACAATCCCTTATCCCCAAAACCACGCGAAGCGTTTACTCCACGGAGTGGCGCGCTTCTCGAGAACAGTACGAAGTACCCGGCGTCAGGACGCACTTGCTTTTGCTTTTCTCTCTCTCGCAACTTCCCAAAGCACAATCGACCCAGCAACCGCCGCATTCAGACTCTCCACAAATCCCGGGCAGGGAATCGTTACGCGCCGATCCGCCATCCTGACCCAATCCTCGCTCAATCCCGCGCCTTCGTTCCCGACCATCACGGCGAGGGGCCCACGCAACACTGGTGCCAGCTCGGTTGAGTCGATCTCCGTCGCGTCCTCCTTGAGTGCTGCGAGCAACTGCACTCCTGCCTGCTCCAGCCGTTCCAACGCCTCGGGAGTCGCCGCCGCGACGGGTATACGGAAGACGCTTCCGGCCGAAGCTCGCAGCGCCTTCTGGTTCCACGCGCTTACGGTTCCAATCGTCGTCAGAACCCCCGTAGCGCCAAACGCCTCGGCGGACCGAACCAACGTCCCGAGGTTTCCCGGGTCCTGCAAGCCGACTGCAATCAGGATCAGCGGCGCGCCGGTCAAACCGGGATGCAGCATCTGCTCGACAGACGAGACGCGCGGGACGAGCAGCGCTGCGATGCCTTGCGGCGTCTGGGTCTCGACACAGCTTTGGAAGACGTCGTTTGCGAGGCGAACCACCTCAATTCCACGCGGCACGAAAGCCGGAACCTCGCGGCGTTCGCTCACAAATAGGGTTTTCAGCGCCTGCGAGCTCTTCACCGCCTCCTCGAGCAGGTGTTCTCCTTCGATCCCGACTAACCCGCTCGCCAGTCGCGCTTGCCCGGCGAATGCTGCGCGCAACTGCTTCACGCGGGCGTTGCTTCGGCTCGTAATGACTTCCGATGTCATCCTGAAAGGATACCGCCAGCGAGAAATCCACGCGGTCACGTATGCTAACGTTCAGACTGCCTCACTTTGGGAGCAACGAACCTTTGACGGCCGAAATCCTCCGCATTCATCCCGACGAGCCCGAGCCCGAACTGATCGAGCGCGTCGCCGCCGCTCTCGATTCCGGCCAGCTCGTCGCCCTTCCTACTGATACGTTCTACGGTCTGGCCGTTGACCCGGTCAATCTGCGCGCGGTCGACCGCATCTACGAACTCAAAGAGCGCTCGCGCCACAAGCCGCTCTCGTTGCTCATCTCCGATGTTGCAGAAGCCTATGCGCTCGCCCGCTCCGTGGGTAACGCGTTCGATCGGCTCGCCGAGCGCTTCTGGCCCGGACCGCTGACGATCATTGTGAAGGCCGGCGCGAAGCTGCCTCTGCGCGTTACCGCGAACACCGGAAACGTCGCGCTGCGCGTGCCCGAAGCGGCGATTCCGCGCGCTGTCTCCGCCAAGCTCGGGCTGCCGATTACGGCGACGAGCGCCAACCTGCATGGGCTTCCGGAGTGCACCTCAGCGGGTTCGGTCAACGATCAGCTTGGCGGCATGATTCCAATGATCGTCGATGGCGGACCGACGGCGCGTGCGATTCCTACAACGATTGTCGACCTGAGCGGCGACGACGGAGCGTGGTCGATCCTGCGTGAGGGCGCGATTCCGACGTACGAGATCGCTCTCTGCCTGCAGCGCTAATCCTGAGCGCGGCAGCAGCGTTCGGACGCGGTTGGCTTTGCCTTTGCATTTACCTCCAGTCATACTGTCTCTACCGCAATGCCACGTCCCACGAAATCCCGCACCAACCCGCTTGCCCGCTTGCTTAGCCGACTTCTCTTCCTGCTGTTTAGCGTTGCGCTGATCTGGACGATCTACGTGATTCACCAGATTGACGCGACCGCTCACGAAGACCAGGCTCGGCCCGCGGACGCCATTGCGGTGTTTGGAGCGGCGGAGTATCGCGGTCGGCCTTCGCCGGTTTATCACGCGCGTCTCGACCATGCGGTTGCGCTTTACCAGCGGCAGATCGCTCCGCTGATCATCACCCTTGGCGGAGGCTCCGACAAGGATGAGGGTCAGACTGAAGGCGGTGTTGGGCGCGATTATCTGCTGGCGAATGGCGTTCCTCCAGCGGACATTCTGGCGGAAACTCACTCGTTCGACACCGCGCAGCAGGTGACGCGACTTGCGGATATTGCGGCGCAGCGTCATCTGGCGCACATCGTGGTGGTGTCGGATCCGACGCATCTTTTTCGGATTCAGGCGCTTTGCGAAGATGCGGGTCTTGATGTGTACACTTCGCCGCGACCGCCGCTGGGGAATATCGACGACCTGGACTTAGCGCAGCGGTATGCGCACGAGATTATTGCGTATACGCTTCTGCGGCTGCATTTGTCGGATACGATTCTGCACCACTGGATTGAGGGCAGGGCGGACGACTGACCCCCTTTTTGGCTAAGGATTAGAAGTAGATGCTTTCGGGGTGGACTTGGGGTGCGGTGGGGTGCACTGTTTTTGGGGCGGGCGCTTTTTTGCGGTGGGTGCCGGGTTCGGGGAGAGCCTCGCGCAGATTTTCGCGGGGGGAGCAGATTTTCGCGGTTAAGTGCTTAGAGCCAAGGCAAGGGCGGTTACGCCGCCGATGCAGGTGGAGAAGAAGTTGACGAGGTCGTTGCCTAGCCAGCCGCGGCGTTCGAGGGTGGCGCCGAGCAGGCTGTCGAAGAAGAGGCCGACGAGGCCGCCGAGGAAGCCGGCTGCGGCTTCGCGTGGGGTAAGGGACATGGCGGCCATGCCGATAGCGGCTACGATGGCCGCGGCGAGGGCACCGGCTGCGGTGCCGAGGAGCGAGATGGCGCCGTCGGTTCCGGGTGGTACCGGCCGGAGTGTGGTGAGGAGGTAGGGTTGGCCTCCGAAGGCCGCGCCGAGCTCGGAGGAGACGGTGTCGGCTGTGGCTTCGGCGAGGACGCCGAGGAGGATCACGTCGGAGCTCTTGAAGAGATGCTCCGACCAGAGGAAGCCGAAGTAAATGGCGAGGCCGGCGGCGCCGAGGTTGGCGATGATCTGGGCGGCGTTGCGGCCGCTGCGGAGTTCGACCGAACCCGACGGCGGTTTGCGCGACTTTCCTGCCTTGGTCGCGAGAAAGGTGAGGACAAACAGGGCCATTAAGGGAGTGAGTCCTGAATGAAAGAGAGAGTCGCCGTAGGTGCTGGTCCATGCCGTGACCTGGAAGCAGATGGCCGCGCCAAAGAAAGCTGCGGCGGGAGTGGCTGCGCGCAACGCCCAAACGACTACGCCAAACGTCAAACTGACCAAACCAGCCCAAAGTGCCAGATGGAAGGATCGATCTTGCTTGTGCACCAGAATCTGGAAGAACAACGGGAGACAGGCGAGAGCGAGCGGTGCGCCGACGAGCCAGACGAGCAGGCGGCTCTGCAGGCGGTCGCGGCTTTCGGAGATGGACTTGGGCTGATCAGACATGGAGGCCTTGGAGGAGGAAGAGCGGCATGACGGACGATGTAACCCCGGCGGCTATAGAACAGCTTACGGCACGGGCCGTGCGGCGTATCCGGCGGCTGGAGACCGGGGCTAAAGCCCGGGGCTTTCCGTGGCGGTTTTCCTGTGGCTGAAGCCCCACGCTTCCACCCGGGGTGCAACGACTGAGGAGCGGGACGAGGTCCCTGCTTCCACCCCTGGGTGCAGTCAATTCAAAGATGGGACGGCCCCAAACTTCCACCGAGCTTGCGTCGACTCAAGCGGCGTGCCGGAACTGATACTGTGAAAGGGCTTTGATTTACAATCAGACCTTGAGCCTAACCAATCAACACCAGTTTCTTAACCAAAGAACCGCAGTGGGAGCAGTCTTGCACTCAGATCGTATTGCCGCCGCACGCGCCTCGCGCCGTCGCACCCTCGCCCTGGCACTCGCGCCGCTCTTTCTTACCGCCTGCGGCAGCAACTATCGTCCAGTGGTGAGCTCCATCTCGCCTGTGGGCCCGGCGGGCCAGCCTACCAAGTACGCGGTCGTGGCTTCCACGACCGGCGTCTCCACGCCCGGCTTGTCTACGCTCGTCGACTTCTCCGGCGACACGATCGTGAATACGACGAATCTTGGAAATAACCCGTTCTGGCTGCTGGTCGACCAGAATGCTGGGGAAGGCTACACGCTGAACGGTGACGGCACGCTGAACAGCTTCGGCATCAGCGCCACGCTGATCCAGAGCCAGGTGAATCAAAGCACGCTGCCCGCCGGCTCCGACGCGACCACCCTGATCACCGAGACGGGCTCGCTCTATGCGACGCAGACCGGCCTGGGCTCGGTCGCGCAGCTTCAATCCATTCCGCCGGCGATCAAGGAGCAGCTGCCCACCGGGGCCAACACCGTCTACACGGTGGCGGCGTCGTCCGTGCCGCGGGTTTATGCGGTGGTACAGAACGGTGGCACCAGTTGCCAGAGCGGCTTTCCCGCCGGGCCGCACGTCGCGGCCATCGAGACCACCACGCAGACCATCTCCGCCTGCCTGCCGACCGGTTCAACCCCGGTTTACGGTGTGATGACGCCTGACGGACGCCGCGCCTTCGTGATGAACGAGGGGTCGAACACGGTGACCGTCGTCAACGCACAGACTAACGCCATCGACAGCTTCACCACGTATCCGAACGGAACGATCCCGGTGGGCACCGCGCCGGTGTGGGCGGACTTCGCCCCTTCGCTGAACGAGATGGTGGTGGCGAACGCCGGGGACGGTGTTCACGCGGGCTCCGTCTCGATTATCAGCATTCCGCTGTGCTCGGCCACCACGGTGGTCTCGAATCCGAACTGCGATACCAGCAACCCGGTAGACGCGGCCGGCTTTGGCACGGTGGTGGCGACCATTCCGGTCGGGGTCAATCCGCAGCATGTGCAGGTGCTGCAGGATGGCTCGCAGGCAGTGGTTGCGAACGCGGGGAATGCCACCACACCGGGCTCGATTACGTTTATCAACCTGGCGACCGATACGGTGGCCGCGACGATCCCGGCGACCAGCGGGACGGACGGCTTGCAGGACCTCACGATCCACGGCAATCCGACGTATTTGGCGGTTACGACCGGCACGCCGACGGGCAAGGTTTATGTGGTCTCGTCCGGGGCTTATGGTGGCGCCAGCTCGCACGACCTGACGATTATTCGCACCGATGTGGACCAGGTGGAGACTCACCTTGGGCTGCTGAGTACGGGTGTGCAGGTGCATGTGAGCTCGAATTAGGGTGATTGGGTCGGGTGTGGTGTCGGTCAACCGCCCATCGCAAAAGGCGCGATGGATGGGGCACTGAAGGGTTAGCAAATAGCAGGCAGGGCAAGAAGGAAGGCCATCCGGTGTCGGATGGCCTTGACTTTTTGGGTGCGTGGGGTTGGGTGGCTAGCCGGCTGCGCCCTTCAGGATGACGGGTGCGGTTGGGGTCTGGCTTCCGCCTGCATCCTCCACGGTGACGCCGAAGGCCTTGGCGGCTACGCCCTTGGGAAGCTCGGGCAGGACCACGGTGGCGAAGCCGCGTTCGTCGGGTTTGAAGGTTCCGGCGGGCACTGGCTGTCCCTCGACTGGAATCAGCCAGAGCTCGTAGGTCTTGTACTCGTCGAGCGGCGCCAGGTTGCTGGCGACGAACAGCAGCGAACCCTTGTTCGGTACGTAGGTGACGCGCCCTGACGGCGGCGGTTTGCTGACCAGGGTGGAGAGCGTGAGCGAAGCATGGACCGCTTCGGGATCGTGCAACGCAGCCATCACCTGGTTGGCCTCGTCGGCTGCGGCGAGCGCCTTGGCATCCTGCCGCTGCACCTGTGCGACGGTCTGCCTCAGCTCGCCGTTCTGCTGGAAGGTGAGCACGGCGAAGGCCGAGACTCCCGCAGCGATGAGCCAACCTGCCCACGGAAGGACCTTGTCGCCAAAGCTCTTTGCTGCCGGTTCGTCGTCGAGCAGCGACGAGGTTGCGGGTGGGGTGCGCGGGGCGTACTGGTCGATCGGCACGACGTACTTGTCGAGCACGCCGGGCGGTACGACCTTTTTTTCGCGTGCCACGTGCTTCATCAGCCGCTGCCGCGCCGAGGCGGGCGGGTCGTGCATCTCCGCGGTGTGCGCAAGGGCGGAGAGATCGTCGTAGATCTCGGCCAGCACCCTGCGCCCTTCGGGGCTGTACTGGAGCTGCGAGGTCAGCTCTTCCATCTCTTCCGGCGGCAGCAGCTGCATGGCGTAGAGCGGAAGATCCTCAGGGTCGATATGTTTGACAGGAATCATGCCTGGAACGCCTTTCTCAAGGAGAGCAGTGCGCTCCGAATCCTCGTCTTTACGGTGCCGAGCGGGTCTCCGGTCATTTCGGCAATCTCCGAGTGGGTGAGCCCATCGAAGAATGCCATTTCCAGGGTTTTGCGCTGCTCGAGCGGCAGCTCTACCATCACTGCGCGAGCCTTCTCCATCATGGAATTCCGCTCTGCTTCGTCGCCGAGGTTGTAGGAAGAGGCGAGGACGATGTCATCCACGGACTCGGTCGGCCGCTTGCGGCGCAGGGCGTCGATGGAGCGGTTTCGGCTGACGACGGCGAGCCAGCCACCGAGGCTGCCGCGCGTTGCGACGAAACTGTCCGGACTGCGCCAAATCTGCATGAAGATCTCCTGCAACACGTCCTCCGCACTCGCCGGATCGCGCAAGACTCGCAATGCCACCGAATACACCACCTTGGAGTAACGATCGAACAGCGATGCCATCGCCGGCTCGTCGCCGCGCTGTACGAGCGCAAGCAGCGTAGCGTCATCCAGCTCGGATGGCGGTGGCATATTCAGTACTCCCGTCTCTCTATACATCTAACGCACCTGTCCCGGAACCAGATTGCCGCTAACCACTAGTTTTTCGTACAACCTAACAGTCATACAGGGCATCGGCCCGTCTGCCCCAAACCATACCTCGAAGAAATACTAGAAGACGATAGAGGAATGCAGTTCGTCCACGCCCCAATGTACCGTTTTCGCTGAAGAGAAGGAAGTACACATGCAATACCCGGGAGGGCAGGGCAAGCTGCGGCCCGACTCGGCTGCGGGTTTAAAGCCACGACGCCGTAGACTGGATGGAGCAATGCCGACCCCTGAACTCCAACGACCTGCCCGCGTCCGGCTTGACAAACTGCTTGTCGACCGGCAACTTGTCCCGTCGCGTGAGCGCGCGCAGGCGCTGATCCTGGCCGGCCGCGTGCTGGTGGACGAACAGAAGATCCAGAAGTCCGGCAACCCGACGCTGACGGATGCCGCGATCCGGCTGCTGGGCGACGACCTGAAGTTTGTGGGGCGGGGCGGATTGAAGCTCGAAAAGGCGCTGGAGCACTGGGGCATCGACGTCAGCGGGAGAGCTTGCGCGGACATTGGAGCTTCGACGGGCGGGTTTACGGATTGCATGCTGCAGGCGGGCGCGGCTGGTGTGCTGGCGATCGACACCGGGTACGGGCAGATTGCGGAGAAGCTGCGGGCGGATGCGCGGGTGGAGCTGATGGAACGCACGAATGCGCGGCTGCTCGAGGCGCACTCGCTGGCGGCGCACGGGATTGCGTTCTTTGCGATCGATGTCTCGTTCATCTCCGCGACACTGGTGCTGCCGGCGGTGCTTGCGGCGTTTGCGCCGCCGGGTGAGAGCTGGCGGGGTGAGGCGGTGGTACTGATCAAGCCTCAATTCGAGGCCGGGCGTGAGCATGTGGGCAAGGGCGGGATCGTGCGCACGCAGGAGGCGCGGCAGTTGGCGATCAATCGCGTGGCGCAGTCGGCGCATGGGCTGGATGCGCGGGAGATCCAGGTGATCGATTCGCCGATCAAGGGGATGGAAGGGAATCATGAGTATCTGCTGCATGCGTTGTTCTAAAGCAGCTATCAGCTATCGGCCGTTAGCTAAAAGCTAAAAGCTAAGAGCTGACGGCTGGTCCACCGGGATTACACTGGAAGCTCATGTTCAAGGCAGCCATCATCTCCAAGCCGCAGAAGCCGGAGGTCGCGCACCTCCTCCCGGAACTTATTGGCTGGCTTGCCTCGCACCAGTATGAAACGCTGCTGGATACCGACTCTGCCGCGTACCTGAACCAGCAGGGGATCGATCGCACGAGGCTTCCGGTGCATCAGCCGGACCTGGTGATCGTGCTGGGCGGAGATGGCACGCTGCTTTCGGCGGCGCGGGCGTTTGCGATGACGAAGACGCCGATTCTTTCGGTGAACCTGGGGTCGCTCGGCTTCCTGACCGAGATTCCGCTGGGCGATCTGTATGCGACGCTCGAGAACTGGGTGCATGGCGTAGCCGATATCGACCTGCGCACGATGATGCACGCGGCGTTGATTCGCGATGGCGAGGCAGTGCGGGAGTGGGATGCGCTGAACGACGTCGTCGTGGCGAAGGGAACGATCGCACGAATGGCGGATTACACAATCCATATCGATGACCAACTGGTGGCGACGTTTCGGGCGGATGGGGTGATCGTTTCGACGCCGACGGGCTCGACGGCTTACAACCTGGCGGCGAACGGGCCGATCGTGATGCCGTCGGTCGGCTGCATGCTGGTGACGCCGATCTGCCCGCACCTGTTGACGATCCGGCCGATGGTGATGCCGGATGAATCGAGCATCACGATTACGGTAGAGGGCGTGCCAAACCAGATTTTCCTGACGGTGGACGGGCAGGAGGCGGTGGAGCTGCTGCTGGGGGATGAGGTGCGGTGTTGCCGTTCGAGCCACGCGGTGCGGCTGCTAAGGCTGCGGCCGAATGGGCTGTTCAACGTGCTGCGAAGTAAGTTGAAGTGGGGCGTGCGGTAAAGGTTTTATGGCTTGGCGGCCGGGGTGCCGCTTGCTGTCGCAGCCGCGATGGGCCGGACGGGCTTGGCGATGCCGAGCAGTTCCACCACCTCGTTGGCGGTCGCTTTCGAGAGCCAGAGGTTGCCGGAGATGTCGACGGAGAGGCTAGTGAGTTGTCCAATCGAACCGGCGCTATAACCGGCCGCCGGCGAGAGCGCGGCGCCGAATGCTGAAAACTCGCTTACGGTGTTATTTCCGTTTGCCACCCAGATTTTGTTGGCGCCGTCGATCGCCACGGCGATTGGTGCGTCGAGGCCGCCGCCGCTGGGGCCCGCCGCGAAGGAGGGTGAGCCGGTGTCTGAGAAGGAGCTGAGGCCGGAGGAGAGAGTCGTCATCCAAAGGTTTCCGCTTCCGTCGTAGGCCATGGTGGAGATGGAGCCGCGGGCTCCACCACCGCTGTACCCGGTGGAACCGGTGAACGGTACGCCGGCGAGGTCGAACTCGCTGAGATTCCCGCCTGTGATGCTGGCGAAGACGCTGCCCTTGGTGACCTGGAAGGTTGCATCCTGGCTGCCCGCGGCGTAGATGCCGCTGGCCGCCTGGCTGGCCTGAATGGTGACGCTTGCGGTTCCGGAGAGCGTTACGGTTGAGCCGCTGACCGATGCGGGGCCGCTGACCGGCGAGTAGGTGAACGAGCCGGGCGAGTTGGAGGTTGCGGCGACTGAGAACGGCGGGTCGAAATCATGCTTTTTGGGAATGCTGAACGTGATGGTGGGTGAGACCAGGGCTGGGGCGGCAAAGGTGGCCGAGAACGCCGAATCGCCCAGCGTGCCGACGGTGCCCGCCTGTTGCCAGGGCTGGCTGAGGTTTGCGGTGTCGCCGCCGGTTTGCGTGTAGACGAAGTTGCCGCCGGCGTAAGAGGTGGAGTCTCCGGTGACCGCGAAGGCGGCGGTCGCCGGGCCGCCGCTACCGGGAGCGGCCAGGACGAAGAAGACGTACGTGCTGCCGGGGGTGAGGGTGACGCTATTAACTGGGAAGTCCAACGTGCTGAGGCCTTGCGCGGTTGGATCCGTCGCCAGGGGCGAACTCTGGTAGAGCACGGGGCCGGTCGCCTCCTCGCCATCCCACGCCATCAGGTAGGCGGTAAAGCTGAGGCTGTTGCCGTAGTTATAGCCGAGCACCAGCTTGAAGTCAGTGAGGAGCGGGACACCTGCGGGAACTGTGAAGGTTTGCCCGTAGGCATCGGCCGCAATGCTGGCGGGTTCCCCGAACGTGGTCGCGGCCGTGCTGCCGTTCCACGCAGAGAGGGTGCTGATGGTGGTCTGCGCCTGCGCGGCTCCGCACAGGGCAAAGCTCAGGCTCAAGCCGAGGCCGAGAGACATCTTTGCCGCGACTGCTTTCGCCTTCGAACCAGATCTTGCTGTCATGCCATCTCTCCGCGGGCGTCTAGCGCAGCAACTGTTCCGGACCGGTCAACGCGGTGCGATTGGGAGGAACGACATAGGCAGGGAGGAAGGTGACGACCCCTGACGGGTTCACGAAAAGAAGCTCCGCGTGAGCCAGCGGGAAGTTGCAGGTGAGGAACAGGTAGCCGCGCTGCCCGCTGTTTGCCAGAGGGAAGGTGGGGATGACGCTCGGAAAGGTGACGGTTGTCTGCGCGCCGGCAGCCAGAGTGGGGATTGTGCCGGGGTAGTCGACGCCGTTGTAGAAGAGGTCGAGCGCGCAGGAACCACTGGTGGTTCGCGCATTGAACGGGTCGACGCCCGTGTTCGCCACTGTGAGGAGCGAAGTATAGCCGGCATCGGCTCCGCTCACCCACGGCAGCAGCAGGCGCGTGGTAGTGACACTTGGATTGGCGAGCGCGCGGGGCGCGTAGAACCGCTCGTAGACTCCGAAGCAAACCAGGACACAAATCAGGCACAACAGAATGTTTCGCATGGTTTCGATCCTTGCAGGCAGAGCTGCGTGCGGCTTATTGGAGCAACTGTTCGGGGATGGACCCAACCTGGCGCGTGGAGGGCAGCACGACGGCGGGACTGAACTCGACGATGCCGCCAGGGTTCAAGAAGAGCGATTGAGCGTGCACATAAGGCATCGAGCAGGTGAGATAGACCGTCGCCCGGGTCCCGCTGTTCGCCAGATTCACGTTGGTTGCCGCAGAGACCTCTGCCTGCGTCAGGACGGTTACGGTGCCCGGAGCAAAGGTGCCGAGGCTACCGCCCTGGATCGCTCCGCCTGCCTCGGGTTCCATCCACGCGTAGCAGGTGCCGGAGACGGCCGGCGTGCCGTAGGGGGCCATGCTGGTGTTCTCGATCGAAAGCAGCGACGTGTAGCCCGAGTCGGAGCCTGTAAACCAGGGAATCATCAGGGTGACGGCGGTGTTGGCAGTCGTCGACTGGGCCAGCGTGTGCTTCGCACAGAAGTACTGGTAAGCGGCAAACGTTGCCGCAATTGACAACAGACAGGCAAGGAGCCGCTTGGACCCCAGAAGACGTTTCATCGTGTTCTCCCGACGACAGGGGGCCCGATCGAGTCTGCTTTTACCCAGAGGATGAGGGAAGTTGTCGCTAGTTTCGTATGGTTGAGCGGTACAGTCAAGAGGGGCGCGACAAAGATTGTTGCGCCTTGCGCGGATTGCGAGGACGGGTGGTATTTGTGCCGTTCCGTCCGGGTGAGGCAAAGAGTGCTGTTCCGCGGTTGCGGAGCGTGGCCAGATTTTGCTGTTCTGGGGCTTAGGCCCGCGCCTACTTCGGCGGCGGACGCTCCTCTCGTATTCCGGAAGCTGTATGATCCTTCGCAGAGCTCCGGAAGGGTTCACGGCTCCGGCCAACCCGCTCGGACAAGTCAACCGGCCGCTCAGAGAAGCCCCTCACCAGCACGACTTAGAAGGAATTTCATGAGCGTACACCTGGTCAACCCGAGTGACCATGCGTTTGGCACTGCCGTCATCACACCCCGTTGGCTCTTTGTTCTCGCAGCCGCAACACCCGCCGAAGTCGGCGACCCGATCCTGGTCGATGAGTCCATCGAGCCCATTGCTCCCGAGACCATTGCGCCCGGCGACATCGTCGGCATCAGCGTGCACACCGGCAATGCGCTGCGCGGGTATGCAGTTGGAAGGCTGGCGCGGGAGCGAGGAGCGTGGGTGGTCTACGGCGGCATCCACGCCACGTTGTTTCCGGAGGAAGCGCTGGAGCTTGGGCAGGCGCATGCCGTCGTCAAAGGCGACGGCGACATCATCTGGGCCCAAGCTGTCCGCGACTGCCTCGCCGGCACCCCCGCCCGCATCTACGAAGGCGGCCGCATCCAGGGCAACCAGTTCCTCGCCGCGCGCTGGGATCTGATCAACTCGGCGAAGTACATGTGGGCCTCCGTCCAGACGATCCGCGGATGCCCGAAGCACTGTTCGTTCTGCAGTGTGTGGCGCACCGACGGCCAGCAGCCGCGCCAGCGCAAGTTCCAGTCCGTCGTCGACGAAATCGTCGCGCTGCGGAGAATCGGCTTCCGCTACATCGCCCTCGCCGACGATAACTTCTACCCCGTCACCCTCACCGACCTGCGCCTCGCCCGCGAGCAGAAGAACGATGCGAAGGTGGCGGAGCTGACGGCGATCCGGGCTGAGCGCTTCCAGTTGATGGCGGAGCTCGCCAAACTTCCGAAGGACATGGTCTTCTTCACCCAGATCACCATGGAAGCCGGGGAAGACGGCGAGTACCTCGACGCCATGCGAAGGGCCAACATCAAAGGCGCACTGGTGGGGGTCGAAGCGGTGACGCCTGAAGGATTGAAGGCTGTCTACAAGGACTGGAACAAGTCCGGGGATGCCCTGGCGGCACAGTTGCAGACGTTTCGAAAGCACGGAGTTCACGTGCTGGGCTCGTTCATCTTTGGGCTCCCTTCGGATACTCCTGCAACCTTCGACGCGACCGTTGCGATGGCGATCAAAGCCGGTGTGACGTTTGCGCAGTTTGTGATGATGACGCCGTTCCCCGGCACCGTGGACTTCGGTCGATGGGAGAAGGAACAGGCGCTCGCGCCTACGGTGGTTGAAGGCACCCCGGTCACCCGCTACTGGCTCATCCCGCCGGCCATTCGCCCCAAGATGTTTACGCCGCACCCCACGATGTCGTCCGATGAGATCCGCACGCGAACGCAGCGCGTCTGGGACAAGTTTTACGACTGGGGTCCGGTCTGGAAGCGCTCCGCCTGCGTGCCCAACCTGCGCGCCCGTGTCGCGTTCATCTTCCTTTCGAAGCTCTACCGCCAGATGTACGCGGGCACCGGCATCTCCACCGACAGCGCGCGCCGCAAAAAATCGCAAGCCGCCGCCCGCTGGACCGCACGCCAGTGCAAGAAGCTCTTCGCCGCAAAGCCCATGCCGCAGCTCCAGTCCCCGGCCTGGGAACTGGCCTTCGCCTCCACCAGCAAGCGAGCCCCGTTCCTCTCCGACAACCCGTTCCACATCGTCAACGATCAGGCCGCGGGCGACTGAAGCCTTACCGCAACCGCACCACATCCTTTACCGGATGGCAGAACACCTTGCCATGGCTCAGCGCGATCTTGCGCTGGGCAAGCGCGGCCATCTCGGGGTCGTGCGTGACCATGACGATGGTGTGGCCGGCGGCGTGCAGCGTCCGCAGCAGGTCGGCGACGATCTTCTGGTTGGCCTGGTCAAGATTCCCAGTTGGCTCGTCGGCCAGCAGGATCGGCGGGTTGTTGATGAGGGCGCGAGCGATGCAGACGCGCTGCTGCTCACCGCCGGAGAGCTCGCTGGGCAGGTGAGTGATGCGGTCGGCAAGGCCGACTTTCTCAAGCGCCGCGCGGGCCTCAGCTTCATCCGTCATCGAGTGGAAGTACTGCGCGAGCATCACGTTTTCAAGCGCCGAGAGGTACGGGATCAGGTGAAACTGCTGGAAGATGAAGCCGATCTTGTCGGCGCGGAAGCGGTCGAGCTCCTTCGCCGTCATCTCGGAGACATCAGCACCGTCGATTTTCAGCACGCCGCAGGTCGGGCGGTCGAGGCAGCCAAGCAGGTTGACCAGCGTGCTCTTGCCCGAACCTGAGGGGCCGGTGATGGCAACCCACTCGCCGGCGACGATGGAGAAGGTGGCCGAATCGAGGGCGCGCACGACACCTGCCCGCGCGGCGTACTCGCGCGTCACCGAGTCAAGCGAGATGACGGCGCACTCCTGTCGCGTGGAGTCGGTGGTCAGGCTACCGCTCGTCTTGTTGCTTCCCGGCAAACTCCCCGTCACCACCTCAACCATCGCGTCCTCCTTCGCGCCCGTAGCGCTTGCCTTGGCGTCCTTAGCGTTCTTCTTTTACTCACCCTTCAGCAAAGCCGCCGGCTGCAACCCACGCAGCGACCGCAGCGGCAGAAACGCCGCCAAGGCCGCAATCCCCAGGTTCAAAGCTAGCACCAACGGCACCAGCCCGATTTGCGGCAGCGCAGCTGTCCCAAAGTTCAGTTCGCTGATGGCCCAGGCGGCGAGCGACCCGACAATCCATCCGGCAACCACTCCGCCAAGCGCGAGCAGGGCGGTTTCAGCCAGGAAGAGCGCCGTGAGCTGGCGTTCGGAGCCGCCGAGCGCCTTCATCAGCGCGAAGTCTCTCCGCCGCTCCAGCACCGACGCGGAAAGGGTAGCGAGCACGCTCACTGCAACCGTCAGCGCAATCAGCACCACCGCTCCGAACATGAGCGCATGAGTTCGGTCGACGATCTTTGATTCTCCTTCAACGAGTTGGCGGACGGGTTCGACGTCAGCCCCGGGGAGCGCAGTCTTGAGACGCGCGATGGCTGCGTCCACGCGGGCTGCGCCACCGGGGATCTGGACTTCGAGGACGCTCGGCTGGACGCCGGTCCACGCGGTGAACGCGGCGAGGGGTATATAGATGCGGCTGTCTTCGTCGCCGCCGGTCTTCACCTGGCCGGCACCACGGAAGGTTTGGGATATCCCTGCGAAGGTGAGGGTGACGGCTTTCTCGTTGCCGATGAAGTCGGCGGCGCGGGTGCCGAGCAGTGCGTCGTCCGAGCCGTGTGGCCAGGCCGTGACTTGCCACCACGAATCCAGCTTCTGCACGGCAGGGAAGTCGACGCCGGCGACCACGACGGGGGTGCCGCGATCGGTAGTGGCGACGGCGTAGGCAAATTGCGCGACGTGGGCGTCGGCCCCGGCGGCTTGCTGGGCTCGGGCGAGCGTGGGGGACCCACCCATCGCAGAAGGCGCGATGGATGGGGCACCTTGGGATTGGGAAGTCGAGGCGAGGGTGACGACGATGTTCGCCCCGAAGCCGCGGAACTCGTGGTGTAGCTTGGCGTCGAGGTCGGCGTAGAGGGTGAGGAGCGCGGTGGCGACGGCGGCGGAGACCGTGAGCGCAGTCAATGCTGACAAACTCCTCGCCCGCCGGTGCATCAAGGAACGCCGCAGCACCTGCCATAGTGAAAGCTTCAAGCGTCCACCCGCAGGACCGCCGACGGATCCATCTCGAGCGCCTTGCGGATCGAAGGCGTCGAACCGGCGAACGCAACGATCAGCGCCATGGCGACGACGACCGGCAGCAGCACGAAGTTCAGCAGCGGCGTGGCGCCGTCGCCCGGAAAGATGCGCGCTCCGAGCCAGAACGCCAGCAGCGAGCCGGCGAGATAGCCGACCGTGCCGGCAGCGACCGCGAGCAGCCCGGATTCGGCGTAGAACAGCATGGCGATGGAGCTTTTGCTGGCGCCGAGCGAACGCATCAGGCCGATCTCGCGGCGGCGCTCGAGGACGGCGGTCGCCATGGCTGCGGAAACCGCGAATCCGGCAGCGAGCAGCGCCGCGCCGGAGACGAGCCACATAAGGCCGGAGATGCGCTCGAGGACCGTGCCTTCGGTTTGTTCGACGCGCCGGACTTGAGTGGCGACGGAGCCGGGGATCGCCTCTTGAATCTGGTAGGCGATGGAGTTGGCGTAGGGCCGGCAGTACCAGATTTCGCGCATGGCGGCGGGCATGGTGTCGGGGTCTCGGCGGGCGAAGCCGTCTTCGGGCTTGGTGCGGGCGGAGATGTCGATGCGGGAGATGGCGTTGGGGAGCTGCGTGTAATCCTGAGCGAATTGGAGAGGCACTAGCATGGCGTTGTCGATAGCGTCACCCGAGTTGACGATTCCACTCACCTTGATGGGGAGTCCGTCGCGAGCGATGTTGTCCCTGGTTGCTTCTTCCTCGTTGAACAGAATGACGCTTCCAACGGACGCGCGAAGTTGTCGGGCGAGCGTCGAGCCCAAGACAATCTCCCGCTTCGTTGATGGCCAATGTCCCGTTAGAACCCATGAGGGATGGAGTTGAGGCGCACCGGTTGTGGCGCTTCCATTTCCGAATGGATGATCGAACCAGAGGCCTAACGCGGGGATGCTGCGAACGTAGCTAAACCCCTCGTAGCCGGACCCGGCTGGCTTATCGGGCGGGAGCACTGCTGCGTCCCGAGCGGTGAAGTCTAGCTCCGGGCTAACGCCGGTGATGTTGTTGGCCCAGAAGATGGTTTTGAGCTTTTCGAGGTCACTTTCCTTCAGCATCGCGCCGCCGGTGGCGGGCTTGACGTCGACGCCGCCGATCTTCACCTGCAGCTGCTCGGCCTTGGGATAGACGACGATGTTCGCCCCGTAGACGGCGAGTTCGCGGTGGATGCGGTCGCCGATGGTGGTCGCGAGCGCGAGCATCGCGGTGACGGCGGTTGTGCCGAGCAGGATGGCGATGCCGGCGAGGAGCTTGCGGCGGCGCTGGCGTGCGAACGATTCCCAGAGGAGACGGAGGAACATCTTAAAGGGCCTCCTGTGAGTTCGTGGTGGACCCACTCATCGCATAGAACGCGATGAATGGGGCACGTCGATTCGTACCGACACGATAGAAGCACGAACGCTGCCCCGTGCCCCATTCATCGCGCCTTTGTCTCACGCGATGAGTGGGTTCGACGACCGTCCATGCGCCTGAGACTCGCATCTACTTTTCGAACCTGGGGGCTATGGCTTTGAGGTCGGCAGCCGCGATAATGACCTGCCCATTCACCTGCGTCGACGGCAGCGGAATCGGGTTGCAGCCGCCCGGCTGGCCCATCGAGGCCGGGTTCAGCGGGCTCGCGCACATCTTGCACGTAATCCCCTGCGGGCCCATGTAGAAGCCGACCGGTCCGCAGATCTGGCAGGCGTCGGCAACCGAAACGATGTGTCCGTCGGGCTTCTTGAAGAGCAGGAAGCGGACCTCGGGCGAGTGGCCGTTGCCGTCGTCGACATGCACTCCGAACCGGTGCAGCTGATCGTCGGTGATCTGGCTTGCCGGTACGGTGACCTGATCGCCGACCAGCGTCACCGGATTCGTCGCGCTGAGCGCGGTCGAACTCTTGGCGTAGATAAACTCCGCGCTTGAAAGGAAGATGAACACGAAGCTCGTCACGACCACTCCGGTCATCCACATCTTCTCCCGCCGCGCGCTCCACGCGGCGCGCCGCTTATCCGCAGCCGAGGCATCGGCCGGCAGTGCCTCGGGCACGCGGCGCCGCTGCTCCAGCAGGATCATCAGCCCGGCCAGCGCCAGCATGGTCACGAAGAAGAAAAGATCGTTGCGGACAATAGGCCCGATGTAGCGCATCTCGGCCTCGCTGGATGGCAGGACGCCGTTCTCCGAGAGCTCATGCAGGCCGCTGACGAGAAGCTGGAAGGTGACGAAGTAGAGGATGATGCTGGTGACGCGGAAGAACCGCTGCAGGTTGATCTTGAGGCTGCCACGGATGAAAAGTACGCCGAAGATCACGGAGACGATAATGCCGAGAGACGTCCCGATGAAGCTGAGAAGTTCTGTTGAATTCAGCGAGACGGCGGAGAGGATCAGCACCGTCTCGACGCCTTCCCGCAGGACGAGCAGGAAGACCAGTATGAAGAGGCCAATCTTTGAAGTTCCGGCGGTCGCCTTGGCGATCTTGGCTTCGATTTCGCCCTTCATCGAGCGGGCGGTCTTGTTCATGAACCAGATCATGCTGGCCACGAAGAAGGCGGCGACGAGCATCACCCAGCCTTCGAGGATGTCCGAATTGAAGTTGAGGCGGGCTACGACGATCGCGGCCACAACGCTGGCTGCAACCGCCGAGAGCAGGCCCCAGATGACGGTTTTTTTGAGGTCGTGCCGTCCGATTTTGCCGAGATAGGCGAAGATGATTCCGACGATCAGAGACGCTTCGACGCCTTCGCGAAGCGTGATAATGAATGCCTGCAGCATTGCCAGCCTTCCTGCCGTACGCGGGGGAATCAGCGTAGGGGTCCAACTGCAAGTGTAACTAGGACTAAATTGGTCGTCAATTGCAATAGAGCGCCCTAACGCCGGGCGGGCGCCACTTCGTGGGGTCTTGGGCTTCGCGTGGGCCTCCCGTTGGTCGGCTGATAAGGCTTGTGTCGGTCAACGGGAGCCTCGCGCGAAGCTCTAAGAAGGCGTGCGAACGCCCGCCGCCCGCGCAGGGCGCCCGTCCGGCAGGACATTACCCTGCAGCATCCGCGCGCCGATCGCCATCGCCGGCACCAGGAACACGATCGATCCGAACACCCACATGATCGACGCCCCGGTTTGCTGGTCGATGAGCGGGTCGAGCCCGAGGACATTCGGGTGCGTGAGGTAGTAACCGTAGACGGGACGCCCGACGAAGGCGAGCGTGGCGGAGAGCGCGGTGTTTACGAAGTCGGCGGAGATGAGATAGACCAGCAGCACCCAGCCGGGGACGCCCTGGCGTGCAGGCCACGGGCGCAGCAACACCCACCAGAAGAGCATCGAAGTTGCGAGGAAGCAGATGTGCTCGAAGTCGTGCCAGCCCTCGTTTTCGAGCGCGAAGTCGTAGGCCGCGGGAATGTGCCAGGCGAGCAGGGTGAGGTTCATGGCGAGCCAGGCGAAGAGAGGCGAATCGAGCAGGTGGATGCCCGAGCGAACGAGCCGGGAGCGCAGGAGAGGATTGATGATGGGCTTGCGAAACCAGCCGGGAAGGCCGCGGAGCATCGGGACGGTCGGCCAGCCGAGCCAGAGGAGCGGCGGGACCGCGGACATGAGGAGCAGATGCTCGATCATGTGCGCGGTGAGGACTTTGTCGGCTAAATCTTCAAGCGGGGAGCCGAGCGAGAGCCACAGGACGGCGACGCCGAGCGAGAAGGAGAGCGCGCGCATGGGCGTGAAGGCCGGGCGCGTGCGGCGGATGAGGAAGTAGCCGCGGAGATAGATCGCGAGCGAGAGGATGCAGCCGGCGGTGATGAAGAGCGGCGGCGACCAGTCGCTGACGAGATCGGCCAGGGTTGCATCCACTTGGTTCGTTCCTTCATGGCATTCTGCGGCTTCCCACGCATGACGGTGGAGCTGTCATGCATGGGGCACAGAGGGGTTATCTGTTGGCGGGCTGGCGTGTGTCGAGCGATGGGTTGCCGCGATTGTTGCGCGGCAGGCTTTCGCCGTCGGTGCCGAGCTCCATTGCGGGAACCTGCGCTGCCGGCAGGTTGTTGCCACGCAGGGTGCGCAGGAAGTAGGTGAGCGCGGTGGTCTGCGCGGGAGTCAGGGATTTGCCGAAGGCGGGCATATTGCCTCCGCCCTGCAGCACCTGGCGAATCAGCTGGTCTTCCGACATGCGCGTGGCGATGACGTCGAGCGCCGGCCCGCGCTGGCCGCCGATGTTGTTGAGCGAGTGGCAGTTGCGACACTGCTTGTTCTGGAAGACGAGCGCACCCTGGTGTTCGAGAGCCGTTCGATGGTAGAGGTCTTCCTGCGGCACCGGGTCGCTGGTCCAGGCGTCCATCACCGGGCTCCAGGGGGTGTAGGTGCCGAGGCGGGTGAAGATGCCGAGCGCAAGCGCGATCACCACCAGCATCAGCACCGCGACCGGCCGCCGCGACCAATGCTTCTCGCCTTCGCCGGCGAAGAGCGGAAGCAGCAGCATGCCCGCGATGATCAGCACCGGAGCGATCAGGATGATCGGCGTCTCCATCGAAGGTGGCAGGTACGCCAGCACCGCGAAGATCCAGAGGAAGGCAAAATCGGGCTTCGGCGTGGTCTGGATGATGGTCGGATCGGGCGTGCCGTTCGGGCCGATGGGGCCGAGGGTGATGGCGACTGCGAGCACGGCGAGGAGGATGACGGCGGCGAAGACGGCGTCCTTCCAGGCGGCGTCCGGGACGAAGGCGATGCCGGTCTTCTCGGTGAGTTCGTGGTACTCCTGCTCGTAGGTGGACTTACGCACGATGCGGCCGGGCATGGGCCAGTCGTTGATGCCGAGCTTCAGCACCATCCACACATGCAGACCGACCAGGCCGATCAGGATGCCGGGTATGACGAAAACGTGCAGCGCGAAAAAGCGCGTGAGCGTAGGCCCGGCGATAATCGGTCCGCCGAGCATGACGTGCACCAGGCGTCCGCCGACAAACGGTACGCGGCTGAGAATGGAGGCGCCGATGCCGAGACCCCAGTAGGCATCCTGGTCGAAGCGCAAAACCTGCCCGGTAAATGCCATGCCCAGCGTCAGCAGCAGCAGGAAGACGCCGACCATCCATGTCAGCTCGCGCGGAAACTTGTACGCGCCAAACATGAATACCTGCGCCATGTGGATCAGCACGATGGCGATCATGAAGTTCGATCCCCACCCGTGCACCGCACGCAGCAGCCAGCCCAGCGCCACCTGATGATTCAGGATCTGCAACACGTTCCACGCGTTGCTTGCGGAAGGCGCATAGACCAGCGCCAGCAGAATGCCGGTGACAACTTGCAGGATCAACAGCACGGTCGCCGCGCTGCCGAAAACATACCACCAGCTCGACGTGTTCTCCGGCACCGGATGTTCGGCGGCTTGGACGGCGGGTCCGATCAGCCCGGTGCGCTGCTCGAACCAGCGGTAGAGCGTCCATCCACCACGCTTTGCCGCACCTTCGGCTTTCTGCTCGATCTCCTTGACCTTCATGCATCCTCCCGCGGCATAGCCCCAGCATCCGAACGCGGGATCAGGTTATAACCAACGTTCTTCGCTTCCGAAGCACCGTCGTGGATGTTGACCAGCGGCTGATTCTTCTTGTCGTTGCATGCCTCGTTCGAAAGCGTCGGCATCTCACCCGCGTCGATGTAGACCTTCCCGCCTTCAACGCGCGTCTGGTATTTGAACAAGCCGCGCTCGGGCGGCCCAGCCGCGCGTTCGCCGGTCGAGTAGTAGGCTCCGCCATGGCAGGGGCAGAGGAAGAGTTGCGACTGCTCGAACCACCGCACCGGGCAGCCAAGGTGCGCGCAGTTGATAGCAAAGACCTCGTAGCTGTTCTCGGAGACGCGGCGCGCCCAGCAGGGAATCTTTGCCGTCTCACCGTCGGTCGGCGTGCTTACGGGGTTCACGTACTCGAGCAGGCGGGTTGCGCCGACGGGCATCGCATCCACATCGGCCAGCGGGATCCAGGAGTTATAGCTCTCATCCTTCTTGAACAAGGGCGCAAGCACGTATCCAAGGATGGGGACGGCAAGCACGGCACCCACCAGTGCGTTCAGGCCGAGCGAAACCTTGAACAGGAAGACGCGGCGCGTATGCTTCGCGGACTTCTCCGCTGCGGAGGGATGCGGGGCGGCCATCGGCGAAGGATGGCCCGTCTCCGCATCGACGATGCTCTCCTGGGTCTTCGGTGCCAATTCATCAAATTCGTTCATGTGCTCCGCTCCTTTCCTGCCGTAGCGGCTGAGCTTGGCGGCGGATGTGCCGCGGGATTCGCAGGGGTGCTCGGTCCGAAGCCGTTCGGGAACGGCTGGCCCGAGCTCGTTACGCGTTTCGATGTGAGGAACGCAACAAGGTCGGCGATCGTCTGGTCGTCGAGCGGCGTGCCGCCGTAGCCGGACCAGTCGGGCATACCTTCTTCCGGCTTGCCAGCGACAATCAACGTGCGCAAGCCACCGTTGCTGATCAGCGCGAGATAGGTTGGGTCGAGGATGCTACCCGTACCCGGCGCGTGGCACTTCAGGCAGTAGGTCTTGTACGCCTGCTCACCGTTCTGCACGTTGCCGGTCGCCTTGCTCTCGTACGGCGGCATGGAGGCCTGCGCCGGCAGCGTGTGACCCCACTTGGCGAGCATGTCCTGCGTAAGTACCTTGATCTGCGTGTCGGTCAACAAACCGCCGTCTTCGGTTGCGAACGCGGGCATCAGCGAGCCGGGAATGCCCTGCGCCGTAATGGTCTCGATATTCCGCGCGCCCGCGTAGCCGAGATAGGCCGGGTTCGCCAGCGAGACTGCGGTTCCATGCTGGCCGTCGACTCCGTGGCAGGCCGCGCAGTTGCTGTTGTACAGCGTGGCGAAGTTGGTTACGTTCTTCGGCCGTTGCGGTATGTCGTTCGGCCCGGGCTTGCCCGGCATTCGGCAACCTGCAAGGTCCAGCGCAAGCAGGCAGGTCATGCCAAGTGCGAGACCGCGTTGCTGCTGTCTTCGCTTCAAGACTTGCCTCCATCCTGGTCGCCGCCGCCGCCGTCTTCTTCCCGATGGCTCACATCGCTATGCAGCCCGGCGCGCACAGCGAACGGAATGTTGCTGAAGTCAGTGCCGCGAATGTGAATGTAGCGGTTCACCACCCAGCCGGTGACCAGCCCGAACGCAAGCTGCGACGGGATAAACCACGCCCAGTCGATGCGCTGGTTCAGGATCGGGCTGACCAGGCCGAGTACGCCATAGAGCAGGCTCGTCCAGAACAGCGGGACGATAAAGCCCGCCTTGAGGATGGGATGTTTCGGCGACATCGGCAACAGCGCCGCGTAGAGCAGACCCACCAGCGGGCAGGTGACGGTGTGGATGATGATGGCTGCTCCCAGGCCCTCCCAGTGGAACTGTGCGAGGAAGGCGTTGCTCTGATTTGCCCACGAGGGAAAGCCGCCGGCGGCCAGTAGATTCACCGGATACCAGATGCTGTGATAACGCAGCAGCCCATAGAGCAACGCGGGCACGATCATCGCGGTACCACCCGCAAGCCCGCCATAGATGCCGGCCAGCAGGCTGAAGGTCTCGACCGTCTGTACCTGCTGATGCGCCGACGAAGCGCCCAGCCGCGCCACCTGGCGCTTGGACCGTGTAATCTCCACCTTCTCGTCGCTTACCGGGACGAGCTCATGTTTCTCATGCGGCAGCACGTCGCTGAACCACCCGCCCACCGCCCACACCGCCATGATCACGCCGATCAGCGTGACCCAGCCGGACGTCACCATGCCCGCAATCGCGAGCGTGATGCCGAGCGCCAGAACCATCGGCCAGGCGGTCGGCTCCGGCATCAGGATTGGTTCGGCCTCCGCCTGGTGCGCGGGACTTCGCGGGACTCTCTCTACAGCCATTGCACTGCTCCTCGCAAAACGCTTAGTGGCCCATGTACACGGACAGGTAGACCACGGTAAACACGACAACCCAGACGGCATCCACAAAATGCCAGTAGAGCGAAAGCGTCTCCAGCCGCTCCGACTGGTTCGGCTCCAGCTTGCCGCGCAGGCCGACGACGGTCACGAGCCCAAGCATGATCAGCCCGACGAGCACGTGCGTCGCGTGCAGCCCGACGAGCGAGTAGAAGGTGGTGCCGAACAGGTTCGTCTGCAGCGTCAGACCCTTGTGGTAGATCAGGTCGTACCACTCGTACGCCGTGAAGCACAGGAAGATAAATCCCAGCAGCGCCGTGATGCCGACCCACAATGTCGCCGACTTCGGCTTGCCTTTGCGAAGCTCGGCAACGCCGTGGTGCACGGTAAAGCTGCTCGAAAGCAGGCAGACTGTCGCGACGATGGGCAGGTCCAGCACCTGCTTCGGCGTCGGCCCGCTCAGGCTCTTGCCCATGTAGTAGATATAAGCGACGACGAAGATAATGAAGATTGCGGACTCCGCCACGATGAGGCAGTAAATGCCGACGATGCCTTTATAGGGGTGCTCGCTGTACGTCGCGCCGTAGGAGTGCGAGCCGGTTGTCAGTGCTTCGCTCATGGTCTCGCCTCACATCTCATAGTCGGTATCCGGATCGTCTGGATGCTTCAAATCCCACAGCGGCCTGCGGCTGTGCACCAGGGGCTCGTCGGCAAAGTTGTACACCGGGGGTGGGGAAGTGGTCGCCCACTCAAGCGTCCACGCGTCCCAAGGGTCAGGTCCGGCGATCTCGCCTCGGTTGATGGAGTAGATCAGGTTCCAGACGAAGATTGCGATCGCCACAATCTGGATAATCACGCCAATGGAGATAAACAGATTCCAGATGCCCCATCCGCGATCCGCCTCGTACGTGTAGATGTGGCGCGGCATACCCAGCACGCCGGGGATGTGCATCAGGTCGAACGTCATGTGGAAGCCGATGAGGAAGAGCCAGAAATGCCATTTGCCCAGTCGTTCGCTCAGCATCCGGCCGCTCATCTTCGGGAACCAGTAGTAGAACGAAGCGAAGATCATCGAGAAGATGCCGCCCACCAGCACGAAGTGGAAGTGCGCGATGACGAAGTAGCTGTTGTGCAGTTGCCAGTCGAACGGAGAGACCGAAAGCACGATGCCCGTAAGCCCCGCGATGAGCCAGTTGAACAGGAAGCCGACAGAGAACAGCATGGGCGTGGCGAATCGCACACGTCCGCCCCAGATCGTGGCCAGCCAGTTGAAGATTTTGATCCCGGTTGGCACCGAGATAATCATGGTCGCAAGCGTAAAGAACGTGTTCGGCCCAGGCCCCATGCCCACGGTAAACATGTGGTGTGCCCACACGCTGAGGCCGATGAAGGCGATCGCGATCGTCGCCAGCACCATGGCCGGATAGCCGAAGATGACCTTGCGCGAAAAGACCGGAATAATCTCATTCGCAAACGCGAACGCAGGCAGCACCAGCACGTAAACTTCCGGGTGCCCGAAGATCCAGAAGAAGTGCATCCACATGACGGCGGAGCCGCCGGCCTGCGTATCGAAGAAGTGCGCGCCGAGATAACGGTCGAGGCAGAGCATGATCTGCGCGGCGGTCAGCGGGCCGATGGCGACGAGGACCAGGAACGACGTAACCAGGTAGAGCCACACCAGCAGCGGCATCCGCATCAGCTTCATGCCGCGGCAGCGCATGGAGATCGTCGTCGTGATCATGTTGATCGCAGTACCCACCGAGCCGATGCCGCTCAGCCCGACGCCAAGCGTCCAGAAGTCAGTGCTGTGTCCCGGCGAGAAGACCCTCGCCGTCAGCGGCGCGTAGGCAAACCAGCCGATGTCCGGAGCCGTGCCTGCGCCATACAAGCCATCGCCCCCAACCACACTGAAGTAGAGCAGCAGCCCGCCAAAGAACGAGACCCAGAACGAGAACGCATTCAGCCGCGGGAACGCCATGTCGCGCGCGCCGATCATCAGCGGGATCAGGTAGTTGCCGAAGCCGAACAGCATCGGCATGCCGACGAAGAAGACCATCGTCGTGCCGTGCATGGTGAACAGCCGGTTGTAGGTCTCTGGGCTCACCACGCTCAGGTTCGGCGCGGCCAGTTGCCAGCGCATCACCGCAGCTTCGAGCCCGCCGATCACCATGAAGATGAGCGCGGACGTGATGTAGAGGATGCCGAGCCGCTTGTGGTCGACGGTCGTGATCCAGCCGTGCAGATACTCGACCAGAATCTGTCCGCGACCGGGTTGCAGTTCGCCTGTTTCTTCGTCGATGTCGGGAACGCTCGTCGTCGTTGCCATCGTCACTCCTGCTGCTAGCGGGCTTGCGCCCTGGTTCTTACAACGCCTGCCTTAGTGAAGCGATTCAAGATACTTCGTGACCAGTGCGATGTCGTTGTCGGAGAGATGCATTGCGGGCATCAGGGCTCCATCCTTGTAATGCGCGGGATCTTTAATCCAGACCTCGAGATGCTCCGGCGTATTCGTAACCGCGCCGGATGCAAAGGTGTCGCGGCTTGCGAAGTGCGTCAGGTCCGGGCCGAAGCGGCCATCTGCAACCGTGCCGCGGACCCGATGGCAATTCATGCAGGCATTCTGCTCGAAAACGGCGCGCCCGGCGGCCATCGCGGGATCCTGCTGCGCGGGCAGCTCCTGCGCCTTCAGCCACTGGTCGAACTCTGCCGGCTTCTGCGCGTAGACGCGGATCAACATCTTGGCGTGCTGGACGCCACAGTATTGGGAGCACTGACCGAGGTAGAGTCCGGGCTGATCCGGATCGAACCACATCACGTTGATCTTGTTGGGGATGACGTCCAGTTTGCCGGCGAGCTTCGGAACCCAGAAGCTGTGGTCGGTGTCGGCCGAGATCATGCTCAGGAAGGTCGGGCGATCATCGGCCGTGCTGCTGGTCGGAATATGCAGCTCATTTGCGGTGACGATGTCGGTGCCGGGATAGCGGAACTCCCACCAGAACTGGTGCCCGACGACGGTGACGTGCAGCGCACTGGCTGGAGGACGTTGCCGCTCGGTCGCGATAATGACGCGCGCAGTGGCCAGGAACAGCACCACGATAATCAGGATCGGGATGACCGTCCACGAGAGTTCGATCTGGTTGCTGCCATACAGCTGAACCGGTTCGCGGTTGTCCTGGCCGGGGCGCTCCCGGTATTTGACCAGCGCATAAACGAGCATGCCGCCGACGATCAGGAAGATGGACGCGACGATACTGAGCGTGAGAATCGAAAGCCCGAAGATGGCTCGGGCGGGGGTGGCTGCGGGTGAAAAAATCGTCGTCGGCACCGCGCAAGCAAGGGGAAGCATACCGCCGTACTCCTTTGGCTACCTACTTTATGAAGACGTTCGTTGACTGATCGAACCGCTCTCCCGCGGAGAGCCCAAGCCCAGGAATGCCGCGGCGCGAGTCTCCATCCAAAGTTATGGAGCATCGTCGCAAACAGCCGCTGCGGTATAGCTGCTTTGAATCTGCAACCGCTCGTGAGGTTGCTCCTCTACCTTCGCTCACAGCACGCGCCGCGTCAACCCAGCCGAGCGAGGACAAGAGTCATATCGTCCGGCTGCTCGGCGTCGCCGATCCATGACTTTACAGCCGCTATGGTGTGCGAGGCGATATCGGGAAGGTTCAAAATCCGGTTGCGCTTTACGGTCTCGATTAAACGATCGTCTCCGAAGTCTTCGCCGTCGCGTTCCGGTTCCGTCAGCCCATCGGAGTATGCGATCAACAGGTCGCCGCGGTCTAACTGGATTGTGGCTTCGCGGTACTGCATGCCTTCGAGCAGGCCGACCACGCTGCCGCCGCAGTCCAGCCGCTTGACCGAGCCATCGCGGCAGAGCACGATGGGCGGCAGATGACCGCCGTTTGAGTACGTCAGTATGCGCGTCTCGTTGTCGTAGGAGGCCAGGAACAACGTCGCATACTTCTCCGGCTGGGTGCTCGAATAGAGGTGCCGGTTGAGCAGCGAAAGCATCCGGCCGGGCGAGACCGTCAACTCCTCGAGCGCGGCCGGGCTGACCGGATCGTCGTCCGAGCAGTCGCCGCTCTGGTAGGCGCGCACGGCGGAGTGCAACGAGGCCATCAGCAGCGCAGCCGAGATGCCTTTGCCGCTGATGTCGCCGAGCGCGATGTAGAGCTGCGAGGCCCCGAACGGGATGAAGTCGTAGTAATCTCCGCCGATCGTTCGTGCCGGCTCGCACAGGCCGTAGACTTCAAAGTTCGGCATGTCGATTTGGGAATGGGGAAAAAGATTTTTCTGCACCGCCTGCGCAATCTTCAGCTCGTTCTGCATCCGGTCCTTTTCGCGTTGTTCCGCGAGCAGGCTTTGCAGGGAAGCCGTCATCGTGTTGAACGATGTAGCCAGGGTGCCGAGTTGGTCTTGCCTGCGGACGGGAATGCGATGCTCCAGGTTTCCGCGGTCGACCGCGAGCGTGGCCTCGTACAGGTCTGAGATGGAGCTGGTGATGGTGCGGCTGAGGGCGAAGGCCATCAGGCATGCGAGCAGCTCCAGCAGCGCGAAGGCGATGCCTACGGAGATTAGTGCCAGGCGAACGTACACCCCAAACCGGATTGAGCTGGCGAAGAGCTTGTTGTAGAGCACCGAGGGACGCGAGACGACGGAGAGAAAGGTCGGGTCGCCCTCGCCGGTGGACCACTTCGTCATATCGAGCGGCGCGGTGAAGTAGACCGGGATGTCGAAGAAGTTTTTGGCCGGTGGAAGCACGCCTCCGCTGATCTGCGAAAACTGGCGCGAGAGCCCGGTCGCTGGCTGGGTCTTGTCGTCGTCATTCTTCGCGTCGGATCGGTCGTCATCCAGATTGGGTGCAAGGCCGATGGTCCCGATGCCCTCGGCCATCGCGGCGACTTCCCTGTTGTGCAGCGGGGAGCATGCCATCACCTGGAGAGCCTGTCCACCAACCTGGCCCGCGTCGACCGCGCAGAGAAAGAGCATGTTTCCCGCCGCAATCACCCCCTTGAAGCCGGGGTGCAGCCAGGCGGGGGCGTCGCCGGCGAAAGGCGAGACTGCAAAATGGGCTCGCGCCGGTACGTCGAGGATGATCTGCTTGCCGTCGCGCCACCCGGTCAGCCGGACTGGACTCTCATTCTCCTGGAAGTCGCGGAGGTGAGTGGCGTTTGCCGCCCCCGCGCCGTCGATGCCGCCCGGAGCAAGATGCGCCATGACCGTGATGGCGCTTGAACTCCGTTCATGGACGCGTTCCAGGCCGTCTTTCAGGCTTTCCATAGCGACGCTGGTCGCAAACTGGCCGCAGAAGGCGTAGGCGGCGATCGCCGCCAGCGTGCCGAAGAGCACAATCGGCGCTACTCCGAGCAGCAGGCAGGTGACGATCAGCCGGCTGCGAACCGTCCACAGGACGCGGCGGAACAGCCAGCGGAAGAGCAGTCCCATCAGGCAGACGGCGAACCCGATCGCGCACATCCATCCGATGAAGCGCAGAAACCCGCCGAAGCCGCCGGGCACGATGTTTCCGAGAACCCACGCCCCGAGCATCACCCAGAAGAACCGGACCGTGTTCCGCCTCAGTCGGGTGGAAGGCACACCGGTGCCGGGTCGCGTGATGCGAGCAGCAACGTACTTTCTTGCCCGGTTGAACATGTCACTTCGGATTACATCACGGACCTCTCTGCCATGACGAGATGATTGTGGGCGGATAGGCGAAGCGTAGTAGACAAACGGTTGATTTTGGCAAATGATAGTCGCGAGGCTCCCCATGCACTTCTGGAAGACATTCGCTGCCGCCTGCCTGTTCGCCACTCTCAGCCTTCACCCCGCGCCCGCGCAGTATGTACACACCCAGGGCCAGCAGATCGTCGACGGCTCCGGCAAGCCGTTGCTGCTGCACGGCATCAACCTGGGTAACTGGATGGTGACCGAAGGCTACATGTGGCACTTCGACGGGGGCCCGCAGTCCACGCGCGAGATCGAAGAATTCGTTACCGAGATGCTCGGGCCCGAACACGCCGCGGCCTTCTGGCGCACGTACCGCGACACCTACATCTCGCAGGACGACATTCACCGCATCAAGCAGGCCGGCTTCGATTCCATCCGCATCCCGATCCACTGGAAGCTGTTCACCACGCCAGACGCCGAGGGCTGGCACCTGCTGGACCGCGTGATCGGCTGGTGCAGGCAGGAAGGCTTGTATGTTGTGATCGACCTGCACGCCGCGCCAGGTGGCCAGACCGGGGCTAACATCGACGATTCGAACGGCTGGCCGTGGCTCTACACCGATGCGTCTGCGCAGCAGCACACGGTCGACCTGTGGAAGAACATCGCACACCGCTACGCCAACAACCCGGCGGTTCTCGGCTACGATCTGCTGAACGAGCCGCTTCCGCACTATCCGGCGATGCGCCAGTTCGACTCCAGGCTGGAGCCGCTGTACAAGCGCATCACTGCGGCCATTCGTACCGAAGACAAACATCACGCGATCATCCTGGGCGGCGCCAGGTGGGATTCGGACTTCAGCGTCTTCGGGCCGCCGTTCGATTCAAACGTGATCTACCAACTGCACACGTACTGGGCACCGCCAGAGCAGGCGACCATCCAGAAGTACCTTGACTTCCGCACCAAAAACAACGTGCCCATCTGGCTCGGCGAATCGGGCGAGAACAACGACGAGTGGATTGCAAAGTTTGCGCGCCTGCTCGAAAAGAATGACATTGGCTGGGCCTTCTGGCCGTACAAGAAGATGGACGCAACCTCGTCGCCTGTCACCTTCGCGCAGCCCGACCACTGGGCGGAGATCGTGGCCTACGCCAAACTTGATCGCAACCTCGGCGGCATCGAAAAGCGGCAGGCGCAGCGGCCGGATCAGGCCATCATCGAGCAAGCCTTCGCGAGCCTGCTCCAGAATATCCAGTTCTCGCACGAGAAGCTGAACGTCGGCTACATCGACGCGCTGCTGCCAAACTCACCCCTGCACTAACTGTCTAACTCTCTACTCTTTACTCGTGAATTCAAGAGTAAAGAGTACAGAGTCATCCAGTAAGAACCGCATTCGCTGCGGTTCAAACCGCAGGCTGGCGCGTAGCGGTTTGCGGTTTGAACCGTTTCCACAGCACCCACGCAATCCGCGCCAGCAGCAGCCCGGCAAGCACCAGCGTATCCGGCAACGGTCGCAGTACGCCCGTTTTCACCAGCCACCAGTAGTGAATGCACGCGGCTATACCGGCCACGTACACAAGCCGGTGCAGCCGCTGCCAGTTCCTGCCGCCCATCTTGCGCAGCATGAACGTCGGCGAAGTGATCGCCAGCGCAAGCAGAATCACCCAGGCAAACAAACCCACCTGGATGAATCGCCGCTTCTTCAGGTCCTCGAGCACCGTCGGCCAGATCGCCTGCCACTGCTTCCAGATAGCATCGACGTGACCCTGCCGTACGCCCGCAATCGCCGCTGTAATGTCGTAGCCGGAGAACAAAAACACGTACGTCGCCAGGTGCAGCGTCGCATAGAAAAACGCATAGAGCCCCAGCATCCGGCGAAAGCGAATCAGGTTCGAGAGCTTGCCATGCAGGCGGCGCAGCGGCGTGATCGCCAGCGAGACCAGCAGCAGCCAGAGTGCCCAGTCGCCGGTGAAGTGCGTGATGTAGTTGACCGGGTCGGCCTGCGCCGCCAGCGCGCCGGACCGGTACTGCTGCAGCAGCCACAGAAACGGCCAAAGGCAGGCGAGGTGCACCAGCACCTTGACGTAAGGAATTGCACGCGTCGGCATAGGCGTCCAGTCTACCGTCTCGCGAAAACTTAGTAGTACTTCATCAGGTCCATACCGGCGTACAGGCTGGCTACCTGGTCGCCGTAGCCGTTGAACATCTGCGTGGCGATGGTGTGGGGGAAGGCGCTGGCGTCGATGCGGCGCTCGTGCGCCTGCGACCAACGCACGCTGAAGTTGGGGTTCACATTCGAGTAAAAGCCGTATTCACCTGGGTTTGCCTCGCTCCACAGCGTCCCCGGCTGTTCGCTGGTGAACTTGAACTCGACGATGGATTTCGCGGACTTGTAGCCCCACTTCCACGGCAGGTTGACCCGCACGGGCGCGCCATTCTGGTTCGGCAGCACCTGCCCATAGCAGCCGAAGGTGAGCATCGTCAGCGGGTGCATCGCCTCGTCCATGCGCAGGCCCTCGGTGTACGGCCAGTCGAAGCCGTCGGGCAGGTCGGGCATCATCTTGCGGTTTTCAAGCGAGATGAACTGCACATACTTCGCGCTCGGCAGCGGCTCGCAGAAGTTGACGAACTCCGAAAGCGAGTAGCCGTCCCACGGAATCACCATCGACCAGGCCTCCACGCAGCGATGCCGGTAGACGCGGCTCTCGAGCGGACGATAGTGCGCCAGGTCGTCGATGTTGATCGTCTTCGGCTGCTTCACCAATCCGGATATCTTGATCGGCCACGGTCGCGTCTTCAGTCTCCACGCGTTCTTCGCCGGGTCGCTCTTATCCGTGCCGTACTCGTAGAAGTTGTTGTAGGTGGTCGCCTTGGCGAAGGGCGTCTGCTCGTCCGTCGCCTGGTACTTGCCGGGGATGGTCTGCAGCTTGTCGTCGGCCCACGCCATGCCCGGCATCAGGGCCGCGGCCGCAACCGTTCCGGCACCCGCCAGGAACTTCCGGCGCGTTGCGCGTTCGTTCACGAATGCCGCGTGCGGCGTAATCTCAGACGACGGGATGTTGTCCCCGTAGAGTTCCTTCTTCGGAAAAACCATGCCTTACCTGCTCTCATGGGCCTCGCGCCTCGCGCAACAGCCCCTCATTACATAGACTAACCGCCCCGGAGAAAGATACAGGGTTGCCGCAAGAAAAGTGCGGCGACCTCAACATCCAAGTCGCCGCACTCCATTCCAGCCACGCAACCGGAGGGTTAGAAGTGGTAGCCGATCTCCGCCGTCAGGGCACGCGGTGTGACGTAGTGCGTGCCGCTGAAGGTGGAAAGGTAGTTGTACAGCGCGTACTTGTTGGTGAAGTTGACGGCGGTCAAGCGCAGGCTGATGCGCTGCGCATCCTGGTGGAAGCCGAACAGGTCGTCGTCGCCGACCGACATGTCAAATAGATTACGCGGTGCAATCCGCTGCGGATTCTTGTCGTCGTCCTCGGTACCCGGCGCCGGAATGTCTACCAGCTTCGAGGTCAACTGTGAGGCCAGGCAGACGTTGCCGGGAATCGCAGCATACGGGGTCGCCTTGAAGCCATCGCACACCAGCCCAGCCTGGAACTCCTCGTCGGCGGTGTAGCCGCTCAGGTCGATCGCAGGCTGCCCGTTCAGCGTGGTGGAAGTCCCGGCGCAGATGCTGTTCGGATCGGTGACGTTATAGCAGGGAGTCGAAGCAGCCGTCAGACCGCTATCGTAGCGCCAGTTGAAGCCCATCCAGGGCGCATGGTGACCATGAACCTGGTACTGGACGTGCGTGTTCTGGTTGAACTTCTCGTCGTGGTCGATGCGGAACGGATAAATGGATCCCTGGGCCACGGTCGCACCGGCACCCGCCGTCTGCGGCGGGAAGAAGCGAGCCGCAACCGACGAAAGTGTGTTGTAGGCCGAGAAGCCGCGCCACTCCGGGATCTCCGTGCGAATTGCGTAGCCCGGAATCTTCGAGTTATGCCAGTCGATGGGGAAGGTGATCGGTGTGTTCCCGAGTACGCTGAAGTCGAACGCATTGTGCGTGTACTTCCAGATGTATTCGCCGCCGATGGTGAGGTGACGGCCGAAGGCCTGCTGCAGGCCGGCGTGGAACTCGTTGCGGAAGCCAGGCTCGAGCGTCGTCGAAACCCCCGGGGTGCAGAGCAGCAGCGGCGCCAGCACGTCGTTTCCGCAGCCGATGCTCGAAAGCACCAGATTCTCGTTGAACGGCGATTCGAGAGTGCGTGCATAGGAGACGCGAAGCACCGTATTGGTCTTTGGGATCGTGCGCGCAACGCCCAGTCTCGGTTCTGCCTGACGCGCTACGGCAAGGCCGTTGTACAGGTCGCCGCGAATACCTACGTTGAACAGCCAGTTCTTCACCTTGATGGCATCCTGAACGTAAAGCCCGAGCTCCTTCACGTCCGTATGCCCGACGAAGTTGTAGTCGCCGCCTCCGCGCGTCAGGTCATACGGCAGAAGCTGCGGCTGATAGTTTGGGTTTGCGGAGTTGGCGCCCACGCACTGCGACGGGTCGGAGTATCCGGCAACCGAGTTACCGTTCCCATCCACACAAGGCGAGTTGAAGTAGTTCGACGTGATGCCCAGCGTGTCGTTCTCGTTCAGGAACGTCTGCGTGTACTGCGCGCCGATCTTGATGTTGTTGATCCCCTTCACATACGAAAGATCGGTATGCACGCCGGCGTTCAGCAGCGAACGCTGCTGCGCGATGGACTGATTCTGGAGGTTCGGTGCGCTCTGGTCGGCGAGCGGGTTCCCGCTGGGATAGTAGTTATACCCGTCGCGCCGGACGTACACGCCGAAGTTCAACACGGAGAAGTCGTCGATGGTGCGCGTGTAGGTTGGCGCGATGTTGAAGGTGACGATCTTTGAACGCTGGTCGGCATTGCCCACGTTGCCGAAGACCGGACTCGCCGTAGCGCCGCCGCTGATCACGTTCAGCACGTCTTCGTTGTCGTAACTGTTGGGCGTCTGGAACCAGGACCGGCTGACGTTGAGGTCCAGGCGAATGGAATCCTTCGACGAGAGCTGGCGGTCGACGCGATCGAAGAAGTTGAACTCGTTGCCCTTGTCGTGGAAGACGGTGAACTCCGGCGGATCGAGAAACCGCCCAGTGTTGAGGCCGTCCAGCTCCACGAAGTTGCCCCACTTGTCGCCGCCGTAGGCGAGATCGACCGACCCGTTGGCCGAACCGAACGTGCCGTACGACGCCGCGATGGCCCCGGTCGGCTTGCGAACGCCTTCCCCTGAACGCGTGGTCACGTCGATGACGACCGAGGTCTTGCCGCCGTATTCAGCCGGCGGCGCGCCATCGATTACCTGCAGCGACTGCACCGCGTTTACCGGCAACTGGTTGGAGAACACCTTGCTCTGCTGGTCCGTGATCGCCTGTCCGTCCACGGAAAACGAGTTGGAAGCGTGGTCGCCCAGACCATGAAAGAGACCGTTCGAATCGGCCGCGATGCCGGGGGACGACTGCGTCACCAGCGCGCTCAAACCTGACGAATTACTCTCCAGCGGCAGCTTGTTGAAGGCGCTGCGGTCGATGTCCGTGTGGAAGGTCGGGTCGTTGTTCAGAAGGTCCCCGGCGTCGGTTTCCACATTGACAACCGTATTGCTGCCGGCCACCTGCAGCGCGGTCGTCAAGGCCACCGGCACCGGCGAAGCCACGTCGACGTCGGTCGATCTGGCAGCGAAACCGGCCGCCGATACGACAAGGTGATAGCTGTTGAACGGCAGGTTCGTAACGCGATAGTGCCCTGCGGGGTCCGAGGTGGTCTGCTTGGTGACCTGGCTCACGGGATTCGTGACCGTAATACTTGCGCCCGGTACGACCGCGCCCGAGGCGTCGGTTACCGTTCCGTTGATCGTGCCCTGCGAGCTGGCCGACTGTGCCATGCCCGCAAAGTAGCCGGGCACGCTTGAAATCATAAAGACAGATGCTGCAAAGACACCGCGTCGAATGGACGTGTGCATACACTTACCCCCAAAAACTATCTTCAAACCTGCTAAGGCCACTCTTGGCCTGGTTGAACAACACGCACAGTTAGGAATTGAGATGGGTGTTGGCAGGCGGAGGTCGAGTAAAGAGAGCGTGGCGCTCCAGCGTTCTGGGTCGAGCCGCCGGCAGGCTGGCTTCCACCCGGGTAAACACGACCGTAGCCGGGGCGTCCGGTAGCACCGCGACCAGGTGAACGGTCGCATGGGCCGCAACGCACAGGGGGCAGTCGGCATGGTCCGCGGTGCCGTCATTGTGCCCGTGGGCCACCGAAAGCGTCCCCGCGAAGACCAGCAGCGCAATGCACAGTAGGCCGAAAATCAGCCTCCAGCGTGCAGCACCTGCATCTCTCCGTTGTACGCGGACCATAGCGCGAGTATATTGGCAGATCGTTAAAAAAGGTAGAAGCCGCCTCTGAAAAACTCAGCGGCGGCTTCGGTCTTGGGCGTGGAAGATCAAAGTACAGGCTGGATCGCGAGGACTACCACTCCGTGCGAGGGCACGCCGTGCGCGGTGTAGGAGCCTTCGGTCTTCGCCACATCGCTGCCTTTCCACAGATCGTGCACGTTCGCGGTTAGCTTCGCCGGATAGCCCAGTTCGCCCCAGGCGAAATGAATGTCAGCCGGGGCCGTTCCGCGGTTCAGCAGCAGCACAGCCCGGTTTCCGCCCGCAATCTCCCGCACCCACACCTCGAGATCGCCATCCTTGCGGACGCGGTGTCCGGGCTTGCCCAGTGGGTCCTGGTCCAGCGCGATCATCTCCTTGTTCAGCAGGATCGACCGGACCGGCGCCGTCATGTGCGGAATGTCGTTGCCCGCGATCAACGGCGCAGCCATCATCGCCCACAGGCTGAAGTGCGACTTATTCTCCTCCGGCGAAAGACCGGTGTTGCCCACTTCCAGCATGTCCGGGTCGTTCCAGTGTCCTGGTCCCGCATACGGCCACAGCGGTTCGTTCAGGTCGACGATCGTCATCACACCGTTTCCGCTATTGTTCTTGCCGTCCCACATGTGCGTGATGTCGCCGGTCGTCCGCCACAGGTTGCCGATGCCGGCAGCCCAAAGCCAGGGCTTCGCCGTCCCCCACTCGCACATGCTGAAGACAATCGGCCTGCCCGTATGGTTCAGGGCATTTCGCATCGTGGAGTAGGAAGCCTGGGCGTTTTGCGTCGTCGTGTAGCACCAGTCGAACTTCAGGTAGTCGACGCCCCAGGCCGCATACTGTGCGGCATCCTGGTACTCGTACCCGCGCGAACCCGGCCGGCCCGCGCACGTCTTCGTTCCTGCGTCGGAGTAGATGCCGAACTTGAGCCCCTTCGAGTGAACGTAATCGGCCAGCGCCTTGATGCCGGAGGGAAAGCGCTGCGGATCCGGCTGGATATCTCCGTGCGCGTCCCGCTTGCCATGCCAGCAGTCGTCGATCACCAGGAACTGGTATCCCGCATCGCGCATCCCGCTCGCGACCATCGCGTCCGCCGTATCGCGAATCAGCTTCTCATCGACGTTGCAGCCAAACTTGTTCCAGCTGTTCCAGCCCATTGGCGGTGTCATCGCCAGCCCCGCGTCGACGGCGCTCTCTGGCGACGCCGCAGCCTGCGCGTGCAGACCCATACCTGATCCGAAACTCCACACCGCTACCATCAGCAGCAAAGCAAACCGGCAAACCCGCACAGCAAGCGTCATCCATCACTCCTTCGGAAAGCAGTGACCCATCCTAAACCCTTCGGCCGTGAAGCCGTCCAGATCTTCACCCGTCAGACCTTAGCCCCGCATGAACCCCGGATAACCAGCTCCACGGGCAACATCATGCGTTTCGGCGCCGGCTCATCTCCTCCCTTGGCCAGCCGGGAGAAGAGAAGCTCCGCCGCCAGCCGTCCCAGCGAATCCACGGGCTGCCGCACCACCGTGATTCCGGGGCGCATGAGCTCGGCCGTCTCGAAGTCGTCGAAGCCGACCAGCGCCAGGTCGTCCGGCGCATGGAGCCCAAGCGCGTACAGACTATGCAGCAGATGACGCGTCACCAGGTTATTCGCGCCGAAGAGTGCCGTAGGCGGCGTCTTCGAAGCCAGCGTATTCCGTAGCGCGGAGAGCGTATCCTGCGGCGCATCGGAGACGAGCGAGATGTTCGGACGCAAGCCCGCTGCATCGATCGCCGCCTCGTAGCCCCTCTGCCGCATCTTCATCGTGTACAACGGACGCGAGAGACCGAAATACGCGATGTGCTCGTGCCCAAGCTCGATCAGGTGCTCGACGCCGGATTGTGCGCCGTGCTTGTTCTGCACCAGCAGCCGGTCGCAGCGGCTGCCTTCGAGCGGGCGGTCGAGCGCGACCATCGGCAGATGCTCGAACTCCCGATCCTTCAGTCCGGGTGCTCCTTTTTGCGGGAAAGCGGGAATTACGATCAGCCCGTCCACGTTGCGACGCATCATGCTGCTCGCCTCGTCGTACTCGGTGCGCGGGTCTTCGTCGCTGGTCGAAAGCACGACCGAGTAGTCGTGGCCTTTCGCGACCAGGCTGATCGCATGGGCGCAGGTGGCGAAGAAGGGATCGTAGAGGTTCGGCACCAGGATGCCGATCTGCCGCGAACTCTGCTCCCGCAGCGAGCGCGCAATCTCGTTGCGGCGATACTGCAGCTTCGCGACCGCTGCCATCACGCGTTTGCGGGTCTCGTCCGTGACGTTGACGTTGTCGTTCAGCACGCGCGACACGGTCATCGTGCTCACGCCCGCCAGCTTCGCTACGTCGCTCATCCTCGCTGAACGGGGGATCAGAATTGCACTCACACTCTAACCACGATTGGACGTATCCGTGCAGCCACTTGAACATGGTTGCTGGGCGAACGTCAAATGACGTTCGCAGTTTTAGGGCAGGACGCCTTCATCTGTCGTAAACGTGGAGGCGGGCAGTCCGGCGGCGTTGTACAGGCTTGCCGGAGACCAGCTCGCCCACGCGAAGCGCACGTAGGCTGGATTGGCGACTGAGGCGGACGAGACCACGACGGTCGTTCCCTCGATGCGAGCCTGGGCCGGTACGAACTGGTGGTCGGCTCCGGCGATCTCAAACCCCTGCACCGCACCGTTGCCGGCGTTCAACCCTTCTCCATGATCGAACCAGACGCGCATCGCGTTCCCGCCCCCCGGCAGGACCTCGTGCGTGGCTTCGCGATAGAGGGGCGAGACGTATTGCAGCTTTTCGCCATACACTGTCGCGCGTGCGGCCAGGGCGAGCCGGTAGGCGACGGTCTGCTTGTCCGCCGGATGCACATTGTCCTTTTCTCCGACGTCGAGGGTCACCGCCATGGCTGTGTTGGCGATGTAGAGCGTGCGCCGCTGCGCGTCCCGAATCTCGCCCCAGTTTTCGCCCAGCGAGTTAAAGCTGGAGATCTGTACGAACAGGAAGGGCACACTGCCCTGTGCGAACTGCATGCGCCAATCCTCGATCAAGGCAGGGAAGAGCGTGCGGTAGTATTGCGCGCGGCCCGCGCCCGAATTCGTCTCACCCTGGTACCAGAGGAAGCCCTTGATCGCCATCGGCGTGAGCGGCGCAATCATCCCGTTGTAGAGCTCAGCCGGACCCCAGGAGGTCTCAAACGGGTGCCAGGGATGGCTCGGCAGCGGCCTGCCCGCGGCCTTCGCAGCCTTATCCTCGGCCGTCTCCACCTTCACCATGGCATCCGCGTCCGCCAGGTGATCGGAGAATTTAGCGCGGCTGGCGAAGGCGGGAAGCAGTTGCGCGTCGGTGCCGAGCGTATCCATCGAAACCCAGGAATCCGCCGGAGTTCCGCCCCAGGTGGAATCGATCAGGCCGATCGGGACGTTCTCCCGCGCGGCAATCTCGCGGCCGAAGAAGTAGGCGACGGCGGAGAAATCCTTCGCGCTCTCCGGCGTGCAGAGATCCCAGTCGCCGCCAATATCGTCGGCGGGGAAGTCGCTGGTCTTCTTCTCGACCAGCAGCAGACGGATGCGCGGGTTGTTGGCGCCGGCGATTTCCTTGGCTGCGTTCTTGATGGTTGCGCCATCGGGAAAGCCGGACAACGGGATCTCCATATTGGACTGCCCTGAAGCGAACCAGACGTCGCCGACCAGCAGGTCCGTTACCCGTTTCTCCGGTCCGTCGCCTGTAATCGAGAGAACGTAGGGGCCGCCAGCCTCCTCCGGCTGCAGCCAGAGGCTGAACCTGCCGATGCGGTCGGCGACTGCGGGAACGGCCTGGCCATGAAAGTGCGCCTGCAAGTGAGCGCCTGGCGTAGCCCATCCCCAGATGTGGATCGGACGTTCCCGCTGCAGTACGGCGTGGTCTCCGATGGCGTGCGGAAGCCGCACTTCAGCGTGGGCGATGCCGGCTGCTGGAAAGAGGAAGAGGCAAATGCAGGATAAGGTCTTTAGCGCGTTCATCTGGATCTCCGTGGGCCTGGGCCGCATCGCGGACTGGTACGTGGGGGGCTGCGACGCCTGTAAAACGTCCACGAACAGAACTACCACAAAGGCTGCGACACCGCATGAGTTTCAGCACAACTTCGCGTTCTCGCCTGGGGTCTAAGATGACTGGGGAGGGAGGAGAACGCCATGCGCAACCTGGGATTCGCTCTCACCTTCGTCCTTGCCGCGGGCTCGGGCTCTGCGCGGTGCCTCAGCAAAAACGCTGCCCAGCCTTCTAATGGGCGCAAGAGAAGCCCGGCACCAGCACTCTCGAAGCCGTCAATTGACGCGCCGCTGACGCAGTCGGAGCGAGCGATTCAACTGCTCAACCGCTTCACCTTCGGCCCGCGTCCCGGCGATGTCGACCGCGTGCTCGCGATGGGAACGGACAAGTGGTTTGCGGCGCAGCTCGACCCTGCCAGCATTCCGGATGCGGCGCTTGAGAAGCGCCTGCAGGACTATCCCACGCTGACGATGACGCCGGAGCAGGCGCTCGCAATCTTTCCGGACCGAGGCACCGTCCAGCAGGTGGCGGACGGCAAGCGCCCGTATCCGGCCGATCCGCTGCTGCTGAGTGTGTACCAGGTGCAGGTGTACAAGCTGCAGCAGGAGCGCGAGGCTAAGCTTCATCCCGCGGCGGAGCCGACCGAAGCCGAAAAGGACGCGCGCAAGAAGGCGGACCAGGCGACCGCGTTGCGGATTGCGGGCCAGCTGTTCGCACTGCCGAAGAACGAGCGGATGACCGCGCTGAACGCGATGCCGCCCGCCGATCGCATCGCGTTTGCCAGCAGCCTCGGCGGCGACCAGAAAAACACGTTGTTTGGCGGCTTCAACCCGCGCGAGCGCGAGACGATCTACGCGTTCCAGAACGGGGTCGGCTCGTCGTACCGCATTATTGACGAGCTGGCGCAGGCGCGGGAGCTGCGCGACATCCTCTCCGAGCGCCAGCTGCAGCAGGTGATGACGGACTTCTGGTTCAACCACTTCAACGTCTTCGCGCCGAAGGACTCGGACCAGTGGTACACGACTTCGTATGAGCGTGATGCAATCCGGCCAAATGCGCTGGGCAAGTTCCGCGACCTGCTGCTGGCGACCGCGGAGTCGCCGGCGATGATGGTGTATCTGGATAACTGGCTGTCGATTGGGCCGGATTCGATCGCGAATGGCGTCGACCCGAATAAACCGAACGCGAAGCCCGGCAAGAAGGGACTGAACGAGAACTACGGCCGCGAGGTGATGGAGCTGCATACGCTGAGCGTCAACGGAGGCTACAGCCAGGCGGATGTGACGCGCCTTGCGGCCATCCTGACCGGTTGGAGCGTCGATCGGCCCAACCAGGCTGGACCGTTTCTTTACGATGCGAGGAAGCATGAGCCGGGAACGAAGCAGTGGCTCGGCTACAGCATCGACGAGCAGGGCAACATCCTGCAGGCACCCGGTGGGAACGCGGCGCGGCTTTCGCCCGAGATGGCGCAGGCGATTGCGCAGGCGAACACGCCGGACGGAATGAAGCAGGGAATTGCGGCGTTGATGCTGCTGGCGGCTTCGCCGAGGACTGCGCACTTCATCAGCTCCCTGCTGGCGCAGCGGTTTGTGTCGGATAATCCGCCGTCCGCGTTGGTTGATCGGATGACTGCGACGTACATGGCGACTTACGGGGACATCAAGGCGATTCTGCGGACGATGGTGGATTCACCCGAGTTCAACAGCCAGCGGTACTACCGCAACGAGGTGAAGACGCCCGAGGACTTTGTGGCGTCGGCGTTCCGCGAGACGGCAACCGACCCGCAGAATCCGGGCGCTTTGGTGGGATTGCTGAGCAACCAGCTGGGAATGCCTCCGTACCGGAAGCTGGAGCCAACGGGTTATTACCTTACGGCGGATCACTGGATGAATACGCAGTCGCTGCTGGCGCGGCTGAACTTCGCCGACCAGTTGACGCACAACCACTTTGCCAACCAGAAGTTCGACGCCTCGCGCGTGCTGGCTCTGGGCTTGATGGGCGAGCGCGCTTCGGCGCAGATGGCTTCGGCTGGAAACGGCGAGGCGCGCAGCGTGCGGGTTTCGGATGTGAGCGGCGACGAGGGACCTGATGTGGTTTTGCGGGTTCTGGAAGGGACGCTGATCGACGGTGCGGTTTCGCCGAAGACGGATGATTTTATCCATAGCCAACTGGCGCAGCAGCCTGCGAGCAATCCGACCGAGACGTTGAACCTGCTAACGGCGCTGCTGCTGGGAAGTCCGGAGTTTCAACTTCGATAGGGTTGCGGGGTGTACCCCCGCCCATTTCCCCAAAATATTCAAAGTAATGGGTTTAGGGATGAACCTCAAGGTTCGGGAGTTGCACTGTTGTTGGGGCAGCGGCTTTTTTCGGGTTGGAGAGGCTGAGCAAGATGAGGCCTTTACGGAGGGTTTGCGGGCCAGAATCCCACCCTGGCTCCGCGAGGGTGGGGCACCCGAACGTATTGGCGGGTGCGGCTGCTTTGATTTTGCTCTAAAGGTGCTGTGACAACGGGAGGTGCGGATTTTCTGCGGGGATGAGGAGCGTGGTGAAGTGGCGGGTTAGGGTGGTGGGGGTGGTGGCGGACTGGAGGCGGATGGTGTGGTTGCCGGTGGGAAGGGCCTGGGGTGGGAGATGGATGGGCACGTATGCGTCGCCTCCTGCGTGCCGGGTGAGGCCGGTGGTGGGGGTGGATGGCGGAGTGCCGTCGAGGTCGAGGAGCTTCCACTGGGGGATGGACGCGGCGCTTACGGGGAGCTCGACCTGGAGCTCGATGAGACTGGTGCCGGCGGGGATTTTGAGGACGGGCGTCGCGTTGACGCCGCGGGCGACGGCGGCTGAGAGGAAGAAGGTCGCGGGTAGCGGGCTGGGCGCGGCGGCGGGCGTTGGCGGGGTGGGGATTTTGGCTGCCAGCGAGGCTGAAGGTTGGGCTGGGAGTTCGGTTGCGGCCTGGGCTGATGGGAGCTTTTTCGGAGTTGCGTGGTGCAGGAACAGCGCGACGAGAACGGCGAAGAGGGCCACGCAGGCGGCTGCGAGCCAGGCCCAGGAGCGGCTCTTCCGGGGCAAGAGTGGCACCTCAAGATTGGGATGGGCGCGGCGTTCGAGGGCGCGGAGCAGCGTGCGGTGGACTTCAACCTTGTTCTGCAGGGTGGTGGAACGTTCGATGCGATCGCGGAACAGGCGTTCGTCGGGGGCGCTCAGGGTTCCGGAGAGGTAGTGCTCGACGAGGGCGTGCTGCTCCTGTTCGACCTCGCGCAGCAGGTCTTCGCTGGCGAAGAAGCGGTCTTCGAAGTCTTCCGCCGCTGCGACGGGCAGTTTGCCGAGGAGGTAATCGCGGCTTTCGTTGATGTTGTGCTCAGGCAATTAGGGGTTCGCTCCTGCGGGGCGGCTTAGTTTGTGATGCGGCGGCGGATGCAGTCGCGCAGCGTGCAGCAGGTCTGGTAGACCCGCTTGCGCAGCGCGGCTGGGGTAAGGTTGCGTTCTTCGGCGAGCCGGCGGCGCGCTTCGATCTTCGATTCTCCCTCTTCGAGGTAGTAACGGCTGAGCAGTTCGGCATCGCCGGGGTTGAGGCGGGCGAGGCAGCGCTCCATGGCCGTCAACATGCGGTCCTGATCCGCGGCGTCCTCATACGAAGTGTGGTTGGGGGCGGAAATGTTCTCGAGAGCGGCTCCGTCGGGCCGGACTTCGCGGACGGCGAGCAGGCGCTGCTCCTGCACGACGTGGCGCGCGATGCCGAGGGAATAGGCTTCGACGGAGGCGACGGGCTCGCCGGCGTCGAGACGGCGGGCGAGCCGGTCGATGACCTGGTCGGCGAGATCTTCCGGTGCGACGGAGACGCGGCTGCTGAAGAAGAGGATGAGACGGTGGCGCAGGCGTTCGTAGCGATGGCTGGCTGCGAAGGGATCGCCGGAGAGCCGCGAGAGGAGGGTGTCGAAGGCCCTGGCTTCGAGCTCCCAGCGCGGTCTTTCTCTTGTCGTCGACGGCATGGTGGGTACGGTCCTGGTGGGGCTCATGGGATGGTACGCCAGTCGCCGGAGAGCGAAAAGCCGGCCCAGTAGTAGGGAGCGTGCCAGCGCGGGGTTGCGGCCAGCTGCGCCTGCGCGAGGCGGAGCGCGGCCGGCGGGGAGTGAGTGGTCTGGAGCGCCTGGTAGAAGTGCTTCATAAGGGCGCTGGTGGCTTCGTCGTCGGCGGGCCAGAGCGTGCCGAGCACACGCTGGGCACCGGCGAGGAAGAAGGCCTGGGTGAGGCCGACGAGGCCTTCGCCGGGAATGGCCTCGCCGTTCGCGGTGTCGCAGGCGCTGAGGACGACGAGGGCGAGCGGGATGTGGAGGCGGCAGACGTCGCCGTACCAGAGGACGTCCTCTCCGGAGTGCGGCGAGCGCCGATCGGCTGGGCTAAGTACGAGGCCGCTGAGCTGAAGGTTTTCGCGGTTGAGCGTGGCGTGCGAGGCGAAGTGGGCGACGGTGTAGGGGGACCAGTCGAGCGCCATGATGGCGGCGGGGGTTGCGCCGGGGAAGATCTGAGTGCGGGCGGGGCCGACGACGGCACGGATGGAGGCGGCTTCCTCAAGGGTGTAGGGGATGGGCGCGGCGGAATCGGCGGTGCGGCCGGCGGCGGTGCGGGTGAGGGTTTGGTCGCGTGGGGTGTTGGCGGGGTCGGCGAAGATGGCGATGCGGGTGGGCTCGGATGGTGGAGTGGGACGGGCGAGCAGCTGGTGAAGGAAGGTTGCGGAGGGTTCGGTGAGGATTTGTGCGGGGGTGGTGAAGGCGGCGAAGGGCAGGGTGAGGAGCGGGCCGTCGGCGACGATGAGAAGGGTTTTTGGTTGCGGGGGGGATTGCGCCGGCGGGAACGATGATTCGGCTGAGGGCTTGCCGGGCCTGGTTGAGGGCGCTGGCTTGCGCGGGAAGTAGCCGGGCGCGTTGCTCAGCGGAGAGTGAGGGGTCCGGCGTTGCGGGGGCCAGGAGAAGCTGGGTATAGAGCCTGGCTTTTTCAGCGAGGAGTTGGGTAGATGGGAGGCGGTAGGTCTGGAAGGCGGTGGGGGTGACGGCCCAGAGATAGGTTGCCGTGTCGCCGGTCCAGTAGGCGAGCAGGACGGAGTCGGCGGGTGGAAGGTCGGCCTGCAGGGAGTTGAGCGAGAGGGCTTCCGCGGGGTTGGACGGTTGCGGAGATGCATCGGCCAGTTCGGCGGAGAGGGCGTGATCTGCAATGCGGAGGCGGGTGAGCGAGGCTTTGAGGGCGGCCGTGCGGGCGGCCGTGCGGGCGGCGGTGCGGGCGGAGGCGCGGGCGGAGGCGCGCGGGGTTTGGGTGAGCTCGGCTTCGGTGCGGCGGAGGGTGGCAGCGACGGCGGCGGATTCGGCGAGGAGCGCGGGGCTGGGTTTGGGAGTGGTCTTCGAGTCCGATTGAGCTGGGTGGATGTGATCGAGCAACATGCGGGAGCGGGCGCGCTCGGCGACGAGGAAGGCCTGCCAGGCGTAGCCTTCGCCGGGGTCAAGCTGGTCGAGACGCTCGAGGATGTCGACGGCGAGCCCGTAGTAGGAGCGCATGGAGGCGAAGAAGGAGGTGCGCAGATCCTGCTCGGGGAGGGTGGTGCGGGCCTGCGCGATGGCGGTGAGGGCGCGCTCGATGGTCTCGGAGGCCTGGCCGGGGTGCGCTTCGGCGAGCTGAAGGCGGGCGAGGCTGCCGTCGGCGCGGATCTGGCTGGCGAAGTCCTTTGCGTCTGCGGCGGTGGTGCGGCACTGCGCGTAGGAGGTCTCGGCGCCGGCGAACTGCCGGCGTCGGGCGTGGAGGTCGCCCGTGAGGCAGTAGATCTCCGGCAGGCCGTCGCCTTCCTTAATCTGGAGGGCGAGGGTGAGGGCCTGGTCGAGGTTGGTTTGGGCGGTCGGGAGGTCGCCTTCGAGGAGGGCGGTCGCTCCGAGGCCGCGCAGGAGGTAGACCTGGTCGCGGGTGAGCTGCATTTCGGTGGCGAGGGCGAGGCCGCGCTGGTAGTAGCCGCGGGCGAGGGGCAGCTTCGCCTGGGTCAAGGCGAGCTCGCCGAGGTCGTCGAGGGTGTTGATCTCGCCGACGGGGTTGGGGTTCTGCTTCCAGATCTGGAGCGCGCGGTCGAGGGCGTCGGCGGCCTGCTGGGGCTGGTGGAGCTGGGTGTAGAGGACGCCGAGGTCGCTCCAAACGTAGGCCTCGGTGGTGGGGTCGGGATGGTCTTCGAGGAGGGCGAGGCTGGAGCGGTAATCGGCGTAGGCGGCTTCGAGGTTTGAGGCGGCGATCTGGATGGCGCCGAGTTCGGCCTTGATCTTGAGCTGGCGGGTGACGTCGCCGAGCTGGGCGGCGAGGGATTCTGCCTGGCGGGCGTCGCTGAGGGCGGCTTCGGTGTCGCCGAGGAGGCGGTCGACGCGGGAGAGATTGTCGAGGAGGACTTCCTGGTTGAAGAGATCGCTGGTGCTGGTGAAGATCTGGATGGCTTGCTGGTACGCGGCGCGGCCTGCGTCGTAGTGGCCGAGCTGGACGTTGACGTAGCCGGCGATTTTGAGGGAGTTGGCGGCTTCGACAGGGGAGAGCGCGGCGGCGTGAGTTTGGGCTTGCTGAACGATGGGGAGCGCGGCGGCGGGGTCGGACTGGTTGACGAAGAGGAAGAGGGCTTTCCAGGTAAGGGCGCGGGCGGCCTGGGGATCGTCGTTCAGGCCTTGCCAGGTGGAGATGGCCTGGTCGTAGTCGGTGAGGGCGGTGGGGTAGGCGGCGGTTTCGCGCCGGAGGCGGATGGCTTCGGCTTCGGCGAAGGCGGTTTCGGCTGTGGATTGGCGGCGGTCGGCGGGGGTGATGGGGTGCGGGGTGTCGAGGTAGAGGGTAATGGTTGCGGGCTTTGTCTTTGAGCTGGAGCGCAGGGTGAGTTGTTCGGGTTGGGGGAGGTCGGAGAGGAGCAGGAGGGTGATCTTCGAACCGAGGCCGGCGGGGTTGGTGCGCGGGGTTGCGGGCTGGCCGGGCTGGTGAGTCCATGTGAGCTCGGCGGTCCCGGCGAGTTGCTGCACAGTGAGGAGGGCGGCGGTGCCCGGGGTGAGTTGGAGGGAGAGCTGGCTGGGCTGGTTGGGGGGGAGGTCGAGCCGGATGTCTTGACCGCTGGGGAGCAGGGTGACGGGTTCGGGGCTCGGTTGGATTTGGGCCGTGAGGGCGCAGGTCAGCAGGGAGGAGAGCCCGCACGCCACGACCGACTGCCGCCACTGAGCCCGGAGGAACCGCATGTGCCACGAGAATAGCAGCGGCGGATGGATCGGTGAACAGGAATTGGTCGAAGGGAATGGAGTTTTTCAGTGATGAGCCGGGACTGCGCGAGAGGCTGCTTATTCGGGTTGCGGGGTGGTTCGCGGAAGGGCGGCGGTGCGCCGTCTTAGGGTTTCGGTGGGGCCGCTGAGGAAGGCGCGGAGAGCAGGTTTCTTGTTGTAGGCGTCCGGGGTAACGCGGAGGATGGAACCGTTGCGCAGGCGCAGATAGACGAAGGGCTGGGTGGTGAGCTTGATGGTGCAGCGCTTCACGGGTGCTGGGCCATCGTTGAGGGCGTCCGTAGGGATCATGACTTCGAGCCTCGAGCCGGGTTTGAGCCAGCGCGCTTCGAGCCCCTGAAAGCCGGGCGGGACGCGGATGCGGCTGCAGCCTTCGTAGGTAAAGTTAAGGCCGGTGGTGGCGCCGCCGGGCGGGGTGACGAGGTCGGCGCGGCCGGCACCGGAGAAGTCGTCGGGGCCGCCGCCGAGGGTGGTTGCGCCCTGGTCGGAGGACGGTGCGGGGATGTCGCCGGTGGAGAGGTCGGGGAGGGAGCCGCTCGACCATTGCGGCTGGAGGCGGACGGTGCGGTGGGTGTCGTCGATGGCGAGAATGTGCAGGCGGAGCGGCCAGCCCTTGGTGTAGAGGGGGTTGGTTTCCTGCGGCAGGTTGCTGGATTGGGCACGGCTGCCTGGGAGAACCAGCAGGCTGAGAGCAAGCAGCAGCGGGATGGCGACGCGACGGGCCATGATGCTTCGGACGCTTTCCTGGAGGATTAGTTTCGGTACAGTGTGGGGTGCGGGAATTCGCGAGTAGAGAGTTTCCGAGTAGAGAGCTAAGGCGGCTATTTTGCGGTAGTGGGCTGGATGACGGCGCCGTCGAGGTCGGGGTGGTCGAGGCCCCAGAGGGTGGCGCCGGGTTGGCCCTGGAGGTCGAGGACGACGACCGAGTTGGCGCCTTTGCGGAGCCACGGGCCGGGCAGGTAGAGGGCTTTTTGCGGGCCGACGTTCCAGACGCGGCCGAGGTTGTGCCCGTTTACCCAGACCTGGCCCTTGGTGAAGGCGCTCGTGTCGAGGAAGGTGTCGGCCTGGCTGGTGGTTTCAAAGGTGCCGCGGTAGAGGCAGGCACCGGTGCAGGGCGCGGAGGTGTACGCGAGTTTTTCGGGCGATTGCAGAGGGAGCGGGTAGTTGTCCCAGCCGGTGACGGGCTGGCCGCCGGCGGTGACGCCGGTGAGCAGGCCGACGCGTTCGCCGGGGATGGCCTTGCCGTAGTTCACGCGGCCAGTGTTCTCGACGAGGATGTCGAGGCGGGTGGTGCCGGGGGGAAGATCGAGCGGGAGGGTGTGCTGGTCGTAGCGGCGGTCTACCGTTCCGAGCAGGCGGCCGTTCAGATAGACCTGGGCGTAGTTGTGGAGCTTGCCGAGGTTGAGCTCGCCGTGGATGGGGCCGGTGAGGGTGCTGCGGTAGAGGACGTAGCCGTAACCCTGGTTGAGCTCTTCCATGGTGAGCGGCTGCGCGGAGTGGACGGGGGTGGGCAGCATCTTCCACAGCGGGACGGCCTGGGTAAGGGCGAAGGGGGCGATGGTCTGCGCGGGCGCGACGGCGGGGATGGCGGGCGGCTGACGGCCTGTGGCTTCGGCGATCGTCTTGCGGAGAAGATCGTATTTAGGGGTAGTCCGGCCGCTTTCGTCGAGGGGTGCGTCGTAGTCGTAGCTGGTGGTGTCGGGCTGGTAGTTTTTGCCGTCGGAGTTTGCGCCGTCGGCGTTGGCACCGTTCATGAAGCCGAAGCTGGTGCCTCCGTGAAACATGTACATGCTGAGGGAGTAGCCCTGGTGGAGCATCCAGGAGATCTCGTCGGCCTCCTGCTGGGGGCTGCGGGCGGCGTGGGGCGCGCCCCAGTGATCGAACCAGCCAGCCCAGTACTCGCCGGACATGAACGGGCCTTCGGGGCGCAGGGTGTGGAGCTTGGCGAACTCCGTCTTTGCTTCGCCGGTGCCGAAGTTGATGACGGCGGGGAGCTCGGGCAGGGAGCCGCGGGTGAGCTCGTCGGCACCGTCGGCGGTGTAGAGCTGGGCCTTGGTAAAGCCGGCGTCAACCAGGTCGTGGTGGATGTCTTCCATGTACTCGTGGTCGTCGCCGTAGGAGCCGTACTCGTTTTCTACCTGGACGGCGAGGATGGGGCCGCCGTTGCCGATCTGGAGCGGCGCGACCTCCTGCCCGACGCGCAGGAGCCAGGCGCGGGCGGCGGCGAGGAAGCGCGGATCGCGGGAGCGGACCTTCAGGGTGGGGTCTTTGAGCAGCCAGGCGGGATAGCCGCCGAGCTCCCATTCGGCGCAGACGTAGGGACCGGGACGCAGGATGACGTAGAGGCCTTCCTGCTGGGCCTCGCGGAGGAACTCTGCGAGATCGGCGTTGCCGGAGAAGTCGTAGACGCCGGGCGTGGGCTCATGCACGTTCCAGAAGACGTAGGTGGTGATGGTGTTCAGGCCCATGGCCTTTGCCATCTTGAGGCGCGCGCGCCAGTACTCGCGGGGGATGCGCGGGTAGTGCATCTCGCCGGAGATGATCTGGAAGGGCTGGTTATCGAGCAGGAACTGGCCGTGCTCGACCTTGAAGGAGTGCGGCGAGCTGGGGGTTTGGGCGGCGAGGGGGAGCGATGAGATCAGGAGAGTCGCGGCGAGCGACTTGAGGGCGGGCCAGCGGGATTGTCTGAAGACGATCATCCAGAACATCGTACTGGCAAGGGCTGCATCCGCGCTCAAATCAGATTTGCTGTTGCAGCAGAGATTTTGCGATCCCAAGCCGCCAAAAGCGCGGCTAGCGCCGAATGGGTGGGGCGGAGGATGCCGCATCGATCCGGCTCTTCAGGCTTGTTTGCGGTGTCTGTCGCACCCTATCCGGGTTGTTCCGCAATTCCGCGAAGGTGGCAAGGTGATCGAGCGCAATCCATTTGCCATCGACCTTGATTCCGGAAGACAAGCCTCGGCAGGAGAGTTTGGCATTGGGGGCGATTCTGCCTTCAGCGCGGAGCCTCTGGATGATGGTGATGACGTGGGTTTGGGGTTCCATAGTCGCAGTCTATGGCTGCGAAGGAACCAGGCAAATCCTTCGGAAGTGGCTGGTCTTGTCCACCTACGTGGCATGAAGTTGGCGAAAGGAAAGCCTCAGCGCTGCAGGCTGGCGGCCAGCACCGTACCCTCGCTCATCTGGGTTGAGCGGGCGCTGCTTGCGCTGTTGAGATTTGCGGGAGACTTGGGAGTGTCTTCGGCTGCCTGCAGGGATTTGCTTGAGGCTGCGGATGGTGCACCCGGAAGGATTCGAACCTCCGACCCTTTGGTTCGTAGCCAAATGCTCTATCCAGCTGAGCTACGGGTGCACATTGCGATTGCGGCAACTAAGTAAGAATACCGGAGTTTGCGGGTGGAAGCAAGGGTTTGGGTGAAGAGATCAGGCAGCGGGTGCGGCTTCGGCCGGAGGCGCGGGAGGCGTGTAGAGGATGACCTTTTCGGTGATGTCGAGGCCGCCGCGGCGGAGGAGTTGCGAGACGACCTGCTCGGTGAGGCGGGTGGAGTCGTACTCGACGCGGACGGTCTTTTCGAGCTCGTTCAGCTGCAGGTGGCGGATGCCGTAGACCTCGCGCAGGCGGGCAAGGCCGAGAACGGCTTGTTCGGTGGGGTTTTTGAGATAGCGGTAGACGACGTCAACTTGAGTCATATGGGTAGTTTAGTGCACGGGCAGAGGCAATGCGCAAAGAACGCTATGCGGGCGCTAAGGACGCTACGAGGATGATTGGGTGCGGTATGGATTACTTGTGACACCCCACGTCAGGCATGAGACTGCCTGACATGGGGCACCCCGGGTGTTCACGTAACTAACCGGGGATTTATTGGAGTTTGGCCAGGTAGTCGGTGATCTCCGGGCTTGTCCAGTCCTGGGCGCCGATGAACTTGCGCCGGATGATGCCGTTGCGGTCGATGATGTAGGTCTCGGGGATCTGCACGGTGCCGTAGAGGGCGTTGATGCGCTGGTCGGCGTCGCGGACGGTGAGCAGGTTGACGTGGTGCTGGACGAGGAAGTTCTTGTAGACGTCGGGGTCCTCGTCGGTGGCGATGCCGACAACGGCGAGCTGCGGGTTGCGCTGCTGCAGCGCGAGCAGGCTCGGCAGCTCCTCGACGCAGGGCGCGCACCAGGTGGCCCAGAGGTTGAGGATGACGATGCGCCCGCGGAGCTTGGCGAGATCGACCGACTGCGAGCCGTCGCCGATGACGAACTCGGGCGCGGGCTTGCCGATGTTGCCGGGCTGGTTGTTGCGGTCGCAGCCGGTGAGGGTTGTTGCGACGATCGCTGCGAGGATGAGGGTTTTGGCCCAGCGGGTGTGCACGTGTCGGTCTCCGGCGGCTAAGGGGATCAGAAGCCGTTTGGCTTATCATACGAAGTCGTGGATGCGACGAGCGAACTGACGGTGGATTTGCCCGAAACGGCGGCGGAGGCTTACGAGCTTTCGGTGGTGATTCCGGCGCGGAATGAGCAGGATGTGATCGGCCAGTGCCTGGCATCGCTGGCGGCGCAGTCGGAGCCGGGGTGGGAGCTGGGCAAGGATTGGGAGCTGATCGTCGTGGATGATGCCTCGACCGACCGGACGCGGGAGATTGCCGCGGGCGTGACGGGGGTGAGGGTGCTCGAGGCGCCGGCGCTCGAGACGGGAGCAAACGCGGGGTTTACCGGCAAGACGAATGCCTGCTGGGCCGGCGCGCAGGCGGCGAAGGGCAAGCTGCTGGTGTTTACCGATGCCGACACGGTGCATGAACAGGGGAGTCTCTCGCGGGCGCGGCATGAGCTGGAGAAGTACGAGGTGGGAATGCTGTCGTACTCGCCGCGGCAGCTGACGGCAGGATTACTGCAGAAGATGCTGATGCCGCTGGTGTTTGCGGAGCTTTCGATCGCGTACCCGATGAAGAAGGTGAACGACCCGGCGGACCGGACGGCGGCGGCGAATGGGCAGTTTCTGCTGGTCGAGAGCGAAGCGTACTTTGCCGTGGGCGGACATCGCGGGATTGGGCGCGAGGTGCTGGAGGATGTGGCGCTGGCGCGGGCGTTCAAGCGGCAGAGGAAGGGGCTGCGCTTTCGCTACGCGCCGGACGCGCTGGCGACCAGGATGTACCGGACCACGTCCGCGATGATGGAGGGCTGGACGAAGAACCTGGCGCTGCTGTTTACGAGTCCGCTGGCGATGGCGGCGATGCGCGCGCTCGATTTCCTGCTGATCTTCGGAATTCCGCTGGTCTCGCTTGTGTATCCCTTCTTGACGGGGCTGCAGCGCGGGCTGCTGTGGGTGGTCTGGCTGCGCGTGCTCTGGCGGTTTTATGCGCGCGTGGCAAAGTCGAACTTTCCGGTGGCGGATTGTGCTTTGTCGGTGCTGGGAATTCCGCTGTTTTGCTATCTGCTGGTGCGAAGCATGATGCAGGTGAGGTTTGCGAAGGAAGTGGAGTGGAAGGGACGGACGTACAAGACGGGACTGTGAGCCATCTTCATGAGCTAACAGCTGCAGGAAGCTGTGAGCCGACAGCTTGATGCCGTCTGAAGATGTGAGCAATCCGGTTGATACCGTATGAGTCGGTTGGGTCTGCAGGCCATCGAATGGAGTAGGGTCGAACTATGATTTTGTTGACGCGGAAGGCGGAGTTTTCGGCCGCACATTACTACTGGAATGAAGCCTGGACGCCGGAGCAGAACGAGCGCGTCTTCGGCAAGTGCGCGAACCGGAACGGGCACGGCCACAACTACACGCTGGAGGTGACGGTGGCCGGCGAGGTGGATCCGGTGACCGGGTTCGTGGTGGATTTGAAGCTGCTGAAGGAGATTCTGGAACGCGAGGTGGTTGGGGTCTACGACCATCGCCACCTGAACCTGGAGATCACGGATTTTGCGGCGGTCATTCCAACGACCGAGAACATCGCCGTGGCGGTCTGGCGGCGGCTGGATGGCAAGATTCCGAATGCCAAGCTGCACCGGGTGCGGGTGTACGAGATGCCGGACCTGTTTGCCGACTTCTACGGAGAGTTTGAGGAAGAGGCCGCGGAATGAAGGCCTATCTTTCGCGCCGATACCGGTTTTGCGCGTCGCACCGGCTGCATGTCGACACGATGACCGACGAGGCGAACCAGACGGCGTTCGGCAAGTGCAACAACCCGCATGGGCACGGGCACAACTACGTGGCACAGGTGACGTTCAGCGGGTCGATCGATCCTGCAACGGGAATGGTGATGAACCTGGCCGATCTGGACGGCTTTGCGCAGCAACATCTGCTGGCGCGCTTTGACCACACGAACTTGAATACGCTTGATCTCTTTCAGACTGTGGTGCCTACGACAGAGAATTTCGCTATCGCAATCGAACGGATCTTCCGTCGCTTTCCTCACGCGCACCTCGAGGAGGTGCATGTGGAAGAGACCGGGAACAACTCCTTCGACTATGCGGGCGACGCGCTGCCGGGCGTGGGGCGATACTAGAGAGATCGACCAGAAAGGCACGAAGACCGATGGCAACTGAAACTCTGCCACTGACCACGCTTGAAACAGCAACGACCCAGGAGCTCTACCGCGAGCTGATCCGTCGCGTGGGCGAAGACCCCGAGCGCGACGGACTGCTGCGCACGCCGGAACGGATGGAAAAGTCGATGGAGTACCTGACCAAGGGGTACGAGCAGACCGTCTCTGAAGTGTTGCACGACGCGCTGTTCGACGTGGACTACGACGAGATGGTGATTGTGAAGGACATCGAGTTCTTCTCGCTGTGCGAGCATCATCTGCTGCCGTTTTTCGGCAAGGCGCACGTGGCGTACGTGCCGAACGGCAAAGTGGTTGGGCTGAGCAAGACTGCGCGACTGGTGGATGTATTTGCGCGGCGGCTGCAGGTGCAGGAACGGCTGACGCGGCAGATTGCGGAAGCGATTGAAGAGGCGATTCAGCCGCAGGGCGTGGCCGTGATCCTGGAGGCGCAGCACCTTTGCATGATGATGCGCGGCGTCGAAAAGCAGCACTCGCACACGGTGACGAGCGCGATGCTGGGCGTCTTCAAAACGCAGCTGCAGACGCGCAATGAGTTCCTGTCCCTGGTGCGTAGAAATGGAAGCGGGTTTTAGTGGCGGAGAGCAGTGCGGGTGTGGGTTTGAATGGTTTGCTGGTGTTGGATAAGCCGGCGGGGATGACGTCGCACGATGTGGTGGCGCTGGTGCGGCGGGCGACGGGAGAGAAGTCGATCGGGCATCTGGGTACGCTCGACCCGATGGCAACAGGGGTTCTGCCGCTGCTGTTGGGCCGGTATACGCGGCTTGCCCAGTTTTTTGGGCAGGCGGAGAAGGAATATACCGGCGAGATCCGGTTCGGCTGGGCGACGGATACGTTCGACGCCGAAGGGACGGCGGCCAGCGAGGCTACACCGTTGGGGCCGGGGCTAGCCGAGCTGCGGAAGCTGGCGGAGCGGTTCCATGGCGAGATCGACCAGGTGCCGCCAGTGTATTCGGCAAAGAAGATTGGCGGAGTGGCAGCGCATAAGCTGGCGCGCGCGGGGCTTCCGGTGGCGGTGAAGCCGGCGCGGATCACGATCCATGAGTTCGAGCTGACGGAGCTGGTTGGCGAGACGGCCTCGTTCCGGATGACAGTTTCGGCAGGCGGCTATGTGCGCTCGGTGGCGCATGAGCTCGGACAGCTGGCCGGGTGTGGAGCGCATTTGTCTGCGCTGCGCAGGGTAAGGGCCGGTGCGTTTGGGCTGGCGCAGGCGATTACGGTGGAGCAGTTGAAGGCTGCGGCGGACGCCGGCGCGGCGGCCTGGCAGGAGCTGCTGCCGCATCCGCGGACGCTGCTGCCGGAGATGCCGTCGGTGACGGTCGATGAGCAGGTTGCCGGACGCATGCGGAACGGGATGCAGGTGAATCTGCCGGAGTTTGGCACGGCGCCGCTGGTGAAGGTGTTTACCGATCCGACGGAGCTGATTGGGATCGCCAGGCGGGTTGCGGGGACGTTGATGCAGCCGCATGTGGTGATTGGGTAGGGCAGTTGTACGTTGTGTGTTGTATGTGGGGTAGCGGGACGCCTTGTTTCGTGAGCTGACAGTTTTGGGGAAGCTTTGAGCTGTCAGCTTGGTGTGGGGGTGGAGGGTTACTTCTTCAGCAGGGGTTCGACGAGCGGCAGGATGTTTTCGGCGACTATGGCGTTGCCCTGGTCGGTGGCGTGGATGTTGTCGGCCTGCATGAGCCCGGGGACGCCGTAGACGTTCTTGAGGATGAAGGGCAGCACGGGCAGGTCGTACTTGTGCGCGAGCGTCGGGTAGTTCGAGGTGAAGGCGTTGACGTAGTCGGGACCGTAGTCCGGCGGCAGGGTGATGCCGGCGAGGACGACCTTCGCGCCCGAAGCTTTCAGGTTCTCGATCATGTGCGCGAGGTTGGTGCGGGTGGTTTGCGTCTTGAAGCCGCGCAGGCCATCGTTTCCGCCGAACTCGAGGATGACCACGGCGGGGTGGAGTGCGACGACCTCAGGCAGGCGATCGACTCCGTCCTTGGTGGTGTTGCCGGAGATGCCTTCGTTGACGACCCGGTAGTGGTAGCCGGCCTGGTCGAGATCTTTCTGCAGGAAGTCGGGGTAGGACTGGCCGTCGTCGGCACCGTAGCCTGCGGTGAGCGAATCGCCGAAGCAGGCGACGACGGGGCGGGAGTCTGCGGCGTTGTTGGCTGCGGGGGTGGGTTCCGGGCGCGCGGGGGAACTTGCGGATGCAGGTTGCGTACTGACGGTATCGCGGTCGACGGGGGAGGGAGTGTCCGAGTGGCAGCCGATCGTGGGGAGGAGGGCAGCCGCTACTATTAGGACAAGGTGAATATTCCGCATATCTGAAAATACCAAATCGGGACGAGGCGGACAGCTTTGCGCGCAGGGGAATGCCTTCTTTGGCTAGGCGAACCGCAAGAGATCGGAAGCTGACAGGTTTCCGCTGGGAACTGAGACCTTCCAGGGCGGTGGATCGCGGGCATTAGACTGGAAAGAACAAGGGGTGGGGATGATTGAGGTAACCGGGTTGCGGAAGTCGATCAAGAACGGCAACCGTACCGTGGATATTTTGAAGGGCATCGACTTCAGCGTGCCGCAGGGGCAGTTTGCGGCCATCATGGGGTCGTCGGGCAGCGGCAAGTCCACGCTGCTGGGTTTGCTGGCGGGGCTGGATACGCCGACCTCGGGGCAGGTTTCGTTGAATGGCGTGGCGATCTCCTATCTGGCGGAAGACCAGCTGGCGCAGGTGCGGGGGAAGACCATCGGGTTCGTGTTTCAGTCGTACCAGTTGATTCCGACGCTGACCGCGCTCGAGAACGTGCTGCTACCGTGGGAGTTGAACTCGGACGACGGAAAGAATGATGGGCTGGCGCGGGCGCGGGGATTGCTAACGAGCGTAGGGCTGGGGGACCGGCTGGATCATTACCCGGTGCAGCTTTCGGGCGGGGAGCAGCAGCGTGTGGCGTTGGCGAGGGCGTTCGTGCTGCGGCCGCCGATTGTGCTTGCGGATGAGCCGACGGGGAATCTCGACACGGTGAATGGGGCTGCCGTGCTGGAGCTGCTGCTGAATCTGAATAAGACCGAGGGCACGACGTTGGTGTTGGTGACGCACGACCCGGTGCTGGCAACGTATGCGGACCGGCGGATTGTGCTGCGCGATGGGCTCGTGATCCAGGATGAGATGAATGCCGAGAGGGCTACGCTTTAGCGGCCGTTGGGAGCTGGCAAAAGCCTCGCGGAGAACGCGGAGAACTACGCAGATTTTCGCGGTTAAGACGTCGGGAGATGTATGGGGAGTTTGAGCTATAGGTCGGCGGGGAAGATTGCGGCGCGCGAGATGCGGTCTTCGCGGGGAAAGTTCTTCTTTGTCATTTTGTCGGTGGCGATCGGGGTGGCGGCGCTTACCGGGGTGCGGGGATTTTCGAGCTCGTTCCGGGCGACTCTGCTGAACCGCGCACGGTCGATTATGGCGGCGGATCTTTCGGCACGGATGACGTCGCAGGCGACGCCGGCCGAGAACGCCGGGCTGGCGGAGATCGAGCGCGAGGGCGTAAAGATGACCCCGGTGACGGAGCTGCTTTCGATGGCGAGCGCGGCGAAGACGATGGACCCGCTGCTGGTGTCGTTGAAGGCCGTCGATCCGAACGCGTATCCGTACTACGGCACGGTGGATCTGCAGCCGGCGGGCAAGCTCTCCGACGCGCTGACGCCCGATACGGTTGCGGTCGCGGACGACCTGCTGGTGCGGCTGCGGCTCAACGTCGGCGACCAGCTGAAGATCGGCAACAAGACGTTTCGCATTGGCAGCGTGGTGGTCAACGAACCGGACCGGCTGTCTGGGTCGTTTGCGGCGGGGCCGCGAGTGCTGATCTCGCGCGAGGGGCTGGATGAGAGCGGGTTGATAGCGCCGGGCAGCCATGCCGGTCAGCGATTTCTGTTCAAGGTGCCGAAGCCGAAGAACGGGGCGCCGATCTCCGACGAGGCTGTGGCGGATTTGAAGGCGCGGCTGATCAAGCTGCTGCCGGAGGCGCAGGTGGTCGACTATCGCGAGACCAACCCGGCGCTGACGGCGGGGCTCGACCAGGCGACGAGCCTGCTTTCGCTGATGAGCCTGGTGGCGCTGGTACTGGGCGCCGTCGGCGTGGCGATGGCGATGCGCGCGCACTTGCAGCAGCGGCTGGATACGATCGCGATTATGAAGTCGCTGGGCGCGGGTTCGGGACAGATCATCAAGATCTACCTGATCCAGACGCTGATTCTGGGTGCGATCGGCGGAGTGGTTGGCGTGCTGCTCGGCATTGGCGTGCAGATGGCATTTCCGTACCTGCTGGCGCGCCTGATCAATGTGACGCCCGAGCTCCACCTGGATCCGCGCGCCATCTTCGCTGGGCTGGGCGCCGGCATGCTGACGACGCTGCTGTTTACGCTGCCGCCGCTGCTGGATATTCGCGGCATCCGGCCGATTCTGATTCTGCGCCGAGCCGTCGATGAGGAAGATCAGCCGTTCTTCCAGGGCATGCTGCTCAAGCTGAAGAAGAACGTCGTGCAGATCTTTGCGTTCCTGCTGATTCTCGCCGGGTTGGCGGCGATTGCGTTCCGGGTGTCGGATTCGGCGTCGGTTGGCAAGTGGTTTACGTTCGGGCTGACCGTGGTGCTGGCGGTGCTGCTGGTGGCTTCGTGGGTGGTGCTGAAGGGGCTCAAGTTCCTGCTGACGCGGACGCGCCTGCATCTGCCTTCGGCGGTGCGGCATGGGTTGGCAAACCTGTACCGGCCGGGGAATCCTTCGGCCGCGCTGCTGGCTGCGCTGGGCATGGGCGTGATGCAGATCATGCTGGTGTTCCTGATGCAGCACGCGGTGGTGCGCCAGTTGCATATCTCGTCGGCGCCAAATCTGCCGAACATCTTCCTGGTCGATATTGCGAACGAAGAGGTTGCTGGGGTGAAGAAGCTGCTGGAGAGCTCGCCCGCCGTGACTGCGCCGCCGGAGCTGCTGCCGGTGGTGTCGTCGCGCATTGTGGCGCTCGACGGAGTCGACGCGTCGGAGATCAAGACGAAGAACTTTCCGCGGCGAATGTTGAACTCGATCCAGCTGACGTGGGCCAACGACGTTCAGCCCGGGACCAACGTGGTGGATGGCAGGTGGTTTACGCCGAAGCAGCTGGCGGACGGGGACAAGCATCCGGTGGTTGCGGTTGCCCGGCATCAGGCGCAGCGGCTGGGGATCAAAGTTGGCTCGACGATCAGCTTCGCCGCGCAGGATCAGCACTTCGATGCGAAGGTGGTGGCGTTGATCCAGGCGGATGGGCAGCATGCATTCAGCCGGGCCGAGTTTATTCTGCCGGAGAAATCGCTGCAGGGGTTTCCGGTGGTCTGGTACGGCGGAGTGCATGCGCGTCCGGAGCAGGTGGAGCAGTTGCAGCGGGCGCTCTATGCCGCATACCCGACGGTGACCGTGATCAACGTGGCGCAGGCGCTGGAGACGATTCGCGGCGTGGTGATCCAGATTATCTACGTGGTGCAGTTTCTGGCGGCATTTTCCATCTTCGCCGGCATCGTCATCCTTGCTTCGAGCATTGCGGGCACGAAGTACCGGCGGATTCGCGAGGTGGTGGTGCTGAAGACGCTGGGCGCGACCAGGGCGAGAATTGCGACAATCTTTTCGATCGAGTTTGCGGTGCTGGGGCTGGTGGCGGGAGTGGTCGGCATCTTCTTTGCGAACGTGGTGGATGCCGGGCTACTGCGTGCGCTGGGCGTCCCGCGCGTGATCGAGTGGGGCTGGAGCTTTGGCGGGCTGGCCGCAACGGCTGCGCTGACGGTAGTGACGGGGTGGGTGGCGAGCCATCGGATCCTGGGGCAGAAGCCGCTTGAGGTTCTGCGCGAGGAGTAAGACGCGTTTTTGCGGCGGGGTGAAAGCCGCTGCACCGGGAATGGTGCAGACGGCTTGTGGATTACTATTTTGGTGCACGAAGGCGAAATAAAAGCGAAAATAGGGCATGGCTACGGCGGTGCAGTCCTCTTCGCGTGTGTTGCGTCAGCAGATCGAGCAGACGCTTGCTGCGAAGAGCGGCGCGCGGCTGGAGCTTGCGCCGAGGCTGGTGCGGGATGGCGTGGGCACGGGGTTTGCCGGGCTGGACGCTGTGCTGCAGGGTGGGTTTCCGGTGGCGGGGACGACCGAGATTGTGGGTTCAAGGTCGAGCGGCAGGGCTACGATTGCGGCGGCTAACCTGGCAGCAAGGACGCGTGAGGGGCTGGTGTGCGCGTGGGTCGATGTGGGCGGAGACCTGACGCCGGAGGCCGCGGCGGCGAACGGGGTGGACCTGGCGCGGGTGCTTTGGGTGCGGTGCGGGTTCGGGGAGAAAGAGCAAGGCGCAAAGGACGCCACGTTCGCGCAAAGTACGCAGAGAGCGGAGTTGCGGCTGGTGGATTATGGGCGGGATAAGAGTCTTGGGACGCCGGGGGTGGCGAATCGGCCGCTGGGTGAGGTGCGTGGGGTGCAGGTTTCGGAGGATCGAATGCCGAAACGGCGGGGGAGCGCGGTGATTCAGTCGCGGGCGGCAATTTTGCCGGGTCGATTTGACCTGGTGGAGACGCGGAGCGCTGCGAGGGTGGGGCAACTGGCGGGTGTGGGTGCAGGCAGGATCCTTCCCATGTCTCAGAAGCGAGACATGGGGCACCCGAACAATCGTGAGGGCGCGACACGGCCTTGGAGACGGCTGGAGCAGGGGATCAAGGCGGTCGATCTGCTGGTGCAGGCTGGTGGCTTTGGCTCGATTGTTTTCGATATGGGCGGGATCGGTGCGGAGTTTGCGCGAAAGATTCCCCTTGCGACGTGGTTTCGCTGGCGGGTGGCGCTGGAGCGGACGCGGACCAGCCTGCTGGTGCTTTCGCCGGCCTGCGCCGCGGGTTCGCAGATTGGGTGTGCAGGTTCGAGTGCGGAGCTGGTGATGCGGGTGGAAGCTCAGATGCCGGAAGCCGGCACCGTAATGGGCGGCGTGCCGTACCGGCTGGAGGTGGTGCGGCGGCGCTTTGAGGAGGTTGCCGAGACGCACCGGAAGAAGGGTGCGGCAAAGGCCTCGGGATGGCAGAGCCGCGCGGTGTGGAGTGCGTCATGAGCGAGCTTTGGGGTTGCGTGGTGGTGGCTCAGTTGGCCGCGCAGGCGGGAGTGCGGGTGCGGCCGGGGCTGGTTGGGAAGCCGGTCGTGGTGATGGAGGGGGTGAGGCCTACGGAGCGGGTCTGCTCGCTGAATGCACGGGCGAGGGCGATGGGGCTGCGCGAGGGCATGACGAGGGTGGAGGTGGAGACGTTTGACGAGGTTGCGGTGCTGGCGCGGTCGGCGGCGGAGGAGACGGCAGCGCAGCGGGTGCTGCTGCAGGCGATGAACGGATTTTCGCCGCGGGTGGAGACGAAGGTGTGTGGCGCGGATTGGGAGTGCGTCGTCGACCTGGCCGGAACGGAGCGGCTGCTGGGAGATGCGGCGAGTATCGGCCGCCGGCTGGTGGCGGGTTGCGAGGAGCTGGGATTTGCGGCGTTTAGCTGTGTCGCGGTAAATGCGGATGCGGGGTTGTCGGTGGCGCGGTTTGGGGGGTGGTACCAGGGGGAGTTGGAGGATAGCGCGCGTTTGCTTCCGCAAACCGGCTCACAACATTGTGCACGGGTGAGGGTGATGGAGCGCGGGCGTGAGGCATGGGCGCTGGCGGGGCTGCCGGTCGCGGTTTTGCGGCTGGAAGACGAGATGCAGGAGCGGTTTTCCGTTTGGGGCGTAAGGACGCTCGGCGAGCTCGCCGCACTGCCTGAGACGGCGCTGATTGTGCGGGTGGGGCAGGCGGGCAAGACGCTGCGTCTGCGCGCGAAGGGGGAACTGCCGTACTGTATGAAGCCAGAGGCCGAGGAGTTCCGGCTGGAGGAGGTGGTGGCGCTCGAGGAGCCGGTCGACCTGCTGGAGCCTTTGCTGTTTTTGATGGATTCGATGCTGGAATTGCTGGTGAAGCGGGTTGTGGGACGGGCTTTGGCGTTGGCTTCGGTAACGGTTTCGTTGGAGTTGGAGGTGCCGAAGGATCGGATGGTGGGGGTTGAGGTTTGTGGTAGGGAGGTGGAGAGTGTACTTCCCATGTCTCAGAGGCGAGACATGGGGCACCCGGAGGTTTGGGATCGGAGAGAAGGGAGGGTGCTTCTCATGTCTCAGCTGCGAGACCCCACGTCAGGCGTGACGCTGCCTGACATGGGGCACCCGGAGGAGGCGGATGAGTTTTCGCGAACCGTGCGGCCGGCGGTTGCGACGGTGGATCGCGCGTTGCTGATGAAGATGCTACAGCTTGATCTGGAGGCGCATCCGGCGCCGGGTGCCGTAGTGAAGCTGCGGTTGACGGCGGAGACAGGCGATGTGAGCCGCATCCAGCTTGGGCTGTTTGCGCCGCAGATGCCGGAGCCGACGCGCTTTGAAGACACCTATGCGCGGCTGGTTTCGCTGGTGGGTGAAGGCAATGTGGGGCGGGTACGGCTGCTCGATACGCATGCCGCGGAGAGCTTTGTGCTGGAGCGATTTGTGCTGCCATCGGCGGAGTACAAGGCTTCGCCGGCGCGCGAGGCGAACGCAGCGCCTAGGACCGCATTGCGACGGCTGCGGCCAGCGATGCATGTTCGCGTCTCGATGAAAAGTGCGGCGATTCTGGGCTTTTGGCTGGAGGGTCGGAGGTTTGAGGTGGTGCGCTGCTATGGGCCCTGGCGCAGCAGCGGCGCCTGGTGGGCGGGCCATGGGTGGTCTGGAGATACCTGGGACCTGGCGACGCGGTGCGAGGCCGATGGGGAGGTGATGGTTTGCCTGCTGGGGCATGACCTCGTGCGGGATGCCTGGGTGCTGGAAGGGGTTTATGACTAACGGCAAAAGCAAGTGCGGTCTAACGCCGGCCGGGCGCCACTTCGTGGGGCCAGGAGCTTCGCGTGGCTGATCGTGCTTATGTTGAGCTTCATGCGAACAGCGCCTTCAGCTTTCTTGAAGGTGCTTGTCTGCCCGAGGCTCTGGTCGATCGTGCGATAGAGCTGGAGATGCCTGCGCCTGCTCTGTTGGATCGCAACGGGCTATATGGTGCAGCGCGGTTCCACTCTTTTGCGAAGAAGCAGGGTCTGACGGCAAGGATTGGCGCGGAGATTGCAATAAGTGACTTACGCATTCCCGGGGAAATCAAGCCGCTTGAGATGCTGCGTCCGCCCATGTGGCAGCCGAACCGCTTTCAGATCGAACCGCCTCGAATCCCCCTGCTGTGCGCTACGCAGGTAGGTTATCGGAACTTGTCACAATTGGTCACGCGCTTCAAAATGCGCGAGCCGACCAAGGCTGAGGGTGCGGCGTCGTTTGGCGATCTGGACGAGTTCGCACCCGGGCTGATTGCGCTAACGGGCGGAGCCGAAGGTCCGCTGGCCGCTGCGCTTGCGGCCGGTGGCGAAGCGGCTGGTCGCGAGGTGGTCGAACGCATGGTGCAGGCGTTTGGACCGGGCAATGTGTACGTGGAGCTGCAACGCCATGGCGAGCGCGCCGAGGAGATGCGGAACCAGGCGGCGGTGCGCATTGCGGAGAGCCTCCGGTTGCCGCTGCTGGCGACCAACGGGGTGAAGTATGCGCGCGGCGAAGAGCGCGAAATCCTGGATGTGTTTACCTGCATCCGCAACGGGGTGGGCCTGGAGCAGGCGGGGCGTCTGTTGACGGTGAACGGGCAGCGCGGGCTGCGCAGCGCGGCAACGATGGCGCGTGTGTTCCGCGATCTGCCTGAGGCGATTGAGAACACGGTGCACCTGGCCGGGCGGCTGGAGTTTTCGCTGAACGATGCGGGGTATGAATTTCCTGTCTACGACGTGGGCCGCGACGAGACCATGGACAGCTTCCTGCGTAAGCGTGTCTTCGAAGGGGTAGAACGGCGCTATGGCGCCAAGCGCGACCGCTTGTTGTATGAGCGCGCCAAGGCGCAGGTGGAGCGCGAGCTGGCGCTTATCGCCAAGCTGAAGTTCTCCGGCTACTTCCTGATCGTATGGGACATCATCGAGTTCTGCCGGCGCAACGACATCCTGGTTCAGGGGCGGGGCAGCGCAGCGAACTCTGCTGTCTGCTATGCGCTGGGCATTACGGCGGTCGATCCGGTCGGGATGAAGCTGCTGTTCGAGCGTTTCTTGAGCGAGAGCCGCGGCGAATGGCCGGACATCGATCTCGACCTGCCGTCGGGCGACAAGCGCGAGCAGGCGATCCAGTATGTGTACCAGCGTTACGGTGAGCTGGGCGCGGCGATGACGGCGAACGTGATTACGTATCGCGGCAAGTCGGCGGCGCGCGAGGTGGGCAAGGCGCTGGGGTTCGATGCCGAGTCGCTGGGGCGGCTGGCGGGCCTGGTGAGCCAGTTCGAGTGGCGCGGCAAGAGCGACACCATGGCGAATAACTTCTCGATTGCGGGATTCGACGTAAAGCACCCGCGGATTGCAAAGTACCTCGAGCTTTGCCTGCGCATGCAGGACCTGCCGCGGCATCTCGGTCAGCACTCGGGCGGCATGGTCATCTGCCAGGGATTGCTGAACCAGGTGGTGCCGCTCGAACGTGCGTCCATGGCTGGGCGAACCGTCGTCCAGTGGGATAAGGAAGACTGCGCGGAGATGGGCATCGTCAAGGTGGACCTGCTGGGGCTGGGCATGATGGCCGTGGTGAAGGACTGCATCGACCTGGTGCCGCGGCACTATGGGGAAGAGGTCGACCTGGCGCAGTTGCCGCAGGATGACGAGGTGTACCAGGTGCTCCGCGCGGCCGATACGGTGGGAATGTTCCAGGTGGAGAGCCGTGCGCAGATGGCGTCGCTGCCGCGGAACGCGCCGAAGATCTTCTACGACCTGGTGGTGCAGGTGGCGATCATCCGGCCAGGGCCGATCGTCGGCAAGATGATGCATCCCTATATGCGGCGCCGGCAGGGAAAGGAAGAGGTGACGTATCCGCATCCGCTGCTGCAGGAGACGCTGGAGCGGACGTTGGGCGTGCCGTTATTTCAAGAGCAGTTGCTGCGGATGGCGATGGTGGTTGCGAACTTCTCGGGGTCGGAGGCGGAGGAGCTGCGCAAGGCGGTGGGCATGCGCCGCTCGATGGCGCGCATGACGCAGCTGGAGGCCAAGATGCGCGAGGGCATGACGGTGAACGGGCTGGACGCGGAGACGCAGGAGGGGATAATCCAAAGCATCCAGAGCTTTGCGCTGTATGGCTTTCCGGAGAGCCATGCGGCGAGCTTTGCGCTGATCGCGTATGCCTCGGCTTACCTGAAGGTGAAGTACCTGGGGGCGTTCACGGCTGCGATTCTGAATAACCAGCCGATGGGCTTTTACTCGGCAGCGGTGCTGGTAAAAGATGCGCAGCGGCATGGGTTGCGGGTGAAGTCAATCGACGTGCAGCGGTCGAGCTGGGATTGCGAGCTGGAGCCGGAGGAGGATGGGACGCTGTCGCTGCGGCTTGGGCTGCGCTATGTCAAGGGGCTGCGGGAGTCTGTGGGCGTGGCGATGGTGCGGACGCGGCTGCTGTGTGGGAGCTTCCGGTCGACCGAAGATGTGACGCGTCGGGTGCCTGGGATTAGCCGCAAGGAGATGGTGCAGTTGGCGCGGGTGGGTGCGCTGAACTGGGTTGCGGGAGTGGGAGATCGGAGGGATGCTTTGTGGCAGGTGGAAGAGGCGTGCAGGGAGGTTGGGCCTTTGTTGCGGAGTGCGGGTTCGGAAGAGACCCACCCTGGCTCCGCGAGGGTGGGGCACCCAGTTTCGAGTCGAATCCTCAAGGTGATGTCGACGGAGGAGCGGCTGGTTGCGGATTACTCGGGGAGCGGGTTGACCGTGGGGCCGCATCCGTTGGCGTTTGAGCGGGAGCGGCTGCGGAGGATGCGGGTGAAGTCGGCGATGGAGCTGCGCGAGGGGCGCAACGGCAGCTTCGTGCGCGCGGCAGGCAGCGTGATTGCGAGGCAGCGGCCGGGTACGGCGATGGGCTTCATCTTTCTTTCGATGGAGGATGAGACCGGGATCTCAAACGTAATTATTCATCCTGATCTCTATGAGCGCGAGCGGGTTGCCGTGACACGTGGCCGGTTCCTGCTGGTGGAGGGCAAGCTGCAGAACGAGGACGGCGTGGTGCATGTGAAGGCGGACACCGTGGAGGTGATGGCGATGGGCAGGATGGAGGTGCGCTCGCATGACTTCCACTAAGCAGGTGGTATGGGATGAAGTGGAAATGCGCGAGGTGGAGGTGGAGGCGCCGGTGCGGCGCGGGCGTGGGCTGGCGAGCGCGGTGCGGGCAGAGGTGAGCGGGTTGGGTTCGGCGCTGGGCAAGGTGCATGAGGTGACGCGTGGGTCCGCGGTTGTGTTTTCGCCGGAAGGATCGTCGCATGGGAACTTCGTCGAGGCTTCGTACCGGCGGATTGTGGCGCGGCCGGAGTGGGCTCGGCGGCTTGAAAAGGTGCATACGGCGAAGCGGCAGGCGCGGGCTACAGGAGCAGACGAGCAGGTGCGCACGTGGCGGGAGCTGGATGCGGCGACCAGCTCTGATGCGCTGCTGATGAATGTGTTTTGCTATCCGCGGGTGTGGACTCCAGGACTGCGTGCCTTGATGGGCGTGACGGGACGCGAGCGCGTGGAGTTCGGCACCAGGTCGGAGGCCCGGCTGGAGCGTGGGCTGGTGAATACGACCGAGATCGATATGCGCGTGGGCGACCTGCTGGTGGAAGCGAAGCTGACCGAGGCGGACTTCCAGTTTGGTGCGATGTGTTTGGTGGAACGGTACCTCGGCTTCGACGAGGTGTTCGACCGCGAGCGGCTGGAGGTGACGCGGCGCGGCGTGCGATCGTACCAACTGGTGCGTGGGGTGCTGGCGGCGTATGCGGTGGGTGGGCGATTCTGTGTGATCTGCGATGGGCGTCGTAGCGACCTGGTGGAGGACTGGCTGCGGGTGATCGGCGCGGTGCGGAGCCTGGAGGTGCAGAGTCGGCTGCGGCTGGTGACGTGGCAGGAGATCGCGCGCTTGGTTCCGAAGGGATTACGGGGCTTTCTGGCTTCGAAGTATGGAATTTAGAGTTAGAGGCAACGGCAAGTGCAAGTGCGCGCTCACGCCGCGCGGGCGCCACTTCGTGGGAACAGGAGCTTCGTGTGCCGCTACGGGGGAGGCGTGCCGCCCCAGGTGGTGTACCGGGTCCATGGGGCTTTGGCGATGAGCGCCGAGAGCTGCGGGTTGGGGAAGCGGCGGACGTACGGCACGGCCCAGCCGATGTCGGAGCCGGCGTAGGGCTGCTCGACGATCTGCTGGATGCCGGTGCGCTTTTCGAAGACGGTGGGATCTTCGAGGGCGGAGGTGCAGAGGGCGACCAGGCGCTGGATGGCACCGCTGTCCGCGGTGTAGAGGTCGATGTGATTGGCTTCGGCGAGCTCCGCGGTGATAATGAGCGGCGCAAGCGCATAGAGGTGGTAGTGCATCGCCATCTGCCCGCGGGCGGTTTCGGCCGTAAGCGAGCCGTCGGGCTGGATGTTGTCGATGCCAATCTGGTAGGCGCCGAGACCCCACTGGAAGTTGAGCAGGTCGTCGTCGGCGATGCCTTCGGCGGTGAGTGCGAGACCGGCCCAGTACATGTGGTTGTTTTCCTTTGCATTGCCAAGGCGCGAGGCCTCAAGGATGAAGAAGTAGGTGATGCGGTGCGCGAGCTGGTCGAACCAGGCTTGGATTGCGGTGTCCTGCTGAGGCGTGGCCGCGTGGGCAGTCCTGACCTTGAGGTAGGCGATGGCTACGGCAGAGAGGGTCCAGTTCTGGGTGTAGACGCCGGAGTAGTCGGGCATCTTCCCGGTCCAGGCGTGGGCTTCGGCTGGGGCGTTGAGGAGTGTGACGACGCATTGGGCGGCAGGAAGGCTGCCATGCTCAAGGTAGAAGTCGGCGGCGAGGGCGGCGTTGCGGCTCAGAGTGGTGGGCGCCTCGGTGGCCTGCTGATAGGCAAGTTTCTTGGCGGGGTCGGTGATGGAGGCTTTGGAGTCGGTGTAGTAGGTGCCAGGGTCGAGCGTCAGGGTAGAGGCGGGGGGCGCGGGGCAGCGGTAGGCAGTCTGAGTAATGGCCGGGGGATAAGCGTCCCACGGGGAGACCAGGGTTTGCGCGGGGAGAATGGCGCAGAAAGCTAGCAGGGGGATGAGTGCTGCTGGTTTCATGTGCGAATTGTAGCGGGTGTTGGGTGGGTGGCGATTTGGGCCTTTACTTCCGATGTCTGGAAGGCGAGGCATGGGTTACCGGGTCGGATGGGTTTGTTTGCTAGTGCGGTCGTTTGCTTGCACAATCGAGACCCCGCCCTTCGCTGATGAAGTGTCGCGAAGGCTGGGGCAACCGGCTTTCGGTTGCGAGTGTGAACTTTTGGCTTGACGGTAGTTTCCATAGAAACTAATATAGTTTCTATGGAAACTACTGAACGGATTTTGCAGAGGAGGGATCCGGGAAGTCTTGAGGCTCACCTCGGGTATTGCCTTCGGCGTGTCTCCAATCACGTGTCGAGCACGTTTGCGCGACTGCTGCGGGAGCAGGGAACTTCGACTGCGGAGTGGGTTGTTCTGCGGCTGCTTGACCAGGGCGCGGCAAAGGGTCCGAGTGAGCTGGCGGAGGCGCTGTCGCTGACGCGGGGGGCGATGTCGAAGATTCTCGCAAAGCTGGAGGCGAAGGGTTGGGTTGCGCGCGAGGTTCGGGAGGACGACAACCGGGCGCAATGGGTTTCGTTGACCTCAGCGGGTCGAGCGGTGGTTCCAAAGTTAGCCGAGTTGGCGGACCGCAACGATGAAGAGCAGTTTCAGGCGCTAAGTGAGACGGAGCGGGCCAAGCTTCGGCGCTTGCTGCTGAAGCTGACGGAGTTTCACCAGATTCGAGATGTGGCCGTCGAGTAATCGACGGCTCGGCGACGACAAACAGATTTACAAAAAGGAGAATACGATGAGCGATTCGATTGCTAAGCTGCAACAGGCGTTTGGGCGAGCGATGGCGGGCCGGCCGAAGGTGGGCGGGTTTCCGTACCTGGCGGAGTGCCTGCGGGCGGCGGGCGCGAAGAGAAATGTGTGGCAGCTTCCCGCGTGCCAGAGCCTGTTTTTGACGGAACTTGGACCGGTGGTGATGCCGGGAGTTTCGCTGGTGACGGGGCCGGCGAACGTGCCGGCGTTCGATCGTGAGGCGCTGATTGTGGCGCTGCGGACGGACCAGGCCGGCGAGTCGACGTTCCCGGAGTTTCTGCAGGCTTCGTGGCGCGCGGGTGTGGTGAGCTATGACGTCGAGTTCGAAAAGAGGACCGTTACGTACTTCGGCTGTAACGGCGAGGAGTACGTCGAAGCGTATCCGCAGGTGTCAGTCTCCTGATTTCTCGGAGATGAACGGGTGCGATGGGTGGAGTAGTCCGGGTTCCTTGGGCCCGGGCTTCTTTGCATCTCCCATCCTGGTGTGCGGAGCGAGGGGTAGAATGGCGGCATGAGGAAAGCTTTGCTTGGCGCGGCGTTGATTTCGTTGGGGATGCCGGTCTCGGCGCAGATGGCGATGGGTGGGGCAATTGGGGACGGCTTGCCGGCAGGGGAGCGGCTGGGGACGGTGAATTTTCCCGTGTCGTGCACAGCGAGCGTGCAGAAGCCGTTTGATCGCGGCGTGGCGCTGCTGCATGACTTCTGGTACGAAGAAGCGCGGTCGCAGTTTGAGCGCATCGAGAAGGCCGACCCGAACTGCGCGATGGCGCACTGGGGAGTGGCGATGAGCGCGTTCCACCAGATTTGGGATCGGCCGGACGCCGAGGCGCGCAAGCTGGGCTGGGCCGAGATGGAAAAGGCGCTGGCGCTGAAGGCTGGGACGCCGCGCGAGCGTGGATATATTGATGCGCTGGCGGCGTTTTACAAGCCGGGCAGCGAGGAGTTTCCGGCGCGGGTTGCGGCGTACTCGGACGCCATGGGCAAGCTGTACCAGCGTTATCCGGACGATGTAAATGCGGGCGCGTTTTACGCGCTTTCGCTGCTGGCGGCAGAGAAGCCGGGCGACACCAGCCTGGCGCAACCGCACAAGGCGATGGCCGTGTTGCAGCCGCTGTTTTTGAAAGACCCGGATAACCCTGGGGTGGACCACTACATCGTCCACGCGTGCGACAATCCCGCGATGGCTGCCGATGGACTTGTGGCGGCGGATCATTACCTGGAGATTGCGCAGTCGGGGCCCCACGCTTACCACATGCCGGGGCACATCTACGCGCGGCTGGGGTTGTGGCAGAAGGATATTCCGTCGCAGATCGGGTCGATCAAGGCTTCGGAGGGTGCGGAGAAGATGGGCGAAAGCGGGATGATGGACGAGCCGCACTCTTATGACTTCCTCATCTACGCCTACTTGCAGACGGGGCAGGATGCGAAGGCGAAGGCCGCGCTTGAGCAGAGTCAACTGGCGGTGACGAAGGTGGGGGAGATGGCGACGGGCGGCGCGGCGTATATGGCGGGTATGGTGCCGTATTATCGGGTCAAGATGGCCATCTTCTATGACCTGGAGCGGCGCGACTGGAAGGCTGCGGCAGCGCTCCAGCCGGTGGCTGGTTCGTCGCCGGAGGTATCGATGCTGGTGGATTGGGACCATGCGATTGCGCATGGACGCCTGCATGACGCGGCTGCGGCCAAGGCTGACCTGGCAGCGTTCGATGCGTCGCTGGATGCGGTGAAGCGTGGGCCGGATGCGTACGAGGTCGAGGGCAACGGTGTGACGATCGAGCGCGATGAGATGGTTGGCTGGACCGCGTTTGCCGAGGGCAAACCGGTGGAAGCCGCTGCGTCGATGCGCAAGGCTGCGGACCTGCAGGACAAGGTCGGGCAGGGCGAGGTGGATATTCCCGCGCGTGAGATGCTGGCCGACGTGCTGCTCGATTCCGGCAAGCCGAAGGAGGCGCTGGCGGAGTACCAGGTAGCGCTGAAGCTGAGCCCGAATCGGCTGAACGGGCTTTACAACGCCGGGCTGGCAGCTGAGGCGAGTGGAGATCGCGGGCTCGCGCAGACCTACTATGCTGCGCTGGTGAGGTCGGCTGGAACGGATTCGGATCGAGTTGAGGTGGCGAAGGCGAAGGGCTACCTGTCGGGTTCGGAGAGCGCTGGGCGGTAGGGTCATCCCTTCTCCTTCCCGGGGTACCCCCCGGTTAATGAAGTGATTAAACGATCAATGGATGCAACGACTTAGCGGGTAGGTATCCGCTAAAATATTGCATCCATTGGAGTTGCGGGTAAAATATTGAAAAGAAAGGGTTTGCGAGTGCTGAAGAAGAGCCCAGGCGCAACACGGCCGGGCGGAGGCATCGTAGAGCGCCTGCAGGAAAAGCAAAAGACCCACAGCTATTGGCCGCGGGTCTTTTCACTTTTTTCATCTACTTCTAGTATAGCGGGTTGAGCCGGGTAAAAAGGACATCTACTTTTTCGGCGGAAGTGCCATGCAATGTTCAACATAGGACGTTTGCGCCGAGCTGACCCCCTTGACAAGGTTTTCCATAGGTGAAGCGAGCGGACTATTGAACGGTGCCGATGCAGACGATCTTACCGTTCTTTGTGCCACACCTCTGGCCCTGCTGGGCGCAGACCTGGCAGGTGACGCGCGTAGGCGGAGAGGGTGGATTTTTGAAGGTGAAGGAGCCCATCGGGAATGTCATTCCGTTGAGGGTGAGGGTGACTGGGATGACGGCGGGATCGGACCCGGCAGGGTTGAGCGGTGGGGTGGTGAAGGTACAGAGGACGACGGTGGGACACTTGAGTTGAAGAGCCGCCACGGGACCGGTGCTGAAGTTGAAGTCGACGCTTGTGGTACCGGGCGTGGTGCTGAAGTTGCTGCCGTTGAGGGTGACGGCGGTGCCGCCAAGGGGCGAACCGGTACTTGGAGTGATGTAGCCGTTGGGATACGGCTCGTAGACGAAAAGGTTCTGGCGGGTAATCGTGCTGAAGGTTCCGGGCTGGCCGGTGGCGGTAAGGTTGGCGATGGCGACGCCGACCTCCGCCTTGCCGGTGAAGCGTGGGGAGTAGGCGGTGCAGAGGGTTGAGCTGCTGCACTGGACGCCGATATAGGTGGAGCCGAAGGCGGCTTCCATGAAGTTGGAGAAACCTGAGCCGTTGAGGGTGACAAGGGTTCCGCCGGTCTCTGCCCCGGTTGTGGGGGAGATGGAGGAGATCACGGGCGGGATGGACTCGGTAAAGCTGATGCCGTTGGAGGGCTGGCCGGGGCCGAAGGGGGTGCAGGGGCCGAGGGTGAGATTGTTGGTTTCCGAGGTCTGGTTCCCGCCGATGTTCTGGCCGGCGCAGGTGGGCGGATTGATGGTTCCGTCGTTCTCGGTGACGCGGACCGTGGCGATGGAGCTGGGATTGAAGAACGCTTCGTCTTTGCTGTGGCCGTAGATGTTGAAGTCGACGTCGTCCCAGCGGCCGGCGAGGCCGAGATAGCTGTCCGAGGCGGCGAACTGATAGACCACCTTGCCGACGGCGACGGAGAAGGTGTCCTGGCCGTTGGCTGCGGCTTCTGCGGTGAACGTGACGCCGGCGAGCGTGGAAAAGGTCATGCTGGGGAACTGCATGTAGGCGACGTTGGTCCAGCAGGAGGTGGTGTCGATGGTGCTCCAGGGCTGGGGAAGCTGCGGGCACTGGGTGGTGGTTGCGTCGAGATAGTTGACGAGCCATTCCTGGATGACGAGTCCATAGCCCTGGTCGAAGACGAATTGCTCACCAGCCGTGCAGCCGGTGTTGGTGCTTTTGGCGCATTGCGGAGACTTGAAGCCGTTGGTATTGAGCTGGATGGAGTAGCTATTTTGTACGCCGGAGCTGGTGACGCTGGTGACGTTGTCGATCTCCGGGAACCGGCCGGTGGCGGAGGTGATGGAGCCGGTGGTGAGTGCGGTCCAGTTGCCGGTGCTGTTTTCGTCGTCGAGCGGATGGAGGCGCCGGGATGTGTGGAGGTGAGGGACCTCGGGTACGGTGCCGCAGGGGAGGGTCTGCCAGGTGGTGGAAGGGTAGGCGATTTTGTAGCAGCCATCGGTTTTCTGGCGGGGGGCGATGACGAGCTTGCGCCAGGTTTCCGTGGCGAGCTGGTCGGCTGTGGGTTTTCTGACGGTGGCTTTGGGGAGCGGAAAGGTGCGGGGTTGAGGTTGCTGGGTGAGCGCCACGGGTATGGGGGCGAGGAGCAGGAGGGCGAGTCGAAGTCTTTGGTTGAGGGTCATGGCGGATCCCTGAGCTGGAGTTTGGTGGGTCTGGTTTGGAGCTTAGGGGCGAATGGGGAGGGAAGTCCTGCAGGTTGAGAAGAATTCAGAAGGATTGATGGGTTGAAAGGGGGCAAGGCGAGAAAAAGCCCACCCGGAATGGAGTCCGTGGGTGGGCCTGGGATGTGGTGGTGCGGGTTGAGGGAGTATCCCCACGTCAGGCTTGAAGCTGCCTGACATGGGGCACCCGATTTGTTTTTGGGGGTGGGGTGGGGAGGGAGTAACCCCACGTCAGGCTTGAAGCTGCCTGACATGGGGCACCCGTGAGATTTCAGGAGGTTGCTGTTAGCCCAGGGCGAGGGTGATTTTTTTGGTGGGGGCGTCGAGGGTGGTGATGGTGAAGGTGCGGATTTGGCCGGGGGCGAGTGGGCCGGAGGGGTTGGTGGTGGATTTGGAGGGTTTTGGGGCGGGCCGGGCGTCGGCGTGAGCGGTCTTCCACTTGGAGCCGAGGAGGGATCCGAGCTGCGAGAGGTCGACGGGGCCGGCGCTGGTGGGTGGGGTTGATGGTGCGTCGGTTGGGTCGGCGGCTGGGAGCGTGGCGGCGGCGATGATGCCTTCGCCAAGCTCGACGCGGGCGGTGTTCGAGAGGTGGTCGAGGTCGATGATGCGGCCGGTGACGGTGTCGCCGGCCGCGTGCTCGAGCAGGAAGTCGTCGAGGCCGGTGGGGATGGCCTGCTTCATGGAGAGGCGAAGCTGACGCTTTTCCTTGTCGATCTCAAGCACGAGGGCCTTGACGGTCTCACCGACGCGGAGCACGTCGGAGGGATGATTGACACGCTTCTCTGCGGTGATCTCGGAGATGTGGATGAGGCCTTCGACACCTTCGGTGACGGTCATGAAGGCGCCAAACTTGGTAATCTGCGAGATCTTGCCTTCGACCACGGCGCCGGGATGGATGGTCCTGGTGATCTCGGCGAAGGGATCGCCAAGGGCCTGCTTCAAGCCGAGCCCGATGCGCTTCTGGTCGGTGTCGATGGCGAGTATGACGGCTTCGACCTGGTCGCCCACTTTGACGATGTCCGAAGGCTTGCGCACCTTCTTGCCCCAGGCCATCTCGGATATATGGATGAGTCCTTCGATGCCGGGTGCGAGTTCGACGAATGCGCCGAAATCGGTCTCGCGGGTGATCTTACCGGTGATCTTCTGGCCGAGCGAGTAGGTTCCGGGAACGGACTCCCACGGGTGCGGCAGCAGCTGCTTGAGACCGACGGCGATGCGGCGCTTGGCGGGGTCGGTGTTGTCGATTTTGAGGATCTGGACTTCGATTTGGTCTCCGACGGAGAGGTGGTCGGCAGGGTTTTCGACGCGGTGCCAGGCGATGTCGGAGATGTGAAGGAGCGCGTCGGCGCCGTCGAGATCCACGAAGGCTCCGAAGGTGGTGAGCGAGCGGACGGTGCCCAGGACGGTCTGGCCTTCGGCGAGCTCGGAGAAGCGCTGGTCGGAGGCGGCGCGAGCCTCTTCTTCGAGGACGCTGCGGCGGTCGACGACGGCGTCTGGACGTGCAGGGCGATCGCCATCGAAGCCTCCTTCGAGATCGAGCGAGGTGATGCGGACGCGGATCTCCTGGCCTACGAGCTTTTCCATCTCGGCGGCGTCCCTTGTGCCGGAACGGGAAGAGGGCAAAAACGCCCGCATGCCGATATCAACCGTGAGGCCGCCCTTGACGAGGCCGGTCACGGTGCCGAGGACAGTGCCCTTGGCCTCGAAGGCTTCTTCTAGCGAGGAATAGTCCTTGGGCGCTGCAGCTCCGCGCTGGCGGGTGAGCTCATAGTAGCCGTCGGTGTCGCGGCCTTTGACGGTGACGCGGACGCGGTCGCCCGGTTCGACGGACTTTTCGTCCTTGGCGAAGGCGGAGAGGGGAAGGATGCCTTCGGTCTTATAGCCGATGTCGAGCAGCACCGCGTCGACGGTGATGGCGACGACGGTCGCGTCAATCTGCTTGGAGCCGCCGGTGCGGTCTACGGCGTTGGCGCGGGAGGCGGTGTCTTCGCGAAGGAGTTGGGCGAAGTCTTCTTCGGGGGATTCGAGGGGGGCTGGGTTCGGGGTATCCACGGTTCAATCTTATATGGAAGGTTGGGGATGGCTGTGGGTGTGGTTGGGGTTGTGGGGGGAGGGATTAACCCCATGTCAGGCTTGAAACCGCCTGACATGGGGCACCCGGTTGGTTTTTGGGTGTGGTTGGGGAGGGAGTATCCCCATGTCAGGCGTGAAGCTGCCTGACATGGGGCACCCGCATGTACCCGGATCAGGACTGGATTTGTGGGGTGGTAGACTTTGGGGCCTATGCCGCCTGGACTTGTGCGACGTCAGAAGAGCGGGGATCTGCATTTTGTGACTTTTAGTTGTTTTGGGCGGAATCCGTATCTGATGGATGCGGGGGCGAAGCAGGTGTTTCAGACGTGTCTCGAAGCGACACGCCAGCGGTATATGTTCGAAGTTATCGGCTATGTGATCATGCCGGAACATGTCCATCTTCTCGTAACCGAGCCGCCGGAGAAGCCGCTGAACGTGGTGATAGGGGTGATGAAACGGTCCTGTTCGGCCAAGCTGCCAGAGAAGCCGTTCTGGTTGCCGCGGTACTTCGACTTCAATGTTTTTACCAACGAGAAGCGGATTGAGAAGCTCAGGTATCTTCATCGAAACCCGGTTCATCGTGGGTTGTGTGAAAAGCCCGAAGACTATCCGTGGTCGAGCTTTCGGGTTTATGGGTTGAGGGAAGACCACCCGGTAAGGATTGCTACGGAGTGGAGTAGGGAGTAACCCCACGTCAGGCTTGAAGCCGCCTGACATGGGGCACCCGATGAGGGAGTAGCCCGGGTGGGGGTGGGAGTGAGAAACCCCACGTCAGGCTTGGAACCGCCTGACATGGGGCACCCGGTCATTTGGTGGCTGGGGCCGCATCGCTTAGCAGGACGAGGGAGCGGCCGCCTACGATGATCTTGTCTTCGAGCTTGATTTTTCCGAAGGGATCGTCGATGTTCTCGGTGCGCAGCACGACGCCCCAGGGAGTACCGTTGATCGGCGGCGGCAGCTTGAACTCGACGCCATCCGCCGAAGCATTGACGAGGAGCAGGAAGGAATCGTCCTCGATCGGCTTGCCGAATTCATCGGTGTAGTTGAGCGTCTTGCCGTTGAGTACGACGCCGAGCGACTTGCTCCAGGAAGAGTTCCAGTTCTCTTCCGAGAACTCGTTGCCGTCGGTGTTGTACCAGGCGATATCGCGCACGACCGAACCGCGAATGTTGCGGTCCTGGAAGAATTTGCGGCGATGCAGGTTGGGGTGAGACAGGCGCAGTTCAATGAGCTTCGAGGTGAAGTCCATCAGGCGCTTGCGCGGAGCGTCAAGATTCCAGTCATACCAGGTAAGCTCGTCATCCTGGCAGAAGGTGTTGTTGTTGCCCATCTGCGATCGGCCTACTTCGTCACCGCCGCAGATCATGGGCACGCCCTGCGAGAGCAGCAGCGTCGCGAGGAAGTTGCGCACCTGGCGCTCGCGCATCTCGTTGATGGCGGGATCTTCGGTTGGGCCTTCGGCGCCCATGTTCCACGAGTCGTTGTCGTTGGCGCCATCCTGATTGTTTTCGCCGTTGGCCTCGTTGTGTTTGTCGTTGTAGCTGACGAGATCGGTCAGGGTGAAGCCGTCGTGGGCGGTGATGAAGTTGATGGACGCGTAGGGCTTGCGGCCGTCGTACTGGTAAAGGTCGGACGAGCCGGTGAGGCGGTACGCGAACTTCGAGAGTTCGCCGTCGTCGCCCTTCCAGAAGCGGCGCACGGTATCGCGATAGAGGCCGTTCCACTCCGCCCAAAGGATCGGGAACTGGCCAACCTGGTAGCCACCGTCACCCACGTCCCAGGGCTCGGCAATCAGCTTGACTTCGGCGAGCGTGGGATCCTGGTGAATGGTGTCAAAGAAGGCGGAGAGCTTGGAAACGTCGTGAAGTTCGCGGGCCAAAGTAGCCGCAAGGTCGAAGCGGAAACCGTCGACGTGCATCTCCGTCACCCAGTAGCGCAGTGAATCCATCAGCAGCTTGAGGACTTGCGGGTTGTGCACGTTGAGGGTGTTGCCGGTGCCGGTGTAGTCCATGTAGAAGCGGCAGTTACCCTGCACCATGCGGTAGTAGGTGGTGTTATCGACGCCCTTGAACGAGAGCATGGGGCCAAGCTGATTGCCTTCGCAGGTGTGGTTATAAACCACGTCGAGGATGACCTCAAGGCCGGCGGCGTGAAGGTCCTTCACCATCTGCTTGAATTCGTTTACCTGTGCCCCGCCATCGCCGCCGGAGCTGTAGCGCGCCATGGGTGCGAAGTAGCCGAGGGTGTTGTAGCCCCAGTAGTTGCTAAGGCCTTTGTCGACGAGGTTGCCGGCATCGATGAAGTGGTGGACCGGGAGAAGTTCGACTGCGGTTACGCCCAGCTTCTTCAGGTAGTTGATGCTGGCTTCGTGGGCGAGGCCGGCGTAGGTTCCGCGCAGGTTCTCGGGCACCATCGGGTTGCGCTTGGAGTAGCCCTTGACGTGGACCTCGTAGATCACCGAGTCGGAGAGCGGAGTCTGCGGCTTGCAGTCGTTGCCCCAGTCGAAGTCATGGCCGACCACGATCCCTTTCGGGACGCCAGCGGCGGAGTCCTGGGTGTCGATCTTCGTGTCGTCACCGGACATGAGGTCATAAGGAAAGATCGGCTTCTTCCAGTCAACTTTTCCGCAGATGGCTTCAGCGTAGGGGTCGACGAGGAGCTTGGCCTTGTTGAAGCGGTATCCGTTGTTCGGCTCCCACGGGCCGTCCACGCGATAGCCGTAACGCTGGCCGGGGCCGACGCCAGGAAGGAAGGCGTGGAAGACGTGCGCGGTGCGCTCCTTGAAAGGGATACACTCGGTCTGATTGCCGGCTTCGTCGAAGAGGCAGAGTTCGACACCGGTGCCATGCTCGGAGTAGAGGGCGAAGTTGGTGCCTTTGGCGTTGGGCTTGGCACCGAGAGGATAGGGTGTTCCGGGAAGGATGGTACGCGGCATGATGATCGCTCGAAGTGGATGGATTTCGCTGGGTTCTTGGCCAACGGGTCAATCCGGTAGATGCGGGCGAGAGGAATTTAGCTGTAAGGGGGATTACGCGGTCGAGTGAGATTCGGATGTCACGATGGAGTGGAAGAGAGATTTGTGACCTGAAAACTGTTTCGCAACCAGCTGACAGCTTAGGGAAGCTATTCGGAGAGGATTTGCGGAGCTTTGTCGAAGTCGATGCCCCAGGTGTAGCGCTCGACGAGCATGCAAAAGATGTGCTCGAGCGCGAGGTGCGATTCCTGGATGTTCATCGTGACGTTCGACGGAATAATAATGTTGTGGTCGCAAAGCTCGCGCATCTTGCCGCCGCCGTTGCCGGTGAAGCCGATGGTATGCACTTGCTGCTTTTTCGCTTGTTCGAGCGCGCGAACGATGTTCTTCGAGTTGCCCGACGTCGAGATGCCGAGGAAGACATCGCCGGGCTGGGCGAGCGCTTCGATCTGGCGCGAGAAGATCTGCTCGAAGGCCCAGTCGTTGCCGATGGCGGTGAGGATGGACGAGTCAGTCGTAAGGGCGATGGCGCGCAAGGCGGGGCGATCGACAGTGAGGCGGGCAACGAACTCGGCGACCAGGTGCTGGGAGTCCGCGGCAGAGCCACCGTTGCCCGCGACGAGGAGTTTGCGGCCAGACTGCATGGCCTCGGCAGTAAGCTTGCCGATGGCGAGCATGGTGTCGTGAATCTCGACCGAATCGTGGACCGCCTGCAGGGTGGCGATGGACTGCGCGAGCTGCCGTTGTACGAGGTCTTTCATCAAAGAGCGGCCTCTTATTGTTTGAACGAGAATTTTTTGTGCGCGAAGTAACTATAGCAGGCGATCGCACCGGAGTTAGCTACAACCGCCAGCAGCGAAGCCAGATGAGGGTTGAACTTCAGGTAGAGAAAAAGGCTGGTCGCGATGGGGATCACGATCACCGGGAAGGGCAGGCTGACGCTGTATACGGCAGCGACCTTCAGCCATTCTTTGAAGTAGTTACCCTTGGTCCGGAAGACGAACCACTTGTAGCCGAGGAAGGCGACGGTGACGCCCAGCGGGAGCGCGACGTAGGTTGCGATCGTGGTGTCGGCGGCGCGCGGAAGTTTTGGGAAGAAGAACTCCACCGGCCGGATGAGGACGTACGCAAGCGCGATGGAGAAGGCGGTGTTGAATCCGCCGACGAGCAAAAAGCGGATGACCTCGGCCGTGGGGAGGGCGCGCCGCAACGCTGCGAAGGGTCCGTGGGGTGTTCCGGGTTCGGGAATCTGTGAAGAGGTTTGGGTCAGGGTATCCAAAATGGGTCTCTCTGGTAGTTTACCGGGTTGTGCGTTCGGGGATGAGGAACGTACTAACGCAGGTAGGCGTCGGTACCGTCGAGCCAGTCCTGACGCGGTGGGGAGAAGAAGTCGATGTCTTCGGTGTCTTCGAGCGCGAGCGCGGAGTGTGGAACATTCGGTGGCAGGACGATGAGCTCGCCGGCGCGAACCGTGATTTTTTTGCCCTGGACATCGAACTCGAGCGCCCCGGAGAGGATCAGAGCGATCTGCTCGTTAGGGTGCGAGTGCTCGGGAACCTGGCATCCCTGCTTCAGCATGATGCGGGCGGCCATGCCCTTTTCGCCGGAGACGAACTGCCGTGTAAGCAGTGGGTTCATGGATTCGGGGGCGATATCGGCCCAACGGTGATGGCTTGCGGCGGGCTCGAACTTCGTGACGTCAGACATGGGTTGCGCCTCCGGTAGTAGCGTCTGGGTTCGCGGCTGGTCCGGGAACCCCTTTCTTTTGTATCAGGGCTGGGTTCCGGAGTTGTTGACGACCGGGGCGCGGAGCCCGGGAAAAGCGAGGGTCCATCGGCACGTGCCAGAATAGGCGGACCTCCCGCTATACGTTTTCGATGATGGTGCGGATGTTTTGGTGGGTTTGCTGCTTTTTGCAGGCGGAGGCCTTACACTCGAAGCACCTTGGAAGGGAAGCGATGCAAAAGATTGAAGCGGTAATTCAGCCGTCGAAGCTGGACGACGTGAAGGACGCACTGATCGAGATCGGCATTGAAGGGATGACGGTGCTCGAGGCGCGCGGGCATGGCCGGCAGAAGGGGCACACGGAGTTCTACCGCGGGCGCGAGTATGCGGTGGATCTGCTGCCCAAGGTGAAGCTGGAGCTCGTAGTTTCGGATGCCATGGTGGAGAAGGCGATCCAGGCGATCATCACGTCGGCCCGGACAGGCAAGATCGGCGACGGCAAGATCTTCGTGTCGAAGGTGGACGAGGCAATCCGGATTCGCAACGATGAGCGCGGCGAGATCGCTTTGTAAGGGCAGGGCTCAGGGCTCAGGGTCCAGGGCTTAGGCAAAGGAACTCGTGCCGGGCTTTGACGCCGGGGTTTACCGGATTTTCATGAACGGTGATAGAGTGCGCGCAGGGGTCTTGCTTTAACTCATTCGGGAGACGGAGTCAGAGCAGATGGAACAGGGCGGGCACATCGAGGGTGGGGGTGTTTCGAGCCCCTCGGTATCGGGAAACCGGCTGCGATACGAGGAGCGGCTGGCGGAGATACGCGCCACCTTCGAGCGTCATGCGCAGAGTGTACACGCCGGGGGAGCGGCCGTGGAGGCCCGGAGCACGGCGGTGGATGAGGTGGTGGCCGCAGCGTGGGAGGAGATCGCTGCCGGCGACGCGGCGCTGAATGGCGGCGTTGCGCTCGTGGCGGTGGGCGGTTACGGGCGGCGGGAGCTCTTTCCTTATTCCGACGTGGATCTCATGTTCCTGCTCGATGCCCGCGTGCCGGAGAAGACGGTGAAGGAGCCGATCCGCCGGCTGAATCAACTGCTTTGGGACGCGGGCATGCGTGTTTCGGCCATGACGCGAATGCTGTCGGAGTGCGAACGCTTCGACCCGGAGAACGTCGAGTTCACGTTATCGCTGCTGGACGCCCGCAGCCTGGCCGGCGACGCCGCGGTAGCCAGTCGGCTGGTGGAACGAACTCTGCCGAAGCTGATCGCAAAGGACGGCAAACGCATCGGCACCCGGCTGATGGAGGTGACGCGGACGCGCCATGCGAAGTTCGGCGATACGCTGTTCCACCTGGAGCCGAACATCAAGGAATGCCCGGGCGGGCTGCGCGACGCGCACGTGTGTGAGTGGATGCGGCGGCTGGGGTCGGCTGGAAACTCCGCACCGCAGGATGCCGAGACGCAGGATGAACTGGACTGGTTTCGCGAGTACAAAGAGGCTCGCGAGTTTCTGCTGGAGGTGCGAACGTTTCTGCACTTTCGTCACGGCCGCGACGACAACAACCTGGACTGGCAGGCGCAGGATGCCGCGGCTGCGTTATCGCTCGGCGCCGGGCGGCGAAGCCCGGTGGGCAACGGCGCGGGAGGGGTCGATCCGGCTTACTGGATGCGGCAGTACTTCCGCCATGCGCGGTCGATCGAACGGAGCGTGCGGCAGTTTCTGGACGAGGCTTCGACCAGACGGCCGGTGCGGCTGCGGACGATGGTGCTGCGCGGAATCAGCGCGGCGGCAAAATTCGGTGCCGGGTTCGAGGTGAAGCACGGGCGGATCGTCTTCGCCGCGGGCAGCGATGCCACCAGCAATTCAGCGAGCAATCCGGCATTGGACCCGGAGGTTGTGCTGGCCGTCTTTGCCGCGATGGCGCGGAACGGAACCGGCTTGAGCCGCGACGCGGAGCGGAGGATCGAGCAGGCGCTACCGGTGCTTTCGGCGAACCTGGAAGATGGACCGAACCTGCGGAGGCGGCTGGAGGAGATCCTGCTGGGTGCATACGCCGCGACCGCGCTGCGGACGATGCACGCGCTCGGCATCCTGGAGCTGGTGATTCCGGAGTTCCACGGCATCGACGCGCTGGTGATCCGAGACGCCTACCATCGGTATACGGTCGATGAGCATACCTTCGTGCTGATCGACACGCTGCATGGGCTCACCGGCGCGGAGACGGCGGACGCGCTGGGCGTCTGGCCGGCGAAGTTTGGGCAATTGTTTCGCGATCTGCCGCACCCGGAGCTGCTTCTGCTGGGGGCGCTGCTGCACGACACCGGCAAGGGCCATGCGGGGGAAGGTCACGCGGAAGAGTCCGCGCGGATGGCGGCGAATGTGCTCGGTCGGCTGGAGCTCGACAGCTACGAGACAGGGCTGGTGCTGGAACTGATTCGCAAGCATTTGGAGATGTCTGCGGCGCTGCGGCGTGATGTCTTCGATCGCGAGACGATTCGATCGTTTGCGGCGCGTGTGCCCAACCCGGAGTCGCTGAAGATGCTGACGCTGTTTACCTACGCGGATATCGCGGCGGTGCATCCCGATGCGTTGACCGCGTGGAAGGCGGAGAATCTCTGGCGGTTGTACAACGCCACGACCAACTATCTTGACCGGAGCGTCGACGACGAGCGCGTTGCGGCGGAGGCGAACAGCGAGCTGCTGCTGCGGATTCACGCCCTGCTGCCGAAGCAGCGCGAGCGAGTGAACTTCTACCTCGAAGGCTTTCCGCAGCGCTACCTGCAGACAAGGACGCCGGAGAATGTGCGGACGCATGTGGAGATGGCTTGGAGGCTGGATGAAGACGCATCCGGGATCGAGCTGGATTTTCGCTACGCACCCGGCGTGAGTGAGCTGACGCTGATTACGCGGGATCGGCCGATGCTATTTGCGTCCATGGCCGGCGCACTGGCCGGCTGGGGGATGAACATCGTCACCGCGGATGCGTTTTCGAATGCGCACGGCGTGGTGGTGGATAGCTTTCGCTTTTCCGACACCTTCCGCACGTTGGAATTGAACGAGTCGGAGCGGGCACGATTCGTGGCCAGCGTGCGGGATGTCATCGCCGGGAAGACCGACGTGGAGGTTTTGCTCGCCTCACGACGCCGTGGTCGGACCAGGGCGGCCAAGATGCGCGTCGAATCGCGGGTCGACTTTGACGATTTGGCGTCGAGCCACAGCACGTTGTTGCAGGTGGTGGCGCAGGATACCAAGGGTCTGCTGCGTGCACTTTCCCTGACGCTGGCGGAGCAGGGGTGCAATATTGAGGTGGCGCTGGTGGATACGGAGGGTGAGACGGCGATTGACGTCTTCTACGTGACGCGCAGCGGATGCAAGCTGGATGCAGCCGAGCAGGACAGGCTGCGCACGGGCTTGCTGGAGGCGATTGAGCGGAATGCGGTTTAGGACGTTTGTGGCGAATGGAACGGTGCTGGCGAGCACATTATCGAGTTGGGGTGCGGCACCGAAGAAGGCGGCGCCGGCTTGCCGGATGGGCGTCGTAGAGGGTGAGCTGGATGCGGGCAATGGGTTCGAGCAGGCGATTGGCAATGGGCTCAAGCTTTGGTTTCAGCCGATTGCATCGGGATGGATTCTCCGCGTGATCCCCGTTTCGGGGCCGATCGGCGACCACGATTACGCCGAGCTGGCGACGCCGCCCTACCAGTCGGTGACGCCGCTTTCGCTCTCGACGAACTTCGCGTTTCGAGCCCAGGATGCGGTGGGCTGGAACCCGCGACGGTTTCGCTTTGCGACATCGGAAGAAGAATTCCATCAACTGGACGAGCTGTATCGACGCTATGAGGGTGCCGGAGCGACCCCGCCGGCGACGCTTGAGGTCGACCTGGCGGAGGAGGTCTCGAAGGCAGCCGAGGGCAAGCTGACGATCGTCGACGCCAGGCTGGCGCCCGGCATGGCAGACCAGTGGAAGATGGCGGCCGCGGTCTCCAGCCGCTTCGAACAGACCGCCCATACGCTGGCCATGCCGGCGGATGGAAAGCAAAGCGCGCTGGGCAAGTTGCTTTGGGTTCGATTTCGCGTCGAGTTGGAGCTGCCGCAGGGCTTCAAGGGGGCTAGCGGCTTGAAGATTCTGCCTCATGTTTGCGGCAGTGTGTAACAACTCTGACGCACAATCGTGCATCTGTTGGATTGATCGCCTTGCAAGAAAGAAGTTTCTCCGAGCAGTTTTGTGGGGATATACCGGGCAAAGCGTCTTATGATCGGTTTATGAACAGCACTCAAACAGACGCGATGGGTACCGGGCCGGTGCAGGGAAGTCAGACGACGCAGACCGCCGGTGACAGCGGAAAGGATCGTTACCTTTTCGGTTCGCTCGATAGCACTGCGGTCAATCGGCAGAAGCTCGATGAGGTGAACTGGGGCGACGAGCAGCCGGAAGGGATTGTGCTCGCGAGCCTGGACGCGGCCATCAATTGGGTCCGTAAAAACTCGGTCTGGCCTATGACCTTCGGTTTGGCATGTTGCGCGATCGAAATGATGTCCATGGGCGGATCCCGCTACGATATTGCGCGGTTTGGAGCCGAAGTGTTTCGTCCATCCCCGCGCCAGAGCGACCTGATGATCATCGCGGGGCGTGTTTCGCAGAAGATGGCACCCGTGATCCGGCGTTTGTACGAGCAGATGCCGGAGCCGAAGTGGGTCATCTCGATGGGAGCTTGCGCTACCTCCGGTGGCGTGTTCAACAATTACGCCCTGCTCCAGGGTGTTAACCAGATTATCCCGGTCGATATCTACGTGCCAGGGTGCCCTCCGCGTCCAGAGCAGTTGCTGTACGCGATTACGTTGTTGCAGGAGAAGATTCAAAGTGAACGCGGCACAGTTCGTCGTACTCTGAACCTGAGCTGAATTTCGCTTCATTCCCGGAGGTAGCTTCCGGTTTTAGGTTCTTGTGGGCCGGTCTGCCCGCAGGTTCATGTTCCGGGTCGTTCGTGCCGGATTACTTGGTTGGTTCAAGCCATTAGAAGACAATTTGAACCCGTAACGTGTGCTGTTACGTTTTTTAGAAGTGATGGGAATCGAAATTTTCGTCGCGCGCCAAGGCTTCTGCGGTAGACTTTGGTGGATTGACAGAATGTTTTGAGCGCGCAAGTCAAGAGTTTGCAGTTATTTGAAGTGATTTAGCGGAGGAAGTCGAATGGTTTATCGCCCGTTTCGTTCTATTGGCCGGTTCGGACTGGCTGCATGTGCAGTCAGCCTTGGAGTCGCGAGCCTGAGTGCGCAGACCGCACCCAGCACCCCCGCAATGGTGGGGCCTAACCCTTCGAGAGTCGACGTTTTCCTTGGCTACTCCTACTTTGGCGCCCATGGCGAGGTGAAGCCCGGAGACATCAACTACTCTTCGGTTAACCTCGGCGCAATCGGCAGTGGCGCGTACTACTTCAACAAGTACGTCGGTGCGGAGATTGTCGGCGTAAGCCACAACGACGGCCAGAACGACGGACTGTTCACGGCGAGCGGCGGTTTGATCGTGCGCGCCCCGATGCAGAACTTTACCGTGTTCGCACACGGCCTGGTAGGCGGCGCGCGTCTGGGCGGCCCGAACAGTGAAGATCCCGCGACCATCGAGCACGAGCCCTACACCTGGGGCCCGACGCTGACTGCCGGCGGCGGCATGGACTACAACGTCTTCCACAACAAGTTCGCTATCCGCTTGTTCGAGGCAGACTACCGCTACATCCATGCGGACTTCGGCCCCTATGCCGGTCCCCCACCGATCCCCGGCACGCTGGGCGGCCGCGCAAACCTTTCCGGTGTTGACCTCTCGGCCGGCATCGTCGCTCACTTCGGAAGCATCGTTCCCCCGCCGCCAGTCATGTTGGCCTGCGTGGTCGCACCGGCCACCGGCTACCCGGGTGACCCGCTGACCGTGACCGGTACGGCGACGAACCTGAACCCGAAGAAGACGGCGACCTACACCTGGACCGCGACCGGTGGAACGGTCTCCGGCACCGGTGCCACGGTCAACATCGACACCAAGGATGCGCAGCCCGGAAGCTACTCGGTCAAGGGTCACGTGTCGGAAGGCGTCAAGCCTGGCATGATGGCGGACTGCTCGGCCGACTACACCATCAAGGCCTTCGAGCCGCCGACCATCAGCTGCTCGGCAAACCCCTCGACGGTGAACCCGGGTGACTCCTCGACCATTACGGCGAGCGGTGTCAGCCCGCAGAATCGTCCGCTGACCTACAGCTATAGCGCGTCGGCAGGTTCGATCAGCGGTACCTCCGGCTCGGCAACTCTTTCAACGACGGGCGCGGCGCCGGGCACGATCAACGTGACCTGCAACGTGGTCGACGACAAGGGCCAGACGGCGACCGGACAGACGACCGTGACCGTGATCGCACCGCCTGCTCCGCCGAAGCCGACCTCGCAGAACCTCTGCTCGATCAGCTTCGACCGCGACTCCCGCCGTCCGACACGCGTGGACAACGAGGGCAAGGCTTGCCTCGACGACCTCGCACTGAACCTGCAGCGCAGCACGGATGCAACGCTTGACCTCGTCGGCAACGCCGGCTCGGCCGAGAAGGATGGTCCGCAGAAGGCTGCTGAGCGCGCCGTCAACACCAAGGATTATCTCGTGAAGGAGAAGGGCATCGACGCTTCCCGCGTTGCGGTCTTCACCGGTACGGATGATGCCAAGACGGTTACCTCGACGCTGGTTCCGCAGGGTGCAACCCCCGTCTCCGCGACTCCGGTCGATGAGACTGCGGTCAAGCCGGTTCCGCGCCGTGCACTGCACGAGATGAGGCACCACAAGAAGCACCACCACAAGAAGTCCTAAGCGGCTGGTTGTGGATCGATCGCAAAGGCTGGCTGAGCTTCGGCTCAGCCAGCCTTTGTCTTGCTGTTGGCACCTATCGTGAGATGAATCGACTTCCGGGGCTTTGAAGGACTCTTATGGGTTTCAAACGACGCAGGGCCCAGCTTTTGAATCTCACCTATCATAGGGTTGGAGGATCTTCGTTGAACGTAAGGCGTGGACTGGTGCGGAGTTTGTGTGCGGTAGGGGTTCTCCTGGGTATGTGGGGGAGTTTGCCGTTGTTTGCTTCTTCGTCGTGGCTGCCGTTCGGGCCGGACGGAGGCGATGCGCGGCGAATCGTGCCCGATCCGGCTGACCACACGCACCTGTACCTGGGAACGGTAAACGGTTGGATCTATGAATCGCACGACACCGGAGCGAGCTGGCATCGGCTTGCCCGCGTGGCCAAACGTGACGACCTGGTTCTGGATTCGATCGTGGTAGACGCGAGTAATCCGCGGCACCTGATCGTCGGCGCATGGGTAATCGACCATCCCGATGGCGGCCTCTACATCAGCTACGACGCTGGCCGCACGTGGATCAGCCAGGCCGAGATGCGCGGGCAGTCCATTCGCGCGCTGCGCACGTCGCCGACCGACCCGAAGGAGCTGGTCGCGGGCACGCTTAAAGGCGTCTTCCGCTCAACCGACGGCGGAGCGCGCTGGACGCAGATCAGCCCCTTGGATAGCACCGAGATTCATGAGGTGCAGTCGGTCGCCATCGACCCGGCCGATCCGAACGTAATCTACGCGGGCACATGGCATCTTCCGTGGAAGACCACAGACGGCGGCGAGCACTGGGAGAATATCAAGGACGGCATCATCGACGACTCGGACGTGTTCTCGATCATCGTCGACCCGGACAAGCCGAAGATCGTTTACGCGAGCGCGTGCTCCGGAATCTACAAGAGCGAGGATTCCGGTTCGCTCTTTCACAAGGTGCAGGGAATTCCGTCGAGTGCGCGCCGCACGCGCGTGCTGATGCAGGATCCCAACGACCTGAGCATCGTGTTCGCCGGGACCACCGAGGGTTTGTGGCGTTCGAACGACTCAGGCAAGAGGTGGACGCGGACGACCGGGCCAGAGATTATCGTCAACGATGTTTCGGTTGACAAGGCGGACTCAAAGCACGTGCTGATTGCCACGAATCGTGGCGGAGTCTTGTCCTCCGAGGATGGCGGCGACACGTTCCAGCCGTCGAACGCCGGGTTCTCAGCCCGCCAGATCACGGCGATTCAGCGCGACCGCGATCAGGCTGGCACGGTGCTGGTCGGCGTCGTCAATGACAAGGAGTGGGGCGGCGTCTTCCGCAGCGATGACGGCGGGCTGCGTTGGCAGCAGCGCAGCGATGGCCTGCAGGGACGAGATGTCTTCGCGCTCGGCCAGGCGCCGGACGGAACATTTATCGGTGGAACGGCGCATGGCCTCTTCCGGTTCGACAATGCGTCGCAGGCATGGATCAAGGTGGAGAACGCTCCAACCTCCGCAGCCCCTGTTGTGGAGCGCGCGTCTGAGAAGCCGAAGTCTCGTGCCACCGTTCACAGGCGCGTCGTCTCGGCGAGGCATGTACCGGCTCACTACATAAGCGCCGGGCAGTTGAAGAGGATGACACCGGCGCAGCGAAGGGCTGCACTTGCGCGACAGAAGGCTTCGGAGCGGAGACCGGCTGCGACGAAGCGGACCGCGAGAGCGGAAGCGCCGACAGCCAGCGCGGAGACTCCTCTGACCGCGACTGTGACGAGCACGGGATCGTCTTTGCCCGCGGCATCGCCGACCGGCGAGTCGCCAGCCGCGGAACATGCAGCCGCGGAACATGCAGGTGTGGAACATGGGGCTGCGGAACACGGAGCGGCTGCAAGTGCGCCGGCTGCCCTGCCGACAGGCGTTGTGAGTGCGACACCGGTGGCTGCGGGAACCACCGCCGGAACGACTGCGCCGGCGGCGTCCAACAACGGAGGCTTCAACGGGCCGGTCTACGGCATCGCGACCTCGGGCGACGAACTGTTGGCAATTACCTCCCTCGGGCTGATGTCGAGTTCGGACAATGGGCAGTCGTGGGCGTTGACTGGGCCGGAGCGGAGCGAAGACTGGCGGTATCTGGCTGCGGCAAAAAACAACGTGGTCGCGGCTTCGCTGCACGGGCTTTCTTTCTCCGCGGACCAGGGCAAGACCTGGGGGGCGGTGTTGCTGCCCGAGGGCTTGACGCAGGTGGGCGCGGTCTCGGTCGATCCTGCCGGAGCGATCTGGGTAGGCGGCCGCGAAGGCGTGTTCGTCTCGAAGAACGGCGGCAACGAGTGGACGACGCCCAAGAACCTGTTCGTCAATACCGTCAACAGCATCTACTACGACGAAGCCGCGAGCCGCATGATCGTCACGACGGGAAGCTACGGCAAGATCGTCTTCCTGGTCCAGTTGCCGAGCATGCAGGTAAGCTTCTCAGATTCGGGCTGGAACCTGCGGTTTGCCAGGCCGATGGGCGACCACCTGATTGCTGCAACGCTCTACGACGGAATCGTGGTGCAGCCGCGCATGGTGGCGACGCCGATGCAGGGCGAGGCGGAGAAGCCAGCCGGAACTGCTTCGTCCTCGAGCACAGCATCGGCTACAGCCTCGAGTGGGCTCGGCCCGGCGGCTCCGGTCACGGCTCTCCCGGCGCCGGTCCCGACGGCCTCCGCGGTGCCTCCGCCGACCGGTGAAGTGCTGGGACCAAACGGCGTTCCGGTTGTCGAGCCGGTCCATCTGCCGACGAGTCCCAACTAGATTGGGCTGGACGGGAGGAATAGAATCGATCTATGAACCTCTCGACCGCACTGCCGGCAAAGCCGCGCCACTCCTTCCAGACCGATGATCCGGCGCTCGAGCCGATTGCCGCCAAGGTGCAGGCCGGCGAACGGCTGAACTTCGATGACGGCGTGGCGCTCTACCGGTCGGGAGATATTCTCGCGGTGGGCTGGCTGGCAAACCTGGTGCGTGAACGCATGCACGGCGATATCGCCTACTTCAACGTCAACCGGCACATCAACCCGACGAACGTCTGCGTGGCGTCCTGCCGGCTGTGTGCGTTTGGCCGCAAGAAGGGCGAGGCAGGCACCTACACGATGGCCCTCGAAGAAGCGTGGGAGACGGCGGCGACCGGCTACACCGATGCCGTTACCGAGTTCCACATCGTCGGCGGCCTGCATCCCGATCTGCCGTTCGAATACTTCCTCGACCTGGTGCGCGGGCTGAAGGAACGGTTCCCGAAGACCCACGTCAAGGCGTTCACGATGGTCGAGGTCTCCTTTCTCGCCAAGCGCGCGAAGCTCAGCATTCGCGAGACCTTGCAGAAGATGAAGGAAGCCGGCGTGGACTCGATGCCTGGCGGCGGCGCGGAGATCTTCGCCGACCGCATCCGGCACATCATCTGCGACCACAAGATCGACGGCGGCGAGTGGCTGGAGACAGCGAAGCTCGCCCACCAGATGGGCTTCCGTTCGAACGCGACCATGCTCTACGGGCATGTCGAGTCCGACGAAGACCGAGTCGACCACCTGCTGCGGCTGCGCGCCGTGCAGGATGAGACGGGCGGCTTCCAGACATTCATCCCGCTTTCATTTCACCCGGACCATACGGCCTTGGCGCATATTCCCAAGTCATCCGGAATGCTCGATATCCGGCAGATCGCAGTGGGGCGTCTGCTGCTCGACAACTTCCCGCACATCAAGAGCTACTGGCAGATGGTGACGCCGAAGATGGCGCAGATCTCCTTGCGATTCGGCGCGGACGATATCGACGGGACCGTCGTCGAGGAGAAGATCTACCACGATGCCGGGGCGACGACGCCGCAGGGAATGCGACGCGCCGATCTGGTGCGGATGATCACCGAAGCCGGCCGCATCCCGTTCGAGCGCGACACGCTGTACAAAGCGGTGACGCGCTCGGAAGACACGTTTACCGTCTCGGCTTGAGCAGCGCGGCGGAGTGGAAGCTGAGGGCGGGGCGGGCGGCGGATATCCCGGCAATGTTCGCGCTCGATCTGGTTTGCTTCGAGGAACCGTTCCGATTCGACCTGAAATCGATGCGGCGATTTGCGCTGCGCGCAGGGGCAATCGTCGTCGTTGCGAAGGCCACGGGAGAACTGGCGGGATTCGTGATTGTTCATCTGGAGCGTGGGCGACTGGCCTATGTGGTCACGCTCGATGTGGCACCGGAGTTCCGGCGCAGAGGCTTGGCGCGGGCCTTGATGGCGGAGGCCGAAAGCCAGGCCCGCAACACCGGGGCCGATCGCATGGGACTCCATGTCTTCCCCGGCAACAGTGCTGCGATCGCGTTCTATGAGCGCCTCGGATACGAGCGCAAGGATCTCGATGAGAGCTTCTATGGCGAGGGTCTGGGTGCGTTCGTGTGCTTGAAAGACCTGGCGCCACGGCTCGGCTAACTACCAGAGCGCGGCGACGGGAGCCTGGGTGAAGGTTGGCTTGGGCCCGCCGGGGTTTACGGTACGGATGGAGGCGAGGTACGGCTGCACGGAAGGGTCGTAGGTGACGGCGATCGTCCCGCCGCTACCATCGGAGCCGGCGCGTCCGTCCTGCCCGTCGCTGCCGTTCGAGCCGCTGTTGCCGTTCGGCGTGCCAACTCCGCCGGAGCCGCCCTGGCCGCCGCGCCCACCCTTTCCTGCGGTGCCGCCGGAGCCGCCGGTGGAAGAGATGGTGAGCGTGCCTCCGGCAGGGTCGACCAGGTAGTAGTGCGTCTTGTGGCCGGGGGCGTTGACGGCGGCCTGGAGGAGCGGGTGAGAGCCGGCGCGCAAGGTGATCTGCGCCGTCACTGCCGGGCCGTCGTCTCCGTCGCTCCCGTTTCCGCCGTCGGTGCCGTTGCCGCCATTGCCTCCGTCGCCGCCGGCGGATGGATTGCTGGGATCGGTGGAACCTGGCGAGCCGCCGATGCCGGAGGTTCCGTCGGTGCCGTCGAAGCCGTTTGCTCCTCTGGCGCCGGAGTAACGCGCGGCGAAGGGATAGTCGTAGCGGGTGGGAACGTCGAAGGCGGTTTGCACGCCGGGATGACTGGGGATGGTGATGACGACGTGGCCGGTTTTGCCATCGCTGATGCGCGGGTCGGCAGGCAGCGAGAGCACGCCCTTCTTGTTGACGGTGACGATGGTGGGGGTGACGAGAAGATCGGCCCAGAGGACCTTGCCTTTGCCCTTGCCTTCGCTGGTGAGGACGACGCCGGTGGGCTCGGTGAGGGTGGCGATGATGGGGGCCTTCTCGCCGGGTGCCATGGCGGGGCCGTTGGGGAGGGTGGCTTCGATGGTGGCGATGGGCACCTTGTCGATGCGCATCTTCAGGCCGAGCTTCACCTGGATGGTGTTGCAGCCGGCGAGGAGGATAAGGGAAGTGGCGAGCAAGACGCCGGGAAGGCGCTTCGAGAATCCGGGCAGAGAGAAGGTCGTGCGCATGACGGGGAAGCTCCGTTCTGAGTGCAGCAGGCGAGTGCTCTTGTCGCTCTTGTGGCGCAAGATTGCTTGGAAGAACACGTGGAGCGGCGGCTTTGTTGTGCGGAGCGCGATCTATTTTTGGGCGTGAACGTGGAGGATGATGCGGCGGTAGCTGGTAAGCGCAGGTGTTCCGGAGTCAGTGACGGCAAGGATGACATGCGCGGTGCCGGTGGCGGGGCAGGGCATGTAGGCGGGAATCCAGGCGGGGCGGCAGGTTGCCGTGGGGGTGATGGTGACGACCGGGGTTTCTGCGTTGGTGAGGGTGATGGCGGCGAGTGCGCCGTCGGCCAGGGCTGCTTCCTGGTAGTGGAACCAGTGGTACGTCAGGGTCTGGTGGGCGTCGGGATCATGCGACGCGGAAGCGTCGAGGGTGAGGGGCTGGTTGAGCGGGGCGTCGAGGGTGATGGGGGCTTCGCCCAGCTGGTTGTTCACGATGGCGATGGGCGGGTGGTTGGAGTGAGCGAAGTCTTCGACGGTCCAGGCCATGCGCGCGGCGAAGTCGTTCTGGTAGGCCTGGCGCCAGCGCCAGATGGTGGCCTGGTCGGAGAGGTGTTCGCGGCCGTCGATGCCAACTACGCTGTCTTGCGAGGTGGTGCGGCCGAACTCGTCGCCGCCCTGGGTCCAGATGGGGTGGGATTTGGCGTACTGCTGACGGTAGATATAGCGACCACCCCAGCCGCCGAAGTCGGGGCGCTGCCACGAGGCGAGGCCGTTGGGGATGAGGTTGAGCCAGGAGGGCGTGTCGCCTTCCATGATGAAGAGGAATTTGGGGTAGAGCTTGCCGAACGATCCCTGCGAGCGGATGTTCTGGTCGAGCCATTCGTTGGTGACGAGCGAGCTATCGGCGCCGTCGCCGTTGCGGTAGTAGGCATCGCCGGAGATGCCGGTCCAGGTGGCGTAGAGGTACTCGCCGGAGTTGGGCGCGCTGGGCTGGACGATGTAGAACAGGGCCGGGAACTCACGGCGAATCCAGGGGCCGGCGTCGTCCTGGTCGGAGATGGAGGAGACGCGGAGCTTGGCGATGAAGGCGGCGAGTTGTTCGGGCGAGCGTGTGGCTCGCACGTGGATGAGCGCCTGGGCGAGGGTGTTGGCACCGCCCCAGAGTGCGATCCAGAGCGGGCGCGGACTGGGTCTGTCGGCTGCGGCGATGATGGCGTCTGCGCCGGCGGATTCCTTGTCCGGACCGGTTGCTGCGAGGCCGTAGGCGGGCTGGCCGGTGAAGACTCTGGACTGGAGAGCTTCGGCTGTGGGCCAGTTCGGGGCGTTGCGCAGCAGGTTAGGGCGGACCGCGTCGTAGCCTGCGATCAAGGTGTGCATCGTTTCGGCGTGGGTGGCGGTTTTCTGCCATGTGGAGGTGCAGGCGATGAGCGCTTCGACCTCGATCTCGTTCGAGTAGAGGAGCAGGCGAACAAGCGACATCTGGTCGTCGGGCTCGTTGCCGATGTCGGAGAGGACGATGAGGCGCTGCGGGCCGGGGGTGTCGTTGAGCGCATTTTGTGCGAGCAGCGGGGCGGTGAAGGTCAGGCAGATGAGAAGGTGCTTGAGGCTCATGCGGGCCAGCTTACAGGATGCAGCTTGAGCAGGGCAGACAAAAGCATGATCTGTGAGCTCATAGCTTCGAAGCTGTCAGCTCTCAGCCTGACCCGGGTGGTTGGGGACTAGCGGCTTACCTGCTCGATAGCGCGTTGAACGAGCTGCTGGTAGAGCGCGACGTACTTGAGTTCGATCTGCTCGTCGTTTCCGTGGACGCCTTCATTCATGGCGAAGGTGCGTGGGATGCGCAGGCCGTACGCGTTTACGCCCTTGGCGCGGAGGAAGGCGGAGTCGGTTGCTCCGGTGGACATGACCGGGACCGTGATGGCTTCAGGGATGAGCGCGCGCTGGGCGGCTTCGATGGCGGCGTAGAGCGGGGTGTGAATGGAGCTGGTGGGTGCAGAGGGCATGGAGTCGGTGAGATCGGGCGGGTTGATGGTGATGCTGGGGTCGTCGATGAGGCGGTTCATCTCGGCGTAGAAGGCGGGCATGTTCTCGTCGGGCAGGGCGCGGATATCGAGGGTCGCGGTTGCGTCAGGTGGGATGACGTTCGACTTGAAGCCCGCCTTGAAGATGGTGGGGACGACGGTGGTGTGGAGCATGGAATAAAAGGCCGGGAGCTGGGCGTGGAGGGTACGCTGGGTTTCGGGTGAATCGAGCGAGCGGAAGAGCGCGGCCTGCGCGGGTGGAGAGATGGTGGCGAGGCGTGCGAAGAACTCGCGGGTGGTGTCGTTCAGGCGCGTGGGTGTCTCCCAGGCGCCGAGTTTGGCGACGGCCGCGGCGAGGTGGGTGACGGGATTGTCGAGTACCGGGACGGAGGCGTGGCCAGAGTGGCCCTTCGCGGTGAGGGTGACGCCGCGTGGGAGCTTTTCTCCGGTGGCGATACCGAAGTAAGCGATTTTGCCTGCGTTCGGGCCGACGGCGACCTCGGCTGCTCCGCCTTCGTTGATGGCGAACTCGCAGGCGATCTTCGGCCAGTAGTCTTTGACGATGGTGGCCATGCCGGCGGGGGAGCTGGTTTCTTCGCTGGCTTCGGCGAGGAAGATGACGTCGCGGGTGAGCGGCTGGTGGGCGCGGTGGAGCTGCAGGATGGTTTCGAGGTGCGCGGCGAGCGGGCTCTTATCGTCGGACGCTCCGCGACCATAGAGGACACCGTTTTTGATCTCGGCTGCGAAGGGGTCGAAGGTCCAGTGCGCGCGGTCGACGGGGACGACATCTTCGTGGGCGAGCAGCAGGATGGGCTGTTTGGCTCCGGTGCCTTTGAGGCGGGCGACGATGCTGGCGCGGCCGGGAACGGGCTCGAGCAGCTCGTAGGCGATGCCTTCGTGCTTGAGCACTCCGGCGATGTACTCGGCAACCTTGCTCTCGTTGCCCGGAGGATCCTGGGTGTCGATGCGGACGAGATCGCGGAGGAAGGTGTTGGTCTCGGCTGCGGCCTGATCGGGCGGGAGCTGCTGGGCTGGAGCCAGGACAGGCCAGAGGGCTGCTGCGAAGACGAGCGGAAGCAGCGCGGAAGCTTTCAGGAAGGTCATGAGTGATGTGATTTTAGCGGCAACTCGCTCTCCGGCCGGATTCGAGTGACGAAGGGACATGGACTCTCCTAAGGGGGGCTCCCCCCCGCGGTTAATCAGTTGGTTAAATGGTGAATAGAATGAACAACTTAGCGTATATCCTAACGCTAAAATATTCAAAACAGAAGGGTTATGGGTAAAATATTCAAAAGAAAAGACTTATGGATGCTGGAAACAGAAAGGCCCGACGGCTTGGGAGCAGTCGGGCCTTTTTCTTACCTACTAGTTAAAGTCTAGCAGGTTGGCGGGGGTGAAAGTGCCAAAGTTTTTTGGCCTGTAAGTCGCTCTTTCCAGGGAGGATGAGCCGTTTGCGCAAACGCGACCCCCTTGACAAAGTTTTCCACAGGGCGGTTGGGTGAGTACACGGGGTAGGTGGGCGTCCGACGCGAGGGACCGCGTCGAACGACGCTCAGCGCGTCGAACGAAGCTCTGAATGACGGGCTGTTTGCGATGCGAACCTCGGACTGAGGACATCGGGTGTGGAGTGGAAGAGAGGCATCAGGCGGCTAGCGGATGCTGGGTTGAGACCACGAGGGAGCGGAGGCGTTTGACGGCGTCGCGCATGGATTCTGCCTGGGCGGAGAGCTGTTCGGCGGCTGCTGCGCTTTGTTCGGCTCCGGCGGCGTTGCCCTGGGTGACGGCTTCGAGCTGCTGGATGGAGTGGGAGATCTGCTCGATGCCGCGGGATTGCTCCTCGCTCCCGAGGCTGATCTCGTCGATGAGCGTCTTGATCTTTCCGGAGTCGGCGGTGATGCCGCGGGTGGATTCGGCGACGGTATCGACGCTGGAGCGGCCGGCGGTGGAGCGCTGAACTGACTCCTCGATGAGGTCGGCTGTGTCTTTCGCAGCCTGGGCGCAACGCTGCGCGAGCGAGCGGACTTCGTCTGCGACGACGGCGAATCCCATGCCGGCTTCTCCGGCGCGCGCTGCTTCGACGGCCGCGTTGAGAGCAAGGATGTTGGTTTGAAATGCGATCTCGTCGATGACCTTGATGATCTTCGAGATCTTCTGGCTGGATGCGTTGATGCCGTCCATGGCGCTGATCATCTGATCGAGCGAGCTGTTTGCCTGCTGGGAGTTCTGTTGCGAGCGGCTGACGATCTGGGCGGTGGAGCGGGCGCTGTCGGTGGCGCGGCGAGCCATGGAGTTGATCTCTGTGCTGGCGGAGGATGTCTCCTGAATGGTGGCTGCCTGCCTGGATGCGCCCTGAGCGAGGGACTGACTGGACTGCGCGACCTGGGAGGCGGCTGCGGTGATCTGATCGGCGGAGGAGGCGAGTTCCGTGGCACTCTCTTTGAGCTGCAGGGTGAGGGCGCGGATGACAAAGACGAGAAGGATACCAAGAGCAAGGATCGGAACGAGCATGGAAAGCAGCATCCAGTTATCGCGTGCCGCCTCTGCCACCTTCTCCAGGCCGGCAGCATGGGAGGACTTTTGTTGCAGGTCGAGGAGGTCGGCGCCTGCAGAGCTGGCATTATCGGTAGCGTGCGCGAGGCCGGAGTCGAGGGATTTTACGGCTCCTTCGAGATCCTTCGCGCGCACTTGATCCAGAAACGCGGGGTTGAGGCGATCGACCGTGGCCAGATTATCGCTGACCACCTGGAGCTTAGCGAGCACCTCGGGGTCGCGGACGAGCGGCTTGTACTGCTCAACAAATTTGTGGATGGAAGCGATGGAGCTGGCATTGTCGTCGATGAGCTTGTTGGATGCGTCGTCCTGACCAGCGTAGCGGCGCATGAGCATGCCGCGTTGCTCGGCCTGCATGTCGGAGGTGATGGTATCGATCTGGCCGGCATCGTAGGTGGCATCTGCCGAGCGCTGCGAAAGATCGAGGATGGCCGCGCTCATTCGTTGCATCGCCCAGACTGACAGAGCCGTGGCCACGAGGCTGATGAGTACGGAACCGCCGAAGGCGAAGTAGAGCTTCTTCTGGATGGTCATGACTTCTCCGAGCGAGATATGGCGTAGAGCCTGCATTGCGGCTTCTGTGGAGGTATCGGCGTAACTTGCCAGACCATCAGCAGTGTGTCCTGCGACGGCAGGGTGGAGGCGCGCGGCGACCGGAGCGGAAGCGGCAGCCTGCGAATCAGCTAGTTTTCGGAGGGGCGGTCGATGTGGTCGATGACGAGGTACGGGACGGGCCCTTTTTCGGGTGTCAGCTTGAGGCCTAGTTGATCTTTGACGGCTTCGAAGAGGGAGGGCCGGTCGTCGGGCGGGACGGTGGCGCCAGGTGGGATGACGGGGGCGAAGGAGAGGGTGAAGTCGTAGTTTCCGGTGAGGCCGGTCTGGTCGATGACGGGGCGCTCGTCGTCCTGGAGTTCCTGGCCAAGAAACCAGGTGAGATAGGGCATGGGGACGCGGATGCCGTGGAAGGCGTTGGCGGCGAAGTTGAGCGGGATGGCGTAGGTCTGGGGGCTGTCGTTGAGCTTCATTATGAGGGGCTTGCCGGGGTCGAGCGTGAGGGCGTAGACGTTGCCGGGGCGGGTTTCCATGTGGAACCTGAGGTTGAAGCGGTCGGAGAGGAGGTTCTGGAACATGAGGTGGAGGTCGTCGATGGAGTAGGAGGCGGTGGCCTTGGCGTCGATGTCGTAGGGGTCGGAGGTGAGCCAGCCGGGTGCGCCGGAGATCTGGCGCTGGGGGATCTTGTACATGAGCGAAATCATGAGCTTGACGGGGATGTTCTGGGAGACGTACTCCTGGCCGCCGGGGAGGGCCTTAATGAAGCCGTTGGTTTCGCCGGGCCGGGTGAGGTGGATGGAGGCGATGTCGAAGGTGAGGCGCGCGGGTTGCTGAGCGGCGCAGAAGGATGCGGCGACGAGCGCTGCGGCGGTGAGCGAGAGGAGCGCTTGGGCTCTAGAGAAGACCATGGCTGACGAGATTCTATGCTCGTGCTTCGGCGGAGGCGTAGAGCTACTTAGGCTGGCTGGTAGATGGCGAGGATGACTCCGGTGGCGGTGCCGGTGGTGCTGGTGAGTTTGAGATGGGTGAGGTGGTTTTCGTGCTCGAAGAGACGTTGGCCGGAGCCAAGGATGAGGGGGTGGATCATGAGGAGGAACTCGTCGATGAGGGCGTGGGGCAGCAGCGAGCGGATAAGCGCGCCGCTGCCCATGATGACGAGGTTGCCGCCAGGTTGTTGCTTGAGTGCGGCGATGGCGGCGGGGATGTCGCCGTGGAGCAGGGTGGAATTTGGCCACGGGAGTTTGGTTTCGGGAGTGCTGGAGGCAACGTACTTGGGGGTGTTGTTGAGGCCGTCTTTGAAGGGGCCGCCGCGAGCGTTCCAGATGGTGAGCATGTCGTCGTAGCTGCGGCGGCCCAGGAGCATGGCGCTTTGGGGCGCGCCCATGCGCTCGCCGATGGCGGCGAAGAGCAGCGGGTCGTTGCCGGGCGTGGCCCAGCCGCCGTGGGCGAAGTGGTTGCGAAGGTCTTCGTCGGCGCGGCCAGGGGCCTGCATGACTCCGTCCAGGGTGATGTGGTTGATGACGACGACGCGCATGGAGAGGGCTCCGGCCTCGGCTGATTTGGTGCAGGGGATCAGATTAGCGGGTGGGTGGCGTCGGGGGCAAGCCGCGGTTTGTACCTGGTGCCAGGTAGCCTGGCGCGGCTGAGGAGTTCAGGCCCCGCTGCTATGCTAAGAATTCGCAAAGCCCAACCTGAACGACAGGACCTGCCATGACTCGTTTCGCCGCCGCCGCGCTTGCCCTTCCGCTTCTCTTTGCCGCCACGCACGTTAACGCGCAACAGCAGGATCCGGCCCGGACCGTGACCGATGAGTTGACGCCGAACTTCAAGCCGCCGGTGGTCGTGCCTGTGGTCGCGCCGGATTACGAGAAGCGTGTGGTGATGGTGCCGATGCGCGATGGAGTGAAGCTGTACACGGTGATCGTCGTGCCGAAGGGCGCGAAGGGCGCGCCGATTGTGCTGACGCGCACCTGCTATAACGCCGCGGGGCGGGCCGAGCGGTCGAAGTCGCCGAAGATGATGGAGGCGCTGCCGCTGAGCGATGAGGACTTCGTGAAGAATGGGTATATTCGCGTGTACCAGGATGTGCGCGGCAAGTATGGGTCGGAGGGCGTGTACCTGATGACGCCGCCGCCGGTGGGTTCGGGGTTCAACAACTCGGGCGCGGACGATACGACCGACGCCTACGACACGATCGACTGGCTGGTGAAGAATGTGCCGGAGTCGAATGGGCGCGTGGGGATGATCGGCTCGTCGTATGAGGGGTTCACGGTGGTGATGGCGCTGCTGCACCCGCACCCGGCGCTGAAGGTTGCGGCGCCCGAGAGCCCGATGGTCGATGGCTGGATGGGCGACGACTGGTACCACTATGGGGCGTTCCGGCAGACCGGGCTGGACTACTTTACGGGACAGATGACGAAGCGGGACGGCGGGTACAAGATCCCGCTGGGTGGACGCGACGATTATGCCAACTATCTAAAGCTGGGGAGTGCGGGCGATGTGGCGCGCGCGATGGGCGAGGAGCAGCTTCCGTTCTGGCGGATTCTCGAGGCGCATCCGGCGTACGACGCCTTCTGGCAGGCGCAGGCGCTCGACCACCTGCTGGCTGCGAAGGGCCTGACCGTGCCGACGCTGTGGGAGCAGGGCGAGTGGGACCAGGAAGATATGTGGGGCGCGATCCACTCGTACCGGGCGATCGAGGCGGTGCACAAGAACGACCCGCTGAACCACATTGTGATGGGGCCGTGGTTCCACTCGCAGATCAACCGGGGCGGGCGTGGGCTTGGGCCGTTTCAGTGGTCGACGGATACGTCAGAGCAGTGGCGTCGCGACTACCTGGTGCCGTTCTTCAATACGTATCTGAAGCCGGGTTCGCCGAAGTTCGAGCTGCCGAAGGCGCTGATCTATGACGCCGGGGGCGAGACGATCGGCGGCGCAGGCACGGACCACTGGGACACGCCGAAGGTGTGGCCGGCGGTGTGCGAGAAGGGATGCCCGGAGAAGTCGAAGCCGCTTTACCTGAGTGCAGATGGAAAGCTTTCGTTTGAGGCGCCGGCTGGGAGTTCGAGCAGTGCGTCGGATGAGTATGTGTCGGACCCGGCGAACCCGGTGCCGTTTTCGCCGCGGCCTTACGATGGCTCCAACTGGCGGACGTGGCTGGTGACGGATCAGCACTTTGTCGACGGGCGGCCGGATGTGCTGACGTATGTCTCCGAGCCGTTGCAGGCGCCGTTGAAGTTAGCGGGAGAGCCGGTGGCGCATCTTTGGGCATCGACCTCGGGCACGGACTCGGACTGGGTGGTGAAGATTATCGATGTGTACCCGGACGCACCGGCGACTCGCGGCGGGGGTGAGGCCGGAACGTTCGCGGGCGTGCTGGGGACGCCGTACGACATGAGCGGCTATGAGGCGCCAATCGGCATCGACATCTTCCGTGGGCGGTATCGCACAAGCTTCGAGCATCCGGCGGCGCTCGTGCCGAATGAGGCGGCGGAGTTCAGCTTTGGGCTGCCGATGATCGATCGAACGATTCCGGCGGGGCATCGGCTGATGGTGCAGGTGCAGTCGACGCTGTTTCCGCTTTACGACCGCAATCCGCAGACGTTTGTGCCGAACATCTTCGACGCGAAGCCTGCTGATTATGTGAAGGCGACGCAGAAGATCTGGCATGAGGCTGGGAAGGCCAGCTATATCAGCCTTCCGGTTGCGACGGAGTAGAGCGAACGCGGTTATTTCGCCGGGAAGACGTTGCCCATGCGGCGGATCTGCGCGCCGACGCCGCGGAGCTTCTCTTCGATGCGCTCGTAGCCGCGATCCATGTGGTAGACGCGATCGAGGATGGATTCGCCGTCGGCGACGAGGGCGGCGAGGACGAGCGAGGCGGAGGCGCGGAGGTCCGAGCACATGACCGCGGCGGACTGAAGTTCGGTCTTGCCGCGGACGGTGGCGGTGCGGCCCTGCACGGTGATGTTGGCGCCCATGCGGTTGAGCTCCTGCACGTGCATGAAGCGGTTTTCGAAGATGTTTTCGGTGATGTTGGAGGTGCCTTCACACTGGGTCGCGAGCGCCATAAACTGCGCCTGCATGTCGGTGGGGAAGCCGGGGTACTCCTCGGTGGTGATGTCGGTGGCTTTGAGCTGGCCGCCGGAGTGCACGCGCACGTGATCGGCGCCGACGGTGACCTTGACGCCGCACTGCTCGAGCTTTCCGATCAGCGCGCCGAGGTGTTTGGGCTCGCAGCAGTCGACGTTCAGGTCGCCGCCGGTGATGGCGCCGGCGAGCAGGAAGGTGCCGGCTTCGATGCGGTCGGGGTTGATGCGGTGGCGCGCGCCGTTGAGCTTGCTGACGCCCTTGACCTTGATGGTGGAGGTGCCGGCGCCTTCGATCCTGGCTCCCATGGCCTGCAGCAGCGCGGCGAGATCGGTGACTTCGGGCTCGCGGGCGCAGTTTTCGAGGAGGGTTTCGCCTTCGGCGAGGACGGCTGCCATCAGGATGTCTTCGGTGCCGGTGACGGTGATCTTGTCGAAGACGATGTGCGCGGCTTTGAGCGGAGAGCTGCCGTTGTTCGGCGAGCGCGCTTCGAGGTAGCCGTGATCCTGGGTGATGGTCGCGCCCATGGCTTCAAGCGCCTTGAGGTGCAGATCGATGGGCCGGCCGCCGATGGCGCAGCCGCCAGGCATCGCGACGCGCGCCATGCCGGTGCGGGCGATGAGCGGGCCAAGCACGAGCGAGGACGCGCGCATGGTCTTGACGATCTCGTACTTGGCGACGGGGTCTGAGAGCACGGCGCACTTGATGACGGTGCGGTGCTGCGCGCGGCCGTAGCCGAGCTGGACTTCGCCGCCCATGGCGACGAGCAGCTTGCGCTCGGTCTCGATGTCCTGCACCTGCGGGATGTTTTCCAGGACGACCTCACCCTCGGTGAGGATGGCGGCGGCCATGCAGGGGAGCGCGGAGTTTTTGGCTCCGGAGACTTTGATGGTGCCGAGAAGAGGGTTTCCGCCGCGTACGACAAATTTGTCCATCGCAATAGTTTACCGAGGAGTAACGAGGAAATGCGGGTGGACGGGGCTACTCAGATGGTTCGTGTGGCTGGATGTGCGAAACGCCTACACGGATAAGAAGAATGAAGAACGGATGATCACAATTGCTAAAGCTCATGGAGGAGCCGAAAGCCGAATCTCAGATAGACAGTGTGACGATCCGTCTCTTATTTCTTTGATCCGTCTAGGCGGTTCGGCGTTTAGGTGGGGGCGGCGCTAGTGGACGACGCCGGCCTGGTCCATGGGCCAGTAAACGAAGGCGGCTTTGCCGTAGATAAGGTCGCGGTTGACGGGGCCGAATTCGCGGCTGTCGGAGGAGATGTTGCGGTGGTCGCCGAGGACGAAGAATTCGTGGGCGGGGATGCGCATCTCGGATTCCGATCGGTCGTCTTCGAAGCGGGCGGGGACGTAGGGCTCGGGCAGGTAGCGGTCGTTGACGTAGACGCGGCCGTGGTCGATGCGGACGCGGTCGCCGGGCAGCGCGATGACGCGCTTGATGTAGCTTTTCGTTTCGTCTTTGGGGTACTTGAAGACTACGACATCGCCGCGGTGAATTTCGCCGACGCGGAATGCCATCTTGTTGATGAAGAGGCGGTCCTGGTCTTCGAGGTTCGGCAGCATGGAGGTGCCTTCGACGCGGACCGGCTGGTAGAAGTAGGTGATGATGATGGCGCTGGCGATGATGGAGATGAGAAGGTCGCGCACCCAGGCGCGGAGGTTGGTGCCGCGTGAAGCGGGTGGAGTTTTCCCGGTGGGTTGTTCGTGCGTTTCCTGCATCAAATCCTGTTAGCCCAAAAGGTTAGACGCTCATGTACCGAGAATCGCACACTCCGGAGCCGCGGCGCAAAGGGGTCGAGAACGGTAAAGCGGTTTAACATCCAGTTTTTTGTTGAGATTCGTTAACAACCATGGAAGGGCTCTTGCGGAGGCACCATTTTTGGTGCATCATGCCCACCGACGGTCTACTATAGGACAGACGGGCCAAAAGCCCGGAAAGCGAACCGGAAGCAATAGCTATGGCAACCCTCACGATGACCGAGCCACCCTCGTCTGAACGGCCGCAGCGGCCGGAAAAACTGGAAAAACACTCCACCTATCGCGGCCTTGACGACCTTTCGTCGCTGACGACGGAGAGTCCCAACGTCGCGTCGCAGGGTCTCGATACCAAGTCGGCGCTCGAGATCGCGCGCATCATCGCGCATGAAGATGCAAAGGTGGCCGCCGCGGTGAAGAAGGCGCTGCCGGAGATTGCCGTGGTGATCGATACTGTGGCGCGTTCGCTGCGGGATGGCGGCCGGCTGATCTACGTGGGCGCTGGTTCGAGCGGACGGATCGCATCGCTCGATGCCAGCGAGTGCCCGCCGACGTTCTCGACCACGCCGGCACAGGTTCAGTACATCATGGCTGGTGGGCCGAAGGCGCTCGCGAGCGCTTCGGACGTGAACGAGGATTCGCCGGAGATCGGGCAGCGCGACATCGCGCGGCGGCGGCCGACGCGGAAGGATATCGTGATCGGGGTTTCGGCTTCGGGGCGTACGCCGTATGTTGTGGGCGCGGTGGAGTATGCGCGCGCGCGCGGCGCGAAGACGGCCTGCGTGGTGTGCAATGAGCACACGCCGCTGGCGGATGTATCGGACACGGTGGTCGTGGCGGAGGTTGGGCCAGAGGTGATCTCGGGGTCGACCCGTATGAAGGCTTCGAGCGCGCAGAAGATGATTCTGAACATGATTACGACCGGCGCGATGACGCGGCTCGGCTATGTGTACGAGAACCTGATGGTAAACGTGCACATGAAGAACGCGAAGCTGGTCGAGCGCGGGATTCGGGTGCTGATGGTGGTTTGCGGGATCGATCGGGAGACGGCGATCCGGACGATCAAGTCGGCGGGCAAGTCGATTCCGATTGCGGTGGTGATGCTGAAGGCAAACGTGGACAAGATGGAAGCGGTGCGGCGGCTGGCGAAGTCGGATGGCAATGTGCGGCTGGCGATTGATGACAGCCGGCTGGAGTTGTAAGAACTAAGGCCTCGCGCGGAGAGCGCAGGGAAGTACGCAGATTTTCGCGGGTAGCGGCGTCAATCTGCGCACTTTTCTGCGCTTTCTGCGTGAGGCTTTCTGATGGTTGTGGCAAGGCCCTAAGCGTTGGATCTGCCGATGCTGTCCAGTCTTTGCAGGGCTTCGGGTGGGAGCTGAAGCGTCGCCGCTGCGAGGTTTTCGCGCAGGTGGGCGACGGATGATGTGCCGGGGATGAGCAGGATGTTGGGTGAACGTTGCAGCAGCCACGCCTGCGCCACGGCCATGGGAGTTGCATTAAGGTCGGCTGCGACCTCGTCGAGCGTAGACGATTGCAGCGGGTTGAAGCCGCCGAGGGGGAAGTACGGGACGTAGGCGACTCCTTCGGTTTGCAGGCTATCGATGAAGGCGTCGTCTTCGCGGTTCGCCACGTTATAGAAGTTCTGGATGCAGACGATCTTCGCGATGGAGCGCGCTTCCTCAAACTGCGCGGCCGAGACGGTGCTGAGGCCGATGTGCTGGACAAGTCCTTCAGCCTGAAGCTGAGCGAGCGCAGTCAGCGGCTCGGCGATGGATTTGTCGTCCGGCCGCTGCACGGCTCCGAGGCGCAGGTTGACGATGGGCAGGGTATCCAACCCCAGGTTGCGGAGGTTGTCTTCGACCGACTCGCGCAGGAACGACGCGGAGCTATCCATGATCCACGAGCCGTCGTTACCGCGCCTGGCGCCGACCTTGGTCACGATGGTCAGGTTCTTCGGGTACGGGTGTAGGGCTTCCTGGATGATCTGGTTGGTTACGTGCGGGCCGTAGAAGTCGCTGGTGTCGATGTGGTCGACGCCGCTGGCAATGGCTTCGCGGAGGACGGCTACGGCGGCGTCGCGATCCTTGGGTGGGCCGAAGACATGCGGGCCGGCGAGCTGCATGGCGCCGTATCCCATGCGCTGGACGGTGAGGGTGGTTCCGGGGAAGGTGAAGGTTCCCCCGAGGTTGTTGTGTGCGCTCATGTGCCGATCTCCTCTAAACTACTTGGGATTGGATGAAGAAAGCTTCAGGTTTGGAGTTCGCATTTGGGCAGAGCCGCCGCATTGCAGTTTGAGCCAAGAAAGACGCCGCAGCAGGCGCGTTCGACCGCGTCGGTCGAAGCCATCCTGGAGGCGACCGTTCAGGTTCTGCTGCAGGAAGGCAAGCTGAAGCTGACGACGACAAAGATTGCGCAGCGGGCCGGCGTTTCGGTGGGAACGCTGTACCAGTACTTCCCGAACAAGAACTCCCTGCTGCAGGCGCTGCTGAAGAAGCATCTTGACCAGGTGGCGGATGCGGTCGAAGCTGCGTGCCTGAGGGCGCGAGGAGCGACGCTTGCAGAGATGGCGGAGCGCGTTACGACGGCGTTTGTGCAGGCGAAGTTCCGGCACATCGATGCGAGCGCGGTGCTCTACGCCATCAGCGACGATGTGGAGGGCAAGCGAATTGCACGCGGCATGCACGCGCGGGCGACGAAGGCGATGACGAGTCTGTTCGAGTCGGCTGAGGGCGTCACGCTGGGGAACGCCGGCCTGGTGGCGTCCACGCTGCTGAGTGCGATGGCCGGTGTAAGCCGCAGCATGCTGGAGCGGGGCGTGACGCGGTCGACGATGGCTACGCTGGAGCGGGAGTTGAAGGTGATGGTGCGGGCGTACCTCGAAGCGTCGGCTACGCGATGCCAAGATTTTGGCTCCTGAAGAACCAGGTTGGAGTGCAGCTCCAGGCGTGGCAGAAGCTGTTGATGTGGATGTCGCCGTAGGGTGAGAAGGTGGAATCCGCGGGGTCGAACGCCTCCCAGAAGGTGTCGGCGCCGTCGTTGACCATGAGGCCCCAGTATTGCTGGATGAGGGCGAGGGCTTCGGTGCGCATGCCGCACTCGACCATGCCCTCGACGACGTGGTGGTAGAGGTACGGCGTGGTGGGCTGGGTTGCGGTTTTGCTTTCGATGACGGCGCGGCGCAGAGCTTCGGCGGCTTCGGCTTTGGGCAGGACACCGCCGAGCGTGAGCCACGCTTGCGAGGCCCAGGAGATCTGGCGGTCGGAGCCGCTGACGGCGACCTTCAGCGACTTGTCGTAGAAGGCGGCGTAGCCGGCGGCGGACATCTTGTCGAGCAGCGCGGGATAGCCGGCCACCTGCGCCTGGTTGCCGGTGAGGCGGGCGAGTTCGACGAGCTGGCGGCCCGCGTAGATGAGCAGGCCCTGGATGGCGGCGGTGCGGTCGAGCTTCATGTTCCAGTCGATGAAGACCCAGTAACCCTTGGGCGGCTGGAAGAGGCCGTCGGCGTCGACATTGGCGAGCAACAGTTCCAGTTGGCGGTAAGCAACCGGCCAGAGCTCGCGCGCCGCGGCGAGGTCGTTGGTGGCGCGGGCGTAGTCGAGGACGATGGCGCAGTAGAGGGCTGCGTAGTCGACGATGAAGGTGCCGGTGGTGCTGGGCGTGGGCTTCTCGAAGACGCACGCGGGCAGCAGGCCGTCGCTTTCACGCGGCAGCCCCGCAAACAGGTAGAGGCAGCGCTTTACCAGATCGTGGTTCGGGAAGGTGACGTAGCTGGCGCGCGCCTGCAGGCGCAGGTCGCCGATCCAGAGGCGTTGGTCGCGGCGCGGTCCGTCTTCGAAGGTGGTCTGCATGCAATCGCGCAGCGTGGCGCGGCTGACTTCGTCGACACGCTTCACCCAGGGCGGTGCGGTCGCGGGCAGCGGCGCCGGCTCGTTGGTGGCGGAGCTGAGCGCGATGGCATGGGTGTCGAAGAAGCGCACGCCGAAGTTGGGAGAGGTGTCAATGACCTCGACCTTGACGTAGCGGAAGGCGTAGCGGCGCGGCATGCGGACGACTTGCGGCAGGTAGTCGACGGTGATCGTATCTTCGGGTAGCCACGAGCTGCTGAGCTGGCCTTTGTAGGGGTAGAGTGGCTCGGCGACGTCACCGGGCACCTCGCCGAAGGTGAGGCGCAGGCGCGCGGGTGCGTCGACGGACATGCCCTCGCCGACCAGGCGGAAGGCGAAGTTGCCGGTGCGGTGTCCGCCGAAGTCGAGGATGAAGGTGTCGCCCTTGTGGAGCAGACGCTTGGGGAGATCGGCGCCGGGCGCTTCGGGCTCCATGCGCCAGCGCAGGTAGAGCGATGGGTCGGCGACCGGGCGAACGATCGAGATCGGCTGCTGAACGGTCTCGTGCAGCGTGGGCTTGAGCGATTCGGCGAGCGCCACCCAGCGTTTACGCTGGGCTGGTGTTGAGCCGATGTTCGCGGAGGCAGGCTTCGTCTGCGCTTTCGCGGAGAGCCAGGGGGCGAGTGCAGCGGCCAGCGGCAGCATGGCGGCGCCGGTGGTGGATTTGAGCAGGGACCTTCGATTGAGCGTGGTTGCTTCGGCGTTCTCGTTCACACGCAACACAATACACGTCCCCGCCGCGTTCGGACGAACGCCTGCTACGGGCGGGGATACTTGACGATTTTGCTGAAGGTCTCTGCGTCGAGCGATCCGCCGCCGACGAGGGCGCCGTCGATGTCCGGCTGCGCCATCAGCATCGCGGTATTCTCCGGCTTGACGCTGCCACCGTAGATGATGCGGATCTTCGCGGCGCGTTCGTGGCCGATGCGCTCGCCGACTTCGAAGCGGATGATGCGGTGGGCATCCTGCACCTGGCTGGGCGTGGCGGTGGAGCCGGTGCCGATGGCCCAGACGGGCTCGTACGCGATGACCAGCTTGTCGGAGCCTTCGGGCTCGACGCCGTTGAGCGCGCAGGCGATCTGCCAGCGGAGCACGGCTTCGGTGAGGCCGGTCTGTCGCTTGTCGAGCGTCTCGCCGACGCAGACGATGGGGGTGAGGTCGTGGCCGATGGCGGCTTTGAGCTTCCAGTTGACCATGTCGTCGGTCTCGTGCGCGTAGATGCGGCGCTCGGAGTGGCCGAGCAGCACGTGGGTGCAGCCGATGCTTGCAAGCATGGTGGGTGAGGTTTGCCCGGTGTACGGGCCCTCGTTCATCCAGTGCATGGTCTGCGCGCCGGCGAAGACGTTGGTGCCGTGAATGCGGTCGAGCACGTAGCCGAGCGAGGACATGGTGGGAAAGAGGCCAATCTCGTCACGCGTATGGCCGTCCACCAGCGGGAGAAAGGCATCAAGGAAGGCAAGCGATTCGCGGGGCGTCTTGTACATCTTCCAGTTGCCGGCGATGAGTGGTTTGCGCATGGGCCTTTAGTGTTCCAGATGCGGTCGCGCAAAGGCAAGTGCGAGGCACGGGCGATTCGTCCTGAAATCGACGATTCGCCCGCACCACGCACCATTTGTTCACAGGCTAAAGGGTCAGCGAGGGCGGCGCAGTGTCTGGCGTTGAGGCAAAGTTCGCGTTCGGCGCGGGGCCCATGACGAAGGTGAGGGTTGCGCCCTGAGCGATTTCGCTGTGGTTGAACCAGGCGCGATTGACCGCCTGTCCGTTGATCGCGAAGGACTGGATGTAAGCATGGCTTGGGTCGGTGCGCTGGACGTCGATGACGAGGTTCCTGCCGTTGCCGAGGTCCACCGAGGCGCGTTCGAACAGCGGCGAACCGAGAATGTAGTTGCCGCTTACGGGATCGACCGAGTAGAAGCCGAGCGCGCTGAGCAAGTACCACGCGGACATCTGCCCGACATCTTCGTTGCCCGCGATGCCGTCGGGCGTGGGCGAGTACATGGTCTCCATCAACATGCGGACGCGGAATTGGGTTTTGAATGGCGCGCCTGCGTAGACGTAGAGGTAGGCAATGTGGTGCGAGGGCTCGTTGCCGTGGGCGTACTGGCCGACGAGGCCGGCGATATCCGGCGGCGCGTTGGCGGGCAGCGTTGAGGCAGTGGTGAAGAGCTCATCCAGCTTGGCCAAGAACGGGGTGCGTCCGCCGAAGAGGTCGATGAGGCCGGCGGGATCGTGCTGGACGCCGAAGGTCGTCTGCCACGCGTTCGATTCCGTGTAATCGCGCCACTTGGTGGAGTGGCCGAGGTCAATGGGGTTGAAGGGCGAGGTGAAGCTGCCATCGGCGAGCTTCGGCCGCATGAACCTGGTGGACGGATCGTAGTAGTTCTTCCAGTTGCTGGAACGGTTGACAAGGAACGCGGCGTCCTCTGTGTGGCCGAGTTTGCGTGCGACGTGCGCGATCGCCCAGTCGTCGTAGCAGTACTCAAAGGTCTTCGAGACGGATTCTTCTTCGAGGTCGGCGGGGATGAAGTGCAGCTTGCGGTAGTAGCCGAGGCCGCGGTAGTCGTCCACCATGGCGCGCTTCATCATGCACTTGTAAGCAAGCTCCTGGTCGATGCCGGGGAAGCCCTTGTTGATGGCTTCGGCGATGATGGCGGCCGAGTGGTAGCCGGTCATGGTGCCTGTCTCGGTCCCCTGCAGCGGCCAGACCGGCATGCCGGCCGGGCTCTGGTCGGCCATGGTGACGAGCGCGTTGGCGAAGTCCGGCACACGCTCGGGCTCGAGCAGCGTGTAGGCCGGGTGCGCGGCGCGGTAGGTATCCCAGCAGGAGAAGGTGGTGTAGTTGCGGCGGCCGGTGGGCAGTTGGTGGATCTCGTTGTCCATGCCGCGGTAGCGCCCGTCGACGTCGTCGAAGAGGCTGGGGCCGAGCGACATGTGATAGAGCCCGGTGTAGAAGACGCGCTTGTGGCTCTCGTTGCTGGATTTAACCTGGATCTTGCCGAGTTGGGCCTTCCACTTGTCGAGAGCCTGCTTGCGAACTCCGTTGAAGTTCCAGTCGGCGATTTCATGCTCGCGGTTGGCGGCGGCATTGTCGGCGCTCACGCCGGAGATGCCGGTCTTGATGAGGACGACTTCGCGGGCTTTGGTCTTGAAGTGCAGTACGCACTTCAGGTTGGTTCCGGTCAGCGGGGCGGGCAGCGAACCGGCGGTCGCGGGAACTTCCTGGTCGTTGCTGTAAAAGACGATGCGCTCCGGCTTTTTTGAGAGCTGCAGCGAGAAGTACGCGTGGCGATTTGCGCCCCAGGCCGAGGTGATATGGCCGCCCGCGAGAGTGTCCGCAGCGGGCGCCGAAAGTTCTGCCGAGGTCACGTTTTTAGCGCCGCCGTAGCAGTGCTGCAGGTCCAGCACGATCCAGGCTTCGTCGCTCTTCGGAAAGGTGTAACGATGCAGGCCGGTGCGCTCGGTCGCGGTCAACTCCGCGCGGATGCCGGAGTCCTTCAGCAGCACGGAGTAGTAGCCCGGGGTCATGGTTTCGTCGTCGTGGTTGAAGCGCGAGCGGTAGCCAAGTTCCGGGTTCGCGCGCGTGCCGGGTACGAGCTTCACCGGGCCGGTGCCGGGCATGACGAGGAAGTCGAGCAGGTCGCCGCAGCCGGTGCCGCTGAGGTGGGTGTGGCTGAAGCCCATGATGGAGGCGTCCGCGCGGTAGTAGCCGGAGCACCAGTCCCAATCGTCGTCGTAGGTATCGGGGCTCAGTTGCACCGCGCCGAAAGGAACCGCCGCACCAGGAAAGCAGTGGCCATGGCCCCCGGTGCCGATGCGCTGGTCGACCCAGTCGATGGGCTCATCGCCCTTCGATCCATCAAACGCGAGCGCGGCGGCTGGCATACACGACACAGCGACCGTGCCTGCGGTCTGTTGCAAAAAGCTTCTCCGAGAGATCATGGTTGCCGGCTCCTGTGTGCCCAATCGTTCCAGCGGATCGGCCCGGAAATGGCATCCGATTGACTGTATCGATTGTAATTGAACATTCCGGGCACCGGCGACCGTTGTAGTAGGCTGAAACCGTGAACGTTCAACCATGGAACCGGAGGCAGGTTCTGCGCGGCATCGGCGCTGCCTCCGCAGGCTTGTTTTCGGGCGGAAGCATCGTGTGCGCGCAGCAGGCAGCGTCTGCGCTTACGGGGCGTCCAAGCCCGCAGGATCGACGTTTTCGCAGTGAGGCGGTCGAGCAGCTGATGGTGCGGGTCAGGTCGCGGATTGGCGATCCGGAGCTCGCACGGCTCTTTACCGATTGCTTCCCGAACACGTTGAACACGACGGTGATGCCGGGAACCTTCGACGGCAAGCCGGATACGGCGGTGATCACCGGCGACATTCCGGCGATGTGGTTGCGCGATTCTTCGGCGCAGGTTTGGCAGTATCTCCCGCTTGCCAGACAGGATCGCCCGCTGCGCGAGCTGCTTGCGGGCGTCATTCGGCGGCAGACGCGCTGCCTGCTAATCGATCCGTATGCGAACGCTTTTATGGCCGACCTGAATGCACCGCCGTTGAGCTGGAGCGTCAACGATAAGACCGAGATGAAGCAGGGCGTGGGCGAGCGCAAGTACGAGCTTGACTCGCTCTGCTATCCGATCCGCCTGGCGCATGGCTACTGGACAAAGACCGGCGACACCAGCCCGTTCGACGGGCAGTGGAAGGCCGCGATGACGCTGGTAGTGCAGACGATGCGGGTGCAGCAGCGGAAGCATGGGCTGGGGCCATACCACTTTCAGCGCCTCTCCTTGACGCCGACCGAGACGCTGCCGGAAAAGGGTTTCGGCAATCCTGTGAATCCGGTAGGGCTGATCGCCTCGGGGTTCCGCCCGTCGGACGATGCCTGCACGTTTCCGTTCTTTGTTCCGGCTAATCTTTTCGCGGTGACTTCGCTGCGGCAGCTTGCGGAGATGGCCAACGCGGTGCTGCACGACGCGGCGCTCGCCAACGAGGCACAGGCGCTTGCCGCCGAGGTTGAGGCTGCGCTGCGCGGGCACGCGATTGCGACCTTGCCAGAGGGAACGATCTGGGCCTACGAGGTCGATGGCTTTGGCAGCCAGTTGCTGATGGATGACGCGAACGTGCCGAGCTTGCTGGGGCTCCCGTATCTCAAAAGCTCGCCCGATGCGGCGCTCTATGCTCGGACGCGGGCGTTCGTGTGGAGTGCGCGCAATCCGTGGTTCTTCGCGGGCACGGCAGGTGAAGGGATCGGCGGCCCGCACGAAGGGCGCGACATGATCTGGCCGATGTCGCAGATGATCTACGCGCTCACCAGCAACAGCTCCGCAGAGATCGCCCGTTCACTCGCCATGCTGAAGGCTTCGTCCGTCAACACCGGCTTCATGCACGAGAGCTACTTCAAAGACGATGCCACCAACTTCACGCGCGCGTGGTTCGCGTGGGCGAACTCGTTGTTCGGCGAGCTGATCGTCACCCTTGCCACGACCCACCCGGAGCTTCTGCGCTAGCGTTTTACTTCGACGCTGCGTCCGCTGCCGCACCGACGGAAAAGAGCTGGAACTCGCGGATGCGGGCGTCGCCGGCACTTGAGACGATGTTGAGACGGATGCGCTGCGCGGTGACGGGCGCGAACGAATCGATCTTCTTATGGCCGATGGCCTGGTCTTCGACGATCGTCTCCCAGTGTCCGCCGCGCCAGACTTCAAGGCGATATTTTTCGACGTGCTGCCCTTCGTTCAGCCACTCCATCGTGAGCGCGTGGTCGAAGGTGACGGGCTTCGGCAGCTTCACCTCGAGCGTGGCGGAGCGTGAGCCGGCGGGTGCGCTCCAGAACGTGTCGGGGTCGCCATCGAGCGCGCGCGAGGTGTTGTCGTCCGAGGGTAGATGATCTTTGACGAGGTTGTTCGCGTAGCGGCTCTTCAGTGCGGCGCCGAGCTCGCGCAGGCGGGCCACGTCGGAGTCGTCGAGCAGGCCCTTGTCGTTGGGCGCGACGCCGAGCATCCACTGGCCGCCGTGGCCGACCGAGTTCTCGTAGCTGAAGACGAGGTCCTTGGTCGATTTGAGAGAGGCGTCGTCGTGCGGGTGCCAGAACCAGTGGTAGGCGCGCAGGGGCGTATCGACCTCGACAGGGCGCCAGCGCAGGTAGCCGTGGCGATCGATGACGTTCCAGTTCTCGTACTCGATGGAGCCGGATTCGTCGCCCGCCCAGCGTGCGTCGCCGTACTCGAAGAGGCTGGTGTCGGCGAAGACGATGGTATTCGGCTGGTAGGTACGCAGGCGCGAGATGATGGTGGCGAAGTCGTAGGTGCGGCCGGTGCTGCCGGCGCCGTCGAGCCAGAACTCGACGAGGTCGCCATAGTTGCTGGCCAGTTCGTCAAGTTCGGAGAGGTAGTACTTGTCGTACGCCGCGGGATCCTTGTAGCGCGGGTCGTGGCGATCCCAGGGCGAGAGGTAGACGCCGAACTTGAGGCCGTTCGCGCGGGCTGCTTTCGCGACATCGCGGACGACGTCACCCTTGCCGCCTTCAAACGGGCTGTTCTTCACGCTGTAATCAGTTTGGCCGGTGGGCCACAGGGTAAAGCCGTCGTGATGCTTGGCGACGAAGACGACGTAGGTGGCGCCCGATGCTTTGATGGCCTTCATCCACTGGTCGGGATTGAACTGCGTGGGGTTGAAGACCCTGGGGCTGGCGGTGCCGTCGCCCCACTCCTGGTTGAGGAAGGTGTTGGGGCCGAAGTGAAGGATGACGCCGAACTCAAGATCCTGCCATGCCACCTGCTGCGGCGAGGGCTTCAGATCGACGGCGTTCTGTGCAGATAACGGCGCGCAGGACGCAAGCAGCACAGCTGCGGCGGCAAGGGTTCTCAGGGGCGAGCGGAGAGTTGAGATCATGCGTCCTCTATCCATGGGTTGAGCCTATTGGTTACGCGCGGCAGCGCTTCAGTTGGCTGGCGGCGGTGTGGGGATTCCGGCGTCGGCAGCGGTTGCGAAACCTTTCTTGTTCTGCCAGTCCTGCTCCAGCTGCTCGAGTTTTTCACCACGCTGCTGCCATAGCTGAATCCGCAGATCGTAGCGGACGAGCACGTTATCCAGCCAATACGGACGGTTCTCGGCGAGCCAGGTGTCTCGATACAGATTCTTCAGCATGGAGTAGGCATCGCGCAGGTCCTGGCAGCGGCCGTTCATGCTGCTGATGGAGTCGAGCAGGTCGCGCGTCGCGGTCTGGTGCTTCTCGTCGTCGCGCGCGGCGTAGGCACTGGCGTAGGCCGCCTCCATCTCTTCGGCCAGCTGGAACTTCATGCCGGTGAAGTCGATGCGGCGCGCGCCCAGCTCCATCGCCTTCAGGGCCTCGCGCTCGCGCAGATCGGGCTCGTTCGCCATGGCCGTTTCGATCAGCTCGATGGCGTGCTCGGCGTGCAGACGTCCGGCGGGAATCTTGTCGCGAAGCTTTGCGGCTGTGGCGATGCCTTCGGGGCTCCAGGGGTCGACCCAGAAGGCGGTGTCGGAGGTGTCGATGAAGCTCTCGGCGGCGATGATCTCGGCGAGCGCCTGGTCGATGGTGCCGGTGGTGTCGCCGTAGAAGTCGCTGCCAAAGTTGGCGAGGTACGGGGCGCTGGCGATCTTCGCCGGCTGCCATGCGGCGGCCGCGCCGAAGAGCACGCCGGTCCAGTCTTCGTTGAAGAGTCCTTCACCGTCATCGTTCCAAACGGCGGTCAGCTCGCCCGTGCTGCCGAGGCGCTGGCCGGATTCAACGAAGCCGGAGATGTTGTCGAAGGCGCCGGCGAGGTTCGGGTAGACGACGCTCCAGTTGGCGTCTCCCGGTGCCACCCAGGTTTCGATGCCGGCTTTCTTGAAGGCCGTGATGTTGCCGTCGTAGTTATCCTCGTGCCAGTACACCCATGGGATCGCGACCATGTCCTTCGGCAGCCCTTCGACTGCCGAAGGATCGTTCCACGCGACATCGCCCCAGAAGAGCAGGCGGCGATCGAGCGGAGCAAGCGCGGTGTGGATGGAGGTCAGGAAGTCGGCGTAGACCGGGCCAAGGCCGCGCTTTTCGACATCGGCCTTCGTGCGCCCGGTGCCAAGCTCGAAGGTCTCATCGGCGCCCACGTGCAGGTACGGGCTGGGGAAGTCCTGCGCGATCTGCGTGAACCAGCTCTTGATCAACGGCATCGAGCCGGTCTGGCCAGGAGCGAGCACGTGGCCATGCGGCGTCTCGGCCAGGTCCGAAAACTTCTCGTACTGCAGCACATGGTGCAGGTGGCCGAACGCCTCCTGCTCCGGAACGACCATGATGTGCAGGCTTGCGGCGTAGGCGGCGAGCTCCTGCGATTCGGCGCGGGTAAGGGAGCTGCCCGGCGGCGCGGCCAGCGGCTGGTTCGAATACTCCAGCGTGTGCTCGAAGTAGGGTGAGTAGAGATTCACCTTGTACGCGGCGAGCACCTGCAACTGGTGCTTCATGAAGGCGAGCGTGGGAAACGGCCCACGCGAGAGATCGTCCGAGATTCCGCGCGTCTTCATCGCCGGCCAGTCGCGCACCGTGCCGGCCCAAAGGCTGGCCTGGCCGTTCGTGCGTTCGATCATCTGCTTCAGCGTCTGCACGCCGTAGAAGATGCCGGCGGAGGTCTTGCCGATCACGTCCACGCCGCCCGGGTGCGCGATGAGGACGTATCCTTCGGCGTCCATCGCGGGGTCAAACGCGAGATGCTCGTCTTTGAGCGCTTTTTCCGCGGCTGCGGAGTTCTGCCGCAAGAGCGTGACGACGAGATCGACCGCACCAGCCTTTGGCGCGACGAGTACGCCCTGTTGCCGCACCGCATCTTCCAGGTTCGAGGCGGCGAAGAAGTCTTCCGCATCTCCACTGGCCACCACTACCGTCAGCGAGTGGAGGATGACGTGACCCGCGAGATGGCTCTCGCGCGGTTGCGGAATCAGGTGAGGGCCTGCCTGCGCCGAGGCCGGGAGCATTGCCGTAAAGCCGCCGGCAAACAAGCAGAGGCAGCGGAAGCCGGCCCGTGCTGTACGGCCCGGGGAAGCGTGCGAGGAACGGCAGGTTCTCATCATCGGAGCGTTATCCTTCTTGCGGAATCCTTCTTAGGAAACGATAGGTTTGATCGTTTGGTGCTAAAATGCTCACTATACAGGACGCGGTGGCTCTTCGCATCCAGAAAACGCCGGCTTATTTCGGCGAACAGTCGATTACGAGGATAGACAACATGCGATTCCGATGGATGGCCTTGGCAGGACTTTGTGCGCTCTCGAGCGCAGCAGTGCACGCGCAGAAAACCGAGTTCTGGATGGGCAACGATGCCGATGCGGTCCAGTCGTTTATGGCGCACCACAACAAGATCGACATCATCTCGCCCACCTGGTACCAGATCGATGGCGATGGGCTGGTGAGCGGCGAGCCGCAGCCGGTGCTGCTGAAGGAGATCAAGAAGGACCACGTTACGCTGATCCCCCTGTTCGCCATCTTCGATCACGTGAAGTTTCACGCGCTGGCCACTGACCCGAAGGCGCAGGACGCCATGATCCAATCCTTTCTTCGCGAGTGCAAGGATAACGGGTACGACGGCGTCAACCTGGACATGGAAGACGTCATGTGGACCGACAAGGATGCGCTCTCCGCGCTGGTGAAGAAGGTCGCGGATGCGCTGCACGCCGAGCACCTGCAGGTGCAGATCGACGTCGTGCCGAACGCGCCCGGCCACGCGGGCGAGACCGCCTTCAGCAAATGGATCTTCGAGGAGTGGCGCCTGGGCTATGACCTCAAGGCGCTCGGCGAGTCGGTCGATACCATCTGCCTGATGACCTACGACCAGCACACCCACTGGACCATGCCCGGACCCGTCGGCGGCTGGATCTGGACGAAAGAGAACATGGACTACGCGCTGAAGTTCGTGCCGAAGGAGAAGCTTTCGCTCGGCATCGCAGCCTACGGCTATCGCTGGTACACGGGCGACCCCGGGCTCGACAACGAGAAAAAGACGCCGAACCCCACGGCCGACTACATCTCCGGCCGCAACGTGATCTACCTGCGCGACACCTACGGCGGCAAGGAGCAGTGGGACGACGACGACCACACGCCGTGGTTCTACTTCTACCGCGACCAGATGCGCGAGTGGGTGTTCTACACCAACGAGCGCGCCTTCCGCGACCGGTACGAGCTGGCGAAGCAGAACGGCCTGGAGAGCATCTGCTCCTGGGTTCTCGGCCAGGAAGACCCCGGCATCTGGGCGGGAATCCCGGATAAGCGCTAGCCGTATTAGCCGGCGTGGATGCGCCGATTTACACCAGAACGACGCGGATATTCGCCTCGCGAAATGCTTCGAGCGTGGCGGGTTCCGCGCCGTCGTCGGTAATCACCGTATCGACCTGGCTGGTGGGGCATACCTGGATGGCGCTGATCATGCCGAGTTTGCTGGAGTCGGCGACGACGATTACCTGCTTGGCGTGTCTCACCATCTCGCCCAGGATGAGCGCTTCATCGGATTGAATGACGGTGACGCCGTGCAGCGGGTGAATGCCGCAGACGCCGAGGAAGCACTTTTCAAAGAAGAGGCGGCGCACGGAATCGAGCGCCGTAACGCCGACCATGGAGAACGAGCCCGGCCAGCGAACCGCGCCGCCGGTCAGGGTGACGTCCAGGTTCGGCTGGCTTGAAAGCTCCATGCCGATGTTCACTGCGCTGGTGACGATATGAATGCCTTCGACGTGGCGCAGGCTGCGGCCAATCTGCGTAGTGGTCGTGCCGGGTGAGAGCGCGATGGTGTCGCCTTTTTCGACCATGCCGGCCGCTGCCAGGCCGATGCGGCGCTTCTCGTCAGCAAAGCGCTCTTCGCGCAGAGGATAGGCTGCGTCGAAGCGGAAGGGTTCGTAGTCGATCTTGCCGGCGACTTCGGCGCCGCCGTGCGTCCGGTTGACCAGGCCGCGCTCCTCCAGCTTGATCAGGTCGCGGCGTACGCTTGCCGGCGAAACCCCCACCGCGCCGGCGAGTTCTTCGATGCTCCCTTTCCCCTTTTGCAGCAGCAGATGAAGGATCTGCTTGGTGCGATCCTGCTTGATGGCCATACCGAAATCCCTCGTATTCAAACAACGTTACCTGACGTCGAACTGCTCCGGTCAAAACAAATATTGCAAAAATTTGCAGAAAGTAACAAAAAGATTGCAAACAAATGAAATTTTTCTTGACACTCTCTCTCCCTGACCCCTAGTCTCAACCTCAATTCACGCGGAACATCAGGCCAGTCGCGACGCACATCGGAGCGTGTCGCGGCCTGCCATGGTTCCGCACCTGCGCACGCCCCGGAGGAAAATTCATGAAGTTCCGTTCATTTCACGTCGCAACGCTGCCAATGGTACTGGCTGCCACAACGATCTTCTCCGGGCATTTGGCGATGGCGCAAACTGTAACCGGTTCGGTTACCGGCGAGGTGACGGACGCGAGCGGCGCCCTGCTGCCGAACGCGACGGTGATCGCAACGAACGTGGGAACCGGCGTGAAGTCGACCACCACCACCAACGCGCAGGGCGTCTACACGCTGCGCTTTCTGCCCATCGGCGAGTACACCGTGGAGATCGATGCGGCTGGATTCGCCTCCAGAAAGTTCGACCCGTTCGCGCTTGAGATCGCGCAAAGCGTGAAGATCAACGCGACGCTGGGCGCAGCGGCCACGCAGCAGAGCGTCGATGTTGCCGCGGAATCGGCAGAGATTCTGAACACGACGAATGCGACCTTGAGCAACGTCTTCACCGCGAATACGATCGCGAATCTCCCGCTGAACGGGCTCGACTTCTCCGCGCTCACCCTCTACATGCCTGGCTCGGTGGATACCGCCGGCACCTCCGGAACGACGAGCATCGAGCGCAGCACCCAGTACACCGATACGCCGAACATCAACGGCAATCGCGCCCAGGCGAACAACTACACGCTGGACGGCATCGACACCAACGAGACCTTCAATAACCTGATCGGGTACTCGCCCGCGCCCGAGGCGCTTGCCGAGGTAAAGGTGCTCACCGCGAACTCACCCGCCGACTACGGAAACGTAAACGGCGGCGGGATACTGAGCGTGTTGAAGAGCGGTACGAACCAGTTTCACGGATCGTTCTACGGCTATGAGCAGGATCAGAAGTTCAACGCCAACTCCTGGGTGAACAACTACAACGGTTCGCCGAAAAACACCTTCTCGCAATCACAGTTCGGTGCCACCTTCGGCGGCCCGGTCCGCATTCCGTTCCTATTCAACGGGCACGATAAGCTCTTCTTCTTTGTAGACTATCTCGGCTCGCGGCATCATAACGGCGGCTCAGCCTCGCCGCAGAGCGTGCTTACGCCCGCCATGTTGAAGGGCGACTTCTCTGCACTGTACCTGCTGGCGCAGCCCATCCAACTGTACGATCCGAGCAACAACTATGCACCGTACGCCAACAACCAGGTGCCGGTAACCAATCCTGTCGCGCAGTTCCTTGCAGCGAACCCCCAGTACTATCCGACGCCGAACGTGACACCCACCGATGGCGTCGCGCAGAACAACTACGTGGGCACCTTCCGCGACTTCAACGCCAACAACCAGGGCGATGCCAAGATCGACTACGCGCCACGCAACGCCGACCACATCAGCGCCTTCTGGTCGATCTCGACGGCATACGACGGCTCGCGGCAACCGCTTGCGATCAGCTTCCCGGGCAGCAATCTGTACCCGACCAAGCTGTTCGGAACCACCTGGACGCACGTCTTCTCGCCCGCCCTGGTCAACTCGGCGCGAGTCGGCTTTACCCGCATCGTGTGGAATCAGGGTCTGCCCTTCGATGCGACCGGACAGTTCGGCTTGAACGGCGACGCGAAGGTCGGCATTCCGTTCCCGAACCAGGCGTATCCCGGTTTCAGCAACCAGGGCATCTCGGGCTTCTCCGATGTCGGCACTCCGGCTTTCGATGGCGGCGTCACGGACAACACCTACAGCTACATCGATAACGTGACCTGGCAGCGCGGACGCCATCTGTTGAGCATGGGCGTGCAGGCGATTCGTTATCAGAACAACTATCCGACCAGCAACAACGATGGCTTCCTCGGATCGTTCAACTACTCGGGGCGTTTCTCGGGCAATCCCAACACCAGCGTTACCAACGGCCAGGGTTATGGCGGTGCCGACTTTGTACTCGATCGCGTCAGCACCGAGCAAGTGACGTTAGGCAGCATCAACGTGGGTCAGCGTCAGTGGCGCGCCGCCGGCTTCATCCAGGACGACATTAAAGCCACTCCGAAGCTCACGCTCAACGTCGGCCTCCGCTACGAGTTCGACCAGCCCTGGATCGAGCAGCACAACAAGACCGGCAACGTGGACCTTGCCACCGGACAGTACATCTACGCGGGCTCCGTGCCGGCGGGTGCGCCGGCGGGGTCGGGAGTGTGCTCCAACCGGGGATGCTACCAGCCGAACTATCGGCAGTTGATGCCGCGTCTCGGCTTCGCCTACCAGGCGAGCCCAAAGTTCGTCGTGCGCGGCGGCTATGGCGCAACCAGCTTTTACGAGGGCAACTCCTCGAACCAGCGACTGACTGCGATTACGCCGTTCATCGCGGCCATCAACATCTCGCCCAACTACCCCACCGCCACGACCCCCGGCACATCCTACCAGGTGCAGAGTGGCTTCCCGACCACGGGCGTAAACCTGAGCGGCTCGCTGAGCACCTACCCGCAGAACATCCAGCCGGCTTACATCCAGGAGTTCAACCTGACGACAGAGTACGCGCTGACGCGCACCACCTCGCTGCAGGTGGGCTACATCGGCGAGACCGGCCAGCACATCGAAGACTACGGCAACGTCAACCAGCAGACCAACCCTGCCGATCCGACCAGCGCGCCGTACTACAACAACACGCTGCTGAATGTCGGCAACGGCGGAGTGCTGATAACAGAGTCACGCGCCATGATGAACTTCAATGCGCTGGAAGCGGTGCTGCGCCAGCGCGCCATGAAGGGGCTCGAGTTTACCGTGAACTACACCTACGGCAAGGCCATGACGAACAGCCTTGGCAACTACGGCCTGCAAGTGAACGGTTATAGCGGCGCCTTCCAGAACTACTACGACAGTGCCGCCGACTACGGGCCGGCCGGCTACGACGTCCGCCATAACGTCTCCGCGACCGGGGTGTATGCGGTGCCGTTCGGCCGCGGCAGAACCTACCTGAGCGGCGCCAACCGGCTTACCGACCTTGCGATTGGAGGCTGGAAGATCAGCACGGCGCTGGTGGATTACTCAGGCTTTCCCGAGACCGTGACCGGGCCGGGCAACAACTCGAACAGCTACGGGCAGGACCGAGCGAACCAGTACCGCAAGCTCAGGATTGTTCACCAGAGCCCCGTCAACTGGTTTGGCACCGACCCCTCGGCTACGCCCTGCACCACACCGGGCGTCGACAACGGAGTCTGCGCGTTCGGGCCGGCAGATCCGAACACCTACGGCACCTCGCGCAATGGGTCGGTGCGCGGTCCGGGATACTTCAACGAAGACTTCTCCGCTTTCAAAGACTTCCACACCTTCCGTGAGCAGACGTTCACCTTCCGTTACGATCTGTTCAACGCCTTCAACATCGTCAGCTACGGCAACCCGGATACGAACGTGACCGACTCCACCTTCGGACATATCGTCAGCCAGCAAGCGATTCGTTCCACGGAACGCCGCATGCAGTTCTCGGTCAGCTACCACTACTAGCGTCGAGGATCAGCGTCCGGACTGGCGTCAGCCTCGAACGGCAGCGAACCGGCCTCTTGCTCTCCGGCCTCGCTGCTGCACGAGAAGAGCAGCAAGCCTGCACTTGCCTTAGCATTGCATACGGGAACGACCAGGAATGATGCGAAACATTATCTTCGAACTGTGCGCCGAGACGATCGATGCATGTCTCGCCGCGCAGCCGGGCGGTGCCGCTCGCATCGAGCTATGCTCGGGCCTGAGCGAAGGTGGGCTGACGCCAAGCCACGCGCTGATTCATGCAGCGGTAAGCCGTAGCGGCCTGCCGGTGCATGTGCTCATTCGCCCGCGCGGTGGAGATTATGTCTACTCCGCAGCCGAGATCGAGGTGATGGCGGAGGATATTCGTCATGCACGATCGCTGGGCGCCGCAGGGGTGGTGCTCGGTCTGCTGCAGCCGGATGGATGCGTGGATGTTGAGGCAACAAGCCGATTGGTGGAGCTGTCGCAACCGATGGAGGTAACCTTCCACCGCGCTTTCGATGGCACGCCTTCGCTTGAAGAGGCGCTTGAACAGGTGATCGAGACGGGATGTCGCCGGGTGCTTACCTCCGGAGGGGAGGCCGATGCGGTGCTGGGCAGCGAGGCCTTGGCTGCGCTCGTAAAGCAGGCAGCTGGACGGATCGATGTGGCGGTGGGTGGTGGATTACGACCGGAGAACGCGGCGGCTCTGGCCCGGCAGACCGGAGCGACCCATTTCCACGGCTCGCTGCAAAGCAGGCAATCGAGGTCCGACTCCTCGCTGGCTGTGGAGGGTTTCGACAAGGTGGATCCGGAGAGCGTGCGGGTGATTCTTAGGCGTTTGACTGAGGCTTGAGCGGAGATGGCCCGGCCCGATTACCCTCAGGTAAACACCTGCTGAAAACTCGGATACGGCTCCGCAGCCGGGCGGACCTTGAGCGTCTGCGCCCAACCGACGATCACAAAGAAGAAGACCTCAGCTTGAAGACCGAGGTAGACGGTTGCCACGTTGATCAGCATCGCGGCGAAGACTCCAAGCAGCGTGTAGGCAAGCGCACGATCTTGTTCGGCTGCGCGGAAGCGAATGGCTTCGATCAGCGCCAGGATCGTACCGCAGCTCACGATCAGAAGCGATCCAAGGCCGAGGTAACCCTGCTCCAGCCAGACCAACAGGTACTCGTTATCGATCGACATGTACTTGCCGACCTTGGGAAAATCCTTGCCCTGTCCGAAGAAGCCCCCGTGCTCAGCGGACGGCAGATAGATGCCGACCATGATGATGCGATAGGCTGCGGTCTCCTGCTCGTCGGAGACCGGCGCCCTTGTCGCGCCTGCTTCGGCGTAACTGCTGACAACCTTGAACGCAACGGGCAGGGAGACGGCCATGACGAGGACTAACAGCAACGCGTTTCGTGCGACTTTGCGCGTCTGGCCCACCCACGCAATGGGCGCACCAAAGACGAGGCCAAGTTCGGGACCGCGAGACTGCGTGAGGTAAAGTGCCACCAGCATGACCCCGGAAAACACGGTCGACAAGCGCCAGGCAGGGAAGCGCAGCCGCTGTCTGCCCCAGTGGTAGTAGCGCGCGAGAAAGATTCCGAGCAGGAGCGCCATCGTCCAGATCATGCCTGCGAGCTCTCCCGAGAAGAAGGCTCCGCTGGCACGGCCGTGGCCGCCGCGGATCTGGGTTCCGAAGTCCGGTGGTCCGCCACCGAAGAACGGGTCGAGCAGGTTCGCGAAGGGGTTGAACCTCCACTTCCACTCCACGCTTCCCACGATCGCGACGAAACAGCACAACATGAGGAAGCGCCTGATGAAGGGAAGGCGTCCGCCATCCTGCTCGATCAGCAACTTACCTGCCATGTAAGGAACCAGCACGAGCGCGACCGGGTACAGGAGATCGAAGACCGCGTCGGTCGTCTTGCCGTGAAGCACATCGTTCGCCGGGGACGAGAGCACGAAGAGCAGAATCGACAGGTCGAACCAGGAGTAGCGCCAGCGAGCCATCATGCGAATCAGCATGGCGACGCCGAGCGGCCACAGGACGGCGCTCGTGAAATAGACGGGAGGTAAAAGCTTGATCTTCCAGAAGAAGTACGCCTCGCAGAGCATGAGCGTAGGGAGCGCGATATTGCGGAAGACCTTGGCTGGCGCCCAGAAGAACAGCATCACGATGCTGGCAATCGCCGGAATCAGGACGATGATGGAGAGCGCGGACGAGTTGGTTTGAGGGTCTGTTCCCACAGATGGCTTTCGAAGAAAGCGCACTGGAACGGCAGCGCGATTCTTGAACGATTCTATACAGGGATGCAGGCGTTCGTTGCCCGGACGAACGGCCTGCCTGTGCATGGGTCACTGGTAAGGAACCTTCCGCAAGACTGGTCGCTCATCCTTGTATAAGAGCCGGGCGGCATCACAGCGTGAGGATCCAGCAAACGCCAAATCTCTGAAGTAACACGAAGCCGAAATCCGTACTCCGCAATCCGCCGACCCGAAACGGTTACCTGAGGTCAAGCGATGTTGTAGAAGTGGTTATCGCCTTCTGCTGCTATCGTCTCGGGCTTGAAGCCTCCAAGAAGCGACGGAAAGATTCTTCAATTTTAATTTGATTTCTTTCAAAGCCGCGGTGTACAGTCACCCCACATCGAGAGTTTGCTGCTTTCGCCTTGGCCGGCGGTGTAAGCAGGTACGGTCGCTTCAGACCGTCACCGGGCCATTCTTCACAATAAGGGTTTGCCTTGAGGCGTCGAGTCGCGCATTGCGCGGTCGCGCGTTCATGTCGACCCACGTACGTTGCGCCTGCTGAGGCCTTGCCTTGGTGCGCGCCCGCACGATGCTGGGAGGGAAAGCAGATGTTGAGCCACCGTTTTGTGACGTTTTCGGCGTTGAGCCGTTTGAAGGCATCGTTCGTCGCGATGCTCTGCCTGTTGGTCAGCGGCTTCGCCTCCGCCCAGACGCTATCGCCCGCGGCAACCGTGTTGAAGGCCGCAGTGGGATCTACGTCCAGCGCCGCGGTGTTCACCCTGGCGAATGCTTCAACCCCGCTGACCATCTCAGGGATCAGTGCGTCTGCCGGCTTCATGGTCTCCGGCACGACCTGCCCTCTTGCTCCGGCGACGCTCAACGGCGGTTTCTCCTGCACCGTTTCGGTCACGTTTACTCCGACGCAGGCGGGTGTTCTTCCCGGCACATTGACCATCACCGACAGCGCTGTGAACAGCCCCAGCGTAGCCGTCCTCACCGGCGAGCCGTCAACCGGTGGCGCGACCTATATCTCTGCCAACGTTCTCAACTTCACACCAACGGCGGTCGGTGTGACCTCAGCCCCGCTTCACGTCACATTCATCAACGAAGGTACGGCAGCCATCTCCATCAATTCGGTCCAGATTACCGGAAGCAGCTTCGCGATTAGCTCCAACTCCTGCCCCGCCTCGCTGGGTGCAGGGAAGAACTGTGGTATTTTCGTCACCGCGACCCCTGCAGCCCTCGGCCCGCAAACGGGCACCCTCACCATCTCTGACAGCGTCGACCCGGCACCCGTGCTGGTCGAACTCAAGACGACGGGGCTGCCCCTGGTCTCGGTGTCGAACTCGGCTATCAACTTCGGCTCGTTCGCGTTGAGCTTGACGACCGCGCCGCAGTTCGTCACCGTCACCAACAATCAACTCACCCCGCTCAGCATTAGCTCCCTGGTAGCAAGCCCATCCTCCACCTTTGCAATCGCACCTGCCTCCACCTGCTCCAGCGGGACCGTCTCCGCTGGGACGAGCTGCACGGTTGGCGTGACCATGACGCCGCAATCCATCGGTGCGCAGAGCGGAACGCTGACGATCAACAACAACTCCAGCCTGGGCCCGATCGCAGTCACGCTCTCCGGCAACGGCATTGCTCCCGCGGTCGTATCCCCGACGTCCGTAGGCTTCGGAACTCAGGCGCAAGGCACGGTGAGTGCGCTCCACATCGTGACCTTGAAGAACAACATGGCGTCGCCGCTGAACGTCACGTCTCTCGCTGTGACGACGGGAACGCCCTTCTCTATCGATCCTTCCTCCACGTGCCTCAACCCGACGGTAGCCGCCGGCGGTACTTGCACCGTGGCGCTTACCTTCGCTCCAACCAGCACCGTGTTGCAAAACGCTTCGCTTACCATCAGCGACAATGCCGGGAACAGCCCGCAGATCGTACCTCTCACCGGCAGCGGCATTGCCCCCGTTACGTTGAATGCGACAACCATTTCCTACGGTGCGTGGGTAGTCAACACGACGAGCACAGCCAAGACGGTGACTCTCAGAAACAATCTTGGCTCTGCCATCACTTTGACCCAGGTCTTGTTCAACGGCCCGTTTGCGCTCGATACCAGCGCATCCAGTGCAACAACATGCCCGGTCGGCGGCGGATCGATTCCCGCGAGTTCAAGCTGCGTGATCGGCATGGTCTTCAAGCCCACCGCCGCGCAGAACTACGTTGGTCAGATCACAGTCATCGACTCATCCGGCAACAGTCCGCAGACCGTGGTACTGAAGGGAACGGGCGAGGTCCCTGTCACCCTGACTCCGAACACTAACTTCGGGAGCGTGGTCGTCGGAACTCAGAGTGCGGTGAAGAATGTAACGTTGAGCAACAACCAGGCGGTTCCGCTCAACATAACCGCGATAACGACGGCACTCCCTTACGCTATCTCGCCGGCAACGACGACCTGCGTGGTGGGCACGCCGTTAGCGCCGGGTCAGAGCTGCGTCGGCAGCCTGACCATGACTCCCACAACGCTGGGGCCGCAGCCGGCGGGCTCCTTGACCATCACCGACGACGCGGCGAACAGCCCGCAGTCGATTACGCTTGCCGGTAGTGGCATCGCACCATTGACCTTCAATCCGACTTCGCTCGGATATACGACAGTGGTCAACGTGGCTGTCGCGCAGACGATCACCGTCAAAAACAATGAGGCCATTCCGGTAACGTTTACGGGTTTGACTGGCTTTACGGCCCCCTTCACGCTCCTGCCGACTTCGACCTGCGCGCTCTCGCCCGCTTCTCTCGGTGCCGGTCAGAGCTGTACCTTCGTCATTCAATTCAAGCCGACGGTGAGCGGTTGGAATCCCGCTACGCTTTCCGTGCAGGATACTGCAACCAACAGTCCGCAAACCATTCCGCTGGGGGGCACCGGGCTTGCTCCGGTCATCCTCTCGCCCTCGAGCTACGGCTTCCCGGCGCAATACGAGGGAACGACCAGTCCAACGCCCGAGACCTTCAAGCTAACGAACGAGCAGGCCGTCCCGTTGAATATCTCCGGAGCAACCATCACCGGCACCAATGCCGGGGACTTCAACGTCACCACGAACTGCCCGACAGTCCCGTCCTCGTTGCCTGCTAGCTCGTCCTGCAACTTCTTCGTTACCTTCACTCCCAGTGGGTCCGGCACACGCGTGGCGAACCTCACGATCGCGGATGACGCGCCGGGCAGTCCGCAGATCGTGCCGCTAAGCGGACCCGGGAATGCACCGATCCTCATCTCTCCGAACCTGGTGACGACCTTCGTCGCAGCTGTTGGAACAACCGGGCCGACTGGCACGCTGGTCGTCAAAAACAACGACACCGTCGTACATACCATCACCAGCATCCAGATGACGGGCGACTTTGTAAAAACAGCGACCACCTGTCCGCTCACACCGGCCACGATCGCGCCGGGCGCGAGCTGCAACGTCAGCCTGAGCTTCTCGCCGACGATCGGTGGCACACGCGACGGACAGATGCTGGTGTATGACGACGCCATCACCAGCCCGCAGGTGGCAAACCTCGCCGGCACGGGTACTTTGCCGTTGACCATCTCGCCAAGCTCTGAGACCTACAGCGCGCAGAAGACCGGTACCATCAGCCCGCCGAAGATCGTCACACTCACCAACCACGAGACCCAGTCTGAGACCTTCTCGCTGGCGACAGCAGGTCAGTTCGCTGCGAACAGCAACTGCGGCTCCGGCGTAATCGCCGCGCTTTCAACCTGCAATATCTCCATCAACTTCGAGCCGACGTCTACCGGTGCGCTGAGCGGATCGGTCATCGTCACCGACTCGGCTCCGGGAGGCACTCCGTTAGCCATCAACCTGGCAGGCTCCGGCTCGACGACAAATCCGCCCGCCGCGGTCATGGTCGTCTCGCCGGGCGCCGGCACGGCCGGCACGGTCGTCAACGCGATCATCACCGGCAACGGCTGGACCAGCTTCGGCCCAACCTCGGTCGTCACCTTCGACAACCCGAGCAGCACCATCCCGAACGGCATCGCGGTCACCATCCCGAACCCGGCGTCGACGACGGCGAACACGATCAATGCACAGTTCAACATCTCGGCCGCGGCCATCCCAGGCTCGCGCAATATCCGCGTGGTTACGGGCTCGCAGACGGCCTTGCTTACCGCCGCCTTCATCATCGCCGATACCTCGAACTCGCATGTCATCAACACTGCGCTACCGAATGTCGGTACGCAGGGTCAGACGTTGAACGTGGCTCTTACCGCGACCGGCACCAACTTCGTCCAGGGCACCACGTTTGCCAACTTCGGCGACGGAATCGTAGTCAACTCGCTTACCGTCAACTCACTGACGACCGCGACAGCCAACATCACCATCAGCAACACCACCTTCGTGGGCTACCGTACGATCACCCTGGTCACGGGCGGCGAGTATGCGGTCTCCGGAACGCAGGCATTCCAGATCCTGCCGAACAGCGCGGCGCTCGTCAGCGTGACGCCTAACACCTCACCCCAGGGAGCCAATCTCGCGGTCAACGTGGTCGCAACCGGCACGCACTTCCTGCAGAATGCGACGACGTTCTCCTTCACCGGTGGCATCAACGTCGGCAACGTGCAGGTGAACAGCCCGACGACCGCGACCGTAAACCTCGCGGTCACGCAGGGTGCATCCGTCGGCGTACAGAACATGTCGGTTGCAACCGGCGGCGAAATCGCGATGCTTCCGAACGCCTTCACCGTCACCGGTTCCACGCCCTACCTGGTCAGCGTTACGCCGAGCAGCGGGCAGCAGGGCCAGACGGAAAACGTCGAGATCATCGGGCAGTACACAACCTTCAACGCAGCCAACATCATGGCCACGCTCGGTGGCGACATCACCGTCAACAGCTACAACGTCAAGTCACCCACGGACGTGGTCCTCAACATCACCATCAGCACAGACGCGGCAGTAAGCAGCCGGACTGCGCAATTGGTCAGTGGGCCATCGGGTGGCGAGACCATCTTCCCCTTCGGCTTCACGGTCACGCCCTCGAGCGCTGCCATCCTCAGCGTCACCCCCAGCAGTGTCCCGCAGGGTGGACAGCTGACGTTGGCACTCGTCGGCCAGAACACGCATTGGATTCAGGGCACAACCACGTCCGCCTTCTATCCCGATCCGAATACCGAGATCGCCGTCGATGAGATCACGGTGACCGATAGCACCCATGCGACCTTGAACATCAGCGTACCTGTCGGGCAGACCCTCGGCCCCAACGGCTTCTATATGGCGACAGGCGGTGAGGTGGTCACCTCGTCCGTGTCGGTCTACGCGAATACGCCGACGCTTTCCATGAACCCGTCCAACGGCATGCCGGGCAACTCCATGAGCGTGGCCTTCACCGGCCAGTTCACGCACTTCGGCTCGACGACCCTCGCCGTCGTGAGCGGCCAGGGCGTCTCCTTGCAGAGTCTCGTCTTCGGCAGCAACGTCAGCGCGCAGGCCAAGCTCGTCATCGCGGCGACTGCTACGCCTGGGCTGCGGACCATCACCTTCACCACCGGTGGCGAGATCGTCACGACCTACTTCAACGTGGTCACGACTCCCGCGTATCTGTACTCAATCAGCCCATACCACTCGCCGCAGAGTAAGACGCTGAATGTCGAGATCGTCGGCGTGTACACGCACTTCGCCGCCGGCACGACCGTGGTAAACATCGATCCGCAGATCACCGTCAACTCGACCACGGTGAACTCCGCGACCGACCTGATCTCGAACATTACCGTCTCGCCGACTGCCACCATCGGCTGGCACACCGTCTATGTGAATACAGGCGCTGAGCAGGTCATCATCGGCTTCTACGTGGATGGACCGCAGGCCCCGACGCTCGTGAGCGTGGTACCGGGCAGCGCAGCGCAGGGCGCTGAAGAGAACGTAGTCATCACGGGTTCGCTGACCCACTGGGTCCAGGGACAGACCGAGCTGATCCTGGGTGCGGGAGTCACGGTTTCGAACTTCACCGTCACCAGCCCGACGACGGCAACCGCAACCATCTCCGTGTCTCCAACGGCTCCTGTGGGCGGTGACAGCGTCATCGCCATCACGGGTTCTGAGATCGTCACCGGCACGGCATTCAGCGTGACTCCGAGCGCGGCCGAAATCTCGATTGTCCAGCCAGCCTGCGCTATGCAGCAGGTCACGATTGCCTATGTCCCCTGTAATGCACCGAATGGGCCGCCGGTCGTCTCGCAGCTACAGACGATCAGCCTCGGCATTACCGGTATCGACACGCACTGGGTCCAGGGCGAGACCGTCGCAAACTTCGGTTCCGGTGTCATCACCGATACCCTGACCGTCAACAGCCCGACCTCCGCTACCGTGCAGATCACCGTACTTTCGAGTTCCCCCGTTGGCTTCGCGTCGCTCACCATGTCGACGGACGGCGAGAACGTCACGCTGCAACAGGCGATCGACATCGAAGAGGGCTTCCCGGTGCTGCTCAGCACATCCCCCGCGGGCGGCCTGCAAGGCGCAACGCTGAATCTGCAGCTCCTCGGCCGCTTTACCAACTGGGTGCAGGGCGTCACCACCGCAGCCTTCAACCAGGACATCACGGTCAACTCCGTCACCGTGATCGACTCCGACAGCGCCATCGCGAATATCACGGTCAGTCCGCTCGCGTTTGTCGATATCAGCTGTGCGCCGAGCGGCCACACCATCACCATCACCACCGGCAGTGAGCAGGAGAGTCTGCCAGGAACCTTCTGCGTCGGCAAGGGGCCAGCCGCAGTCACCGTGGTCAACCCGGCCGTCGGTGTCCAGGGATCGACCGAGACGGTCGAGATCAGCGGCTCCGATACGCACTGGGTGGCGGGCGAGACGGTCGCCAGCTTCGAGGGCGGCATCAACGTCGGCAACGTCACCGTGACCAGTCCGACCACAGCAACGGTCGCGCTTGCCGTTACCACCGCAGCGCCGACCGGCTTCAGCAACGTCACCATGACCACGCTCGGTGAGGTCGCCACGCAGCAGTTCGCCTTCCAGGTTACCCCTGGAGTCGCGACTCTGAACGAGGCGATCCCGAACCAGGCCGAACAGGGCGTCCAGAACCTGAACGTGCACCTCGTCGGCCAGTACTCCCACTTCAATGCCAACAGCACCGCGACCTTCGGGCAGGGCATTACCGTCAACAGCGTCACTTACACCGACGCGACGGATCTGATGGTCAACATCAGCATCAGTCCGCTTGCGTTCGTCGGCACGAACAATGTCACCGTCGCCTCACCGGGTGTGCCATGCTCGGCCCTGCTGCTAAGCCCGACACCCTGCGCACCGGGTGCCACGTTCGGCAGCGAGATCGTCTCCGACAACGCGTTCAGCATTATCGTGGGCCCGGCCATCATTACCACCGTGGCACCGGCCGGCGGCAATCAGGGCCAGGAGGTCCTGCTCAATATCACCGGTGCGAACACCCACTGGTCACAGAACATCACGCAGTTCTGGATTCCGGGTGCGGGTTCGGATATCGCCATCAACGCAGTCATTATCAACAGCCCCACCAGCGCCACGGCTGATGTCACCATCTCTCCCACGGCCGGTCTTGGCGCGCGTTCCATCTACATGGTCACCGCGGGCGAGGCACTCACCGATAGCGCCTCCTTCGTCGTCACCGGCGGCATCCCGGTCATCACCTACCTCACGCCCAACAACGCGCCGCCGGGCACCAATCAGCTCGACGTCACGATCCACGGCGCCTACACCAACTGGGGCCCGACGAGCACCGTCAGCTTCGGCCCCGGCGTAACCGTAACGCAGGTGCAGGTGGAGAGCGCCACCGCCATCAATGCCGTCATCAACATCGACCCGAGCGCGCAGCAGGGCTATCGCACGGTCGTCGTCATGACCGGCATGCAGGGTCTCACCAGCAACTTCCAGGTTTACTCGCCGCCGCCGCCGGTCCCGTATATCTCCTACTTCTGGCCGAGCTCCGGCCTGCCGGGACAGACGTTCACCGTCAGCTTCACGGGTGCGAACACCCACTGGGATCCGGCCACAACGACGCCTACCTTCGGCAACAACATCACCGTCAACACCTTCCAGGTGCTCAGCCCGACGTCCGCAGTCGCGAACATCACGATTGCTCCGACAGCCTCTGAATCAACCAACCTCGTCACCTTGACCACGGGTAGCGAAGTCGATGGAACCTACTTCAGCATCGTCGTCGCACAACCGACGCTGAGCGTCGTCGACCCGGGTTCCGCGATCCAGGGCAACCAGAGCCTGAACGTCAACATCATCGGCCAGTACACCGTCTTCGATAACACCACCGTCTTCAACTTCGGCCAGGGCGTGACCGTCAACAGCGCGCTGATCCTCGGGCCTACGATCGCCACGGTCAACGTAAGCGTCGCGCAACTGGCACAACTCGGCGGGCGCAGCGTCACCGCGACGACCGGAGGAGTATCGGTAGGCGGCGCAGGCTTCAGCGTTACCCCGAGCCTCGCGCTCATCTCCGCACTCATGCCGAACACCTCCCAGCAGGGCCAGGTGATTGTCGTGAACGTCACCGGTCAGAACACCCACTGGAGTCCGGCGACGGTCTTCCAGTTCGGCGCCGGTATCGTGGTCGCCAATGCCAACGTGACCAGTCCCACCACTGCAACCGTCACGCTCTCCATCCCGGCTCTGGCGCCGGTTGGCCCGACGGGCGCAAGTGCTACGACGCTGGGCGAGGTCGCAACCATTACCAACGGATTCGTGGTGCAGGCCGGAACGCCGCTACTGCTCTCCTCCGGTCCTGGTGGTGTGCAGCAGCAGGGCTCCGCCACCTTCACGGTCCTCAGCCAGGCCACCACGTGGACGGTGACCCCGCCGACCGTGAGCTACGGCGCCGGCATTACGTTGACCAACGTCCACGTAACGGGCGACACCACGCTCACCGTCGATGGTTATGTGCAGCCGACGACGCCGGTCGGGTACCGTAACCTCACCGTCACCACCGGCAGCCAGGTCCTTTCGATTCCGAACGCTGTCTACGTCAACTACGGGCCGGCCGTCGTCAATGCCGTCTCGCCCACCACTGCCGGACAGGGAGCCACGCTCAACGTGGCCTTCACCGGCATCAACACCAACTGGATCCAGGGTGTCACACAGCTTACGTTCCCCGAGGTTCTGGTCAACAGCTTCACCGTCACCTCGCCCACAACCGCCACCGCAAACATCACCGTCTCGCAGTACGCGACGCCTGGGCTGGTGAATATCACCTTCACCACCATGGGCGAGGTTGCGAGCAAGTCGAACGCCTTCGAGATCACGCAGACGCAGCCGGAGATGCTCTTCATCAACCCGGCCACGGGCGCGCAGGGCCTCACGGAGACGGTCACCATCACCGGTCTCTACACCACCTTCGGTCCCACCACCACGGCCAGCTTCGGAACCGGTATCACCGTCAACTCGGTCAACGCCCTCAGCCCGACGTCGCTCGCGGTCAACATCACCGTCGCGCCGACCACGACCCTCGGCTTCCGCAGCGTCTCCGTCACCACCGGCACGCAGTCCATCAGCAGCACCACGCTGTTCCAGGTGGTCGCCGGTCCGGCAAACATCGTCAGCGCATCGCCGAGCACAGGCGGCGAAGGCCAGTCGCTGACGGTGCTTATTACCGGTAGCCAGACTCACTTCCTGCAAGGTACGACCACGGCCGCGTTCGGCGGCGGGATCGGTGTCACCGGAATCACAGTGGTCGACGCACTGCACGCCAATGTCAACATCACCGTCCCCAACTCCACGCCGGTCGGAGCCTACAACGTCGTCCTCACCACCGGCAGCGAGGTCGCCACCGAACTCGGCGGCTTCCAGGTCACTTCAGGCACCGCCTCCATCGCAGTCGTCAGTCCGCCTACCGGAACTCAAGGCACGCAGGCTCTCCAGGTCACTCTTACCGGCCTGTTCACCAGCTGGATCAACACCACCAGCACCGCCAGCTTCGGTGCGGGCATCACGGTCACGAACCTCGCGGTAAGCGGACCCACCAGCGCCGTCGCTACCATCAACATCAGTCCCACCGCAACCATCGGTTCGCGTACGGTAACCGTGACAACCAGCGGCCAGATTGCTTCCATCACTGGCGGCTTCTCGGTCCTGGCCGGCGTGCCCTCGCTGGTATCCGCGGTGCCGGCCTCGGCGCAGGCGGGTTCGAGCGCCAACGTCGTCATCACCGGCCAGTTCACCACCTTCCAATCGGCCACACCCTCGGTAAGCTTCGGCTCCGGCGTCACGGTCAACTCCGTCGTCGTATCCAGCGAAACGCAGCTGACGGCAAACATCACCGTCGCATCGAACGCCACCGTCGGTATGCGGACGATCAGCGTCACCACCGGAGGTCAGAACGAGAGCCTCACCAATGGCTTCTCCGTGCTCGCCGGAACGCCCATCGTCACGCAGATCAATCCGAACATCGGTACACCGGGTGCCGTCGTCAATGTAACCCTCTACGGCCAGTACACCGGCTGGACAAGCGGAACGACGACTGCCAACTTCGGCCCGGGCATCACCGTTACCAGCCTGGTCGTCAACAGTTCCTCACAACTCACCGTCGCGCTGTCGGTCGCCTCCGCCGCCGCGCTCGGTCCGCGGACAGTGATGATTACGACAGGCGGTGAGGTGGAGAACGTGGCCGCCGGCTTCACCGTGCAGCCCGCCGTCATCTCCCCGCCGTCCGTCATCTCCTTGAGCCCCGGCTCGAACGCCGGCGGCATGCCCATCAACAGCAACATCATCGCCGTGTTCAGTCAGCCCATGAACCGGACCACCTTCACCACCAGCAGTGTGCTCCTGTACCTTGCAAGCAACCCTGGGCAGGGTTACATCCCGGTCACCGGAACGATAACGCTCGATGCCTCCGGGCGCGTGCTCACCTTCGCTCCCACCTCCTCGCTTGCGGTCAACTCCAGCTATTACTTCGAGCTGACGAACGCGATCCAGGATGCAACTGGCAACGCACTCGGCTATTACACGACTACCCTCTACACCAGCTTCAGCGCCAACACCACGGCACCAACCGTCGTTGCGGCAAATCCGCCGGCCTCGGCAAGCGGCGTGGGCACCAACGCGCCCGTCGAACTCGAGTTCAGCGCCGATATGAATCAGTCGACGCAGACCGGGCTCACCGTCAGCACGGGTGGCAGCCCCATCGCCGGCACGTACAGCTGGAACAGCAGCCCGAGCTGCTGTGTAGGACCAGGCACCATCGTCACCTTCACCCCGGCCGCACCCCTCACCGCGGCAACCACGTACACCGTCGGCTATGGCACGCCACTCGCGGATACCGCAGGCAATGCGCTGACCACCGGCTCCTTCAACTTCACCACGGGCGCAGGCGCCGACACCACGAACAACTCGACCAGCGTCAACTTCGGCTACTTTGAGCAAGGCCTCGGTACAAACTTTGCCCCGACCATGTTCTACACGAAGCCGATCAACCCGATCGACATCAACACCGGCACCCTGCTCCTCTATAACTACGACTCCGGCAAGTACATCCAGGGAACCGTCACCGTGGCCGCCAATGGCCTCAGCGCTCAGTTCACCCCCAACGCGCCGCTGCTGCCGCAGACCGCGTACTCCTTCTACCAGTCAGGTGGCTACTACGACATGGATGGGGTGTATCTGAACGGAGGCAACTACTATTTCGTCACCGGTGCCGGCTCGGCTACCACTCCGCCCACGGTCGCTTCTATCGATCCGGCAAACGGCTCAACCGCCATACCCCTCAACGCTCAGATCGTTCTGCACTTCAGCGAGCCATTGAATGCTTCCACCGTCAGCGCTCTCACGGTCACTCCGTCCGGCGGCTCCGCCATCAGCGGAACCGCAACGCTTGCCAGCGACCAGGTAACCCTGACGTTTGTTCCCACCACAACGCTCCGTCCGAACACCGTCTTTACCGTTGCGATCTCCGGCTACCAGGATCTCAACGGCAACATCGGCGCGGCCTTCAGCAGCTCCTTTACCACGGCAGCCTCGGTCGCACCGCTCAACCTGGGTACCGGCTACACCTCGGGCGGCACGCTGAGCACCGTGATCAATACGCCCGACGCCAATTGGACGGTAACGCCCAACGGCTCAAGCACACCGCAGCCGGCTGAAGTGGTCGGGCCGGGCGACACCGGATGGTACGGCGGCTGGCCGGCCAACGGGCCGCAGTCCTCCTGGATCGCACTCAACCCGGAAAGTGTTACGGGCAATACGTTCGGCACCTACTCGCGTACGTTCAACCTGACCGGCTACAGCTTGAACAACCTGTGCTTTGTCGGCGCCATGGGTGTCGATGACAATGGAACGCTCGCAATCAACGGCACTCCGATCATGAATCAGATCAGTGCCATCTCCGCCCTCACCGCTCTGAACATTCCACTCACCTCGTCCATACTCAATGCGGGGGTAAATACCCTGTCGCTGGTCTGGGGATCGACAGACAATCAGTATGAGGCGTTCCGCCTCCAGGGCAGTATCCAGACCTGCGGCGCAACCCTGGTCGGTGGCCTCGCACTCAATAGCGCGACACCGGCCGGCGGCAGCACCAACGTGCCCACCAACTCGACCATCACCCTCACCTTCGACAACCCGCTCGACCCAGCCACCGTAAGCGATACCACCCTGCCCGTCATGGTCGGCTGGAACAGCAACGACATCATCGGCGGCACCTGGGCGGTAAGTGGCGCGACAGCCATCTTCACACCCGACGCGCCGTTCCCCGCCAGCACGCAGATCTACGTCGGCAACTGCAATGGCCCGTACGACACCGCCGGTGACACCATCTCCGGCTGCTACAGTCAGCAACTGCTCCAGTTCACCACCAGCAGCACGGTGACGGCGCCCGCCAATCCGTTCCAGGTCACGGCCTTCTCCCCGGCCTCCAGCGCGACCGGCGTCGGCCTCCGCGCGAACGTCACCGCAACCTTCAACCGCTCGTTCAACCCGGGTACGATCAACCAGAGCAACCAGTTAGCCGACTTCGCGCTCTACGCGGGCGACAACCTCGACTGCACCAGCTACAACCGCTCCAACGACAACACCACGCTCTCCTTCAACTGCTTCGCTCTGCCCGGCAACACCCTGATGACGGCGCTGGTCAACAGCAACCTGCAGGATCAGGCAGGCAACGGCGCAGCCAACTTCCGCAGCCAGTTCACCACTGCTCCAACAGATTCGAACACGCACGGTTCTATCGTCACCGCGAGACCGAGCAGTGGGAGCGGCGGCATCGGCGTCAACTCGCCGCTGGTTCTCTACACCAGCTTGCCGGTGCTCGCGTCAACCGCCAGCGCAGGCCTGCAGGTGGCACAGAACAACGTGGCGCTTGCAGGCACGGTGCAGGTGCTCGATAACGGCTACTCCATCGTCTTCACGCCCACCTCTCCGTTGACTCCTGGCGCGCTCATCCAGTGGTGGATCACCAGCGCCTTGACCGATGCCACCTATGGATCTACCTTCAACACGACCAACGGCTACTTCAACGTGGCGGCCAACACCGCGACCGCTGTGCCCACCATCACGGCCGCATCGCCCGCCCTCTACACCAACCCAACCCCGTTGAACGCAGTCTTCGACTTTCAGTTCAACGTCCCGCTCAACGCGGCTACCGTCACCCCCACCAACATCTACCTGTACGATTCGCACACCGGTCTCAACGTTCCGGCAACCTACACCATGCCGCAGTCGAACGAGGTACGCATCGTCCCGGCCAACCCGGTCAGCGCAACAGCCTACATCTATCTGTACGTCACTACCGGCCTGCAAAGCACGACGAGCGTGCCAGCGCAGGCGATTACTCCCTACTTCTACACGGGCACGACCTCCGATACGACGCTGCCCATGATCGTCAGCGCGGTCCCCTACAACGGAGCCGGCAACGTCGGCGTCAACGTAACGCCGGCCGTCGTCTTCAACAAGGCCATCGATCCGGTCAGCGTCAACAGCACCACCTTCCAGATCACCAACGCCGGCACACCGCTGGCCGGCACCTACTACATCAACAACACTGATAGCCGTATCAGCTTCGTGCCCAACGATCCGTTGCCGGCAAGCACCACCCTGGCCATGGTCCTCAACGGCGTCACCGACATCGTCGGACACCCCGTCACCTTGAACTCGACGTTCCAGACTTCGGCTGGCCCCGACTTCCAGGCGCCCACCGTCGTCTGGACCAGCATCCCGAGCAACGGAACGGTCCCCATCAACTCCACCGTCACCATCCGCTTCAGCGAGTCGATGGACATCACCACCTTTACCTCAAGCAACCTGCACATCTACGACTACACGCTTGGTACCGTCATCCCGGCAACACTCACCTGGAGTGGCGATCAGTCGGTGGCGTACCTCACGCCAACCTCTCCGCTCGCTGCCGGCCGTCAGTACAACCTGTACGTGGTCAGCGGAACGGACCTCGCCGGCAACACGCTCCAGGGTGTCAGCTACACGTTCTACGGCGGGTTCTCAAGTGCGGTCACGGCACCCACCGTCATCAACTTCGATCCGCTGGGCGGCGCGACGAGCGTCGGCATCAACACGATTGTCGAAGCCCAGTTCTCGGCCTCCATCGATCCCAGCACCCTCAGCGGAGTCAAGCTCTCAACCGGCGGCTCGACCGTCAGCACCACGCCCGTCGTCAGCGCCGGCAACACCGTCGTGCAGCTCGTGCCGGCCTCTCCGCTGCTTGCGAACACCACCTACCAGATCACCGTCGCCGGCGTAAAGGATCCCGCGGGGAATGCGGTCGCCACCGTCAACAGCAGCTTCACCACCGGCGTCACGCTCGATATCACCGGCCCCTCGGTCACGACGTACAACCCGCCCTATAACGCTACCGTTGGCACCAACGTGCTGCCGAAGTTCGTCTTCAACAAACCGCTCAATCCCATCACCGTCAATACCAACACCTTCCGCATGTCGCTCAACAACACCGGAGAGGGAATTCCGGTGACCGTCACTCCCTCGGCAAACGGCCTGGAAGTCACCCTCACACCGCAAACCCAGCTGCTGCCGAACTCGCAATATCTGATCCAGGCCTGCTGTGGCTTCCAGGATCTGGTCGGAAACAACGGCAACGGCAGCAATGTCTACTTCTACACCGGCGCTGGCCCCGATACCACCGCTCCAGCCGTTTCGATCAACCCCGGCAACGGCACCCTCGCTGTTCCGTTGAACGCCCAGGTCCTGGTCATCGCCAACAAGCCCATCGACCCGACCAGCTGGAGCCAGTCCTCCATCCAGCTTCTCGATAACCTCAACAACCCCGTCGCCGGTACGGTCTCTCTGCCGAGCACCACGTCGCTCAGCTTCATCCCCACCGCCGCCCTCAACCCGGGCATCAACTACACCATCAAGGTCACCGGGTTCACCGACGCCATGGAGAACGCCGTCGCCCCGGTCTCGAGCACCTTCACCACCGGCACCGCGGCCTCCACCACCGGCCTTACGCTGACGAGCACGAATATCCCATTCGGTTCGACCAACGTCTCGGCCACGCAACAGATCGTCCTCACCTTCAGCCAGATTCTCGATCCGGCCACGGTCAACGCCTCCACCCTGAAGGTGATGGATAGCTGGAACAGCAACTACCCGCTCGCCGGCACGTACGCCGTCAGCGGCAACCAGGTCACCTTCACCCCGACCAGCCCCTACGCCGCCGGCGCCAGCATCTACGTTGGCGAGTGCGGCGGCCCAACCGACATCCTCGGCGAGGTCTTCCTCAACGGCAGCTGCTACGGCCAGCAACTCGTCTACTTCAACGTGACGACAGCCACGCCCGATACCTCGGCTCTCACCGTGCTCTCGGTCAGTCCGGCCGACAACGCAACGAACGTTGGGGTGAACACGCCGGTCTCGATCACCTTCAACAAGGCCATCAACCCGTACTCGATCAATAGCTCCTCCGCGCTGCTGTTCGCCGGCCAGGGCATTCAGGATCAGGGCAGCATCACCCTCTCCGCGGATGGCCGCACAGTCACCTTCAACATCGGCAGTCTCTACGGCGGCACGGCCTACACCGTCAGCCTGCCTGCGGGCGGCATCAGCGATCCCTCCGGCAACACGCTCGCAACCGCCTTCCAGAGCACCTTCTCCACCTACTCCTACCCGGCTAATGGCAGCGGAAACGTGCAGTCGACCAACCCCACCAACAACGCCACCAGCGTGCCGACAAACAACATCCTCACGCTCTACATGAGCCGTCCCATCAACCCCTCAACGCTCGCCGGCAACGTGTACGTAACAGTCAACGGCAGCGTGTACGCAGGCACCCTCGCCGCCGCCGCCGGCAATCTTGAGATTCAGTTCACTCCCACGGTTCCGTTCCCCAACGGCGCCGTGGTTCAGTGGTTCTTCTCAAACGTCTATGACACCTACGGCAACATCTTCAACGGCACCAGCGGCACCTTCTACATCGTGTCGACGCCCAGCGTAACCGCCGCACCGCAGGAGACTCTCGTCAGCCCGGCCTACAGTTCGGCGAACGTCCCGGTGAATGCGAGAATCGACCTTGAGTTCAACCTGCCGCTCAACGCCGCAACGCTCAGCGGTGGCATCAACTTCAACGGAGGAACCGCCGCCACCATCACGCTGGCTTCGCCCAACGTGGTACGGATCGTACCGACAGCGGCCCTCAGCGCGACTACCAACTACTACGTCTGCACCAACGGCAGCCTGCAGGGAACCGATGGCACCCCCATCCAGACCAACTGCTACTCCACCTACTTCACCACCACGGCAACGGGCCCGGATACAACCGCCGGCAAGGTCAAGATCGGCCCCGCAAACGGCTCGGTGGCAGTCGGCACCAACGCCTACATCCGGCTCTACTTCACCAAGCCAGTTGACGCCACCACCATCAACACAACCAACATCCAGATCACCAAGGGCGGCACCGCCATCCCGGGCACGTTCTCCTACGTCTACACCAGCAACGACGTGCTCCAGGTCGACTTCTCGCCGGTCAACCCGCTGCCGCCGTCGAGCGTCATCACGGTCGCCACCAGCGGCCTGCAGGATTACGCCGGCAACACCTTCACCGCCGCAACCGCCTCCTTCACCACGGCTGCCACACCGGATATGAGCCAGGCCAGCGTCAGTTACGAGTTCGGTGGGAACACCCAGAACATCGGCACCAACGCTGCCTTTACCTGCCTCTACACCAAGCCCATGGATCCCAGCAGCTTCACGGCAAACAACGTCTACGTCTACGACTACGCAACCGGCAAGAACATCCCGGTTACCTACTCGTTCGCAAGCGATCTGATGGCCGTCACCTTGACGCCTACCTCCGCGCTCACTCCCAGCACGCAGTACAACTATGAGTGCTACAACGCGCTCGACCTGACCGGCAACACCCAAAACAACAACGGAGGCCCGTACTTCACCACCGGCAGCGGCCCCGCCACCACCGCACCCCAGTTGCTCTACGCCAACCCGCCGAACGGCGTCACGGGTGTCGCGCTCAACGACAACAACGGCCCGTGGTACAGCACCAGCCTGATGCTGGAGTTCAGCGAGGCGCTCGCGGAGAACTCGATCGGCAGCGTCACGCTCACCCCGCAGGGTGGAACTCCGCTCGCGACCAGCAACCACCTGGAGATCGGCGACACGACCATCGTCGTGCAGTTGCCCGCCGAACTCATGCCGAGCACCACCTACACCTACAACATCACGGGCGTCACCGATTACAACGACAACGCGATGTCCCCTGTAACCAGCACCTTCACCACCGGAACCGCGTACGACTTCAACAGCCCATCCGTTACCACGTTCTCTCCCGCTAACGGAGCAACGGCAGTGCCATTGAACACAACTGCCACCATCACCTTCAGCGAGCCCATGAATCCGATCCTCATCCAGGGTGCGCAGTTCTACCTCCGCAACCACAACACCAACGCCGTCATCCCCACAACCATCAGCTTCAACTCCACGTACACATCGGCTACCCTCACCCCAACTTCACCGCTCACCAGCTCCACCATCTACGACATCGTGGAGACGCCGAGCACCTGGTACATCGAGGACTGGGCAGGGAATAGCGACTACTCCACCTCGATTGCAACCTTCACAACGACGCCTTAGTCCCTTCAGAAGTAGCGGGCATGTAACGCCTTCGGCCTCTGCCGTCCGTGCAGAGGCCGAAGGCCCCACTCCCGCAGAAGCTTCGGGGAGGGAACGCGCTCTAGCTGCCGCCCTTCGTCAAGCTATAGATCAGGATCGCAAGCACCAGCGCACTGATCGCCACGTACACCTTATCGCGTTGCCGCGCGAACCCCACGACACAGAACACAACCCGCAGCACCGGCGTCGCAATCAACACGAGCAGCCCAAGCTGGACGATGCTCTCGGGGTCGAGCTTCCGCGCTCCACCGACGATGCCCGTCAGCGTCCGCAACTGCGGTCCGCCGGCATGGAACGTACGAAGGCTTGGAGCCGCAACCAACGGATGCCGCAGCAGCAACACGCCGCCCGTCAGTACCACCAGCGCTGCCAGCGTTACGCCGAATCGCAGCATTCCCGCAATGGCCACGTCGAGATCCTGATCCGTCGGCCGCGCCATCACACCCTCCCCACGATGCCGTTGTAGATCATCTCGCACCCCAGAATCAGGATCACCACGGCGAACAGGCTCTTCAGCGTGGAGATCTTCGCCCGCACCAGCACTTTCGTGCCAAGCAGCGATCCCGCAAGCACGCCCAGCATCACCGGCATCGCCAGCGTCGGGTCCACATACCCCCGAGAGAGATAGATCCCCGCGCTCGCCGCCGCCGTCACTCCGATCATGAAGTTACTGGTGGTGGTGGAAACCTTGAACGGTAGCTTCATGGCCTGGTCCATCGCCAGCACCTTCACCGCGCCCGATCCAATCCCAAGCAACCCGGAGAGCGTCCCGGCGCCAATCATGATTCCAAATCCGAGCGGCACATGCTGCGCGATGTAAGGCTCTCCGCCGCCCGCGCCATCCGGATACACGCCACGCAGCTCCAGCCGCTCGGCCAGGCTGTTGTTTCGCCCGGCCCCGGGCGGCACGTTGTCGCCCTTCTGGCGGAACGACGCCACCGCGGAATAAAGCAGGACAGCTCCGAACACGATCGCGATCCAGTGGGTCGAGACCCGCGACGCCAGGTACGCTCCGAAGACGGCTCCAATCGTCGTCGCAATCTCAAGGAACATGCCCACCCGGATATTCGAAAGCCCGTCCTTCACATACGCCACCGCCGCACCGGAGGACGTCGCGATCACCGACACCAGCGAGGCACCAATGGCATAACGGATATCGACCTTGAACAGCAAAGCCAGCACCGGCACAATCACCACGCCGCCGCCCAGCCCAGTCAACGCTCCCAGGAAACCGGCAACAACCGAGGTCCCGAACAGCAACCCCGAGAAAACAAGAAGACTCATTGGCTACGCACCGCCTCATCATCGGATCACAACTCTAAGAGTCACCGCATCGCCCCACCGTTGCGCGTCGACCCGACAATTCACCCGAAGGCGCTCTCTGCCGAACCCATTAGCAACCGCTCTTCGCCACGACGAGCCCATCCTTCAGGGTCAGCATACAAGGCCCGATCTTGATATCCCCCGTCAGCCCCTTGCCGGCATCGACAAAGTTCCCGCGCTCATCCGTCTTCACCAAATCTCCCGCCGCGAAACTCCCCGCAGCCCCGGCAATCCTGGTCGCGGAAGCACCTTGGACGCCCGTCAGCTCCGGGCCTGCACCCAGCTTCAGCGTGGGCAGGCTGTAATGAACCAGGCCGCCCACCGCGTAGCGCGACATCCCGATCTCCGGCCGGTAGGTCGTGAAGTCGTAGAACAGCTCCTCCCGCGCGAACCCCGGCTGCCCGCCCTGGCTTCCGCCGTAGAAGTACTCGTCCAGACTGCCGCTCTTCGCATCGATCGTCTGCTGAAACGTCACCCCTCCCGAAGTCCCGATGCGTGGCTCTCTCACCGCAAAACCCCCGGTCGTCTCAAGCGCAAGATGAGGAAATAGCGTCCCCCCGCTCGACGCGCCCAGCCCATATCCCGGCCCGAACCCACAACCGCCCGGCTGTCCCGTGTGCGTGTTCAGCCCGACGCAGTTCACAATATTCCTGGGCAGCGCGTTCTTATCTCCCTCAAAGTCCACCTCTGGATTGCCATCCGTCGCCCGCGTATAAACCTGGAACGCACCCCGCGGATATCCGCCCACTGAAGGAATCCCCTCTCGCCAACTTGATCCATCCCAGTCGACCTGCGTGTTGTTCGCCTGCTGCAACCCCTTTGCGTACGGCACCGACTGCAGCTTGAACCCACCCGGATCGACCGCCCCAATCGCATTGTCCGACGTCCCCGCATTCGTCGTCGTACATCCACCCAGGTTCCAGACCCCACCCGGAATCTGAAACTTCGCATTCACGTCCATAATCGCGTACACGTCCGACGGCACCGAACCCGCACACTCCGCCTCAATAAACCCGTTCGTCGTCCGGATCCCCGATCCTCCGCTCAGCGCCAGCAGCGCTGCCGGCCTGCCTGGCGTGCTCGACGACAAATTCCCATGCAAAATAAACGGCGAAGCCGAGTAGATGTCCGCCCCATGCTCCCCCGAAAAGCACGTCTGCCCGTCATGCTCATTGCACTCCATCACAATCGCCGACCGCGCAAACGAGTTCGTCCCCCCATCGTTCGCAATCAACCGCAGCCCAAACGTATCGTTTGAAAAACTCACGTTCTCAACATGCGTGCGCTCGTTGTACCCCGGCCACCCCTCCCCGCGCGTATTCTCGATCACCAGCCCCGCGCTCCCCGCATTCGTCCAATCCTGAAACGTATCGTGCGCGTACGTCATCCAGATGCGGCTCTGCTGGTGCACTCCATCGCGCCCCGCCGCGTTCCCCCGTGCCAGCTGCAGCGTGCAGTTGCGAATCTCCCCCGAAGGCGAATCCCCATTCAGCCCCTGCACCTCCACCTCATCGCCCTTGCCCGCCCAAAGCAGCGTCGACCCTTGGCAATCCAGCACCTGCCCCATCGCCGCCGGAATGCTCACCGTCGTCGTCACCGTATACGCCTTGGCCGGCACCAGCTTCACCACGCAAGGCGCCCCCGCACAAGCCGCAAACTGCCGGTTGATCGCCGCCCCCGCCTCACCCTCACCCGCCGCAGCCGACACCACCCTCACCCCCGCCGCATCCTGCTGCGCCCCAGCCCAACCCACCCAACTAGCCGACAAAATCCCAGCCACCACCAATCCCCGCATCGAACGCCTCCGTCCCCTCGTTCGATGCCACACCCCTATCCCGCCGCCGACTCTGGCTTCTTTTGTCCGTCTTGTCCGTTTCTGTCCGCGTCCGTCTTTACGGCTTCACCGCCGCATCCCGCAAAAACCCAAAGCTCCCATCCACCCGCGGCACCACACCCACCATCCGCGCCGTATGCACCACCTCATTGTTCGGGTACCAGAGCGGAATCCCCGGCAGCTCCCGCGACAAAATCCCCTCCACCTGCACATAGTCGGTTCGCCGCACCGCCTCATCCGTCGTCGCTGCCGCCGCCGCCAGCAGCGCGTCCACCTGCGCATTCGAATAGTGCCCACGATTCCCCCCCTTCGGCGGAAACCGGTCGCTCCCATACGCATACCGGAAGATATCCGGATCCTCGTTCGACCCAATCCAACGCAGCGCATACATCTCAAATCGCCCCGCCGTCACATCCGAGTAGAACGTCCCAAACTCACTCGAACGCAGCGTCAGCGCAATCCCCGCATCCGCCAGCTGCGACTGCAGGATCTCCGCCAGCAGCCGCGTCGTCTCGTCCGTCGAAGTCTTCATCTCCAGCCGCACGCGCACCCCATCCTTGCCCGGCTTATACCCCGCCGCCTCCAGCAGAGCCTTCGCGCGAGCCACATCGTGCGGCCAATGCGCCAGCTCGCTCGAAGGCGCCGCCGCCCAGTGCCCCGGCGGCAGCAGCGTCTCGGCCAGCCGGGCCTTGCCCCGCCACACCGCATCCACAATCGCCTGCCGGTCGATCGCGCACGCAATCGCCTGCCGCACCCGCTCGTCCGCCAGCGGCCCATGCGTCACGTTGAAGTTCAGGTACATCACCGGCGACCCCTCGCCGGTCTCCACCTTCAACCCTGGCCGGCTCTCCAGCGCGTGCACCAGGTCGAGCGTCAGCTCGTTCGAAGCAATATCGACCGACCCCTTTTCCAACTCCAGCGCCACCGTCACCGCATCCGGCACGACTGCAAACCGTACCCGCTCGATCTTCGGCGCCGGCCCCCAGTACTCCGGATTCCGAGCAACAATCACTTCCTTGTCCTGCTCACCCGACACGAACCGGAACGGCCCCGAACCCACCGGCGCAAACCCAAAATCCTTTCCCGACCCCTTCGGCACCACCCCAAATAGCCCGTCCGACAAATTGAACAGCAGGGAAGCGTCCGCGCTCTTCATATGGATCGTCACCGTCAGCCGATCCGTCGCCTCCGCCTTCGCCACATGGCTAAACGCCCCCGCCTTGCTCGTCAGCAGCGAGCCGCCCGGCCCCGAACCGATGAGTGAATCGATCGTCCACGCCACATCCTCCGCCGTCAGCGGTCGCCCATCGCTAAACCGCACCCCATCCCGCAGGTGAAACACCCACGTCAGCGCATCCGGCTGCGACCAGCTCGTCGCCAGCCACGGCTGCATTTCAAAATGCTCATCCTTCTTCACCAGCGCGTCGAACAGCAGCCCGCCAATCCGCTCCGCCATCGCATCCGTGCCAATCCGCGGGTCCAGCGAATTCGGCGAGTTCTCAATCGCCACCACCACCGTCCGCGAATCGTTCCGCTGCTGCTGACACCCCGCAAGCAGCAGCACAAGCAACAAGGGTGCCCCATGTTGGACGCGGCACTTAGCGGCCAACGTGGGGAGTATCCCCAGCCCCGTCCCCAGCCCCCTGTCCAGCCCCATCCCTACCAACTCACCTTCCCCAGCACCCTCGCCCCACGCGCACCCGTGGCCGCCGGCACATTCCCCGGCATCCGGTTCCACGTCAGCCATCCAAGCAGCGCAAACGCCACCGCCTCCTTGGCCTGCGCATCCTCCGCGAACGAGACCTTCACCCCAAGCGCCGCGAACCCCTCGCTCAACCGCCGCATCAGCGTCGCATTGTGGACACCCCCACCCGCCGCAATCACCTCGGTCCTCGCCAGCGGCGCACGCTGCCCCAGGTGCGGCCAGCAAAACCTCCCGTACGCCTCCAGGATGCTCGCCGCGGTAAGCTCCGTCGCCGTCGCCACGGCATCCTGCTCGTTGCCGCCCGCAGCCACGCAACAATCCATAAACTCCGAAGCAAACGCCGCCCCAAACTGCTCCCGCCCGCAGGACTTCGGCGGCGCAGCCGCGAAGTACGCCATCCGCATTACCTCCGCAACCACTGCCGTCAACACCCGCCCCCGCGCCGCCACCTTCCCGCCGCGATCGAACGCCTTTCGAAACGCCGCCTGCATCACCGCATCCACCACCATATTCGCCGGCCCGGTATCGAACGCCAGCAGATCGTCCAACCCCGCACCCGCCGGAATCGCCGTCAAATTCGCAATCCCACCCAGGTTCAGCAGCACCCGGTTCCGTGTCTTCGACCGGTACTGGCAAAAATCGAGCATCGGCACCAGCGGCGCCGCCTGCCCGCCGGCCGCCATGTCCGCCGGCCGAAAATCACTCACCACCGGCACCCCCAGCCGCTCCCGCACCACCGCCGCCTCACCCATCTGCCAGGTCGCCACCCCAGCCTCGTGATAAACGGTCTGCCCATGCATCGCCACCAGCCCCAGCCGTGGGTGCCCCACCCTCGCGGAGCTAGGGTGGGCTTCCACCAAAACACCCGCCGTCACACAAGCCTTCACCACGCAATCCGCATACACCGCACCCAGCTTCCAATTCAACCGGCTCAACTCCCCCGCAGTCACCGCCGCACCCTCCATCACCCGCAGCACCTCCGCCCGCAAAGCCCGCGGATAAGGAAACCCTACATGCCCCAGCAGCTTCACCTTCGGCACCGGCTCACCCGCCGACACGCGCACAATCGCCACATCCACCCCATCCGCCGAAGTCCCGCTCATCACCCCCGCAACTACCATCCCCTTCAAACCAACCCCCGCCACACAAAAGTCTTAACTCAAGAACTCTTTACTCTCTACTCACGAAGTCAGCCCTACCCGCCTCACTCACTACCCCTTCAACTCCCGCTTCAACTCCGCCAGCAAATTCAGCGCCTCCAGCGGCGTCAGCGAATCCACCTCCGCCGCCTCAAGGCGGTCCACAATCCGCTGCGAAAGCGGCGTAAACATCGTCATCTGCATCTGCGCCGGCTTCTCCCGCACTGCATCCCGCACCTGCTGCGTCTCCGCCCGCTCATGCAGCTTCAGCACCTCGCGCGCCCGCCCGATCACCGCCTGCGGCAGCCCCGCCAGCCGCGCCACCTCGATCCCGTAGCTCTTGCTCGCCGCCCCTGCTTCCACCGTATGCAGAAACACGATGCCCCCGGCGTTCTCCTTCACCGTCACCCGCACGTTCTTCAGTTTCGCAAGCCGCTCCGCCAGCAGCGTCAGCTCATGGTAGTGCGTCGCAAAAAGCGTCCGCGCACCAATCCGCTCGTGCAGATGCTCCACTGTCGCCCACGCCAGCGACAAGCCGTCGTACGTAGCCGTTCCGCGCCCCATCTCATCCAGCAGTACAAGCGACTTCGCCGTCGCCGTATTCAGAATCGCCGCCGTCTCCGTCATCTCGACCATAAACGTCGACCGCCCGCGCGCCACGTTGTCGCTCGCACCAATCCGCGTATAAATCCGGTCGACCAGCCCCACCCGCATCCGCTCCGCCGGCACAAAACATCCGCTCTGCGCCATAATCACCAGCAGCGCCGCCATCCGCAGGTACGTGCTCTTGCCGCCCATGTTCGGCCCCGTCATCAGCAGCACCGCCGGTCCGGCCTCGGCATCGAGATACAGATTATTCGGAATAAACCGCCCGCCGCCCGACTCCTCCATCCGCCGTTCCACCACCGGGTGCCGTGCCGCCACAAACTCCAGCATCCCCGAGTCATCCACCTCCGGCCGCGACCACCCGCGCAGCGCCGCCAGGTGCGCAAAGCTCGCCAGCAGGTCGATCTCCGCCACGCGCCGCGCCGTCTCGCGCATCCGCCCGGCCGCCGCCAGCAACTGCGCGCGCATCTCCGCAAACAGCCGCCGCTCAATCTCAAGCGATCGCTCCTGCGCCGTCAAAATCTTCGCCTCGTACTCCTTCAGCTCCGGCGTCGTAAACCGCTCGGCGTTCACCAGCGTCTGCTTGCGCTCGTAGTCCGCTGGCACAGCCTTCGCGTTCGCCTTCGTGACCTCCAGGTAGTACCCGAACACCGAGTTATACCGAACCTTCAGTGACCCAATCCCCGTCCGCTGCCGCTCGCGCTCCTCAATCGAAACCAGCGCCGCCCGTCCACTCCGGCTCAGCTCCCGCAGCTCATCCAGCTCCGCATGAATCCCCGCACGGATCACCCCGCCATCCGCAAACGTCACCGGCGGCTCGTCCACAATGGTCGCCACAATCAGCTCATGAATGTCCTCCAGCGGATCAAGCGCCGCGCCCAGCTCCTGCCAGCGCTCCGCCTCCAGCCGCAGCACCGCCGCCCGCAAACCTGGCAGACAACCCAGCGTCCCGGCCAGCGCCAGCACCTCGCGCGGCCCCGCGGAATCCATCGCCACCCGCCCCAGCAGCCGCTCCAGGTCGAGCACGCCATCCATCCCGCGCCGCACCCCCTCACGCCGCCGCAGGTCTCCAAATGCCTCGGCGACCGCATCCAGCCGCGCGCCGATCTCCTTCAATCCAAACGCCGGTCGCAGCAGCGTCGCCCGCAGCAGCCGCTTACCCATCGGCGTGCAGCATGCATCCAGCGTATACAGCAGCGTCGTCTGCGCACTCTCGCCAGAGAACAGCGGGTCGACCAGCTCCAGGTTCCGCACCGAAACCGCGTCCAGCTCCAGGCACCCGCTGCGCTCATAAAACCGTACCGCCTCCAGGTGCTCCAGCGCCCCCTGCTTGGTGTGCCGCAGGTAATGCACCAGCCCGCCCGCAGCCACCGCAGCCGCCTCATGCCCCGCCAGCCCCAACCCTTCGAGCGTCAGCACTTTGAAGTGCTGCCTCAGCAGCGGCAGCGCATGTTCCGCATGGAAAACCCAATCTTCCACCGGCGTCTTCGTCCGAATCGCCTCCAGCCCCTCCCCATCCCCATCCTCTTCCCGTGCCCCAACCCGTGCCCCATTCATCGCAGTCTCACCGCGATGAGTGGGAAGCAAACCCTTCCCCCGACCCAACCCCAGCAACCCCCCGGCAGCATAAACCAGCTCCGCGGGCTTGATGCGGTTCAGCTCATCCACCGCCAGCCCCCAGGCCGTATCCCCCCGAAACTCTGTAGCCCGGAAATCCCCCGTCGAAAGATCGACGACCGACAACCCCACCACCGCACCAACCACAATCACAGCCGCCAGCCAGCAGCTCTCCCCCGCGCCCAGCCCCGGGTCGACCGCCGTTCCCGGCGTCAGCACCCGCGTCACCTCGCGCTTGACGATGCCTTTCACCGTCTTCGGGTCTTCCATCTGCTCGCACAGCGCAATCCGGTAGCCCTTGCGCAGCAGCCGCTGCAGGTAAATCTCCGCTGCATGGTACGGCACGCCACACATCGGCTGCTTCTTCTCCTTGTCGCGTGCCGTCAGCGTCAGCTGCAGCTCCCGCGCCACCAGGATCGCGTCCTCGTAGAACAGCTCGTAGAAGTCGCCAATCCGGCAGAACATCAGGCAGTCCGGATGCGCCTCCTTCGCGGCAAAGTACTGCCGCATCACCGGAGTAAGCTGCGCATCGTTCTCAACGGGAAGGGTGGACATCGCGAACCTTAACGATACCAACCGCCCACGCGGATAACTCGCCCTGAATGCCGTTCGGCAATCCGCATTCGCCCGGTGCCGGCCGCAGCCGGGCCCGTGAGCCGCAGCGTACACTGTGATCCATGATCCAGATTCCGCTCACCGAAGAAGAGTTTGCCGCAACCGCCGCCCGGATTCAGCAGGAGCAGGGCATCACCCTCACCGGAAACGAGGGCAAGATCACCAAGATGGGCGTCACCGCGGCCTACCAGTACGCCGAAGGCCTCCTGCGCGTCACCATCCTCGACAAGCCCTTCTTCGTCTCCACCGAATACTGCGAAGAGCAGCTCAAGGCCTTCCTCGGCAAATCCTGACCGCATGTCGCAGAAAAGGTGCATTACAGCACCGCTAAGTCGTTTATTTGCAATATTTTACCCGTAACTCCAATCGAAGCAATATTTTAGCGTTGCTATGCCCGCTAAGTCGTTCATTCCATTCGCCATTTTAAGCTTCAGTTAACCCCGGGGGGGGACCCCCCGGACAAGCCGGCGCAGGCCCGTGTGCTACCCTCCCCTGAAGCGATGGACAACTTAGATACAGCGCCCCAGCCAGGCGCCCGGCACGAACTTCCGCGCGTCCTCAACGTCGCCCATGCGACCTCCATCGTCGTCGGCATCATCATCGGCAGCGGCATCTTCCTCGTACCGCGCGAGATGATGGCCGCAGTCGGCTCGTCCCGTATGGTTTACGCCGTCTGGATCGTCGGCGGCCTGCTCTCGCTCTTCGGCGCCATGACCTACGCCGAGATCGCCTCCGGTCGTCCGCTCTACGGCGGCGATTACGCCTTCCTCCGCGAAGCCTACGGCGATCTCACCGGCTTCCTCTACATGTGGACCTGGATCGCCGTCGCCAAACCCGCCTCGCTCGCCACCATCGTCGCTGGTCTCGCTCGCGTCCTCGGCTCCTTCCCGGTGTTCAGCTTCTTCGCCCGTCCCGCCTTCGGTCCCATCCTCTGGAGCCAGGTCTTCGCCATCGCCGTCACATGGCTCATCACTGGCCTCAACATCGTCAGCACCCGCGAGTCCGCCAACGTGCAGCTCGTACTGACCTGGCTCAAAGGTGTCCTCATCCTCGTCATAGCCGCCTTCTGCTTCGGCGCAGGCGCGCTGCACCCTGCAACCGGCGCTGGCTGGCACAACTTCGCCACCACCTTTGCCGGAGCGCGCGGCGGCTTCAGCGGCTTCATGGTCGCGCTCATCGCCGCGCTTTGGGCCTATGATGGCTGGTCCGACGTCACCCAGATGGCAGGCGAGATCAAGCAGCCGCAGCGCAGCCTCCCCATCGCCCTTATCGGAGGCATCGCCCTCGTCGGCGGCCTCTACATGCTCACCAACGCGGCAATCCAATATGTCCTCCCTGCCGCCGCCATCGCCACCGCAGACCGCCCCACCGTCCACGCGATGCTGCTGGTCGCAGGTATCGGTGGCGCGGCCCTGGTCACCATCGGCATGGCGGTCAGCATGGCAGCCACCTACGTCGGCTCGTCGCTCTCGGGCGCGCGCGTCACCTTCGCCGCCTCGCGCGACGGCCTCTTCTTCGCGAGCCTCGCGCACGTCAACAAGCGCTTCCAGACGCCCGATGTCTCGCTCATCGTGCAGGCTGTCCTGGCGTCGCTGCTGCTGCTCGCCATCGCCAGGTTCCAGGCGCTGTTCTCGCTCGCCATCTTTGCGGACTGGGTCTTCTACGCGCTCACTGCAAGCACCGTCTTCGTCTTCCGCCGGCGCGACCGCGACCGTACTCCGTCGTTCCGCATGTGGGGATATCCCGCCGTCCCGATTATCTTCATCGCTGCCGCCGCCGTGCTGGTCGTCTTTTCGCTGGTCGATCAGCCGCGAAACTCTCTCGCCGGCGCAGCCGTCATCCTGCTCGGAGTGCCCCTGCACTACTGGCTCAAGCGCCGGAGCACCCTCTCACTCGACAAGCCCAGGCAGGCGAGATAACGTGGTGACCGGACTTACCAACCTATCGAAAGGTGCTGTGAAACCAATGATCGTCTCCAGAAGGTACTTTGCCGGCACGCTCAGCGCACTCCTTCTGTCCTCCGCCTCGATGAAGCGCGCACTCGCATCGTCCTCTTCGCCCGTCATCGGCCTCAACACCTGGAGCCTCCGATACCTGAACCACGACGAAGCCATACCAGTCATCCTGCAGCTGATGCAGGAGACCAGGCTCACCGAGTGCCAACTGCTCTTCAGCCACGTAGAGCCGACAGAGTTCGACCCGCAGTTCGGCTCGCAGTCCAGGCCCTCGCCCGAACAGCAGAAGCAGAAGGATGACGCTCGCACCGCCTGGCGACTCTCGGTGCCGATGTCATACTTCGAAGCAGTCCGCAGCCAATTCACCAAGCACGGCCTGCGAATCCGCATCTACAGCGCGCCCCTGAACGGTACCACCCAGGAGGTCGACCGGGTCTTACAGATGGCAAAGACCCTCGGTGCGGAGCAAGTCAACACCCGCGTCGCCGAGAGCCAGACGGACCTCGTCGCAGCAGCCGCGGAGCGCCATGGCATCTTCGTCGGACTTCAGGTCGTCGACCCTGCCGTCGTCGCGCAACAGATGCGCGCGTCCTCCCGTTTCCGAAGCGACCCCGACATCGGCGACCTGACGAAGGCCGGTATACCCGCTTTCGAATACGTGCAGAGCAACCTCAACCGCATCGCTTCCATCGACCTGAAGGATGCGCTCAGCCACGGTCCCAGCGTGCCCTTCGGCACGGGCGAATCCCACATGCAGCAGGTGCTCGAACTGCTGAGACGCACGCACAGCCCATGCATCGGCTACATCGACTGCGACTTTCCCGGCACCGGCCGCTCGCGGGACGAGGTCAAAAGAAGTCTCAGCTACGTTCGCGGAGTCGTGGGTGCTTAGCCGGTCCACGAAAGGTCACAGCCAATGAACATGCAGATCCGGGCCCGGCTGGGCACCATGATGTTCCTCGAGTACTTCATCTGGGGTGCGTGGTACGTCACCGTCGGCACCTGGCTCTCGACCACGCTCCACTTCAGCGGCCAGCAGGTTGGTCTCGTCGCCGGCACAACCGCGGTCGGAGCCATCCTCGCCCCGTTCTTCGTCGGGCTGATCGCAGACAAGCTCTTCGCCACCGAGCATGTGCTCGCGGTGCTCCATCTCGCCGGCGCGGCCCTGCTCGTGCTCGCATCACGGCAGACCGGCTTCGCCGCTGTCTATGTGGTGGTGCTGCTTTACTGCCTGTGCTTCATGCCAACGCTCGCGCTCACCAACTCGCTCGCGTTCCGCCAGATGCAGGATCCCAAGGTGCAGTTCGGCCCCATCCGCGTGCTTGGCACGCTCGGCTGGATCGTCGCCGGGCTGCTGGTCGGCAAACTCGGCCTCGAAGCCACCGCCCGCCCGCTCCAGATCGCAGCCGCATGCTCCGCGCTGCTCGGCGTCTACGCGCTCACGCTGCCGCACACACCGCCCCTTGCGCGCGGCGAACGGCTCACCCTCACCAGCCTCTTTCCGCGCGAAGCCGTCGCGCTGCTCCGCGAGCGCTCGATGGCTGTTTTCGCCATCGCGTCGTTCCTCATCTGCATCCCGCTGCAGTTCTACTACGCCTTCACCAACCTCTTCCTCAACAACACCGGAGTCCACAACGCCGCAGGCAAGATGACCGGTGGGCAGATGTCGGAGCTCTTCTGCATGCTGCTCATCCCGTGGTTCTTCCGCCGTCTCGGGGTGAAGTACATGCTCGCCGCCGGCATGGCTGCGTGGGTGCTGCGCTACGTACTGTTTGCTTTCGGTAATCCCGGTCCGCACGTGTGGATGCTCTGGCTCGGTATCCTGCTGCACGGCATCTGCTACGACTTCTTCTTCGTCACCGGCCAAATCTACATCGATCGCGAGGCGAAGCCGGAACTCCGCGCGGCCGCGCAGGGACTCATCGCCTTCATCACCTACGGCCTCGGGATGTTCGTCGGTTCGTGGCTCTCAGGCGCGGTCGTCGAACACTACACCGCGACAGCCTCAGACGGCACCGTGACGTACGATTGGCACGGCATCTGGCTCGTCGCTGCTATAGCTTCGTCTATTGTCCTCGTCGCCTTCCTGCTCAGCTTCACGGACCGCCAGCGCATTGCGGTAGCCTCGCCAACCGGCGAACAGATGGGCGGCGTCCCTGTCTAGCGCATCAGCTATCGCGAGACAAGTTGCTCCTGCAGGATGTGGAACGAATCAGGCTTCCGGGCCGGGATTGGAAGCGGTTCGAAGATACTCGCTCCGCGATCGGCTGCGCTCACCGTTCGGCGGAAGGTGCTGAACAGCTCACGGCCCGTGCCGTAATGAGATTCGGTCAGGTCGGCATCGACAGGGGTTCGAGCCTTCCAGGCCTCTGCGGCTACCAGCGCCGTCAGTTCGCAGGTCTTTGCATCGATGCGCACGCGATCCCCGTTGCGGAGCAGCGCGATCGGGCCGCCATCGGCAGCCTCCGGCGTCAAGTGAATAGCGGAGAGTACATCCCCGGAGGCTCCGGAGAGACGCCCATCAGTAACAAGTGCGACCTTGAACCCGTGATTTTGAACCGCCTGCAGCGGAGGCAGCAGTTTATGAAGCTCAGGCATTCCATTCGCCCGCGGCCCCTGGAAGCGCACTACGACGATCACGTCGCGATGCAGGTCGCCTTTCTGGAAGGCGAGTTGCATCTCCTCCTGCGAGTGAAAGATGCGGACAACGCCTTCGATGGCGTGGCGTTCGTCTTCAAGCGCTGAAGTTTTGACGATCGCTTTGCCAAGGTTCCCCTGCAGCACACCAAGTCCGCCATGCGTCTCGAACGGTCGAGCCGCCGGACGCAGGATGCTCTCATCTCCCGAAGTTGCCGGAGACTCACGCCACACCAGCGCGCCATCCGGCGTGAGAAATGGCTCCTGGGTGTAGCCGTTCAGCCCCGTTCCAAAGACTGTCTGAACGTCCGCGTGCAGCCAGCCTCCGGTCAGCAGCTCACGGATGACGAAGCCCATTCCGCCCGCAGCGTGGAAGTGATTCACGTCCGCCTTGCCGTTGGGGTAGACGCGGACCAGCATCGGAGTGACCTCGGCAAGATCTTCCAGATCCTGCCACTCCAGCACGATGCCGGCAGCTGCGGCCATCGCTACAAGGTGCATGGTGTGGTTGGTTGAACCACCTGTCGCCAGCAGCCCGATGACACCGTTCACCAGCACCCGCTCATCGAAGAGTTTCCCCAGGGGCGTATAGCATGGCGTGAGCGCCGTCATCGCCAGTGCGCGGCGTGTAGCCTCCCGCGTCAGCGCGTCGCGCAGCGGGGTATTGGCGCTGACGAAGGATGAGCCCGGTAAGTGCAGGCCCATCATCTCCATCATCATCTGGTTCGTATTCGCAGTGCCATAGAAGGTGCAGGTTCCAGGGGCGTGATACGAATCCGATTCCGCCTGTAGCAGTTCGGCACGCGAGACCAGGCCTTCCGCAAACAGCTGCCGCAGATGCTTGCGGTCGTCATTCGAAAAACCGCTCGGCATCGGGCCGGACGGAAGAAACACCGCCGGAAGGTGTCCGAACGAAAGAGCCCCGATCAGCAGACCGGGAACGATCTTGTCGCAGATACCCAGGCAAACAGCAGCGTCGAAGGCCTGGTGCGAGAGCGCAACAGCGGCTGAAAGAGCGATTACGTCGCGCGAAAAGAGCGAAAGCTCCATACCGGTTTCGCCCTGGGTGATACCGTCGCACATGGCTGGTACGCCACCCGCTACCTGGGCCACTCCGCCTGCCTCGCGTGCTGCCGAACGGATGATGTCCGGGAAACGCTCATAGGGCTGGTGTGCCGAGAGCATGTCGTTGTAGGCAGTCAGAATCGCGACGTTGCCCGCATGAGCCTCGCGCAGCGTGGCCTTATCCTGCGCATTGCAGGCAGCAAATCCGTGGGCCTGGTTGGCACAGCCGAGGTGCGATCGCGAGGGAGCCTTCCTGCAGGCAGCGTCCACCGCGGCGAGGTAGCGGGCACGCGTGGCCTGGCTCCGTTCGATGATGCGCTCCGTAACTTCGACGACGCGAGGATGGATGGGCAAAGGTTATTCGCTTTCGGGCAGCCGATGCAGCAGCTGACAAGGGAAATGCGGGGAGGGTGTGATCTTCAGTTTAGTCGAGTGGAGATAAAGATCCCGGATTCAGTGCGAACCGGAGCCTCGGTAATGCTGAACAACTGCGAGGTACTTGCGAGCATTCTCGGTAATGGTCTCAGGATGTCCCGCAGCGAGTGCCTTGGCATCGACGAGGTCACTTCCGACCCCGAGCGCGAACGCTCCCGCAGCCAGGAACTCATGTGCATTCGCAAGCGAGACTCCACCGGTTGGGATGAGCTCAACCTGTGGCAGCGGCCCTTTGATCGCGGTGAGGTACTTCGCTCCACCCATTGCGAACGCTGGAAACACCTTCACCACATCCGCGCCAGCCTCCCATGCGGTCACGATCTCGGTGGGCGTGAGTGCGCCCGGCAGCACGGCAACCGAGTAGCGCTGGCAAAGCTCAATCGTCCTCAGGTTGACCGCAGGACTGACCACATACTGCGCGCCTTCGAGGATGCAGATGCGCGCGGTCTCAGGATCGAGGACGGTTCCAGCCCCGACCAGGATGTCTGGCCGGTTCTCGACCAAACGACGAATGACCTCGATCGCACCAGGGACCGTCATCGTCACTTCAAGCGTGGTCACGCCGGCGTCGGCGATCGCTGTGGCCAGCGCGATGGCCTGCTCGACGGACTGCGCACGGAGAACAGGGACCAGGCCAATGGACCGAAGCCGCTCAAGGACAACTGCTTTCTTCATGGTTCTCAGGGTAGCAGAGCAGGGTTCACTAAGGCAGATCGGGCGATGGTCAGGCGACGCGGGAGCGGTCGAGATCGGCGAAGAGCTGGTCGAGCTCGACGTAGATGGCAGTGCCGGGAACTTCGAGGCGGCGGCTCTCCACCCATGCTGCGCCTGTACCGACGCGAGCGCTGCGGTTCTGCGGGTCGATGATCCAGATCGCCTGCACTCCCATCAGCCGGTAGTCGCCGCAGCGGCTCTGCAGGTCGGAGTAGGTGTCGTCGGGAGAGAGGATTTCGATCACGAGGATCGGAGGCTCAGTAAGTACGTCCGGAGTCGCGCCGTGCGGCACCAGGCAAACATCGGGAATGCGGACTTGATTGGAGGACACCCTGATGCGTTGATCCGCAAGTGCGATTGCATTCCAAAGCCCCTGATTGCTGATGAACCAGGCGCCTAGAAGCATTTCAAGACGGGAGTGCTCGAATTGTCCTACGTTCCGCTCTTTCAGTTCTCCGTCGATGTACTCGACATCGGGGCGGTAGCTGGTGTGCAAGTACTCGCTGAGGGAGATTTGGGTAGCAGTCGCCATTGCAGTGCCTCCGCGTGGACAGGGTATCACTCACCGCACCACCCGGGCCGTCGTCAGATCGCGATCTCACCTGAAGGTCTGGGCCGCCAGTCACCTCGGTTACTTGAGTGCGTCGAGGGCCTGGTTGAGGGCGAGGACGTTGACGCGCGGCTCGCCCAGAAAGCCAAGCTGACGAGGGGTGATGTGCGCTTCGACAAGCTGGTGCAGTTGCGCTTCAGAGAGGTGCCTGGCCGCCGCAACACGCGAAATCTGGAAGTAGGCAGCGGCTGGCGTGATATCCGGATCGAGGCCGGAGGCGCTGGTCGTCACGAGATCGATCGGCGCGCCGACACCCTCTGTCTGCGCGTTCACGCGATCGATCAGCACCTTGTTGGTCGGACCCAGATTCGATCCGCCCGAGTTCGCTGCATCGTAGCGATTGCCCGCAGCCGACGGACGCGAGTGGAAGTACGTCGGTCCGGTAAACGGCTGGCCAATGAGCTGCGAGCCCACGAGCTCGTTTTTGGCGTTTGAAACGAGCGATCCGTTGGCTTTGGCAGGGAACAGAACGTGCGCGATGCCGGTGATGGCGAGCGGATAGAAGATGCCAAGCACGACGGCCGTGATCGCGGTGTAGAGGAGGGATGTGATGAGTTGCTTCTTCATTTTGCTTTCTCGTTTCCAGTGCGCGTGCGCGGTTTCTATGTCAGGTGAACCGCAGTGATCAGGAGGTCGATGGCTTTGATTCCGATGAACGGCACGATCAGGCCGCCGAGCCCATAGATGAGAAGGTTGCGCTGCAGGAGGGCGGCGGCGGACATGGCCTTGTAGCTGACCCCACGGAGCGCCAGCGGAATCAACGCAATGATGATGAGCGCGTTGAAGATGACCGCCGAGAGGATCGCCGACTCGGGCGAGTGCAGCCGCATGATGTTCAGCGCGTTGAGCACCGGGAAGACGCCAGCGAACATTGCCGGGATGATGGCGAAGTATTTCGCCACGTCGTTTGAGATGGAAAAGGTGGTGAGCGCGCCGCGTGTCATGAGGAGTTGCTTGCCGATCTCGACGATCTCGATGAGCTTGGTTGGGTTCGAGTCAAGGTCGACCATGTTGCCCGCTTCTTTCGCCGCCTGCGTACCGGAGTTCATCGCCACGCCTACGTCGGCCTGCGCCAGCGCGGGTGCGTCGTTGGTGCCGTCGCCGGTCATGGCGACGAGTTTGCCTTCGGCCTGTTCGCGCCGGATCAGGTCCATCTTGTCCTTCGGCTTGGCTTCCGCAAGGAAGTCATCGACTCCGGCTTCGCGCGCGATGGCTGCGGCTGTAAGCGGGTTGTCGCCGGTGATCATCACAGTGCGAATGCCCATGGCGCGAAGCTGGTCGAAGCGCTCCTTCATGCCGCCCTTGACGACATCCTTCAGGTGGATGACGCCGAGTGCGCGGCCGTTCTCGGCGACCACCAGCGGTGTGCCGCCGGAGCGGGCGATGGTCTCCACGGCCTCGCGCACCTGCTGCGGAAGTTCGGAGCCTGCTTCCTTCAGGTAGCGCGCGATGGCGTCTACCGCGCCTTTGCGGATGGAGCGCGCAGGCATGCTGTCTGAGCCTGGCATGTCCAGACCGGACATGCGCGTGGTGGCGGAGAACGGAACAAACTCGGCGTGCAGCTGGCCGAGCTCGCGGCCGCGCAGGCCATAACGCTCCTTGGCGAGGACGACGATGCTGCGGCCTTCGGGCGTCTCGTCGGGTAGGGAAGAGAGTTGTGCCGCGTCGGCCAGTTGATCGGATGAGACGCCCGGCGCGGGTACGAACTCCGAAGCCTGGCGGTTGCCGATGGTGATGGTGCCGGTCTTGTCGAGGAGCAGCGTGTTGACGTCACCAGCGGCTTCAACGGCGCGGCCGCTGGTGGCAAGCACATTGTGCTGCACGAGCCGGTCCATGCCGGCGATGCCGATGGCGGAGAGCAGTCCGCCAATGGTCGTCGGGATGAGGCAGACAAGCAGCGAGATGAGTACGAAGACGGTCTGTTTCGCGCCCGAGTAGATGGCGAATGGTTGCAGCGTGACGACGGCCAGCAGGAAGATGATCGTGAGCCCCGCGAGCAGGATGTTGAGCGCGATCTCGTTCGGCGTCTTCTGGCGTTCGGCGCCCTCGACCAGCGCAATCATGCGGTCGAGGAAGGTCTCGCCGGGATTGGAGGTGATCTTGATGCGGATCATGTCGGAGAGTACTCGTGTGCCGCCAGTCACGGCCGACCGGTCGCCGCCCGCCTCGCGAATGACGGGAGCGGACTCGCCTGTGATGGCGGATTCGTCGACCGAGGCGACGCCTTCGATGATCTCGCCGTCGCCCGGGATCATCTGGTTTGCGATCACCTGGACAACATCTCCGGCACGAAGCTCCTGCGATGGAACCTCTTCGGTCTCGCCAGACTTCGTCAACCGATAGGCGATGGTGTCGGACTTCGCACGGCGCAGGGCGTCAGCCTGTGCCTTGCCGCGGCCTTCCGCCATGGCTTCTGCAAAGTTGGCGAAGAGTACGGTAAACCAGAGCCAGAGCGTGATCTGGAGGTCGAAGGAGAAGTGGCCCTGATGCTGTATACGGTCCGTGATCAAGAGTACGGTTGTGAGGACGCTGCCGACTTCGACGACGAACATGACCGGGTTTTTCATCATGGTCTGTGGCGCGAGCTTGACGAGAGAGTCGGTGGCGGCCCGGCGCATGATCTTCGGGTCGAAGAGCGACTTTTTGTTGCGGTTTGAGCTTTGCGGCGCGGACATTTGGGTTCCTTTGTGTTTGCCTGAGGGCTGCCGAAGCACGGTAAGGTGAGAGCCCAGAGATGCAGGGTTCGGCGTGGATTCCATCTCGGGTGTCTCGACGGTATGCATGGGTTAGCTCATATGGCCCGCGCGCAGCAGCAGGTGCTCGAGCACGGGCCCAAGCGCGAGAGCGGGGAAGAAGGTGAGAGCGCCGACGATCACGATGACACCGGTAAGCAGCGTGGTGAAGAGCGGGGTCGTGACCGGGAAGGTGCCCGAGGTGGCCGGGACCGACTTCTTCTGCACGAGGTTCCCGGCGATCGCGAGCATGGGGATGAGCATTAGGAAGCGACCGCAGAACATCGCGACGCCCATCGTCAGGTTCCAGTAATTTGTGTTGCTGTTCAGGCCGGCGAAGGCGCTGCCGTTATTGCCGGTCGCGCTGGTGTACGCGTAGAGGATCTCCGAGAGGCCGTGGGGGCCGTGATTGCTCAAAGATGACAAGCCGTAACTGGGAGACAAGATAGCGACCGCGGAGAAGCCGAGGATGATGAGCGGGAAGATGAGCAGGTAGAGCATCGCCATTTGGATGTCGTACGACTCGATCTTCTTGCCCAGGTACTCCGGCGTTCGACCGACCATGAGGCCAGCGATGAAGACGGAGAGGATGACGAAGATGAGCATGCCGTACATGCCCGCGCCTACGCCGCCGAAGACGATCTCCCCGAGCAGGATGTTGACCATCGGGATCATACCGCCAAGCGGCGAGAAGGAGTCGTGCTGTGAGTTGATGGCGCCGCACGAAGCGTCTGTTGTCACGGTTGCAAAGAGAGCCGAGTTCGCGATGCCGAAGCGAACCTCCTTGCCTTCCATGTTGCCGCCTGGTGAGAGCTCGCTCGCCGTCTGGTTGACGTTGTGGAAGAGCGGATTCGCTTGTGCCTCAGCCCAGTAGGCGCTCGAGACGCCGGCCAGCCAAAGCACGGACATTGCGGCGAAGACCGCCCAGCCATGCTTCGGCGACTTCGTCATCTGCCCGAGCGTTACCGTGAGCCCCGCAGGGATGAGGAAGATGCTGAGCATCTCGAGGAAGTTCGAAAGCGGGGTTGGATTTTCAAACGGATGCGCGGAGTTCGCGTTGGTGAAGCCGCCGCCGTTGGTGCCCAGCATCTTGATTGCTTCCTGCGATGCGATGGGTCCTTGCGCGATGGTCTGCGTGGTGACATCGGTCGTCACCTGCTTGCCCGAGGCATCGGGCGCGGTCACCTTCTGCGGCTCCATCAGCTTCACCGTGTCGTATGGCTTGAAGTTCTGGATGACGCCCTGCGAGACGAGCGCGAGCGCGAAGACTGTCGAGACGGGGATCAACACCCAAAGCGTTCCGCGGGTCAGGTCGACCCAGAAGTTGCCAAGCGTCTTCATCTCTCTGCGTGCGATGCCGCGAATGAAGGCGATGGCGAGCGCCAAGCCGACCGCTGCAGACCAGAAGTTGTGCGTGGCCAACCCGAGCATCTGCGTCAGGTAGCTCATTGTGGTCTCTGGCGTGTACGCCTGCCAGTTCGTGTTGGTAGTGAAAGAGATGGCAGTCGACCAGGCCAGATTCGCGGGAACGGCAGGAAGGCCCTGGGGGTTCAGCGGAAGGTGTTGCTGCAGGCGTTCGACGAAGTAGGTAAGCAGAAGAGTTACAAACGAAAAGATCAGCACGGAAGAGAGATACTCCGTCCACTTCATCTCCTCGTCTTCGTGCACACCGGTGGCCTTGTAGAGGAGCCGCTCGATCGGGCGCAGTACCGGATCGAGCCAGGTGCGGCGGCGCTCGAAGACCGCTGTCATATAAGTGCCGACCGGTGCTGCAAGGGCGAGTACGACGAGGAAGAACAGGCTGATCTGCAGCCATCCGTTGAGCGACATGGGAACTTCTCCTAAAGCTGGTTAGAACTTTTCCGGGCGTAGAAGAGCGTAGACGAGATAAACCATCAGAAGAGCTGAGAGAGCGAGAAGGAGAATGTTCTCAATCATTGAACTTCTTTCCGTTCAAGTGATCGCACGCGGTGACATAGAGAAGCGCAACGGCGAACAAGGCAGCGGTTGCAAGGGTGAGCAGAAGGTCGGGCATGACGATTCTCCGGGTGCGACGGCCTGGTGGTTTCAACGAGACATGGCGTGAATCATCGAAACCACAGGCGATCGCTAGGCTTATGGCCTTTCTTGATTACACTGCTCAGCGTGATTGAGAAGGTGTAAGAAAGACGTTAAGAAGTTGTAAGTTCGGGGCGGAAAGATGGAGGAGGAACAACCGGCAGGTACCCGTTCCTCCTCGATTCCTGCTTACCGGCGGGACGGTCCAATCGGATTTGATTTCGACGGTGCCGATCTGGCTGGTGACGATGGGAAGAAACGCCGAAACTCGTCTGGGTGTCCCATGTCTCGATTCTGAGACATGGGAGGTAGGGTCTCCAGTGTGGGACATTGAGGAGAGGTCATGTCGCTTTGGACGGAGGTACTTCAATCTTCGTACTTGCAGCCTTTGTACTTCCCATGTCTCAGAATCGAGACATGGGGCACCCGAAGTTTGAGGTGGTTCACTTAGAAGTGCCAGATAAGGTCGGCAGAGAGGGTGAGGTATTGCGACTTACCAAGCCCTGTGGGATTCGCTGCCCCGGGGTTGACACCGTGGATGCTTGTGGCCTCATCCGATGCGATGGATGCTCCGGGTGAAATGTCCGTGCAGGAGACTGGCTTGCCGTAGGCGGTTTCGTACTTGGTGTAACAGTGCATGTAGCTTAGTTCGGGACGGAAGGTGATCGTCGAGCCGGCCCAGAAGTTGAAGCCGACCATATGCTCCTCGTACCTGGCGGGCGTTCCGGTGCGCTGACCCTTGATGTCGTCGACGAACTCGTTGCGAATGTTGAGCGAAGCCTCATTGTTCCAGAAGTTGTGCTCGACATAGTTCGTGATCGCCCACTCAGGCGCGTAGCAGCGCGAGGACTGCTGCGATGCGGGCAGACGAGGGTCTTGGCATACGGCGCCGAAGTTGAGGTTCACCCCGGCTCCGTTTGTCTCCGGGTAAGGGGTTGCGGCAGTATTGGCGAACGCTCCGCCGGAGTTATACCAGTACATATTCGGCGTGTCTTTCATGTACTGGTACCAGCCTTCGGTGTCGGTATGCCAGGACTTGTTGATGCGGTGATACCACGTCTCGTAGAAGGCAGTGAGATTGTTGTACGCGTACTTGCCGTCGTTGATGGTGTTGTCGCAGGTGTTCAGCGCATCGCCGCCGTTTGACCAGGTGTAGGTTACGCATACGTTGCCGGTCAGCTTCGCGTCGGTCGTCCACGGGGCGGTATCGCAACCGGGTGAAATACCACCTTGAATGGTCCAGTGGTCGTTGAGCTTGATGGTGGCGTTGGCTCCAGTCTGGGTGTAGCAGTCGTAGGTGTAAAGAATGGAGTGGGAGTAGGTGTAGTTATTCGGAGCGAGTTGCGCCTCGATGTCCGGCAGGGAGATGTAGCGGCCGACGCGCAGCACCATGCCCTGCGCAACCTTGGGGAAGTACGCATCGTAGTAGAACATCACAGGATCGAATCCGTACTCCGCATTTTTTACGAGAAGCTGCTGCGAGAGGATGCCGTGAGCCGTGGTGAATCGATAGTCGGTGCCGTACAGGAGGGTTAGGCGGTAGCCGTGATCGAAGTGATCATGCTGGGCTGTGTTCTCGATGCGTTCGAAGTAGAGCGCTGCCTGGTCTAACTGCAGTTGATTTGGGAAGACGTCGTAAGCTGCGGGCGCGTTGGCGGTGATTCCCTTGGCTGCGTTGCCTTTGTTGTTGGTACTGGCATTCCCGCCGACTTCGATGTAGCCGTAGATCTTGTCTGCACCTTTATTCTCGTTGATCGCCTGCATCAGCGGGTAGGTCTGGGTGTCAGGCGCTCCGATGACGGTCGTGCCGCCGATGGGCCAATCCGACGCCGGATAGGGTGGCGAGAAGATGGGCGCTGGCGTGCCGCGGCGATCGTGCTGCGACACTGCCGTTGCGGGTCCGTTGCCTGCCCAATCGGCGACGTACGCGCGGCCGAGGCGATGAAAGAAGCCGTTGTCCCTGGGCGATGGGGGAGACGCAGGCGCTGTAGTGGGCTCTTGTGGATTGGACGAAGAGGAACTGGTGGTGGTGAGTGCAAGGAGCGACTGGATCGGATCTTCAAAGGAGGCCTGAGCGATTACACTCTGGGTCACTGGCTGCTTTGTGCTTTGGCTCTGAGAGAACCCGGAGGTTACCGCAAGGAGAAGGAAGAGAACGGCCGTATAACGGTTCATGGGGAGGATCTTCATGAATCCGAGTAGAGCGTTCGGACCGGTAGGAAGTCCGTAAGGAACGGGTTAAGAAGTGATAAGATCGGCTGGCTTTTGGGTCTGCTGCTCGGTGGTGATCACTCCGCTGCGTGGAAGCGATAGCCTACCCATGGTTCCGATTCAATGATGCTGGGTTGATCTGCGAGATCGATCTTCTTGCGAAGTTGTGCGATGAGTACGCGCAGGTACTCGGGCTGGTTCTCTCCGGACGGGCCCCAGATACCACGCAGCAGGGTCTTGTGGGTGAGGACGCGGCCTGCGTTCTGGATGAGCAGGAGGAGCAGGTCGAACTCCTTGGGGGTGAGGTGAAGCTCCTGGCCGCGGACGATGACGCGGTGCGCTTCGGTATCGATGGTGAAGTCTCCTTCGACGAGTCGCGTTGGTTTTGTGGCTTCTTCGGGGCGCTTGCGGAACTGCACTCGCACGCGGGCGAGCAGCTCCGGCGTGGAGAACGGCTTGGTAATGTAGTCGTTCGCGCCGGCGTCGAGTGCAGCGACTTTGGTCGTGTCCTGCTCGCGCACGGAGAGGACGATGATGGGCGTTTCGGCGAGGCGGCGAATGGCCTGGGTCAGCTCCACGCCATCCATGTTGGGCATGGAGAGGTCGGTGATGACGAGGTCGGGATGGAAGGTTTCGAAGGTGCGCAGGGCTTCGAGACCGTCGGCTGCGATGGCCACCTGATAGCCGTGGGATTCGAGGGAGGTGCGAAGGACGCGGGTGATTTGACGTTCGTCGTCGACGACCAGAATGCGCATCACTTTAGGGTATCTCCTGCGTGATGATGTGGAGGTCGACGTGAGGCGCGGCGGTGACGAACCTTGCGATCTCGCGAAAGTAGAGATACTTCTTCAGGCCTGTGAGAGCAGATCGTCCGAAGATGATCTGGGTGACTTTGTGCTCGACCGCGAAGGCAGCGGTTGCTTCGGCAACGCTTTTGCCCTTGAGGTGGCAGACGCGCGCGCCGAGGTTCTGGGCGAAGTCGAAGTTGTCGTCAAGGGCGCGCCTGGCTTCGGGAGCTTCGTCGCCTGGTGTATCCAGGTGAAGGATGAAGTATTCGGCGCTGAGGACATGCGCGAGGTGCGCGCCGCGCGCTATCAGATCTTTCGCTGCCTGGTTGGCGGAGACGCAGACCGCGACCTTTTCGGACATGGTCCAGCGTGCGCCGAGCTGCTTCTGCTTGACATAGTCGTCGAGCGTGCGATCGACCGCCTTGGTGACGCGTTGCAAGGCCATCTCGCGGAGGGCGATCAGGTTGCCGCGACGGAAGAAGTTGGCGAGGGCGCGCTCGACGCGCTCGGCGGGATAGATGTCTCCGCGACGCATGCGGGTGGCGAGCGCTTCGGGCGTGAGGTCGGACATGACGATCTCGTCCGCGCGATCGAGGACCCAGTCGGGAATGGTCTCGCGGACGGTGATGCCGGTGAGCGACTGGACGCGCGGGGTGAGCGATTCCACGTGCTGGATGTTGATGGTGGAGAGGACGTCAATGTTCGCGTCGAGGAGTGCGAAGACGTCTTCGTAGCGCTTCTCGAAGCGGCTGCCTTCGATGTTGGTGTGGGCGAGCTCGTCGATGATGGCGACCTGCGGGCGGCGAGCGAGGATGGCGTCGACATCCATCTCGGTGAAGAGGGTTCCCTTGTAGTCGATCTGCCTAAGCGGTACGTGCTCGAGCTTGGACGCGACCTCGGCGGTTCCGGCGCGGCCGTGGGTTTCGACGATGCCGATGACGACATCTTCGCCACGGGATTTGCGGCGAATCGCTTCCGAGAGCATGGAAAAGGTCTTACCGACTCCGGGCGCGTAGCCGAGGAAGACCTTGAGGCGGCCGCGTTGACGCTCCGCGGATTCGACCTTTTCGAGCCATTGTTCGGGCGTCTTCCTGGGTGGTGCAGTGCTCATGGCGGTTAGAATCTCGGGGTGAACTCGAAACGAATTATCGCAGTTGCCCGATGGGTTGCGTCGGGCCTGGTGCTCGCGGGTATTGTAGCGTTTTATCGGCTGGTGTTTCACGCCAACCAGACCACGGTGGCTTTGACGTTCCTGCTGCTGATCCTGTTTCTGGCGGCGAACTGGGGGCTTCGTCATGCTGTGGTGACGTCCGTCGCTGCCACCGTCTGTTATAACTTTTTCTTTCTTCCTCCGATCGATACGTTCACCATCTCCGATCCGGAGAATCTGCTTGCGCTGCTTGTATTCCTGATCACCTCGATCTTTGCGAGCCGCTCATCGGACAGGATTCGCGAGGAGTCGCGCGAGGCTAAGAGTCGGCAGTCTGAGCTCGAGGTGCTTTACAGGCTGAGCCGTGCGTTGCTGCAGACGGATGAGCTGGTGCAGCTTACGAATTCGATTCCTATCTCGGTGTCGCTTGCGACTGGAGCGAGAGCCGTGCTGTTTTATCTGCTGGAAGGCGACCGCATCTACCGTTCCGGGGCCGAGTGGCCTACGCAGTTGGGAACGGCGGAGTTGAAAGAGATTTCGCATACCCCTGGGCCGACTTCCTCGAATGGCGAGGCGGAATCGATCATCCCGCTGCGTACGGGAGTGAAGCCGCGCGGGGTATTGATTGTGCGCGGGGTGCAGCTTTCGCTGCAGACGCTGGACGCGCTGGGTGGGCTGGTGTCGGTGTCGCTGGATCGCGCGCAGGCGGTGGAAGAGGTGACGCGGGCGGAGGCGGGCAAGGAGAGCGAGCGGCTGCGCGGGCTGATGCTCGACTCGATTACGCATGAGCTGCGGACACCGCTGACCTCGATCAAGGGTTCGGTTTCGACGCTGCTCTCGCTGGGCGGACGCCTGCCGGCAGCGGCTACGACGGAGTTGCTGACGGTGATCGATGAGGAGAGCGACCGGCTGAACCGGTTGGTGGCGCAGGCGGTCGAGATGGCTCAGCTGGATACGCAGGAGGTGCGGATGAGCTTCAGTCCGCAGTCGGTGCTGCAGCTGACTGACGACGCCATCGAGCAGACGAATCCGCTTCCGGGCGGTCACGAGGTGTCGGTGCGGCTGCCGGCGGATCTGCCGAAGGTGGAGGCCGATCCGGTTTGGATCGAGAAGCTGCTCGGCAATCTGCTGGAGAATGCGGCGAAGTACTCGGCGGCTGGTGAGCCTATTTTTGTGACGGCTGAGCGGCGTGGGTCCGAGGTGGCGATCAGCGTTGCGGACCGGGGGCTTGGGATCGATCCGATGGAGCAGAGTCTGATCTTCGACAAGTTTTACCGGGCGCGGAACCGTTCGCAGGGGACGTCGGGGACGGGGATGGGGCTGGCGATTTGCAGGGCGATTGCGGAGACTCACGGCGGAACGATTTGGGTGACAAGCCAGGTGGGGCAGGGGTCGGTTTTCACGTTTACGCTGCGGGTGAGTGGAGCGTGGCAGGGGAGCTGAGCGGCTATGGGACATGGGTTCTCCTTCCTGGGGGTACCCGCCCCCCCCGTTAATCAGTTGGTTAATTGGTCAATAGAATGAACGGTTTAGCGGGTGGGTGGCGGCTAAAATATTGCAAACAGGGGAGTTACGGGTAAAATCTTGATTTGAAAAGACTTAGGGGGATCACGAGAAGCACAAAGGCCCGACGGCTTTGGGAGCGGTCGGGCCTTCTTCTTTCACTGTTTTAAGTATAGCGGATCGGGCAGGGTAGACAGGTCCTTTTGTTTAGGGAGCTAAGTTGTTGCATTGGTTGGGGATCGGGGTTTTGCGGGAACGCGAACCCCTTGACAGAGTTTTCCACAGGGTGTGGCTGGGTCTGCTAGGAGCTTGGTGAAGATGGTCCAAGAGGATGCCAATGACGTTCCTCGGTGGTTAGAGCCGGGCAAAGGAATTGGCGTTCTACGACACGGCTGAACAGGCTGCGGAAAAACATCTTCGGATAGTCCAGCGGAGGCCCAGGGCTAAAGCCCTTATTCATTCGCTTGGACTTAGCCGTGGGGCTGAAGCGCCACGCTTCCACCTTTTGTCGCTAAAGTTATTTTCCCGCAGCCTGTAAAGCCGTGCCCTTAGCCGAAATCGACTGCTTCGACAAATGCCTAGCGGGTTTCTTCCAGGGAGGACGCCGCTACAAGTTCTTGGAGGCCCACTCATCGCAAGGTGCGCGATGAATGGGGCACGGAGAGGGTTGGGGGACCCACTCGTCACGGAGTGCGCGATGAATGGGGCACGGATGAATTTGTGGGGAGTAGGCTGGAGAGATGGGAACCGTGGAGCTGACGGCGGAGCAGTTTCAACGGATTGGGCGGGCGGTGGCCGATGCGAACCGTTGGGAGATGCTGCGGGTGATCTTTTCGCAGCCGGAGGTGACGTGCGGGGATGTGTCTGGTGGGCTTCCGATTACGCCGGGAACGGCGTCGCACCATCTGCGCGAGCTGGAGCTGGCGGACCTGGTTACGGTGACGAAGTGTGGCCGGTACAAGAAGCTGGCGCCGCGGCGGGATGTGTGGGATGCCTACCTGGGACAGCTTCGGGAACTCTGACGTTTGAAAGTTTCTGCATCGTTCTTTCGCTACGGTCGTCTATTTGATGGTTGTCAAACTATCAAGGTTTGACCGACGGCAAAGGAGCCGAATGACGATGAGCGAGACAGGAAAGCTGCAGAACAAGATTGCCCTGGTGACGGGCGCTTCAAAGGGAATTGGAGCTTCGATTGCGAAGCATCTGGGAGCCGAGGGTGCGACCGTGGTTGTGAACTACGCGAGCAGCAAGAGCGGGGCGGATAAGACCGTCGCCGAGATTGAGGCTGCGGGCGGCAAGGCATGGAGTGTGCAGGGCGACTTCTCGAAGCCCGAGGACATTACCCGCACGTTTGCCGAAATCAAGACGAAGCACGGGAAGCTGGATGTGCTGGTGAACAATGCCGGCGTGTACGGTTTCCTTCCACTGGAGCAGACGACGCCCGAGGAGTTTCACCGGCAGTTTAACCTGAATGTGCTGGGCCTGCTGCTGTCGACGAAAGAGGCCGTGGCGCTGATTGGGGCAGAGGGCGGATCGGTGATCAACATCGGTTCGGTGGTGGGCCGGATGTCTTCGCCCGGTGCGTCGATTTACTCGGCGACCAAGGGTGCGGTGGATTCGATCACGGTGTCACTGTCGAAGGAGCTTGGGTCGCGCAAGATCCGCGTGAATGCGCTGAATCCTGGGCTGATCGAGACGGAAGGAGTTCACTCGGCCGGGTTTATGGGGTCGCCGTTTGAGCAGGAGGTTGCGAAGAATACGCCGCTTGGGCGGATTGGCCAGCCGGAGGATATCGGCAAGGTGGCTGCGTTCCTGGCTTCCGATGAATCGTACTGGGTGAATGGGCAGCTGCTGAATGTGAGCGGCGGACAGACGATGTAAGGGGTTGGAGCAGGATGACCCGGATGGAGTGTTTGTTAGCCCACTCATCGCAGAGAACGCGATGAATGGGGCACGGAAGGTTTTTACGGGTGCCGGAGGGCTTCAGGCCGTTGGTGGGGCCAGGTCGATGAGGTGCAGTTCGAGGCCTCCGTATTGCGGGTGTTTGTTCTCGCAGAGGCGGAAGACGGCGTCGATCTTTGAGCCGGCGGTGAGGTTGAGGGGCTGGATTCGCTCGGACCACGAGGTGTGGCCGGTGCGGCTCCAGCCCATCGCGTTGATGCCTCCCTCAAGCGGCAGGCAGATGTGAGTTTCCTTGATGATGCGGGGCGGGGCGCTGAGGGTGAGGTTGCGGGCGAGGAGGACGGGCTCGGGATTGCCGATGCCGAAGGGAGCGAGGCGTTCGAGCCAGGCGAGAAGGTCGCGGGTGAGGCCGGCGGGTTCGACTTCGGCGTCGATGGTGAGCTCGGGGATGAGGAGGTCAGCGGCGAGTGCGGTGAGGGTGTGAAGGTTGAGGGCGGTGCGGAGTTGGGCGAGGCGGGCGGTGGGGAGCGAGAAGCCGACGGCGTGGGCGTGGCCGCCGAAGCGGTGGAAGATGGGGCCGGTGGCGTGGGCGGCGGTGATGGCGTCGAGCAGGTGAAAGCCGGGGATGGAGCGGCCGGAGCCGTGGGCGTCGTCGCCTTCGGAGGTGAGGACGAGCGCGGGGCGGTGGGTGCGCTCGACGACGCGCGAGGCGAGGATGCCGAGGACACCGCGGTGCCACTCGGGGTGGTCGAGGACGATGCACTGGGCGGGGTAGGCGCCGTCGGGCTGGCGGAGGGTGAGGAGCTGGAGCTCAATGGCGTCGAGAGCGGCGGCTTCTTCGGCGCGACGGTCCTGATTGAGGTCGTCGAGCTTCTGGGCGAGGGAAGAGGCGAGGGCGGGATCGCGGGTGAGGAAGAGCTCGACGACTTCGGAGGCGACGTCCATGCGGCCGGCGGCGTTGATGCGGGGTGCGAGGCGGAAGCCGACTTCGGTGGCGGTGGGTGGGGCGTCCAGGGCGAGCTTGGCGACCTGCATGAGGGCGCGGAGGCCGGGCTGGACGGGGTTGGCGAGCTGGCGCAGGCCGAGCCAGGCGATGGCGCGGTTTTCGCCGGTGAGCGGGACGGAATCCGCGATGGTGGCGATGGCGACGAGCTTGAGGAAGCTGGGGATGAGGACGTGGTTGAGGCGGTGGTGGTCGGCCTCGGTTTTGGCGTGCGCGGCGAGGAGCGCGTGGGCGAGCTTGAAGGCGACGCCGGCGCCGCAGAGCTCCTTGTTGGGGTAGGGGCAGCCGGGCTGGGCGGGGTTGATGACGGCGAGGCAATCGGGGATGCCGGAGATGCCGTCGGGCAGGTGGTGATCGGTCACGATGAGGTCGAGTGAGAGGGCGCGGGCTTCGTCGGCCTGGGCGAAGGCGCGGATGCCGGTGTCGACGGAGATGACGAGGGAGATGTTGGCGGCGGCGGCCTCGGCGAGGCGCTCGTTTTGCATGCCGTAGCCTTCGCGGAGGCGGTGCGGGACGTGGTAGGTGACGCGGGCGGGCTGGTCTGGAAGGGCGATGCGCTCGATGGCGGTTTTGAGGAGGACGGTGGCGGTGGTGCCGTCGACGTCGTAGTCGCCGTAGATGAGGATTTTCTCCTGGGCGGAGACGGCGTGCTGGATGCGGGCGACGGCTTCGGGCATGCCGCGGAGGAGTTGTGGGGAGTGGAGGTCGGCGAGGGTGGGGTTGAGGAAGCCGGGGGCGGATGCGGGGGTGATGTTGCGGGAGGCGAGGATTTGGGCGATGGGGGTGGGGCAGGGGAGTGAGGCTTCGAGGGTGGCGGCGAGTTGGGTGTCGTGTTGGCGGAGGACCCAGCGGGGTTTGGTCATGAGAGTGAGGGTTCCGAGGGCGAAAATGAGAAACCCCACGTCCGGCTTTCGCCGGACATGGGGCACCCACTGATGAGTGAGCTATTCGTCGCGTTCGTCTAGGACGACGCCGCCGAGGTCGGTGGCGGCTTCCATGAGGTCCTGGAAGCGGTCGTACCAGTCGGTGGAGGTTTCGAAGAGGAAGACGACGCCCTGGTGGGCGAAGCCGAGCTGCAGGTAACCGGTTTTGCCGACGTGCTTGACGAGGGATTCGGCGTCGTCGAGATCGATCTCTTCGTCTTCGGAGAAGGTGTGATCGCGGAGTTGCTCGAGGAGCAGGGCGACGTCGGACTTTTCGAGGATGACCTCGGACATGGTGATGAATGCGGCGCCGGCGGCCTTGGCGTGCTCGACGAAGTCTTTCCAGCCGTCTGGATTGTCTTCTTCGAAGAGAACGGTTGGGACTTCCTCGGTGACGTAGGCGGGCATGCGGCGGAGGCCGTGGCCGGCGATGAAGGCGACCATGTCGTCTTTGAGCGAGAGGAGGTTATCAGGTTGCATCAACATACATTCTCTCAGAAGTTGGCGGGTTGCGCGTGGGATTGGGTGCGTGTTGGCAATGTTATACTTCGGGACAACGCCCATGATTTTTTCCAAAGATTACGTCGGCTACCTGGCGCGCCAGACGGTGAAGCAGTTGATAGCCAACAAGATGATTTCGACGCAGAAGCCCGAGCTTTTGAATGAGCGGGTGACGGCGGGGATGGTGGACGAACTCTCGCTAGAAGACCGCATCAACGATGAGGTTCGGGTGATCCTCGAGGCGATTCAAGAGGATATGCGCAAGGGCGGCGTGAGCTATCCGGAGATGTTCAAGAAGGTGAAGATGAAGCTCGTGAACCAGTACAAGGCGGTTCTATGAGGATCTCCCGGGACAAATTGAACAAGCTGGCGCATACGGTGGCGGACACGCTGGCCGAGGTGCCGGAGTGCGACTTTCTGGAGGATCGGAATACGATCCGGCAGGAGGCGCGCAAGATACTGGAGAAGCTGCTGACGGATGAACTGAAGCTGGATGCGGGGGCGCGGCAGAAGATCTCTTCGCAGCGGAAGATCATCGTTGAGGGGTCGCAGGAGTGGGATATTCTGTACCGCAAATACTACAACGATGAAGTGAAGAAGCTGGGTTTGTAGCGGTTCGCTGCCCGTGTTCTCCACAATTCGCGGCGACATCTGGAGCCGTGTTGTGCCCTTTTCGTCACTTTCCCGATACGCAATTCCAATCGTGGGTCCGATTTCGGCCGTCGTGTGCAAGTTATTTCTTTTGTTAGGGTTTCGTTTTTTTGCCTGATCTGATCTGTCGTTCTGATTTGGTAAATCGCGGAGAATTCGCGGTTGAGCCGAGGTCGTTTTGGAGCCTTTTTGGTTCGCCATCGTGTACCTCCAGGTGTTACGATTTGCGCGCAGATGGAGTTCTGGATTGATTGGGTCGATGGAGTTGGAAGAAATTTACCCCGTTTGCTTTTGAGGGTCGCTTGGGCGTTGTCAGGTTGCCAGAGTTGGCGGCGACAGACGGCTGTCGAAGGCAAGACGTACATGAATTGATCTTTGGCCCACGTCGCGAGAGAGGGGAGAACGAAGTGACCAGGTCGATCTTCAGCGTGTTCCTCGCAACCGGTCTGAAACTCTCCTTTCCTGTTCGCCGTATGTTAGCTTATGGATTAAAGGGCTCTTGCAACAAAACCTTCTTCGTCGGGCTTACCCCGCACGATTTTCTGCGTCCATCTGCCGTATTCCGGATTCCACGAGCTTTCCTGTTTCGCTGTGACGGAGTGGTAAAGCAAAGCTCTTAGATGTTCGTTTCCACGCTGGCCAACATCCACGCTTTACTAGCCGAGTATTCAGAGGTTGCTAGTGCTCGAAGCCTGCACGGAAGGCCCCCAAGGTAATGCAGTTTCCGCTGCGGAACGACGGCTGCGGAAGACCGGATTGGTGATACCGACATGCAATGGTGCCAGGCACTGGCCGGCATTGCGTGCTGCGCTTGACCGACAAGGACTCAAGAGTCACCAGATTCTGGTGGTGGATTCGAGTTCGACCGACGGAACCGATCGGCTGGCAGAGGAGGCGGGTTACCGCGTCGTCCGCATCAAGAAAAGCAGCTTTCGCCACGGTGCGACGCGCCAGATGGCGAGCAATCGACTGCGCTGGGCGGAGACGCTCGTGTTTCTGACGCAGGATGCCCTACCGTGCGGCGCAGACGCCATGCTGAACCTGGTAGCGGCCTTCGCCGACCCAAAGATTGGCGCAGCCTACGGGCGGCAGCTGCCGCGCCCGGGAGCGAGCGCGATTGAGGCCCATGCCCGGCTGTTTAACTATCCCGCCGTCTCGCATGAGCGCAGCTTTGCAAGCCGCGAGGCGCTGGGGTTTCGCGCGACCTACTTTTCGAACAGTTTTGCTGCGTATCGGCGGTCGGCGCTGGAGCAAGTAGGCGGCTTTCCGAATGTGATCGTTTCGGAAGAGGTGTCGGTTGTCGCAAGAATGCTGATGGCGGGGTGGAATCTGGCCTATCGGGCGGATGCTGAGGTAATTCACTCCCACCCGATGGGGCTGCGGACGGAATTTTCCCGTTACTTCGATATCGCGGTGCATCATTCGAGGGAGAAGTGGATACTCAATGAATTCGGTCACGTTGGGGGGGAAGGCGCGCTCTTCATCCTTTCGGAGCTGCGCTACCTGATGAATCACTCGCCGCAGCTTCTGCCCCTGGCGACGCTGAAGAACGCGACCAAGTGGCTGGGCTATCGTGTTGGAATGCGGGAGAGATTATTGCCTCTGTGGAGCAAGCGAATGCTCTCCGCGCAGGAGTCGTTCTGGCATCAACCTGCACCGATTACGCTGGTGGAACGACGGCGCCCTCATCAGGTAAATGCCAGGTAGGGCTTGCGTACGGAGCGTTAGCTTAGAGGCTTCACTGTTCGAGTGGTTGCCGTGACTTGATTGCGAAGAAGCGGGATAATGAAGGCAGAGTCTGAAGCGGAGCCGCGAGAAGCTGCTCGCTGTGTCCATCGCAACGGATGACAAAATCCGATAATAGAACACCGAAGCCGCCCCTCGGAGAATCAATCCCATGATTTCGCAGATTTGCCTCGTCGGGCGACTGACGCAAGAGTTACGACTGCGCTCTTTGACGTTCCTCTTCATGGCGTCGACTGTTTCCTGCGGCTTCGGACAAGTGATTGCTCCTGAGCTATCCGTAGCGTCCTCAGGACCTCCACTCCGTTCTAACTACGGGCCGCCATCTGACCTGATCCATCCTCAATCTCCGACTTATAGCTGGGTAGCTGCTGGGAACAACCTCGATCCGGAAATTTCTGCGAAGACGAGATTCAAAGGATCGACTTACATTGAGCTTGATAGCTGGATCTATCCTGCATTCGATCGTCTTGCTGCCCTCGGCTATCTGCCGGACAGTACGTCGATCATAAGACCGTGGACGCGAATCGAAGGGGCTCGCCTTCTCGCCGAGGCCCACGAAAGCTACTTTGACATGGATGACGCGAGCGAATCCTTGCTTGCATCGCTTGACCTGGAGTTCGAACCAGAGACGCGAGTGGTGGAGGGGGGAAGCAACGTTGAAGCCATGGTCGAGGACACCTATACACGGTTTACGGGAATCAGCGGTACTCCCCTAAGGGACGGCTTCCACTTCTCACAAACGGTGGTGAACGACTTTGGGCGGCCGTTCGGCCAAGGCGCGAATTTCATTGGCGGTTTTGCTGCGCGATCGGAGGCCGGGCCGCTTGCTTTCTATTTCCGGGGTGAGTACCAATATGCCTCCCCTTTACCAACGTCAGAATATAACTTAGCGGCACAGCAAGCGCTGGTTGCATCGGACCTGCTGCCTTTTGGATGGAATCTGCGGTTCGGTCACACGAATCGCGTTCGCCCGATTGAAGCGTACGTCTCGCTCAATCTTGATGATTGGCAGCTTTCCTTTGGGCAACAGAATCTGTGGTGGGGGCCTGCCAGAAGCACCTCTCTGATCTGGTCAACCAACGCGGCCGGGATTCCTATGCTTCGCCTTGACCGTGTGAAGCCGTTTTATCTTCCGGGTCCGCTGAAGTTTGCAGGTCCTATGCGTTTCGATTTTTTTCTGGGACGCGAAGGAGGCATTCACTTTCTTGAACTAGGGCCGAACTTCGTCCCGTATGGAAGTGAGAACGTAGCGGTGACGCCTCCGCCTTATCTTTGGGGAGTAATCTTCACTCTCAAGCCTACGCAAAACTTCGAGTTAGGGTTTGCGCACACGACCATCTTTGCGGGTTATGGCCGTCCTCTCACCTTCGGAACGTTCCTTCATTCCTTTTCGCCAGAGGGAAATACCCAAGATGTCGATCCGGGCAAGCGCGTGACGGAGATCAATCTTGACTACCACATTCCCTTCTACCGGCGAGCTATCCAAGTCTATGCCGAGGGTATGGCATGGGACGATCCGATTCAAGGCAAGTTCGTGGCGAGGTATGCCTGGGATCCTGGAATTTACATCTCGGAGTTACCGGTGCTCCATAAGTTGGACGCAAGGTTTGAAGCAGTCTACGACGACCTGCCGAAAGGTTACCGAACCGGATATTTCTACGCAAATACTCATTATCCACAAGGATATACGAACTACGGGCAGATCCTTGGCAGTTGGGTGGGAAGGCAAGGCATCGGTGGCCAGGCTTCGACGACTTACTGGGTTACTCCACAGAAGAAGATAGGCTTGTTTTATCGGAAGATGGTCGCTGACAGCGAGTTTTTCGAAGGAGGGAGGAATACAGATTTCGGTGCAACTGCCTCCTGGAGACTAAACTCGGACCTTGAATTCAATGCTTCAGGGCAGTATGAGCAATGGTACTTCCCGCTCCTGGAGCAGTCGTCCCGGTCCAATTTCACTGGCAGTGCTGAGCTTCGGCTCTATCCGAAGGTCAAGGTTCCTTCCAGGTAGATCGAGCTGAACTCCTGCTGCCCTTTGAGTTGGCACAGCTCTTTCGATCTAGTCCCCTCTTGGTAGCCTATTTCGATTGTAAGACCGCTCCGTAGAGCAGCTGCGCACGGACCTACTTTAGCACGTTGATAGCCGCGACGCCGAGACCGAACTGACCGACGATGGTGGCGATATCAACGAGGTTACGCAGGAGCGGGCGCTTGTCCACCTGTTCGGGGACGATCACTGCATCGCCCGGATAAAGATTGGTTGTGCCGAAGTTCCTGGTGTAGAGAGTTGTTACAAATTGACGGCTCTTTACTGAGCCGTCTGCTCGTAGAATGTAACTGCGAGAAATATCTGCTGTTCGGGTGCCGCCACCCGCCAGGTGGATGTAGTCTTCGGCTCGTTTGTGCGGATCGTACAAGAATTGGTTTTGTGTGTACACAGACCCGTACACACCGACGCTCAGCGGAACCTGAGGAACCGTGAACGTGTCTCCGTCCTCGAGGGGGAGTTCTGGAATGTCGTTCAAAGACGAACTATCCGGACGGATGTACAGAACAATGCGGCCCGTGGCTTTCGCCTCCCTCAGGTCGGCGGCGACGGTTCTGACTCTTTGCAGCGCTGCGATGTCTGAAATCTGATCCTGAGGATTCAGAGCGGTGTTCGCGGCGTTTGCCTCCGCCAGCTTCACGCGACGGTCCAGTTCATTGGCGTACTCGACCAGACGTTGCTGCTGAAGAGCTCGGGCAGATTCGCGGGTGAATTGAGAGCCGTAGAGGTAGGCGCTCTTAGTAAGGCCACCCGCTCGTGCTATCAACTGCCTAAGATTTTCGCCGGGTTCAACCTGGTAGACGCCCGAGGCGGACACTTCGCCTTCGAGCCTGACGAACTTAGTTTGTTGTCCCTGAGGGACGCGAATGTCGGCTTTTGAGAAAACAGTGACTACATCTCCTGGTTGAAGCTCCAGGTTCTGAGTCGAATCGCCGTCCAACACTGCCTTGCCCAGATCAAAAGGGATGAGCTTAGAGGTGAGATCGTTCTTGTCGAGTCGCTCGATCACGGCATATGCCCAATCGATCTCCGGGGCGGTCAGCACGACAGAATTCTTGACTGGGAAGCGCTGCACCGCTCCAACGACCGCGTTACTGATTGAGTTTCCGTTGGCTGAAGCAAGGGGTGTATCCCTTCGTTCTGTATTATCGTCCGTGAAGGGTTGGACGGATCTCTGTTGGTTGGGCGTGTTCGAGCGGGATGATCCCGACTCACTCGATGAGACTGTCGCCTGATCTCCAACGGGGCGTTCGTTCGTGTCGCCCTTGCCGTAAACGTTACGGTCATTGTCGTGAGCGTTGGGCAGGGAAAGTGCCGAGGCTGACGGGGACGGAGCGATGCCTGATCCGTTGACCTCCGCGATCGGAGCGTCGGGCGCGTAGCGACGCACATCGGGATCTGGATCCAGCAATGGCAACCCAAGCCGATTACGCTGATCCCAATACTCGCGAGTGAGGAGAGCTTCCTTATCGGGGATCAGGTCGCGTATTCGCATGCCAGGAAACCAGGTGAAGCGTCTTGGATCCGCGACGTTACCGCGCAGGGTTACTGCACCAATAAATCGATCGATCACTGGAGTTACTTCAAGGATGTCGCCATCCGCGAGTGGCATCGACATTGGAGTCTTGTCCAAGGCGATGTCCGAAACCGCACGGGTGTCATCCGCTTGGCGGATCCTCTCTAGATGTACGTCTCGATGGCGCGCTACTGTGGAGAGGCCACCAGCGAGCGCCAATACATCCTGCACAGTGGCTTCACTCTTCAATTCGTAGAGCGCCGGCCTCGCGACGCTTCCTGCCACGGCTACCATCGAACCGGCTGGAGGAATATAGATGACATCCCCTGATAACAACCTTACGTCCTTCGACTTATCTCCCTTGAGCAGGAGATCATAGAAATCGAAGGTGGTAATGACCTGTTGCCCTCGCTTGAGTTGGATGTTCCGCAAACTGCCGCCAGGCGTGGGGCCGCCACTCGAGAAGAGGGCGTTGACCAGTGTACTAAGAGAGCTGACGGTATAGCTACCGGGATGTCTTGCTTCGCCGAGCACGAAGATATCGATAGACCGCAGTTGGCCGATGTTGACGTTGACATCGAAATTCTTGAAGTTCCGGCCGATTTGTGCGCGTAAGTAATCGGCTATTTTGTCGAAGGCTATGCCGGCGACCTGGATTTGCCCGACTTGCGGGATGTAAATAGCCCCTGACCGATCTACGGTAAAGCGCCCGTCGAGCAGAATTTGACCCCATATCCGGATTAGCAATTCATCGCCTGGACCGATAATATAATTTGGCGTGACGGGAATTGAGTTGACTGGGGCGAACGTTGTGGGCTGGTTGCGGAAAAGATTCATCCCATAGATGGGAAGCACTCTGCCGACTGAAGAGGCAACGAGCCGCTGGAAGTCACTCAACTTGACGGGAGATTCTTCCTGGTAGCCGTTTAGAACGCGATCGCTTCTTTGCGCCAGGGGCTGGGTCTGGCTTTGGTGGATATACCCCTCGGTTAAGAGATTCGTTGGCGAAAGATCTTGCGGCGTAAGGCTATCGTCCGCACCCAGGTTGGTGTGCGAAGCTTCCTGGCCTGACTCCGTCGGGCGCTGAGACTCTTGTTGAGCGGGTGTTTGCTGCTGCGAGAGGGCAGGGAAGCCTTGCCAGAACGACACGGCTGCATGTGAGGCGACCGGGAAACCGAAAACAAGTAGAGCTGGAAGAACTGCGAAGAACTTGAAGGACCGCTTTTGCGACATGTTCAGCCTCGTACCAGAATCGGTCTGGGTCTGTGTGGTTGACCCGGAACAGCAGACATAAAGTGCCCCAGACGGAAGGCGGACCGATGGATTCGGCCAATTGTGCTTGATTTCAGTACAGCATAGCTCATAGGCTTAGGAAACGGCAATGTGGTACCTGACTGAAGTGATTACGAACAACGCTCAAGCTAATAAATGTACCGATGAGGGGCGTCGGGATGCTGCTCTCCCTTATGCCAGGTACCTAAGCAGTTCTCACGTTCTAAGTCTAGTAAAGTAGATCGCTTGGGCCGGTTGTCCGAGATAGCGTATAATCGCAAGACGCGCATGGCCGGGACAGCCGACTTTTGAACACCTTATGAGTGAGCCTCTCAATTCCGCACAAAGCGTGGTACGTCAAGAAGCAGAAAGACCCGAAGAGGCAGCCTATAGAGACGAGTCCAGCGGAATTGACTTGCTTGAAGCGTACGGAGTTCTCAAGCGGAATAGAGTAACCGTCTTTGGCATTGCGTTTGTATTTCTTCTATTGACGACTGCAGCAGCCTTTCTAATCCCCGTTGAATATGCTTCGATCGCCTCTTTCATTCCACCCACCTCCAGCAGCAATTCGGGCGCAGCCGCAATCGCGGGGCAGCTGTCTGCACTCGGGGCCGGATCGTTCCTGGGAGGAGTAAAGAACAACGGGGACTTGTACGCCGGCATATTGAAAAGCCGGTCCATCTCAAGGGCATTGATTGACAAGTTCGACTTGATGAAGGTCTATCATACGGCGCACGAAAGTGATGCGATCAAGCGACTCGCCGGGCATACAAGCGTCACGGTCGACACGAAAGATTCAATTGTTACATTGACGGTAACGGATCATAGTCCGCAACGCGCCCACGACCTTGCCCAGGCCTACCTTGACGAACTGCGAGATACCAACGGACGTTTGGCTCTAACTGAATCTGCTCAGAGGCGCGTGTTCTTCGATCAGCAGCTGCTGAAAGAGAAGGGCGAACTGAGCGACGCAGAGGTGGAACTCAAGAAAGTTCAAGAGCAGTCAGGATTGATCTTGCCCACTGGTCAAACCTCGATTGAGATGGAGACCATCGCGAGGGTCCGAGCTCAGATTGCTGCTCGCGATGTTCAACTTGCAGCGCTCAGTCAATCTGCGACGGAATCGAATCCCGTGATCATTCGCCTCCGGAGTGAGATAGAGGACTTGCAGCGCCAACTTGATGGTCTCCACAACGGTAAAGAGAGCAATGACTCCAGCAGCATTCCCACTTCCAGGGTGCCGGCCCTCGAACTAGTGTACGTTCGAAAACAGCGTGACGTAAAATACCATGAAGCCCTTTTTGAGATGCTCGCTCGGCAGGACGAAGCGGCACGGATGGACGAGGCCCGCGAAGCCCCGCTGCTTCAGGTGCTAGACCCAGCTTCTTATCCGGATGAGAAGTCCTGGCCACCGCGAAGCCTTCTCGTTTTATGCGGGCTGGTGGCTGGTATCTTCGTCGGTGCGGTCTGGGTGTTGGGACGCCACTACCTTCAGTCCGCGCAGTCCCTGTTTAAGTCCGGGTACAAGATGCGTGACGAAGTGGCCCACGATCAGACAACGTAAACCGGGAGCCTGCAGGCTCAGCTAGAATGTCGAGCCCTCAGGGAGCGGAGGCAGTATGGAGCAACGGCTGGAAGTTCCGGAGATGGGCAGAAGGAACAGGATTTCCGGGAAGGTAACGGTCATCACGGCGGTCTTCAATGCAGCGGCGACTCTCTCTCGGTGCATCGACAGCGTCTTAAGTCAGGACTACAGGGATCTGGAATACATTGTTATAGATGGAGCCTCGAACGATGGCTCTGTTGGTATTCTCGAAGGCTACGGTGATCGTATACTTTGGCGCAGCGAAAAAGACTCTGGTATCTACGATGCATGGAACAAAGCGCTATCGCTTTCTACGGGAGAATGGATCGGATTTATTGGAGCTGACGATTTTTTCTTTCCCGGTGCGATCAGTAGCTATATGTCTGTCGCTCGGCAGCAGCAAGTCGATTACATTTCATCGCTGGTTCGATGGGTTCAACCCTCCGGATCCTTCAGTGTGATCGGAGAAAGCTGGTCGTGGCCCCGATTCCAGTCCTTCATGACAACAGCGCACGTAGGAAGCCTGCACCATTCATCCTTGTTCCAAAAGTATGGCAGTTACGACCTCTCTTATCGAATTGTGGGGGATTATGAGTTTTTGCTGCGTGCGCAAGGTGAGCTGCGCACGGCCTTTCTCGAGCAAATTACAGTAGAGATGCAGGCTGGCGGGACTAGCGATTCGTTCGGGGCACTTGCGGAGGCTCGCCGCGCCAAGGTGGCGACGGGTGGAAGAAAGGCCGCAGTCGCAAGTTTAGAGTTTCGTTTGGCGCAGGCAAAACTCCTGGTGCGACGCTTCTCAAACCGGTGGGTGCGATGAACTTCTGGAGAGTCTCCCCACGCGATTTCATCCTCTACTCCACAGTCGCGGCCCTCTTTGGCACTGCGGCATACGTCGTAGTCGGTGGAGTCATGATCCAGGGATTCTACCTGCTGATGTTGTTTAACCTAGGCCTGATGTTGATGATGAAGCGCCTGTGGATACCCAAGGGACTCCTCATATTTCTGAGCATCTTAGTCTTTTCGGGCGCCATCGGGCTGATGCGGGGAACTGATTCGATTTCACGACTAGCTAAAGAGTTGCTAGGAATTAGCATCAGCGCGTTTTACTTCTGCTGCTTCTTCCGCACCATCGACTTCAAGCTGATAGAGGCTTTTCGCCTTTACGCGCGTATGGCTTACTCCGTTGCTATCCTTGGAATCGTTCTATTTCCGATTCGCCTGGTTTTCGAGGGTGATTACAGGCTGCGCAGCGTTCTTACCGAGCCTTCCATGTTTGCGATCACCTGCATCCCGGCGCTTTACTACTATGCGGACCAGTGGCAGCGGCATAGTATCTACGGGCGCAGGGTTATAGTCCTGCTGGTCGCCTTTGTCCTTGCGGGCTCTTCGAACGGATTTCTAGCGGTGCTCCTCGGTCTTTCGATCTTCCTAATGCGCTTCCATCGCGCCAGGTACCTTTTACCAGGGTTGCTGTTGATCCTCGGATTTGCACTCTATACCCTCTTTAGTGACGTAACACTCCGAATCGATGACAGCCTTCGCGTCGTTCAAGAGCTTGACTTGACCGACACCAACCTTAGCACCTGGGCACTCTTCTCCAATGTTTTTGTTGCCCAGCAGGTATTAAAGGAGCATCCGCTTTTGGGTAACGGACTTGGTTCTCATGGCGAATCTTACGAGAAATTCATCGGAAATGTGCAGGGAGGAGACGACTTCACGGGTACTGCTGGAGAAGGCCTCAATGCGGAGGACGCCAACTCGCTGGCGACGCGAACTCTGTCCGATATGGGACTCATGGGCGGCGTACTCGTCACATGGTTCATTTGGAGGTACCGCCCCAGAACGAATAGCGAAAGCGACACGACATCAAGGGCGATCTGGCTGTATTTTTTCCTGAAGCTTCTGCGCGGCGGGCAGTATTTCAGTAATGAGCAATATTTCTTTATTATCTATTACGTTATGAATCAGATGTTTGCTAGTAGGCCGGATATTGTTCGAATGACGAAGCAGCAAATAAATAAGGCTCGGATGAGGCTGTACCCCTCGCCGCCCATCGGGGCCATCGGTGAGGGTGAACCGGCGTGAGCATCTTGGCAAGTTATGGCTTTTTCGGTTCCTTTCAACTGGCCGTCGATGTGGTCCGAACGTATGTTTGGTTTCCGGGAGCACGGCTGATCCGCTTTCCAATCTTTGTGAGAGGTCGTAGATGGATCGACTTCGGCAAATCCTTCAGCGCTGGACGCGGATTGAGGATAGAGGCGTTTGGTGAGCGCGACATAAAGAGTCATCTCATCAAGATCGGCAGAGACGTACGGGTGAATGACTATGTCCATATCGGTGCGACACGAGGGGTAACGATCGGCGACCGTGTCCTGATTGCTAGCAAAGTATTCATCAGTGACCATAATCATGGAACTTATCGCGGGAGCGGCCCACAATCGAGTCCAGAGGTTTCGCCGCAAGACCGGGTGCTTTATGAAGCAAAAATAGTGATCGAGGATGATGTCTGGTTGGGCGAATCGGTTGCGGTTCTTCCAGGAGTTCGAATCGGCCGCGGTTCAATTATTGGGGCATTGACAACCGTGACTCGCGATATTCCTTGTTACTGTATCGCCGTAGGAAGTCCGGCACGAGTCATAAAGCGGTACAACTTCGAGTCTGCTACTTGGGAGGCCGTGTGAAGCCTAGGATCGTTGTTTCCGGAGTCAACTTAGTTGATTTTGGACCGCTCAATGTCCTCCGCGATGCCTTGAGCACGCTCGTCACGGCCTGTGGCGACCGCTACGAGATCGTTGCGCTGGTTTCGCGAGAGGCGGCGGTTGGAGTTCCCGGTGTGACTTACCTTGAATTTCCCAAGGTCAAAGGTTCGTGGCTGAGAAGGCTCCGCTTTGAGTACATTGAGAGCATGGCGATCAGCCGCTCCGGAAAGCCTGTTTTGTGGATTGCGATGCATGACATGACTCCGCGCGTGGACTGCAAGCGGCAGTTGGTGTACTGTCATAATCCATCGCCGTTTTATAGATTTAGTCTCAAGGAGACTCTCTTAGATCCGAAGTTCGGATTATTCACCGTGTTCTACAGATTCCTTTATGGCATCTTTATTCACCGGAATTTTCTAATCGTCGTTCAACAAGATTGGATACGCAAAGAATTTGAAAAACGTTACGGCTTACAGAACGTGTTCGTCGCCCACCCGGCCCAAGCGACAAACCGAGTAGAGAACTCGGAGAAGAAAAGCTCTGTGATGCCTTTCCGCTTCTTCTATCCTGCCTTCCCTCGTACATTCAAGAACCATGAACTGATACTGTCCGCGGTGAAATTGCTCGAAGAGCGAGGGCTGAAGGACTTTGAGGTTCTACTTACCGTCGACGCTGCTAGCAATCGATGTGGGGCGGACCTGGTCCGTCGATTTGGCGAGCTACGTTCGGTCCGATGGCTTGGTTCGCTCTCTCATGCTCAGGTTTATGAGCTTTATGAAAGTTCATCCTGCCTGCTTTTTCCGTCGAAGCTGGAGACGTGGGGCCTACCGCTTACGGAGTTTAAGATGACGCAAAAGCCTATTCTGGCCGCCGATCTTCCTTATGCGCACGAGACCATTGGAACTTATGGCTCGGTGGAGTTCTTTGATGTGAAGAATCCTGATGCTTTGGCGAACCTTATGGAAGAGGCAATAAGCGGTACTCTGAAATGGCATGCCGTCCACGCCGAGCCCATTCCGCAGCCGTTTGCCGAGGATTGGCCTTCCCTCTGGCAGCACGTCGTCCAGGCGATTAAGGCGGAAGAATGCGGCGTCGGTGTTCCCCCCGGCCCTCCTGATTGCAGCCCATCCTCTACCCGGAGCTTGAATGCCTAAGGAACTGATCAAGAAGCTCGCGCGCAGGTTAAACTATGAGGTTCAAGGCCTTCCGCGAGCTTATGCTGCGGAACGAACCCTTGCGGGACTGCTTCGGGAGCAAGAGATTAATCTTGTTCTGGATGTGGGTGCAAATACAGGTCAGTTCGTAGAGGAACTTATCTCTGCGGGGTACCAGGGTCGCGTCATTTCATTCGAGCCTCTCGACCTAGCCCACGAAGAGCTGTGCAAGAAAGCGAGCCTCCACTCAAATTGGACTATCGCTGAACGAACTGCGGTCGGTGCGGTGAATGGAACGATCGACATTAACATCTCCGGTAACGGGGTCAGCAGTTCGATCTTGAACATGCTGAAATCCCACTCTCAAGCAGCGCCCGAATCCGCTTATGTGGGAACCGAGAACGTGCCGATTCGGCGTTTGGATGACCTCTACTCGCTCTCATCCGAAGACCGTGTGCTTCTGAAGATCGATGTGCAGGGTTACGAGAAGCAGGTTCTGGATGGAGCGGGGTCTTTGCTGAAGGGCGTATGCGCATTGATGACGGAAATGTCCTTTGTGCCGCTTTATCAAGGTCAAGTGCTTGCCTTGGAACTCTGGAATCTGCTTTCGGTCGAAGGTTTTGAGGCTTGGTCCTTTGAACCCGGATTCCGCGATCCAGCCAGTGGCAGAACTCTCCAGGTAGATGGTCTTTTCACCCGTTCGCTCACGATATCTTAGGTATTGATGAAGACTCGAGTTTATCTGGACGGCTATCGTTTTGACCTTCGGAGTCGTAATTCGGACTGGAGCTACGTCGAAAAAAAGATGCCGCGCGTGGCGGAATGGGCACCAAATGTAGAGTTTGTTCATCAGAGGTCAAGCAGCGTTATGCTGCGTGCGAACTACAAGGCGGTTCGCGCAACCATAGGACGTCGTATGGGGAGCCCGGTGCCCCTGCTGTCGACTGAGACTGACTTCCTAGATTCGAGAGAACTGGCTGACGCGAAGTGCGATGTTGTGTTTTCCCATCGCGGCTTGACGCTCAACAGCGGCAATATTCCTGTGGTTTGGATGAACGCCATTCTAGATCCTGCGATGACTGCACACTACTTTGAATCGACAGTCGCGGACATCGAGGAGGAGATCTCTATAAAGGGTGAGCTCTATCGCAAGGCGGCCGCGGTACAGGTTTGCTCCGAAGCGGAGGCGGAGCGTCATAGACGAACGTTCCCAGACATTGCCGACCGCTTCCATGCAGTCCCCCTATTCGGGCCGCACCTGGTCGCTGCCGATGAGTCGATCCTGGATAAGCACGTACGGGCACCAACGATCAGGCTCTTGTTCGTAGGCAATCAGGCGAAGCGCAAGGGGCTTGAGGAGGCTCTGGAGGCCTATTTGTCACTGCCGGATGAAGTCAGAAAATTCACATCGTTCGATATTGTCAGCCACTTTGATAAAAGTAGGATCCCGATCACGAATGAACCGCAGATTGCGATTCATCGAGGGTTGGGGCAATCGGAGGTCGTTGAGCTGATGCGGCGTTCCCATGTCCTGGTGAATGTGGCACATCACGAGAGCTACGGGATGATCTTCCTCGAAGCGATGTCTCAAGGTGTTCTCTGTTTGGGACCTGACTGGGAGGTGCAGCGTGAGATACTCGCCAAAGGCCACGCAGGAGTTATCCTTCCGTGCCAAACCGCATCGATCCGAAGCGCTATGCTACGTGCGGTTGAGGACGAGGACTGGCGGATTAGCTTGGCAAGCATGGCCTTGCGACGATTTAAAGAACACTATGCCCCAGCGGTCGTTGCGCACAAGTACGCGGAGTTGTTTCGGTCGACGGCTGCTCTCCGGTAAAAGTTCAGCGGGCAAGGCTTACCGATGAACCAACTTCGCCTTGAGTGCATTCAGTTCTGCCATGTCGAACATCGAAGAAGCGAAGGCTCGCGTGGAATCCGACACAAGCCGATTGCTCATTCGAACGACATAAAAGCTCATGACGGTGTCACAGGCAAGAAGAGCCACCGCGCTGCCCCTTAGACCGAGCTTCGCCGTTAGTAGCCAGCAGAGAATAAGCGAAGCTGAAGTACATGCCAAGTAAGTCGCCGCCAGGCGTTGGTGCCGATTCGCTGCCAACGGGACGGCCGAACTGGCGTTCCACCCGGAGTTTGCCAGCACGGCCGCTAAAAGGATGTAGAAAGTGGGCACGTCCATGGTCACACGCCCTCGAGTCCAAAGCTCAAAGAGCCGCGGGCCGAATAGGGCGAGGGTGATCGATGCGAGGAGCGCGAGCAGCATAGAGAATTGGCACGAGGTGCGATGAAGTCTACGTGCAAGTACCCAGTTGCTTTGTCCATAGGCCGCGGAAAGCTCAGGCCAGACTGAGTTCTTGATTGCATCCGTGAGCTGAAAGACCGCACGCGATAGCGTCCTCATTGGATTAAAGACAGCTACCCCCAACGGACCGAGCACCAGGCCAACTACGATCGTCGTGCCTTGCAGGCTAAGCGCGCTTCCTGCCGGAAATGCCATGAAGGCAAAGGCGGGCCGGGCCAACTCCCGCATGCGTGCCGAGCTCACCTGGCTGATGCCGTAGGGTAGCCACGGAATTAGTCTGCGCTGCGCAATTACAAGAAAAGTAGTGCCCAACACACTGATGATGAGCATGAGCAGGGCTAACTGAGCGGGGCGTGCATGAGCCACCAGGAGCGCTAGGAAGCTGCCTCCCTCAAGAATACGAATGAGATTTACGAACAGCATTCCGCGCGCATATTCCCCTGCACAGCGGAACGCCGAGATAATAACGCCCCATTGCAGAATGACGAGACAATTCATGCAAAGAATAAGCAAGGCGATCTTCATCTCCCGTTGGCTCATCGAGGTTAAATGAAGCATGGAATGCAGTGGCAACGCGAAGATGCCTAAGCAAAGAAGCAGGCCCAGGAGTAAAGAAATGCCGAGCACGAGGACAGTAGTACTCTGGAACGTCTCAATAGCACCGGAGCGATCACCTGCGTTGACTCGCATTGTCATGTCGCTTCCGGCAACGTTCCCGAACCCGAGATCGGAAAGTAGCAGGTAGGCAGGGATGGTACTTAGCAAAAGCCATTCGCCGTAGAGGTGTGGTCCCCAAACGCGCAACATGACAGGAACATTGACCATCTGGACCAAAATGGTCACCAGAGGCCCGAGAACGGAGGCGCCATACGCCAGAATGAGTCTGCGCTTGACTGTCACTCGTTCGACTTCCAGTTCACTCTCGGAGAAGCGGATCCATATTCCGAAGGTTCTGGGTGGCAAAGAACGAGGCTGATCACGTATCCGTCAACTCCTCTGCACTCGCAGGCTACTGATTTAGAACCCTCATTTTGGCACGATTGTTCAAGAACAGTTTAGCCGACATTTGTCGGTCAAGGGAGTATAAGGTTTATGCACATTGTGCAGACAAGCTCGCGCCAGTGCTCACCCGCACTTCAGCGACTCTACTCGACTTTTCTACTTTTGGTAGCGTTACCGGGGATGGAACCCGGACTCTTCGCATCGAGAGGGCGATTGCGAGGGCTTGCTGTGCACCGCTTGGGACGGCGCTTGTTTAGGTAAATGTCATCCTATGAGTAGTCTACGGTACTTATCTGTTCAAATGGCTTGCACGATGCCGCAGGATCCGAGTGCAAGAGTGCGCCCGAGAATGATGTAGGCGGGGGCACCCGCTGTGGCGAGAAAACTGAAGGACGTTCGAGGCATCAAGTTCCGCCCCGATCGGGGTATGTGGGAGGCACACTATGAGGCTGGCGGGAGTCGCGTTCGGCAGAACTTCCTGGATCGCGATTCTGCCTTGGCGTGGCTCCAAACAGCGAAAGGACACAAAGAAGGGGATCACTTCTCATCCGTCGAGCGCTGCCGAACCGCTGCTGACCCTGGCTGAAAGGAAAGAGCTGCAGGAACATCGCGCCAGTAGCCTGCTCATCGGCGATCTGTGCGTCCGTTACCTTGCGTATCTACAGAATCCGAACGATCCGGAATCGGTTACGATTGTCGTTGTGCGGGGGGCCTGTGTCATCACCTGGTGAAGTTACGATGCTGCTCCGCGATTGGGGTGACGGAGATGTGGCTGCTGCCGAATCTCTCTTCGCGATGGTGTATCCGCAGCTTCGTCGGATTGCTGGAGCAATTTTTCAAGGGGAACGTCCAGGGAATCTTCTGCAACCCACCAGCGTGATCAACGAGCTTTTTCTGAAGCTTGTGCGCCAGCGGAGCCTTCGCTTTGAAGATCGAGAGCATTTTTATAGCCTGTCGGCGCGGCTGATGCGACGGGTGCTGTTGGACCATGCGCGCTCTGAGCGACGGTTGAAGCGCTCCGGTGGAACGCCCGTGATACTTCACGACGACCTGGCAAGTATCGATTACTCCCCCGAAGCGGCCATCGATCTGGAGCGGATTCTCGATGAGCTCGAAGTTATTGACGCCAGAAAGGTTCGCATGGTGGAGTTGCGATTTTTCCTAGGCTTCAGCGCGGAAGAGACAGCGGAGTTGCTCGGTACATCGAAGGCCACCGTGGACCGCGATCTGCGGTTTGTCCGGGTGTGGCTGATGGACCGTCTACGCGCAACCTAGTGCACATAAGCCTCAGATGACACAAAGATGACCGCATGAGCGCGTACCTGTAGAGGAAAATGCATGCCACTCGATGCGGAGTATTGGGATCAGCTACAGGCTCTGTTTCACCTGGCTGAGAATGCACCGGACCCTGAACTGGACGCCATCCTGCTGCAGGCTTCCGCGAACCCGGAACTGCGCAACCGCGCGGCTGTGCTCATACGGTCGGCCAGAGGAAAGAGCGAACCTTCAGCACCAGTGCACGCACCCAGTGGGGGGAGGATTGGGCCGTATACCATCCTGCGGCACCTGGGTTCCGGCGGCATCGGTGCGGTGTACCTGACCGAGCGTACCACTGCCGGTGCGGTGCAGAAGGCCGCGCTCAAGGTGCTGACGCGCAGTGCGGCTGGGCCGTTTTTTGCAGAACGTTTTGCGCGCGAGCAGCATATCCTGGCATCGCTCGATCATCCGAACATTACGCGACTGCTGGATGCCGGGTTCTCTGAAGAGGGCGAGCCCTATCTTACGATGGAGTATGTCGATGGGGACCATCTGGATGTGTATTGCGACGACCGCTCGCTCGGAATTCCGGAACGCCTGCAGCTTTTCCTGAAGGTGTGCGAAGCGGTGGCATACGCGCACCGGAGCCTGGTCGTGCATCTCGATCTCAAGCCATCGAACATCCTGGTGACAGAGGCGGGAGGCATCGTGAAGCTGCTGGACTTTGGCACCTCCAAGCTCATCCAGCCCGATAGCCTGCTGACGACGACGGTAATGGCGACGCCAGCCTATGCCAGCCCGGAGCAACTGCGCAATGAGCCGGTGACGACGGTATGCGATGTGTATGCGCTGGGTGCGATCCTGTTTGAGTTGCTCTCAGGCCGACGACCGAACCAGGACAGCTCGGTTGCCGCGATGATCGAACGATCGATGAAGGAATTACCACCGGAGTCGGTGACCACTGCTGTGACGGTGGCCGCCGCGGAGCATCGCGGATTGACGGAGACGCGGCTGCGCAGCGTGCTTACCGGAGACCTTGCAACGATCGTGGCGAAGTGCATCAACCCCCGGCCAAGGGACCGCTATGCGACGGTTGAGGAGCTGATTGCCGATGTGCAGCGATATGTTGCTGGCAGGCCCATCCTCGCGCGGCCACAAACGACCACCTATCGACTGAGCAAGTTTGTGCGACGGAATCGAACACTGGTAGGCACGGTGAGCGTGCTGGTCTGCTGCCTGCTTGCGGTGGGCGGATACGCCGCGTGGAAGCGCGAGCAGGCGTATCGCGAGGGGCAGCGGGCGCTGCAGATGCAGACGTTTATGTCGGAACTCTTCAAGCTGGCGAACTCGAACTACATGGGCAAACCGGCAGCAACGATCCCGGAGTTCCTACGGTTGGGTGTACGCGTGCTTCCGGACCTGATGCCGAACCCAGCAGATCGCCGGGTGGCCCAGATGAGCCTGGCGGAGTCCATGTTCGACGACGACGATCTGGCCGACGCGCAAACAGTGTTTGCCGATGTCATCCGCAGCGCGAAACAGATCGGGGATAACGCCCGGTTGGCAGAAGCTGAGTCATACGAAGGCACGATCGCATACCGGCAGGGGGACAGCGCCACTGGCGAAGCTATGTTGAAGAGCTCGTTGCTTCTTTCGCACGGTGAAGGCGTAACGTCCGTGGAACGCACCAGGATCATCACCTACTTCGTCATCAATCGTCTCGATCGAAGCGTTCAGACGAGCGAAGACGAAAAGCTGTTGCGTGCCGCCGTCGCCGAGGGTCGAGCACAAGACATTCCCGAGCGCGACCAGGCGTGGACAATCGCAAATCTGGCTCAATACCTTCGCTTCAAAGGCGACCTGCCCGAAGCCAAGACCCTTGCCAATGAATCTCTTTCTATCTATTCCCGTGAACCATACGCTCTCTGCGATCAGGCAGATATGCGCGTGCTGCTGGCCGACATCCAGGGTCTGGATGGAGATATGCTCGGAAGCTTGCCTGTCTACAAGCAAGCCTATGTTGATTTTCGGTCCTGCTCCGGAGAATCGAGTGAAAATACGTTGTTGACGCAGGCCCGGCTGGCGCGGGCGATGCTGAAAGTGGGGCAGGCTCAAGAGGTCATTCCCCTCCTCGAACCCTCCTTGCCCCTTTGGCGAAAGGCGTTCCCGAATAGCCCCGACCTTGCGGAGCCGCTGGTTTTCCTGGCCAAGGCATACCTCCAGACCTCGCAATTCGATAAGGCCGAGTCTTCCGTGACCCAAGCGCTCCAGATCATTGCGGGCAAGGTAAACCCCGAGAGCACACAAGAAGCTGTGCTGGAACTGCTGCTTGCGCAAGCCTTGCAGGGGCAGGGTCGTCTTCCTGAAGCGCTGCGACATGTGGAGACAGCGGACAGAGAGTACACAGCCGTGCCGACCATGTCAGCCGGCGAGAAGGTATACGCCAACCAAGCGCACCAGCTTATGCTGACTCTGAGAAAAAGTTGTACTGTCCACTGCGAAAGTGAAAGGCGATGACACGCTTTCGATCTGGTTGGCGCGTTCCATAGCAGGAGCCCCACTCATGATCTTTAAGCCAGCGAACCGTTTCGTCTGCCTTGCTACCTTTCTCCTTTCGATTGGCAGCGTTGCTTCCGCCAGCATGTCCAACCCGCCGGCCGCGGCCGCGCCGCCGAGGAAGGCGGCTACGTACAGCAAGCTGCCGCTGCAGTTTGAAGTGAACCAGGGTCAAGTCGATCCTCGCGTAAAGATGCTCGCACGAGGTCCAGGCTACAACATTCTGTTGCAGCCGACGGTCGCCACCTTCGATCTGTACAAAGCGAATAAGGGTCATGGTCAGCAGCATGAAGCCGTTCGCATGTCGTTTGCGGGAGCGAATGACAAAGCGGCGCTGCAGGCGGAGTCATCCCTGCCGGGCTACGTCAATTACATGAACGGTCCGGACCGCTCAAAGTGGCAGATCGGGATTGAAACCTTTGCGAAGGTGCGCGCAACCGCGATCTATCCGGGCATTGACGCCTTGTATTACGGCAACGAAAACCAATTGGAGTTTGATTTGGTCGTAGCCCCTGAGGCAAGTGCCAGCGCGATTCGGCTGGTGATGGCCGGTGCCAAGCCTGTGCTGTTAGCCAACGGTGAACTGGTGTTGAGGGCAGGAGACTCTGCGCGCGCAGAAGATGTGCGTCTGCGGAAGCCGGTGCTTTACCAGATGGCGGGCAACAAGCGTGAGCTTGTAGACGGCGCTTTCACCGTTGCTGCGAATGGTGAAGTCGGCTTCCGCGTCGGCGCCTATGACCACACGCGCGAACTGGTCATCGATCCGATCCTGAGCTATGCGAGCTACTTCGGTGGCAGCAGTTACGACTACGTTAACGGAACGGCGCTCAATGCGGCGAATCAACTGTACGCGGTGGGCTATACGAAGTCCTTGGACCTGCCGGCAACCGCGGGTGAGTTCCAGCCGACGAACGTCGGCACAACGTACAACAACAACTATCCTGCCGCGTTTGTCACAAAGTTTTCGGCTGACGGTTCGAGCGTCTTATGGACGACGTACCTGACCGGCATCGGCGACAGCTATGCAAATGCAGTCGCGGTCAACTCGAACGACCAGGCTTACATTGTTGGAGCGACGTTTGCCTGCGGCAGCGGGGGCACCTCCTACAACACGCCTGGAGAGTTCCCGTTCACCGCCGGCGCAGTCCAGTCGCTTTGCAATCCCCAGGCGATAGGCTTCAACAATTACGAGAGCAACGGTGGCAACCACGATGCGTTTTTGGTAAAGCTATCGTCCGATGGCAAGACAGAGCTTTATGGAACGCCGCTGGGCGGCTCCGCCGACGACTACGCGAGTGGTGTCTCGCTCGACGCCAACGGACAGGTCTACATCGTAGGTGAGACCGTCTCTACCCAGTACTACTACGCCGTCAGCAGCAATCTAAGCGACGTGCCCAGCTACCCGGTCAACAACCATGGAGCCGCGAGCATCGGCACTGCGAACTTCCCCACCACCACCACGGCCTTTTACACCAACGCCACCGAGTCGAAGATGAACGCCACGACCGATGGCAGCGGGAACGTAGGTGGGCCGCAGGATGAGCAGGCGTTCCTCACGGTACTCAGTGCCGACCTGAGCAAGATCGTCTACTCATCGCTCATCGGGGGCCCGGTTCTGGGCAATGCCGGCAACGGCACCTCGGCCACAAACGGCATCGCAGTCGCCGTCAACGCAAACGGCATTGCCTACATCGGCGGCAACACCTCCTCGGCACACTGGCCCGTCAGCTCTGGCGCATTCGCCAAGACCTGCGCAAACGCCGGTGCCTCGAACAGCACCTGCAACCTAACCGGCTGGCTAGCGGCCTTCGACGCGACCAAGTCCGGCGCGGCCTCGCTCCTCTTCACCACGTATGTCAACGGGTTGACCGGCGGCCTGAATAGCTCCGGAAGCAACATCAACCCATCTTCCGATGTCTTTGGCCTCGTCACCGACAGCACAGGGAATGTCGTCGTAACCGGCGACACGAACGCGACCGACTTCCCGACGACACCCAAGACACTGCAGCCCTCGTGCTTCAAATTCGGTGACGGCAATGCCGACTCGAACGTCTGCGATTTCCAGGCCTATCTCGCCAAGGTCTCATCAGCAGGCAGCGTTGTCTGGTCAACCTTTGTCGGTCCACAGGTTCAGGATGGTGGCGCCATCAACGGCCGAGGCGTGGCGCTGGATGCTTCGAACAATGTCTACCTGCTGGCGTCGAGCAGCTCATCCAATCTGCCATTGAAGAATCCGGTCGTCTCCACGGTGAGCGGAACGGATGCCTACCTGGCCGAGCTTTCCGCAGACGGTTCGACGCTACTGATGGGGACATACCTCGGCGCCGGCGGTGGCATCTCCCTTAATAACAACGATCTGCATCTCGACGCGCAGCAGAACGCGTATTTTGGTGGTGCACAAAGCATCAACACCTATGGGGGAACTTATTTTCCAGTGACACCGGGCGCTTTCCAGCAAACGCTTGAAGGCATCTCGGACGGCTTCGTCGTGAAGTTCATTACACAGCAACAGCCTAGCGCAACGATGTTGACTGTTTCCCCCGCAACTACCGCAAAGCCGACCGATACGGTGACGCTAACAGCAACGGTCACAACTAGTTCAACCTTGACAGGCACTGCTCTGCCCAAGGGATCGGTGACGTTCCTCAATGGGTCAACGACGATTGGGATGGGTACGCTCAACTCCAAGGGGGTCGCAACCTACAGTGGTATGCTTGCGGCCGGTATGTACACCATCACCGCGAGCTACGGCGGCGATGCGGGCTTCAACGCGTCCGTATCCACGCTCTCCGCGACGTTGACAGTCACTTCAGCCTCCCCCAGTACGACCACATTAGCTGTTGCGCCGGCGAGTGTTCCCTATGGAACACCTTCGACTTTGACAGCCTCTGTGATGGCTGGAAGCTCACCTGCAACCTCCGGTGCCGTCACCTTCACGGCAGGGAGCATCTCGCTGGGGATGTCGAATGTCAACTCCAGCGGAGTGGCGACGCTCAAAGTGACACCGCCGGTTGGCGTGTACTCCGTGGTGGCCTCCTATGCCGGTACCGCGATGCAGGGGAGCAACACCGGCTTTGCAGCCAGCACGAGTGCTGGCGCAGCGCTTGCGGTGACCAAGGCAGCTACGTCCACGGTGCTGACTTCCTCCATGGCGAATGCAGGGACCGGCGTCAATGTCAGCCTGACAGCAACAATCTCCAGCTCGGCCGCAGGTGTAAGCGCCCCAGGTGGTACGGTCACTTTTCTGAGCGGCGCCAAGACCTTGGGTACGGGGACGATCGGGACTGGAGGCGTGGCTACACTGGTCACCTCGTTCGCTGCTGCCAACACGTATAGCCTGACGGCCGTGTATGTGGGCGATACTAACTACACAAGCAGTACCTCGGGAGTGCTGAATCAAGTCGTCGTGGTACCCGGCTTCACGGTGGCTGTAAACCCGAGCAGTCTGACCATCGCGCGAGGCATGACGGGTGTGGCTACCCTTACGATCACTCCCACGGGCGGTTATAGCGGCAGCATCTCGCTTGCGTGCGGCACATTGCCCGCCTTTGCGACGTGCGCTTTCGCCCCTGTGACGGTCGCTTTGTCCGGAGCTCCCGTAACGGATACGCTGAGCATCGGCACCGGTACAGTGGCTGCAAGGCTCCTGGCACCTACCGGCGTTCGCGCTCTGCATGGCGACGTATACTCGGCGACATTGCTCTGGTTGCCGAGTTCGCTGCTTGGATTGCTTTGCATGCAACAGCGGCGCAAGCTCCGTAGCAATTTGCAACGCATCATGCTTGTGCTCTGCCTCTCTTTCATTGGGTTGGCGGCAATCTCCGGATGTAGCGGCGGCGGCTCTACTCCCACTTACACCAATGCAACTCCCGCTGGCACTTACGCCGTGCCGATCACGGCGACCGGTTCAACCGGAGGTGGCCAGTCGGTGAGCCTAACGGTTGTTGTGCAGTAATGCCTCTGTTGCCGCGACGGGCCGCCTGCGAGGCGGTCCGTCGCCGGTTCTCTCTCAATGGATCCGCGTCGTCGTTACGCGAAAATTATCTGCCCCCGGGGCATTGTCTCGAAACAGGTATGAGTTCTCTGCCTCTGTGTCGGTGAGGATAAAGGCAGTTCGCGGAGGTGACCGCCCCATTAGGTTCAGCGAGTATATTTGCCTGTTCTCGCGAGGCGAGGACGGGATCGGTGGTGTAAGCCGACCTCCCGGGACGAACTCTGCCTCGATGAGGCATTGGCGAATAGCCGCTCATGATTCCAGCGGGTCTGCTCTCAAGAGGATCGGGGTCAAAGAGTCTTCCTCCCTTCGATCTGTTTGTTGCTTGACCGGAACGCTCCATCCAGCATCTCTAAAGACTCCGCCACGGCGATGCCCGTCGCGAGCAGTTGTTGGTCATTCGAGTAACTGCTGTCGCTCTCTGATCCAGACTCCCGTTCGCTCACCTTCGAGTCGTTAATGTCTTCCACGCTTCCGTACCAGCGAATGATCTCTCCGTTCGGTGCAAACCGCGCCGTCCCTCGCGACCGCATCCACCTCCAGGCTCCGTCAACGCCAAGAACACGATACTCGACATCGATCGGGGTGCCGGTTTGCAAGGCGCGCTTCATCGCCTTGATTGTGGCGGCCAGATCGTCAGCATGCAGAGCTTCAAGCCAACGCAGATTACGGGTCTTGTCTTTCCCCAGAGGGGTGGTCTGGATCCATCGAGAACTTGCCTGGAGATCGTTGCCTTCTCCATCCATAACCCAGGGCGTTTCGGAGTGCACCTTGTCGGCAAACTCCTGCGAAAGTGGATGGTGAACGCTGCCGCCAGGCTGCCTGTGATCCGTAACGTCCAGCAGCGACACGGAGATACCGATCACCTCATCCGCTTCGTCCCATGCTGGCTGGTACGAGGCGATGAGTTCGCGATCCATCTGGCCTGATCCTCGACTGGGGCTGTGAATTTGAACGCCTGAGATCGCTTCGCCCTGGAGTGCACGGTTTAGAAATGGCTCAAACGCCGGAAACAGCTCAGGGTACATCTCCATGACCGAACGTCCCAGGTGTGACTTGACGGGCATTCCGTTCATCTCGGCAAGTCTCCGATTGAGACTTACATAGCGGAGCTTGCTATCCAGGAAACAGAGACCCACGGGCGTCCCATCGTAGATCGCCTGCAGCTGTGCAAGCCGGAGAGTCGGAAGCGCTTCCAGACTGGACGTGGCCCAATCATCACCGGGGGTGGCGAACTCCGGAACTGAGGCAAGTTGTGGGGCTGCAATCATCCGGGAGATGTCCTGGACTGGTTGCGCTTTGCCGTAACGCCAGCCCTGAGCCTGTTCGCAACCGAGCCAGATCAACATTTCGGCATCTTCTTCGGTTTCCACTCCTTCGGCGATCGTGTCAAGTCCTAGACTGTGCCCTAGTCCCACGATCGCAGCAACGATCTTGCGGCAGCTGCGCTCTTTTGCCATACCCCGTATGAAGCTTTGGTCGATCTTGATTTCATCGAACTCCATCGATTGAAGATGTCGCAGGCTGGAGTATCCCGTTCCAAAATCATCCAGCGCCAACCTACAGCCCAGCGACTTGAGCGAAGCGGCCACCGCCTGCGCTTTTGCGAGGTTGTTGTGCAGCGCGCTCTCCGTGATCTCAACGACTAAACGGGACAAGGCAAAGCCTGTTCCCTGAGCGCTCTCCTGTATCTGGGCAACCAGATCTAAGTCGCGCATCTGGACCGGCGAGATATTCAAGGCAAGTGAGTGCTCGGGAAGCAGATATCGAGAAGCTGTAAATGCTTTGTGTGCCACTTGGCGAGTGAGTTGATCGATCAGGCCATGACTCTCTGCAATCGCAATAAAGTTACTGGGGAGAACAGGTCCATGCTGAGGGTGGACCCAGCGAGCCAACACCTCGAACCCTCTCAGCTTCCCGCTGCGGAGATCAACGATGGGCTGGAAAAAAGGTACAACCCCATCTTGCTTTAGTGCGAGCTGTACATCCCGGAGCTCTACTTGCATGTCTGAAGCCTCGTGCATCAGGAGAACGACTCCATTAAAGATACAGGCGCGCGTGGTCGCTGCTTGGAAAACTCATCAGGACAATGGGGCGCTGAACCCGAGTTCACACTCCGACTTGCCGCTCACATCGAACGCACTGCCGGCAAACGTACCCACCGTCCCGCGATACGGACTTCGAGAAGGACCGCTCTGGAAGACGCTCCCAAACGTCTCATCCGCATTGCCATACAGGCATCCGCTACGGCGCGACCTAAAGAGGCATACCGGATCTAAGTGTCTTATGTTTTAGCCCGGTGCAGCCGCGTCCTGAGGTACGGGCATGGGAGTGTGAGTTGATGACCCATATTGTCCAACGTGCGATGTGTTGCCTTAGAGGATGAGGCCGCGTCCTCGTGCTTGGCCTGGGCTCCGTTTGCTACATGCTGAGACGGCAGGACGAGGAGTAGTTCGGAGGCCACCGCGAAGAGGTTCTTGCCAGAGGCAGCTAACGCTGCAGCGTCCCTGGATTCACCACTCTCAAGCGAGGAGAGCGATCGGTCGCGGTGCATCATCGCAGACCCGCACACTGCTCCCAAGTGCATGGTGACGCTCCGCCTCGCCTGCCACGCGAAAGTCTCTCGGAAGGGCTTTCTGACGGCAGTCCTGGCCTCCATTTCTGATCCTGCTCTGGCGAGCAGCACGGGGAAGCTCATAAGCAGACCGGATTCGATTCCGCACGAGAGCATGAACACATCGTCATTTTGCAGAGGTCCCTCTCCGGTCCGTTCTGACATCCAACCGCAGGAACAGGAAAATGAGGGCTGCGGAATGAAAGCTTTTGGTGTAATCGCGGGATGCGCATTGGCAGTTGTGACTCTTCCGACGCTTCAAGCGCAGGAGAAGGCGAAGTTGGATGAGCGCCTGAATGCGTCGGCCAGAGTGATCGAGCAGGTGATGGCGGCGCCGGATCATGCGATTCCGGAGACGGTACTTGGCGGCGCGAAGTGCGTTCTGGTGATCCCGTCCGAGAAGAAGGCGGCGTTTGGCGTGGGCGCGCAGTACGGCCAGGGAGTTGCTACGTGCCGCACGCATCACGGCTGGAGCGCGCCTGTCTTTGTGAGGCTTGGAGGGGTCAGCTTCGGGTTCCAGATCGGGGGGCAGGCCACTGACCTTGTGTTACTGGGGATGAACGACAAGAGTGTGCAGGACGTGCTGCACAGCAAGATCAAGCTCGGGGCAGATGCATCTGCTGCGGCCGGCCCGGTGGGTCGCAACGCGCAGGCGGCCACGGACGTTCTGCTGAATGCGGAGTTCCTCACGTATTCGCGAGCCAAGGGCCTGTTCGCAGGATTGGATCTAAGTGGCGACGTGCTTGATGCCAACGATGACGACCTGCATTTGGAGTATGGGCCTGACGTCCACAATGATGCGGTGCTGCGGGGTGCGGTCAAGACGCCCCCGAACGCAGAGCATTTCGTGCATACGGTGGCGAGGTACTTCGTAATCGCGAAGCACTGGAAGACCATGACTCCCCCGAAGAATCCACGACAGTAGAGTGGCCCTTAGTTATTCGGGAGCGACAGGGAACTCTTTCGATAGGTTTCAATTCGCAGAAGATGTTTGATGAATCGGCAATAGTTACAGCACCGCGAAGAGTCGAAGCCGCCTGGCCGAATCAACCTTGCCTGCGCGAAGCGGCGAACTCAGGGACCTCGACCACTTGCCTGCTCGCTAGTGTAGGTAGTGCAGGGCTCAGGAAACGTGTCCGACAAGATCCAGGTCGATGTCGACCGTGTTGTCTGCCTTCCACATCAGGAAGCTTGGGTTTTTCATGCCCCATTGCACATAGGGGACAACAAAGTGACCCTTCGCTGAGCAGTTCCCACCATCCATGTGAACCTGCATCGGAACGATGACTTCATGGGGTTGGCCGATCAGCGTGAAGACTCCCGTCACCTGGATGGTCGAGTCGCCGGAGAGCGCGATGGTGCCGGTGTAGCTCTTCGGAGCGAAGGAGATGGTGCTGTACTGCTGGATGTTGAGGATGTCTTTGTCCATCTTCTTGTCGCGGCTGTCGTTGCCAGTCTTACCGCTGCCGGCGGCGATGACGATCATCCCGCCGATGCGCTGGGCGCTGCGGTCGAAGTCAATCGATCCGGATTGCACATGGAAGGTGCCATTGACGATTTCGTGGTTCGTCTTCAGCGTCATCTTCACGTCGCTCGAATCCGGGTTGAGGCTGAAGGTCTGGTGCTGAGCCATCGCGGAGGATGCGGTGAGTACAAACGCCATAGCGACGGAACGTACAAGAAGCATCATGTGTTTTCTCCAGATTCGAAGTACAGGGGGCCTCGCTTGCTGCTCTACGGCTCGGTCCCCAGTTCAGTTGATAGCAGGTTGGAAGAGGGTTGGGGATTACGTTTTGTTCATTGACGGGCGCGGCGGACAGATGGGACGTCTCCGGCAGCCGGCCACAGTTCGTATTGGGTGCGTGGCGAGAGATTGGACTGCAACCAAATGGCCAACGATACCACCTGGCGATCGGTGAAGTACTCGTGACCAGGCATGTTGGTTCCGGGTATGCCGAACTTGATGATCTGGTCGAGGCGGCCCGGGTCAGACTCTGGTTGAACGTCGTGCCATGGGCCGCTGAGCAGATTCGTAGGGAGATGCTGAAACTGCGCATTCCAACGCTGCCGAGCTGCACCGTTCTCCGAGTGGCAGGTTGCACATTCCTGGACGAACAGGCCTGCGCCTTCTGCTTCCGATGGACCGTGAGAGACGAGTACCGCCGGCAGCCATCGGAGTTCCTGCGCGATGTGCGCTTGCGTTCCGCTGGTGCGCAGGCTGCTCAGGTAGGCGACGAGATCGTCTCCGCGGCTGTCTCCGTTCTGAAACAGAGAGGCGTACGAGGGCATGAAGGAGTCGTAGCTGAGTTCGCGAGGACTATAGAGATGTGCCTTGAGCCAAAGCGGCGAGCGGCGCCCTCCGACCTCGGAGAGGTCTGGGCCTTGCCGCCTATTTCCGATCAGCGGCGGGCGCTGCGCGTGCAACTCCTCGACCGTCTGCGTCGGACCCCACATCAGCACATCTGCGGTGCCGGGCCGCACATATTGCGAGTGGCAGTTGATGCAGCCTTCCGCGATGTAGACCGCGTGTCCCCGCTCGACTGCTGATTCGCGGGTGGGTTTGGGTGAGACGCCCGGCAAGGCAAAGCTGACGAGATAAGCAAGCAGCATCACCACGCCCAGCACGGTGGTCTCACGTCCATGACGGTGAAGGAAATGTGGGAGCTTTGGGCCAAGCACGAGTGCGCAGGCGCCGGCAACGAAGGGAACCGGAACGTGACCGAGATGCTGCGCCATCCCGATGCCCATGGCGGATCCACCCCAGCCAGCAATGGCGTAGATGAGGCCGGCACGCTTGGCTCGCTCGGTGAGCGCGCCAGAGAGCAGGAGGGCAGGGTACGCGACGAGCGCGACCGAGTAGAGCGAGACGCCGACGGGGTAGAAGAGGGAGGCCAGCACCACGCGATGAGGATCAAGCAGCAGAAGGCAGGCTGCGGCGAGGCAGAGGATCGCCGCTGCGAGAACGGTGTTGAGGCCGCGGCGCCGAAGCAGCCATGCGCACACGAGGGCTGCGGCGAAGTGGAGAGTGCCGTCGCCCCAAAGGTGCAGCGTGCCTTGCCACGTGCCCGCCTTGAGCGACGGCGTGTTCTGAATGATGTAGAACGCTGCTGAATCCAGCCAGATGAGGGCCGTAAAGGCAGCAAGCGTTGTGACGAAGGTGGTGGTTGTTGCAGGGGGTGCAGCCTGCACACTTTGCGAGTGCGGAGTTGATCTTGCGGCGGCGAGGATACCGAGCAGGCAAAGGCAGACGGCCGCGATCGCTTGAGCCTGCGGTGTGGCTGTGAAGAGCGCCGGAACGTTGCAGAGGAAGTAGCCGAGTCCCGTTCCAAGCCCCACCTTGAACAGGGTCGCGCCATTGCCGATCCAGAGATCGAGACGGCTGACCAGTGTCACCGTGACGATGCCCAGGCCACATCCGATGAGCAGCGATACCCCCACGCTTGCGGTGAGACCAAGGGGCAGGAGCGACAGCATGGCGGCTGCGGTGCATAAGGCAAAGCCGAAGTAGAGGCGTACGCGCGGGGAGATAGGATCAAGCTTACGTGAGGCAAGCAGGCTGAAGGAGATGCCACCCGCAGCCATTGCCGCCATGACGATCTTCAGGTGATCATCTGCGATGCCGAGTTGGGCGAGACGTTTGAGGAAGGCGAACTGCGCGAAGATCAGGAAGTAGACGTAGGTGACCGCGATCAGGCAGACCCCGCGCCATCCATCCCATCGGTCGGCCGCGCTAGGCATCTCGCAACCAACCTCTCAGCAGGCCGACGGCTTGCACCGCGGCGAAGAATCCGTCGGTGAGCGCGACCGAGATCCACCCGGCTTCAAGGGTTCCGGCGGCTACCTTCGATACGACAAAGATGGTGACGAGAGCGCGGGTTATGCCGGTGAGCAGCCACACGGTCTCCAGCTTTCCGAGCGCTCGCGCTTGGCGCACAAGAACGGCGCCATAGAAGCAAGCCAGTCCGGTCGAGAGAACGAAGACGCCGATGTAAGCGAGGAAGGGTAGTGTGTCCGGTGCCACATGCAGACCCATCAGCCGAAGGGTGAACGCCGGCGCCAACACGAGCAGAAGACCGGTGCCCGCGTCCGAGAGTCCGGTAAGGAGCTGGTATCCGAGCAGGAGTCGCTTGTTCAATGGGCCTCCTGCGTGCGCAGCGCGGGGCTTTTGAGGATGCTGAACGACCAGAAGAGCCAGTCCGCCGATGCTACCAGGATCAGAACTCCCAGGGCTAAGCGGGCCAGGTAGATACCGTTTCGAAATGGGCCGGGCAGGAACGCGAAGCCGGGGTTCGAACCTTCGAGCCAGCCTGCGTAAAACATGATGACGACGTAAAGCAGCACGCTCACCTGCCAGGTGAGGAAGGACCATCGCGCGTTGAAGATCCAGCCGTCATCTCCCAGCAGTTGCACCATGACGAAGATGAGCAGGCTCGAGACAAAGCCGGCCATCGCAAGCAGGGAGTGGCCGACGAGCCCGTCTGTGAACTTGAAGTGGTCCAGCACTCCGGGCAGGAAGAGCATCCAGCCGGTGGGCACAAGAACGGACCACCATGCCAGGAACGCGAGCCGCCACGCGCGCGTGTTGGGGTGCCACGCGAAGACGGAGTAGTACGCGGGCGTCAGGGGAATCCAGACGAGAAGGCTGCCGAGGCTGATCCACTGGACCGGCCGATGGTGGCTCACATCGGCGCGCCCAAGCCCCAGGCAGAGTAGCGTCTCCGCTGCGAAGACGATCCATGTGGCGCGTATCGGCCACCTCTTCGTGGAGGGTTTTCCAACCAGGCCAAACGGCAGCAGCAGGAGTACGGCGATGATCACGAGCGTCGATTCGAGCTGGCTTGCTCCCGTGGGGCCACCCGTGTCCGGGTTGATGGGCGGATAGATGGTTGGACTTGCCGCGATGTACAGGATCAGCGGAATCGTAAGCAGTAGAACGAGACCGAGCAGCTTGGTCGCGTTTGCCAGCGTAAGGTTCGGTGCCTCTCGCCAATGGTTGAGAAACGAATAGGTGAGCAGAACCCAGAGCGACAGGAGAGCCAGGGGAAAGAACACGCGAGAGTAGCCTGACCAGTCCAGAAAGAGCTTCCCACTTCCATGACCCTGAAGCCACGCAGCGACGCCCACGAGCAGAGCGGCAGACCATAACCACAGCGCTGAGCGGGACCAGACCGCAGCCGGCGCACGGTCCGCTTTGTAGACCTTGAACAGAAACGCCACGAGCGGCAGGCTGCACCAGCCGTAGAGTTGCAGGTTGAGATGAACCGGCATCCAGCGCCCGTACGTCCACTCCCCAAGCGCGTTGTTGATTCCGGGAAACAGCAGCATGGCAGCGAGCAACACTCCGATCGCGTTGGCCACGACGAGCCAGCAGAGGCTGTGCCAGACGGCCGCAGCTATGACACCGTTGCCCTGCTGCTCTTCGCGTGACGCGCGTGACTGCGTTGCGACCTCTTCACGAAGCGCTGGGCTCATACACCCTCCCGTCGCGCATCTCGACCATGCGATGACAGCCGCTCGCGACGGCGCGGTCGTGCGTCGCCATCACCAGGGTCACGCCTTCCTTGGATACCATCTCCAGCAACAGCTCGAAGACCGTCCTGCTTGTCTTCTCGTCGAGTGAGCCGGTCGGTTCATCCGCCAGCAGAATCCGAGGCTTGTTCATCAGGGCTCGACACAGGGCAGTCCGCTGGCGCTCCCCGCCCGAGAGCTTCTGAATCCGCTGCTTCAGCCGATGTTCCAGTCCCGTCCGGCTCGTCAGCTCGTGCAGGCGTTCGAGCGCGGCCTTGCGCGGCGTTCCGGCGGCCACGGTCGGTATCAGGCAGTTCTCTTCGAGCGTGAGGTCGGGAATCAGGTTGTGCAGTTGGAACACGAAGCCAACCTGATGGCGTAGCAGACGCAAGGAGTTGGAATGTGGATTGAGCTCGACACCGTTGACCGCGACTCGTCCGCTGTCGGGCGCATCGAGCCCGCCGAGCAGATGCAGCAGGGTGCTCTTGCCGCAGCCAGACGGGCCGACCAGTGCGACGGTCTCGCCGGCGAAGGCCTCGAAGTCAACGCCCTTGAGAACGGAGATAGCCCCATGGTCATACGACTTGGTGACGTTCTCGGCTCGCACGGCGGCTCGGAGGGATGATCCTGGGATGGTTGCGCTCATTCGAAGCGTAGCGCCTCCACCGCGCGAATCCTCATGGCGTAGAACGCGGGATAAAGCGCGCCGGCGAGACCCGTAAGCAGAGCCAGAAGAATGACGGCAACCACGACCGGCACCTGGATGGTGGTGTCGACATAGCCGTGCAGCGCTGGAATCTGCTTGAGCAGATAGAGGAATGCCGTGCCAACGGTGAGGCCGACGACCGCGCCCAACACCGAGACAACCGCCGATTCGCCGAAGATCATGGCTGCAATCTGCATATTCGAGAAGCCGTTGACGCGCAGAATCGCAATCTCGCGGATACGCGTAAACACCGACATGATCATCGTATTCGCAACGCCCAATCCACCCAGCAACAGGCCGCAGCCGCCCACTGCCCAGGCTGTCGCCTTCAGGATTTTGAACTGGGAGTAGGTGCGGCTGAACTCGTCATCCTCCAGCGCGACGAGAGCAGGGAAGTGCGCCTTTACCTGCTGCTTGAACGCGGCTGCGTCGTCCTTGCTACGTAGCTTGATGGTGATGACGGAAGACCCATCCTTATGGAAGAACTCCTGGGCTTCAGGTAGGGGCATGAAGACGCCGCCGTCTTCGAAGCCGTTGGCGGTCTTGATGATTCCGGTCACGACAAACTGCCCATGTCCAATTTGCACGGAGCTGTTCAAGCCCGCTTTGAGGAACACCGCCGCGCGTTGGCCGAGCACGACCCCATTGTGCAGCTTCTGGAAGTCGGCTGCGCTGCCGCTTACCCAGGTGGCATTGCGCATGCGCGCATCCTCCGCCGTGATTCCGAAACACGTGATGATGGGCTGTTCCGCGCTTGAGACGACGCCGAACAGGACCGGGTCGGCGTGCTGAACGTCGTCCCACTGGCGAATGGTTGTCAAAGCCGCCGGCGGCACGTCGCTGAAGAAGAGATCGGAGACGTTGCGCTCGAAGACGATGATCTCGCTATCGTTCGAGAGGATGCCGGAGAACATGGCGACAGCGCCTTGAAGCACGGTCACGACGGTCAGCATGGCAGCCACGCTGAAGGCAATGCCGGCGATGCTGATGCCGGAGCGTATGCGATGGCGCAGGAGGTTGGTCCGGATGAGGCTGAGAAAGATCAAACGGAGCCTCCAACACTCACAGTGTACCGGGCCTCCGTCATGCGTTGCGCCTCGCTTCCAAGTTCGGCTCGCAAGTCGTCGAGGAAGGCCATCGCAGGTCGAAGGGAGATGAGGCGGCGTGCCAGCGAATCTCCGATCCTGATCATGCGATTGAGCCGTTCGGTTGCCCCATCGACCCCAAGCATGAGCGCCAGGTTTGGCCGATTCAGGGCGAGGTCCCGCGAGACGGTCTTGCCCGACTCCGCAGAGCTTTGCAGAACGTCCTTCAGGTCGTCGACGATCTGGTAGCTGAGCCCCCAGGAAGAAGGCGAGCCGGTCGAGCAGGCGCAACTCCACTGCGGATGCGCCCCCGAGCAGCGCCGGCAGCACAAGCGTCAGGCGTATCAGGGAGACGGTCTTTCCAATTGCCACTGCCTCCGTGGACTTCGCATTCTGCGGGAGGTCGCCGTAGTGAAGGTCCATGCTCTGGCCGTTGAGCAGGCCTCCAACCCCGAGGTATTTTTCGAGATATTTGAGGCCCCTGTCCCGACGATCGCGATCGCACTCCGCTACGGCATGCCAGGCCAGGAAGTAGGCACGATTGATGAGCGCGAGAGCGGCGAGCATCGCGCTGGCTTCCCCGAAGTCAATATGGATACAGCGTACCCCTCGGCGTTCGGCCGCGTCATCCATTGACGGCAGGTCGTCGAAGAGGAGGGAGGCGGTGTGGAAGTATTCCAAGGCAATCGCCAGGTCGATTGATCGGTCCGGCGGGACATCGAACGCAGAGGAGACCTTTAGAACGATCTCCGGACGAATCAGACTGCCGGGGTGTTCTAGAACTCGTTCCAGTGAAGCCCTCAGGTGAGGTTCCATCCCAGCCGTAAGGGGGAGTTGATTAACGAAGGCCCTCTTCAGGCGTTCTCTTTCGAATTCATTCATGATCCGCAATTCTTACCCGCTCGCACAGCGGGTATGGATGTTCTGACTCATTCCTTATCTCATTTGATAGCATCAGACGCGTCCGTTCGGATTACGTTTCAGTCATGTGCTTTCGCTCGAAAGCAAGCTTATGGCAAGCAGGGCTGATGCAGATGACAATGTGTTCATGGAAGCTCGACAAGCGTCTTGGAACCGTGTTCTACCACATTGTGAACATGGAATAACTTACGATGGACCATGCGGATTCTTCTGGTCGAGGATGAGCTGGAGATTCAAGGCTTCCTGAAGCAGTCGCTCGGAGAGGCCGGCTTCGACGTGGACTCAGCACAGGATGGAAGAACTGCTTCGGCGCTGGCTGCACAAAGACGGTACGACGCTCTGATCGTCGACCTGGGCCTGCCGGATCAGGATGGCATCGATCTGATCCTCAGTCTTCGCCGAAGCGGCGTCGTAAGCCCGGTTTTGATCCTCTCCGCGCGGCGTTCTGTCGATGACCGGGTGAAAGGACTGGAACTCGGAGGCGACGATTACCTTACGAAGCCGTTCGCCATCGCGGAGCTGCTTGCCAGGTTGCGCAGCCTGATGCGCCGCTCCACGTTGGATAAGGATGATGCGGTTCACCTGAAGGTGATGGACCTGGAGATGGATCTCATTCGCCGCAGAGCGACTCGCGGCGACGAGGTCCTCAACCTGAGTCCCCAGGAGTTCTCTCTTCTGGAGTATCTTTGTCGTCATGCCGGGCGTGTCGTCACGCGATCCATGCTTCTCTCTGAGGTCTGGGGCATGCGCATCCAACCGGACACGAACGTGATCGACGTTCACATCTATCGGCTTCGGGGCAAGGTGGATGGAGAAGGTCGTGAGCCGCTCATCAAGACGCTCAGGGGTATCGGCTATGTCCTCAGAGACAAATAGGAGAGCAGGAAATCCGATCATGCGCAGTGCTGCGTGGCGCGTCTCGCTTTGGGCGACCCTGGCGTTTGCTCTCGGCACAATGATCGTCTTCGCCATGCTGCACGACTACGTGGCAAGCGATATTCAGCGGCGCAGCGACGCGTGGCTTTCGGGAGAAGTCGAGGTGTTAGGCGATGTTGCCGAGCGGACGCCGAAGGACCGCCTCTACAACCGCGTCGTCGGCGAGGTGGCAGAACTCGCCAGCCGAGAGGTTCCGAATAAGCTGAAATCTGATGAGGTCGAAAACGATTCGGTCTTCTTTCTTCAAGTCGGTCAGGATGGCTCGACGAAGCTGTGGGTTGGCAGTGGCGATGGTAGCGCCGATGTACAGGCGCTGAGGGCAACCCGCATTCTTCCTGACGTGCCCCACGACTTGAACGTTCCCGGATTTTCGGTTCCGTTCCGCGTCGCATCCGTAAAGATCGAGGACGGCAGTCACATCTATCTGGGCCTCTCCGAGCGCGACGAGAAGCGAGTTCTTCGGAGCCTGAGGGTTCGTTTCTTCTGCCTCTACCTGACCATTGTTCTTTTGGGGTTCGGGATTGTGTTCTACGTCACCAGGAGGATGCTTGGGGACGTAAGAAAGATCACGGAAGCAGCCTCCGAGATCGGCGAGGCTGACCTTAGCAGTCGAGTTCCTGCCAACGATCGCAAAGACGAGATCGGACACCTTGCGTCTACGCTGAACAACATGCTTGCCCGCATTGAGAACTCGATGCACCAGTTGCATACGATCACGGATACACTTGCCCACGACTTGCGCAGTCCGTTGACGGCTATCCGCGGCAAGCTGGAGGTAGCGCTGTCGAAAGGCATGAGAATCGAGGAAGCGGAGCCCGTCGTCGCGGCTCTCGATGAAATCGATCGCTTGACGGAATTCCTCAATGCCACTCTCGACGTTGCGGAAGCCAGGGCCGATGCACTCCGCTTGTCGAAGACGAAGGTGGACCTGGATGAGCTCGTTCGCTTGATGGTCGATCTCTACGAGCCGTCCATGTCGGAGAAGGGCCTGAAGGTTCAGCTTAGGAGCTCCGGGCCAGTCACGATCCATGCGGATGCATCTCTTCTGCACCGGGTCATCGCGAATCTATTGGATAACGAACTGAAGCACTTGCCCGCGGCCTCTACGGTCAGCATCACGCTTGGCGAGCAGGAACGGGAGGCCATCCTCACCGTGGAAGACGATGGACCTGGCTTTGCGGCGGATCTGGAAGGCGATGTATTCAGTGAGCGCGTCAAGGGGCGTCACTCGACGGGGCATGGTCTGGGGCTTGCCTTCGTTCACGCAGTTGTGGGAGCCCATGGAGGGACCGTGACCGCGTCGAACAGGATGGAAGGCGGAGCGAGACTTGTCCTGATGTGGCCAGCTGAGAGCCATGCGGGAGCGGTCTCAAATCAGCACCTGCAATTTGCTTAGGGGCTTGCCCGGGTGCCGGGAGGATCGTTGACTTATCAAGAAGTTGCCCGACTAGCGCTGACCGCAGTTTGTACGCTCCAAGGAGTTGCCCAACTTGCGATCGACCTGAACCGCACCCACGCGACCAACCCTGAGTGGATCGGTCACGCGCGGTTCCATGTCGTCTGGCAGAGCATTTCGGTTGGGCTGCTTGCTTTGATCGAAGTTGTGCTGATTTGGGCGCCTGGCATCGCGTCGCCCATGACCTTCTATTTGGCAGCGATTCTGACTCTCGTGTTGCCGTGCGGCTTCCTCGGGGCCTTCGGAAGTCGGCAGCTCTACAGCGGGCGACTGTCCGATCCGAATGGAATTCCAGCCCTGCGGATGCGCGTTATGGGACAGATGAGATCAATTGACATGAACCTGGTCGCGGTGATTGTTGCGTTCGTTGCGGTTGCCATCATCCTGCTGATCTTTCGGGCCTGACCTTTCCAAGGTACACCGACAAAGAAGCTCATCCTGTTCTTTGGGACGACAGGATCACCTGCATCGTCAGCAACTTTGCGGGCTGTCACGCCGAGCATTCGGGATGAGAAGGCCAGATGCGGAGAACTCGATCAAACAGAATGTGGTCCGTTTGAGGAGTTGGATACCTTATAGATTTACCAGGATTTGGTAGCGTTACCGGGGCTCGAACCCGGACTCTTCGCCTTGAGAGGGCGACGTGTTAACCAGTTACACCATAACGCCGTGAAGAACGGTGTGCGCGGCAGAAGGCGTGTGCCTCAACCACCACGACCTCTTGAGTATAGCAAAAGGTGAGGCGAGTCACAATCGGGCGGGTGTGGTGCGGCGCGTTTGCGCTTGCGAGTTGCTGCGTTGACGCGGCTTTGCGCATGTGCTCTAATTCGCGTCTCTGCGGCAGGGCATTCTGACGAGAACTGAATAAGTCCAGCCGCTTGGGTCGGCCACGCACTTCATCCTCAAGGAGGGAATTCGTACATGCATCTCGGCGTCCTCGCGGTAAAGCTGTTTGTATTTCAGGATCTTTCAGCAGGGTCTTCGGTTGGCATTCACGCGGACGATGCAGTGTGGCTTTGGATATCGGTTGGGGTTGGCGCGCTGGCCCTGATTGCGGCGCTTTTGCTTGCGCGCAGCGTGCTCGCGGCCGATACCGGCACGGCCGAGATGCAGGCGATCTCGAATGCGATTCGCGAGGGTGCGGAGGCGTTCCTGTCGCGGCAGTACAGGACGATCGGAATCCTGGCGCTGGTGCTGGCGGTGGTGTTGTTTGCCGGGTATCACGCGTCGCCGCGGACGGCTCCGCTGGCGCTGAAGACGGTGATCAGCTTTTTGGTGGGCGCGGTTTGCTCGGGGCTTGCGGGCTTTACCGGCATGTATGTTTCGATTCGCGCGAACATTCGCACGGCTGCGGCGGCGCGCTCGTCGCTGAATGGTGCGCTGCAGGCGGCGTTGCGCGGAGGAGCGGTGACCGGGCTGGTGGTGGTGGCGCTTTCGATGCTGGGGGTGGGCGCGCTGTTCTTCTTCTTTGGCGGACTGGAGCATCCGCAGGAAGTGCCGTACCAGCTGGTGGGGTTTGGCTTCGGCGCTTCGCTGGTTGCGCTTTTTGCGCAGCTGGGCGGCGGCATTTATACCAAGGCGGCGGATGTGGGCGCGGACCTGGTGGGTAAGGTCGAGGCCGGCATTCCTGAGGATGATCCGCGCAATCCGGCGGTGATCGCGGACCTGGTGGGCGATAACGTGGGCGACTGCGCGGGGCGTGGTGCGGACATCTTCGAATCGACGGCGGCGGAGAATGTTGGCGCGATGATTCTTGGCGCGGCGCTGTATCCGGTGTTCGGAGTGAAAGGGATTCTGTTTCCGCTGATCGTTCATGCGATCAACCTGGTGGCTTCGATCATCGGTGTGGCGTTCGTGAAGACGAGCGACGAGGAAGATCCGATGACGGCGCTGAATCGCGGTTTCTACGTCACTTCGGTGCTTGCGCTGGGCGGCTTTGCGTTTGCCGTTTACAAGATGCTGAACGGGGTGGACGTACATCCGGCGTGGCTGCTTGGCTGCGGCGTTACCGGGATGGTGACGGCGTTCTTGTTTGTCTGGATCACGCAGTACTATACGGAGTCGAAGTACAGGCCGGTGCAGTCGATTGCGAAGGCTTCGCTGACGGGGCCGGCGACGAATATCATCAGCGGCATCGCGGTGGGGATGGAGACGCCGGCTGCGCCGGTGGTGGTGATCTCTGCGGCGCTGCTGCTGAGCTACTACTTTGGCGTGCGGGGGCTGGCGGATGTGCATCTGCCGGGCATTGCCAACTACGCCAAGGGAATCTACGGCACGGCGATCGCGACCATGGGAATGCTTTCGAGTGCGGCGTACATTCTCGCGATGGATACGTTTGGGCCGATTACGGACAATGCCGGTGGCATTATCGAGATGTCGAATCAGCCGGATGCGGTGCGCGACAAGACGGACAAGCTGGATTCGGCCGGGAATACGACGAAGGCGCTGACCAAGGGGTATGCGATCGGCTCGGCTTCGCTGGCGGCCTTCCTGCTGTTTTCGGCTTATCTCGAGGAGATCAAGGCGGTAGTTACGGCGCGCGTGCACGATGCGGGTGCGGCGGGTTATATGCCACCGGGATGGTCGTTCACGAACATCAACCTGGCGGAGATTCCGGTGTTTGTGGGGGCGCTGCTTGGGGCGACGCTGACGTATCTGTTCTCGTCGCTTGCGATCAAGGCGGTTGGGCGGACGGCGCAGATGGTGGTGCAGGATGTACGCGATCAGTTTCGCGAGAACCCGGGCATCATGCTCGGGACCTCGAAACCGGATTATGCACGCTGCGTAAGCATTGTGACCGGCGCGGCGCTGAAGGAGATGGTGCTGCCGGGCTGCCTCGCGGTTGGCCTGCCGGTTGCGGTTGGCTTGATCTTCCAGCACCTGAGTCCGAGCTACGGCAGTGGTTCCGAAGGGCTGAGCGGGTTGCCGTCGAAGCTGGTGCCTTCGATCAACGGCGTGCCGGTGAACCTGGCGGGAGCGACGGCCGTGGCGGGCCTGCTGATGGTTGGCACCATCTCCGGCATTCTGCTGGCGATGCTGATGAACAACGGCGGTGGCGCGTGGGATAACGCGAAGAAGTGGATCGAGACGGGGCAGTATGGCGGCAAGAAGAGCGACGCGCATAAGGCCGCGGTCGTGGGCGATACCGTGGGCGATCCGTTCAAGGATACGGCGGGCCCGTCGCTGCATGTGCTAATCAAGTTGCTGGCGACGATCACGCTGGTGCTGGCGCCGCTGTTCCTGTAGCACCGCTCGTGATGCTGTGCTGTGCGTTGCGATGCTGACTGGCCGCGACTCCTCGTAGTGCTTTATGCCACTATGGGGAGTCGAGGTGATTGGGATGAAGGGTTTTTCGTTGGTTGCGGGTGGCGCGTCGAGTGAGGGTGGGGCGGAGTTTCGGGCGGTCAATCCGGCTACGGGTGAGAAGCTGGAGCCGGAGTTCTATGCGGCGTCGCAAGAGACGCTGGAGCAGGCTACCTCCGCGGCTGAAGAAGCCTTTGCGGTGTACAAGAAGACGAGCGGCACCGACCGTGCGTCCTTCCTGCGGAAGATTGCTGACGGACTTGCTGCCGCGGGTGAGGGGATTGTTGCACGCGCCAACCTGGAGACGGGCTTGCCGCTGCCGCGGCTGAACGGCGAGCTGGCGAGAACGACCGGGCAGCTGCGGCTGTTTGCGGATGTGTGCGAAGAGGGCTCGTGGGTGGATGCGCGGGTGGACGAGGCACAGCCCGAGCGTAAGCCTCTGCCGCGTGCGGATATCCGGTCGATGCTGCGGCCGCTGGGACCGGTGGCTGTGTTCGGAGCGAGTAACTTTCCGCTGGCGTTTTCTGTAGCCGGCGGCGATACGGCCGCGGCGCTGGCTGCAGGGTGTCCCGTGATCGTGAAGGCGCATCCGGCGCATCCGGGGACGAGCGAGCTGGTTGGGGCGGTGATCCAGAATGCGGTGCGCGAGTGCGGCTTGCCCGCGGGTGTGTTTTCGCTGCTCTTCGACGCGGATACCTCGGTCGGAGCCTCGCTGGTGGTCGATCCGCGCGTTAAGGCGGTCGGGTTTACGGGTTCGGCTGCGGGGGGCATGGCGCTGATGAAGCTTGCGGCCGGCCGTAGCGAGCCGATCCCGGTGTACGCGGAGATGGGCAGCAGCAACCCGGTGTTTCTGCTGCCGGGTGCGATGCGCGATCGTGCCGCGGAGGTTTCGAAGGGGCTGTTCGGGTCGTTCACGCTGGGCAGCGGGCAGTTCTGCACGAAGCCCGGCGTGGTGTTCGTCCCGGAGCAGGCAGCCGGCGCACTGGCCGAAGAGTTCCAGCAAAACGCTGCCGGCGGAGCCTCGCTGGGGATGCTGACGCACGCGATCGCACGGCGCTATGCGGAAGGTGTGCAGACGCGAGCGGCAGAGGGTCACGCGCAGCTTGCAGGTGCGCTCGTTGAACCGGCGGGGACTGCCGCGACCGGGCAGTGTGTGGTCTTCCAGGCCGATGTGGCGAAGTTTCTGGGGGAGCCGTCGCTTGCGGAGGAGATCTTCGGGCCGACTACGCTGCTGGTGCGCTATAGCGCGGCAGAGCAGATGCTGGAGGCTGCGCGCGGGCTCGGCGGACACTTGACGGCAACGATTCATGCCGGGGCTGGCGATGAGGAACTGGCATCGGAGCTGGTGCAGGTGCTCGAGGGGAAGGCTGGACGCGTGCTGTTCAATGGCTATCCGACGGGCGTTGAGGTTTGCCCTGCGATGGTGCATGGGGGGCCCTGGCCGGCGACGTCCGATGGGCGCTCGACCTCGGTGGGCACGCGGGCGATGCTGCGGTTTGCGCGTGCGGTGTGCTTGCAGGATTGTCCGGATGCGATGCTGCCGGCGGAGTTGCGGCGGGGTAATCCGGCAGGCGTGATGCGCATGATGAATGGCGTGCTGGGCCGCAATTGATGGCCGCTGATACGATCTCGGCTATGGACAAGTTGTCGCAGGTTGAGGTGGTCGACTCGCACACGGAGGGCGAGCCGACGCGGGTGGTCGTGGCGGGTGGACCGGACCTGGGTTCGGGTGCAATCGCTGAGAGGCTGGCACGGTTTCGGCAGGAGTTCGATGGCTTTCGTGCAGGGGTGGTGTGCGAGCCGCGCGGGTCGGAGGTGGTTGTCGGGGCGCTGTTGCTTGAGCCGGTCGCGGTGGATTCGGCTGCGGCGGTGATCTTCTTCAACGACGTGGGCTACCTGGGGATGTGTGGGCACGGGACCATTGGGGTGGTGCGGACGCTGGCCTATTTGGGGCGGATTGGGGTGGGACGGCATCGGATTGAGACTGCTGTGGGGGATGTGTGGGCTACGCTGCGCCGGGATGGGAGTGTGTCGGTGGAGAACGTGGAGAGCTACCGGCTTGATACCGAGGTTCAGGTTGAGGTTCCCGGGTTGGGGACGGTGACGGGCGATGTGGCGTGGGGTGGGAACTGGTTCTTCCTGACGGGAGACGCGCCGTGCGCGCTTGAGGTTCGGAACCGGATGCGGTTGGTCGAGGCTGCGGCTGCGATCCGGTTGGCGCTTGAAGCTGCGGGAGTCACAGGCGCTGGTGGAGCTCTGATCGATCATGTTGAGTTTTATTCGGAGGCGCATGGAGCGGGGAACTCGGCGCGCAACTTCGTGCTTTGTCCGGGCGCGTCGTTCGATCGCTCGCCGTGCGGAACGGGGACGAGTGCGAAGATGGCGTGTTTGTTTGCCGACGGCAAGCTGCAGGCTGGAGAGGTGTGGCGGCAGGAGGGGATCTTGGGCACCGTCTTTGAAGGTTCGGTGCAGCCGGCCGCGGATTGGCGCGTGCGGCCGACGATTCGCGGGCGCGCTTGGATCACTGCCGAATCCAAGCTGGTGTTTGGAGTGGACGATCCGTTTCGTGAGGGGATTCCGTTCTGATGGCGAGCTTCGATGTGGTCATCGTCGGCGCGGGCGTGGTGGGGAGCGCATGTGCGCGGGAGCTTGCGCTGGCCGGGATGTCGGTGGCGATTGTGGAGGGTGGGGCGCCGGGTGGAGGAGCGACGTCGGCTGGGATGGGGCATGTCGTGGTGATGGATGATTCGCCGGCGCAGCTTGCGCTTTCGGCTTACTCGCGGGAGCTTTGGCGGACCGAGGCTGCGTCGCTGCCGGCTGCGGTGGAGTATGTGAGCCGTGGGACGGTTTGGGTGGCGACGGATGACGAAGAGATGGCTGTGGCCGAGGCGAAGGGGCGAACGCTGCGTAGCGCTGGAGTTGAGGCGCGGATGTTGAGCGCGGCGGAGTTGAAGGCGGAAGAGCCGCAGTTGCGCGAGGGTCTCGCGGGTGGGTTGCTGGTGCCCGATGACGGGGTGAGCCGGCCGCCCGCGGCTTCGGCGTATCTGCTGGCGGAGGCACAGAGGCTGAAGTCTGAGCTGTATCGTTCGAGGGCGGTGCGCGCGGGCGACGGTGAGGTTGCGCTGGCGGATGGGCAGGTTTTGCGTGGTAAGCGCATTGTTTTGGCTGTCGGGAATGAGTGTGAGTTGTTGCCGGGCTTGCCGATCAAGAAGCGCAAGGGGCACCTTGCGATGACGGAGCGCGCGGACGGGTTTCTGCGGCACCAGGTGGTCGAGCTTGGCTATGTGAAGAGTGCGGGTGCGAGCGATGGGGACTCGGTTGCGTTCAACGTGCAGCCGCGGGCTACGGGTGAGATCGTGATTGGTTCGTCTCGGCAGTTTGGCGTGGACGATCCTGCAGTGGAAGACGGTATTCTGCAGCGGATGCTGACGCTGGCTTATGAGTTTATGCCTGGGCTTGGAGGCTTGGAGATCACGAAGGTATGGACTGGGTTTCGAGCGGCTACGCCGGACCACCTGCCGCTGCTGGGGCCGGCGGCGGGGTTGTCGGACGATGCGTCGCTTTGGCTGGCTGCAGGGTTCGAGGGGCTGGGGACGACGTGTTCGCTGGGCGCGGCGAGGTTGCTGGCGGACCAGATGATGGGGCGGGCTTCGATGATCGACGCGACGCCTTACCTGCCGCTTAGGATGAAGAGAGACGAGGAGACGCGATGACGTTTACGGGAGTGCTGCCGGCGGTGACGACACCGTTCGACGAGGCGATGCAGGTGGATCATGACTTTCTGACGCGCCACGCGAAGTGGCTGCTGGCGAACGGCTGCGCGGGGCTGGTGATGCTGGGTTCGCTGGGCGAGGGCGCGACGCTGGAGCATGAGGAGAAGCTTGCGATCCTGCGGACGGCGGTGGAAGCTGCGGCAGGGAAGAAGCCGGTGGTGGCGGCGATCTCGTCGCTCTCGACTGCGGGTGCGGTGCGGATCGCGAAGGGGGCCGAGCAGATTGGCTGCAGCGGCCTGATGGTGCTGCCGCCGTATGTGTATACCTCCGACTGGCGCGAGATGAAGGAGCATGTCGCGGCGGTGATCGCGGCGACCCCGCTGAAGTGCATGTTGTACAACAACCCAGTCGCTTACAAGACCGACTTTCTGCCGGGGCAGATGGCGGAGCTGGCGGCGGAGTACGAGAACCTGACCGCGGTGAAGGAGTCGAGCGCGGACGTGCGGCGCATCGCTGCGATTCAAGAGGTGCTGGGCGAGCGGCTGGAGATCTGCGTGGGCGTGGATGACGTGCTGGTGGAGGGCGTTCGCGCGGGTGCGGTGGGCTGGGTTGCAGGCCTGGTGAATGCGTTTCCGGCGGAGTCGGTTCGGCTGTTTGAGCTTGCGGGTTCGGGGGATGCTGCGGAGACTTTCGAGCTGTACAAGTGGTTTCTGCCACTGCTGCGCATGGATACGGTGCCGAAGTTCGTGCAGCTGATCAAGTGGGTGCAGGAGCAGGTTGGCGTGGGCTCGGCGCGCGTCCGGGGGCCTCGGATGGAGTTGCACGGGGCTGAGCTTGCGGAGGCGCAGGCGGTGATGGCGAAGGCTTTGAAGAGCCGGCCGGCGGTGACGTCGACCGGGTTCTAGGTTTGCGTTAGAGACTTCGAGAGTAAAGAGTTTGGAGTTTTTCAGTAAAGAGTAAAGACTTAGACGGTGCGGAGGTAGATGCTGTAGCGCTCGGCGAGTATCTGGTTGAAGGGGATGAGGGTGTGGGTTACGCCGTGGCCGAGGGTGCGGAACTGCAGCGGGAAGTCGTTGGAGCCGTCGATTTTCTCGAACCAGAGGCCTTGGCGCGAGTTGACGGTGGGCATGGGGTAGCCGTCGTCGGGCTGGCGGAAGACGGAGCCGTAGATCATCGGCACGGTGAGGTCTTCGGTGCCAAGGCGCGCGGCGAGCACGAGCGGACCGTACATGGCGGCCTGCACCTGCGGGTCGTCGGGCGCGGTGTCGACGTGGAGGGTGAGGGGGATGTCGAGGGTGACGATGTCGCCGGGCTTCCAGGCGTGCGTGAGGGTGAGGTACGTCGACGGCGCGGAGGCGATGGTTTGCGGTTGGTTGTTGATGGCGACAGCTACGGGTGCGGTGGCGAAGTAGGGGATGCGGACCTTCAGAGTTGTGGGTGAGGTGGGCGCCTGGTCGATGGTGAGGGTGACGCGTCCGGCTTTGGGGTAGTCGGTGGTCTGGCGGAGGGTGAGGCCGCGTTCCTTCCAGGTGAGCTTGGAGGGGATGAAGAGGTTTACGTAGAGGGTGTCTTGCGAGTGGAAGTAGATGGAGTCGTTGAGCTTGGCGTACTCCTCTGAGCCGGTGCCGGTGCAGCAGTAGAAGGCGTCGAAGCCATCGCCGAAGGTCTTGTAGAGGCCGGGCTTGAGCGAGACGTAGTACTGGAGCATGCCGTTGCGATCCTGCGTGCCGAGGCGGACGTTGTAGAGGACGCGCTCGTAGTAGTCGAAGAGCTTGGGGTCGGGCTGGCGCTCGAAGAGCTGGCGCGTAAGCTTCATCATGTTGTAGGAGCAGCAGCACTCCTCGGCGGAGAAGCCGAGCTGGGTGGCGACGGCGTTGGGCTCGTGCCAGACTTCGCCGTTGCTGGTGCCGCCGGTGCAGTAGGCATGGTGCTGGGTGACGATCTGGTGGAAGTTGGCGGCGATGGCGGCGTAACGCGGCTCGCCGGTGAGCTCGTGGCCGCGGGCTGCGCCGATGATCTTGGGAATGTTGGTGTTGGCATGGTTGTGCGCGAGCTGGTCCTCGTTGGCGGCGAGCGGATCGAGGATCTTGTGGTGCTCGAAGCGGATGGCGAGGGCCTTGTACTTGCCGTCGCCGGTGATGCCGTAGAGGTTCCAGGCGGACTCCATCATGCCGCCCTGTTCGACAAGCAGGACTTTCTGCCAGCCGTCGCTGCCCGCGGCCGCGACGACCGATTGCGAGTAGGCGTCGGCCCAATCGGCCATGCGGAGGGCCATGGTGAGGGCCTGCTGGTTGCCGGTGAGCTGGTACATGTCGATAAGGCCGGCGAGGATCTTGTGGTAGGTGTAGAAGGGCGCCCAGACTTCCTTATACTCGCGGAGGCGGTCGTAGAAGGTGGTGGGGTAGGCGCCAAGGTAGCCATCTTTTTGCTGTGTCTCGGCGAGCATGACGACGAGATCGTTCGCCTTGGCGAGGATGGGCTGGTCGCCGGTGGAGGCGTGCAGCAGGGCGCAGGAGCTGAGGTAGTGGCCGACGTAGTGGCCGCGGAGCTCGCAGTCGGGCGCCTCCCAGCCGCCGAGCGGGGTGGCGTCCGAGGGCAGGCCCGCGGTGACTCGGAAGTTGTGGACGAGGCGATCGTTTGGGATGGAGTAGAGGAAGCTGCGATTGCGCTCCATGGAGTCTTTGAAGGGGCTGGGGAGCAGGCGGACTTCGGTGAGCGCGAAGGGTTGGACCGGGGAGTTCTGGTCGGGGACCGGGTGGAGCTGCGGGAGAGCTTGCGGGCGGGCTTCGGCGAGCGAGCGTGCGGGGAGGGTTGCGGCGGCGCTTGCGGCGGCGGCAGTCGAGAGGAAGTGGCGGCGGGTGAGAGCGCTCATGTTCGTTCCAATGTACTCCGTTGGCTGGGTCGACCGGAGCAGCTTGCCGGGGGTGATGTGGACCCACTCATCGCAAGTGCGCGATGAATGGGGCACGGAGGTGTGGTTTGGCTAAATGCGGCCGGCGTCGCGGAGGTGGGCGATCTCGCTGGGGGTGAAAACGCGGGAGCGGGTGAGGAAGCGCACGCCTTCGGGGCCTTCGAGCGAGAACATGCCGCCGCGGCCGGGGACGACGTCAAGGATGAGCTGGGTGTGCTTCCAGTATTCGAACTGCGGACGCGAGATGTAGAAGGGAGCTTCGGCGAGCGTGCCGATGAGGACGTCCTGGTCGCCGAGATAGAAGTCTCCGGCGGGGTAACACATGGGGCTGCTGCCGTCGCAGCAGCCGCCGGATTGGTGGAACATGACGGGGCCGTGCTTGTGTTTGAGCTGCTCGATGAGGGCGAGAGCGGCGGGGGTGGCTTCGACCTGGGGTGGGGTGGTGGTTTGCATAGGTTGAAGACGGTGCGGAGGCGAGAGGATGTAACCCCACGTCAGGCGAGAAGCTGCCTGACATGGGGCACCCGGAGTATGACATCGGAGCCCCGGAGTATGTCATGGGACGCCCGGAGTATGAGGCGCTAGAAGAAGCCTAGGGCGTTGGGGCTGTAGCTGACGAGCTGGTTCTTGGTTTGCTGGTAGTGGTCGAGCATCATCTTGTGGTTTTCGCGGCCGATGCCGCTTTGCTTGTAGCCGCCGAAGGCTGCGTGCGCGGGGTAGGCGTGGTAGCAGTTGGTCCAGACGCGGCCGGCTTCGATGCCGCGCCCGAAGCGGTAGGCGCGGGTGAGATCGCGGGTCCAGACGCCGGCGCCGAGGCCGTAGAGCGAGTCGTTGGCGATGGCGAGCGCTTCTTCGTCATCCTTGAAGGTGGTGACGGAGACGACGGGGCCGAAGATCTCCTCCTGGAAGATGCGCATCTTGTTGTGGCCCTTGAAGACGGTGGGCTCGATGTAGTAGCCGTCGGCGAGGTCGCCTTCGAGGGTGCGGCGGTGGCCGCCGGTGAGGATTTCAGCGCCTTCCTGCTGGCCGATGTCGAAGTAGGAGAGGATCTTCTCCATCTGCTCCTGGCTGGCTTGCGCGCCGATCATGGTGGTGGGGTCAAGCGGGTTGCCAGCGCGGATGGCCTTGACACGCTTGAGCGCACGCTCCATGAAGCGGTCGTAGATGGATTCGTGGATGAGGGCGCGCGAGGGGCAGGTGCAGACTTCGCCCTGGTTGAAGGCGAAGAGGGTAAAGCCTTCGAGCGCCTTGTCGAAGTAGGCGTCGTCGGCGTTCATCACGTCGGCGAAGAAGATGTTGGGAGATTTGCCACCTAGCTCGAGCGTGACGGGGATGATGTTCTGCGAGGCGTACTGCATGATGAGGCGGCCGGTGGTGGTCTCGCCGGTGAATGCGACCTTGTGGATGCGGGGATTCGAGGCGAGCGGCTTGCCGGCTTCGACGCCGAAGCCGTTGACGATGTTGAGCACGCCCGGGGGCAGGAGGTCGCCGATGAGTTCCATCAGGATGAGGATGGAGACGGGGGTCTGCTCGGCCGGCTTGAGTACGACGCAGTTGCCCGCGGCGAGCGCGGGTGCGAGCTTCCAGCAGGCCATCAGGAGCGGGAAGTTCCAGGGGATGATCTGGGCGACGACGCCGAGCGGCTCGTGGTAGTGGTAGGCGACGGTGTCGGCGTCGATCTCGGAGATGCCGCCTTCCTGCGCGCGGATGCAGCCGGCGAAGTAGCGGAAGTGGTCGGAGCAGAGCGGGATGTCGGCGTTGACGGTCTCGCGGATGGGCTTGCCGTTGTCCCAGGTTTCGGCGGTGGCGAGCAGTTCGAGGTTGTCGTCGATGCGCTGGGCGATCTGTTCGAGGACGCGGGCGCGTGCGGCGGCGCTGGTCTTGCCCCAGCTCTTCTTGGCGGCATGCGCCGCGTCGAGTGCGCGTTCGATATCGGCGGAGTTGGAGCGCGGGACCTCGCAGAAGGCGTGGCCAGTGACGGGCGAGATGTTGTCGAAATACTGACCGGAAAGCGGCGCGAGCCATTCGCCGCCGATGTAGTTGGCGTAGCGGGCTTTGAAGGGGACGGGATAGCCGTAGTGGCCGGGCTGAAGTTGCGTGATTGCTGCGGTTGCCATGCGTGTTTCCTCTCTTTGGGTGCGGAGTGCGCCGGGGTGAGGGAGGGCGCGCGGAAAGTCGCCGCCGGCGTGCGGGAAACAGCTTACTCCTGCGAGGCAAGGGTGCGCATTCATAGGAGACGCGGATTTTATGACGCACTGAAAATGAAGATTGGCGTGGGGCCCGGCAGGGTGTCTGTGTCGTGAGGGTGGGTGTGCTCGAGGGATTGACCTCTATGGTTCCTTTTGGATGGGCAGGGCTGCGGGGTGGATTGCCCAGCCAGAAGGTGGCCAAGCACCTTCTTTGCAGAGAGATAAGGCAGCAAGTCAGAATGGGAAGTTCGTCCCAATCGTGGCGCAAATTATTCCCATCTTAACGGGGCCGTTCGTCCATTTTATTTCTCTGTTCACATTCCTTTGCCACACTTGTTTCATTCTGAGTGCCAGAAATTGTGTCCCGTGGGCCTTCCCCCAGGGTACGGCTTTTTGTGCGCTCAATTATGAGAGGCTCCATGAAGAAGATGAAGAGTGCAGGTGCCATTGCAGCAGTGCTGATGGTTGGAACGGTCTCCTTGCAGGCGCAGGAACCGCTTTCGACCACCACGAAGACGGTCAAGGTCGCTCCGGGCGAAACCAAGACGACCGTCATCACGAAGGAAAAAGGCACAGGGAAGCATACGGCTCGGCACCATAAGGCTGTCGTGCGCCACCACGAACCAGTCGAAAGCGAGACGTCGCGCGAGCTGCGCGATCTCCGCGAGAAGCAGGCAGCCCAGCAGGCGCAGATCGATGCGTTGACGCAGGCGAACGCCGCTGCGAACGCGCAGTTGGCAGCCGCGCAGACGGCTGCTTCCGGCGCCGAGGCGCAGGCTCAGGCCGCGACGCAGCAGGCGCAGAGCGTCAACTCGACCGTTCAGGCGAACACCGATGCGGTGCAGGCGCTGAAGGCGAACGTGACCGACCTGCAGACGACCAACGTTGGCCTGGCGAACACGATCAGCGCGAACAAGGTTGAGCTGACGGAGAAAATCGATAGCCCGACGGTCCTCCACTATAAGGGCGTGACGATTACGCCGGTGGCCTTCTTCGCGGGTGAAGGTGTGTGGCGCCAGAAGGCGCTGAACTCCGACATCAACACTCCTTTGAATTCGATTCCGTTTTCGGGCGCGGACGACGCGCACATCTCGGAGATGAACTTCTCGGCTCGCCAGTCTCGTCTCGGCGGCCTGTTCGAGGGCAAGGCGGCTTCGTTCAAGATCTCGGGTTACTTTGAGTCCGACTTCCTGGGTGCTGGCACGACCTCGAACAACAACCAGTCGAACAGCTACCTGTTCCGCGTTCGTCAGATCTGGGCGAAGGCTGAGAACAAGTCCGGCACCGCGATCACGGGCGGCCAGATGTGGTCGTTGGTGACGGAGAACGGAACCTCGACCGACGTTCGGACGGAGAAGCTTCCGCAGACGATCGATCCGCAGTACATGGTCGGTTATTCGTGGGCTCGTCTGCCGGCGTACCGCATCCAGCAGAAGTTCGGCAACTCGTTCCTGGGTTCGGCTGCGACGATCGCGATGTCGCTTGAAGAGCCGCAGACTGTTGGCCTGAAGGTTGACAACGGTCCGAGCAACTACGTACTCGCCGGCGCTGGAACGACGGGCGGCCTGTACAACGGCGAAGGCAGCAACGGCAGCTCGCAGACGGCCGGCGTGCAGAACTACACGCTGAACATTGCGCCCGACGTGATGGCGAAGGTTGCGCTGGACTTCCCGCACTCGCACTTTGAGCTGGGCGGCCTGGCACGCTTCTTCCGCGAGCGCCTGTACCCGACGGTTGCGGGCATCGGGCCGTCGAACCCGGCTGTTGCGGGTGCCGCTGCCTACAACAACACCGTGACCGGTGGCGGCGGGTTCGCCAGCTTCCGCGTCAACACGAAGTTCCTCACGGTCGGCGCGGCCGGCATGGTGGGCGATGGCGTGGGCCGCTATGGCTCGTCGCAGTTGCCTGACGTGACCGTTCACCCGAACGGTACGATTGAGCCGATTCGCAACGCGCACGGCTTGTTGACGATCGAAACACACCCGGCCAAGAAGCTCGACCTCTACGCCTACTATGGCGGCGAGTACGCGCAGCGGACGCTGTATGCGACCGGCCTCTCCGGAGCCAGCGCGTTTACCGGCTACGGCTCGATTGCTGACACGGACACTGGTTGCGCGGTTGAGAACTATGCCACCGTGGTTTCGAGCGGCAACGGCGGCACCGATACGGCGACGAATTGCAGCGGCGAAACCCGCTACATTCAGGAAGGCATGATCGGCTTCACCTATCGTGCGATCTCCAGCCCGAAGTACGGCCGCATTCAGTACCAGGCCACGTACAGCTACCTCGCCCGCAAGGGTTGGACTGGCGTGACCGGCGGCACCTACGGTTCGGCGACGGCGACCTTCGGGCAGCCGTACACGGTCGAGCCGATGGTTCACGTCTCGATGCGTTATTACATTCCGTAGTCTTCGGGTTTCGGTAAATCAGAAGGGCTCCGCCGTTGGCGGAGCCCTTCTGCGTAGGGTATGCCGAATGGGTTTCGGGTTCTGGTCCAGGCTGGGTGGTGACGCCATCGAGGCTCTCTTTCCACAGGGGCAAGGTCTTTGGGTCGCGCCTTCAGCGGTCGTCACGCGTCGCCGGGCGCCGTGGGGCGTTGCTGCAGGGTGGTATGGGACGGGCCTCCGGCCCTGAGGCGGATGCTCCCTGGCTTTGAGTAAATTCCCAAGCGCGGGCAGGCCTGAACCCGAGTTGGGGATTACCGGATTTATACTCACGTCAGGTCGAACGAGGGCCGTATGATGCCGGACGTAGACGTTCTTCTGAAGCCTCGAGAGGCTGCAGCCGCGCTAGGAATCAGCTATCCGACCCTGAAGCAATGGATCCTGGCAGGTACGTTGAAGACCATCAAGACGCCCGGTGGGCATCACCGCATTCCACAGAGCACGCTGAACCCCATGCTGCAGTCGAAGCCAACCACCGTGACCAAGGAGTCGCGCGAGCGTTTCCGCGCGGTGAGTGGGCGAAATCAGCTGGTGGGACGCATCGCCGAGGTGAAGATCTCCGGCCTGCTGGCGCAGGTAATCCTCGAGATCGGCGACCAGAAGATTACTTCGATTATTACTGCGGATGCGGCGCGCGAGATGCAGTTGCGAAAGGGACAGACCGCGGCCGCGCTGATGAAGGCAACGGAAGTGATGATCGTGCGGGTGTGACGCGGGGTTGGCGCTGGTACTGCGAGCTGATGGAAGGCCCGGCGGCTTCCCAATGTCTCAGAAGCGGTGCCTGTGGCACCAACTTTTCGGGTAAACGGCTACACTGGTGACGTGAGCACTCTGTCTATCTCGGGAGAAACCAGCGTCGAGGCCGTGAGCCGTAAGGTGGAGTCGCGCGAGCGAATCTCAAACGAAGATGCGCTTTGGTTGTGGCGTCATGCGTCCGACGCAGAGTTGCGCGGGCTGGCGCAGCAGGTGCGCGCGCGGTTTGCGAAGCCGGCTTCCTGCACGTACATGATCATGCGCATTATCAACTACACCAACGTGTGCGTGGCGCAGTGCGACTACTGCGCGTTCTACAAGCTGCCGGGGCAGGCGGGCGGGTACGTTCTCTCGCAGGAAGAGGTGTTCGCGAAGCTGGATGAGCTGCTGGCGCTGGGTGGCGATCTGGCTGCGTTCAACGGCGGCTTCAACCCGCATCTGCCGATCGATTACTACTGCGAGCTCTTCGCTGCGATCCGCGAGCGCTATGGCGACTCGCTCGAGTTCTACGCGCTGACGATAGCGGAGTTCATGTACCTGGCCGACCACGCGAAGCTAACGTATGCCGAGGCTGCCGAGCGGTTCAAGCAGGCCGGAGTGCGCTGGATTACAGGCGGCGGGTCTGAGATTCTGACGGAGGATTTTCGCAGACGGCACTCGAAGTTCAAGTACACGGTTGCGCAGTACTTCGAAGCGCAGCGCGCGCTGGTGGATGCGGGCCTGCGCACCACCGCGACGATGGTGATCGGGTTCGACGAGACGGTGGAAGAGAGAATCGAACATCTGGATCGTACGCGGCAGTTTCAGGACGAGACGAACGGGCTGGCGAGCTTTCTGTGCTGGACGTACAAGCCTTACTTCACGCAGATTGGCGGAATCGAGATTTCGACCGGCGAGTACCTGCGGCACCTGGCGCTGAGCCGCATCTACCTGGACAATGTGCCGCGGATTCGCACGTCGGTGCTGACGCAGAATGAACGTGCGCTAGAGGGTCTGCTCTACGGCGCCGACGACTTCGATCTGCCGATCGAGGATGAGGTGACGCAGAAGGCGGGCGCGACGATCTCGCTGAACTTCGAGCGCATTCTGAACTACGCGCGCGAACTGGGGTTCGAGCCGACGTACCGGCACGTGGCTGCGGGCCAACGCTGACGGTCGGCGCCTTGCACGGCCTCGGCCGCCGCGGTCCTCTTATTTCGGCTCAGGACCGCGTACGACCTGCACAAGGTTGGTGACGGTGATGTGACGCTCGAAAGCGCTGCGAATCTGCTCGGCGGTGAGGTCGAAGTAGATGTGTGCGGCGCGAAGAGGTTCGTCGAGCGGCAGGCCGATCTGGGCGCGTCCGAGCATACTCGCGGCGACCGAGTCTTCGCTCGATTCGCCCAGTGGGATCTGCCGGAGCAGCAGTGCCTTGGCCTGGTGGAGCTCACCGGGCGAGACCGGTTCGGTTCGCATCTGGTTGAGGTCGCGTTCGATGAGAGTACGAGCCTTGGAGACGTTGACCGGGTCGCATCCGTAGCTGACATCATAGACGGCCCGCGTCTTCGAGGCACCGAGGCTGACATCGACAGTGTAGACGTAGCCGGCTTTCTGGCGCAGATCGCGATAGAGCCGGGTTGCGTAGAAGCCTCCGCCGAGCACGTGGGTGCCGAGCTGAAGCGGGTAGTAGTCGGGATCGAAGCGGTTGAGCGGCAGTTCTTCGGCGAGTGTGACCGAATCCTGCACCTGCTCGGGATCGGCGACGTTCGCCGCGAAGGGTTTGTTGGCGGGCACCGGGGCTGGCGTGGTGTTCGGAGCCGGTCCACTGGCCTGCCACTGGCCAAACCACTTGGTTACGACGTTCTTCGCATCCTCCGGGGAGACGTCGCCGATAACGACGATGGTCGTGAGGTCGGGGCGGAAGGTCTGGCTGTAATAAGTCTTTACCTCGTCGAGAGTGAGTTTCGTCACGGTTGCCGGGGTCGGTTGGCGCAGGGAAGGATCTCCCGGGGGCAGCAGGGCGGTTTCGAGTGCGCGCGAGGTGCGGTACCCGGGGCTTTGAAGATTGCCGGCCAAGAACTGCGAGGTCTGCTGCTGAACGACGTGGAAGGCATTGGCCGGGAGAGCGGGATGCAGTTCGTTGTCGGCGAGAAGCTGGACGCCGCGCGACAGGTCGCTCTTCAGCACGCTAAGCGAGAACTGGTAGCCGGCGTTCTCGTTGGCGGTGATGTCGTCGAGCGCCTTCTGAAAGGCGAGACGATCAAGGGTGGTCGTTCCGTAGGAGAAGAGGCCGTCGAGAACGTCGGCCACGCCCTCCTGACCGGGCGGGGTTTCGAGGTCGGAGTCGTGACGGATGGAACCGACGAGCGTGACGGTTGGGGTGGTGATGTCCTGGCGGACGATCAAGCGGATTCCATTGGCGAGCCTGGTGTCGGTGATGGGCGGAAGCTGGTTGGGCACGGTGATCTTATCCAGCTCCGCGGCGGCCCAGGTGGGGAGTTCGACGGGCTTGGTCGGTGCGGAGGTCACCTCTTCGCCGCCACCGAAGCCCTTGGACGCGACGGGCTCGCCGGAGGGCTTCGGGACGAGCGTTGCGGTGATGGTATTGGTCTTTAGGAGATACTCTTTGGCGACGCGGTTGACATCGGCAACTGTGACCTTGCGGATCGCCTCGACATCTTCTTCGGGCGAGTTGCGGCCTTCGGCGGCGAGGGCGTTCGACCAGACGTTCGCGAGGCCGGGGATGGAGTTGCGCTGGAACTCGGCCTGGGCGATCTCGCTCTTGCGCGAGGCTTCGACGAGCTCAGGCGGCACGCCATCGGTGGCATACTTCTGGATGATCTGGTTCATCTGGGCGATTGTTGCCGTGATGTCGACGCCGGCCGGCTGCGCGACCAGACCGAAGCCGACGCTTGCCTTGGGGTAGCTTTCGGCGAGGCCGAACTCGGCGGCGAGTGCTTTGCCAGCAGGCACCATTGCATACAGGTCGGCTCGCTGGCTGCTGAGCACATCGATGAGGATCTGCGTCGCGGCATAATCGGGTGAATCGGTTCCGGGCAGACGGTATGCGACGAAGCCGAGCACGTACGGTAGATTGCTGTTCAGGGTGAAGGTGTCTGGCTTTACAGGCTGCAGCGTTACGTCAGGATGCGGAGGCGTCGTGTGGCCGGGAATCGAGCCGAAGAGCTGCGTGATCTTCGCCAGCGTCTGCTTCGCGTCGACGTCTCCTACGATTACGAGGAGGGCGTTTGTGGGGCTATACCATTTGTCGTGGAACTCTTTCAGCATCGGGCCAGTCGTTGCATCGAAAGATGGGCGCGTGCCCAGCGGGTCGTGCGCGTAGGGGGTGCCGGCGAACATGGCTTCGTTGAGCCGGTTGACGAACTTGTAGGTCGGGTTCGAGAGATCGCGGGAGACCTCCTGCTCGATGGCGCCGCGTTCCTCGTCCCATTGCGCCTGCGAGTCGTCGACTCCGGTGAGACAGGCTGCCTGTGCGTGCAGCGCCACGTCAAGATCCGCGGCGGGCACGGTTGCATAGAACTGGGTGATGTTCTGCTGCGTGTCGGCGTTGTTCTGGCCGCCTAACTGAGCGTAGATGGCCGCGGTCTGGTCCGCGGTCATGCCGGCGCAACCGCGGAACGCCATGTGCTCCTGCGCGTGGGCCATACCGGGAAATCCGGCCGGAGTCTCGTTGCCGCCGACGAGGAAGTTGGATTCAACCGTGACCACGGGCGCGAGCGCGTCGCGCACGATGACGACCCGCATCCCGTTGGCGAGGGTAGAGCGCAGGATATCCTGTTTGGCGACTTGCGCAGGGGCGGGGGTCGAGAGGGTCTGCGAGAACAGGGCGGTGAGAACGAGAAGGCTGATCGATTTCAAAAGATTCTCCGAACGCGTGCCGGACGATGCAACTCACGCCGGCGGCTTCAGAACCAGACTAACGCAACCGGCTCATGTTCCAGGGTGTGGCAGCCCTGTTGGCGTAAATCCCGGTGTGATCGAACCAAATTCTCTGCGCCTAAGCCGGTGCACAGGTTCTTCGAGTGCAGCGCCTTGGAATCATCGGTTGTTACCGCGGCCATGGTGAAGATGCTAAACTAAACGCAATAGCAGGGAAGGAACAGGAGCCGCAATGACCAGAGAGCGAGATGTTTGCCCGTGAGTTCTCCGGTTGAGACCTCTGACATGCCAATCGCATTGCTCTGCGTTCCGGTTCTGTCCACATTGTTCGGCGGCTGGATTGCGTTGCGGGCGCGGAAATATCTCTCCCTGCTGATGGCGCTAGGGGCCGGACTGCTGCTGGGGACGGCGTTCCTCGACCTGCTGCCGGAGGCTTTTGGACTCGCGCGATCGAGCGGCGAGTCGCCGAGGTGGGTGCTTAGCATCGCGCTGACGGCCTTCCTCGCGTTTCTGCTGATCGATGCCGTGATGGAACGGATCGGGCGCGGGCGCGAGGACCTTGCGGTCCGCAAGACGATGGGACGAATCAGCGGGGCGCTGTTGATTCTGCACAGCTTTCGCGACGGCATGGTGATCGGCGCCGCGTTTTCGGCTTCCCACTCCGCTGGCATGATCGTCACGTTTGGGATTGTGGCGCACGACGTGGGTGACGGGATGAATACGGTGATCCTCTCCACGGCGGGGGAGCGCGCGAGGCCTTGGGATTACGTGTTTCTGGTGGCGGACGCACTGGCTCCGCTGCTGGGGGGACTGCTTACCTTGTGGTGGGTGCAGTCGCCGGCCAACGCGGTCGTTCTGCTGGCGGTTGCCGGTGGGTTCTTCCTGCAGATGGCCACGAGCGACTTTCTCCCGAACCTGCGTGCGTCCGCAAGTCCGCGCTGGGTGATCGTGCCGGCCGTGCTGTGCGGAATCGGATTGATCTTCGTGGCTAACCTGCTGCTGAGTGGCTTCAGCAGATAACGACCCCGTTGTGAGCCACACCTGGCGCGCGGTTCGTTGGCGTGCGCCCGATCTTGGAACATGCCGAAGGCGTGGTTAGACGCAGGCAGAGCAAAGACCGTACAGGAAGAACTCATGCCCGGTGGTGCGAAAACCGCGGGGCAGCTTGGGTTTGATTTGGACGTCGCATCCAGTTAGCTCAAACAGTTTGCCGCAGTCGTTGCATTTGAAGTGGTGATGATGCGCTTTGCCAGCTACTTCGTAGCGCGTGGTCGTGCCGGGGATTTCGACGGGCACGAGCCACTTCTCGTCCACCAGGCTGTTTACATTGCGGTAGACGGTTGCGATGCTGATGCCTTCCACCTGCTTCTGGGCAAGGTCCAGCACCTCTTCGTGCGAAAGGGGGCGATCGGCGGAGGTAAAAGCCTCGCGGATTGCTTGCTTCTGGCGCGTGTTCCTGGTCTGAACGGTCATAAGGGTCTGCTCAGTGCGATCAGGTGACTATCGACTGCACCTGCACATTCATTATCGTTAGGTAAGGCCGCCCGAGGCAAGTTTCTTCTACGGCGCCACCATATGGTTGTTCGTGCGATCGTCGTCGGGCAGCTTGTGGTCCGGATCGACGGTGACTGACGCGATCGGCTTGTGATCGTCGGAGTTCCAGGTCCACGTGCCTTTCGTGAGCCAGGTTTCAACCGGGAGCCGCAGCCGCTGCTTGCTGCCGTCCTTGAAGACGACCTCAACGGGCGTCGGCAGAACGAGTTGACCACGGTTGCTCAACGTGACCGAGGCACCATCGATCTTGTCGACTGCAACGTCGTAGCGCCAGTTGTTCATGTACCAGCCGCGCCAGAACCAGCCCAGGTCTTCGCCGCTTTCAGATTCCATCTCGCGGAAGAAGTCGGAGGGCGAGGGATGCTTGTAGGCCCAGTCGCGAATGTACTTGCGAAAAGTGCGGTCGAAGCGTTCGGGACCGAGGATTTGCTCGCGCAGCAGCACCATGCCGTAAGCGCCTTTAAAGTAGCTGACCGGATGCCCGAGCGCGCCGGGGATCGCGTCGGCGGCGAAGAGCAGGGATGGTGCGTTGGGGTTGTCGAGCACCTTCAGGATCATGTCGGGAGGCTCGCCGCCGGCCGAATATTCTGAGTCCCGCTTGGGCCCGTACTTGCCGTTGGCGTAGAGATCCGACTCTTCGATATCGATGAAGGTGTTGAAGCCTTCGTCCATGAAGGCATGACGCCGCTCGTTCGAGCCGACGATCATCGGGAACCAGTCGTGGCCGATCTCGTGCGCGGTCACCCAGAAGAGGAAGCTGCCCTTGTCGTCGATGCCGTCGAAGACGATACCGGGGTATTCCATACCGGTGGAGAAGCCCGCGACGCTGATCGCGTTCGGCCATGGATACGGAAACCAATGGCGGGAGAAGTTCTCAACCGTGTTCTTCACATACTCGGTCGACTTGTCCCAGGCATCGGGACCGACGCTCTCCGGCGGGTAGACGCTCTGCGCGAGTGCCGTCTTGCCGTCGGGCAGGTTCATGCGCGCCGCATCCCAGACGAACGCGGGCGAGGCGCTCCAGACGACGTCGCGCGTGTGATCCATGTGGAAGTGCCAGGTCAGCGTGCCGCTCTGTTTCGGGCGGCTGGCGGGGTCGTGCACCTCGTCCGGCTTGCGAATGTAAACTGTTGCGTCGCTCTTGCGCGCCTGGTTCAGTCGTGCGATCTCGGTTGAGGTGAGCACTTCGGTCGGATTGACGAGTTCGCCGGAGCCGGCGACGATCATATCCCACGGCACGGTGACGTAGTAGTCGAAGTGCCCGTACTCGAGGTAGAACTCACTGCCGAGGTAGGGAAGCGTGTCCCATCCGCGGAGATCGTCGTAGACGCACATGCGCGGATACCACTGGGCGATGTCGTAGATGTCGCCCTGCTTGGAGTGGTCCCACGAGGTGCGGCCGCCCCAGACGCCAGGGATGGTGTAGTGGTAGCGCAGGTGCAGGCGGACGACGCCACCCTTCGCTCGCAGGGGAGCTGGAAGCTGAATCTGCATGCGCGTGTCGTTGATGAGGTAGTCGGCCTTGGCCGTCTTGCCTGCGCTCTCCACCTGAACGCTGTCGAAGATAAATCCCTGCGTGGAATAGTTGAAGGTATCGTCTTCGGTCGGCTGCTTGCGCCGGCGCTGCATGCCGCCGTTCGCAATTCGCGCGCGGGAATCGCTGCGATAGATGTTCTGTTCCAGGTGAAGCCACACGGAGGGCAGCGCGTCGGGACTGTTGTTCGTGTAGGTGACGGTCTCGTCGTTGGTGATGGTCTTCGCCTTGGTATCGAGCGAGGCGCGCATCTCGTAGTCCGCCTCGTTGTGCCAGAAGCCGGGGCCGGGCGCGCCGTTACTGGAGCGATAGATGTTGACGGGATCGGGCAGGGTGAGCGGAGCGAAGGTGATTCGCGGGTCGTAGGCGCTGGCGGTTGCCGGGGCTGTCTGCCCGTACGCGGCATGTGCACCCAGGATGCAGCACAGGATGGTGAAAAACGTCCGCTGAATCAGCCGCATCTGACCGCTTGCCTTCTGACCGTCACAACCTGTATTCGTGCACGAAACCATCTCTTCTCCTCGAGGGGCAGTAGTCTGCTGATTTGAAATCCAAGGTGAAACAAATGCTGGGGTGCTGACCGGGGAAGGTCGCGAGCGCGACCGTTCCTGATCGGTTGTCAATTCCAGATGCTTGAGCGGCAGGGTTAATAATAACGCAATAGAATTAGGGCGATGGCATTCGCACGGGCATTCATCCCCAACATCTTGCTTGCGGTGAGGCTCAACATGCTAAAGACAGTCTTCCGCACTTTCGTCTTGCTTCTCTTCGCCTTCGCCTGGGCTGGGCTCGCGTCCGGCAGTGCGCAGAGCGGCACATCGGGTGCGCTGGCGGGAGACGTGTCCGATTCAACCGGGGCTGCGGTTCCGCTTGCCAAGGTGGTCGCAATCGATGTCGACACCAAGGCTACCCGGACCGGACAGACCGACTCGACGGGACACTATCTTTTTTCGCAGATCAACCCGGGCACCTACCGGGTGTCCGTCTCCTCCCCCGGGTTCAGAGTCTCCGCCTCGACTCCAACGCCGGTTGCAGTCGGTCGAACGGTCGCGCTGAACTTCACGCTGCAAGTCAGTGGAAGCAATCAGATCGTCAACGTTGAGGCCGAACAGGGTCTCTTGAGCCTCGACAACCCGAACATCACGACGACCCTGGATGAGAAGCAGATCAAGAGCCTGCCCAACCCTGGCCAGGACCTGACCTTTATCGCGCAGTTCGCTCAGGGCGCTCTGATGAATACCGCAGGCTCGTCGAACGATGCGAAGGGATCGGGCGGCTATGGAAACGTTGAGTTCAACGGTCTTCCCGCTACGTCCAACGGCTACATCCTGGATGGGTTCGACACGAACGATCCCTGGCTGGGCCTCAACATCGGTCTATCGACGAACCTCGTTCTTGGCCTCGATGCGGTGGAACAGGCAACGGTGAACACGAACTCCTTTGCGGTAGATCAAGGCCGTTACGCTGCGTCGCAGGTCAACTACTTCACCAAGTCCGGCACGAACGCATTCCACGGGGATGCTTACGAGGTGTGGAATGGCTCGTTGTTGAATGGGCAGGACTACTTTCTCCACGCGAACGATTCGCCGGGGAACGTTGCGCACAAGCCACGCTCGGTCGTGAACGAGTTCGGCGTAAGCCTCGGCGGCCCCTTCCGCAAAGACAAACTGTTCGTCTTCGCTCACTACGAGGGCGTTCGCATCGCGTTGCCGATCGTGACCGCGGCTGTGGTGCCTACTCCCGCGTATCAGGCCTACGTTCTGCAGCAGCTTGCTACCGGCGGCACCGATCCCACGACCGGGACCAGCTTACCTGCCGAACCGGCAGAGATCCCGTTCTACCAGAACATGTTCTCGCTCTACAGCAACACGACTGGTACGCCGGTTCAGATCAACACCTGTCCAATCGATGCGCCCGGCCTTGCGCAGGGAGGATGCGCGAACCAGCGTCAGGAGTCTCTCAACAATTTCGACCGCGAAGATCTGGTCGTTGTGAAGATCGACCAGACCATCAATGCGAAGGACAGCATCTGGTATCGCTTTCAGCAGGACACGGGCCTCCAGGCAGCTTTCACCGATCCGGTCAATGCGATCTTCAACTCGTATTCGCCGCAGCCGCAGCGGACGCTGGTGGCGGGGTACACCCACTTGTTCGCGCAGAACCTTGTCAACCAGCTGAATCCCGGCGCGAGTTGGTACTCGAGCATCTTTGAACCGGATAACTTCGCCCAGGTGCGCCAGACCTTCCCCATCGTCTTAGAGGCGGGCACGTCCGCTGTGCCATTCACCACGGTCGGCGGCAACGACAACACGTATCCTCAGGGCCGCATCGTGACGCAGTGGCAGATCAACGATAACCTGGTCTGGACGGTCAGGCGCAGCACCTACAAGTTCGGCATCAACACGCGGCGTCTGGACGTGAGCAACTACGACCTTGGCCAAGGCATCGTGCCAACCGCAACCTACGACGATCTCGCCGAGTTCACCTACGGCGCGGCGTATACCGTGAGCCAGGCCTTTCCCACCCGGCTGACCGAGCGTGTCGCGGTCAGCAACATCGAGTTCTACGCGATGGATACCTTCAAGCCACAGCCCAGGCTGACGCTGACGGCTGGCATGCGGGTTACCTACAATGGGAACGAGACCAATCAGCAAGGTCTCTTCGCGCGTCCTTCTGGCTCGTTTCTGGATCTGTCCCACTCGAACTCACAGCCGCTCGCGCAGGTCATCCTTGCCAGTCAGCATGGTCTGTTTCCCGCGACGCCGCTGTTTGTCTACCAGCCGCGTGTATCCGCCGCCTATCAGCTGCCGCATCGAGCGGCCGTTCACGGTGGCTTCGGGATCTTTAGCGACCTGATCCCAGCGCAGATCGCGGACCTTGCCTCGACCAATCCTCCCTACGCGCCAATCTTCGTCGGCGGTTTGGGAGGTCAGGTTGGCGGAGTCGGCCTTGCACCTGGGGTTCCAGGCAGCGCTGTCGACGCAACCCTCGCCGCGAACAACTCGTTCCAAACGTCGTTCGCAAGTGGCGGATCACCATGCACCGGTCTTGCCGCCGGCCAGCCGGTGTGTCCCTTGGCCGTAAGCCTGAACACGTTTCCAACTGGCGCGCTTAAGACCCCACTCTACTATCAGTACGGCTTGGGTCTTGAGCAACAGGTGGCGAGCCGTGGTAGCCTTCGCGTCGATTTCGTTGGGACGCGTGGATTGCACGAGCCCTTTCAGGTCCAACTCTACGGGTATCAGAACGTCTGCGCCGGTTGCTTCGCACCTTACAGCTACGGCCAACCCGTCGACCAGCGCTTCGGCAATGTCAACGAGTTCCGCACCGATGCGAACAGCAGCTATACGGGCCTCCAGGCCAGCTACTCCCAGCAGATGAGTGGATTGACTCTGCGGGCAAACTACACGCTGAGCCACTGCCTCGACGAGGTCTCGAACGGCGGGCTGCTCTCGTTCTCTACGCAGGGGATCTTATCCCCAATTCCAGGCGAGCTGTCTCGCAACTACAGCAACTGCGACTATGACGTTCGCCATAATCTTTCGGCATTTGGCCTCTACCAGATTCCTTTTCGTTCGGGTCACGGATGGCTTCAAAAAGCGCTCGCGGACTGGTCGTTCTCAGAGACGGCGTTCCTGCACAGCGGCCTTCCCTTCACGGTTCTCAGTCAGCCTTATACAGCCAATGGGTTTGGAATCTTTCAAGCAAGTGGCCCGCAGTTTGCCAACCGCATCCCGGGTGTTCCGGTCTATAGCAAGGCTCCGGTTGCCGGCGTCACCTTCGCGGGCACGAAGCAGTGGCTCAACCCGAATGCGTTTGTCTCGGTAGTCAATCCGATTACGGGCGCCTGTACGGGCGGCGATTCTCCCGCGACCTGCCGGTTCGGCGACAGCGGAAGGAACACGGTACGCGGTCCCCACTTCACCGACTCGGATATGTACATCACGAAGAAGGTGCAGTTCCGCGACGGCCTGGCCTTCCGTTTCGATACCCAGCTCTTCAATGCTTTCAATCATCCGAACTTTGCTTTACCCAGCACGGTGGAAGCGGGTGTTCCCGGCACCTACATCCCCTCCAGGTTCGGAACGCTGCAGAGCACGATCTCACCGCCGACCGGTCTGCTCGGCGTAGGGTTAGGCGGAGATGGCTCTCCACGAATGATCGCGTTTCAAGGGCGGGTTGAGTTCTAGCGAACAAGTGCTGCATGAGCGTACCGATCCCGTTTTTCCGCGCCAGGAAGCGCGCACGGGCTTCAGGAACAAGAATGAAGCTACTCCCTTGAAAGACACACGGTGTAAAGGCACCCTCTTTGGGACCGGCCAAGGGTAGCGCTCGGGGTCGCGAGATTACCAGTCGGCCTGGCAGGCAGGTTGACGCTGGCTACGCTGGTGACTCTGACGGTTGGGCGGCTGGTTGGAACCGGTTGCCAAGGGTAAAGCGTATGACTCCGTTCCCGCCACTGCGCCCGAAAAGCTAATGGCGAAGGCATCAAGCGGCAAAACAACACTGCCGCCACGATCGCCCGCACAGGCAGCGTCGTTGTCACTCAAGGGCAGAATATCCGTTTCGACTTGGGTCCGTGCCCCCGCCGGCCAAAAGCTGCCCCCTTGAAAGAGCGAGTTGGCCGGTTCTTAACTGCTCCGCCAGAGCCACTACCGCTGGCGCCACCTGCACGCAGAGATTAGATTAAGCGACGATCTACCGCCAACCTGAAGAGCTGAATCTCGCAAGTGGGGCCATGATGCCGCGTTGCCACAGTTGGTATGCTCGACGGGGACTGACTTCAGCCAACAACGCAGCGCTACCTGCCCGTGCGCTGTCCCTGCCGGGTGTCGATCTTGGCAATAATGCGTTGGAACGACAGAGAAGAAATGGTGGACGCGGTAGGAATCGAACCTACAACCAGTCGATTAAGAGTCGAATGCTCTGCCAGTTGAGCTACGCGTCCAAGCTGTTAGGGAGTGCTTTTCAGCCCTCAACCCACTCCAATAAGACTACCACAGTTGGGTGGTCTTCCGGGCGAGTGGGTGACCGGATTAGCCGATGAATTCCACCTCGGGTTTGATCGGGATAATGCCGCGCTCGTGGCCCATCTGGAGGATGCGGCATATGGCTTCGCGCCCGTCGTCGCCGTAGTCGAGCGTACGGTCATTGACGTACATGCCAACGTAGCGGTTGGCGAGGTTTGGGTCGAGGTCGCGTGCGAACTGCATGGCGTAGTCGAGGGCAGCTTCGCGATTTTCGAGCGCGAACTTGATGGAGTCGCGAATGGCGTTGTTCGTGGTCAGCATCACCTCGGTGCCGAGCGCGCGCTTAATGGCACTGCCGCCAAGAGGCAGGGGAAGGCCGGTTTCGGCGCGCCACCACTGGCCGAGATCGAGGATCTTGTGCAGGCCGTCGTTGCCGTAGGTGAGCTGACCCTCGTGGATGAGGAGCCCGGCGTCGAACTCGCCGGCCGCGACCGCGGGGATGATCTTGTCGAAGTCGACGACGGTGGTCTGCAGCTCCGGATGGAAGAGCTTGAGGGTGAGGTACGCGGTGGTCAGCGTGCCGGGAATGGCGATGTGAAGCTTCTTGATCTCGTCGGGGGTGTACTTTTTGGTCGCGACGAGCATGGGGCCGTAGCCCTCGCCCATGGAGCCGCCGCAGGACATGATGGCGTAATTTTCCTGCATGTACGGGTAGGCGTGAAAGCTGATCGCCGTGACATCGTAGAAGGCTTCGTTGATGGCCTTATGGTTGAGAGCTTCGATGTCGGTGAGGTTGTGGACGAACTTGTAGCCGGGGACGCGGATCTTGCTGGTGGCGAGGCCATAGAACATGAAGGCGTCGTCGGAGTCTGGGCTATGTGCGATCTGGATTTCACGTACTGCGGTGGAGTTCATTTAGGGCGGTCCTTCTGGAAGCCGGTATGGGGCCCGGTGCAGGTGCTTTGGTTACGATGCGGCGAATGTCGCAGGAAGACGTGCCGAGGCGAACAGGCACGCCTACGGCGGAAGAATCGGCTGAACGTGAAGTCTAAGCCTGGTTGCGTGCTCTTGAGGCAGAGAAGATGCCGGCGGCGCAGATAATTTTTACGATCTGGCCGGGTAGGAACGGGAGCACCGCGAGCTGGAGCGTGAGCGCGGCAGAATGGTGCAAATAGAAGCCGAGCCACGCAGCGCCCGAGGCCATCAGCAGTGTGCTGCCGGCGAGTGCGCCGGTGAAGGCCGCAGCGTAGCGCGGAAGCTGCTTGAGCGCGCGGACGAGAAAGCCGGCGAGTGCCGCTGCGAACGGGTATGCGAAGAGGTATCCGCCGGTGGGCCCGAGCAGGTGCGCGAAGCCGGGCAGGCCGTTGGGCGCGAAGACGGGCAGTCCAGCGGCACCTTCAGCGAGGTAAAGCGCGAGCGCGGTAAAGGCCATCTGCGGGCCGAGCGCCAGACCGACCAGGAGTACGGCGAGATCGCCAAGCGTGAGCGGGACCGGCGTGAAGGGAAGCGGCACGGTGAAGTGGGCGCAGACGGCGACGAAGAGACTTGCGCCGGCGACGATCGCGGCTTTGCCGGCGAAGGTTTGACCGAACGAGGCGAGAGAGAAAGATGCGCGGGGCTGGCTTGAGGACTGGCTGGCGGTTTGGGCGGCCGTTGGCATGGTGGTCCCTTTCTGCGGAGAAGTGGCTTAGGAGCGATCGGCGACGGCCGGTTTGATCGGGGGCGGTTCCGAGTAGGACTTTCTGTCGGGGTGCGAGATGCTTGAGTCGCGGTTGAAGTAGGAGAAGTCCTGCTGAACTTCGTCCGCTACGGCGGGTCGCTGACCAGAGCGACTGCGGGTGATCTCGGTGAGGCGGAGGTCGATGGCTTCGGACAACTCGGCGTCGGCCGCGGGCTGCCTGGCGGCGCGAGCGGAGCTCTTGCGGACGTGGCGCACGATTGCGAGTCCGGCCCAGACGAGCGCGGCGAAGCTGAAGACGGCAATGGCAAAGAGTATCTTCATGGTGCAACGTGCACGTTCAAGTTCTAAGAATAGCAAGTCGGGGACCAATTTGGAGCGGGCGGCGGAAGGAATGCGGATGAGGTGCAAAGCGAGGCGCAGCCATGGTGGGCTGGCAAAGTTGGTACATCATGTCGCGTCGCGGCTTATCCACTTGACTGCGGCTGCAGGAGCCGATGAACTGGATGAGATATGCACAGGGGAGCTCCATCTCGTCAACAGGAAGCACCGTTGACCGGTGTGCGTGGTTTGATTCATCGGGCCTATGAACAAAGGCGGCGCGGCGCGACGATTGCCGCTGCTGCTCTCGCGGTCGGAATGGGTTTTCACGTCATCTTCGGTCAGAATGGCATTACAGCCTACGAGCAGAAGCGCCATGACGCGCGCGTTCTGCAGGAGCAGCTGCAACGGCTGCAGGATGAGAACCAGCGGCTGCAAGGGCATGTGACGCGGCTTGAGGACGATCCCGGCGCAATCGAACACCAGGCGCGCGAGGAGCTGCATTACACGCGACCAGGCGAGGTGATTGTGACGTTGCCCAACGAGACCGCGGCGACGAGCATCAAGGTGGATTCGAAGTAGTTCGCGCGCGTTTGCGGTTTCGAAGTGCCAGCTGAGCCTGCGAGTTCGCTCGTGGCGTCTAATGGGCTTTGGAGACGCGATGATCTTTGACGTTGAGAAGTTGGAACATCGGCAGGTTTATAACCTGCTGATAGGGTTGGTTGCGCCACGACCGATTGCGCTGGTAACGAGCAGGAATGAACAGGGCCAGATGAATGCAGCGCCATTCAGCGCCTATAACTACCTCTGCACTGATCCACCGATTGTGGGACTTGGCGTTACGGACAAACCGGGCGGAGAGTTTGTGCCGAAGGATACGGCGCGGAACATCCGGCGCGGCGGGGAATTTGTGGTGAATGTAGTGACGGAAGACCTGGCGAAGGCGATGAACGTCTGTGCGACGGATTTTCCGGCAGAGATCGATGAGCTGGAGATGGCTGGTTTGGAGACGACTCCTTCAACAGTTGTGAAGGTGCCGCGAATCAAGCGGGCGCATGCGGCGCTTGAGTGCGTGGAGCACGCGACGATCGAGATTGGCAGATCGCGGGTGATTCTGGGGCGGGTTGTCGCGATGTTCGTGGAGGATGAGTTTGTCGATCCTGCCGGACCTTACATCAGGGCGGAGGAGCTTCATGCGATTGGCCGGATGAATGGTCTGGGATCGTATGTGAAGACGCGCGATGCGTTTCTGCATATGCCGCGAATTCCGTATGCGGAGTGGGTGAAGGGTCGGCGCGAGTAGGGCGAAGCTAATGGCTGCCGCGAACCGACCGGGTGACGAGATCCTGCGCGGCCTCGCGCCAGTTCGGAAAGTCGAAGTAAAAGCCGTGCTGTAGAAGGACGGAGGGTACGGCACGGCGGCTCTTGAGGATCAATTCGGTTTCGGTGCGGAGCAGGAGAGCGCCGATTTCGAGCATCCATGAGCTGGCGGGAAGGCCGACTGGAGCACGCCACGCGCGGCGAAGTTCCGCCATGAAGTCTCGGTTCGGGATGGGATGCGGCGCGGTGAAATTGACCGGGCCAGAGATTTCAGGATGTTCGATCAGGAATTCTGTAGCACGTATGTAGTCGCGGTCGTGAATCCAGGACACGTACTGGTCGCCGGGTCCCTCTGTGCCTCCTAATCCAAAGCGAACGAGTCGGAGCAGGACTGAGAAGACGCCGCCGGGATCGGGAGACATCGTCATGGAAGAGCGCAGCGCTATCCTGCGCGTTGCCGGAGTGTGTGAGCTGTAGAAGGCCTCCTCCCATCGGCGCGCCACGTCGTAGGAAAAGTTCCATGTGTCGGGGATGTTCGTTTCCGAGCCTCCAAGTTCTCCGGTGAACTCGTCTTGCGGCCGGTCGCGGGCGTCGCGATAGAAGGTACTGGTGCTCGCGTTCATCCAGAGTTTGGGAGGATCGTTCGCTTGCTCGATGGCGCGCCCGAGGAGCAGCGTGGGGATAATGCGGGAGTCGAGAATCTGCTGGCGATTTCCCGGGGTGTAACGGCAATTCACCGTGCGTCCTGAAAGATGAATAATGGCATCGGCAGACTCGAGCATCCTGGTCCATGTTGGGTCAAGCGTCTTGCCGTCCCAGAGCAGGACTTCCCAGGGAGCAGGCTCGGGATTTCGCGAGAGGACGATGACGCGATGTCCCTGGGCATGGAAATGACGGGCGAGGATGGTGCCGACCTGGCCTGAGCCGCCGGGGAGGACGATACGCAAGGGGTTGCGAGAAGGTTCCATGGCTTAGAGCGTATCGAAAAACTCACGAGACTGGTTAGGAGATGTAGTCCTTGAGCCAGGGGTCGTCGGTGTGGACGAGCTCGCGGGTGTCGCCGTGGAAGACGACTTTGCCTTCGTTCATGACGAGGAAGCGGGTGGATTCGTCGATGCCGCCGTCGGGAATCTCTTCCATCTTGTTGTCTTGCTGGTTGAAGCGGTTGCGGGCGATGACGAAGGCGTCCTGCAGGCGATGGGTGATGACGAGCGAGGTGGCGTGGGAGACGTCGCGTTGCTTGACGACGAGTTCGATGATGGTGGTGGAGGTGATGGGGTCGAGGCCGCCGGTGGGGGAGTCGTAGAGGATGAGGTCGGGCTGCGAGATGATGGCGCGGGCGATGGAGACGCGGCGCCGCATTCCGCCGGAGAGCTCGGACGGGAACTTGTCGATGGCCTTGTCAAGGTCGACGAAGTGGAGGGCTTCTTCGACCTTCTTGTGCGCTTCGTCGTCGGCCATGCCTTCCTCGTGCAAGCGGTAGGCGACGTTGTCGGCTACGGAGAGGGAGTCGAAGAGGGCGGATTCCTGGAAGACCATGCCAATGCGTGAACGGAATTTGAAGAGGTCGCGTTCGCGCATGGTGTCGATGCGCTGGCCGAAGACGGAGATCTCACCGGAGTCGGGTTTGAGGAGGCCGTTGGCGAGCTTCATGAGGACGGATTTGCCGCAGCCGGCGGGGCCGAGGATGACAAGGGTCTGGCCGCGGTCGACGGTGAAGGAGATGTCTTCGAGGACGGGCTTGCGCGTGAACTGGATGGAGACGTTCTTGAACTCGACGACGGGGCCGCTGTCTGGCTGGGAGGGGGCGGGTAGGGAAGCTTCGAGGGTTTCGGGCATGGGCTTTAGCTGCCGAAGATGGAGATCATGAGGCGGCTGACGAGGAAGTCGACGATGATGATGAAGACGGACGAGACAACGACGGCCTGCGTTGTGGCCTTGCCGACGCCCTGCGTGCCGCCTTCGGTGCGCATGCCATAGAAGCAGCCTACGGTGGAGATGATGAAGCCGGAGAACAGCGCCTTGGTGAGGCCTTCGACCACGTTGCCGTAGGCGAGTGTCGCGTACGAGGAGTGGATATAGGTGGTCGCGTTGAGGCCGAGCATGGTAACGCTGACCAGCGCGCCGCCCGCGATGCCGACTGCGTCCGAGACGATGGTGAGGAAGAACAGCATGAAGACGGTGGCGACGAGCCGCGGCGTGACCAGCTTGCGCGAGGGATCTGTGCCGAGGGCGCGCATGGCGTCGATCTGCTCGGTGACCTTCATGGAGCCGAGCTCGGAGGCCATGCCGGAGGCGTTGCGGCCGGAGACCATGAGTGCGGTGAGGACGGGGCCGAGTTCCTTCACCATCGACAGTGCGACGAGCGAGCCGGTCTTCGAGACGGCACCGAACTGTTCGAGCGCGGTTTCGGACTGCAGGGCGAGGACGCAGCCGGTGAAGAAGCCGGTAAGGATGACAATCGGGACCGAGCCGACGCCGATCGAATCCATTTGCGTGAAGATGTCTGCCCAGTAGCGGGGGCCGGAAAACATATTGGCCACAGCGCGGCCAGCGAGGATGGAGTACTCCTGGATGGCAGCCACAGTGTTTTTAGCGAAGCTGTCTGACGCGGCAAGAGGCATGCTTAGGCTCACTCTATCAGATGCACAACAGCAGCCGTTTGGCTGCGAAAAGCTGCGCCGAAGATAGACGCCGCTGGTGGAATGCAGATGAGAAGATAGAAGAGATGATGCAGCAGACGATGAATGCGGCCGTGTTGTACGGCAAGGAAGACCTGCGGCTGGAGCAGGTGGACGTTCCACAGGCTGGCCCGGGTGAGCTGGTGGTGAAGGTGGGCGCCGCGCTGACGTGTGGGACCGACCTGAAGGTATACCGGCGGGGATACCACGCGAAGATGCTGAAGCCGCCGATGCCGTTTGGCCATGAGTTGGCCGGCGTGGTGGCAGATGCAGGTGGGGGTGTGAGCGGGTTCTCGGTTGGCGATCGCGTGGTGCCGCTCAACTCTGCACCCTGCGATACGTGCTACTTCTGCCGTCAGGGGCAGCAGAATCTTTGTGAGGATCTGCTGTTCAACAATGGGGCCTATGCGGAGTATCTGCGAGTTCCGGCGAGGATCGTCGAGAAGAATACACTGCGTGTACCGGCTGGGGTGCCGCTTGAGTTTGCCGCGTTGACGGAGCCGCTGGCCTGCGTGGTGCGTGGGCTTGAAGAGAGTGGAGCGAAGCCGGGCGAGAGCATGATCGTGATCGGTGCAGGGCCGATCGGTTTGATGTTTATCCATGCGGCGGAGCTTGCGGGTGTGGATGTGATCGCGGTGGTAAAGCGGGCGGAGCAGGGGGCGACGGCTAAGCGATTCGGGGCGCGGCAGGTGGTGACGCTCGAGGAAGTTGGGGAAGAGAATGCCGTTGCTGCGGCGCGCGCGTTGACGCCCGAGGCGCGCGGCGCGGATGTGGTGATTGAGGCGGTGGCGACGCCGAAGACCTGGGAGTGGGCGGTCGAGATGGTGCGCAAGGGTGGGCTGGTGAATTTTTTTGGCGGGCCGCCGAGTGGAACGATTGTGGCGCTCGATACGAACCGGCTGCACTACGGCGACATCACGTTGAAGGCTAGCTTCCACCACACGCCGGCGACCTGTCGCAGGGCGTTCGAGCTGATCGCCAGCGGACGCTTTAAGAGTGCGGAGTTTCTGACCGGGCGGGCTGGCTTGCAGGAGGTTCCGGAGGTGTTCGCCGGGATGGTGAACCGCTCGCTTGCGAATGGGGCGCGCGATATCAAGACGGTGATCGAGCTATGAGTAGCTCGGCGAGTAGCCCGGCGCAAGGCGTGGTGTTGGAGGGTGGGCTGGCCGGGGCGCCGACTGAGTACGCGCTGCCGCTTGCGCGACCGACGCTGGCGGAGGCGCAGGCCTGGTGCCGACACCTGGCGACGACGCATTACGAGAACTTTCACGTAGCGACGTGGTTTTTGCCGAAGCGGGTGCGACCGCATTTCGAGAGCATCTACGCGTTCAGCCGGGTGGCGGATGATTTAGGCGACGAGGTTGCCGACACGGCGACGGCGCTGCGGCTGCTGGGCGAGTGGCGGGCGATGCTGGCTGAGTGCTATGAGCGGCCGGAGCTCTCGATGCACCCGGTGTTCGTGGCGCTGCGGCAGACGATCGATGCGACGGGTGTTCCGCGGGAGTTGTTTGACGACCTGATTTCGGCCTTCGAGATGGATCAGCGGCTGACGCATCATGATTCGATGGAGAGCTTGATCCACTACTCGAAGTATTCGGCGAATCCGGTTGGTCGGCTGGTGCTTTGGGTTTCAGGCTTTCAGGACGAGGAACGCGGGCTGCTTTCTGATAAGGTGTGCACGGCGCTCCAGCTGGCGAACTTCTGGCAGGATGTGGTGGAGGACTGGGAGCGCGGGCGGCGGTATATTCCGGCGGATGCGATGGCACGATTTGGTGTGGGCGATGAGATGATTGCGGAGCGGCGGTTTACGCCGGAGTTTCGCGCGATGATGAAGTACCTGGTGGAGTATGCGGGGGCGATGCTGGCCGAGGGTGGGGAGATTGCGTCGCGCGTGGATGCGGAGCTGGCGGTGACGCTGCGGCTGTTTGAGGCGGGTGGGCGTGCGGCGCTCGACGGGGTGATTGCACAGGATTATGACGTGCTGAAGAGTCGGCCTTCGGTTTCAAAGGGGACGAAGGTGCGTCTGCTGGTCGGTGCGCTGGGCGGGAAGTTTGTGAGCTTGTTCCAGAGTGAGAGACCGGCTTGATGGCGCACGAAGCACGGCGGCCGGAGATCGACAGGGCGTACGACCACTGCCGCGAGATTGCGCGGCGGGAGGCGAAGAATTTTTACTACTCGTTTCGCGTGCTGCCGAAGCCGAAGAGCGATGCGATGTGCGCGGTGTACGCGTTTATGCGGCGGGCGGACGATATCTCCGATGATGAATCGCTGAACGTGGATGAGCGCCGGGTGATGATGCAGCGGTGGCTGGCGGAGTGGCGTGGGTCAAGGGTTGCGGGGGATTCGGAGGATCTGGTTTTTCTAGCGCTGAGCGATGCGCAGAGGCGCTTCAGCATCCCGGACTCGCTGCTGGAGGATCTGGTTCGCGGGACGACGATGGATCTGGACCCGCTGACCGAGGCGGCGGATGGACGGATCGATCTGGGGGATGGGTTCCAGGGCTACCGGACGTTTGCGGATTTGTATCGCTACTGCTACCTGGTGGCGTCGGTGGTGGGGTTGGTGATTATTCGGATCTTCGGCTATAGCGACCCGGCCGCGGAGCTGCTGGCGGAAAAGACGGGCGTGGCGTTCCAGCTGACGAATATTCTGCGCGATGTAAAGGAAGATGCGGAGCGGAAGCGGATTTACCTGCCGCAGGATCTGCTGACTGAGTTTGGGGTGACGAACGCAGATTTGCTGGAGTTGTCGGGCGGGCGGGCGATGAGGGCAAACGAGCGGGCGATGCTGATTGGGCTTTCGGTGCAGGCGTGGGAGTACTACGAGGCGGCGCAGAAGCTGCTGCCGATGGTGGATGCGGATAGCCGCGGCGCGCTTTGGGTGCTGGTACGGATCTATAGCAAGTTGCTGAAGGAGATCGACGCGCGGGAAGGCGATGTCTTCAGCCAACGGGTGAGCGTACCGACGTTGAGCAAGCTGCGCACGCTGGTGAAGGGCGCGGCTATGTCGGTTGGGGCGCGCAGGTGAGTGTTTACGACGTTATCGTCGTGGGGGCAGGGCTGGCGGGATTGGCGGCGGCGAGTGCGCTGGCCGGTGACGGCGCCAAGGTGCTGCTGTTGGAGCGTCGGCCGGAGGTGGGCGGGCGGGCATACTCGTATGAGCATCCGGCGCTGGGTGAGGTGGTGGACTCGCAGCATGTGGTGCTGGGGTGCTGCACCAATCTCCTGGATTTGTGCGGGCGGGCGGGGTGCGCGGGGAATGTGCGTTGGTATGACGAGCTGACGTTTCTGGAGCCGAATGGGAATCGTAGCGTGATGAAGCCGGGCTGGCTGCCGGCGCCTTTACACCAGACGATGAGTTTTTTGCGCGCGCCGATGCTCGGTTGGGGCGATAAGGTGGGAATCGCGCGAGGGCTGGCGGAGTTTCTGCGGGGGTATCCCGGGGATGACGCGGAGAGCTTTGCGGCGTGGCTGCGGCGGACGCGGCAGACGGAGCGGGCGATTCGTCACTTCTGGGAGCCGGTGGTTTGGGGTGCGCTGAACGATCTGTTTGAACGCTGCTCGACGAAGTATGCGGGGAAGGTATTTCACGAGACGTTTCTGCGGTCGTCGGCGGGCGGGCGGCTGGGGATTCCGGCGAAGCCGCTGACGGAGTTTTTTGCTCCCGTGCTTGAACATGCGCGGTCGCTGGGTGTGCAGGTGGAGTCGAAGTGCGGTGTGGATGGGGTGATGCCGCGGCCAGAGGGGGGATGGCTGGTGCGGGCGGGGGAGCAGGAGTTTGCGGCGAAGAACGTCGTACTGGCCATGAACTTCAAGGAGACGCAGCGGTTGCTGGGTGAGGCGCTGCCGGGGGCGGAGCGGTTTGTTTCGTCGCCGATTACGACCGTGCATCTTTGGTTCGATCGCGAGGTTTCGGAGCTGGACCATGCGGTGCTTCTGGATACGCGGATTCAGTGGATGTTTCACAAGTCGCGGATTCGGCGGTGGGGGGCGGAGCGGGGGAGCTACCTGGAGCTGGTGATCAGCGCGTCCTGGCCGGAGTTGGAGATGGGACGGCAGGAGATTCTGGCTTCCGCGCTGAAGGAGGCGGAGGTTTTCTTTCCGAAGATGCGCGAGGCAAAGCTGGTGAAGTCGGGTGTGCTGAAGGAGGCGCGGGCGACTTTCTCGGTGACTCCGGGGCTGGATGCGGTGCGGCCGGCGCAGGCTACGGCGATGCCGGGGATGTTTGTGGCGGGCGATTGGACGCAGACGGAGTGGCCTTCGACGATGGAGGGAGCGGTACGGTCGGGGAGGCTGGCGGCTGGGGCGGTGGTGGGGGATCGGCTGCGGTTTATGACCCCGGAGGTTGAGGCGGAGGGGTTGATGCGGTGGTTGAGCCGGGTGTGACGCGGTAGAGGAGTCTGGTACGGTCCCGTCCTTCGCGTGAAGCAAGGGCGGGGCACCCGTGGTCGTCGTTGGAGTAAGTGCTGGTCCAGACCCCACCCTTCGCGCGAGACAAAGGCGCGAAGGATGGGGCACCCAGTGCCTGGGATGGCTGAGGTGAGTTGGTTGTCCCGCTCATCGCAGAAGCGCGATGAATGGGGCACGGGGAGGTCTGCTAGAAGCCGGGGCTAGACGCCCCAGGTGAAGTCGATGGGGGAGTGAACGTCGGGGTGAAGGCTCTTGTGGACGGGGCAGGTGTGGGCCGCGCGCTCGAGTTTCTGCTGATTTTCGGGGCTGAGGGTGTGGGGGACGTGGATCTTCACGGCGAGGCTGGCGATGCGGCGCGGGGCGGTAGCGGTCATCTCTTTTTCGACGGAGGCGGTGGTGCCGACGATGTCGAGGCTGAGGGTGCGGGCCATGATGCCCATCACGGTCAACATGCAGGAGCCGAGTGCGGTGGCGACGAGATCGGTGGGGGAGAAGCTTTCGCCGCGGCCCTGATTATCTTTGGGGGCGTCCGTGCTGAGTGCGGTTCCGGAGGGTTCGTGGACTGCTTTGCAGTGCAGGTCTCCCTCGTATTCGAGCTGAATTTTTACCATGGTTGCTCCCTTGCCTGCAGACTGTTGTGCCTGCCATGTTTGTTATCGATTGTAGCTGGCGCGAGCGGAGGCAATTCTCGAGAGCTGACAGCTGAAGAGCTGGGAGCTTTGAGCTGGAAGCGTTTGGCTTGGGGCGCAAGACGGCGGGGAGCTGGGAGCTAATGGCCTTCGAGCTGGAGCGCGGGGGGATCGCCCCAGTGATCCGAGTGGAGGGGTTCGGCCTTGGACCAGTCGATGTGCGGTCCGGTCGTGGTGCTGATGGGCCGCCTGAGCGTGCTGCGCACATAGTTCAGGGGATTGGCGGTGAAAAGCATGATGATGGCGTTATGATGCGCATTCGACATGACGTCGAAGATCGCGAGGCCGGTCACGGTGAGGAACACAACGAGGAAGGCACCGGTCAGTCGAGGTTGCTGGACGAAGGCGCGAGCTTGCTCAAGCTGACTTTCGGTGAAGCGGAGCCGGTTGATGCCCCGGCTGAGCAGAGTGAGGCTGCCGTAGCTAAGACCGATGCCAAGCAGCAGCGGCAGCATGATGGTGAGGAGCTCGATGCGCTCGCTCCAAAGCATTGCGGCGAAGCCGTGTTCGCGGAGCGGTGCAGGGAACGGAAGGAAGACGCCGCAGTATGCGATGGTGGCAATTGCGGAGCCGAGCAGCGTGCGCTTTGCCAGGACCAGCGGTGTGGGAGAGACTCGCGGCATGATCGTCCTCTGCTATGGAGGGTATGACAGACCCGACTGTAACAGCAAGTGTTTCGAACGGCGGAGCTACTTCGTGATGAGGTAGATGCCGATGGTGACGAGCAGCACCGAGAACCAGCGGCGGCGGTCTACATTCTCGTGCAGGAAGGTGCGCGCGACGATGGCATTGCCGATGTAGGTGAGCGATGCGGTCGCGGGCGCGATGAGCGAGACCGGGGCCGGCGGCGCGAGCGCATACAGCAGCGAGAAGAAGCTGAGCGTCATGGCGATGATGCCGAAGGAGAAGTCCGGAACGGTGAGCACGGCCTTGATGGCGCCGGGAAGGCCGGAGACAGCGCGAATCTCATCAAGGTCGCCGACGCGACGCATGGCGCGTGCCGTGAGCACATCTCCGGTGACGGCGCAGATGGCGACGAGGACGATGGAGGTCCAGATGTGCACCATGTTGGTTGGCTGCGGGGTCATCGGGAGACCTCTGTGAGCGTGGTCGCGACTGTGCCTTTTGCCCCCTTTGGAACTGCCGGCGCTTCTCCTGCCAAGGCTGTGGCGGGCGGATGCTCGGTGAGCGCGGGGCCCTGTGAGACGAAGCCCACGCCGCCGACGATCAGCAGGATGCCTGCCCAGCGAGCGACGGAGATATGCTCGTGCAGCCAGAAGTGTGAAAGCACGGCGACGACGACGTAGCTGAAGGAGGTCGCGGGCAGAACGAAGGTGAGGTCGGCCCAACTGAGCGCGCTGAGATAGCTGGCGAAGAAGCCGATCAGCATCAGGATCCCGGCGATAACCCAGAGGTTCTTCAACGCGACGAAGAGCAGGCCGAGGTGGTGCGCGTCGATCGAGCCGACCTGGGACATGCCGTGCGAGAGCAGGGTGTCACCGATGGCGGCCGTGAACATGACGATGAGCAGGACGCCGTATTGCTGGGGAGTAAGCTTGTGCTTCATGTAATAAGTCGTTGCGGTATTAGGAGGACCGGCCATCGGCATCAGAAGGAGACATCGGCGGGCTGGGTAACCTTGAGGACGGATTGGTCACCGGTGAGTTGCTTCCAGGCGGCTCGGATGGCTTCGATGCGCTCGGCGTTTTCGGGTGTAGCTGGGTATTCGATGACGAGGAGCTTCGAACGGATGCGTTCGGGGTGAGCGCCGGGTGTGGTTTGTGCGCGTTTCGAGAGCCATTGGCCGTAGACATCGAGCACGCTGAGGCCGGCTGGGAAGCGCGGGGTCACTTCCTTGTCGAGAAACGCGCGCCATCTGGCTTCGGTGACGCCCTTCTGCGGAGCATTCGCGGGGCCGAGGCCGAAGTAGAGCTTGGTGTCGAGCCAGTTGGTGGTGGAGGCGGGGTGGGCTGGGTCGTTGGCGAGGGTGGGGGATGCGGTCTGGGCTTTGGTTGCAGACGCAAAGGCGAGCAACAGCAAGATGATGCACAGGTTACACCGCATGGTTTAAGTGTATCGCACGCATTCTTCCGCCTGGCGGCGCTGCAGGTTCCAATATCTATGCGGCCACAGAGATCGTTGCAGTCTTCCAGGCGTGTTCGAAGTTCTCTTTGCCGATGATCGTTGGGCGGAACTGCGGATCGGCCGCGATCGCGTTCAGTTCGGGAAGGGGTTTCTCTGAGAGAAACGTGGAGCCTGAGTCGCCTTCGGGGCCCGCGAAGTGCAGCGTTCCATCAGCGAATCGCTCCACCTTACGGGTCTCCTTGCGATCGCTGTCCAACTCGCTGAAGATCTCGACCGGTTCGTTCGCGAAGTCGTGCATCCACTCGACTCTAAGGTAGGTCATCGAAGTTCCTCCCTGTACGCAGAATTCTACCTGCAAGGGACAGGTTGACGCGATTGGGGACGACGAAGATACCCCGGCGTCCTTGAAGAACAATGAGGCCGGTGACTTCAATCGCGAGGAAGTGGGTGAATCGATGAGCTTCGAAGGGGTTACCGATGAGGAGCCGGGACAATCGCGATCCAGCAAATTGTCCCGGCTCGACATCGGTGAGGTATTGACCTTCGCCGTATCGAACGTCGCGCGGGCGCGTGGCGTAGAGAGAAGGGTAGAGTTGCTTGCTCTCGAGTATGGAGGTCAGCGCGGAGATGGTCGTGTAGTGATAGAGAACAGATGGCGATGATCTCTCCACGACAGCGTCCACTTCCGATCCGCTAGTGTTATGCGTTCATGCTGACGGATTCCTGCTGCTTGAGGGCGTTCTCTTCCTTCATCTTGCGGCTGGCCTTGTTGCGCTGGGCGCGAAGCTTCATGAAGGACTTGGCTTCGACGTAGAGGCGGGGCAGGTCGCGGTTGATGACGGCCTTCCAGACGACGCGGAACGCGGCCTTCGGGCGGAAGTAGTATTCGTCGTAGAACTTGTGCACCATCTCCATGACGTACTCGACCGGCAGGCCGGGGTACTCGATGTGCGCCATCTGGTGGCCCATATCGTCTTCCATCTTCTGGTTGGTGATGAAGCCGTTTTTGGCGGCGAAGTCGTAGAACTCCGTGCCGGGGTAGGCGTGCGCGATGGAGACCTGGATGGTCTCGCAGTCGAGTGTCTTGGCGAAGTCGATGGTGTTGCGGATGGACTGCTTGGTCTCGCCGGGCAGGCCGAGGATGAAGTCGGCGTGGATGATGAGGCCGAGATCGTGGCAATCCTTGACGAAGTCGCGCGCGCGCTCGACGGTGGCGCCCTTCTTGATGTTCTTGAGGATCTGCGGGTCGCCGGATTCGAAGCCCACGATGAGCAGGCGGCAGCCGGCGTCCTTCATGGCCTTCAACGTGTCCCTGTCCGTCGTTACACGAGACGTGCAGGACCAGGTGAGGCCGAGCGGCTTCAGCTTCGCGCAGAGTTCGATGGTGCGTGCCTTCTGGATGTTGAAGGTGTCGTCGTCGAAGAAGAACTCCTTGACGTGGGGGAAGAGCTGCTTGGCGTGCGCCATCTCGGCCGCGACGTCGTCGGTCGAGCGCTTGCGCCAGGCGTGGCCGGAGAGGGTCTGCGGCCAGAGGCAGAAGGTGCATTGCGCCGGGCAGCCGCGCGTTGAATAGAGCGAGACATACGGATGCAGCAGGAACGGCACGTTGTAGCGCGTCACGTCCATGTCGCGGGCGTAGATATCGGTGACCCAGGGCATGTCGGGCTTGTCTAGCTTTTCAACCTGCGGGCGGTCCGGATTGTGAACGATGGTGCCGTCGGCTCCGCGATAGCTGATGCCCAGAACTTCATCAAGGGGCTTGTAGTTGGCAAACTCGACGACGGAGAAGTCGAACTCGCGGCGGCAGACGAAGTCGATGGCGGAGCACTCGTTGAGCGCGCGGTCGGGGTCGGTGGTGACCGGGGGGCCGACGAAGGTGATCTTGATGGAGGGATTCGCCTGCTTGATGGCCTGGGCGAGGGCGTGGTCGCCGGCCCAGCCTACGGTCGAGGTGAAGAGCACCAGGAACTCAAAACCCTTGGCGATCTCAATGGTTTCGTCCGCGGTGACGTGGTGCGGGGGGGCGTCCAGAAGACGCGAGCCTTCGAGCAAGCCGGCCGGGTATGCGAGCCACACGGGATACCAATAGGATTCGATTTCGCGGACTGCGGGCCAGCGGGAGCTTGCGCCGCCGTCAAAGTTCTCAAAGGAGGGTGGATTGAGGAGCAGGGTCTTCAGGGGCGTCGTCATGATGATGCCTTGATTTTACCATTCTGTAAGGGTTTTGGGCCCGGGTTTGAGGTGGGCGCGTGAGCTTGACCCTCTCCGCGCAACTCTCATGCAAAACGTTCATGAGGTTGGACTTAGCGGGAGACTTCCACGTTAGGTAGTTTGCTCCTGTGTGGCTGAGACCATTTGATCTGCTGCACAATGTTTGCAGCCGGAGTGACGCGCGGCCAGTCTCGCACAAAAAGAGTTGCCTTGGTTTGACTCTTATTCTAAGTATGACAGATTAGCAGGCGTGGTTTTGACGAGTTTGTCTGCCAGTTTGCACTGGCTTTCACATCCTGGGGCTGCATTGCCGCCGGTGCGGATTGGATTCAGTGGCCGAAAATTCGCAAGTAGAGAGTACAGAGTTGACGAGTAGTGAGTTATGGCGTGGGGCCTACTGCAGGGCTGGATGAGGCGTGGAGGGATTGGCGAAGCCAGGTGTCGAGCTGGCCGGTCTGGCGGAGGAGCTGGATCTGGGCTTCGCGGAGCTGGTAGTCAGCGTCGAGGAGCGCGAGGTACTTCTGGCGCTCGGCGATCTTTGAGTTCTGTTCGTCTTTGGGGCTAAGATCGGGACCGTTGGGATTGGCGTTCGCGGTGTTGAGCTGCAGGGTGAGCGCGTCGAGCTGCTGCTGCGCGAGCTGCTGTTCGAGGCGGGCGACTTCGGATTGTTGCCTAAGCATTTCAAGCGAGTGCCGAAGCTTGAGCTGGCCGTCGAGCGCGGTGCGCTGGGCGTCGTCGGCTTCGGCGCGGGCGTGGACGGCATCGGCTGCGGACTCGTCTGCCTTGGCCTTGTGGACCTTGTCGAAGAGCGGGATCTGGATGGAGATGGCGACGGCGCCCTCGTTTGAGCCGATGTTGCCGTTAATGGCTTCGAGCTGCTTGAACGAGCTGGTGAAGGTGGCGTAGCGGTTGTATTGGGCGAAGAAGGCGAGCTGCGGGCGGAGGAGGTAGCGATGATCGCCGATGGTCTGCTCCTGCTTGGCTTCGGCGTTGGCGTAGGCAGAGGCGACGGCGGGTGTAGCGGCTGTGGTGAGCGCGGGCGTGGGGTTGAAGTCAGCGGGCGGCGGGGGGATGGTGCCCTCGGCGGTCAGCGATGGGGTGGGGCTCATGCCCATGGCGAGGGCGAGATGGTCGCGGTCGTTAGCGGTCTCGTCCTGCTGGCGCAGGGCGGAGAGATGGAACTGGGCCTGGGTGAGCTGGGCCTGGGTGAGATCGATTCCGGTGTCGCGACCGGCGTCGACACGGTCGGAGACGATGCTGACGAGACGCTGGGCAAGGTCGCTCTCCTGCTGGAGGACGGTGACGCGCTGTTGATCGTGAAGGAGCGCCAGGAAGCTGAGAGCTGTATCTTCCATGACGCTCTGGCGTGCGTCTTCGAGAGCGAAGCTGGCGGCGTTGATGCCGAGGTGGGCTGCGCGGATGTAGTCCCGCTGCGAGTAGTTGAAGACAAGGGACTGGGCGTTGAAGGTGAAGAGCGTTGGCGGATTGAAGCTGTACCCGTAGGATTCGCCGAGATTCGCGCCGGCGTTAACAGTGGGGATGTAGGCGTCGATCGACTGGTTGAGCGAGGCGCGGGCCTTGTCGACATCGGACTGCGCGAGGCGGACTTTCGGGCTGTGGGTGAGGGCCATGTCGACCGCGGTCGTGAGCGAGACCTGGGCTTGTGCGCTGGTGGTGAAGGCCAGGAAGGCAAGACCAGCGAAGAGGAATTTGCGGTGGACCAACCCATCGCGTGAGACAGAGGCGCGATGGATGGGGCACGGGGGGGTGTCGCCGGAAGAGAGAGCGGCGTTTGGGGTGGCGGCGTGCGGGTTGGGAGAGGGTTGCTTCGTGGTCATTGCGCGGCTTTTTTCACGGGTTTCACGGGCTCGCCGGAGTAGAGGTCCTGGCCGGGGTCGGCGGGGCCGAGGACGACGGTATCGTGAGCGCCGAGGCCGGAGAGAATCTGCACGTTGACGTTGTTGAGCAGGCCGGGCTGGATGGGTGTCTGCTGCAGCTTGCCGTTGACTACGGTGTAGACGAAGTTGCGGGAGCCGTCGGTATGCAGGGCCTCACGGGGTACGGAGAGGACGTGTTCGCGGGTCGCTTCGGTGACCTTGACGGTGACGTTGGAGTTGGGCGGGAGATCGCCCTTAGCGTCGTCGACAGTGATGATGGCCTCGCCTACGTTGCGGGTGCCGTAGTTGATGATGGTGTTGGGGATGTGTTCGATGTGGCCGTGCCAGACCTGCAGCGGCTTGGCGTCCCAGGTGATGAGGACGGGCTGGTTGTTGCCGAGCTTGCCGATCTCGGGCTCGTCGAAGTAGGCGCGGACGAGGAGTTTGTTGAGGTCTGCGACGTAGATGAGGTCGTCGCCGGCGTGGACGAAGTCGAACTCGGAGACCGGGATGTAGTAGACGGTGCCGTTGATGGGGGAGTGGACGTCGGCATCCTGGAGGGCGGCTTGTGCGCCCTGCATGGCAACCTGGGCGTCGTGAATACGGGCTTCGGCGGCGGCTCGATCGTCGGGCGTGTAGTGTGTGGTGGTGTGGGCGTTGGCGCCTGAGAGCGCAAGATTAGCCGAGTCGAGGCGCTGCTGTGCCGCGGCCACTTCGTTCTCGGAGGCCGATCCCTTTTGCTGCAGGCTCTGGACGGCGCGGAGGTTGGCGGCGGCGGACTGCTGTTCGAGTTTGGCCGACGCGATGTTCGAAGAATAGGTGAGATGGGCTTCACTATCGCCGCCGCGTTCGAGATCGGCGAGCTGAAGCTTGGCCTGGGCGAGCGACGTCTGGGCAGCAGCGAGGCGGGAACGGGCGTCGGTGTCGTCCATCTTGAGCAGAGGCTCGCCGACGGTGACGTGTTCCCCTTCGTCGACGTAGATTCTCTGAATGACACCGGGCCCGGGTGCGTGGGCGTCGAAGGGATCGACAGGCTCAACCTTGCCGTTGGTGGAGACGGTCGCGCTGAGATTTTGATAGCTGACCGGCGCGACAACGACCCGCACGGTGGAGCGGGTAACGGAGCGAATGGAGTAGACGACGGCGATCAGAACCGCAATGCCTGCAAGCCACAGAAGGATGGAGTTGGAGCGTTTTTGCTCTGTGTGGGCCATAGTGTTGAAAGATCAGTATATGAGACGCGAGTTCGAACGAAACGAAGCAGCTAATTTGATGCAGGATGCGCAGTGGGACAGGCTCGCGGCGCGCGGGCGTTCGTTGTTGAGGGCCCGTGGCTTTGGCTGGCGTTCCTGTGGGTTGTGAGGTGATCAATCAGAGATACCAGGGGATGTTGTCGGCGGACGCTTTGAGTGCGGACTGCGGTAGCTTACGCGATGGATGCGTAACAGGCGTGAAGGTTTGCAGGCTGGCGGGCGCAGGCGGTATTTGCAATTGGGCCGATTGCCTTATTTTTCGATAACCGGTGGGAAGTGCGTGGCGGGATCGCCGGGGGCAGGTAGCATGGAGCGCGAAGGGGAGGGTTGAGGGATGATGCGACAGAGTTTTGTGGTGGCGATGATGATGTTAGGAGCTGCGACGTGCGCGGCGCGGGCGCAGGGACGGGATGTTGCGGTGCCCTCAAGCTGCACGCCGCAGGTGAATGCAAAACTGCAGGAGATGGTGCGCGCGCACTCGCGGAAGTATACGGAGAACGTGATGGTGTGCGGTGTGGCGACGAAGACAACCGTGAACCACGGCGGGGAGCACGGGTCGCACCACATCATCTCGCTGACCGTGAACCTGCCGCAGGATGGGACAGTGAGCGTGCAGATTGCGATCAACGACTCGCTGGATGGGGCGGTGACGGCGCAGGCGGGGGATCAGGTGTTCGCGTATGGCGAAGGATACGTGACTGGCGGAGCGTGGGTGGCGGGCGTGCACGATGTGCACTGCTCGACGCACCCGACAGCGGACAACGGGTGGGTGGTGGTGAATGGCGTGAAGACGCCTGCGTCTTGCGGTGGAGATAGGTAACGCAACAGCAAGTGCGTCCTCGTGCCGGACGGGCACCACTTCGTGGGGTTTTGGACCGCTTCGCGGTGAAAGACTTACCAGGCGCGCGAGAATCTGGGGCCCGCGTGTTCTTCGTCGCGTAGCTTGGAGTTGACGCCGGCACGCACTTCGATCAGGCGGCCGAAGAGCCAGATGAGGTCGGAAAGCCGGTTGAGATAGGAGAGGACCTCGGGGAGGACCCAGGCCGGCCCTTCGGGGGAGTGTTCGGCGCCGATTTCGGCGAGGCGGACGGCGGCGCGTTCGGCCCGTCGGCAGACGGTGCGGGCAATCTCGTATGCGGCGGACTGGGTGTTGGCACCGGGAAGAGACCAGTCGGCGAGGATGCCGGGGGTGGCTTCGATCTGGTGGACGAGGGTGGTGAGGTGGTCGACGTCGGCCTGGGTCATCACCGGGTCTTTTTTGCGGTCTTCGGGCGGCGTTGCGAGAGCGGCGCCTACGCGGAAGAGCGTCTTCTGTATCTGTTCGGTCCAGTCGTGGATGTCCTTTTCGGAGCAGATGCTGCGGGCGAAGCCGAGCGCGGAGTTGAGCTCGTCGACGTCGCCGTAGGATTCAACGCGAGGGTCGGCTTTGGAGGTGCGATGGCCGCCGATGAGGGAGGTTGCGCCGGCGTCGCCGTGCTTGGTTGCGATGGAGGACATGGGGCTCCTTGGGAGCAGCTATTAGCTTTTAGCTATTAGCTGTTAGCTAGAGGCTGGTGGCGTGGATACCTTCGGAGCTAAAAGCTGATAGCTAGCAGAAGGTTAGGGCGCCGGTGGGAGTTTGCTGCGTGGCGCGTAGGGTGCAGGTGTAGTCGCGGGTGCGTTCCCAGGCGTGGTGCGGGGCGAAGTGGCCGAACTCCTCTAGAAGAACACGGAGGACGGTGGAGTGGGTGACGATGGCCACGGTTTGGGCGTGAGTTTGTTGCCGGATGAAGGTGATCTCTTCGATGACGCGGTGCTTGAAGACGGCGATGGGTTCGCCGTTGGGTGGGGTGAGGTTGGGGAACTCCGCGACCCAGCGGGCGGCGAAGGCGGGGTTGGCGGAATCAATTTGTTGCCAGGTGAGGGTCTCCCAGTCGCCGAAGTTGATCTGGCGAAGGCCAGGGCGGGGATGGATGGGAGTGGAGTGCGGGGCGGCCAGGGCTTCGGCGGTTTGGCGCGCACGGAGAAGGTCGGAGGTGTAGATGGCGTCGAAGTGGAGATCGCCGACGGATTGGAGCAGGGCAGGGAGTTGCGCGATGCCGCGCGCGTTGAGTGGTGGGTCGGTGGCTCCGCAGAAGGTGCCCGCGAGTTCGGTCTCGGCGTGGCGGAGGAAGAGCAGGGTGGATCGCATGGAGGAGATGGTAGTGCAGGGAGGGGTGGTTTGGCAGGGGGAGGCTTGGAACTCGCGAGTAAAGAGTAGAGAGTTCTTGATTTCGTGCTGGCGAGCTCGTACCCACTCATCGCAAGAGGCCGCGATGAATGGGGCACGGTGAGCAGCGGTTAGGCTTTGGTGAGGTGGCGCTCGGGCTTGGGCGGGGTCTTCAGGCCGGCGCAGCGGTTCATGACGGCGGAGTGGATACGGTTCTGGAGCTCGGGCGGAAAATCGTAGAGCTCGTGATCACGATAGATGTTGATCGTCTTGGTGGTGGAGTCGAGAACGACCTCGCAGTGCTTGCACTCGGAGATGTGTTGCTGGACCTCGGCCATGAGTTCCGTGGGAACCGTGCCGTCGAAGAAGTCGGTGAGCTTTGCGAGGAAGTCTGTGCAGGTCATCGGGATGCTTTTTTCTCCCTGAGCGAGGCGGGGGAGAGGGCCGGGTTCTGTTTGAAGTATCTGCTGAGACGTTCGCGGAGTTGGAGGCGAGCGCGGAGCAGTCGTGACTTGACGGCCGGAACGCTCAAACCGAGCGCTTCGGCCGTTTCTTCGGTCGACAGGTTTTCGATGTCGCGAAGTGTGAAAACGGTGCGAAAACCTGGGGGCAAACCCTGAATTGTTTTGCGGAGGATCTCTGAGAGCTCGGATTGGCCGAAAAGTTGCTCGGGATTGGGTCGCCACTCGGCAAAATCGCGGGGGATGGAGCCCTCTTCGGTGTGAACGTCCTCGTCCATGGAGACGGTTTTCGAGGTTTTGCGCTTGCGCAGGCGCATCAGGGACTCGTTAACCGCGATGCGGACGAGCCAGGTGGAGAACTTGGAGTTACCCTGAAACTGGTCCAGCTTCTGGTACGCCTTGAAGAAGACGTCCTGAGTGATGTCCTCGGCGTCTTCGCGATTTTGCGTGATGTGCTGGGCGACGCGGAAGATCTGCCGGTCGTACTGGCGGATCAGCTGCTCGAATGCCGAGGCATCGCCTTCCCGTACGCGCGCGACAAGGGCGACGTCGGGATGGACCTCTTCCGGCGGGATTGGCGGCGTGGTTGGCGACAGATCTGGGGACTGGGTAGCAGGCATAGGTAAGGGTTGCGACGTTCGACGGAGCACATCGTGCCGCTGGAGTGCGGTGTCGGCGACGAGCAACCGTAAGACTGATCTTACGCGGAGTGACGTTGGGCGGCAATGTGCGGGTGGGCTCGGAAGCCGATGCGAGGATGTCCTAGGAGCCGTCGTTGCTGTAACAATGAAGGTGCCAGAGTGGGATGACGTACCTGCCTTGGTGCAGTTGCACGGGCCTTGGTAAGGAAGAAGGCAGGAATTTGAGGGATTTCCAGCTAGAGTGGAGGAAAGCCTACCAGGCTGGTGTCGTGGGGTTCTGTGGTGAAGGTGAGTTCGCGTCTGGGAATGAGGAGTAAGAGCAAAGCGTGTCTTGCGCTGGCGGCGTCGGCACTTTGGTGCACGACGGCGGTGGGCTATGCAAGCACGATACGGGATCATGCGAAGCCGAAGACGGGCACGAGTGCGAGCCGTCATGCGGGAGCAGGCAAGGGCAAGGCCGGGAAGAGTCACGGCAAAGCGGGCCGGGCCTCCAGCGGGAAGACGAGCGGGAAGGCGGGCCGGGCCGGACGTGAGCGGCCGCAGGGCAGCGCTCACGGCAAGCCGCTGACCAAGGCGGAGCGGCGTGCCGAGTCAGCGAAGAAGGCCGAGCTGACGGTCCAGTCAATTCGGCTGAACAGCGCGTTTATTGCCTCGGCGACGCTGCGGCCGATGGCGCAGCAGTTGGCCTCGATGCGATCGCCGTCGGGATTTGTGGCGGTGAGCGCGTATGCTTCTTCGCATCCCGGGCCGGCGGCCTCGACCGCGTACCTGGCGATGGGACATGCGTATGCGCTCGATCGCCGCTATGCCGATGCGGCGAACGCGTTCAGCGAGGCGGCGCATACGGATAACACGCTGAGCGACTACGCCGATTACCTGGGGGCGCAGGCGCTGGTGAACGAACAGCATTATGGGGATGCGGTTCCGCTGCTGGATGGGTTCGCGACGCGGCATCCGGACAGCATCTTCGATGTGAGCGCGCCCCTGCTGCTGGCGAATGCGTATGAATCGGCGAATGAGGCCGGGGCCGCGGTGAGGGTGCTCGAGCCGATGCTGGGGACGAGTGAGGCGGACCATGCGGACTTCAAGCTGGCGCTGGCGAAGGGGTACCAGGGAGCAGGCCAGAGTGCGAAGGCAGTCACTCTATATCGCTCGATCTACGTGGAGCAGCCGCTGAGTGCGGAGGCGACGCAGGCCCGGGCGCAGCTGGCCGCGCTGGGAGCGGGGCCGACGGCGGCGGAGCGCAAGGTGCACGCGGATGAGATGTTCAATGCGAAGCGCTACTCGGAGGCGAGTAACGAATATAGTTCGCTGCGGAACGATCCGAGCCTCTCACAGGGAGACAAGGATGCGCTGCTGCTCTATAACGCGGTGTGCGACCTGCGGCTGAAGCATCTGGGACGGCACGATGTGGATAAGCTGCAGGCGACGAACGACGATACGGCGGCACTGAAGCTCTATCTTTACGCGGAGATCAGCCGGACAGAAAAGAACCGCGAAGAACACGACTCGGATATTGCGCAGATGGTAAGTCGCTACCCCCATAGCCGGTGGCTTGAAGAGGCGCTTTACTCGGGCGGCAACATGTATCTGCTGACGCATGATTATGCGCAGGCGATCTACCATTACAAGTTACTGGTGGAGAGATTTCCAAATAGTATCTATGCGCCTTCTTCTCACTGGCGAAATGCCTGGATGAACTATCGGCTGCGAAACTACTCCGAAGCGGCCCGCCTGATGGATGAGCAGGTGACCCGTTTTGGCGCGGGGATTGAAGCTTCGAGCGCTTTGTATTGGCGCGGGCGTATTTACGAGGATGAAGAGCATGATTTCTCGCACGCGGCTGCTTACTACAGGTCGCTGATCGCGAATTACACGAACTTCTACTACGGCGACCTGGCGAAAAAGAGGCTGGCGGTGTTAGGTCCACAGACCGATGCTGCACCAACGCCGGCTCTGCTCGCGGTGCGTCATGCTGTAGTGCCAGACCTTACCGATGTTGTGCCACAGAACGACCCCCATTACGTGAAGGCTAAGCTGCTGGCGAATGCCGCGCTGAATGAATATATCGCGCCGGAGATTGCTGCGAGTCCGGGGTCTGGCGAGTGGGGAGCTCTGGCGCAGGCGGAGATCTATTCGTCGTTCGGAGAATATACGCGGGCGCTGCAATCGATGAAGCACTCGGGGATTTCTTTCTTCGCGATTCCGACGAGCCAGGTGCCGCTGGCTTACTGGAGGATTATTTTTCCGCAGCCCTACTGGAATGACCTGGTGACGGATTCGGAACGGAATGGGCTGGATCCGTATCTCGTCGCTTCGCTCATTCGGCAGGAGTCCGAGTTCAATGCGGGGGCGGTAAGTCCCGCGCACGCGGTCGGCTTGATGCAGTTACTGCCTTCGGTTGGGAAAGAAAATGCAAAGAAGGAAGGTTTGAAGGGATTCAATGCAGGGGAGTTACTCAATCCTTCGATCAACCTGGAGTTAGGGACGCGAAATCTGAAGCAGGTGCTGGACCGGTTCGGCGGGCAGCCGGAGTACGCGCTGGCGGCTTATAACGCAGGAGATATGCCGGTGCGACAGTGGATGGCGGTTGGAGATTACAAGGATATCCCGGAGTTCGTAGAGTCGATTCCATACTCCGAGACACGCGAGTACGTGCAGGCAATTATGCGCAACCGTGAGTTGTATCGGGCGCTCTACGGAGCGAAGTAGAAGCTACGGAGCGGAGTAGAAGTGGGGTAGGATAGGGACGGATCACAGATGCCCGGATGGTGAAATCGGCAGACACAGCGGACTTAAAATCCGTAGCCCATTGCGGGAATGGGGGTTCAAGTCCCCCTCCGGGCACCAATTTAATTCTGTAGCTGACGAGGTGCCTCAAAGAAGTCTAGCGCCTTTAGTGTGATTTGAGAGCAGGGAAGAACGTCAGTTGCACGGTCTCGATGTTGTTGGTTTGCAGTCCTGGAAGATAGATGGGGGCCTTCCAGCCTTCATGCTGATACCAGGCGTCGAGTTCGAGATTGTTGTGGTCGAAGCGTTTCACGAACTCGACCTTGAACTGGTTCTGGGTGGTTCCACCGGGGCCATAGGTCTTGGTGGTGGCGTTATAGGCGCCCGGGATGAAGTCCTTCTCGTTTTTCTTGTTCAAATATTCGACTTGGACGAACTCGTTGCCGGAGAGATGGTAGGTAAGCCAGGCCTGGCCTCCCTTGGCTTCTCTTCCAATCCAATCGCCGAGGATGAAGCCCTTGTTGGTGTAGCCCTGGTGCTGGATCTGCTCGTAGTAGATGAAGGTTCCTTGCGAGCTTCGGCTCACTCCGGGATCGGTCGTCACTGCTTCTACGCGGAAGTCCAGCCGCGGTAGTTTCGGAATCTGCGAGAGATAAATACCCGTGCGATAGGCCGCGCGGCGCGGGGCGCTGATCGGGCTTACGTCGTCATGAGAGAACGAGTCGAGGAGTAGGGTCGCGTACTTGCGCACGAAAGGAAGGCGCCACGAGAAGCTGAAGTCGCTGTATCGTGCGCCGGGATCCTGGGCTGAATCCTTAACCTGTTGACTTCCTTCGGTGTCCGTGAGCGAGAAGAAGCTGCGCAGGAAGGTGTGCAGATTAACGGGTTCATGTCCTTCTCCGCCGAAGATGACCGTGCGCTGAAAGCCGATTTCGGAGTTGACGGTCGGGCGAATCTCCACCATTTCGGAGTGCACGTAGGGGCTGTTGGGGTAGGTGTGTCCCTTCAGGCTGCCGTACATGAAGTCGTAGCGCACAGTGCCGAAGAGCCAGGAAAACAGCGGTATGTAGAGTGGCTCGACCCGATTGATCCGGAACGAGTAGATATCCTCGGCGTTGTTCGACCACGCCAGCGCGCCACCCTGGGCGGGACCGAGCCATGCGTCTGATTTTCCACCCGAAATCTCATGCCCGAGGACGTGGAAGGAGAGCGTCGCTTCTTGCAGGCGAAACGGGTTTGCCGCGGCGATGGGTCCGGTCGGAATCGTGGCCTGATGCAGGTTGTAGCCGCTGTACGGGATCTCATCGCCGGGGGTGAACCTGCCCACGCCCTGCGATAAAGCCGAGGAGAGGGCTTGCGAGTAGCCGGCGGCCCCCGGCGCGTGCTCGTATTCGCCACGCACGTACAGTGAGAAGCGGCCGCGCTCTGCGATGGTTGAGAAGCCGAGGAGCGCGTTGAAGCCGGGCTCGTAGGGCCGCCCGTAGTCGTTATAGAGAGTCTGCCCTAGGTGGTAGCTGTCGCGGAGCGTGTTCCCACTGATTCCGGAGACGCGGGTGTAAAGCGTATCCGCACCGTAGACTGTTCCACGGGGCCGGGCCGGGTCGAGCGACTCATCGCGCAGGTAATCGTCGACAGCCGCGAGAATCTCTTTTGCCGCTTCGCTGTCCCCGGTCATGATCTGATCGCGCGTGCCGTCGATGATATGGAGCAGGCTGAGCCGGGTATACGGCCGCATGCTGATGTACATGGTGTTGGCATAGCCCAGGGAGTAGAGCCGCAGCATCGCCGGGTAGATCCAGCTATCCACCGGGATGTAAGTGGAACTATCGTGGTCCGACGAAGTGTCCGACGACGGAGCGTCGGCTGCCGTGGTCACGGTCTTATCGCTGATGGGCCCGGTCGAGCCGCCGCTTGCGGCTGCCGTGGGACCGACGAATGGCTCTAGATCTGTAACCTGAGCGCAGCAGGATGAGCCCGCTGCGGAGCATAACAACAGCATGAACAGTGGTGTGCGCACGAGGCCTCTAGCAATGCGATCAGCGTTGATTGGGGAACAGCCCTAGTATACTCCGCCGAGTGGCGCGAGCAATGGCGTAGACGTGACCGTGCGCGCGGAGAAGGCTGACCACGGTCGATGAAACGAGCTGCTTGTAGAATGGGCCGTTCGCTGATGCTCAATCGCGACGGAATCCACAAACCCGCGTGCTTCGCGTACAAAGACCAGGTCTTCTCTGGCACGTTGGCAATGCATCAGAGTGCAAGGGCATAAAATGGGATGTCGAACAACTTGAAGAACCTTGTTTCCATTGAGAAGTGGCTCGAGCGAATCGAGACGCGAACGGCCCGCGTGGGCATCATCGGCCTGGGCTACGTGGGGCTGCCGTTGACGCTGCTCTTCAGCGAAGAGCGGTTCCGAGTGACCGGCTTTGACATCGACCGGAAAAAGGTCGATGCGTTGAACAGCGGGAACTCGTACATACATCGAATCGAGCCGGAGCATGTCGACGCGGCGCGAGCTGCCGGCTTTTCGGCGACGGACGACTTTGCCAACATCGCGGCGATGGATGCGGTTCTGATCTGCGTGCCAACGCCGCTCCATGAAGATCACACGCCGGACATGAGCTTCGTCGTCTCGACGATGGAGTCGATTGCGCCGTATGTTCGCGCCGGGCAGTTGATTATTCTCGAGAGCACGACCTACCCGGGGACGACGGAGGAGATCGTCGTCGCGACGATCGATCGGCACGGCAAAGCGCGCGGCCTGCGTGTGCTTCGTGATGATGTTCGTGCGGAGAGCGAGCTGGATGGCGTTCTGGTTGCATTTTCGCCGGAGCGCGAAGATCCCGGCAACATGGTTACCCCGCGGCGGGAGATTCCAAAGGTAATTGGCGGTGTGGGTGGGGTGGCGGCGAGAGCGGCTTCGGCACTGTACGCGACGATCTTTCATCGCACGATCATGATGTCGTCGCCGGCGGCGGCTGAGATGACGAAGCTGCTTGAAAACATCTATCGCTGCGTGAACATCGCCTTGGTGAACGAGCTGAAGCAGCTGTGCGAGCACATGGGATTGAACGTGTGGGAGGTGATTGATGCGGCTTCGACCAAACCGTTCGGATTTCAGGCCTTCTACCCGGGGCCCGGTGTAGGCGGTCATTGCATTCCGGTCGACCCGTTTTACCTGAGCTGGAAGGCGAAGCAATACGGGTTTGCGACCCGGTTTATCGCGCTGGCGGGTGAGGTGAATGAATCGATGCCGAGGTATGTCGTCGATACGGCGGTGAAGGCGCTGGGGAGAAAGGGTGTGGCGTTGCGTGGAGCACGTGTGCTGGTGCTGGGCGTTGCGTACAAGCGGGACGTCGACGACCATCGGGAGTCGCCTTCGCTCGTAATCATCCAGCGGCTGCTGGATGGCGGAGCCATGGTGGAATACAACGATCCTTTCTTCGCCACAATCGGCGGGATGCGTCATTACGAGTTTTCGATGAGCTCGACCCAGCTAACGCCCGGCCTGGCCGAGCTGGCGGATTACGACGTTGTTCTGATCGCGACGGATCATTCCGTGTACGACTACGAGAAGATTGTCGCGCAGTCGCGGCTGGTGATCGACACGCGTTATGCGACGCGCGGGATTGCGTCCGAGAAGATTGTGCGCTGCTAGGTTAGAGCTGGCTACCAGTCTGCATACTTGGTGCCGTTGAGCGCGGTTCCGGTGGACTTCGAGTAGACGTTCCAGACGTTCTGGCCTCCCCATGAGGTGCTGTCGGATTCGTCCTGCATGGAGCGCATTCCCCAGTCTTTGTTACCAGTCATGGGGTCGGTCGGAATCTCGCGCAGGAACTTCACCTTCTCGCCGGAGACGTCGACGGTGCTGGTCAGCTGATCGAGGTCGTCGGGATAGCCGTAGGTATCTTTCTTCAGGAGAAAGCCGCCCTTGTCGCAGGCTTCCTTGTAATTGTCGATGGCGGTTCGCATCATCTTCAGGTCGCTGCGGAGCTCGCGTTCCTTCTCGCGCTTCACCTGAAAACGCGCAATCGGCAGGATGCCGAGAGCGAGTATTCCCACAATGGCTACGGTGACGATGAGCTCGACGAGCGTCAGCCCTTGATCATCCGTGTTCCATCGCTGCCTGCAAAGCTTCATACGACCTCAAGTATAGAGTGCGCTGGAGATTAGACGGGCGACGGAAGGGCTGGGTAGTGCGCGAGCAATCCGGTGATCGCAGCGAACCCGCATTGCCTGCGCTGCGAATTGGGAGGAGGGACTGAAAAGAGAATTGGTGGAGGCGGCGGGAGTCGAACCCGCGTCCGAAACTACCTTCAACAGAGAGCATTCATGCTTTTCCGCGTTCGTCTTTATCTCGTCGACGACGCTTAGAACGGGCGAAGACGCGGCGTCGACCAGCCTGATCGATCTCGTCCCTTCCGCGCAGGCGGAGCAGTCGGGACCAGCCTACTGTGCGACGATCGGTACCGGCCCGTAGGCGAAGCTGGAGCGATCGGCTGTCTAACTAATTAGGCAGCAAGAGCGAACTGAGGTTCGGCACTTATAGTTTTGTGAGCGATTACGGGTGTTCACACCCCGGCATGCCTCTCTGCCGCTAGCAATCCCGTCGAAGCCGTGACGCCCCCAATTTTGAGGACTGGTTCCAACGATGCGTTGGGCACTCAAAGAACTGACTCCATTATAGCGTGTCAAAAAGACGCCCTTTCGATGTCGACGTTCATCCAGTCGCCGTGCTCGATCTCGGTGCGGATCTGGGATGGGGTGCGTCCTTTTTTGGTCTGCTGATAGCTGAAGAGCGCTTCCTTCATGCAGGTGGAGCAGGCGGCGCCGTGGGTGCCTTCGAAGCAGGAGTGCAGGGAGTTGTGGCCCATCTCGCGGTCGCAGCGGCAGTAGCAGGGCTCCTGGTGGAGGACGGCGGGGATCTTCGCGGCCATCTTGTAGATGGTGACTTGATAATCGTGGGCGAAGTAGGGTCCGGCGAGCTGTTCGCCGTGCAGGACGGGCGGGAGTGGACGCGAAGGCGGCGCGGCGTTGTAGGCGGGGATGTCTTCGGCGGGGTTCGACCACTGGGCGGATGCGGCGAGGGAGACGAATGCGAGGGCCAGACAACTGAAGAGCTTCTTCATGGGGAGATCATATTCCTTTCTGCGTTGTTTCGCGGTTCAGGAGGTGCTTCGGCTGGTCCGAAAATCTGTAGAAGCGAGGGTTTTCAGAGCTATGGCAAACGGGATTGTGAATTTGTTCAGGTTCCTGCGCTGGTGTTGAACCGATTCTGGTGCTTGCAACTGGCCTGAATTGAGCCATATAGCTCGAAATGAGGGCTGGAGTGAAAAAAAGTATATTTCGGAAAGAAAAATATGGATTGAAGTAGATTTTGCAACCCTTCTCATGTATGCTTCATCTATTGAGTGTGAGTGCAGCAGTCCACTCAAGAGATATTCAGCAGCCGAATCGGTGCTGACACAAGTTGCGTCACTGGCCTCCCGCCATGAACAGAGATGTTCATGGCGCCTTTTTTTGCTCGCTGCGGGGATCATGATGTTGCATCCGGGTGGCTGTCGATGCTGGTGGCGAGGCGGATGTCGCGTTGCGTGATGCCGTTCGCGTCGTGGGTGATGAGGCCGAGGCGGACTTTGTTGTAGCGGATGTCGATGTCGGGATGATGGTTTTGCTGCTCGGCGAGTTCCGCTACCTGGTTGACGAAGGCCATGGCCTGAACGAAGTCAGGAAATTGGTAGTCGCGGACCAGCTTGCCTTCGGCCAGATGCCAATTTGGGAGTTTGGTGAGGACTTCGTCGAGTTCGCATTGGGTGAGAGCTTTCATCGTCTGGGCCTTGTCCTGGGATGGTGGGGGTACCCCCCCTCCCCCTGTATTTTTCGTAAAGTACCTGGAATGAATCACTTACCCGGTTTTGTGCCTGCAAAATATTCATAAGAAACGGGTTACGGGTAAAATATTCAATCGAAAGGACTTAGGGGTTGCCGGGTAGGGCACTTGTGTGGTCAGTGGGCTGACTCGGAGATGAGTTTACCCCTACTTCTATTTTAACAAGCTGAGGGGGGTGAAATGGACATTGGCTTTCCTGCTGTAAGTTGATGTGCCTACGGGAGTTGCGGCTTTTGCCGAAACCTGACCCCCTTGACAAGGATTTCCACAGGCTTTCTGGAGGGGACAGCCTGGTCTCCTGGGCTTTCGGTTGAGCGGCTATTTGACCCAGACTTTGGGGGCGGTGCCTTCGACTTGCTGGGCGTGGAAGATGCCGAGGGTGTTGTTGCTCCAGACGGGCGGGCCGGATTGGGTGAGGACGATGACTCCGCCTTCGCCGCCTTTGAGGGCGGGGAGTTCGGTGTGGATCATCTGGTCGGCGGCGGCTTGCGGGGTTTTGCCTTCTTCGATGAGGGTGCAGACCTCGCGGGCGAGGGTGAGGCGAATGAAGTACTCGCCGACGCCGGTGCCGGAGACGGCGCAGGAGCGATCGCTGGCGTAGGTGCCTGCGCCGATGAGGGGCGAGTCGCCGACGCGGCCGGGGAGTTTGCCCTGCATTCCTCCGGTGGAGGTAGCTGCGGCGAGGTGGCCCTTGCTGTCGCGGGCGACGGCGCCGACGGTGCCGAAGCGGTGGGCGAAGGGGCGGGGAACGGTTTCGAGCAGGGCCTGCGGGGTGGTGGGTGCGGGTGGTGCTCCGGCGGGGCGGGGCGGGATGGGGCGGCCGCTGTCTTTCAAGATTTTGGCGAACTCCTGCCAGCGCATCTCGGTGAAGAAGAAGGATGGGGGTTGTTGTTCGAGGCCTTGGGCGCGGGAGAAGGCGTCGGCGCCGGCGCCGACCATCATGACGTAGGGGGTGTGCTCCATGACGGCGCGGGCGAGGGCGACGGGGTGGCGGGTGAAGTGGATGCCGGCGACGGAGCCGGCGGCGAGGGTTTCGCCATTCATGAGGGCGGAATCCATCTCGTTGGTGCCGTCGGAGGCGAAGGCGGCGCCTCGGCCGGCGTTGAAGAGTGGGTCGTCCTCGAGGACCTGGACGGATGCCTGGACGGCGTCGAGGGAGGAGCCGTGGTGCTCGAGGACGGCGGCTCCGGCGGCGAGGGCTTTGCCGAGCGAGAGCTGGTAGGCGGCGGCGGTGGCTGGGTCCATGTGCTCCCACTCGGATTCGCCGGCGCCGCCGTGGATGGCGATGGCCCATTGGGAGTGGGCGGCGGGGGTGAGGAGGGTAAGGGAGAGGGCGAGTGCCAGGAAGAGGAGGCTGAAATGTTCAAGTCGCGGACGGCTTTTGCTTTCGATTTGGTTGCACATGGCGTGGCTCCATGGAGCGGGTTCGAACTTAGGATCGAAGAGAGTCGGCTCAGTACAGGACTAGCTTACCCTTAGCGTTTCGCCTGCCCAAGTGCTTTGCGGGGCGCGCGAGGCTATTCGTCGCAAGCACATGGGCTCTTGGTCTGGGCTCAGAGCGTCGTCCGAAGTGGGTGGGGTGATTGCCGATAGCAACGACTTTCGAGGATTACGGCACCTTAAACGCACCTTATGTCTCGACCTGCGGCTCGAACGCTTCGAGTTCAATGCAGAGGCGTTTGACAGTAGCCTCGTTCTCGCAATAGAAGAACAGGCGGTGACTTGAGCGAAACTCAACTACAAAGTCTCCAATAGCAGGTACGAAGCAGCCGGGCCACCCATTCCCGAAAGCCGTCATGAGGAAGAGTTGGACGTCAAGCTTTTCGTCTTCTCTAAAGATCTGCGCTGGTGCAACGTCGAGAGGGCGCTGGTCACCGTTCGCGCGCCGCATATCTTCAACGATCCGCCAACCGAGGGGCATCAGGTAGTCAGCGCCAACGTTCCACATATGAAGCCAAACCAGCCCTCCGGGAAAGTTCCCGCCGTAGACTCCATTCACTAGCCGCTGGCATAGAAACGCGAGCGTCCGATAGTCCGCGGGTGACTTCAAGAAGAAAGAATGCTCTTCGGGCACATCGAAGAAGACGCTGCAACCGTCAGAGGCCATCTTTCGAGGGCCGTCGTCCTGATTGCAGTAGCGTCTAGCTTCATCACTGGTTGCCGATCGCATGGTGTTCCTACCCTAACACCAGGGTTTCTCCCTGAAGACGGGGTTACAGGAAGCTTGCATATCCAAGAACGTGCTCCTTCGTCGAGGCCCCGCGGTGAGGCTGCGGAGCCCCGCTCAGGATGGGGAGTGTGGGTGGTTTGTTGTGGCACGGCTGAAGCCGTGCCCTTCCGCCGGAACCATTGTGTGAGAGGTTTTGTGCTGGAGCCTGCCGCAAAGCTCCTCGAGACGCAGAGAGGTCAAGATGGCAGGCGACAGTTGCTACTGAACAGCAGGGATGATTGCTCATAGGCTTCTGGATATAGCAGCTCAGGATGGGGCGTTGTGGGTGGTTTGTTATGGGTGGTTTGTTACGGCACGGCTGAAGCCGTGCCCTTCCGCCGGAACCATTGTGTGAGAGGTTTTGTGCTGGAGCCTGCCGCGAAGCTCCTCCAGACGCAGAGAGGTCAAGATGGCAGGCGAAGCAGAGACGCCGCCTTAGGTGGTGATGGATTGAACGGCGGTGGTGATCCAGTGGACGAAGAGGTTGGGGGCGCAGCCGAGGAGGATGACGGCCAGGGTGATGAGCGCGATGGTGACGGTGGTGAGGACGGGTGGGTGGATGTGGGGGGCGGATGGGTCGGGTTCGGCGACGTAGGCGGCTTTGAGGACGCGGAGGTAGTAGTAGAGGGAGACCGCGGACATCGCGATGGCGAGGGCGATGAGGGTGAGGAAGAGGTGCGAGCCGGGCGCGGCGGCGAGGACCGCGGTGAAGAGGTAGAACTTGGCGAAGAAGCCGGAGAGTGGCGGGATGCCGGCGAGCGAGAGCAGGAAGATGGCCAGGCAGGCGGCCAGGAAGGGGGAGCGACGGCTTAGGCCGGCTAGACCGAAGTTCTCTGTCCTGCCGGACGGGCCCGCTGCGCGCGGGGCGGTCACTTCGTGACTTTCAATCGCTTCGCTTGGCCCTCCCGTTGGTCGGGATTCAAGTACCTGCAGGATGGCGAAGACGCCTAGCGTGGTGAGGGCGTAGGTGGTGACGTAGTAGATGAGGGCGCTGAGAGTGGCGGGGGAGTGGCCCAGTAGCGCGAGCAGCATGTAGCCGGCGTGGGCGACGGTGGAGTAGGCGAGCAGCCGGCGCAGGTTGGTCTGGGCGATGGCGACCAGGTTGCCGAGGAGTATGGAGAAGGCGGCGACGAGCACGAGGACGGGAATCCAGCCGCTTTGCGAGTGGTGGAGGTTCAACTGGCCTTCGGCACCGTGGAAGCCGACGGTCATGAGGAGAAAGAAGACGAAGAAGCTGGCGACCTTGGAGCTGGAGGCGATGAAGCCGGCGACCGGGGTGGGTGCGCCTTCGTAGACATCCGGCGCCCAGAAGTGGAAGGGCGCGGCTGCGACCTTGAAGCCGAGGCCGATGACGGTGGTGACGATGGCCAGGATGGCGAGCGGGTTGAGCGGCGTCTTGCCGATGGCGGCGCCGATGACGGGCAGCAGCGTGGAGCCGGAGAGGCCGTAGAGGAGCGAGAAGCCGAAGAGCAGGAAGGCGGCGGACATGGCACCGAAGAGGAAGTATTTGAGCGCGGCTTCGGTGGAGCGGGGATTGGGCTTGTCGAAGCCGGTGAGGAGGTAGAGGCAGAGGCTGAGGAGTTCGAGCGAGACAAAGATTACGAGCAAGTCCTGCGTGGCGACGAGGAACATCATGCCGACGGTGGCGAAGAGGAGGAGGAGAACGTACTCGCCGAGGTGCGGGGTGAAGTCTGAGTCGATGGAGATGAGCAGGACGAGGATGGTGAGGGCGAGGAGGATGATCTGGATGAAGCGGGTGAGCGGGTCGGCGACCAGGACGCCGTGGAGCACTGTGGTTTGGCCTGTGGTTTGGGCGAGATCGACGATGGCGGCGACGCAGACGGCGATTCCGGCACCGCAGGCGGCCTGGCGGCGGTAACGAAGGGGGGCTTTGCGAAGGATGAGGTCGAGGGCGAGGATAATGAGCGCGACGGCGACGACGACGACCTGGGCGAAGGCAATGTGGAAGAACTGGAGGTAGTTGAGGGATTCCATCAACGGCCTCCGTTCAGGGCCAGGCCGTGGAAGAGTGGGGAGTGCAGGGCGGGCACGATGACGTTGAGCAGGAACTGCGGGTAGAGGCCGACGGTGACGCTGGCGGCGATGAGGAGGGCGGCGCCGAGTTTCTCGGGCAACGTGACGGGTTCGACTGGGTGACCGGGTTCGGCAATGGGCGCGAGGGGTTTGGCGAAGAACGCCTGCTGCATCGCGCGCCAGATGTAGACGACGCCGATGAGGATGCCGAAGCCGACGACGAAGACGAGCGCGGGGTACGCGCGCCAGACGCCGACGACGATCATGGATTCGGCGATGAAGCCGGAGAAGCCGGGGAGTCCCATGGAGGCCATGCCGGCGAGGACGAAGGTGACGGCGGCGAAGGGGATGAGCCGCGCGAGGTTGAAGGGAGAGAGTTTGTCGAGGTCGCGGGTGTGGGCGCGCGCGTAGACCATGCGGCCGACGACGGCGAAGAGCAGGCCGGCGAGGATGCCGTGCGAGACCATCTGGACCATGGCGCCGGTGAGGCCGATGGTGTTGAGGGTCATGAGGCCGAGCAGGATGAAGCCCATGTGGCTGACGCTGGAGTAGCCGATGACGAACTTGAAGTCCTTCTGGACGAGCGCGCTGAGCGCGCCGTAGACGATGCCGATGACGGCGAGGAGGGCGAAGACGGAGCGCCAGGAGCCGAGACCAAGAATGTGGAAGCCCCAGGGGTCGAGGCCGCGGGGGAAGAGCGTCATGGCGACGCGGAGGCAGCCGTAGGCGCCGAGCTTCATGACGACGCCGGCGAGGAGCATGGAGGCGGCGGTGGGGGCGGCGACGTGGCCGGTGGGCGCCCAGGTGTGGAAGGGGAAGATGCCGGCGAGGACGGCGAAGCCGAGGAAGACGAGGGGAAAGGCGAGCATCTGGAAGTGCGGGGTGAAGGGATGGGCGGCGAGGGCTTCGAGCGACATGGTGCGGGAGCCGGCGGCGACGAATGCTGCGATGAGACCGATGAGGACGAGGGCGCTGGAGGCGAAGGAGTAGAGGACGAGCTTCATCGCGGCGTACTCCTTGCGCGTGGAGCCCCAGATGGCGATGAGGAAGTACTTGGGGATGACGACGATCTCGTAGAAGACGAAGAGGAGGAAGACGTCCCAGGCGAGGAAGACGCCGTAGGTGGCGCCGATGAGGAGGAAGTAGAAGGCGAAGAACTCGTTGAGGCGATGGGTGATGTTCCAGGAGAAGAGGACGCCGGAGATGGCGATGAGGCCGGTGAGCAGGACCATGGCGAGCGAGATGCCGTCGGCGGCGAGGTGGTAGGAGATGCCGAGGGTCGAAATCCAGGGCGTGTCGGTGATGGTTTGGGGCAGGCCGGTGGGGTGGTGAAGGAAGGGAAGAAGTGCCAGGAAGAATCCGGCTGTGGCGGTGATGAGGGCGATGGTGCGGAGGAGGGTGGTGCGTGCGGGCGGGATGAGCAGGCAGAGGAGGGCGCCGGCGAACGAGAGGTAGATGGTCCAGGCGAGGCTTGGGGTGGGCATTAGCGGACCCCCTGGAGGAGGTGCACGGCGGTCTGGTTGACGACGCCGAGGATGAACTGGGGGTAGAGGCCGAGGAGAAACATGAGGGCCATGGGGCCGGCGAGGGCGAGGCGCTCGCGGAGGGTGAGGTCGGGCATGGTGGCGTAGGCGGGGTTGACGGGGCCGGAGAAGACCTTCTGGATGACGCCGAGGATGAAGACGGCGGTGATCATGAGGCCGATGACGGAGAGGCTGGTGGCCCAGGTGGCGAGGGGGAAGGCGCCTTTGAAGATGAGGAATTCGCCGGGAAAGCCGTTGAGGCCGGGGAGCCCGAGCGAGGAGAAGAGCGCGATGCCCATGAGGCCGGCGAAGACGGGGGCGGGTTTGCGGAGGCCGCCGAAGTCGGTGAGGAGGCGCGCGCCGTTGGAGCGTTGTTCGAGCATGGCGATGCAGAAGAAGACGGTGGCGGCGGTGAGGGCGTGGTTGAAGATCTGGAGGAAGACGCCGTCGAGCGCGGCGGCTTGCTGGGTAGGTTGTTGTCCCTGGGTTGCTAACGCAAAGACGGCCAGGAGGCAGTAGCCGAGGTGGTTGATGGAGGAGTAGGCGAAGATGCGCTTGAGATCCTGCTGGGCGAGCGCGGCGAAGGCGGAGAGGACGATGGTGGCGACGGCGAGCCAGAGGAGCGGGGTGCGCAGGGCGGCGAGCTGGCCAGGGAAGAGCGGGAGCAGGATGCGGAGGAAGCCGTAGAGGCCCATCTTCGACATGGCGCCGGTGAGCAGGATGGTGGTGCCGGTGGGGGCTTCGGCGTAGGTGGCGGGGAGCCAGGTGTGGAAGGGGATGAGCGGGACCTTGACGGCGAAGCCGAGGAAGGCGGCGAGGAAGAGGAGCAGCGCGGTTTGGTGCGAGAGGGTTGCGGGCAGGAGGGCGTGGGTGGCGGCGAGGTGGGCGAGGAGGGTGAAGTCGAAGGTGCCGGTGAACTGGAAGAGCGCGAGGAAGGCGAGCAGGAGGGTGATGCTGCCGACCATGGTGTAGACGAGGAACTGGGTGGCGGCGAGACGGGCTTTGGGGCCTCCGTAGAGGAAGATGAGGAAGAAGGCGGGGATGAGGCCGAGCTCCCAGTAGAGGAACCAGGGAATGAAGTTGAGCGCGGTGAAGGTGCCGAAGAGGCAGGTTTGGAGGAGGAGGATGAGGGCGAAGTAGAGTTTCTGGTTTTTGTCGGGGTGCTGGGCGCCGATGTGCCAGCTGGCGAAGATGCCGATGGGGGTGACGATGGCGGTGAGGAGGAGCATGAGGAGGCCGAGGCCGTCGATGCCGACGTGGTAGTCGGCGTGGAGGGCGGGGATCCAGGGGTGGAGTTCTTCGAACTGGATGAGGCCGCTGGCGGAGTTGAAGTGGTGCCAGAGGACGTGGGCGAGGAAGAGGCTGAGGAGCGCAGAGAGGAGGGCGGTCCAGCGGGCGTTGCGCCGGGGGAGCGCGAAGAGGAGCAGGGCGGCGGCGGCGGGGAGGAAGGTCAGGAGGGTGAGGAGTGGGAGGTGCGTCAACGGGCGCCTCCCCAGAGGAGGAGTGCGATGAGGAGGATGGCGGCGGCGGCGAGGAATTTTAGGTAGAGCTGGATGCGTCCGGCCTGCAGGTGGGCGAGCAGGCGGCCGGAGGTGGCGACGGTCTGGGTGCCGAGGTCGAAGCCGGCGTTGACGACGGTGCGGTCGAAGAAGGTGTCGAGGTGGGCGAGGGCGAGGGTGGCGTAGGAGAGGAGTTGGACGACTCCGTTGAAGAGCCAGAGGTCGAGAATCGAAGCGGTTTGGGCGAGGATGCTGGTGAGCGGGACGATGGTTTGGGCGTAGAGGGTGTCGAAGTAGAAGGCGTGGGCGAGGGTTTTGAAGAGGGCGGGTTGCGCGGCTTGGAGAGGGTCGGGTGTGGCGGAGGATTCGATTGGTTTGCGGCCGTAGAGGTACCAGCCGAGGGCTAGGCCGGCGAAGACGACGAGGGTTGAGGTTAAGAGCAGCGGGAGGAAGCCGTCGGTGGTGAAGGCGGCGAAGTTGGTGGGGGCGGGGGTGTCTTCGAGGAAGGATTGGAGCCAGGGCCAGGCGGGGGTGCCGAGGAAGCCGAGGAGGATGGCGCAGGCGGCGAGGAGGGCCAGCGGGATGGTCATGATGGCGGGGGATTCGTGCGGGGTGGGGGCGTGGTCGTGGTGGCTGCTGTGGCCGGCGTGGTGATGGGGATCGATTTCGGTCGGTTCGGGGAGGCGTGAGGTGCCGGCGAAGACGTAGTAGACCTGGCGGGTCATGTAGAAGGCGGTGAGGAGCGCGCCGAAGACGCCGAGGTAGAAGGGGATCTGCGAGGTGGGCCATGCGTGCGCGGCGTGGAGGATCTCGTCCTTGCTCCAGAAGCCGGAGAAGAGGAGCGGGAAGCCGCTGAGGGCGAGCATGCCGATGGTGTAGGTGACGAAGGTGACGGGCATGGATTTGCGCAGGCCGCCGAGGGAACGGATGTCCTGCTCGCCCGCGCAGCCGTGGATAACGGAGCCGGCGCCGAGGAAGAGCAGCGCCTTGAAGAAGGCGTGGGTGAGCAGGTGGAACATGCCGACGGAGACGCCGCCGGCTCCGAGGCCCATCATCATGTAGCCGAGCTGCGAGACGGTGGAGTAGGCGAGGATGCGCTTGATGTCGAACTGGGCTACGGCGGCGAGAGCGCCGAAGACGGCGGTGAGGGCGCCGATCCAGGTGACGACCTGGAGAGCGCCAGGTTCGGCGCTCATGAGCGGGTAGACGCGGGCTACGAGGAAGACGCCGGCGGCGACCATGGTAGCCGCGTGGATGAGAGCGGAGACCGGGGTGGGGCCTTCCATGGCGTCGGGCAGCCAGACGTGGAGGGGGAGCTGGCCGGATTTGCCGGCGGCTCCCGAGAAGATGAGGAGGGCTATAGCGGTGCTGGCGGCGAAGGGGCCTACCTGGGTGACAAGGTGCTGGAGGGCGGGGGCTTCGAGGCAACCGGCGCCGTGGTTGTAGAACAGCAGGGTGCCGGTGGCGGAGTAGAGCCACATCATGCCAAGGAAGAAGGGGAGGTCGCCGATGCGGGTGACGAGGAAGGCTTTTTTGGCGGCGGCGGCGGCTTCGGGTTTGTGGAACCAGAAGCCGATGAGGAGGTAGGAGGTGAGGCCGACGATCTCCCAGCACATGAAGAGCAGGAGCAGGGAGTTGGCGATGATGACGCCGAGCATGGCCGCGGCGAAGAGCGCGAGGAAGCAGAAGAAGCGGGTGAAGTTTTCGTCGTGAGCCATGTAGCCGGCGCTGTAGAGGAAGATGAGCAGACCGACGAAGGTGACCATCACGAGCATGAGCGCGGTGAGGGGGTTGAGGATCCAGCCGAGCTGGAGGGTCTGGGTTCCAAACTGGAGCCAGTCGAAGTTGACGACTTCGAGGGTGGGCTGGGCCTGGGCTCGTTGAGTGAGGACGTGGGCTAACGCGACGACGGCGAGGAGGAAGCTCGCGAACATGGAGCCGATGGCGAGCGCGGCGGCTGGGATGCGGACGCGCTGCTTGAGCAGGGCGATGAGGCCGGCGGCCGAGAGCGGCAGCGTGGGGATGAGCCAGAGGTTGCGGACGATGAAGGTCATCTGGCTCCGTTGGGTGGGGTGAGTTTGGGGGTGGACCCACTCATCGCGATGATGCTGCGATGAATGGGGCACGGTGGGGTGGGTTGCCGGGAGCCTGCCAGGCGGTTGGGTTTGGGGGTGGGCCCACTCATCGCGATGATGCTGCGATGAATGGGGCACGGAGTTTTCTGTGCTGCGAACGGGATGCGCATGGGTTTGGTCATCCCTTGAGGGTCGCGATCTGGTCGAGGTGGGTGGTGCGGAACTTGCGGTAGGCAGCGAGGATGATGCTGAGGCCGACGGCGGCTTCGGCGGCGGCTACGGAGATGGAGAAGAGGGTGAATAAAACCCCGGTCATGGCTTCGGGATGTGGGCCGAAGCGCCAGAAGGCGATGAAGTTGAGATTGGCGGCGTTGAGCATCAGCTCGATGCCGACGAGGACGAGGATGGCGTTACGGCGGGTGAGCGCGCCAGCGAGGCCGATGGCGAAGAGGAACGATGAGAGCAGGAGGCAGGCGGTGAGTGGGTTCATCGGGCACCTTCTCTATCGTCGAGGGCTATGACGCCAGCGCCGATGAGGGCGGCGGTGAGGAGCAGGCCGATGATCTCAAGGGGGACGGCGAAGCGGTGCATGAGGGCGTCGCCGATTTGCTGGACGGAGGCGGTGGGGGGTTGGGTGTGGCTCAGGGTTGATGGGGTTCCGTGCGCGAAGGCCCAGGCCAGGAGGATGAAGATCGCGGCTGCGATCGCGATGCCGGAGAGGGTGGAACCCCACTCATCGCCAAGTGCTGCGATGAATGGGGCACGGGAGGGTTTCTCGTTGGGCGTGCTTTCGCCTTCGTGGGCGCTGCGAGTCATCATGATCGCGAACATGGCGAGGATAGCGACGGCACCGACGTAGACGATGACCTGGGTGAAGCCGACGAACTGGGCTCCGAGCTGCAGGTAGATGAGGGCGAGCGCGAGGAGCCCGAGCATGAGGGCGAGGATGCAGTGGACGAGATTCTTGAGGGTCATCGCCGCGGCGGTGCCGAGGAGGGTGAGGGCGGCGAGGATGAGGAAGACGATGGACATTCTTTGGCGGGCTTCTCGTTCGGTGCTGGGTTTGCTGGTGTTTTGGGGTTGAAACTTTATAACCGATGCGTGAGCATTTTCTTGACTTCGTGAGTAGAGAGTTAAGACTTTTTTGTAGAGAGTTGGGGCTTAGGTGGCGTAGCGGTAGGTGCGGGCGGTGTAGCGAACTTTTTGGGTGATGCCGCGACCCAGGAGAACCCAGGAGGCGGCGAGGACGAGTGCCAGGGTGATCCAGCGGATGACGCCGGGCGGCATGAAGTGCCAGGCACCCGCGACGACGATGTTGATGAGGGCGAGCGGCAGCATGAACTTCCAGGCGAAGTTCATGAGCTGGTCCATGCGGAGACGGGGCATGGTGCCGCGCACCCAGATGAAGCCGGCGATGAGGACGAGGAGCTTTGCGAAGAACCAGAGGTAGGACGGGATGAAGGTGAGGAAGGAAAACGGCGCGGTCCAGCCGCCGAGGAAGAGCGTGATCGCGAGGCCTGAGGTGGCAAACATGCCGAGGTACTCGCCGAGGAAGAAGAGGGCGAACTTGAAGCCGGAGTACTCGATGTAGTAGCCGGCGATGATCTCGGATTCGCCTTCGGGGAGGTCGAAGGGGCTGCGATTGGCCTCGGCGCAGGCGGCTATCATGAAGAGGATGAAGCCGGCGATGCCCCACGGGGTGAAGAGGTACCAGTGGGGGAAGATGCCGGTGTAGCCGGATTGCGCGTTGACGATCGAGACGGTGGAGAGCGAGCCGGCGGACATGATGACGACGACTGAGGAGAGCACGAGCGGCATCTCGTAGGAGATCATCTGGGCGATGGCGCGCATGGCTCCGAGGAGCGAGTACTTGCTCTTGCTTGACCAGCCGGCCATAAAGACTGCGACTTCCATCAGCGAGCCGATGGCGAAGAAGTAGAGCAGGGCGGAGTCGAGATTGGCCACGACCATGTTGCGGCCGATGGGGATGACAGCAAAGCCGAGGAACGAGGCGACCGTAATAAGGATGGGCGCGCAGAGGTGGACCAGGTGGTCGGCGTCGCGCGGGATGATGTCTTCCTTGGTGAGCGACTTGATGCCGTCGGCGGCGGGCTGCAGGAAGCCGAAGGGGCCGACGCGATTTGGGCCGAGCCGGTTCTGGATGCGGCCGAGGCCTTTGCGTTCGAGCACGGTGGTGATGGCGAAGAGCGAGGGGAAGACGATAAGGAGCGGGACGACAGAGAGGATGGCCGAGGCGATGGGGGTGAGGGGCGCGGGAATGTAATGCAGGATCGCGTGCTTCAGGATGACGAAGATCTGGTCGAGTTTGAAGGCTGCGGTTTCAGGCATGGAGCGCTACCTTGGTGGCGGTTTTGGAGCGGGTGCGGTGTTGGTTGGAAGAGCTGTTTTTCGGGAGCTGTGAGCTTTAAAGCTGTGAGCTGTCAGCTTGAAACATTTAGGTTGTGAGCTTGAAACGTGTGAGCTTGAAGCGGTTAGGTTATGAGCTTGAGTCGTGTGCGGGTTTGGCGGCTTTGGCTTCGGCGGCTTGCCTGGCTTTGAGTTCGGCGGCGGTGCGGGCTTCGGCAAATGCGGAGTCGACGGCAGCGGCTTCGGTGGGGTGAATCTCGTTGTAGTACTCGTTCGAGCGATAGAGCTTTTGCTTGGTCATGAGCAGGCCGCCGTAGCGATCGGTGGTGGAGAGCTCGAAGGCGGTGTCCATCTTGATGGCTTCGAAGGGGCAGACCTCGACGCAGATCTGGCAGCTCATGCAGACGGAGATGTCGATGTTGAAGACGGCGGGGTAGAACTGGGGTTTGCCGACGGCGTCGGGTTTCTTATCTTTGGATTTCTCGATGACGATGCACTTGGGGGGACATTCCTTCTCGCAGATCTGGCAGGAGACGCAGCGCAGGCCGGCTTCGGGGTCGGGGCCGTCGTAGACGAGGAAGGGAAAGACGCGCGCGTTTTCCATGACGGGGATGCGTTCTTCGGGGAACTGGACGGTGGTGAGGCGGTCCTTGTCGAAGTAGCTGCCGAGGAAGTTGCGTGCGGTTTCGGTGAGGCCTTTGAGGATGCCGGAGCCTAGCATGGGGAACCTCCGTGGGCCGGGGCTAAAGCCCCTGGTTGGAGGTGGTGTTGATTCGTGGGGCTGAAGCCCCACGCTTCCACCCGAAGGCGCTCGCTGGTGGGGACGGCGGAGGGCTGGTGCATTAGCGGTCTACCTCGCCGAGAACGATGTCGATGGAGCCGAGGATGATGACGATGTCGGCAACGTTGCGGCCGAGGCACATGTCTTCGAGCAGGGTGAGGTTGATGAGGCTGGGTGGGCGGACGCGGTAGCGATAGGGGTTGGGTGAGCCGTCGCTGATGAGGTAGAAGCCGAGTTCGCCTTTGGGCGATTCGATGCGGCCGTAGGCTTCGCCGGGCTTGGGGCGGAAGCCGCGGAGCTTGGTGGCGGGGTCCTGGATGGGGCCGGCGGGGATCTCGCGCAGGGCCTGGTTGAGAATGGCGAGCGACTCGCGCATTTCGAGGATGCGGATCATGTAGCGGTCGTAGACGTCGCCGTGGTCGCCGAGCGGGACGCGGAAGGGGAAGCGATCGTAGATGCCGTAGCGGTCGACCTTGCGCAGATCGTAGTTATGGCCGGAGGCGCGGGCCATGGGTCCAGTGATGCCGGCGTTGATGGCCTGCGCGGTGGTGACGACGCCGACGCCCTGGGTGCGGGCCATCAGAATTTCGTTGGTGGCGAGCAGCCGCTCGAACTCGTCGAGGAATTTGGGGAAGCGCGCTACGATTGCTGCGGCTTGGGCGAGCCATGCCGCGGAGGGGTCGACGCGGCATCCGCCGAAGCGCATGTAATCGCACATCATGCGCGAGCCGGTGAGCGACTCGAAGAGGTCGAGAATGTTTTCGCGCTCGCGGAAGGCGTACATGAGTGGTGTGCCGCTGGCGCCCATGTCCTGCATGAGGAAGCCGACGAGGCAGGAGTGGTTTTGCAGGCGGGTGAGCTCGGCGGTGATGACGCGGACGTACTCGGCGCGTTCGGGAACCTTGATGCCGGCGAGGGTTTCGACTGCGAGGGCGTAGGCCCAGTTGTTGGTGAGCGAGCAGATGTAGTCGAGGCGGTCGGTGTAGGGCATGCAGCCGAGGTAGGATTCGCTCTCGGCGATCTTTTCGTGGTTGCGATGGAGGTAGCCGAAGACGGGTTTGAGGCGGACGACGGTTTCGCCGTCGAGCACGACGTTCATGCGGAAGACGCCGTGGGTGGAGGGGTGGTGCGGGCCCATGGAGAGCTCAAGGAGCTGCTTTTCGTGGCCTGCCTCCATGGATTGCTCGAGCAGGTTGGGCTCGGTGCCGGGGAAGGTGTTCATACGACCCCCTGGGCGGCGCGGCGCGCCATGAAGTCTTCGAGCGACGCGGCCTCTTCTTCGGGGTCGGGGTTGTGGTAGTCGCGGCGCATGGGGTGGTCTTCGTACTCCTCCCACATGAGCAGGCGGCGAAGGTCGGGGTGGCCGTCGAAGTGGATGCCGTAGAGGTCGAAGATCTCGCGTTCCTGGTACTCGGCGGCGCGCCAGATGGGGGTGAGAGATGGGAGACGGGTGTTGGCGGTGCGGTCCTGCGTGCGCAGGCGGAGGACTAAGGGTCCGGTACGCGAGGAGATCGAGAAGAGATGATAGACGGCTTCGAGGTAGTCGCCGGAGGTGGTGGTTTCGAGCTCTTCGACTTGTTTTTCGACGCCGTCGATCTCGCGTTTCACTTTGATCTTGGCCGTGACGGTTTTGAGCGGCCAGTCGACGCCGGTGACGTTCGAGCAGTGTTCGAAGCGGGTGCTGGCGCGGTCGCGAAGGTAGAGAGCGATGGCGGGTGCGTGGGCTGGGTCAATGAGCAGCGAATGCTGGCCGGACGGGCTGCCATTGGGGATGATCTCCAGCGTGCAGCCGGGGATTTGTTCTTCGAGCTCGACTTTGAGGAGTTCCAGGTTCATCCGTGCGCGGGTTCCGTGCAGTTGTCCGTGTCGGGAAGCGTGATGTTGACGAGGCGTTCCTGCCAGCCGTCGCGGTTGGGCATGGGGACGAGGTTGTGCGGGCCCATGGCGGGAATGGGGAACTCGCTGGGCTGTTCGGCGTTGAGGTGGCGCGGGCGATCAGCGCCGGTGAGGTGCTGGGCTTCGATCTGGCGTTGGAGCATGAGGAAGGCGTCGATGAGGGCTTCAGGGCGCGGGGGGCAGCCCGGGATGTAGACGTCGACGGGGATGCAGCGGTCGATACCCTTTAAAACGTTGTAGCCGCTGGAGAACGGGCCGCCGGAGATGGCGCAGGCGCCCATGGCGATTACGTATTTGGGCTCGGGCATCTGGTTGTAGAGGCGGACGACGACGGGCGCCATCTTCTTGGTGACGGTGCCGGAGACGATCATGAGGTCGGCCTGGCGGGGCGAGGGGCGGAAGACTTCGGCGCCGAAGCGGGCGAGATCGTAGCGCGCCATGGTGGTGGCGATCATCTCGATGGCGCAGCAGGCGAGGCCGAAGTTGAGCGGCCAGAGCGAACTTTTGCGGCCCCAATTGTAGATTTCCTGAAGAGTGGTGACGACGACACCCTGTCGCGCGACCTCATCTCGGAGCGTTTGATCCATGCAGCGGAGCCTCGGGCGGTGTGTCCGCCTGTTCGGTTGACGATGTGGGGCGCTGCCGCGGCTACGTCCAGGTGAGGACGTTCTTCTGGCAGGCCCAAACTAGGCCTTCTACGAGCAAAAGCAGGAAAACCAGCATGGCAAGGCACTCGGGGAGCGAGAAGCGTCCGAAGGCTACGGCGAAGGGCAAAAGGAAGACGGCTTCGACGTCGAAGATGAGGAAGACGAGGGCGTAGAGGTAGTATGCGGGCTTGAACTGGGTCCAGCCGTCGCCGGTTGATTCGAGGCCGCACTCGTAGACCTGATTTTTGGTGGGGCCTGGTTTATTTGCGGAGAATTTTCTGGCCCAGAGCCAGGCGAGGCCGAGCGGTGCGATGGCAAAGACGAGTCCGCCGAGGAGCAGGACGACGATCGGCAGGTAGGTTGGACTCGTCATGGAAGGGCGTTCGCTTGACGCACCCACTTTAGCAGGTTACCGGGTGGGCGTCACGAGGTTGTTTCGAGAGGTGAAACGATTGCGCTCGATGAGGTGGGGAGCGTTCCAACAGTAGACGGCGGGATTGTTTTCGTGAGCTGTAAGCTTTTTAGCTTTGAGCTGACAGCTTATTTCGTGAGTAGAGAGTGAAGAGTTCTTGAGTAAAGGCGCTTACTGGAGGGGGGTGGGGTAGAGGAGACCGCCGTGGTTCCAGAGGGCGTTTAGGCCGCGGGGGAGTTTGAGAGGGGAGGCTTCGCCGAGGGTGCGGGTGTAAATTTCGGCGTAGCTGCCGGTGGTGGCGAGAACGTTGGCTGGCCAGTCTGGGGCGAGGCCGAAGGGCGTGGAGAGCTCGTGGGATTGGCCGAGGAGGCGCTGCATTTGGGGGTCAGATTTCGGGGTGCCGGCAAGTTCCTCGGCTTCGAGGAGGATGCTGATGGTGGCGTTGAGGAGGTTGGTGAAGGTGAGGTCGTCGGAGCGGGAGGCCATGGCGAGTGGGTCGAGTGCAATGGCCTGCGGGAGGATGGCGTACTCCCTGGCGCGGCTGGCGAAGGCGACGCGGGTGTTGGCGAGGCGGGTGAGGTCGCCGGAGAGGGCGGCGCAGTTGTTGGTGACGAAGGCGGCCTCCATCTCGCCTTCTTCCTGAAAGGGGAATGGCAGGATGGCCAGGTTCTGGCGGTCGAACCAGGTGTGCAGGTGGAGTTCGGCTTCGGTGCCGGTGAGGAAGCAGATCTTGTTGTGGACGAGGTCTTCGGGTTTGGTGATGCCGGAGGATTTGAGGACGAGGAAGCCCTGGGCGTCGATGAGGACAGGGCGCGAGAGGGTGATGCCGGGTGCGGTGGCGTGGGTAAAGTCGTCGCTGATCGTTGGGATGAGGTCGACTTCGTGGGCGCGGAGCGCGGCGAGTGCGGTGTCATTGTCGGGGAAGCCCCTGACGGCGGTGCGGGCGTGCGGCCCGAGGATGGCGGCGGCCACGGCGCGGCAGAGGTCCTGGTCGAAGGCGACGCGGGGGCCGTGCTGGTCGGTGATGTTGTATTCGGCTTCGCTTTGGTTGATGCCGCAGGTGAGGGCGTTGGCTTTGCGGATTGCGGTTATGGTTGGGCTGGTGGGTGGGGTGGCCATCGAGCGCTGTGGTTCCCACTCATCGCAGAGTGCGCGATGAATGGGGCACGGGAGGGTTCCGGTAACAAAGAGGAGAAGCAGCAGAACTTGGAACAGATTCATGGAGTCCAGTTGCCGGAGGTGGGAATGCCGGGGGTGGTGTCGGGGCGCGGGTTGAAGTCGGCGGGGACGGGGTTGGGCTTGCCGGTGTCGGTGGGAGTGATGTGCAGGACCTTGCAGCCCTCGCCGTTCACGTGCGGGAAGGTGTTGACGGTGGCTTCAGGGATTTCGGCGTAGGTAGGTGGGAGGGTTTTCTTCTTGCCGAGGAGACGCGCGTTGTCGAAGCCGGAGAAGAGGTCGCCTACGCCGGGGGTCTGGTCGTCCGCGGGACCGAGGTAGTCCTGGTGGAACTGGTCGCGGCCGATAGCGCGGCCCTTGGCTTCATCGGGCAGGTCGGCGAGCGGGATGAGATGGAAGAGGGTGTCGACGAAACGGATGATGGAGCTGTGTTCGGTGGGCTCGTGCGAGATGCCGTGGGAGACGCCGTATGGGGAGATCAGAAGGAAGGGGATGCGCGGGCCCTGATCGAGCGGCAGGCCGCCGGCGTCGTGCGAACGGATGTGCGGCTGGGCGTTGTCGTAGAGGCCGTCGGTCTCGTCGTAGGCGATGAAGATGGCGCTTTCGGGCCAGTACGGGCTGGCGGCGATGGCGTTGATCTCCTTGGCGAGCAAGGCTTCGGAGATGCCGGAGTCGGAGTAGCCGGGATGGTCGTCGTTGCCGTTGAAGACGGTGGCGAGTTGGGGATTGGGGTCTGCGGGCGGAAGACCGTGGATGTTGCCGAAGCCGCCGCGCACGTAGAAGACGCCTGAGGGTGGGAGCCTGCGGGCGGCGACGTCCGAGAAGAACTGGCTCAAGCTGTGCATGTGGGCTGAGGCGAGGGGATTATCCGCGATGTAGCCGAAGTACTGCGGGCCGTTGTGGTGCGCGACATAGCCCTTGTGCGCAGCGACGCCGGGTGCATCGTTGGTCTCGTGCGCGTAGCCCTGCTGGTACCAGCCCCAGTGGATGGCGGGGACGCCGTGACCGGCGATCTTGTGGATGTCCTGCTGAACGTCCATGAGGTCGAAGGCGGGGTTGTAGTCGGCGGCGGTGGTCTTCTCGATGGTGTCGCCCATGAAGGAGAGCGGGAGTGTGGCGAAGGTGAGGTTGCGCTGCGGGTGGGCTTCGGGGTTGGGCACGGGCTTGGCGGGCGCGCCGCTGGCGTCTTCTGCGAGGCTCCAGTAGGGGCGGTCGTTGCCGACGACGGGCATGGAGGTGCCGTGTTCGCCCTTGGCCATCTCGGGGTGGAGCATCCACTGGGTTTCGCCGGATTGTCCGGCGATCATGGCGATGGCGTTGGGGCCGGAGGGTCCGATGACAGTATCGAAGAAGCGGTCGAAGAGGGTGAAGCGGTCGGCATATTGCCAGAGGAAGGGCGCGGCGTCGCAGTCGACGTGCGCCATGACGAGCTCGCCGAACTGCTTGCGTTCGAGCGTGGGGAGCTTGTCGGGCTTGCCGTCGACGAGCTTTACGTGCTCTTCGGCGAGGGAGTACTGGTCGTTGCGGGCTGTGCCGTCGGTGTCGAGATCGAGCTTGCGGGCGAGGCCGACGTGGGAGTGGTCGAACGAGGCGATGTCCGTGGGATAGATGGGGACGGACTTGCCGTTGGCGTCGGTGACGGCCGCGGGAATGCGGAAGGGCTGGACGGTGGTGACGGTGCCGTCGAGATTGACGATGGGCTGGTCGAAACCGGCGGTCTGGGCTTCCGGCTGCGAAAAGAGGCCGTAGGCACCGGGGTAGGTGCCGAAGTAGAAGTCGAAGGAGCGGTTTTCCTGGAAGAGGATGAAGACGTACTTGATGTGCTGGCGCAGGAGCTTGAGCTTCATCTCGGGCGAGAGGCTGGGCTCGTGCGCGATGTCGGTGGCCCAATGGCCGACTTCGCCGGTGGTCGCGGGAGGCGCTGTCACCAAAGGACCTGCGGAGGGAACGGTTTGCGCTGAGGCGCAGGTGACGGCGAGCAGGAGGGTTGCCGCGGACAGAAGCGCTGCGTGGGGCGAGCGAAGGAGAGAATGCAAGGTTCGGCTCCGGAGGCGATGGCCTTCTGCTAGCAGTCTACGGTGGGAGCTTGCGCAGAATGTGACGGCCGGATGATTGTGTGGAAGACTTGGCCCTTGCCTGTTGGGAGGAATGGATTCAGGCTCGGCGGAAGCGTTGCAGAGCGCTGGAAGAGGGCTGCTGGGAGAGCTTAGCAGGGCGGGATTGCATGGAGTTGACGGCGATCCCGACGACTGGAGCTCCGGCGTTTTCGAGCAGCGAGCGGGCACGGAGAAGGCCGGGGTGCCCCACCTTGCGGTCTTTGACGACCCAGACGACGGCGTCGACCAGTTGCGCGATGAGGAGGGAGTCGGTGACGGCGAGGATCGGCGGCGAGTCGATGATGACGTGGTCGTAGGTGCCGGCGGCATCGCTAAGAAGCTGCTGCATCTGCGGGGAGGTGAGGAGATCTGTGGTTTCCGGCGGAATGGGGCCGCTGCCGAGAATGTCGAGGGTGGGGATGCCGGGCAGATGCTGGAGGGCCTCCGACAAGGCGGACTTGCCGTTGAGGAGGGTGCTGAGACCCGGGCGGCCGGAGAGCCGTAGGACGCGCTGCACGGAGGGCTTGCGGAGATCGGCATCGATCAGCAGGACGCGTTGTCCGCGGCGCGAGAGGACGATCGCCAGGCTGGTGCTGAGGGTGGTCTTCCCTTCGGAGGGAACGGCGCTGGTGAACAGAATGATGCGGCCGGCAGGCTGTTGATCCAGCCGGAAGCCGAGGAGAGCACGAAGCTCGAAGATGGACTCCAGGTAGGCGTTCTGCGCTGCGGATTGCGGTTCGCTCTGGTCTCCTACGGGGTCGCGTGAATCGGAGGCGGGTTTGAGCGCGGAGATGAGCTGCGGGAGCGAGAGGCGGTCGGTCCAGGGGACCGTGCTGAGGACCCGCAGACCGGTAACGCCTTCCAGGGAGGCGAGCCGCTGGTGCATGGCGCCGGAGCTTCGTTCCAGTTGAAAGATGAGGAATGCGGCGGCGACGAGGGTGATCGCGAGGTAACGTGCGATGAAGGTCCAGCTGGGCTTGATGACGCGCGAGCGATAGACGGTGGCACGATCGACGATGGTGACGTCGGCGCTTTGGAAGGCCTTGGAGATGGATGCGATGCGGAGCCGCCAAAGGAAGCGCAGGTAGAGCGCGCGCGAGAACAGATAGTCGCGCTGCACGGCGTCGCGTTGGAGCGCGACGGGTGCGAGGGCCGCGTTTTGATGGTTGCGCTGGTCGAGCTGAGAGGCGACCTCGTGCTCGCGGAGGGCTGCAAGTTTTTCGTCGGCGGAGGCTGCGGCGAGGAGGCTGCGGCGTTCGAGATCCAGGCTGGACTGCAGCGCTGCAGCCCGGGCGGTGACGGCTTGCAGGCTGGGATGCTGGGGACCGAGAGTGGCGGAGAGCAGGGCGGCTTGTTGCTGGGCAGAGTCGAGCGCAAGCCGAAGCGAGGTGCTGGTGTCGCGATGGTCGGCGGCGTCACTGATGGGGGAGCTGTCGGATGGGATTGAGGAGGGGACTATGTTTCCGGCCAAAGTTGAGGGGAGTGCCGGGGTTGCGGCAGCTGCGGGCAACATCTCCGCGCTTGATCGGAGCAGATCGAGTCTGGATTGCGTGGCGATGCGGCTGAGGCGAGCGCGAACGTCATTATCGACGAGCTGCTTGAAGGCGTCGTCGGGATGAGCCTGCCTGGATTGGAGCCCGGTCGAGCCGAGCTCCTGTTGCAGATGCAGCAGGTCGAGTTGTTGCTGCTGCACCTGGTTCGCGAGGGTTGCCAGGCGCGGACCCATGAACGCGGTGGCCTGCTGAGACTCCTGGTAGCGAAACTTGTAGCGTCCGTCGGCGAAGTCGTCGATCACGTGGTTGATGACGGCAGCGGCGAGCCTGGGGTCGGGGCTCTCGAAGGAGAGGCGCAGAAGATTGGCGTTACCGACAACCTGGATGCGGATTTGGTCGCGAAGCCGGGTAAGGGCTCTGTCGTGGAGTTCGGCTCGTTGCTCGGGATCGGGGTGGGTGGGGAGTTGGAGCTGGAGGAAGGCTCCGTTCTCGGCCAGATGGAGATCGGAGATAACCCGATCGAGGGTCTGGTCGTCTTTGATGGTGGAGGCTTCCTGGATGAAGGATGGAGATGGCGCGGAGGAGTTGTCCGCGTCTATCCCGGGGAGGGAGACTCGGCCGCCGGGTAACTGGATGACTGCGACAGCGAGGTACGCCCGGCTCTGGCGATGAGCGGCAAAGAGCCCGAGGCCGACTCCGAGCACGCAGGCGGTCAGCAGGATGGTGCGGTATTTGAGAAGGAGGCCGGCAACGTTAGCGATCATTCCCGGATCCGATACCTGCGCGGAACGGACTGCACCCCCGCAACGGCGTGGGTTGTCCTGTGTCAGCTCCGGTCTTTGGTGGAATCTTCCGAAGCGCTCTCTTCGCCTTGCGGGCAGGGGCCATTGGCACGATGATACCGAGTCGCAAGGCCCTGCGTATACCCCGGTTTTATTGCAGCCAGAAGTTGCCCTGTGCTGGGCGACCAGCGGCAAAGCCGCAGCAGGTCCGCGAACTGCCCGTGGCTTGCGAGAAGAGCGGTGCAGGCGACCAAGGCAGGCGAGCGCGAGGCTCGCCGCTCAAGGTTTGAGGGTCTAGCTTAGGACCGTGCGGGGTAGATTCCGCGGAGTGCGATGACGTAGTTCATGACGAGATAGGGCTGCATGTTGGGGTGGGACTGGCTGCCGCCCGTCATCTGGAGCTCGGCTGGGTTCATCATCGCGGTGGTGCTGGGAGTGGGTGGTGGAACGTACCAGTCGTGGCCGCCCGTGCGTCCGGCCTCGCCGAAGTTGTTGCCAATGGGACTGAAGACGGTTTGTCCACCGGAGGAACCCTGTTGCGTGTGCTTATGGGAGGGCATCTCGGCGCTGACCAAGGTCTCGGCAGCAACCCCGCCGGTATCCCCCACGGAGTAGGTAGAGAGGCCTGATCCTGTGCCCTGACCGATGGGAACGGTGCCCTGGAGATTGGGCAGGGCGAAGGTGCTGACCCCGTTTCCGCCATAGAAGGTTCCGAGGAGCGAGAAGAGTGCGGTGTTCTGAGAGATGGGCAGGAGCTGCCCCTGACAGAAGGCCCAGCCGGACGGCGCGAAGTTATAAGGAACGAGCATGATCTGACCAACGAACGGATCTGCCATGGTAAGAACTCCTGGGGCGAAACGCCCGAACGATCTAGCTGCGGGAAGGAAAGATGCCGGTGAGCGCTACGACCCAGTTGAGCACGAGATAGGGCGCGCGGTTTTCGTGCGACAAGCCACTGCCGGTCTGGCTGAGCGCCGCGGCGGACATGGTGCCGCTGGTGCTGCTGGAATACGGCACTGTACTCTGGGCAGCTCCGCCGAGGGTATTGCCGCTCAGCGGCTTGACCTGAGCGGTGGATGTGGACACCGCGAGCGAGTGATTGTGCGCGGGCATCTCTGCGGAGGTGAGCGTGACGCTCTCCGTGCCGGCCAACTCCCCGAGCACGTAGTTACTACCCGAGGAGATCGCAACACGGCTTTGCAGGTTTGGCAGGGCAAAGTTGTTGATCCCGTTTCCGCCGTAGGTGGTTCCCATGACCGAGAAGAGAGCCTGATATTGGTTGATGGGTAACAACTGCCCGTTGCAGAAGGCAAATCCCTTGGGCGCGAAGTTGAACGCTACCAGCATCAATTGACCGAGGTAAGGAGTCGACATGGAATGATCTCCGAGAGTGCATGAAAGCAAGGATGAGTGCTTTGCCGGTGTACAGATAGAACAATCGTTGGAGCGAAGTAAGAGACGCATCTACGGCTGCGCATCCGTACCGGAGTTCAAGAAAGCTGCGGCTAACTTCGGGACGGGTAGACGCCGTAAAGCGAGATGACGTAGTTCATCGTGAGGAAAGGCTGGCGGTTTTCATGCGGCTGGCCGCTCCCGGCCATTCCTACCTGACTTCCCATGGCGACCGGGTTGCCAGTCGTTGCGAAGATGTTGACTGGGCTGGTCGGTCCGAAGTAACTGCCGGCGGCGGTACTGGAAGTGCCCTGGACGGAGGTTGCGGAGACACCGTGGGTATGGACGGGGAGTTGCGTCGTGTTGAGTGTCACCGATTCGAGGCCGCCCTGTTGCCCGATGACGTAGAGCGAGAGGCCCTGGCCTTGTCCCTGATGGATCGGCGCGCGCCCGCGCAGATCGGGCACGGCGAAGGTATTCTGCCCGTCACCGCCATAGCTGGTACCGAGCAAGCTGAAGAGGACATCGTTTTCAGAGATAGACAGGAGGGAGCCATCGCAGAGATGCCAACCTGAGGGATTGAAGTTGAAGCCCACTAAACGAATCTCGCCGACGAAAGCCTGGCTCATAGCTAACCTCTGGTCTGTGACCTATGGGAGCGTCTAATTTGCAGTGCGATAGTTATACTCTGAAATGCGTCAGGTTGACGTGAGCGAAACAAAAATTTTAGAGATTTTTGGCTGACTCTGAGCGCGCCTCGTACGTCCTCGTTCTGCGGGATAACTATCTCAAGGGATGACGTGCAGGACTACCCGCTTTTGTGAAAAGACGAAGCTGGCGGATGATCCAGACGAACGCAGGCTGCGTGACGTTGTAGCGGGCGGCGAAGTCGAAGTCAGGCTGAATGAGGCGGGTGGAGAGGATGAGGAGATGCCTGAGCGAGCGCTTGAGCCGAAGCCAGTGCGTCCGCTCAAGTTCAAGATAGAAGCGGTGTTGTTCGTGCCAGTCGAGCGGTGCGCTGCTGGGTTGGTGCAGCAACGCCTGCCAACGGGCTGCGGCTATTCGCTCCTGGTGTGCGGACTCCGCGGCTGAGACTGCGGGGCCGATGTCGGAGAGCTGGTGGGGAAGCTGGGGACGGAGTCTTCTCGCCATGGCGTGACCGAGGATCAGGAGCGGACGCAGTGCGAGCGAGGTATCTGCGCGGAGATGGTCCGGACTCACCTTGAGAGCGTCGAAGGCGAACGCGAGATCGAGAACATGGCTGAGCCGTTCGAAGCGGTGCCTGACGCCGTGCAGGCAGAGGTAGAGGAGCTCGTCCTGTGGAGCGAGTTGAAGGACGGGGCGCCCGCAGAACTGGCCTGGAAGGGCCCGGCTCCAGAGCTGCTTGATGCCGAGGTGGAATGCCAGTGGGTTTTCGACGTTGTGGTGCAGCTCCACGAGTGTGGTGCCGCGACGCCAGGAGTGGTGATAATCGTCCGGGCGAAGGTCCGCGGTGAAGCCAAGCCTGGAGAGGAGTGCGCCAGCGGCCTTGCGGTCGCGAGCCCTGACGAGAAGATCCAGATCGCGTGAGGTGCGGAGCCGGACGTCGCCGTAGACGCGCTGGGCCAGGAAGGGTCCCTTGAGCGGGATGACTGGGATGGAGTGCTCGTGGAAGGCCGCGAGAATGCCTGAGAGTTCCGAGGTCCACCAGAAGGTGCTGATTGTAGATTCGCGTTCGATGGCGGTGAGGCGCGCGGCGATTTGCTCCGGAAGCGGCATGGCAGAGCGGCGGATGGCGGCAACGCAGGAGGGCAGCACGCTCTCCTGCTCAGCCAGGTCAAGGGTCTGCTGCCACTCCGCGGAGCTGGGCTGAGCGGTGATGACTTCGCCGCGCAGGAGTGGGAGCAGAAGATCCATACCGGGTCTCATCGCCGCGCGGCTCCGATGGGTTCGGGTTCAGGCTGGAGTCGTTCGTTGGGCGTGAGCTGCTCTTCAAGCGATGTGAGCAGAAGCTGCGCGGTGAGGGTTGCGTCGTCGCGCTTCGACTCCCACGCCGTTGTCGCCTCGAGCATGCGGCTGAGCGTGGACATGACGCGGGCCGGCGTGCGCTGCACGGGGATGGAGTGGCGCAGCATCTCGAGTACAGCCATGCCGTGGCTGAGCGGCTGCGGATCCCAGGCGGCGCCGGGCTCGTACCGTGCGAAGACGACCTGGGCGGCGCGCAATGGGATGGTGCCTGCGTGGCCGTTGAGTGCTGAGACCGGAAGGCTGGTCTGTTCGTTCGCGCCGGGCGCTCGCATCTGCAGACTGCGGGCGTAGGGGTGTACCAGGCCCTCCTGGTCGAGCACGGCGTACTCGTCGGAGTAATAGGTTGCGCCGGCGCGAACGAGTGCGGCGGTGAGCGTGGTCTTGCCGGCGAAGCTGGGGCCCGGCAGTAGCAGCGCCCGGCCTCGCCAGCCGACGACGCCGGCGTGCAGGAAGACGCGATCGGGAGCGAAGTTCGCCACGTGGATCATGACGTCGCGGGCAAATTGATCGGCTGTACGTGCAGACGAGAGGCTGAAGGCTGAAGCGTGTGGGTCAGGTTCGGAGCTTATTTGCGCTCCGAAGGGAAGTAACTCCGCGAGGCAGGGAAGCAGAGCCTCGTCCGCGAGTTCCACCTGCAAGGGGACGCCATACGATTTGCATTGGATGGTGGTCATGAGGGGATGGTACAGCAGCGGTGACGCCGGCTAGGGAGCTGACGGAGGACCGGCCATGGGTGTGTGCACGGGAGTGGCAAGGCCGACAAATTGCGTGAGGGTACTGGTGTACGTGTTGGTGATCCAGATGCCGCCGCTGGCGTCGATTGCGATGCCGACCGGCTCGCTCAGCGGCGCGTCGAGGCCGAAGCCGCCGGTTGGAGAGATGAAAGCAGCGGGAGAGTTGGTGAGCTCTTCGAAGGTGTTTCCGCGCAAGTTCGCGGCAAACACATTTCCTGCGCCGTCGACCGCGATGCCCTGCGCGGCGGAGTAGTCGTCGAGCGACTCGAGATCGGCGATGACGCTGCCAGTGGACGATAGCTTGACGATGCGGGCTCCGCCGTAGTCGGCGAGCCAGATGAAGCCGTTCTGGTCGACGGCTACGCCCTCTGGATCATTACAGCAGGAGTATTTGGTGACGGCACCGGTTGGGGTGACCATGGCGACGGCCTCCTGCACCGAAAACCAAGCGTTGTGATTTGCGTCGACTGCTACGGCAGAGGTGAACGGCAGGTCCTGGTAGGCGAAGCCGTTGCCGCCGGAGATGGCGCCTCCGTTCGGGTTGAGCAGGCTGGCAGACGAGGAGCCGTAGTCTGCGACCCAGATATCCCCATTGGGGTCCGCCGCCAGGCCCTGCGGGTAATAGAGACCGCCGCCGGTGTAGCCAGAGCCGGAGAGCTCCGCACCCTGAGCGGAGAAGCGGCTGACGCTGCCGCCACCGTTGTTGCCGGCGCCGGCGACGCTGTTTTCGTTGGAGACCCAGATGGAGCCGCTGGGATCGACGGCGACTCCGAAGGACTCGTAGAGGCCGGTGCCGGGGTAGCCGGATGCGCTGATCGGTGCGCCTTGCGGAGAGAATTCGGACAGGACCTGCCCAAAGTAGTTTGGAATCCAAAGGTTGCCGGCCGAATCGACGGCAATGTCTCCAGGCTCGTTGAGTCCTCCGCCCTTGAAGGTGACGGAGAGGGTCCAATCGTGGGGCGCGGTGCCGAGCGCCGGCTGGAAGGGATCTTTGGTCGCTGCGACCTTGAAGACGCCGGTCACGTTGGTGCCGGGGTTGCGGACGATGTTGAGCGCAGCGTCGAGCGTATTGGTCGGCTGGGTGCTTCCGGCCTCGGAGGCAAGGAAGAGCGCGGCGCAGCCTGTGGTGCCGTCCGAGTTGACGCAGGGTGCGAGGACGTTGGCGAGGGAGTAGATCTTGGCGGATTCGAGGACCGCTCCCGAAGGCAGGCCCGTCCCGGGGCTTAGACCGGTCGCTGTGTCGACGAGATTTTGCGCGGTGAGGAAGGCGTTCCGCAGGCCGACCGAGTTGGTGGTACTGCTGGTGACCGCGGCACCAGGGCCAAGGAACGGCGACAGCGCCCAGGCTGCGGCGGCCGTCGTGACCTCGTTGATGGCTATAAAGTGAGCGGTGGCGTTCTGGCAGTCGCCGAGGGCGGCTATCAGGACGAGTGCCTGATTATCGACAGCCGGCGTGAGACCGGGGTTGCCGTGCAGCGCCACCATGTAGGTCTGGGTGGTGGGCGACGGGCAGGAGATGCTGGCGGGTAGATCGAAGTTCCCGTTCTGATCGGTGTAGACGGCGGTGGAACCGAGCAGGTTCTTCGGGGCGCCGCCTGTTGTATTCGTGCCGGCGGCGTAGAGGAGAATCTGGGCGTTCGCGACGGGCTGCTGTCCGCCGATCACGCGCCCCTGAAGCGTTGCGGAGATGATCGTCCCGGTGGACGAGGTTGCGATCGATCCTGAACCGCAGCCGGTGAGACCGGCCGCGGAGAGGGCGAGGATCGCGATGATTCGGCGAGAGAAGTACTTTGGGTCCCAGTCCATCGAAGGCTCGAAGAGTTTCGCTTCCGGCACGCGCTCGGCCCGGTCTACTTCGGGTCTTCGGGAGCCAGAGGCGATCTCTCGCTGCTGGACTCGCCGGGGTCGGCAGGGATGGAATCGCGGGACGGAACGACCGTCGGGCCGTCTACTCCGCCGCTGTAGGCCTGCGCTGCCTGCGGTGCCGCAATTGCGGCGACGACGGGCAGCAGCAGGACGGCACCTGCGCCTGCCCGCGCCATGAGGCTGCGGCGTGAGATGGACGCAAGGTCGACCTGCGGTACGACGGGCAGGGAAGACGCCTCGAAGAGGCCGTCGTGGGCGAGCTGCGCGATGGCAAGATCGACGGTCTCAGCAGAGACAGGGTGAGCGAGGAGGAGTGACAGCTTCTCTGCGATTTGCGCTGTAGTCTGCGACCCGTCGCACTCGTTCCAAACCGCCGCCGCGATGCGGTTCAGACAGAACGCAAGGTGTCTCCGCTCGTCGTAGACAAGGGTGTCGTCTGCAACCTGCTGAATGGCGAGGTCCTGGTTGAGGCGGACGGGTAGCGAGTGCTGGTTCATCGTGGGCTCCTGGATCTGGTTCGTGACGGCAAGGTTCGCTGGGTTTCGGGACGATGTCACTTGGGGTTGATGGCGATGCTGGTGGGCGAGCTGAGGCCGCCGCCGCTGTAGGGCTGATTGGCGAGCGGAGTTCCCGTGCTGGTGAAGGCACCGATGGTGTTCCCACCGTTGTTCGCTACCCAGATGTTGCCGGCGCCATCGATCGCGATGCCTTCCGGACTTGACAGGGAGTTGCCGGTGATCTGCAGCGGAGAGGTGAGCGTCGGGGAGATCTCGGTAATGGTGTTGTTGCCGGAGTTTGCCACCCACGCGTTGCCGCTGGTATCGATGGCGATGCCCTGCGGGTTGCTGATGTTGCCGCCGGTGAAGCCGCTGGAGCTGGTGAGGGCTGCGCCGGCGTTGTTGAGCTCCGTGACGGAGTTGGTGTTGGTGACCCAGACGTTGCCGCTGGCGTCGTTTGCGATCGCCTTGGGTGCATTGAGGCCGCCGCCCGTGTAGGTGATAGCGATGGTCCAATCGGTCGGCGCGGTGTTAACGCTGAGAGCCGGCAGGAAGGCGGGGGACGAGGCCTGGTCCGCGTCGATGTTCGCGACGTGCAAGCCGGGATTCTGCGCGATGTTGAGGGCCGCGGTGACGACGTCGGTGGGAGCGGTGCCGGTGTTCGTATTGTAGAAGAGCTTTCCGCACGGAGTGCCGGTGGTGAGTCCATCCGTTGAGTCGCTTGCCGATCCGCCGGCTGAGTTGACGCAGTTTTGGAGCACATTCCCGAGCGCGTTGATCTCCTGCACATTCAGCGTGGCACCGGCGGGCAAGGTGGTGCCGACCGGGTTGCCGGAGGTGTCGGAGGCGGCGCCGCTGGAGATATTGACCACCTTGGTGATGCCGGCAAATGCATTCTGCAGACCGAGGGCATTGCTGGTGGGCGCACCGATGTTCGTCGGGCCGGTCATGAAGCCGGAGAGCGAGTATACGGTGGCGATAGTTGTGAGCTCATCCATGTTGATGTAGGGCAGACTGGACGCCGCGACGCAGGGGCCCAGGCCGACCATCAAGGAGAGATTGGCGTTCGGCGAGCCCATGATGGGGGTGCCACCGGTACCCAGGAGGAAGAGTTGCCGGTTATCTCCGGGGCAGGTATAGCTGGGGAAGTTGAAGTTGCCGTAGGCCGTGGTGGTGAAGGCTGCGCCGAGCTTCGTCGCCGCAGCGCCGTAGCTGCCGGTGCCGGTGAGGTACAGCTGCAGGGTGACGCCAGCGACGGCCTGCTGCCCGCCCTTGACGATTCCGCTGTATTTGACCGCTGCCGGGGTGCCGGTGCCGCCCGAGGTGACCGGGGCCGAGGTCATGCCGCAGCCGCTGAGGAGCAGCGCTGCAACGCTTGACGAAGCGACGAAGAGAACGGAGATACGGCTAAACCTGTAGCTCATGGTGGCGACCTTGGCTTCCATTTTGGTTGACTCCTGCGACGTAATGGGACGGGTACGATTGAGGAAAACGTGCTAGGGCCTGGTCGCCGATTTGTTGCCTGCGACTCCGGATGCGAGCGGCGCCAGGGTGGGCGTGGCTGCTCCGAGGAGTTCGGTGACGGTACTGTTGCCGGAATTGCCAATCCAGAGATTGCCCGAACCATCGACGGATATCGATGTTGGGGTCGAGAGGTATGGTGTTGCGGAGCCCGGTGTCGTGCCAGTATAAGCCGAAGCGGACACGGGCTGACCAGAAGAATTGAGAACCGACACAGAATTTGTGACGTTTGTAATCCAGACCCGGCCGGAGCCGTCGATGACGACCGCTGCGGGCGTCGACTGGCCGCCTCCGCTGTAGCCGCTACTGAGGACTGACCCGGTTTCACTGAACTCCGCGATGCTGCTGGAGGCGGAGTTGATGCTCCAGACGTTGCCAGAGTTGTCGATGGCGATGCCGTAGCCACCGTCGGGCTCCGGGGTGTTGAGGTAGGGGGTGCCGGTGGCGTTGAAGGCGGAGGTGGTGCCGGAGCTGTTCCCGACCCAGATGTTGTTGGCGATGACGCTGACTGACTGGCCGGGGGCTAATGCGCTGGAATAGTCTGAGTCGCCCGGATAGAAGGCCAGGAGGGTTTGCTGGCCGGCCGGAAGGTTGGCAGCGTTGAGCGTGGCGGTGTAGGTGGTGGATGAGGTTTGCGTGAGGCCGGACGAGCCGAGAAGCGTGCTGTTGGCGGTAGTGAAGCTGACGGAAGCCGTAGGGGTTGGAGCGCCCGCCGGAGCGGTGAAGGTTGCGACCAGGGCAGCCGCGGTGCCGCGATTCGCGGTTGCGGGCGCGCTGAGCGAGATGCCGGGCTGGATGTGACCGATGGTGATGCTGACGGTCGCGGTGTTGCTGGTCGAGCCGTTCGAGGCGTTGAATGTGAAGCTGTCGGCGCCGACGTAGCCGGCGGCCGCGGTATAGGTGAGGGTACCGGCGGTAGCGGAGAAGTTGCTGATGGTTCCGTGGCTGGGCGAACCGACGATGTTGTAGGTGATGGTGCCCTGGCCGGTCGCGCCGAGCGTAATGTTGACGGCGGAGCTATAGGCGACCGAGACCGACTGGCCATCTGCGACGGGGGCACCGGGCTGGACCGTAAAACTCTTTGATACCGTGGCATTCTTGACGGTGATCGTGGCGGTACCGGGGCCGGCGCTGGTCGTGGCTGCGGAGAGGCTGGTCCCCCCGGCATTCAGCGTCGTGGTCTCGGTGGCGATGGTGGATGAGTTGTCGACGATCGAGAGGGAAGCGGAGAGGTTCGAGAAGCCGTTCAGGGTGCCGATTGGGCTGCCGCTCGAATCCGTGTCAAGATAGCCGGTCAGCTGGACGGAGTTTCCTTCCGTGATGGTAGTGCTGTTGAGGCTCGCAGTGAGGACTGCGTAAGGGCTGACAATGAGGGTGCCCCCCTGGGTGGACTCGACGGCGGTATTGTCGCAGCCGGAGGTGTTGGCGCCGGTGTTGCAGCCCCAAAAGTTATCAATCGCGGTGACCGTGTCGTTGGTGTAGTGCTCCTGCGGATTGTTGAAGTCGCCCAGGCCAATGCCGGAGGTGCTCGCCAGGGAGGTGGCTTTGTTCCCTGAGATGGCGTTGTACTCGACCGTGGAGGTCTGCGGGTTGGTGGGTGCGCTTTCACCATCTTCTGAGCTCACAATGTTGATGGCACCGCCGTAAGTTCCCTGATTTCCAGTGAAGGTGTTTCCAGTAATGCTGTTGGTGAATTCGATCGCAGCGACAAAGATGGCGCCGCCCGAATTGCCCGCGGTGTTTCCGGTGAAGACGCTGTTCGTGATCTCTAGCGCCTCTTCGGCGTAGATCGCTCCGCCATTCGCGTACAAGCCGGTTTCTGCGTTGGTGTGGGTTCCGTAGTTACTGGTGAAAACCGAGGTAGTGATACTGGATTCCGGTGCGTTTTCGGTGTACTGGTCCTGAAGCCATGCGATGGCGCCGCCGTAGCCATTTGAGGAGTTATCGGCTTGCTCCGCGGTGGATTGCGGTATGGAATTGCTGCTGAAGGTTGACCCTGAGATGGTCATCGGGACGTAGTCTCCGACGCTGAGCGCGCCGGCCGTCTCTTCCGAAGAGTTGCCCGAGAAAGTACAGTTTTCCGCGTCGAAGATGCCATTGCCGTACCCGGGGGTCTCGGTGAAGTTGTAATAGTTGTCCGTGACGGTAATGGCGCCGCCGGGGCCACCCGGTGCCGTCCCGTTCATGAAGGTGTCGTTCATGAACGTGATGTACCCGGTGCCCCCTGTGTCGAGGTCCATCAGGCCGGCCTGATTATCGGTTATCGCCCCGCCCTGGAGATCCGCGTAGGTGGCATCGGCGTTGGTGCCATTTTCGAGGGTGAAGCCGCTCATGTAGAAGTCCATGGGGGGCTGGCTGGAGTCTGTATCGCCATTTTGATCTTCTGAGTTTTCCGAGAAGACCTTGTCGTTGTTGTTGCTGGTTACTATGCTCCCTCCGGGAGTGGCCGCGGTGCTGATCAGGTTGGTCGGCCCGTAGATCTCGATGTGGTACTGAATGTCCCCATATTGATCCGGTTGCCCGGTCGCTTCATTTCCGTCCACCAGCTCCGGCCCGTCCTTGGAGAGCTGATAGGTTCCTGCGGGGACATTGACGGTGTCCGCCTTGGCATTGGTTTCGTTGCTGGTTGCGTCGGCGTCGGAGACGGCCAGGGCGGAACGGAGGGTGCAGGAGTTGGCGGTACCGTTGATGCAGGCGTTCATGCTGCTTGAGGTCACACCGCCATCCGAGGAGGTGTTGACGGTGAGGGTCCGATTGGCTTTGAGCTCGTCGAACTCCGGGGCGGCCTTGCTGCGCGCCATGACCATGCCGAAGCGCATGTCCTGCGCGGTGCGCATGGCGATGGCCCCGGTGATCGTGCCGGATGAGGAAGACTCCATCTCAATGCGGGCGGGCAGCGCCTTCATCGAGGACGTTTCGCCTGGCTGAGTCGCGGGGTACTGAACCACCTGGTGCAAGACGGTGGTGATGCGGCCGCCGTTGGCGTTAAGGATGAGCACATTATCCATGCCACTGCCGCCGATGCGGCTCCACAGCAGAGTCGGGGTGGCTTCAGCGTCGAACTGAGCGATGTTGTTGAGGGTTTCTACTTCGACCCACGAAAGTGCGCCGGGGTTCAGTGGAGCAACGAACGGGCGCCGGCGGGCAAGCTGGTTGCGGTGGGCGACCGGCGCTGAGACCGACGGCTGCGCGATGAGACCGGTGCGGGCGAGCGTGTGCAGCGTTCCATCGCTGGTCAGCACGGCGATCTGGCGCATGGCGCCGCGCGCGTCGTAGACGAAGCTGCCTGTGATGGCAGAGACGGCACCGGTGATAGGCAGGCGATCGAGCCGTGGGCTGGCGGTGAGCGCGCTCTTGCCATCGACCAGGAAGAGTTTGGAGGCGCCGCCGGCGACAAGGTCGTCTGATGCCGTTCCGTTGAAGCGGGCGACTTCAAGGATGGTGATCTTGTCGTCGAGCGGGACCCTGGCGACCATCGTGCCGTCGAACTGGAATAGGTTGACCGAGCAGGTTGTGCCGCAGACGCCGGCGGCGATCAATCGCTGGCCGGTGATGCTGTGCAGCGGGGTGAGCGCGGTGATCTGACCGTTGACCGCGATCGGTGCCTGTGGGACGAAGTTCCCTTTGCCGTCGCCGAGCAGGACCTGGATGGACGAGCCCCCGCGCGAGGCGACGATGAGGTCCTGATGCGCGTCGCCATTGACATCCGCGGTCTTGAGGAAGTCGGGCCGGATGCCAAGGTCGATGAAGTTTGCGTCTGGCTGGAAGGCAGCCCTGGTCGCCATCTCTTCGACCCGCGGGAGCGTTTTGAGGCCACCCTGAAGGGCGAGCGCGCCGCCGTTGCCGAGGGCGTATCCGGTAACGAGACTCCTGGTGCTGTCTTCGTAGAAGTCGGCCGTGGCGACGGAGATGGCGGTGGGGTTCTGCTGCGAGAGGCGGGACAGCAAAGCGACGGACGCGTGTCTGTTCTGCGGCACCGCGTGCGTGGCTCCGAAACGGGCAGAAGACAAGATAGCCGGCTTCTGCGCGTTCGCGACGGAGGCGAAGCAGACAGAAGCGAGGACGAAGGCGGATGACTGCAGGGAGAACCGGAGGTGCTTAGCCACGGAACTGCTCCATAAGATGCTTTGAGGCGAGAGACTACGAGGCGCAACAGAGATCGTTGTTGCGGGGAGACCAGAGAAACCTGGCGGCGGGTGGCGAGACTGTTTGAGCCCACTGCCGTGAGGCTTCGTATAAGGCGGTATTGCGAACGTGGGATAAGAATCTACAAAGGCGGAGAGGTTGTCAAGATGATTATTGCTCTGTAAAAACGGAAGATGGAACTTTCGTTTAATTGGTCGGCAATGCCGGGAAAGGGGGAACCCGCTACTTCGTCCACAGAGAATCAAGCATTCCGCCGGGCTACTAAAGAGTAAGTATCTCTAACCTACGGCGTTGAATGCGGCGCGGAGAATCGTTCTGCGCCTCCAACCAGCCTTCGATAAGTCAGTTGAAGACGGCTTCATATTGCATAGAACCTTCCTTCGGGCCGACTGGTACGAGAAACACGACGCGGTCCTCTTCGGCGAGTGGTTCGTGGGAGTCTTCGGTGCAGAGTCGAAGGGAATAAATCGACTGAGGTAAAAGCCGATCGGCGGGTCCATCGAAGATGAGCGAGTAGCTTACCGATTCGGCAAAGCTGGTGCACTCGATCTGTGTGAGAAGAAGCGGTGGGAAAGCTTCCGGAGCTACTTCCATGACCCGGAAAGCTCTCCCTGTGAAGGCCGACCACTGCTGCAGGATGGGGGCCGGGACGGCGCTTTCTTCTATCCCATGAGCGAGCGCAGCTACCGAATTGTTTTCGTCTGCGGTGCCGGGAGTGTACTCCATCTCGAGGTTCATGCCGCCGCCGATGAGGCGGAAGCCCAGCCGTGTGTAGAGCTGAAACGCGGGGTTGCCGGGACGCACTTGAAGCCGCACGGGAAGGCTCCTGCGGGCGCCTTCCTCGAGGAGATCGCAGAGCAGTTGGGTTCCGATACCCTGTCCGCGCGCGCGGGCCAGGAGAGCGATATCCACCAGGTGGATGGCGTCGCGTCGGGCCGCAACCAGGAGACGACCCAGGGGTTCGCCGGTCTCGTCCGCGACCACGATGCGGTCGACCGCGTCCGCGAAGTCATGGGCATAGCCGGCGCGCTGAGCGCGAAACTGCATGTGGAGGAGAGCCTGCAGTTCGGGCCCGGGCAGGCCCATGGGTTGGAATTCCTGGATGTGAGCGTCAAAGTAGAGCTGTTCGAGGAACTGGTGGTCGGAGGGTGTCGCGGGCCGAAGATGGATGGAAGACTGCGGTGGCATGGTCAGATCAGGCCTCGGAGAAGGAGGTGAAGACGCTGCTGCAGGTTGGGCTCCCGCTGGGTGAAGTGCCGGGAACGAGAAACATGACGAAACGGCCGAGCGTTGCGTGGTCCACGGTGTAGGAGCCCTGCGCCGGAAGCGGTCTGTCGGAGTCGAAGGTAAGCGAGAACGCGTCGACCTGGCGAGTGAGAGTGCGGACCGGAATTTTCGGTGTTACAAGTCGCCCGACAATCTTCGCCGGCGGCTTGACCGGGTCGGATTTGACGGAACGCAGGCGGGTGTAGAGTGCGTCGCCACCTTCTACGAGAACCATGAAGAGCGACCCGACTCGAGATTGAAAGTGCTGTTCAGTCAAAAGCCCCTGCCGGTAGGCACCCAGGTTGGCGTTGGTGAAGGCATCTGGAGCGGAAGTGCTCTGAGCGAATCCTGGACGAAGGTAAGCGCCTGCGAGCGCGGCCGTCGAAGTAAGAAGAAAATTACGACGATTATTCAAGGTAAGCCTCGGAGTAAGGTTCAGAAGCTTCGTCATACTCTGGGGATGTGCTTGTCTGTGCCGCCATACTAACTCAGGTCGCGAGGATTTGTCCGAATCTTCTGGGTATTACCTGCGTTGAAGAAGTAACTTTGCGAAGTGCGGTAAGGTGGTGCGCATGGATGTGGAAGTGAGCGCCGCGGCGAAGTGCCTGAGTGAGTTGCCTTACCTGAGGAACTACTGGGAACGGAAGAGCCGACTGCGGGCTGGCGCGCAGGCCTCGTGGGATCTCGACACGACGCTGCTTTGTGGGCTCCATCTCGGAGTGCTTGAGACCACTCGCTATGTGCATGAGGCGAGCGGCGGGTTTGACGAGTTCGTGGCCTGGATTCTCGAGAAGAATGGCGGCGCCGTCGAGTCCGAACGATTGGACCGGCTGCGGCGCGCGCTGGCCGGCGAGGAGGCAGGGCCGGAGGAGGACCTGGCAGGAGTCGAGGGTCTTACCGAGGAAGACCTGCGCCAGTGGGACGAGCAGGGATACGTGGTGCTGCGCGACGCCGTGACCAAGGAGCAGGCGAAGGCAGCGGAGCTTGCGATCTATGAGTTTCTGGGCAAGGATCCCGACGATCCGGAGAGCTGGTATTGGGGCGGGCAGGGGCACACGATCTGGGTTGCGATGCTGCGGCACCCGGCGTTCTGGGCGAATCGGCGCTCGCCGCGGATGGTGAAAGCGTTTGCGCAGCTTTGGGGACGCGAAGACCTTTGGGCGTCAGTCGACCAGGGTGGGCTGAACCCGCCGGAACGGCCGGGCTGGGCGTTTCCCGGGCCGCATCTTCACTGGGATACGACGATTGCCAAGCCGCACACCTTTGGCGTGCAGGGCATCCTTTACCTTGCGGATGTCGCTGAGAACCAGGGTGCGTTTACCTGCATTCCGGGGTTTCACAAGACGTTGGGTGAGTGGCTGGAGGCGCTTCCCGCGGGCACCGATCCGCGGCGGGAGATTCTGAGGCATCCGGGTGCAATGCCGATCGCGGCCGAGGCTGGCGATATGGTGATCTGGCATCACCTGCTGCCGCATGGGGCGAGCCCGAACTCAGCGGCGCGGCCACGCGTAGCGCAGTACATCACCATGCGTCCGACGCGATGGGACCACAACGAAGTGTGGGAGTAGGCGGCTGGAGCAGCGTGGCGCGGCTTAGGGTGCGGCTTTGCGGGAATATACTGGTTGAGTGAGCAAGACTTTCTATATCGAGACGTTTGGCTGCCAGATGAACGCGCACGACTCCGAAAAGGTCGTGGGGACGCTGGAGCAGGAGGGCTACGCGCGGGTCGAGGACGAGGCCGAAGCCGGCCTGATTTTGTACAACACCTGCTCGATTCGCGACAAGGCGGAGCAGAAGGTGTTCCACCGGCTGAACGAGTACAAGCGGCTGCAGGGTGAGGGCAAGCGGTTCGCGGTGATCGGGTGCGTGGCGCAGCAGGAGGGCGAGAAGATCTTCGAGCGCGCGCCGTATGTTTCGATTGTGGCGGGGTCGGCGTCGTACAGGAACCTGCCGGGGATGCTGTCACGGCTGGAAAGGGGCGACACCCGTATTACCGGGCTGGACGACAAGAAGACCACCGAGACGTTCGAGACGCCGTTCGTCGCGCGCACGAACGAGCATCGCGGGTACATCACGATCATCGAAGGCTGCGACAAGTTTTGCGCGTACTGCGTGGTGCCGTATACGCGCGGCAATGAGCGTTCCCGCACGTCGATCTCGGTTCTTGAGGAAGCGCGGCGGATGGCCGATGCCGGGTATTCGGAGATTCAGTTCCTGGGGCAGAACGTGAACTCGTATCGCGATCCGCTGCGGAAGAAGACGTTTGCAGAGCTGCTGGTCGCGGTGGGTGAGCTTGCGGGGATCAGGCGCGTGCGGTTTACGACGTCGCATCCGCGGGATTTCACTAAGGACATTGTCGAAGCCATCGATGAGACGCCGACGCTCTGCGACCATGTGCATCTGCCGGTGCAGTCGGGTTCGACGCGCGTGCTGAAGGCGATGGCGCGGGAGTACACGCGGGACTGGTATCTCGAACGCATCAGCTGGATGAAGGCGGCGAAGCGCGATATCTCGATTACGTCGGACATCATTGTGGGATTCCCGGGCGAGACGGACGACGACCTGATGGAGACGGCGACGCTGCTCGATGCGGTGCAGTACGATGCGATCTTCGCCTTCAAGTATTCGCCGCGTCCGAATACGCCGGCGATCTCCATGGCGGATTCGATCTCCGATGAGGTGAAGGCGGCACGGCTGGAAATACTGTTGAGCCGGCAGCGGGAGATCCAAAGGATCAGCTATGCCCGGCACCTGGGCGAGGTGATGGACGTGATGGTGGAGAGCCATAACCGCGTGCGGAACCAGGTGGTCGGGCGCTCGTCGCAGAACAAGACGGTGAACTTCACGACGAACTCGCCGATTCTGCCGGCGCTTGGAAGCTACCAGGCAGTCAGGATTACGGGGACGTTTCCGAACAGCTTGCTGGCGGAGGCGGTGTGATGGACAAGGTAAGCGAGCTGCTGGCGGACGATGTCGAGGTGCAGATTCGCGGGTTGATGCTGGACCCGGTGACGAATATGCCGATCGTCGTGCTGAAGGATGTGGCGAGCGACCTGGTGCTGCCGATCTGGGTCGGAGTGTTCGAAGCCAACGCAATTGCGCTGGAACTTGAAAAGACCGCCACGCCGCGGCCGATGACGCACGATCTGCTGCGCAACCTCGCGCGCGGACTGAACGCAGTGGTGGACAAGGTCGTCGTCTCCGATCTGAAAGAAGACACCTTCTACGCGACCATTTGGATGACGCAAGGCGACGAGGCGATTACCGTCGATGCGCGGCCAAGCGATGCTATTGCGCTGGCGCTGCGGTTCGACTGCCCGATCTTTGTCGCGAAGAGCGTGCTGGGCCGCACGCGGACGACGGTCGCGGACGAAGCAAGCCCAGGCAACAACATGGACGCCGACAAGCTGCGCGAGTGGCTGGTCTCGCTGAATGAAGACGAGACCGGCGGCTACAAGATGTAGCCCAACGGCGTAACTGGGACCGAATGGATTGAAGACTGGATTAAGAACAGACAACAGAGGCTAGCTTGCCGATGCATCTGCCACAACAACTTGCCGTTGTTCGTTCCTAAGCCGCTTTGGAAATCCTTTCGGTCCCCGTCGCGCCGCTTTAGTTTGCACACAGGGTGCGGAGGTGGGTGAAGAACTCGGGGAAGCTGATGGCGGCGGCTTCGGCGCCATGGATTTCGGTTTCGCTGGTGGCGCGGAGCGCTGCGATGGAGAAGGCCATGGCGATGCGGTGGTCGGCGCCGGAGTCGATTTGGGCTCCGTGGAGGGTTTGGCTGCCGGGGATTTCGAGGCCGTCGGGATTTTCGGTCAGTTCGGCGCCCATCGCGCGCAGGTTGCGGGCGACCAGGTCGATGCGGTCGGATTCCTTGACGCGCAGTTCCTGGGCGTCGCGGATGATGAGGCCGTGCGGGGTGTAGGGGGCGATGGCGGCGAGGACGGGAAGCTCGTCGATCAGTTGGGCGGTGAGCGCGCCTTCGATGACGTAGGGTTTGTTTCCCACCTCAGACGATGAAGCTGTCTGAGATGGGGCACCCGACCCGTTTCTGGTGACCTGCAGCGTGCCGATGAGCTCGCCGTTCGAGGTTTCGATGTTGAGCGGACGGATTTTTGCGCCGAGGGCGACGACGACGTCGAGCAGGGCGGAGCGCGTGGGGTTGAGGCCGACTGCGTCGAGAATCAGGTTCGAATCCGGGAAGAGCAGCGCGGCGCAGAGGAAGAAGGCGGCGGAGGAGAGGTCGCCAGGGATGGTGAAGTCGGTCGCGTAGAGCTTCTGGCCGCCCTCGATCGAGAGCCGCTGTGCGTCGCGGGTGAGCGTGGCTCCAAAGGCGCGGAGCGCGTGTTCGGAGTGGTCGCGGGTGGTGATGGCTTCGGAGAGGCTGGTGGTGCCGGAGGCCTGCAGGCCGGCGAACAACACCGCGGTTTTGACCTGCGCCGAGGGGATCGGCGTGTCGAAGTCGATGGCGCGCAGCGGGCCGCCGTGGATGGTCATGGGCGCGTGGCCGTCTGTGAGATCAATCTTTGCGCCCATCTGCGCGAGCGGCTTGCGGATGCGCTCCATGGGGCGGACGGTGAGGGAGTGGTCCCCGATCAAGGTGAAGGTGTGGGGATGCGAGGCGATGAGTCCGGCGAGCATGCGCATGGTCGAGCCGGAGTTGCCGCAGTCGAGCGGCTCGGATGGCTGCTGAAAGCTGCCGCCCGTGCCGATAACCTCAATATGACGAGGATGCCTTGTAACCGTTGCACCAAGTGCCGCCATGCAGGCGAGGGAGCTGTGCGGGTCTGCGCCGGTGGAGAAGTTGGCGATGCGGCTGGTGCCTTCGGCCAGGCCGGCGAGCAGCGCGTACCGGTGCGAGATGGACTTGTCGCCGGGCAGCACGACGGAACCCTGGAGGGTTCGGGCAGGGCGGATGAGTTCAGTGGACATTATTCTCAGGATAAATGCTCTACGGCGTAACACGGAAAAAGGCGGGGTGAAAGCGGGATCAGGGCGGATGAGGCTATTTGAGGAGGGGGAGCTGGCGTGGGGAGTTCGCGAGTTTAGAGTTCAGAGTTAACGAGTTAAGACGTTACTGCAGAATGTCGGCAGGGCTGCCTTAGCCAGCACTCGCTTTTCATCCCGCCTTGATCCCGCCTTCTCCGTGTTGCGCCTTTCCAGTTGCTTGCCGCGCTGAAAATTCACACGACGTTCGCATCCGGCAGCCGTCCAAGCCATATCGGCGCTTGCCATTCCTTGCGCTTAGCGGAAGAATGAATGGACGAGCGCAAATCTGACAGTGTGGCTGGGGCGTAAGGAGCAATAGGGACGATATGGTGAATCTTGTGACGATGAAGCGGAATGTAGCGATTGCGGCGTTGGCCGCGTGCACCGTGTTTTCCGGGACCTGGGCCCAGGCAGCCGAGCTGAGCAACGACGCGAAGGCAGCGATTCCCAAGGACGTGCAGCAGGTGATCGTGGTGGACTACCGCGCGATGCAGAACTCGTCGGCCGCGATGGCGCTGAAGGATCGCGTGCTGCCGCCGGAGCTGAAGCGTCTGGAGTCGGCCTTGAAGAACTCCGGTCTGAAGGTGGATCAGGATACGGATACGCTGGCGTTTGCGGCGTTCCGGACCAAGGATGGCACGCGCATGGTGGGTGTGGCGCAGGGCCAGTTCCATACCGGGACGATCCTTTCGAACTTCGCCAAGAATAAGACCAAGGCAGAGGTGATTCGCGGGACGAGCCTCTATCCTCTGGGTGTGGCGGGCATGAGCGTGGTCTTCCTGAACCAGACGACGATGGTATTTGGCGAAAAGGCTGCCGTGAAGGATGCGCTGGATGCGCGCGACGGCGTAACGAGCAACTTTCTGCAGAACGGCGACATGGTGAACGAGATGGTCGCGGTGGACCAGAAGGCGGTCTGGAGCCTGCTCGACCAGAAGGGCACGCAGACGATGATGAAGAGCGTGCTGGGCGAGGCCTCCGGGCTGGCGGACTACGACACCGTGAAGGAACGGATGAAGAGCTCACGGTACACGATGGACTTTTCGAACGGCGTGAAGTTCGATATGGCGGTCGTGATGTCCGACACGATTACGGCGGCGACGGCGGCGACGCTGATGAAGGGCGTGGAGCTGATGAAGAAGAACTCGGGCACGCCGCTTGAGAAGAGCGCACTGGACGAGACCTCGATCGATTCGAACTCGGGCGTGCTGACGGTGGATTACTCGTCGAGCGACTCGCAGTTCGCGAGCCTGTTGAGCTCGCCGCTGTTCCAGTCCGTCGTGAAGTAGCGTAACGGGGACCAAAGGGATTTCAGAAACGGATTTAGGAACAGGCAACTGCAAGGTCTTTGTCTCAAGACAAGAACTTGCAGTTGTTTTGTTTTTAGTCCCGTTTTTCATCCTTTTCGTCCCCGTTACGCCTTTGTTCTGGGTGTGAGGGCTCTAAGGATGGGCCGCCGGAAGTTGGCGCGGGACGTGCTTTCTTCCGTGGCATGGATAGCGGATTGTATGCGGCGTATACGGGGTTGCTGGCGCGGACACAGGCGTTGGATACGGCGGCGAACAATCTTGCGAACACCGGCACGAACGGGTTTCGCGCGGCGCGGGAGAGTTTCTCGGGCGTGCTGGTACAGGGGCTGACACCGACCGGCCTGGGGCCGGTGGCGGATGGCGACTCGCAGGTGGGCGAGACGGTGAACGGGTTCGGCGTATTGGGCGGAACGGCGGCTGATTTTGGGCAGGGGCCGCTGGTGACCACGTCGAACCCGCTTGACCTTGCGCTGAGCGGCTCGGGATTCTTCGAGATCCAGACAAAACAGGGAATTCGCTACACGCGCGACGGATCGTTTCTGAAGGCGCCGGATGGCACGCTGACGACGCAGGCGGGCGAGCCGGTGCTGAGCAAGCGGCGATTGCCGATCGCGCTGCCTACGGGAAAAATAAGCGTTGGGCCGGATGGGACGATCTCGGTCACAAACTCGGCGGGCAGCGGGGTGGTCGGGCAGTTGGAGATCGTGAACTTTGCCGATCCGAAGGGCCTGACGGAAGAAGGCGCGAATCGCTTTATCGGGCCAGATGGTGTAACGCCTGATGCGTCGACCGCGCTTGTGACCCAGGGCGCGGTCGAGAGCTCGAATCAGGACGCCGTGCACGGAACCATGGAGCTGGTGCTGATCCAGCGGCAGGCCGAGATGATGCAGAAGGCTCTGGGTGTGTTTGACGGGCAGTTTGATAAGACGGCCGTGGAGCAGTTGGGGAAAGTTTAGGGCTTAGGGATCAGGGCTTAGGGCATAGGAATGCGAGGCAGCTTCGATGATACGGGCACTTTATACGGCGGCAAGCGGGATGAGCGCGCAGCAGTTGAACCTGGATACGATCGCCAATAATCTGGCGAACTCGGCGACTGCGGGCTTTCGCCAGATGCAGTTGCAGTTTCAGGACCTGGTCTACCAGAACATGATTGCGCCGGGTTCGCCTTCAAGCACGTCGACGGTGTCTGCCGGGTTGCAGATCGGGCTGGGCACGCGGACATCAGCGAGCGAGGTGATCCAGACGCAGGGGGACTTCAACCAGACCGGCAACACGCTCGACCTGGCGATCCAGGGCAACGGCTTCTTCCAGGTGCAGCTGCCGAACGGGACGACGGCATATACGCGCTCGGGCAGCTTCCACTTGAACGGGCAGGGCACGATGGTGGATGCCGAGGGCGACCAGCTGCTGCCGGCGATTACGATTCCCGAAAGCGCGACCAGCGTGACGATCTCGCAGTACGGGGTGGTTTCGGCGGCGCTGCCGGGGCAGTCGACGCCGGCCACGCTGGGAACGATTCAGTTGGCGAACTTTGCCAACCCGGGTGGGCTGACGGCGCTGGGCGGAAGCCTGTTTCAGCAGACGCCGGCTTCCGGCAATCCGGTAACGGACGTGCCGGGCGGCGCAACCGGGACGGGCACCCTGCAGCAGGGGTATCTCGAGAACTCAAACGTGGATGTGGTCACGGAGTTCGTGCAGATGATTCTGGCGCAGCGCGCGTACGAGAGCAACTCGAAGGTGATCCACGTGGCGGACGACATGTACTCGCAGATCAATGGGCTGGTCAGGTAAGGCCTAAGGGCTCAGGGTTCAGGGCTTAGGGCTTGGCGATTGGAGGAGGCGTGATGAGGGATCGACTTTGGTTGGTTTTGGTGTTGGGCGGGGTTTGTGCGGGTGCGCGGGCGTCGGAGCCAGGTTGCTATCGCACGGCGGAGGCAGCGGCGGCGCAGACTGGAATTCGCGGCGTGGATGGCTTCCGGCTGGAGGGCCGGCAGCGGGACGTGTTCTCCGGGGCGGTGTGGGCGACGGTGAAGAGCTGCGCGCACCCGGAGCGGCCGGGCGTGCTCGTGATGGCGGCGGGGGAGATTGGACGCGTGGGTCGTGGGGCCGCTTCTCCGGTTGAGGCGCCGATGGTGCTGGTAGCAGGCGCGAGGGTGACGCTGGTGGAGACCGACGACAACGTTCGGATTCAGATGCCGGGGGTGGCGCAGGGCAGCGGGGTGGTCGGAGACCGGGTGCGGGTGAGGCTGCTGGCGCTGACAGCCGAGGGCGGCGAGCGATTTGTCGACGGCATCGTGCGCGGCCGGGACGTGGTGGAGATGGTAACGCCATGAGGAAGCCACGGAAGAGTCACTGCCTGAGAGAGTTCGTGACGCTGACGGCAGGAACGCTGCTGCTGATGTTGGCGGTCTCGCTGGCGGCACAGGTACCGACGGTCGAGCTGGCCTATCCGTACACGCCGCCGGCCACGGTGCCGGACGCGGGGGCTACGACGATGCAGGCGGTGGCCGTGCCGCCGGCCGCGTTGCAGCCGGTGGCCGGGCAGCCGAACCCCGGGCAGGCAACAACCGGTCAGGCGACAACCGGGCAAGTAACAACAGCGCAAGCGGCGATTCAGCCGAAGTCTGCGCAGTCGAAGTCCGCGAAGGCCAGGGCGGCGGCGCCCAAGGGGAATGTGGCGCAGAGCTCTCTGGCCTCTTATCTCCTGCGGGTGAAGGCGGATACCAAGGATACGAAGCCGACGGATGGATCGATCTGGACGGAGAACGGGCGGCTGGCGCGGTTTTCGACGGATATGCGGGCGATGCGGCCACATGATCTGATCTCGGTGGTGGTGCAGGAGAGCCTGGCGGCGGAGACGGATGGCACGGTGAAGGGTTCGCGGGCGTCGAGTGCGAGCTCCGCGATCACGAGCCTGTTCGGCGCCCTGAAGGCCGGCAATGCGCTGCAGAATCTGATCAAGCAAAACTCGGCGTCAGCGTTGGATGCGGCGGGTACGAGCGCGACCAACTCCAGCCTCACGACGACGCTGGGCGGGCAGGTGATCGACGTGCTGCCGAATGGAACGCTGGTGATCGAGGCGGCGCGGCAGGTGGAGTTCTCGCAGCAGACGCAGACGATCGTGCTGCGCGGGCTGGTGCGGCCGGAGGATATCTCGCAACAGAACCAGGTGCTTTCTACGGCGATCTCCAGCCTGGAGCTCGAGGTGAAGGGAAAAGGGATCGTCAACGATTCGACGTACCGGCAGAACCCGCTGGTGCGGTTGATTGAACGAATTCTGGTGTTCTAATGAAGCGCAGTTTTGGACAATTCGCTATGAAACACCCGCCGGTCGGCTTTTGGATGCTGGCCGTCGGCCTCCACCTGCTGCTGCTGGTCGCGGCGCTGCCCGGCCAGGCGACCGCGCTACCCGCCCAGACAGCGACGGTACTCGGCCAGACGAAGGCGGTGCCGGTGATGGCGGCGATGGCTCCGGCGATGGCGTCTGCCGGGGAGCGCCGTGCGCGGGTGAAGGATATCTCGTCGATTGAGGGCATACGCGATAACCAGCTGGTCGGCTATGGGCTGGTTGTGGGTCTGCAAGGTACGGGCGATTCGCAGCAGACGACGTTCCCCACGCAGACGCTGGCGGCGATGCTGCTTCGCATGGGCGTCAGCGTGCCGGCGACGGCGATCCGGGTGCAGAATCTCGCGGCTGTCTTCGTCTCAGCGACGTTGCCGCCGTTCTCGCGGCCGGGCACGAAGCTGGACATTACGGCTTCGTCGGCCGGCGATGCGCGTTCGCTCGAAGGCGGGCTGCTGTTGATGACGCCGCTGTATGGAACGGACGGCAAGATCTATGCGCAGGCTCAGGGCGCGCTTGTGGTCGGTGGCTACTCGGTGAGCGCGAACGGGAATACGAGGCAGGTGAACTACCCGACGACGGCGCGCGTGCCGTACGGCGCGATGGTGGAGCGCGCGCTCACGATGGAGATCGGTGATCGAGCCAGCTTCTCGCTGTTGCTAGACGATGCGGACTTCAAGTCGGCGGAATCGATGGCCGATTCCATCAACCACGAGCTGGGACGTCCGGCAGCCAAGGTGGAGGACAGCCGGCGGGTGGAATTGAAGGTCGCCAGAGGGGAGGATGTGCCGGAGTTGCTAGCGCGGGTCGAGGCTGTGGAGGTCTCGGTCTATCCGCGGGCGAAGGTGGTGGTGAACGAGCGAACGGGCACCGTGGTGATCGGCGGCAACGTCACGCTGCAGCCTGTGTCGATTCTGCACGGCGGTTTGACGGTCCGCGTGATGACCGACTTCAAGGTGTCGCAGCCTGGAGCTCTGAGCGCCGGAACGACACAGGTGACGCCCGAGACGAAGATTGAGGCGAACGACAAACCGGTAAGCCGGATTGAGCTGAAGCAGGGTGCGACCGTGGACGACCTGGTGCGCAGCCTGCAGACGATTGGCGCGAGCGCGCGCGACGTGATCTCGATTCTGCAGGCGATGAAGGCCGCCGGGGCGCTCGAGGCGGAGATCGAGGTGCTATGACGATTCCAAGGATGGCTGGCGATACGCAAGCCTTGGCAGCGGCGCTGAAGACCTCGCCCGCTGCGGGTTCGGGTTCGACCTCGCCCGATGCAAAGCTGGCGAAGCTGACCGGAGCGGCGCAGTCGTTCGAGGCGATGATGCTGAACGAGATGCTGAAGCCGCTGCACTTCGGCGCGGGCGTGGAGGACGCCGCGGAGGAGGATGCGGGCGGCGCTTCGGACACGATCAAGGGTATTGCGACCGACGCTTTGGGAAAGGCGCTGGCGGCTGCGGGTGGAGTCGGAATCGCACGAAAGATCGTGAAGCAGGTTACCGCCGAGGAAGAGGCCACCAAGGTGCAACGAGGGGAGACTAAAGTCCAATGAATGCGAGCCGATACAGTGATCGTGTAGGAGGAACTACCGATGGCGGGATTGGACGGGATCAGCACGCTGACACAGGTGCTCGGGAGCTTGAGCCCGAATGGAAGCGTGAACGGGGCGGCTTCGGTCGCGGAGACGACGGCGAAGAACGGGACGGTGAAGGCCGGCGGCAGCTCCGAGGCAGTGGTTGCGACGGATACGACGAGCGTGAGTTCGACCGGCGGGCTGGTGGCAGCGGCGTTGACAACGCCGGATGTACGGCTGGACAAGGTGGCTCAGTTGCAGACGGCGATTGCGAACGGGAGCTACAGCGTGTCGTCGGCGGATGTGGCGAGCAAGATTGTGGACAGCCTGCTGAAGTAACGGGCGCTCCCCGGTCGATCTCGGACGCGAGCGACGCGGCCGAGACCTTGGCGCGCCTGATTTCGGAGGCGACCGAGGCTCTCTCGCACCTGGACGCTGCGACGCTTGAAGACCTGGGCCAGCGCGCGGAGGCTCTGGCTACGCTCGATCTTGGCAGCTCGGGCGTGGGTAGCCGAGCGCTGGTGCCGGTGCTGGAACACAGGTTTCGGATGTTTGCCGCGCTGTTGAAGGCGACGGGAGACAACTTGGCGACGCTGCGCAGGGCCGAATCGCAGCCAGCCTATGGGCCCGAGTCGTTTGGAAGGCAGGGTTTCGGGGCCAAAGACGCCCTGCCGCTGAACGAGTATCGACCTCCTCGCGGATTGTTCGAGAGCTTCGGGCTCTACAGCGAGGAAGAGGCAAACGATTCCATCTGGCCGCGCGGGCGAATGGCGCAGGCGAGAGCGCGACGCGACGCTTCGTTGCGCAAGGGTGCCGATGAGAACGGACCGGGGCGCGCATGAGCACCCTGATGAACCTGGTCGACCTGACGCGCGGTGCGCTGCAGGCCGACCAGGCTGCGCTGAATGCGACTGCGAATAACGTAGCGAACCAGAACACCGTCGGGTACACCAACGAGATGGTGAAGTGGACCGCGGGCGATACGGTGACGCTGAACGGCAGCGTTCAGGCTCCGCAAGCGCCGACGGTGACGACAACCTCGTTGCGCGACCGTATTCTCGACCAGCGGGTGCAGCAGCAGACCCAGGCGCAGACGAGCACGGCGGCCGAAGCCGCGGTGCTGAGCCAGATGGAAGGTGTGTTCAGCATTACGGGGAACTCGACCGGCGCGGGTTCGACGCAGATCGGGACTTCGCTGAACGCGTTCTTCAGCGCGTTAACGGCGCTTTCGGCCAATCCTTCGGACGAGCCCACGCAGCAGGGTGTGCTGAGCGCGGCGCAGACGCTGGCGCAGAGCTTCAACGCCGCAGCGAACGGTCTCGCGGGCGTGCAGACGAGCGTGAACGCCAACCTGTCTTCCTCGGTGACGCAGGTCAACTCGCTGACGAAGTCCATCGCTACGCTGAACGCGGAGATCGCCGAGAACGACCCGAACCAGGATGCGGGGCAGCTGGAGGATACGCGGCAGCAGGATATTACGCAGCTTTCGGGGTTGGTCGGGCTTGACCAGAGCACGACCGAGGCGAACGGTGTGACGCTTTCGACGACGGGCGGAACGGTTCTGGTCTCGGGGCAGCAATCGTACGCGCTTTCGACCGCGCAGGTGGGAAGCACCACGGAGATCTACGACTCGACCGGCGCGAACATTACCGCGGGCGTAAGCGGAGGAAGCATCGGCGGACAGCTGACTGCGCAGGGAGTGGATCTGCCGGCGGCGAGCGATGCGCTCGATCAGCTCGCGTACCAGATTGCGACGGCTGTTAATACGCAGAATGAGGCTGGGCAGACCTCCGCAGGAGTCGCGGGTGCGGCGATCTTCGCGGTCCCGGCGACGGCAGCGGATGCGGCGGCGCAGATGGCGGTGATTCCGACCGACGCGAGTGCGATTGCGACGTCGGCAGTTGGCGCCGGATCGACCGACAATACGAATGCCAATGCGCTGGCAAACCTGCAGACGGTTGCGGGCGGCGCAGGCGGGACGATGAGTGAGAACCTGGCGACGATGTTGTCTGGGATCGGGTCGAGCTCTGCGGCGCTACAGGACGAGAACACGACGCAGCAGGCATCGCTGACGCAGTTGACGACGCAGCAGGATACGGAGTCGGGCGTCAACCTGGACACCGAGGCTTCGAACCTGACGCTTTACCAACGCTCGTACCAGGCGGCTTCGCAGGTGTTTACGATCGTCGACCAGTTGATGGCTACGGCGATCAATCTGGGAACAGAGACAGCGGTGAGCTAGGCAACAGTGAGCTAAGTCATGGAGGAGGGAAGCGGTGCAGGTCGATCCAAACTACATCTCGAATCTGTCGGCGGCGATCTCGGCCTCGACGGCGCAGGAACAGACGCTGACGTCGGAGCTGTCGAGCGGGCTGGCCGTCGCGACGCTTTCGGCGAATCCGGTGGCAGCAAGCTCCAATGTCGGGCTATCGAGCTCGCTGGCGCAGCTGGATTCGTTTGTGCAGAGCTCGAATACGACGGAAGGCTTGCTGCACGTGACGGATTCCACGCTGGGCGAAGTCGTGACGCAGTTGACGTCGGCGATCAGCCTGGCGACGCAGGGAGCGAACGCCACGCTGAACACCGCGGATCTGCAGTCGATCGGCAATGAGGTTGCGGGAATTCGGGATACGGTGCTTTCGCTTGCGAATACGGCATATCAGGGGAACTATATCTTCAGCGGCAGCCAGGGGTCGGTGCAGCCGTTTACGCTCGATACAACCGGTTTGCCCGCGGCCGTGACGTACAACGGTGACGCGATTACTTCGAGCGTGGTTACGCCGGGAGGGCAAAGTCTACAGGTAAATTTGCCGGGTTCTGCGGTGTTTACGAATGCGGGCGCGAGCGTTCTGGGTGCGTTGAACCAGTTGATCGCCGATCTGCAGAGCGGTTCGAACACGGCGGTCGCGGGCGATGCGACGACGCTGAGCAGTGCGCTTTCGACGGTAAACCAGCAGCGTTCGACGATTGACACCTCGTTGAGCCAGTTGACCACGACGTCAACCTACGCGCAGACGAAGGCGACGCTGATCCAGGCGGAGCAGAGCAGCTTGTTGTCGGCGGATACTGCGACGGTTGCGTCGGGTTTGCAGATGGCTGAGGTGCAGCATCAGGCGCTGATCAGTGTGGTTTCTACGTTGAGCCAGAACAACTTGTTCAGTTATTTGAAGTGACATCCTTCCCCCGGACTTGATGACCAAAGTATTCAACGTAGATGCTTTAGGGGTGAACCTGTGGGCTGGGTCGGGTTTGCCGGTTGCACCAAAAATGGGCAGCGGGTTTTTGGCTGGTTCGCTCTGACGGGAAACGCGGCAGGCGAAGAGGAAGCAGTAGAAGACTCTCGCGCCGACGTTCCTCTCGCTCGAGATTTGGGTGGGCCTGAGTGATGGTGGAGAAAATAGGTCGGGAGCTGACAGCTGAGAGCAGCTTGGAGCTGTGAGCTTGGGTCAGGTGGATTCGGGAGCGGACAGCTGAGAATCGCTTGGAGCTGTCAGCTTGAGGCGGGTGGAGGTTGGTTGGCAAGGAGGGTTCGCCGCTCCTACTGGATTTCGCGAGTAGAGAGTCCGTGAGTAAAGGCGGTCTTTCTGTGTGGCCCACTTCTTGTGAAGAGGGCACGTGGAGACTCTCGTTGGCGGCTTCTATACTGGGAAGCGTGATGCGGGCGATCTGGAGTGCGGTGTGGTTGTGGTGGCGCGGGTGTAAGGGGTATCGGCTGACGCCGTGGCGGAGCCCCTACCTGCGGTGGCGGATGGAGACGTACTCCGGCAAGCCGGCGGGAACGCTGCGGCTGGCGGACTTCTGGGTGCTGGCCAAGGCGGAGCGCGGGCAGATCGGCAATTACCTTAGGTGGGTGGGCGAGCTGCGAGCGCTCGCGCAGGAGAGGGACTAAATGCTGAACAGGCGGCGGTTTGTAGAGTTGGCGGGGCTGAGTGCGGCAGCGCCATGGGCGATTGGGTGTGCGAAGAGGGTCGGGGCACCGGCGGGTGCGGGGCAGGCCGGTCTGGCTCCGGGGCTGGCGCAGGATGTGAGCGGGGTGAACTCGTTGAAGGCCCATGCGGCGGCGAAGGGCGTGTTCTACGGGTGCGCGGTGAATGTTGGGCTGCTGGGGCGGGATGAGGCGTACACACGTCTGGTGCGGGAGCAGGCCGCGATCGTGGTGGCAGAGAACTCGATGAAGTTTGGGCCGATGCGGCCGTCGCCGACCGAGTTTCGCTGGGAGGGCGCGGATAAGCTGGTGGCGTTTGCCGAGGAGAACGGCATGAAGGTGCGCGGACATAACCTGTGCTGGCACCGGCAGCTTCCGAAGTGGTTCGAGGGCTATGCGACAAAGGAGAACGCGGCGGCGCTGTTGACCTCGCATATCGAGGCGGTGGTGACGCGGTATAAGGGCAAGATCCAGTCTTGGGATGTGGTGAATGAGGCGGTGCAGCCATCGGATGGGCGGGCGGATGGGCTGCGGGATGAGCCCTGGCTGAAGCTGCTGGGACCGGACTTTATCGAGCTGGCGTTTCACACGGCGCGGGCCAACGATGCGGGCGCGAAGCTGACGTACAACGACTACGGGATAGAGGGCGAAGACGAGGCTTCGGAGAAGAAACGCATGGCGGTGCTGGAGCTGGTGAAGGGGCTTCATGCGAAGGGGCTGATCGATGCGGTGGGGGTGCAGTCGCATATCTCGGCAGGCGGGCAGTACGGCAGTGGGCTGGCGGGGTTTCTGGATGCGGTGAGCGGCCTGGGGCTCGACCTGTATGTGACGGAGATGGATGTGAACGACCGCAAGCTGGGGCCGGACGACGCCGTGCGCGACAAGGCGGTTGCGGCGACCTACCGCGAGTATCTGGACCTTGTGCTGAAGAACCCGGCCGTGAAGGACGTGCTGACGTGGGGGATAACCGATGCATTCACGTGGTTGAACGGGGAGGATGCGCGGACGGATCATCTGCCGGAGCGCTGCCTGCCGTTCGACAAGGAGTTGAAGCCAGTGGAGGCGTTCTTCGCGGTGCGGGATGCGTTTGATCGAAGTCGATCAGCGTAGGGGAATTTCAGGAGGTCCGCAGCGGAGGGAGCCACTTCAGCGTGAGGCTGAATTTATGTTGCCTCGGTCAACTCTTCGGCGAGGAAGTCTGCGATCTCGTCTGGCGTGGGGGCCGTGTACCGCTTGTCCGCACTCTGCGAGGCCTGGAACTTACGCAGTTTGGCGACAAAACTCACGAGGTCCTTCCAGACGAGTGGCTCAGCGACCTGGCGTTGTTCGATGTGCTCGCAGGCCGCGGCGTAGTAGTGGTCGATCCAATAAAAGAACGTATGCCATACGATTTCCTTGTCTAACGCCCCGCGGCGGAGAAGCAGCGCCATTGTTTCGAAGAAGTCGAGGATGGGTTCGGCCTCCGAGGATCTACCGGCAAGAAGGTCGGTGGCTGCTTTTACGCGCTGAGCCTTTTTTGCTGTGCCGAAGAAGTCCGCCTCCAAGCGAAAGAGGAGGTCTATCGATTGATTGAACCGGGCGCGCCTTATCTGCCAGAGAAAGGCTGAGAGCGCCAGCGCCACGCTGAAGGAAGAAATCGTGACGGGCAGCCAGGCGGGAATCGTCATATCGCGATGATAGTTCATTCCAAGTTCCTTCCTGGAACGGCCCGAGGAAGTCAGACGTTGTAAGTGGTCGAAGCCTTTGTGAATGTTCCGTGCGTCTGGTGCACGGTTGCGTTCGTCTGCATCTGAGGGTTGTACAGCCAATTTCTTCTGAAGCGAGGATTTTCGATGAGCGAGTTTGTGACGTTGACGGCGAGTGATGGCAACCAGTTGAGCGCGTATGTGACGCGTCCGGAGGGCACGCCCACGGGTGCCGTGGTGGTGGTGCAGGAGATCTTCGGGGTGAACCCGCACATTCAGAGTGTTGCCGATAGCTACGCAAAAGAAGGCTACGTTGCCATTGCGCCAGCGCTGTTCGACCGCATTGAGAAGGGTGTGCAGTTGGAGTACAACGAAGAGGGCTGGAAGAAGGCGTTCGAGCTTTATGGCAAGTTGAATGTCGACACCGCGCTGCTGGATGTTGCCGCCGCGTACAAGTTCGTCGAAGCCGAGGATCACAAGGGGATCGCGGTGATTGGGTTCTGCTACGGCGGTTTGATGGCCTGGCTGACGGCTACGCGTGGTGAGGTGCTGAAGATTCAGCCGTCGTGCGTGGTGGGCTACTATGCGGGTGGCGTTGGCAGCGTGGCGAAGGAGGAGCCGAGCTGCCCGGTGATGCTGCACTTTGGCGCGGACGACTCGCACATTGGCAAGGACCAGGTGGACGCGGTACGCGAGGCGCATCCGAACGTGGAGGTGTATGTGTACGAGGGTGCGGGCCACGCGTTCAACCGGGAACCGGACCCGAAGAGCTATGCGCCGGAGGCGGCGAAGCTGGCGCGGGAGCGGACGCTCGAGTTCCTGCGGACGCATATCGCTTAGAGGCCTGTCCTGCCGGATGGGCCCGCTTGTCGCGCGGGGCGAGCACTTCGTGGTGTGCTCGCTTCGCTTGGCCGCGCGGCACGGTCTTCTGTGCCGACTGTCCGGCACGACATGCTTTTTCGCCTGCCTTTCGTGTAAGGGGCGATAATCGGTGCTAAACTTTTGTAGACACTTTGAGAGTGGATTCGAGAATCAGGAGTAAGAACTGCTGTGTTGGCAACCGCTAAAAAGACGGACATTATTGAGAAGTTTCGCACCCACGACTCCGATACCGGGAGCCCTGAGGTGCAGATCGCTATTTTGAGTGAGCGCATCGGCGAACTCACCGAGCACTTCAAGACGCACAAGAAAGATCACGGATCGCGCCGCGGCTTGCTGATGCTGGTGAGCAAGCGCCGCAGCCTGCTGGACTACCTGAAGAAGGTGGACGCGGACCGTTATCGCGAAGTGATCGGCAAACTGGGCATCCGCAAGTAGACGGCGTGTCAGGCAGGCGGGAGATCTTCTCGCCGGATGGAAGATCCGAAAGCCTGGCTGTTTTGACCTTGCGTAACAAGGCCGGGACGCGAACGCGCTTGCCCGGTAGGAAATCCGCTTCATGAACCCAAGCACGGCCCGACAAGCAAACGCCTTTGCCCCAGAGATGCTGGTTGGGGAGTTCAAACGACTCTCCTGGCGGAGGGCGTGACCATGAGACGGCCTGCTTCGAATGAGTGGAGTTTGGGTATCGGGCGAGAGCCTTTGACAGGATTGAAGCAATACGGAGCGCAGCCGGGCGTTGTTGCCTGAGCTGCGCTTCGGTGCGTTTGCGCGCGGCGCGTAACGCACAAAGACCAAGTTCCTATATAGACGAGACGACGAGAGAAGAGGGCATACGCCATGAAGCAGGATGTAACCGTAGAGCTTGCCGGCGGCAAGCATATCAAGTTTGAAACCGGCCGCATGGCCAAACAGGCTTCCGGCGCCGCCTTTACCACCAGCGGCGACAACGCCGTGCTGGCCACCGCGGTCGCTTCGCCCGACCCGAAAGAGGGCATCGACTTCTTCCCGCTGACGGTGGAATACCGCGAGTTCACCTACGCCGGCGGACGCATTCCCGGCGGCTTCATCAAGCGCGAAGGCCGCCCGAGCGAGAAGGAAGTGCTCACCAGCCGGCAGATCGACCGGCCCATCCGCCCGCTGTTCCCGGAGGCCTTCCGCAACGAGACCCAGGTGGTTGCATTTGTGTACTCGGCCGACAAGGAAAACGATCCGGACGTGCTGGGTATCAACGCGGCAAGTTGCGCGCTGGCGCTTTCGGACATTCCGTTCCATGGCCCCGTGGGCGCGGTGCGCATCGGACTGGTTGAAGGCAACTTCATCGTGAATCCGAGCTACACGGAGCGTGCTGCGAGCGAGATCAACATCATGGTCGTCGGCACCAAGGACGGCATCGTGATGGTGGAGTCGGGCGCGAAGGAAGTCTCGGAAGAGAACGTGGTCGGCGCGATCGAGTTTGCGCACGAAGAGATCAAGAAGATCTGCGCGGGCATCGAGGAGCTGGTGAAGGTTGCCGGCAAGACCAAGCGCCAGGTTGTGGCGGTCGAGACGGACGAGGCGTACCTGGCCGAGCTGAAGGGCAAGATCGGCGAGCGGCTGGCCGATGCGCTCGACACGCAGAAGCACCCGAAGTTCGACAGCTACGCCAAGGTGAAGGAGATCAAGGACGAGCTCAAGAAAGAGCTTCCGGCGGACGATCCTTCTGCCGGCAAGAAGCTGAGTAAGTACTACGAGCTGCTGCGCGAGAGCATCTTCCGCGAGCAGGTTCTGAACGACCGCATCCGCCCGGATCATCGTGCTTTCGACCAGATACGTGAAGTAACGGTTGAGGTGGGGGTGCTTCCGCGGGTACATGGTTCGGCGCTGTTTACGCGCGGCGAGACGCAGGCACTGGTCTCGGCAACCTTGGGCACGACCGACGACGCGCAGCGGCTTGAGAGCTACGAGGGCGAGCAGAAGCGTCGCTTCATGCTGCACTACAACTTCCCGCCGTTTTCAGTCGGTGAAGTGGGCCGCATGACGGGCGTTGGCCGGCGTGAAATCGGTCACGGTGCGCTGGCGTCGCGTGCGATTGAGTCGGTGCTGCCGGGTGAGGATGAGTCGCCGTACACGCTGCGCGTTGTCTCGGACATTCTCGAATCAAACGGTTCGTCCTCGATGGCGTCCGTTTGCGGCGCGTCGCTGGCGCTTATGCAGGCTGGCATCCCGCTGAAGGGTGCGGTTGCGGGTGTGGCGATGGGCCTGGTGAAGGAGGGCGAAAAGTACGCCATCCTGACCGATATCGCGGGCGCCGAAGACCACTACGGCGATATGGACTTCAAGGTCGCCGGTACGCGCAAGGGCATTACCGCGCTGCAGATGGACATCAAGATCATGGGCATCACGCCGCAGATTATGCGCGAGGCGCTTGAACAGGCTCGCCGCGGCCGGCTGCAGCTGCTGGATACGATGGATGCGACGATCTCAGCTCCGAACGAGCAGAAGAGTGCGTTCGCGCCGCGGATTCACACGATGCAGATTCCGACCGACAAGATCCGAGACCTGATCGGGCCGGGTGGCAAGGTGATCCGTGGGATCATCGACGCGACCGGCGTGAAGATCGATGTGGACGACTCAGGCCGCGTGAATGTGGCTTCGAGCGACGCGGACGGCTTGGCGCGGGCGATCCAGATGATTACCGACTTGACGGCTACTCCCGAAGTGGGTAAGACGTATCTGGGCAAGGTGGTTCGGCTGGCGGAGTTTGGGGCGTTTGTGGAGATCTTCCCGGGCACGGATGGGCTGCTGCACGTCTCCGAGATTGCCGAGCACCGCGTGAAGGAAGTGAAGGACGAACTTCGCGAGGGCGATCAGATCCTGGTGAAGGTGCTGGCGATCGAAGGCAGCCGCATCAAGCTTTCGCGCAAGGCTGTGCTGCGCGAGCAGCGCGAGAAGCTTGGCCTGCCGCCGGTTGCTGAGGCCCCGAGCGAGGGGCGTCGCGAGGGTGGACGGGATGGTGGACGCGATGGCAATCGTGATCGCGGGCGGGGCGGCCCGATGGCGCCACCGCCGGTTGCGCCTGCTCCTGCGGCTGCCGATCTGGAGGCGTCTGAGGAGGAGTTCGACGAGGACGATGAGGATCTCGAGGACGACGAAGACGAGGAAGAGGATGAGCCGAACTTCAACCGTGCGGATGCACAGCCGGTTGGCGTCGGGCAGCCGGGGATTGCACCGCGTACTCCGGGTGCGCCTGTCGGACCGGGTGGCGCAGGGCGTCGTCCGGGCGGGCGGCGCCGGCGTGGCGGTCGTCGGCCGGGACAGGGCGGCGGCGCCCCGGGTGGAAACCCGGGCGGCGGACGTCCTCCGCAGGCTTAGTTGTTTGTGTAATCAGAGTTGGGGCTGTGCTTCGGCGCGGCCCCTTTTTGTTTTCGAGAGCTGTGAGCTGGGAGCTCTTCAGCTTTGAGCGAATCAGGACGGCTTGGGGATTCATTCTAGCGTGGTTGATTTCCTTACCAGGCATCGGGCTTTGTTGGGACTCTTCGCGCTTTGCCTGTTGGCGGGTTCGGGGTGGCTCTATGATGTGTTCGCGCCGGGTGTGCTGACCGGTCTGGTTCGCACGGCGTTGCACAATGGGCTAGTTGCAGTAGGCTGTGCGGCGTGGGTGGTTTTGCGGCGGCAGCGCGCAGCTTCGTTCCGGGTGCTGGCGCGGCTGGCGGTCGGGGCAGCCTTACTTTTTGCGATTCCGGAGGTGGTGCTCGCGGGGGCGTCGGGGCATCTTTCGCAGGCGACCGAGGTGCTGGTTTATATGCTGGTGCCGGTCGTGGTGGTGTTCCGGGTAGGGCAGGAGTCCGCCGGCTTTGGCGTGGGTGGTGGGGCGATGCGTGGGTTAGCGCCTGCGCTGGTGGGGCTGGGCGGGGCGGCATTGATCCTGCCGTTTGAGCTGCCGTCGTCGGAGGTGGGACGGCTTTGGCTTGGCGGTCTCGGCGCGAGTGCGATGGCTGCTGCCGTCGCGGCTGTCTGGATGCACCGGCTGCTGGTGGACGAGGAAGTGCCGCTTGCCGAGGCGGGTGGTGCGGTCTTCGGTGTGACCGCGGTGCTGGCTGCGGTCTTCTCCGGGGTGAGCGGGGTGGGACCCGCGGAGATTACGGCGAGTGGGATGGCGTTGGAGGCGGTGCGGCTGGTCGCCATCGATGGGCCGATTCTTCTGCTTACGCTTTGGCTCCTTCGCGCGATGAAGCCGGTTGCGTTCTCGTCGCGGCTGCTGCTGGTGCCGGCGGTGACGCTGGTGGAGGGGATCGTTGCGGAGCGGCCGGAGGTGGGTTGGTATGGGTGGATTGGGCTGGCGCTTACTTTCTTGGCGGGAGTTGTGCTGGCGTTCGGGCACTCCGGCGATGCGGCGCGGGTGTGTCTGCTGAAATTCGCGAGTAGAGAGTCGAGAGTTTTTGAGTAAAGGCGCTGTTGGGGCGAGAGCGGTTGCGGGTGGCGATGGGAATCGCTATGGTGGGCTTGTATGAGCTGTCGCGCGGATGCGGCGGAGATGAAACTCACAGATCGCACGAAGAATGGGGATTGCAATGGCGCTGACACGGCAGGTGATTTCATCGCTGATGGGCGATGGCACGGATATGCTGGGGACGAAGGTTCTGGCGGTGAAGATCGCGGATGAGTCGATCGTTTCGGGGTCGCTGCTCACGGTGGAATCGAATCACTTTTGCGTGCTGAAGTCGCGAGGCGCGGTGCTGAACGTGTACGAGACGGGCCAGTATGCGCTGACGACGCCGGATAAGCCGCTGCTGGGATCGATTGCGCAGGGGTTCTTCGGGGGCAGCTCGCCCTGGGTGTATGAGGTGATTTACATCAACCGGTCGAAGCTGCTGATTCGGTCGCAGGGGATTGCGACGTCGGCCGAGATGGCCGAGATGGCGTACCAGGTGGACTACTACATCCATGTGGATACGAAGCAGGCGGCGCTCGATCTGATTACGCACCTGCCCTTCAACGGGCACCTGATCAACACGCAGGAGGTTGCGGACTACGCGGGGCCGGCGATCGAGCAGGCGATCAACCAGGTGGTGCAGGTAACCAAGATGGAGGACATCAACGAGCACATCCAGGAGGTGCGCGAGTTGGTGAAGCAGCACCTGACGGATTTCCTCTCGACCTATGGCATTACGCTGAACGATCTGAAGATCCTGATCATGCCGAAGGACGAACGCATGCGCGAGCTGATCTCGCTGCAGGCGATCGGGCTTTCGCCGATTGAGGCGGTGCGGTATTACCTGGCGCTGCGCATGGCGGAGAAGGGGTTGGTTTCGGCGCCGAATGCAGCTGCGGGTGTGCCGTTCAACATTGGCGGGTCGGCCAGCGGGTTTTACTCGATTGACGCCGGAGTCTCAGGTTCCTCGCCAAAGGCACCCGCAGGCATCGCTCCTCCGCCACCGCCACGAAGACGGGCTGGGAGTAGCTGATGGACTTCTACGATGCAGGGCTGATGCGGCAGCTGGCGACCAACCTGTTTTATGGCTGGGGCTACAACTTCTATCGAGTCGAAAATCAGCTTCGCGCGGACGATCAGCTCGTTCGCGCGAAGGCGGGCTGGCTGCTGGGGGTCGCAGCGGCCAGCGTGATGGCGGCCGAGGGCGAGTACCGGCGGGAGTTTCTGCCGGCGCCATCGCGGGCGAAGCCATTTCCCGACGCGGAGGCGGTTGCCGGGGCGCAAAAGCTCGAGCGGCTGGCGAAGGCTCTGATGGCACTTGCAGCGAAGATGACAGACCAGCCGGTGCCGGAGAACGACCGCATGAGCGAGCGCTTCCGCAAGGAAGCCGCTACGCTGGCGGCGTTGATCGCCGTGGACGAACAGATGGTAGGGCAGTGCGAGCTGCTGCGCTCCACGCTGGACGGGAAGACGGGCGCCTGGATGGTGGAGAATCTAGTGCCCGTCCTCAAGGGTGTTGAGGCGATCGGTGGCTCGCTTATGAAGCGCGATGGCTTGTTGCTGAGCCGGAAGAGCTAGCGTGGTTTCGAGGCTGGTTGGACCGGATGCATGCAGGTGCCGCATAGCTTGGCGCTCGGCGTCGGAGCATCGGTACGTCAGCCCTGCACCGCCAGCACCAAGTAATCCGCACTACACAACAATTACATATTGAGGCAGCCGCGGCCCCGTGCCACTCTGAGCTACAACTTGCAGTTCTGATAAGGGGGAGAATCCATCCCCCAAAAGTTACATTGCCGACCTCGGAGTTGCATTGAGGGCCCCGGATGCCGCTGGCAGTATCGCACTCATGAGAGTGAATCTTATTACCGAAACCGCAGGCCCGGCGCGTCCCGGTGCCGGAGCCGTTCCCGTCGCACTCACCATTCGTCCGTCGTGCGGGGCTGCCTGGGGGACTACGTCTACCGGACCAACACGGCGGCGCTGCTGCGCATGTTGAACTCGAAGACCGACCTGCCCGCTTCGGTGCTGCGCCGCTTTGAAGTGGACGTGCTTTCGTCCACCCATGCGAAGCTGCTTGGCGTCGAAATGAGCGAACGGCTGCTCGAGGATATCGGCTACTTCATCGACTAGGCGCGGTTTGGCGCGTTGCGCGGAGGAGGGTTTCGCACCTTCTTTTCAACGGGCTTGCGCGTTGAGTTGCGCTGGAGGCGCGGATACACTTGGGGCTATGGCAGCTTCGATGTATATCGTGGTCGAAGGGGAAGACCCTGGGTTCGATATCTTTGTGAATGGACGCGCGCTGGCCCGGCACGAGGATGCGCTGGAGAAGCTGGCGATTTCGCTAGGTGTGAAGCCGCTGATCGAGTTTTTTTCAGCCGACGAGAACTCGATGTCGCTGCTGATTGAAGAGGGTGCGGGGAATCCTGAGCTGATCAAGCGGCTGCCGCCGCCGCAGTGGTACTTCGGCAGCGAAGGATTAGGGACGATTGAGGCGCTGATCGAGGCGCTGAAGGATGAGCCGCAAAAGCTCGGGACCGAAGGCACGCAGGTGCTCGAAGAGTTGATGGAATACGAACGGGTGCTGCGCAAGACGGATGCGCGTGGGTTGCGGTGGCATCTGGCTGTGAGCTGGAAGTAAGAAGACGGACGCGGACAAGAACGGATAAAAGAAGCCAGGACCAAGGCGATGTATGAAAGGTCGCCGGGCTTGTATCTACATTGATGTTCTTCTTGCTCTTTGTCTTTGAGTTTTCAGCTCTTGATTTGCTCTGGTTTCTTTTGTCCGCTCTTGTCCGTCCTTGTCCGCGTCCGCGTTTTTAGTGGCGGGATTCGGTGGAGGCGGGTTGGGTGAGCAGGTCGCCGGCGCCGAGGCGGCGGTGGAAGAAGTCATAGGTGAGGGAGAGCAGCGCGTGGGCGTGGGCGGGGTCGTAGCGTGGGCCTTCGTCGCGGAGGAAGGCGTGGGCGCCGTTGACCTCGTGCCAGTTGAGGCGGGTGTTGAGCTCGGTGAGGCGGGTGAGGAGCTTGAGGCGGCCTTCGGCGGGGACGTGCGGGTCCTGGCGTCCCCAGGCCATAAAGAGCTCGCCCTGGATGTCGGCGGCGCGGGCGAGTGAGTCGTCGTGTTTGCCTTCGCCGAGGGTGCCGGCGTGGATGTCGGTCGCGTAGAAGCAGACGGTGCCGGAGACTTCCGGATTCATGGCCGCGCGGAAGGCGAGATGGCCGCCCATGCAGATGCCCATGGCGCCGATTTTGCCGGTGGCGTCGGGGCGGGAGAGCAGGTAGTCGATGACGGCGCGGGCATCGGAGTCATAGGCGGCGAGGGGTTTGTGGGTCTTGAGGAAGTTGCCGCGGTCGGAGCCGGCCTGGTCGTAGGCGAGCGCGGTGCCGGCGGTCTCGTACTCGTGGTAAACCTCCGGGACGGCGACGGTGTATCCGTGGCCAGCGAGCTGCGCGGCGGTGCGGCGGATAGGTCCGGTGACCTGGAAGATCTCCGAAAAAAAGACTATGCCGGGGTATTTGCCGGGCGCGGCGGGGCGCACGATGTGCGTGCGCATGGGGCCGGTGGGGGTGTCGAGGTCTACGTGCTCGTCGGAGATGATTGTCATGATGCTGAGAATGGTAGCATCGCGAGCTTACTGTGGCTCATGCGTGGGCAGACGGGGTAGGTGTGCTGACTGCCCTGGCTGCGGCACCGGCTTCGGGCACAAGTTCCAGGTCATTGAGCTGCTCGCGGATCTGCGCCGTTCCACGGGCGGAGAGTCCCTCGAACTGGAATCCGAGCAGCGTTCCCGCAGCGGAGGAGTGTCGGATGGATGCGCGGGTTCTGACGGAGAGATAGCTGGATTGCAGGTTCACTTCGACGACAGCGCCGACTGGCCACTCGATCGCCTCCTGAAACTGGAGGCGGCAGCCGCCGAGGCTGAGATCGACGATAGCGCCGGTGAATCGCTCACGCGAACTGGGGACGCTAAGGGTTCCGGAGCCGTTGAACGTGTGTCGCGGATGCTGGCGAAGGGTTGGGACGACGGGATCGGCATCAGGAGCCTGTTGCGGCATGTTCTGCGTATCTCCGAACGAGTTATGGACATCCTCGTTTATCGGCCCGCGGCAGGAACACTTGATGGTGGAGCAAACACGATTGGCACCGGCTGAAGACGCTAGAAGGCGGGGAGTGACTGGGCACGGAGTGCGGCGGCCTGCAGTTCCTCGATGAAGCGCTGGAGTTCTGCTTCGTCGCGTGGCGTGAGGCGTTCGAATTCGATACCGAGCAGACGGCCTTTTTCGCTGGTGTGGCGCACGGAGCCCATGACGCGGAAGGTCAGCTCGCCGCAGCGGAGGTGCATTTCGAGGAACTCGGAGGGGTCGAAGGAGCAGACGCGGTCTGCCCAGACGAGGCAGCCGCCGGCGCTGAGATCGAAGAGCGAGCCGGTGACGTGTGGCGCGGAGACAGCGCGGCGGATCGTTACGGATCCGCTTTGGCCGAAGCGCTGGGCCTTGCGACGGCGGATGACGGTGACACTTTCCATGGTTCCCCTTGGGCAATAGAAGGACGAGCCTAAGGTCCTATCGGCAGATCGGTGCGAATCAACAGCGGCGGGTCAGAGAAGGCGCTTGATGCCGGGGTGAGGCGTGAAGTCCTCTGGATGCAGCGCGGCTGCGATGGCTTGAAGACCCTGCAGCAGATTGAAGGAGGGCGTGTTCAGAAGCTCGTCGGGGATGCAGACGACCTGGTGTGCCTTAACTGCGCGAAGATGCTGCCAGTTGCGCTGCTCGATGACGCGGGCGAGTGGGACGCGATCTCCGGCGCCGCACCAGGCGAAGAGAAGTACGTCAGGATCGGCCTGGGCGATGGCTTCGGGCGTGGTCTGCGCGCCGGGGGTACCGACGAAGCTGCCGTTGGCCGCGGTGACGAGCTCGGCAACCCAGGGCTGCGAGTGGATGAGCGGCTTGCCCCATTCTTCGCAATACACGGTCTGTCGTGGCTTCGCTCCCGTGGCCGAACGGACATCTTCAACTGCGGTTTGGAAGCTGCGGACGAGTTGTTCCGCAAGAGGAAGCGCGTCGACCTGCCGGGCGATCAGCAGGATGTCCTGGAGTACGTCGGCGAGAGTCTTTGGAGCAAGCGCGAGAACCGGCAGCGCCATCTTGAGGATGGTCTCGAGTGTCTGCGACCGGTAAGGGACGGAGGCGATGATGAGGTCGGGCCGGGCGTCGAGGAGTGTCTGGCGGTCGGCTTCCGAGAAGCCCCAGGAGTCGTGAATTACCGGAAGACTTCGTGCGGCGAGCCCGGGCACAGCATCCACGCAGTATCGGGTAACGGCGCAGAGCGAATCGAGCGCGCCGAGGTGACCGAGGGTTACGGAGATGGAAGGTTGCAGGCTGGCTATACGCATCTTCTCCAAGGGTTTAAGGCTTCGGAGGTGTCGGCAGCGGCGGCACGTTGGCGGGGATGGCGTTCGGTGGGGCTGTATCGGGGAGTGTGCGCACGGGCGGAGCGGGCTGGGGTGCGGCTGCAGCCGCGGCGGCCTTCCGGGCTGCCTTTCGTGCTTTGACGCGAGCCATGTATTGCGAAAAGTCAGGCGAGAACTCAAGCAGTTGCGCGCCCAGCATGCCTTCCGCCGTAACCAGGGCGCCGTTTTCAAGCGTCAGCGAGATGCCTCGTTCGTCCGACGGATAGTACGCGTTTGAGATCGCGCCGGAGATGAAGTTGCCAAGAACGTTCGACGTATTGAACTGCCGCTTTCCGTTATCTCCGTAACAGATGAAGGTCGTGAGCGCGGAGTAGATGATGCGCGACTTGATGGAGCCTTCGCCTTTGCGGTAGTAGCGTGGATCCTGGTGCAGTAAGACGGGCAGCGCGGCGTTGCCGATGACGTTACCGATTGCGTTGTCAGCATAGCTGGCGCCGATGCGCTTGAACAGGCCAGATGGGCCGTGTCCATAGCCGGTGTGGCTGTCTTCGAGCTCGCCCAGGCCGCCGCCGAAGACGACAGCCAGGCCGAAGGTGTAGGGATCGATGATGGTGTGGAACGAGAGATCGAACTTCTGTTTTGGAGTCAACGGTACGGTCTGTCCGCTAATGACGACATTGAAGAGCGGCAGGACACCGCCGACTCGTTGCTTCTCCTGCTTTTTGACTTCAGCCTCGGCCTCGGCCTGTTCGCGGGCTTTTTTCTGCTCGGGTGTCTCGTTCGCAGGGGTTTGCGTGGGCGCCGCTGGGGTTGCGGCCTGCTGGAGAGCAACCGCCGGATCGTCGGGCAGGTTGGTTGCCACTTCGTCGAGCGAGGACGAGACCTGTAGTCCGGATGTAAGTTCGCTTGCGGGGGATTGAGCCCGGAGAAAGGGAGTGGAAAGCGCCAGAATGCAAGTGGCGAACAGCGGGCGGCGCAGAGGATGAGTCACTGATTCATGCTATCTCAAGGTGGAATGAGCCTACAGAGAGTAGACGAGTTGCTGAGGGTGTCGGACTCACTTAGTACACCTTCCTTCCCGAAACCGGCTGCGGCAAAAATCCGTAGCTAGCTGAATAGGAACTCCTTGGTGCGAAGGTCTTTGACGGTGTCGCGGAGCTTGGCGGCTTTTTCGAATTCGAACTTCTTCGCGGCCTCGCGCATGTCGGATTCGAGCTTGCCGATGTAGACGTCGAGCTCGGCCTGCGTGGCGAACTCGGGCACGCCCTCGGTTTCGTCGGTGAGGTCGGCGTAGTCGGCCTTGAGGATGCCGGCGAGGCCCATGTCGATGGCTGAGATGACCGAGCGAGGCTCGATGCCGTGCTCTTCGTTGTAGGCTTCTTGTTTTTCGCGGCGGCGATTAGTCTCGTCGATCGCGCGCTGCATCGATTCGGTCATCTTGTCGGCATACAGGATGGCTCTGCCTTCCAAGTGGCGTGCCGCCCGGCCGATGGTCTGGATCAGCGAGCCCTGCGAACGCAGGAAGCCTTCCTTATCGGCGTCGAGGATGGCGACGAGCGAGACTTCCGGCAGGTCGAGGCCTTCGCGCAGCAGGTTGATGCCGATGAGCACGTCGTACTCGCCTTTGCGCAGGTCGCGGAGAAGCTTGATGCGCTCGAGCGTCTCGATCTCGGAGTGCATGTAGCGGCAGGCGACGCCGACCTCGGTGTAGTAGTTGGCGAGATCTTCGGACATGCGCTTGGTGAGGGTGGTGACGAGCACGCGCTGGTCGAGCTTGACGCGTTCGCGTATCTCGGCGAGGAGGTCGTCGATCTGACCTTTGACGGGGCGAATCTCGACCGGCGGGTCGACGAGGCCGGTGGGGCGGATGACCTGCTCGACGACGACGCCGGCGGATTTTGTGAGCTCATACGGCCCCGGTGTGGCGGAGACGTAGATGATTTGGCCGGTGCGTGATTCGAACTCGTCGAATTTGAGCGGGCGGTTATCCATGGCGGAGGGCAGGCGGAAGCCGTAGTCGACGAGGTTCTGCTTGCGGCTGCGGTCGCCATGCCACATGCCGTGAAGCTGCGGGACGGTGACGTGCGACTCGTCGATGAAGAGGATGTAGTCGCGCGGGAAGTAGTCGAGCAGGGTGGGCGGCGGCTCGCCGGGCAGACGGCCGCTGAAATGGCGTGAGTAGTTTTCGATGCCATGGCAGTAGCCGACGGATTTGATCATCTCGAGGTCGAAGCGGGTGCGCTGATGGATGCGCTGCGATTCGACGAGCCGGCCCTGGCCTTCGAGTTCCTTCTCCCACCATTCCATCTCGGCAAGGATGGAGTCGGAGGCGGTCTTCTTGCGCTCGGGCTGCACGACATAGTGCGACTTCGGATAGATGGGCAGGCGCGAATACTTCTGTCGCACGGTGCCGAAGAGCGGGTCGATCTGTGAGAGGGCGTCGATCTCGTCGCCGAAGAGCTCGATGCGATAGGCGTTTTCGTCGTAGGTGGGGAAGACCTCGATGATGTCGCCGCGGACGCGGAAGGTGCCGCGGCGGAAGTCGACGTCGTTGCGCTCGTAGAGGATTTCGACCAGGCGCCGGGTGATGTCTTCTCGGCGAATCTTCTGGCCTTTTTCGAGCAGGAGCAACATGCCGTAATAGGCCTCAGGGCTACCGAGGCCGTAGATGCAGGAGACCGACGAGACGATGATGGCGTCGCGGCGCTCGAAGAGGCTGCGCGTTGCCGAGAGCCGGAGCTTGTCCAGCTCCTCATTGATGGTGGCTTCTTTTTCGATAAAGAGGTCGCCTGAGGGAATGTAGGCTTCGGGCTGGTAGTAGTCGTAATAGCTGACGAAGTATTCGACGGCGTTCGAGGGGAAGAACTGCTTGAACTCATGGTAGAGCTGGGCGGCGAGCGTCTTATTGTGCGCGAGGATGAGCGCGGGGCGCTGCACCTGCTCGATCACCTTCGCCATGGTGAAGGTCTTGCCGGAGCCGGTGACGCCGAGCAGGACCTGATCCTTCTCGCCGGCGGCAAGGCCGGAGACGAGCTCGCCGATGGCTCGGGGCTGATCGCCCTGGGGCTTGTACGGGGTGCTGAGGTGAAACTCCATCTTTATAGGATATAGGGACTTTTGTCCTGCCGGACGGGCCCGCTGCGCGCGGCGCGGTCACTTCGTGACTTGCGACTGCTTCGCTTGGGCCTCCCGTTGGTCGGCAGAACGAGTAGCGGTTAGAGGGCGAGGACGATTTTGCCGAAGTGGCTGCCGCTTTGCATGAACTCGAAGGCGGCGCGCGCTTCGGCGAGCGGAAAGCTGCGGTCGATGACCGGCTCCAGCTGGTTGACTTCGATGGCCGCGTTCAGCTGCTCAAACATGTGGCGGCTGCCGACGTAGACGCCGTTCAGGTGAATGGACTTGCGCAGGACGGCGAGCACATCCACGCCCTTGCCGGGCTCTGAAAGCACGCCGATCAGGTGGACATGACCGCTGACGCTCACCGCGTTGAGCGAGCGGGCAAGAGTTCCAGAGCCGCCGACCTCGACAACGTGGTCGACACCCTGTTTGCCGGTGAGCTTGAGGACTTCGGTGTCCCACTCCGGCGTGGATTTGTAGTTGATGGTGTGGTTTGCGCCGAGCGCGCGGCCGCGTTCGAGCTTTTCGTCCGACGAGCTGGTGAGGATGACGGTTGCGCCGGCCGCCTTGGCGATCTGCAGGCCAAAGAGCGAGACCCCGCCGGTGCCGAGGATCAGGACGGTCTGACCGGGGCGGATGTTGCCCTTGTTGGTGAGGGCGTTCCAGGCGGTGAGCGCGGCGCAGGGCAGGGTGGCGGCCTGCTCGAAGGAGAGCGCGTCCGGGATGCGGATGAGGCCGGTTTCGGGCAGCACGCGAGCGGTCGCGAAGACGCCGTCGATGGGGCCGCCGAGGGCTGACTTGCCGGTCTCCCTGGTGATCTCGCCGTCAAACCAATCCTGGAAGAAGAGGCTGGCGACGCGGTCGCCGACCTTGAGGCACGTAACCTGATCGCCGATTGCGGTGACCTCGCCGGCGGCGTCGGAGCCGACGATGCGCGGCAGTTCCATCTTCGGGTTGTAATGGCCGAGCGCGACCATCAGATCGCGGTAGTTGAGCGAGGCTGCGTGGAAGCGTACCACGACTTCGTGGCTGGCGGGCGCGGGCAACGGCTGCTGTTCGAGCTTGAGGTTTTCGAGGCCGAAGCCATCGCGGAGGCGAAGTACGGTTGCGGTTTCCATGGCGATTCGATGCGCCTGCGTGCTTCCGGGAATCGTGAAGATACGGAAAGGTGAAGGAGTTGGAAACCTCCTCCGGTTAGGATGGAGTCGAGGAGACACACGATGAGTGCAGGCGTAGAACTGTGGCTGATTCGGCATGGCGAAACGGAGTGGAGCCTGAGCGGGGCTCATACCAGCCGAACCGATATCCCGTTGACGGATCACGGGCGGAAACGGGCGGAAGAGCTGCGGGACTTTCTCAAGGGAACGACGTTTGCAAAGGTCTTCACGAGTCCGATGCAGCGTGCGCGCGAGACATGCGAGATTGCGGGCTTTGGGGAGCAGGCGGTCGTAGAGGAAGGGCTCAGGGAGTGGGACTACGGTGAGTCTGAAGGAAAGACGACGAAGGAGATGCGCGCCAGGTACAACGATCCGGAATGGAACGTCTGGTCGCGCCCGATTGTTGGCGGGGAGGCCGTGGAGCACGTCGGCGAGCGCGCCGACGGGGTGATCGCTCGCGCGCTCGATGGAGCGGAGCCGGGTGCGAAGGTTACGTTGTTCGCCCACGCGCATATTCTTCGGATTGTGGCTGCGCGTTGGATCGGGCTGGAAGCGGCCGGCGGGCGGCTGTTCGGGCTGGCAACGGGAAGCGTAAGCGTGTTGGGGTGGGAGCGCGAGCAGCGCGTAATCAGCCGGTGGAACCGGGACTTCGAGTAGAAACGAAGGCAGCAGAGTGCCTGGGCGGCTGTGCAAGGTGGTTTGCTTCGTGGTGGTGTTATCGTTACCCGATTGGGAGAGTGTATGCGGGCTTGGACGCGTTTCGTCGTTGTTTTTCTTCTGGGGTTGGGATCAACGTTCGCGCAGCAGCAGAGCGGCGTCGCCTTTGAGCGAGCGTCGCATTTGCAGCGTGGGATCAACCTGAGCATGTGGTATGCGCAGACGTCGGATCACTCGGCTGAGCACATCAACACGCACACCACGCCAGCCGACTTTGCGCTGATCAAGAGCCTTGGCTTCGATCATGTGAGGGTGAGCATCAACCCGGAGCCGTTGATCGCTTCGAAGAAGCTCGGGTCGCTGAGGGTGGATGCGATCGAGCGGCTGGACCAGTCGGTTCAGCAGATTCAGGCTGCGGGCTTGAACGTCATCCTCGATATTCATCCGGAGCAGGACTGGAAGGATGAGATGGTGAAGGGCGACGATGGGCCGCAGCAGTTTTATAACTTCTGGTCGACCTTCGCGGGGCACTATGCTTCGACTGATCCGGAGCATGTATTTTTTGAGTTGATGAACGAGCCGAACCTCTCCGACTGGTACCGGTGGGAGGGGATTCAGGCGGGTGCGGTAAACCGGGTGCGGAAGGTGGCTCCGCAGCATACGCTGATCCTGACGGCGGCTTCGTGGGGGTCGCTGGATGCACTGCTGGAGATGGAGCCGGTGCGGGACGAAAATGTGATCTACACGTTCCATTACTACTCGCCGTTCTGGTTTACGCATCAGGGCGCGCAGTGGGGCACGCAGGATTGGGTGACGCTGAAGGGGATTCCGTATCCGTCGACGCCGGAGAACATTCAGCCGTTTCTGGGGCTGGAGCCGGATGAGCGGGCTCGGCTGAGCCTGCAACGGTATGGTTTCGACCATTGGAATGCGCAGCGGGTCGGGATGGAGGTCGATGCGGCGGCTGAGTGGGCCCACAAGCGCGGCGTTCCGGTTTATATGGGGGAGTTCGGGGCCTTCAAGGAGTTCTCGAAGCCGGAGGCTCGCGATACGTGGATCTCGGATGTGAGGACGGCTGCGGAGGCGAAGCATATCGGTTGGTGCATGTGGGATTACCAGGATAACTTTGGCCTGGTGACGAAGGGCGCTGGTGGAACGGTTGTGGATGATGGGGTGCTGCGGGCGCTGGGGTTGAAGCGGTAGGTGCTTTCTGAGAGCTTTCAGCTTGGCGAGCTTTGAGCTGTGAGCTTGCTTTGTGAGCGGCAGGAGCATTGAGGGTTCCGGCCGGCTTCTGTGGTTAGATGCCGAGGGCTTTGGGCCAGTCGGCGGCGTGATCTACCGTCTGGTCGGGGTGGGCGGCGGCGAGGGTGGTGGGGCTGAGGCCGTAGGTGCAGCCGAGCGAGCGCGCGCCGGCGGCGCGGGCGGTTTCAATGTCGACGTGTGAGTCGCCGATCAAGACGGCTTCGTGCGGCTGGATGGTCTCGGCTGTGTGGGCGCCGGCCTCGCGGATGAGGGTGAGGAGTCCTTCGGGATCAGGCTTTTTCGTAGCGAAGGAGTTGCCCCCGTAGTTCTGGAAGAAGAAACGGTCCAGGCCGAAGTGCGCGCAGATGGCGCGGCTGGGCATGACGGGCTTGTTGGTGAGGACAGCCATCGGGAGCCCGGGATGGCGTTCGCGAGTGGCAGTGAGGGAATCGAGAACACCTGGGTAGAGGGTGGTGTAGTCGAGTTTGTGGATCTTGTAGAAGGCGATGAACCAGTCAAGGGCTTCAGCAATGAAGGCATCGTCGTGGGGGTCGGGTTCCGCGTTGATGAGGTGGGCGTGGGCGAGGGCGCGGCGGACGAGGGTGGAGGCTCCGTCGCCGATGTAGGTAGCGATGGTTTTGGGGTCGAGCTCGGGTTTTTGGAAGTGGGTAAGGGTGGCGTTGATGGAGTTGGCGAGATCGATTTGGGAGTCGACGAGGGTTCCGTCGAGATCGAAGACGAGGAGTCGGGGTGGAAGCATCCTGGATAGTTTATCGTGCACGGATCTCTCCCTAAGTGGTGCCTCCTGCGCTTTCGTTGGTTGAGCTGAGGCTTTCGAACGAAAGATGTATTGACTCGCTCCGGCAACGTTTCTGGTGTATGTTTGCAGACGTTCCTCCAATCTGAGTTTTAAAGGTCGGTCCCTGTGGATTCGCTTCTGTCGCGCGTGTCGCGCTTTGTGTCTTCGTGTGCCTTTCTGCCTGTTCTTACGGTTCTTGCACTGGCTGGCTGCGGAGGGAGCGGCTCCGGAAGCGGTGGAGGCGGAGGGACGACGATCACCGTGCCAACCCCGGCAATCAGCGCGATCAGTCCGGCGAAGGTGAATGCGGGTGCGGCGGCGACGACGCTGATGGTTACGGGTACAGGATTTATCAGCAGTAGCACGGTGGATGTGGCGGGAACTGCTGAGGCGACGACCTACGTAAGCGCCACAAGCCTGACGGCGACCGTTCCAGCGAGTCAACTGGCAAGTGGCACCGAGCTCCCGGTGGTTGTCTCGAATGCGAGCAGTGTGAGCACATCGACCAATCTGGAGGTCGACAACCCCGCTCCGACGCTTACCTCGGAGTCACAGACGGCGGAGTTGGCGGGGACGCCGTCCGCGGTGATCACCTTTACGGGCATGGGTTTCGTCCCTTCCACCGTGATCAACGTGGGAGGTTCCGCACGTGCGACGACCTACATCAACTCGACTGAGGTGAGTGCCGCGTTCCCGTCGTCCGACTTCACGGCGTCGGGTAGCCTGTCAATCACGGCGGTAAACGCTGCCCCTGGGGGCGGCACTTCGACGGCTCTGTCTTTGAGCGTCAACAATCCTCCGGTTGGAGCCATCCAACTGAAGCCCGCGACGCTAAACGTCGGCGGGACTACCGCGGCAACAATCACGGTGACAGGTACGGGCTTTGTTCCGGCATCGGTCGTGTCGGTGGGAACGACCGCGCGAGCGACGGCCTACGTGAATGCGACGACGCTGACGTTTGCGGCGACGGTGGCCGATCAGGCGACGGCGGGCTACTTGTCAGTCGCCGTCACAAATCCCGCTCCGGGTGGCGGAACGTCTCCGGCTGTCGCTTTGAGCATCGTTGTGCCTCCTCCGACACCGGTCTTGACGGCGGTGACCCCGAACAGCCTGGTCGTGGGGGCTGGACCGGCGACGATTTCCATCACTGGCACCGGATTTCAGCAGAACACGGTAGTGCAGTGGAACGGCACGAACCTGGTGACGACGGAGAGTTATAACTACAGCGGGGCTGGCTATGTGATCGGACTGGTCGCCTCGGTCCCGGAGTCTGATTTGGCTGCGGCAGGGACGGCGACGATAACGGCGAGCACGCAGGGGGCGACTCCCGCAGGCTCTAACTCGTTGACGGTGTCGATCGTGAATCCCCCGGTGCCGACCCTGACGGGCCTGAGCCCGAACGGCGGCCCGCTGAACACGGCGGCTGCTGTGACGCTGCAAGGGACAGGCTTTACGACGAACACGACGGTGGCTGTGAACGGGGTGACGATTCCTTCCACCTTTGTGAGTTCAACTGAGATTACGAGCACGCTTCCGGCATCTTCACTGGCCCTGCCAGCAAACCAGAATGTGACGGTCACCACGCCTGCACCGGGCGGTGGGAGCAGTGCGGCGCAGATTTATACGACGTACCTTTCGACTTCGGTGAATGACATTGTTTGGAACCCGGCCGATGGATTGCTGTGGGCTTCGATTCCGGTCAACGCTGTGGGCGGTGGCGGAAACTGGGTCGTCGGTATCGACCCAAACACGGGTACGACCATGCGTACGATTCCAGTTGGCACGAACCCGAACAAGCTGGCGCTATCGAGCGACGGTACGCAACTGTTCGTCGGCATCGACGGTGCGGCCGCAGTGGCGCAGGTGAACCTGACGCAAGGGACAATCGTCAATCAGTTCTCGCTGGGCGGCGGGCCGGGACTTTACAACCCGCCTTCCACGGCGCTTTACCTGTCGGCTGTCCCGGGCGAACCGAACTCGGTTGCCGTCGCGACCAGCGGTCAACTGGGGTACGGAGGCCAGGTGACCATCTTCGACTCCGGCGTTGCGCGGACGGGAAGCACGGTCACTAACGAAGGCGAGGGGCCGATGAGTTTCGGCACTTCGGCTTCGACGCTCTACCTCGGAGCGGGCTACATTGACGCGCTGACGGTGGGTTCAAGCGGGATTACGGCATCGACGCAGCTCTTTACTCCTTCAACGACACCTACCTGGCTGCAGTACGACAACGGTTCCCTATACCTCTCTACGGGGCAGGTGCTGAATGCGAGCAGCGGCGGCCTGAACGGCACCTTCTACTCCACCGGCACCACCGTGGCGAATGGGCCGATTGTCTCGGACTCTACCCTCGGGAAGGCGTTCGTGGCGTTGTCGAATTCATTGAATTACAACGACAGTACGGCAATCTACGTCTTCAATGAGTCAGACTTCAGCAACATGGGGACGATCCCGGTGAATGGGCTGGGTGTGGGAGGTTATCCCACCAGCTTCATGAAGATTGTTCGCTGGGGGCAGAATGGAATTGCCGCGGCTGCTGCCCCGAGCGCATTCGCCTCGACGAACCAGATTTACTTTCTTCAGTCGTCGCTGGTGAAGGACCTATCTTCATCGCCGGCAGATTTGGCCGTTACCCTTACGGCGCCGGCCGCCGGCGCGACGGGAAGTGCGGAAACATACAAAGTAAGCGTGACGAACAACGGTCCGAACGCTGCTACGGGAACAACACTTGCGGTGGTGCTTGATCCCTCGCTGATCATCAACAGCGTCACGCCAAGCCAGGGAACGTGTACGACGGCGAACACGTTTACGTGCGACCTGGGCGGCCTGGCCAACGGAGGAAGTGCGACGGTGACCGTGAGCGCCACTCCCACAAGCGCGGGTACGCTTGCATCGACCGTTACAGTGACGTCATCGAGTTACGATCCGGCATCGACGAACAACCAGGCCACTGGCAGCACGACCGTGACGGGAAGTGGTTATAGCGCTGTACCTGTGATCGCGTCGCTCTCGCCGAATCTGGTGCAGGCCGGCTCAACGGCCTTCACCCTGACGGTGAACGGCAGCGGCTTCAATTCGGGATCGACGGTGAGCATAGGCGGTACGGCAATGGCAACCACCGTGGTCAGCTCTACGCAGCTGACGGCGGCAGTGACGGCTACCGCAATCGCGAACTATGGATGGGCACCGGTTACCGTAACCAACACCACTCCGGGCGGCGGAACGTCCGCGGTAACTCCGCTTACGATCTTCTATCTGGTGAATATTCCGGCTAGTTCCATGCTCTTCGATCCCTGGAGCCAGTCGGTTTACGCCACGGTTCCAAGCGGCACGACGGGCATTACTGGCAACTCCGTTGTAGCGGTGAATCCAGTTACGGGTTCGGTAGGGACTGCGATCAACGTTGGAAGCCAGCCATCGATGATGACGGAGACCTCCGATGGCAACTACATCTACATCGGTTTGAGTGGAGCGAACAGCGTGGCGAAGTTCAATCTGCTGACGCAAAGCCTGACCGCTACGATTCCCCTGACGTATCAGTCTTCCACCACGCCACCGTACTCACTGGCGGCAATGCCGGGGACGGATAACACGCTGGCCGTCGGAATCAACTCGGGCTACAGCTTTGGTATCTTCGATGTGAACGGGAGTACAGGTACCTTCCGCCCGAACGTTGAAGGGTATTACGGAGGCGTAAACCCTGTATTTGCCAGCCCCACGGAGCTGTATGCCTTTGACAGCCAAACGACAGGAGCGGAGTTCTACCGTTACTCCGTCAATGCCAGCGGGATCACTTTGATCGATGGCACAACTCTCGACGGGATGGGAGGATTCTATGGCGGCTTCCAACTGACAAACGGCATCGTTTACGGGGACGGCGGCGGCATCGCCAATCCGAATACGACTCCGCCATCGCAGATCCAGACGCTGCCGTTCTTCAGTTCTTACGCGGAGAGCTACGGGATTGTTGCCGATCCTTCGTTACAGAAGGAGTTTGTGGTGGCGCAGAACCTGAGCAGTGGCTCATCGTACGGACTGGTTCGTTACGACTTGACGAGCTACCTTCCGGAGACGGTTATCCAGGTTCCAGACTCCATGTCGGGCATTCAAGCACCTTGGACGATGCAGCGCTTCGGGCAGGACGGGCTCGCTCTGCTGAGCTACAACAGCGTTGGACAATCGACGCCGTCGGTGGAGTTTCTGCTGCTGCGCGGGCCGTTTGTGGCGCCACAGGAGCTCTCAACCAGCCCTGCGGCTACGCTGAGCTCGAGTTCTGCTTCCAGCATCGCGCACGGCAGCGGGAATACAACGCTGACACTGACTGGTTCGAACTTTCTGCCGGGAGTCGCTGTGACCTGGAACGGTTCCTACCGGACGACGACGATTGTGGACGCGCAGCATGTGACGGTGCTGATTCCGGCGAGTGATCTGGCTGCGGCTGGAACGGCTTCGCTGGTTGCGACGAACCCGGGAGCCTCGGCCTCGAGTGCGCTCTCGATCACGATCAACTAGAAGAGACTGGTACTGGACGACGAACGCGGAGCTTGCCCTGGTGAAAGGGCGAAGCTCCGCGTTTTGCCTTGCGTGCTTTTGACTGCGGTAGCGATGCTTAGTTGACTTCGATATCGCCGGAGCCGGTGTGGAGTTCGAGGGTGGGGCCGCCGCCGTTGACCGGGGCGGAGAGGTGATGGTGTTCGGCCTGGGGGGCGCCGGCTACGCGGATGTCGCCGGAGCCGGTGCTGGCGTCGACGTTGAAGTGGGCGTTGGGGCCGATGTGAAGGCGCAGGTTGCCGGAGCCGGTGGTGATGCGGGAAGAGCCTGCGAGGGTGCCGTCGGCTTCAACGTCGCCGGAACCGGTGCGGGCGGTGAGTGAGCCATCGAGGCCGTGGATGCGCAGATTGCCGGAGCCGGTGGAGGCCTTGATGTCGCCGGGTGCGGTGTCTTCAAGCTCGACGTCACCGGAGCCGGTGCCGAGCTCGGCGGGACCCGCCACGCCGTGAGCGCGGACGTTGCCGGAGCCGGTTTGCGCTTTGAGGAAGCGGCCGACGTTGTCGACTTCGATGTCGCCGGAGCCGCTGTGGAGGTTGAGCGCGGCGGACTTGGGGGCGGAGATCTCGTAGTCGATGGTGATGTTGTTGTAGAGCCGGCGATCGGCGGGGTCGACCTCGCCGACGTGGATTGCGTTGCCTTGCTGGGTGATCGGGGGATTCTCTTCGATGTGCTTGATGCGGGCGTCGATGTCGGGGCCTGCGCCCCAGCCGGTATAAAGGTGAGCTTTGATGTGAATCTGGTTGTCGGAGCCGGGGTAGATGTGGACGTGGCCGGATCCGGTGGAGACGTAGAGGTCTGGCGGAGCGGAGACCGTGAGGGTGCGGTCGAAGTCGCCGGCGTGTGCGGCCACGGTGAGGGAGAAGAGGGTGGTGAGGATGGTGGTTTGGAGGAACATGTCGTGAGACTCCTTGGAGTAAGTACTGACGCCGGGGAGGGCTGTCTGGATTCGGTGGAAGTGCGGGATCGATGGTATCTGGAGAGTTTTACTTCCCAGGTCTCGAAAGCGAGACACGGGGCACCCTATTGTTGGAGGATGACGGGGTCGTTTTCTTTGAGGCCGGAGACGACTTCAATCTTAGTGCCGTCGGAAAGTCCCGCCTTGATGGGCATGGTGCGGCGGCCATCTTTTTGCGTCGCGTCGGGGACGTCGACGGTGGCGTTGCGGTCCTTGTCGTACTTGACGGCCTGTTCGGGGACGGTGAGAACGTTCTTGTGTTCGTCTAGGAGGATTTCGGCGTTGGCGGTCATGTTGGCCTTCAGCTCGCCGCCGGGGTTGTCGATGGAGACGCGAACTTCGAAGGTGGTGACGTTATCCTTCTCGACGCCGAGCGGGGCGATGCGCGTGACCTTGCCGAGGAAGGTTTTGTCGCGGAAGGATTCGACCTTGATGCGCGCGGGCTGGCCGAGGAAGACCTTGCCGATGTCGGACTCATCGACCTTGCCCTGGACGTACACCTGGTGAACATCTCCGATGGTCTCTACGAGCGTTGCGGTTGAGCCGAGGACGAGAATGGACGAGACGGCATCGCCCTTTTCCACGTCGCGGGAGAGGATGACGCCGTCCATGGGCGACGTGATGTTGGTATAGGAGAGCTGCTCTTCCAGCTGCTTGAGCGAGGCCTGGGCCTGTTCGACCTGAGCTTGCGCCTGGTGGAGTTTGGCGGTGTCGACGGAGATTTGCGAGACGGCTTTATCGCGGGTATTGGCGGCTGCAAGATATTTCTGCTGCGCGTCGTCGAGCGACTGGGCGGAGACGACGCCATCGGCCTGCATCTGGCGTGCGCGCTCGTAGGTGTGCTTGTACATGGGAAGGTCGGGCGCTTCGGCGTTGACCTTGTCGAGGGCGATGGCGGCTTCTACGGCGCGGGCGTTCGACTGGGCGGCGGCGAGTGTGGCTTTCTGGGCGTTGACCTGATCGAGGATTTCCTGCTGGTCGAGCTGAGCGAGAAGCTGGCCTTTATGGACGGTCTCGTTGATGTCAGTGGCGAGATTGGTGACGATTCCGGAGGCCTTGGATTTGACCTCGACCTTGGTGATGGGCTGGACCTTTCCGGTGGCGACCACGGAGCGCGCGACGTCGCCGCGAGAGACCTTGGCGATCATCGCGGGATCGATGGATTTGGAGCGGGCGCGGACGGCGAAGGTGAGGCCGCCGACGATGGCGACGAGGACGATCGCGAGGGAGATCCAGAGGAGGCGGCGGGATTTCTTCTTGGTTGCCATGCAGAGCTATACGGGAGGGCACCGCGGTTGGTTCCGTGGGAGAAAAGACAAGAGCAACACCGCTCCTGCAAGTGCGCTAAGGAGGGCGCGACCAGCGCTGAGAAAGGCTCACGCGGCTTGACCGGGAAGCTGGGATGGGGGACGATAGCTCCGAGGTGAGGCTCTATGACCGGTCTTTGGGTGGGATTGATTGCTGGGGTGATGATGGTGAGCGGAGCGAGTTCTGGTTTGGAACAGGGGAAGACGATGACCGAAGCGAAGGGTACGTTCGAGGTGAAGCTGGTGCCAGGCGTGGCGGAGCCGGGGATGACGGGGACGCAAAAAATCGGATTGGACAAGGTGTACCACGGGGATTTGGAGGCGACCGGCAACGGGTTGATGCTGTCGTCGGGCGATCCTGGGCAGGGAAGCGCAGGCTATGTCGCAATGGAGCGGGTGACGGGAACGCTCAGCGGGCGTGCGGGAAGCTTTGCACTGATGCAGATGGCAACGATGGCTCCGGGCGTGGCGCCGCAGATGACGGTGTCGGTCGTGCCGGGCTCTGGCACTGGGGATTTGAGCGGAATCTACGGCGGGATGGCGATTACTATTGCCGGCGGAAAGCATAGCTTTGTGCTGAACTATGCGTTTGCGGCGAAGTAAGAGCAACAGGAAGTGAGTCCTGGTGCCGGACGGTCACCAGGACGTGGAGTGTTGGACCGCTTCGCGGTGAAAGGCTTGGTCAGGCGTACTTGCGGAGGACGCCCAGGACTTTGCCTTGGATACTGACGTTAACGGCGGGGGCGTAGATGGGCGCCATTTCGGCGTTCGAGGGTTGGAGTCGGATCATGCTGCCTTCACGGTAGAAGCGCTTGAGGGTGGCGTCGGCGCCATCGATGAGGGCTACGACGATCTCGCCTTCACGTGCGGTGCGGGTGCGTTCCACCAGGACGTAATCTCCGGAGACGATGTGCTCGTCGCGCATGGAGTCGCCGCGGACTTCGAGTGCGAAGACCTCGCGATTGCCGATGATATCGCCGAGCGAAATGGATTCCGCGGTTTCGATGGCCTCCACGGGTTTGCCGGCGGCGATGCGTCCGAGCAGGGGGAGGCGATCAAATCCCTTTTTGGTGCTGCGCGCTGGGAGTACATCGATGGAGCGGCTGCGGTTGTGGGCACGCTGGAGGAGGCCCTTATTTTGCAAATTTGTGACGTGTTTATGGACCGTGGCAAGTGAGTTGAGGCCGAGGCCCGAGGCGATCTCTTCGTAGGAGGGGGAGTAGCCATTCTTGGTGGTGAACGCTGAGAGGAAGTCGATGACTTCTTTTTGCCGCCGGGTGATAGCCATGCCGCTATTGTAGCGAATAAAAAGCGAAGTGCAAGAGGAATCGTGAAACGGGCGATCTGGAAGTGTGCCGTGGACCAAATTGGTAACACGGCGGGGTGTGGAAGAGGTGCCATTTCGGACAAGTTGTCTAGGCTAATCCCAATCCGATCTGGGACGATTTTGCCTTGTTCACAAACGGGATAGTTTTCTAGGTAAATCGAATGACCCATTGATGTTGTTCACAAGCTAACGAGACAAGGTAGTAACACAACGGTTTGCCACGAAGGGTAAACTCCCCATTTTTCCACGAGAGGGATGGCCCGTTGTGTAAAAGGAGCGAAGCTTATGCGGATCTTGATCGTGGAAGACGATGCTGCTTTGGGTACGTTTCTGGAGCGTGGACTGCGGCTGGAAGGACATGAAGCGCAGGTGACGGGTAACGGGCATGCGGCCTTGGCTCTGGCCATGGAACGGGCGTATGACCTGATCGTGCTGGACTTGAGTTTGCCACAAAAAGACGGCATTCAGGTGTTGGAGGAGTTGCGGCAGCGGGCGGTGGACGCGTCGATTCTGGTGCTGACTGGGCGCAATGCGGTTGCGGACCGGGTCCGTTGCCTGGACCTCGGAGCGGACGACTTCCTGATGAAGCCGTTCAGCTTTTCGGAGCTGACAGCGCGTTGCCGGGCGCTGATGCGGCGGCGCGAGCGGTTCGCGAACCCGATGCTGCGGCAGGGCGACGTGGAGCTGCACCGGATGGAGCGGCGGGTGGTGCGGAATGGGCGCACGGTGGAGTTGACGGTGAAGGAGTTCGCGCTGCTGGAGTACCTGATGCTGGCGCGCGGTCGAACGTGCTCGCGGAGCGAGCTGCTGAAAGAAGTTTGGCAGATGTCGCCGGACGCGGGGACGAACGTGGTGGATGTGTACGTGAACTACCTGCGCAAGAAGCTGTGCGCGGGGCAGCCATCGATGGTGTGCGAAGCGGGAGCCGAGGTGGAGGCCGACCGGCTGATCGAGACGGTACGCGGAGAAGGTTACGCGATCGGTGTGGCGAGCGGCGCGACGGCGGGTGTGCAGGCGGTGTCACGTAAGCCGCCACTGAGCCTCGGCGTTAAGGATGTGCTCGAAGGCGGCGTACTCAAGACGGAGAAGGTGAACGGATTCGGGCGACCGGTTCGTGGCGTTGAGGCGTATGGCAGAGGCGTCTTGGCGAGGGCTTAGTGGCTTGGGCCGGGGAGGCGGAAGAGTGAACAACGGGATCTTGTCAGAAGCGGGGTTGCAGGGGTATGAGGCTGGTTCGGGACCGATCGGCAAGGGAGACGACGGGGGCCCCGAGGTTGCGTTGCGGGATGACGTTTGGCTTCACAAGTTCCTACATGATCTTGCACAGCCCCTGACGGCGCTGGAGTGCCTGCTGTACGTCCATCGAGACCCCGTGGCGGGGGAGTCGATGGACGCGGCGTTGCTGCGCCTGGTAATGGAAGAGGGGCTGGTGGAGTGCGGGCGAATGATGGCGCTGGTGCGTGCGATGCAGCAGCGAATGGCTGGGACCAGCGGGAGTTAGAGGATGAAGTGGCATGCAAGGACGCCAGTCACCCCGGCATCGGGCCGAGCAACGAGGCATGGAAGAGTGAGGAGTAAGACCAGATGGATATACGGCAGGGGGCACGGACCGACGAGCCGCGGACAGCGGTTCGCTCGGTGGTTTTGGCGAGCGCGGATGCGGGGCTGAGGCAACGGTTGACAGAGGGACTTGCAGGGATGCGCTGGACGGTGCGCGAGGCAGGTGGAGGCGCGGACGCCATGGCGCAGGTGGAGGCGATGCGGCCGGAGGCGTTGGTGCTCGATAGCTGGTTACCGGACCTTGAAGTTGGGGAATTTACAGCGCAGATGCGGATGCTGTATCCGGCGATGGACGTGCTGCGTCTGGATGCACTGCTGGGACGCGATTCGACAGGGGTGAAAAGTCCACGACGCAACGAGATTCTTCATGCGCTGCGGCTGGCGCAGGAAGGTGGGTCGACGCAAGAAACTGTTTCGATCGCATCTGAGTCCACAGTCGCCACGGCGCAGCCGGCACGGAACCTTGCGACGGAGACGCTGCCGGAGATGATTGGCGGTGGTGGGGCGATGCGGGAGCTTGCGCGGCTGGTGCGGCTGGTCGCTCCGCGTGGCGCGACGGTGCTGATCGAGGGCGAGACGGGCACAGGCAAGGAGCTGGTGGCGAAGGCCGTACACCGTTTGAGCGCGCGAGCGGCGAAGCCGTTTACGGTGTTGAACTGCGCGGCGATTCCAGAGTCGCTCCTGGAGGCGGAGCTGTTTGGGCATACGCGCGGCGCGTTTACGGGCGCGGTGCAGTCGCGGACGGGCCGGATTGAGGCCGCGCATGGAGGCACGCTGTTCCTGGATGAGATCGGCGAGATGCCGATGGCGTTGCAGGCGAAGATGCTGCGATTCCTGGAGAGCGGGGAGCTGCAGAAGGTGGGAGAGAACGAAGTGATGAAGGTGGATGTAAGGGTGATCGCGGCGACGCACCAGCATCTGGAGGCGAGGGCGGAGGCGGGGACATTTCGGATGGATCTGTTTCATCGGCTCGCGGTTTTTCCGGTGGAGGTGCCGGCGCTGCGGGATCGCATGGAGGATGTGCCGGCGCTGGCCGAGTTTTTCCTCGAAGAGATGGGGCGTGAGGCACCGCGGAAGTCCCTGGCGGAGGCCGCGTTGTGGAAGCTGCAGACGTACAAGTGGCCGGGAAATGTTCGCGAGTTGAAGCATGTGGTGGAGCGTGGGGCGATCCTGGCGGGAGACTCTCCGGTGATTGGGGTGGAGGAGATTCGGTGGAAGGTGAGGAAAGGCTAGGGACAGCCGGTTTGTTGCGTCTCCTTCGAGGCCACGTCGTGGAGGGAGATGGGACAATCCGGGAGCTGCTCCATTTCACCTGGGTTCCATACAGGTCTTCCGAGGGTCTAGACCATTCGCTCTCCGCCGCGGTGGCTGCAGGAGTCGGTGAAGCCGCATTGTGTCCTGGCTGCTTGGCTCCAGTCTTCTTGGCTCCAGTCTTTAAGCAGGCTGTCCTGTTCTAGCGGCTCAAGTTGCTCCCCGCGCCAGCGGTATTGGCTCTGCTGCCAGTCACCGCCCTGCCAATCTTGGTGCAAGGGGACCGTTTGGCGGTATTGGATGGTTCTTATGTTTCCGGGTGGGGTTTGGGCGTCGGGGTGCTTTTCCTCTGGTGCGAGGTGAGGTGCGATGGCGGTGATGACCGGGATGGTGGATGCGTTGAGCCGGTACCTGGATCTGACGGCGGACTCAATGAAGCTGACGGCGGGAAACATGGCCAACATTGACACGCCGGGTTACAAGACGCAGGGGTTTGACTTCGAAGGAGAGTTTGCGGCGGCGCTGAAGACGAGCGGCGCGAAGCCGTACGGCGGCCCAAAGACCGGCGAGGTGGATGGGTTGGTGGCGCGGCCGGACGGCAATACCGTCTCCATGGACCGCGAGAGCCTGGAGATGGCGAAGGCGCAGCTGAAGTTCCGCATGGGCACGCAGTTGCTGAAGCACGAATTTTCGATGGTGATGTCGGCGATTCACGCGGAGACAAAGTAGCCGGTGCGAGGGGCAGATACAGGGGTCCTTCGCTTCGCTCAGGATAACGATGGGTTTTTTCCTCTGGAGAATGGGATGAATCTGCTGGGGTTGATGGATGTGAGTTCGTCGGCGTTGAAGGCGGAGCGGGTACGAGCGGAGGTGGTTGCGTCGAATATGGCGAATGCGGAGACGACGCGGACGCCGGAGGGCGGCCCGTACCGGAGGCATCATGTGGTGTTCTCGGAAGCGGATAGCGGGAGCTTCGGGGCTTCGCTGCTGGAGCAGAGCGGGGTGTCTCCGATGATGCGGGCGAGCTTTACCCCGAGTGGGTTTGGCGCGGCGACTTCGGCGGCGGCGGCTACGCCCGGCGGCGTGGAGGTGTCGGACGTGATCGAGGACCAGGGTGCGCCGTTGCGGCGGTTCGATCCGACCGATCCGGATGCGGGAGCGGATGGCTATGTGGCGTATCCGGACATCAATCCACTGACCGAGATGGTGGACCTGATGGGGGCGAGCCGGAGCTATGGGCTGAATGCTTCGGCGGTGCAGGCGGAGAAGGGTATGCTGTCGAGCTCGCTGGATCTGATGAAGAGCTAGCGAGTCGAGCTGAGAGGCAAGCGGCCGGCGAGCTAATGCGGCAGTCTTTGCCTGCGATGAAGATGACACAGGATTTTGTTGGCTGGAGAGGAGACGTATGAACGCATCTGGAATTGGCAGTTTGTTAGGGAGTGCGACAACGATTATGCCGGGTACGACGCCGACCGGCGGTGCGGGCGGAGGATCGACGCCGTTTGGCGGAATCTTTCAATCGCTGGTTCAGGATACGAGCAAGTTGAACAAGCAGGCGCAGGCGGCGGAGACGGGCTTGCTGAACGGCAGCGGGGTGGATGTGCACGAGGCCATGATCGCTACGCAAAAGGCGGATGTAGCGTTCGAACTGGCGCTGCAGGTGCGGAACAAGGCGGTCGGGGCATACCAGACGATGATGGGGATGCAGTTTTAGAGAACAGCTTCTAGCTACCAGTTTCTAGCTGGTAGCAAACGAGACCGGCGACTTGTTGCTTTGAGGGTTTTTGATGGCGGATGCGGGCAAGCCGGGGACAGAAGAGGGGGTGGGGAGCAAGGCGCTGGCGGTGATGGCGCGGGGCCAGAAGGTGCTGCAGGAGATGCCTCCGAAGAAGCGCACGGGGCTGCTTGCGGGTACGTTGATGTTACTTGCGGTGATTGCGGGGATGGCCTGGTTTTTCAACCGGACGGAGTGGCGAGTGTTGTATTCAGGGCTGGAGCCGCGAGACGCAGGCCTGGTGGAGCAGGAGCTGGGCGCGGCGCAGATTGCGTATCGGACGACGAGCGATGAGAGCGGGATCGAGGTTCCGGCGGAGCTCCTGGACAAGGCCCGCATGGAGGTTGCGGCGAAGGGCATGCCGCAAACGGGACGGCTGGGGTTTGAGCTGTTCGACAAGCCGAACTGGGTGGGCAGCGAGTTCGATGAGAAGGTGAACTACCAGCGTGCGCTCGAAGGGGAGCTGGAGCATACGATCGGGTCGCTGAGCGCGGTGAAGTCGGCGCGGGTGCACCTGGTGCTGCCGGCGGAGAGCTTGTTTTCGCAGGAAACGAAGGTCGCCAAGGCGTCGGTGGTGCTGAAGCTGAGAAAGCCGGAGATGCCGGAAGAACAGGTGGAGTCGATCCGGCGGCTGGTTGCGGGGGCGGTGGAGAACCTGTCGCCGGAGAACGTGACGCTGGTGGATGCGGATGGCCGGCTGGATCTCCAGGCGAAGGACCAGCACGCGCATGAGAACGATGCCGAGCAGGCGCTGGAGGCGAAGCTGGTGGCGATGCTCGAGCCGACGGTTGGAGTGGGGAATGTGCGGGCGATTGTGAATGCGGAGTACGACGACGGAGCCGAAGAGCGCACGGACGAGGTGTACGATCCTGCGCTGACGGCGGCGACCTCCATGCAGAAGACGGAGCAGTTGAGCGGTGCGGCAGCCAAGCCTTCGGGCGTGCCGGGGACGGCGAGCAATACTCCGGCGGCGGCGCCGGTGAATGCGGTGCAGGGCAGCGCGACCGCGGCCGCGCCGGGGGTGCCTCCGCTGCTGCAGCAGCCGGCGGGGAAGGATGCGCTGCCGGTGTATCCGGACCGAGGATTCGGGCAGAACCAGTCGATGAAGGAGGAGAGCGCAGCGTATGCGGTGACGAAGCATACGCTGCATCGCGAGGACGGCCCGGGGAGGTTGAAGCGGGTGAGCGTGGCGGTGGTGGTGAATGATCGCAGAGCGATGGAGGGTGCGGGCAAGCTGGAACACGCGGTGTGGAAGCCGAGGTCCAGCGAGGAGATGCACCGGCTGGAGGGGTTGGCGCAGGCTGCGGTGGGATATGACCTGAAGCGCGGGGATTCGGTGGTGGTGGAGAACGTCGGTTTCAGCTCGAACGTGACGGAGGCCCCACCCGTCGGCGTGGCGAAGGTCGTGGAGCAGGCGAAGGAAGTGGCGCAGGAGCAACCGGGATTGCTACGGATCGGGATGATGGGCCTGGTGGGATTGCTGGTGGTGGTGCTGGTGCTTTGGCCGGTTTCGCGGCAGGTAATCAAGGCGCTTGAAGAGCCGAAGCCGGTAACGGTTGAGATGGAGGCTGCGCAGGCCGAACTGGCTGGTGCGGTGGCTGGACAGGGACATGAGGCGCTGGGTCCGGGATTCGAGGCTATCGCGGCAATGGAAGCAGCAGACGAGGTGGAGGTGCAAAGGCTGATGGTGGAAGATATCGCCGGCCGGATACAGAACAAGCCGGTGCAGAGTACGAAGCTGCTGGAGCGCTGGATTAACGGCCCGCAGGAGTCTGCCTGATGGCGCCGGAGCGAGCAGCGAACGGAGCTGCAGCCGCCGGTGCGCCCAATGGAGCAGCCGGCGGCGCGGTTGCGGGCGATGCAGCGTCGACGGCCTTGGCGCTTCGGGCTGCGGCGGCGCTTGCGAAGGGAGGCGCAAGCTCGCCGGACGTGGTGGATGTGCCGATTCCAGGACTGCGCAAGGCTGCGATTCTGATGATGGGCCTGAACGATGAGCTGGCGACGGTGCTGCTGCAGAACCTGGGTGAAGCCGAGGCGCAGAAGGTAACCGAGGAGATCATGCGCATGGGCGACGTCTCCTCGAACGATGTGAAGCGCGTGCTTTCGGAGTTTCATGCGCTGCTGGAGGCGGATGAGTATGTGCTTCGCGGCGGCCCGGTTTACGCGCTGCGGCTGCTGACCGAGGCGTTTGGCGAGGTGCGGGCGCAGGGAATGCTTGCGCAGGTGCAGGCCGGGGTGGAGAGTACGGGCGACCTGGCCACGCTGCAGAAGCTGGAGCCGCAGCAGTTGAGCAAGTTTCTTGAGAACGAACATCCGCAGACGGTGGCGTTGGTGCTGGCGCATTTGGACGCGAAGAAGGGCTCGTCGTTGTTGATGCACCTGACGCCGACGATGCGGATTGAAGCGATTCAGCGGCTTGCGGAGGTGCGGCAGTTCTCGCCGGAGATGGCGCAGAAGGTGGCGCTGGTGCTGTCGCGGAGGATGGACTCGTTGGGGCAGACGGGGCGCAAGAACTATGCGGGCTATAAGTCGGTGGCGGAGCTGTTGAACCGGATCGACGCGGGCACGACGAAGGGAATCCTGGAGTCGATCGAACAGAAGGCGCCGAAGATTGCAACAGATATTCGAGCGTTGATGTTTACGTTTGACGACCTGCTGACGGTACCGCAATCGAGTATTCGCGAGCTGGTGGGTGCGGCGGATAAGAAGATGCTTGCCATGGCGCTGAAGGGCGGCAAGGAGAGCGTGCGCGCGCATATGTACAAGGCGATGAGCTCGCGCGCGGCGGAGATGCTGAAGGAAGATATGGAGTCGCTGGGGCCGGTGCGCTCGAAGGATGTAAGTGCGGCACAACAGGAGCTACTGGTGCTTGCAAACAAGCTGGAGGCCGAGGGCAAGATGGTGCTCTCGCTGGAGACGGACAATGATCTCTCAGTCTAGAGAAGGGTTTGCCTTTGACTTCGATGGAAGACAGCCACCGCCGCTGCAGGGATCGGTGAGCGACCTATTGGCACGGATGCACGGGCGCGAGGTGAGCGGGATTCGCTTCGCATCGCTCGATGAGGCGGAGCCGGTGGTGTACGAGGAGGTCCAAGAAGACCACGCGGAGGAGGAGCTTCGCGAGGCGGAGCGTAAGCGTGCAGCGCAGGAGGCGGCCGCGGCGGACGAACTGAGAGTGCGTGTGCAGGCCGTGCGGGCGGAGACTCTGGTCGAGGCTCGGCGCGGTTTTGAGATGGAGCTGGAGACAAAGCTGGTTGAGGAACGGATGCGTCTGGACCGGTTGCGGGCCGAATTTGCGCGCGACCGGCAGAGGTTTTTTGCGGCGGCGGAGAGCCAGGTGGTAAAGCTGGCGCTGGCGGTTGCACGCAGGATTCTGCACCGGGATGCGGTGGCGGATGGCTTGCCGCTGCGGGCGACGGTGAAGGCTGCGCTGGCCAGGGTGCAGGATGGGACTTCGACGGTACTGCGCGTGCCGATGGCTGAGGTGGAGGCGTGGAGCGCGATGTTTCACGCCGGGGCGGCTGGCAAGGCGGAGGTCGTGGGGGATGAGCAGATGGCCGATGGCGAGTGTGTGCTCGAGACCAATGTGGGTCGGGTGGAGCTGGGCGCGGACGCGCAGATGGAAGAGGTGGAGCGGGGCTTTGGCGAGTTGATGCAGGAGCAGGGGTTCTAGGCGATGAACGAACCGATCGAACGGCTTGGTTCGGCGAACCTGGGGGCGTACTTCGCCATGCTGGAGCAGCGGCCGGCGTGGCGGTGGGTGGGGCGAGTGGTGCAGGCGAATGGGCAGACGGTGGAGTCTGAGGGGCCGCTGTGCTCGGTGGGCGAGTGCTGCGAGGTGACGGACGCGGCTGGCGTGCGGCATCCGGGCGAGGTGATCGGGTTTCGCGGGACGAATGTGCTGGCGATGCCGCTCGAAGCGACGCAAGGCATTCAGTACGGCGACGGCGTGCAGGCGCTGGGGACGCTACCTTCGATCGCTGTGGGTGAGCAGATGCAGGGCAGGATTCTGGATGCGCTGGGAGCGCCTCTGGATGGTCTGCCGAGGCCGCGGGTGCGGGAGGTCTGGCCGCTGGATGGTGCGGCACCGGCGCCGATGGAGCGGGAGCCAATCCGGGAGCCGCTACAGACCGGATTGCGGGTGATCGACGGCTTGCTGACGGTGGGGCGGGGGCAGCGAGTGGGTATCTTTGGCGGATCGGGCGTGGGTAAGAGCACGCTGATCGGCATGATGACGCGAAACACCGCGGCGGATGTGACCGTGGTGGGGCTGGTTGGAGAGCGTGGGCGCGAGGTGCGGGAGTTTGTGGAGGACGCGCTGGGAGTGGAGGGCAGAAGGCGCTCCGTGGTAGTGGTTTCGACCAGCGACCAGAGCCCGCTGCTGCGGATGCGTGCGGCGCTTGCCGCTACGGCGGTTGCGGAGTTCCATGCCAGGCGCGGGAAACATGTGCTGCTGATTTTGGATTCGCTGACGCGCTATGCGATGGCGGCGCGCGAGGTGGGACTCGCGGCGGGTGAGCCGCCGGCGAGCAAGGGCTACACGCCGAGCGTGTTTACCCGGTTGGCGAAGCTGATTGAGCGCGCTGGCAACTATGGGCACGGAAGCATTACAGCGTTCTACACCGTGCTGATGGAGGGCGACGACCAGCAGGATCCGGTCGTGGACGCGGTGCGGTCGTTCCTGGATGGGCACATTGTGCTGTCACGCGAGATGGCGAGCGCGGGGCACTATCCGCCGGTGAACGTGCTCGATTCCTTGAGCCGGCTGATGCCCGCGGTGACGACGAAGGAGCATCGGCAGAGGGCGGCGTTGGCGCGGAGTTTGATGTCGGCGTACGCGAAGAGTGAGGATCTGCTGAAAGTTGGCGCGTACAAGGCGGGCATGGATGCGGAGCTCGACCGCGCGGTCGCGGCGCGGGGGCCGCTGCTGCGCTTTTGTGCGCAGGAGAGCGACGAGCGGGTGGGCATGTCGGAGAGCGTCGCGGCGCTTGAACAGATGGTGATTTGAGTGGGACGCGCGCGTGGATTGAAGCGGCTGGCGAAGCTGTACGGGATGGTCGAGAACCTGCACGCGATGCAGGTGAAGGCGGCTGCGGCCGCGGTGTTCGAGGTGGAGCGCGCGGAGGAAGAGATGGCTGCGCACCGTATGACCGGTGCGGCGGTGGGACGCGAAGGATTGACGCGCGGAAGCCGCGTGGAGGCGCTCTCGGCGGAGAAGAGTGCGGTGCAGGATGAGGCGCGGGCGGCGTTGCTGGCGCGGGTGGGGGCGGAGCGTCGCGAGCAGCTTGGCATCGCAATGGAGGCTCATCGCGAGAGCCGGGTGGAGGCGGCGCAGGTGGAGGGGTTGGTCGAGCGGGTGCAGATGCGTGAGGAGACGGAGCGCGAACGTCGAGCGCAAGCGGAGTCCGATGACCGCTACCTTTCGAGACGTGCGTGGCTGCACGCGAAGTAGCGGTAGGGACTTTGGGCGTTAGGGTGCGATCCGCTGTGAATTTGTGGGGACTAATTGTTCCGGCACGGGGTTTGGCGGGCGGGGTGCATTAGGGTATGGCAGTTGGATCGAGGGCATCACCTTGGCAGCTGCTGTAGCGATCAGCGGGAGTGGAGCGGGTGTTGGGCAGAGCGCGAAGGTAGGCGCGGCTTCCGGACACAAGGCGCAGACGCCGGCGGCGAAGGAGCAGCAGGCGTTCGCGGCGCAGCTTCAGGCGAACCTTGCGGCAGGGATCAAGCTGCAACCCGGTAACTTTGCTGACGACAAGGATGCGGGGACAGGAAAGATCGCGGCGAAGAGCGGGACCGTTCGGAAGACGCCTGAGGCCGCGAAGGAGAAGACCGACACGGAAGATGTTGCAGCTTCTCCGCCGGCTGCGCAGAGTTCCGTGAATGCGCCTGCGTTAGCAGCTTTGCCGATGCCACTGAGGATTGCGCATGTCCTGAACACGAGTGTGGTCCCGAGCGGGAAGCTTGCGCAAAGCAACGGAAATGCTTCCAGTGCGAAGGCTTCCGGTGCCAAGGGACGTGAGGGGAAGGCGCCAGTGGCAGGGGTCAGTGGAGCTGTGGCCAGCAGCGCAACGGGCGATGCCGAGGCTGGGGCGATTGGGACACCGGTAGCAGCTGCAGGAGGCTCTCTTAGAGCGGCGTCAGAGGGGATGGCAGGCGTTGCCGCGACGTCGGGTGTAGCGGCTGTTGCGGTCGTGACGGCGCAGGAGGCAGCGGGGCCTTCGGCCGCGGCGGGAACGACTGCGCCAGGAACGGCTGGGAGTGCGCACCGGGGTTCGCCTGCTACCGATCATTCGTTTCATCAAGAGATGGAGGGTGCGAGTGGATCCGGTGCTGCGCCGGGTGCCGGGTTCAGCGAGGCGAGGACGCTGGTGACGACGCCGAATGTGCTTGAGGTCGGCATTACCGGTGGCGCGCATGGATGGCTGCGGGTGCGGGCAGAGCTGGAGCATACGGGCGAGGTCACGGCTTCGCTGGTGGCGTCCAGCGCGGCGTCGGCGGATGCGCTGCACAAAGAGCTGGGTGCGATGTCGGCCTACCTGAAGAGCGAGGTGGTGGGGGTGAGCTCGCTGGCGGTGACGGCATTGGAGAAGGGCGGCGCGACGCAGGGTCTGGGGTCACAAGGGAGCGCGGGACAGGCGGGTGCGGGACAGGGCGGTGCGGGACAAGCGAGTACAGGTGCGGGTGCGGGCGGCAGCGGCGGCGGGATGCAACGGCAGGCCAGCGAGGCGGATGCCAAGCAGTTCTCGTGGGCTGCGATCGCAAACGGGCCGGGTGGAGTGGGCGCGGGGTACGGCGGCCAGGGAATGCCGGCGGCGCTGTTGGGCGCGGGCGTTGGCGGTTGGTTGAATGTGCGGGTTTGAGCGGACGACAGGAGGATGGCGATGAATGTGAGTTCGATGATGAACGCGTTGCAGCAGCATGAGGCGGCGGCAAAACGTGTGGCGGGTGCAGTGGGCACAAGCCGGGGCAATGGCATGTTGACCTCGGCGACGGCTACGACGGGCGCGGGCAGGATTGCGGCGTCTTCGGGCAAGCTGGCGGCGAAGGCAACCGGCGCGTCGGCAAGTGGAGCTGCGACTGGAGCGGCGAGTGCTGCGGCTTCGGCTTCGGGCTCTGCCGCGGGCAGCACGTCGGGCAACTCGGACATCACCTCAAGCGACTTCCTGACCTTGCTGGTGGCGGAGATGCAGAACCAGGATCCGACGCAGCCCACCGATCCGAACACGTACATTCAGCAGCTTGTCGGCGTCAATAGTCTGCAGCAGTTGATCTCGATCAACAGCGAGCTGGGTGCGGCGACGGGCAGTACGGGGACGAGTAGCAGCGGGTCGAGTGGCACTGCGACGGGGACGGCTCCGACTTCGCCCCCGGTGGTCTCTGGCGGCTTGCAGAGTGGCGGGTAGGGCGGAGCGCTGAACTGGAAATTCATCTTTGTAACCGTAGTTGGCACAAGAGCGACAAGGGGAGAGAATGCCGAATTTTTCAATTGCACTCACAGGTTTGCAGGCGGAGACGACCGCTCTGAATGGGATCGGAAACAACCTTGCGAACTTGAACACGACGGCTTTCAAGGGTCAGACGACGACGTTCGAGGACCTGTTCTACCAAAACATCGGGACGACGGGTTCGGGCGACACGCTGCAGGTGGGTGTGGGAACGAGAGTGTCGGGAACCCAGTCCGACTTTTCGCAGGGCAGCCTGGAGACGACGGGCACCGATACGGATATGGCGTTGAATGGGAACGGATTCTTCCTGGTGCAGCAGGGTAACGATCAGTCATTGACGCGCGCGGGAGACTTTCAGTTGAACGCGGGCGGCGATCTGATTACGTCCGATGGCGCGAATGTGATGGGATACGGCGCGGTGAACGGTTCGGTGAATCTGAATGGCGGGGTGACGCCGCTGGTGTTGCCGGTGACGGGAACGGAGGGTGCGCAGGCGACACAGAATCTCTCGATGACGACGAGCCTGGACTCGACGGCGCCGGTGGGGACGCAGTTCTCGTCCGAGGCCACGCTGTATGACTCTCTGGGCGAGAGCCAGTTGGCGACCGTGACGTACACGAAGACGGGCACCGATGCGTGGGGCTACAACATCGAGCTGCCGGCAGGCTCATATACGGGGACGCCAGTGAACAACACCGGTACGTTGACGTTCGATTCGGGCGGTACGCTGATCTCGCCGGCAGGAAATGTGGCGGGGGTGACCTTCCCGGGAAGCACCGACGGTTCAGCGAATTTGAGCTTCAACTTCAACCTGTACGACTCGAACGGCAACCCGCTGGTGACGCAGACGGCGGGTGCTTCGAACACGTCGGCGACGTCGCAGGATGGGTTTTCCGCCGGGGCGTACCAGGGATTCTCGGTGGACGGGTCGGGTGTGGTCACGGCTTCGTTCAGCAACGGGCACACGGAGGTGGTGGGCCAGGTGGCGGTCGCGCTCGTGACCAACCCCGACGGACTGACGCTTGAGGCGAACAACGATTATGCGGTGACGAATGCATCAGGCGATGTGACGGTGGGAACCGGCGGTGTGGCTGGGCGTGGAACGATCGAGGGCGAAGCGCTCGAGGAGTCGAATGTGGATATCTCGGCTGAGTTTTCCGACTTGATCGTGGCGCAGCGAGGATTTGAGGCGAACTCGAAGACGGTTACGACCTTCGACGAGGTAACGCAGGAAGCGATTGCGATGATCCACTAAGCTGCGCTGGCAGGCGGGCAATGGGCGGCGAAGGAACCTTCCTTCGCCGCTTGCGCTTTGTGAAGTGTTGCTAATCGCAAGTGGGTGTGGGTTGGCCCTGCGGGTGCATTGGCAAGGGCACGATGAGCGACGAAGAAAAAGTAGTGGAGGCACCGGTTGAGGCGCCGAAGGCAAAGGTGCCGATGGTCCCGTTGGTGCTGGCCGTGGTGGTTGCAGCGGTGTTTGCGACGGCTGTGGTGGGCGGAGTCGCTTATTGGGCGATCCGAAGCGGGAAGCTGCCGATTGCCGGCGTGAAGACGGTGACGGTGGTGGTGCAGGCTCCGCCGGTCAAGACGAAGCTGGTGCCGCTGGACCCGTTGCTGGTGAATCTGGCGGACTCGGATGGCAAAGGCTATCTTCGCGTTGCGCTGACGCTGAAGGTAGAAGACCCACCTCCGCTGGCGGATGCGAAGCCCAAGGAAGAAAAAGAGGCGAAGGGTCCGGCGAAAAACGAGTTTGAGGCGGAAGAGCGGGATGCCGCGCTGGAGATTCTGGGCAAGGAGACCAGCGAAGCGCTGTTGGCACCGGAGGGCAAGGATCAGCTTAAGAAAGACCTGAAGACGGCGCTCACCTTGCATGTTCCTGAGGTGAAGGTGCAGGAAGTGCTGATTACGGAGTTCCTGGTGCAGCGCTAGCCGCAGGAGTGGAGAGGAGTTTGCGATGAGTGAGCCGGTCTTATCGAAGGAAGTTTCCCTGGGCAGGCTGGCTGTCGCTCAGGCGGCGAAGAGCGCGGCCGAGGCAGCTGCGGGAGGGCCTCTGGGGAACGTCGAGCAGCATCGCCAGTGGCCTTTGCTCTCGAAGATGCCGTTGAACCTGGACGTGGCCATTCCGATGCCGGGCTTCAGGGTGAGAGACCTGCTTGCGCTCAGGAATGAGCATATGGTGTCGAGTCTTTGGAAGATTTCGGAAGATGTACCGCTAAAGGTTGGCGGCATCGTGTTCGGGTGGGGCGAGTTCGAGGTGGTGGAGCAGCGCATGGCCGTGCGGTTGACACGGCTTGCCTAACCGTTTCTGGAGGAGGCGCGATGTATTTGGTCAAAGCAGAACGCAACGCGGAGTTCGGTTCGGCGAAGCGGCCGGCGGTTCCCTTGGCGGAGTCAGGCGGGCTGGCACGGCTGGCGATGAGGGTCTGGCACTGGTGGAAGGCGCGTGGCCTGGCGCAGCAGCGCAGGGCAGCGAAGAAGCAGCTCTTCCTGCTGGAGACGTTGACGCTCGGCCCGAAGCAACGGGTGGTGCTGATGCGTTGCGGCGCGGAGCGTTTTCTGGTGGGAACGGGTGCCGAAGGCGTCACGAGCGTGGTGCGCGTGCAGGAAGCCACCGATGCCGACGGGCTTTCGGCGGCGGCAGCAGGAGACGGGCGTTGGGGATAGGCATGGTTCGCTCGAAGCAGATGATGTGGTTCTCGCTGGGACTTCTGCTGTTTGCCGCGGCGTTGGCGCGTGCGGAGCCGGGGCAGGATGTAGCACGGTGGGTGACGGGTCGGCCAGTGAGTGCGAGGTCGCCGGCCAGGAAATCCGAAGCCAACAAGCCTGCGGCGAAGAAGGTGTCTTTGGCCATGATGCCGGCGGCTCCCGCACCCGTAAAGCCGGCCGGAAAAGACACTATTGCAGCCGCGCTGGATGCGGGCGGTAGCTCGCCTTGGGCGATCGTGCTGGGGCTGACGCTGCTGACGCTGCTGCCTGCGCTTTTGCTCTCGATGACGCCGATGGTGCGGCTGCTGGTGGTGTTTCACTTTCTGCGGCAGGCGCTCGGAACGCAGACGGCGCCGAGCAATCAGATCCTGATGGGCTTGTCGCTGATGATGACGTGGTTCCTGATGGCTCCGGTGCTGACGCAGGTGGAGGCCGATGCGACGACGCCGTATCGGCAGGGAAGTATTACGGGCGAGATCGCCATCGAGCGAGGCATCGCGCCAGTGAAGGCCTACATGCTGCGCTATGCGCGGGAGAAGGATCTGGCTGTGTTTGCCGCGGCGGGCATGGCGTCGCGGCCGGAGACCCGCGCGGACCTGCCGATCCAGGTTGTGGTGCCCGCTTACATGCTGAGCGAGTTGAAGGCCGGCTTTCAAATTGGCGCGGTCCTGTTTTTGCCGTTTCTGCTGGTGGACCTGGTGGTGGCGAGTGTGACGACCTCGATCGGCATGCTGCAGCTGCCGCCGGTGGTGATCTCGACGCCCGTAAAGATTTTGTTGTTTGTGATGGTGGACGGCTGGAATTTGCTGGCAGACCGGCTGCTGCACAGTTTCTGAAGGCACGGGTCAGGGCTTAGGGGTAAAGGGGGATGCGGATGGGTGCGGATCAGGTTGTGGAGATGATGCGGGAGTTGTTGACGCAGGCTTTGATTTTGTCTGCGCCGTTGTTGCTTTCGGCGGCGCTGGTCTCGCTGGGAGTGAGCCTGCTGCAGACGCTGACCAGCGTGCAGGAGCAGACACTGACGGCGGTGCCGCGGCTGGTCGCCGTGTTCGTGGTGACGATGATGACGATGCCCTGGATGCTGCACCGGCTGACCGGCTATACGCTGCGGCTGTTTTCGGACTTTCACCGGTTCGTGGGTTAGCCGGGCGCGATGGAGGGCTTCGAACAATACGCATCGGTCGGAGTGTTGGTCGCGATCCGCATGAGCGGGCTGATGGTGTTTGCGCCGTTGTTCAGTTCGAGCGCCATTGCACCGCGGATCAAGGCTGGATTCGTTCTTGCTCTGACGATGCTGCTGGCGCCTGTGGTAGGTGCGGTTGACGGAGCGCGAGTCGTGCTCGATGCGCGGTCGATCCTGGGCGAGCTGGGCGTGGGCATGGTGTTTGGGCTCTGCCTGATGGTGCTGACCGAGGCACTGGTAATGGCGGGTGCCTTGATTGGCATGAGCTTCAGCTTCTCTCTGGTGAATCTCCTGGACCCGAACACGATGGTGGAGACGCCGGTGCTCGGTCAGATGCTGAGCTGGCTCGGGCTGCTGGTGATCATGTCGGCAGGATTGGACCGCGTGTTGATCTCGGCGGTGGTGCGCAGCTTCGTCTTCGTGCCGGTGGGGCAGGCGGTGATTCAGGCGAGCGTGGGTGCGGGGCTGGTGGGGATGGCGGGCGGCATCTTCATCGCGGGACTACAGCTTGCGGCCCCGGTCATGGCCGCGGCGCTGACGGTCGAAATGACGATCAGCATGGTGAGCCGCCTGGCGCCGATGCTGCCGGTGCAGGTGATCGGGATTCCTTTGAAGACGCTGGCTTCGTACGGCGTGCTGATCGGCAGCCTGGCGGTTTGGCCGGGGTGGATCGAGCGCCACTTCGGCGCGCTGCTCGACATTGCGGCGCGGCTGCTGGTGCGGGGATGAGCGAGGCGCGGCGTGGCTGAAAAGGGAACAGAATCCGGAACCGCGGAGCATAAGAAGCGAGCGCGGCAACAGGGCGACAGCGTCCGCAGCCGTGAGCTGCTGAGCGCGGTGGCGATGCTGTGCGGTGTCGTGGTGCTGGGGCATGTGTCTGAGCCGTTCGTGCACTCGTGGCGCGTGGTGATGGAGCAGAGTCTGCAGGCAGGCTTACCGGGCAGCGGTGAGGATGACACGCGCTGGTTTGCGGCGTTCCGGCGCATGTTGGCACCGGCCGTGTTGCCGTTGGGGATTGTGATGGCGACCAGCTTCACAGCGGCCTTGATGGTGGGAGTGGCGCAGGGCGGCGGGCTGGAGTTCCACCCGAACGCAGTGGGAATGAAGTTCTCGAAGTTGAACCCGATTGCGAATCTGGGGAACATGTTTAGCCTGCGCAGCGGTGCGAGGATTCTGAAGTCGCTGGTCCCGGCCGCGGCGATGGTGGTGTTCGGATGGAACGCGCTGAAAGGCTTGATGCTGCCTATGCCTGTGATGAGCCTGGTGCGGTTGCCGACGGCCTTCAACGTGGCGTACGGGCTGGTGCTCGACGCAGCGATGGTGACGCTGGCGTGGAGTGCACTGGATTGGACGGTCGAGTGGGTCTCCTGGAACAACCGCATGAAGATGACCAAGCAGGAGGTAAGGGATGAGATGAAGCAGACGCAGGGGAATCCGCAGGTGAAGATGCGAGTGCGGCAGGCGCAGAACGCGATGCGTCGGCGCAAGGCGAAGGCGGATATCTCAAAGGCGAGCGTCGTGGTGACGAACCCGACGCACTATGCGGTGGCGCTCGAGTTCAGCTTCGAGACGATGTCGGCGCCGATTGTGCTTGCGAAGGGGCGCGACCTTCACGCGAAGGCGATTCGTGAGGAGGCGTTGTGGGCGGGTGTGCCATTGATCGAGAATCCTCCGCTGGCGCGAAGTCTTTACGCCATGGTGGAGCCAGGGCAGGCGATCCCGTTCGAGCTGTATGCGGCAGTCGCCGGCATTCTCGCTTATCTTTACCGGCAAAAAGTGGAAGAGAAGTTGCGGGATCAGAGGCGAAAGACGTAAGGCAACGCGCAAAGGGCGCTAAGGATGCGCGAAGGACGCTAAGAAGGGCGGGATGGTTTGGATACAGCGAAGTTGAGGGTGTTTGTCTTACCGGTGGTAGCGATCAGCATGATCTTCGTGATGCTGGTACCGATCCCTGCCTTCCTGCTGGACTTGCTGCTGGCAGCTTCGATTACGGCTTCGGTGATCGTATTTCTGACCGCGATCCAGGTGCGCAAGGCGGTCGATTTCTCCGTGTTTCCGACGCTGCTGCTGTTGCTGACGCTGTTTCGGCTGAGCCTGAACATCGCGTCGAGCCGCAGGATTCTGCTGCATGGGCATGAGGGGACGCAGGCCGCGGGTGCGGTGATCCAGGCGTTCGGGAACTTCGTCGTGGGCGGCAATTATGTGGTCGGCTTCGTGCTGTTCCTGGCACTCGTCGCGATCCAGTTCCTGGTGATTACGCATGGCGCTGTGCGTACGGCCGAGGTGACCGCGCGATTCACGCTGGACGCGCTGCCGGGCAAGCAGATGGCGATCGACGCGGATATGAACGCCGGGCTGATCGACGAGCAGGGGGCGCGGCAGCGGCGCGAGGGAATCGCCCGGGAGGCGGAGTTTTACGGATCGATGGATGGCGCGGCGAAGTTCAACCAGCGCGATGCCATGGCGACGATTCTAATTACGGCGATCAATATCGTCGCGGGCATCGTCATCGGCACGCTGCAGCAGGGCGTCGACCTGATGACCGCGGTGAAGACCTACACGATCCTGACGGTTGGCGACGGCCTGGTGACGCTGATCCCGAGTCTGCTGGTCTCGATTGCGGGCGGCATGATCTTAACGCGGGCTTCGAGCAGCGGGCACCTTAACGAGGAGCTCGGAGCGCAGCTGTTGCGGCGGGCAAATACGTTGTGGATCTCTGCCGGCGTGTTACTGGCGCTGGCTTTGGTGCCAGGGTTACCAAAGTTGGCGTTTGTGTTGATGGCAGCTGCCGTAGCCCTGATTGCGCGCAGGCTGCCGGCCGATACACCCGAAGTGCCAGAAGTGTTTCTAAGTAAAGCAGACAAGGCAAAGGCCGATCAGGAGGCCGCGGTGTCGAACGCCGGCGAGAATCTGGCGAGCCTGCTGAAGATGGATGACCTGACGCTTGAGATCGGTTTCCAGCTGATTCCGCTGGTCGATGAGAAGCAGGGCGGCCAGATGCTGAATCGCGTGCGTGCGCTGCGGCGGCACCTCGCGACGGAGCTTGGGTTTATCGTTCCGCCGGTACACATTACGGATAATCTGCGGCTGAAGCCGCGGGAGTATTGCCTGAGCCTGCGCGGCACGGAGATCGCCCGATGGCAGACGGAGCCGAACTGCCTGCTGGCCGTAAATGCGGACCCGAAGGCGAGGCCGTTGCCCGGGCTTGCGGTGAAGGAGCCGGCGTTTGGCGTGGCCGCGCGCTGGATTGCGCAAGGCCTGGAAGAACAGGCGCTGGCCGCGGGGTACAGCGTGGTCGACCAGACGACGGTGATCGGCACGCACCTGGGTGAGTTGATCCGGCGCCACGCGCACGAGCTGCTAGGGCGGCAGGAGACCAAGCGGCTGCTCGACAGCATGACCGAGGCGCAGCCGAAGCTGGTGGAGGAGCTGGTGCCGAAGCTGCTGACGCTGGGCGAGGTGCAGCGGGTGTTGCAGCAGCTGCTGCGGGAACAGGTGTCGATCCGCGACCTGGCTTCGATCCTGGAGATCCTGGTGGAGGCGGCGCAGCAGTCGAAGCAGCTGGTGCACCTGGTCGAAAGTGTACGGCAGTCGCTGGGCCGCGGGCTAGTGCAGCCGCTGCTCGATAACGAAGGTGGCCTGCGCGTGCTGGTGATCGAGCAGAGGCTGGAGGCGGACCTGGTCTCGACGTTCGATCCGCAGGTGAGCAATCTGCTGGGCGATGGCAGCGGCGGTACGAAGGGCGGCAGCGGGGAGTATCTGCGGAAGCTTCTCGAGTCTGTGAAACGGCTAACGGGAGCGGGGACATCAACGGCCCTGCCCGTGCTCTTGTGTCCATCGCCGGCCCGCTATCACGTGCGCCGGTGGCTTGAGCCGTTCGTTCCGAAGGTGACGGTGCTCGCGCCAGTGGAGATACCGCCTGAGATCCGGGTGCGCAGTGTAGGCACGGTGGGGTAGGAGTGGGCGGTTTGAAGGAACCGCCGGGAGGAGTAGGCAGTGATCAATAACGCAGGGCTGACAGAGATGGGAAAAGGGTACAAGGGCGGCGCGCCTTTGATGGATGCAGGCTCCATCGAGGCTGACCGGGAGAGCGACCGGATGAAGCTGCCGCAGGTTCCTGCCTACACCAACGGCTATGCCGCGAGCCGCGAAGCGGAGGGTTCGAGCGCAAGCCCAACCGCTCTGGACGCGATGACGCCGGCGGAGCGCGATCGGTTGCTGCTCGAACACCTGCCGACGGTGCGTGACCTGGCGCGGCGCATTCACGAGCGGCTGCCCCAGCATGTGGAGCTCGACGACCTGATCTCGGCCGGCGTGGTGGGGCTGATCGACGCGTTTTCAAAGTTCGATCACGGCAAGAAGGTGCAGTTCAAGAGCTACGCGCAGTTCCGCATCCGCGGGGCGATTTTGGACTCGCTGCGAACGCTGGATTGGAGTCCGCGGGAGCTGCGGCGCAAGGGCCGCGCGGTCGAAGAGGCGATCCGCACGACGACGCAGCGGCTGGGGCGTGCGCCGGCCGAGCAGGAGATTGCGTATGAGATGGGGCTGGAGCTGGCCGAGTATCAGACGCTGCTGGGGGAGTTGAAGGGCCTGGAGATAGGCAGTCTCCATATGGAGCGGTCAGAGGACTCGGGCGACGAGGAGCTCTCTTACGTTCCGGGGCCGGTCGAAGACGACCCGCTGTTCCGTTGCCTGAAGGGCGAGATGAAGCAGCGCCTGACCGACGCGATTGAAGAGCTGCCGGAGAAGGAACGCATGGTGCTGACGCTCTACTACTACGAAGAGCTGACGATGAAGGAGATTGGATTGACACTCGGCGTTGTCGAGTCGCGGGTCTCGCAGATCCACTCGTCGGCGGTCGTTCGGTTGCGGGCTGCGATGCGGAGCCTGGCGGCCAAGGGCGCGCCGTTGACGATGTTGAAGAGCCGCGCCACGCGGTAACAGGCAGCACACAGCCACAAGAGCCGGCGGAGAGGGTGTGACATGGCCAAGACCATGGGGCAGGAGGAGATCGATGCAATGTTCGCGTCGGCGCGTGCCGAGGCGGAGAAGGGTCCCGCGCCAGCGGTCGAGAAGGCGGAGAGCTACAACTTCGGCCGCGCGGGCAACATCTCGAACGAGCAGATGCGGGCCATCTCGACCGTGAACGACCTGTTTGCAAGAAACCTGATGCAGTCGATCGGCGCGTGGCTGCGGATCGAATACAAGGTGCAACTGGTCTCGGGCGAGCAGATGGCCTACACGGAGTTTGTCGAACGGATGAGCGAGACCACCTACATCTGTTCGATACGGCTGGAACCGCTGGGCGCGCGCGGGTTGATGGAGATCGAGCTGGCGCTGGCATCGCCGATGGTAGACCTGCTGCTGGGTGGCAAGGGAAGGCCCGAACCGCCGCGGACGCTTACCGACATCGAAGAGCTGATTATGGCTTCGGTGGCGCAGATGATGGTGAAGGAGCTGAACGCGGCGTGGGCGCCCGTGGGCCTGCAGTTCAGCTTCGAGCGTCGCGAGACGACGTCGCAGGTGGCGCGCATGATGCCCGCGGGCGAAAAGACTCTTTGCGTGTGTTTCGAGGTGAAGATGCCCGAGGTACAGGGCGTTCTGAACATCTGCCTGCCAGCCGTGGTGTTGAACACGATTCTGCGTCGCTTGATCTCCGAGGGCGACCGTCGCAGGCAGCTATCGTCGGAGGTGCGGGTGCGGGTTCGCGAGCTGCTTGCGCACGCCCGGGTCGGAAGCACTTTGCAGTTTCCGCCAATGAGGTTGCAGGCAAGCCGGGTCGCCGAGTTGCAGGTGGGCTCGGTGCTGCGGCTACCAATTCCGAAGCACACGCTTGCGGAACTGAAGGTGGTAGGGCTTCCGCTCGGGCAGGCGTGGCCGGTTCGGGTGGGCGAGCATCGTGGAGCGCGCCTGGAGATGCTTGAGGCGGTCGCGGCCGAAGAGCCGCCGGTTGCGGTGAATTAGAGGGGTTTCGATGGAGCAGAGTGAAGGGAGTACGGCGACGGCAGGCGTCTTCAACGCGGGCGGAGCCTCGACCCTGGCGTTGATGAACGATATCGAGCTCGAGGCGACGCTGCAGTTCGGCTCGCGGGAGCTGACGCTGCGAGAGGTTCTGGATCTTGGGCCCGGCGACGTGATTGAGCTCGACCGGCATATCTCGGAGCCGGTGGACCTTGTGGTCGGCGACCGAATCGTGGCTCGCGGGGAGGTTGTTGTGGCGAGCGGGAACTTCGCGTTACGAATCACCGAAGTAGCGACACCGCAACTGCGGCTGGAGAGTATCAGATGCCTTTTCTAGGAAAACTTGCGAGCAGCCTGCTGCAGGCGCGGACAGTGCAGGCGAAGGGTTCGCGACGGGCCGCACAGGTGATGACGCGGATTCGAGTTGGCCCGCGCACGGTCGTCACCCTGCCCATCGAGTCTGTCGTGTGCGGCGCTGCCGGATGTACCAGCGGATGGATGAAACCGTGGAAGAGCCGGCAGCGGCCCGTCTTTGAGAATGACTGGGGCTGCAGCGCGCGATGCCTGCGTGCGATCGTGAGCGCGGCGGTCCAGCGTGAGACGGGAGACTCTACCGTCGACGCGGCTGAGGAGCCGCACAGGCACCGGGTACCCCTTGGGCTGGTCTTGCTCGCGCAGGGCTGGATCACGCATCCGCAGTTGCAGGCTGCGCTGGCGGCGCAGCGGTCGAGCGGCGAAGGCAGGATTGGCGAGTGGCTTACCCGCAACTGTGGCTTGCCGGAAGAACGGATCGCGCGCGGACTCGGCGTGCAGTGGAACTGTCCTGTGCTCTCTCTGCAGGGGTTTTCCCCGCGTACGATGGCGCTGGTGATGCCGAAACGGTTTGTGGCGGAGTTCGGGCTGGTGCCGGTGCGTACGGCTGGGTCCAGTATCCTCTACGTTGCGTTTCAGGACCGGCTGAAGACGGGGGCTGCCTTGAGTATCGAGCAAATGTGCGGGCTGAAGGTGGAGAGCGGACTGCTGACCGCGACGCAGCTTGACTCCGCGCGTGCGAGACTGCTGGCGGCGGACTCCGTGCCGGTACGAATTCGGCAGGTGACGGACGCAGATGCGCTGGAGAGCTCGCTGGTAAAGCTGTTAGAGCAGAAGCAGCCGGTGGGCGCACGGCTGGTGCGGATGCAGAACTACTACTGGATGCGGATGTGGATGGAAGAGGACGCGATGCCAGGCAGGGGTGAGTTGCAGGGGACGATGGAAGACACGGAAGATCACATCTTCGTAACTGACTAGGTGCAGGTTCTCAGTTGATGGTGGTTGATCTTCGCTGCTTAGTTGCTGGGGTGCGAGGCTGCCACGTCCTGGGCGAATGAGGTGGAACCGTCGGGAAGGTCCGCGGCGTTGTCGGTGGAGGCGCTGGCAACGGAGTTGTTTGGACCGAGCCCGAGCTTGATGATGGCGCGCGAGTCGGGAACGATCTTCGTCTGCCAGCCGTTATCAGCCTGAAGTTTTTCCATTGCAGCCTGGGAAGATGCATCCCACGTCCCGGACGGTGTGCCGCTCAGGTAGCCGGCCTTGATCAGCGCAGCTTGAATTTCAGTAGCGCGTTCCGGCGCAATACCCGAATGCGAGGAGCCGACGTGTGCGGAAGTCCTGGCACCGTGGGCACGGTTCAGCCTCGGAGCGGTCGGTCCCCGGCGCACATGGGGGGAAGCAATCGCCGGGACGGACGAGGCGAACAGGAGCGCGGAGCACAGCGTCAGCAAGGAACGAAACCGCATAGAACACCCTCGAAGTACAGTATCGGGCAGGACGGAAGGGACCCTGCCGCGATCCGATCTCAGAGTATCCCTTTGGTAATCAGCACGCAATAGGAAAGGTTGTCCGGGTTCTGGGAAATATTTTCCGGATTAGCAGGCTAGGCCTCGTTCGCACCTGGGTGGTCTCCCGCTCGCTGGGGGAAGAGCAGAATGCACCCAACCATGAACACCGCGATGACCGCAGTCGAGACAAATCGGCTGAGATTCAAGCCGCCATCCGCATGAGGCTTGGTGAGCGTGTCCCCCAAGGTTGCGCCCAGCGGCCGGGTCAGGATGAACGCCGCCCAGAAGAGAAACGTGCGCGAGATGCGGGTGAAGAAGTAAAGAGCGGCGACGAAAGCGATCGCGCCGGCAAAGATCAAGGCTCCGCCCACGAAGCCGGGACCGGAATCGGAGACCCAGTCGCCGAGCGCGGTGCCGAGGGTGTTCGAGAAGAGGATGGTCGCCCAGTAGAAGGCTTCGACCTTTGGTGAGGTGATGTGGTTCACCGAGACCGAACCTTGCGTGTAACGCCAGAGCGCAAGCGTAGCGATCACGAGGGTGAAGAGCATCGACGAGCCGCCGGCGTAGCCGATGCCGAGGGAGCGGTCGCAGAAGTCCGCCATGGTGGTGCCGGCGAGCGTAGTTGCGACGATGACGCCCCAGTAGAGGAAGCGATGAAATCGTTTGGCGCGGATCTGGGATGCGACTAGAACGATGAACGGCAGGAACAGGATGACGGTGCTGAGGGCGTAGCCGAGGTTCAGCGACATCGAGAGCGCATCGCCGCCGGTCTCGCCCATGGTGGTTGCGGCAATCTTGATGATCCAGAAGCCGAGCGCAACCTCGGGCACCTTGCTGAAGGCGGCGCCAGTTTGCGGGTTGCGGTGTGCGGGCGAAGCAGCCTCGCGCGACAAGTTTTGGAATGCACTCGCTGCTGAACGGGAGGAGTTGGAGGGAAGGGCTTCAGAGATTGTCATAGGTCTAATCCTCTACTCGATGTTAACGCCGGTTCGACGGGGGAACCGCGTGTCTTGACTCAAACGCTGAAAGCAGGTTACAAACTGCTATCATTCGCTCACGACTTCAATCTTGTAAGCGGAACCCATGGGCAGGCAGAGCGTCATCACCCTTTCCCGCGTTGGACTGCGCCTTCTCGCGCTTCGTATGCTGCTGTTCGCCGGCTGCGGATTGGCGCAGTCGCCGAATACCCCTCTGCTTCTGCCATCCAGTGTTGTGTACGATACCGCCGGCAACCTCTACTTCACCGAGACGGGCAATCACGTAGTGCGGCGACTTACGACGGCGGGCGTTCTCTCGATTGTGGCCGGAACTGGCACCCAGGGCTACGCCGGCGATGGCGGCCCGGCGAAGGCGGCGCTGCTCGACTCGCCGAGTGCTGTTGCACTCGATGGCAGCGGCGATCTGCTGATCGCGGACACGCACAACCACCGCATTCGCCGGGTGGACGCGCTCACCGGGCTGATCTCCACGTACGCGAACGCGAGCCTTCCCGTGGCGCTGGCGTTCAACCCGCATGGTGAGCTGGCCTATGCGGATGCGGGGACGCACCAGATTCTGCTCTTGTCGGCGACGGGACAGACCAGCGTTCTGGCCGGCAACGGAACGCAGGGCTTCTCCGGGGACGGGGTACTCGCCACCGCCGCGTCGCTGGATACGCCTTCGGGTCTCGCATTCGACGGCACAGGAAACCTCTTTCTGGCGGACAGCCACAACCACTGCGTGCGGCGCGTGGACGCTGTGAGCGGAATCATCACCACGTTGGCTGGCACCGGCCGACCGGGCTACTCCGGCGACGGAGTTCCGGCGAGCACCGCGAGGCTCGATCTGCCGCGCGGACTTGTGGTCGATGCCGCCGGAGACCTCTACATCGCGGACTCGCGCAATCAGCGCATCCGCCGCGTCGACGGAGCTACCGGCTTGATCAGTACCACCGCCGGCGACGGGACGCAGGCCTTTCTCGGTGATGGTGCGCCCGCGACGAACGCCTCGCTGGATACGCCGCGCGGCATTGCGCTTTCACCCGCTGCGCTGCCCACTCTGGCGGATTCGGCGAACAACCGTGTGCGCCAGGTCGACCCAAATCAGCAGATTCAAACGAGTGCCGGGGTCGGCGCGATCTCGGCGGCACGCGCGGGCTCCATGACGATTTTGGCGCAGAGCGCTGCCAACACCCTTGCCGCGAGCGTAAACGCAACGACCGGAACACCGGCTGGAACCGTGACCCTGGTCGACGGCGCGAGCCCGGTTGCATCGGCCGCGCTGACGAGCGGCACGGCGAACTTCACCATGAGCCTTCTCAGCACGGGCTCGCACACCCTGACCGCGGCCTACGCGGGCAGCGCGACGCTGCTGCCGTCGACGTCCCCGCCCCTGATCGTGACGGTTGGCAGCCCGGCCGCGGCGGACTTCACCCTGACTGCCTCCGCGCCGACTTCGGTGACGGTTGCGGCTGGCAACGCTGCAGGCTTCGGGTTCGGCGTCGCGCTTACGGGCGCAGCGTTTTCGAGCCCGATCACGTTGTCTGTCGCAGGCGCTCCCAGAGGATCGATCGCCAGCTTCAATCCAGCGGTGCTTCCGCCACCTTCGGGGCCGGCGAGCTTCACCCTGACCATCGACACGCCTGCCTCCGCAAAGCTGGAGCGAAGAGACAGAGGGGAATTACCGGGCTTGTTGGTGCTTGCGGCGCTGTTGTTGCCGTTTGCAGGAAGGAAGCGGCGTCGAACTGCCTGGCTGTTGAGCCTGCTGCTGCTCGCGGGGTGCGGGGATCGGGTGAGCCCAGTCAACGCAAGCGCACCGCAACCCGTAACCTACAACATCACGGTGACGGGTACGGCGACCAGCCTGACGGGCGGGACGCTGCTTCATACCGCGCAGGTGACGCTGGTTGTCGACTAGCTCTCTTCGAGGCGCAGCGACTCGCGCGACATGAAGAAGAGTACGCCGAGGCCTACGAGCAAGACCAGACCGGCGACATTCTCCGAGCGGTGATGCAGCCTGTCGAAGTGCAGCCAGACGGGGTCTGTGCGGGTGAGCTTGTTGACGTCACCGCCGGCCTGGAGCTGGTCGTTGTCCATGGCGGGAATGATGTTCCATTGCAGGTAGGCGGTTGCGAGGATCATGACGCCGGCGAGCAGGAACTCGATCTCATAACGACCGCGGATGCGCATCGGTGCCTTGCGGTACAAGCCGGCGGTGACGGCGAGGAAGATGGCGCCGCAGACGAGTGCGAGCTTGTCGAAGACCTTGAGCGAGGAGCCCACGACGAGGCCGGCCGCATGGATGCTGGGAAGGACGCCGAAAGCAACGGGCGCCATGACGAAGGCAAAGAAGACGAGGCCGCCGATCCAGATGACCATGGACAGGAGCTGCATATACCGCAGAAATCCCTGCATTGCTTACCTCAAACGATGGGGCTGATGATGTCCTCTGTCTCGTTGGCAGTTGCAGGCGCACCCTGCCGTGCGATCGTGCGGCGCAGTACCGTATCGAAGGCGGCCTTCAGCTGTACGTATTCGTCTTCGCTGAGCTTACCGGAGAGCCGGTCGGTTTCGACGGCGAAGAGCTCGTCGCGCAGCACCTGCAGCGCGCCTTCAGGGCCCACGGCGGCAATGGTTTTGCTTCCGGCTGCGGGCGCCTTCAACATGAAGCCTGCGATCGCCGCGAAGACGAAGCCGAGCCCAATGATGATCCAGATTTTGTACTTCGATACCCAGCCTTCGCGCTCAGCGTCTTTGTCGAGCGGGATTCCGAGACCGACGCCGGGGCGGGTGTCTTTGTTGGGGTCGACGGAGCCGTTGCTCGGCGCGCTTTGCGTGGTGTCTGCGCCCTGCGCTGCCGCCGGGGTGTCGCGCGGTAACTGGCCGGTGCCGCTGACCGTGAAGGCGAGAGGTTCAGAGGGCTGCGCGTTGCGGGCGACGTAGGTTTGCGCGTTGACCTCCTCATCGTTGACGGGAGCGTACTGCGCGGGATTGCCCTGCGTGAACTTCATCGCCTTCGGCAGCATGAGCGCGATGGTGTCAGTCGGCATGGTGGATCGGGGCTGGAACTGGAACCCCTTGTCCGCCGAGTAGGGCAGCTTGTAGGTGACCTGGAACTCGGTCTCGCCGGGGCGAATGGGGAAGATGATGGTGAACTTGTTGGGCTCGTTTTCGGGCACGAGCGACTGCTGCACGGCCATGCCGCCGGGCGACTTGGCAGCGAGGCCTTCAACCGTCGCGCCCGCCGGCAGGTAGAGCTCGAACGGATGATCGCTCATCAGCGTCTTTGCGGGCGAGGAGTCGTTCTTGACGAAGAAGTGCTCGACCACGCGGAGCGAGCCGCCGCCGTCCTCGGTTTCGATGCGCATGACATCGGCTTCGAGCGAAACGCCCTCGACATTGGGCGCAGCGGTAAAGACGTCGATGTCGACCGACTGGGTGCCGGGCTCGATCGGCTTGAAGTAGTTGGCTTTGTCGTGCGTCACGCGCAGCAGGTGCAGGCCATCGGCGGGAACTTCGATCGAGAAGCGCCCGCGGCTGTCGGTCTTCGTGCGTGCAAGCTCCTGCATGCCCTGGGCGAGCTGGAGCAGGACCACGTCGTCGCCAGCGGAGGGCTTGTTGTTGGTCTTGTTTGTGACCACGCCGGTCACCGTTCCAGCAAACGCAGACCCGCACGCAACCAGCAAAGCCACGCAAGACAGCAGGCACTTCTTCAATCCAAACGTCATGTTCCTCATCCGTTCTTTCTCTTCTTTATCCGTGCACGCACTTTTCGCAGCTTACCGAGTCCGCCGCACACCGCGCGATTCGAGCCGGTTCATCTCCGCGAGGACGGTTGCGGCTTCGCCTTCGAGAATGCTGCGCTGCTCCTGGTAATCCTGCTCGGGGTACTTGCCGGCGAGGTACTCGAAGTTGAGATCGCGCAGGTTGGCGTAGATGGATTCGCGGCGTTCGAGCAGCGAGTCCACGCGGGTTTTGTCTGCCTGCACGAACGGGTTGCGTTCCGGCCAGAACATGAAGGCGATGCATGCGAGCGCGAGTACGATTCCTGCGATCAGTCCCTGGTCCATCACCACTCCGTATCCCGTCGAATGCGTGCGCGGACGTCATCGTCCATGGGCACGTCGACGTGCAAACCGTTAGGCCCCGCTGCTACGGCGCGCTTGCTGGCCCACGAGCGCACGACAAAGGCTGTGCCGAAGATGCCGAGCACGAACAACGTCAGCGGGATAATCCACGCGACGACATCGAAGCCGCCACGAATGGGCGCGGCGAGGACGGTTGCGCCATATTTTGCTACAAACCAGTTCTCGATCAGCGAGTCAGCGCCTGCGCCGTTCGGACCGGCTAGTTGATCCTGCAGTTCACCGATCATGCGCGCCGAGTCCGGGCAGCCGACGTGGTTGCATTCAAGCAGCACCTGGCCGCAGCCGCAGACGCACATCAGGTTATGCCCGATGCGGCCGTAGCGGTCCGCGGAGCTGGTGCCGCCGGCGCCCAGCATGACCACGGCAAGTACAGCGACAAGCAGGCCCTGCCACCACTTCGAACGATTAATCACCCGCAACCTCCACGGCTTCGGGTATGGTCATCGGAGCCGCAACTTCCCGGCGTCTGGGCGTGGCGCTCGGCACCAGCGCAAAGCAGGTACCGGCGACGACGATCAGAACGCCAATCCAGAGCCACGCAATCAGCGGATTCAGGAACACTTTGATGATGGGCCGGTTGGTATCCGGATTGCGACCCATGAAGATGACGTAGAGGTCGGCCTGCGCGGTCGAGTGCAGGGCGACGATGGTGGAGGGCTGACCGCTGGCGTGGTAGAAGCGCTTCTCCGGCGTCAGCGTGACGACCTTCTTGCCGCCGCGATAGACGTCCAGCAGCGCGTAGTCGGTGTCGTAGTTGGCGTTCGAATCCTGCGTGTAGCTTTGGCAGACAAGCTTGTAGGGACCGATGGTGGTGGAGTCGCCATAGCTCATCTCCTGCTCGTGCGACTGGTTGAACGCCCCGCCGGCGATACCGATGAACATGACGACGATGCCGAAGTGCACCAGATAGCCGCCGTAGCGGCGCGTGTTGCGGCGCATCAGCGTGCCCATGGAAGCGAAGATGTTTTTGCCGGTCTGCTCGCGCACTACGTTGGCGCCGCGCAGGAACTCGCTTGAGATGGCCGTGATGACAGCAGCGGCAAGCGAGAAGGCGATCAACGAAAAGCTTGACGAAAGCCAGGAGTCGCCATCTGCCCAGGGGTGAATACCGCCGGCCATCAGGCCAAGCAGCGCGATGAAGAAGGCAGCGCCCGGCAGGATGAAGTTGCGGCGTATGGTACGCAGGCTGGTAGAGCGCCAGGCGAGCAGCGGGCCGATGCCGGTGAGGAAGAGGAGGAAGAGCCCAATGGGAATGTTGACGCGGTTATAGTAGGGCGCGCCCATGGTGGTCTTCGTGCCCTGGACGTACTCGCTCAGTATCGGAAACAGCGTGCCGACGAGCACCGTGATGCAGGCGACCAGCAGGATCATGTTGTTGAACAGGAAGCTGGCCTCGCGACTGACGACGCTTTCGAAGCGGTTTTCGCTCTTCAGGTGGTCGCGCTGCTTGAAGTAGGTGAAGAGGCAGACGGCGAAGACGATCGCCATAAAGCCGACGAACCAGTTGCCGATGGAGCTCTGCGCAAAGGCATGCACGCTCGAGACGAGCCCGGCGCGCGTGAGCAGGGTGCCCAGCAGCGTGAGGAGGAACGTGACGAAGATGAGCCAGACGTTCCAACTCTTCATCATGCCGCGCTTCTCCTGCATCATCACCGAATGGAGGAAGGCGGTGCCGGTGAGCCAGGGCATCAGGCTGGCATTTTCGACCGGATCCCAGCCCCAGTAGCCGCCCCAGCCGAGCACGCTGTACGCCCAGTGCGCGCCAAGGAAGATGCCGCAGGTGAGGAACATCCAGGTGACCATGGTCCAGCGGCGCGTGATGGCGATCCACTTTTCGCCCGGATAGCGCATCATCAGCGCGCCCAGGGCGAAGGCAAAGGGAACGGCGAAGCCGACGTAGCCGAGGTAGAGCATCGGCGGATGGATGACCATCTCCGGGTACTGCAGCAGGGGATTGAGACCGAAGCCGTCGGGCGAGAGCGGACCGGGTTCGAGCGCGAAGGGCGGTGCCGCGAAGTTGAGCAGCAGCAGGAAGAAGACCTGGACAGAGGCGAGGATGGTGGAGGCAAAGGCGGTGAGGCGGACATCGACCTTATGCCGCACGCGCAGAACGAAGCCATAGCCGGCGAGCAGGAAAGCCCAGAGGAGGAGGGAGCCTTCCTGGCCGCTCCAGATTGCGGAGAACTTGTACGCGGTGTTGAGCGAGCGATTGGTGTGGTGCAGGATGTAGCTGACGGAATAGTCGTTCGTGAACGAGGCCCAGACCAGCGCGAAGGCGGCGCAGAGCACGGCGACGAAGCTCGAGATACCGGCGCGCCGCGCAGTTTCAAGCAGGCGCTGGCTGCGCGCCATCTCCGGCGTGCCATTCTTATGGTGCGACGAGGTCCAAAGCGCCATCGCCCCCACGACAAAGGTGTAGAGCGCAAGCACCAGTGCCAGCAAAAGGCTGAAGCTGCCGAACTCAGGCATGGGATGAGAATTCATCGGGATTGCACGTCCTTCCCAACTATTCTCGCACCTTCAGGCACCTCGCCGCGCATCCGAGGTCACATCGCTTTCACACGCCAACCAGGATGCCCGAGGGAAGTCCTATTGGATCTGCGCCTGGCCCTGCGTCATCAAGCGATGCACGCTGGCTAGCAGGTGATCGGGCAGCAGCGGCTTCATGCGAAAGAGCACGTCCAGCCCCTGGTACTCCTCCTCAGCCTCTTCTAAGCCGCTGATCACGAGCACCGGCATTCCCGGTTCGGTCTTGCGCAGCTCGCGCACAAACTCCGCGCCCATCATGCCAGGCATCAAGTGATCCGTGATGACGAGCTTGATTTCTGCTGGGAACTCGTGATTTTGCACCTGTTCGAGCGCGCGCTGCGGGCTTAGAACAGCGATCACGAAGTAGCCAGCGCGTTTTAGAATCGTTTGGCGGGTAGCCGCCTGAACCGCGTTGTCGTCGATCAGCAGAATTGCCGACGCCGCAGAGTCCCCACCCGCCTGCTCCCGGTCTCTCTCGTCCATTCGCTTGTTCTCCTCCCAGTCGTGCTCAGGCGGAGCCTTCACATTGATCTGTAGAGATTCTGATGCGTGCAATCGTATTTAGGTCGTACGTGTGTTGCAAAATACCGCATCAGGTGCAAGGACCGTTCCATCCCTTCGGCGTGAACACAAGAAAACGGCGATACGTGAAGGAGATCCGTAGTGAGACGACAATTTGATCGGGCCTTTGGTCGGCCAACCCTTTTGAGCTTGAAAGCGACCCCGTCTGGCAGCTCGGACTGGAATTCTCATTCCACTGCAGTTCAGCATTCGATGCTGCATGGTGTCACGGACGCTGGACGCCCTGTTGCCGGTATCATGGGTGCAGTTGCCCCGCACGGCTTCCGCCGCCTGCTGCGCCGCTGCCTCACGCTCGAAGGAGCCCTGATGTCGCCTTTCCGCACTCTCGCTGCACTGTTCGTTCTCCTCCTCGCCCCGGCGCTCGGAGCGCAACAAAGCTACTCGGCAGAGAAGCCGGTCGGCACGACAGCCCAGCAACTGCCTGCGTATCTCGCTCATGCCGGGGTGGAGCAGCGCCTCGGACAGCCGCTTCCGCTCAACGCCAGCTTCACCGACGAAACAAACCAGACTGCGCCGTTGAGCACCTGGTTCCACGACAAGCCGGTCGTGCTGGCGCTCGTCTATTACAAGTGCGCCATGCTTTGTCCGCAGGTGCTTCATGGGCTGGCCGACGGTCTGCGCCAAACGACGCTCGTGCCGGGCAAAGATTACGACGTGCTGGTCTTCTCGATCGACCCCTCGGACACGCCTGCCGATGCCCAATCCCAACGCAGGAACTTTTTGTCCGCAATGGGGCTGCCCGCAGTGGAGACCGATGCTGTGCATTTTCTGACTGCGCAGCCTGGCTCCATCGCGGCGATCTCCGGCGCGACCGGTTTTCACTACATCCTGGTGCCCGGCCCGGACGGCAAAATGGATCAGTTCGCCCACTCGAGTGTGATCATGTTCGCCACGCCGGATGGGCACCTTTCGAAGTACCTTTCAGGCGTCGACTATCCGGCACGCGACCTGCGCATGGCGTTGCTCGACGCGAGTGCGCACAAGATCTCGAACCCGGTCGACCTGCTGATCCTCTACTGCTGCAGCTACAACCCTGTGGTCGGGAAGTATTCGGTTTCGGTGCTGCGTATCCTCAGCCTGGCTGGGATGTTTTCGGTGGTGGCGGTAATCGGGATGCTCTTCCTGTTGACCCGCAAGCCAAAGGGGCACGCAGCGGCATAGCGTTCTTCTATGCGAAGGCAGGAACTCGGTAGTATTCGCTCGACCGAACTTCCCACACCTCGACTTGCGATAATGGGTTATGAAGCGCCGCGTCATCAGCCATTACGAACTTATCCGCAAGATCGGGGCCGGCGGTTCGGGCGTCGTGTATCTCGCCACAGATACGCTGTTGCAGCGGCCCGTCGTTCTTAAACTGTTAAAGCGCGGATCGCTGACCATCGAGCAGGTGCGCACGACACAGCTTCGCGAGGCGCGGCTTGCCTCAGCGATCGACCACCCGAACGTCTGCGCAATCTACGATGTCGGCGAGACCGGTAACCCTTATGGCGAGGACGATGGCGAAGAGCCAGAAGCCTACATCGTGATGCAGTACATTCCGGGCAAGCCGCTCGACAAGATCATCTCCGAGGGCGCGGCTAATCTACAACTCGTGTTGTCGGCGGGCATACAAACCGCAGATGGGCTCTCTGCCGCGCACTCGCTCGGCATCTTCCATCGCGACCTGAAGCCTGCGAACGTGATGCTGACCGAGGGCGGCCTGATCAAGATCCTCGACTTCGGCCTGGCGCGCCGGCTGAATCTGGATGCAGTCGAATTTGACCCCAGCGCGCCGGCGAAGCCGCGCGTCGTCCCGTCGCCCTCTGCCACCTATACCGCGCGCGGCGGGACGCTGGCTTACATGGCGCCCGAGCAGTTTGTCACCGGACAATCTTCGGTGCAGTCGGATATCTTCGCCCTCGGGCTGATCCTGTATGAGCTCGCGACCGGCCGCCATCCGTTCCACCGGCCTGATGCACCAGATTTCCAATCCATTCGTGCGATTCAATTCGCGGATCCGACACCCGTGCGCGAGATCAACCCGAACCTGCCGCGTGAGCTCGAATCCGTCATCCTGCGCTGCCTGGAGAAACAGCCCTCAGCCCGCTTCGCCTCCGCGGCTGATCTGCGCGAATCGCTCAAGACCATCATGATGGCCTTGCATCTCGACTCCGTCGGTCTGCCTGGCGAGGCGATCACCCTGTTACCCTCGCAACGCGCTACGCAGGTAGAGACGGTCGAGGAAGAAAAGCGCACGACCGGACTTCTGTCGATGCTCGCCGAGCGCTTTCGCGAGTCCGGTCCAGCAAACGCCACCAAGCAAAACACCATTGTGGTACTGCCCTTCATTAACTATGGAGCGACGAACCGACCGGGTCCTGCGGGCATGCCCGAGACCTACATTCCCAACTCCTTCCAGGAACCCAGCCCGCTCTACGGCTACGCGCTCGCCGATGCGATCGCCGCGAGGCTTGCGCGTATGCCTTCGCTGGTCGTGCGGCCTTCGTCGACGCTGGTCTCCGTGCCGACGCAGCAGCTCGATCCGCTCGCCATCGGCCGCAAGCTGCTGGTCCACTTCGTCCTGGCCGGCAACTTTCTGCGGTCGGAACAAGGCTTCGACCTGAACTGGCAGCTTCTGGACGTCAGCGCGCAGTCTGTGCGCGCGGGGGGCTCGATCAACGTCGCCAGCTTCGATCTCGTCGCCGTGCAGGCGGAGATCTGCAACGAGGTTTTCGCCACCCTACAGGGCCTGGGAGGGCTGCAGGGCTTCGCCGCGCAAAATGGTGCACCGCCGCCTTCGCTCGCACAGGATATCTCCGAGGACTACCTGCAGGCGCGAGCCGTGCTCAGTTCGTTCGTGTCCCGCACCGGCAGCAGGGAAGACCTTGACCGTGCGCGCGAACTCTTCGCCGATGTGACCGCACAGAACCCCGGCTATGCGCCGGCGTGGTCCGGCCTCGGCATCACGCATCTGCAGTATGCGCGCCACGGGCTGGGCGGGCAGATGCATGTGCTGGAGGCGCGCCGCGCCTTCGATAAGGCTCTTGCGATCGACCCGGGCTCGGTCGAATCGAACCTTTACCGCGTCTACATGCTGCTCTCACGAGGCGAAAAAGAGTCCGCCCGACACGGCATCGAATCGCTGCTGCAGACGGCGCCGAACGACTGGAACGTTCACCTGGTCGCGGGGCAAACCCTGCGCATCGACGGCATGTACAACGAGGCGCTGGAGCAGTTCAACACGTCGCTGCGCCTTAACCCCTCGAACGCCGCACTTATTTATAACAATCGCGCGCGCGTCTTCCAGTACCAGAACCAGCTCGAGTTAGCCGCGGATGAGATCGAAAAGGGGCTTACGCTGGAGCCGAAACAGCCGCTCCTGCGCATCTCTCTTGGTTACCAGAAGATGCGCGAGGGAAACCTGGCGGAGGCGATCGAAATTCTCGAGACGGTCACCCGCGAGGCCGCCAGCCTGCGCATCGTTTATCCCACCATCGCGCTTTGTTACGCGCAGCTCGGCGACCGCGACAAGGCTGCCAGCTTTATCGTCGACGAGACGCTCTCTGCCGCTGAGGCCGATAGCGAGATGGCTTACCGGCTTGCAACCTACTTCGCTCTCGATGGCGATGAATCGGAGGCGCTGCACTGGCTGCGCCGCGCCATCTATCTCGGCAACGAGAACTACCCGTGGTTCGCGATTAACCCGGCCTGGCGCAAGCTTGGCGGCCACGCCGATTTCGAACGCATCCTGGAAGACCTGAAGAAATCCTGGCGAAAGAATCAGAAGAACTGGCGCAGGCTGCTGGCGCAGGTGCGGGACTAAGTTTACTCTTTGAAATTGAGCTGCACCGTTTGTCTCCGTCGCAGCGCGGACTTCATTGACGCAAGCTGGATGAAGGTCTATTTCCAAACAGAGGGCTATTCATGGTCCAGGAATTGCCAACTCGGGCAAAGCTGCTTCAGTCCGCACCTCTCGATTGTTGGATTGCGCTTTCTGCTGATGAGTCGCGCATCGTCGCGTCGGGAAAGACCATTCGGGAGGTTGTGGAACTCTGCGAGCAGCAGGGCGAAACGAATCCAACTCTCTTGAAGACACCAGAGGAATGGGGACCGCTCTTTCTCTGACGTGCACACTTACGTTCCATATCGTGAATTTCCGGACGGTAGAGGTTCATTCCTCTACTACGTTATTCTCCATGTCCGTTTCTCCCGGTTGGGCAAGGGTGCCTTCCTAACCCCGAATATAGAATGCGTCATCGACTCAGGTGCGAGCACTTGCCTGTTCGATGCCACTCTTGCCGACGAATTGGGAATCGAGCTTAGGGCCGGGCGGCCGGGGAGTATTAAGGGGATCGGCGGCGTGGAAACATGCTGGGTACATGACATCATGATCCATATTCCCGGCGGTTCGGTCCAAATTGCCGCTGGGTTCAAGGAGCATCTCGGAATCGGCGGTCTGCTCGGCCTGAACGGCTTCTTCGAGCACTTCCTCGTCACCTTTGACCCCGCCCTCAAGCGCTGTACTCTCGACCGCATTCATCAAGCCTGATCCTTCCAGGCGAGGGGCTCCGCTTACAAAGCCGCGATCCTGACGCTGCCATCCGAAGTCTTCACCACGAGCGGCGTGCCCCCGGCGTTCAGGTGGCCGGCGATATGGTGGTCCGACGAGCCTTTGGTCGTGTAACCATCCAGCTTGAGTGGCAGATCGCACCGGATCGAGCCATCGTTGGCACGCACATCCAGATCCGCGTTCAAGGAATGCGGGAGCAGAATCGATACGCCGCCGTCTGAACTCGCAATCTCTGACGCCTGCGTCAACTGCGAACCGTCCGCCAGCGCCAGCTTTACACTGCCGTCCTTGGTGTGCATCGTCACCTTGTTCCACCTGCCCTCCACGTCAACGCTGCCGTCGGACGACCGCGCCTCGATCTGCCCGCTGGAGTGGTGAATACTCACCGAGCCGTCGGCCGTGCTCGCGTTGATGTTGCCATGCACATCCTCAAGGTTGACGCTGCCATCGGAAGACTGCACCTGGAACTCGCCCGTCAGCCCGCGCGCGCTGACACTGCCATCGGCAACCCGCGCATCGAGGCTCAGATTGGCCGGCGTCTCTACGGTCACACTCGTCTTACGGCTTCCGTTCCAGCCGATGTGAATGCCGTAGTTCGGCTTCTCCTTCAGCCGAAAGGTTACGTGGTTCTGCTCCTGGTGCTCTTCGAGCGTGAAGTCGCTCAGCTTCTGGTCGGTGTGGACGCTGACGTGAATGGCGCGGCATCCGCCGCACGAGTGAATCTCCACCCCGGCATCGCCGGTCTCGAGCGTCACCGCCGGTTTGTCTGCAACCTGGTAGACCTTCGACCAGTCATGAACCGCATCTTGCGCAACCGAAGCCACCGGAAACGCACTCATCGCTACCAGGGACGACAGGACCAAGCCACCAAACCGAGCGCAGTTCAAACCATGCATGGAGAATCTCCTTGCCACCCTTTACGGGTTTCAGCGCGCGGCGGTTCCCAGAATGTCGTAAAAAATACCCCTGCCAACGTTCCGGCAGGGGTTCTCGTAGCTCCCGGAAATTCAGCCCTTCCGGGAAACCTGATAGGTCGAGATCAGGTCATCGACCGAAATTCCATTCAGCGTCATGCCTCCGACGGCGCAATCCTCAAGTGATACGTTACTTAGGTTGGCATTGCGGATCGTCGTGCCGGCCAGCGTCACAGCCACAACGCGAGAACCGGAGAGATTGACGTTCGTAAACGTGGCCCCGGCAAGTCTTACATTTTCGAACCGCGAACCGGAAAGATCGCAACCCGAGAATTCACGCTTGTCCACCGTGCCGTGCAGCTTCATTCCTGACCGAATCCCATCGAACGTGTCAGCTCGAACGTCACCACGGTGCCTTTTGGCAGCTCAGCCTGCTTGTCTTCCTTCAGGTAGAGCACACCGGTCACTCCCGCGCCAACTCCTGCGCCAACCAGTGCCCCCGGCACCCCTGCGACGATGCCTCCAACAGCCGCGCCCGAACCCACCGTCAGCGCCATCACGCCGACTTGTTCCTTGCGATTTTCGCGGTGCAGCAGCGTGCCTTCTTGATCCACTCGCACGCCATGGTTCAAATCCGTGTCGATCACCTGCGCATGAATCCCGCGGGTCGTTCCATCCGGCAGCAGCACGCTAAGCGTCGTCAGGTGGATGGAAGCCTGGCCGGAGATGCGCTTGCCGCCGTGCACTTCGGTCACTTTCCCGCGCACCGTCGAGCCTGCCGGAACCATCACGACACCGTCGCGTACCATCGGCTCGGTGATCTCGGCTGTCCACTCGGTGCCCACTTGAGTCGACTTGGTTGAGAGCGTTTGATCCAGACGTACCTTCATCAACGTCCCTTCCGGCAGCCGGTCCGAAGGCCCTGGAACCCGTTCCACCACGCCGGCATCCGCATCCGACATGGCAGGTGCCGAGGCGTAAGGCTGCGGCACCAGGAGCTGCGGCGCACCCGATCCGGCCGCAACGACGGTGGTCGGCGCAGGGGTCGTGGCAGAGACAGGAACCGGAGCGGGCGCCACGTACCGATCGACGGGCACGCTCGATCCCTGCACGGCTGCCGGCTGCGAACTCGTTGAGATGATCGCTTCATCGGGATGACTCACCCCGGTCATCTGTGCCATCGCCGCGCCGGATGACATCGCCACGAGACCAGCAATCGCCGCGCCAAAACCAATCTTTTTTGCCATCGCGAAACTCCTGGGTGCCGCACCTTCTCAGCGAACGCGCGACCCTCTACAAACGTTAGTTCGGCCCATACCGCTTCGCCACCGCAATCGGAAGAAGGGAATCGCCGCTGCCAACACGGACGAGTCTCCAGGTTTCATTCCGGTTAACCGTTTTCCCAAAAGCAGCGTAGCCACACTTTGCTTTGTTAGAATCGCCTCCAGTGACACCGAAGCCCGAGCTCATTTTCTCGATTGCCGCCGCCGCACCCGGCTCTGCGCCCATCCCTGTCGACCGCCGCCCGAAACTCAACGACCGCCTCAGCCACCGCATCGCGGGCAGCTCCGCCATCCAGCACCCCGCAACCCAGCAAAGGAACGCCATGACATCCGCCAACACCGACATCGTCTCCATCACCGCCCGCGAAATCCTCGACTCCCGCGGCAACCCCACTGTCGAAGCCGACGTTCTGCTCTCCGGCGGCGCGCTTGGCCGCGCGGCCGTGCCCTCAGGCGCCTCGACCGGTGAGCACGAAGCGGTCGAACTCCGCGACGGCGACCAGGATCATTATCTCGGGAAGGGCGTTCTTAGCGCCGTCGATAACGTCGAGAGCATCCTGTCGCCGGAACTCGTCGGCCTCGACGCCACCAATCAGCGCCTGCTCGACGCCACCATGCTTGCGATCGACGGCTCGGAAAACAAGTCGCGCCTGGGCGCAAACGCCATTCTTGCTGTCTCGATGGCCGCGTGCCGCGCCTCGGCGAACGCGCTTGGAATGCCACTGTACCGCTATCTCGGCGGCGTCAACGCCTGCCTGCTGCCCACGCCGATGATGAACATCCTGAACGGCGGATCACACGCTGACTCGAACGTCGACTTCCAGGAGTTCATGATTATGCCGGTCGGCGCTGAGACCTTCTCGGATGGCCTGCGCCAGGGCGTCGAGGTCTTCCACACGCTCAAAGGCGTTCTGAAGAAAAAGGGCTACAGCACCGCAGTTGGCGACGAAGGCGGCTTTGCCCCAAGCCTCAAGTCCAATGCCGAAGCCATCGAACTGATCCTCGAAGCGATTGAGAAGCTCGGCCTCAAAGCCGGCGAAGACATCGCCATTGCGCTCGATCCAGCTTCCAGCGAGTTCTTTTCGAAGGAGACCGGCAAGTACACCTTCAAGAAGTCGGACAAGCGGGAACTCGACTCGCAGCAGATGGCCGATTTCTGGATCGACTGGACTCGGCAGTATCCCATCGTTTCGCTCGAAGACGGCCTGGCAGAGGACGACTGGGATGGCTGGAAGTACCTGACCGAGCAGATCGGCGACAAGGTCCAGCTCGTCGGCGACGATCTGTTCGTCACCAATACTGACCGCCTGCGCCAGGGCATCGAGCAGAAGTGCGGCAACTCGATCCTCATCAAGCTCAACCAGATCGGCACCATCTCGGAGACGCTCGAAGCGATCGAACTCGGCCGCCGCTTTGGCTTCACCTCGATCATCTCCCACCGCTCCGGCGAAACTGAAGATACCTTCATCGCGGACCTCGCCGTCGGCACCGGCGCCGGCCAGATCAAGACCGGTTCCGCCTCGCGTACGGATCGCATCGCCAAGTACAACCAGCTCCTCCGCATCGAGGAGCAGCTCGGCCAGTCGGCAGAGTACCTCGGCCTCGAATCGATCAACTGCTCGGAGTAACGCTCTGCCCCCGGCCCCGCCTCAACGACTTTTGACGTCCGAGGCGGGGCCTCTGTAGTTTCGTAGGGTGAATCGGTTTATTCCAAGCCTCCCCATGCACCGTCGCCAGGCTCTCAAACTCGGAACCGTTGCCGCCGCTGGTACCCTCCTTTCTCGAGCCTTCGCCCAGAGTTTGACCGTGACGCCAACCATGACGAACCCCGGCATCTACCTGAATCAGGTTGGCTACTTGCCTGCCGGACAGAAGGTGGCGTCGATCGCGAATCTGCCGGCCGAAGCCTCGCAGACCTTCCGCATCCTCAATCAAGCCAACGCCGAAGTGCTCACCGGCACGCTCACGCCCGCGGAGCTCGATGCAGCCTCCGGCGACCACGTCGCGCAGGCCGACTTGTCCCCCATCACCACGCCGGGCACCTACACCCTCGCCGTGGGCGATCTCCGCTCCGACCCTATCCACATCGCGCCGGACGCCTATAAGCACGCACTTTACCTGAGCACCAGAGCCTTCTACGGCCAACGCTGCGGCTGCGCGGTCGATCTTGGCGACGGCTACAAGCATCCCATCTGCCACACCGACGGCGCTTACCACCCGACATCCGGCCGTGCAGGGAAGGCCAGGCATCTGGGCGGATGGCACGATGCCGGCGACTACGGCCGATACGCCGTCAACTCCGGCATCTCCACGGCCACGCTTCTCTACGCCTTCGAACTCTTCCCCGGCACTCTGCGCAACTTCTCGCTCGAAATTCCTCCACACCACCGGCATCTGCCTGACATCCTGGCTGAAGCCCGCTGGAATCTCGACTGGATGATCTCGCTTCAAGATCCTGACGATGGCGGCGTCTGGCACAAGCAAACCTCCGAGCACTTCTGCGCCTTCATCATGCCGCAGGACGACAAGCTGACGAGCTACATCATCGGCTCCGGCCACGCGCCCTGGAAGACAACGGCCTCGACTGCCGATCTCGCCGCGACTGCTGCGATCGCGGCCCGCGTCTACCGGGGGTTCGATCCCAGCTACGCCGATCATTGCCTCGAAGTTGCCGAAAAGGCGTTCACCTGGGCCGTTGCCAATCCGAACCAGCCGTACGAGAACCCGCCCGGTATCCTCACCGGCGGTTACGGCGACTCGGAGCTCTCAGACGAGCTGCTCTGGGCCGCGGCCGAGCTCTTCCGCACCACCGGCGATCTCACCTGCGAATCGCAGTTCATCGCGCGCTTCTCCCAGAGCGACGCGCATCTTCGCATCCAGGAACCCGGCTGGGGCAATCTCTTCTCGCTCGCCTGCTTCGCCTACGCGCAGACCCCCACCGCGCAGCCGCTGCTTGTCGATCTCATCCGCAAAGCCTTCGTCGAGGCCGCTGGCAAGCTCGTCACCACCACCCAGGCGAACGGCTACGCCAACACGCTCGGTGTGCACGAGTACGTCTGGGGATCGAATGGCGCCTGCGCCAACCAGTCGTTCCTTCTGTATCTCGCCGACATCTTAGCGCCGGACCCTGCCTACCGTCCGGCTGCGCTCTCGAATCTGCACTATCTTCTCGGCCGCAACTGCCACGGCGTCTCGTGGGTAACGCACTTGGGCGTGCGGCCCTTCCTGCACCCGCACCACCGGCCCTCCGCCGCCGATGGGATCGCCGCACCCTGGCCGGGAATGCTGTCGGGCGGTCCCAACCAGCATCCAGGCGATCCCGCCGCCAACACCCTCCCGCAGATGCCGCCGATGCGCATGTGGCTGGACGACCAGGGCGCTTACTCGATGAATGAGATCGCCATCAACTGGAACGCGCCGCTCGTCTTCCTGTTGGCAGCCGCAAACTCCTAAGCGTACGCCGGCAAAGCCCTGAACTCTGCACGTTCGCCGCGCAGTCGCCGATTCGTGTCAGCCGGACGGAGCGCCGGCTCAAGCAGCTGAGGCCGTGAAGAGTACCTCCCAAAAGTGAACCGTTCCTACTATTCGCTGATTCTCCGCCGCTGTCTTCTACCATTCACGCGGCGTTCAACTGGCATTCACAACTCGAAGCTATCAATGAGGAGTTCCCCGAACTATCAATTCAACACTTTCCTCGAGGCTTTCCGATGATACGCAAGTGCCTAGCTCTTTCCATGTCAGCGACCGTCGTTTTGACCGGCTGCGCCACCAATAGCAGTGTGCCGGCTTCCACCTATGTCGCCCCGGTTGTCACGCCCGTCGTCGCAACGACACCGCAGGCGGCTATCAAGCACATCGTGGTCATCTACGGTGAGAACATCTCCTTCGACCACTACTTCGGCACGTATCCCAACGCCGCGAACACGGGCGGAACGACCTTTACCGCGGCTACCGGAACGCCGACGAACATCAACAACTACATCAGCAACCCGGCGCTGCTGACCGCGAATCCGAACCTCAATTCCACAAACCTGAACACGGCCACCAACTCCTACCCGTCCAATCCCTTCCGTTTGAGCCCGATCCAGGCCGGCACGAACGATCAGGACCATAACTACGGCCCGGAGCAGAACGCCTTCGACGCGGGCAAGATGGACCTCTTCCCACTCTCCGTCGGCACTGCGGACTCAGTTGCGCAAGTAGATGAGACCGCCGCCCCCGGTACCGCCGGCACCACTGCCCTGACCATGGGCTACTACGACGGAAACACCGTGACTGCGCTATGGAACTACGCGCAGCATTACGCGCTGAACGATCACCACTTCGGCAGCACCTTTGGCCCGTCCACTCCGGGCGCCATCAACCTGATCTCCGGCCAGACCAACGGCGTCATCAACCCCACCAACGTCGCCTCTGCGATCGTTGCCGACGGCCAGGGTGGCTATACGGACATCAACGACGCCGATCCGACCGGTGACGTCTGCTCCTCCACCAGCGCCAACTTCAGCATGTCCGGCAAGAACATCGGCGACCTGCTGAACTCGGCCGGCGTCTCCTGGGGCTTCTTCGAAGGCGGATTCAACCTGTCGCTCACCAACGCCAACGGTACCACCGGTTGCGTGGCGGGCGAAGGTGGCAACAGCCGCTCGACTGCATCAGTGAATATCCCCGGCAATCCGCTGAAGGCTGACTACATTCCGCACCACCAGCCGTTCCAGTACTACGCCAGCACCGCCAACCTGACCCACATCCGCCCCGCTTCGGTCGCGGTGATCGGTACGGCGGCGGATACCGGCGCGGGTACCGCAAACCACCAGTACGACACGGCAGACTTCAATGCCGCGCTTGCTGCCGGCAACATGCCTGCGGTCAGCTTCCTCAAGGCGCCCGGCTTCGAGGACGCACACGCCGGCTACTCCGATCCGCTCGACGAGCAGACCTTCGTTGTCAACGAGATCAACCTGATCGAGAAGTCCTCCTTCTGGGCGAACACCGCGATCATCATCTCGTACGACGACTCCGACGGCTGGTATGACCACGTTACCGACTTCGTCAACGGCTCGGCCACAGCTTCCGATTCGCTGAATGGCGCCGGCGTCTGCATCAGCACCACCGCTGCTGCCGCGGCTCTGCCCGGTCCCAACTCCAACGGTCTGCCGGTCCAGGGTCGTTGCGGCCACGGTCCGCGTCTCCCGCTGCTCGTTATCTCGCCCTGGGCGAACAAGAACTACATCGACAACACCCCCACCGACCAGTCCTCCATTCCGCGCTTCATCGAAGACGTGTTCCTGGGCAGCAAGCGCATCGGCGGCGGTTCGTTCGACGCGTCGGCCGGCTCGATCATGAGCATGTTCAACTTCACGAGCACCGTTGCTCCCAACCCGAATGTCGTTCAACTCAACCCCACCACCGGTGCCGTCACCTCCGGCAACTAACTTCGGTATTCACATCTTCGTTACAAAACTTCTTTACGCTGAAAGGCACGCACCCGGTACCAGGGGTGCGTGCCTTTTTGCTAGGGGAGACCTACTCTTTGTCGTCATCGCGCCGCACTTTCCTCCAGAACGCCACGGCGCTCGCCCTCATGGTCAAGACCGGTCCTGCTGCCCTCGCGCAGCAGGGAATGCAACATCAGATCCACCCCACTCCTTCGCTACCCAAGAACGCCGCGCCTCCAGTCGACGTGCCCATGCTGCACGCGCGCGATCTCGCCCCATTTGTTGATGCGCTACCCCGGCCTCGTGTGCTGACGGCGCCGAAGCATGGCAAGCTACGCATCCCGATGCGGGAGATCCATGCCAAGGTTCACCGTGACGTGCCGCCAACCCGCATGTGGAGTTACAGCGACACGGCACTCGCGCCGCAGATCGAAGCTCGCAGCCACCAGACGCTGCAAATCGAGTGGGTCAACCAGCTGCCGCGCAAGCACTTCCTCCCCATTGACTACTCGCTGCATGGTTGTGGTCATGACGTCCCAGAGGTCCGTGCCTGCGTTCACCTGCACGGAGGCCGGACACCCTCCGCCGACGACGGCTATCCGGAGGATTGGTTCGTCTCCGGCAAGAGCCGGCTCTGCACCTACCCGCTGGAACAGGATGCCACCGCGTTGTGGTATCACGACCACGCGATGGGCATCAACCGGCTAAACATCTACGCCGGCCTTGTCGGGCAGTTCCTCGTGCGTGACGAAGCCGAAGAGGCACTTCCGCTGCCGTCCGGTGCCCAGGAGATTCCGCTCATCCTGTACGACCGCCTCTTCACGGCGGAGGGCCAACTCTTCTACCCGACCTCGGGCAATCCAGAACACCCCTGGGTTACGGAGTTCGACGGCGATGCCATCCTGATCAATGGCAAGATTCGCCCGTTTCTGGAGGTTGAACCCCGCGTCTACCGCTTCCGCACGCTGAACGCGGCAAACAGCCGCTTCTTCGCGCTCTCCCTGACCGACCATCAGTCCTTTCAGCAGATCGGATCGGATCAGGGGTTGCTAGCGGCTCCGGTGCCGCTCACCCACCTGCTGCTCGCACCTGCTGAGCGCGCGGACCTGCTGATCGACTTCTCGGCCCACGCAGGAAAGCAGGTTCATCTGTATGGCGGCGCAGTCGAGATTCTGGAGTTTCGCGTCGCCGCGAAGCCGCCGGTCAGCGCGCCGCCGCTGCCCGCCACGCTTCGCAGCATTCCGAACGCCTCAGAGTCGGCGGCGACCGTCACCCGCACGATCACGCTCAACGAGATCATGACCCGGAACGGTATCTCCACCGGCATGCTGCTCAATCGCAAGCGCTGGCACGAGCCGGTTACTGAGACGCCAAAGCTGAACTCCACTGAGATTTGGGAGTTCGTCAACCTCACGGAAGACGTGCATCCCATGCACCTTCACCTGGTGCGCTTTCGCATTCTCGACCGCCGCACCTTCGAGCCGTTCGATTACCAGAACGAAAAGAAGATCCATTACCTGGGAGCCGCGGAACCTCCGGCGGCCCACGAAGCAGGTTGGAAGGACGTGGTTCAGTGCCCAGCGGGACAGGTGACCCGCATTCTGGTCAACTTCAACGGCTACCCAGGCCGCTACCTCTATCACTGCCACATCCTCGAACACGAGGCCAACGACATGATGCGACCGATGGAAATCCTAGCCTGAAGAGAAGCCGGATGCCGATGGGAACTCACCCCAACGAACATCCGGCACCCGGGTCCGCCCTCGCTTATCTATCCTTCCACTACCTCCATCAGCTCCTGTGCAATTCCGTTCATGGCGTCAGCCTGGGCGGATAGCTCTTCGCTAGTCGCCGCACCTTCCTCCGCGCTGGCGGCGCTGGCCTGCGTAATCTGATCCATCTGCTGGATCGACCGCAGCACCTGCTCGATGCCCCGCGTCTGTTCCGCGCTTCCCAGGCTTACCTCGTCGATCAGCGTCTTCACCTTGGCTGCGCTCTCCGAGATGCCGCTAAACACCGTCACTACGGTCGTCAGCTTCGTGCTCCCCGCGCTCGACTTCGCCAACGACTCCTCGATCAACGTCGCCGTGTCCTTCGCCGCGTTGGCCGAACGCGCGGCCAGGCTTCGCACCTCATCCGCAACCACGGCAAACCCCTGCCCGGCGTCTCCGGCGCGCGCCGCCTCGACTGCCGCATTCAGCGCCAGGATATTTGTCTGGAACGAAATCTCGTCGATCACCTTGATAATGCGCGCGATCTTTCCGTTCGAGTCCGTGATCTCGCGCATGGAGGCAATCATCTCCTCCAGCGACCGGTCGCTGTCGCTCACCTTCGAGCTGACTTTTTCCATCTCAGCGGCGGCCAGCTGCGCATTGTCGCCGTTCTTGCGCGTCATCGCCGTAATCTGCTCTGCGGCGGCGGACGTCTCCTGCAGGGACCCTGCCTGCTGCGAAGCGCCTTGCGCCAGCGCCTGGCTCTGCTGGGATATCTGTGCCGCCGCGCTCGTCACCTCCGACGACCCCGTGGAAACGGATTCCGTCAAGGTTCTCAGCCGGAGCGAGATTCGCGAGATCAGCCAGTACACCAATCCGCCCACAAGGAGTGCCAGTGGTAGAAGCCAGGCAACGGTCTGTAGAAGGCCACCTCGCACCACCGTATCGACGCGATCCATCTTCGTCCGCAGCAGGAACATACCATGGTGGTCGCCTGTCTTCCAACCCTCCATGCGGAAGCCGAGAAGGTCCTTGCCGTCGTGCGATGCGCTCTGCGATCCGTCTCCGTGGCACATCAGGCAATCGGCCGTCAGCGTGATCGGCCGCGCATAGACCATCTCCTGCGACTTTTCGTCGACCGTGAAGTACTCCGGCAGCTTCTCGGTCTCAAGCTTCGTCAGGATTCTCTCTTCGTCGCCCACCGGCTGATTTTTTGGATTTCGCGCATCGTGCGCCGGCACTCGGAACTCATATCCTTCATCGGCTGCCGCATGCGCAATGGCATTCCACGCCGCCACCACCGGGACCGTGGCGTAGATGCTCGATTTGCGAAAGTCCGAGGTGGTCTTTAACTCCGCAAGCAGCTTCGCGTCGTCAAACGCTCCCGCCGCCCGCAGCGACGAGACGGACGCCCGCGTGTTCTCTGCGCCAAGAATCATGGCACGCATCGTAGACCGCGTCGCTTCGATGCCTTCCTGACGGATGACCGAACGTTGAATCAACAGGCCGGCTCCCGCAGTAAAAAAGACCGAACCCACGGCAATTGCAACCATCTTCGTGCCTAGCTTCACGAGAACATCCTCCTGCCAGTTACCTCGGCAAGAGGGTTATCGGTTCGGACTTGACAACTATGAGGGATCCTTGCCCAAAATCGGGCGGCAATCCCGGATTGGGACGGTTGTCCCCAATGCAATCGCCTGCATCACTTGCCCGTATAGGACTCATCCATATACTTCTTCGCCATGCCAGCCTGCGTCTGGTCGCCGCCGCTCGCCGCCGCCAGCTTGTACTCTGCGATCGCCTGCCCACGCTGGTGCAGTAGATCGAGCATCTCGCCAGCGTTTAACTCCGCGCGCTTCTTCAGCCAGTCGGAGTTGTTCGGCTGCGCCGCAGCCGCCAGGTAATGCTTCGCGGCATCGGCTACGTCATTCTGCCCGCGCTCCGTGTCCGCCAGCCCGTAGTAGGCCAGCTGCAGGCGCGGATCGACGAAGTATCCTGGCTTCGCCGCATCCGCCAGCACCTGCTTATAGGTCGCGATCGCCAGCGCCGCGTTGCCTTCGTCCTTCGCGAGGTTCGCCTCTTCCAAACGGAAAAGGTAGTCGTGCGGATACTCCGTTGCGAGCGAATGCTGGACCGCCAGCGCCTCCGGGTAGCGCGCGTCGTGGCGCAAGAACAGCGAAAGCGCCGTCTTCGCCTGCACCGGTGTTACCACTCCCTGGTTCGCCGCTGTTTTCAGCAAATCCAGCCCTTTTTGCTTGCTGCCGCCCACACCCGCGATACCAACGATCATCCGGACGAAGCGCGGCAGACTGGCCACCGCAAACTGCTGGATGCCAACCGCCATATCCGCGTCCGCATACGCAGGGTCGATCTTCAGCGCCTGCTCCGAGTCGTTCCTCGCCGAATAGCCCTGTTTCGCCGCCGAATAAAAGGCGTGATCTGCCAGCGTGATAAATGCCGCATGGAGCCCCCTCGCATAGCCCCGCGCGAAGTAGGCGTTCGCGTCTCGAGGATTCTTGTCGATCGCCTCATCCGACAGGCTGATCACCTTATTGGTCAGGTCTTCGATCTTCTGCCGCTGATCTGCCGGGATGTCCACCTTGCGCTGGTTGGTCAGGAACGAGTCGTGCGCGTAGTAGGTCGTATCGAGCAGATCCTGGTGGTAGAGCGCCCGGAAGATGTACGCCATGTCGTCCAGCGCATAGGGCATCGGGTCGTTCGGATGCTCCGACATCACCTTCTCAAAGCGTGCGATCGCACCGTCGTAATCCAGGTTATAGAAGTGGACGAGCCCCTCTTTCACCATCGGATCGTAGTTGATGGGGTCAGTATGCGGGTTCTGCTGCGCTCGCCCAGTCAACGTGTGACCGAGCACCCCGGTGAACAGACCGCAACTGAGGAGAAACCTCCTCCACGACAAGAATCCTACGGAAGCCGTGCGCTTTTTCGTGCTTTCACGTTGCTGGGAATCGATCCTCACCATCCCCCATTAGACGCAGCTTTTCCCATCCACATTCGCATCGCGCTCCCCGTACACTATATCCCGGGAGAGCGGCGCGAAAGCCGCGCCCAAAGGTACGGGGCTCCCCGATGACACGATTCGAACTCCTCCGTCTGCTTCTGGCTCAGGCTCGCTCGAATGGTTTTGAGTTTCGCCGCTGGTACACCACCCGGCTTCAACTTCCCTGGCAGAACACGCGTCACGCCACCGAGATGCTCGCCGCCGAACGTCGCTACTACGCGCTGCTCTTCTCGCATGAGTTTGCCCAGCACTTCTGGAAGCCCGGCGCCCAGATGACCTTCCTCGTCGCCCCACAGACCTTCCTGCGCACCAAACCCGACGGCACTGTCGGTACCGTCACCCGCAAAGGGTACGTCCGGCGCAGCGGCCGGCAGGATGCCTGGAAGTATCACCTGAAGGAACTCGCCGTCGCCGAAGAACCCCTGCGCTACATGCGCCGATACCTCCGGGTGGAAGACGAGATGGAAGAGGACGGCTAGAGGTTCAGGGGTACGACTCTGATTGTGGTGGCCTAGCCTTTGGCTTCGTCCCGAATCCGCCGGATTTGCCGCACATGGTGCTTCCCATGCACGAGATGGAATTTGCTCCACTGCTGCGCGGAGAGCGGCCCCAGGACCAGGTGACTGGCGAATCGGCGCTCCCCGAAGAGGGCCGCCGCCCGCGCCAGCGCCTCATCCATGGATTGCACCTCGTCGTGCACCCTCCGCGCCAGCTCCTCGCCGGTTTGGAACGAGGCCGGCAGCCCAGGACATACCGCGTCGGGGGCGGGCCGTCCGGGAGGAAAATAGCCCGCGGTCATCGTGGTGAACTGTCCTACCCGCTGGGCGAGAGAGGGTACAGCCTGTGTCGGCGTGCCCTTCTCCAGTCGTTTCTGCACCAGGTTCGCGGTGCTCCGGTAGGTCAGCACCAGGTGCTCCACAATCTGCTGGATCGTCCACTTCGCCGGATGCGCCCGTGGCGCACGCTGTGACGCCCGAGCGTCCAGCCCGCTCAGCGCAACACTCAGCTCTGTTTCGAGCCGTTCCAGATGTTCATGCATCCCGGAACTCTACGCGAACTGATCATCCACCGTAAAGCACCCGCCCCACGCATCCTCAGTCTCGGTGCCTACTTCGCTGCCAGGTCGTCCAGCGCCTTCTCCACCTGTTTGGCTTTTGGGCCATCGGGAGCCATCTTCAGGTAGACCTTGTACTCCGCGATCGCCTGGTCGCGCTTCTTCATCTTGTCCGCCGCGACGCCGAGCGCGTAGTGCGCCATCTCGTCGTCGGGGTAGAGCTTTACCGCATCCGCCGCGCGCATGTATGCGCCGATATAGTCGCCCGTCGTGATGTAGTAGTGCGAAACATCCAGGTCTTCCAACTCGCGCTTGCTCAGGTCTTCCGGCACGGCCAGCTTCTTTCGCTCGAAGCGCGTCGATCCCGCGCTGCCGGCGTCCTTCAATCCGCCGTTGTCGGGATCGGCTGAACCGGAACTCGAATCGTCGCTCGAAGAGGAAGAGGACGAGGAAGAAGACGAAGAACTGGAAGAGCTCGCCCCGGGATCGGCCGGGGGCTCACCCGGAAACGGGAACTTGGGAGAATCCACCGGCTTCTGTCCTGAGGCGGCAGTCGCAGGAGAGGATTGACCGGCTGGTGCATCCGCCGCTTCGCCGGGAAAAGGGAACTGCTGCCCGGTTGACGGTTTCGCGCCGTTCGCTGGAGCCGTTGTGCCTGGGTTTTCACCCGGAAACGGGAACTTGTTCGATGTCGCGGGAATTGTCGGAGCCTTCTGCGGCGCATCGCATGGAAAATCCTTCGTCGGAACACATGGGCCAACCTGGAGCGGCGGCGGAGGAGGCGTATACGCCTGCGCTCCGGCAAACCCCGTGCCAGCCGCCAGCAACACGCCGGCCGCCAGCAGAACCTTCGATTTCGCTATACTCACCAAAGCCTTAGCCGCCATGCGCACCTCCATTGGACGAGCCAACCACTCATCCGCCACCAAGCAACTGAGAACAGACAACAGAGAACTGATAACTAAGATGCCCTCCGGTCTCATTGTAAAGTCCTCCGACATCCACGCCGCTGGCTGCTACACCACGCGCGCCATCCGCAAGGGCCAGCGCATCTGCGAGTACACCGGCCCGCGCCTCTCGAAAAGGGAGGCGGACACCCGCTACGCCGACCGCCATGTCACCTATCTCTTCGGCTACGGCGAAGAGGATATGGTTATCGACGGCTTCGGCACGGCGATGTTCATGAACCACTGCTGCGAGCCCAACTGCGAGTCCGAAGAGGAAGACGAACGTATTTTCGTGGTCGCCCTGCGCAACATTGCGGCGGGCGAAGAGCTCGTCTACGAGTACAACCTGTGGGATTCGGACGACGCGACCCAGGATTGCTTTTGCGGTAAACCTGCCTGTCGCGGAACGATGTTCTCCCCGGCTGAAGTGCAGCGGAGGGAGAAGCTGGCGAGGAAAGCGAAGGCGTAGAATTCGGACGGAGGGGCGCTATGGACGAACTCGAAAGCGACGATCTGATCGACTGGCACGGCTGCCTGGCCGTTCGGTTTGACCCGGAGCGGCTGAGCGGTAAAGCGACCGTCGGAGATTCCCGACTCGACGCCGATACCGTCGTCATCAATTATGAATCGGGAATGAGCGTGGAGGAACTCTACGACCATTTCCGCGCAGATAGAGACGCGATGCGTGAGATCATCGCTTTCTACGAAGCGACGCAGATGAAGATACGCGCTTGAAGGTACTTCTCGACCATAACCTTAGTCAGCATCTAAAGGCTTTGCTTCCCGAGCATCAAGTATTCGCTGCCGGTGATCGACGCTGGGATGGTTGGGACCGTCTGACGAACGGCGATTTGTTGCGCGCGGCTGAGAATGAAGCCTTCGACGTCATGGTTACCGGCGATAAGAAGATCGTTTACCAACAAAACAACCGCATTCGAAAGATTTCGCTCGTCGTCCTCAGCATCACGGATTGGCAAATTATCCGGTACAAGGCGGACCTCATCAGTGCCGCGATCACTCGGGCGATACCAGGCAGCTACGAATACCTATTGCTGGAGCCTGGGCGGCAGAGCAAACGGATTCGGGCGGTAGAATAGCCCTTAGCACCTCATGGCTTACCAAGTTCTCGCCCGCAAATACCGCCCGCAACGCTTCGCCGATGTAGCCGGCCAGGATCACGTCACGGTCACGCTGATGAACGCGCTGACGCAGAACCGCATCGCCCACGGGTATATCTTTTCCGGGCATCGCGGCATCGGCAAGACCACCATCGCCCGTATCCTGGCCTGCGCGCTGAACTGCCGCAATCCTATCGGCAGCGAAATCCGGCCCACAGCCGAGCCCTGCGAAGTCTGCGATTCCTGCCTCGAGATCCGCGCTGGCAACTCCGTCGACGTAATCGAGATCGACGCCGCCACGAACCGCGGCATCGACGAGATTCGCGAACTGCGCGACGCCGCCCGCTACGCGCCGTCGCGCGACAAGTTCAAGATCATCCTGCTGGACGAAGCGCACCAGATTACCGACGCGGCCTTCAACGCGCTGCTGAAAACCCTCGAAGAACCGCCCGAGCACATCGTCTTCATGATGGCGACCACGCAGCCCGAGGACATTCCGCAGACCGTGCGCTCGCGCTGTCAGCACTTCAGCTTCCACGCGGTCAAGCTGGCCGACATCCTGAACGAGCTGCGCGGGATCGCCGCGCACGAGGGCGTGGATGCCGACGAGTCGGCGCTTTCGCTTCTGGCCGAGGCCGGCGACGGCTCCATGCGCGACGCGCTCAGCATCATGGACCAGGCGATTGCCTCGGCGCCGCTGATCGACGGCAAGGCGCGGCTGGATGCGGCACAAATCCGCGAGCTGATGGGCGCTGTGCCGAATGCGACGTTCGAGCGCATCCTGGCCGCGGTAAACGACAACAACTCCGCCGACGTGATTACGATTGCGAACGACCTGCTGGACGCCGGCAACTCGCCCGCGCAGCTGGCGCGCCAGGCGGTGCGATACCTGCGCTCGTGCGTGATCGCGAAGATCGCCGGCCTCACGCCCGACGGCGACAACCACACTGAACTATTGCAGATAAGCCCCGAGGAGCAGCGGCGTGCGGCCCGGACGGCGGCGCTCTACACCGAGGAAGAGCTGACGCGCTTTCTGCAGACGATGCTGCGCACGTTCGACGAGCTCGGCTACCGGCAGGAACAGCGCTTCCACTTCGAGCTCGGGCTGTTGAAGCTGGTGCATCTGCGCCGGCTGCTTCCGGTTGAGGAGCTGCTTAGCTCGCTTGGGCCCGCGGCTGGTGGCGCAAACCAGCGGTCGGGCGCTGCCCCGGCGCGTCCTGCTCCAGGGCCGGTGAGTGTGCCGCGTCCGGCGGCATCGGCGAACAGCCCCGCAAGCCATCCGCCGGCCTCGGCCAAGCCAGCGTTCTCGCCGTTCGAGCAGGACACCAGCCGGCGCAAGTACGATAATGTTCCGACCGGCATGCAATCTGCCGCAAGCTCCGGTGCGAACGCGCTGGCGTCGGCTCCCGCGCCGGTCTCCGCGCCGCAGCCGGTGCTGCAGCCCACGCCGGTTGAAGCTCCGAAGCCGATCCCGGTGCTGACACCGACACCGATTCCCGTCGCTCCACCCATCCCGGTGCCTGCTCCCGTTGCGGTCGCGGCGCCGCTCCCCACGCCTGAGCCAGAGTTGGTGCCGGAGCCAATCCCGGAGCCTCTCGCCGTTACCCCGCCCGTGCCGGCTGGAGAGGACAGCGCCAACCTTCAGAAAGCGATGATGGAGGCTCTGCAGAGCGCCGGGCAGGGAAGCGCCGCGGACGCGATCGAAGATTCGTCCATCGCCGTCGTCAACGGCGAAGCGCGCATCCAGACGCAACTCTCGAAGACGCTGCTGCCGATCACCATCAACCCGGAAGCCGAGAAGCTGGTGAAGGCCGCTCTGCGCACGCATGGCCTCCTGAAACACACGCTGCTGCCGGGTGCGGCAACTTCGGCCGCAGCCAGGAAGCCGCGCGCAGCCAAGTCCGGTTCTGCGCAGGCGAAGGCGGAACAGCATCCGTTAGTACAGCAGGCGCGTAAGCTCTTCGACGCCGAGCTGCAGCAGGTCATCGATCTGAGCGAAGACGCATAGGAGTTATCCAGATGAACTTTTCCGATCTCGGCAAGATGAAAGAGATGATGTCGCAGGCCAAGCAGATGCAGGAGCAGATGGAGCGCAAGCTGCAGGAGACGGTCGTCGAGGCCGAGGCCGGCGGCGGCATGGTCCACGTCCGCATGAACGGCCGCAAGGAGATCCTGCGGCTGAAGATTGAGCCGACAGCGATGGGCGCCAACTCGTCGGACATCGAGCTGCTCGAAGACCTGATCACCGCAGCCGTCAACGAGGCCGGCCGCCGGGCGGATGAAGCCATGAAGTCGTCTGTTCAGGGCATGATGGGCGGCATGAATCTGCCGGATATTCCGGGGCTCACCTAACGTGGCAACCCGCTTCGCCGAACCCATGTCGCGCCTGATTGACGAGCTGCGCAAGCTGCCCGGCATCGGTACCAAGACCGCGCAGCGGCTGGCCTTCCACGTCTTGCGTTCGCCTTTAGCCGACGCTGAAGCACTCGCACACGCGATCCGCGAGATCAAGAAGCATCTGCGGCTCTGCTCGGTGTGCAACAACATCACGGATGTCGACCCGTGCAGTTACTGCACCTCGCCTACGCGCAACCATCGCCTGATCTGCGTCATTGAGGAGCCGACCAACATTGCTACGGTTGAAAAGACGCGCAGCTACAACGGCGTGTACCACGTGCTGCACGGCACGCTTTCGCCCATCGGCGGCGTCGGGCCGGAGCAGCTTCGCATCGCCAACCTGCTGACGCGGCTGACCGGGGAAGTCGACGAGGTCATCCTGGCGACCTCGCCAACCACCGAGGGAGAGGCGACGGCGGTCTACATCAGCGCGGAGATCCACAAGCTCAAGCTGCCCGTGCGCCTGACGCGCATCGCCACCGGCGTCCCCGCTGGCTCGGACATCGAGTATGCCGACGAGGTCACGATGACGCGCGCACTCGAAGGCCGCCGGGAATTCTAAGCGGGCGGTGCTACAGTAGTCGCATGACGATCACCGTCGAACTTCCGGACGATCTCGCAATGCACGCCGATCCGGCGCGTGAAGCGCTTGAAGCCTTCGCGATTGAGGGTTACCGAACCGGCGCGTTGACTCCGATGCAAACCCGCGTCCTGCTTGGATTCGCCACGCGCGACCAACTGGAGGGGTTCCTCAAGCGAAACCATGTTGCCGACGGGGCGTATGACCTTGACGATTTAGAACAAGACCAGAAGACGCTGGATCGTCTTGATGCTTGCGGCCTCCTGCGCCAGTGATTGTCGTCTCTGATACGTCTCCGCTCAACTACCTCACATACGCGCCGGATCTTCGCGACAACTTTCTCCGCCATCTAGTACGACGTTAGCGGGCGGTGGCCGCGGGTACCAGGTCCAGCGTTATGACTTCGAAGGGCTTCAGCTCGAAACGGTGTGGTTCTCCGGCGCTGAGCCGCAACGGACCGCTTGCGGCATCCTCAGCCCACGGGCTCTTGCCGACGTAGGCGCGAGGAGCGCCGGCGGGTAGTTCCAGGACCTTGCCGAGGTCGAGCGTCAGGCTCTGAGGTTTGTCGCTCGGGTTGCGAAGCGTCAGGATAGCTTTTTGCGGCGTCCACGAGGCCCAGCCGTACACCTCGAGCCACGCCGGGTCGCCGCCGACCCAGTGCGTGTCCTTCAGCACGGCGGCATTGGCGCGTGACCACTTCGCGGCCTCGGCAAGGTCGTCCCAGTTCTGCGAGGTCAGCAGCGAGGGAGTGATGTACATCTCCTGCAACTGCGTGCCCGTACCAAAGTACGAGCGCACCTCGTTGCGGAAGTCGTTGCCGAGGTCGGTCTTCAGCTCACGATGGTGCTGCGCGTAGATAATCCCGTGCAGCATCAGCGAGTTGAGCGGATAAAGCGGACCCTGCTTGACGATCTCCTGGTAGGTATCGGCGTCGCGGTAGGTGATCCAACGCTCGCGGTAGGTGCCTAAGCCGGCGAAGTTGTCGTCGTCGCCGCCGCGCCAGATGGAATCGGCATACAGCAGCCAGAACGGCGAGGGCGTGGTGCCCGTCGTCAGGTTGATGAAGATGTCGGGCTTCGCGGCGCGCAGGTCTGCGATCAGTTGCAGTGCGGCGGAGAAGTCGCTGTCGAAGGCGCTGCCCTTGAACACCTCGTTGGCATTGCCGGTGCCGTCGAATTTGAACTGGTTGACGCCGTACTTCTGGATCATCTGCAGGGTGACCTCGCGGAAGCGCGCGAAGTACTTCGGGCCGGAGAGCGCGAAGCCTCCGTCTACGATCTCGAACCCGGCTTTCTGGCCGTAGGCGATGCGCTCTTTCTTCGGGCCGTCGTAGCCGCCCCACGGCGACATCCAGACGCCTGCATCGGCACCGTACTTTTCTGCCGCGGCGCGAACGTTCGCGAACCCGTTCGGAAATCCCTGGTTGAAGCCCCACAGCGACGCATGGTCATCCCAGCCATCGTCGAAGAGGTAGGAGTCGAGGGTCACGCCGCGCTTGTCGTGAAGCTCACGCCCGAAGGCGTTGACGCGGTCGAGCGCTCCGGCTTCGTCGTAGGGTGTGAAGTAGCCGAGGTCGTACCAGGAGTTGTAGTGCAGAAATGTCCGGTAGGGATGAGCCCGCTCCCGTTCGAGATACGTCAGGAAATCCCGCCGCATCTGTCCCGGCTGCGTCACCCCGATCACCGAGGAGTACGTCACCGAAGCTCCGGCCTTGAGCGGTAACTGCCGGTCGATATACCCGGTGATGCGGCCACGCGCTGCATCAATCTCCGAGAGCGGATTCTCAAACCCGAAGTACAGGTTGCCATCGATCGCCGGCGAGCCTTTGACCGTCCCGGCGACCTTCGCATCCGGCAGCGCCAGGTCGAACAACTGCACGCGCGCAATCGGCAGATCGTGCCCGACCGCCGTCACCGTCAGCACCTGCCGCACATAAGCCGAGCCATCACGCAACACCACCGACCAGACGGCCCGCAGCGCACCGTCGTCCGACGCAAGCGCAACGTCAAAGGCACGTCCAAGCAGCCGGTCGGAATAGCGCGAAGCCGCAGCGTCGGCGGTCAGCGTGTGTATCGCCGGCTCACCTTGCACTCGCAGATTCACCGCCCCATAGACCCGCCCATCGGAAGTCAGGATCGCGAACGGCACCGCAAGCTTGAGTGCGCGCCCATGCATCCGGTCCATGAACTCCACAGATTCGAGACGCCCATCGCGCACCTCAAAATTTGTCGCAACGGCTGAGTCCGATACCGCATAACGCCCGCTGCTGGCTGTCGCCGCGGCGGCACCTTGCGCTCGAACATGCGCCGGCACCGCACCAAACATCGCAATCGCCAACGCCCAATGAGTCGTCCGGGAAACACGCATGATGCTGCAAAGCATACAGCAGGCAGTCCGGGTGCCCCATGTCTCGCTTCTGAGACATGGGATGTACACCTCCACCCGCCCGCGCCTCACCCCGGCACACCCTCAACCGAGTTGGTATCCTAGAATTCATGGCTCAACCGATTGTTCTCACGATCCTGGATGGCTGGGGCTACCGCGCTGAAACCCACGGAAACGCGATCGCCCAGGCGCGCAAGCCTACGTACGATCGCCTGCTGCGTGAGTATCCGAATACGCTGCTGCGCGCGAGCGAACACTTCGTCGGCCTGCCCGACGGCCAGATGGGCAACTCGGAGGTCGGTCACCTCAACCTCGGTGCCGGGCGCATCGTGCGTATGGACATGACGCGGATCGACACGGCCATCGCCGACGGCTCCTTCTACCGCGATCCGACGGTGCTTTATGCGATGGACCAGGCGACGCGTGAAGGCCGCGCGCTCCACCTGATCGGGCTGCTTTCGGATGGCGGCGTGCACTCGCACCAGCGGCATCTGTACGCGTTGCTGCGGATGGCTAAGCAGCAGGGGCTGGAACGCGTCTGGGTTCACGCCTTCATGGATGGCCGCGACACCATGCCGAACTCCGGGCTCGGCTACCTGGCAGAGCTGGAGCAGCAGTTTCGCGAGATCGGCGTGGGCAGGCTGGCCTCGGTCTCCGGCCGCTACTACGCGATGGATCGCGACCTGCGCTGGGAGAAGTCGAAGCAGGCGTTTGATGCCATGGTGACCGGGCAGGCCGAAGGCGGCGTCTACGCCGATGCCGCAGCGCGCATCAAGGACCTGTACTCCAGCGGCACGACCGATGAGTTTACACCACCGTTTACGGTCGATCGCGACGGCCTGATCAAGGATGAGGACGCCGTCGTCTGCTTCAACTACCGGGCAGATCGTGTTCGCCAGATCACCCGTGTGCTCACCCGCACCTCCGGGTTGAACCAGTCGATGGGCCGCGACCTGCCGAAGGCGGCTGAGCTCGACGAGGCCATTCCACCGCAGACGCTGCCCGCGCGCATCCACTACGTCTGCATGACGCAGTACGACAAGGCCTACAAGCTGCCGATCGTCATTCCGGCGGAGTCAATGGACAACCTGCTGGCGAACGTGATGGCCGTCGCCAACCTGCGCAACCTGCGCGTAGCCGAGACGGAGAAGTACGCGCACGTCACCTACTTCTTCAACGGCGGCATCGAGAAGCCGTTCGGCGGCGAAGACCGGCAACTGGTCGCCTCGCAGAAGGTGGCAACCTACGATCTCGCGCCCGAAATGTCCGCGCCGGGGATTGCCGACGTCGTCATCAAGGCGCTGAGCGATACCGCCTTCGACGTGATTATCGTCAACTTTGCGAACGCCGACATGGTCGGCCACTCGGGCAAGATGGAGCCGACCGTGAAGGCGGTGGAGACGGTCGATGCGCAGCTTGGCAGAATCTACCAGGCGATCAAGCAGGGCGGTGGATCGATGCTGATCACCGCCGACCACGGCAACGCCGAGCTGCTGATCGACCCGGCAACCGGCGGCCCGCATACCGCGCACACGACGAACCCGGTGCCCTTTATCCTCGTCTCCGACGCGAAGAACCTGAGCTTGCGCGAGGGTGGCAGCCTGCGCGACCTGTCACCCACGCTGCTTGGCATGATGAAGATCGGGCAGCCGGGCGAGATGACCGGCGGCGATCTGCGCGTCTTCCCGCAGGCGTAGGCCGACCAGCGCATGAAGAAGCCACTTCTCGCCCTTGCTGTTTCCGCCTTCGCCATCGGCACGTCCGAGTTCATCATCGTGGGGCTGCTGCCAAACCTCGCGCACAGCTTCAACGTGTCGATCCCGAAGGCGGGGCTGCTCGTCTCCGGCTACGCGCTCAGCGTAACGCTGGGTTCGCCGTTGATTGCGCTTGCGCTCTCGCGCGTGGAACGGACGCGCGCGCTGCTGATCCTGATGGGCATCTTCATGGCCGGCAATGTGCTGTGCGCGCTGGCGCCGAGCTACGGGCTGCTGATGGTCTCGCGCGTTCTGACCGCGCTCTGCCATGGGGCGTTCTTCGGCATCGGCAGCATCGTCGCCTCGAACATCGTTCCGCGCTCGGAGCGAAACCAGGCGATCGCGCTGATGTTCTCGGGCCTTACCATCGCGAACGTGCTCGGCGTGCCGGCCGGAACCGCGCTGGGCCAGGCCTTTGGCTGGCGCTTCGCCTTCTGGGCGCTCGTGCCGGTCGGCGCAGCGGCGTGGTTTTGTCTGCTGCGCATGGTTCCTCCGCAACCTGCGGAGGTGATCCACCTGAAGCACGAGTTCCACGCTGTGCTTCGCCCGCAGGTGCAGTTGACGCTGGCGCTCAGCACGCTCTCGTCGGTGTCGATGTTCTGCGTGCTCACCTACATCGCGCCGATTCTTGAGAAGGTGACGCACGTCTCGCCTCACACCGTCACGTGGGTGCTGGTGCTCTTCGGCGTGGGCATTACGGCCGGCAACCTGCTGGGCGGCAAGCTGGCCGACTGGCGGCAGATGCCGGTGATTCTCGGCGGATTCGTGATGCTGATCGTCATCTTCAGCGTGATGCCGTTTGCCGAACCATACTTCTCCCCTGCCATCGCGATCATCTTCCTCTGGGGAGTCGTGCACTTTGCCGCAGCCGCTCCGTTCCAGGCGCGGATTGTCGAAATGGCCTCGGGCGCGCCGAATCTTGCGTCCACGCTGAATCAGGGTGCGTTCAACCTTGGCAACGCGCTGGGCGCGGCGCTCGGTGGGCTTGTCCTCACGGCAGGTTACGGGTACCGCAATCTGTCATTCGCCAGTGCGATTGTCGCTTGTGCCGTGCTGGCCACGGCGTTGGTAGCTCGCTGGCAGGCTGGCAGGACACCCGTTCTAAGCAGCGCAACCGGCGCCTAGTCGTTACCATCAACGCTGGCACTTCGCGTATCTTTGCTCACTTCGCGTTCATTGCGAGCGCGCTTTTCGCTTGGACGAGCACCTGTCCCGTGCCTCTCCTGTAAAGTCATCGTGTCCCCGCAACTCAAGCTCAAGAGGTTCTGTACGTTCATGCCACGCACCACTCGTCGCTCGCTTCTGCAACTTGCCGCAACCTCCACCGCTGCGCTCACCCTGCCAGCCTCGCTCAAAGCGCAGTTTGCTTCCAGCCCGCTTGTGCTGCCGGCTGGAGTCGCCGCTGAATGTGTTACGTCTACAGCAGACGCGTCTTGGCAGTCGCAACACCTGACGAACCCGGGCTGGCACTGGGACGCGCTCGATGCGCAGATCTCCAGCACGCCCGCAGGCGGCCCAATTGCAGGCTTCGGTGGCTGCTTCAGCGAGTTCGGCTGGACATCGCTCTCGAAGCTCAAGCGGGAGGATCGTGACGCGGTTCTGGATGAGCTGTTCCTTCCTGGTCAAGGCCTCAACTTTAGCCTCTGCCGCATGCCCATTGGTGCCAACGACTATGCGCGCAAGTGGTACTCGTACGACGAGACGCCCGGCGACTTCGCTCTCGCCCATTTTTCCATCGAGAACGACAGCGAAACCCTGATCCCGTTTATCCGGGCCGCGCAGAAGCGAAATCCGAAGCTGGCGCTGTGGGCGAGCCCGTGGAGTCCACCGTCGTGGATGAAGACTAACGGCTTCTACGCCGAGGGGCAGCCGTTTCCGGGCTATCCGCCGAACGGCATTAGCAAGGATCAACTTCGTCATGAAGGAGAAGACGTCTTCATCCAGCAGGAACCTTACTTCGATGTTTACGCACGCTACTTTGGCAGGTTCATCGATGCCTACAAGCAGCAGGGGATTGAGATCGGCATGGTGATGCCGCAGAACGAGTTCAACTCGGCGCAGGGCTTTCCAAGCTGTACCTGGACGCCTGAGGGTCTGGCGCGTTTTATCCGGCATCTTGGGCCGAAGATGGCCAAACGCAAGGTGGACGTATTCTTCGGGACGGACGAGCGCGGCGATCCGAAGCTGTTCGAGCGCTTCATGGCCGATCCGGTCGCAGCCTCGTACATCAAGGGCGTCGGTGTTCAGTGGGCCGGCAAGAACGCTGTTGCTGCCATTCACCGCGACTACCCAAACCTCGCCATTTACCAGTCGGAGCAGGAGTGCGGCGACGGCAAGAATGAGTGGTCGTACGCGGGCTACACCTGGGACCTGATGAAGCATTACTTTCGCTCCGGCGCAACGGCGTACATGTACTGGAACATTTCGACGCTGACGAATGGAACGAGCCATTGGGGATGGAACCAGAACTCACTTGTGACCGTTGACATCGGCTCGGACGCCAATTCTTACCACTACAATCCTGACTTTTTCTTCTTCAAGCATCTGAGCCACTTTGTGCAACCGGGAGCTCGGCTGCTTGCGACCAGCGGTACGCATGAGGATCTGCTGGCTTTTAGGAATGCGGATAAGAGCACGGTGGTTCTGTTGCGAAACGAGGTGGCACGAGTGCGGATCGTGAATGTAGCGATTGCTGGAACGATCGTCCCGGTGGTGATGGAGCCGGACTCCATCAGCACGCTGGTCGTGAAGGAAACCTGAGGCTTTGGGACGGAACTTCCGGGAGTGGGTTGCCGTATCTCTGGGAGGCGTTCTTGTGACACACTGGGGGCGTTGGAGGTTTTCGCTATGTACTGTGCACAATGCGGCAAGGAATTTACACCGGATGCGAACTTCTGCCCGAACTGCGGGGCTGTTTCCACTCATCAGCCTTTTGGGACCTCTGGGCCGAAGGGGCGCATCGTTCGGCCTCGGCATCCGCGGATGATCGCGGGTGTTTGCTCGGGCTTTGCGTTGCATTACGGGTGGGACGTGAACATTACGCGCGTTGTGTATGCGGTGCTTACCCTGCTGACTGCGTTCTGGCTTGGAGTGATTCTGTACATCGTGGGCTGGGTGATTCTGCCGGATGCGCAGTTTACGCTGCCCAATCCTACGTATCCGACTCCTTCGGCTGGAAGCTGACGTCGACCATCCTTGAGGGTGAGGTGTGGGATGGTTCGGGGTACCCACCCCCTCTGTTGACTGATGGGTTATTTGGTTTTTAGAATGAATGACTTAGCTTGTCGCGGCCGGGTAAAATATTGCAAACAATGGGTTTACGGGTAGAATATTGATAAGAAACGACTTATGGTGTGGGAAAAGGGCAGAGCCCCGACTCAGGTCGGGGCCTTTTTCTTTCTCCCTATTTAAAGGATAGCAGGTTGGGAGTATCGCCTGGACACCTCTTGTTTGTTTGTTTTGTTGTACTTAGAGGGTGGGATGCTTGACATGCTGTTTTGCTGGTGTTTTTGGGGGTCTTTCGGCGAGATTTCTTGTGAAAAGGGGTTCTGTTTTGGGAATGGCCCCGCTCTGAACGCGGAGGATGATCAGCAGTTGGGGGAGGGTGGCCGTTTGAGCAGATTGCTTTCGGTGGTGGGTTTGCGCGCCTACTCATCGCGGAGGGCGCGATCAATGGGGTACCGAGGAGTTTGTTGCGGGCCCACTCATCGCGGAAGGCGCGATGAATGGGGCACCGACGAGTTTGTTGCTGGCCCACTCATCGCTAAGAACGCGATGAATGGGGCACGGAAGGGTTTGTTGCGGGGTACGGGAGGTTCGCTTCAGGAGACGAGGGGGTGGGCTAGTAGGAGAGTTTGAGGGCTAGCTGGACGAGGCGCGGGTTGTTGACGGTGGAGTTGACGGCACCGAAGCCGGTCTGGCTGATGTCGTTGATGGGCATGCCGTACTCGGGGTGGTTGAAGAGGTTGAAGAACTCGGCGCGGAAGTTGAGGCCCATCTCGCGTGGGAGGGCGAACTGCTTGATGACGGAGAAGTCGGTGTTGACGAAGTCTGGACCTACGACCGGGACGCGGGCAGCGTTGCCGAGCTCGCCGATGGCTGCGGCAGGGAAGCACGAGGAGTTGATCCACTGGTGTGCGGCGTGCGAGGCCGAGTAGACGCTGCAGCCCGTGGCCTGGTTGGGACGGTTCCAGTTGTTGCCGTTGCCGCCGTTCTGGAAGTAGACGCCGGACTGGTTGTTGCTGTCGATGAGCGGGACGGGAAAGCCAGAGAGCGCCTTCTCGATGAGAGTGACCTGGAAGCCTCCGAGCAGGGTGTTCTCCGTATTGTTCCAGTTGCTGCCGAACTGCTTGCCGCGGCCGAAGGGCAGGTCATAGATGATGCTGCTGACGAAGCTGTTGTCGACGCCGATCTGCGAGCGGGACCAGTCGAGCTGCTGCCAGTTGGGCAGGGGGAAGTAGGGTGCGGAGAGCTCGGAGCCAAGGCCGTCGGAGAGGCCGTTATCGTAGGTGTGGGCGTAGGTGTAGGCGACGAGGGCATAAAGGCCGTACTTGGCGGTCTTGGTTTCGGCCTTGATCTGGAGCGAGTCGTAGTTGGTTTTGCCGACGTCGCCAAATTCGAAGATGGCGTCGTAGGTGTTGTAGGGCGGGACGTAGGGTGCGCCGGTGGAGAGGCAGCCGAGGGTGTATCCGCTGACGCTGCCGCAGGCGGAGGGGCTGCCGGTGTTGAGGTCGTTGCCGATGACGAGGATGTGGGTGCCGCGCGATCCGGCGTAACCGGCGGTGAGAACGAGGTTGCCGATGAGCTGGCGCTCGACGTTGACGTTGAACTGGTTGACGCGTCCGAGCTTGAGGTTCGCCGGCTCGGTATAGAAGGAGCCGCTGAAGGTGGATGCGGTGGGCGGGGTGGTGAGGGTCTGGAAGCCGCTGGAGAGGCTGATGGCGGACGGCGTGCCCATGATGGCGGGGTTGGTGGCGCAGTAGGAGGTGACGAAGGCGCAGCCGGCGGAGGCGAAGGCGTCGGTTTCGCCGAGGAACGGCGGATTCTGCCAGAGGCCGTTCGCGCCCTGGCTCCAGGCAGAGTCGTGGTAGAGGGAGTAACCGGCACGGACGACGGTTTTATCGCTGCCGAAGACCTTCCAGGCGGCGCCGATGCGGGGTTCGGCAGCGGTCCAATCCATGTTGACGCCGGCGGAGTTGCTGACGCCGTTCTGGCCGGCGACTTCGATGGCGCCGGTAGTGGTGTTGTAGTTGGCGAGGCGGCCGTGCTGCTCGGTGACCGGGGTGGTCATGTCGTAGGCGAGGCCGAGGTTGAGGGTGAGCGACTTGGTGATGCGCCAGTCGTCCTCGATAAAGGGACGGATGATCTTCCAGCGGCGGCCGGTGACGGAGCCGTCGAAGGTCTGGTCGTGGATGGCGAGGCCGGTGATGCCGAGCAAGAGGTCGGCTTCGGGGCTGCCGGGCGCGATGGTGGTGCCGCTTTGGGTGAGGCCGGAGAAGTTGCCGCCGTTGCCGATGATCCAGAAGCCATCCTGGAAGGCTTCGGTACCGACGTTCATCTGGTTGGCGCGGAGGTCGAGGCCAAAGTGCAGGGCGTGCTTGCGGATCACGAGATCCAGCGTGTCTTTAAAGGAGAAGATGTTGGTGCCGCCCTGGAAGGGCGAGTAGCCGCGATCGCCAAGCGCCCAGTAGCCGCCGGCGACGATGGTGGAGACAAGGCCGCAGGAGTAGGCACCGGGGGCGCAGGTGCTGCCGGCAGAGCAGCCGAGGTTGGCACCGGGGATGCCGAGCCTGGCGGAGGCGCAGGTTCCGTTGCCCTGGGACGCGATGTAATCGAAGATGCGGTTGTAGCCGAAGGTGGCCTGGTTGAGGAGGTTGGGCGAGAAGATGTGGGTTTCGCCGAGGGCGAGGTTGCGGGCGTGGTTGCGGATATCTTCGTTGCTGCCGAAGGCGTTTGATTCGGCGAGGTTGGGTGCGCCGCCGGGGACGTGGGAGAAGGCCTGGTCGTAGCTGAAGCGGGCGAAGGCGTTGTCCCTGGCGGTAAGGGTGCGGTCGACGCGGATGTCGAACTTGGTTTCGAACAGCGAGCGGACGGGCTCGTTGACATAGTTGTAGCCGGCGGCGGAGTTGCCGGCGTTCGCGTTGGGCGCGGGGTAGACGTTGATGAGGCCCTGGCCGATGGTGTTGATGAGGTTTGAGGGGATCTTATTGCAAGCAGTGCCCCTGGGCTGGGAGCCGTCGGGGTTGGCGGGCAGGGGATTGCCGGCGGCGTCGCACTGGAAGTAGACGTTGGGGTAGACGGAGGCGCTGGTGGAGGCGCCGATCATGTTGGGGTTGACGATGGCGAGGCCGGAGACGGGATTGCCGAAGGCATCGCTTGAGAAGTCGCCGGAGCGCATGGCGAGCGAGGGGACGAGGCCGTTGAAGACGATGCCGTGGAGCTGGTCTTTTTGTTCGCCGTCGACGAAGAAGAAGGTCTTGTCCTTCTGGATGGGGCCGCCGACGGAGCCGCCGAACTGGTTGAGGTTGAACTTTTCTCGGGTGGTGGCGAGGGCGCTGGTGGCGTCGAGATCGGTGTTGCGGACGAACTCGAAGAGCGAGCCGTGGAACCGGTTGGTGCCGGACTTGGTGGTGACGAGGACGGTCGGGCCGGCGCGGGTGCCGTATTCGGCGGAGTAGGTGTAGGTGAGGACCTTGAACTCCTGGATGTCGTCGATGGAGGAGAAGACGCCGATGCCGCCGGCGGTGAGCTCGTTGTTGTCGACGCCGTCGAGGAGCCAGTCGGTGGAGTTGGGGCGGGAGCCGCCGACGGAGAGCGAGAAGGAGCCGCGGGTGGCGACTTCGGAATCGGAGCCGGAGGTGAAGAAGCTGTTGGGATTGGTCTCGGAGGTGGCGCCGGCGGTGAGCGTGGCGAGCTGGACGAAGTCGCGGCCATTGAGCGGGAGCTGCGCGACCTGCTGAGCGGTGATGACCTGGCCGAGCGAGGGGTTGGTGGTCTCGACGGCGACGGGATCGCTGGAGACGTTGACGGTGGTGTCGATGGAAGCAGGGGCGAGGGCGAAGTCGAGCTCGCGGGCCTGATCAACGTCGAGGACGAGGTTCTTCGAGAGCGAGCTCTGGAAGGTGCCTGCATCGACGCGCACGTTGTAGGTTCCGGTGGGCAGCAGCGGCAGGATGTAGTGACCGGCGGCGTCAGTCTTCACGTTGCGGGAGAGGCTGGTGGCGGGCGAGGTGGCAGTGACGGTGGCGCCGGCGATGGCTGCGCCGGCCTTATCGAGGACGGTTCCGGAGAAGGTTCCGGTGGCCTGCGCGTGGAGCGAAGGAGAGAAGACCAAGGCAGTGAACAGCAAGAGAAGCAAGGTGAAGATGGAGGTGGGGGCTTTCGCCGAGCTTAAATGGAACACGGGAAGCTTTGCGCTTGTCATTGGTGAAAACCCCTTTTGCCACCTGGTTGTGGTTGGCGTCTGGCCTGGTTGTGATTTAGAAGATTTGTTTGACTTTAGAAAGGATGGGGTGGAATGTCAACGGAAATTCATAATTGCGGACGAAGATCGCGCAGGCTGCGGGCGGCCGGGCGACAACGATGCGTGAAGCACTACACTGGGGTATCCGTTGGGTTTGAGGAGATCAGGAACTTTGAGTCAGCAGTACGCCGCACGTCCGTTTGCCTATTTGAAGCGCGCTCTCTGTTGTGACCAGGTTCCGCTGGCAGAGCTGGCCGCGGCGCATGGGACTCCGCTGTATGTGTACTCCGAATCGCACATTCTGGGGCGCCTGGAGTTGTTTGAGCGGGCATTTGCCGCGGTGCCACATACGGTGTGTTTTGCGGTGAAGGCGAACTCGTCGCTGGCGATTTTGAAGGGGCTGGCACGAGCTGGGGCGGGCTTCGATATTGTGTCTGCGGGGGAGTTGGCGCGCGTGGAGCGAGCGGCGCCCGAGGCTGTGGGTCGGACTGTGTTTGCGGGGGTGGGGAAGCAGTTCTGGGAGATCGATCGGGCACTGGAGGCTGGGATACTGCTGTTCAACGTGGAGTCGGCCGAGGAACTGGACTTGATTGCGGCGCGAGCGGAGACGCTGGGCAAGGTGGCGCGGGTGTCACTTCGGGTGAATCCGGATGTCTTCGCGGAGACGCACCCGTACATTTCGACTGGGCTTTCGGCGCATAAGTTTGGCATCGACATCAACCTGGCGCGAGGGCTTTACCGGCGGGCGAAGCGGTCGAAGTGGCTGGAGGCGGTGGGGGTGAGTGTGCATATCGGCTCGCAGATACGCGCGGTTGAGCCGTTTGGCGCGGCGATGGCGCGGGTAAGGACGCTGGTCGAGGAGCTGCGCGAGGATGGGATCGAGTTGAAGTATCTGGACGCAGGAGGCGGCCTGGGCGTGGAGTATGGGGACGCCGGGTTCGATCCTGCGCGCGCTGTGGAGGAGTATGTGGGGCAGATTTTGCAGGCGACTGCTGGGTTAGGGATGCATCTGCTGCTGGAGCCGGGGCGCTTCCTGGTGGCGCAGGCCGGGTGTCTGCTGACGACGGTGCTGAACGTGAAGAAGAATGGTGGCGGCGGCTCGCAGCCGGCGAAGACCTTTGTGATTACGGATGCGGGGATGAATGACCTGATCCGGCCGTCGCTGTACCAGGCGCATCACGAGATTGTGCCGTTGAAGCAGCCGGCTGGGTCGCATTCTTCGGTGGTGGATGTGGTGGGGCCGGTGTGCGAGTCGGGGGATTTCTTTGCGCGGGATCGGGTGATGCCGACGGTGCACGAGGGCGACGTCCTGGCGGTTCTGGATGCGGGCGCGTACGGGATGACGCTGGCCTCGAACTACAACTCGCGGCCGCGGCCGGCGGAGGTGCTGGTGAATGGGAAAAAGAAGCGCGTGGTGCGGAAGCGGGAGAGCGAAGCGGATTTGATGAGTTTGGAAAGGGCTTGATTGTCGAGAAAGCAAGCGTAGCGCGCGGATGTGGTGCGAAACCGTACTGGCTGCGCGCGGGTGGGCACCCGGTGGTTGGATCGGGGAACGTGACAAACCTGCTAAAATCCAAAAGTCGCGACGGGGTAGCCCGCGCCATCTTTCTGTGAGGTAACGCAATGTCCGGGCATAGTAAATGGGCAACAATCAAGCATAAGAAGGGCGCTGCGGATGCGAAGCGCGGTAAGGTTTTCACGCGGCTGATCAAGGAAATCACGATTGCGGCAAAGTCCGGCGGAGGCGATCCGGATGGCAATCCACGGCTGCGCACGGCGATCCTCGCGGCGAAGGCGGAGAACATGCCGGCCGACAACATCAAGCGCGCGGTTCAGCGTGGTACGGGTGAGTTGGAAGGCTTGTCGTACGACGAGATTACCTACGAGGGCTATGGGCCAGGCGGCGTGGCGATCATCGTCGATGTGCTGACGGACAACAAGAATCGCGCGGTGAGTGAGATTCGTCATGCGTTCTCGAAGAACGGCGGCAACCTGGGCGCGGAAGGCGCGGTTGCGTGGATGTTCTCGAAGAAGGGCGTGATCTCGATTGCGAAGGATGCGGCAAGCGAAGACAAGCTGATGGAGATCGTGCTGGAGTCTGGCGCGGAAGACCTGAACGACGAGGGAGAGCACTGGGAGATCCTGTGTGCGCCGACGGAGTTCGAGGCGGTGACCGACGCGTTGAAGGCGGCGAAGATTCCGACCGAGACGGCCGAGGTGACGAAGATCGCGAGCACGTATACGAAGCTCGAGGGATCGCAGGCCAATGCGATGATGCGGCTGCTCGAGACCATCGAGGATCTTGACGACACCCAGAACGTTTATTCGAACTTCGACTTCGACGAAGCTTCGATGGCTTAGTTTCAAAGTTGCTGGAAGTGAGGTTGAGGGCCAGGCGGCAGAAAGCTCCTGGCCCTTCCTTTTGCGTCCGGCCTCGACCACGATGCGTCTACTAGGAAGCGAGAACACTCACTTGATGAATTTGCGTTTCGGCCATCTTTTTCTCGCACTGCTGCTTGCTGCGCCGGCTGTGGCGCAGGTTGCTCCAGTGCCGCACGACGACAATGTGATCGACGTTGCTTCGACACACCAGCCGTTCAGCTATGGGGTGATCTTCCAGGGCGGGAACGGGCTTACCGACCAGCGTGGGGGCTTCCACTTTCTGTGGGCCGGGGTGCAGGCTGGACGCGTGCTGACGAACAACATCGGGCACGGGTTCTTCCGTGGGAACTTCGAGTATGGGATGCAGTTTTTCCCGTACTTCCAGGCGTTCACGCCAAAGTTCAACCGGGTGAGCTGCCTGCAGGTGCCGGGGTCGGGAGTGGTCGAGTGCTCTTCGCCGTACCTTGTGGGTGGGACGTACACCGGTATGAGCGTTACGCCGATTATCCTGCGCTGGAACTTCGCGCGGCATGGACATTTTGTGCCCTGGGCGCAGGCCGCGGGCGGGCTGCTGTGGACGAACCACAAGTTCCCCGCATACGGCAACACGACGGCGAACATCAATGAAAACGGGCCGAATGGTGAGACGAGTGTGTGGAACTTTACGCCGCAGGGTGGGATCGGGTTTCACTACTTCACGCGGCCGAACCGGTCGATCGACTTCAGCGCAAACGGGATGCATATCTCGTCGGCCTCGCTGGGCGATCGCAACCCGGGTGTGAATGCGAGCGTGCAGTTTACGATCGGCTACTCGTGGTGGAAGTAGGCTGGTACGGGCAAACCCATGAGTGCAGAGCCGATCCTCGAGTGCGTCCCGAACTTCTCTGAAGGCACGTCGCCGGAGATCGTGCGGCAGATTGTCGCGAGTATGCGCGTGGATGGAGTGCGGTTGCTCGATTGGTCGCTTGACACCGCGCATAACCGGAGCGTGGTGACGATTGCGGGGACGCCGAGCGCGGTGATTGAGGCTGCGGTGCTGGGTGCGGGGAAGGCGGCGCATCTGATCGACCTGACACGACAGACGGGAGTGCATCCTCGAATCGGCGCGGCGGACGTGGTGCCGTTTGTGCCGATTGCGGGCATCTCGATTGCCGAGGCGGCGCTGCTGGCGCGGCAGGCTGGGCTGCAGATCTGGCGGCGGTTTGGCGTGCCGGTCTACTTCTATGGCGCGGCTGCGGCACGGCCGGATCGATTTCAGCTTGAGGATGTGCGGAAAGGGCAGTTTGAAGGGTTGCGCGAGGCCGCGGTGAAGGACGCGGCGCGGCGCCCGGATGTGGGTGGGCCGGAGCTTCATGCGACCGCGGGCGCGAGCGTGGTGGGGGCGCGAACGTTTTTGATTGCTTATAACGTCTACCTTGGGCCGAAGGCCGAGATCACCCATGCGCGCGCGATTGCGCGGGAGATACGGGCTTCGAGCGGCGGGATGCAGGGGGTGAAGGCCATGGGGGTGCTCGTGAATGGACGTCCGCAGGTGACAATGAACGTGACGAACTTCCAGTTGACGCCGATGCCGGAGGTGTATGCGATGGTCGAGAAGCTTGCGGCGGCGCACGGCGTGTCGCTTGCAGAGAGTGAGTTGATTGGGCTGGTGCCGGAACGTGCCTGCAGCGAGGGCGCGAACTGGACGAGCGCGATTCCGGACTTTGACCCGGAGTTGAAGATCCTGGAGCGGCGTTTGCAAAATCCGCTGGAATGGCCTGAGGCTTAGTGGGGATGGCGAGTGAGTTTGTGCAGTTGGAGCATGTGACTGTGGTGCGCGGGGAGCGAAAGGTGCTCCACGATGTGTCGCTGGCGATTGCAGAGGGTGAGCAGATTGCGTTGCTGGGGCCAAATGGGTGCGGCAAGTCGACGCTGATGAAGACGCTGACGTGCGAGCTGTATCCGCTGGCTGAGCCGGGGATGCGGGTGAGCTTGTTTGGGCGGGAGCGCTGGGATGTGACCGAGCTGAAGAAGCGTCTCGGCGTGGTGCAGAGTGATTTGCCAGGGAAGCCGTTCTTGAAGGTGACCGGGCTTGAGGCTGTGCTGACGGGATATTTCTCGAGCTCTACTCTATGGCCGAACCTGGTGGTGACGCCGGAGATGCGGGATCGGGCCGAGGCGATGCTGGAGCGGGTGGGGGCCGCAGCGCTGCGTGAGCATGTGTTCGGTGAAATGTCTTCGGGGCAGCAGCGGCGCATTCTGATTGCACGGGCGCTGGTGGCTTCGGCCGGGTGTTTATTGCTGGACGAGCCTTCGAACACGCTTGATCTGTTTGCACAGAAAGAGCTGCGCGAGCTGATGCGGACGCTTGCGCAGCAGGGCACGACGATCATCCTGATTACGCATCAGGTGGCGGATATCGTGCCGGAGATGAGGCGCGTGCTGATGATGCGCGAGGGGCGGATTGTTGCGGATGGGGCGCGGGAAGAACTGCTCACCGAGGGACGGTTGAGTGAGTTGTTTGCGACTGAGGTGAGGCTGATGGAGCGTGGTGAGTTCTTTCACGCTTGGTAGAGGCAAAAGCAACGGCGTCCTCATCGCGGACGGCGACCACTTCGTGGGGTTTTGGACGGCTTCGCCGTGTGAGGGGTTATTCGTGGGGGATGACGCCGGTTTGGAGTTTGACCAGCTCCGGCTGCGGGATGCGGGTGGGTCCCAGCACCGCAATCTTCGGCAAGGGGCCGCGCACCATCGCGACCTCGTCGCAGGCGTAAAGACGCGGGCAGGTCTGGCAATCCTTGTAGATCTTGTCGGGCAGCGTGGTGCGGTCGGCGGTGCGGAAGCCGAAGTGGAAGAAGAAGTCGGGGATGCGCGTGAAGAGGCACACGGCGACGACGCCCTGGTACTCGGCTTCGGCGAGCAGCGCGTGCAGGATCTTGCCGCCGGCACCCTGGCCTTTGGCCTCGGGCTTGACGACGATGGAACGGACTTCCGCGAGGTGCGGGCCGTAGAGGTGCAGGGCGCCGCAGCCGAGGAAGACTCCGCCAGATTCCCCATTTACAGCCGACTCGGCTACGGCGAAGTCGCGGACGTTCTCGCAGATCTCGGCGTAGTTGCGGCGCAGCAGCGTGCCGTCGCCGGAGAGGGAGTTGACGAGCTCGAAGATGTTGACGGCGTCCTGCAGCCTGGCGGGGCGGACGGTGGCGCCGATGGCGCGCGGGCGCGAAGAGTTGGTCGACGTGGAGTCGGAGATCTCTTCGGCGGCGGTGATGGTGGTGAGGGTTCCCAATGCTTCCTTACTCAAGTTTAGATGACAATCTTACCTTGGCTGATGCGAGGGCTTCGGCGACGCGATGACGGGCGGTACCGCCGATGACATCATGGCAGTCGAGTGTGGCTTCGACGGTGACGGCGGCGAAGAAGTCTTCGGCAAAGGCGGGGCTGAGTTGTTGGAGTTCAGTGAGGGTGAGGGTGTCCAATTCGCGGCCAGATTCGAGGCCAAGACGAACGGCATTGCCGATGATCTCATGCGCTTTACGGAAGGGGACGCCGCGGTTCGAGAGGTAGGTTGCCGCGGCCATGGCGTTGAGGTAGCCCGTCGTGGCAGCGGTCTTCATGCGGTCGTGGCGGAAGGTGAGGGCGCGGGTGAAGGCGGGCAGCACGCTGAGCATGCCGGCGATGGTGTCGGCTGCGTCGAAGACCGGCTCCTGGCCTTCCTGGAGGTCTTTGTTGTAGGCGAGGGGCAGGCCTTTGATGAGCATGGCGAGGGTGGTCGCGGCGCCAAGGAGACGGGCGGATTTGCCGCGGATGAGCTCGGTGAGGTCGGGATTCTTCTTCTGCGGCATGGCTGAGGAGCCGGTGGAGAAGGCTTCGGGGAGGTCGATGAAGCCGAACTCTGCCGTGGCGTGCAGGGTGATCTCCTCGGCGAAGCGCGAGATGTGCAGGCCGAGGGTTGAGAGGGCTTGCGTAAAGTCGAGCATGAAGTCGCGGTCGGAGGTCGCGTCCATGGAGTTGGGCGTTGGTCCGCTGAAGCCAAGGGCTTCAGCAGCGATAGCCCGGTCGAGCGCCAGGGTTGCGCCGGCGATGGCGCCCGAGCCGAGCGGGCAGAAGTTCATGCGGGCGCGAGCGTCTTCGAGGCGGCTGAGGTCGCGCTCGATCATGCTGACGTAGGCTAGGAGCCAGTGGGCGATGAGGACAGGCTCGGCGCGCTGGAGGTGCGTGTAGCTGGGCATGACGGCTTCGCCGGCTGCTGCGGCGACTTCGATGAGGGCGAGCGCCCACGCGCGCAGGCCGGTGAGGGCTGCGTCTATGGAGTCGCGGACGAAGAGCCGCATGTCGGTGGCGATCTGTTCGTTGCGGCTGCGGCCGGTGTGCAGCTTCAGGGCGAGATCGCCGATGTGTTGCGTCAGCGCGAGCTCAACGTAGTGATGGACATCTTCGGCGTTGGGGAATGCGTTGACGATGGTTGGGAGGTTCGTTGCTTCGTCTGCACCCACGGCTTCAAGGCCGGTGACCATGCGGGCGAGTTCATCGTCGTTGAGAATGCCGGCGGCGGCGATGGTGCGCGCGTGGGCGATGCTTGCGCGGACTTCGACGTGGATGAGGCGCCAGTCGAAGGGAAAGGAACGCTGCCATTCTTCGAAGGTCTTGTTCAGTGGGTCGCGGAAGCGGCCGGACCACATTTTAGTTGCGTTGGATTCGATGGACATGGTTCCTCAGGCTTGGGTGAACAAAAGCAAAGGAAAACTTGGATTAACTTCGTGAACAAAAGAAGCAAGTAGAAGTCTTTGTCATTCCCGGAGGGAATCTGCGTTCAATTACTGCTGCGCAATCTCAGGTTCGTTTGGCATCAGTTCTTCCCAGGTAGGATTAGCGGCTTCAATCAGTGCGATCTTCTGAGCCCTCGTCCAGTGCTTCAGCTCCTTCTCGCGGGCAATTGCATTGTTGACGTATTGGAACTCTTCGCAGTAGATGAGCCGGGTAATCTTGTACCGCGCCGTGAACGCTCCAGGCTTTAGCTTGCGGTGTTCGAATACCCGTCGACGCAGGCTGTTAGTCATTCCGATATACAGAACATGTGACCGGTTGGATAGGATGTAAACCCAGAACTGGTAGTCATCTTGTGACTTCATTCCGAGACTCCTTTGACTGACGTCCTGGTGAGGGCGAAACTCAGATCCCCTTCGGGGATGACAAAGATTAAGGTGTGTGGTCGTCGGTGGTGGTGAGTTGGGGCATCTGGGTGCCTTGGCTTAGGGTGAGGAGACCGGTTTGGGCGTAGGTGAGAAGCTTGGCGCGGGTGTCGGTGATGTCGAGGTTGCGCATGGTGAGCTGGCCGATGCGGTCGCGGGGGGAGAAGGTGGACTCGGTCTTCTCCATGGAGAGGCGTTCGGGGGCGAAGGTGAGGTTGGGTGAGTCGGTGTTCAGGATGGTGTAGTCGTTGCCGCGGCGCAGCTCGAGCGTCACGGATCCTGTAACGGGCTTGGCGACCCAGCGCTGGGCGGCTTCGCGGAGCATGATGGCCTGGGGGTCGAACCAGCGGCCCTGGTAAAGCAGGCGCCCGAGCTTGCGGCCGTTGTCGCGATACTGCTCGATGGTGTCTTCGTTGTGGATGCCGGTGATGAGGCGCTCGTAGGCGATGAAGAGGAGCGCGAGGCCGGGTGACTCGTAGATGCCGCGGGATTTGGCTTCGATGATGCGGTTCTCGATCTGGTCGGACATGCCGAGGCCGTGGCGGCCGCCGATGGCGTTGGCTTCGAGCATGAGGGCGACGGGGTCGGGGTAGGACGTGCCGTTGAGCGCGACGGGGAAGCCTTCTTCAAAGCGGATGGTGACTTGCTCGGGTGCGATGTTGACGTCGGACTTCCAGAAGGCCGAGCCCATGATCGGGGTGACGATCTTCATGGAGCTGGTGAGGAGTTCGAGGTCTTTGGCTTCGTGGGTTGCGCCGAGGATGTTGGAGTCGGTGGAGTAGGCTTTTTCGGCGGACATCTTGTAGCCGAAGCCGGACTTGGCCATGAAGGCGGACATCTCGGCGCGGCCGCCGAGCTCGTCGATGAAGGTGGCGTCGAGCCAGGGCTTGTAGACCTTGAGGTCGGGGTTGACGAGGAGGCCGTAGCGATAGAAGCGTTCTATATCGTTACCCTTGAAGGTGCTGCCGTCGCCCCAGATGTTGACGTCGTCTTCCTTCATCGCCGTGACTAACATCGTTCCAGTAACAGCCCGGCCGATGGGCGTGGTGTTGAAGTAGGTGACGCCGGCCGTGGTGATGTGGAAGGCACCGGATTGGAGCGCGGCGATGCCTTCCCGGACGAGGGGCAGGCGGCAATCGATGAGGCGGGCTTTTTCAGCGCCGTATTCGAGGGCCTTGCGCGGGATCTCGTCGTAGTCGGCTTCGTCGGGCTGGCCCAGGTTGGCGGTGTAGGCGTAGGGGATGGCGCCCTTCTGCTTCATCCAGTGCAGGGCGGCCGAGGTGTCGAGGCCGCCGGAGAAGGCGATGCCGACTTTTTGGTGGAGCGGGAGGGATTCGAGGATTACGGACATTGAGAACTGACCTCTGGGAATGCTGAAAGCAAGTGCAATGGCTGGACGCTCGTTTGTGGTGAACCCACCCTAGCTCCGCGAGGGTGGGGCACCCAGATTGTTGCGGCTAGCGGCGGGAGCGAGCTTGCAGGCCGCGGTCGCGGCTGTTTGGGGTGCGCTTAGCGCCGCCGAGCAGGGTGAGCAGGATGGCCTTTTGCGCGTGCAGGCGGTTTTCGGCCTGGTCGAAGACGACGGACTGGGGGCCGTCGAGGACGGCGTCGGTTACTTCAGCGTTGCGGTGCGCGGGCAGGCAGTGCATGAAGACGGCGTGCGGCTGCGCGTGCGACATGAGCGCTTCGTTCACTTGATACGGCTTGAAGATGGGGGCGCGGCGGGCGGCTTCGTGCTCGAAGCCCATGCTGGTGCATACGTCGGTGTAGACGGCGTCGGCGCCGGTGACGGCCTTCACCGGATCATTCAGAAGTGTGATGCTGCCACCGGTCTGTTCGGAGATTTCGATGGCCTTGTGGATGATCTCGAGCTTGGGCACGAAGGCCTTGGGCGTGGCGATGTAGCAGTGCGCGCCGAGCTGCGCGGCGGTGAGCATCAACGAGTGGCAGACGTTGTTGCCGTCGCCGACATACGCGAAGTGGATGCCCTCGGCCGATCCGAAGCGCTCTTCGAGCGTCATGAAGTCGGCGATGGCCTGGCAGGGGTGCTCGAGGTCGGAGAGCGCATTGATGACCGGGACTTTGGCGCAGGCGGCCATCTCGGTGATGGTCTCGTGGGAGTAGGTGCGGAGGACGATGATCGACATCCAGCGCTCGATGTTATGCGCCATGTCGGGGAGGGATTCGCGCTCGCCGAGCGGGGATTGCGTCTGGTCGACGAAGATGGCGTTGCCGCCGAGGGTGTTGATGCCGGCTTCGAAGGTGAGGCGTGTGCGCAGCGAGGCCTTCTCGAAGAACATGACCATTTGCTTGGCGTCGAGAGCGTGGCGGAACTCCTGCGGTTGTGCCTTGACGGCGTGCCCGAGTTCCATGATGGCGGCCATCTCGTTGACGGTGAGGTCGGCGATGGAACAGAGGTCGCGGCCGGCGAGGCGTTTGGCGGCTTCGTTGAATGCGGTGTCGGACATGATGCCGAGTGCGGCGCCAGTGGAGGCGTGCGGGGTGATGGTTTTGCTACTCATGGGCTTGGCCTTTCGGCGTCGCCGATCCGGCAAACGCGGGCTGTGAGGTGAGGGAAGTGAGGATGCCGTCGAGCGCGGCGATGGCGGTGTCGACGTGCTGCCGCTCAAGGATATAGGGCGGAAGGAAGCGGAGGACTGTCTCGCTGGTGCGATTGACAATAATGCGCTGCTGGAGAAGTGCCGCTGCGGCTTCTTTGGCAAGCTGCTCGGAGTCGAGTTCGATGCCGAGCATGAGGCCGATGCCGCGAACATCAGTGATGGCCGGGTGCTTTGTTGCGAGGTCGCGGAGGGAGCTGAGGAAGTAGGTGCCAACTTCGGTTACGTGTTCGAGAAGGTGCGCGTTGCGGATCTCGTCTATGACGGCGATGGCGACCGCGGAGGCCAGCGGATTGCCCCCAAATGTAGTTCCGTGCATGCCGGGAGTGATCGCTGCGGCGGCATGTTCGTTCGAAAGCATGGCGCCGATGGGCAGGCCTCCGGCGAGCGGCTTGGCGATGGTGGTGACGTCGGGCTGGATGCCGAAGTGCTGGTAGGCGAACCACTTGCCGGTGCGTCCGAAGCCGCATTGAATCTCGTCTGCGATGAGCAGGGCACCGGTATGGTTACAGAGCTCGCGGGCGGCGGCGAAGAACTCCTGCGAGACGGGATGGATGCCACCTTCGCCCTGCACGGTCTCGATGCAGATGCCGCAGACTTCGTCCGAGAAGTGCGCGCGGAGGTCGTCGACATCGTTGAACCGGACGAACTCTACATCCGGCATCACGGGGGCGAACGGGGTGCGGTAGCGGAGTTTGTGCGTGGTGGCGACGGAGCCGATGGTGCGGCCGTGGAAGCTGTGTTCGAGTGCGAGGAAGCGGGTGCCGAGCTTGCCGCCTTCGGCACGCACCTTTTCGGAATGAGCGCGCGCAAGCTTCAGCGCGGCCTCCCAGGCCTCGGTGCCACTGTTGCAGAAGAAGACGCGGTCCATGCCGCTGATCTCGGTGAGGCGCAGGGCGAGTTCGGCGGTGCGCTCGTGGAAGAAGAGGTTGGAGGTGTGGATGAGCTGCTTCGACTGGGCGACGATGGCCTGCTCGATGGCGGGGTGTCCGTAGCCGAGCGCGGAGACGCCGATGCCGCTGAGCAGGTCGAGGTAGTCGTTGCCGTGCTCGTCGGTGAGGAAGACGCCGTGGCCGCCGGTGAAAAGGATGGGGTTGCGTTCGTAGGTTTGCAGGAGCAGCTTGTTTTCGGCGGCTTGCAGGGATTCGAGTTTCGTCATGCGACCATTACCTCGGTTCCATCGTTGACACGGCTTGAGATCAGATCGGGCAGGGCAGCGGCCGAGCCGGCGGGCAGGATGCGGACGCGCTTGACGCCATGGGTGAGGGCATCGCGGCAGGCGTGGAGCTTGGGCAGCATGCCGCCGGTGATGACGGAGGTGGACTCAAGCACGGGAATCTCCTCTAGCTTGAGCCAGCGCATTACTTCGCCGTCTGCTCCTTTGACGCCGGGAACGTCGGTGAGGAACACGAGCGCGTCGGCCTTGGTCGCGATGGCGCAGGCGGAGGCCATCTCGTCGGCGTTGATGTTGTAGTATTCTCCGTCGAAGCCGAGGGCGATGGAAGAGATGACCGGCACGGCGTTCATCTTCCAGATGGCTTCGAGCCACTTGGGGTCGGTGGCGGCGATCTCGCCAACGAAGCCGAGGTCGGGCGTGGTCTTCTTCTTACGCGCGCGGAAGACGTGGCCATCGCCGCCCGACAAGCCGACGGCCGAGACGCCGACCTGGCCGAGCGCGGCGACGAGCGATTTGTTGACGCGACCGGCGAGGACCATGAGCGCGGCGTCGCGGGTTTCGGCGTCGGTGACGCGGAGCCCGGAGATGAACTCGCTCTTCTTGCCCATCTGCGCAAGGGTGCGGGTAAGCTGGACGCCGCCGCCGTGCACGACGGCAACCTGGTTGCCATCTTCCACAAGATCATGAATGGCCCTGCAGCAGAGCAGCAGGACGGCCGGGTCTTCGAGCGCAACGCCCCCGAGTTTAACGACGAATTTCAAAGCAGGCCCTCCTCTTCGTTCCAGCCACACATGAGATTCATGTTTTGAATGGCCTGGCCGGATGCTCCTTTGAGCAGGTTATCGAGACAACTGACGATGACGAGACGCTTGCCGTCCGCAGCGAGCTCGAAGCCGAGGTCGCAGTAGTTGGTGCGGACGACGTGCTGAATCTGCGGCAGGTGCGGCGTGGGACGGATGCGCACGAGCGGGCTGCTGGCGTAGAACGAGCGGAAGACGGATTCAACGGCTTCGGGCTCGGTACGTTCGCGCAGGCGCACGTAGAGGGTGGAGAGAATGCCGCGCGGGATGGGCAGCAGGTGCGGCGTGAACTGGATCTGGTCGGCGGTGAGGTGGAGCTGCTCCAGCAGCTCGCCGGTGTGGCGATGGCCGAAGACGGCGTATGCGGAGAGGTTGTCCGCGGCGTACATGAAGTGGGTCTTTGGCGAGGGCTGCTTGCCGGCGCCGCTGACGCCGCTCTTCGAATCGCAGATGATGCCGTGGTCGATGTCGACGAGCCCGGCGCGGAGGAGTGGCGCGAGCGCCAGGATGATAGAGGTCGCGTAGCAGCCCGGGTTGGCGACGAGCCGTGCGCCGGCGATGGCGTCGCGGTGAAGTTCGGGGCAGCCGTAGACGGCCTCGTGCTGGAGCTTCGCGGCGGCGGCGGCGTCCGCGTCGTGCAGCTTGTAGACGGCAGCGTTGGCCGGGTCATCGAGCCGCCAAGCGCCGCTGAGGTCGATGACCTTGATGCCGCGTTCGAGCCACTGTGGCGCCCAGTCGCGGGAGTTCTCGTGCGGCAGTGCGAGGAAGACGAGTTCGACTCCTTCCTTTTGCACAAGATCCCAATTGAAGGCGACGACGGGCGGCTGCACGCGGTTGGCGCCGAGGGCGAGCTGCGGATGCAGCGCTTCGAGCGGGACGATGCCGTTGGGAGCTTCGTCGGCGACGCGCCCGAGGAAGATGGGGTCGGTACCACGCAGGCGTGGGTGGGCGAGGAGCAGGCGTGCGAGTTCGCCACCGGCGTAGCCGCCGATGCCGGCTACCGCGGTCTTCAGGGTCGCGTTAGCCAATGTAGTCCTCGATTCTGGTACATAGGCTGGCTGCGCGGGATTCGTCGGGGCAGATGACGAGGACGGTGTCGTCGCCGGCGATGGTGCCGACGACTTCGGGCCAGTCTTCGTAGTCGATGCCGGCGGCGACGGGCTGCGCGCCGCCGGTGGTGGTGACGACTACGATGAGGTTTTGTGCCTGGCGGGCTTCGAGGCCGAAGCTGCGCAGGAGCTCCTTGAGGGCAGGGCCTTCTTCTTCAGAATTTCCATTGGCGGTGGAGGCGATGGCGTATCCTGAAGGTCCCTTGTAAAGATTGAGCGCGTGGATATCGCGGGAGAGTGTCGCCTGCGTTACATGAAAGCCGCGCGCGGCGAGCTTCTTGCGCAAGTCATCCTGGCTGGTGACGGATGTATGCTCAAGAATGTCGCGGATGCTGGCGTGGCGCTGTTGCTTCATGGGTACGGCTCTTGTCTTTCAGTGTGGCTTTCGAAGATTGCAGAGGAATAAAAACTGCATAAAAATACATCTTCATGTATAAATATTCATAACCCGTATGTCAAGGCGCGTTGTTCCCGAGCAGGATATCCCGTCGCCAACGAGATGCTGGATTCCCCGGATTTAGAGTGAGCTATGGAACGCATTGCAACATTTGTCGAGGCTGGGCTGGAGCGGGTTTCCAGCGACTTTGAGCGGGTTGTCTCCGCTCCTGTGACTGAATTTGGGTCTCGTCGTTCGCTGGTCGATCCGATGTTTGATTCGGATTCGTGCGGGGTGGGGTTTGTGGCGACGACGACGCGGAAGCCGTCGCACGCCATTCTCTCGGATGCGTTGATTGCGCTTGGCCGGCTGGCACATCGCGGTGCTACCGCGGCAGATGGCAAGAGCAGCGATGGCGTCGGCATTATGGCCGCGGTGCCGCGGGAGATTTTGCTGGATGCGACGGGGATTACGCTGCCGGCTGAGAAGTTGCTGGGTGTGGGAATGTTGTTTCTGCCTGAGGGCGAGACGCGCGCGGAGGCGGTGCTGACGCGCTGCCTGGCTTCAGTGGATCTGGAGGTGCTGGCCTGGCGCGATGTGCCGACGCGGGTGGATGTGCTGGGCGAGATTGCTTTGGGTGCGATGCCGAAGATCCGGCAGGTGCTGGTGGCGGATAAGCTGGAGAGCATTCCCGATCCGCAGAGCACCATGGAGCGCCGGCTTTACCTGGCGCGGAAGCAGTTTGAACGGGCTCATGATTCGCACCAGGTGACAGGCTACATCTGTTCGCTTTCGACGCAGACGATTGTGTATAAGGCGATGTGTTCGGGGACGTTGTTGAGTACGTTCTATCCGGATTTGACCGATGAGCGGTTTACCTCGACGTTCACCATCTTCCACCAGCGGTATGCGACGAATACGGCGCCATCGTGGGATCGGGCGCAGCCAGGGCGGATGTTTGCACATAACGGCGAGATCAATACGGTTTGGGGCAATCGTTCGCGCATGGAGGCACGGGATGCCACGCTGCCGGTTGAGTGCAAGCCGGTGCTGACGAAGACGGGGACGGACTCGACTTCGCTCGACGAGACGATCGAGCTGATCTCGAAGAACGGGCGATCGCTTTCGGAGGCGGTGCGCATGTTGATGCCGCCTGCCGTTCTCGGTGGGCACAACTCGAGCTTTCTGCGGTATCACGCAGATTCGATTGAGCCCTGGGATGGGCCGGCTGCGATTGCGTTCTCGGACGGTCGCGTGTGTGGTGCGGCGCTCGATCGCAACGGGCTGCGGCCTTCGCGGTTTGCAATGACGGACTACGGCCTGGTGGTTGCGGGCTCTGAGGCTGGCTTGGTTGACCTCGATCCGGACACGGTGACGCACAGCGGGCGGCTTGGCCCGGGCGAGATGCTTGTGGTCGACCTGATCGATGGCAAGGCTTACGAGAACCAGGAGCTGCTGGACATCTTCGATACGGGCGCGACCTACGCGACGCGGCTGGAGACGGTGCCGTTCGACGGCGTGGACTCGGGTGAGGTGACGCCGGCGGAGGACCTGCTCGCGTGGCAGCGCGGCTTTGGCTATACGCGCGAAGACGTGAAGATGATCCTCGCGCCGATGGCGGACTCCGGCAAGGATCCTGTCTGGTCGATGGGCGATGACACGCCGCTGGCGTTTCTCGCGAAGACCCCGCGGCCGATGTATGCGTACTTCCGCCAGCGGTTTGCGCAGGTGACGAATCCGGCGATCGATCCGCTGCGCGAGGCCGTGGTGGTGCAGCTGCATACACGGCTGGGGCCTTGGTCGCACATGCTGGATAAGAATGCACCGCTTGCGGGTGTTTCGCTGAACTCGCCTTATCTTTCGCTGGGGCAGGTTGCGGCGCTGCGGCGTGGCGAACACCCCCATGCCGAGGAGCTGCACGTCGAGGAGTTGCACTGTGTCTACTCGTCAACGATTGGGCTGGAGGCTGCGCTGGAGGTCATCTCGCAGGAGGCGATCGACCTGGTGCGGAATGGCGCACGGATCATGATTCTGTCGGATCGCGCGGCGGTTGCGGGCAGCGAGGTGTTTGGCGCGCGGCTGCCGATTCCGATGGCGATGGCGACGGGTGCGGTACACCAGGCGCTGGTGAAGGCCGGGCTGCGGACGCTTGTCGGGCTGGCGATTGAGGCAGGGGACTGCCGCGACATTCATCATGCCGCGGTGCTGATCGGCTATGGTGCGGGTGCGGTTTGCCCGTGGCTGGCGCTCGAGACGGCACGGGTGCAAGGTGGGATGGAGCCTGCGGCGGCCGAGAAGAAGATGCTGAAGGCCTTCGATGCCGGGTTGGCGAAGGTGATGTCGAAGATGGGGATCTCGGTGGTGGATAGCTACCGGGGCGCGCATCTTTTCGACATCCTGGGGCTGCATAAGAGCGTGGTGGACCGTTGTTTTCCCGGGACTCCCGCGCCTCTGTCGGGGATTGGATTCTCAGAGCTGGATAAGCACCTGCGCGAGACCTGGCTGCCGAAGCAGTCGGCTGTCGCTGCGGCGGACTTGCCGGACTACGGCTGGGTGCGCTTCCGCAAGGCGGATGTGGCGGAGCCGCATGGCTGGCAGCCGGCGAATGTGAAGGCGCTGCAGACGGCTACCGGAGGGACGCGGGCGGGTGTTGCGCCGAGCGATCCGGCGGCGGCGTTTGCCATCTTTTCGCAGGAGCTGACGTCGCGGGAGCCGGCGGTGTTGCGCAATCTGCTCGCGATTCGTCCGGCGGGTGCGCCGGTTGAGCTGGACGAGGTGGAGTCGGCGAAGAGTCTTTGCACGCGGTTTGTGTCGAGCGCGATGAGCCTGGGGTCGTTGAGCCCGGAGGCGCACCAGTGCATCACGATTGCGATGAACATGCTGGGTGGGCGGTCGAATACGGGCGAGGGCGGTGAGGATCCTGAGGTTTACAAGGTTTCGGCTGCGGCTAAGGTGGTGAGTAGCCCGGGCGGAACGGCTGCTGCGCAGTCGGGCGGCGGTACGGCTGTGGCGGAAATGGTTGCCGTCGCGGCTGCGGAGCCGCATCTGCTGAAGAACAACCGTATCAAGCAGGTGGCTTCGGGACGGTTTGGCGTGACGGCCGAATACCTGTCGCATGCGGACGAGATCGAGATCAAGGTGGCGCAGGGCGCGAAGCCGGGTGAGGGTGGGCAGCTGCCGGGGCACAAGGTGAGCGGGCTGATTGCGCGTCTGCGTCATGCGCAGCCGGGTGTTTCGCTGATCTCGCCGCCGCCGCACCACGATATCTACTCGATCGAGGACCTGGCGCAGTTGATCTACGACCTGAAGCGGGTGAACTCGCGCGCAAAGGTTGGGGTAAAGCTGGTTTCGTCGTGCGGCGTGGGCACGGTTGCTGCAGGCGTGGCTAAAGCTTATGCGGACTTCATCGTGATTGCCGGGAACACCGGCGGTACGGGCGCGGCGGCGCTTTCGAGCATCAAGTATGCGGGGAATCCGTGGGAGCTTGGTCTGGCGGAGGCGCAGCAGGTGCTGATGCATAACGGCATGCGTGGTCGCGTGCGGCTGCGCACCGACGGCGGCCTGGCGACGGCGCAGGATGTGCTGATCGCGGCGCTGCTGGGCGCGGATGAGTATGGGTTTGGCACGGCGGTGCTGGTGGCGATTGGCTGCGACATGGCGCGGCAGTGCCATCTGAATACGTGCCCGACGGGCATCGCGACCCAGAAGCCGGAGCTGCGGGCGAAGTTCCGCGGCAAGCCGGAGCATGTGGTGCGCTTCTTCGAGGAGCTTGCGGAGGAACTGCGTCATCTGCTGGCGCGGTATGGTTTCCGCACGCTCGAAGAGGCGATTGGCCGGACGGATCTGCTGGAGCAGGTGCGGTTTGACGGCAGCCTGGACCTTGGCCCCATGCTCGCGGTTGAGGGCTCCGGACCGAGCAGCTGGACCGGCGTGCGCAACGACCAGCCGGAGGACGAGCCGGCTCTCGATGAGACGTGGACGGAGGAGGCTTTGGCTGCAGTGAAGGCCGGTAAGCCGTTCAGTGTGACGAGCACGATTGCGAACAAGGACCGGGCGACAGGCGCGCGGCTGGCGGGTGAGATTGCGCTGCTGCGGGCCCAGGCGGAGACACCGGCGGACGTGACCTACCAGCTGACGGGTACCGCCGGGCAGTCGTTTGGTGCGTTCGCGGTCGAGGGCATGAAGCTGGTGCTCGACGGGCAGGCGAACGACTTTGTCGGTAAGGGGCTCTCGGGCGGTTCGCTGGTGATTCGTGCGCGGGGACGTGCGGCGACGAACAGCGGGCAGCACGTGATTCTTGGCAACGTGGCGCTGTATGGGGCGACGGCGGGGACGCTGTTTGCCGCGGGACGTGCGGGCGAGCGATTCGCGGTGCGCAACTCGGGCGTTACCGCGGTGATCGAAGGCGTCGGCGATCATGGTTGCGAGTACATGACGGGCGGCGTGGTCGCGGTGCTGGGGCGTGCGGGGATCAACTTCGCGGCCGGCATGACGGGCGGGCTGGCGTGGGTGTATGACGACGACGGCAGCTTTGTGGGCGAGCAGCGGTATCATCCGGAGTTCGTGACGGCTGAGCCGTTCCGCGAGCTGAAGCCGGAGGAGCAGGAGATGCTGCGGGCGTTGATCCAGAGGCATGCCGAAGAGGCGAACAGCTCGCTGGCGCAGTCGATGCTGGCGGATTGGGAGAACCGGGCGAAGGCGTTCTTGCGGTTGACGCCGAAGCCGCAGGTTTAGGCGGCGCTGCCCCTACAGGAGAATTGTCGAGAGCTGTCAGCTTGGTAGCTTTGAGCTGACAGCTTTTTGTTGCTACGTGTCGGCTTGCAGCTTCGACTGATTTTTGTTGTGCTTCGTGGGCGGGAGTTGGCAACTGAGGCGGGATTCATTAGAGTGGCGGGACTGGTGTTTTCTCTGGAAAGAGGTTCCGACTGGCGCAGGGTGAGGCTAAGGTTGTTCGGGGACGGCGGCGTGGTGGCGATTCCCTTGTCTCAGAGTCGAGGCATGGAGCACCCGATTCGACCGGTGGGGAGAAGTACCAGCGCATTCTGGACGCAGCCGTCGAGGTGATCGCCGAAAATGGCTACTTCAACTCGCCGGTGAGCGCGATTGCGGCGCGCGCGGGGGTGGCCGATGGAACCGTCTATCTGTACTTCAAGAGCAAGGATGACCTGCTGCGGACCGCGATCGATACGACGCTTGGACGCTTCTATGAAGCCGTGGATGAGCGGTTCAAGACGATGCACGATCCAAGGGAGCAGCTGGAGTACATCGCGCAGGTGCACCTGGAGAGCTCGACCCGGAACCGCAGCATGGCGATCCTGATGCAGACGGAGATGCGGCAGAGCGCGAAGTTTGTGGCGGAGTTCTCGCATAAGCACCTGGTGCGGTACATCCAGGTTGTCAGGGAGGTTGTCCGGCGGGGGCAGCAGAGTGGCGTGTTTCGACGGGATATCTCGGACGGCGTGGTGGCGCACTGCATGTTTGGAGCGGTGGATGAGCTGCTGAGTTCGGCTGTGTTTACGGGGAGAGAGTACGATGCGAAGGCGACCGCGAAACAGGTGATGGATGTGGTGCTGAATGGGATTGGTGGCGGGGAAGAACAGGCAGCGGCAAAGGCTTAACACGGATAAAGAACGATGGGACGGATTAGGAACAGGCAACGGCAAGGACTGGTAAGAACGGGCAACTGCAAAGACTTAACACCGATGAACAGGGATGGACCGATTAGTACAGGCGACGGGACGGATTGAGTAAGAACGCGCAGGGGCAAGGATTGGTAAGAACGGGCAACGGGACGGATTGAGTAACAACCAACGGCTTGGTTTTGAAAGGTGGGCGGGGATGAGCGGGACGGATGTGCGGACGGTGAACGAGGTTTTTGCGCGGGCGGCTGGGCGGGGAAAGCATACGCTGTTTCTGCGGCAGGATGAGGGTGGGGACTGGAAGCCGATTACGTCTGCCGAGGTGTACGGCATGGTGCGGGCGCTGGCGGAGGTGCTGCAGGGGTGGGGTGTGGCGAAGGGCGATCGGGTTGCGATCCTGAGCGAGAACCGGTGGGAGTGGGCGACTGCGGACTTTGCGGTGCTCGCGATCGGCGGCGTGGATGTGCCGCTGTATGCGACGAATACACCCGAGCAGGTGGGCTACATGCTGCGGGATTCGGGCGCGAAGGTGGCGATTCTTTCTACCGGCGAACAGTTGGCCAAGCTGGATGGCGCGGGGGAGCTGCCGGAACTGCAGCATGTGATCGTGATGCAGGCAGGTGAGGAGGGCGAGGCGGAGAGCCTGACGAAAATTTTGGCGGAAGCCAAGGCGAAAGAGGCTCCGGATGCGGCGTTCGATGCGCTGGTGAAGCAGGCGCAGCCGGATGATCTGTGCACGATTATCTACACCTCAGGGACGACGGGGCAGCCCAAGGGTGTGGAACTGACGCACGGGAACCTGGCGAGCAACATCAATCCGTCGGTGAAGCGGCTTGGAGTTTCCGAGAACGATCGTCTGCTGGAGTTTCTGCCGCTGTCGCATGTGTATGCCCGCAACGTGGACTACACGGTGATGTCACAGGGCGCGATCATCGCGCACTGCGCGAAGTTCGACCAGTTGGCGGTGATGATGAAGCAGGTAAAGCCGACGCTGTTCGTGGGCGTGCCGCGGGTTTACGAGAAGATTCGGCAAGGAGTGGAGGCGAAGAGCGCGCACTCGCCGGTGAAGAAGAAGATTCTGGAGTGGGCGGTCGCAACGGGCAAGCAGCACCGGCAGGAGACGCTGGATGGCAAGCCCGCTTCGGGGTTTCTGTGGAAGCTGGCCGATAAGCTGGTGTACTCGAAGATTCGCGAGGCGTTTGGCGGCGAGGTGAGCACATTCGTTTCGGGCAGCGCGGCGCTGGGAATGGATACCGCCGGATGGTTTGCGGATGTGGGAATCCGCATCTTCGAAGGGTACGGGCTCACAGAGACGTCGCCGGTAGTGTCGTTCAACTATGCGGACGGGCACCGCATCGGGACGATTGGCAAGGCGCTTGAGAATGTGGACGTGCGGCTGGCGTCCGATGGCGAACTCGAGGTGCGCGGGCCTTCGGTCTTCACACGCTACTGGAACAAGCCGACCGAGACGGCCGAGGTATTTACCGGGGATGGCTGGTTCAAGACAGGGGATATCGGGGCGATCGATAGCGACGGGTATCTCTCGATCACGGATCGGAAGAAGGAGATTCTGAAGACCAGCGGCGGCAAGATGATCGCACCGCAGCCGATTGAGAATCGTCTGAAATCGAATGCGCTGGTGGGGAATGCGGCCATCGTGGGCGACAAGCACAAGTTCGTCTGTGTGCTGATCTCGCCAAATGCCCCGGCGCTGCTGAGCTGGGCGAAGGCGAACGGCGTCACCGCGAACGATCTGAGTGCGGTGGTGGCGGACAAGAAGGTGAGCGCCGAGTACCAGCGGATCGTCGACGAGGTGAACAGGGGCCTGGCGCACTTCGAGACGCTGAAGCGCATGAAGCTGGTGGCAGAGGAGTGGTCGATTGAGACCGGAGAGCTGACGCCCAGCATGAAGCTGAAGCGGCGGATCGTGGAGAAGAAGTATGAAGGGGAGATCGGGGAGTTTTATAAGGATGAGGCTACTAGCCGGGAGTAAGGCGAAGGCTCAACACCGATAAACACCGAGGAACCGATTAGGAACAGGTGACGGCGGGGACGGGTAAGGACGACGATGACGAGAGCAAAGGGAGAGTGGGGATGATGGGATTGCGGAAGTTTGCGGCAGGGGTGGTTGGGGTCGGGTTTGGGTGTGCCGTGGCCTTTGGGCAGGGAGAGCCTCCGAAGGTTGAGACGATGGCGCCGGCCCAGACTGCGGTTTCGGCTGGAGTTTCGCCGGCGATGTGGGTGGTGAAGAAGGGTCCCACGACGGTTTATCTCTTTGGCACGGTGCACGTGATGAAGAAGGACGTGCACTGGGAGACACCGAAGGTTGAGGCTGCGTTCCAGGCCAGCCCCACACTCTACCTGGAAGTTGCGGACATTGGCCCCGAGGCGCAGGCCGCGCTGAAGCCTATCGTCATGCAGTTGGGGGTCGATGCCGAGCATCCGCTGTCGTCGAAGATCTCAAAGGAGGATGTCGCGGCTTTGAACACCGAGCTGAAGATCGTAGGAGGCGAGCAGGCGGTGGACAAGATGCAGCCGTGGCTTGCTTACCTCACGCTTTCGGTCTTTCCGGTGTTGCAGGCGGGGTACGATCCGACGAGTGGCATCGATCAGCAATTGCACAAGCAGGCATCGGCCGACGGCAAGCAGATCAAGGGGTTTGAGACAGCGGCGGAGCAGATGCGTTACCTGGCGGAGTTCCCGCAGGCGGAACAACTCGCGCTGTTGCACGAGACGATCAGCGAGCTGCCGAAGAGCGTCGACAAGACGAACGAGATGGTGGCGGACTGGGAGCACGGGGACGTCGCGAAGATCGCCGCGATGCAGAACGACGACCTCAGGATGAAGCACCCGGCTGTCTACCAGAAGCTTCTGGTCGACCGGAACGCGGCGATGGCCGCGAAGCTGGACGCGATATTGAAGAATCCCGCGAGCGGAAGCGTCTTCGTTGCGGTAGGCGCAGCGCACCTGGCGGGTCCTGATTCTGTGCAGAACCTACTACAGAAGGATGGCTTCGCGGCCGCGAGAGTGGAATAGGGACGCGCGATGAGCTTGGGGGAGCGCCGCCGGGCCCGGCGCTCCGACTTACCTGGTGCGTGTAGGGGTTAGCCGATGGGAGTGCCACCGCCGCCGCCGCTCGTGCCGCCGCCGCCACCGGTGCCGCCGCTTCCGCCGCAGGTGGGTGCGCTGTGGGAGCCGCCGCAGCCGCCCCAGCATTCATGGCAGCACATCCAATAGAAGAAGTCACACATGGTTGTTTCCTCCTTGATGAATTTGGCCCTGGCCAACTGTGGGTCTGGTTTGCGGTGCTTGTCAACCCGCATTTGGGTGAACTTCCGTTCATCGTCCGATAAGTGCCCTGCTTGTGGTGCTTAGCGGTCGTCGGTGACTCGATTCTTCCCGTCGAGGAGGCAGTGCGCGCGGCTGATTCGTCGCTGGACACATTGCTGGAGCTTCTCGACTGCTGCGGGCATCTGAGGGGGTATGAGGAAGCTGGAACGGGCGAAGAAGGACGGGCGCAAGTTTTTGAACCCGGTGGCGACGAGCGTGGGTGGAATGAGCTTGATGCTCAAGATTCTGCCGCTTTACCTGCAGAATAGGGAAGAGACCGAGCCGAAGCGGCAGCTTGGGCCATTCCGCACGGAAGCACGGGTTTACAGGACGGCACCGGGCAGCGGACTACGCGTGACCTGGTTCGGGCACTCGTCGCAACTGCTTGAGATTGACGGGGTGACGGTGCTGATCGACCCGGTCTGGGACAAGCGGGCCGCACCTGTTTCCTTTATGGGACCGAAGCGTTTTTTCGCTCCGACGCTGCCGCTTGATGAGCTGCCTGCGCTCGATGCGGTGCTGATCTCGCATGACCACTATGACCACCTGGGCAAACGCACGGTGCAGAAGCTGGCGAAGATGCGGCCGGAGCTGCGCTGGATTTGCCCGCTGGGCGTGGCCAAGGAGCTGCACGGGTTTGGGGTTGCGGAGGGCCGGGTCACGGAGCTTGACTGGACGCAGGAGACCGTCGTGCGGGGGCAGCTTGGCGAAGAGATGAAGGTGACGGCGGTGCCGGGACGGCATTTTTCCGGACGCTCACTTTCGAACCGCTTTGAGACGCTGTGGACGGGCTATGTGCTGGCTGGGGCGCAGCACCGGGTGTACTTCGGGGCGGACTCAGGATTTTGGGAAGGCTTCGAGGCAATCGGCGAGCAGTATGGGCCGTTCGACCTGACCCTGCTGGAGATTGGCGCGTTTCACGAGTTGTGGCGCAACATTCACCTGGGGCCGGATGGGGCCATCGAGGCGTATGAGGCACTTGGCGGGGAGGAACGGGCCGGGGTGCTGATGCCGATTCACTGGGGCCTCTTCAACCTGGCAATGCACGCGTGGCGCCAGCCGATCGAGCGAATCTCCGAGCTGGCGGCGGAGAAGCGAGTGAAGATGTTTGTGCCGGAGCCCGGCTGCCCGACGGAGTTTCGCCGCGGCGAAGAGTTCTGGTCGAAGTGGTGGCGCGGGTGAGGAATGACTCCGCCACCAAACAGTGGCTCGATTGAGATTCTCGCTGTTGGCTAGGTAGTTAAGACGCTAGAGAGACTATTGTTTTGTCGGCCGAAAGTGGGTACAAAGGGGGTGTTCCCACAAAGGAGACGGCGTCGATGGCGAATGCGGTTCACCAGATGTTGCGCGAAGTGATGGATATCCGGCAGGCGTCGGAGTATCTGGGAATCAGCGGCGACACGCTGTATCGCTATGCCAGCGAGGGGTTTATCCCTGCGTTCAAGCTGGGCAATCGCTGGCGCTTCAAACGCAGTCTGCTGGACGCCTGGATGGTGGAGAAGAGCGGCAGCCGCGCAGTCCACGGAGAACCCGGTGTGACCGTGATGCCGAAGCAAAAGAAGCCGGTGCGGCGCGTCCGGTAACACGGATCGGGGCGGATCAAGGCGGGATTGAGGGCGGGATCGAGCCAAAGCATTTCAACTCACCAAGCTCGTCTAATCAACAGGAAAGTCTCTAAGTTCCGAATTCATTGGGAGTCTCGGTGACACCTCCGTGCCGATCCCGTCTTGATCCGCCCTAATCCGTGTTCCGGTGTTTCGTCGTTCAGGCTGGGCTGAGGGTTGCAAGGGTGATCTCCGGCGGGCAGTTGAGGCGGAAGGGGACGCCGACGGTGCCGATGCCGCGGTTCACGTAAAGCTGGGTGGTGCCAAGCTGGAAGTGGCCTTCGGGGTAATGCTGGCCGTTGGGAGGCAGGGCTATGGGACCGAGGAAGGGCAGCCGAATCTGGCCGCCGTGGGTGTGGCCGGAGAGAATCAGATCGATCTCATTCGCGCGCGGATGCTTCATCACGTCGTCGGCGTAGTCAGGTTCGTGAACCATCAGAATGACGGGTGCGTCTGGGGCGTCTGGCAGGGTGAGGTCGACGTCCGGTTTGCCAAACTCGGTATCGTCGAGCCCGGCCAGGAAGATGTGGTCGCCGTCGCGTTCGATGCGCGTGTTCTGGTTGATGAGGAGTGGCAGGCCGTTGTCCTCCATGTGGAAGCGGACGGCCTGCGAACTGACGGCGGCGTCGTGGTTGCCCAGGATGCCGTAGCGGATGGGGCAGCGCAGCCGCGAAAGCAGTTCGCCGCATCGGCCAGCCGCCTGGAAGGAGAACACAGGCGTCAGCGGGCCGCGGGAGATGAAGTCGCCGGTGACGAGCACCATGTCCGGGGCAAGATCGTTGACGTGGTCGATGACGCGGCGGAGGAAGTAGTCCTCGGTGTACTCCTCGAGGTGCAGGTCGGAGATCTGCGCGATGCGGAAGCCGTGGAACGCGGGGGGGAGGTTGCGGATGAGGAAGGTTGGGTGCGTTACTTCGATCTCGTGGCGTGCGATGTCGTTCGAGTAGAAGGCCACGCCGGCCGTGATCGCGGCGCCGGTAATGAGGAAGCGTCGGCGTGTGATGAAGGTGCGCGCTGGCGACAGGGTCGGAGCGGGGGCGACGGGCATAGTCCATTCTACAACCCGCGCGCTTCGGTCTGACGCAGGCTCGGCCAGCGTGGGTTCTCCGGAAAGTGATACTTAGCGGAAGAGACTGAGCGGAATAGCGTCTCCCATCGCCTTGTAGCCGGGGGGAGACGGATGCAGGTGATCGCCGGAGTCGTACGCGGGGAGCAGGTGGTCGGGGTGCGCGGGGTCGCGGGTCACCGCGTCGAAGTCGATGACGGCGTCGAAGTGGCCGGGTGTGCGAATCCATGCGTTGATCTGCTCGCGGTCGGCTTCGTTCAACGGGGTGGGATGGTAGTAGTCAGAGCCGACGTATGGCGTGATGGTCCCGCCGAAGACCTTGATGCCGTGGGCATGGGCGCGCTCTACGATCTGTTGGTATGCGCCAAGGATGCGGGCGACGAGCGCGGCGTGATCCGCGGCGGGTACTTCGCCCATGCGAGCCATCGCGCCGAGATCGTTGACGCCTTCGAGCAGGACGACCCAGCGCACGCCGGCGGGCGCGAGCACGTCGCGATCGAAGCGCGCGAGCACGTTGGGGCCGAGACCGTCGGTAAGCAGGTGATTGCCCCCGATGCCCTGGTTCGAGACGCCCAGGTTGGCGGTTGCGGGTGAGGCCTGCAGGCGACGAGCGAGCGTGTCGGGCCAGCGTTCGTTGCGGTTGGTGCCGGCGGCGTGGCCGTCGGTGATGGAGTCGCCGAGAGCAACAACTGTGCCTGCCGCTGTGTTCGTCTGAACATCGACGCCGGTGAGCTGGTACCAGTGGTCGACGTGCTTGGGATCGGTAAGGTTCGCGGAGCCGGTCGCGTCGCCGTGAACGTAGTAGGAGGTGGCGCGGGAGCCGGGATGGCCGGTTTCACCTTGCGGGGGAGCGTCAACGTGAAGGGAGATGGCGACGTCCGAGAGTGGTGCGGCCTTGAAGGCGATGGGGTCTGAGAGCATTTCGGCACCGGGTGGGATGATGACGGTGGGTGCGCCGGCGAAGGTGAGGGGTTTGTCCGTGGTGGGGTCGATGGAGGAGGAGTCGGCGGCGAGCGGACGGGCGATGTGCGCAGAGGTGACGGTGAGCGGGCCAGCGCCGAAGGCGTTCGAGAGGTGCACGCGCAGTTGCGCGCCGCCTGCCGAAAGGTGAACGATCTGGCGAAGGGTGGCGTCGCGGAGGTCCTCGGGCGGCAGCGTGTTCTGCGGCTCGGGAATCTGCTGCGAGGCGCCCCAGGTGGCGATCCAGTTTTGTTGCGGGGACTGTGCGAACAGGCCTGAAGACGCGGCGGCGACAAGCATCGCCAAATGGAGCCGGTGATTCGAGAAGAGGTTCATCTGGAGTCCTGATCTAACGGTGTTTTCTCTGGGGTTGCTAAGAACGAGGCATCTGGATTTGTCGCTTACCCACGCATGACAGAAGGCCGTCATGCATGGGGCAACGGTTTTTATCGGCCAGTTTAAATCGCTTTAATCCGCGAACAAGATTAGCATTCCGAAGAGTCGGGGGGATAGGATGCGGACGTTTTGGAGTGTGGTCGCGGGTTCGGTGTTGGGGTTGAGTGCGGTTGTGGCGATGGGGCAGAGTACGGGCGCTGCCGGTAAACCGATGACGGCGGATGAAGACCACCAGAACATGATGGATCAGTTGGGCATCAAGGCGCTGCGGCCGGGGCCGAGTGGGGACGAGAAGGCGCCGAACCATGCCAACTACGATGAGGCGCTGGCCAACCCGTACCCGAACCTGCCTGACCCGCTGACCCTGAACGACGGCCAGAAGGTGACGACCGCGAAGGAGTGGTGGGACGTGCGGCGGCCGCAGCTGGTGAAGATGTTCGATGAGGATGTGTATGGGCACGTGCCGGCGAACGTGCCCAAGGTGACCTGGACGGTGAAGGCGACGGACCACGAGCACGTCGGCTTCAATCCGGTGATTGCGACAGATCTGATCGGCGTGGTCGATAACGCGAGCGATCCGGCCATCAAGGTGAACCTTCACATGACGCTGGTGCTGCCGGAGAACGCGAAGGGCCCGGTGCCGGTGCTGATGATGTTTGGCCGCGCGGGCTTCCCATACCCGAACGAGCCGAACGCAGCGGACCTCGAAAAGGTGAACGATGCGTGGAAGGCGCTGCTGGTGGGGCAGGATCCGACGCTGAAGCAGGTGTTTGCAGAGCACCCGGCGTGGGAGCCGGTGAAGGCGACGCCGTTTACGATGCCGCAGTTGAACGAAGACGGCGGGCTGCCGAATACGTGGCAATTGATCGCCGCGGGTTGGGGTTACGCGATGTTCGACCCAACCAGCGCGCAGGCGGATAATGGCGCGGGCTTGAGCGAGGGGATTATCGGACTTGTGAATCATGGCAAGCCGCGGACGCCCGAGCAGTGGGGCGCGCTGCGGGCGTGGGCTTGGGGTGCGGGGCGGGGCTTGGACTATCTCGAAACCGATCGGGCTGTGGATGCGAAGCATGTGGGGATTGACGGCGTGTCGCGCTATGGCAAGGGGGCGCTGGTGACGATGGCGTACGACCAGCGGTTTGCGATGGTGCTGGTGGGATCCTCCGGCAAGGGCGGCGCCACGCCGCTGCGGCGCAACTTCGGCGAGGCCGTCGAGAGCCTGACCGGCGGCGAGTACTACTGGATGGCTGGCAACTTCCTGAAGTACGGGGCGTCGGAGGCGAAGTCTGGGGCGAAGACGCCAGGGGATATCCCCGTCGACTCCGATGAGTTGATTGCGCTGTGTGCGCCGCGGTTGACCTTCATCAGCTACGGCATTCCGGCGAAGGGCGATGCGAAGTGGCTGGATCAGCGTGGAAGCTGGATGGCTACCGTGGATGCGAGCCGGGTGTGGACCTTGCTGGGAGCGAAGGGACTCGGCGTGACCGGGGATTACAAGATGGTCGAAATGCCTCCGGTGAACGACGGACTGCTGGATGGGGCGTTGGCGTGGCGCCAGGATGACGGCGGGCATACGGATGCGCCGAATATGCGGTACTTCATCGAGTGGGCGGATAAGAAGATCGGCCGATAGTGCTGCCGACAACGGAAAAGGGCAGCGACTTTCCATCGCTGCCCTTTCGTGACGAGACTAGGTTCGCCGGCTTCTAGCGAGGCGTGTTCGGTGTGACGCCAGGGTCGGTAGCGCGATTGTGATTGCGGTCATAGATGCCGCGGGAGGTGCGGTTTTGCTGGCGCGCCAAGCGGTGACGATCGGTCGCCGTGAGGTGCCCGTTGTCGCGCGAACGCATGCGGGAGTCTTCGTTGTTGATGCGAGACTGGTTGGCGTCGGCGCGAGCTGCGCCTTTCGGAGTGATCTGGCCGTCGGCGACGCCCTTGTTGATGCGAGCCTGCTGGTTGGCCGAACGATGGGCGATGGTGTGGCGCTGATTGTAGGTGGTGTTCTGCGCCACCGCCGAGGAGATGGGGAGTGCAATAAGAGACGCTGCGAGCAAAAGAAATCTGGTGTTCATAGGGGCCCTGTCCTTTCCGTGCTGGTGGACTTTTGTTTGTGACTACCACTGCTGCCTGCATCCCTAAGAACCCGAGGTTTTGCCGGAGGTTGTGTATGGCAGACGATTACGCGGACGGAGCTGAGCTGAAGGAGTGGAAGAGAAAGCGGCTAACTTTCGGTAGAATGGTGGGATGCGCGAGATTTCGGTAGTGCCGGCAGAGCGCCGGCGGCGGGTTGCGAGTGCGGTGAAAAAAGCAGGGGCGGAGGCGTTGCTGGTCACGCATCTTCCGGATGTACGCTATCTGACCGGCTTCACGGGGTCGAGCGCGGCGTTGATCGTCAAGGGCTCAAAGGTGACGATGTTTACCGACGGGCGCTACACGACGCAGGCTGCGCAGGAAGTCGACGGCGCGAAGGTGGAGATTACGGAGAAGCCGGCGGCGGTTGCAGCGTGTGAGTTTGCGGTTGAGCAGGGGATTGCGAAGCTGGGGTTCGATGCTGCCATGACTTCCGTCGCGACGCTGGAGGCACTGAAGGCAGCCGTACCTGCGAAGCTGCGGAAAAACTTGTTTGTGGCCGCCGGCAGCCTCATTGCCGAACTGCGGCAGGTGAAGGATGAGGTCGAGCAGGACAAGATGCGCGACGCCGCGGCGCTCGGCTGCCGGCTCTTTGACCAGGTGCTCGAAGAGATTCATGTCGGTGCGACGGAGATGGAGGTCGCGCTCGCACTCGAGACGATGGCGCGGTTTGCCGGTGCGGAGCGGATGTCATTCGAGACGATCGTCGCCGGCGGGGAACGCAGTGCGCTTCCGCACGGGAAAGCCACCAACGCGAAGTTGAAGCGCGGCTTTGTGACCATCGACTTTGGCGTGGTGCTGGACGGCTACTGCTCGGACATGACGCGGACCGTACACATCGGGAAGGCCCGCAAGGGTGAGCGCGAGGTCTATGAAGCCGTGCTGGACGCACAGCTTGCTGGGCTTGCCGCGGTGAAGGCCGGGGTGACGGGCGTAGAGGTGGATACGGCCTCGCGGCAGGTGCTGGAGGCCGCCGGATATGGCGAGTACTTCACGCACGGGACTGGTCACGGAGTCGGCCTGGAGATCCATGAAGCGCCGCGGCTGGGCAAGAAACGCGAGGGTAGCCGCGATGGCAACGTGGAAGCCAAGCTGAAACCCGGGATGGTGGTTACAATTGAACCCGGCGCGTATCTGCCTGGGAAGTTCGGCATTCGCATCGAAGATACGGTACTGGTGACGGCAACAGGTTGCGAGATCCTGACGCCGACGACAAAGGCCTGGATCGAGCTGTAGCGGGCGCGTCGGAAGGCAAGTACGGACGCGGTCAAGACGGACAAGACGGACAAGACGGACAAGAACGGATGAGAGCAAGCAACTGCAAGTGACTGGCTAGGAACGGGCAACGGCAAGGGCCTGCGAATTGATTTCGAGTGCTTCGCGAGAGAGCACGGGAAGAGTTGTGATGGATTCGAATGAGTTGAATGAGCTGCGGGAGCTGATCGAGTTCCTGAAGGCGAACGACGTTGCAGAGTTCGACCTGGAGCAGAACGAACTGAAGGTTCGCCTGAAGTTCATGGGCGCGGTAAAGGCTGAGGCGGCGCCGGCGGCTGCTGGGGGAGTTGACCTGGCAACCCTGGCTCGGCTGATGAGCGCGGGTGCGCCCGTGGGCGCGGCGCCGGCCCAGGTTGCTGCGGTGCACGGCGTTGCGGAGACAGCGGCGAGTGCTCCGGCTGCTGCGGCTCCGGCAGTCGCCGAGGAGAAGTTGCATACGGTAAAGTCGCCCATCGTCGGCACGTTCTATGAGTCGCCTTCGCCGGGGTCGCCGGCGTTCGTGAAGGTGGGCGACACGGTAGAAGTGGGGCAGGTGCTCTGCATCGTCGAGGCCATGAAGCTGATGAACGAGATCGAGGCCGATGCCTCAGGCGAGATCGTCGAGCGCGTGGCAGCGACCGGGCAGCCGGTGGAGTACGGTCAGCCGCTGTTCAAGATTCGTGCAAAGTAGAACGGAACTAGGATTGGTCGGATAAGAACGGGATAAGAGTGGAGCCTCAAAGTATTGCCAATTCTTTTATCTTCTTATCCTGCTTCTATCCGCTTGATCCTAGTTACGTTCTTGTTTTGGGTTACGGGAAGGGTTGAATGTTTCGTAAGGTACTGATTGCCAATCGGGGAGAGATCGCGCTGCGCGTGATCTCGGCTTGCAAGGAGATGGGGATTCGCACGGTCGCGGTGTACAGCGAGGCCGACCGTAACAGCCTGCACGTGCGGTTTGCGGATGAGGCGATTTGCATTGGTCCGCCGCGCTCGAGTGAGAGCTACCTGAATGTGCCGGCGGTAATTTCGGCTGCCGAGATCGCGGATGTGGACGCGATTCACCCGGGCTACGGGCTGCTGAGCGAGAACGCAAACTTCGCCGAGGTGTGCCGGGCTTCGAACATCAAGTTCATTGGGCCGCCGCCGGAAGTCACCCGCATGATGGGTGAGAAATCGACCGCGCGGCAGACGATGAAGAAGGCCAAGGTGCCGATCCTGCCGGGGAGCGATGGTGTCATCGCCGGCGAAGAAGAGGCGCTCGAGTGGGCGAAGTCGGTTGGCTATCCCGTGATCTTGAAGGCGGTCGCCGGCGGCGGCGGACGCGGCATGCGCATCGTGCGCTCGGCGCAGGAGCTGCCCGCGATGTACAACCAGGCGTCGACTGAGGCGGCGAATGCCTTCGGCAACGGCGACATGTACATGGAGAAGTTTATCGAGCGGCCCAGGCACATCGAGTTCCAGGTGCTCGCCGATGAACACGGCAACGTGATGAGCCTGGGCGAGCGTGAGTGCTCGATTCAGCGGCGGCATCAGAAGCTGATCGAAGAGGCGCCATCGTTGCAGATCACGCCGAAGCTGCGCGCCGAACTAGGCAAGACCATCGAGCGTAGCTTGAAAGATATCGGCTACTGGAATGCCGGCACGATCGAGTTCCTGATGGATGAAGACGGCAAGATCTACTTCATCGAGATGAACACGCGTATCCAGGTGGAGCATTGTGTGACCGAAATGGTTACAGGCGTTGACCTCGTGAAGGCGCAGCTTCGCATCGCCTCCGGTGAGAAGCTTTCGGACATCGTGCCGAAGGTGCCGGAGATTCGCGGTCACGCCATCGAGTGCCGCATCAACGCCGAGCATCCGGAGAAGTTCACGCCGTCTGCGGGCAAGATCACGGCGCTTAATCTTCCCGGCGGCAACGGCGTTCGCGTCGATACGGCGCAGTATGCCGAGGGAGTCGTGCCGCCGTACTATGACTCGCTGATTGCGAAGCTGATCTGCCACGGCAAGGATCGCGAAGAGGCCATGAACAAGATGCAGCGGGCGTTGTCGCAGTTCGTCGTCGAGGGCATCCACACGACGATTCCGTTGCACCAGAAGATCTTCGCCGATGCGGAGTTCCGGTCGGGGGCGTTCGATACCAAGTTCATGGAGCGGTTCTTCGAGCGGCAGGGGAAGTAAAGGCAACGGCAAGTGCGTCCTCATCGCGGACGGCGACCACTTCGTGGAGTGATCGTTTCGCGAGTTGCTACTGCGTTTGTGCGGGCACGATCGTTGAGGTCACGTGAGTTTTCTCGAACGCGCGATTCTCGGCGTTAATGGTGATCTCGCGGGCGAGGAAGAAGAGCACACGCAGCTTGAACTCGGTGCCGAAGCTGACGGGGAACCATGCTGTGCCGGGGGTGCCGTCGGGCTGGTTCGCAGGCTCGGGGGCGTAGAGGATGGTGAAGCCGAGCCCCGGGACGTTCGTGCCCATCAGGGCGCGAACGGCGAATGGGACTTTCCTGGACATGGTGGTGCGGACGAGCAGAGGTTCGTAGGCGACGGTGTCGATGTAGGCGTCGCCCTTCCAGCCGAAATCGTCGTGGGCAACGGGCTCGAAGGTGATGTGGAAGACGCTGCGGCCGTTCTTCTGCTCGCGTCCGACGAGATGGAACCGGTAGTCGGGGAGCGCTTTGGTGGTGAGCGGAAAGAGTTTCTCGGAGATGCCGTCGCGCGACTTGTTGTTGGTCAGGTTCTGCCGCATGTTCTCGACGAGATCGCGATCCATGGTATCTTCGTCATCCACCGTGATATGCAGGTCCTTGCTGTCGTTTTGAACGGGATTGCCCTTAGCCGCTTTTGGGTCGGGAAGGTGATCGTAGGTGACGTACTGATGCTTAGTGAGGAGTTTGCCGTCGAGCTTCAGCAACCGCTGGCTTGAGCCGCTGCCATTCGGCGTGACGCGAGAGTCGGTGATCTCCTCGCACATTATCGTCTTGCCCTTGCGCGAGGTGACGTGCGCGTGCTGGACGTAGACGAAGTGGGTGCGTTCTGCTTCAGCCTGGTCGTGATTGGCGGCGACCTTTGCCATGATGGCGTCGGCAGTCTCGGGCGGGGCAGGGGATTGCTGGGCGTGCAGCGCGGCGGCGCTGAGGAGAGCAAGGGAAAGCAGGCGCATGGGGTTACTACGGCGGGACGCCGAGGGAAGTTCCCTTACCAGACAGTGCGAGGGTAGTGCTGCGCGATCATTTCGTCGGCGGAGATGAGCTGGGCCATACCATTGGCCTTGGCCTGGGCAACGATGATGCGATCGAACGGGTCGCGCGTCCATTTTCCGTTGACGGCGACACTTGCAACGCTTCCGAATGGCAGGTCGCAGACTCTGACTCCCAACTCTACCTCAAGCTTGCTCTGAATCTCGGGAGCTCGCAGGACGATCCTTCCCCGTTCATAAAGCAGTTCCAGTTCGAGGACAACCATCGGCGAGATCAGGAGTTCGGCGCGGCCGATGAGCTTCTGCGCGGTTCGGCTTATCCGCTTGATTGTTCCCTCTGCGAGGTAGACGGCGACGTGAGTGTCTAGATAAGCGATCAAAACTGCTCGTCCCAATCTCTTTCCCACGCGTCGGTCATCTCTTTGAGCATGGAACCATCGTCGATTGGGTCATGTACGATGACGCGCATTGGCGTCAGGCGGCTCAGTTTGTTCGGAGGCCGATCTTCCGGCACGATCTTCAACCGTTTTCCCTTGTAACTCACAACGACTTCCGTCCCGCTCAGCGCCTGCTGAACGAGATCGAAGAGGTCTTTGCGGAACTGGGTGATCGTCACTTCCATGCGGCAAGGCTAGCACATGTACATGTTTTTCGGAGCGTGATGTACAGTGGCGGAATGGGTGAGTCGCCGGTGCGTGGGCTGTACGCGATTGCGGATGTGGGGACGCTTGCGGCGGCGGGGATTTCGTTGCGGGCTTATGCGGAAGAGCTGCGCGCGGCCGGGGTGACGATCGTCCAGTATCGCGACAAAGACGCCGACGACGAGGTCGCGCTCTACCGCGCGGAGGAGATTGGCGAGGTGTTTGAAGGTGCGGACGCGACGCTGATCGTCAACGACCGAATTGACGTGATGCTGCTGGCGGGTTGGGACGGCATCCACGTCGGCCAGGAGGATATGGCGGCGGACGACGCGCGGGTGGTGGCCGGCGATGGACGGGTGATCGGCGTGTCGACGCATACTATGGAGCAGGTGTGGGAGGCGGAGCAGGGAGTTGCCGACTACGTCGCTATCGGTCCCGTGTTCGCGACCAGGACGAAGCAAGATGCGGCGGAGGCGGTGGGGCTCGAGGGTGTGCGGCGGGCGCGGGAGATCACGACGAAGCCGTTAGTGGCGATTGGCGGGATCTCGCGGGCGAATGCCTCGGCCGTGCGGGACGCGGGGGCGGACGCTGTGGCAGTGATCTCGGGCCTCGTGGTAAAGGGCGAGCGGGTCGAGAAAGTGGCGCGGGACTTTATCAGGATTTTCGGGTAGAACAAAGAAACGTGAAGATTCCGTCAAATGCCAGTTTAGAGGTCGTGGAGACCGGCGCGAGCGCTGTGCCTGCGGCGGCGGATGCGCAGCCCCACTTCGTGCAGGGCATGGGCCTGTTTTCGGCGACGGCGATCGTCATGGGCTCGATGGTGGGGTCCGGCATCTTCCTGGTCTCGGCGGATATGAGCCGCACGCTGGGCTCGCCGGCGCTGCTGATCGCGGCGTGGCTCGTGACCGCGGTGATGACGCTGATCGGGGCGCTCAGCTACGGCGAGCTTGCGGCGATGATGCCGAAGGCCGGCGGTCAGTACGTCTATCTGCGGGAGGCACTGGGGCCGATCTGGGGATTTCTCTACGGCTGGACCTTGTTCCTGGTCATCCAGACCGGCACGGCTGCAGCGGTTGCGGTAGGATTTGGCAAGTTCCTGGGGGTGTTTTACCCGGGGATCGGCACGGCGCATTGGATCTTTCATCCCGGCTCAGGGTCGGTGGGGTTGAACACGGCAAACCTGGTCGCGCTGGTAATTATTACCGTGCTGACCGTGCTGAACACCTTCGGCGTGAAACTGGGTTCGCTGGTGCAGAACGTCTTTACGACGGCCAAAATCCTCGCTTTGGCAGGTGTCGTCGGCATTGGCTTCGTGGCCAAGAATGCGACTGCCGTTGCGGCAAACTTCGGAGCGGGCTGGCACCAGTTCTGGACGGGTGCCGGCTGGGGAACGATGCACTCGATTACCGTGGGCTCGTTCTGGCCGGGAACAAAGGATTCTACGGCGCTCGTGGGCTTGATTACGGTAGTTGCGGTGGTGCAGGTCGGTTCGCTGTTTTCCGCAGATGCCTGGAACAACGTTACCTTCACGGCGGGTGAGATCAAGAACCCCAAGGTCAATCTGCCGCTTTCGCTCGCGATCGGTACCGGCGTCGTGCTGGCGCTCTATGTCTTCTGTAACTTCGTGTATCTCAGCGTGCTGCCGCTGGCCGGCAGCGCCGACGCGACCACCATCCTGGGCCGCGGCATCCAGTTTGCCAAAGAAGACCGCGTGGGAACGGCCGTCATGGAGCAGGCGTTCGGCGGCATCGGTGCGAAGCTGATGGCGGGCGTCATCCTTATCTCCGCGTTCGGCTGCGTGAATGGCCTGCTGCTCGCAGGCTCCCGGGTTTATTACGCGATGAGCCAGGACGGCCTCTTCTTCAAGAGCGTCGGCAAGCTGAGCGCCAAGGGTGTTCCGGTCAACTCGCTTTGGCTGCAGTGGGCCTGGACCTGCCTGCTTTGCCTGAGCGGAAGCTACGGCAACCTGCTGGATTATGTGATCTTTGCCGTGCTCATCTTCTACATTCTGACCATCTTCGGCCTCTTCGTGCTACGGCGCACGCGCCCGGATGCGGTGCGGCCTTACAAGGCTTTCGGCTACCCGGTGCTGCCGGCGCTTTACATTGTGATGGCCGCGTCAATTTCTGTTGTACTCTTGCGTTACAAACCACAGTACACATGGCCGGGATTGTTTCTGGTGCTGTTGGGAGTGCCGGTGTACCTGCTTTGGAAGCGGCAGGCGCGGGCGAGTGAGGTTGTGGGTTCCTAAGGAGAAAGTTCGCTACATGGCAAATCTTTTTGCGAAGAAGTCGATGGACGTCCTGATGGCGGAGGCCGACGAGCACGGTTCGCAGACGCTGGAGCGCTCGCTCGGGCCGTTTTCGCTGACCGCGCTGGGAATCGGCGCAGTAATTGGGGCAGGAATCTTCGTATTGAGCGGTTTGGGCGCGAAGACGGCTGGACCAGCGCTGATGCTGGCGTTTGTACTCTCGGGGCTTGGGTGCGCGTTCGCAGGGCTTTGCTATGCGGAGTTTGCGGCGATGATTCCGCTCGCCGGATCGGCTTACACATACGCCTACGCGACCCTGGGTGAGTTGTTCGCCTGGATTATCGGTTGGGACTTGACGCTTGAGTACGCCATGGGCGCGAGCACAGTCAGCTCCGGCTGGTCGAATACCTTCGTCGAGTTCCTGGCGATCTTCCACCTCAAGTTTCCGCTGTGGCTGGCCTATGACCATTGGACGGGTTTAAAGCGGGCCTTTGACATTGTGGGCCGGCAGGCCGTTCATGCGTCCAACCCGAATCTGGTTCCAGGCACCAAGCCGTTCAGCGATGCTCTGACCGCGTTGCTGGCGTCGCCCTCGGCCGCGTTGACCGCGCAGGCACACACGCTGCTGGCTGCGCCGCACCTCTTCGGCGTTGAGATTGGCTTCAACCTGCCGGCCTTCCTGATTGCCTTGCTCATCACCACCATCCTGGTCATCGGCATCAAGGAGTCGGCAAACTTCAACGCCGGCATCGTCGTGGTAAAGGTCGGCATCGTGCTGTTCGTGCTGGCGCTGGGTTCGCACTACGTCAACCGGGCTAACTGGGGTTCGGACTGGCATCAGTTTGCGCCGTTCGGCGTGGGCGGCATCGGCCTTGCGGCAGGTCTGGTCTTCTTTTCGTACATAGGCTTCGACGCCGTTTCCACCACCGCGCAAGAGGCCAAGAACCCGCAGCGGGACATGCCCATTGGCATCATCGCTTCGCTGGCAGTCTGCACCCTGCTCTACATCGGCGTGGCTGCGGTGCTGACGGGCATGGTGTACTGGCCGGAGATCAACATCGAGGCGCCCATCTCGCGGGCATTCCTCGATCGCGGCCTGCATACCGCGGCAGACATCATCACCGTCGGCGCGCTCGCCGGACTCACCAGCGTGATGCTGGTGATGCTGCTCGGCCAGAGCCGCGTGCTCTACTCCATGGCAAAAGACGGGCTGCTGCCGAACAGCTTCTTCGGCGCCGTTCATCCGAAGTTCCGCACTCCCTGGAAGGGAACGATTCTGGCCGGCTGTCTCGCAGCAATCGTGGGCTCCGTCACGCCGATCGAAGACATCGGCAAGATGGTCAATATCGGAACGCTGTTTGCCTTCGTCATCGTCTGTATCGCAGTTATTATCCTGCGCCGCAAAGACCCGACCCGCCATCGTCCGTTCCGGACGCCGCTGGTTCCGCTGGTGCCCATTCTCGGCATCCTCTTCAACGGCTACATGATGGTGGAGCTGGGCGCGGCGAACTGGATTCGCCTGGTGGTCTGGCTGCTGATCGGCCTGGTCGTCTACTTCAGCTATAGCAGGAAGCACAGCAAAGTACAGCGGGCGCTCCTCAAGTAGCGCACAGCTCGCTTACAGAAGGTGCCTAGTTGCGGCTAGGTGCCTTTTCCGTGTGCAGAGCGGCCGGAGAGGTCGAGGGTGAAGGTTCCGCCACGGCCGGCACTTGAGGTGACATCGACGACGCGGGTGTTGCGTGGCGCGGCTCCGGCTGCAGCGGAAGCGTGACCGTGTCGGCAACGCTGGGGTCGTCGCGTAGTCGTATGTAGAAGGTGACCGGCGTGCTCGCAGATGCCTTGCCGCTGACTTCAGGGTGCGGGATGGCAAGAGTGTTCTCAACGAAGCCCTCTGGAACCGGCAGCGGGTTGGCGAACGCGGCATCCGGCGCGATCGAGTCGATCAGGTAGAGTGCCGACCCCGTAAGCTGGCACGGCAGCTGTTTTGCCGCTGCGGCGCTCGCAGCCGAGGAGCCCGTCGGGCAATGCAGCTCAGTCAGCGTGGGCAGACGAACGATTGTCGCAAGCGGGATCCACTCGCCGGGCGTTCCATCGGCCGAGACGGCGCGGAAACGGAACTGGCCAAATGTGGATGGCCCAAACGTCTTCAGCGGATCGAACGTGGCCAGGATCGAGTGGTTATCCTCGAGCACCAGGCTGCTCGCGGCAACCGACAGCGTCGTCTTCAGCGGAGCGTCGGCAATGCCATCCCCTCCATCTTTAGACGGCGTCTCCACCTGCTCAATCTCGATCTGCTCGTTGCGCGGGAACTTCTCGCGCGACTTGAGGAAGAAGGTGAGCTGCGCTCCCAGCGGAAGGTCCTGGTCGGAGGCGAGCTGGATCGGCGTCGGCGCGGGCAGGTTGACGCGGCGGCTCAGCAGCGTAACCTCCGGACGAGCCGGCAGCACGATTGTGGCGAGCTTCACCGTGCGACCGTCCTCAAGGTGGACCTGGGCATCGATCGTGTCGTTCGGCTTCAAGTTCGGCCGCTTCGCGTTGGGTGGAAGCGTAAGAATCAGATGGCTGCGCGAGGCGTCCGGGGTATCCGTCGCCGAAGCTGGCGTGAAGACAAGGTCCTTGTGGTCGGCCTGCAGGGTGAGGTCCTTCACCTGATCGAGCGAATTGCCGGTTAGCACCGCAGTCAAATCCCCGGCATGAAGATGAAGCGACTCGATCTTCGCCGGCTCGGCAAAGGTCTTGGTTCCGAGCTGATCGGGCTCCTGCTCGCCGAACTGCTCGATGGCGAGCCGGATATTGCCAGGCGTGGTCGAGCGCTGCAGATTGAGCGTCAAATCGATCGGCTCGACCTTCGGGATCACCGGTGTTGGCGGGGGTGGCGCTTCCATGGCTACCGGGTTCTTTGGCGGCTCGGGCGGCGCGGCAAGCTTCCAGTCGAGTTTCGTGTTGCCGGGCTCGAGCGAGATCGATTCAACGCACGCCGTGCCTGTGGAAGTGATGGCGAGCTGGTTCGGCCTGCCGGCGATCAGGAGGTCCGGAGCATCGCCGCCGTCGTGGCCCCCATCGTGCGCGGTGACGATCCTCCAGCCCTGTCCAGGAACGTTCTGGAGCGGAAGCGTCGGTCCGACGTAACGGTCGAAGCCCCAGTACCCTTCGATGGTGCCGGTGATGGGCGCACCGGGCACAGTTGCCTGTACGCTCGGGGTACTCGGCGGCGGATCGCTCGGCGCGGGCATGGGGGTGATCGGGTCAGGGTCGTTGTCGGCAAGAGTAAGCTCCTTGCGCCGTGGCGGATTGGGGTCCAGCGTCAGCCCGCCCTGGTAGGCGTCGGCCATGAGCGGCAGGTTGAGCTTCCCCGCGTTGCCCGGCTTTGCGGGAAGGTTCAGGTGAAGCACGAGATCATGCGCAAACTCGGTGGAGAAAACCAGCGGCGCACCCTCGATCGGCAGCACCATGTGCGGGTCGAGCAGGCAGGAGATATGCGCCGGATCGGCCGGCCGCAGCGGCGGCAGTACGGACGGCTGCACCGATGGAAGCCCAATTACAATTACGGACTTCGGATTGTGAAACGATGGCGGGGTGTTCAGCCGCAGATTCAGGGTCTCGCCCGTGTTCGACTCCGGCGTCGCACTGCCGCCGTGGTCTGCTGGAAACGTGATCGCAGGGATGTACTGATACTGTGCCGTGTGCAGACTGCTGGTCAGACGGAACAGGTCGACGATCGCGCCCACGTACGGCGAGAAGTTGCCGCCTCCCGCGATCTGCGTGTAACTGGCCGCGTTGATGAAGTCGGACGCTGGCCCGCTGGAGAGTGCGGCGACGACGGTCTGGCCGTGGCCGTCGTCCAGCAGCGTCTGCGAGCCGGTCTGCGTCAGGCAGGTGTACTGCTGGTCGACGGGATGCTTGAAGCAGTCCGGATTCGGCTTTAAAGCAAGCGTCCGGGCAAGCAGGTTGGAGTGATCCATCAGTGCGGTCGCATCGCCGGGCGGGACCTTCTTGATCTCTTCCAGGTACTTCTCGATCCGGGCCTGCTCGAAGCCAGCCTCCGCAAGGTCCTGTGAGGCGCGAACGAAGACTCCCGGCCGCCCCTTGACGGCGGACTTCAGCGTGCTGAAGTCGCCGCCCGTCTCCGGGGCAAGAAAGAGGATGGCCTGCTGGGCTTCGGCCGGAACCTCAATGAACACGCCCTCTTCTCGCACGTTCTTCTGCCACGTTTCGATGCGCGTAAACCAGTTGTCCGGCGGCGGATTGGTGGTGCCGCGGAGAAAAGTGACGATCAGCAGGTAATGCACCGACTGGGACAGCGGAAACGCCGGATGAAGCCAGAGCCGGTCACCCGCTTGCAGATTGGGAACGGCGGCGATCGGAAGAGTGACGTCTCCGCGGGTCACACGGACGTCGATCTTCGGGCCTTCCAGGTCGAACCGGGCCGGGGGTTGCGCCGTGGTGGAACAAGCGCAGATGCAGAGCAGAATCGGCAGAGCAGCAGTCCAGCGACGCAAAGAGACCATAATCTCAGTTTAGACGGCGTTGCGGCGGTCGAGGCTGTTTCAAGGCTATGTGTAATCAGATGCGCGTGCTGAACGCAGACCTCCGCGCACCCTGCTCGAACCCAGATAAGTTGCTCCTCAGCCCCGCCGCGCTCCAGGGATGTGCGCCATTTTAGATGGCCCACGTGCTATCCGGCAGATTCACGACAATCGTCTCGGGCGTGGAGCGAATGACGATCCAGCGAAAGGGCTCAGTCGCGGACGGGTTGCTCTCCCTGTGGACGAGGTACGCGGGAATGTGGAGAAAGTCGCCCGCGCGAGCGGTCGCGGAGTGCTCGCCGTGCTCACCCCAGCGGACAAGCGATTCGCCTTCGAGTACGTAGACGATCGTATCCTGCTCGCCATGGTGGTGAATGCCGGTCTGCGCAAGCGGTTCGACCAGGAACGTCCCCGCCCAGAGCGATGAGGTAACGCCCGTGGCGGCTGAAATAGCCGCTTGGCGGAGAGAGCCCGAGGTCTGCTGTGTCGACGCGTCGAAGTCGCCCGGGTGGATGAGGCTGACGGTGCTCATAGCATCTCGTTACGTTGCTCGAGCCGGTCGAGCTCAGCAAAGATTGTTACGACTGAGAGAGCGACGGGAGTATCGGGAAGCGTGAGCCGGTCAGCTTCGGGGCGGAGCAGACCGTCAGGTCCGGCGACAAAAGCAAGGCGTCTCCATGGATCAACCACCCAGGAAGTCCCGCAGCCCATCTTGGCGTATTCGCTGACACGCTCTTGAATCGACGACATGCGATCTTCGCTGGACAGGATCTCGATGCAGAGTAGGGGAGCGGTGCGGATGATAAGGCGGTCCGGGTTAGGAACGGCGATCAGCATAACGTCGGGTATGCGGAAATGTGTTGGCTGTGTTTGAAGGCGTTGTTCCACCAGGGTTTCGAAGCCAAGTGCATCTTCATAAGGCGCGAAGACGCGGCTGAAGAATATTTCGAGTCGTGCGTGCGGCTTTTCGCCCATGTTGCGCTCCAGAACCAGCCCGTCGACAAAGTCACAGTCGGGCCGGTAGGACGTGCGGAGGTACTCTTCGACAGGGACGAGGGTTTGGGTGGCGGACATGGGTAGCCTCCGTGGATACAGGATACGCCCGTATATTCTCTCGGCAAGAGCGAGCGCGGGTTCGAGCCCTACTTGGCGTGCCGAGGCGAGGGATGATCGCTCGCGATCACGCCGTCACGAATCGTCACCACGCGGTGCGCATACTCGGCGATATCCGGCTCGTGCGTGACGAGAACAATGGTATTGCCTTTCGCGTGCAGATCGTCGAACAACGCCATAATCTCATCGCCGGTCTTCGAGTCGAGGTTACCGGTCGGCTCATCGGCCAGGATGATGCTCGGATGGTTCACCAGCGCGCGTGCGATCGCCACACGCTGCCGCTGGCCGCCCGAAAGCTCATTCGGCTTGTGCATCATACGGGTGCCCAGGTTCACCGATTCGAGCACCGCCTTGGCGCGGGCGATGCGTTCGGCCGCCGGCGTGCCGTTGTAAATCAGCGGCAGCTCGACATTGTGCAGCGAGGTCGCGCGCGCCAGCAGGTTGAACGTCTGAAAGACGAACCCGATCTCCTTGTTGCGGATGCGCGCCAGCTCGTCGTCGTTCAGCTCGGAGACGTTATGCCCATTCAGCCAATACTGACCTTCCGTGGGCGAATCCAGGCAGCCGATCAGGTTCATCAACGTCGATTTGCCCGAGCCCGACGGTCCCATGATCGCGACGTACTCGTTGTGCCGGATGCGCAGGTTTACGCCGCGCAGCGCGTGCACCTGCTGGTCGCCCATCTCGTAGGTCTTCCAGAGGTTGTTCGTGACGATGACGTCGCCGGCGTGGGGCCCGTCGGCGTTCACTTGGGTCGGATCGATTGCAGCGGTAGCCATGGCGGAATCTCGGTTCTCGGTAATCGGTTAGGAGCTGCTGGACTCAGTCGTGACGACGTCCGGAGTATTGTCTGGTTTGACGGCAGTGCCGCTCTTCAGGGTACGCAGCACCTTGTACCGGCCGGTAACGATCGTCTGCCCCGGCGTCAGGCCGGAGAGGACTTCGATATCCGTCGCACCCGTTACTCCCGTCGTGACGGGAGTGAAGAAGACGCGCTGCTTCCGGTGGTCGTCCTTCAGGATGTAGACGCCCTGGACGAGGTTCGGCTTGGTCGCCGCCGTGGTGGTCGCGGTCGCGGAGGTGTGTGAGGCATTCGGCTTGCCGGCGTTGTCGCCCAGCGTCTTCTCTTCCACCGGATCGCGTTGCACGAGCGCTTGGATCGGGATGACGATGACGTTCTGCCGCCGCGCGGTCGTGATCTTGGCCGTAGCCGAGAGGCCGGGCTTCAGATCGTCCGGCACCGAGCCATCCGCGCCAGACAAGCCGTCGAGCGTGACGATGACCTTGAAATCCTTCGCCTCTTCCGTCCCGGTGGTCGACTGCGAGGTCGCAACGCCGGTCGTGCGCAACAGCGCCTGGTCGCCAACCTCCGTAACGTGTCCCTTGAAGACCTTGCCCGGCAGCGCGTCGACCGTCACCTCTGCCGGCTGGCCGAGCACAATGTTGACGATGTCGGTCTCATCCACCTTCACCTCGGCCGTAATGACGGACATGTCCGCAAGCGTCATCAGGGTGGAGCCTTCGGCGTTCTGGATGCCGGTAACCATGGTTTCGCCCTCGCGCACCGGAACGTTCGTCACCAGGCCGTCGAACGGCGCGCGCGACACGGTCTTATCGAGGGCGTCCAAGTTCGAGCGCTGTGAGGCGACCGCCTGGCTCACCTTGGCCTTCTGCGAATCGATCTGCGCCTTGGCCTGGGCGTCAGCGGCCACCCGCTCTTCGACCGTCGCAACGGAGGCGTCGTACGCGGCCTTCTTGGCGTCGAAGTCCTGCTTGGCAATCAGTTGATCCTTGTAGAGCGCCTGGGCGCGGTTGTAGTCGAGCTTCTTCTGCTCGAGGTCGGCGCGGGCAGCGTCGATGTTGGCCTTCGCCGTCTGCTCGGCGGCAACGTCAGCCGACACGTCGGTCCTTGAAGAGACGATGGTTGCCTGCTGCGCGGCGACGCTCGAAGTCGGCTGCACATTCTCGAGCGTGGCCAGCACCTGGCCCTTGCGCACGCGGTCGCCTTCCTTCACCTCAAGGTGCGTGATGCGGCCAAAGGCGGTGGCGCCGATGTTCACGTAAGTCTTCGGCTTGATCTGCCCGGTGCCGCTCACCACGGCAACCAGGTCCTGCCGGGCGACCGTCGCGGTCGTCACCTTGATGACGTTCTGCTGGCTGCGATAGATGGTTGCGCCGGCGATGCCTGCGATAACGAGAAGAACTACGACGATTATGATGACTTTCTTGGCGCTCATCGTGTGTGTGCGGGCTCTCGGTAGATGGGTTGCGTCTCGGTCTCGGTTCGGCCGTCGTAGCGGCGGGTTGGCGGAAGGCAGGGGAGAGGGCTTGCTCGAAGAATACGCGGAGGCGGTGCAAAAGGTTCCGTGCAAGATGAGGACGGTGCAAAAATAATTAAGTCACAGCACGATGCATTTTGCCAGCGCCGGAGTCCAACGAGGAAGTCCCCCGGCCAGATCGTAACGAAGAACGTTGGGACAAGTTTTGTTTGTGGTATCTACTCGGATTCTAGCAGCCTGCGTTCGACACGGGATGCACGGCCGGGATGGAATGTTGCATGGCTTCGGCGTGAATTTTCGCTTATGATCGTCGGCAGGGGTTATCGCAATGTGGATGCATGGTTTCTCGGTTAGGACGGCACGGATTAGCGTCCTTGCTCTTGGCGTTTTGATGGTGGGTGTGACGGTTGCGGCGCGGGCGCAGACGCCGGACCAGGCACAGACTACCGATACCGATGGCGTCAAGCGTGTGCCCGTATCTCCGGACGTTCCGGACCCGACCAAGCGCGACCGTACCGACCGCGAGAAGATCCAGCAGAACAAGGCCATGAAGCAGGAGTTGAAGGGCTCGTACAAAACCTGGGTCGAGCAGGACGTACGCTGGATCATCACGGACGAAGAGCTTGCCGCCTTCAAGCATCTCTCAAACGACGAGGAGCGCGACCAGTTCATCGAAAACTTCTGGCTCCGTCGCAATCCCGACCCCGACTCCCCCGAGAACGAGTTCCGCGAAGAGCACTACGCGCGCATCGCCTACGCGAACGAGCACTTCGCCGCCGGACGCGCCGGCTGGCGCACCGACCGCGGCCACATCTACATCGCCTACGGCAAGCCCGATTCGATCGATTCGCACCCCAGCGGCGGCAGCTACGAGCGCCCGCAGGAAGAGGGCGGCGGCGAGACCTCGACCTTCCCGTTCGAGATCTGGCACTACCGCTATATCGAAGGCATCGGCGATAACATCGACATCGAGTTCGTCGACACCTGCATGTGCGGCGACTACCACATGACCATCGACCGCTCCGAGAAGGACGCGCTGAAGCACGTTCCGGGCGCCGGCCTCACCCAGATGGAAGAGATGGGCCAGTCGAAGAAAGCCGATCGTTTCTCGGGCGGCGGGTTGGAGCAGCTTGGCGCAGGACCGATGTCGTCCTCGAATCAGTCCAAGCAGTTCGACCGCCTCGATACCTTTGCGAAGCTGCAGGCCGCACCCGTCATCAAGTTCAAGGATCTTGAGAGCTACATGGCGACCTCGAAGATCCTCACCGGTCCTCCGTTCCTCTTCGATGTCCGCACGGACTACGTCAAGGTGACGAACGATACAGTGCTGGTGCCGCTCACGCTGCTCATTCATAACAGCGACATCACCTACAATACCAAGGATGGCGTGTCCATGGGCACGGTAAACATCCTCGGCCGCGTATCCAATCTCACCGGTCGCCCATTGCAGACGTTTGAAGATACCGTCGGAGTCCAGTCGCCCAGCGAACTGCTCGACAAGGAGCGGCAGAAGTCCTCGGTTTACTGGAAGTCGTTCCCGCTCAAGCCCGGCCTCTATAAAGTGGACGTCGTTATCAAGGATGTGAACAATCCCGACCACATCGGCCACTGGACCCGCAGCATCAACGTACCCAAGTATGACGACGACCAGCTCGGCCACTCCTCGCTGATTCTGGCCGACACCATGTACCGCGTGCCCACCAAGGATATCGGCGCCGGCAACTTCGTCATCGGCAACACGCACATCACTCCGCGCGTGGCGACCGGACCGGCCGTTCCTGTCATCTTCCACCGCAACCAGAATCTTAACTTCTGGATGCAGCTCTATAACCTCGGAATCGACGAGAAGAACAAACAGAATGGCGCGACGATCGAGTACCAGATCACCGATCTTGCCTCAAACAAAGCCATCCTCGATGCCTCCGAGACCACCAATAAGATCAACCCCAACGCCGACCAGGTCACGCTCGAAAAGAGTTTGCCGCTTGCCAGCCTGCAGCCTGGCAAATACCAGGTCAGCATCAAGGTCAACGACGGGGTGAAGAAGCAGCAGTTTGCCGAAACGGCAAACTTTATGGTCGACTAACGTAGTAGAACAATCGCCAGACCCCGCGTGGGGACTGGCCGGAACGACGAAAACAAGAGATCTGGCAGGGGAGGAAGGTTCGCCGGCAGCACCTCCGGCGAATCTTCCAACCGCGGCACGGACACGCAGAGGGCAAGCGATGGACGGTCGATGGCAGATCCTGACTTCCAGGAGCGGGGCCATCGACGCGCAGAGGAACGCTGTGCAGAGATCGCAGTTGAAGGCTAACCCGAACGCCGTCGCATCGCTTCTGATTACAGGAGCGATGCTTTCGTTCGTACTGCTTCCTCTGTCCGCGCACGCAGCCGCTGCCGGGCCGAAACCATCCTCGAACGATGCAAGCGGCACGACGGTACCGGCCGGGATCTCGGGCGTGGTGCGGGACGCCCAAGGTGTAGCCCAGATGGGGGCGCTGGTTCAGGTTCTGACTGCCAACGCCATGACCGTCGCGACCGCTTTTACAGACCAGCATGGACGCTACTCGATCGCGAACCTTACTCCGGGCCGGTACCTCGTACGCGCCAGCGCGACTCTGTTCGTTCCCGTAACCCGCGCGAACCTGCAGCTGCGGACCGGCGCGACGGCAGTCGTCAACCTCACGCTGGCCGCACTCTACGACACTGCCTCGTGGCTACCCGCACAGCGTCGCCGCGCCGATGAGACCAGCGACGACTGGAAGTGGACGCTGCGCTCGACTGCGAACCGGCCTATCCTGCGCATCCTCGAAGAGGGGACGGAGATCGAGGTCTCCTCGAGCGCGACCGAGCATCCCCAGACGATCCGGGTACGCGCTCTCGAAGCCGTGGAGAGTGGAGACGGCGGCTTCGGCCAGGGCGGCCTGCACAACATCGTCACCATCCATGAGGGACTGGACGACGGCTCGGACGTCATGCTGCGCGCCGATCTCGGTGCCGGCGTTCGCGGCATCAGCGATCCCACCGGCGCGACCCCCGGCATGGGCTCGGGCATGGAAGGCAGCGAGATCGACGCCGGCTACGAGGCGCGCACGGGCTTCAACGGAGGAGCATCGCGCACCGTCGCCAGCTACAAGTCGCATCCGGAGTTGGTTGGCACCGGCTTTGTCCCGGGCAGCCAGGGTGGCTCCGGTCTCCAGGTCATGGAGCTGACCAGCGCGCAACGCATGGCGTTGGGCGAAAACATCGAGCTTGAAGCAGGCGGCCGGGTGGACGCGATTCGCGAGGGTGCCAGCGTCGTCGCGACGCACCCGTTCTTTCGCGTGACCGCGCATCCCGACGGCGAATGGACGATCGAGTACAGGCTCGCCAGCGATCGCGGCGTCCAGGAGTTCGACGACGTGACCAGCGGGGACAGCGATGTGCCGGTCGCGCTCATGCGCAATGGTCATCTTGCGGTCGAGCGCGGTCTCCACCAGGAGATCGCCATCGGACACCGCGCACCGAAAGCCAGCGTGCAGGTTGCGTTCTACCACGACGGCATCTCCGAAGCGGCCATCGCCGGCGGCGAGACGGGTACCTTCGTGCCGGCAGCCGCAGGCACTTTGGCGACTCCGGAGCTGTCCGTTGACGCGCCCGTAACACTGATGCCCGTCGGCATCCTGCTCGATCCCACCACCGGCAGCTTCCGTACCCTGGCCGGCAGCTACACCTCCGATGGCGCGCGCATCTCGGTCAGCTCCGCGCTCACGCCGGCGCTTTGGGTCGCGGCGGAGTACAGCACTGGCGAAGCCCTCTCGATGCAGGATTCCGGGACGAACGGGATGCCCGTCGGTCTGGAGCAGGCGCTCGCCGAACTGCACGCGATGCACTCGCAGGCGGCAACGATCGCGTTGAAGGGCCGGCTTGTGGGCGCGGGAACCCGCGTCCGTGCGTCCTATCGCTGGCAGCCAACGCGCGGGGTCACCACGGTGGACGGCTACAGTGCCTTTGGCGACCAGGCGTACCTAAGCTGCATGTTGCGCCAGCCCATCCACTTGGGACAGGTCTTGCCGCAGGGGCTTGAGGCTACTATCGACGTCACCAACCTGCTCGCGCAGGGCTATAGACCCTTCCTGTCGGCAGACGGGCAGACACTCTACTTCGCCCAGGCACCGCGCACCATCCAGGCCGGCCTCTCCTTCTCCTTCTAATCGTCTGCAGTAAGCTCGCTCGGCTGCGTGTCCGCATTTGCTGGCACGGCCCTGTCTCCCGTGACAGCGGTCACAGCTTCTGCCTTCCGCGAACGCTAGCGTTGTGCGTGGAGGGGATCGATGTCCACCACAAAGACTACTGGCTATAGGAAGGTCCTGCTTGCCAGCGACCTCGCACCCAACTCGCGAGCCGCTTTGAAGCCGCAGTGGATCTTGCGGCGAAGTGCGGCGCGGAACTGACCATCCTGCATGTCTTCGAGTACGGCCGGTCCGTGCCGGACAGGCGCATTGGAGACGAAGGAGATCTGAAGCGGTTGCACGATGAGGCTGCCCGTCGACTCGACGTGCAGGTGCGATGCGCCGAGACCGCAGGCGTCGAATGCGAGGGCATCCTGGACTCCGGGATCGCCGCCGAGGTCATCCTCGAAACCATCGAAAGCACGCACGCCGATCTCACCGTCGTCGGCACCCATGCGCTGCGTGGCATCGAGCGCATGGTCTTCGGCTCCGATGCGGAGGTGGTCTTGCGCACAGCGGCCGGCCCGGTGCTGGTCGTCGGCCCGCAGGTGCAGTCCGGTCCGCAGGTACAGTCCGGCCCGCAGGTGCAGGCCGGCCGCATCAGCCCAGAGGCCAGGCCCGTGCTCTTCGCCACCGACTTCCGTCCCACCGCCGTGCATGGCATGCGCGTCGCTTCCCAATACGCGAAAGCAATCGGCGCCCCCTTGCAGTGCGTCCATGTGCTTCCGCTGGAATACAAGGGAGACGGCACCAGGGTGGTCCCGCTCGTCGTGCGGGAAGCCCTCCAGCGCATCGTCGCGCAGGAGGTCGGGCTTGAGGCGCACCCGCCGTGCTCGGTCGAGTACTGCGGCTGCGTCTCCGAGGGCGTGGTCAAGTTCGCGCACAAGGTGAACGCCTGCGCCATCGTGCTCGGAGTCCGGCAATCCAGTGCGATGGCGGCCCACGCGGCCCCCGGCGTGTCCTTCCGCGTCATCGCCTCAGCGCATTGCCCGGTGCTCACGATTGCCACCAGCGCGGCAACCGCACCTGTGATGGAGGTCACAGACTCCGCACCCCGTGTGCTTGCAGAATCCTCGCATGGAGATCACTGAAATGAGCACGGGCACACTGGCCGATGTCGAAGTGTCGAGTCCACGACCGACGCGGAACTACCTGACGAACGAAGACGGTTTGATGAGCTGGCTGCTCACCGTCGATCACAAGCGCATCGCGCTCCTCTACCTCATCAGCGTCAGCTTCTTCTTCCTCGTAGGCGGTCTGTTCGCCATGTTCATCCGCCTGCAGTTGCTGACGCCCGATGGCAGCCTCATGTCGTCCGACACGTATAACAAGGTCTTCACCATGCACGGCGTCGTCATGATCTTCTTCGTGCTCATCCCGTCGGTGCCGGCCGTGCTCGGCAACTTCCTGATCCCGATGATGCTGGGCGCTAAAGATCTGGCCTTCCCGAAGATCAACCTGCTGAGCTGGTACTGCTACGTCATCGGCGCGCTCCTGCTGCTGTACACCGTGGTGATGGGTGGCATCGATACCGGCTGGACCTTTACCGCGCCGCTCTCGACCGCGTACGTCAACACCAATGTGATCTCCGGCGGTCTGGCGGCGTTCATGGCTGGGTTCAGCTCCATCTTCACCGGGCTCAACTTTATCGTCACCATCCACAAAATGCGCGCACCGGGCCTCACCTGGATGCGCCTGCCGCTCTTCGTCTGGGCACACTACGCCACATCCATCATCATGATTCTGGGCACGCCCGTCGTCTCCATCACCATCGTTCTCGTCGCGCTCGAACGGCTCATCGGCATCGGCGTCTTCGACCCCACCAAGGGCGGCGACCCGCTGTTGTTTCAGCATCTGTTCTGGTTCTACTCGCACCCCGCCGTCTACGTGATGCTGCTGCCCGGCATGGGGGTCATCAGCGAGGTGATCGCGTGCTTCAGCCGCAAGCGCGTCTTCGGGTACACCGCGGTAGCGTTCTCATCCGTGTCCATCGCGGTCTTCGGCTTCTTCGTCTGGGAGCACCACATGTTCATCATGGGCGTCTCCAGCTACTCGGCCCTTGTCTTCTCGCTGCTCACCATGCTGGTCGCGGTGCCCTCGGCCATCAAGGTCTTCAACTGGAGCTTCACACTGGTGAAGGGGTCCATTACGTTTACCGCGCCCATGATCTACGCGCTCTGCTTCATCGGGCTCTTCGTGGTCGGCGGATGCACCGGCGTCTTCCTGGGCACGCTCGGCATGGACGTGCACCTCACCGAGACCTACTTCGTCGTCGCCCACTTCCACTTCGTCATGGTTGGCGCCACGCTGATGGCCTACCTCGCCGGCCTGCACTTCTGGTGGCCGAAGATCTTCGGCCGCATGTACCCGGAGTTCCCCGCAAAGGTCTGCGCCGTCACTATCTTCGTCGGCTTCTTCTTCACCTTCGGCCCGCAGTTCATTCTTGGCTACCTCGGCATGCCGCGACGCTATGCGGCCTACCCGCCAGAGTGGCAGACGCTCAACGTCTTCTCGACTGCCGGCGCCACCATCATGGGCATCGGCTACTTCATGACCGGGATCTACCTGGTGTGGTCGCTCTTCTACGGCGAGAAGGCAACATCGAACCCATGGAACGCGGCCGGCCTGGAGTGGCAGACGACCTCGCCTCCCATCACGCAGAACTTCCTCGAAGTCCCTCTCGTCGACTGGGAAGCCTACAACTACGACCAGATCGACGCCCGCGAACGCGCCCTGGTAGCAGGAGACTGAAGGCAGCTTCTAGCTTCTAGCTTCTAGCTCTTAGCTCTTAGCTTCTAGCTTCTAGCTTCTAGCTTCTAGCTTTTAGCTTCGAGCTGAGCGCTCCGCCCATTCATCAGCCTCAAGCTGTCAGCTGTAAGCGTTGTAGCTGTCAGCTCACAAAAATAATCGGGCCGCCCACAATCTAAGGTCCTTAGCTAAAACCTAACAGCTAACAGCTAGAAGCTAGAAGCTGCCTTACGGCGTATTCGCCACCTGGTTCGCGGCCGCCGGCGTCGTGATCGCCTTCGGGTCCGGAAGCTGATTTACGTTCCAGCCGCCGCCAAGGGCCTGAATCAACTCCACCGCTGCCGTCATCTCGCTCACGCGCAGCGTAATCTGGGTCTGGCGGTCGTTGAGCAGGGTCGTCTGCGTGGAGAGCACATTGATGTAAGGGTCGATGCCCGTCTCGTACCGTGCAGTTTCAAGATCCACTGACCGCTGCGCGGACTTCACCGCCTGCTCTTCGCGGATGATCTGCTGCGAGTTGGAGCGAAGCGTGGCGATGTAGTCCTCAACCTGTTGAAACGCGGTCAGCACAGTTTGTTTGTACAGGGCGACGTCCGAAAGGTACTGGGCTCTGTACTGCTCACCCGTGGCCTTGCGCAAGCCCCCGTCGAAGATTGTCTCCGTCGCCGACCCGGCCGCGGACCAGAACAGCGCCGGCGTCGAAAACAAAGAGGTGATCAGCGACGACTCCAGGCCGCCGGAGCCAGTCAGGCTCAGCGTCGGGTAGTACGCGGCCTTCTCATAGCCGATCAGCGCGTTCGCTTCGTTCAGCGTCCGCTCCGCGGCGGCGATGTCCGGGCGTCGTTCCAGCAGTTCCGAGGGCACGCCCACCGGGATCGGCGGTATCGGAGTCGAAAGATTCCTCACCGGCAGCGAAAAACTCGATGCCGGCTTACCGATCAGCGTCGCAATCGCATGTTCGTAGATGGCGCGATTCGTGGCCACACCCGCTGCCGCCTCTTGCGCACCCTGCAGCGTCGCCTCCGCCTCCACCAGCGACGCCTCATCGTCAATGCCGGTCTCGTACAGGGCCTTGGTTAGATCGACAGTCTTCTGGTCGGCGATGACCGTCTGGTTGTACACATCCTGAAGCGCGTCCTGGCCGCGCAGTTCGAAGTAGTACTCGGCCAAATCGGCTTGCTCCGTCAGCCGTTCGTTCTCCAGATCGGCCGCGGAAACCTGCGCCGCAGCCTGGAACTCATGCACCTGCGAGGAGATGCGGCCCCAAAGGTCCGGTTCCCACGAGACATCGAAGGGAAGTGAGATCACCGTGGAGGTCGTGCCGGACGTGGAAGCCACGCTGGATCCGGAACCGGTTCCAGTCCCAGTCCCCGTGCCAGAGGTGCTGCCGCTGGTAGCGACTGCGTTATGCAACGTGCTGGGCGTACGCTGGCGCGAGTACGATGGGGCGACGGAGACTGTTGGAAACTCCTGCGCCTTGTACTCGCGGACCTCCGCGCGCGCCGCCATGAAGTTCTGGAAGTACTCGGCAATATTCTGGTTGTTGATGTCGAGCTGCTCTTCCAGCGTGTTCAGCTCCGGCTCGTCGAAGATCTCCCACCACTTGCCCTTGATCTTCGCGTCCTCCGGCTTGGCCGGCGCCCAGGTGCCGGGCAGCGCGTTCGAGTAGGACTGCGGCGCCGACTCCTTGAACGCAGGCGGCGGCGGCATCACCGGCTTCACATACTTCGGGCCCACGTGGCACCCGGTGGTCAGGATCGCGGCGGCGGAGAGTGCGGCGGCGAGAACCTTTGAGGTCGAGTTGAAGGTCTTCATGGTTGTCTTCCTGCTCTTGCTGCGGGTCGTACCGATTTGGGCATCCTGTACCGCTCGGCTTAGCCGACGTACGCCCAGGGTCTGCGAGTTGTGGAACCGATTATCCATGGGCATGCACCTTCCGGTTGATGCGCTTGGTGAACAGCCGCGCATCCTTGTCGCCTTGCAGCTTCAAACGAAGGTTATCCATAAAGAGATAGATGACAGGAGTCGTATAAAGCGTAAGCACCTGCGAGACGATCAGGCCGCCGATGATCGAGATGCCCAGCGGCCGGCGAAGCTCCGATCCCATCCCCGTCCCCACCGCCAGCGGTACCGCCCCAAACAACGCCGCGAACGTGGTCATCAGGATCGGCCGAAAACGCAGGATGGAGGCTTCAAAGATCGACTCTCGCGTGTCCTTGCCTTCATTGCGCTCGGCGTTCAGGGCGAAGTCGATCATCATGATGGCATTCTTCTTCACGATACCGATCAGCAGAATAATGCCGATAATGCTCATCACGTCGAGCTCGGTATTCGTCAGAATCAGCGCGAGAATCGCGCCCACCGAAGCCGAGGGAAGCGTCGAAAGAATTGTCAGCGGGTGAATCAGCGACTCGTACAGGATGCCCAGCACCAGGTACACAGCCGCGATCGCCGAAAGAATCAGGTAAGGCTCTGTCCCCAGCGAGGCCTTGAACGCCTGCAGTGTGCCCGCAAACTGCCCTTGAATCGCCTTCGGGAACCCCAGCTTCGCCTGTTCGTCGGTAATCTCCTTGGTCGCCTGCCCCAGCGAAACACTCGGGGCCAGGTTGAAGTTCACCGTCACCGAGGGAAATAGTCCCGTATGGTTGACGGCGAGCGGGGAGGTCGACGGCTGGTATGTCAGCAGGGAATCGAGCGGGATCGCCCCGCCGCCCTGCTTCGGAATCACATACGTGTCTTTCAAACCCTCGGGCGACGACCAGTACTTGGGGGCAACCTCCATCACGACGTAGTACTGGTTCAACTCGGTGTAGATCGTCGACACCTCGGACTGGCCAAAAGCGTCGTAAAGCGTCGAATCGAGCAACTGCGGGGTCACACCCAGCCGCGCGTCGGTGGGGCGATCATACGTTAGCAGCGCCTGCAGTCCGTTATTCTGCTGGTCCGTGTTTGCGTCCTGGAACCCAGGCGTGTGCTTCAGCGCGGCCAGCAGGGAAGGCCCGTACTGGTTCAGTTGCGCCGTCGTCTCGCCGGTGATCGTGTACTGGTACTGCGCGCTCGATTGCCGACCGCCGATGCGGATGTCTTGAACGGCTTGCAGGTACGTGGCCGCGCCCGGCACCTTGGCAAGCTGCGGCCGCAGTCGATTGATGATCGTCGTCACCGAATCCTTGCGTGTCGTGGCCGTATCTTTCGAGCCCAGCGTCTTCAACGCGACAAATGTAAAACCGCCGTTGGTCGCACCCTGCCCGCCGGTAAACGACATCACGTTCTGCACACCGGGATCGGCCTTAATGATGCTGGTCGCCTGCTGCACCGCCTTCTTCATCGCGTAGAAGGAGGTATCCTGCGGGCCTTGCATGCCGCCCGTCATCACGCCCGTATCCTGCTGCGGAAAGAAGCCGGTCGGGATGATGGAGATCAGGAACACGTTCAGCGCCAGCACGCCGAGGAACACCAGCAGGATCAGCGCCGGATGGTCGAGCGTCCAGCCCAGCGTCTTCTTGTACCCGGCCAGCACCCGGTCGAACATGCGCTCCGACCAGTTGTACAGCTTGCCGTGCTTGATGTCCTTCTCAGACTTCAGCACAATCGCGCACATCATCGGCGTCGTCGTCAGCGAGATCACCATCGACACCAGGATGGCAGCCGAAAGCGTAATCGCGAACTCACGGAAGAGCCGCCCGATGATACCGCCCATCAACAGCAGCGGAATGAACACCGCGATCAGCGAGATGGAGATTGAGAAGACCGTGAACCCGATCTCCTGCGCGCCCTTCAGCGCCGCGGCCATCGGGGTAAGGCCCTCCTCCAGGTGACGCGTGATGTTCTCCATCACCACGATGGCGTCGTCCACCACGAACCCTGACGCAATCGCCAGCGCCATCAGCGAAAGGTTATCCAGCGAGAAGCCGCACAGGTACATCACCGCGCAGGTGCCGATCAGCGATACCGGCACCGCAACCGCGGGCACCAGCGTCGCGTTCCAGTTGCGCAGGAACAGGAAGACCACCAGAATGACCAGGATCACTGAGATGACGAGCGTAATCTCGATATCCTTCACCGACGCTCGAATCGTAAGCGTACGGTCGAGAATGACGATCAGGTGCTCGCCTTTTGGAATCTGGTCCTGCAGCGACGGAATCGCCGCCTTCACCGCGTCCACGGTCGAGATGATATTGGCACCAGGCTGCCGAAAGATGATCATGTTAACCGACGGCTTACCGTTCAAAAAGCCCGCCTGCCGGATCGTCTGCTGCGAGTTCACGACGTCGGCAACATCTTCCAGACGCACCGCCGCCCCGTTGCTGTAGCCCACGATCAGCGGCTTGTAAGAGTCTGCCTTCGAAATTTGCCCGTTGTCGATAATGTCCGATTGGATACCGTTCGAAGACACCTGCCCGCGCGCAATGTTGGAGTTCTGCCCGGAGATGACGGACGCTACCTGCGGCAGGCTGATCCCGTAGTGGTTCAGTTGATTCGGATTGAGCTCCACCCGCACCGCAGGAAGCGATGCGCCGACGGCGATTACCTCTCCCACCCCGGAAATCTGCGACACGCGCTGCTCAATCACTGTCGAGGCTTCGTCGTACAGCGTCGGAATGTCGTACACATCCGACTGCAGCCCCAGTACCATGATCGGCGAATCCGCCGGGTTCACCTTGCGATAGCTCGGGTTGGCCGGCAGATTCGCCGGCAGGTAGGTGCGCGCCGCATTGATGCCGGCCTCCACATCGCGCGCCGCGCCGTTGATGTCGCGCGAGAGATCGAACTGGATCGTTACCGACGTCGTGCTCAGCGAGGACGACGACGTCATCTCCGTCACGCCCGCGATATGCCCGAATTGGCGCTCGAGCGGCGTCGCAATCGACGACGCCATGATGTCCGGGCTCGCACCCGGCAGCGATGCCGCCACCGAGATCGTCGGAAAGTCTACCTGCGGCAGCGGCGAAACCGGCAGCACGTTGAACGCGATAATGCCTGCAATCGCAACCGCAATCGTCAGCAGAATCGTCGCGACCGGCCGCTCGATAAAGACCTTCGACGGGTTCATGCCGGGTGCCCTTCGGAGTCCAGGTGGCGCGGGTCTTCGCCCTGCTCGATCGTGTTCTTGTTCGGCTTGCGCGAGAAGCGCGATCCCAGGTTGTCGAAGAAGATGTAGATCACCGGCGTCGTATACAGCGTCAGCACCTGCGAGATGATCAGGCCGCCCACCATCGCCACGCCCAGCGGCTTGCGCAGCTCCGACCCGATACCGCTGCCGAACGCCAGCGGAATTCCGGAGAACAGCGCAGCCATCGTCGTCATCATGATCGGCCGGAAGCGCAGCAGGCACGCCTGGTAGATCGCGTCCGTCGCGTTCATGTTGTGGTGGCGCTCGGCTTCGAGCGCGAAGTCCACCATCATGATGCCGTTCTTCTTCACGATACCGATCAGCAGGATGATGCCGATAATGCCGACGATATCGAGGTCCAGATTGAACAGCCGCAGCGCCAGCAGCGCGCCCACACCCGCCGAAGGTAGCGTTGAAAGAATCGTCAGCGGATGCACGAACGACTCGTACAGCACGCCCAGCACGATATACACGGTGACCAGCGCTGCCAGAATCAGCAGCCCTTCGTTCGAAAGCGAGTTCTCAAACGCCGACGCCGTGCCCTGATAGTTCGACACCACCGAGTCTGGGAACTTCGTCTTATCGCCCTTCAGAATTTTGTTGATTGCATCGAGCGCCTGTGAGAGCGAGTAGCCTGGCGCCAGGTTGAACGAGACAGTGACGGAAGGGAACTGCCCCTGGTGGTTGATCGAAAGCGCTTCGCTCGACGCCTCAAAGTGGGTGAACGCGCTCAGCGGAATCGGCGTTGCCAGCGACGTCGACTGGCCCGAACTCGACGTGCCGGAGCTCACCGAAGCCGCTGAAGTACCCGTCGTCGAAGCGCCCGGCGCAGTCGTCGTGCCGGAACTCGCGCGCGTCGTGCCCGCGGTCGCGGTGTTGTTGCTCGACGACGTCCCGGTGGAGGTGCTCGCACTCGTGATCAGGTTGGTAGTGCCCGCCGTCGCGTTCGACGCAGAGAGTGCCGAACTCGCATTTGCCGCCGAACTCCCCGGCGCCTGCGGCGTCTGGTTCCCGGTCGCGAGCGCCGACGTGGTCGATGCAGAAGCGTTCACGCCATTCGTCGCACTCGCGGTCATCTGCGCGTTCCCGGAACCCGAGCTGCCACCCTTGCCCGCGCCGGAGGACGAACCCGCTGTGTTCGACGCCGTCTCGCCCGAGGTGGAGCTCGTCGCCGCGGATTGAATGTAGATATCGTTCAGCTTGTTCGGATCGCTCTGGAACCGCGGATCAGTCTCCAGGATCACGTGGTACTGGTTCAACTGCGTGTACTGCGTGTTGATCTGCCGCTGGCCAAACGCGTCGTACAAGGTGTTGTCGATCGTCGAAGGCGTAATGCCGAATCGCGAAGCCGTCGCGCGGTCGATCACCAGCGCCTCCGCGCCGCCGCCGAGCTGCTGATCGGTCACCACATCCTGCAGCTCCGGCAGCTTCTCCAGCTCCTTCAGGAACTTGGCCGTCACCGTGTTCAGCTCCGCCTGGCTCGGGTCCTCAATCGTGTACTGGTATTCGGTACGGGATACCTGGTCGTCCACGGTCAGGTCTTGAATCGGCTGCATATACAGCTTGATCCCGGCCACCGACGCAAGCCGGTTCCCAAGTCTCGCAATCACATCGGTCGCCGAATCGTTGCGTTCGCCGCTGCCGCCACCCAGTGGCTTCAGTTGAATCTGGATACGCCCGCTGTTCAGCGTCGTATTCGTGCCGTCCGCCCCGATAAACGAGGAGATCCCCGCAACCGCCGGATCCTGCAGGATCAGCTTGCCCAGCGCAAGCTGCTTCTGGCTCATCTCCTCAAACGAGATCGACGGCGACGCCTGGGTGATGCCCTGGATAATGCCCGTATCCTGCGTCGGGAAGAAGCCCTTCGGAATGGTGATGTACAGCACCGCCGTCAGGATCAGCGTCGCCAGAAAGATCATCAACGTCAGAAACTGGAAGCGCAGCACCACCTTCAACGTGCGTCCATAGAACGCGATAATGTCGTTGAAGATCCTCTCGGACACATGGTAGAACCGCCCCTGCTTGTCCTCGGGAACGTACTTCAAAATGCGTGCCGACATCATCGGCGTCAGCGTGAGCGAAACGAAGGCCGAAAGAATAATCGTCACCGCCAGCGTCACCGCAAACTGCCGGAACAAGCGTCCCGCGACGTCGCCCATGAAAAGCAGCGGGATGAGCACGGCAATCAGCGAAACCGTCAGCGAGAGAATCGTGAAGCCGATCTGCTCCGCGCCCTTCAGCGCGGCCTCCATCGGCGCATCGCCCTCTTCGATGTAGCGCGAGATGTTTTCGATCATGACGATTGCGTCGTCGACCACGAACCCGGTCGAGATCGTCAGTGCCATCATCGTCAGGTTATTTAACGAGTAGCCCGCCAGGTACATCACACCCAGCGTTCCCACCAGCGATAGCGGCACTGCGACCGACGGAATAATCGTCGCCGAAAGCGATCGCAGGAAGAGGAAGATCACCATCACGACCAGCGCGATGGTCAGCATCAACTCGAACTCCACGTCAGACACCGACGCCCGGATCGCCGTCGTTCGGTCGGTGATGATCTGCACATGCACCGATGCCGGCAGCGTCGCTTCCAGCTGCGGCAGCAGCTTCTGAATCGAGTTCACCACCTGGATCGTGTTCGCCGAAGGCTGGCGCTGGATGTTCAGAATCACTGCCGGCGTCTCGTTCATCCACGCCGCCAGCTTGCTGTTCTCGACCCCGTCCACGATCTTCGCCACGTCGGTCAGCATCACCGGCGCTCCATTGCGATACGCAATCACGACGTTCTTGTAATCGCCGCTGGTCAGCAACTGGTCGTTCGCATTGATGGTGTAGTCCTGCGAAGGCCCGTCGAAGTTCCCCTTGGCGGAGTTCAGCGAGGCGCCGGTCAGCGCATTGCGCAGGTCTTCCAGGTTGATCCCATAGGCGGAGAGCGCCGTTGGGTTCGCCTGGATACGGATGGCGGGCTTTTGACCGCCCGAGATCGAGACCAGACCTACCCCGGCGATCTGCGAGATCTTCGGCGCAAGCCGCGTGTCGGCAAGGTCCTCCACCTGCGACAGCGGCATCTCGTTGGAGGTCAGCGCGAGCGTCAGCACCGGCGCATCAGCCGGGTTCGACTTTGAGTAGATCGGAGGCGTAGGCAGATTGGCCGGCAGGTAGCTCTGCGCCGCATTGATCGCCGCCTGCACCTCCTGCTCCGCCACGTCGATGTTCAACGAGAGCTGAAACTGCATGACGATGATCGACGAACCGCCAGAGCTCGTCGACGTCATCTGGCTCAACCCCGCAACTTCGCCGAACTGGCGCTCCAGCGGCGCCGTCACCGCGGACGCGACGACATCTGGAGAGGCGCCCGGGTAGAACGTCTGCACCACGATGGTCGGGTAATCGACCTCGGGCAGCGCGGAGATCGGCAGCTGGAAGTACGCTACCGCTCCCGCCAGGAACATCGCGACCATCAACAGCGAAGTCGCGACCGGGCGAAGAATAAATGGCCGGGAAGGACTCATGGGGCAGTATGACCGGGGGAAGAGTTGCTCGAACTGTCAGGCGCTGCCGCAGTGCCCTTCGCTCCTTTATTGCCGGATTGGTGAACCTGGACCGTCGCGCCGTTCTCCAGCCGGTCGAATCCGCTCGTCGCCAGCGTTACGCCGGAGTTGATACCTTCGACCGCCGCCTCATCCGCGTTCGTCGTCAGCACGTTGATCGCCTGCACATGCACCGTCGCCGATTGCCCGGCAGGCTGCGCCGGCGCGCCTGGGGCAGGCTTCTGCTCGTTGCCCGTCGGCTTGGCCGGCGCGGCGCCCTGCGTCACAATGTACACAAACGCCGCCGTGCCGTTATGCTGCACCGCCGCCGTCGGCACCAGCACCGTATTGGTCAGCGTCTGCACCAGCAGGCGCGCATTCACAAACTGGTTTGGATAAAGGCCCAGCCCCTTGTTGTTGAACATCCCCCGGAACTTCAGCGTGCCGGTCGTGGTGTCGATCTGGTTGTCCACCGCCGAAAGCTTGCCCGTTTCCAGCAGCTTATCGTCGCCGCGGTCGAAAGCATCCACCGTCAACGCCTTGTGCGACTTCAACTGCGTCTCAATCTGCGGAAGGTCGTCTTCCGACACGTTGAAGACCACCGTAATAGGTTGCAGCTGAGTAATCACCGCCAGCGTCGAAGACGAACCCGAGAACACCGTGTTGCCCGGATCGACCAGCCGCAAACCCACCCGGCCCGTAATCGGCGCCGTAATGTGGCAGTACGAAAGCTCCACCTGGTCGTACTGCACCGTGCCCTGGTCGGTCGTCACGGTACCTTCGTCCTGGATCACCACCTGCTCCTGGTCGTCCAGTTGCTGCTTCGCGATGGCGTTACGCGCATACGCCGCGCGGTAGCGGTCAAGATCGATCTTTGCCTGCGCCAGAACGCCCTGGTCGTGCTGCAGCGTACCTTGCGCCTGCGTCAACGTCGCCTCATACGGTCGCGGGTCGATATCGACCAGAGGGTCGCCCTTATGGACGATCTGCCCTTCCTTGTAGTGAACTGCGATCACCTTGCCCGTAATCTGGCTGTACAGCGTCACCGTGAAGACCGGGGTCACCGTGCCCAGGGCATCGTCGTAGATGTTGATATCGCCCGTCTTCGATTGGCCGACCGTGATGGCTGCCGGACCCTGCGCGCCGCGGCCATGTCCACCGCTCGCGGCTGCGCCACTCGCCCCGGGTGTCTTGTGGGTGAGGCGCACAATCAGCAGCACGATCAGCAGGATCGCGAGCAACGCGACCACCCAAACCCATGTATGCGACTTCTTCTTCGGTTCGACCCGAAGCTCCGGAGGCGACTGATTGTGCTTCTCAAAAGCGACGCCGAGATCGCCTCCGTAGGATGGTTTGCCCTGGCCTTCAAACGATCGGCCTAAGTCTTTTTCATCCTCGTTGGGCGAGGGAGTGCGTCCGTTCTGTTGCTGCTCCATTCCTTATCCTTTTTTAAGACATACAGCGGGGCGTTGGAAGATTGAGATGGGAGGTCCCTATCCGTATGTGACGCTTATTGGAAGGATCAGGGTGGGAAAAAGTTTCGTAGCGCGCTGTGGGCAAATGGGTTCGTCGGGTTCTTGCGCAGAGAACAGAGGCATTACACGGGGCAGATCGAGTGACACAGCATGGCAGTGGGGCTGGTCCAGTATAGTGCTCTGATACCCGATTCTGAAGGGGGCCTCCGCACTTTGTTCCGCGCGGCCGGCCGAAACACCATGGAGGATCGTCAAGGATGAACGTACGGAATCTGGTTCTGGCCGCGCTGCTGCTCTGTGCCGCTGCACAAACCCGCGCACAGCTCGCAGGCGATCGCATCGCGACCACCGCCCACCATCCCGTCTCCGCCATCCAGGACACCGAATCCGCCGCCCAGCGCGACGCCCGCATGAAGTGGTGGCGCGAAGCCCGCTTCGGCATGTTCATCCACTGGGGCCTCTACTCCATTCCCGCCGGCACCTGGGATGGCAAGCAGGTGCCTGGAGTGGGCGAGTGGATCATGAACACCGCCTCCATCCCCGTCGCCCAGTACGAAGCGCTCGCGCCGCAGTTCAACCCCACCGCCTTCAGTGCGCACGATATCGTCGCGCTCGCCAGATCTGCCGGCATGAAGTACATCGTCATCACCTCCAAGCACCACGACGGCTTCGCCATGTTCGATTCGAAGGCCAACGCCTTCAATATCGCGCAGGGCACCCCCTTTCACCGCGATCCCATCGCCGAGCTCGCCGCCGAGTGCCGCAAGCAGGGCATCAAGCTCGGCTTCTACTACTCGCAGGATCAGGATTGGACCGCACCCGGCGGCGCCGCCTACAAGACCGGCAATCACGACCGGCCCAACCACCACTGGGACCCCGCACAGGATGGCGACTTCGCCACCTACCTCCACACCAAGGCCATCCCCCAGCTCAAGGAACTCCTCACCAACTACGGCGAGTTTCCCTCCGTCATCTGGTTCGACACTCCGACCGACGACATGACGTCCGCGCTCGCCGGCGAGATCGTCGCCCTGCTCAACCAGCACCCCAACCTCATCTGGAACAACCGTCTTGGCGGCGGCTACCAGGGGGATACCGAGACCCCCGAGCAGTACATCCCCGCGCAGGGCTTTCCCGGCCGTGACTGGGAGGCCTGCATGACCATGAACGACACCTGGGGCTACAAGTCCTACGACACCGACTTCAAATCCACCGAAACCCTCCTCCGCAACCTCATCGACATCGCCAGCAAAGGCGGCAACTACCTGCTCAACATCGGCCCCGACTCCAAGGGCAACGTCCCTCCCGCCGAAGTCGAACGCCTCCACCAGCTCGGCGACTGGCTCAAGGTCAACGGCGAAGCCATCTACGGCACCCAGGCCACGCTCTTCGGCCCCGAGGCCGGCAGCCTCAGCCCGACGGAGAAGGAATCAGACGGCAAGCCCAAATTCATCCCCTCGTGGAAGTGGCGTTCCACCACCGCCCCCACAACAAGATCTACATCGAACTCTTCGAATGGCCGACGAACGCCTTCCACCTCACAAGCGTCCCGCGCAGCGTAAACGGCGCCTACCTGCTTTCGCCCTCGGGCAATCTCCCCGTCCGCATCAAGCGAGACGCCAGCGGCGGCATCAGCTTCGCCCTGCCCAGCCAGCCTCCCAGCCCCATCGCCTCCGTCCTCGTCCTCAAAACGCGCTAGGCCCGCTCACGCACTGTTCAACGTATTCGCCGATCCCGGTACCAGCATCTCCGGCCCGTTATTCCGCACGTTTCCCACCAGCGGGTTCGCCGCCGCCATCCGCATCCCGTCCGCCTCATACGGTCGCAGCAGATCGATCGGCGGCCGCTCACCTGCATCCCGGCTCAGCCACCGGTCATAATCCCGCGGGTGAAGAATCGCCGGCATCCGCGTATGCACCGCAGCCATCAGCTCGTTTGCCTCGGTCGTCACGATCGTAAACGACTGCAGCCACTTCCCCTCCGCGTCCTTCCAACCGTCCCAAAGCCCCGCAAACGCAAACAGCGGCGTCTCCGGCAGCGTAAACACATACGGCTGCTTGGTCTTCGCATCCAGTTTCTTCCACTCGTAAAAAGCCGTCGCCGGCACCAGGCAACGCCGCTTCTTGAACGGCCCGCGCCACGTCGGGCTCTTCTCAATCGACTCCGCCTTCGCGTTGATCGTCGAGATGCCCTTCACGTCCGAAAGCTGCCTGGTAAAAAAGGGAATCAGTCCCCACCGCATCAGCACCAGCTCCGGGCTCTCATCCTCGCGCGCTTGCCGGATCACCGGCTGGAACGTCGAAGGCGCCACATTGAAGTCTTCCGGCGCAACCGTTAGCGATTCAAGATCCGCATGAGCCTTGAACGCCTCGGCAATCCTCTGTTTGTCAGCCTTCCGCACATAGCGTCCGCACATCGCCGGCCCCCTCGGCTAGCTTCGCATGGCAGCCCAGCAGCCGTTTCGCCCTACGATGGTCGAACACCGCCCCCGTGATGCCGCCGGTCCATCGATCCCTTCGAGGCTTGACGTTTCAAACCCGCCGGCGGCTTCCGCGCCGTCGTCTCCCCCTCGTCGCCAAAGTACTCCGCCGGCCAAACGTTGGAGAACGTCTGCGCGAAGTTCCCCAGGCACTTGGACCCACTCCAGAACCGCGCACGAACGATGCATCGCCGCGAAAGCCGCAGCGGCCGAAACCCACCCGCCACCAGCTCCATCGCCAGCGGCAAACTCACCGGAACCATCGCCGGGAGCGTCTCACAGCCCAAAGGAAACGTCCCCAGCGAATCCGCCACCATCATTTCGATCCGCTCTACCGTTACTGAGTTTCGAGTCAGATTCCGCACCACAACCCTCATCCGAATCGTCCCGCCCTCCATGCCAAGCGGCCCATCACCGGTTATTTCGAGTTCCAACCAAACACCTCCTCCGCGATCCCAGGCCGCGGTCTATCCCTTTACCTTCAGCGTCTTGTACTGCTCCGGCGTCAGGTTCAGGCTCAACCCGCCGCGCCCGATCGAGATCCCATGCTCCAGCGCCTGCCGGTCCGCCAGCGTGTTATCCGCGCCGCCTCGCACCGCCAACTCGGAGATCTTCGCGGGATTCTGAAACACAAACACCCGCGGCAGCGGCGTCTTCAAGTCCTGCTCCAGAAACGTCACACGCCACCCCTGCCGTACGTTCTGAAAGTGCATGTACACCCGATGCCGCGGCTCGCAGGTCTTGCAGTACCGCTCCCGGTACACCGGGGGCAGCATCGCATGGCACCGGCAGCAGATAAGCCCTGTCTCCCGCTGCCTTGTCGTGGTCGCCCGCTCATTCCCCATAGGCGAATAATAGGCGAAAATGATGTGGAAGTCCCGCGCGCCCGCGCCTCAGCTTCCGCAAACCTCGTTCGAGAAGCTGACACCATGCAGCGATCAGTCAAGACAGGCAAAGGCTACTCCCGGAAGAACAAACCACCCAACCCCAGGTCCCCACCAGCCAGCCCAAGAAGCGACGGCGCCACCGCAGAACAATGGAAAACACCCAGTTTCACCATGATGTGCAGGACAGCGACGCCGTCGTCTCTGAACTATAGGGGTATTCTGCTGGTTTTCAACAGCTTAAGTCACAACCCGTCTACAACTTTAGGGTCATTTTGGCACCGTTAGTCCCAGTTTGGTCACACTCCGTCGTCAGAAGACGACGATCGCAATGCGTCTTTTCTGCTATCGAAATCTCGTAAAGCAGTCAGCTTGGTTGAGCCTGTCCCAAGCACGCAGGAACCTCTCACGCTCGCGCTGCCAACTCGCCATCCCCGGCCTTTAGCCCATGCGCTTCGGCCGTCGCCGCTCGCAGCACCGGCTCCGACCCAGCCAGCGCAAACGCAAGGCACGTCCAGGTCACGAAACCCTCCGGACCCACGGCAATCGAGGTCAGCAGGCACTGCGCAAACAGCCCTACGAGCGTTGCCCGCATCGCAAACCCGAACGGTTCGCCCACTGCCGCAGGCTTGGGCCCGCGCGCCAGGTAGATGCGCGTCCCCGCGTACCCCATCCCGATCGCGTAGATCAGCGTCCCTGGCCCGCCCAGCGAGTACAAAAACTCCAGCAACGTCGAATCGTGAGGCCCCAGCGAGTCGTCCGAACCATCCGTCGCATGGTCCACGTCCGTCGACCCCATTCCCTCGCCCATCGGCTCCACGGCCAGGTTGCCAAGCGCGTCCTCATGCCCCTGGATTCGAGCCGACGCGCTCACATCCTGCGTCCCGCTGGTGAAGGTCTTCAGCCGCTCCGCCAGGATGTCGCGTATGCCCGGCGCCTGCGATCCCGCCGCCGCAATCGCCAGCGCCACCAGGGAGATGCCCACAATCCGAAACCGCAGGCGGCCCGGCATCGTCGCCGCCAGGTATATCAGGCTCACCACCAGCGCCAGCCAAAGCGATCGGCTCAGCGTCAATCCCAGGCAAATCAGCGCCAGTGGAGCCGTCACCGCCGGCAGCCACTTCCGTTTCGTGTTTCCATCCACCAGCAGCGTCAAGCACACCAGCATACCTGCCGTCAGGTAGAACGCCAGCACCGCCGGCGCATTCATCGTCGAAAACACCCGAACCTCACGCGGCTCGGCCGAGCCGAACGTGGTGTACACCAACCCCTTCATCCACGTCACATCCCAGTCCGGCAGCACGAAAAACTGCACCAGCCCGTACAGGCTCATCACCAACGTGCCCCATACCAGGCTCTTCACAAACGCGTCGCGGTACTCCGCATACCGCCGCCGCTCCTCATAAAGGAAGAACCCGAACAACACCGGCGCCAGCCAGTTCACCAGCCCGCGCGCCACCTCGAACAGGCTGAACCGCGTTAGCCCATACAGCGTGCCAAACAGGATTCCCGCCAACGCACACGCAAACGGCACGCCGCCCGGCCGCGCCAGCGACCGCCCATGCCGCAGCAGCACCACGCCCGAAATCGCCGCCGCGACATACGGCGCGGAGAGCATCAGGCTCTGTTCCGTATACGACGTCCGCCAGTCGATCATCCGCCGCAGCCACGGCGTCAAAAACCAAAGCCATAGGCAAAGCTGGATATACAGCGTGCGCGACTGACGGAATACCGCCACGGCCGTCACCGCTACCAACCCGAGGAACGCGATCCGCAGCACACTCGGCGTCGCCACCAGCATCGCAGCCGACACCGCCACCAGCGCCACCACCGGCCCATACCGCAGCAAATCGCTGTTGCCCCGCATCCTGCCCGCTTGCATTCCGTGTCCCTGCATCCCGCTCGCCCGCATCCCGCCCAGAATACCTCTTACCTCGGCCCCTCGTCCTTCAGCATCCGGATCGCGTCCCTGAACCCGATCCCCTCCGGCACCCCCGCATACCGGCTCGTCGTCTCCTTCGTCTGCATCGCGATCGCCTTGAACAGCAGCGCTTTCCCATTGATGTTCAGCGTTAGCGCGGTCAGTTCCCAGTCATGCATCCCGCTGCCCAGCTCCGGCCCCACGTCCGTCTGCTCCAGCCGCGCCGTCGACCCCTTGTACAGTCTTGCCAGGATCCCCATCCCGAAGTTCACATCGGCAATAAACTTCGCATCCAGCCGCACCAGCCGCTCCTGCCGGGTGTCGACCCAAACCTCGCCCGCAACCCCCCGCAGCAGGTCCGATTCGAGCGCTGGCCCATTCCACCCCGGCTTCGGCGAAAAGCTCATCCGGTAGCACTCACCCGTCGCACACGGCTCCGTCGTCTCCAGCTTGTACACCATCGCATCCGGCAGCAGCTTCATCAGGTCGGAGACGCGCTTCGCATCGGCAATCTCTTCCTTGTGCCGCCGCTCCTGCAACTCCGGGTGCGCCGCCAGGTTGTCCAGCCTTGCCAGCTCCGCGCGATCGGCCACCGCGCCCAACGGTTTCCCGTCCACCGCGACCAGCCGCGCCACGTCGCCATCCTTCGTCTCGATGATCTCCTTGGTCGTGTCGCGCCGGTCATCCTGCTTGCGCAGCTCATACCGCAGCGGATGATGCGTCCTCTCCTCATCCGCCCGGTGCTCCACCGCCCGCCGAACCAGCGCCGCCGCATCCACCTGCGGCACCGCCTGCCCGGTCGCTGGCAAAATCGCACCAACTGACACCAATGCAACAGAAATCCAAAATCCCAGTGGTGAAGTCGCTAGCCGCTCCGTGCTCTTGAAACTCACTCTCTTAGGATAACGTCACGACCAGGAAGCTGGCCTCAACTGGAACGCACGACGATCACAGTGATATCGTCCGTTTGTCCGAATCGAAGCGCCGTTTGCGCGATCAGCGCTGCCGGCTCACCGCTTAGGGCGGCGGTGCGTTCGAACCCGAATAGCTCCCGCCCCTGCATCGCCTCAGGCACTCCGTCCGTCAGCATCGTCACTTTCTGTCCCGGATCAAGCGCCATCGTCTGCTCGGTGAAGTTCGCGTCATCAAGGAACCCAAGCGGCAGGTCCGCATCGACCGGGTGTTCGTGCCCGTTCACATACGGCGGCAGATGTCCGGCGTTCGCGAACGTCAACGTCCGGCAATCCGCTGAGAACCGGACGGCCAGGCACGTCGTGAACCCTGTTCCGCGGCCATACAGCCGGCGGTTCAAACCCGCCAGGATCTCGCTCGGCGAGCTGGTGTACTCCACCAGGGTCCGCAGCGTTCCCACCACAAGAGAGACCGTCAACGCCGCCGGCAGACCCTTTCCAGCCACATCGCCGATCACGACCAGCGTCTCGCCGCCGTCCAGCGGAAGCACTTGGAAGAAGTCGCCGCCAAGCTCCAGTGCTGGCAGGTAAGCCGTCTCAATCTCGAGTCCCGGAGTCGCCGGCAGGCTGGCGGGGAACAGCACCTGCTGCACCGACCGCGCAGCATCCAGCTCTGCCGCCACCCGATCCTGCTCGCGCCGGGTCCGCGCAAACCGATTCAACAAGATCGCCAGCATGGCCAGCAGGAAGAACGCCTCGGCCACCTCCATCACGCTGAACTCGGCCGGGGACTGCACCCACATGTGAACAGTAAGGTGACGTGCCCAAACGAAACCAAGGGTCCGAAAGGTAAAGAACAGTTGGAAGATGAAATGGCTGACAAGCAGGAGAGTGACCGGAACAACAAGGATGCGGGCGTCCGGCCGTCTTTGCCGTGCTCGCTTGAAGATTAGAGTGAGGATCCACGCATAAACCGGCGCGGTAAACATCAACTCGCCCACATTCTCCCAGTCCAGCGTAAAGCCAGGAACTCTTCCCCAGGCCTCGGCGTTCGCCGACCACAAGAAGCAACAGACGACACAAACCTTCAGCAGCGTCGTCCAACGCGCTCCCAGCAACCGACGGTAGAAGAGCAGCGACGCGAGGAAATACAGGCAAAAACCGATATTGGCTCCGGTCTGCACAAGATGCAACGGAGCCGTCAGGATGGAGTAGAAGGCTTCATACAAATGCTCTACGGCCAGACCGAAGACAAGCAGGCAAAACCAGAGATACTCGCGTTCGGCCCGGCTCCAGAAAAACAAGGCGAGCGCCGTCGTAAACGCTAGAAGATCGAGGACCGCAAGTCCGAAATCGACAGCGAACCGCCATTTCGTCCCGTCTTCGATCAGACGCAAAGTGTGCGTCACATTCGCAATCTTCCCGACCTCGATCGGTCCCTGCAAACCACCTGGCCGATAGATCACCCAATCCGAATCTTGCCAGACGCGGATCGCAACCTGTAGCGGCTCAGACGCGCCGCCAAGGTGGTCAGGCAAGGCTAGAGCGCGCGGCGGAGCTTGGTAGGCAACGGGCTTCGGCGGCATCTTCCCGACGGTCAGCAGCAGCCTGCCGTCCACGAAAATCTGGTACGAACTATAAATGCGCGGCAGCAGCAGGGAATAGAAGTCACCGCCTGCAGGCAGCACCAACGTAAACCGGTACCATGCCACTCCGCTCAATTGCGGATAGCCCTGCCCGTCCCAGGGCTCATCGCCACGTATCAGCGCCCACCCTGAATCATCGAACGCCGGATCGGCCCAGCGCGGATCGTCTCCCGGCTTGAACCGGAACAGCCCATGCAGCTCCAGCGTCGGGTCGCGCTCGCTCACCAGCGAGAACTCAGCTGGACCGCCCCCGCTATGCCGAAACGCATGGACCTCCTGCGATCGCAGGCCCGCGGGAAGCAACGCCAGGAACCCATACAGCAGGAGAAGAGCCCGCAAGCCAGAAGTCATAGGTCTCGCGATTGTACGCCTGCCCTGAAAACCTCCTGGTCTCTTCTTATCCGTTCTTTATCCGTCTTATCCGTGTACTCACTCTTCTCTGCCGTCTCAAAGCCTGATCAGCGCCAGCCCCGACTCCGGATCGATCTCCTTGCGCAGATGCTTCGGGCTCTCCGTCAGCACCACCTCGCACGTCGGCCGCACCGTCGCCGCCTGCAGGTGCCCTCCGTGCGCCGTACCGTCGCTCTTACCCACCACCACATGCGCATGCACCTGCGGCTCGCCATCTTTGTCGGCAATATCGCCGATCAGCGAAAGCAGTTCCACCTGCTCCTCCAGGTTGACGACCGTCTCATACTGCTTCGTCTCCCAGTCGAACCACCCCAGCTTCACCGCCGACAACGCCCCAATCGCCTTGAAGCTGCTCGCCGACATCATCTGTTCCCTGGCAAACTGCTTCAAACCCTCCGCCAGCTCATCCCCGGTGTTGAAGATCAACACGAACGTCCGCGGCTGCTGCTCCACCAACTTGTACTTCATCGCATCCTCCTGCCGCGATTGGATGCGCCGTCTGTTGCCGATGCCAATCCGCTAAAATCAAATCGTCACCAAATTCGCTGCCGGCTCGGTTGCGGCAGCTTTTTCACGCCGGCAGCTCCCCCGGCACAGCAGAAAGGCTTGCAGTGAAAGCACTTGTAAAATCGAAGGCCGAGAAAGGCCTCTGGCTCGAAGACGTTCCGGAACCGCAAATCGGCATCAACGACGTCAAGATTCGCGTTCTTTACACCGGCATCTGCGGCACCGACCTCCACATCCACGACTGGGATGCCTGGGCGCAGAAGACCATCCAGATTGGCCTCACCATCGGCCACGAGTTTGCGGGAGAGGTCGTCGAGATCGGCTCCAATGTCACCGACGTTCCGCTCGGCGCGCTCGTCTCTGGCGAAGGCCACGTCGTCTGCGGGCGCTGCCGCAACTGCCTCGCCGGGCGCCGCCATCTCTGCGCCGCAACCCTCGGCCTCGGCGTCCAGCGCAACGGCTCCTTCGCCGAATACGTCGTTCTGCCCGCCACGAACATCTGGCAACATGCGTCCGGCATCGCACCCGAAGTCGCCAGCATCTTCGACCCCTTTGGCAACGCCGTTCACACTGCACTCGCATTCCCGGTCCTCGGCGAGGACGTTCTGGTCACCGGTGCCGGTCCGATCGGCATTATGGCCGCGGCTGTCGCAAAACACGCTGGCGCGCGCCACGTCGTCATCTCCGACCCAAACCCGTACCGCCGCGAGCTTGCCGAGAAGGTCGGCGTAACGCGCGCAGTCGACCCGGTCCGCGAGTCGCTCGCCGATGTCCAGAAGACCCTCAACATGCACGAAGGCTTCGACGTCGGCTTGGAGATGTCCGGAAACGCCAACGCTTTTCGCGACATGATCGCCACCATGAGCCATGGCGCTAAAATCGCCATGCTTGGCATCCCCGCCACCGAGATCGCCATCGACTGGAATCGCATTATCTTCAACCAGATCACCCTGCGCGGCATCTACGGCCGCGAGATGTACGAAACCTGGTACAAGATGACCGTGATGCTCGAATCCGGCCTCGACATCTCCCCCGTCATCACCCACCGCCTCAACTGGAGCCAGTTCTCGCAGGGCTTCGACGCCATGCGCTCCGGCAACTCCGGCAAAGTCGTTCTCGACTGGACGAACGTCAGCTAGACAGGCCAGGGAGGGAACCCTCCCCGTTTTCCTCACCGTTTGGCGTTGCCGCGATACACTACCCCCGGAGCCGCAAGGCCCGCACGACGCCGGTACAACCGAGGACTCTTCTGATGGATCAGACAGATTGCGAACACCCCGCAGCCAGCCTGAGAACCCGAGCCTTCGTGACCCCCGCCAAGTCCGTCCCAGCGTCGCAAAGCCAGAACGTGCAGGAACCCGACAGCCTCTTCGAGCGGTGTGCGTGGTTCTACGCCCTCTGCCGCGAATACCTGTTCCGCGACCACACCCACGAGATCACCGCCGCACTCTTTCCCAGCGAACCACCCGTGAAAGGCACGCGCCTGCTCGAACTCGGCTGCGGCCCCGGCTTTTACGCGTGCCGCCTGTCGGAAGAACTGCCGGATCTGCACACCACCGGCATCGACCTCTCCGAAAACCTCATTCAGCGTGCTGAATCCCGCGCCCGCTCGCTCAATCTCTCGAACTGCAGCTTCCAGCACGCCGACGCGCACGCTCTGCCGTTCCAATCTGGCTCCATCGACGCCATCGTCGTGTCGCGCCTGTTCCTCATCGTTCCCGACAAAGAAGGCGTCATCCGCGAGATATTTCGCGTACTCAAGCCCCAAGGCCGATGCTTCATCGCCGAGCCCACCTCCGGCTTCCGCACCCGTTTTCCCCTGGCCTTTATGTGGCTGCTCTCGCGCCTCACCACCTCGCCTGCGGGCAAGTACCGCGAGCCGCAGCAGGCCGATGTGCTCACCCGGCCTGACTTCGAGGCGCTGGTCCAGTCGCAGCCGTGGGCCGATACCGAACTCCATTACGATGGGTGGTATCAGTACGCCGTCTGCCAGAAAACCCTGTCCGGAGCCCAGCAGCAGTGAGCGAAAGTCCTTACCCGATCCTTGATCCGCAGCATCCCATCCCCGCGCTGAAGCACCTGTGCGCCCTCGCCGTAATGGCCAAAGCGCCGCGCCCCGGCAAGGTGAAGACGCGCCTTTCGCCGCCGCTGACGCTCGACCAGACGGCTGCGCTCAACATCCGCTTCCTGCGCGATACGACCGAGAATCTTGCCACGGTGCCGCTTTCCGCCGGCCTCATCTCCTACACACCAGTTGGCGATGAAGCGCTCTTCGCCGGGCTCCTGCCGGAGACCTTCGCGCTCGTCCCGCAGCGCGGCGACGCCTTCGGCGAACGCCTGCTCGCCGCGGCCCAGGACATCCTCGCCATCGGCTACGGCGCAGTCTGCCTCATCGACTCCGACTCGCCCACCGTGCCGCACGCAGCCTTCGCCGAAGCCGTGCAGACGCTCCACAACGGCGAGGCTGACGTCGTCCTCGGCCCATCGCACGACGGCGGTTACTACCTGATCGGCTTAAGGCAGCCGCACGCGGAGCCCTTCCAGAACATCACCTGGTCGACCGCAAGCGTGCTCGAGGAGACCATCCAGCAGTGCGCGGAAGCGAACCTCAAGGTTCACCTCTTGCCCACCTGGTACGACGTCGACGACGCAGCCACGCTCGCGATCCTCGAAGCCGAGCTGATCGAGGGCAAGCGTCCCGCCTTCGCCGCGGTCGACGGCTACCCGGCCCCGCACACCAGGGACATGCTCACCACGTTGACGGCGGTGCAGCAGGCGTGACCCTCACCAAGCCTCACTGGAACGACCTGCGCCCCTGGCAGACGAACGCTGCCCTGATCGCGATCGGCTTCGGCCTCGTCTGCTACACGCGGCAGCTCCTGGTCGAAAGCGACCACTTCGTCATCGGCGATCTCGGCTGCTCCACCGCTTCGCTGGCTCTCTATATCGGCGCGATCCTCATCCTGCTCGTGCGGCCGGGCGGCGCGGCCGCAACCAATCGCTATACACTGCCGATCATCCTCACGGTCGCCATCGCGACCCGCATCGTCGGCCTCTTCTACGATCCCTTCCTCTCGACCGACGTCTACCGCTATGCCTGGGACGGCGTCGTGCAGCACGCCCACATCAACCCCTATCGGTACGTCCCCGGCGACCCCGCGCTCACCTTCCTGCGCTCCCCAAATCAGGACCTCTTCGACAACATCAACCGTCGCGACTACGCCCACACGATCTACCCGCCGGTCGCGCAGATGCTCTTCTACGCCATCACCTGGCTCAGCCCCACGGTCACCTTCATGAAGACCGCGATGGTGCTCTTCGAAGGCCTCACGCTCTGTGGCCTGTCGCTGATGCTGCGCCAGCTCGGCCTGCGGCAGGAGTGGCTGCTGGTCTACGCCTGGTCTCCGCTCTGCATCTGGGAGTTCGGCTCGTCCGGCCACCTCGACGCCGTCTGCATGGCATTTATCGTGCTCGCGTTCTTCTACCGCTTCCAGAAGAAGCCCACACTCACCGGCGTCTTCCTCGGCCTCGCCATCCTCACCAAGATTTACCCCATTGTCCTCTTTCCCGCGCTCTACCAGCGCCGCAAAGACGGCAAGCTCGACTGGAAGATGCCTGGCATCATCGTGGCCATGGCGCTGGTCAGTTACAGCGTTTACCTCTCCGTCGGCAAGCAGGTATTCGGCTTCCTCGGGGGCTACGCCAAGGAGGAGGGGATGGAAACTGGCACGCGCTACTTCCCGCTGGAGTACGCCCAACATTTGCCCGGCCTGCACAACCTGAGCAACAACACCTTCCTCGCCATCGCCGGCCTCATTCTGCTCGCGCTCGTCGCCTGGACCTGGTTCACCGCCTGCCGGCCAGACTCCGCCCCGGCATCCTTCCTGAAGCCGGCGATGTGGATAGCATTCGCGATGATGCTGCTCTTTTCGCCGCATTATCCCTGGTATGTCGCCTGGCTGATCCCGTTGGTCGTGCTGACGCCTTCGCTTACGGTCTTCACCTACATCTGCGCGCTCTTTATCCTGTGCACGACCCGCTGGGCAACAGGCTCCGGAGCACCACAGTTTTACCTCAACGAACTTCTCTATTCCGCCACGGCGATCGCGGCCGTGATCGAGATCGCCCTCTACCGCATCCCCGCCGGCCGCCGCTGGATGCGCCAACTCGCGCCTCACTCGACCATGTAGGCGGTAACGGTTGTGTTACCCTTTACCCTTGATCGAGCTCGCAGAGTATCTCGATGAACGAGGCAGATCGGTCTTCGGGGAGTGGAGGCGAAACCTCGACGCCACGACGAGAGCCCGCATTCAGAGGTCCTTGCTTCGGCTGGAACAAGGAAATCTCGGCGCCTTGAAGGGAGTTGGCGGCGGTGTGATGGAGATGCGCCTCGACTTCGGTCCGGGATGGCGCGTCTACCTGGCGAGAGATGGCGAAACGCTCGTCGTGCTGCTCGGCGGTGGGAGCAAGAAGAGACAGCATGAAGACATCGCAGCGGCGAAGGCACGCTGGGACGACTACAAAGAGAGGAAGAAGCGAAATGAACCTGCTGACCCGGCCGCACTCTGAATCCATCAAGGAAGATCTCGACTCCAGCCCAGAGTTTCGGCGCGCGTTCCTCGCGGAAGCTATCAATTCGATGATCGAGGGCGACGTCGAAACCGGCAAAGCAGTCGTCCGCGAATACATCAATGGGACGATTGGATTCGTGGCGCTGGGCAATGCGCTCGGCAAATCCCCCAAGAGCCTGATGCGGATGCTCAGCCGCCAGGGCAATCCCCAGGTCCGCAATCTCTTCGAGATCATCGCGCACCTGCTCAAGCTGGAAGGAACACCGCTGCGCCTTGAGTTGACCGCAGCGGACAAGGGGAGAGCCGCTTAGCCGATGTCGCAGATCTCCGTCATCATCCCCGCTCTGAACGAAGCTGAATCCATCGGCCATGTCGTCCGCGAGATGCCTTGGGGCCTCATCGCCGAGTGCATCGTCTGCGACAACGGAAGCACCGACGGCACGGGAGAGGTCGCGCGCGGGGCCGGAGCCCGCGTCGTCGCCTCGCCACGCGGCTATGGAGCCGCCTGCCTGGCCGGTTCAAACGCCGCGCTACCCACCTCGGACATCCTCGTGTACATGGATGGCGACGGCTCAGACATCATCGCCAACCTGCCGCTGCTTACCGGGCCCATCGCCGCCGGCGAAGCCGACTTCGTCCTCTGTTCGCGCATTCGCGGCAACCGCGAACCCGGCTCGATGCTGCCGTCGCAGGTTTTCGCCGCGCACCTGGTCAGCACGCTGCTGCGCATCTTCCAGGGAGTCCGCTACACCGATATGGGCCCGTTCCGCGCCATCCGCCGCAGCTCCCTCGAAGCCATGCAGATGTCCGAACTCACCTACGGCTGGAACCTCGAGATGCAGATCAAGGCCGCGCAGCACCACCTCCGCATCCGCGAGGTCACGGTCGACTACCGCTGCCGCATCGGCGGAACCAGCAAGGTCTCCGGCGACTTCCGCGCCTCGCTCAAAGCCGCCGTCCGCATCCTCGAAGTCCTCTTCCGCGTCGGCCTGAAGAAGAAAAATAGACGCGGATAAGACGGACAAACACGGACAAAAGAGACCTAAGATTCGGCTTCTTTGGTCCGTTCTTGTCCGTCTTTGTCCGTGTCCGTCTCTGCCGTTAGACTTCCACCATGCCCGATCAATCCCGACGCCAGTTCCTCACCCACTCCTCCCTCACCCTGCTCGGAGCCGCCGCGATGCCCACCAATCCGCTTCAGAACCAGACACCCGGCGCGCCGCCCGCCTTCGGAACGAACCCCACGTCCGGCCCCGAGGTGACGACCCAGACCTTCGCCGAGGCTGAAAAGCTGGTGCAGTTTCCCATGTCGCAGCCCGACCGCGCCGAAGCAGCAGGGAACTGGCGCCAGTCGATGGCCGCCCTGTACGAGCGCCGCACCGGCCCGCGCCTGCTGCCCATCCCGGACAGCATCGCACCCTACAGCAACTGGAATCCTGTTCTGCCCGGCCAATCGCACGGCCCGGCCGAGAACCTCTTCGTCCGCACCAGGCTCGACCCCGGCCCCCTGCCGAAGACGGACGTGGAGATCGCCTTCGCCCCGGTGACGCACCTATCGCGCTGGATCGAGACCCGCCAACTCACCTCCACGCGCCTCACCCACATCTATCTGGACCGCATTGCGAAGTACAACCCAACCCTGCGCTGCGTCATTACCGCGACCCCCGAGATTGCACTGCAGCAGGCAAAGCAGGCCGACGTGGAGATTGCTGCAGGCCACTACCGCGGTCCGCTGCACGGCATCCCCTGGGGCGGCAAAGATTTGCTCGATACCGCGGGCATTCCCGCCACGTGGGGCGCGGAGTTCTACGAGCATCGCATCCCGGAGCATGACGCCGCCGTCGTCGCCCGCCTCCACGCCGCCGGCGCAGTCATGGTCGCGAAGCTCTCGCTCGGCGCACTCGCGCTCAACGACGTCTGGTTCGGCGGCCAGACGATGAATCCATGGCTGATCGAAGAAGGTGCCAGCGGTAGTTCCGCCGGCCCCGGCTCCGCAACCGCAGCGGGGCTGATCGGCTTCTCCATCGGTTCGGAGACCGGCGGCAGCATTATCGCGCCCAGCATGCGCTGCGGCGTCACCGGCCTGCGCCCGACCTTCGGCCGCGTCCCCCGCACCGGTGCGATGACGCTTTGCTGGTCGCTCGACAAACTCGGCCCAATGACCCGCACGGTTGAAGACGCGATGCTTGTCCTCGAAGCCATCACTGGTCCCGACCCTGGTGATCTCTCCTCCGTCCCAAGTCACCTCAGCTTCAACGCGAACGCCCCAACGAAGGGGCTGAAAGTCGGCTACTTCCCGCAGTGGATGAAGGAAGCTCCTGCCACCGATGTCGACCGGCACGCCCTGGCCACGCTCGAGAAGTTAGGCTTCGAGGCCGTCCCAGTCACGCTGCCGGATTGGCCCTACTCCTCCATCCAGGTCATTCTCTTTGCCGAATCTGCCGCGGCGTTCGAGGCCGAGACGCTCGACCACCGTATCGACCAGCTTCGCATGCAGGTGCCGGACGCGTGGCCCAACACCTTCCGCCAGTCGCGCTTCCTCTCCGCAGTCGACTACGTGCAGGCCGACCGCATGCGGCGTATGACCGCGATGGAGATGGCGCGCGTCATGTCTGAAGTCGACTTCCTCATCGTCCCCAGCCTGCGCGACGAGATGCTCACCATCTCGAACGCCACCGGGCATCCCTCGCTCACGCTCCGCGCCGGCTTCGTCGAGGTCTCGGAGGCACGCAGCGACTGGGCGCCCGATCCCGCGCACCCGCTGCCGAAGTTCTCGCCGCCACGCTGCGTCCCGCACGGCGTCACCCTGATCGGCCGGCTCTTCGAGGAGGGCACGATCGCGCAGGCAGGCCTTGCCCTGGAAAAGGAGCTCAAGGTGGTGCAGGAGAATCCACCAAACTTCGCCTGACCTTCGCAAACAGGGACGAATCGAGGGAATTCGCTGGGCTCGGCCTGTTTCCCTTAGCGGGCACTTTCAAGAGATGAACACGGTGTGAACGCGCCCAGGTGAACCCGAAGCGCGGAACTCCCGTCTCACGCCGTATGCCACGAGCGGGTTCCATTCCCGTTTCGTTGTAGGCCGGCCCTCCCCCTCCCGACGCAGCGCGCAGACCGAAGTGGGATAGTGTCCGGACACGGTGTCGCCGATATTAAGTACAGCGAACGACGGCACCTTCGAAATTCCATAAGGAGCAACACCCAATGCGCACTGTCATCAACGGTTTCTCAGGCTGGGCCCGCATGTCGCACTCGAACAACGAGTCTCTTCAGCTCGTCGACGCGGCCATCACCGTGGTGGGTACGCTGCTGGTTGCGGTCGCGTGGGCCATGGTCAAGCACTAAGCCGGTCTTCCGGCGCTACTCTTCTGATCCAGCAGGTGAGTGCCGGCAATCCTTTGCACTTGGCCGTTACCTTACCCGCAGCGCAATCACCGTCTCATCGTCGAAGTGTTCCGTACCCGATTGATGCGTCGTCACCGCTTCGATGATTGCGTCGACCGCGCCCTGTGCGCTCTGCGCCGCCGTAGGATGATGCAGAAGCAGGGTTGCCAGGCGTTCGGTCCCGTACTGCTCTCCGCGTGAGTTCACCGCATCTGGAATGCCGTCTGAAAAAAAGAGAACCATGCTTCCGGGCGCCAGCAAAATCACCGTCTCCTCGTAGGTCGATTGCGGAAACAGCCCAAGCGGGAACCCCTCCACCGGCACCGTCTGCACCTCGAGCGCATCTGTCATCCCCGCGGATGTGCCGTGCTCCGGCGCGCACTTGGTCACCACCAGCGGCTGCACCGACCCCGCATTCGCAATCGAGATCGTCCGCCGCTCATCGTCCCAGAGCGCAGCCAGCATGGTCACATACTGCGCGTCCAGTTTCCGCTCCTGCAGTTGTTCGTTCAGCGCCTCGAGAAGCTTCGCAGGTCCCAGCTGACGCCCCGCAAGCGAACGTAGGATGCCCGAGACCAGCGCCGCATACAGCGCCGCCGGCGCAGCTTTGCCGGAGACATCCCCGAGCGCAATCAGGGTCTTACCCGGCGTCACGGAGCCTTCGGCAACCGGCCCATAGGTGAGAAAGTCGTACATATCGCCGCCGATCGAACGCGCCGGCCGGAAGCTCGCCGCAATCTCCGCAAACACCGGCGTCGGCGGCTCTGAAGGCAACAGCCGCAGCTGCACCTCGCGCGCCATTTGCAGGTCGCGCTCCATCCTCTGCTCTTCGTCGTGGATGCGCTGGTACAGCCGGGCGTTCACAATCGAGATCGCCACCTGCGAGGCCAGCGTGGTCAGCGTTCGCTGGTGGTCCTCGTTGTAGTAGTTCACCCGCGTATGTTCGAGGTCGATCACCCCGATGACGCGCCCTTTGTACACCAGCGGCACCGAGAGCTCCGACCGCGTCTCCGGGTTCTCGCTCACGTACCGAGAGTCCTTGCGAACGTCCGGCACGAGGATGGGCGAGCGATCCATCGCCGCCGTTCCGATAATGCCAAAGCCCAGCGCCACGTTGCGCTCGCGGGTGACACGTTCGCCGTAGCGTGTTGAGAACCGGTGCTCCAACTGCTCCGTGCGGTCGTTCCAAAGCAGAATCGTGAACATCTGGAAGTCGATCACGCGCTTCAGCAGCGTGCCGATGCGCTCCAGCAGATCGTCCGGATCGAGAATCGACGTGATCTCCCGCGAGATCTCGTGCAGCACAGTCAGCGTCTGCGCCTGGCGCGAGACGCGCGTGTACAGCCGCGCATTCTCTACCGCAATCGCCATGCGAGAGGCCGTCAGCTCCAGCAGACGCTGGTGGTCGGCGGTGAAAAAGCCTACCTGTTCCGACTGTAAGTCCAACACTCCGATCACCTTGTTCTTCACGATCAGCGGTACCGCGAGCTCCGACCGCACGGCCGGATTCGCGTTGATGTAGTTGTCGATCTTCGTGACGTCTTCGACCAGCATCGACCGCCGCTGCAGCGCAGCCTGTCCGCTCACGCCGCGGCCCAGCTTGATGCGTACGCGTTCAACTTCCGGCGTATGCCCGGTCTGAAAACGCATCCAGAGCTCGTGCGTGCGGTCGTTAATTAGCAGAATGGCGAAGATCCTGTAGTCGATCACCCCGCGCACCAGGTCTGCCACACGGTGCATCAGCGTGTTCAGGTCGAGCGTCGTATTCAGCGCGTCGGCCATCCGCAGCAGGAAGTCCAACTGCAGCGGCTCCACGCGAATCTGTGGATTGGCCGCGTGCTGATGGAACAGCGCACGTCCTGCCGCCGCCGGCTGCTCTTCCCGGACCGGCCTGTAGTCGCCTTCGAGCACCATCTCGCCACCGAAGCCGGCGCCTTTTTCCCGCGAGCCCATAGCAAGCGATGATACTACCCTGCGCCTGTGGGCATCCTGGCCGCGACCGTCCCCGCCGGGGTGTATTGTTAGCTAGGCGACAAAAGGGCCAAATTATGCGGATTGCGATTATGTTCCACTTCTTCAACGAGCAGAAGCCCGCCGCAATCACTGTCGCGGAGGGCCCGATCACGGACATGCTCGTCCCACTTCTGGGCGATACCGTGTGCCATCGCGATGCAGAGGGTGACCGGTTCCGCGGCGCGGTCGTTGGACGCCACTTCGACTACAGTCTCGCCAACGATCACGACGGCGGGGAGATCGACGGCACCATCACTGTCACGCTCTCGCTCAGTCGGCTGCAGATGAACTAAGTGGTGGTGCCGGAACCCGTGCTCCCGCTAATGCTCGACGCGACGGCTTGCCCGGTGCGCATGTCTCCTCCCTAATACCCGGAGCTTCCGTTTGTGGCAGTCGCGCCACCTTGCAGCTCAGCCAGGATTCTCACACTTGCACTGGCACCAATCCGCGAAGCCCCGGCCTCCAGCATCGCCGAAGCATCCGCGAGCGAACGAATTCCGCCGGAGGCCTTCACCCCGGCCCGCGTGCCCACGACCCCCCGCATCAGCGTAATGTCGTCCACCGTCGCGCCGCCGGTCGAAAAGCCGGTCGAGGTCTTGATGAAGTCGGCTCCGGCGCCGAGCGCGATCTCGCTCGCACGCAGCTTCTCCTCGAAGCTCAACAGGCACGTCTCGAGGATCACCTTCACGATCGCCCCGGCGCCATGCGCCAACTCGACGACGCCGCGGATATCCTGCCGCACGGCTTCGAAGTCTTCGCGTGTGCCGGACTTCAACTGCCCGACATTCAGCACCATGTCGACGTCGTGCGCACCCAGCTTCACCACACGCGCGGTCTCATCGCGCTTCGAGGCCGGCAGCGTCGCGCCCAGTGGAAATCCGATGACGACGCCCACCGGAACGCCAGTCCCGGCCAGGGTCTCCACCGCCTGCGCCACCCACGTCGGATTGACCATCGCGCAGGCGAACTTGTGCTCAGCCGCCTCGTGGCAAAGCTGGATCACCTGCGAGCGCGTCGCATCCGGACGTAAAAGAGTGTGGTCGAGGACCGCAGCGAGTGCGAAAGGTGAAGCGAGTGTCTGTCGCGCAAACTCTGCTGCGTCGTACTGTTCTGCTTCGTGCGTGGAAGTCTCTGCCGTCATACCTCTCCTGCGGCGCGCTCAAAAAACGGGCCCGCCACTTTCTATCATACGAGCGCACACCCTGGCATCGGGGCGCGCGGCCCGTCACACGTTGGACCCTGTGGGCCCCAAAATGGCACTGAAGTCTTCCCTAAGAGCTCGTCGGCTGTTTTCGGCGGAGCGCCGGGCAACGCCTAGCCCAGACTGGTCTTCCAGGCCATCGCCAGGTCTTCGGCCAGGAACTGCCGCAGCTTCTGCCGGCTCTCCTCATCCCGCGCCCGCAGCACGGCGCTCGGGTGAATCGTCGCGATCACCTTGTCGGCATATGGCGTTGAAAGTACCTTGCCGTGATCCTTCATCAGCGCAAACGTGCCGCCCAGCAGGGACTTCGACGCGCTCGCCCCCAGGCAAAGCACCACCTTCGGCTTCACCGCATCCATCTCCGCCAGCAGCCAAGGGCGGCAGGCTGAGATCTCCGACATCCGCGGATTCTGGTGCAGCCGCAGCTTGCCGCGCTGCACAAATTTGAAGTGCTTCACGGCGTTCGTGACAAACAGCGTACTGCGCGGAATCCGCAACTCCTCAAGCAACCGGTCGAGCACTCCGCCGGCCGGCCCGACAAACGGCTCACCCTGCTTATCTTCCTGGTCGCCGGGCTGCTCGCCCACCAGCATCAACCGCGCGGACCCATCCCCGCGACCGGGCACCACCCGCGTCGCGAAGCAGTAAAGCTCACAACCTTTGCACGCCGGCAGCGCCGTCGTAATCGCCTGCAAACTATGCTCCGCCGGCACAAACGGCTGCGCCGTCGACGCCTCCTTCTGCTTCGCGACCATCTCGCTCACCCGCGCCCTCGACCCCGCAATCAGCGCCGGCAGCGTCGCCACCTCCGGCAGATTCTTCCAGTAGCGTACCGGCATCTCGTTCCGCATGGCGTCCGTGTTCAGCCGCGCCGGGTTGTAGATGCTCGCGTAATAGCTCCGCCACAGCGACTCCAGTTCGTCCTCGGCGGGCGCCGACTCCCGCGGCACCCCCGCGCCAAACGTCAGCTTCTTCAGCCCGGGATCCCACGTCACACTCGCATCCGGCGTCAGGATCGTCCAGCGCATGACGGAGAACCGTTCGGCGAAAAACGGCGCCGCCATGGGCAGAATGCGATGATCCGGCTGATACCAAGCCACAAAATGCTCGCACTCAGCGTCGGCGGCGCTTCCACCCGAGCCCAGCGCGGAGTCCGCATCGCAGCCCTCGATCTCGCGTTCCACCGGACCAAACGGCGTCGGTGTCTGCAGCATCAGGTGATGCTCTTCGCCGCCACCTGCACCCACCAGCACCGGCTCATCGACGACCACCGGCCGCTCGCCAGGCGTGCCCGGCTCCAGCACCTTGCGAAAGCGCACGAAAGCATGCATCTTGTGCAGATCGCGCTGCACCTGCGCCTTCAACCGCAGCAGCTCGGTGACGTCGTCATCCGTCTCAATCTTCAGCAGCTCCGGCTCGCGCTGCAGCCGGTGAAGCACGCGATAGAGCAGATTCCATCGCCCGGCATCCCGGTGAACCGCCGCAACCTGCGCCACCTCCAGGAACTGTTTCGTCACCCGTGGATGCTCCATCGGCTGTCCATGCGGCGACTCGTCCAGCTCCAGCGCAAGGCTCAGCGGCGCGGGCACGGTGCCATCCTCAAAGTCGATATCTTCCGGCCGGTAGCCGGCATGCAACGCCTCCCGCGCCGCCCCGCGCCACGCACCGAACTCCGCCTCCAGCACAACGCGCTTCACTACACCACCCCCGTCAGCGCGCTCATGCCGGCAAACAGATCCATCTGCGCCGGAGCCATCTCCGGCTCAGGCGCAACCGTCGCCAGGGCAGGGAGGTGATCGACGGCGACAAGGTATTTGAGCGCCATCTTCACCCGCACATTCAGCTTCTTCAGGTCGTCGATACGCAGCGCGTGATAGCTCCGAATCTTCAGAATCCGCTCGACGTTCCGGTACCCAATCCCGGGCACACGCAGCAGCGCCTCGCGCGGCGCCGCGTTCACATCCACCGGGAAGTACTCCGGATGCTCCCGCGCCCAGACCGTCTTCGGGTCTTCGACCAACGAAAGTGACGGCCGCGTCTCCGTCGTCAGCTCTGCCGCCTCAAAGCCGTAGAAGCGCATCAGCCAATCCGATTGATAGAGCCTGTGCTCCCGCATCTTCGGCGTCGCCTGCAAGGGCAACCTCGCATCCGCCGCAGGGTACGGCGAAAACCCCGTGTAATAGATCCGCCGCAGCTTATGCCGCTTGTACAGGTTCGTTGCTGTCGTCAGAATCTGCCGGTCGTTCGCCGCCGTCGCTCCAACGACCATCTGCGTACTCTGCCCGGCGGCCGCAAACTTCGGCGCCAGCGAAGACTTTCTGCGCTCCTCGTCGGCCTCGTCCTTGCGCTCGGCGATCTGGCCCATCGTGCCTTCGATCACCGTCGCCTTCTTCTCCGGCGCCAGCTGCACCAGCTCCTGCTGCGTCGGCAGCTCGATGTTGGCCGACAACCGGTCCGCCACCAGCCCGGCCTCTTCGATCAGCGCCTGCGACGCCCCGGGGATCGCCTTCAGGTGAATGTACCCGCCAAACTTATGCACCTGCCGCAGTTGCCGGGCGACCGCGACCAACTGCTCCATCGTGTAGTCCGCCGACTGGATGATCCCCGACGACAGAAACAGTCCCTCAATGTAGTTGCGCTTGTAGAAGTCGAGCGTCAGGTTGACGACTTCCTCCACCGAAAACCGAGCCCGTCGAATATCCGACGAAACCCGGTTCACGCAAAAGACGCAGTCATAAGTGCAGTAGTTCGTCAGCAGAATCTTCAGCAGCGAGACGCATCGTCCGTCCGGCGTATACGAGTGGCAGATGCCCATTCCATCGGAGTGCCCCACGCCCTCGCCGTTGCCCGCCCGCTTCGCCCCCGACGACGCACACGACGCATCGTACTTCGCCGCATCCGCTAGAATCTCGAGCTTCTGCTGAACCGTCATCATCGCCACGCCGTTGGATGCCAGCTTCAGTATAGCGAATAGAAAGCGAATATTACAGCATCAAAACTGAAGCATTTGCGACCGATCAGCTCACCGGGCTGCCGCATAGAGCTTCACCCGGAAGATGCCCATATCGTTGGCGTCCAGCATCAACTGCCGCCCCTGGTTGCTTTGGTCGCCGTTCTCCCGCTCCACCGTCACCCACGCGCCGTCAACCTTCTTCACCCGCTCGATGCTCGCAATCCCCGCCAGCTTGCCGTCCATGTCCGGGTCGCGAGTGAAGTTGACGGTCAGTCCTCGGCCGGCAATGTAAAACTCATCCGGCGCAGTCTCGATCACCAGCATCGCGCCATCTGTCTCCGCCAGCGTCCGCGCCGGCCACGTCCGAGCAAGCGCCGCTTCCATCAGGTAGCCACCCAAAGCAACCGTCTGCGTCGGCCGCGCGCTGTCAGCGTGCAGCACCACTCCGCGGGTCTTGCCCGCCGCCTGCGCCGGAACCAGCAAGGCCTCCAGATCTTCGACGGCTGCAAACGTCTGCGCCATCGCAGGCTCTTTCCCACCGGCCGCCTGCAACCCATCGATATCGAACGGCGAGAACCCGAATGCATCCGCCTGCCCATACGCATACAGCGCGTTGTAAGGCGCCGCATCCATGCGTGCTTCCGGCACAAACACCGGATTGCCCGCAGCCGCATACCGCCCCACCCAGTACGCAAAGTCCGGCCAGTAGATATCCGGCGCGAAGAAGTCGACCGCCGACGCACCCAGCCGGTACACATCCTGGTAGTAAGGGTGCGACCCGCCGCTCGGATACTCGCCCGCACGTTCCTGCGCGGCCGGCAACTGTGCGTTCAGGTACATCGGCAGCGCGTATGAATGCTTGCCCGCAGCCGCCACCTGCCCGATAAACCGCGCATAGTGCCAGGCCATGAAGACCTCGTCCGCCGCCTCGCCGAACACCTCCGCCCAGCTTCCGCCCGTGGGCTGAAAGTGGTTCCGCAACTCGGGCGTCAGCATCTCCCGCCGCGCCTCGAGCCCACGCACCAGGTCCTCGGGCACCCGCTCCGCAAAGAGCCTGTTCGCTTCCGCCGACCGGTCGCGCCCACCCCGCCCGAAGAATCCGACTTCGTTCTCCACCTGCACCATCAGCACCGTCTGCTGTGCCGCGTCCTTCTGCTTCACGTGCGTCATCAACGCCGCGAAGGCACGGCTATCCGCCTTCAGCGTCTCCGCGCCCAGCGTCGATAGAATCTCGGTCCCGGTCCCATCCGCGGCAATCGCTCGCGGAAACCGCTTCGTATCGCGCTTCACCCAGTCGGGCGCGTACTCCGAGTAGCCGTTCTTCCAGCTTCCGAACCAAAGCAGCATCAGGTGCAGATGCTGCTCGCGCGCTACGTCGATCCAATGGTCGAGAATGCTGAAGTCGTAGCTGCCCTCCACCGGCTCCATCTGCTCCCACGCCACCGGCATCAGCACCGTATTCACATGGAGCTTCGCCACGCGCGGCAGTACGCTATCCGCCTGCGCCGCCGTCCCTGCCGACGAGTTCCCCAACTCGCCACCACGAATCAGGAACGGCTTGCCGCCCACGAGCAACTGCGCCCGGCTGCCGGTTTGTACGACGTGCGCAAGCTCTTGCGCTCTACTGAAACCCACGCAGAATAGAGACGCAGTCAACATGGCGAAAAAGCAAAAGTCTTTCAAACGTGTTCCCCCAGGGAGATAGAGCGAATTGAATCCAACAAAAAAACCTATGCGCTCAGCTGCTTCACGGGCAGCGAAAACCGAACTACCGTGCCGACCGTACCGACGGGGTCGACCGAGATCCGGCCGCCATGCTTCTCGACAATCCCCTTCGAAACCCACAGTCCCAGCCCCGTGCCCACATCGTTCTTCGTCGTGAAGAACGGTTCAAACAGGTGCTTGCGGCTCTCCTCTGAGATCCCGCTCCCGGTATCCGTCACCACAATCTCAAGCAGATCGCCGGAGCGTCGCACCGTTGCCGCAACGCTTCCGCCCGGCGGTGTCGCATCGATCGCGTTCGAGATCAGATTCGCGACTACCTGTTTGATCTCGCCGCCGTTGATGTGCGCGATCAGCTCCGCTTCCGTTCCATCCTGTGCCAGGCTGATGCCCCGGGTTACTGCGCGCGAGCGGTACAGATCCAGCACCTCGGCTACGAGTTGCACCAGATCGGCAGCCTGAGCGATGGTCGATTCGCGGTAAAACCCTAGCGTCTGCCGCACGATATGCGCCATGCGCCGCAACTCGCCGTCGGCGATGCGCAGGTGGTCCGCCGCCTCCTCCGGCAGACCCTCCGCTGCCTGCGCCAGGTAGACCAGGTTGACCAGCGCCTCCAGCGGATTGTTGACCTCGTGCGCCACGGTTGCGGCGAGCCGTCCCGCGGCCGCCAGCTTCTCGGTGCGGCGCAGCATCTGCTCGGCCAGGCGCGACTCCGTAATGTCGATCGAAAGCCCCGAGATCTGCAGCGCCTTACCGTGAGCATCGCGTTTCACGCGACCGCGATTCTGCAACCAGATCGTCCGTCCATCCGCGGTGATCGTCCGGTGATCGTAAGAGAACTGAATCTCGTTTGACTCGATCACGCGCTGCAGTTCGGCCGAGACGCGCTCGCGATCCTCCTCATGCAGCATCGCAAACGCCTCGTCGATGGTCGGGTTTCCGTCGGGCGAAAGCCCATGCAACGCCTTGAATTCTTCTGACCAGACGACGCATTGATCGCGCAGATCCCAGCTCCAGTTGCCCATGTGGGCCGCCGCGTGGGAGAGCCGAAGCTCGGTCTGCTGTTCGAGCACGGCCCGGTGCAGCCTCGCATTTTCAACCGCAACGGCAGCTCGGCGCGCCAAATCCTGCGCCAGTTGAACATCCTCTTCATCGTAGAAGCGCTGGTCGCCACCGGCCAGCAGCCGAATCGCTCCCAGCACTTTGCCCCGCGAGATCAGCGGCACCAGAATGCTCGAGTTCAGGCCCAGCTTTCGAATCATGGCAAGGTGCTGCTCGTCCCGGGTGCCCTGCACCAGCATCTCGTCCGTAATGTGCGCGAAGAACTCCGTCTCACCCGTCCGCAGCAGCTTGCCCAATCCGCTTTCCGGCTGAATTTGCTCCGGGTACTGGCGCGCATACTCCTCGATAAACTGGTTCATCGAAGGATCGGCATGTGCGACTACAAGCCGCGATATAACGCCGTCTTCCACAATATGGACCGTGCACCAGTCCGCGATCTCCGGCACGGAAAGCTGTGCGACGCGTTGCAGCGTAGCCTCGTAGTCGAGGGAGGAAGCCAGGACCGCGCTCGCCTCCGCGAGGAAGGAGAGCCTACGCTTTTCGCGCGCGCTCTGCTCCTGCAGCTCCCGCCGGTTCAGCGCAGCGGCCGACATGTTCGAAAGCGCACACGCGTAGGTTTCATCGTCGGGACTGAACCTCCGCGGAGATCTCCAGTAGAAGACGATCGTGCCGCTGATCGAAGTCCCCAGCTTCCATGGCACCACTAACAGGCTGCGGATGCCTTCGTCGTCGTAGTGCCCGCGCAGGCCGCGAAGGCGATCGTCGGCCTGTATATCTTCGATCGTCCACACCGATCGCGGTACGGAATCGAGCGCCGCCATCTCCGTCCGGTAGCGTTCGGAGAGCCCCCGCTTCGCAATGATGCGCCAGGTGCGTCCCTCATCGAACTCACGCCAGACCGCATACGCATCCGCGCCCAGCAGAGAGAGCGCCAGATCGAGAATCTGCGAGACCGATTCGCTTTCGCTCGTCGCCTTCAAGAGAAGGGAAGAGGCTTCCAGCAGAACCTGCAGCGCTTCCGGACGTTCGATCAGAGGAGCGTTCGAGCTCATAGAGAGTCCTTGTCTAATGCCCGGCTAACTCTTCCGGGAAGAGCCGGATGTCAGGGATGTTCCGGTAGATCTCCGCGAAGTCCATCCCGTAGCCAATCACAAATCGGTTGGGAATCTTGAAGGCCACATAGTCGGCCTCGATCGGCACCAGCCGCCGCTCCGGCTTGTCCAGGCACGTCGCAATCTTCAGCGAGGCCGGCTTATGCTGCAGCATCAGCCCACGAAGGTAGCTCAGCGTCAGGCCGGTGTCCAAAATATCCTCGACCAGGATCACGTGCTTGCCCTCAATCGGGTTGTCGATGTCCTTGATCAGCTTGACAGCGCCCGACGAGACCCGCGCCCGCCCATAGCTCGAGACGGCGACGAAATCGAAGGTATTGCTTACGGTAATCTGCCGCGAAAGATCCGCCAGGAAGATGGCGGCACCCTTCAACACGCCGATCAGCACGATGGATTCTCCCGCGTAATCGGATGAAATCTCTTCGCCGATGGCCTTCACGCGGTCGGCGATCTCAGCCTGGGTGAACAAAACTTCCATCGTGGAAGCACTCGGAAATGAAGCACTGGCGACAGGATTCTGCGGGGCGGGCGGGTTCAAGGGCATGTGTCTAAGGTTACCCCTTTTTGCGCCCGGCCGTGGAGAGTCCCGCGTGCGAAAACCGTGACCAAGGTGCGGAATAGCTCCACGCGCGGAGCTTCTCCGTTATCGCGTCTATACTTTCATTAGGCCGTTCTTCAGCCGCACCAGAATCTGTGCGCTCAGGCCCCAAGCGAGGATCATGTACCCCTTCATTCACATCGGCACCTTTGAACTCGGCACCTTCGGCCTGCTCGTCTGGCTTGCGGCCGTCTTCGCCGGCATTACGCTGCACTTTACCTTCGAGCGGGATGGCGTGGATGCGGACGCGATGAACGTCGTCGTCTTCGTGCTGCTCGCCGGCATCGTAGGTGCGAAGCTCTGGCACGAACTGCAATCGCCGCTGGAGTTGCGTCTGACCGTGCACCAGATTCTTCTGCCCGGCAGCGCCCACCCTATGGAGGTCGTCGGAGGCTTTTTGGAATGGCTGCGCGCCGGCTTCGCCTGGTTCGGTGGCTTGCTCGCCGGTATCGCGATGCTGCTCTGGCAGGGCAAGGTCGCGAAGCCCAACGGCCTCATGGGCTTTCGCGCCGGCGTTCGCATGCTGGACCTCGCCGCGCCGGCCGCCGCCATCGGGTACGGCGTGGGACGCATCGGCTGCCTCACCTCCGGCGATGGGGACTACGGCCGCAACACCACCTCCTGGATGGGTGTGCACATGGCAAAGAATGCACTCGTCCGGCCCAGTCCGCCGAACGCCGCAGTCCTGCCCACGCCAATTTGGGAGTTTGCAGCGGCGATGTTGATCGCGTGGGCAATCTGGCATCTCGGACGCCGCGCCAAGCCGCTCGGCTGGCTTACCGGCCTCTATCTCGTGCTCAGCGGCACCGCCCGCTTCCTGGTCGAGTTCTACCGCATCAACCCGCGACTCTACTTCCACCACACCATGTCAAACGCGCAAGTCGCCGCCGCCGCCAGCGCTATCGTCGGCGCGATCCTGATGTTCGCCGTCCGCCGCAATCCACCCATAGGCGGCGCCGCGCTACCCGCCTCCGAACACTCCAACACCAGTTCTCCCTCGCCCGCCTAACACCCGGGTGCCCCATGTCTCGACCCACGACGGCCTACCGCCCGGGTGCCCCATGTCTCGACTTTGAGACATGGGACGTAGGACTTCTCAGCACCGCCAGCTCGCCCTCAAATCCGCTTCAAATACTCCTTCGCCTCATCCAGCTCCGGAAATAGCCGCTCCTCGGCCTGGAACTCGCGTGAATGCACGCACCGGCGTCCCGCCTTGACCCGCACGGGATGCTTCAGGTGCAGCATCTCGTGGTACAGCAGATACTCAATGGCACAGCGCGGCGTATCCGGCCGGTCAAAGACACGCGAAACCACGATCGTATTGTGCGCAGCGTCGTAGTGGCCCAGCATCCGCTTCGCCGCATGCGCCGACCACGTCAGCGTCGGACGCCCCAGCAGCCCGTGGAAGAACCGCAGGTTCAGGCTCTCGAAGACCTCTTCCAGGTGGTAGTACCGGCCCACCGGCGACGAGATGCGCTTCCGCCCCCGCGTCTGGCGAATGTGCTCCGCGCCCTTGAGAACAGCCTCGGACGACACATACCGCCGATAGCGGTCCGAAGCCGCCGCCGCGATCGGCTTACGGTACAACTTCGCCAGCAGAATGTGCGCGATCGCCCGGTGCACGCTCTCAGGCGAAGCCTCCAGCAGGTCCGAAAGCCGCACATGCAGCACGCCCTCGCGCAGACGAATGGTCGTGTTCAGCGAGGTAAACCTGCGGAAGCGGATATCGAACTCAGGCATCGGAGCACGTGGCCGAAGCTCCCGGTATTCCTCTTCGAAGATGGCGATCAGCGCGGCAGACACGAGACCTTCAGTCTACCAATAGGCCCTGTGTACACTAGGCACGGCACAACGAATGCGGGTTGCCAGCGTCCAACCAGCACGCCTTGAATCTGCACGGAGGAGCATTCCATGAGCCGTTTGAGCTATCCGTACCTCGCCGTTCTTCCCCTGATCCTTTCCGCCGCGTTCGCCGCCGCGCAAAGCGCCTCCGCACCGCAGACGCGGACGGAACCCGCGCAGCCCGCTCCTCACTTCGACCCTCGTCATCCCTGCGCGCTGCCCACGGTCTGCACCACGTTCGGCGAGCCCTTGCACCAGAAGAGTCTTCCTTTCACCCTGAAGCCGGCACTGCAGGAGTCGGTTCCGGCGGCCTCCATCACGCTGCTGGCACCGGGCAGCAGCCTCGCGCCGAAGACCTGCTACACCGTCCGCGCCTACGAGTACTCCACGACCGATCCGGCGACCGGGCAGGTACGCCGAACCGGCATGACCACCTGCCAGCCGGCAGCTGACTTCCGGATGAAGAGCGCTGCCATGGTTCTAAGGTCTTCAAGGCCCTAATCTGCCGATGCGTCGAACGCCTACTCCGGCGGCCGCCGCAGAATGAATCTATCCCGATCCCGACTTGCCGCTGGGCTTCGGCGGCGGGTGATCCTTGAACCATGCCGCCTGCTCCGCGATCATCTCCGTCGCGGACTGATGCACGTCCTGTAACGACTCCAGCGCAAGCTTGCGCTGCACGCTGTACTGCTGGTCCTCGGCCGGCGATCGCAGCACGGTGCCCCAGCGTTCGGTCGCCGCAACCAGCTTTGGTAGCACCTTGCGCACGTCGTTGTGGTGCTTGCTGTACTCGTCCAGGTTGTCGTCCAGATCGTCCAGAATGCCGGTCATCTGCTGCATCAGGTCGTGAATATCCTCTTCGCGGCCTGGCTTCCGCTTACCAGCATTCAGTTTCTCGATCTCATCCGCGCGCTGGTTCAGGAAGCCGACAAATGCCATCACCCGCTCCGGATACTCCGGCGCAAGCTCCCGCAGCTTGTCGATCTCGGCATCAGTCAGTGTTGGTTCCCGCTCCTGCGCACGCAACCGAAGCTGCGCCGCACCAAGGAAGAGAAGGCAGGCAAGCGCCAGCCAGGCGAAACGAGCGACGCGCCGCATGGTCAGTGCGCGAAGACCTGCGCGAGCAGCTCTTCGTGCACCTTGTCCACTGCTTTCAGGGTAGAGGCAATCGCCGGCTGGTCTTCATCGGAGGCCGCACGCAGGCACTGCTTCAGCCGGAAGCTCGCTGCATGCATCATCATCTCCGCGTCTTTCACCTTCCTGGCATCTTTTGCGAGACCGCTATGGATCAGCCCGGCGAAGTGCTGGATTCGCTGCAGCGTCGCGCTGGCATGCACCATGTCGCCGTCCGCCATCTGCTTGCCGGCCATCTGGGTATACGCCTGCACCAGTTCGGTGTACAGGAAGGCCTGTTCCCGCGTCTCGGCATGCTGGGCTCGCTGTTCCAATTGTTGAAGTCCCGCAGAATCCGTGGCCAGGTCGTCATGGCTGGCGGCACTGCAGGCACAGGGGAGAAAGAGGAGAAGGGCAACTACGACGCTGGCAACCGTGCTTCTCATGGTGCACCTGCTGTCCGGGGATCCGTTACGTCTTACTTCATGTGGTCGAGTGCGACGAGCCGATGGCGTGCTTCGAACTCTTCGTTGGGATTTGCGCCGTTAGATGCATCCAGGAAGTTTTTGTATGCCTCAATCGCGTTTCGTACGTGGTGCAGCTTGTCTTCCGAAATAGCCGATAGAAACAAGATCGGCGCGGTAGGTGGCAAAACTTTAGCACGATTCTGCACAACTTGCAGTACCAGCCCTGGTTCATCGTTTTCCGACGCCGCAAACGCCAGATCCGCCGCCGCCAAACCCCAGTCGTCGGTGCTCGCAAAAAATGCCGGATCGGCTACCACCCGGATCAAAAGCCGCTGCGCCGCCAGCGTCTGCCGCTGATGCAGCAACGCCTCCGCCTCCAGGTCGACAAGCGCACCATCATTCGGATTCTTCGCAACCAGCGTAGCCAGCAGAGGCTCGGCATGGTCGTAATCCTTGCCGTCCACATACAGCTCAGCCAGCAGGCGCGTCACGCCGGCCTCCTTCGGATTGGCCGTATGCAGGCTCTCGACCAGCGGCAGCGCCTGTGCAGTCTTCTCCTCGGCGACATAAACCTCCGCCAGTTGGATGGACATGTCCACATCGCCCGGATGCGCTGCAAGTCCAGCCGTCAGCAGCTTCTCCGCGTCGCTGTAGCGCTTCTGCTTCATCATCAGGTGCGCCAGCGACGCCGTCGCATCCGGGTCGCCGGGCTGCTCGGTCAGCAGCCGCTTGTACGCCATCTCAGCCGCCGCCTCGCCGCCGCCGGCGCTCTCCGCCAGCTCCGCCGTCATTAGCGTATCCTCCGGCGTCTCGGGCGAGATCGCCAGCGCGGCCAGTAACTCATCCCTGGCGTCCGATGGCCTCGTTTTTTCATCGATCCGGGCCATCGCCCGCAGCGCCCTCGCCCGCAACAGCTTGTCGCCGTTTGCAATGGAGGCCGCCGCGTTCAGCTCCGCGCGCGCATCCTCCATCTTTCCCTGGCGCGCCAGCAGCAAACCCAGCGCGAGCCGCGGCTCCAGGTACCCGCCGGCATCGAGAATCGAGGCCCGGTAACTCGCCTCCGCCGGCGCTTCCTGGTCGAGCGCATCTTCGGCCGATCCCAGGTCATACAGCAACTGCGCATTCTTCGGATCAGCCTCCGCCAGCGGCTTCAACAGCTTCACAGCCTTGGCCCAATCATGCGCCGCCAGCGCATCGTTCGCCGCTACGATCGCCGGTGCCTGCGGCCCATCCACCTTCTGCCCATGACTGAAATCCTGCGCCATAGCTCCCGTAGCAAGCAGCAAACTCACCAAAGCCATGCTTGCCGGGAATCTACCCGTGCCCCATTCATCGCGTCTCTGCTTCACGCGATGAGTGGGTCCACCGCTAAAACGAACCAGCCCGCGCCTCAAGCTAAAACCCCACTTTCCGCCTTCAAAACCGGCCCCAGCCAATGCCCCGTATGGCTCCGCTCACAAGCCACAATCTCCTCCGGCGTCCCCACGGCAACCACCTGCCCACCGGCATTCCCACCCTCCGGCCCCATATCGATCACCCAATCCGCGGACTTGATCACATCCAGGTTGTGCTCGATCACCAGCAGCGACCCACCCCCCTCGATCAGCTTCCGAAACGCTGCCAGCAGCTTCGCCACATCATCAAAATGCAGCCCGGTCGTCGGCTCATCCAGGATGTACAGCGTGCGGCTGCGCGCCTTCACCGCCGCCTCCACATTCGCATTCTTGTTCATCACGCTGCGCGCCGTCGCCAGGTGCGACGCCAGCTTCACCCGCTGCGCTTCACCACCCGAAAGCGTCGTCGCCGACTGCCCCAGCCTCACATACCCCAAACCGACCTCTTCCAGCACATACAGCTTGTCCACGATGCGCGGGTGCCCGGCGAAGTAGACCAGCGCCTCCTTCACCGTCATGCTCAGCACATCAAAGATGTTTTTGCCTTTGTATTTGACGTCCAGGATGGCCGCCTTGTACCGCGTACCGCCGCACTCTTCGCACGGCAGCTCGATATCGGCGAGAAACTGCATCTCCACCGTCACCGTGCCGTCGCCCTCGCACACATCGCAGCGGCCGCCGGGCACGTTGAACGAAAACGCCCCCGGCCCGTAGTTCTTGCGCTTCGCATCCGGCTGCGCCGCAAACAGCGCGCGAATATCGTCGAACGCCTTGATGTACGTCACCGGGTTCGAACGCGGCGTGCGCCCAATCGGCGACTGATCGACCAGCACGACGTCGTTCAGATGTTGCGTCCCCGAAAGCTCGCGGTAGAGCGCCGTCGGGTCCGCACCCTCGGTCTGCCCCAGCGCATGTTGCAGCGCGCGATACAGCACCTGGTGCACAATCGTCGATTTCCCCGACCCCGAAACCCCCGTCACACAGCAAAGCAGCCCCAGCGGAATATCCAGGTCGACTCCACGCAGGTTATGGATCCGCGCACCCTTCAGCTTCAGGTGCTCGCGCCCAGGCTCCCGCCGCACCTTCGGCACAGGAATCGTCAGCCGCCCGCTCAGGTACTTGCCCGTGATGCTGTTCGGATCCCGCATCACCTCGCCAACCGTCCCGGCTGCCAGCAGCTGCCCGCCCAGTTCGCCCGCACCCGGTCCCAGGTCGAGCAGGTAATCCGCCGCGCGAATCACATCCGGATCGTGTTCGACGACCAGGATCGTATTCCCGAGATCCCGCAGCTCTTCCATAATGTGAATCAGCTTCGCCGTATCCCGCGTATGCAGCCCGATCGACGGCTCATCCAGCACATACAGCGCACCCACCAGCCGCGATCCCAACGAAGTCGCAAGCTGAATCCGCTGCGACTCGCCGCCCGACAGGGTCGACGACAGGCGGTCGAGCGTCAGGTACTCCAACCCAACCTGCTCCAGAAAGTGCGTCCGCTGCCGCACTTCCTCAAGCACCTTGCCCGCAATCTCCATCTGCGAGGGCGAAAGCGCCAGCGAGTCGAAGAACTCGGTCGCCTCCGTAATCGTAAGGGCAACCACCTCCGAGATATTCCTGCCCTGTAAGAGCACCGCCCGGGCTTCAGCCCGCAAGCGCGTCCCCCGGCAATCCGGGCACGTCGCGTACCCGCGGTACTTCGACAAAAACACGCGCACATGCAGCTTGTACTTCTTGCGATCGAGTTCCGCAAAGAACCCGCGAATCCCCGGGTAGCTGCCCCCGCCATCCTCAATGAGCCTTTGCTGCGCCGCCGTCAAATCGAACCACGGAACATTCGTCGGCACGCCCGCCGTCTTCGCAAACCGGATCATCACCCCGTGGAACGGCCTGTACTTCGTCGTCGTCCAGGGATGCACCGCACCCTCATCCAGCGTCTTCGACCGGTCCGGAACGATCAGCCCCGGATCGAAGTCGATCGTGTTTCCAAATCCCTGGCACCGCGGGCAAGCCCCAAACGGATTGTTGAACGAAAACAGCCGCGGCTCCGGCTCCCGATACGCCCGGTGGCAGGTCGTACACTCAAACGCCGAAGAATACCTGTACTCGACGCCGTCGCCCTCGCGCGGCACCGTCAAAAACCGAATCTCCCCAACCTCGCGATAGCCCGTCTCGATCGCGTCCACCAACCGCGAGCGCACTTCCGCAGAGAGCGCCAGCCGGTCCGCCAGCACGAAGATCGGCTTCGAGAAATCCAGCTCCAGCAGCGACTCCGGCGTCGAAAACTCAACAATCGCCCCAGCTTGATACAGCCGATTGAAGCCGCGCCGCCGCAGCTCCAGCAGCCGTTCCTTCAGCGCCTCGGTCAGCGTCTCCGCCGCAATGTTCCCGCTCTTCTTCGCCGCGGTCTTCTTCGCCGCCGTCTTACGCGCCGGTTTCGCAGCCTCCACCACCTCGGTCGATGAGCCCACCAGCGGCTCGATCTTCACCTCGGCGCGCACAATCGGAAACAGCGCATACACGCGCGTCCCTTCGTCCAGCTTCGCCAATGTCTCAACAATCTCATCTACGGAATCCCGCTTGACGACACCGCCGCAGTGCAGGCAAGTCACTGTCCCGCAGCGCGCAAACAGCAGCCGTAGGTAATCGTAGATCTCAGTCGCCGTAGCCACGGTCGAGCGCGGATTGCGCGTCTGGTTCTTCTGCTTGATCGCAATCGCCGGCGCCAGCCCGTCGATATGATCCACGTCCGGCTTCTCGATCCGCTCCAGAAACTGCCGCGCATACGCGGAAAGCGACTCCACATACCGCCGCTGCCCCTCGGCATACACCGTATCGAACGCCAGCGACGACTTGCCCGACCCCGAAACCCCCGACACCACCGTCAGCGCGTTATGCGGAATGTCGACGTCCACGCCCTTCAGGTTGTGCGTCCTCGCCCCACGGATCGTAATGCGGTCGTTCGCTTCCGCACCCATCCCCGCCCCCACCGCAGCCGGCTCACCCGCCGGCGCTTCCACTTGCGTCATCTCTTCGATCATGGCCACTCTCTATTGTCGAATAGAAACGTCCCCGAAAGCGAATCGACCTGTCTCTAAGTCGACTCAGCTATGCTGGGCACGATGCTCGAACTGCAAAATTTCATCCCTGCTCAACTTCATGGGCGCGCCGCCGGCCCCCTAATCGAGTGGAGCTACCTCGGCCCCAACCGCCTCATCCATCCCTTCTACGAGCAGACCCTCCAGCACAACCGCTGCCAACCCAATCACCACAGGCTCGAAACCTCTGTCGATGACCTGCTGCACCACGCCGAAAAACGCCCCGGCTTGCCAGTCCGCGGACTCATCTTCCACATCTCGCGCTGCGGCTCCACCTTGCTGGCGCAGATGCTCGCCGCCAGCCCCGCCAACGTCGTCGCCTCGGAAGCCCCGCCGCTCGACGACGTGCTCCGTGCGAGCCATCTCCCGCGAGAAATCCGCATTCAGTGGCTCAAAGCCCTCGTCTCCGCCATCGCGCAGCCGCGCACCGGTCCCGAGCAGGCCTGCTACCTCAAGCTGGAACCCTGGCAAATCATGCACTTCGACCTCATCCGCGAGGCCTTCCCGCACACCTCGTGGGTCTTTCTCTACCGCAACCCGGTCGAAGTGCTCGTCTCACACCAGCGCATCCCCGGCTCCTGGCTGGTGCCTGGCCTGCTCGCGCCCGAAACCTTCGCTCTTCGCCGCGCCGACTGGCAACCACCCCACATCGAAACCTACTGGGCGCAGGCCATCGCAAGCCTCTGCCGCGTAGCGCTGGCGCACGCGCGGGAACCGGAAGCCTTGCTCCTCAACTATTCGGAACTGCCGGACGCGTTGACCGGCAAGATTGCCGCCCACTTCAGCATTCCGCCCGCGGAACTCCCCCTGATGGCCGCCGCCTCGCAGCACGACGCCAAGGCTCCGCAGAGCCTGCACCGCCCGGATTCGGCGACCAAGCAGGCCGCTGCTTCAGACCGACTCCGCGCCGCAGCCGACCTGTATCTCAGCCAGTTGTACGAGCAACTTCAGGCCACGGCCGGAGCTTAGTTCTCCGAAGGCTGCGCCCGGAAGATCTCCAGCAGCAGCAGGCACGCGCCCACCACAATGCACGAGTCCGCCACATTGAAGTCCGGCCAGTGGTAGTGCACGATCTTCACTTCAAGGAAGTCGACCACATACTCATACTTCCAGCGGTCGTAAAGGTTCCCAATCGCGCCGCCCAGGATCAACCCCAGCGCCACACCCGTAGCCGACCAGCGCCGGCCCACCTGCCAGATCATCCCCAGCACCACGATGATGGCGACAAACGAAAACCCGATCAGGCAGTTCCGCACCAGCTTTGGCGAGGCCTGCTCAAACAACGAAAACGCCGCGCCCGTATTGAACACGTGCGAGATGCGAAAGAACCCCGGAATCACCGTGATGAAATGCCCGCGCGGCACATTGGCGCCCACCCAGTTTTTTGTCAGCCGGTCAAACAGGATCACCACCGCCGCGATTACCAGAAGCCACGGACGCGAATCCCGCCCCGTCCGCCTGTGCACAATCTCCAAACCCGCCATCGTTCTCCCAAACGTTCGATTTTTGAAGCAATCAGCTGTCAGCTCAAAGCTTAGAGCTGACAGCTGATCAAAACCTGTTTCCGGTCTTTCTTGAACCGGTGCTTACTTCGTATCGCCAGTTCCATAAGGCGCAAACCCAATCGCCTCCAGCGCATCCGCACAGCGCAGACACACGGTAGGGAATCGCCCATCCCGGCCCACCTCTTCGACGTACCGCCAGCAGCGTTCGCACTTCGCCGCCGCAGATGCCCCCACCTGAATCGAAATGCCACTCTCTGGGACGTGGTCTGGGTTGGAAGTATAGGAGCTCAATTGGATGTGTGAAACGTTGAAGAGTTCTTCGAGCTGGCTTTCATATTTCTTGAGCAGACTTAGAACTTCGCTGCGGGTGGAATGCACTTGAATCGCGACCCACGCCTCAAGAGATTTCCCGATAACTTTGTCTGCCCTGGCAGCTTCCAGAGCCTTCAAAACCACGCTCCGGATACTCAGCAGCTTCTCCCACTCCGCCTCCAACCCCGCCTCGCTGCCCGGAACAATATCCGCCAGGTCCGGGAAAAGCGCCAGGTGCACGCTCGCTTCGCGTCCCTCAACCTTCGGCAGATAGCCCCATACCTCATCCGCCGTAAAGCTCAAAATCGGCGCAATCAAACGCGTCAGCGCCTCGGCAATCCGCCACAGCGCCGTCTGCGCGCTACGCCGGGCCGGCGCATTCGGCGCAAACGTATACAGCCGGTCCTTCAGCACATCAAGATAAAGCGCGGAGAGGTCCGTATTCACAAACTCGTTCAGCGCGTGATACGACCGGTGGAACTCGAAGTCGTCGTACGCCGAACGAATCTTTGCGTCGAGCTCCGCAGTCCGCGCCAGGATGTACTGATCCAGCGGCTCCATCGCCGCAAACCCAACCGCATCGCACGCCGGGTCGAAGTCGTGAATGTTGCCCAGCAAAAACCGCAGCGTATTCCGCAGCTTCCGGTAGTTGTCGGAGACGCGCTGCATCAGGTTCTCGCTCGCCGCCACGTCCTCGCGGAAGTCCACCGACGCCACCCAAAGCCGCACGATTTCTGCGCCAAGGCGCTTGGCGACGTCTACGGGGTCAACGCCATTGCCGAGCGACTTCGAAAACGCGCGCCCCTGCTCATCGAGCGTCCATCCTGAAGTGGCGACCTTGCGGTACGGCGCAATCCCGCGCAGCGCCACCGACTCCAGCAGCGACGAGTGAAACCACCCGCGATGCTGATCCCCGCCCTCCGTATACAGGTCGGCAGGGAAGCGCAGCTCCGGCTCCTGTTCAAGCACCGCATGCCAGCTGGCGCCACTCTCGAACCACACGTCGAGAATGTCCATCTCCTTGCGAAACTCAGCCTTATCCGCATTGCCGCAGCCGGCACACACAATTCCATCCGGCAGCATCTCCGCCGGCGTCTTCACATACCAGGCATCGGCCGATTCGCGCTGGAACAGCTCGACCACGCCCGCATTTACGGCCTGATCCATCAGTGGCTGATGGCATTTGTTGCACAGAAACACCGCGATCGGCACGCCCCAGATGCGCTGGCGCGAGATACACCAGTCCGGTCGCGTCGCAATCATGTTCGAGATACGTTCCTCGCCCCATGACGGATCCCAGACCACCGTCTTGATCGCGTCCAGCGCCGCCTGCCGAAAGGTCGTCTCGCTGACATCTTCATTCGGGATCGGCGTCTCCATCCCGATAAACCACTGTTCTGTCGCTCTGACGATGACGGGGTTGTGACAACGCCAGCAATGCGGATAGCTGTGCTCGAACTCGCTCGCACTCAGCAGCGCGCCGTGCTCGCGCAGCTTCTGCGTGATCACCTTGTTCGATTCGAAGACCGTCAGCCCTTCAAACGGCTGATGCTCCTCCCCGCCAACCGCTGGCGTATTCTTCTGTCGCCCCGCATTGTCCACATACTGCAACTCCGGCAGCCCATACTTCTTGCCGGTGTAGAAGTCGTCCACACCATGCGCCGGCGCCGTATGCACGGCACCCGTTCCCTGGTCGGCCGTCACATACGACGCGTTGACTCCCAGAACGGAACGTTCCAGAAACGGATGGGCAAATGTCACACCATCCAGCCGAACCCCCTTGAATCGCGCCACGGGCTCGGCTGCGACTGCTAACCCGCAACGCTTCTCCACCTCGTCCCGCAGCGCGCCCGCGACGATGTAAACCGGCTCACCCGCACCCTCGGACAACGCCACGTACTCCATCTCCGGGTTGAACGCCACGGCCTGGCTCGCAGGGATCGTCCACGGCGTCGTCGTCCAGATGATCGTGTACACCTCACGGCCGGAAAGCGCGCCGTCGATTAGCGAAGCGTCCGACGTCAATTTGTAGCGCACATAAATACTCGGCGAAGTATGCGTTTCATACTCCACCTCGGCCTCCGCCAGCGCGGTCTGGTCGTGGATGCACCAGAACACCGGCTTCAGCCCCTTGTAAACAAACCCCTGCTCAAAGAACTCATAGAACGTCTCAAGAATTCGCGCCTCGTACTCGAACGACATCGTCAAGTACGGATTGTTCCAGCGCCCAAACACCCCGATCCGCTCGAACTGCGAACGCTGCAGATCCACATACTTCTGCGCATACTCGCGGCACGCCCGGCGCACGCTCACAGCGGGCATCTCCAGCTTCTTGCGCCCCAGCTGCTCATCCACCTTGATCTCGATCGGCAGCCCGTGGCAGTCCCATCCCGGCACATACGGCGAGTCGAACCCCGCCATCGTCTTCGTCTTTACGACAAAGTCCTTGATGCACTTGTTCAGCGCGTGCCCCAGGTGAATCGCGCCGTTGGCGTACGGCGGGCCGTCGTGCAGGATGTACTTCGGCGCACCCTCGCGCGCCTTGCGAATCTGCCCGTACAAATCCTCGGCAACCCAACCCGCCAGCCGCGGCGGCTCGTTCTGCGGCAGGTTCGCCTTCATCGCAAACGCCGTCTCCGGCAGGTTCAGCGTCGCCTTCAGAGGCTTCGCATTCGCCGCATTCTCAACCCCAGCCGTTGCCGTCGTGCTGTCCGCCATTCCTGCCGCCACCCCCGCCATCGAAAATCCTCGCTCCAAACCTTCATTGTATCGGCTTATGAACCGCATCCTGTTTCTCATGAAGTTTCGCTAACAATTCTCCTCCCGTCAGGAGAGACATCTCCCTCACTCCCAACGTCAAACCGTTCAGCAAACGCGCTTCCGTGAAACTTTGTAAAATAAGGGTTGGCCAGTACGAAACCTCGTAATTCTCGCTGCACACCGAACCGGCAACAGACCGGAAACGTAAACAAAAGGATGAAGGCGAGCACACGCGGCCAGACCGCGCGGCCCGAATATTGGAGTTTATGGCGAACAATCCTCTTCTGCCCCCCAACGAGGGGCCGGATTTTGGTTCAGGCAGGTCCTCCCAGCCGTCCGCACCCGTACTTCGTCCACTCAATGACGTCACTCTCTCCGGCGAAAACAAGGCCGCAGAGCAGGGCATCTTCTCGTCCCTCACCGAGAGCATTCGTGACGTCTTCTTCCCGAAAAAGCTTCCGCCGCTCGAACTCACCTCGCAGCCCATCGCCGTCGTCGACCGCATGGCGGTCAAGCGCGACCCCACCTCAATCGCCATTTCGACGGTCATCAACGTCGGCATCATCCTTCTCGTGCTTTGGATCGCTGCACGCCAGACCGGCATCATCGCCAAGCCGAAGCCCGTCCCCGTTCTCTCAATCGATGTCCCCCCACCCCCACCCAAGCTCCCGCCGAAGGCTGTGACCATGGGCGGCGGTGGCGGCCAGAAGGGTCCCACCCCGGTCACCCGCGGCAACCCACCCAAGTTCGCTCCGCAACAGTTGAACCCGCCTAAGATTGCCGTCGACGACGCCAAGCTGCACCCGCCCGTCACCGTCAACGTCCAGCAGGACATCAAGATGGCGAAGTCCGACATTCCCCAGTTCGGCATGCCCAACTCGCCGCTGGTCGGCATGAGCATGGGCAACGGCAACGGCACCGGTCTCGGCTCCGGCAACGGCAACGGCATCGGCCCCGGCTCCGGCGGCAATATGGGTGGCGGCCTGCGCCGCATCGGCGGCGGCGTCTCCGCTCCAGTGCCGCTCTACACTCCCGAACCTGAGTTCTCCGAAGAGGCCCGCAAGGCCAAGGTCGCCGGCAACGTCCTCGTCTATCTGCAGGTCGATACCAACGGACGTCCCAGCCACGTTCACGTCCTGCGGGGCATCGGGCTCGGCCTCGACGAAAAGGCAGTCGAAGCCGTACGCCAATACAAGTTCAAACCCGCCATGGAGAACGGCCACCCCGTCCCCGTCGAAATGAACGTCGAAGTCAACTTCCAGATCTTCTAAAACCAGAACGGACGCGGACCGAAGCGGACAAGAACGGACCAAAGAAACCAAATCATGGCCTTGGTTTCTTTGGTCCGTCCTTGTCCGTTATGGTCCGCGTCCGTCTTCGTTCTTGCGCCTGCAGCTTTACTTCAAGCTAAAGTTGATCTGCACCACCGAAACCGTCTCTTCCGGGGCTGGCGAGTACTTCCACTGCTTCGCCGCGGCCTGTGCCGCATCCATCAGCATCGCATTCCCGCTCGCCGCAAGGGCATTCGTTACATGGCCATCGGGAGCGATGACGATCCGCAGGATGACCGCACCTTCGATCCGCAGGCGCTTCGCCTCAGCCGGGTAGGCCGGGTCCGGGTGCTCCAGCAGCTTGCGTTTGACGGGATCCGCATTCGCCCGCGGAGACGGGCTCAGCACAAGCAATCCGGCAGCCACCATCACTGCAGCCAGACGCATACCCAAACGGGTCATTTGAAAAGTCGAAGAAGAGGAGGCCACACCAGGGATTCTCATGCTCACCCTATCGGCGACGCTCTTTGTCCCAACATCCCTGACACAGTGGCCAGAACGAAGCTTCTACCGCTCGACCAGCTCCAGCGCCCGCACGTCCTCGAAGGTCAAATTGTCGGCTGGGCTTCCCGTCTTCTTCTTCCAGGCCGTGAACAGCCGCCCGTAGCTCTCGGTCAGGCAATCTCCCGCGTCGACGCCCAGCGCAACCAGCGTCTGGTCGATCCACCCCGGAGGTCCTTCAAGCTCCGCATACACCCCGATCGGCGTCTCGTCGACAACCACGTGTCCCGCGCTCGCCCTCGGATGCGAGTACTCGCTGCGATACTTCTCGTAACGGAACGCCGGCTCGAAACCCAGCCGGGTAAAGATCTCAGCCATCGCCGCGCCGTCTGAAACTTCGCTCTCCGTCTCGATGCGCGTCTTGTATCTGCTTTGGATATCCTCATCCTCTGGATGCCGCTTGTGCGTTACCGTCGCGCGAAGGCCATACTGCCGCACGCGCAGGAGCTCACCGCGCGCCCGCAAGCTTCGATCCGGCGTGTCGTACAGCACATTGGATTCAAAAGTTCGCGGCGTATCTTGCACAAAGCCAAGCTCCACCAATCGCTGTTCAAGTTCACCCAGGCTAGAAACCGGAAACTTCAACTCTATTTCAGCGCTGTGCATGGCCCCGAGTATACGTCCGTAACGCGCATCCTCCTAGATCCCAATCGTGACTAACCTGTGGAACGTCGTCCCAAAACCGCACGGAAAGCCTGCCTTTGCACAAAGATAAGTGCCGCCGGGGCGCGTCCCGGTCTGCTGCGGTCCGCGCAACGATCTTCGTTCCGCGAGCCGCCGGCGCGTGGGACCGGCGATAATTAAGAGGTGTCCACCCCGCCCCAAACTCTGCGCCTCCACGCCGAAGATCCGCATGACCTAACCCACGCCGCTGAAATTCTGCGCGCCAACGGCACCGTGGCCTTTCCCACCGAGACCGTCTACGGCCTCGGTGCCAACGCGCTCTCGCCCGAAGCCGTCGAGAAGATCTTTATCGCCAAGCAACGCCCACACTGGGACCCGCTCATCGTCCACATCGCCTCCCGCGACCAACTCCCGCATCTCGCCCATCCTCTCCCGCCTTTGGCCGAAGCCCTGATGGACGCCTTCTGGCCTGGACCGCTCACCCTGCTCCTGCCCAGAACCGAGGCCGTCCCCGCCATCGTCACCGCCGGACGCCCCCTCGTCGGCATCCGCGTCCCCGCGCACCCCGTCGCGCAGGCGCTCCTGCGCGAAGCCGGCATCCCCATCGCCGCACCCAGCGCCAACACCTTCGGCCACACCAGCCCCACCACCGCCGCGCACGTCCTCGCAGACCTCGACGGCCGCATCGACGCCATCCTCGACGGTGGCCCCACCCACGTCGGGCTCGAATCTACCGTGGCCGCTGTCGACTCCGGCCAGGTCACCATCTACCGCCCGGGCGCGATCACCCTCCAGATGATCGAAAAGATCACTGGAAACGGCACGGTAGCCTTCTTCACTCCGCCTTCAGGAACAGCCGCGCCCATCGAGTCTCTGCCATCACCCGGCGTCGGCATCCGCCACTACGCACCGCGCGCCACGCTAAAGCTGATCGAAATCCCGCACTTCCGATTTTCGGGCTTCGCCGACCTGCTTCTTCCGCACATCGACGCCGCCGTACAAGCCCAGCAGACCGTCGGCGTCCTGCTTCCGGACGACTGGCTCAGTGACTCACGGCCCGTGCTCTATCCGTGGGGTCCATGGGACGATCGCCAAACCCTCGCCAACCGACTCTACTCCGGACTGCGCGCCCTCGACGAAGTCCCCGTCGACCTCATCCTCTGCCCCATCCCCAACGGCAGCGGCCTCGCCGAAGCCATCCGCGACCGCCTGCAAAAAGCCGCGCGCTAAGCCGCTATCTCCAGCCGCCGAACCCTCAACTTCGAGCCGGCAGTACGCGATGCATGCCAAAAGTCGTACATATTCTGCATCTTGAACCACAAATCCGGCGAATCCTGGCCAAAGGCAGCACTCAGACGGATCGACATCTCGGGCGTGATTCCTGCTCGCCCATTCAGCACGCGAGAGAGGGTAGAGCGTGCAACCCCAATGTGTTTCGCAAACTCAGTCACCGTGATCGGCGCGTTGTTCAAAGCCTCTTTCAAGACTTCGCCCGGATGGGGCGGATCGAACATCGGCATGGGTTCACCTCGAATCGTCTCAACGTTTAGTGATAATCCTGATAATCGACAAGGATGGCATTCTCACCCTCAAAATAAAACGTCATACGCCAGTTCGCGTTCACCTTTACGGACCAATGGCCGAAGAGCGCCCCCTGCAGCGGATGGAGCTCCCACCCCGGCAGATCCATCGCTTTTGGCTTGGAAGCGGCTGCGAGCGTAAGAAGTTGCAGGCGAAGTTTGTTTGCGTGCGCAGGTTGGATTCCCGCCTTCGATCCAGTCTTGAAGAACTTCTCCAACCCCGCGTGCTGGAAGCTCTTGATCACTCGACATGAAGCGTAGCGCATAGCGCTACACGCGTCAAACTTTCTCCGCCAGCTGCTCCGCAAACGAGTCCAGCGACAGATTCCTCAGCAGATTCCTCCTCATCCCACTCGTCACCTGGTCCAGCCCCCGGCTCGCATTCTCAATCCAAGCAAAGCTCACCGACCCCGACAGCCTCTCCAGCTCCCCACGAATATCCACATTCCGCAACCGCTCCGGGGTTCCCGCACCCAGCAGCAGCAAATCCTCAAGCAGGAGCCCAATCGTCCGCAGCAAAGCCGTCGTCTTCACCTGCCCATCCGCGCCCGCGCGGTACCCCTCCGTCATCTTGAACAGCGCCGTATGATCCGGGTCGACCACCGCGCTCCGCAACAGCAGCAGCGCATCCGCCCGCGCCGCCACATAGCTCTCCAGATCAAACCCCAGAGCCCGCCCCGCCGCACCCTGCGACAGCCGCGCCACCAGCGTCCGATGTTTCGGCTGCCAATCCGGCCGCCGGTCCGCCAGCAGCATCTCCAACTCCTCCACCGGCAGCGCCCCCAGCCGTACAAGCGCGCAGCGCGACCGGATCGTCGGTAGCAGCTCGCCCGGATTCTCGGCGCACAGCAGGATATGCGCATAATCCGGCGGCTCCTCCAGCACCTTCAGCAGGGAATTGGCCGCCTCCTTCATAAAGCTAGCCGCCGTAAGAATGAAGACTTTCCGCGGCGCCTCCGCCGGCAGATACTGCGCGCTGTTGATCAACGCCCGCACCTGCCCCAGCTTGATCAGCAACTGCGGCGGATCCGGCGGCACAATCAGCACATCCGGATGCTGCTGAATCAGCACCCTGGTCTCTTTCTTCTCCGTCTCTTTCAGCTCCTCACGTGCCGCGACCGCCGTCTCCACCAAACCCTGCAGATCGATCGCCGACGCAATTCGCTCGCAATTCCTGCAAACCCCGCAGTAGCTCGCCAGCGACTGCCCGGTCGACCACAGCTCCCGCGGCTGCCGCTCGCACTCGAGCGCCATCGTCAGCATGATCGCCAACGTGTACTTGCCCGCTCCCTGCGGCCCGGCCAGAATCAGCGAGTGCGGCAGCCGCCCGGCAGCAATCGCCATCCGCAGCCCCTCAATGGCCGAAGAGTTCCCATAAAAATCATTGAATCCCGCAGGCAGCAACACGTTCACCCCTTGCCTCCCATCATAACGACGCGAAGCGGTATATCCCACGAAGTGGTCGCCGTCCGCGATGAGGACGCACTTGTTGTTGCTCTTAGCGGCTCTCCGCGACCATCCGCAGCTCACCCTTCGGCCGCAGCGTAATCTTCTCCTGCACCTCGGGCTCACCCATCCCCGCATACCGCATCCGGAACCGCTGCGCCAGCGTCGCGATCGAAAACACACCCTCCATCCAAGCAAACGACTCGCCGATACACTGCCGGCTGCCGCCGCCGAACGGAAAATACGTGTACTTGTGCCGAGCCGCCTTCGCCTCCGGAGTAAACCGTTCCGGCTCGAACTTCAACGGGTCAGGGAAGTACTCGGCCGTGCGCCCCATCATGTACTGCGACATGAAAAAATGCGCGCCCGCCGGAATCCGGTAAGGCCCCAGCTCGATCGGCTTCAGGCTCATCCGCCCCATCACCCACGCCGGCGGATACAGCCGCATCGTCTCCGCAAACACCATCTCGGTATACTTCAGCTCCGGCATGTCTTGGAGAGTCGGGAGGCGTCGCGCACCTCCGGTGCCAAGCACCCGATCCAGCTCCTCATGCAGCTTGCCCTCTACCTCCGGGTTCTGGCTCAGTAGATACCACGCCCACGTCAGTGCATTCGCCGTCGTCTCATACCCCGCCAAAAAGATCGTCAGCACCTCGTCCCGCACCTGGGCATCGGTCATCGTCTCGATTTCACCGGAGGGCTTGCCTTCATCATCCAGCACCTCGATACGCGAGCTCAGCAGCATCGATAACAAGTCCCCTCGGTCCGCGTCGTGCCCCGCAGCGACAGCCGTATCGCGCGTGGCCTTGTGCTCGCCAATGATGCGATCGACCACCTTGTCCAGGCGCGCCTTCGCCTTCCGGAACTTCGTAATCCCCGGAATCGGCAGATGCAGAAACGACTCGATCTTCGGAAACGCGACGATGAAGTTATACAACTCCATAATCTCGTTCACCTCATCGTTGATCGACCGGATATCGTCATCCACCTCCGCATCGAACAGCGTGCGCGCCACAATCTCGAGCGACAACTCCATCGACGCCGCGGCAATGTCGAACTCCGCGCCCACCTTCACCCGCTCCGCAAACGCCAGCGCCGACTGCACAATCTGATCCGCATACTTCGCAATGCGCTGCCGGTGGAACGCCGGTGCCGCAATCCGCCGCTGCCGCATATGGAACGGCTCATCCGACGTGATCAGCCCATGCCCCAGCAGAACGCGCATCCGCCGCACCGTCCGCTCCTTGGCGAACGATGCCCCCTGCGTCACCAGGATCTCGCGCACGTAATCCGGATCGTTGATAAACACGATCGGCGTCCCGAGGAACATGTAGCAGGCGATGTTCCCGTACGTCTTCCGCAAGTGCTGAAACAGCAGGATCGGATTCCCCAGCTTCACCCACGGCTTACCCGCATAGAACAGCATGTTTCGCGGTAAACCAGGCGGCAGCCGCCAGGGCCCGCCACTCCAATCCGGCCTCGTGCGTACCTCATCCTTCTTCGCCACCACGCTCACAACCCCACTCCAGCCAATCGCTCCTGAACCACACCCCGCACCGCAAGCTCGATCTCGTCCAGCCCGCCATCTCCGAACACGACCACCCGCTGCGGTTCTCGGGTCGCAATCGCCTCGTACCCCGCGCGGATTCGCCCGTAGAACGCATCCCCTTCGCGTTCGAACCGGTTTTCGTCCGTCCCACACTCCGCCACATGCTGCTGATTTCGCCCGCGCGCCCGCCCCAGCGAAGCCGCAAAATCCGGCAGCAGCATCACCGTCAAATCCGCCTGCAACCCGTCGCAAACCGCCGCATGAACCGCCAGCACCCGCTCCGCGCCCAGCCCACGTCCGCCGCCCTGGTACGCCTCGCTCGAATCCGTATACCGGTCGCACAGCACCACCTCGCCGCGCTCGAGCGCCGGCCTGATCACCTCGGCAATCGACTGCGCGCGGTCCGCAAACATCAGCGCCAGCTCCGCCAGCGGCGCGATGGTCCCCAGCGCAGCCTCGCTCCGCGAATCGAGCAGAATACCTCGAATCTGATCCCCCAGCGCCGTCCCACCCGGCTGCCGCAGCGACGTCACCGTGCGCCCGGTTTGCTCCAGCCAATCCTGCAAACGCCGCATCTGCGTCGTCTTGCCGGAGCCATCAAGTCCTTCAAACGTAATGAAATACCCACGCGCCATCCCCACAAGTCTAGCCCAAGCCCCCGGAAGTCTTTTGACCCCGCAAGAATCACGGCGAAGCCGTCCAAAACGGTGCGAAGCACTCGCCGCCCGCGACAAGGGCGCACTTGCTGTTGCTTCTACTTCCTAAACGATTCCTTCCAATCCACAACCCCACCCGGCCCGATCACAATCCGCAACCCACCCTCAACGCCCTCGTTCAACTGCGGCCCAGAGACCGTATGATCCACCCGCTTCGCATCTGTCCAAAGCACCTTCAACCCACCCGACCCCTGCACCTTGAACCGGTAGTGATACTCCGCGCCATCAGCCAGCGACTCCGTCCCAAAGCTCGCGCTCGGGTAATCCACCTCTACCACGCTCAGCGGAGCCCCACTCCGATTCACCACATCCGCATCCACAAACGCCGAGTGGCACCCCACCAGCCCCAGCCCAGCCACTCCGGCCAACCACCAAATCCTCATACCCCAAAGCATAGCAGCGCAGCAAAACGCCTCAAGCTCCCAGCTCAAAGCTGCTTTCGGGCTGACAGCTCACAAATCACCCCAGCTTCACCTTCTTCCGCGCGCAAACCTCCCTCCGAAAGCAATCGAGCGCATGATCATTCACCATCCCCGCCGCCTGCATCCACGCATAGCAGATCGTCGGCCCGACAAACTTGAACCCGCGCCGCTTCAACTCCTTCGAGACCGTCTCGCTCAGCGGCGTACTCGCGGGCACCACACCCGACCCCTGAATCGCTTTACCGCCAACCATCTCCCACGCAAACCGCCCAAAGTCCACCCCTGCCTCCCGCATCTCGAGGAAGATGCGCGCACCCAGGATCGTCGCCTCGATCTTCGCCCGCGCCCGGACGATCCTCGCGTCACCCATCAGCCGTTCGATATCCGCCTCGCCAAACCGCGCAACCTTCTCCGGGTCAAACCCCGCAAACGCCGCCTGGAACGCCTCGCGCTTGCGCAGCACCACAATCCACGCCAGTCCGGCCTGGAATCCCTCCAGCATCAGCAACTCCCACAGCGCGCGGCTATCCGTCATCGGCACGCCCCACTCCTGGTCGTGATACTCGCGCATCAGCGGGTCTTTCGCCGCCCAGCTACACCGCGTCTTCCCCGTCTCGCTCATCTCCGTCCCGCCCATCGCGCTAATCCCTCTGCCGATCCCGCAGGCCCTTCAAAATCTCCGGCAGCCGGTTGAACAACGCTACACTCCTCAGCCACTGCCGGTTGTCGATCGCCGGATACCCGCTCACCATCTTGCCCGCCGCCACGTCATTCGGAATCCCCGACTGCGCCGTCGCCACGACCCCATCGCCAATCTCGCAATGCCCCGCAACCCCCACCTGCCCCGCCAGAATCACGTTCTTCCCCACGGTCGTCGACCCCGCCAGCCCCACCTGCGAGCACAGCAGCGTATCCTCGCCCACCGTCGACCCATGCCCCACCTGCACCAGGTTGTCGATCTTCGCCCCAGCCTTTACCCGCGTCTCGCCAATCGAAGCCCCGTCCACGCACGCGTTCGCCTGCACCTCCACGCGGTCTTCGAGCACCGCCGGACCCGACTGCCGAATCTTGTACCAGGCCGTACCCTCCTCGGCGCCCTCCACCCGCGCAAACCCGAACCCATCCGCGCCAATCACCGCGCCATTCTGCAGAATCACGTCGTCGCCCAGTCGGCAATGCTCCCGCACCACCGCATGCGCATGCGCCGTAAACCTTGCGCCCACCTGCACAAACGGGTACAGCACCACGTGCGGATGCAGCACCGCGCCATCCCCCACCACGCAATGCTCGCTGATCACCACGTACGGACCAACATGCGCGCCCTCCCCAATCTTCGCCGTCCGCGCGATCACCGCCGTCGGATGCACCCCCGGCTCATACCGCGGCTCCTCATAAAACAGCTCAATCGCCTTCGCATACGCAAGATACGGATCCGTCACCCTCAAGGTCCGCGTGCCGATATCCGGAAATCCGAACTCCACCAGCACCGCCGCCGCCTTGGTCGACTTCGCCAACCCCGCATACTTTTTGTTCGAAACGAACGTCACCTCACCCGGCCCCGCCGTCTCGATCCCTGCAACCCCCGTTATCTCAATCTCGCCGTCAACATCCTCATTGCCACGCAGCTCCGCCCCTAACTTCTTTGCCAGTTGATCAAGTCTCATGCAGCAGATTGTAGCTGCCTTACTTCAACCCGCCATCAGGGAATGGAAGATCGAGCTCGCCCTCACGCTTCCTCCTCGGCTTCGCCTCAACCACCGTCTTCGAAGGAGTCGTTACCACCCCGACTACCGTCATCCCCGCCATCGCCACCCTTGGCACAAACACCCGCTGCGTATTCGATCGCACATCCGGCGGCACCAGGTAAATTCCCAGGTCGCTCATCGCATCCTCAACCAGCGTCACATCCAACGGAGCCAACCCCTCCAGCACATCCCCACCCCGAAACGTCACCCGCACCCACAGTCCCTCCGTTCGCGGTCTCGCCAGGAACGTCTTCCTCGTCAGCCGCTCCGGCGTCACCGTATCGTCCAGGTTGAAGTCCCGCACGTAGGCGACGTAACGGATCTGCTTCAGCGGAATCTCGACCAGGCGCCCCGCCACATCCAGCAACTCCAGTCCTCCCGTCGCGCGGTTCACCACCCCCGTCGCCGGCAGGTAGCCTGCCTGCACCGTCTGATCCTCCATCCGTACCAGAACCTTCTTCCGCGATCCCGCCATCTGCTCCGCCGTTCGCCAGCAATCCTCGCGGGATTGTCGCACACCCTTACCTCCGGCCGCTTCTTTCGCCACAAAAAAGGTGCAACCACACTAGCCATAACGCCGTCCGATGTGTTACATTTGGGTTTTGCGCGTGCTCGCTATATGCAGTTAAGTGCTTACAACTGTGATGTTTACGGCTCAAAACGAAAGTAGTCTCCGAGATCCTTTTCGGAGAACCCTGGAGTGTACGCAAAGGCATGGCTGATTACATCTACCTGCTGGAAAATCGACTCTCCCCCGCCCAGCGCGCTGCGCTCGGTTCCGTCCGAGAACTGGCCCGGGCGAAGAATCTCACCGTCTTCCTCGTCGGCGGTGCCGTCCGCGATCTCACCAGCGGCTCTCCCGTACGCGATCTCGACGTCGCCGTCCAGGGAAACGCCCTCAAGCTCAAAGCCGACCTCGAAAAAGCCGGAGCCGTCATCACCGGCGAACTCGCCCCCGCGCAGTCGCTCTTCGCCGCCTTTCCCGGCAGCGTCCGCATGGAGATCGGTTCGACCCTCTCGGTCACTTGGCCGAAGCCCGGCAAGCCCGTCTACAAGCCCGCCCCCATCCTTGAAGATCTCCGCCGCCGCGACTTCACCGCCAACGCCATGGCGCTCTCCCTCAACGAGGGCTCTTACGGCCTGCTGATGGACCCACTCAACGGCATCGCCGACATCGAGAACCGGGAGCTGCGCCTCGTCTCCAACTACGGCTTCATCGAAGACCCCGTCCGCATGGTCCGCGCCGCGCGCCTCATGGCCCGCCTTGGCTGGGCACTCGACGAAAAAACGCAGCAGCGTTACGAGACCGGCAAAGCCGAAAACTACATCGGCGCGCTCAGCGACCAGCAGCGCGGATACGAACTCGAAGAGATCGTCCACGAAGAGGATCCGCTGCGCGTTCTCACACGCCTCGAGTCCGAAGGCTGGCTCCCCCTCCTCGCCCCGTACTGGACCACCGCCAAGGTGGATGTACCCGCGCTCGAACACCTGCGCGAGGTCCAGACGCAGCTCCAGATGCAGGGCATCCACCCCGATCCCGCCGCAGCCAACTTCCCGCTGCTCACCGCCAAGCTCTCCCCGAAGGACTGCGCCACGCTGAAGTCCAGCTTCGTCCGCCAGGGCTTCGTCAAGGAGATCGAGTCGCTCGACCAGAAGGCAAAGGACCTCGCCAGCCTGCTCACCAGCAAGGCCGCAACCCTACCCTCGCAGACCTGGCAGATCCTCACCTCGGCCGCCCCGGAAGCCGTCCTCTGGGTCGCCTACAGCTCCAAGAGTCCCGCCATCCAGGCCAAGTTTAAAAGCTTCTTCACTGTCTGGCCGCAGGCCCGTCAGAAGATGCCCTACGCGCTCATGCAGGAGATGCGCATCGTTCCCGAGCTCCCCATCTACGAGGAACTTCTCGGCAAGCTCTTCTTCGAGCTCATGGATGACAAGCTGCAAACTCCCGAGGAGCTCAAGGCGTTCCTCGAGCCCTACTCTCCGCCCGCGCCGCCGCCGCCCGTCAACACCCGCCGCCCACGCGCTTCGAAGAAGGACGCCAAGGGCAAAGGCCGCGGCAAGAAGGCGGTCGCAGTCGATCGCGACGACGACTCGGACGAAGATGGCGACGGCGAACTCCCGGACGAGATCGACGAAGTTCTAACCGAAGCTCTCGAGACTCCGCTCGACGATACCGCCGACACGGCCGGCGCCGACGACTCCGCAATCCACAAATCCGAAGCTGCGGAAGCCGACGACTCAGACGAAGGTCCTGACGAGCCGCCGCCGGCGAAGGCCCCGGTCAAGTCCTCACCGAAAGAGTCTGCCAGGCCAGCCGCAAAGGCGAAGTCAACTCCTGTTCCGCAGAAGGCGGCAACCAAGCCCGTTCCCGCACCAGCCACTCCGGCAAAGCTGGCACCCGCGAAGCTCGCACCGGCAAAGCCCGCGGCCAAGAGTGAACCCGCGAAAAAGCCAGCCACTAAGCCCGCCGCTCCCGCAAAATCCACAAAAGCGGCAATCGCCCCTCCATCCCCCCGCCGGACGCTCGCCTCTACCAAGCCCGGCAAGTCCGCACCGCCAGTTAAGGTCGTCGCGAAAAAAGCATTAGGCAAGGCACCCGCCGGAGCCGTGAGGAAGTCCGCGCCGCCCGCCAAGGCTCCGGCAAAGAAGTCGCTTCCTCCCGCCAAAAAGTTGACACCACCCAAGGCGCCCGCAAAGAAATCTGCTCCCGCAAAGGCTCCCGCCAAAAAGCAGTCACCGGCTCCTAAACCCGCGTCTAAGAGGTCTGTTCCCGCGAAGAAGCGCCGCTAACCCCGCGCCTCTTTACGGCACCAAACTTATTCCGAGGGGCAACATCATGGTCGTTGCAGTTCTGCAGGGTTCCGTCCGTTCCGATCGTATGGGCGATCGCGTCGCCAAATGGGTTGTCTCGCAACTGGAAAAGCGCCACCACGAAGCCGTCCTCGTCGATGCCGCCAAGCTCGAACTCCCACTCCTCGACCGCATGTGGAAGGAGATCAAAGACGCTCCTACGCCCGAACAGCGCCCGCTCTTCGAAAAACTCTCCCCGCTTGCCTCTCTCTACGAGCGCTGTGACGGCTTCGCCATCGTCTCCGCCGAGTACAATCACTCCGCCCCGCCCGCCCTCACGAACCTGATCGACTACTTCCTCGAAGAGTACTTCTACCGCCCGTCCGCCATCGTCTGCTACTCGGCCTCGCCCTACGGCGGCGTGCGTGCCGCCATGCAGCTTCGCGCGCTGCTCACCGAGGTCGGCATGCCGACGATACCCAGCCTGCAGCCCATCCCGCAGGTCGGCCAGGCGCTCAGCGCCGACGGCCACGCCCTCAACCAGGCGCTCGCGGAGCAAACCACCAAATTCTACGACGAGTTCGACTGGTACATGCAGGCCCTCAAAGACGCCCGCGCCAAAAACGACCCCCGCAAAAAGTAGTCTCACACCGCGAAGCGGTCCAAAACCCCACGAAGTGGTGCCCGCCCGGCACCAGGGCGCCGTTGCCCTTGCCTGTTTTTACCTGAACCGCCGAACCACCAGAACCGTAGCCCCAGCCACACACCCCACGGCCCCAATCAGCACTTCAATCCCATGCCGGTAAGCCGTCCGCGTCCGCTCCGGAGTCTGCCCCACCGACTCCCGGCACTGGCTGCACCCCTGCCCGCGTGCCGTCCCCACCCACAACCCCAAACCCACAACGGCCACCCAGACCCACTTCACTGCGCCAGCACCAGCAAGGCAAACAGCCCAATCCACAACACGCCCATCGAGTGCCAATACCAGGCCGCCAGGTCGACATAAATCTGCCGGCTCTCCATCTGCCTCGAAATAAATAAGCCGACGAACGCCCCCACCAACGCCATGACACCCAGGATCAAGTGGAACCCGTGTACCCCGGTGATCAGGTAGAACGACTGCAGGCTTGGGCTCGTGTTCATCCGGATCCGCGCCTCCGCCAACTGGTGCCAGGCCATCAACTGTCCCACCACGAACAGCGTCCCCAGCACAATCGTCGCAGCCACCCACGGCATCGCCCGCTTCGAGGTCGGCTTCCCCAGCCCCAGCCACTCATCCATCACATGCACTTCACGGAACATGTGCCGGCGGCCAATCTCAATCGTCAGCGAGCTCAGCAGCAGGATTGCCGTATTCAGCCACAGGATCGGAGGCACCGAGGTCGGCAGCCACTCATTGATAAACCGCGCATTCGCGTCGAAGTGCCCGCTGCTCTGCGAGACGAAGAAAACGCTCACCACCGCCACGAAAAACATGAACACAGCCGACAGCACAAAAAACAGCCCCAGCCGCAGCCTCTGCAGACGCTCTCGCGGACTCTTCGGCCCGCGCCGCCCATTCCAGTTATCCGGATCGCCCCCGCCGCCCGTCTGTTTATCGGTTGGCGGACGCCGCCCTCCGCCGTGATCTCCATCGTCCAACTCGCTGCGACGGCGACGCTCGGTGTCAGGAGGCGTAATGATGGCAGGCATGGGAAACTCCTTTGGGAAGGGCCGGAACCGGTCCGTAAAAACAGCTTACTCCGCTTTCTCGAACTCCACCCATTGCGGTACGAACTCTACACCCGCTTCGTTTTGTGAATAATCACACGGCCCGCGAAACGCTTGTATTTTTTGATTGGATGCAGAAAGCCTTGTGCCCGAAGCATCGTTCTCAGCTCTCATCCAGAACGCCCCCGGCATCCACTCCATCGTCGTAGCTCCCCACGGATTCGCCTCGGGCACGTGCCCTCTCCGCCAGCTCACCACCAGGTTCACCAGGAACAACACCTGTGCCCCCGCCAGCAAAAATGCCGCATCCGTCACATGCCGCTGCATCCCCAGCGACCGCGCCAGCAGGGAAGCGGCTGCCGGGTTCATCCCCGTGAACTGCGCATAATGTCTCGGCGCGCCCATCAGCCCCGCGATATGCATCGGCAGAAACGTCATGTAGGCCCCCACAATCGACAGCCAGAAGTGCCACTTGCCCAGCCCCTCGTGCATCATCCGCCCACACACTAGCGGAAACCAGTAGTACGTCGCCGCAAACAGCCCGAACACGCCCGCCATCGCCATAATCAGGTGGAAGTGCGCCACCACAAAGTACGTGTTGTTCAGGTACTCATCGAGCACCGGTTGCGCCAGGATCGGCCCCGTCAGCCCTCCCGCCACAAACAGCGAAACAAACCCCAACCCAAACAACATCGGCACGGAGTACCGCGGTCTTGAACCCCACACCGTCGCCAGCCAGCTCAACACCTTCGCAATCGAAGGAATGGCAATTGCCATCGTCGAGACCGAAAACGCCGAACTCGCAAACGGGTTCAGCCCCGCCACAAACATATGGTGCCCCCACACCAGGATCCCCAGCGCCCCAATCAGCAGCGTCGTCGTAATCATCATCCGGTAGCCGAACACCTTGCGCCGCGCAAAGTTCGCCAGAATCATCGAGGTCAATCCCATTCCGGGAAGAATCGCAATATAGACCGCCGGATGCCCGAAGAACCAGAACAGATGCAGCCAAAGCATCGGGCTGCCACTCCCGCCATGCCCCGCCGCCACCAGCGTCCCGTTCACCAGGTCACCCGCCGGCACGAAGAAACTCGTTCCCGCGTGGCGATCGCAAAACAGCAGCACCAGTGCCGCAAATAGCACGCCAAACGCAATCAGGATCAGCATCGCCCCGGTAAACCACGCCCACACCGTCAGCGGCAGCCGCTCCCAATCCATACCCTCGCAGCGATACGCCACAATTGTAGCCAGCGTATTCACCGCATTCGCAATCGCCGCCAGCCCATACAGCGCAAGCGACAGCAGCCACAGGTCCATCCCCAACCCCTGCCCCGGCCCCGCCGCCGCAACCGCCGAAAGCGGAGGATACGCCGTCCACCCGCTGATCGCCGCGCCACCCTCCACAAACCCCGAAGCGATCAGTACCCCCAGCGCCACCGCCGTCACCCAAAACCCAACCAAATTCAGCCGCGGAAACGCCATCCGCCGCGCTCCCACCTGCGCCGGCAGAATTAAATTCCCAAACCCACTCTGCGTCGCCAGGATCACCACGAAGAACAGCATCAGCGTCCCATGCAGCGTCACCAGCTTCAGGTAGTCCTCTGGTTTCACCAACCCAAAACCCGGCACCATCAACTCTGGCCAAACCAGGTGCACCCGCATAGCCAGCGACATCAGCGTCCCATCCACCACCGCCAACAGCGCCAACCCCAGATACCGCAACCCAATTGTCCGGTGATCCGTCGACCACAACCCCCGCCCCCGCATCATCACCCTCGCCTCAGACGCACCGGGTGCCCCATCTCGGACCCCGGCTCCATCGGGTCCGAGGTGGGGTTGAGAACTTCCGTAAGCAACCGACCTCTCCGGCATCACCGCCCACCCTCCTTCCCCGCCAGCCACCCCTCAAACTCCCCCTCCGGCACCACTCTCAACTTCGCCGCCATCCGGTAGTGCCCCAACCCACAAAGCTGCGTGCAGATCACCGCGTACGTTCCCACCGCGGTCGGCGTAAAGTGCACATGGAAACTCTGCCCTGGCACCGCATTCTGCTTCACCCGCAGCTCCGGCACCGCAAACCCGTGGATCACATCCAGCGCCTTCAGCCGCAGATCCACCTCGCGCCCCACCGGCAGCACCAGCTCTGACGTCACCACATCATCCTTGCCCTTCGCATCCGCCGGATCGATCCCCAGCGGATTCCCCTCACCTGGCGCCACCAGCTCCGGCCGCGTCCTTCCAAACGCATAATCCTTCCCCGGATACCGGAAGTACCACGCAAACTGCATCCCCGTCACCTCCACCTGCAGCGCTCCCGGGTCGGCCCCTGTATACCGCGTCGCCGCCCACAGCCGCTCCGCCCGCACCGTCAGCCAGGCAAACATCACCGTCAGCAGCACCACCGGCACATACTCAAACAGCGCCGCAGACCGGTGCGTCCGAAAGCTCCGCCGCACCAGCAACCCCGCAAACAGCAGCAGATGCAGCAAAACCAGCAGCGCCAGCGCAATCCACAGGTTCAGCAGCATCTGCCGGTCTATCCCCGCGCCATGCGCCGCCGCGTCCAACGGCAGAAACCAGCCAGGACCCGTCATCGCAACCAAGCAGGGAAGACTCACCCCTCAAGCATAGCCTCTCTTTCCCAATCGCCTTCATGCGACTACACTTCATCCAAACCCCGCACGAGGGTGGGCCCGCACCACACCTCTTCTTCCGGAGAACGCACGTGTCCCTGCCTCCAACCATCCCCGCGCCCATCATCAACCCGCCCCTCGGCCGTCTGCCCCGCGCGCACAGCCCTCACATCCCCAAGCTCCATCACCTGCTTGCCTCCGCCACCCCACCCCCCGCACCCGATGCCATCGACTACACCGTCGGTCTGCCGGCCGACCTCGGCATGATGCTCAACAACACCCTCAACGACTGCTCCTGCGCCGCCTTCTACCACGCCCGCCAGATCTGGACCTTCAACTCCACCGGCAAGCTCCTCGAAATCCCCGACACTCACGTCAAACTCCTCTACCAGCAATCCTGCGGCTACGACCCCGCCCAACCTGGCCCCGGCCCCGGCGGCTGCTGCCAGCTCGTCCTCACCCACCTGCTCAAACACGGCGCGCCCTGCGGATCGAAGGTCGTCCAGCACGAGAAGATCGCCGCCTTCGTCGAAGTCGATCATCGCGACATCCCCACCATCAAGCACATCATCGCGGACTGCGGCGTATGCTACGTCGGCATCCGCGTCCCGCACTCGCTCACCATGTCCGGCGCCCCCGTCCCCGCCGTCTGGGACTACAACCCGTCCGTCAACAACATGATCGTCGGTGGCCACGCCGTCATCCTCGCCGGCTACGACGCCCACACCCTCCGCGTCGTCTCCTGGGGACAGCTCTACTCCATGACCTGGAACTTCTTCCTCGCGTTCGTTGATGAGGCCTACGCCATCGTGCACCGCCCCTGGCTCGACGCCAAACGCAACACCCCCGGGCGCCTCCCACCCGATCAACTGGCCGCCGCCATGCTCCCCATCCTCACCGCAACATCCTAACCTCTGCGCGAAGCTCCGCACCCCACAAAAGCGGCACGAAGACGCCGCTAATACACCGGGCACCCACTCGTCATCTTCACCGACGTCCAGCACCCCGTCACCGCCTTCGCCGCACTTACCACCTGCGGATTCTCCTGCCCGCCGCTCGCAATCCCATCCACCTTCGCCTTCGTATCCGAATACGCGTCCAGCGACAGATCAAGCGCCGGCAGCGAAAGAATCACTCGCGCCCGCAAGCTCGCATCATCTGCGTCCATATACCCCACCACAGCCTTGTCCACAATCTTGTTCTGGTACGTCTTTGCCGCGATCGCCTCCACCAGGTTCGCCTGCGCATCCGGCGTCAGGTCGCCGCGCCGCAGATACGTTACGATCGCCCCGGCTTTGTCGTCGCTCAACGGCCCCAGCTGCAGCAGATCGCCCACCACCGCCAACCCGACCAGCCCAACCGCATCATCCCGCTTCAAAAATGACAGAAGCGCCGCATACACACCCGCCGGCGCATCCGGCGAAAACCCACCCAGCGCATTCGCCGCCATCAGCCGGTTCTCCGGATCGTCATCCGTCAACTCTCGCCCAATCGCCGGCACCAGCGGCGCCAGCACCTTGCCCACGTCGCCCTTGTAAGCCGAAGGGCCCGCCGTAGCCGTCAACGACGTATTCTTCACCCCGTTCGGAGCCGCGGCAGCCGGGCTCGCCGCCGCCGGCGCCGCATCCGGCAACGACTGCATCCCCACCAGCATCGCCAACCCATACCCGCGCACCGCCGCATCCGGATTCGCCAGCGCCTTCTCCATCAACGGCTCCAGCTCCTTCGCGACCTTCGCATCAGTCACCCCCGGCAACCCTTCCACCGCACGAATCTCATCCGCAGTCGGCGAGTGCCCACTGCGCCCCAGCATATCCGCCATCTGCGCCGCCACCGTCGGCTGCCCCGCATCCTGCGCCGCCGCCAACCCGGTCAACGCCACCACCACCAACCCGCGCACCGCTCGCCTCACCCCCATAAGACTCCGCCGCGCACCCATGCCACTCACCGCCTTAACTCTAGACTCCTTAACTCTAAACTCCCGAACCTTCGCCCTTGTACTTCCTCACCATTTCCACAAACAACCCATGCACCCGCGTATCCTCACTCAACTCCGGATGGAACGTAGCCGCCAGCAGATGCCCCTGCCGCACCAGCACCGGCGCACCCTCCCGCTCCGCCAGCACCTCAACCCCCGAACCAACCTCTGCAATCCTCGGCGCGCGAATGAACACCATCTCCAAATCCCCACCCGCCAGCGAAGTCGGCGCCGTCAGAATCGCGGAGTCGATCTGCCGCCCATACGCATTCCGCTCCACGGTCATATCCATCGCGCGCAGCGAATCCTGCTCCGGATTCTTCACGCCCGTCGCCAGCAGAATCGCCCCCGCACAGGTTCCAAAGGTCGGCGTCTCCCGCACAAACCCCTTCAGCACCTCAAAGAACCCATCCCGCTCCAAATGCTTCAAGAACGTAGTCGACTCCCCACCCGGAATCACCAGCCCATCCAACCCAGCCAGCTCTGCCGGCCGCTTCACCAGCCGAGCCTCCGCCCGCGCCGCTTCAAGCGCAGCGGCATGCTTGGCATACGCCCCCTGCAGCGCCAAAACCCCGATCACCGGCCGCTCCACCTCTGCCAACCCAACCTCCCACAAAAAGCCGTGAGCTCACAGCCAAACAGCTGTAAGCTCACGATCGAAATCTCATCACGCCCCAAAACCCCCAAAGCGCGCTTCTTCCTGGCGCGCCCAAGCGAAGCCCAACACCGCACGAAGTGCCGCCCGCCCGGCGTCAGGGAGCCTTTGAGTCTCTCGCCTTACCAGCCGCGATGCTGCATCATCTCCGCATCGGCAATCATCCCGACCGCCAGACCCTTCATCGCGCCCACGCACTCCTCCGAGCACTCCGCCAGGATCGCCGGATCGTTGAAGTGTGTCGCTGCCCGCACAATCGCCTTCGCGCGCGACTCCGCCTCCGCGCGCTCCGACGGGTTCAGCGGCTTGCCATCCACCATCGCCACGTTCAGCTTGATGTTGCCTTCCTTCATAAAGATGCCGGAGCCCACAAACACCGTCTGCGCCCCCAGCTGCATCATCAACGCCGCATCGGCCGGCGTTGCAATCCCGCCGGCGGAGAAGTTCGGCACCGGCAGCTCGCCCGTCTTCGCCACCATCTGCACCAGTTCGAGCGGCGCCCGCAGGTTCTTCGCCGCCGCATACAGCTCCTGCTCGTCCAGCACGGTCAGCGCGCGCATCTCGCTCACAATCTGCCGCATATGCTTCACCGCGTGGATCACATCGCCCGTACCCGGCTCGCCCTTCGTCCGGATCATCGCTGCGCCTTCCGAGATCCGCCGCAGCGCCTCGCCCAGGTCCTTCGCGCCGCATACAAATGGCGTCGTAAACGCGTGCTTATCGATGTGGTGCAGCTCATCGGCCGGCGTCAGCACCTCGCTCTCGTCGATAAAGTCAACGCCCAGCTGCTGCAGAATCTGCGCCTCCACAAAGTGCCCGATGCGCGCCTTCGCCATCACCGGAATCGAAACCGCCTCGATAATCTCGCGAATCATCTTCGGGTGCGACATCCGCGCAACCCCGCCCTCGGCACGAATCTGCGCCGGCACGCGCTCCAGCGCCATCACCGCCACCGCGCCCGCCGCCTCGGCAATTCGCGCCTGCTCCACGTCGACGACGTCCATAATGACGCCGCCCTTCAACATCTCCGCCAACCCCGTCTTCAGACGCAGGCCAGTCGCCCGGTCCTGCGCACCAGAACCCTTATGTCCGTTGCTCGCATGAATGTTCTTTTCGTCAGCCATGGGTCTCACTCTCCCTCATCGGCATGGGGAACTGTTCTGCTTCTCAGCCACTCCAACCGGAATTTTAAGTCTAGCAGTTTCGCCCCACCCTCGCGCCCCAACTCAGCCCCGGTCTTCGCCACAACAAAAAAGCTCGTTGCCTGTTCCTGACAAAAGGAGTTGCCTGTTCTTATCCGTCTTCAATCCTCTCGACCCCCGTTACGCCTTGCCCGCCAGCATCGCCGGATCAATCACCAGGAAGAACCCTTCACCCCGCGCCAGCACCGTCCCATCCTCCGCCTGCAGCTCGGCCGAGTGCAGCACCTTGCGCCCATCCCGCCGCACATGCGTCCCCACCAGCCGCAGCGGCACGTACAACGGCGAAGGCCGCAGATAATCCACCGTCAAACTCCGCGTCATCGCAACCACATTCAATGGCCGGTTCAGCTTGCTCATCGCCTCATCCAGCAGCGTCGCGATAATCCCCCCGTGAATGTGTCCCGGAGGTCCCTCGTGCATCCGCGTCATCGTAAACAGGGAAGTCGCCGTAATCACGCCATCCTCCTCGCTCACCGTAAACTCCAGTTTCAGCCCCTGCGGATTCTCCGCTCCGCACCCGAAGCAATAGTTCCCGCGCTCATCAATCGTCCGCGCCATCTCCGCCGAAACCCCAACCGGCGCATGACTCTCGCGCGCATCACCCACTGGGTGCCCCACCCTCGCGGAGCCAGGGTGGGTCTCTTCACTCCCAGCACGAATCTCACCCATGCGCTCTTCACCCATTCAAAACCTCCAGAATCCCCGCCCCATACCGATCCACCTTCTCCTGCCCAATCCCCTGGATCCCCATCAACTCCTTCAAGTTCTTCGGCCTCTGCAGCACCAGCGACCGCAGCGCAGTCGTGCCCAGCACAAAAAACTGCGGCAAACCCATCCGTTCCGACTCCGCCTTCCGCCACGCCCTCAGCCGCTCTTCCAGCACCTTCTGCCCCTCATCCAACTCCGCCGCAACATCGGCCACCACCACCCGCTCCCGCCGGAACTCCTTCGGCCCCGCCGCCGCCCCACCCCCCAAAGCCCGGGTACTTCCAACCGTCTCACCCAAAGCCCGGGTGCCCCAGGTCTCGCCTTTGAGACCTGGGATCACACCCTTCTCCCCACCGCCCGTCTCACCCGCCGCCCGGGTTGAGATCAGAGCCTTCGTTCCCCTCGCGAAACCTTCCCGTCCTTCGCGTTCTTCCTTTGCCGTTGTCTGTTGCCCGCCCCTACAGATCGCACAAATCTCCGCCCCATACCGCTCCGCCTTATCCTTCCCAAACCCACTCACCGTCAGCAGCTCCGGAATCGTCTGCGGACAAGCCACCACCGCCGCCAGCAACGCCGCGTCCGAACACACAATAAACGCCGGCTTTCCGGTCTTCGCCGCCTCCGCCTTCCGCCAGGCCCTCAACTGCTCCTCCAGAGCCTTTTGCCCCGGAGTCATGACACTCTGGGTGCCCCAGGTCTCGCCTTTGAGACCTGGGTTTGGGGCGGTACCTTTCCTGGTCTTGCTCTTCTTCGGACCGTCCGCTGATGAAGCCCGCAACACCACCCCAAGCTTCTCCCCCGCCTTCAACTCCCGCCCCTCATGGGTCAACGAAGCCTTCTTGAACGGAATGGTCTTCCCCTCTGCATTCGTAAACGTCTCCGCCGCAACCGAGATCAAGCCCGCCCGCGCCAGCCCATCCAGCAACCCCTCAAACTCATTCCGATCCTTACAAATCGCCAGATCCGTAAACAGCCGCCCGGTAGCCTTCGTCCCTCCAACCTCCGCCAGCGCCCGCAAAATCGCCCGCAGATCCCGATCCTGCGCGGCCGTCGGCTCTCCAAAACTCTGCGCCGAAGCTCCCGCCGGCGAGCAGAAATCACATCGCCCGCAAGCCCGGTGCGCATCGCTCGTATCGCCAAAGTGTCGAATCAGCGCGCTCATCCTGCACTGCTGCGTCGTCGCGTACGCCATCATGCGGTCAATCTGCGACCGCCGAAACTCCACCTGCTGCTCATACCCCGACTGCCACGCCACATTCCCGTTCTTGCGCACATTCCCATCGAAATCGATCGAAGCCGCCCCCTGCGCCGCCAGCTTCTCCACCGCCCGCCCAAACGTCTCCGCATCCATCTTCAGCCGCGCGCGCAACTCATCCGCCGGCTGATACTCCTCGTTCAGCACCTTCGCCACGCGCATCAACTCCGTCGCCACCGGATAATCCCGTTCCAGAAAGAAGTCATGCATCTTCCTGTCTGCAAACGAGTACAGCAACACCGTCGTCGAAGGCTGCCCATCCCGCCCCGCCCGCCCAATCTCCTGGTAGTACGCCTCCACGCTCGCCGGCAGCGCATAGTGCACCACCGTCCGAACATCCGCCTTATCGATCCCCATTCCGAACGCAATCGTCGCCACCACGCACTGCAGCTTGCCCGTCTGGAAGTGCCGCTGCACCCGCTCCCGCGTTCCCGGGTCCAAGCCCGCATGGTAAGCCGCCGCCGGAAACTTCCGCCCCAACTCCCCCGCCAGCTCCTCCGCCGCCTTCCGCGAAGGCGCATACACAATCGCCGGCAAGCGATCCTTCCCCCCCAGAAACTCCGCCGTAAACTTCGTTCGCTGCGGCTTTGAGAGCTCCATCACCTCAATCGCCAGGTTCTCCCGGCGAAACCCATGAATAAACAGCTTCGGCCGCACCAGCCCAAGCTGCTTCACAATATCCGTCTGCACCGCCGGCGTCGCCGTCGCGGTCAGCGCAATAATCGGCGCCGGCCGCAGCGCCGGTAGGTAATCCCCCAGCATCCGGTAATCCGGCCGAAAATCATGTCCCCACGCCGAGATGCAGTGCGCCTCGTCAATCGCAATCAACGACGGCTTCTTCCGCGCCAGCATCTCCGGAAACCCCGGAACCCGCATTCTTTCGGGAGCGATAAAGAGAAACTGTAAAGCTCCGTCCAGGTAATCCCGGCAAGCCTGCCGCGAATCCTCCCGCGACAGCCCTGAGTGAATCCGCGCCACCTTCAACCCCGCCGCCGACAGCTTCTGCGCCTGGTCATCCATCAGCGCAATCAGCGGACTCACCACCAGCCCGGTCCCACCCCGCGCCAACGCCGGCAACTGATAGCACAGGCTTTTCCCCGCGCCCGTCGGCATCACCAGCAGAACATCCTCACCATCCGTCGCCGCGCGACAGACTGCCTCCTGGTTAGCCCGGAAGTCCGAAAACCCAAACGTCTTGTGCAGGAGGGAATTGAGCGACATCGCACATCAATCTTCGCACGACCTTCGCCCGGCTAAGTACGCCCTGACGCCGGACGGGCGGTACTGCGTACGCCGGAAGCTTCGCGCACTCCTCCCGTTGGCCGGTACAATCCTGGCACCGACCAACGGGAGGCCCACGCGAAGCAATCACCGCACGAAGTGCTCGCCCCGCGCGACAAGCGGGCCCGTCCGGAAGGACAAGCCTCTAAGAAACCGTATAATCTGCCAGATTCACCGTCACCGAGTCATCCGGCGTCTTCACCGTCCCGCCATCGCTCTGCGGATGCTGCTCGATCGTCATCGTCTCCGCAGTCACCACCACGCGCGTGTACCCGTAATCCGTATCGTCGTAGCTGTTCAGCGTCAGCGTATCGTCAATCACATACGGCGTCCGCAGCGTCGCGCGCAGCTTCGATAGCGGATTATGCCCGCCGCATCCAGCCACGATAAACGCAATCTGCTTCCCATCGACCGTCCGCGTATATCTCTGGTAGTTGTGCGCATGGCCCGAAAACACCGCGTGCGGCCACACTCCCGCCGCCGTGCACGCCGCATCGATATCCGCCAGCATCAGCGGACTCCCGCCATGCTCGCTGCCCCCGGTAAACGGCGGATGATGCACCGCAATCACCACCGCACCCTTGAAGCCGTCGGACACCACCCGCTTCAGCCCCGCCGTCAGAAAGTCCACCTGCCGCGAGTCCAGCACCGTATTCGCCGCACTCGTTCCCGTCTGCGCCGAGATCACGCCCGGATCCTCAAGCACATTGCTATACAGCCCGAAGATCCGCACCAGCGGCGCATCGAACGTGAAGTACACCGAAGGCTGAATCATCGTCGTCCGGTTCAGGCTGCCCGCATCCGGACTCTGCGCCGCCGCCGGCGTCACGAAGTTCTCGAGAAATCCCTGCAACGAAGTCGCCGTATCCTTTGGGTAGACCACGCCGTCATGGTTGCCAGCAATCGCCATAATCGGTGCCGGATAGTTCCGATACGGCTCATAAAACTGGTCGTAATAATACGTCGCCTCGCCGAAGTAATACACCACGTCTCCCAGGTGGAAGAAGAAGCTCGGCATATCCGCCGCGGCCTCACCCACAAAGTCCGAGACCATCTTGTCCGCCACCAGCGACTGCGTCGTCGGCCCGCTCACGCTGCCCGTATCGCCCACGCAATGGAAGACGATCTGTCCCGCCGCCGTAATCGCCGCTTCCTTTGCCGCGCCGCCCGCGCCATACACCTGTGCCAGCGTCAGCACCGGCTCCACCGGAAACCCCTGCGTCAGCGGCGGCAGCGGCTCAACCTGGTTCACCTCCTGCAGCTTCTGGTCCGTCACCGGCTGGCTAAACGAGGTCGGATCGGGCGATGGCTGCGGCTGCGCAAACACCGGCTGCCCGCTCCCACCGGCAACCACCGGATCCGGCGTCGCCACCCCGGCACCGCCGTGCTCTACCGGCTTCTTCTTCGCAGCCTTCTTACTCACCGTCTTCTTCGCTGAAACCTTCTTCTCACTCTTCTTCGTCGCCATCGTTCACCACCCTGTCCGCTCTGTATTTGGAAACCCCAGCAGCATACTCCCAAAGCCCGTCAAAACTCATGAATGCCCCCGGGGGAAAGCAAAGCCCCGGCACCAAAGCACCGGAGCATCTGCTCTTTACTGCCAAACTCTCAACTCTATACTCACGAATTCCGGACAACCCACCTACCGCCGCGTAGCCTCCGAGTAAAACCGCACCTCATCCGCCTTCATCTCTTTCAACGCCTCCACGTTCAGGTACACCATGTGCCCCGCCGGGTAGTACCCAAACGACACATTCCCCGCCAGCGCCGGCGGCAGCTCCATATGGCTCAGGTCGTACTCCGTAAGGAAGAACGGCGTCGCCAGGTCGAAGTACCCATTCGCCGAGAACACCTTCAGGTGCGGATTCTTCCGCATCGCATCCGCCAGATCGACCGCCGTATCCGGCACCGACTGCTCGCCGCGCCCATAGCCGCCGCTCGGCCGATGCTTGAAGTTCCAGTTCTCGTTGATCCCCGGCCCCGACAGGTAGTAAGGCTCCGAGCTCATGTACTTCAGCTCCCGCTGAATATAGTCGTGGAACGCCCCGACATACGCCCCGCTGATCCCAGTGTCCGACGGATCGTACCCCGGATCCTCACCCGCCGAATCCACGTCATACCCCTCGAACCGCGCGTCGTACCGCCCCAGGATCTCATCCTCGCCGCGCAGCAGCTCCTTCCGAAATCGAGTCGCCGAAACCCGCAGCTTCGCCTCCTTGATGTACCCCACGCTCAACCCCGTCAGCTCCGCCATCCGCTCGGCCGTCGCATCCAACTCCGCCGGCGAAATCCTGTCGCCCGCAGCCAGCGCCGCCGCATACGGCCCCCGCGCAAACTTCCGCGCCTGCTCCACCCACTCCGCCATCGAGCCCGTAGCCTTCACCTTCTTGTGCTGATAGGCGATCGCAGCGAACGACGGCAAATACCCAATGCTTTCAGCATCATATCCAGGATTCCTGATCCCATAGTTCAAAATCGACGAGAGCAGCGTCACCCCGTTGAACTCCACCCCATCGTTCTGCAGCACCGCCACCAGTGCCGCCGAACGCGGTGTCCCATACGACTCCCCAAACAAAAACTTCGGCGAGTTCCACCGGCTGTTCACCGTGATGTACCGCACGATAAACTTCTCAAACGCCTTCACATCCTCGTCCGTGCCCGCAAAATCCTTCGCCGTACCCTTACCCACCGCACGCGAAAACCCCGTCAGCGGCGCATCGATAAAAACCAGGTCGCTCTTGTCGATCAGACTGTACTGGTTCGGCACCACCTCAAACGGCGCCGGACCCGTCGCATCCGGGCTAGCAGTCACCACGCGCACCGGCCCAAACGACCCCATGTGCAGCCACACCGTCGCCGATCCCGGCCCGCCGTTATAGAAGAAGGTCACCGGCCGGTTCTTCGAGTCCGCCCCATCTTCCGTATACGCCACATAGAAGATGCTGCCGTTCGCGACATCCTTCTCGTCCCGGATCAGCAGGTTGCCCGCAGTAGCCGTGTAGTGAACCGTCGGCCCACCCGCCGTCCAGTCATGCTTCGTCACCGAGCTCGTCTCCGCGGGGATCGGCACCGCCGGCTCTTCCTTCTCGGGCCCATTCTCACCCTGCGTGGCATGCCGCGTTGCAGGATTCGCCGCTGGCTGTTGTGCCCAGGCCGGAATCACGCCACCACCCATGACGCCAGCCAACGCTGCCGCCAAACCCAACTGCGCCATCGAAATCTTCAAGAGATCAGCCTCGAAAGGAAGAGTTTTCCAGCGCACCAACGCGACGGGATCGATAGTTTGCACTGCTGGAATATCAGCATCATACTCGACCTCGTTCGGCACGCCACTCCTATTACCACAGGCATCTTCCGCACATCGCAATCCATCTATGCACTTGTCTACTCATTCGCCAACCCTTTCACCCTCCGAGGACCACCCATGAGCGTCGCCCCTTGCACCGAAGCTGAAGAGTTAGAACAAGAAGCCGAGCAACCCGCCGGCTTCGAGTTCACCCGCCGCCGCTTCCTCCAGACCGCCACCACCCTCACCGCCGCCGCAGCCACCCTCCCCGGTGTCGCCGTCGCCGCACCCGCCGAATCCGAGCAGAAGCGCTCCATCACCCTCAAGATCAACGGCCAGTCCCACACCCTCACGCTCGATACTCGCACCTCGCTGCTCGACGCCCTGCGCGAAAACCTCGACATGACCGGCAGCAAGAAAGGCTGCGACCACGGCCAGTGCGGCGCCTGCACCGTCCTCGTCAACAATCGGCGCGTCAACTCCTGCCTCACCCTGGCCTTCGCCGCCGAAGGCGCCGAGATCACCACCATCGAAGGCCTCGCCAAAACTCCCGATCCCAAGGAAGTCAGCGACTTGCACCCCATGCAGGCCGCCTTCCTCATGCACGATGGCTACCAGTGCGGCTACTGCACCCCTGGCCAAATCTGCTCCGCCGTCGCCGCCGTCGAGGAGCAGAAGCGTGGCGTACTCTCCATCGTCAGCTTCCACACCGGCCACACTGATCATCCCGAGATGACCGACGACGAAATCCGCGAACGCATGTCCGGCAATATCTGCCGCTGCGGCGCCTATCCCAACATCGTGGCGGCCGTTCGTGCCGTCTCCCGAGGTGTCTCCGCATGAATCCCTTCCACTACGAACGCGCCTCCGCCCCCGACGCAGCCGTATCCTCCGGCGCCGTTCACGGCGCCAAATTCCTCGCCGGTGGCACCAACCTCGTCGACCTCATGAAGTACGGCGTAGAAGCCCCCACCACGCTCGTCGATATCAACCACGTCGAAGGCCTCGATCAAGTCACCCAGGCCGACGGCGGCGTGCGCATCGGCGCCCTCGTCCGCAACTCCGACCTCGCCGACCACGAGATCATCAAGACCCAGTACCCCTTGCTCTCGCAGGCGCTCCTCAGCGGAGCCTCCCCGCAGCTCCGCAATATGGCCACCACCGGCGGAAACCTGCTCCAGCGCACTCGCTGCTACTACTTCACCGACATCAACTTCCCGGCATGCAACAAGCGCCAGCCCGGCACCGGCTGCGCCGCCATCAAGGGCTACAACCGCATTCACGCCATCCTCGGCCAGACCGACAAAGGCTCCACCAGCGGCGAAAGCTGCATCGCCACGAACCCGTCTGATATGTGCGTCGCCATGGCCGCCCTTGAAGCCAAGGTTGAAGTTCAGGGCCCGAAAGGCAAGCGCACCATCCCTTTCCCCGACTTCCACAAACTGCCCGGCGCAACTCCCTGGATCGAAACCTCCCTGCGCCCCGACGAGCTCATCGTAGCCGTCACCCTCCCGCCGGCAAAGTTCTCGAAGAACGCCTACTACCTCAAAGCCCGCGACCGCAACAGTTACGCCTTCGCCCTCATTTCAGTAGCCGCTGGCCTCGAGATGGACGGCTCGAACGTAAAATCCGCCGGACTCGCTCTCGGCGGCGTAGCCCTCAAGCCCTGGCGCATCCCCGAGGCCGAGCACGTCCTCACCGGCAAGCCCGCCACCCCCGAATCCTTCCAGGCCGCAGCCGAAATTCTCCTCCGCGGAGCCCACGGCTACGAGCACAACAACTTCAAAATCGAAATGGCAAAGCAGGGAATCGTCCGCGCCCTCACCCTGGCCTCCAAGGGCACCACCGAAACCCCCGCCTAAACCCAGCCGTTTTAGTGGCCAAACCATCCGTGCCCCATGCATCGCAGCCTCACCGCGATGCGTGGGTCCACCCCAAACTTCCACACCAGAACTCCCGAACTCCGAACTCCCGCACCAGGAGCGAAAATCATGATCCAACAGCAAGCACCAAAAGCCCCCAAACCCATGCCGCAGCTCGACCACCGCTACGAGGGCATCGGCAAAGTCACGGGCAAGATCAAATACGCCGGCGAGTTCTCCGCCCCCTTCAACAAGTCCGATCTGCTCTACGCCTACATGGTCCAGTCGACCATCCCCGCTGGCACCATCACCTCCATCGACACCACCGCCGCCGCCAAGCTCCCCGGCGTCGAACTCATCCTTACCCCGTTCAATGCGCCCAAGCTCAACCCGGGCCCTCCGCAGCCGCCCGCCCGCCGCAACCTCAGCATCCTGCAGGATAAAGAAGTCCACTACAACGGCCAGCCCATCGCCCTCGTCGTAGCCCGCACCCTCGACGAAGCCCGCTACGCCGGCCGCCAGCTCAAAATCAAGTACGCCCCCACCCCCGCCAAGGTGAACTTCATGGATCACCTCGACGAGGCGCGTTGGCCCAAAAACCCCGGCAAAGACCCCGCCGACAATCACCGCGGCAACATGCAGGAAGGCTTCTCGCAAGCCACCGTCACCGTCGACGAAACCTACATCACCCCCATCCAGAACCACAACCCGATGGAGCCCCACGCCACCATCGCCTGGTGGGAAGGCGAAAAACTCAACGTCTACGACGCTACCCAGTACATCACCGGCGACAAGATGTCCATCGCCAAAACCATGAACACCCCCATCGACTACGTCCACCTTATGGACCCCGTCGTCGGCGGCGGCTTCGGCTGCAAGGGCTCCATGTGGTCGCACGTCCCGCTCTGCGTCATGGCCGCCAAGGTCACCGGAAAGCCCGTCAAGCTCGTGCTCGACCGCGACCAGATGTTCGGCCCCGTCGGCGCCCGCCCCTCCACCGTCAACAAGATCAAGATCGGCGCCACTGCCGACGGCAAAATCACCGCCATGCAGCACGACGTCCTCATGAACGCCTCCACCATGGAAGACTTCGTCGAGCACGCCGAGGGCGTCACCAAGCTCCTCTACGAGAGCAAAAACAACTCCGTCTCCACCAAAATGGTCGAAGTCAACCTCGGCGTCTCCACCTTCATGCGCGCGCCCGGCGAAGCCCCTGGCACTGCCGTCCTCGAAATCGCCATGGACGAGCTCGCCGAAAAGCTCAAAATCGATCCCGTCCAGCTCCGCCTCATCAACTACGCTGAAAAAGACCCCAGCGAAGACAAACCCTGGACCGGCAAGCACCTCCGCGAAGCCTACTCCCAGGCCGCCGAGCGCTTCGGCTGGTCCAAGCGCAACGCAACCCCGGGCCAGGTCGTCGAAGGCAACGACCTCATCGGCTACGGCATGGCGACCGCCACCTACCCCGCCAACCGCTCCGCCGCCTCCGCCATCGTGCGCATGCTCCCCGGCGGCAAGGCCTTCGTAGGCTCCGGCACGCAGGATCTCGGCACCGGAACCTACACGATCATGGCCCAGACCGCAGCCCAGGGCCTTGCCATCGACCCCACCCTCGTCGAAGTCGCGCTCGGCGACTCCACCCTCCCCAAGGCACCCGTCTCCGGCGGCTCGCAATCCGCCGCCTCCGTCCTGCCCGCCATCCAGGACGCAGCCCAGCAGCTCGTCCTCAAACTCGCCGACCTCGCCGTCAACGACGCGCAGTCCCCGCTGCACGGCCTCCGCACCATCGACGTTGAAGCCAAGAGCGGCGGCCTCGTTAGCAAGCAAAACCCATCCCTGTCAGACACCTACGCCAATCTCTTAAACCGCAACGGGAACAAACCCCTCGAAGCCACCGGCTCCGCCCAGCCCGGCGAAGACAAGTCCTCCACCTCCGCCCACTCCTGGGGAGCCGTCTTCGCCGAGGTCGCCGTCGACCGGGACACCCACATGGTCAAGGTCCGCCGGCTCGTCGCCACCTACGACATCGGCACCCTGCTCAACGAAAAAACCGGCCCCAACCAGCTCATGGGCGGCCTCGTCTGGTCCATCGGCTTCGCCAACGAAGAAGAAACCCACATCGACCCCGTCTACGGACGCACCGTCAACGAAAACCTCGCCGAATACCACGTCCCCGTCAATGCGGACGTAGGCATCGTCGATGTCTCCGTCGTCGGCATCCCCGACATGAAGGTCGCCCCCACCGGCGCCCGCGGCATCGGCGAAATCGGCAACACTGGCGGCGCCGCAGCCATCGCCAACGCCATCTACAACGCCACCGGCAAGCGCATCCGCCACTACCCCATCACCCCCGACAAACTGATCTGAGCTGCTAAGTAGGTCATGCGGAAGCGTAATTGCTCGGAAACGCTCTCTCCTGGAATTCGATCCAAAGCTGACAGCTGAAGGCTCATCCAGCTGTCAGCTCACAAAAGCACCTCTCAAACAACCGCACCGCGTCGCAGGTACAAGCGGCGAAATAGCCGGGCGCGGCGGCCCAACATGTAACTCCGCGCAACCCTTTCCTCCAACCTCAATACGCACCTAAGTGCAGTGTTTCGAATACCTTTGGGAGAAGGGGCCACACCCCCCACGGTCCGCGGGTGCCTGCCACGAATCCAGTTGCAGACGCTTGAAAGCCGCCTCAAAGCAGTGTAGAATAGAGAGTTGCGGGCGCATTCAAAAACACTCCGTCGTACCCCGCATCGAGGACACACACCCATATGGCAAAGCGCCGTGGAAATCCAAACTGGGGCAAGCCCGAGCCCATCGGACCCGTCGTCCCAACCGTCACCTCCTTCGAACAAGTCGTCAAGGAGTTCAAGCTGACACCAGACCAGTACATCCGCTCCACACGCCTTCGTGAGTGGGCGCGCCGCAACAAGAACTCCAAGTACATTCCCGAGGCGCTCCTCGAGGCATGGGGTTTTGAAATCGAGTCAACCCTCTAGCCGTGTTCACCGCCTAGAAAATCGACGCGCCGTCCTGTTACAGGACGGCGTAATCGTTTGAACCAAACCTGCACCAGGTGAATCTCAAAACTATGCTCCCGCTGGAATCGACGAACTCGCCCCACGAATCTCTGCCTCCGTCCAAGCAGCCTTCGCCCTTCGCCTCAGTCGAAGCTGCCATCGCCGAGTTCCGCGAAGGTCGAATGATCGTAGTCATCGACGACGAAGACCGCGAAAATGAGGGCGACCTCACCCTCGCCGCAGAGTTCGTCACACCTGAAGCCATCAACTTCATGGCAAAGTTCGGCCGCGGCCTCATCTGCCTCACCCTCACCGAAGATCGAGCCGATTACCTCCGTCTTGGCCCCATGACGCAGGACAACACGTCCCGTTTCGGAACCGCCTTCACCGAATCCATCGAAGCCCGCGAAGGCGTCACAACGGGAATCTCAGCCGCCGATCGCGCTCACACCATCCGCGTCGCCATCGACCCCTCCTCAACCGCCCACGATCTCGCCCGCCCAGGACACGTCTTCCCCCTCCGAGCCCGAAAAGGCGGAGTCCTCGTCCGCGCCGGCCAGACCGAAGCCTCCGTCGACCTCGCCCGCATCGCAGGCTTGATTCCCGCTGGAGTCATCTGCGAGATCATGAACGAAGACGGAACCATGGCTCGCGTCCCTGATCTCGTCGAATTCTGCAAAACCCACAACCTCCTCATGGTCACCGTAGCGGACCTCATCCGCTACCGCCTCCAGCACGAACGCCACCTCCACCGCGTCGCCGAAGGCACGCTTCCCACGGCTCACGGTAAGTTCCGCATGATCGCCTACGAGAACGAGGTCGACGGCGGTGAGTCCCACGTCGCGCTCGTCCTCGGCGACGTCACCACCGACTCAGCCGAAGCAGCCACACCAGTCCCAGTCCGTGTCCACACCGCCTCGCTTGCCGAAGATGTCTTCGGCCTCACCTGCCCGGACGACGCGCCCGACAGCCGCTCCATCATCGACGACTCCCTCCGCATCATCACCCGCGCTGGCCGAGGTGCGCTCATTTACCTCCACAACGGAACCCGAGGCTTCGGCATCGATCGCACCGTCGAACCGCACCGCATCCTCTTTGCCCGCGATCAGCGCGCCCGCGAGCACAACACTCGCTCGGAAGATCGCGCCACTCGAACCCTCCGCCAGGTCGGTCTCGGCGCCCAGATCCTCTCCGATCTCGGTATACATAAGATCAGTCTACTCACCAACACTCCAACCCACGTCCCCGCACTCCAAGGCTTCGGTATTGAAATCATCGAACAGGTGCCGGTAGGCCAACCCAGCATCGCCAAGCGGTAAGAGTTTGCCTGGCGCAATTGGCTGAGAGCCCGAAGCGACCACCCGTCAAGCCAAGCTCTAGCAGCCATTCCTCACGGAGAAGTAACTACCAGATTCACAGTGACCGTCTGCGTCAGCGGCACTCCGGACGTGGAACTTGCTGCAATCTGAAATTGGTACTGTCCCGGCGGCGTATCGTTTTCAACACGCGTCGCGATGGTGCTCCCTCCACCTCCGCCGCAGCCGGAGAACTGCAGCGCTGCCAGAATGGCTCCGAGCACAAGCCCTTGTGTCACCCATCTCAGCCGGGCTCTTCGTCGGCGAAACATCAACACGGCTCCGGGCAGCAGAAAGGCGAGAACCGCGCCTCCATGCCCCTTGCGGGGCTCGCCCTTCAGCAAGCCCACGCCGGCATTGCTCTGTTCCGTGTTAATGGTCACTGTCGATGCCGCCGTCCCAACTCCGAGGTTCACCTGCGAAGGAACCAGGGCGCAGGAGGCATAGCTGACGGTCTGCGCCGCTGCGCATGTTAGTGCGACACTCCCGGAGAAACCGCCGCTGGAGGTGACGAGTAGCGAGAACGTGACGAAGTTGCCGCTCGTGACCGTTCCCGTTGCCGTCGCACTGCCGTTTACCGTCAGCGCAAATCCTCCGTTCGCTACGCCCATGCCGGTCAATGGGATCGTCAATGGCGAACCCGGATCCGAACTCGTCACAACGAGCGACCCAGTCTGCACCCCAGCCGTTGTCGGCGAGAAGGCGACCTGAATCGGGCAAGTCTGTCCTGGAGCCAGTGTCGCAACTCCGCAAGGTACCGCGACCACGAAGCCTCCGGTGACACTCAGGGTGAGGCCTGTGATTGGAGTCGTCCCAAGGTTCGAAAGCACCAAGGTCAAAGTCGACGTGTTACCGACCGCTGCAGTGCCGAACGCGAGACTCGTCGGGATCGCGATCAATTCAGCTTGGGCTCCGGTCCCGCTCACCGGAAATGGAATCGCACCGGTCGAAGCGGAGGTGTTGAAGCTGATGTTCGCCCCGGACTGACCTGCGGAAGTGGGCTGGAACATTACTTGTTCCGTACAACTCGCCAACGGCGCCAACGTTTCTCCCGCCACAGGGCATTCTCCGCTCACGGCGAACGGTCCAACTGCGGTGATTGACGTGAAGGTGATTGCAGTGGTTCCTGAGTTTGTCACCTGCACGGGGAGAGTGGAGGAGCCTCCCACCAACACACTTCCAAACGTCAGAGACGTCGGCGAGAACGAGAGGGGCGAAGCAGCACCGGTGCCGACAAGAGTCACATACTCCAGCGAGTCTGCCGCATCGGAACGAATCTCTAGCGCGGCGACCTTAATACCCGCGGCCTGCGGGGCGCTTGCCACGGCGAGCGTGCAGGTACCGCCAGCGGTCACTACCCCGCAACCATTCTGAACCAGGAAATCAGCAGTCGTGCTCACCGAACTCACCTGAAGCGGGGAACTTCCGGTGTTCGTGAGCACGACAGTTTGCGGGGCTGAAGTATCACCCACCGTCGTGGAACTGAAGCTTAGTGTGCTCTGGGAGAGTGAGTACGTCGCCACGCCCCCAGAGCCACCGCCGCCGCTGCTTCCGCCAGCTTGTCCTTCCAGGTCGAGAACATTCGGGCTGGATGCCGCCTCGCTCTCCACCGTCAGCGCTCCAGTGTCCATGCCTGAGGAACCGCCGCCAGGAGAGTATTCGACCGTCACCGAGCAAGCGCCACCCGACGGCAGCGTGTTTCCGCAGGTGGTCGACGAAAGGAAGGGAGATTGACTCAGGATGCGCCGGACCGTGATTGGCTGCGCCCCGGTGTTGCTTAAAGTGAACTGCTTGGAGGCAGTTTCGCCCGTAGCCACGGAACCGAAGTTGAACACGCCGTCGACGATCAACCCGCCGCTTACCGAAAGAGCTCCAGATCCAACACCGAAACCGTCCGCGTACAGCAAAGCGGTCTGCGAAACGCTTCCGTCGCTCGAAGATGCTGCGACTAAGATCGTACCGGGCAAATCTCCATTCTCCAGCGGAACGAACGCTACGTTCAGAACGCAGCTCGCGTTTGGTGCCACGGTGGTGCAACCGTTTTGCTCCAGTTCGTAGCTTCGCGGGAGCGTCACCGAGATTGAAACCTGGTCCGAGGAGAGATTTGTCACCGTCACCTGGCGGGCCGATCCAATCGTAGAGGTCGCTACCGGGCCAAAGCTCATTGTCCCAGGAAAGACCGCCAAGCCCTGGCTCAGGATTGTGAATGCTCCGGAGAGCCCAACGGAGAACGTCTGGGTCGTCCCGCTTCCACCGTTGGCCGTAGTCGTCACCGGGATGGAAAGTGTGTCGCTGACCGGCGCTGCGCCCGGCACGAAGCGTACCGTGATCGAACAACTCGCCCCCGCAGCCAGCGCCCCGCACCCCGACACAGCCGTGAAGTTTGTCGTCGTCGTGGTCGGTGTTCCGATCGAGATACCTTGCGTGCCCGTATTTTCGACGGAGACAGTCTGCGTCGGCCCCGTGTCACCAGCTAGAGTCAAGAAGGTAAGCGCCAAGGGAGAGATCGAGATCCCACTGCTGGCGGTGCCCGATCCCGCCAGGGAAACAGTCGCCGTCCCAGCCGATGTGCTGATCGTCACTGTGCCGCTTCGTGCCCCGATCTCGGTAGGGGCAAACTGCACCCAAAGGGAACACGAAGCCGCATAGGCGAGCGCTCCCGCACACCCTTGGCCGCTCGGATCTGCAGCAGCAAATGCGAAGTCTCCGGAGGTTGTCACGCCGGAGATCGCCACGGACGTTCCCGCCGCGACCAGATTAGTGAGCGTCAGCAACGCTGCGCCGCTCACGCTGCCGACTGGAGCAGTTCCGAGATTTTCCACTGCCGGCGACATGATCAGGCCACTCGCCGCGATCCCCGCACCACTCACTTGCAGCACATAGGGCAGTCCCTTCGTGGCAGAGCTAAAACCGACTGTCCCGTCCTGTTCCCCAACTGCTGTCGGCTGAAACTCCACGCCGAGCCAGCAGTTGTAGCAGGTGCCGGAACCACTCGCGACGAAGGCAGAGCTTGGCGGACTTCCGTGACCGAACCCAGCGTCCTCCACGAGCGTCACCGTATACGGGCCGGTCGTCTGCAAGCTCAAACTGGAGAATGACTGCGTAACCTTGTAAAACTGCACCACCGGCTGTCCCACCGGGGTTTCGCCCAGGCTGAGTGACCCATTATCCCCGGCAAGGATTACCGTTCCGGTCCCGATTAGCGCGACCATAGCGGGCGAAGCTCCCGCACCCGACGCCACAGTCAGCAGACCTTGTCTCACGCCAGGCTGCGAAGGCGTAAAAACGATCGCGATAGCGCAGGTTGCTCCAGCCGCCAGCGTGCTCCCGCAACTCGTCACATCGGAGAAGTCACCGCTGATCGCAATGCCGAGTGGCGTGGCCGTCGTGGCACTATTTGTCACGCTCACGGTCTGTGTCACGCTGGAGACACCCGTCACCACAACCGGTGCACTAAACGTCTCGGTCGTCGGGGAAACTGTCACGCTGGGTGTCAGCGTACTTCCACCAACGCTCTGCGCTGGCATCGTCTGCCCGGTGAGGAGCACGGATAGCCCCTGGTCAAGCGTCACGGTAAGCGAATCGGAGGACGGTGCAATATTCGAGTCGTAATCGATTTCCATTCGGCAGACCGTCTGCGGCAGCAAACTCCCCGGACATCCATCTTTGATAAGGAAGGGAGAATCGACGGGCGCACCGATGGTTGTATGAGCTTGGGTGGATGCAGAAGCATTCGACAGGTAGAGATACCTCGGAAGCGCCAGGCCGCCCTGAAACTGTGTTCCGAAGTCGACCTCGGCCGCCGACAAGCTGAGGTTTGCCGATTGGCTGTATCCGGTAAGCAGCACCTCACCCGGGCCGATCGCCCAACTCGCCTGAACAAATCCATCATTCGCCGCGCCGCTGTAAGCGGAGAACCCAACGGTGACCGTGCAGGTGGTACCGCCTGCCAAAATCTTTTGTGTCGTGTTCCCGGCCAGCGGACAGGTGCTCGAAACCTCGCTAAACGGCGAAGAAGATTTTGGTGTCGCGGGAATGCCTTCGCTAAACGTAGCCGGCGTCGTCCCGAGATTGCTGATCGTGATCGTCTTGAGTGCAGCCGCGCTCGCCGAGGTCTGGATGCCGAAGTCCAGTTCCTTGGGAACGAAGGCGAGCCCGCTCGTTGCTGCTCCCGCGGAGTACGATCCAAACGCGACGGAGGTGCTGCCGCCATTCGTCGTCGCAGCGCTCAAGCTACCGCTTCCTCCACCTGCAAGCAGCACATCGCACTCACCGCCCGGTGCCAGTTCGCTTCCGCAGTTCGTCGTCAAAGTTCCGGCGGAGATCGAAACCTGCAACCCTTCGGCAGAGATCGAACCAGGATTCCGCAAGGTCACCATCGGCGCCCCACCCGCTGAGAACGCAAGCGAGGGCCCGGCATCCACCAGGTCCACCTTGGCGAGATACCCTGCCGAACCCGCGCACAAACTTCCTCCGCAAAGCGAGCTTGAGATCTCCGCATTTGCAATGGTCGAAGGCAGGGCAGAGGTTGGCGTCCCGCGAAGAGGGAAGTCGTAGGTCTCCGTCGCGAGCAGGCTGGAGCTCGCCGTCGGCTGCGCCGCCCCACCCGCGAACAGTGCTCCCGTGCCATCCACCCCCAGCCCGTTCACCGCAACCGGCACGCTCGCGTACGTTTGGTCGAAGTTTGCGAGGCCACCGAACCGCACCGTCTCGTCGATGCCCATTCCCGGTGTCACCCGCACGGCGTATCCATTCCCAATCGGCGATAACGAACCTTGCGGCAACAAAGGCGCTGTTCCCGGGGTGAAGCTGCCCCCCACCCAGGCCGCGCCCCCGCTTGCCGCCGTCACCACCGACGCCATCCCCGGCGCGATTACGGTCCCACTCTCCACGGAGGTCCCATTCAGCGGCATCCGCAACAGCACTTGGTACTCCGTCGCCACCAGCGGGCTCTCCACCGTGTCGACCGGGAACTGCCCGAGTGCAACCTGACCCGAGATCAGCAAGTTCGATCCAGCGGAGTCCAGCGCAACCGAAGTCAACCCCGCTCCCGGCACGAACGTCGAGTACACAATCTCATCGCCGGCCGGCGTAAGCTGCAACAGAAAGCCCGACGGCGTCGAAAGCATTGCCGGAACCACCGCGGCCACGGTCGGAAATCCCGTAGCCGTCGTCGAACCTACCAGCCATGCGTCGTCGTACGCATCGACTGCGACCGCAGTCGGTGTCGTATCTCCTTCGGCTCCGGTCACGTAGGTGGCATACTCCAGCGCCGTCCCGTCGGCGGAAAATGCCTCGACAAATCCATTCTGAAGGCTCCCAGTCGCCGGCACCTGTTGGATCGCGTTCGCCGTCACGGGCAGATCGGTGCCGTACGTAATGCCCGCGACCAAGACGCGATCACTACTCGCCGCGACGCTCGAAGCTGCGATCCGAGTCCCGCCGGTAAACGACAGGAAGAGCTCGTTCAGATTGCCGTCGAACTTCGCCACAAACGAGCTGGTCGTGCCCGCGGCAGCCGAACTCACCGCCGCCCCCTGCGTTGCCGTCAGCGCTCCCGAAGTTGAAGTGCCCGTAACATAAACGTTCCCGCCCGCATCTACCGAAAGCGCCGCAGCCGAATCCCCCGCCGCCCCGATCTGCACCTGCGCCAGCAGCGCGCCGCCGTCGTTCGCAACCTTCAGAACCCGAACTCCATCCCCCTGATCGAACGCGAGGTAAATATCCCCCGCGGCGTCCAAGCTGACCGCATGGATCTGCCCCTGCGCTCCGACCGACCGCAGCCCGGCGAAGACCAGTTGCTGCGCAACGTTCGCCGCAGGCCATTGCGCGAAGACGTTGACTCCACGCGACAAGGTAACCGCCAACACCAGCGCAATCCAGCAACAACGCGACTCAACTCTGCGGCGAAGGTCCATGGGAGTTCCAAGGTCAGGCTGGAACTTAGCCCGACCGCAACTCCACTATCCTTCACAACGCCGCGAACGCGAGAAATAAAAAGCGAAAAAGAAGCGAAAAGTAATCCGTTCGGCCCAAAACGGGACGAACTGTATTCCAAGCCGGGAATCGTCCTGCAGACACCCCGCTTCAACCCGCAATCCGACCCGTCCGCCACAACTCACCCAAGCCGCGACGCTCCATCTCCCGCACAAATGCTTCGTGCTCTCCGTACTGAATCACCTGCATCCCAACCGCAAGTCCCCCCTCGCAGTTGTCGGCCCGATCATCCACGAACAAAATCGCCTCCGCTGCCACCCCCAGACCCTCCGCGGCTGCCTGGTAGATGGCCGGCTCCGGCTTGGCCAACTTCAATGTGTGGGAGAATAACCGGTGGTCGAAAGCCTCCAGCCATGGCATCTTGCCGAGGACGCCCACCGTCATCTCGTCGCCGAGATTTGAGAGTATCCCCGTCTTCGTCCCCGCCTTCTGCAGCCGCGCAGCCCAGTCAATCATCGGCTGATTCGCATCCGTCCAAAGCGCCGTGTCGGTATCGATCAGCTCCACCACCTGTGCCGGCGTCAACTCCACGCCTGCGTGGCGTCCTACCTCCAGCCAGTACGCGCCGCCCGTGTAGGTGCCGCGGTCGTACTCATGCCGCGGAGCCCAGTAGCCAGGCCGGAACCGTTCGTCACTCAGCCTTGTGATCTCCAACATCTTCGCCCAGGCCTCCGGCTCCGCCGGCCCCGTCAGAACCATCCCGTAATCGAATAAAACCGCACTCACCATATCTCTAGTCTATCCACGGCAAGCAATCGGCCACCGCAGCCCGCCCGCAGATTCTTCCGCAGACGCCTGCCATACACTGACCCAGTGACCTTCTCCGCCCGTACCGCCTGGGACCTCGCAGAATCCCCGCTCGCCACCGCAATCCGCACCGCCCCCCGGCCGCTCCTCGATCTCACCCTGTCGAACCCCACCGCCTGCGGCTTCACCTACGATCTCGCCCCCATCTCCGCACCCGCGCGCTACGACCCCGACCCCCGCGGCATCCCCTCCGCCCGCGCCGCCGTCTCGGCCTACTATGCGTCCCACCACTCCCAGGTCCCACCTGAAAACCTCATCCTCACCACCAGCACCAGCGAAGCCTACTCCTTTCTCTTTCGCCTGCTCTGTGATCCTGGCGACGAGGTTCTCGTCGCCCAGCCCAGCTACCCGCTCTTCGACTTCCTCGCAACGCTCGACGACGTTCGCCTCCAACCCTACCCGCTCTTCTACGACTTCGGCTGGTGGATCGACCTCGCCGAGCTCGAACGCCGCATCACCCCCCGCACCCGCGCCGTCCTCGTCGTCCACCCCAACAACCCCACCGGCCACGCCACCTCCTCCGCGGAACGCCAGGCGCTCGAATCGCTCTGCCAGCGTCACAAGCTCGCGCTCGTCGTCGACGAAGTCTTCCTCGACTACGCAATCTCGCCCGCAACCCAGCCCGTCGGCTCCCTCGCCACCGGCGAACACCCCTGCCTCACCTTCCTGATCTCCGGCCTCTCAAAAATTGCCGCGCTTCCGCAGATGAAAATCGGCTGGCTTGCCGCCCTTGGCCCCGAACCGCTCCGCACCGAAGCTCTCGCGCGCCTCGAAGTCATCGCCGACACCTTTCTCTCCATGAACGCGCCCGCCCAGCACGCGCTCCCCACGTGGCTCGCCAGCAGGGAAGCGATCCAGCGGCAGATCCTTGCACGTATCCGCTTGAACCTCGAAACCCTCGCCGCAGCCTCCCACCTGACGCACCTACCCGTCCAGGCCGGATGGTCTGCCATCCTCCAGGTTCCGCAGCATCGCGCCACGGCCGACCTCGCCGAACGCCTCGTCCACGAGGCCGCCGTCATCACGCATCCCGCCGCCTTCTACTCCATGCCCGGTGATCACCGGCTAATTGCCAGCCTGATCGTTCCCACCGAAACCTTCAACGTGGGGATACAAAACCTCAACCAATGGTGTGAACCAAACCGATAAACACCCTGGCCCTCTGCCTCAACCACAGCTTCTGCTTACCTCGCACAAGTTATTCATTATACGGTTCTTGCAGGAACGGGTTCTCGTCGCGCTCTGCGCCGATCGAAGTCAGCCCGCCATGCCCCGGCACCACCAGCGTCTGCTCCGGCAGGCCCAGCAGCCGGTCCTTGATCGATCGCAGCAACTGCCGCCAATCTCCACCCGGCAGATCCGTCCGCCCCACGCCGCCCGAAAACAACGTATCCCCGGCGATCAGCAGTTCCTGCTCCGGAAACCACAGGCAAAGGCTCCCCTGCGTGTGCCCCGGCGTCAGAATCGTCAGGCCATGCAGCCCATCCACCCCCACGCTCTGCCCATCCCGCAGATCAAGGTCCAGCTCCGGAAGCTCCTCCACCGGCGCCACCCGCAACCCCACCCAGCCCGGCTGCTCGTTCAGCATCGTAGCCAGCGGCAGGTCCGCCTGATTGAAGCTGATCGGGGCTCCGGTCAGCTGTTTCAGTTCCTGTGCCCCCGCGATATGGTCAAAGTGCGCGTGAGTCACCACGATCTGCTTCAGTGTCAATCCATGCCGTGCCAACACTGCCACAATCCGCGGAATATCGTCCCCGGGATCGATCACGATCGCCTCTTTCGAAGTCTCATCCCCCAGCACCGTGCAGTTGCACTGCAGCATCCCCACCGGAAATGTCTCTCGAATCATCTCTGCTCCCTCGCCGCCACTTCGCGCAAAAAAGAACGCAGGCCTCGAAGGCCTGCGCAGCAGCTCGTATTACTGGGCAGGATTCGACGTCCCGCCCTCGTTAGAACTTGTCTCTCGGGCCCGAAGCCCCCACAAAAATCAAGAAGTCCTACTTCTTACCCGCCGTAGCCGAACCCGAAAGCACCGAAGCTGCCGAGCCGCTCGTTCTCGAAAGCACGATCGTCAGACCCACCGAGGTCAACATGAAGCACACCGCGGCATACGCGGTCACTTTGGTCAGCAGGTTCGCCGCGCCGCGCGGTCCAAACGCCGTCTGCGAGCCCTGGCCACCGAATGCGCCAGCCAGGTCAGCCGATTTGCCCGTCTGCAGCAGAACCACGCCCACCAGGAACAGGCTGATAATCACATGCAACACCACCAGAACCCAAAGCAAAAATGTCATGACGAACTCAAAGCCTTTTCCGCAGAAGTGTGATCGAGAGAGTCTCGAAGAAGGGAACCGACGCAACAGCCCGCAAGGCCGCGCACTACATCCCAAGCTGTAGTCTACCACCGCATTCGTTCCATAGCCCAGAAGAATCCGATGCGTCATCCTTGATCATGAGGCACGGCTAAACCTCCCGCTTGCGGTACAGCACTCAACCCTCTTCCGTCTTCAACCCCTGCTGTCGCCCGCAGCCGACTGCGTAACCGGCCCGTAACCATGTACGTTGTTTGGACGTACCTTTTGCAGCATTTGGAAACGTAGTTTCCCTGTAACACCCGGGCCTTGATGTGAACACAAACTCCTCGCGGGACCAGAGATTCTCCGCAGCGTGCAGCACGTTGATCGAAAGCCCGCCCGAGTGTGTCCCCGCTCAAACTCTCCTAAGCGCTTTCAGCAGTATCACTTCCAGCCGTCCTCACGCGATCGCAGCCTGCGATGTCCAGGCTGCCTGCACCTTTGCGCAGCTCGATCACCGCGCCAACTTCCTCGCCTCGCGGCTCCTCAAAGCCGGTGCCCAACCTGCGACACCCGTCGCCCTGCTTCTCCCGCGTTCGCTCGACCTCCTCGCCGGCATCCTCGCCGTCTTCAAACTTGGCGCGTTTTACCTCCCGCTCGATCCCGAACTTCCTCGCTCTCACGTCCAACTCTGCCTCAACGACGCGCACGCGACCGTGCTCACCACCGCGCCCGTCGCCCGCACCTTCGGCTTCGTCAACGCGGTTCTCGTAGACAAGCCCGGCGTCGCCGCCACCTTCCAGTGCCCATCGCCGCTCCCGCAGGACAAGGCGGTCCTCCTCTACACCAGCGGTGTCTCCAGCACTCCGAAGCCGGTAGAGCTTACCCACGCCGCTCTCGTCCACGCCCTCTTCGCCCTGCGCGACGCGATCGCCTTCTCCTCGTCCGACCTTCTGCTTGCCGCGGCCCCCGTCTCTTCGTCGATTGCAACGCTTGAGCTCCTCCTCCCGCTCCTCTTTGGCGCCCAAGTCGTCCTCGCCACCCGCGATCAGGCGACCGATCCCTGGCACCTCAGCCGCCTCATCGAAACCTCCGGCTGCACCGTCTTCCACGCCGCGCCGTCCACCTGGCAAGCGCTCCTCTCGATCGGCTGGCACCCTCCACGGCCCATCAAGGCTCTCTCCAGCGGCGCCGTCCTGCCCCGCGAGACCGCCAACCGGCTGCTCGATCTCGGCCTCGAACTCTGGAACCTCTATGGCTCACCCGAGACCACCGCATGGTCGCTCGTCCATCGCGTCCGCCCCGGCAACGGCGACGTGCCCATCGGCAGAACGATCGGCGACACCCAGGCGGTTGTCCTTGATCGTCAGCAAAATCCTCTACCGCCAAACGTGCCCGGCGAGCTTTGCCTCGGCGGAGCCTCTCTAGCCCAGGGCTACCGCGGTCAACCCGCCCTCACCGCGCGCTTCTTCTTCCAGCTCCCATCCGATCCAGCCACGCGCCTCTACCGCACCGGCGATCGTGCCATCTGTCGCGAAGACGGGACCCTCGAGTACCAGGGCCCCATCGCCAGCTCCCCCGCGCGCCGAACCACCCCGCCTGCCCTAACCCAACCTTTCCCAGGCTGGTCCCAGACCCAGCGAACCATCGCCGCCCTCTGGATGGAAGTCCTGCGCGTCCCCGTCACCAGCCTCGACGACAGCTTCTTCGACCTCGGTGGTAACTCCCTCGTCGTCGCGCGTCTGCAGCATCGCTTCACCAGCACCTTCGGCCGCCCCGTCACCATGGCCGCGCTCTTCCATACCCCCGTCCTGCGCCAGCAGGCCGCCTTCGTGGAGTCGCTGCTTGCAGCCAGAAACCCCCGCCCCAGCGGCATCCTCGCCCTGCAACCCTCCGGGACGCGCCCCCCGCTGTTCTGGTTTCATCCCACGGCTCTCGTCCGCAATCTCAGCGCAGGCCTCGGCAACGACCAGCCCCTCATAGCCTCCGTGCTCACTCCCGAAGACATCGAGCGCGTTCGCCCCGCGCCCAGCATGGAAGCCATCGCCGCCCGCCACGCGGCAGCCATCCTTGCCGTGCGGCCCAACGGCCCGTTCTATCTCGGCGGATACTGCGTCGGCGGGGTCGTCGCCTACGCGGTCGCCAACCACCTCATCGCCGCCGGCCACAGCGTGGAGCTGGTCATCCTCCTCGACTCCCAGAACCCCGTCTTCTACCGCCGGATCGATCGCTTCTCGGTCGAGCTCAGCAAGGTGCGCTTCTACTTCAGCCGCGCACTCCGCAGAAATCACTCCACCACATCGCTCTCAGAACGCCTCCTCGACCGTCTCCGCGCCATCATCCGCTCCACCGCGCCGCCGGCAACGGAGATGAGCGCCGCCGAGCAGCTCACCAATCTCGCCTCCGGAACCTACCGTCCGCCGCCGTACTCCGGCAATGTCCTGCTCCTGCAGCCGCAGGAGCGGCCCGCAAAGGTCAACTATCTTCCCGGATGGCTTCCCGTCATCTCGCCCAACCTCGAAGTCGAAGACGTCCCCGGCCAACACGACGAGCTCCTCACCGCAGAGAACGCACCCGCCGTCGCCGCCGCCATGGCCCGCCGCATCCGCACCCGCGAGTCGAGCCGCACCCAAACCCTCCGCGCCAAGCTAAAGTCCTCCGCCTAAGCGAACTACCGAACTCCCACAGAAATCCCGTGCCTCATTCATAGGTCCTTCGCGATGAGTGGGCAGAACCAGCACCATCCGGGTGCCCCATGTCTCGCCTCTGAGACATGGGAAGTAGATTCCCAACCCACCGCCATCCATCTATCATCAGGGCCGAAGCCCAAACCCACCGTCATCCCTCCATCATCAGGGCCGAAGGCCCGCTCTATACCAGCCTGGGGCAACGCCCCAGGTCCAGAGACGAGGCTCAAGACCAAGCGCTGAAGGCGCGACCTATCAACCCCGCGAATCCCACGGAAAAAGGCCCGCCCGGATCAACCATCCGCACGGGCCTCGAGCTCTACCCCTTCCGCTACGCCGCCACAGCCGACTTCGCCACATCAAACCGGTCCAAATCCATCACCTTCGTCCACGCCGCCACGAAGTCCTTCACAAACTTCTCCTTCGCATCCGCTCCGGCATACACCTCAGACAAAGCCCGCAACTGCGAGTTCGACCCGAAGATCAAGTCCGCCCGCGTGCCCGTCCACTTCACCTCGCCCGTATCGCGCGAGGTCCCCTCGAACACACCCGCCTCCGTCGACGAAGCCTTCCACTCCGTCGCCATATCCAGCAGGTTCACGAAGAAGTCGTTCGTCAGCGTACCCGGCTTGTCCGTAAACACGCCGTGCTTGGCTTGCTTGTAGTTCGCGCCCAGCACCCGCAGCCCGCCCACCAGCACCGTCATCTCCGGAGCCGTCAGCCGCAGCAACTGCGCGCGGTCGATCAGCAGGTCCTCGGCCTTCAGCGTATGTCCCAGCCGCAGGTAGTTGCGGAAGCCATCCGCGGTCGGCTCGAGCGGCGCAAACGAGTGCACATCCGTCCACTCCTGCGCCGCATCCGTCCGGCCCGGCGTAAACGGAACCGCAACCTCGTGCCCGGCCTTCTTCGCCGCATCCTCGACCGCCGCAACGCCGCTCAGCACAATCAAGTCCGCCAGCGAAACCTTCTTCGCGCCGCCATTGAACTCCTTCTGAATCCCCTCCAGCGTCGTCAGAACCTTCGCCAACACCATCGGCTGGTTCACGTCCCAATTCTTCTGCGGCTCCAGCCGGATGCGCGCGCCGTTCGCGCCGCCGCGCTTGTCGGAACCCCTGAACGTGGAAGCAGAAGCCCACGCCGTCGAAACAAGCTGCGACGTCGTCAGCCCCGAAGCCAGGATCTTCTTCTTCAGCTCGGCAATCTCCGCCTCGCCGATCACCGCGCCCTCAACCGCCGGCACCGGATCCTGCCAGATCAGCACTTCCCTCGGAACCAGCGGCCCGAGATACCGCACAATCGGCCCCATATCGCGGTGCGTCAGCTTGAACCACGCCCGCGCAAACGCATCCGCAAACTGGTCCGGATTTGCCTGGAACCGCTTGCCAATCTCCGCATAAATCGGGTCGAATTTCAGCGCCAGATCCGACGTAAACATCATCGGCAGGTGCTTCTTGCCTTCGAGAAACGCATCCGGAATCTTCGCCGGTTCCTTCGTCGCGTACCACTGCCACGCGCCGCCCGACCCCTTGCCCAGTTCCCACTCGTAGTTGTACAGGTTGTCGAGATACTCGTTATCCCAAGTCACCGGCTTCGAAGTCCACGCACCTTCAAGCCCCGACGAGATCGTATCCTCCGCATTGCCCTTGCCGGCCGAGTTCTTCCAGCCAAACCCCTGCTGCTCGATCGGCGCGCCCTCCGGCTCCGGTCCCACAAACTTGCTCGGGTCGTGCGCCCCATGCCCCTTGCCGAACGTGTGCCCGCCCGCAATCAGCGCAAACGTCTCTTCATCGTTCATCGCCATGCGTCCAAACGTCTCGCGGATATCCCGCGCCGATGCCAGCGGATCCGGCTTGCCATCCGGCCCCTCCGGGTTCACATAAATCAGTCCCATCTGCACCGCGGCCAGCGGATTATCCAGCTCGCGATCCCCCTGGTACCGGTCGCTCCCCAGCCACGTATGCTCCGAGCCCCAGAAGATATCCTCCTGCGGCACCCACACATCGGCGCGTCCGCCGCCAAAGCCAAACGTCTTCAGCCCCATCGATTCCAGCGCCACATTCCCCGTCAAAATCATCAAATCCGCCCACGAGATGCTCTTGCCATACTTCTGCTTGATCGGCCAAAGCAGACGCCGCGCCTTATCCAGGCTCACGTTATCCGGCCAGCTGTTCAGCGGCGCGAACCGCTGCGTCCCCATCCCCGCGCCGCCGCGTCCATCGTGAATCCGGTACGTCCCCGCGCTATGCCACGCCATGCGGATGAAAAAAGGGCCATAGTGCCCAAAGTCCGCCGGCCACCAGCTCTGCGAATCCGTCATCAGCGCGTGCAGGTCCTTGATCACCGCATCGAGATCCAGCTTCTTGAACTCCTCCGCATAGTCAAATTCCGTGCCAAACGGATCCGCCAGCTTCGTATTCTGGTGCAGAATCGCCAAATCCAGCCGGTCCGGCCACCACTCCGAGTTCCGCACCACCTTGCGCGAGTTATGCGTCACCGCGCCATGCTTCGGCGACGAAGTCTCCGTCGCCGTCTCCGAAGGAGCGCCGATCGTGCCGCCGGGTTCAGACTGCAAAAACTGCGTTGCTCCGGACTTCTCAAAAGACTGGTCGCCATGCGGCACTGGGCACTTCATCGCTTCGGACACGTTGTTGCTCCTTCTTGGTTTCGGGGGCGTAGCCCCATACTGTTTTGTCATTCCCGAAGGGAATCCGCGTTTCTACCCGCACAACTCCAACGGGCAATCCCCTCTAGCTTGACTCCGCCGCGTTACAAACTGATGGTCCCTGCGCCGCTTGATCCCTCTCGGCTCCAGCGCACTTCACACAAAATCCCCGCACAATCAGCTCACACTCCCGAATGAGCCGTTTGCCCAGCGAAGCCGCCGCCGGTCGCGGCAGGTCATACCAGTCCAGGTCCTCAACCTCCCCGCACTTGTCGCAGATAAAGTGATGATGCTGCAGCCCCTTCGCATCGAACCGCGCCGCCCGCCCCTCCACCGCAACCTCCCGCACCAACCCGGCTTCCACCAGGTCGCGCAGATTGTTATAGGTCGTTGCCCTGGACGATCGTGGGTCGATCCGGTTCACCGCCTCGAAGATCTCCGCCGCGGTCGGGTGCCCCGGGTTCTCCAGCAGAAACGCCATCACACAGTGCCGCTGCAGCGTAAACCGCAACCCACCCCGTTCGAGCACCCCGCGTATCCCCTCGGCATCCATGCGTATCTTTAGAATCTGTCTAAACTCAGAATTTGTCAAAGCCACCCACCGCAAGCCTCCGCGTCGCCCAAGCCCCCGACCCGCCTAAGCCTCCGCTCGCCCAGCCTCCGCTCGCCCAGCCTGCCGTCGCCCAAGCCTGCCGTCGCCCAAGCCCCCGACCCGCCCAAGCCTCCGCCCCACCGAAAGCCTCCAACCCGCCCAAGCCCCCAACCCGCCTCAATCGCCTTCAGGGCCAAAGGCCCGCCCCATACCAGCCTGGGCCGAAGGCCCAGGTCACCACCAGGAACAACTCCAAGCGCTGAAGGCGCGACCTAAACCACCCACCACAACTCCAGCGGTGGAAGCGCGGGGCCTCTAAATACTCCACACCCATAGAGCACTGCAAATCACGGAACCAGCTTGAATCCAACCTCCCGAAGGATCGTCTTCGGCTCTCCCGCCCCACACTGCGTAAGTCCCCGGTCCGCGCACCTGCGCGCCTCGGCCACAACCGGGTTGTGCATCACGGCCGACACGATGTGCCCGTCACCCGAGTCCACCACCAGTCTCACCTCGAACGTCTCGTGACCAGTCTCCGTCACAAATGCGCCGTCTTCGTTCGACACCTGCACAAAGTTGTTTGGCTTTGCCGGCTTCTGTTCCAGCATCCACAATGCGGGTTGCTGAACATGAAGCGTCGGTGGCGGCACATGCTCAATCAGTAGAGTCGTGGTGTGTGCCTCCAGGTCCACCGACTCCACTTTCATCGAAAAGTCCACCGCATCCTGCCCCACCAACACACGCTGCCCATCGGCCCAGGAGTTAGGCGACGAGCGCGCTACATAAGCCGTCTGCCCCACACGCTCCAGCCTGGCTCGCATCGCCAGCAGCAGGTCGCTATAGAAGGTCAGGGTATCGGTGATCGGCCCGATCAAAAGCGGTTGCACGGCCGCCAGGTCAGGAACCTTCATATACGAGCCAGGGTCATCCAGAGACACCGTCTGCCGCAGCCCAAGGCTCGCCGGCGTCAGCGTCTGCTGCCCGCTGGAGAAATAGTTCGACCAGCCAATCTCTTCATAAAAGTGCCCGCCGCCATCGCGCTTCACGCTATCGGTCGCCAGCAGGGTGTACTTCCAGCCATCGTTATCCGCCGTCATCCGGTAGTGAAGCACCTGACCCTCTCCATACCGGCGTTGTAGCCCTCCAGCAGCCTGCGCAACCTGCTGACCGTGTAACGTGCTCGCCCAGGCAACGGCCACAACCAGGCCTACGCGCAAAAGGGACTTCAGCATAGCGAACGCTCCTCACCAAGCGCAGTCTAGCAGCGGATCGCTCCAGCGAGCCGCCCGTCAGCGCAAACAAGCGGCCGTTACTGACGACAAGCTGGCTCAGCGTTGCTGATGTGACACGCTTTCTACCGACGTACAAGACCCGTCGCACAGAATGCAATAATCCATAATGGACGTTTGCTAAGGTTGCGGAGAGGTTCATTATGCCGGTGACTGCGGAAGAGAACGCGAAATACTTAGCCTTCGTGCAGGGCATGCTCGATCAAATTGGTTTCCTCCAGGTTGAGCAGTCTCAGCTCTTGTGGCACTACACCAGCGGCGATGCCCTAATAAACATTGTCGATTCGGGAAACCTTTATGCGACTCAAGTCGCATGTTTAAACGACAGTACCGAAGTGCTGTACGGCAATACTTTGCTGCGAGAAGCGATGTTGACTCTTCAGGCCGAAGAGGATTTGTCGGGAGAAGAAACAAATTTGGTGGAGCGATTCACAAAAGAAGATACCAGCCAGCCTACCCCGCCTAGCGATTGGTTTGTGACGTGCTTTAGCGAACAGAAGGACGACCTGAGCCAATGGAGGGCATATGGAGGCGGGGAGAATGGCTACGCTATCGCATTCCTTGCCGGAGCTTTTTTTGGACGTGGCAGCAAGGTCGCTCGTGTAAATTATGACCGCGAGGTACATCTGCAAGGCGCTAAGGATATTGCAAAAGCGACCATCGATTTCTTCAGAGAAGGGCTGGAGGCCCGCTCAATCCAAGAAGACAAACAGAAGTGGCAAGATGAATTTATACGCGAATGGGATCGGTGGATAGGCCAGTTGGCCCCGATGGTCAAAGACCCGGCGTTTCGTGGAGAACACGAATATCGCATCATCCATGAGTTCCAAAACTATGAGCTGGGGAAACTTCGCTTTCGCCAGAAGCAGAGTCTTATGTCGTTGCATCTCCCCTTAATTTTTCCACCGCTATTATCTGCAACGCAATCATCGCTCCTTCCAATCACCGAGGTTATGGTGGGTCCAAGTCGCCATAAAGAACAGTCAAGATTGAGCGTGGAGCTTCTCCTAAGGCAAAAAGGGTACAGCAACGCCGTTGTAAGCCTCTCTGAGATCCCTTTTCAAAACACCTGACACGACCATTCTCATTGCCTATTACCGCGTGAGTACAGACCGTCAGGGAGCCAGCGGACTACGGCCGGATGCTCAGCGCTCGGCGGTGCCGACAAAGCCGCATGACGGATTTCGTGCCGCAAGGAATCTCGGCACAAGTACCGACGCTCTCGATTCTGGCGGCTCATAACAAATCACTTATCTTCGACAAAATCGAGTTGTGCAGAGCTTCGTTAGTGTGAGATTCTTGCTCAACAATGAACGAGACAACCCCGGAGCCAGTTCCATCGGCGGCTGCGATGCCGGCCAACGCTAGAAAATCGCGTTACCCAGCCTTATGGGTTATCTGGACCGGTGTAACTCTTGTAGTTTTCTCCCTCGCAGGGTCTTTCTACTCCGTCTGGCAGGTGCGTAAGCTAAGTGAACGCGCCGACGACTTATCGTTCCAGCAAACCGTCTCTGAATACGGCTATGACAATGACTTGCTCGCGCCCGATGTCGGCACCATCCAGTTCATGCATAAGGGATATAGCATCACGTTCAACACGGTCGAGTACACGGCGAGCGGCCTTGAACTGACCGGAACTCTTGGCAATCCGACTCAGATGGCACTCTCGTCAATAAATCTAAAGCTGACCGCCCGAAATTTCCTATACAAAAACCGCGACAAGATCCTCAAAGACCCATATTTCATGTTCAACAACGATATTGATATCGGTACCGGTCAGACAACGATTGCGTACCTCGGCCCGGGCAAGACGGCTTTTTTTATAATGACGATTCCAAATGTGAAGCAAACCAAGGAGGGATTTCAGATTGTCGCGTTGTTCTCAGGCGAGCGTTACAGCTATTGACACATCGCTTAGACAATCCCCAGCATTCGCCGAGGAGACGCAGCGCCGTCTAGCTACGCACTACCCGGACCTCCTCAGCAACAGCCCACGTGCTCTTCTGTGTGGGCTATGAGCCTCTATCGCTAGAGGCCATTCACCCACGATAACTCCGGTTGTCGGGGGAAAATGCCCGCATCAGTCCGACACAACCCCGTTCGCGCCAGTAAGGTCGCAAACCGTCAACAACCTCCCCTGTTTACAGAGAAGAAGGTACTCCCGTAAGCCTGGGACGAATATCTCTACCTCGCAACCAACCCTGACGCCACGCAGTTGCGCCCTTGGGCTTAATTCGACCGGACCGCACGGGCAAAAGACTTCTGCGCTCAAAACCCTCAAAAACATCAGCAAAACCGCATGTCAAGCCCCAAACCACAAAATAAATCCTAACCTGTTCATTCCAAACCGCTTGCAGCTACACCCAAATGTCCAATCTGCCCCCTCCAGAAGCCTATAATTAAACTAAGGAGCCAAAATAAAATCTCCATCTCCCCGAACCCCGGCAGCCCCACGCGTCACACCACCCAAACCCAGCACCAAACCAGCAAAACCGCCCCAAAAGCAGCCGTAACCCCAATCTTTGCAATATTTTAGCCGCAACCCCAATGCAATCAATATTTTACAGACCGCGATCTCGTAAACCGTTTGTTTTGAATATTTTACAAAACAGGGGAGGGGGGTACCCCCGGAAAGCAGCCACCCGATGACACGCACCGAAACCCAGCCCGCCACCGCAGCTCGTCTCCACTCTCTGCGCGCCCTCATCGGCAACACGCCGCTGCTCGCCCTGCGCTTTCGCTTCCGCGGCGCCGAACGCACCCTCTACGCCAAGGCCGAATACCTCAACCTCACCGGCTCCATCAAGGACCGCATGGCGCTTCACCTCATCGAGTGCGCCTACGCCGACGGCTCGCTCCAGCCCGGTGACACCATCGTCGAAGCCACCAGCGGCAACACCGGCATCGCCCTCGCCGCCATCGGCACCGCGCTCGGTCACCCCGTCATCATCTACATGCCCGACTGGATGTCCCGCGAGCGCGTCCTCCTCATCGAAAGCTACGGCGCAACCGTCATCCCCGTCTCCAAAACCCAGGGAGGCTTCCTTGGCAGCATCGCCATGACCGAAGAACTCGCTGCCAGCAACCCCAACATCTTCCTCCCGCGCCAGTTCGCCAACCAGGCCAACTGCCAGGCCCACGCCACCACCACCGGTCCTGAAATCCGCCGCCAGCTCGCCGCCCTCGGCCTCGCACCCGACGCCTTCGTCGCCGGCGTCGGCACCGGAGGCACCATCATGGGCGTCGGTAGCGATCTCCGCAAGCACCACCCCCGCGTCAGGATTCACCCCGTCGAGCCCATGGAATCACCCACCCTCTCCACCGGCTGCAAGGTCGGCCATCACCGCATCCAGGGCATCTCCGACGAGTTCATCCCCGATATCCTCACCCTCACCACGCTCGACCCCGTTATTTCCATCTCCGACGGCGACTCCATCCTCATGGCCCAGAAGATCGCCCGCACCTTCGGCCTCGGCGTCGGCATCTCCTCCGGCTGCAACTTCCTCGCCGCGCTCACCGCCCAGAAGCAGCTCGGCGCAGACGCCGTCGTCGCCACCATCTTCTGCGACGACAACAAGAAGTACATCTCCACCAACCTCTTCGCCGAAGAGCCCATCCGCCCCGAGTATCTCGCCCCCGAAGTCGAGCTCCTCGACTTCTCCGTCATCCTCAGCGAGCCTGCGCCTCAACCGCCGTCTTCAGCGTCATCGGCCGTTCCAGATCAACCGGCACTCCACGCGTAAGAAAGCCGCTTAGCGCCTGCCGCTCCTTCAAATCGAGGCCCCAACCGTCCTCCACAGCAACCAGAATGTACCGCCCCAGAGGAACCTTTTCAAAGCTGAAGCTGCCGTCCGTATTGCTCTGCTGCCGTTCAAGTCTCCCACCCGAAATCGGCACCAAAAGCACCATCGCACCCTCGCAAGGCTTCTGCGCCTGCTCCACCGTTCCGCTCAGCGTCGCCGTCGCCGCAGTCTTCGCTTCCACCCGGTTCATCGTCGCGGAACTCAACGTCACGGTCCGTCCCGCGTCCTTCGAAACCGTAAAGTTCTGCTGTTCACCCTCATCCCGTCCGCGCCGGTTCTCCAGCGCGTAATCACCCGGAGAAAGTCCACCCACATCGATCGATCCGTCCGGAAGCATGCTCACCGAAGTCGGTTCAAACCGCAAAGCTCCAAACGCCGAAACCTCCTGGATCATCGGACTCACACCACCTCGGCCCATCGCTCGCCCACCGATATTCAGGCTCATGCGCCCACCACTCGGCAACACAACATGAACCGCAGGCACAGGCGAAAGATGAACATCCGCCTGTTGCGTCGAGCCACCCGCAACCTCCACCGTCGACGCCGAACCGAGCTCAGTCGCCGACGGATAGTACGTAATCGGATACGTGACATCGAGACTCGGATCAAGGTTCGCCGCACCGCCTGCATTCGCCTGCGTCGTCAGCCCACGTCCACGCGAAGCCTCCGCAGCCACCGCATACCAGGGCTGAACCTGCACCGCCACGTCGTAGCTCCCAGCTGCGATATCGGTGAACTCGTAGTCTCCACGGTCGTCCGTGATCGTCTGATCGACGGTCTTCAGCGCCTCATCCGCTGAACTCCCAGGCTCCAGCAGAAAGACCTTCGCCTCGCGCACCGCTTCGCCCGCCTCATCGAGCACCGTTCCCACGATGGAGCTGTTGCTCAGCATCTTGAAGACGACCTGATGCTCCGGATGCGTCGCACTCAGCACGATGCCGGTTGAGAACGCGCCGTGCTGCTCATACTGCTGCTTCGGATAGCCGTCAGCCTCACCGCTGAGCCGCCACACTCCGGAGCAGGGAACGCGCAGCTCGAAGTGTCCTTCCGCGTCTGCTTCGGCTTCTTCGTCGTGCCCCTTGTCCGAACAGGAACCGTCACTCTCCGCGCTCAGCCGCACCCTGCGCACCGGTTCGCCATCCTGACCCATCGCCCGACCCGATATAAGGTACGAAGGCGCCTTCTGAGCCTGCGCTCCCGAGCAGTGGCAGCCGGTGCAGCACAAAGCGGCCACTGCCCAGACGGCGGGGCCTGGCAGCTTGCATCGAGGTCGATCGGCATGCAAATCTTCGGAGCGCGCGGATACGAGGCGTCTTAGGCTCACGCTGGATTCCTTCGCTTGGCCGTGTACGAGGCCGCGTCAGACCGCCTTGCGCTGGAAGGTCGTCTTCTTTGTATTGGCGAACGAATCCTTCGCCTTGAACGAAGCCGAGCCGTCTTTTGCGTTGGGCTTCGCGCCGCTCTTTCCCTGTGCGGCCTTCTCGCGAGCTGCCTGTGCCTTCTGCGCCGCTCGGCCCAATCCGCCAATCTTCACTGTGCCTGGTTTTGGAATGAAATCACTCATCTCTAAATCCTCTCACGCGCGCCACCGAAGCGCATTAGCCGTCCCATGCAGGCACGAATCGGCCGCTCCACCTCACCGGCTGACGAGGAAGAGTTCCCGGTAATCCGAAGGCGAACCTTCCGGCAGGTGCTGCGGAGCGGAACGCAGCAGGGTCAAATGCCATCCATCCTGTTGCAGGCGCGCCTTGATCCACTCGAGCCGCGGTTCACCGTAGCAGTAGAGCAGGAAGTGCCGATGTCCGGCGAGAAAGGTGCGGTAGTCCTCCATCTGCATCGGCGTGTACTGGTGCTCGAGCGCGAGTGAATACTCGGGCACCAGATCGCTCTGCTGCTTCGCGTAGGAGAGGTCTTCCAGGTAATGCAGTCGTCCCCGGAGGGCCGCGCCGCCGTACCACCACATCGGCGGATACTCGAGCGCCGAGGCGACCACGATCGGTTCCGAAGCGCCTCCTGCCTGCAAAACAGGATCGCTCCAGGAATTGAGGCTGACAGAGTTTGACGCACCCCACATCGCGAGCATTCCAATCGCCAGGCTGTACGCGACGCCCGTCCAGGCCAGCGCGGTAGCGTGACTCCAACGCGATTTCGCAAGAAGCAGGCCTGCGAACATCGCGATGCCCAGGGCGGAGCCGATGCCGTAACGTCGCTCGAAGAAGTTCGTTCCCAAGTGCGTCGCCAGCAGCATGATCGGGAGGAACAGCGAGAGCGTTACGGCGACCGCAAGATCTTCGGGCGGAACGTCAGCAGCCGTCTCCGCCGCTTTGTGCCTCGACACCGCGACCGCCACGACCGCGCCGAAGCAGACCAGCAACATCGGCAGCCAGAAGAATGGTGGAGCTGCCATCGAATATTCTTTCAGGTCGGATGCCTGGGGATGGGCGAAGAAGACCGGACAAGCTCGAATTGCCGCGATCAACGGCCTCTGTGCTCGCAGCATCACGGGGTAGGTGAGCAGGATTGTGCAGAGCGGAACCGTGATCGCCAGCGCCGCCTTCCAATCGACGGCACGGCGTCGCACGCTGCGCACCGTCTCTCCGAGCGCGAGCGGCAGCATCGCATAGATGATCCCATACTGGTGTGTGAGGATCGCCCCGACGATGCTGAACGCCATGCCAATGAGTGCGCGAGGCCTACCCGTTCTGGCGTACGACTGCCAGCAGATGACGCCGAGCCCGGTAAACGCAAGCAGCAGTGCGTACGAGCGTGCCTCCACCGCATAGCTGTGAAAGCCGCAGCCCAGAAAGAGGCTCAGTGCGAGGAAGGCGTAGCTGCGGCCGGCATCCCGCCGCACAAACAGGTAAACCGTCAGTGCCGCGCCCAGGTACGCGAGGATGGCCGGCAGGCGAAGTGCCAACTCCGTCTTGAGCGGAAGATGGAGCGACAGACGAGCCAGCAGAAAGTAAAGCGGCGGGTTGCCGTCCGTGGGGCTCGCCCGAAGCAGGGCGGAGATGCTGGGTGTCGCGCTCATGAAGAGCGTACTCAGCTCGTCGAACCAGAAAGGACGCAGTCGCGCCGCGTGGACGGCCACGAGAAAGAAGAGCAGCAGAATAACCGCGACGGCCGCCGTTTCGCCCCAGCGAATCCTGCTCGCCCGCGGATGTGAACTGTCATTGCCGGCGATCGTATCGACGTCCATTTCACCCGCTTCTACAGTCGCTTCGATTTTCAGCCGACGAGACAGTAAAAAGCGCTTCGACGGAGACCCGATCGAAACGCAGTGTACTTCTCTAATGATTGGTGCGGAGGAGGGGACTTGAACCCCTATGCCAGTGAAGGCGCTAGCACCTCAAGCTAGTGCGTCTGCCAATTTCGCCACCTCCGCATACACTGGCCAGCGAGTTGAAACAACTCGCATTGACACAGGCTGTGACGTGCAATCTGATGATGAGTATAGCATCTTGCAGCCGCTTGTTCGAAACCCCATTTGCACAATCGAAGGAGCAGCGATTCCCTCAAAAGTGCAACAGCAGCTCGGCAAACGAGCCGATCTCAATCAACTCTCGTCCAACCGGCGCCCGATCTACCAGCTCATGCTCCAGCACCCAGGTAAAGTCGTGTGGCACGAAGACTGCGTTGAGTCCCGCAGCGAGTGCCGGGTTCACATCCGACTTCGGGCTGTTGCCGATCATCCACGTCGTCTGCGGCTGGCACTCATGGTGCGTCGCCAGATCGCGGTAGGCCGACTCCTGCTTCTCCTTCAGCACCTCGACCGCGGAAAAGTACTCTGCCAGCCCGGACCGCTGCAGCTTGTCTCGCTGCTCCTCGTCGTCGCCCTTCGTCACCACGATCAGCCGATGCTTTGCGGCGAGCACCGGCAGCGTCTCGGCCACGCCGGGCATCAGCTCCATCTCCTGGTCCGCGATCGAATCCACAAAGCTGACGATTCGATGATGTTTATCCTCGGTCACCGGTGCGTCGGTCAGCTCTTCAAAGCAGCGCACCAGCGACTTGCGGAAGCTCTTCAAGCCGTAACCGTGCGCAGCCACCGTCTGCCGCTCGACGGCGTTCAGATGCTCGCGCACCTCCTCCACCGTGTGCACCTTGTGGTCCATGTACGAGATGAACGCGGCGATCGCCCGCTCAAAGTAGATGTTGTTCTCCCACAAGGTATCGTCCGCATCAAAGAGTAGAGTTTGCCCAGTCCTCGTCATAGCTCCATCTTACGAGGCGAGGCGATGCCGGCCCAACCGCAGGTTGGCAGGCTGGATGCGCCCAGGCGCTCCCGCCGCATTTTCTCGTTCCCAGGTTTGTCCACCCGTCTACGATGGTTGTAGATATAGGGCCAACTTGTGTGCGTGAAAGGCGAGCGGACAGCATGAATCCGGAATCCGGCCGGAGGTTCGGACCATACGAGATTCAATCCCGCCTGGGTGGCGGAGGAATGGGCCATGTCTTCCGGGCCTGGGACGCCCGTCTGCATCGCGAAGTCGCCATCAAGCTGTTGAATCACGAGTACGCCATGCCGGGAATGCGAGAGCGTTTCCTGCGCGAGGCCCGCGCCGCATCCGCACTGAACCATCCCAACATCTGCACCATCTTCGATATCGGCGAACAGGACGGCGATCCTTATCTCGTCATGGAGCTGCTGCAGGGTGAGACCCTGAAGGATCGCATCCTCAACCACACGATGCAGCTCGACGAAATCCTTTGCGTCGCCCGCGACACTGCGGAGGCACTCGGAGCAGCCCACCTGAAGGGCGTCGTGCACCGCGACATCAAGCCAGCCAACATCTTCCTGGTGGATAAGCCAAACGGCGGCACCCAGGCCAAGGTGCTCGACTTCGGCCTCGCGAAGATTGAAGGCGGCGTCCTCGGCTCGCGCGGCCGCTCGCTCGATATCACCACCGCCGGCGCAACCGTGGGCACGCTCGCCTACATGTCGCCTGAGCAGGCGCGCGGCGAGCAACTTGACTCGCGCTCCGACCTGTTCTCGCTTGGCGTGGTGATGTACGAGATGGCGACGCGTCACGTGCCGTTCCAGGGCGCAACCAGCGCGCTGGTCTTCGTGCAACTGCTCAACCATGCGCCTGAGCCGGTTCGCGAGTGGAATGACGCCGTGCCGCGCGAGCTCGAGAAGATCATCTTCAAACTACTCGCAAAGGAGCGTACGGCGCGCTTTCAGACCGCGCGCGAGCTCGAACTCGCTCTAATCGCGCTGACGGAGAAGGGAAGCGGCGGCTGGTTGCGCAAGGCGGTGGCAACGGTGCCGCTCGTTCGCGCGCAGGATCCCGTCGCGCGCGGCAAGCGCCTTACGCGAGCCGCCGCCAGCTCCGACCCGGGCCTGCAGTCTGCCCCACCGCGCGCCCCCACGCCTGTCCCGCCAGCCATGCCGGCCGCGGAGCACGAAGCAACCGCGCCGAACGGGAGCTCCGCCGACCAGGTTCTTCGGCCCGTCGCCCGTATTCCGCGCCCAGACGGCACGGCCAATCCTGCTCGCAACACGCCGGTCCCGGCCCGCGCCACACCTGCGCCGCCGAACGGCGTCGTCAGCACCTTCTCCACGGTCACGCCCGGCGCCATGCCGAGCGGCTCGTTGACGCCCAGCCAACGTCTCGCGCACGGACGCCTGAGCGCGAACGCCGCCGAGGGCGATGTGTCAGCCGAGAGTCCCGCCGACGGCAGCGTCGCCCAGTCTCCGCAAGCTCCTTTGGGCACCCGGCCAGACACTCCGCACCCCCCGAGCCGCGACCCATCTCTGGCACCCGAGTCGCACTCACCTCTTGAGTTCGCGGCATCGGGAACATCCATCGCCGGCTTCGAGGACCACCCCGCCGCATACCTCCAACCTGGCCGGGTCAAGCCCGGGTACAACCCACCGAGCCCGGATCTCGACGAAACCTTTCCTCCGCTGATCACGCCGGACCGGCCGCGCTCCCGCTGGAACCTGCCATTTCAACCGCTTTGGCTTGGGCTCTCCGGCATCGCCGCCATCTTTATCGCGTGCCTGCTCTTCGTCTACTTCAACCATGCGCGGTTCAGCTCCGTGCCGCTCAGCCGCTCGGATGTCGTCGTGCTTACCGAGGTGGAGAACCGTACCGGCGACCAGAGCCTCGATAACTCCGTCACCGAAGCCCTGCGGATCGAGCTCGCCCAATCGCGCTACTTCACGCTTCGCTCCGGCGACTCCTACCGCGCCGCGCGCCGGTTGCTGGCGCTAACCGCGCCGTCCGGGTCTGGCGAGTCGGGCACCCTGGCGGCCCGCAAGGCCGCCGAGCGACTCGGCGCGAAGGCCTATATCTTCGGCTCCGTCTCCGGCACCTCCGCACCCTATACGCTGCACATCGACCTCCGCGACATCGCCTCGAACGACATCCTCGCCTCTGCCGAATCTCACCCTTCCAGCCTTCAGCAGATGCCCAGCGCGATCGATCAGGTCGCGGGCGATCTTCGCGCGGCCGTCGGCGAACCTCGAGCGTCGATCGACGCAACCAGCACACCGATCGCCGGCGAAGGCTCTTCGAATCTCGCCGCGGTGCAGCTCTACGCGGAGGCCGAGTCGCTCATCTCCGCGCGCCAGCCCGTCGGCGCCCTGGCGGACCTCCAGCAGGCCGTTACGCTCGATCCGAAGTTCATCCAGGCTCACCTGAAGCTTGCAGTCCTGTACCAGCAACTTCGCGCCGAAGCTGCCGCCGAGGACTCCGCCCGCATGGCGCTCAACGCGAGCGGCAGCGCGGGCGAACGCACGCGCACCCTGGCGCAGGCCATCTTCGAGCGGGAAGCCAGCGGCGACTACGCCCACGAGACCACGCTGCTGCGCCATCTCGTCTCGCTCTACCCGCACGACTCCGAAGTGCTGACGCTGCTCGCAGAGTCGCTCCGGCTCCAGGGCCACATGGCCGAGGCGCTTACGGACGCGCAGCAGGCAATCACCGAAGACCCCTTCCACGCGCCGGCGTACCTTCAGGCGGAGATGGCTCTCGTCGGCCTCGATCGCTACGACGCCGCCTACCAGCTCGATCTGCAGGCCCAGCGGCTGGACCTCGGACGGCCAGGCGACGCGCTTGCGGCCGCCGACCTCGACCACCGCCAGGAGATCGTCGGTCAACTCGTCGCCGATCTTCCCGTCGGCAAGATCGAGTATCGCCCCGACTGGACCTACGGCATTTATCTTGATACCTCCGGCCGGCTCGCCGCCGGCGCCACGCTTTGGCGTAGCCGGGCCGAGGCTGCCGCGCAAAACGACAGCCTGAAGTCGGCCTCCAGCTTCCTGCTCGCCCAAGCCGCCGTCGACCGCGCGCTACTGGGCCAGTGCGCCACCGCTGTCGCCATGTTGCCTGCCGGGGGCGCGACTCAGCCCACGCTTTCGGGCCGCACCGTCCTCTTCAACTCCGCGATCACCGCGGCGCTGTGCGGCGATTCCGCGCGCGCCACCCAACTCGCCTCCGTACTTCGTCAGCGATATCCGCAGAGCTACGAGGTCAACGGGTACTTCCTCGCCGACATCCAGGCAGCCGAGGACCTTCGGGATAAGCGCCCCGCCGACGCGCTCGACGCGCTTGCGCCCGCTCGCGGCTTCGATCTCATCTCGATCACACCGTTTCTGCGCGGCCAGGCCCACGTGGCGCAGCACGAGGTCGCCGTCGGGATCGTCGACTTCCAGACCGAGCTCGCGCATCCCGGCGTCACCTACATCGTCGGCAACGATGTCTATCCCGCCGCGCAGATCGGAGTTGCACGCGCCTTTGCCGATTCGGGCGATCTCGGTAACAGTGCGGAGGCGTATCGCAAGTTTCTAATCCTTTGGAACGCGGCCGATCCTGGTAATCCGTTGCTCAACGAAGCGAAAACTCGTTCGGGTTACTAGCGCTTCTACTTACCTGCTTGACTTTCGGGAGGACATATGAAAAGACTTACAAATATCCACTTTTGCACAGCAGATTGTGGTGTCTAAACTGCGACTCCCCTGGGCAGCCATGCACGAGAGACTCTTGAGGGAAAGGTAGCACCGCATCCATGAGCCCGAGTTCGTTCTGCAAGCAATGCCAGTCTGAAAACTGCGCCGTCTTCCCAGCGGATGTGCGCATTTACCTCAACGGCGCGCGCAGTTTTAGCGCACCTCCCATCAGTCCCGCGCCAAACGTCGTCATCTGTATGGAGTGTGGATGGTCGGAGTTTCTCACTCCGCCATCATGGCTCGCCGCACGTTGGCTCCGGCCCATTCAAGCTCCAGCCTACCTCGCGCCCTCACCTTCCGCGATTAGCGGCGACTAACCAAAGCATCTTTTCTGCTTCTCGTGCTGAGGGAAGCGATGCGCCGACATTTTCGTTTCCCATTCCGGTTCATCTCCCATTCTGGAAATAGCGCTCAGCCTGCATACGAAGCAACCTCTTTTCTGCTAACGTGCCTTGACGACCAAAGCAGAACATTCGACGCGAAATTGGGCGGCGGAAGAGGGAACTGCAGTGACCAAACGAAACAGGCTCGCGACCCGTCGAGAGTTCCTGGCAGCGGCAAGCGCTACAGCCGCAGCCACCCTTTGGACGAACGGCCTTCTGTCCCAAACGAGTGGCGCCCCTGCCGCGCCCGGGCAGAACCTCGCCGCAGACCCCGAACGCCCGCAGTTCCACCTGCTGCCGGCCCATAACTGGATGAACGACCCCAACGGCCCCATCTACTTCAACGGCCACTACCACATGTTCTTTCAGTACAACCCTCTGGCGGCCACCTGGGGCGACATGAGCTGGAACCACGCCGTCAGCCCCGACATGCTGCACTGGAAGCATCTGCCCGTCGCCCTGACGCCTACGCCCGGCACCTACGACTCCTTCGGCGTCTTCTCCGGAACCTCTATCGCGGTCGGCAATCGCGTCTACGCCGTCTACACCGGCACCCAGCACAGCGGCGCGGACAAAGCCACCATCCGCGACGGCGCCAACAACGTGCAGGAGTCGCAATGCCTCGCCTGGTCCGACGACCCGCTGCTCATCCATTGGACCAAAGACCCTGCCAACCCGGTCATTCCCGCTCCGCCGCCCGGCCTCGACATCACCGGATTTCGCGACCCCTCTCCCTGGAAACAGGGCGACTGGTACTACCTCACCGTCGGCTCGGGAATCGCCAGGGTCGGCGGCTGCGTCCTGCTTTATCGGTCGAAAGATCTGAAGGCGTGGGAGTATCTGCACCCGCTGACCAGCGGCGAATGGAACGGTATCCCGACCGCAAACCCCTGCGACGACGGCCAGATGTGGGAGTGCCCGGACTTCTTCGCGCTCGACGGTGGCCACGTCCTCATCTACTCCACCTTCGGCAAGGTTTTCTGGGAGTCCGGCGCGCTCGACCCGGCGACCATGAAGTTCACCTCGCACAAACGCGGCCTGCTCGATCTCGACGCCTTCTACGCACCCAAAACCCAGCTGGACGCGCACGGCCGCCGCATTCTGTGGGGATGGATCCCCGAGCGCCGCTCCGACGACGCCATGCGCCAGGCCGGCTGGTCCGGCATGATGAGCCTGCCGCGCGTTCTCACTCTCGACCCCGACGGAACCCTGCGCGTTCGCGTCCTGCCCCAGGCAGAAACCCTGCGCGCCGGCACCATCCGGGCGTCCGAGTCCCGCAGTGGAGCCTTGCACATCCTCCCCGGCGCATCCGGCGAGATCCTCGTTCGCGGCGCGTCAGACCAGGACTTCAACTTCACCCTCTCCACCGGCTCCGCGGAGCTGATGCAAGTGAGCTACTCCGCCCAGAAGCACGCCTTCACCACCGACGGACACGAAGTCGTACTCAACCCGGGTGACGAACCATCCCTGCACGCCTTCGTCGATGGCTCCGTCATCGAGATGATCCTGGGCCAGAGGATCGGCTATACCAAGCGCTTCTACTACCCGCAGCCCATCGCTCCCGACGTCAGTGCTCAGCTTTCCCCGGGCACGAACACCACGCTCAACGCATGGACAATCCGTCCGATCTCCGCCAACCGCCTCACCACACCTGCTGCAGCCATGTGATTTCCTGCCGAATCGCCTATACTCTGTGGCACACTGGGGCGGTATCAGCGCGGCACGGGGGCGTATGCGGGCGTGGATCTCCAACCAGTGGGCTGTGATCTGGCACAAGCGTCGGCACGTGCTGCTCTTCTTTGGCTTGCTCGTCGGCGGCTTGTTCATCGGTCACGCCCTTGAACACGCATCCGCGCTAACCAGCGCGCGCTACTGGCTGTACGGCTACCAGATGCGCCTGCAGAGCCGTGCCCCGGCCGCACCGCATCAAACCGCCGTCATTCTGCTCGAAGACTCCGATTACTGGAGCCAATCCTATGCTGGTCGCAGCCCCGTCAACCGGGCCCAGATCGCGCATCTGCTCGATATCCTGCGCGAGGACGGCGTGCAGACGATCGCGCTCGACCTCGACCTGCGTTCGCCGCTCTCCGGCTGTCCGGGTTGCGACTTCAGCGCCTACCACGACGAAGACCAGGCACTCGACACGTCCATCAAGCAGCTCTGCCACCATGGCAACTGGCTCGTAGTCGGCACCTCCATCCGCTTTCAGGACGGCCAATACAGCGAAGTTCCCTCGCTGTATTCCTGGGAGAAGGATCACGGTCCCGCCGCGGACTACAGCTGCCTGCTCCCCGGCTATCTTCAGCTTCCGCACGATCTCCGCCTGTTTCCCGGAAGCCTGACGCTCGGCACCGGCCAAGCACTCGATTCCTTTTCCATGGCCGCAGTAAGAACGTTGGATAACGCCCGCTACCAGAGGGCCGCGCAGCCCCCAGACCGCGGCTTCCTCTTCTCCCGCTATCTCTCCGAAGCGGACTACGGTCCCGACACCGGACCGTTCCTGTTTTCAGCCGGAGCCCTTGAAAAGCTGCATCAGACCGACCCCAAGGCCGTCCGCCGGCTGCTGGCGTCGCGTGTCGTGCTCATCGGCGGCGCGTGGCACACAACTGCTGCCGGCCAGGGCCCGCGCGTGGACCTGTACGACTCGCCCACCGGGCCCATCCCCGGAGTCTTCCTCCACGCCAACTACATCGAGGCGCTCAACGGCGAAAATGGCACCTTTGCGCCGTTATCCGACTCGGTCATCCGTGTCGTTGAAATCTCGCTCGCGGTCGCCCTCTTCTGGGTCGGCTTGCAGGAGATTCACTCCGGATGGAAGTATCTCGCCTTCAGCACGAGCCTCCTCATCAGCTTCGCGCTTACGTACATCCTGCTGCAAAATCTCGGCATCTTCATGGACTTTCTCGTCCCCCTTTGCATCCTCGTCCTGCACACGGTCGTCGAAGAGATCATCAATTGGCGGCGCGAGCTTCATAAATTCAGACTGATTCACGCCACGGAGGCGCATCATGCGGCAAAACCAGCCTGAGACGCTTATCCTCGGCCTCGCCTCGATCTTCGCAGTCGGCTGCCATCAGCAGCCGCCATCGGCCCCAGCGCAGGAGTCGTCCCAGCCAAGCACGCCCGCAGCCATTCCCGGCAAGAGCGCCACACCTGCACTCGCCGAGACCGCCAGCACCAAGCCTCCCGCGAAGCATCCCTATCGCTACGATGAACCCCCGGTAGAACAGAACGACACCGCCGGAGTTCGCGGAACCCAGACGGTCGACTTCGCCGTCTCATCCGCGGGTAAACCAGCCCAGGGCGCTGAAATCCGCATCACCAACCGTCGCGGCAAGTTAGAAGGAGAAGGGAAGTCCGACGACTGGGGCGAGTTCCACACCGCGCTCTCGCCCGGCAGCTACACCGTCTCCACCGCCTGGCAGGGTAAATCCGCGACTCGCCCGATCACGATCGATGCCTCCACCCAGCGCATCCCTCTTAGCGTCACGCCCCTGGACACATCCAATCCTTGATTCTTCACGGGAACGCGTCAGTGGGCCAGTTGCGATACCTGGGTGTTTACACCGAGTGAGAAATCCGCATCCTCGGAGCTCCGGTACATCACCGGATGCTGGCTTCCTCCGGTTGCTGCCGCAAGCCTGGCTACGTCCTGCGACGCCTTGGCGAAGATCTGGCTCATTGGTTCGCTGCCCTTGCTGGAGGTAAGCGCCGTGAGCAGCGAGTACGTGAACAATCCGTGGCCGAGCGAGGCGCTCTCAAGCGACGTTTCGTCCGATCGGCTTGCGGCAAGAACGATCCGTCCCGTGCCCTGCGCCATCAGCTTCAGCATCTGCGGCGATGGCGCGGAGTTCTGCGGGCCCGCATGGGGCGGCGCGGGCGTCCCCGCAATGGAGCCGCCGCTGTAACAGGTGTCAAGAATCACGAGCGTTCGAAACGACTTGATCAAGGAGGCGACCGCCTCCGTCAGGGTGACCATGGGCAGAGCCGTACCGTACATCATGCTCGCATCGAAGCCCGCACCACTGCTCATCTCGGTGTCGTAGGTCAGGAGATAGTTGACGCCATTGATTGGGTCCATATCTCGCGGAGAGCCGTGCGTCGCCACGTAGATGACCACCAGGTCGTTCGGCTCCGCACGTTGTCCGATCCGGTACAACTGGGTGCGTATGTTCTTCACCGTCGCCTGCGCGTCGGTAAGCTCAAAGACATTCTCCTTGGCGAATCCGCCGACCTGCGGGTTCGTCAACTCGGCGGCGAACGCGTCCGCGTCCTGCGTGGCATACTTCAGCGATCCGATATCCGGAGCGTTGAAGTGGTTGATGCCGACAACCAGCGCCCATCGATGCTGGATCGGACCCGGCTTCACCACAGGAGCCACCGGCGATTTGCCCGGGGACTGCGCCTCGCGCATCACACCCCGCGCCGCCGGGGTCGCAAGCTGGAACGGACTGAGCCCCTCCTCGAGCGCTTCGGAAGGGAAGCGGCGCGCCTGGCTCAGGGAATAGCGGGCCTGCGCGGCACGATTGAGCCTGGCCTCCACCAGCGAGCGATAGTACCAGGCCTCCCCGGATTCGCTGCAAAGGTCCAAGGCCCGCTTGAGGAGCTGGTCTGCGTCCTCCACCTGATCCTGGGTACTCTGTGGATCGAGGATTTCGAGCGCACGCACCACCAGGTCTCTTCCTGCTCCACAACTCTCAGCCGCCTTTGCGTTGAACTGCTGGCGCGCCGCTTCCTGGATGTGGACCGCCACAGCGTCTCGACGCGGCGTACCGGTACCTGCAAGCAGGACGAAGGTGGCGAGACTCGCGAAGCTGCTGCGCATAGGCTACTTGGCCGCCCTGCGGGCCTTCTGCTTCATCGCCGTGATGATCTTCCCCGAGACGCCATCCTTCGCGAGCTTCACCTGCCCGTTGATGGTCAGGTCGAACTCCACCTTCGGCGCGGCCTGGATATTGTCGAGAATATTTGCCTCGTCCATCTTCGCCTGCACCATCTCGATGACGTCGTCATTCGTCATGATGCCCGCAGCTTCTTTCTTCTCGGCCTCGGAAGGCTGTGGGGGCGGAGCAGTTTCGGTAGAGTAGTGCGCCAAAGCCGTCTTGATGCGGTTTTGCGGATCCAGAAAATATTTCTCGTCCGGCTTTGCGTCGACGGCCTTGCCGTAATAGTTGCTCGCCTCCTGCAGGTACTTGATGGCCGCGTTGATGTCTTGCGCCTGGTAGGCAAGCGCCTCGTTGGCAACCCCCATGTCGTACTGCCGGTACGCATCGACCGCCGGATCGGGATACGCGCCGATGGTATTCAGCTCTTCCAGGTTGCGCGTCCAAAGCAGTTTCTCAGCCAGCTCATTCGCCTGTTTCAGAGACGATCCCACGGCCAGCCTTACCGCCACCGTCTCCGGCGTCTTCACCAGGAACGAGGCAATCTGCTTGGCAACATCGGAAACGAGAACTTTCTCCGCCTCAATCGGCGTCATCTTTCGGCTGGGACCAAGGTGCAGTCCGGGCAACCCGCCGAACGCTTCCGACTTGAAGGCTTCGATCACCTCCGCGGAGGCGATGTTCGAGGCGATCAAGGCACTGGTGCTGGGCAGCGTGATCTTGAAGGAGGTAATCAGCCCACCCGTCACGGTGCTGGTCGTGGTGTTGCCGTTCTTCTCCGTTTGGACCTCGGGCCGGTTGTAGCTCGTCACCTTGCACACGATCAGCACGTCGGGACTCGTCTCACGCGCATGAACCGTGGAGTCGCTTCCCGTCAGCAGGTTCTCGATCGCGCTTTGGAGCTCCACGGCAACACTGCTGCTTTCGGTGTTTGCCACGCGCACGTTTACAGTTTTTCCGCTCAGGTTATAGACGGGAGGCAATTTCCGCTCAAGCGTGACGGTTTTTGTGCTGAACAGCCCACCAAACCCGGCCGTTCCTTTCGCCTGAGCATGCAGCCGCGATGCATTGGCTGACGTCAGTACCAGCAGGAATACCAAAGCAGGAAACCGAGAAGAGGACATCTCTGCGCGCATAAAACCTCTGGAAGTGTAGAAGCTACCCGAAATGCAAACCGCACCACGATCTAGAACCCGACAAGAACCTACGGCGATCGACTCACAGATGCTTCTCGAACGTTGTTGGGGAACATTCGTACTATACCCGCGGAATCGAGAAACAGGCCAAATAAATTCCGGGATTGTCAAGGTAGCTGTCGGCCGCCGACTATCCCCGCAGGTACACCCGCGCTCGGCCAAGCATTATCACGGACAGCCATCCTTCACTGCAGCAGAAACACAGCAAAATATTCATGTGTAAGCCGTACGATTTGTGGCTATCCTCAGGGACGAGCAAATTCCCGGGAGATCTCCCATTGTCAGCCCTGCGGCTCCTCGTTTGCGTGTCGAGCGGACTCCTCTTCGTGTGCACGGGAGGAGCCTCGGCCCAGGCTCCGGGGCCGCCCGCGAAGCGCGCCCTGCTCATCGGCATCAACACCTACCAGCCTGCCGCCACCTCGGCAAAGCACTCACCCGGCTGTCATGGCGGACGGTGCGATCTGCCCACCTACCCCAATCTGCGCGGCCCCATCAACGATGTCGCCGCCATGCGCGACCTGCTGAGCAGTCCAAAATTTGGCTTCGCGCCGCAGAATATCGCCGTCCTCACCAACCCCGGTCTGCCGAAGTCGCAGCTCGGCTTCGTCACCCTGGCCGCCGACCAGACCAACCACGCCGCGTTCCTCGCCACCATGCGCAAGTACCTCGTCGACCTTCCGCAGCCCGGCGACACCGTCGTCTTCTACTACGCCGGCCATGGCTCCTTGCGTGTCAACAGCAAAGGCACCAAGCTGGCGATGATGGTCGACGGCAAGCCCAGCCACGCCGACAGCACGCTCGTCCCGGCCGATGCCTGGACCGGCACCCACGACGTGCGCGATCGCGAGATGACGCGCATCTTCAACGCCGCGCTCGACAAGGGCGTCCACCTCACTGTCCTCCTCGATAGCTGCCACAGCGGCTCCTTCACCCGCGGCGTGGAGCTCGGCCACCCCTTTGTCGAGCGCTCGCTCGGCTACGACCCCGACGACATCGCCGAAGGCCCCGACACCCTGTCGAACGGCGATCCCGCGCCCTCGCCCACCGAGCGCAAGGACAATCCCGCCATCGTCTTCTCCGCCGCGCAGCAGGATCAAACCGCCAAGGAAAAGGTCTTCGGCGACACACCCGCAACGGCGACTCCGCACGGCGCCTTCACCCTCGCGCTTCTGCAGGCGCTCGAAACCCTACCCGAAGATGCACCCGCCGAGGTGGTCTACCAGCACGTGCGCGCCGCGCTCGAGGCCGAAGACGTCCCCGATCAAAACCCCTCGCTCGATTCCGCCAAACAACGGCTCGCCCAGCCGCTCTTCGGCGGCGCAGCCTCGGCCTCGCACGAGGTCCGCGCCGCCTCCATCGGCGTCGACGACGAAGGCCGCGTGCTGCTGGACGCCGGGCAACTCGCCGGCATCGCCGCCGGCAGCGAATTCGAGTCGCTCATCCCGGACGCCAACGGCAAAACGATCAAGCTGCGCGTCGAAAGCCTTCAGGGCCTCACCCACTCCACCGCCAAAATCATTCTTCCAGTCGGAGCCCACGTCGCCGTGCCGCAGGTCTTCCGCCTCAGCAAGTGGGTCCCGCGCCAGGTGGACGCGCTCCACTTCTGGACCTGGCCCGCAAACCTTTCGTACGCAGCCCTCGACGCCGTGCGCAAGCAGGTCCTCGCCGCCGGCTTCCAACCGGTCGAAGATCCCGTCGAGCAGCCGTGGACCGATATGCTCGCATGGAACGGCATCGCGTGGGAGTTGCGCCACGCCGCCAGCCCGACCGGTCCCGCGCACACCACGACCCTGGGCACCGGCGTCACCGTCGCCGCGCTCAAGGCCAAGCTGCCACCAGAAGCCAAACTCTGGGTCAACCTGCCACCGCCGCAGGAGCTCGCCGTCAAGCTCGCCCTGCACGACAACAACAGCCTCGTCGTCGGCGTCGACAACGTCGACCAGGCCGACTACCTTCTCGCCGGAACCCTCACCCAGGACGGCCCCGAGTGGGCGTGGTTCCACAAGGCCGAGTACCTGTCTGGTCCACAAGCCGTCGTCAAGAAAGATCACAGCCCCGGCTGCTCCACCAGTTCACCCTACCCGGTCGCCAGCGACTGGGTCCTGCTGCCGGACGCCGCCGCCGACTCCGTCCTCGCCGCCGACGGCATCCTGAACAACTACGCCGGCCTGCTCGCCCGGGTCAACGGCTGGCTCAACCTTGCCGGCGATCCCAGCCTCGCCTCACCCGCCGCCTTCTACCAGCTTCAGCTGAAGCAGGCCGCGAACCACGCCGCCCTGCCAGAAAACCAGCCCGCCAAGCAGGACGACCGCCTCCAGATGTTCCTCACGGCCAGCGAGCCCGTCGTCGAGCACCGCTGGGTCTATGTGCTCGATATCGATTGCCACGGGAAGGGAAGTCTGCTTTACCCCTACAACTCCACCGGCAGCCGCTTTCCCTCGGATGCCGACAGCCCCCACGAGTTCGAGCTGCCAGGCGCGCCCATCCTTAGGATCGGCGCACCCTTCGGCATTGACACCCTCCTGATGATCAGCACCGAGGAGCCTCTGCCCGATCCCTCCGCACTCGAGTTCTCAGGCGTCGGCACCCGCGGCGCCATGCACCCGGCCTCGTCAAACCCGCTCCAGCAACTTCTCTCGAATACCAGCTCCGGCACCCGCGGTCCGCTTCCGGAGCTGCCCACCAACTGGTCCATCGAATCCCTCACCCTGCAAAGCCTTCCCAGGTGACCCACCGCTTCAGCACTCCCGCTTCGAAATTCGGTCGGAGGATCCAATGTCCGTAACTCGCCGCAATCTTCTCGGCAACGCCGCCGCCCTCGGCATGCTCGCGCCGCTGCTTACCCCGGAGCTTCTGGAAGCCCTGCAGCAGCCACAGGCCGCCGCCCAGGCCGAACTGCCGCACAGCTCGCCCGGCTTCTGGAACGGCTTCTATGACAGCGTCAATCCGCACAGCCAAGCCTACGGCACCCGCGGCAGCGACACCATCGTCAACGCCGCGCTGGAGACCCAATACCTCCACTACAACTCCAACCAGAAAAAGCTGCGCTACGCCACCTCCATCGGCAAGGACGAGCTGCTCGACCACGACGGCGATGTCGCGGTCAGCCTGCTGATGAACCAGTACCGTCCCAATACGGAAGACGCCATGCACAAGAACGCCTCGCAGCTGCGCATCGATACCTCGCAGGTTCACCCCTTCATGAACCTTCTCGCACCGCTCGCGTGGACCGCGATGGCATCGCTGCAGCCCTCGAAGGCTGGCAAGATCCCGTCACTCGATCAACTCGGCTTCAAGTCCGACCAGGTCATGACCTCGTCCAGCCACATCCTGCTTACGAAGGGAAGCGGCAAACTCGCCGTGAATATCTCGCAGGCGCCCAGGGACTCTGCCTTCCTCAAGGTCCTCAGCGCCATGATCGCCGGCGCCAAGATGGTTGCACCCTTCGTCGCTCTGCCGGCCGTCAGCGTCCCCGCCATGAGCGCCTTCTCCGAAGCCTTCAGCTACTGGGAGCAGCGCACGCAGTTTCTCATCAACGGCAACCTTGTCAGCGCCTACGCCACGCAGCAGGCGGTCAGTGACCCCGAACTCCAGTCGCCTTCCATCGGCCTGCTCGCCGGCGACTACGTCGTCGTTGCCAAGAAGGATACGGACGCGCTCGAAGCCGCCATCCCAAACCTTATTCTGTACCAGGGATACCTGGTTTCTAAAGACGCTGATCTCGGCGCAACCACAGTAGACAAGCTGGCCGCCGACCCTCGCGTCCCAAACATCACCTACGCCACCATAAAGGTTGGCGTCGCCGCCGCGTCCTCTTCTGCAGCCGGACCCATGTCGCCAAAACAGTCTGACGACGCTCCAGCCGCACCCAAGCCAGCAAAGAAGAAACCCACTCCGAAATAGCGATTCAGGAAATGCCTGGCGCTACATCCAGAACGGAACCCCAAACAGCCAATTCACGAACGACTTCCGCAACCTGCGATAGAGGCCTGGACGCTCAGGTTCAGGCTGCATCGGTGGGAGCAGCTCGTCCTCAACCGGGTGGATTCGAACAGTTGCTGTTTGAGCCATAAGCCATATAGAGGGGCTCTGTGGCTCGGGCGTTGCCTTCGCGTTCCGTAAGCCGGAAGCCGGGTGCGAGGAGTTGACTGGGGCTTGGGTCGGAAGAAAGAAGGTATGGCGGAGAGACAGGGATTCGAACCCTGGATACCTTGCGGTATACACGCTTTCCAAGCGTGCGCCTTCAGCCACTCGGCCATCTCTCCAGCACCAGCCCGACTGTTCGACTCTAACACAATCGACCGGCCGCCCCCAGCCCGTGCCGCCCAGCCGAATCCAGTCAGAGAGCGTACGTCCGATAACACATATTATGTACAGTGCAAGTGTAAGCGCAAAGCGATAATGTCGTAGCTCTGCAAAGCCAAAGTGTCGCTGCCCCATCCTGAGTCTAGGGTTGGAGGCAGCAGATGGGTTGGCTACAGATGAGCAAGCAGGAGTTGCGGCGGGTTGAGGTCTTGACCGAGGTGCTAGCAGGCAGTCGCACGACGGAGTCGGCGGCGGGCGTGTTGGGTGTGAGCTTGCGACAGGCGCAACGGCTGGTGGCAAGATACCGTGAAGGCGGTGGCGGAGCTTTGATCCATAAGAGCCGCGGCCGACCTGCAAGCAACAAGTTAGGCTCAGGCGTTCGGGAGCTGGTTCTAGAACTCGTTCGCCAGAACTACCGAGACTTCGGGCCGACGCTCGCAGCCGAGGTTCTGCTGGAGCGGCACGGTGTCGACATCTCTCGCGAGACCTTGCGCAAGTGGATGGTCGAAGCCGGTGTGTGGCTGTCACGCAAGCAGCGCAGGAGCTTCCACCAGCCCAGGCTGCGACGTGAGTCGCAGGGTGAGTTGGTGCAGATCGACGGCAGTGAACATCGCTGGTTCGAGAACCGAGGCGAGCCCTGTACGTTGCTGGTGTTCATCGACGATGCCACGAGCAGCCTCATGCAGCTGCGCTTCGTTCCAAGCGAGAGCACAGGCTCTTACTTCGAGGCGTTGCAAGGATATCTCGCAACCCATGGATGTCCAGTGGCCTTCTACTCGGACAAACACTCGGTCTTTCGGATCAACCGCGACGCGCAAGGTGGCTCCGGCATGACGCAGTTCGGACGCGCTCTGGCCGAGTTGAACATCGAGATCATCTGTGCGAACTCCAGCCAGGCGAAGGGCCGTGTGGAGCGAGCGAACCGCACGCTACAGGATCGTCTGGTTAAGGAACTTCGCCTGGAGAACGTCTGCGATATGGATGCTGGCAACGCCTTCCTGCCAAGGTTCCTGAAACGCTTCAACGAACGGTTCGCGCTGCCTGCGGCCAAGCCTGCGAACCTGCATCGTCCTCTAACCCTCAAGGAGGGTCGGCTCAACGACATCCTGTGCCATCGTGAACAACGCTACGTGAGCAAACAGCTCACCATGTCCTACGACCGCAAGCAGATCATCCTCGAACGGAATCAGTTCTCGGAGGGTCTGGGTGGCAAGTATGTTGACCTCTACGAGTTCCCGGATGGCACGCTCGAGGTCCGATCAAAAGATCGCACGCTTCCCTATCGCCTCTTCAGCAAAGATCAGCGTGTAAGCCACACTGCGGTCGTTGAGAATAAACGGCTCAGCCACGCTCTGACGATCATCAAGGCACAGCAGGATCGAAAGTTCGAACCAAAGATCCAGACCAATAGCGAGAAGATCGGCTACAAGAAAAATCCTCGTCAACTCTACGGCGAGAAATACAAGCCAAAAAGCGCGCCGGCGCCCGCGGTGGAAATGACGGCCTGATGGAAAGCGAGGAAAACATGAAGCCGTTTACCTCTCTTCCCACAGTCCTTGGAAATCGACAAAGAACGTCGATTCCCACATTACCCACCGCACGACGACTACGACGCACTATGATGACAGAACCGCTTTGCAGAAACAGCGACGTTATCGCTTTGCAGCAACAGCAAGTCCGCGACCCATCCACCCTGCCCCGATTACCCGAACTCTGTCTGGCGACTAACGCAACATCACAGCCATACCAGCCATATCGTGCATCCCGCGCTCGCGCATCACCGCCAGGATTCCCTCCAGCACTCCAGCGTAATGCTCGACCGCTCGGTGAAACGACTGCACGGTCTCGACCACCTGCGACGCGCCAAACTCCTCGCGCGAACGTCCCGCCACCCCGATCAGGAGCATCTCCATCCACCCAAACTGCGTCGCCAGCAAGACGAACTCCTCGAAGATGCCCCGTTCGCGCAGTGCCACCCCTCCGCTCCGTCCAAACGGAAACAACCGTTGATAGAAGGAGTTCACCAGCAAGTTCTCCAGGACATGCGGGTGCGCCCCCATGAAGGGCTCATAGTACATCCGTTCCGCCCCTGCGAGCCGGTCCAGCTCGTTCGTTCCGGGTACCCCGCACTCCGGCGCAATCCCTTCGACAAACGCCCAGTAGATCCCCTGGAAACGTCTTCCCGCGGTCTCATCCCGAACCCGCTCATCCGAAAGCCACATCGTCAGCGCCAGCCGCAGGGCACGATCCGGGCGCAGCGCAATCAGCTCTTGATCCCTTCCACCGCCAAAAACGTCGGCAACCGCCTTCTCGACATCCGTCTCCTCCAGTCTTCGGCACAGCGCGCCCACCCGCAGCAGCCGCAACCACACCGGCCTGGACCGGTCACGAACCAACGCGATCATCGCGGCTCGCACTTTGTCGAACGACTCGAACGGCTTGCTGACCGGGCTGTTTGCATCGTTCCCCAGCCAGAAAAAGTTATCCGTGCGAAACCCACTCGCCGCCAGGTCCGTAACCCGCTCCAGGAAATCCGGATCGAGCAGAACGTTTCGCGCCGCCTCCGGGCACGAGAGGCTCAGCGAACCCTCCAGCACTCCGTGCACCTTGTTCAGAGTCCGTGGATAGCTGGAGCATGACGCCGACAGCAGCTCCGGCCCATATGCCTTCTGAATGCCGCAGAGACGGTCCGCCTCGAAGAACGGACAATCGCCCGACGCTGCCATGTGGATATGCGCGTACACGCTCTTCGCCGAGTGCGCCGAGCTAACCGAGACGAAGCCCGCGACCGCCCAACCCAGCCGGTCAGCCGGAAATAGCTGGTATTGCTTATAGGTGGCCTCATCCACCGGGATATCCCAACCCTGGCAGCAGTGGTCTTCACACGCCGGCCCAAGGCACGCAAACGCTCCCGCATACGTCGGCCGAGCTGTCACCCGTTCTCCCAAACCTTCCTCCCGCCGCAAGCCTTTTCACTGACGCAGCCAGAGTCCTACTCTAAACTTCTTCACTCTCTATTCTTTCCTCGCGAGTTCCCCCCGGCCAACGGAAGCCGGCCCACACCACCCCCCACAAAATGCACCACCTCCAGCTTGTCACCCGATCGCACCGCCGCGGTCTCCCACGCGCCCCGCCGCGCGATCTCCCCGTTCACCTCCACCGCGATCCGGTCCGCCTTCAGCCCGAGTTCCGCCACGCAGCTCGCCAGGCTGGCCCCGTCTTCCACGCCTGCCAACGTCCGTTCCTGCCCGTTCAACCAAACCGTCAATGCCATCTCTTTAGCCTACAACCGCGTCGCGCCGCCCACACGCCCCGCCGGTGCCTGCCGACGTTTCATCGTCTGCCTCCACCACGCCGCCAACCTGTCCCCCAGCGTCACAACCTCCTCGCACTCCGAGAAGACCGTCCGGCTCAGTCTCATCAGAATCTGCACTGCCTCGCGCTCTGCCTTCGCCGCCTCCGGCTCCAAGACAAACATGCGCGTGTCCACCAGGTACTCAATCGCATGCCCCAGAATCTCCAGGCTGCGGCCCTGCACTCTATCCGCTCGCCGCCGTACGAACCTGCGACGCTCCGTGAACCCCTCCGGCGACCCGTCGTTCTGTTCCGCGGGGATGTTCGCGATCTCCTCCGCCAGCTTGTCAACCGAACTCACCTCCCGCGGCGTCACACCCGGGAATGCAGAACGTCGTCTCGGCATGGAGTTCCTCCTCCATCCCATATCGGCACTCGCCGCTCCTCTTCTATCCCTGGAACATCATCACGCCCGTAAAGGCCAAAGCAGATTCATCGGCCCGACTCCTCTGCCGATAGGAACAGCCCGGTCCATTGCACTGCGCACAAACGCCTTCGCCGCCTTCGCCGCGGCGACCGGCTCAGCCCCCTGCGCCAAACCACACGCCATCGCACTCGAAAATGCACACCCCGTCCCATGCGTACTCCGGCTGGCCACCCGCTCCCCCGTCAGCCACGTCATCGCTCCACCCACCGCCACGACCAGGTCGTCAGAACTTGGATCCGCCTGTCCGGCGGCTTCGTCGGCCAGATGCCCACCCTTCGCAATCACCCCTAACGTCCGATAACCCGCCTGCAGAGCCTGCGCTCCCGCCTCCATCTCGGCCCGTGTCGTCACCCTCCACCCCGTCAGCTCCGCGAGCTCCGCAAGGTTGGGAGTCACCCAGTCCACCAGCGGCAACAACCGCTCCCGCAGTGCTGTCACTCCCGCCGCACTCAGCAGTTCCCTGCCCGAGCTCGCACGCAGCACCGGATCGAGCACCACCGGAACCTCCCTGCCATGCCTCCGCAACTGCTCCAGAAAGTCACAGACCGCCAGCACATTCTCCTCGGTCGCCAGCATCCCGATCTTCACCCCATCCACCGGCAGATCGTCGTCCAGACAGTGGAGCGTCGCCGCGACCAACTCCGCCGAAACCGCCTCACTCCCCCTCACTCCCATGGTTGACTGCACCGTCAGAGCCGTCGCGCACGCCGTTCCAAAGCACCCAAACGCCGCGAACACCATCAGGTCCGCCGTCACCCCCGCGCCCGACGACGGGTCGAACCCGGCGATCGTCAACATCGTCTTCATGGCCTTGCCCACTTCTCTCCCACCCCAAAACGGATGGAAACACAAAAAAACATTAAAAGCGATTAAGGTTGTTCCCCAGGTCCCTAATCCTTCCGATCGCGCCGATACAACCCAGAATAGCCAGCCACAACATACCTCGAAATCCCAATCCTATTACCAGAAGCGTCCCTGGATTGCAACCCGTTCCGCATCTAAACTCCTGCATAGGTTTGACTTATGCGCCTATTCTTCGGAAAATAACGTCTATGAAGAGTGAACGGAATGTAGTCTCTTCGGACCGCCGCCGCCTGTTCTCTTCCCGGTCCGCAGCCCTGATCCGCGCCACCGCCGTCCGCGCCGCTCTTGCGGCAACCGTACTCGGTTGTACCGTGAGCGCCATCGCCGGAGATCACGACAAAGCAGCAGCGACTCCCAAGACGCCGAACGAGCCCCACCTCACCGCTGCCACCCGCATCAAGCAGTGGTTCCAGACCGGCCAGGCCTCCTGGTACGGACTCAAGTTCCAGGGTCGCAAAACCGCCACCGGCGAAACCTACGACATGAACGCCCTCACCTGCGCTCACCCCACCCTTCCCCTCGGAAGCTGGGTGCGCGTCACCAACCTGCGCAATCGCAAGACCGTCCTCGTCCGCGTCAATGATCGCGGACCCTCCTTCGGCACCCGCATCGTCGATCTCTCCTACGCCGCGGCCCGCGCCGTCGGTCTCGGCGGTACCGGCAAGGTCAAGCTGGAGCAGGTGAACCCGAAAGACCCTGCGATCGCCCGTATCCTGCTCGCGCAGGTGCCCGATCTCGCCGTCCCATCGCTGCCGGCACTCACACCCGCATGGGGCCCGGCACAATGAACTCTTTGTGGGCGGTTTGCGGTCGATAACATATCGAAGTGAGGCCACGTTGAGCATCGATACCCGACCCGAAACATCCCTGCCGCCCACCCAGCGTCTCAACAGCGCCCGCGACCGCCTTATCGTGGCGCTCGACTACCCGACCGCAGCCTCTGCCCTGGACCTCGTCGCGCGACTCGAAAATCGCGTCGCCTGGTTCAAGGTCGGGCTCGAGCTCTATCTCTCCAGTGGTCCCTCCATCGTGGAGATCCTTCGCGCCCGCGGCTTCCACGTCTTCGTCGACCTCAAACTGCATGACATTCCCAACACCGTCGCCGGTGCCGTCCGCTCGCTCGCCGGCTTCGGCGCGTCGCTGCTTACCCTCCACGCCGCGGGCGGACGCCCCATGCTCCTCGCCGCCGCCGAGGCCGCCGAGCACATACCAGACGGACCAGAGCTCATCGCCGTCACCGTTCTTACTTCGATGGACGCTCAGATGCTCGCGCAGACCGGCGTCGCCGACAGCCCGCTCACCCAGGCCATCCGACTGGCCAAGCTGGCCAACGCGGCCGGCATCTCGGGCATGGTCTGTTCGCCGCAGGAGTGTCCCCACCTCCGCACTTACCTCGGCCCGTACCGCCTGCTCGTCGTGCCTGGCATCCGCCCCATCGGCGCGCCCTCAGACGATCAATCCCGAATCGCCACGCCCGCCATGGCACTGCACGACGGGGGTTCCCTTCTAGTCGTTGGCCGCCCCATCACCCGCGCCGCCGACCCCGCCGCCGCTACCGACGCCATCCTCCGCGATATGGACGCCGCCCTGGCATCCCTCCACACCTAAGTCATCCCACGCCAATTACAAAACCAGGTTACTGAGCGTCCAGGTCCCGCCCCCCAGAGGCGCGGACCCCCGTGGCCAGGCCATTTGCACCATCCATTCGCGCCCCCATCGCCACTCGTAGTACTTTGACTCAACGCACGTGGGGGAGTCGACTACAACTCCCCCACGCGTTGAGCCTACTGCTTCACTCCATGCGTCACCGAAAGGTCGCTCAGTCGCAGTGCCAGGCTCTTGGCCGCGCCACCGCCTTTCAAAAACTCGCCCAGCGGAGTCTCCGTCACGCGATATCCGCGCGCCCGCATCCGTCGCACCACCGAGTTTTCCCGCCCGCCGCAGCCCGTCTCGTGCATCACAACGTCCTTCCCGACGTTGATCAGGTTGCACGCAAAGTGCGCGGCTTCGCACTCCGAAACCTCCAGCCGCATCTCCGGCGCGTAGACGCCCGATATCTGCTCGAGCGACGCCGCATCGAAGGCGCCCGGGAAGTACACCACTTCGCCGCCGCTCAAAGGCGCAAAGCAGGTATCCAGATGGTAGAACCGCGGATCGACCAGGTGCAGCGAAGTCACGCTCGCGTGCCACGCATCCGCCACATGCCGATGGCTATAACGGCAGGTTCGCGCGCCGTGCGCGGCCCACATCCTGCTCCCATCCGGCGCGAACAGCGCGTCGCCTTCGCCCTCGAACGCGGTCTCGCGCGGCGTCTGCCAGATCAGGAATCCCGCTTCCTCCAGCCATTCCCGCAGATACTCCTCTTCGCGCTGCCGCTCCTCGTGCGCAAAGCTCGCCAGCGCCGCGACGCCGCAGTTCACGACTGCGCCATGTGCGACAAAGGTCATGTCCGGAGCGCCTTCACGCGGATGCATCAGCTTCACGTCCGCAATTCGCTTCAGCGCGGAATAAAGCCCTCTCCACTCCTGAAACGCCTGATCCCGCGTCAGCCGATGCAGATTCCCCGCCATCCAGGGATTGATCACGTAGCCCACGTCGTACCATTCCGGGGAACTCATCAGAAACGTCGCCCGCTCAAAATGGGTCGAGGGCTGCGCTGTGGCAGCCCCCGCAATCTCTCCGACTTCTACTGCCTGAATCTTCGTCACAACAACCTCACTTCCGCCAAGGAGTCTGCACACTCGACACTACGATCGTCAACTCCCCGTTGGGGCCAATGCCAGTACCTACGTGTAGACCCTATCGGCGCGCAGAAGGTGCGGTTCAAAAGAAAAGCGCTCCAGCAAAAACTGGAGCGCTTCCTATTGCAACGATCTTGCGTTTGCTCTACAACTTCTCAAAGAAATCGCATGCCGAGCACGAGATATAGACGCCGCCAGGCGTTCCCCGCTCACGATCCTTGACGCGCTTCACAATCCGCGTCGGCTTCGAGCACTTCGGACAATCCGTGCTCTTGGTGGTATCCATTTCCTTCTTACGGTCGCCCGTTTTGGCAATCTTCGCCATGGTTCGCTCTCCGTGTTCCCTGTTGATGTGACTCGCATGCGTGGGTTGACGGCGTGAAAGCGACCACCGTCTCTAGGCCCGCTGGGCATAGCTTCCGCAAGGAGGAGTCCACCTCCTAGTCTATCGCAGAATGCCGATGAAAGAAGTCTTCGCGCAGCATCGCGCCGCTCTTTGCGCTCTTTGCGAGAGCGCTCTTTTATCCTTCGCCAACTAGCTCGCGGGAGCGTAGTTCTGCGCCCCGGCCGGAGGAACGCTCGAGGGTGGCGCAGGCGGAGTTGTTCCTCCTGCCGGAGCGGTGCCGCTCGTCGCCGGCGCTGCGGATGGCTTCTCCACGGGAAACTGCACCTTGCCGTTCTGCGCGCCCTGGCCGGCCGTCTCCGGCAGCGTCTCACCGGCTGCCTTCAGCGTCGGCGCGCCGCGCTTCACATCCGCCTGCGTGTCGCCCTCTTCGATTGTCTTTGTTCGTTTCGGCGGCAGATAGCCCGCAAGCTCATCCTGATCGTGGACCTCGATCGCTTTACCCAGTGCGGCGACCTTCACCATGCTGACGCGGTCGCCATGAAACCGCACAAACTTCACCGTCTGCGGCTGATGCCCGTAGATCCACTCTTCATACGGCCCATCCGCATCGCGCTCGCGCACCTTGCTCTCGGGAGCTCCCATGGCCGCGATCACCATCTGCCGGTTCATCCCGACCAGCACCTGATGCACCGCAATGGCCTTCTTCACGGGCGCGGGCAGCGTATCCGCATAGGCCTCGGGGCCGCTCTTCACGCCGAAGTCGACCAGCGGATAGAGCAGCGCCTTCACCTGCGGCGCTGAAACCTCCGGCACTCCGCCTTCGAACATCAGCGTCACGCGACATCCGGTGGCCTCGCCGCCATCGTTTAGATTGCCACCCATCGTTTGACCGCCGACACCGATCTGGATGTGCCGCATAAAGCGGTGCTTGGCATACGGACCGCCGTTCAGGTCGATCTCGATCTTGTTGCCCTTCACCTCGATCGAAGTCACCGAGATGCGGTCGCCGATCTTCGCGAACTCGCCCTTGTCGTAGATCAGCTTCTTGTATCCCGCCGCGCCCGGTGTCAGGTTTCCATTCGCCTGCAGCGTCAGATTTGCCGCAACGGGCAATTCCCGATGAGCGAATCCCTGTTCCGCTTCAAGGTCGCGGACTAACTCGCGCCGTCCGCGTTCGTCCATCCTGCCGTCGGGCAGTTCCACATGCGTCGGCTTGAAGTCGGTATTCACATCCGCAGTCGCGGAGGCCTCACCGACGGTGAAGACCTGCGCCATCGCCGGGGCGCACACCGTCGCCGCCATCGCCGTGCCCAGAAGCAGCCGCGTCCGCCAGGCCCATTCCATAACCACTCCTCAGTGGGTATCTATCGATCGTCAGATGCAAACAGCCTGCGCTCATTTGCTCCCGAAAGCAAGGAGGAACGCCGTGCCATCAACTGCGGCGTTGATCGGCTCGAAAATCGCAAACAGCAATCCAGCGTCTTTGCTCAAAGTAAAATCGATCGAACGTCTTTCCATTCCGGTTCGCAAGAGTCCAAGCAGCAATTCATCCAGATTTTACCGAGGGAACGTCTGTGACAAGACTCGCCGCTCTGCCGCTCATCGTGCTTTGCGTTGGCACCGCCGCCACGTGCCTGCCTGCGCAGGATCTCAACGCGAAGTCTCTCGTCCCTGGCGCGGTGGCACCGCCACTTACCGCCAACCACATCCTCGGCGCCCCGCCCGAGACCAGAATCGACTGGCCCTCACTCCACGGAAAGGCCGTCGTGGTCGAGTTCTGGGCCACGTGGTGCGTTCCCTGCATCGCCGAGATCCCAGTTCTGAACGCGCTTCAGGCCTCCGTCGATCCCGCCAAAGTCCAGTTCATCTCGCTGACCGACGAGGACCCCGCCGTTGTTCGCAAGTTTCTCGTCGCGCATCCGATTCACGGCATCGTCGCCGTCGACACCGCGAGTAAGACCTTCGGCACCTACGGCATCGTGGCGCGCCCGGCGACGCTCCTCATCGGTCCTGATGGACGCCTCGTCGCCACTGACGCTCATCCCGAGTCGCTGACCGCGGCGCAGCTGCTCGCGATCGCAAACGGCGAATCGGTCAAGCTCTCAGCCCAGACGACGGCGGACGCGAAGGCGGTCGCCGAGCACGACGCGATCCTCAAGGAAGGCTTCCACGTGGCCGCGCCGGCCGCTGGGAACTCCCTCTTCGAGATCTCGCTCAGCCCCGGCGAACCTGGCGACGGCCACATTATGCAGCGTGGCCCGGGCGACTACGACATCACGAACGTCGACCTGAAGAGCTTGCTGGACTACGCCGCACACATCCCCGGGAGCCGCACCACCTACCCCGCACCGCTGCCGGACACCCAGTACAACCTGCACGTCCACGCACCCGATGCGGACCCCACGCAGCTGGCGCGTGCGGTCGAACTCGCCATCGTCAGCGCCGCTCATCTTCATGTCGAACGCCACACCCAGGATGCCGACGCGCTCGTGCTCACGGCAGTCCCGGGCGTCGCCTCGCACTTCGACTCCGCACCCGCCGCGGGAATGGCGTTCTATAACACCGGAACCAAGTCCCTGATGTGTATGCACGCCACGCCAGCACAGATTGCAGCCGCGCTGCAGAAATCCCTGCACAAGCCCGTTTTCGACGAGTCCGCCCTGACCGGCACCTACTCCGACTCGATCCCGATGGACGCTACGGATGTTGCCGCCACCAACAAAGCCCTGGCCCAAGCCGGCCTCGTGCTCACGGCGGCTCCGCGTCCGGTGGAGACCTACATCATCACAGTCAGTCGGTAGGGGTTCAAGCTACTCGGCCCCAGGCTCGCTCCTGGCCGAGAAGCTCTGCGAGGTAGTCGGCAGAATCTGCACCAGCGGCGGCGGTGCAGCCGCCTTCTCCATCGCCACATGCGCCGGCGGCGGCGCTACCACGACCTCGTATCCGCCCGGCACAATCACAGGCAGCGTGTATGCCCACGCCCAGTCCTTCGTCACGCGATAGACGGCCACCATGCCCAGCAGCATGACTACCGCCGTCCAGCCCGCGGCATCCAGGCCGAAGCCGCCGCCGTTCAGCCAGCGCGGCCCGCTGGCGTTTCCATCCGTCAGCGACCCGAAGTCGCTGCGTCCGGCGATCGGCAGGCCAAGCACCACGGCCATCATCATGCGATAACCGAAGTGCAGTCCCCACCCTGCCCAGAGCCCATGCGTGCGCAGGTAGCACATCGCCAGCACGACCCCGAAGAGAAACGCGTCCGTCAACGCCCAGAAGACGCTGCGCGGAGGATTCCCGCCGACCACAACCACGGCAAAGACCAGCGACATCACCACGCTGGCCCAAGCCGGGCCGAGTCCGTTCCGGAGGCGCTGAAACGCATACCCGCGGAAGATCACTTCCTCCGCCAGCGCCGCCGCCGCGAGCGTCAGCACCGCCGCCAGGACTCCCGGCGCGACGCCCACCCCATGGTTCAGCACGGCATGGAAGTTCCCCAGCAGCAAAGCCGGCAGCACTGCGGCGAGGCACAATCCCCAGCCGATGGCGAAACCGCTCCCCCACTCGCGCGCCGCAGTCTTGCGCTTCGGCAAGGGCATCACCTCGTTGGAATGCGCACCGCGCGTCGCGATGAAGTCCAGTGCCTGGAAGCCGATCACGACCAGAAATAAGAGGAAGAGGTTCTCAAGCAGGCTTTGCCCATAGGTCAGGCGCAGCCTGCCCGCGATTCCGGCGGCTGCGCGCTGTGCCGCCACGTCCGCGGCCGCAGCCCACAACAGTGCCGCGACGGACAGCGTCACCTCCAGCACCCGAGGAACTCTGTCGCCGCCCGTTCTGGTTGTCATCTCAGCCAACTACCGCTTCCCTGCCGGGCGCTCTTACGCCGTCGTATAAAACTGCGCCATATTCCGGAACTTTTCGTACCGCTTCGCCAGCATGTCATCGAGCGGCATCGCCTTCAACTCGCGGAAGTGCTTGCGCAGCGCGCGATTGACAAGCGTAAAGGCCTCGCCGGGATCGCCCTGGCTGCCGCCCTGCGGCTCGCGAATCACGTCGTCGACGCAGCCCAGCGCGAGCGTATCCTTCGCCGTGTACTTCAGTGCCGCCGCGGCCTGCTGCTTGCGCGTGGCGTCCTTCCACATGATGGACGCGCAGCCTTCGGGCGAGATGACCGAGTAGATCGCGTTCTCAAGCATGAGCACGCGGTCCGCAACCGCCAGCGCCAACGCTCCGCCCGATCCGCCTTCGCCGGTAATCGTGGAGATCGTGGGCACGCGAAGCTGCGACATCTCAAACAGGTTCCGCGCGATCGCTTCACCCTGCCCGCGCTCTTCCGCGCCGATCCCAGGGAACGCGCCGGCGAGATCGAGAAACGTGAACACCGGACGTCCGAACTTCTCCGCCAGCTTCATCGCGCGCAGTGCTTTGCGGTAGCCTTCGGGCTCCGGGCTGCCGAACCGCCGGGAGACGCGCTCCTTCAGCGTCCGCCCCTTCAGGTTGCCGATCACCATCACGGCATCGCCGTGAAAGCGCGCCATGCCGCACGTCATCGCGCAGTCGTCGCCAAAGGCGCGGTCGCCGTGAATCTCGGTGAAATCCGTAAACAGTGCTTCGATATAGTCCATCGGATAAGGTCGTGCCGGGTCTCGGGCCAATTCCGTCCTTACCCAGGCCTCGGGCACAATCGCCCCAGCCTGCACCTGTCCCGGTCTTCCTGCTTCCAGCTTACCTGCCACTTGGTCTGCCATCCCCATCATTGTATCGGACGGCAGGGTTCCAGATGATGCTTAGCGTCGGCGTTCCCGCCATCCATCCAGCGACAGCCCGTTATGTTCCCGCAGGAACAGCAGCAGGAAGAAGACGAGGCTATAAACCAACTGCTGCCCGGCAACGTCCCACTGCTGATTGGCCGCGACGCCGACCGTCAGCGCCATCATGAAGACTGCGCCGCCAACCAGCGCAGCCCGCGTCAAAAGACCCAGGATCAGCGACACCCCGAGCAGCGCCTCGATCCACGGAATCATCAGCCCAAACCCGTACACCATCCCATGCGGCAGCGGAGACCCGGCCAGGTGCGCAGCCGTCGTTCCCGCAAACTGCCCGACGCCGTGGTAGATCCTCACCAGCCCATGTCCGGCGAAGTTCACGCCGAACGCCACTCGCAGCAGCGCATACGCCAGCGCTTTGTCCCCGGTTCTCATGCTTCATCAGACGTTCCAGAGCCGCGCGAAGTTCTTGCGCCCCTTCCGGTCAGAGGCAAGCGCGTCCCGCTTTCTGAGAATCCCCTTATCCTCGCCCGTCAGCCACGGCCCTTCGTCTGCTGCTCCCTACGGAAATCGAGGCGCCCATGGAACGCACCAAAGTCAGCCCAGGAAAGAAGTCACCTGCCGCGCTTTCCTTTACCGCACCTTCCGCGCCGGTCCGGGAACACCTTCACCCCGCATACTCCGAGGCCTTCCGCTGCATCGCCTCCGCCTGCGAAGACACCTGCTGCCGCGGCTGGAGCGTCCCGATCGACCAGGCGACCTACGAAAAGTACCGCTCGCACCCCTCGCTCAAGCAGGTGGTCGGCGAGCTCGTCGTGCTTAACACCCTCTCGCCTTCCACCACCGACTACGCGCGCATGCCGCTGACCACCACCGGCGAGTGCGGCTTTCTCGAGCAAGATCACCTCTGCGGCATCCAGAAGCACCTCGGCCCCGAGATGCTCTCCGTCACCTGCGCCACCTACCCCCGAGCCATTCAAAGCCCGGCCGGCCAGACGGAGGCGGCGCTCAACCTCTCCTGCCCGGAGGCCGCGCGCATCGTGCTGCTCGATCCTGCGCTGCTGGGCGCCACGCCCTGGCCGCTTCGCCTGCCGCGCGCGTACGCCTCGCTGTGGCAGGATGACGGCGCGCATCTCCGCCCGGGCGAGATCCGCCTGGTCGTCCGCGACTTCGTCCTTACGGTGCTCAGCGATCGGCGCTATCCGCTGTGGCAGCGCCTGTACCTGCTCGGTCCCATGGTGCGGCGGCTCAAAACCCTGGCCGGCAGCGACTCCCTGGTGAACTGGTGCGAGGCGAACCCGACCCTTGTCGCGCACGTGCTGGCCGACAGCGCCCGCACTGCCGCCGGCCAGCGCCTGCAGCCCATGATGGACGTACTCGCCGCGCAGCCCGGCGATCAGCTGCTGCTGGTGATGGAGGTGCTTCGCCTGCGCCTCGCCGAGCCGCCTACTCCTGCACGATTCATCGAGTGCATTCACGACTTCGAGCAAGGTCTGCGCACCAACAGCGCGCGGGATGAACAGGAGATCCTCGACGCCTTCGCCACGGGCGAGCGATACCTGAAGGCACTGCTCGACGAGCACCCGCAACTGATTGAGAACTACCTGCTGAATCACGTCTTCAAAAACAGCTTCCCGTTCGGCCGCCAACCCCGTCACGCGGCCTCAATCGCCAAGGCGGTACCGGACCCCGAGTCCGAGCACACCCTGCTCTGCGTCCTCGGCACCCTGGTGCAAACCCTGCTGATTGGCATCGCCGCGCACTACCACGAGGAGTTCGGCGTGGCCCACGCGGTCAAGCTTATCCAGAGTGTCGCCAGGGCCATCGAGCACGGTACTACGTTCCCGCAACGACTCACGGAGTTCGTTCAGCAGCGTGGTCCGGACGCGATCCTTATCCGCTCCGCCATGATGCCTGCTCCTAGCGCGACGACGGCGCCTGATCCGGTACCGTCTCCAGCCCATCCCCTGCCATCGGTGGGATATCTCCCACAAAGCTTCCCGTCGCCATCACTCCTTGCACATTCCGCACCGTAAGCCGGCCAATTTCTTCGTCGTGCAGGTCTTCGAGTGTGTACGTCGTCGGGTTCTTCACCAGGCGCGACGCATGAACCGCGAGCTGGTCGCCGGGTCGCACATGCACCCCATTCGCCAGGCGAACCGTCAGCGTCCCGTTTTGATTCAGCACGACGACACCGGCCGGGCCCAACGCTCCAACCGTGCCGCCGTTATGCTCCAACGGATAAAGCATCGCCGTGATGGCCGCCTGGAATGCCGCCGCGTGCTTGCCCGGATCTTCCGCGTCCCTGGTCGTGACGGTAAAGGCGGCGCAGCCCTTGCCACCGGAACTGATGCTTACGCCGGCTGGGCAACTGAGCGAGGCCAGCTTGGCCAGTACCTGGCCCGTGCACGTATCCACCAGGCCGGCATGGAGCTCGTACCCGCGGACCTTCGCCTCACCTCCATCCGCGCCGGCGTCCTCTGCGAGCGGGAAGAACGTGCCCTCGAGCACCGCATCCGCTCCCAGTTCGCGTCCCAGCCGCGCTGCCCCGGCAATGTCGGAGCGGTCGAGCCGCCGGTGGTCTCCGCGATCGACCGCGTACTGCGGCAGCTGGCTCAGCCGCGTGTACACCAGGTCGGCGACCGCCATGCCGGAGCCACCGCTCTCCCGCGTAATGTCATGCGCCTCTTCCCGCTCCGTCGGATAGCGGAAGTCCAGTACGGCGATCCGCAGCGGCTCCTTCGGCCAGTCCGGGTCCGACTGGTGGCACGCCGCGGTGGGCGCTTCGCGCGCAACCGTCTTCGTCACCGGTACGGGCGCCGGCGTGCTGTAGCCGGCTGAGATCCCCAGCGGGACCGGTGTCACTGCCGCCACCTTCGGCGCGCTCTTCGACCCCAGTGCCACCGCGCTCGGAGCCCTGACCGCCCGCACGATCGGTGCGGGAGGCAGCGCAGCCTTATTCCTTCCTCTGCCACCCGCGACGGCAGAGGCCGCACCTGTCCCGGAACTGCTTCCAGCCGCAGCGGGCGCACTTTCGGCGGCTGCTATCGGAGCCGGCCCGGCCGAGGGGATTCCAGCGGGCAGCGCCACCAGTCTGCGCGCCGTCCACTCTCCACCGTCGGCCGTAAAGATCACCTCAACCTGATCCCCCACCTTCAAGGAATCGCTATGGGTCTCCCGAGTGCGCACAAAGCTATGCTGAACGATTCGGTGCGTCCTGGCGTCGAACGCCTGCACGCCCACCGTGCGCGTGCCAAGCTCCACCACCGTCCCAAACTCGAAGTACGACTGGCGCGCTTCGTCCCCGCTCTGCGCGACACCAGGCACAACCACCAAAGCCATCGCGGCCGCTGCGATCTCGCGCCGCCGCATTCTCAGCCATTCGCCCAATCGTCCCACCCGAATCGTCGTCAGAATAGATACAACTCCAGTGTAAAAGCCTGCGGCGTCTTTCCAATCCCCTATCGGCAGTCGTCCATCCCACGAAAGCGAGTTAACGAAAAAGAGCCCGCTCCGAAGAGCGGGCTCGCAAAAGGGTAATTCCCCTTTAGAACCGTGTATCCGTCCGGGTTCCGACCAGCGTCTGGTCTTCGCGGCGATCTTGATCGTCGTAGTCGCGCGTGTCCTTCTCCGTACCCGCCTCGTTCGCGGAGGAGACATCGTGCGCACCGGTATCGCGCAGGGCATCCTTCGCCGCGCTCACCTGATCCGACGTGTCGCAGTGCACCGAGAGCAGCGTGCCGCCGTCCTTTACCGCGCCCTCGTACCGCTTCGCCTCAAACTCCGGAATGCCCATGCCGACGAGCGCACCGACCACACCGCCCACCGCACCGCCAACGCCGAGACCGGCCAGCGCGCCCATGATCGGACCCGCAGCAATCAGCGGGCCAACGCCCGGGATCGCCAGTGCACCGATACCGGCCAGCAGACCGAGCGTACCGCCAATGATTCCGCCCGTCGTCACACCGGTCGCCGTACCCTCCGGGGCCTTGGTGTGCTTCTCGTGGGCAAACGCCCGCGTCGTCTCGTCATCCGGCAACAACACCGAAATCGCTTCGTTGGTAAAACCACGCGCCAAAAGATGATCCACTGCCGCCTCGGCCGTCGCCGGCGTCCGATAGATCCCGAAAACTGCTACATGCTTGCTTGACATAACGCGCTCCTGTACTTCTCTTTGCCTCGTTCTGAACCTTGAAAGATTGCGGAGACCGCACCGGACCTCCGCCCGGAACTCTACTGCTTGACCGTCAAGTCGTTCTTAACCCTATCCGCCGAGACCACGCTCGCTGCGTCGGTCGCAACCTGCTGCTTCTCTTCTTCCGACTTCACCGGTCCCTTCAACGTCACCTGCCCACCCCGCGTGATGATCTTTACGTTGTGCGCATACATCGACAAATTCTTGTCGGCAATAATCGCCTTCCGAATCTGCGCCGTTGTATGCCGATCCGAGGAGGCACTCGACTGATTTTGCGCCGTCGTCTGCTGTCCCTGGTTCTGCTGCGAGTTATCCGGAGCCTGCGCCTTCAACGACGGAGCGCCGCATAGGCACACGAAGAGGGCAACCGCCGAGGGCGCTGCCAGAACATTCCCAATCCGCTTCATTGCGTTAACCTTTCACACCCAATTTCGAGCATCGGCATCTTTTCCGAACTGCCATCCGTCTCGAACTACAGTCGATGTGACACAAAGCGACCCGCCAGCGTTGTCCTCTCGTTGAAACTGCGGCAGAGAGCGACAGAACCTTTCCAATCCAGTGTCATCAACTATGCCTTTTCCGCTCACAAGGCATCTCAAGGTTCAATACCGGCTCTGAAAACCACATATCTTGAAGCAACTTGAGGAGACCCTTTTGAAGAAGATCATCACGACCGCCATGCTCCTGCTCGTTACGAGCACCGCCTTCGCCTCAGCCCGTCCCTGCCGCGCTTGGCGTACCCGTCACCATCACCGCGTCTGCGTCAAGCACTAAGTCTGCCAGTTCATCCGTGCCCCATTCATCGCGCAGTTGCGATGAGTGGGAGCGCTGGCCTGCAGCATCGCGGATATGGAACTGCGAACCCCACGTCAAAGCAATGTAAGCTTCCCGAGTGACCCCCCGCTCACTCAGACTGCTCTTCCAGGCCGAGATCGTTCTCGCATCCGCCCTGCTCTTCCTCGTCGAGCCAGTCGCCGCCAAGCAGCTTCTTCCCATCTTCGGCGGCTCTGCCTCGGTCTGGATTACATGCCTCGTCTTCTTCCAGACCGCTCTCCTCTTCGGCTATCTCTACACGCACCTGCTCACCACGCGCGTCCAGCCCATGCGCCAGCAAACGATTCACGCCCTGCTGCTAGGATTCGCTGTCGTTGCAGCAGTGATCTGGACTCTGGACCACTCGTCCGCGGAAAGCTCTGCTCACCCGGCCGTGAGCATCCTTCTCCGGCTTGCCTCCACCATCGGTCTGCCGTTTCTCGTGCTCGCCTCCACCAATCCTCTTCTACAGGTGTGGCAAACCCGCCTCGGCACCGAACCCATTCCCTATCACCTCTTCGGCCTTTCAAACCTCGCCTCGCTGCTCGCGCTCTTCGCCTATCCCACCCTGATCGAGCCTTACCTCACCTTGCCCACGCAGCGCGTGCTGTGGACCGCCGGCCTGGTCCTCTTCGCCGCGGTTTCGCTCGCAATTTCCATCCAAATTCCCGGCTTCGAACCTATGGGTCGGCCTGAACCCGCCCGCGAAGCCACGCCACGCGCCAAGCTCCTGCCACGAGCCAAACTCCTCTGGCTGCTGCTGCCGCTCGCCACCTCCATGCAGCTCTCGGCCATCACCCAGCACCTCACCACCAATGTCGCCGCCATCCCGCTGCTTTGGATTCTGCCGCTTGCCGCCTATCTCCTCACCTTCGTTGTCGCCTTTCAATTTCCGCGCCGCGTCCCGCGCCTGCCGCTCCTTGGCCTCGCGGCCGTGCTGCTCATCGGACTTGGCCAGTTCCTCACCAACCCCGCGATGGCGCTGCCAATCGGCCTCGCGCTCGCACTCTTCCTGGCAGAGCTCTTCGTCGCCGCGCTCGCCTGCCACTCTGAGCTTTACCGTCTGCGCCCAGCCGCGACGGCTGACGCCACCCTGTTCTACCTGATGATCGCCGCCGGAGGAGCCATGGGAGCGTTCCTCATCGGCATCGCCGCCCCGCTGCTGTTCCGCGCCAACTACGATCTGTCGCTCACCTTCGCGATCACCGCCGGAGTCCTGCTGCTTGCGCTCTGGCCGGAAGGCCTCCGGCCGCGCCTGCTCGCCGGCCTGACTACCGCGCTGCTGCTTTGGTTCTGCATCGCCCTTCGCACCGCCTACGCGTACGACACGCTGCTGACCCTGCGCAACTTCTACGGCTCACTCCGCGTCAAGCGCAGCGTCACCCCCGCCGGCGACGACCTGCGCACCCTGATGCACGGCACCATTGTGCACGGCACCCAGATCTTCACCCCCGCGCTCATCCGCATGCCCACCACCTACTACGCGCCCGACTCCGGAATCGGCCTCGCCCTCGGCAACTGCTGCGGCACGCGCTCCCGCGCCATCGGAGTCGTCGGCCTCGGCGTCGGCACCCTCGCAGCCTACGGCCGCCCCGGCGACACCCTGCGCTTCTACGAGATCAACCCCGCCGTCCAGCCCATCGCGCAAAATCTCTTCACCTACCTGCGCCAATCCCCTGCCGCGATCACCTTCGCCACCGGCGACGCCCGCACCTCGCTCGCCACCGAACCGCCGCACCACTTCGACGTGCTCGCCATCGACGCCTTCTCCGGCGACGCCATCCCGCTGCACCTGCTCACCACCCAGGCGATGCAGGTGTACCTGCGCCAGCTTGCGCCCGGCGGCATCCTCGCCTTCCACGTCTCGAACCAGTACGTCGATCTCGAACCTGAGCTGGCAGCTCTCGCGCAATCCGCCCACCTGCAAGCCCGCGCCATCACCAGCGTAGGCAATCCCACGCACGGCGAACTCCGCGCCACCTGGGTGCTCATGTCCGCCAACCCGCAACTCTTCGCCTCACCCGCCCTGGCGCAGGCTCACCCAACTCAAACCCGCCCCAACATCCACCCCTGGACCGACGACTACTCCAGCCTGACCCCACTCATCCGCTGGTAATCCCTTTTCCTGCACATACAAACCGCCTCAGCAATCCCTCTACCAACGGGCCCGGTAAACCCAAAAGACGAAATCCGTGCTCCTATCCGCTTTGATCCGTGTTCCGTCTTTGCCTCTTCTCCGCGTTACGAGATCACCCGCACCGCCCCATTCCCCACCAGCTCCTCCACCCGGTCGATGAACAACCGGTCCGCTGCCACCTTCACCTTCGTCGGCTCCAGCACTGCCTTGAACTCACCGGGCTCGACAAAATCCAGCAGCAGCTTTCCCCCGCCCGGCGAATCCTGAAAGAGTCGTAGCAGCTTCTCCAGCAGAAGAGCATCCGACGAGTGCAGCGGCACAGTGATCCGCAACGCCTCCGGCAGCTTCAACTTGATATCCTCAAGCGCCTGAATCGAAGACACCGCCAGCTTCGGCGCGGAATCCTCTTCGCCGCGCAGCTGCCCACGTACGACCACCGGAACGTCGATCTTCAGCTTCTCGGCCAGCTTCTCGTAACTCTGCGGAAAGGCAATCAGTTCAATCTTTCCGACCGTATCCTCAAGTACAGCTTGAGCGTACAGTTCCCCGCTCCGCTTTGACTTCGCCACCTTCAAACCAGTAATCACGCCCGCAATCGAAAGCTCGTTCTGCGGCTCCTGCGGCCTTCCGCGCTGGAATACCTGGGGCTCCGGCTTCATCTCGCACGCCGTCGCCGTGTCGACCACCTTCATATTCCGCAGCTTCTCCCGGTACTTGTCCATCGGGTGCCCGCTGACGAAGAAGCCCAGCACATCCTTCTCGTTCTGCAGCCGCGTATGCTCATCCCACTCCGGCGCATTCGGCAGCGCTTCGGCGCTCGGTCCTGCGGCCGGCACAAAGTCGTCAAAGATACCAAACAGCCCCGACTGCCCCGCCGCCTTGTCCTTCTGCGCCTTCTGCGCCCTTTCCATCGCCGTGTCGAGCGCCGCCATCACGCTCGCGCGCTTGCCGAAGCAGTCCATCGCGCCGGCCTTTATCAGCGACTCCAGCACCCGCTTGTTCAGCAGCCGCAGGTCCACCTTCTCGCAGAACTCCCACAAACTCCCAAACCCGGTCTTCCCCTCAGCCTGTAGCGCCGCTCTTGCCTCGAGGATTGAAACGATCGCATTCCCACCCACGTTCTTGATCGCCGCCAGCCCAAAGCGGATCGCCTCCGTGCCGTCCGCTAACTTGCTCGGCGTAAAGCTCGCAGCGGAGATCTGCACATCCGGCGGAACCACCGCGATGCCCATCTCCTTGCACTCCGAGATGTACTTGACAACATTCTCCGGCTTCGACGTTTCGCTGGTCAGCAGCGCCGCCATAAACTCTACCGGATAGTGCGTCTTCAAATAAGCCGTGTGATATGCCAGCAGCGCGTACGCTGCCGAATGCGACTTGTTGAACCCGTACCCCGCAAACTGCTCCATCAGGTCGAACAGTTGGCCCGCGCGTCCCTTGTCGAACTTCGCCTTCGCCGCGCCGCCCATAAAGATGTCGCGCTGCTTTGCCATCTCCGATGGGTCCTTCTTACCCATCGCCCGCCGCAGCAGGTCGGCGCCGCCCAGCGAGTACCCGCCGATTGCCGACGAGATCTGCATCACCTGCTCCTGGTAGACGATGACTCCCAGCGTCTCGCGCAGGATGATCTCGAGCTCCGGGAACATATATTCAACCGCCCGGCGTCCCCACTTGCGCTCGATGAAGTCGTCGATCATGCCACCCTGGATCGGACCGGGCCGGTAAAGCGCGTTCAAGGCCGTCAGGTCCTCCACCGTCGTCGGCTTATACCGCCGCAGAACGTCGCGCATCCCACCCGATTCAAACTGGAACACGCCGCTCGTCAGCGCGCGATGAAACACCTTCTCGTACGTCGTCTCGTCGTCGAGCGGAATCTTCGCCATATCGACCCGTTCGCTCTTGGTCTGCTCGATCAGTTTCAACGCGTCGTCGATCACGGTGAGCGTCGTCAGGCCGAGGAAGTCCATCTTCAGCAGGCCCATCTTTTCGATGGCCTTCATGTCGTACGAGGTGACGACGGCCTCGTCCTTCGTCCGCGTCACCGGCACCAGCTCGGTCAGCGGCTGCGGAGCAATTACCACGCCCGCCGCGTGCACGCCGGCGCCGCGGACCAGACCCTCCAGCCGCATCGCCGTGTCAATCAGCTCTTTGATCGGAGCTTCAGATTCATAGGCGGTCTGGAGCGGCCCCTTATCCTTCAACGCCTGTTCGATGGTGATGCCGATCGTCGGCGGAATCATCTTGGCGATGCGGTCGACCTCGCCGTACGGCATATCGAGCGCGCGCCCCACGTCCTTGATCGCCGCCTTGGCCGCCATCGTGTTGAATGTGATGATCTGTGCGACCTGGTCCGTGCCGTACTTGCGCCGGACGTACTCGATTACCTCGCCGCGACGGTTCATGCAGAAGTCGATGTCGATATCGGGCATGGACACGCGTTCCGGGTTCAGGAAGCGCTCAAACAGGAGCTCGTTTTGCAGAGGATCCACATCGGTGATCTCCATGCAATATGCCACCAGAGACCCTGCAGCCGACCCACGACCCGGTCCAACCGGGATGTTCTGCTCCCGTGCGTAGCGGATGAAGTCCCATACAATCATGAAATAGCCGGGAAACTTCATCTGCTTGATGCAGTCGATCTCGCGCTGTAACCTCTGCTGATACTCCGCCTCGGTTTTTTTCAGTAGACCGCGCGACCGCAGATGTGCAACGTTCGTCTCCAACCGCTTCTGCAGCCCCGCCCGGCACACCTGCTCAAAGTACCCGTCGAGGTCCATCCCCTCGGGCACGGGAAACTCCGGAAACGGATTGTCCACCTTGTTCAGCTTCAGGTCACAACGTTCCGGGAATTGCATCGTTCCCGAGATGACGTGCGGCGTCTCCGCAAACAGCCGCGACATCTCCTCCGCCGTCTTGATGTAGAACTCCTGCGTATCGAACTTGAAGCGCTTCGGATCGTTCATCGACCCGGCCGTTTGCACGCACAGCAAAACCTCATGCGCGCGGCTATCCTGATCCTCGATGTAGTGCGAGTCGTTCGTCGCAATCAGCGGGATGTTGAGGTCCTTCTCCATCCGGAACATCGCTTCGATCACGGCCTTATCCGGCTCCAGATGATGGTCCTGCACTTCGAGGAAGAAGTTTCCACGGCCGAACATCTCCTCGAATCCGCCGGCAGTCGCCTTCGCCTTTTCGTAATCACCCGCCATCAGGTGCTGCGAAACCTCCCCTGCCAAGCACCCCGAAAACCCAATCAAGCCCCTCGTATGTTTTGCTAGAAACGCTTTTGAAACCCTTGGCTTGCGATAGAAACCATGAAGCGCTGCTTCACTCGTAAGCCGTACCAGGTTACGGTAACCTTCCTGGTTTTCAGCCAACACCAACAAATGGTTGTACTTGTCGCCATCCCCCTTGGCGCGATGGTCGTCTGCCTGGCAGATGTACAGCTCGCACCCGAGGATCGGCTTGATCCCCTTCTTCTTCGCCGCGTCGAAGAAATGCACCGCTCCAAAGATGTTGCCGTGGTCCGTCATGGCGACGGCCTTCTGCCCGATCTTGTCGACATGCGCCACCAGCTTGTCGACGTCGCAGGCTCCATCCAGAAGCGAATAATCCGTGTGCAAGTGCAAATGCGTAAACTCAGCGCCCATGGCCCAAGTTTACTTCCTCATCAACAGTGCAAATCCCGCCCGCAATCTGCCCGGCACCCGCAAAAACACGCGCAGCGTCCAAAACGCCACGAAGTGGTCGCCGCCCGCGACCAGGGCGCACTTGCCGTTGCCTTCCGGAAAGATCCCAACCAAACACCACGCACGTGGCCAACGCTTCGATACAAGCGCAAAGATTTCGTTCATCCAGCCGATAACTCGATTTATGTCGAGGCTTGCACGACTGTGCAACTTGTGAGGATCGAAACTGTGACCATTAAGTCGCTAACTCTGGGGAAGCGCATTGCGGCCGTTGGCTGTCTTGTGCTGTTTACCGTTTCTGTCGCCCTCTTCTACTTTATTCAAGAGGGTTTCTCGAAGGACATCGCCTTCACCACGCTTGAACTCGAAGGCAATGCGTACCAGAAGCCGCTTGAGGGTCTCCTCCAGGCGCTGTCCGAGCACCAACTCCTCGCGCGCCAGCCCAAGCTCTCGCCCGAAGATTCGGCGAGCATGTCCGTGCTGGAGGGCCAGGTCGACTCGGATCTCACCCAGCTCCAGGCAGTCGACGCGCTGTACGGCAAAGATTTGCAGTTCACCCCGGAAGGTCTCGCCCAGCGCAAGCGCAGCGATGGCAACTGGCAGAACGTGCGCAAGCAGTGGGCCGCGCTGAAGTCTGCCCCAACCAGCGGAGCCCAGGCTGACGCCGCGCACGAAGCCATCATCGCCAACGTTCGCACCATGATTACGCACGCCGGCGATATCTCGAACCTGACGCTCGACTTCGATCTCGACAGCTACTACCTCATCGACGCGACACTAAACGGGCTTCCGCAGACCGAAGACCGCCTCACCTCCGTGCAGAAGCTAAGCCAGGACACGCTCGCGGACGGCAAAGTCACAGCCGACGAGCGCATTCCTTTCGCGGTCGTCGCCGGACTCCTTCGAGAGGCGGACCGCGACCGCATTCTTGGCGACCTGCAGACGTCGCTGAACGAAGATCACAACTTCCACGGTCTTTCGAAGTCGCTGCAGGCCAACCTGCCCGCCGCCGTCGACGCCTACGGCAAGGCGAACGAGCAGCTGCAGGCCAGCCTGCTTGCTGTCGTCGACCATCCGGACGCCGCGCCCACGGCCGCGCAGTTCTCCGCCGCGGTAGCCAACACCCGCAAAGCCAGCTTCGATCTCTCGCGCGTCGGCATGCAGGAGCTCGACGTGCTGCTCAACAAGCGCATCGCCGACCTCGCACACATGCGCCTGCTTGCCCTGCTCTGGACGACCCTCGCGCTCGCCGTCTCGGCCGGCATCGCCACCTGGGTCATCCGCTCTGCAACGGCGGAGCTTCGCGCCATGTCGACCCGCCTGCACGATCAAAGCCAGCAGATCAGTTCCGCCGCCACCGTCATGGCGAACGTTTCGCAGGAACTCGCCAGCGGTGCCTCCGAGCAAGCCGCATCCATCGAGGAAACCTCTGCTTCGACCGAAGAGATCAGTTCCATGGCCGCCCGCAACAGCGATTCCTCACGCTCGGCCGCAGAGCTCGTCACCCGCTGGCAAACTCATTTCTCCGAGACGGACCAGCTACTCGCCGATATGGTTCACTCCATGGATGAGATCGCCGAAGGCAGCAGGAAAATCTCCACCATCGTCAAGGTGATCGACGGCATCGCTTTCCAGACCAACTTGCTCGCCCTGAATGCAGCCGTCGAAGCCGCGCGTGCGGGCAGCGCGGGCGAGGGCTTCGCAGTCGTTGCGGAGGAGGTTCGTTCGCTCGCGCAGCGCTCCGCCACGGCAGCCAAAAACACCTCAGACCTGATCGAGGATTCCATGCAGAAAGCTGCGTACGGCCAGAAGAAGGTCGAACTCGTAACCCGCGCCATTCACCACGTGACAGAGGATTCCGCGAACATCCAGGCGCTTGTCTCAGCCGTCAGCTCCGGCAGCGAGCAGCAGACGCGCGGCGTCAAATCCATGGCCGGCGCCCTCGTCCAAATGGAACGAGTCACGCAAAAGACGGCCAGCAGCGCGCAGCGAAGCGCCTCATCCGTCGACGACCTCAAGGCTCACGCCGAATCGCTGATGCAGATCGTCCAACAGGTCACCGCGATCGTGGGCTCCGCGCGTGCTGAAGCCCTGAACCCTTACTTCGTCAATCCCGACGATCCCGCACGCTTCCGTCAGCACTACGACCCCTGGAGTTGAGGAGGAGGCCGGAAGCCCGCCGCTAGGAGTTCGGCAGATACTCCTGCTTCCGGTAGCCGAACCAGCGCAGCGCCGTCGTTCCCAGCGCCTCCTTCACGTAGTAAAAGGCAATCTGCGCCTTCGGATACTCCGACGGCCAGTGCGAAGCATGAACGTGCCACTTCATCCCCAGCGGCTCATAGTGCTCCAGGATAAGGCTCGCCCGCGGTAGATGGCTATGCGAGCTCACCACCTCCGCGCTCTTCCACCCGCGCGCCTGCATCATCTGCCACGCGTACCACATGTTCTCAATCGTGTTCGTCGATCGAACCTCGACGAGCACCGCATCCGCCGGCACGCCACCCTTGCGCGCCACCTCCGCCTCGATCATCCCTTCAATCCACAGGTTGTGCGCCGCGCCGCCGGTCACGATCATGTGGCTTGCCCTGCCCCGCTGGAACTCCCGCACCGCTTCCATCACGCGCTCGCGCTGCTCGACCGACGGCTTCCCATCCGGATCAGCCGGCGACCCCAGCACGATCAGCGTGTCAAAATGCTGCTGCTCCGTGTTCCCGCGCGGAATCGTCGTATACGTCACCACCACCGCGACCAGGACCACGATCAGCACGAACAATCCCAGCAACAAACCCCGCATCACCCCTCGCATTACCTTCAGCTCTGCACCAATTCGGTTGCGAGTTCCACGTACAACTCCACCGCCTCAAGTAGTTCCTTCTTGCTGATCTTTTCGTCCGGCGTATGCGCCACGTGGATGCTGCCCGGGCCCAGCAGAAACGGCTCGCCCCAGTTCGTCAGCGACGGAATATCCGTCGTAAACTTCGCCACCATCGTCGGCAGCCGTCCCACCTGGCGCATGCGCACAAACGGCAGCTCCAGCGAAAACTCCACTCTCGCCCGCCCCGCAACCGCGGTCAAAATCGCCGCCTTCGTCTCATGCGAAGGCCCCACCAACCGCACCAGAATGTGTGCCTCGGCTTTGTCGGCGATCACGTTCGGCGCCCGCCCGCCGGAGATCAACCCCACGTTCAGCGTCGACTCGCCAATCCCCTCCACATACGGCAGCGGCAGCTTCTGCACATCGCTCAGCGCCGCCACCAGCTTGTCGATCGCGCTTTCGCCCAGCTCCGGATACGCCGAGTGCGCCATCTTCCCATCGGCATACATCTCCACCCGGAGCGCACCCTTCGAGGCCAGCGCCAGCCGGTTATCCGTCGGCTCGCCGTTGATCAGGAACCGCGAACCCCGCGCATTCTCGTTGGCAACCTTCGCTCCGGCCGAATCCCGCTCTTCCCCCACCACAAACAGCATCCCAACCTTCACTCCGCCATCGCGCAGCCGCTCCGCCGCCGCCACCATCGCGGCCAGGATACCCTTCGCATCGCACGTCCCGCGCCCATACAGAAAGTCGTCATCCTCGCGCAGCGCAACATACGGCGGCACCGTATCCATGTGCGTCGAGAGCACCACCTCCGGCGTCACGCCTGCCATGTGCGCATACACATTGAAGCGTTCGCCCCCACCCTCTGCCCCCGGAGTTCCCACCGCCGGCTTCGGCACCGGCATCCGCTCCACCGACCAGCCTTCGCCGCTCAGCAGCCCATCCAGAAACACGCCCGCATCATGCTCGTGGTAGGTCGTCGAGTGAATCCCCACCAGCTTCCGCGTCAGCTCAATCGCGTCAATCGCCATAGCCTTAAGCATACCCGTCCTCTGTTACGAAACCACTCGAAGCGATCAGGCGTACGCAGGACCGCCCGCGCGGCGTCAGCGCGCACTTGGTGTTGCCTCTTCTAGACTAGGACCATGCTCCAAACCATCACCGACCTCAAAGGCCCCGCCGGCAAACTCGAAGCGCTCCTCAACACTGGCGCCGACGACGCACCCTACGCGGCCCTCGTCACGCACCCGCACCCACTCTTCGGGGGCACCATGCACAACAAGGTCGTCTACCACGCGATGAAGGCGTTCGCCTCCTTCGACCTGCCCGTGCTCCGCTTCAACTTCCGCGGAGTCGGCCTCTCCGAAGGCATCCACGACGAAGCCCGCGGAGAGATCGACGACGTCCGCGCCGCGCTCGACTACCTCCATGCGCTCTACGCCAAACCAATCCTCTTCGCCGGCTTCTCCTTCGGCTCCTACGTCGGCCTGCGCGCCTGTGGCGGAGACCCACGCATCGCCGGGCTCGTCGGCCTCGGCCTGCCCGTCTCCGCCGCCGGCCGCACCTACACCTACGAGTTCCTGCCCGCGTGCACCCAGCCTAAGCTCTTCCTCTCTGGCTCGCACGACGACTTCTCCACACCCGAAGCCCTCGACCGCATCCTTGCCATCGCCCCTCCGCCCAAAGAGATCGTCACCATCCCGGGTGCCGACCACTTCTTCCAGGGCATTCCCGCCGACCCTACGCCCAAGCTCGACCAGATGCAGCACCACCTTCGCACCTGGCTCACCCAAACGTTTTCTCTCAGTCCGCAATGAGTCGAACTCGGGCCAGCTCGACATTTCGAGCATTTTCGCGATGCAGGACACGCCACCAAAAGCGGCAGCATCGCAGCAACTCTACAAGCTTTCGGAAGGACGCTTGAGCTCAGCGTAGCGTAGCATACCAGCGGTCCGCGAGCCTGCCACCTCCCGCTGCTCCATCAGCGTTGCGTATGCTGCTGCTCGCCGTTCGGCAACGCAATCTCCAGCGTCCCCGCCGCCCCGCTATTCAAGTCATAGACCGCCGTCACCAGGTGAATCTCCGCCAAAACCGGTAAGTCGATTTCGAGGTGCACCGGCACGCCATTCTTCCGCAGCGAGGCTATCTCCTCCGGTTTGATCTCCAGCGATTCCTCATCGCCCAGCCAGTTCAGCGCCGCGCCGTAGTTGTCATACGCCTTCAATCCCAGTAGAACCTTCCCGCTCGGCACGCCCTGCTCGTTGGGCTTCAGCGCCAGGTCCTGGCTTCGAATCACAAAGTTCACGGTGTACCGCACCACCGGAGCCTTCAACTGCGGGTTCTGCCCGGCATAGGCCTCGCCGGTCCCAGGTTGTTTGGCTGAACGCTCCGCGCTCAACCCGTACAACACGCCCGTCGCACCCGGCAGGCCACGCTGCAGCAGCGGCGCCAGCGGATCGCCCACCGGCTTCTTCCTGGGACCCGGGCCTTCGTCCGCAATATAACCGCGCCGGTACGAGAGTCGCGCGCTCCCATGTGCCAGCTTCACCTCGATCCGCCGAAAGCTTCCATCCATCGTCTTATTGGTTGGCGAGTAGCTGATCGTGTAGTAGTTCGCTCCATCCGCAATCGCGTGCCGCAGCGCCGCATCCAGGTCGTTCGTGTCGTAAAAAGCCTTCCCGCCGGTCGATGCCGCCAGGCGCTCCATTGCCTCGGCGTTCCCTCCCCGTTCCCCCGCATCTGCCTGTAACGGGGACATCGCCGAGTTCGGCTGTCCTCCCGTGTGCCCTATGTCTCCGCCGATCCCCGGCCCCGCGGCTTCCGCCTCGCCGGCGTGCTCCATGGTTACGCCCTCCGCACTAATCGGATACACCGCAATCTGCGCAGCCGTAAACAGATCCGCACTCTGCCTCACCCGCTCAAGCGAGGCTGCAGAGCCGGGTCGACGGTCCGCGTGCGCCAACTGCTCGGGTGTTGGAAAGATCGCCAGAGGAAACGACCCTGCAAACCAGATCAGGTTCTTGCGCCCCGGCACACCCGCCAAATAGTGCCCCAGGTAGATCAGCGCCTGGTACGTCATCATGGCGCGTGCGCCGGCGTCGCGCGCTCCGGCAGCCGTCATCGCCCCTCGCATCGCGTCGATTGCATAGCTCGAGGTCTGCATCGCCTCGAGCGTCGCAACCTCGTTTGCATCGTCGGCCCGATCGCTTCGCGTCGTCAGCAACGAACTCTGGCTCCCGTTCAAGCCATTCCGCGGATCATGCAGAGCCGCCAGCAGCAACGAAGAATCGGACGTAATGCCCTGAATACATCGCAGATTCGATCCCAGCACGAAGACCGCCATACGGGTCCCCGGCTGCATCTTCGAGAAGAACCCCAGGATTTGCCTCCGCATCTTGTCCTGGTCCGGCGTCGCCGTGTTCAACGTGTCGAAAAGCAGAACATTCACAGCCTCGCTCGGCAACGCCAACGGAACATTCGTGCGCATCCCCGGCAAGAGCGCCGGCATCTCCACAGGCGCAGCTGGCTGGGGGCTTTTCTGCGCGTGATCCTGGAGGAATGCAATCGCTTGCGGCCTTCCATTCTCCCTGATCTCGAAGTCCTGCTTGCCCAGCCCGGGAACGGGTTCCCCGTCGTTCCGCGTCGCAACCACGTCGACAAACACCTCCCGCGTGGTGGCCCTGAAGACCGGCAACGCCTCGAGCGCAGCCGCATCCTCAGCCGCCGCAGGAGCCTCAGTCGCCGCCGGCGCGACAACCGGCGCCGCAGGTACAGCCGACGCAGCTTCCTCCGTCGCAGCCTGCACGGGCGCTCCTGCGCTTGCATCAGCCGGAGCCAACGCCGCCGCGCTCGCCGCTGGCGGCACCTCAGCCGCCGGCAGATCCGACTCCGCCGTCGCAAGAATCCGAGACGCCGCGCGAAACAAGTGGTAGTCCTCGAATCTCACATCGTTCAAGAGTTTCTGGGTCGCATCCGGCGCAGCCGCTCCCGTCCTTCGAATCGCCTCATCCGCACGCGAAGTAAACAACGCCGTCGAAAACGCCACGCTGCGCGTCGCACAGAGATAGGGTTGTCCGCCGATATCGACCGGCCCGTACTCCACCATCAAGTCCGCCTGGGAGATCGGATCCATCGCCTGCAGGCTCGCTTGCAACGTGAGCCGCAAAATGGCACCGCGCTCAGGATCTACCGTGATCTCACCCCGGTAGCCCACCACTCGGTCAAGTGGCGCTGCCTGCTCCCTAATCCACACGCAACAGTAGTTCACGCGGTAATGCGAGTTTGCCGCCGGCACCACATACTGAAACACCGCAAGCCGCCCGTTCGGACCCTGCTCCCAGTGGCTCCAGCTCAGGCTGTTCCGCGCCGCATCCAACATCACCGTACTCAGGATCGGGCCGAACACCCCCCACTCCCGAAGCCCCTTGGCCTCTGCCTTCGCGCTCCCCCGCTGGCCCTCCGCCGCGCGCGCCTCCACCACCTCAAGCCCATCGCGATACAGTACGGAAGCCCGCGACGTGCTCGTCTCATGCAGCGGGGCATAGGGCGTCGCGCTCACCCCGGTTTGCACCTGTGGCGTCTCTTCAAACGACGTCGTCACTCGCATGGCGGAGAAGTTTGGCAGCTGGTGAATCGCCTTGGTGACATAGTGCACCACCAACCCCATCATGCGCCTTTGCTCGTCCACGCTGGGCGCCGGCACAGCTGGAACCTCCGCTGCCGGAAGCGGCAGAAACTCCGCTTGATCGGCAAGAATTCGCAGCTCCTGTGTACTCCTGCCGCCCGGCGAGCCCGCCAGCAAACGCCCCAGCCGTTCGCCACTCAAGCGCTCCGTCAGCTCCAGATCGGAGAGCCGCCCCGCGACCTCCGCGTCCGGCTTTCCGCGCTCCCCCACCAGCCGCTGCTCAAGCTCAGCTACGGTCACGCGATGCGCCGCGAACATGGGCCGCGCCAGCAACGACAGCATGAGGACCAGCGCGAGCTTAAGCACCTTGTGGCCTTCCTCAACACGGAGTAGAAAACGAAAACCACACCCTGAGCCCACAACCGAAGTGCACGCAACATCGTACCGGACGCGATCGCTGCCGTGCCAGGAATCTCCGTTCGCAATAGCCCGAGTAACCCTACCCCGCCGCCACCAGGTCCTTCACACTCTCCACGCTGCGCTTCGCCCACGCCGTACTCACCGCCCAACCCAGCCCCATAATCATCGCGCCGCACGCGGTCATCACCCACCAGATGGGATGCGTCGACCCGCTCAGATCCATGCCGTGCGCCCTGCTTCCGTGGACCACCTCATGCACCACCGTCCCCGCCATCGCAACCCCCAGCGCTGCGCCCACCTGCCGCGAGGTCGACGCGATGGCCGCCGCCACGCCGGCCTGTTCGAGCGGCATGCCCGCCACGGCACTGTTCGTAATCGCGGGATTCACCATCCCCAGCCCGATCCCGAACAATGTATAGCTCACCAGCAGCCACCACACCGGCGTTGCCCCGCTCAGTCTTGTCAACATCGCCGCACTTCCCACAAAGCTGGCACCCGCCACCACCAGCGGGATCCTCGGCCCCGTCGCACCCACCAGCCAGCCGGAGAGCGGCGCCGTCAACGTCAGGAAGATCGCAAGCGGCAGCAGGTAGAGCCCCGTCCGGAACGGCGAAATCCCGCGCTGATGCTGCAGATAAAGCGCGTTCAGAAACAAAAAGGCCGCAAACGACCCGTACGCAGCCACCGCTGTCAATGTCGCTCCCGTAAATGGCACACTGCGGAAGAATCGCAGATCCAGCAGCGGCTTCTCCTGTCTCAGCTCATACGCCCCAAATCCCGCGAACGCCGCGGCCGCCACTGCAAACAGAGCCCAGATCCAGCCCGACTTCCATCCCAGGTGCGGGCCCTCGATCACGCCCGAGGTCAGCGCCGTCAGGCCCACAAACACCAGTGCCTGCCCCACCGGGTCGAACGCACGCGCCTTCGCCGCCTTCGATTCCGGCACAAACTTCGCCGCCAGCACAAAAGCCAGGACGCCCAACGGCACGTTGATCCAGAAGATCGCGCGCCAGCCGACCGTCTGCGTCAGAAATCCGCCCAACAGCGGACCCACGCCAAACGAAAGCCCCGCAACCGCGCCCCAGATTCCAATCGCCCGCGCCCGTGCCTTCGCATCCTTGAAGGCATTGGCGATAATCGAAAGCGCGACCGGGTTCAGCATGGACGCGCCCAACCCCTGGAACGCCCGGAACCCGATCAACGTCCCGATATTCGGCGCCAGGCTGCACAGCAGCGACCCCGTCGTAAAGATCGTCAGCCCAACTTGAAACACCTTGCGCCGGCCCAGCCGATCCGACACCGCACCCGCCATCATCAGCAGGCTGGCGACGACCAGCGTGTACGCGTCCACAATCCACTGCAGCTCCGAAAGCCGCGCATGAAAGTCATGCTCCATCGCCGGCAGCGCCACGTTGACGATGGTTACATCCATCCCCACCAGCAGCAGGCTCATGCAGCAGATGGCCAGGATCACATTGGGATTTACATCGCCTCGATCGCCAGCCGAAGCACCTGCCCGCGATCGAGACTGTTCCGAAACCGAGGGAGTCATCCCCTCTCAGACGCGCTCACCCAACCCGCCGTCGCAAAATCGACAACGCGAGCGGTTCTAACATCTGGCAATCAACATCTGGCAATCAACATCTGGCAACCTGTCTTACCCCAGCCACTCGCGCACAGCGTTGTTGCAGACCTCCGGCGTCTCCGCGAACGGCAGATGTCCCACACCCGGGATCACCATCAACCGCGCGCCCAGCATCTCCGCCAGCCGCTCCCCGGAACGCACCCCCACGGCCCGATCCTGTTCGCCCCAGATCAGCAGCGTCGGCAGCGAGGCCACCGTGCCCAGCACCTCGCCCAGCGCGGCCATATCCGTCGTCCAGCTTCGTACAATCCCCAGAATGTGTTCCACCGTGCCCGCGTTCATCCCGCGCGTGTAGCCCTCGAGCGCGCCTTCATGCACGCGCTTCGGATCGCCGTACATCCGGCTCAGCGCCGTCTTGTGCAGCGCGCGCGGTAGCCGCGGAACAAGGTACGCGAACGCAACGCCAATTCGTGTCTGGTAAAACCGGATCAGCGGCCGGCAGAAGTCGCAGAATGGATTCGCCGGCGCAAACAGCACCAGCCGCCGCACCTTCGCAGGGTGCCGCGCCGCCAGCATCATCGAGATCGCTCCGCCATGCGAATGCCCGGCAATATCCGCGCGCCGTACCCCCAGCGCATCCATCGCAGCCGCCAGCCGGTCCGCCGCCGCTTCCAGGCCAGGGTCGATCCCGGCCACCCGGTCCGAGTGCCCCATATTCGCCAGGTCGAGAGCGTACACCGTCCGAAACCGCGCCAGAAACTGAATATTCTGATCCCAGTTCTGCGACGAACCTACCAGCCCGTGTACCAGCACCAGAGCGGGCCCGCGTCCAGCCTTGCAATAGAACAAGTGCATTCCATCGACCAGCACGGTCGATTCTTCGACTTCAAACTTCCGACCCATCGTCAAACACCCCAAAAGCAGACAAGCGCAGCAACCGTACCAGCCGAACTCTATCTTCCTATGTTACAGGGATGTAAATGCGCGCGAAATAGTTTCTTCGCCTCTGTCGCTATCGGACCAAACAAGAAACGGACAAGCCCAAATTAGGCTCGCCCGTTTCTTTAGCGTTCGTCTGCGTTCCGCCGCCTAAGCCACGCTCGCTACCTGCGTCTCCACCACACTTTTGCGCGCAAAGCGCTCCTCGAACACGGCGTCCAGCACATCCATCGCCTCATCCACCTGCGCCTCGGTCAGGATCAACGGCGGCAAAAACCGCAGCACATTACCCTGCACCACGTTAAACATCACCCCACGCCGCAGACCCTCCTCCACCAGGGGCCGGCCCGGCACCGAAAGCTCCACACCCCACATCAAGCCTTCGCCGCGCACCTCCCGCACCACGTCGTACTCCTGCGCAAGCCGCTCCAGCCGCTCGCCCAGCCGGGCACCGCTCCTGCGCGCATTCGTCAGCACACCCTCGTCTTCCATCACCGAGAGGAACTCGCAGCCCAGCCGGCAGCCCAGCGGCGTTCCGCCCAGCGTGCTGCCATGCTTTCCCATGCCGAACGAGTCGAACAGCGCCTTGTTCACCAGCATCGCGCTCAGCGGAATCCCACCGCCAAGTGGCTTGCCCAGGATCAGCGCATCCGGGGTCACGCCAGTTCTCGTGTAAGCGAACCATTCGCCGGTCCGCCCCAAACCGCTCTGAATCTCGTCCAAGATCAGGATCGCCCCGTTCGCATCGGCCAGCCGTCTTGCCTCAGCCAGGAACTCCGTTGAGAGAAGGTGGATTCCCCCCTCGCCCAGTACCGGCTCCAGCAGGATTGCGCACGTCTTCGCCGAAACCACCCCGCGTAACGCTGCGCAATCATTGCGATTGACGAACCGTACTCCACCAATCCCCGGCCCGAAGTCCGCGCTGTACTTCGACTGTCCAGTAACGGACATCGACCCGAACGTCCGGCCATGGTATCCGCCATATAACGCGACAATCTCAATCTTCTCGTCGCCGCCGGTCTGCCGCCCATAGGTCCGCGCCAGCTTCAACGCGCCTTCCACGGCCTCGCTGCCGCCGGTTGAAAAGAACGCTCCTGCCATCCCTGTCATGGCGCAAAGCTTCTCCGCAAGCAGGCTCGCCCACCTGTTGCTGAACTGCGGCGAAAGGTGCACCAGCGTCGCCGCCTGGTCGGCCATCGCCTTCAACATGCGCGGATGTGCGTGTCCGAGCGCGTTCACGCCCAACCCACCCATCATGTCCAGGTACTCGTTGCCATCCACATCGATAAGCCGGCAGCCCTCGCCGCGCTCCATCACCACAGGATACCGGGCGTACACCGGAAGCAGGTATTCCTCGTCTCGCGCCAGGATATCCCCGGCTGCCTTGCTCGCCTCCCGGTGCAACTGCTCCACCGGCCGAGCCCCAAGTAAACTCATAATAAGTAGTTCACATCACCGTTACTTATCGGTCAAGGCTTTCGAGACTGGAAAGGAACATTCCTAGCCACCCATTCGTACTCGCACACACCCTGACCAGTCTCCGGCCTAAAGGAACCGAGCTATGATTATCGGTAGCTTTCCGACACTTTCATCGCAACAACTCCCGTTACAACAACTTCGCGTTTGGACCTCAACGTGCTGGCACCGTTTCCGGAGCAACCCGCCGAGCCCTAACTCCGAGCCGTAATGAAGAACGCCTCTCAAACCCGGATCCTCGCTGTGGTCCTCGCGGCGGCCACTCTGGCAGCGTGCGTCCTGGCCGGGTTCAACGTTCGAGCGGAAAACAACTTCGTCGTGCCCACAGACCGCGTCTGGTGGGTCGAAGCCCCCACGCCCAGCCCAGCAAAACCCGCCGCGCCCGCCGGCCTCTGCGCGCGGCAGGTTCCGCCTGGCTCTCCCGGCGACATCTTCGGCATTCGCCAGGGAGACCTGCTCGTCTCGGTCGACGAGCACCCCACCCACCGCGTCGCCCAGCTCGAACAGGAGTTCTTCGGCGTCGGCACCTTCCAGACCGCGACCTACTCCATCCTGCGCGCGCCGCTCGCCTACTCCGGCACCGCCTGCACCGTGCCCGCCGGCACCAAACCGTTTGATATCAAGGTCATTCTCGAACCCACCGACCGCACCATCAACCTCTTCTACCGCCTCATCGGCGTCGTCTACCTGCTCATCGGCCTCTATGTTCTCTTTCGCCGCTGGACCGCTCCCAAATCCACTCACTTCTACGTCTTCTGCCTCGTTTCGTTCGTTCTCTACGCCTTCCACTTCACCGGCGAGCTCGATACCTTCGACTGGATCATCTACTGGTCGAACATCATCGCGACCGCGCTCCAGCCCGCGCTCTTCCTGCACTTCGCCATCACCTTCTCCGATCTCGACCCCGAGCCGCGCCACCGCGTGCGCCGCTGGTTCCTGGCCTCGTTCCTCTACATCCCGGGCATCGCGCTTATCGGTCTCCAGGCCGCCGCCATCAACCTGTGGGAGGCCACCGAACTCCTCAAGCATCGCCTGGACAAGATCGCCCTCGGTTACATGGCGATCTACTACGTCTGGGCCGCCGCAGTGTTCTTCGCCCGTGCCCGCCACGCGGAAAACCCGCTCGAACGTCAGCAGCTCAAGTGGCTGACCCGCGGAACCTTCGTCGCGGTCATCCCGTTCACCTTCGTCTACGTCGTGCCGTTCCTGCTCGACCGCCCCGTTCCGCTCTCCATCTCGAACCTCGTTCCGCTCGCGCTCGTCTTCCTCCCGCTCACCTTCGCCTGGGCGATCATCCGCTACCGCCTCATGGACGTCGACCTCATCTTCAAGCGCGGCGTTACCTACACCCTCGCCACCGCCGCCCTCGTCGGCCTCTACTTCTCGGTCGTCGCGGTCTCGGCGGAGATCGTCCACACGCGTTTCCAGTCGCTCAAGATCTGGGGCCTGCTCGCCGCCATCGTCGCCACCGGCCTTATCTTCGAGCCCATCAAGCGTTTCTTCCAATCGCACGTCGATCGCGTCTTCGATCAGAAACGCTTCGACTACCGCGAGACCCTCGTCGACTTCGGCCGTTCGCTCAACTCCCAAACCGACCTCCGCGCCCTCGTCGATTCCATCGTCGAGCGCCTGCCGCAGACCCTCCTCGTTACCCGCGTCGCCGTCTTCCTCGCCGAAGAACCCGACTCCGACGCGCGAAGCCCGCTGCGCCACCCACACTTCGGGCTCGCCGCCAGCCACGGGCTCACCGACCTCCAGGCGTCCGACCTCAAGTATCTCGACGTCAGCTTCCTCGACTTCGACGCGCCCGACGCCAACTCGCACGTCTTCCTCGAAAACCCGCAGCAGGTCCTGCGCCTGCCCGAGGCCGACCGCCACACTGCCGCGCGGCTCGACCTCAACTACTATCTTCCCTGCCGCGTCGCCAATCGTCGCGGCCCCGGAACCCGCACCGTCGCGATCATCGGCCTCGGCCGCACCAACGACGGCGACTTCCTCTCGTCCGAAGACATGGAAGTGCTCGAATCGCTCGCCGGCTACATCGGCATCGCCATCCAGAACGCGCAGCTATACCGCCGACTCGAATCCAAGATCAACGAGTTCGAACGCTTGAAAGACTTCAACCAGAACATCGTCGAATCCATTAACATCGGCATCTTCGCCGTCGATCTCGAGGACAAGGTCGAAAGCTGGAACGCGCAGATGGAGGTTCTCTTCGCCAAATCCCGCGGCGAGGCCCTGCGCCAGCCGCTTTCGGCGCTCTTCCCCGAAGACTTCATGGAGCGTTTCAACGACATCCGCAAGGATTCGTCGTCACACGGCACCCACACCCTCTACAAGTTCCGCCTCGCGCTGCCCACCGGCGAAACCCGCACCGCCAACATCGCCATTGCGCCGCTGCTCACCCGAACCTTCGACGTCGTCGGCCGCATCATCTTGATCGACGACATCACCGACCGCATCCAGCTCGAAACCCAGCTCACGCAGTCCGAAAAACTCTCGTCCATCGGGCTACTCGCCGCCGGCGTCGCGCACGAGGTCAACACGCCGCTCGCCGTCATCTCCAGCTACACCCAGATGCTCACCAAACAGCTCCGCTCCGAGCCCGAGATGGCCAAGCGCCTCGACCCCGTGCTCCAGAAGATCACCCAGCAGACCTTCCGCGCCTCCGAGATCGTCAACGGCCTGCTCAACTTCTCGCGCACCTCCGGCTCAGAGTTCGTCGCCATCAACCTCAACACCCTGCTCCACGACTCCGCCATCCTGCTCGACCACCAGTTCAAGACCGCGCGCATCCGCATCGAAACCGACCTCGACCCTACCCTCGCACCCATCCAGGGCAACCAGGGCAAACTCCAGCAGGTCATCCTCAATCTCATGCTCAACGCGCGTGACGCCATGCAGAACGTCGAAGAGAACAAGGTCATCCAACTGCGCAGCCGCAACCACATCCTCCCCGACGGCGACACCCTCACCGTCGTCGAGATCGTCGACTCCGGCACCGGCATCGAGCCCGAACACCTCCACCGCATCTTCGACCCCTTCTTCACCACCAAGACCAACCCCCAGCCCGGCCAGCACAAAGGCACCGGCCTCGGCCTAGCCGTCAGCTACGGCATCCTGCAGGAGCACGGCGGCAAGATCAAAGTTGAATCCACCCCCGGCGAAGGCACCACCTTCCGCCTCGAAATCCCCGCCCTGGCTGCTCCTTCACAGATTGCCTCAAACCTTCAGGCGGCTGCTCATGAGTAAGTCGCGCCGTCCTGACCTCGCCTATCACACCTGCGGATTTCAGACCCTGATCTCCGCCGTCTCCCTTTGCTTCGCTGCTCTAACCATCTTTTTGCAAGGCTACTCCTTCAATAGCGATGGTTGGGATTCCCAAGGCGCATTTGCGAAGCCCGTTTTTTGGTACGCCAGCGGCTCAGTGGTCCTCATCATCGTTAGCTGCACCATGCTTTGGTTCGGAACCTTTTTGGGCTGGTGCCTCTGTCTCCTCGTCGATGCTCTGCAGTGTGGCACCACGCTCTATCGAGCAGCGGCCAACGACCACCGATATCTCGTCGCCGTGCTCCCGCCCGTTGCCGCGATGATCCTCCTCCTTCTTCCCGCTAATCGCAGGTTCTTTCAAAGCGGACTGCCGGGAGGAGGCGCATGAGCCAACGTTTTCACTTTCTCTTCCGAAACAGAATCCGCGTTTCAAGCTGCACCAAAACAGTAGAAACACCCGTTTAGCACCTTTTGCCCGTCTTGTTCGTCTTTGTCCGCGTCCGTCTTTTTCATCGCAACATTCACCGAGGACCCACACCTGATGCCAGAAGCCCTAGCCCCCGCACCACCGACTCCCCACACCGCCAGCACCACCGCACGCCTCCTCATCATCGATGACGAGCCCAGCATCCGCGAGTCCCTCGAAACCCTCCTCACCCTCGAAGGCTTCGACATCACCCTCGCCATCGACGGCAAGCAGGGCCTCGACGTGCTCTCGCGCAACGAGTTCGATCTGCTGCTCCTCGACCTCGCCCTGCCCGGCGAATCCGGCATCGATCTCCTCCCGCGCATCACCGCCATGCACCCGCAGTTGCCGGTCATCATGATCACCGCCTTCGGCACGGTCGGCAACGTGGTGGACGCCATCCGCGCCGGCGCTGAAAACTTCGTCCAGAAGCCGTGGGACAACGAGAAGCTCCTCGCCGACATCCGCTCCGCCATCGCGCGTCACAAGGCCGAAGCCGAAGTCATCCAGCTCAAGCGCGTGCTCAAGCAGCGCTACAACTTCGAAAACATCATCGGCAAGTCCGAGCCCATGCTCCGCCTCTTCGACACTGTAGCCCAGGTCGCCCCCAGCCGCTCCACCGTCCTGATCCAGGGCGAATCCGGTACCGGCAAAGAGCTCATCGCGAAGGCGATTCATCAGAACTCCCCACGCCGCGACCGCCCGTTCGTTCCGGTCAACACCGGCGCCATCCCGTCCGACCTGCTCGAATCCTCGCTCTTCGGCCACGTCAAAGGCGCGTTCACCTCCGCCATCAACGCCAAAAAAGGCCTCTTCGAAGTCGCCAGCGGGGGCACCCTCTTCCTCGACGAGATCGGCACCATGTCCATGGACATGCAGGCCAAGATCCTCCGCGTATTACAGGATCGCCGCTTCATGCACCTCGGCGGCACCAGCGAAATCCAGGTCGACGTTCGCATCGTCGCCGCAACCAACGTCAACCTGCAGCAGGCCGTCAAAGACGGGCGTTTTAGAGAGGATTTGTTCTACAGGTTGAACGTCATCACCCTCGAACTCCCGCCCCTCCGCCAGCGCCGCGAAGACATTCCGCTGCTCTGCCAGCACTTCCTCAAGTTCTACGCCGAGGAAAACGGCACCGAGCCCCCTTCGCTCACACCTGAAGCCCTCCGCATCCTCATGGACTACGAGTGGCCCGGCAACGTCCGCGAGCTTGAGAATTCGATGGAACGCGGAGTGGTCCTCTCGACCACCCGAACCATAACGCCTGATCTTCTGCCGGCTCAACTGACCGGCAACACCTACACCGCGTCCCTGATGGACCACCGCCCCGACGCCTCGCTCTTCGACGTCATGGAAGACATCGAACGCCGCATCATCGCGGACCGCCTCGAACGCTGCCACTGGAACCAGACCGAAGCCGCCGAGTTCTTCAAGATCCCCCTCAGCACCCTCAACCAGAAGATCAAGCGCCTCAACGTCGAAATCCGCAAGCGCACCCGCGACTAGTCTGCCCGGGCCCTCATCGCGAAGCGAACCAAACCCCACGAAGTGGTCGCCGCCCGCGATAAGGGCGCAGTTGTCTTTGCTCAATTCGCCCGCGAACCCGCCGGCATATCCGCCGCCGGCCCGTTGCGCAGGTCCGGATACCGCAGCCCACACTTCTCGGCCATCGTCGTCAGCCACTTCTGCACCTGCGTCAGCACGCACTGGTCGGAGCACAGATCCACGCTCGTCGCCGACGGCTTTAGCTTGCCCCACGGTGCCATTCTCATTCCGGCATCGCCTGCCTCGATACGAAACCAGTGGTTGCCGTCCCCCTTCATCTTCCCGCACACATCACATTTAAACGTATCGACGCGCATTCACACTCTCCTCGGTTATCCGGGGGAAGCAACCGTCCCTGCCCCTCTCCTCTCCTAACGGCAGTCTCTCGCAATAACTTCGCCAAACCGGGCCAAAAATCGAGAAAAGTTTTGCAGCAGCCCCGCGGACATGACAATGGCTAAGTGCATTCCCAAAACAGAACCGGCTCGCACACCTTCCTCTTCATAGCGCCCCATCCGCAGCTTCCGTGTACCCTGTTCGCAGCTCATCCGCATGAAAATCCTCGTAGCCATCCTGCTCAGCTTCCTGCTCGCACCGACCTGCGCATATTCCCAAACCACTCAACCCACTCCAATCAAGATCACCAACAGAGTCACCGGCACCTTCACCGAAGCCATGTCCACCTCGTTTCAGGCCGCGCCCTGGACCGACCAGGCCTTCCTCTCGCACCCCGCAATCCCAACGCAACTCGCCGCCCTCAATCCCCACCACATCCGCGTACAGGTCATCGATCAGTCCATTCCCGAAACCGCACCCAACCAGTGGGACTTCACCACCCTCGACCGCCAACTTCAGCCCATCCTCGCCGTCGCCGACCACTCGCCCGAACTCCAACTGGCCGCCGCCCCCACCTACCTCTACCGCTCGAAGACTCACTTCGTCACTCCAGCCTTCATCGCCGGCTACGCCGCCTACGCCGCCGGCATGGTCCGCCACTACAACACTCCCGGTGCCGACGGCAAAGCCCCGCCGCACCCCATCCGCTACTGGGGCATCCTCAACGAGCCCAACTACTTCCACATCTCCCCCGCTGAGTATGTCGCGCTCTACAACGCCGCCGTCCCCGCCATGCTCGCCGTCGACCCCACCATCCAGCTCGTCGCGCTCGAGTTCGGCGGCGAGGTCGCCGACGAGTTCAAGTACCTGCCCGTCTTCGCCCGCGGCGTCAAAGCCCAGGTCGACATTCTCGGCCTTCACCTCTACTCCACCTGCGACCGCCGCGAACCCGACTCCGAGCTCTTCGACACCATCCCCAGCTTCGTCCACCAGATCCACTACTTTGAACGCCAGCTCCCAAACAAATCCGTCTGGATCCTCGAAAACAACGTGAACGCCGACTTCGTCAACGACGCCGGCAACAGCACCTGTAATCCCACCCAGAAGTTCGCCGACGACCCTCGCGGCTCAAGCCCCTTCTTCGCCGCCTGGCGCGCCACGGAGTTCGCCCAGTTTGCCCGTGCCGGCGCCCAGGCGCTCTACCACTGGCACTACACCGGCGGCATCCAGTACGCCGAGCTCAACACCGACGCCGCTCCCGCCCACCTGCAGCTCAGCTACTGGCTCGACCTCTGGCTCGGCAAGCTCTTCCAGCCCGAGGCGCCAGCCCAGATCCTCGCCGTCACCAACCCCGATCCCGCCCACCTCGAAGTCTTCGCCGCCCGCCAAATTAGCGGCCAAAACAGCGGCCGGATCATCGTTCTCTTCGCCAACCACACCGTCGCCCACCCCGACGACGACAACGGACCCGGCGCCCCACGCACCATCCAACTGGACTTATCCGCCTTGGGCCCGCACGGCACCGCCACCCAACTTACCTTCGACGTCGAAACGAATCCACTTACAGGCCCCGAACTACAAAAAGTAACTCCCGCCTGGAAAATTGAACTTACATTGCCGGGCTACGGAGTTACTTTTATCACCATCGACTAGCTTGGAAGCCAACTACATTGCCCGCTGTCCATTGATCGCCACCACACCTGCGGAACGAACCTCGGCATACCGCGCATCGGCATACCGGGCACCGCTCGAAAGCGCCTGGCCTGTCAGCCACTTCTGCACAATCTTGATCACGCATTGATCCGAGCACAGATCCACCGTCGTTGCGCTCTCCGGCATTACACCCCAAGCATTCAACTCCAAACCAGCAACCCCTGTATCAATCCGGAACCAGTGATTATTCTCACCTTTAATCGTTCCGCACACATCACACTTATAAGTATCGACCTTCATTACAACCTCCAGGGAAAGAACCGGAGCATAGTACACACTGCTCCCATCCTAAACATTCAGATGAGTCTCACCCACAATAGGTTTGAGCGTGCGACAAAATAAATCATAAGCCCGCAGAAAGCAATACCTCTGCTCGGCCTCCAACCTACACTCAGGACAAAATCGGCTTTACCTTCGTCCCCGCCAGCTCAATCGAGCTCATCAGCTCCCTCCGCCCCAGCCCCGCCACGCTCATCTGGAAGTCGAGCCGCTCGATGCCGCCCAGCACCTTGTCGTAGTGCCGCACCTTCGCCGCCACCGTCTCCGGCGACCCCACCACCAATGCCCCGGTCGGCGTCAGCAGCGCGTCAAACTGACCCCGCGTCACCGGACCCCAGCCCCGCTCCTGCCCGATCTTCGAAAACGTCTCCGCATACCCGGGAAAGAAATCCTCCGCGGCCTGCAAATCCGTCTCCGCCACATACCCCAGCGCGTGGATTCCAACCTTCAGCGTCTCCGGCGCATGTCCCGCTCGCGCCCCGGCCTGCCGGTACAGATCCACCAACGGCCGAAACCGATGCGGCTCACCCCCGATAATCGCGATCATCAGCGGCAGACCCATCACCCCGGCGCGCGCAAATGACGCAGGAGTCCCGCCCACGCCCAGCCAGATCGGCATCTTCTCCTGCACCGGTCTTGGATAGACGCCCTGCCCTTGCAGGGCCGGCCTGTACTTGCCCGACCACGTCAGGTGGTTCTCATCCCGCAACTGCAGCAGCAGCTCCAGCTTCTCCGCAAACAGCGCGTCATAATCCTTCAGCTCAAACCCAAACAGCGGAAACGACTCGATAAAACTCCCGCGCCCAGCCACAATCTCTGCCCGCCCACCGGACAGCAAATCCAGCGTAGCAAACTCCTGAAACACCCGCACCGGGTCCGCCGCGCTCAGCACTGTCACCGCGCTCGCCAGTCGAATCCGCTTCGTCCGCGAAGCCGCCGCAGCCAGAATCACCGCCGGCGCCGAATCCAGAAACTCCTCGCGATGATGCTCCCCCACGCCAAACGAATCAAGCCCCACCTGATCCGCCAGCTCAATCTCCTCAATCAGGTTCTGCAGCCTGTCCGCGCCCGACTCTACTACGCCCGTCGTCCGGTTCCGCCGCACCGCCGCAAAGCTATCCACGCCCAGCTGCATCCACTTCACCTCAACCCAACTAGATGCGCCCAGCTCGCCCGCGACTCACCCGTAACCTGATGCCCATGCTAACGATCCACAATCGAAAACTGCACCATCACGTCCGTCTCCACCTCAACATCCACCCCGTTCCGACGGTACGGCTTGTACTGCCACTGCTTCACCGCGTCTACCGCTGTTGCACGCAGCATCTCGCGGCCTGAGATCACCTTCACGTCCTTTACCTCACCCTGCCGCCCAATCAACACATGCAGCTTCACCGCACCCTGCACCCCAGCCTTCACCGCCTCTGCAGGATACGGCGGCGCAAACGAGTTCAGCACCATCCCGGCCATCACCTCCGGCGCCACCTTCGCCGGCCCCGTCAACGAAAACACCACCGGCACCCGCGTCGATGCCTCCGCCAGCTCATCTCCACTGGTCATCGGCACGTAGACATACTGCGCCGCTGCATCCACCGCCGCCTGCTGCAACTCCGCCGGTCCGCTTACCACGTGCAGATCCCGCAGCCTGCCCTCCGTCGTGACCACTCCCGCCACCTGCACCACGCCTTCAATCCCCGCGTCCTCGGCTTCTTGCGGGTACACCGGCGCAACCTTCTTCGCCAGCCTCCACTCCGTCGGCCCGTGATTGCCGCCAACCAGCCCCCGCGGCGAAGCCATCTCGTAGTCTGCTCCTGCCGTTCGACCAGGGAGCGCAGCAGCCCCGTAGCTTGACGAGGGGGCAGAGAAACCTCCGCCAGCGCCCGCCATGAATCCGCTCCCTCGCGCCACCGGGGATGCACCCGTCCGCCGATCTACCCGATCTACCTCCCAATCCACCCCGCCCGTCTTCGCCGGTCTCAAACTCGCTACGGACTCACCCGCCGGTGCCGCGACGGGGGGAGCCGGTGTCTTTACAGGCGAAATCCTCGCTGTCGGCACACTGGCGGCCGGCGCCACTCCCACGGCCGGCGCACCCGTTGTCCCGGGCCTGAACTCCAGAACCACCGTCGTGTCCACCGAAACCGGCTCCCCATCCACCAGCCACGGCTTGAATTTCCAGTGCTTCACCGCTTCCACCGCGGCCGTCTGCAGCGCAACCGGACCATCCACTACGGCAACCTCTTCCACCAAGCCGTCTTTACCGACGCCCGCGTACAGCGTCACCTCACCAGTTATCCCCTTGGCAAGCGCAATCGCCGGGTACACCGGCGCAACCTGCGTCACCACCCGCCGCGCCATTGTGGCCCCAAGCACGCGAACACGCTGGCCGGGTGCCACCGACTGCGCGGAAGCCACAGAGCCCGCAACTAAGAGAACCCACGTCACCGTACCAAAACGCATTCCACCTCCCGGTGAAGGCCCGTGACGAAAAAAATTCAATGTCTTGTATACAGTGCATCATAAGCGTCGCGCCCGCGTTCGTCATCCACAATTCTTCTCGCCCGGCCAGGTATCCCGATTCGATTGAGGGCGGAAGCTCTTCCCCGGCGCTCACCGTACCCCGCGAAACCGCCACGACACCGACCCGCCAATCCAGGAAACCGTCCGAATCCCAACCGCCCGCTCCACCGAGCCGCAATCAAAATCATTCGCCATCCCACTCGGTCCCGAACCCGCCGCACAGTATGGCAGATCCGTCGTGCTTGTCGCCACGCTCCACCCCGGGTCGAAGGTCTCCGTCGTCTGCCCGGTGTAACCCCGCGCGATCAGCCCGTCCAGCCCCAACGTAAATCGCCCATCCAGAAAAGGCCGCACCAGCGCGATTCGCGTCTCACCCACTGGAATCGCCTCGTACTGCGCCGGGTGCAGCGCATTCCCCACGTCCAGAAACTTGTGCCCCACGTACTCGTACTCTGCCCGCCCCTGGACACCCCACGGCAGCTTATCCAGCGTCGTCAACACATCGAAGATCGTGCGCGGAGCCTCCGGCGTCACCGTCCCCGCCACGCCATTGAACGTGTGCAGCCGCGCGTCAGCCTTCGAGACCACTCCCTGCAGCGTTCCAAACTGGAACTGATGCCGCACATTCAAGGTTAGAAACTTGATCGTGCTCGGCCCCAGATCCTCTGCCGACCCATTATCCGGATCGATCTTCGCCAGCGTTGCCGTCGTTGTTGTCCGGCTCAGCGTCAGCCGCGCATCGGTCCGGCCCACGATCTTGCCCACAACCAACTGCTCGGAGTGCGAGCGCTCCAGTGGATTGGCAAAGGTAGCCGCACCCGTACCCGTCGCCGAAGGAGCCACCTGGATGCGCGGATCTTCTGTAAAGAACGCCTGCCCCAGGCTGAACGAAGCCGAAGGCATCCAACCCGCCCTATTATTCCCCGGCGACCACGTCACCGTCTCCTTCGGATTATCAAACGCTTTCCACTCGTCGAACGAGTAGTTCGCATTCACCTTGTCCACGTTATCGATCTGCACTTCGTCATTCCGCAGCCCGGCGTAGAACTGAACGTGCTTCCCCAGCGCCCCGTGCAAAGCAACGTACGGCGCAAACTCGCGAATCATCACGTCGTTCGAAAGCACCTTCACAAACGGCCCATACACCTTCGACTGGTCCGAAGCGTAATGATCCAGGTTGTCGTTGTGGATGTCGTCTTCGTTGTAAAGTACACCGCCCATGGCCTCCAGCCACTTGGCAAACCGGTGCGTCTCGCGCGCCTCCGCACCCTCCACCGTGCGGAACTCACTCTGCCGAATCAGCCCCTCGCCGAAATCCGAAAACAGCGCCAAATTATACGTCCGGAAGAACCCCGAAAGCGAAACCTCGTCTCTCTTACCCGGTGTCCAGACGTCGTTCCCGGCCACGATAAACGTGTGCGTCTGGTCCATCTGCCGCGGGTCCACCGTATCGCCCACCTGCACGCCATACCCGGTCGGCACCAGGTTCCCCTCGTGCGAAACCCCGTAGTAGCCATCCGTAAACAGCGTTACCTCGTGCCTTCCCACATCAAACACCCGAAATCCGTTCAGCTTGTACTGTTGCCGGTGCTCCAGCCGCAGCAGCAGCCCGTTGCCATAGTTCGCCTCGAGCGCCAGCCACTCCCTCTTCACCGGATCGCTCGGCGCGACTCCCGCCGTCACATCCACATCGCGGTAGTCGCCCGTCACGGTCACAAACCGGCTTAACCTCGACCGCAAGCCATAGGTCGCCGCCAGGTCTAGCGCATGGTTGCCCTCCAGCACGTTGTACGCGCCGCCATCCGTCTCCACGCTGCCCAGCGCACCCGACACATAAATGTTTGGGTCTGCATATCCATTCCCATGCGCGTTCGCGGACAGGTTATTCGGCAGCAGGTACCCGCCCACGCCCACATACTGCGCGATAGGCTCGCCATGGTCGCCCGCCACCCCTGGCGCAAAATATTGCGGAGCCTTGATTCCACCGGAGGCCGTTTCAATCGGCAAACCCGGAATCGAGATCGGCGCACCCGGCCGGCCCGGATTCGCATCCAGTAGCTCTTCCCGCACCATCACCCGCTCGGAAGGATCAGGCGAAGCCATCTCGATCTGGCTCACATCCGCCGTCACCACCACCGACTGGCTCACCCCCACAACCCTTCCCAGCCGCACCGTCACGTCTTGCGCGGTGCCGTCGAGCCTCTGAGACACCGCCGTAAACCCCGCAGCCTCCACCCTCACCGCATATCCTGCAGCCGCCGGCACCTCAGCCCGGAAGCTCCCATCCGCGCCGGTAGTTGCGTCTACATGCTTCCCGGGCGCAAGCTCCACCTCCACGCTCGCGCCACGCACCGGCAGCCCCGCCGGATCGACCACCCTCCCCGTAATCGTCCGCCGCGCAACCTGAGCCCCCGCGCCCAGCCCAAGCAGCAGAACAACCAGCGGCACCGCCCATCTAACTCGCATCAATCCCATCCCTCAACGTGCGAGTCCCATGCCTAGCCACAACCAAGCTCTCAGCTCAAAGCGCCGTGAGCTGTCAGCTCTCGAAAACCCGCCTCTAGCCCGCCCAAAAAGTCGATGCCCTAAGAATTTGGCAACCCCAAGTACCCCAAGTCCAAACCTAAAGTATTTATTTTGAAGAGTTTGAGCAAAAAAATAGGGAGGAGGTCGTACCCTACGGCTTCATCACGATCTTCATCGAATCCGGCTTCGGATTCGATGCCAGCTCAATCGCCGCAGCACAATCCTCCAACGAAAATCGATGCGAGATCAACTTCGTCAGATCCAGCGTTCCGTCGCGATAGCCTTCGAAGACCAGATCGATTCCCTGCTGCTGAATCGCCACGCTCGCCGAGTAACTTCCCATCAACGTCTTCTCGTCCATGCAAACCGCAGCCGGATCGAACGTCGCAGCACCATGTTGGGTGCTCGCAAACAGCATCACGCGTCCGCCGCAGCGAACTGCATTCATCGCCATCCCAATCAGCGCATCGGAACCAACCGCGACCAAAGCAACATCCGCTCCTCGACCGTCCGTCGCGGCCTTCGCCGCCGCAACAACATCGCCGCGCGCGTCTACAGGCTTATCAAGCCCGTAAAAAGCCGCAATCGCATGTCGCTCCGCATACAAATCGCTCGTCAGCACCGTCGCTCCAGTCCGCTTCGCCAGCGCCGCCAGAATCACGCCGATGCTTCCTTGCCCGATCACCAGAACCGTGTCATCTGCCTCCAGCTCCAGCAGCTTCACGGCCTTGAAGCACGTATTTACGGGCTCGATAAAAGCTGCCTGCTCGAACGGAATGTCATCCGGAATCTTCACCAATCCCGCGACGCGTTCGCCATCGCCGACAATCCAATCCATTACGCGAATGTACTCGGCGAAACCGCCTCCCGCAGCCGCAAATCCCGCGGTCGTTCCCACCTTCTTGTACGTCTCGCACTGCGCAAATGTCTGCTTGCGGCAGTAGAAGCATTCGCCACACGGAATGTGGTGAAACGCCATCACGCGCTCTCCCACCGAAAATCCCTTCACGCCCGCGCCAACCGCCGCAATCGTTCCCGCCATCTCGTGCCCAAACACGCGCGGCGCGCTGTGCGAGCCCGTGTGAATCTTCTTCAGGTCCGTCCCGCACACGCCGCAGGTATCGATCCGCACCAGCACTTCGCCCGCGCCAATCTCCGGAACCGCAATCTCTTCGCATCGCACATCGTCAATCCCGCGGTAAACCGCAGCCTTCATCGTCTCCGCCAATCCAAACTCCTTTACTGCTTGCTCATCGTATCCAAATACGCGCCAACAACATCCGCCAAGGCCTGCGCCGCTCGCCCGCTATTTTTGCCAAGCTGCATCAGCGAACCCCAGGATTGCGGCCGCATCGCAACCGCGGCCAGAAACGCAGCCATCCGCAGCTTGCCCATCGCATCGATGTACGGATTCAGATCGGGCAGGTTCGCCTCCGCGTCGTCCGAGACCGCCTTGAAGCAGTGACACGGAATCCCGCGCATCTGCGCCAGCCGCGCAACGGTCGCGGCTTCCATATCGACCAGCATCGCACCGTAAGTCGCTGCCAGCCGCTGCTTCTCCGCCGCATCCGCAACGCGCACCGCCGTCACGCAGCGATCGCCGTCCGGTCCCAGCGCAAAGCGCTCGCCCGTCTGCGCGTCGATCACCTGGGACGGAAGATAGCATTCGCCAACCTTCGCCTTCGCCGTCAGCGCGCCAGCCCAGCCAACCGAAAGCACCTCATCGAGCGATCCGGTATGCTCCGCCGCCGTAAACGCCCGTCGCGCCGCCGCCGCGCCCATTCCGCCGCAGACCGCAACCACCTGCAAGCCGCCCTGTTCCCACTCCCACATGGCAATGCCGGAGCCGCGCACGACCGGTATGCGCGGCATCTTGCGCACCAGCGGCTTCAGCTCGCCCGGAAGCGCGGCGATAATCCCGATCTTCACGCCGAAGCTCCCGGCCGCGGCGCGTAGCCGTGTTTCCAGAACCAATCGACCGCGGCTCGCAGCACCGGGTAAACCGGCAGCACCTCAAACCCAAGCTCGCGCACAGCCTTGGCCGAGCTGGCAAACATCATCTTCTTGCCCATTCGCACGGCTTCGACGGTCGCTCGCGGCTCCTTGCCGCGCAGCTTGCCGGTGAAGTTCTCATCCCAGAACGCAAACGCCATCGCCACCGCGTGAGGAACCTTCATGGTCGGCGAAGGCAGCTCCGTGATCGCCGAAAGCCGATCCAGAATCTGCTTCAGCGTTAGGTTCTCCCCACCCAGGATGTACCGTTCGCCGGGCGTTCCACGCTCTAGCGCGACCACGTGCATCCGCGCCACTTCGCCAACATCCACCAGGTTCAAGCCAGTCTCCACATAAGCTGGAAAGTTGCCGTTGAGGAAGTCGACGATGATCCGACCTGTTGGCGTCGGTTTCGCATCACCCGGCCCAATCGGCGTCGTGGGATTGAGGATCATCACGTGCTGCCCAGCCTTCGCCGCCGCAATCGCCTCCGACTCCGCCAAAAACTTCGACCGCTTGTAATGGCCGATCATCTCGTCCAGCGAAACCGGAGTCGCCTCATCCACGATCGTTCCATCACGCTTAAACCCCATCGTCGCAACGGACGACGTATACACCACCCGCTGAACGCCAACCTCGCGTGCAATCCGCAGTAACTCCCGCGTTCCGGTGACGTTCGCCGCGTACATCTCCTCCGGATCGCGCACCCAAAGCCGGTAATCGGCGGCCACGTGCACCAGCGCGTCGCATCCGGTCAGCGCGGCGCGCAAGCCCTCCCGCTGGCGCAGATCGCCAACGACGGTCTCAGCCGCAATCCCTTCCAAGCCCGCAAGAGAACTCGTCTTCCGCGTCAACAGCCGCAGCTCGGCACCCGCAGCCGCGTAAGCCCGAGCCACGTGACTCCCCACAAACCCAGTCGCACCCGTAAGGAAGACTCTCATCTGCCGACCCACTGCATCTGCAATACGCCGGCTGCAACCAAAGCCTCGAAGTCTCTATCCCCGGTCACGAGCGGAGCATGGCGCTGAATGCTGAGATGAGCAGCAAATGCATCCGCATAGGAAATAGCGAATTGGCTCTTCAAGACGGCGGCTGCGTCTACATCAGCGTTGCTGACACTCACCACTTCGATGAACATTGTCGGCATCTGGCTAACGAGACCCTCAGCTGCAGTCCTGCCAAAGGTCTTAGCTGTCATGTAGTAAATCTCACCGAGATTGATGCGGCTGATGGAGAGAGCACAGCGGCCCTCTGCCGCATCTTGTAAGAGCGCCCGGAACTTGGTCGTCAGATCTGGATTTGAGCCACGGAACCACTCCAGGAGCGGCCAAGCATCCAGCACGAGCGAACTATTGCGCTTGGGGAACACCAAACTTCCGCCCGTCATGGGCAAACTCCCAGTCGCGCTCACGCTTCAGGTCCTCGCTCGTGCTAACGCCATCGTCCATAATCCCTTCGAGAAGCTCCCAGGCGAACCGCACATCAGACTTTCGCCGCATCAGCGTGGCTCCCGAGAGTGTGCGTACAAGGTAATGCGTGTCAGACTCTCTGAGATCTAGCAAAGCACGCAAATCATCCGTGATTAGAACGGAGGATTGTTCTTGCCGAATGAATGGGCCGCTTGCCATCGCATCACCTCAGCTAGTCCAGCTTCTCCGGCTCAATCTGGATGTTCTTCTCGCCCGCTGCCTTCTTCTCCCAGTACTTCTTCACCCAGGCTTCGAAGCTCTTGCCCGCTGCGGTGTCGCGGCCGGTGAACGCGAGCGCGGCTACATCCGAATACGGGATGTTCAGTTTCGCCTGGCTGGTCAACGGAATCATCCGCACAAAGGATTTGGACAAGGTCGGTCCCGGGCGGCGATCGAACAGGTAGCCTTCCACCTTGTTACCGTCTTTCAGAGTGATGGTGATGTCGCCACGATAATCAAACGCCTTTTCAAGCGCCTCGCGAATCTCCTCATCGGTGGCGAGCTCCGGAATCCAGCCTTCCAGGTTCTCTCGCTCGCGTCCTGCTGCGTGCTCCAACTCATCGAAGTTGGCGTGCTTCAACTGCTCGATCTTCGCCGATTCCTGCTGCTCGGTTGCCATGACGCTTAGTCTCCTGAGACGCTTTGCAGCTGATCCTGTTTCGCACTCGCCGTCTTCGGCGCTTCGATCTGCACCAGCGGTGCATGCGGCTCAGCCTTCCACTCATTCAGGTCCTTCATCGCCTTGTCATCCGGGTAGAGCGATGGGAACACGTACTTGCTCGCTGTGACGAGGAAACCGGTGAGCGAGCTGAAGTTGTAATCGACCGCCGAAGCTTCGTGGCCGGAGTGAACCATACAGTTCGCACAGCGTGGATTGCCGCTCTTGGCGCCGTAGTTCTCCCACTCGGTCCCTTCCATCAGTTCCTGGAAGGTGTCGGCGTAGCCATCCTGGAGCAGGTAGCAGGGCTTCTGCCAGCCGAAGATGGAGAAGGTCGGCATTCCCCACGGCGTGCAGTCGAACTGCTGCTTGCCCATCAGAAACTCCGAGAAGAGTGGGTGCGTGTTGAACTCCCAGCTCTTCTTGCGGTTCGAAAGGATCATGTTGAAGAGCTTGCGCGACTTCGCCTTGCCGAGAAAGTGGTTCTGGTCCGGCGCCTTGTCGTAGGTGTAGCCGGGCGAGACCATCATGCTTTCAACACCAGCCGCCATCAGCTCGTCGAAGTGCGCGCGCACGCTGTTCGGATCGGCCCCGTCGAACAAAGTCGTATTTGTGGTCACGCGGAAGCCGGCGGCAACGGCAGCCTTCACGCCTTCCATGGCGATGTCGTAACCACCTTCCCGGCAGACGGAGAAGTCATGATGTTCCCGCTGTCCATCCACGTGTACCGAGAACGAGAGGTACTTGCTCGGCTTGAACAGGTGCAGCTTTTCTTTCAGCAACAGCGCGTTGGTGCACATGTAGACGTACTTCTTGCGCTCGACCAGGCCGGCCACAATCTCGGGCATCTGCGGGTGCAACAGCGGTTCGCCGCCGGGGATGGAGACCATCGGCGCGCCGCACTCTTCAACCGCACGGAAGCACTCTTCGGGCGAAAGCTCAGCCTTCAGGATGTGCGCCGGATACTGAATCTTGCCGCAGCCTGCGCAGGCGAGATTGCAGCGGAACAGCGGCTCCAGCATCAGGACCAGCGGATACCGTTTGCGGCCGCTCAGCTTCTGCTTCAGCACATACGACGCTACCGTCCAAGCCTGTGATATCGGAACTCCCATTTGCAATCTCCCAGAACTCAAATCTACTGCTGCTAATTCAAAGCTTTCTTGCTCTGAGCATTAAAGTCTCTGCTTCGGAACAGATCACTTGAAGTCTGTTCCAAGCCATGCTTTTTCACGGCGTCGCGCATCGATTCGTGACCAGATGATTCCACATAAAAGCCATCAGCGTTGGCGGCCCGGAAATTGTGAGAAGGCGAGTCAAGCCGTTCATCGAGAACCCCTTTCGCAATTCTAAGCTGCGGCCGCTTCCCGTTCCATGGCCTGCTTGTACGTGGTCAATGCCAGCAGCGGGAAGTAATCGCGGTACAGGTGATACGCCAGGTAGAACACGCGTGGGAAGCCGGTTCCCGTGTAGATTGCCTCGCCGTTGCGGCCTTCGGCCGACTCGTCCCAGCTACCCTCTTCCGACTGCCGGTCGACAAGCCACCGAATTCCCTTTGCGACCGAGTCGCTGCGCGTATCGCCGGCCGCGAGCAAGCCAAGCAACGCCCACGCGGTCTGCGACGGGGTGGATGGCCCGATACCGCGCGTGGACGGATCGTCGTAGCTTCCGCAGGTTTCGCCCCAGCCGCCATCGGAGTTCTGCACCATGCGAATCCACTCGGCAGCCTGCTGCACTGCGGGCTCGTGATTCCAGTATCCCTGGGCTTCCAGCCCGCGCAGCACAAGGAACGTTCCGTAAAGATAGTTCACGCCCCAGCGGCCAAACCAGCTTCCGTCCGATTCCTGGTTCTTCAGCACAAACTGCACAGCCTTCTCAACGCGGGGGTCGCGCCGCGTGTAGCCGTAGCCCGCAAGCATCTCAAGAATGCGTCCAGTAATGTCCACGGTTGGCGGGTCGATCATCGCATTGTGGTCGGCGAACGGGATGAACTCGAAGATGCGTTTGGTGTTGTCCTTGTCGAACGAAGCCCAGCCGCCGTTCTTGCACTGCATAGCGAAGATCCACTCGATCGCACGCTGCGAGGCGTCGATCTGCTTCCGCTGGCGTGGGTGGGTCACACAGTTCAGCGCCAGCAGAACCTGTGCTGAGTCATCGACATCCGGATAAAACTCATTGTTGAACTCGAAGTACCAGCCGCCTGGGGCAACCTCGGGCAGGTGAACGCTCCAGTCGCCTTTCTGGCGGACCTCCTTCTCGAGCATCCAGTCTGCAGCCTTCACCAGGCGGCTGTCGTTTGCGGGAATTCCAGCCTCGCCCAGCACGTACACCGCCTGCGCCGTATCCCAGACCGGCGAGACGCAAGGCTGCATGCGGAAGGTTGGTGTTGGGTAGTTCGGCTCACCCTCGGGATTGTCGATGCCCAGCTTCTCAAACTCGTCCATGGCCCGGATAAACTGCGGATCGTCTACCGTATATCCGAGACACTTCAGAGCGATAATGGCGTTCATCATGGCCGGGTAAATTGCCCCCAGACCGTCTGACTTTTCGAATCGCTCGAGCATCCACTTCTCAGCCTTTTTGACTGCGACCTTGCGCAGCGGGCGGATGTGAACGCGCTCTGCCCAGTGCATCATGCGGTCGAGTGCGAGGAAGAAGTTGCGCCATCCGACCGGCCGCTTGCGATCCCAGCGCAGGTGCAGGTTGGCATTCTGCCGCCCACCGACGAAGAGTTCGTCGATCCCATGCTCCGGCGCGATCTTCTTAAACGGCTTCTTCGCGTAGATGATGGACAGCGGGACCAGGATTGCGCGCGACCAGGAGCTGATCTCGTAGATATTGAAGTAGAACCAGTTCGGAAACAGCGTGATCTCCGGCGGCACCGCCGGCACGGCGTCGTACTCGTACTGGCCGAGTGCGCATAAATAGATCTTGGTGAAGGTGTTGCACTCCGTGACGCCGCCGTTGGCCAGGATCCAGCTGCGCGCCCGCACCATCACTGCATTCTCTGGCTTAAAGCCCATCAGCTTGAGCGCGAAGTAGCACTTGACACACAGCGAGATGTTCGAAGGTCCATTCGGATAGATACTCCATCCGCCATCCGCATTCTGGTGCCGCAGAATCTCGTTGACCGCGCGGTCCATCTTGCCGCGATCGCCGGTGCCCAGCAGCGTGTGCATGAAGATGTAGTCGGCCTCGAGCATCGAGTCCGCCTCCAACTCGCCGCACCAATACCCATCCGGGTGCTGCTGCGCGAGCAGCCAGTCGCACGCACGTTCAATTCCCGCGGTCACCGCCTCCAGCCCGAGGTCAATCCGCCCAAAGCGCGGCTGCGTCGCAGCTTTGCTGGAACTCGTTTTGTTCAATCCAGATTTAGTGTCCAACGGCAACTCTCTTCGGCACAACGGTACCACGGTACGTCCTGACGGCCCTTTTGGGAACGGCCAGGCTGTTGACTGGTAAGTGCGAAACGCCTACTGAACCTGCGCTTGCGCCGGCTTGGGAGCCGATGCAATGGCCTGAACAATCTCGGGCGGCAAACCGAACCGCACGTTCTCCGGCATAACCTCGACCTCATCCACATCGCCGTATCCCATCGACTGCAGGTACTCGACGACGTCCTTCACCAACACCTCAGGAGCCGAGGCGCCGGCCGTAACCGCTACCGTATTCACGCCACTCAACCACTCCGGCTTGATCGCATCCGCAGAGTCAATCAGGTAGGAGTTCGTATCCAGGTTCTTTGAAACCTCAACCAGCCGGTTCGAATTCGAACTGTTCTTCGAGCCCACAACCAGTACCAGGTCAGCCCCGTGGGCAACATTCTTCACGGCCACCTGCCGGTTCTCGGTCGCGTAGCAGATATCCTGCGCGTGTGGTCCGGCGATGTTCGGAAACTTCACCTTCAACGCGTCGATCATGTACTTCGCTTCGTCCAGCGAAAGCGTCGTCTGCGTCAGATAAGCGACCTTATCAGGATCCGGAACGACCAGCGCTTCCACCTCTTCCAGCGTCGACACGACCTGCGTCACGTCCGGCGCCTCGCCCTGCGTGCCCTCGACCTCTTCATGGTCGCGGTGCCCGACGAGAACGAGGGAGTAGCCCTGCTTGGCGAACTTGATCGCCTCAACGTGTACCTTCGTCACCAGCGGGCAGGTTGCGTCGATCACCTTCAGTCCGCGCCCCTTCGCGGCTTCGCGCACAGCCGGCGAGACTCCGTGCGCCGAGTAGATGACGCGCGCGCCAGCGGGAACCTCGTCCAGTTCATTGACGAAGATCGCACCCTTCTTTGCCAGGTCGGTGACGACGTAACTGTTATGGACAATCTCTTTGCGGACGTAAATCGGAGCGCCAAACGTCTCGAGCGCGATCTGCACGATGTCAATGGCGCGGACCACTCCAGCGCAAAAGCCACGCGGCTTTAGAAGGAGGACGCGCTTGGTCCTGGGCGTGCTCAGAACGTCGTCGTGTGTCGGCTGGTCGAGGGTCGCTGCACTGGATAAAGTCACGTTCCCAGTATAACGCCTCTGGTTCAAACCGGCACGTGGTTTGAACCATCCGCGGTGCAAATTCAAGTGTCGCAGAAACCTAAAGCCAGCCGAGATGTCGGTTGGTCCCGACAGATTGGCTGGCTTAGGTTATCGCTTAGTTCAATCGCTTACAGCTTCGTCGACTCACATCCAGGATGCCCGCAGTCACAAGCCAGCGTGGTCAAATCCTTGGAATCCTCGCAAAAGGTGGAGCAGTACTTCGACCCAGGCGCTGCCATACATTGACACGCACTATGCGCACACTTGTTGCTATCTGCCATCTCGTCTCTCCTCGCGTTCTCTCTACCCTTGTTGCGATGCCCTGCCCAGGTCACCCGTTGTCTCTCTTTGTAAACTGATGGCGAATATCCGTTGCTGGCTCGGTCACCGCGCGCCGGCCAACATACTCTCCGCGTGGCGAAGGCTGGTCTCCGTCAGAGTCGCCCCGCTCAGCATCCGGGCGATCTCGCGCACGCGATCTTCCTCAGTCATCTGGCGGATCGCGGTCTGCGTCCTTCCCTTCGCCTCGCTCTTCTCAATTAGGAAGTGCTGATCGGCAAACGCGGCGATCTGCGGCAGGTGCGTCACGCAGATCACCTGCTGCGTCGAGGCCAAGGCCTTCAGCTTTTGACCGACCGCCTCGGCCGCCCGGCCACCGATGCCGATGTCGATTTCGTCGAAGACCAGCGTGCGCGGCAGGGTGACTTTCTTTTTCCCGCCGCGCCCTGCAACCGTACCTTCGACAGCTACCTTCAGCGCCAGCATCACACGCGACATCTCCCCGCCCGAGGCGATCTCCTCGAGCGGCTTCAGCGGCTCACCGGCGTTGGTAGCGATCAGGAAGCCGATCTCGTCCCAGCCGTGCGCCGTCCAGTGGCCGCGTTCGCGCTGAGGCTCCACGGTGACCGCAAACCGCACCCGCATGGCCAGGTCGTTGATCTCGCCTTCCGCAGCCTTGCCCAGCCGTGCCGCCGCCTCGGTCCGCCGCGCCGTCAACTCGCCTGCGGCCGCCTGGTACGCAGCCGCCAGCCGAGCCTCATCCACCTTTAACTCCGCCAGGATGGCGTCGCGATTCTCCACCTCGGCCAGCTGCCGCTGGGCGTCTTCCGCAAAGACCATCACCTCCGCCAGCGTTCGTCCGTACTTCCGCTTCAGCCGGTCGAGCAGCGCCAGCCGGTCTTCAATCTCGGCCAGCCGCTCCGGCCCGGCCTGCACATTCTCGGCGAAGTCCCGCGTGGTTGCGCTCACATCTTCGACCGTCGCCTTCGCCGCAGCCAGCTCCTTTGCGGCGTCGGCAAACTTCGGCTCGTACCGGGCGAGTTCCTCGACAAACTTCAGCGCCTGCCCAAGCGCGGTCTCGGCCGAGCTTTCGCCCTCGTATAGAACCTCGTACGCACCCATCGCCGCTGCGTAGAGCTTCTCCGCATTGGCCAGGATGCGCTTCTCCGCATCGAGCTCCGCGTCCTCGCCCGGCCCGACCAACTGCGCCTGCGCGATCTCCTTGACCTGGAAGCGCCACATGTCGGCCATGCGCAGGCGATCCTGCTCATCTTCAACCAGGCTTCGCAGCCGCTCGGAGGCTTCCGCCCAGGCGCCATACGCCGCGCCAGCAGTCTCGCCCGAGATCGCGCCGAAGCGGTCGAGCAACAGCCTCTGCTGCGCCTGATCGAACGAGCCGAGTGTCTCGCCCTGCGCATGGACCAGCGCCAACTCTGGCGCCAGCAGCCGCAACACCCCCACCGTGGCTGCCTGGTTGTTTATAAACACGCGGCCCTTGCCAGTCGCCGCGATCTCTCGCCGCAGCAGAATGCCATCGCCTTCGGCATCCGCATCGAGCCCGTTTTCAGCCAGCACGGCCAGCGCTCCGGGCGTGGCTTCGAAGACGCAGCTGACGACCGCCTTCTCCGCCCCATGCCGCACTCCATCGGCCGAGGCCTTGCCTCCGAGCAGCAGGGCAAGCGCGTCAATCAGGATGGATTTGCCCGCGCCGGTCTCCCCCGTCAGCAGATTCAACCCGCGGCCAAACGACGCCTCCGCGCGATCGATCACCGCATAGTTCTCCGCCCGCAACTCCAGCAACATCGTCTTCTCTTCGCCTCGTCAACGCCAGCCTATCATTCCCTTATCGTCCGGACCGAGCAGCGAGGGAGTCCCTCACGCGGTGCGGGTACCCGCCCTCGCGCCGCAACGCGTGTTGCTTTTGATTACACTGGACTCTGGAGAACCACCCATCGCATGATCGCGCTCGCATCTCTCGCTCTCGCCCTCCTCCAGCAAGACAACGCCGCCGCCGACCCCTCCGCCATCCCCGTCAACGCTGCACCCGTCGCGCAGCACGGCAGCGCCATCGCCGAGATACTGCACAACTCCGGGCCGGTCGCCATCGCGGTGCTCCTTCTTCTGGCGATCCTGAGCGTGTTCTCCTGGACCGTCATCATCGCGAAGTATCGCGCCTTTGCTGCCGCGAAGGGACAATCCGCCCGATTCATCCGCGCCTTCCGCAAGTCCGGCCGGCTCTCCGAGGTCGCAGCCGTCTCCGAGCAGTTCAAGCCTTCGCCGCTGGTCGCCGTCTTCAACGAGATCAATGATGAGTATCAGCGGCAGTCGAATGGCCGTGGACTCCCACGCAATCCGGTCGGGCTGGAGCGCGCCGCCGCGACTGCATCCAGCGAGGCGCTTACCATCATGGAGCAGCGCCTCACCTGGCTTGCGACCATCGCCAACATCGCGCCGTTCATCGGCCTCTTCGGGACGGTGTGGGGCATTATCGATGCGTTCCACGGCCTGGGTACCGCGGGCGCTGCGACACTGCGCGCCGTCGCACCGGGCATCTCCGAAGCCCTCATCACCACGGCCGCGGGCATCCTGGTCGCGATTCCGTCCGTCGTCGGCTACAACCAGCTCACCTCGCAGCTGCGTGACTTCGCCGCCCGCATGGACGACTTCGGCCGCGAGCTGCTGAACGCCATCGAGAACGCCGCCGCCTACGTGCCGCCCAGCCAGCAGCCATCCCAGCAGTCCGCGCCCGATCGCAGCAACACGCCAGTTCCCGCGGTTGAACCTCGCCGGAGGGTCTTCTAGCCATGGCCTTCTCGACTCGCTCCGGCGGCGGTCGCCTGCAGACCCAGACCGCACTCGCCGACATCAATATCACGCCGCTGGTCGACGTCGTGCTCGTGCTGCTGCTCATCTTCATGCTCACCGCACCGGTCCTGCAGAGCGGCATCGACGTCGCGATCCCGCATACGCGCTCGACCCAGACGCTGACGGAAGAGCGCATGGTCGTCACCATCGACAAAGACCAGAACGTCTACCTGCAGACCAACGGCGCGGACAAGCAGATCAACATCAACGATCTCGCCACTCTGCTTGCGACCAAAGAAAAAGACCCTGCCAAGCGCACGGTTTACGTCCGCGCCGATGAGCGCGTCCCCTTCGGTGCCTTCGCCACGGTGATGGAGAACGTGAAGCGTGCCGGCATCACCAACATCTCCATCGTCACCCAGCCGTTCGAGAAGTAGTTCTGCCAATCTCCGCGTCCAACCAGCATCGCCGCAATGCCGACCGACCTCCTTCCAACCCGCACCGAAGCTCCCACGGACGAACGCGTCACGAGCGGCTTTGCCTACGCACTCGGCGGCCATATGGCCGTGGTTCTGCTGATTCTCGCCGGCACCTGGCTCTCGCACCGGCTGGACCCGCACTGGGGCGAAGCGGACCCGACCGTCGGCTCCATTCAGGCCTCGATGGTCAACTCCCTGCCGCTGCCGAATACGCAGCGTTATAAGGAGAACGAAGTCCTCACCAGCGAGAAGCCATCGATCGCGCCGACTCCCCCACCCCCGACGCCGACACCCATCCCCAAGTCTGTCGCCGAAAAGCCGAAGTCCGAGCCGCCGCCGAAGCCGAACGAAGTTCTTATCCCGACCAAGAAGGCCGAGCCCGTAAAGCCCAAGCCGGAGAAGCAGGAGCCGCCGCAGCCGGTGGCACCGCGCCGCACCGCGCCCCCACCTGCTCCCACGCCGAAGGCGACGACCGGCGAGACAGCGGGCGTACAGATTCCGCAATCGATCACCCAACTGAAAAACGGCACCGCGTCCATCACGGTGCCGGACCGCGCCTTCGGCGATCGCTACGCCTACTACATCCAGCTTGTGGCACGAAAGTGCAACGAGTCGAAGGCTGAGGACAGCGACCCACCCTCCTCCCGGGGCAAGCGTGTGATCGTCCACTTCATCATCGACCGCGACGGCACGCCCACCAGCGTGGAGGTGACCACGCACAGCGGCTCGGCTGATCTCGACTTCGACACGGTCCACGCCATTCAGCGCATCGATTCCTTCGGCCCGCTCCCTTCGGGAAATCAGCTCGCGATCAACTACGTCTACGACGCTCACTGACTGTATTCTGTTGATAACTAGCCTCAAATCACAATCCAGACACCCAACCTCCGGCAGATTCCGTCTACCATAGTGAGGGAATGCACTTGACCCGTCACAACCGTCTGCCCCGCCTCCGAGCGCTTCTGCTCGCTGCCTTCGCCCTTTCCATCTCTTTCCTCCATAGCAGCAACCTGCATGCCCAGGGCGAAGCGACCATCTTCGGCTCCGGCAATGCCTCCGACCGCATCCGGGTCGCGGCAGCCGACTTCAAGCCCGGCTCCTCCGACCCGAATACCGACCAGCTAAAGCAGACTTTCGACAAGACCCTGTTTGCCGATCTCGGCGCCGCGGGCATCTTCGACCTCGTCTCGAAGTCGGTGATCCCACAGGCGCAGCCCGGCTCTCCGGCTGAGGTAAATCTCGCCCAGTGGTCCGGCGCACCCGCATCGGCAGCGTACCTGGCGTTCGGTTCGCTCAGCGCCTCCGGCGGACGTCTGCTGGTGAACGGGTTCCTCGACGACACGAAGAACACGCAGTATCCACAGGTGCTCGCCAAGCAATACAGTGACGACGCCTCGCAGGATGCCGCCCGTCAGATCGCCCACCGCTTCGCCGATGAGATCATCCTTCGTCTCGGCGGAACCCCCGGCATCGCCGAGACCAAGATCTACTACGTCCACGTGGGCGGCGGAAATAAAGAGATCTGGGAGATGGACTACGACGGTGCCAACCAGCACCAGATTACGCACCTCGGCACCGTCTCCCTCTCGCCCCGGGTTTCGCCCGACAACAGCCGGCTGGCCTTCACGTCGCTCGGCCGCGACGGCTTCCAGCTCAGAATGTATTCGCTCCTCCTTGGCCGGATGGTCGCCTTCCCGATTGCGGGAGGCGCAAGTGAATCGCCTGCCTGGTCGCCCGACGGCAAGAGCCTTGCATACTCCAGCTCGCGCACCGGCGACAATGAAATTTACATTACGGGAGTGGACGGCAGCTTGAGCCGACGCATCACGAATTTCAGAGGTCCCGACACGTCGCCGGTCTTCAACCCGCGCACCGGCGCGCAGATAGCCTGGATCAGCGGACGCACGGGCCTGCCGCAGCTCTACATCATGGAGAGCGACGGATCTTCCGTACAGCGCCTTACCGACGGAGGCTATGCCGTCTCTCCCTCGTGGTCTCCTAACGGACAGTTCATCGCCTTCGCATGGAATCGTAAGTACGGCCCCGGCGCGCCCGGCGGGCAGGACATCTACGTGATGGAGATTGCGACCAAGCGCTGGATTCAGCTGACGCACGGTACCGGACTGTGCGACTACCCCTCCTGGTCGCCGGACGGACGCCACATCGTCTTCGCCAGCTCACCCGATTCGCGCGATGCCCACATGCGCATCTACACCATGCTCGCGGATGGCACAGAGCGCCACGAACTGACCGGTCCGGTCACCGACATGCCAAACTGGAGCTGGAGATGATTCGTGGCACAATGGGTCCACCGAAACGCAGGAGCACTTGCATGAACCTTTTCAAGGAGTCGAACAACCTGATGACTGAACACGCGCGCACTTTGCGTCCTGCTCTTCGTACTCTCCTCATTCTGGCTGTCGCCGGCGCAACCCTTACCGGTTGCCACAAGAAAGATCAGGGCATCGACCCGAACAGCCTGGGACCGACCGATACCTCCTCCGCCGCATCTGGAATGTCCGCTCCGACGGCCTCGATCACCGCGGATCCGATCGCCATCGATCTCGGCCAGACGGTCGTCCTCAACTGGCGCACGCTCAACGCGACGACCGTCACCATCGACGGCATCGGCCAGGTGAATCCGAACGGCACGCAGACCGTCAGCCCGTCGAACTCCACCAACTTCCACCTCGTTGCCAAAGGCGACGGCGGAATGACCGAAGCGAACGTTCGCGTCACCGTGCGTGTACCGCAGGCGCCCTCCGCGATGCCGATGGGCGAGAGCAACCTCGGCACCAACTCCGGCGGTAACGTCACCGACGCCGAGTTCCATGCTGCGGTCAAGGATATCTTCTTCGATTACGATAGCTACGATCTGCGCCCGGACGGCCAGAGCGCCGCATCGGCTGCCGCGTCGTTCCTCGTCTCGCACCCGGATGTTCGCGTCCTCATCGGAGGCTATGCGGACGAACGCGGCTCTGCCGAGTACAACCTCGCGCTCGGCGAGAATCGTGCCAACTCGGCGAAGACCGCGCTCGTCAACGCGGGCGTCGCTCCCAACCGCATTCGCGTCGTCAGCTATGGCAAGGAAAAGCAGTTCTGTACCGAGTCCAACGAAGAGTGCTGGCAGGAGAATCGCCGCGCCCAGTTCACCATCGACCGCTAACTGTTCCCGCACGATACTCTAAGCGAACGGCTCCTGCTACACCTCGCAGGAGCCGCACGTCGCAGGCCCCCTTCAAGTTCCCGCGTAAATCGACCGAAAGTCGAGCCTAATTCTATGAAAATCCGCTGCCTCTCCGCCGCCCTTCTGGTCTTCGCGCTGTACACCCCGGCCGCTCCCGCAGCCGAGCTCTTCGGTACCAACAAGGATATGGTCCAGCTTCAGACGCAGGTGCAGCAACTGCTCGACGCCGTGGCGCGCCTGCAACAGTCGAACGACGAGCGCATGGGCGTGCTGAAAGATCTCGTCCAGCAGTCGGCCGACTCCGTCAACCGGCTCTCCGTCAGCGTAGACACACTACAGAAGCAGCTTGCCGCGCAGCAGGCCGCCGACGGCACCAAGAGCGACACTGTATCCGGCCAGGTGCAGGCCCTGAACGACTCGCTGGACGAGATCAAGGCGCGCATGGGCCGGCTCGAAAAGGCGTTGAACGACGTCCAGAACCAGACTCAGACCATCAGCGCCGCAATCCAGAATGGTCAGCAGCCCGCAGCACAATCGGCTGCTCCGTCCAACCCTCAACAGGCTGCTCCCGCGCCGGGGCCGCAGTCGATGAACTCGGGCCCGGCACCCATCGTGGAGGCCCCGGCAAACACCGCGCCGGTGAATAGCGCGCCGCCCGTCGCCGACCTCTACCGCGCCGCCTACAACGACTACATCGCCGCCAAGTACGGCATCGCGACGTCCGAGTTCCTCGACGTGATCAAGAGCTACCCGGACAACAACCTGGCCGGCAACGCCTACTACTACATCGGCGAGATCGACTACCGCGCGGGCAAGTTCTCGCAGGCCGCCAAGGACTACGACAAGGTCCTTGAGCAGTTCCCGGATTCGAACAAGACGCCCGCAGCCCACCTGCACAAGGGCGAAGCGCTCATCCAGATGCGCCAGAACGATGCCGGCGTGCGCGAGCTGCGCGCCCTCATCCAGCGCTTTCCGGTAAGCCCCGAAGCCACCCAGGCGCGCTCCAAGCTGAACGCCATGGGCGTCGCCATTCACCCGAGAGCGTAAAAGACAGCTGCTAGCCGCTAGCTTCTAGTTCCTAGCTAGATTCCGGGTGCCCCATGTCTCGATTCTGAGACATGGGATGCAAGCAGCCCAAAACGGCAGGAATCCAGCTATCAGCGAGATCGCTTCGAGCTGCATACCTGATCGCTCAGTTCCTCATTCCACCTAACTCCCGCTCCACCTCAGCCGACTCAGCAGCCGTCAACCCCAGCAGCGGCAGCCGAGGCCTTCCCCCGTAGTACCCGTTGAAGTCCGCACCGAACTTGACTGCACCGATTCCCTGCGGGCCTTCGACTGTCCGTGCGATTCCCCGCACCCGCTCCTGCTTCTCCTCGGCCAGCGGCAGATCGCCATCCTTGAACGCCTGCCACACCTCGCAGCACGCCTGCGGCGCACACGCGCCCGCCCGCGGGACCGCGCCTGTCGCGCCCGCCTGCCAGCTCTCCAGCATCTTCGAAGTAGACGCAGTCACAATCTGAAATCCCACCTTCTTCACGCGGGTCTTCAAACCGGGCCGAGCCTCAAGCACAGCAACCCCACCCAGGTTCGCTGCCGAAGCCACCACTGCGCCCTTCAACATGCGCCGGGTAGCCGCTGCAAACACGTTCGTCACCGTAACCTCGCGGTCTACACTAGCCATCGCTGCTCTTATCTCCGCAACACGCATCGGATCAGCGTCCATCAAGCCGATCACGTTCGGATGCTCCGCAAGCCCACCGACCACTGACGCGCTAAGCTCCCGGCCCTGTTCACTTAAGAGCACAACCGGCAACGAAGCCCCGTCTGCTAGGGCCCTGAAGTATGTTTCCGTTTCAATCCGCATCCGCTGGTCGGCGGCGAACACCGGCCCACGCACGGCGATCGCATCGTACCCGGCCTGCGCGGCAAACTCCGCCATCTGCAGCGTCGCGATCACGCTCTCGCGACCGACCGAAGCCACCATCACCTTCTGATCCGCCGCGGCCTCGATCGCCGCCGTGAGCACGGTGCGCGTCTCCTCGTCGTTCAGTCCATCCGCCTCGCCTAAGTCACCCAGCACCAGCATTCCCGCCGCCGGGGTGCGCGAGTAGCGCTCCACGTTGTACTTCAACTTGCTCACAAACAAGCGCCCATCCGCATGGAACGGCGTCGTCAACGGCAGAAATATTCCCTCAAGCAGCATGCCTTTATTCTAAGCGTCCCTACCTTGGTTCGCGTCGCGGCCCTCCCCCGCATTGACTATGTAAATTCGGCCGCAACTCCCGTATAACTGTCGCATGGCTGAAGAGTTTGTAGGTTCGTCGGACAAATCCGCAGGCGACCTGGGGCGTGAGGCGCTCTGGTTCACGCTGCACACTCTGATCGCGGTGCTGATCCTGTTCCTCGTGGTGGCGGTTATCGCGCTGTCACACCCGTCCATCGACGCCACGGAACCGAAGCTGCTCGGCACCATTCTCGCCCTCATCGTACCCATGGTCGGCGGCTTCGTCATGGTGAAGGCCAGGCCCGACCCGATCGCCGGCTATGTCTGGATCTCCGGCCTGCTCATGTTCTCGGTCGTCTGTGTCTGGGTGCTCGATCTTCCAACCGGCCCTGGACTCTGCGAGAAGTGCGGCGCGGTCGAGAAGCTCTACCGCACCTTCTTCGACATCAATCACGGCTCCGGTCTCATGGGCGGAGACGGTCTGCTCGTCGGCACCTGGATTCCGCTCTCTATGATCGGTTACGCCATCGGCGCCAAGCTCGGCCTCGAGAGGTAGAAGAGGTCTCAGCAAAACGGAAGAGCCCGCGACCGACCGGTCCGGGCTCTTTCCATTTGCTCCTTCGCACGCCGGAAGCCCGCTAGGCAGTCACCCGCTCCGCGTGAAGCGCCTGCAGCGCTACCACGCTCAACGTGCCTTCCTGTAACGATTCGATGCCTTCGGCCGCAGCGCGCGCTGCAGCCAGCGTTGTAATCGTCGGGATGCGCGCCAGCACCGCCGCACGCCGAATCGCCTTCTCGTCAAAGAACGTATCCTGCCCGCGCGGCGTGTTGATGATCAGATGAATGCGGTCGCCCTTGATCAGATCGACGACGTTCGGCCGGCCTTCCTTCACCTTGTACACGCGCTCCGGCTGCATACCGGCTTCTTCAAGCACAGCCGCCGTCCCATGCGTCGCCACCAGGTGGAAGCCCATCTCCTGGAACTGCTTTGCTAGTTCGACCGCGCCTTCCTTGTCATGGTCGTTGACAGACATAAAGACGGTGCCCGAGGTCGGCAGCATCTGCCCGGCGGCGATCTGCGCCTTGGCAAACGCTTCGCCAAAGGTCTCCGCCACGCCCATCACCTCGCCGGTCGACTTCATCTCCGGCCCGAGCACCGTATCAACCCCCGGGAACTTGCCCCAGGGGAAGACTGGTGACTTCACGAAGAAGTGCGATCCCGTGCCGAGGTCTTTGCCCGCGTGCTCACCGCCTGCGACGTAAGCCGGCAGCAGTTCCTTCAACTTGCGTCCAACCATGATGCGCGAAGCGATCTTCGCCAGCGGCACGCCTGTCGCCTTCGAGACGTACGGCACCGTGCGCGACGCCCGCGGATTGACCTCGATGACGAACACCTTGCCGCGCTGAATCGCGAACTGGATGTTCACCAGGCCCATCACATCGAGCGCCTGCGCGAGCGCCCGCGTGTACTTGCGAATCGTCGCCTTCACGTCCTCGGTCAGATCCACCGCCGGCAGCACGCACGACGAGTCGCCCGAGTGAATGCCTGCCTCTTCGATGTGCTGCATGATGCCCGCGATCACCACGTCGTCGCCATCGCACAGCGCGTCCACGTCACACTCAATCGCATCTTCAAGGAAGTGGTCGATCAGCACCGGGCGCTCCTGCGAGTACTCGATCGCGGTGCTCATATACTTCAGCACTGCCTCGTCGTCGTACGCAATCACCATCGCGCGCCCGCCCAGCACGTAGCTCGGCCGCACCAGCACCGGGTAGCCCACGCGATTCGCGCCGGCAACGGCTTCTTCCACGCTGGTCGCAAGCGCACCCTGCGGCTGCGGAATCTCCAACTGCTCGATCAGCTTGCCGAAGCGCTTGCGATCTTCCGCCAGGTCGATCGACTCGGGTGACGTCCCAATCACCGGCACGCCAGCCTTCTTCAGCGGCAGCGAAAGATTCAGCGGAGTCTGTCCGCCGAACTGCACAATCATGCCGATCTCCGCGCCGCTGGCAGCCTCGTGCTCGTAGACGCCGAGCACGTCTTCCAGCGTAAGCGGCTCAAAGTACAGACGGTCCGAAGTGTCATAGTCGGTCGAAACCGTCTCCGGATTGCAGTTGACCATGATGGTCTCGTAGCCGTCTTCGCGCAGCGCGAACGCCGCGTGGCAGCAGCAGTAATCGAACTCGATTCCCTGCCCGATGCGGTTCGGCCCCGAACCCAGAATCATGATCTTGCGCTTCGCGGTCGGCGGCGCCTCATCCTCTTCGTCATAGCAGCTGTACAGGTACGGCGTGAAGCTCTCGAACTCACCCGCGCAGGTATCGACCATCTTGTACACCGGCATCACACCCAGCTTCTTGCGCAGCGCGCGAACCTCTGCAACCGTCACTCCCCAGCCAGAGGCCAGCCGCTCGTCGGAGATGCCCATCCGCTTCGCCTTGCGCAGGTCTTCCATCGTCACATCAGCAATCTTGACCGTTCCGACGGCCTTGATCTCATCCGTGATCTGCTTCATCTGGTTCAGGAACCACGGGTCCATCCCGGTCATGCGCGAGACTTCGCGTACCGTCATCCCACGCTCAAACGCGTAGCGTACGTAGCTCAGGCGCTCCGGGTGTGCGGTGACGAGGCGCTGCGTCAGGCGGCGCGGCTCGATGTCGTCCGCCGTCGCCTTCTTGCCCGTCTCCATCGACCGAACCGCCTTCATCATCGCTTCCTTGAAGGTGCGCCCAATCGCCATTACCTCGCCGACCGACTTCATCTGTGGCCCAAGGTTCTCGTCCGCGCCGGGAAACTTTTCAAACTGCCACTTCGGAATCTTGACGACGACATAGTCGATCGTCGGCTCGAAGCAGGCCGGCGTCGCCTTGGTGATGTCGTTCTGCAGCTCGTCCAGCGTATATCCGACAGCAAGCCGCGCCGCGATCTTCGCAATCGGAAACCCTGTCGCTTTCGAAGCCAATGCTGACGAACGCGACACGCGCGGATTCATCTCGATCACGGTCATGCGGCCGTTCTGCGGATTCACCGCAAACTGCACGTTGCTGCCGCCCGTCTCGACGCCAATCTCGCGAATCACGGCGATGGACGCATCGCGCATCGCCTGAAACTCGCGGTCGGTCAGCGTCTGCGCGGGAGCCACTGTAATCGAATCACCCGTATGCACGCCCATCGGGTCGAAGTTTTCGATCGAGCAGACGATGATGACGTTGTCGTTCAAATCACGAACGACCTCCATCTCGTACTCCTTCCAGCCGAGCACGCTTTCTTCGATCAGGCATTCGGAAACCGGCGAGAGGTCGATGCCGCGCGAAAGAATCTCGGTCATCTCCTCACGGTTGTAGGCGATGCCGCCACCCGAACCGCCCAGAGTAAAGCTGGGCCGAATGACCGCGGGAAAGCCGATCTTCGCCGCAAACGCCAGCCCGTCTGAAACGTTGTTTACCAGCTGTGATTTCGGCATATCAAGTCCGATCTTGTTCATCGCATCCTTGAACAGGAGCCGGTCTTCCGCCTTCTTGATCGCTTCCAGCTTTGCGCCGATCAGCTCGATCCCAAACCGCTCCAGCACGCCCGAATCCGCGAGATCGACCGCCAGGTTCAGGGCCGTCTGGCCGCCAACCGTTGGCAGCACCGCGAAGGCACCCTGCTTGCCGGATTGCCTCAGCATGTCCAACTCCACACGCAGTATTTCTTCGACGTATGAGGGTGTAAGCGGTTCGATGTACGTGCGGTCGGCAACCTCGGGATCGGTCATGATCGAGGCCGGATTCGAGTTGACCAGCACCACCTCGTACCCTTCGGCCTTCAGCGCCTTGCACGCCTGGGTGCCCGAGTAGTCGAACTCAGCCGATTGTCCAATCACGATCGGCCCCGAGCCGATCACCAGAATCTTGGCAATGTCATTCCTGCGTGGCATTTACTCTCTCCGCTTCCTTCAACAAAACCGCACAAGGCACCTGCGAAACCGACCAGTAAACCGGTGCCGTCAAAAAAACCTTCGTCTCGTTCGCCCCATCCTTCGGGTCCGGGACGATCCCGCCAAACTGACTCAGCCGGTAGTGCACATCCGGCATCGGAATCAACCCACTCGCATCCGGGTAAAGATCCGCCTCAGCCAGCCACTGTCCCCAACGCTCCAGGTAGGCGCGCAACCCCACCAGGTGGCCGCGCTCATCGAAGCGGTAGTCGTACATGAGCTCACCGCGGTCGTTGTAGCTCTTCATCAGCACGTGCGACAAGGTTCCGGCGGTGTAGACCGCCTGCTCCACCTTTGTCCCCTTCTTGGTATCCACCAGCGGCGCGTACGGCTGAACCACCCATCCGGAGCCCTGAGGGATACAGAAGCGGGAGTGATCCGGTGCGGGCGGTTGCTGGACCACGCTTGGCACCGTCACCAGCGGCACCGTCTGCGCGGACGCCGGCAGCGCCAACAGCAAAGCGGACGCTGCCAACCCCGTCCAACTCTTTGCCGTATTACTCACTCGCATCGCTAACCCTTCTTGGCGCTGATCTGGCAAGCGCCAAACTGTTTCGTTCACGGCCCCGCTCGTCAGCGATAGATCTCGCGTCGATGAGCCACTTCAACCACAAGGATCAGCAGGAGCCTTCCTTCGATCCTGCAGACAACCCGGTAGTCGCCCACACGGTAACGAATCTCGTCCTCATAGGCCCCACTCAAACGTTTGGCGAGCACCAGAGGCTTGTCGTGCGCAGCGACGCGGTCGTCCATGAACGAGCGAATGCGCCTCTCGATTTCCGCCGGCAATTTCTTAAGCTGTCTTTCGGCCTGCTTCGTATATTGAATTGTCCAGGGCAATTGGAACCGCTCCTTCCGAGAGAGAATGCTGCAGTCCCTCCTCCGTCAGCGCTACATGGCCCATCGCACCATCTTCCACGTCCTCGACATAGGTGTAGAGCGCCTCCTGTGCAAACTCCTGGACGCTCTTGCCCTGGCGTTCCGCGGCACGCATCAGGCGCGCTTTCAGGTCCTCGCTCATCACGACTTCCATGCTCGTCTTCGCCATCACGCTTTCCTCCACTCGTCCATCATCCTACGAAAATTCCTGAACAGATAATGCGAATCGTGCGGCCCGGGGCTTGCCTCCGGGTGGTACTGCACGCTGAACATGGGGTCGGTCTTGTGCTTCAACCCGGCCAGCGTTCCGTCGTTCAGGTTCGTATGGGTCTGCGCTACATCGGCGGGCAGCGTTGCCGGATCGACGTTGTAGTTGTGGTTCTGCGCCGTGATCTCCACCTTGCCGGTCTCGTGGTTCAGGATCGGATGGTTGCCGCCGTGATGCCCGAATTTGAGCTTGTAGGTCTTGCCGCCGAGCGCCAGCCCGAAGATCTGGTGGCCCAGGCAAATTCCGAAGAGCGGCGCCTTCCCTTTCAGCGCCTGCACGTTCGAGATGGCATAGTCCAGGGGTTCCGGATCGCCCGGCCCGTTCGAGAAGAACACGCCGTCCGGCTCCATCGCCAGCACATCCGCCGCGGGAGTCCGCGCCGGCACCACCGTGACACGGCAGCCCTCGCGCGTCAGCATGCGCAGGATGTTCTCCTTGATGCCGAAGTCATAGGCGACCACGTGCATCTGCTCCTCGCCTTGCCCGGAGGCAGGCAGCAGCTTGTCGCCGGTCTGGTTCTTCGGCTCGAGCGTCGACCACTCGTAGGTCGTCTTGGTTGAGACGACTGACGCCAGATCAGTCCCGTCCATCTTCCGGATCGCCTTCGCACGTGCCACCAGCGCGGCCTCGTCCAGGTTGTCGCCGGAGGCGATCACGCCACGCATCACGCCATTGGCGCGCAGGTGCCGGACTACGGCGCGCGTATCCACCTCGGCGATCACCGGGATTCCATTGCGCTCCAGGTACTCATCGGCGACCTCGGTCGAGCGCCAGTTCGAGCTCATGGCGGAGAACTCGCGCGTTACCAGGCCCTCGATCATCGGCCGTGCAGATTCAGCATCGTGCGGTGTCGTGCCGTAGTTGCCGATGTGCGGATTTGTGAGCACCACAATCTGCCCGGCGTAGGATGGATCGGTAAAGATCTCCTGGTAGCCCGTCAGCGACGTATTGAAAACCACCTCACCCGCACGCTCCACCGGGGCGCCAAACCCCGTTCCCCGGAACACGCGGCCATCCTCCAGCGCCAGCATAGCCTGCATTGCTTCTCCTGCGATTCCGTCGGTTTTCAGGGAATCAATCAAGTCTAACAGGTTCAAAGCCCTACCTGAAACGCTACCGGCAAAGGAAAACCCGGCCGTAAAGCCGGGCTTCCTCCACACACACAGACCGCAGTCTACGCGTGGTGATGATGGTGGCGATGATGATGGTGATACGCGGCGTTCGCCGGTACCGCAGATCCGGCAAGGATTGCCAGACCGAACACTGCAAGCATCAGGTTCCGAAACTTCATGGTCGTTCTCCTCTCTCTCGCCGCCCGATTCCCGCGCCGGGTGACGGTCAACGTCTGACACTGAGTTATAACCCATCAACCATGCGTTTGTTTCAACAGGAGCAACCTTTCACGGCACGGTGAACAAACCTCGGAACCTGGCTTGCTAATCCACGTTGACGAACACGTCTTCGCCTTCGACCTTGACTGCGAAGACTCCTACCTTTTCGCCCTCCGGATACTCCGCCGCGCCGGTATCCAGGTTAAAGACCCACGAATGCCACGGACAGACGACGCCGTTGCCCTCGATCCATCCCTGCCCCAAGGGCCCGCGCCGGTGCGGACAGAGATTATCGACTGCCTTCAACTCTCCTCCGAGCCGCGCGAGGCAGACCTCGAACTCGCCCGCCCGCTGCTCGGAGACCTTGCCCTCTGCCGGAGCCTCGCCCAGCCCACACAACCGAACCCACTGCGCCATCAAGACCTTCCCTTCTGTCTCCATCGTACAAACATCGGCGTACCCGAGCCAACGCCATGGCTGGGCTGAAATGCTACCCTCAAACCTGAACCCTCATGGCCTCACGCAACCCCAACCGCGCCAAACCCAGCAAGCGAACCCAGCCAGACTTCAGCCGCTATCCTCCGCGGCCCGCGGTCGATCCCAACGCGCCACCTGATGTCGTGCACCCGCTGTGGCTGGCGAAGGCGCTTGGCGTGACGATCCTTGCTGCCATCCTGTGCGCTTATGCCGCAGTTTGCCTGCTCGTCTACCAGGGCGGCTGGCAGCTGATGCTGCATCCGTCCCACAACATCAGCACGACGCCGACCGCGGCCTTCCAGGCGCTGCGGTTCGACGCGGCCGAGACGGGCACGCCGCGGCTGGCCGGCTGGTGGATTCCCGCCGGATCGCCGGTGGCGACGACGCCGACGATCCTGTTCCTGCACGACGGCAACGGCGACCTTTCCGATGCTGCCCGACTGCTCGACCTGCTGCACACGGCCGACGTGAACGTGTTCGCCTTCGACTATCGCGGCTACGGGCAATCCGCCGGCCCACATCCTACAGAAGCGCGCATGGCGGAAGATGCTGGTGCGGCGCTCGACTACCTCACCAGCACGCGCCACATACCCGCGGCCAGCATTGTGCCTTACGGAGTTGGGCTTGGTGGGGCGCTCGCCGCGCAACTCGTGGACACGCACGCGGAGCTGCCCGCGCTGATCCTCGACAGCCCGAAGCCGGAGGCGTTCCAGGAAGCTACCGACGCAGGCAAGGCGCGCCTGCTGCCGATGCGGCTGCTCGTCCGGGAGCACTTTGACGTGGCCGCGGCGCTGAAGAGCTTGGCCAAGCCCAAGCTGCTGCTTGCGGATGGCCCGTTCCGCCCGGTCACGGCGCAGCGCGGCGCCGATGCGGCGTTCTTCCGCTCGGTTGCAGACCCGAAGATGACCGTGACCTTCGCGCACCCGGACGCGAATGCTGAGTACATCCAGGCTGTCAAGCGGTTCCTCGACGAATACCTCCCCAGCCACTAGCGGCGCAAGCAGCCGCAGCAACCGGTAAGCTGTACCAGACCATGATTCGTTCCCTTGCCAAACTTCAGCCCTGGGCGCTCACGCTGCTTCGCGTCGTGCTGGGCGTCTCGATGCTTACTCATGGGTGGGCGAAGCTGATTCCTGCTGGCGGTCTGCACCGCTCGCATCCGCTTGCGGGCTTCGACACCTTCAACCACTTCGTCACATCGCTTGGGCTTCCTTACTGGCTTGGCTATGTGTCGATCGTGACGGAGTTCTTTGGGGGGCTGTTCCTGGTGTTTGGGCTGCTGACGCGGTTCTGGGCGTTCCTGATCCTGGGGAATATGCTGGTGGCGCTTTGGACGGTGGATCGGCATCACGGCTATGCGGGCAGCGAGTACACGTTGGCGCTGATTACGATGGCCTTCCTGCTGGTGGTTGCGGGCAGCGGCGCGGCGGCGATGGACCGGCGGATGGGGTTCGCGTAGGATACCCCCCTCCCCCCTCTTTCCGGTAAAATATTCAAAACAAAGGGTTTATAGGTAAAATATTGAAAAGAAAAGGGTTAGTGCTGTTTGCACTATTTTTGGGGCAGCCTCTTTTCTGGAGTGGGTGCGGAAGCTTGACGTGGGTGTTTCAAGCGATTTCCCTTGCAGGTGTCGAGTTTTCTATAGGTCGCGCCTTCAGCGCTTGGGCTTGTTGGGGCACGGGACCTAGGCCTTCGGCCTAGGCTGGTATAGGTAGGGCCTCCGGCCCTGCTTCTGGTTGTTGGGACACGGGGACGCAAGGCCTTCGGCATGGGCTGGTGTGGGGAGGGTCGGCGTCCCTGTTCGGGCTTGGTGGGACACGGGACCGAGGGCCTTCGGCATGCGCTCGTATGGCTGGGGCCTCCGGCCCTGCATGGGCTGGTGGGACACGGGACCCAGGCCTTCGGCATGGGCTGGTGTAGGTAGGGTCGGCGGGCCTGCTTGGGCTTGTTGGGACACGGGACCTAGGCCTTCGGCTCATGCTGGTATAGGTAGGGCCTCCGGCCCTGCTGGGGCTTGTTGGGGCACGGGATTTCAAGGCGTTCGGCATGGGCTGGTGTGGGTAGGGTCGGCGGGCCTGCGTGGGCTTGGTGGGACACGGGACCCAGGCCTTCGGCCTAGGCTGGTATGGGTAGGGACTCCAGCGCCTTGCTGCGGGTTGTGCGGCATGAAGTGAAGGCGCCCGGTGTTCAGGGCGCCTTACGTATAGGTGGGTATTGGTATTGCAGATTGGGGAAGCCGGAACCGAGGGAACTGAAAGCCCGGCTGCTTGCTAACTACACTTACTAAGACGCAGCCTACGGAAAAAAGTTGCTAGATACTCTTCCACATATAGGGGACCCCGGAGAACCAACGTGGGATCGCAATTAACGCAGCATCTCCAATAAAGACGCACTTTCGAGCGGTTTTATTTTTTGCCCGTATCAAACCAGATTCAGGAACTCCGAGGGCTTTACCTGGGCGCCCGGGAAGACAATATCCATATTTCTGGAGCCGAGGGTCTTGAAGGCGGCCTCGCCGAGTACGCGGCGGAAGTCCGTGGTGACGGTGAGGTCGCGACCCTCGTTCAACTGGCCGTCGCTCAGTCCGGGCCATTTGCCGTAGACCTTTCCGCCCCTGACCGAGCCTCCGAGCACAAACATGACGTTGGCGTGCCCGTGATCGGTGCCGCCGGTGCCGTTCTGGCGTGCGGTGCGGCCGAACTCGGACATGGTGACGAGCGTGATGTTCTGGCTGTCGTCGCCCATATCCTGCCAGAAGGCTGTGATGCCGTTTGAGAACTCCGCGAGGCGGTTGGCGAGCTGCCCGTTGGCACCGCCCTGATTCTGGTGCGTGTCCCAGCCGCCGATGTCGGTAAATGCGGCCTCGACGCCGAGGTTGGCCTTCATCAGCTGGGCGATCTGCTTCATGCTGTTGCCGAAGGGCGAATTGGGATAGTTAACCCCGGCCGCCGGCTGATATTTAGCCGGATCGGCGGCTTTGAGCATTTTGACCGCCTCAAAGGTCTCCTGCCCGGTGCCGTGGAGGACGGCGTCGGAGCTCTCGTCGTACATGGCCTGGAAGGCGTTCGAGATGGCGGAGGGCTGCGCGCCCTTGCCCGCGACGGAGAAATCGGCGACGTTCGAGATGGCGATGGCGGGCTGCTTGCCTTCGAGGGTCCGGGGCACCTGCGCGCCGAGCGCTACGGCCCGGAACGCTGAGGGCTTGCCGTCGGCGCCGGCGGGGGCGGGGCCGTCCAGGAGGGCACGATTGAGCCAGCCATCCTGCGTGGACTTGACGCCAGGGGTGCCGCTCTCCATGTAGTCCTGGGCGTCGAAGTGCGAACGCGAGGGATCGGGCGAACCGGCCGCGTGAACCATGGCAAGGTGCCCCTGATCGTAGAGGGGCTTGAACGCGGCCATTTGAGGGTGCAGGCCGAAGAAGCCATCGAGGTCCAGCACATCCTTTTGCTGGATGGCGATGGTGGGGCGCATGGCGTAGTAGTTCTTCTCCTTGTACGGGATGACGACGTTGAGGCCGTCGGCGGCACCGCGCTGGAAGATGACGACGAGCTTCTTTTTGCTGGCTGCGGCGGTGGTCGCTTCGGCCATGACGGACTTGACCAGAAAGCTGGGGATGACGGAGGTGCCGACGAGCGCGAGCGCGCCACCCTTCATGAATCCGCGCCGCGAAGCGCCGCTGCGCCGGGCGGCGTCGCGCCCGTGGAGATCGCAACCCCAGTTACTTCGATCGATGAATGCTTTTCTCATAACGGAACCCTCGACACGTTAGACCCCGAAACTTTTCTCGAGTTGCCGTGATTGACCGAATCAGGTGGTACTTTGCTTCCATGCAGATCGGAACGGTCAAGAGCATCTTGAATCTTCTGTCCTTGTTGCATTCACCAGCTGCCGCTCCTCATTCTCTGCATCTGCATCATCGCGGCACGCCCGCGGCTCAAACGTTCGTATTGGTAGAGCGGGTAAAGCATCAGGCGTACGGCAATGTGACCGAGAATGGTGCGCCTGTGCGCGGCGTTGCTCTTAGGTATGAGCAGTGTTCCATGCATCATGCGTGGCCGGCAGGGGTGAAAAAGGTGGAACTCGGTCACCAGGAGTTCCTGGTGCCTGCTTCCGATCCGGACGATACGCGTCAGGTGTGCGACCTGCGCGTCAGCTTCGAGCCGTATATCTTCGTGATCGAGAAGGGCCGAATCTCGACTTTTCCGCGGCGGAATGAGTTGTCGGCGCCTTAGCGGGGTTTTCTATAGCGGCGTACGGTTTGTTTATAGGTCGCGCTTTCAGCGCTTTGGCTTGTGGTGTGCCGGTACCTGGGCCTTCGGCCCAGGCTGGTATGGTACGGGCCTTCAGCCCTGAAGACAGCCTTGCGGGCCCAAACATGCGTTGACTGATGGGGCTGGTTTGGGGAGTTTACTTCCCATGTCTCAGAATCGAGACATGGGGCACCCGGGAGTTTACCTTCCTATGTCGCAAAGGCGAGATATGGGGCACCCGGGCGTCGACACAGCATGGGCGGATTTAGCGGCGCTGGAACTCGGGGGAGCCCAGGAGGAGACCGGCCATGACGGCTGCCTGGGGGTCGTCTGGTTGTGATTTTATGTTCGTGGGTAAGCCTCGAACCTGGTTTTTGCCCTGGCCTCGCAGGTCGAATTGCGTTGTGGCCTGCTCGGTCATGGAGGCGTCGTTTGCCTGGGCGATGACGGTCTGGCGTGTGCGCTCGCTGATGGGAAACTCCAGCAAGGCGGCTTCGAGCTTCTGCTCCTTCGCGGCGGCCGTTGCCTGTGCGGAATCGTAGGAGGTGTTGAGGACTCCGGGCTGGTGTTCGCCGAGGACAGCGTCCCAATCGGTGCGAACGCCGGGGATGCGGCCTGCGCTGAGGACCAGGGCGAAGTTCATGCGGCTGACCAACGCGCCGGTGTTGACCCAATCCTCAGCCTTCCAGCCGTAGCCGTTCGGGGTCTGCATTCCGTAGATGGGCATGCCGAGCTTTGCCTCACTGGCTACCAGCGCGGCTGGATTCGTGACCTCGGCGCCGCTGGCGCGGACCGCGCTGATGACGAACTCCTCGGGGGTTTTGACCTTGGCGCGGAGTGTGTCCGGCGACCAGAATTCGGGGGAGTTCCAGAGGGTGCGCAGCACGGATTTGATGTCGCCTTTGCTGGCGAGGAAGGTGGCGGCCATGCGGTTGACGAGCGCGGGCGGAGGCGTGTCGCTGACGAAGCGAACGGCGAGTTTCTGGCAGATGAAGTGGGCTGTCGCAGGGCTTGTCGCGAGCATGTGCAGCACCTCCAAGCCTTCGTTGACGCCATCTTCCGGGATGTTTTTGCCGAGCACGACCTTGGCGCCGGGCTCGTGGCGGCGGTCGTTGAAGACGAACTCCTTCGTATCCTTGTCGATGGTCCAGCCGGTGAAGACCTTGGCGACCTGGGTGACATCAGCCTGGGTGTAGCCGCCGTTCACGCCGAGCGTGTGCAGCTCCATGAGCTCGCGTCCGTAGTTCTCGTTCAGGCCGGCGCTGGCGTTTTTGGGCAGCCTGGCGTCGGGGTGCATGTCCTCGACCTTCTTGACGCGCTCGGCGGCTTGCGAATCGGGGCCGATGGAGCGCGCGTTATCCAAATACTCCAGCATGGCGGGGCTCTTTGCGGTCGCGACGAGCAAGTCCTCGAAGTTGCCGAGGGCGTTGGCGCGTAGGACGCGCTCGTAGGCGGGAATGAGGAACGGCTCCTGCTGATTTTTGCGGAGGTAGACGTTGAAGTGGTTGAGCCAGAAGTCGGTCATGACGGCCTGGAGCTGGCGCTCGGAGTAGATGTCTCGCACGACCCGGGATTCCGTCTCTTCGAGCGAGACCATGCGCAGCGAACCGGGGAGCGCTTCGAGGGTCTCGCGCTGCCAGGGAGCGAGGCCCGCGGCCAAAGCGACTGCCTTCGCGCCTTTGAGGCTCTGGCGGAACTGGACTAACTGTCCGGGCGGCATGGCCATGACGGCCTGGAAGCGCTGGTCGGGCGGGAGCGCGAGGATGCGCTGGAGTTCCTCTGCTGGGAAGGCTGGGGCGGTGGAGGCGTCGTCGGCGTCCGCGGAGGTATCGTCCGCGGTTAGCTTCTGTGCGGCGGTAGCGTCGGCCGGCGTGGACGCAGCAGCGGGAGGCGTCGCGGCGGCATCCTTCTTCTTCTTTAGCTGGTAGAACGCGACCTGATCGGCAACCATCGCGTGGAGCGTGGGATCGTTGGGGAGGGCTATCTTGCCGGCCACGATCTGGCGGATCTCCTGCGGGCCTGGGTAGCGGGCTTCCAGTTGAGCGATGGTGAGGCCCATGGCGGGATACTGTGCGAGGCGGGCTTCGAGAGCTGAATCGTCGAGGGAGGTGGGGTTCAGCTGCATCTCGAACCACTTGTCGAGGCCGATGGATTCGATTGCAGCGAGATCGCCTGGGCGCGGGCCGAAGGTGAGGCGATCGAGCGCATGAAGGGCTCGCGGCTGGCCTGGAGTGTTTTTCGGCTGTGTTTGGGATGTTGCGACCCGCACGACCGGCGCCTGCGCCCAGAGCGGCTGACCTGCCATTACGCCGCACAGGGCGACCGCTACCGTAAACCGGCCAAAGTCCTTTGCCATCGAAGCCTCCGAAGACCGCGTGCGCGGGGCACACCGGTCCTTCGTGGAAACCCGGTTCAAGCGCGGCAAGTTGCGGGTTGTCGCCGAAGGTTAATTGAAAAAGACCGGGCTGGCATTGGAAAAGACTAGGCTGAGGCCTTGACCGCCATGAGCTGGCGGAGGCGCCGGTCGCCGAGGGCCTCGAGTTCGAGCACCAGACCGGCGCCCAGCCAGGCACAACAGCCGGCGTAAAGGATGCCGCAGTAGAGCTGGTAGAGCAGCGCGTGGTTGGGCGTGATCCAGAGGAAGCCGAGCAGCGCGCAGGCGGTCCAGAAAGACCTGAGCGACTCTCGGCGCTCCAGATCTTCGACCAGCAATGCGAGCACGCCGACGAGAAACATGAGGCGGTAGCAGTAGCTGGAACCGCGCAGGAAGGTGAAGCAGAAGATGGCGATGCCGGCGACGGCAACGCATCCGCGCCAGCTTTCGAGGTCGAAACGCGGGAGGACCTGCTCCATCGGCTTGCGGTTCCACCAGCCTGCCCACAGCGCGGCCAGGCCGAGGACGGCTGAAAATACTTCGGGCAGCGACTTCAGCATAGCCGTTCCGTGGACGCCGAGAGCCGCCAGCAGCGGCATGGATCCGTAGGAGAGCCAGGTGTCCTGCGGCGTATTCGCGACAATCTGCGGCAGCCGATGACCGCTGGTGAGGATCAGCAGGACCCCGGCGAAGAGGCTGGCAAGCAGCGCCCGCAGAGGGCCGTACTTGCCTTTTACCAGGGCTAGCGCGGTCATGATCGGGAAGATCTTCAGGACGGTCAGCAGGGCGACGAGGACCGCGCCCCAGGGCCAGCGAAGCCTCAAGCGATCGATGAGGAAGAAGCCTGCAACCAGCAGAAAGAAGACGACCTGGTCGATGTTGCCACGCTCGACGGCGAACAGCACCGGCCAGCAGGCTACGGCGAAGAAGCTGATGAGCATGCCGGGCCAGCTTCGCGCGCGGAAGAGCATGAGCATCGCGACGATGGTCATCGCGGCAAGGGTGAGGCCGATCCAAAGCGACGCTGCGTTGGTTACGCCGAGGTGGCGCAGGGAGAGCCAGATGGGCGGGTAGTTGAAGAGCCTGCCGATGGGGTCGAAGGTGCTGACGAGGTAGGGATCGAGGCCGGCGCGCGCGCACTCGGAGGCATCGGTGAGCATGAAGGAGTCGATGAAGAGGGGCGTTTTGGCCGGGGCGCGCAGCATCTGCCAGGCTGCGGCGACGCTGCCATGCTTCGCGACGCCGAGCCAGAGCGCCACGGCGACGCATAAGACGCTGGCGAGGACGGCAGATCGCGTGCGCAGAAAGCCCAGGGAGCCAGGCCCGTTATCGCTCATCACAACTCCTTGGAAAACCAACACGGGGCCCTTCGAGGAGACTACAACCACGGGCTACAACTTGCTGTGCCACTTCCTGGGGAGAAGGCTCGTCCTGCCGGACGGGCCCGCTGCGCGCGGGGCGGGCGTTCGCACGCCTTTTTGAGGCTTCGCGTGGGCCTTCCTTTGGTCGGCGGGTGGGTTTTAGTAGGCGGCGAGGTCTGCCATGGCTCGGTAGAGGTCGTCGGGTTGGGGCAGGATGGCGTCTTCGAGAATGGGCTGGTAGGCGACGAAGGTGTCCATGGCGGCGACGCGCTTTACGGGGGCGTCGAGGTCGTGGAAGAGCTCGTCGCCGATGCGTGCGGCGATCTCGGCGCCATAGCCCCAGCTCTTCATGTCTTCGTGCGCGACGATGACTTTGCTGGTTTTGCGGACGCTTTCGGCGATAGCTTCCCAGTCGTAGGGGCTGAGGCTGCGGAGGTCGATGAGCTCGACGCTGATTCCCTTCTCTCGCTCGATTTTGACGGCGGCCTGCAGGGCGCGCGGGACGACCGCGCCGTAGGTGATGACGGTGAGGTCCTTGCCGGGCTTGACGATCTTGGCTTTTCCGAAGGGGATGGAGAACTCGGGGCCGGGATAGACGGCGCGGCCGAAGGTTTCGCGGTAGAGGCGCTTGTGCTCAAGGAAGAGGACCGGGTCGTCGCAGCGGATGGCGGTGCGCAGCAGGCCGAGCGCGTCGAGCGCGTTTGAGGGCATGACAATGCGGACGCCGGGGGTGTGGGTGAAGATGCTTTCGCCGGACTGCGAGTGGTAGATGGAGCCGCCGGTGAGGTAGCCGCCGATGGGGACGCGCATGACGAGCGGGCAACTGAAGGCGCCGTTCGAGCGCCAGCGGATGAGGGCGAGCTCGTTGCGCATCTGGTGCATGGCGGGCCAGATGTAATCGAAGAACTGGATTTCGACGACGGGCTTGAGGCCGCGGACGGCCATGCCGATGGCGCGGCCGGTGATGTTGGCCTCGGCGAGCGGGGAGTTCCAGACGCGATCGCTGCCGAACTCGATCTGGAGGCCGCTGGTGAGCTTGAAGACGCCGCCCTTGCCCTTGACTTTGTCTTCCTTGAGGGCGGCCACGCGGGTGGCGTCGGCTACGTCTTCGCCGAAGACGACGATGCGCGGGTCGCGGCGCATCTCGTCTTTGAGGCAGGTGTTGATGAGGTCGGCCATGGTGCGCTCGGTTGCGTCGCCGGGCGCGGGGCTGGGCTGGGTGGCGAAAAGCGGGTCGGTGACGCTGAGGTCTTCGGAGTACTGGTGCTTGAGGATGGAATCGACGGTTGGGAAACTGGCGGCGATGGCTTTATCCGCGGCTGCCTGGACTTCCTGGTCGACGCGGCGCTCGAGCGCGTTGATGCCGTCTGCGTCGAGGATGCGCTCGCGGAGGAGCCACACCTGCATCTTGGAGATGGGGTCGCGGAGGGCGTCGGCGTCGAGTTCGGCGCGGGCGCGGTAGTCGCGTTCGTCTTCGCTCATGGAGTGCGAGTAGGGGCGGACGACGTGCCCGTGGACGACTGCGGGGCCGTGTCCGGCGCGACAGTAGGCTACGGCTTCGACCATGGCCTCGTAGCTGGCGATGGGATCCGTGCCGTCGACTTCGGCGAAGTGGAAGTTGGGAAAGTTGGCGATAAGGCGGGAGATGTTGCCGCCGGGGGTGTTGGCTTCGACCGGCGTGGAGATGGCGTAGCCGTTGTCTTCGATGACGTAGAGGACCGGCAGCTTGAGGTTCGAGGCGGTGTTGAGCGACTCCCAGAACTCGCCCTGGCTGGTGGAACCCTCGCCGATGGAGACGTAGACGACCTCGTCGCCGTGGAAGGAGACGTCTTTGAAGGCGCGGTAGTCCGTCGCGGCTTCCGGCTTTTTGGCCGCGTCGGGGTGCTGCGAGAAGTAGCGGCCGGCCTCGGCGCAGCCGATGGCGTGGAGGCACTGGGTTGCGGTGGAGCTCGAGGGTGTGACGATGTTGAGGCGCTTGCTGGCCCAGTGCGAGGGCATCTGGCGGCCGCCGCTGGCGGTGTCGGTTGCGGCACCGACCGACTGCAGGAGCTGCTCTTCGACGGTGTTGCCGAGCGCGAGGCAGATGGCGCGATCGCGATAGTAGGGGAAGAACCAGTCGTAGCCGGGCTTGAGGGCCATGCCCGCGGCGACGAGGAGGGCTTCGTGGCCTGCGCAGGAGATCTGGAAGAAGATCTTCTGTTGGCGCTTGAGCACGATCTCGCGATCGTCGGTGCGGCGGGAGAGATACATCAGGCGATAGAACTCAATCAATTGCTCGTTCGAGAGCGCGTGGGACGGCTTCTCGCCGGCCGCAGCCTTCCTCTCCGATACCGCCACGCTGCTTCCCGAGTCACCGGACATTCATGTACCCTCACCCGATTTCTATCACTTTGACCCCTTCCCTGTCAGATTTCCTCCGCGAACCAAAGACGTCGATTCTTTGGGCGCGATGACGCTGTACGCCGGCGACTCCGGTAACGGTACCTTCGTACCGCGGACGAGCTGTAGCCGGAAAAGTGCCAAAACGAAGTGTGTCCGATGGACGAAGCATGAACTAAAACCACCCGAGGACACCTTGCATGCTCTCAAGACTCGCCACGGAACTGCTGATCACTTTTTCTCCGACTGCCACTTTTTTGGTTTCGCTCGTCCTCATCGCTCCAGCCAAGGGCCAAACGGCCCCTCACTTCTCGCCCGCCGCGCTGACCCTGCCGGCTCCTATTCCTGCTGCTCTTTCGGACCCGGGCCGGTACCTGATCGTCTACCGTAATGGCCAGATTCCGGCAAACCTTGACCAGGTTCTCGCGGAGAGCGGCGCTCGCCTGATCGCCACTCACGATCGTTTCGGCATTGCCGTGGCCGGGTCCCTGACCGAGCGGGCTCGGGTGGAACTTGCGCAGGAAGCAGGCGTCGAGGCGATCGTTCCGGATCTTCTCCTCAAAGCTCACGCGGTGATCGTGCAGAGGCTGCCGAACCCGCTGTTGCAGACCTCGCCCGACGGCCTTTATAACTCGCCGCAGGGGTGGGCCGTTCGCCAGGTGGGTGGCTTCGGACGGGTTGGAAGAACGAAAACTCCTGTCGGCCCGTGGACCACGACGACCGGGCAGGGCGTGCGTATTGCCGTGCTGGACTCCGGCGTGGATGCCGAACATGCTGATCTTGCTCCGAACCTGGTGCTGAATCTCTCGGAGGTCGACCAGACTGCGCTCCCGAGCGCGTGCGACGACGGATCCGCGGCAGACCAGCAAGGCCACGGCACCTGGACTGCATCACTGGCTGCGGGCGCGCTTGGCCCTGACACTGGTCTGGTCGCGGGGGTCGCGCCCTCCGCCAGCATTCTGAATATCAAGGTTCTGGAGCGGCTGCCGGCGGTCGCAACCACAGCCGACCCGACGGGCTGCGTGAACGGCGAAGCCTCCGGCTTGCTGAGTTGGTTTTTGCAAGGAATCGCGGATGCGATCGCGAACCGCGCCGATATCGTCTCGATGTCGTTCGGCTCGCTGGTGGATGTTACGACCGGGGCGGGTGCCGGCGAGCAGGTGGTCTTCGACCGCGCAACCTCTGCCGCCTTTAATGCCGGCATCGTGCTGATTGCTGCCGCAGGCAACGACGCCACGAACCTATCTGGCGGCCACACGATTGAACTGCCCGCGCAGTCCAGCGATGTGCTTGCGGTAGTCGCCTCGACGAACCCTGCGTGCGCCGAGAACCTGAAGGCGGGCGCAACCTGCGTGCCGGGGCCGGTAAGCCTTGCTTATTACACGAACGGCGGCTCCACGCTGAATGCGCTCGCGGCGCCGGGCGGCAGCTATCCTACCGCAGGCGCGCTGAATCCCTCCACGAGCCCAGAGATCGAGACCGGATGGGTGACAGGCGCTTGCTCGAACGGCAAACTCTCCACAGTTTCGGGCGTTCCGTCGGATGCGGCGCACTCACTCGGCTGTTTCAATCTGGGCCACGTTTCGTATGTTCAGGCGATCGGCACCAGCGCCTCGGCACCCCTGGTTGCGGGCGCCGCCGCACTGCTGATTGCAGCAAACCCGACGTGGTCTCCGGCTGCCGTGGTCCAGGCGCTTCGAGGATCCGCAGCTTTGACGGCTACGTTGCCGACGCCGCAGGCCACGGTGGCAAGTCTCCTTACGCCCCGCACGTAGCCCCAAACAAACGCCCTTGTTTAAGAGGCGGAAAGTGCAGAACACCATGGTAGAACTTCTGGATCCGAAGAACTGGACCAATCTGATCGTTGCGGGGAATCGCCTCGGTGCCGTCGTTATCCTCATTCTTGCTGGAGCGGCGCTTCTGGGCTCGTTCTACAGAGATACCTTCCAGCTGTGGAGAGGTCTGCGCGGAGAACGGCCGAAGGAACTCCCCCAGAACCGCTGGTAGGAGGTGCTTCTGGCAAGAGCAGGGCTTGCCGCTTAGCCTTTCATCTTCACTTTCACCGAGTGCGCCAGCTTCTCGATCTCGTCGGCCTTCCTGATGACCTCCACGGACAGGACGTTCTTGCTCGTTTTGGATACATCCGAGTGCAGCTCCGTCGCGAGTTGCAGCAGCCGATCGGTATCGGCAAGGAGCTGCTTCTGCCGGTCGTCGTTCTGCAGCTTCTCCTGCTTTTCTCTTTGGGCAGGGGTCAGATCGGGCCCCAGGGGAGGGAGACCGTCGGCGCCCAGTTGCGGCCGCTGCGGGGTCACATTTTGTCGTGCTCGTGGTGCATCGGCGAACCCGCTCAAGCCCAGAACCAACCCTAGAACAGCCACTGCCAACCGTAACCCGCTCATCGCTCTCTCCCAACGCCGGCTTCCTCAGCCGCCCGTTTTGCGTCTCATTCTCAGCTACCGCGCTCGAACTTGCAATCAAACCCTGTAAGTTCAACAGAAGGAGACCTAACTCTGTTCCTGCAACCTGTTCTTCACACAGTCGTAACCAACGTCGATCGAGTGCAGCAATCCATCCCACTTTCGGTGTGGGAGACCGTCAAGGCAGACTGGCATCAGCGCGTAATCGTAATGGTGGAGGATCGCCTCCCGAAGTTCGTCGTCGTCCTGTTCTTTCTCTTCCTTGCCGAGCGCCTGGTGAAATTCTTTGTGACTCGCATGCGCAAGGTTGCGGGGCGGGAACGTATGGAAGCCCATCGGGGCGCGCAGCTCCGGACCATGGCGTCGATCCTCCGCGCAACGACGTTCAGCGTCTTTGGATTTATTCTGTTCCTTCAGTTTTTGAAGCTGCTGGGCATTAACATCGAACCGCTGCTTGCTTCGGCGGGAATTATTGGGGTCGGCATCGGTTTGGCCGCGCAATCGCTGTTCAAAGACATTATCAATGGCGTGTTCATCATCGTGGAGGATCAGTACAACGTTGGCGAAACGGTGAAGATTGCGTCGCTTACGGGCACGGTTGAGGACCTGACCCTGCGGCTGACGCGGCTGCGGGACGGGGACGGCACGCTTTACATTGTTCCGAATTCGCAGGTCGCGACCGTGTCCAACCTGTCGCGCGACTTCGCGGTGGCCTCTCTGAGTGTTGCGGTGGATGCTTCGGCTGATTCTGCGCGTGTGCTTGGGATCCTCAAAACCATTGCGCAGGCGGTTCACGCGGTCGAACCGTTCAAGAGCGGCATTCTCGGCGAGCCGGGGGTCTCGGGGGTGGACAGTATCTCCGGGCGGACGCTGACGTATTCGGTGAGCGCACGGGTACGTGTGGCGCAGAAGGACGATCTGCTGCGGGCGTTCCGTAACCGGATTATTGAAGCGTTCAAGCAGGAGCGGATTCCGCTTGGGGTTGATCCTGCGAATATGCTGCTGCTGGCGCAGCAGCAGGCGGCGCCTGATCCGACGGCTACGCCCGCGCAGCAGCCGCTTGTGAAGAGCTAAAGCGGGGGTTGTAGGGCAAGAGGCTTGAACTGTGAGCTGAGAGCTCGATAGCTTTCAGCTAATAGTTTTTTTCGGTCGGGGTGCGAGCGACTCTCGAAGATCCGCGACGGAGTTGATCGGGAGACCGCACGTAAAGCCGGTGCAGACTATGGCGAAGGCTCCCTGCTGCTGCGGCAGGTGAGGGATCGTTTCAGCCAGGGCTGGGGGTAACTGCGTCCCGATATGGCGCAGACGGATGACGGATTTGTTGACCCGATAGCCGCGGAGCGCCTCGCGTTCCAGGGAATCCGCGTCGGCGGCGACGCCTATGACTACGACTTGCACGGGAGGCTCGACCATCTGCTGCAGGGCAAGGCCGTAGCTGGCCGCATAGAGGCCCAGGTGCTCGACGACGCCGGCGAAGCATTCGAGGGTAGCCTTCGCTCGGGCGCGGAAGTCTTCGCGGCCGGTCAGCGCGTGCAACCGCAGCAAGAGCGCCGCGCCTACTGAGTTTCCAGCCGGAGTGGGTGCATCCTGGAGCGGCTTGCGCCGCGCGGTGAGGGCACCGAGTTTTTCTTCGCCTTGCGGCTCCGTATCGAAGAAACCGCCGTGCTCTTCGTCGTAGAAGCGGGCGACTGCGGATTCGCCCAGTTCCAGAGCGGCTTCGAAGTAGCGGTATTCTCCGGTGACCTCCCAGGCGTCGAGCGCGGCGTGGGCGACGAACAGATAGTCGTCGAGCACGCCGGGCAAGCTGGCGCTGGGCGGCTCGCCATCTCCGTAGCAGACTACGTGGCCCAGGTTTGGGTTCTCCTTCTTAACGCTGGCCAGGACTTTGTCGAGCGACTTCAACCCGAACGCGATGGTGGACTTCGAGCCCAGCACCCGGCCGGCGAGCAGGTAGGCCGAGCACATCATGCCGTTCCAGCCCGCGTACACGGTCTTATCCACGTAGGGTGTTCTGCGTTGCAAGCGCGCGGCGTGGAGTTTGGCCTTGGCACCGCGCACCAACTCCGCCGCTTGTTCGATCTCCACGCCGTACTTCTTCGCGACGACCGGCAGGGGCTGTTCGACGTGGAGGACATTCTTGAGCGGATTGTGGTGCATATCGCCGAGTTCCCCGATGTCGAAGAAGTCGCCGGCAAGCTTGAGCTCTTCGGGCGTGAGCACCGCCGCGGCTTCCTGCCGAGTCCATGTCCAGTAGTCGCCGTCGTCGTCGAGCGATTCGTCTGCGTCCTGTGAGCCGAAGAAGCCGCCGCGCTCGCGGTCGCTCAGCACGGCGTCCACCCAGCCGACGATTTCTGTCGCGATGCGCGCACATTCGGGCTCGCCCGTGGCCTGGTAGGCGTGGACGTAGTTCTTCAATAGCTCGGAGTTGTCGTACGCCATTTTTTCGAAGTGCGGCACGACCCAGCGCTCATCGACCGAGTAGCGGTGGAATCCGCCGGCGAGGTGATCGTAGATGCCGCCCTTGGACATCTTTTCCAAGGTCATCATCGCTGCCAAACGCGCCTGGTCGCTGAGCCCTGAACCCTGAGCCCTGTTTTTAGTGGCCTCGTTGAGGAGGAGGTCAATCGTTCCCGAGTTGGGAAACTTCGGCTGCGAGCCGAAGCCGCCGTGCCGTGGGTCGAACTGCTGCAACGCGGACGCGATGATCTTGGCGGTGAGCTCGGCGCCCGGATCCTTGGCGCTGCCGTCGAAGGATTCGTTGTGCTCGATCGCGGCCATGACGCTTCCGGCTGAATCGAGCACCTCGTCGCGCCGGCGCTCGTAGGCCTCGGCCATGGTCATCAGGACACGGCGCAGGCTGGGCCGGCCGTGGCCGTCGACGGGCGGAAAATACGTGCCGCCGAAGTAGGGGAGGCCGTGCGGAGTGAGGAAGGCTGTGAGCGGCCAGCCGCCCTGGCCGCTGATTGCCGCGACGGCGGCCTGGTAGCGCGCGTCGACGTCGGGCCGCTCGTCGCGGTCGACCTTTACCGCGATGAAGTGTTCGTTGATGATGCGGGCCGTCTCCGCGTCTTCGTAGCTCTCGCGGTCCATGACGTGGCACCAGTGGCACCAGACGGCACCGATATCGAGGAGGATGGGCTTGTCTCGGCGCTGCGCTTCGCTGAAGGCTTCGGGGCCCCATTCCATCCACTGCACGGGTTGCGCCATCGCCGAACGGAGGTACGCTGAACGCGAGGCTGCCAGGTTGTTCAAGGGCAAATTACTCATGTTTTAAGAATACTGTCCTGCCGGACGGGCGGCACTTCGTGCGGTATTGGGCTTCGCGTGGTCCTTCCGTTGGTCGGCACACACCTTTTGTGCCGACCAACGGGAGGGAGACGCGAAGCTGCCGGTGTACGGAGTACGCGCCGCCCGCGGTCAGGGCGGCCCTCCGGCAGGACATGGCTGGTTACTGCGGTGAAGAAGCCGGAGTTGCCGTCAGCGGCTTGGGCGGCGCGGGAGGCTTGGGCGCGGTCAGTCCGGGGATGGTGGGCTTCTGCGTGACGGTTCCGCTGGCCGCATCGACCAGCGAGATGCCGTAGCGATCGAGCGTGTTCGAAAGAATCTGCTGCAAGGCGGAGCGGTCTTTGGCGTAAGCCGCCGTGGCCGCAATCAGGTTGTTTTCGCCCTGCGCCAGCGTGCGTTCCTGCTGCAGGACGTTGGCGGTGGTCGAAGCGCCCAGCTTGTACTTCTTCTGCTCTGCCTCAAGCGACTGCGCGTTGAAGTCGCGCGCGGTCTGGGCCGCGACTACGTTGGCGCGGTCGTTGGTCAAGGCATACTGGGCGTTGATGACCTGGATACGAATCTGCGTGTAAAGCTGCTGCAGCCGCATCTCGCTCTGGCGCAGTTCCATCTGCGAACGCGCCTGATCGGCCTGGGCGACGCGATTGCGAAGCGGGATGTTGACGTTGACGCCGACGCCATAGTTGGGCGCGCTATTGTTGAGCGCATGGCCGAGGATCGTGTTGTAGCCCTGCGTCGTCAGCGCGGTGGCTGGATTGCAGCCGAAGGCCTCTGTGGTCGCGTTGCAAGGCACCTGCGAGCCGCCGACGCCGCTTCCACCGTAGAAGCCGAAGAGGTCCACAATCGGCAGCAGGCCGTTCTTCTCGCCGCGGATGGTGATGTGGTTGTTATCCATGTTGAGGACGGCCTGCTCGATCTGCGGGTTGAGCGCGAACGCCTGCTTGACCAGGTCTTCAACGGGCGTATCTTCCTCCGGCAGCCGGTCGAGGCTGACCCGGTCCGTCGGGACGACCGGCGCGCTCGCCAGCTGAGGATCGTTGAGGTTGCGCGCGATCGCCTGCTTCATCAGCAGTTGCTGGTACTCCAGGTTCGATTGCGACTGGATGAGCGCCTGCTTATCGGTCGCCACCTGCGAGTCCGACGTGACGACGTCGAGCGGTGCCAGGGTGCCGATCTCCAACTGCTTGCGGTTGTCCGCGGTCAACTGAGTGGACTGGTTGAGCGCGCGTTCCTTTGCCTGTTCGTCTTCGTAGGCGCTGACCAGCGACCAGTAGATGCTCTCCACCTGGGTGACGGTGTAGATGACCTGCTGACGGAAGCCGGAGTCTGTAATCCGCCGGTCGTTGGTGGCTTCGACGATGAAACGCCGGTTGATCTTCGGGCCGAAGCCCTGCAGCAGATGCTGCGTGACCATGACCTGAAAGGAGCTATCGAGCAGCGGCGAGAACGAGCTGAAGGGGTTGTCGGTCGTCTGGCGCGTGTTGTCGAAGGTGACATTCATCAGCGTGCCCGAGCTGAACCCCTGCTGATAGCCAACGTCTCCTGTCCACGTGTCGGTGTAGGAGGCGGGACTGAGGGCGCCGCTGGCCGGCGAGGTCGCGCGCTGCCACTCGCCGGTCCCGGTAAGCGCAGGGTCGAAGCTGTAGGGCAGCGGGCCGCCGCCGTTCGTGCTGAGGACGATGCCGCCCACGCCCGAACCCGAGCCGCCCGAGGCCGAGCTCGTTCCGCCCGGGCCGCCGCCGCCGGTGATGGTGGAGCTGGATCCGCCGAGCGTATTGGTGACCAGGCCGGTCGAGACACCGCGCAGCGTGGCGCCGGCGCGGGCGCGCAGCAGGTCGGTATCGGCGATGTCGAGGTTGATCCGCGCGATCGCGATGTCGTAGTTGTTCTCAAGCGCGAGCGTGACGGCGTCGGACAGGCTGAGATACAGCTTGCCGTCGTGCAGCAGGTCCGAAAGCTGGCCGGTGTTGCTCAGTCTCGGCTCCGGAACGTCGGTCGGCTTGTACCAGGAGAAGGGGTCCTTGAAGGAGAACTTACGCAACTGCGTGTAGTCCTTGGTCGTGTCGCGCAGGTACAGGGGCTGCGTCAGGGTCGGCTTCGGCGCCTGCGGCAGCCCGGGCGTGCCGGTGGTGTCGTTCTGCACTGGTTGCGGCGCGGCGGCCTTTGTGGGGCTGGTTTGCGTCTGCGCCCCGGTCTGCTGCTGCACGGTGGTGGTCTGCCCAGCCTGCTGCGCCTGTACCGTTTGTCCTACCGTTCCGAGGAGCACCAGCCCGACGCTCGCCCCCGCCTTCAAATCGTTCAATCTCACGCTTCGCTCTCCAAGCCTGCACATACTCGAACAGATTGACGCAGCCCCGGATGGGACTGCAGAATCACTTGTCGGAGTCATCCACTAGACGCGCCAGCGCGCCCAAACGACTCTAAATCTCAGCCTCTGAACCGATGCGGACGGCCTTGAAAATCTCACTGATAGACCCTTCTACGCACACCCGCGCCCAACGGTTCCAAAAATCTCCGGATCGCGCCACAGATCGCATCAGAAGGAATGCCTTCACTATATCAATCGACTCGGCCGCATCCCATCGTCCGAACCGTTACCCTTAGGGAACGAGATGCGCCACTGGTCCCTAACCCTCGCATACGATGGCACCGCCTTCCACGGCTGGCAGGTGCAACCGAACCTGCCGACGATCCAGGGCACCCTCGCCGCGACGCTGCACCACGTCACGGGCGAGACGGTTCTGCCGCAGGGCTCGGGCCGCACCGACACCGGGGTGCACGCGTTGGGGCAGGTCGCCAGCTTTACGCTGAACGCGAAGATTCCGCCGGCCAACCTGTTGCGCGCCCTGAACCGCGCGCTGCCTGCCGCGATCCGCGTGCTGCGTTGTGAGCACGTCCACCCCAGCTTTCATGCGCGCCACTCCGCCCGGCGCAAGACGTACGAGTACCGTATCTTTCCGCGAGTTTCGAATCCGGCGCTGGCAAGCCGCGCTGAACCCGACCGGATCTGCCCGCCGACGGTCGCGCCGTACGCCTGGGATTGCCCGTGGCATATCGACCTGGCGCTCGGCAACCGCGCAGCCGCGCATATTCTTGGGACGCACGACTTCACCAGCTTCGCCGCCACGGACCCGGATGTTGCGGCACGCAGTGCGGGCGATTGTGAGATTGAGGAGCCGAAGCGTCCGGGAACGAAGACGATGTACCAGTCTGAGTTCACGCGTGAAGACGGACTGGTGATTTATCGGGTGACGGGCTCGGGTTTCCTCCACCACATGGTCCGGAATCTGGTTGGAACCTTCGTCGACGCGGCTTCGTGCCGCCTCGACCCGGATGCGATTCTGGAGATCCTGGCGGCGAAGGACAGGGCCGCCGCGGGGCAGACCGCTCCCGCACGCGGGCTCTTTCTTGTCAGCGTCGAATACCCTGAGAGCTGTGAGCTTACAGCTAACTCGTCGTCAGCTCAGGATTCTTGTCCCTCGTCCGAGGCTGAAGCCGCGGCGGAGCTGCAGCCATGACCACCGCCCGCACCTCGCTCGCGCAGCTTCGCATCACGCGGCTTGCCACGCAGACGGCTGTGCACCGGGCGTTTCACTGGCTGCACCTGCACCAGCCGCAGCTGCGGCAATGGCAGTTGGAGTTTCTCGCGATCCCGGCTCCGACGTTTTCAGAATCCGCGCGCGCTGCCTGGTTTGTGGAGAGGTTTCAGGCTCTCGGGCTTCGAAATCCGCACCTCGACGGCGCAGGGAATGCACTGGCCGAACTGCCAGGCGAGCCGGATCTCGGTGCCACGAAGGATTCCGACCCGCTCCGGCCCTTCATTCTAATCTCCGCGCATCTGGACACCGTGTTCCCCGCGGGGACGGAGACCACGCCCCGCGAGCCGGAGGATACATCGAGGATCGAAGGGCCAGGCGCATGCGACAACGGTGCCGGACTGACCGCGCTGCTCGCCATAGCCGCAGCGTTGCGATTCGCGGGCATCGTCCCGCCGCTGCCGATTCTCTTCGCCGCAAATACGTGCGAGGAGGGCGAAGGCGACCTGCGCGGGATGCGCCACCTGTTTGCCGGCGGCCCGTATGCCGGGCGCATCGCGGCCGCGCTGCCGCTCGAAGGCTCGGGAACTGCCGCGGCCGTGACCCGCGCGCTGGGCAGCCGGCGGTTTCGCGTGACCGTCTCCGGGCCGGGGGGGCATTCGTGGTCCGACGCCACGACGCCCAACCCGATCACGCTGGTCGCCCGTGCGCTGACCGCGCTCGCCGATGTTCCCACCATTAACCCCAGTGCTGCGTCCGACGAAGCGCGCACCACGCTTAGCCCTGGGCATATCACCGGGGGCACGTCGATCAACTCCATCCCGCAATCGGCGAGGGTTGACCTGGACCTGCGCTCGACCGACCCGGCGCAGCTGGACGCGCACGCGGCGCTTATCCACCAGGCCTTCACCGCCGTTGCGAGCCCGCATGCTGAGATCGTTCTGGATATCGCACAGATTGGCGACCGGCCTGCTGCAACACTCGCCGCCGATTCCCCGCTTCTCGACACCCTGCGGGCCGTCGACCGACACCTGAATCTGCGGACGGAACTGCGGCTCGGCTCGACGGACGCCAATATTCCACTGTCGCTCGGCATTCCGGCGGCTGCGCTGGCGGCCGGCGGGACCGGTGGCGGAATCCACACGCTGGCCGAATGGTACGACCCGACGGGACGCGAGACGGCACTGCGGCGCATTCTGCTTACGCTGCTGGACCTTACGCAATCTATTGCCGCTCCGTAGGAAGTGAGTACACGGATAGGAGGAATAAGGAACGGATGTCTGAAGCGGTTGGTGGCAACGTAATGGCCGCAGCCGCACCAATCGAAAATCATTTCTATTGATCCGTTCTTGATCCGTCTTATCCGTGTACTCACTTTATCTCCCAGCCAAGTACACTCAACTCGTGACCTCCAGACTTATCCTCGCCTTTCTTTTTTGCGCGGCCGCGTGCGTTCAGGCGCAAGACACCTCGCCGAATGCGGTCTATTTGCACGGCAACATTCTGACCGGGGCGCATCTGCGCGCGAATGACTCCAGCCCGACGCCGGATCGCGTCCAGGCGATTGCGGTTACGAACTCGACCATCGTTGCGGTGGGCACAGATGAGCAGATTCTCCGGCTGAAGGGTCCGCACACGCAGGTGGTCGACCTGCATGGAGCGTTTGTGATGCCGGGCTTCAACGACGCGCATACGCACATGGCGGACGCCGGCCAGCAGCGCCTGACCGTCGACCTTGACGGCACGACGTCGCTTGCGGATATGCAGGCGCGGATTGCCGCGTACACCGCCAAGGCCGCGCCCGGGCAGTGGATTGTGGGCTCCGGCTGGGACCACACCAAGTGGCCCTCGCAGCAACTGCCCACGCGCCAGGATATCGACAAGGTGACGGCGGGACACCCGGCCGTCTTCTATCGCACCGACGGGCATATTGTGGTGGCAAATACCGCCGCGCTGGCCGCGGCAAACATTTCGACTCCGACGCCCGACCCGGCCGGCGGCAAGATCGATCGCGACGCCAACGGCATTCCAACCGGCATCATTCGCGAAGCGCCGGCGATCGATATCCTCTACAAGCATGTGCCGCCGCCCGACCCGGCGACCCGGCGCAAGGCGCTTCAACTGTCGATCGACGATGCGCTGTCCCACGGCGTCACGTCGGTGCAGGACTTCTCCGCGTGGGAGGACTGGCTCGCGCTCGGGGAGATGGAATATGAGGGCAAGCTGCACCTGCGGTTCGCGGAGTGGGTCGACTTCAACCTTCCCTTGCCGATCCTCAAGGAACGCTACGCATCGCATGACCGCAACGATCCGCTGCTGCACCTTACCCAGTTGAAGGGCTTCATGGATGGGTCGTTAGGGTCGCGGACGGCTGCGATGGCGGCGCCGTACTCGGATGACCCGAACAACTCCGGCATTCCGCGGTACGAGCAGGACAAGCTGAACCAGATGTCCGAGGCCAGGGCCGCCGCGGGCTTTCAGCTCGGGTTCCACGCCATCGGCGACGAGGCGAACACCATGGCGCTGAATGCCTTCGCGTCCGCCGAGCAGGTGGGCGTTCCGGCGAACGCACCGGCACCGGCCGCCGCCGCCGCCCCGAAGACCGATCCTGATGGAGAGATCGTTACCGAGTCGAATCTGGTTACGTCAGCCGAGCCGAACCGGCGTCCGGCGACCTACAATCCTGCCGACTTTCGCTTCCGCATCGAGCACGCGCAGGTGTTGCTTCCGGGCGACTTCGACCGGTTCGAGCAGCTTGGCGTGATTGCTTCCATGCAGCCTTCGCACCTGCTGACCGATATGAACTGGGCGGCGCAGCGGCTGGGGCCTGAGCGCTCGAAGTATGCGTATGCGTGGCGGAGTATGCTGGACCACCACGTGACGCTGGCCTTTGGGACGGACTATCCGGTCGAGTCGATCAACCCGTTCCGCGGGCTGTACGCGGCGGTGACGCGCCGGAATGAGGCGGGCACGATGACGTTTCATCCCGAGCAGCGAATCTCGCTGAATGAGGCCATCTACGCGTATACGCAGGCTTCGGCGTTCGCTGAGTTTCGCGAAGATCGCAAGGGGCGTCTGGAGCCTGGTTTTCTCGCCGACTTCATCGTGCTTGACCGGGATATTACGACGGTTCCGGCGCATGATCTGCTTGGGACGAGGGTGCTGCGCACGATCGTAGGCGGACAGACGGTGTACTCGGCGAAGTAGCTTTGTAATTGTTCGACTGGTTCGTGGTGTTTTCTAAATCACAGCGCTCGTGAAGTGGAGGGAACCCAATGACTGAGAGACTTACAACGTACGACCCTGCCGAGGACCTGGCCTCAGATGAAGCGGTTGCTGCCTTCATGGCCGAGGCCTTTCAGACGAACGATGTCGGCTACATCTCCCATGCGCTTGGGGTCGTGGCCCGGGCTAAGGGGATGGCTCAGATTGCGCAGCAGACGGGTCTTTCTCGCGAGCAGCTTTACCGCTTGTTTAGTGAAAGAGGTAATCCGACGCTGAAGACCACGCTGGCAGTGATGAAGGCTTTGGGCATCACTCTCACCACGAAGACTCCCGCCACTGCGTAGAGGTTTAGCGCGAGCGCCTGGTTCTACGCCTGAGGGATTTCTAACGATGCCGTCCCGCACGTCCGACACCACGAAAGCGCATCTGCTGCTGCTGTTTGTCGTGTTCGTTTGGGGGAGCACGTTTGTGCTGGTGAAGGCAGCGCTGGCCTCGACGAGCCCGTTGCTGTTCAACCTTCTGCGCATGGGACTTGCGACGATTGTCCTGGCGGTGGTCAATCGCAAGCGACTTCGTGGCATTACACGCAGGCAGCTTGGTGCCGGAGCGCTGGCGGGTTTGTTCCTGGGAGTCGGCTACCAGTTCCAGACGTTCGGTCTGACGCTGACCACGCCCGCGAAATCGGCGTTCATCACGGGGATGGTTGTGGTGTTCGTGCCGGCATTCACGCTAGTTCCAGCTTTTCGGCCGAGGAATACGCCAAGTCCGGGGCTGTTCGCGGCGGTTGGAGCGTTTGCGGCGTTTACCGGGCTTCTGTACCTGACGACGCCGGCCGGAACGACGCTGCGGAACCTGACTGGGAACCTTGCGGTTGGAGATGTGATTACGCTGGGCTGTGCGATCGCGTTTGCGGCGCATCTGCTGACGCTCGCGCGGGTTTCGCCGGGAATCGATTCGGGTTTGCTGGCTACGCTGCAGATTGCGGGCGCTACCCTGTTTATGCTGCTGACACTTCCGCTTGAGCACCCGCACGTTCGGTTCAACTTGACCGTTGTCGTCGCGCTGATGATCTGCGCGGTCTTTGCCACGGCGGCAGCGTTTACGATCCAAAGTTACGCGCAGCAGCACCTGCCGCCGACGCATACGGTGGTTCTGCTGACGCTTGAACCGGTGTTTGCGTGGCTTACCGCGCTTTTGTTCCTGCATGAGAGCCTCGGCCGGCGTTCGCTTGTGGGCGCTGCGCTGATCCTGCTCGGCATTGTGGTGATTGAGTTCGCGCCTGCCGCGCACACGACCGAGATTCCAGCGTAGCCAGCGGCAGTATCCTGCCGGACCAAAACAGAACCCCAGAACGCCGCCACTTTTGCAGCCAAACCCGCGTCTAATCAACCGTCGCGTCCAGTCACAGAAGCACGTGCAGCTTGAGCGCATCTATACTGTTGCTGAAAGCCGACATCGGCCAGAAATTTACACCGGCCCCGGGCAAGCAGCCGGGAGCTTGCAGCAAGAAGCTAATACGAGGTTTCCCCCGCACATGGAATCACCGAAAGCACCGAGCCTCTTCGAGCGTGTCCAGCAACATCGCCTCGCCTCCACCTTCACCCTGCTGACGACGCTGACGGTCGGCATCCTGGCCGGCTCCGTCCTTACCCGCAACGTCGGCGCGGCCGAGCAGCAGGTCGACTCCTCCGACGCCCGCCCGATTGTGATTCCGAACCCGGTTACGCTTTCGAACGGCTTCTCGCAGATTGTGAAGCAGGACGGTCCCGCGGTCGTCAACATCAACACCGAGGAGATCCCGAAGCAGGCGAAGGCGCCGCGGAATCCGCACAGCGGCAAGAACGGGCAGAACGCGCCGGATCAAGGCGATATGCAGGACTTCTTCAACCGCTTTTTCGGCGGCCAGAATCCTAACGGCGGGGGCGGGGGCGAGGATGAGGATGGCGGCGGCGCGGGCGGCGGAGAGCGCCAGGCGCTCGGTTCGGGCTTTATCATCGATTCGCGCGGTTACATTCTGACGAACAACCATGTGGTCGACAAGGCCGACCGCATCTATGTGAAGCTTGCCGGTGAGCCCGACGACGGCGGCGGCCGCATGCAGGGGCACCCGGCGACGGTGGTCGGCGTCGATCCTGAGACCGACATTGCGGTGATCAAGATCGATACGAAGACACCGCTTCCGACGGTCAAGCTCGGCAACTCGGACGGCGCACAGGTGGGCGACTGGGTTTTGGCGATCGGCAGCCCGTTCGGATTGTCGCAGACGGTCTCTGCGGGTATTGTGTCAGCGAAGGATCGTTCGATCGATGACCGGGACGAGAGCACCGGACGCATCAACCAGTTCCAGAAGTTTATCCAGACGGATGCCGCCATCAACCCGGGTAACTCCGGCGGCCCGCTGGTGGATATGACTGGCGCGGTGATCGGTATGAACACCGCGATCTACACCCAGTCGATGGGCTCGCAGGGCGTGGGTTTCGCGATGCCCTCGAATGTCCTGGCAAAGGTGTACAACGACCTGATCGGCCCGACGCACAAGGTGATCCGGGGATCGATTGGTATTCAGTTCCAGGCGCAGCAGAACTCGGCCGTCTCGCGTATGTACGGCTTCTCGAGCGGCGGCGTGATCGTCGGCTCGGTGGTACCGAATGCGGGTGCGGCGAAGGCGGGCCTGAAGCCGGGCGACATCCTGGTGTCGATCGACGGACGTCATATCAAGAACGGTGACGACCTGGTGAACGACATCTCCGCGCGCAAGGTGGGGAGTTCGGTGACGATCGGCTACCTGCGCGATGGCAAGCAGATGACGGCCTCGGTGGTGATCGGCGACCGCGCCAAGATCTACGCGGATCTCGCGGGCGGGCAGGCGCCGCAGGACGATCAGCCGGCACCGCCTGACGCTGGCCAGACCAAGCTGGGCATCAGCGTAACAGCTATTCCGGCAGCCGCTGCGAGCAAGATGAACATTGCGGGCGGCGTCACCATCACCTCGGTCACGCCGGGATCGTTCGCGGACGATATCGGCCTGGCGCAGGGCGATATCGTGACGGAGATCAACAAGATGCCGGTTACGGACATGGCCAGCTACAACCGTATCGTCAGCCAACTGAAACCCGGAGACGACGTTGTGTTCGTCGTGCGGATCAAGGGGCAGGCGGGAGATACGTTTATCGGTGGCACCCTCCGCTAGCGAAAACTCATCTCAAGGTACAAAGGACGCGTCGTTCCTGACGCGTCCTTTGTTTTCCTAAACTTATTCTTTTTTTTCCGGAGCGTGCGATGAAACGGATGCAGGTGTGGGCCGCGGTTGCGGTACTCTCAATCGGGCTGGGGACAGGATGCAGCAAGAAGGCTGCCCCGGTTCAAAATGCAAATCCGAATGCCACGGGCGGCACGAATGGGATGGTGAACTCCGACGGCTCGCCGGTGGGCGCGGCGGGCGGGACGCTGGGTGCTACGGGTGCGGCCCCCTCACCGGCACCTGTGGGACCGAACGGCGCGAGGATTGCAGCCGAGCCGAATTATCCGCCTGCGGGGCAAAATGGGGCGAATTCAGGAGGTCCGGCGCCGATTGAACGCGTTGCTCCTGTGGTTCGGACGGCTCCGGCGGGGACTGCGGTGACGATCCGCACGACGGAGGAAGTCTCCTCGAAAGGCGATGTAGATGGCCAGCACTTCAGCGGTGTGCTGGAGCGGCCGGTGGTGAGCCATGGAACCGTGGTCTTCGAGCGCGGAACGCCGGTTGCCGGTGAGGTGGTGAGCGAGAAGAACAAGGGCACGTTTAAGGGGGCGGGCGAGATCGGGGTTGTGTTGACCGCAATCGACCGCGTTCCGGTTCATACCAGCGAATACGTGCTGCGGAACAAGGGCCGTGGCAAGCGCACCGGCGCCTTCATCGGCGGCGGTGGTGGCTTGGGCGCGATCATCGGCGGTATTGCAGGTGGCGGCAAAGGCGCGCTGATTGGCGGGCTGGCGGGAGCGGGCGCTGGAACGGCTGCGAGCACGACGGGCAGCAAGGACGTTGTGATCCGGCCGGAATCGGTGATTACCTTCAGGCTGCGTGAGGCTGTTTCGCGGTAAGACTTGACTCGTGAGCTGACAGCTGAAGAGCTGTCAGCTTGGAGCTTTTGCTTGCTTGAATGGCTGCGTCGACTGGCGAGGTTCTTCAATGGCAAGACAGCTAAAGAGCTGTGAGCTCGGAGCTCTCCTTACAGAGCGGTGCCGCGTAGACTTAGGGGATGAAGTTATCGCCTGTTTTTCTGCTGTCGGCCACCGCGCCTGAGCACTTCCCTGCTGAATCGAAGACGTACGGGGCGCCGGAGATCGCGTTTCTGGGCCGGTCGAATGTCGGTAAAAGTTCGTTGATCAACGCGCTGCTGGGGTCGAAGCAGGCGCATACGTCGTCGACCCCGGGGCGCACGCGCGCTATCAACTTCTTTGCGCTGCATGAGCCGAACAAGACGCGGCCCGCGCTCATCTTTGCCGACCTGCCGGGTTACGGCTACGCGAAGATCTCGAAGGCGATCTCGCAGGAGTGGCCGCGGTTTATCGAGCCTTATCTGGCCGAGCGGGAGACGCTTGCGCTTGGGGTTTGCCTGGTGGACACGAATATTCCGCCGCAGGCGTCGGATACGACGCTGATCCGGTTTTTTCAAGAGATGCAGCGGCCTTATCTGGTTGTTGGGACGAAGGCTGACCGGATTTCGAGCAATGTGCTGCAGAAGTCGCTGGCTGCGCTGAGGAAGGCGCATGAGGTGGCGGAGGTGCTGCCGGTGAGTGCGGAGAAGGGTACGGGGATCAAGGAGCTATGGGGGCGGTTGATGACGACCACCGAGTGAGTTGCAAAAGAGAAACCCCACGTCCGGCTTGAAGCCGCCGGACATGGGGCACCCATGAACGATCGAGGCTAGTCGCCGTAGTAGTCGAGGCCGAGATGCGTGATCAGGTCCTCGCCCATGATGTGGCGGAGGGTGTTTTTCAGCTTCATGTTCTGGATGAAGAGGTCGTGCTCCGGATAGACGCCCTTGGCGCTGTCGGGCGCCTTGAAGTAGAAGCTGAGCCACTCCTGGATGCCGAGGCTCTTGAGCGTGCTGGTGCGGGCGGCGAGGTCCATGAAGAGGACCAGGTCGAGCGCGAGCGGCGCGGCCAGGATGCTGTCGCGGCAGAGGAAGTCGACCTTAAGCTGCATGGGGTAGCCGAGCCAGCCGAAGATGTCGATGTTATCCCAGCCCTCTTTGTTGTCGCCGCGGGGCGGGTAGTAGTTGATGCGGACCTTGTGGTAGAGGTCCTTGTAGAGCTCGGGGTAGAGATCCGGCTGCAGGATGATGTCGAGCACGCCGAGCTTGGACTCTTCCTTGGTTTTGAAGGACTCGGGGTCGTCGAGGACCTCGCCGTCGCGGTTGCCGAGGATGTTGGTGGAGTACCAGCCGGCGACGCCCAACATGCGGGTCTTGAAGGCGGGCGCGAGGACGGTCTTGATGAAGGTCTGCCCGGTCTTGAAGTCTTTGCCACAGATGGGCGCGCCCATTTGCTTTGAGAGCTCCTGCAGGGCGGGGATATCGACGGTAAGGTTGGGGGCGCCGTTAGCGAAGGGGATTCCTTCCTTGAGCGCGGCCCAGGCGTACATCATCGAGGGCGTGATGCCGGGGTCGTCATCGACGAGACCCTTTTCGAAGGCCGCGAGCGACTGGTGCACGGCGGTCTGCTCCATGAAGATCTCGGTCGAACCGCACCAGATCATGACCTGACGATCGGTTTTGGTCTTGAACTCGGCGATGTCGTTGCGGATCTGGTTGGCGAGGTCACACTTGTTCTTGCCGACTTTCACCTTCTTGGGTGTGAGCCGCTTGACGTAATGCTGGTCGAAGACGGCCGGCATCGGCTCGATGGATTCGAGGAACGGGCGGATGGTTTCGAGGGTCTCGCGGTCGAGCACTTCGGCGGTCTTGGCGGCGTCGTAGAGGTTGCCGCCGAAGATATCCCAGCCGGTGAAGACGAGGTCTTCAAGCGGCGCGATGTCGACGAAGTCCCTGATAAGCGGCGAGTTGGCGTCGGTGCGCTTGCCGAGGCGGATGTGGCCCATCTGCGTGAGCGAGCCGATAGGCTTCGCCATGCCGCGGCGAACGGCTTCTACGCCTGCGATAAGGGTGGTGGCGACGGCTCCCATGCCGGGGATCATGATGCCGAGTTTTCCTGTGTGGGGCTTGATGCTGGCCGCCGGATTGGTGGCGGCTTCGGGCGTGGACATTCTTTTTCGACCCTTCTGATGGAGCGGTTTTTTCCGTAGAGCGGACTATCTAGTGTCCCATACCGGGCGACGTAGGTACAAACCGGCGGGTCGCGTAAGATTACCGAACACGTAAATTGTCTGGTGGAGGACCCGGCTTGGCGGCGAACGAACGTTGGTTTGAGGAGCGGCCAGGCGTGGTACGGACAGCCGGCAAGTGGTTCTTTCTACTGCTCGTCTGCGTTTACTTCGGCTTTTGCTATGGCTCCCACCCCAGCTTTCTGAAGCTGGACCTTTACACGAGGGGGCAGGAGGGTCTGCCGTACCAGTACCGTATTCTGCCGATGTTTATCTTCCGCGTGCTGGTACGGGTGCCTTTGCTTTTGAAGGTCGCCGCGCATCTGCACCAGTTCGGGAACGATCCCTATCGACTGGTGATGGCGGTCCTGGGCTGCGTGGGAATGTTTGGCGCGCTGCTGGCGACGCGGGGCACGCTGGTTCGGCTTACCGGCGACCGGGTGTATGCGTTCTGGGCTGTATTTGTGCTTGCGCTGATGGCGCTGCTCGATATGGCTTCGGGATGGGATACGCCGTTTATTACGCCGTACGATGTGCCCTCGCTGATGTTCTTCGCCGTATGCATCTACCTGGTACTGCGGCGGGCGTGGTGGGTTTACTACCCGGTGTTTGTGCTCGCCGTGCTGAATCGCGAGACGGCCTGCTTTATCGCTGTGTTCTTCGCTGTCTGGGAGTGGGTGCGACTGGAGAACGGCGGGGCGGGTGTGAGCAGGCGTCTGGGGTGGATCGTGCCGCATATTCTGGTTCAGGCGGCGGTCTGGATTGCAATCAAGGTCTGGCTGGCGCACCATTTTGCCGGCAATCCCACGGAGCAGGGGTCAGGATCTGTGGGCGGACTGTTTATTACGCATTTCGCGTACAACGTGAAGGAGCTGTTCAAGCCGTTCCAGTGGCCGCTGTATGCGAGCGTTTGCGGGTTTTCGCTGCCGTTTCTTTGGCTGCAGCGCCGGTGGATTCAGTGTCGCGGCCTGGCGCTGAGCCTCGCGGTGATTCTTCCGCTTTCGTTTGTGGGGCTGATGATTGTTGGGGTGGTGGTCGAAATTCGGATCTTTTCGGATTGGATCGCGTTGACCGCGCCGGCGGTGGCGCTGGTGCTGCACAACCGCTTTCGACCGGTGGAGGACTAACGGGAGCTGTGCCCTGGGTGATGTGTTTGCTCGCCCACTCATCGCAGAGAACTGTTCAGTAGCAGGACATCCTTTACATACTGTCTCGGGACATCCTTTACACTCCGCGCGGGTGTTTGGGGTGCGGAGGTGGCGGATGGGATGGCGACGGATGGATGTGCGGGAGCAGCGGGTTGAGTTTGCGGTGGAGGCGTTGCGGGGAGAGAAGACGCTTTGTGCGTTATGCCAGGAGTATGCGATCAGCCGGCCGACGGGGTATCTGTGGCTGAAGCGATATCGGGAGTCTGGGCTTGGCGGTATCGCCGAACGGAGCCGGCGGCCGCAGCATAGCCCGGCTCAGACCTCGCGATCGCGCGAAGAGCAGGTGATCGCTCTGCGCCGCCGGTATCCGGACTGGGGCGCTCGCAAGCTTCAGGTGTTGCTGGCACGCGAAGGGGTCGAGTTGACTTCGAGCACGGTGCATCGCATCCTGCTGCGGTATGGCCTGGTGCGCGATCGGGACCGTCACAGCCCTGCGACCACCCGCTTCGAGCGGGAACAGCCGAATGAGCTGTGGCAGATGGACTTCAAGGGACCGCGGGGGTGGCACGGCAAGATCGGGCCGCTGTCGATCGTCGATGACCACAGCCGCTACGCGGTGGCGCTTGAGCCGGTCGCTTCGACCCACGGCGAACAGGTGCGGGAGCATCTGGAGCAGGCATTTCTCAGATGCGGCCTGCCCGAAGCCATGCTGACCGATCACGGAACTCCGTGGTGGAGCTATAACGCCGTCGGCGGCAGAACCAGGCTGGCCTTGTGGATCATGCGTCAGGGCATCGCGCTCCATCATGGACGCATCCGGCACCCGCAGACGCAGGGCAAGGTGGAGCGCTTCCACGGTTCGCTCGCCCGGGCCCTGCTCGAGCGCGGGCCCACGGCGGCAACCCAGCCGATGTGGCTGAAGGACTTCCACTGGGAGTACAACCACGTCCGCCCGCATGAGGCGCTCGGCATGAAAACGCCGGCCAGCGTGTGGCAGCCGTCCCAGCGCGCCTACGACCCGCATCCGCCGGCGTGGCTGTACCCGGAGGGCGCATGGACGCTGAAGATCGACTGCCAGGGCAAGATCGAGGTCGCCGGACGCAGCTGGAAGATCGGACGCGCCCTGAGCGGAGAACGGGTTCGCATCCAACCCACCCAGGGACGCCTGCTCGTCTACTTCTGCTCCACCCTCATCCGCGAACTCGACCCTGTGATCCAGCGTTCGACCATGGTCGAACGCTGGATCACAGGGTCGAAACCAAACACCCACGTGTAAAGGATCTCCCGGCACAAAACGTAAAGCATCTCCCGAAACTTGACAGAAGAACGCGATGAATGGGGCACCTGAAGGATCTGCAGCTCCGGCGCCAATCGCGGCTATGCTTCGGTGTGGCGGACGCGGTTTTTCCAGTGGGAGTAGAGGAAGTAGAGGAAGGCGAGGACGATGACGGCCTCGACGGCATGGTGGAAGCGGTCGAAGAAGGCCTTGAAGCGCGGGTCCGTCGCGAACTTGTCGCCGAGCTTCATTCCGAGGAGCGCGAGTGCATAGCACCAGGGCCATGAGCCGATGAAGGTGTAGACGTGGAAGCGTACCTGGTTCATCTTTGCAATGCCGGCGGGCAGCGCGATGAAGGTGCGAATGATGGGCAGAAGGCGTCCGACCAGCACCGTGATCGAACCATACTTGACGAAGAATTTCTCTGCCAGGTCGAGGTCGCGGCCGCTGAGCAGAACATACTTGCCGTAGCGCTCGATCAGGGGACGTCCGCCCTTTGCCCCGACCCAGTAGGCCGGTATGGAACCGAGGTTGGCACCGATGGAGCCGATGGTGGCCAGCAGAATGAGCTGCAACTGCCCATGCGCGAGGGCGTACCCGGCGACCGGCATGATGACCTCGGACGGAATCGGGATGCAAGCCGACTGGATGGCCATGAGGACGAGAACGCCGGCGTAACCGGTCGCTGCGATGATGCCGACGAGGGCGGCGAAGATTTTCTGGGACATAAGTTTTGGGCTTCCGGTTCAGTATATCGGGCGCAGCAGGGACCCTGGTTTGCTAGGATGTGAAGTTGAGAGGAACTAACGAAAATGGCCGAATTTATCCCCCCGCGCAACGAGGTTCCGGAGCTGGAAACAACCTTGAAGGTGATCTCTTCGATCTCGGGCGAGCGCGCGTCGGCAGTCTTCGGTGATGAGCCGAGAGTTCGTCAGACCGGTCCTGTCGCGGTTCTGAGCCCCGTCGCGGTGGCGCCAACGCCGGCGCGTCCGGTTGCCATCGACGATCCGAAGCCTCACAGCCACACTCCGCCGCCGGTGAAGCGCCAGATCGTCTGCTTCAGCTTCTACAAGGTGATGCCTGAGTGGCGCCGGTTGCCGGCAGAGGAGAAGGCCGCGCATAAAGCCGCGTTTGCCGCTGTTCTCGCGAAATGGAACAAGCCGGGCGAGTTTTTGTCGCTAACCTACTCGACGATTGGGACCCGCGGTGATGTGGATATGTGCGTCTGGTCGATTGGCTACGCGGTGGACGAGCTGAACCAGATGCGCAGCGAGCTGATGTCGACGGCGCTGGGCGGATACCTGACTTCGCCGCATAACTTCCTCGCGATGACGAAGCGGTCGCAGTACCAGATCGACCGACCGGACGAGAGCGAAGGCGAGGGGCGTGGAGCAATTCGGCCAGGCGGGCAGAAGTACATCTTCATCTACCCGTTCTGGAAGACGCGGCCGTGGTACCTGCTCTCCGCCACCGAGCGCAAGCGGTTGATGGATGAGCACATCCGGATCGGCCTGATGTATCCGCGGGTGAAGCTGAACACGACCTACAGCTTTGGGATCGACGACCAGGAGTTCGTGGTCGCGTTTGAGACGAACTTTCCGGAAGACTTTCTGGATCTTGTGCAGCAGCTCCGCGAGACGGAGATCTCGCTGTATACGCTGGCGGACACACCGATCTTCAGCTGTGTGCGGCTGCCGGCGCAGGAGATGCTGGACCGGCTGGGTTGAGTAAGGGTTGGGAAACGATCGCATAGAAGGGTGCCGGGGCTGATGTTGAGCCCTGGCGCACTTGTTTGTGGGTCTCGAGCGTCTTTCCAAGGGGGGACTTCGCCTGGGGCTGGGTGTGGGCCCACTCATCGCAAAGACGCGATGAATGGGGCACGGGGTAGGTTGCGGGAGTTAGATTGCGGGGCCGTAAGCGGCCATCATGTCGCCGAGCGCGATAGAGAGCCGGCCGTGGCGGCCTGCGTGGCTGGTTTCGTAGAGCGCGAGGACACGCTGGCGCATGAGGAAGTAGGAGCTGGCTGCTTCCTGAACGAAGAAGGGGCCGGTCACCTTTCCGCGCCCGAAGCGAAGGCTCCAGCGAATCTTGCGCACGGCTCGCCGCAGCGCGAGACCTTCGCGACGCATTCTTTCACCGACGATGATGCTCTCCTCGCGATTCCACTGCTCCGCGAGCGCGGCCAACTGCACGAGGATTTCGGCGTTGGCGCTCATGCGCGTCAAACCTACCTCGCCGCCGACCAGTTGCCACATCTCTTCGGTTCCGATCGCAAGCTGACCCTTGGCTGGCTTCAAATAGTCGAGCGCCACCTTCGTAATGCCTTTCATCGGCAGTTCTTCGAGCTTACCTACCAGATCCGCCCAGCTTGCCGATGCGATGCTTGTCTTGGTACGCGACGCCTGGACGTAGAGAAACCCAACTACGAGAGAGACAGCCAGGAGTGTGAAGGCGAAGGTCATAAGAGGCAGAGTCTGGTGCTGCTGAAATCCTAGTCCAGCCTTCCCTGTGCGGCAAGGAGATAAGCCCGAATCTCCGGAGAAAGTTCTGCGCGTGCGCGCTCCGGCTGCCAGAAGTTGACGCTCCAATAACCCAAAACGGCCAGGTAGGCGACCATCCGGACGCGGTCGAGGACGATAAACTGCTGGTCCCAACCAAGCGCGGTGTGCCCGACATCCCCCAGCAGGGAGATGAAGGCCCAAACGAAGAGGCCTTGCCCGATGGCGAAGACATGGCTCCGCCACCGCAGCCCAAGACGATTCGCAGCGGTGAGCATGGCGAGAAAGAGGCCGCAGGTCATCAGTGCGGTAAAGACCGTGGTGCGCGCGTCCCACAGGTCCAGACCCTTCGACTGGGACGAACCCATTTCAAACGCGATGAATGCCGCAAGCAGCAACCCGCCGGCGCCGAAGACCAGGAACGACTTCCCTGCCTCCAGCACCCAACGGCCGGTAGGGCGCAGGACATGCGTCCCGATCTCGACGATGAGCGCAATCTGCAGCACATAGTTGATCGTGCCGGTGATCCAGTAAGCGAGGAAGTACCCGTACCGGCTTCCCTCTCGAAGTACGAGGAACAGGAGCACGGTGCGGAAGACCTCGGAGCCGAGGAAAATGGTAAATACCGGGAAATCCCGCACCCGCCTGCGCAGAAACAGGATAAGCAGAAGGGCGGCGTGCCCAACCAGCGACGCCGCCCATAGCGCATTGTCCAGGGCGAGATGGTTCATAGGGTCTGATTCTCTTCTCTCCAATTATGCTCCCACTTACGAGAGGAGCATGGAAAGGACAACGGTAGTAATCGTGGAGATGGTGGTGGAGGAGGGGCCGGAGCCGGGTGCCGGGTGCGGGTTGCAGCCGGTCTGATCGGCACGAAGAGCCGGAACCGCGGCGAGGGTGAGGGTGGCGACGAGGGCGAGGGAACGAAGGGACTTCTGCATGTTGTACTCCTGAGAGCGCAGTAGCGCTGCTGAAAAGGTTAGTCCACTCTCATGATTGTTCTGCGCGGAGTTCTGCGACTTTCCTGCTATTCGCCGGTATCTTTCGCCTGACGTGAGGAATGGGATCGCCTTGTGTTGCAGGAAGGTTTGCAGCGTTGCAAAGAGGTCCGTTTCGGTCGGTTACACCGCGGGTGCGGTTCGTGACATGATCTTTTTCATGCCCTCTGAAAAGACCATGCAAGCCGCCGGCGCCAAGATCAAGACTTCTACGCGCGGTGCAGCACGTGCCGTGACCGCGCTCGAACCGGCCAAGAAAATCGGCAAGGGTAAGAAGCCGATTGCATCTCCCCTGGCGCCGGCTCGGATTGCTGCCATCCTGGACGTGCTGGCCAGGACCTACCCTGACGTAGTGTGCGCGCTGAACCATCGCAGCGCCTGGGAGCTGACCGTGGCGACGATCCTCTCGGCCCAGTGCACCGATGCGCGCGTGAACCTGGTTACACCCGCGCTCTTCAGGGCCTACCCGACTCCGAAGGCGATGGCGAGTGCCGGCTTGCCTGAGATTGAAGAGCTGATCCGTACGACGGGCTTCTTTCGCAACAAGGCCAAGTCAATCCAGGGTGCCGCGAAGGCGGTGGTGGAGGAGTTCGGCAACAAGGTTCCGCAGACGATGGACGAGATGCTGCGGCTGCCCGGCGTGGCGCGCAAGACAGCGAATGTTGTGCTGGGTAGCTGGTACGAGATTGCCGTGGGGGTGGTCGTCGACACCCATGTTTTGCGGCTTTCGCGACGCCTGCATTTGACTGCGAACACGACGCCGGAGAAGGTGGAACAAGACCTCATGAAGATTATTCCGCAGGATCGCTGGATCAACTTCTCGCACGAACTGATCCACCACGGGCGGCAGATCTGCGTGGCGCGCACGCCGAAGTGTGCGGATTGTACGCTGGAGGGTTTGTGCAACTCGAGTGATAAGACCTGGAGTTCGCACTAAAGAGCCAGGTCCGGTGAGTTGTGGCGGGTGCTAGAGGGTGTGCGACTCGAAGTCCCACCCTGGCTCCGCGAGGGTGGGGCACCCAAGATTTTTGTGGGTACATCTTTCAGGGGTGATGGGTTCGGTCTGGATTATGGGGTCAGGCGATCTTCTGGTGAAGGTTCTCGGTGGCTCGGAGGATGGTGGCCGCAAGGCTGGTCATCGTCGCTTCGGGAGCTTCGACCGTCGGCTCCCAGCCAAGCTCACGTATCGCCTCGCTGGTAACCGGGCCGATGGAGGCGAGAACCGTTTCCTGCGGGATCGAGACCTTGGCAGCTTCGAGCACCGCATGAAGGTTTTGCGCTGTCGAGGCGCTGGTGAAGGTGATGGCTTCGGGTGGATTCTCGTGAAAGAGCTCCTGAATCATCGGGATCGATTGCTCCGGAACCACGGTTCGGTAGGCGTTTGCGACGGTGACCCGGGCACCGGCAGCCTTCAGCCCGGCCTTCAGCACGTCGCGCGCAGCCACCGCGCGCACCAGCAGCATGGAGGAGTTGGGCGCGTCCTTCCGGAGCGATTCGAGCAGAGCCTCAGCCACGTAACGGGACGGGATGCGGTCCACGGGGCGATCGAGCGCCGCTCGCACCGCCCTTTCGGTGGCGGGTCCGATGACCGCGATGCGTCTAGGCCTGGGTTTCACCCCCATGGCAGCCGCGCGCCGCGCAAACACGTCCACCGCGTTGGCGGAGGTGAAGAGAAGCCAGTCGTACTCCCGGACCGCGGTGATGGCGTGATCGAGCGCGCGGTAGGAAGAAGGCGGATCGATCTGGATGGTCGGAATGAGGATTGGGGTGGCGCCGGCGGCCCGCAGCAGTTCAGCGAGCGAGGACGCCTGCTTCCGGGGCCGCGTGACCAGAACTCGGATTGAGGAACGATTGGGAACCATAGGCATGGTAGATGCGATACGTCAAAGCGATGCTTCGGCAGCTTCTACGCTGGGGAAGAGGCTCAGGACCCGCGTAACCTTGGTCAGTTCCATTAACGCTTCGATGCGGCCGTTGACGCCCGCAACCAGGAACATGCGTTGGCCGGCCTGGGCGGAGACGTACTTGTTCATCACCAAACCCAGTCCTGCGGAGTCCATGTACGGACTTTGGCTGAGGTCGAGGATGAGGACCGGTGGGCGCATGGCGCGAAACTCGGACTGAAAGTCGAAGATGGTGGTGAGTGTCAACGGTCCAATCAGACGCACAATCATGGTGCCTTCGCGTTGCCCTGCGAAGGAGGTATAGGTAAGCTCCGCATCCGTCATGCCGCATAGTATAGCTGGCCCATGTTGCAGCCGGTCGCCCAAGATGAGAAAACTTGCAACATCGCCCGTTCCTGTACTCATGTTATCGGCGGCAGGCGCGATGAGGGATAATAAGCGTTCATGTTTCAGGCTCCAGACCTCCCCAAAGCCGTGGTCAGCAAGCCGCTCGAAGCCAGGGTCGGCATCGACTTCGGCACGACGAACAGCTCCGTGGCGCGCGCGACGCCGCACGGCGTGGAACTCGTCCGTTTCGCTAACGCGTCGCTCAGCTCCCGCTCAATCCTTTACCTCGAAAAGGCGTCGAACGGGATCCACTCGAGCTCCGGCCCTGACGCCATCGAACGCTACCTTGAAGCGCACCAGGATGGGGACCGGCCGGGCCGCCTGATTCAATCCCTGAAGAGCTATTTACCCGTCCAGTCGCTGACCGGCACCGAGGTGTTCGGCCGGCACTACACACTCGAAGATCTGATCTCGCGCATTCTGACCGACCTGCGCAACCGCGCGGAGCACCAGTTCGGCACTCCGATTCGCCACGCCACGGTTGGCCGGCCGGTCCGGTTCGTGGGCGCGGAGACTGAAGAAGAGGACGCGTTCGCGGTGTCGCGTTTGCGCGGAGCTTTCCTGCGGGCGGGCTTCGAGACGATCGAACTGGAGCTGGAGCCGCTTGCCGCCGCTGCCGCCTACCAGTCCACGCTGGGCCACGAGGAAACGATCCTGATCGGGGACTTCGGCGGCGGGACAAGTGATTTTTCACTGCTTACCGTTGGCCCCAACGGCCAGCGCAAGGTGCTTGGCAACGCGGGACTGGGATTTGCCGGCGACGCCTTCGACGCGAGGATCGTCCGCTACCTGATCGCGCCGGCGCTCGGCTCCGAGTCGCAGGCGCGCGGGCTGAACAAGATGCTGCCCGCGGTGCCGGCGTGGATTTATGCAAATCTCGAACGCTGGCACTATTTATCGTTTCTACGTACGAGGAACGTGCTGGAGATCCTGAGCTCGGCGCAGAAGCGTGCGCTTGAACCGGAGAAGATCGAAGCCCTGCAAGCGCTGATCGACCAGGATCTTGGCTACCAGCTGCACCAGGCGGTGCAGCGCACCAAGACGACGCTCTCCCGCGAGGAGACGGCACCGTTTGTCTTCTCCGGGCCGGAGGCGGGGACGCTCGACCTTCGCACGACCGTCACGCGCGCCGAGTTCGAGCAATGGATTGCCCCGGAACTGCGCCAGATCGAAGAGACTGTCGACTCGCTGCTACGATCTACCGGCGCAACAGGTGCGGTCGTTGATCGCGTCTTCCTGACGGGCGGCACCAGCTTCGTTCCGGCGGTGCGCGCGATCTTTGAATCACGGTTCCCGGGCCGCGTGGTCACGGGCAATGAGTTCACGTCGGTCGCGCAGGGGCTTGCGCTGGCTTGATGGACGCTCGCATGGTTGGCATCGCTCCGGCGGCACAATTCGACGTTTGAAGGAGCGCAACCTGGACTGCAGACGCATCTTAGCCGGTATGACGAATCTGAACTGCTTGCAGCGTGGGAAGGCAAGGTCGAAGGGATGCGGTTTATGATCGACCATCCGCGCATCCTTTCCCTTGTGAGCGCCTTTCTGATGTGGCTTACCGCCTTGCTGGGTGTGTGGCTGCGGCGGCGTATTCGCGGGGAGAGCGCAGACGACAAGGATAGTTTCGGCTTTGTGGTGACGGCAACGCTGACGCTGCTCGGCCTGATTATCGGGTTTACCTTCTCCATGGCCGCGACGCGGTACGATCAGCGTCGCCTGTTTGAAGAGAATGAGGCGAATGCCATCGGCACCGAGTTTGTGCGGCTGGACCTGCTGCCGGCAGGTGTGGCGCAGACCGAGAAGCACCTGCTGCGGCAGTACCTCGACCGCAGGATCGATTTCTACGAGCTGAACTACGGGGCGCACTTCGCGCTGGTCGAACAGGCGCGGGCCAAGTTGCAGGCTGAGATGTGGCAGCAGCTTACCGGGCCGGCGGGCGCTCAGCCAAACCCGGTGATGGCACTCGTGGTCTCCGGGATGAACGACGTGCTGAATACGCAGGGCTACACGCAGTTTGCCTGGTGGAACCGCATTCCGGAGTCTGCGTGGGGCTTGATGCTGATCATCGCGCTGTTCGCGAACCTGCTGGTAGGCTATGCGGCCAAACGCTCCAAGCCGACCACGACGATGTTGCTGGTGCTGCCGCTGATTGCGGCTGTCTCCTTCTTCCTGATCGCGGATATCGATAGTCCGCGCGGCGGGCTCATTCGCATCCACCCACAGGATCTTCGGAGCCTTTCGCAGTCGCTCGGCGATGAGGGACGGTAGCGGTCGGTGGTGTGCGGGTAGTGGTCTGAGTGCCCGTTCGTTGATGACCTCCCTTGACGCCGTGCCGTATCCTGTTGAAGTGATGACCGAGATACGAATTGGATCGCGTGGCTCCCAACTCGCCCTGTGGCAGGCGAACCATATCGCAGACATTCTGCGCGGCAAGGGACACAACGTTGAGATTGAAGTGATTCGCACGACCGGCGACCGCATGCAGCAGCCGGGGTTTGAGATGCCGGCTGGTATGGATGGCAAGGGCATCTTCATCAAGGAGATCGAGGAGGCTCTCGCCGCCGGGCGGATCGATCTTGCGGTCCACTCGCTGAAGGATCTTCCGACGCAGCTGGATGAGCGGTTTACGCTGGCCGCTATTCCGCCGCGGGCCGATGCCCGCGACGCCTTCGTGTGCGAGCCGTACTGGGCGCTGCACACGCTGCCGCATGGTGGCCGGGTCGGCACGACCAGCCCGCGCCGCCGGGCGCAGCTGCTCGCGTTGCGGCCCGACCTCGAGTTTATTGACCTTCGCGGCAACGTGGACACGCGCCTGCGCAAGCTGGAAGAGGGTGCCTGCGATGCGCTCGTCCTGGCCTGCGCCGGTCTCGACCGGCTTGGCCGCACGGAGTCCGTTCACCAGCGTTTTGCGCTGGACGAGCTTACTCCGGCGCCGGGACAGGGCGCGCTTGCGCTCGAGACCCGCTCGCCGCAACACGCGCTGGACACCGACGACCCGACCCGGGACCCCGCGATCTTTGCAGCGATCGCCGCGCTCGATTGTCGTGCGACGCGCTTTGCCACGACGGCTGAGCGCGCCTTCCTGAACGCCATGGGCGGAGGCTGTGAGCTGCCGCTGGGTGCACATTGCGCCCCGATCGAGGGCGACTGGCTGTTTCATGCGCAGGTGCTCTCGCCGGATGGGGAGCAAAGCGTGCAGGTCGCTCTCGCCTCGCAGGTGAAAGAGCTCCCGCAGGTACTCGGTCAACGCGCGGCGGAGATCCTGATTGGCCGGGGCGCTCTGGACCTGCTGTCAGCTGTCGAAGCGTAGAGCTTTCCAGCTGTAGCGGCAGAACTCAACCGCAGGGGTCGCGGCGAAGCCAGAGCCTGATTTTCTCAGTTGGGGAGGGAACCTGCGTCTTCAGCTCCGTCAGCCCCAGCCAGCGGCAACTGGATGCGGAAGCGGGTTGCGACTCCGTTGCCGAGCGTGCCCGACTCCACAGAGATCGTGCCGCGGTTGCTCTCGACGAGCTGCCGGGTAACCCAGAGACCGATGCCTGTGCCTACGTCCGCTTTGGTGGTGAAGAAGGGGTCGAAGATGCGGGGTAACACGTCGGATGGAATGCCCATGCCGTTGTCTTCCAGGACAAAGACTGCGTTTGGCGGCTCCGCCAGGATGTGAATGGCGATGCGCGGCGTCGCAACGTTGAGCGCATCCGCGGCGTTCGAGATCAGGTTGGTCAGAATCTGCCTGAGTTCGTGCGGCGCCATCTCGATGCAGACCCCTGGCTCGACCCACCGTTCCACCAGGATCCCCTTCTGTTCGTAGCGATGGCGGAAGATGGACAGAACCTCGTTGACTACGGTTTCGAGCACCACCATTCGGCGCACGGAGTTGTTCCGCACAAAACCCAGCGTTAGCCGGGTGATGTCGCCGAGGCGCGCGAGCTCCTGTTCAGCCGTGGTCAGGTAGGCCCTCGTCTCGTCTGGGACGTTCGTGTCGTTGCGCGCGAGATAGAGCAGATTTGTGACAGCCTCAAGCGGGTTGTTGATCTCGTGTGCGACGGTGGACGCCAGCCGGCCCATTGCGGCCAGCTTTTCCTGCCGCAGCAAAGCCTGCTCGGCGAGCTTACGCTCCGTAATATCGACGGTTGCGCCGCGCCAAACACATCCGTTGCCCGGCACCCGCGTCGCGCGCATTTCGAGGAAGTGCAGTTCGCCGTTCGGCCACGGAACCCGGTGCTCGAAGGCGAGCGGGTCCTGCGTCGTTCGCATGATGGCGAGGAAGTCCGAAAGCCGCGGCTGATCCTCGGGATGCAGCAGACTCCTCAGGCTGGGCAGCTTCTCGATCTCTTCGAAGGGACGCCCGAAGACCTGGTAGCTGCCTCGGTACCAGCGAGCGCTCTGCCCGCTATCCAGATCGAGCACCCAGCAGGCGCATTTGCTGGCGTGCAACGACTCGACGAGCGCGTCGGTGCGCTCGTGCAGCGTGTCGAGCGCCAACTCGAGCTGCTCTGCCGTGTGCCTGCGCCGGGTGCTTAGTACGCTGACCAGTAGAGCCTGCGCGTACAAGGTCGGAATCCGAAAAAGGTCTCCCATTTCCAGCGGAGAGAGATGGTGCTCCGGCAAGACGATGAGCTCTCGAGCGATCACGCACAGGGTCGCCGCCACCAGGGACGGCGCAAGTCCGCCCAGAATTCCGATCGCAGCGATGGAGATGTAGTAGAGGCCGAAGGGGATCGAGTCAATGACCGCGATGTTCGCGGTGAGATAGGCCGACACAAACGGAAGCGTTACCGCAAGGAGAAACGCGGTCATGCGGCGGGCAGAGACGGGTTGAGCCCAGGAAAAGGCCGTGCGGGGAGGTTGCTGATTCATCCTGTGGACTCTCACGCGGAGCAGATGCAGGAGAAGCGGGGCCCATGGTGCAGATAGAGTGCAAACAAGGCAGATGCTACCACGATCGGGCCAGGCTTGAACGCAGAGGTCTCCGGGCCGCACCCGGTTTCACTCCCGCGTTCGTCCGTACAAGGTTGCCAGCCGCGCCATCGCTTCGGTATCCCCGCGCTCCGCGGCGGCGCGGATGGCGGTGAGCGGATGGTGCAGGAATTTGTTGGTCAGCGAACGCGTAAGCGCCTCCACCGCAGCCATCTGCTCGACCGAGAGCCCGGAGAGCCTGGGCTCCATGCGGGCGAGTTCGTTGACGCGGAGATCCTCAGCGTACGCCTGGAGCTGACGGATGGCCGGTACGGCATCGAGCGATTGCAGGCGCTGCTGGTAGCGAGCGACTTCGGCGGTAATGATCTGCTCGGCACTCTGCGCCTCGCGGTTGCGATCCGCCTGGTTGGTTTGGGCGACCTGCTGCAGGTCGTCGATGTCGTAGACGAAGCAGCCCTCCACCTCGTTCATCGCTGGGTCGACATCCCGGGGGACGGCGATATCGATAAAGAACATGGGCCGACCGCGACGCCGCTGGATGAACTGCTGCCCTTGCGCGCGTCCGAAGAGCTGCCCGCTGGCGCCGGTGCTGGTAATCACGATGTCCGCCCGCTGTGCCTGCGCGGCGAGGTCGTCGAAGGGTACGATCTCGGTCGTTACACCGGGCGAGTGCAGCTTGGCGGCCATCGCCTCCGCCCGTGCCAGCGTCCTGTTGGAGAGCAGGATGTGCCGGGCGCCGTGCTGAATGAGGTGGCGCAACGCCAGTTCACTCATCTTGCCTGCGCCTACGAGCAGCACCTGCTTGCCCGCGAGGGAGCCGAAGATCTTCCGCGCGAGGTCTACGGCCACAGATGCGATCGAGACACTGGACGAACCGATCTGCGTCTCGCTGCGCACCTTCTTGGCGGCGGTGAAGGCGGATTGGAGAAGTTTTTCGAGCGATCCGGCGACCGCTCCGATCTCTTTGGCGACGGTGTAGGACTCCTTGACCTGCCCGAGAATCTGCGGTTCGCCGACGACCATGGAATCGAGCGACGCGGCGACCCGGAAGAGGTGCCGCACCGCCTCGCGCTCGCGGAACTCGTACAGATGAGGCCGAATGGTCGCCGCGGGGACGGCGAAATACTCATCCAGGAAGCGCAGCAGCGTGGCATGCGGGTCGTAGGAGTCTTCGCTTCCCTGCTCCTGCAGCGTCAGCAACTCCACGCGGTTGCAGGTGGAAAGGATCAACCCCTCGCGGACGCCGGGCGACGCCAGCAGCGATCTGGTGGCGTCGGCGAGCCGTTCAGCAGGGATCGCCAGTCGCTCCCGTACCTCGATGGGTGCGGTGTTGTGGTTGATCCCAAGCAGGACCAACTCGCTGCGGCTTTGATGGTGCGATCTCGTGGTCATGGGGCCGTGAACCTGTGGACCGCGGAGAACTGATTCGAGGCCCAGACGCATAGGATGACGAGAAAGACGAAACTGGAGAGGAAGACCGCGCGCCGGCCACGCAGGCCGGAGCTTCGCCGGATGTAGATCATGCCGACGTAGGCAAGCCACATGGCGAACGCCAGCAGGATCTTTGGATCGCCGAAGTACCTGGGGCCGTAGGTGATATCCGCGAGGAACGACCCGATCAGGAGCCCGGCCGTCATGCACGGCAGGCCGAAGAGGAGCGATCGCAATGCGATGGTGTCGATGGTATCGAGGGGTGGAAGCTTGATAAACCCGGAAGAGAGCGTCTTCGACTTGAGCCTCGCCTCCTGCACCAGGTAGAGCACCGAGGCTACCAGCGAGACGAACAAGGCGGCATAGGCTGCGAGCAGCAGCGCAATGTGCAGGAACAGCCAGCCGGAGTGAATACCCGGAAAGGCGTCGGTCTCGATGCCAGGCCGGAAGGCGGGCAGCATTCCGAGCAGGAAGGCCAGAGGCAACAGAAAGATTCCAAGAGAGATGGTGCGGAAGCGGATGTAAACCAGGAGAAACGCCAGTGCCAGCAGCAATCCAAGGAACGACTGCGTCTCGTGCGTATCCACCGGTAGGCGGTGATGCGCGGCGTTGAGCATCTCCGCAAGCGAGACGAAGTGAAACAGCACGCCTGCAACGGTGGCCGGGATGGCGACGTGCCGCCAGCGCGGACGGTCGTAGAGCGCCACCGGCAGCACCGCGAGCGCGGCGACGCCGTAGAGGAAGACCGCGACTCGAAGCCAAAGAAGGGACATGGTTAAAACGTGCCTCAACGCTGGTGCAGAGGAACATCTATCAGTATACCGTCTGTGACAGCGCGGGCCGTCTCTTCGGCTGTGCCGCCGGAGCGTTTCACACCAGGAAAAGCGAGCTTCAGCGTCTGCGGGTCGAGCGTAAAGCTCACCGTGCCTCGTTCCGTGTACACTGCCTGTGTAAGCCGTTACATTGCGATATTCGGATTGAAGTTCCGGGTGTAAAACCCCACGAGAACCCCATGACCATCAAGGCAGTTGCAGAACGGGCGGGAGTCTCCACCGCAACCGTCTCGCGCGTCATGAACGGCTCAGCCAAGGTGAGCAAGAGCGCCGCCGACCGCGTGCAGAAGGCGATCAAGGCCCTCAACTTCTATCCCGATACGAACGCCCGTGCGCTCGGCTCCGGCCGCAGCAATCTGTTTGGGCTGATTATCTCCGACATCACCAATCCCTTCTTTCCTGAGCTTGTAAAAGCGTTTGAAGACATCGCTGTCGCGCATGGACAGGAGGTGCTGATCGCCAACACCAACTACGATCCCGCGCGAATGCAGATTTGTGTACAGCGCATGCTGCAGCGACGGGTGGATGGCGTCGCCATCATGACCTCCGAGATGGACGACAAGCTGGTGAAGGACTTTAGCCGCAGACATATCCCCCTGGTCTTTCTGGATTCCGCGACCGCCGGGCCGGGGGTCAGCCGGGTCAAGATCGACTACTCCGCGGGGATCGACGAGGCGGTCGAACACCTGATCGGCCTCGGGCACCGGCGCATCGCGCTGATCACCGGGCCGCTGCGGCTGCCCTCCGCGAAGATGCGTTACAACGCGTTTATGGAGAGCGCCGTGCGCGATCACCTGGACGACGATCCTGGGCTGATCGCCGAGGGAAATCACAAGGTCGACGGCGGGCACGATGCCATGGCGAGGATTCTGGCAGCGGGCGTGAAGCCGACCGCCGTGCTTGCCTCGAACGATCTGACGGCGATCGGTGCCATGGGCGCGATCGCGGAGGCCGGGCTGCTCGTTCCGGAAGACATCTCGGTGATGGGCTACGACGATATTCAGCTGAGCGCGTTCACCATGCCCCCGCTCTCAACCGTGAGCCTTCCGCGGGCGGAGATTGCGACGGCCGCCTTCCGTGCGCTGTGGAATGCCACCACCTCTGAGCAGCCCAAGCCGCTGATCGGTGAGGACTATCTGGTAACGCCGCGGCTGGTGGTAAGGAGCTCCACGGGGCCAAAGACGCCGGTGATGACGGCGAAGCACGAAAGCTTTCACTCATAATCCTGACAAGAGAGATGGAAAACGATGAACGGACGAACGAAAACCCTGACTCACCTGCTTACCCTGGCGTGCGTTGTCTTCGCCGCGACTGAAGCCAAGGCGCAAGACGGCAGCGGCATCCATTATGACGCGGCGACCAAGGTCTTCCGGCTGGATGGCGGCGGCGTAACCTACGCCTTTGGCGTGAACGATTCGGATGAGCTGCAGCCTCTCTACTGGGGTCGAGCGATCGCTGCCGGGGACCCGCTGGCACCGGCGAAGAGACTGCCTGAGGTCGCCTCGTTCGACGGAACCGCGAACACGACGCCGAACGAGTTTGCCGGCTGGGGCGGTGGCCTGTACACAGAGCCGGCGCTGAAGGTGAGCTTCCCTGACGGCAACCGCGACCTGGTGCTGCACTACGTGAGCTACAAGATCGACGGGGACACACTGACCGTAACCGTGAAGGATATCGAGCGGGCTGTCGAGGTCGAGTTGCGCTACACCATCGATCCGGCGAGCGGGATCATCGGCCGCTCGGCCACGATCGAGAACAAGACGGCTGCGCCGATGATGATCGAGGCTGCGGCGGCTGCGACGTGGAACCTGCCGCGCGGCACCGACTATTCATTGCGCTACCTTTCGGGCCGCTGGGCGGGCGAGTGGCACCTGCAGAAGCAGGCCGTGCTTCCGGGGGAGGTGGTGCTCGAGAGCAAGCGCGGCTCGACCGGCCACCAGAACAATCCATGGTTTGCCATCGAGCAGGGCGACCACTCGGACGAAGACAGCGGCAACGTATGGTTTGGCGCGCTCGCGTGGAGCGGATCGTGGCGTATCACGGTGGAGCAGGACCAGTTGCAGCAGATACGCATCACCGGAGGCTTCAATCCGTTCGACTTCGGCTACAAGCTGCTCCCTGGCAAGTCGATTGAGACACCGGTTTTCTACGGTGGCTTCAGCCATGCCGGCATCGGTCAGGCCTCGCGCATTCTGCATCGGTTCGAGCTTGCGAAGATCCTGCCGCAGGCGCCCACACCCAAGCCACGGCCGGTGATCTACAACAGCTGGGAGGCGACGGAGTTCCGCGTGGATGAACCGGGGCAGTCCGCGCTGGCGGACAAGGCGGCGTCGATCGGCGTCGAGCGCTTCATCATGGACGATGGCTGGTTTGGCCAGCGCAAGGACGATCACGCGGGACTCGGCGACTGGTACGTGAACAAGCAGAAGTTCCCCAACGGACTGAAGCCGCTGATCGACCACGTTCGCTCGCTCGGTATGGACTTCGGCCTTTGGGTCGAGCCGGAGATGGTGAACCCGGACAGCGATCTGTACCGCAAGCATCCGGACTGGGTGCTGAACTTCACCGGGAGGCCGCGCACCGAGCAACGGAACCAGCTGGTGTTGAACCTTGCTCGGAAGGATGTGCGCGACTATATCTTCGGCTTCCTCGACGATCTGCTCTCGCACAACGAAATTGCGTTCCTGAAGTGGGATTACAACCGCAACTGGAGCGAGCCGGGCTGGCCCGCGGTTGCGCCTGACGAGCAGAAAGAGGTGTACGTCGAGTACACGCGGAATCTCTACTCCATTCTGGCGGAGCTGCGCAAGAAGCATCCTGGCGTTGAGATCGAATCGTGCTCGGGCGGCGGCGGTCGCGTGGATCTTGGAATGCTTCACTACACCGATGAGGTGTGGCCCTCGGACAACACCGATCCGTTCGACCGGCTCAGCATTCAGGACGGGTTTACCTATGCCTATACGCCCGGCGTGATGATGGCGTGGGTGACGGATTCGCCGGGCTGGTTGAACAACCGGACGACGAGCCTTACCTACCGGTTCCTCTCCTCGATGCAGGGCGGGCTCGGGGTGGGGGCGAACCTGAACAAGTGGAACGATCAGGATTTCGCCACGGCCAAGGAACTGATCGCGGCCTATAAAGGCATTCGGGAGACGGTGCAGCACGGATCGCTGTATCGGCTGATCTCACCGCGGGACAACAGCGAGCAGTCGGTGACGGAGTCGGTCTCGCCGGATAAGAAGCAGGCGGCGCTGTTTACGTTTCTGCACTCGAGCACCATGGGATACCCATATCCGCGCGTCTTCTTGAAGGGGCTGGCGCCGGGGACGATCTACAAGGTGACGGCGATTGCGGGCACGATGAGTAAGGATACGCCGGCCATGGCGAGTGGATCGTATTGGATGTCTCACGGGGTGGATGTGGAGCTTCGCGGAGATTTCCAGGCAGCTGCTTTCCGCTTCGACGCGCAGTGATCGGGGTCGCGGTCTGCGGGGCCGACGATTAAACCTCCTAAGCACCCAGGTCTCTCTCTTGAGACCTGGGTGCTTCTTTGATACCGAAGGTCTAGACGAGCTCACGCGGGGCGGAACCTGTTGTGATGTCTACCGTCTGCGAACCGAGGCGGGGATGTTTTGCTGTGAGGCGAACGCTGCCGGGCGTCTCCGTCGTGCGTATCCACACAGCTCCTGTGCCACCGATCAGCGCAAAAGGATTGTCGCCGATGAGGGTTGCGGGGCCTTCGAGCGTGAAGCTTACGGGGTCATTCGCGTAGGTGCGAATGGCGCCAAACTCATCGGTAACGCGCAGCACCACTCGCGTTGTGTCCGCACCGTCGGCGACCAGCGCAACGTCATCCGGCAGCAGGCTAAACTTGCGATCGACTCCGCGGCCGGAAAGCGACTTCGAGATGACCTGTTTCCCTTTCAGGTAGCCATCGATGCGGAGATCGCCCCAGGCGATATCGAACTGCTTGCGATCGATCTGCTTCATATCGAGCACGAAAGGCGGGTACGTGAGATATGAGAACTCGGCACGATCGGGATCGAGTTCCGCGATGAGCTTCCACGGGTTGGACTCAAGACTTGCCTCCCGCAGGTAGAACTTGAGGTGGTCGCAGTTGGAGCAGACGACGGCCTTGGTGAAGGACGTGGACTCGTCACTGTTGGCCCAGTGGAAGGCCGGTTCGAGGACGACCTCCTCGGCCGAGTCGCACTGCGATTTGTAGAAGCCGGCGGCTGGCTTGTTCTCGCGGAAGATGTCCGTGACGCCGTGGTAGCAGATGCGGTCGCCGGCGCCGAAGTTGGAGTGGGTGTTGTAGTCGAACGCGCACCATCCGATGCCGCCCGCGTACTGCGGATCGGAGGCGAGCTGGTTGTGGATTCTTGCGTGACGGAGTGTGTGCTCGCGCTGGCGCTCGTCGTCGTCGGTGGTCTTGGTCGGGAAGGTATGTCCGACGAACTCGGTGTTGAGGTAGAGCGGGTGGTTGGGCTTTCGCAACGGAAAGCCGAAGTCGTTCATCGTCATGACATCTTCGAGCAGCTCGGTATCGTAGAGGTAGCGTATGCCGCCGGTCTGGCGGGTGGTGTCGAGCGCGTGTGCGAGCGCGTTGGTGCGAACGTAGAAGCTGTGGTCGTCCTGCGACTCGTTGATGCGGACACCCCACAGGATGATGGATGGGTGGTTCCAGTCGCGGCGGACCATGCGGCCGACGTTGTCGATCGCGATCTGCTTCCACGGCTCCGGGCCGATGTGCTGCCAGCCTGGAATCTCCTCGAGCACGAGGAGGCCGATCTCGTCGCAGCGATCGAGGAAGTGACGGGACTGCGGATAGTGCGACGTGCGCACGATGTTGCAGTGCAGGCCGGTGCGCAGGATGTCGGCGTCTTTGCGCTGCACGCGCGCGGGCATCGCCTGGCCGGCAAACGGGAAGGTCTGGTGACGATCCAGGCCGCGCAGCTTGACCACCTTGCCGTTGAGCGAGAAGCCCTGCGGGGTAAACATCGCCTCACGGAAGCCGATGCGGCGGGAATCTTCATCGAGCAGGGTTCCGTTGCGCAGCAGGCGAACGTTGATGGTGTAGAGGTGAGGGCTTTGCAGGTGCCAGAGCTCGATGCCCGAGAGGCCGGTGAGGCTGATGGTGTGCCTTGCGGGATCCTGCGTCGTCTCCGTGCTGGCGTAGGCGGGCGCGGAGGTGTCGGGGTCCATCGCGGCGTTGGGATCGGGCTCGCTGGTGAGCGTGCCGGTGCTGTGGCCTTTGGCGATGACGGTAGCGCCGTCGCGTAGCTCTACTTCGAGGGTAAGGTTGTCAGCAGGCTTGCCCGCAAGGAAGACATCGACATCGACGGACGGATTGGCGGTGAGGACGTTCTTGGTCTGCGCGTGCAGGTTGTCGATGTAGGTGGGCGAGACGACGCGCAGGGCGACCTCGCGATAGATGCCGCCGAAGGTGAGGTAGTCGATCTCATGGCCGAAGGGTGGGATGTCGGCGCGTTCTGTGGAGTCGACCTGGACGGTCAGCACGTTCTCGGCGTCGGGGTGCAGGTGGTCTGTGAGTTCGAACGAGAAGGGCGTGAAGCCGCCTTTGTACTCGCCGAGCGGGACGCCGTTGATCCAGACGGTCGAGGCGGTCATGACGCCTTCGAAGTCGACGAAGACGCGTTTGCCGCGAGCGGCCTCGGGGTAGCGAAAGCGACGGCGATAGGTGGAGACGAACTCGTACTCCTTTTCGTCGAAGCTGTGCCACGGCAGCGCAACGTTGGTGTGCGGGATGACGACAGCCTCGAAGGCAGCGTCGTCGAACGCAGGAAGGTGCGCTCCTTCGACTTTGGCGGGGTGGTAGCGCCAGCTGCGGTTGATCGGCAGAACCGTGCGGCCGGGCGAAGGATGATCCGCCGCGAACATGGACGGGGAGGACAGCGTTGAGGCGGCGAGGGCGGTACCGGTGAACTTGAGAAATTCGCGACGTTCCATTGATTCTCCGAGCTGGTTGAAGATGGTGAGGGTTGGGGTATCAGGCGGTATCGTTTAGCCGTCCGACGCGAGTGCGAGCAGCGACTTGAGGTTCATGGCGGAGTCGGATTGGACGCCGCGTGGAAGAGAGGGCGCGACCACAAGCGCCTGCTGCCTGCCCTCGAACCAGACGAGGAAGACGGAGCGGTCGGCGCCGGCGAGTCGCTGCTGATTGAGCCAGTGATACCAGGCCGCCATATCGGCATCGACCAGCGAGCCGGCCGGATCGAGCTCGACGGGCGCGGCGGATGCGGAGAGCAGCTCGTTCATCGGTCTTTGCCGCTGGCGTGGCGCGTACCGAACGAAGAGGGTGAGAGGCTGGGCACGGCGTAGCGCCTCACGGGTCGCCCACTGGGCGAAGGTGGTGGCGAAGATCTGCGTGCCGGAGCCTTCGGTGAACAGGCGCAGGTGGAAGCGGTCGAGCAGCGGATCGGATGGGTTGTGAATGCCCAGGGCGGCGGGCGTCAGCTGTGCCAGCCTGGTGCGAAGTTCTTCCGGACCCATTCCGGGCTGGCCGATCTGGCCGTCGATGAACTTGAGCAACTTGGAGCGAAGCGGCTCGAGTGCCTGGTAGCTCGCGGTGGCGAGTGAAGGGGTTGCGCGGAGTGGCGCGCCACCATCGATGTACCAGTGGGCATAGGGCGCCGGGTGTGCGGCGGCGCGCGCTTCGACTGCGGCGAGCAGCGTCTCCAAGCCGTTCGATGGATCGATGTTTGTAAAGCAGGTGCCGTGCGGTCGCAGGTTTTGGAACAGGGGCTGCGGGGCAGAGTCAGTTCCCTGCCCGATGACCGCGATGCCGAGGCGAGGAAGAGCTGGCGGCGGTGGGGTGGTGGCCGCGGTGAGCGTTTGGCCGTACTGGGTGGCGGCCAGGCGAAAGGCGTCGAGCTGGTGTGTCGACCAGAGCTCCGCGGATTCGTGTTCAATAAACTGCGCGGGATGATTGACCCAGTCCGTGGCGGCGAGCGATGAGGAGATATTAAGCCGCGCGAAGGCACGGAAAGTGGCGTCCAGTTGCGATGCATTCAGCGACGCGAGACAGGAGAGTTCAGCGTCGAGCGCTACGCGCTCTGGCGGAAACTTGTCGTCAACCTCGATGACCTCGCGCAGCAGCGACGGGAGAAAGGCGATCGGAAGCTGCCGGAACAGGGCGAGGTGATCGACGGCAAGAGAACGTGCCTGTGCGGGGTACGTAGCGAAGGACTCGCGGGTAAGAGCGTTGGGGAGCATGTTCAGACGAGCTCCCGAATGATTTTGCCCTGGGACTGGATGGCCTGGAAGCCCATTATGGCGCCGATGCTGGGGACGATGTCGATCGATTGCACGGGGCTGTCGTGGATGACGCCGGGACGTACGCCCGCGCCGAGCGCCATCATCCAGGTAGTGCGCGAGGCGGGATCGCCGGTGCGATGATGCTGGAAGCCGTTACCGCCGGAGTCTTCGTCTGCGTCGCGTCCGAAGTCGGGGAGGATGAGGAGCGTGGTGTTGCCGGCGTACTCGGGCTCCTGCTGGATGGCAGCCCAGAGCTCCGCACAGAGACGGTCGGTGCGCCGGATGGCGTCGATATAGAGCGAATAGGCGCCGGAGTGTGCGACGTCGATGTCGTGCATCGTGATCCAGAGGAGGCTGGGCGACTGCTCGCGCATGAGGCGGCGCGCGATGTAGAGCGAGAGTTCGTCGGGGCTGGATAGGGTGCGGGCATGCGCGGTGAAGTCGTCGACGGAGAGCTTGAGGACGCGCTCGAGTTGCTGGAGTTCGACCTCTCCGCCGGCGAGTTGCGGCGCGTAGAGCGGGGTCTCGTAGTTGTCGTGGAGGAGGTGGGTGTAATCCGTGTTTGAGCCGACGCCGGCGGCGCTGAGGAGATGCTTGGGTAAGACAACGCGCGCGCCGAAGCCGGGACCGAAGCCGCGCGCTTCGCTCTCGCCGATTCGGTTGAAGCCGTTGCTGGGCGCGACCACCCAGGCGTCGGACGCGGGGCGGGCGAGATCTTTGCGAAAGTATTCGAAGATGGTGGGGTGATCCGGGGGTACTGCCGAAAAGTTGTTGAGCGTCTCGTATACGCCGGTGGCCAGGCTCGCAGTCGCGACGTAATGGCCGAGGATTCCCTGGTTCGTGACCTGCGTGAAGAAGCTGGATTGCGGGATGAGTTCGGACATCATGTGCGGGATGTTGACCTGCCCTTGCGGCGCGAAGGTCTCCTGATCGCGAGCGCCGCCGCCAAAGGTGACGACGACCACCTTGCGTTTTTTGGTTGAGACGCCGGTTTGAGCGAAGGACCTGGTTCCGATCAGCGCCGAACCCAGGGCAACACCGGTTGCGTCACGGAGGAAGTCGCGGCGCGTGATGGCAAGCCGGCGGGCAGAGTCACGAAGGGAGAGTGGCGAACTGCCGCGTGCGCCCATTCCGATCCGGTCAAATGCTCCGTAAGCCATCGTTGTGCTCTTTTCCTTGCGATTACTGGGTCTGCGTTGCGGGCTGCGTTGGTGTCTTGGACGAGTAGACGAATTGCTGGACCTCGGCACGTTCCTTCTCTTCCGCTGCCAGGTGTTCGGAACGGAGCGTCTGGTAGGTGCTGTATTCGGCCTGCGCGCGGTCTTTCTGGCCGAGATGCGTGTAGTCGGTTCCGAGGCGGTAATGCGCATCGGCCAGCTTCGGGTCCAGTTCGACGACGCTTAGATGCTCGGTGAGCGCGCGGTCATACTGATGCTGATCCGCGTAAAGATTGCCGAGCTGAAAGTGGGCTTGCGCAAGGGTGTTATCGAGTTCGATCGATCTCTTGAGGAGGCTTTCGATCAACGTGAAGTCGACGTTGGCTCCCTCGATGCGTCTGCCTTTCCAGAGGCTCATCGCATAGTAGAACTGCGCGACGGCGTTGGTGGGTTGTTGCTGTGCATACTGCTGGAAGCGTTCGATGACCTCGTCTGCTTGCTTCGGTGAACTGTCGTAAGCGCGCGAGAGGAAGAGGTAACAGCGGGCGTCGGAAGGCGCGATCTTTGCGGCCTGGAGCAGAGCCTTCACGGCTTCTTCGTAGAGGCCGCGAGCATAGAGCGTCATTCCCAGACCGATCAACGCACGGGACGAGTCAGGATACCGCTGGGTGGCGGTGCGGAAGACGTCGATCGCGGGATCGTAGGTGCGGTGCAGCAGAAGTTCGCTCCCCCAGTCGAAGAGGTTGGCCTCGCTGGGGTCGAGGTGGGCTGCGGATTCGAAGTCGTTGGCGGCTGCGACGAACTTGCCGTCCTTTTCGTCGATCTGGCCGAGCAGGTTGCGGAGTTCGCCAGAGTCCTGCTGGGAAGGAAGCGACTGCACGGCCTGGCGCGCGGCAGCATATTGGCCGAGGAGCATCTCGGTCGTGGCAAGGTCGTAGCCGTTGTCTCTGGCATCGGGCTTGAGCTGTTGGGCTCGTTGCAGCAAAGGGAGGGCCTGAGCGAATTTGTCTCGCTGGATGTAAAACTCACCGAGGTTGTGATTGGCGGTGTAATCGTCCGGCGTAAGCGCGAGAGCCTTGTGAAACTGCTCCTCGGCCTGGAGTGGCTGGCCGAGGCGGTTCAGACAGGCGGCGAAATTAGTGCGGAATGGCGCGGACGCCGGCTGGAGACGAACGGCAGCCTGCAGGTGTGGGACGGCTTTGCCGTCTTCGGACATGGCAGCGTAGTTCAAACCGAGGAGTTCCTCGACTTCGAAGTTCTTCGGGATTCTGGGGAGTAGCTTTTCCAACTGTGCCGCGGCCTCCGCATAGTGCTGCGACTCGTACTGCGCGACGGCTGACTGGAACTGTTGCTCGGGAGATGGATTCGAAGCTCTTTGGGCGGACGCGACAGGAACGACGGCAACGCTGAACCCGATTAAGAGTGAGACAACGATCGGATTGCTTTGCCGGTGAAGCGTGCCCACGACCTGGACCTCTCGCGAACGATGGAAGAACCTGCACTAGAAACGATAAACCCCGGAAAGGCGCCTTGTCGGCCTCCTTTCCGGGGATGGTGCGGAGAAGCTAATAGTAGAGCTTGAGAGCCAGCTGGATTTGACGTTGATCGCCCGGGTTATCGCGGGTGGAGCCGATCAGACCGAAGTTGGGGTTGGTGAAGTTGGTGGAGTTGGCGATGGAGATGACACCATTACCGCCGAATCCAGGAGCGTTGAAGTTGGGATGGTTGACGATGTTGAAGAACTCCGAGCGGAACTGCATCCGATATCGTTCGGTGAACTTGAAGTCTTTGAAGAGCGAGAAGTCGAAGCGGTGGAAGCCCGGTCCTACGGTGGTGCCCTGCGAATCGCCAAGAACGCCACTGCCAGAGAGCGCGATGCAGCCTGCTGGTGAGTTCGCAATCGGCCCGTTGGGCCCCAGTTCGCAGGGTTGGTTGAAGGCCTTGGGATTATTGAACCAGCGAACTCCTGCGGGTGAGAGCGTGATCTTCAGATCAGGATCTTGCCCCGCAACCCGGACTGCGTTGCAGCCCGTGCCGGCTGTAGTGCCGGTCGGGCATCCGATGGTGATGGGTTGTCCGCCCTGCAGGGAGGCGATGGTGTTGACCGACCACCCACCTATGAGGAAGTCTGCCGGACGGGAGAGGTTGGCGAGGTAGAGTTTGCCGCGACCGAAGGGAAGCTCATAGCCGCCACTGAGGTGAACGACCTGACGGATGTCGAAGTCGGCCGGCCCGTAGTCGAAGCTGGGTCCGAGGCCGGGTACCGACGGAGCGCGGAAGCCGCCGAGGCTGCCCCCGTTGAGCAGGTCGAGCGCATCGGAGAGCGACTTGGAGTAGGTGTAGGTCGCGAGGAACGAAAGGCCATCCTTGCTTGGGAGTTTCTCAAGCTTCGTCTGGAGCCCGTTGTAGTTGCTGGTGCCGACGGTGGATTGATAGCTGGCACCGGAGGAGAAGTCCGGGAATGGCACGGTCCCGGGTGCGCCACTGGTGGTGCTGGTGCCTTCCGGCAGCAGCGCTGTGACGTTGTTGCTCCCGATTCCAGCCTGGAGGTCCTGGCCGCGAGTGAAGACATACGCAGCCTGAACCGAGAGCGTATTGGTGATGGAGTATTGCAGCGTGTAGTTCGCGCTGTACGTTCTGGGAGTCTTGTACGCGAACTGCAGACCCTCGAGACCAAGACCCTGGGCATCCACGGCGGTTGGAGTGAAGGCTACGCAGGATAGACCCGAACCGATGGTTGCCGTAGAGCCTGGGCCCGCCGTCGGGCACCCAGCCCAGGGGGTGTTGTAGCTGATGGGCGAGACTCCCTGTTGGCCGTTGTTGGTGCCGGTGGTTTGGGCCGAGTAGGAGAAGTTGAAGACGAAGGGATAGTTTTCGCCGATGTTGGGGCCGTATCCCTGGTTCTCAAAGGCGTTGTAGGAGATTCCGAACCCGCCACGCGTTACAAATCGCTTGTTGATCAGGTAAGCGAATCCGATGCGTGGAGCGAAGTTGGTCTTCTGCACCTGGGTGAGTCCCTGGCCAAACTGGTTCGTCTGCTCGAGCTTGATTCCATCCTTGGCGAGCAAGGTGGTGAAGCTGGTGGATAGTGCGCGATCGTCCTTGCCGCTGGCCGGGATCAAGAAGGTCGGTACTCCGTTGGGAGGACCGCCGGGAACGAAGTTTGCCTGACCGCCGTTGGTCTCGTTGATGGGCGAGAAGTAGTCCCAGCGGACGCCAAGGTTGAACGTCAACTTCTTGCTCGCCTTCCAGTCGTCCTGGATGTAGCCGGCGAGGTATCGCCGATAGTCGTACGTCCGGTTGACGTTCGAAGCGTTGATGCCGTCCGAACCACCGGAGTAACTGAGCCCGTTGGGTACCGTGGTCGCGGACGGAAGTACGAGGAACTGCGCCAACCCAGTGCCGCCGTTGTTCTTGGTCGGGATGTCCGTGTAGTTGCCGTTGAAGTCGAAGTTGCCGCGCGAGTATCCAGGTTGAAGGGTGGAGAACTTGACCTGCTGCGACTCGATGCCGGCCTTGAAGGTGTGGCTCTTGTAGGTCTTGGTGAAGTCGTCGGCAATCTGCAAGGTCTGGCTGATCTCATCGGACGGAAGAAAGGCGTTGCTGCCCAAGGTCTGCAAGCCGCCGATGCCGATTGAAGGAAGGCCGCCATTCTCAGCAAACTGGGGGATGCCCTGGATACCATACTGTTGCGGAATTCCGTTCACGCCGCCGTCCGGGCCGTAGCGGGTGGTGTGCAGATGGTTGAAGCCGACGTGAAGCACGTTCACCGCGGTGGGGGTGAAGATGTGCGTGTAGCCGAGAACAGACTGGTTCGAGTGAAGGGTCTGGAGACCTTGCTGGAACCCGCCACCATCGGCGACTCCCCCAAAGATGCCCGGGATAAACTGCGGGTCGTCCACGTAGCTGAAGCGAACGAAGGCTTGATCCTTGGTCGTCATGTTGTAGTCCCCGCGAGCGTCGAAGGCGTTGCGGTGTTCGTAGATTCCGGGGCTGACGGTGTAGTTGTTTGCGCCGCTGGAGTTATTCGGCTTGGGGTACAGCGAAAGCAGTTTGAGCGCGACCGGATCCAGACGGCCGGCAGGAAGCTGGTTGAGCGTGGAATTGCAAGCCGCGGTCTGGAAGTTCAGGGTGCTCGCCGGACAGGAGCCGAACGGATCACGGACGTAGCCCGAGCTTCCGGAGGTGTTGGTGAGTCCTGAGACCGGGTCCACGGCGCCGGCTGCGACGAAGCGCGTCGTTGCAGGGTCCTGCACTGTTCCAAGGGGAACGACTCGGCCGAGTTCGTCGGTCTGGGTCGCTCCGCCGGCCTTGGTGATAAGGTCGGCCAGGTTGGTAAAGCCGCTGTTGACCTCGTTGAGGGTCGGGACGATGCCGCTCTGGGTCGTGCCTTGCACGCGACGCAGGCCTTCATAGTCGCCGAAGAAGAAGAGCTTGTCTTTGATGATGCGCCCACCGGCGGACGCGCCGAACTGATTCTGACGCAGTTCGCTCTTGGTGCCCGGAGGATCGAAGAAGTCCGCCGCGTCGAGCTTGTCGTTGCGGAAGAACTCCCACACGGCTCCGTGCAGGCTGTTCGTCCCGGACTTGGTGGTGGCATTCAACACGGCGCCAGCGGAGCGACCGTACTCGGCCGTGAAGTCCGCGGTCTGAACCTTGAACTCCGAGATCGCATCGAGTGGCGGGAGCACTGCAAAGTTTGTGCCGTTCAGGAAGTCGACCGCATTGGAGTTGTTGTCGATTCCATCGAGCAGGTAGTTGTTCTGCGCGGGGCGCAAACCGTTTGCGGAGAACGCACCCGAGGATGCGTTGCCGCGCGTATCTGCCTGCGGGGACTGAGCGCCGGCGGCGAGCTGGGCGAGAAAGGTGAAGTTACGACCGTTCAAGGGCAGATCGTTGATCGTCTTTTCCTGAATGACCTGTCCGACCGATGACTCCTCGGTCTGGAGCTCCGACGGAGCGGTGGTGACTTCGACCGTCTCTGTGGGAGTGCCCAGTTTGAGGCTGATATCGACCTCAAGATGCTGTGAGACGTTGAGTTGCAGGTTCTCCTGGGTGGTTCTTGAGAATCCGGCGGCTACCACGCTGACGGTGTAGTGGCCGATTCGAATCGGAGAAAAGGTATATTCGCCGGCGCTGTTGGAGACGCCTTGCAGCGCAAGACCGACATCCGTGTTCTTGACGGTAACGGCAGCGTTCGGCACGACCGCGCCTGTGGAATCGGTCACGATGCCGGAGATGGCGCCTTCATCGACCTGTGCGGCGGCGAAGCGGGTTGACCCAACGAGAAAGATCACGCAGGCGATTGCCGCCAGGGTGAGTCTGAATCTGTTGTGGAATGGCTTGCGAGTATGTTGCATACGGCGTTTCCTCCTCAAGGTGAAGCAGTTCGGTCATCGCAGCAAGTGGGGGAGGGTGACGGCGATTACAAGCCCGTTTGAAGGGGCGAGGATCCGGTATTTGGATCGCTGTGTAAACGCTTACACTCTTGCGTGGAGAACTCTAGTACAAGTCGTAAAATTATGTCAACCGTAAGATTGAAAAAAGATCGAGGAGCGGCAGTGCCCGGATCGATGCGGAGGAGGCGATCTCCCTCGAAGGGCCGTCCGAGCGTGCCGGACCACAATCGTAAGTACTGTTTGCCGGGTCTGCTATGATCCTGCGGACGGATTGAGCCGCTTACAGAAAGCGTTTGCCACTACGGAGTGAAACAGATTGAAGCGGGTTAGGCTCAACCGGAGAGAATTGATTAAGGCTCTGGGTGCGGGTATCGGCGGCGCACCTTTGCTCTTTCGTCTTGCTCCGCTATGGGGATCAGACTGGATTCCCCCTTCCGGTTCTTCGTCTGTTTTCAGCGGCTTTTCGGGGAACGATGTTCGATTTCGGCCTCATTACCCGGCGCAGACTCCGCTGAGCGACGTTCTGCGGCTGGTGGAGCCGGGCTCTGATGATTACGTGACGGAGAAGTTTGCTCTTGACATCGGCACCAGACTGAAGAGTTGGGGAGAGGCGCTGCGCAAGGATGTACGCGACCTGTCGCCACTTGAAGCCATGCTGCCCGGGGAGATGGAGGGTCCGTCGTTTGCGCCGGTCTCGACGAAGACGCTGCGTTCCCGGTTTGGAATCGCGGTTACCGAACGGAGTTTTGGTTCCGCTACGGCATCGACGCGCGCCCAGGTGCTGGAAGAAGTGGCGGCGTGGCTCCATGATTTCCACAGGCTGGATGTCGCGGAACTTCAGATTTACGAGATCGCGGAGCTGTCGCACAATCCGCTCCTCGTGGCCGTGACGATGCGATTCGACTTGGTCGGTCCTACGAGCGAAGACCGGCGCGAAGAGCGTGTGGGCGACTGGAAGATGACGCTTGCGCAGTCCGCGGATGGCGCCTGGATGATCCGCCGCTGGGAGGCGAGCACGGAGCGATGCTGTGTCGGGCCGAGGGTCGGCTTTGTGGATGTGACCGCCGCGTCGCTCGGGGGAAACCCGTCGTACGCGGCGCAGATGCTACACGGCGTGGACTACTGGCGCACGTTGCTCGATGGCGCGTGCGGCGTCGACATCTACGCCAACAATGGCGTGAGCGCGGCCGATTACGACAACGATGGGCTGGACGATCTTTACGTTTGCCAACCGGCGGGGCTGCCAAACCGGCTGTATCGCAACCGCGGCGATGGCACGTTTGAAGATGTTACGGAGAAGGCAGGCGTGGGTGTGCTGGATAACACGGCCTGTGCGCTGTTTGCCGACTTCGAGAACCGCGGGCTGCAGGATCTGGTGGTTGTCTGCGGCAGCGGGCCGTTGCTCTATCGCAACCAGGGAGATGGAACCTTCGAACGGATGCACGATGCCTTTGCGTTTGCCAGCGCGCCGGCGGGCACGTTCACCCATGCGGCGGTCGCGGACTACGACGGAGATGGGCGGCTGGACATCTACTTCTGCACCTACCAGTACTATCTCGGATTAGACCAGTACCACTACCCGGTGCCCTACTACGACGCACGTAATGGACCACCGAACTACCTGATGCACAACGAGGGCGGAGGCCGGTTTGTCGAACGGACTGCGGCGAGTAGACTGAACATCGAGAACAATCGCTACAGCTTTGCCTGCGCCTGGGGTTACTCGGGTGATTCAAAGCTGCCGGACCTTGTGATTGCGAATGACTTTGGGACGTCGCAGCTGTACCGCAATCGCGGGGATGGAACCTTTTCTTTCGCTTCGAAGGACTCGCACATCGAGGACGTGGGCGCGGGCATGAGTGCGTGCTGGGCCGATGTGAATAACGATGGCCGCGCCGACATTTACATCACGAGCATGTGGGAGGCGGCGGGACAGAGGGTGTCCGGGCAGCCGCAGTTTCATGAGGCTGCATCCCCGGCAACGAGGACGTTGTATCAACGGCACGCTCGCGGCAATGCGCTCTACCGCAACCAGGGCGATGGCACGTTTGAGAACGACGGGCAGAAGGCCGGTGTGGCGATGGGGCGGTGGTCGTGGTCGGCTGATTTCTGGGATATCGACCATGACGGGTACGCCGATCTTTACGTGACGGACGGCTATATCACCGGCCCGGAGCGAACCGACATAGCGAGCTTTTTCTGGCGGCATGTGGTGGCGAAATCCCCGGAAAATGGAAGCTCGATGCTGGCCTATGAACGCGGGTGGAACGCGATCAATGAGCTGGTGCGCTCGGACAGATCATGGAATGGCCGCGAGCGGAACGTGTTCTTCGTGAACCACGGCGATGGCAACTTTTCTGAGGCGTCCGGTGTCGTCGGGTTGGACTGCCTGGAGGATGGGCGTTCGTTTGCGCTCGCTGACATCGATCATGACGGACGGCTTGAGGTAATCGTGAAGAACCGCAACGCCCCGCAACTGCGTATCTTCCGCAACGCGATGCAGGAGATTGGAGATTCAGTCGTGTTCCGCCTGCGGGGAACGAAGAGCAACCACGATGCCATTGGAGCCAAGGTGATGCTGGTATGCGGTGAACTGACGCAGACGCGATACCTGCAGGCGGGCACGGGATTTCTGGGGCAACACTCCAAGGAGATGTGCTTCGGGCTGGGCAAAACCGCAGGCACAGCGAACGCTACGGTGCGCTGGCCGAGTGGGCTGGTGCAGCACTTCGAAGGGCTGCCGCGCAACCACCGTGTTGTGCTGGAGGAAGGCACCCCTACGTTCGTTGCGAAGCCGTTCGCGGAGGTACCGGCGGCGTTCACGCAGCCAAGCGTGGCCGAGGTGGCGCCGGCGGAAGCGCTGCCGGATAACGTTGAGACATGGCTCCTCTCCCCGATTCAGGCGCCGGGGTTTGCGTTGCCGGATGCAGAGGGCACGGAGCATCGGCTGAAGGACTTCGTGGGTAACCCGCTGCTGCTGCACTTCTGGGGGACGTCTGCGCCGAGGTGTCGAGAGCAGTTGCGGAAGCTTCAGCAACATCAAAGCTCGTCCGGCAGCAGCGAGTTAAAGATCGTCGCGGTCAACGTGGATGCTCCTTCGGATGTTGCGACCGCGCGCAAGATTATCGCGGACGAACATGTGTCGTTCCCTGCCCTGTTCGCTACGGAAGAGGTCGCGGGGATCTATAACATCATCTTTCGCTACCTCTACGACCGGCGACGCGATCTTGCGCTGCCCACATCCTTTCTGCTGAATCCTGAGGGAAAGATCGTCAAGGTCTACCAGGGAGCGGTGAGTGTTGAAATTCTGGTTGGCGATGCGAAGCTTGTCTCCGCAGGCACGAACGAACACACACGGCGCGCGCTGCCGTTTGCCGGGCATTTGGTTCAGGGAACATTTCAGCGCAACGACTTTACCTACGGCGTTGCCTTGTTCCAGCATGGCTATCTTGCACAGGCGGCGGAGTCGTTCGAGCAGGTGCTCCGCGCAAAGCCGGACGACCCGGAGGCTTATTATAACCTCGGCACTTTGAATCTTCGACGGAACGACTTTCCATCGGCTCGAACCTATCTCGGGAAGGCGCTGGAGCTGCGGCCGGACTACCCGGAGGCCTGGAACAACCTTGGCATGATGTCTGCGCAGGAGGGCGATGCAACGGCGGCCATCTCTAGCTTTCAAAAGGCGCTCGAGCTGCGTCCTGCCTACGACACGGCTTTGATGAACCTGGGCAATGTGTACCGGCGTCAGGGCCGATTCGATGAGGCAGAAGACTGTCTGAAGAAGGCGTTGGCGATCCAGCCCGACGATCCCGAGGTGAGCTATAGCCTCGGCATGTTGCACGCGCAGCAGAACGATCTTGCGAGGGCCAGCGAGTATCTGCAACGGGCGATCGCTCTGCGACCAGATTATCCGGAGGCGTTGAACAACCTCGGCATCGTGTACGTGCGGCAGCAGGAGATGGCCAAGGCTGAAGAGATGTTCAAGGCCGGGATAGAGGCCGCGCCCGCTAACGATCAGGCTTATTTGAATATGGCACGCTTGTTCGTGATGAAGGATGACAAACCGGCGGCAAGGCAGGTGCTCGAAGAGCTGCTGAAGCGTCAGCCTGCGAACGGTACGGCGGCGAAGGCGTTGGAGAGTTTGCAGTGAAGACGCTCTGCCTGGTCACGAGGGGGTGCGCCTTGTTGGCCTGCGCGCTGGCCTCTGTCGCGGCAGGCGCCCAGGCGGCAGCGCCGACGAGGAATACGGAGAAGCAGGCTGTTGCGCAGAGGGATCTCTCGGCGGCACTTCAACTCGCGAGCGATGCGAAGTACAAGCAGGCTCTTGTGCTGCTCGAAAAAGCGAACGCGGAGTCGCCGGCGACGTTTGCCATTCTGTTCAACCTGGGCCAGGTTTACCTGCGACTCGATGAAGTTGATAAGGCGGAGAGGACGCTACGCGCGGCAGAGTGTTTGTCCTTACAGCCTGAGGCGAAGGCCGCAACCCTGTACCTGCTGGCGCAGGCGGATGCGAAGGAGTCGCGGCCGCTGGACGCGCTCGATGCGCTCGTGCAGGCGCGGAGGTTGGCTCCGCAGAATGTTGACGTGCTGTATTCCATGGCCGAAATCTCGATGGCGAACAAGTACTTCGAGGATGCGATTCCTTTACTGCAGGAGGCGGCGGCGATCGCGCCACAGCGGTCCGATGTTCAAGCGGCGCTGGGCGTGTGCTACCTGAAAGCCGGTAAGGCGGAGAGTTCGATCGAGGTGTTTCGAAAGCTGACGCAGCATAGAAATGTCGTCGAGGATCACGCGTATCTCGGCGCGGCGCTGGCTACTCTAGGCCGATTCGCGGAGGCGAAACAGGAGTTTGAGGCGGGACTCAAGCTGGACCCCGCGAACAGTTTCTGTCTCTTTCAACTGGGATATATCGCGAGGAAGCAGGGCGACCCTGCGACGGCGGAGGCGTTCTTCAAAAGAGCGTTGCATGCGCAACCGGACTATCCCGCGGCGTTGCTGGAGATGGCAAACCTGCGTGTGGAGGCGAAACAGTATGCCGAGGCACGCGCACTTCTTCTCCGGTACGTGGCGATTAGCTCTTCCGCAGCTACCGGGTATTACAAGCTGGCGATGGTCGAAAGAAAGCTTGGAGATGAGACGGCCGCCGGCCACGACCTTCAGGAGTTTCAGCGGCTCTCTGCCGAGCAGACCGATGCGGTGCATCCGTACGATCATCTGCTCGACTATGTCGACAGCCGGTCGCGATTGACGGACAGCGCGCGGGTGGAGCAGGATGTCGCCACGCTTGAGCAGGAGATCAAGCTGCGTCCGGAACAGGCGGAGATCTCCTACGCGCTGACCGACGCGTACCTGAAGTCGGCAATGGTTGCGAAGGCTCGGCAGACGGTTGCAGAGTTCGATCGTTTGCACGCGGATGACGCACGAGTGTTAACCGGCCTTGGCGTCCTCCTTTGCCGGCACGGAATGTATGACGACGGGATCGGACAATTTGAGTTGGCGCTGCACGCGAAGCCAGAGGCGGACGATGCGCGGTTCGACCTGGCGACCGCTTACCTCCGCAAAGGCGATTACGCGACCGCTCAACAGACGGCAGAAGCCATTGGTGATGCAGGACGCAAGGACGAATCGTACACAACATTGATTGCGGACATCGACGCGCACGTAGGGCAGACCGCTGAGGCGGAGGAGTTATACAAGAGTGCCCTGGTCCGCAACCCGGATAACGACCAGACGTACTTATCGCTGGCACTGCTTGAGCTTCAGCAGAACCAGGTTGAGGCGGCCCGGCAGACGCTTCAGCAGGAGCAGAAGCGCGTACCGGGTTCAGGAAAGATCTACTGGGGTCTCGGCTTGGCCGCGGTGCTTGATGGGGATGCTGCGGCGGCGGGCGATGACCTGGAGCGTGCCGTGGACTTGATGCCGGAGTGGCCTGGGAGCTACTCGGTCCTCGGATTCTTTTACTTTGAAACCGGCCAGGTTACCAAGGCACGCGAGGTGTTGGAGAGATTTCGCAGCAAGGGTGCGCCCGGCGGACTGGACCTGCAGCGGATTGAAAGCGCGCTGGACGGAGCGACGGATCACCCAATTCAAGACGACGAAAAGCTGGGGACGAAGGAGCGGGCGCAGGTGTTTCAATTGGCGGAGTACATGGCGGAGAAGACGCTTTAGTTCCCTCCGCAAGGCTGGGTATAATTGGCGCACTCTATGTTCCCTTCTCGCCGCCGCTTCCTTGGCTCGTCGTCGCTCGTCATGGGTAGCGCCTTGACCGAAGCCTTGACAACACCGCTTTGGCGTTGGAGCCATGCACTGACGGTTGAAGCCGCGGAAGATACTGGCGGCACCAGCGGAGTGCAGTTTGTGGACGTGGCGAAGCAGGCCGGGCTGAACGTTACGAACGTGTGGGGTGGGATCGACCACAAGCGATCGATCATCGAGACCAAGGGTAGCGGCCTTGCCTTCTTCGACTATGACAACGATGGCTGGCTGGATATCTATCTCACGAACGGCAACCGGCTTGACGCGGTGTGGCCAGAGGGTAAGGCGCCAACTTCGCACCTGTTCAAGAACAACCGGGATGGAACGTTTACGGACGTGACCGCGAAGTCCGGGCTCGGCATCACTGGTTGGCAGACCGGCGTATGCGTCGGCGACTACGACAACGATGGGTGGGACGACCTGTTCTGCTGCTTTCTCGGGCACAACATACTCTTCCATAACAATGGCGATGGGACATTCACGGATGTAACCAAGAAGTCCGGGCTATACCAGGAGAAAGGCCGGTGGGGCGCGGGTTGCAGCTTTCTGGACTACGACCGCGATGGGCACCTGGACCTGTTCGTGTGCAACTACATCAAGATCGATCCGGACAATATTCCGAAGCCGAGCGACACGCAATATTGCCAGTGGAAAGGGATTCCTATCCTTTGCGGCCCTCGCGGGTTGCCGGGCGACACGAACATTCTCTATCGGAATAATGGGGATGGAACGTTCACGGATGTTTCGGAGAAGGCGGGCATTCTGAAGCCGGGGCCGCGCTACTCGATCACCTCCGTGTCGTATGACTTCGACAACGATGGATGGCCGGATATCTACATCGCGGTCGACTCCGAGCCGAGCATCTTGTTTCGGAACAATCATGACGGCACGTTTACCGATACCGCTGTGGCGGCGGGCTGTGCGTATAACGAAGACGGGCATGAGCAGGCAGGCATGGGGGTCGCGGTAGCCGACTACGACTGCGACGGCTGGTTCGACATCTTCAAAACCAACTTTGTCGACGACACCTGCAACCTCTATCACAACAACGGAGACGGAACGTTTACCGACCTGAGCGCTCCCTCTGGAATTGGCGTGAACAACCGGTACGTCGCATGGGGTTGCGGCTTTATCGACTTCGATAACGATGGCTGGGCCGATCTGGTGCAGGTGAACGGGCATGTTTATCCAGAGGTGGATCGCTATCACTTCGGGGAGTCGTTCAAGAACCAACGGCTGGTATATCGCAACCAGGGGAACGGGAAGTTCAAGGATGTGTCAGCCTCCCTTGGGCCGGGGATCAGCGAGAAGTTCTCGAGCCGCGGCGCTGCCTTCGGGGATTACCTGAACAACGGCTGTATGGATGTGCTGGTGCTGAACCTGAATGACCCGCCGTCGTTGCTGCGAAACGAAGGTGGCAACCAGCAGAACTGGATTAAGGTGAAGCTGGTGGGAACGATCTGCAACCGCACTGCGATTGGAGCACGGGTCCGCGTGATGACCGGCAAGCACATACAAATGGATGAGGTGAACAGCGGCACCAGCGTGATGTCGCAGAGCGATTTGCGCCTGCACTTTGGCGTCGGTAGAGTCGAGGTGATCGATCTGATCGAAGTGAAGTGGCCGACGACGCAGAAGGTAGAAACGTTTGCGAAGGTGAAGGCGAATCAGATCCTGACTATCCGCGAAGGGCATGGCATAATCGCGAGCTATGAGCCCTCGCACAAGTCTTAACTCGGCAGGTCAGGGTGCGCCGGTGGGTGTCGAGGCGTCCGGCTTCGCGAAGACAAATTGCTTGACGCTGCGGCGCTGCTGATCTGTAAGCGTTGCCTGCTGCCGCATGATCTCGTCGTGACGTTGAAACTCCTGCGAGGCTTTCTCATGCTCTCCCATGCGATCGTAGAGAACGCCCAAACGATAGTGGGCATCAGCCAGCGAAGGCGTTGCCTCAGACGCCCTGGTGTAGTACGAGATCGCCTGCTGCGTATTGTGTTCCGCGTTCGCAAGGATGCCGAGTTGCAGGTAGGCCTCTCCGCATTGAGGGTCGATTGCTACAGTCTGCTTGAGCAGAGCCTCAACTCGATCCGTTGTTTCGGCATTTTGTGCGTTCTGCTGACGACGCAGCAGCGCCATGGCATACAGGTAATTGGCTGCCGAGCTGCCAGGCTGCTGCACGAGGAATCGAGCGAGATGCGGCGCGACACAACTGAGGGAGTCCGGCGCCGCGATCTGCATTCTGCCCATGAAGAGGTAGGGCTCAGTTTCGGAGGGCTCAAGATCAGACGCGTTGCAGAGGCTTTGTGCGGCTTCCTCGTAGCGTGCGCCGGCGAAGAGAGCGGTGCCCAGTGCGGTACTCATGCGAGCTGACCTTGGATAGGCTACGACACCTTTGCGGAAGATCTCCTGGGCTTGCCAGATCGCTCGATGGGAGAGCAGCTCCGAGCCCCATGCGAAGTAGTTTGCTTCGGCTGGATCGAGGGCGGTGGCTTGCTCAAACGCTCGCACGGCACCCAGAGCGTCTCCAGATGCTTCAAAGCGTTCGCCAGAGAGGCGAAGAGCGTCGGCGTTCTCCCGGGCTCCTGCATCCGCGTTTGCAGATGCGGCGTGTGAAGCTTCACCCGATTTCAGCTTCGCGGTTGCCGTAACGAGGGACTCGCTCGTCCGCAGAACGGAATCCGACCCGTGGCCGCCGGCAGCTGTCCAGTCGGACACGCCTGCTACTGAGAAGTTCGGTTGATCGGAGAACTGCATTGCCTGCCCGCTTGACGCGGAGGTCGGTGGTGTTGTCTGCTTCGTGGGCGTGGCGGGAGACTGAGCGCTGGCGGCGCTCCGTAAGAACAGGAGTAAGCAGACAGCGATGCAATGGATTGAGCCTAGTTGGCGCACGGAAGGTTCCTCGAAAAGTACTCGAAGAAACTATAACGCCAGCGCGCAGGGGTCGTGGCAAGTAGCCTGGCGTGCGGCTGCGCGAATGGGAAATGCGTCCGCGATGTTGGCCCCCTCTATGGGGCCAGTTGGCCGCGCGCGTAGTCGAGGGTTCGAAGCGCGAGAAGGTAGTCATAGCGGGCGTTTACGGCCGCAACGGCAGCCTGCGTTGACTGCAGTTGCGCTTGCGAGAGCTCGACGATCGAGCTGAGTCCGAGCTTATATCGGGTCTGTGCAAGTGCGAGGGCCTGCTGCGTCTGGTGACGGAACTCATCCGCGACACCGATGCGCCGGAACGTGGTTTGCGCGTTGAGGATTGCAATCCGAACATCGCGGTCGATGTTGTTTGAGAGCTCGCGGGCCTGCTGTTCGGTGGCCCTGGCGCGAAGCCGAGCCTCCTCGGCTTGAGCCGTGATGCGAAATCCGGTGAATACTGGCAGGCTCACGTTGACGCCGCCGGCTGCATACCAGTCGGGCACGTAGACGCCCGCTGGCGCCGCCGGGGTGATGCCACCTGTGCCTTGCGCCATGATGCTGGGCAGGTGCTGCAGAGCATCGGCTTTGGCCAGCTTCTGAAGTGCCTCCGCGTTGAGCTTGACGCTCTGCAGGTCGGGTCGGGTAGACTCAGCCGCGGCTGTGATGTTGCCAGTGCTGGAGATTTCGGGCGGCGGTGGAGCAGCCTGATCGAGGTCTTCTACTGCCTTGTAGAAGGTGTCCGACGGTGTTGCGAGAATGGCTGCGAGCATTGCGCTTGCGGAGGTAACCGCGTTCTCTGCGTCGAGCTCCAGCAGTTGCGATTGAGAGAGATCGGCGGACGCGATGTTGAGATCGAGGGTACTTTTGAGTGCCGACCGGGTGAGAGCCGAGGTGAGGTTCTGGACGTCGCCCCGTGCGTTGACCGTGGCTTGCGCAACCTCAAGCAAGGACTGTGCGTCGAGCAGCCGGTAGAATGCCTGATCGGTAGCGAGCAGAACATCCTGCCGGGTTGCAAGCGTCGTCTGATTTTGTGCCTGTTGTTGTAGCTTGTTGGTCGCGACCAGAAAGCGCGTGTGGCCGAAGTCCGTGATCAGTTGCGAGAGCGTGCCGCCAACACCGAAGTGCGTGTAGAGGCGTGAGGAGGTGAGCCCGGCGCCTGCGCCGATGCGGCTGGCGTCCTCGGCCTCCTCGCCGGTCAGGTATCCCGTGAGCTGCGGCAGTTCCGCGGAGCGCGTCTCGCGAGTGACCTGACCGGCGGCAAGGGACAGGAGCTCGCTCGCAGTGATGCGTGGATTGTTCTTGAGCGCGAGGCGCTCGGCATCGGAACGGGTGATCGGTACAACCGGGGTGCCGGGACTTACGAGGGCTGGCGCCTGACCTGCAGGTTGACGCGAGACGTTCTGCGGCTCCGTGCCAATTTGCGTCGTCGAGAGGTTGAGGGAGGTCGCAGCCGCGGGCGCTGAGGGGAGGTTCGGCTGTTGCGCGCATAAAGTCGCCACTGACGAGGCAATGAAGGCGCCGAGGAAGAGAATGTACGGGCGGCTTCTCAAGCGTGTGCCTCCTGTCCCGATGCCTTGGCACTTCCATTGCGCGCTTCAATCTTCCGGTGGATCAACAGGTAGGCGCTGGGTACCAGGAAGACGGTTACGATTCCGGAGACCGTGAGACCGCCGAGGATTGCTCGCGCGAGAGGAGCGTACTGCTCGCTTCCGGCCTCGAGGGCGAGAGCCATGGGGATGAGCCCGAGAACCGTTGCAAGGGTGGTCATCAGGATGGGACGCAGACGCACCTTGCAGGCTGTGATGATCGCCTCTTCCAGCTTCATTCCCTGCCCTCGAAGCTGGCCGGTAAATTCGACGATGAGAATGGAGTCCGACACCACAATGCCCGTCATCATCAGCACGCCCATCAGGCTCATGATGTTGATGGTTGTGTGGGTGAGCAACAGGAAGAGGATCACGCCGGAGATGCCAGGCGGTATGGCGAGCAAGATGATTAAGGGATCGACGAACGACGCAAACTGCGCCATCAAGATGAGGAACACGAGGACGATCGAGAGGACGAGGCCGATTGCGAACGACCGGAAGGAATCCTTCATGAAGTTGATCGAGCCACGGATGGTGAGGACGGTGCCCTTAGGTGGGTGAGTGTCCTTGACGATGCTGTCCACTTTGCGATCGATCGTTGTCAGGTCTTCGGCCTTGGGCATGACGTAGATGTCGAAGATCCGACGCAGTTGATAGTGGTCCACCTCGGTGGGGGTGTTGATGGGCTTGATGGAGGCGACAGTCTCAAGCGGAGTCCAGGTTTTGCCGTCGGCGGAACGCAGCGGAATCTGCTTGAAATCGTTGAGCGTTTGAACCTGCGTGTTGGGATACTGCACGGTCAGCATGTAGTTGTTGCCGTTCTTCGGATCGATCCAATAGCTCGGAGCGATCATGCCATTCGAAGTCATGGCCGTGATGACGTTGTCTACGATGGCCTTCGGCGTGAGGCCCTCGATCGCGGCTTGTTTACGGTTGATGTCGAGCGCCAGGCCGGGGTAGTCGATGTCCTGCGGGATCAGGACGTCGCTGACGCCGGGCATCGCCTTGAACTTTCGTGCGATCTGCTGGGCAATCGCGAAGCCTTCCTCCATGTTCTTGGTGCTTACCTGGATATCGAACGGCGCGGGCAGGCCCTGGTTGACGATGGAGTCGACCAGACCGCCCGATTGAAAGTAGGTCTGGATCTCCGGCATATCGCTGGCCAGCTTGGCACGGACGCGATTCATATAGACGAAGCTGCTGAGACTGTGATCTTCCTTCAGGCTGACCTGGACGAAAGCCGTGTGCATCGCGGAGTTCGAGGTGTAGATGGCAGAGAGGTCCGGCGTGACGCCGATGTTCGAGACGATCATGTTGAGATCCGCGGGCTTGATGACCTGACGGATGTCGTCTTCCACGCGAGCGATGTACTGATCGGTCAGCTCGACGCGCGTACCCGAAGGAGCTTTCACGTTGATGACGAACTGGCCCGGGTCCGTGCGCGGAAAGTACGCCTGGCCGAGGAAGGGTGAGAGCAGAAAGCTGAGGACGACGAAGATGGCGAAGACGGCAACGACCAGGCCGGGCCGGCCGAGACAATAATGGATGGCTCCGTCGTACTTGCCTTGCAGCCAGCCGAAAGCCCGGTTGAAGTGAAAGACGACGGAACCAAAGATGCCGCGTTTTCCGTGTCCGCCGCGCATGTGTTCGGGCACCGGGTCCCCGGGCTGCGCGGACTCATGTTCTTCCTCTTCCGCCGTGTTCTTGATGAAGCGTGAGCAGAAGAGCGGCACGACGGTCATCGCGACAACGTAAGAACAGAAGAGTGCGATGACGACTGCAAGAGCAAGTGCTGTAAACAGGTACTTGCTGACCCCGGTGAGCAGCACGACAGGAAAGAACACGATCGCAGTAGAGACGGTGGCGGCAAGCACCGCAAGCTGGACCTCCTTGCCGCCTTCCTGCGATGCCTGGATGTTGTCTTCACCCATCTCGAAGTGGCGGAAGATGTTCTCAAGCACGACGACGGAGTTATCGATCAAACGCGAGAGGACAAGCGCCATGCCGCCAAGAACCATCGTGTTGATGGAGTCGCCGAAGGCTTTCAGGATCAGGAACGTTGCGATGCAGGAGATGGGGATGGAGAGGAGGACGGCAACCGTGGCACGCACGTTGCCGAGGAACAACAGGATCATGATGCCGGTGAGACAGAGCCCGATGGCACCTTCGCTGATGACGTTCTTGATTGCAGTCTTCACGAAGACGGACTGATCGAAGACCACCGCGGTCTTCAGTTGTTCGGGGATATCGAGCAGGTGCTTGACGGCTTTGCGCACGCCGTTGACGATCGTGATGGTGTTGGAGCCGCCGCCCTGCTTGAAGATGGGGATGTAGACGGAGTGCTGGCCATCGACCCGCACGATGTTGGTCTGGAGTTGGCCGGAGTCCTCGGCATGGCCGATGTCTCCGACCAGCAGCGAGGAGTTGCCGACGGTGCGCAGGGGAATGCTGTTGATGTCGTTCGGCGTGGGCACCTGGCTGTTGGCGTAGATGTTGTAGTCCTTCGGACCGATGCGCACATCGCCGGCAGGAAGGATGAGGTTGGAGTCGTTGATGGCGTGTACGACATCCATCACGTCCATCTGCGAAGCCTCGAGCTTCTGCGGGTCCACGTACACCATGATCTGGCGATAGCTGCCGCCGTACGGCTGGGGTACGGATGCGCCGGGTACGTTCGCAACCTGGTTGCGCACGGTGAACTGCGCCACATCCTTTAACTGGGTCTGGTTCATGCCGGCGCCCTTCAGCGTGATCAGGCAGACGGGCATGTTCGAGGCGTCGAAGCTGAGTACGACTGGCGGCAGTGTGCCTGGGGGAAGGCGGCGCAGGTTTGCCATGGCAAGGTTCGACATGTTGCTGACGGCCGCGGTGGGATCGGTGCCTGGCTGGAAGTAGACCTTGATGAGGCTGACGCCCGTCATCGAACGAGATTCGATGTGATCGATGTTGCTGCCCAGCGTAAAGAAGCGCTCGTCCGAATCCGTGATGTCGGATTCAACCTGTTGCGGCGGCATGCCGGAGTAGAACGTGGCAATCACAACCACCGGGATCTTCACCGGCGGAAAGAGGTCAACGGGCATACTGCTGATTGCGGTGACGCCAACAACGACGACGATGAGACACACCATGAGGATGAAGAACGGGTACTTGATGGCGAAGAAAGACATGCCTACTTCCCACCCTTCTGGTCTGCACTTTGGAACTGCACCAGGTTGCTGGGGGCGAGTTGCGGTGTCACTTTCTCTCCCGGCTGCAGCGTCGAAATACCGCCAATAATTACGCGATCACCGGGTTCGAGACCGCTTGTGACCTCCTGCAGGTTGGCGCTGGCAATCCCGAGAACGACGGCGCGTCGTTCCACATGGCTGGTGGCGTCAACCATCAGTACGGAGGGTTGATCGCCTTGGATGACCGAGGCGGCGGGAATGATGAGCGCGTTCTGCTTCTGCTGTAAGTTGAACCTTACATCCGCATACATGCCGGGGGTCAATGTGAGATCGGGGTTTTTGACATCGACCTCAGTGAGCATGGTCCGGGTCGTGTTGCTGACGTCGCGGGTGAAACGGACCACCGTTCCCGGGAAGTCCTGGCCTGTGGCCTGTACGTGGACGCTGACGTTGGAGCCGATGTGGACCAAGGGCACATCCTGCTCCGGTACAGGCATCCGCAGGCGCAGCACATCGCTTTGCGCCAGCCGCACGACCGCCTGGTTGAGGCCCTCGGCGGTCCCTGCCGGAATCAGCGCGCCGGTGTCGGCATAGCGCATGGTGATCACTCCGGTGTAGGGGGCAGTGATGGTCGCGTATTGCTCCATGCTGCTCACCCGAAGATTGTCGGCCCGCGATACGCCCAGCTGACCTTGCGCCGCTGCGACGGAGGACTTCGCCGCATCGACCTGCGCGGCCGCCGACTGATCACGCGCCCGTGCGTCGTCGAGTTCCTGTGCGGCAACGAGGCCCGGCTGCTGATCGGAAGCCTGCTTCAATCGCTCATAGTTCGCATGCACCGCGACATAGCCCGCCTGCTCCCGGGCGACTTCATTCTGCAATCGCGTGATGTTCTGTTGGGTCTGCGTGATCCCGGCTTCAGCGCCCGCGACCTCAGCCTTCAGCTCGGGAACTTCGAGCACCGCCAGCGTCTGCCCTTGGCGTACGCGGTCCCCGATATCGACGTAGATGTGCCGAATGTATCCTGTCACCTTGCCGTGGACATCAATCTCCTGGTAGGGCTGGAACACGCCGGCCACGGTCAGTTGATTCGCAATGCGTCCGGTCTGCGCTTTCACTACGGAGACGGCAGCGGCCTCTCGCGGAGCCTCAGCCGCAGAAGGCTCCTCCGCTCCATGACGCCTTACGAGAAAGACGACCAACACGATCGTTGCAATACAACCTGCTACTAGGAGTAAGCGCCTGCCGCGCATCGTTGAACCTTCCTTTGCCAATGTGCTTGGATGATGCTGCGAGCGCAACCGTTCCCACAAACAGAAAATTACCGGACCTATGCACGGCACTCTTCCTTCCAACGGAGCCGCACCCAAGCACCGGGACGCCTGCCTTTGCCCGACAGGCGTCCACAGAAGCTGGGGAGACGAGAGGGAGGGCCGCATTCGGTGAAAGCAGAACCTTCGAGAGGATGATCTGCCGCGGGCGCAAACTCCTGAACGAGGACACGAGAACGATCTCCGTCGTAACAGCGTAGACCAGCATCACTTCACCCCGGCGCACTGTTCTGCCTGCACCTGGATCGAGTGGACCATAAAGATTTCTGACATTTCCTTACATTTGCTGACAACGTGGACGTGACGCTTGTGTCGCACGGGCTGCTTCGACCATCATGCTCAAAGGAGGTTCCTCGTGCCCGGTGCACCAATTCGGCAGCGCATCCTTATCATCGAAGACGACGCCAAGTTGGCGCGTTCTCTCCAGCAGGGTCTTGAGGAACGAGGCTACGATGTGCAGCGAGCAGGCAATGGCGAAGAGGGTTTCTTCCTGTTTTTCAGCTTCAGGCCTGAGCTTCTTCTGCTCGACCTCAACCTGCCTGGGCGCGGCGGCCTGGAGATTTTGAGACAACTCCGCCAGCAAAATCTCGATGTGCGGGTGCTCGTACTCACCTCCCATGATGAGGTGGACGAGCGCGTACACGGATTGCGCGAAGGTGCCGACGACTATGTAGGAAAACCTTTTGCATTCGCGGAGCTCCTGGCACGCATCGAGGCGTTGCTTCGTCGCGGCAGGCCAGTGAAGCCTACCAATTCGCTCTCAGTAGCAGACCTGGTTCTCGATTTGACGATGCGCCGCGCTCTGCGATCGGACACCGCTTTAGCGCTCACCGATCAAGAGTTCGACGTGCTGCTTTACCTTGTCGAAAACCGGAATCGAACCGTGTCGCGAGAGATGCTTGCGCGTGACGTATGGCACGAGACCTCTCGATTTACACCCATCGATAACGTCATCGATGTGCAGATGGCCAGGCTGCGCCGCAAGGTAGACGAGCCATTCGAGACCAAGTTGCTCTACACAGTCCGCGGCGTCGGGTTTAGTCTTCGTGAGCCACGCCCATGAGGCTGCCATCCTACAAGAGCATTCGAACTCGTCTCACGCTCTGGTATGTCGCGGTGCTGGCGGCAATCCTGGCGGTTTACATCGCCGCCGTCTTCTTCTTTCAGTTCGCTTTGTTGGAGCGCCAGATCTATCACGATGAGGTCCAGGATGTCGAGACGGTCGAAGCGCTCCTGTTCTTCGACGCTGCGGGCCGGCTCCAGCTTCAACAAGGTTATTTCGTCCACGCGCAAAATCGCCTGCTGGTAGATCGCTTGCTCGAGGTCCAAGACCTCGCCGGACACGTTCTCTACCGAAGTTCTACGTTGAACGGCCTGTCGCTCGCTGGAGCACAGCTTCCTGCGGAAGGAACGGACTCGTTCAACCAGCGCAACACGAGGCTTTCGGATGGCTCTCACGTCTTCCTCATCAGCCATGTTCACCCGGTAGACGGCCAGCCGCTGCTGATCCGACTCGGATATCGACTCGGACCCCTGCAAAGCCGGATGCTGCAGTTCGGATTCCTCCTGCTGCTTGGTATTCCTCTCGCCCTGGTAGCCGCCGCGCTCGCGGGATATGGATTTGCGCGCAGGGCACTGCGCCCGCTGGACGAGATGGCGAGCCGTGCCGAGAGAATCACCGCCAGCAATCTCGGCGAGCGTCTTGTAATCGAGAACGCGGATGATGAACTTGGCCACATGGCTCGGGTGTTCAATCACCTGCTAAGCCGGCTTGAGACGGCATTCGCGGAGCTTCAACGGTTCACGGCAGATGCCGCGCACGAGCTTCGAACTCCATTGGCATCCGTCCGCACCACGGGCGAGTTGGCGCTTGAGCGAAATCAGACGACCGAAGAGCTCCGCGAGACCGTAAGCAGCATGCTCGAAGAGACGATCCGGCTGAACCAGACAATAGACGGTCTGCTGATTCTGGCTCGAACCGAAGCCCGTCAGGTGGGCGAGACAGAAGAGCTGATCGCGCTTCCCGAGCTGGTTCATGAGATCACCAAACTGCTTGAAGTGGTGTGCGAGGAGCGCCGCATCACCATCTCGGAGACCCATGATGGCCACCTGGAAGTTCCCGTGTGTGCGGACCGCAGCTTCATCCGGATTGCGATCCTGAACGTCCTCCACAATGCTCTGAAGTTTAGTCCGCCGGGCTCGAAGATCGTCATTCACTACTCGGGCGCACAAAGCGAATCAGGATGGAGCGAACGGGTGGACGTGATCGACGGGGGCCCGGGCATCCAGCCAGGAGAACATGAAAGACTCTTCGATCGTTTCTATACCAGCCGCAGCCCGGACACCCAGCCACAAAGCGGCACAGGACTGGGTCTTTCGATTGCGAAGCTGGCAATCGACCGCAGCGGAGGACGCATCTTCTTCGACAGAGCTGTTCGTGAAGGTGCAAGCTGCTGCGTTGAGTTACCGACCGGTCAGCGGCTTCCGGATAGAAAATGATGCTCATGGAAACTTCTCGGGCAGAACCCCCCAGAAGAGCTCTCTCCAGCGGTGTGACGGTTCGTAGAGGACCCGAGTGCTCGTTCTTCTGGCCGCAACCTCGCCAGGTTTACTCTCCACCCAGGAGCCAGACTGCCTAGCGCCAGATCGTCGTCCTCGCGCGATCGAAGCAAGATGCGAGCCGATCTGTTCCGGTTGTTTCTCTTGCAGTGCCGTTTGGACGACCGGGAAGTCTATACATCCAAGCGGATAATGCCTATCCTAAGTGGACCGGAGACTGTATGAGAATGACATCGGCCACGGGGGGCGGCAGATCTTGGTGGCGGAGCGTCAGCAGCGCGGGTACGGTCGCAGCGTTCCTGCTCGGACTTGCAGGTGCATCCGCGCAGGTTCCTACAACCGTCACAGTGGCCGGCAGCGTGGTGGACGCCACAAGCGGACAGCCGGTGCCTCATGCGCTGGTGAAGTTGGGTCAGCGTGCCGTGTTGACCGATACCCAGGGACAGTTCAGCTTTGCCCGGGTTGAGTCTTCTCTGGTAAGCGTCAGCGCTGCAAAGCCAGGCTACAGCTTTACGCAACTGCCAGGCGACGCGACCGAGAGGGCGCTGCAGCCAAATGTGCTTGCCAACCCCCTGCTGCTGCGACTTTACCCCGAGGCTGTTCTCGTCGGAACCTTGACCGACGAGGATGGAGCGCCGATTCGGAATGTTCCGGTAAAAGCGCTGCGCGGGGCAGTGGAGGAGGATGGACGGCACTGGGTAACTGCCGGGCTCACCCACACGGATGCTCGCGGCCAGTTTCGTTTCGGAGTGCCCGCAGGGGACTATCGCGTGGAGAGCGATTACGTCCGCATCTCACCGCATCTCGCGCTGCTGCCCGCGAGCTTCCCGGGGTCGAGCGCGCCGGGCGAACATGCGATCCATGTTAAGAGCCGCGATCAGACGCCGGTGGACCTGCATCCGACTCACGCGCAGATCGTCGACGTCGTTGCCCGGGTGGACGGCGAAGCGGTGAAGGACCTTTCGCAGCTGACCGCGCACTCCGGCAGCGGGTTGAGTTTTCCCATCGAGTTCACCGCAGCCGGCCCGAGTGAGATCGACATGTCGGTTCCGGTCGGGAACTACGTGGTCGAAGCGAAACAAAACGTTTTCGGCACCAACTCCTGGGATCTTGCCATCCTGAACGTGACGCCACCCGAGCATTCTCCGCTCGCGGCCACAATGCACTTCGCACCGGTGGCGCCGGTGCCGATTACATTAAGGGTCGACGAGGCCGCGATCGCCGCTGCCGGCGGCGGCGGCGTCGCGGTTCCCAACCAGTCCGCGCTCGGTCTTAGCCTGGAACCAACACAGACCTTCGAAGACTCCGAGCCCTTGCGCCCGGTATCTCGGTCAGATGGATCGATCTTCGTTGCGCCGGCAGGATCCTATCGTCTGCACGCGCGCCCGGGTGGCACCTGGTATGTCGTCTCGGCGAATGCGGGTGGCGTCGACCTGCTGCGGCAGGACCTGCAGGTGGCGGCGGGCAGTGGGGCCATGCCGATCGCTCTCACCGTCAGCAGGCTGACGGCATCGCTGCGCGGCACCACGAACGTCGGCGGCAAGCCGGCTGCCTGCTATGTCTATCTGGTGAGCCTATCACCGTCTGCCAGCCCCGTCTTTCCCTTGCATTCCGGCCCGGACGGCACGTACAGCACGGCTTCCCTGCCCCCCGGCTCCTACAACGCCATTGCCTTTACCAGCCGGCGCGCGCTGAGCGGAGACGACCCGAGTGCGTTAGCGGACTACCAGGCCAACGTCGGCTCCATCACGGTTCAGGCCGGCGAGAAAGCCAAACTCGATCTTGAAGCAGTACCCGATGCAGACGTGAAGCCATGAATCGCGACCGGCTGCGGCCTCTCCCTTCTGTACGCGAAACCGCATTCAAGGTGTGTTTGTCTCCGATCGTCGCTGTGCTGTACGGCGCGATGTGCCTCGCACCCGCGCACGCACAAACAACGCCGGCATTCACCATCTCCGGCAAGGTCATGAGCGTCGATGGTGCAGCCCTTGCGAACGTTCATTTGAGCGCGGCGAACGACCGCCCTTGCAGCAAGGCAGGTTCAGCTCCGGAGACGGCCTCCAATGCCGATGGCACCTTCGCCCTCAAGGTCCCATGCGCGGGCGTGTGGCGCCTGAGCGGCGCGGCCCCCACCTACGCCGAGCAGATCTACGAGCAGCATGGAGCGCTCTCAACCGGTATCGTGCTGACCCCGTCCGCGCCCTCTCTTGACGTGACATTTCGCATGTTGGGGAGCAGCTCGATCACGGGAACAGTGCTCGACGAAGCTGGCGATCCGGTGCGCGATGCGGCCGTGGTTTTGCTAGCCTCGTCCTCGGGTTCGAGCGAGATGCGCGCCGCGGCCTCTACCACGACGGATATTCGTGGCATGTACGAGTTTGACGTAGCCCCCGGCACCTACAAGGTGGCGGTGTTGGTGCAGCCCTGGTACGCGGTCGCCGCGCAGCAAGGGCATGGAGGAGCCGCCGGCAGCTCCTCCCTCGACCCGAGCCTGGACGTAACCTATCCACTGACCTATTACCCTTCCGCAACCGATGCTTTCTCGGCGTTGCCGATTGAGGCAGGCAGAGGCTCGACGCAAGAGGCGGACGTGCATCTTTCCCCGGTACCGGCCGTCCATCTGATCATTCCCGGCGGCAATCGAATCGCCTTCAGTGGAAGCGGCGGCAGGCCCATCCAACGGTCGGCGACCGCGCCGCCCATCACGGAGTCCGCCGGCTTCGGATCGCTGGCATTTCAGCCGTCCGCCGTCAACGTATTGCCCAACGGAACAATCGACATTGATGGCTTCACGCCCGGCAGCTACGCAATCTCGCAGTTTCAGGGACGCCAGACGGAAGAGCAGACGCTGACCATCGGCAAGGATTCGGGCCGCTCGGTCTCGCTGGCTCAAGTTGAGGGAAAGCCCGCCGCCGCGCCGGCAACAGACGCGAGCGGCGTCTCGTTGGGCGGGGTGTTGACTTCGCAGGACAAGCCCTGTTCCGGGGCATTGCTGCTGCTGGTCTCGATCGCGGGCCCGGGGGGAGTTATCCATCGCTCGCAGAGCAACACAGACGGAAGCTTCAGCTTTACCGAGGTTCTCCCCTGACGCTGGGGTACAACACGGCCATCTTCAGCTTGCTATACCGACTGGCCGGGCACAGAAACCTGATGAATATGGATGGGCTTGAGTGGAAGCGGGAGAAGTGGTCGCTGCCCGCAAGAGCGTGGCTGCTGCTGAATGAGTGGCTGGGCTCTCGACTGGCCAATCATCTGATCGCCGATCATCCGATGATCGCGGAGCACCTCTCGCGGCACACCGATCGTGCGAAGATCAGCGTAATTCCCTACGGCAGCCACGTTCCCGAGAGCGTGGATGTTCGTCTGATCGAGCGATTCGGACTTCGCCCACAGGAGTATTACCTGGTGATTGCGCGACCGGAGCCGGAAAACTCGGTACTGCAGATTGTCGACGCCTTTTCGAACCATCCGGATATTCCGCTGGTAGTGCTGGGACGATACTTTCCCGACGCCATCGCATACCACGCCACGGTGCTGAAGCGCGCGGGCGCGAACGTGAAGTTTGTGGGCGCGGTGTACCAACGCGATGTGGTAGCCGCTTTGCGGCACTTCGCCAAAGCCTATGTGCACGGACACCAGGTAGGTGGCACGAACCCTTCGCTGGTGGAGTCGCTGGCAGCAGGCTGCCCCATTCTTGCCGACGATAATCCCTTCACGCGCTGGGTCGCCGGGGACGCCGGACTCTACTTCCGCTCCGTCTCAGACCTCGAGGCGATCTTGCAGCAGGTGAAGGCTGATCCAGCGATTCTCGCCCAGCTTGCGGTGGCGAGCCGCACGCGCCATGCCGAAAGCTTTAGCCAGGAAGCCGTACTCTCGGCCTATGAAGACCTGCTGCAGCGTTTTTCACGAGAAGAAGTGTCCGCTGTGCCGGCCGGGGTTGTTGCGGACAAAACGACAGAGAGCCGCAGAAGTCCGACATCGAGAACCAGGTACTCGCACCGGACGGACTCTTGAGCGAAGAGGCTGGTGGGTTGTGTCCCAGGCGGTCGCCGTAAAGGCCGTGTCTTCCTGCCCCTACCGGGGGGACGCCGTCCAAGCACGTCCGCGACAAAGATACACTTTTTGTAGATGCCGAAACCGCCGGTATTGGCTACGACGGCCCGAGCGTTTCAAGCTGCTCAACCGGTCTGCTGCCTACACAAGCCGCGGATCTTCATGATTTGATTGGCTCCTGAGGTAGGACTCGAACCTACAACCCTTCGGTTAACAGCCGAATGCTCTGCCATTGAGCTACTCAGGAATGTCTTCAGCGCGTCTGCGGAATCGCAACGCCCCTCACTTGTTATAGCAAACCAGGCTCCCAATGACAAGCGCATGGCTCACCTCGCGAACCACGATCGCCGCCGTTGCCAGACCGGTGCCGATAGGGATCCGCCGCCGCGATCTCATGGATACAGCAGCACTGCGATGGAGTAGCTCGTGAACGGCGTCTGGTGCTCCGGGATGCAGGCGCCGACAGCCGCCTCGCGATACCGGCCACTCGCAATTCGGCTGCTCAGCTGATCTGGCAGGCGACGAATATCCGAAGACGTGTACCGCATCACAAACCACGGGCGGCGATTGCCCGCGAAGCCGGTGGAGAGTTGACAGGTCTGGCGCGCTTCCCCGTCTTGGGAATCGATCTGCAGACCGGTTCGCGCGAGCAGGTCTGCGACAGACGCTTCCTGCTGATCCAGCGTAAGCCGTTGGACGGTGTGGGCAAAGTCTTCCACCGCGTAGAACTCGCGACCCGACTGGATCACAGCGATGCCGACCGCGTCCACATTCGGGTCGAGCAGATTGGCCCGATGCCCTGCGGAATTCATCCAGAGATCGTGAATTTGAGCCGAGTTCGGTGCCTCGGCGACGTTCTCGGTAATCAGCGAAAAGTGTGCGCCTGCGTCGCCTGCTCGCGCTGCCAGGTCTTCTTCGCCTTGGAACTGGTGCGAGATGGTGTGGCGCTTCGCCATTTCATAGGCGTGCAGCCGGGCGGCCAACGCAAGATGGTCGTCGAAGTGCAGCTGCGGCAGACCGCGTGCCCCGCGGTCTTCATTCGCAGCCGCAAGCAGGAAGCGTTCCGCAACCGTGGGTAATGTGCTCTGGGCGGTGAGCTGACCTCCAGAGATGGCAGACAGGATCAGCACCGATGAGAGTCGAAGGGCGAGCATACAGGATGAGACACGGGTCCGAGCCGAACGTTTCGCAAAACGAGACACTAGCATTCCATCGAGGCGGTGTCGCAGAGATCCTGCCGAAGCGCGCCGGCCTGTCAGTTTTGACGGCGATCGATGAGCGGCGGAAGCTCATCCCGATAACGCAAGATCAATGGGAAGAGATGACGAGCCTGCCAGTAGCGCGGCAGATGACGTTTCGGATCCGTCAAGCTGCGAAAGAGCCAGCCAAGATACAGCTTGTCTGCCCACTCCGGGATTCTTACCTGGTCACCCGAGAGGAATGCGATGGCTGCCCCAATGCAGTGGATGGATGGAAGATACGGTAAATTACGCTTCAAGTAGAGACCGAGCCGCTCCTGAGTCCCGCCCCCAACCGTGATGATGACGTGCTGCGGCCGGAGCGATGTGAGCTTCTTCACAAGGTCCGAGTCGTGCATGGGGCCGCGGTAGTACGGTGCAAGGTATACGCAATCCTTCGGCACTTCAATCCCCTGCCTGGCGAGCCAGGCCAAGTTGCGTCCCGCACTCACAGGATTCGTCATGATCCATAGCGTATTGCCGGGTCGCCGGACGTCCTCTTCCTTCAAGAGTTCGCGTAGATACTCCAGTCCAGAGAGCCGGCAAATATCGTCACGCTGGATCAGGTTCCACACCAGAACCATAAACGCGGAGTCTGTGATGGCGAGGTCCGAATTGAGAAGAGCTTCCCGGTACGTCGCATGGGTACAGAGATTGCACAGGGCCGGGGCTGCTGGAACTACCAGCAGCCCGCCCCGCCGAATCTTCTCGATCGCGTCGTGCGCCGAACCACTAAAGAAGTCAATGCCAAGGATACGACGATGTGACGACGTGGGCGCCTGCGACGCGTCTTGTACGATCTCCATTGCTACGTCACGCTGCCAACGAGCATCTCGCTCTCGATCCATGAGTAGGTCTTCGCCAGCCCTTCCCGCAGCCGAATGGAAGGCTCCCAACCGAGCTGCTCAAGGATCTTGGTGTTGTCACTGTTCCGACCATTCACACCCTTGGGCGCACTCAAATTGTACTTGCGGTCCAGCTTCACTCCCGCAATGTCTTCTACGATATCGACCAGTTGATTGATGGAGACGAGTTCGTCTGAACCGAGGTTGAGCGGTTCCGTGATGTCGCTTTCAAGAAACATCTGCGTCCCCTTGGTACAGTCATCAATGTACATGAACGATCGGGTCTGGTTGCCATCACCCCAGATCTCAATCTCGTGCGTCCCGTTCATCTTTGCTTCCAGTACCTTGCGGCAGATCGCGGCAGGTGCCTTCTCCCGTCCGCCGGTCCAGGTGCCAAGCGGCCCGTACACGTTGTGGTAGCGGGCGACGCGAGTCTGCAGCCCATAATCCTCACGGAAGTGCCGGCACATACGCTCAGAGAACAGCTTCTCCCACCCATATCCGTCCTCCGGCATCGCCGGATATGCATCTTCTTCCTTCAGAGCGACGACGTTCGGATTGGTCTGCTTCTCGGCGTTGTAAACGCAGGCTGAGGAGGAAAAGAAAAAGCGCTCCACTCCCTTGTCCCGTGCCGCCATCAGCATGTGCGTGTTCGTCAGAACCGAGAGCATGCAAAGCGCCTTGTTGTTCTCGATGAAGCCCATTCCGCCCATATCGGCAGCCAGTTGAAAAACCGCAGTCACCCCATCCGCTGCTTTCAGGCAACTGTCCTTATCCTTCAGGTCAAGCGACAGATTTTCAACTCCGCGCGTCGTCTGGTACCACTCGTCAAGCGGCTTGATATCCACTGCACGGACAACGTCCACCCCGTTTTCAGTCAAATGCTTTACCAGGTGACCGCCAATGAACCCCCCGGCACCGCAGACAACAGCTTTTTCCCCTTTGAGATTCATTTCAGAGTAGCTCCTTGATTCCTACATACAGGGCTGATGCAGCAGAACATCACACCTTACCGTCCCTAAGAGTGCTGTTCTGTATATCGGCGGGTTAGTTTTTGGTCTAAGTACTAGTTTAGACGGCGTTTGGAGGTTGTCAAGATCAGCCGGACGTCGTCTGGACGCGGGCGCAAAAAGCCTTTTGAGAACGTGCGGTTCGACGACTCCGCAGCCATGGGTCCGCGAGGGATAAACTACCGTGGTGTCTAACGTCGCAGTCAACGCTCGAACCTTCGTGAGAAAGCAGCCGCTGGCGGTACTCGGGGCTGCTTTGCTCGGGATCTTTGTTTTGGCCGCAATCTTCGCGCCCATCCTGAGCCGGCATACTCCTGAGACGCTTAATTTAGGCGCTCGGCTGCTTCCTCCGGGGCGCGATCACTACTTCGGAACCGATGAGCTTGGACGCGACATCTTCAGCCGCGTGTTGTTTGGTGCACGCATCTCGCTGGTTGTCGCCGTCAGTGTCGTCACCCTGTCGCTTGGCCTCGGTCTGCTTGCCGGCGGAGTCGCCGGCTTCTATGGCGGCGTCGCCGATGTGCTCCTGAATGTGTACGTGATGAATGCATTTCTGGCTCTGCCGGGTATCTTGCTCGCCATCGCCTTCGTAGCATTTCTTGGTCCCGGATTGGGAAATCTCATCCTCGCTCTGTCGATCTCCGGCTGGGTAGGCTACGCAAGACTCGCACGCGCCCAGGTGATGGCGGTCAAGGAACGGGAGTTTGTCGAAGCGGCAAGAGCCTTGGGAGCGTCCGACCTGCGCCTGATGCTGCGGCATATCCTGCCCAACATCGTCCAACCGCTGATCGTGCAGACCGCCATCGGAATGGCCGGCGCCGTCCTGGCCGAGGCTACGCTCAGCTTCCTGGGCTTAGGAATTCCAGCACCCGCGGCAAGCTGGGGCTCGATGCTCAACGAGGCCCGATCGCATCTGTTCGACGCACCCTACATGGTCGTCTTCCCCGCGCTTGCCGTCATGCTGGCGGTCCTGTCGTTCAACTTCATCGGAGACGCCCTGCGTGACCAGCTGGACCCGCGCACCAGGCTCTCAGCTGGGTTATAGCCGCGTGCTCATCGGCGTCATCTCCGACACGCATGGCCTCTTACGCAGCCAGGCCTTAGCCGCGCTTGCCGGCGTCGAGCACATTCTGCACGCCGGCGACGTGGGCGATGCCGGAATCCTGGACGCGCTGCGCGAGATAGCCCCAGTCACCGCCATCCGCGGCAACATCGATACACGCGGTGCATGCTCCGAGCTCCCGCCGACCGAGGTGGTGGAACTCGGCGGCAGGCTCTTCTACCTCGTCCATTCCGTACAGGACCTCGATATCGATCCGGTCGCCGCCGGAGTCGCGGTCGTGGTCAGCGGACACTCCCATAAACCAGGAATCGGACCGCGGAATGGTGTTCTCTACCTCAATCCCGGAAGTGCCGGGCCACGCCGGTTCCAACTGCCCGTTACCGTCGCCACGATTCAACTCAACCGCGACATCTCCGCCAAGATCGTCGAGCTGGCTGTCTGAGCTGTCTACGGCAGGAAGTGAACCGAATCGAGGATCGACATCAACCGGCTGTAGATCGCCTGGAGCTGGTCCGCCGTTAGGTCCTCCGCGCCCGAGACTTCGCCACCACAGAAGCTGTTGATTGCGAGGTCGAAGCGCAGGCAGGAGTTCCGGCGCATCGCCGTATACGCCACGTCTCGCGCCTCGGTGCAGATCTGCCCGTGTTCATCCTTGCCGCGTGCGAACGTCTGCTTGTCGACAGGTGCGGGCGGCAGCGACTCGAACGGCTTGGTGGATGTCTCCGCGGCGCAGGCCGCGGAACTGAGACCCGAAGTGGAAGACACGTAGAAGAGTGCCCCCGAAAACGTCGACGCCGGGTACGGGTTGAAGGCGAGATTCGCAACAAGACGCAGCCGCGACTTGCGCGGCGCGGTTCGCGCGTCCAGATGGAAGGTACTGATCTCGCCATCCTTTCGCGACAGGTTCCAGCCCGCCGGCAGGTGGATCGTCAGGCGATCCAGCGGATCGCGCACATCGCGCGCAGGAGGATCGGTCGGCTCCTTCCCCGGGACGACCGGATGCAAGGGCGGAACCGGAACAACCTTCGGCACGTGCATCGGAGGTTCAGAGGATTGCTGAGCCCGGAGCATCGGGCAAAACAGGACTGCGGCGGCAACGAGAGCGATCTGGAAGAAGTTCGACATGCGACTCTCTTATGCTCTCATGCGTGGATTCGCCAGCGTATACGCGAGGTCCGTCAGCAGGTTGACGGCCACATAGGTAAGCCCAATCGCCAGGATGCAGCCCTGCACCAGTGCGTAGTCGCGGTTGGAGATCGCCGACAGCGTCAGCCGGCCGATGCCCGGCAGGGAGAAGATCGTCTCCGTCACGATTGCGCCCGCCAGCAGGCTGCCAAACTGGAGCCCGACCACGGTCAGCACTGGAACGAGCGCATTCCGCAGCGCATGACGGTAGACGATACTTCGCTCCGTCAGGCCCTTCGCGCGAGCCGTGCGGATGTAATCCTGTTCGAGTTCCTCGATCATCGCCGTGCGCACCATGCGCGTCAGCAGCGCTGCCAGTCCGCTGCCAAGCGTCACCGCGGGCAGAATCAGGTGCGTAAAGAAGCCGAGGCCAGAGCCGCTCCCCGACACAGGCAGCCAGCCGAGTTGGATGGAGAACACGATGATGAGGATCGGTCCAAGGGCGAAGTTGGGGAACGACAGCCCGGTCAGTGAGATCCCGCCGATCGCAAGGTCCTGCCAACGGCCTCGATGCGTGGCGGACCAGACCCCCGCCGGAACCGCCAGCAGCAGGCCAATCGCGAGTGCCGCGGCCGACAGCGCAACCGTGTAAGGGTAACGCTGCGCGATCAGGTGCAGGACGGAATCGTGCAGGCGCAAGGATTGGCCAAGATCGGCGTGCGCGACGCCCGTAAGGTAGCGCGTGTACTGCACCGGCAGCGGCGCGTCGAAGCCGTAGGAGTGACGCAGAACCGAGATGTCGGACGCGGTCGCACCTTCCCCAAGCATCTGGGCGATCGGATCGCCGGGCACCAGGTGAATCAGCAGGAAGACGACGCTGACCACCAGCCAAAGCACCGGGAGCGTATAGAGCAGGCGCAGAAGTGCGCGGCGAAGCCCCGGCATCAGGCGGTAACCTCAAGGCCGTCATCCTCAGTTGCAGTCGCGTCCACGCTCTCCTCTTCGTCCATCTGTGGCACCTGCACCAGAATCCGGCTGATGCGGCGACCAGCCATCTCGGTTACGCGGAAGAGCCGGCCGGAATGCATCACGGTTTCGCCGACCGAAGGGATATGGCCGAGCTCCGACAACACGAAGCCCGCGAGCGTCTCGATGCCCGGCTGGCGCGGAAACTCCCAGTCAAGGCGCGTGGCGAGGTCTCGCAGCGGTGTGCTGCCATCGAGCGTTATCGCACCTGTGGCGGAGAGAATATCGTTCCGCGTGCCGATGTCGAACTCGTCTTCCAGCTCTCCGACGATCTGCTCCAGCAGGTCTTCGGCGCTGACCAGACCGGAGGTCGAGCCGAACTCGTCGACCACGATCGCGATATGGCGGCGCTGCTGCTGGAACTCCTGCAGCAGCTCCACGGCAAGCTTGGTTTCGGGCACGAAGAGCACCTCGCGCATGACATCGCGAAGGATCAATCGCGAAGGGCCCGCTGCGCCCAGGCCGAGCGCGGTGGCGCGGTAGTGCATCAAGCGCGCTACATCCTTCGAGTGCACGACGCCGACGATGTGATCCGGGCCGCGATCGGGATCGAAGACCGGAACGCGCGTGTGCTGCTCTTCGATGATGCGCGCGCTCGCCTGCTCAAGCGGCATGCTCGCGGGCAGCGAGAAGATCTTGCCGCGCGGAGTCATGATCTCGCGGACAACGAGGTGCGAGAGCTCGATGGCACGATGGATGATCTCCTCCTGAAAGCTGGGCAGAAGACCCATGCGGCGCGTCGCGGTGGCAATCAGCTTCAGCTCCTCGGGCGAATGAACTGCGCCTTCTCCGTGAAGCGGTGCCTTGAACAGGCGCAGCACAAGCGTCGCCGAGGAGTTCATCAGTTTCACCGCAGGCCGCGTCATCCGGATGAAGACATCCATAGGACCAGCGACCGCCAGGGCGATGCGCTCGGCGCGCTGCAGCGCGAGGGACTTCGGGACCAGCTCGCCGAGCAACACCTCGAAGTACGTGATGACGGCGAACGCGATCAAGACTGCGGCAGCGTCTGCGTAGGCATTCAGGTGCAGCGGAACGTGGCGCAGCGCGTGCATCGCCAGCCGTTTCAGGATCTCGGCGAGCGCGGGTTCGCCGATCCAGCCCAGCGCGAGCGCGGCAAGCGTGACGCCGAACTGCACCGCAGGCAGGAAATCATCCATGGCGCGTTTAAGCTGGAGAACGGTTCGCGCGCCGGGTCGACCGAGCGCAATCAGTTGCTGGACGCGAGTCTCACGAATGCTGACGAGGGCGAACTCGGCGGCGACAAAGAAGCTGTTGGCCAGGATGAAAAAGGCCACCATGGTTCCCCGAATAAGGGTCCACTCGAGCATGATCTGATTCTACTGCCTGAAGATTTTAGAGGTTGCCCCTCCCCCTCCCTCTGAGCCAAAGTGCTAAAAGATTTAGGGTTACATCTGGACTGGGGTTTGGGGTTGACATAGCGGACGGGCTTAAATGCGAAGCCCCACGTCCGGCCTGTGCGGACATGGGGCGACGGAGTCCTGCTTACGCCGTGACGGGTGTGAGGACCTTCGAAAGCGACTTGTCGATGGTGTCCTTGGGGACGAAGCCGACGATCTGGTCAGCGACCTTGCCGTCCTTGAAGATGAGCAGCGCGGGGATGCCGCGGATGCCGTAGCGCGAAGGCGTGGCATTGTTCTTGTCGACGTCCATCTTCATGACCTTGAGCTGCCCGTTGTACTGCGAGGCGACCTCGTCGACGACGGGGGCGAGAGCGCGGCAGGGTCCACACCATGCGGCCCAGAAGTCCACCAACACGGGTTGATCCGACTTGAGCACGTCCTGCTCGAAGGTTGCATCGTTGACTTCTGTGACGAACTGTCCTGCCATTTTTCTTTCCTCCCGCCGGAACGCTGCCGGCCTGCCTTTACTTCTCAAATAATAGATGCTTGTGCGGCGTAAGCGATGCATAGTCGCCGCGAGGGCGTTCCCGCCGAGGTGCAGTTGCGGCTTAAAAGGTAAACGCCCGGACCTCGCGCGGGGCGAGGTCAACGGGCGGTGTAGCAGCCCTCCCCAGAACTGCACACATCACGACAATACGGTGGAAGCATAAGGTTGTAAAGAAGTTTCAGGAAAAAAGAAAAAACTTTTAGTAATGGTTACTCGAACAGACTGACATATCAGCTTCATGCCATGTGTATTGATGTTTCAACAATATCCAGGGGCAAGCTGTGAGCACGATTGCGAATCTGCGCGTACAGCAAGGCGTCCGAAGCTTCCTGGCGCGCGATCAGAAGGACGGAAGGACCCGCGCCGGAGAGTGTCACGGCATAAAAATCCGGAGTTCCGGCGAGGGGTAAGAGCGCCGGCAGAAGGGGACAGGCGGTGCCTCGATAGGGCTGGTGAAGGCGATCGCGGGTCGCCGCGGCGAGGAGTTCTGGACGATCCTGTGCAAAAGCGGACACCAATAACGCAGTCGACTGGATGTTCGCGACAGCGTCTGCCCGGGAGTAGGTCTCGGGAAGCAAAGCACGTGCCTTTTCTGTGGCCAGCGACGTGTTGGGAAGCGCCAGCAAAAGTCGCCAATTGAGATCGTGGCCGAAGGTCGCGGTCGTGACCTCCCTACCCTCCATGGAGGAGACGGTCATGCCGCCATGGAAGCAGGCGGCGACGTTGTCGGGATGACCCTCGCGGGCGCAGGCCTCTTCGAGCACCTGCTGTGGGGTGAGACAAAGCCGGCCAAAGTGGTTGGCGAGGTGTACGCCGGCGAGCAGCGCAGCGGCAGAGCTGCCGCAGCCCATGCCGAGCGGAATCTCGTTATGGATGGCGAGGTGCAGGTTGGGTGCGTCCGGGGCGAGATCGCGATAGGTGGTTAGGATGAGGTTGCGCTCTAGCGCGGCAACGAGCTCGGGGTTACGCCCGGTGGCGTGGATGGTGGTCTCCGCAGCTTCGTGCGCTTCGACGTTGAGGTAAAGGCGCATGGCGAGGCCCAGGGCATCGAAGCCGGGGCCGAGGTTGGCGGAGGTTGCGGGCAGGCGAAGGTGGAGCGGTGGGATGGCGTTCATGGGATGAATTCATCTTAGAACGGCTGGCAACGGTCTAGAGGCGGTCAGGGAGCTCAATCCAGAGGGTTGGTGGCGCTTTCGGCGTCTCCCGTCACGGATGCCGCTCGCCGAGGAAACTGCTCCGGTAGCGCTCATGGCCTAAACTTCGAGCATGCTGACACTCGGCGAACTCGGCGACCGCATCTGTGTCATGGGGCCATCAAACAGCGGCAAGTCTACTCTTGCAGACGCCATCGCTCGGAAGAACCAAACGCAAGCCATCCACCTTGACGTCTTCTTTCACCTCTCCGGAACGGACTGGGAGCCGCGCCCCTTCGCCGACTTTGAGGCAATGCATGATGCTGCGATCAAGGAAACGCGCTGGGTGATCGAGGGAAATTACTCGCGGCTCCTGTCACAACGCTTAGCGCGCGCTACCGGATTCATCCTCCTCGACATCTCCACGCCTCTTAGCCTGTTCCGCTACATCCGGCGGAGCCTCGTCCGCCGTGGTCGGGCCGGAGCCCTGGAAGGGGGTATGGACAGTGTGAAACTAAACATGCTCAAGCACATCGCGATCACGACATCCGGGAACCGACGTCGCTATGCCGAGCTCCATCAGAGGGTTGAGCTTCCCAAGGTTTTCCTTGCGTCTGCCCGGCAGATCGAAGCCTGCTATTCGGAATGGGGATTGAAACGTTGAAGGGCAGGCAGAGCTCCCATCGGCGACTCTCACGAGTGAGAACGGCGTCTCCCGTGAGCAACGGTAGCGCGGTCACTAATGACTCCACCGACCCCGATGCAACAGCTGACAGACTGAAAAACGAAGGACAGCCAGATTACTTCTGTTCCGGGCGTATGTCTTTTGCAAGGTCAAGCAACGTCTTCAATGCGCGTTGAAAGGGCCTGGTGCTTTCGTTAGCCGCTTGCATGATCAAAGCACCTTGTAACCGGGCAACCCAATCCTCAGCAAAGTCGCGTGCGCGAGCTTCCGTCATGCCGCTGTCACGTGCGAGCTTCGCGATGGCTGCGACCCATTGTTGGAAGGAATGTCTCAGACTGTCGCGGGCGGCAGGTCCTAAGCCGGCTGTTGCGAGTTGTCCCAGGATGCATGCGTTCCGACCTCCACGATAGATTTGTTCCAGGCCAGAAACTATCTTGCGGACCCGCGCTTTGAGCGATTCTGGCGACTGGGCAACCTGGAAGATCTGCGTGTCGATGACAACCTCCGCACGCGAAAGCACGGCCGCCGCCATCTGGTCCTTGCCCTCCGGGAAGTAGTGATACAAGCTCGAGCGGCCCAGGCCTGTCGCACGCGACAGGTCGGCTAGAGAAGCACCCTCAAAGCCGCGATCACGGAACACGGTAAACAAGCGATCAACGATTTCATCCTTCGACGCGAGAGCTGCGGGCACCTGGCCTCTCTTTCATACAGAAACGTTCCGTTACCAGCTTACGATAATTCTTCTCAGCGCTTGACATTGGTCCGCTCCTTCTCTATTGTACCGATTGTTCGGTATAATAAAACCGTTAAGGAGAACTCCATGTCAGCACCCGTGAACCATCTCACCGTCTCTGTCCCCGACCGCCGCTCAGGCTCACCGGTCAACGTCTTCTATCGCTCGGCTGGGTACACGGACGCCCCCGCAATTCTGCTTCTACACGGCTTCCCGACCTCCAGCCATCAGTACCGCGGCCTCATCGACCGGCTCTCCGACAAGTACCGCGTTATCGCCCCAGACCTGCCAGGGTTCGGTTTTTCTGACGCACCGGATGCCAGGAGCTTCGGGTACACCTTCGACCATCTGGCGGAGGTCATCGAGAGCTTCACAGAAGTCATTGGTTTGGATCGTTACGCAATCTATGTCTTCGACTACGGCGCGCCGGTCGGCTTTCGTCTGGCGTTGTCTCATGCTGAGCGGGTGACCGCTCTGATCTCGCAGAATGGGAATGCCTACGAAGAGGGTCTGAGCGATGGCTGGAACCCCATCCGCACCTATTGGCAAGAGCCGACAGAGGAAAATCGGAACAACCTGCGAGCATTTCTGCAAGCCGGGACTACTCAGTTCCAGTACAACCACGGTGAAGCCGATAGGACGTTGATTGCGCCGGAAAGCTACACGCTCGACCAGCATCTTCTGGATCGCGGCGGTAACGACGAGATCCAACTCGACCTTCTCGGCGATTACAAGTCGAATGTTGCTCTCTACCCCCGCTTCCAGGAGTACTTCCGCGCACATCAACCTCCGACACTGGCGGTGTGGGGCAAGAACGATCCATTCTTTCTGCCGCAAGGTGCACAGGCTTTTCTGCGCGACCTCCCGACCGCAGAGGTGCAATTTATCGATGCGGGGCATTTTGTGCTGGAAACGCATCTCGAAGAGGTTGCAGGGATCATCCGTGCGTTCCTCGCCCGCACGCTTGACAGGGCTCAGGGTGAGGCACTGTTCGGGAAACTGGACACGGCATCTGTCCCTGCTGGAGGCAAAGAACTCGTCGCGGGGATGAGTCAACTCTTCGGCTTCGTTCCAAATCTCGGTTATGCTCTTGCCGCAGAGCCCGTCGTGCTGGACGTTTATATCAAGATGCTGGAGGCTCTTAGTCAGACGTCTCTTGACCCGATCGCTCAGCAGGTCGCCCTGGCTTCCGCCAGCCGGGCAAACGCCTCCGAGTATGGGATAGCGGTGCATGCCACTCTAGCCGAGAAGCTGGGTGCCCCATCGGAAGTTGTGGATGCTCTTCGCACAGGAGGTTCGTTCTCTGACGCGAAACTGGAGTCAGTTCGCCGCTTCTCGACGGCCATCGCATCCAACCGGACTCAGGTCTCCGACAGCGATGTGAATGCACTGGTCGCTGCGGGTTACGATCGCCGCGCCGTGTTGGCACTTGCGCTCGCGGCCGGCGCAAAGACTCTCGTCAACACGGTTGCTCACTTGTCACACGCTGTCGTCGATGATGGCTTTAAGCCAGGATTCGCGTCAGCGAAGTAGATGAGCGCATGGGGGCGGCGCTCCACCGCCGCCCCCATGCTGCGCGGTATGGCCGCCACGTTGAGCCGCCACTTTGATAGTTCGACATGCCAGAGTTGGCTCGCCAGGCCACTCATCGCGGAGAATGCGGAGGAATGGGAACATGGATGCTTTACAGCTTCGAGAAGTCTTTCAGAAGTGAAGGATGAGGCCGGTGGCGGCGGTGAACTGGGACCGGCGCAGGCCGTTGTTGTAGGCGGGGCGGTCCCAGGCGCGGTCGAAGCGGACCTCCGGGCGAAACTGGATGGTGCTACCGATCCAACGGCTGTAGGACAAGGTATTTTCCGTGTACTTCGTGGCATAACCGGTGCGCTGGCCCTTCTTGTCGTTGAGGAAGTCCGAACGGAAGCCAATAAAAGAGTGCCCGTCAATTTGCCGGTTGAGATAGTTATCGACCGCCCATTCGGGGGCAAAGCAGCGGGTCTCGCCTGGGAGGCACGTCGCACCGTCGGTGCCGTTTTCGATGAGTGCGGGCGAGGCCGTGGAGGGTACATCGCGCTGGTACATGACGTAGATCTCGGTGGCGGCGTTCCACTTTGAGGTGGGCGAAAACTTGTGATACCAGGTGGCGTCGTACTGCTGGATGTTGTTGTAGGCGTACTTGCCGTCGTTGATGCCGTTGGCGCAGAGGTAGAAGTTATCGTCGACCGACTTCGTCGTGTAGTCGAGGCATGCGGTTAGAGAGGGTTTCGCGTCCGAGGTCCACGGCGCGACGTCGTGCGAGGCGGTGAGGCCGGCTTGGACGAGCCACTGCGGGTTGAGCTGGATGGTGGCAATGGCGCCGGTGTCGGTGAAGGGGTCGACCGAGTAGAGGAGCGAGTGCGAGAAGAGGTAGTTGCTGGGCGCGAACTGAGACTCGATGCCGGCGACGGAAAGGAAGCGGCCGATGCGAACGTTCATTCCTTTGGCGACGTGCGGGAAGTAGAGGTCGACGAACTCGCGGGAGGGGTCGAAGCCGTACTGGCGGTTGTCCTTGAGGAGCTGCGAGGAGAAGTAGCCCTTGTTCGTGGTGTTGCGATAGTCGGTGCCGAAGAGCGCGGTGAGGTGGTAGCCCCAGTCGAAGTGCTGCCGCTGCACGGTGTCAGGCAGACGCTCGAGGTAGAGGACCGCCTGGTCGAGCTCGAAGCGATTGGCGTAGTTGTCGTCGACCTCGGGCGAGTTGGAACGGCTGCTGGTGCTGCCGTTCACCGAGGGCTGCAGCCAGCCGTAGAGCTTGGAGCGGGAGGATGCACCGTTGATGGCGGACATGAGCGGGTACGAGTTGGTGTCGGCCTCGCCGATCGTGGGCGAACCGCCGTAAGACCAATCCGAGCTGGGGAACGGCGGCGAGGAGAGCGGGGACGGCAGGCCGCGGCGTGGCGGCGCGGGCAAGGCTGGCGTGGTGCCGGTCCAATCCTCGTTGTAATACGTGGCGAGACGGCGAAAGAAGTCGTCGGGCAGCGGCTGCGGAGTGGGGGCCGCGGGCGGCATGGCAGCAGGGGCTTGCGCGTAGGCGGATCCGGCCAGAAGAAGGATCGTCAGCACATAGGACGCGCGCAACGGAGTCGGCAAACCGGAACGAGACAGCACGACCTCTGAGATGCAGACCACGCCGGTAGGTGTCGCCGGGGCTTAGACGGAAGCCGGTTGGGCGGTCAGGGCCTCCAGCGTGCGCAGAACGGTGTCACGTTCGGCGTCGAGGACGATGGGCGGCTTGCGGAGGGCAGCGGACTCAGTCTGCTGGGCTGAGGTAAGGGTGGCTTGCTCGGCGTCCGAGAGGAGTTCCTTGCGGTGGAAGTGGATGGTGTAGTCGGAATCTTTGAGGGTATGGCCGGTGAGGATGAGGACGACACGGTCTTCGGGGTGGACGCGGTGGTCGGCGGCCAGCTTTTTCAGGCCGGCGAGTGTGACGGCTGAGGCGGGTTCACAGCCGATGCCCTCGGCGCCGATCTGGGCTTTGGCGAGCGCGATCTCGGCTTCCGATACCTGCTCGACCCAGCCGCCGGTGGTATGGATGGCGTTGACCGCCTTGCGCCAGGAGGCGGGATTCCCGATGCGGATGGCGGAGGCGCGCGTTTCCGCCTCGACGGGGCTCAGCTCTTTGCCACCGTTTGATTGCATGGCCAAATAGAGGGGGTTCGCGCCTTCGGCCTGGATGACGCTGATCTTCGGCAGGCGCGTGATCAGGCCCAGAAGCTTGGCTTCAGCGAAGCCCTTGGCGAGCGCCGAAGAGTTGGCGAGATTGCCGCCCGGAACGATGATGTGCTCAGGCACCTGCCAGTCCATCTGTTCGAGCAGCTCGAACGCAGGTGTCTTCTGGCCTTCGAGTCGATACGGATTCACGCTGTTCAGCAGATAGATGGGCTGGGAGCGGACGAGTTCGTTGACCAGGCGGACGCAGCCGTCGAAGTCCGTGCGGAGCTGCACGGTGAGGGCACCGTAGTCCATCGACTGCGAGAGTTTGCCCCAGGCGATCTTGCCCTCGGGGATGAAGACGACGGACTTCAGCCCGGCGCGGGCGGCATACGCGGCCATCGCGGCCGACGTGTTGCCGGTGGACGCGCAGGCGACCCACTCGAAGCCGCGTTCGACGGCAACCGAGAGCGCAGCCGTCATGCCGGTGTCTTTGAACGAGCCGGTTGGGTTCATGCCCTGGTGCTTGGCGAGCACCCAGTTCAGGCCGAGCGAGGCGGCGCAGCGCGGCAGATCGTAGAGCGGGGTGTTGCCTTCGCGCAGGGTGGTGACGCGCTCGAAGTCGCGCACGATGGGCAACAGATCGCGGAAGCGCCAGACGCCCGATTGGTCGATGGCCTGCGTGGAGGTGCGGCGCTCCTGCCAGAGCCAGCGGAGAGCGCTGGCGTTGGGAAGCTGCTGGTTTGCACCGTTTTCCGACCAGGGATAGAGGACTTCGAACAGGTTGCCACAAGTGGCGCAGCGGAAGTCCGAGGGAACCTGGTCGCCGGCGATGCGGGAGGCACATCCGGTGCATCTGAGCTGATGTGTGGAGATCATTCAGGTCTAGGGTAAATGATGAGTTAGCGATTAGCCGCTAGCTATTAGCTCGGGCATGGTGGAAACCAGAAGGGTTGGAGGGGTGATGAAGGGTTTGCTGGTTGGGTTGGTGGCTTTGGCGATGTGTGGGGGAGCGCGGGCGCAGGAGGCGAAGGAGCTGAACGTGGCCGCCGCAGCGGATCTGCAGCCGGTGATGCCGGCGTTTCAGGCGGCGTACGAGAAGAAGGCCGGGGTGAAGATGAAAGTCTCGTTCGCCAGCTCGAGCGTGCTGGCGACGCAGATTGTGAATGGCGCGCCCTTCGATGTCTTTCTTGCGGCGGATTACTCGTTCCCTGAGAAGGTGGTTGCAGCTGGGCTCGCTGAAGAGAAGGAGCCGGTGCCGTATGCGCAGGGGACGCTGGTGCTTTGGGCGCGGAAGGATTCGCCGATCCAGCCGTTGAAGATGGAATCGATTCTCGATGCGAAGGTGACGAAGATCGCGATTGCGGATCAGTTTCACGCGCCGTACGGGGCGGCGGCTTACTCCGCGCTGACCTGGATGAAGGAGCTGGACAAGGTGAAGCCGAAGCTGGTGGTGGCTCAGAATATCGCGCAGACGGCGCAGTTTGTGGTCTCGGGCAATGCGCAGGTGGGATTTATCTCGCTCACGAGCGCGGAGTCGCCGCAGATGAAGGCGATCGGGACGTATGTGCTGGTGCCGTTTATCTATCCGAAGATTCGGCAGTGCGCGGTGGTGATGAAGAACTCGCCGAAGAAGGGTGATGCGATCGCGTTTCTGGACTGGATGCGGTCGGCTGAGGTGCAGGATCATCTGAAGGATTTCGGGCTGCACGCCGTGGAGTAGGTGGCTGAAGAAGCCTACCCTAGCTCCGCGAGGGTAGGGCACCCAGGATCGTGTCCCGGCTACTATTGGTGGATGGATTATGAGGCACTTTGGCTGACGCTGCGGCTGGCTGCGACGACCACCGCCGTGCTGCTTGCGGTGGGCGTGCCGCTTGCCTGGTGGATTGCGCAGGGGGGTGGCCAGGGCAGCGGGTGGCTGAGGGCGCTTACGCAGGCGCTGGTGGCGTTGCCGCTGGTCTTGCCGCCAACGGTGATCGGGTTCTATCTGCTTGTGGGTTTGGGACCGCTGACTGCGGTGGGGCGTGGCATCGCGGCGGTGCTGGGGCATACGCTGGCGTTCAGTTTCACCGGGTTGCTGGTGGCTTCCATGGTGTATTCCCTGCCGTTTGCGGTGCAGCCGATGGTGGCGGGGTTCCAGGGGATCGATCGCGGTTATTTGGAGGCTGCATCAGGCTTGGGCATGTCGCCGAGCAGCCAGTTCTGGCGGGTGGCGCTGCCGATGGTGCGGGCTTCCCTGCTGACTAGCGCGGTGCTGACGTTCACGCACACGGTCGGCGAGTTTGGCGTGGTGTTGATGGTGGGCGGCAACATTCCCGGGGTGACGCGGACGCTTTCGATCGCGCTCTACGACCGGGTGCAGGACGGGGACTTCCGCGGCGCGAACGCCATCGCGCTCGGGTTGATGGTGGCTTCCATGGCGGCGCTCCTCGTGATCTATGCGCGGAGCGGGTGGCGGCCGCGGCGGGTGGTGGAGGTTGGGTGAACCGCATCTGGAGGTCGAGTTTCAGCACAAGATAGGGGCGCTGCAGATGGCCGTGTCGTTTCGGACGACAGCACCGTGGACGGTCTTGTTCGGGGCGAGCGGCAGTGGGAAGAGCACAATCCTGCGCGCGATTGCGGGCGTGCTGCGTCCGGATCGGGGCAGGATCGTCATTGGCGGAGAGGTCGTGTTCGATTCGGCGGCTGGCGTGTGGGTTCCGTCGCATCAGCGGCGTATGAGGTGGGCACCGCAGCGGGCTTTGTTATTCCCGCGCAAGAAGGTCCGGTCGAACCTGCCGATGGGGATCGAAGACGGCAGACGATGCACCGAGGAACTTGACCGGCTCATTGACCACTTCGGCTTGCAATCCCTCGCTGACCAGTATCCCTCCGGCCTCTCGGGCGGCGAGCAGCAACGGCTCGGCGTGATTCGCGCGGCGGCTGGCGTAAATGGGAGAGTTTTATTGCTCGACGAGCCGTTCGTCGGACAGGACGAGGTGATTCGCGACGCGTTGATTGAAAATCTGCGGATCTGGATCGGCGCAGCGCCCGTCGTGAGCGTGACGCACGATGTCGGCGAGGCGTTTTTACTGGGCGCCGAGGTGGTGCGGATTGTAGACGGCCGGGTCGTCGCGCAGGGCCCGGTGGAAACCGTGCTAACGGAGGAGCGGCAAAGACTTTTGCGCGTGCTTGGCTAAGTTTTCAGGCGCTTCTTCATGCTGCGCGCGAGCTTTTCAATCTCCTCCGCCTTCCTGGCGGCGCCCACAGACAGCGTCATGCCGTTGGTGGCGAGGAGCTCGGTCTTCAGGTCGGCAACCAGGGCAGAGAGTTTGTCCGCATCGGCTACAAGTGCGGCGTGTTCCTGGCGAAGGACCTCTGGCGATTTGCCGCTGGAGACGGCCGGGAACGTTTGCAGCGGAGTGGGCGGCCCAGCCGCCTGGCGCGAGTTCGTCATCGTGCCTTCGGGCGTGACGGCCTGTTGCTGTGCTGCGAGGCACGTTGGAAGAAAGATACCGGCAAGGATCAAGGCGGCGGTGTAGAGGCTGCGTTGAAGGTTCACGTCCATCTCCTTTCGAGGAACGATGGAACGATAGCAGGTTCAGGCGGAATGCTTCCCGTTCGAAGACACGAAGCCGTCCGGCTCCGCGCAGGCGGAGCACCCCTGTGCGGGTTACGCCTGCGCCAGGGTGACGGGCTCTTGTGCGAGCGAGATGTTCAAGAGGTATTCGACCTGGATGGTGATGAGGCTGGCGAGTTGCTGCAGGTCGCGGTAAGTGGCCGTACCGGAGCGGTTAATGAGCGCGAGCGTGTGCCGGCTGCTGATACCGACCGGGCTGTTGGGTGTCGGGGCGAAACCCTTGGGAAAGCCGGCGCGTTCGATCAGCCAGGCGGCGGGCAGCTTGATGCGGCCTGCGTCGGCCGGCCAGTGCGGGACTTCCGACGCTTCCAAGCCGAGGACTTGCGCGATGTGGGCCAGCTTGCTCGCGGAGACGATGGGGTTCTTGAAGAAGCTGCCGGCAGAGCGGGTGTTCGGGCCGATGTCGGCGGGGTCGATCAGCATGCCCTTGGCGGCGCGGATCCGGCGGACGGCTTCGTAGACGTCAAGCGGGGTGGGCCGGGCTTCCGCGCCGAAGTGCTTGCGCAGATCGGCGTAGGTGAGGTTCGGCTTCGCGGCGGAGTCGAGGCGAAAGGTCACCTCGGTGACGATGAAGCGGTTGCGTCCGGTCGAGTTGAAGATGCTGGTGCGGTAGGCGAAGCCACAGTCTACCTTCGAAAGCGCGACAAACTCAAGGCTCTGGAGGTCGAGGGCGCGGACCGAGTGGATCGTCTGCGCAACCTCCTGGCCGTAGGCACCGATGTTCTGGATGGGCGAGCCGCCGACCAGGCCGGGAATGCCCGCGAGGCACTCCATGCCAGCAATTCCCTGCTGGCAAAGATGCAGGACGAGCGCGTTCCAGTCGGTGCCGGCGGACACTTTGACTCCGATTTGGTTGTCAGTGCGCGTGACTTCGATCGATTCGGCAAGTTCGATCTTGAGAATAACGCCGGGGTAGCCTGCGTCCGGGACGACCAGGTTCGAGCCGCCGCCGAGGGTGAAGATGGGCAGGCTCTGTTCTTTCGCGAAGGCGATCGCTTCGAGGAGTTCGGCTTCGGAGGTGATGCGGGCGAGGTAGCGGGCCGGGCCTCCGATGCGGAGCGTGGTGAACGGGGCCAGGGGGATGTCTTGTTCGAATCGCACAGCTCAAGACTAAAGGCAAAGGCACCCTCACGCCGGGCTGGCGGTACTTCGTACGGTCTAGGGCGGCTTCGCCGCGGAGGTGGAAGGCTTCACATCGAATTCCGGTAGAATGAGGACGGCTTAATGCTAACGAGGGGGAGAAACATGTATCCAGAGATTATGGTGATTCCGATGCGCGAAGAGTTGACGCGCGCCGGCGTAAACGAGGCTCGGACCGGCGCGGACGTCGACGCGGCGATCGCCGAGCCGGGCACGACAATGGTTGTAGTGAACTCGATCTGCGGCTGCGCGGCCGGCAAGATGCGTCCCGGTGTGCGGCTTGCGATGCAGCACTCCACCAAGCCGGACCATGCCGTCACGGTATTCGCCGGGCAGGACCGCGAAGCAACCGAGAAGGCGCGTTCGTACTTCGGCGGACATCCGCCGACCTCGCCGGCAATCGCGATTATGCGCGACGGCCAGCTGGTGTACCTGATGCAGCGCTCGGCGATCGAGACCTCGACCGCACCGGCGATTGCGCAGGAACTGGCGCGGGCGTTCGATACCTACTGCGCCAAGGCGACCGCCTAAGAGCAGGGGTCAGAAGTCAGGGTATGGAAAGACGGGTGGTGTCGCGTGTGCGATGCTGCCCGTTTTGCGTGCGGGTGTTCGGCAGGTGAACGGAAGGCGCGCTTTGCCGATAGGGGGAAAGAGCCCTATGCCGATCGAGACCCCAGTAGCGCATGTAGCGGATGACGGTGTAGAGGCTCCGCAGCCCTATGCCGCCGAGGTATTTACCGGCGAGGGAGCCGCGGTTTCGCTGCTGCGCCTGCAGGTAATGCGGATTGCGCCGCACTTTCGCACCGCGCTGGTGACGGGCGAACGCGGCGTAGGCAAAGAGGCGGTCGCGCGCGAGATGCATCGCCTGAGCGGCGCGGCTGACGGGCCGTTTACGCGCCTGGAGGTGGCTTCGTTCGCGCAGGACCGTACCGAGGTGGAACTGCGCGGGGTGCTCTTCCTCTACGGGTTGGAGCGCCTGGAGCCCGGCTTACAGGACCGGCTTGCCCTGCGGCTGAAGCAGATTCAGCGCGAGACCCGGATCGTATTTGCGAGCGAGTGCGATCTGCGCGCGATGCTGGCCACCGGCCGGCTGCGGCAGAATCTTTCGTCGCGCGTGGGTGCGCTGGAGATCCGGGTGGGGTCGCTGCGGGACCGGATGGAGGACTTCGACCTGCTGGCGGGTTTGCTGCTGAAGAAAGTGGACGGTGTGGGCTGGTTTGGGCAGGGCGCGCTCGAGACCATGAAGGAGCATGACTGGCCGGGAAATCTGGCGGAGTTGCTGCGCGTGGCGCGGCAGGTGCGTCGGGTCGAGGGAGAGATTCGAGCGGCCGACCTGCCGGAGCTGGCGGTCGAGGGTGAGGCCGACGACGCCGTCAAGCTGGAGCAGGTGATGCAAAAGCACGTCTTCGAGGTATTGCAGAAGTGTTCGGGAAATAAGCTAAGGGCGGCGAAGATGCTGGGGATCAGCAGATCGACGCTTTACCGAATGCTGGAGGCGGCGGGAACGGTCACGGAGTGAAGGCACCCTCATTCCCAACCCAGAAAGTTTGTGCCGACCGTCGGGAGGACCACGCGAAGCTCCCAGCGTACGCAGTACCCGGCCGCGGTCAGGGCGCCCGTCCGGCAGGACACGCTGTAGACTGCCTGAATGCGTTCTTTCTTAGTTGGTGCGATATGCGTGGCTGCTTGTACAGGGCCGGTGTTTGGGCAAGGTACGGCTTCGGTTGCGTCACGCAGCGCGGCACTGAACGACCTGTTCCACGAGATGTGGGAGGACCAGCTCAAGCACTCGCCGGAGTTCGCTTCGTCGCTCGGCGATCGCCGCTACAACGATCAACTCTCCGACCTATCTCCGCGCGCCGTGAACGACGGTCTGGCACGGGACTCGGCGTTCCTGCTGCGGCTCGAACAGATCGATACGACCGGCCTCAGCGATCAGGAGAAGCTCTCGGCCGAGCTGATGGAGCGTCAGTTGATTGAGGAACAGGAGGGCGCCCGCTTCAAGGAGTGGGAGCTGCCGGTCAACCAGTTTTACGGCATCCACACCGACCTGCCCAGCGAGGTCGTCGATTGGCCGTTTGAGACCGTGAAGGACTACGACGATTACGTGGCGCGTCTTCACAAGATGCCGGTGCAGATCAGGCAGGCGACCGAAAATCTGATGTCCGGAATCGACGACGGGCGCGTGCAGCCGGCTTTCCTGATGCAGAAGGTGCTCGACCAGACGGAGGACCTGGCCAGTCAGAAGCCGGAAGCGAGTGCGTTCGCGCTGCCTCTGAAGAAGATGCCCGCGAGCTTCAGCGCGGCGGATAAGAAGCGCATTACCGACGATGTGCTCAACGCCATGCAGGATGACGTGCTGCCCGCGTATATGCACTTTGCGCGCTTCATGAAGGCCGTGGAGATTCCCGCGGGGCGCAAGGATCCGGGCGTATGGGCGATCAAGGATGGCGATGCGTACTATGCCTTCTGCGTAAAGCGCTCGACGACCCTCGATAAGACTCCGGCGGAGATTCACCAGATTGGCCTGGACGAGGTAAAGCGCGACGAGGGGGAGATGCTGGCGATCGTGAAGAAGCTCGGCTATCCCGATATCAAGAGCTTTGGCGCGGCGATGGCGAAGGACCCGAAGATGCACCCGACCAGCAAGGAAGATTTGCTCAACCGGTATCGTGGCTACGAAGCGCAGATGAAGCCAATGCTGCCGAAGCTGTTCGGCAAGCTGCCGAAGAACTCGCTGGAAGTGGTCGAGATGCCGGAGTATCTAGGTGCGGGACAGGCTGCGGCCTGGTATGAGCAGGGTACGGCGGATGGGAAGCGGCCTGGACGGGTGAACATCAACACGTATCACTGGGCCGACCGCGCGACTGCGCCCATCGAGGCGGTTTCTTATCACGAAGGCATTCCCGGCCATCACCTGCAGATTTCGATTGCTGAAGAGTTGACCGGACTGCCGGAGTTCCGCAAGTATGCCGGCTACACCGCCTACACCGAGGGCTGGGCGCTGTATGCGGAGCGGCTGGGCAAGGAGATCGGCTTCTACCAGGACCCGGTGAGCGACTACGGGCGGCTGGAGGCGGATGACTGGCGCGCAATCCGGCTGGTGGTCGATACCGGCGTGCACTCGATGCACTGGTCGCGGCAGCAGATGGTCGACTTCTTCCACGATCATTCGGCGATCGACGAGACCAACGTGCAGGCGGAGGTGGACCGCTACATCGCTTGGCCAGGCCAGGCGCTCGGCTACAAGATGGGCCAGTTGAAGATCCTCGAGCTGCGCGCACGGGCGAAGCAGGCGCTGGGGCCGAAGTTCGACCTGAAGGCCTTTCACGATGTGGTAATCGATTCGGGTGCACTTCCGATGGGTATTCTGGAGCAGCGCGTGGATGCGTGGATTGCGGCGAGCCGGTGAGCTTCGCCTGGAGCTATTCGCTACCAAACGTGGCGCCGAACCGGCTATGGCTTAGGATGAATCATTCCTGTTAACGATGTGGGGTTGCGGTGGATTTTTTGATCTTGAAGAAGAGCCTTGGGCCGGGCGCCGATCTTGTTGCGAGCTATCGGGGCACCGAGCGCGCGCATCCGATGCACTTCGCCAACCTGCCGGACAACCACGTGGCAAATCAACTGTTCTTCTGGTTTGTGGACGAGGGCGGAACCCGCGGCGTGGTGCACGACCTGAAGCGGGCGAAGCAGTTGGTGGAGCTGCTCAACCTGTTTGGGGATACGGTCTTCTTCGAGATCGTGCAGGTGGAGGCGAGCCGTGCGTTGGTGACAGGCAAGGGCGGCTTCCTGGGGTTTGACGTATCGGCTGCATTCAATCCATCGCTGGTCCGGCGGATTCTTCTGCAGGAAGATACCGAGAAACGCCTTCAGGGGGCAGATACAGCGGCTTATGAACTGAGCGCGTTGCAGCGAGCTTATTTTGTGCCGAGGTTGAACGATCATCGGCTGTTTCAGAGCTACGACGATGCCGAGTTCTGCCGCAAAACAGCCCGCGCCTTGAGCGAACTTGTGCCGGCGTGGATTGAAGGATCGGACCTGTCAGAGTACGCAGTCACTGCGCTTTACAAGGTGCTGTAACGAAGGCGGCTCACGCTCGCTGTCTGCGGATGTAACAGCCATGGCGAGGGACGCGCCGAAGCCGATAAGACCCGTGTGAAAGCGTCAGGTGCGAATGAGAAGACCGTGTGTTTGGACGAGCGCGAAGCCCACACGGCGGAGGTTCTGAGGTTTATCGGCTGCCAGCCAATTCTGGATCGTGATCAGAAGACATTTGGGCATGAGCTGCTGTTTCGCAGTGGTTCAGGCAATCACTTCAGCGGGGACGCTGACAGCGCAACGCGGCAGGTGATCGACGGCGCCTTGACGATGGGTCTGGATGCGTCGATTGGGAGTGGCAAACTCTTCATCAACTGCACCCGCGATGCGCTTACCGGTGGGCTGGTCACCCTACTGCCCGTCGCAACCACCGTGATCGAGGTTCTCGAGACGGTTGAGGTCGATGAGCAGGTGATCGCAGCCTGCGCGCGGCTGAAGGATGTCGGATATCAGATTGCGCTGGACGATTACGTGCCGCACATCGCCATGGATCAGTTGCTCGACCTCGCTGACTATGTGAAGCTGGACTTCCGCCTGTGCGATCCAGCGACGCTCAAGAAGATCTGTCGGCATGTGGACGGACGCGGGATTGCACTGCTGGCTGAAAAGGTTGAGACCGAGGCGGAGTTCGAGCGCTCGACGCGGGATGGTTTTGGTTACTTTCAAGGCTATTTCTTCGCGAAGCCGAAGATGGTGGAAAGCCGCGACATTCCAGCGAACAAAGTGATCTCACTGCAGCTGCTGAGCCTGGTTTGCCAGCCCTCGTATGACCGGGTAGTCGTCGAGAAGCTGCTGATGGCAGAGTCTTCCCTCTGCTTCCGGCTGCTGCGCCTGGTCAACTCGGCTGGCATGGGGCTGCGCCACCCGGTGCGCACGGTACGGCAGGCCATCCTGATGATCGGCGAAGAGGAGCTGGGGAAGCTGATCCTGGTGGCAAGCGCGGTGACGTTGGGAAGCGACTCCAAGGTAGCGAACGAGTTGATCCTGCTGGCGCTTACCCGCGCACGAGTTTGTGAACTGCTGGCCCCCGCGGCGCGGCAGTCCGCCGGGGAGCAGTACCTGATCGGAATGATGTCCGTGATGGACGCGATGCTGCTGATGCCGATCGCTGACATTCTGGAGATGCTGCCGTTGCGCGCCGAGGCCATCGCCGTGTTGCAGGGGGATCAGGGCTTCGCCTCGCTTCCGCTCCGCGTCGCGCGCGCCTACGAGCAACAGCAATGGGCGGTGTGCGATACGCTCTGCGGCCGCATGAAGCTGTCCGAGGTGCGCCTGACGACCATGTACGCCGCGGCACAGCGCTGGGCGGCCCAGCAGCTTGGCAGCATGGGAATTTGACCGGATCGGAGATGCCCGCTCTGATAGCCTGTGAGGATGAGCGAGACAGGCTACGAGGTGAAGCAGCCGGCACCGGTGATGCCGGGGGTAAAGGTCGCCGTGCTGGGCGCAGGCAAGATGGGCGGAATCCTGCTGCAGGGCTTCCTGAAGAACAACCTGCTGGCGACCGACCAGATCGCCGCGACCGTGCAGCATCCGGACCGCGCGACCGCCCTCTCTGCACAGTTCGGCATCAACGTGACGACGGATAACGCGGCTGCCGCGGCGTGGGCCGACGTGATCCTGCTGGGCGTGAAGCCGGTGCAGGTGCCGGGGTTGATCTGGGAGATCAAGGGCGGGCTCACGAAGCAGAAGATGTTGCTCTCATTCGCGGCTTCGGTGACGACAGCAGCGATCGAAGAGGCCGCTGGGCTTGAGCTTGGGGTGGTGCGTGCGATGCCTAATACTCCGGCCATGATCTCGGCCGGCGTGACCGCGCTGTGCGGGGGACGCTTCGTGACGGCCGAGCAAATGAGCGTAGCGCAGAAAATCTTTCAAACCGTAGGCCGCACAGTCGTTGTCGACGAGAAGCACATGGACGCGGTAACCGGACTAAGCGGCTCCGGACCGGCGTTTCTTTACATCATCATCGAAGCGCTGGCGGAGGCGGGCGTGAACGTCGGCCTGCCGCGCGATGTCGCGACGCTGCTTGCGGCACAAACGACGTTGGGGTCGGCACGAATGGTGCTCGAGACCGGCTACCACCCGGCGCTGCTGAAGGATCAGGTGACCACACCGGCGGGATGCACGGTCGATGGCATTCTGGAGCTGGAAGAAGGTGGGCTGCGCGTGACGCTGATCAAGGCCGTCAAGCGGGCAACGATCCGGGCGAAGGAGCTGGCGGGCGGCAAATGAAAGCAGCTCCTAGCTTCTAGCTGGTTGTGCGGCGGAGCTAAAATGAGGTATGGCGACGGCGGCTGTAGTTTCGCGTAGGCATGGCACGCGCGAGGTGGCGCGGTTTGCCTGGGTTGTGGTGGCATACTTTATCTTCGTCGTGCTGCTTGGGGCGGTGGTCCGGGCCACCGATTCGGGTGGCGGATGCGGTGCGAGCTGGCCGCTTTGCAACGGCGACTTCTTTCCGCATCATCCGCGGCTTGCGACGGTGATCGAGTTCACCCATCGGTCGACCTCCGGAATCTGCACAATCTTGCTCATCGCGCTGGCGGTTTGGACGTTCTGGGCGACTACGAAGGGGCATCGGGCACGGAAGGCGGTATCGTGGGCTGGATTCTTCCTGGTCACCGAGGCGCTGCTGGGCGCGGCGCTGGTATTAAAGCACTGGGTAGAAAACAACGTCTCGACCGGGCGCACGATCGCCCAGTCCATCCATTTCACAAATACCCTTCTGCTGATGGCTGCGCTGGCACTGACCGCTTGGTTTCTGCGGGATGAGTCGCAGGATGTGGCTGTTTCGCGCGTGTCGAAGGGTGCGGCCTGGATTGCGGTGGTGGCGACAATCGTCGTGGGGGCGACCGGCGCTCTGGCGGCCCTCGCCGATACCCTCTTCCCTTCTGCCACCCTGGCGGCCGGTATGGCGCAGGACTTCGCGGCAAGCGCCCCGGTGCTGGTGCGCATGCGCTGGCTGCACCCCGCAGCGGCACTCGTCGGGCTGGTATGCGTCGGGATGCTGGTGCGGGAGGCGATCGAAGCTCGCGGCGGATGGGATGGCGTAAGCAAAGCCGTGGTGGCGTTGCTGGGATTGCAGTTCGTCCTGGGGATTGCTGATGTGCTGCTACTCGCGCCGACCTGGCTGCAGGTGGTACACCTGCTGGGTGCGGATCTTTACTGGGTTGCGCTGGTGGTGTTGACAGGCCGGGTTCTGTGGCCGGTGCGTAACGTAGCGTCCATTTAGGCTCCGCCCGGGGCCCAGGCCGCAAAGCAAGGCCCGGGCCACCCAGGGCGGGTTGATTACCGGACTACTGGTGGTTTGCGTCCTGCGAGTTCGCGTGCGGGTCCAGCGTCTTCTTGGTCTTGTGGAAGGCCTTCTTCACGCCGTGCTTGGTCTTGTGATACGCCTTCTTGGTGCCGGTCTTGATGCCGTGACCAGTGTCGACCGCGGCGTTCTTGGTCTCGTGGCCGGCGGACTTCATTTCCTGCTTGGTGCCATCCTGGTACGGGGTTGCCGCAAAGGCGGCCGAGCCGAGCGTGAGGACGCCGGCGAGGGTGAAGGCACCGAGTTTGGCAAAACGATGGGTCATAGGAGCTCCTTGGCAAAGTCGTAGCTGTGGTTTGGTTGAAAGTGTTGACTCCCAGCATAGATTCCCGAGGCGGCATCCCGGTTGCCACGGGCAGTCATTCCATCAAGTTAAAGCGGTTTACTGAAAGGATTGGCTAGTTGTATGTTTGGCGTTATATAGTTACGGCGTCGGTGAGAAACCGATTTCTGAGAAAATCACCGAAGCGCCCGCGAAGCTGCGGCGCGATTCCGAACGAGGGTCTCCTCTTATGCATTTCTTGCCCGCCCTGTGGCTTGCGTCCGCGCAGTTGACGCACCTCTCCGCCATCGACATCCTCATCCTCGCGCTCTACTTCGCCCTGGTTGTCTTCATCGGGTTTTACGTCAAAGGCTCGACCAACACCAGCGAAGAGTTCTTCCTGGCGGGACGAGAGATGTCGGCTTGGATCGCGGGTCTGAGCTTCGTATCGGCCAACCTCGGGTCGCTGGAGTTGATGGGCTGGGCCGGCTCCGCCTACGAGTACGGCATGCTGGCCATGCACTGGTACTGGATCGGCGCCATTCCCGCGATGCTCTTCCTCGGCATCGTGATGATGCCCTTCTACTACATCTCGAAGACGCACTCGGTGCCTGGATATCTGCACCTGCGCTTTGGCGAAGGCGCGCGGGCGTTGAGCGCGCTCTCGTTCGCCTTAATGACCATCCTCATGAGCGGTGTCAATATGTACGCGATGGCCGTCGTCATGCAGACGGTGCTCGGCTGGAACATCACGTTCTCCATCTGGGTGGGCGCGGGCACGGTGGCGCTCTACGTCATGCTCGGCGGTCTTCGCTCGGCGATCATCAACGAAGTGTTGCAGTTTGTGCTCATCTGGGCCGGCGCGGCCATGATCCCGGTGCTGGGACTCGTTGAGGCCGGTGGCTGGACCAACCTGAAGCACAACATCGCCACCAACGTTGGCAATGGCAACTACACGCACCTCTGGACGACGCTCGGGCACTTCCGCGATAACCCGATGGGTGTCAACTGGACCGGCATCGTCTTTGGCCTCGGTTTCGTCGTCGCCTTCGGCTACTGGACCACCGACTTCCTCGTCGTGCAGCGCGTGCTCAGCGCGAACAACCTGCGCGCCGCCAAGATGGCCCCGGTGATCGGCGCCGCGTTCAAGATGGCCGTGCCGCTCATCGTCATCGTTCCGGGCCTGATCGCGCTCGGCCTTCACAACGCGGACGGCACCCCGGTCTATCACCTGGTCTCTGACAGCGTGTCCAAGGCAACCGGCCAGCACAGCTACGATCAAGTGCTTCCGCTGATGCTGATTCGATACTGCGGCCCCGGACTGCTGGGCCTTGGCATCACCGCGCTCGTCGCCGGCTTTATGAGCGGCATGGCCGGCAACGTCAGCGCGTTCTCGACCGTCTGGACCTACGACCTCTACGGCGCGTTCTTGAACAAGAAGGCATCGGATAGCCACTACGTGGCGATGGGCCGCTGGTCGACCGTCGTCGGCATGTTGATCTCGATCATGTCGGCGTACCTGCTCGAACACGCGAGCGGCATTATGGACTACGTGCAGGCGCTGTTCAGCTTCTTCATCGCGCCGCTGTTCGGCACCGTCATCCTCGGCATGCTTTGGAAGCGTGCGACCAAGTCCGGCGGATTCTGGGGACTCCTGGCGGGAACCTCGGCTTCGATCGGCATGTTCGTCTGGGTCTACCAGCGGCCGGAAGCGCTGCGCTACGTCGCGATGAGTGTCGACGCACGGCCGATGGCGGAGAACCTGTACCGCGCGCTCTGGAGCTGGATCGTCTGCGTCGTCGTCACGGTGATCGTGAGCCTGATGACGCGAGCAACGCCCGAGACCGAGCTTGCCGGCCTGGTATACGGCGTGACGCCAATGCCCGACGACGGTGCAACGACGCTCTGGCAGAAGCCGATCTTCTGGGCGATCATCGTTATCGTGGTCTTCTTCATCTTGAACCTGATCTTCTTCTAACCGGCAGGACGCGCCATGCGCGAGGAGTTTTCGAATGGATGAGTCACAGGACTTGAAGCCACACCCGCACGTCGATGGCGTCTCGCACAAACCGGTGGATGACGTTGCGCCGGCCCGCGGAGAGTCCATCTCGATCTGGTTCTTCTGCGGGATCTTGACCCTCGGCTACGGGATCGTTCTGCTGTTGACCGGGATCTGCGAGCACTTCGGTATCTTCGGGATGCACCAGCCCACGACCGTTCTTGCCAGCCTCCATCCGACCTTCTGGTGGGGACTGTGCCTGTTTCTGTTCGGGCTCTTCTACACGGTGAAGTTCCGGCCGGGTAAGGGCTAGTCCATAGAACAGCAACCCCGGAGCGCCTTGAGGCGGATACTCCGGGGTTGCTGTTTGTTGAATGTTAAACCGATTTACTGACCAGTTTGATAGGCTGGGTTGGCTGCCGCGAACAATGCGGAGCGAAGGAGTTTTTGATGGGTAAGCAGATGACGATGGGTGTGTTGGTGGGCAATCGCGGGTTCTTCCCGAGCCACCTGGCGACGAGCGGACGGTTGGAGATTGTGGCAGCGCTTGAGAGCGCAGGGATCAAGCCGATTGTGTTGACGCCGGAAGAGACGGCGCATGGCGCGGTGGAAAGCTACGAAGACGCGAAAAAGTGCGCGGCGCTGTTCAAGCAGCACGCGGAAGAGATCGACGGCTTGATCATCACGCTGCCGAACTTCGGCGAAGAGCGTGGGCTCGCGGACGCGATCCGGCTTGCAAACCTGCAGGTGCCGGTACTGATCCAGGCGACGCCGGACAATGCGTCGAAGATGACGATCGCTTTCCGTCGCGACAGCTTCTGCGGCAAGATGTCGATCGCGAACAACCTGCGCCAGTACGGAATTCCCTACTCGCTCACGCGCCTCCATACCGAGGCGCCGGACTCGGATGAGTTCAAGGCCGACCTGCAATGGTTCTCCGCCGTCTGCCGCGTCGTCAAGGGCTTCAAGAATCTCCGCATCGGCGCCATCGGCGCTCGCCCCACCGCCTTCAACACGGTGCGTTATTCCGAGAAGCTGCTCGAGAGGAGCGGCATCACGGTCGAAACGCTCGACCTGAGCGAGGTCTTCGGGCGCATCGAGCGGCTGAAGGATACGGACGATGTCGTCGCGGCTAAGCTCGACACCATCAAGAAGTACATCCCGACCGACAAGGTACCCGAAGCGGCGCTGGTGAAGATGTCGAAGCTCGGCGCGGTCATCGACGGGTGGATGAAGTCGAGCCATCTGACTGTCTCTTCTGTGCAGTGCTGGACGTCGATGGAAGAGTACTTCGGCGTGGTTCCCTGCACCGTGATGAGCATGATGAGCGAGAACCTGCTGCCGAGCGCGTGCGAGGTTGACACCATGGGCACGCTCTCGATGTACGGTCTGACGCTCGCGAGCGAGACGCCCTCCGCGCTGCTCGACTGGAACAACAACTACGGTGAGAATCCCGACAAGGCCGTCTGCTTCCACTGCTCGAACCTGCCCAAGCACTTCTTCAAGGAAGTGAAGATGGACTTCCAGCAGATCATCGCCGGAACCGTCGGCAAGGACAACACCTTCGGCACGCTCGACGGTGTGGTGAAGGCAGGCGCGATGAGCTACGCGCGCTTCTCGACCGACGAGTTCCAGGGCGTCATCACCGGCTATGTGGGTGAGGGCAAGTTCACCGACGATCCGCTCAACACCTTCGGCGGCGCGGGCGTGGTCGAGATCCCGAAGATGCAGGAACTCCTGCGCTACATCTGCGAGAACGGCTTCGAGCACCACGTCGCGGCGAACTTCGCCGAGGTTGCCGGCAGCGTACACGAGGCCGCAAGTAAGTACCTCGGCTGGAAGATGCACCGGCACCAGTAAGCCAGCGCTCAGGTTTCAGGGCTCAGCGTTCAGTAAAGACGGAGCAGGGGAGATTCCCTGCTCCGTTTCTCTTTTTCCGAACAGTCGCTGAGAAACGGAAAGCGCCCCTCACGGGGTGCTCCCTCTTGCTGATCAACACGATACCACCTCAAAGTCCGGAGTACGCTTACCGATGGCCGCCCATCGCGTGGCCGTGTCCGTCCCGCTGCTCGTTTCCGTGGAACGCCGGCGCGTGCGCGGGTGGCCCGCCGTGATCGCCCGGGCGCGGAGCCGGTCCGTGGTATCCGTGCTGGGGGTCGAAGTGGTTGTCCACCGATCCATGAAAGTTGGACGGCCCATGAAACCACGGTCCTGCCCCGATAAAGACTCCGCCGTTGAACCACTCCGGCCCGTAGTACCCATACGGTGCGCAGGAATACGGCGCGTAATCGTAGTAGCCATAGGGACATGCGGGCGCCGTGCCGATGTTGATACTTACCTGGGCTGCCGCCTTCGGAGCGGGTGCTACCGCTAGCGCGAACGCTGAGATCGCCACAACACCAAGAGTTTTAAGTCCGTGCATAGTTCACCTCATTGGGTTTAGAGGCTCCGGGTACATCAACTGTTGTCCAATCCGGCGACTTGTCTGAGCGTGAGTTCCCCAGCATAGGCTGGAGCGGAAAGAATTTCACGCGTGTTCATATGGCTGGGTTAGGCTTGGGGTTCCTATGACGACAAAGCGAGTTCAGACTGAAGTGGCGAAGGCGGTTGCCGAAGCCGAAGAGCGGGCGATTTCTGCAGCGAACACCGACGTGGACGAGCTGCTGCCCGATCTGCCAGAAAAGAAGACGCCGTCAAGGAGACACGCCACGAAGAAGGCAGCAAGCAGTGCCGCGTCCGCAACAAAGAGTCAGAAGCATCACGGCGCGCTGGACGACCCCGATGCCGCGCCAGAGGCCGAATCCGACAACCGTCCGCCCTCGCTGCACGGCATGTTCTTCAGCCGCGATGAGAGCTGGCTCAAGTTCAACGAGCGCGTGCTCGAAGAGGCTCAGGACGAGTCCAACCCCCTGCTCGAACGCGTCAAGTTTCTGGCGATTACCGCAAGCAATCTGGATGAGTTTGTTGAGATCAGGGTCGCGGGTATTCTGCAGCAGATCGAAGACGGCTTCAACCAGGCGCAGAGCGCGGACGAAGGTGGGCAGACTCCGGAGCAGCGGCTCGATGGTCTGAGCAGGAGCATGGCCGACTTCGTGCAGGCCCAGTATGCCTGCTGGAACGATCAGCTCATTCCGGAACTCGAAAAGTCCGGCGTCACGATCTACCGCTACAAAAAGCTGAGCGACGAGGCGCGCGAGTTCGTCGAGCAGTTCTACCAGGACGAAGTCGACCCGCTGCTCACACCGGTCACAATCGATCCGTCGCACCCATTCCCGCGCGTGCTGAACAAGGCGCTCTGCATCGCGCTTCTGCTGCGGCACAAACGCCGCAACCCGGACGGGCGCAAGCCCGCGACCGTGCTTGGAGTGGTCACGGTGCCGCGCAGCCTGCCGCGCGTGATCACGCTGCCGAGCGCCGAAGGGAAGACCGACTTCATCTTCCTGCACGAGCTGATCGAAGCCAAGGTGGAGAAGATGTACCGCGGTTACGAGGTGCTGGGCAAAGCCGCCTTCCGCGTCACCCGCAACAGCAACCTGTACATGCAGGAAGAAGAGAGCCGCAGCGTGCTCGAAAGCGTGCGGGAGGAGCTGCACAACCGGCGCAAGGGTGACGCCGTGCGGCTCGAGATCGAGCGCACCTCCGACCAGGAGGGAGAAGAAATCGCCGAGCGATTGCGTACGAACTTCGAGCTGGAGCCATGGCAGGTGTTCAAGACCGATGGCCCGGTAAACCTGTCGCGGCTGATGAATATCTACTCCGATGCGAAGCTGCCGGCGTTGAAGTATCCGTCGTTCCACGGATGGTGCTACAAGCTCTCCTCCAAATCCGAGGATATCTTCGCGGAGCTGCGCAAGCGCGACGTGCTGCTGCATCATCCGTTCGACAGCTACCGCACGGTGGAGGATTTTATCCACGCCGGCGCGGTCGATCCAAACGTCATCTCGATGAAGCAAACGCTCTATCGCACGAGCAAGGATTCTCCCATCTTCCGGGCGCTGATCGAAGCGGCGCAGAGCAAGGATGTAACCGTTGTCGTCGAGTTGATGGCGCGCTTCGATGAGGATTCAAACATCCGCTGGGCGCGCGAACTCGAAGACGCCGGCGTCGGCGTGTTCCACGGCATCGTCGGACGCAAAACCCACTGCAAGCTGGCTCTGCTGGTGCGCCGCGATCCAGATGGCCACGTCCGCCGTTATGCTCACCTTGGCACTGGCAACTACAACCCGGTGACGGCGCGGTTCTACACCGACATCAGCATGTTGACGGCGCGGCCGGAGTTGACGACCGCGGCGCAGAAGGTCTTCAACTACCTGACCGCGGAAGCAGAGGCTGAGCACGACGCGTACGCTCCCCTCATGGTGGCACCGTTGACCCTGGCACAGGACTTCCTTGACCTGATCGCCCGCGAGACGGAGCACGCGAAGGCCGGGCGCAAGGCCGGCATCGTCGCCAAGATGAACGGACTGCTGGAGCGGAGGACCGTCGAAGCGCTCTATGCGGCTTCGCAGGCCGGCGTTGCGATCGACCTGATCGTACGCGGAATGTGTTCGCTGCGACCCGGCGTGAAGGGTGTCAGCGAAAATATTCGAGTGCGGTCCATTGTGGGAAGATTCCTGGAACATAGCCGCATCTTCCAGTTTGAGAACGGGGGCAAGCGCGAGATCTTCTGCGGCAGCGCGGACTGGATGGCGCGAAACCTGTATGAGCGTTGCGAGGTCGTCTACCCGGTGGCGGACGATCACCTCGCAAAACGCCTGCACACAGAAATTCTGGGCTCATACCTGAAGGACAATTTGAAGGCCCGGATGCTCGGATCGGACGGCGAGTATACGCGCGTACCCCGGGAGGGAGAGGCGTTCTCCGCGCAGGATTACCTCATGAGCCTCTCCGCGGAAAAATAAGCGAAGGCGAGCAACCCCGGGAAAACGTCACATCCGAAAACTTTTACGAGAGTTTTATTCGTGCGATGATGAAGATGTTTCAAGATATTCCCGGGCCCAGTAAGTCGGCAAATCGAGCAATGCGGCTGACCCTATGTACTTCAGCAAGCGGATTGGGGACTCTGTGAAATGCAAACGTTGCAACCATGAAAATGTAAAAAGACTTCACCGTCGCGGTGGGGATAAGCTCCTCAGCTTCTTCGGCCTTTACCCCTACAAGTGCAGTTGGTGCGACTACAAGTTTCACGCTCGGCTCGAAAGCAACGAGCAACCAGCGACGCAGGAGTTTGGGATGAAAGACGATAAGGCTGCTTGAGGCGAAACATCTCCAGTTTCTCCCAAGACAGCCGACTGCCCGTTGTTCTCTGGTCCCAGGTCACTGCTGAACCGTCAGGTTCAGGGTGCTGGTGTGGCTCTCGTACGGCGAAGTTGCATTCACGGTAATGGTGTAGGTTCCGGTTGGGGTAAGCCCTGAGAGATCGGTGTAGCCATGGCCGCATCCGTTCAAGGTCGTCACCACGCCGATCAGCAGCAAGATCGCCGCCAGCCGTCCCAACCTGGACCTGCGCTTGGCAAATGTGAGCGGAAGCCCGAGACAGAACAGGCAGGCGAGCTGGACGAGGTTCGCGCGGCTAAGCGGCTGCGTGTTCCGCGCACGCACGACGCCGGAGACCCCGGTATCGAGCGTCAGCGTCAATGTCGTGGTCACCGGATTCGGCCCATTGAAGTTGATGGCTGCCGGCGAGAACGTGCACGCGGAGTTCTTCGGCAGACCACTGCAGGAGAAAAGAACGCCGAAGCTCAACGATGTGTTCGGCGTCAGCGTGAACACATAGGTGCTCGGCCCCGGCCCCAGATTCCTGACGGTATCGTTGATGATCGCCGGAGTCATCGTGAAGTTGGGAACCACCACGGTGAAGGTCTGCAACGGCGAAGTGGAGAAGTCGTACGTGTTATCGCCGGAGTAGAAGACGCTGACGGTGTGCGGCCCAAGCGGAAGGTTAGCCGGCAGGTTGATCTGCGCCGAAGCACCGTCCAGCAGGATCGGCGCGCTGGGAACGCCGCCATCGTAGGTCACTTCCAGAACGCCGGTGGGTGTGGGGGAGCCCGCAACCGGGTGCAGCGGCGCGACGGTGGCGGTGAAGGCAAGTGTACTGCCCAGCCCGACTGTTGAAGGAAGGTTCGTGATCGTTACCGTGCTCGGGGTGACGCCCGGTGCCTTGATGATCAGGTTGATGGGTTCGCCGTACGAGGACGCGTAGGTGTTGTCGCCGGAGTAGTAGACGTCGAGAACATGGGTGCCGACCTGCAGCGTACTTGTCGGGAGCGAGAGCCGGAAGGTGCCGTTGACGAGCGCGAACGAGCCGGCATACAGGCTACCGTCCAGCAGAATCTGGACGGTGCCGGTCGGCGTAGGAGCTCCGGCAGTGGCGACTGCCGGCGACACAGTCGCGGGAACGCTGACGTAGGTACCCTGCACCACATTGGTAGGGTCTGCCGTGAAGGCCACGCTGCTTGCCACGCCACTCGACGTAACCAGGAAGGTGGAGACGACTGAGGTGGAGGACGCGTATGCGGTATCGCCGGAATAGGTTCCGGTTAGCTTGTGCAGGCCGGGGATCAGGCCCGCTACGGTGGTCTGCAGCGCGGAGAACCCACCCGTCACTACTCCCTGGGGTTTGCCGACGTTCTGCCCGTCCACCGCGAACTGTACCGTACCAGTAGGACTCGGACTGCCTGGAGTGATGATGGCGGTGTACAGAATGGAACCGCCGTAAGCAACCGAGTACGGCGTGGGGAATACGAACGTGGAGGTCGGCGATAGGGTGTTCGGCGTCACCTGGAGATTGGCTGCCGGCGAGGTCGACGGCAGGTAGTTGCTGTCACCGGGATAAGAGACGGTGATGGCGTTGGTGCCCAGCGGAAGAGTCTTCGCGGAGAGCGTAATGGTCACCGTGCCCTGCTGCTGGTAGGTCGTCGCGTTGGTCCCGGCGAGCAGGATCGAAGAACCGATGACGGTGGACCCCGAGGAGAAGGTTACCGTACCGGTCGGTGCTGCGTAGCCGAAGCTTTGGGTGCCAATTACGGCCGAGAAGGTGACCGTGCCGCCTTGCGAGATCGTGGCCACATTGGTGATCACCGAAGCAGCGGTTGCGCCTTTGCTGATGACGAGGGTCACGGGCGCGGCCGTGCTCGGGTTGAAGCTCGGATCGCCCGAGTAGGTACCCGTAAAGACGTGGGTGCCGGGGGTAAGGCCGTTATTCTGGTCTTCGGTGTAGCCGGAGGAGTTGAGCCGCGCGACACCGGCTCCAAGCGGTGCGCCGGAGTCGTCGATCGCGACGTTGCCGGTCGCCGTTCCCTGCCCCGACTGCCCTGCGACATCCGCCCGAATGTACCAGACGTCTCCGTAAGGAGCGGAGGAGAGCGGCGTCGCGGTCCCGGTGACCGGGTTGTATTCCAGTGTCTGGAGGGTCGTCGTGCTCGGTTCCGGCGTCACCGTCAGCGAGACGAAGTTTGAGTTGACCGGGCCGTAGGTTGAATCTCCCGCATAGTAGGCCTGCACCCCGTAGGTACCACCCGGAAAGTTGCGGAAGGTCTGCGTATACGTGCCGTTCGCGAGCGGTCCAAACCCGACCTCGCCGTTTGCCGACTGCGCGTTGATCGAAACCTCGCCCGTAGGAACTGCGCCCTGGCCGGAGACCGTGACTGTGGTCGTCACCGCTTGTCCGTGGACGACACTTGAAGGCGTAAGCGAAAGGATAGCCGTTGCCGGTGCAAGCTGAACCGAAGGAAACGCCTGAACGAGATTGTAGGCGTTCACGCTGCCGAGGCCGGATGCAAGATCGTAGCCCGTGGCGGCGGATGCGGCGCTAAGAACTCCCACGGAATCGCCTGCTGCCGCCGTACAGTTGAGCGAGCCGGCTACGCACGGCATGGCGTTGGTGCCGAGCGTAATGTCGTTGAAGATGCAGCCCGCGCCCCGGTTCCCCGTAGCGTCACAGGAGCCCTGCGTCTGCGCGGTGCTGGAGGCCAGCGCGTAGAGCACCGGGTTCGGGTTGCCGATACGGGTGCCAGCCTCCTGCGCGGCGAGCGCCATAATGCCGGCGAAGGCTGGCGCGGCGATCTCGGTTCCGCCATAGGCCGCAAAGTCGGAGTAGGGATAGTTCACGTTGCAGGATGCGCCGTCGGTATCGCGGTCCTGCTGGCAGACGAGATAGAAGGTGTTCGTACGCCCCTGCGACGCAAACAGCGAGACATCGGGAATATCGCGAACGCCATCTGCGGGTACGCCGGGGGCGGTCTGCCAGGCTGGTTTCGGATAGCCGGTGGAGCAGCTGGCGGCGTTCTGGCCGTCCGAGCTGGTGCAGGCCGACGCGCCGCCGCCCGAGCCGGCAGTCGTGACGTAGCCGGCGGATTGCGCGGCGGAGCTATTGCAGGCCTGCTCCGCGGAGTCTCCGGCAAACTGCGACTGTTCGAGCACGGTCGGATCAGTGCAGGAATCGTTCCAGACAAGTTCGGGAATGTAGCCCGTGATCGACGCCTGGTTGCTCGCGTTCGTCGAGTTGAAGTAAGTGGCCGGGCTAGTCGAGGTATTGAACTCCGTGCCGCCGACCGCAACGTCATACGGCGTCGAAGCGATGCCGTTGACGGCGAGTCCACCCGCGGCCGGAGCGTAGTGAAACGCGTCGCACGCGGCGGATCCAGAGTCGCCCGTCGCGGTCACGACCGTGATGCCCTGCGCGGCGGCCTGCTGCCACAGGTTCTGGTAAAAGGCGTTGCCGGCGGTGCCGAGCTGCAGCTCGCAGGTGTAGTAGCTGTCGACCAGAATGGGTGCGAGATTGTTGTCGACGATGTACTCGGCTGAAAGATCGAGCCCGGACGACGCCTCGGTCGTCTGCGATGCGACGTAATCGATGGTCGCGTTAGTTGCCGTGGCGGATGCCCACTGTGTGTCGGAGTTCGCGTGGTACTCGTCCGCGGTAACGTCTGGCTGGGCCCCGTTATAGATGATGTTCAGGTACTGCGTACCGGTCGCCGTGGCGGTGCTGCCGATGGGCAGCGAGAAGATGCTGCGAAAGGCGACGAAGTCCGCCGGGTTGATATCCGTGTCGCCCGCGATCGCGATCGTCTCGCCGGAGCCGTTGATGGGGGATGAGGCGTTCCACAGCGGCGCCACGTTGTAGAGCTTGGCGAAGTCATACGGGCTGATCCCGTAGTACACCGTGCCGTTCGACGGAATCGTCGTCTCGGGATGAGCGACGTCAGCGACGGGCGTGAAGGAGTGACTCTTGCTGTCGCGACGCAGCAGCGGCGCGCTGGGCACGGAGACTTCGCGGGGAATGCTGTTGAGAGACGCAAAGCCTGCGACGAGCGGAGCAAACTGCGTCGGGATCGTTGGGGCCTGCAAGGCAGCGTACCCAATCTGGCTGCCAGTCTGGCTACCCGCCTGGCCGCCCTTCTGGCTGCTAAACGAGACCTGGTGAAGCGTGGTGGCAAAGGCCGCGCGTACGCTTGCGGCGGTACCCGAAAACTCCACCAGGGTGCGCCCCGCGTTGACGTGAATGCCGGTGAATCCCTGGCCTGAGAGCCACGACGTCAGCGCGTCGACCTTCGCCTGCGACGGGCCGAAGCTCGCGCCGAAACTGACCGGCGTAAGCCACTGCCGGTAGCGCGGAGACGCGGCGTTCTGCTGGTCGGCCAGAAGCTGATCGAGAGCCCGTTGCTGGGCGGATGTCCGGCTCAGAACAAGCTGCATACGCCGGACCGGCGTCGCTCCGGGTGCGGGGCCAACATCCTTCGCAAAGGATGGCAGAGCGGGTATCGCCCCGGGGATGGACGTGCGTGTGAGGCTCTGGGCCGGCGCGTTCGCTGGTAAGAGAGGGATGCTGGCGAACAAGGCAGTAAGAACGAGATGGCGAAAGCGGCAGACTCGCAAGGGTGCTCCAGCGTTCCCGGGGATTTTCTCGAAATGGTTCGGGAGAAGGCCTGTCGCAAGTATGCTTCAGCTTTCCGGTCATTCGTACTGGAACCTTTGTGGGATTGCGGCTAAGGAATCAACTATGGTTCACGGCAAACTGCCGTGTCGGAAAGCGGAAAGACCGCGCACGGGGCGCGGCCTCTTCGGTAAGGTATGAGGCGTTAGATGCAAACTATTGAATGGTGAGTGTGATGTTTGCGGAGTGCGAAACACTCACTCCGTTGGTGGTCGTTCCGGTCGCCGTAATCGTCACCGGGTAGGTGCCCGCGGGTACGTTGATGTTTCCATCGTTGCCGCCTGCCGTGCCTGACGCTCCGCTGCACCCAGCCGCAGAAAGGACCGCGACCGTGAAGACGGCGACGAGTAGCGCGGACCAGCGATTCCGGCGCCTGCGCGGAAGACCGAAGAGCATCAATCCAGCCAGCGCAACGCCCGAGCCGGCCAAAGCCCAGGGGTTCGGCGCGGGCAGATTGTGCGCCGAGCCTGCCGCGCCCAGACGCTTCACCTTCCCCTGCCTGAACAACCCGGTGGTCGCGTTGTAGTAGGCATAGAGCGTAAACGCCGTGGTGCCGGGAGTGGTTGCCGTGACCGTCACCGGCGAGACCGAGAAAGAGATAGCTGCATCGTCGTTGAGCGTCGCGTTCGTGGTGCTTGCGGAGAACGTTACGGAACCGGCAAATCCGTTCACTGAGGTGACCGTGTAGGTGATGGGCGAGGTCGTACCGCCAAGCGCCACGCTGATTGTGCTCGACGCCGGCGTGAGGCTGAAGTCCTGTGAACCTCCGCTTGCGGAGGTCACATCGACGGAGACCGACCCGATCGACCCGGCATAAACCGTATCGCCTGAGTACGAGACCGAGACCGTATGCGTTCCCGAGGCGATGGTGCTCGGCGTCGTGTACGTCAGGGTTGCGGTTCCGCCCGAAAGCGTAGCCGCCGAGCCCTCAACGACACCGTCAACCAGCAGCGTGACCGTTCCGGTCGGAGTGGTCGTCACGCTGGCGGCCGAGGCAACCTTGGCCGTGACGCTGATCGCGGCTCCCGCCGTGATGCTCGAGGTGGTGGTGGTTACGGTCACACTCGATGCGTCGTTGGAAGAAGTGGTCGTCGCGGCGATCGGCGTCGCCAGCGTCCAGTCGTTGACCAGGTTGGCGACGTCCACCGAACCCCAGCCCGTGGCGGTGTCGTAAACGTAGCCAGAACCCGCCACGTAGCCGATCGCCGGGAAGTTGATGGTGCCGCCGCAGGAGTTTGCCGGGCACGCCAGCGCGCCGGCTGCGTAGAAGTTGGGGAAGCCCGGATTGCAGTTCGGCGTGCCCTCCTCACAAGGCGCCGCGTTGTTACCGCCGGTCGTCTTGTCGTGGAAGACGGTATCGAGATAGCTGCTGTTGGCGAGACCGTAGATAGCGGGATTCGCGTTGCCGAGCTTCCCGCCGGTCTTCTGTTCGACCAGCGCCAGCGTGCCGGCAAAGATCGGTGTCGCAAACGAAGTGCCGCCGGCAACTTCGTAGTTCGTCACCGTGCCGGTCGTCGACGTCGTCGTGTAGCTGAATCCGCCGTTCGAGCAGGAGCCAAAGACGCAATAGAGATAGCCGTCATGATTAGCAGCCGCCGCGTAGGCCACGTCGGGCACATCGCGCGACGCATCCGCGGGAACTCCGCTTCCCTTCTGCCAGTAGGGCTTCGAGAAGAGTTGGCTCACGCCGCCTCCGCCCGCGCCATCGGTCAGGCCGGCGAGCTCCGTCGTGCCGGGAACGGTCTGAAAAAACTCGTTCCACGGCTGCTCGGGAATGTAGGAGATGGCGGAACCCGCATTGGCGCCGTCCGTGGTGTTCCAGTAGGTGCCCCCTGCATCGGCAAACTGCGTGCCGCCCACGGCCGTCACGTAGGGCGAACTCGCCGGGAAATCGACCGCGAGGCCCTGCGTGGCCAGACTCTCGTTATAGTCGCAGTCGGTCGCTCCAGAGTCGCCCGAGGGTCCGAGAACCGTCTGCCCCTGGGCGTTGGCCTGCATAAACAGCGTGTTCAGCGTCTCGGTCGTTGGAGGGCCCTGGTTGAAGTTGGCTTCGCAGTCTCCGTAGCTGACCGTGAGAATCGGTGCCAGATTCTGGTCGATCGCCTGCGTCATCGCGTTGGCGAACACGTCCTGGCCCGTGACAAAGAGGATGCTGGCGTTCGGTGCGGACGCACCCGACCACTCGAGGTCGAGCGAAGACTCGTAAAGGTCGTCGCACGTGGACGGCGCACCGCTTACGCCGCATGCGGCAGCCGTCGGAGCTGGAGGCGTCGTGCCCTCCGTCACCTGCGTGGGCAAATTCGTGGTCGAAAGGCCGGACGCCGTGCGGAAGGCCGCAATATCGCTCGAGTAGATGCCGACCTGCCCCATCACCGCGATGGTGACGCCGGCCCCGTTGATCGGGGTGCCGGTCGAAGGGCTCAGCAGCTTGTTCTCGTCATAAATGGTGTAAAAATCACCGGGTGCAAGCAGATTTCCATAGCCGGCCGCGGCGCCGTTGAACTTCGCCGTCGCAAGATCGGCGCTCGCGGTAATCTGCCGCCGATGGACGCGCGGCTGAACCCGAAAGTCATTCAGGCCGGTAATCCCTGTCGTCACCTGTGCGATCGTCGCCGGCAGCGTGGGATCGGTGACGTTGCTGATGCGCGCCTCGCCGTTGTACTTCAGGCTGTGGATGCTGGTTCCGAACGCCTGCTCCGCCTGGCCGACGGTTCCGGTAAAGCTGATGAAGGTCCGCCCGTTTGCGATGCCGGTTACGGTAAAGCCCTGCGCCTGCAGCCAGCTGGAGACGGTAGCAAGATCGGTCGTGCTGAGTCCGAACTGGGCGCCGAACTGCTGCGGGGTAAGCCACTGGTGATACTGCGGCGACGAGGGGTTCTGCTGGTTGGCAAGCAGTTGCTGAAGCGCCGCGGTCTGCGCCGTCGTCATGTTGAAGCGGAGGCTGAGCGCCAGGCTCTGGTTGGCGTTCACAGCCCCCAGATCGGTCGAGAGCTTCACCTTGCGATTGACGGTGTTGGCGACGGACACGCGGGCAGAACCTGCAGGGATCACCTGCGGAAGACGATTCTGAGCGCCGGCGGGAAGTGCGACCGCAAGCAGCATCGATACGAGGCCCGCAGCAGTCTGGAGGAGGGTGCGCTTCAGCATTAGTTTTTCCTGGTAAGACTAAGGTTCGCTGGCTCAGGAGTTTAGCCTGCAGGATGCAGGCCTCCCCCAACAGCTACGCGTATAGACGACATTTCAGAATATTTGTTGCGGTGGGTCTCAGGGCGAAGGGCAACAGGTTGTTGATACCGCGAAAGTGCCCGAGCCGAAGCCCGGGCACTCGCATGTCGGACCCATGCGGACCAACTCTACTGCACAACAGTGACCTGGTAGCTGTAGTCGTGTGAAACGCCCGTCGTACCGTTCGAGGCAGCCGTGTCGATAGTCAGGTTCACCGTCCCAAGTGGCGTACCGCCGCCGAGCGGCGTGCCCACCGTTCCCGACCCGCAGCCCGAAAGCTGGGCAGACGCCGCAAGCGCAAGCAGCACCAGCAGCAAACCGGGCAGGCGACGGCGATTCCGTCCCGGCAGCATCCAGCACAGCAGCGCCGCAAGGCTGACTCCGCCGAACGTCCTCAATCCCGGCAGATCATTCTTCGCCGTCGGCGCCGCAACCGTGTTGATCGTCAGCTGCACCGTGCCGCCTCCGCTCAGAGACGCCTGGCTCAGCGAGCACGTAATCAGCGTATCCGGCGGCGGGGTGCAGCCGAGCGCGATAGACCCGCTGAAGCCCGAGGTCGCGTTTACCTGCAACGTCACCGCCCCGGTCTCGCCCGGAGTCAACGTGATGTTCGCCGGGGTAAAGACCACCGCATAGTCGGTATAGCCGACAGCCACAGAGCTGGACGTGCCCGACGCAAAGTTGGTATCGCCCGAATAGACGGCATAGATGGTCTGCGACCCGGCAGGAATGCCCTGGGTGTTGAGCTGCGCCACCGACGGGCTGCTGCCCGAACCCGCTGTAAGCTTCGCGGTTCCAAGCAGACCCGGCACCGTGCCCGATAAATAGAAGCTCACGGTTCCAGTCGGCGCCGCACCCGATGTGCTCGTGCCGCTTACCTGCGCCGTCAGCGTGACGTTGCTACCGGCAAGTCCTGTCGCTCCGGCCACCGAGAGCGTCACCGTGACCGGCACTACGGCTGCCGAGGTGGTCACCGCCGGCGAGGTGCTCGGCTGGTAGATCGTGTCGCCGGAGTATACGGCGGTAAAGCTGGCAGAGGTCACGCTGGCCAGCGTCACCGTGGCCGTCGCGACATTCTTCGACACAGCGCCGGAGCCGATCTGGGTGGTCCCGTTATAAAAAATCACGGTACCCGAGACGGCTGCCGCGCCCGTCGAAGCCGAGGTAATCGTCGCCGTCAGCAGCAGCGGCTGTCCCGCCACAGGAATCGCCGGCGAAAGTGTAAGCGCGGTCGACGTGACGATCAGGCTGGAAGAACTTGCTCCGATCACCAGCGTGTTCGCCGCACTGCCAGCGCTCGACGCGTAGTTGGCATCGCCCGAATAGTCTGCCGTAAGCGTATAGCTACCCGCAGGCAGCGTCGACGAGGTAAACGTCGCGAGACCGTTCGTGACCATCGCCGTCCCGAGCACGCCCTGCGTTGCAGACGTGAAGGTAACCATGCCCGTCGGCGCTGTCGTGCCGGCGGTGGTTGAGGCCACGCTAGCCGTAAGCGTAACTGCCTGGCCAGCGCTAACCGCATAGGAAGACGCCGTCAGCGTCGTTGTCGTCGCAATCTTCGTCGCGGCCGTGCTGGTCAACGCAACCGTGGTCGAAGGGCACGTGTAGTTGGCGTTGGTGGCGCACGCCACCTGCAGCTGATAGCTGCCGCCCGGCGGCGCGGGCACGGCAATGTTTACCGAGGCACCATTCGTGCCGGTTGTCACCAGCGAACCCGCATACACTGCACCAGAGACGTTCGGAACCGTCACCTCGACTGAGCCCGTCGGCGGGATGATGGAGCCCGTCAGCACAACGGTCGCCGAAACCGTCGTCGAGGCGCCCGTGCCCACGGTCGTCGGATTGTCGCTCGCCGTGATCGTGCCGACAGCCGGCGCGACCACAACCTGCGTCGTCGTGCTCGCGGTGCTCGACGCAAAGTTCGAGTCGCCGCCGTAGCTCGCCGTGTACGTGTACGAGCCCACCGCCGGAAGCTGCGCGCCGGTGAGCTGGTACGACGCCTTCCCCTGGCTGTCAACCGCAACCGTCGCAAGCGCGACGCCACCCTGCGAAAACACGAAGCTACCCGTAGGAGTCTTCGTATTGGTCGCCGTGGGTGTAACCGCAGCGGTCAGCGTGAACGTCTGTCCGTAGGTCGGCGCATAGGAGCTGGACGTCACCAGCGCGCTCGTAGCTGCGCCCGTCGTGCCGGAAACCGTCACCACCACGGCCGGCGACGTGCTCGCCGCATAGTTGGTGTCGCCGGGATAGTAGGCCGTCAGGCTGTTGTTCCCAGCGCTGTTCAGACTCAGCGTATAGGTGGCGCTGCCGTTCGCCAGCGCCGGCGCCGTGCCAATCACCGCGTTGTTGTCCAGAATCTGCACCAGCCCGGTCGGCTGCGTGTTGCTCACCAGTGTCTTCGGCGTAACAGAGATAGCCAACGTGAAGCTCTGCCCACCCGTCACCGTGGTGGCAGAGGGCGAAATCGACGTCGTCGTGGCGGTGGTGCCGCCCGGAGCACTGCTGCCCGACGTGCTCACCGGGTTGTAGTTCGCGTCGCCGTTGTACGTCGCCGTAATGCTGTGGGTGCTCGTGTTCGGAACCGTCGCGGTTTCCGTCACAGTCCCGTTCGCCGCCACATTGGCGGAGTTCAGCACGGTCGTACCGTCGTAAAACGTCACTGAACCGGTCGGCGTCGGACCGCTGCCCGCACCCGTCACCGTCGCGTTCAACGTAATCGACTGGCCGGACACCGGCAGATTCGGCGTATAGGAGATCGTGAGCCCGGGCGTACCCTTGGCCACCGTAACCGTCGTCGTGTACGGGTTGAAGCAGGTGAAGTCCGTGGTCGTCGTGCAGCTGATTGAAAGCGTCAGCGTCCCCACGGTATTTGCCGGCACCTGGAACGTCGTGCTGGAGGTCGCGCCCGCGCCCGTGGTCAGCGCCTGAGTCAGGCTGGTCTGCGTGCCCTGTACCAGCAGCGTGATATTGCCCGTCGGCTGCCCCACCCCGTTGCCGCTGGTATCCGTCACGTTCACACTGTAGGTGCCGCCCAGCGTCGCGCCGGTGCTCACCGACGCCGCAAGTACCGACGCCTGAGGCCCAATGTACAGCTGTCCCGCCGGACTCTGCGACGCCGCATACGTTCCGTCGCCCGAGTAGCTCGCCTGCACACTGTAGGTCCCCGCATCCAGCTGCGCGGCCGTCGTCGTGTACGTCGCCGTGCCGGAGTTTACCGGCGCCGTCAACGTGATGCTCCCAACCGTAAACGTCACCGTCCCCGAGGGAACAACGCCTCCCGTGCCCGACGTCACGTTTGAAGTAAACGTCACCGGCGTGCCGTACGTCACCGAATACGACGAGAGCGCCAGGCTCGCGTAGCTCGAGCCGGTACCGCGCGGAAACGCCTTCGCCAGCTTGTCCGTATCGATCAACCCGAGCCCGGTCGCAGCCTCCCACGTGCCGGCCTTCGCGTCATCCGGCTGCGTGTACAGCCCGGCGCTCGGGCCCAGCTCATACAGGATCGCGTTCACGTTCCCCGCACGACCGCCCGGAAGCGAAGCCGCGATCGACGAGAGCGTCGAAGCGAGCGCCGAAACGCTCGAAGCCGTCAGATCCGGCGCATGGCGAAGCTGATCGACCGGCAGCCCCGGAGCCGATTGCCAGGCCGGACGCGCGAACACCGGCGTCAGCGTGTCGGCGGTGTCGCCCGGGTTAGCCACTGCCGTCACCTCCGGAAGCCCGCTCGGAAACCCCTGCGACGCGGCGTTGCGGGTAAGCAGCGTGGTCATTCCTTCCGCCGACGCCTGCTGGAACAGCGCCTCATAGGCCGCAAGCTGCGCAGTCGAAGGCGAACCAAGCGCACTAGTCGCATCGATCGTAAGCACCGCAGCCGCATTCTGGTCGATCGCAGGAGCGAGAGCAGCCACAGTCAGCGCCGTCGGAGTGCCATTAAGCAGAGTCGCCGGCGTAGCCCCCGCGCCCTTTAAATAAGTCTGAGAATCCCCCGGCAGATCATCCAGCCCCTCAACCGAGGTAAACAACGCCGACGTAGCGGCGGAAAGCGAAGGCTGCGTGGCGCTCGCGAAGTACGTGTGGCTGCCAACCTGGTACTGGTGCAGGATGATCGCAAACGCGGCCTCCACCTGCGCCGGATAGCCCGTCACCGTCATGCGCATGCCGCTCGGCGAGGTCGCCGTCACCGTAAGGCCCGCGGATTGCGCCCAGGCGTTCGCCGCGGCAAGCTGGTCGGCCGTGGGTCCGTAGGTCGCGGCAAACTCCGCCGGGGTAATCCACTTGCGGTAGTTGGGCGAGCTCGGCGTCTGCAAATCGGTCAGATACTGGGTCAGCGCGGCGGTGCGCGCAGCCGGCGTCGTCAGCGTCATCGTAAGCGTCAGCAGCTGCGAGCTCGAAATCGGACCGGCATCGATCGCGCCCACAAGCGCATTCGGGCTCAGCACTTGGAGCGAGACCCGCGCCGCAGCATCGGTAGATTGGGCTTGCAAAGCTGACCCGGCAGACAACGGCAGCAGCGCGCTGGCCAGGAGCGCAAGGGTTTGGACGACGCGCGGAAGACGCAACGCGCGCGGAGAGGTCCGGGCCGACAGGAGATTGGATCGCATAGTTGCAGCAATCCTCGCACCGCCCTACGCGATTAGCAATGAGAAATCTTCCCCAAATGGGGCCTCGATGTGCCACTTTTGGAGCATTCGACTGCAACACGAATGGTGCAGGTGGAAAACCCGGCACCTAATCCACAAAGCACCCCCACAATCCTCCATCCCGACCAACGGGAGGAAAACGCGAAGCTCCCAGCGTACGCAGTACCGCCCGCCCGGCGTCAGGGCGCATCTACAGCTGGTACCTCCCCGCCTTGATCACATGCGCCGCAATCTGCCGGCGCAACGCAATCGTATCCGCCGGATCGTGCTTTGCCAGCCGCCGCAGAATCGCAAACTGCGTCCGCGCCATATCCCCCTCGGCCACTGCCGCGATCACCATCCGCGCCGACTTCTCGATCGTCTCCATCGCCTGCGCCGCATAAAGCCTGGCCATCGCGGTCGGGATGGCGTCTTCCTTCGCCCCCATCTTCTCCGCCCGCAGAATCGCCGACTCCATCGTGTACACGGCGATGATCATGTCCGCCAGCGCGCCCATCACCTCCTGCTCGTCGGCGATCTTCTGCATGTACTTCTGCGTCGCCGCACCGGCGACAAACAGCGTCAGCTTCTTCGCCGCGGCCAGCAGATCGTACTCGGCTGCCAGCGCGCCCTCGCGCTCTTCCTTCTCGCTCGGCCCGGACATCACCTCGTCCATAATCGACTTGATCGCCGGCATCAGCGCCAGCTTGCCCGCCATCGCCGACTTCATCAGCCAGCCCGTGATAATCAGCCGGTTGATCTCATTGGTCCCCTCGAAGATCCGGTTGATACGCGCGTCGCGATAAGCGCGCTCCGCCGGATACTCCTCCACATAGCCGTAGCCGGCGAAGATCTGCAGCGACTCGTCCACCACCATGTCGAGCACCTCCGACGCGAACACCTTCACAATGGAGCACTCGACCGCGTACTCCTCGATGCGCTTCTGGATCTCGGTCGTATTGTTCTTGTCCACACCCTCGAGCGCCTGGTCGATCAACCCCACCGTGCGATAGCACATCGCCTCCGAAACGAAGATCCCCGTCGCCATATTTGCCAGCTTTTCCTGGATCAATCCAAATTCGCAGATCGCCTTGCCAAACGCCTTGCGCTCCTTCGAGTACTTCAGCCCATTCAGAAACGCACCCTTCGCCCCGCCAACCGCGGCATTCCCCAGCTTGTACCGGCCAACATTCAAAATGTTGAAGGCAATGTGATGCCCTTTGCCCACTTCGCCCAGCAGGTTTGCCGCCGGAATCTTGCAGTCGGCCAGAATCAGAGGTGTAGTCGACGACCCGCGGATCCCCAGCTTGTGCTCTTCCTTGCCGGACGTAAACCCCGGCGTCCCGCGCTCGACCAGGAACGCAGTCAGCCGTTCCTTGCCCGCGTCCTTCCCTTCCGTCACCATGCACTTCGCGAAGATCGTGTACAGGTCGGCAAAGCCTCCGTTCGTGATCCACATCTTCTCGCCGTTCAGGGTATAGGTCGTGCCGTCTTCCGAGAGCACGGCCCGCGTATTCGCGTTCACCGCGTCCGACCCGGAACTCGACTCCGAAAGCGCATACGCCCCCACCATCGACCCGTCCGCGATGTGCGGCAGGTACTTGGCCTTCTGCTCCGGCGTCCCATACCAGACCAGCGGCAGCGTTCCAATGCCTGTATGCGCCGAGAACGCCACCGAAAAGCTCCCCTGCTTCGAGATGTTCTCCGCAATAATCGCCGACGTCGCCTTATCCATCTCGAGGCCCCCATACTCCTCGGGAATATCGGCCGCGGTAAGCCCCAGCTCGGCCGCCTCGGCGATCAGCCTGCGCGTCACCGCAAAGTCCTTCGCCTCAATCGCATCGGAGTGCGGAACAATCTCATTCGTCGCGAAGTCCGCCGTAGTCTTCGCAATGCTGCGATGCTCCTCCGTAAAGTCCTCCGGAAAAAAGCACGAGGCAGGCGCAGGGTTGGTAATCAGGAAGGCTCCGCCGTTGGTACGCGTCGGCGTGGTGGTGACTTCAGGCGGAAGGGGTGCGGTGGTGGTTGCCATGGTGTTACCTCGATGTGCGAAGTTGACGGTCACTTAGAAGAGCCCAGAAGCCGTATGTGGCTAGCAGAATGCCGGGCAGAACCACCGGCCAAAACACTTCTCCGGAGTCGTTGTTTCCCTGTGCTACCGGCGAGATTTGAACCAGAAATACGACAACACAGAGAGCCGCAGCTGCAGCGCTAATCGCGATGAGTCGCAGCGCGTATTGCTGTGAGGAACGAAGAAGAATTAACCCGATCAGAAGAAACAGCGTTGCGGCGCCAGTAGCGATAGAACTAAGATTCGCATGCTTGTCATACATCCACGACTCGACAAAAGCGCCCTCTAGCCAGGCAAGGAAGCTACCCGCCAGCACGGTGACCGCCCCAGCCGCGACAAAGCACCACGAGTAAGCCTTGTCTAGCTTGGCGCTATGCATCAGTGGATCGCCTCAAAGATACCCGCCGCCCCCATCCCCCCACCAACACACATCGTCACCATCCCATATCGCGCTCCCCGTCGCTTCATCTCCCGTAGGATCGTCGCAGTCAGCTTAGCCCCGGTACACCCCAGCGGGTGCCCCAAAGCAATCGCACCCCCATTCGGATTCAGCTTCGCCGGATCGATCCCAAGCACCTTGATCACCGCCAGCGACTGCGCAGCAAACGCCTCGTTCAACTCGAACACATCAATCTCATCCAGCCCGAGCCCGGCCATCTTCAGCACCTTCGGAATGGCGTGAATCGGCCCGATCCCCATCTCCTCCGGGTCGCAGCCCGCATAGGCAAACGCAACAAACCGCGCCATCGGCTGGATACCCAGCGCATCCGCACGCGCACGCGACATCACCACCGCCGCAGCCGCTCCGTCTGAAGTCTGGCTCGAATTCCCTGCCGTGACCGTTCCCTTCGCATGAAACACCGGCTTCAGCTTCGCCAGCGCCTCGTAAGAGGTGTCGGCCCGCGGCCCCTCATCCTGGCTGAAGCTGCTGGTCGTCGGCTTCGTCTTCCCCTTGCCATTCGGCGTTGCGCTCACGACCTCCACCGGCACAATCTCATCCGCGAAGCTCCCCGCAGCGATCGCGTTCAGCGCCTTGGTATGCGACTCCAGCGAGAACTGGTCCATCGCCTCGCGTGTAATGCCGTAGTGCGCCGCCACCCGCTCCGCCGTCAGGCCCATCGACATGTAGCTGCCCGGATAGTTCTCAACCAGCCACGGGTTCACCGAGATCTTGTTTCCGCCAAACGGCACATACGACATGCTCTCCGTGCCGCCCGCCACGATCACGTCCGCCCCACCCCCGCGAATGCGGTCCGCCGCCAGCGCAATCGACTGCAGCCCCGACGCGCAGTAGCGATTGATCGTCATCCCCGAAGCCGTAATCGGCAGCCCCGCCCGAAAGCTGGCCACTCGCGCGACGTTCATCCCCTGCTCGGCCTCGGGCATCGCGCACCCCAGGATGACATCGTCAATCTCGGCCTTATCGAGCTGCGGAATGCGCGCCAGCGCGCCGGTAATGGCGGTCGCGGCCAGGTCGTCCGGCCGAGTCGTGCGAAGCGTACCGCGCGGCGCCTTGCCAACGGCCGTGCGAACTGCGGAAGCGATTACGACTTCATTCATTGGATGACCTTCTGGTTAATAACTTTGATCGTGACAGTTGTCCCGTCAGGGACATCTCGAATCTGCCGGTGAAAGTCGCCCATGAAGCTGACGTACTCTGACACGGTCGCGACATAAACGTTTTCGACGCGGAGCGTTCCGCCAGCAACGAGTTGAGACTTGTACCCGAAACACTGGCCATCAACGGGAAGCAATCCTGCGTTGATGTACTCGGAGGCAATGACCATGTCAAACGCATACGGAAACATGAGTGCCGGGTTCGTGCCGGGCGTGTTTGCGTATTGCAGTTCTCCCATGTTGATATCAAGCAAACAGTACGCGCCTGTCCCGTCCTTCATGAAGAGATCCCCAAAAGGAGAGGTAGAGATCAGCGTGAACTGATCAGGCTCCAGGAGCCAGGTCCAGTTCGTCGCTAGTGCCCTGAGTTCCGGAAGCATAGATAAAGTACCTCGTGATTGCACCGCTGAAGCCGTGCCGTTGCTGGAAGCTAGTTCCTCAGCGGTTTGCCAGTCTTCAACGTAAAAGCGATCCGCTCCTGCGTCTTCTTCTCCCCGCACAACGAAAGAAACGCCTCCCGTTCCAGGTCAAGCAAATACTGTTCCGAAACCAGCGTCCCCGGCGTCACCTTCCCCCCCGAAAGCGCATACGCGACCCAGTTCGCAACCTTCGCATCATGCTCAGAGATGAACTGCCCTTCGCGCATCGTCCACACCGCCAGCTTCAGCGTCGCCAGCGCGTTCTCACCCGGCGCTGGAATATCCGTACGCGGCGTCGGCGCGGTGTAGCCGGCGGCTGCAAGCGCGGCTGCCTTCGTAGCCGCATCGGTCAGCAGCCGTTCGCGATTCATCGTGATCGCATCCGAAGGCCGCAAAAACCCAAGATTTCGCGCCTCGACTGCCGAAGTCGAAACCGTCGCCTTGGCAATCGTCTCGAAGTTCTTCTTCAGGGCCTCGAAGATCTCCACACCCTCGCCCCGCGCGTCCGGCCGAATCGACGACCCCGCCTCAATCGTGCGCAGCACCATCTCCTTGCAGCCGCCGCCCCCGGGAATCAACCCCACTCCCGCCTCCACCAGGCCCATGTAAAGCTCGGCATGAGGCTGCCGCGCGGCCGCGTGCAGCGATATCTCCACGCCTCCGCCCAGGCACATCCCGTGAGGCGCAACCACCACCGGCCGCGGGCAGAACTTGATCGCCTGCGTCATATTCTGGAACTGCTTCACCGCGAGCTCGACCTCGTCCCACTCCTCTTCCTGCACGCCCAGCAGCAACTGCATCAGGTTGGCGCCGACGGAAAAGTTGGCTGAGTCGCCCGTAATCACAAACGCGCTGAAGTCGCGAACGATGTCAGAAGTCGGCTTCAGCGTCGACGTAATCAGCGACACGATATCGCCGCCCAGCGCATTCATCTTCGAGTGCAACTCGATCGCCGCCACACCGTTGCCCAGGTCGACAACCGACGCCCCGGGATTCTTCTTAACCACCCCGTGCGACTTCTTCACCGTCGCCAGCGACGACACACCCGGAGCAACCGGCACCGGCCTGTACCCACCGCTGAGCGGATCGAAAAACTGCCGCCCGGAAGGCGTGCCCGGATCATCCTTGTACCAATCTTCGCCGCCGGCATGCAGCAGCGTCTCAACGTTCTTCGCAATCGGCGCACCCGCGGCCCGCATCTTCTCGGTCGTCTCCCGTACCCCGGCCGCATCCATCATCTCGAACGGCCCAAGCTCCCAGTTGAACCCGGTCTTCATCGCCTGGTCGATCGCCACGATATCCGCCGCAGGCTGCGACCCATCGGCGGCAATCCGGTTCGCCGCATACGTAAACAGCTCCGTCAGCAACGGCCAATAAAACGCTGCAGCCTTATCCTTCGCCGGATCGCCATGCAGCAGTTGCTTGATGCGCGCAGCCGTCTGCTCCACCGGCTTCGCCATCTCCAGCGCCGAAAACTTCGGCCGCGTACTCGGCTTGTAGTCCAGGCTCTGCCAGTCCAGCACATGCCGCAGGTCACGCCCTTCCTGGTCCTTGCCGGCCTTCTTGTAGAATCCCTGCCCCACCTTATCGCCCAGCCACTTCTTCTCGAGCATCGTCGCGATAAACGGCGCCAGCGTCACCTCCGGCCGTTCGTCGTGGATGCGTTCAGCCTGCGCAGAGAAGTTCGTCGCCACATGCGCCAGCACGTCCACGCCCACCAGGTCGCCAAGCCGGAACGTCCCCGTCTTCGGCCAGCCCAGCGGCGCGCCCGTCAGCGCGTCGACCTCTTCAAACGTCAGCCCCTGCTCCATCATCAGGCGAATCGCGTTGCCCATCGAAAACGTACCGATGCGGTTCGCGATGAAGTTCGGCTGATCGAACGAGTGCACAATCGCCTTGCCCAGCCGCTGGTCGCAAAAGTGCGAGACCACCGCAATGTCGCCCGCGTCCGAAGCCGCCGTCGGAATCACCTCCAGCAGCCGCATATACCGCGGCGGGTTGAAGAAGTGCGTCCCAAACCAATGCTTCTGCAGGTCTTCGTCCAGCCCCGCCACAATCTCCGCAATCGGCAGCCCGGAAGTATTGGTCGTCGTAATCGTTCCCGGCTTACGTTGTTGCAGCACCTTCGCGAGCAGCGCGCGCTTGATCTCCAGGTTCTCGGCCACCACCTCGATAATCCAGTCGCACCCGGCGATCAGCCGCATGTCGTCATCGAAGTTGCCCAGCGTAATCAGCCGTGCCGAGTCAGCCGAGAAAAACGCCGCCGGCTTTGACTTCTTCAGCCCGTCCATCGCGCTCAGCACGAATTTGTCGCGTGCCGTCTTTGGTGCGTCCGCCGGTGTACCAGGTGGCACGATATCCAGCAGCACAACCGGCACACCCGCATTGGCGATGTGCGCGGCGATGCGCGAACCCATGGTTCCAGCGCCGAGCACGGCGACTTTCGTAATCTGGCGCAGGTTTTCAGCGGGACTCGACATGCCGATGAGACTAATGAATGGTCATTCATTCCGTCAAGGGCGCGAAGATTAAAAACAACTACAACTGCGTCCTCACGCCGGACGGGCGGTACTGCGTACGCTGGAAGCTTCGCGCGGCAGCGCGGCACGATCTCCTGCGCCGACCAACGGAAGGCCCACGCGAAGCGATTACCGCACGAAGTGCTCGCCCCGCGCGACCAGCAGGCCCGTCCGGCAGGACAAACCACCCAATGGCAAATCTGCGCTAACTCTTTTGCAAGGCTCCGAAGACGTCTTCGATTGAGATAGAAATTGGCGTGCCCGGAACACGCAGGACTCCACCGCCTCGTTCCGTCGTGCTTCCGGTTACGCAGCACTGAACAATCCGCAGTTCCGGTTCGAACACCCACACCTCCGGTACCCCCATGGAAAGAAAATCACGCACACGCGTCAGCGTGCGACGCATGGTGTCCTCAGGAGAGAGAATCTCGATGCAAAGCAGCGGCGGTGTCACGACCACCTGCTCCTCCGGAGCGTCTACGCTCACCACACAAAGATCGGGAACGCGGTATCGCGAGGCAGAGGTTTGAACCCGCAACTCTGGTATGCAAAGGAAAAACGCCTCCGTCGCAGGTGCGCTCAGCAGCAGCAACAACTTTCGTTGCAGAAGGCCATGGTCTCGCTCGCCCACCGGACGTTCCTCGATCCTGCCGTCGACAAACTCGGCATCATGCTCGTAGCAGGTGCTTAGGTATTCGCTTGCCGAGATGAGTGCAGCGGTCGCCATGCAGCTTCCCTTCACCACAGTATGCACCCTGACGGGTACGGCGTAATTCCCCTGCTACGAAGCAGGTTCGTTACGTCTCTTCATCCAGCGCGGCGAAACCCTCTTCGATCTCAACCGAAACAGCCGTCCCCGCCAGTGCAAGCCTTCCGGAACTCTGCTGGCTATAGCTTCCGTCCGGGCGGCACACTGCTACAGACCGTCTTTGCGGATCGAAGATCCACACATTGGCGACGCCCATCTGCAAGTACTCCTGCACCCTGGCGACCATCTTGCGCAGCGTATCCTCAGGCGATAGCACCTCGATACAAAGCATCGGCGCAGTGCGGATGATCTGTTCGCGCCCGTCCGTATTCGCTGAAATGCAGACATCGGGCACGCGAAAACGGCTGGGGCCGGTCCGCATCCGCGTGTCCAGGTACATGCGGACGTTCCACATCTTCCGCCGGCTGTAGAAGTAGCTGGCCAGCAGGAACAGCATGGTTCCGTGATCGGCTTCGCCCACGTTGCGTTCCTCAAGGTACCCGTCGACGTAATCGACGTCGGGGCGGAATGACGTGCTCAGGTATTCCTCGATGGACATGGGGAGCGTCTGGGCGGCGGATGCCATGGCATGATCCCTCCTCCACAGTATGCGCCCGATGCGATGGCCGGGAAACTGTTAACTTGATAGTCGAGGTGAGTTCGGATGATGGATGGGTTTTCAATCGCCATTATGGCCGCAGGCAAGGGGACGCGGCTGAAGTCGCGCAGACCAAAGGTTCTGCATGAGATCGGCGGCCGCCCGCTGCTGCTGCACGTGATCGCCGCCGGCAAAAAGCTGGTGCCTGCGAATCGCATCTACACCATCGTCGGCCACGAGGCCGAGCGCGTCCAGGCAGCCGTAGCCGCCACCGGCGTCCAGTTCGTCCTGCAACCCGAACAACGCGGCACAGGCCACGCCCTCCAGATGGTCAAAGCCTACTTCGCGCTGGGCGGCGAGCCCATCCCCGAAAACCTCCTCGTTCTCAGCGGAGACGTCCCGCTCATCCGCCCCGAGACCATCGAGGCGATCTGCAAGCTGCACCTCGAAGAGCACGCATCCATGACCATCCTCACCGCCGTCCCGCCCGACCCCACCGGCTACGGCCGCGTCCTGCGCCGGCATTCGGGCAGCGTCGAAGTCACCGCCATCGTCGAGCAGAAGGCGCTCACCCCCGAACAGAAGGATGCGAAGGAGATCAACTCCGGCATCTACTGCTTTCGCACCGAAAAGCTCTTCGCCCGTCTCAATTCCCTCTCCACCAACAACGCCCACGGCGAGTTCTACCTCACCGACGTCGCCGCCATGCTCGTCGCCGATGGCGAGCGCGTCGTCGCCACGCAGGCCGAAAGCGTCGACGAGGTCCTCGGCGCGAACACCATCGCAGAGATGATGCACCTCGACCAGGCCATGCGCGCCACCGCCGCGCGCCGCCTCATGGCGCAGGGCGTCACCATCTTCCGCCCCGATACCTGCGTCATCGACGCCGAAGTCGAAGTCGGCCCCGACACCGTCATCGAACCTTACGTGCAGCTTCTAGGCGCAACCACCATCGGCAGCGAATCCCGCATCCGCTCCTACTCCGTCGTCCAAAACTCAACCATCGGCGACGGCGTCGTCATCCGCAACGGCTGCGTCCTCGACGGCGCCCAAATCGGCGACGGCGCCATCCTCGGCCCCTACGCCCATCTCCGTCCCGAAAGCCGCATCGGCGCCGGCGCCCACGTCGGCAACTTCGTCGAAACCAAAAAAGTCACGCTCGGCAAAGGCTCCAAGGCAAACCACCTCAACTACCTCGGCGACGCCGAAATCGGCGAGGGCGTCAATATCGGCGCAGGCGTCATCACCTGCAACTACGATGGAGTCCACAAGCACCTCACCAGCATCGGCAACAATGTCTTCGTCGGCTCGGACTCCACCCTCGTCGCCCCCCTCACCATCGGCGACGGCGCCTACATCGCCGCCGGCTCCTGCATCACCGACGAAGTCCCGCCGGACGCGCTCGCCCTCGGCCGCAGCCGCCAGGTGACCAAGGAAGGCTGGGCCGCCCGCAGAAAAGCCGCGCGCCTCGCCAAACAACATTAGCTCCGGCTAACTGGCCACGCGTTCAAGCCGTCTCCTGCCGCGCCGATAAACCCACCAGGGTAACTCAGGTCCGATCCCCGGCCCTGGCCTATCGCAGGAGCGGCGACGGATGGCGCAGGAACGGGTCTTGGTGGTCGACGATGAAGAAGCGGTCCGCAGCATCGTCGCCGCCTTGCTCGACCGCAGCGGCTTTGCCACCACCACCGCCGCCGGTGCCGACGAAGCCTTGGAACGCCTGCAGACCGACCCCACCATCGACCTCGTCATGTCCGACGTGATGATGCCCGGCATCGACGGCCTCACGCTGCTCGACCGCGTCGTCGTCGACTACCCCGCAACCCCCGTCGTCATGTTCACCGCCGTCCACGACATCCACGTCGCCACCAGCGCCTTCCGCCGCGGCGCCGTCGATTACCTCCTCAAGCCCTTCGAACGCTCCCAGCTCCTCGCCGTCGTCGGCCGCGCCATCGAGCACGGCAGACTCCGCCGGCAGAACTCTGCCTACCAGGAAAACCTCGAGCAGATGGTCACCGCGCGTACCCGCAAGCTGCGCACCGCCATGCAGGATCTCGAACGCAGCTACGACATCACGCTCGAAGCCATGGGTGACGCGCTCGACCTCCGCGACGCCGAAACCGAGGGCCACTCGCGCCGCGTCACCGCCTACACCACCGCGCTCGCACGCGAGATGGGCCTCAACGCCGAAGAGCTCCGCATCATCGCCCGCGGAGCCTTCCTCCACGATATCGGCAAGATCGCCACGCCCGACCGCATCCTCCTCAAACCCGGCAAACTCGACGAGGCCGAGATGGAGTTGATGCGCGAGCATTGCGAACCCGGCTACGCCATCGTCAACAAGATCCCCTTCCTCCGCGAAGCCAGCGAGATCGTCTACGCCCACCAGGAAAGCTTCGACGGCAGCGGCTACCCGCGCGGCCTCCAGGGTGATGAGATCCCCCTCGGCGCCCGCATCTTCGCCATCGCCGACACCCTCGACGCCATCACCTCCGACCGTCCCTACCGAAAAGGCAGATCCTTTACCGAGGCCCGCGAAGAGATCCAGCGCTGCTCCGGCAAGCAGTTCGATCCTGTCATCGTGGAGGTCTTCCTCCGCATCCCCCCCCTGCGCTGGAGCGAGCTACGCGCCGAGATCCTGCGCATGGCCCCCTCGCTCGTCTCCTCCACCCTCTGCCGCCCCGCAGGCATGGTCGTCTAACTCCTCGCCTGGGCTCCCTTTTCTACAACGAACCGGTCATAGCGACTCACCAGAACGGATGAGACACTAGGTACGTTACGGTGGGCTCGTCAAGCGCACCACGACATACCTTCGCAGGGGTGCGAGCGCAGCATGTCCGACGCGGCAACGATCACCAGCGATCTCTCCGCAACGGTAGAGACCAAGCCGCAGGCGGAGTTCGCCGCGCTCGAAAGCCGTGCCCTCCGCGCCACCCTCTGGACCATCATCTCCTACGGCGCCACCCAGTGCCTGCGCATGGTCAACAGCATCATCCTCACCCGCCTCCTTCTGCCGGAGGCCTTCGGCGAGATGATGGTCGTCATCACCCTCATCGTCGGCATGGGCATGCTCTCGGATATCGGCCTCGAGCCCAGCGTCGTCCAAAGCAAGCGCGGCGACGAGATCACCTTCCTCAATACCGCATGGACGCTCCAGTCCGTGCGCGGCATCCTGCTCTGGGTCGTCGCGCTTTTGCTCGCCTATCCCGCCGCGCTCTTCTACCACGATCACCGGCTGCTCTACGTGCTTCCGGTCCTCGCACTCAGCACCCTCATCACCGGCCTCAACAGCACCAACCTGCTCTCGCTCTCGCGCCACATGGGCGTGCGCCGCCTCTTCGCTATCGATTTCTCCACGCAGATCATCACTCTGATCGTTACCATCGGCTGGGCCTTCGTCTGGCCGTCCGTCTGGGCCCTCGTCGTAGGCAACGTCTGCGGCAATATCTTCAAGGTGCTCGTCAGCCACCATCAACGCCTCACGCCCGGCATGCGCAACCGCTTCTGCTGGGACGCCTCCTGCGTCACCGAGATCATCCACTTCGGCAAGTGGATCTTCCTCGCCACCGCCTTCTGGTTCTTCGCTCTCAATGCAGACAAGCTCATCCTCGGCCGGCTCGTCTCGTTCACCGTACTCGGCGTCTACGGCATCGCCTTCCAGATGTCCGATGTCCCGCGCGCCGTCATCAACGCCTTCTCACTCAAGGTCGGCTATCCCTTCATCGCGCGCATCATCCACCTGCCCATGCCGGAGTTCCGCCAGCGCCTCCTCCGCTATCGCGGCTACGCCCTCATCATCGGCGGCTTCCTGCTCAGCCTCATGGTCACCTGGGGCGGTTGGGTCGTCGTCAGGCTTTACCCCGCCAAGTATGCGGACGCCCGCTGGATGGTCCCCATCCTCGCCGTCGGACTCTGGCACACGCTCATGTACCAGACCCTCGGCCCCGTGCTGCTCTCGCTCGGCAAATCGAAGTACGGTGCCATCGGCAACGGCGTCTACTGCTTCACCATCCTCGCTGGCATCCCCATCGCATTCCACTTCTACGGCCTGCTCGGCGCCATCGTCGCCGTCGCTGCTGGAGACTTCCCCCTGTACCTCGTCACCGTCTTCGGGGCGACACGAGAAGGTGTCAGGCCGCTCAAGCAGGATGCTCTGCTCACGCTCGGCTTCCTCACCCTGCTCGCGTGTGAATTTGGCATCCGCAACAGCTTCCACTAGGCCTTCAGGTCGGGACCGGAAACACGGGCCACACGCGCTAGAATCTGCCAAGTCAACAGCAATCGGCAGTTCGTATCCCCTTAGGTAATGTGCTTCCAATCACACGCAGGGTTTCATGCTTCAGAAGGTGTACCGGTTTAGTGCAATGGTGGAACAGTAGGCTCCTGACCACGTTCGTATACTGACATCAACGTGAAGACGCTCGAACGAACCCGTATGGAACAGCAAACGGCAGTGGCAATCCGCCCTTCAACTCCCACCGCCGCCGCGGTGCGAATCGGCTACCTGCTCAGCCAGTATCCAGCCATCTCGCACACCTTCTTCCTGCAGGAGGTGCTCGGCCTGCGGGCCCGCGGCATGCACATCGAGACCGCGTCCATCAACCGCCCGGACCGGCCCAGCGCCCAGCTTCCGCCCGCCGAAGCTGCCGAGGCACGGCGCACCCACTACATCAAGGATGGCAAACGCAAGCGCGCACTGCGCAATCTCTTCTTCATCGTCCTGCGCCGGCCGGACGTCGTACTCCGCGGCCTCATGGCCGTCCTCCGCATGGATGGCCTGCGCCTGCGCGAACGTGGCTTCTGGCTCTTCTATCTCGCCGAAGCCCTGCTCGTCGGCCGCTGGATGCGCATCCGCAAGCTCAACCATCTGCACGTCCACTTCGGCGGCCCTGTCGCAAGCGTCGGCATGCTCACCTCCATCGCCTGGAAGATTCCCTACTCGCTCACCATCCACGGGCCCGAAGAACTGCTCAACCCGCGCAGCTACTACCTCAAGGAGAAAGTCGAACAGGCCCAGTTCGTCTTCTGCATCAGCGACTTTTGCCGAAGCCAGCTCTGCGCACTCATGCCCGCCGGCGATTGGAACAAGTTCACCGTGATCCGGCTCGGCGTCGATCCGCTCGTGCTCACCCCGCCCTCGCGCCCCATCAGCTACGCCCGCCGCGGAGACACCCTGCGCCTCATGTGTACCGGCCGCATGGTGCCCGCCAAAGGGCACCAGGTCCTGCTTGAAGCCATCAAGCTGCTGCGCGACCGCAAGGTCAACCTGCAGGTCGTCATGGTCGGCGGCGGCCCGGAGCTCCCGCACCTCCAGCAATACGTGCTCGACCAGCATCTGGCAGATACCGTCACCTTCACCCACGCGCTCTCACACCCGGAAACCCTCGCCCAGCTTCGCCGCGCAGACCTCTTCGCCCTCGCCAGCTTCGCCGAAGGTATTCCGGTCGCACTGATGGAAGCCATGAGCCTTGGCCTGCCCTGCGTCAGCACCTACATCGCCGGCATCCCGGAGCTCATCCGCAACGGCGTCGACGGCATGTTGGTGCCGCCTGCCAACCCCGTCGCATTAGCCAACGCGCTCGAAGTCGTCATCGGCGACCCCATTCTGCGCCGCAGTTTAGGTGCCTCGGCCCGGCAACGTATCATCAATCAGTACAACCTGCCCTTGAACCAGGAACTACTCGCCCACACCTTCAAACAAAAGACCGAGGCGTTCACGACCTCGGAAGAAACAGGACACTCTGCTTGAGCGGATCGACCAACCGAAACGGGTTCCAGACATTCGCACCAGACATCTCGCCCTTCGAAGTCTCCATCATTGTCGTGTCCTACAACACGCGCGAGCTCCTGCACGAATGCATCCTCTCCTCGCTCGACGAGACGCGCACCATCCCAGCCGAAATCTTCGTCGTCGACAACGGTTCCACCGATGGCTCGATCGAGATGATCGAACAGCAGTTCCCGCAGGTCAAACTCACCAAAAGCTCCGTCAACCTCGGCTTCGGCGTCGCCAATAACATCGCCTTGGAGCAGGCCCGCGGGCGCTACATCATCCTGCTCAACTCCGACGCGTTCTTCACTCCCGGCTCGCTGCAGCGCTCGATCGAACATATGGACGAGACGCCCAACTGCGGACTCGGAGGAGCCCTCCTGCAGGGCCGCCACGGCGAGTGGCAGCCCTCCGCCAAATCCTTCCACTCGCTCGTCGGCGACTTCATCGTACTCACCGGCCTCGCCGACAAGTTCCCCAAATCGCAGCTCTTCGGCCGCGCCAGCCGCACCTGCGCCGACGAGAGCAAGCCCGCGTCGGTCGATTGGGTACCCGGCGCCTTCGCCATCATCCGCCCCTCCGCGCTCCAGCAAATCGGCCTCTTCGACCCCCGCTTCTTCCTCTACTACGAAGAAGTCGATCTCTGCCTGCGCATCAAGCAGGCCGGCATGGAGATCTGGTACTGGCCGGACATCCTCATCATCCACCTCGGCGGCCAGTCCTCCCGGAAGGTCAATCAGCTGGAGTTCTCCTCGCGCTCCGCGCAGGTTATCCTTTGGCGCATGCGCAGTACCCTGCTCTACTACCGCAAGCATCACGGCTGGAAGGCTTGGGCCGCCATGGCCACCGAAAAGGTTCTCTACTCCATCACCGTCCTGCGCAACCGCTTCAGCCAGGTGCCGGAGCGGCGCGACCGCGAACGCCACTACCGCACCATGTTGAAGCTCATGGACCAGGCCTGGAACGACACCGAGGGCGGCCGCGTCTCACCGCCGACCCCGTGGTAAGCGAAACCCGGCAACCCACTCCGCGGGGGCTCAAACCCCTGCTCTCCTCTCTGCTGCAAAGCATCTTCCGTCCCCTGGGCACACTTTCGGAATCGCTGCGACGCATCGTGGCGCACGCCCGGCTCGCCGCCCGCCTGCGAGCCCCGCTCCCACCCTCAGCCGTCGTCCTCGGCAAAACCTGGGTCTACGGCACCGGAAACATCCGCTTCGGCGCAGACGCCCTGCTCTACCCCGACCTCCACCTCGAAACCCAGGGCGCTGCCGCCATCGTCCTCGGCGCCGGCTGCGTCCTCTCCCGCGGCGTCCACCTCGTCGCCATGGCCGGCATCACCATCGGAGACGGCACCATGGTCGGCGAATACACCAGCATCCGCGACGCCAACCACACCCGCGCCGAAGGCCTCGCCATCCGCAACGCAGGCCACGCCGCCAGACCCATCCACATCGGCAAAGAAGTCTGGATCGGCCGCGGCGCAGCCATCCTCGCCGGCGTCACCATAGGCGACCGCGCCACCATTGGCGCCAACGCCGTAGTCACCCGCGACGTGCCCCCCGCCGCCACCGTGGCCGGCGTCCCCGCGCGCCCCCTCAAGGGCCCGGCTTCAGCGGTGCCGTAGAAGGCGGAATCTACCGTGCGGCTTCAGCCTCTCCGTGCCCCATTCATCGCGTTCTCTGCGATGAGTGGGATCAACACTCCCCAAAACAATCCGCTTCGGGTCGCAGCCCAGGTCGAGCCAAAACAGAACAAGAGCGCCTGCAGGGCCGGAGGCCCGGCATATACCAGCCTGGGCCGAAGCCCCGGGTACCGAGCCAGAACAACACAGAGCGCTGAAGGCGCGACCTATCGGACAACCTGCAGCGCAAAGGCAGGGATGCTCCCTCCGAGGCAATCCCACCGCAATCAATAACCGCCTGTTCGACAAAAAACCCGCTGCCCCAAAATCAGTGCGATCGACCCTAAACCCCCTGTTTTCAATATTTTACCAATAAACCATTTGTTTTGAATATTTTACAGAAAACAAGGGGGGGGAGGGGTACCCTCAGGGCTGCTTATACTCCACCAGACCAGCCCGCCGTCCGCTCCGCCGATTCCCCCAGAACGTCATCTGCCCCACAAAGATAGGAATCTGCTGCAAGTGCGAGTGAACCCCATAAAGCGCCAGCGCGAGCACATCCTCTGACTTCCAGCGCGCCTTCCAGCTCGTCCGCGCAGCCAGCAAAGCCAGCACCAAAACGGCACCAGCGAGCGGCCAGAAGCTCCGCAGCACCGCACTCATCACCAATCCCAAACCGGGAATCGCCAGCAGCACCAGCGCGCGCACCACATTCCGCCGCGACTCCGCCAGCCAGAACGGATCGTCTGTCCCCGCGAATCGCCCCGAAACCTCCGCAAATGCGTGTCCAGCGCGCATTGCCCTCCGCCAATACGCGCTCCAGCGCGTAATCCCCAGATCATGCCCCGTCATCGCGAGGTCGACATGCAGAATCCGCTGCCCCAAAGCCGTAATCCGCCGGCAAAGCTCCGGCTCTTCCCCCGCGATCAGCGTCTCGTCGTAGCCTCCCGCAGCCTCCAGCGTCGACCGCCGAAACAGCGCATCGCCGCCGCAGAACTCCGTCAATCCAGGCGGATAGATCCAGTCCAGATCAAGCACGCGGTTGTACAGCGAAGCCGTCTCCAGCGTCTCGCGCCGATGTCCCCACACCACCGCAATGCTGGCGTCGTCGAAGCATCCCAGCGAATCTGCCACAAAACGCGGGTGCAGAATCGTGTCCCCATCCAGAAACAGCACGATGCTCCCCCGCGCCACGCGCCAGCCCGCATTCCGCCCCTGCGCCGCGGTCGGACGCGCAGACTGCAGTGCGATCGTCCGCGCCCCAAGCTCTTCCGCTACGGACACGCTCGCGTCCGTCGAGCCCGAATCCACATAGATCGTCTCGACCGCAAAGCCCACAGGATCCATCGCCGCAACCGACGCGAGACAACGCGCCAAGCGCACCCCTTCGTTGCGGCCGATCACCACCACCGAGATCAGCGGCGCGCTCATACCTGCGCGACCAGGCCGCGCTCCGGCGTGTGGACCCCACGGCGCAGCCGAATGCGTGCCGGAACGCCCACAGCCGTACAGCTATCCGGCACGTCTCGCAGCACAACGGCGTTGGCGCCAATCCAAACATCGTTGCCGATGCGAATGGGACCCAGCAGCTTCGCGCCCGCGCCGATATCGCAGCGGTCGCCGATCACCGGCGAGCCGCGTTGTCCCGTATAGCGAAGCCCGACCGTAACTCCCTGCCGAATGATGCAGCCGTCACCGAACACCGCATCGCCGCTGATGACAATCCCGCCGCAATGCTCCACCAGAAAGTGCTGCCCGATGACCGCTCCGCACGGTAGCTCCACGCCGCACAGCATCTCCGAGAGCAGCTTCAGCAGCCGGTATGTCAACGAGAAGGGCGCCCGAAGCAGACGCGGCCGAAGCCCGCGACTCCAGCGGCCGTAGCGATAGATTGCCAGCGCCCAGAACCCGCGACGGGTAAAGTCCCGATCATGGTCTCGCCAGTGCTCCTGGATGTTGCTGAACATGGATGGTTCAACCTTCGTCGCCGCGTTGCGGCGGATTCACGTCGGTCGACCGCGTATAACCCTTACGGTGCGCCGGCAGCGGATCGGTGACGACCGGCTCGAACTGGCTCAGCAGCTTCCAGCGGCGCGTTAGACCCGCAGCCTCCGCATCTCCGCCCACGCGATCGGTCTTGCGACGGTTGAACATCTGAGCACGCGCTTCGTGGTCAGGCGGGAAGGAGATTCCTGCCGGAACAGCCGCCGGCGCAGCGGCTGGAGCGGATACTTGCGCCGCGTGTTCCGGCGCAAACTGCCGCTCCGGCACAGAAGGCGCGGTCTCCAGCCGATACGGTCGCGGCGAAGGCGCCGGGTCGGACATCGGATCGGGCAGGATCGGAATACGCTCGAAGTGCCCGCGCCGGGCCGAAGGGCTCGGCGGCACGAACGTCGGGATCTCCGGCTCTTGCTCTTCTCCAGGCCGCGATGCAGCCAACTCGGCGGCTTCCACCATGGTCCTCTCGGGGCTGTCGCTCGCAACGGCATCGGAGGCCGCAAAGAAGGGCCGTTCCGCTGGTTCCTCATCCACCTTGCGGAAGGCCGGTGCGTACGAGCTCACCATCGGCTCCTTGGCCGGCCACATCGGCACGCCGGTGTGCCCGGCAGACGCCACGGCAGGCGCTGCCGGCCGTGCTGGCGGCGCAGGCGCGGGTTCCATCCTGTGCGTCGGAATCGCCCACCGATTCGCCTCAACAGGCGCGGGTAAAGGCGGCTCGCTCGCGGATGGAACGACAGGCACCTCAGCCAGCGTCGTCTCTGCGACTGGAGCAGGAAGCCAGTCTGCAACGGGAGCAAGCGGCGGCTCTGCGGCTGGAACAACGAGAGGCTCTGCGACTGGAGCAGGAAGCCAGTCTGCCACGGGAGCAAGCGGCGGCTCTGCGGCTGGAACAATGAGAGGCTCTGCGACTGGAGCAGGAAGCCAGTCTGCCACGGGAGCAAGCGACGTCTCCGAAACTGGGGCGAGATGTGGCTCTGCGACTGGAGCAGGAAGCCAGTCTGCCACGGGAGCAAGCGACGTCTCCGAAACTGGGGCGAGATGTGGCTCTGCATCCGGATCAAACGGCATCTCGAAGACAGGTTCGGGAGCGGCTTCAAGAGGTGCGTAAAAGTCCTCGTGCTCTTGCGCCGGCTCCGTTGCTTCGAGCTCCGGCGCGACCGCAGCGAAGGGTGCCAGCGGAGGCGGCGGCGGAGGCTCTGAAGAGGTTTCCTCAACGACCGCAGGCGCAACCTCACCGGCAAGTTGCTGGAAGGTGAGCGGACGCAAGGGGCGTTGGAAAGAGCGCGAGTCGGTAAACCGCGGAAGCATCGGCTGCGCATCCACCGGCTCTTCGGCAGGCGCGTCGAACGCGATCGGAGCAGCGGCGATCGGTGCGGGAGGGGGCGCGGGGGCAAGCGTCTCCCAGACCGGAGCTTCGGGTGTGGAGGTGTTTGCTTCGAAGGCCGGAGCGGCGGCAGCAGCGCGGAACTGGTCGATCTCCACGGTACGCGCTACTCTACGGCGCTCTACGAACGGAGCCGCCGACTCAGACGGCGCAGCCTGCTCGGTCTCAACGGCAGCAGATGGGCGCGGCCGAGGCGCAAGCCTCGGCTCTTCCGAGGCTTTGATCCGCTGTAGAAGATGAGACAGCTCCGGATCGTTCTCGATGAGAGGCTCCGGAAGGCGGGTCGGCGGCTGATCCCACTGCAGCTTCGGCGTCTGGACCTGTGCCTCTTCTTCTTCGGTTTCGTCCGGAACAATCCGGAAGTTTGCTGGAGGGTCACCGCGGAAGAGCTTGCTGAACCATGTGGTCTTTGAGTTCACTTCCTGCTCCTTGAAGGCGAGACGTATCTTGGAGCGAGTATAGGACGGCACCGCCCCCACTGTGTCCTTCTCCCCAACAAATCTTCCCACCGCACTGGGATCGTCACTTTCGCGGGCACCAGCCTCCGTCTCGTTTTCAGGTTCGAACTCGGGTTTGACGTCCCTCTGCATCCTGGCCGATGCGGCGTGAAGCGCGGCCCGCTGAGGCTCGGGCTGCGAGTGAGCGTTGACGGTGACCGGTGGCGGGGCAACAACTCGCGACAGATCTCCGTTGGACTCCGTGACCGGTGTCGCGGCTGCGGGACTGAGAACGGGACCGGCCTCGGCCAGCTCTTCAAGCAGCTCGAACCGTCTCCGCGCGCCGGTCTTAGCGGCAACCTGTTCCGCCTCGGCCGGCGAGATCTCGGGATCGACCTTCCAACTCCTCAAAGACCGCGGCAGCGTAAGCTCACTTGCCGCAGGCTCGCGCTCCGGCCAGTCCGAAGCTGGCGCCGAGATGCCGGGTTCGGCGACCGCCGGCAACGCAGGAGGGGCCGGGACTGCGAGAGCGACTGGCATGGCACGAGGAGCGGCTGCGGGGGGCGGCACGGTTGCGGTGGCAGGCGCGAACTGCGGGACGGTAGGGCGGACAGGCCGCTGAGCGGCCACGTCTTTCTCAGCGGCGGCCGGCGAGAGGGGGCGCGACGGCGCGTTCCTGGTTTGTACTGGCTCGAACGCAGCGGGTGCGACCGGCTCCGCTTCAGCTGGAGCACGCCGTGCAAGCTCTCGGGGCAGGATGTCCAGGTCGTCCGAAAGAATAGGCTTCTTCGTGGGCTCGATTGTTGCCAGCTCCGCAAGAATTGGCACAGGCTCGGCTGGAACCGGCTCAGGTTGCGCCAAGACGGGAGCAGGCGCGAGAACCGGCTTGAGCGCGGGCTTCGGTTCCTGCGCGGCCGGCACCTCCCGTCTCTGAGCTATGTTTCCCGGTTTGGGATCTTCCTGGGCGGTTTCGCGAGCGACCGGGCGCGCCAGCACCTGGCTGGCTGGCGCAGTCCCAGCGGAAGTCCCAGCCACCGGAGCTGGCCGCGCGGCATCTCGCACAGGCACTACGGCTTCGCCCGCAGCTGGCTGCGTCTGCGGCGAAGCGCGCTCCAGGCTGCGCTGCTCCACGACGCGCACCGCGCTGCGGAATGGCTCGTCGGCCTGCTCCAGGGCCACCTGATCCAACACCGCACCGACGCCCGAGACGCGCAGCCGTGAGAGCAACTCGATGGCGGCGCTAAGCTCGGTAGACTGCGTCACCGCCGACTCCGCCACAAGCAGCGTAGCGTCCGCACAGCGCGCAGCATACTCGGTCTCGGCCGAGTGCAGCACTGGCGCGGCCTCGATCAGGATGATGTCGTGGATTCGCTTCAGGCGATCGAGCTTCGCGGAGGCGATTCCCTCGCCCGCCTGAGCCGACTGCGATGCAGCGCCCGCGGACGTCAGTCCGGGGTTGGCTGCCAGGTGCTCCAACGTCTCTCGCGAGGTAATCAGCAGCTCCGGCGCATTCGTCCTGTACACGCGCAGGCGAAGATCTCCCAGCCTGTTCGCGAGATCGTTCAGCAGCGCGCGGATATCGGTTTTGGCGCTCACGGCAGTGACCACAAAGCTCTGCGCGCCGGCCGTGCGATAGGCAGACTCGACGCCCGCGGCCAGACGCAGCACGTACTCTTCGATCACCCGGCCGGAGACATCCGCACGCGACGGCAGCACGGCGATGGGCGCAAAACCGATGGCTTGCCGCAGGTCCGAACCCAGGTAGACCCGCCGGTCGCGCAAGCGCGCAACCACCGCCGCCGAAATGCCAAAGAGCAGACCGAGCGGCAGCGCGGCCATGAAGAAGAGATTGCGCCGATTTGGATCGGGCGTGAGCGGGACCGCCGCCGGCAGCGGGACATGCGCCATGCCGGGGCCGCTGGTCTGGATCTGCAGCGCGTTCAGCGCTTCATCGATCAAGCTGTAGCGGGCGGTCAGCCGCTGGATATCGTTTGAGAGCTCCGCCGCGCGTTGCAGCTTCGGGGCTGCACCCGTCGCCTTGGCGGTAGCCTCCGCAAGCTGGCCGTTGAGCTTCGATTCGACCTCCGCGGTCCGTTCCAGATCGGTCCGCAGCTTGTCCTGGACATGGCGTTCCGCCTGCGCGCGAACCTCGGACGTCCTGGCTTCGAGAGCACGGTCGAGGTCGGCGATCTCATCCTGCGCCTGGCGATACTGCGGATTGCTTGGCGTCATGCCGGCCATCATGCTCTCGAGCACGACGCGACGCGCATTCACAGCCGCCCGTTTTGCGGTCAGGCCAGGATCAGTCAGCAGCGCATCGTCCGCCGCGGCGGTCAGGCCGGAGCGTTGATCGGCAGCCTGCCCGCTGACCGACGCAAGCTGCGCAGCGGCAACATCGCGCGCCTGGCGGGCAGTCGCCAGCTGCGTGCGCAGGTTGGCAAGATCGGAGTCATAGGGATTGATCGCGCCTTCCGCCGGACTCGCAACGCCCATGCTTGCGCCGAGCGCCGCCTGCTCCCGGCGGTCGGTGTTCAGCTCCTGCCGTATGCGGTCGCGCTCCTCGCTGAGGATCTGCTCGCGCAGATCGGCCTGCTTGAACTCGTCTTCGCGCCCGCGTTGCAGGTAGGCGTTGGTCACGGCGTTCACGATGGCTGCCGCCGCTTCGGGATTCCCGGTCTTCAGCTGAACCGTAATCTGGTAGCTGGTGAGCACACGCTCCACCGTAAGCGCCTTCGAGAGCCGCGCCACGGCGGACTGTTCCGATTCCGTTGGCCCGCGCCATGTGCCGGCCGGCAGCGTGCGCAACGCCGCGGCCAGGACGTCCGGACGCACGATCGTTTGCATCTGCTGATCGAGGAATGAGCTGTAGCGGAACTGGTCGAAGCCGGGCGCGCCGCCCTGTTCGTTCAGGGCCTGTGCCACCATCGGCTCCACGTAGATGACGCTTGAGGCAGTATAGGTCCGCGGCTGCTTGAGGCCGACCGCGATCAGCAGCAGGCAGACGCCAAGCCCGACCATCCACGCCAGTTTCTTGTGCATGCGCAGGCTGCGTGCCACCTGGAAGTTCAACGCGGGCGGATCGGACGGGCCGCCCGCCTGCGGGACGAACGGCTGGCTGAAGGGCGCCGGCCGCGACCCAGGCGAAGCCGCCACGCCCTCGAGCAGAGGGGCCGGCCCGTGGTTCGCATACGGAGACGCATTCGGGTTTTGGTTGAGGAAGCTCATGCGTTCGGTCTTCTCAGCTTGGAGCGCCAAAATGGGAATCTTCCTATCATCTCATTGCTCCAGAAACGCAAACGCGGTGAAGACTGAGATGAGCGGCGAGAGTTTCTCAAAGACGTACGAGACCTTGTTGAAGCCGCTCTCCGGAACGAAGATGATGTCGCCTGGCCTCAACGTAAGGTCCAGCGGGCTCGGCTGCAGAAGCTGCTTGTACGCGATCGTGCGGGTGTTGCCGGTAGAGGGCGAGATGATGCGGATCTGCGGGTTTCCGCCCGCGGCATCGGTGATGCCGCCCGATTGTGCGAGCAGCTTCGATAGGGTGCTGGAGGTTTCGAGCGGAAGCGCGCCCGGATGCCCTACCTGGCCCAGGACGGAGACGTACCGATCCTGTGTCGACGGCACATAAACTACGTCGCCGCGGCGCAGGCGGATGTCTGCCATCGCGTTGCCGGAGTTCAGCAGCGCCCTGAGGTCCACCCACATCACCTTGTCGCTGCCGCGATAGATCGCGCAGCGCTCCGGGATGGCTGGAAGCGTCTTCGGCGAGTCGATGATGGTGCCGCCGCTGCCGAGAACACCGCCGCGCGTGATCACCTCCAAGAGCGTCGGAGGTGCGTCGAAGGTGATGATGCCGGGGCGTTCGACCGCGCCCAGCAGAAGCACGCGGTTGGACGTGTACTTGTCCACGCCCACGGTAACGGAGAGATTCTGGTAGTAAGGCGCAAGTGCTGCAAGAATGGCGTCCGCAGCCTGCCCGCGCGTCTTGTCCGCAACCTCAATTGCGCCCGCAAGCGGCAACGTGATGCGTCCGTCCGGGCCCACGATGCGTTTGCTGTTGAGCTCTGTTCGGCCGCCGAAGTCGAGGGTCAGTTCGTCACCGGGTCCGAGCTCGTACTCTTCGCCGGCTGCCGGCTCGAAGGCGCGCAGAGCAGCGAGCGGGTTCTCCTGAATCTGCGTGGTCGTCGGGTTGTTTTGGGCGAGCGCCGGCGCGGCCCCGGCCGACGCCACCATCAGCGTCCAGCCAAGCACCCAGCATATTCCCCGCCGGAGGCTTTCTCCGTTGCTATCCGCCTGCACCATCGCATTTCGCCTCAAAGCTGTTCGTTCCATGTTATGGAAGGTTGCCGCGATTCGGCACAGTGTCGAATCACACACGACAACACTCCTTTTGTCTCTCCCTTGTCGATCCGCTTCGCCGGCGTCGGAGCCGAAACCCTTTAGACCCGGACACCCGATCAACTTGCCTTTGCCGTCACCGGGCTCGCCTCGGTCTGCACGATGATCTTCGAACGCGACCCGGTTCCGACCGTCTCGGTCAACGCCATACGCAGGCCGGACTGCGCCGACCGCGTGGCCTGGATCGCGGCTGCGGGCGTCAGGGCTACCCGAAACAGGTCCGCAACCGCGGAGAACTGGAGCACCCGGCGCACCGGGTTGGACATTGCGGTTAGCCAGATCCAAAGGCCTTGATCGAGCATCAGCCGCCTGGCCTCCAACAGCCCGCCGAGGCCTTCCGCTTCGATCCGCAAGGTCGCTGTCATGTCGATCACCAGTGTTTCTCCCGCCTTGGCGGCGGCACGCGCCTCCTGCACCAGCAGCGCGCTGGCGCGTCCGCCCATCTTGCCGGGGGTCGCGAAGACCCGGAAACCGAGCCGGACATCTACCGCGGAGCCACGCTGGCGACGCTCGAACGGCTGCATGCGGTTTGCAGCCAGCCCGAGCGGAAGATGCTTCAGCAACGCAACCGCATCGTTCACGTAACGAGGCAGCAGGCGGATCGGTTCCTGCGACATACGGAACACCCACTCCAACTGGAGCTTCTGCACCCAGCGCGGCGCGCGTCGCAACTTACCCGCGATCATATCGAGCGAACCGCCGATGCCTACGACGACCGAGGGCGGAAGGCGATCTTTGTGCCGATGAATCCAGATCTCCTGCTTCGGGTTTCCGAAACCGACGAAGATAATCTGCGGCTTGGCCTCGTGGATCTTCCGCAGCAGCTCCTCGTGGTTCATCTCGTGCAGGGGTGCGATGGGCGGGCAGTAGCGCCCGACCAGCCTCATTCCGGGAAAGCGTCGCTGCAGAACCTGCGAAGCAGCCTGCGAGCTCGCGTCCGACGAGCCAAGAAAGAAGATGCCGTAACCCTTTCGTTCGGACAGCCGCGCCAACTCCGGGATCAGGTCGACGCCGGTCACACGTTCGCGCAGCGGCGCACTGAACATGCGCGACGCCCAAAGCATGGGCGCTCCATCCGGCAAGACCATGCTGCACTCGCAGATGATGCGGTGCAGGTACGGATCGCGGAGCGAATTGCGTGCAAAGTCCAGATTTGCCGTGGCAATCTGGTGGGTGCGTCCTGAGAGGATGTATTCTTCGACCCGCGCAACGGCCTCGGCCATACTGACGTTCGTGATGGGCATGCCGAACAGCGCCACCGTGTCACTGGTCTTCTGTTGAGAACCCGCAACCGGCTGGGGCCGCCCTCCATCGCCAAGGGTCTTGCGCTTTTCCTGGAGTGCCGCAACATCGCTCATGCTCTTCCGCCTTAATGGAGCGTAGAGGTGGGCAGGTGACCCCTCCATACCACTTTCATCCGTTGCGTATGACCGAATGGTAATGTCACCCCTATTACCAGGTGTCGCCTCATGGCTACATTCTTCTACTTTCCCTGCGGGGAGGTGTTCGGGCGGATACACCCCTTCAGAGCTGAAGGAGAGTCGCGTCGTAGAGGGCAAGCGCCTGACGCGGCTTGCGGCTGGCAACCGCGGCCAGGTGGTGCGGGCCGGCCTCTGGCATCTGCACGAAATAATCCACGTCCCCGCTGTCTCCGGAGCTCTCCGCCGGTCCGGCGAGCGAGACCCTGGACTCGCCGAACTCATCGGCGCGGAAGACCTCGTACTTCAGCAGCGAGGCAATGCCGCGGCCATCCGCCTTGGCCACCGCTTCCCGGCGCGTCCAGGCCCGGTAGAACGCAAGTAACCTGTCCCGGCCCGGCGGCGTTCGCGCAATCACCAAAAATTCACCCGCGTGAAAGCTCTCGCGAGCGATTCCCATCAGTTCTTCCGCTTCGCCAAACTCCTCCGAGACGAATTCGACGTCGACCCCGACGGCCGAAGCGCGCGAGAGCGCGATCAGGATCATTCCCTCCGAGTGCGACACGTTGAACTCCACGAGGGCCGACGGCGCGAGGCATGGCTTGCCATTCCGCTTGGTGCCGAGTGTGACCGCGGCCGGTGTCACGCCGGTCGCGGCGCCCAGCAGACGCCGCAGCAGCCCGCGAGCCGCGATGAACTCCTCCCGCACCGGCTGGACGCGGATACCGTCGGCGCGACGCCTTTCGTCCCCGCTTAGGCAGGCATAGAAACCATTGAAAGCGGCGGCAGGCAACTGCGAGGTCAGCTCGAGCCGCCACACCTGCACGCCCTCAAACGAGAGCGGCGGAACCTTCGCCGGAATGTCCCACCTGTTGACCACGCACACTCCTTCATCGCATCGTCCCTCACCCAGCCCACGGAGGTACCTGTCCGGCTACTCCAACGCTCGTTGCATTGACCAGCCCGGCTAAACAGTGTCGCCTATACTACAGGCGCGTTCCGGGCACAGGCGACTCGCCCCGGCAAGATTTTATTCGCTTTCCTAAATTCATGACCGTTCCCCACTCCACTTCGAACGATGTGCGTACCGTGAGACGCTTTCGGCGGTCCCTCGCCGCAATTTCCGAGCGGGTGCACGCCTGACCATGCCCATGGGCCGACCCATCTCGATGCAGCCGCGGAACGATGACAACATGCTGATGCTCGGCATGACCACGATTCTGCCCATTGTCGCCATCTGCTTCTTCACGCTGCTGCGACCCGCGCGCCGCGCTGCCCCGGTCTCTCAACCAGCCTCTTCGCCGCGAGCAGCCGGAGTTGCGGGACCGGCCGCGGTGACCGACATCTCCATCGGCCCGGAGGTTCTGCACGCCAACGTTCAGCGCTTCGGCATCAACCTCAGCGGCCAAAGCTTCTACGACTCCGGGCAGATGATGAAGAATCTCATCTTCCGCAATCCCGGCTTTGAAGGGGAGACCTGGCAGTCGTACCTCCACTGCAAGTCCGCCGACGCGAACACCTGCACGAGCGACGCCGCGTCCTCAGCCTGGCCGGCCGGATTCCTCGATGGCGCGCAGTATGAAGTCGTCTCTGGCAAGGCAGCCGGGCAGGCCGGCACCGTTCGCAGCAGCTCCTCCGCGGCCTACGGCCACGGAGTTACCCTCGACTTCGCGAGCCCCGCGCAGGGCCTTGCCGACGGCGATTTCGTGCTCATTCGGATGGAAAAGCCGGGTGATGCCGCTGCCGGCTGGTGGACCTCCACCAGTGGCGGTGCCACCCTGGCGACCGAGTTTCACGACCTCGCACCCGGCTCTGCGGGCAAGCAGGCGTTGCGGATAGAAGCATCCGCACCGAACCAGGACGCCTCGGTCAGCTCGTATTTTGACTCCAGCGAAGGCCGCTCGTTCCTGCAGCTTCGCGGCCGTTTCACGCTGCGCTTTCGCGCCAGATGGCTCAGCGGGAGTCGTACCCTGCCAGTCTCCCTCTCGCGCTTCGACAAAGCCCGCAACGCCGGCCACAGCTTCCTGCACGAAGACGTCGAACTGACGCCCGCATGGCACGACTACAGCTATTCCTTCAACGCAAACGAAGACGGCAGCGCTCTCGGCACCGTGGGGCTCACCTTCTCCGCGCACCAGAACGCACTGCTGCTGGATGATGTGACCCTCACGGCGGCCGATTCTCCAGGAAACCCCACGGCCTTCCGCGACGAGGTCGTAGAGACCCTGCGCGAACTTCACCCCGGCGTCATCCGCTTTATGGATAACGGCACCAGCCTCGGTTCGACGCTGGACGACCTGCTTGCCACGCCCTTCGCCCGGCGTCGCGGCGGCTGGCGCCTGAACGCCACCAGCGCCGATGCCATCCCCATCGGCCTGCACGAGTCGCTCACCCTGGCCCAGGCGATCCACGCCGACCCCTGGTACACCCTTCCCGGCACCCTCTCACCCGCGGAGATGGCGCACCTGATCGAGTACCTCGCCGGCCCCGCATCGTCGCCGTACGGAGCCAAACGTGCCGCGCTCGGCCAGTCCGCGCCCTGGACCAGCATCTTCCACACCATTCACCTCGAATACGGGAACGAGATGTGGAACGAAGGCGACTTCGCAGGGGAGGCCCTGCCAAACCCTGCCGTCTACACAGCCCGTGTTGCAAGCGTGTTCAGCGCGGCGCACGCATCCCCCTGGTTCAAGCCGGCGCAGTTCGATCTGATCGCAGGCGCACAGGCCGGGAACACCTGGCTCACCACCGAGGAGCTCAAGACCGACAACCACGCCAACTCCATCGACTTCGCACCGTATCTGTTCGCGCAGTTGAACGACGCGTCCTCGAAGGAAGCCGTCTTCGGTGCCATGTTCTCAGAGCCTGAACGGCAGGACACGCCCCACGGCCCAGCCGGCCACGATGACGGCACCATGGCCGAGCAGGTTCGCGTCGCGCGCAACGCCGCGCACCCGGCCACGCCCGACATCTACGAGGTCAATCTAGCCGGCAATGTAAGTGCCAACAACCGCATCACCCAGGCGCAGATCAACTCCATTATTCCTTCGATCGGTGGCGCCGTCGCGGTCGCCGACCACATGCTGCTGATGCTGCGCGACCTCGGTATCACGACGCAATGCCTGTTCGCGCTGCCCGAGTACGCCAACCACTTTGCCGAACCGGACAACGCCAACAAGACCACCCCGCTGTGGGGTGCCGTTATCGACATGGGCGGACCCACCAACCTCCGACGCCCCACCTACCTGGCGCTGCAACTGATGAACCAGGCGTTCCTTCGCACCGAGCTAACGACGCACGTCAGCGGCGCCAACCCGACGTGGGAGCAGCCCGCGAGCCAAAACGGCCCGACACCCGCCACGCGCGCCCACCTGATCCAGACCTTCGCCTTCGCGGAGGGCGCAAAGCATAGCCTGATCCTGCTCAACCTGAGCCGGACCGATGCTCTGCCCGTCACGTTCTCCGGCGCGAACCCGCCGGGCAGCAGTGTGACGGAATCGCGCCTCACTTCGAAGACCATCACCGACACCAACGAGCAGCAGCGGACTGTGGCGACCACAACCCGGCCGCTGAACGCGTTCAACCCGAGAGCTCCCTACTCGCTGCCGCCGTTCTCGATGACGGTCCTTACCTGGGAGGCACCACGATGATTTTGCGGCTCGTTTGGAACCTTGCCGGACTCGCGCTCGTGCTGATCACGCTGCCGCTCACGCTCGAGCTGCTCGTCCTCTCGATTGCCGCGAGCTTTCCTCCACGGAGTCCGCGCCGGCGCACCCCTTCCGTCTTTCGCCTCGCCGTCGTCGTGCCGGCGCACAACGAAGAGAAGCTGATCGGGACCTGCGTCCGCAGCCTGCTCGCCGACCGCGAGACTTCGTTTGAGGTCTTCGTCATCGCGCACAACTGCACCGACCGCACGGCCGAATTCGCTGCGGCAGCCGGCGCCCGTACACTGCCACTCAACGGCCCTGGCGGCAAGGGACTCGCGCTCGACCACGGCTTCCAGCACGCGCTCTCGCTCGGCGCCGACGCCGTTCTCGTCATCGATGCCGATTCCATCGTCTCGAAGAACCTGCTTGCCGAGGTGGCCGCGTCCATCCGCGCCGGCGCCCAGGCCGTGCAGGCGCGCTACCAGGTCGCCAACGTCGACACCAACTTCCGCACGCGCCTCGCCGCCCTCGCCCTGCAAGGCATGAACGTTTTGCGTCCGCGCGGGCGCTCGCGGCTTGGGCTCTCCTGCGGCATCTTCGGCAACGGCTTTGCGCTCTCCGCACGCACGCTGGCACGGGTTCCTTACACCGCGAACTCGCTGGTGGAAGACCTTGAGTACCACCTGCGCCTGATCGACGCCGGTATCACCGTCGAGTTCCTCAACCACGCCGCCGTCTTCGGCGAGATGCCGGAGAAATCCGCTGCGGCGGCCACGCAGCGCGCACGCTGGGAGGGTGGCCGCAAGCTGATGCGTCGACAGTGGACGCTGCCGCTGTTGCAGTCGGTGCTTCGTGGCCGCCGCCGGCTGGCCGAGCCCCTGCTCGACCTGCTGGCTCAACCGCTCGCAACGCAAGCCGCCCTGCTATTGCTCGCGGCCACGCTTCCCATCGCCTGGCTTCGCCTCTACGCGGCCTTAGGCTTCGCAGCCGCAGCCCTTTACATCCTTGTCGCCGCAAGGCTCTCGCCCGATCCGCCCGCCGCACTCCGGGCCCTGCTCGCCGCACCGGGCTACCTGTTCTGGAAGCTGCTCATGATCCCGCGCACACGGCTCGCCGCGCGCAAGAACGCAACGTGGATTCGCACCCAACGCAATGCCGAAGAGACGAAGTTGCCAGATGCGTGATTCCAGGTGCCAGACCGGCCAGCGCCCCAACTACCATCGAACGACTAACATCTGGCATCTTCCCTTAGCGTTTTCCCGCCGGCGGGCACGTTGACTCGCGCACGATCAGCTCCGGATCGACCATCACCTGGCGCGATGACGGCCGCTCCGACGGCGCCATGATCTGGCGCACGATCGCCTCCGCTGCCAGCAGCCCCATCGTTCGCAGAGGCTGGCGCACGGTCGTCAGCGCGGGATTTTGGAACGCCGCCGACTGCACGTCGTCGAACCCCACCACGGAAACATCCTTCGGCACTCGCAGGCCGGCTTCGAGAAAAGCCCTTGTCGCGCCGATCGCCGAGACATCGTTGAAAGCGAATACCGCGGTAAACGGACATTTCGAAGCGAGCAGCCGCTGCGCCGCGAAGTACCCCGGCTCATGCGACGCTGAATCGCTCTCCAACTGCACGATCAGCAACGGATCGAGCTTCAGCTTCGCCCGCGCGGCCGCATGCACGATAGCCTGCCAGCGCGGCTCCGTGTCCGAGCTGAAGTCCTGCCCCTTGATGAACGCCACATGCTTATGCCCGAGCCCGCAGAGATAGTCGATGGCAAGCTCTGCCGCGCGCTCGTGGTTCAGCACGATGCTCGTTACCCAATCGTCCTTGTCCGGGCAGCTGATGCTCACCGTCGGCAGTTGCATGTGCTTGTGCAAGGCCGTGTCGATGGTCACAAATCCATCGACGGCGCGCTCGATCATCATGGTCTGCGCCTGCTCGATCAGGTCTTCGCGATGATGGTGGCTGATAATGTTGTAGAAGTACCCGGCCTTCAGCAAGCCCTGTTCCAACCCTGCCAGCACCAGCGTCGTGTAGCCCTCCGACAGCTCCGGCACCAGCACGCCCACAGTATGCGAGCGGCCGCGGCGCAGCGACCGTGCCAGCAGGTTCGGGCGGTAATTCAACTCCGCCGCCGCGGCGCGTATGCGTTCCTGGGTGACCTTCGGAATCGATTTTGCAGCGGCCGCGCCGGATAACACACGTGAGACTGCCGCCGACGAGAGCCCTACCCGCTCTGCCACTTCCTTCAGACTCGCTGTTTTCCTGGCTGGATCGTGCTTCGCGTTCCCGGTCACGGTAACCAGTCTTGCACAACCGGCATCCAAGCGCGCATCACGGGTTGAATTCCCGTCCGGGCCCCCTGTTCTCCAGCACGCCAATCTGGTCTCTGCTTGACAGTCCTTAGGTGGATTGTCTACAACCATTGAGGCTCAGGCAATCGGTTGCCTGAACTCCCCGTGCCGGCTTCGGCAAACGATTAACAAAAGGGACTCATCGATCCCTGCACGTCTACCGCTACAAACGCTCTCGGAGGCAGTTTATGAGCAGCAAATTCCTCGCGCTCACCCGCACCTCGGTCGCAGGTGCCGCAATCGCACTGTGCGCCACCAGCGCACACGCACAGTTCCGCACGTCGATTCAGGGCACGGTTACAGATACCACCGGCGCACTCATCCCGGGCGCGACCCTTACGCTGAAGAACGATGCCACCAACGAAACCGTGGTGCGCACCAGCAACGCCGACGGCGTCTTCAACTTCAACGCGCTTCCCGCCGCCCACTTCACACTGACGGTCGATAGCCCCGGATTCCAGAAGAAGGTTCTGAACGACCTGCAGCTGATCCCGGAGCAGGCAAACTCGCTCAACGTCCAACTTGCACTCGGCACCACCAGCACCACGGTCACGGTAAATGCGGATACGACGCCCGCCGTCGACACCCAGACCGCCAACATCGGAACCACGATCAGCAGCGACGACATCGAGCACACGCCATCGTTCAACCGCGATGTGTTTACGCTGACGCAGCTTGCACCCGGCACGGTTGCGGATGGTTCGCAGGCGGGCGGTGGCGGCGTTTACCAGACCCCCGGCAACCAGGGCCCGGGCGGTTCGGCCGCCGGCGGCAGCGCGCCGACCGAGAACGGTCCGCCGTCGAATGCGAACGGCCAGGGCTACGAGACCAACGGCATTTCGATCGACGGCATCAGCACCGTCAGCGCGGTCTGGGGCGGAACGTCGGTCATCACGCCGACAGAAGATTCGATCGACAACGTCCGCATCGTCACGAACGACTACGACGCGGAGAACGGCCGCTTCTCCGGTTCGCAGACGCTGGTCACCTCGAAGTCCGGCACCAATCAGCTTCACGGCAGCGCGTTCATCGCGATTCATCGTCCGGGCTTGAACGCCTACCAGCGCTCTACCGGCACGGGTACGCCGCTGCGCGACGAGCAGCGCTTCAACCAGTACGGCGGCAGCCTCGGCGGTCCGATTATCAAGAACCGCGTCTTCGCCTTCTTCGCGTTTGAGTCGTCGCCGAATGAGTCGAACCTGACGAGCACCGGCTGGTACACCACGCCAGCCTTCGCCGCTCTCGCACCCGCCGGCAGCGTATCCTCCACCTTCCTCAACTTTCCCGGTTCGACCGTCAGTTCGAGCGGCATCGTCACCAACAACGAGACCTGCACGACGGTCGGCCTGACCGAAGGAGTCAACTGCATCACCATCCCAGGCCAGGGCCTCAACATCGGCTCGCCGATCGCCACGGGCCTCGGCAAGCAGGACACGACAGCCACGGGCACGGTACAGAACCCGGGCATCGGCAGCGGGCTGTCGAACGTCGCAGACGTTGCCGACTACCTGACGGTCACGCCCTCTTCCACCTACTATCGCCAGTTCAACGGGCGTGCCGATGCCAACGTCACCCAGCGGGACCATCTCTCCTTCGCGATCTACTGGGTGCCCAGCGGCGCCAGCAGCTACGATGGCGGCGCCCGCGCTTACAACCTGTTCCAGCACAGCCAGGTGAACGATGCCTTCTCCGTGATCTGGAATCACACCTTCTCGCCCACCTTCCTGAACGAGGCACGCGCGAACGCGGCGGGCTGGCGCTACAACGAGATCACCTCGAACCCCACCGCGCCCTTCGGCCTGCCGACCGATAACATCACCGACTTCGCTCCGTCGGCAAGCATCAACTCGTTCGGCACGCAGCAGCCCGCGGATTTGAACCAGTGGACCTTCGGCTACAAGGATGTCGCTACCAAGGTGCTGGGGCCGCAGACCATCAAGTTTGGCGGCGAGTACACCAAGCTGCAGTATCTTTCGCTCAATGTCGGTCGTCCCAGCTACAACTTCTACAACGTGTGGGACTTCCTGAACGATGCCCCTGCGGTAGAGAACGGCAGTTTCGATTCGCTGACCGGCGCGCCGCTCTCCTCGCGTCTCGACGACCGCGAGAATCTCTTCGGCGGCTTCCTTCAGGACGACTACAAGGCGCGTCCGAACCTGACGTTGCACGCCGGCATCCGCTACTCCTACTTCGGCTCGCTGTACGACAAGCAGAACAACCTGCCGATCGCTACGCTCGGAACAGGAGCGGCCCTGTTTACCGGTCTTTCCGTGCACACCGGTGGCAACCTGTGGACGCCGCAGAAGGGGAACTTCGGGCCGCAGCTCGGCTTCAACTGGAGCCCAGGCTACCTGAAGGACCGGCTGGTCGTCCGCGGCGGCTACGGCCTGAACTTCAACCAGGAGGAGATTGCGATCTCCGCCAATACGTTTGAGAACCCGCCGCTGGTCAACAATGTCAGCTACGCCTTCCAAAGCCCAACCAACCCGGGCGTCAACGGCGGAGACATCGTATACGGTATCGCGAGCAGCCCCACCTCCCTGTTCGGATTTGCCTCGAACCCGCACGCCGTCACCAGCTACACCACGGCGAATCTGCCGGTCGCGGGTAACGCCAGCATCGGGCTGTTTGGCACCGGCACCGGCAAGTTGCCCACGCAGTACGTTCACCACTACTCGCTGGACACCGAATACGAGTTCGGCAAGGAGCTGGTCGCGTCCGTCGGGTACCAGGGAAGCAGCTCGCATCACCTGATCAACCACGAGACACCCAATGCCGCCGGCGTCGTCTCCGGCGTGGCGCTGAACCCGCTTGTCACCGGTGGTGACTTCTGGAACAACGAGGGCAGCGCCAACAACAATGCCCTGCTGCTTGAGCTGAAGCACCCGTTCGTCCATCACTTCTCGCTCGACACGCAGTTTATGTGGGCGAAGAGCATGGATACCGATGGCTCCGGGCCCTACTACGAAGACGAGTATTACCCCGAAGGAGCGAACTACTCCTACGGCCGCTCGGACTTCAACGTGGGCAAGTCGCTGAAGGTCTTCGGTCTGTGGCAGCCGGTGCTGTTCCGGGGCAAGAATCGCTGGATCGACAAGATCGCGGGGGAATGGTCGCTCAGCGGCATCCTGAACCTGCACACGGGCTTCCCATGGACGCCGAACTACGGCACCCAGCAGTCGCTGTATTGCAGCCAGTGTGGCTACTACAACCTGCGGCCCTACTACCTGGGCGGCGGCGGTACAGACCACAGCAACAAGGCGTTTGAGACCGCGTCCGACTACGCCAACATCCTGACCGGCCAGCAGACGCAGACCGCAACCATCAACGGTTCGGCGAACGTCCCGGTCGCTTACTCGAACAAGTACTTCAACGTGCCGAACTTCGCGAATGCGATGCAGGCGAGCAACGGGACCGGCTTCCCTGCCGCAAACCTCGCGCTGCCAGGCATTCCGGGGCTCGCACGGAATTCATTCACTGGGCCTAACTACCGCGATGTGGATGCTTCGCTCACCAAGGGCTTTGGCATTCCGGAGAATCGTCTGCTCGGCAATCGGGCACGGTTCGAGATTCGCGCCGACATCTTCAACCTCTTCAACCTGCTCAACCTTAACCCCACCGCCATCGCAACCAACGTCAACTCATCGAACTTCGGGCAGGACACCAGCGCTCTCGGTTCGCGTACCATCAGCTTCCAGGGCCGCTTCAGCTTCTAAGCGCATCTGGCGGCTGAAACACAAGGAGGGTGCCCGCAAGGTGCACCCTCTTTTTCTCCCGCACCAACAAGCCTGCAACCCTTTGGAGACCCGCCATGCGCACCCCCTGGACGACCGCGGCGCTTGCCACGTCAGCACTTTTTGCGGCAACTTTTTCGCCTCAGCTTATCGCGCAGCAAGCAGCACCCGAACACCTGACCATCGACGCCCGCGCTGCGACCACGCCGTTCCCGCACTTCTGGGAACAGACCTTCGGCTCCGGCCGCGCGATCCTCTCGCTTCGTGACAGCTACCGGCAGGACATTCGCACGGTGAAGCAGGCGACCGACTTTAAGTCCGTCCGCTTCCACGGCATCTTCATGGATGAGGTCGGCCTCTTCGACCCGGATCGTCGCACCATCAACTTCGCGCAGACAGCCGGGCAGGCTGGCGCAACGACCGGCGACAACTCCAGCTATAACTTTTCTTACGTCGACCAGATCTACGACGGGCTGCTGGCAAACGGCGTTCAGCCTTATGTCGAGATGAGCTTTATGCCGCGCAAGATGGCGGCCGATCCGAACATGCTGCATCCGTTCTGGTATCACCCCGACGTCTCGCCACCGAAGGATTATGCAGAGTGGGACAAGATGATCCAGGCCTTCGCCGCGCACCTCGTCGCGCGCTACGGCATCGACGAGGTCGCGACCTGGAAGTTCGAAGTCTGGAATGAACCAAACCTTGATTTCTGGGGCGGCAAACCCAAACAAGCAACCTACTTTGAGCTCTACGACCACACGGCGCGCGCACTCAAGTCTGTCTCCCCGCGCATCGAGGTGGGTGGACCGGCGACCGCGCAGGCTGCCTGGGTCACGCCATTTCTCGCGCATGCTAAGGCGGAGAACGTTCCTGTGGACTTCGTCTCCACGCATGTCTATGGCAACGACAGGGCGGAAGATGTGTTCGGAACGCATGAGCAGATTCCGCGCGACCAGATGGTTTATCGCTCGGTGAAGAAGGTGCATGAGCAGATCCTCGCTTCGCCTTATCCGAAACTTCCACTCATCTTCTCCGAGTACAACGCAAGCTACGCGAACGAGCCGAATGTGACCGACTCGGACTACATGGGGCCCTGGCTTGCCAACACGATCCGCCAGTGCGACGGAATCGTTGAGTCGATGGATTACTGGGCGTTCTCCGACGTGTTCGAGGAGCAGGGCGTGGTGCGTACGCCGTTTTATGGTGGCTTCGGGCTGGTCGCAGCCGACCACATCCCGAAGCCTTCGCTGAATGCCTTTGCGATGCTGCATAAGCTCGGCGATGAGCGCATCGCGGTTGCGTCCGACTCCGTGCTCGCGACAAAGACACCGGACGGCCTCGCACTCGCGCTCTGGGACTACGCTCCGCCGACCGGCACGGGCGCGACGTACACGATGCCGGCAGGGCCTGCGGGACCGCCAAAAACCTTCATCCTCGACTTGAAGGGTGTCCCTGCGAACGCAACGGCTGAGGTGCTTCGCGTCGATGACGACCATGGCAACGTATTGAAGACATTCAACGCGATGGGACGTCCGGCTGCCGACCTCACCAAGGAGCAAGTCGAGAAGCTCCGGGCTGCCGGACAGATGGCTCCCGCAGAACACATGCAGCTTAGAAACGGTCACCTTGAGCTCACCGTTCCGGCTCACGGGCTGGCCGTAGTCCTCGTCACACAATAAACCCGTGTCCCATTCATCGCGGCCTCATCGCGATGAGTGGGTCCACCGCAACAGTTGGAGCTGTCCATGCAACGCCGCACCTTCGTCAAACTCCTCGCCGCAACTCCATTCGCCAGCCCACTCATAACCTTTGCCGCCGCCCCCGCTCTCAGCGCTGACGACGAAGAATTCCTCGACGACATGCAGCGGCGCGCCTGCCTGTACTTTGTTGAGCAGGCGAGCGCGACGACCGGACAGGTGCTCGACCGCGCCCGAGCGGACAACACCACCGGCACGCTTGACCCGAGGCACATGGCTTCGGTTTCGGCGACCGGCTTTGGGTTGACCGCGCTTTGTATTGCGGACTCGCGAGGATACTTCCCGCGCAAACAGATTCTGGAGCAGGTGCGGAAGACGCTGCGCTGGCATGCGGACGTGTTTGCGAACGACCACGGCTTCTACTCGCACTTTACGAACTGCGACACGGGCAAGCCGTATCCGGGAAGCGAGATTTCGTCGATCGACTCGGCGATCTTCTATTGCGGCGCGCTGACGGCACGGGCTTACTTCCACGACGACGCGGAGATCGTGCAGCTTGCGACGAAGATCTACAACCGTGTGGACTGGCCTTACATGCTGCAGGGCCAGAGTACGTTCTCGATGGGCATTCGCAACGGGCAGTTCATTCCGAACGCACGCTGGAGTCACTACTGCGAGCTGATGATGATTCCGCTGCTGGCGATCGGCTCGCCGACGCATCCGGTTGATCCGGCGGTCTGGACGGCGTTCTCGCGGCCGAAGATTACGTACGACGGGATGACCTACATCAGCGGCAACGACCCGCTGTTTACGCATCAGTACAGCCATGCGTGGTTCGATTTTCGTGACAAGCACGACCAGTTTGCCAACTACTTCCAGAACTCGGTGACGGCGACCAAGGCGCATGAGGCGTTTTGCCTTTCACTCGGCAAACCGTATTCGCCGGATTACTGGGGAATCAGCGCTTCGGATTCGGCGCACGGCTATACCGCATGGGGTGGGCCAAATGCCGAGGGGAAGGGGTTTGGCGGCATCGATGGCTCAGTGGTGCCGAACGCGACGGCTGGTTCGCTTCCCTTTCAGCCCGCGGCGTGCCTGCGGGTGCAGCGTTCGCTGAAGCAGAAGTACGGTGCCAAGGCCTGGGGACGCTACGGCTTCTGCGATGCGTTCCATCCAGAGGCGGACTGGTATGACACTGACGTGCTTGGAATTGATCTCGGGATCAGCGTCCTCATGGCCGAGAACCTGCGGACCAGCTTCGTCTGGGAGACGTTCGGGAAGAACCCCGAAGTGGCCACGGCATTCCAGAAGGCCGGCTTCGTCCCTAGCAGGTAAGCTTGGCGAAAGGAAAGCCTCGCGCAGACTCTCTGCGCGAGGCTTTCTCTTCTTCGCAGCAGAACGCTCAAGCACTCTCCCAGGCGGCAAGCGGCTGCAGCACCGCCACCGCGAGCATCACCACGCAGCCGAGCATGGGGACAACAAGCCCCATCCGCAGCGAGCCGCGCGACGCCGAGACCACACCCGTAAGCCACGGAAGGCACGCTGAACCCAGGCCGGCAAGGAAGAAAATGGCGCCTCCACGTTCGAAGTGGAGTGCCCACGCCAGTAGCAGCGGGTACGTCGGGCCGATGCCGACACCCATGCAAAACGCCGCCAGCAGCTCCGTCCACCCGGCGCCGCCCGCGATCAGCAGGACCGAGCCCAGCGCCATCAGGCCGACGCTGCCGCGCACCACGTTCGCCTCGGTGATCCATCGATGCGTCAGCGACCAGAACATCCGGCTGGCCAGCAGCCCGGCCCACAGGAAGGTCGGCGCGGCGATGGTATCGGCGACAGAGTGCCCGCCGCGCCGCGTGTAGGTAGCGAGCCAGCCGCCGGCAGAGGCTTCGATGCCGGTAATCAGGAAGATCATCGCGACGAGCGCAAACGGCACCCGCCAAATCCCACCCGACGACTCAGCGTTACGCACGACCGGCAGCAGCTTGACATCGATCTGGAAGACACACCAAAGCGCAAGCGCGGCAAAGCAGGCCGCGACACCGAAGAGCAGCGGCTCGATCACGCCAGCCGTCAGCGCGCGCACCGTGAGCGACGGGCAAACCAGCGCACCGAGCGCCCAGAGCAGATTCAGCCGCACCATCTCCACGCCTGTACGCGCGGCCTGCTGCTGACGGATCAGGCTGATCGCCGTCATCGTCAATCCGAGCCCGGCACCGTACACGCCCATCCATTCGTCTGCGCCAAATCCCCCGCAGAGCCCCAGTCCGACCGCCGCCACTGCAATCGCAAGACTGCCCGCCGCCAGGCGCAGACGCAGCGAACCGCGCACCAGCAGTGCACCCACGCTCGAGCCGAGAAACGACGTCAGGAACAGGAATCCGCTTTGCGCATCGCCCAGGTGCCATCGGTCGATCAGCGCCGGCAGCAGGGCTCCGGGCAGCGCCACGCCTACGCCCGTGGCGGCGAATCCTACATAAAGCGGCGCTGCCTTCAATGACCTGACTTCCGCTGGAACATCCCCTCATCTTATCGCCTCGGTTTGAAGTCCCCCGGCTCGGGGAGTCGTTGCACTTTTGTGGGAGAGGCGTGCTGCCGGTGAACTCTATAATGAGACATCGCTTGCAGCTCCTCGGTGCCTTACCCTGCACATCACTGAAGAGCCTCAGCTGATCGGCAATCCCCTTCGCGGTTTGTCTCGACTATTGGAAGCCTGAATCTGGAGCACGGATGACTACCTCAACAACGACGCCGCAAGACGGCTCATCTATCGCTCCACAGACGCCAGCTTCCAGGCACACACTCATCAGCCGCTTTGAGGCCGTTGCGGCGTCTACCCCGCACCGGCTGGCGGTCGTGCTGGGGGCAAATACCCTCACCTACGCAGAGCTGAATGCGCAGTCGAACCGCATGGCGCACCGCCTGATTACGCTGGCGCTGCCGGCGAACTCCATCGTCGCCATCTGGCTCGACCGCACGCCCGAGATGATCGTCGCAATGCTTGGCGTGTTGAAGGCAGGACACACGTACCTGCCGCTCGAAGCGACCTACCCCACCGCGCGCATTCTGCAGACCATTGAAGACGCTAGCCCAGCGGCTCTGATTACGGAACAGTCCCTCGCAGCCACGCTGCCGCCCATTGACGCATGCCTGATGTTCTTCCCGCACGAGGAGACTACCGACTGCAACCCTGCGCTCGCACTCGACCCGGCAAGCGTCGCGTACATCCTCTATACCTCTGGGTCGACCGGCAAGCCGAAGGGTGTGCGCGTGACGCATACCAACGTCCTGCGGCTCTTCGACGCCACCCAAAGCGCCTTCCGCTTCCACGCAGATGATGTCTGGACCATGTTCCACTCCTTCGCCTTCGACTTCTCGGTATGGGAGATCTGGGGGCCGCTGCTCACCGGCGCAACGCTGGTGCTGGTGCCGTTTGAAACCACACGCTCGCCGGAGGACTTCTACCGCCTGCTCTCGACCGAGCGTGTCACCGTGCTCAACCAGACTCCTTCCGCATTCCAGTTGCTGTCGCAGATGGAAGAGCGTGGGCTTCAGCTTCCGCTCGCGCTGCGTCTGGTCATCTTCGGCGGCGAGGCGCTCAAGTTCTCCGCCCTGAGGTCCTGGTTCTCTCGTCACGACGACACGCGCCCGCAGCTCGTCAACATGTACGGCATCACCGAGACGACCGTGCATGTCACCCTGCGCAACGTCACCCAGACCGACGCCCACCTTGAGCACGACAGCCTGATCGGCTCGCCCATCAGCGACCTCACGCTTCACCTGTTGAACCCGGACCTGAAACCCGTTGCGAACGGTGAGATCGGCGAGCTGTGCGTCGGCGGCGCGGGCGTCTCGCTAGGCTACCTGAACCGGCCGGAGCTGACCGCGGAACGCTTCGTCCTCATCGACGGCGAACGCGTCTACCGCTCCGGCGACCTCGCTCGCCGCCGCTCTGACGGCGAACTCGTCTATCTCGGAAGGCGCGACGAGCAGGTCAAGATCAGCGGATTCCGCATCGAACTCGGCGAAGTGGAGGCAGCCATCGGCACGCAGCGCAATGTGACGCAGGTCTGCGTGGTTCCGCGCACCGACAGTACCGGCCGAACCCAGCTCGCGGCGTACTTTACGACCACACCCGGCGCTTCCGTCTCTGTTCCGGAGCTCGCGCAAAGGCTCAAACGTGAGCTTCCCGCGCAGATGTTGCCCGCATTCCTGACGCGCCTGGACGCGATGCCGCTTACCTCGAACGGCAAGATCGACCGCAAGGCGCTGCCAGCCCCAATCCTCTACAACGAGCCCGAGTTCTCCGCAACCGAAGGCCCGGCTGCGCCTATGTCCGAGGTCGAGGAGGCTGTCCTCTCGCTGGTGCGCGAGGTTGTCGGCGTCGCAACCATCGGCTTGCAGGACTTCTTCTTCTCCGTCGGCGGACACTCGCTGCTGGGGACGCAGTTCGTCATCCGCGCGCGGCAGGCCTTCGGCGTCAAGCTGACGCTGCGCGACCTCTTCGAGACCGAGACCGTCGCCGAGATTGCCGCACGCGTCGAAGAGTTGATCCTCGAAGACATCGCCAACATGAGCGAAGACGAGGCCCTCCGGCAGGCAGGTTCGGAGACCGGCCTTTGATCGCCGCTCCTCCATTGACACGCAAACAGGAGGCGCAATACAGCCTCCTGCAGTTGCTCAAGCCTGAGGTTCTGGCCAACCCCTATCCGCTCTACGCTCGCCTGCGCGAGCACGACCCAGTCCACTGGGACCCCTTTCTCCACTGCTGGGTCGTGACCACCTACGCCGATGTAGTGACGGTTCTGACCAGGTTCAAGGCCGAGCGGACCCCGACGCCCGAGCGCATGGCCGCCATGGGCCTGGCCGCGCTCAGCCCCTACGCAGAGTTGATGCAGCAGCAACTGCTCTTCATCGATGCTCCCAACCACACGCGCATCCGTACCGTTGCCGCCGCGGCCTTCACGCCGAAGCGCATCGCTCACCTGCGCGGGAGCATTCAGCAGATCGCCGACACGTTGCTCGACCGCGTTACGCCTCGTGGCGAGCTGGACATAGTCGCCCACTTCGCCAGCGACTATCCTGCACGGATTCTGACTGCGCTGCTCGGACTGCCCGACACGGAACTCGACCAGCTGCGGCAATGGGCGCTCGACCTTGGGGAACTGATCGGCAACTTCGAGCACGATCCCGACCGCATCGAGCCGCTCGCCCGTTCGCTCGCAGCGTTCAAGAGCTACATCACGGCAGAGGTGATCGCACAGCAGGCCGCGCCGCGCGACGGGCTGATCGCCGCGCTGCTAGCCGCACAGGTGGACGGCCAACCGCTCACGTTCGACGAAATCGTGGCGAACACGCTGCTAATGATCGGCGGCGGGCTGGAAGAACTTGCGAACCTGATCTCAAACGGCGTGTTCTCGCTGCTGCAGCGCCCGGACCAGCAGGCTCTGCTTACCGAACGGCCCGAGCTGATGCCATCCGCGATTGAGGAGCTCCTCCGCTTCGAATCGACCACGCAGTACACCGGCCGCGTGGCGCCCGAGGATACGACGCTCGGCGGCAAGCAAATCCGCAAGGGCGATGCCGTCACCGCGGTGTTGGCCTCCGCAAATCGCGACCCCGCACGCTTCGCTTCGCCCGAGCAACTCGACCTCACCCGCGCCGATAATCGCCACGTCGCGTTTAGCTGGGCCGCGCATTACTGTCTTGGTGCGCCGCTGGTCAGGATGTCGGCCGCGATCGCGTTTTCGACATTGCTTCATCGCCTCCCGGGGCTCAGTCTGGTAACGACCCAGCCAAAGTGGCGTGGCATGGCTGCCATGCGTTCCATACAATCTCTTCAAGTGCGGTTTCAACCCTCCGGCCCAGAGCACGCAACGACCCGATAATGCCGATCGAAGAAAAGACCCTCGAATCCGCCGCCGCACTCTCCGACGCCAAACGCCGCCTTCTGGCGCAGAGGCTGAAGGGCGCCGCATCGCCCGAACTGCAGGCCGACCGCATCGTGCCGCGGCCCGGCGGCGCGCGCTCCGTGCTCGGGCCAGACCAGTACAACATCTGGCTGGACGCGACCCTGCACCCGGAGACGCCCGCCTACAACGAGATCGTCACCATCTTCTATGCGGGCGAGCTCGACGCCGCGCTGCTGGAGCAGGCGTTCAACGTCTTCCTCACCCGCCATGAGGGCTGGCGCACCAGCTACCGCATGGACCAGGGTGAGGTGCTGCAGGTCGTCCACGATGTGGTTCACCTTGCGCCGCTCCAGCTGATCGACCTTGCACATCTTCCGCCGGCAGAAGCCGAGGCAGAGTCCAAGCGCCTGGCGACCGAGCAGGCGCAGGCTTTTATGCCGCTCGATGAGCCGCCGCTCATCCGCGCAACGCTCGTGCGGCTCGCGCCCAACGACTGCCGCCTGCACCTTACGCTCTCGCACATGATCTTCGACGGCTACTCGATTCGCCGGACCTTTCTGGTCGAGCTTGCGACGATCTACGCCGCGCTCGAAGCCGGCAATGAACCCAGGCTGCCGCCGGTCCAGCTGCACTACGCCGACTATACGCACTGGCGCAACCAGCACCTCGATTCGCCGCACATCAAGGCGCAGATCGAGTTCTGGCGCAGGAAGCTGTCGGGTGAGCTTCCACTCCTTCGTCTACCCTCCGATCGCCCGCGTCCCGCAGTCATTACGCATCGCGGCGGCATCGAGCGCTTCACCCTCTCGCTTGAGCTCACCGAGGCTTTGCGCCTGCTCGGCAAACCTTACCGCGCGTCGTTCTACATGACGCTCTTGGCATCGTTCAAGGCGCTCCTCTTCCGGTACTCCGGCCAGAACGACATCATCATCGGCTCGGTGGCGGACGGCCGCCGGCGCCCCGAGCTCGAATCGATGATGGGCTACATGATCGATGTCTTCGCGGTGCGTTCGCAACCCGCGGCCTCGCTCAAGTTCTCCGAGTACCTGACTCAGGTTCGGCAGACGCTGCTCGAATCTATCGGCGCCGCCGAGGTTCCGTTCCAGAAGGTCGTCCAGGCCATCGGCGCACGGCGCGACCTCAGCCACGCGCCCATCTTCCAGACGCTCTTCGTGCTGGAGCCGCCGCAGGAGCCGTTCGGCAAGTGGTCCGTCGCGCCGACTGAGATCACACTCGGCGCCTCCAAGTACGATCTCTACGTCGAGGCCGATGAGCACGCGACCCACACCGGCGTCTCCATCGACTACTCGACCGAACTCTTCGACGCACCCACCATCCGCCGCATGATGGGCCACTGGCAGACGCTGCTGACCGCCATCGTCGCCGACCCCGAAATCACTCTTGGCCAGCTGCCAATCCTCACGGCACCCGAACGCGAGACGCTGCTCACCAACTGGAACGATACGGCGGTGCCGATCCCCGCAACCACCATGCACGGCCTCGTGCAGGCACAGGCTGCCCGAACCCCGAACGCCCCCGCTGTCAGCTTCGAAGGAAACACGCTCACCTACGCCGAGCTCGATCGCGAGTCGACGCGGCTTGCCCATGCGCTACGCGAGGCCGGCGCCGGCCCGGAGACATTGGCCGCGGTGTTCCTCGACCGCTCGCACCACCTGCCGGCGGCGTTGCTCGCCGTGCTGAAGACCGGCGCGGCGTACATGCCGCTCGACCCGGGCACACCCGCCGCACGCATTGCGCTCTGCCTCGAAGACGGCGCGCCGCCGGTCATCCTGACGGAACACGCGCGAGTTGCTGACCTTCCGGACTCCGCGGCGAAGGTGCTCGTCCTCGAAGACATCCTCGCGCAGCCATTCCCAACCAACTTCGAAGCTCCGCACGTGGCGCCCGAAGATCTCGCCTACGTCATCCACACCTCCGGCTCAACCGGCCGGCCGAAGGGCGTCGAACTGCGGCACGCAGGCGTGGTTAACTTCCTGCTTTCCATGCAGAAACAGCCCGGCTTCTCTGCTGCCGACAGTCTCGTCGCGGTGACCACCGTCTCGTTCGACATTGCCGTGCTGGAGCTCTTTCTACCGCTCATCACCGGCGGCAAGGTGGTCATCGCAAGCCGCGAAACAGCGCTCGATCCGAACCTGCTTGCCGCGCTCATCGCCGAATCAAACGCAACCGTACTGCAGGCGACACCCGCCACCTGGTCCTCGCTCGTCGGAATCAACTGGCCTGGCCGCAAGGGGCTCAAGGCTCTGTGCGGCGGCGAGGCACTCAAGCGCTCGCTCGCCGACCGGCTGCTCGCCCTCGGCCTCGACCTGTGGAACGTCTACGGTCCCACCGAGACCACCATCTGGTCGACCGTCGCGCACGTCGAACCCGGTGTCGCCCCCATCAACGTCGGGCGTCCCATCGACAACACCACCGCCTACATCCTCGACCCGCAACAGCAGCCCGTACCCGTCGGAGTTCCCGGCGAGCTCTACCTCGGTGGCATCGGCGTCGCGCGCGGCTACCGCCACAAGCCGGAGCTGACCGCTGAGAGATTCGTCACGCCCCCCATCGCCAACGGCGAGCGCGTCTACCGCACCGGCGACTATGCGCTCTACCGCGAAGACGGCACCATCGAGATCCAGGGGCGCTCCGACAACCAGGTCAAGATTCGCGGCTACCGCATCGAGCTTGAGGACGTCGAGGTTAACCTGGCCCAGCATCCGCGCGTCGCCGCCGCGGCGGCCAAGGCATGGCCCGATCCTGAAGGCGGCCATCGCCTGTGCGCCTACCTCACTGGCGTCGATGGCCCGCCGCCCAACGCGCAGGAGCTTCGCCAGTTCCTGCGCGGACGCGTCGCGGATTACATGATCCCGTCCGATCTGGTCGCGCTCGATTCTCTTCCGCTCACCTCGAACGGCAAGGTCGACCGCAAGCAGCTGCTCGAACCCGACCGCAACGTCACGGCCGCGGTGCCGCAGCAGTCGGAACTCGACGCCGCGATGGATCCCGAGGAGCTTCGCCTCGCCTATATCTGGTCGGAGCTGCTGCACGTCCCGTCCGTCTCCACCACCGACAACTTCTTCGATCTCGGTGGCCACTCGCTCCTGCTGTTGAAGCTCGTGCGCCAGATCAACAAGGAGTTCTCGATCGAACTACCGCTGGCGCGCCTCTTCCAGGCCCCCACCATCGAGAAGCTGGCTACCCTCGTCCGCGAGTTTCAGCACAAGGAGAGCGACGAGTGGAACTCGCTCGTTCCGCTCAACCGCAAAGGCTCGAAGCGCCCCTTCTTCCTCGTTCACTCGCTGATGCTGTACGGTCGCCTGCCCTCCGCGCTGGGCGACGACCAACCCTTCTACGCGCTCCAGCCGCTACCCTTCGAAGACCACCCCTCGAACGACTACGTCGAGCGCATGCTTGACGACCACATTCGCCAGATCAAGCGCGTCCAGCCGCGCGGCCCCTACCAGATCGCCGGGTGGTGCTTCGCCGGTTGGCTCGCCTACGAGGTCGCCCGCCGCCTTGAATTCGCCGGCGACAAGGTAACGCTGCTCGCGCTGCTCGACTCCTGGTGCCCGTACAAGATCGGTCCTTCCGCTGAGCTCGCGCCGTCCTCCTCCGCTGGGATCGCGCCGCGACATGGCCTGGTCACCCGGCTGCGCTCTCTCGTCTTCAAGGTCCGATTCCGCTTCGGCCAGATCGCGCTGACTCCCGCGGCGGAGCGCGCGAGCTATATCCGCCGCATGATCCGCGACACCTGGGCCAACTTCTCGATTCCCATCGAGCGCGACCTGAAGTCGGTGCTCTACCGCTTCCATCGCCGCTTCAACCTGCCCATGCCAGCCATCCTGCGAGACTCGAACGTGGTGACCTACGCGTGGCTCCGCAACTATCAGCTGCAACCCTACCGCGGCGATATCACGCTCATTCGCCCAGGCGACATCGCCGTTCCGCCGGACTCCGACCCGAACTGCGGATGGCGCGCGCTTACAACTGGAACAATCACGACGACCTTCGTCCCCGGCGACCGCAGCACCATGTTCCTTGGGCATAACCTGACGCTGCTGGCGGACCTTCTTCGAAACCTGATGGCGTAGCGCTGCGACATGGGTCGCAAACAAAAGACCGTGATCTTAAAGGCGGCGCAACTCATAATTCCCGAATCGGTAATGTGGTTGCGCAAACGTAATAGTTATGTCATTTTGCAGCTGACAACCTCCCTCTGTTCAAGGAAAATAGAGCTAGATAGGGAATAGTTCTTCGCACCAAACTCCCACGCTCCCACCCGAGCTCAGCGTTGAGAGGCGCGGCTCGACCTGCTGTCCCCTACCTCCCCTCAATTTTATTCTTGCGCCGCGCGATCAACACCGCCGAGTATGCTGCTCCGAACCCGTTGTCGATGTTCACCACAACCACGTTAGGGCTGCACGAATTCAGCATCCCAAGCAGTGCGCTGGCGCCGCCAAAACTCGCCCCATACCCCACCGACGTAGGCACGGCGATCACGGGAACCCCGACCAGCCCACCCACCACTGAAGGCAGCGCCCCTTCCATCCCGGCGCAGACGATCACCACATCGGCCTCCGTCATCGACTCCCGCACGCTCAGAATGCGGTGCAGGCCAGCCACCCCCACGTCGTAAAACCGGGAGACCTTCGCGCCAAAGGTCTCAGCTGTCACGGCAGCCTCTTCGGCCACCGGCAGATCGCTGGTACCCGCGCAGACCACGGCCACATGACCGTTTGCGACACGCGAACTGTCCCCAGCCCGATGGGCCACAGTCCGGGCAATCGCATTGTGCTCGACGCCCGCAAAGACCTTCACCAGCTCGGCGGCAGTTGCCGCATCCACCCTGGTTGCAAGGACATCCACGCCATCCTTCAACAAACTTCCGAAGATCGCGACCGTCTGCTCGGTCGTCTTCCCCGCCCCGTAGATCACCTCGGGCAACCCAGTCCGCAGGCTGCGGTGATGATCCACGCGCGCGTGCCCCAGATCCTCATATGGCAGCTTCGACAACTCTGCCGCCGCAGCCTCGGGGGTCACGTTTCCCTTTTCCACTTCACTTAAAATCGATAGCAGGGCCTGCGGAGTCATTTCGTCGAATGCCCCCGATACGCTGCAACCGCCGCCGCCTGCACCTGCTTCAACGCGACGCCGTGCTGTTGCGCGGCTGCCTTGCAATCTTCGAACTCGGGTGCTGCGTTCCGTTCGTCCGCGCCGGAAAACCCCACCTTCATCCGAATTTCTCCATACTCCGTCGCCACCGGCACATGCTTCCGCTCCAGGCACATGCGCTTGTCCTGCCGGATACGGATGCCCAGGGTGCTGGTCTCCCGCAGGATGAGGCTTGCCAACTCCTGGCTCCGCGCCGGCTCGGCAAGCACCGTCAGCAACGTGCCGGGCCGCCCTTTCTTCATGACGACGGGCGTCAACATCGCGTCGAGTGCTCCGGCGGCAAGCGCCTGCTCCGCGACGTACGCGATCACCTGCGGCGAAAGATCGTCAAGTGCGGTTTCAAGAACGCTGACAATTTCAAAGTCCTTTGATTCCGCGGTCTCTCCAACGACAAGCCGCAGCACGTTCGGGAAGTCGGCCGGGTTGCGGGTGCCGGCGCCATAGCCAATCTGCTCAACAACCATGGCTGGCTGACCGCCGAACTCCGGCGAAAGAGCCCGCAACAGCGCCGCGCCGGTGGGCGTTACGAGTTCCTTCTGAAGATGCGCCGAGTAGGTCGGAAATCCGCGCAGCAGGTCCGCGGTCGCCGGCGCAGGCACCGGAAACAGCCCGTGCGCGCACTGCACCATCCCGCCGCCCACATTGACCGGCGAACTATGCCACGCGCCAATTCTCAAATGGTGAATGCCCGCGCTCGCCGCGACGATGTCGACGATGGCGTCCACCGCGCCTACTTCGTGAAAGTGAATCTGCTCCACCGGCACGTTGTGAATCTTCGCCTCACTTCCGCCCAGCAGCTCAAAGGCGCGCACGGCGGTCCGCTTCACCGGCTCAGCGAGGTCAGCGCTCTCGATGAGCGCCCGGATGACCGTCAGCGAGCGCCCGTGGCCATGCTCGTGTGTGTGCTCGCGGTCGTCCTGCGAATGCGTATGCGGTTGCTCGTGGGCATGCCCCGTTTTATGCAGGTGCTGCGTCTTCGGCTGATGCGTGTGACCAGACGCACCCGCCTGATGCTCAAAGCTGCCGGCGCGGTCCTCCGCCAAACCGCCATCCGCAAGCTTGTCGCCCTCAAGCACATGCACCTTGACCGACGAGATGCCGCTGCGGTCTACCTTCTCCATCTTCAGCGACGCTCCCAGCTTCAGAGCGCGCGTCGCCTCCTGCATTACCGCCAGCGGCACGCCGGCGTCGATCAACGCGCCCAGAAACATGTCGCCCGAGATTCCGGCGAAGCAATCCAAATACCCAATCCGCATCAGTTCCGTACTCCCTCTTGCCTGGCCTTCCCGATCGCCGAAATCGGCAGCACCTCGTTCATCGAGCCGGTGCGATAGCCCTGCGTATCCAGCGTCGTATACCGGAACCCACATGCCTTCAACGCTTCGGTCATCGCGTCCAGCACCTCCAGCCGCAACGCCCGCGGCAGGTCTTCCCGCGCAATCTCCACCCGCGCCAGCTCGCCGTGATGCCGCACGCGGATCTTGCGGAAGCCCATCGCCGCCAGCGCATCCTCGGCCCGCTCCACCTGCGAGAGGTTCTCCGCCGTCACCGCGCGCCCGTACTCGATACGCGACGAAAGACACGCACTCGCCGGCTTGTCCGCCAGCTCCAGCCCGGCCTCCCGCGCCAGCGCCCGAATCTCTGCCTTGCTCAACTCTGCGTCAACCAGCGGCGCCAGTGCGCCATGCAGCTTCGCAGCCTGCTCCCCGGGCCGGAACTCGCCGCGGTCGTCCAGGTTCATCCCGTACGCGAGATGCTCAAATCCGAGTTCGCCGCGCGCCTTTTCCATCTGCGTAAATAGCTCGTCCTTGCAGTGGAAACAACGTTGCGCATCGTTCTTCGCATACTCCGGGTTGTCGAGCTCGGCCGTATGCAGGATCTTCGTCGGAATTCCGTGCTTCGCCGTAAACTCCAGCGCCGCCGCCAGCTCCTTGCGCGGCAGCGAAGCCGAATCCGCGATCACCGCAAGCATCCGTTCTCCTAGTACGCGGTATGCCGACCACGCCAGGAAGGCCGAATCCGTCCCCCCCGAATACGCCACGAGGAGCGACCCCAGCGCCCCCAGCGTCTGCTCCAGGCGCGTCGATTTGTCTTGCAAGTCCATCCGTCTCAAAACTCCCAAATTCAGTGCCCAAGTGGCGGCAGCTTATCGCTGGTTCCAAACAGAAAGACCAGCCCGATCACAAAGCTGTAGACCGCCGCAAGCGATGTCACAAACGTCTGTACCTTCGGACGATGCGCGCTGCCGGCGAAGATGCCCGACGCGCTCGCCGTCATCAGCGTGTTCATCACGAGCAGCCCGCCGATAAAGCAAAGCAAGCCGAGAAAGCCGCGCGACGTACCGCCCAGGTTGGCAGCCAGCAGAAACAGCAGCAACTGCGAAGGCGTCTCCGCCCCCAACCCGTGGATCACGCCCACGATAAACACCGAGCTACGATCGTACTTGAAGGCAAACGGCTCCGGCTTCACAAGCTCACGGTCACCCAGCCGGCGAACCCGCCAGCCCATGTACCTTGCACCGGAGATCAGCAGCGCGATCCGGCTGCGTGGGATATGGGAGTGGCCATGGACCGCCGCGTCGTCGCGGCGCCGCACGAACGCCCAAAGCACGTAGATCGCAAGTACGACCAGGGTAGCGCCGACGAGACGCTCGCCGATAGCATCGAGATGCGCCGGCAGCGATAAGTGCAGCAGAATCACGACGCAGCCCAGCGCCGCAACCGTAAGCGCGTGTCCCAGCGCGTACAGCAGGCCCAGCCCCATTCCCTGCTTCCAGCCGCGCTGCACGCTGGTAATGTCGGAGATGGCCGCCAGGTGATCGTAGTCGAAGCCGTGGCGAAATCCGAGCGCAGCACAGGTAAACAAAGCGAGTTCTAAAGTCGTCGACATGCGGAACACCCGTACGATGCAGAAAAGCTGCTGCGTGAAAGTTTAGACTCCGGAGGTAACGCAAGCGACCCCGAAGAGTCTATGATGACAGCAAAATCACTGATATGTCTCACCTTGGAGAAACCATGACTCGCCAGCAGCTTCGCGGCATCCTTGCCGTCGCCCTCCTCGCCCTCACGCCGGCCGTCGCCGCCCACGCCCAGATGGGGGCAACCGCACCGAAGATCGCCCCCGGCACCATGGTCGAACCCGCCAGGACCTTCGATGACATGCTGAACGGCGTCGAAAAGGAGTTCACCTCCGCCGCCGAAGCGATGCCCGCCGACAAGTACAACTTTGCCCCTCCCTCCACCAACGGAGCCAAGTTTGATGGCGTTCGCACCTTCGCGCAGGAGATCACGCACGTCGCCCAGGCCAACTACTACTACGGCAGCGCAGTCGGCAAGATGAAGCCGGACGTCGATACGAAGGCGCTGAGTGCGTTGACCGATAAGGCGGAGGTTTTGAAGGCGCTGGCGGCATCGTTCGCGTTTGTGCATAAGGCGATTGCTACCTTGACACCGCAGAACGCGTTCGAGTCGACGCATGGACTGAGCACGCGGGCTTCGCTGGCGGGCGGCGTGGTCGCGCATGCGTTCGACCATTACGGGCAGATGGTGGAGTACCTGCGCATGAACGGAATCATTCCGCCCGCAAGCGCCAAGTAAAGCAACAACGCCCTCATGCCGGGCGGGCACCACTTCGTGGGGTCTTGGGCTTCGCGGGTCACGCGAAGCCCAAGACAGCTCGAAGGGCCCGCCCCGCGCGGTGAGCGGGGCCGTCCGGCAGGGCAAGGCCTTCCTACGGCACCAGCATAATCGGTGCCTGCCAGTATGTAGCTCGTCCCCGTGTCGGGTCCAGCACGGTTACCTGGCACTGGTACTCGCCCGGCTTCAGTCCGCTCGGCACCACGGTGAAGTTCAGCGGAACCGTCCCCAGTCGGCTGCCCGCCACCGGCGTCAGCGCCTCCGGCTTCGTCTCGAAGACCTTCGCTCCATCCCGATAGAAGCTGACGTAGCCCAGAATCGGGTCAGTCGGCGCCGCACCCTGCTCGTAGCCCTGCAGGTACACGTACATCTCGCGATCCGTGCCAAAGACGCGCGTCACGCTCGGAATCAGCTTGCCGCCGTTGCTCACCAGCGGGTCGGCTGCGGCATCCTTGGCCTGGTCCTTCTTCTTGTTCGCGTCGTACAGCGCCTCGGCAAGCGGCACGCGCTGGCTGCTTAGCACGACCGAGCTGATCGGCACGCGCTCCACCACCTTATTCAGATTCGGAATCACGAACGTCGTCTGGTAGGTGCCGATGCGGCCGGTCTCGTCATCCCGCGCGAGGACCTTGATCTCGTACTTGCCCGGCAGCAGCGTAAAGCCGGTGTCGTACTCGATCGGACGCTTCGAAAGCTCCGCCGCCGTAGCATCCGAAAGCTTGATGTTCACGTTGTCGCGAACGTTCGTCACCGTCGTGCCGCCAACCACATCCTTGATCTCGCCAAAAAAGTCGATCAGCGTGTGCTCTGCGCCGCCCTTCTTCGCGAGCGCCAGTTCCCTGCCCGGAATCTTCATGATGATCGGCACGAAATACTCCGCGCGGTTCAGCTGGAAATAATCGATCTCCATCGCAATCGTCAGGTCGGTTACCGGATCGGCCAGCATCAGCGCATCTTCCAGCTGCCGCTCCTTGTCCACCGCGTTGAACTTCGCGAACACCTTGTTCGCGTAGTAGCCCTGCCTGTAGTCGAGCTTCGCATTCGCATACTGCGGCCCCAGCGTCAGCTTCACCTTGCGAAAGCGCCCGTTCTGCTCGTTGTTCGACGTGTAGTACCCAAGAATGTAGTAGTCGGAGATCGCCTGCTGCGCCTTCACGATCCCCTCCGTCAGGTCATTCGTATCGAATAGCGCCTTGCCGCCCGTATCGCCCGCCAGCGCATACAGCGTGTCCTGCGACTGCTGAAACCGCGCGTTCACCGCATCCGCCGCAGTGCCCGAGTACATCGCTTGATTGCCCGGCGAGCCCTCTGTCGCATCTCCCAGCGGCGCGCCCGCCACCAGCCCGCGCGCATCGATCGGCCAGAACGCGACTCCCGCGCGAATCGCCGCGTCCACCGTCGCATGAAGCTGCGCCTGGTTGTCCACGCCATTCAGCCGCAGCCCGCTCGCGAAATAAAGCAGCGCCTTCTTCTCGTTCAGATTGCCAAGCATCTTCGCCGTCGTCTGCAGCGCGGAGAGCTGGCGATCGGTGTTGAACACGTTGAATTCGCTATCGTCCTGCCCGAACGCCGCGCCCACATCCACCGCGCTCGAATCCTCAGCCGTCTCGATATCGTTTTGGCCTTCGCCCACGATCATCGTCTGCAGAATGCTCAGCAGACGGCTCTTATCCGCCGTAAAGTCCTGCAGCACATCTACGGCGCCCCCGGAATAACGCAGGATGGAGATCAGATCCGCGTCCGTCATCTGCGTCCGGATAAACTTTTCAGCCGCCGTCAATGCCCGCAGTTGATCGCTCGGCCGCATGGCGGACATATCGAAGTACATCGCCAGCAGCCGCTTGTTGTCGTACTTCGGCGCGGTCTCGGTCTCGCCCTGGATCTGCGTCCGCGCAAGCCGCTTGTAGATCTTGATGTTCTCGTCTTTCTGTGCCGGCGATACGGGCGCAACGCCCGTCGGCAGCACCTGGTGCTCGCAAAACCTGATCGTCTGCGCCACCCCGTCTTCGGTCAGGGTGAAGTCCTTCGCCGTCAGCCCCTGCACCGGCTTACCATCCTTATCTTTGACGGTCACCGTCTCAACCACCAGCTGCGACTTCACCGAAAGCGTAAACGTATCGCCCGCCTTCGCAACCGAGTTCTGCCCCACCTGCTGGGCGCTCGCAATCACGGCTGTCAAAAGAAACAAAACCAGGAGTCTCATCGCTAATACCTCAACCGCGCGGTCAGCTGCAGGCTGCGCATCGGATTCGCCGCCGCCGGCAGCCCAAACGTCGTTCCATTCGTAATATTGTTCCAGCTCGTATACGTCACGTGGTTCAGCACATTCGTCCCATCCACCCGCACATCCAGATTGAAGCGATCTTTCAGCCGAAACGTACGCGCCAGCGAGCCATTCATGCTGAACTGATCCGGCCCTTCGATCGAGTTGCGTCCCGCATCGCCCCACTGCCCGGCCGCCGGTGCCGCGTAGGCGGCGGTGTTCAGGTGCGTCAGCCCGCTGCCCGCGTACAGCGGAGCGCCCGTCACATCCGGCCGGATCGTCCCCGTAAAGCCCGTGCCCGGCACAGCCGCCAGGTAGATCGGCGTCTCCGGCAGGCCGCTGCCCGCGGTGATCGTCGTCAGCACCGTCCACTCCTTCAGAAGTCGTCCGCGCCAGCCCTGCATCAGCGCTCCACCGCCAAGTCCCTGGCCCGACGTATACTGCACCGACGCCGTCAACAGGTGGCGCTGGTCGAACGTCGAAAGACTTCGTTCCGCCTTCAGATTCAGCCAGTTCTGCGCAATCGTCGCCGCCGGCGCAGCGGTCGGCGCCAGCCCGGCACCCACGGGGCCCGCCCCGCCCAGCACCGCGTCGTCGTCGATCGACTTTGAATACGTGTACTGTACCGAAGCCGTAAACCCGCTGCGCAGCCGACGCCGCAACTGCACCGACCCGGCCTCGCGCGTCGAATCCCCATTCGAAGCCTTGTACACAAAACCCTCCGGCCCGGTCGAAGCCTGAGCCGACCCGATCGGGTAGGTGTTCGGCAGGAACTCCTGCACTCCGCGCGTCCCCTTCACCCCCTGGTAGGTCAGCGTTCCCACCAGCGCCGCCGGCAGGTCGCGCTGTGCCGAAACCTGCCAGACCTGCGCATAACCCACCCGCAGATTCGGATCGACCGCAAAGTTATCCGCCGTCGTCCCCGCGCACGGAACAAACCCGTTCGCCAGCGTCAACGAGCAGCCCGGCCCGTTCGACACCGTCAAGCTCGTCGAAAGCGGTGCCTGCTGCGCCATCTGCAATGCCGTCGCCTCGTAGATCGACGTGTCGTCGTAGATGCCGTACCCCGCCCTCACCACCAGCGTCGAGCCCGGAATTGGTCGCCACGACATTCCCAGCCGCGGTTCAAACCCGCGTTTATCCGGCTCAATCAGAGACGTGGGATAGTGAAGATCGGTCAGTGAGCCCAGCGGCGCACTCGCCAGTACCGGCGCGACGCTCGCATAACCGGACGCCACATCCAGGTTTACCAGCCGGTTCTTCAACTCCGTAATCGGCGCGCCGTACTCCCAGCGCATGCCCACGTTCAGCGTCAGCTCCGGCCGCAACCGCCAATCATCCGTAAAGAAGGCGTCGTAGGCGGAGTTGCGCAGGTACTTGTCCGCATTGCCGTACGCCACCGTGCTCGCATCCGGCACGCCGATCAGGAAGTCGGCCACGTCCGACCCGGTCGCCGCACCGGTAAAGGTAAACGTGCCGCGCGGATTCTGCTGCTCGAAGACATTGAACTCCTGCCGCCTGAAGTCGCCGCCGAAGGTAAAGTCGTGCTTGCCACGCTCCCACTCGATCGACTCGCTTACACCATCGGTGCGGTTCCGGTTGAACTCGTTGTTCGCATCGCTCAGCCCGGCCGTGCCACTCGAGAAACTTAACGTCGGCGGACCCCAGTCCGGCGCGTCCTGCAGGTTGCCGCCAATGCCGGCGTTGGCGGAGACATCCTGCTTGTAGGCAAAGAAGGGATCGACCAGCGTCCGCAGCCGGCTGAACTTGAACCCGGTCGTTGTGAAGAAGCGCTGGGCAAAGCGATGCTGCCAGTTGACGTTAGCGTCGAGGCCGAAGGTGTCGGTCTTGTCGTTGAAGCCGAAGAGGCTGCCGTTGCTTTCACGCGAGCTCTCAAACGCGACGTTGCCGAAGAACTGGTCTCGCCGCCCGATCGTCTTATCCATGCGCAGCTGCATCGCGTCATCGTGGGTCGCGCCCAGCACCGGCGTCTGGTAGTTGTAGAGCGTGCTGCCCGCCAGATTCGGCAGCGGATACAGCGCGAGCAAAGCCTGCGCCTGCGCGCTCACCGGCACCGTGTCCCCGGGGTACGGCAGCCCTGTCGCAGGATTCAACACCGTAATCGGCGCGCCCAGCGCATTCACCTGCCCGGCAAAATCGCCCATGCGCTCAGCCTCATCCGGCACCAGCCCGGAGAGCGTCGTGTCGTTCGTATCGCGCGTAAACTCATACGCCACGAAGAAGTTCGGTCCGCGCGGCAAGAGCCGCGGAATCTTGATCGGCCCGCCAAACGTCAGGATCGCCGTCAACCGGTCGTACGAAGCCTTCGGCGTGTCCAGTCCGGTCAGCGAATCTGGCCGCGCGTCGAAGACGGAGTTATCCACCCGCAAGCCGAGCCCTGCGTTGTACAAGCTCTTGCTGCTGCGCGTATTCCCGAACGCCGGGGCCAGCGCGTACTTCGAAGTCGCCGCGTTGCTGGTCGTGCCATTCACCAGGAAGCCGTCGTTCGAAGCGGCGTCGCTCTGCGGCTTCGGCATCTCGACCGCCGCCGCACCCGGCGCAGCCCCCTTCTTCGCCGGCTCCGCTGCGCGCGCACTCAGCGCCGGTGCCGTCTCCACCTTCGGTGCCGTGGCGATTGCGAGTAACTGCGCCACCGGCAGCATCTTCAACTCGATCTTGCCGGCCGGCGTGTTCACGGTTACGGCAACCTCCTGCTTTACCGGCGCAAAGCAGAGCATATCCACCGAAAGCGTCCAGCTCCCGTCCGCCAGATCGGCAAACGAGTAGGTTCCCGTCGCGTCCGTCGTCACCACCACCTTCTTACCGCCCTGCGTGGCTGTAACGGTTGCGCCCGGCACCGGCAAACCGTTGAATACCACCTCGCCGTGCACCTCCGAGGCCCAACCCAGCCCGAACACGCGCAGCGTCCACGACCCCACGAAGTAGTGCCCGCGCGGCTTGAGCGCGCCTCTGCCCTTCGCCGGCGCAGCCCCGAAAGACAATCCAGCAAGCCCGAACATTAGCCCCAAACAGCACAGTCGCCTCAAGCTCCCTCTCCTAATTCTCCGTAGGCTGTTCCACATGCTCGACCACGACACACTCCACCGGCCCCTTCGACGGCACCAGCTTCAATCCAAGCTGCTCCTGCAAGGCAGTAAAGATGCCCGGAACCGTCGCATCCTTCGCGTCCTCCGCAGACCAGTCCAGCTTCAGGTCGTACTTGCCCTTCAGCCCGGTGTCATCGTTCACCTGTCGATGTACCTGGTACCCCAGGTTTGCCGCCAGGTTCTCCATGGCAACTCCCTGGAACTCCGCGTGAACCGTGCTTCCGTTCATGTTGATCGTCGTGGTGCCCGGACCGCCCGGCTTACCGTTGAACTTCAACCCGTTCGCATAGGAGTCGCCTTCCATAGCTGGCTTTATCTTCGGGCCGCCCTTGGCTACGACGAGCGAGTAGGTGGGTAACTCACGCATCTCCTCATGCGCTTGCAGCTTGAACCTGTCCTGCAAGGCCGCCAGCAACAGTGGTGCCTGCTGGTCGAACTTCAACTTCTTGAAGGCTTCCAGGTCCTCTTCGCTCACCTTGGCCTCCACGTCGAAGTGCTCGTCCTCCGCCCACTTCGGCAATCCGGTCACTTGCTCGTCCATCGGGCTTCGCAGGCCATAGGCAGCAGTCACCAGGTCCCGCAGCCGGACATTTTCCATCTTGATGCCGCTTGATGTCGAGTTCCACATCATGTTCCCGGACGCGCTCTTGTTCACCTTCACCGACACCACGTCATACGCCAGCGGCATCGCCGAAGCAGCCGTCGGGGCGGCCGACGCATCTCCCTGCGCCCGCGCCGCACACGCACCGAGCCCAACGCCCAGGACCAAAGCCAGAGCCCATCGCCTCATCCATCACTCCTGTACGTCAGCTTCCAGAGCCTCTCCCACGGCAATCCGGGTGCCCACTCATCGCGTACCCCGCGATGAGTGGGCTGGCACAGTGCCCCCGACGCAAATCTGCTCTAGTTATCCGTCGGCTTATCGATCTTGTCGATGACCATCACAGCAACCTCCGCTTTCGTCGGCTCAAGCTTCAGCCCGTCCTGCTCCTGGATCGCGGTAAACAATGGCGGAGGTGCATCCGCCTTGTCCGACGGTGGCGGCGCCTTCATCCCCATGCCCCCAAACTGCGACTCATCGGGCGTCCAGTTCAGCGTAAAGTCCCACCGCCCGCTCAACCCCGTCTTGTCGACGACCGGCCGGTCCAGAACCGACGACTGCATAAAGTGGCTGAACTCAAGCATCGTCGCGTTCCGTATATTCAATCTGCCCAGCGCGCCAGCAAACCAGAAGCCCGGCAGCACACCCGCGTCGGCATCGGCCTTCGTCAGCTTTGCCTCTCCTTTGCCCGGTTCCAGCGCATATACGGAGAGCACCTTTTTCTCGTCGTGAAACTTCAGCTGGAACCGCTCCACCAGCAGCTTCTTCACCATCGTCTTCAACTGCGTGTCGTTCGGAATTCCCGGCGAATCCGGCTTCGCATCGATGTCGAACTTCTCCGAGTCCACCCACGCCGGCGCGTCCACGAGCTGCTTCGTATGCAGCTCGTACGCAAATGAGATCAGCTCGCCCAGGGAGAAGTTGACGACCTTGAACCGCTCACCCTGAATCGTCAACATCTTGCCCGGCTCATCCGGCTTCGAAGGCTTGATCGTCGCCACCTCAAAACTCGGGTCCGCGTTCGCAGCCATCGGCGCAATCCGCGGCGGAGGCGCCGGAATCGTCCAAGCCGCCGCCTCCGTCACATGCTTCAGGTTCAACGGAAGCGACCCGCCGCCCTGCGTCCAGGTGCCGTCCATCTCGCTGCCGTCGGAAGTAAGCTTGCCGTCGTACGAGCCGCCGATCGCCACCAGCGACATCTTTACCGACGATCCATCCACCTTAACGCTCGAAACCGGAATCGACTGTCCACCTTGATCGATGCTGTAGAACTGGCCTTTCAGTTCGCCATCAGCGCCCTTCGAGATCTTCACGACTGTCCGCAGGGTCTTGCCCGCCTCCAGTGTTCCCTGCCAGACCCCTGTGATGTCTTTCGCCTGCGCCAGCGCGCTGTGCGGCACACCCGCCCACGCCATCAAGCCCAAAGCACACGTAACCACGCCAAGCAACTGCTTCCGCATACGCCTTCTCCTCAAGTTGAAGCATGTGTTGAAGCCATCATAGGCCGTCTGCGGGGCGCGCCAGCGGCTTTGTTTTTCTGAGGTCTCCCACTAGACGGACTAAACGCAACACCGGTAGCGAAGGTTCCAGAAATCTTTCCCGCCGCCGTACAAGCGCACTGGGTGCGCCATCCTTCGCAGCCTCACCGCGAAGGGTGGGGTATCGTTTGCGGAAGCAAACGATCGCTCTCCTCACCCAGGAGGCCCCGCCGCGAGCCCCATCAACCCGTCACCATTCCCCAGCATCCTCAACCCTTCCTCAACAGCCCGGCAACCCCAAAACCGTCCCACCCCCATGCACACTCTTCGGTGCAAATAACCCCAAGTCCGCACGTAACCCTCGCGCTTTGAATACTTTGCTAAAAAGTAGGGGGAGGGGGGGTACAATCGTCAAGCCTCCAAAATCCAAGCCAGAACGAGCGAAAATGAAACTCGGCGTAAGCGCCTTCTGCTGGTCCAGCACCTTCGACGAATCGCACTTCCACCTGCTGCCACAACTCCGAGCGCACAACCTAGAAGCATTTGAAGTCCCCATCTTCGACCCCGCGCAAGTTCCTGCAACCGCGATTCGCCACGCCCTCGCAGCCAACGATCTCGCCGTAACCGTCTGCTGCATCCTCCCCGCAGGGATCAATCCCATCTCGCCAGACGCCGCAACTCGCCGGCGCTCGCACCAGCATCTTCGCCACGTCGTCGAAACCACCGCGGAACTCGGTGCGCAACTGCTCGGCGGTCCGATGTATGCGCCAATCGGCTATCTTCCCGGACGCCGCCGCACGGACGACGAGTGGCTTTGGGCCATCGAAGCCTTCCAGCAACTCGGCGAATCGCTCGACGCGCACAACCTGACCCTCGCGCTCGAACCCGTCAACTTCATGGAATCTTTCTTCCTCACCACCGCAGCTGAAGCCAGCGCCTTCTGCAAGGCGGTCGGAAACCCGCGCATCGGCGTTCTCGTCGACACCTTCCACGCCAACATCGAGGAGAAGGAGATCGCCGCTGCCTGTGCCGCGCTCGGTCCCCAACTCCGCCACGTCCACGCCAGTGAGAACGATCGCGGAGTTCCGGGCAGCGGCCACCTCGACTTCCCATCGCTCCTCCGCACCCTGCATCAAGTCGGCTACAAAGGCTACCTCATTCTCGAAGGTCTCGGCTGCCTCGGACCAGACACTTATTCGACCATACCCCAATGGCGCCGAGCCCACGAAACCGGCGATGAGATCGCACTGGAGGGTGCGAAGTACCTTCGTAAGCTGCTCCACGAAAGTTGCACTTAGAAAAGTTGAGTTCAGCTTTATAATGTCTATCTTCTTCATTGCAGGCGGCTTCTTATCGAAATTACGTAAATCGTCCAGAAAGATTGATCAAGAAGATGTCGGCTGCAGACAACGTAATGCAGTCTGATGGCCCCTCCGCGGCGTCATAGGTAACAGCGGGCCGGAATGAGCACTTCAAAGAGAAGTCCGGGAAAGCCTGGCTAACTCCCATTGACTTACGCGTGTGGGCGAACCGCACCTCATCCTGAAGCTCCCCGCATCGGCCATACACGCGATGCGCTAAGGCTGAGACTCGGCGATCGTGAATAAGTAACCGTAGCGGCAACAGACCCCCAGGAGATGCAACCGGCGATGCCTCGCAACACCGCTCTTGATACACCGGCCCCCTTTGTAGTTCAGCGATCCGCCGATTGTGCGGCGGCTCGAAACCCAGGAAACTATTACCTCCCCATGGACGTTAGCAGCCGCTTCGGAGTTCGTCTCCGCCAGCTTCGGCGGGAGCGCAATCTTACCCAGCTTCGGATGGCTGTCGACTTTGGCATCGATCGCTCTTTCATCTCGGACGTAGAGCGCGGCCGGAAGTCCATCTCGCTGCCGATGCTCGAGGTGATTGCGCTGGGCCTCAAGATGAGCCTGTCAGAGCTCCTCAGGGACCTTTAGAAAGCCCTCCAGGGCAGACAAAGGCCGCGTTGAGCGCGGCCTTTCGTGCTTGATGTCTTCCTCTTCCCTGCTGCTCCGTCACTCTAGGCTACCAGTCTTTCGACCGTCTCTTCGCGTTCGCTCTTAACCGGAAGTCTGCGCTTCGACCGCGCATTCGACTCTTCCATAATGATCACGAGAGCGACCGCCGCAAAGGGACAGAGTTCGCCATAAATGCGAGTCTCTACCAGCACGCCCGAGCAGAACATGACCCCGATCCAAACCGGCAGGACCCACAGGTAGTTCTGGAAGCGAACAGGCCGCAGCAGGCGGTAGAAGATGACGACAACCGGTATGGTGTACCCACAAATATTTAGTAGTGCTGGTAGCAGTCTTGGGCTGAGCCGGGAGAGGTTGTAATCAATCCGAAGGAAGTTCTCTGCGTTGCTGTTCGCGGCAAAGTAATGCGCGAGTGACAGCTTGATCGCGACCCACACGACCGAAAGCGCCGCGACCTTAGGCCAGGAAACCAGCCGCAGGTCGAACCGGCTGAACAGCCCGCCGGATAATGCACTCCTTTGCTGACGCGGCGCACTCGCCAGGCGCGGGCTCATCACGGCGCGGGACGCGGAGTCAATGACGTAGATGACGATTAGAAAAAGCGTCGTCTCTCGATTAAAGGTGCCGATCAGGATGACGAGGAAGAGTCCAACATAGCTGCGTTTGTAGATGTAGTAGAGTCCGGCGGCAAAGAACGCCACGCCGGGTAGATCGTAGGGATAGGAGTAGTTCGCTTCGCTATGGATGGCGTAACTCCACATCATGGCAAACAGGAAGATGGGATAGACGAGAAAACTGAGAGAATGCTGTCCGGTGACCAGCGTATAGAGCTTTTGCGTGTAGATCCCTGCGACAACGAGAGAGACCAGACTGAGGATGTAGAACGGCCCGAGTTCAGGTGTAAAAGCCCCATTCGCATGAGCCATATGACTCATCAACCATGGTGAGTGAAACATGGGGCGGAGGATCGCGATCGGGAAGACACGCTCCTGGAACGGCAATCTTTCGTGTCCGGAAAGATAAGCCGTCATGTTCAAGTAGAAATCTGTCGTCTTACAGTAGTAGCGGATGAACTGGAGCGTGGCGCATCCAAACAGGACAATCAGTATCGCGCTCACATACTTTTTCGGCATAGTTTCCTTCACCGGCACACGTCCGCCGGAAGCTATGGGGAAGATGGAGCTTCGTAAACTCACTAGGTCTTCGATGCCATTTTTCCTTGATTTTCAAGCTCCATCGTCGTGTGCCGACAGACCGTGCCCAAGGGCCCATATTCTGCATCAGAGAGTGGTGCAAGGTTCATGAGAAACCGCTCCATTCTGCTGCTACTGCTGCTACCTTCCCTCGGCGTCGCTTCGATGGCTCAAGCTCCTGCGCTCCAAGTTGTCTATGGAGCCCGGGGGGTGGAGAGCCTTACGTATGCGGGTCAAACCTTGGAAGACCTAACCCGTTGGCCAGATGATGCCTTTCACATCGGGCACATGAGGGCCTTCGACCTGGCGGGTCACCCGATCACATCCAGCCAGACCACCTGGGGCGAGGATCACAACTCGCGTACTTTCGACGAAGCCAGCAAAACCTGGCGCTACACTTTTTCATGGGGATCCGTCAGCCTTCGCTACCAGCAGGATGGCGATGCGCTAAACATGACGGTCACCACGAAAAACAATGCAAACTCCGGCATCGTCTTTGATGGTGCCAGCTTGTACCCGCTCGCGCTTCACCTGCCCCGCGTGCCGATCGGTTTCGCAGCCCCAGGCGATTCTCACTTCATCGATGATATCGAGCAACCAGCGATCTCCGTCGCGGACTATGGTGCAGGTGAGGCCGTCTCCGTCGCTCCCGATGCCGAGAGGCCCGTGTACATCGGCTTCCAGGCTGCCGGGAAGAACTTGTCCTATGCTCCAATTGTCAGCAGCACAGCCCCTGACAACTACAGTGCTCCAGAGCATCCCGGGCGCCCGCTGAAGCCGGGCAAGACCGATACCTTTACCGTCTCGCTGCGCTTTGCTCCAACGCACACGGCACCAGAGCAACTCGCGGGCGACGCCTACAGGGCGTTTGCCGCGCGATACCCCCAGACACTGCGATGGACCAACCGGCACATGATCGGGACGGTGTTTCTGGCAAGTTCTCCGCAAGGGGATAAAAGCAAGCCCGCAGGCTTTCGGACCAACCCGCGCCGGTACTTCACCGATGCAGCAGTCGATGTGAAGACGCCAGAAGGTTTGAAACGATTTCAGGAACGTATTCTGAAGCAGTCTGCCGATATCGTGACGAATCTGAAGCGACTGAACGCTCAAGGTGCGATCACATGGGACATCGAAGGCGAGGAGTTCCCTCAGGACACCAGCTACGCCTGCTCACCGGATCAGATCGCGCAACTCTCTCCAGAGATGGAGTCCACTGTCACAGATCGCGACTCGCGCTATGTGGGTCTGAAGCTGGACGATGCGTACTTCAAAACCATCCATGATGCCGGCTTTCGAGTTGGCGTATGCGTGCGTCCGCAACTCCTAACGCTTGCCGCCGATGGTACGGCGCGCCAGGTCACATTGCCGGACTCTGAGGTCGCCGCCAATCTCATCCGGAAGATGAAATATGCCCATGATCGGTGGGGTGCGACGATCTTCTACCTGGACTCGACGGTTGAAGCAGACGGCAAGACACTCCCCTCTGACATCATCGAGAAGGCGGCAGCCGCGCTGCCGGATTCGCTGCTGATCCCCGAGGAATCTTCGCCGCGCATGTACCGCGCGACGGCACCGTTCCAGACCTTCCTTTTCCACGGTGACCTGGCGACCAAGCCTGCAGTCCGCGCGCTTTACCCTGATGCGTTCAGCGCCAATCTAATCAACGACGTCGATCCCGCGAAGCTCGCAGAGCATCGTGCAGCCTTGACCGAAGCAGTGCAGCGCGGAGACGTCCTGATGCTGCTCTCCGGCTACTGGCAGGCAAATGACCCGGTCGCAGTTGAAATCTACAAGGCCGCCGCGAAGGGCTCTTCCGAGAGATAGTCGAGACTACCGGCAAGCCAAGGCACGCGCTCGGCAAGCGCACGTTGCATCGTCCAAGCGCGCACCGTCCATGTGCCGGAACGGCTGGCCTTCCAGCGCAGCGGCTGAAAGCCATCGTTGAAGTGCTGGCTGCGCAAATTCTCCAACGCTACGACAGCTTCGCCCGCGGTATCAACGAGTTCGAGCAGCGGCTCCTTATTCAGCAACTCCGCGAACCCACGAGTCGCAACCATGGGACGGCACGCTGCAAGATGCTCATAGAAGCGTGTGCTCGAACCCGAGTAGGTCGGCTCACACCGGCGGTACGGCAGCACCGCAACGTCGAAGGCTCTTGCGTAACTCGCAAGCTCCCCGTAAGGCTGCTTACCGATGAAGTGCGCACGCTGATGCTTCATGAGGGCGCCTCGTGCACGAGATTGCGAAGCGTCTGTAATCTCCATTGAAGTCGGCCCGACAAACACCCAATCGAGCCAGGGTGTGCGAGCGACCGTCTGCTCCAACAGCAGCCAATCCATGTTGCCGGCAAGGTTGCCGATCACCCCTGCGAGCGGCCGCCGAAGATTTCGCAGGGTAGGCGGGAGATCTGCCGGACGCTGTGGAGGATGCGACAAAAGATTGGACGCACGCGTCGCATTTGGAAGGACGCAGATTTTTTCGCGGTCGCATCCCGCATACTTTACCAGGTAGTCAGCAAGTCTTTCAGAGTTTGGACATACGAGCGTCGCGGCGGCACACATGCGACGGTCCAGCTTTTCAACCTGCTCGCGGTTCGCACCCGCGTACTCCGCGATCAGATCCGTCAGCCAGTACACCACCGGCCCTGGCCAGAGCTCAGCAACCTCAGCGAAGTAAGGGATGGTGCAGATAAGCGGCGTGCACTGTATGTCGAGGCTCTGTCGCTTCAGACGCTCCACCACCGAAGGTGCTGTACGGGCAATCTGCGCAAGCAAGGGGCGTGCAAATCCGTGCAACAAAGGGAGACACCGAACGCGCACTTCGGAGTCGCTCGCCATGCGCTCCGTCTCTCTTCCCGGCTTAACCGACCAGGGAAACCATGACCGCTGCGGCTCCCAAGCGACCACCTGGGTGAACTCGGAAAGCGCTTGCGCAAGCTCCATATCCAGCACATCGGATACCTGCAGCAGATGCCACGTTGATGCGCGGCCAACCATCTTGACTCCTCGTGTTGTTATGCGGCGTTGGAAGCCAACGATTCGGACGTCTCTTGTACGAACTCCCGCTGGTCGATGGAGTTTTGCAGCTTGTCGAGCACAGCCATCATGATCCGCGGAGCAGCCTGCTCCGGAGTGCGCGTCAAGGAGAGGTGTCCGTAGTCGCCGAAACCAATCTGAATCTTGCAGGTGGGCTTTTGCGTGCCGGGCAGGAACTGCTCGTAATACGATTGCCCCTGGAACTCCATGTGCGCCGAAGCGAAGCGGAGGTCGTTGCATGCGCGGCGGACAATCTCCCACCACATCTCGGCGGAGTCGGCTTTCCCAAGCGCGCGGTCCAACTCTTCCAGGTAGATTTCATCGAGAACCGCGCGGCGCATGAACTTGGACGAGAGAGTTCGGCCAGCTGCGATGAACTCGATGTACCCCAGCTTGTTGATGCCGGTGATGACACAAGCCACAAACAACCCGAGCACCAACCACTCGAGCGTCTTATTGGTGAAGTTCATCAAGAGGGCGAACGATGCGCACATACAGCAAACGCCGTACAGGATGAACGCTGCGCCACGTGTAGAGAAGCCGAAGTTCTGCAACATGTGGTGAATGTGCCCGCGGTCCGCGCTGAAGATTGGGACATTGCGCAGGTAACGCCGGCCGATAGCGAGTAAGACATCGATGAGAGGAAGTCCGAGCGCCATCAGCGGGGCGGCCATGCCTAGCATGGTGCCCGTGCGCTGGCTCCAGATGAGGCCGAAGCAGCCGAGAACAAATCCTATGGTGAGGCTGCCGCAATCCCCAAGAAAGACGGATGCGGGGTTGAAGTTGAATGCGAGGAAGGCCAGCAAGCAACCGGCCAACGGAACCGTCGCCAGCGCCAGGCCGATATTGTGTCCGAGCAGCGCAACTACCAGAGTCGTGATGGTGGCGAGCAGACCCACGCCCGTGGCAAGACCATCCATGCCGTCGATCAGGTTGACCGCGTTCGTGCAGCCGATCAGCCAGCAGACTGAGAGAACGCAAGAGACCCAACCCGGGAAATGAACCAGATGCATCCGGGCGCCGAGCGAAACTGCGAGTATCGCGGCGACCAGCTGGCCTGCAAGCTTCTGCTTCGGCTTGAGCTCGAAGATATCGTCCGCAAGGCCCGTCAGAAAGACGAGTGCGGCGGCCGGAAGCAATTCCAGGAATAAGCGCTCATGCTGGATGTAAAGCCGGCCGCCTCCAGGATTAAATATGAGGATCATCGCAAGCGATCCCGCATATGCCAGGACGATCGGAATGCCGCCCATGCGCGGCACGGGCCGCAGATGGAACTTGCGATGCGCATCCGGTCTGTCGACCAGGTTGGCACGAACGAAAATGTCGCGGCACAACGGAGTCAACATAAGGCAAAGCAGAAAAGCTGATGTTCCCAAAGTGAAGAACGCTTGCATGATTCTCTCCTTGAAGCGAGGCCCGAACGGTTACGGGGTCAGGTACGGAGCGTGCTGGCTGTGGTTGGCGTTCGTCGCTAAACTCTGAGTGAACCGGCTATGGGATCCGCATCGACCGTTCCATCCGGCGCACCCGAAGGCAATTGTGTTCTTGCTTGCAAAATAGTCGCTATTCTATCGATGCTCTGCGGCAGATCATAGTGGTCCAGCAACGCTTGACGGGCGCGAATTCCTGCTTCCCGCACGGCATGGGGATTTTCCGCAAGCCTCACAAGCAGCCTTGTCAGCCCTTCCACGTCGCCAGGGTCAACCTGCCAGCCGCAGTCGTGACGCTCGATAACCAACGCCGGAGTTGCCACCTTCGGACCGATAAACAATACCGGACGACCAGCGGCGAGGATGCCATAGACCTTACTTGGAACCACGGTTCCCCAGCAGACATTGCTCTGCGTCACCAGACCGATGTCACCGGCGGCCAGACCTTCACTCAGCTTGTCGCGCGAGACATACCCGCGCATCTCCATCTTGTGAATGCTGTTAGTCTCGCAAAACTCCTGCAACTGCCTGCGCTTCCCCCCACTGCCGACAAAAAGGAAGCGGAACCGGTTGTCCTCACGCAGGTTCTTCATGGCTCCGGAAATCGTGTCCACGTCATGTGCAAGGCCAAGGTTGCCGGAGTACAGAAGCACCAACTCCTTCGGATCGCCGGGCCGCTCCATCGGGGTGATCGACTCGGCGCTCGACCAGTTCTCCGCAATCGAGATCTTGGCTGCGGGTATCCCGCGGAGCACCAGGCGCTGCTTCATGCATTCCCCCAGCGCGATGATGCCGTCGGCATGGCGCCGAGAAAAATCAGCGAGCACGCCTGTCACGCGATCCGCCAGCCCACCTTTGCGGATGTAGTTCAGGTCGATGGCAACATCGGGGTAGATATCCTGCTCCCAGATGAAGTGACGCGAGCCCCGCAACATCTTGATGGCAGACCCCAGGAGCGAGATCAACGGCGGTGTCGTCAGCGAGACGACTACGTCAGCCTTCGGTGCCGTGAGTCCTCGCACGAAGGCCGAAGCGTAGAACGAGAGGTACGAGAGCAGCCGCGTCACCTTGCTCTTCGAGAACGGCAGAGCTTTGACCCGGATCACATTGACTGGCGGAGCCAGAGCGCCGGCGCTAACATTCGCGTAACCACCCTCGCCGCAAAGCACGGTGACGTGATTTCCGCGCAGCGCGAGACCCGTGGCGAGGTCCGTAAGCTGCTGGCTCGTGGCCGAGGAATCGGGCCAGAAGAACTGGTTGATAAACAGAATTCTCATTACGAAACCCTTTCGAGCACTTGAAGCGGCTGCTCAGCGGGCTCGTCTCCGCGCATCCGCCGTGCTTTCACAAACGTTGCCGGATTGCCGGCATAAACCTGAAACTCGGGGATGGCCCCGACTACGACCGAACCAGCTGCCGCGATGGCACCGCGACCAAGCGTGACTCCCGGCGTAAGGACACACTTGGCGCCAGCCCAGGAGCCCTCGGCAAGCTGAATCGGCGCAATCATCAGCCCGAACTTCTCGTCGCTCCAATCGTGGTTGCCGGTGCAAAAATACGCTCCCTGCGAGACGCAAACGTTGCTCGCAATCCGCACAGTCGTTAGATTGTCGATCCAGACATGTTCGCCGATCCAGCAGTCATCGCCGATCGTCAGGTGCCACGGGTACTTGACCTCGACCGACGGCTTGATAACAACGCGCCCGCCGATGGTCGCGCCGAAGGCGCGCAGCAGGGCAACTCGCAGCGAGGACGAGGGGATCCACGCTGAGCGCATGATCGGCTGTCCCAGGAAGAACCACGCGCTACGCTTCAGCAGCGATCCGCCGGGGTGGTACCACGAGTTGTCGTACTGCCTCAACTTGACCGTCTTCATTGCATCAACCTAGGGAAAGATCACATCCACGCTTGGTGGCATTGCTCCACCTTGTATCCACTGATAAACATCCTGCATCTGCGTTGCTACCGTGCTCCATGCGTAACGCGTTGCGACCAGGCGCGCGCCCAGCCGGCCAATAATTTCATTCTCGGCCTGCGGGGTCTCGAGGGCCTGGCGTAGCGCAATCGTTAGCGCCTTCGCATCGGGCTTGATCTGCCACCCGGTTCTGTACTCCTTCACCTCCGGCATATTGCACGGTTCGGTCACAATCACCGGGAGCCCCATACCCATTGCTTCGAGGACCGCCACGCTCAAACCTTCAGAGAACGACGGCAGCACAAAACACTCCGCTGCTGCAAGCGCGCTCCACTTCAGCGCGCCGGTAAGCATCCCCGTGAAGAGGACGCGATCGCTGATGCCGCGCGCAATACAAAACGCCTCCAGCTTTTCACGCATCCCGTCGGAGTCTGGGCCAGCCATTACAAGCAACGCATCATCGTGCTGGCCGCAGACCGTTGCCCAGGACTCAAGCAACATCTCAACGCCCTTCTTCGCGTGAAGCCGAGCCATGAACAGCACAATGCGTTTGCCTTCGCTTGTCGGAAACTTCCGTTTAAACGCGGTCGAGTCCTTCAACCTGGGGATGTCGACTCCATTGGGAATGATAACGATAGGCGACGTAGCGCCGAAGCGCACGTAGTGCTTTGCCTCGGCTTGCGTCAGGGCATGCAGGCAGGTTGCACGCTGCACGTTCGTGCGCTCGATTAAGGCCGCGTACATGATCTTCTTCAGTCGCTTATTGGCCAGCGCCCAGGGCTCCAGCATTCCATGTGCCGAAATCATATATGGCACGCCGAGCTTGCGCGCTGTGCTCGCGGCAATAGCCGTACTCTGCTCCCACAGGCCGTGAATGTGAACTCCATCCGACTGCCTTACCGCTTCTTCAAATCGCCGCCTCAACGCAAAATCCTTCATCCAGACTTTGCGTCCCGTCGGCCAGTAGCTCAGTTGCTCACGCTGAAACGCATCGGGCTGAAACTCTTCACCCGGCAAGCAGAAAGCCGCGAGCTGAACGTCGAAGCCGCCGTCGCGATGCAGCCGTTCGCCAAGCGCTGGAACGGCTGCGCTCAATCCGCCGTACTTGGGTTCCAGATGCGACACGACCTCAAGCCAGCGCCCGGCGCTAGCCGGCACTGCGGCATTCGTAAAGATACTGGCAGCTGCGCTCATTGCGCCTCGCCCTCGGCCGTGCGCAGGCTTCCCTGCTTTGAAACACCCTCCGTAATCGATGCTATCGATAAGCCAAACTTCTGTGGCGAATAGGCTCTCACCAGTTCCGCGGAGTAGCGTCCCATACGGCTATGCTGCTCAGGAGAGAGCTCTTCGATCCGGCGCAGCTTCGTCGCCAATCCAATTTCGTCCAACGGATCAAAGACAAACCCGTTCAAGCCTGGAAGTACCAGGTCGGCCGCACACCCGCAGCGCTCGGAGACGAGCACGGGCAAGCCTGACGCCATCGCTTCGTTGACGACAAGGCCCCAGGGCTCGCGTGTGCTCGGCAGCACGAAGCAACCCGCGTGCGCGTAGTAAGGAAGCAACTCGCGCGAGCTTCTAAGACCCGGAAAATGCACGTCCTTGCCGAGCCCTGACTCCGCTGCCGCTGCCTCCAGCCCTTTGCGCTCCGGACCATCTCCAACGAGCATCAGCGGCCAGGTACCGCCGCTCCTTCGATACGCAATCCAACTCCGCAGCAGACCCATTACGTTCTTTTCTTCGGCCAGCCGTCCCACGTAAAGAAAGTATTTCTCGGGAAGACTTGCCTCGCTCGCCGTCTGGAGACGCTGCAAGTAAGTACCCCGGTCGAACATCTCGTTATCCACGACATCGTAGCAGCCCACTACACGATCCTTTGGAAAGCCGAGCTCATCAAGATACGCGACGTGAGCTTTCCCGCCGGAGACGGCCCAGCTAAAGAGAGTACGCAGGCCAAGACCTTTCAGTTTTTCCTTCCACCACAGGCGCTTGTGATCGCCGGCGGTGCTCTCCGTCATCAACACGCTGGTGCGGCCATGAACGCGCGCCCAGATAGCTGAGGTAAAGCCAGGCAATGTATAGTAACCCGGAACCAGCACGACCTCTGGGTCCAACTCGTTGAGCTTTGCCCAGAGCAGCTTCGAGAGCTGCCACTTGTCAGCCTCGCGCCAGCTCTTCTCCGGCATCAACGTCTCGACGTTCAGGTCGTCAGGCAGAGCTTCGCGAAACTTCAAACCCGCGTGAACACCGATGCCCCCGACCAGTTCGATTCCGCACACTCGTCCCGCGAGAGCGGGCGCGGAGTCAAGTCCGCGAAATCGCGCAACATGATAGGCGTACCAGTCGATCCAGATTACGGCGACTCGGCACCGTGGCTTGAGGCCAACATCAGGCATGAGGAGTTCCTTTCAACGCTTCTGGTCGAAGCATGATCCTTCGGGGTCCAGCCACCTGCATCTCCCTGCGTGGGAAGATCCAGGGCCTCCGGGTGCTTGCGACACGCTTGTCCTCGAGGGCCCAGCGCCAGCTCAGCCAACACGGCACCGAGAGCATGATGGTTCGGAAGATGACTGCTTCACCGGTCTGCATGACCAGGTAGATGGAAAGCGCCGAGATCATCACGTACTCGCTCGCCCAGGGGCCGCCGCGTAATACCGCATTCTTCCAAACCTTGCCGTAGGCCCAGCCCAGCAGACCCATGATCGGCACGGCAAACCACCAGACCTCGACCCACAGGTCGGCAATGATTCCAGGCGCTGAACCCGGCGCACCCACCCATCCTAACGTCGACCCGAATCCTTCACCCGTGCCCGCGTTCACCAGCAGTTCCGGCACGCCGAAGTCTTCGTACTTGGTCGGCCAGATCGCGCTTGGAATTGGCCGCACGGTCACCTGCGCAAGATAACGGCGCATCCAGTAGTAGTGATTCCGCGCCTTCGAGCTCAACACGCTACCGCTGCCGTAGATGTACTCGTTGCTGTTGTCCGCGGTATCAACCACGTTATCGACGTTCGTCTTCATCTCGAAGCTGGAGCCGATATAGATGCTGCTGCGGTTTGTAACCAGAAAGAGTACAAGCCAGCCCAGGCAGAAACCCCCGATCGCAACCGCCAACAACGGAGGACGCTTTTTGCGATTGAGAAACCATCCCATCGCAAGCACAACCACTAATCCAAACGTAGGGCCACGGCGCCCCATCAGTAGCGCACTCGAAGCCCACGGGATGCCGAACAGCAAGCCAACAGCAACACTGGTCAGCTTCGGCCCGCCGGCTGAGAACGAAGTGATCGCGAAAAGAATGCCAACCAGTAGCAGCAGGCTCCCGTCGCGAACATATCCGCTCGCATCGTATCCACCTGCGTAGGAGGTACTGAACGCATTCACGAAGCCGCCGACGTTGTGGATGGTGATGCCCCAGCAAGTCAGACCAATACCGCCGACGACGACTGCGCAAAGTAGCAATCGTTGGCAGACTCGCTTTGACAGCGTTAAGACTTCTGCCTTCTTCTCTCGGAGTCTCACGCCGACGCTCAGGCACATTACGACGAAAGCGATTACCCCAAGCAGGTAAAGCGTCTGTACGAAGAGCAACTGCTCTCCATCGAAGAACTTGGCAAGGCCGCCGCTTTGCAGCAGCTTCCACGGCATCCAGCCGTAGAGAAATGCCAGCATCGGCCCAATGAAGATGAGCGGATGGAAGACGTCGCGGCTCCCGTCATATGCGATGGCAGCTCCACCGATGCCGACCACGACCGCCGCCACAAGCATCAACTCAAACATGACGTTGCCTCCCTGGAAGCCGCGACAGAACACTATCGCCGAGCCTTCTGAATGCGGCTGCCGAAGGCATCCAGCCATAGCGCTTCCCGAACAGGTATATGCCAATCATCGATCCACCTGCCACGAGCGCCATCATGCCGGTCACCTGCAACGCGAACTGTGGGCGAACCATTCGCACATAGGCAAGCGACGCCAACGCGGCGGTACTCACGGTGGCAAAGCCGAACAGAAGCGACATCCCGGCGGGAACATGGTCCTTCCGCTTCAGCGTAATCAGCACCAGAGTTGATGAGAGCACGTGCCCGGCGAAGTAGATCGCCATCGCCTGCCAGGCGCCACCGCCGTAGATGAGAAACAGACTAGCGGCAGCCGCCACAAAGACTGCCCAAACGGTGTTGATTACGCCCGTCGACTTGATCGAAACAATAGTGAGCCTGGCAGCAGCGGGCGCGTTTCCCATGTGAACCACGGCAATCGCCAGGCCGATCGCGACCGTCATCGCTGCCGGCGCATACGTCTTTCCGTAAAGCAGCGTTAGCATCCACGGCACAACCACGATGCCAACCGCGGCAAGCATCATCGCGACACTGAGTGAAGCGTAGCTGCAAAGCGCCATCACGCGGTGCGGAGTCTTCTGCGCCTCGCCATCCGGATCCGCCATCACCGCGTAACTCCCCTCGGTGAGAAGGCTCGGCGCGATACCCACGAGGTTGCGCATCTGGCTCGCGATGGCGAAGAAGCCCATCTGCACCAGCGTCGTATCCTCGCGTGCTACCAGCGTCATCAACCACCAGCCTGCGACATTCGCACCAACTAGCCCCGCGAGCTGCACCAACCCGAAGGACCAAACTTCCTTCAACATCGGACCAAGCGGCAGACGTTGTCCCTTCGTCGCAGCATACAGACCGAGCGGACCTGCAAAGAGCAGGCAGATCATCACGGCAGAGGTGGTGATGCTGCCTTGCGTCACGATCATTCGCACCGCGCTGTGCGTCTTTGCAGCGGCCGGCAGCAGAGTTACCATGCCACCGCCAACGATGACAGAAAGCAACAGCAAGGCGAGCAGCCTGCGCTGGCCCACGAAGAACCCGCGAGCGCACTCCAGCAGGATGATTCCCGCGGCCGACAACGCAGCCCAGCGCAACAGCCCAGTCAACTCCATCTTGCCGAGCAGATGTGCAAGCGGGACGGCCCCCAGCCAAAGTGCCGCAGAGGCCGCGGCTGCAGAGAACAGCGAGACAATCGCAAGCGAGCGCGCCAGCGTCGGGTATCCCTCGGTGCCGTACTGATACTTTCCTGAGAAGCGGGCAGCCGTCGCGCCGATGCCTCCCGCCGCATAGGTTGAAATCTGGTTGGCTGTTGAGATCGCCAGGGAGTAAGCGCCGAACGTCTGCACGCCGCCGAAGCGGGCCGCAAGGATGTTTGCAAGGAAGCCTGTGCCGCGCTCGATCAGTACACCGGCACCCAACGTAGACGTGCCGCCGATCACCCTTCTGGCCACATGCCCCGGCAGCGCACGATTGGAGACCTCGCCCATAGGAGGCAGAGGCACCGCAGTCGCCGCGGTTATGGGCGCAAGGCCGTCGGTGCCGAGGTCGGCGACGCCTACCCCGTCACCCAGCTGCTCCTGCATTGGCATCACAGCGGACGCGAAGTCGCTCATATCGCGGCGGCCACCTTGTCGGGGGTTCCTTGCTGGTAGCGATAGTAAGACTGGTAATAGTTGCGCTGTCCGACGCGATTGGGATCGAAGTCGTTCAGAATGGTGCCGACCAAACGTACTCCGTCGTGGTCGATCAGGTCTCGCGCGCTCACGGCCTGATCGCGGGTTGTCTCGCCTGCACGGAAGATGAGGATCGCGCCATCACTCTGCTTTGCGAGAATGCGTGCGTCAGCCATGTGCAGAAGCGGCGGTGCATCGATCAGGACGATGTCAAAGTCTCGTGTCAGTCGTGCGAGCAGCGACCCGAAGTAGGAAGAGTGCAACAACTCGACGGAGTCTTCAGTACCTTCACCGGCCGGGATGATCGAGATGTTCGGCAGCGCAGTCGGGAGGACAAGACTCTCCGCCCTGGTCTTCTCGAGATCCACTTCGCCGCGAAGAATGTTGCGAAGTCCATAGGTGTTGCTCATTCCGAAGGCGCGATGCAGGTTCGGACGGCGCAGGTCGCCATCCACGACGACTACACGCAGCTTCGACTTACTCAACGCCACACCCAGGTTCGAGACGATCGTGGTCTTGCCCTCGCCCGCACTTGGGCTGGACACGACATAACTGCGCGAGCGCTTACTGGTATCTGAGAGAAGTATCGACAGAGTTGCGTTGCGATACGCTTCCGCTGCAATGGAGAAGCGATCGTTCCAGCCGGTCAACTGAACCGCGGTCTCGTGTGCCGTGTGTGGCTTCTCCTGTAGCGCTTTCCCGGGCAGACGCGGGCTCCCCATCACAGAGAGAGTACGCCCACGCTGGATTGCCGGGATGACGCCAATCTCGTGCACATGCAGGTAGCGCTCCACATCACCCGGCATGCGGAATACCTTGTTGTTCCGTTCCTTGTAGAAGGCGAAGCCAACGCCGAACATGCAGCCGAGAGCAAGGCCTACGGCACCTGCCAGGCCACGCTGCGGAGAGAACGGAACCTTCGGCAGGTTGGCCGGATCGACCACGCGAATAGTGGAAGCCTGCATTGCCGAGGCGAAACCTGCTTCCTTGGCGCGCTGCAGCAGCGTCTGATACAGCGTCTGTTCAGAGTCCAGTTCACGGCGCAGCAGGCTTACCTGCGCAGCCTTCTGCAAATCCGACGAGACCGTCGAAGCCTGGGCCTGGTAGGCCGCGCGCAGCATGCCCTCTCGCTCCTTCGCGGCGGCATACTCGTTTGTCTCGCGATGGGTACTGTTGCTCTCAGTCGCCGTCAACTGGGCCTGCACCTGCTTGATCTCGGATCTCAGATGGATGACCTTCGGGTTCGCTTCCGTCAAGGGCGGAACCAGCGCCGCCACCTGCGCCTGCAGATCAGCGAGCTTCAGTTCCGCCGCCTGGTGGGCCGGATTATCCTGCACGCTTGGCAAGGAATCGACTGCCGCGGAGCTCGCAACCTGCGTCTGAGCTTCCTTCTGCATGCGGTCTGCTTCTGCCTTCACCAACTCATCCTGTAGGATACGAAGCTTATCTTCACCTACCGAGTCCGGGGCGGTGCTCAGCATCAGTCCGTTGTTTCCGACTGCCTGTTCCAGCTGGTTCTGCGTGGCCTGCGCCTTCTCACGCACATCCGCGACCTGCTTGGTCAGCCACTCGCTTGTCTTCATTGCTTCAGAAGACCGCGTCTCCATGTCCTCGTCTTCGAAAGCAGCGGTCAACGTGTTGCAGTACGTTGCCGCAAACTTCGCGTCGTACGAGTCGCATGTAACTTCGATCAGTCGCGTCAATCCCAGCGGCTTCACCTTCACACGATTCGCAGTATCTGCGACCAACGTCGCGTAGGAAAGCGGCTTCGAGCCGGGCAGATGCAAAGCACGTTCCGCCTTCGCAATCAGATCCTGCCGCTGAAGGAACGCCGGATGCGGCGCACTCATCAATCTATCGGATACATCCTTCGCCAACGTATCGCTTTCCAGCAGCTTGATCTGCGTCTGCAGATTCGTGTCGCTGTCGGGCGAAGAGTTGTCCCCTGTTGGGGCGACCGATCGCATATCGAGAAAATCGCCATTCAGGGATTTGATCTCGAGCGACGTGCGCGTTCGGTAGAGAGGCTCTGAAGTGACGCCCGCAAGCAGCGCGAGCAAAATGCCCACAAAGGCGCATAGGGCGATCAACCCGCGATGACGCTTGAACACCCGCAGATACTCTGCCATCAGGGTTTCGTGTACGGGCTCTGCGGGTTCGTACACACGCGCCGCCGGGGGCGGTAACTCGCGTGGGTGCACGGCTTCTAAGCGAACGGGTTCGCGGTCGAGGGAACTAGGCTTCATGGCAACCTTCCAATTCAGTCAGGCAGGTGGGTGGTGCAGCGTTACCGGTAGATCAAAATTCCGGATCCAACGCCGATGGCAGCTTCGATCGCACGGCGCGAGGCCGACTTGACTGCACTATTGGGAATGAACAGGATGTCGTTCGGATAGAGCGGCATGTCTGGAGCTTTGCCGGCCAGAACTTTCTTCACGTTCACGGGAATCTCACGCGGGGTACCGTCACCACCCGGCACAGCCCTCAAGATCTTAGAGTCGCTGGCCTTGTCGTCTGGCCCCAACCCCTCGGCGAGTGCGAGCGCCTGCAGCAAGGTCACGGTGGGGTGAGTTGTCAGCGCGAAGCCGCCAGCCCTTTTAACGTCGCCTACCACGTAGACAAGATCAGCCTTGGGTACGGACACCACATCATTCGGCTCGACCACAATATTGTCTTGTGGCACCTTGCCCGACATGAGCTCGTCGACTGAGAAGGTGGCCGTCGTGTAGCCGCTAACCGGATCGATGGTCGCATCTGTACCTTCAATGCCGCCCCAGCGCGGAGCACGCGTGACGATAATCTTCGGTCCAGCGTCCTGCTTCAGTCCACCGCTCAGCGAGATTACCTCCAGTAATCTCTTCGTGCCTTCAATCTGATGCACCCCGGGATTATTCACTTCACCCACCACCGACACGGGAGAGCTTCCACCCTGCGTCAAGTTCACCGAGATTTCCGGGGACGTGATGTATTTGGAGAGCTTGGTGGCCAGCGCTGTTCGGAATTGATCGATGGTGAGGCCGCCTGCGTGTATCTCGCCGGCAAGAGGTATGTCGACATTTCCGTTTGGACCGATCTTAATCGGCTTATCCGAAATCTCTTCCATGTCCGTCACGTGCAGGTTGATCTCATCGCCGGGACCAAGAACGTACTGCGTCGGAGCCGGCGCACGATGCTGAAGAGTCATCTGCCCAACATCTGAGACTGCGGACTGCTGCGCAGGCTGCTGGCTTGCCTGCTGACTCGGTCCCAGGGTAGGCTCCTGCGCCGCCATCATCCCGGCAAAACCGGCTAACACCACTAAGCCTCTAAGCATCATGTTTCTCATCTAGGTCCTCACCGCTAAGAACGGTTTTGGTAGGCCAAAGGATGTATCATGTCGGCAAGTGACGACACGACCGTCCCCGTTTTTTGGCACCCTGCATCTTACTCGATGACGATAGCGTAGATCTAGTTTCACGATAGATACGCTTGTAAGTCGTTGCAGGGCAAGTCCTCACGTCAATCCTATTTTCGCGACCCCGCAAGAGGCCCACAGCAGATAACGAGAGACACCAGAGCCTGCATACCAATTTTCAATGGAAAACCGATGCAGCTCAGCATGGACCACCCCTCTCCGCCCTCCAAATTTGGCACGCTGATTGCTTTCGCAGGATGGTACGTCTGCTTTCTCATCCTGATCGGCACTATCTTCGTCCTTGTCGCGTAGCATTACTTCCAGCTGGTCTATGGCGAACCGACCTGGCTATCTGCACCCCTACTATGGAGAGATGTGATTACGATGGCTGTACTTGAAGTCTCTCTGCCTGCACCCGCCCAATCATCGGCCACAGCAGCGGCAAGAAGGCTCAATCTCCTTGCCTACGTTCATCTTCGGAACATTCACAACTCGACTGGAGCCGGGCGGACTGCCCGGCAGATCACGGAGCATCTTGCATCCCGTGCTGATGTAAATTTGCATGTGCTTGCAGACGCCAACGATGAGCGAACCGTCATTCCTCTGGTAGCTGAGCCCTGGCTCTCGTACCAAACTCACACCTTCGCTAGCGATACCAGCCGACAACAAGCCCGTTGGTTCCTGCTCGACGCCCCAAAGGCCGAGGCTTTCTGGCCTGAGGCCGACATCGTCTACTGCACAGGGGAATCCTATGTGCCGACTAAGCGCGCCCGTCTAGTCACGACGATGCATGATGCCGCTTACTTCGAAGACGGCGCGCACGTGCGCGACTCCGCTTACTGGAAGACGAGGCTCAAATGGGAGTTGCTTTACCGCAAGCTGGCGCGCCGCGTCGACATGGTTCACACCGTGTCACACTTCTCTGCTGAGCGTCTCGCACACTTCTTCCCTTCACTCCGCGATCGTATTCGCACGGTTCATAACGGCGTAACTCCTCACTTCTTCCAGCAAGTCCCAGCTGCGGGCCTTCAGTATCTCGCAGAGGCCGGTCTCAACGAGCGGCCTTACATACTCGTACCCGGCGGCCTCCACTACCGCAAAAATGCGGAGTTGATCCTGGCTGCCATCCCGCTCATTCTGCGGCGTTTTCCCGACCTGGTCATCGCCATCGTGAACCACACCAGTCCAGCCTACGCAGTTCGCGCACGGAGCCTTGGCCCACAGGTTCGGCTGCTCGGCTTCGTTACGGACGAGGCGCTGCACGCTCTCTACACTGCAGCCACCGTGGTCTGGTTTCCCTCTCGGTACGAGGGGTTTGGCCTTCCAGTCGTCGAAGCCATGGCCTGCGGCACGGCTGTCGTCGCCAGCAACAGCTCTTCCATTCCGGAGATCGCGGGCGAGGCCGCACTTCTTGCCGACCCCGCTTCCCCACAGGCCCATGTCGATGCGCTTATGTCTCTCCTCACCGATGAAGCCGCGCGCGCACACTTTGGAAGTGCCGGACGCCAGCGCGCGGGCGCTTTTACCTGGTCATCCACAGCATCGCAACTAAAGCACCACTTCGATACGCTGTTAGCCTAAACGCGAAGACAGAATCTCCTGATGCCATCCGCTCTCGTCGAACCCGTTAACACGCCGCGCAACGTTGTCGCCGGCCGCTCACCGCGCAAGGCGGTCGTCGTTCATGCCGGCGCACGCGACGCCTATCAGCTTGCCATCGCGCTCTCAGACGCCGGCCTGCTCGAAGCCCTCGTTACCGATCTTTTTCTTCCTTCTAACTACGCCTGGGCACAACGTCTTGCAGAAAAGCTCTCGCCTTCGCTGGCAGACATGCTCTCGCGCCGCAGCAGCACCATTCCGTCGCGTGAAGTTCACTTGAAGCTGCTCGACGGTCTCCGCATCCTCGCGCTCGAAAAGCTTCCACGCATTCCGCTTCCGTTGCGCCGCACCACGCAACGAGCAGCCGATGCAAACCTTGGCCGCACCGCCGGCAAGCTCGCGCGGCACAGGAATGCGGGGTTGATCACCTACAGCTACTACGGCTTCGACTCCATCCGCGCTTACGGCCGGCCGGCAATGCTCTTCCAGGTACATCCGCATCCTGCCACCATGCGCCGCATTCTTTCCGAAGAGCTTGCCGCACATCCTGACTGCGCTGCATCGCTTGAGCAGGAGTGGGAGCTCGCCCTGCCAGAGGAAGACTACAACCATCTGGTCGCCGAGACTTCGATGGCCTCCAAGTACATCGTTGCATCCAGCTTTACCCGCACCTCTCTCGTCGAGCACGGTGCCGATGCGGAAGACATCACAGTCATTCCCTACGGGGTCGACCTGAAGCGCTTTCACCCCGCGCCGAATCCGCCCAACAACGCCAAGCTCGAGCTACTCTTCGTCGGCCGAATTAATCAGCGCAAAGGGATCAAGTATCTCCTCGAAGCGCTTCGCCTGATGGACTCCACCCGGGTTCACCTCACCATCTGCGGCCGCGTCGTCGACGACCTTGCTCTCTTCAAGCCCTTTGCCGACCGGATTACCATCCGCCCATCGGTCAGTTCAGCAGACTTAATCTCCGCCTACCAGGCCGCCGACCTCTTCGTCTTTCCTTCGGTTGCGGAGGGCTTCGCGCAGGTGCTGCTCGAGTCGCTTGCCTGCGGACTTCCCATTCTCTCCACTACGCACACCGCCGCGCCTGACCTCATCGAAGACGGAATCCAGGGCTTCGTCATTGAGCCACGTCGGCCCGACCTCCTGGCGGGACGCATCGCCTGGGCACTGGATCATCGCGCGCTGCTTACAGCCATGCGTACTGAAGCGCGCGCTCGCGCGGAATACTTCACCTGGCAACGGTTCCGCACCCGGGTTGCGGAGGTCGCAGCCGCCTACCTCTCGGACTAGGGCTTACCTTCGCGTTGCAATCCGCTCAACCCATGTATTAAAAGGTGATGGCCACTCCGCCCGTGGCGCGAGTGGCCATCACGTCAGGGCACTACTTATGGAGCCTGAAGATCCAGGGTCAAGCTCAGCAAGTGTGTGTGCATGCCATCGGTCGCGGTCACCGTCAGCGGAAACTCTCCGCTCTTGTAACCGGACCCGCATCCGCTCAGCATGGGCACGAAGGCGACCGTGATCAGCACCATCATGATCAGCCGCATACCGCGGATTCGCCTTACGCGCTTCAAGCCGGCAAGAGGGAGCAGCACCAATCCACAGGTGAGCGGTACCCACGGCATCTGTCGGTCTATTGGGGCTCGCTGCATCGTCTGCAGCAACTGGCTGTTATAGGTCAGGACAATATCCTGCGGGCCCGCATTTGCCGCCACAGTTGCCGGTGAGAACGCGGATGTGGCAAACGGCGGCAAGGGGGTCGGCAGCGAGAACGAAATCGTGGAGTAATAAACACTCGACATTGGAGCGACATGCAGCGTCAGCGTTGCCACCTTGCCCCAGGTATCCGTGATCACCAACCCCTGCGGCGCTGTAAACGTGAAGTCAGCCGATGTTACGGCAATCGCTCCCCCCGTGCTCGCACTCGCTGGAAGGAAGTTGATATCGCCGCTGTACTGGGCGACGACCGTGTCGCTTCCGACCGCCAGTGCCTGCGTGCTAAGCGTAGCGACTCCATTCACCAAAGGTGCGGAGCCCAGGCTTGTGCCATTGCTAACGAACTGCACCGTGCCGGTCGGGGTGCCCGTCGTTGTGCTCTGCACGTTCGCCGTGAAGGTAAGCGGCTGCCCCTGGATCTCGCCGCTTGCGCTCTCTGTAGCAGTCACATTCACAGGCGCCTGCGTAATCGTCAAGGTGCCATCGACGATCGCCTCCTGGTACGCTCCAAGATCGCTTCCCTGCGCCGAAGGCACAATTGCGTAGGTGCCGGCATTGGAACTCAGCGTCGCTGTCGTACTGAAGCTCTTGGTGAATGTGTCACCCGAATTAGCACCGGTGATGTTGCCGGTGAAGACCGGGTTCGGCGTGCCGTAGACCTTGGTTGCGTTGTTCGCCATTACCGTCAGCGTCGGCTTCACCACATCGATGGTGGTCGCACCCGTAGCCGGTCCAAGGTCCGTCGCGTCAGCCGGAGTAAACGCCACGTTAAGCGGATTCACTCCCAGCGGCAACACCGTCCCCGTCGGCGGGTTATACAGGTACGTCCCATCGACCGGAGCATTGCCGGCGGTTCCAATGCCCAGCGCAAGAATCACCACGTTCGTGTTCGCCGGCATCGTGACACTCGTCGCAACGCGTGTTGGGTCAACAGGAACCTGGTAGCCGTACACATCGTATGTGCCGCTTACAGTATCCCCGGCCGACGTGTCGGCGTAGCTTGTCTGTGCCAGCACCGTCTCGCCGGGAAGGCCTTGCGGGGAATCCCATGAGCTCAGGCTTACATCGTCTACGCTCGTCGTACCATCTGCGTAGTTGATTGTGAACGGCTGGTTCAGCTGCGATCCGTTCGCCCCGGCACCCACCAGGTATAAGGTCGAGTAGCTGCCCGATGGTACGGGGATCGTAGCGCTCGTAGCCGCATCCGGCACCGCCAGCGGACCCAGCGTAAACGTGAATCCCGCGTAGGAGAGAGAGGCACCCAGCTGCTCGGCCGAGTACGCAAGATACACTCCGTTCACACTCTCGCCGCTGACTCCCTTCTCGTTGAAGTGAGAACCATCGGTATAGATTGCATTCACCCGGGATGACGGCACAATCGGAACCATAACCGGCCCATTCGGCACCCCAGCCTGCGCGTTCAGTTGCACGGAACTCAGCGGTGTACCCACTACGATCGGCGCAGGGGTTGCCCACGCCACAACCGGAGTAATCGGCTCAGCCAGCGGAGTCACCGTCAACGGCACTTGTGCGGTCGTGCTCGCGTAGGCCGCGGTGTTCTCAGGCGCAAAGCTTGCGTTCAATGTCTGCGTACCCGAGGGCAGCACCGCGCCCTCGGATGGACTGTAGGTCATGGTTCCCTGCACCACGGGCGGCACCAGCACAAAAGAGATCATGACGATGTCGCGATTGTCGGGAAGCGTCAGGCTCGACACCGTCTTCGTCGGATCCAGCGTGATCGAGTAGCCATACGCGCACACCGAGTTCTCGTCGTTCGTTCCGTCCAGATTATGTCGCCACGGATAGCACTGCACCACGGTCTCACCCGGGTAGTTGCGCGGATTCACCCAATCGCTCATGCCCTGCTGCACCGTTGTTGTGGTGCCGTCCGTATACGTAACAGTAAAGGTCTCAACCGACGGACTGATGTTGTTCACCATATCCCCAAGCATCAGCAGCTTGCCAAATGTCCCCGCTGGCAGCGGTACCGTGGTGCTCGAAACCACGTCGTTCTCATTCGCCGGTCCGACCGTGAAAGGGATGCCCTGCCACGAGATCGAGCTTCCAATCAACTCCTCCGCATAAGCCCAGCTATCGTAGTCGAACCCACCCAGAAAGACGTAACCGGGCTGCGTGACCCCCATCACATTAGCAGAGGTCGTCAGCGGTACCTGCACCGGCGCGGCAGACAACGGCCTCGCGTCGAGTTGCAGGCTGCTTAAAGGAGTCTGGTAGGGGATCGCAGCCGGTTGCGGCCAGACGACGACCGGCTTCACCGCCTGTCCGGAAGCTCCCAACAAGTCGACCAACCCAAGCAAACAAAATGCCAGTACTTGACCGACACGACCACTTCCAAAGCGATAAGACGCTCTCATCTGGACCCCAAAGCAAAACCGAAGATTAACAAGGATGTACTCAAGACTTTATCTGGAAATTGGATGCGGATTGTCGGCTCTTGACGAAGAGCAAAGCAGCAAAAGTGGGAAGTATTTTCACGGAAGTGCTACAGATTTACCGGGTATACCCGATGGTATTCTCAGCTTCGCCGGGACAAGAAAATACAGCTTGAACCGAACACAGGCACCCATTCTCGATGCGAGGTCCGAGTGACTCTCTGCATCTGCTCGCCCCGGCGTAAGCCCACTGAACGATTACATCTGCTATCGATGCACGCCTTCCTGCGCCAACAGGAGACCGTGTCAAACCCCATGTGCGAACTGACATGTTCAACATGCCACTTACTGAGGCTACGACGATGAGATGTGCTTTCCCGAAGTCCAGGTTGCTTGGGTTATTCTTCCCTACGCTCCTGATGCTCACTCCACTTACCAACCAAGCAGCTTACGCGCAGGCCGGACTTCAGGTCTCCTACGGTTCGAACGGCATCCAGAGCCTTAGCTACAACGGAGTCACTCTCGAGAACCTGAACCTCTATCCTGCCGATGCCTTCCACATCTGGCACATGCAGTCCACCGACCTCAGCGGCAACGTGATTGCGACCGGCCAATACGGCTGGGGCGAAAATAACAACGGCCGCACCTGGGACGCCTCCAACCATTCCTTTACCTACAACTATTCCTGGGGCAAAATAACAACGCAATTCGTTCAGTCTGGAAACGACCTAAACATGGTCGTGAGCACGACGAACAACGCCGGATCGGGAATCATCTTTGATGGTGCGTCCATCTATCCGATGAACCTACACTTCCCGACCCTTCCTGCAGGCTTCACCAACACGACTGATAACCAGTTCTCCGATAACACCTCCGCCCCCGGCGTCACCGTTGCCAACTACGGCCTCGGGCAGGTCACCGCGGTCGCTCCCTCCGCCACGGAGCCCCTCTACTCGGGCTTCCAGCCCACGGGCGTCGGCTACACCTATACGCCTCTCGTGAGTGGCACCAGCCCTGATTCGCTCGCCTCGTACCTCCCGCACAACAACCGCCCCGTCAAGCCGGGTCAGACCGACAGCTTCACGGTCTCGCTCCGATTCACCGCCGCCGGAACCGCGACCTCCGCCATCGCCTCGGACGCCTACGCGAGCTGGTCTGAAACCTACCCGTCGGAGCTCAAGTGGTCCGACCGTCGTGCGATCGGCACCGTCTACCTCGCCAGTTCACCTGCGGGCGGCGACGGCAATACGAACTCCCCCGGCGGATATCCCACCAACCCGCGCCGTTGGTGGAACGATTCTTCCGTCAACATCACGACAGCCGCCGGCCTCGAAGCCTTCCAGGCTCGCATGCTCGCACAGGCTGAGCTCAACGTGAGCGACGTCAAAAACATGAACGCGCAGGGAACCATCACGTGGGACATCGAAGGCGAGCAATATCCGCAGACCACCAGCTACGTCTGCTCACCCGATCAGATCGCAACCATCGCGCCCGAGATGGAAAGCGTCATTACCGTTCCCGGATCGCCGTACAAGGGCATGAAGCTCGACGACGCCTACTTCAAGATCATGACCTCTGCCGGCATTCGCGTCGGGGTCTGCGTCCGCCCGCAGCAGTTCACCCTCAACTCCAATGGCACCGCCTCGCAGAACTACCTTGCGGACTCTGCCGTCGCTGAGCAACTTATCAAGAAAATGCAGTATGCGTATAACCGTTGGGGCACCACGCTCTTCTACATCGACTCCTCCGTCGACGTAAACGGCGGAACCCTCGTCGCCAGCATCTTCAAGCAGGCTGCCGCGGCCATGCCGCAGTCGCTCCTCATTCCGGAAGAATCGACTCCGCTGCACTACGCCTACACCGCGCCCTTCGCCAGCTTCATCTATCTCGCCGCAAAGGGAACGCCGGCCTCCGTTCACGACTACTACCCCAACGCCTTCAGCGCAAATCTCGTCAACGACGTCGCCGCCGGGACTCTCGATGCTGCGATCCCGCAACTTACCAGCCAGGTCCACACTGGCGATATTCTGATGGGACACGCCGACTGGTGGCAGCCAAACGACCCGATCATCATGTCCATCTACGCCGCAGCGGGCACCTTCGTTCCCTCCTACGGTGAAACGACGGCGCCACCAACCCCAACTCCTGCGCCTCCTGCACCCGCACCTCCTGCACCCGCGCCTCCTGCACCCGCGCCTCCTGCACCCGCGCCCAAGCCGACTCCGACACCCACGCCAACTCCTGCACCTGCCCCGGCTCCATCCGTGCCGGCGGGAGCAGCCCCTTCCGCAGGCGCGTCCACAAAGATTTGGATCGTCTCTCCCGGAACCGGATTGACGCAGGCTGGAAACATCACCATCACCGGCGCGAACACCCTCACGCTGGATAGCGCCGGCTCCTACCTCATGGTCGACGGGCAGGAGGTCGGAACCCACCGTGTCACCGGCGGCCCCTGGCTCTACTCACTCGATACCACCACGCTCAGCAATGGTCCGCACACCCTGCAGCTCTGGGGCCACGACATTGGCAACAACACCTGGGTCTCCATGCCGATCGTTGTATCCGTCGAAAACTAACAGCAGGTATCCGCGTCGGCGGGAGGCCCCAGCGAATCGCTTGCTCCTTCCGCCGCCGCAGGATACATTGCAACTACACCCACGTTCACAGTAGTCAGCTTCCCCGTTCGAGGCTCTCCCGTTCCGTAGTCTAAAGCCTACAAACTAACTGGTCATTGCTATATACAAGAAGCTTCCATCCCGTTTGAATGGTGATGCCCGGGCAATCCAAAACAGAAGAAAAACCAAGGAAGAAAAATTCCATGAACCGCCTGATCCGCGAAACCAGTGTTGTAAGTGACGGCATCGTCGTCGAGTTCCAAGGTGGGCTACGCTGCTACTTCTCTGCCGACTTTCTCCTCGATAACATTAATCGCGGCTCCAACCGTGTCTTCCTCGATTATGACCCCACGCCCAGCCAGCGGTTCGAACTTCCGGAGATGGCCGCCGCCCTCCTCAGCCGCGACATCTCCATCTAGCCGCCTCCGGAGTTCACAGCCTACTGCGCTCGATAGCTCTCCGGCGGCCCCAGGTAAGTCGCCGGAACCTTGCCCTTACTCACCGTCACGCGCTCCAACGCAACACCCGCATCCACCCGGCAAACTTGCAGCGTGTGCTCGCCCGCTGCACTTACGTTCACCGGCACATGCACCCGCCGCACCCCGTCGCTCACCCACTTCGACCAATCCCCTTCCGCATCCTTCCCCAGCGTATCCACCACCTGCGGTGCTGCTCCATCCATCCCTACTGCAACTCGTAGTCCCCTGCCCGGCACAAAGTTCAGCGTAGGCGCAATGGTCAGCGTAACGTCCATCGCTCCGACGTCGAACAGGTCCATCTTGTAATCCATGCAGGCGCTCTTCGCCGGGTCCATCGTACTTGCCGTGAGCACGGGATACGTCTCCATCCCAGATAGCGTCTCCCCGAACCCCGGCAGCACCTCCCACTTCACTCCGTCGGCAGCCGTCATTGCGCTCGTATGCTCCGCGTCGATGGTCACCTCGCCATCCGCCGCGACAAAGTCCCCCGCTGGCACCGCGTCACGCTTTACGGCCCGTACCTCGATCGCATAGCTCGGACCACCCACTGCCTTCGCCGTCAGCGTTCCATTCGCATTACCCATCGGCGCCTTCGCCCAGTCGACGTCGACGAACACGCGAGTGTCCGCGGTCACATCTCCACCCGCAGAACTCACCGACAGCCAGGGCACCGACGACGTTACCGCATACTGAAACGGCTTGCCGGACGAACTAAACAGATCGACGAAGTGCCTCTGCCGACTGTACTCTTCGATTGTCATCGACATTTTCGGCAATCCCATCCTGTCATCGCCGCTCACAGCCATTCGCATCACCGGCTGCTCCGCCGGTTGAACCTGCGTCAACTTTGGCATGGCATTCAGCGGAGGCTCCTGCCAGAAGAAATACCCAAGGTGCGTCTGGTCCATCATGTGATCCCACTTGCCATGCAGCAGACCGTTGTACTTTGCCGTCATCCGCGCATCCTCGGCAAACAGCTGCTTCACTTTGTCCGCGGCCGCGTTCGCCGATGCCCTGCCCTCACGCGCATACAACGCATTGCGTCCTGCCTCGATATACATGTTCTGCACGATGGACGAGGCCTTCGCCGGATAAAGCACCAGCTCGAAGAACGCCGCGCGCTCATCCTCCGGCAACTCCGCGCTGATCTTCTCCGCACGCGCCACCGTGTCCCGATACGCCGCCTCAACGCGGTCCGCTTCGTCAAAGTTCACCTGCGAGTACGTGTCCGCCGAAAGCAGCTCCGGCTTCCTCCGACCGTTGTACTTCGTGTACTCGTTCATCACCTGCGCGATCTCCGCGGCATGCTCCGGCCCAAACTCGCGTGTCGCCCACGCCTCGGTATACGCGTCCAGCTTGTCCTTCCCCCAGAGCTCCGGCTCTCGCGCCATCGTCAGGAAGAACTCAATCGGAAACTCCATCGGCTTCAGGTCGCCGACGTTCACAATCCAGATCCGGTCCGCACCATACTGCACCGCCAGGTGCATCTGCTCCCAAACCTTCTGGATAGGATTCGTATTCAGCCACTTATAGTTCCGCGGATCACCCACGTAGTCAAAGTGGTAGTAAATTCCCGCACCACCCGCACGCTTTCGTTCCTGCTCCGTAGGGAGCCTGCGAATATTCCCCCAGTTATCGTCGCACCAAAGCAGCGTGACATCATCCGGAACCCGCATTCCCTTTTCGTAGTACTCCTGAACCTCTTTATAAAGCGCCCAAACCTGCGGCACCTTTGTAAGATCGGGACTCACTTCCTCCGCCAGAATCTTCCGCTGATCGCCTACAATCCGCTCCAGCAGAGCCGTATTTGCCGAGGCCGACATCGGCATATCGCCATCCCCGCGCATGCCGAGCGTGTAGATATTCTCGTAATTCTTATTTCGTCTAACTCCTTCGCGCCAGAAGTTATCTAACTCCTGCTCGTTCTGCGTGTAATCCCACGGCCCCGTTCCATGCCGCTTCCACTCCTGCTGCGCCCGCATCATCGGCTCGTGGTGCGACGTGCTCATTACAATCCCGTACTCATCCGCGAGCTTCGGGTTCAGCGGATCATCTTCGTTGAATGCCGAACCCCACATCGCAGGCCAAAGAAAATTCGCGCGCAGCCGCAACAGCAGCTCAAACACATGCACATAGAACTTGCTGTTGAACCCGCCAAACTTCTCCGCCGTCCACCCCGAGAGCGCCGGCGCCTCATCATTTAGAAAGATGCCGCGATACTTTACCTCCGGGCTCGCTTCCACATAGCGCCCAGCCTCCGCGTACAACGCATCCTTATGTCGAACCGGCACATCCGCCCACCATGACCAGGGCGAAACCCCCATCTCCTCGGACAGCCCATACACCCCAAAGATCGTCCCGCGCTTGTCCGCGCCCGCAATCACCAGCGCCCGCCGCACCCCCGGCATCGGCCGCTCCACCACTTGGGTAACGGACGCCTCCCACTGCCCTCTCACCCCACTCACATCCAGCTTCCCGTCCTTTATCAGCCGATCGATCAGCGCACTGCGCCCTATCGTTCCTACCAGGATCAGGTCGACACCGTCACCTGCACCATGCCGCGGAAGCTCATGCAGCACCCCCGGTGCAACCCCGCTCACCGCCTTCAAATCACCCGCAAGACTCCCCACCGCGAGCCCTACGCCCGGCCAGTCACCCGTATCCACAACGATCGGCGCTACCTTACCACCCGCCTCAATCGCCGCCGCCCCCGCCGTAGCCGTCGAGGTCACAAACTGCTTGTCGCCCAACCCGTACGCGTTTCCCGCCCCCACACCCGCAACCAAAGAGGCACCACAAGCAAGCGGAATAAAGCGCTTTAAACCATTCATCCATCGTCTCCCGGCGAAGCCACTCACATCCTAATCCACCGGGAACACCGCGCACCAATGCGCCCTGCTTGCTACTGCTCCTCAAGCGTATACGGCATCAGAAAACGCCCAATCTGGATGACGCTCTTCTCCGCCGGTGGCCAAATCCGCAGCGGCACCACCGATATCGGCGTCTCCGGAGCCTTCGCCACTACCATGCCCTTATCAACGCCGGTTTCAGCCACGTAGAAGTGCACCAGCAGCCCATCTTGTCCGCGTGTCCACCCAATCACGTACGACCCCGGAGCCAGCGATACATCCCCCACCTTGAGTGGGCTCTGCACCAGCAGGTAGTGCGAGTACTTTCCATTCGCCGAATACCCCGCCGTAATCAGCACGACCGCAGCGACCACGTGGCCCTTGCCGTCGATCACCCCGGTCGCCGACCGCATCTCCGTCTCGATGCGTTCCTTCTCCACCTGCGCCCGCTCCGGCAGCACCGCCTCCAGCTCCGCCGGCGTAGCCGCGCGCCACCCCTTGCGTCCCTGCGCCAACCCAGCCCCAACCAAACACCCGCACAAAACCAGCAAACCAATCCGGCGACCAACGGAAGGCCCAAACAACTCCCTCCCCCACGACCAGAAAAAACGGCATGGAATACCCGCCCCACGCGCAGTGGGCCCGTCCGGCAGCACAAAGCTCTTCATCGGTGGCTCACCAATCCTCTCTGAATCGCAACCGTCGCCGCGTGGGTCCGGTCCGCGACCCCCAGCTTACCCAGCAGTGAATTGATATGCGTTTTCACCGTCGCCTCCGAAATAAACAAGTCCGCCGAAATCTCCTTATTCGCCCGACCCGCCACAATCCGCTCCAGCACGCTCAATTCCCGCGCCGTCAGCTCCTGCCCGCTCACCCGCTCGGCGAGCTTCTCCGCCACCGGCCCCGGAATATGCAGCTTACCCTTGTGTACCGCATGGATCGTGGTCACGAGTTCTTCAACCGGCATGCCCTTCAGCAGGTAAGCCCGCGCTCCCGCCTGCAGCGCGCGATAGATGTCTTCATCGCCATCGAACGTCGTCAGCACGATAACCCGCGCCGCCGCATGCCCCTCGCGAATCTTCTTGATCGTCTCGACTCCCCCCATCTTCGGCATCTGCAGATCCATCAGCACAACATCCGGCTTCACGCGCGCGTACATCTCCAGCGCAGCCACCCCATCACCCACCGCACCCACCACCTCCAACCCATCCTCCGCCCCCAGCAGCGCGGCCAGCCCTTGGCGCACCACCGCATGGTCCTCCACCAACATCAACCGAATCGCATTACTCATTCCCTCAGCCTTTCTTCGCGAACCTTCGCGCCTCTCTTAGCGTACGTTGCGCGAGGCTCTGTCTTTCTCCTAAGCCCGCCCCGCCACAACCCTCAAGCTAACCTTCGTCCCCCACCCAACCTCGCTTGTGACCGTCAACTCACCTTCCACCACCTCAGCCCGCTCCCGCATCCCCACCAGACCAAAGTGTCCCGATGGCACATCCCCCATCCGAAAGCCGACCCCATTATCCTCAATCGTAAGCAGCACCGCCTCATCCGAATAGTGGAGATCGACCTTCGTCTCCGTCGCTCTCGAGTGCCGCTTCACGTTCTGCAGAGCCTCCTGCGCTACGCGCAACACCTCCCGCTCCACCGTCGGCCCCAGCTGCCGATACGCTCCCCCCACCTTCACCTTCGCCCCAATCCCCGCAAGATCCTCACGCTCCACCAGCCGCCGCAACCGCACCGGCAATCCATCCCCGGCATCGTTTGCCCGCAACTCCCAGATGCTCCGCCGCGCCTCATCCAATCCGTCCGTCACCAACCGCCGCGTCTTCACCACCTGTTCCAGCGCCGCTTCCGTCTTCCCCCTGCGCAGCATCTGCGCGACGATATCCAGCTGCACCGAAGTGCCCACAAAATCCTGCGTCAGCGTGTCGTGGATCTCCCGCGCCATCCGGTTCCGCTCCACCAGCACCACGTCGAAGTCTCGCCGCAGCCTTCGCAGCCGCAGCAGATACACACCCGCAACCACTGCCGCCAGGCCCAACAGCACCAGTGCCACAAACCACCACCGACGCCAATAGGGAGGCACGACAAGCACCCTGACCTCAGCTCCAGCTCGATTCCACACCCCATCCCCATTCACCGCCTGCACGCGAAACGTATAGCTCCCCGGCGCCAGATTCGTATACGTCGCCGCCCGCTTCGACCCCGCATCCACCCAATCCTTGTCGAACCCCTCCAGCCGCACCCGGTACCGTACCTCGCTCGGCGCCGTAAAGCTCAACCCCGCATACTCCACCGTCAGCCGCTGCTGCCCATACGGCATCTTCACCTCGTCCATCGGCGCCTGGGCGACATCATCCACCAGCACCCGCTCCACCACCACCGGCGGTGCAACCGAATCCAACGGCAGATGCCGCGCATCCACTACGGCAATTCCCCGCCGCGTAGGAAACCAGATTTCTCCCTCCTGCGTCAGCACTCCACCGGACGTCTCACCCGGCACCGTCTCATCCGTCGGCAAACCGTCCGCCACGCCGTATCGCGCCCCCGGCTCAGCGCAGGGTCCAGTCGCCGCACACGGCCTCGCGTCGTCCACTGCAAGTCGCCGGATCCCTCGCTTCATCCGCAACCAGAGATTGCCGCTATGGTCCGCAACGATTCCCTCAACGCCGTTGTCAGATGGAAATTGCCCGACCTGAACGAAACCTCCCCCATCCAGCCTGCCCAGGCGTCCATCCTTCGTTGCCAGCCAGACATTCTCCCGTTGATCCATGCTCATCGCGGTGATAATCACGTGGTCCAAACCAACTCCCCGGAGGAGTTTCGGCTGCAAATCGCGGCCGATCAACGTGAGGCCCCCTGAAGTAGCCACAAGGAACCCTTGCGAGGAGTCCAGCATCGCTCCCACCACGTCTCCCGGCAGCCCGTTGCTTGTCGTCAACACCTGATCAACCAGGTCGTACGGAAGGCGGGTCATGCCCTTTTGCGTACCCACCCACATCGCGCTGCGGTATCCAGCTTGCTCCCCGATCGACCGTACGGAGTCGTCCGGCAACCCATCCGCCAACGTGATCTTCCTCACGCCACCATGCGCATCCACAACGTTCAAACCATCCGGAGTCCCCACCCACAACTTCCCCTCTGCACCATCCACCGCCAGACACAGGACAACACCGCTCGTAAGCTTCTCCATCGGCACAGGCTCAGTCACTACGCCATCTTTCACACGCCGCAAGCCATCGTCTCGCGTGCCCACCCACATCGCACCATCGCTCGTCTCGGCCACGCTCGTCACCGCCAGCCCCGACAGCTCAGCCTCACTGCGAAACTTCAGCCGCCGCAGCACATGCAACCCACTCGTCTCCGTGCCCACCCAATGGTTCCCCTCCGCATCCTGAAACAGGCAAAGCACCGAGTCCCCCTGGAGCGCCGGCACCTCCTGTACCAACCCCGTCTTTGGATCGACCACATCCAGCCCATTCCGCGTCCCCACCCACTTCAACCCCGACCGATCGACCAGCACCGCCTGCACCCGCCCCGCAACGCCGGGCACGCTCTGAAGTTGATCCGGGCCCAACGACTCGTCCGCCGTCTTGTCGAATCGGCCATTCCGCATCCGCAGCCAGCCACTTGCCGTGCCCACCAGCAACGAACCATCCGCCGTCCCCTTCAAACAGCAAATATCGTCGCTCTGAAACGCCTGATCCGTAGCCCGCCCATAGGTCTTGAACGAAACCCCATCGAACCGCACCAACCCACCCTCGGTGGCGACCCACAAGTATCCGTCCCGCGTCTGCGTGATCGCATGCACGCTACTCTGCGGCAAACCCTCCTCGGTCCCCCAGGCCTGATGGCTCAGATATCGCAAGTCTTGCGCCCGCAAAGCCCCCGCAGCCGCGCCGGACCACACCAGCAGCATCAGCAGCACCCACCACCGACCTCCGCCCATCGTTCCCCGCACCAGATCCCCCAAACCAACACGGTACTACGAAGGCGGCTTCGTCAAGGCCGGGTGTCCCATCCTTCCGACAGGTTCATCGTCGGAAGGGTGGGGTTTCGTTTGCGGAAGCAAACGACCTCTCTTCAAAATGTCCGCCTCAACGCCTTGAATGCGGCGTACATTCATCCCATGCAAACCATCGCCAAACTGTTCGCCGTCACCCTCCTCACCACCGCCGCACAAGCCCAGTCCATCCTCATCCTCTCCAAGCACGACCACACCCTAGCCATCGTCGACCCCGAGACCCTCCAGGTCACCGCCCGCGTCCCCGTCGGCAACGACCCCCACGAGGTCATCGCCTCCTCAGACGGCACCCGCGCCTACGTCTCCAACTACGGCTTCGGCGCCTTCAATACCCTCGCCGTCGTCGACCTCACCAGCAAGCAGCCGCTCCCGTCCATCGATCTCGGCGCCTTGCGCGGCCCCCACGGTCTCACCTACGTCGACGGCAAGCTCTACTTCACCGCCGAAGCCGCCAAAGCCTTCGGCCGCTATGACCCTGCCACGCAAAAGATCGACCTCATTCTCGGCACCGGGCAAAACCGCACCCACATGATCTGGGTCGCACCCGACGTCCAAACCATCGTCACCACCAATGTCTCTTCCGCCACCGTCAGCATCTGGACTCTCGAAACTCTGCACATGCCCGGCCCACCGCCTGGCTTCCATCCAGCCGCCGGAGCACCGCCGCAAGGCCCGCCCCCAGGCATGCCGCCCATGCCGCGCAAAGACTGGACCCAGACCCTCATCCCCGTAGGCCGCGGCTCCGAAGGCTTCGACGTCTCACCCGACGCCCGTGAGGTCTGGGTCGCCAACGCGCAGGACGGCACCGTTTCCGTCATCGACCTCCCCGCCAGGAAGCTCCTCACCACCCTCACCCCCAACGTCCCCGGTGCCAACCGCCTCAAGTTCACCCCCGACGGCAAGCTTGTCCTCATCTCCGCCGGCCCCGATCTCGTCATCCTCGACGCGCACACCCGCAAGCTGGTAAAGCGCATCCCGATCGGCCACGGCTCCGCCGGCATCCTCGTCCAGCCCGACGGCGCCCGCGCCTTCATCGCCTGCGGCCCCGACAACACCGTAGCCGTGCTCGACCTCCACACCCTCGCCATCAACGCCCACATCTCCGCCGGCGGTGAACCTGACGGCCTCGCCTGGTCCCCCAAGTAATCAACCGCGCAAATCCGCGCACTTGTCCGCGCAAATCTGCGAGAGCGCAGTTGCTTTTTTCCCCCCCACCCCAAACACAACTTCCCCAGCACCCCAATCCTCTAACCCCGCAGGCGCGCACCTCTCTACGCCGCGGAGGATCTCTTGCCCCACACCCCGAAAGTCATCGCCATTACCGGCTCATCCGCCGGCCTCGGCCGCGCCATCGCCCACGCATTCGCCAAACGCGGAGACTCCGTCGCGCTCCTCGCCCGCAACCCCGAAGCCCTCAACGCCGCAGTCGACGAGTGCAAAGCCATGGGCGCCGCCAACGCCATCTTCATCCCCACCGACGTATCCGACGCTAACGCCGTCGAGTCCGCCGCCGAACAGATCGAGCAGCAGCTCGGCCCCATCGACGTCTGGGTGAACGACGCCATGGTCTCCGTCTTCTCGCCCGTCAAGGAGATGACCGCGGACGACTACAAGCGCGTCACCGACGTCCTCTACCTCGGCTTCGTCCACGGCACCCTCTCCTCGCTCAAGCGCTTTCTCGCCCGCGACAAGGGCCTCATCATCCAGATCGGCAGCGCATTGTCTTACCGCTCCATCCCACTGCAGTCCGCATACTGCGCCGCAAAGCACGCCATCAACGGCTTCACCGACTCCCTCCGCTGCGAGCTCTCGCACGACAAATCGAATGTCAAAGTCACGGTCATCCAGATGCCGGCCATGAACACCACGCAGTTTGATTGGGTGAAGAACCGTATGCCGCACAACACCCAGCCCGTGCCGCCCATCTTTGAGCCCGAGGTTGCCGCCCAGGTCGTGGTCGCCGCCGCCTACGCCAAGTCCCCGCGCCGCGAATACTGGGTCGGCACCCCGACCGTCGAAGCCATCCTCGGCCAGAAGATCATTCCCGGCATCCTCGACTGGTACCTTGGCAAGACCGGCTACAAAGCGCAGCAGATCCAGTCCGAACCTCGCAACCCCGACGCCCCCAACAACCTCTACAGCTATGTCCCGGGTACCCACTCCGCACGCGGCAAATTCGCGGATCGCTCCGCCCGCACCTCGGCCGAGGTCTTCGTCTCCCTGCACCGCGGCTGGTTTGCTCTCGGCGCTCTCGCCCTCACCGCTACCGGCGGCATCCTGCTCGCGACAAGGAAGTCCGCATGAGCACCAAGTCCAACCCAGCACTCATCGCCACCACCACCGCCGCCCTCCTCACCCTCGTTCCCGTCGCCGCCCATCAGCTCGGAGTCCTGGGGCACCTGCCTGACCCACCCAACCCGATCTTCGCCTCCGACGAGATCACCGGCTCCAAAGCCGCGCACCCGTTTGGCATTCCGGATTCAATCCCCGGCATGGCCAGCTACGGAACAACTCTTGCCTTGGTTTTACTCGCGGAAAACCACCCCACCGCCCGCAAGCTCCTCAAAGCCAAGCTCCTCGCCGACGGTTCCCTGGCAACCTTCAACCTCGTCCGTCAGGTCGTGGTCTTCCGCAAACTCTGCTCCTGGTGCACGGCAACCGCTCTCTGCACCTACGGCATGCTCCTGGCCGCCCACAAGAGTAGCTAGCAACCCACCCGTGCCCCATGCATGACAGCTCTACCGTCATGCATGGGGCCACCCACAAAGCTCCGTCGCAAAGCGCAACGGCAGCCAAGTGACGCAAAAAACAATTGCGCACCTTGGCGCCTTTCTTCGCGCTCTTTGCGAGAGCGCTTTGCCTTCGCTTCAAGCGAAGCGAACCGCAGCCCCAGTCCGCTCCTCCACGATCTCACGCGAAACTCCAGGCGCCAACTCCACCACCTCAAAGCCGTCCGCCCCCACATCCATCACGCACAAATCCGTAATCACTCTCTGAACCACCCGTTCCCCGGTCAGCGGCAAGCTGCACTCCCGCAGCAGCTTATGCGCGCCACCGCCAGCCGTATGCTCCATCAGCACAACCACCCGCCGCACCCCGCTCACCAGGTCCATCGCCCCGCCCATCCCCTTCACGCGCTTACCCGGAATCACCCAGTTCGCCAGGTCGCCACGCTCCGAAACCTGCATCGCCCCCAGGATCGCCAGGTCGATATGCCCGCCGCGTATCATCGCAAACGATTCGCTCGACGAGAAGCAAGCGGCGCCCTTCAGCATCGTGACGGTCTCCTTCCCGGCATTGATCAGGTCCGCATCCACCTCATCTTCCGCCGGGTAAGGACCCATCCCCAGCAACCCATTCTCCGACTGTAGCGTGACTGTCATGCCCTCCGGGATGTAGTTCGCAACCTGCGTCGGCATGCCGATTCCCAGATTGACATAAAAGCCATCCCGCAACTCCGCCGCCGCTCGCCGCGCCATCTCCGCCCTACTCCATCCCATAACATTTGCCTTTCACGGCGAAGCCGTCCAAAACCCACGAAGTGGCGCCCGGCCGGCGCTAGGCCGCACCTGCCCTTGTCGTCCTCTTCTCAATCCTCTTAGAAGGCTCAGCATTCACCACCACCCGCTGCACAAACACCCCTGGCGTATGCACCGAATCCGGCTCAATCTCCCCCGCCTCCACCAGCACCTCAACCTCCGCGATCGTCACGCGCCCACACATCGCCGCCTCCGGATTGAAGTTCCGGGCTGTCCGCCTGTACACCAGGTTGCCATACCGGTCGCCCTTCCACGCCTTCACCAGCGCCACGTCCGCCCGAATCCCGCGCTCCAGCAGATACTCCACCCCGTCGAAGATCTTGATCTCCTTCCCCTCCGCCACCTGCGTCCCCACGCCGGTCCGCGTATAGAACCCCGGAATCCCCGCTCCCCCTGCGCGCATCCGCTCGGCCAGCGTCCCCTGCGGCGCAAACTCCACCTCCAGCTCCCCCATCAGGAACTGCCGTTCGAACTCCGCATTCTCGCCCACGTAGCTGGAGATCATCTTGCGGATCTGCCGCGTCTCCAGCAACAAGCCCAACCCCGCGCCGTCCACACCGGCATTGTTACTCGCAACCGTCAGGTCCCGCGCGCCCGAATCCCGCAGCGCCCGAATCAGCGCCTCCGGTATCCCGCAAAGCCCAAAGCCGCCGATCGCCAGCGTCAGCCCATCCCGCACCAAGCCCGCCAGAGCCTCATCCGCCCCCGCCCAAACCTTATCCAACGCAAACTCCTCCGCACACCGGCCGCGCCCAGTCTACGCCTCCCCAACCTCTCTACACCACCTACAGGGCGAGCAAGAATCAAGCTGTAAGCCCTCAGCTAACAAGCTGTCAGCTCACGAATGATGCCCTTGCCAGACCTCCTACTTCACCACCGCCCGTACACAAAAATCCAGCCCGATCACCACCAGCCACATCGACAACGCCAGCTTCAGCTTCCGGTTTGGAATCCGCGGAGCGACACCCGTCCCCGCAATCCCGCCAATCACCCCGCCAATCGCCAGCCGTAGTAACAAAGGCCCGGCATACCCGCCCGTCCCCGCGCCCAGCAGATGCACGCCGCTCCCCACCAGGGCAATCGCCAGCCCAAACGCCAGGTCCGTCCCCACCACCTTCGCCGCTGGCAGGTCCGTCATACCCAGCAGCGACACCGTCCCCAGCGCACCCGCGCCCGACGACGAAAACCCCACCTCAGCCCCAATCGGAAACATGATCGCACCCAGCCACTTCGAGCGATCCTTACCCGGCCGCGCAATCCCCGGCGGCCGGAAGTACCGCACCAGTTGCCAACCCGCCGTAAACAGGATGATCGCGCCCAGCACAAACGAGAGCACCGCCCGCGGCCCATGCAGCGCCACATGCCGAAACAGCAGCGAACCCGCCACCACCCCCGGCAGCCCACCCAGCAGCATCCACGCCAGCACCCGCCAGTCCACCTGCCGCCGAGCCACCTGGAAAGGCACGACAATCAGCTTGACGATCGCCGAATACGCGAGCGCAGTGCTCACCGCGACCTCCATCGGCACGTCCAGGAAAAGGATCAGCAGCGGCGCCGTAATCACGCCGGCGCCCACCCCGGTCAGCGCGATCACCAGCGCAATCACAAATCCAATCAGATAATCCGCCATCGCCACACGCCTTCCGCCTAGCCCTGCAGGTGAATCCCGCACTCCTGTTTTTGCCCGCCCCAGCGCCCGGAGCGAGGATCGTTCGGATCCGTCGGCAAGCTCGTACACGGCTCGCACCCGATGCTGGTGTAGCCGCGGTCATAGAGCTCCAGCAGCGGAATCCCGTGCTCCGCCGCATACGTCCAAACGTCCTTCGCGCTCCACTCTGTCAGCGGACTCACCTTGCGGATCACCGTCCCGGTAGGCAGTTTGAAGTCATCCACCTCGCTCAGCGCCGCACGGCTCTTCGCCTGCTCACGCCGCAGCCCGGTAAACCACACGGCATATCCCTCGAGCGCGGCAAACAGAGGCTTCACCTTCCGCAGCCCGCAGCACTTGCCGGGGTCAGTCCGGTTCAGAATCCCAAACAGCGCTTCCTGTTCCGCCACGCTCCGCTCCGCCTCGAGACTCACCAGCTTCAATCCCCACTCCCCCGCTATCCGGTCGCGATACGCCATCACCTCGGCAAAGTGGTACCCGGTATCCAGAAAGACCACCGGAACCTCCGGTAGCGTCTCCCGCACCATGTGCAGCAGCACCATATCCTCCGCCTGGAAGCTGTTCGTCACCACCACATCGCCCGCAACCGCCGGAAGCTCCCGCCCCACCAACTCCTTCGCCGCCGCCACTCGCTCTCGGTACGAACCCGGGTGCCCCACCCTCGTGGAGCTAGGGTGGGTTTCCTCCGCAGGCGTAATCTTCAGATCCTCAACCACGATGTTCTCCTTTGAGTTCCAGGGAACCCGGGTGCCCCAAGTCTCGCCTCTGAGACATGGGTTTCACCTCCAGCACCCCGACCTCCCGCAAATACCCCACCAGATCCCCAACCCTTCCGAACTCAGCCGCAGAAACCACCTCCGCCTCCCCCAGCGACGCCTTCGTCACAGACCCCTCCACCAGCACAATCAATCCGAGCGCCAGCAATCCACGCAGCGTTTTCTCGGCCACGATCCGCGTCCGGACCACCGCCGCGCCCTCGCTCACCAGCACATGCTCAAGTTCGCCAATCCAGGCCTCGCTCTGGGCATCCAGCGCAAACTCCACCACCGCCGGCTTATGCGTCGGAACCCCATCCCCCGCACCTAGCCCGCGCCGAATCATCCCGGCCGCCAGCGTCGCATTCGTCTGCGGGTCGATCAGAATAAACGCCCCACCCGCGCGGTTCTCCGCATACGAATCGAAGAACAGCGTTCGCGTCAGCTCTACCTCGACGACCCCAATCTCGTTCATCCCCAGCGAGTTCACAGCCTCGTCTGCCAGAGTCGTTACATTCGTCCGCCAAAGCACCCGCGCAACCCGCGCCGGCAGCGTTTGCGCCCCGGTCTTCACCAGGTACGGCCGATGCGTCTCCAGCCGAGCCCCATCGAACCACACCACCGTCGCCTCAAACGAGGTCGCCGCCTCCGGCAGCCGCCCCGGCGCCGCGAGTAAATCCCCGCGGCTGATATCCAGCTCGTCCTCAAACGTCACCGTCACCGATAGTGGCGCACTCGCCGCCTCCAGCTCGCCATCGAACGTCACGATCGACGCCACGCGGCTCGTCCGCCCCGAGGGCAGCGCCGTCAATACATCCCCCTGCCGCACCGTGCCCGCCGAAATCTGCCCCGCAAACCCACGAAAGTTCTGGTCCGGCCGAATCACCCGCTGCACCGGCATGCGAAACGCCCGCGCTCCCGCGTCCGTCCACACCGGCACATTCTCCAGATGCTCCAGCAGCGTCGACCCCTGGTACCAAAGCATCCGCGCAGACCGCTCCACGACGTTATCGCCCTCGAGCGCGCTCACCGGAATCACCGTCAGCTCCGCATTCCCCAGCGACCGCACCAGCACCTCAAACTCCCCGGCAATCTTGCGGAATACCTCCTCCGAAAACTCCACCAGGTCCATCTTGTTGATCGCCGCCACCAGGTGCCGCGTCCCCAGCAGCGAAGCGATATACGCATGGCGCCGCGACTGCGTCAGAATCCCCTTGCGCGCATCAATCAGGATGATCGCCAGGTCCGCCGTCGAAGCCCCCGTCGCCATATTCCGCGTGTACTGCTCGTGCCCCGGCGTATCCGCGATAATGAACTTCCGCCGCGCCGTCGAGAAGTAGCGGTACGCCACATCGATCGTGATGCCCTGCTCGCGCTCCGCCCGCAACCCATCCGTCAGCAGCGCGAAATCGATCTGGCCGCTGCCCGCGCCCGCACCACCCGCAAGCCCCGTCACCGCCCGCACCTGGTCCTCATACACACTGCGCGAGTCATACAGCAATCGCCCAATCAGCGTCGACTTTCCATCATCCACGCTGCCCGCCGTCGAGAACCGCAGCAGATCCTTCGCCGCTTCTTCCGCCAGGAACTCCTCAATAGCAAACTCGATCCCATCCATCTCCACAGCCGGCATTAGAAGTACCCCTCCCGCTTCTTGATCTCCATCGATCCATCCTGGTCGTGGTCGATCACGCGGTTCGCCCGCTCGCTCGTCTGGAACGAAAGCAGCTCCGCAATAATCTTCGGCACCGTATCCGCATCGCTGCGAATCGCCCCCGTGCACGGGCTGCACCCCAGCGAACGCAGCCGCGATCGCACCCAACGTTCCTCGCCCGGCAGGCTCTTCACAAAGCTCTGCTCCACGGGAATCAGGCTGTCGCCGCGCACGATCATCCGCCGCTCCTGCGCAAAATACAGCGGCACAATCGGGATATTCTCCAGCTGGATGTAATGCCACACGTCCAGCTCCGTCCAGTTCGAAAGCGGAAACACGCGGATGCTCTCACCCGGCGAAATCCGTGAGTTATACAGGTTCCAGACCTCCGGACGCTGGTTCTTCGGATCCCACTGCCCGGCCTTATCCCGAAACGAGAAGATCCGCTCCTTCGCGCGCGACTTCTCCTCATCGCGCCGCGCCCCGCCAAACGCCGCGTCAAATCCGCCATCGCGCAAGCCATCGAGCAGCGCCGTCGTCTTCAGCAGCCCGCAGCACCGCTGCGTCCCCAGCGCCACCGGGTTCGCCCCATCCGCCAGCGCCTGCGTGTTCTGCCAAACCCGCAGATCGAGCCCCAGCTCCCGCGCCAGATCGTCGCGAAACTGGATCATCTCCCGAAACTTGTACCCCGTATCGATATGCAGCAGCGGAAACGGAATCGGCCCCGGAAAGAACGCCTTCTGCGCCAGCCGCAGCATCACCGAAGAGTCTTTCCCGATCGAATACAGCATCACCGGCCGCTGAAACTCCGCCGCTACCTCGCGGAAGATGTGAATGCTCTCCGCCTCCAGCAGCTTCAAATGGCTCAGCCGCGCCCCACCTGCCGGCACGCTGCCACCAGGCCCGTTCATCTCGGATATTCCACTGGCTACCATCTGCCGGGTACTCCTTCAAGTTGTAAAAGGGGAAAAACAAAACCCACTCGACCGATCGGTCAGTGGGTGCTTGATTCTGAGTTATCGTTACTCGCTAAGGAGATTACCGACAACAGCCGCACCCACAAGGACATGCCAGACAGCAACAGGCGTTGCAGTCGAGACAACAGGCAGCTTGTGCGCAGCAGAACTTCATCTCCCTAAGCCTCTTCCAACCCCAGCCATTTGTCAACCGCCAGCCTACGCGGGCAAGCCAGCCCAACTCCCACCGACCCCGCTTCCCAGCAAACGCACGGCAAGACCACCCGCAGTCCACCGCTTAGTCGTCCCCCTTGAGAAGGCGTTTGCGAGGACCGACGCCGTTCGTCATCACAGCCCTCACCCTTCTGCTTGTCATTCCCAAAGGGAATCTGCAATCGGAGCACCTCCAACTATCGACAACGGCGCTTCTCAGGACTAATGCGGATATCACCCACGAAAACCGGAGTTGTCGTGGGTGAACACAGAATGGCTCGGCTTTAGAAAGCAGCTGTTTCCAAAAAAACGGACTATGCTGTACAGCGAGCCGAGAACCTCACAGATGCGAATTCTCAAAGACGACTTGCAAGAGAGACAGAGCAATACTCTGCCTCCTGACATCATTGCGAATGATCGCCATGTGGACGACGTTCTTTGGAATGGACCCAGGTCCGGATCCCGCATTCAAATAGCGGGTGGGATTGTGATCGGGGGAACCCGCGTATTACTTGGTTTAGCCCATGTGAGCTATTTCTATAAGGCTGGTGCAAGGCTTCTCTTGGCACCCATGCTGGTGCTCACTGCGTTCGGTGCGAGGATCTTGTACAAGGCGCTTAGAGGACCTAGACGTAACAGACACTAGAACGCCTGGTCAATGCGATGAATCGCGAGCGCGGCCTCAAAGCGGTGGCCGGGAGCGCCTGTTACTCCTGAAACGGACAGTTCGGGCGGAAACACTCCAATGAAAGGGGTGCGGCACTTGTCCGATATGACGAACCTACGGATAAAAGGAGTGTCCTTCAGTTTGGGGTTCTCACTTGGCGTAGTTCGAGTATTCGCCCGTACCGTCGGCGAAGCGTATCTCCCAGATCTCGTAGCCGGTGAAGTTGAAGACTTGGACACTGATATCGCCCATAAACTCGAAGAGCAGGTCACCTGTAGGGCGGTCTAAACGAACGTTCACAACAACCTTGCCCTCGAGGACTTTCTGAAGCGCTGACAAGGCATTGATTGGCGCAGGCAGTCCGTACTTCTGTTCGTGGTCAAAGCTGCTTACGCCAGCCCGACCATCTTCCACTAGTCTCCAAAACTCAGCGGAGAGAACAGCGCCATTGGAGAACTGAATGCGAATCGAGCACTGTCCCTCCTCGGGATAACCACTCCCCGGTTCGACTTCTACGCTGAGCCCCTTAAGATCAGCTAGCGAGTTGTCAAGGGTCTTGAGCATCGTGTGAGCAGATCCTGCTGTTACTTTCCAGCATAGTCTGCTGAGGCCGCCGGTTTGAGCAAAGGAGTATCTCGGACACTTCATTTCGCACGCCGTGTCCGCTCGTATACATACGATAAAGGACGTTATCAATCATCCCCGCGGCCTGCTATTTTTAGCCCGACCTTCAAGGATGAACGCCTGACTACACGCCAGGCTTCTCGTCAGTAGTGCAGACCAAGGCGCAAGTTTCATAAACCTCTTTTCAGAGGAAAGTACGCGTTGCCTAGCTCCATTACAGTGTGTCCTTGGCTATCGATGAAGACGTGCACTCCCGGAGCTTCATGAACGCCGCGGAAACCGCAGGGGTTGGCCTGATGCGGAGAATCAAACGTGAGGTCAGTGATCGTTGTTCTGGCCAAACCGATCAAACCTGGCAGGAATCCGTATCTTTGCAGAAACTCGTCTTTGGTTAGAGGCTTTGCTTCGAGGGCTTCAGCGGGAACATCCCTCCCACATACGTGCAGATGATCTCCTGAATAAGTGAGACGAAGGCCAAGGATCAGGCGCTCCTCTCGGGCATCGATGCCCACCGGCCCTGGAGTGTCGAAGGGTTTTCCGATGTTCCACGTACCCACTAACAGTGAAGGCAGCCTTTGTGCAGTAGGGGCAAACAACAAAGCGAGCATCGAGCACAGAATAGGTTTCATGACTGTTCCATCACTCTCTGAACCTGGACCGCAGACCATTCCCCAATGCTTCGAGGCGTTGGGATCTGGCGAGCGTTGAGCTCTGCCGCGATCGCGCGGAGCGAGTTCGCGCCTGTGGCTCGAATAGCTGTGATGGTTGGAACGAGCTCCGCGCGGACCCGACTGGTTTTCTGACTGCGCACCTGGCGCGCTGCAGCTCCGATCTCAGCAAAGCGCTCAGCCGAGACGCGCCGGCCGCCAAGCTTTGTTCCCCGCGCCTTTGCGGCTGCGAGGGCTGCGTTGGTCCTCTTCGAGATGGCCTCGGCCTCCTGCTCAGCAACTGCGGCCAGGATGTGGACGACGAACGGATTTGCCTGGGCATATCAGCATCCACGAACTCGACGCCAGACTCCATGAGGTTCGAGACAAAAGCGGCGTTGCGGGCGAGGCGATCCAGCTTGGCAATCACCAAGGTATCGCGATGCTTGCAGCAGAGCTTAAGGGCGGTAGCGCGAGCGCGCCGATCATTGCGCTTGCCGCTTTCGACCTCTAAGATCTCTTCCACCATAAGGTCCAGCTCCCCATTCCGAAATCCGGCGACGGCGGCACACTGCATTTCGAGACCCAAGCCCCCCGCAGACTCCACTTCGAACCCAACACCACCAACCGAACCTACTCCCGAAACCGGTACCCTACATACGGCACCGTCAGCAGGTACTGCGGATGCGCCGGGTCGTCCTCGATAATCTTCCGCAACTGCCGCATGTACGTCCGCAGATACTCCACGTGGTTGCGATACTCGCGTCCCCAAACCGTGGTCAGCAGCATCTTGTGCGTCACCGGCTTACCCGGCGACCGCATCAGCAGCTCCACAATGTCGAACTGCGTCCGCGTCAAATGCACTGCCTGCTCGCGCTTGGTAAACACGCGCCGCTCCGTACAAATGGTCACATCGTCAATCGTGATCCTGCTATCCACCGGCACCGGCTTCTGCGCGCGCCGCACCACCGCGTTCACGCGCGCCACCAACTCCCGCACCTGGAACGGCTTCGTCACGTAGTCATCCGCGCCCGCATCCAGCGCCTCCACCTTGTCGTCCTCGGAGTTCCTCACCGTCAGCATCACAATCGGAACCTCCGGCGCCACCCGGCGAATCGCCTTACACACCGCAATCCCGCCGATCCCCGGCATGTTGATATCCAGCAGAATCGCATCGAACCTCGACATCCCCAGCAGCGACACCGCCTCTTCGCCGCGCGCCGATTCCACCACCTCGAACCCCATCGCGCGCAGCGTCGTGCCAATCACCATGCGTACTGCGCTCTCATCGTCCACAACCAGTACCTTCGTCGCCATAAAACCTCCTTTAGCCCTTTTCAAGTAGCCGCGCTAGCTATGCGTCAACTCTCGCGGCAGCGACACATGAAACGTCGTCCCTTCCGCCTCGCTGCTCGTAACCCAGATATGGCCCCGATGCGCCTCCGTCGCGCGCCGCGCCACCGACAACCCAATGCCTGTTCCCGGCACCGAATGCCGCTGCTCCCGGCTGCGATAAAACCGCTCAAAAATTCGCTCCCGATCCTCCAGCTGAATCACCTCGCCCCAGCTATGGACGGAAAGCACCAGCTCCCCTTCGCCACCCTGCGCCGAAATCGAAACAGGCGATCCCGCCTCTGAGTACTTCACGGCGTTGTCCAGCAGCTCCGTCAGCGTGGACCGCAGCATCTCGTGGTCTGCCGAAATCCGCAGCGGGTAATCCGGTACCCTTACCTCAATCCGCGACACCCGCTTTGAATCGTCGGCCCACGCCGTAGACTCCCGCTTGAACCGTTCCACCACCTCGTGCAGCAGCTCGTTCACATCCACCCGCTCCAGCTGCAGACACAGATCTTCATCCCCTACCCGCGCCGTCTGCAGCAACCTCGTCGCCAGCTCATCCAAACGCGCGGATTGCTCATCGATCATCTGCGTCAGCCCGGCCTGCAACTCATCTAGCCCGCCCACCTCCAGCAACCCGGAGCTCGCCGCGCGAATAATCGTCAGCGGCGTCTTGAACGCGTGCGCCAACCCATCCAGCACCGTGCTTCTCAGTTGCTCCGTTTGCCGCGACGCCTCGGCGACACCCTCCCGAATAAATGCCCGGTGCCGTTCGAGCATCAGCGCCACCAGCGAACCCAGCGATTCAAACGCCAGCGGATCGATCTCGCCCAGCACCAGCAGCGTGCCGATCTCACCCTGCCCGCTGCGCAACGGAATGGAAAGCGCACCGACTGAGTACTCCGGTACCGGCTCCTGCTCCATCCCCAGCAGCCGCTCGATATCCAGGTCGTCGCCGAAGTTCTCCCACAACCCCGCCGCCCCCGAGGTCCCGTTCGACTGGTGCACGATCGCCACCGCCTGCAACTGGAACTCCCGCAGGATCAGCTCCGCCATCTGCTGCTCCGAACTGTTATTCAGATCCAGTAGCAGCGCGCCCCGGCTCACCGCAAAGAGTCGTTGCAGCTTGTTCCGGCGTGAGGTGCTCTCATGCGCCAGCTGCCGTCCCCGCGTGGCCAGGCGACTCACCATCAGCACAATCACCACGGCTTCACCAAGCATCGCAACGTTGCGCGGATCGCTTAGAAAGCCTCTCCAGTCCGGCAGGCCGAAAAACAACGCGTCGCAGGTCGTCGCGGCCAGAAGAAGCGCCACGATCTCCTCCATTCCCAGCAACAGGGCCATTCCCAAAATGGCAATAAGGTACAGCAGCGTCATCGGGAAGAAACCCGATCCCTCCGCCAATCCTGCCGCCGTCAGCAGCAGCAGCGCGCACGTCGCGGCAACAAATTTCACCAGTCGCAGATTTTCGATCAGCAGCCGGCGCAACCCCAGTTCGTCCCAGAGCCAATCGCGGAACTCTCGCCGGTGCCCCTGCAAATCCTCTACCAATGGGTCCTCCCCGCCATCCTGTCAACGTGTGCCTGGGGAGAGGGGCAGGTTGGATCAGTCGCTTAAACGATCAGTCAGAAGACAACAATTCAACGAAAATTAGTAATTTTTTTGCACGAGACGAAACTTATATGCGTTCTTTACGACGATTCACATTCAATCACACTTGAAGGGCAGGCAACTAGTCCTTCCGTTCCATCGCCAATTTTTCAGGTTTTCAACCTAACTCTCCGAAATAGAGAGTAGCGGCCCCTTGCGTCCTGGAGACTCCACCAGAGCAACTCCACCACCGTGTACGACCGCACCAAAGACCTAGAAAAGAGACCAACCCTTTGACTCCGAAGATCCTGCGCCGCAACCTCCAGCAACTTCCTCTGCTCGCCGCGCTCTCGGCCCTGCCCCTCGCCGCCTGCGCGCAAAGCACTCCAGACGCTCCCGCGTCGGCTACTCCTACCCCGACCCAGACCGCCACACCTGCAGTCTCGACTGCCATTCCTGCCGTCACCGCCGCAGCCGCGCCCACGTCGCTCGCCATCTCCGCACCCGCCGCCGCGCCGGAGCCTCTCGCACTGCGCGAAAAGAAGTACAGCGTCAGCGGCATCTTCGACGGTTATTACGATTACAACGACAACAATCCCACCAACCAGAGTACCCAGCTCCGCAACTTCGATATCCGCGCCAATAAGCTCTCGCTCACCGAGGCCAAACTGGTGCTGGCCTACGACCCTGCGCCCCTTGGCGTGCGCGTCGACGTCGGTCTGGGCTCCACCTTCGAGGTCATGCACACGGCCAACCCCGCAGGCGGAGCGCTCAAGTACATCGAGCAGATGTTCGTCTCCGCCAAACCAGCCAAGTGGAAAGGCTTCCAGGCTGACTTCGGCCAGTTTGTCACATCCGCCGGAGCCGAGGTCATCGAGTCCGGCGATAACTGGTGCTACTCCCGTTCGTTCCTCTTCGCGTATGCCATCCCTTACTACCACTTCGGCCTGCGCACCAGCATGCCCGTCAACTCCACCATCACCGCGGGCGTACAGGTCGTGCAGGGCTGGAACAACATCTTCGACAACAACTCCGGCAAGACCGTTGGCCTAACCGGAGTGCAGGCGAAGAAGTACTACACGCTCAGCGCGAACTACTATGTCGGACCGGAGAACAACAACACCAACAAGGGCTTTCGCAATCTGATCGATACCACCCTGCTGCTCACGCCGACGGCGAAGTTCAACGCGTACATCAACTACGACTACGGCCAGAACCGCAACGCGAACTCCACCGGCACTGCAGTCGGAAGCCTCGCGCACTGGCAAGGCATTGCCGGCGCCGCGCATCTCCAGGCGACTTCCAAACTCACGGCCACGGTCCGCGCGGAATACTTCAACGACAACAACGGCTTTACCACGGGGACCGCCCAGAAGCTCAACGAAGTCACGCTCACCGCCGACTACCTCTTCCACCCTGGGGTCCTGGCTCGCGCCGAGTATCGCCACGACCACTCCAACCTGCCCTTCTTCGTCAAGAACGGGATCACATCCGCCAACGTCGACGGACAGGGAACCTTCGAGCTCGCCTTGATCGGCTTCTTTGGTCCGAAGACCTAAAACATACCAAAACAGAACACATTGAAAGCAGATCTCTTGCACCAATTGGATTTGAATTTCAGTTGAACTTATGTCACACTAACCGCTCCCACCCATTTTTGCACCGTGCCTTGCTTCGCACTCCGAAGTTGACGGTCGGCTCTCTTGTATCTAAATTCCAGCTCAGGAACCAATAGGAGATCACATGGCGGATGTCACCACCGGCGAAATGAAACCTACGCTCGGCCTTACAGGCCTCACCTCGAACGCGATGGCCCTCATCGCGCCGGGCGCGTTCCTTTGGCTCACCTTCTACCTCCAGTCCACGACCAAGAACACCGGCCCCGCCATGTGGTGGGGCATCGCCGGCGCACTCCTCCTGTGTCTCTCAACCGCCGTCTGCTACGCCGAAATGGCTAAGCTCTATCCCGGTACCGGCTCCTCCTACTTCTTCGCAGAGCAGGCCTTCCTCAATCGCGACAAAGCCTGGAAGTATGCCCGCGTCTCCAAGTTCATCGTCGGCTGGGCCTCCCATCTTTACTACTGGATCTACCCCGGTGTGATGGTCGGAACCATGGGCATCGTCTGCGGCTACGTCGCCGGAACCCTCTGGCCGAACTTCATGTCCGCCTCCAACCCCGGTATGCTCTTCATGATGCTCGTCGCGGTTGTCTTCTCCTTCGCCATCGCGTACATCGCATACCGCGGCGTTTCCAGCTCCACGAACATCAATCTCGTGATCAACGTCATCCAGATCACCGCGCTGCTCATCTTCGCCTTCTTCGCCATCCAGTACCGCGTCCAGCACAAGCCCGGCTCCGTCGCCTGGCAGTTCGACGCCACCTCAGGCGAGGCCTACCAGTACGAGTTCAAGACCGTGCCCGTCGTCACCGCCGGCGTCTCCACCGACACCGTCCAGCGCGACGCCTCCGGCGTACCCCTGCCCAAGCTCGACGCCGCCGGCAAACCCATTCCCTTCCACGTCAACTACGATTCCTACGATGCCAGCGGCAACTTCCTCGCGCACTCCTCCGCCATCTCCGTCGTAAGCCCACATAACTGGTCATGGGTCTTCGTCCAGGCCACCATCGCCATCCTCATCCTGGTCGGCTTCGAGTCGGTCACCACCATGGGCGGAGAGGCCAAGAACGCCAAACGAGACATCCCCATCGCCGTTCTGCTCTCGCTCCTCATCCAAGGATGCGTCTTCTACTTCTTTGAGTACTTTGCAGCCAACTACTTCCTCAACTCCGGCTACACCATGCAGTCCGCCGCAAACTCCGCCGCGCCCATCGGCGACATGATGGTCATCGTCGGCGACGCCCTCTTCGGTGCCGGCCACGGCCGCATCTTCATGCTCGTAGAGGCCTTTACCGTCATCCTCGCTCTCATCGGTACCACCCTCTCCTGCATGAATACCGGCGCGCGCGTCACCTACGCCATGGGCAAGGATGAAGAGCTCGGCGGAGATTTCGGTACCCTCCACAAGAAAAACCTCACCCCGCACCGCGCCATCTGGACCCTCGCCATTATCTCCGCCGTCATCGGCTGTGTCGCCGTCCTCATGCTCTTCGGAGACGCCGGCGCACCCACCGATGCCACCATCGCCGCACTGCCTCACGGCCTGCTCTCCAGCTTCGGCTACACCACCCACGACAAGATGGCGGCCATGCCGAACTCACTCCTGGCCGTCACCCTCGCCTCCAACTTCGGCACCTTCGTTCTCTACGCTCTCAGCTGCCTGCTCTGCATGGTGGCCTATCACAAACACGAGAACTATTCGGTCGTACGCCACCTGCTTATCCCGGTCTTCGGCCTGCTCGCCAATCTTGGCTGCATGGCCTTCTACCTCATCGGCCCCTTCCTCGGCATCGGCACCAAAATGGAACCGCTGCTCGCCCTCGGCATTGCCATCGTATGGGCGCTCTACGGCGGCATCCACTTCCTGGCAGTTGGTAAAAAAGCTGGCAAGTCTGTCCTCCTGGAGTCCCGCATCTGAAGACTCAGCCTTGACTCTCCGGCATCCGGAGCGCAGCGAAGGTTCCTGTATCTCGCTGCGCTCGATGCGGAAAAGTCGAAATTCAACTCGCACATGAAGGCCCAAACCCCTTAGACACACGCCTAAAGTATCTGCTTTGAATACTTGGCACTAAAAGTATGGGGGTGGGGGCCAAGCCCACCTCCCCACTTCAGGAACTCCCCAATGCTCGATCTAGAATTCGCCGAAATCACCGACCAGGGTAAAACCCGAGAACACAACGAAGACGCAGTCGGCCACGTCCTTGCCGCAACTGCCGCGCAGGTCCAGTCGCAAGGCTGGTTTTTCTGCATGGCGGATGGTATGGGCGCTCATGCGGACGGCGAAGTCGCCTCGCGCCTCGCGGTGGACACCGCCTGCGAAGGCTTCCGCAAAATCCCCAAAGGCGTCATGCACGTCTCGCTCCTGCCGCGTCTCGTCCAGGAAGCCAATCTCGCCATCTACGACGCAGGCGCCAAATCCGCTCCGGGCCGCAGAATGGGCTGCACCTTCGTCGCCTGCGCCCTGCGCTTCGATTCCGCAGTTGTCTCGCACGTCGGCGATTCCCGCTGTTACCTCGTCCGCAACGGCGTTCTCACGCAGCTCACCCACGATCACACGATGGCAAACGAGCAGGTTCGGCTCGGCATTCTCTCCGCCGAAGACGCTGGTTCCGGCGAAGGTCGTCATCTCCTCACGCGATCCCTCGGTCAAGAACTCTTCGTCGCAGCCGATACCATCACCGTGAACATCATTCCCGGAGACATCCTCTTCCTCTGCTCCGACGGCCTTCACGGCTACGTCGAGGACCAAAAGCTCTCCTATCTGCTCAACGCCCGTACCGATCTCGATGCCACCGCGAAAGCTCTCGTCGATGCCGCCAACGAAGCCGGAGGATACGATAACATCAGCGTGCAACTCATCCGCGTGAAATCGGTGGAGCGAATGGGTCTCTATCGCGGTCGACCTTACCGCCTGCTGTGAAGCAGCTAATAGCCTCTTGCTGCTAGCTCCTCTTCGCCACCCCACAGAGCGTTCACTAACCTCCGCTTCCGCTGGAAGCTAGGAGCTAGAAGCTGGAAGCTGCTTTCCTATGTACGCACCAAACCTCGACCACAAACCCGGTGACACGCTCGACCACTTCACCCTCGACAACGTCGTCGCCACCAGCGGCATGGCAACTGTCTTCCGTGCGCACGACCTCCGCACCGGCGAGCAGGTCGCCATCAAGATCCCCCATCCCGAAGTTGAAGGCGATCCAACGCTCTGGGAGCGGTTCAAGCGCGAGGAAGAGATTGGCACGCGCATCGATCATCCTTCCGTGATGAAGGTTTACCCCAACCAAGACCGCAGCACGATCTACATGGTCATGGAATGGGTGAACGGACGCCTGCTGCGCACCATCCTGAACGAAGAGCGCAAGCTTCCGCCCGCGCGCGCCGTCGCGCTCACCATCGCCATCTGCCATGCGCTGGAGCACATCCACGCGAACGGCGTCATTCATCGCGACCTGAAGCCCGAGAACATCATGGTTGGTCCCGATGACGACGTTCACCTCATCGACTTCGGCATCGCCGGTTCAGCCGGCGCGCGCCGCCTCACCTTCGCGCACTTTACGCAGTCCATGGGAACGCCGGACTACATCTCGCCCGAGCAGGTGAAGGGCAAGCGCGGCGATGCGCGTTCGGACATTTACGCGATGGGCGTGATGCTCTACGAGATGCTCACCGGGCAAGTTCCCTTCACCGGCCCCAATCCGTTCGCCGTGATGAACGACCGCCTGCTCAACCAGCCGATTCCCCCGCGCAAGCTCGACCCCACCATCACGCCGCAGCTTCAGGAGATCATCTACCGCGCGCTCGAACGTGAGCCCAAGAATCGCTACGCCTCGGCGCGCGAGATGGCCCACGATCTGGAACACCCGGAAGAAGTCGGAGTCGCCGAGCGTACCGAAGAAGCCAATTACAAGCAGCGCCAATCCCCACACCTGCGCCGCATCCTCTTCTACCTCTCCATCGTCCTCATCCCGATCGTCATCTTCGCGCTGCTCCTGCTGGTCGCCCACAAACACTGAAAGCGGCGCAACGGTGACTAACAGGATTCGAAAGCGGATCAAGAACAAACAACTGCAGCAAGCCTCTATGTTCTTGATCCGTCTTTATATCCAACTGGTCCCCGTTACGCCTTGTTCTAGCGTGGCACGAACTCATCCGCATGGATCACGAACTCCGGATAGGCTCCAGCCCCAAGCTCGCGAATGTCCATCCCCTGCCAATCGCCATCGCGGTCCACGCGATACGGCACGACGCGGTTCAGGAGCAAATTGAGGCCGTGGATGAGTGGGAACATCAGGCCCAGCAGCGTCGCCAACCCGACAAGCTCCGCCAGCAGATGTACCCAGCGGTCCGGCCCTGAAGCACTCAATGCGCCATACATCACCAAGCCCCAGACACCAGCCCCAACGTGAACAGAGACGGCACCGCCAGGATCATCCACCAGCGCTGTCATCTCCAGAAACTCCACCAGCCACGTGACGATCGCACCCGCGATCAGCCCGATGAAAATGGCCTCAGCCGGCGTGAGGAAACAGCAACCCGCACTCCCCGCCACCAGCCCCGCGATCCATCCATTCGCGCTGATCGAGGAATCCGGCTTGCGATAGCGCATCCGCGTCACCGCAACAGCGGCCAGCAATCCGGCAGACGCGGCCAGCATGGCATTGATGACCAGCACCACCACCTGCTCCGAACCCGCACCGTAGAACAGGATCGCGCTGGACGCCTCAAGTCCTATCCATCCCACCAGAGCAAGCAAACATCCAAACAGAACCTGCACGATGTTATGCCCGGGGATCGCGCTCGCCTGCCCGTCCGTATACTTTCCCCTTCGTGGTCCCAGCACCCAGGCGACTGATAGCGCAGCCAAACCGCCGAGCACCTGCACCACGCCGGCTCCGCCCACATCGACAAAGCCCGCAACTCGCGCCAGCCATCCTCCACCCCAGACCCAATGCGAGAACAGCGGGTAGACGATCGCCGCCATCACCGCGCTCGCGGCACACACCGCACCCAGTCTCCAGCGGTCGCTGCCGGCGCTAATCGGGATCATCGCCGCCATACCCACGGCAAACATCTGCAGCGCCATCACCAGCAACCCATGCATGGAACCCGCATCGCCGGTATGCAGCCCATCGGCGAAGAACGCCTCCGCGCCCAGCCAATCCCAACGCAGGCCACCCAGTTGGAACGCATGTCCCGGTGCCCCGGCAATTCCCGCCCATGCTGACCCAACCACCACAAAGACGATCGCCGCGATCCCCACCGAACAAAGCGTCGCGAGCATTGTCTGCGCGGCGCTGCGCGAGCGCCCGAGTCCCTGGTGAATCAATGCCAATCCGGCCAACGCGAGCGGCATCAACACGATGAAAAATAAGCTGATCATCATCGCCGACTCTTCTCCTCCAACTGCATGGTGCGATATCGCTGCGCCAGCAACACGAGGCCCAGCACCTCCACGGCGAGGCCGGCGACGACGAAGCCGTATCGTTCAGGCAGCCGCGTCAGCAGCACCAGCGCTGCCACGACGATCAGCCATCCCGACAACATCAACAGAAAGCCAATCGCGCGCAAGCCTCATCCTCACAACTAAACTTGGGTAAGCCCCAGTCTATCGGCAAAACCCCTGCTCCAACCAGCAATTCCGGCGAAATGCGCTGCTACACTCACAGCTACTCTAACAATCCGGTTGACCAAAGGCCGCCCTTTGAAACTTCTGCTAACCCAGTTTGCCGCATCGCCGTTCGGAGTCTTCGCCATTCTCGCCCTCGCCGCCTACCTCGAAGTCTATGGCGACGCCTGCTTTTCCTCCGGGCTGTGGCACGCGACGGGCGCGAAACGTCTCGGCTGGTTCGCCGCCGGGGCGGCCGTGCTCATCGGCTACAGTCTCTTCCTCAATTCGTCGCAGATCGACTTTGGGAAGCTCCTCGGCATCTACGTCGTGCTCTTCTTTGTGGTCGCGCAACTCGTGGCCAAGTTCAAGTTCCACCAGAACCCCACTCCACCCATCTACGTCGGCGGAGCGCTCATCGTTCTCGGCGGAATTGTGATGACGGTCTGGAAGCAGTAACGGAACACGCCTTGCGGACGCAGGACAAATCCTCTCCTTTGTTCTAAGCTGTCCAAGTCACGTTGTACGCACCTGAAACCAGCTCAGAACGGAACCCGATGCCAAGCTCAAGGCGCACCTTTCTCAAGACCTCGCTCGTCGCCACCGCGGGCGCAGCCTTGCCGTCCCTCCCCGCCATCGCGTCCACCGGCACCATCCTTCCGCCGACATCCGCCGCTTTGGGTACGCCGTTCACGCGCGGCATCGGCGTCTATCCCGGAGAGCCCGGCGCTTTTTTTGGGCCGAGCTTTGTTATCGATAGCAAGACCTATCGCAACCTTGCGCTCAACCGGCCCGCATCCCAATCCAGCGCCTACGACTACAACCTTACCGCGCAGTGCGTTACCGACGGCATCATCCACACGACGATGCCTCGCTGGATCTCTGCTTTTTCGAGCACCGACGGCATCCTGCCCAAGACCATGCGCGAGATACTCGTCTCGCACTGGCCCGCCGCCAGCATCACACTGATCGGCGGAGTTTCGAGCGCGTACCTCGAACTTGCCGGCGGAACCGACATTCCCGAAGTCGACAAGGTCGCCGTCTTCGTCGTTCTGCCGCAACGTTTCCCGGCCGAGAAGGTCCACATCACCGTCTCAGTCTCCGACGACGCACGCAAGTGGGAGCCAGTCGGCAGCATCGTCAACCCACCTCCGATCAACGGCACCTACACCTTTCCGCCCGATCTCAACCGCGGCAACAACCTCTTCTATCCACTGATCGCATTGCAGAACCCGCGCCGCAGCCGCTTCTACCAGGTGGAACTCTCGCTGGACGGTGCCACGCCCGAAGAGATGGACGTCCAGTGGCGGCTCGGCCAGATCGAGTTCTACCGCGGTGCTCGCACCCTGGCGGATCGCATCCAGATCGGTGGACCCTACAGCTTTACCTCCGCGTGGATGTCCGCTGGACTGGGTGAAGAGTGGGTCGCGGTCGACCTCGGTGCGCCCTGCACCTTCGACCGCGTGACCCTGCACTGGATCGCCCGTGCCGCCGAAGGTGCCATCCAAACCTCCGCCGATGGCGAGATGTGGCACACGTTGAAACCTCTGACAGCTCCGCCCTCCGGAGCCTCCGGATCGCAGCTCGACGACATTCATCTTCCTCCCACAACCGCGCGCCACGTCCGCGTCCTGATGACTCGCCCGACCTCGCCCAACGGTTACATTCTTTCGGAGCTTGAGGTGTTCGGTCGCGGCGGCCCGGTTCCGAAGGCCGCACCGGCGGTCTCCATCGCACCGGACGGCCGCCTCGATCTCGCTGGCGGCTCCTGGCGCCTGCAGCGCAGCTCCGAGACCACGGCCACGGGATCCGCGCTCGCAAGCCCCGACTTCGACGACGCACGCTGGCTCCCGGCAACCGTTCCCGGCACCATCCTCACCTCGTACCTGAACGCTGGGGCGATCCCTGATCCGAACTTCGGCCAGAACCAGCTCGCCATCTCCGACTCGTTCTTCTATTCGGACTTCTGGTATCGCACGTCCTTCACCCTACCCGCCGGAAAGCCCGGCCGGCAGCAGTGGCTCAACTTTGACGGCATCGACTGGAAGGCCGAAGTCTTCCTTAACGGCGCGTCCATCGGGCGCATCGACGGCGGTTTCACGCGCGCCCGCTTCGACGTCACCGCAAAGCTCATCCCCGGCGGCGACAATACGCTCGCCATTCGTGTCCATAAGAACGACGTACCCGGCTCCTGTAAGCAAAAGACGTATGACTCCCCCGGCGTCAACGGCGGCGCGCTTGGCGCCGATAACCCCACCTTTCACGCCTCTATCGGCTGGGACTGGATTCCAACCGTGCGTGGTCGCAACACCGGCGTCTGGGGTGGGATCTTCCTCACGCAGACCGGCTCGCTTACCATCGAAGATCCCGGCGTCACCTCCGTCGTCCACGGCAACGCCGCGGACGTCACACTCCACCTCAACCTCAACAGCACGCAGCAGGCTGGTACGAAAGCCACCATTCAAGGGCGCTTCGGCGACACTCCCTTCTCCCAAACCGTCACCGTTACCGGTCCAGGTCCACAAGCCGTAACATTGCCCGCGCTCCACATCGAGAACCCGAAGCTCTGGTGGCCCGTGGGCTACGGCGAGCCTACCCTGCACGATGTCGAGCTAACCGTCACCTCCGAATCCGGCGAGCTCCTCGACCGCAAGACCTTCAAAGCCGGCATCCGCCAGATGACCGCGACCGAGATCGATCACAAGCTCAAGCTCTACATCAATGGGCGCCGATTCATCCCGCGCGGTGGCAACTGGGGATTCGCCGAATCCATGCTGCGTTACCGCGCGCGCGAGTACGACGTCGCCGTCCGCTACCACCGCGAGATGAACTTCACCATGATCCGCAACTGGGTCGGCCAGGTTCCCGACGATGCCTTCTACCACGCGTGCGACAAGTACGGCCTCGTCGTCTGGCAGGATTTCTGGCTCGCCAACCCGTGGGACGGGCCCATTCCGGATGACAACGCGCTCTTCCTCGCCAACGCGCGCGACCTCATCCTGCGGATTCGCAAGCACGCCTCCATTGGCCTCTACGTCGGACGCAACGAGTGGTTCCCGCCACCGGCGCTCGATACCGGTATCCGCGCCCTCATTGCGGAGCTTCACCCGGACATTCACTACATCGGGTCATCGGCCGACGACGTCGTCAGCGGCCACGGCCCCTACCGCGCCCTGCCGGCCACCTACTACTTCGAGCATGCCGACACCAAGTTCCATTCGGAGATCGGCATGCCCAACATCCCACCGATTGAATCGGTCGAGTTGATGATGCCGAAGTCCGCCATCTGGCCACAGGGTCTCGACTGGGGTCTGCACGACTTCTGCCTGCACGGCGCGCAGGGCGGCGCATCGTTCCTCTCGCTGATCGACGACAGCTTCGGCGGCGCCACCACCGGCGAGGAGTGGATCACGCTGGCACAGTTCATCAACTACGAGGGCTACCGCGCCATGTTCGAGGCGCAGAGCAAAGACCGCATGGGCGTGCTGCTGTGGATGTCGCACCCCTGCTGGCCGTCCTTCGTCTGGCAGACCTACGACTTCTACTTCGAGCCGACCGCTGCTTACTTCGGCTGCAAGAAGGCCTCTGAGCCAATCCACATCCAGTGGAACCGAGCGACCGGCTTCATCGAGGTCGTCAACCTGAGCGGCGGCAACCAGACCGGCCTGACCGCACAGCTGGAGATCCTGAACCTCGACGGCAGCAAGACCACCACGCAATCGCTCACCCTCGACAGCATGGAAGACAGTGTCTCCCCCTGCATCAGGCTGGACTTCCCACCCAATCTCACGCCGGTCCATTTTCTACGCCTCACGCTCAGCCAAGGCGCGACCGTCCTCTCCAGCAACTTCTATATGCGCGGTATCCACGAGGACGATTACCGCGCCATCCGCGAGCTCCCAAAGGTCGGCGTTACCGCCACCACAACCAGCGAGCGCAAGGGAGAGACCTGGCTCCTCACCACCCATCTTCAGAATTCGACCCTGACTCCCGCTCTCATGGTGCGCCTCAAAGCTATCCGCGAGACTGCCGGCGACCGCATTCTGCCGGCCATCTACTCCGACAACTACATCGCCCTCATGCCGGGTGAATCGCGCACCCTCACCACCGAGCTCAACCACTCCGACACCCGCGGACAGCGCCCGAAGATCGTGCTCTCCGGCTTCAACCTCAAATAGCCAACGGGTGCCCCATGTCAGGCCGCTTCATGCCTGACGTGGGGTCAATCCATCCCACTTCGCCCGCGGCTCTGTGTACCTCTGTGAGCCTCCATCTCTCTGTGTTCGTCTTTCCCCTTCCATCGCCACCAAGATCAGCTATCCTCCCACCATGAGCAAAACCCTCACGCTGGCGGCTTTGGCCTTCACCATCTCGTGCGCGAACGCCCAGCGAACGGACCCGTACCTGCTCGCCGCCCAGCAGGCCGAGGTCGCCCACGATCTGCCCACCGCCGTCCGCAACTACCGCGCCTATCTTGACGTCCATCCCAAGTCCGCGGACGCCCACATCAAGCTCAGCGTTGTCCTCATCCAGCAGCAAGATTACGACGCCGCCATCCGCGAGCTGAATATCGCCGTCCCTCTCGTCTCAAAGAAGGAGCGCCCTCAACTCCTGGTCGATACCGGCCTTGCCGACCTGAAGAAGAACGACATACCCGCCGCAAAGATGGAGTTCAACGCGGCGCTCCAAGTCGACCCCAAGAACCTGCTCGCAGCCGGATTCCTCGCCGAGACCGATCTGCACCAGAACGATCCCGAGGCCGCGCTCAAAGACCTCGGCCCGCTCGGCCCACTCGCCGACCAGAACATCGAGCTCGCCCAGGCCTACAGCGAAGCTCTCATCCGCACCGGCCAGCTTCACCTGGGCGCGATGGCGCTTGCCCGCGTCGCCGACAACAAGGACGACGCCGCGCTCTTCACCGAAGCTGGCTCCGCCTTTCTCCAGGATGATGAGCCTGAAGCCGCCCGGCGCGCTCTCGAATCCGCACACCGCATCGAGCCAGAAAACGCTAATATCGATTCGCTTGTCGGTATCACCCGCATCCTGCTTTCCGATCCCTTCTCCGCGGAGTCCGCCTTCCGCGAGGCTCTCGCACTCCAGCCCGACAACTTCCTTGCAAACCTTTATCTCGGCATCACCCTCCTCTCCCGTCATAACGGCCAGGCTGCGGCGAAGCCCTTCTTCGACCATTTTCAGCAGCTTCCGCTGCCTCCATCCAAGCCGCTGAAGCAGGGTGGCGTCTTCCAGACCGATTCCGGCTCACTCGATCCCGCGATCGCGCTTCTGAAGCAGATCGCCACTAAAAGCCCGACCAACCCCGAACCCCATCGGCAGCTCGCGGTACTTTACGCCAAGCTGAACCGGACCGCGGAAGCAGCCGCCGAGAGCCGCCTCGCAGCCAGCCTCAGCACTCCCTAGCCTGATCCAACCGAAACAGCCGCAACACGCCCTGCCTCGAGGCTGATTCGCGGACGCGGGCGCAACTGGGATTAACCCGAGCTCCGGCCAATTACCCCTGCGCGTAAACATCCGCCCTGCTTCCCCTCCGCCCCGACAACACTCCCCATCCGTAACCTCGTCGCTGGCACCAACGGGGGCTTCGCTCCCCCGTCTCCGTGAGTTACATCGCAGCTTCCCTCGACCAAGATCGAACCAGATTAATTCCCGGTATGGAATTGATTTGGGCCTATCGGAGACGCCCTTTTTCTCCGAAATGAACAACAGGACGATCTCATGCGACGACTCACCTCCCCGGCCGGCCGAATCGCGAATATTCCGTCTGGTCACCGAACCCGGCCGCACGCCGAAACCTCGTCTGATGGGGCAGAGCCGTTGCGTTCCCGCGGTAGCCGTCGCGTGCGCCTGCACCTGCGCGCCGCCTCCCTCGCAATCCTGCTCACCGCCTTCACTACGCTCGCCGTAACTGGTTGCACCACGCAGAATCTTGGTACGACCACGTCTGCAAAGCCTGCCGCCACCAGCTATCAGGGCACGGTGATGGGCGGGCTGCAACCCGTCACCAACAGCACGCTCCAGCTCTACGCCATCGATATCTCCGCCGGGTCCGCCGTCCTGCACACGCTGCTGGCGTCGCCCGTGGTTACAGACAGCTCGGGCCAATTCTCGCTCTGGGGCAAGTTCTCCTGCCCTGATGCAACGAGCCAGGTCTACCTCGTCGCTACCGGCGGCAACCCAGGACTTGCAGCCGGAACCAACAATTCCAGCATTGTGCTGCTCAGCACCCTCGGCCAATGCGGCAACATCACCGCGACCACACCCATCGTGGTCAACGAAGTAACCACCATCGCCACGGTCGGAGCCCTCGCACCGTATCTCTCTCTCGGCAGCGGCGGCGGCCTCACCGTCACGCAGGCGGAGCTGGAGTCTGGCTTCGAACTCGCCGCCAACTTCGCCAACAGCACCACCGGAACGACGCCCGGAACCGCAATCCCCGCCGGCTACAGCGTTCCCGCCACCACCATCAACACGCTCGCCAATCTTCTCTCCACCTGCGTCTACTCCACCGGCGGCAGTGCGGGGGACGGAAGTCCGTGCGGCAACCTCTACGTCCAAGCTACCCTTCCGGGTTCCGCCGCTCCCATCAGCACCCTCGAAGCTACCTTCAACATCCTGACCAGCCCCAGCCACAACGTCGATGCGCTTTACACCCTCGCCAGTGCGCCCTCGACCGCCGCCGCCTCACCAGCCCTCCCCTTCACGCCGCAACTCACCAGCCCGCCGCCCAACTGGTCCATCAACCTGATCGGCGAAGCATCTACCCCCGTCATTACGCCTGCCAGCATCTCAGGCACCGTGACGGTCACTCTGAGCGACGCCTACTCCACCGCCGCCATCTACTACACGCTCGACGGCACAACGCCTACCGCAGCATCCGCCCACTACACCGGGCCTTTCAGCCTCTCGGCCAGCGCGACCGTCCGAGCCGTCGCCGTGGTCGGCACCGATGTCAGCTCCGTGGCCTCCGAACCCATCACCGTCGCGCCCACGGCAAGCAGACTCGTCTTCGTGGCGGAGCCCCGATCCACCCTCACCACCGGCACCTTCTCCGCCACAGTCGCGCTCGAAGACGCTGAGGGAAACATCGTCCCCAGCGCAAACCAGCCCGTGATCCTGGCGCTCGGTAACAACCCCTCCGGCACCTCGTTGCAGGGTACGCTCACCGCAACGCCCGTCAACGGCGTTGCGACCTTCGGCTCTCTCGCGCTACCGACACCGGGTTCCGGATACACACTCGTAGCCACGGCTGGATCGCTGCCTTCCGTCTCGAGCACTCCCTTCGACGTCACGCTCCCCTACCCTGACCTGCCTTCCGTCCCGGCGCGTTCCGCCGCATCCTTCGTCTCGTCGGTCGGCATCAACGTCCACTTCAACTACTACGGCAGCATCTACACCAACAACACGCCGTTGATGATCCAGAGCCTGCAGAAGCTGGGCATCACGCACCTGCGCGACGCAATGTGCTGGCAGGGCTCGCAAACCTGGAACACCTACTACGTGCAGCATCAGCAGCTTGCCGCGCTCGGCTTCAAGACAGATTACGTCGCCTACTACAACCAGCCGGCCACGCAGATCGCCGCCTATCCCGCACTCGTCAACGACGCTGAGGCTATGGAGCCTGCCAATGAGTACGATAACTCCGGCGACTCCAACTGGATATCCAACATTACCGCACAGCAGCAACTTCTCTACAGCACCGTCAAGTCGTCGCCCTACGCCGGTTCGATCACCGTCCTCGCACCATCGCTCGCCTATCCGTGGAACGCGCCAAACCTCGGCAACGTCAGCGCCATGGCAAGCGCCGGCAACCTGCACGGCTACTTCGGCGGCTACAATCCCGGCAACTCGGTCAACGACCCAGCTTTCTACCTGAACCAGATGCAGGCCGAATCCTCCAGCAAACCCGTATGGGTGACGGAGACCGGATACTTCGCGCAACCGGGCCCCTTCGCCGGATCGTACGGTGTCGATCTCGCCACGCAGGCCGTCTACATCCCGCGCACGTTGCTGGAGTACTTCAACGCCGGTGCCGCCCGCACCTATCTTTATGAGCTCGCCGACGACCTTGAGGCCGGCCAAAACCCGGCCGACTACCACTGGGGACTGCTCGACTCGAGCGGCAAGCCCAAGCCTGCCTTCAACGCAGTCGCCAACCTGATCGGCACGCTTACTGACTCCGGCGCGTCCTTCACGCCGGCCAACCTCGCCTTCAACCTCGAAGGCGCCAACTCCACCGTGCATCACATCCTGTTCCAGAAGAGCGACGGCACCTTCTATCTCGCGGTCTGGATTGAGGCCGCAAGCTACGACTTCGTCAAACAGCAGGACCTCACCGTTCCCACGCAGCAAGTGAACCTGCAGCTCAACGCCTCGCTCGCTTCGGTGAAGTCCATACAGTGGGACGCTACCGGAGCGGCAACCACAAGCTCGCTCGCTCCGTCGCAATCCATCCCGCTCACCCTAAGCGACAAGCTCCAGATCATCCAACTCACATTGAAGTAAGGGCCTCCTGTTTGTCGAGGCATTGTAGGTTACCTCTTATCACTTTGCTATGTGCAGGGAAGCTATGTAGATACGAATCAAGATTGACAACATCTGAGGCGACTGTGACGATCAAAGCAGTTCGCATACCCGGGGCCGAAGGCTAAGCGACCACTTTCCATCGCAGAGGCGCGTCTACGATGTCATTCCAGGTTTTCCCCACGGCAGAACTCGCCGCTGCGTCCCCTCGTGTGCTCCGCAAACTTGCGCTGCCCGTGCTCGGTACCTGTGGCCTGCTCTCGAGCCTAGGAGCCCGCGCACAGCGCCCGCTCCACGAGTTGATTCCAGCATCTTCAGCCGGCGCCTTCGTCGACTCCGTTGGGATCAATGTTCACTTCAACTACTACGGCAGCATCTACACGAACCGGACGCCGCTGGTCCTCGCGCGCCTCAAGCAACTCGGAATTACCCACCTGCGCGACGCACTCTGCTGGCAGGGCAACACGCCCGAAAATACGTACTACATCCTGCATCGGCAACTTGGCGCACTCGGCTATAAGACTGACTACATCGCCTATATCCACCAGCCCGCAATCCAGCTCGCTACTTACCCCTCGCTCGTCAACGACATGGAAGCCATCGAGCCAGCCAACGAGTACGACATCTCGGGCGATCCCAACTGGGTTGCCACCATCACCGCCCAGCAGTCCGAGCTCTACTCCACGCTGCGCGCCGTAGCGCCCAAGGTTGCCGTGCTGGCACCTTCGCTCGCCTACCCCTTCAACGCACCGCAACTCGGCAACGTCTCGCACATCTCCGAGGCGGGGAATCTCCACGGCTATTTCGGCGGAAACAATCCAGCCGATACCTCTACCCTCCTCGACGGCGTTCAGGCGAACAACCCGCACCAGCCCGCATGGGTGACAGAGACTGGCTACTTCGGCAAGGCCGGACCGGCCTTCGGCTCCTGGGGCGTCACGCCAGAGATCCAGGCAATCTACTCACCGCGACTGCTGCTCAACTACTGGAACTCCGGCGCGACCCGCACCTATCTCTACGAGCTCGCCGACGACCTCGAACCCGGCGAAAATTCCTCTGACTACCACTGGGGCCTGCTCGACTCGAACGCGCAACCCAAGCCAGCCTTCACCGCCATCGCCAACCTTCACCGGGTTCTCCGCGATCCCGCGCCAGCCTCCGGTGCGGAGTTCACCCCGAAGCCGCTTCCACTCAGCATAAGCATCTCTTCTCCAACGGTGCGTTACACACTGTTCGAGAAGCGCGACGGATCCTACTACCTGGCAATCTGGAACGAAGTGCCCAGCTACGATCCCGCCACGGGAAAACAACTCACTCCCGCTGCTCAATCGGCAACGATTCACCTCGAACGCGATGTGCTCTCCAGCGTCAGCGAGGAGCTCGATCCGGCCCCTAACCCCTCAGCTCATCCCATCCCCTTCAAGCATCACCTGACGATCCTGGTCACCGACAAGGTACAGATCATCAGCTGGGTTCCTCGCTGAGGCTCACGCGCTCACCGGGTGCCCGACGAAGCTTTCCCGTCCACCACAAGCCCCGGCGAAATCCGCCGGGGCTTGTCCGTTCGGTGCGGTTCATTCTCCTCCCACACGGGCGCAGCATCCGACGCGCAGAACTGCCTCTCGTACCCCGCGGTGGCTTGCTGACTTCCAACCCGCGTACCTCGACGCCCCGGCACCATCACGCTTGAAAATCGCTTGTGAAGGCATCTGAACCCACCTGTAAACTTCACCCCGCACCCGCCGCTTCCGTGTCATTAAACCGCTTTAGATAATGCTTGACAATTCTTTGCCGCACTCGATAACGTCTTCCCGTCTTCGAGTTTCCCCTTTAGAAGCGCGCACAAGATTTACCGGTCAGTTCGCGCTAAGCTACCCCGCCGCACCACAGGTTGCGTCCGCCGCCGTTTGCAGCCCTGTGCAATTTTCTCCCCAAGCCTCCCCCGCACGACCGGCAGCAGATACAGCAAAAGCGTCCGCACGAGGACGATCAGCAGTTCCGATGCACACCTTTTGGAGCCCCAGAATGCGCAGAACGCAACCTTCCGATCGCAGCAAATCTCTAAACGTAACAACCCTCCTCTTTGCGTTCGCCTTCGTCGCGCTCGCTCTCGGCGGTACCTTCTCCGCGCACGCGCAGACCCCCACCATCGTCTTCTCGCAGACCTTCGGCGAGACCGGCGTCGGCAGCGGACCGGGAACCGGCGAATACAGCGGCACAGTCTCGCACTTCGCGGCTGACTCCCGTGGCGACCTCCTCGCCAACGTCAACGCCGGCGGCGCCGCCTACGTGATGGAGCAGCCCTACGCCCCGGTCGGGTTCTCCAACACCTCCACGACCGCCACAACCACTCTCTTCGACTCGCAAATCGCCCTCATCACCGGTATGCAATCGAACTACGGCGAGCACTCCCTCACCCTCGATAGCCACAACAACATCTACGTCGCCGATCAAGGTCAACAGGACGTTCTGTATATCCCCTTCGTCAACGGGGCGTACCCCGAAAACGTGGTGCGCAACACCCTCGTCAACTGCCCATCGTTTCCGGTCCCCGCAACCCAGACCTCCGACTGCATCGTCCCGCTCAACTATCCGGCGAGCCTTGGCTACTACGTGCGCACCGGGGATATCGGCATCGACGGCGCCGGCAATCTTTACCTCCTCGCCATCTACACGGGTGGCAGTCCGCAGATGTATCCCGGCGTCGATGTCCTCATGCAGGTATCGGCCGCCACCGGCAACTTTACCCTCATCTCCACGACGCTCACCAACGATGTCAACTCGCAGATCGCCGTCAACAAGGCCGGCGACATCTTCGCCGTCAACAACGACCAGGTGTACTTCTACTCGCACACCAGCTACACAGCTACGCCCACAACGCTCACCGGCCTCTCCGCACCCGATGGCGTGAGCATGGATGCCAGCGGAAATCTCTTCATCACCAACCCTGGCGCGAATGACATCCTTGAGATTCCGTACCTCAACGGCATTTACAATCTCGCCGCGCCCTACCTCGTGAGCAATCTGCTCGGCAGCCCCTACACGGCATTTACCGCGGCTCCCAGCCAGAGCGTCGCGATCGATGGCTTCGGCAACATCACCTACGCCGGCAGCTATCCGAACTCCTTCAACTCGCTCACTCCAGGCGGTCTCACCTTTGCCGCGACTCCGGTCGCCACCACCTCCGGTTCGTCGCCGCTGAACCTGGTCTTCAACAAGGCCGTGACGGTAGGCAGCGTCGTCGCAACCGGCCCGTTCACCGTCTCGACCACCGTTCCAGCCAAGGAAATAGCCTGCGCCAACCAGGCCTACGCCGTCGGCGGAAGCTGCACGGTCTCGGTCACGTTCACGCCCACCGCGCCCGGCACGCAATTCGGCGAGCTCATCGTCTACGACGCCAGCAAGAACGTGCTGGGCGAAGCTCCGCTTACCGGCATCGGCCAGAACCCCAACCTGAACGTCGACCCCGGCACCGTTTCCAACGACGGCACAGGCTACACCGCACCCTCGGCGGTCGCCGTCGACACCCTTGGCAACGTCTACACCGCCGACAGCTCCACCGGCACTGTCTACGAGAGCACCACCGGCTCAACCACCGCCGCCAAGGCCATTGCCAGTGGCTTCAACGCGCCCTCGGCCCTCGCAGTGGACGGCACCGGCAACCTCTACGTCGGCGACTCCGGCAACGCGCAGGTAGTAGAAGTTCCTTACGACTCCGCCACCAGCACCTACGGCACCCACGTCGTACTCGCCACGGGCCTCAAGGGAGTCTCCGGGCTCGCGCTCGATGCCCTCGGAGAGCTGTACGTCGCCGATAGCGGCAACTCCCGCGTCCTGCGGTTCGCCAGATCCGGCGGCCAGCCGGACGGAAGCCTCATCACCACCTTCGGCACCGGCTTCACCACGCCCGTGGCGGTCGCGATCGATGACGCCGGCCAGTACGTCTACGTCTCCGATTCCGGCGCAAAGCAGGTGGTGCAAATTGGCATCCACACCCTCGTCCAGGCAGATGTCATCACTGGCCTCACCACGCCGGCAGGAGTCGCTGTCGATGCCGCGGGAGACGTCTTCGCAGCGGATAGCGGCGCTGCTACGATCACTCGCCTGCCGTCCATCAACGGCAGCCTCAATGCGAACTTCGAAACCACGCTTCCCAGCATCGTCAAACTGCCCGCAGCCCTCGCCCTCGATAACGCCGGCAACCTCTACGTCGCCGACACCACCGACGCCATCGTCGCCACGGACAATCGCGTCAACGGCACCCTGAATATCGGCGCCGACAACGTAGGAACAACCAGCAATGTCGACTCCGCACAGATCTCGAACGGCGGCAACATGAGCTTCAGCCTGTCGACGCCGTACTACACCGAGTCCGGCGCGACAACCGACTTTGCCATCCAGACAGCATCCACCTGTGCCAACGGAGCAACGCTCACTCAGGGCGAGTCCTGCAACCTGGCCGCCAACTTCACTCCGCAAGGCTCCGGCACGCAGACTGACACGCTTACCTTCGCCAGCACCGCGCCGAACCCTGCGTCGCTCATCCTTACTGGCGACGGTGTCCAGCTGATCGCCAGCACGCTTGCCCTGCAGCTCACCAGTGGAGCAACCCCCACCTTCGGCCAGCCCATCAACGTTCAAGCTACCCTCACCCCCGCAAGCGCCGGCCCTGCATCCCCATCCGGGAGCATCACCTTCTACGTCGATAACGTCCAGCAAGGCACCGTACCCATCGCCAACAACACCGCCAGCATCACCTTCAGCGGTCACACCCAGCTCACCGGCGGAGCCCACACCCTGACCGCAAGTTACAGCGGCGACACCAACTACGCCGCCGCCAACGATAACGGCGCTCCGCTCAACATCACCGTCGGCCAGTCGTCGACCACGACCACCGTCTCCATCACGCCATCAAGCCCCGCCTTCGCCAATCCAACCTCGGCCAATCCGACGCAGACGGTCAGCATCGTCGCAAACGTGGTCCCGCCGGTGGCCGGCACGCCGACCGGGATGGTCAGCTTTTATAACGGCAAGACCCTGCTCGGCACGGCCAACGTCATCGCCGCACAGATAAACGGCACCAGCGCGGGTCAGGCGACGCTCTCCATCTCAACCCTCGCCGTCGGTCAGTATGAGGTCACCGCAACCTATAGCGGCGACTCCAACTACACTACCTCCACCTCCGTCGCGGCGGCTGCCCTGCTCATCACCAACCCCACCATCCTGATGACCGCCAGTTCCAACACCATCACCGGCGGCGGAGCCCCCATCACCATCACCCTCGTCGAAGTTGCGGGCTTCAACGGCGCGGCAGACTTCTCCTGCTCCAACCTCCCGCAGTATGCCGCCTGCTCGTTTTCGCCGGCCTACGCTGCGGTCGCCTACGGCGTGCCGGCCGCTATCTCGTTCCAGGTCGTCATCAATCAGCCACCCGCCATCGCTGTCCCCGCCGGCATCGCGGCAGTTCCGCATCTCCCCGGTCGCGGAGCTCTTGCTGCCTTCCTCGCCTTGTTGCTCCTGCTTCCGTCGTTGCTCTTCGGCTACGCACGCCACGCCAACCGTGGCTCCGCGCGACGCCTCTCGGTCATGCGTCTCTCGCTCCTCCTTGCAGCCCTCCTGCTTACCGGCGCGGCGACGAGCCTCAGCGGTTGCGGAACCAGCACCGGCAGCTTTACCACGCCGGCCGGGACCACCACCATTACCCTGAACGCGACGACTGGCGCCGCGACGACTGGCGCCGCGACGGCGACTGCACCGCAGCCCGCCGCAACCCTGCAGATCTCGCTCACCGTTCCGCCGGCGCAGTGATCTTTCGTCCGACCCACCGAACCAGCGGCGTCCTCACCGGCACCGCCAGCAACCCAGAGGAAAAGGCTTTGACCCTTCGCTACGCAAGCACCGGCCGCACACAGCAATCGCAAGATAATGCTGCCCACACACCTTTGCCCACGGAGTTCCCCACGATGTCCCAGCCGTCCCGAAACGCAAGGCCGCTCAGCTTCCGCAATCCCTTCGCGCTCCGTTCGAACGTCCTCTTCACCGCGCTCGTCCTCGGTACATCCTTCCTCGCGGCCCCGCTTGCGCCGCCGCTCTACGCGCAGGCCACCTCCGGCAATGTCTCCGGGTACGTCAACGATCCCACCGGGGCCGTCATTCCGGGCGCCCGTGTCACCCTCACCAACCAGGCGTCCAAAGACAAGCGCGATACGAAGAGCGACTCCGCCGGCTACTTTTCCTTCGCCTCCATCCCAGCCGGAACCTATCAGCTCGAAGTCCAGCTCAACGGCTTTGAATCGTTCGTCGAAAAAGGCATTGTCCTCCATCCCGCGGACAAGCTCACCCTCACCAACGTGAAGCTCGCCATCGGAGAGGTCCAAACCGTCGTCACCGTCCAGGCGCAGACCTCCGAGGTCCTCAACCAGGGCGAGAAGTCCGTCCTTATCACCGCCGACGACATCGCTCACCTCCCCGTCGAGGGCCGCGACGTAACCGAGCTCATCAAGACCCTCCCCGGATTCGCGCTCACCACGCAGAGCGCCGGCGGCCCCGAAAACCAGGGGCCGAACCTCCAGACGGTAGGCGGCCAAACCCAGAACTACACGGCCAACGGCTCCACCCCCGAAGGCGTTCAGATCATCTCCGACGGCGTCAACATCACCGATCCCGGCAACGGCGCGGGTACCGACCAGGTCATCAACCTGGACAACGTCGCCGAGGTCAAAGTCCAAACCTCCAACTTCGGCGCCGACTCCGCCAAGGGCCCCATCGTCATCAACGCGGTCGGCAAGTCCGGCGGCTCCGATTACCACGGCGAACTGTACGTCTACGGCCGCACCTCCCAGCTCGACACCCAGGACTGGTTCTCCAAGTACGACGGAGATGCCAAGCCCGGTGACCGGGAGATCTATCCTGGCGGCAACATCGGCGGTCCCGTTCGCATCCCCGGCACCAACTTCAACCACAACAAGAAGTGGACCTTCTTCGCCGGTGCAGAAGACTACGTCCAGAAGGACGTGTACGCGTACGGCACCGCACAATCTGCAACCATCAACGCCCTCGTCCCCACCTGCGCCATGCGCGGCCTCAATCCCACCGGCACCTACACCAACACCTGCTCCCCCCTGCCACCCGGCGCTTTGCCGAGTAACCCGGCCGACTTCAGCGCGGCCGCGCTTACCCAGTACTTCGGCACCGATCCTACCGCGGCCGGCGTCTGCTCCTCCAGCGGCGCCCTAGCTCTCTACATTAATCTTTGCCAGATTCCCTCCGGCCAGTATCCTTACGCCAACGGAACCTCCACCGTAGCCGCCGGTTCTGCCGGCGGCGGCATCGCGAACGGCCAGCTCGTCACCTCGCAGCTGGACCCAAGTACCTACGCCCTCATCAACGCGCTGATGCCGCTGCCGAACCGCGCCACCACCAGCCAGCAGTCCGGCGCCGTCACCTCCGCGGGAACGACGACCAACAGCCTCTACAACTACTCCGCCGTCAACCTGCAGGACCAGGCTTCCTACCAGGCGCGCGTGCGCAACGACTTCGCCATCTCCGACAGCGACAAGGTCTACTTTACCTACAGCTTCCAGCACACCAACTCCCGCAATCCGCAGCAGACCTACTACTCCCCGCAGGATGCCTTCGGCGAAATCAACACACCCGGGGGCGTCGTCAACGGAGACTACGCCCACGTCGGCTCAGTCAACTACACCAAGGTCTTCACCCCTTCGCTCACCAACGAGTTCTACGCCGGAGCCAACTACAACCTCGGCAGCGCCTACGCCGGCAACCTGGAGGCCAGCCTCCGCAACACCATCGGCTACAACCTGCCCGGAATCTACCCAACTGCGCAGTACCCCCAACTCGCCGACTACGGAGAAAACGGCCTTCCGCTCGGCATCTTTCCGGACTTTTCCACCCCCACCTACCAGCACAAGTTCGTCCCCAACGGCGGCGATAACCTGACCAAGGTCATCAAGACCCATACGATCAAGGTCGGCTTCTACATCGAGCGCGCCAAGATCAACGAGACCAACCTCAACAGCGTCTCGCAGGGCGAGATCCAGAACTACTACGTCGGCCCCAACACAGGCGCGGGCACGCTCGCCGAACCGGGCCCCAACGGCCGCTCGCTCAACACGCAAGGCAACTACCTCGCCAGCTTCATGCTGGGGCTCGCCGGCGCGTTTCAACAAAATAACTTTCAGACCAACTCCAACCTCTACTACTGGACCGTCGACACCTACGCAACCGACAACTGGAAGGTCAACAAGAAGCTCACATTAGACCTTGGCTTCCGCCTCGGCCACGTCGGCCCCTGGCAGGACGCGCACGGCCTCGGCCTCGCCGTCTGGAATCCCACCCTCTACACCCAGCAGACCTCCCAAACCGTCACCGAGATCGAGTCTTACACCGGCATCTCCGCCGTCGAGACCAACGTCAATGTGCCCGGTCTCGCCACCCCGGGCTTTGAGTGGCACGGCAGCAACAAGCAGGTCGCCAACTCTGGCGCAGGCTCCGTCTTTGCCTTCTTCTCGCCGCGCTTCGGCGTCGCATACGACATGTACGGCGACGGCAAGACGTTCTTCCGCGGCGGCATCGGCGCCTATCGCTCGCACGACTCCTGGAACGACATCAGCCAGGCCGCGGCAACCTCAGAGGGCGTCGTCTCCGCGTACCTCGGCGGTGGGGGCATCGGCCTGCGCGACGTCGGCATCCTGACCAATGGCAATGGCCTCGCGAACCCCACCGGCAACAACGGCTGCGGATGCGACAACACCGCCTTCGGCCTGCAGCAGGGCGATACCGAACAACCCCTCACCTACACCTACAGCTTCACCGTCTCGCAGCAGCTCAACCCCAGCACCCTCTTTGAAATCTCCTACCAGGGCAGCCAGTCCTCGCATCTCCTTACCCAGTGGGAGTCGGGTGCCGCCGGCGACCTCGAGAACATCAACGCAATTCCAGTCGGAACGCTCTTCAAACCCGACCCCTACACCGGCGCCGTCAACGCCCCGGAAGCTATCTCGAACGCGGACGCCATCGGCGACTATCGACAGTACCCCTACTACTCCCAGGTCAACGTCATCCGCCACGCGCTCTACTCCAACTACAACGGGCTCCAGGTCTCCGTCAAGCGCACTGCCGGCCGTCTCCGCTACAGCGCCAACTACACCTGGTCGAAAGACCTCGGCGTATTCGGCTCCTACTCCACAGGCAACGTCATCGACTCCACCAACATCCGGCCTAACTACGGGCCTTTGCTCGGCGACCGTTCCGACGTCTTCAACGGCACCATCAACTACGATACCGGTGCTTTCCACCACGGCGATCGGCTCCTCCGCGGCATCCTCAGCAGCTACGACGTCTCCAGCATCGTCAATCTGCAAAGCGGCGCCAACGTACAGCGCATCCTGCTCTCCAACTTCAACCTGCAAGGCAATATCACCAACCCGCCCGGCACCACCGCCAGCAACTACAACGACTACCCCATCAGCAACGTCAACTTCATCGGAACCCCCGACGTCGTGCTGCAGCCCGCCATCTCGTGCGATCCACGCTCCGGCATCAACCGTTCCGCGCACCAGTACTTCAACCCCGCCTGCTTCACGCTACCCAGCTACGGGGTCAACGGTCCCGCGCAGATCCCATACATCCACGGGCCATCCTACTTCGATGTCGACGCCCGCATCAGCAAGAACGTGAAGCTTACCGATAAGAAGAACCTCCAGTTCCAGCTCTCCGCCTTCAACGCCATCAACCGCCCCAACTGGAGCTTCTCGAGCAAGTTCCCCGAGGAGCAGACCCTCTACTACAACGGCACATCCGCCGCCACCGCCACCAAGTCCAACGAGTTCGGAACCGCCAGCTTCCGCTTCGGCCGCCGCGTCTCCGAGATCTCCATCAAATACAACTTCTAACCACCCGCGTACAAAGCACAGAGGCCACGTCCGCAAACGTGGCCTTCGTCTTCAAACCGCGCCCTTCTGCGCTTTCCTTTGCGCTCTCTGCGCGAGCGCTGTTGCCGTTGTTTTTCCGTTATCGCCGAAACTAAACCTTCCTCACCCGAGCCGTACTCTCCCGCACAATCAACTTCGGCTTCACCAGGATCGAAGCCGCATACTTCTTATCCGGATTCGCAATTCGGTCCAGCAGGATCTTCGCCGCCAACCGTCCCATCATGCTCAGCGGCTGCCGAATCGTCGTCAAGCTCGGCACATGAAACTCCGCGCTCACGATGTTGTCGAACCCGATCACCGAAACATCCTGCGGGCACATCATGCCGACTTCGTGCAGCGCGCGAATCGCCCCGATCGCCGCCGTATCGTTGAATGCCACCAGCGCCGTGAAGTCCCGCGTCTGCTCCAGCAGCCTCTTCGCCGGCTCGTACCCCACCTCCGGCGACCAGCTGCTCGTGCGCATCTGCACCGTACGTTCGGGCGTCGGCTGCACCCCGAATTCGCGCGCGATCTCCATCATCGACTCCCAACGAGACTCCGTGTCGATCACATGCCGGTGCCCCTTCATGAACGCAATCTTCTTATGTCCCAGCTCCACCAGGTGCTTCACCGCAAGGTGCGCCGCCGCCGTGTGATCGATCACAACATTGGTCACGCCTTCCTTATCCTTATGCGCTGAAACCGCCACCACGGGCAGTACTGTCTCGAAGTCCGCGTTGGTATTCAGCAGCAGCAGCCCCTCAGCGCCGCGGTTGATCAGCAGCCGCGGATACTCCTCCATCAGCTTCGGCTTCCAGTAGTGGCACGCCGTGAAGTACATATAGTGCTTCTGCATCAGGAATCGCTCCACGCCGCCCATCACGACGGTGAAGTACCCCTCACTATGCTCCGGAACGATCACGCCCACCGAGTCGCTTCCGCTCTTATTCAGGTTCAGCGCAAAATAACTCGGCCGATAGTTGAACTTGCGCGCAGCCTCCAACACCCGGCGCCGCGTCTCCTCAGTCAGGTTCTTCGCCAGCGGCGCGTCATTCAAAACGAACGAAACCGTCGTCTGCGAGAGCCCAAGGTACGCGGCCAGTTCCTTCAGGCTCGTTCGCTTGCGCTGACCGCTCGCAGCACTTCCCGGCTTGCCCGTATTCGCTCCCGATCCGTTCATCCCCGGCGCACCACGACCCCGGAAGCGTTACCCTTCCCTTGATAAGAATTTCGCGACACGACTGGCCTCACGCAAATCATGCCCCGAGTATACAAGTCAACCGCTCAACCTCAAGCCGCACCATCGTCGGCCATGGCACTCAAGGCATCGAGCGCATCGATGTGCCTCTGAAACCCCTCCGCGGTCCGCAGTTGGTTCTTTGTTCCGATCAACCCAAGCACCGCTATTGCAGCCGCTACTCCTACGCCAAGCAAGGCATTCTGCAACGTGCGTTCATTCGCCCAGATGCCGCAACACACCAGCAATAGTCCTGGCATCAAGGCATAGGCACGCATCGCCAGCCACAAGCCCGAATGGAACTGCTTCTGCCGCTCCAACTCTTCGCGCAGCGGGCTGATCATCGCAGCGTCCGCCGCTCCTCGCGGCAATCCTCGCCACCGGCGCAGATACGCCTGGACGGCGAAGATGCCCAGGCCGGCTACGATCAAGCAGCAGCCTGTCTTCAACGTCCAACCCTGGATGCCAGCGAAGTAATGCGCCCACCAATAAGCCTCGAACGCAACGATGGCCGCGCACATGGCACTCCGGCGCCACACAATGCGGGCCATGCCTCTCGCCAGAGTCGGAACCTGTTTTACCGAGGTAAGCGGCTTGGAAAGGGATCTGCCCGACCAAAGAACGACCGAGCTCCCGACCGCCCAGTGCAGCGCATCCCAATCGCTTTCAATGTGCTCCAGCTCGCCTTCGCTCGCCGCGCCCCAATCCTTGGCGCCCGCCGGCGCATTCCGCCATACCCACTTCGAGATTCCAACCGCCAGCTTCCGCACTCGTGTCATCACGCCTCCATGCCAACCAACGCGGGCGTCCGAGAGGACGCCTCGGCAGAACCTGCAACCTGTTCCCTCGCCCAACGAACCCCGTCTGCCGTAAGCCGGTAAAGATGCCTCGGCGGACGCCCCGCCTCCGCCGCATCCTCCCACATCGTCTCCATCCACCCGCGCTCCGAGAGCCGCATCAGGATCGGGTACAGCGTACCCGACTTCAGCCCGGTGCCCCGGCTCAAGTCATACCCGTACCTCCACTCCCGCGCTGCCCCGAGGAACTCCCGAAGCACCAAAGCCGTCTGCGGTGATCTGCGAATCTTTGCCATACTGTAAATCTACATAGGTAGACTTATTGCGTCAACAAGAAAATACCCCCTCATAGACTGTGTACCTGGCACACAGCACAACGAGGGGGGCGCATCTTCGAAACTGCTGCTCGGCTACTCCGGCAGATTCTTCGAGTTCGTGATCTTGAGTGGCAAGCCCTGATCCCCTTCTCCCGGCTGATGCCCGCCCACAAACACCTGGTACGTCCCCGCCTGAATCGCGCGGTTCCCCTGCGCATCCACCAGGCTCAGCTGCCGAGGCTCTACCGTGACCGTCACATCCTTGCTTGCACCGGCTTCGAGATGCGTCCTCGCAAATCCCACCAGCTCCTTCTTCGGATTCAGCTCGGACGAAGGCGGTACCAGGTAGACCTCAACCACCTCATCCCCGGCCATCTTGCCCGTGTTCGCCACCTTTACCGACACCGTCAGCGGATCGCCCGCAGTCAGCGTCGCCGACGAAAGCTTCGCACCCGAATAAGCAAACTTCGTATAGCTCAGTCCGTCGCCGAACCCATACAGCGGCGTCGCCGTCATGTACCGGTACGTCCGCGACTTCATCGAGTAGTCGTCGAACGCGGGCAGTTGGTCGATGCTCTTGTAGAACGTCACCGGCAAGCGTCCTCCGGGATTGTTCTGCCCCAGCAGCGTCTCCGCGATCGCGGTTCCGCCTGCCTCACCCGGATACCACGCTTCCAGGATCGCCCCGGCATGTTCCTGCGACCAGTTCACCGCCAGCGCGCTGCCGTTCATCAGCACCACGACCATCGGCTTACCCGTCTTCGCGACCGCCTGCAGCATCTGCTCCTGCACCTCCGGCAGCTTCACATCGGTGCGGTCGCCGCCCGCAAATCCCTCCACTTTGATCGGCATCTCCTCGCCTTCGAGGTTCGGCGAAAGTCCGACAAACGCCACCACCACATCCGATTTCTCCGCAACCTTGACTGCCTGGTCCAGCAGCGCGGCAGCCGGCGGAATCCACTCGAGCGTCACACCCGCGCCAAACAGCGGCGCCGTATGCGAGTACTCCACCTTCAGATCGTGCGGCTTCGTATCGTCGAAGTGAACTTGGTAGGGCGCGCCCTCGGCCGAGCGCGACTCCTTCACCTCACCCTTCAGCGACCCGATCTCCTTGCCATCGAGGTACACCGAGTAGCTCTCCGCATCGCCGCACGGATAGCAATGCGCCAGCGTGAGCGAAAACGTGTAATCCCCTGCCGCCGGCGGCACGATCTTGCCCGTCCAGCGCACACTGAACGCCTTCGCCGGAACTCCGGGCGAAGGACTCGCGCCATTCCAATCGAAGTCGATCTGCTTGTCCGTCCGGGTCAACACCGGCGAACCGCTGAAGTCGGCATTCGAAAAGTACTCCGCCTTAAGGCCATCCTTGCCGTCCGTCTTCAGCACACTCTCGGGCACCGGCACCGTCAGCGGCTCGACGTACGACGAACCCTGCGCGTACAGCACCTTCGCCTTACCGGCCAAAGCCTCGCGCATGCCATCGAGCGGCGTCACCGGCTTCGAGGGCACCGCGTTGTAGTTCCCCTCAAGCGCCGCCAGCGAAGCTGCGTTCGGCCCAATCACCGCAACCGTCTTCAACCCGCTCTTCAGCGGAAGGATCCCATCGTTCTTCAGCAGCACCATCGCCTCGCGCGCCGTCTTCAGTGCCAACTCACGATGTGCGGCTGAGTCCACCTCGCTGAACGAAAGCTGCTCGTACTTCACGTCACTCTTCGGATCGAACATGCCGAGGCGGAACCGCGCCATGAACAGCCGCTTCACCGCCGTATCCAGATCGCTCTCTGGAATCAGCCCGTCCTTCACCGCCTTGGTCAGCGTCGAATATTCGGTCCCGCAGCTCGTATCCGTCCCCGCCTTCACCGAAACCGCCGAAGCATGCTCCAGGTCTGGCGCGTACTTGTGCCCCTCCGCCACATCGCTAATCGCCGCGCAGTCCGACGTCACAAACCCGTTGAACTTCCACGCTCCGCGCAAAATGTCCGTCAGCAGATGGGTATTCGCACACGCCGGCGCGCCATCGATCGAGTTGTACGCGCACATCACGCTCTGCGCATGCGCTTCCGTCACCGTCGCACGAAACGCCGGCAGGTACGTATCCTGCAAGTCGTGCGGCGTCGGGTCGACGTTCGCCGTGTGCCGCGTGGACTCCGGCCCGCTATGCACCGCGAAGTGCTTGGGCGTCGACACCACGCGCAGGTACTGGGTTGAATCGCCCTGCAAACCGCTTACGAATGCCACGCCCAGCCGACTCGTCAGAAACGGATCTTCCCCATACGTCTCCTGCCCACGTCCCCAGCGCGGATCGCGGAAGATGTTGATGTTCGGCGACCAGATCGTCAACCCGTAATAGATGTCGTGGTTGCCGTTGCGAATGGCCTCGCTATGCTTAGCCCGCGCCTCCACCGAGATCACATCCGCCACCCGGTTCAGCAGCGCCGTATCCCACGTCGCCGCAAGTCCAATCGCCTGCGGGAACATGGTCGAGTAGCCCGACCGCGCGCTGCCATGCAGACCCTCGTTCCAGTAGTCGTAAGCCGGAATCCCCAGGCGCGGGATCGCCGCGGCATGGTTCTGCATCTGCCCGACCTTTTCCTCAAGCGTCATCTGCGAGACCAGCTTCGCCACCCGCTCCGCGCGCTCCGCATCCGGAGCCAACGCTACCGGCGCCGGATACCCGCCCGGCCCGGCCACACTCTGCGCCGACGCCCTGTCAGCGAGCGTCCCAAACGCCGCAAGCGCCACCGGCAGCGCCATCGACCAGCAAACGGCCTTCATCCAAACATTCATAGCGGGAGAGTCGAAACGACGCGAACAGTTCTTCATAGGGGTCAAGGGAGCCATCTCAGATCGCAATTCTCAGTCCGTTCCAAGCCGAACCGAGTCTCACCACTCTAGGGGTTGAGCAGGACACTCGGCAAGTTCAAAGATCAGAAGCGATCTGGATTAAAGCGTATTAACCCGGTAAGCGCCCTCCGACCGCAACAAGTGCGCTGACCTCCCACACCCGAAGCGAGCCCACGCTTGGTCCCACGCGACGCATCCGCCCAAAGACCCGCATGGTAAATTTCCTCATGGCGTCCAAAAAGCTAAGTGCGCACCGGCAGAGATCCCCTGCCGCAGCCTCAGTGCCCCAGCCAGCCCTTGTCACGCCTCGCAACGACGCGCAGCACATGGCGGACCTTATCGCGTTCACCGCGCGGACCCTCACCACCGCATCGCCGGTCCCGTTCGGCGCGCTCGTCGTCGAAACCGCCACGGGCAAGCTGCTCCTTCGCGCCGTCAACGCTGTCCGCAAAGAAAACGACCCGAGCTCCCACGCCGAACTCCGCGCTGTCCGCAAAGCCACGCGCAAGCTCGGCACCCCATCGCTCAAGGGCTACACCCTCTTCACCACCTGCGAGCCCTGCCCCATGTGCATGGCGAACGCCCTCTGGGCCGGGCTCGACCGCGTCGTCTTCGGCGCCACCATCGCCGACGCCAACCAGCACTGCAAGCAAATCCACATCTCCGCCGAGGAAGTGAACCGCCGCAGCGACATGCCCCTCGAGCTCGTCGGCCCAATCCTACGCGACGAAGCCTACGCCCTCTTCACCCACCCCAACATGCTAGCCGTCTTCGCCACCTGGAACCCCAAACCGCAAGCCAAATGAACGAACTGGGTGCCCCACCCTCGCGGAGCTAGGGTGGGAAACCGGCAAAGCTCTCCGAGGAAACCAATGATGACTCCCGACGATCTAGCCGCCATCACCCGATCCCTCGCCGACCCCACCCGGTTCCTCACCCAGCCGCAGCTCGTCCAGCGTCTCTCCCGCGACTTCTACTGGTACTCCCCTATTCTCAAAAAACTCCTCGACGACAAGACCGCCGAAGCCGTCGTCCAGCCCATCTCCACCAAAGAAGTCGTCGCCATTCTCCGCACCTGCTACGCCCGCAAGATCCCGGTCACCGCCCGCGGCGCAGGTACCGGCAACTACGGCCAGGCCATCCCGCTCCAGGGCGGCATCGTCCTCGACCTCGCCCTGATGGACACCCTCCACGAGATCACCGCAGACGGCGTAGCCATCACCGGCCCGGGCATCCGCCTCGGCGCACTCGAAACCGCCGCCCGCACCGCCGGCTGGGAGCTCCGCTGCTACCCCAGCACCCTCGCCAAAGCCTCCCTCGGCGGCTTCCTCGGCGGAGGCTCCGGCGGCATCGGCTCCGTCGCCCACGGCGGCCTTCGCGACTTCGGCACCGTCCGCGCTATTGAAGTCGCCACCATGGAGTCCGACCCGCGCATCGTCCTGCACGAAGGCGAGGCCGTCCACGACGTCCTCCACGCCTGGGGCACCAACGGCATCATCACCAAAATCTGGCTGGCCCTCACCCCCGCGGTCGCCTGGTCGCAAGCCATTGTCACCTTCCGCACCTTCGATGAAGCCTTCACGTTCTCTGAGACCATCGCCACCGGCGAAGCCTGGCAAAAGCGCCTTGTCACCACCTTCGAGTGTCCCATCCCCGCCGCCTTCACCCCCATCGCCCAGCACCTGCGCCAGGGACAATCCACCATCTTCTTCATGATCGCCACCAGCCAGCTCGAAGCCGTGAAGACGGCAGCCGAGGCCGCCGGGGGAGAAGCCACCCTCAACACTCCCTACACTGGCCCCAAAACCCAGCCACTGCTCTCCGACTACACCTGGAATCACACCACGCTGTGGTTTATGAAGCTCGACCCTGCTTTCACCTACCTGCAATGCGGCTTCTCTGCCACCGAAGCCCGCAGCCAATTCGCCCAGCTGAAAGCCCGTTACGCCGACGACTTCCTTCTGCACATCGAGTGGATGAAACAGGGTACCGGCGCCGTCATCCCCGGCTCCATTCCGCTCGTCCGGTTCACGACCGAAGAACGCCTGAACGATATGATCGACTTCTGCCGGTCCATCGGCGTCTTCGTCGCCAACCCGCACTCCAACAACGTCGAAGGCGGCGGACGCTACCGCGAAGACAACGTCCAACTCCTCACGAAATATAAATACGATCCGCTTAACCTGCTAAATCCCGGCAAAATGGCAACGTTCCAGCACGGCGAAGCCCCAACACCCCACGAAGGTCCTGCCGGAGGCCCCGTGGTGCCCGTCCGGCGTTAGGACGCACTTGCCGTTGCTCTTGAAAGGAAACAAATGCACACCTGGATTCCCGCCGAACGACAACTCGCCTACCTCACCTGGAAGCAAGTCGAGGCTATCAACAAGGAACACGCGCTCATCGTTCTGCCCACCGCAGCCATCGAGCAGCATGGTCATCACCTGCCACTCGCCACCGACACCCTCATCAACAACCTGCTGCTCGGCCAGGCCTTCAAACATCTCCCGGCCAACGCCCCCGTCTATACGCTGCCGCCGCTCTGCTACGGCAAATCGAACGAGCACCTCGGCTTCCCCGGCACCATGTCGCTCTCGGCAAGCACCTTCATGGCCGTCCTGCGCGACCTCGGCGCCAGCCTCCACGCCTCCGGCTTCAAGAAAGTGGTTCTCTACAACACCCACGGCGGCAACCAGGCGCTCGACGACGTCATGGCCCGCGACCTCCGCGCCGACTTCGGCCTGCGGACCTTCTTTCTCTCCGGCACCGCCGGCGCCAAATTCCCGGAGATCAAACCACAGGAAGCCGCCTACGGCTTCCACGCCAACGAGTTTGAGACCGCCGTCCTCCTCGCCGCCACGCCCGAACTCGTCCACACCCGCGAGTACACCTCCAACTACATCGCCGACATCAACACGCCCAGCGTCCTCAAACCCGAGTTCGCCCCCGCGACCTTCTCCTGGCTCACCCGCGACATCGCCCCCTCCGGCGTCATGGGCGACCCACGCCCCGCCACCGCCGAAAACGGCGCCAAGTGGGTCGAAGCCGCATCCTTCAAGATCGCCGAAGCCTTGATCGCCATGCTCAACTTCCGCGAACTCGTGCCGCAAGCCGACGCGCAGCCCAAACCGGAGACGCCCACGCCTTGACCCAGCCCCTCGTAGACTGCGGCAGCGGCGTCACGCTCGAGCGTGGCGTTCCGCTCCGCATGTCGGACGGCACCACCCTCATCTCCGACCACTACTACCCAGCCGGCGCCGGTCAAAACCCAACCCTGCTGATGCGCCAGCCCTACGGCCGCGACATCGCCTCCACCGTCGTCTACGCGCATCCCACCTGGTTCGCCCGCCACGGCTACAACGTCGTCATCCAGGACGTGCGCGGACGCGGAGACTCCGAAGGCACTTTCTACCCGTTCCGCCACGAAGCCCGCGACGGCTTCGATACCATCGCCGCCCTGCGCCAGCGCCCTGAATCGAACGGCCTCTTCGGCATGTACGGCTTCTCCTACCAGGGCATGACGCAGTGGCTCGCCGCCGCCGAGCAGCCCGAAGGCCTCGTCTGCATCGCCCCCGCCCAAACCGCCCACGACCTCTACGGCGGCTGGTTCTACAGCGGAGGGGCCCTCCGCCTCGCCGGCACCCTCGGCTGGGGCCTGCAGATGCTGAAGGAAGACGGCCGCCGCCAAGCCCTGCACGAGCAAAGCGGTCTCCTCGAACGCGCCTGGCAGAACCTGCCCGCGCAGTACCTCGAAACTCCCTACGGCCGCCACCCCGCCATCCAGCAAACCTACGTCGCCGACTGGCTCGAACACGATACCCCCGGCGACTACTGGCAGGTGCTCGACATCAGCCAGAAGATGCCCCAAATCCGCATCCCAGCCCTCCACCTCTCTGGCTGGTACGACCCCTATCTCACCGGTTCTATCGACGGCTTCCTCGCCGCCTGCCGCGAAGCCGCCCCCGAAGCCCGTGACCACCAGTACCTCGTGGCCGGACCCTGGCAGCACATCCCCTGGGGACGCCGCATCGGACCGCACGACCTTGGCCCCGACGCCGCGCTCGACACCGACGCCCTCCACCTGCGCTTCTTCAACCACTACCTGAAGAACACCGGTGAGTTCGCCAACGAACCCGGCATCCGCCACTTCGCCCTGAACCAAAACACCTGGCAAACCGCCCAAACCTGGCCTGTGGCAAGTGAGTCCGCACCAAGCTCACAGCTCCAAGCTAACCAGCTGTCAGCTCCCGAAACCTCTCTCCCACCCAAGCGCAACTCTCTATCCAAAAACTCTCTACTCTCTACTCGCGAATGCACCCTCTACCTGCGCTCCCACTCCCAAGCCAACTCCTCCAAAGGCACGGGCCAACTCACCTCCGCCCCACCCACCACGCAAGAACCCTCCGACACCTACAGCTACGATCCCGAGGTTCCCGTCGTCGCTCCCGGCGGCCTCGGCAACACTCCTGGCCCGCTCAACCAGGCGCTGCTCGAACAAGGCAACAATCTCCTCGTCTACACCGGTGCCCCACTCACCGAGCCGCTCCACGTCTTCGGCCACCCCATCCTCACCCTCCACGCCCAAACCTCCGCCCCACACGCCGACTTCACGGCCAAGCTCATCCTCCTCAAACCCACCGGCGAAGCTCTCTTCCTATGCATCGGCGTTCTCCGCAGCACCCACACGCCCGACACCCCAGGCCTCTTCCGAATCCAGCTCGACCCCACCTCCGCCGTCTTCCTCCCCGGCGACTCCATCCGCCTCGAGATCGCCTCCTCCGCCTACCCGCTGTTCGACCGCAACCCCTCGACCTTCATCCCGCCACGCCTCGCATCCCCCTGGAACTGGCGCCGCTCGACCCAGACCATCCACCACACCCCCGCGCTGCCCTCAGCCCTTCGCCTGCCCATTCATCTGGAAGAAGCCCAGGAGGAAGCATGACCGCCATCCGCCTCGCCGGAGTCTCGAAGCGCTTCACCAAGGGCCCGCAGATCATCCAATCCCTCTCCACGGACATCGCCCCCGGCGAGTTCGTCTCCATCATCGGCCCCTCCGGCTGCGGCAAATCCACCCTGCTCAAGCTCGTCGCCGGCCTCACTCCGCTCACCGCCGGCACCATCGAGCTCGACGACCAATCCCCCGCCGCCGCGCGCCAGAACCTCGCCTTCATCTTCCAGGATCCCACCCTGCTCCCCTGGCGCACCGTCCGCGCCAACATCGCGCTGCCGCTCGAACTCGCCGGCACTCCCAAGCCCGAGACCAACCGGATCGTCGGCGAACAACTCGCCCTCGTCGGCCTCACCCAAGTCGCCAACCACTACCCGCGCCAGCTCTCCGGTGGCATGAAGATGCGCGTTTCGATCGCCCGCGCCCTCGCCTCGAACCCCAGGGTCCTGCTGCTCGACGAACCCTTCGCCGCGCTCGACGAGATCTCCCGCGACCGCCTCAACGAAGAACTCCTCCGCCTCCGTCAACTCCATAGCTGGACCGTCCTCTTCGTCACTCACTCGGTCGCCGAAGCCGTCTTTCTCTCCGACCGCATCCTCGTCCTCGCCCCACACCCCGGGCGCCTCGCCCACGATCTGCGTACTCCGCTTCCGCACCCGCGCACCGCGCAAACCCGCGCCACACCTGCCTTTGACCAGACGGTCGCCGACGTCTCCCGCACCCTGCGCCAAGTCGAATACTCCGAGCCACGACGCGAGGTGGTACCCGCATGAGGAAGCTCCTCGTCAACCTCTTCACCGCCGCCGCCATCTTTGCCGCGCTGCTTCTGCTGTGGGTCGGAGTTGTCCACTCGCTGCACCTGAAGCCCTTCATCCTCCCCACCCCGCGCGCGGTCTACGCCGCCGGTCTCGACCGCTTCGCGTCGCTCCTCACGTCGCTCGCCATCACCGCCGCCGCAGCCGCGGCTGGCCTCGCCTCCGCCATCGTCGTTGGTGTCCTCGTCTCCATCCTCTTCGCGCAGTCACGCTGGATTCGCACCATGTTTTACCCCTACACCATCCTGCTGCAGACCGTCCCCATCGTCGCCGTCGCCCCGCTCATCCTCATGTGGGTCGGCCACGGCATCCTGCCGGTCGCGCTCATCGCCTTCATCATCTGCCTCTCGCCTATCATCGCCAACACCACGCAGGGTCTCATCTCGGTCGAGCGCAATCTGGTCGATTTGTTCACAATGAACAACGCCAACCGCACCCAGACGATGCTGTACCTGCGCTTGCCGCACGCGCTGCCGGCGCTCTTCACCGGCATCCGGATCAGCTCCGGCATCGCCGTCATCGGGGCCATCACCGGTGAGCTGTTCGCTGGTTCCAGCCGTGTTGGCGTCGGCGGCATCGGCTACGCGATCCAGTACGCCGACTCCCAGCTCGAAACCGACTACCTCTTCGCCCTGGTCGCGGCGGCCACAGTGCTCGGCTTCACGTTCTTCTTCCTGATCAGGTTTCTCGAATGGCTCTTCCTCCACAGATGGCACGAATCCGCCCGCCCCGCCGAAGAAGACTAGAACCCGCACGCGAAGCGTTCACCCCACGAAGTGGTCGCCGCCCGCGATAAGGGCGCACCTGCAGTTGCCTTTGCTCTATAAAAGAGAGAATGCTCCGCCTCCAAACCCCCACCGGCTACTACCTCATCACCCACCCCGACCACGCCCACCTCGCAGGCCGCTTCGCCGAGCACTGGGGCAACGACATCTTCCTGCGCCCCACACCCCATGCCAACGTCCTCCACGGCATCCACGTCCACGACGATGGCTGGCTCGCCCGTGACGCGCAACCCTCCATCACCCGCCAGGGCAAACCCTCCGCCTTCTCCACCGACCTCGTCGGCAAATACTCCGCCTTCGAAGAGATCGTCTTATCGGAATACCTGGCCGTCCGCGAATCCGCCGTAGAGAAAGTGGAGCAAGTCGACCCCTACGCCGCACTCCTCGTCTGCATGCACACCTACAACCTGCTCACCGAGCACGCAGACCGCAGCACCATCGCACCCTCGGACCTGCCCATCCTGGACGCCTTCCTCGGCCGCCAGCGCATCCGCCAGCAGGCCCTCCACAATGCCATCCGCAGCGATCTCTCTTTCACCAAACCCGAGGTCACCACCGACGCGGTCTTCAACAACTTCCGCCTGCTGCAAGCCTGCGATAACCTCTCGCTTCTAGCCTGCGTCGCCTACGACAAGCCCTCGACTCTGCTGCACCCGCTCCCCACCACCCTCGGCCCCACCCCCGTAGCCGTTGAACCCCTTCCTCACGCAGGCGGAGCCGAACGCCACTTCCGCCTCACCCCCTACCCCTTCGACCAGCCCAACCTCCACTTCGAGATCCCCGCCCGCCACGTCGAAGGTCACCACTTCGACGCCAGCTCCACCCTGGCCCGCGCCTACCACGCCGCCCCCACCGAATCCCTCGCCATCACCCTCACCGCCTAGCGCCTAAAGCCGTGGGTGCCCCATCCTTCGCGAGCTTCACCCGCGAAGGGTGGGGTATCGTTTGCGGAAGAAAACGACCGCTCTCTCCTCGCGGACGCAAATTCTTAGCTCCCTCAAATGCCAGCCCTCGCACAACGGTCACCAACCTGCTCCGACACCCCACCGAGAGGGTGGACCCCGATGACCCCGGCAGCCGAGCTAGACCCCACGTCATTGCAACTCCACCCTCTAACCACCCCGACCCGCCAACTCCTCGCCTCCATCGACCTGCACCTCCAGCAATCCCCTGAAGATCCCACCCTCCTCTATCAGCAGGCATGCCTGCTCGATTCCATCGGCCAATCCCCTCAGGCCGAAGCGATCTACCGCCGCGTCCTCACGCTCGAGCCCGCGCACATCACCACCCTCAACAACCTCGGCAACATGCTCCTGGCCTCCAACCGCCGCGACGAAGCCTGCGCCCTCTATCTCCGTGCTGTCGCCGCCCAGCCTGATCACCTGCCCAGCCGCGCCAACCTCGGCAATCTCCTCATCAAAGCCGGCGAAATCGCCGCCGCTGCCGCGCACTTCCGCGCTGCGCTCGCCGTCGACCCCACCTACCGTCCCGCGCACGCCGGCCTCTCCTTCGCCCTCGTCGATCTCGGCGACCCGGCCGCTGCCGCCGAACATCGCCGCCAGGCCTTCGCCGACCGCAGCATCTCCATCACCGCCTACCGCGGCGAGCACGCCCCCATCACGCTCCTCGAACTCGTCTCCACCACTGGCGGCAACATTCGCTCCGATACCTTCCTTTCAGATATGGTCTTCCAGCGCATCCTGGTCACCACCGAGTTCTTCAAGCCCGGAACCGCCTTGCCCACGCACCAGCTCGTCCTCAACGCCATCGGCGAAGCCGACGGAGCGCAGGCCGCGCTCGAGGGAGCAAAACTCGTCCTCGCCCAAACCAACGCGCCCATCATCAACTCTCCCGGAGCCGTCCTCGCCACCGGCCGCTGCCACATCGCCCAGCGCCTCGCGCCCATCCCAAACGTCCGCACCGCCCGCACGGTGCTTCTTAGCCGCCAGAGTCTCGACTGCCCCGCGGCCGCCGAAACCCTGCGACGAAACGGCCTCGACTTTCCTCTCCTGCTACGTGCCCCGGGCTTCCACGGCGGAGAAAACTTCCACCGCGTCGAAACTCCAGACGAACTGCCCGCAGCTCTCGCCGAACTCCCCAGCGACGAACTCCTTGCCATCGAGTATCTCGACGCCCGCGGCACCGATGGCCAATCCCGCAAATATCGCGTCATGTTTGTGGATGGCAAACTCTACCCACTCCACCTTGCCATCTCCACCGACTGGAAGATCCACTACCACTCTGCCGACATGGCCGAATCCCCCTCCAACCGCGCCGAAGACCGTGCTTTTCTCGAAGACATGCCCTGCGTCCTCGGCGCCAAAGCCATCGCCGCGCTCGAGCACATCCAGCAAACCCTCGCACTCGACTATGCCGGCATCGACTTCGGCCTCACCCCCACCGGCGAGATCCTCGTCTTCGAAGCAAATGCCATCATGGTGGTCGTCATCCCCGACCGCGACCCACGGTGGGATTACCGCCGCGCACCCGTCGAGCGCATCTACAAAGCCATCTGGACCATGCTCCGCACCCGCGCCCTCCCACCCAACCCGAAAGATCAACCATCACTTCGGGGTGCCCCATCTCAGGCGACGTTCCATCAGCCTGAAGTGGGGTTACAGCAATCCATCCCCTCGTAACAAATCAGTTCGCGACAGCACTACTGCTTCCGCCCGACAAGCTCACCGCATCCGCGGCCGCTGCCGTCGCCGTAGTCGTCGTGGCAGCCGAGCCACCGGAACCACTCCCATGATGGTGCCCGTGATGTCCATGCCGCCCCGAAGCTCCCGCCGCCGAAGCCGCCGCGCTGCTCGAAAGTGTCGTCAGAAAACTCCCTACGCTCGCCTGCGCCCCGCTCAAATTTCCGGCGCTCAAGTCTCCGCCAAGCTGCGTCAACAGCTTACCCAGCGGACTCGTCGAATCGTCCTCCGCACTCGGCCCCAACTGCTGCGTCAGCGAAGCCAAATCCGTCTGCGCCGCCGAGATGCTTCCAGACTGCACATCGCTGATCAACTGCCCCAGCGTCTTCGCCGCGGCTTGCTCATTCACCGCCTGGGAGCTGCTCAAATTCGTACTCGAAACTACCGGTATCACAGCCAAGGTGCTCATCGCGTGTCCTTTCGGAGGTCCACCCACCCAGCCGCAATCCACGCGCCAAACTCAGCCCTGCAACGATAAGGAATCTCTAAGGAAGCACGGAAACATGCGCCGCCACAATCCGCCAGCCCTCCGGCATCCGCACCCAGATCTGGCTCTGCCGTCCATAAATCGGCCGCCCATTCACCCGCCGCTCGAACTCCAGCGTCACGCTTGCATAGTCCTTCCCAAACGTCACAATATCCGTGCGAATCACCCGGCGTTCCAGCCCCACACCCGGCCGCTGCCTCCGAAACTCGTCGATCTCCTCAATTCCGTACAGATTCTCATTCACCCCAAACCGCATCGCATCCCGCGATCGCCAGAACATCTCCTGCAACACCGTCACATCGTTCTCCACCAGTGCTCGCTCATACCGCGGATAAAGCTCCTCAATCTCCCGCACCACACCCAGGTCATTCACCACCATGCGTCACCCCTCCCTAGCTATTAGCCTTTAGCTGTTAGCTTTTAGCTAACAAGCTGACAGCTCTCGAATAACTCCCGGCCTTCAGCTCACAGCTCCCAGCGAACAAGCTGATAGCTCTCGAACGCTTCCCTACCAACAAACAACCCACAACCTACAACACCTAGAACAATCTCCGCGCCGGCAGCACTGATTTCGCAATCCCGGCACTTACCGTCACCATCGGCCGATTCACCACCTGGCTCAACCTTAGATCCATCGCCACGCTGCACAACACATACGCCTGCACCGGCTCAAATCCCCAACGACTCGCCAGCAGATCCACCATCCGCGAAGTCGCCGCCTGCGCGGTCTTGAAGGCATCTTCGCCCGACTCCACCACCACCCACTGCGCCCCCGCATCCCGCCCCGCCGACTCAACCATCGGCCCGTCAAGCGACGCGCCCTTGTGTAAGCGAAACTGCAACGCCACCGAAGCCGGCATCTCCATCCCGTTAATGCAGACCTCGCCATCCCCCTGCGCGCCGTGCGCATCGCCGCACGAAAACAACGCCCCCTCATTCAGCACCGGCAGGTACAGCGTCGACCCTGCGCACAACTCGCGCACATCCAGATTGCCGCCAAACACCCCCGGCGGCCTCGTCCTGAACTCCCCCCGCTCCGCCGGCGCGACCCCCATCACCCCGCAAAACGGCCGCAGCGGCACCACTGCCGGTGCCAGCGAGTGCGAAAACTCCCCCTCCAGCACCCACTGAAACAGGTACGGATCGGTGAACCTCTCATCCAGAAGGCCCAGCCCCGGAATCACGCTCGTCCATGCCCACCCATGGTGCGCAACCTCCAGCACCTTCACCTCCAGCACATCGCCAGGCTGCGCCCCGAGGACCGCAATCGGCCCCGTCAGCGCATGAATCCTGCTGCGATCGATCTTCTGAAAGTCCTCGACCGTCGCATCCCGCGTCACCTGCCCACCACTCGCATCCGTGCACTCCATATGCACAGTGTCGCCGGGCTCGATCACCAGCCGCGCTGGCAGATCCCGGTTCCAAACCGAATGCGTCGGCTCCGCCGCCAGCTGATGCTCCCTCACTCCGTATCTCCTTCAAACTAAAAACCGTCATCCTGACTCTGAGCAACGCGAAGGGGAAGGACCGCTGTATTGGTTTTTGCAGTCGCCCTTGCTCTTCTCTCCTCACCCAATCCGCACCACCATCTGCACCTCCACCAGGGCATTGCGCGGCAGCGCACTCACCCCCACCGCCGCCCGCACATGCCGGCCAATCTCTCCAAACACCTCCACCAGCAGGTCCGAGCAGCCATTCACCACCTTCGGCGAATCCGCAAACCCCGACACCGCGTTCACATACCCATTCACGCTCACCACCTCGGCAATCTCATCGAGCGACCGCACATGCCGCCGGATCGCTGCCAACTGCGCCAGCCCGCAAAGCCGCGCCGCCGCATACCCCTCCTCTATCGTTCGCCCGCCCTCGCCACCCATGCATCCCGTCACCACCCCGTCCGGCCCCGCAGAAATTACCCCCGATAGATATACGAGGCTCCCCACCGTCTTTGCCGGCACATAGTTCCCACCCGCCGCCGCGGCCTCCGGCAGCACAATCCCCAACTCCACCAACCGCGTCTCCGCACTCATAGCGAGAAATCTATCACGCCCCCTCGCCGCACAAACCCAAGCACCACTGAATCGCAAAGCACGAATGCCCCCTCAGAGTAACCAAAGGCTCCGAGCGCCCGGTCAATAGGTGCATTGGCCTGTTCTCGTCAGCTGAGGACGCGATTGCTGACGAGAAGCCGGCTAATCGCTACCAATCCGACTCAATGAGAGCATTGGCGATTTGCACTAAGCCGCTAGCGCGGCGGGCTTATGCTCTTGTGGCGTTTGGATAGAGTGTTGGACACCGAAGGAGGTGTCCATGACACAGCTACGCCAACGCATGCAGGAGGATCTCCGGCTCCGGAACTTCTCCGAACGCACAGTTCGCCACTACACTCACACCGTTGCCGAGTTCGCAGCTTACTTCCACAAGTCGCCCGATCAGCTCGGTCCCGAGCATATTCGGACGTTTCTTCTGTATTTGCTCAACGAACGGAAGCTTGCCTGGGGAACGATCCAAGGAGCCCGCTCGGCTCTGAAGTTCCTTTACATGCGGACCCTGAAGCAGACCTGGTTCGATCAGGAGATCATCAAGCCCAAGGTGCGGCGCAAGCTGCCCACAGTCTGGAGCCGGGAGGAGATCTGTGCCTTGCTCGATGCAGAGATGAACATCAAGCATCGGGCTTTGCTGGCTCTGTACTACAGCGCGGGCCTCCGTTGTCAGGAGGCACTCGACCTGAAGGTCACCGACATCGACAGCAAGCGGATGATCATCCACGTTCGTGAAGGCAAGGGCAAGTTTCCGCGTCAGGTGATGCTGTCGCCGAAGTTGCTGGAGATCCTCCGCGCGTACTGGCGCGGGCGCAAGCCCAAGGACTGGCTCTTTCCCGGCAGGCGAGCCGGAGAGCAACTGAAGGCGAACGCAGTTCGCGTTGTCTGCCAGAAGCTGCGCAAGCAGTTGGGGATCACGAAGCCCTTTAGCCCGCATGTACTGCGCCACTCGTTCGCCAGCCACCTGCTGGACGCGGGCACCGATCTGCGCAGCATCCAGCTCTTGCTCGGCCACCGCGATCTGGAGACCACCTCGCGATACCTCCACGTCTCCGAAGCCAGACTGCATGGCACGCCGAGCCCGCTCGATGATCTGCCGATCCGCTTTCCACGCACGCCGCAGGGAGGGAACAGGACCGCATGACAGGACATCGGCTTGAAGTGGCCGATGTCTTACATGCTCACCAGAACCAGTTCCTTCAGCGCTGGGGCCATGTGCTCTCGGACCAGCAGCGCAAGGTACTGCGCGACATCGGCCGATGCCGAACGGCGGCGCTCGGCACTCATCTCGAACGATGCGATCGCTGCGACTATGAGACTCTCGCTTACGACTCGTGCCGCAACCGGCACTGCCCCAAGTGTCAGTCCTCGGCACGCGATCGCTGGCTCATGAAGCAGGCCTCAAGCCTGCTGCCGGTGCCCTATGTCCATGTGGTCTTCACCGTGCCCAAGCAACTTGCACCACTCGCACTCCGCAACCAGCGTCTGTTTTACAACCTGCTGTTTCGGGCCGCTTCCGAGACCCTGCTTGAGATCGCCGCCGACCCTCGCCATCTGGGCGCGCGCATCGGCGTGCTCGCCGTGCTGCACACCTGGTCGCAGAACCTGGGACATCATCCCCACCTGCACTGCCTGGTTCCCGCCGGCGGACTGACGCTTGACCGCTCCCGCTGGGTCCGGTCAAGGTGTAATTTCTTTCTGCCGGTACGTGTGCTCAGCCGCGTGTTCCGCGGCAAGCTGCTCGCCTTCCTCAAGCAGAGCTATCGACACAACGAACTACGCTTCTCCGGCACGTTGGCCGCGCTCTCTCAGCCGCGTGCCTTTCACTCTCTGCTCTCTGCCTTGCGCAAGAAGGAGTGGGTGGTCTACTCCAAGCCTCCCTTTGGCGGTCCGGAACACCTGCTCAAGTACCTGGCCCGCTACACCCATCGCGTCGCCATCTCCAACGGAAGGCTGCTCGGCCTGGAGAACGGCCAAGTGTGCTTTCGCTGGCGCGATTCCAGACACAACAACCGGAGCAGCGTCATGAAGTTAGACGCGGTCGAGTTTATCCGCCGTTTCCTACTTCACGTCCTGCCCGCCGGCTTCGTCAAGATCCGCCACTTCGGCCTGCTCGCGAACCGCAACCGCCGCCAGGCCCTCGCCCTGTGCAGGAGCCATCTCCACGCCGTCGCCCCGGACAACAACGCACTGCTGACTGAACCGCAGACATCCGCACTCGACCGATCCTGCCCTCAGTGCAAGCTCGGTACTCTGCACCGGGTCCCGCTACACTTCTCCGTTGAACAGTGCAGCCCTAACTCACTAACCGCCAGCGCGTGCTTCGACTCATCCTGAGCAAGATCATGCCGACCTGCGTGCCAACCCGCTTCCTCTCACCCACCGGCGCTCATCCCGCCAACGCCACCCCATGGCTTGCACAGGCTCCAGGTGACCTCGATGCTCGCGTGAGTCCTCTCACCCGTACAGCAGACGCACCACGGATCGGCCCCTCTAAGCTCAAAGCCATCCTCGCTCGTGCCCAGCTAGCCGCATCGGCTCACCGCGAACAGCTTTCAATCCCCATACTTTTACCGCGCTAGCGGCTTAGCGCAAATCGCCGTATCCGCACTGCTCCGCACCAGCAGCGCCGACGCGCGAAAGTTCTCGCAGCGGAGCACTGCCGATACGGCACTAGAGATTTGGTGACTGACAGTGGCCTCTAAGTCGCCGAATAGCTCAATTGCGCCAATTGTCCGAGGAGCTGCATTGGCAAGAATCGTGGCGGATGGATACCGAGATTGATAAGCCCGAAGGCCTGCCGATGATCATGAATAATGTTTACGAGGGAGACGAGACGCGCCCACTTATGCTCGAACTCGGCATGCCTGCCGCGGTTCCGCCGTGATTCCAACGGCGACGAGCTATGAGGATACGACCGCGAACTCTTTGCTCCGCGCTAAACTGGAGCAGTCAAGCAGCAGCTCCACGGGCCCGTTTTTAGAAGCAATCGCGGAGCAGCCTTGCGAAATTATCTCCTGATCCTCCTTGCCCTGGCAGTCGTCGTCGGCGCGGCCAGAGCCCAGCACCAGGCTGGTACCGAAATTCTCGTCAATGAGGACAATAGTTGGCGCGTACACCTCGGCGACGACTCCTCCTACGCCGCTCCGAACTTCGACGACTCCACATGGCAGCAGGTCTCCTTCGCCGACGGCCTGCCCGATTCTCTTCTCAGGGAACGATCCCGCTGGTTTCGCAAGCGCATCGCACTGCCCGCGCAACCCGGTCCCATCGACCTCCTTCTCACCGGCACAAAGGGTTCGTTCGAGGTCTACGTCGACGGCGACAGAGTGGGAGGTCCCATCCTCTCCTCACTTCGCTGGCGAAAGGGTCAGGAGCTAATCTTCCCGCTTCGTAAATCCGGCTGCCCCGATCGGAATAGTGTCGAAGTGGCTGTTCGTTCTCACCTATACCCAAACGAGTTCAGCGATGACAGCTACTTCGTACAAGTTGCTATCGGTACTCCTGTGGCGGTTGAGATTGCGGCCCGCGCTCACGAAGGAGTCCGCATGGGCAAGCTCGTCTTTCCCATAACCATCCTGGTCGCCATGAGCATCGCGGCGATGCTTCTCCTCGCCCTGTTTTACCAGCAGCCCGCGCATCGGGAGTACCTCTGGCTCGGGCTCACCCTGCTCTTCTTCGCCCTGACGACCGGTTTGCCCCCGGTCGATATTTACGGTGGCGCACCGTATTCCTGGAATGCCTTCCTCGGAGATCCCTGCACTTATTTCTTTATCGCAATGCAACTGGAGTTCATCTACAGTTTTATTGGGCGCAGGCCACGCCGAGTAATTCGCGTTTACCAGGCCGCCCTCATCCTGATTCCTCTCCCCTTAAACACCCTCCTGTGGCTGGGCAGGTTTCCCAGCAGCACGCTTGAATGGGTCGAGAACACGCTTACGCTGCCTGCCATGGTCCTCGTTCTGTTGATCCTGGTTCGCTCCTATCGCGCTGGCAGCAGGGAGGCCGGATTGCTCATCCTCCCCACCATCTTCGCCAACGCGGCAGGATTCTTATTCGGGGTTGAGCTTATCGTACAAACGCACGATCCCAGCTTTGCGATTCCATCGTTGTACCTCGGTCTGGTCCGCTTCAGTTTCGAAGTAGTCTTCGCCGTTCCCTACCTGCTCTCGATTTGCCTGCTCATCTTTCTGCGCTATAACCAGTTCTCGCGCGCCCAGGCACAAACACAGGCCGAGCTGGATTCGGCCCGCAGCGTCCAGCAGATCCTAGTTCCCGAACAACTGCCGAATATCCCGGGCTTTCACATCGAATCCGTCTATCTCCCGGCGCAGCAGGTCGGCGGCGATTTCTTTCAGGTTCTGCCCATCGAAGGAGGCGGCGTTCTCGCGGTGCTCGGCGACGTCTCTGGCAAGGGCCTTCCCGCCGCGATGAACGTCGCGTTGCTCATCGGAACTCTCCGCACCCTCGCCGAAACGACCACCGACCCCGCACTGATTCTCACCGGCCTCAATCGCCGCCTCCTCGGACGTTCCAAAGGCTTCACCACGGCGGTCGCTGTCCGCATCGCGCCCGGCGGAGAGGCCGATCTCGCCATCGCCGGTCATCTGAATCCCTACCTAAATGGCCGCGAACTTGAACTGGAGTCGGCGCTGCCGTTGGGCCTGGATACCGAGGCCGTCTATGCAAATACTGCGGTACTGCTTGCACCGGACGACATTCTCACGCTCCTCACGGACGGCGTACTCGAAGCTCGCGACGTGAGGACCCAGGAACTCTTCGGTTTCGACCGAACCCTGGCCATCAGCGCGAAGCCCGCCGCACAGATCGCGGCCATCGCCCAACGCTTCGGCCAGGAAGATGATATCGCCGTCCTTACGCTCACTCGAGCGGTGTACGTCTGAAGGTCTTTGCGGGCCGCCGACACATCGCCTACTCTCGTCCACAGATGAGAGTTCTTCCTATAGCGTAAGAGTCCCCAGTTGGTGAGAACAGGCCAATGCGCTCATCGAGCGCGTCTCCACTGGAGAGGATGAGACTGGTAACGATAAACTAACGAGAAACGCCCATGTCGTCAGAAGCACGAACGGAAGATACCTCAAACCTGCGCTAAATCTTCAAGGGCGCCCACCGGCACCAGATCAGCCCACCAGGTGACCATCTCCCACAACAGAGAGAATCGCCACCGGCCGCTCCGAACCATGCGACCGCCTGCCTCACCTGCCCTCGGTAAAAATCAAGCCGTCCCACTCCCTCAATTCGCTTCCCACAATCCCAATTCCCCTGCACAATATCCTCAATGCCCCAACACCCGATAAGCACCCCGATCCTCATCGGCGCACTCGCATTCTTCACGGCATTGACCCACGCGCAGCACTCCAAATCCATCCTCCATACCACCCGCCAGGCTGAATCGGATTTGGAGATTTCGGGGTTGATAGACGGCCTCGCCCCCGGCCAAATCGCCTTCATCCGCTACACCGATCTCCTCCGCCTTCCGCAAACCCGCGCCACCATCACCGGCGACCTCAACTATCCCGGCCTTTCGCTCCCCGTCGCTGGCGTCTCCTTCGAAACCCTCGCCGCCGCCGTCCACCCCCTGCCGCAATCCGACCTCATCGACGTCACCTGCACCGATCGCTACCGCTCCCACTTCCCTTCGGAGTACATCGCGCAACACCACCCCATCCTCGTCCTCACCATCGACGGCAAACCGCTCGCCGCCTGGGCCAGAGCCGCCCACCAGTACGATCCCAGCCCCTACATCGTCATGTACCAGCACTTCACCCCTTCGTTTCGGCTTCTAAGCCACACAGACCAGCCGCAGATCCCCGACAACGTAGTCCGCCTCAACTTCTCAACGCAGGCCGCGACCTTCGCCCCCATCACGCCGCACGGCCCGCACCCACCCGGCTCCCCCGTCGAGATCGGCTTCACCATCGCCAGGCAAAACTGCCTTCGCTGCCACTTCATGAATCAATCCGGAGGCACCAAATCCGGCCACTCCTGGCAAACCCTCGCGCAATGGGCGCATGATGAACCAAAATACTTCCAGGCCTACATCCACAATCCAAAATCCATCGACCCCCACGCCAACATGGAGCCGCAGTCTCAGTACGACTCCCAGACCCTGGCCGCGCTCACCGCCTACTTCCGCACCTTCGCCGAACCCACCCACGAGGAGAAGCCAAAATGATCCTGCGCCTCTCGAAAACCCTCCTCCTCGCCGCCGTCGCCTTCTTCTTCACGCTCGTCGTCTTCAACAACACGACCGACTACGACTCCAACTTTCAGTTCGTTCGCCACGTCCTCATGATGGACTCCACTTTTCCCGGGAATAACGGCATGTGGCGCGCCCTCAACCCGCGCTGGGTTCACATCCTCTTTTACGGCTCCATCATCGCCACGGAAACCGCCATCGCCGTCCTCGCCTGGTGGGGCACCGTCCGTCTCCTGCTCGCCCTGCGCGGCTCTCGCGTCGCGTTCCAACAAGCGAAAATGGTCGGCATCGCCGCCCTCACGCTCGGCTGCCTCCTCTGGTTCGTCGCCTTCCTCTCCATCGGCGGCGAATGGTTCCTTATGTGGCAATCCAAAACCTGGAACGGCCAGGACGCCGCGTTCCGCATGTTCACCATTCTCGGCATCACGCTCCTCTACCTATCGGCCCCAGAGTTCGAACACGATCCTCGAAAGCATTCTTCCCTGGAGGCGGATGCCTGATGCTCGACCGCACCTCACCCCTCACCGCCCTGCGCCGCGCCATGGCCACCGCGCCGGACGTTCTCGGCCACATCGCCGAGCGCATCATCGTCTGCGCCAACTCCAACGCATCGCACAACACCTACCTTCACTTCAGCCCGGAGAGCCTCCTCGAAGAGGCCCACACCCTTACCCGCTCCGTCCCTAACTCCCGTTTCCGCCCCGCCCTCTTCGGCATCCCCATCTCGCTCAAAGACTGCTTCGACCTCGCCGGAACCGTCACCACCTGCGGCTCCCGCTTCTACGCCGATTCCACTCCGCCCGCACGCTTCGACTCCGCCATGGCCAACACCCTGCGCAATGCCGGCGCGCTCATCACCGGCAAAACCCACCTCCACCCCCTCGCCTACGGCATCACCGGCCAAAACCCCGACTACGGCGACTGCCTCCAGCCTCGCGACGAAACCCTGCTCACCGGCGGCTCGTCTTCCGGCGCCGCAGCCAGCGTGCAGGAGGACTCCGCCCTCGTCGCCATCGGCACCGACACCGGTGGCTCCATCCGCGTTCCCTCCGCTCTCTGCGGCCTCACCGGCTACCGCGCCTCGCACTCTCTCGCCTACGCGCCCGGCCCATGGCGCGCCTCACCCGAAGGCCTCTGGCAGGGCGCCGCCCACCTCGCCCCCTCGTTCGACACCCCCGGCTTCCTCCTCCGCGACCCGCGCGATGCCGCTCCGATCGCCAAGGCCCTCTTCGGAGTCCAACTCTCCGCCCCACCCGCCGCGCCTCGCATCGGCTACGTCGACGAGGCCTTCCTCGACGACGCCACCCCCGAAGTCCTCACCGCCTATCGCGCCTTCCGCCGCCATCTCACCCCGCTCGCCGCCTTCCTCGAGCCCTTCAACCCCACCACCCGCTGGGTCGACTCCCGCGAAATCTTCGCCGGCATTCAGGCCGCCGAAGCCGCCCATCTCCACACCGGCAACTTCGACCACTTCGAGTCCTCCATCGCGCGCCGCCTGCAAACCGGCGCATCCTTCACCCTCGCCGATCTCGCCGACTTCCATCGCCGCCTCAAGATCTTCCGCTCCCATATGGACTACCTCCACCAGCACTTCGACGTCATCATCCTACCCGCCGCGCCCGTCCACGAACTCAAAGCCGCCGAAGACCAATCTGACGCCCGCACCCGCATCCTCCGCTACACCACGCCCTTTTCGCTCTCCGGCTCGCCCGTCATCTCGCTTCCCGGCGAGCTCCTCGGCGCACCGCGCGGCACCGGCCTGCAACTAGCCGCCGCGCCTGGCAGAGACGCCATCCTCCTGGCCTTCGCCGCCCAAATCGCCCAATCCCTCTTAGCCGAACAATCCGAAGCCTCAGGCTGACAGCTCACAGCCAGAAGGCTGTCAGCTCACGAGGATGACCCACATCAAGCGCAAGGAGCCACCCATAACCCCACCAATTCGCAAGCTCCTCACCGTCCTTCCCCTCCTGGCCCTTACAGCCTGCGAGAAAAAGCACGTCACCCCACCCGGCATGACGCACGTCATCCTGCAAACCGACTGGTACCCTCAACCCGAACACGGCGGCTTCTACGAAGCCCAACTCGACGGCCTCTACGCCGCCCAGGGACTCGACGTCGAAATCCTCCCCGGCGGCCCCAGCGTCATCGCCGGCCAGCAAATCGCCACCGGCCATGCCCAGTTCGCCATGTCGAGCTCAGACCTCGTCCTGGTCGATAACTCGCGCGGCATCCCCGAAGTCGCCGTCGCCGCCACCATGCAGCAAGACCCGCAAGCCGTCATGCTCCACGCCGACTCCCCCATCCACACCTTCGCTGACCTCGATAACCACACTATCTCCGTCCGCCCCGGCTCCATCTGGTTCCAGTATCTAGTCGAGCGCTACCACCTCACCCATCTGCGCGAGATCCCCGCCACCTACTCCGTCGCCAACTTCGTCACCGACCCCGATTACATCCAGCAGTGCTTCGTCACCTCCGAGCCCTTCTTCGCCGAGCATGCCGGCTTCCCCGTCCGCACCCTCCTTATCTCCTCCACCGAATACCAGCCCTACCGCGTCTACTTCACCTCGCCCCAGTTCCTCGCCGCGCACCCTGACATCGTCCGCAAGTTCGTCGCCGCCAGCACCGAGGGCTGGCGCCGCTACCTCGCCGACCCCACCCAGGTCAACGCCGAGATCAAGCGCCTCAACCCCGCCATGCGCTCCGACCAGATGGCATTTTCGATCGCCACCCTCAAGTCAGGCCACTTCATAGACGGCCAGAATACCCCCGACTCCCACCTCGGCCACATGACCGCCGCCCGCTGGCTCACCACTTATAACCAGCTCACCGCCCTCAAAATCCTCCCGCACCCTATCGACCCGACCCACGCCTACACCCTGGCCTTCAACCCCTAACCCCGGGTGCCCCATCCTTCCGGCAGCCTCACCGCCGGAAGGGTGGGGTATCGTTTGCGGAAGCAAACGACCCAAAACTCCCACAAGCCCCGCCCCCGCCACAAGCAATGCAACTAAACTCGACCAAGACCACCCGAGGCCCCATGACCGACCCCCAAACCCTCATCCAAAGCGCCTACACCGCCTTCAATCAAAGAGACATCCCCAACGCCCTCGCCCTCATGACCGACCACGTCCACTGGCCCAAGGCCTCCGAAGGCGGCCACGTCATCGGCAAGGAGGAGATCCGCGCCTACTGGACCCGCCAGTGGTCCCAGTTCGATCCCCACGTCGATCCGCTGGAAGTCACACCACGTCCAGACGGCAGATTCGACGTCCGCGTCCACCAGCTCGTCAAATCCCTCGCAGGCGAACTCCTCTCCGACAGCGAAGTCACCCACACCTACACCCTCACCGACGGCCTCATCGCCCGCATGGATCTCGCGCACCCAACTGACGCCTCCGCACCCACTTCGGCATTTCGCATGGCCTCCTAAAGTCAACCACAACCCTCTACGTCATCGCGTTATATCCCTTCGCCGGGAACATCCTGAAGCGCACCGCCCCACCCTCCGGCGCAAACGCCTCGTAACAAAACCGCGTCTCGTGTACATCCTCGGTCAGTGTGTCGTTATACCGGATCAAACCCTGGTACAGCACGCACACGCCCGGCTGTTGAACCTCCGACGACAGAGTCGGCGGCAACTGAAACTCACCAACGATGAAGTGGTCTCCCGATAGCCGCCACTGACTCCACTCCACCTCGTCGAACCGCCCGTGATTCCCATACCTCGGTCCGTCCACCGCATCGTCGGTTGTGACCACAACCTTCTCCACCGCATACATCGTTACCTTCGCCGGGGAGCTCCCGCGGTTCTGCGCCACAAACTTCAAATGGCTGAAATTCAACTCCTTTTCGGCCAGCTGCACCTCCATCCAGGGCCGCTCGGAGACCACCGCATGGCTAATCTGCTTCAGCGCCGCCTCCGCGCTCGACTGCGCCGCCGCCACCGCTCCCCTCAGGATCTCCGTCTGGTCCCGCATCATCCCGGCCTGCGTCTCCATCCATCCAGCCTGCCTGTTCACGTCGTTGCCTGTCTTCCGCCACAGCCATCCCTGAAGCGTCATGGCTCCTAACTGCAACAAACCCACCAGCACCAATCCGCCGCTAAACCATACCAGCTTGCGCTGCAAATCCTGTTCTTCCGCCTGCAGCGCCCGCGTTTGCCGCTCCTGCAAACAAGCCTCGTCGCACACCCCAGCCGCCGCAGCCGGCGCAGCCACAGGCACCGCCACACTCGCCACTGGCTGAGGCTGAATCGCCTCTTGTTTCTGCTCCGCCTGCTGCTGATCCGTCTGCTTCTGCGCTTGCGCCGCCTTCGCGGCCGCCTCTCTCGCGCGCTCGCGACGCACCCGTGCGCTGGTCCGGCCGCTCACCGGCATCACGCAGCAAAGCAGCGTAAGCATCAACAATAAGCCGGCAAAACCTGTCGATCCGCCGCAAAACTTTTTACCGAACACATACCCCGGGACAAAGCTCTCGCTCCCTGATCCCGCACCCAATCCATCCACCATCAGTCCGCTCCTAAACCCAATACGAGATCGCCCGCTTCCCACCGCCGCTTGTACCCTTCCACGCGGTCACCAACTCTTCCGCATCGCCGTCCAGCCCTGCGCCCACCTCCGCCGCCTCGCGCAGCAGGCGTCGTCGCACAGACGCTGCCCGCGCCAGCGCCGCCGCCTTCTCCATCGCCACCTGCGTCTGCGGCATCATCCCCTGCGCCGCGACCCCGCCCACGTGTCCGTGATGCATACGCACCTCCACCCACACGCCAAGCAATCCGCAAACCACTTCACATAAGAAGGCCCTAACCGCCGTATACTCATCACCAAGCGCTCAAACCTCCCGTGCAAGGCGTGTCCACGGAAATCCCCACATGACCGAAGACCCGACCATCCAATTCGGCGCCGACTCCCCCACCCAGACCGATCCGGTCCCGGGTCTTGCCTCTCACAGCCCCGACGCGGTTTGGGGTGGCTTCCACCTCCTCACCCGCGTCGGCGCCGGTGGCTTCGGCGAGGTCTACCGCGCATGGGACCCCAGCCTCCAGCGCGAGATCGCTCTCAAACTCCTCCTTCCCGGCGCGCTCGATACCGAAGCCGAGTACCAGGCGACCCTTCGCGAGGCCCGTGCCCTCGCCAGCGTCAGACACCCCAACATCGTCTCCATCTACGGTTGCGACCGGCACAATGGCCGCGTCGGCTTCTGGACCGACTTTATCCACGGCAAAACTCTCGCCTCGCTCCTCGTCAACCAGGGTCCCTTCGGCTACCACGAAGCCGCCCTCATCGGCCTTGAAGTCACCCGCGCGCTCTCCGCCGTCCACCGCGCCAACCTGCTCCACCGCGACATCAAGCCGGAAAACGTCATGCGCGAAGAGGGCGGACGCATCCTGCTCATGGACTTCGGGCTCAGCGCCCTGCCCCAGCACACCTCGCAGCTCGCCGGCACTCCCAACTACATGGCGCCCGAGCTCTTCCGTCGCCAGCCTGCCTCCGTCTGCACCGACATCTACGCCGTCGGCATCCTGCTCTACTTCCTCGTCACCGGCCAGACTCCCGCCCGCCTCAACGGCCTTACCACCGCGCAGGCAGCCGAAGCCTGCACGCAGCGCAAACCCCTCATCGATCTCCGCTCCGACCTGCCCGAAGCCTTCTTACGCATCGTCAACCGCGCCATCGCGCTCGACTCCGCCGAACGCTTCCGCTCCGCCGGCGAGATGGCGGAAGCGCTCGCCGGCTCGCTCGGCGCGTCGACCGTCTCGCAACCCAGCCTTGAGGCCGCGCCACCGCCCCCACCGCCAATCGCCGCTCCGATCCTCTCCGCGAAGGAACAACGCCGCGCGAAGCGGGAGCAGGAGAAAAGTCAAAAAAAGGAACGTGCCCCCTGGATCAAGTACACCATCGCGGCTGTCGTTTTCCTTTCCATCTTCGGCCGAAAGCTTCCCATCATCTCCGCGCTCTATCCCCGCGAAACAGTAAAAACACCCCATGTAAAGGTCGATGGGGTGGATATCTCGGACGACTCCGACCCAGACGATAAACCCGATCCGTCCGACCTCTACGAACAGGCTCAAGCTCTCCTCCTCAAGTCCTACAAGCCGTCGAACCTGGACGCCGCCATCGCTAAATTTCAGCAGATTCACCCCTCCGATCCCAGCTACCCGCTCGCCCTCGCAGGCCTCGGCAGCGCCCACTTCATCCAGTACCGCAACTCTCAGGATCCCAAGCTCCTCGATCAGTCCAACGCGGAGACCGCCCAGGCCATCAAGCTCGACCCCAACGCCGCCCCGCCCTACATCACGCTCGCCCGCATCGCCGCCGTCCAGGGTCACAACGCCGTCGCCATGCAGATGGCGGAAAAGGCTCTCAGCCTCGACCACTCCAACGCCGACGCCTACCGCGCCCAGGCCGACGTCCTCGAATCGGAGGGCCGCCACGACGAGGCCGTCGCCGCCATGCAAAAAGCCGCCGACCTCGCCCCCGACGACTGGCGCTTTCCCATGAATATCGGCGTCTTTGACCTCGCAGCCGGCAGGCTCCAACCCGCCGCCGACGCCTTCCGCCGCAGCGCCAGCCTCGCCCAGGATAACGGCCTCGCCTACTACAACCTCGGCCTCGTGGAACTCCGGCTCAACCAGCTCGATCAAGCCAAGTCGGACCTCGGCCGTGCCCTCGACCTCGACCCGGAAGCCGAAACCTACGAAGCCCTCAGCTACCTGGACATTCAAGAGAACGACTACAACGCGGCGGTCGCAGCCAGCGAGAAAGCCGAAACCCTGGCCCCTACCAGCTACGTCGCGTGGCACTCCCTCGGGGACGCCTACCGCATGATCCCCGCCGATCACGCCCGAGCTCTGGACGCATACCGCAACGCGATTCGCTTCGCGGAGCAAGCACACCAGAAAGAGCCGAGGAACGCGCAGCTTCTCGCTTCACTCGCCATTTATAACGCCCGCATCGGCGATCAGGCACGCGCCGGCACGCTTATTCGCCAAGCCGTCCTGCTCTCGCCGGACGATCCCCGCGTCGACTATCTGGCCGGCCAGGCCGCCGAGATCATCGGCAATCGTACGCAGGCGATCGACCTCATCGCGAAGTGCATCGGCGTTGGCTACTCCCTCGCCGAAATCGATCGGAACCCCGATCTCGCCGCCCTCCGCGCCGACCCCCGGTTCCAGCAGCGCCTCGCCGGATAGCCGGGCGCAGACTGCAAACTCCTAAAACTTTCATTGGACAGTGCTTGCATAAGGCGGTAACTTCAACACACCATGGCAAATACAACCGTTCTTTTCACACTCGATGAAGGTGAGGTTCTCGCGAACGTCAACTGGCTGCCGCTGGCCGTTGGAGAGACCATCAGCTTCGACGCACCCTTGGGAATACCAAACCCCATCCTGTTCTTCTCCCCCGACCTCAGGAAGGTCTTCACCCCCGAGCCGCCGGACCACCTCATCCTCGGCCAGTCGGCACCCTGGGTCTTCACCGTCACCGCATCACAACCCGGTGCATACACCATCATGGTCGGCAACACGCCCGACTTCCCTCCCTACTTTCCGGACCGCTCGTCCCTCAACCTCTTCTTCGAATCGATGCCTCCCATGGTTGGCCAGCCGAGCCCGGTGGACCCTCCTCCCCGCTCCGGCAACTAATCAGCCGTCCTCATCCAAGGACTCTTTCCTGCAAGACTCTCTACTCTTCACTCCCGAGATGGCCGTTCTCTCCAAGGAACGGCCATCTCGGTCCAGCTGAAGCAAACCAGCCCAGCACTCGCCCAGCCCATCCAAAAAGGGCACGCACCAGCAATGGTGCAACTTTCTAGGCGGCGAGTCGAGACCTAAACCATCTGCTTTGAATATTTTGCAAAAGAGGGGGGGGGAGGGGTAGCACCTCACCTTCCCTCCCGGAGCGCTCCAGTCGACTCCCGCACCACCAGCTCCGGCGCCACCGTCAGCACGTGCGGCAGCTCCTCGCCCGCCAGCTTCCTCAGCAGCGCATCCGCGCCGGTTCCGCCCATTAATTTCAGAGGCTGCCGAATCGTAGTCAAACTCGGAACCTGGAACGCAGCCGACTGGATATCGTCAAACCCGAGCACCGAAACGTCCTCGGGGACGCGCAATCCCGCATCGTGCAGCGCCCGAATCGTTCCCATCGCGGAGACGTCGTTGAAGCACAAGACAGCCGTAAACTTCGCCTTGCGCTCCAGCAGTCCATGAACTCCCGGATAACTGATCTCAGGCGAAGACGAGTCCAGCGCCAGCTCCACCACCAGCCGTTCATCCACCGTAAGTCCAAGCTCCCGCGCCACGCGCATCGTTGCCGCCCAACGCAGCTCCGTGTCTGTACTGACTGTCTGACCCTTCATATACACGATCCGTCGATGCCCCAGCTCAAACAGGTGACGCACTGCGAGCTCTGCAGCCAGCTCATGGTCGAGCATCACGTTCGTAACCTCGCTGAGCGTCGTCTCGCCCGCAATCAGAACTCCAGGCATCGGCAGCGGCTCCTCCAGGTGCGTGTCGATCGCCAGAATCCCATCAACGCCGCGGGCCAGCAGCAAGCGCGGAAACGCCGCAATCAGCTCTTTCCGGTGCCGGTGATGAACCGTAAAGTAGAAGTAATCCTGCTCCATCAGGTAATCGCCAATCCCGCTCAGCACCTGTGAGTGATAGCCTTCGCCCAGCTCCGGCAGCAAAATCCCGACCGTCTTCATCGGTTTGCCCTGCAGCGTCCGCGCAATCATGCTCGGGTGATAGTTGAAGTCCGCCGCAGCCTTGCGCACGCGCTCCCGGGTCGACTCCGGAATCGAGCGGCCCGGCGTGTCGTTGAGCACATAGGAGATGGTCGAGGGGCTCAGACCCAGCTGCTCGGCCAGAAACTTCAGGCTTACTCGCCGCCCATGCTTTCCCTGAGATTCGGCCGACTTCGTCATAAGAGGAGATTCACCGTCCGATTATAATGACCTCTCCACTCGCATAAAGCCCCGGCAGCAAAATCCCGGGAACATGAATGATCAAGTCGATACCCCTGTAGCTGATCGCTAGAGGACGGTACACAGGATCGCGGCATACTTCTCCGTGAGCGCTCGCTTGGTCTCGGCGCCACCGGCCGCGGTGAGCGCAGCCAGTTGCAAGGCGAGGTTCCCGACCGTGCTGCTCTCGGCCGAGCCAGCCAGCACCTCATTGCCGCTGGCAGCCGCGGTAAGCTCCCGCAGAAAGCCGTTCCGGCTTCCACCGCCAACGATGTAGACGCGCCGGATCGACTTCGCCGTGAGCGCCTCAAGCTGCTGGAACAGCTCCGCGTACCGCGCAGCAAGACTGCGGAAGATGAGCGCTGCCATCGCCGGAGCGCCTGCGGGCGACATATCCATCGCACTGGCGCCTCGTGCCTGCAACTGGGCATTGATGCGTGCCGGCATATCTCCCATGCGGAGCAGATCAGGATCATCGACGTTGAGAAGCATCTCCGGAAGCGGCGCCGTTCGAGCCGCGTCGCAAAGCGCACCGATCTCCCACGGCGAGCCTTGCGCCGCCCAGGAATCCATACATTGCCTGATCAGCCACATGCCATTGATGTTCTTCTGCAGCAGCAGGCGCTCGCCATCGAGCCCCATGTTGGTGAATCCCAGTTCCCGTTCGCGCAGCGTGTTCTTCGCCGTCGCAATTGGCGTACCGACCAGAGACCACGTGCCGCAACTGATGTAGCCCCAATCGTCGCCACACGCCGGAATACCGAGAACGGCTGACGCCGTATCGTGACACGCAGGCGCCACGAGAAGCGTGTCGCGAAAGGCGGCGAGCTGCGCAAGCGGCCCGCTGAGCGCGCCCAGAATCGTACCCGGAGGAACAATCGGCGGCATCGTCTCCGGCGCAATCCGAGCGGCCTGAAGAATCTCGGCCGACCAGCTACGGCTTCGCAGATCGACCATCTGCGTATGCGTTGCGTTCGTGTACTCGGAGACGCATTCCCCGCCCCAGCGTGCAAGCAGATACTCCGGTAGATTGAGCCACCTGGTTGCGGCCGGCTTCGCCGCAAGGCGGTCGGCGTGCAGTTGATAGAGCGTGTTCAGCGGCTGCAGCTGCAAGCCGGTAATCTCGCGCAGCCGGTCGCTTGAGATCAGCTCATGCAGCCTTGCCTGCGCCCGTTCGTTGCGTTCGTCGCGATAGCAGAACGGCAACTCGAGCGGCGTGCCGTCCTCGTCCAGACGAACATAGTCGACGGCCCAACCATCGACGCCGACCGACTGAATGCCTTCGTGCGCGCGCTCCGCACAGAGCCCCATACCATGCTCCACGCCGGCCACAATCGCATCGAGCGGCCAGCGCAGAGTCCCATCTTCCGCTACCACTGGCCCATTCGCGAACCGATACACCAATTCGACGCTGGGCGCGCCATCAACCCATCGCAATAGGCTGACGCGGCAGCTCTCAGCACCGAGGTCCACAGCCACGGAAGCCTGGGAGACATTCCCAGGTTCCGTAGTTGGCTTAGATTCCCGGCTCACCGCAGGAAGGCCTCGATCAAGCCTCCATCGACCGGAAGGATGTGGCCCGTCGTAACTCGCGCCAACGGACCCGCGAGAAAGAGGATCGCCTCCGCGTTGTCCTTCGGATCGATGGGTACATGAGTCAGCGTGCGCTGCGCGTAGAACTTCGCCAGCGCGTCGCGCAACTCGTCATCCGTAGCCGACTCCTCAAATTGGATCGCGTACTTCGTCAGCGACGCCTTCACCCGGTCGCGCGGGAACATCGTCGATCCCTTCACCACCGTAGCCGGGCTGATGCCGTTCACGCGGACCAGAGGAGCCATGCCCACGGCCAGCTCCTTCACCAGGTGGCTGAGCGCCGCCTTGCTGACGTCATAAGCCTCCGACCCGCGCTTCGGCACCACGGCGTTGGCCGAACTGGTAAGGACCATCGACGTGTCCAGCCCCTGCTTCTTGAAGAACTTGTTTGCCTCGTCCGCAAGCTTCCAGTTCGCCGTCACGTTGATCTCAAGCGTTGCAGCCCACAGCCCATCATCGATGACGCCGCTTGGCGTTGAGGGAAAGATCGCTGCCGTGTTCACCAGGATGTCCAGACCGCCGAAGGCTGCAAAGGTAGCCGCAAGCGCAGCCTGAATGGTATCGCGCTTCGTAATGTCGATCGACGTGAAGGCCACGGCCTCCCGTCCGACGAGGGCAGCGCACTCTTTGGCTACCTTCTCGGCACCCGCAAGGTCACGATCCGCGATCATTACATGCGCGCCACGCTCTGCGGCGAGCAAGGCTGTCTGGTGCCCGATACCGGAGCCGCCGCCGACGATCAGCGCCACGCGCCGGCTCAACTGCTTCTCCGGCGGCTGCCTGCGGATCTTCGCCTCTTCAAGGGCCCAGTACTCAATACGAAAGGCCTCGCTGGGAGGAAGCGCAACGTAGTTGTCGAAGACCGTAAACTGGTCTGCGGATGCGGCCGGCCCAGCCTGGGGAATATCTTCGCACTTCACGCCACCGCCCAGAGCTCCCGCCCCGCGCATCACCCCGATCGCGTTGATGTAGAACTCCCCGGTGAGCCGTGCCTCCGTCTTGTTCTTGCCGAAGGTGAACATGCCGACGCCGGGCAGAAGCACCACGGTCGGGCTGGCGTCACGCTGTGTGGGGGAGTCCGGCAACGCATGCTTCTTGTAGTAGTCGGCGTACTCGGCGCGGTAGGTTTCGAGTGCTGTCTCGATCACTGCAGGAAGTCCGCTCGGATCGCTCGCAGGATCCCACTTCAGAAACATCGGACGTATCTTGGTGCGGATGAAGTGATCGGGGCAGCTGGTGCCGAGATGGGCAAGCGCCTCGGCATTCTCGGAGTTGACGAAGTTCAGCACAGCCTCCGAGTTGCTGAACGAACCGATCCAACGCTGCTTGCGCGAGACAGCACCGCGCAGAACAGGCATCACTTCAGCGGCAATCGCTTCGCCTTCCGTGTGAGCCGGATGCCTGCTTCCGCCAAAGACCTTGTAGCCGTCACGAGCTTCATGACGCTCGATGAACTGCCCGAGCTGATCGATGATCGTGATCGTATTCCGGTAGCTTTCACGCTGCGTATCGCCCCAGGTAAACAGCCCATGTCCGCCGAGTACGACGCCGTCGCAACCGGGCGTCTCCTGGACAATCCGGCGCAGCATCATGCCGAGCTCGAAGCCCGGCCGCTGCCAGGGCAGCCAGGCCATGGTATGGCCGAACTCGCGATTGAACTCATCCATCTTCTGCTTGCCGTTGGACGAGGCGGCGAGCGCGATCGCCCAGTCGGGGTGCAGGTGGTCAACGTGCGCGAAGGGCAAGAAACCGTGGAGCGGTGTGTCGATAGAAGCTGCCGTCGCGTTGTTGTTGAAGGTGACCAGAGGATAGAGAGCCACCATCGCATCTTCCTGTGCGACCCCTCTGTACTGCGCTTCGAGCTGCAGCAGGCGATCGAGGTAGAGCGTCGCGAAGCCAGAGCGCTTGATGGAGCCAAGATCGCCACCGGAACCCTTCACCCAGAGAACCTTCACGGTCTGGCCGCTGACGGGATCAACGTCATCCAGCTTGGAACTGGTGTTGCCGCCACCAAAGTTTGTGATGCGTAGATCGGAGCCGAGCAGGTTCGATCGATACCGCAGCAGCTCCGGCGCATCCAGCTTGGACGCCACCGCTTCATCCCACTTGTCCTCAAGAAAACGAAGCTTCGGCTGCGCCTGTTCATTATGCATCTGATCATCTCCAACGCGATCTGCAGGGTAAGTTTATCCCGCGTAATAGCAATACAGCAACTATTCCCTATTTGAATTCATCAGGGAGCAACGCTCTGCCCCAGCATGAAAGCTCAGGCGTAAGAGCCCACGGCCCGGGAGTTCTTCTCTTCCCGTTCCGCGCTGATGCGTTCGACGTATCCACTCTCAGCCAGTGCAGCCAAAGGATCTTCAGCCAGGCTATTCTTCGTGCGCCATGCCTTCACAGACGGGCGCACGTCGGTCCAGAATGCACTGCGGAAGCACTCTTCGGCTTCGACCAGGCGACAGCCGTCCTGCAGTCGCGCAAGCTTTGCCTGATCGATCAGGGCGGCCCGCGCATACAGCTCCTGCGCGGTCGCGACGCTCTGCACCATGGCCTCGATCTTGCCCTTCATGTTGTGGCTCTGATCGATCATGTAGGCGACGTCGGCGTCGGCTCCTTCGCCCGCGCTCAGCAGCTCATGGAAGATCCGGAAGAGCTGGTACGGATCGATCGAGCCAAGCGTCAGGTCGTCGTCAGCGTACTTCCGATCGTTGAAGTGGAAGCCGCCCAACGATCCGGTGTGCAGCAGCCATGCGACCACCTGCTCGATGTTGGTCGCGGGGGCGTGATGCCCGGTATCGACCAGCACCTTTGCCTTCGGACCACATGTACTCGCCAGGTGGTATGCCATGCCCCAGTCGGCGATGTCCGTATGGTAGAAGGCCGGCTCAAAGGGCTTGTACTCGATGAGCAGCCGCTGAGTTTCGGTCATCGCGGAGACCGTCGTGAGAAGCGCCTCTTCCATCCAGGCAATGCGCCGCCGCATGCTCTGCGTGCCTGGATAGTTGGAGCCATCTGATACCCAGAGCGAGATGTCGCGCGAACTGAGCGCAGTCGCAATCTGAACCGAGTCAAGAAGATGCTCCAACGCGGACGCTCGAATCTCTTTACTTGGATTGCAGATGGATCCAAACTTATACTCCTGCGCCTGAAAGAGATTTGGATTGATGGAACCGGATTTCACCCCATACTTCTGCTCAAGCTCTCGAATCGCCGGCACATCCGCGTTGCCGTTCGGAAGGTCCCAAAGCACATGCAGTGCAACCGTTGGCGTGCAGCCTGTGAGTTGGTTGACCGTCGCAGCATCGGCGAACTTCTCTTCGATAGTGGTGGCTGCGCCGCGTTGAACGAACTTGCCAAAGCGCGTTCCGGTATTCGCGAAACCCCAGGATGGAATCTCAATGCGAAAGCGATCCAGCGCCCGTTCCACTCGTTGTGTGATCTCAGCTTGTGTCATTCGTTCCCTCCCCTAACTCTCGGCGTCTCCGCCACACTGCACTCCTCATGCACTAACAGGACATGCAGGAACCTTGGCCCATGCACACCCTTCACTCTTGTCATCTCGATATCCGCAGTCGCCGATGGCCCAGAGACAAACGTGGTGGGAAGCTGAGCCGTGCCGGCGAGCCGCTCAAGCGCCTCCGGCACGGTCGCAACCACATCCGCGGCCCGCACCAGGCATACGTGGACATCCGGTACCAACGTTAGAGCGCGCCGGCCCTGTGTGCTTCCGCTCTGCAGAACCAGCGAGCCCGTCTCCGCGATGGCCGCCGTGCAGCCGGTGAGCACAGCGTCCAGCCTATCGAGCTCTGCATACGCGAGATCGTCGTCCACCACAAACTCAAAGCCAGCAGGGCGTGGAAGCTCACTCTGCCCGGCAGCAACACCGATCCGTTGAACGCCGGCGGCCCGCAACACGTTTGCGAGCGCGGCATCAAGCTCCGCCTCGCCAGCATGGGTCACGGTTGCGTCGTAGTCGCGCAGCCGCTCTTCAAAGAGCGCGAGCACTTGCTCCCGCGTCTTCGTCGTGCCCGCGACGTAGCTCCGGGGAATCTGATCCCACGCGCTTGTCGCTGCAGATAGCGTCGTGGCACCGGCATTGGCCGCGCGTACGTGCTCCAGGATAGCCTCGCGCGCGCCGCTCATGGCTTGTTCCCTTCCCGCTGCTCCCACCAATCGCGAAAGGTCTGCTCCGGCAGGCCACGCAGGTCCCGTATCGCTGTCCAGCCTCCGGCCAGGCCGGGTAGCCACGAGATCCAACGCTCGCCGCGCGCGTCCTTGTGCTCGAGCGGCGTCACGGCAAGCCGTCCAAGCCGCTGCGCCGCGCGAAAGCGCCGCTCACTGCTGAACGCTGTCGCCGCAGCCTTCATCGCCAGGGCCTCAGGGCTCGTCAGCACGCCAAGCCCAGCCGTCTTCTTGCGAACGACCTTGTTCCGCAGGTGGATAAGCACCTCCGGAATGTTGATCTTGACCGGGCACACCTCGTAACAAGCGCCGCATAGCGAGCTCGCAAAGGGGAGCGTCTGCGCATGCTCCAGCCGCTGCAATTGCGGCGTCAAAATCGCGCCAATGGGCCCGGCGTACACGCTGCCGTAGGCATGGCCGCCCGTCTGGCGGTAAACCGGACAAGCATTCTGGCAAGCGCCGCAGCGAATGCAGTTCAACGTCTGGCGGCCCTCGCGATCGGCGAGCACATCCGTGCGGCCGTTATCAAGCAGCACAACATGAAACTCCTCCGGACCGTCTCCTTGGCGCACTCCGGTCCAAACCGAGTTGTAGGGGTTCATGCGTTCGCCGGTGGCGCTGCGCGGCAGCGTCTGCAGGAAGATCTCCAGGTCGCGAAAGCGTGGTAACACCTTGTCAATGCCGGCGATGGTGATTAGGGTCTTCGGCAGCGTGAGGCACATGCGTCCGTTGCCTTCGCTCTCCACGACACAGACGCCGCCCGTCTCGGCGATGAGAAAATTTGCGCCACTGATGGCGACTGGCACAAGCAGAAAGCGCTGCCGCAGAAACAACCGCGCCGCATCGGCAAGGTCATTTGCTGTGTCGCCCAGGTTCGGCAGGTTCATCTCGCGGCGAAAGATCTCGCGGATCTGCTGGCGGTTTTTGTGCAGCGCGGGGACCACTATATGCGACGGCTGATCCTGCCCGAGCTGAATGATCAGCTCCGCCAGGTCGGTTTCGTAAGGGTGGATTCCAGCCGCCTCGAGCGCGCGATTGAGCTGAATCTCCTCGGTCGTCATCGACTTGATCTTGACGACCTCGCTCTTGCCCTTTGCCTTTGCATTTACACGCTCGCCGATGCCGGCCGTCGTACCCGGCTGCCAGGAGGACGTGTGCGAGCCGTGCCGCGCAATCGCGTCCTGAGCAAGCCGCGTGACGATCGCTGCTGCCTCAGCCCCGTCGCGCGCCCAATGCACGACTCCGCCGGCGCGCGTGCAGTTCTCCTCAAATTGCAACAGGTACGAATCGAGATGCGCCATGGTGTGGCTGCGCACGGCCTCTCCGGCTGCTCGCAGAGCCTGCCAGTCGGGCATCTCTTCGACCACGCGCGCACGCTTCGTCTGAATCACGTTCGTGGCATGGCGAACGTTCTTTCGCAGCTGCGGGTCTTCAAGCGACCGCGCCGCCAGGATAGGAAACGGAGCCGCAGTACGCGGATCCAGTGCGCTCCCGCCGCTCATCGAGAACCTCCGCCGAAAGGCTCTTCTTCGCTCGCGGCAAGAATCTCAGCGAGGTGCATCGTCTCGACACCGGTGCGTTGCCGATGGAGAGCGCCGTTGATGTGCATCAGGCAACTGTTGTCCGTCGCGGTGCAGGCCTCCGCCCGCGTATTCAGGACTGCCGTCACCTTGTCCGAGAGCATCGCACTCGATACCTCGGCGTTCTTGATGGCGAAGGTCCCGCCAAACCCGCAGCACTGCTCTGCCCCCTGCAGCTCCACCAGGTCGATGCCGCGCACCGCGCGCAGCAGCGAAGCCGGCCCGTCGCCGAGCCCAAGCGCGCGCAGCCCATGGCAGCTAGCATGGCACGTCACCCGATGAGGGAAGTACGCGCCGATGTCGGTTACTCCAAGCCTGCGCGTCAGCAGCTCACTGAACTCGAAGACCCGTTCCAGCAGCGCATCCACTTCAGCGCGGAATCCCGCGTGCTTGCCCTCGCGTTCCAGCCGCTCCGCCATCAGCGGGTAGTGCTCGCGCATCATCGCCACACAACTCGACGATGGGACGACGACCGCCTCGGCATGGCGAAACTGTTTCACAAAGCGCGGCAGCAGTGGCAGAGCCTCATCCTGGTAACCGGTGTTCCAATGCATCTGCCCACAGCACGTCTGCCCGGCGGGAAACTCAACCGAATGTCCCAGCCGCTCGAGCACCCGCACCACGGCCTTCCCCGTCTCAGGAAACAACGTGTCGTTGTAGCACGTGATAAAAAGCGCAATCCTCAAAATTGTCTCCGAGAGCGTCGAAGCTATCCGCAAATTACCGGCTTGGGTGCGGAGACTGCCTCAACCCTCGATCTTTACCATGGAAACACATTCAAATGAAATTTTCTTCGAAGGATCAGCCAAACCGATAAACCTTCTCGGCTGCAATTCAGCATCGTGGTAATGGGTGCAGCCAACCTTGTTTCAAATGATGTACAGTTTCACATGCGATATCCTACCAGCGAGGCGGACACTTGGGCGCAAACCCCCTGATCGGCGTTATCTACCACTGGATCGGCGGATTCGCCTCCGCAACCAACTTCATTCCCTTCCGCCGCATTCGGCGCTGGTCGTGGGAAATCTACTGGATCATTCAAGGAGTTGCGGCGTGGCTGATCGCGCCGCTCGCGATCGCCTCGATCTTCGTTCCGCACCTGTTCCTCATTCTCAAGGAAGCGCCGCGCTCGAGCCTCGGCTGGGCACTTCTCTTCGGCGTTCTCTGGGGAGTTGGCGGGCTCACCTTCGGTCTCTCGGTTCGCTACCTAGGGGTTGCACTCGGCTATGCCATCGCGCTCGGCCTGTGCACCGCATTCGGAACTCTCATCCCTCCCATCTACTCCGGCAAGATTGTCACTATCGCGCACACGCACTCCGGCCAGATTACGCTGCTTGGCGTCGCAGTTTGCCTGCTCGCGGTGGTCATCAACGGTCTGGCCGGCTGGAGCAAAGAGCGGGAGGTGACGCCGGAGGAGAAGGTGGAGATCGGAGAGAGTGAGTACTCTCTGCTACGAGGAGTGATCGTAGCTGTCTTCGCGGGCATCATGAGCTCTTTCTTTGCCTTCGGACTTGCCGCTGGTAAGCCGATCGGCAACGTTGCCAAAGCTCACCTGCTCGCCGATGGAAGACTTGACCTGTGGCAAAATCTTCCCGTGCTGGTCGTGGTGCTCTGGGGTGGCTTTGCGACAAACCTCATCTGGTCTGTCATCCTCATCGTCAAGAACAGGTCCATGGCGCAGTTCGCAGGCGAGCCCGGCGACAACCCGATGCGAGCCGGTGCCGTCTCCGGCGATACCTTACAGGATGTCGACCCGGTCGACTTCGCCGCCCAGCGGATCGCACCGAAGGTGCTGATGCAGAACTACTTCTTCGCCGCGCTGGCCGGCGTCATCTGGTACTTCCAATTTTTCTTTTACTCCCTGGGTCAGACCAAGATGGGCCGTTACGATTTCTCTTCTTGGACCCTGCATATGGCGTCCATCATCCTCTTCGCCACCCTCTGGGGACTGGTCCTGAAGGAGTGGAAGGGCACCAGCAAACGGACACGGATCCTGGTTGCGCTCGGCCTTGCGACACTGATCGGGTCGACCCTGATCATCGGCTGGGGTAATCAGATCCAGGCGAGAGAGGATTCTTCCCTCTCGCTACCCCTTGGGCCACGCCATGCGAACTGCTTGACAACAGCTCCTCCTATACTTCGCATCGCATCCCAAGCCTGAGGTCTCGATTTCGCACGCTCTAACTAATGACCGCGAATAGGCATCCGCTTCCGGCGACTCCCTAGGCGCCCAACACTCTCACTTCGTCGTCCAAGGGAGACCACGCAGCCGACGCCGAGGAGAATGACCCCGTTCTGGCTAACAGGCGATCCTGGCCAGAAAGTTGTGCTTGTCTCCGAAACGCTCAGGCGGCATGACGCAGTCGTCAGTGACTCTTCGTCTGTTGTAACCTGAGTGGGCGAAAACGCGCAGCTACGAGTGCGCGGTGGAACTCGTCGTTCCCGCTGAGGTGTCCTGTTGCCAACAAAGATCGCGAAGAAGGCTGCGCCCAAACCTCGCCACTCGCCCATGGAGCACCCGCGCCATCAGTATCCGCAGGCGACCCAGGCCCTGCAGGAGATCGCCGAAAGCTGCGGCCTGACCGAGAAGATCAAGTGGGGCAAACCCTGCTACACGCTCGGCGCCAAAAACATCGTGCTCATCCAGCGCTTCAACGACTACATCGCCCTGATGTTCTTCAAGGGCGCTCTCCTGAAAGACCCGGGCAGGTTACTCTCCCGTATCGGCGAACACATGCAGGCGCCGCGTCAGCTCCGCTTCGGCAACGTGGACGAAGTGGAACGTCTCAGGCCAACCATCAAGGCCTACATCGAAGAAGCCATCGCACTCGAACAGTCGGGGGTGAAGGTGCCGCTCAAGCAGGCGGCGGAGTACAAGATGCCCGCCGAGTTGCAAGCCAGGCTGGACGCAGACTCTGCGCTGATGGAAGCGTTTACCGCCCTCACTCCTGGCCGGCAGAAGGGGTACTTCTTCCATGTCTCCGGTGCGAAGCAATCCGCCACCCGCGCGTCTCGCGTCGAAAAATGCGTTCCAGTAATCCTTGCCGGCAAAGGGCTCAACGACTAGCGTTATCCCGGACAGCAACTCGAGCCCAGGGAATGCTCGAACAGGAGATGTTTTGATGAAGAAAGCAGTATTGGGCCTTCTGGCTTTTGTGCTTTGCCTCGTGACGCTGCCCGCGCAGGCGGCCGCGCCAATTCACGCCCAGATTCACGTGATGGTTCTCGATGGCGAAAGCGGTGGTCCGTACCATAACTGGCGAGTGACCACGCAGGTGATCAAGAAGGAGCTGGACGAGGTCGGGCTGTTTGCGGTGGACGTCGTCACGGCACCGCCTGCCGGCGGCGACTTCACCAGCTTCAAGCCTGATTGGTCGAAGTACAAGGTTATCGTCTTCAACTACGACGCTCCCGACGATCGCTGGCCGGCGGAGCTGAAGACTTCGTTCGAGAACTACATGCGGAACGGCGGCGGCCTGGTTACCGTGCATGCGGCCGACAACGCCTTCCCCGGGTGGAAGGCCTGGAACGAGATGATCGGCGTGGGCGGCTGGCGCGGTCGCGACGAAAAGGCGGGCCCACATTGGTACTGGAGCAAGGGCAAGCTGGTGTCAGATGACAAGCCGGGTCCGGCCGGCCACCACGGTCTGCGCCGCCCGTACCTGATGACCGCCCGCGACCTGAACCACCCCATCATGCGCGGGCTGCCCAAGACCTGGATGCACCAGGGAGACGAGCTCTACGACAGCCTGCGCGGCCCGGGCACGAACATGACCGTGCTGGCGACCGCCTACTCCGACCCCGCCAACAGCGGCACCGGCCTGGACGAGCCGCTGCTCATGGTTTCCACTTTTGGCAAAGGCCGCATCTTTCACTCGGCGGTCGGCCATGACGCGCTTGCGCTGAGCTCGGTCGATGCGGTCGTAACCCTGCAGCGCGGGGTGGAGTGGGTCGCCACGGGGAAGGTAACGCAGAAGCTTCCGGCGACGTTCCCGAACGAGAATACCGTCTGCTATCGCGCAGACCTCGCCGCGCTTGACCCCAACTATCCCAAGGGATTGAACCCGCTGGATGCTCCTTCCAAGCCTCGGCCTTCGGCTCCCTCGCCCACAAAGTAAAAAGCAAGGATGATGTGATGAAGACGATCCAGGGACCTGCAATCTTTCTCGCCCAGTTCGCCGGGGATGCCGCGCCCTTCAACGACCTCGCTTCCATCTCTAAATGGGCAGCAGGCCTCGGCTACAAGGGTGTCCAGATTCCGACCTGGGATGCGCGCTTCTTCGACCTGAAGCTGGCCGCGGAGAGCCGGGCGTACTGCGACGACATCCTTGGCGTGCTCGCAGGCAACGGCCTTGCGCTCACGGAGCTTTCGACCCACCTGCAGGGGCAGTTGGTCGCAGTGCACCCGGCCTACGACTCGCTGTTCGACAGCTTCGCGCCGAAGGAAGTGCACGGCGATGCTCCGGCGCGCCAGGCCTGGGCCGTCGAGCAGCTCGGCTTTGCAGCCAGGGCCTCGAAGAACCTTGGGCTCAAAGCGCACGGTACCTTTTCAGGCGCGCTGGCCTGGCCTTATCTCTACCCTTGGCCGCAGAGGCCCGCCGGCCTGGTGGAGACCGCATTCGCCGAGCTCGCGAAGCGATGGAAGCCGATTCTTGACGTCTTCGACGACAACGGAATTGATCTCTGCTACGAGGTTCACCCCGGTGAGGATCTGCACGACGGCGTCTCCTTCGAGATGTTTCTCGATCTGGTGGACGAGCATCCCCGCTGCAATCTCCTCTACGACCCAAGCCACTTCGTCCTGCAACAGCTCGACTACCTGGAGTACCTCGACTTCTATCACACGCGCATCAAGATGTTCCACGTGAAAGACGCCGAGTTCAACCCGACCGGCCGCCAGGGCGTTTACGGCGGGTTCCAACCATGGATCAAGCGCGCCGGGCGCTTCCGCTCGCTGGGCGACGGACAGGTCGACTTCGGCGGCATCTTCTCAAAGCTCACCCAGTACGGCTTCGAAGGCTGGGCCGTCATGGAGTGGGAGTGCTGCATCAAGAGCCCGGAGCAGGGCGCCGCGGAGGGTGCGCCGTTCATCGCGCGGCACATCATTCAGGCCGCAGAGCGGTCGTTCGATGATTTCGCGGACGCAGGCGTGGACAACGCGGCGATTCATCGCTTGCTCGGGCTTAGCGAGCGGTAAGTTTTAGCGAATCGAAGAGGGAGCCAAATTGAGCAGACGAATTCGATTGGGGATGGTCGGCGGTGGTCCGGGTGCGTTCATCGGTGCGGTGCATCGCACCGCGGCCCGTCTGGACGATCGCTATGAACTCGTAGCCGCGGTCCTCTCGTCCGATCCGGCAAAGTCGCTGGCCGCAGCGCAGGAGCTGCACATCCCGCGTGCCTACGCGAGCTTTACCGACATGGCGCGCGAAGAAGCCAGGCGCAGCGACCGGATTGACGCGGTCGCGATCGTGACCCCCAACAACACGCACCACGCCATCGCCAGGGCGTTCCTCGAAGCGGGCATCCATGTCATCTGCGACAAGCCTCTCACCACCACGCTTGACGACGCGCTGGACCTCGCAAAGACAGTGCAGCAGACCGGCCTGATCTTCGGGCTCACCCATACTTACGTCGGCTATCCGCTCGTCCGCCAGGCGCGGGAGATGGTGCTCGCCGGCGAACTCGGCGCAATCCGGATGATCCAGGTCGAGTACGCGCAGGACTGGCTCTCCACGCCGCTTGAAAGCACCGGCTCGAAGCAGGCGGACTGGCGCACCGATCCCGCACGCAGCGGACCCGCAGGCTGCCTCGGCGACATCGGCACGCATGCTTTTCACCTGGCGTGCTTCACCACCGGGCTGCACTGCACGGAGCTTGCGGCGGACCTGACGGCCTTCGTCCCGGGCCGCCGCCTGGACGACAACGTCCAGTTGATGCTGCGCTTTGCCGGCGGCGCGAAAGGAAGCCTGTGGGCCTCGCAGATCGCAGTCGGCAACGAGAACCATCTGCAACTGCGCATCTACGGTGAAAAGGCAGGCCTTGAGTGGCAGCAGGAGAACCCCAATCTCCTCCGCTTCACTCCGCTCGGAGAGCAGCCTCGCATCATTACCCGCGGCGGCCCGGGTGCAGGCACCGCGGCCAGGTACGCAACCAGGATCCCAGCCGGGCATCCCGAGGGCTACTTCGAAGCCTTCGCGCAACTCTATTCCGATCTCGCTGAGCAGATCACTGCGCGCCTCGAAGGCCGCGCGCCGGACGCCCGCGCCATGCTCGTACCCGGCGTCGAAGACGGAGTCTTCGGCATGCAATTCATCAACGCAGTCCTCGACTCCGCGCGCAAGGGCTCCGCGTGGACCGGCATGCCGCAACCGAACCGCTCCGCAGAACGCAATCGCCAGGATGTGTCTCAATGAAGAACGATCAGCCCGCTCTCCTGCTCACCCTGCTGCTGTGCGCGACACCGCACATGCTTCGCGCCCAGGCTCCGGCCGCGCCCAGCTCCGCTGCGCCTGCATGGGCGCAGCCAGGTTCGGCAACACACACGCAGGTCGCGCCTCCACCAGAGTTCCACCGCGCAACCAGAACCTTCAACAAGCCCATCGGCATCTTCCAGGGGCAATCCGACATCGGCGGTGCGCTGCTGCCCGGAAGCGCAAGCTACGACCCCGCAACACGCCAGTACACGATCACCTCTGCCGGCTATAACGTCTGGTACACCCGCGACGAATTCCGCTTTCTCTGGAACAAAATGTCCGGCGATCTGTCGCTCGCGGCGGACATCGCCTATCCCGACCCCAACGGCTACGACGATCGCAAAGCCGTTCTGGTCATTCGCCAGGATCTCGACGACGACTCCAAAGAGGCGCTGGTCGCGTTACACGGCGGCGGCATGATCCACCTCGCGCAGCGGCCGGAGAAAGACGTCCGCGTCAAGGATATCGAGTATCGCATTGGCGGCCGCGGGCTGCCTGCCGGCAAGTCGCCGGACAGCCTCGTGCCCATCCTCGCGAAACGCATCGGCATCGAGAAGAAGGGCGATTCGTTCGCGCTCTTCGTCAGCGTCGAGGGCGAGCCGATGCACCAGTTCGGGCCGCCCATCCAACTCCACATCGACGGTCCTTTCTACGTCGGCATCGGCTTCTGTCCCCATCTGCCGGATAAGACGGACACCGCGGTTTTGTCCAACGTCATTCTCGAAAACACCGCCGGAAAAGTTCGTTAGCACCCGGCAACACCTGGCTTCGGCCGCCCAAGACTTGACGGTGATTTTCACCTCAACCAAGAGTTCAGCTTCGCAAGCAGCGCTCTTGCTTGCGACCAGAGAGGAAGTACAAAGTGATGAAGAGCATGCTGGCAATTGCCTGTGGTGCATTGGTATTCAGCGGAGCGTACGCGCACGGCCAGGAGAACCCGCAGCGGCCGAAGTTGACCAGTGTCTCGAACCTCAGCGTCTACACCTCGGACGCTGCGAAGTCCGAGCACTTCTACGTGCATGACCTCGGCGCAACCAGGGGCGTGGACCCGCAGGACCCGGCCGGCGTGCGTTACTACTTCAACCCGATCCAGTTTGTCGAAGTGCTGCCGCTGCCCGCAGACGCGCAGGACCCGAAGAACCGCTTCCACGGAACCGGTTTCAACACCACGAACGCCGAAGCGATGCGGCGCTACCTGGGCGCGCACAACGTTGCCGTACCGGAGTTAGTGACGAAGGCGAGCGACGGCAGCGTTTATTTTGCCGTGAAGGATCCGGAGGACAACCGCGTCGAGTTCATCCAGCCGCCGGCCCATCCACCCGTGGTTCCGCCGGGTCCCATCAGCGATCACATCATCCACACCGGCTTCATCGTGCACGACGTGCCAGTCGAGAACGCGTTCTACATCAACCTGCTCGGCTTCCGTCCTTACTGGCACGGCGGCATGAAAGACGACGCCTCCGATTGGATCTCCATGCAACTGCCCGACGGCGGCGATTGGGTAGAGTACATGACTGCCAAGGGTCCGGAGAGGACAGGCATTCCGGCTGCCATGTCCCAGGACACCGCCGGCGTGCTCGATCACTTCGCCCTTGGCGTCGCCAACATCGAGCACACCTACGACCTCCTCTTCGAGCGCGATGCTCTAAACGGCAAGCACAGCCCCGCGCAGCTTGGTCGCGACGGCAAGTGGCAGTTGAACCTGTACGACCCGGACGGAACGCGCGCAGAGCTCATGGAATTCCAGCCAGCCGAAAAGCCTTGCTGCTCCTCTTTCCTGCTACCAAGTCCCACAAAGTAGCGCCACAAGCGGACTGGCCCCTCCGCGTAAGTTCCGCCCGATCATCACCGTGAGGCACCGCCACATGCCTGTTGCCTTATGTCCGGTCCGTAGCTGCGAGTCAACAGCTTGTGACCATACAGATGTCAAAAGCAAGATGCCTTGTCGACCAACCGCAAACCTGAACACCACGCCTGATGAGTCGCCAGGTATCCCCCGCATTTTCTGATGCAACGTTTGGATCTGATTGGCTAACTCTGTAGGGATAGGAATGGGAATTTTGAACCAGATGGCGTCGCTTCACGTCGAAGCCAATCCTCAGCGCGGCAAGTCACGCCAACGCAATCCCCTGCTTCGAGTGCAAAGGTAGTGACCGGACGGACAGGGGCCCTCTGAAATGCTGCATGAGCGGGTTCCCCTCGATGAGCGTAATGTCGCCAACGCTCCCGTAGCATTCCCGCCGGCGCAGTTGCGAATCGTACTTCGTGCCATAATCAACCGCACTGCCAACACCTCCGCCGACGATCGAGTCGACGACCTCGCAGGAGCAAACGAGATCGTGACTAATCGTTAGCCAAGGTCTTCTATCAGTGCATTCGCCTGTTCTCGAGATCTTGAAAAGCCTGATCAGGCGGCACACCCATCGAATCAGCGCAAGAGAACGACAAGGAAGTGCCTTCACGGCAACGCTTCCTGTCCGCTGCTCTTTGCGTCGGCGATCACGCCGACGTTACAACGGGGAATTTCCTTTTGTTCCATGCGGCCATGCCGCCATCCATACTCTCCACGCTGGACAACCCATTTTTCGCCAGCCCACTTGCTGCAATGCTCGAACGATAACCGCTGCCGCACACGCAGACGATCGGACGGTCCTTCGGAAGATTTCGGGCGTGCTGGGGCAGATCGCCGAGCATGATATGCGTCGCGCCCTCGATATGACCCGTCCTCCATTCCGCATCGCTGCGCACATCGAGCACCAACGTCTCCTTCGAGCGGTATCGAACTTCTTCGGTAGAACGTTGAATGGTTCGCTCAAACACCAGTCCCGCGTTGATCCAGGCTGGCATGCCGGCATTCAGGAATCCCGCTATGTTGTCCAATCCAACTCGAACCAGCCCGCGGCGTGACTCTTCATCGTCGCCTTCGTCATTCACAAGCACGATCCTGCTCTTGGAGCCGAGTAGCCATCCCGCCCAAAGCGAGAGATTTTGACCGGCGCCAATGTTGATCGAGCCACGGATGTGAGCGCCGCCAAATGCCTCCGGCCGGCGGAGATCGAGCACCATCACGTCCTGCTGCACCGTCAGTGCTTCAACTTCAGACGGAGATAAGGCAGCCGCTCCCGGAAACGCATCGAATGCTTCGGCACCTCGCGCATTCAACTCTTTCATCCTCGGGTAGTACGTCGGCATCGGAGGAACGCTCCCAAGGATCTCCGCGACAAAGGCTTCTTCGGTCAGGCTGAACAGGTGATTTGTTCGGCGCTCATAGCCCAGGGTGGATTCAGGCCGGTCACTCATGCCGGTGCCACAAAGCGACCCTGCGCCGTGCCCCGGGTAAACCTGAACGCTATCGGGAATGGCTTCGAGGCGAAGGTGCAGGCTTTGAAAGAGTTCATGGGCTAGCTCCAGCTTGGCTTCCTCGCCGAGCAAGTCCGGTCGCCCGACAGACCCGACAAAGAGGAAGTCGCCGGAAAAGATCGCGAGCGGCTCGGCTGCGCTGCGCTCCAGGTCGTAAAGGACAAAAGAAACATGTTCCGGCGTGTGCCCGGGGGTGTGGAGCGCCTCGACCCGTACAGTACCCACGCTCACATTATCGCCGGTTCGGAGCGAGCGGTGAGGCATGCCATACCGATAGTGTTCGCCATCATCGTATGCGCTCAACGCCAGTTCTGCTCCTGTCGCCTCTGCCAGAGCCTTCGCTCCTGACGCGAAGTCTGCGTGGATGTGAGTCTCAACGATCGCCGAGAGGGTGAGACCGCGTTCTTCCAGGAAATGCAGGTAGCGGTCGGTATCCCGGATGGGATCGATTACTACGCTTCGGCCTTGCGAAGAGATGATGTACGAGTATTGCGCCAGTCCCTGAACCTCAAAACGATCGATTGTCATGCGCTTTCCCTTTCCTTCAGACTCGCGCGGAGTTCCGCGAAATCCCGTTAGCTCTTCTCGTATGTCCTTCGGACCATGCCGCAGAGCGTTTCACGCTAATCAATACCGTCGTGCCGAACACGTTGTCTCCTCCTGCGAGGAGCGCTTCGTGGCGACAGCCGAGCCGCCGCCACTGCGTTTGCGTCAGAGCTGAGACCATCCGCCGTCGACGGGGATCTCCGCTCCCGTTGTGTACGTTGCATCAATCGCCAGGTACGCCACGGCTTTGGCAATCTCCTCCGGCTGCCCGAGACGCTTCATCGGAACGCTTTCCGCCATCTGAACGTAGACCTGATCTTTCGCCTCCTTCGGCATTCCTACTTTCTGGAGTATGTCCGTCTCTCCAATTGGACCCGGGTTCACCGCATTCACACGGATTCCACGGGGTGCCAGCTCACCCGCAAGGCTCCGCGTCATGGAACGAAGCGCTGCCTTGGCGGCACCGTAAGCGCTCAAGGCTGGAACCGCCTTCACGTTGGCCAACGACGTAGTGAAGACCACCGAGCTTCCTTCCGGCATCAGCGGCACCAGTTTCTGCACGATGAAGTACGGTCCTTTCGCGTTCAGGTTGAGCATCTCGTCGTACACCTGCTCGGTCACCTGCTCAAACGGGACCCATTGGCCATATCCCGCGTTGACGAACAGCACATCGAGCTTGCCGAACGTGTCCTTGACCTTCGCCGCCAAGGCATCCATATCGGAAAACAAAGTCGCGTCGCTGCGAACGACGATTGCGTTCTCGCCAAGCTCAGCCTGAGCCGACTTGATGGTCGCTGCGGCGCGACCAGTCACGATCACGCGGGCACCTTCGCTGATGAATAGTTTTGCGGTCGCAAAGCCGATGCCGGTTGTTCCGCCTGTGATGAGTGCTGTCTTTCCTTCGAAGCGATTCATGTTGTCTCCTTTGTTTGCTGCCTGAAACATATTACATACGTGAGAGTACGGTACACATGAAGACGATGCAAACTTTTTCGTACTTTTACGTACTTATTCTTAGAAGTCGCTTCAAAGAGGTCAAACGAATACCCAATACGCGTTCGATCTACAATCTCCCGTGTTCACCCGGCTTGCAGTATTACAAACGTAGCAGTACGCTAATCAAAGCATCGATGTTAGGAGATTCGTACGCCATGGTATCTATCGTCGAAAAGCGTCCCCGAGGACGTCCAAAAGGTTTCATCCCCGACGAAGCACTCGACCGCGCCGTCGAGATGTTTTGGGAGCATGGCTATGAAGGCGTCGACGTGGATCGGATCGCGCGCGCCGTGAACGTCACCAAGCCCGCGCTCTACCGCGCGTTCGGAGATAAGTCCACCCTGATGCTTAAGGCAGTCGAGCGCTATGGCTTGATGTATTTAGCCCCTAGAATGGCAGCGTTCCAAGCGGAGCCGGACATCCACAAGGCTGTAACCGCTTTTTGCGAGGCCACCGTCAAGGCCGCTTCGGATGAGGCTCGCGGCGGTTGCATGCTGGCCGCCGCATCCCAGGGACAGTCTGAGCGAGTAGCCGAAATCCGCTCTTACGTCGCGAAGGGTCTGACCGCAACCGCTGATGTTTTTGCCAAACGTTTGGCAAAAGAGATGAAGGCAGGGCGCCTAAGTTGCACACCCTCGGCCAAAGTGCGAGGACGTTTGCTCGTTGACTTGCTGCAGGGTTTGCAGCTTCGTGGCAAGCTCGGTATCGGCCGCGAACAACTGCTGCAAGAAGCCCGAAGCTATGTGCCTGTGATTCTTGGGAAGCAGATATAAGGAAGCTTTGGAGCTATGCTTCCTGAAGCTCGCGCAGATCACAATGTTCCTCTTCAAATCAACACGCAGTGGCTACGACCAGGCCGCCGCCGCTGCCCTCTGTATTGCATCAAGTGCTCACTGGTAGTCGAATCACTGAAGCCCATCCCCGATGTCAGCACCTTCCTGGGCTGTCCATACCTTAGAGTTGCGACCAACCTCCGTCTACCGGAAGTTCGGCGCCGGTCGTGGGGTCGCGTCGAACGCGAGGAAGAGGACGGCCTTGGCGATCTCCTCCGAGGTCTCGAACCACTTCATCGGAACAATGCCGAGGATGTGCCCTTTGACTTTGGTTTGCAGGTCTTCCGCTGGGTACGCCTTTTCGAGGATACCTGTGTCGATAGGACCCGGCGTCACCGCGTTGACACGAATCCCGGCAGGAATCAACTCAGCAGCGAGCGTCCGAGCGAATGACCGCATTGCAGCCTTGGCGGCTCCGTATTTGGCTTGGCCAGGCATTCCCTTGACGTTGACGACGGAGGTCGTGAGGACGACAGCGCCTCCCCGCCCCATTAGCGGCGCGAGCTTCTGAACGGCGAAGAATGGTCCTTTGGCGTTCAGGTTGAACATCTCGTCGTAGATGCCTTCGGTCACGCTCCCGAGAGGGGTTGGAATGCTGAACCCGGCGTTGACGAACAGCAGGTCGAAGGTGGCGAACTCGGATTTCACCTGAGCGGCGAGGGCGTCGATGTCGGTCAACGACCGGGCGTCGCTCGAAACGACGATGGCGCCATTCCCAAGCTCTTTCTGCGCCGATTCCCAAACCCTCCTTCGAGCGACCCGTCACCAGAACGCGTGCGCCTCCATCGAAGAGCATCTTCGCCGTAGCGAGCCCCATGCCGCTCGTGCCGCCGATGATTACCACCACTTTGTCTTGGTACCGTTTCATGTGCCTTCTGCTTGTGAATGGATGTTGTTCGTTCTGTTGCCGTGATTCCTCCTTGAGCAAGTGGAGATGCTGTTTGCATCCAGTGCCGCTCCGTCCGGACGCCGCTCTCAAGTTGCTACCGAAGAGAAATCGACGCCAGAGACCTTGACGACAGCCTGCCACGCGGCTTCCTGGCTGGCGTGATCGTAGAGGTGTGGCTGGTGCTGCACCTCGATGGGGCCGGTGAATTTCCCCTCAGCCGAGGCAAAAAACTGCCCTGAGACCTCGGTTCCGAACTCCGACGCCTGAAGGTACCGACGGGCCGCCGTCTCCGGCGTCTGATTCATGCCGGAAATGAGATTCACGATTGGGATAAACAGATACCTCAACACCGGGACTACGTTTCTCACCACCTTGGTGTCCGTCGCCGCACCGGGCGAGACAGCGTACACGGCCATCCCGGATGGTAGCCGTCGCGCCAGCGCCGCAGCCCACCAGGCGATGATGAGCTTCGCATCGGCATAGGTCCGGTTGGCCCCGTATTTAACGTTAGGACCGCTGCGGACGAGGGCTTCGATCGCGGCAGTACGGTCGCCCCGGAAGTACTTGGCCGCGAACGCTGGCACATCGGTGTAGCTGAACATAGGGACGCCCCCTCGGGCAGGTTCCGCCCCGGCGATCACAATCCGCGCATTGCGGCTAAGCAGGTTGGCGTGGAGCAGCCCAACAGTCAGTTGATGATGGCCGATGAGCGGGGCCTGAGCCGCCTCGACGCCCGACGCGGTAATAACGCGTTTCTTACCTGGAACCATCCCTGCATTGAGCAGCAGAAAATCGATCAGCCTACCTTGCTTCACCAGGCTGGCGAGCGCGGACTGAACGCTGGACGGCGTGTCCAGCTCCAGCTCCAGCGGGGTGAAGACCTGTGTCCCGGCCTCCGCAGCCAGCTCAGCAGACGTTTCCTGTATTCGCGCCAGACTGCGCCCGGTGACGATGACCTGGCGGTAGCCCTCGGCGGCAAGCAACCGGGCTGCGACGTGACCGAGCCCAGAGGTCGTGCCGGTGACGAGTGCGATCGAATGATTCATGAGTGGCTCCTTGGTGAAAGGGGAGATAGAAGCGGAAAGATGCGAGGACAGAGCCAGATTCCTATTATCGAACTATTTGGTGTTATATTGATAGAATGGAAGGTGTCAAAGAGTTTCGAACGAAATGATTCACAATACTGCCAGGCCACGTGGCCGCCCGCGCAGCTTCGACGAGACGGGGGCGCTCGAAAAGGCGACTCAAGTGTTCTGGTCGAAGGGCTACGACGGAGTGACGATCGACGATCTCGTCGCTGGCATGGGTGTGGGACGGCCGAGCTTATATGCCGTCTTCGGGGACAAGCGTGCAATCTTTTTGCGCGTTCTGAAAGCATATGCAGAACGGAAGGGCGCATTGGCGGCGAAAGCACTCCTCTCGCCAAAGGATCTCCGCGAATCGGTCGTGGGTTTTCTTCGATACAACGTCGAAAGCGCGACCGAGAAGAATTCCGCCAAGGGCTGCCTCATGATGTGCGTTGCGCCGCTTGTGAACGACGCTGAGGTTCAGCGGTTCCTGCAGAGCGCGGCCGCGGGCGGCGCGGCGCTGGTGGAGCGTCGTTTCCGCGACGGAATCGGAGCGGGAGACATCCCGCCTGACTTTCCGGTCGGTGTGCGCGCGGTCCAAGTCACAGATCTCGCGCGCGGCCTAACCATGCGCGCGCGCGTAGGCTCGCCGCGCAAGACGCTCCTCAAAGATGCTGAGGAAGCGACCGACTTGGTACTCCTGCCGCGGCACGCCTGACGGGCTATCGGAGCGATTCACTTCGTCGTGGAAGTTCCGCGCCGATCGCCGTCTTGATGCCCGTACCCTTATCTTGCCGCTGAGGTACAGCTTCACCGTGTCCGGAACCTCATTCCACAGGATGTCCTTGCTCGTTCGTCATTGTGCTGGACGTCATGCGAGCCAATCGCCAACACCTTGGTGGTCGAGACGGAGAGTAGTGGGTCCGTGCGCACTTATGCTTGCATCGTGGCTCCTGAGACAAGGATCCTTATCTTAAGCAGAAGATGAAGATAGAGTTTGCGCATGACGGCTCCTTCCACCAAGCCCGTATGCTGACGGCTTCAATGGCGTCAGCAGCGCCACCATTTCTACCGCAGTTGGCGCACCATGAGTACTCTATGACACCTATTTGACGTTCAAGCCGTCCCCAGATCCGACCCGTGAGAAACCTCGCCTTCCGCTCTCCCGACTCTTTAGCGCAAACTGGAAAACAATGAGATGATCACGGGAAGATAAAGCATTGACACACTCTAAGATCCACGTGGATGAAGGATGCTGACAGCAGCATTGGTGGCTTCTACAGGCACTTCCACTCTAGCGAGGAGTTGGTGATTGAAATTCATCCACCAGAAAAAGAAACGGTAGCTAGAGTTTCGAGGACAGCGCCAGCTGCCGAGGAAAAGGTCACGTGTGCGTTGTCATGCGACCTGTCCTTGACGTCCACCATCCCAGAGATGTTCACACCGATCTGCTTGCTGTCCCATGATTCCAAAACTTCTTCGACTGTTTCCGCGAAGATGCAGATGCCAGGCGTATTGCTATATCCCTTGGCCATGCGCAATATTTGCGTCGCCTCGGTCACGATCAGTTCAGCCGAAGCGCGTCATGAGGAATAGGTTGCCGCGGGCGCGCTTTGCACGCCATCGTCGCCCGCGCGGATGGGCGTAAGGGGTGCCATAAAGACACGATTTGGAGAATCAAAAGCTCCTAGCTCAGCGGGTTCGAAGAGGGTGGGTAATTGTGTGCTCGTGTTGTTGAACAATGTAGTCGGTGACGGTGAGAAGCCGACCCGGCAGGTCGTCCTCTGTGCCGCTTGCTGGCACGTGCCGGCGTTCAAACATCTGGTCCCTACGCCGTAGCCAATGCGGCGTGGGGACCTCCACCCTATGAACCGCCCTTACTTTGCTATCGCGTCCGCGGCCTGTCCGATTACGTCGACTACGACGTCGGGAAAAGTGATGGGGATGGCATGCGAAGAGTTCAGCTCGACGACGTGTGAGTGGGCGCGGTCAGCCTCGAACTTGAACTCTTCCAACGGAATGACCGGATCGAGCAGAGGCCTGATCTGCCAGCTTGGTTTGCTCATCCATGCAGCTACTGTCAGTGGCTCGTTCAGAGCTGCCAGACTAATCGGACGTTGCGTCGCGCTCATCAAGTCCACAACGCTCTCAGGCACGTCCGCAGCGACGAGGTAACGGTACTTGTCGGGCTTCACCTGGACATTCGTGCCGCTCGTTCCGTCGGGCAGCGTGTAGGGAGTTAGCTCGACGGACGAGGCGAAGTCGCCGCCCGGAAACCGCACCAGGCAATCGTTTGCAGATTCGCCTACCCCGGGCATGGGTGAGCCGGCGTAGATAAGGGCCTTGACCTTGGGGTCGTCGCCGGCTTGGCCAATGACAGCCCCACCATACGCGTGCGAAACGAGGATCACTGGTCCCTCGATCGTATCCAGCAGGCTACGCAGGTAGGCAGCGTCGTGCGCAACGCCGCGCAATGGATTGGAGAAAACCCTGACGGGATAGGCTTCGCGCTGGAGTCCCTGAATCACCCCATAAGTCCACAGCGACGAGTCTTCGAGAGCCCCGTGCACAAGGACGATGGTGGGCTTGAGGAAATGAGCGGCGTCCGACAGAGGAGAATCTTTGTCTTCGATAGGTTCTCGGTTTTCCATGATGAACTATTCTCCGTAGTGTTGATCCGTTTCGGTTTGCCACCTGCAGGTGGGGTCAAGAGCCACCTATTTGCGCCATTTCGTATAAGCCTGTGCTCGCTGGCAAGTCAATCCTGCTCGTGGATTGTCTGAGCGTATGTCTTGCCGTAGGGGTAGAACAGTTCCTTGCGCCCTTCCTGCCACGCAAGTTTCATCTCGGATGTCGTAATGTCCCAGTCCGGCCTGCACTTCCTGCTGACCGCACGGAGATCCTGACGCAACTCCTCGATGGTCGGCCGGCCGAAGAACCAGAACCCGTTGTAGATCTTGTGAACGATGAGATCCGGCTCGAGCACGATCACGTGGGGGATCATGGGATTGTGCAAGGGGTCCGTATACTCAGCAATGTCAAGATCCTTCTGCACCACACGGCCGGCATCGGACAAGAAGGGCCAATGCGCGCCAACGCCGCTCCGATATTCGTTCGTCTCTGTAAGGCTATCCGTGCTGATCGTGACCAGCCGGCAATAGCCCACTTCCATTTCGCGGTGCAGTTGGATAAGGCCTTCGTGCTGGCGCCGGTCCTTCGGGCAAAAGCCCCCGCGGCTCAGCACGACGATCATGGGGTCGGCGCCCTGAAGTTCCGACAATTTTCGCCGAGTCGCAGTTTGGTCAGGTAGCTGATAATCCGGAAAACGAGCTCCGGGTACGATATCGTTTCGCATGTTTCTTACGATCCCTTCTCTGCTTGCATCGGTTTCCAGACATCGAAGGCCGTCAGCAGGCCGAGGAGTATAAAAGTGGCGGGATCACATCCGTTCCGAGCGCCATCCTGCAAACCATTCCCGCTGCGGTACCGATGCAGGCCTCCGTTCCAAACCGAAACGTTTGAAGCGTCTTTTGTGGACGGATTTGTATGGCTACTGCTGTTCGGAGTTCCACCTTACTTCTTCCAGGATCTGGACTTCAACAAAATCCAAAAGATCATCAGATGTGAAACCAGGACAGCAGGAACGTAAAACGTATAGACATACCAGAACGTGGCAAGGTTGAAGGTAGGAACATTCAACTGCAAAAGGCCCTTCACTCCGTTTAGTAAATCTACAAATCCCCATGTGTTGAACACCCATACCAGAGGAAGAGCAAAACGCCAGTTGCTCCTAAGCGCGAAGATGGATGCGAGCGCCAGCGCTGCTGTTATCAGATCGCCATAAGCAGCATTGTTGCGGAAACCTATGGGGAGTGCTGGGTCGACCATTCCTGTCACCAGTAGAGTCATCCCGACATAGCGAAAGATATGGACGAAAATCAGGGGAGTAAGAGCAGAAGTTAGAGGACGTTTACTGAGTGATGGCCAAACCCACCAGGCCACGACGGCCGCGGAAACGACGCAACTCGAAAAAAGCTGTAGCCAGAAAATGCTGACGTTATTCATTGCATGTACCAAGCCCAAAGCTGTCTTCGTGCGAAGCGTAAAGATGGCTCATGATCCGACATCCTCTTATCAAGCTGTCAAGTGTTCGGATCTGCGAGTGACGGACAAGATACGGCCGACCTTATAGACCATTCCCGTTGTTGGCTTTCCTCAAAACAACTAGGGCAGTATTCGCGGGCACCTACAATGGCCTAGAGTCTTTCAAGTCTTAAGCCAACGAAGCACTGTCCGGACGCCCTATTTGTCGGCGACCACCTGAAGAAAACAGATCCTTGGAGCCTCGGAAAGTAAATCGCCCGCTTTCACAATTGCTGAGAACTCTTGTCCGGGCTCGCCGTTCAGATGGGCTTGGCGACCGGCTTCATCATCGTAGGTGTCGTAGATCACATACACACCACGATTACCTTCATCTTTCGCCGCGGACCACGTCAGCGTTCCAGACTCTCGACTTGCCAGCGCCGCCTCCTTCTTCAGAAACGCCTCGACCTCCGATTCCTTACCCGGTTTCGCCTTCAACTCGACAAGCAATGCTAACTTGGCCATGACTATCCTTTCTCTCGTACTACGGCTGTTCAGACATTTGATTTGCCACGCCCTGCTTTACCACACACGTTGGCGTTGCACTACGAAGCTGGAGAATACGAATCGCATTCCCGGAGATGCTCTTTGTCTTCTAACGCGTAATTACAACATGCGTGCCCCCAGGGGCGTTTGTGTTTGTTTTGCTGTTCGCTATCAGAATTTCTGATAGTCCTCCATTCAGAGCAGCACCTCGGGCCGCAGACATCGGCAGTGCTCAGCAGACTCCCTCGCGTGCCGGCACTGTGGATTGATCGTAATGATGCCTACATGCTCCACGTAGACAGAAGTTTCATGAGAAGGCGTCGCGGCCTGAGGCCCATGCTGCATCCAGACCCGCTGCCCCTTACCTATAACACCACCACTGAGACACTGTCCCGAGGGAGATTGCTCAACCATCTGGTAGGGCAGATTGCAAATGGCAATGTAGCTATCCTGGTACGCTGAAGGTCGGTCCATTTGCGTTATCCTCCATGTCACCGCTCCCGAAAGAAAAGGACATGCGCGCACCAAGCCTTGATGACGAAGCTCCGGTTGATGCCCCTTACAAGATCCGTTCCGCCTCGGTGATTGCCAGATCGTTGATGCTGGCTTCCCTTCGTTGCATCAGTCCGGATGAAGCAAACTCCCATAGTTCATTTCCGTAGGAGCGGTACCACTGGCCTCCTTGGTCGTGCCACTCGTACTGAAACTTGACGGCGATGCGGTTCTCTCGAAAGCTCCAAAGCTCTTTTTTCAGCCTGTAGCTTAATTCGCGTTCCCACTTTCGTTTCAGAAACTCAAGCACCTCGGCGCGGCCGGTGAGAAAGTCCGTGCGATTACGCCACTTCGTGTCCTCGGTGTAAGCTGCTGCGACACGACTCGGATCCCGGGTGTTCCAGAGGTCTTCCGCGATCTGCACTTTCTTTGCAGCCAATGCTTGGTCGGTAAATGGCGGTGCGATAACGGTGTTCATCGAAAATCCTCTTCATTGTTCGGTTGCTGCAACGTGACGGCTAAAGCGAAGTTGGAAAACAAGCAACGGTCAGCCACGAAGCAATCGAGACCTCTTGTTTGGGCCGAAGCGGCCATCACGGCCGCGCGTACAAGCGTACTGCCGGGGTATCGCTGGCGCGCTAGGCTAGACTCGAGTGCGAGACCTTCGGGAAATCGATTTCGACTTCGGTGGCTTTGTTGAAGTAGTTCGTGAAAACGTTGAGCGCGACATGCGCGATGATCTCAGCAATCTCACCGTCAGAGAAGCCGGCCGCGCGCGCGGCGGTAAGATTGGCTTCGGTGATCTCGCCCTTTGTCTCCAGAACCTGCTTCGCGAAGCTGAGCGCAGCGGTCGCCTTGGGAGTGTTGCCACCGCCGCTGCGGCTGGCAACGATCTCCTCCGGCTTCAGGCCGACCATCTTGCCGATAACTGAGTGGGCTGACAAGCAGTAGTCGCAGCCATTCTCCTGCGCGGTCAGCAGAGCGAGCTCTTCTCGTGTCTTGGCATCCAGTTGTCCTCCTCCAAGCGCTCCGCTGAATGTCAGGTAGGATTCCAACACAGCCGGCGAGTTCGCCATCACCTTGGTCATATTCGGCACGATGCCGAGCTTCCCCTTTACGGCATCGAGCAGTTCCTTTGCTTTCCCAGTGGCGGTTGACGGGTCGATCGCTTTGAGACGGGACATGCTGTTTCTCCTTTGGTGTTCCTACGGTGCAAGCTCGGATGGCCTCACCGAGGCACCGCGAAGAACTGAACTTCCACCATGTTCCCAGAAAATGAACCAAATGCTACTGGACGAAGGTATGGCCACATACCTTGGTATGCATCATGCAATTCATGTATGGCTGGATAGACCGGGTCTGCTCATCGGAGAGGCGATTGCGCCGCTGGCGCTTCGGGATTCCTTCTCGACCTCAGAGGTTCTTTGGACCTCCCTGAAGACGCCCAAGTTCGACCTGATCGAAGAGGGTGAACGTCGAGAGTTGTCGCAAGAAGTCCGCGACGACATTTGCCGTCTTGCGCTCGAACTAATGAGGAACGCGTACCGACACGCCGATGCAGACCGGGTCGCAACGGAGATCCAATACTGAGATGCAAACCTCCGGCTTGGTATTCGCGACGGTGGCAAAGGAATCAGCCCCGATGTTCTGAACGAAGGCGGTCGTCCTGGACACTGGGGATTACGCGGCATCCGTGAACGTGCGGAGCGCCTCGGGGCGCGTGTAGACTCTTGGAGTGAGGCCGGTAAAGAAGTTCCAATTGAGATTACCGGCTCAATCGCATACAAAAAACCCGATCGGAGTTTGGACACGCCTACTTCGGAAAGTTAGGTATCATGAACGCTCCTCATACCCTCATTCGTATCCTCACGGCAGATGACCATCCGCTATTGCGCAAGGGTATTGCGGCGCTGGTCAATGCCGAGCCCGATATGAAGCTGGTAGCTGAGGCAACAAACGGCAGAGAAGCACTCGAAGCAGTCCGCACTCACAGGCCGGATGTAACGTTGATGGACCTAAGAATGCCGGGGGTGGACGGGCTCGATGGTCTCCACGCAATTTGCAAGGAGTTCCCCGGCAGTCGCGTGATTGTTCTGACGACGTATAGCGGAGATATGCAGGTTTTGCGTGCCCTTCGTGGTGGGGCAAGCGGATACATCCTGAAAGGAAACGTGCACGAAGAGCTTCTCAGCTGCATTCGGGCCGTACACGTGGGACAAAAGCGGATTCCGCCGGACATTGCAGCGGACTTGGCCTTCCACTCGATGGACGAGCCGCTGACTGAGCGGGAGATGGATGTCCTGAATCTGGTCGCGGCTGGCAACGCCAACAAGCAGATCGCTGACGTCCTATCGATCAGCGAGGCCACTGTGAAAGCCAGAGTGACAAACATCCTATCAAAACTACGCGCCAACGACCGCACCCACGCTGTGACCATCGGGCTGAGACGAGGCATCATCGCTCTAGATCATAGCCAAAAGTCGAAGTAACAATTAGACGTTTGGACGTTTCCTTCGTCTTCCGGTTCAAGTACGGTCGTCACAGAGGCTGACGATGCAGCGACTTTTTTCAACTTTCGCCAACGGTTGGCCCGGAACGGGGCTTCTGTTCCAACGAATCCTGACAGCAGTCTTGCTCGTTCGCGTCGGAGTCGTCGAGCTTGCCACAGCACCCCTCTCGCCTTCCATGATTCCACAACTCGTCGGTTCGTTGGCAGGCTTGCTCCTACTCGCTGGCCTCTGGACTCCAATCATAGGAGCTTCAATCGCGGGACTCGAGTTATGGGAAATTGTCGCAGGCACAAGTGATTTATGGCTGTCAGTTGTGTTGTTAACTTTCGGCGGGACACTTGCAATGATCGGACCTGGCGCAAAGTCGCTGGACGCCCGCATCTTCGGCCGAAAGCACTTTGCGAAATCGATCGGGCGCCTTTCCGACTCCCCGTAACCGTGCTCATTCTTACTCGCCATTAGTCGAAGACACATCTCGACCAATGGCCGTTGCGGCAATAGGACGTTTCAACGATATTTAGCGCACCGAAGAGCATTGAGTTGAAGGAGCTGACATGACCACAGGCACGGCATTCGAGGTCTGTCAGCGTAGCTCTCTCGATGCGACACATCTGCAAACTTCAGGCCCTAGCAGGCGAACGCCCTCACGGTCTATCCCAACAGTGTTCGTAGTAGGGGGCGACCTTCACTTGCGTCAGCCACTTGAAGCAATGATCCATGCGGCCGGATGGAGGTCGGAGGCGTTCGCATCTGGACACGATTTCCTCGCTCATCCGCGGACCGCAGCGCCATGCTGTCTTGTCCTCGATCTGAACCTACCGGATCTCAGCGGTCTCGAACTCCAGGAGCGCATGACAGCTGAACGCATCGAGGTACCTCTCGTTTTTCTCACCGACCACAGCGATGTCCGGGTCGCCGTGCACGCGATGAAACGTGGAGCGATAGACTTCCTGACGAGACCACTCGACAGCAATGCGCTCCTTGAGGCAATCAGACAAGCACTCCGACGCAGCGAGGTCGTTCTTAGTCGCGATGAAGAAATGCAAAGGTTACGAGCAAATTTCGCATCTCTCAGTCCGCGTGAACGGGAGGTACTGACGATGGTCGCTTCAGGACAACCCAATAAGGTCGTGGGTGGGAAACTCGGCATTAGCGAAATCACCGTTAAGATGCACCGCGGCAACGCTATGCGAAAGATGAAGGCCGGCTCCTTCGCCCACTTGATTAGTATGGCGTGCAAGCTTCGATTGGTTAAGACACTTGCGACAAGCACCGTTTCATCCTGATGCTCTTCGTGCTCACGGACAAGTCACGAAGTGGGCATGCAAGCGAATGCGAGCAAGAGCTTTCTTGCTGCGAGCTTCCGAGCTCACGGGTGGATGCGGACACTGAACGCTCTCACCATCATCTCAGACACCGTGCCCTGCTTCGCGGATGATAGAAGGATTAGAGAGGTTACGACATGGGCGACCAAGAAAAAGGCGAGAGAAGCGTTTGGAATGCACCGGAGTTCCGCGCGGACTTGGCATTTCAGAAACTGACCGAAGAGATGGTGGATCGGATGAGGGCGTACGGCCGCGAAGAGAACTTTCCTGCGAACGTGCTGCTGTTTCGACACGGCCAGCGAAAGGTTGACTTGTTCGTGGTGCTAGAAGGCGAGGTCGACCTGTCGCTACCTGCTCAAGGGGGTGAGGCGAAGATCATCACTCGCTACGATAAATTCGCATTTGCGGGCGAGTTGAATCTGTTGACATCTCAAGGGGCGCTGGTAGAAGCGCGAACAGCAACGGAGAGTCGACTCTTGAGAATAACGCGGGATGCGTTGCAGCGCTTGATGCGTTCCGAGGGCGATATAGCGAACCTCATCACGTCCACGGCAGTGTGGAGACGGATGGGAATCATCGGTGAAGAGACTGGCGGAGTGGTACTTCTTGGCCGCGCGGGAGATGCTGAGACGGCAGAGCTGCAACGGTTCCTCATTCGCAACAACTATCCCCACAGGCTTGTGGAGGCAAGCGAATCGGTTCCTCAGACGGAAGAGGATCTGCTCGTCGGCGCCGCTGAGGTATCGGCTCAAGAGTTTCCTGCAGTCGTTGTCTCCAACGGACGCACGTTATACCGTCCCACAATCGCGCAGCTTGCCGATGAGCTCGGCATCACGGAACTGCCCGACCCGGGCATGATCTACGATGTCATTGTCGTTGGCGCTGGTCCATCTGGACTTGCGGCCGCGGTGTACGCAGCTTCTGAGGGACTCTGCACGATTGTGATTGAAGGAACTGCGCCTGGTGGCCAGGCGGGAACGAGCTCGAAGATTGAAAACTACCTTGGGTTCCCGACCGGTATTTCTGGGCAGGCGTTGGCGAGCCGCGCACAGTTGCAGGCTCTGAAGTTCGGAGTGCGTTTTGCCATCTCCAGGGAGGTGGTAACGGCGGAGCAGGTTGGCGAACTCCACAGATTAACTCTGGCGGGCGGCATCTGCGTGTGTTCGCGCGCTGTCGTGGTAGCGTCTGGCGCGAGATACCGGAGGCTGGCGGTTGAGAACTACGCAAGATATGAGAACTGCGGGATCTATTATGCGGCGACTGCCATGGAAGGTGTGTTGTGTCGCCAGAACGAGGTGATCGTCGTGGGCGGCGGGAACTCTGCGGGTCAAGCAGCGGTATTTCTTTCAGGCATCGCAAAGCATGTGCACCACATTGTGCGAGGTAAGTCGCTGGGAGCGACCATGTCCCAGTACCTGATCTCGAGAATCGAAAGCTCATCTCGCATCTCACTTCATACAAGCTCGGAGATCGTGAGCCTTGAGGGTGATGGGAAGCTCAAGTCGGTCACCTGGAAGAATCGCAAAACGGACGAGATTGTGCGGAAGCCGATTGGAACCGTGTTTGTCATGATAGGTGCGGAACCCAACTCCGGATGGCTGTACGGAACGGTGAAGCTCGATAGAAAGGGGTTCATACTCACCGGTGGAACGGAGAGCTTCGATGGAACTCCATATGCGACGTGCGTTCCCGGGATGTTTGCGGTAGGGGATGTTAGGTCGGCTTCAGTCAAGCGGGTGGCGAGCGCCGTGGGAGAAGGCTCCGTGGTGATCTCAGACGTACATCGCTATCTTGCAGACCATCGCCACAGCTTCGCAGCGGAACCCAATTCAGCATTGGAGGCACTGCGAGTAGCTAATGCGGCAACAGCATCGCAGTCTGAGTAGTCCCGCTGGGTCGAGTGCGCTTAGCCTCACTGCTTCACATACACAACTTCCCCCGCGTATTGCGGCTGGCCTGCAGGCCAGGAAATATCGACCCAAGCCTTGCCGTTCTCTACCAGGGTCATCCGACCTTCCCCCACCGGCTTGCCGTTGCGTGCAACCTTGTACAGGAGTACCTCCGGACCCTCCGCCGTAACGCTGAGCGTGAGACCAGGCGACGGCTTCGTTCTATGGATCTCCATTGGCACTCCGTCCGTCTTTCCTGTCACGACTTCGCCAAGAGATGGAATCTCCCACTTGATTTGCTCATCCTCCTGCAGAGTGAATCGGTAGCCATCCGCAGCCTGATCCTTGATCCCCGGAGTGCTTCTGCTGGCATCGAGAACCCAGGTACCGTTCCATGGATTCTCTACAGGCGTCGTCGCGGGGGCTAAAGAAGCAAGAAGGAGGATCGTTGCCAAGAAACAGGTCATGTTGCAACTCTACTCTCTGATGGCCGCACCACCGGCTGTTGTCGTCGTGGCAATGCAGATCGGCCGCACGTGAGCTTTCATTCCAGAAACCGGGCTTTAGGAGCTCTCGTCTGCGGTTGTCCCGACTTTTGGTCTATCACTTGTTCGCTCTCGATTCGACCCTTCATCCGAGCGTCGGATATGTCCATTGCAAGCTATCGACAGTCAGTATCGCGTCATAAAGCTTGAACATATCGGGACGAACCAAGCTTATGCTGTGCTCGAAAGCGCAATTCGCGGATCTTCAGTTGACACGTCTTGTGACTGAGGCCCTGAGCAGAAGTGCGATGTATCGATCGCTCTCAGTCTGCTGGGTGGGCTCGTTGCAGACGCGCCATTCTCGCGCAAATCGCGGCCCCTGCCCTCGGCCCCCTATGAGGCCGCTCGCAACTCAGACACGTCTGCGCTTGCTCTCATGGTATTCACAATGTCCAAGACTTCCGAAGGCTCAGGACGTTAGCGGTAATCCGGGTCCGCCTTTGCGTCGCGAATGACACCGCTGGTATCGATGATAAAACGCGCTGGGATCGGGAGTTGCCAGCTACTTGTCTCATTGACAACCGGTATGTCCACCTTGACGACATCGAGGTAAACGCTCTTCAGGGCCTCCGGGAACGTGTAGACCAATCCGAACGCCTTCGCGATTTCGTTGTCCTTATCGACAAGCAAGTTGAATTTGAACTTCCCGGCCGCCGCCTGCTTCCGAGTTCTGTCAGGGCTTTGCGGAGACAGCACCACGAGCTCAATCCCGGCCTGCCGAAACTGCTCATACGCGTCGTTCAGAGCGCGCACCTCCGCTGAGCAAAACGGGCACCAGCTACCGCGCGTGAAGTTCACGACAAGCGGGCCGCGCTCGATCAAGTCAACAGACGATGTTTCCTGGTCGTGCTGGTTTTTCAGCTTGGACACTGGCGCTTTTGCGCCGGGCTTGAGGATCCGGTCAACTGCCCCGCTTGTGCGGAGCGATTGGATGTGACCCTCCATGGTCGATGTGGCGCTGTCAGGAAGAAGCTTGGCGAACTTGTCCCTCAGTTCGGCAAGCGTTTGTGCGAGTGACATAAACAATCTCCTCCTTGGCTTTTATTTGTTCCGGCTCTTCTTGCGGTCCGTGCAAGCATCTTGGACAGCTGACAGACGCGTCATTGCTAATCGCAACGGTCACGGCGCCTCTCCATTGGAGCACGGGCGGCGCCGTAAGTATCACCTTCTGTTCTGCTAGGAGCCCTCAAAACAAACGATGGCGCACGACAGTGATAGGCTCTTGCTGCGTGCGGCGACGCTGGTGCTGTACAGTCTCCATTAGGCCAATACCCAGATGAGAAATCTACTATACGAAGGTATGCCCCCAGATCTTCGCTTCGCCCTGTCATGCAGGGTTGATTGAGGATAGGACTACCCCTCGCCACATGTGAAGAACACGCCTTCAGCTGATCTTGCTTCGTTCCATACATTCGCCGACCCCTGTCGATACCGGTTGTATATTCCGCAGAGACTGAGGCATCCTTGTTGTCATAGGCCGTACCCGCGAGAGCTCCTTCAACCTTTATGATGAGCGTGAATTATGCTTCGGAAGCGTCCTCGTTTCGTTCGAGTGCTATGGGTCTGTCTATTCTTGACGCTTGCATCCTCGTGCTCATTCGCGTCGGCCAGAGACCGCACCATTGCTCAGTTTGCTCATACAGCGTGGCGAACAAAGGACGGCGCGCCTAGCCCGGTTTTGGCATTGGCCCAGACCACGGACGGATATCTCTGGGTGGGAGCTTGGGACGGTTTATATCGATTCGACGGTGTAGTCTTCGAGCACTACGAGCCTCAGTCGGGCGGCCCTTTCCCGTCGGAACCCGTGACCGCATTGTTGGCCCTTCCCAATGGCGACCTCTGGGTCGGCTTCATGCCCGGAGCGATCAGCCTTCTGCGAAGCGGGAACGCAGTAAACTACGCTCCCCGCGATGGATTGCCGAGCCAGTGGATATCAAGTCTCGCTCAGGACAGGCAAGGGGTGATTTGGGCCGCGACCCTCGGCGGTTTGGTGCGTTTTGAAGGCGGCCGATGGCAGGAAATCGGGCAGGATTGGAATTTTCCTGGGAAAGTTGCCCGCGCGCTCTTTGTCGACCGTCAAGGCACCCTGTGGGCCGATGCCGGCAGCACGCTGGTTTCCCTTGCAAATGGCGCGTCGCGGTTTCAACCAACGGGCATTTCAGTCGGTCAGGTTCCACAGATCGTACAATCTCCAGGCGGCAAACTGTGGATGGCAGAAACCACCAGATCTGTTCGTCCCATCCCCCTTTCCGATAAGGGACAGCCTTCCGAAAAAGCAGAAATTCAAATCGGTTCTCAGGCCGTTCTGTTCGATGACGAGGGAGCTTTGTGGGTCACCAGCTTGGGCAATGGGCTCGTCCGATCTCAGATGCCGGAGTTACTCAAGGGTATCAATGGCATATCCAGTGCCGCGATCGATTCATTTACCGCAAGGGATGGATTAAGCGACGATATTGTCTCTTCCATCCTCGAAGACCGCGAGGGGAACATATGGGTCGGAACCAACAACGGGCTGGATCGCTTCCGCAAGACGAATCTTGTACCGGTCGTTCTTCCCTTCAAGACCTTGAATGTCGTCTTGGCTCCAGCAAAGGATGGGGACGTCATGGTAGCCAACCCGGGAACCATGGTCCGGGTCCACGGAGCCCACGCGGAGCTTATCCCTTCCCTTGCCGGCGAACCTTTGTCTGTAAACCGCACCCCATCTGGTGAGGTTTTATGGATTTGCAAAGATGCCATCTACCGCTATAACTCCGGACGTGATACCAGGGTCACTCTACCGTGGTCCTCGAAGCTCGACTCGCCGAGGAAGGTTGTTGCAACGTTCGATGGCTCCGGTACGCTTTGGCTGAGTGCTGAGAGCGAAGGTCTCTTTTATCGCAGAACGGGAATTTGGAATCGACTTAGAACCGAGCCGGACGTCGGAAAACTGAGCCCCAGGACAGCCTATACCGATTGGATGGGCCGTGCATGGTTCGGTTTCCTGGGGGGCTCGATTCTCCTTGTGAACGATGAGGGCATTCAGAGAGCTTTCTCCGAACGGGAATCACCGGTCGGAAGCGTGCAGATGATAAATGGTCGAGGACGTCATATCTGGGCTGCCGGACAGCTGGGATTAGCATACTTCGACGGGAACCGCTTCCGCCGAATCGCCCCCGCGGATGCCGAAAGGTTCGGCCCCTTGCAAGCGGTCGAGGAAAGCCCCAATGGTGATCTGTGGCTAGCAGGAAACACTCAAGTCATTAGAATCGCAGCCACAGAGATTCAGCAAGCAATTGACGATCCATCCCACCGCGTGAAGTTTCGCAGCTGCGATGCGTTCGACGGGCTACCCGGCACGCTCGCAGGCGTTCAGCCCCTCGGAATCGAGACTCACGGCACCGATGGCCGCCTCTGGTTCTTGACATCGAACGGAATAGCGTGGATCGATCCTGCCAGCATCCTCACAAATCCAATCCCTCCCCCCGTTTCGATCCGGTCGATCACGGCAAACGGGAGAGTATCGGACTCGTTCACGAACATCGTGCTACCCCCAAGAACAACCGACCTGCAGATTGATTACGCGGCCCTTAGTTTGTCTGTGCCGGAGAAGATTCGTTTCCGGTACAAGCTTGCAGGGGTGAATAGAGACTGGCAGGACGCGGGCAACCGCCGAGAAGCTTTCTACAACGGGCTCGGCCCGGGAACCTACCACTTTCAAGTTGTCGCCTGTAATAACGATGGAGTTTGGAACGATGTGGGCTCTACGCTAGATTTCAAGATCGCCCCAGCATGGTTCCAAACAATCTGGTTTCGTGGCTTTAGCGGGTGCTTCTTTTTGTTCTTACTCCGGTTGCTCTATCAAGTACGAGTAAAGCAATTGCAGCGGCAGTTCGAAATCGGCTTGGAAGCGCGCGTGGACGAGCGAACTCGTATCGCGCGCGAACTGCACGATACATTGCTTCAAGACCTGCACGGAGTCATGTTCCAATTTCAAGCAGTTCACAACTTGTTGGACCGGCGACCGGAGGAGGCAAAGCAGTCTCTCGTCGAGGCAATCGCCGACACCAAAAAGGCACTAGCGGAGAGCCGGGATGCGATTCAAGGGCTGCGATCGGAGCAAGTTGCAGGCGGACATCTTGGTGCATTGTTGACCACGGCAAGTGAAGAGTTGACTCATGCGAGAGATGGAGAACGCAAACCTCCGACCTTCGTTTTGATCGAGGAGGGAGAACGTCGAAGCCTTTCCCAAGCCATTCGCGACGAGGTTAGTCGCGTCGCGGTTGAGGTCTTAAGAAACGCCTACCAGCACGCGCATGCTGATCACATCGAGGCGGAACTTCGATACGGGGTTGAGGCGTTTCGGATTCGGATCCGCGACGATGGACGAGGCATTGCTCCCGACGTCCTAAGGGAAGGCGGCAGACCAGGCCACTGGGGATTGCGCGGCATCCGTGAACGTGCCGAGCGGATTGGAGGCCAACTAGATTTTTGGAGTGAGTGCGGGGCCGGCACCGAAGTTCAGATTACGGTTCCCGGTCCTATCGCTTACGAGAGGGCACCCAACGGAGTGTGGTCACGCTGGCCTTGGAACGCGCGCATTCGTGGACGCCACAGAACCTGATTCGCATCCTCACGGCAGATGGCCATTCTCTACGGAGTAAGGTCTTTGCCGCGCGAGGAGACGCTCGACATGAGATGAAGCTTTCTCCGTGGAATCGATCGGAAAAGAGGCGTTGGATTTAATCGGCCGGTCTAGTTACTGCGGCTTAATGTGCTCCATCTCCTCGCGCCTATCGCGCAAAAGGTCTAGGAAGCTATCCATGACTTTGCTGCTTTCGTTTCGACGCCACGCGAGGATTGCGTCCACCTTGCAACGCTTATCCTTCAAGGGCCGAAAGACCACATCATCAGCGCGCAGGTATTGCACGGAAGAAGGCACAATGGCCACCCCCTCACCGGCTTCCACCATGGTGAGAATCGACTGCCAGGAACGAGGTGTGTCTCCGATCCTGGGCGAGAACTTTGCCTTCTTGCACATCGCTACGATGGAGTCGAACACCTCTGGCGACCCCTCGCGGAAATACAAGATCAGGCGGTCTGTAGCAAGTCGATTCAATACGACCGCTTGCTCACTGGCAAGCGGATGGCCCTTTGGCAGCGCCACGACCAGCGGCTCTCTGAGAAAGAACTCGTGGTTGAGGAATCGCTTAGCCTCCGCAGATATGCCTCGCGTAAAGGCAATATCGATCTGGCCATTCAGGAGTGCATCGATCTGTTCCGATGTATTCAGTTCCCGCAGAGCGACCGTAACGCCAGGAAACTGCCTACGGAACTTGCGGATAAGTTTGGGGAGGAACACTGCCGTGGCAGGGCCGCAGAGCCCTACCGTTAGCGTCCCAGCCATCCCCTTGGAAGATCGGACGGCCAATTCGACAGCCCTGTCCGCTCGAATCAGAATCTCTCGTGCCTCGTGAAAGAAGATCGTTCCTTCAGGAGTAAGAGTTACCTCACGCTGACTGCGTCGGAATAGACTGACGCCGATCTCTTTCTCTAGATCGCGCACCTGCCCGCTGACCCCTGACTGCGAGACGTTCAATTGTCTTGCGGCCGTCGTGAAACTCCTGTGCTCGGCGACAGCGCAAAAGTATCTGAGATGACGTAGTTCCATACTGAAGCAGCATACACCGTCCCGATGACATCGCCATTTGTGATAGTTGCGAGCAAAACAGCCAGCGCTACTTCTGACATCGACCGGTCCTAAACGCTAGCTTTTCGTCCAGTAGCTCCGTAACTAAAATGACAAACCACCAGAACCTACGCTGTGTACCCGCTTCGATTCAGGAACTCATCCAAGTGACGATTCACCGCGTCCACGTTGCTCCGGATCTCATCCGGCGGGGCGAAGGAGCCAAGAAAGCTGTTACGCGCAAGAGCAGCAACCTCTTCCGCAGAGAGACTCAGCGCAGCGCAGCAGGCTTCGAGGTTCTCATTGACATAGCCGCCAAAGTACGGCGAATCGTCGGAGTGAACGCTCACGAGCAGACCGCGATCGAGCATCGCCTTGAGAGGGTGGGCCTCAAGCGATGGAACAACCTTCAAGCGAAGATTGGAAAGTGGACAGACCGTGAGGGGTACCTGGTCACCGGCGAGTCGCTCCATCAGTGGTCCGTCTCGGCAGGCGGCTACACCATGGTCGACTCGCTCGACCTCTAGCATGTCTAACGCTTCGCCGATATAGGCAGGCGGTCCTTCTTCGCCCGCGTGAACCGTCGTCCGGTAACCCAGCGCCTTCGCTTTAAGGTAGAACGGTTTAAATCTGCCTGGAGGATACCCAACCTCCGGGCCGCCCATGCCAACCCCAATAACGTGTTCGGACCATGGGGCGATCGAATCGAGTAGCTGCAAGGCCTCACTGACAGGCCTGTGACGGTGAACGCTAAGGATGTATGCGGCCTTCAGGCTGCTGGATTGCGCATCCTCAATTGCGCCAAGCACACCGTGCATAATAGCTTCGAGTGGCACTCCCCGCTCAGTAAAGCTTTGCGGGCCAAGAAACAGTTCGGCCCGCCGAATGCCCTGTTCCCTCGCTTTCGCGAGATATGCGGCAGTGACATCGTAGAAGTCCTTCTCCGTCACCAGAACCCGACAGCCCTCAAAGTAGAGTGCAAGGAAGGCCTCTAGATTGGCGAATTCATAAGCGGCGAGAAGAGCCTCCTCAGAGTTCCATCGCAAGGCGAGTCGGTTTCGCTCAGCCAAGCGGAAGAGCATCGCCGGCTCCAGAGAGCCTTCCAAATGCATGTGAAGCTCAGCCTTCGGGACAGTCCGGATGAACCGCTCCATACGACTCGTCAGTTCCATCTGTTCAACTCCTACTTACAATGAGACAACCCGGCCATGGCAGACCCGCTTTACTCCAGTGATGACTATTGAAAGGTAATTATTACCCTTCTTGATCGACCCGAGACTGGTCTTGCAGGTGCTTCAACCTGAGTGTATCAACCAAGGTTCTCAGGCCCGTGTCCGTCACACTGTAACGACGATTTTGCCAATGTGCACATTCGCCTCCATATGACAGTGCGCTTCCACGATCTCCGCTAAAGAAAACGTCTTCGCGACATGCGGTGTATAGCTGCCATCGTCAAGCCGCCGCAGGATGTATCGCCGCGCGGCCTCCAACTGCCCAGGTAGACCAAAGATCTCGTGGACGTCATAGGCCTTGATCGACAGGTACTTCGCGAGTGCCGTGAAGAGTGGAAGAACCGTCGGCCCCGGTGCCAGCAGGCCGTACTCGATGATCGTTGCGCTTGTGGCAGCGGCTCTCGCAAGGCTCTCGAGTGTTTTCCCTCCGACTGGATCGTAGATCAACTGTGCGCCCTTCCCTACCGTAATCTCCATGACGCGCGAGACAAGATCTTCTTCCTCGGTGACGATGACATGATCGGCCCCAAGGGCGAGCAATGCTTCCCGTTTGGCCATCGTGCGTGTTGCGGCGATGCTGATGCCGCCCTCAGCCCTGACTGTCTGGATGGCCGCCAGTCCGGTGCTACTGCTTGCGGCAGTGATCAAAACGTAATTGTCTTTTCGCAATCCACCAAAGTAACAAAGGCCTCCCAGGCGGTGAGATATTGCGCCCAGATCGATGCTGCTTCTTCAAACGACATCCGTTCCGGGTAGACACTCATCGAGGAGACCGGCAGGATCGCCACTTCTCCATAAACACCGTAACGATCCGGAGGGAACGTCGGCATAGAACTGGCGGCTCTGCCCACCCATGCGGGATCGACGCCGGCACCCACAGCTTCAACGATGCCTGGGGCCTCGAATCCCAACTGAAAGGAAGTTGCCCGGCTTCCATGACCTATTTGCCCTCGCGGAACACAAGCTCTGCATCGTAAACGGCGCTACATACGTTGGTGTGTGCCTATACCTTCGTCCAGTAAACGGCCAATCTCTGTTGTGGCCTAATCGTGAATGTGCAGCTGTGGCGGAAGGTGAGAGGCATTGTAGATACACCGAGCGGGTAGAGTGCAAACTCCTCCTATCGGTATTCCTGATACCTATCATCACGACAAACGGCGTTACTTCTGGTATCGACCATGTTCAGATGACTGGTATGGCTCGCCTGTGTACGTCGTTGGACCATCGACTGACACTCGCCATTGCCACATGTCGGAGCGGTCAAGCGGCTGTCGGTTGATCAAAGACAGCTCAAGATGAACGTTACAGCCAAAGAGAGAGAGCAAGCATGTCTTCAACGTATTCTCCTAGCATCGTACCCACCACGATTGCCTATAAGACGCTCGAGGTGGATGGCCTCAATATCGCCTACCGAGAGGCTGGCGACACCTCTAATCCGAAGATCGTTCTCCTTCACGGCTTTCCATCCTCATCGCATCAATATCGCAACCTGATCCCCGCTCTCGCGGATCGCTTCCACGTCATCGCTCCGGATTACCCTGGGTTCGGCGACAGCGATTATCCTGATCCCGACTCGTTTCCATACACCTTTGACAAGCTTGGTGAGATCGTGGAACGCTTTCTCGACCAAAAAGGGTTTCATCGCTACGGCCTCTATGTGCAGGACTACGGCGGCCCCATCGGCTTCCGCATGGTTACGAAAAACCCCGGCGCACTTGAGTGGTTGATCATCCAAAACACAAATGCTTACGAGATCGGCTTTACTGCGGCGTGGGCAGGCCTGCGAGGGGATCTTTGGAAGCAAAGAACGCATGCATCGGAAGCTGCCGTCGCAGGCTTGTTCGCGTTTGACACAGTCAAGGCCATATATCTGCAGGGTTCAACAGTTCCTGAACTCATTAGCCCGGATAACTGGAACTCGGACTACGCATCGCTGCAACGTCCGAATGCACGCCGCATTCAAATGGACTTGTTCTACGACTATCGTACCAACGTTACCTTGTATCCGAAGTGGCAAACCTTCCTGAGAGAACGTCAGCCGCAAACAGTCATATTCTGGGCCCAAGGCGACATCTTTTTCACTCCTGAGGGCGGCGAGGCCTACCTTAGCGATCTTCCGAAGGCACAGATGCACCGCCTGAACGCGGGACATTTCGCAGTCGAAGACTGCCTTGACTACATCTCCAGTCACATACACAACTTCTATGAGACAAGAGTCAGACCCAAGTCATAGGATTGGCACAGAGCGTGCATGTACTGGGAAGCTGCTTGGGCGCTCCGCAAGCAGGCTCTCGAAAGCACTTTGTTTCTGCAATCAGTTCGAGGAGGCAATATATGGGGCGCCAATTTGCAAAGATAGCGTTCACACCTCTTGTCAAAAAAGAGCAGGAACTCCACGGGAGCCGCCGGCAGTACCAACGGATAGAAGAACTCGGTGAACCTGGTAGCCGGCTGGGCCAAGATGAGCAAGAGTTTATTCAAGCTCGAGACGGGTTCTACATGGCGTCCGTGAGCGAAACCGGCTGGCCGTATATCCAGTTTCGTGGTGGTCCCAAAGGATTTCTTCATGTGTTGGATGACCAGACACTTGGCTTTGCAGACCTCAGAGGTAATAAGCAGTACATCAGCGTCGGAAACCTCCACCATGACGATCGCGTGGCCCTCTTTCTAATGGATTACGTTCGGCAACAGCGGCTCAAAATCCTGGGACGGACGAAGATGCTAGAGGGCGATGAAGAGGCGCGTAACTTGATCGCCAGGGTCAGAACCTCGGAAGACAACGCCTTCCCCGAACGGGCTTTTGTGATTCATGTCGAGGCCTTTGACTGGAATTGCCCCCAGCACATTACGCCTCGGTTCACAGAGGAAGAGGTCAGAGACCTACTGACGTGAGGAACGCATGATTACTGCACAAATCGACAAAACGGTTCCCGTCGTGCCGCACGCCAGTATCCGGCTCGAGAGGAAGCACCAGCTGGCGATTCGTTGGATGCACTGGATCAACTTCCCGGTGCTGTTCACCATGATCTGGAGCGGCCTCCTGATCTCCTGGAACGATTCCGATAACGCCTACCAGCATCCGCATCGCGTGTACCGCATCGGGCTTGGCAGGTTCACACTCTTCCGCTTCTTCCCCGATTGGCTCTATAAGCTGCTGCACGTGCCGTATCACGTGACCCAAGGACTTGGATATCACTTTTTCTTTATGTGGATCTTCGCGTTGAATGGCACCGCGTGGGTCCTCTACACGTGGCTTTCGGGTGAGTGGCGCTTGATGCTGCCGCAGCGGCAGAGTCTGAAGGAAGCGGTCCAGGTGACGCTGGTCGACCTGCATCTGCGCAAGGGTCTGCCCGCGCAGATAAAGTACAACGGGGCGCAACGTATCGCATACACCTCGTGCATTGTGATGGGCGCGTTGATGCTGCTAACCGGCTTTGCCATCTACAAGCCGACACAGGCGCACTGGCTGACCACGCTGTGCGGCGGCTACGAGATGGCGCGATGGCTGCACTTCTGGGTGACGATGGGCTTTCTCAGCTTCCTTGGCATACACGTAGGCCAGGTAGCGCTTGCGGGCTGGAACAAGTTCTGCGCCATGGTCACCGGGCGGGAGATCGTGCGGGTCGAAACACCATCCATCGAAGCGGAACGGAGCAGCTGGCAATGAGCGACAATCCTACCCCTGACGACCGGTACCAGACGAGCAGGCCGCGCGCGACCGCGCCCAGCGATGCTGATGTCTTGGCAGAGTCGCGCCAGCACACACGGCGTGCATTCCTGGTGGCTGGCGTCGCGGCTGCCGCAGGCTACGGCTTCTACCGATGGCTTGGCGACGGCCCGAGCGACGAGAGTGCGAATAACTTCCTTCGCAAGACTCAGCGATTCAACGCGGAACTTGCACGCGACCTGTTCCACGATCATGCCCTTGCACCTACCTATCCGGTCAGCCGCGCGGAGAACCTGCGTGTCAACGGTGTCTATGGCCTGAAGAAGGACCTGAGGACGCAAGACTGGCGGCTGCAGCTCGTCGGCATGAAGGACGCTGAGCGCGACCCGCGCTACGTGAAGGACGTTACCGCATGGGAGTACCACTACTCCGGCGCGAGCGAAGGCGACCAGGGCCACGACACCAAGGTAGACCCTGGCAAGGAAGCGCGGGGCAACGCACAGGACGGCACTTCCGCGCAGGGTACAGCCACGACGATGGCTCCCGCAAATCTGCAGGCGAGAGCAGAGGCGGATGCGAACAGCTCAGACGATGACGACAACGAGCCGGATGCGAACGGCACGGGCCGCAAGTCTCGCGGGAATGAAGAGGCGGGCGAAAGCGACAGCACCCTAAGCCCGAACACACCGGGCCTGCTGCTGGAGTTGCGGGACATCACGCAGTTACCAAGGCACGAGCTGGTGACGCAGTTCAAGTGCATCGAGGGATGGAGTCAAATCGTCCACTTCGCGGGCGTGAAGATGGCCGACTTTCTCGAGCTGTATCCGCCCGCTGCCATCGACGGCAAAGAGCCTCTCTACGTTTACATGGAAACGCCGGACGGCGACTACTACTGCGGGTACGACATGCACGTCATGCGGCATCCACAGACGCTGCTGGTGACGGAGATGATGGGACAGCCGCTGACACAGTCCCACGGCGCCCCGCTGCGCCTGCACATGCCGACCAAGTACGGATACAAGCAAATAAAACGCATCGGCCTGATCGCCTACACCAACGAACGGCCCGACGACTACTGGACCAAGTTGGGCTATGACTGGTATGCCGGTCTATGAAGATAGCATTCCGACAACACGCGATATCCGGTAATGACGCCGACGAGGCGCGGGAAAGTCTATTGGAACGATGTCACGGGCGATACGGCCTCTTCCGTGAATACTTGTTTCGCGACCACACGCGCGAGATCACCTTCGCGCTGTTCCCTTCCGGCGATCCACCAGACAGACCTCGGATTATGGAGTTGGGTTGTGGCCCCGGGCTTTATGCGTGCAGATTCGCAGCAGACTTTCCGCAGGTGACCACGATCGGGATTGATTCGTCGAAGCGCCTCCTTCGGCGTGCACGAGCCCGGGCTGCCAATCTCCAGCTCCACAATTGCTACTTTGCCCAAGCGGATGCTCGAGCATTGGGTGAGCTTGCATATTAGGTGGAAGAGGTGATCGTCTCCCGATTGTTCCTTATCGTCCCAGATAAGCAAGCTCTACCTGAGGAGATATCTCACGCGCAACGGCCGGGCGGCCCGCAAGCCACTCTACGTAACCCTTTCGCCAAAAAAGTTCGGTCGCTGTCTTGATGGCAGTATCAATGTTGAATTGGCGTCGACCTCCCATAGCCGTTCCGCACCCTTCTACACCACGCCTTACAGAACCTTGACACGCTCCATCTTCATAACCTAGTGTTTGTTATATAACGGCTGGTGCGAATGACGTACCTCTCTCGGTCCGGTTCGCCCGAGCACAGACACTTTTCGGAGGCCCGAACAAATGCCAAATACCACCTACCAAATCTTTCCCAGCACAGGCTTCACCGTGACGCACTTTCTCGTGTCGGTGAACATCAAGAAGTCGTTGGACTTCTACTCGCGAATCCTCGGCGGGAAAGCCGTCATGGACGGCGAGAACGGCGCGCCGTGCATCGTCCAGCTCGAGAACACATGGGTCATCATTAATGTGGGCGGCGGCCCGACGGACGACAAGCCGGCCGTCTACCTTGCAGCTCCGAAGGATGGCGAGGCCGTCAGCAGCTTTATGAACATCCGCGTCGCAAACATGGCAGATTGCTACAAACGCTGGAAGGGTCTGGGTGCGGAGTTCCTAACCGAACCCAAGGTGCACGAGGCCGAGACGCGGTGCTACATGCGCGATCCCGACGGCCACCTCATCGAGGTCGGCGAGGCGAAAACGTAGCGGCGACTGCTGGCCCGAAGGACGTACCTCTCTCCGTTCGATTCGCGTGAGCACCTACAGTTTCCGGGAGGTTTGAAGTGCACTCAATGGATGTTCCTGTTCTAGTGGTCGACGGCGTGGTAAAGCTGCCTCCGGAAGCACACGGAGCTGTCGTTGTTGGCGGTTCGAATGCCACGGCTTACGCGGCATATTACTCGGCCAGAGCTGGCGTTCGCGCTGCCATACATCATGACTGCGGCATCGGTCGGGATGAGGCGGGGGTCAGTTGTCTGCCCTGGGCGGACCAGCATGGCATGGCGATGGCGGCCGTAGCGACGGACAGCTCCCGGGCTGGCGACGCCGCAGACATGCTCCGCCGGGGAATCATCAGTCGCGTAAACAAACTTGCGGCCACGTGTGGCGTAGAACCCGGTCAAACAGTCGCACAAGCAGTGGAGCTATTGAAGTCCGCCCCCTGGCCCCATGCAGACGTGGAAGCACCGGTAGAGGAACGCGCATTTGTCGACGGCATCCTCTGCATAGGCTCCATCTCATTTGCTACTCCAAAAGATACAGGCCTGGTCGTGGCAAGCGGTAGTCACGGCGGCCGAAGCGCTGCTCCATTCACGCGTTCCTTCAAGCCACGACTTGCTTTCTTCAACGATGCCGGCTTTGGGGCCGATCGCGCGGGTGTGGCCTGCCTGCCTCTTCTCGATCCGGATGGGATCGCCGCCGCGACCGTCGCCGCGGACTCGGCATGCATCGGCGATGGCGAGTCAACGCTGACCCAAGGCATCGTCTCGGCGGTGAACGACGCTGCCTATCGACTCGGAGCCAGGGTCGGGGCGAAAGCGCTCGATGTGGCGCGCAGCGTGGCGAAGCAAGCCTGAAGAGCCAAGTGCTTCCAGCAGTGCGAAAGGGACGCTTCACGCTCTGAGGCGTCCCTTTCTTCCAACCAGGTTTAGAAAAAGACGAAATCTGCCGTTGACTCCAATTAGGCTGATTTGCGCTCGGCGGCAAGAACGATAAAGAGCATGGTGCAATCCCTGTTCGAACGGTTGTGCCAGCTGTGGAACGTTCCGTTTTGCACGATCAGATCTCCCGTCTTGATTTTCACATCGTGGATCTGGCCGTCTTCGCCGGGATAGCCGACACTGCCTTCACCATCAAGAACGATGACCAGGTCAATGCTGTCGGTGCGGTGCATCCCGTCGCCTTCTTTGCCGGGAATCATGCCCGGCGTACCCATGTCGATTGAGCCTGCACGTTCGAGTGCCGACGGCCCCTCACCGGTTTCCGGCGTTAACGTCAAGAGATCGACGCGGAGTCCGCCAAGCGGACCGAACATTCCCAGTGCTTTATATTCGCCCAGAACCTGCTCTGGCCTCAGCGGCAAGGTGGGAACCCGGTCGAATCCCCAGATGTTGGTCAGGAATTCAGCGGTCGCCGTGTCGATGGTATCGACGCGGGTGGCTACGCCGTTGTGGCCTTCGGCAGTAATGATTCTCCGGATCTTCAATTCGTTGGCTCCTGATCGGGTTGGACTGCGTGGTTTCGGTTAGACAGCGCTCAATCCGCCATCCACGACGAGATCGATGCCTGCGATAAAGCTGCCCTCGCTCGAGGCCAGAAACAGTGCGCCCGCCGCAATCTCTTCGGGCCGGCCCATCCGTCCTAGCGGAGTCGCCGCTACGAACTGTGCCCTGCCTGCTTCGGCAGACTCCTTCGAATTGAACAAGCCGTCGAGGATCGGCGTCTCAGTGGCTCCAGGACTGAGGACATTCGACCGGATCCCCCGGTCCTTCAGCTCAATCGTCCAGGTGCGCACGAACGATCGCAGAGCTGCTTTCGTTCCGCTGTACGCGCTTCGGCCCGGGGTCGCCTTGTCTTTCCCCGCAGAGGTAATGAGGATGATCGAGCCACCATCGTTCATCAATGGCAGCGCCTTCTGCACGGTGAAGAAGGCTCCGCGCGCATTCGTGTTGAACGTCCGATCGAAATGCTCAGGTGTCGCGGTTGCGACTGGGGCTTTTTCGACGAAACCCGCATTGGCCACAACGATATCGATTCTCCGTCCCTCGGAGGACACAGCCGCGTAAAGCCGGTCCAGGTCCTCCAGTTGCGAGACATCCCCCTGGATCGAAGTGACGTTCCTACCGATCTCGCCCACTGCCTTATCCAACTCGGATTGGCGGCGACTCGTGATGAAGACGTAGGCGCCTTCAGCCACAAACCGCTTTGCGATCGCGAGTCCAATCCCGCTGCTGCCGCCCGTGATGATGGCGACCTTCCCCTGCAGTGCTGGCATACTGTGTTCTCCTCTGGCTTTTGGTGCTTTTGTGTAGTTTTTGCTACACACCCTTGACGACAGACTCAGCCTAATCTATTGTCCGATACATTACCAGTCTGCGTGACATGAATCTGCAACGCGTGAACAGCAACGAACCGGCTGACGCCTCTCACGGGCGGCCGCCCCCAAGGAGAGAGTGGAATGACTAAGGATCAAGGAGCTGGTTTCTACCGCTTCCAGATTGGAGACTTTGAAGTTGCATCCGTCAGCGACGGATTCCTTCAGTTCGATAATCCCAAAACCATGATCGCGGCAGGAGCCAACGAAGAGGAGTTTCAGGCGTTCATGAAGAGCAGGTTTCTTCCCTCCTCAAGTGCTTACTTTCAGATCAACGCTCTGTACGTAAATACCGGCGCGCACAAGATTCTTATCGACAACGGCATGGGCCCCTACCTTGGACCATCCGGCGGTCACCTGCCCGATCATCTACGCAACCTTGGTGTTGCACCTGAAGAAGTCGACACGATCATCCTCTCGCATGCGCATCTGGATCACGTGTTTGGCACCCTCGCTCCCGACAACTCCCAGGTGTTTCCGAACGCCCGCTATGTGATTGGGGAGCAGGAATGGGCCTACTGGATGCAGCCAGAGATCAAGCTCGGTAACCTGCTACCCGAAGAACTCAAGGGGCTTATCGTTGAGGGCGCGAAGCGTCATCTGGGCGGCATCAGGGAACGCGTCGAATTCGTAAAGCCTGGTCAGGAGGTCGTGACGGGCATCACCGCCGTAGAGGCGTACGGCCACACGCCCGGTATGCTCCGCCTTCAATATTTCATCGGGAACGGAGAGCCTGTTCTATTCCGCGGACGCCCTGCATCACTTCGCCCTCAGCATTGCGCATCCCGAGTGGCACGTTGAATTCGACAATGATCAGGTACTGGGTGCCCGCACCCGACTTCGTGTTCTCAATCAGGTGATTGCGGAAAGATCGTTAGTCCTGGTGCCTCGTTTTCCGTTCCCGGGGCTCGGCCACGTCACGCAACAGGGGCAAGTGCGAACCTGGGAGCCGGCGGTCTGGCACTGGTAACAGGCTGCGATACCCCGCCCGGCGCCGGTGTGCCTTGCTGGCGAGCCCTCACCTGCAACAGAGCACAAATGCCGTACACGACACAGGAGACAACATGGACAGGCTCAAAGGGAAAACAGCACTGATCACAGGCGGGACCACCGGCATTGGCCTGGCCACTGCCAAGTTGTTCATCTACGAAGGTGCCAGCGTGATCGTGACCGGGCGCACCGCTGCAACGATCAAGACGGCTCAGGCCGAGCTTGGCGAGAACGCTGTCGCAGTCCACAGCGACGCCACCTCTCTTAAGGACATGGACGCCCTGGCTGAAAAGGTCAAGGAGACGTTTGGGAAGCTCGATGTGCTCTTCGTCAACGCGGGATTGGGCAAGTTTGTTCCATTTGCGTCGGTCACTGAGGAAGGCTACGACGAGATGCTCAATCTCAACGCAAAGGGACCCTATTTCATCGTCCAAAAGCTTGCGCCACTGATGCCGGCAGGAAGTTCGGTGGTCTTCACCACTTCGATTGCCAACGTCAAGGGAATGCCCAACCTGAGTGCCTATGGCGCTGCCAAAGCGGCGCTTCGTTCACTTACCCGGACCATTGCCGCCGAGCTCTTGCCCCGCGGGATACGTGTCAACGCGGTGAGCCCGGGTCCGATCCAATCGCCCATACTTCTGAAGATCGGAATGCCGAAGGAGACGATAGATCAAATGTTCCTTCACATGAAAGAGAACGTTCCGATGAAGCGGATCGGCCAATCCGAGGAAGTGGCGAAGGCCGTGGCGTTTCTGGCGATCGACGCAACCTACACGACGGGAGCAGAGCTTCCGGTATACGGAGGTTGGTCTCAACTCTAAGGCTTGAACTCTTTTTGGAGAAAGCTCATGGAGGCCTCACATCGATTCCATGAGTGGGCATCCTGAGCAGGCATCCCCACATCGAGAAAAGAGCCCGATGCACGCGTCAAACCCGGCCCCTGAAATGCATCGGTAGCGTTCACCTTTTAGAGCTCGTGTGAGATCAGGGTCGAAGACCTGGTGCTGGCGAACAGGCATTAACCGCTGACACCATCACTTTTTTATAATTCGAAGGCATAAAGTGCCTCACATTGGCGAAGGCGGCTTGTGAGGCTCAACTGCAAGCGCATCCTTCAAGAAACCGATTCCTAGTTCCGGGCTGGACTGAATGACCCTTAGGTTGCCGAGCTTGAAGAGGCTCGAAGCGCAGTTTGGGCTGAGATCAAGCTCTGCCTGGTAGGCTGCAGCGGCTTCACCCATCTTTGAGTGTAGCCAAATCGCATCTCCTAGTTCCTCGTGTAGACCCAACTGCGTTGGTGCCAGTTCTACGGCTTCGGTGTATTCAAGCACTGCGGCGTCGGGGCGCCCGCGGTCAGTTCAGAAGTTCCGCGCGCCTCATGTTCGCTCCACGAGGCAAGACGCGCCGTCTGCGGGCAGGCGGCCAGTGCGAATGAGAGGAGTGCGAGGCTCATCAGGAAACATTCCAAGTTGTCAGTTCCTGCCCGAAGGGCCACTCCGAGTTCGGTTGAGTCTCGCACTTGCATTCGGAAATGCTCTTGAACGATCTTGCGCTGGAAGGAAAGTGGAGTGCGAACGGCGTGAGCGGAGATGGCCAGTATGATGAAGGTGCCTCCTCTTAGCAATATCGTTCAAGCCTCACGGGGGGAAACTGCCTACCATCGACTTGGAGGTCTCTGATCCATGGACGCGCTCGCGCTGCACCGTATTCACTTCGCATTCACCGTCACGTACCACTATCTCTTTCCGCAGCTCACGATGGGGCTCGCGCTTCTGATCGTAGTCTTGAAGACGCTCGCATTGCGAACGAAGGACGAGCGTTACGACGTCGCAGCACGTTTCTGGGCGCGCATCTTTGCCATAAACTTCCTGCTGGGGGTTGTGACCGGAATACCGATGGAGTTCCAGTTCGGGACCAACTGGTCGGAATTTTCCAGACGCACCGGTGGGGTGATCGGTCAGCCGCTGGCCATGGAGGGCGTGTTCTCCTTCTTTCTCGAATCTGCGTTCCTCGGCCTGTTCCTCTTCGGGGAAAAGCGACTCTCCAAGCTGGCGCATTGGGGTTCTGCCTTCATGGTCTTTGTCGGCTCGTGGATATCAGGCTTCTTCATCATTGTGACCGATGCCTGGATGCAGCATCCAGTGGCGTACCGCTTGCTGCCGAACGGCGTATACGAGGTAACCAGCTTCTGGGGCTTAATGATGAATCCCTGGGCGTGGCTGCAATACGCCCACAACATGTGCGGTGCGGTTGTCACGGCCGCTTTCGTGATGTCGTCAGTCGGCGCCCTCTACGTCCTGCGGGATAGTAACAGCGAGTATGGCCGCATCTTCCTTCGTCTCGGCGTCACGGCGGGCATCCTGTCCTGCATCGCACAAATCTTCCCGACGGGCGATTTGCACGGAAAGTACATGGCGAAGAATCAGCCGATTGCGATCGCTGCGATGGAGGGCCTGTTCAATTCGCAGAAGGGGGCGCCAATCGTGCTGATGGGCCAGCCGGACGAGGAAGGTCAGAAGATTGACAATCCAATTGCGGTCAACGATGTGCTGAGCTTTCTGGTTTACGGGACGACTTCGGCCGAGGTCAAGGGCTTGAACGCCTATCCGAAGGACCTTTGGCCCACGACGTTGCCGCTGCTGTTCTACAGCTATCACATCATGGCAGGCCTCGGAACGTACTTCGTCGCGTTGATGGCGTTGGCTGGATTCCTGCTTTGGCGCGGCAAACTATATACGACACGCTGGGCTTTGTGGCCTATCCTCTTGAGCTTCCCCCTGCCGTACATTGCAAACACAGCGGGCTGGATGACGGCGGAGATCGGGCGACAGCCCTGGCTCGTCTACAATCTGATCAAAACTTCAGAGGGGTACTCGAAGCACATCGGCGCTGGCACCAGCCTGTTTACTCTGCTTGGTTTCCTCGGCATGTATACGGTGCTTTCGCTTCTCTGGGTGCTTCTGGTGTACAAGATCATCGAGAACGGTCCGGTCGCGACCAAGCCGCTGGCGGTTGGCGAATCCCTGACAGCGGTATAGGAGCGAGCGCATGGGAGTTCTGTGGTTCTGGATCGTTGCAGTGATGTTAGCGGCGTATGTGGTGCTCGATGGCTTTGACATCGGGGTTGGAGTCGTCTATCCATTCGTTGCCAGGAGCGAACAGGAACGTCAACAGGCAATTCGTGCCATCGGCCCGGTTTGGGATGGCAATGAGGTCTGGCTGCTTGCAGCCGGCGGAACCCTCTTCTTCGCTTTTCCGCTGCTGTACGCCTCCTCATTCAGTGGTTTCTACATGCCGCTGATGATTGTGCTCTGGCTGCTGATTCTTCGCGGGCTGGCGATCGAGCTCCGAAGCCACTTTGAAGATCCGCTTTGGCGGAGTTTCTTCGATGGCTTGCTCGTTTTCGCGAGTGTCTTTTTGGCGATCTTCTTCGGGGCTGCGCTCGCAAATGTAGTTCGAGGTGTGCCGCTCGGTCCGGACAACTACTTCTATCTGCCGCTATGGACCAACTGGCGGACGGGCCCGGACCCCGGCATTCTGGACTGGTATACCGTCATCGGCGGTGTCATGGCGCTGTTGGCGCTGGCACTGCATGGTTCGCTCTACCTGATCATGAAGACGGAAGGCGATCTCCGTCGGCGCGCTCGCGTCGCCGCTGGGCGCCTGTGGCCATTTGTGACCATCGCCACGATTCTCGCCATACCCGCAACGGTGTTGGCTCGACCGGATTCGCTGCACAACTATCGGGAGCACCCGCTCTCATTTCTCGCACCCGTGGCAGTCGGGTGCAGTCTTGCAGCGGTCGCCTTCTTCTTGAGGAAGCGTTCCGAGATCAAGGCATTCCTGGCTTCTGGAAGCTACCTCATTGCGATGCTTTGCGGAGCTGCCGCCGGACTAAGTCCTGTTTTGCTGCCGTCCACTCATCCCGGCGTTCCCTCGATCACCATCGCGAGCGCAATCTCGGGTCCATACACGTTGCGAGTAGGACTCGTCTGGTGGACGATCGGGATGTTGCTTGCGATTCTGTACTTCTGCGTTGTTTATTGGCTGTTCCGAGGGAAAGTGCCGCGCGATGCGGACGGTTATGGGCATTAGATCAACTATCATTGTCTGGTGCTCCTTCACGCGAGCATCTCCTCGCCATGCGTCCAGAACTGATACGCGCGCTCGACCTTCTGCAACGGGACGACTCTGCATCGTTTAATGAGGCAGTCGCGTTACTGCAGGAGACGGTCTACTCGTTCAGCATGAAGATTTGCGGACACCGCGAGGATGCCGAGGATAACGCCCAGGAGGTATTCGTCCATTCCTTTCCGCACCTGCGAAAGATCAGAGAGCCGAAGGCGCTGGCGGTCTGGCTCTATACGGTCGCGCGAAATCGCTGTTACAGGATGCGACGCAAGGGAGCTCATGCGCCCCGGCAGGTGCTTTCGCTGGACGAGTTGATGCCGGATCAGGCCGAGTTAGCCTCTTTGTTGGCCGATCAGCGGCTGAATCCGGAAGCCGCTCTAGCGCGAGAACAGTCCGCGCAGAGTCTCCAGCAAGCTGTGCTCGACCTTCCTCCGCTGTACCGGATCGTCCTGGTGCTTCACGACATGGAACATCTCGACTCCGAGATGATCGGGCAGATTCTTGGGGTGAAGCCGGGAACGGTGCGGGTGAGACTGCATCGCGCCAGGCTGCACGTACGCAAAAATTTGGCTGCGCGTGATGCCAAGAGTTACATTCCGGATGAGTCTGAAGCGAAGCGACGGCCGACTCGCTCTGCGGACTGCCGCGCGATCTTCGCGAACCTCTCTGAGTATCTTGACGGCCATATAGCGCCGCGCGAGTGTGAACAGATGCGGGAGCATATCGCTGCATGTCCTCCGTGCGTTGCGTTTATTCGTGATCTGCGCGCTGCAATCGATCGATGTGGGCGGTTCGAGACGACCTGTTCTCCCGATGTTCTCAACCGCTTGAGGTCGCTGCTCACGGCGGAGTATCTCCGTCTGGTCGGGTTTCCTGAGAACGAAAATAATTCTGTTCTCGTGTAACAAATCGCACTTCCATGTCTTTCTTCCAGCAGGAGCGTGCTGATGGCGCTCGTCACGGCGATCCAAGCCGGCCTGGGAGAGACATGCACCACACTGTTGCAACTTGGTTGATGGCTCTTTGCTTGCTTTTTGGGGTTGAGAGCGCATCCTGTAATGCTCAAAGCGCGTCACCGTTGACCCTTCGCGAGTGCGTCACGATTGCTGTCGATAAGAATCCGCAGAAGAAGCTTGCGGAGGTCGAAGAGAAGATGGCGAACGCGCATGCCCGCTCCGTGCACACGGCTCTGTTACCCAGGCTCAGCTTTTCTGAGGCGGTCACCCGGGGTAACGATCCGGTTTATGTATTTGGTACGCGGTTGCGGCAGCAGCAGTTCACGCAGGGTGACTTTGCCTTGAACGCGCTGAATCGGCCAACACCCGTCAACGATTTCACGACGCGGTTCGCAGGATCGTGGACCATCTTCGACTCCTTGCACACGGAGCGGGAGATTCGACGGGCCGATTTGGTCGCGCAAAGCCAACGGGCCTCGGCCGGACGAACTGATCAGGAGGTCATCCGCTCGACGATGCTTGCCTCCCAGGACGTACTGCTGCTCCAGCGTGAGCTTGAGGTCGCCTCGGATGATGTCGCCGTGGCCGATTCACTGCTCGAACTGAGCGTGAATCGGCTGGCCGCGGGCACCGCAGTCGACGTAGACCGGCTTGCGGCCGAAGCCAACCTGGCTGAGCGGCAGCAGGCGAAGATTGAGACGGCTGGAAATCTGGAAGTCGCCTGGGTAGAGCTCGAATCCTCCATGGGAGTTCTGATCTCTCCCGGGGAGCGGAGTCTCAAGCCTCTTGAATTGAAGGACCTCGCAGCCGAGTCGCTGGAGGACTCGCTCGCGCTTGCGCTAAAGAGCCGCCCCGACCGTCACAGTCTGGCTCTCCAGCAGGAGGCTGCGCGAACCGGAGTCGCCTCGGCGAAGTCAGCGTTGGGCCCGGTCATCTCCAGCTTTGGCTCCTGGGAGACCGACCGCCCGTCGTTCGCCGGCGAGGGCGGCAACAACTGGATCGCCGGCGCAGAAGTTCGGCTGGATATTCTTCCGGCAGCCAAACGAGACGATCTCGACATGGCAAAGCTGGCTCTCGACAAAGCTGCGGCCGCTTCAGCTCTTGCAGACAGCCGCATCCGGCTTGAGGTCACGCGAGCTTTTTATCAGCTCGACGCAGCTCGTCAGGGGCTTGCCGTTGCGCGCAGTGCGTCGCAGCAGACCGATGAAGCTCTTCGCATCTCGAAGGACCGCTACGAGGCTGGGCTTTCAACGATGACTGATCTGCTTCGCGTCGAGGACCAGCAACGACGGAGCCAGCTGAACTACCGGCGAGCCGAGGCCCGCGTCTCCGCCGCTTATCTCGAATTTCAGTTCGCCAAGGGGACACTGAGCCCTGATACAGCCGAGGACCTTCAATGACAATCGCTCGATCATCTCTGCTCATACTATCCGTCAGCATCGGCTTGTCCACTGGCTGTAAGGAAGCCGCAACGAGTCATCCGGCTCCTGCACCCACTGTCACCGGACTTAGAGTCGCGCAGGTCCATGACCAGTCGGTTCCCGAAACAGTCGACACCGTGGGCACAGTTGAAGCTGTCGAGTCGGCGACCCTCGCCGCACAGATGACGGGATCGGTGAGAGCGGTAAACGTTCGCCTCGGAGACACCGTTCGCCCGGGACAGGTTCTCGTGACCCTGGACGCGGCGGCTGCCCATGCGGATGTCGAGCGCTCGGAGGCTGCGGTCTGGGCTTCCGAGAAGCAGGTCGCGCTGGCTCAGACGGAGGCCGACCTCGCGGCTTCCACGCTGGCGCGTTACAAGATCCTGCGGGATCGCAAGAGCATCAGCCCGCAGGAGTACGACGAGGTCTCCCGCCGGTCCGAGGCCGCCACGGCGCGCCTCGACGCAACGCGGGCCGAAGTGAGTTCAACCCAAGCAGCAGAGAACGGGGCGAGCACCGTCGCGGCGTACTCGCGCATCCATGCACCATTCAGCGGTGTCGTCTCAGCGCGCCTTGTGGACCCCGGCGCACTGGCAACGCCAGGCTTGCCATTGCTTCAGGTTGAGAGAGTCGGCGCGCTCGAACTGTCCGTGCCCGTCGACCAGTCGTTACTTGCTTCGTTGCGGAGAGGCGCAACGGTTGACATGACCGTTGACGGCATCGATCACGAGATCGCCGGCAGGGTCAAAGAGATCGCCCCTGCGGCGGACGCATTGAGCCGCAGCTTCGTGGTGAAGGTCACTCTCCCGCACGAGGCCGGGCTGCGCTCGGGCATGTCTGGAACATTGCACATCGGGCACGGAACGAAGGCCGTGCTCCTGGTTCCGGAGCAAGCCGTCGTAACGCACGGCTCGATGAAGGGAGTATGGGTGTTGAACGCTTCCGGCATCGCTTCGTTGCGGTACGTGACGCTGGGCGCGCCCTGGAATGGGGAGGCTCCGGTCCTTTCCGGACTTGATGCTGGTGAGAGAGTCGTGTTGTCCCCGGAAGACCGGGAACTGAGCGGCGCGAAGATCGAGGCCGCCCAATGAAGCGTCCACTGGGCATCGCCGGGCAGATCGCGGCGGCATTTCTGAATTCGAAACTTACGCCGCTCTTCATCATCGCGTCGCTCGCGATCGGCGCCTTTGCGATCACAGTCATCCCGCGCGAAGAGGAACCGCAGATCGTGGTTCCGATGCTCGACGTGACGACCACTCTGCCGGGTGCGTCACCGTCGGAGGTTGAGCAACGCGTGACGCTGCCGCTTGAGCGCCTGCTGCATGGGATCCCTGGCGTCGAGTTCGTCTACTCAACATCGAGTCCGGGCACAAGCCTTGTCATTGCACGGTTTGAGGTCGGCACGAAGCAGGAAGATGCACTCGTCAAGACTTACAGCAAGATTCTGTCGAACCCGACTGTCCTGCCAGCTGGTGCATCGCAGCCGATCATCAAGGAGCGCTCGATCGATGATGTGCCTATCCTCTCGCTCACGCTGTGGGGCAAAAACTACGATGCTTATCATCTACGGCTGATCGCCGAGGAACTAAACGACAGCGTCAAGCAAGTCAAAGATGTTTCTGAGACCTCGATCCTCGGCGGGCAGCCGCGGACCTTGCGTGTAGAGCTAAGTCAGTCGCAGCTTCAGGCGTATGGCTTGACGCCTGACGCAATCGCTGCGCGCCTGGAGGCGGCCAACGCCCATCTCGATGCCGGGCAGTTCGCCAACGGCAATCGTGCCATCGATGTGGAAGCGGGTCAGTTCCTCACAAGCAAGGAGCAACTCGAAGAGGTCGTGCTCGCGGTCGATCATGGCCGCGCCGTCACTGTGCGGGACGTGGCGGCAAACGTCGTCGACGGCCCGGCCGATCCGGACACTTACGTTCTCTTCGGGGTCGGCGCCGCATCGACGCCGGGTGCCGCTCCACCGGGAGCCGAGTTCCCGGCTCTGACGCTGACAATCGCAAAGCGAAAAGGCACCAACGCCACCGACGTCGCAAAGGCTGTTCTTGAAAGGATCGGCGAGATGCGCAAGAGCACGCTCCCTGCCGACCTCAACATCACGACTACCCGGAACTATGGAGACACAGCGAAGGCCAAGTCCGATGAGCTGCTGGAGCATCTCGTCCTGGCGACACTCTCGGTGACTCTGCTAATCGCGATCTTCCTCGGTTGGCGTGAGTCGGGTGTGGTGCTACTTGCCATTCCTGTGACCTTGGCCCTGACGCTTGCCGCCTTTTATCTGTTTGGCTACACCATTAACCGCGTGACCCTGTTCGCTCTCATCTTCAGTATCGGTATTTTGGTCGATGATGCGATTGTTGTGGTCGAAAACATTGTTCGGCACTTTCGCCTGCCGGAGAGTCAGGGACGGCCGCAAGGTGAGGTCGCGCTCGAAGCGGTCGCGGAGGTTGGCAACCCGACGATCCTCGCCACAATTGCAGTCATCGCGGCCATTCTGCCGATGGCGTTCGTGCGTGGACTGATGGGGCCATACATGCGGCCGATTCCCATCGGCGCGTCGTCCGCGATGTTCTTCTCGCTGCTGGTGGCCTTCATCGTGTCGCCCTGGGCTGCACTGCGGCTGGTCGCCCATGACTCCGCGTACGCAAAGCAGCATGCATCAGCCGAGAACTGGAGCACCCGTTTCTATCGCCGCATCATGTCGCCGCTGATCGAGAAGGCGTCCGCGCGTTGGCTCTTCCTCTGCGGTGTCATCGTGCTGCTTCTGTTGTCAGTTGCGCTTGTGCCCTTCAAGCTGGTCCGCGTCAAGATGCTTCCGTTCGACAACAAGAGCGAGTTCCAGGTCATCGTCGACATGCCGGATGGCACGCCGTTGGAGCAGACCGCGCACGTGACTCAGGTGCTCGGGCAGTACCTGGCGCACCAGCCAGAGATTCTCAACTACCAAGCGTATGCAGGTCTGTCCGGCCCCTACAACTTCAACGGCCTGGTGCGTCACTACTACCTGCGCCACGGCGCAAACCAAGCCGATATACAAGTCAACCTGCTGCCGATTGCTGACCGCAATACGCAGAGCCACGAGATCGCCAAGCGGCTGCGGCCGGAGCTGGTCCGGCTCGGCCTGCCCTTCGGTGCGCGAGTGAAGGTCAGCGAAGTGCCTCCGGGGCCGCCGGTGGTGCAGACGCTGGTGGCTGAAGTGTATGGCCCTAGCGAAACCGGGCAGATCGAAGTGGCCGAGAAGATCAAGCACATCTTTGAGACCACAGCGGGAGTCGTCGATGTCGACTGGTACGTGAACGATGCACAGCCGCAGGAGACCTTCGTCGTCGATCAGACGCAGGCCGCGCTGCACGGCATCTCCGTTGCCGCCGTTGCCCATGCGCTCGCAGCGACTGTCTCGGGAGTTGACGCTGGCTTGCTGCACGATGAGAGCTCGCGCGAGGCCCTCCCAGTGCACCTGCAGTTTGCACGCTCAGACCGTTCTGGCATCGATCAGCTCGACAGCACCAAGCTGCGCGGTACGGACGGCAGCCTCGTCTCGCTACGCGAACTGACCCGCGTCGAGCCAGGCACGCTCGACAACAGCATCTACCACAAAAATCTGCAGCGCGTGGTCTACGTGACGGGCGATGTCTCCGGGGTCGAAGAAAGCCCGGTCTACGCGATCTTCAAGATGAACGAAATGCTCGATCATCTGAAGCTACCGGCCGGCTATACGCTCACTCGCTACAACATGGTGCAGCCGGAATCGACCGATCACTACTCGATGAAGTGGGATGGCGAGTGGCAGATTACGCTTGAGGTCTTCCGCGATCTCGGGCTGGCGTTTGCGGTGGTGCTCCTCCTCATCTACGTGCTGGTGGTCGGCTGGTTCCGCTCCTTCGTGGTGCCTCTGGTGATCATGGCTCCGATCCCGCTCACGCTCGTGGGCATCCTACCGGCGCACGCGCTGCTGGGATCCTTCTTTACCGCAACTTCCATGATCGGCTTCATCGCCGGGGCCGGCATCATCGTTCGTAACTCGATCATCCTGGTGGACTTCATCGAACTGCGCCGCGCCCAGGGCATGCCGCTGGCTGAGGCTGTCATCGACGCGGGAGCCGTGCGCTTCCGGCCTATGCTCCTCACCGCCGCCGCGGTCGTCGTAGGAGCGAGCGTCATCCTCTCCGACCCGATCTTCCAGGGACTGGCCCTCTCGTTGATCGCTGGTGAGCTCGCCTCGACAATCCTCTCCCGCCTTGCGGTTCCTGTCCTGTACTTCATGGCAAATCACCGCTCTGCTCTAACACCGGGTTTAAAAAGGACATTCCTATAATCATTGGACACGCACTGCACCTGCTTGTGGGACTTATGCTCCTGCTCTCACTCACCCTCGCGCACTTCGTGTCTCCATATTGGCTTCTGCTCACCGCATTTGTCGGCTTCAATCTTCTTCAGTCTGCGTTCACAAACTGGTGCCCTGCGCTGTGGGCATTCCGAAAGCTCGGATTGCCTGAGACACCAGATCAGTAGCTTCAACGCATCTGCAAGTCAAGAGGATTGGAACCGATGCAGAAATGGAAAATACTCTTCGTGCTCATAAGCTTGGTCGTCCTGCCCACGCTCTTGTCAGCGCAGACCAAGGTTCATCACGTTCTCTTTGCCATCACCTCGGGTGATGAGAAAGATTGGGCGCTCACTATCGGCAATATCGCAAACCTGAAGAAAGGGCTGGCTCCAGACGTTGTGGAAGTTGAAGTTGTTGCGTACGGTCCCGCCGTGACCATGCTGAAGAACGACAGCTCCGTGGCAGCGGAGATCAAGCAGATGATCCAGGATCGAGTACACGTAGTCGCCTGCGAAAACTCGATGAAGCGGATGGGTCTCACTAAAGCCAACCTAACGCTCGGAGTGGATACCGTTCCTTCAGGGATCGTCGAGGTGGTTCGAAGAGAAGAGGCCGGTTGGACCTACGTGAAAGCCGGGCGATAAAGAAGCTCACTCAGACGGCATGCAAGTGCTTCGGTCGTCTTGAGAGGAGCCAGATCATGCCGGCGACAATACACACCGTGACCGCGCCGGCGACACTCATTACCCGGAGTACGGCGACTGAGTAACGGCCCACGGTTGGGTTGTAATTGCAGCAATAAATCATGAAGAGATCAACGGGGTTGCTGATCCGCTTCTGGGAGGCGTCGAGGACGGCAAGTCGCAAATCGCGTGCCGGGTAATCAATGCCGGAGATGTACTTGGACAAACGTCCGTCGGGCGTGACGAACATGATGACGCTCGAATGGGCAAACTGGTCCATCTTGCCATCGGGACCGGGCACGCGCACAAAGTCGAAGCCGGTCGCTCCGGGAATTGCGGCAACGGTTGCAGGAGAGCCGGTCAGGAAATGAGTGGAGTCGCCAGCCGCCGCCCTTCCCAGGACCTGGAGGAAGTTCGCCTTCTCGTAGGCACCGTCGTCAGGCTTATCTTCAGGGTCGATGCTAAAGATGAGAACGTCATAGTCTTTGCCGGCAACTAACGTCGATGCACGCAGGCCGCTTGCGAGGCCGTAAAGGACCTGCGGGCACATCATCTTGCAGCGATAGTAGACGAGCGCCACAATCGCCGGGCGTTCCGTCATCCAGTGATTCAACGGTGCGGTCGTTCCAGACTCGTCGGTGTACTGCGCTTCCATGGGGAGCGGTCGGTTGAGATGCTGCTCGATGCCGGCGTGTTTCAGGTACTCCGGCAGTTGCTGCGCGGTCATGCCCAGTGGCCGTTCCGTTGAGTATCCTTGGGCCAGTAAAGTTGTGAGACATGTGCCGAGCAGCGCAGCCACAACGAAGACCCTGGTCAAAACCGATTTCCCAATCTTCATAGAGTTCCTTGCCAATGTGCTGCGCAGCCGTCGAAGCGGCTGCGCAACCTGTCTGCGGTGTCGATCTTCAAGCAGTCGTGACCTCTGACTGCGTCTTGTGCTCAAGCCATGCATAGTCGTAGGCTTCATGGTCCATCACCGGAACCTCCGTGAAGTTTTCCGTCAGAGGAGGCGACTGAATCTGCCATTCGAGACCGGTGGCTTGCCAGGGGTTGTTGCCCGCGATCTCTCCATATTTCAGCGACCATGCGAGATAGATCAACGGCATCATGTAACCGATTCCAAGGATGGTTGCTCCAGCGGTCGAGAGCACGTTTAGCACCTGGAACTCTGCCGGATAGGCGTGATAGCGACGCGGCATCCCCAGGTAGCCAAGAATGAACTGCGGGAAGAACGTAATGTTGAAGCCGACGAAAGTCACGACCGCGGCAACCTTCGATACGAACTCGGGGTACATTCTGCCGGTCATCTTCGGCCACCAGAAATGGATCCCAGCGAGAAAAGCCATCAGCATGCCGCCGACCATGATGAAGTGGAAGTGAGCGACCACGAAGTACGTCTCGGTAAGGTGAATGTCCATCCCGAGGCAGGCCAGGAAGACGCCCGTGAGACCCCCGATGGTGAAGAGCCCCATAAATCCGAAGGCGTAGAGCATCGGCGTCTCAAACGTGATCGAGCCTTTGTAGAGCGTGGCTGCATAATTGAAGATCTTGATCGCAGAAGGCACGGCGGCCAGCATCGTAAACAAGGAGAATACGAGCGACGCATAGTTCGACATGCCCATGATGAACATGTGATGACCCCAGATGAAGAAGCCCAGACAGGCGATCCCCACTGAAGAAAACGCGACAGCCGTGTATCCGAATACCCGTTTTCTGCTAAACGTGCTGATGATCTCCGACATGACTGCAAAGCCCGGAAGAATCATGATGTAGATGCCTGGGTGCGAGTAGAACCAGAACAGATGCTGAAAGAGAAGCGGGTCACCACCCTTTGCCGGGTCGAAAATGCCTACTCCGAATAGCCGTTCCAACACGACCAGCGTCAGCGTGATCGCGAGAACAGGAGTGGCAAGCACCATGATGATCGACGCCGCATAGATAGCCCAGACGAAGAGCGGCAGTCGAAACCATGTCATTCCTGGACAGCGCATGCGGTGAATGGTGACGATGAAGTTGAGGCCGGTGAAGATGGAGCTGAAACCGGCGATGAAGATCGCCGCCGCTGTGCTGATGACGTGCGTGTTGAGGTAGTGGGTGCTGAGCGGTGTCGTGAAGGTCCATCCTGTATCGACGCCACCGGTAAATAGCGAGTACAGCGTAAAGCAGCCGCCGATGACAAGCAGGTACCAGCTCAGCAGGTTCAGCTTCGGGAACGCCAGATCCTTTGCCCCGACCATGATCGGGATCAGGAAGTTCCCGAGCGTCGCCGGGACAGACGGGATCAAAAACAAAAAGATCATGATGATACCGTGCATCGTAAAAAGCTTGTTGTAGGTGTCTGACGCGACAAGGTCGGGCATCGGTGTCAGGAGTTCGAGCCGGATCATACCGGCGAACACGCCACCCAACAGAAAGAAGAGAGTGATCGTGATCAGATAGAGGACGCCGATTCTCTTGTGATCCTGTGTGAGCAGCCAGCTCAGAATTCCATCTTCATTGTTGAGATAGTGTCTCCTCGGCATCCGCGCAGTCGACTGATCGGGCAAAGAAATAATTGTGCTGGTTGAACTCATTCGGAACCGTCCTGTGTGGAGTCGTCAGAGGACATGCAGTATGAGCCAGCCTCTACCTAGAGCATAGGTATCGCTTCCCGCCAGGTCTTGAACGTAATTGCTATCGGGTGTCTTTCGAAGGCTAACGCAGAGCGCGGATAAACAATCCCATGGCTACGGCGAGGACAATATCCGCAGCGGTCTGAAGAGCTCCCGCAGGATGGTAGGTCATTACGAGAAGGGATACGGCCAAGAGTGCGGCCGGAATCAGAAAGCGTCTTAGACTGCGTCGCGCGACACCAACCGGCACCACGACATCATTGCCTCTGGCCTTCCAGGCGTCCATTCCGCCAGCAAGTACGCAAACTCGCTTGAACCCGGCCCGCTGCAACTGACCACGTGCAACATCAGCTCGGTGGCCACTCCTACAGACCATCAGTAAGGGTTTCTCACGATCCCAGTTCGCAGTCGCCTGCTTAAGGGCAGCTAAAGGAATGAGCTCAGCGCCCGCAATATGCCCCCACGCTGTCTCGAACGATTGCCTTACATCGACAACTCTCTCGGGCGGATCGACCTCTGTTGGTCCAATCATGGCATCATCACCTGGAAGGCTGTCTCGCTGAACGCGGCGAAGGTGAGCATCGCCAGGGCCATGAGATCGGCGTAGAGAAAAAAGAGCACGCCCGCATGGTAGAAGTCCCAACGCTTTCTTAGAAGCCGGGCAGTGTCGAGTGTTCCGGCTAGACAAAGGAGGCAGGCAACAGGCAAAAGATGAGCCCAGAGGCCATTAGAGGCGAATAAGACCGCCGGCAAAAACGCGACGGCAAGCCCGACCAGCAGGTTAGACCGCAATAGCGATGGCTTACGGATGTTCCGAACGGCATTCCAGGATCGCCTGAGCTGCGTAGGCGGCTTCCGAACGACGGGTGCCTGCGGAACTCTGGGGGTCGGATACAGAATGTCGTCTGCGAAGACTTGGCTCGATCTCATTGGTGGCACTGCTTGAGAGACATCTTGTAGACTCCCGCTGACAACGCTTATTTCGGCAAAGTCAACGAGAACCAGCTTGCGCCTTCGGTGCCGGGCCGGTCTTGAATGATCTTGCTGTTTGGCGATACTGCCCTGGAGTTACCCCAGTCATTCGCTTGAAGTGCCGGCTGAAGTGAGCCTGGTCCGCGAAGCCGGTTCGAAACGCGACGTCGATAATCGGAATGCCGTGACGTAGAAATTGTCTGGCTCGGTTGATCCGTACCTGCTCGAGGTAGACGTGAGGCGGGAGCCCGGTTTCGGCCCGGAAGACCCGGATTAGGTGGTAAGGGCTCAATCCCGAGTGCGACGAAAGGTCGTTCAGAGTGACATTCTCGCAGTAGCGGTCCTCAAGGTAGTGCTTGATTTTGCGTACGACTGCCTTTTCATCGCCGGCAACACGCTCCTGAGCCGGGGCATCCGCGTGGCGCTTCACAAGGTGAGCGAACGTCCACAAGAATTTGGACCCTCGTTCGAGCGGAGTGCCGCCGGCCTCCAACGACTTGTGAAGCTGCCGGATCATCGCGGCGGTCTCTGGATCGTCAATTACCGGCACCGGAAAAAACGGAATGTCTCTCGGCCGGTCGCACAGTTCCTGCGCGGCTGTCTTCAGGAGGGCGGAGTCCAGATAAAACATCCGAAAGCGCCAGCCATGCTCATTAACTGCTTCGCCCGTATGGGCTTCATTGGCATTGAAGATCACAACCTGACCGGCGGGTGCGACGTGCTTCGCACCGCGATATTGGAAGCCTTCGACGCCTTCTTCGATGACGCCAACCGCCGCGCCTTCGTGCATGTGCCGCGAAAAAGAGTACGAGATGTATCGGGCATGCAGAAGCTCGATGTCACCTAGATCGTCCGCTCGCCAGATTTTGGCGCATTCCCCTGTGTGCAGCGGATTTTCATGGCATTCCATGGTTCAGGGCCTCGGCGAGCGCTTAGGGACTATCCCCAGTATATGGGGCTTAACCCTCAAGGCTTGTTTCCGGTGTGACTTGGTCACAGAAGCACGTGCAAGGTTCGAGATAACGTTCAGGCAAGCCAAGGAGGCTTCTATGGACAGCAATGTCAGCACTGCAGATCGCATAATTCGGGTGGTTCTTGGAGTCGCGATCGTCGCATTCGCGTTTTACAGCCGTGGAGCGATGCGCTGGATCGGGGTTGCCGGGCTGGTCTTGATTGTTACGGCCCTCGTCCGCTTCTGCCCGTTGTACTGGATGCTGAAGATTAGGACGCTTGGAAGTGGATCGAGTCGAGCCTCAGCACGTTAGTCCCGGGAGGAGCCCGCATGTTCGTTAGACTGGACGCGCGGCGGGAGGCGTTCACGAAGGATAATGAACAAAGAGCAGATATCGTCGTGGATTGCCGCCGTTCCCAGGCTAAGCGGACTGGGCAAGTCCACCACGGATCGCGTCTTGCGAGCCGCAAGACGCGTCACTCTTGCCCCCAACACGACGGTCTTTGACTTCGGTCAACCCTGTACGAATTACATCGTTGTCCTCAACGGCCTGGTTCGTGTCGCGTTGATTGACGATGAAGGGCACGAGATCGTGCTCTACCGCCTGGGTGGCGGCGACTCGTGTGTGTTGACGACGGCCAATTTGCTTGCGGAAGCGGTCTACACCGCTCGTGCGACGGCCGAAACCAAGGTGCAGGCTGTTCTAATCCCGCGATCGGCGTTCCTCGGGCTGCTCAGCGAGAGCGCACCCTTCCAGAAGGTAGTGTTTGCAGATCACGGAAAGCGCTTCGTGGATCTGCTGAGTGTCATCGGCAAGCTTGCTTTTGAGAGCATCGACTTTCGACTAGCCGTCAAACTAACCGATCTTGCGGACCAGAAGGGCAGGATTCTGATGACACATCAAGGGCTCGCGACTGAGCTCGGCACCGCCCGCGAGGTGGTCAGCCGGCGACTGAAGATCTTCGAGCGCAACGGCTGGGTGTCACTCAGCAAGGGATGTTTTCAACTCCTGCGGCGTCTCCCGTTCGAGCGAAGGGTTCCTGACGCTGTAGTCAACGGTGGAATCCATTGATCCTTCCACTTCCCGCGTAGAGCCTGCTTTGGCTCAGCTTCGGTCTCGGGCAATGCGTGCTGGCCAGTGATCCTGTGAAGCCCTTGATGAGCCGTCTTCTGGGGAATTGGATCCGGCATGTCTACAATCTGATCGCGGTCTTGCATTTCAGCCTGATTTGCCTGATGGGACCGAATCTCCCGTCTACGGCGCTGTTCCCCTGGGCTCACGATCTACGGCTCCCATTGCGCGAGCGAACGGCAGAACGAAGAAGATAGGCTGGCACAACCTCCGCCGCACCGACGGCACACAGCTCAAGGCGAACGGGGAAGTTTTCAGACGGGACAGGATCTCTTGAGGTACGGGAACAGCAAAATCACACTTGAGGTCTACACGCAGGCGGTTACGACGAACAAGCGGTCTGCACAGAGCAAGGTAATTTATAGGATGGTGCCGAGCGTAGGCACAAACGACGGTAAAAACGCGGAACGACAAACAGGGATACGGAAGGTGAAAAACCCTGTTGTGCCCATACTGTGCCTTAATTCGGCGACAACATCAGGTTGCCATAAACTCCAAGTGCTTCAGAATCTATGGCGGGGACGACGGGGCTCGAACCCGCGACCTCTGCCGTGACAGGGCAGCGCTCTGACCAACTGAGCTACGTCCCCAGATTGTTTTTCAACAACTTGGTTATATGTCACATAGAATCAAGCGTTTCGCAGCTTTCGCTATTTTCGCTCTCTTCTACCGTTTCGCTACTGTGGACGGAATTCTAGGGCGCTGGTGGACACCATGTGGACACCAAAAACCTGCACCGCAGCAACATGATTGAGTTTATCAGAAGATGGCGCTTTTGGTGTCCATCTACACTCTCACCGGGCAAAAAGTGAACTTGATCCGGATCGCGTCCTACCCTCCCTTAGGAGGACTCGACTTCTGTAGGCACCTCGAAGCCTGACAGATTCTCTACCTGGCGAAGAAAAACCGAGGGTTTCATCCTTAGAGAACCACAGATGTCGAAGATGCTGCGTAACGACGGGTTCGTCTTCCCCAACTCGATCAAGCTGATGAAAGCGCGTTCGTAGCCCGACCTCGCTGCAAGAGCTTCTTGGCTCATCTTCAGTCGTAATCGATGCTTCCGCAGCAATTGTCCGAATGCCACGGAAGGATCTTGATTCGTTCTGTTCTTGCCTGGGAAAGCCACACTTCACTGTGGCACCGCAAGTATATTACGCGCCGCTTATAATACTTGCGGGGCCTGAACGTTCAGTTATTGGAATTGTGATGACCTGTCAGCTCGTGTTTGGATATGCTGAGCTTGTAATCCTGTATCAGGCTCGGTTGCCCAATACCCAACACATGGATCAAACTTCAGGATGTCACTATCGGATGGAGAATCAGATGCCATGCAAGTGAATCTAGTCGTGTTTCCAGCTGAAGACGGGCTCAACGTCGTCATTTGGGGCAAGTGGACGAAGGGGTCGATGCGGACGCGTCATTTCGAGAATCGATCCGAGATGATCGAAACGCTACAGAGCCTCAATCTCATAAGCCAACAGGATGCTGTAATGCTGGAGGACTTCGTATTCAGCGACACGTGTCCGCTCTTCTCTTCAGAAATAGATGAAGAGATTCTCGCGTCGCATCACTTCGAGACTGCTTAAGCGAAAGAGCTTGTTTATTGTCCGTCGATCCTAGCTAAAGCTTTTCGAAACTCTCTGATAAGGAACTTTCCTTCGTTCGTCGGGGTCGGACTCGCACTCTCGTGCTCAAAGATGCGTAAGCAAAGTCGGCTCTCAAGGTCTGCGATCTGTCGCCTCAGTTCACCGGTAGTGATACAAAGCTTTTTCGCAGCTTGATCGTAATCCGACCACTCCATCAGCGCTATCGCCGCTCGCTTGAGATCTGTACCAATGACTTCGCTCACGTTGACCTCACGACCCCTGATCTCGCCCGATAATGCTTTACTTTCCAATTGGACATTAGTACGTCCTGGCAAGGAAGCCGTGTCTAGGTTTCCATGGTCATAGATTTTTCTTCCGCTAGCTTCTCAAATGTTCCGGGACGAGATGCACCTTCGATAATCTGGCTCCAGCTCAAGCCTCTAGCTCTCAAATATTCAATCGTGGGGCCGGCAGCATCTCCGTACTTGTCGAGCGAGCGGCGGCACAGTTGGCTTCGCAGAGGCTCGTCGGTCAGACCCTTGTATTGATTGGCAAGAGACCGTCTTACAGAGTGCAATATACGCGCGACGCTCTCCGCGTCTCTGCCAGATTTGCTGGTCACCTGAGGCGGAGCACCCACTGTTGCCTACAGTTCGCAGCCGCTCTTACGTTATCGATTTCGCCGAATTGACGAAATCGCTCTGCGAGCGAAGGAGTTTACTACTTGGTATTCAAAACGTCGTCTCCTCGCTGGACAGAGGAGGGGTGGGCAATCCACTCAGTGAGCTTGTGCGGTGCATTCTTGGAGTAGGCCAAATCTTCTGTCTAACGCAAAGCTAATACCCGCAATGCCCGGCGTTTGGCACAAAGTAATGATTGTGGCCCAATATTGCCCGTTTTGCCACCACAGAGGTATAGGAGGGGAAAAACTGAGTCAAACTTGTTAGGCGCAATAGGTGAAGTTCGCCCGGCCCCATTCACAGGAGATGAAAAGCTCATGAGAACGTTAGGTAAGTTGGTCGTTGCGGGCGGGGTTGTCTTCGTCTTGTTACAAGTCGTGCGACCTCGCATTCCTTCTAAGCCCGCGACGGCAGAGATACAAGCACCGCCTCAGGTCAGGCAGATTCTCAGAAAGGATTGCTATAGCTGCCACTCGGACGAGCGCAGACTCTCGTGGTTCGACGAGATCGCTCCCGGTTATTGGCTTGTGCGGCACGACATTCTTACGGCGCGCGAACACCTTAATTTTTCGACACTGGGCTCCAAGCCGGCTGCCATGCAGAAGGCAACTCTGTATGAAGCTGTAAACATGATCCAGTTGGGCGCAATGCCTCTGCCGAAATACTTGGCCCTGCATCCAGAGGCGAAGGTGACACCCGAAGAGCTGGCGACCTTGAAGTCATATCTCGCACCGTGGGCAGACCCACCGGTAAGCAGTTCTCCCAAGACTCCGTTGCCACCGACGCCAGCCCTTGCGCCTGTGTCTCTGGTAGCGGTTCAACCAGAGTTGGACGGATTTCCCTTTGATCCGTCGTTCGAAGGCTGGAAGCCGCTCAGCATGACTGATCGCGGCGACAATACCACCTTTCGGTTCGTCTTGGGCAACGACATCGCCGTGAGGGCGGCACTTGCGGGTAATATCAAGCCCTGGCCGGATGGTGCGCGATTCGCCAAGATTGCTTGGAAACAGGAGCCCGGCCCCGATGGGCTGCTGCATCCGGGCAAGTTCGTCCAAGTAGAGCTGATGCTCAAGGACAGCCGGCACTACAAGGACACAGAGGGCTGGGGATGGGGCCGCTGGCTTGGTTCGGACCTCAAACCGTTAGGCCCAAATGCGCACTTCGTTAATCAATGCACAGGCTGCCATCAGCCATTACGCGGCAACGACTATGTCTACACGTTACCTATATCTCCTGCTAAGATCAGCGGCGATGAAGTGGTGAATAACATCGCCGCCGCGCTCCCTATGACCTTGCCATATCAGCCCTTGGGTTGGAGCGCCATTACGATGTATGTCGATCCTAAGACCCACGCGATGGCGACCCTCTACGGCAATGACGCAGCAATGCAGGCCGTGCAGCCACGCAAGGTGTTCGGTGTGGCGCCTGCTTATGCGTCAGGCGCGGTGCTGGCGCTCGTCACCTGGATACAGCGCGAAGACCCGCATTGGTTTGGCGCAAGAATTCCCGATCTGCCGCAATCGGTAGAGTTCGTGCAGGTCGCGGCATCAGGGAAGACAAACAGCTACCGACGTTTTGCAGGCGCAGCGCTCACCGAGGATCGAGTTGCGATCAATGCAGCCTCACAACGAACGAACTTCGTGTTGGGCCTCGCTCCTGCCGCGATGCCATAATCTTTTTATCGAGAAGGTGGGCCGGTTAGCTTACGTTCTCTCTCTTGCGCATTTTCTGCTCAAGATGTCGTTGGAAATACTGAAGGATCAACAGATCGAGGCGCAATATCTTGGCAAAAACTGTTTTCATCACGGGTGCTTCAAGCGGTATCGGCGAAGCGACCGCGCAACTTTTCCTGGCAAAGAATTGGAATGTTGTAGCAACGGCGCGCACCCCGGCCTCGGTCGTGGATCTGCAGTCGAGTCCCAATGCGCTGGTTCTGCCACTCGATGTGACAAACGAGAGTTCGGTCGCAATCGCTGTCGAAGAGGCGATAGGACGCTTTAACTCAATTGACGTTCTGGTGAACAACGCAGGGATCGGGCTGGCAGGCCCCCTGGAGGCTGTGTCCGCAAGCGACCTTGAGGCACAGTTTGCAACAAACGTCTTCGGAGTCGCACGAGTTACGCGCGCATTCATCGCGCATTTCCGCGCTGCCAAATCGGGGACGATCGTAAATGTTTCCTCAATTGTCGGACGTTTTGGCGTCCCGTTCCTTGCTCCGTATTGCGCGTCAAAGTTCGCGTTGGAAGGATTGTCTGAGGCTCTCCGCTATGAGCTGTTTCCTTTGGGAATCCGGGTAAAGCTCGTAGAGCCAGGAGGGATTAAGACGAGTTTCAAGCAGCAGTGGACCGAACATGCCGGCTATGAGCCCTATCTGAAGAATGTCAAAACCATGATGGAGAAGGCCGACGCAACCTTGCCTGGTCCTGGTAAGGTCGCTGAGGCGATCTTCCGCGCTGCGAATGACATGTCCGGAAAGCTCCGGTATTCGGCATCAGCGGGTCCCTACCTTGCCTTGCACAGCATACTGCCGGATGCAATCTGGCAAAGATTGCTCCGGCAGTCCTTAGGAAAAGCTTGAGCAGGCAGTCGAAGAAGCCTGCCGTCCTCAGATTGTGGGCAGCTTGACTCCGGAGAGACGCTCACACGCGTCGAGCAAGCTATCCTGCAGTGCGGGGTCATGGGTGCCAGGATGCGCCTTGCGTCGTTGCAGGTGATAGAAGTAGGCGCCTGTGACCGTCGCCTGTGGATCATCGCTGACCGCAAGCCAGACCTGAGTCCGGTGTGCGGCGTCCAGATCGTCGGGCGCACCAGGGCCTCCCATTTTGGTGGGTACCCAACCGGGTTCAAGAGCGTTCGAGAGCACCTCGGGCCAGAGCCGAGCGACAGCGAAGGCAAGCATCGCATCGTGCAACTTGGAGTCTGAGTAAGCCTGCTGGCCCTGCCAGGTGCGATGCTCCCAGAGCAGATCCTTCAAGCTTGAGTCGCCGCTCTGATGCAGCCCGGAGCTCAGATACACGAGACGCTTCGGTCTTTGAATGAGCCCCGTGAGTATGTAAGGCGCGAGGGTATTGACGGCGAATACATGCGGAAGTCCGTCTTTGGTAGCGATGCGCCGCGGCTCCTGGTAACCCACAGCGGCATTGTGGATGATCGCATCGAAAGATCCAAGTTGGTTGACTTGGTCTGCCACGCTGCGCGTTTCAGCGATGGTAATCAGATCTCCAATGACGACGCTCTCTGCGCCGGGGACACGGGCCATCGCCTCGTCTGCCCGTTGTTCGCTGCGGGCGTGCAAGACGACGCGATGGCCTTGCTCGATGAGAAGTTGGGCGGCCATACGTCCGAGGCCGTCGGAAGATCCGGTGATGAATATGCGTGCCATTGCTTTACCCTCCATACCTATTTGGAAAGCGCGCGATCAAGCTGCGCTCTCTCGAACTTGCGTCGTGTATTACAGGCTTATGCGCGTGTCGCAAGGGATCGGATCACTTCTTCGAGTTCCACCTCGCCGGTGATATGCTCCGTACCGGAGATTCCGAAGTCAATCCAGCCTGAGCTGAAGGCATCGAGCATCTCTACCCGAAGTGCAGTCCGATTTTCCGGAGTACCTTGCGAGACGAAGTTGCTCACCCATGTCTCGCGGGGAACTGCAACTGGTTCCACGGTTTTGTGGAGCACTCTGGAGAGTGCTGCCGCGATATCGTTCGGCGTATACCGGTGCGGACCAGCCACTTCAAGTTTTCGATGCCCTTGCCAGCTCTCGAGAAGAGTTTCCGCTCCGATGCGTCCGATGTCCTGTGTGCCGACCAGGGCGAAGTCACGATCCAGCGGCTGGAGGTAAGAGAAGAGTTTGCCCTGCTCCCGCGCCGGTGCGATGTCCCAAGCGGAGTTTTCCATGAACCAACCTGCGCGCAGTGCCGCCGATGGAATGGATAGCGCGTCTAGCCTCTCTTCCAGCAGGTGCAGCGCGGTGATCAGGCCAAGCCCGCTCTTCTGTTGCGCGCCGACCGAAGAGAGATAGACAATTCTCTCGGGCCGGGCATGATCGAGAGCCGTGCCGATCGCTTCGATCGTCTGCCTGGCTTCACGAAAGTCCGGGGAAGGCGCGAAGTTCGGCGGGATCATGACGAAGACGCCCTTCGCTCCACGAAATGCGGTTTCGAGTGCAACTGCATCGTCATAGTCTGCTGCGGCTAGCTCTACTCCCCGATCGGCCCACGCCGTTGCTTTTTTTGGATCGCGAACGATGGCGCGAATCCTTTCTCCGTGGGCCAGCAATGTTTCTGCGACTACCGATCCTACCTGCCCTGTGATTCCCATGACTGCATACATAATGGTCTCCTTTGCTGTTGGTGTGATGTTGTTATTGAAGGTAGCGAGAGGCGACTGAGTCTCAGGCCATTGCCGATGTGGGAGTGAGAAGGTCGGCGAGACCCATGTTGCGGTAGAGCTCCACTCTTACCCGATCCGCCACTCCGTTGACGATCTCCGCGCCGTCCTGTGCAGGATCGATGTGGACACGGAAGGGACGCTTACCGAAGGGCAGATCGACCACCTTCACGATGGCATCGGCTACTTCGGATACGTCAGCATCGGCAGGCACGGTTGCCGCGAAGCCTTTGAGGATGTCGTCGCTCAGATGCGCATACGGTCCCGCTTCGTACTCGGCCACGCGCGTTTTATCGTCCGGCGAGCCTGCATTGGCAAAGTGATTCGTGCCTGAGGTGTAAGCGCCAGGGACGATGATGGAGGTCTCGATGCCCCAGCGTGTCAATTCAGGAGCGTAGCTTACCGCAAGCGAGTCCATAGCCGCCTTCGCCGCGAAATAAGGCGACAGATAAGGCGGTGTGCCGCCGCGTGTGCTGGTGCTCGATACCCAGACCAGAAGCCCTTTGCGTTGTTTGCGGAGTTGCGGCAATGCCGCGCGGTTGACTCGTTGCGTGCTCAGCACGTTGATGTCGTAGAGGTGTGCGAACTGCTCCGGCGTGAACGCCTCGGCAGGACCGAACACCATGTGGCCGGCGTTATGAATTACGACGTCCAGTCGTCCATTGTCCGCCACGATCTCGGCGATTGCGGCGTCCGCTGACTCCTGTGACGCCACATCCAGTTCTACGGTGCGAAGATCGACCTTGTTGTCTGACGCGAACTGCTTCGCTGCCTCTACCTGCTTCGCGTTGCGACCTGTGGTCTCACGCATGCTTGCGTAGACCGTATGACCTGCCTTGGCCAGAGCCCGCGCTGCCAGGGCTCCGAAGCCACTCGACGCTCCCGTGATGACGATTACGTTCTTCATAAGAATTCTCCTTCGATCTTTGTTGAATATGTTGAGTTACCGATCCGAGCGGCCGAACAGCCGTCTAGGCGAATCCACCATTCGCGCGAACCACCTGGGCGTTGATCCACCCACCATCCGGACCGGCGAGGAAGGATACGACGCTGGCGATATCTTCCGGCTGCCCGAGCCGCTCGAGCGGTGCCAGCTTGCTCAACTGCGCGATCTGCTCCTCGCTCTTGTCGCCGAGGAAGAGCTCTGTCGCGACAGGTCCAGGAGCGACTGCGTTCACGGTGATCTTGTGACCGCGGAGCTCGCCGGCCAATACACGGACAAGACCTTCGACGCCGGCCTTCGACGCGATGTAAGGACCATAGGTAGGGAAGTTCTTGGCAAGTACGCTGCTCGAAAAGGCGATGATTCGGCCGCCTTCGGAGACGTGCTGTGCGGCCTGTGCAAGCACGAGGAACGTGCCGCGAAGGTTGGTGGCGATCACTTTGTCGAAGGCCTCGACATCGCTCTTGGTAATCGGCGATAGGGGCATGATGCCGGCGTTGTTGACGACAACGTCGATCTGTCCGAACTCCTTCAGCGTCTTTTCGAAGAGCTGCTTTACGTCATCCGCATTGGCAACGTCCGCCTGGATCGCGAGTGCGCGTCCGCCGGCCGCGGTGATCTCATTGACGGTCTCTTCTGCTTTGGCAGCATTGCCTGCGAAGTTGACGACAACAGCAAACCCGTCGGCTGCAAGTCTCTTGGCGATGGTGCGGCCGATTCCGCGGGATGCTCCGGTAACGATGGCTGTCTTCCTCACGATGTTTCTCCTTTATTGACTGGCCCCTTTCTCAGGAGCCCGTGTCTAAGAACAAGATTGCTCTCACCATGCCGATACGTCCAATGCATAGTGCTAATATCCGTTATGCGCCTAACGCAGCTTCGTCAGATCGACCTGAACCTCCTTGTCGTCTTCGCCGTTCTCACCGAGGAACGCAATGTATCGCGTGCCGCGACCCGGCTTCTGCTCAGTCAACCGGCTGTCAGCCGCGCCTTACAGCGCCTGCGCGATACCTTTCACGACGACCTCTTGATACGCACCGCCAAAGGGTACGAGCCGACTCCACAAGGCGAACGCTTGTTGAAGGAACTGGAGATCATGCTTCCAAGACTGGATCGTCTGATCGCGGGGCCCAGTTTCGATCCAGCCACGGAGCACAGTTCGTTTCGCATCGCAGCGACGGACAATGCGACCTCGATCATCGCGCCGATCCTCTGTCGCGAGGTGCTGCCAGTTGCCAAACAGGTCCGCTTCACCTTCATAGCCTGGCGCGATGATGTCTTCGATGATCTTGCCCATGGCAGTCTCGACCTTGCTCTGATTGGTGATGAAGGTTATGTGCCTTCTCAGTTGCAGACGGAGGTGATCTACGAGGAAGAGTTCGTCTGCGTAGTCTCTGCGCACACGCGCTACAGCCGACAGATAACACTCAAGCAATATCTTGCAGCGGAGCACATCGGGATCGGGGTTGTGGAGGGCTCGCAGAATATTCCTGAGAAGCGGCTCTCCGCGCACGGCCACAGGCGCCGTACAGTAGTCACGGTACCGTATTTTAGTTCGGCGCTTCGCTGTGCCGTCGGAACAGAACTCATTGCGACCGTGCCAGAGCGCTTCGCTCTGGCGGAGGAGCACAATCCAGCGCTCAAGATAATCAAGCCACCGCCAGAGATGAGTGGCTTTAAGTACCTGATGATCTGGCATCCGCGAGTCAGAACCGATGCAGCACACGTGTGGCTCCGCACAGCGATCAGCAACGCAGGAAAAAGCATAGCCTCTAAAACTTAGAGGCATTCTGCAAGGCCGTCCTGCGACAGTTTGTGGAGCCGAAGTGACAGATACCTCATCTATTTCAAAACCGACTTTCGGAGCGCGGTGGCTATAGGCAAGTTCGACTTAGTCATCGTAATGATGTGACAACTTCTTTTATGGGCGAGACATGTCGTCCAGCAGACATCTGGCGTGCTTCGTGGCTCAGCCGCGGCCGGTGCACAAAACATCAACTGCATAGAGGGTATTTGTGAAGGCAATTCGCCGTTGGCAGAAAATAAGTAATTTGGCACGATCTTGCCTCTATGTCGGAACCGGTGCCTCAATTAAGGCAATCTGACCCGCGCCTGTTTGATCGGCTTCCTACGCTGTTAGCGAGCAGAGGAGGCGTTGCTTGCCACTTTCAGCTGGACCCGGGATTACGCAGAGTGCTGAAGGACCGCTTAGGACAAAACGGTCACTCGTCCCAATACTTCAGAAGAGCAGCGGTTTTGACCCTAGGTAAAGATGAAATCCGTTGCTAAAGGAAACGACGGAATTCGGCTGGCGTCGTTCCGAGACTCTTGCGGAAAGTGCGCGTCATATGCGACTGACTTGAAAAACCGCAGGCGCTTGCGATATCGATCAAAGTGGCTTCTCGTTTCAGCAACTGCTGAACCCGCTTGACACGGCGATCCAAGAGGTATTGGTGCGGAGTAGTTCCGGTTGCTCTGCGAAATAACTTCAGGAAGTATATGCGACTATAGCCGCTCTCACACGCCAGTTCCGCAAGAGTTATATCACGGTGGAGGTTTGCATCTATGTATTCTTGAACTCTCGCCAGTATCCATTTTGGAAGCGCCGATGTTACCGGATCGGATGAACCCTTGAAGGTTCGATCCAACAAAATAAATCTACTCGCGAGCGCTTGTGCGAGAGAGTCCGCATATAAATTGCCTGATGGAGCGCCTGCCTTCAGTTCCTTATATAGCAAATTCATGATTCCTTGGACGGAGGTATCGTAGATACTTCCATGGAAGATTGGCTCCGGCGAAGGGTTTATATCCATCTCTTCGCTGACGCTCTTCGTGAATGCCTGCTCCAAGGCAACATGGAGCATATCGGAGACGGTATGCAAGCGCATATCCGGCACCGAGCCGGCAGGGATAATCGTGATTGCTCCCGCACGTTTTGAATAAGGTTGGTAGCCGCTCCCCGGTGTGTTGCGACGCTCGCCCGTAGCGGAGCCGTAGCGAAGCATAGAGATAACATGCATGTTGATCGTTGCGGAGATGCGTTCTCCTGGATGATTGACATGACTCTCGACTATGAATCCCTGCCAAGATGTGGTCATGCTCGAATGGCTGACATTGAGCGGTCCCGGAGCAATCTGCGACAAGTCCAAAACGGCAGTGGGGACGAAAGCGGCGTTATCCATGATCGTCATCAGTTTATCAGCGAGGAAGCTTGCTCAGCCGAATACCTCCATGTCGAAGCCGGATTGCTCCAGGCGTCTCAGGGGCAGGTGCAGGAGGAGGAACTCGACTCCTGCCGCGCAGCCGGCGCGCGAAGGCCGGACTAAGGCGAAAAGAGGGTGCAGGGAGAATCCAGCGTGGGTTCTCCCTGCCGTTTTTAGAGCACAAAACGAGGAGCGGCACATCGCCGCCCCTCGAACGTTGAATGCGTTTCAGGCTGCTTTCTTTGCAGTCTTGGTCGCTGGTAGTGGCGTCTTCTTAGCCCTCTCCTTAGCTGTGAGCTCCTGACGTACCTTGCTGGCGATGGCGTCAGTGTCCACCTTGTAGGCGGTAGCAGCCTCCTTGAGGATGGTGGTCGGGTTGTTGCGCGACGCGGCCAGTAGGATGCTCGACTCGACCAATAGACGGGAGAGCGTCCTTTCATCGGCGCGACGAACGAAGGCAACGAAGCTCTTCTTGATACCCCCATCGTCGCGCTTCTGTCGGATGCCGTGCTGCAGCGCCAGCATCTCGATGCGATTGTCATCCATCACAGAGAGCAAGCGTTCGATAGCGAAGAGTAGATCACGCTTCAGCAATCGAACCGGGATGGCTGCGCCGATAGCAGCAAGGACACGGACGCCGGTAGTGTTGGCGATGGCCTCTTCCTTACGATGCTTCGCCTGTTCGTTCTTCCACTTCTCATCGTCGCGGCTGGTCGTCTGCTTCGGATGATGAATGGGGCAGGTCGGACTCGCACAGACTTTGTGGATCGTGCCAACGTCGGTGCCCTCGATGATGATGGCTTCGGTGGTGAACTTGCATTCTTTGAACTCAGGTCGTTTTGCTTCTTCTTTGGACTTCGGCCTGTCGTCTCGAATTGCTGTGTACTTATTGCGAGGCAATACGGGGCTGCCTTCTTTCTGTGTGCCATAGCCTGTGCTGATCTGCACAAGCTCAGGCTTCGACGCAATCGCCTTGGCGATCTGCGCTTGTACCTTCGTCTGATAGCAGGACGGATCGCTGCAAGCATCCTGCTTGCCGAGGTCGGCAAACAGCAGCTTATTGTGACCCGTTCGTTTCGGACAATCAACACAACTCCCGGCAGTCTGGACAAGCTGCGCGTTGCGCTTGTCGAACGGCGCGTCTTTCAGCAGCATGAGTACGTTCGTCTCAATCCAGAACTGCAGATTCCGGACGGGGAGAAGGATACGAGCGGGTTTGTCCGCACTGGCGGTGTGAACCTCTTTGAAGCAAGCTACCAGTCCACGGCTTTGCATCTCGGCTGGAAGCTTTGCCAGCAGGATTGCGTGGCCGACGCCAATATGATGCTTGTAAAACTCGGCGGCTACCTCGTCGCACAGGTCAGTCAGCTTCAACCGGGTCGCAATGTACACAGGCGTCTTGCCCACCTTGGCGGCGATCTGCTCCACGGTGTAGGTCGGTTCACTCAGAGAGATGAGACGCTTGTAACCTTCAGCCTCTTCCATCGGGTGAACGTCGCGACGCTGAAGGTTCTCGACTAGCTGCGCTTCCAGTACCTCCGCGTCCGTCATCTCGCGGATGAGGGCGGGGATGGTTTCTTTCCCGGCCAACACGGAGGCACGATACCGCCGCGCTCCAAAGACGATTTCCAAACGCTCATCCTTGGGACGCGCAAGGATGGCCTGATAGACACCAGATGTGCGGATGGTTTCCGCTAATTCGTTGAGGTCGTCTTCCTCGAAATGCTGGCGGGGGTTGGTGGAAGACTCTACAAGCAAAGACAGCATGACTTCCTGCGGTAGGGCGTTGGGTGCGATGGCTACGGTCTGCATGGTTATTGCTCCTTTCGAGCGGGTTGTGGGTGAAGGTCACGGAGCGGCACACATCAGTCGTGGTTCCGCTCCAAGGGGAGCGGGCTAGCCGACGATGCACTTGTCCGTGAAAACTTCCGCGAAGCCTTGGGAACGCAGGTTGGCGTCCCACAACTTGGCAAACTCTTCATGTTGGCGGTGGAGTTCGGAGTTGTAGGCGTAGTGGCTATCCGTGATAAATCGCGACCATTGCTCAACGCCGAGATAGTCATTGCGGTAATAGAAAGAATTGAGGTGTGCGCCCCCTGCGAAACCCAACTCGAAGCACATCTCCGGGTCACGCATCAGGTCGCCGTTCTGTTCGCCGTAGTGACAAACCGATATGGAAGGCAGACCACAAGGGCCGGACTCGTCCATCGCCTCAATAACAAGCTCCATGTACGGCGGGTTGTCGATCTTGAGATACAGGCCGTGGCGCCACCCTCCGGCCTTCCTAAGAATGTCGAGGAGGGTCTGCATTACGCCACCTCCGCGAGTTGCGGCTGCTCTTCGGTGGTCTGGTCTGTGCTTTCCTCTTCCTGCGCGGGTGGCTCCAACGCAGCGAGGATGACCGATGCGGCTTGCTGGATGACTTCCAAGCTCTCAGCCAGTAGCGATGCATTGCCGTGGTAAAGCTGGATGTAATCAGCCGACGCGGTTCCGGTGATGAGACCAATGGCCTTACCAACAACGAAGGCGACGGCTTCGGCCTCTGTCTCCCGCACGATCTTGGTGGTCGCGGTACGCCGTTCTGCCTTGTGCAGCATCTCGTGTGCTGCTTCATGTACGAGAGTCGAAAACTCTTCGGCCTTCGACTGACCGGGAAGGATAGCGATGCGTCCGCCGTAGCTCATGCCGAGCGCGGGGGCGATCTTCGGGTTATATACAAGCTGGATGGCCTGAGCTTTCAGGAATGCCGCGAGACGGTCGATGCTCTCGCCGGGGTCGCCGGAAACTTGGTGCATCTCAGGGAGGTCTACGCCATTGGTCTGCGAGATATCGAAGACGTATGTATTGCGAAAGCCCAATAGAACTCGCTCGTTCTGCTTGGTGATGTCCTTCTCGGCTTCGCTGTCCTTCTTGCGCTTCGTGCCAACCATCGGGGCAAGGATGCGAATGCCTTTGGCTCCCGCATTGACGGAGCGGCCAAGATTCTTCCATGCCCAGAAGCCAGCAACGCGGGTTGCGGTGGGCATCTGTCGGGCAATCTCCAGAACGTTGCCGAAAGAGTAGTTATGAAAACGGCTCATGGCGGTGAGGTAGTTGGTGAGCGCGTCGGACTGTCCTGCCTCCAACTGCTCGATGAGGAGGTTGATGTTGGCGGCGATGAGTTCCTGTTTGGTGGTGGGCTTCTTGCTGTCGATGGGGGTGGGTGCTGTGGTGGTCATGTTGGTTCCTCCGGTTTTGAATGGCTGTGCTGTGTTTGCTCACAAACACGCCTTGGCCCTGGCCCACGCCAGCGAGGGGTAGCAAGTGCAAGCTGTGCGGAAAAGTGCCCTGCAAGGGCAGGCCGAAGGCCCGGAGGAAGCGAATACCTGGAGCTGCACGGAGCTTTTTCCATCGGCTTGCGCGCGCGTGGGAGCAGAGCTCCCTAGCAGGTTTGGTTACCTTGCTTGGCGCGGAGCGCGGAAAAAGCTTCGTTCTTCGGGGAGGGCGTTGCGGGAAGGAACGTCCCGCAGAGGAGGTGATGGAAGCCGCTTCGCGGCTGAAGACAGGAGGAGACTTCCTCCTCAGCCGATTTGCTGCAATGATTCACGTATTGAGCACGGAGGAGCGAATGGCTTGGGTATGGGCATCATGGGAGGAGTTTGCAGAGCAGATCCAACCGGTCGCGATCCAACAGGGACGCTTCCGTCACGCTTCTCAAGCGACGGAGCTAAACCAGCTAAGCGAACTGCTGGAAGCGCATCGAACTCTTGAAACAGCGAACAATGCACTAACCCACTTCGAATTCGGAAAGAAGATTCACACGTCCGCGATGGACGCTGCCACCCTGCACCAGACTCGTAATCTCGTGATCGAAGCCATATACGCGGGTGAGGCTTTACTCATGCTGCACAAGCGGTTAGCCTTCACGGAGTCGTCTCATGGTTTTCTCTACTCGCACGACATTCTCGAGCATTGGGACCGCTACGTTTCGATCGAGAGAGTGCCTTACGAAGTTAACAAGCTGACGAAAGACGTGCAGCAACTTCTCGAAGGCTACGAGCGGTTGGAGCGAGAAGATGAACGTTTCCTGATCGCGAACCTCGATCTGCCGGAGGAGCTGCAGTCAGACTTCCTTCTCGCACGAAATCTCTTCTCGATTGGCCTCGACGACATTGGCCTGTTTCTCGCAGGTCGGGGTCTGGAGAAGGTTCTCCGCCGCATCGCCAAAGAGCGAAAGATCGACATCGTCGTAAACAAGAAGCAGAAGCCAGCCGACCAGATTGAGTTTTACAACCTGATCGAAGTGCTCAGTCGCGTGTACTGGAAAGTACAGAAGGCACCTCTGTTTTACAAAGAAGTAAAACACCTGCTGCATTTCTTGCGCGAGCTACGGAACCGTGGTGCTCACAAAGGCGAGCCGTCGGCGAGTGCCGACGGCTCGCGCGAGAAGGCTTTGGTTGTGGCAAATGCTGCGAACAAGCTCTGGAATGAGGTACACGGCAACCGCAAGAAGCTTGACCCGTTGGTGGTCCCAAAGGATTGGGGCTGAACAGATCATGTGGCACAAACAGTCTGGACAGTCACTTATAAGATGCCGACTCACATGGGACTGATGTAGAGAGCGGAAGCTGCAAACCATTCATGGCGAGAAAAGTCTTGCTTGTTCATAACGACTGAGTGATACTGGCCGCGTCTTACCCCACAACACATTTGCTGGCAAGATGCTTAACCCCGGAGAAAAAGCATGCTGAGGCAGACACGGAATATCCTCTTGGGAGCCGCTTCATGCGCATCCCTGATCCTCGCTAGTTGTAACATCGAAACCCCTAAAACGACGACTCCTGCAACCACTCCATTGCCAGCGGTTGCAGTTCCGGCACAGGCTGGAGTTGTAGAAGGCAAGAGCGAGAATTCAGATGCCTTCGTCTGGGAATTGTTCACGCGATTCACTGCTCCCGCGTCCTCCAATGCACCATCACCCGTAGCATTTGAAACGTGGGCTTCGGATGCAGACACTTTCACTTCTAAGCCACATTGGCCTGTTACGCCAGAGCCTCTCAAACTGCATACAAGCGTTCTCGAGCTTGCGAAGAATGTAGATTTCAGCCGGCCACTGGCGGTGGCTTTGATAAAGTCAACGGCTAAGATCGACGCGCCTTGTGGTGGCGACCCTCAAGGACCGAAGCCTCCCCCTGGCGCAGCGTCAGGAGGATTCCCAACTGGCGGCAACCCAGTTCCATGTATTGTCGAACAGGTTTCGCGTAATCGCACCAATTATGACGACATCGTGAAGAGCAATATGAACACCCAGGTAGGGCGGGCCGCCGCATACAAGGCCGGCGTGGATTTTGAGATGCGACCCGATTCGGTTGCCATCAAAGGTGACTGGACTCCGCTGACTACCTTGCTGCAGTGGATTCCGGAGCTGGGCAATCTGGATAACATTCGCAAGGAATATTACACAACAACATCAAACGGGACAGAATACGCACTGCTCTCAATCCATGTGGCGAGCAGGCAGAACCCAAATTGGGTGTGGGGAACGTTTGAGCACCAGAGGAACCCGGGCAGGTGCGACTACATGGGATGTTTTGATACATATGGGGCACAGACAGCGGTGGTGCAGCCGAATCGTACAGCGTTCAACACGCAATACGGAGCATGTGCAAAAACATCGGAGCTGAAAGCGCTAATGCAGAAGGCAAATCTGTCTTCGGTATGGCAAAACTACTGTCTAAAATCAACCGAGGTCGACTTCACCGCGCCCGATGGCACGCCCTACACGCTTGGTAATTCGGTGATCGAAGGCATCGTTGGTAACGGAACAGTCGCAGCATCGTCCTGCATCTCGTGTCACAAGTATGCGTCGTTCGGATCGACAGGCGCTCCCACGAAAGCCGCGTCAGCCATCCTACCGTTTAATCCCATAGGCAAACCGATTCCAACGGTACTGACCGACTCAAGGGCCTTTGCGTTCAACTGGGGTCTGCTCACCCAACAACCATAGTCGCAATAGCAGGAATATTGGATAGCAGGCTGTCGGGAAGAGAGTTGAGGGGGATGATCGCATCCGTCTGTCGAGATGCGCCGTATGAATGGGCTTGTGCCAAACAAACTTGAACATATTCTCGGGCTCAGTGCAAACCTTGGATATGATTACGGGATGTCCCCCAAATTGAGTGCCTTCGACGCCTCACCGTCGATGCTTGGGTATCTTTATCAGGTTCGCATGGCATTGGTGCTTCTTCTTCGAAAGGTGAAGAGTGACCCCGGTGCGTCCGTCGCGCTTGAGAATTTCGATGACATCTCTTTCCATTCTGGAGGGGATGTTCTTGAGCAACTCCAGACTAAGTTGGTTACTGCTAAGAGTCTCACGGACACCAGCGTGGATCTATGGAAGACCTTGCGCGTGTGGTCAGAACAGTTTCATCAGGGTTCGCTTGACCCAGCGTCAACCACGCTGACGCTATTGACGACAGCTGTGGCCCCGATCGGAAGCGCGGCAGCGTACCTTGGGGTGGATCATCGCAACCATTCCAAGGCTCTTGAGATACTTGAGAAGATAACTAGCCAGTCCAAGAATGCGGCGAATCAAAAGGGATTTCAGGCCTTCAATCGATTGCCGAAGACACGTAGAAGTCAGTTAGTCAGGTCTATTTATGTGCTGGATAAATCTCCCGATATGGCCGAGGCGGCAAATCTTCTCCGTCAAGAACTCAGGGTTGCGACGGCCCCCAAAAATATCGAAGCGTTTGCATCTCGGGTCGAGGGTTGGTGGCTTGGGGAGGCCGTTCAACAACTTTCTGGCCAACGTCCATTCGTAAGAGGATCTGCCCTTTTGGATGAGCTTTCCGATCTCCGCGAGCAGTTTCGGTTGGACGCGCTTCCTATCGATTTCGCAGAGGTGGCGCTGCCTGCGGATTTGTCTTTCGATGACTCGACCTTTGTGAGGCAGTTACAGTACATCAATCTAGGGGCGACTCGCATTACCTTAGCGAAACTAGATTTCTATCGCGCGACCCGACAGCGGGGACGGTGGATTGACGATCAAGTCATTTCCAATGCGGAATTGACCAATTTTGAGCGGCGGCTTGTCGAAAACTGGCTGGACTTATTCGAGGGCTGCAGGCAAGAGTGTGATGGTTCCGACAAGCAACGCACAGGACGCGAGATTTATCTCCGTACGCTTCGGACTCCGCAGCTGCTCATTCGTGCCGGTTGTACTGAGCCTTTCGTAATGCGCGGCTCATATCATTTTCTCGCCGATGTACCGAAAGTTGGGTGGCACCCAGAGTATGAAAGCCTGCTGAAAGAGCCAGACAATGAAAAATAACTGGAGCGAGCGTCCCTTGGATTACAGGAACCTCTTAAACCCCGCCTTCTGTGGGGTGATTCTCACGAAGGCCGCAAAAGAGTATGGAGACTTAGCTGGTCATGGAATGCCTCTTTCGCTGATGTTTCTGCTACTCCCCCTTGCTATGCCCACGTATATTCGTGACGTTTTGCCGACGAACAGTGCTTCCTCGCTGCCAGCTTGGATTCACGAGCATCCAGAAGTTCGCGTAGGCCTCGCCGAGCATGCAAGTGATCTCGTTGACATTACACGGCAGTCGTTGCTTTTTTGCATCCAGCGTCGCGCTTTGGCTGTCAGCCCGGAGCAGCTGGTTTCATCGGTTCCACGTCGCCTTGGGTCGTCAGACTCTCTGGAACAGTCCAGCGCGCGAATTGAAGAAATCGTCAGACGGGCTAAATTTATCGGACGATGGTTTGCTCGTTCTGGCGAACCTGGCACTATCTATTTCTTGCTGGGGCTGCGACCATAAATGCAAATTCTTTCGATACTGCTTTATTCAAAGAATGGCGATACCCAACGGTTAGATTTCAAATTGGGTTCGGTCAACATCATCACTGGCTCGAGGCGCACAGGCAAAACTGCTATTCAGCAGATAGTCGAGTATTGCCTCGGAAAGGGCGAGTGCGACATTCCGCGTGGCGTTATACGGAGCAACGTCGAATGGTACGGTTTACTCTTGCAGATCGGCGATAAACAGGTATATGTGGCTCGGCGAGGACCAATTGGAGAAAGTGATTCAGGTTCGGATATCTTTCTCGAAGTCGGCGCATCAATAACGCTGCCTCCGATGAACATCCTCCGTAAGACGATTGATGTAGATGGATTGACCGCTACATTCGGCGATCTTCTTGGCATTAGGGAAAACCTGTTCACGCCACCCGAAGGGGCGACTCGCAATGCTCTTGAGGCAAATTTCAAGCATAGCTGGCATTACCTTTTCCAGCGCCAAGATGAAGTTTCCTCGCCTATGTTCCTCTTCCATCGGGAAAAGGAAAACCCTTTTATGCAACAGACAATCAAGGATACGCTTCCGTATTTCTTAGGGGTCGTTAAGGAAAATCGCCTCATCAAGCAGGAGGAGTTACGTCGGTTGCGTGCCGAGGCGTCCCGCATAAGACGCCGAATGCAAGAGGACGAGTGGTTGCGGCGTGAGGCTCTGGCGAGAGGAAAGGGTCTCGTAGCGGCGGCGCAAGAACTTGGCATGTCTCCTAATGCACAGATCCCAGAGGATCAGGAGACGATGGTTCGTCTGCTGAAACAGATATCAGTATGGACGCCGGATGCTCCGATCGAAGCTCCTGGCCTTGCATTAGATCGTCTGCAAGATGAGCGAAGTGAGATGCTGGCTCGTTACACTGAATTGAATAGGACGGTAGGCGCAATGGCCACATTCGCCGGCACTCAGGCTCTTTTTGAGGATGAGGTATCTGAACAGAAGCTTCGCTTGCAGAGCATCGGGCTATTAAAAAAGGAGGATGCCGATGTGCATTGTCCGCTTTGCGATAGCGCAGTGGCGCAGTCCATCCCATCGACGCTCGACGTTACATCTGCTCTTGCGGAGATGACGACTCAACTTGAGTCGGTGTCAAAGGAGCGGGCGCGTCTCGACCGGCTGATCGCCGAACGCGCTGCTGAGCTGTCTCTCCTTCGCCAGCAGCTTCGGGACAAAGGAAACCAAATCGATGAAGTTCTGGCCCAAAACGCTGTTCTTCTGGAGCGTCGTGAGCTAGATAGTCGCCGCTCACGCGCTCTTGGCCGGATTAGCCTTTACCTCGAAGGTCTTGATGTAAAAGAACAGAACGCCGATTTGAAGGAACTCTTGAGTTCTTTCGAGGAGCGAATTGAGGCGCTAATGGAGGAACTTGAGGACGATCAGTTCGATTTGGAGTTATCTTCCATAGCAAATCTCGTTTCTGAGCCGTTGAGGGCTTGGTCAAGGACGCTCGATCTCGAATATGCTGGGTTACCTTATCGCTTCGATCCGACAAGATTGACCATGGTGGCTGATACTGCGAGTGGTCCCATGACTATGAACCGAATGGGAGGCGGAACTAACGCCCTCGCTAATCATCTGCTTGCTTTCTTATGCCTACACAAGTGGTTTTCAGATCAAAGGAGACCGGTACCTAACTTCCTGATGCTTGATCAGATTTCACAGGCATATTACCCCGCAGATTACGCGGTGGATCCGAAAGACGATGAGCGGCTGAGAGTGATGCAGATGTATGAATGGCTGTTTGCGCGCGTGAAAGATTTAGAGGGCAGGCTACAGGTTATCGTTTCCGATCATGCCGATATAGATAAGCCATGGTTCCAGAACGCGGTGGTTGCTAGATGGCGAAACGGAGTCGGGATGGTTCCAAGCGCCTGGTACGCCCAAGATTAAGCTATGTGAGCAGAACGTTGCCGAGCTCAAAGCGACAACCGCGCACTGCGTCTTCGATCTGTCTGCTCTTCACCAGACAAGCCTTGTCTAAGCGCTAGACTCACCCTTCTCGTCTAAGCTGTTTGACGGAAGGAAACCGTGCCAGATCTTGATGAACGAAAAAAATACGAGCCTGTCCGTGATTATTTGGCCGGTCTCCCGTCAACAACGACCAATGTGAGCCTGACCTTTGCTCGTATTGCCCAAATCATTGGAAGGCCACTCCCTCCATCGGCTTTGAAGTACCGAGAGTGGTGGGCCAATCAAGATGGTGGGTCGCGAGCTCCCCATTGGCGCGCCGCTGGATTCAAGGTCGACCACGCGGACTTATTGCGTCAAACTGTCCGTTTCAAGCGGCTGGAATCTGTCGACGAATCGGCGGAAGCGTTGACCTTGCAACAAGTGGTAACAGCAATCAATGAGCGCGCCCGGAGTCGACCGTTTGGCAGTCTCCCTGAGTGGCGTAAAGATCACAAAGAGAAGAAGAGCCTTCCAGCTACGCCATTCTATTCCGGTGTTGAGGCTGATAGGTCCTACGTCTTTCATGTCGGCGGCTTGAGTGAATTGCAATTCAACCTCGGTTTTGAGCCCATACAGGGAGTCGATACATTTCGGCAAGGCGTAGCGTTTTCACTTCAAACGACGCGAGAACTTCCGACGATCGATCCTCTTGTGCCGAAGATCGCGAGGTTCAACGAGTATCTGGATCTCTACCCAGATGCCTTCGTGGGCTTCGAGATGTGGCATTGGACAGACTCAGACAGGGTCCGGAGTGAAAACTACTCAGTCGCCCCGATCCCCGACGCTCAGGTGCAGCCGGGAACCTTCATCGTCCTTGGTCGATTGCAGCCCCCAAATGCGATCAATCTTGGCTTTATCCTCGACGATTTCGATAGACTCTTGCCGCTCTACGAGTACGTCGAAGGAACGAGTGCGTTTCCGACTCAGGCACCTGAGAGCCAGAGGCGGGGATTCATCTGGTCTCCAGGCAACAAGGCTCGCGTGACGGGGACGAGATATGACCGGCCGGCAGGCACGGTCGAGAAGTCGCTCCGACACAATTGGCTTCAGCCAGCTCTGTACGAGTACCTCTTCTCGATTCACGGCGACTGCGTGAGCGGCGAACAGCAAACAGCGGATGGCACATACATCGACGTCGCAGTACGGCAAGATACAGAGTTTACGTACTACGAAATCAAGACCGGTCTCTCCGCGCAGGCCTGCATCCGAGAGGCATTGGGGCAAATTCTCGAATACTCGTACTGGCCGGGAGCGCAGTTCGCGTCTCGTTTGGTGATCGTTGGCGAGCCTCCGCTCGACGAAACCGCAAAGGCCTATCTACAGACACTTAGGACAAAGCACTCACTTCCCGTGGAGTACCGACAGTTCGACATGACGTCGCGACGCATCGTGAATTGTTAGCAGCGCGAAAAGCACTCACTGTTAGGGGGCCTATGCGAAGGGAAAAAGCTAACTAAAATCATTAGCGAGTTCTTAATGCACAGGGGAAGTGGTGCCGATAGTTGACAGCTTTATGTCCTGTCCGGGCAGCGACCCTACAAATTGGCGAGGAACTGCATCAGTGCGGGATCGTCTCTCCAATGCTTTTTGGCTCGGCGCGGGCTGAGTCTATTGAGTTGTGAATAAAACCTCTCTGGAACGCTGCGCAAGTAACGAGCCGCACCGCCAAGTTTTGTATAGCCCATGTAAACCGAGAGTGCGGGCAACATCCGGTTCACATCCGCACCATGCCGATGCCAAGCCGCGAGCCGATGGACGGCGAAGGTGTAGCGCAGATCGTGTAAGCGCGGAAGCTCAGAAATGCCATCACGCCGGCAGACGCCGGCACGACGGCGCAACTTCTGAAAAGTATGTTGCAGATTCGTCTCCTTGATCGCACAGCCATCCACCGTCAGAAAAAAGTGCGGGTCTTTGAACCGACCTCTTCGATGGTGGGATTTTCGATATGCCAGCAGCCGCTCGGCCAAATCTGTTCCGATGGGAATCTGACGTGACGGCTGCTTTTGCGTGTCGCGAATCGTGACGAGCTTTCGTTTCAAATCGACATCCTCGCGCAAGAGCCTACGTCCTTCACCGACGAGAACACCCGTGGCATAGAAGAAAACCAGCATCGTGCGTAGGGTTGCAGCGTCAATCGAGCAACCTTTGTAACTTTGTGACGACCGCGCCGTTGCAAGGAGGAGCTGTATCTCCTCGCGCGAATAAATGTGCGGCACAAAGGTTCTCGTGACAGGTTTGCGTGGCGCGGGCAGTGGCAGCGATCGGAGTTCGCGTTGTGCCACCCAAAACAAGAAGAAATTGCGCAGGAGACTGTACTTGCGTGACCAGGTGAGTGCGGAGGTGCGGGGCCCTTCGAGGAAAGTAAGTACCTGACGCGGTCGGATTTCATCGAGCACCACATTGCCGACATGCCGACAGAAGGAAGCCAATATCTGATCCCCTTTGGTGAAGGCGATTCCGTTTGTTCGCTGTTCATCCACATAGAGCTGAATGCTGTTCTTCAGTTTCATCGCATTTTCCCAAGCCCGAAAGCAGCGACTTTGCGCAACAGACGGGTGTCGCAGCGAGCGTAGATGCTCACGGCACCAATATCGCGATGGCCAAGGAAATCGGCGATCTCCTGGAGCGATGATCCTTGTTTCAGCAGACGTGTGGCGCAAGCATGGCGCAAGGAATGCGGGCCGACCTGGGCCGATTCAATGCCGCATTCTTCCATCTTGCTGCTGACCAGCTTCCACATCTGGGGCTGTCCAAAAGGACGATGGGGAGAACGCAGAGAGACGAATACATAGCGGCAAGAGCAGCGAGGCCGCCCATCGCGAAGGTAGCGAATGATGGCCTCTCCAACTTCGTACTGAATCGGAAATTGCTGGATGCCACCGCGTTTCGCTCTGCGGACGGTGAAGGTCTCGTTACGCCAGTCGAAATCACACAAGCGCAACTGTCCTACTTCACTACTCCGCAATCCATAAATAGAAAACAAGAGCAGAATAGCGTGCGCGCGGAGATCTTTGGGCGTCGGTCCGCTGGTGAAACGAAGCAGCTTGCGAACATCCGCCCAAGCGGGGCCGCGTGGTGGGCCTTTATAACTAGGAACTCGCGGACTGCGGATGCTCCAAGGGATTCCGGGCGGGCACCAGCCTCGAATCTCCGCATAGCCGAAGAAGGAGCGTAATGCTTGACATTGCGCCGCGAGGAAGCCGAGAGCGTCACCAGCGGCGCGACGCTCTGTCAAGTATTCGGCGATTCGAGAGGGTTGAATGAACTCCAGAGTGCCGTCGCGAGAGGCGAGCCATTCGAGAAACACACGAGTCTTCGTGCTGTAGCCACGAACGGTGGCTGGAGCCAAGCCTTGGCCGGACCTTAAGTCATCCTGGTATTCGGTTATCTGTTTCGCGAAGGGCGGGGGCGCAGGAACAACCAGGCTGCCATGAAACTCGAACCACAGTCGCGCAACGCGAGTAAAGGATTCTGGGGACCCTTGGATAGGACTTCTTCGATGCGGGCCGACGTAGGTTGCCCAAGACTGACCCGCTTTCTCGATCTCTGCGAGTTCCGTCAATCGTAGCGAGGTCAACTGCATCACCCGGACGATATGAATGAGATAGGCCGCCGTGGCACGAATGTACAAACGGCTCGAACCACGAACATAGAGGTATTGGAGAAATTGTTCACGCTCCTGCAAAAGAGGTGCTTCGGCGTGGCGGGCCCGGACACTCGGTAAGTGGGAGAGACCATCGATCATAGCTTCGTCCTCCTCTGTGGAGGTTCCATACTATGCCGTGCTGTTACAGGAATGGGCCGGATCGTTGTGAACCAAATTTGCGAAGGCGGTTAGGAAGCTTTACGAAACATACCGAGCAAAGGTATCGGGGGCGAAAGAACTACACTTGCATGGACAAGCCCGCATCAAGGGTCGGTTCAATTGAAACCGCCGACGTTTTCGTGACGGCATGGCTCAGATTCGACGTGAGTGAAGCGGCAGAATCCGTATAAAGTTGGGCGTCGTGGGCGGCGCGAGAGATGGCGACGTAAGCGAATCTTTCATTGATAAGCTCTGGGTGGACCTTCGAATCAATATTCACTAAGACGCGATCCGCGGTGAGTCCTTGAGAGCTGTGACTGGTCACTGCATAACCGTGATCGAAATGCCGCATTTCGGTCGCACTAAACGATATGGTCTTGCCATTGTCCATGCGTACGGAGAGTTGATCATCGCGGTCGATCCGCTCGACGGTTCCGAGGTCACGGTTAGCAAAACCCAATTCCCGGTTCGGTGCGTTAAATTGCAGCCGGTCTCCGATGGCGAACTCTCGATCCAGTTCCCGGTAGGCACTGATGCCATGCAGCCGTGCCGGATCGTACGTCAAGCGCTCTCCGTTAGTCTTCTCGACGGTGAGCAAGTTGTCGTTAGGTTGCGTGGCGATAACCCTGACGTAGCTTTGAGCTTCGATGCCGATACTCTTGCTACCGCGCTGGTAATGCACAACGTCGTTGATCTCGTAGCGAGCCGCCCAGGTGCGGTCAGCGCCCGTCATATCCGAGCGCGGCGCAAGGACGCGCATGGCATGATTGTTGGAATCGACGATACCCCGTTCCTGAAGCTCTGCCCGAACCGCCTGATTGATCTGTCGGCGGGACGCGTTATCGGGCGAGACGACGAGGGTCTTCTCGGGGCTCGCGGCATACTCACGGGCAATCGCCGCGATACGTCGCTCCGGCGCCACGATCTCCGTCACCCTACCTTGCTGTTCGAGAAGGGCAACGCCCTGAGCGATCTCTCCGCGCGACAGGTGCTCGACGGCACGGAGCAAATCAGGGTCCTTCTGGCGCACGATCTGGTCTAGTTCGGCGGTTTTCATTCCCGCCTGGACCAAGTGCTCGAAGGGCTTTCCCGCTTCGACTCCTTGGTGCTGACGTGTATCGCCTATCAACAAGACCCGATCCTCGGGACCGAGCTTGCGTAGGAAGTCGCGCATCTGTTTCGTGCTGGCAAGGCTGGACTCATCGACCATGAATAGGTGACGACTGTTACTGGATTCTGTTGGGCGAACGAGAAAGCCCTGCAGCGTATCTGCGGATACCCCGACCTCACGGAGCTGCTGAGCTGCGCGGGAAGTAGGGGCAAAGCCCTCGACGATATAGCCTCGCTGCTCCGCACCCTCGCGAACGCTGCGCAAGGCTGTGGACTTGCCTCCGCCTGCCCGCCCCTGCAGTCCTTGCACAACGTCGCGAGAGGTTAGTATCTGCTCAATGGCTTCACGCTGCGCAGCATTGAGCAGCTCGGTGGACGAAGTGAGACGAACTGCGGCCTGAATCGACATGATTGGCGATGCCTGATTCTGTCCCTCCGTCATGCGGCGCATGACTTCTTTCTCCGCTCGGATCATTTCAACTGTGGTGAGTTGCCGTCCAGAGTCATGCTTCTGGCCAGTGACCCTTTGGAGTTTACCGGACGCTATGCGGGCCTCCAAGTTGGTGCGAACTTCAAGATAGGTCGTCTGTCCCATTCCGCGTCGCAAGGCATCGCGGTAGAGGTCGCGTTCGTCGGTGACGGCCTCTCGCTCAAAGTTGCGATCGCGGGAGTAGGTGACAGCCTGCCGAGCGGCCTGTTCCGAACTGTTGCGGTCGCGCTCTGGCGCGTGTTCCTGAGCACGTCCTCGCGCCTCCATCACTACTTGATCGGCTTGGTTGCCGAACTCGGCGGCGATCTGCCGATGCGCGGCCAGCACCTCAGCGGGTGAGTGGATTTCTTTCCGGTCCCGCGTTGAATGAGCGGCGATCTGAGCCGCTTCCGGCCCTTGATATCCCGTCTTCTCCAGATGGTCTCGTATCTGCTGACTACGCGGGCTAGAAGCATCAAGGTACTCCTGCGAGTAACCTTTGATCTCGGGAGCTCCACTGCGACCCGGCTCGATTTCGTAGCCGAGACCTCGAAGCCGGTAGGTAAGCTCCGATTGATACACGGCAGTCGCGAACTGCTGACTGTCGAACAACCCCTGAGGTTGGAGTGCGCGGGTGCTGCCGTCGCTGCGTTCGGTGACATTGAAGATGACTGCATGGGTATGGAGCTGCGGCGCGGCGTAGCCGTCCACGGGACGAGCGGTATCATGCTCGAACTTGGCGGCGACGAACTCGCCCGTCGTCTCGGCCGGACGATTCCCGCCGATGCGCGCCTGCGTATATCTTTCCAATTCACTCAAGGCGACATTGACGGCTTCTCCATGCGCTTCGCGCACGCGGTGATCGCCGCCCACCAGCGCCGTGAGCGATACAGACTTGGGTGCGGAAAAAGTAGCGTCCCAACCGGCGCGATGCTCGACGGGTGCGACAGACTTTCCATCCGAGCCGGTGTACTCCTGAACCTGGCGGTGGATGACAAGCTGTTCGGCGGTGACGGGGTGCTGGCCATCGGCCAGCCGAGCGAAGTGCTCTTCATCTACGGGCCCGGCGAGACCAAACTTGTCCGCCAGCTTGCCATGCCACTCGCCGAGGGTACGGTCATCCTGCTTCCAATAGTTCTGTTCAGCCGCTGTGAACTCTGCGGCGTGGTACTTCTGCGCTTGTGCTGCGGACAACGGCTTGGAGATGGTTAGCATAGTTAGTCACCCAGAGAGAATCCCGTCTCTATCGGTTCATCTTCCGTCGCATGGTCTACGCTCGGAGTCGCTATGCTTACAGACTTTGACGGCTTCTTCGTGAGGGTTTTAGGTTCGAACGTCAGGTCGTCATCTTCCAGTGGACGGGGCACGAAGGCAGGCTGCGTGATGGGGATGTTCCGATACTCGAATGAGAAGCGGGCGACGTGGTTTCCAAGCTTGAGGAAGGCGTGTTTGTCGGCAAGTCCGGAGATTTCCGAGTCGAGGACCAGCGGTTCAACTTGGCGCTCGATGCTGAAGTTATTACCGGCTCTAAGGCCCGTGGAGTGCGTCTCACGCAGACGCTCAATCTCGATTTTCCCGATGGCGTTTGATACCCATTCGGCGGCCTTCGGTTCCGTGGTTCGCAGGAAAATCTTCGTCGTGGGCTGCGATAGCATGACCTCGGCCAGATGCCCGTAGATCATCTCAAGCTGAGCCTTGCCCTGGAAGCCGAGCACCAATGGGTTCTTTGATTTGCGGTTCTCTGTGATGGCGGTATGGAGTTGAGGTAGCCGTTGCAAGCTGGCCAATTCGTCCAGCACAAACCACACGGGATGTTGACTCTGCTTTGGTTCATTGAGGAGACGCAAAACTAGCAAGTCAATCCAGAGACTGTGGAGTGGCCGTAGCGCCTCACGTTCGCTGGGCTTGGACGTAAGGAAGATCCATCCTTTCCGGTGCTCCGCCCAATCGGTTGCGCTCCAATGGCTTTGGGCTGTCTCCTTCTTTGGCAGCATTCGCAGACTGTCCGCAATCAAGCCAAGCGAAGCGAGAACGCCGTTCCGTTGTTGCTGCGCGCCCTTTGCAATCATCATCGCCATCTCCGTATTCTGTACGCGGCGGTCGATCTCATCGGGATTCGCCATCCACTCCACCAACTCCTGCGGACTCGGGCCGAAGGTCAACAGATGGGCAAAGATTTTCTGTGGCGTCTCGGTGAAAAACTCGCCCTTCTTGTCCGTGGTCGGCTGATACAGCGACGCGGCAATGGCCTTCGCCTCGGCGCGGCGGCGAAGCTCCTCGGATGGCCCCCAATAGGGGCAGCGAGCATCCAGAGGATTCAAGATGATGTCTGTAGTGGGGTCATAGAATCGTTGTACGAACTCACACGCGGGGTCATAAACGATGGCAGAGTGTCCCCGTTCTCTGATCTGCACAAGGAGCTGCATGATGAGTCTCGTTTTGCCTGTTCCTGTATCGCCCATCAACTCGATGTGCTGGCCTTCGGCACGCTGGGGGATACGCATGAGGTCTTTCGATTCGGTGGTTTGGAAGCCGACGCCATCGCCCTTGATGGCCTGGTTGAAGCCCTTCGGCGAGACCAACACTGGCCCTTTCAGCAGACGGCCATACTTCATCTCTTTCAGCCGTAGCACGTCCTTCAGGACGGCGAACGGGAGCTGGAAAAGAATGGCGGCCAGCCCGGACAAGAGAGGAAAACGAAAGATGCCCACGAATGTATCTCCGTCGTAAACGAAACGGCGCAGGTAGTCATGAAGCGGTCGATTCCTGTAAGCGACCTTCGCTCCCCGATACAGAAAGACAACGCCTGCGGCGCGAGCTGCCGGGGAAAGTGCTAGCGGAATTGGTCTTCCGATTGGCTGTGGCGTGGAACCTGGCTGCACGTCGGCCTCGGTGACAGGCCGGGTGTGATGCTGGCGGTCGGCTACCGTCACAACCTGGTACTCGCTGCTCTGGCGCATCGTGCCGAGGAAGCCCGTTTCGACGTAGCAGGAGAGATAGTAGCGTTGTAGCGGACTCATTGCGAAAGCAAGATGGAGATAGACACAGAGAGCGGCGACGGCGAGTGCAACGAGGACGGCTCCAAAGCTGTATACGGGATAGTGAGGTGGACGAACGATGGTCTCTCTCCGTCCCCATTGTGTGTCCGTCATGGCTGTTCTGTTGTCCCTTCTGCATAGCTGGCAAGCATGTCTGCCGCTGCTTTGCGTTTGTTGGTTTTCACGTACCGGAGCATTTCTTTGAACTGCTCTGGCGTCATCTTTTCCCCGCGTAGAATCGGTTCCAAGGTGTTGACCAGCAGGAGGCGAAGCGCCTGCAACTCGACAAACAACATGGACTCCTGCAAAGAATCGCGAGTCCGTGCGGAACGTAGCAACACCTCCCGCGCCCATTCGCCGGGCGCTTTGCTTGCTTTTTCAGCGGCGGCCAGGATCAGTGATTCCTCCTGTTCTGTGAGCTTCGCCCCTATGCTCTGGCTTCTACGTGCGCGGCCCCGCAACCGTCCGGGTCTGCTCGCCGATGGATCGTTTTGGATGGGCATTGCGCCTCCTTCGCTAGGTTCCTTGTAAGGAACCGCAGTTTGAGTAAATCCATACTGCTAAGCAAGATCGCTACAAGGAGCGAAAGTTCCTTAGCAGCACCCTGTGAGGGGTGGAGTGTCAATCTTCTTCCGGCGCAAAGCGCCGCTGTGGTCCTGCCACAGATTCTGATGGAGGATCATGCCTTCAACACCGTCACAACTGCCGGGGTTTGTGCTGGAGACTGCACCCCGATTGCAGGCTTCTTAGCAGGCGGTTCCGCTGCATCATTGGCCGCTGCTCTACGGACGCGCAAGGTGGGCGTAATGCGTTGCGCGTCCGGCGACTTCAGGAACTCCTGAAAGTCGCGGTCTTTGGAGAAGACATAAGCAAGCGCCTGCTCTACGACTTCATCGGCGGAAGCGTGGATGAAAGCGGCGTACTGATCGACCTGTGTAGCGGTCGTATCGGTCAGCCGAATGGAGGCGCTGAGGTGGCGGGTCTGGACGACTTCTAGTAGGGGCATTACGTTCTCCTTTGGGTGATGAATCAGGCGGACATCTTGCGGACAATCATCCGTTGCGCGGTGGTGGCAATCTCCCGCGCACGAGCGGAGCAAAGTGCAGCGGGAAACTCAAAGCGACGACGGGATTCGAGCATCGTGATCACGTCGTCAATGCGGATGCCTTCGATAAGCCAGAGGCGGGCCGATGCAATATCAACCGTGCGCTGTGCGTAGTAAAGCGGGTTGGGCTTGTCGGATCTCCGTGAAACCAGTTCTCGCGTGAGTTTCACGGCATCTTTGCCGTGGGCAAGCTCATGGGAAACCCATGCCCAATCGCTCTCCGAATTGCTGTGGTTTCCGGGCTGCTTCCGGGGCGGGATGGCATGGTGGAAGAGCATGGCATCGACCGCAGCAATATCAAGGCGGAAGTCGGCGGGAGTCCAGACGGAATCGCTGGGGTTTTCGACCGCGACATAGTGCGCGGGAGAATACTTGCAATTCAGAAAACCGGGGACGCGGAGGACGCGGTTACAGTCGGTGCAGGCAGGATCGCCGCCGAACGCGATGGCGAGCAACTTGAGTGTCTGTTCCTGACGCGCAAAGTCGAAGCCATCGACGCGCCATAGCACCTGATACTTGCCCGGTGACGTGGAAAGGATCACGGTCGGCGTGGGCACGGCATCGGATGCGCGGAGCGCAGCGAGACGGGCGTCTCCGTCCATGTCGATGTCTATATATAGATGGCGGACGGACGCGATGCTCTCTTTGGTGCGCTTGCGGCTGCCGGAGTGAAGCGGATTGGCAGCTACGTAGACGTTCGCTCCGGTGCCGTTCTCATGCGAGAGCCAGCCGAGATAACGAGGCGCAAGCACTCGTTCCAAGGACACAACGCGCTGCGTTGTGGAGGCGGGATCGTCGCGGCGAAACAGGACAGCAATCGTCTCTGCGGGGGCGAAGCAACGGGTGAGAAAATCGGCGGCGGTTTGATTCATCGTTACACCTCAGAAAGGAAAGCTATGGAAGTCCGGTACTAGCCGGGCTTCCATAGCGGTTACGACACCCCTAGAAGGGGATGTCGTCGGACGGCTCCGGCTCGTTGTCCAGGTCTTCCGGGGCGGCCTTCTCCACCCGGTCGAGTTTGAGGATGGAAGTGACCCGAACGCTGTCGGAGCGTACTGGCTTCTTGGCTTTCTTGGGCGTGTATTCGGTGTGGCGAATCTCACCCTCAAGCTGGATATGTGCGCCCTTGGTGAGCGTGGCCGCGAACTCGCCGAACTTGCCGAAGACGATGCAGCGATGCCATTCGGTGCGCGAGATGTACTCGCCGGACTCTTTGTTCTTGTAGGAGGACTTGGTGGCGAGGGAGAACGTGGTGAACTTCTGGTCGTTCTTGCCGGTGCGAACTTCTGCGTCGTTGCCGATGAAGCCCATGAGGATTGCTTTGTTCTGATACATGATGTGTCTCCGTTTTTGAATTCCCGATCTTGCTCGGGTCACACCTGGCAAAGCCTAGCGAGTGGGGCCGACTCCCAAGGCCGAAGCTCTGCATTTACGGAGGGTCCGTCGCAGATGGAAACCGTAACCGAAGGCGGCGTAGCCGAAGCAGAAGAGCGAGCCTGCCGCCGGGCGTCGGTTTGCCCCCGAAGCAGTGACCGAGTAACAGCGGGATTCGTGGTTGGAGACACACAGTTGAACAATGAACTCATCCGCTTCCTGCCAATGACGTATGCCGGCAATCCAGATTCACTCTCCCCGACCAGACCTCCGGCAAAGAGCCGCATATCGCAACCTGATTCGCGCGTCTTCTGTTCGGCGCGGCTACGCTCAAATGCACATCGTCTGCTTGAGGGCTTGTTCGTCACATTGAGGCCAAGAAGATCCATTGCATCGCTCCAATAGTGTTCGGTTCAATCCGCAATCTCTGGCCGCCAGCCGCGCACGATGGACTGGAACTCAGCATTGAAGCCGAGAGTGTCGGGGTAGGCATTGGCACGCGCGATGTAGCTGAAGACGGTCACCATGTCATCCGCGATCGAACGGTCAACCAACCATAAGGTAGTAAGGTCAAAGCCTCCGCAACTGGCAGCGTTCCACCATGCCAGTAGAAGATCAGAGACACGCCGTGCCTGCCCGGTATCGCTTTGTGCAATCGCAATCAGCCGTTCCAGAGCTGCCCTTTGTCCTGTGCTCACCGTTGCTGCTCCTTTCAAGCGACACCAGCCGAAGCACGATACATGTCCTCGGTCTGGAAGGACTGCTCCGCGTGGTTGTATCCAGTGACGTGAATCAACTCGCGGACGCGGCGTTTGCCAGCGTGATCGCGCTCGCAATAGAGAACGAAGTCGATGGCCTCTGCGGTCTCGGAGCGCACAAAGGAATGATTCAGATTGGGCCTGGCACTCAGTGCCAAATCCGATAGCCGATTGAGAGCGTCCCACGCGGACTTTGCGTGGATGGTCGATAGCGTTCCGCCGTGCCCTGTGTTCATGGCTTGCAAGAGGTCATAGCCGCACTCATCGCGTATCTCGCCCATGATGATGCGGTCGGGACGGTGGCGCAGAGCGGCAGCCAAAAGCTGACTCGGAGTGATGGCAACCTGACCGGGAATTGCCTCGACAGCTTCCCAACGGATAGCGTTGAGATGTGCTACCTTTAGCTCCGCTGGCTGCTCAATTACGATCAATCGTTCATGCAATGGAACGTGGTCGAGCAAGGCTTTCATCAAGGTTGTCTTACCACTGCCTGTCCCACCGCTGATGATGCCGTTCTTTCTCTCCCCGACCAGCCGCACTACGGTATCCCGAACCTGCTCCGGTAAGCTGCCCGAAGCAATCAACTCATCGGAACTGTACCAGCGGTTGAATTTTCGGATGGTCATGGTGATGCCGTTGATGGATGCTGGCGGTCCTACGACGGCGACACGTGAGCCATCCGGGAGCCGCGTATTGAGAATCGGGTTCTGGTCAGAGAGATTCTGGCCGAGTTTCCGGGCAATCTGTTGGGTTGCGGCCAGCAGCGTATCGGTCGTCAGTGCAGAGGCGAGAGGGATGTGCTCTACCATCCCGTTGCGGTCGGCAAACACCCCCGTCGTCCCATTAATCATCAGGTCGGAGATGGTGGTGTCGAGGATGAGCCTCTGCATCTCTTCGGGGAAGAAACCGAGCACGAGATCCCAGCTCATCGGACGGCCTCTATCGGGCGTGGTGCGGCTGGAACTCCGGGCAATGTCGGAGCGCCTAGCGTCTGTTGAGGGGCGGACGGATCAATCGACTCAACGGACAGCCTGTTCTCATGGAACTCCGTGATGGTGAGGCCAAGTGGATTGATGGTCTCGAACTGGGGAAAGGTCTGCGCGGCGAGACTCACTTGCGCCGGATTCAGGTAGTAAGTCACGGACAGTACCCAATGCTCTTTGCGGGGCTGGCGGGAGTAGCGCGGGGAGTAAATCTTCGTGATGTTCACGAGTGCCGTACCACGCGCAATGAGTGTGTCTTTGACGGTCTCCTGGGACATGGACGTGATGGTGACACCATCAATTTCAACATCGCTCTGCTCGATCTGATTGGCGAGGACTTGCGAGACCAGATGGGTGGCGTTGTCCTCTCCCATGTACTGATTTGCGAGCTGCGTGGAAAGGAAGTAGTAGTTCATCGGGTACTTCTTCGAGATGGTCTCGCGGTTGATGGTGTAGCGATAGTTGGCCCAATCCGTGAGGTAGGTTCGCACCTCGCCCTCGCGCGGTGAGTAGGCGAGGTCTGAATACTGAATTGCGGTCGCCTTGCCCATCTCGTCGATGCGGATGTAGCGATTCTGAACGGGACGGTGGGAGAGCGAAACAATCACACCGAACGACCCGAGAAGAAGCACGCTGCCCGCCATGATGACCATGCGACTCAGCCTACGTTCAGCATAGAATCCGACGTACTTCTCGTTGGCGATCTCGTCGGTGAGAAGGACTTGGTTGGGAGTAAGGTTGTCAGGGATCACAGACCCTCCTTGGTGACGTGATACTGCCGGCTTGAGCGGTACAGGATGAAGTCGGGGGACAAGGGCTGATGAGGCCGTGGATGGAGAATCCCTCCGTGATGCTCCGGCAGAGTCGTAAGGACGCGGTAGAAGAGCACGAGAACCATTGTCAGAACGACAATCAAGAAAGCCGCCGCCAGCCACCGAAGAACGAAGCGGAGGCGACGTGGAACACAAAGGTACGCACAGAGGAGTGAGAGCATCAGGCCGCCGCCGCAATCATTGCCGCTCGCACCACGAGCGTCTCCGCGATCTGCATCACCCTTCCGGCAGCGCCCGAGCCGCCGCCGAAGAGCGTCTGTGTGATGGTTGGAACCATCGCCATGTTGAGGATGAAGGCAATGAATACAGCGATCACCCCGTAGAGGTTGGCAATCCACATGGGTAATGAGTAATCGCCGTTGAAGGTCTGTTGGAGGAAGGTGATGAGGAATCCCGACCACACAAAGATGAATGCGGCAGAGACGGCACGGATCATCGCAAAGCTCAACAGAACGTCTACGAAGTTGTAGAACTTGCCACGGAATGTCCGGCTCATCAGGAGTGGAACAAAGAGAGGTCCGAAGAGCGCCGCCACCCCATAGAAGATGAACGAAGAGCAATTGACCAGGAACAAAATTCCGCCTGCAAGACCCACGAAGACGTAAACAAGTAGATACGTGAGAATCTCCATTGGTGCGAGGTAGTTTGGCTGCGGCGTTCCGTTCAAGGCCGTGCTAAAAGCGTCTTGTAGTTGGCTCAGTGAGTTCTGGTCGAGGGCGGCAACGATGACCTGCGCGAAGTAAGAGAACAGATGGTTGAATCCGAAACTCGCTCCTGGAAACGGCGTGACCCAGTAGTTGATGATGAGCAGGCAGATGATGAGCTGCATCAAAAACTCCACGAGGTCGCCAATGCGAACCGGCTGGGCGCTAAGGCTGAATGTCATGGTCGAGATGTTCCAATGAGCAACCATGCGGACAAGTTTGATGAGGCTGACGAAGGCTAAAAGCGTCATGCCGATGGAAGAGAGAGCGTCGCCGTTCTGTGTCGTCAGGTTGGTCAGGTTGTTGGTGAACTGGTATAGCCAATCGACGCCGGGACCGGCTTGCAGGAAAAACGCAAGGGAGGCCATAGGATGAAGGATCATTGTGTGGGTACTCCCTTGTGTGAAAGTGAGCTGGTTCTGCAATTACTGTGGTGGAGCTGCTGCTTTCTGAGCGTTGCGTTCGCGGATCTTTTGGATATCGGCTTTGTCGTCGCGGTCGATTTGCTCTGCCTTCTCCCGCTCGTCCGCAAGTTTGTGTACATCTACGGCGGTCTGGTGACTGGTTTGAAGCTGATGGGCGATAAGGACGCCGAGAGCAGTGAGGGCGGCCAGAATCCCGACCAGGAGCTTCGTCTTGAGTGCTTGCTGCATGGTGCCTCCTTGTTATGGCAGGTAGGTTTGCCAGGTGCCGGAGCTGTTTGCGGGCGCGGAGGAGAAGGTTGTCCGTTGCTGTTGGACAAAGGCCGCATTGTTGATCTCATCCGCAGCCGCGGTGCGCTGGGCCATGTTCTGCACAGCGGCTTGCGCCGCCTGGCAAGCATGGAGTGCGCCCTGCGCCTGCGTCTCGTTCAAATGGTGCGCGTTTCCCATGTTGACGAGATTGAGTTGCTGAAGTTCGGTCGAGGTGAAGGAAGTAGTGTCAAACTGCGATTGGGATAGAGAGCCTTGCGGTTGCAGATTGTTATTGCGCTGCCAGTTGTAATCCCCGACAGAGTTGAGGCATTGACTGGATACGCCGTCCATCGCTTCCATGCGCGTGAGTGTTGCGAGAGCATGGCTGGTTCCGAGCACCTGGCTACTTAGAAACGATGACGACGTGGAGTTGAGTCCAAGGTTCATCAGCCTCCAGACCATGCTCGCGGTGCCGGGTGCCTGACCGTTCATCGCAGACTGTAGCCCGGTCGTCTCGCCGTATTGATTGGCGAAGCTCGCCATCGTGAGCTGCGACTGGATAGTTCTCCAGATGGATTTGCTGCTGAAGTTCTGGAGATTGCCGTGGATCATGTTGTAGGTCGTGATGGCTTGCTGGTAGTCCTTGTCGGCAGTGGCGAGCAACTGGATGGTATTTGCGAGTTGCTGTTGCCACGTCACGCTGTTCTGGATGTTCTGCTCGATCTGTTGGAGAGCATGGGCGGATTGGGTTGGGTCGAAGACGACACCGCCGAACTGTGCCTGACTGGGCAAGGCGGTGAGGAAGAGGAGCGCAGAGACGAACGCTCCGATGCGAAGTTTGTTGAGATTGAGTTGCATGGGTGGCTCCTGAAGTCACATAACGGGTTCGACGCGGTGCTCTGCGTAGGAAGGAATGAGGATGTCACGGCCGATATAGACCCGTGCGCGAGAACCTTCCTTGAGCGTGATAATCGGAAGGCGGTTGAGAAAGTGATTAAGAATCTGTTCACCCTCTTCGCTGGTTTGTGACGTAACGCCATTGCGAATCTGAGCTGAGGGATCAAGGATGTTGTTGTTACCGATCTGTGCGAGACCTCCTAACCCGCCAATCGCGGCAGCGACGGCGAACGTCTGGAAATATCGGTTGTCTACCTTGGTGGCAAGCCCGGTCGTGCCCAATGGATCGAGGCCGGCGAACTTGTCGAGATCGACGGAAAATCCGTCTGGGCATATCGCACGGTGGAAGGAAACCACCATCTTGCGAGCCTGACTGGAATTGACCGCCTGCACGCTTCCGATTAGCCGCGTGCCTTGTGGCAGTAAAAGTTGCTGGTGGTCGTGCGAGTAGTAATCGGTCGTGAGCATAATCAGGATCGGACCAGCAAGGCCGCCGTCGATATGGTTGGTCACGACGCCCTCAAAGACACTGCCCTCGAAGATCCGGTACAGTTTGCCGTCGTAGCTGTCGAAGTCGTATTTGTCGATGGCTGCGTCCTTCGGCTCTGGCTTCTCCGGGGTGTCCGTAGCAGGCTTGGGAGCATGGCGATCCTCGCCAGCGATCGGCGCGGACGCCGCGCCGGGATGCGCTGCCGTTGATGCGGTTTCAACTTGTGAGAAGTCCACCGCGACCGTATCGCTGTTGATGGCGTTCTGGTGTTGCTTCTCCCGCGCTAGTTCGGCTTGTTTTGCTTCGGCTTGCCGTTCGGACATCTGCGACGTTGCCTGCGGGGCGTTTGGATTGCCGGTGCCATACATGGCAGCTCTCTGCGCGGGCGTCATCGGCGGTGCGCCCGATGCTTCGGGGCCGGGTGTATCCGCACCCTGGATTGCGGCGAGCAACGCGGCCGTCGCCGCTTGTTGCCGCTGCACTTCCTGATCCTTCTTGGCGACTTGCTCCTGTTGCGTCTCGAACGAATTGACCTGTTGCGGATTTGCCGTGGCGGGTCTCGCAGTCAACTGGCTCTTGAGCGGCGCGGCCTTCTTAGTCGCAGTCACAACGCTGGAGACAACGAAGACCAGCAAGATAACGAAGAGCAGGATGAGAAGCGGTTGCCGCTTATTGATCGGCGCGGACGCCTCGGGCTGCTCTGGCACGGTTGCAGGGGGATTCTGATTCGGTTCTGGCATGGCTAGTTCCTCTCTCCCGTCCGATGGAACTCAACCTTCTGCTTGCCGATGGCGAGATAGCCACTCTCCAACTCCTTCGGCACCGTGTACAGTCCGTTGTTGTAATCGAAGTTGATGAGCGAGGGCTTCTTGTCCTTCACCTCGTACAGAGCCGGGGTCTCCTGAAACTGCCCACGCAGATAGGTAAACTTGTCATCGCGCCATATCTGCTGAATGCCAAGCGCCGCGCCCTTTTTCTGATCCCAGGTGTAATCAAAGTGCAGCGTGCCGGGATAGTTGGCTTTGAAGGTCTCGGCTGCGGAGGCAACCGCCTTGTGGTCTGCCTCCGCAGCTTTCTTCGCGTCGTCGGCCTCCTTCTTAAGCTGCGCCTCCTTCGCCTCAGCCTCCGCTGCCGGGATAAACGTCGGCGCCTTTGCGATGTTATCGGCGGCCTTCGCATCGCTCGACGAGATGTAAATCTTCGAGTCAAAGTGAGGATTGTCTTTCTCGCTCGAAATCTCACGCAACTCAATCGTGTACTCGTTACCGTGATCGGAGACGATGTGAACGTCGGTCGTCTCGTCCGCCATCTTCGGTTTGATGGACACGTACCGGGAGGCCACATGGCCTGCGTCAAATATCCAACTGTTCGTATCGCCGCCGAATACGGTTACAACCTTCTCCCCTGTAGGCAGCTCAAACAGCGTCGATTGGAGCAGGCCGACTCGGACCACAGGTGGAGGTGCGGAGTCGGTGATGACGAGAGTGCGAGGTGCGCTGGGCTGGAGATGCAGGGTTTGAGCGAAGCCCGCCGTGCTGATGGCTGCGGCGGCTATGGGCAAGAACAGGCGTGGCTTCATGGATGATCCTCTTTCCGTGGTTTGAGAATGGGGTGCTGCTATACTGTCTCGCCCTGGGCGAAACGCTCGATGCCTTCATGGAGTCCATACATCTCGACCAGCTTGGAACGTCGCACCTTGTCCTTCGGTTTGGTCGAAAACTTCGCGTAACTTCTGGAGTCGAGGTTGAGAGTGACAACCTTCGTGATTCCATCGCGCCTTACATACAGCCCCTCGCGTGGTCGTAGACTCTCGAAGAGGTCTAACTGCTCGTCACTCAGCTTGAATAACTCGCCATAGAACCTGCGATTGAACGTCGCATCGGGAAGGAAGAGAAACGACGTGCAGGAGTTCACAATCGAGTCGGCGTTCTCGCCGAGGTCGTTTGCGGACTGACCGATCATGGTGACGCCGCCGAGGTTCTTCCTTACCGTCTTGATCGAAGCCAAAGCACCTTCGAGGAGCTGCTTGTTCTTCATGTTCGAGAAAATCTCTTCGATCAACACATGCTTGGGAACACCGAGGTTCTTCTTGTCGTAGACGATCTCGTCGATGCGGCGCAGTATCCAGACCATGAGCGGTTCAATCAGGTCTGCATACTGCTTGTTGTTGACTCCCTGGAAGTCAAAGCACTGGAGCCGGGACATGGTGAGGCTGTCTTCGGCGTTGTCGAAGATCGCGTGATAGACGCCCTGATCCTTCCACTTCGCCATGTAACGGTCGAGGTGCTTGGGCAGGGTAAGGTTCCCAAGCCGCCGCATCGCTTGTGGCAGGTTGTAGATGCCTTTTACGGATTTGAAAACTTCGTCATCGTCCTCCGGGCCTATCGTCGCGCCGGAGTTAGTAAGCAATAGCTTGACGAACGAATGAAGGAATGCGATGTTGGATTCGGTCGGCTCAAGCGCGAATGGGTTGATGCGCGGACCATCCTTGCCCACCCGATCGATCCGACCGCCATAGAGTTCGACCACACTCTCATAGCTACCCCCGATGTCGAAGATGAAGGTGAACCCACCGTACTTCTGTTCCAGGCTCAACATCTGATTCGCGTGAACACTTTTGCCTGTGCCCGTAGGACCGATGATGAGCTGCACCCGTACACCGTTCACATAGGCATCCTGAAAGTACGGCGTCCGCGTCCGTGTCTCGAAGATATTCAGGTACTCCGCATCCAAGTCCTCGGAGTGCGGGTGTCCGAGGTGCGGCGCGAACACAGAGGAGAGGCGGGCATGGTGGTCTTCTCTCAGCCATAACGGGTACACATTGAATTGCCGGTTGCCGGGGAACATCGCATAGAACGCGGAGAGATTGCCATAGGTCTCTTCGATAATGGGCGCGCGCGCATCCACAAACAGGCGATGGATGGTGGGAGTGGCGGCACGCAGCTCCGCGGCGGTGCTGGCGGAAAGCAACAACCGCAAGGCGTAGTCACCCTGGGCCAGCTTGTCGAGCGACGAGACTACTTCAGTCAGGCTCTCGACGTTCCCCGCAACGGCTTTCGCGGTGGCGGTGGTCTCAAGTGGTGCCGTATTCCTGCCGCTCATCAGGCGTTGAAATGGCGAGAGCTTGAAGAACTCCAAAAACTTCTCCTGATTCGTAACCTCTTTCCGGGTGGCGCTGTCGGGCCGGGGTCTCCACACGGAGCACAGAACACTGTCGCAATCGAGGTCCATGAGGTTCGTAAACAGGCACGGACGAGAGATTTCGGGCGTATTGATAAGGGGAAACATCTGCACATAGCGGCGTCCGATGCGGAGGTAGTCGCTATGCCACTCAACCGGGGAGGTAACAAGCTGCCGGTCAACGCCGTTGTCCGAACGTAGATGGGTCTGCGATGCCCATTCCTCCAGATTGAATAAGTAACTGAAGAACTGGAATGTGCTCTCTTTGTCCAACAGCTTCAGGCCGATGGAATCGCTCATGTGCGCTTCAAGGATGGTCGCGGCCTTTTCCAGCTCGAAGAGCTGGCGGTCGGTGGAACCTTTATGTTCCTTCGGTCTTTGGCTGAATATACTGCCGGCGTCCGGCTCGACGGTCAGGCACCAGTGCAGGTCGATCCGGCGAAACCCGGCTGTCTTTTCCAGAAACTCGATCCGATCTTTTGCGAAGGATGTAGTAACAGGGTTCGCATACTGCGCCTGCCTGGGAAGATCAAAGCCAGCCAGTACGCGGGTGTACTGGTAGAGGCATGAGTCCTGCGGTAGTCCCCGCAGGGCCGCTTCGACGCCGCGCACACGCACGTCAAGATCCTCGTCGGTGCGGCTCTCTGGGTCGATGCCGTCTAAAGAAAACAGGCAACCGTAGCCGCCGCCTTTAAGGGCGAAGGTATGCGGGCCGACGAAGTGCGAGATAGGCATGATGCCGCTCGCTGCTCCTGCCTTGGTAAACCACGGTGCGTTATTTGCGTGGGTCATAGTAACTCTTTTGCTTTAGGCTCAAGGACCAGAGTTGGAACATCTTGGGGTGTTTGCGAACGACCAGCCATGCGCCGAGTAGCAACGCGGGAAAGCTGAAGATGGCAAGCCATTTGAAACCGGCGAGGAAAACCGTCACCGTGACGAAGACAATGGACATCCACGCTGACAGTTCGAGACCTAATTTGGTCCTGGGTCGATTCAGTGCGCCATTGATTGGTAACGGTTCTCCCCGCTTCGCCATCGATGCACCTCCTACATCGATTGACCTGTTAAACTGCCTATCCAGCCCGCTCCCCAGCCGAGCACTCCGGCACCGAACAGCGCACCGAAAAGTCCTGGGATCGCATCCTGAAATCTCCCGCTCATCATGCGAATTCCAGCAAAAATCAAGCCGCCGAAGCAGATGATCGCGCCAGCATAGATGGCAAAAGTTTTGAAGGTTGTCATAAGCGTTTGCGCCCCGGAAAAGTCCATCGTTCCCTGGGCATGAGCAACGCCTGCGAACGTGAGCGCGACAAGCGTCGGCCCCATCACACGCGCTGCGTGAAGTAGTTTTCGGGAAATGAGTTGCACTCGCCGCCTGCGAGACGAGCAATGAGAGTGGGCTGTACTGCGGGGATTAACAACACTGCATACTGAAGACATCGGCACCTCCATCGACTGGTCTCAGTCGGGAATATGCCGGAGCTTAGTGTTGATGGTTTCTACTCGTCCAATACTTGTTTGTTATAAGCCCATCTCTTTTCGAGATGGGGACGCTATTTGCGTTTGTCCACGACCGCAAAGAGATCTATCTGATCGCCGTCTTTCTCGGCGGATGTCTTCCGTCCCTGTGTCCGAACACGAACCGACGCGACTGGCTTCTTCTCGGGTATATGCGTTGATTGCCGGAAGTGGTTCAGCAACTCTTCAACGAACAAATACAGCGCTGGATTCTCATTGTCTGCCCTCACGACAAGCGCTGTGTCGATGGTCCAATCCACGCCTGCAATCGGTCTGGTTACGAGTCCATTCATCAGCGTGCGTCCGGCTCGCATAAGCGAATAGCAGTGGCCTTCTTTCACCATCCATTGAACGTGCTCAATGTTCTGCGTCGGTTCGCAGGGACGTGTCGTAATCCCAATCTCAGCGAACATCTCCACGAGTCGATCATAGGCAGCCGGATGATGTTTTTGATAAGTAAAGATGCTGATCTTGTTGTCGAGGGATGGTGGAGGCACAGCCTCATAGTCCACAAGAGGATCTGTGTTCCTCATGCAGACCACCAGAGGTTCGCGTTCGATAACGTGTGACTCCAGGTCATCTCCAACAACAGGCAAAGTGACGATTGCCGCGTCGAGTTTGCTATTCCGAATACGTTCTATAACCTGACCAGTGTCGCCGCTCTCGGGAACCATCTCACAATCGGGCAGCACCTCTTTGTAGACCTCCGAAATAGAGTGCAGCAAACTCTTTTGAACGAAGGGAGAGAAGCCCAGTCGCAACGGCTGAAGAGTTGCCGAATGGATGGCTTGCAACGTTTGGATGAAACGTGTGCGTGTCATCAGGCTCGACTTCGCATAGCGATACATGAGTCGGCCTTCTGGGGTCAGAGTATTGCCGTGTTCGCGGTCGAAGAGTTGGACATTCAGAATGTCCTCAAGCGCCCGAATCTGTGTGCTGACGGCAGATTGAGCAACATGAAGACGTGCGGCTGCCGCCGTGAAAGTCCTTGCCTCCACGACGGCTACGAAATATTTGAGAAGACGAAATTCGAGATGATCGTCGATGCTCATGCGGACCTCCGATGCTCGTCGGTGCGGACTACCGCTTCCGGCTTGAGTGGCGAAGGCACGCAAGTCATGCCGGATTAAAATTGTCAACCTTTCAGGGCCAAAACGTCAACTATCGCTTTGACGAATACCCCATAAGCGAAAGAGATGGCCCCATCTCTTAGAAGTATTGGACAGCGGTGCGCAGAGATAAGAATGTAATGGAAAAGGCCGACTCTGGAGGCCAGTAGTGAACCTTATTGAAAAGCTGGAAGCACGAAGTGGTGCCATGAAGGTTGCGGAACTCTGCGAACTGCTTGGCGTGGACGACAAACACATCTATCGCATGGCTGCTCGTGGTTCGTTGCCGAGTTTTCATGTTGGCGGGGCAATACGCTTCGATCCGCAAGAGGTAGCCAAGTGGCTTCGGCTGCGGTATGGACCGGACGATGCTTCTGGCAGGAGACCACCGCAGCGCGTCGGCGCTTCTCGCGGCGTTGGCCAACGTATCGCGTAGTGTCGCAATTCGTTGTTGCGAAACGTCATCACTTGTCAATAAGTGATGACGATTTGAGGCAGGTTGACTAAACGGCTCGTGCTGAGACACCAATTCTAAGACCTTGCAAACGACAGTAATGGCTCAATGTCATTTCTGTCTGCAGCTTGCAAAGCTTCGATGTAGCCTCGCCGGATGTTCCCCTGAGCAACGATGTCGGCGCCGTTCCAGGTAAATTCGGGGCGTCCTTGTAGTTTGGCGAGAACATCGGCCATGAGCCGTGCGTGCCTTCCGTTCCCGTTTGCGAATGGATGTATGAAGACGAGACGGTGATGAAATCGGATGGCGATTTCATCCGCAGAGAATGTGCTGTGCTCGATCCAGTAGCTTGTATCCCCGATCAATACCGCCAGTTGCTCCCGAATCTGGTGGTGAAGGATTCCTATATTCTTCTCTGTAGTGCGATACAGGCCAGCCCACTTCCATGTCTGATTGAACATGCGCCGATGCAGCTCGCGGATGTAGGGCTCTGAGAGCGCGTTCGCGCGGGCGAGCGTCCTTGTATTGAGAGCCCACGAGTAGGCGACGATGATGTTCTCGCGCTCCCACTGATTTAGCTCCTCCTTGGTTGCGAGGTTGGGAATGAGGTCGGCTTGTTCATCCGGGGAGAGCGGGGTATTTCCTTCTCCGGTCGTAAAGAGCGTCATCGTTTTGTTCCGCTCCGTCCGACCCGGCGTGTCGCCGCTTCCACGGCCTGATCGAGATTGCCGCTGGCCTGATCTTCAAGCGCCATCGAATGTTCGACTCGACGGACGGTGTGTGACGCGGCGGCGCGCGCGCGCGCCGCTAGGGTCTTCTCAATCGTGGCACCGCGAGGAACGAAGGCATACACGAGATCGCAGTCCAGAGCATCCGCACATGCGCGCAGACTGCGCAGCGTGATACGGTCATCGACCTCAGCCTTTTCCTGTTGCGGAGCCAGGGAACGGTTCGCATTAAGCCGTTGCGCCAGTTCGCCCGTGGAGACTCCCATCGCTTCGCGGAGCGCGCGAATCCATCCTTTGGGCGGGCGCGGCAACGGGATCGAGCGAAGAGGCTCTACCGTCCTGTCGATCTGCTGGGCACGTAGCTGGCGAAAGTTTTCTAGCATGGCATTCTCGTATATCTATAGACCCACAGTAGCGGCCTATATGACTATTCAAAAATATACATAAAGACGGAGAATGTACAGCTAAATATATACAAAACTAGCAAATATGCCTATTTATAAATAGGCCAGAGATGGGCCGCTATACCTCATACAGAGTCAAGATTGCCCCGAGCCTCGCAATCATTTTCTTTTCAATAACTTGCCGTCGCTCGCCAGAAATGGGCCCCTCGATGATCGTTAGGTCAGAGACCAATCACATTCGTTGCGCGGTCGGCATCCGCGCTATAGTTCGCGCATGATCTTGTGGCGGAGTCCTGTTCATCGCAAGCGCCGCGTCCTAGTACGTAAGCAGCTCGCCTTAGGCGACCGCCTGGGTGATGATGCCTAAGAGTCGCTTTGCATCTTCGTCTGAATCTCAGACATGGCTCAGTCAGTCCTTATGAGCGGCATCCTTCGACCGAATGCTCTTCATATAGACCATCGTAAGGAACACATCGCTGAAGCTACTTGAAGGCGTTGGGATGTTTGTCTTTCAACTCTTGGGGAAACTGATCGATTATCTTGACATACGCTTCTTCGATCTGTTTGACTTGCTCGGCGCTTAGCAGATTGCGGGCTTCTTGCCAGTGAAGCGGCCAGACGTCGCCAGCCCCTGTCGCGCCTCCCATCACAATAGCGTGGGAAAGACCCTGATCGACATCGCGCAAAGAGAATCCGAGGGTCTCCGCAAACTGAATTAGATTCTCCTGTTTTCCGCGAATTCCGCTAAGGGCTTGTAGATTGTTGCCTATGGACCCCAATATGCGTTCATTACTCACCATTGTCATCGCCGGATTCTCCATTCAAAACCGATCACATTCTAAACGCACTTGCTACGCACTTGCTCCGCAATTCAGAGCAGTGCGTTTAGCCTTTTGAATGCCGTTTCGAAGCGATCTAGGGTGTCAGACGATAGGGACTTGGTAAGAGTGCCGATATGCTCTGCAAAGTATCTTGCAGGGCGGTAGTGATTAAACTTGCTCTCCTTTAGGGGAGCATCGTGCAGATACGCCTCGATGGCGACAAGAACTCTTTCCCGTTTTGGGAGATCGGCAACTCCAATGGCTTTTGGGAGAGCTGCCTTATACTCGGCATTGACAAGTTTCAAATAGAAATCAACATCGAACATATCCTCGATATCGGCCTCTTTCTTGCCTGTAAAGTCACCGAATGTGAGGACATTCTTCTGTTCCAAGAGTCTTTTCTTATATAGGTTTTCGATGCTCTGACGGTCTTTCTGTTGAATGTCTATCAATGTCGCTATGTTCAAATCCTTCTGCGAACCCAATAGAGCGGCAAAGGTAGGAACTTTATCTGACCCTCCAACTGGCGTGATTGTCCATGCTTCATTCAGCCCCTCGCGTCCCAACGATTCCAGTACAGGTGAAATGCTCTGAATGTAGAGGAGGTCCGACACCCCTTCGACGATTAGACTGTTTGGACCAACAAACAAAGTCTGTGACAGGTCATAGCCCAATGCGCCCTGTAGTGGGAACAAACTGCCTTCGGATACTTCTAAGACGTCGGTATATACTTTCGTCCCAGGAATCTCCTCTTCATGCGGATCTTCGACCTCGGTGCTCTTGTCTTCGACAATACGAACCCGATCGAAGTGCGTCGGATCAACCATAAACGGGGAGTGCGTTGTAAAGATTACCTGATGATGAGGTTTAAGCTCCTCTTCTATGTAACGGAGTAGGTCACCTTGGGCCTTACCATGTAGTGCCATGCCCGGTTCGTCGAGCAAGAGAATGAGCTTAGTCGCTGTCTTTCGTTGTTGCGAAAACCATGCCAGGAATGAGAAGAACCAAACAAAACCTTTCGACCGTGTTCCCAGGCGGGTTGTTGCCATATGTACAGAGTCATAAACCAAACCCCAAAGGTTGGTCCCTTGTTGCATACCCGGAGGATCATTGGGTTTGGCGGGTCGTACATCAAACCGTACCGATAGGTGCCGGTTCTGCGACCAATACTTCAATACCTGTTTCGTCAAGTGATTTGAGGTTCCCTCCAATTTGTTGAGCAGCGCTTCAGTTCGGTTCGTAGATATCAACTGGTCAAGGTTGAGTCGTGCAAGCTCAATCAGACCTAGCATAGGTCGATCTGAATCGAGCAAAGTGTTACTCGCTTGCCTTTGCTTCAGTTGCTCAATGTTAAGTTGCCCCTCCATCTGGTAATACTCGTCAAAATAGAGGAACTTGGGCACGGCAGCCTTCAGATGGGTATCTATGATGTGGCTGCTTAAACCCACCTTGTTGATCGCTGCAAGAGTCTCGCGCAGCGCCTTCGCTGCTGCTGTCTCCTGGAGTCGAGTCGCAGCATCCAGAGCTTTCGCCTTCGCATCCGCGTCCGTGAGCGCATTCGCAGAAGCCTGTGCGGTTGCGAATGCCTGCGCCTGCCCCGTGGCTCGGGACTCAAGTGCAGCCCCAAGTTCCTTTAGCTTCTTCCATTGGATATTTTGCTTCTTTATCGCGTCTGCAATTTCTGCTTTTGATAGCAGAAAGTTTCCGGCAATTTCTTCGTCGATAAACACCCAATAAAGCAGGTTGTTGTCGTACCCTTTCAAGAGGGCCAGTGTTGGTGAGGTCAGGACGCCCTTGCCGAAAGCAGTCTCTATAGGGCTAATTTCTCCTGCGTCGAGAGTAAAGCGCGCATCAACCACTCGGGCGGGCGTTCTCTCCTTCCTTTCGATGGACTGCTGATAATCCTCTTCCGTGGATCGCGGGTAATCCTCAGTTACGTCAAAACGTCCGTGTGCTTCAATAATCGGGTTCAGCCGATAAAGGGCCTGGAGCAGGGCGGTTTTGCCTGACTCGTTTCGGCCGACGAGACAGGTCACGTCGCCAATGCTGAATGTTCCAGAATCCTTGACAGACTTAAATTCAGTTACATGAACTGATGACAACCGCATATGTGCTCTCCCAATGACTCTTATCTTGTTGGAAAGTTAACCACTCCATCGTACTGAATTAAACCGGCCCACGATAAAGAATGTCCGCAAAAGAAAACAGGCTCTCTTTTCAGAGCCTGTCCGGGCCAAAGGCTGATCTCTATGCAACCAGACTCGCCAGCTCACCACTATTAACCTTATGCGCAGCATCTTTGGATCGAATACCCTTGAGATAAACCATCGTCGATTTGATGTCGCGGTGCCCAAGCCATGCCTGCACGGTGCGGATGTCTACGCCGTCGCGCAGGTGGTTGGTCGCGAAGGTGTGACGGAACTTGTGCAGGAAGAAGTTCATGCAATATGGCCCTTCCTTGCACTTGTTGTTATGCTCGGTCACGCAGCGGCCACAGTTCAAACCGGCACGCTCCGCGACGCGCTTCACCACCACATCCATTTCGCTATCGGGATTGCCTCTAGTGTTGCCGAAGATGAGATCGTGAGGCCCGGCATTCTTCCGTTCCTTCCGCTTCTTCAAGCGCTCCGCTAGAACATGAGGCAGGGGCACAACTCGCTCCTCCCAGTTCTTCGGCGTAAAGTCCCATTCCTTCTTTGCTGTGACACGCACAAGGTCGTGGTTGGAGTCGAGGTCCAGGTATTCGATGTAACGAATCTCCTGATCGCGGAAGCCGGAGCCAAGAATGAACTTGAGCATATCGGCTTCGTCTTCGGTCGCAACCTTGAACATCGCCGTCAACTCCTCCGGCTCATAGATGGGGCGGATGGTATCGACGTACTTGGGCCAATCGCCTTTTTCCAGCAGCTTCTCGCGGCCATGACGCTTGAAGAGCTGGAGCACCGTCACCACCTTGTCATAGACGGTACGCGCTCCCAACCCCTGCTCGTAACAGTGCGTCATGAAGTCGATAGCATCCTGACGCATGGCGTCCTCGGCATACTTCTTCTTGTACGAAGCCCGCAGGAGAACATCGAGCGTGTAGCGATAGGTGAGATAGGTCCGCTTCTTTCGCTGCATCTTGACGTACTTCAGATAGCCGTCGATGGCGTCGCCGATAGGAGTCTTGTCGATGGCCGCAGGCGGCGGTTCCGGCGCGGCAATAAGGCCATCGCGGATCGCGGACAATTCGAGCGCCTTGCGGCGTGCGGCGTCGATGGCTTCGTCTCTGGCAACGGCGGTGCGATAGCGGCGACCACTCCGACCACCGACGCGCCACTCGATGTAGTACGCGCCTTCTGCGTGCGTCTCAATCTGGCCGTTGATGCGCACGCGGTCTTTGAGCCTGCCGTTCGCTTCAGGAACAACAGGAGCGAAACGCCATCCGGCAGAGGTTTTGATTTTCTTGATGAGGTTGACGCGCTCCGCGTATTCGGGAGCATTGAGAAAAGTGCCGAGAGGCTTGGGAGCAGGCATGCATTGATCCTCCTCTGAGGCTTCATAGCCTAGCAGAATTGGGTCAGGGTGGACACCATCGTGGACACCAAGTAACTAAGTTGTTTGTTTTCTTAGTCTCGGTTAGAAGGCAGCGCTCTAACCAACTGAGCTACGTCCCCAGCTCTCTCTGCTGAGTCGCCCGGCAACTCGATCCGCATAGCAACAGCGGCTTCCAGTCCAGACGCAACTCTCTGAGAATACCGGCCTTTGCCCCTCAGGTCAACTACCACCTGTTGATTTGCACGCTCTCACTCTCTCCCCTACACTAAGAACGCCGCAAGCTTCGGGCGAGGGCTGTTAGCTCAGTTGGTTAGAGCGCCTGCCTTACAAGCAGGATGTCGGGGGTTCGAGTCCCTCACGGCCCACCACTCTCCCATCTCACGCCGTCCCACCTCTCACAACCCGAGAAGGAACCCTCATGAAGCTACTCAGATTCGGAGACGCCGGCGCAGAGAAACCCGGCGCGCTCGACGCCAACGGCATCCTTCGCGACCTCTCGTCCATCGTTCCTGACATCTCCGGCGCGACCCTGCTCCCCGAATCGCTCGATCGCCTCCGCCAGCTCGACCTCACCTCCCTGCCCCAGGTCCCCGGCACGCCGCGCGTCGGGCCCTGCATCGGCTCCGTCGGCAAGTTCCTCTGCGTCGGCCTCAACTACTCCGATCACGCCGCCGAATCCGGCATGGCCGTTCCCACCGAACCCATCCTCTTCATGAAGGCGACCTCCGCCATCATCGGCCCCAACGACCAGGTCATCATCCCACGCGGCTCGCAGAAGTCGGATTGGGAGGTCGAGCTCGGCGTCGTCATCGGCAAGCCCGCAAGCTACGTCGCCATCGAAGATGCGCTCTCGCACGTCGCCGGCTACTGCGTCGTCAACGACCTCTCCGAACGCGCCTTTCAGCTGGAAGGCACCGGCCAGTGGGTCAAGGGCAAATCTGCCGACACCTTCGGCCCCATCGGCCCCTGGCTCGTCACCGCGGACGAGATCCCCGACCCGCAGAACCTGCATCTCTGGCTCGAGGTCGACGGCCACCGCTACCAGGATGGTTCCACCGCCACCATGGTCTTCGGCGTCGCCCACCTTGTTAGTTACCTCAGCACCTTCATGAGCCTGCAGCCCGGCGACATCATCTCCACCGGCACGCCACCTGGCGTGGGGCTCGGCCAGAAGCCGCCCGTCTATCTGCGCCCCGGCAACGTCATGCAACTCGGCATCGGCGGTCTCGGCCAACAACGCCAGCGCGTTATCGCGTACAAGCGATAACTCCCGGGGTGCCCCATGTCTCGCTTCTGCGACATGGGAACCACGAAACCTCTACCCAGCAACCCCTGGGTGCCCCACCCTCGCGGAGCTAGGGTGGGTTCTCGTTTGCATTCGCAACACGCAAACCACCGTCTTGCCATAAGATAAAGCCGAGGAAAAACTCCATGGACGAACAGCGCTCTACCGCCGAAGTCGCCTCTACCCCAGGCCTCTCTCGCCGTTCCTTCATCTCCCGCTTCGCCTCGGCCGGAGTCGCCGTCGCGGCCGCACCCGCGCTCGCCGCACCCACTTCGTCTCACCCCTCAGCATCCCCACAATCTGCGGCAGAACCCATCGAGCACGCCATCCCCGTCACCCTCCTGGTCAACGGCGAAACACACGCCATCGAAGTTGATCCGCGCACCACGCTGCTCGACGCCCTGCGCGAGACCCTCACCCTTACCGGCACCAAAAAGGGCTGCGACCACGGCCAGTGCGGCGCCTGCACCGTCCACGTCGACGGCCAGCGCATCAACTCCTGCCTCACCCTCGCCGTCATGCAGGAAAGCAAAACCATCACCACCATCGAAGGACTCGGCACCCCCGAACATCTTCACCCGATGCAGGCCTCCTTCGTCGAACACGACGGCTACCAGTGCGGCTACTGCACCTCCGGCCAGATCATGTCCGCCGTAGCGCTGCTCAAAGAGCCCTGCGGCCCCGCCGACGCCGACGTCAAGGAGCTCATGGCCGGCAACATCTGCCGCTGCGGTGCCTACCCCAACATCGTGGCCGCCATCCAGCAAGTCCGCCAATCCGCGTAAAACGGAAGCCTGACTTACACTCCCTGTTCTTAACTCTTTACTGACTAACTCTAAACTTCTTACTCGCGAAGTCCAGCCGCCAAAACGCTCATCACGAAACGTCGCCCCAGGAGCCCTCCATGGAACAATTCTCCTACTCCCGCGCATCCGCCATTCCCCAGGCCGTCGCCGCGGCCACCTCGCCCGCTACGCGCTTCATCGCCGGTGGCACCACGCTCCTCGACCTCATGAAGCTCGACGTCGAGCGCCCCACCCAGCTCATCGACATCAACCCCCTGGCCACCGGAGACGCCGCCCTCGACAAGGTCGAACGCCAGCCCGACGGCACCCTCCGCATCGGCGCCCTCGTCCGCAACTCCGCCCTCGCCCACGACCCCATCGTCCTCGCCGACTACGCCGTCCTCTCGCAAGCCCTGCTCGCCGGCGCCTCCGCTCAGCTTCGCAACATGGCCACCACTGGCGGCAACCTCCTCCAGCGCACTCGCTGCATGTACTTCCGCAACACCGCCACGCCCTGCAACAAGCGCGAGCCCGGCACCGGTTGCTCCGCCATCGAAGGTGACAACCGCACCCTCGCAATCCTCGGCACCAGCAAAGACTGCATCGCCACCAACCCGTCGGACATGAACGTCGCCCTCACCGCCCTCGAAGCCGTCATCCACGTCCAGGGTGCCGCCGGCCCCCGCACCATCCCTATCGTCGAGTTCTTCCTGCTTCCCGGCTCCACGCCTCACATCGAAACCGTCCTCAAGCCTGGCGACCTCATCACCCACGTCACCCTCCCGGCCCCGCAGAAATCCAGCAAGCAGGTCTACCTCAAGCTGCGCGACCGCGCCTCCTACGAGTTCGCCCTCACCTCCGCCGCCGTCGTCGCCGAAACCCAGAACGGCAAGCTCACCTTCATCCGCGTGGCCCTCGGCGGCATCGGCACTAGGCCCTGGCGCTCGCACGAGGCCGAGGCTGAGCTCCTCCACCGCCCGGCCACGGCCGAGACCTTCCATCGCGCCGCCTCCGCCGCCCTCCGCGACGCCCATCCTCAGTCCGAAAACGCCTTCAAGGTCGAGCTCACCCGGCGCTCCATCGTCCACGCCCTCACCCTTGCAACACAAGCCGTCTAAACCGGCCCGACCCGACTCTCTAAACACTCACTGACTCTTTACTGTTTACTCGCGATTTTCCCCAATCGCCCCAGCCTCACCACTCCGCAACCCCGTCCAGGAGACCCTCACATGGCGACCCCCACCACCCTCCCGCCCCGCACCAACGGCACTCTCCCGCGCGTCGACGGCCCACTCAAAGTCACCGGCGCGGCCATGTACTCATCGGACTATCACCTGCCCGGCATGCTCTACGCCGTGCCCGTCTGCGCCACCATCGCCGCCGGCACCATCGCCTCGCTTGATACCTCCCACGCCCAGTCCATGACCGGCGTCAAAGCCATCTACACGCGGCAGAACTTCGGCAAGCTCTTCCGCACCGCGCCTCCCGCCGGCTTCTCCGGCATCCTGGACGAAAAGCGTCCGCCCTTCGAAGACGACACCATCCGCTACTACGGCCAATACGTCGCCGTCGCCGTCGCCCTCACCTTCGAGCAGGCCACAGCAGCCGCCCGCGCCGTGAAAGCTACCTACAACTCGACCCCGTCCAACCTCGACCCTCACTTCAAAGAATCCGAAGCCGCCGCCAAACCCACCGTCGACTCCCACCGCGGCGACCCCGACGCCGCCTTCGCCGCCGCCGCCGTCAAGCTCGACCACACGTACGTCACCCCCACCGAAACCCACAATCCCATCGAACTCCACGCCTCCGTCGCCGACTTCGACCCCGCCACCCGGCAGTTCACCCTGTACGAAACCACCCAGGCCGTCTGCAACTCGCAGGACGTGCTCGCCCAGATGCTCGGCGTCCCCATCGAGAACGTCCGCGTCATCTCGCGCTTCCTCGGCTCCGGCTTTGGCGGCAAGCTCTGGCCCTGGCCGCACGCCGTCATCGCCGCGCAGGCCTCGCGCAACCTCGGGCGCCCGGTCAAGCTCGTCGTCTCCCGCGAGATGATGTTCCAGAACGTCGGCCATCGCCCCCGCACCCAGCAGCGCATCCGCCTCGCCGCCACTCCGCAGGGCAAGCTCGTCGCCATCATGCACGACTCGCTCAACCACACCTCCATCCTCGACGACTACTCCGAAGGCTGCAGCGAGGCCACCGCCTACAGCTACTCCACGCCCAACCTTCGCGCCACCTCCGCCATCGTCCGCCGCAACGTCGGCACCCCTACCTCCATGCGCGGCCCCGGCGCCGTCCCCGGCCTCTTCGCCCTTGAATCCGCCGTCGACGAGCTCGCCCTCGAGCTCAAGATGGACCCCATCCAGCTCCGCATCCTCAACGAGCCCTCCAAAGATGAAGGCCTCAACCTTCCCTTCTCCTCGCGCCACTTCATCGAGTGCCTCAACGTCGGCGCTGAAAAATTCGGCTGGTCCAAACGCAACCCCGCCATCGGCACCATGAAGGGGACCGGCGACCAATCCGGCCTCACCCTCGGCTGGGGAGTCGCCGGCTGCTCCTGGATCGCAGAACGCTGCGAGACACAGGCCTCCGTCCAGCTCCTCGCCAACGGCACCGCGCGCATCTCCTCGGCCACCCAGGATATCGGCACCGGCACCTACACCGTCCTCTCGAACGTCGTCGCCGAGCGCACCGGCATCCCCAACGACCGCATCGAAGTCGTCCTCGGCGACACCGACCTGCCCCCCGGCCCCATCTCCGGCGGATCCTGGGCCACCGCCTCCGTCATCCCCGCCGCGCTCGACGCCGTCGAAAAGGCCCAGCAGACCCTCTTCGCCATCGCCGTCTCCGGCCCCGACGCTGCCTTCCCGAAACAGAAACCCGACGAGCTCGCCTTCACCAACGGTATGGTCCACCTGAAGACCTCCGCCCCCGCCACCGGCACACCCTTCGGCGACATCCTCACCCGCGCCAGCATCCGCGCCGCCTCCGGCCTTGGCAAATCCACCGGAACCTTCGGCGACCCCAACCGAAAGTTCTCCACCCACAGCTTCGGCGCGCAGTTCGCCGAGGTCACCTGGCAGCCTGAGACCGCGCGCCTCCGCGTCTCCCGCGTCGTCACCGTCATCGATGCCGGCCGCATCCTCAACCCCAAACCCGCGCGCAACCAGATAGAAGGCGCCGTTGTCATGGGCATCGGCATGGCCCTCTTCGAAGCCACCCGCTACGACCCCCGCTTCGGCGTTCCCATCAACAACAACCTCGCCGACTACATCCTCACCACCAACGCCGACGCACCCGCCATCGACGTCACCTTCCTCGATCATCCCGACCTCGTCCTCAACCCGCTCGGCGCCCGCGGCGTCGGCGAGATCGGCCTCGCCGGCATCGCCCCCGCCATCGCCAACGCCGTCCACCACGCCACCGGCCTCCGCATTCGCGAGCTTCCCATCCGCATCGAAGACCTCCTACCCCCACCCCACCAGGCCTAGCTTGGGTACCCGATCCTTCCGACACCCTCACCGTCGCAAGGATCGGGTATTATTTGCGCCAGCAAACGACCGCTCCCCCTCTCCACCACCACACCCTCGTGCCCCATGCATCGCGCCCTTCGGGATGCGTGGGATCTCCGCGCCGAAATCTCGCCCAAACCGACCCAAAACAACTCCCCAACTCAACCAAACAAGATACCGTTATCGCACACCCACCCGATGACCCCACCCCCCACCCCCCGCCTGACCTTCCGAAGCTGGACCCCTCACGACACCCCACTGGCCGAGGCCCTCTGGTGCGACCCCGAGGTCACCCACTTCTTCGGCGGCGCCATGACCCCCGAGCAAGCCCACGACCGCCTCACCATCGAGCGCGAACGGGAACTCCACCGTGGCTTCACCTACTGGCCAATCTTCCGCAACGAAACCGGCGAGTTCGCCGGCTGTGCCGGCCTCCGGCCCTGGCAGATGGATCCCGCAACCACCGAAGCCGGCGTCCACCTCATGCGCCCCGCCTGGGGCCAGCGCCTTGGCGAAGAGGCCCTCCGCGCCGTCCTCACCCACGCCTTCGAGACGCTCCACCTCCCTGCCATCGTCGCCGGCCATGGCCTCGGTCACGCCAACTCGCAAAACCTCCTCGAACGCGTCGGCTTCCGCTACACCCACAACATCGCCTGGGGCCCCAAGTCCATCGAAGTCCGCATGTACGCCATCCAGGCCGCATCCTGGCCCAGCCCAACCGCCACCCTGCTCTGAGGTTCAGCCCATCCCATCGCAGCCATCTCCTGCCCAACCCGGAAGACTTCCGGCCCGCTGCGCCCCGCGACGAACCCACTAAAGCGATTTAATCCCGTACAGTGGATGGCATGAACCGCCGCGACTTCACCCAGCTTCTCGCCCTCGCCATCCCCGCCGCCAAACTCCCGCTCCACGCCCAATCTGCCCCGCCGCAAAAGCCAATCGGCTACGCCGCAGTCGGTCTAGGCACCATCTCCAACATCTTCATGCGTGCCTGCGCCCAGTCCCAGCACTCCAAGATCGTCGCCCTCGTCACCGGCCATGCCGACACCAAGGGCACCAAATACTCCGACCTCTACAACGTCCCCAAATCCTCCATCTATAACTACGACACCTTTGACCAGATTAAGAACAACCCCGACATCGACGCCGTCTACATCGGTCTGCCCAACTCCATGCACAAGGAGTACACCCTCCGCGCCGCCGCCGCCGGCAAGCACGTCCTCTGCGAGAAGCCCATGGCCATCTCAAGCGACGAGTGCCGAACCATGATCGACGCCTGCAAGGCCGCCAACGTCAAGCTCATGATCGCCTACCGCGTCCAGTACGATCCCCTCTGGCTGCAGGCGAAACAGATGATCGACGAAGGTGCGCTCGGCCAGCTTGAGTCGTTCCAGGGCGGCTTCTTCGCGAATATGCCCGCCGGTGCCTGGCGGCTCACCAAGGAGTTCGGCGGCGGGGGCTCGCTGCTCGACCTGGGCATCTACCCGTTGAACGCCACCCGTTGGCTCACCGGCGAAGAACCCGCGTCGTACAGCGCGATCACCTCCACGCGCGACCACTCCGGCAAATTCTCCCAGGTGGAGCAGTCCATCGAATGGACCATGACGATGCCGTCAGGCATCCTCTCCTCGAACGGCTGTTCTTATGGCTCAACCGGCCCCAGCATTCTCAGCATCAACGGCGAACAGGGCTACCTGCAGTTTCTGCCCGCCTACAATTACGACGGCCTCCGCATGTTTGGCATGGTCAACCGCAAACCCGTCGACATCTCGAGCCCAGGCAAGATTCCCTACCAGTTCACAATTGAGGCGGACTACTTCGCCGACTGCATCCGCAACAATCGCCAGCCAAAAACCGCGGGAGAAGAAGGCCTCAAGGACATGCTCGCCATCGAAGCCATCTACCGCGCCGCCGGCACCCCCATCGCCTAGCCAACCGGGCACCCGACACCGGCTGCCCCCTCCTTCCGGCAGCTTCACCGTCGCAGGGATGGGTATCGTTCGCGGCAGCAAACGAAGCCCTCCCCCCCCAACCCCCTCTGTGCCCCATGCATCGCAGCCCTTGGCGATGCGTGGGACCCCCCAATCCCACACCACCACATAAATCGTTTTAAATAACCCCATCCCAGCACAAACCCCACCATCCGCGATATAACGGATGACGCCCACCGGAGATCACTGCATGAAGCGTCAGAACCGCCGCCTAGCCCTCGCCGTCGCCACCGCAACCCTCCTCCCCCTCGCCGCCCGCGCCCAAACGCAAGACCCAGCCAAGCCCTGGCTCAACCCCCAGATCCCCACCGACCAGCGCGTCGACGCCCTCATCTCCCACATGACGCTCGAGCAAAAGGTCGGCCAGATGCGCGACCACTCCCCCGCCATCCCCTCGCTCGACGTCCCCAAGTACGATTGGTGGAACGAAGGCCTGCACGGCGTAGCCTTCGCCGGCGTCGCCACCAACTTCCCGCAGGTCATCGGCATGGCCGCCACCTGGGATACCAACCTCGTCCACCAGATGGCCGAGACCATCTCCACCGAGGCCCGCGCCAAGTACAACCAGGCCATGCGCCAAAACGATCACGAGATGTTCTTCGGCCTCACTTTCTGGGCGCCCAACATCAACATCTTCCGCGACCCCCGCTGGGGACGCGGCCAGGAGACCTACGGCGAAGATCCCTTCCTCACCGGCCGCATGGCCGTCGCCTTCGTCACCGGCATGCAGGGCGACGACCCCAACTTCCTCCGCGTCGTCTCCACCCCCAAGCACTTCGACGTCCACTCCGGCCCCGAAACCACGCGCCACCGCGCCAACGTCGACGTCTCCGCGCACGACCTCGAAGACACCTACCTCCCCGCCTTCCGCGCGGCCGTCACCGAAGCCCACGCGCAATCCATCATGTGCGCCTACAACGCCATCGATGGCGCGCCCGCCTGCGCCAACACGATGCTGCTGGGCGACCACCTGCGCAACGACTGGCACTTCGACGGCTACGTCGTCTCCGACTGCGCCGCCGTCGCCGACATCAACACCGGCCACCACTTCGCGCCGGACATGGCCCACGCCGCCGCCGCCGCCGTCAAAGCCGGCACCGATCTCGAGTGCGGCTTCGCCCAGGGTCAGGCCTTCCCCGCTCTCGTCGACGCCGTCCACCAGAACCTCATCACCGAAGCCGAACTCGACAACTCACTCCGCCGTCTCTTCCGCGCCCGCATGAAGCTCGGCATGTTCGACCCGCCGGACTCTTACGCTTATGGCCGGATTCCGATGACGGAGGACAACTCGCCCGCGCACCGGGCACTTTCACTGCAAGCGGCGCGGGAGTCGATGGTGCTGCTGAAGAACGAGAACCACACGCTGCCGCTGAGCGCGTCGACCCGGCGCATCGCGGTGGTCGGGCCTACGGCGGAGCTGGTGCAATCGCTGCAAGGCAACTACAACGGGCCGCCGCAGGCGCCCGTGTATCCGCTGGAAGGGATGGAGAAGACGTTTGCGTCCGCGAAGATCTCCTACGCGCAGGGCTCGACGCTGGTTGCGGGGTATGCCATGCCGATTGAGCATACTGCGCTGCATCCCGCGTCGGGCGGGGGAGACGGACTGACGGGCGAGTACTTCGCTTCGAAGGACCTGACAGGCACGCCCGTGCTGACACGCGTCGACCGCAACATCAACTTCAACTGGGATAAGTTTGCGCCGACTCCAGGGCTTGAGCGCAACAACTACTCCGTGCGCTGGAGTGGCACGTTTACGCCGCCCGCGGCCGGCGACTACCAACTCGGCGTGCATGTGAACTACTGCTATGCGTGCGAGAACGCTGAAGGCTTCCGGCTGTTTGTGGACGATAAGCTGCTGGTGCAGAGCGGCGGCAAGACCGGCGAGCGGGGACAGGTGGTCGATGCGCCGATGCACTTCAACGATACGAAGCCCCATGCGATCCGGCTGGAGTACCTGCACGGTACCGGATCCGCCGGCATCGACCTTACCTGGCTTGCCCCGGCGGACGCGCTGCGCAGGCAGGCGGTCGAAGCTGCGAAGCAGGCGGATGTAGTGGTGGCGTTCGTGGGACTTTCGCCATCGCTCGAAGGCGAGGAGATGCCGATCAAGCTGGATGGCTTCGCCGGCGGCGACCGCACCGCGATCAACCTGCCCGCCGCGCAGGAAGACCTGCTTAAGGCGCTCTCCGCCACCGGAAAGCCGCTGGTGGTGGTGCTGCAGAATGGGTCCGCGCTCGCGGTGAACTGGGCGCAGGATCACGCGCAGGCGATTCTCGAGGCGTGGTACCCGGGCGAAGAAGGCGGAGATGCGATCGCCGACACCCTGAGCGGCGCGAATAATCCCGCGGGCCGGCTGCCGCTTACCTTCTACAGATCGTTGGACGAGCTGCCGGCGTTTGACGACTACAAGATGGAGCACCGGACCTACCGTTACTTCACGGGCAAGCCGCTGTATGGGTTCGGGTATGGGCTGAGTTACACGACGTTTCGGTTCTCGCACGCGGCCACAGCTTCGCCATCCGTGAAGGCGGGAGAGAGCGTGACCGTGACCGCCGACGTCACTAATTCTGGCTCCGTTGCGGGAGACGAAGTGGCCGAGCTTTACCTGACGCCGCCGCACACAGCCGTGTCGCCTAACCTCGCGCTCGTCGGCTTTGAGCGCGTGCACCTTGCGCCCGGCGAGACGCGCCACCTGACCCTCACGTTGAACCCGCGGACGCTTTCGCAGGTCGACGCGAAGGGCAACCATGTGATCGCCCCAGGTGAGTACAAGCTGTCGCTCGGCGGCTCGCAGCCGGATGCCAGCACGGAACCGCTCAGCTTCCAGATCACTGGCAGTCAGCAACTCGCTCCCTAGCCGAAGCGGGTCTGGGTTGGGCCTGGGCCGGGCCCAGGCTGGCCCATCGACGACGAGCTTTCACCTCCGACCTGGTCCCGGAACGCATCCTACTCCCTGTGCTTCTTCCCGAGCCAGTTCGCGAGTTCCTGCGCTGCAAGGTCCTGCGGCCGCTGCTGCGGCAGCTTCGCGGCGGCGTCACCCCGCGCCGCCTCGCCTGGAGCCTCGCGCTCGGCATCGTGCTCGGCATCAATCCCTCGGTTGGCATCACCACCTTCCTGGTCGTGCTGGTCGCGTGGGCCTTCGGCCTTAACCAGGTAGCGTCGCAGGTCGGCGTGCATGCGGCCACGCCCCTCCATCTGCTGCTTTTTCTTCCGTTCATCGAGCTCGGCGTCAAGCTCTTCCACACGCACAAACTCCCAATGACGCGCCGTCAGCTGGAACACCTGAGCCACCATCCCGTGCGTCTGTTCCACGCCATCTGGCAATGGGAGTGGCATGCCCTGATCGTCTGGGGCGTGGTCGCTGCCGTCGCGATGCCGCTGCTTGCGATGTATCTTCGGCGTACCCTGGTCGTGCTGCTGCGCCGCCACCGGACGCTCCTCCGCTCGCGCCCGGCAACAGAGTAAAAGTTGCTGGCAACACGAAAACATCTCAAGTTCTGAAAGCAAGCAAGGAATCAGAATGATCTTAGTCACAGGCGCTACCGGACAGTTGGGCCGGCAGATTGTAGAAGGTTTGCTCAAGCAGCTTCCGGGCTCGCAAATCGCTGTGAGCGTTCGTGACGAGGAGAAGGCCGAAGACTTCAAGCAGCGCGGCGTCAGCGTTCGCAAGGGCGACTTCGCCCAACCTGCCACGTTGCCGGCAGCGTTCGCGGGGGCCGAAGAGGTGCTCATCATCTCCGTGAACAAGTTTAGCGATGAGGCCACACGCCAGCATGCAAATGCCATTGAAGCCGCCAGGACGGCCGGCGCAAAACGCATCCTGTATACCAGCCACCAGGCCGCGAGCCCGGCTTCGGCGTTTGTGCCGTGCAGCCAGAATCACGCACCCACTGAAGCGCTGCTGCAGTCCTCTGGGGTGTCGTATGTTTCGCTGCGCAATGGCTTTTATGCCGAGTCTGCGCTGTTTCAACTCGGCGGGCTGAAGCCGACGGGAAGAATTTCGCTGCCTCAGGATGGCCCGGTCTCGTGGACTGCGCGCACCGATCTGGCCGAAGCCGCGGTGGCCGCGCTCACGCAGCCGAGCCTGTTCGACGGCATCTCCCCTCCGCTCACCGCCTCCGAGGCACTCACCTTTGAAGACGTCGCGAGCCTGGCCTCCGAGATCCTCGGCCGGGAGATCACACGTGAGATCATCTCCGACGAAGCCTACCGCAACGGCCTGATCGCGCACGGTCTGCCCGCCCTCATGGCGGACGCGCTTGGGACCCTCTACACGGCCGCACGCGCCGGCGAGTTCAACGTCGTCGACCCAACGCTCGAGCGTTTGCTCGGTCGCAAGCCCATCACGATGCGGTCTATCCTGCAGGATTTCCTCACCAGACCCGAAGGATCTCCGGCGCAATAAAATGCAGCCTCTTCACGGGCAGCGAATCCAAACCAGCAGCAGTAACGAGGCCTGCAAATCATGTCGGAAAATAGCAAAGTCACCCTCATCACCGGAGCAAATAAAGGCATTGGCTTCGAAGTCGCCCGCCAGCTCGCATCCAAAGGCTTCACCATCCTGCTCGGCGCACGCGACCCGCAGCGCGGCGAAGAAGCGGCGGCCAAGATCCCCGGCGCGACGTATCTGCCGCTCGACATCACGAGCGCGGAAAGCGTTGCTGCCGCGGCGAACGAGATCGAGCAGAAGTACGGACACCTGGACGTGCTGGTGAATAACGCCGGCATTGTTGACTACACGGACGGCTTGCCTGGCAAGGCCGATCTTGCCGCGGTGCGGCGCACCTTCGAGACGAACTTCTTCGGGCCGCTCACCGTTTCGCAGGCCCTGCTGCCGTTGTTGCGCAAGGCACCCGCGCCGCGCATCGTCAACGTCTCGAGCACGCTGGGCTCGCTGGCGCTGCAGGCGGATCCCAACAATCCCTACAGCGACTACCGCTTTATCGGCTATTCCGGGTCGAAGGCCGCGCTGAACATGCTGACCGCGGACCTCGCCGCGGAGCTCAAGGATGTGCCCGCGAAGGTCAACTCCGCGTGCCCCGGCTACGTCGCCACGGACATCAACAACCACTCCGGTCCGCGCACGGTCGAGCAGGGCGCGGCCATTATCGTGCACCTCGCTACCCTCGGCGAAGACGGACCGACCGGCGGCTTCTACGACGACAACGGTTCGATCGCCTGGTGAGCGCAGGCTAGGCGCACTCGGGACTAAGCTTCGCGGTGCCGTCCAGCCAATGCAGGTACGTATCCAGGCTGTGGTAGCAGCCCAGGTTCTTCTTCGCGAACTCCCAGGAGTCGAAGGGGTATGGGTCGGCGACGTGCTCGTAGTCGAGGATAAAGGGGATGGTCGGCGGCAGCTTGGGAACGACGTCGCGTGTGTTCACCACGCGCCAGGACGTGAGCGGGAGCGCGTCGAACAGGTGCTTGAACTCCATGTCGCCGACCTTGGGGGAGGCAAGCGTGCAGATAAGTGGCACGTCGAACCTGCGCTTGACGCTGTTTTCAACCACGAAGAGCTTGGCCAAGGCCGAGCCCAGGCTGTGCCCGGCTACCACTGTTGGGCGGTCGCGGCGGGTGCGGCCTTCGGCGTGTTCTCCGGCGACGCCGCGGTCCGTCTCCCGGCGCACGGCAAGCTGGTCGAGCTGTTCCGCGAACGACCCGCTGAGCTCCGGCGCCGGCTCGCCCTCGACGCTTCCCGGCGCGCCTCCGGTCTCGCTGCGGAGCCCCGAACGCGGCACCGGAATCACCTTCATGGTGGAATAGATGTTGTCGAACCCAAAGGCTACGCGTCCGGCCGAAGGCACCTGCCGGAAAGGCACCATGAGGATGGACGAGGCGTCATCGAGCCACTCGCAGATTCCCTCCGTTCCGCGAATCGCGATCACGCGGTTGTCGGGATTCACAATCTCGTGGGCGACAATGCCGTAGAACTTTGCCTCCGTGATCTGGAACAGGAAGTCCGACATGACGATCCAAGCGGAGAGCTCCCAGCCGGCAGGAATGTTGAGGGGGTCTGGGCGGAGATTCTTGTTGTCGACGGCGTACATATCGTAGGCGGCGGCCACGAACAAGCCGTAAGTGGCGGCTTTTGCCGGATCAAGCGGTATACCCATGGCGTAACTCCCTGCTGCGATTGAGGTGGGGGAAACTGGGGCCCGTCGAAACTGTTTTTGCAGAATGCGTCGTTGATACCACACCGACTGGGGCCTGCGCCACCACCAAAGATGAATTTCACCGAAGAGCGGAGTCTGTCGGCGTTTCTTGCGCCGCTCGCGTCCTCCGGGCAGCTGGCCCGGGCGAAAGTGCAATGCCCAGAACCAATGCAGCAATCCAAACTGGAACCCTAGAGTGAAACCTTATTCTTTGAACGGTTTGGAGCAGAACACGGGGGAAAGCCGCCGATATCCGCAGCCTCTTTCCCACCAAAATTTCCGGAGCCAACTTGAAGTCACGCTATACTCATCTCGTCTGGTGTTCGGGAAGACGGTGCAATTCCGTCGCTACCCCGTAGCTGTAAGCGCAGAGAACTCGGCAAGCAAGACGAAAGCCACTGGGAACAATCTCCTGGGAAGGCAGCCAACGTTCGACGAAGCGCAAGTCAGAAGACCGGCCAGACACGTCACGGGCTTAATTCCACTTCGCTGGGAGAGTGGAAGAGCAATTCCACGCGCCATTCCCGCGCGTGGCTGCTGCCTATCCTTCATTCCCCGCTCCAACTCGCCTGCGCCGATGCGCAGGAAACCGGAGCGTCACATGCAGCAGGATGCTTCCGTCGTCCTTATTCTGGGCGGCGTACGCAGCGGCAAAAGCCGCTACGCACAACAACTCGCCGATCCCTTCGGCCGCGTCACCTTCATCGCGACCGCGCAACGCCGCGACGACGAAGAGATGCACCGCAAGATCGCGCGCCATCGCGCCGAACGTCCCGCCAACTGGCTCACCGTCGAAGAACCCCTCAACCTCGCCGCAGCCATCGACACCGCGGCGCCAACCTCCGACACGATCCTCATCGACTGTCTCACCCTCTTCGCCGCGAACCTGCTCGAAGCCCACGCCGAAGACGAAGCCGCAATCGAACGCCACATCGCGGCGCTCCTGCAATCCCTCGCAAGCCCTCGCTGCACCGTCCTCGTCGTCTCGAACGAGGTCGGTTCCGGCGTCGTTCCCGCCTTCGCGCTCGGCCGCCGCTTCCGCGACCTGCTCGGCGAGATCAACCAGCGCCTCGCCGCGCAAGCCCAAACCGTGACCCTCCTCATCGCCGGCCTTCCGCTCCCCCTCAAAGGAGCGCGCGTATGACCGGCTTTCTCGTCGCAGGAACCGCCAGCGGAGTTGGCAAAACCACCGTGACCCTCGCAATCCTCGCTGCTCTGCGGCAGCGAGGCCTTGTGGTCCAGCCCTTCAAGTGCGGCCCGGACTTCCTCGACACAGGCCATCTGACGAGCGTTGCCGGCCGCGTAGCGCGAAATCTGGACACCTGGCTGCTCTCCCCAGAGGCCAATCGCGACGTTCTGCGCCAGGCGGCCACGGGCGCTCAGGTCGTGATCGCCGAGGGCATGATGGGCTTGTTCGACGGGAAGTCCGCTGCGTCCGAGGCGGGCAGTTCGGCCGAGATCGCCAAGCTGCTGCATCTGCCCGTGATCCTTGTGCTGGACGCCGGCAAGAGCGCGCGCAGTATCGCGGCCAGCGTACTTGGCTTCGAGCTCTTCGATCCGGACCTTACGCTTGCCGGTGTGATTCTCAATCGCGTCGCGGGTGCGCGGCACTACCAGATGCTGGAAGCGGCGATTGTCGCCCGCTGCCAAACCCCGATCCTTGGCTGGCTCCCCGACGCGCCGGAGGTCGCCATCCCGGAACGCCATCTCGGCCTGCAAACCGCCGAGGAAGCGCCGGACACACAGGCGAGGAGCAACGCCTTGGCAGCGATCGCAGAACGATACTTCGATCTGGATGCCATGCTGAAACTGACCTGCACCCTGGACCTTGCGGTTGCGCAACCAGCCGCACGGCCCGAGGCCAGCGTCCGCATCGGCGTGGCACGCGACCGCGCCTTCAGCTTCTACTACGAGGACAATCTCGATCTGCTGCGGCAGCAGGGCGCGACCATTGTCCCGTTCAGTCCGCTCTGCGACGTACAACTTCCTCCGGACCTTGACGCCCTTTACCTGGGCGGCGGCTACCCCGAGCTTTACGCGGCGGAGCTTGCCGCCAACACCTCTCTGTTAGCGGAGATTCGCGCCTTCGCCGATTCAAACCGTCCCCTCTACGCGGAGTGCGGCGGAATGATCTATCTCGGGTGCGAGCTTGTGCTGCTTGACGGCACGGTGCACGAGTTTGCCAACGTTCTGCCGTTGGCGGTGGAGATGACGACAAAGCTCGTGCAGTTCGGCTACGCAGACGTTACGCTAACGCGTGATTGCCTGCTCGGTCCGGCCGGCACAGCCCTGCGCGGCCACAGCTTCCATCACTCACGCCTTCTCGGCGCTCCGGCAGTCGACACTGCATACCAGGTCGCTTACTCGATCACCGGTCAGGAAGAGGCCGAAGGCTACACGAGGAAGAACGTGCTCGCGAGCTACCTTCACCTGCACTTCCGCACTCACGCCGAAGTCGCAGAACGCTTTGTTGAGGCGGCACGCGCAGCATCGCTGGTGAGCCTATGAAGAAGCTGCTGATATCCCTTCTCGTGCTCGCTGGCTGCGTACCCTGCCACGCCACGCGCGTCGTCACCGATCAAGTGGGCCGCGCCGTGACGCTTCCCGACCATCCGCATCGCATCGTCGCGCTCGTCCCCAGCATCACCGACGACCTTTACGCGCTCGGCGCCGGCAACGATGTCGTCGGCATCAGCGACTTCGTCGAGTTTCCCGCGGCGGCCCGCACCAAACCCTCCGTTGGCACCATCACCGATCCCTCGCTCGAAGCCATCCTCGCCCTGCATCCGGACCTCATCCTCGGAACGCCCTACGCCAACAACCAGAACGCGCTCGACTCGCTCCAGCACCTCAACATTCCTGTCTTCCTCATCGACCCACACGGCGTCGCAGGCATTCTCCGCTCGCTCAGCGTGCTCGGCGACGCGCTCAACCGCCAACCCGACGCGACTGCTCTCGTCGCGCGACTCAACCAGCGCATCGAGGCCGTCCGCGCGAGCGTCCGCGGCAAACCCGTCATCAGCATCTTCATGCCCGTCTCCTACGATCCCGTCTTCACCATCGGCAAAGGCTCCTACATTACCGAGATCGTCGCGCTTGCCGGCGGCCGCTCCATCACCGACGACCTCGCTCAGGAGTGGCCCGAAATCTCGCTTGAAGCCGTCATCGCCCGCGCCCCGGAGGCACTTCTAATGCTGCGCGGCGGCTCAACCACGCTCGACTCGCTGGAGAAGCGCCCCGGCTGGAAGATCCTGCCCGCGGTGCGCAACCATCGCGTCTACTACGTCGATAAGCGCGTCGACTTCCCAAGTCCCGTCGCCATCGACGCCCTGGAGGATTTAGCCAAACAGTTTCATCCCTGAGCCGGCGCACGCAAGCCGGTTCCATCCATTCACCACCCAGCAGGGTGTCGGGAAGCGCGGTGCAAATCCGCCACTACCCCGTAACTGTAAGCGCCGAGAACCCACGCAAGGACTACCAACGTCACTGGAGCACCACTCCGGGAAGACAGCATGAATTCAATGACGCGCAAGCCAGGAGACCGGCCCTGCTGCCACCAAGACCCGAGGGGGAACACTCATGCCATTCGCACCGAACCGTCACCGCATCCGAACCGCCGCCATTCTCGCCGCCACAACCTTCGCCTCCGCGCAGGCCCAACAAATCTCTACTCTCCACGGCGCCCTCCACGGCACAGTCCGCGACCCGCTCGGCGCTCTCGTCTCGAACGCCACAGTCGAACTCCGCGAGTCAGGCCGCGTCGTCGCCACGACCACAACCAGCGCGGTCGGCGAGTACAGCTTCCCGCTCGCGAGCACCGGCCGTTACAGCGTCCGCGTCACCGCGCCAACGTTCCAGCCGACCACCACACGCGACGAGTACCTGAAGCCCACTGCCGCAACCGAGCTCAACATCACGCTCGCAACCGCGACCCTCACCCAGCAGATCACCGTCACCGCGACCGGCACTCCCACGCCTGAGGCCCAGACCGGCGCAGCCGTGACCGTGTTGCCCGCCGAAGCCTACCAGTTCCAGCTTGAAGTACAGGACCCGCTGCGCCTCATCCCCGGCGCGCAGGTCACACAGGTCGGTCAGGTCGGCGGCACCACCGGGCTCAACATTCGCGGCGCAAGTACCGATGCCAACAAGGTCCTTATCGATGGCGTTCCCGCCAACTCCATCGGCGGCGCCGTCGAGTTCGCCAACATCGCCTCGGTCGGCATCGGCTCCATCGAGCTGCTGCGCGAACCAAACAGCGCGCTCTACGGCTCGGACGCGCTCGCCGGGGTCGTCAACCTCACCACGCCGCGCGGCAGCACGCCCCTGCCTTACATCACCTATGCGGGCGACGCCGGCAACTTCCACAGCTACAAGAACCAGGTGACCGCCGGCACGACCTTCCACCAGTTCGATCTCTACTCCGCCTTCGCGCGCCTCGACACAGACAACAACATCGCCAACAGCGAGTTCCACAACGCGACCTACGCCGGCAACTTCGGCTGGACGCCAAACGCCGCCAACGACCTCCGCTTCACCCTTCGCCACATCATCGTCTCCGGCGGCCAACCCAATGCCATCGACCTCTACGGCATCGCCGACGACGGCCTGGAGCAGGAGCGCGACGACTACTACAGTGCCACCTGGAACAACCAGACCACGGCCAGGTGGCACAACCAGGTCCGCTACGGCGGCCTGCGCCAGAATGGCCTCTACACCGAATTCGGAGCCAGCGGCATCCCCGACCCAAGCGGCGATGGCTACTTCGACGGAGCACCCGTGACCCTCACCGGAGCCAACGGCTATTCAGTAACCGGCCAGGCGCTCTTCCAATACAGCGCCAGCCTCTCCACCTCTACCTCCACTACCAAGCGCGACTTCGTCTACGCGCAGACCGACTACCAGCTCAACCCGCACCTGCTCATCCTCGGCGGATTCAAGTACGAGAACGAGAGCGGCACCAGCGTCAGCAGCGGCTACACGCCGTACAGCATCCAGCGCGGCAACTACAGCTACACCCTGCAGCTCTCGGGCGATCTCCGCAACCGTCTCTTCTACACGGTCGGTACCGGGCTAGAAGACAACGGCCTCTACGGCTTCGCCGGCACACCGCGCGCCTCGCTTGCCTACTATCTCGTGCGGCCAGGAGGCTCCGGCATCTTCTCCGGAACCAAGCTCCACGGCACCTTCGGCAAGGGCATCAAGGAACCCAGCGTCTACGCTCAGGACAACTCGCTCTACAACCTGCTGGCCAACGTACCGAGCGCGACTGGCGTGCCCTCCGGCGCCCAGGTCATCAGCCAGTACAACCTTACGCAAGTGGGCGCGGAGAACTCGCGCACCTTCGATGGCGGCGTAGACCAGCAACTGTTCGGCGGACGCTCCCGCGTGGGCCTTACCTACTTCCACGACGAGTTCACCAACGGTGTCGAGTACGTTCCATCCTCCGGCATCCTCGATCTCTTCGGCATCACCACCAGCAGCGCCGCGGCGACCCAGATCAACAGCGTCTATGGCGGCTACATCAACTCGCTCGCGTTCCGTTCGCAGGGCATGGAAGTGCAGTCAGAGACCAGGCTCGCTCGCAACCTCTTCACCCGCGCCGGGTACACCTACACCGATGCGGTCGTGCAACACTCCTTCTCAAGCGACAACATCGGCCCCAGCTACAACACCTCGTTCAACTTCGGCAACATCCCCATAGGCGCCTACTCGCCGCTCGTCGGAGCGCGACCCTTCCGCATCGCGCCGCACACCGGCTACTTCGCCATCGACTACACGCCGCATCGCTTCTATGCTTCGCTGAGCGGCAGCCTGGTTGGCCGGCGCGACGACAGCGACTTCCTCTCGGACACCAACTTCGGAACCAGCCTGCTGCTGCCGAATCGCAATCTGGACGGAGCGTATCAGCGCCTCGACCTCGGCATCGGGTATCAAGTCACGCCACGCCTGCAGCTCTACACCAACATGCAGAACCTGCTGAGCGAGCACTACGACGAAGCGTTCGGCTACCCTGCCCTGCCCTTCAACTTCCGGTCGGGTATCAAGTTCAACCTTGGCGGAGAATCTTGGAAGCTCCGGTAACCAAACTCGCGGTGGCGCCCGCAGCCTCTGTCCCCAGCGGACAGGGGCCGCGTGCCGCTGCGCTCAAAGCAACGCTCCTGAGGACTGTTAGCCTCGCCACGACTGACATCCTTCTGCTGATCGTGCTCGCCGCCAGCATCCTGGTCTCAGTCTCTTTCGGTGCGATTCATATCCCCATCGGGGACCTGCTCGCCGCGCTCGCTCATCATCACGCGCTCACCGATACCGAGCACACGATCCTCTTCGCGATCCGGCTTCCGCGCGTACTTTCCTCGGCGCTCGTCGGCGCCGCGCTGGCACTCTCCGGCCTCATGTTTCAAGGGCTGTTCCGCAACCCGCTCGCCGATCCCTACATCATCGGCGCGTCGGGCGGTGCGGCAGTCGGCGCCTGCATCGGCATCGTCTTTCTCGCGCAGTTCTCAGTCTTTGGCTTCAGCGCCACCGCGCTGCTCGCCTTTGCCGGCGCGCTCCTCACCATGACCGTCGTCTACGCGCTCGCCCGTTCAAACGGCCGCACCAGCGGCGTCACGCTGCTGCTCGCAGGCTTCGCCGTAGGCACGATGCTCGCAAACTCCACGTACCTGTTCGAGATCTTCGACCCCAATCCCGCTTACGGCCATCGCATCGTGCTCGCGTGGCTGCATGGCTCCATCACCGTGCCGGAGTGGCCGCAACTCGCCGTCACATTCATCTTCTTCGTCATCGCCACGCTCGCCGCGCTGCCGCTCATGCGCCGTCTCAACACGCTCGCACTCGGAGACGAGTACGCGCATCAACTCGGGCTGCGCGTCGAAGCCACACGCATCGGCATCATCCTCATCGGTTCGCTGCTTACCGCGATCGCTGTGTCGCTCGGCGGCCTCATCAGCTTCGCCGGCCTCATCGTTCCTCATGTCGTGCGACTGATGGTCGGCCCCGACAATGTACGTCTGCTGCCGACCACGATCCTCTCCGGCGCGATCTTCCTCGTCGCGACCGACACGCTCGCCCGCACGCTCTTCGCCCCGTCGGAGATACCGGTCGGCATCCTGATGGTCTTCCTCGGCGGCCCATTCTTTCTCTATCTCCTGCGCAAGGGAAAACGCGAGTACACCCTATGAACCCGCTCCTTCAGCTTCACGAAATCTGCTTCGAGTACCCGCAGCGCACAGTCCTCGACAGCATCTCACTTGCCCTCCCCAAGGGAGCCTGCGCCGCGTTGATCGGACCGAACGGCGCAGGCAAAACCACGCTGCTGCGCATCGCTGCCGGCACGCTTGCACCCGACTCCGGCAGCGTCAGCATCGAGGGGCAATCGCTCTCCGCATTGCCGCGCAAACAGCGTTCGCAGCTCATCGCCCTCGTGCCCCAGCAGCTCGATGTGCCGTTCGACTTCACCGTGCAGCAGATCGTCGAGCAAGGCCGCGCGCCCTATCTCGGCCTGCTGCGCGGCCCCGTGCGCGAAGACCGCCTCGCAGTCGAGAAGGCACTCGACCAGGCCGACGTCTTCGCCCTCCGCCATCGCATCTTCAACGAGCTCTCCGGGGGCGAACGCCAGCGCGTCAAGATCGCGCTCGGCCTCGCGCAGCAACCCAAACTCCTGCTGCTCGACGAGCCCACGCAGAACCTCGACATCGGCCGCCAGGCGGAGCTGATCGCGCTGCTCCACCACCTGCGCGATCAGGGCATTACTATCCTCGCCTCGATCCACGACATCCACCTCGTGCACGAGAACTTCACCGCGGTCCACCTGCTCGCACCCAATAAGCCGCTGCTGACCGGAACGACCGCGCAGATCCTCACCCCGGCTAATCTCGGCGCGGCTTTCAACTGCGCCGACGCACGTCATCCCATGCTGATCCCGAGTCCCGCGCCGATGCAGGAGGCAATATGAAGCCTGAGCTTATTGCCGGCATCACCACTCCGGATGAGCAGTGGCGCGCCGCCGCTCGAGCCCGGCTGGACACCCTAACCAAGCCTCTCGGCAGCCTGGGCCGGCTGGAAGATCTTGCCGCACAACTCGTCGCCATTTGTGGCGAACACCTTGCCGCTCCGCTCAACAAAGCCGCTTACGTCTTCGCCGCGGATCACGGCATCACCGCTGAAGGCGTCAGCGCATACCCAAGCGCCGTCACCCACCAGATGGTGCTGAACTACCTGGCCGGAGGCGCAGCCGTGAATGTGCTCGCGCGCCTGCACAAAGTCGTCCTCCACGTGGTCGATGCGGGAGTGGATGCTGACCTCAGCGGCATCGACGGCCTGCTCCACCACAAGGTGGCACGCGGCACCGCGAACATGCTCCACGTGCCAGCGATGACAGAGGATCAGTTAGACCAGGCGCTTGCGGTCGGCACGCAATTGGCAGCGGAAGCCGCAGCCGCCGGGGTGCAAGTGATCGCGGTCGGCGAGATGGGCATCGGCAACACCACCTCCGCAAGCGCGATCACCTGCGCGCTCATCGGTGCGCCACCGGCGAGAGCCACAGGCCGAGGCACCGGCCTCAGTGACGCAGCGCGCCAGCACAAGGTCTCCGTCGTCGAAGCCATCCTCGCAAGACACGCCTCGCGCGATCCGTTCGACATCCTCCGGACGATGGGCGGCCTGGAGATCGCCGCCATCACCGGCATGGTTCTCGCCGCCGCAAGGCATCGCATGGCGATCGTGATCGATGGCTTCATCTCGACCGCTGCCGCCGCGCTCGCCGCCGCAATGGCACCCAACGTCAGAGGCTATCTCATCGCCTCGCATCGCTCCGAAGAGCCCGGCCACAGCCTTCTGCTCGACCATCTGGGCCTCATACCCATCCTCGCCCTCAACATGCGGCTCGGCGAGGCGAGCGGCGCCGTGCTCGCCATGCCGATTCTCGACTCCGCCATCGCCCTCTACGCGCAGATGGCAACCTTCGCCTCCGCCGGCGTCAGCGAGGCGTCCGCGTGAACGCACTCCGCGAAACCTGGTACGAGCTGCTCGCCGCCATCCAGTTCCTCACGCGCATCCCCACACCGGCGCTCCGCTACCAGCACGATACCCTCGCCCGCTCGGTAAAGTTCTTCCCGCTCGTCGGCCTGCTCATCGGCACTCTTGCCGCGCTGCTCCACGTGCTCATCGCGCCGCATCTTCCGCGCCTCGTCACAGCCGGAGCGCTTGTCATCTTCCTCGTCGCCATTACCGGCTGCTTCCACGAAGACGCCCTCGCCGACACCTTCGACGGCTTTGGCGGCGGCTGGTCGCGCGACCAGGTCCTCACCATCCTCAAAGACTCGCGCATCGGCAGTTACGGCGCCGCCGCGCTCACGCTCAGCCTTCTCGCACGCGTCACGCTGCTCGCCTCGCTCCCTGGGTTTCAGGTCACACGCTACCTCATTGCCGCACACGTCCTCTGCCGTTGGACGACCCTCCCCCTCAGCTACTTCCTCACTCCCGCGCGGACCGAGCCCAGCCAGGGCGCGCGCCTGGCCAAACTCACCACCCGCAGCTCCCTGCTCCTCGGCACCGCGCTTACGCTCGCCATCGTCGTTGCCGCCCTCGGCGTCCATGCCGTCGCGCCCATCGTGCTCGCGTGCCTCATCACGTACGCCAGCGCGCTCTACTACAACCGCCGAATCCAGGGCGTCACCGGCGACTGCTTCGGCTGCACCAACCAGCTCACCGAAATCCTCGTCTACCTTGCCGGCGTCTGGACCCTCGGAGCCGCGCACGCATGATCGATATCCTGCTCATCCGTCACCCCGAAACCGATCTCGCCGGCACCTTCTGCGGCCACTCCGATCCCCCCATCAATCGCGCGGGCGAGGCGCAACTCAGCAGCCTGCTCCAGGGCTTGCAAGACGAGCCTCTCGACGCCGTCTACAGCAGCGATCTCCAGCGAGCCCAAACTCTCGCGCAAGCCCTCGCTGCCAGTCACCAGATACCGTGCATCACGCTCCCCGCTCTGCGCGAGATCTACTTCGGCGACTGGGAAACACGATCATGGGCTCAAATCGAGCGCCAAAACCCACCGGAAGCCGCTGCCTGGCTCTCCAACTACCCGCACCAACCCGCTCCCGGCGGCGAAGCACTCGCCACCTTCGAAACCCGCGTTCTCACCGAGCTCGACCGCATCTTCGCGAGCCCTTACGAACGCATCGCCATCGTCACCCATGCCGGCGTCATCCGCACCATCCTCACCGCGCGCTGCAACTTCAAGGAGGAAGAAGCGCGGACCCTGACCAAAGCCTACTGCTCGACCGTTCGCTACACTCCCCACCCGACGACAGTGCCACAATAAAGATCAGCACACCATGGCCAACCCCGAAAATCAATTTCCCGCAGCCGACCGCGAAGCCATCTACCGCGCCATTGCCGCACGGCGCGATATCCGCCGCGGCTTTACCTCCGAGCCTCTGCCAGAAGACCTCCTCACCCGCCTGCTCGCCGCCGCACACAGCGCTCCGTCCGTCGGCCTCATGCAGCCGTCGCGCTTCGTCGTCATCCGCGATCTCACCATCCGCCAATCCGTTCACAGCGCCTTCTGCGAGGCCAACCGCCAGGCGCTCGAAACCTACACGGGCAACCGCCACGAACAGTATGCCGCGCTCAAGCTCGAAGGCATCCTCGAAGCCCCGCAGAACCTCTGCATCCTCTCAGACGCCAACAGCGAACGCGGCCATAGGCTCGGCCGCCACAGCATTCCCGAGACCGCCATCTACTCCACCGTCTGCGCCATCCAGAATCTCTGGCTGGCCGCGCGCGCCGAAGGCGTCGGCGTCGGCTGGGTCAGCATCCTCGATCCCGCGCGGCTGCGCGAGATCCTTAGAATCCCCGCGCACATCGAACCCATCGCCTACCTTTGCCTGGGCTTCGTCGACACCTTCGGCACCGCGCCCGAACTCGAACGCGCCGGCTGGGAACAACGCATCCCGCTCGCCTCCGTGGTCTCGCACGATCGCTTTCAGCAGAAGCCGGCAAAGCCATGACCGCACGCGCTGTGATGGTTCTTGGCACCAGCTCCCACGTCGGCAAGTCGCTGATCACGGCTGCACTCTGTCGCATCTTTGCCGACGCGGGAGTCTCAGTCGCCCCATTCAAGGCGCAGAACATGTCGCTCAACTCCGCGGCCACCGTCGAAGGGCTTGAGATCGGCCGTGCGCAGGCACTGCAGGCTAAAGCCGCGCGCATTCCCGCCTCCGTCCACATGAACCCGATCCTGCTGAAGCCCAGCGGGGACATGAGCTCGCAGGTCATAGTGCGCGGAAAAATCTGGGGGAACGTCTCCGCCTCCAACTACCACCTGCGCCGCGTCGAAGACCTGATGCCGCTGGTGCAAGAGAGCTATGAGATCCTCGCCGCGCAACACGACGTCATCGTCCTCGAAGGCGCAGGGTCACCCGCCGAGATCAACCTCAAGCAGCATGACATCGTGAACATGCGCATGGCTTCGCTGTCCAACGCGGCCTGCCTGCTCGTCGGCGACATCGATCGAGGTGGCGTCTTCGCCTCGCTCTACGGCACCATCGCCCTGCTCAAACACTCCGAGCAGGCCATGATTCGCGGCTTCCTCATCAATAAATTCCGTGGTGATCTGACCCTGCTCACGCCGGGCATTCGCATGATCGAAGACCGCCTGCGGAAGCCGTGCCTGGGCACTGTCCCGTGGTTCGATACCTCCGGGCTTGACGAAGAAGACAGCGTCGGCCTGGCTGCAACATCGCACCAACCGTGGACCTCCGATCTCGACCCCGCACGTCCGCTGCGTCTCGGCGTCGTCGCGCTCCCATCCTTCTCGAACTTCACCGACTTCGACGCCCTCACTCACGAGCCCTCCGTCGACCTACGCTTCTGTCGCACGCCCGAGCAACTCGCGTATGCCGACGTCGTCATCCTGCCGGGAAGCAAGCAGACCGCCGCCGATCTCGTCTGGCTCCGCGGGCAGCAACTCGACGCTGCCATTCGCCGTCACGCGGCAGAGAGCCTCGTCGTCGGCATCTGCGGCGGCATGCAGATGCTCGGGCAGCGCATCCTCGACCCAAACAAGATCGAACACAGTCACAATGTCGATGGGCTCGGCCTGCTGCCCTTCCAAACCCGCATGAACTCCTCGAAGCTCACGCGCCAGACCGCCGGCCAACTCAGCATCTCGACTCTCTTCCACCAGCCCATCCCGCCCACGCCGATCGCCGGCTACGAGATCCATATCGGAGAGACCGTCTACGAACCGCACGCCCTGCCCTTCGCCACTCTCGCGGATGGCACACCTGACGGCTGCATCGCGGCCAACAGCCGCATCTTCGCGACTTATCTCCATGGCGTCTTCGACGAAGATCCTTTTCGTCACACATTCCTTCGCGCAGCTCGGGCCTTCCACCGTCTCGACAAGGTGCCGACGCTCAACCGGTGGAAGGAACAACGCGAGTCTGCACTCGACCGCCTCGCAGACACTGTCCGCAACTCCGTTGACCTGTCCCACATCTTTGACTGGGCCGGGCAAGCGTATTGCTGACCCGCTCCTCGTCTAACCGGCGATTGCCCCCGCAGCTTCTTTCTCTTCCAGGAACCTCAGCAAACTCTCTCGCACAAAACGGATGTGCTCCCGCATCGCTTCCTGCGCTACTTCACGGTCTCCATCCGCCAGGCCCTGAAGGATCTTCCCGTGGCTCAGCGGTGCCGTGGCTGACGACAGATGGTACGTCTTCGACCGGCAGATCAGGCTCTTCTGGTGAACGTTCTCAAGCACCCGCCGCAGTTCTTCGTTGCCGGTAGCAGCTGCAATCCGGTTATGGAAGCGGATGTCCTCCTCCACGTGCGCCATCACGTTATGCTCGGTCAGGTGCTGCTCGGTGTGGGCGACGCTCGCGCTTAGGTCGGCCAGCAGCTCCGGCGTAATCTCCACCACGCCGACAGCGTACACCTCCAACACCTCGCGCAGTTCGTAGAGGTCCTGCACTTCCTTGAGCGAGAACTTCCGTACGTACGCACCCCGTCGCGACTCAATCGAGATTAAGCCTTCCGTCTCCAGCCGGTTCAACGCCTCGCGTACGGGCGATTTGCTGATGCCAAGCTGGGTCGAAAGCCACTCCTCGGTCAGCTTGGAGCCCTCCGTCACTTTGCCGTTGAACAGATGCCGTTTGACGCTCTGGTACGCGAGTTCGGTAAGATTCGGAGCCTTTTGTATCTTATGCATAGCCGCAAGATTCTATCGTGCGGAGTGCTCTTTCTCCAACGCCAAAGAACCGCCACCCCGCACTTTCGTCAACCCTCCCGCGCTTCCCGCCAGATGTCGATGCCGCCATCCTGCGCATACTGGTCGATCTCGGCAAGCTCCGCGGTCGAGAAATCAAGCTTCTTCAACGCATCCAGCGAGTTATCCAGCTGCGCCACATTCCGCGCGCCGATCAACGCGGAGGTCACACGCCGGTCGCGCAGCACCCACGCAATCGCCATCTGCGCCAGCGATTGCCCGCGGCTCTTGGCAACCTCGTTCAGCCCGCGCACCCGCTTCAGGTTCTCTTCCGTCAGCATCTCCTTCTGAAACGACCCGCCGCCACTCGCCCGCGACGATTCCGGCACGCCGTTCAGGTATTTGTCAGTCAGCAAGCCCTGCGCCAAGGGCGAAAACGCGATGCACCCCGCGCCCACTTCTTCGAGCGCGTCCAGCAATCCGCGCTCAATCCAGCGGTTCAGCATGGAGTAAGACGGCTGATGGATCAGCAGCGGCACACCCTCGCTCTTCAATATCTTCGCCGCCTCCAGCGTCTTCTCCGGGCTGTACGACGAGATGCCCACATACAGCGCCTTGCCCTGACGCACCAGGTGCGCCAGTGCGCCCATCGTCTCCTCCAGCGGCACCTCCGGCGATGGCCGGTGCGAGTAGAAGATGTCCACATACTCCAACCCCATGCGCCTCAGGCTGTCATCGAGCGACGCCACCAGGTACTTGCGCGAGCCGCCAATCCCATACGGCCCCGGCCACATGTCCCACCCCGCCTTCGACGAGATGATCAGCTCATTCCGGTATGCGCCGAGATCCTTCCGCAACATCTGGCCGAAGTTTTCCTCGGCCGAACCATACGGCGGTCCATAGTTGTTGGCCAGGTCGAAGTGAGTTACGCCGCGGTCAAACGCACGCCGCACCACCGCGCGGCCGGTCTCGAAGACATCCGCCCCGCCAAAGTTCTGCCACAACCCCAACGACACCGGCGGCAGCACTATACCGGAACGTCCACACCGCCGAAACTCCGCCGCCTCGTACCGCTTGCTATCCGCCACGTAGGTCATCCGCACTCTCCCTCGCACTCTCTGATGCAACAACCCCGGGGACGTTTCGCCCGGGAAGCCGCGCCCAGATAACGCTACCAGACCAAAACTGCGTTCTCACGCATGTCCACTTTCGGACACTAGCAGGCAGCTTTGGACACCTTCTTCCGTAGACCATCTGCAACCTGTTGATTCTGCGAAGAGAAGCGCCGACAGAGATTGGCCCACCCCGTGCATTGAGCAGTACCCGAATGGACATCTCAAGACCGGACCTCAAGAAACGCCGCCTTCGCCGTAACGCCATCTGGATCGTCGGCGCGCTCGTCGCCGTCGCCATCGGCGCCTTCTTCATCCTGCGCCTCAAGCCCGCTATCCCGGAGGTCGACAGCGCCGTCTGGACCGACACCGTCAAGCGTGGGCCGCTGCTGCGCCAGGTGCGCGGGCCCGGCTCGCTCGTGCCGCGCGAGGATAAGATTCGCCTCATCCCCGCGCAGACGGAAGCAACCGTCGTTCGCATCCGCGTGCTGCCTGGCGCGAAAGTCGAACCCGAAACCGTGTTGATGGATCTCGTCGACCCTGAGTTGCAGCAGCAGCTCCTGGACGCACAGCTGCAACTGAAGGCCGCGAAGGCCGACTACATCAACACCCAGGCCAAGCTGCAGAGCGACCTGATGACGCAGCGCGCGGGCGCCGCAACCGTCGGCGCCGACCAGAAGCAGGCACAACTGCAGGCGCAGACCGATAAGAGCCTCTACGATCTTGGCGTCATCAGCGGCCTGACGTATAGCGCCTCCAAGGGAAAGGCCGACGAGCTCAACCAGCGCAACGACCTCGAACACCAGCGCCTGACGCTGAACCAGAAGACGATCTCCACGGAACTCGCGGTCGAACAGACCAAGGTCCAGGAGGCTGAAGCCGTACTCGCCCTGAAGCAGAAGCAGCAGGACGCGCTCAGCGTGCGCGCGGGCATCTCCGGTGTTCTCGTCGACCTGCCGCACCAGGTGGGCGAACACGTCGATCCCGGCACCACGCTTGCGAAGGTCGTTCAGCCCGATCAGCTGAAAGCTTCGCTGCACATCGCCGAAACCCAGGCGCGCGACATCGCCATCGGCCAGCCCGCCGAGATCGACACCCACAACGGCATCATCCCGGCGCGCGTCACGCGCATCGATCCAGCCGTCCAGAACGGCACGGTCACCGTCGACTGCGAGCTGCTCGGCGCGCTGCCGCAAGGCGCACGGCCCGATCTCTCGGTCGACGGCACCATCGACCTCGACCGCATGACCGACGTGCTCTACGTCGGGCGTCCGGCCATCGGCAACGAGAACTCCACCATCTCTCTCTTCCGCGTCTCGCCCGACGGCAAGACCGCCACGCGCGTGCCCGTGAAGGTCGGCCGCGCTTCAGTCAACAACATTCAGATCCTCGAAGGCCTCAACGCAGGCGATACGGTCATCCTCTCCGACATGTCGCGCTGGGATTCGGTCGACAAGGTCCGGCTTCAGAACCAATAACCAATCGCTGAGAACCAACAACCAACAGCTCCCGTAAAGGACACCATGATGCCCTCTGACAACCTCATCCACATCGAGCAGCTCACCAAGGTCTTCTACACCGACGAGATCGAAACCCACGCGCTCTCGGGCGTTCACCTCGACATCGCGCGCGGCGAATATGTCGCCATGTCGGGCCCATCCGGCTGCGGCAAATCGACCCTGCTCTCGATCCTCGGCCTGCTCGATACACCAACCGGCGGCACCTACACGCTCAACGGCAAGGAGGTCGCCAACCTCAACTTCGCCGACCGCAGCCGCATCCGCAACCAGGAGATCGGCTTCATCTTCCAGAGCTTCAACCTGATCGGCGATCTCACCGTCTTCGAGAACGTTGAGCTGCCGCTGACCTACCGCTCCGGCATGCCCGCGGCTGAGCGCAAGGAACGCGTGATGAAGTCGCTCGAACGCGTCAACATGGCGCACCGCACCCGGCACTATCCCGCGCAGCTCTCGGGCGGTCAACAGCAGCGCGTCGCCGTCGCCCGCGCGCTCGCCGGCTCCCCCTCCATCCTGCTGGCGGACGAGCCCACCGGCAACCTGGACTCGAAGAACGGCGAAGCCGTCATGCGCCTGCTCGAGGAGCTGCACGAAGAGGGCGCGACCATCTGCATGGTCACCCACGACCCGCGCTTCGCCGCGCACGCCCAGCGCCAGGTCCATCTCTTCGACGGCAAGGTCGTCGCCGAAGGCGAGCTGCTGCAACTGCTCGCCGACCCGGCGCACAACCCGTCAACCATCTCGACTAATGCCGCGGCGCGCCCATAGATACGTTCGCTCAGCCCTCCCCAACCTCAACCCAGATGCAACGCGACGAAGGAGACCGAAGATGAACCGCCTCAGCCAGCATCTCCGCCATGCCCTGCGCAGTCTCCGTCGTTCGCCCGCGTTCACCGTCACCGTCATCGCCACGCTCGGCATCGGCATCGGCCTCAACGCCGCCATCTTCACCGTGGTCGACTGCGTGCTGCTGCGTCCGCTCGGCTACCGTGATGCCGGCCGCATCGTCGCGCTCGAATCCCACTTCACCGACCAGAACCGCTCCGTCCCCAAACTCGCCGGAGGCGACTACAGCGACCTCGCCCGACAGGTCTCCGGCCTCGAATCCACCGCCTACTGGAGCGGCTGGGAGGGCGGCGTGCGCATCGCCAACGAAGCCGCGTATCTGCCCGTCGCAGTCGTCAGCCCCGGCTTCGGCCAGGTGCTCGGTATCGAGCCCCTCGCCGGCCGGCTCTTCCGCACAGGCGACACCCACGGCACCGACGCGCTCATCAGCGAGGCGGTCGCTCGCGACCACTTCGGCTCTGCGCAAGCCGCGCTCGGCCAGACCATCCTCTTCGACGGAGTCGCCAGCCCCATCGTCGGCGTGCTGCCCGCCGGCTTCTCCTACCCCGGCAAGACCTCCGTGTGGCTTGAGTTCAACGCCGAGCCCATCAACCAGAATCGCACCGCCTACAACCAGCACGCCATCGCCAAACGCCGCGCGGGAGTGAGCCCAGCGCAGCTCCGCGCGCAACTCGCCGGCTTCTCCCGCCAACTGCAGGCCGCCTACCCCGAAGACCGCAACAAGACCATCGAAGCCGTTCCACTGCAGCAGGAACTCACCGGCAGCATCCGGCCCACGCTCACGCTGCTGATGGGCGCCGTCGCCGTGATCCTGCTCATCGTCTGCGCCAACGTCACGCACCTGCAGCTCGTCCGTGCCACCCGTCAGCTTCGCTCCGTCACCATCCGCACCGCACTCGGAGCGTCGCGTTCCACCCTCGCCGCGCGCGCCCTCATCGAAGCGATCCTGCTCGCCGCCGCAGGCTCCGTCCTGGCGATCGTCCTGGCCCTCCCCGCCCTGCAACTCCTCATCCACATCGCACCGGCGAACATTCCGCGCCTCGCTGAAGTTCACCTCAACCTCGACGTCCTGCTCTTCTCGTTTGCACTCAGCGCCCTGTTGATGACGGTCACGGCCATCCTGCCCGTCTGGCGCTCGTGGCACATCGACCCCGCCTCCGCGCTGCGCCAGGATGCCTCGCGCGGCACCGAATCCCGCGGCACCGCGCGCCTGCGCAGCGGCTTCCTCGTCGCCGATATCGCCCTTACGCTCACGCTATCTGTCGCCGCCGTCACGCTCACCCGCGAACTCATTCGCCAGTCCCGCCAGGACCTCGGCTTCTCGCCCGAAAACCTGGTCACCCTGGACATCCACACCATCGGCACCACGCCCCGCCACACGCCAACCGGCATCTCCACCCCCGCGCAGATTCAGGCGTACGAAGAAGCGCAGGCGCGCACCGGCCTCGCCCACCTCGACGAAACCCTCGTCGACGCCGTAAGCGTGCCCGGCGTAGCGTCCGCCGCTGCCATCTCCGGCGCGCCCATGGGCTTCGACGGCTCCGACGTCGGCTACGCCGTGAAGGGACGACAGGTCTTCGGCCCTCCCTACCGCAACCTCCCCGAGGCGGACATCCGTCCCGTCACGCCCAATCTGTTCTCCACCATCGGCACGCCCCTCATTAGCGGACGCGCCTTCACGCAGCAAGATAACTTCGGCGCGCCCATGGTCCTGCTCGTCAACCAGGCGCTCGCCCAGCAGGTCTTCCCCAACGGAGACGCCATCGGCCAGCAGATCATGTGCGGACTCGAAGAGCACCCATCCTGGTGGACCATCGTCGGCGTCGTCGGCAACATCCGCAGCGAGGCACCCGGCCAGCCGCCCACTCCCACCCTCTACATTCCCATCGCGCAGCACCCGGACTCCGCAAGCGATCTTCAGCTCGTCGTCCGCACCCGGCTCGCACCCGCGGCCATGCTGGACACGCTCACCCACACGCTCAAGCGCTCGCAGCCCGATCTCGCCATCCGCGCCACCACCATGCAGGCAAACATCGGCGAGGTGCAGCGTACCGGGCAGTTCCGCTCCCTGCTCTTCGCTGCCTTCGCCGCGGTCAGCATCCTGCTAGCGGCCATCGGCATGTACGGCGTCACCAGCTACACGGTCGCGCAGCGCAGCTTTGAGTTCAGCCTGCGCGTCGCGCTCGGCGCCGGTCGTTCGCAGCTGCTCGCGATGGTCCTCGGCAAAGCCCTCACCCTCGCCATCTTCGGCACCGTCACTGGCATCCTCCTCTCCTACGCCCTCACCCGCATTCTCACCTCCACGTTTGGCAGCCTGCCGAAGTTCGACGCACCCGCGTACGCCTTTGCCTCGCTCGCGGTGCTTGCCATCGCCCTCCTCGCAACAGCGTTGCCGGCCCAAGCCGCAGCCAGCGCCAACCCCATGTCCATCCTTCGCAGCGAGTAAACCACCCCAGGAGCCAAGCCATGCAGACGACACTCCAAGACCTCCGCTTCGCCCTTCGCCAGTTCCTGCGAGCACCCGGCTTTGCCTTCACCATCATCGTCACGCTCGCGCTCGGCATCGGCTCCGCCACGGCCGTCTTCAGCGTCATCGACGCCACGCTGCTGCGTCCGCTGCCCTTCGCCAATCAAGATCGCCTCGTCTTTCCGCAGACCGTCGCCCGCGCCGGCTACACGCAGCCGTGGTCGTGGCTCAGCTACGTCGATGCGCGCGCCCAGTTGAAAACCTTCCAGGCCCTCGCCGGCTTTAGCGACTTCTTCAAGATCAACCTTGAAAGCCCGACCGGCCCGGTCAGCCTGCAGGCGGTCAAAGGCACCGACAACTTCTTCGACGTCTTCGGCGTTCACCCTCTACTCGGCCGCACGTTCCTGCCCGGAGAAGATCAGCCCGGCAAGGATAACGTCGCGGTCCTTAGCTACCAGGTGTGGATGACCGACTTCGGCGGCCAGAAGGATGTGATCGGCAAGGTCGCCCGTCTCGACGCCGTCCCCTACACCATCATCGGCGTCATGCCCGCCAGCTTCCGCTTCCCGCTCACAACCCGCAACACCATCTACACGCCCATCCACGCCCCGCAGAACTGGAAAGACCATCGCGGCTCCCACTGGATGAACTCGGTCGGCCTGCTGAAGCCTGGTGTCACACGTCTCGAAGCGCAGGCTGACTTCACCCGCGTCCTCACCAATCTCGGACGCCAGTATCCCGATAGCGACGCCGGACGCACCGTAACCATCGTGCCCTTGCAGAAGCAGGTCGTCGGCACTGCGCACGGTCCGCTGCTCACACTGCTCTTCGCCGTACTCGCGCTGCTCTCGATCGCGTGCGTCAACGTTGCCGGCCTGCTGCTTGCGCGCGGCGTCAAGCGCGAACGCGAGGTCGCCCTGCGAGCCGCCATCGGTGCCGGACGCTTCCGCTTGATCCGCCAGATGGTCACCGAAAGCCTTGTGCTCTCGACCGCGGGTCTCATCGGTGGCATCCTGCTCAGCTGGGCGCTGCTCGCCGCCATGCGCGTCTTCCTGGTCAACGCTATCGCGCGCGGGCAGGACGTCACGCTGAACCTGAAGGTACTCGGCGCAGCCGTCCTCGTCTCCGCCGTCACCAGCCTCGCGGCCTCGCTGGCGCCCGCCCTGCGTCTCTCCGGCACCGATCCCAATCGCGCTCTGCGCGCCGGCGGCTCGGCCGGCACCGGCCGCGGACAACACCGCGTCCGCTCCGCCTTCGTCGTCACTCAGGTTGCGCTTTCGCTGGTGCTGCTGGTCGTCTCCGGTCTGCTGATGCGCAATCTCAAAGGCCTGCTCGATACCAACCTCGGCTTCGATCCCAGCCACATCCTCACCACCGGCATCACGCTCTCACCCGGCAACTACACCAGCCGCGATCCCCTCGTCACGCTCTACCAGCCGCTGCTCGACCGCGTCTCGCATCTGCCGGGCGTGCAGGCCGCGGGCCTTATCAACATCGTTCCGATTCAGAGCTACGGCAGCAACTCCGACGTGCACATCACCGGCCAGCCACCGTACCCCCCGTCGCAGCAAATGCTGGCTGAGGTCCGCCTCGTCTCGCCCGGCTACTTCAATGCCATGGGCATTCGCAATACCAGCGGCCGCATGCTCTCGCCCGCCATCGATACCCCAGACCACAAGGCCAGCGCAGTCGTCGTCAACGAGGCCTTCCGCCGCAAGTTCTTCCCTGCCGGCGGCGATCCCGTCGGCGCACGCATCGACGACAGCGACAAGGCCGAGGAGAAGACCGGCATCGTCGGCACTGTGACCAACGTGCGCCAGAACCTCTACGAGCCGCCGCTCGCCGAGATGGATTATCTGCTCGACGAGGTCGCGCCAAAGGATCGCCTCGGCAATCTCGGCTCCATGCGTCTCGTCGTTCGCACCACCGGCGACCCGCAACAGCTCGCCGGCCCCATCCGCGAAGCGCTGCACCAGATCGACCCAACCATCCCATTCCAGACGCCCGAGACCATGGCTGAAGTCGTCTCGGAAACGCTCGTCTTCGAGCGCATGGAGAACTGGCTCTTCGGTATCTTCGGCGGGCTCGCCCTGCTGCTCGCGCTCGTCGGCCTCTACGGCCTCACCACGCACGAGGTCGAGCTGCGCACCCGCGACATCGGCATTCGCATGGCGCTCGGCAGCACCCGCGGGCAAGTCGTCCAGGGCATCCTCACCCGCGTCGCCAGGCTCATGCTCGCCGGAGTCGCCGTGGGCTGGTTCATCACGCTCGCCGCGCAGAAGGCGCTCGCCTCCGTCATCGAAATCCATCCAGCCAAGGACGCAAACCTCCTCGCCGCGCTCACCCTTGCCCTCGTCCTCATCGGCATCGCCTCGGCGCTATGGCCCTCACGCCGCGCCGCCTCCATCAACCCCATCGAAGCCCTGCGTACGGAATAGGAGACGACATGTTCTTTAGCATTCTGCACGACCTCCGCTTCGCTACACGTCAGTTTCGCCGCGCACCGTTCTTCTCGCTCAGCGTTATGCTCACGCTCGCGCTCGGCATCGGCGCCACCGCCGCACTTACCGGCGTTCTGCGCGCCACGCTGCTGCATTCGCTGCCCTACACCGAGGCCGGAAGGTTGGTCACGATCCAGGACGAGAACCTCCGTGGCTTCAAGTCGAACGGCCTCGTGTCAGTGCTTCGCACGCGTGACCTCGCCGAACTGAAGGCCGACGGCAAGCCCCTGTTCTCACAACTCGGCTACTTCTACTCCGACGATTCAACGCTCACGCTCAACGGTGCTGACCCACTGCGGGTTCCGGCGGTTGCGGTCTCCGGCGGATTCTTCCCCACACTTGCATCCGCCCCGTTGCTCGGTCGCACCTTGGCGCCATCGGACGACGTGTTGCATGGTCCGCAGGTGCTCGTCCTCAGCGAGCGGCTCTGGCGTTCGGCCTTCGCCTCGGACCTCAGCATTGTCGGCCGCACCGTTCGCCTCGGTGCAGACACCGCGACCATCATCGGCGTGATGCCGCGCACCTTCAACTATCCCTCCGGCGTCGATCTCTGGCATCCCGGTCACATCTTTCCTTCGAGCTTCGGCGGCTATCGCGGAGACGGCAGCCGCTTCGTCGAGGTGATCGCCCGCATCGCCCCGAACCAGACGATCCCCTCCGCCCGCGCCGCCAGCTCGCAACTCGCGCTGCAACTCGCAAACACGTATCCACAAACCGATTCCGCCTGGGGATTCAGACTTACATCCCTTCGCGATAACCTTTTCGGCAGCTACCGCCAGGCTCTCCTGCTCCTCGCCGCCGCCGTACTGCTGGTTCTGCTGGTTGCCGCAATCAACATCGCCGGTCTTCAGCTCTCGCGCAACGCCGCACGCGCGCCGGAGTTCGCAATCCGCACAGCTCTCGGCATCACGCACGCCCGACTCACCCGCCAGCTCCTTACCGAGTCACTGCTTCTTGTCGCGACCGGCAGTGCCGCCGGCATCCTCCTCGCGGCCGGGCTCCTCCGCATCCTCTCGTCGCATCTGCCTGCGGGATTGCTGCTCGTCGAACCGCCCCACGTGGATCCGCTTACGCTCTCCGTTGCGCTGCTCGCCGGGCTTGCTGTTGCGCTGCTCACAGCGGCGCTTCCCGCCCTGCAGGCCGGCCGCCTCAGCTCGCTCAAAACCCGGGCCGTCCTGTCGAGCACACGAGCCTTCGGCAACACCTTTGCTGCGCTCCAAGTCGCACTCTCACTCGTTCTCCTCATCCTTTCCACCTCCGTGCTCCAGCACCTCTACCGCCTGCTCAGCCAGCCCCTCGGCTTCCAGCCGGAACACCTCATCACCTTCACGGTCGATCTGCCGTGGGGTGCAAACACGGAGAAGACGAGGCTCCTGTACACGCAGCTCGAACAGTCGTTTGCAGCGTTGCCCGGTGTCGTAAGCGCCGGATCGATCACCGCTCTTCCCCTCACTTCGTTCGACGGACGCGCCACCTACGACATAGCCGGGCAGCCGCCCACCCCGCATCACGACGCCGTTGTCGTTCAGGATCGCAGCATCAGCACCGGCTACCTGCAGACGATGCACATTCCGCTGCTCGCCGGCCGCGCCTTCACGCTCGCCGATCAGCTTCCCAGCGCGCCGGCGATCCTCCTCGTCAACCAGACGCTCGCAAATCGCTATTTCCCCGGTCAATCCCCTATTGGAAAGCGTTTGACCTACACGACAGCGGGCAACCAGTCCGCAAGCGTCGAAATCGTCGGCGTCGTCGCCGACGTACACGGCACCAGCGGCTCTCTCTCAGGCCCGGTGCAGCCGGATACCTACGATCCAACGCACGGCTATTGGCCACACCAGCAGTTCGTTCTCCGCAGTACGCTTCCGCTTGCCGCGCTCCAGCCGCTCGTTCGCAAGCTTGTTCTCACCTCCGGTTCGAACGCGTCGCCGGGCCACTTCGACACGCTTGAGGACATGATCAGCCAGACGCTTGTCGAACCACGTCTGAACGCGTCCCTGCTGACCGCTTTTGCCGCAGTCTCCTTGCTGCTGGTTGCCGTCGGGGTCTACGGGCTTGTCGCCTTCAACGTGGCGCAACGCACGCGCGAGCTCGGTCTGCGCCTCGCGCTCGGATCCTCCCGTGCCGGCGTCCTCACGCTTCTGCTCGGCGAATCCTCCCGCATTCTCGCGGTGGGTCTAGCGCTCGGCATTGCCGGCAGCCTCGCCGTCTCACGTATCGTCGCCTCGGCCATCCCCGTTCCTCCATCTCACCAGGCTCTGCTGCTGCTTCCCTGCACTCTCCTCCTTGCCCTCGCCGTCTTTACCGCGACACTGATCCCCGCCGCCCGTGCCGCCAGCACCGATCCCATGCAAGCCCTGCGCACCGAATAGGAAAATCTATGCCGAATCTAACAAACGACCTCAAATTCGCGCTCCGCCAGCTTCGCCGTTCGCCCGCGCTCGCTCTCACCGCAATCCTCACGCTTGCGCTCGGCATCGGCGCCAACACCGCCATCTTCTCGCTGCTCGATCAGGCGCTCTTGCGCGCGCTCCCCGTCCACGACCCGCAACAGCTCGTCGTGCTCGAAGGCACCGGCGCCGTCAACTCGGGCCACCTGATGGACCGCGGCGGCGACCCGGAAGCGTACTTCTCCTACCCCATGTACAAAGACCTGCGCGACCGCAACCCGGTCTTCAGCGGCCTCATCGCCACCGGTGCCGTACCCGTCAGCCTCACCTACGCGAACGCTTCGCAAATCGTCGATACCGAACTCGTCAGCGGAAATTACTTCACCATGCTCGGAGTCGAGCCGGCCCTCGGCCGCCTCTTCACACAAGCCGAAGATGTTCAGAAAGATGCCAACCCAGTCGTCGTTCTCAGCTACGACTTCTGGAAAAATCGCCTCGGCTCCAACCCCGGACTCGTCGGCTCAACTGTCACCGTCAACGGACACTCGTTCCAGGTCATCGGCGTCGCCGCGCATGGCTTCCGCTCCGCTGTCTGGGGCGAGTCGCCCGGCCTCTTCGTGCCCATGTCCATGGTCGACCAGATCTCCCTCGGCGACGATCGCGCCCTCACGGACCACACCGACCGTTGGATCAACATCCTCGGCCGTTTGAAACCCGGTGTCTCGCGGACCCAGGCCGAAGCCGCGATGAACCCGCTCTGGCACGCGCTGCGCGCCGAAGAACTCAAGGCGATGGGCAGCCGCAGCCAGCGCTTCACCGTCGACTTCCTCACCAACAGCCGCATGATCCTGAAGCCCGGCGCGAGCGGCTTCTCCTACAGCCGCGACACCTACCAGAAGCCGCTGATCGCCGTCATGGGCATGGCCGCGCTGGTGCTGCTTATCGCGTCCGTCAACGTGGCCAGCCTGCTGCTCGTGCGTTCCGCCGGCCGCGTCCGCGAGTTCTCGCTGCGCTATGCACTCGGCGCCAATCGCAGCCGCATCCTCCAGCAACTCATCCTCGAAGGCCTGCTCATCGGCATCGCCGGGGGCGTGGCCGGACTCGCGCTCACGCCGCTCGTCCTTCACACCCTCATCAGCCGCCTTACCGACGACTCCGACGCCGTCGCCTTCACCGGCTACATCAACGGCACGCTGCTCGCCTTCAACTTCGCCATTGCGATTGGCGTCAGCCTCATCTTCTCGCTTGCACCACTGCTTCAGCTTCGACGGCCGGACCTCGCCGCCACGATGAATCAGCGCGGCGCCACCGGCGCCGGCAGCCTGCTCAGCTTTCGCCGCGGCATCGTCTGCCTGCAGATCGGCCTCAGCGTCGTCATGCTCATCGGCGCCGGGCTCTTCCTGCGCACCATGCAGAACCTTCGTGCCGTCAATGTCGGCTTCAACACCTCGCACCTCATCACATTCGGCGTCGACCCGCTGCTCGCCGGCTACACGCCGCAGAACACCCCCGCGCTCCACGACCGCATCCTGGACACGCTCTCCGCCCTCCCTGGCGTTCAGTCGGTCGCCAGCACCGACGACCCCGAGCTCGCGGAAAATGGCGCCTTCACCAGCGTTGCCGTCTCCGGCTACGTCGCACCGCCCGACGACAGCCTCTCCATCGAACGTCCATCCATCAGCCCAAACTACTTCTCGACCATGCAGCTTCCGCTCGTCGCAGGCCGAGGCTTTACGCTCGATGACGACCTCGCCCACCCCAACGTCGCCGTCGTCAATCAGGCCTTTGTCCGGCACTTCTGCTCAAGCGTCGACGACTGCATCGGCCGACGCATGGCCTTCAACGCCAAGACCGCCACCAGCCTCGACACGCTCATCGTCGGCGTCGTGCGCGACGCACGCCACACCGGCATCCGCGAGCCCGTCGTCGCCACCGCTTACCGCCCCATGAAGCAGGTCACCAATCATCCCGAGGAGTTCCTCTACTTCTACCTGCGCACCGCCAGCGATCCCGCGCAGGAACTCACCACCGTCCGCGCCGCCATCGAACATCTCGACCCCAGCCTCGCCCTCGTCTCGCTCCTCACCCTTCAAGGCCAGATCGACGAAACCCTTACCAACGACCGCATGGTCACCCTGCTCGCCATCGCGTTCGGCATTTTAGCCACCTTCCTCGCTGGCGTCGGCCTCTACGGCGTGCTCGCTTATTCGACCGCACAGCGCACACGCGAGATCGGCATCCGCATCGCGCTCGGCTCTACCCGGCTCGGCATCTCCGGCATCGTGCTTGCGGACGTGCTCAAGCTCGCCGCGCTCGGCATTGTCATCGCCCTGCCCGTCGCCTTCGGCGTCACGCGCCTGCTCGCCAGCCAGCTCTTCGGCGTGTCACCTGCAGACCCCGGCAACCTCATCCTCGCAGTCCTTATCATCGCCGCCGTGGCCCTGCTCGCCGCGCTCATCCCCGCCATCCGCGCCGCCTCCATCAACCCCACCGAAGCCCTGCGCACCGAGTAGAAGCCGCACCAGGAGGAGATGCCCATGAATACGCTCGCTCAAGATCTTCGCTACGCGTCCCGCCAGCTTCGCCGCGCACCCGGCTTCACCGCCAGCGTCATCCTCGTGCTCGCGCTCGGCATCGGCGCCAACGCCGCCATGTTCACCGTGCTCGAATCCACGCTCTTTCGTCCCCTCCCCTACGCACACCCGTCGCAACTCGTCCTCGTCAAGACTCTCGCAAAACAGAAGAACCCCACCTTCGCACGCATCGCCGACATCGACATCTGGCGTCAGCGCACCCGCACCCTCGACCAGCTCGCCTATTTCACCAGCCTGCCCGCCTACCTCTACGCCGGCAACACCGAACAGAAGATCGACGCGGTCCAGTCCAGCCCCAACCTCTTCACCACGCTCGGCATCGCCCCGCGTCTGGGCCGCACCTTCACCGCGGATGAGCAGCAGCCCGGACGCAACCACGTCGCCGTCCTCTCAGACCTCGTCTGGCGCACCCACTTCCACGCCGACCCCAAGATCCTCGGCCAGATCGTCCGCCTGGACGACGTCCCAACCACCATCCTCGGCGTCATGCCGCCGGCCTTCGACTTTCCCGCATCGGAGAACCCCGCACAAATCTGGCAACCCGCAGTCCTCGACGCCAAGGCAACAAGCCGCACCAGCGATGCGCCCGGCTACGAGGTGATCGGACGCCTCCACACGGGCGCGACCGCCGCCTCCACCACCACCGAGCTGAACCCCGTGCAGAGCCAACTCTACCCGCTCTACGACACGCAGTTCGCCGCCTTCTTCGCACCCGCGCTCGTCGAAGCCGAGCCTTATCAACAAAGCCTCGCCGAACCCGGCCAGCGCACCGCTCTGCTCGCCCTCTTCGGAGCCGTCGCCGCGCTCTGGCTCATCGCCTGTGCCAACGTAGCCTGCCTCATGCTGGCGCGAACCGCCGCCCGCCGCCGCGAGCTCGCCGTGCGCTCCGCCCTGGGCGCAAGCCGCTGGCGTCTCACTCGCCAGACCCTCGTTGAAAGTCTTCTGCTCTCGCTCACCGGCGCGGCCGTCGGGCTTGCCTTCGCGCAGCTAACTCTGAAGTTCTTCAGCCACTCGCTCGTCACGCAGCTCAACCCCTACCTCACGCTCCACCCCGACGCCCACGTCCTCGCCGCGCTGCTCGCCCTCAGCATCCTCAGCGCGCTCTTCTTCGGCGTCGTGCCCGCACGCCTCGCCTCCACGCTCAACGTCGAGCAGTCGCTCCGCCAGGATGGCGCACAGGCCGGCACCGGACGCCATCAGCACCGGCTGCAACGCATCCTCGTCGTCACCGAGCTCTCGCTCACCCTCGCCCTGCTCGTCTCCTGCGGGCTGCTTCTGCGCACCGTCTTCGCGCTGCGGCACGTGCCGCTCGGCTTCCGTACCGACCACGTCTTCGTCATCACCCCCAAGCTGCCGGATTACAAGTACGACAAGCAGGACAACAACACCCTCATCTTCAAACCGCTGCTCGAACGCCTCAAGACCACTCCCGGCGTGAAGGCCGCAGCCATCACCACGGTCGCTCCTTTGCAAAAGGCTATCGCCATGCAGATGAACATGCAGCTCGACAAGTTTGGCGAAGCCGGCAAAACGACGGACTCGAAGTCGCTCACCGCCAACATACAGGCCACCGGCCCGGAGCTCCAGCAGGTTCTCGGCTTCGCCATGGCACGCGGCCGGTACTTCAACGCGCAGGACACAGCCGACTCGCCGCTCGTAGGCGTCGTCAACTCCGCCTTCGCCAAGGTGTATGAGCCCGCCAGCGGCAAAGACGTCTCAGACTTCACCATCACCATGGGCGGTGGCCCCGGTACCTCGCCGCGCCCGTTCAAAATCGTAGGTGTCCTCGACGACCTTCACCAGGTCGGCATCTCCGACCCAGCCTTCCCAGAGATCGACATCGACGCCGCCCAACTGAAGCCGTCCGACGGCTTCTATCAACCCGCCCTCGGCACCCACGTCGAGCTCGTCCTGCGCTCCACCCGCGATCCCAGGTCCCTCATCCCCGAGCTGCAGCACGTCCTGCGGCAGGTAAATCCCGACCTCGCCGGCACCGAGATCCACACCATGGATCAGATCGTCGATGACGCCATGGGCTCGCAGCTCCTCGCCGCGCACCTGCTTGAAGCGCTCGGCGCGCTTGCCCTCATCGTTGCGCTCGCCGGCCTCTATAGCCTGCTCGCTTACCTCGTCACCCTCCGCACCCGCGAACTCGGCCTGCGCCTCGCCCTCGGCGCACAACGCGCGGACATCCTCTCGCTCATCCTGCGTGGCGCCGGCGTCCTGCTCCTCACCGGCACCGCCTTCGGCATAGCCCTTTCGCTCGCAACCGCGCGCCTGCTCCATACCTTCCTCTTCGGCGTCAAGCAGTACGATCCCGTCACCCTCATCACCGCACCCATCCTGCTCCTGCTCGTCGGCGCCCTCGCCGCCTGGCTGCCCGCACGCCGCGCCGCCCACCTCGAACCCATGCAAGCCCTTCGCACCGAATAAGGAGACACCATGCAAACCCTCATGCAGGACATTCGCTACGCACTTCGCCAGCTTCGCGCCGCACCCGGCTTCACCCTCACCGCCGTGCTCACGCTCGCGCTCGGCATCGGTGCCACCACCGCCATCTTCACGCTGGTCTACCAGGTCGTGCTGCGCCAGCTTCCCGTGCAGCAGCCGCAGCAACTCTATAAAGTCGGCAAGGACCTGAACTGCTGTATCTCCGGTGGCCTGCAGGACGACTGGGCGCTCTTCTCCTACGACCTCTACAAGACCTTCCGCGACCAGACCCCCGACACTGCCGGCATCGTCGCCGTGCAATCCGGTCGTACCGGCGTCAGCGTCCGCGTTCCCGGCTCGAATGGCGCCGCCCTGCCGCTCGCAGTCCGCTTCATCTCCGGAAACTACTTCCCTGTGCTCGGTGTGCAGACCTTCGCCGGCCGCCTCATCAACACCGCCGACGACAACCTTGGCGCCCCACCAGTCGCCGTCATCAGCTACGCGTTATGGCAAGCGAAGTTCGCCGCCAATCGCTCGCTCGTCGGCTCGAGCCTCATGCTCTCGGGCCATCCCGTCACCATCGTCGGCATCTCCGCGCCATCCTTTCAGGGCGACCACAATCAGGCCGATGACGTCGGCCTGTGGATGCCGCTCTCGCAGGAAGCCATCTTCGACTCCGACCGTCCGCTCACTCAATTCCCCGACCAGCACTGGCTGAACATCCTCATCCGCATCCCGAACAAGAAGAACGTTCCGCAGGTACAGTTCGCCGTCCAGTCTGAACTCCACCACTGGATCTCAGCCCACCCGGAAGCCATCCAGAACGCCTCGCCTGCCACCATCGCCCGCCAAACCACCGAACTCGCCTCCGCCGAGACCGGCATCAACGATTACCGCGACGAATACGAACACAGCCTCAACCTCCTGCTCCTGATCGCCGGGTTCGTGCTGCTCATCGCCTGCGCCAACCTCGCAAACCTCATGCTCGTCCGCGGTGTCGCTCGCCGGCAGGAGCTCGCCTTGCGCACCGCACTCGGCGCACCCCGTGGTCGCCTCGTCCGCCAGATGCTCGTCGAGGCTATCGTCCTCTCATCCTGCGGCGGAATTGCCGCCATCGCCGTCGCCTATCTCGCTGCCCGCGCCTTCATCTCCCTCGCCTTCGCCGGAGCCATCATGGTTCCTATCACCCCCATCGACACCACCCCCCTCGCCCATCGTTCTCGGCTTCGCGCTGCTGGTCTCGCTCCTCACCGGCATCGTCTTCGGCATCGCACCCGCGCTGCTCTCGTCCAACACCGCGCCCATCGAAGCCCTGCGCGGCAACGCCCGCTCCAGCAAGGATTCCTCCGCGTTCCCGCAGAAGGCGCTCGTCATCTTCCAGGCCGCGCTCTCGCTCGTCCTCCTCAGCACCGCCGGCCTGCTCATCAGCAGCCTGCGCCAGCTTGAGCACCAGAACTTCCACTTCGATACCCAGGGCCGGCTCGTCCTCTTCGTAGACCTCGGCGCGGCCGGTCTCAACTACGACCAGCTCGGCCCGTTCTACCAGCGTATCGACGACATCTTCGCCCGCGTCCCCGCCATTCAGAGCTTCGGTTACGCCACCTACACGCCGATGTCCTATAACAACTGGAACAACGGCATCTTCTTCCCCGGCCAGGCATCCACCAGCGACCGTCCGCCCGTCGCCTCCTACACCCTCATCAGCCCGCATTACTTTGAAGCCGTCGGCACCAGGCTCCTCGCCGGCCGCGCCATCACCGAACAGGACACGTCCACCAGCCCGCTCGTCGCCGTCGTCAACAAAGCCTTCGTCACGCAGCTCCTGCACGGCAAGCAACCTATCGGCCTGCACTTCGGCGAGTACCCCGACCACACCAGCACCTTCGAGATCGTCGGCGTCGTCGACGACACCCGCTACGGCGATCCCGACAAACCAACCGTCCCCATGTACTTTCCTTCCATCCGGCAATCGCCCGGCTATCCTGAACCCAAGAACAACGCCTCCGAACACTCCGGCCACTTCGCCAACAACGTCGTCGTGCAATACCGCGGCGACGAGGCCTCGGCTGCAGCCGCCGTCCGCCAGGCGCTCCAGACTGTCGATCCCAACCTCCCCATTCTCAGCATGACCTCCTACGAGGAAGAGCTCAGCTCGAACTTCACCCAGCAGGATCTCGTCGTGCGCCTCACCACGCTCTTCGGCCTGCTCGCCCTGCTGCTCGCCTCCATCGGCATCTACGGCGTCACAGCGTACTCGGTAGCGCGCCGCACCAGCGAGATCGGCATCCGCATGGCGCTCGGCGCCAGCCGCCGCAGCGTCCTCAGCATGATCCTGAAGCGAGCCTTCGCCCAGGCGCTCATCGGCCTCGTCATCGGCATCCCGCTCGCATACGGTGCCGCCCGCCTGCTCGCCAGCTCCCTCTATCAAACAACAGCCTTCCAGCCCGGAGTCCTCGCCGCTGTCAGCGCACTGCTCCTCATCGCAACCTTCGCCGCAGCAGCCATCCCATCCGCCCGCGCCGCCTCCGTCAACCCCACCGAAGCCCTGCGGACCGAATAAGAAACCCTCGCACCAAGCTTCTAGCTAAAAGCTACTAGCTAACAGCTGCTTCTCAGGAGACCTCATGCAGACCCTCACCCAAGACCTCCGCTACGCACTTCGCCAGCTTCGCAAGCGCCCCGGATTCACCCTGCTCTCGGCGCTTACGCTCGCCATCGGCATCGGCGCCGCCACGTCCGTCTTCTCGCTGGTCGATGCCGTTCTGCTGCATCCCTTACCCTTCGCCAACCCGGATCGCATCGTCGCCCTCGACACCCTCGAACGGCCCGCCGGCAGCGGCGCCCAGGTCATGCGCCCCGACGAAACCTCCTACCCGGACTTCTTCGACTGGCGCTCCCGCGCTCACAGCTTCGACGCCATCGCCGCATGGCAGGGTGCGGCCTTCACCTACAACCCCGCCAACGGCCCCGCACGCCGCTTCCAGACCATCATGGCCTCGGCCGACATCTTCCGCGTCATGGGCGTCTACCCCGTGCTCGGCCGCGCCTTCACCCGCGCCGAAGAGCAACCCGGCAACCGCTCCATCATCCTCTCGAACGCACTTTGGAACTCCACTTTCAACGCCAGCCCCAACGTGCTCGGCCACACCATCAAGCTCAACGACGACGCCTACACCATCGTCGGCGTCATGCCCGCCGGCTTCGTCTTCCCCGGCAACGAGCTCGCCGAAGCATGGATCACGCCCGCCTCCCTGCTCGAAGGCGGCGACCACGCCTCCGGCAGGCAGCGCGGCTGGCATCAGGCCAGCGTGCTCGCTCGACTCGCACCCGGCGTCTCCCTCGCGCAAGCACATGCCGAGATGCAATCCATCCAGCTCTCGCTCGCCCGGCAGTACCCCGACGACGACCTGCGCGCTACCGGCGTAAGCGTCACGCCCGAGCTGACCGCCGTCGTCGGCGACACGCGCCGTCCGCTCGAGATCCTCTTCGCAGCCGTCTGCTCGCTGCTCTTCATCGCCTGCGCCAACGTCGCCGGCCTGCTGCTCACCCGCACCGCAGCCCGCCGCGGCGAGCTCGCCATACGCGCCGCGCTCGGCGCCAGCCGCGTGCAAATCATCCGCCAGCTCCTCATCGAAGCACTCGCACTCTCAACGCTCGGCGGCATCCTCGGCCTGGCTCTTGCCGCCCTCACGCTTCGCATCGCACCGCATATCCTGCCCGCGAACCTGCCCCGCATCTCCAACCTCTCGCTCAGCCCTGCCGTCTTCGTCTTCGCCGTGGTCGTTTCCATCCTTACCGGCTTGCTCTTCGGCGTGCTGCCCGCATGGCGCATGTCGCGGCTCGACCCCGCGCTTGCGCTGCGCGATAACGCCCGCTCCAACACCGCCGGGCGCGGCCAGCAAGCCCTGCACGCCGCGCTTGTCATCGGCGAAACCGCGCTCGGCCTCGTGCTCATCGTCAGCGCCGGCCTGCTCATCCGCTCCTTCCAGAAGCTCACCCACGTCGATCCCGGCTTCGTCCCGAACAACGTCCTTACCTTCCACATCAGCGTCCCCGGCAGCCACTTCCCCGGCGACCGATCGCTGCAGTTCTCACAGCAGCTTCAGGCCCGGCTCGCCGCGTTGCCCGGTGTCCAACAAGCCTCCTACGGCTTCCCCTTTCCCATGGCCGGCGGCTCCATGGGCATCACCTTCACCATCGACGGCCGCCCCGTCCGCGCAGGCGACGAACCCGACGCGCAAGGTGCCGTCGTCGCCTCGAACTTCTTCTCCATGCTCAAAATCCCGCTTCAGCGCGGCCGCTTCTTTACTCCGCTCGAAGACCAACCCAACAGCCCGCCCGTAGCCATCGTCAACCAGGCCCTCGCCGACAAATTCTTCCCCGGGGAAAGCGCGCTCGGCAAGCGCATCAAGACCGGGCTCGACGACGACGGATCGCCCTCCCGCGAGATCGTCGGCATCGTCGACAACACCAGCCAGGTGGCTCTCGCCACTCCGCCCGATCCCCAATACTTCGTCCCCTTCGCCCAGGCCCATATCGGCGGCCCCACCTACGCCATCCGCACCGCGGACGATCCCGCCACCTACGCCGAATCCGTTCGAAAGGTCGTCGCCGAAATCGACCCCACGCTCCCCGTCTACAGCATCCGCACCTACGCCGCGCTGCTCGCGCGCGACACCGCCGAGCAACGCTTCCAAACCCAGCTCCTCACCGCCTTCGCGCTCATCGCGCTGCTGCTCGCAGCCGTCGGCCTCTACAGCGTCCTCAGCTACATGGTCACGCAGCGCACGCAGGAGCTCGGCCTGCGCATGGCCCTCGGCGCGCAGCGCTCGGACGTCCTCACCCTCATCCTCAAACGCGGCCTTGCCTTCTCAGTCATCGGCGTAGTCCTCGGCGTCGGCGCCTCAGCCCTGCTCACCAAGTCCCTCGCCGCCATCCTCTTCCACACGCAGCCGCTCGACCCCGCAACCTTCGCGGCAACAACCGCCCTGCTGCTTGCGATCTCAACCGTCGCCTGCCTCGTGCCCGCCTACCGCGCCTCGCGCCTCGACCCCAACGAAACCCTCCGTCAGCAATAAAAAAGGAAACAACATGATCGACATCACCAATCTCGAACGCAGCTACAAAACCGGCCACACCGAGAACTTCGTCCTCCGCCGCGTCAACCTGCGCATCGCCGAAGGCGAGTTCCTCACCATCATGGGCCCATCCGGTGCCGGCAAGTCCTCGCTCTTGAACGTGCTCGCCATGCTCGACGACCAATGGCGCGGCGAGTTCGTCTTCGAGGGCGTCGCCATCCAGACCCTCAACCGCAGGCAGCGCGCCGAACTCGCCCGCCGCCGCACCGGCATGGTCTTCCAGTCCTACCACCTCATCGACGACCTTACCGTCGCCGAGAACATCGACCTGCCGCTCTCCTACAAGGACATCCCCCGCGCCGAGCGCCAGGCCCTCGTGGCCGACACACTCGACCGCTTCAACATCGTCGGCAAAAAGGACCTCTACCCCTCGCAACTCTCCGGCGGCCAGCAGCAGCTCGTCGGCATCGCCCGCGCCGTCATCCACAAGCCCGCGCTGCTCCTCGCCGACGAGCCCACCGGCAACCTGCACTCCGAGCAGGCCACCGAGATCATGCAGCTCTTCCGCACCCTCAACGAGCAAGGCACCACCATCGTCCAGGTCACGCACTCCGACGCCAACGCCGCCTTCGGCTCCCGCACCATCGAGCTCCGCGACGGCTGGCTCACCCGCGACACCGCCGCCCAACTCGCCGCGGCAATCTAGCCTTCCAAAAATCCCCGTCATCCTGAGCGCAGCGAAGGACCCCTGTATTTGCCTTTGCCGTCCTCGCGCAACCACCAATCCCAACGTGCCCCATTCATCGCAGCCTCACCGCGATGAGTGGGAACCACCAAAAGCCCGACCCGAACCACAGCCCCACCAGCCTCAAAGGAAACATCCCCACATGACACCCATCAAAACCATAGCCGCAATCCTCCTCCTCACTCCGACGCTCCTGCACGCCCAGAACACCCTCCAGGCTCCCCAGCCCGCGGCCCCAAAGCCCATTCTCGACCTCGGCATCCCGCACTCCTGGAACCCCTTCAACGCCTACCGCCCCACCTACGTGCCCGAGCCCAACCTCGCCAACTCCCCGCGCATCGACACCCTCATCCACGACGGCGTCCTCCAGCTCTCGCTTCAGGATGCGATCGCCCTCGCCCTCGAGAACAATCTCGACCTCGCCATCGCCCGCTACAACATCCCCATCGCGGCCGCCGACGTCGAGCGCACCAAGGCCGGCGGCTTCTTCCGCGGCGTCAACACCGGCGTCGTGCAAAACACCCCCGGCGCTGGCGTAGGCGGCTTCGGCTCCGGAGCCTCGGGCGCCGGCGCAGGCGGCACCACGGGCGGCGCGGGCGGTGCAGGCACCGGAGCCTCCGGCCTCGTGCAATCCACGCTCGGCACCGGCACCGCGGTCGCCTCCTACGATCCCACCATCACCGCCAACACCTACCTGCAGCACAACACGCAGCCCCTCGCCAACCTCTCGATCTACGGAATCCCGCTGCTCCACACCAACGAGATCTATTCAAACGCCGCATTCACCCAGTCGTTCCCCACCGGAACCAGCCTCAACTTCGTCTTCGACACCGATCGCCTCACCAGCAACAGCCCCTACACCAACCTCAACCCCGAACTCGACACCTACTACCAGTTCGGCCTCTCGCAACAGCTGCTCGCCGGCTTCGGCTTCGGCCCGAACCTGCGCTACCTGCGCATCGCCCGCAACAACCAGAAGATCTCCGACCAGGCCTTCCAGCTGCAGCTCATCTCCACCGTCTCGCAGATCGCGAACATCTACTGGGACCTCGTCAGCGCGTACGAAGACGAGCAGGTCAAATCCGCCTCGGTCGACTTCGCCAACCAGACCCTCACCTCCGCCCGCAAACAGCTCGAACTCCAGGCCATCCCCGCGCTCGACGTCCTCAAGGACGAAGGCGAAGTCGCCGCCCGTGAAGAAGACCTCACCATCGCCAAATCGCAACTCCGCTTCCAGCAGCTCATCCTCAAAAACGCCATCACCAAGAACCTCGACGATCCCATCCTCGAAGCCATGCCCGTCGTCCCCACCGATCTCTCCACCGTCGCAAACGACACCACCACCACGGCCGCAGCACCGACCGAAGACATCATCCAGGAAGCCCTCAAGAACCGCATCGAGCTCACCGAATCCGAGATCGAATTCCAGAACCAGACCATCAGCCGCAAAGCCGCTACCAACGCCCTCTTGCCCTCACTCTCGCTTAACGCTTTCTACGCCGGCACCGGCCTCGGCGGCCAGTCGAATCCCGCCTCCGGCACCCCCTCCACCGCTCCCACCAACTTTGGCGGAGCCTTCTCCAACGCCTTCAACAACTCCGCGCCCGACTACTACGTCGGCCTATCGCTGGACCTGCCCATCCGCAACCGCGTCGCCAAGTCCGACCAGTACCGCTCCGAGATCGAAGCCCGCCAGGCCGAACTTCGCCTCCAGCAACTTCGCAAGCAAATCCGCATCGAGGTCCGCAACGCGCAGTATTCGCTCGAGCAATCGCAGGCTCGCGTGCAGTCCGCCCTCAAAGCCCGCGATCTCGCCCAGAAGACCTTCGACATCACGAAGCAGGAGCAGACCCTCGGCGCCGGCTCCGCCTTACAGACTCTCTCCGCCCGCCACGACCTGGCGACCGCGGAGTCCGCGCTGGTCGCCGCCCGCACCGCCAACCAGAAGGCCCACATCGAGCTCGACCGCGCCACCGGCCGCACCCTCCAGGCCAACAACATCTCCGTAGCCGCCGCCCGCACCAACACCCCACCCCAAACCATCGCCAAACAATGAAGCCGGACGTTCAGGCGATGACGCAGACGAAAGATCGCGATGTATCCGCTGTCAGCTGAACAGCTATGAGCTGACAGCTCATGACCATACTCGGGAAGCATCACCCGCCCAAACTGTAGGATGAGTTCACGGCATGCCGCACGAAGCAAAACCCGAGAAGCCCACACGTCTCCTCATCGGAGACGACCAGCCGCACATCCTCGAAGCCCTCGAATTCCTCCTCAAACCCGAGGGCTACCAGCTCCAGACCGCGCGCTCGCCCGCCATCCTGCTCGAATGCTTCGACGAGGCCGAGTACGACGGCGTGCTGCTCGACCTTAACTACACACGAGATACGACGTCCGGTCAGGAAGGCCTCGACCTCATCGCCGACATCCGCCGCCGCGACCCGCAGATCCCCATCGTCGTCATGACCGCCTACGCCAACGTCGATCTCGCCGTCGAAGCCATGCGCCGCGGCGCCAACGACTTCATCACCAAACCCTGGGACAACCCACGCCTGCTCACCATCCTCCACACCCAGCTCGAACTCCATCGCGCCCTCCGGCGCACGCAGTGGCTCGAAGCCGAAAACCGCGTCCTCCGCCTCGATCGCCTGCGCGCCGACGGCGCCCCCGACTTCATCGCAACCGCACCCTCCATGCAATCCGTCGTCGAGCTGATGAGCCGCATCGGCCCCTCGGACGCCAACGTCCTCATCACCGGCGAGCACGGAACCGGCAAGGAAGTCGTCGCCCAGACGCTCCACCGCCTTTCGCAACGCGCCCAGCGCAACCTCGTCGCCGTCAACACCGGCGCGCTCTCCGACGGCACCTTCGAGTCCGAGCTCTTCGGCCACGTTAAGGGCGCCTTCACCGACGCGCGCGCCGACCGTATCGGACGCTTCGAGCTCGCCAGCGGCGGCACCCTCTTCCTCGACGAGATCGCCAACATCCCCATCCGTCAGCAGGCCAAGCTCCTCCGCGTACTCGAGACCGGCGAACTCGAACGCGTAGGCTCCTCCACCACGCGCCAGGTCGACGTGCGCATGCTCTCCGCCACGAACGCCGACCTGCAAGCCGAAGCTGACAATGGCCGCTTCCGCGAAGACCTGCTCTTCCGCCTCAACACCGTCGAAATCAAACTTCCCGCCCTGCGCAAACGCCGCGAAGACATTCCCGCGCTCGCCGCCCACTTCCTCGGCCGCTACGCCACCCGCTACCGCCGCCAGATCTCCGGCTTCGACCCCGCCGCCCTTCAACTCCTGCTCTCGCACCCCTGGCCCGGCAACGTCCGCGAGCTCGACCACACCATGGAGCGCGCCGTCCTGATGACGCGCTCGAACAAGATCGCCGCCACCGACCTCGGGCTCGCACCAGCCCGCGCCGCCTCCGCCTCACTCGACGACCTGTCGCTTGAAGCCGTCGAAGCCGTGCTCATCCGCAAGGCGCTCGCCCGAACCCAGGGCAATGTCAGCCAGGCCGCCGAGTCGCTTGGCCTCTCGCGCGGAGCCCTCTACCGCCGCATGGAAAAGCACGGCCTCTAAACCATGACCGCACGCGGTTCTCCCGCGAATTTGGGTGCCCCATCTCAGACGAAGCTTCACCCGTCTGAGGTGGGCGGGCAAGAACGTAGACCCTATATCTTCTTCTAAGCGCTCCTCATGCCCGAACCCGACCCCAAACCGCTGAAGCGTCTCCCCCTCGGCCGCACCAACCGCCGCCTCAGCTACGAGCGCCGCACCCAGATCTGGCTCGCCGCCCTCACCGCGCCCACCATCCTCTCCATCGCAGCCATCATTTACCTCGACTCCCACTCCATCACCACCGCGCTGGCGAGCGCTATCGCCGCCGCCATCCTCATCACCATCGCCGCCGCCTACTTCTTCGAGCAGCTCATCCGCCCGCTCCAAACCCTCGCCAACGTCGTCGCAGCGCTCCGCGAGGACGACTTCAGCTTCCGTGCCCGTGGTGCCCGCCGCGGCGACTCGCTCGGCGACCTGGCCCTCGAGATCAACGCCCTCGCCGGCACCCTCCAAACCCAGCGCGCAGCAGCCCGCGACGCCCTCACGCTGGTCGAACGCGTTATCAACTCCATGCAATCGCCGGTTCTCGCCTTCGATGCTGCCGGCGCGCTCCGCCTGCTCAATCCCGCCGCCGCCGATGCCTTCCGCCTCACCCGCCGCACCGCCATCGGGCACCCCGCCGAAGAACTCGCCCTCGCCGCCCTCCTCAACACCCCCGACGAGAACCTCTACACCACTCCGAACAGCCGCTTCTCCGTCCGCCGCACCACCTTCCGCCTCCACGGCATCCCGCACTCCCTCTTCGTCCTGTCAGACGTCGCCGCTGCCCTCCGCGAAGAGGAACGCCTCGCCTGGCAGCGCCTCATCCGCGTCCTCTCGCACGAGATCAACAACTCCCTCACCCCGATCAAGTCGCTCGCCGGCAGCCTGCGCACGCGCGTCCACAATCCCGAGGACCTCAACCGCGGCCTCACCGTCATCGAAGACCGCGCCGCCTCGCTCAACCGCTTCCTCCAGGCCTACCAGCAGCTCACCCGCCTTCCCCCACCGGCGCTCAAACCCACTTCTCTCGACCCCCTCGTCCGCGCCGTCATCCCGCTCGAGACGCGCCTCGCCGTAGACCTCCAACCCGGCCCCGAAACCCTCCTCCTGGCCGATCCCGACCAGCTCCAGCAGCTCCTCATCAATCTCATCCGCAACGCCGTCGAAGCCGCGCTCTCCAACCCCGGCACCGCTCCCCGCGTCCTCATCACATGGAGCACCACCTCCACCCAGGCCTGCCTCCAGATCGTCGACTCCGGCCCCGGCCTGCTCAACCCGTCCAACCTCTTCGTGCCCTTCTACACCACCAAGCCCGAAGGCAGCGGCATCGGCCTCGTCCTCGCGCAACAGATCGCCTCCGCTCACAAAGGCTCCATCACCCTCACCAACAACCCCACGCCCCCCGGCTGCACCGCCGAACTCCGCCTCCCGCTCAAGCTCACTTCCAGTCTTTAGCTGTCAGCTCTCAGCGCCTTTCAGCTGTCAGCTCACGAACAATCCCCTGCCCCACCCGCTACAATCCCCACAGCCCCATGCGCACGCGCCTCATCCTCAACGCCGACGACTTCGGCCTTACCCCCGGCATCAATCGCGCGGTAGAAATTCTGCACCAGGCACACGCCCTCACCTCCGCCACCCTCATGGCGACCGGTCCTGCCTTCGACGACGCCGTCGCCATCGCCCTGCGCAACCCCACCCTCGGCGTCGGCTGCCACCTCGTCTTCACCGATGGCGTCCCCGTCTCGCACCCGGAATCCATCCCCTCGCTGCTCGGCGCCGACGGCAAGACCTTCCGCCCCTCCAACATCGACTTCCTGCAAGCTCTCCTGCGCGGCACCGTCTCCGAGTCCGAGCTCGCCCTCGAAACCCAGGCTCAGATCCAGAAACTCCAGCGCGCCGGCATCGACGTCACCCACGTCGACTCGCACAAACACACGCACCTCTTCCCCGCCGTTGCCCGCCCCGCGCTCGACATCGCCCAGCGCTGCGGCGTCCGCGCCTTCCGCTACCCCAACGAGCCCCGTTGGTCGCGCCGTCTCTCAACCTCAACACCCGTCGCCCGCCGCCTCGCGCAGGCCGCCCTCGACCTCTTCGAGCCCCGCTTCCGCGCCCTCATCGACCTCAACCACGACGAGATCACCACCCACGGAACCCTGGGCATAGCGGCCACCGGCACCCTCACCGCCCCGCTCCTCCGGGAACTCATCGCCGCCGTCCAACTCCGCCCGCCCATCCCCGGCGATCCCGACCAAGGCCGCGTCTACGAGCTCTGCTGCCACCCCGGCTTCAACGACTCCGACCTCGACCGCCAGCGCACCCGCCTACGCCAAACCCGCGAGACCGAAAGGAACGCCCTGCTCGAAGTCATCCCTGAAATTTCACGGAACCCCGAAGCCCCCGAACTCATCCACTACGGAGACCTCGGCATTCCCGGCCTGCAGCGCGCAACCGGCCACTTCACCCCCAACAACGGCTTTGAAAGAGTCCTCTAACTCCAAGCCTTTACTTCTCTACTCTCTACTCGCGAACTCACCCACACCATCCACACCCACCGAACCCCTAAGCCCTACGCCCTACACCCTGACCCCTGAGGCAAACATGCCCGCCGCGACCCAACCCGAACGCCCCCTGAAGATCGGTATCACCTGCTACCCCACCTACGGCGGGTCCGGCGTCGTCGCCACCGAGCTCGGCATCGAGCTCGCCGCACGCGGCCACGAGATTCACTTCATCACCTCGTCCCAGCCCTTCCGACTCACCGGCCGCGAGCACAACATCCATTTCCACCAGGTCGAAATCTTCCACTACCCGCTCTTCGAGCACGCGCCCTACGACCTCGCCCTCGCCACCCGCATGGCCGAGGTCGCACGCTTCTACCAGCTCGATCTCCTGCACGTCCACTACGCCATCCCCCACTCCATCGCCGCCTACCTCGCCAAGCAGATGCTCGCCGCCCGCGGCATCCACCTGCCCTTCATCACCACGCTCCACGGCACCGACATCACCCTCGTCGGCCTCGACCGCAGCTACCTGCCCATCACCAAGTTCGGCATTGAGCAGTCCGACGGCGTCACCGCCATCTCCTCGCACCTTCGCGACCGCACCTACGAAGCCTTCAAGCTCACCAAGCCCATCGAGGTCATCCGCAACTTCGTCAACTGCGACGTCTACGTGCGCAAGCCGGAGCTCGTCGCGGAGATGCGCCCCGAGTACGCCGCTCCCAACGAAAAGCTCTTGGTCCACCTCTCGAACTTCCGCCCCGTCAAGCGCGTTGGCGACGCCGTCGAAGTCTTCGCCAGGGTCGCACAGGCCGTTCCCGCGCGCCTCATGCTCATCGGCGACGGCCCCGAACGCTCCACCGCCGAGTACCTCGCGCGCAAGCTCGGCGTAGCCGACCGCATCCACTTTCTCGGCAAGCAGGACAACGTCAACGAGCTCCTCCCGCTCGCCGACCTCATGCTCATGCCGTCGGAGATGGAATCGTTCGGCCTCGCCGCCCTCGAAGCCATGGCCTGCTCCGTCCCCGCCATCGCCACCCGCGTCGGCGGCGTCCCCGAGCTCATCGAGAGTGGAAAGAACGGAGTTCTCTGCCAGGTGGGCGACATCAACGCCATGGCCGAAGCCGCCATCCGCCTGCTCAAGAACCCCCACGCCGTCGACGCCATGATCCAGGCCGCCCGCAAGACCGCAAAGGACAACTTCTGCGCCTACACCGTCATCGCCCTGTACGAAAACTACTACCGCCAAATCCTTGCCAAATAGCGAATCCTCTGCGATAAAACGGGACTATGATGACTACCAAGGAAGAGGCGCACACATGGCAACCGTCCAGATCACGCTACCCGACGAACTCCTCAACGAGGTGCAGGAGGCCGGCCTCCTCGCACCGGATGCCGTCGAAGAGGTCTTCCGCGAGCAGCTGAAGAAAAAGCGGGTGGACGCGTTTTTCGCCACGCTCGAGCGGATGCACGCGATCCCTGATTCAGCCCCGATGACGCCTGAAGAAGTAGCCGAACGGATTCGGGCGATGCGCGCAGAGAGACGCGCCGGTGCTGCATCGTGCGCGTAGTCCTCGACGACAACTTCCAAATTCTTAAAGTCAACGACTTCTTCAACAAACATCCCGCCTGAAACACGATATCCCTCAAAAGCTGCATCCGCTGTGTCACCTGCCAAACCATTCACCGCCCTGAAACTATTTACCCTCTAAAGGGTTTATTCAAACCAGAGCACCCCAGGACGAGCCCAACCGGCCAGGAGCAGCACCATGGAAACCTTGCGCAACCTCACCTTCGAGGGAGAATCCATCAACATTGACCACCGCCACTTCATGGACTGCACCTTCAAAGACTGCATCCTGCAATACAGCGGAGAGCCCTTCGCGCTCGAGCGCACCCAGCTCACAAACTGTCGCTACGTCTTCTTCGGTCTCGCACGCGGCACCGTGCACTTCCTTCAGTGCATCGGCATGCTTCCGGATAGCCCCGAGCAGTGGCTGGAGCTTCCCGAACAGGTAAATTGACCGCCAATGTCGGCTAAGGGACTGATTACTGTCCCATTTCGAGCCTAAATTGTGCCTAGATTTCCAAAAAGGGGCTCGCCATGGCGCAATTCAAGGGAACAGTGAAGTGGTTCAACAACGCGAAGGGCTTTGGCTTCCTGGGCCGTGAAACCGGCCCCGACGTCTTCGTCCACTACTCCTCCATCCTGCACGATGGATACAAAACCCTGAAAGAAGGCGATGAGGTGGAGTACGACGTCATCCAGGGCACACAAGGCCCGCAGGCCGATAAGGTCATCCGCGTCCACCAGCATGCCGCCTGAAGTTCAACTCCCGACCCGAAGCCTGACGCCACCTGCGCCGGGCTTTGGCCTTAGCGCCCGACCCGCTCGATCTGCTAAAGCATTTCTCCTCAAGCTGTAGCGATCCTCGTGTGCCCCATGCATCGCGTTCTTTGCGATGCGTGGGAACCTGGACGCTACACCTGCTGGAGATATGGTCTAAGCCTTGGCGCGCGCATTCTGCGGCTCAGCCCGTTCCAGCCTCCACTCCAGATTCGCCCGCACCGTCGGCCACTCCGCCGCAACGATGCTGTAGACGCACGTATCCCGCAGCGTCCCATTCGCCGCCACCGAGTGGCAACGCAGGATCCCGTCCAGCTTCGCACCCACGCGCTCAATCGCACGCCGGCTCTGCTCATTGAAAAAATGCGTGCGAAACTCCACCGCGATGCACCCCAGCTTCTCAAACGCATACCCCAGCAGCAGCAGCTTCGCCTCCGTATTCAACCCCGTCCGCTGCACCCTGCCCGCGTACCACGTAGACCCGATCTCCACCCGCCGGTTTACCCGGTCGACATTCATGTAAGTTGTCATGCCCACCGGCTCACCCGTCGCCGGCTCAATCACGGTAAACGGAAGCATGGAACCAGCCGCCCACAAGCCCAGCCGCCGCTCAATCTCCGCAGCCATCCCCTCCGGCTTCGGCACGCTCGTATACCAAAGCCGCCACAGCTCGCCATCCTTCGCCGCTTCGGCCAGCGCCTCCGCATGGCTCGCCGCAAGCTGCACCAGCTCCACGCGCCGCCCGCGCAGAGTTACTCCCTCCAACTCCATCATCCCCATAGACCTTCAGTCTATCCCCGCCCGCCTTCTTAGCGTACCTTCGCTCCCATCGCGCTCTTTGCGAGAGCGCCCTAGCCGTTGCCTGTCCTGCTTTACCCCCGCTCCATCTGCAACCGAAGCTCCTCCGGGAAATAACAATGCGCCAGCGCCGTCTCCCGCGTAATCTTCCGCGTCCGCACCAGCTCCGCCAGCGATTGATCCATCGTCATCATCCCCTCAGCCCGCCCGGTCGCAATCTGAGAGCGAATCTGATGGTCCTGCCCCGTCCGAATCAGGTTCCGGATCCCCGCCGTCGCCACCATCACCTCGACCGCCGGATACAGCCCCACCGGCCCCACGCCCGGCACCAGCTGCTGCGCGATCACCGCCAGCAGCGCCAGCGAAAGCTGCTGCCGGATCTGCGCCTGGTTGCTCGCCGCAAAGCTATCCAGGATCCGCGACATCGTCTGCGCCGCATCGTTCGTATGCAGCGACGAGAGCACCAGGTGCCCGGTCTCCGCCGCCGTCAGCGCCGCCGCCATCGTCTCCGCGTCGCGCATCTCGCCAATCAGGATCACGTCCGGGTTCTGCCGCAGCACCGCCCGGACTGCCGAAGCAAAACTCGGCGTGTCGTGCCCCACCTCAATCTGCTCCACGATCGAAGTCCGATACGCGTGTTGATACTCCACCGGGTCTTCTATCGTGATGATGTGGTCCCGCCGCCGGCCGTTGATCAGGTCGATCATCGCCGCCATCGTCGACGTCTTGCCCGAACCCGTCGGCCCGGTCAGCAGCACCAGCCCCTGCCGCCGCTCCATCAACGCCCCGATCACCGGCGGCAGATGCAGCGACTCGACAGTAGGAACCTGCGCCGGCAGCAGCCGGATACTCGCCGCCAGCGTTCCCCGCTGATAGTGCACATTCGCGCGAAACCGCCCCACCCCCGTCCGCATAAAGCAGATGTCGAGCGCCCGCTGCATCTCCAACTCCTTGGCTTGTTCGGCGCTCAGCAGCGGCAGCAACATCCCGCGCAGCTCTTCATCCGAAAGCACCTTGCCCTGCCCCGCGATCAGCCCTCCGTTCACCCGGATCGTGATCGGCGCCCCCACCACCAAAATCACATCCGAAGCTCCCCGCGACGAAGCCTGCGCCAGCAAACCATCCAGCAGTCCGCGATGCTCCGCCCGCACCACACTCTTTGCCGCCACCGTCTTCGCCGCGCCGGCGGAGCTATTCAGCTCATGCACCAGCAACGACAGATCATCTTCAAACACAGCCATCCGCTCGCCCGCCTTCTACCTTTAGACGAACTCCACCGCGACCCAGCTTCACCGCAACCGCAGGCAGCCTGTGCCACCAAAACATCTCCCAACCACCTCCCGTGCCCCATTCATCGCGGCTCCATCGCGATGAGTGGGACCACCACAAAGAGCCGGACCACGGAAAGCCGGAGCAAGAAGAGCCGCACCGCAACAAGAAGCGGAGCCCACCCTCCAGGCCGTCAAGCCAACCTCACGGCTTACCAGCCGGCGTCCCCGAAGCCGCCGCATTTGCCAGTGCGGCCACCGGAGTTCCCGCTCCCAGCAACTCAATTACGCTATTCGTCGCCGGCTCCGTCACCCAGACATCCCCCGAGATATCAATCGTAATCGCGCCCAGCGGGCTGGAGTTTGCCCCCTGGTATCCCGAAGCGGGCGAAACCGCACTCCCGTTCGCTGCCAGCACGCTTACCGGCCCCGTCTCATTCGCAACCCAAACGTACCCCTTACCGTCGATCGCAATCCCCGCCGGCGCGGTCAACCCGCCACCGGCATATGCCGCCGAGTTCAACGGATTGCCCTGGTAGTCGAACTCGCTCACTCCCTGCTGCCCGGTCACCCACACATTCGCCGCGGAATCCATCGCAATCCCCAGCGGATTCGCCAAGCCCGCGCTCGTAAATCCATTCGCCCCGCTATACGCCGCGCCCAGCAAATCGAACGAGCTGATGCTGCTGTTCCCGTTGTTCGCCGTCCATAGGCTACCCACGTCCACGGTCACGTTGGTCGAGCCGGTAAGCGCCGGCGCGCTCGAATCGGTAGCTGTCAACGTCTGTACGCCACCGGTCTTCAGCGTCACCGTCAGCGTGCCAATGCCGTTATTCAACACCGCCCGGCTGCCCGGTAGCACCGCGTTCGGATCACTGCTGGTGAGGACGACAGAGCCCGTATAGTACGGGACCGTCTGCCCCTGCGAATCCTGAGCGGCTACCGTCACCGGGAAGCTCACCCCACTGCGTACCGAGGTCGCAGCGATCACCGAAAGCTGCGTCGCCGGAACGCCGATCCCCTCGCTCAGGCTGCCTCCACTCGGTCCCAACTGGCAGTACACGCTGCTGCCCGGAACCATGCACGTAAACGATGAGTTCGCCGTCACAGTCTGGTATCCAGCACCCAGCGCCGACGTCTTACACGTCGCCACCCCGTTCACCACCGCCGAAGGCGCGCACCCGGTATTGCTGCTCCAGGTCACCGTGCCGTTATTCGCCACGCCAACCGCCGGCGTCACCGTAGCCGTCAACGTCACCGAACTCCCCGTCTGCACCGGATTCTGGCTGGCCGATACGACCGTACCCGTCGGCACCGCCGACCAGTACGACACCAGGTTGGCCACGTTCAACGTTCCCAGGCCGGTCGCGAAATCCCACCCCGTCGTCGTCCCATACGCCGGCTGCAGCGCCGTCAGGGATGTAGAGAGGACCCCCTGAGTGGTGGTGCCAACCGCCCCAAAGCAGTTCGGCCCGGTACAGTTCACGTCAATATCGCCTAGCGTCACGTCGTAAAACACGCAGTTGGAGCCAATGCCGGCACCCTGCTGCGAGTTGCAGGCGCCGCTCCCGCTCGCCCCATACTCCAGCCCAGCCAGATCGTAGTACCGCGGGTTCGGATTTCCTTCCGTTGAACCCTGGCTTTCATTCACCAGCGCCTGGATACCAGCCAGCATCGGCGAAGAAAACGACGTCCCACCAGCCGCCAGGTCCAGCGCATCCGTCGTGTTTGTGTAATCGCACGGTCCGCCCCCCTGGGCCGTATCCGTCAAGCAGTACTCCAGGAAATGACCAAATTCCCCGTTCGCGGCAAACAGCGACACGTCCGGCAAATAGCGAGGACCGCCCATCGACGTCGGCAACCCCACCACCCCGGTCTGCCAACTCGGCTGTGACGAGAAGCTGCTCGGCCCGCCGCTGCCGGCCGCCGTAGTCCGGTAATCCGCTTTCCCGACCGTGCTGTTGCAAAAACCGCTTGTCCCATACCCCTGCGTATATCCTTCAAGGCCGTAGATCAGGGCGCTCGCGCACGAGTCATTCCACGGAATCTCCGGAATATACGAAAGCGCCGAAGCGAAGCTGGAGTTGTTGCTCGCACTCCAGTACGTGCTCTGCGGCAATCCATTGGTTTGCTGACTCGCATAGAAATCGCCGAAGTCGGTCCCGCCCACCGCTACGTTGTACGGCGTGGACGCAAACCCGCTCACCGCGATTCCATGCGTCGCCCTCGTCCGATTCGCATCGCACGAAGCCGCTCCCTCGTCGCCCGCCGACACAAACACGCTGATCCCCTCAGCCGCCGCCTGCTCAAACGCATACGAATAGCTCTGATTCGCTGCCGCCCCGTTCTCCGATTCACATTGGCCATAGCTGACACTCACAATGGGAGGAACCGTCAGTGAGTCCTCAAGGTTCTGCAACGCGATCAATCCGCCGAAAACCGTCGAGGTATCCGAGCACGATGCCAGCACCACCGCCGCGCCAGGAGCCGATGCCCCGGCCCACTCCGCGTCGAGCGCCGCCTCGCCCTCATCGCTGTTCACGCCCGAATTCGTACACGTGGTCGGCCCCGTAGGCGTTATCTGCGAAAACGTTCCCGGGTAGCCCGAAAGCCCGAACGCCGTCCGGAACGTGGACACATCGCTCACATTCAGCAGCAGCGTATCTTCAACCACGACGACCGTCTGCCCCGCACCCGTCACCCCGCCGGCAAGCACAGGCGTCAAGTTGTAGATCGTGTTCATATCCCCCGGCACAAAGCCGTAAAACAACCCGTACGTAGGATCAGTGAAGGTGTAATCCGCGTGCTTCTTCATCATGGAGTGCGGCATAAAGTTATGCAGCGGCACGCCCTTCACCACGTCCTTCAGCGCCGCCGGAATCTCCGGGTCGTTCAGGTTCGCAATGTGCGCCGTCCCACCCACCAGCACCGTGTGGATCGGCGCATGAAACGCCTGCTTCACCATTCCCGCCGTACCCGAAAACTCCAGGAACATGCCGCTCGGCGACACCGAATCGACGCGGAACCCCGCCGACTCCAGCCACTGCGAGATGCGCAGAATATCGTTCTGCGAAACACCGTAGCGCGCGCCGAACTGCGCCGCCGTCAGCCACTTGTGGTACTCCGGCGAGCCCTTCCGCCCCATCGCGTCAATCCGCTTTTCCAGCTCCGCCTCCAGCTCCGCCGGACGCTGCAGCACCATCTGCATGTGCTCCATCGGCATCGCGTCCGATACCGGACCCTGGTCATTTTCAACAGTCGCATCCACCGGAACATTCCCCGGAATCGTTACCCTGCGGCTGGTGTCCACCGCCTCCACCACCAGCGAGCGCGTCGTCACGCCCCCACGATACTCTTGCGGCCTCAGCCCCTGGGACTGCGCGCATCGCGTTCCGCACAAGATCAGCAAACCGCACAATGCACCGGCACCCAGCCGACAACCGCCTCGAAACAACTTTCCCGCAAGACCGTCAACAAAAGTCCGTGCCATGGCTACCACTCCAAAAGAAGGGGATTCCCCAAAAGGCACACACTCGTTCTCATCAAGCCCCTTAGACCACGCACCGTTCTCCTGCTCAGCTTGAACTCACACGATGTCGCAACCAGCAACAGGGGGCCGAAGTTCCAGACTAAGAACCTAGAGAATCAAACATGTCTATTAGGGATACCCGGCAACTCTAACAGACACAACAAGAAGGCTAAGCATCTTTTTTTCTCTCCTTCGTAACACGCCCATGGTTACGCCACGCTTCGCTCCCACCTGCCCAATCCTCCGCCACGCCGGAAGCCCCGCCACGCATCCCCCAAAAGCGTCACACCCCTGTCGCCGATGTGTGATTCCTCTCCTCCTCCACACCTTCTATACCTTAGAAATCGATTGGGCCTCCGTCACCTCACCGCGGACCAGCCCAGCCCATCATCTCCACCCGTTCTCCGCCTTATGGAGACCGACGAAAGGCTCAAACATGTCCTACGCTCCCGCCACCCGCACCGCCCTCGCCACCATCGGACTCCTGCTCTTCGCCGTCATGGTCACCCTCGCCGCGCTCTCCGCCTGACGCCTCGCCTGCCCTCGGGCGCCGACCACCCTCACCGGCTGGCGCTTTCCTCTTCACGGGCCCGCGCATCGAATCGAGCGCCAAGCACTCTCATCCTCCAGCTCACCGGAAGCCTCGGCAGCAAGGCCACAATCGCCTTGTAGCGCCACCCCGGCACCACGTACAGTTTGCCCCTCCGCAACCCAGCCAACGAGTCGGCAACCACCTGCTCCGCGGTCAGCCAAAGCCCCTTCCCCGCAATTCGGCTGCGATCCATCCCCATCACATCGTGGAACTCCGAGTAGGTGAACCCCGGGCACAACGCCTGCACCGTCACCTTCGAACCCGCCGCCCGCAGATCCATCGCCAGCCCTTCGGTAAAGTTCGTCATCCAGGCCTTCGTCGCGCCGTAGCATACGCTGCCCGCGCGCCCTGCAAACGCCGCAACCGATGCCACGTTGATCACCGCGCCCGCATCCTTCGCCACCAGGTTCTCAAGCGCCGCATGGCTCAGCCTCAGCGTCGCCATCACATGCAGCGTGTGCATCCGTTCCTGTTCCGCCAGCGACGCCTTCCAGAAGTAACCGCCCACCCCGAAGCCCGCGTTGTTCACCAGCAATCCCAGCCGCAACTCCGTCCGCAGCCGTTGCTCAATCCGCTCCACATCCTCCGCAACCGTTAGGTCCGCCTCGATCACCTCCGCGACCGTTCCCGCCGCTTCAAACTCCGCCGCAATCTGCTCCAGCTTTTCGCGCCGCCGCGCCACCAGCACCAGGTCATAATCCTTCGCCAGCTGCCGCGCAAACTCGAGCCCGATCCCGCTCGAAGCGCCTGTAATCAACGCAACCATCCGTGCCATCGCCAAAGCATACACCTCGCCCGTTCCACGCGAAGCGTCCTACCTCGACTGCAGCGGCTTTGAAACCGACTCCAGCGACTTGCCCGCCGCTTCCACCCCGAACACCGCCTCGCACACCGCCGCCCCGATCATCAGCACAGCACCCAGCGCATACCCCAGCGCCACATGCGTCTTGCTGCCTGAAGCAATCAGCACCCCGAACATCGCCGGCGCGCCCACCCCGCCAATCGACGTCCCAATCGCGTAGAAGATCGCAATCGCAAACGCCCGAATCTCCAGCGGGAAGATCTCGCTCACCGTCAGGTAGGCCGCGCTCGCCGCCGACGAAGCCACAAAGAAAATAATCGTAAAGCAGATCCCCATCCCCTTCACGCCGATGCTTCCATGCGCAAACGGAAGGCACACCGCGGCCAGCAGCACACCCGCAATCGCATACGTCGCAGTAATCATCGGCTTGCGGCCAATCGTGTCGAACAGCTTGCCCAGAATCATCGGCCCGAAGAAACTCCCCACCGCAAACGGCAGCAGGTGGATCGGCATCTGCTGATCCGACACGTTGTAGAACTTCTTCACCACCAGCCCATATGTAAAGAACACCGCATTGAAGAAGAACGACTGACCCACCATCAGCACGAACCCGAGAAACGACCGCGACCGGTTCTCCTTGCTCGTCATGCTCTGGAAGATCTCCTTCATCGGCGTGTGGTCGCGCACTGCCAGCTTCAGCTTGTCGCCCTCCACCGGCGGCAGCTTGTGCCCGCTCTTCTCCACCTTCGCCTCAATCTCCTTCACCACCTTGTCGGCGTCGCCTTCCTTGCCGCGCAGCATCAGCCAGCGCGGGCTCTCGGGCACCTGCAGCCGCAGCAGCAGCACCAGCATCCCCAGCGTTCCGCCAATCCCAAACGCATACCGCCAACCCATCGCCTGCGAGATCCCGTGGTTCCCCAGCAGGAACATCGCCGCCAGCGCCCCAATTGACGCCCCCACCCAGAACGTGCCATTCACCACCAGGTCCACCGTCCCACGCACCTTGCCCGGAATCAGCTCATCCACAGCCGAGTTGATCGCCGCGTACTCCCCGCCGATTCCCAACCCGGTAAAGAACCGGCACACCCCAAACCAAAGCAGCCCATGCGAAAACGCCGTCCCCACCGTAGCCAGCGAGTACGTAGCCAGCGTCACCAGGAAAAGCTTCCTGCGCCCCAGCCGGTCGGTCAGCCAGCCAAAAAAGATCGCCCCGATCACCGCGCCCGCCAGGTAGATCGTCGCCGCCGACGTCACCTGCGGGTCCGTCAGCCCCAGCCCCTGCTTGCTCTCGAGCACGCCCGAAAGCGACCCAACCAGCGTCACCTCCAGGCCATCCAGCAGCCAGCTCACCCCCAGCGCCGTGATAATCCGCACATGCCACGAAGACCACGGCAGCCGGTCCATCCGCGCCGGCACATCGGTCTCAATCGTCTGCTCATCCTGCGGCTTTTTCTGCTCGTCCTCTGTCGCCATCGCGGGACCTCCGGCCTATACCACCGTCTGGAACTCCCTCTTAGAGCAGAAGTCGCCTGCTTCGGTTACCCGGCGCTTCCCTCCTCGAAGACCAGCCGCGACTGAAATCCCGCCATGCAAACGGTGACTCCATCAAAACCGCGCAAACACCCGCAGAATTGCGCCTCACCCCCCGGCCCGCCCCCTAAACTAGCGTTGTAGGCCTTCGCCCACTTTCCATTTGCCGCCGTTCTTATCCCGAGCTGCACGTCGACTCGATCTCCCCACCTCGCAAACCGGAAAGGCCCCTGCATGTCCGCAAAGAAGGTTCAGACGGACCATCTCATTCGCCTTGGCATCATCACCTACATCTTCGCGCTCTCGCTCATCGCCGCCTTCACCATCGCGTTCCACTTCCTCACCGATTCCATCGTGCACCAGCAGCAGACCACCGCAGCCGTCGTCAACCTCTCCGGCCGCCAGCGCATGCTCTCGCAGCGCATTGCCAAAATCGCCCTGGAGCGCGCCGGCCACTACAACCTGCGCCCCGACGCCGAATCCCAGCAGGCCATGCTCGCCGCCATCAACCTCATGGACACCTCCCACCACAAGCTGCTCTACGGCTCCCAGCCCGACGGCCTCACCGGCCCCTCATCCCAAGCCGTCCGCAACGTCTACCTCAGCCCTCCTTACACGCTCGACCTCCGCATGCAGGACTTTCTCGCCCACGCCCGCACCGTCGCCGGCCGCTCCCCCGATCAGCTATCCCTCCATGATCCCGACCTGCTCGCCCTCGAGCAAGCCGCCCAGCAGCCTCTGCTCGATGCCCTCGACGCCGCCGTCAACGCCAACCAGCAGACCAGCGAATCCTCCATCCGCACCCTGCGCAAGATCCTCACCTCGCTCACCCTCCTCATGCTCATCATCCTCATGCTGGAGGCGCTCTTCCTCTATCGTCCGCTCTTCAAACGCCTCGCCCGCGCCCACGTCGAGCTCATCGAAGCCGGCCGCACCGACCCCCTCACCGGCTGCCTCAACCGGCGCGCCTTCACCCAGGAAGCTCACGGCGCCGTCGCACGCGCCCGCGAGCTCAGCCAGCCGCTCGCCGTCATGATGATCGATATCGACCGCTTCAAGAACGTCAACGATCGCCACGGCCATCCCGTCGGCGACCGCGTCATCAACTCCGTCGTCGGCACCCTGCTCGACACCATCCGCGCAACCGATGTCCTCTGCCGCATGGGCGGCGAGGAGTTCGCTGTCATGCTCCCCAGCGAAGCCATCGACTCAGCCGCCGAGATCGCCGATCGCATCCGCGGCGCAGTCGCCGAGCGCACCATCCCACTCGACAACGAGGGCTCATCCTACCTCAACATCACCATCAGCATCGGTGTCGCCGTCCTCGAATACACCGACGAGTCGCTCTTCGACGTCCTCGGCCGCGCCGACAAGGCCCTCTATCGCGCCAAAGCCTCCGGCCGCAACCGCGTCGAAACTCAGACCGGCCCCTACATCCCCACGCCCACCGAGCAGATGAACCTCCTGCGCCGCAGCCGCGTCTAAACGCCGCCCCAACCCAGCCAGATTCCCGCTCCTCAGTGCGACCCCGGCAACAAATCCCCGGTCAGCACACCGCAGGCCGCACCGCCCAGGTCCTTCCCAACCTTCACCTCCGCACTCACCGCCGGAAACTCCACGTAATCCTTCGCCGCAGCATTGAACTTCGGCCACGCCGGCGCTCCCGCCGCACCCGAAGGCGAACCCGTCTTCGCAAACGTCGTCCAGTACGACTCCATCATCGTCCCAATCGCCCGATCGTTCGCTGTAGCCTTCGCCGGCAGATAGTGAAACACATACATCAGCTCCGACGAGTGCTGCGCCGTCGCCTGCCCCGGATCGGGCCGGTCGAACTGGTACACATACGTCGGAAATCCATGCGACGCATGCCACGTCGCCACCTGCACCACCGGGCAACGAAAGTCGCGGTCCGTCTGGTAGCGCGACCCCATATCGCCCAGCAGCGGGTCCGCTCCGGGCGCCGAGTAAATCCCCTCCAGCTTCTTCGCGTCCTCCGCACCCACATTCGCCGTCATCAGGTGATCGATCCAGCTCTGCGTCATGCCCTTCGACACAATCTCCTGCACATTTACCCCAATCACCAGCGGGATCGGCGCCTCACGCCCCTCGGCAAACGTCTTCGCCGGCAGCTCCGTCAAAGTCCATCCATCGATACTCGCCCCGCGATGCCCCCAGAACGCCTCCGGCGGAGTCTTCGGTGCGTCCGCGTCCGCCTTCATCACCTCCGCAAGCGGCGCCGCGCGCATCGCCGTCAGCGTGCCGCCCAGCTGCTTCACCACCGGAGCCCACGCCTCCTCGGACTCCTGCTTCGTCGCCGTCGGCATCAGCCCCACCACCTGCCCGCTCTCCTCGAGCGCCCGCGAAAACAGCCCGCGCGCCCGTGGCGAAGCCATCAGCAACCCCGTATCCACCGACCCCGCCGACTGCCCAAACAGCATCACCCGCGACGGATCGCCCCCAAACCCGGCGATATTCCGCTTCACCCACTCCAAAGCCGCAATCTGGTCCATCAACCCATAATCGCCCGACGTATGCCGGCTCGACTCCGCATCCAGCTCCGGCGAGCGCAGAAACCCGAAGATCCCCAGCCGGTAATCCACGCTCACAAACACCACGCCATGCCCCACCAGCGCCGCACCCGTGCTCAAACCCTCCGAAGCACTCCCCGCGATATTCGATCCGCCATGCAGATACACCATCACCGGGTACTTCCCCGCCGCCGCCGGAGCCCACACATTCAGGTGCAGACAATCCTCCGCCCCGCGCGCCGCATCCGCCTTGTTCCACCCGGCATCCAGCTGCGGACAAGGGCTCTCGTGCTGCAAAGCCGGCCGCACGCCCGCCCAAGGCACCACCGCCTGCGGAGGCTGCCAGCGCAACCCACCCACCGGCGGCTGCGCATACGGAATCCCCAGGTAAGCCCGCACGCCTGCCGCCGGCTCACTCCCCTGCAACCGCCCGCTATCGGTCGCGACCACCGCACCTGGTGCCGCCACATACTGCGCCAACGCCATCCCCGCACAAGCAAACGGCACACCCAGGACAACCCAACCACGATTCGCAAATTTCATCGACACCAGTCTAAAACAGCAACTCAGAACCCCACCCCCACCCCCCATTTCCGCACCCCAAAGTCTCGACTCTCTACTCTTCTCACTCTCTACTCTCTACTCTCGGCTCCCAGCCCTGAGCCCTAAACCCTAAGCCCTAAACCCTAAACCCTAAGCCCTAAGCCCTAAGACCTAAGCCCTAAGCCCTAAGCCCTAAGACCTAATCCCTAAGCCCTAAGCCCTAAGCCCTAAGCCCTAAACCCTAAACCCTAATCCCTAAGCCCTAAGCTTCAAGCTCACAGCTCCAAGCTGCCCTTAGCTGTCAGCTCTCGAAAAATCCCCGCCCACCACCCCCCACACCCATCCTCACCACCAAAACCCCACCCGCATCCAAGCGATAATAAGAACAATGGCCCCACTCCTCCAGGACCGTCTCGACGCCATCACCGCTCGCACCCGCGCCCTCGTCCAGGCCGACCGCCTCGCTGTCTCCGAGCAGGCCGTCGCCGAGCTCTTCGCAAGCGGCATCGAAGACCGCGTCCTCCAACCCGGCTCCCCCGCCCCGCCGTTCTCACTCCTCGAAGCCCAGACCGGCAAGCTCGTCCACTCCTCCGACCTCCTCGCCCTCGGCCCCATCGTCGTCAAATTCTTCCGCGGCCGCTGGGACCCCTACTGTGTCACCGAGCTCGAAGCCTGGCGCGACCTCCACCCCACCATCCGCTCCCGCGGCGCCATCTTCGTCGCCATCTCCCCGCAAAATCGCCGTCAGAACGACTTCGCCGCCCAGCAGCACGAGCTGCCCTTCCCCCTCCTCTCCGACCCCGGCAGCGAAACCGCCGCCCACTTCGGCATCGCCCACACCGTCCCCCCCGAGCACCGCCGCTACTTCCGCTCCATCCTCGTCAACATCCCCTTCGCCAACGCCGGCCTCACCTACGACACCGCCACCGAAGCCTCCTGGCGCCTGCCCCTGCCCGCCCTCTTCCTCATCCAGCGCGAGGGCCTCATCGCCTTCTCCGAAGCCCACGCCGACCCCCGCGTCCGCCCCGAACCCAACGACCTCCTGGCCCTCCTTTAACCGCGCAGACTCTTCCGTGCCCCATTCATCGCGCTTCTGCGATGAGTGGGAACCCACGACCCCAGCCAGCCGCAACATACCCCGCCCCTCTCCCTCCGCACGCATCACACACAAACAGGAGAACCACTCAATGCGCAAAAACTCCCTCTACGCTCTCCTCGGCTTCACCGCCACTGTTGCCGCCGCCGGCTGGTTCGGCGCCCGCCACAGCCCACGCCAGCTCCGCGCCAAACTCTGGTACGCCCGCCTCGAAAAGCCCTCCTACAACCCACCCAACTCCGTCTTCCCCATCGTCTGGACCGCGCTCTACTCGCTCATCGCCGTCTCCGGCTGGCGCATCTGGGAGGCCGAATCCTCACCCGAGCGCACCCGCGCCCTCACCCTCTGGGCCTCGCAGCTCACCGCCAACGCCGCCTGGACCGAGATCTTCTTCGGCGAGCACCAACCCAAGCTCGCCCTCGCCGATATCATCGCCCTCGAAGCCATGATTGTGGCTTACATCGCCAACGCCAAGGACGTCGACGGCCCCGCCGCCGCCTGCTTCATACCCTACGCCGCCTGGGTCGCCTTCGCCGCCGTCCTCAACTCCGAAATCGTCCGCCTCAACCCCAAAGCCGCCGACCTCTACCCCCACCCCGCCTAACTGCCACATCCCACCATCGCCATCGGGCGCCCCAGCATCCGGGTGCCTCACGATCCGGGTGCCCCACCCTCGCGGAGCTAGGGTGGGAGCTGCAGCACCTCTTACGTGCCCCATTCATCGCGTTTTCCGCGATGAGTGGGCTGGCAAACACTTTACCGAAGGGCAATTCGCTCCAAGATAGGATCTGCTGCCCTCGGCCACATTGAAGGGCTAAGGGCCACGCTAAGGGCCGGAACCCGCGTCGAAGGGCCAAAGGCCCGCTCCATACCAGCCTGGGCCAACGGCCCAGGTCCCTCCAGCCAATAACCAGAAGGGCTGTAGGCCCGACCTATCGACTCCGCTCCGAAATCACGAAAAAGCCCCAGCCGAAGCCAGGGCTCTCCGCGTCCAGCACAACCTACTTCTTCTGCCGGTACAGCGCAATCAGGTGGTTTGTCGAGGAATCGTGCTTCACCGCATCCGCACTCTCCAACTCACCCAGGATCCGCGTCGCCAGCACCTTGCCCAGCTCCACGCCCCACTGGTCGAACGAGTCGATCCCCCAGACCGCACCCTGCGTAAACACCGCATGTTCATACAGCGCCACCAGTTTGCCCAGCACCTCCGGCGTCAGCACCTCGGCCAGGATCACGTTCGAAGGACGATTCCCCTCGAACACCTTATGCGGCACCAGTTCGGCAGAAACGCCTTCCGCCTTCACCTCGTCCGCCGTCTTGCCGAACGCCAGCGCCTCCGCCTGCGCGAACACGTTCGCCATCAGCATGTCGTGATGACGCCCCAGCGGATTCAGCGTCTTGAAGAACCCGATAAAGTCGCACGGAATCAGCCGCGTCCCCTGGTGAATCAACTGGTAGAAGGAGTGCTGCCCGTTGGTTCCCGGTTCGCCCCAGTAAATCGGTCCCGTTTCGGTCTCCACGTGCTTCCCGTCGAGCGTCACGTGCTTGCCGTTCGACTCCATCGTCAACTGCTGCAGATACGCAGGAAACCGCTTCAGATACTGCTCATACGGCAGAATCGCCTGCGTCTGCGCATCGAAAAAGTCCGTATACCAGACCGTCAGCAACCCCATCAGCACCGGCAGATTCTTCCCAAACGGCGCCGTCTTAAAGTGCACATCCATCTGGTGAAATCCATCCAGCATCACGCGGAAGTTGTCTGGCCCGATCGCGATCATCGTCGACAGCCCGATCGCCGAATCCATCGAGTAGCGTCCGCCAACCCAGTCCCAGAACCCGAACATGTTGTCGGTGTCGATGCCGAACTTCGCCACCTCCTTCGCGTTGGTCGAGATCGCCACAAAGTGCTTCGCAATCGCGCTCTCATCCTTCAACGTCGCCAGCGCCCAGTCGCGCGCCGAATGCGCATTCGTCATCGTCTCGAGCGTCGTAAACGTCTTCGAAGCCACCAGGAACAGCGTCTCATCCGCCGCGATATCCTGAACCGCTTCCGCAAAGTCCGTCCCATCCACATTCGACACAAAGCGGAACGTCAGATCGCGCTGCGAGTAATGCTTCAGCGCCTCATACGCCATCACGGGCCCCAGGTCTGACCCACCGATGCCGATGTTCACCACATTCCTGATGCGCTTGCCGGTAAAGCCCTTCCACTCGCCCGAGCGGATCTTCTCGGCGAAGCCTGCCATCTTGTCCAGCACCTGGTGAACTTCTGGAACCACATCCACGCCATCGACGAAGATCTTCTCATCCTTCGGCGCACGCAGAGCGACATGCAGAACAGCACGTCCCTCGGTCGTGTTGATCTTCTCGCCCGCGAACATCGCGTCGCGCCGCGCTGCCACACCCGATTCCTCCGCCAGCTGCACCAGCAGCTTCAGAGTCTCGTCCGTCACGCGGTTCTTCGAGTAGTCGAGAAAGATTCCCGCAGCCTCAGCCGTATACCGCTCGCCGCGTGTCGCATCCTCGGCAAACAGCTCCTTCAACTGCTTCTTCGCAATCTCCTGATGATGCTGGTGCAGCGCTTTCCAAGCTGCGCGCTCCGCCAAAGGTACCTGTTCCGTCGCCATCGCTCTCGTCTCCTTTATCTCTACTGCCCTAGTTTAGAGAGCACATCGCAACTGCGCGAATCACCACCTCATGAAAATTCCGCTCTTGCCCGGAATGCTTCACCCTTGCAGCACAGCCATCCGTGCGTTTATCGTTATACCAGTCCGCCTATCGCACGGTGCCTCTTTCAGCCACCGTCGCTTCGGCGGAGAAGGATAGCTCATGCCGTCGTCCGCAAGCACCCTCCCCACGCCCAATCCGGCCGAAGGCGAGGTTCCGGTCCCGCCCTCTGCCCCCATCCGCACCACACCAGCCTCCAGCCTCGACCAGTACCAGGGCGACCCGAACTTTATGACGTCGCTCGCGCGCGGTCTGATCGTCATCCAGGCATTCACCCAGCAGAACCCGCAGATGACGATCTCGCAGCTTTCGATCAAAACCGGACTCTCCCGCGCCGCAGTTCGTCGCTGCCTCTACACCCTCACCAAGCTTGGTTTCGCGGGTGCCGAAGACGGCCAGCGCTATGCTCTGCGTCCGCGCATGCTGTCGCTTTCGCACACGTACACGACATCCTCCACGCTCTCACAGGCCGCGCAGCCGATCCTCGAGCGGATGTCGCAGACGTATCGCGAGAGCTTCTCCGTCGCCACCCTCGACGGAGACGAGATCGTCTACATCGCACGCACGCAGGTCCCCTCGCGGGTCATGGCAGTCGATCTCCACATCGGCTCGCGCCTACCCGCCTACTGCACCTCGATGGGTCGTGTCCTGCTCGCGTACCTGCCGCCCGAGCAGCTCGAAACCTATCTCTCCCGCGCCGTTCTTACCCCGCACACGACGCGGACCATCACCTCAGCCGAGAAGCTGCGCCTTGCGCTCCGCAACGTTCGCCGTCTCGGCTATGCGCTGGTCGATCAGGAGTTGGAAGTCGGGCTCCGCTCGCTCGCCGTCCCCGTCTATGCACCCAACGGACGCGTGGTCGCGACCGTCAATCTCTCAGGCAATGCGCCGCGCATGCCTGTCTTCGACATGCAAACAAACTTCCTCAGCCCCCTGCGCAACGCTGCTGCGGAACTCGGAGCTCACCTCCGCTAAAAAGAACCGTCGTATGAACAAATCTTCACACCTCGCGCGACCGAACCCGTTGTTCCGTGTTCAACTTCCCAAGTAGACTGATAGTAGATCCCATAAGGAAAGCGGCGCCCATCTCCACCCTGTCGGAAAATTCTGGCCTAACCCGCATGCACGACGCGAGAGGTTCCAAACGCCGCTTTAAGCGTGTGCGCTCAGCCTTCCGCTGGCTTTCGCGCTCCCCGAGCCGCTGGCTCTGGACAACATTCCTGCTCGCGCTCACCATCCGCATGTTCGTCGTCGCTGCCAACTACCGCGACGTCGCCTATGGTTCCTCCGACTTCAACCTCTTTGGTTGGGAGATGGGCTGGACCGCCCGCAGCATCTTCCTCGGACAAGGATTCAGCTCGCCCTTCCAGCAGTTCACCGGCCCGACAGCGCTCGTTCCGCCTCTCTACCCGTACCTGCTCGCCGGGATCTTCAAGCTTTTTGGCCTCTATACCGCGAAGGCCGCGTTCGTCACACTCGGGCTCAACGCGCTGTACTCCTCGCTGGCCTGCCTGCCGATCTACTTCTTCACGCGCAACTCGCTCGACAGCCGTGCCGCGCGCATTGTGTCTCTAGCGTGGGCCATCTATCCCTTCGCCATCTACTTCTCCGCCGGCCGCGTATGGGATTACGCGCTCACGTCGCTCCTGTTCTGCTGCTGCCTGCTGCTCGCCCAGAAGCTGCACCTGCGCGGTCCGCTTGCATGGCTCGGCTTTGGTCTGCTCTACGGTCTCGCAACGCTTTCGAACCCAAGCATCGTTTCGATGCTGCCGTTCCTGCTGCTGATCGCCCTGTACAAAGTGCGCCGCGTGGGTGGACGCTGGTTCACCAGGGGCCTCATCGCATCCGCCGCGTTCCTCGCGGTCTGCGCGCCCTGGGCCATTCGCTCGGAGCGCGTGATGCACGCGCACTTCTTCCTGCGCGATGGCTACTGGGCAGAGTTCTACGCCGGCAACAACGGCGACACCTTCAACTCGAACGCCGAATGGGCTCATCCCGCCTCGAATCCGGCCGAGATGAAGAAGTACGCGGCCGAAGGCGAGATCGCCTACATGGCCGAAAAGCACGTGCTCGCCGCAAACTGGGTCTCGCACCACAAGCTCTTCTTCGCCGGGCTCTGCGTCCGTCGCGCCATGCGTTTCTGGGCTGGATTCTGGTCGTTCTCCGCGGCGTATCTCGCCAAAGAACCATTTGACATTCCGAACACACCCTTCAGCATCTTCCTCACGTTCTTCATGATTCGCGGGCTCTGGCGCTGGTGGCGTGAAGACGCAGGCGCGGCCCTGCCCTACCTGCTAGCGGTGCTCATCTTCCCGCTGCCCTATTACCTGAGCCACACCTCAGCCGACTACCGACAGCCGATCGAGCCCATCATCGTGCTGCTGGTCTGCGTCGGACTCTTCGGCACCAGCGACTCCGGAACTGAGGACGTGGAAGAGGAGCAATCCGCCGAGGAGCCCGAAGCAGCCATCGTCTAGCGTCAGGCGCGGAAAGCTTCCTGCCTGACGTTCGCTTCCCGGTCTACTTCGGCTCCCAGCACCAGGCAAACGTCATGCCATGCTCGCTCTCAACCACCGACGCTCCAACCGGCACGACCACTGCCTGCCCGACCTTCACGGCAACGCCTTCGACGCTTCCCTCGCCCGTCAGCCCGACCACGCATCCGGCAGATGGATTTTCGATCGTCGTCCGGGCACCGGCAGGCAGATCGTACCGATCCACGACGAAGTACTTGGCCTCGATCAGCCGCGTGAACTCGTCGAACTCCTCCGGCTCGATCAGGCCAGCGTCGGTCTCGGTCTTCACCACCGCGAGTCCCTTCTCCAGGTGCAGCTCGCGCGGCCGTCCGTAGTCGTAAAGGCGATAGGTGACGTCGCACGTCTGCTGCACTTCAAGCAGCGTCACGCCGGGCCCGATCGCGTGAACCGTGCCTGCATCGACGAACACCATGTCGCCGACCTCCACCGGAATCATCTCGAGTACGTCCTCAGCCTTGTCTGCAGCGATCGCGACCAGCAAATCCTCCGCGTCGCGCCCCCGCTTCAGTCCGCACGCAACTGTCGCTCCGGGCTCGGCTTCGAGCACGTACCAGCACTCCGTCTTGCCGCGCGCCAGCCCGAGCGCCTGTGCCTGCTCGTCGTCGGGATGCACCTGCACGGAGAGCTTGTCATCCGGGAAAAGCATCTTCACCAGCAGCGGAAACTCCGGCCAAACCTCTTCGAGCGTCTTGCCGGCAAGTTCCCCGGTCTCGACGATGCTCTGCGGTCCCGAAAGCCACGCTTCGCCGGCCTTTTCGTTCAAGCCGGTGGATTCATACCAGGGGGCGAGGCTCTCGCGTCCCCAGATTCGTGCTGCAAACGTTGGCTTCAACCGAAACGGCGCGTCCAGGCTAGTCGTCATCGTCATCCTTCTTGGCCTTCTTGTGCTTCACCAACAGCATAGCCGGAACGGGCTTGTCGCCCATCGCGTCCTTCCACAGGATGACGTTCAGCTTGTCCGCAGGAGCCCGGTCCGCGTGACGGAAATCCATGGCTGCGGATTCTTTCGCGCCCGGCGCGGTCGGTTTGTTCGCGGTATAGATCAGGTTGTTGTCGCGGTTCGAGTAATCCGCCGTGTACGCCGGTTGGTCGCCCGGCCCGGTAAACAGCGTCGAGATCAGTGAGCTAAGCGCATCGTTGTTGTTCATCGGCGGCAAGCCCAGCAGAGACTCCATCGTGCGCACCACGCTGACGGTCGAGTAGAAGCGGCTGTCTACATACGCTGAGCCGTTGGCGCCCTTGGGCGAGTACTTGCTGATCACCAGCGCGATCGACCGGTGCGCATCCACGTGGTCTGCGCCAGCCTGGGCGTCGTCCTCCAGGATGAAGAACGCCGTGTCGTCCCAGAAGGGCGAGTGCGAGATCGCCTCCACGGCACGGCCCACTGCGAGGTCGTTATCGGCGACAGACGCCTCCGGCTTCGGGCTGCCCGGCCGCGTTCCGGCAGTGTGGTCGTTCGGCAGACGAAGCTGGATGAAGTTGGGCATCGTGTCGTGGCCCGCCTGCTTATCCGCGACCCAGCCGGCGAGATGCTTTTCGAAGATATCCTCGCGAATCTGGTCCGGCACCAGCAGTTCGAAGTCCGGCGCCTCGGGCGCAAAGTGCCCCACCAGCTCCGGCTTGGTCGCCGTGTTGCTCGCGATCAGCGGGATCGCCCACGGCCACTTGTTCACGCCGCCGCCCCACTGCTCCGGCAGCGCCTCGCCAGGCTTGATCTCGTTGCGTCCTGTGCAGCCGACGCCCGGCAGCACCGGGCCCTGCTGCGGCGGAGTCACGCCGCTGCCCGGCTTATCCGTGCAGAAGACCGTGCTGATGAACTCGCCAAAGTGGTAGAGCGTCTTGCCGTGCTTCGTCAGGTCGCCCCAGATGTAGCCGCTGCCCGGCTCGTTCACGTCGGAGATTCCCTGCTTCAGCGGAATGCCTTCGGCGACCACGCCTTCGTAGTCGTACGTCCGCTCGCGGCCGCGATAGCTCAGCTCCCACGTGCGCTCCAGGTAGCTGGTGCCGATGGCGGTATTCGACCAGACGTGCCCGTCGCCAGACACCTCGGCCGAATCGTAGAAGTTGTCCAGCACACCAAACTGCAGCGCCAGTTTGTGCTCGTTGGGCGTAGTGGTTACGCCATACATTGCGAGGCTCGGATCGCCGTTGCCGACCGCCTTCCCGTCCTGCTTCAGGTCGCCGAGAATCTGGTCGTACGTCCGGTTCTCTTTGATGATGTAGATCACGTGCTTGATCGGGCCGCCGTTGGCCGCAAAGCGCGGGTCGAATGCAATCTTCTCCTCGGCCGCCTTCATCCGGTTGTCGACCAGCGTCTCTTCGGTGAGCTCCTTCAGGTGCTGATCCACAGCCTCGGCATCGACCGCAGCCAAAGACCCATGCAGCAGCGTTCCAATGTAGGTGGTGGGCGAGTGATACCGCTTGATCTTCTCCGTCTCAGGCGTCTGCTTCTGCGGGAAGTTGTTCGGCCCCGTGCCGGTTCCCTTGCCGCTCGCGATGTAGATCTTGCCGCCAGCGTATGCAACGCCCATCGGCAGCCACTCGGTCGGAATAAAGCCAGCCGGCTCCGCCATACCCTTCGCAACGACAGACTTCGTCAGCTTATGCGTATCGATCACCGCAACGGCATCCGATCCCATGTTGGCGCAGTACAGGCGGCTGCCATCGGCGTTGGTGGCGAGCGACTCTGGCTCCGCACCGTAGAAGCTCTGACCGGGCAGCCGCGCGTCGAAGTACCCCTTCAGCGCGAACTTGCCTTCATCCACTTCGACCGCCGCGATCGCATCCCGATTGGCAAGCGAGACGTAGAGCGTACGGCCATCCGGAGCAAGCACCATGGCGGTCGGGTGCGAGCCCGGCCGCACCTTCTCTTCCGGCTTCAGCAGCGGCAGCTTGCGCTCGACAGTTCCCTTCACGAGATCGAGCTCAACGACCTCACTCGCGTTCCAAAGCCCTACAAACGCGCGCTTGCCATCCTTCGAAACCGCTACTGTGGCGGGATATGTCCCAGGGACAACGTCGCTCTCACTCAGGTCGAACCGTTTCTCCACAGAACCTGTGGATGCATCGACCAGAAGCACATCGTCCGACAGATTATCCGCGACAACGAGTTCCTCAAGGCCTAGCGGTCCACTATGCGCGCCCGGCACGACCTGATCCTTTGGGCGTCGGACGACCGCGATGTCCGCCGGATACGGCACGCCCATCGTGCCCGGCTTGCTGCCCACCAGCATCGTCGTCTTGCCCGCTGCAAGCTGCTGCAGCGGAAGCTTGATGACGCGCTCCCGCGTCAGCTTGCCCTGGTCGAAGCCGTAGACCTGGATGCCGTCGCCGGTATCTCCTTCTTTCCTGCCTACCGGATCGCTGATGGAATCGATGGTGCCGTAAAGCGTGTTGCCATCCGGAGCGAAGGCAAGGCCGGAGAAGAGCACCTGGCCCGAACCCACCAGGGTCCGCGCGTCCGGCGACTCCACCAGGCTGCCGGTGCGGGTATCGAGCACCGCCAACGCCTGCTGATAACCCGACTCGTACGAGCCATACCCGCCATTCACCGTCACCACGTAGCGCCCGTCCGGCGAGACCGCCACCGCCACCGGCAGCGAGCTGAGCCGCTGCGGCGAACCCGGAACGACACCTACAATCAGCTTGCTCGTCGGCAGGTTAATGGTTCCACCCGGCTTCTCCACCGGCGCCTGCTGCGCCCCCGCCAAACCACTCCCCAGCGTCAATCCCACAGCGGCTGTAACCGCCACCGAAAAACAAGCGCGCGCGTCCAAACTCTTCATGCCAAATACCCTACCAAAATGCTGCAAAAGGAACATCACAGGTGCGCTTACAAAAGTCTTACAACGCCGGCGCGTGAGGCCTGCTAGCGTAAATCCTGTAAGCGCACGATAAGCATTTCAACGCAACACAGAGGAAAGAACCCCATGACACCCTCCACACTCTCGCCCGAGACCGAAGTCAAGTCCAGCAAACAGAAGAATTCCAGCTACGCCAGCTTCCAGCAGTCCGCCATCGACGCAGCCGAGGCTGCCGAGGCCGCGCAGGAAGCTGCTATCGGCGAGATGTCCATGGCCAAGCCCCTCCCATCGGCCGAACAGGTTCGCGCCCAGGTGAAGCTCGACCTCCGCATGGGCCGCGAGCATCAGCAGGGACGTATCAACTGGATCACGACGATCGTCATGGGGCTCTTTCACGTCGGCGCCATCGCCGCGCTGTTCTTCTGGTCGTGGGCGCATGTGGGCATGTTCTTCCTCATGTACTTCTTCGCGATCAACGTCGGCATCGGCGTCGCGTACCACCGGCTGCTGACGCACCGCGGCTTCCGCACCCCCAAGTGGGTGGAATACTTCGTCACCGCCTGCGGCACCATGGCGCTCGAAGGCGGACCGATCTTCTGGGTGGCCACGCACCGCGTTCACCATCAGAACTCCGACCAGGAAGGCGATCCGCACACGCCCGTCGATGGCACCTTCTGGTCGCACGCCGGCTGGATACTCTCCGGACGCGCCATGCACTCGGAGACCGCGCTGCTCGGCCGCTACGCTCCCGACCTCACCAAGGATAAGGTTCACGTCTGGCTCTCGAAGTACCATTGGCTGCCGCTCACGCTCACCGGCTTCGCGCAGATCGCGATCGGCGCCGCCATTGCGCCGGCCGGTCACCGCGTGCTCGGCGGCCTCACGATGATGCTCTGGGGAACCTTCCTCCGCGTCGTTGTCGGCCTGCACGCCACCTGGTTTGTCAACTCCGCCACGCACATGTGGGGCGCTCGCCGGTTCGAGACGCGTGACCACTCACGCAACAACTGGTGGGTCGCCATTCTCACCGGCGGCGAGGGCTGGCACAACAACCACCACGCGCACCCGGTCAGCGCCCGCCACGGGCTCGCCTGGTACGAGTTCGACATCAACTACTACTGCATCTGGGTGCTTGCGCAACTCGGCCTCGCCAAGAAGGTCCAGATCGCCAAGTGGGACCGGATGAACCCCAAGCCGGCAGGCAGCAACTAAAGGCAGGGTGTAGGGACTAGGGACTAGGAAATCTGGGTGCCCCATGTTGGTTGTCGCTTTTCGCGGCCAACATGGGGCTTCTCACTTAACGGCTCTACGGCGACGCTCCGTTGTAACCTGATTGTGAGGCTCGACGGGGGGCTACACCCTAGTCCCTACACCCTAGTCTCTACACCCTAGTCTCTACACCCTAGTCCCTACACCCTAGCCTCTATGAACATCACACGCCGCCGCGGAGCCATCGCCACCTTCATCACCCTGGGCGTGCTGCTTACCGGGCTTGCGGTTACGCTGAATATCGGCTGGATTCTGGTCAACAAGGCGCACGTCGCGCTGATGGTGCTGGGCGTCATCCTCTTCGCCGCGCTGGTCGCTGGTGTCGTGCTCAATACCGTGTTTCTGGTGCGTGAGATCCGCCGTAACGACCGGCAGGACTCCTTCCTTAATGCCGTCACGCACGAGCTGAAGACCCCCATCGCAAGCATTCGGCTGTACCTTGAGACGCTGGAGAAGCGCAATCTGGACGAAGCCCAGCGGCGCAAGTTCTACGCCATCATGCGCTCGGATTCGGACCGGCTGCTCGCCACCGTCGAACAGGTGCTGAAGGCCGGAGAGCTGGGCCAACGCGCGCGCCAGCAAAACCGCACCGTGCTCGACCTCGCGCCGCTGGTGCAGGAATGCATCTCGATCACGCTCGAGCGCCACCACCTGAAGCCCGAATGCATCCAGCTCGCGCCCGTCTCAGGCGGTGTGCGCCTGCGCGTCAACGGCATCCCCGAGGACATTCGCACCGCGGTCCTGAACCTGCTCGACAATGCCGTGAAATACTCACCTGCCTCGGTGAAGATTCGCGCGGCGCTCGCCATTACCGATTACACCAACGTCTCGCTGGTCATTACCGACACCGGCATCGGCATCCCGGAAGACGAACTGAAGCGCATCTTCAAGCGCTTCTACCGCATTCCTGGGCGCTACGCAGTCAAGATCAAAGGCACCGGCCTCGGGCTGTTCCTGGTGCGCGCCATCGCCCGCCAGCACGGCGGCTCGATTACCGCCGCGAGCCCCGGTGCCAACAAGGGCACAACCATGACGCTCACGCTGCCGCTCGCAACCAGCTGATTTGCGCCACGCCGGGCTAAACTGTTGCCATGCCGAGAGCCTTGTTCTCAACCCTTCTTCTTACCGCGGCGGTCGCCGCTGCCCAGCAGACTCCCACGCCTGCGGCCGCGCCGTGGTGGAACCTGACCACCGCACTCTCAAACGACGCCATGCAGGGCCGCGATACCGGGACCGAGGCCTACCAGCGCGCGGCAGACTTTGTGGCCCACCACTTCAAGGCAGACGGCCTTCAACCTGCGGGCGATAACGGCAGCTACTTCCAGCGGGTGCCGATGCACGAGGTCGATCTCGACACCTCGCGTTCGTCGATCGAGATCCTCAAACCCGCAGGCCAGTCCGAAGCGCTGAAGCTGCTGTACGAGACGACGCTCAGCCCGCGTGCCGACCTTCCGCGCCTTACCGAAGGGCAGCTTGTCTTCATCGGCTACGGAGTGCCGGCGGCTGGACTTGACCTCCACGGCAAGATTGCGGTGTTCTTCAACAACATTCCCGCGACCGTGCCGGACGACCAGCGCAAGCAGTACCCTGCGGCCCGCATGCTTGGACTTGCGGAGGCGGGTGTTGCGGGCTTCATCTCCATCGACAACCCGGCGGCGATCGAGCCGACGCACTGGCCAGCGGCTTATGCCCGCACCGTGACGCTGCTCGACCATCCGGTGAAGCAGCAGCCGAATGCTCCTATCGTCATCCGCATCTCCGCGGAAGCCGCCCCGAAGCTCTTCGCGGGCACACCAGACGTGGACGCTGCGAAGCTCATCGCCGACGCAGAGAAGGGTTTGCCGCTGCCTGCACTTCCCCTGGCGAACAAGCTCCGCATCCGGGTTGCAACGACTGAGAAGGACATCGCGTCACCCAACGTCATCGCTGTGCTTCCGGGCTCCGATCCCACGCTCAAACCCGAGTACGTGGCTCTCTCGGCCCACCTTGACGGATATGGCTTTGGCACCCCGGTCAACGGCGACAAACTCTACAACGGTGCGCTGGACGACGCAGCCTACGTCGCGACGCTGCTCGAACTGGCGCACCACCTTGCCCATAACCCACCCAAACGCTCTCTTCTCTTCTGCATCTTTACCGGCGAAGAGAAGGGCTTGCTTGGCTCCGAGTACTTCACCCACCATCCGACGGTTGCGGCGAAGGAGATCGTCGCCGACCTGAACCTCGACCAGCTCCGGCCGATCTTTCCGCTGAACATCCTGACCATGGAGGGGATCGACGAATCGACCCTCGGCGAGACCGCCCGCAGCGTAGCCGCGCAGTTCCACATCGAGCTGCGGCCGGATCGCGAGCCGGAGCGCAACCTGTTCCGTCGGGCGGATAACTACAACTTCGTGCGCATCGGCGTGCCGATCGCCAGCTTCATCTTCGGCTACGACCCCGGCACCCCGGAAGAGCACGCCTACCGCGACTGGTACGCGACGCGATACCACAAGCCGCAGGACGACCTCGGGACGCCGATCGATTGGGCGGCTGCGGTCAAGTTCAACGACTTCTACCGCGCCCTCACGCTCGCCGTCGCGAATGCGCCGACGCGGCCAACCTGGCTGGCTGCAAGCACCTACGCACCCAAACCGGCTCCTACCAACTGACGATCTCCGAGGCTTTGCATGACGGAATCCGCATCACCGCTGATCTTGCTGGTTGAAGACGAGGAGCATCTGGCTGAAGGGCTGATCTTCAACCTGGAGGCTGAAGGCTATCGCACGCGGCACTTTGCCGATGGTGCGGAGGCTCTTGCGTATCTGCTGCAGACCGAGGACGAGATTGCGGCGATCCTGCTCGACGTGATGCTTCCGGGCAAATCCGGCTTTGACATTGTGGCTGCGCTCCGGGAGCAGCAGCTTTACTTCCCGGTGCTGATGCTGACGGCGCGGTCGAATCCGCAGGATGTGCTGGAGGGGCTGAACGCGGGCGCGGATGACTACCTCGCCAAGCCGTTCGACCTGGAGATCCTGCTGGTGCGGCTGAAGTCCATGTTGCGGCGGGCAAACTGGTCACGGCCTGCTTCGCCCACGCCTCCGCCGCCGAAGCCGTCTTCGGACTCCTATCGCTTCGAGGGGCGCGAGATCCACTTCGACACACTGGAGCTGGTCGCGCCGAACCGTCCGACGACGCACCTGACGCTGATGGAGGCTGACCTGCTGCGGCACTTTACGGAGCGCGAAGGCCAAATTGTGTCGCGGAAGGAGATTCTGGAGCAGGTCTGGCGCTTGCATGAAGATACCGATACGCGGGCGATCGACAACTTCATCGTGCGGCTGCGACGCTACATTGAGGAGGATCCGTCCGATCCGAAGCACCTGGTGACGGTGCGCGGCGTCGGGTACCGGTTCCTGGCTAACCCCTGAATGGGGTGCCACCGGGGTACCCCCCTCCCCTGCTAACCCGTAAAATATTCAAAACACAGGACTTAGAGCTATAATCTTGAAAACAGGGTACTTAGATGTCCTTGCACCATTTTTGCGGCAGCGGCTTTTGCTCGTGCTAGTCTTTCGCTAACCCGCGCACGTCTACCTGCTCAACGAGGACCCCGACCATCGACGAAGCCCTGAGCGTCCCCCCAGCTGGTCCTTCCCCAGAGCCGGGGCACGAGTTGAAGCGTGAACTGCGCCTGCGCGACCTGGTGCAGATGCAGATTCTGCTGGTGGTCGGCACCACCTGGATCGGGATCGCGGCGAAGCAGGGTGGAGTCCACCTGGTCTTCTGGCTCGCGGCGATCCTGACGCTCTTTCTGCCTTCCGCCGCTGTCGTTACGTACTGTGCGCAGCTGTGGCCGCAGGAAGGCGGCGTGTACCAGTGGACGACGAATGTTTTCGGTCCGTTTGCGGGCTTTCTGAACGCCTGGAACTTCGGGATGTGGACGCTGGTGACGGTGTCGAACCTCGGCATCCTGATGTCCACCGATGTGAGCTACTTTCTGGGGCCGGCGTACGGGTGGATCGCCGCTTCGAACAAGATTATTGCATCGATCAATGTCGTCCTTTTCCTGCTGATCCTGATCGTTTGTGTGGTCGGCTTCCAGATCGGCAAGTGGGTTTCGCACTTTGGCACGGCGATGATGGTGCTCGTCAATCTGCTGCTGGTGGTGCTGCTGTTCTTCCATCCGAATGCCACCGCGACCCATCCTCACCACTCGCCGCAACATCCGTTTTCGCTTGCTCTGACGCTGCCGATGCTGACGCTCTTCAGCCTCAATCTATTTTCGAAGATGGCCCTGAACGGACTCACCGGCCTCGAGCAGATCGCGGTCTTTGCCGGGGAGACGAAGGACGCGGCGCGGGCTATCTTCCGCTCGGCCTGGATTGCGGCGCCGATTATTGCGCTTATCTTCATTCTGGGCACCGGCGCGCTGCTGACTTATATTCCGGCCAATCAAGTGGACCTGACCGGGCCGGTGCCGCAGGTGCTGGCGGTCGCGTTTGCAACGCCGGCCGGAGCGGCTTCTACCGGCACGAACTGGGGGCTGATGCTGGGGCGACTTGCCATCCTCGGTTTGGCGCTCGCCGTGATCTCGCAGTATTCGCTGCTTACCGCCTCGGCGAGCCGGCTGCCCATGGTGGCGGGGTGGGACGGTGTGCTGCCGCCGTGGTTTACGCGACTGAGCCCGCGGTTCGGGACGCCGGTGCGGTCGATCGTGATTATTGTCGCTCTGGCGCTGGCCGCGGCGCTGGCTTCCACCTATGGTGCGAGCGCGCAGGAGGCGTACCAGATCATCAACAACGTGGCGATCGTGGTGTACAACATCTACTTCGGAATGATGTTTCTGATTCCGCTGGTGGTGGGTTCGCGGTTCGGCAAGGCGCCTTCGCTGGGGTTGAAGGTGGCGTCGGGAGTCGGGCTGGCGGTGACGGTCCTGGCGACCGGGTTTAGTGTGTTCCCGATCATTGATGTGCCGAGCCCGTTCGTCTTTGGCGCGAAGATTATTGGAGCGACGCTGGTGCTGAACGCGGGCGGGGCGCTGCTCTACTTGCAGTCGCGGCGTGCAACCCGCCGGGCCGTTGCGGAGCAGGGAGAGCAGGCCGCAGATCCGGAGTTCTTCGCCTAGCAGCGACAGCAAAACCTCTGGAAAGTGATTGCGCGGGCGGAGTAGAATTCGGCGCAAGAGGCGCAGAACCAGCGCCCCGCACGTGTTGTCCCTCCTGAAGGAGGCACGCCATGGCTCAGCCGCTGCTGACGAAGTCCGTCTGCCGAACCACTCTCACGATCCTGCTGTACGCCGGGGTTGCCGTGTTCCTGCTTCCATACCTGACGGGACACATCTTTACCGGGATCATCTTCATGATTGCCGGAGCCGGGCTTGCCGTGGTCTCCGGGCTGGGGCGGTGTTTCTTTACCGAAGGCGACTGCACGGAACGGGATCACATCAAGCAGCACATTCCTTAAGGCTTTCTGGAGCGCATGTTCAGGTTGGCCTCCGACGCAAGCACGGCACCGGCGGTTTGAGGCTGCCTCGGAAGCGCAAAGCCTCGGGCAGAAAAACGCGTAGACGGATAACAGCAATAAGGACGGAATGTTTGGAATTGAGCTGGGATACTGGGTGCGTTCTACGAGAACTTCATTAAGCGCGCTGAACAGAGTCTGTGCATAGAGTGCGGACACAGTCCGTGCACTTACAAGTATCCACGAAACGAAATAGTTTCTTTTAAACTAGCTAAAGCCATCTTTCGGTTGCGTCTTCACTATCCGGTGCATTTCACAAAGCGGTACTTTCAGACGACTACAGGCACGGCAGTTCCATACTGAGACGGCAGATCTTCCCTGACTTCCAAATTACAAAGGAGTTATGGAATCCTGCACATCAACGCCGGGTGGCACGACCACCTGCAGTGTAGTGCTGACGGAGTGAGACGCATTAGCCTGCGCAATCGCATCAAGGGTGTATGTATAGGTTCCAGGAGTTAGCGTGAGAACGCCTCCACAAGCATTCAGCCCTGCTAATCCAATCAGCAAGCCGCACGACAAGAGTAGGCGCTTAGAATAAAGCCCCGGCACTTTCCTTCTGCGGAGCCCGAGACCAAGCATCAACAGGCCAGCGAGTGCCGGCCCCCGTTCCCAGACGCGTCCCGAGTGCTTCAGCGTGCCGGTGAGCGTTGGTCCTACATAGACGTAAGGGGAAATAGGAACGTCGCCGGTTGTACTGCTGTTCGCCGCAAGGTCAATCGGGGCTGGAATCGGCCCTCCACCACATTCTGGCTCCCGGACACCTGGCGGCGGATCTGGCGCCATGCACTCGACAACAATCTGTCCGGTGTATCCGCTGACTGACGTTATCGTGAAAGGAATTGCCCCGGTGCCTGTTGTAGGCATGGTGGTGTTGCTAGCGGAAATCGTGAAATTTGGTGTCGGAGCGGGCGCACTTCCGTGAGCGGCCGCGAGGGTCAAAGTCAACGCGATGCAGCCCAAACCTATGCTCTTCTTCATTGCAGTACCTCGCGAACGTCTACCGCAGAAGCATCCAATCGTCTCCCTATCGACTGCGGCCCGTCAAGTGGTTCGCTACCGGGTCCAACTGCTGACGGCCCCGGTCAATCATCCGATTTCAACTTGTTCCGGAGCGAAACGGCCATCGAAAGACTCTGGAAAATCCTGTGGTTCTAGACGCGCGCCAACTCCCCGTACTGACGAGTGATTGCCGGTAGGTCAGACGTGACGAACCTGCCTCCCGCAGCTATGAACCCGCTGGCGATCAGCGATGCACCCCATCGTTGCAGATGCAGATGCACAAGAAATGGCAGCCGTGCAGAAAATCCTGCGACATCGCCTGTTCAGGACGGAATCACTCGGCTGCTTGATGTTGTGGCGGCTCCGAACAGGGTTATCATCGGTTATGGCCACGACTCACCTTACCGAACAGGAGGCGCAGGAAGTTGGTATCCCTGACCTGATTCGGCGTGTGCAGTCGGGTGAGGTGATTCGCATTGAAGGGGATCGCGGCTCCATTCAGCTTGTAGAGCCGGATCGATCTCCGTTCGACGACTCGATCAGCGCGACGCTCGAGCGCTTCCGCAAGCTGGAGAGGGAGACTGGCGAACCTCTCCGGATGGGCTCGGATTTCGCGGACGACGTGGAGAAGATCGTTGCAATGCGACGCCCGGGACACGGTGATCCTTGGGCATAGTTGTCGATACGACCATTCTTGTTGCGCACGAGAGGCGGCGGCGTTCGGTCGCACAACTTCTGGAGGAGCTTGAGTTCCTACACCCGCGCGAATCTGTAGGCATCTCGGTGATGACCGTCATTGAACTGACGCATGGCGTTTACCGTGCGTCCACTGCCGAGATTGCCGCACGGAGACAGGCGTTCATCGATCAGATAGCCGAACGTATGGCTGTCCTTCCATTGACTGAAAGTCTGGCGAGGCTGATCGGCCAGATTGACGGCCAACAGGCGTCCGCTGGCCGTGTGGTTGATTTAGCAGACCTGATCATCGGAGTCTCCGCGCTTCAGCGAGGCGATGCAGTCTTCACCTTGAATAAGCGGCATTTCTCCCTTATTCCAGAACTCCGTGTCCTCACTCCCGGCTAGCCAAAGCATGCGCATTCTAACCCGCTACATTCTTCGCGAAGTGCTCTCTTACGCTGTGCTGGGCGGCGTGATGTTTACGTTCATCCTGTTTACGGCGCGGCTGGGGAGCATTCTGGAGACGTTCGTGCGTGGGTCCGCGTCGCTGACCGATGTGTCGCTGCTGATTGCGTATTTTCTGCCCGATGCGCTGGTGGTGACAATCCCGATGGCAGTGCTGGTGGGGATTCTGCTTGGGCTTTCGCGGCTGGCGGCGGATTCGGAGGTGACGGCGATGCGCGCCTCCGGCATGGGCGCGCTCGACTTTGTACGCATCGTCTCGCTGGTTTCGCTGGGCGCGGTGCTGCTGGGACTGTTCAACTCGTTCTACCTTGAGCCTCATGCGGCGGCCTCGCTGCTGCGGCTCGAATACCGGCTGAAGTACGCGCAGGCATCGTTCGAGGTAGAGCCGCGGGTCTTCGACGAAGACTTCAAGAACACGGTGCTGTACGTGCAGGATGTTGTTCCCGGGACCGGTGCCGCGCTTTGGCGGCACGTGTTTATTGCCGACCTGAGCCAGCCGGCGAGCCCGAAGATTACGACCGCCGAAGAGGCGATCGTGACGACCGAAGGCCCGGGCGATTTGCACCTGCTGCTGAAGGATGGCGGCCAGCACCAGATCTCCGACACCGACCCGAACCAGTACAACATCGAGACCTTCGCGACGGCGAACGTGCCGATGCAGGCGGGCGCGCAGGACGATACGCACATCTCGCGGTCGAACACGCGGTATGAGGCTTTGCCGCTCTCGCAGTTGCGGCGCGAGATTGCGCGGGACGATGGCAGTCCTGCCGCGCGGGTGATTGCTCGGCCGTACCGGATCGAGTTGAACAAGCGGTTTTCCTACCCGTGCGCCTGCTTTGTGCTGATGCTGGTGGGCGTTCCGCTGGGGCTGACATCGAAGCGCGGCGGGCGGTCGACCGCGTTCGTGCTGACGATTCTGCTGGTCTTCACCTACTACCTGATCTCGTCGATCGGCGTGGCGTTTGCGACGCAGGGGAAGGTGCCTGCTTTGCTGGGCGTGTGGTTCGCGAATATTCTGTTTACGATTGCCGGCATCGTGCTGTTGCAGCAGATGTCGGTGGGCGGAGTGGCGCTTTCGGTGGTCTCGGGTGTCGGGCTCAGCCTTTCGAGCGCATTTCGTAAGCTGCTGCCGCGCAACGCAGAGGATGCCGGGCCAGAGAAGGAAGCCGACGAGCCCACACGCACCCTGGGCCAGCGGCTTCGCTCCAGCCTGCACGTCAAGTTTCCGCTCATCCTGGATGAGTACATCATGCGGGCGTTCACGTCGAACTTCGCGCTGGTGCTGGTGACGTTCTGGATTCTGTTTACCATCTTCACGTTCTTCGAGCTGATCGGCGACATTATCCGCAACCGTACGCCGCTGGTGACGGTGGGCGACTACCTGCTGAACCTGATTCCGTACATCGTCTATAACGTGACGCCGCTTTGCGTGCTGGTCGCGGTGCTGATTACGTTCGGCGCGCTTTCGCGGTCGTCGGAGCTGACGGCGATGAAGGCCGCGGGGATCAGTTTGTACCGGATCGTGATCCCGGTCGTGGTGCTCGCGGCCGTGATTGCGTGCTCGCTGTTTGCGTTTGACGAGTTCTACCTGCCGGCCGCGAACCGCCGGCAGGAGGCGCTGCGGAACACGATCAAGGGGAAGCCGGCGCAGACGTTCCTGCGGCCGGATCGCAAGTGGATCTCCGGGCAGTCGGGCGCGCAGGAGGTGCGCACGGCGGTGGTGACGAACCTGCCGGGCGCGAACGCCGCGCCGACGCGCAGCGCGCAGCCGGTTCGTATCTTCTACTACCAGTTTTTCGATCCGGACCGGAACGTCTTCGCGAACCTGACGGTGTTTGAATTCGATCCGGCGACGTTTACGCTCGAACGCCGGATCTTTGCTGCTTCGGCTCGGTGGGATGGCCGAGTGGATCGATGGATCTTTGAAAACGGCTGGGTGCGAACGTTTTCCGGAGAGAGCATCGCTTCTTATGAGCCGTTTGTGCTGACGACGTTTCCGGAGATCAAGGAAGAGCCGCAGTACTTCAAGAAAGAAGACCGGCAATCGCAGGAGATGTCGTTTGGCGAGCTTTCGAACTATATCTCGGACCTGCGGCAGTCGGGGTTCGATACGAAGCGACTCTCCGTGCAGCTTGATCGCAAGCTGGCGTACCCGGCGATCGCGTTCGTGATGGCGATTCTGGGGATGCCGTTTGCGTTTTCGACCGGCAAACGCGGAGGCGTTGCGGGGTTTGCGGTGGCGATTGCGATTGCCGTGGTGTACATGGGGACAGCCAGCCTGTTTGAGGCGATGGGCAATGTGAGCGCGCTGCCGCCTTCGCTGGCGGCGTGGTCGCCGGACCTGCTGTTTGCGATTGCGGGGAGCTACCTGCTGCTGCGGACGCCGACTTGAGTTCGCGGCGGCCTGTCGGTGCTTCTTGACCGCTGGTTGGGTAAGGTATGCCTGCGCGCCGGCAGGCTACGAGGGCTTCAGCAACTGATTGCACCAAAGGACGACTGCGATGGAGATCAGAACGAGAAGCAGTTTTCCAAAGATCTCAATTCGTTTCTTCCACCCTATACCGCTGAGGTACATGCTGATGTGTTTCCGTTCACTCATCGTTTGCTCCCGTGATTTGTTCATCGGTTCCGCAGCCGATCGGCATCACCGCTGCGCAACGACTGGGAGAGCCTTTTCTGCGGCAACGGGCTGCATGTAGGATGGACGGAACATGAAAAATTCTTTCGCCCTGTTGCTTGTCTCCGCCATGCCCCTTGCGGCCCAGACGGCTGGCTCGTCCGCCCGGACGCCGGCCCATACCACCGCGCATCGCGCCTCGACGGCCGGTGGCGGCTGCGTAAAGGTGCCTGAACTCTCGCCGAAGATTCCGGCGCTGCCCGCGGGGCTGCCCTGCCCGAAAGCTTTGTACACAATTACGACCCAGCCGAGCATCAAGCTGGATTACGTGTCGCCGCTCGAAGGCGAAGAACTGAGGGAGACGCTCGGCATCGAGTCTGCGACCTTCTCGCTGGATTATGTCGATACGAAGATTGGCACCGGGGCGCTGGCGACACCGCACAAGTGGTACAGCATTCAGTACACGGGCTATTTGGCCGATGGGACGAAGTTCGATTCGTCGCTGGACCGCGGCGAGCCGATCTCCATCCCATATGGACAGCATCGCGTGATTCCGGGCTGGGATACTGGCTTCGACGGGATGCGCGTAGGCGGCAAGCGCCGCCTGTTTATCCCGTACCAGCTTGGCTACGGCAACAATCCGCACCAGGCGATACCGGCGAAGTCCGAACTGATCTTCGATGTGGAGCTGGTTGCGATCTCAGACACGCAGCCGAAGCCGAAGACGCCGCCAACCCCGCCGTCGCATCCGCAGGCGCTGCCGAATACGCAGCCGAAGCCGGGCGCACCCGCTACGCCGCCGGTTGCACCGGCGACCGCACCGGCATCCACAACTCCGCCGCCCACAACTCCGAAGCCTTAGTGCTTCGAGGCACATCTAACCACCATGTTCCAGAAGATCGCACCGCTCGCACCCTACCTCAAGCGTTATTGGAAGCACTTCGCCTGGGGTGGGGTCGCGGTTTTGCTGTACAACACTATTCGCGCGCTGCTGCCGCTGGTCATCGGCTCGGCAGTCGACGACCTGAAGACGGGGGTGACGCAGCAGAAGATCATCTACCATTCGGCGCGGTTGCTGGTGATTGCGGCCGCTTCGGCGGTCTTCCTTTACATCACGCGGCAGGTGATTATCGGCGCGTCGCGCGAGATTGAGTACGACCTGCGCAACGATCTGTTCGCCAATCTGGAGCGGCAGTCGGCTGCGTTTTACAACACGCACCGCACCGGCGACATCATGGCGCGCAGCACGAACGACCTGAGCGCGGTGCGGCAGTTGCTTGGCCCGGCGATCATGTACTCGGCCAACACGATTGTTTTTACGGCGGCGGCGCTGCCGCTGATGTATCGCATCAGCCCGAAGCTGACGCTGATCGCGTTTTTTCCGCTGCCGATTGCGTCGGTGCTGGTGCAGCAGTTTGGGGCGCGGATTCACAAGCGGTTTGAGCGCATCCAGGCGATGTTCTCGGACATTTCGGCCAAGGCGCAGGAGAACTTCTCGGGCGCCCGGCTCATCCGCGCCTTTGCGCAGGAAGAGGCCGAAATTGCGTCGTTCGAGACGGCGAACCAGGAGTACATCGCGCGGTCGCTGATGCTGGTGCGGCTGATGGCGATGCTTTGGCCGACGCTCGAGTTTGTGCTGGGCATCTCGCTGGTGATCTCGCTGCTGGTGGGCGGGCACGAGGTGGTCGAGCACCGGATCTCGGTCGGCATGTTCGCGGAGTTCATGGTGTACATGGTGCAGCTGACCTGGCCGATGATCGCGATCGGGTGGGTGGTGAACCTGTTCCAGCGTGGGACGGCCTCGGTGATCCGCATCGACGAACTGCTGAAGCAGCCGCCGGATATCACCGATGCGCCCGAAGTGGCGGGGCGGGATGCTCAGCCGATTGCCGGGACCATTGAGTTCCGGGACCTGACGTTTACCTATCCTGACGGGACGGAGGTGCTGCACGAGGTGAATCTGACGATTCCCGCGGGGTCCTCGCTGGCGATCGTAGGGCCGACCGGCTCCGGCAAGTCGACCCTGGTGAACCTGATCCCGCGTATCTACGACGCGCCGGCTGATTCGGTGCTGATCGATGGCGAACCGATTCGAGAGTTTCCAGTGGCTGGACTGCGCAGGAACATCGGCTTTGTACCCCAGGAGACCTTCCTCTTTTCGGAGTCGGTCGGGCAGAACGTTGCGTTCGGCGCGCCGGACGCGACCGTGCAACAGATTGAAGACGCGGCGTCGATCGCTCACATCCGCACGGAGATTCTCGAGTTCCCAAAGGGCTTTGCGACGCTGGTCGGCGAACGCGGCGTGACACTCTCTGGCGGGCAGAAGCAGCGGACCGCGATCGCCCGCGCCGTGATTCGCGACCCGCGCATCCTGATCCTCGACGATGCGCTGGCGAGCGTGGACACGTTCACCGAGGAGCAGATTTTATCCGGACTGCGCAAGGTGATGCACGGCCGGACGACGATCCTGATCTCGCATCGTACGTCGACCGCGAGAAATGCGGACCAGATTGCCGTGCTGGTGGCCGGCCGCATCTCCGAGCTCGGTACGCACGACGAACTGCTCGCGCGCGGGGGCTATTACACGAAGCTGTACGAGAAGCAGCAGTTGGAAGAAGAGATCGCGGTGGCGCAGTAAGGCGGATGTTGGTTGCAAGATGTTAGATGTTAGTTGCCGGTGTTGGAGCGGTCTGTAGACGGCGTATCGGATTCCTATGTGTCGGGCTTACAGCCCTCGGCCTGTGGTGGGCGACGTTACCCAGGCCTTCGGCCTGGGCTGTTATGTGACGGGCCTTCGGCCCTGAGACACGTTGCCGTCAAGGATGGAGTCGAAGCGGCTCCCGGCGTAACTTATGTGCCGGGCCTCGGCCCTGAGACAAGTGCCGTCAGGGATGGAGTCGAAGCGGCTCCCGGCGTAAGTTATGTGCCGGGCATTCGGCCCTGAGACACGTTGCCGTCAAGGATCGAGTCGAAGCGGCTCCGAGCGTAAGTTATGTGCCGGGCCTTTGGCCCTGAAGCAAGTTGCTCTCGCAGATAGACCCATCCCAAAGCCAAAGACGCGCTAACGAACCTCCCCTCGTTGCCAGATGTTGGGGAACCGCGCTGCTTCGTGCGGAGTTGTTGCCAACATCTGGCTTCTGTTCTTACGCGCTCCAGCGCAGGGCCTTCGGCGCGTCCCCTTCCTCGCTGCGCTTCGGGATGGTTTTGGGTATCTTTTCTTCGCGGGTGCGCAGGTCGCGCGGTAAGACCTTCCCGGCTTCGGGGTCCTGCGCGACGATGGCCCAGGCCTCGCGCACGTTGCGCACGCAGGCGATGACCTCGTCGAAGCCCTCGACGGAGGCGATGTGCGAGGCTTCGAGCACCATGGTGAACATGGCTGCGTAAAAGTCCGAAAGGGCTGTTGCCGCTGTGCCGCCGACATCCGGCCGCAGCCGCGCCTGCAGGTACATGAGGATGTCGACGACCTTCTTCACCGCGACGCGACGCCCATGCTGGTCGTCTTCGATGATGCACTGCTTCGCCCGGTAGAGCCCACGCAGCGCGCCGTCATAGAGCGCCACAATCAATTCCACGCCGGTTGCGCCAACCGTCGCCTGCTGCTGATACGTCATCTGCTCCATCGCCTGCTCCTTAGCCGTTCACACTCTGGTTGTAGCCGGTAACTGCGCTGTAGATCTCGTTCACTTCGCTCAACTGCTCCGGGATCGCCTGCAGCTCCTGGTTGGCGGTATTGAGCTCGGTGGTGAGGTTGGTGGTCTGGGTCGCGATCAGCGCATTCTCGTTCGTGATGTCTGTGTTCAACGAGGTCTCGATGCTTGAATTCTGCGCCAGCTCCAGGCTGATCGCGCCGTCAGGCGTGGCATTTCCCAGGGTATCGAGGGTGTTCGAGAGCCCCTGGCCCCAGCTCCCGGTGTTCTGGAAGAATCCTGTGACGTCGGCGTAGTGCGAGTTCAGAATGCTGCCGAGCGTGCTGTCATCCAGCGTCAGGGTTCCATCCGCATTCGCCGAGATTCCGAGCTGTTCCATATTGCTGATCGCGCCGCTCGCCGAACCTCCGCCGAGGCTGGTGGAGAGCTGGCTCTGGATGAGCGACATGGTGGGGTCGCCGTAGAGTGGCTCCGGACTGCCGCTCGAAGTATCGCCCGCCTGGGTCTTGATGTCGCCCGCGACGGTGTTATAGGCGGTCACAAACGCCTGCACGGCAGTGGCGACAGCGGTGTTGTCGTTGGTGATCTGGACCTGCACCTGCTCGTTCGAGGTGACGCCGCTGGTGGTGGTCGGGGTTCCGGTTGCAAGCAGCTGGAAGGTTACGCCCGGGATGGCGTTGGTCACGGTATTCGAGGCGCTGGTGGTGGGCAGACCGTCGACGGTGAGGCTGGCGTCGGCACCCTTCTGGCCAACATAGAACCCGAGTGAGTGGCCGGTCGTCGCGTCGGTCAGCCCGCCTCCGAGAGCGATTGAGCCGGCCACGCCGCTGGTGTTGCTCGCGAGCAGCAGGCGCGAACCGTTATCGTCGGTGACGACCTCGGCCGAGACACCGTAGTCGCCATTGTTGATGGCCGACGCCAGGGTGGCGAGGGTGTCGTTTGAGGAATCGATGGGGATGGTCTGCTCCGCGCCGGTCCCGATCTGAAGGACCAGACTTCCGCTTAGGGTGTCGGAGGGGGACGCGACCGCGTCCGAGTAACTGGATGCGGTGGAGGCGAGCGAGTTGACGACGACGGTGTGGCTTCCGGCTACCGCCGACGAGCTGGCGGAGGTCAGCGTGAGCACACTTTGATCGGAGCTCGATCCCTCCTTGCCTACCAAGACGCCTGTGAGATTGGTGAGGGCTGAGACCGCGGTGGATAGCGTGGACAGATCGGTGCCGATTGAGGTGAGCGCTGTGTCCTGCGCCTTCAGGCTGGTGAGTTGCGCGTTCCAGGGGGTCTCGATGGCAGACGAGAGCGCCGTAATCGACGCGACGGTGGTCGCGACATTGAAGCCTGTCCCGCTGGTGGCCGCACCGAAGTTGATTCCGACTGTGCTCATCGTCCTGTGCTTTGCCTCGGGTGAGTTGGCGATCCCCACGCCTGTTCAAGCAAGTGATCGGCCAACGCATGTGGCGGTTCGTTAGAGAGATCTTTTGTCTGGCGAAAACGGCAACTTCCCTGCCCGGTACAGAGAGACCCGGGAAGTTCCCCAAGTCGCATCTGTTCCCGAACAGGGAAATTGCCTTCGTCCACCTTCAATCCACCAGGAGGAGCAGGTACTTGTCGTAGCCTGTGCCTGCGCGCTCCTCCTTCGCGGTCTTCTTACGCTGCTTCTTTCGTTTTGGCGGGCCGGCTGGTTGACCGGCGATGCCGTTCTCTCACTGGAGCAGCTTCAGAACCTCCTGCGACACACTGTTTGCCTGTGCCAGGGCGCTGATGCCCGTTTGGCTCAACACCTGGTACTTGGCGAGGTTGCTGGTCGCCGAACCGTAGTCCGTGGACTGGATGCTTGACTGCGCCGAGGTAAGGTTGACCGACTCCGCCGACGCGACGTTCGAGGCTGCCGTGAGTTCGTTCACGTCGGCGCCGATGATGCCGCGTTGATACGCCACATCGTTGATGGCCGTGGTGACCGCCGACAGGACCGAGGTCGCCGAGGTCGCCGTCAGCTGATCGAGCCCGGCAGCGGCGAAGTTCACGCCCGCGCCGGGGCCGCCATTGGTGCTGGTGGCGGAAGTCGCCGTCAGCGTGTTGGCGCCGATTGCCTGCGAGAAGATCAACTGATCCTGTCCGGCCTGGATCGCCGTGGTCGGGGTCGCGCTCGAGATGATGAGCTGACCCGACTGGCTGCCCGTGCCCTGACTCGCAATCAACTGGCTGGAGATTCCGGCCTGCGTGTACTGGTTGTTCAACTGCGTAACCAGGTTGTTCAGCGTCGTACCCGCGGCAACCGTGGTCGAGATTTGCCCAGTGGCCGAGGTACCCACAGTCAACTCGCCCGAGAACGTACCATCCGAGTTCGCCGCGAAGGTTGCCGTCGAAGCGGAATACGTGGTCACCGTGGGTGCCGTCGCAGTGACGCCGGTCAACGTAACGCCCGGCCCGTTACCCTCGGCCGTTCCGCTGCTTGGTCCGCTGAACACCAGTTGGTTGCTCGCGTTGACGCTGGCCACGACTCCGGAGCTGGTCCCTCCGAGCACGCCGGCTGCATTCAGCGCGGACGCGATGGAGGCTGCCGTGCCGTTGTCGTTGCTACCGATGGTGTAGGAACCGGAATGCGTGGTGCCGACCGCCCCGAAGCTGATGGTTCCACTGTAGGTTGTGCCGGCCGCCGCATTGCTGTTGGTCAGCGTCTGCGTGCTTGCGGTTGCAGTCGACAGATCGTTGGTGGAGTTCACCGTAATCTGGTCGTTCGCGACCGGGCTGGTAGCCGAAGGCGTCGGCCCGGTGATGACCAGGTTGCCGTTGTTCAACGAAGCGGACAGGCCGGAGTTGCCGAAGACCCCACTGCTCCCCGCACCAGGGTTGAGCCCGTTCAGAATGGCTACAGCCTGCGTTCCGGTGGTGCCCGCCGCAAACGTGGCGCTGTAGTTGGTGCCGTTGAGCGCCACCGAAAACTGCCCAGAGAACGTCGGCGAGGTGGTGTTGCCGTTGGTCGGAGAGAAGGTTGCGGTGGACGCCGTGTACGCTTCGGTTGCGGCTGCGCCGTTCGTCACGGTGACCGCGGGAGGCGTACCGCTCGACGCCTGGCTGGTAAACACCAGCTGATTGTTGCTCGTCGAAACGGTCAAACCGGCTGCGGTCGCAGCGTTGACCAGGCCCGAGCCCGCGGTGGCCAAAGCCCCCGCCGTGCTGGGAGAGGTGATCGTGTACGAGGCGTTGTTCCCGAAGTTGATCGTTCCCGAGTACAAGGTGCTCGCGTCCACCGTGATGCCCTGACCTGCCGTCAGCGTCGTGGAAACCGACCCTGTCTGCAGTTCACTGGTCCCGGACGTTGACTGGCCGAGGCTGAACGAGTTGCCGTTTGCGGGTCCGGCGATGGTCAACGCGCCGGAGCTGGTGTTGTAGGTGGCGGAATAGCCGGCAAGCGCGCCCGCGCCGCCATAGGTTACCGTGTTGTCGTTGACATTGGTCGTCACGGCACCGGTAAAGGACGTGGCAATCGCCGCCTGGACTGAGCCGGTACCGGTGCCTGTACCGGAGACGCTGCCTGCGCCAGTGGTTGCCCCGAAGTTGATGGAGCCGATCGCGGTACCCTGCCCCGTGCTGCCGGCGTAAATGTTGAGCGTTCCGGCAATCGAGGCTGTGCCGAGCGCCACGCTGGAGGTATTCGAGGTGGATGCAGTCGCCGCAACCGTCGCTTCATATCCGGTGGAGACCGTGCTCCCCGTTACAGTCGCCGACGCATAGCTGCCGGCGCCGCTTGGATTGACCTGGAGGGTGGAGGCATTGCTGACGACCACCTGCCCCGATCCTGCGCCGCTCTCAATCAGAATAGCGCCGCTGGAGTTCGCCACCGCGACCAGACCGGACGAGCCGATCGAGCCAACCGTGGTGTTGGATGAACCAGTCGAGCTGCCGAACGCGCTATTCAGCGCGGAAAGCGTCTGCGTCAGGGTGCTGCCGGTGGCAATGGTCGCGGTGTAGGTCTGCGCGCTGCCCGCAAGTTGCACGGTCAACGATCCCTTGTAGGTGTCGGAGGTGGTCGGACTTGCCGCGCCGAGTGTCACCGTCGAAGCCGAGTAGGTGGTCGTCGCCGAAGGCGTGAGCGAGTTGGCCGCGAAGGTGGTCGTTGCCTCGGTGGACAGTGCGCCGCTCGCGCCCACGCCCGTGCCTGTGGTGAAGCTGATGGCGTTGGTCGAATCGCTGCCCGGCGCCGTCACCGCCAGCACACCCGACGTGCTGTTGAAGGAGTAGCTATAGCCTGCGTTTGCGAAGGCACTTCCCGCTCCCAGGGCCGATGAGATTGCGGTCGCGGCAGCCGCACCGGGAACCGTCGCGCTTGCCTGCGTGCCGAAGTCGACCGAGCCTACAGTGTTTCCGCCGACCACAATGTTGAGCAGACCGGATAGACCGGCATTGCTTGACGCGGCCAGGGTGATCGTGGATGAGACGCTGGTCTGTGCGGTCGCGGTATCCGCCGTGCTGGTGGTTACGCCGCCGGTGCTGCCGAAGGAGACGTTCTGCAATGCTCCCGTGCCGGTGGGACTTACCTGCAGCGAGTTGGTCGGGGCATCGATTTCAACCTGGCCGGTTGCATTCGGAGACGTCGTGATCACCAGTGCATTGTTGACGTCCTGCGCCTCGAGGCCACTCGTGCTCGGGTTTCCGCTGCTCGCGTTGTAACCGAAGGAGTTGTTCAGTGACGTGACCAGCGTCGACAGGCTGCTGCCCGGCGCAACCGACGCCGTGTAAAGCTGGGAGCTGGAGTTTGCGCCGACAAGACGAACACCGACTACGCCGCTGTAGGTATCCGTCGCCGAGAAACTACCGCTTGTCGGTGCCGCGGTCACGGTCGATGCCGTGTAGGCGCCGCCGCCCGACGCCGCCTGCACGCCGCTCGAGATGATTGCCGTACCCGAGTAGGTGGAGGATGCGTCGCCGGTTACCACCGGAGTGAGCGTCGTTGTGGCGGACGCGGTAGCCGAAGCCGCGACGGGCGCCGGGTTGATCAAGGATGCGGTCGGAGTGGCTACCGTGACCGCCTGCTGCACCGTTGTGGTTGCGGTCGGGGTGGTGGGAGTCGGCAGCGAGAGCACTGTTGCGCCAACGCTTTCGCCAACGCCCGAGGTGCTCAGCGTGCCGACCGTCTCGTTGTAGCTGTTGGAGCCGTTCGCCGTACCATCCGAGACGAATACCGTCTTCGACGCCGAGGTAAATACCGAGTTGCCGTTGAAGTTGGTCGTCGAACCGATGTCGCCGATCTCGGAAAGAATGTTCTGGTATTCCGCGTTGGCGGAGCTGACCTGCTCCGTATTCAGTGTGCCGTTGGCGGCTTCGGTGGCCAGGGTTACGGCGCGGTTGAGCAGGTTGGTCACCTGCGAAAGTGCGCCGTCAGCGGTCTGTAGCAGGCCGATTCCATCGCTGGCGTTTTGCGAGGACTGCGTCAAAGCGGAGACGTTCGCCTGCAAGCCGTCGACCACCGACAGACCAGCTGCATCGTCCGCGCCGCTGTTGATCCTCGACCCCGAGGAAAGCTGGGTCAGGGTGTTTTGCAGACTGGCCTGCGTCTGATTGAGATTATTTTCCGCGTAAATCGCTGCGATGTTGGTAAGGACACCCAAGGACATTTGTTCCGCTCCTGTACTTCTGGTTTGAACAACCGCAGCGCCTGTCCCGGGTGCTGGACTCAGTCTTGACCCCCAGAGGGCTGGGCTGCTCAGCGTGCGGAAGGCTCCACGTTCCTTGACTCCATCGGCGCGCGCGAAAGTAACTTTAGCCGAACCCTTTCGGCTTCCCATCCACAGCATCATCTGCTAGGCTCGGGCGCCTTCGATTTCGAGTGCGCCGCTCACTCTTCCACCACCGCTCGAAGCCGATAGACATTGCATCGGAGGCGCACCAACATGATCCACGTCACCCGCCTCAACGGACACCCCATCGTCGTCAACTGCGACCTGATCAAGTTCGTCGAAGCCACGCCCGACACCACGCTTACCCTAATCAACGGCGAAAGGCTGATTGTGCTTGAGACCAGCGCACGGATCGTGGAGCTGATCGCAACATGGCGCAGTGACATGCTGCACACCGCGTGGCCCGATGCGCAAAGCGCCTTCTCCTCGGCGGCAAGCAACGAGATCATCCGCCTGTCGCCGGAACCCGAGGAATAAACCGCTCTCCTTATCTCTTACCCCGTTCTCAGGAGCCTTATGGACATCGCCAGCATCGGCGGCATCATCCTCGCACTTGTCGGCATCCTCGGCGGCATGATCATCGAGGGCGGAAGCCCGGTCGAGATCATGAAGCCGACCGCTGCCATGATCGTGATTGGCGGCACCGCCGGTGCGTGCATGCTGCAGTTCCCTCTCAACATCTTTATTGCAGCCTGTAAGGACCTCATCAAGGTGTTCCTGCACAAAGGCCACGACGGCGAGGCGATTGTGCAGCAGATCGTCAGCTTCGCCAATATCGCCCGCAAATCCGGCATCGTGTCGCTCGACGGCGAGCTCAAGAACGTCCACGATCCGTTCCTCAAGCAGGCGTTGATGCTGGCGGTCGACGGAACCGAATCGTCGGAGGTCCGCAAGATCATGGAGCTCGAGCTCTCGAACAAGTCGGAGATCGAAGAGAAGATTCCCGCGGTGTTCGAAGCCGCGGGTGGCTATTCGCCGACCGTCGGAATCATCGGCGCCGTGATGGGGCTGATCCAGGTGATGAAGAATCTCTCGGACATCGATGAGGTTGGGCGAGGCATTGCGACGGCCTTCGTCGCTACGATCTATGGCGTGGCGATCGCGAACCTGATCTGCCTGCCCGCGGCCTCAAAGCTCAAGTTCCGTCATCGCGAGCACACGATGGTGAAGGAGATGATGCTTGAAGGCGTGATTTCCATCCTGGAAGGCATGAACCCGCGCATGATCGAGACCAAGCTGCGCACCTTCCTGTTCGACTCGAAACCGGCGGAAACGTCCTCGGAGGGCTAATGAAAAAGAAGCATCCGGAACACGTCAACCATGAACGCTGGCTGGTCTCTTACGCCGACTTCATCACGCTGCTCTTCGCCTTTTTCGTGGTGCTGTTTGCCTCTGGCCAAAGCGACAAGCGCAAGACCATCAAGCTGGCCGCGGCGATGCAATCGGCATTCCAATACAACGGGATCTTCGACCAGCACTCGCAGACGCCACCGCTGACCGAGGACGTGACGCCGCTGCCGACGGCGGTTCCATCGCCGCTCATGCTGCCGATTCCGGCTCCGATCTCTGCGGACAAGATCACGGAGGCCAACGCGAAGGGGAAAGACTCCATCGGAGAGCAGTTGCAGAAGCAGTTTGAGAGCCAGATGCTGGGCCAGGCGCAGGCGAAGGGAGAGATCGAGAAGTTCATCCAGAAGCAGGTCGCTTTGAAGCAGATGGGCTCGACGGCGATTACCGTGCACGAATCCGATGAGGGGCTGGTCGTTTCACTGCGGGAGGCTGGTTTCTTCAACTCAGGCTCGGCGGAGATGCGGGCTGCGTCGCTGGAGACGTTTCGGCAGATGGCTTTGCTTTTGCCGCACCAGCCGATGCGGGTCGAAGGCCATACGGACGATATGCCGATCCATACCGCGCAGTTCGCGACGAACTGGGAGCTCTCGACCGCGCGCGCGGCAGCAATCACACGGTTGCTGGTGAGCGAGTATGCGGTCGATCCGACGCAGGTTTCTGCAGTCGGCTATGCGGAGTTTCATCCGGTCGCCTCGAATGCGACGGAGGCGGGGAGGCAGCAGAATCGCCGCGTGGACATCGTGCTGATCAAGCCGCAGGCGCCTGCGCCAAAGCCGGTTGCGGAGGACGCAACGCCGGCGACTTTACCGGTTGCGGAGCACAAGTAGTCTGCTTTGGGGGTGGCTAGTTTCTGGCGATCAGCCTTCGACGCCGAGGACTTTGACGATGACGCGCTTGGCGCGCTGGCCGTCGAACTCGGCGTAGAAGATGCGCTGCCAGGTGCCGAGATCGAGGCGGCCTTTGGTGATGGGCAACGTGGTTTCGTGGTGCAGAAGCAGGGCTTTCAGGTGCGCGTCGGCGTTGTCCTCGCCGGTACGGTGATGCTTGTAGCCGGGCCAGCCTGGCGCCAGTTTTTCGAGCCACGTGGAAATGTCTTCGATCAGTCCGTCCTCGTTGTCGTTGACGTAGATTGCGGCCGTGATGTGCATGGGCGAGACGAAGCAGAGGCCGTCGACGTCGCCGCTGCGGCGAACGATCTCCTCGACTTTGGGGGTGATGTGAACCATCTCGTAGCGTTCGGCCGTGTTGAAGGTGAGGTATTCGGTGTGGGCTTTGACTCCGCTCATGGGCGTTTCTCCTCTGCGGGTGGGATGACATTCTCAGTGTACGAGGCGTGACCTCCCTCCCCTGTAGCTTTCGGTAAAGTATTCAAAAAATTAGGGTTAGGGGTGGACCTGACTTGCAAATGCTGCAAAGAGTGTGCATGGGCGTGGGACGATTTGGAGGCGGGTACGGGACTGGGATGGTTGCGGGGCTGGTCCCACCCTAGCTCCGCGAGGGTGGGGCACCCAGGTTCGGCGGTTCTTGGTTAGGCTTAGGGGATGGAGATTTTTGTTGCGACTTCCAATCCCGGCAAGCTGCGGGACTTCGCGTTTGCGGCCCAGGCGTTTCCAGAGTTCAGGATTGCGCCGCTTCCAGAACTGGCACACGTTGCGCCGCCAGAAGAGGATGCCGATTCGTTTGCCGGCAATGCGCTGCTCAAGGCGATGGCGTATAGCGCGGCGGCTCCGGGCAGGCTGGTGGTGGCGGATGACTCGGGGATTGCGGTGCGGTCGCTGAGCGGCGCGCCGGGGGTGCGGTCGGCTCGGTATGCGGAGGACCAGGGGTATACGAATGGCGCAACAGTGGATGAGCGTAACCTGAACTGCCTGCTGGAGCAGGTGCCGCGCATGCGGTATCGCGATGCGAGCTATCTGTGTGCGTTGGCGGCGGTGCGCGATGGGGAGTTGATTGCCACGGCTGAGGGCGAGTTGCAGGGGAGTCTGATCGATCACAGGCGCGGGTCCGCAGGGTTTGGGTATGATCCGATCTTCGAGGTGCTGGAGCTGGCGCAGACGATGGCGGAGGTGGATGCGGAGACGCGGTTGCGGATCTCGCATCGGGGGCGGGCACTGCTTCAGTTGATGAAGAAGCTTGTCCTGCCGGACGGGCCCGCTCATCGCGCGGGGCGACCACTTCGTGGGGTGTAGGCTTCGCGTGGCCCTCGCGATGCTCGGCAGCTGATGACTGTGCCGACCAGCGGGAGGACCACGCGAAGCTTCCAGCGTACGCAGTACCGCCCGGCCGGCGTCAGGCCGCATTTTGCGTCTGGTGCCAAAATCGCACAAAGCCTGCGATAACCGCACAGGTTCCTTGACCCGTGCCTCTCCGCGGCGGAATAATCACACTGCTATAAGGAGTCCTGATGGCCGCCGCCGCACCCGTCGCACCGCCCGATCTTTCGCAGCCTGCCAAGGGGGTTCAGCCGCTACGCGCCGGCCAGGGCCACTCCTTTTTGTGGCGACGGCTGCACTCGCTTTCGGGGATTATCCCCATCGGCGCGTTCCTGGTCGAACACATCCTCTCGAACTTCGAGACGTGGAACGGGCCGCTGGCGTACGCGCAGCAGGTCAAGTTCCTCAACTCGCTGCCGCTGGTGCGGGTGCTCGAATGGACGCTGATCTTCATTCCGCTCGGGTTTCACGCGCTGTACGGCGTGTGGATTGCATTCCGCGGTCGCGTGAACGTGAACGTGTATCCGTGGGCGAATAACTGGATGTACATCATGCAGCGCGTGACTGGGCTGATCGCGTTCGCGTACATCATCCAGCACGTGGTGCGCGAACGGTTTATGGGCGTGCAGTTGCCGGAGCATCCGGGCGCTGCGTTCGCCAAGGTGCAGCACGAGCTTTCGAATCCGTGGATGCTGGCGATCTACGTGATCGCGATGGTAGCGACGACGTGGCACTTCGCGTACGGCATCTGGCTGTTCGCTGTGAAGTGGGGCATTACGCCGGGCGATAAGGCTCGCAAGCGCTTTGGGTATGTGTGCGGAGCGATCGGCACGGCGCTTTGTGTGATGGGCCTGATCAGTATCTACGCGGTGGTTTACAAGTACCCGAACGCTCCGGCGGATGTGATGCCGGCGCAGCCCGCGGGCATAACGCTGCCGGCTCCGGTGAGTGCAGCGCCGGGGACTACGAATCCGGCGCAGCCGGGCGAGGTGCGTTGAGGCATACCGAGTCGAGGAGCGGGATTTAGGAAGGAGTCCCTCAGCGGCTAAAGCTGCGGTTCTTGACGGGACGGCACGGCTGAAGCCGTGCCCTTAAGTGGCAAAGCTTGGGAAGATTGCTTGAGATAGGAAGTCGAGTTATGGCAGCAACACCCCGCATCATCGTCGTAGGAGGAGGCCTGGCTGGCCTCGCGTCCGTGATCAAGATCGCCGAGGCCGGCGGCAAGGTAGACCTGTTTTCGATTGTGCCGGTAAAGCGTTCGCATTCGGTGTGTGCGCAGGGCGGCATCAACGCGGCCAAGGATCTGAAGGGCGAGGGCGATACCGTCCTGAAGCACTTCGACGATACCGTTTACGGCGGCGACTTCCTGGCGAACCAGACGCCGGTAAAGAACATGACCGCGCAGGGCCCGGCCATCATCGATCTGCTCGACCGGATGGGCGTGCCATTCAATCGCACGCCTGAGGGTTTGCTGGACTTCCGGCGCTTCGGCGGGACGTTATACCAGCGGACTGCGTTTGCGGGTGCTACCACCGGGCAGCAACTGCTGTATGCGCTCGACGAGCAGGTGCGCCGCCACGAGGCCGAAGGCAAGGTGACGAAGTACGAAGGCTGGGAGTTCCTTTCGGCCGTGCTCGACGACAATGGCGTCTGCCGCGGCATCACCGCGATGAACCTGCGCACGATGGAGGTGCAGACGTTTCCGGCCGACGCCGTCATCATCTGCACCGGCGGCAACGGCGCCATCTTCGGCAAGAGCACCAACTCCGTCGTCTGCACCGGCTCCGCGCAGTCGGCGCTCTACCAGCAGGGCGCGTACTATGCCAACGGCGAGTTCATCCAGGTGCATCCAACGGCCATCCCGGGCGAAGACAAGCTGCGGCTGATGTCCGAATCCGCCCGCGGCGAGGGCGGACGCGTGTGGGTGCCGCGCGATCGCAACGACAAGCGGGCGCCGCGCACGATTCCCGAGGCCGACCGCTACTACTTCCTAGAAGAGCGCTATCCGAAGTACGGCAATCTGGTACCGCGCGACATTGCAACGCGCGAGATCTTCAAGATCGTCTACGAAGACCACATGGGCATCGACGGGCAGCCGATGGTCTATCTCGACCTGACGCACCTGCCTAAAGAGAGACTTCACAAGCTCGAAGGGATTCTGGAGATCTACGAGAAGTTTGTCGGCGACGACCCCCGCGAGGTGCCGATGAAGATCTTCCCCGGCATGCACTACACCATGGGCGGCCTTTGGGTGGACTTCGACCAGGCGACGAACATCCCGGGCGTCTTCGCGGCGGGCGAGGCGGATCATTCGATCCACGGGGCGAACCGGCTGGGTGCCAATTCCCTGCTCTCGTGCATCTACGGCGGCTTCGTTGCCGGGCCGAACGCGCTGGCGTATGCCAAGGCACTGAAGCCCGCCACCGGCGATGGCGGCCACGCGGCGGAGCTGGCGCGGCAGAACGGGTTCAACCAGCAACTGCTTTCTTCGACCGGCAGCGAGAACCCGTTCAAGCTGTGGCGCGAGCTGGGCGAGACCATGACCAAGCATGCCACCATCGTTCGCTACAACGCGGGCCTCGACGAAGCGGACGCGAAGATCGTGGAGCTGATGGGCCGCTACAAGAACATCAACCTGTCCGATAAGAGCCAGTGGGCGAATACGAGCTTTGCGTTTACGCGCCAGCTCTACAACATGCTGGAGCTCGCGCGGGTGATCGTGCAGGGCGCACGGGCACGCGATGAATCGCGCGGCGCGCACTACAAGCCCGAGTTCCCGAATCGCAATGACGAACAGTTTTTGAAGACCACCAAGGCCGCGTACGTGGACGGCGCACCAAAAATTTCGTACGAGGACGTGGACACGCAGTGGATTGTGCCCCGGCCCAGGGTTTACTCGAGCACGTAGACGCTAATGCTGTATCGGCCATCCAACAGAGCACTATGCCGATGCATCCACAACTTACCTACACCGTATATATCGTCGCCGCGCTCATCTTTGTCGGCTTTCTGACGTGGATGTTCGTGTACAGCTCCCGGATGAAGGACCGGAAGCGGACCCAGGATCTGAAGGGCCGGGCGCCGATTGTTCCTGAAGAAGGTATCTTGATCGCGACGCGCGAGAAGGAGCATCGGCAGATTCCGAAGCCCTGAGGCACCGAGCGAGTTTGAAGAGAAAGGCACGCGGCGCGCACGCTCCGTGTGGATTGAGGGAAAGTCATGGCTACCGCACCGCTTGCCGCTCCGACCGAGAATGCCGCTGTAACTCGCAACGCCGGCCCATCTGGAAACAAGACGATCAAGGTCGAGATTAAGCGGCAGGCCACGCCCGACGCCCCGGCGCGCACGGAGGAGTTTGAGATTCCGTACAGGCCGGGGATGAACATCACGTCCGTGCTGGGCGAGATTGCCGCAGCACCCGTTACGGCCGACGGACGCGAGACCACGGCGATTGCCTACGACGCGAACTGCCTGGAGGAGATCTGCGGGTCGTGCGCGATGCTGATCAACGGCAAGGCGCGCATGGCGTGCTCGGCGCTGGTCGATAAGCTGGATCAGCCGATTACCTTGGCGCCCCTTTCCAAGTTCCCTGTCGTGCGGGATCTGGCGGTCGACCGCAGCGTGCTCTTTCAGAACCTGAAGGCAGTAAAGGCATGGGTGCCGATCGATGGCAGCTACGACCTGGGACCTGGTCCGCGGCAGATTCCACAGATCCAGGAGCAGCGGTATCCGCTTTCCAACTGCATCTCCTGCACCATCTGCATGGAGGTTTGCCCGCAGTTCAACGATTCGACCAGCTTCGTGGGCGCGGCGACGATTGCGCAGGTGAAGCTGTTCAACATGGACCCTGCCGGCTCCGTGCTGAAGGAAGAGCGTCTGCGCGCGCTCGCCGGCGACGGTGGCGTGCAGGAGTGCGGCATGGCGCAGAACTGCGTCGCGTCGTGCCCGAAGCAGCTGCCGCTGATCGAGGCCATCTCGGACGTGAGCCGCGACGTGGTGATTCAGCAGGTAAAGGACTTCTTCCGGCAGTAGCGCGAGCGGTGCGAGAGGCGTAGGCTTTCTGCATGAGCGAACTGGTGTTCGAAGTGGAACAGGAAGAGGATGGGGGCTTCTGCGCGCGCGCTGTGGGCGAGAGCATCTTCACGCAGGGGGACACGTGGGACGAGCTGCGCGAGATGGTGCTGGACGCGACGAAAGGCTACTTTTACGACTCGACGCCGCCGGAGCAGATTCGGCTGCACCTGATTCGGGATGAAGTGCTGAAGGTCGCTTGAGGATACCGAGGGATGTTCATGGACGCGACTTTGCGGATCATCTTATACGACGGTGGGAGTTTCGCGAGGTAAGGCAGAGTGGGAGCCACATTGTTTTACGGACGGAGACTCCAAGCGCCTATACGGTGTCGATCCCGGCGCACAAGCCGCTAAGGTTTGGAACATTTCGCGATGCTTTGAACGACATTGCACGACATAAGAATATTTCGGTCGCTACACTACTTGAGCGGCTGTAAGACCCACGTTGCCGCTTCGGCAAAACCTAGGAGAACAGACGAAATGCCAGCAACTTATACTTCCCTTACCCTTGACGACGCACGGACCATTCTTGCTGCAGCCACGAAGAAGGCTGAGGAGATCGGCCAGCCGATGTGCATCGCAGTCGCCTGCGCAGGCGGCCACCTGCTCGCGTTTGAACGCATGCCGAAGGCGTGGCTGGGGTCGATCGATATCGCGCAGAAGAAGGCGTTTACGGCGCGCGCGTTCAATATCACGACGAAGGACCTGGCGGCGAACTCGCAGTCCGGCGACCAATTCTTTGGGATTCACGCTTCGAACGATGGCAAGATCATGATCTTTGCGGGTGGGATTCCGATCAAGCAGGGAGATGCGGTGATTGGGGCGATCGGGGTTTCGGGTGGGTCGGGGGAGCAGGACCATGCCGTGGCCGAGGCTGGGGCGGCGGCGATCTAGGAATCTGCGCCAGCCGGTAAGGGCGGCTGTTTCGAGCGGTTTACGTCCCATCCATCCTCGCAAGTGCGCGAGGATGGATGGGGCACCGCTGCTTTGCAGCCTGTCCGGGATGTTCGGAGCTGATTGTGGGTGGGTTAGGCGGCGAGCGGTTCGGATTCGAGGGTGCGGATGACGCCGATCATCTCTTCGATGGCGACGGGCTTGGAGTAGAAGTAGCCCTGGGCCTCGTCGCAGCCCTGGCGTGAGAGCAGGTCGCGATGGGCGGCGGTTTCGACGCCCTCGGCGACGACGGGGATGTTGAGGCCGCGTGCGAGCGCGATGACGGCGGTGGTGACGGCGCTCGAGTCCGGGTCGGTGGTCATGTTGCGGATGAAGGACTGGTCGATCTTCAGGCGGTCGACGCGGAAGCGCATGATGTAGGACATGCTGGAGAAGCCGGTGCCGAAGTCGTCGATGGCGACGCGGACGCCGAGCGCACGCACCTCGTCGAGGACGTTCATGGCCTTGGGCGAGTCGCTGACGAGGATGTTCTCGGTGATCTCCAGCTCAAGAGTTTTTGGGTCGAGACCCGATTCTTTCAGAATTTCGCGGACGACGCCGGGCAGGCGATCCTGGTGGAACTGGCGCGGCGAGACGTTGACCGCGATGGTGACGGGACGGCCCATGACGAGCTGGAGCTGCCTTCCCTGGCGACAGGCGGTACGCAGAACCCATTCGCCGATGGGGACGATGAGTCCGTTGTCTTCGGCGACGGGAATGAACTCCGCGGGCGAGACGAAGCCGAGCTTGGCGCTGCGCCAGCGGAGCAGCGCCTCGACGCCATCGACGCGGCCGGTAGCGAGACAAACCTGCGGCTGATAGACGAGTTCCATCTCATGATGTTCGAGGGCGTGCTGCAGACCGGCCTCGAGCTGGCGCTTGCGCAGGGAGGCCGAAGCGAGATCGTCGGTGAACGTCTGGAAGGCGTTGCGGCCTTCCTGCTTGGCGCGGTACATGGCTTCATCGGCGTTCTTCAGCAGGGTGTCCGAGCTCTCGCCGTGGTCGGGATAGATGCAGAGCCCGATGCTGGCCGAGGGCGTGAGGACTTCGCCGTCGGTTTCGAGCGGAGCCTGCAGCGAGGCGACGAGCTTGTGCGCGACCCGCTCCGCGTCTTCGGCGGAGTGGAGGTCGTCGAGCAGTACGACGAACTCGTCGCCCCCCATGCGGGCGACGGTATCGGAGGCGCGCACGGTTTCTTTCAAGCGCCGGGCGACTTCGACCAGGAGCTCATCGCCCGCGTGGTGGCCGAGGCGGTCGTTGACTTTCTTGAAGTGATCGAGATCGACGACGAGGATGCCGACTTTGTTGCGACTGCGCCGGGAGCGCGTGAGCGATTGCTTCAGGCGATCGTGGAACAGGGTGCGGGTAGGCAGGCCGGTAAGCGCGTCGTGGTGCGCGAGGTGGGCGATCGTGTCTTCGGTGCGCTTGCGTTCGGTGATGTCGTAGGAGATGAGGATAAGACCGACAACTTGTCCCTCTTCGTCGGTGAGCCCGCTGACGGTGAGCTGGGCGTCGAAGCGCGAGCCGTCTTTGCGGATGAACTTCCAGTCCGCCTGCTCGACCTCTCCGCGGAGAGGCTTGACGCGGAGTACGCCCATGCCGGGGTCGACGACGACGCCGAGCTGCTCGCTGAGCTCGAAGGAACGGCGCGCAAGTTCGGCGGCGTCAAGCAGCAGCAGGGGTGTCTGCCGGTCGAGCAGGTCGGCCTTCGAGTAGCCGATCATGCGCTCCGCGGCGGGATTGACGGCGGTGACGGTACCGGTAAGGTCCGTGACGATGGTGGCGAAGGGCGAGCTTGTGATGATGGACTCTGTAAAGCGCACCAGGCGGGCAAGCTTCAGTTCGTTTTCCTTGCGCTTGCTGATGTCGCTGGTGGTAAGGGCGATGCCGTCGCCAAGCTTGACGACCATGTGACGGAGCCAGGTCGCCTGGGTGGATGAGGAGCGCACGGCGAACTCTTCCTCCATGCGTTCGCCGGTCTCGACGACCCGCTTGAAGAGTTCCATCAGGGCATCCGTTCCGTTTACGGGATGCTCCTTGCATAGCAGCTTACCTTGCAGGAGATTGGACTTGGTGAAGGCCATGGCGGCACCTCGTTCGTTGGCGAAGGCGAAGCGGAAGTCAGTAATGTCTCCAGCTTCGTTGCGCAGACTTTCGAGAATGAAGAAGGCGTCGTTGCTGCTTTCGGATGCGGCCAGGAAACGCTGTTCGTTTTGCCGGGCACAGTGTGCTTCGTCCAGCAGGCGGCCCAGGCGCGGCAGCAGCAGAGGCAGCATGAACGCGGTGGTAAGCGAGGCGACGGCGGTGAGCAGTGCGAGGTCGCCGGCGAGCCAGTAGAGAGGATGGAAGAGCACCACAACGTTCATGAGGTGCGTAAACCCGCAGGCAACGATGAAGGTTCCGAAGGCGATGAAGATCCACTTGTAGGGAATCTGGTTGCGCTCGCGCCAGACGAGTATGCCGAGGGTGCAGGAGATGGAGAGGTAGGAGAGAAAGATGACGCTGTCGGAGACGGTATGCAGTAGCAGGAGGTGGGGACTCCAGCGCAGCGCGAGGGCGGCCGTGGGAAAGTCTTGTGAGCCGGCAGCCTGAAGAGCGCCAAGATGGAGCGCCCACAGGCAGGCGAGCGAGAACAATGTCAGCGCGAGGGTCCGGCCCGGGGATGCTTCGTAGCCCAAAGAAATCTTCTTCACGATTTCAGCCTAATGAAATCGTTTGCAGTGTCAACGCGAAAAGCGTACCTGTTCCCCGATCGTTGTAACCGCGCGACCCATCCGAGTTACCGGTTAAGCACGAACATCCCGCTCCAAGCGGGATGTTCGATTTGCGCCTGTAGCTGTTACTTGGTGAAGATGCTGCTGCCCGGAACGTTGGTTTCGTCGGTGTGAAGCCGGTTCTGCGCGCGCTTCGCGCTCTCCATCGCATCCTTATCCAAACGGCTTGCGGCGGAATCCTCGCCAGTCTCTTCCACTGCCTCGTGCGACGGGCGTCCAGGGATCTTCGTTGCGTCCATTCCTTGTGCCATGTTCCACCTCTAGGTAAGAAGGATGGCTGGTTGGGACCGCAGGTTGTTTGGCTGGCTTAGTTCGACGGGTGGGCTTTGTTACCTTCATAGACGATGCCCACTTCAGCGCGCGAATCAAACCTGTCAGAAACAATGCACGAGTCAGCCATCATCGTCGACGGCCATGCCGACACGGCGCAGCGCTTTCTGGATGAGAACTGGAGCTTCCACGATCCACTGGGCAGCGGAATGCTGAATCTCGAAAGCGCGCGACGGGGCAATCTCGCGGCTGAGTTCTTCGCACTTTGGGTTGACCCCGCCGAGCATCCCAAGGGGACGCACTTTACGCGGGCGATGGCGCTCGGGCAGGCAGTGCTTGCGGAGGTGGAACGCAACCCCGGAGAGCTACAGCTTTGCCTTGATGCGGAAGACATCCGCGCGGCAAAGCTTGCCGGGCGATTCGGCGTCCTGCTGTCGGTGGAGGGCGGCCACGCCATCGAGGACTCGCTCGACAAGCTGCGGCAGCTTTACGCGCTCGGTGTGCGCTCGCTGACGCTTACCTGGAACAACAGCAACGGCTGGGCGGATTCAAGCGCGGAGGCGCCGGCGCACGGGGGGCTGACTGCGTTTGGGCGCGACGTGATCCGCGAGCTGAACCGCCTGGGCATGATGATCGATGTGTCGCACTCGTCGGACGAGACCTTCTGGCACGTGCTTGAGACCTCGACAGCGCCAGTGGTTGCGACGCACTCCTGCGCCCGCGCGCTTACGTCCGCACCGCGCAACCTGAGCGATGAGCAGCTTCGCGCGCTGGCTGCGGCTGGAGGGCTGTGCATGGTCAACTTCTTTCCGGCGTTTCTTTCCGACACATGGCGGCAAGCGTGGAACGCGCTCGAACCGGAGCGGCACGAACGGCGGGAGGCAGCAGCCGCGCCGTATCGAGCGGCCGGCAGGCCGGTTCCCTACTCGATTTCGAGTTCGATTGACAAGGAATTTGCGGCGCGCATTACGAGAGTGCCGCTGAGCGCGCTGATCGATCATATCGACCACATCGCGCGGATGGCGGGGATTGATCATGTGGGGCTGGGATCGGATTTTGACGGCATACCCGCACTGCCGGAGGGTCTGGACTCTGCTGCTGATCTGTCGAAGATTACCGAAGCGCTGCACACGCGCGGTCACAGCGCCGAGGACCTGCGCAAGATCCTCGGCGGCAACTTTCTTCGGGTGTTTGCCGCGGTTGCGCGGTAGGCGCTACTTGTGGGCGAGAACGGAGATCTTGTGGATCTGCGGCGGCTCCGCGAAGAGCTCGTCGGCGCGTGCCATAAGCGCCTTGGCGATCTCGCCGGTGAGGTGCGCCTCGCGGCCGGCTTCATCGTCGAAGGTGTCGAAGATGCTGTAGGCACCATCGTCTTCCTTGATGGCGAACCAGTCGACGGTGCCAGACTCCTGTTTCGCCATCTCCGCGCCTTGCTTGAGGAAGGCTTCGATCTCGGATTCCTTGCCGGGTTTGGCTTTCATGCGGCCATAGAGTGCGAGTTTGCTCATGCTGTCTCCTTGGAGCGGCTTCGTTTTGGGGGACGTTGGCGCTGGAGGGTTGGATGCCGGGATTTTGCGGCACCGCCCGCAATAGAGTAGCCTTGAAAAGGAATGTTGACCGCTTCAAAACTGACGCCACCGCTTGCCGCTTTGCTTTTTGCCGCTGCCGCAGCCCTGCCCGCGGCGGCGCACGCCCAGACCCCGCAGACGACTGCGCCACCGGCTTCGAGTGTGCCGAGTTCGACTCCAGCAGCTCCGGCTACGCCTGCGTTGCCGCCTGACACCGCCGCGCCCGCACTGCCAGATGCACCGAATTCGGGGATTTCGGCTGCGCAGCTACCGGATGCGCCCGGCGCGCCGCAGACCGCGCAACCGGCGATTGAACCGACCGGACCGCTGGTCGTCTTCGACACGTCGATGGGCCGGATGACGTGCCGCCTGTTCGACAAGCAATCTCCGATTGCGGCGGCTAACTTTCTGGGTCTGGCGACGGGAACGAAGGAGTACACCGACCCGGTGACGGGTAAGAAGGTAAAGGGAGTTCCGTTCTACGACGGAACGACGTTTCACCGCGTGATTCCGAACTTCATGATCCAGGGCGGCGACCGCAAGGGTGACGGAACCGGCGATGCAGGCTTCTACTTCGAAGACGAGCAGACGCCTGGGTTGAACTTCGATGTGGCTGGACGACTGGCCATGGCGAACTCCGGCCCGAACACGAATGGAAGCCAGTTTTTTATCACCGAGGTTCCGTATCCGGACCTGAACGGTAAATACACGATATTCGGTCAGTGCGATGCGCACTCCGTTTTGATGGTCGCCACGATCGCACGAGTCGACCGCGATGCAAACGATAAGCCCCTCTCCCCGGTTACGTTGAATAGAGTCACCATCGTTCGTCAAGGCGATCCGATGCCGCCGTTGCCGGCGGTATCCGCGGCGCCTGCGAGCGCCACACCCGCGGGCCCTGCGGTTCCCCCGAGCTAAAGATATCTTTGCCAGACGAAGACAAGTCTGGCACCTCCCTTGTACGACTTCTGGATGAAGCCCCAACCGGCGCAAGCTAAGAAACTAAGGAGCACCACCGAAATGCCGACCAAACCAGGCACCTACGCAACGTTCAATACCTCGCAAGGCAAGATCGTCTGCGAGCTCTTCGAGAAGGACGCGCCCGATACCGTAGCCAACTTCATCGGTCTCGCCGAAGGCGCGAAGGAGTGGAACTCGCGCTCGAAGAAAGGCGCAAAGCTGTATGACGGGACCATCTTCCACCGCGTGATTCCGCAGTTTATGATCCAGGGCGGCGACCCCGAAGGTACGGGTATGGGTGGTCCGGGTTACAAGTTTGCCGACGAGACCAAGGGTTCGCCGCATAACTTCAAGGCTCCGGGCAAGCTTGCGATGGCGAACGCCGGCCCAAACACCAACGGCAGCCAGTTCTTCATCACGGTAACCGACACGAGCTGGCTTACGGGCAAGCACACCATCTTCGGCGAGGTGATTGAAGGCTACGATGTCGTCGAGAAGATCTCGAAGGTATCGCGCGACGGCATGGACCGGCCAAAGACGCCGGTGGTGCTCGAGTCGGTGGAGATCGAACGCGTCAGCTAACGATTCGCAGAAAACAGGAACGACGAAGCTCCGCCATTCTCAGGCGGGGCTTCATCGTTTGTGAACGGCTCGCTTCCTACGAATCTCTTAGTTTGCGGAAGCAGGTCGCGCGAGCGGGCTTTTCGACCGCGGCGCTGCTGGGGTGTCGATTTTAGCCGCTGATCTTCAACTTCGTGTGCTATGCTTCGCCCACGATTCCCTTGTCGTACTCGTCTGCTTTGGATTGACCCCTGTAGCCTGGTCTCCGATCGGCCCTCGGCCCGCTTCGCCCGATAAGAGCAGTGGCTTGATTGAGCGGAACACTGCCTGCGCAGCTCGATGCATCTCTCCCAGTTTCCTTGAAACACAGGTGCGCAGCGCCTCAGCCGGTCTGCGCCTGCAGTCAACGCCTGACCACGAAGGAGATACCCCATGAGTACGTCAACCACGCACCGCGACATCGTCAAGAAGCTTCTCGACTCGAAGGCCGTCGACTTCGAGGCCATCGGCAAGGTGATCGCCGAGGTAGGTCCTACCCTCGCGCTCGCTGAAGACTTCGACGGCGACGGCTTCTGCGGAACCAACCGCCTTTTCGTTCACCTGTTGTACCTTCCCGATCCGTACGGGTCTGTCGAAGGACTTGAGGAGCTGAACGCAAGCACGGACGAGCTGAAGTAAGGATCGACAGCCACACAGAAGGATGGCAAACAGCGCCGGCATGAGTTCCACACCCCAAACCGCATGGAGCTCGCAGGATCTCATCCGGCGCCTCTGCCACGCGCTCGACATCGCAAGCCTGGCGATCGAGCACCTGGCGCCGGAGGGCTTTCGCCCATCCGAGCAGCCGGGCGCGAGCATCCGCCGCGAGAAGCCGATCGGAGAGACGGCTGTGCTGCTGTATGCCGCGTCGCTGGCGCCGGCGACGCCGGAGATCGCGGCGCGCCTCGACCGCGTCGCGCGGCAGCTGATCCCGTACGCGCGCAACGCGCAGATGAAGCTCAACCTGATCCTGCATCCGGCACTTGCGATCGACTTTGCGACAGCGCACCTGGTGCTGACGCGTCTTGGCTATCCCGATGCCGGGTTTGCAGAGCTGCTGAATCGGAGCCGCAGAGCGCAGGGTAGCGCCTGCCGCGAACGCACGCCGCACCGGGTGCTCGAACAACAGTGGCTGGCAAGCCTGGGTGACCCCGCGAGGTCTCCGCGGCGCGGCGCGATGGGCATCCTGAGCCAACCGCTCGATCTTCTCGGCGCGACGAACGAAGACCTTTACGCATTTACCCACGCGATCATGTACACCACACGCTTCGTCGCCGGGGCGGCCACGCTGCCGCGCAGCCGGAGAGTGATCCTGGCGGAGGCCGAAGCCGCACTAACGCGGTGCCTGGACCGGCAGGATTACGATCTATGCGCGGAGCTGCTGCTGACCTGGCCGCTGACACGCGCACCCTGGAGCCCCGCCGCGGCGTTCGCATTCCGCGTGCTGACGGAGGTGGAAGACCGCGCCGGCTTTCTTCCGACGCCCGCCACGCGCATCGCCGAGCTGAACCGTCGCACCGGGTCCGATCGAACTCGCTACCTGCTCGCAACCTCGTACCACACCATCTATGCGATGGGCCTGCTGTGCGCCGTTTCACTGCAGAGCGGCTGCGCCCCGCCTGCTGCCCTCCCTGCGTACCGCATGGGACCACGCCGTACGGAGCGGCTTTTAACATTTCTGGAGGGCAGCGAAGAGCGTCCCCATTGGAGGGAAACCTTTGCGAACCTCGCGTCTCCGCAAGCCGAAGCGCTGGCTGGGATGATCTTCGATGGCGCCCTGCAACGCTTCATCGGCCAGCGCAACTTCGACAAGGTCGACAAGCTGCTGCGCCGCGCGTACGAGCTTGATCTTGCGGACTCGCCCTGTGCGGGCCAGGCGGCGGAGCTGCTTGAACGCGTAGCGCTGTTGGGCGATTCTTTCGCTCCTCGGCCGCGAGCCGCTCCGCCGTCGGAACTCTTTAGCGCTGCCGATTGAGAAACATGCCCGTGGGGAAGACCGGCTGCGTGTAGTCGCCGCGATCGAGAGCTCCGTAGAGGTAGTCCTGATCGTCAAAGGGCACGTGAGCGAACTGCACGATGGCACGTGGAAGATGGGAGCCAGCGGTCTTGTCCATAGGCTTTGCAAGCTGTATTCGAGCGAAGAAAAACAGGCCGGCAACGGCAAGGAACGCGCCACAGGCGGACGCCAGCCGGAGCAGCCTTCCACCCGCGCGGCAGGCCAGCACGAGACCAAGTACGAGCGCTGTCTGCAGCAGCCGGGACCCAGGATCGGAGACGCCCAGCGCCGTGCCCGGGGCGAGCAGGAAGGCGGGAAGAAAGATCAGCATCGCAAGCCAGAGGAATCGCTCATGAGACTCCCGCCGAAGCTCGTGGGTGAGAGCGGCGACCATCCTCCAACCGAGCAGAGCCGCCAGCAGCAGGCTTGCGCCAAGCAGGGCGAGGAATAATCCTTCTCCGAGAGCCGCGAGCGCGAAGGAGCCCTGAGTGCTGGACGGATTCACGAAGCCAAACGACTTCGCATAGGAGTTGGCCTTGTACGCCCAGAAGGCGAGGGAGTAATCCCGTACAGTTTCGACCATGCCGGCCCGGCCATCCGCATTGCCGGCCTGCAGGTACCGAGCGGCGACGTACCAGACGCTCAGGAGGAAGGATGGGACCAGCTGCCACAGAACGGACCAGCGCTGCGTCTGGCGTGCGTACAGGAGCAACAGCAGAGCGCAGAAAGCAAACGGAATCATGTGGGTGAAGAATGCGAGCACAAGCAGCAGACCGAGCGGCCAGGCGGGCCGCTGACCATCCTGCACACGCCGCAGGAGGAACGACGCCATCAGCAAGACCCAGGCGAGGCCGAGCTCAAAGTTGACGAAGCCGTACCACCAGTTGACGCTGAGGAACACGGCCTGCGGGACGATCCACCAGACTGCACCCGTGGCGCCGATGGTATGGGCGAGTTGGCGAATGGCGGCGAAGGTGATGCCCATCTGGATGCAGAGCCACAGCTTCGCGGCGATTGTCCACGGCAGGAAAAAAGCCAGCAGCCCGATGCCTAGGGTTGCGGCTGAGTTGGGAACCGGGTAGCTCTTCAGCAAGTGCAGGGGGTCCGTAAGATCGTGGAGGTGACGAGCGAGGAGCACACCCTGGTAGGTCCAGTTGGCGTAGTCGGTCATACTGGGCGGAGCAGGATGCGCGAAGAGCGCAAGGGCGTAGCAAAGGAAGAGCCCGGCGCCGAAGAGTTCGGCTGCCGGGCTCTGTTTGACTGTGCTGCTGGGTTGCAAGCTATGCGACTCCAATGACCGTGCAAAGCTCCTTCACCGCGTCGGCGCTCTTCTGCAACGCGGCCTGCTCGTCTTCGGTCAGCTTGATCTCGATAATCTTCTCGAGGCCCTTGGCGCCGAGCTTGCACGGAACGCCGACATAGAGGCCGTGGATGCCGTACTCGCCTTCGAGATACGCGGCGCACGGAAGGATCTTCTTCTTATCCTTGAGGATCGCTTCGACCATCTCCACCGCCGCCGCGCTCGGCGCGTAGTAGGCAGAACCTGTCTTCAGGTGCTTGACGATCTCCGCGCCACCATTGGCCGTGCGGGTTTCAAGCGCCTTCAGCCTTTCGGGCTCGATCAGCTCCGTAATGGGGATGCCGGCCATGGTGGAGTAACGCGACAGCGGCACCATGGTGTCGCCGTGTCCGCCCAGAACAAAAGCGGTTACATTCTCCACCGACACCTGCAGCTCCTCCGCAATAAACGTCCGGAAGCGCGCCGAATCGAGCACGCCGGCCATGCCGATCACGCGTTCGCGCGGAAACTTCGACTGCTTGTACGCGGCCTGCGCCATCGCGTCGAGCGGATTCGAAACAATGATGAGGATCGAGTCCGGCGAAGTCGCCACCACCTTCGACACCACATCGTTCATGATCTTCGAGTTGGTGTTGAGCAGATCGTCCCGGCTCATACCCGGCTTGCGCGGAATGCCCGCCGTGATCACGACGATGTCCGAGCCGGCGGTGTCCGCGTAGTCGTTGGTTCCGACAATCGACACATCGCGCTTCTCGATCGGCATCGCCTGCAGCAGATCCAACGCCTTACCCTGCGGAATTCCCTCCGCCACATCCAGCAGCACAACGTCCGCCAGTTCCTTTGCCGCAATCCAATGAGCCGCCGTGGCCCCCACGTTCCCTGCCCCGACGATCGTTACCTTCTTCCGCATTCTTTCTCCCTGTACACAACTACATATTCTCAATCATACGACTCGCGAACTCGCTCGTCTCCGAGCCCGCCAGCGAGCACCTGCGTGGTAGGCTCATCGGCATATGCGTCCCGAGCGGCAAATGAGAACCCAGAAGCGACCGAGCACAAAGCCGTTACTGAGTGGGGTTTTCGAGAACGCACCGCTGAATCCAACCTTCACCCGCCCACAGACTAGAGTTGGTGCACCAACAGGCCAAAGTCTCCTAGAAATCCTGCGCTCCGGGCCGCCCGGCGATCTGCCCATTCCTTCACGTAGAAGTTGGAGAAGCCGGTAGAGCTCTAACCCCGGAGATGTCTAACTCTCAGCCCATATTCTGGATCATACGGGTCGCGAACTCGCTCGTCTTGGCCTTGGTCGCGCCCTGCATCTGCCGCTCGAAATCATAGGTGACGAACTTCTGCGCGATGGTCTTCTCCATCGACGTTTCAATCAGCCGCGCCGCCTCGCTCCAGCCGATGAAGTCGAAGAGCATCACGCCCGAGAGCATGACGCTGCCGGGGTTGATGACGTCCTTGTCGGCATACTTCGGAGCCGTGCCGTGCGTCGCCTCAAAGACCGCGTAGCCGTCGCCGATATTGGCACCGGGGGCGATGCCAAGCCCACCCACCTGCGCGGCCGCGGCGTCTGAAATATAGTCGCCGTTGAGGTTCGTCGTCGCCAGCACCGAGTAGTCCGAAGGCCGGATGATGATCTGCTGGAAGATGGAGTCGGCGATGCGATCGTTGATCAGGATCTTGTGCTTCCACTTGCCGTGCCCGTGGGTGTCGCCAATGGCTTCTACCGTCGCACGCACCTCCGCGACGACCTCCTCGGCAAACTGGATCGAAGCGAACTCGATGCCTGGCTCGACCAACGCGGCATTGGCGCCGTGCGTGAGCGTCGGGTCGGCTTCGAGGTTGCCGAGTACCCAGCTCTCGCGCTCCGTCACGACGTGCTCGCGGAACTCCTGCGTCGCGACCTCGTAGCCCCACTCGCGGAAGGCGCCTTCGGTGAACTTTTGGATGTTGCCCTTGTGCACCAGCGTCACGGTCTTGCGCCCATTGGCGATCGCGTACTCGATAGCCGCGCGCACCAGCCGCTTCGAACCGGTGATCGAGATTGGCTTCACACCTACGCCTGAGTCCTGACGGATCTTCTTCTTGCCCCCCTTCAGCATGTCGTCATTGACGAAGTCGATGAACTTTTTGGCTTCCGGAGTGCCTTCGCGGAACTCGATGCCGGCGTAGATATCCTCCGTATTCTCGCGGAAGATGACGACGTCGAGCTTCTCCGGGTGCTTCACCGGACTGGGCACGCCGGCGTAGTACTTCACCGGCCGCACGCACTGGTAAAGGTCCATCAACTGGCGCAGCGCCACGTTCAGCGAGCGAATACCTCCGCCAACGGGTGTTGTCAACGGCCCTTTAATCGACACGCGGAAGTCGACGGTCGCCTTGACGGTGTCGTCGGGCAGCCACTCCTGCGTCTTGCGATAGCTCTTCTCGCCCGCCAGCACCTCGTACCACTCCACCTTGCGCCGGCCGCCGTAGGCCTTCTCAACCGCCGCATCGAACACCCGCTGCGAGGCCTTCCAGATGTCGCGGCCGGTGCCATCGCCTTCAATGAACGGGATGATCGGTCTGTCCGGCACGGTGTATTTGCCGTCTCCGTACTCGATTGCTTCGCCCTCCGCGGGCACCGGAATACCGTTGTAGCTCGTCTGCATCGCGTGCGTCTCCTCCGTCAAACAGTGGGGAGAACGCTACCACCCTCAAATCAGAGGTGACAACCGGCGCAACCGCTTATCGCACAGATTCTCCGTTTACCGGAGCGTTCGGAGTGTACGGCAGAGGGATGTCAGACGAACGCAGATGCAGGTCGCGCTGCGGGAACGGCAGTTCAATACCATGCTCGGTAAACATCTCGAAGAGAGCAAAGTACAGCTCGGATTTGAGCACCAGCGGCGTATGGGCCCGCGTCGACGTCCACACGCGAAGCGAGAAGTTGATCGAATTGTCTCCGTAGTCGGTGAAGATGACGTCTGGCTTCGGGTCCTTCAACACATCCGGATTCTCGGCGGCGGCCTTCAACAGAATTTCGCGCACCTGTGCCGGCTTGGAGTTATACCCGACGCCCACTGGCAGGCTCACACGAACGTTTGGATCGTTGGCCGTCCAGTTGGTGACGGCGTTGTTGATGAAGTCGCTGTTCGGCACGATCATGATGACGTTATCGTTGGTGCGAATCCACGTCGAACGCGCCGCGATCTTCACCACATCGCCCAGCGTGTCCTTGGTCTCGACACGGTCGCCCATGCGGATCGGTTGCTCGACCAGCAGGATCAGTCCGGCGACGAAGTTCGACACGACATTCTGCAGGCCGAGGCCGACGCCCACGCCCACAGCTCCGCCAAACACGACAAGCGAACTCAGGTTGACGCCGAGCGATTGCATCCCGATGAACAATCCACCGAGAAAGAAAAGGTAAGTGGTGAACCTGCCAAGCGCAAACTTCTGCGCGTCCGAGATGTGCAGATGGCGAAACAGCCGGCTAAGCAGCAGCCGCTGCATCATGTGCGAGAGGCTGAAGAGCAGGATGAGAAAGATGGCGAGCTTTGCCAGGAAGAGTGGTGTGATCGGCAGCGCACCGATCTTGAAAAACGAGTAGAGCAGCAGGTGACGCGGACCCGCCGAAAGCGAGTTCAGGAGTTCCGGCAACAGCGCCATTGCAAGAGTGTTCACATCTGGTAGACGCCGTGTGCACCGTGCGCGGTTGCGCCACAGACGGCGATGCCCCGGCCGGAGCCGAGGCATCGTTCCTTTGCTGTCAGTTGAGGCGCTTAGAACTGGCCCCAAAGCAACTGGTTGTACACGTCGTGGTGGAACTGAATCTCCCCCGCCTTGACGATCGTTCCGAGCAGGCGAGGGCAGCGATCCGCCGAAGCCTGCTTCAGGTCGGCGTAGCGTCCCTTCACATCCTCGCCCAGCAACGTGGTCGTCCAGGTGGCGTTGCGGAAGTCCTCAAGCGCGGTGTAGATGTTGTCCGGCAGGTAGCGCTCGGCCTGGCGCAGGTTTTCAATCTTCGAAAGGTCGCCGTCAAGGCCGCTCTTGAAGACCGAGTACAGCACCATGTACGGATTCGCGTCCGGCCCGACCGAACGAACCTCCACGCGCGCGGACTTTTCGTTTCCGATCGGGATGCGCACCATGGAGCCGCGATCGGTGGCCGAGGCCTTGATCTGGTTCGGCGCCTCGAAGTGCGGATCGAGTCGGCGGTAGGCGTTGACGCTGGCGTTCAGCAGCAGGCACAGGTCGTTGCCGTGGGTGAGGATCTTGTCGACGAACGACCAGCCGAGCTCGGAGATCTTCTCTTCGCCCTTCGGATCCCAGAACAGGTTCTTGCCGTCCTTCGTAATAGAAACGTTGGTGTGCATGCCCGAACCGTTGACGCCGGTAACCGGCTTCGGCAGGAAGCTGGCGGTCATGCCCATCTGCGTCGCCACCTGGCGGCAGATCAGCTTGTAAAGCTGAATCTGGTCGGCCGCCGCCACCACATCGCCGTAGCTATAGTTGATCTCGAACTGCGAGGGCGCGACCTCGGGGTGATCCTTCTCGTTTTCAAAGCCGAGCGCGCGCTGCACCTCGGCGCAGGTGTCGATAAACTCGCGCAGCGGGTCGCCAGGCAGCGAGTGGTAGTAGCCGCCCTTGTTCGTGTACTCGAACGAGCCGATCTCGTGGAAGGAACGCTCGGCGTCGATGCCCTCGAAGAGGAAGCCTTCGATCTCGTTGGCCGCGTTCAGCGTATAGCCGTTCTTCTCGTACTGCTCGTTCGCAAAGCTCTTCAGCACGCCGCGAATGTCGCCGGCGTAGTGTCCGCCATCTTTATCGATCACCTCGCCGAAGACCAGGACCTTGCCCGCGCCGAAGACGTCGGCCGGCACCCAGTAAAACGCCGACCAGTCGAGCCCGAGGCGCAGATCGCTCTCCTTCTGTGCGGTGAATCCACGGATGGACGAGCCGTCGAAGGTCAGGTTATCGTAGCTCTTCACCAGGAACTTCTTGTCGTAGTCGAGCATGTGCAGGCGGCCTTCGAGGTCCGAAAACACCACCGTCACGGCCTTGATCTGCGACGCATATTCGCCCTCGGTCAGGTCCTTCAGCCGCGCTTCCCGAATCTCATCGGGCGATACCCGGCTCTTGCGCTGCTCTTTGCCCGCCAGGTTCAGCTCTTCCAGTTCCGCGTAGGAAAGCTCCAGAAAATCACGATATTCGCTCAATACAGTGCTCCTTGGTCTTCATCAATCGGGAGCCGTCGCGCAACTTCAAGCCTGAAAACACGCAGCAGACGTGCGAAAGGGGTGCCGTCTTCAGCCGGTCAAGGCCTACTCGCAGACACCCCGGAACGCCAAACCCTGCAGCTTCATCGCTGTGCACCCCGTCCCAGCTTAGCGAAAGAACCTGTGGACGCACAAGCGCACGGACGCATCCCACCCGGCCGGGGGATGCGCCCGTGCTCCCCGGCCTTACGGCTTGGGAACGCTGTTGATCGTGTGCAGAATCTGCGACACGATCTGATACGGGTCGCCCTGCGAGTTCGGCCGGCGATCCTCCAGGTACCCCTTGTAGCCGTTCTTGATAAAGTTCACCGGCATCCGGATGGAAGCGCCGCGATCCGAAAGCCCGTAGCTGAACTTGTCAATGGCCTGGGTCTCGTGGTGACCGGTCAGCCGCAGATGATTATCCGGGCCGTACACCGCGATGTGTGCGGCGACGTTCTCGGAGAACGCCTTCATCAACGCCTCGAAGTACTCCTGGCCGCCCGTCTCACGCAGGTACTTGGTGGAGAAGTTGCAGTGCATGCCGGAGCCGTTCCAGTCGCCCTTGATCGGCTTGCAGTGGAACTCGACATCCACCTCGTACTGTTCGCACAGGCGCAGAAGCAGGTAGCGGGCAATCCACACATCGTCCGCCGCCTTGGCAGAGCCCTTGGCGAAGATCTGGAACTCCCACTGCCCCTTGGCGACCTCGGCGTTGATGCCCTCGTGGTTGATGCCGGCGGCAAGGCAAAGGTCGAGGTGCTCTTCGACGATGGTGCGCGCGATGCTGCCCATGTACTTGTAGCCGACGCCGCAGTAGTACGGACCCTGCGGGATGGTCGGGTAACCGCCTTCGGGGAAGCCGAGCGGACGGCCGTCCTGGTACAGGAAGTACTCCTGCTCCAAACCAACCCACAGGTCGGGATCGTTCTCGATCGTCGCGCGATAGTTGGTTGAGTGCGGCGTCCCATCGGGGTGCATGACGTCGCAGAGGACGAGATACGCGTCCTTGCGGCTGGCGTCCGGATAAAGCGCGACCGGCTTCAGAATGCAGTCGGAGCTCTTGCCTTCGGCCTGCATGGTGGAGCTGCCGTCGAAGCCCCAGAGTGGCAGATCCTCGAGCGTCGGAGGCGTCTCGAACGACTTCAGTTGCGTTTTGCCGCGCAGCCCCGGAACCGGGCGTCCGCCATCAAGCCAGATGTATTCAAGTTTGTATTTGGTCATAGCCTCATCAGGAGTTTCATGGATTCTTTGACCCCAGGCAAAGCTGGGGGTGCAGCAAAGGCGAAAGCGCAACGCCACGCAAGGAGGCACCGAAGAGCACTGAAAGAAGGGGGTACACCACAAAACCTAACAGAAATTGATGGGACCGCAAACGGAATCTCACGCTGAAGAGCCGGTCTTTATGTATTCTTTACGACTTTCTGCAGACAGGCAGTTTTTGCCCTGCGTCGGGCGCTCGCCAGGGCCTGTCTCCCGATGTCGCAGACCACCGTTGTAGCCGGACGAAAACTTACTCTTGACCAATCTGTTCGCAAGCTCCTATTGTGCTTTGGCCTCTATTAAAGCGTTTTAAGGATAACCCAGCGATGCGCCTTGCACTCCCCACTTCCCTGCTCCTCGCCCTCTCGCTTCTTGCCGGCTGTAGTGGCTCATCCAACTCCGGCGGCGGCTCCACGAGCCCCATCGCGACGACCACCGTGCTCTCGGCGTCACCGAACCCGGCGACCAGCGGGCAGGCAGTCACGCTCACCGCGAGCGTGTCGTCCGCATCGTCCGGCGTCCCGGGCAGCGGCACCGTCAGCTTTCTAAACGGAACGGTTTCGCTGGGGACGGCCACGCTGAGCGGCGGCACGGCGACCCTCACGGTCAGCACGCTCGCGACCGGCACCGCAAGCCTTACGGCGAGCTTCGCGGGCACGCCGTCGTTTGCGGCCAGCACCTCCTCCGCAGTCTCGGAGGTAGTGAACATTGCGACAGTTATGACCACCACCGCGCTGAACGCCAGTCCGAATCCCGCGGCAGCCGGCGCAGCCGTCACCCTGACCGCTACCGTAAGCGCGGCCGCGGGCACGCCCACCGGCAGCGTCACCTTCCTGGACGGGACGGCAACGATCGGCACGGCAATGCTGGCGAACGGCGTCGCCACGTACACCACCAGCGCTCTCGCGCCGGCCTCCACGCACTCGCTGACCGCGGCTTATGCGGGCGTTACCGGGTTCATGGGCAGCACGTCGTCTGCCGTCGCGGAGGTGATCAACCCGGTTGCGGCTGCCACCACCATGACGACCCTGACCGCGACCCCCAACCCCGCGACGGCAGGGGCAGCCGTCATGCTGAACGCGAGCGTAACAGCCGCCAGCGGAACCCCTACCGCGAACGTGGCTTTTCTTGACGGCACCACCACGCTGGCGACCGTGGCGCTGACCAATGGTGCGGCCAGCTACAGCACCAGTACGCTGACGTCGGGCACCACGCACATGCTGACCGCGGTGTACGCCGGCACGACCTCCTTCGCGAAGAGCACCTCCAACGCTGTCGCCGAGGTGATCGCGCCGACGGTCGACTCCACCGCCAGCTTCACCTTTGCCACGCCGAACCAGACGATCCTGGGCTTCGGCGGTGCGGAAGCCTTCTACGGCACGTATCTCGACAACCACCCCAACGAGTCGCAGATCATGTCCGCGCTCTTTGACCCCGTGCAGGGTCTCGGTATTACCTTCCTGCGGCTGCAGAACAACTACTACACCTACAGCAGCACCAACCAGAACTTCGATCCGGACAACATCAAGATCTTCACCGCCGCGCAGGCCGCGCTGGGCACCGCGCCAACGGTGCTGCTCAGTTCGTGGACGCCGCCAGCGAGCCTGAAGAGCAACAACTCCGTCAACGGTTGCACCACGGTCACCAACGGCAACTGCACCGGAGGCTTCGGCACGCTGGCGCAGGCCAGTGGAGGCGGCTATAACTACACGGGATTTGGGCAGTACTGGCTCTCGTCCTTGCAGGCGTATGCGGCGCAGGGTCTCACCCCCAGCTACATCTCCATCCAGAACGAACCCGACTTCCCAGCCACGTACGTCGCGTGCCTGTTCAACCCGACGGAGGCGCCGGCCGCGCTCTTTGGCAGCACGCAAAGCTACGCCAGCTATGGCAAGGCCTTCAACGCCGTCTACCAGGCGATCAACGGCAGCTCGCTTGCCTCCATCCCGAAGATGATCGGCCCCGAGGCGTTCACGGTTGCGAACGCTCCCAGCCTGCTGACGGACGTTTCACCCACCAGCGAGATCGCCGCCGTCGCGCACCACCTCTACGGCGTCAGCTCCACCAATGGCAACCCGCAGGGGAATGTCGGCCCGGAGACGACGCTGGCTGCCGACTATCCGACGCAGCTCAAGTTCGAGACCGAGTACTACCAGATTCCGGCCTTCGACAATGCAGTCCAGATTCACCAGGCGCTAACCGTCGCAGACGACAACGTCTATCTCTACTGGGGATTGACCTGGCCGAGCACGCTCTCGAACGGCATCTCCACCGACCAGGCCGGCCTGCTCTACATCGACAACCCCTTCGCCGCCCAATCCACCTGGGCCTACCCGAATGGCTGGACCTACAACGACGCCTATTACGTGCTGAAGGGCTACAGCTACTTCATCCGTCCGGGCTACGTACGCTACAACGCCGCGGTGACCAACGCCGACGAAGACGTCTCCGTCTACCAGAGCCCCGACAGCAAGACGACCGTCGTTGTGCTGCTCAACACGTCCAGCACGGCCACGGACCAGGTTGCGCTCAACCTCGCCGGCATCACCTACAGCAACTCCGCGGTGTATCGTAGCTCGTTCGCGACGCCCATCACCAACGCCAACGCAGAACGCTGGAACTCGCTTGGTGCCTACGCCGCGACCGGGGTCTCGATGCCGCCGCAGTCGGAGGTCACGGTCGTTCTGACGCAGTAACCACAACGCAATCTCAACCCGTTACACTGGAAGACGAGAGCGCCGTGCGGCCTACCGCTGCACGGCGCACCCGCATGTTGGGAGGAAACGCGTTGAAGAAGCCACACAAGAAAATTGCACTGGTCCAGATGTCCTGCGGAGTCAACACCCAGGACAACCTGCTGAAGGCCGCCGAGTTCGTCCGCGAGGCCGCACGCGCCGGCGCCAACGTCGTCTGCCTGCCGGAGCTCTTTCGCGCGCAATACTTCTGCCAGCGCGAAGAACACGCGCTCTTCGACACCGCCGAGGCCATCCCCGGCCCATCCACCGAGCTGCTCTCGAAGGTCTGCGCCGAAGAGAAGGTCGTACTCATCGCTTCCCTCTTCGAGCGCCGCGCCGCCGGCCTCTACCACAACACCGCCGCGATCATCGAGGCGGACGGTACCCTCGCCGGGAAGTACCGCAAGATGCACATCCCCGACGACCCGCTCTACTACGAGAAGTTTTACTTCACGCCCGGCGACCTCGGCTTCCGCTCCTGGGCCACCACCCAGGGTCCCATCGGCACGCTCGTCTGCTGGGACCAGTGGTACCCCGAAGCCGCCCGCGTCACCGCACTTATGGGCGCCGAGACCCTCTTCTACCCCACCGCCATCGGCTGGCACCCGTCCGAAAAAGCCGAGTTCGGCGAAGCCCAGTACTCCGCCTGGCAAACCATGCAGAGAGCCCACGCCATCTCGAACGGCGTCTTCGTCGGCGCGGTCAACCGCGTCGGACACGAGTATGGCGACGTGGAGCACGAAGGCGTCATGATGAAAGGGCCCGGCCCGCACACGCTCGACACCGGTCTCGAGTTCTGGGGCGGATCCTTCATCGCGGACCCCTTCGGCCGCGTCATCGCGCAGGCCTCACACGACAAGGAAGAGATTCTCATCGCCGAGATCGACCTGAAGCTGCTCGAAGACACCCGCCGCAACTGGCCCTTCCTGCGCGACCGCCGCATCGACGCCTACGGCGGCATCACCAGCCGCTTTATCGACTAACGTGCAACGGGCGGCCCACGTTTGGCGCGACCGGCTCGCGCCCGGCGTGGGCTTCCGCAGTTCTTTCGTATCCGACTCCGCAAGAGCATTTCTCCAGCTATACTGATCGCGCAATTCGGGCCCATTCTCGGAGGTCCCAATGCGCCACGTCGCCCTTTGCCTCATTCTGCTAGCCGCGTCCACTGCGGCCGCTCCTGCACAAACACCCGCAGCGCCAGGCGCGACCGCGCAGGTGCTCATGTTGTCGGACTTCCACTTCGATCCCTTTCGCAGCGCCAGCCCCGCGCAACTCAAGCTGCTGCTCAAGGCCGACCCCGACGAGTGGGCTCAGATCCTCGATAATCCCATCGTCCTCGCTTCGAAGGACCGCTCCGGCTGCGACGGCACCCGCTCCGATACCGACTACTCCCTGCTCCGGTCGTCGCTCGCGGAGGAGCAGAAGAATCTGCCGTCGCCGCCGCTCTTCCTCACCGTCTCCGGCGACCTCACCACGCATAATTTCGATTGCAAGTACAGGCAGCTCGTCGCCAGCAACGACCCGGCCGGCCTGAGCGACTTCGCCGCCAGGACCGCCGAGTTCATCGCGCTGGAGCTCCACCAGGCCTTTCCGAAATCGCCTGTCTACCTCGCGCTCGGCAATAACGATTCGAGCTGCACCGACTACGCCGAGACGGAAGCCGCGCCGGGTAAGCCAAACCTCTACCTGGACGGTGTCGCCAAAGTCTTCGCCTCGGTCGCGCTCGATAGCGCCAATGCGAGGAGCATCCTGGCCACCTTTTCCACGCGCGGCGACTACACCGTGCTGCTGCCGAAGCCGTTCGCGGACACCGAACTGATCGTGCTGCAGGATCTCTTCGAGTACTCGCACTACAAGGGCGCGTGCAAGGGCGCGACCAACCCAGACGACGCCGCCGCGGCGCAGATCGCGTGGCTGAAAGCCCGGCTGGCCGATCCCTCGGTCAAGCACGTCTGGATGCTCGCCCACATTCCGCCCGGGGCGGACCCCTACAACACCATCGCCGTCAACGGCGGATGCCCCGCCTACCAGACCCTCGGCACCAACGACTTCGTCAACCTGCTCGCCGCGTCCTCCAAGGTCGACCTCGTCCTCTACGGCCACACGCATATGGACGAGATGCGCCTGATCTCCGACAGCAGCGGCACAGGGAAGGTGCCTGGGCGGCTCAATCCATCGATCACCCCCTGGAACAACCTGCCCTCCTTCACCGTCGCCACCGTCGACCCCGCTCGCGCGCTGCTCGTCGATTTCACCGTCTACCGCGCGCCCAACAAGGCCGGCAGCGGCGACTGGACGTACCGCTACACGTACTCCAGCGCTTACGGGGAGCCCGACTACTCCGCCGCCTCGCTGCAGGCGCTGACCGCCGTCTTCAAGACCGACACCTCACCCAACGGCCCGGTCGCCAACTACCAGAAGTACTACCAAAGCACCCCGGCGAAGACCAACTGGGCCGCCTACCTCTGCACCATCACCAGCGCCACGCCCGGGGAATACAACGCCTGCTACTGCGCAAACTCCACAAGAGCTCGATAGCCCGCCGAACTTCGCCGCCTCGCACCTTGGAAGAAAAGAAGGAGAGTTTCAGCCCTTCGCGAGACCTCGGAGCGCACCGGCGACGGCGTCGCGCATCTCGCCCCAGCCGCCGCCTGCGCCCTCGATCACCGGCATCAGCAGCTTCACCTTGGTGCCGCGGCCAGGACGGCTCTCCATCTCGACAACGGCGGAGTCGCCATAGAGCACCTGCATGCGCTCGCGGACGTTCTTCATGCCAATTCCCGTGCCGGGCCGCACGATGCCGCCGCGGCCCACCTCGCCCCCAACCGGACGGCCGGGTGCAATGCCGACGCCGTCGTCCTCCACCTCGATCAGCAGTCTTCCCTCGTCGGTGATGCGGCTGCGCAGGGTGACCGTTCCGCCTTCAATGCGGGGTTCCAGCCCGTGTTTGATGGAGTTTTCGAGCAGAGGCTGCAGCAACATGCTGGGTACCACCACTCCGAGCGTATCCGGTGCAATCTCCTTCACGACGCGCAGCTTGTCGCCAAAACGCACGACTTCGATGTCGAGGTAATCGTCGGTGAAGGCGAGTTCCTCGGCGAACGGAACGAAGGCTTCGCGATCCTTGAGCAGGATGCGAAGGATGTTGGCGAGCTTAACGATCATCTCGCGCGCAAGCTCCGGCTTCGAGCGCACCAGCGACGTGATGGAGTTGAGCGTGTTGAACAGGAAGTGCGGATTGATCTGCCGCTGCAGCGCATCCAGCTTGGCTTCGAGCAGCAGCCGGGTCTGCTCTTCGAGCTTCTGCTCGATGCGAATCTGATTCCAGATCTTCAGCGGAATTCCCACAACGACCGGCGCGCACAGGCAGATGCAGAGCTCCACCATCCAGTCGCCGGACCAGAGCTCGAAGAAGCGCCGCGGCCGCGCGTGCGAGAGCTCGCTGGTAAGGAACTGCATGCCAGAGATCAATAACAGGAGCAGGATCTGCCGGTCCAGGTGTGGGCGCCGGAGGTTTCGTCGCACCCAGCGATAGATGCTCAGATCGATGAGCGGCGAAAACGACCAGACATCCTCCGCATCGACCACAAGCCCGAAGATGCCGGCGACAAGGCCGATCATCAGGTTGACGGGCAGGCTCAAAATCTCGCCGTGGAGCATCGCCGGAACGGCCAGCACCGCGCCTCCGCCCATCGCCGCAAATGGCCCGAGCAGGATGCCGAGCAGGATGGTCGCCTCGAAGCTGAGATCCGCAGCCAGGAAGTTTGCCACGCGCAAACGGATTCCAACTCCCAGCATCAACGGCACCACGAACATCGCGACCAGCTTGACGGTCTCGCCAGCCGTGCGGTGGCGCAGCAGCAACAGGGTCTTGAAGGTCTTCGAACGCGCCAGCGAACTCGACACCGCGGCCGCTACGCCGAGTTCCACCAGCAGCGTTATCAGAACGAGAGACGTTGAGACCGGCTTCACAAGACCACTCTAATTGTTTGCCCGCCTTGATCGCTCCTGCCGGGCGGCGGCTTCAAGCCTTTACGAACCGAAGTTGAGTGTTCCAGCATCTTTATAATCAACCTATGCCGTTTCTCTCCGTACGCAAGATGGCCGATGCCGACTTCCCCACGCGCTGGGGTCACTTCCGCATCCTGGGCTTTGAAGGCACCGTCGACAACCCGCAGCCGTGCAACGCGTCGCTGCCCGCGCCGGCTGTGCGCATCGAATCCGCCGTCGCGCTCGTTATGGGCGACATGACCGAGCGCGAGCCGCCCATCGTGCGGATCCACTCGCAGTGCCTCACCGGCGACGTCTTCCACTCGCTGCGCTGCGACTGCCGCCAGCAGCTCGAGCTTGCTCTGGCGACGATCGCCGACGAAGGCCGAGGCATTCTGCTGTACGAGAACCAGGAAGGCCGCGGCATCGGCCTGATGGCGAAGCTGCAGGCGTATGAGCTGCAGGACCAGGGTCTCGACACCATCGAAGCCAACCTGGAACTCGGCTATGCGGCGGATTGCCGCCACTTTGAGCTGCCGGCTGAAGTGCTGAAGATGCTTGGTGTCCATTCGGTGCGGCTGATGACCAACAATCCGGAGAAGGTTGAAGCGCTCGAGCAAGCCGGGGTCCGCGTCGCCGAACGCCTCTCAGCCGTCGTGCCCAGCGAGCCCACCAACGAGTTCTACCTGAAGACCAAGCAAGACAAGATGGGCCACCTGGTCAGCTAAGAGGCGTAACGCGGATCAGAAGGATCAAGGCGGGATGAACAGCGCTGTCTTGATCCCGTTCTGATCCGTTCCATCCGTGTTACGCCTTGTTCTTGAGACCGGCGACGAGCTGTGCGGTCGTGATCGCCTGGCCGATGTGCCGTTGCGAGTGCTCCGCGCAGTGCACGAGCAGGCCGCCAACCGTAGTCGGGAGCCGTTGCCGGCCGACTCCTCTGGCCTCTTCGTAAATGGCAGAATCGAAGGCTCGGATTCTGGACGCGGCGCGCTCCAGCCCGGCTCGGAACTCGCGCATTACCTCTTCCGTTGTCGCCTCGCAGTCGAGCTCGCCCGCCAGAAGTTCCAGCTGCGCTGGCGCCAGTGATCCGCCCTCGGCGTAGGTCAGCAGGCGGTCGAGACTGCGCACCAGGTGCCGCAGATGGAAGCAGACCGAAGCCAGTCCGAGCGGCCGCTCGCACACCTGCGCATCGGTGAGCGGAGCGCACCAGCGTTCGGCGTCTTCGCCGGCCAGTTGCAGCGCATGCACCACCTGTCGCCGCACCGCGTCCAGCTCTGTCAGCGTGCCTCGCAGCCAAGGCTCAAGCATTCCCTACCCCTCATAATCCCTTCGCGGCCCGAAACTGCCTAACGACGTCGCCCACATCCTGATGTTTGCCGTCGACGGCGTCATTCATCGCCTGCATCTGGTCCGCGGTCACCTTGCCGGCCAGCCGCTGCATAGCGCGCCCAATCTCCGGATGCCGTGCGAGCGAGTCGTCCCGCACCAGCGGCACCGCTTCGTACGGTGGAAAGTAGTGTAAATCGTCCTGTAACACTTTGAAACCCATGGCGCGGATGGGCCCGTCGGTTGAGTTCCCCGCGACCACGTCCACCTGGTTCGAGGCGAGTGCGCGGTAGAGCAGGCCGAGGTCCATCACGCGTGGTGTGGCGAACGAGAGGCCATAGGCTTTCTCCAGGCCGGCGAGTCCGTCGGGGCGCGCCTGGAACTCGTACCCAACGCCCAGGCGCAGGCTCTTGCCCTTCAGGTCGGAGATCGTGCTCAGCCCGAGCCGCTGCGCCTCGTCGCCGCGCACGACCATGGCGAAGGTGTCCTCGAAGCCGAGGCCAGGTTCGACGCGGACGTTGTAGCGCTGCTGGTAGAGCTTTGCAATGGTTGCGAAGACCTCGGTCTCGTCGTGGGTCTTGGGCAGCGGCTGCTTCAGGATTGCGGTCAGCGCGGTGCCGCTGTATTCGACATAGCCGTCGATGCGGCCGGAGATGAGCGCCTGCTGGCACAGGTAGCTGCCGGCCAGGTAGAAACGGCGTTCGACGCGCTGAGGGTGGCCTTCCGCAGCGAACTCTGCTTCGATCTCCTGCGCCATCAACTCGCCGACGACCACGGACTCGGTGAAGTTCTTCGCCCCAACGACAATGGAGTTGCCACGCGGAGGAGCACACGCAACCAGCGAAGCACACATCGCAGCAACGAACACGCGAAGCGTCCAACACCCCACGAAGTGGCGCCCGCCCGGCGCAAGGGCGTTCTTGCTCTTGCCGTTGTAAATGGAATACCTAATCAAACGACTTCCACCCGCCGTTCACGCGCCGCAGAAGCGTGGTCGATACGACGTGATCCTCGGTTGCTTCAAGCTCTATCGCACGCTTTCGAATATGGCTAATCCCTGCCGGCGATTGGCTGCTCGTCACAAGAACAGAATCCGAAGTCGGGGCGACGACCACTATGTCTCCCGGAAACTGGTCTGCAATCTCTTCCCAAAGCTCGTCGAGCAGTAGGAGCGCCGGCGTGAAATCACCTCCCGCCGTAAGCAGGGTGAAATTGTTGAAGTCGGTCTGCTCGGGCGGAAGTAGGAGGCTCCCGAGATTCTTCAACGCCAGCGGGAACAGCGCCTCGACACTCAAGCCAAGTCTTGCAAGCTCGCTGCTCGATATGCTCCTGCTACCGCCCTCCTGTCGGGCCGCGTAGACAATCCACAGATCGGCAGCCAAATGACGCATGGCGAGATCGGGTTTCGCGCCCAAGGTGTCCAGAAACGCCTGATCCCTGATCCAGGCAACAATGCTGCCTTCCTCGATGGGTGTCTCTTTGCCCAAGTTTGCCACGACAGAGACATACTTCTCGATCGTCTCGTCCGCACTTGCCCGATCCCCGCTACAAAGTATCCAGAGATTTTCAAGATGCAGCTTGTAGGTGTAGCCGTTGGCGCCTTCGAAAGACAAGCAGGCTTCCTCGCTGAACTCTAAATCTTTCAAGCCGCACCGCAGTTCGAGGAGCCGCGAGTAGAGCAGAAAGAAGGCCTCTCTGGAGGTCGTCGGCGCCGCCATCGCCCGCTGAATCTCGACCACGCTCATCACGCCCGACGAAGCAGGATATCTCTTGAACCAGCTCTTCATCGCCTCACCTCGACGCGCTTCTCGATAAGGCCGAGCGCGCCGTCGGCGGCGAGCGCGAGCAGTGCGGCGGGGATGGCGCCGGCGAGCACCAGGCCGTTATCGACCGAGGCGACGCCGCGGAAGATGAGCTCACCCAGGCCGCCTGCGCCGATGGCCGCGGCGATGGTTGCGACGCCGACGCAGGTTACGGTCGCGGTACGGATGCCGGCGAGGATGACGCTTGCGCCCAGCGGCAGCTCGACCTTCCAGAGGCGCTGCCTACCGGTCATCCCCATCGCGTTTGCGACATCGACCAGCGCGGGATCGACGCTGCGGATGCCGGCGTAGGTGTTGCGGAGGATGGGCAGCAGTGCGTAGCCGGTGAGGGCGAGGATGGCGAGACGTGCGGCGTTCTCGCCGAGCCACGGCACGGGCAGGAGCAGGCCGAAGAGCGCCAGGCTGGGAATGGTCTGGATGACGTTGGCGACGGCGATGACGGGCTTCGCGGCTCGTTCGTAGCGGGTGAGCAGGATGCCGAGCGGCACGCCGACGCCGGCCGCGAGGAGGAGCGCGAAGCCGGTGAGCCAGAGATGCTCGAAGGTGAGACGGCCGATCTCGGCGCCGTGTTCTCGCAGGAACGGGATCATCGGCGCACCGCCGCGACGTAGCGTTGGACGTGCTCGTTCTCACTTTTGAGGACGTTGGCAGCCGCGAGATCCGCTACGACGGAGCCGTCTTCGAGGAAGACGATGCGTTTGGCGAGGTACAAGGCTTCGTTCAGATCGTGCGTGACGAGCAGGACCGTCTTCTTCACGTCCTTCAGCAGCGCGAGCAGCATGTCCTGCATCTCGGCCCGGGTCATGGGGTCGAGTGCGCCGAAGGGCTCGTCCATCAGCAAAATACCGGGATCGCTTGCCAGCGCCCGGGCAAGGCCGACGCGCTGACGCTGGCCACCGCTGAGCTGCCATGGGTAGCGTGCCTTCAGGCTTGCGTCGAGGCCGGCCGAGCGCAGAACTTCTTCCACCCGGCTGCTATCCTTGCGCCCAACCAGCTCAAGAGCCAGACCGATGTTGCGTTCGACGGTCCAGTGCGGGAAGAGGCCCGACTCCTGGATGACGTAGCCGATGCTTCGGCGCAGTTCGAGCGGATTCCACTCGATTGTGGATTTGCCGCCTACGCTGACGCAGCCGCTTGTGGGCATGACGAGCGCGTTGACCGTGCGCATGAGCGTGGTTTTGCCGGAGCCACTGCGGCCGAGCAGCGCGGTCGTCGTACCGGGCTCGAGCTTGAGCGAGATGCCTTTGAGCACGAGACGGTCTGAGGCCGGCGCATAGCTCACATTCGCGAACTCCACACCGGCCTCAGTCATCCGAAACATCTCCGAGAGGCTTAGCTGGGCGACTCGACTGCCATGTCGGCCTGGGCCACCGGCGCGGTCCCCGCGGGCTCGTCTACTGCCGCGCCGGGCTGATCTTCCGCAGGAGGATTGACCGACGGTTCTGCGGCAGTCTCCGCAACCGGCGGTGCTCCTTCGGCTCCCTTGACGCGCACGACCGTGATCTTGTCAAAGCCTTCCTTGAAGGCGGGCGGCTTGAGGCGCTCGGCCATCTTGTGCATCACCTCGTCGGTCACCTGGCGGTCGCGCTTGGAGTTGCGCTCGAGGCAGACGGCCAATGGCACGTCGAAGAAGACGGCCTGGACCTCGTAGCCAAAGCTCTTCGCCATCTTGATCCACTGGCGGCGCTCGTGCGGGCTCAGGTTGGTCGCGTCGACGTAGTTCCAGGGCATCTTGGCGATCAGCCGCGCGCGCAGCAGGCTGCGCAGGGTGGAGAAGACGAGGCCCTGGTAACGCTGGTCGGTAATGTCGTCGAAAAGGATGGTGCGGAGCATCTCGCTTGAGAGCGGCGAAACGCCGCGGCGCTTGTACCAGGTGGTTTTGCCGGAACCGGGCAGGCCAATCGTCAGCACGACGTAGCCGCGCGGGCTTTTCACCGGGGTCTGCTCAGCCGGGGGTGTGGCGAGCGACTCAGGCTGGGTTTCGACGACCATCTTGGCGCCGGCATCGGCTGGGGCAAAGCCATCAGCAGGGGTTGGATCCCATTCGGGAAGGTCGGGCGCGCTGGCCTGGAGGTCGTCGACCGGTTCCGGTGTGGCTGCGAGCGGCGGCAGTTCTACGGGCAGTTCGGATGTCCGCGAAATCTCCGTCTTGGGTGTCTCCGCCGGCTTCGCGATGGGCTCCGGGTAGGTCGGTCTTAGCGGGGCCTGCTGTCCGGTCGGAAGCTCCTGCCCACTTTTTCCTGTGGACTCTGATTCATTCGGACCACGTCTGGAACGTCGTCTCATCTGGTCTAGTAACCATTCGCGCATGTCGCGCTTACTCTCTTTAGCAAGATCTGGCGTCAGCGGAAACTGACAACTCTACGGGTCAGGGCTTCGGGACAAGCGCCACACCGAAGCAAAGCCTAACCACGCTTGTAACACACGGCCCAAGCCGCCGCAAACTGCGGCGAGCCCTCTGTCCCAATCTCGCTACCTGTGATTGCACCCTTAACCTCACTTTGCTACCCTCCGAAGAGAGACAACGAGACGAGGAGCACGCGCACATGGCAGTCAAAGTAGGAATCAACGGCTTCGGCCGCATCGGCCGGAACGTATTCCGCACCGCACTGGGCAATCCCGAGATTGAATTTGTGGCCGTGAACGACCTGACCACGCCCGCCACTTTGGCTCATCTGCTCAAGTACGACTCGATCCTCGGAAACCTGAAGAACGAGATCTCGCACACGGAAGACTCCATTACGGTAGACGGGAAGACGATCAAGGTGTTCGCCGAACGCGACCCCGCGAAGCTAGATTGGGCCTCCGTTGGCGCCGAAATCGTGGTCGAATCGACGGGTTTCTTCACCGATGCGACGAAGGCGAAGGCGCACCTCGGCACGACGGTCAAGAAGGTGATCATCAGCGCGCCCGCGACCAACGAGGACATTACCATCGTGCTCGGCGTCAACGACGACAAGTACGAGGCAGCCGCGCACCACGTGATCTCCAATGCGAGCTGCACGACGAACTGCCTGGCGCCGGTGGTCAAGGTGATCAACGATACGTTTGGCATCGCATCGGGAATCATGACGACGATCCACAGCTACACGAATGACCAGGTGATCCTGGACACTCCACACAAAGACCTGCGTCGCGCCCGCGCCGCCGCGCTCAGTATGATTCCCTCCTCCACCGGTGCCGCGAAAGCGCTGAAACTGGTGATCCCGGAGATGGCCGGCAAGCTGGACGGCTTTGCGATTCGTGTTCCGACCCCGAATGTTTCCGTCGTCGACCTGACCTTTGTGGCGGAGAAGCCGATTACCGTGGCCACCGTCAACGAGGCTCTGAAGTCGGCGGCTGAAGGCGAGTTGAAGGGCATTCTCGCCTACACCGACGAAGAGCTGGTCTCGACGGATTTTCGCGGCAATTCGAACTCGTCCATCGTCGACTCGAAGCTGACGAAGGTGATCGGGCAGACTGGCAAAGTCATCGCCTGGTACGACAACGAATGGGGCTACTCCACCCGCGTGAAGGACCTGATCCTGTTCCTGACCGAAGAGGGCCTCTGACCCGGATAGAGTACCGCGAACACCGTGACCGGAACACCCTCGTTCCAGTCACGGTGGCCGACTCGCCATGGCACCGCCTCTCCGTCATGGCGACAACCTGCGTTAGGGTCTCGCAAGGTGCGGCAGTATAATGGAGCGAACGCCATGGAGATGACCGCCCGCAAGTTCACAAGCTTCGAAGAAATCAAGGACGACGAGTACCGCTACTGGCAGAGCGTCCCGGCAGAACAGCGTCTGGCAGCAGGACATCAAATGAGCGTCGAAGGATACCGAGCGCATGGTTATTCCGCCGATGGACGCGCACTTAAAACAGTTGCTGTCCGACTTCAACCGGAACAACGTTAAGTACGTCGTCATTGGCGGCTATGCCGTCTTCATTCATGCACAACCGCGCATGACCAAAGACCTCGATGTCTTCATTGAATCCTCCCCGGAAAACGCCCTGGCCACTTACAAAGCACTCGCGGAGTTTGAGGCTCCACTGGCCGGCTTCACTCTTGAAGATTTCTCTGACGGAAGAACAGTTTCGCGTTTCGGTAATTCGCCTATCTGCCTCGAGGTCATCCAGCGCATTGACGGTATCGACTTCCAGACGGCATATGCTAACAGCGAGATCGTCATGACTGACGGTGATCTGCCCGTCCGCTACATCTCCCCAGACGACCTCATCGCGACGAAACTGGCTGCCGGACGAGACCAGGATCTCGCCGATGTTACCGCCGTCCGCAATGCACAGCGTGTAAAGCGGGAGAAAAGTCCGGGCGACAGCTAACCACTCCCGTTTTCGACAATCCATACCAACGCGAGAACAGCCTTTCGGTCTCTACATCGCCTCCCCATAGTTGAACGGCCGCTTCCACTCGCTCTTCCAGAAATAAGCCAGCACAATGACGCTTGCCACCGCCGCATACGCGCACCATACCGAGGTAAACGCATACCGTTTTACGGCCATGGTGACCAGCAGAATGAACAGGTTAGCCGCACCGAACCAAACCATATCCGGCACCTTGGAAAAGAACAGCGAGCCGCACGTCGAGACGACATAGAGCGCGGCCAGCCAGGTCTGGTTCGTGCCCGGGTTCATGTAGACAATGCTATTTCCCTGCACGTAAATCTGCAGCGGATAGCTCATCAGCGCCCATAGCATGTACAGCGTCGTCGCCGCACCCAGTACGGCGAACGGCAGCATCCGCCGCCGACGCTTCGCACTGCCCTCAAACAACAGCACACCCAGCGGAATCAGCAACGGCAGCAAACCCTGTGCGTAGAGCACAAACGCCTCGCCCGCGCCATGCGTTACCGAGGGCGGCATGCGCCCGTCGAGACCCAGCCAGACGAATCCCTCGATAAACTGGTGAACCGCGAATAGCGTCGGCAGCGCGGCGAACAGGATCTCACGCGGATGCTTTACCCGGGTCAGCGTCACGGCGCCCATCGCTCCAAGCACACCGCTGCCCACGAAATTTGCCGTTGCGGAAAAGCACAAGCTGAGTCACCCCTTCGGTTGGAACTAGCCGAATCATACAGACTTCCTCATCCGGAACCCAGTTCTGCCGCATCCAACCGGGTATGAGCGAACGCCAGAACATCCCCGGCACATCCCCCTATGAACCCGTCATCGGATTCTCCCGCGCCGTGCGTGTCGGCCGCCACGTGATGGTCTCGGGCACAGGCCCCGTCGGCTGCGACGACGCCGACATCGCCGGCCAGACTGACCAGTGCCTGACCATCATCGCCAGCGTCCTCAAGGAGGCCGGCACCAGCTTCGAGCACGTCGTCCGGACCCGCATCTATCTCACCAGCGCGGAAGACTGGGAGGCCGCCGGCCGCGTCCACGGTAAGTTTTTCTCGCTGATCCGCCCCGCCGCAACCATGGTCGTAGTCGCCGCCCTGGTCGACCCGCGATGGAAGGTGGAAATCGAGGTTGATGCCCTCATCCCGGAATAGAACGCCAGCGGTTTCCTACCTGAAACTCGCATTGGTTTCGCCCCTAACACATCGCGCGGATGCTATAAGGAAGAACGTATGAACAAGCTCTCCATCCGCGACCTCGATCTTACCGGCAAGCGCGTGCTCATCCGCGTCGACTTCAACGTCCCGCTTTCGAAGGACGAAGTGCCACGCATCCTCGACGACACACGCATTCGCGAGACCATCCCGACCATCGAATACGCGCTGCGGCGCAAGGCAAAGGTGATTCTCTGTTCGCATCTCGGCCGTCCCAAGGGCCAGCGCGTCCCCAGCATGAGCCTCCGCCCGGTGGTCGATCGCCTGCGCAAGCTGCTCGACCACGTGCTCGGCGATGACGAAAATGTCGGCTTCGCGCCAGATTGCATCGGCCAGGTGACGCGCGAACTCGTTGCCAATCTCGAAGCCGGGCAGCCGCTGCTGCTTGAGAATCTTCGCTTTCACGCCGGCGAAGAGGCCAACGACCCCGCCTTTGCCAGGCAGCTCGCCGACCACTGCGACCTGTACGTCAACGACGCCTTCGGCTCCGCGCATCGCGCCCATGCCTCCACCGAGGGCATCACGCACTTCGTCGCGCAATCCGCGGCCGGCTTCCTGATGGAATCCGAACTGAAGCATCTCGGCAAGGCTCTCATTGAGCCGGACCGGCCATTCGTCGCGATCATCGGCGGCGCCAAGGTCTCGGACAAGATCGGCGTCATCGAATCGCTCATCCAGAAGGCAGACGCCATCCTGATCGGCGGCGGCATGGCCTACACGTTCCTGCGCGCCAAAGGCCAGCAGACCGGCAAGTCGCTCGTCGAAGAAGACAAGATCGACGTTGCCCGCGCCGCGCTCGAACAGGCGGAGGCCAAGGGAGTCAAGTTCTTGCTGCCCATCGACCACTGCCTCGCGGACCGCTTCCACGCCCACGCCAGGAGCCAGATCTTCGAAGGGGATGGACCCTTCCCTGCCGACCTGATGGCGCTCGATATCGGCCCAAAGACGGTGAAGCTCTTCTCCGATGAGATTGCCGAGGCACAGACCATCTTGTGGAACGGCCCCATGGGCGTCTTCGAGTTCAACGCGTTCGCGACCGGCACCAACGCCATCGCCAAGGCCGTCGCGAAAAACGAGGATGCCACCACGATCGTGGGCGGCGGCGACTCCGTCTCCGCGATCCAGAAGTCGGGCTACGCGGATAAGATCACGCATATCTCCACCGGCGGCGGCGCGTCGCTGGAGTTCCTCGAAGGCAAGGCGCTGCCTGGCGTCGAAGCCCTCACCGACAAGCCGTAGCGATCCGCTCCGGGACTTTACCGCGCCTGAACTCTGACGCTTCAGGTTCAAATCAGCGGCGCAAAGACCATGCTCTCGATCCCTTCGCCGCATGAGAACGTGCGCAAAATCTCCGCCTGCTCTACATCGATCACGGAGATCGTCCCTTCGTCGTGATTCGAGAGGTAAAGATGTCTCGGCTCCAGCGGGTCGAAAGCCATCGCCATCGGCCCTTTGCCCGTCGGAAGCACTCTCTGCGTTGCGGGTTCGTCAATTTCGATCAGGAAGAGCATGTCGAAGTGGTAGGCGGCAACGCAAAGCAGGGTTCCATCCGGCGAGGTACATAGGCGCATGTGGTGCGACGCGCGAGTCGCGCTGGCCACTAGACCGCGCAACAAGATGCTCTCAACCACCAACTCGCGGTCCCCGTCGATGCGCAGCACCTGCGGCACGCGATGGTCAGCCGCGAAGAGCCAGCGCCCATCGGGACTGAAGGCCAGGCCCTCGGTGCCGTTGGGCACTGGAATCCTATTCGTCACTCGCCGCTCGACCGGATCGATCACGGAGAGGAACTCATCGTGCTTGTTGGAGGTGAAGAGCTTTGTGCCATCCGGCGCAGCCAGAACCCAATGGGTCCCAGTGCTTCCCGTCTCGACGTGCCCTAAGACCTCCCCCTCTGGAGATAAAGCAAGCACGACCCCGTGACAATCGCACGTCGTCCAAAGCACGCCGAAGCGGTCGAAGGCGAGCCCATGCGGCGAGGTCCACGGTGCGATTGCAACGGTGCCGGCTGCGGTTCCATCCGACACATTCACTCGTTCCATCTCGAAGCCCGGATTCGGATTCTCGCGGAACGTTCCCGTTCCGTAGATCGAGATGTAAGCCTGGGTCTTCTCCGGGCTGAGGACAATCTCATGCGGCCCACGAGGCATGGCCATGCGACGAAACGTCGCGCCGGCCGGATCGACGAACAGGAGCGCGCACCCAACCTTATCGACGGCGAGAAGCTGGCGGCCTGAGGAAAGAGTGCGACGCATAGACGAGGACGAGCTGCGAAATAGCTTCCAGTTCAACCTATCACGATCCATCCGTATTAACTGAACAACGGCGGCGGGCAGTTCTACGAGCGCGGGTGTGCGACGGGCGAAAAGCGATAAAATTCAATGGAGAATCAATTACTCTATTGATGTTCCGCGTGGCATCCTGCTTCTGGTTCACGGCTCCTGAAAGGCTCCCCCCAATGAGAACTCGACCGAACCCGACATTCCGCAACCGCCTCCTAAACTCCACGTGGAGAGCGGCCGCGGTCGCCACGATCGTTTGCCCTTGCGCCCTGGCGCAGTCCGTCAGCCCCGTCAGTATCAAGGTCGATGGTCAGACCACGATCCTCGTGGAGACGACCCAACCGGAGCCGGTGAAGCGTGCCGCACAAGACCTCGCCTCGGACATGCGGAAGGTCTTCGGAGTCACGCCGCGGATCGTAACGCGCGTGCAGGATGCGGGACCGGTGAGCATCGTCCTTGCAGGTGAAGCGTCCGGAGCGGCCGCCGACTTCGACGGGAGCCCGGAATCCTTCTCAATCACCGCTGGAACCACTGCGGAGCACGATGGGCAACAGGCGAAGGTGATCCGCCTGGCCGGGTCGGATATGCGAGGGACGCTTTACGCCATCTACCAGTTCTCCCAGGATTTTCTCGGCGTGGACCCGATGTACTACTGGACGGACCACCAACCAACCAGGAAGTCCTTCATCCCGGTGCCGCTCTCACTCGACAAGCAGTTCGCTCCGCCGGTCTTCCGCTATCGCGGGTTCTTCATCAACGACGAAGATCTGCTGACCGGGTGGGCGCCGGGCGAGGCGAAGGATCACACGGGCATCTCGCTCGACGTATGGAACAAGATCTGCGAGACCATTCTCCGGCTGAAGGGCAACATGGTTGTCGCCGGTTCCTGGCCGTTTGCGAACGATCCGCAGGATCACATTGTCGCGGAGCGTGGCCTGCTGCTTAACCAGCATCACGCAACCCCGGTGGGGGCGAACTTTTCCCGCTGGCCGGCGAATGTGCCCTACAACTTCACTACGCATCCGGAGTACCTGGAGAATGCGTGGAGACATGCGGTCGACGCCTACCCGCAAGACCAGCAGATTCTATGGGAGGTTGGACTGCGCGGGCTCTCCGACCAACCTTACTCCGCGCTTGACCCTTCGGTGCAGAACAACCCCGAGGCGCAGGGGCGCGTCATCAGCAAGGCCATCGCCGACCAGATTGCCATCGTGCACGCCAAGCACCCGGACGCAGTTTTCATCACGGACCTTTGGATGGAAGGCGCGAAGCTGATGCGGTCGGGCGCATTGAAGATTCCTCCCTATGTGATCACGGTGTGGCCTGACACCGGCTACGGCGATATGCAGGACGGGGGCGAGGTACGCGCGGGCGATGGCGCGTACATCCATGTGGCGATGGAGAACAGCTATGCCAACCAGCTCTCAGAGTTGACGCCCGTCAATCGCATCTTCGCATCGCTGAGCCGCTTTCAGCAGGCGAAGGCAACCTCCTTCCTGCTCGTCAATACCAGCGACATTCGCCCTGTAACGATGGGGACGACCGCCGTGATGGACTTCGGGTGGAAGGGCGAGAGCGTTGGGTCAAGTGACGACTTCTACCAGCGATGGGCGAAGGATCAGTTCGGTGCGGCGGCTGCGCCCGAGATCGCCGCCGTGTACAAGGACTATTTCGCGGCGCCGGCCGATCCTAGCGGCACACCTCCGCGCCCTTACGGAGACAACTACTACCACACGTTTGCGCGGGCGATTCTTCGCAACGCGATGGTGCAGTGGCCGACGTACAACATGCTGGGGCAATCGCCTTTCTGGGTGAAGCCGGCGCCTGAACCCATTCCGTACGATCCGAACTGGGTGAACCAGGAGGTTGTGAAAGAGATTGCAGCATGCGGCAGTGCAGAGCCGCGGTGGGATGCGGTGTGGGCCAGGGCACAGGCCGCCGAGCGGCTGGTCAGCCCGGACCGTCGGGACTTCTACCAGGGAGCCGTGCTCACGATGATCGAGATCAATCGCGAGAGCAACCGGATGCTGCTTGCCATCGCAGAGGCCGTGCAGGCGCAGAAGAAAGGCGACCACGCCGTGGCGTTGGCGAAGGCGAAGCAAGCCATGCAGGCGGCCGACGCGATCAAGGCTTCGGAGACAAAGGCGGAGTACGGCAAGTGGAAGAACTGGTATCACGGCGATTGGCTGACGAACGTCGGTCGCACACGGGAGCTCATCGGGATCTACGTTGCCACGCTCGAGAACCCGGACACCCCCGTTCCACCGCCCATCGAGTGGTCGAACTGGGAGGCGTACTACCACATTCAGCACTACGAGGGCACGCGAGAACTCGACGTGCACTGAGCTCTCGAAGCCAGGGCTTGCGGGGCTCAGCGTTCTTCGATCTGCACTGTGCCCGAAACGTCTCGATCGAGAATCCACCACGGGCCCTCGCGGTGCGCTTCGAGGCGCTTGCCGTCGGAGAGGATCTCGCTTGAACCTTGCTCGACCGGGAGCTCTACCCTGGCGTTCATGCCTTGCGGAATGGTGAGACTCAGCTTGAAGCCGCTTCCCTTCGTCCAGGCCACAGAGAGTTCCCCATGCGGCGTCGGCATCGTGCCGCCGGCTTCCGTCAGGTCGCCAGGATGCGGTTGTATCAGCGCTGTTCCCCACCCCGGCGTCAGCGGCTGAGCGCCCAACACGAACCTCGGCAACAGGTTCGCCGGCGCGGCGCCCCAGGCATGGTTCCAATCCTGGTTCGGCTTGTACTTCTGGTCCCAGGCTTCCCAGGTGATGGTCGCGCCAGCATCGACCATGTGCCTCCAGCTTCTGTCTCCGGGTGCTGTAATCAGGCGCAACGCCGCGGAAGATTCTCCGTTCTCGAACAGGCCTTCGAGCAGGAACTGCGCCGCATAGACCGAGCCTGCCATGCCACGGCTCACCAGCCACTGCGCCACGTGCTGACGGTCGTTGACCGGCACGAGACCAAAGGCCAACGGGAAAAGATTTGCGTGAAGCGAAGTATGGTCTGTGCCTACGCCATCGCGGTAGAGCGCGGGCTTCAAATCGAAGAGCTTCCGCTGGAAGCTGGCCTGCGCCGCCGTCTCCTGCTCTTCGTAGCTCCTGGTCTCCTGCGCTTTGCCAAGAACATCGGCAAGGCGAGCCATGTCTTCAAGCGCACGCAGGTGAAACGCATTCACCACGGTGTTCACACTCGAGAAGACATACCCGTCCCGCTCCGGCGGCGGCCAGTCCACGATGTCGCCGTGCTTGATCTGTGCGGCCGAGCTCATCACCAGGCCGTCCGGGCCGGCACGCTCGTTCAACAGCTTCGTCTTCAATCCCTCGTAGTGAGCTCGCAGCCACTCCTTATCGCCGTTCTGCATCCAGTCGTCGTAGGCCATGAAGACCATCTGCGGCGCCCATTCGCTCGGCCACGTCGGAAACTTCATCAGGCGGTCGAAGGTGGCGCGCGGCATCGCCGGATCGGCATCCCCAGCGTAGTAGCCTAGCTGGTCGAGGTAAGCGTCGGCCTCATAGGCCAGCCGCTCACGATCGCCGTCGACGAAGACTCCGGCGAAGCTCGTCGCTTTGATGGAGTAGTGGCATAGATCCCACACCTTATCGAGCATGGGATCGGACGAGTGGAAGCTTGCGGCATCGTCAGACCACGAGCTGCTGAACGCCGCGCGGCGCTGAATCTGATCCGGCTTTAGCGCACCGGGCCAGCCCTGAATCTCGACCCAGCGAAACGGCAGCACGACCCCCCACGACTTTGGCGTCAGCACTGCCGGCAGCTTTGAATTGCGCGGGTCCGCTGGTGGAGCGACGACGAGACTTGCCTGCCCGTTCGGCACAATCGTGACCTCGGCATAGCGAACCGCGCCGGGTGGATGGGGGTCGATGCGGCCAGCCTTCAATGCTTCTCCAAATCGCACGACGAGCTTACCGGAACTTGACGGCGGCTCAAGCTTCAGATTGCCGAAGGCTACCCGCCCAAAATCCAACAGGTATGTTCCCGGCGCAACCTCCCGTACAGCGACCGGCGCTTGATCCACCAGATGAGATAAACCTTGGCCGTGGCACGCCGGCACACAAAGAGAAAACCCAAAAAGAACTGCTGACAGCGCGGGCTTATGCATAGCGGCTCCCCTTGACTGCCCTGTGAAGCCTCAGATTCGAGTACAAACCAGACCCTTTCTTGAACGCCTGTTTCCTGATAAGAAGGCTCACAGCAGCAGTGAGACATTTGCCACTATGAGCCTACCCGACTGCCCCGCGGGCGCGATGGCTGACGAAGTTTGCGCAGCGCCCGCGTATTGATGCAAGCGCTGCACAGGCCTTCCAAGGTTAGAAGTTGATGCGTGCCGTAATCTGCCCGATGCGCGGATCGTTGGCCTGCGTCAGCGTGACCACGCCGAAAGTGGAGCTGCCGATCCCGGTTCCCGGACCTCCAAAGTTCGGTGTGTTCAGCACGTTGAAGTACTCACCGCGAATCTCGAAGCTCGTGCCTTCGGTGATCGCAAACTTCTTGAACAGCGATGCGTCCAGCAGCGGGTGAATGCGCTGACGCACGTCGATCACCGTGCTGTTCGCCTGCGCGGTGTACGAAAGCCTTTGCTGGTACGCCGGCATCGGCGACAGGGCATCGCATGCCGGCGCCGAAGCCGTCGATTGCACCGGCACACCGGCCGCATTCTCGTAGCAGGTGTTGAAGAAGCGACCGTAGGTGGGATTCCCCTGCTTCACCTGCCCAATGATGTTGACGTTGCTGGGCGCAGAGACAAGGCCTCCGTTGACCGCGCGGAAGACGCCGTTCAACTGCCATCCGCCCAGCGTCTCGCGCACCAGGTACGGGCGCGATTCGAACTTCGGCAGCTGCCACGATCCGAAGATGTTGCCAAGCAGCGTGGAGTTCGCATCCTGCACCGATTCCAGGTGGGTGTCGAGCGGCGTCACAGCTCCGGTCGTAATGTTGCCAGAGTTCAGGAACGCATTATGCAGCATCACCTTGTCCCACGTGAAGTTCGCCTGGAGCGACCAGTGATGCTTCATCGGCTTGCTGATCTGAACCTGCAATGCGTTGTAGGGCGCTGTTCCGATGGAGGAATAGTTCTCCGTTACGCTTCCGAACTCCGGGTATGGCAGCAGCAGCAGGTACCGCTGAATCGTCGCAGCGTTCAGCGTAGGGTTGTTCGGAATCAATCCAGCAAGCGGATTCGCTACTTTGCTATTGAGGTAGCTCACCTCGGCGCTGCCCTGGTTGAAGTACTGCGAAGGCAGAGCGTTGATGTTGTGGTTCACTTCGAGCCGCGTCGGACGCGCGCCCACATACCCGATCTGCAGCGCCACGCCGAACGGAAACTGCTGCTGAACGTTCAGGGTGTAATCCGCGGTCCGCGGCTGCACGTGCCGTTGGTCGTTGAAGTTGACGCTCTGTCCAAGAGCCGTTTCAAGCCCCAGCGTGTTACCGGATGGCAGGGTGACGCCGCTCGGGAACGGGTTGGTCTCCAGGTTCACGGCCGTTCCGTTCGAAGGCGCGCTGGGGGCGTAGGTGTAGCTGGTCGACTGGCTGAAGCCGGAGGAGAACGGCGTCTCCAGCGTGTTGAAGAAGATAATGCCAAAGCCTGCCCGCACTACCGTATTCGGATGCACCTGGTACGCACCGCCAAGACGCGGCTGCCAGTTGTGAAGATCGTTCTGGTACGGATGCCGATCGCCAGAGCTCACAAACTGGAGGCCGCCCGGCGTCGCCAGTCCCGCCACCGATGCCTGCAACGGATTGGTGCAGGTGGTGCAGAAGCCAGAGATGAGGCGGTTGTAGCGCTCGGTAAATGGCGACTCGTAGTCCCAGCGGCCGCCCAGGTTCAGCGTCAGCTTGTCGGTCACGCGCCAGTCGTCCTGAACGAACGGAGCGGCATAGACCTGTTGCAGCGCGTACGCGATGTTGATGCTGTAGTTGGCCGTCGTAAAGTATCCCAGCAGCATATCCGCCAGGGGGTCGCCGGAGTTCGCCTCCGAACCGACCGGAACGTTTACATTCTGTTGCGTAAAGCTGCGGTCGAAGTTGAACGCCGGCGTGTTCGAGCCGCTGCCGAACCCGCTCTCAGGGTTCTGCACGTTGTACCGCGTCAGGTTTCCTTCAAACCCGAAGCGCACGGAGTGCCGGCCCCACGTCTTGCTCAAAATCTCTTCGAGCGACATCAACGCATCCGTGCTCTTCTGTCCGCCTGCGCCAGGCGCCAGGCCCGCATAGCCGTCGCTGTTGAAGCTCTCACCCGGGAACGTGTTGTAAGGCAAGCCCGCCGTCGTAATGCCGAGCGAGGCCAGGTTGAAGCCGGAACTTCCCGGATAGATCAGACCAAACGGGTGATAGTCGACCCCGAAGCGCGAATCCAGCACCATCGACGACGAGAACTGCTGCACGTCGTCGATACTGCCGCCGCGATTGTCGCGGGCCACGTTGTATCCGTAACCCGTGGGGCCGATGCCCTTGGGAAAGTTCACCAGCGGATAGTTCTGCGTCAGGCCCGAACGGAACCCAATGATGTTGACCTTGTTGTTCTGTCCGAAGGCATGGTCGAAGCGGCCGATGAACGACGGGTACGTACTCGGGTACGACGTCTGCGTCGCGATGAAGTTCGGGTTGCTCAGCGCCGTGGAGCCCGGCACATTCGGAGCCGGAAGGTAGCTCGCAAAGGCCTGTCCGGTCGCGTTCAACGCTCCACCGATGTTGTTATTCGCGTAGTACTGCGTGCGGTTGCCGCTGGCGTCGAGCGGCGAGTTCGGAACGTAAAGCTGCACGCCCGAGGTACAAAGCCCAGCGCCGTTGAAGGCCGAGCAAAGACCGGAGAAGTCGCCGTTCAACTCCGCCGCGGTGGGTACGCGCGAGGTGTAGTTCTCCGCCGTGTGCGTCGCGTAGCGTTCGAAGGCGAACATGAAGAACGTCTTGTCCCTGCCGTTGTACAGCTTCGGGATGATGACCGGCCCGTCGATCACAAGACCAGCCTGGCTCACCTGGTCGTTGTTACGGGGCTGCCCCAGCCGGGACTTCTCCGACGTGTTGGCATTCAGGTAGGTGTCCTGGAAGACGTAGTATGCGGCACCGTGCAGCTTGTTGGCGCCGGTCCGTACGACCACATTGGTCTCCGTTCCGTCGCCGTGCCCAACCTGCGCGTCGAAGGTGCCGTTCTCCACCTTCGTCTCCTGCACCGCTTCGGGCGACGGGACGAAGTTGGTGTAACTGGCGCCGGAGAACCGCTCCGCCGCGTCGTTCGGGATGCCGTCCAGCGTCAACCGGTTATGGCCACTGATGCCGTCCGCCGTAATCGCCACCGCAAAGCCGCTGTACGGGTTGGTGTACTGGCTCGACTTCGCCTGGAAGTAGTTACCGGTGCTCGGAATCACGCCCGGTGCCAACGCCTCCTGCACGTAGGGGTTGCGCCCCTCATTCGGCAGATCGGTAACTTCCTGCGCGCTCAGGGTAGTAGCGATATTGGCTGACGTGCTATCGATCAGCGACGTGTCGGACGTCACGGAGATCGATTCCTCGACTGCGCCCGGCTTCAGGCTCACATCCTCTTTCAGGGTCTGCCCCGCCGTCAGAACGAGGTTGATCAGGTTTTCCTTGCTGAAGTTAGGAGCGCTGACGGTGACGGTATAGGTGCCGGGCTGCAGCGTCGGCATCACGTACGAGCCGTCCGCCCCCGTAACCACGCTGGTCGTGAAGCGCGTTGCCGACTCAACCGCCTGCACCTTCGCGCCGGGAATCTTGGCCCCGGTGGCGTCGGTGACCTGACCCTCGATACCGCCAAGGTATCGCTGTGCCGAGGCCGGCACTGCACCTGCAAGACAGACGACACCTGCCACCACGGCGATTCTGCTCGCCCGTATCACTACTCCAATGTGCGCGTAAGACTGATGTTTCCGCATGTCACCTCCGAAAGATCTGCTGAACACGAGCGGGGCATGGAGAACGCGAGGTCCTTCCTGAATCCCGGCTTCGTTCGTTGGGTTGGTTCTAAAGCGAGCCAATCCTCGCAGTGGCCATTCGCAACGGGCAAGTTAATTTACCGGAAGGAGTTTGCGTAAAGCCCTTTGTCTGATGCGGTTAGGTGGAGCAGCTCAGGAAGCCCCATGTTTTCTCTATCGAAACTCTTTCGAGGGCGGGTAAAGGCTTAACGGTTAAGAGGCCCCTCGATGACGCCTCTACCGTGCTGCGCCAACTCGCCAGCCCTTAATGGCACGTGCTAGACTTCCCTCCAAGTGAAGCGCGGCGCAATCCATGAAGTCCTTGATTGAGGCACCATCTCTGCAACCCAGCACTTCCCCGACTGAGGAAGAACGGCGCGCAGTCGTGCAGAGAATCGTTGCCAGCGCTCCATTTCGGAAATCGGCGCGCCTTCGAGATTTTCTGCTCTACGTCGCCGAGCGATCGCTTCGCGATTCGCATGCGGAACTGACGGAACAGGAGATTGGCGAACGCGTCTTCGGCCGGCCATCCTCTTACAACCGCAGCCAGGACAACATCGTGCGCGTCAACGCAACAGAGTTGCGCCGGCGCATCGAGCATTACTTCGCCGAGGAAGGTGCCGGCGAAGAGCTCATCCTCGAGATCCCGCGGGGCGGCTACAAGCCCGTCTTCCACTACCGCGAGATTTCGGAGCCGCACGTTGCAGTGCCTCTGCCGGCGGAGCCTTCGCTGCCCGTGCACCCCGATACGCCCATGCTTCCGGTGGAACCCGCGAGGATCGCACCGCCTTCCAAGCGCTGGGTGCAGTGGATCTGGGCCCTTGCAACCGCTGCCCTGATGATCGTGTGCGGCTTGCTCTACCGGCAGAATCGCACCCTCCAGCAGAACGCACCGGCCACAGCACCCGGCCCCGCGCTCAAGGCCTTCTGGAACTCCTTCGCGGAAAACCATCAGCCGGTCGACATCGTGCTGCCCGACGATTCTGCCAGCGTCGTAGAGGACATTACCCATCGTTCCATCTCCCTGCAGGAGTACCTTCGCAGCGAGTACATGAAGAACATCGAGGCGACGAACCTGAGCACCGACCGCAAGATGGACCTCGCGCAGATCTCCTCGCACGACCTCATCACCTTCGGCGACATGGAGGCGGCGCACCTCGTGGCGGGATACGTTCCAACCGAGCCCGCACCGCAGTTTACCCTCGCGCACTACTACACTACCGATGCGATGAAGCGCGATAATGTCATTCTGATTGGCGGCAGCAAGGCCAACCCATGGGTGCGGCTGCTGGAGAGCCGCATGAACTTCAGCGTCGACTACGACTACGCGCAGGGTCACGCCGTGGTGCTGAACGCGCATCCTCTGCCGGGGGAGCAGTCGCGTTACATTCCGCCCGCATCTCCCAACGCGCAAACGGTCTATAGCGTCGTCACCTACCTTCCCAATCCCAGCCAGCACGGACAGGCCATCGTCATCGCCGGAATGGACGCTGACTCAACCAGTGCCGCGGCGGAGTTCCTTACATCGGAAACCCAGATGGAGCACTTTCGAGAGATGCTGAAGGCGAAGGATTTCCCCTATTTCGAAGTTCTGCTGCGAATCTCCCGCGTGAAGGGCACACCCTTCAACTCGGAGATTGTGGCCTACAGAACCTACCCCAATCTCAACTGAACAACGTCCCTCCTACCCTCGACACTAATGGTTCTCTTCGCGGAGAAACTGCACCGGCCCGAGCAAACCAGAGGGCAAGAGCGGTGAATCAGCCCGGTACGGCGTCACGTCCGCGTGCGTGTACTTCACCGCGTTTGGCTGCTGATCTCCGATAAGCCGGTTGACCCAGGCATTGGTGACTTCGATCGTGAGTGTGTTCGCCCCGGGCCGCAGTGCCGGCGTCACATCTACGCGATACGGCGCGTGCCACACGATGCCGAGGTCGTGTCCGTTCACGTTCACCGACGCGAGATTCTTCACGTCTCCCAGGTCAAGCCAGACCTTCGCGCCGGGGACGAACCACGCCGCGTCGGCATCAACGGTTTTGGTGTAGGTGCCTGTCCCGGAGAAGTACTTCACGCCCGGCGAGGGGCTGTTCGGCCAGGAGATCAGGGCAGGCAGGATGATCGACGGTGGCGCTCCACGGCCTGGCTGGAACGCCACCGTCCAGGGGCCTTCAACAGTGGCGAGGCTGGTGGTGGTTTCGGCCGGCAAAGAGACTGCGTCCTGGGTCGCGGGGCGTCTAAAGACGACGAAGCCGGAGCCCCAGGCTTCGAGGCGCAATGGAATCTCGGTGTGGCCATCCACGATCCGGTAGGAGAGTGGTTCCGTGGTGCCGGTCTCTGAGCGCCAGAACTCGGGCACTTTGCCGGCAACACGAAAAGTCGCGTTCACTGCCGCGCTGTGTCCGCTGCGGTTATCCACGAAGTAGATCTCAGCATGAGGCGTCGTCCGATGGACAAACTCGATGCGCGCGCCCGCTTGGGCTCCCGAATAGTCGAAGTCCGGCGCAAGGTTCAGCGTGCGCACGGCGGCCTCGGCATCTTCGCCGGCCAGTACCTTGCCCTGGCCTGCGACGTGGATCCCGGTGCCGTCTCCAAAGAGCCTGGTATCCAGGCGTTCGAACTCTGCCGGATCATCCGCGAGGCTGGGTGTCTCAATCGGCTTGGGCCCGGCAACGACCGCACCCGCTCGCACCAGCGCGTCGATCGCCTGAAGAACCGGCAGCGACATGTGCCTGGAGTACGGGTCAAGCACCAGCACGCGGTACCGCATCCCGGAGCTAGTTGTGAGTTGTCCCCCTGCGGTGTGGATCGCATGAATCAACCCGTCAGCGTTGATATAGTCGAACCCGTATCCTGCGGGTGTTTTGGGTGCGCTGTTGCGGAAGAGCGCGGTCAGGTTCGAGTCTTCCCCATAGAAGTAAAGGATGTCAGCCACAAATCGTCCCTGCTGCAGCATGTAGCTGTTGCGCGCAAGGTAATCGATCCACGGTTGCGCCTGCTCGGCCCAGGTCTCGTTGCGGTTGAACCACTGGCCGTACTTGCCCAGCGTTAGGCCGGGCTTCCAATCCATCAGCGGCTGATGCGACGATTCATGAATCGCAATCCGGTTGATCCCGTTCAGGAACTCGTGGTCTGCCGTGGGCTTCAGTGTCGTGGGCGACCAGCCCCACGGATCGTACTTCGCGGTCATGGACTCCGCCGCGGCAAGGTTCTGACCATAGATGTGAGCCACGGAAGCGGACTCGCGGTCATCCGCGTTGAAGCGGTAAATCTCCTCATTCACGCCAAGGGTCTGGGTCCACATCGCGCCCATCGGAACGTCGTCGAGCTTCTTCACCTCCATGCCATCGCCAATAAACGCGCGCCCGGACTCGTGCGATTCGCCATAGTGCGTCATGTCGCGGGCTTTCAGAGACGCCTCCACCTGGCCGTAGTGTTCATCCGCGGTAAGGTCCGAGATCGTCTTGCGCAAGTCCCAAAGGAACTGATCGCTTTGCCTGGCGCTGCCAACGATATACCCGGCAAGAACGGGCAGCCAAGGCGCCGGGTCGTATCCACGACGGCTGCGGAACTGCGCGATCATGTCGTCAGTCCAGTTCTGCGTCCCGGCCTCCCAGCTATCGGTCACCACCGACCGGATGCCACGACTCCCCATCATGCCCGCACCAACCGCATCGCGGTAGCTGTTCAGGTAGTTCTCCATGTAGTTCTTCACGTAACGGTGATTGAGCTTGTCAACCTCCAGACCAGTAGCCTCCTTGGTCGCGGGATGGTTGGTGGATCCCGTCAAAGAGTAGCCGAGACGAAGCACAGTCCAACGGCCCGCTGGCACCTGCCAGTCAAGCGTCCCATCCGGCCGGAGCTTGCCCGTAAGGTTGACCACATCCGCCTTCGAAATCTCACTCGCGCTATCGGTTGACGGGGTCGCGAACGGGTAGACTTCGGGCACCGTGCGGAAGCCGGCCTTTGCTTCGAACTGGTTGACGCGGGCACCCGGATGCAGCGCGAATTCATTGACGTCGATCTGTTCGTTCGACGTGCCTGGCTCATCAAAGAACAGGCGGAAGAATCTGGCTTTCGCCGGCGCGAACGAGATCGTCTCCTCGGCTGCATCGTCGAGCTCTACGGCCGCGATCGGGTGGAATTCACTGCCGTCCACGCTTGCCTGCAATTCAACGTGCGTGGGTGACCCATGCTCGTTCTCCCCGACGGAGACAGTCGCGGAACGGATCGTGACTGCCTGTGCGAAGCCGGCCTGAATCCACGGTCTCGTCCCTACCTGCGGCTTCCCGACCGGCACAAAGGTTCCGAGATCCTCATCCGACAACACTGCTGCATCGGTAACAGGACCGCCGCTGGTAGCCATCTGCGGAACCGGAAGCGCGACATCGTCAGAAGGCGTCTTGAACGCGATCACGGCTGCATCGACATAGAACCTGGGCTCCGCAATTGACGGATCCGGCACCGGCGTGTTCTGGAACCTGCCTGTCGCATCCGGCGGGCGCGCGATGGTACCGGTAAACGGCTTGCCACCCCCAACGACAGTCTTACTCCACACATACTTCTTCATGGCCTGCGGAGGCGTGACCCACGGACCGCCCGTCTCACTCCACCCCGGACTACCTGCAATCGCCAGATCCAGTCCCAACTGCTCGCATAGCGACGTTGCATAACGGAAGTCATCCTTCCACTCCGGCGTCATGTACTCGATGCGGTGGTCGACCACCTGCGGCGTCGCCAACGCCGCATCGAACACCTGAACCCCGCCAATCCCCTCCCGGTGCATCCACTCCAGGTCGGCGCGTATGCCCTCTTTCGAGATGTTGCCATTCATCCAGTGCCACCACACCAGCGGACGCGCGCTGTGCGGCGGCTGGACGAACCCCTGAAGCAGGGGGTCCGCAGGCTTCGCTGCCACTGCCTGGGCAGCGGCCGAACCACCGAGAAGAGCAAGTGCAAGAAACTTCACCATCTCCGCATTTTAGTGCCGCGCCAGCCCCCAGGCTTACGACCATCCAATCCATCAGAAAAACCCAAAGCGCCAAAGCCCATCCCATCCCGCATAAGCAGAAGCCCTGTCTCAGCTCACCGCACCCAGGAACGGCCAAAGGCTCGCAACATAACAGCCAGGCCGAAGGCCTGGGTCGCCCTCCATACGCCACCGGCGAACCTGCTCGAAAACATACCTTCGCACCACCCCAGCCCACCTGTCCTGCAACTGCAGCATTCGCCGCGTTCGCCGATAAACCCTCAGTAGGAACACGCCGGGAGATCGAATGAAGTGGCTATCGCGCAGTCATGAGCTGGAATCCAAGATCGCGGCCATCGACCGCTCGCAGGCCGTTATTGAGTTTGCTCTGGATGGCACAATCCTCACCGCAAACGAGCGATTCCTCGCCGCCATGGGTTACCGGCTGGACGAGATCACCGGCAAACACCACAGCATCTTCGTCGATCCCGCGGAAGTCGCAAGCCCGTCCTATCGTGAGCTCTGGGACTCCATGCGCGCCGGAAAATTCATCGCCGGCGAGTTCCGCCGCTTCGACAAAAACGGACACGAAGTCTGGATCGGCGGAGCCTACAACCCCATCCTCCACGCCTCCGGCAAGCCGTACAAGGTCATCAAGTTCGCCACGGATGTAACCGGACAGGTACGCGCCCGGCGGCATATGAGCCTGCTCTCGCTCGTCGCCGACGGCACCAACAACGCGGTCGTCATCACCGACGCCCACGGCCTCATCGAATACATCAACCGTGGCTTCGAACGCATGACCGGCTACACCGAAGCAGAGGTCATCGGCCGAAAGCCCGGTTCGTTCCTGCAGGGCAAACACACCAATCCGCAAACCGTGCAGGCCATCCGCAACTCCCTCGCCGCCCGCACCCCCTTCGACCAGGAGATCCTCAACTACAACAAGGCCGGCGAGCCCTACTGGATCGCGCTCTCCATCAACCCCATCTTCGACCAGCGCGGGCAATTGGAACGCTTCGTCTCGGTCCAGGCGAACATCACCGAAAGCAAGCACAAATCCGTGGAATCCGCCGCACGCATGAAGGCGATCGAAAGCGCGAACGCCGTCATGGAGTGGAACGCCGACGGCCAGCTCGAACGCACCAACGCCACAGCCATGAAGTTGTTACACCTCGAAACCGACCAGAGCGGTCAAGCCATGCCGCATCTACGCCTCGGAGCACTGCTCAACGCAGACCAGGATGACAGACTCCGCGCGGAAAAATCCCTCTCGGTCGAACTCACGCTCCCGGGCCTCGCCGGAGAGGTGCACGTCTCCGGCACCCTGCAAACGCTGCAGGACGAAGAGGGCGAAGTCCGGCGCTTCGTCATGTACGCCAGCGACGTCACCGCACGGCGCAAGGCAGTCAACGAAGCCAACGAACTCATGGTGTCCGTCCTCTCCAAGATCAGCAACGTCGCCGGAGACATCGCGAACATCTCCTTCCAGACCAGCATCCTCTCCGTCAACGCGGCCATCGAGGCGGCACACGCCGGCGACTCCGGCCGCGGCTTCGCCGTCGTAGCCCAATCCGTCCGCGAGCTCTCCGGCCGTGCCGCCGGCTCCACCGACCAGATCAGCACCCTCGTCGACGAAACCACCCAAAAAATCGCCGGCCTCAAGCTAGCCTCCTGAACCCCACCCCAAACCACCCCACCCTAAGCAGGAACATCTCCGTGCCCCATGCATGACAGCCCCACCGTCATGCGTGGGTCCACCACAAACCCTCTCCCCAACCAAAACCACTCCCGTGCCCCATGCATGACAGCCTCATCGTCATGCGTGGGTCCACCCAAACCCAACCCACCTCCCCAATCCAAAACAACCCCCGTGCCCATGCATGACAGCCCCACCGTCATGCGTGGGTCCACCCAAACCCAACCCACCTCCCCAATCCAAAACAACCCCGTGCCCCATGCATGACAGCCCCACCGTCATGCGTGGGTCCACCCCACCCTCTCGACGCAAAAACACCCACCCATCATCATGAGCGAAGTTCGTCAGCCTCACCGGCGAACTTAGCCGAAGAACCCCAAAGGGCCTGTTCCCCACAACCGCGCGGACCTTCCCCACCCCTCCACCCGATCCCACACCACCACCAGACCCGGCAACCCCCCAAAGGGCCAAAGGCCCGCCCCATCCCAGCCTGGGCCAACGGCCCAGGTCCGCACCCACTCTAAAACCCAAAGCGCTGAAGGCGCGACCCATAGGCCGATCCCCATCCCTCAGCACCCCAACCAAACAACCCGCCACCCAAACCAACCCCAAGCCACTCCCCATCCAGGGCCCAGCAAGCCGCAAAGGCGACAATCGAATTGGCTCTTTGTCCCTGTCTCCCGCGATGGAATCCCGCCGGACTCCCCAGGTCAAGGCCGAAAACAACACTCGCAAGAACCGACGGCAGCTAACATCGCAACCCGTCGTCCATCTGTTTGTCATCCCCGAAGGGAATCTGCGTCCTGACTACCCGCAAGTGACGACAAAAGCGTTTATCGGGAGCGATGCTGATTTGCCAAAAACCGGACTTCGCGCGAAGTTTGATGGATCAGTTTACGGCAGTCTAAACAAGCGGAGTTCGGTGCCGTTCTGTTCCGCTATTGTCCGCCCATTAGGAGAGATTTTTAGATTCGCCTCCGCAGCGTAGCCGTGGCGAAAAAGTAGCTGACCGTTCTGCGAGTCGAATACGGCGAAACGATGAAAGATATCCCCATAACAGTCGTCGAAGTCTCCCAGGAGGCATCCATCGACCCGGTAAAGCACACGACGCGGTTCAGCAGCCGATAGCTGGCTGTCGCTGCTATTGATGAATGGAGGCTTGATTTTGGATAGGTCGGCCAGCGTTCTCTTTCCGCCTGAAGGATCTATGGTGTAGAGCCGCTTACCATCTCGATCAGCAACGAGCAGTCTGTCTTGCGAGACGAGTCCCTTGATGTCGACGTCATAAGCACCCTCGAGTGAGGGAAAACGTCGCAAGACCCCTGCAGAGCCGGAGACCTCGCATTGCACGTTCTTGCAGAGCAAAAGCCCACTATCTGCGACGGCGCGGACGTTATAACCCTTGGGAATTTCTATCCGCGTCGAGCCCGCTGGCGATACTCGATAGATGGTGAATTCATGGTGACCGGGACCGGAAATGACCATCGCATTTCTAGACGGCGTAAGCCCGCCATAGAACGCACAGCGGCTGACTGTCCTACCGGAGGTGAGAGGTATGGATTCCGACACCTGTAAGCCGACTGACAGCAACTCAACGTGATCGCCCACGCATACACTCACGTAGCCTGTGGGTCCAGCGGACATTCTAATGACGTCGGATCGATGACTACTCGCGACCTCTTCGCCTTTCAGGTTGATCACTGTGATTGTTGTGGCCGTTGGAGAGTCCCACAAACTCTTGTCGCACTTGGTAATTGCTGGTGCATTGAGTACAAGATGCTCATCATCTAAGAACTCGACATCCCCGGGATACCAGACGCAACTGCTCTTTACAAATCCGTACGGCGCGAGGTTTATCTTCGACTCGCTGACTGTCTGGGCGTGGCAGGGAGTTGCCAGAAACAACAGCGATAGAGCATACAACCTGCGAAATTGAACCGCCCTCATATCTCAACATCATAGAGGCTCATCCCGGCTCCTGTTGCGGTAGCTTCGAGTGGTACTGAGAAGTCGGCTTATCGGCAGCCAAGGTTCAGCTGACGACAACGGCGTTTATAGGGAGCAATTTGCTGAAGTTGCCGACAACACCGACTTCGCGGGATGTTACGGCGTAGTCACTGCCTCCCAGCTAGACCGGCAGTCCTTCGGCAGCGCGGAGGCACCTATAGAACCGCATAGCGTAGGGATTGTCCCGGGGAATGTCGCGCTCAAGGCGCGGCCAGTGTTCGCCTACTCCAATGGTCCGCAGTAGCTTGGCATATTCGCGCATCTCGTGAGGAATTTTGCCCAACGCCAACATGGTCGAGATACGTGCCCGCAAGCGAGACTTCTGCATTTCATTCAGAGGGCATCGACGCAATGCCCGGGCTGTATTGGATTTGAGTTTCGGGCCGAATGGGAAGAGGGCATCTTCTTCGACAAAATCGACCCCCAACTGGATGCAGGCCACGTCCCCGGCTTCGATGCCTCGAATAACCTCAGACATGATCGGGTAAATCCAGTGAACTTCGCCCTGTTGCGCTCTGAAGGGATCGAGCGAATTGCAGCATTCGATTTGGAGAGCCGCACAATATTCGCGATACCGCCTCTGAACCGACTCCACGGACCAGTTGTCCTTTCCGTTGTAATCCCTGATGTTCCCCAGGAAATCTGAGCGGTTCATGGAAAGAGTCTAGCGGAGTTCATCCCTGGTCTGCCTTGAAACGGGGTTTTCGGAAAGTTCGATCAGTACCGATATGTCGGCTTCTCGTCAGCGACACGGCCCCGTCGATAAGCGCGTTTATCGTTACTGATCCGCCTCCGGCGTCGCCCTTCTCAATGAGTGCATCGGCCTGTTCTCACCAATTGGCCCGGCGAGCTTGTCTGTCCGCCATACCGACAAACCACCCGAGGAGAGCCGAAACTGAGTACAAAACGGAAGCAGCCACCACGCGTTCCATGGGTTCCTCCGTCATCACGGACTGGGTTTGCCTCGGCGCTCAATGTGTCGCCATCTCGCGCCTTTGCAGGCGTCTTTCCGTCGGTCTCACTGAAGCTTTTGGAGGGCCTTCTCTAGCGCCACCCTACACTCCTGCGAGGTGAATTTGTGATTTGCCTTGGCTCCGGCATTCCATTCGGCGCTCGGTACGTTGACAACATCGCCGTGGTGCTTCTCGACGACGTCCAAACGCATGTCGGTGACCACGCCGTCCTCGTCGCATTGGAAGAATACCCCCTCCGTATCGTTCAGGTACATGCCGCCGCGCAATTCGTAGTGATCCCCAAAGGATTTGCCTTCCATCCCTTTGGTGAGGCTGGGTTGCTTATCGTTCATGCGCGTTCTGTCGAATGTCTCTACTTCGTTCGCTTCGGGATGAATAATCAGAGTTGAGGTTGTGGTGCCAGAAACACCATGCTCAACATCAGTCGCAATCACTTCGTCCCGGCTCCAAGACGCTATATGGTAGGTCTGCGTGTCAACGTGAATGCTCCACAACTGGGTGTACGCCTGCGTCTCAGTGCAGGAATTTACGTCGTCTCCAGCGTCTTTGGTCTCGGTGTAATCACAGTCCAGCTTGACAGCGTTTGCATCCGCAACGGGCTGCTGCCCAGGATCGTCACTCACCGATGCCCAATACCCCTCGGCATAAAGGTGGTGGTAATTACGGATTTCAGAACGATAGACGTGCAAACGGCTTTCGCTGTGGTGCCACTTTGGCGCGGCGATAAAACCAAAGGTAAGATCGCTCACCACATAGTTCATTGCCCCGGCGTCCTTCAGGTTCAGGGTTTCATGGACTTGCACGCAGGTATGAAGCTTTCTGCTAAAAAAGGCCCTGTCCGCCTCATTTTTCTTGTCCTCGGCAGTAACGTTTGAAAGGTTCTCATTCAATCGAGCGGTGCAATACGCATCCATATCATGCTGAAAAGTCGTTTCGTTGGCGGAAAGGCCGGTTGGCGTAGAATTCTGCGCTTCTCCTACTAGCCCCAGTAGAGGCGCGATTGTCAGGATCAGAATGCCAAATTTGAGGGTAGAGGACATGCACCTAATCTTACCTTTTCGGACAGGCGGAAATGCGCTTATCCTCACAGCGTAGCTGTCAGATAATTTATGCTAACCCCTTGCTTAGCAACACTAATGCCACCAGCAGTTGGCCGTAAATCTCTAGTGCCGTATCGGCAGTGCTCCGCTGCGAGAACTTTCGCGCGTCGGCGCTGCTGGTGCGGAGCAGTGCGGATACGGCGATTTGCGCTAAGCCGCTAGCGCGGTAAAAGTATGGGGATTGAAAGCTGTTCGCGGTGAGCCGATGCGGCTAGCTGGGCACGAGCGAGGATGGCTTTGAGCTTAGAGGGGCCGATCCGTGGTGCGTCTGCTGTACGGGTGAGAGGACTCACGCGAGCATCGAGGTCACCTGGAGCCTGTGCAAGCCATGGGGTGGCGTTGGCGGGATGAGCGCCGGTGGGTGAGAGGAAGCGGGTTGGCACGCAGGTCGGCATGATCTTGCTCAGGATGAGTCGAAGCACGCGCTGGCGGTTAGTGAGTTAGGGCTGCACTGTTCAACGGAGAAGTGTAGCGGGACCCGGTGCAGAGTACCGAGCTTGCACTGAGGGCAGGATCGGTCGAGTGCGGATGTCTGCGGTTCAGTCAGCAGTGCGTTGTTGTCCGGGGCGACGGCGTGGAGATGGCTCCTGCACAGGGCGAGGGCCTGGCGGCGGTTGCGGTTCGCGAGCAGGCCGAAGTGGCGGATCTTGACGAAGCCGGCGGGCAGGACGTGAAGTAGGAAACGGCGGATAAACTCGACCGCGTCTAACTTCATGACGCTGCTCCGGTTGTTGTGTCTGGAATCGCGCCAGCGAAAGCACACTTGGCCGTTCTCCAGGCCGAGCAGCCTTCCGTTGGAGATGGCGACGCGATGGGTGTAGCGGGCCAGGTACTTGAGCAGGTGTTCCGGACCGCCAAAGGGAGGCTTGGAGTAGACCACCCACTCCTTCTTGCGCAAGGCAGAGAGCAGAGAGTGAAAGGCACGCGGCTGAGAGAGCGCGGCCAACGTGCCGGAGAAGCGTAGTTCGTTGTGTCGATAGCTCTGCTTGAGGAAGGCGAGCAGCTTGCCGCGGAACACGCGGCTGAGCACACGTACCGGCAGAAAGAAATTACACCTTGACCGGACCCAGCGGGAGCGGTCAAGCGTCAGTCCGCCGGCGGGAACCAGGCAGTGCAGGTGGGGATGATGTCCCAGGTTCTGCGACCAGGTGTGCAGCACGGCGAGCACGCCGATGCGCGCGCCCAGATGGCGAGGGTCGGCGGCGATCTCAAGCAGGGTCTCGGAAGCGGCCCGAAACAGCAGGTTGTAAAACAGACGCTGGTTGCGGAGTGCGAGTGGTGCAAGTTGCTTGGGCACGGTGAAGACCACATGGACATAGGGCACCGGCAGCAGGCTTGAGGCCTGCTTCATGAGCCAGCGATCGCGTGCCGAGGACTGACACTTGGGGCAGTGCCGGTTGCGGCACGAGTCGTAAGCGAGAGTCTCATAGTCGCAGCGATCGCATCGTTCGAGATGAGTGCCGAGCGCCGCCGTTCGGCATCGGCCGATGTCGCGCAGTACCTTGCGCTGCTGGTCCGAGAGCACATGGCCCCAGCGCTGAAGGAACTGGTTCTGGTGAGCATGTAAGACATCGGCCACTTCAAGCCGATGTCCTGTCATGCGGTCCTGTTCCCTCCCTGCGGCGTGCGTGGAAAGCGGATCGGCAGATCATCGAGCGGGCTCGGCGTGCCATGCAGTCTGGCTTCGGAGACGTGGAGGTATCGCGAGGTGGTCTCCAGATCGCGGTGGCCGAGCAAGAGCTGGATGCTGCGCAGATCGGTGCCCGCGTCCAGCAGGTGGCTGGCGAACGAGTGGCGCAGTACATGCGGGCTAAAGGGCTTCGTGATCCCCAACTGCTTGCGCAGCTTCTGGCAGACAACGCGAACTGCGTTCGCCTTCAGTTGCTCTCCGGCTCGCCTGCCGGGAAAGAGCCAGTCCTTGGGCTTGCGCCCGCGCCAGTACGCGCGGAGGATCTCCAGCAACTTCGGCGACAGCATCACCTGACGCGGAAACTTGCCCTTGCCTTCACGAACGTGGATGATCATCCGCTTGCTGTCGATGTCGGTGACCTTCAGGTCGAGTGCCTCCTGACAACGGAGGCCCGCGCTGTAGTACAGAGCCAGCAAAGCCCGATGCTTGATGTTCATCTCTGCATCGAGCAAGGCACAGATCTCCTCCCGGCTCCAGACTGTGGGCAGCTTGCGCCGCACCTTGGGCTTGATGATCTCCTGATCGAACCAGGTCTGCTTCAGGGTCCGCATGTAAAGGAACTTCAGAGCCGAGCGGGCTCCTTGGATCGTTCCCCAGGCAAGCTTCCGTTCGTTGAGCAAATACAGAAGAAACGTCCGAATATGCTCGGGACCGAGCTGATCGGGCGACTTGTGGAAGTAAGCTGCGAACTCGGCAACGGTGTGAGTGTAGTGGCGAACTGTGCGTTCGGAGAAGTTCCGGAGCCGGAGATCCTCCTGCATGCGTTGGCGTAGCTGTGTCATGGACACCTCCTTCGGTGTCCAACACTCTATCCAAACGCCACAAGAGCATAAGCCCGCCGCGCTAGCGGCTTAGTGCAAATCGCCAATGTACTCATTGAAAATCAGATAAGTACCGATATGTCGGCTTCTCGCGAGCGAACGCCAAAATGAAGAAAGAGGATTTCTCGAGAAATAAGACTCAACCCTGGCACCTGGGTAGAAATAGGGACAGGATACTGAAGGGAATCCATGTCATCGGTCTCTGCCTAACACCGCAGGGGATCTTCCGCGTCTTAGCCAGAAGTTGATCATCAAAGAGTCTTCGTGGTTCTCCACGAAATGACTCCACCCCGCAGGCACATAGAGCAGATCGCCCGCACGCTGGGTGATGGAGATCGGTGTAGCCTTCGAGAACTCGGGGAAGCGCGTCGCATCCGGACACTTTGCGTTAACCATGCTGACCCCGAAGTCTGGAAGTGCATTCGGTCTCGGATGAATCATGGAGAGATAAGGAAAATCGGCTGGCGGATAGAGGAGCCATTCTTTGGCACCGAAGTATGCGAACGAGAAGTTGTCCGTGATGTCCTTGTGCAGGGCAGTCACCGTTCCCTTCTTACCCAACCACATCCGTGGCTCATTGAAAAAATACCCAGGGTAAAACATCGGAAAAGGGACCCCAAGCTCGCGCGCCATCTCGACGGGTATCACGGTGCCGGCGGCATAAGCCGTCCCAACATCGTTTACCTGCATGAAGTGCTCGCCAATGAAAATTCTGAGGGGCATCGCCTCTTCACGGCGATTCAGGTAGCTGCCTGGATCTGCCATATGGCCGAAACGGACGTTCACGGTCTGATCGCCGTAGGCCCCTTGCAGCAGACCTAAGATCTCCGCTTCAGAGAACTTTAGCGCACCCAGCCGCAGTAGAAAAGGCACGGAGCGTGCTGCATACTGTTTCGAAAATGCCTCGTCACTCAGAGAATCAAGAACGTCCAGGGCGGCGAGGCGAGGCATCGCACAGGTAGCCTCACATATCTGGGGAAACCAAACAACAGGACTGTCCATCTATCGACTCCTACATATTTTGATCGCACGCTCAACTGACCATGAGCGCGTCTATTAGGAGGACTACAACACACTTCAACCTTCCTTCAGGGCGTGCGCGCAGTCAACGCGTTCCACGCTGCGTGAGAGTCCATGTAATCTCTCCAGTGCGCGATCTTCCGGTTCGCCAGGTGGATGATCGAGCAGAACCGGTTGTCATATTCGGCCCCGGTCGCGAGGACGGTTCCGTGGACCTCGTACTCGACCACCACGACCTGACCGTCGTCCGTTGTGTGGACCACCAGGTTGTCGGCAGATCGAAGCCGAATGATCGCAACGTAGCCTTTGAACGCATCCAGCAGTTCGGCGCGTCCGCGAATGATACGAGGCCACCCGAGATCGTAAAGCACTTCGTAGATGGTGTCCTCGGTGACGATGTCAAAGAAGTGCTCGCCATCCACGCGATCCCGCAAGGCGCCTCGAACCAGATTGAAGTAAGGGGCTGCGGCCTCATAGGCGGCATAGTTCGCATTCGGCATTTCGAAATCTCCCGTTGCTCTGCGGTGTTCGACAAGGCGGCTAGGAATGGAAAGCTGCCCGTCCGGTCGGTAATGAAAGGCCGGCTTGCCGTCATCCATCCTCTAGGCGCCGCAAGAGCTAAGTCTGCAAGCAACTCAAAACAAGCTACTTACCAAATCGTCCGCACCCCACCCCAAGCTAACCCGTTTGGAATGAATATTTTACCTCCAAGTCGTTTGTTTGCAATATTTTGCAGAAAAGAGGGGGAGGGGGGGTACCCTCACTTCCCCACCCCATCATGCCGCCCCAAGCTACTGATTCACTCCACTCGCCAGGAAGCCCCCGTCGACCACCAGGATCTCTCCCGTCACGAAGCTGCTTGCATCGCTCGCCAGGAAGATACCTGCACCAACCAGCTCTTCGGTCTTGCCGAAGCGGTCCATCGGCGTGCGCATACGCAGTTCGTGGCCGCGCTCGCTCTCATCGAGCAGCTTCTGATTCAGCGCGGTGCGAAACACGCCGGGCGCGATCGCGTTGACGGTGATCCCCTGCTTGCCCCACTCCACGGCAAGTGACTTCGTTAGCGCACCCACAGCAGCCTTCGATGCGGCGTAAGCAGTGACCTCTTTGAGACTGACGAACGTGTTCAACGAAGCGATATTGATGATCTTGCCGTAACCGCGCTCGAGCATGTGCTTGCCGAAGATCTGGCAAGCGCGCAATGTTCCAGTTACGTTCGTGTTCATCACGTCGTCCCAGGTTTCTTCGCTCACCGTCAGCGTGGGCTCACGCTTGATTTTGCCCGCGCAGTTGATGAGGATGTCGACCTTGCCGAGCTCTTTCAGTACGGCGTTGCAGAGCACCTGCAGACTTGCACGGTCGCCGACGTCTGAGGTCAGCCGCATGGTCTTGCGCCCGGCGGCTTCGATCTTTGCCGCGGCTTCGTCCACCTGCTCCTGTCTCCGCGACGTCGCCACCACGTCGGCGCCAGCTTCGGCCAGCCCGACGGCTAACGCCAGCCCAATACCGGAGGTACCGCCGACGACGACGGCCGTCTTGCCGGTCAAATCAAACAGCTTGTGTCCCATTCGCTCTCCTCATGTGCAGCTTCTCAAGAATCTCATCCACAACAATGTCTGGCGGTCGATCGTTCACCACGCAGATCGCTTGCTTTGGTCGTTCCAGTGTGTCGAACTGACTGTCGAGCAGCTTGCTCGTCATGTATTCATGGTGACGTGCCGCCAGCCGCTCCGCGATCATCTCTTTGGAGCCATCCAGGAAGACAAAACTAACCTCACCCTCTGGCATTCCCGCTGCCAGGTTGTCGCGGTAGCTCGCCTTCAGCGCCGAACACGCGAGCACGCCACTGCGCCCTTCTTGCAGCCAGCCGCGCAGAAGGCCATTCAGCGTCTTCAGCCACGGCTCACGGTCCTCGTCGGTCAGCGGAATGCCGGCACCCATCTTTGCCTTGTTGGCCGCGGAGTGATAGTCGTCCGCATCGGCAAACGCAGCGCCGGCACGCTGAGCCAGCAGCGTACCGAGCGTCGTCTTGCCTGAGCCGCTTACGCCCATCAGCACAGCTAGAAAGAGATTGGTCTCCGGCTTAGACACCGAGGAACACCGGCTTGATGTGACGCTCAAACAAGTTTTCGGTGACGTTCTTCGCTACAACGTCCTCGTTTGCTTCAAGCGCCTCAAGGTATCGCGGACCCATCTTCGCCGCTACCTTGAAGCCGACGTGCAGCAGTTGGCGGAAGCTCTGGTTATAGGCTGGGTTCGCCTGGTCATGCCGCAGCGCGCCGGTGTACTGCTCACTGCTCCAGCCGTCGACTGCCTCCGGTGCGGGCAACTCCGCTGGATCGATGTTGATCACGGCCGCATAAGGCCCCGTCAGTTCGTCCATGTGCGCATAGGCCTCGGTGTAGACCTCCTTTGCGATGGCCAGGCCGCTGCCGCCGGCCTCTGCCAGGCCGATCAACTCCTCGAGCCATGTGGTGCCCGCCGTCTTCAGGTGGACGCCCGCGCCGAAGCGCTTCACAGCCTCATGGATCGCACGGTAGATCGAGAATTTATCTGAGCCGGAGTGGACGCTCAGCTTCAAATTCTTGGGCAAACCATACGTCCGGATCGCGAAGGCGATGGTAGCCAGATCGTCGTTGAACTCCTTCGTAAACTGCGCCACATCGCCCACATAGTCGACGCCCTTGTTGAAGCGTCCCGTGAACTTGGGAGCGATGGTCTGGATCGGGATCTTCGCATCGGCAATCATCGCGAGGATGATCAGCAACTCGACGGGGGTCTGCGGCGAATCCGTCTCGTCAATCGAAATCTCCGCCACAAAGCGGCCGGCGCCCTTGGTCTCCGTCAGCACCTGGTAGATCTCGCTCGCGTGCTTTACCGCCGCGAGGAACTTGTTCGCGACGCCTTCCACAAACGCGCGATCGATCTGAAACGGCTCATCGACATCTGGTATGACCACTTGTCCCATCAGCTCCGGATGGTGCTGTACGAACTCCTGTACATCGTTCTCCTCTGCCGCCTGCCCGATCAGTTCGGCTACGTCCAGCGTGAAGAAGTCGCACGGGTCGATGAACCGCTGCACCGTCTTGAGGTTGATGTGGTCTGCATCCAGAAAGTACGGCTTGGTCCATCCCAGGTCGCGCACGGCTGCATCGGCTGCGGCACGCGTCGTGCTTGGCTCCGAACCGATGATCGTATGCTCTCGGTTGGATTTATTCCACACCGGGATCACTTCCACACCGGCTTCGTCGGCCAGCATGCAAGCGCGCAGCTGCGCCTTCGCCTGGTGCGCAAAACGATCCCCGACCCCAACTGAAAAACGTGGCAACTCCAACTGAATCTCCATCCTTGTCCTCTTCCCTGCCGCGTTCAGCCCGGCAAACTTGTTATAAAGCGAAACGAATTCCCTTGCAGGTTATGGAAGCTTGGCCGCCTCTGCCTTTGCATTCCATCGATCGGCACCGGCTAGAAACGTCTGCGGCAAGAACTCTTCAGCCTCTTTCCCTGTAAGTTGATGGGAGCCCGCGAGCCTGTCCTTCGGCCGGGCTCCGGGCCCCGAGTTATCCCGCTCCGCATAAAACGCATTGTCAATGGTCCCGCCTTTTCCCCATGCCGACCAGCCTTGCGGATTGAGGCTGGCAGGCAAGTCCGATTGTAGAAAAATCACTCGCGAATAGGCACGCCATGGGCGCCCAAGATAGAAAGTCTTCTCGCCCATATCGCCGGCCGTGACGCGCGCGTGAAGGAAGACATACCCCGTCTTCTGGCTTGGTGAAGTGCGCGATTGCGCGGTGAGATATCCCGGATGCAGAATGTGGATCTCGTCCTCTGCAAAAACTGCCGCTGCGTTGCCGAAGATGAAGTCTACACCGCCCTCAACATAGGAGTCGACGTAGTATTGCCTTCCATAGTCGGCAAAAAGTGTGTCCTGGTCGCCAAGGAACCGGCAGTGCTTGAAGACGGACTTGTCTGATCGAACGGATATCGCCACGGCCTGCCCTGTAGCGCCGGCCGCATTGTCAAAGGTGACGTTGTCCGCTTCAAAGCCGTCGCCGTTGATCTCTGCGGTCGAGGTGAAGAAGGTTCCGCCGGCGCTCTTCGCATTCTGCGAGGCGGTGATCACTACGTCGTCCGGCCTCGCACCCGTGCCGATGAAAGTCGTGCGCGGCCGATTCTGCGTCACCATCACTCGCTCATGGTAGACCCCGGGAGCGATCTCAAGATAGAGCCTTCCGCCGGGCCCAGGCTCGGGTGCATGGTCGAGGGCCATCTGTATAGTTGGAAAATCATCCTTGCTCGCTGTGTTGCCCTTCGAGTCGGGCGACACATGCACGTGCACATCCTGCGCCAATGCAAGCGACGGCCAAGCTCCCACCATCAAGGAGAGGACTGCCACACGCGATTTATGGAGTGGAATCATCATTGCTTTAACGTGCCGGTTACGCCGGCGCCTACCTTGATGTTCTCTCCCTGGGCAGCCTGCACGGTCAAGTCCGTTGCGTTTACATCCGCGTACTGAACGACGGCGCCGGTCTCGGCGGAGATGTGGACGTTCTTCAGCTTCAGATTCCGAATCGGCGATTCGGGGAGCCCCACAATGAGCATCGCTTGCTTGGCGCCAGTCGCGGTGACGTTCTCGATCGTGATGTCGTCGAACTGCGGAGTCAGGCGAGTGATCTTCTCCGCCGTGATCGTCTCCGGAATCTTGGGGTAGAACTCGCTGATCAGGATCGGCGTCTTGACATCCTCCATCGTCAGGTCGCGAAAGCTGAAGTGCGCGATATCTGCGTTGCCGCGGTCGCGATTCGACTTGATCCGAACGCCTTGCGCGGTTCCCTTGAAGGTAACGCGTTCAGCACGTACGTTGTCCACCCCGCCTGCGATCTCGCTGCCGATCGAGAGCCCATGTCCATGGAGAAACGTGCAGTCCGTAATGGTGATGTTGCGAGATGGAGAGTCCGGTCCGGGGGAGCCAGGCTGGCCGCTCTTGATGGCAATGTTGTCGTCACCCGTATCGATCAGCACATGGTCGACGACGATGTTCGTCGAGGAGAACGGGTCGATGCCATCCGTATTATGCGAGTGCTCAGGCGCCAGCACCTTCATATCCCGGAAGCTGAGGTCGTCCGAGTAGTACGGCACAATCTGCCACATCGGGGAGTTCTGAACCGTTACTCCCTGCATGTGGATGTGCTTCGAGTGATCGAACACGATCAGGCGCGGCCGAGGCTGAAACGGTGCAGGCCACCAGGAATCCCCGCGCCCATCAATGGTTCCGCCGCCGTCAATCGTGATGTCCTCGACGTTGGTCGCGGTTACTAGAGCTTGCTTGCCATGGTCTTTGAACTCTTCCTTGTCCGGATAGTCGCTGTGGTCCGGGCTCCCGGCGAGCGTGGTTCCTGCCGCGAGCTCGAGCGTCATATGGCTCTTCAACGTGAGCGGGGCCGACACAAACACTGAGCCGCCATCCAGGACGACCTTTCCGCCATGCCCGCCGCAGGTGTCGATCGCCTTTTGGATTGCAGCAGTGTCCTTTGTCACGCCGTCGCCCTTCGCACCATAGTGACGTACGTTACAGATGTCTTGCGCATAGCCGCTATTCGGCAACGCTGCGGTTGCGACAAGTGGGACAAGGTAGAGGAACTTCAAATTCGTCATCTATCGTCCGTTCTGAAGTTTGGAGCCTGAATGTCAGGCGCAGCGGTCCGCCACCTAAAGGTGGTAGGCGGAACGTACAAGATTCGAGGTCAGGTCCTGCGCTGTTTCGAACGCTTCTGTCTCCGTGAGGCGGTGCTCGACCACCAACCGCGCGAGGAAGGAACAATCAACACGCCGTGCGACATCGTGCCGAGCCGGGATGGAAAGAAACGCACGCGTATCGTCGTTGAAGCCAACGGTGTTGTAGAAGCCGGCAGTCTCCGTCACCATCTCGCGATAACGCATCATGCCTTCAGGGCTATCGTGAAACCACCATGGAGGACCGAGTCGAAGACATGGATAGTGGCCGGCTAACGGCGCCAGTTCGCGGCTGTAGGTCGATTCGTCCAGCGTGAACAAGATGATGGTCAGACCACGCTCGTTGCCGAAGCGGTTGAGCAGAGGACGGAGGCCATGGACATAATCCGTTTGTCCGGGAATGTCAGCACCCATGTCGCGCCCAAACTTCTCGAAGAGAGGCTGATTATGGTTGCGAATACTACCCGGATGAATCTGCATCACCAGCCCATCGTCAAGGCTCATGCGTGCCATCTCGGTTAGCATCTGAGCTCGAAAGAGCTCCTGCTCCGAAGCCGTCGCGGCGTTCGCAACGATCTTGTCGAAGAGCGTTTCAGCCTCGCCGGTTAGGAGATTCGCCGTCTGCGCGGTCGGGTGCCCGTGATCCGTCGCCGTGCATCCGAGCGTCTTGAAGCGCTGGCGAGCTGTGCGCAGTGCGGCCAGATACCCCTTCCACGTCTGGGTGTCTTCGCCGGTCTGCTCGCCCAGGTTCTCCAGGTTCCCGATGAAGCCGGCGAACTCCGGATCAACGACCGAGTCGGGGCGAAATGTTGGGAGGATTCGCGCCTTCCATCCGGACTCCCGGATAGCCTGATGGGCGCTCAGGGAATCGAGTGGCGAATCGGTCGTCGCCAGTACCTCAATGTTGAACCGATCGTAGAGCGCACGAGGGCGAAACTGGGGCGTCTGTAACTTTTCCGAGATCACATCGAAGTACCGATCGGCCGTGTTGGGCTCAAGCGGAGTCTCAAGCCCGAAGAGTTCCGCGAAGGCGAAATCAAGCCACATCCGGGTTGGCGTTCCACGGAACAGGTAATAATGCTGCGCGAAGATGCGCCAAACCTTACGTGGGTCCTTGATCGTCTCGGCGCCGATCTCCAGATCCTCCAGAGCGATGCCCTGGCTGTAGAGCATACGGTGCACGTAGTGGTCCGGCTGAATGAAGAGCTTGGCTGGATCCGGAAACGGCTGGTCGGCCGCAAACCAGGACGCCTGCGTGTGACCATGCGGGCTGAGAATGGGAAGCGACTTCACGCTTTCATACAAACGCCGCGCAACATCTCTCGTGGCAGGGTCCGCGGGGAAGAGGCGATCGGCGTGGAGCAAGGTCATGGCTATCCTGATCAACTTCCTCTAACTGCTTTGAGTTCGAACTGCGAAGATCACTTCAGTGGTCTGACCACTCAAGAGATACGCTCTCGCTGCGAGCCCTGTCAAGCTGCGGAAGCGAACCCTCAAAGGGAGAGAGCATTGCAACCGGATGCTATAGCCATATAAGCTTCGGTTCGAGCGATATGAAAGCGCAAACACAACCGCAGGCTGAGCGCCAGCTCACCACGATCGTTGTCGACCACATACGGCAGATGATCGAACGTGGCGCGCTCAAGCCAGGCGACAAGATTCCTGCGGAGCGGGAGTTTGCAAAGGAGCTCAACATAAGCCGGGCCAGCCTGCGCGCCGGCATCGGCTACATGGCTGCGATGGGAATCCTCAAGGTGCGTCACGGCGTCGGTGCCTTCGTGGCCGACGGGCCGCCGCAACTTGGCAATGCCTCGCTCTCCATGATGAATGTGATTCACGGCTTCCAGCCCTGGCAGATGTTCGAGGCGCGCATTCACCTCGAGGGGCAGCTTGCCGCGCTTGCCGCCGAACGCGGCCAAACAGAGGACTTCTCTGCCATGGGCGAAGAGGTTACAGATATGTACGCCACGCTCAACAATCCACAGGAGTACCTGATCCATGACGTTCGTTTCCATCGCCTGATTGGCCAGGCCTCCGGGAATCCGGTGCTCGCGGCGTTGATGGAATCGATCACCGGCGCGCTCTATGACGATCGCCGCCACTCGGTTGAGTTTGCCTCGGACCGGCGGGCTGCCGCAGACATGCACCGCGAGATCTTCCGCGCCATCTGCTCCCGCGACCCTTCGGGTGCCCGCGACAAGATGGTGCGTCATCTTACGCTGGCTGAACAGGCCCAGAAGGACGAGAAGGCGCGGGTTAAGACGAAGAGACCCAGGCCGAAGCGGAGTTCTGCGCGCGCGAAGTGACTTGGGGCGAGTTGCGTCTTCCTCCATCGGCGGAGAAAACGGGCTTCGATCCAGTGCCGCGCTCCGAGCCGGGGGCCAAACCAGGAGCGTCACTTCAGACGTGGCACTCCGTGGCCCCAGGTCTCCGGGGGCGCCAGCTCGCGGCGTATGGGGGGCGTTGTCATGTCGCGGTCGTCGCTCGTGAAGACCCGATCGCCCTGGCTGATCAGGTAGTCCGCGGTGCGTGCGGCGAGCGCCTGAATCGTAAGCCCCGGATTTGCAGAACCCTGCGTTGGGAAGATGCTGCCGTCGCAGACGAACAGATTCGCAATGTCGTGAGTGCGTCCGAACTTATCGACGACCGAAGTACGTGGGTCTGCACCCATCCGGCAAGCGCCAACCAGATGCGCATAGCGTGACTCCTGCACCACCTCGGTCGCACCGGCCGCGTGCATCACCTCTTCCGTCTTCTTGCGCGCCGCCTTGATCAGCTTCTTATCGTTGTCGTGAAGATTGAAGGTGACGTGGGCCACCGGCAAGCCAAAGCGATCCGTATCGTCGGAGATGGTGACCGTGTTGTCCTCCCACGGCAGGATCTCCCCCAGCAGGCCAAACGACGCCCAATGGTTGTAGTCCATCATCTCCCGCCTCAGCCCCCAGCCCCACGCCTGCTTCGCCGCCAGCATCTGCTTGCCGAACGCCTGCGGCAGCGGCCCGACGGTCTGAATCGCATATCCCCGCACGAAGTCGTTCTTCGGATCGGTCTCGTAAAACTCTTCGGTAAGCGCGTGCGCCGGCGGAGCCTTATACATACGCACCGGCTGATCAAACCGCCCAAGGATGACGTTGCCGGCCTGCGCCATCAGGTACTTGCCCAGGACTCCGCTCGAGTTGGCGAGACCGTGCTTGTATTCAGGGCACGCAGAGTTCAGGAGCAGCCGAGGCGTCTCAATTGCATAACCAGAAACGATGACGGCCTTCGCCTTCTGAAAATGACTCTTCCCATCCGCATCGAAGTAGTGAACTCCGATTACACGATTGTTCCTGCCAAGCTCAATCCGCGAGACCATCGAGTGCGCACGAACTTCGCCCCCCTTGCGCACCGCGTCCGGTATGTGAGTCACCAGCGTGCTCGCCTTCGCGCCGACCTTGCATCCCTGAATGCAGAAGCCGCGGTAGATGCAGTGAGGACGGTCCCCGTGCGAGCCAGCCAGGATCGCCACTGGGCCGCCGATGGAGATCGGAATGTTGAGTGCCGTGCAACCCTTGATGAGCGCGTTGCCGACCCCGCCCATCGGGTGCGGGCCGTAAGCGTATCCATGCGGATGGCCCCACGGATAGTAGGCCGGCCCGGATACCGGCATCTCCAGTTCAAGCTGCTCGTAGTACGGCAGGATGTCGCTGTAATCGATTGGCCAGTCTGCACCGACGCCGTCGAGCGTCTTCACCTTGAAGTCGGAGGGATGAAGCCGCGGTGTGAAGGCGGCCCAGTGCACTGATCCGCCGCCGACGCCCTGGCCGCAGTTGTTGGCACCCAGCGCAAGCGGGTCGCTACCCCCCGTCACGCGCGGCTCCGTCCAGTAGAGCTTGTGTGAGCCCTCTTCATCGGAGACCCAGTCGCGCTCCGTATCCCAGAACGGCCCCGACTCAAGACCCACGACGTTGAACCCCGCCCGCGCCAAGCGCTGCAGCAGAACGCCGCCGGCTGAACCGAGACCCACGATCACGTAGTCGACCTCGTCCGAATCTTGAAAGCGCCGCATCGGTGCGTGAATCGTCTGCAACGGCCCCAGCATGTGCTTATCGTTGGATGGAGCCTCAAAGGTTCCCAGTATCGGCGTCTTCAATGCGTGCCTCCGCTGCCATGCTGGCTCTGCGTCTCGTTTTCGTCCGGAGCGGACGTCTCGCCGGATACCGTCATGGTCGGCGGCAGCCACTCGTATCGCGTCTCCTCCACCTCCCACGGCTCGGGTTCTCCGCGCTCTAAACGCGTGTACGCGCGCGGATAGGCGGGGCCGCCGAAGCCGATCTCGTCCCACGCCCAAGGGTGCGCATAGTACGCATCGATGGCGTCGGTCATGATCATCTGCCAGAAACGCTTGACCGACATCTTCGCCCAAATCTGCTTCGCAGCCTCGGGCTTACCTTTGCTAACCGCCTGCAGCACTTCATCCTGCTGCAACTGCGGCAGATAGAGGAACTTGCCACCAAAGCGATGCTCCGCCTCCTGGTCGATAGCCTCCATGCCGATCTCATACACCACGCGATCGTGCGGCATATCCGCATACCGGTAGCCGGTCGTCTTGTTCTTGGCCAGCCGGTCATCCAGCACCGGCACCAGAGGAATCTGCCGGTCAGCCGTGCGGTCGGTCTGCGGAACCAGGTGCGCGAAGACGACTGTCCAGAACTTCCAGGCCTCTTCCGAGAAGAACGTTCGCTGCGGCGGTTGCTTTACACGTTTGTCGACCACCTTGCGGGTCGCGGCGTCCCAGAAGGCGCTCTGCGACAAGGTGCTGAATCCGGGGTAGTATCCCGGTTGCTCTTTCGGCTGCAACGCTTCGCCGGTCTTTGCGTCGCGCGGCAGCAGGATGGGGTCGATCTCATTGGCGTATCTCATGCTCTCCTCCGGCGCAGCAGGCTGGCGAGCACGCCCAACATGCCTGCCGCTCCGAAGAGCAGCGGCGCGAAGATGGGCGGCCCGTACATGATGTTGTAAAGCAGATGCTTCGTTCCGCCCGGCCGGCGGACGACGCCGCGTGCATGGTAGTAGAACCCCACTGCTGCATCCACTCCGGCTACCACGGAGACAACCGGCAGTGCAGTCGTCGCGAGCTTGCGGCTCTTCACCGAACCAAACGCCACGCCCGCAAGCACGGGCGCGATGGCAATCGGCGTCCATTGAACCCAGTAGCGAAAGTTGTTCTTGTAGTGCGAATAGTAGGCCTCGAAGCCGCTAAGCAGCGCGCTGACGCCAGCCACAATCGCCACCTGGCGCTGGAACTTGCCTTCACGGATATCCTGCTCGGCAGAGAGAACCCGGCGCTCCGCATCGCGCGGCAGAATACGCGAGAGGAACGTGTCCCTGCCTGAGGTCGATGGTTCGCCACTTGCCTCCTCGCGCTGCAGGTACGACGCGATCAACCCCAGGTAGGCGCTCGTCCCAAACAGCAGCGGCGCGAAGATCGGCGGCCCCATGATCATGTTCGTCATCGGCAGCCGCCATCCGCCCGGCTTGCGATAGATGCCGCGAACGTGAAAGTAGAAGCCAACGCCCGCGTCCACCAGCGTGACGAACGCAATCAGACGAAGCACTGTTCGCGCCGCACGCCGGCTGAAGAAGCCCGCAAACCCCGCCAGCGCAAGCAGTACGCTCAGGATGACCGGCGTGTACATCACACGCCGGCTGTAGCTCCCGCGATAATGCTCATACGCCACCTCCAGCCCGCTGACGATGCTCGTGACCGCCGTCAGTAACGAGAGGCTGCGCTGAAAGCGTCCCTCGCGAATTGCATTTGTAACAACTTCTAGATCCTTCGCCGGATTGCGAAGTGTGAGTTCATTCTCTGGCGCCATGGTCTAAAGCACCTCGCGGAACTTGTCGATGCCGATCGTCTTGATGATGCCAAGCGCGTCCTTCTGCCCGCGGACGAGCGCTTCGCTAAACTTGATCGCTTGCTGCGTGGTGATCTTACCCGGCATCGGCGGCTCATTCGGATCGACCACCGCCTGCACGACGCTCGGTCCTTTATGGGCCAATGCCTCGCGCAGAATGCTCTCGGCCTCATCCGGGTGATCGATCGTGAAGCCGCGTGCGCCGCAAGCCTCTGCGACCTTGGCGAAGTCGATCGGCTCGAGTTCGACCCCATACTCCGGGTTGCCTTCGAGAATCATCTGCTCCCACTTGATCTGGCCCAGCACATTGTTCTTGATCACGATCACGCAAACCTGCAGCTTGTACTTCACCAGCGTCGCGATCTCGCCCATCAGCATGGTCAGACCACCATCGCCAACCACGCAAACCACCTGTCGTCCGGGATAGGCGACCGCGGCCCCAATGGAGTACGGCAATCCATTCGCCATGGTGGCAAGTGAGCCCGAGAGCGAGAACTGCATCGTGCCGCGAATGTCCACATGTCGCGCAGTCCAGGTCGCGATCGTACCCGAGTCCGATGAGACAATGGCATCGTCCTTCAGAAGCTTGTTCAGCGTGTGCGTAACCACCTGCGGCTTCATCGGCATATCCTTGCGGGTGCCGCGTTCCTCCATCAGTTCGAACCAATCCTTCATGCGCTCCTGGCTCTTCTTCAGGAAGCTGTGACCCTTCTTCTTCAGCAGCGGCAGCAACGCCGGGAGGATGCTCTTCGCGTCTCCCAGGAGGCCGACTTCGACCTGGTGGCGAAGACCAATGCGGGTGGGATCGATCTCGATTTGTACGCACTTCGCCTGCCCCGGCTTCGGCAGAAAGTCCATGTAGGGGTAGCTGGTGCCGATCATGATCAGCGTGTCGCATTCGTTCATCGCGTCGACCGACGGCGCCGTTCCCAGCAGCCCGAGTCCACCCGTCGTATACGGGCTGCGATCCGGCAGGACTGCCTTGCCGAGCAGCGCCTTCACCACGGGACCGCCGACGATCTCTGCCAACTGCGCAATCTCTTCGGCACAACCCAGTGCCCCGCGCCCGGCAAAGATCACGACCTTGGAGCCATGATTGATCAGGTCTGCGGCACTCTGCAGTTGAGATGGCGCGGGCCTCGCGTAGGAGCCAACCTTGTAGTCGGCGCTATGATGCTTCGGGTTCGCATTGCTGCGGTGATCGTCCGAGACCTTCCATTCCTGAATGTCCTTGGGGATGCAGATGTGCGCCACGCCGCGGCGTCCGTACGCCGTCCTCACGGCCATGTCGACCACGTTGATCGCATGCGGCGCGCTCATGACGCGCTCGTTGAACTCCGCCACATCCATGTACAACTTGTCGAGATCCACGTCCTGCTGGTAGTCCATGCCAATCAGGTCCGAGAAGGTATGTCCCGTGATCGCGAGTACCGGCTGCAGGTCGCACTTGGCGTCGTACAGGCCGTTCAGCAGATGCACTCCGCCCGGCCCGGAGGTCGCACAACATACGCCCAGCCGGCCTGTGTACTTGGCATACCCACATGCCGCGAAGGCAGCCGCTTCTTCATGCCGCACCTGGATAAACTTGAGCTGATCCTTGTGCGTGCGCAGCGATTCGAAGAACCCGTCAACCCCGTCGCCTGGGTAACCGAAGATGGTATCCACGCCCCACTCGATCAGCCGTTCTACGATGAGATCCGAAACCTGCTTTGCCATGATCGCTTCTCCTTTTGCTGCTGTGGGCGGGGCGAGCAGAGCCGCGCCGGTTGATTGGACAACTTCTGTTACGAAATCAGATACGGTGCCGCATCAGCTTCCTTCAACTCCAGTCCCATCCCTGGCCGAGAGCGATCCGGAGACATCCGACCGTTGACCGGCTCGCAGAAGCCGTCGAAGAACATCTGTTCGATACGAACGTGATCGTGGAAATACTCCATATGGATAGCCCGCGGCACCGCACAGCACACATGCAGGTGCATGCTCGGTCCGCAATGCGAGGACAAGGGCAGGTTGGCAGCCCAGCAGAGACTTGCCGCATTTAGAAAGCCGCTGATGCCGCCGCAACGCGTCGCATCGGCCTGCAGGATGGTCACGGCTTCGGCATCGATCATGCACCGGAAGTACCAGGCCGTGTAGCCATACTCGCCGGCCGCGACATCCATGCCGAGCGGTGCCCGTTCGCGCACCTGGCGCAGACCCGTCAGATGATCGGAACTCACCGGCTCCTCGAACCACCGGACACCCTGCGCAGAGAAGGTATGAGCGAGTTCGATGGCCTGCGTCACGGTATAAGCACCGTTCGCGTCGACAAACAGCTCCACCTCCGCACCAATCGTCTTGCGCGCAAGCTCAACCCGCCGCGGGTCGTCTTGCGGATGCGTGCCCACCTTCATCTTCGCCATCGTGAAGCCGCGCTCGCCCCATCCTCCAAGCTGCGCCATCAACTGCTTGTCGTCGTACGAGGTAAAGCCGCCGCTGCCGTATACCGGAATGGCTGGGCGCACCATGCCAAGAACGTCGACGAGCGCGCAGTCGAGCAGCCGTGCCTTCAGGTCCCATAATGCAAGATCGATCGCCGAGATGGCCATCACGTCAATCCCGGTCTCGCCCGAGTTCCTCACCTCGTGGTACATCGCCTGGAGGATGGCACTGTGAGCGAAGACATCCTTCCCATGCACCACCTTCTGCAGCAAGCTGTGGGCCAGCTTGCCAGTCACGGCCGCGGCATACGTGTAGCCGAGCCCACACTTGCCGCCGGCTTCAAGCGTCACCAGAACCATTGTGGTGCTCTTCCAGGCGAAGGTGCCGTCTGCTTCCGGTGCATCGGTTGGTACCGTGTACACCCTCACACTCGACCCTGTGATCCTCGCGCCCTCAAGCATCGTTGTCCTCTCGTTGTCTGGAACTGAATCAGAACGATCTCTAGAACTGAGTCAGAACCTCCGCGCCATCGTCAGTCACAGCGACCAGGTCGCAGTGACGCACTCCGCCATAGCCGTCAAAGTATGCGGCCGGCTCCACATTGAAGGTCATTCCCGCTTCCAGCACATCGTGGGAGAGGGGGTGAATACGCGGTAAGCCGTTAGGGTTCGCAGCGGAGTAGCCAACTCCGTGGCCCGTCGCATGCTTGAACGCGTCACCCAGCCCATGCTCCTGCATGACCGAGCGCACAGCACGGTCCACATCAGAGCCAGTCACGCCCGGGCGAATAGCAGCCAATCCAGCCGCTCTCGCCTGCATGATTCCGCTGCGAAGCTCACTCTGCCGATCGGATGGTGGGCCCACCGTGAACGTGCGCGTAATATCCGTCCAGTAGCCGTCGGCGCAGGTGTTGCCGTGAATCATCACCAGGTCGCCGTGCTCGAGTTCCCGCTGCCGCGTCCGCGCATAAGCCGCGGATGCCTTCGCCGAGTTTGGACCCGACATGCAGAAAAAGTAGCCGTAGCTGCGCTCAAACTGCTTCGCCAAAGGTGCCGACTCGAACTCCGCCTGCACCGCGGCGGCAACCTCCGTCTCGCGCAAGCCCGCCTTAATCACTTGCTGCGCCCGCGCAAAGGCCAGGCCAGCCAACTCGCAGGCATGTTTCAGCAGCTCCAACTCTGCAGGCGTTTTGACAGCTTTCAACGACTCGAGCAACTCATCGCTTTTACGGAAGCTGGCATCGGGAGTCAGCTCAGTCAGCAGCTTGAGGAGCGAAGATCGAAACTCGTACGAGACGGCGTAGCTCGAAGGTTGAACGCCTTCGCCGAGCTGAAGTCCGATGGTGGACCTCTCCAGGCCCATCTCATGCAGCGTCTGCGCAAGCGGCTTGCGCAGCAGTTCCAGTGGTGGGTCCAGGGTCTTCAGACCGGCCGGCTTGTATGGGATCAACGTTACAGAAGAAGCCTTCTGTGCAAGCTCGACTTCGTCTTCGGGAACAATCAGCCGCACATCGCCACCACGGGCGAAGATCGCAATGCTCGAAGACATCACCGGCCAGTAGCCCGTCAAGAGCAGGACTTCCGTAGATGAACTACAAAGAAGAGCGTCGAGCTTGGAATCGGCGAGAGCGAACTCGATTCTGGAACGTCGTTCGCTGCTTCCCGACATCGTTGCGAGCCCCCCAGACAGCTCTAGAGATGCCGCAACGAAAACGGAAGTGGCCTGACTTCAAAAAAAACCTATACGTTCGACCTCCCACACTTTTCCTTCTTTCCTGCGGAGGCATGTACAACTGGCTCATGGGAGCGGCCGCGCGGGCTTTGCCTCCTGCAGCTTCCAACGAAACGCCGCTGCCGTTGTCCCGGATCGCACTCGGACCCGCACCCTGCGCTGTGATAATAAGCTCGGGGCCCCTGTCGCTTGCCCGGCACACAGCTGCCCCCAACAAGTACGGAAAGAAGTGGTAATGATCTCGGCGAACCTCTCACATCTCTTACTCCCTTCAATCGTCGCGTTATCGATCCTGCTTATGCTCATACGGCCTCGCGGCATCCCCGAGGTCTGGTGGATCGGCGGGGGAGCACTGCTGCTCGTCGCGCTTCGTCTTGTGCCACTCTCACTGGCCGGCAAGGCAGTGGCGGAAGGCACGGACGTTTACCTGTTTCTTATCGGCATGATGCTCCTCTCGGAGCTGGCTAGGGAGCAAGGCGTCTTCGACTGGGTCGCCGCGCTCGCGGTTCGCCGTGCGAACGGCTCCTGCTCCCGCCTGTTCGCTCTCATCTACGGCGCCGGAACGCTTGTCACCATCTTTATGTCGAACGATGCGACCGCCGTGGTGCTCACTCCGGCGATTCTTACGGCCGTAAGGAAGTCAAAGGTCGAGCCGCTTCCTTATCTCTTCGTTTGCGCGCTCATCGCCAACGCGGCATCCTTCGTTCTTCCCATCTCGAACCCGGCGAACCTCGTCGTCTTTCACACCGGGATGCCTTCGCTGGGGCAGTGGCTCGCGTCATTCGCCCTTCCCTCCCTGCTGTCGATCGTCGTAACCTTCCTCGTGCTGCGCTTCCTCTTTCGCCATCAGCTTCGCAAGTCCATCGATGCCGAGGTTGAGGACTCGCCGCTAAGCACCAACGGCAAGCTGGTTCTCGCAGGTCTCGCGGCCATGGTCGGCGTTCTGCTGACAGCTTCTGCTCTGAAGAAGGACCTTGGCCTGCCGACATGCCTGACATCGCTGGCTATTACGGCCGTTGTCTCGTTCAAGGCCAAACAGAATCCGCTCAAGCTGGCAAAAGAGATCAGTTGGGGAACACTGTTCCTCGTAGCCGGGCTTTTCATCGTGGTGGACGCGGTAGAAAGCCAGGGAGCGCTCGGCCTCACACTGGCATGGCTGGGCAGGGCGCAACGGTTCACACCAGCCGTCAGCGCTATCCTTATCGGTTTCGTCGTTGGAATGGGCAACAACGTGATCAACAACCTTCCGCTCGGACTCCTCGCCGGCGGAACGATCCAGGCAGCGCACGTAAAGGGTCTGCTTGCAAATGCTGTGCTTATCGGCGTGGACCTCGGCCCGAACCTCTCCGTCACCGGTTCGCTTGCGACCATTCTCTGGCTGCTCGCGCTGCGCAAGGAAAAGCTTGATGTCAGCTTCTGGAAGTTTCTACGCGTGGGTGCAATCGCCATGCCGGTGGCTCTCCTGGCTGCGCTCGGCGGTGCCATCGCCATCCATGCCCTTGGCGGACATCACTAAGGATGAGACAGCAAGAACGCTGGAGGAACCCCCATCTTCCGCGGGCGCGCTGCGTGCGAAGATTCGAGTGTAAATCCCGCGTCGATGACGCGCGTCTGGCCCAATCCAGCGCCCTTCTATGAAGATTTGCCGGCGGCCGTTGGGTGCACGCGCTCGCTGAGGGCGCGGGAACGAGATGCGGCTGCACCGATGCTGCTGGTTTCAACCAGGATCTCAAACGGTTCAAGGTTGCCCTGGGAGTCGCGGGCGCGGTCGAGCATCGGCTGCATCTGCTCGGGCGAGAAGAGGAAGTCGCCGGCGGCCTGCGTGCCGGCCATGTTGACTCCTTCGATCAGGAGCACGTGTCCTGTATTTTCGAGGTTGGGGACGTAAGCGATCAGGCCGTAGGTGCGGTTTGCGGGGTCACCGGTGATGCTGCGAAAGACCGTGGCTTCGTTGGGCAGCGGATGGGTGTTGACGATCGCTCCGGAGCCACCATACTCGGTGCCGGGCGTGAACTGAAAGTTGAGCTGGGGTTCGAAGAGCGCTACCCATGGATTGGCGTCGTTCGATCCGATCAGGATCGCGTTCGCCGCGTGCAGGTCATCGATATGCAGGTCGCGCGCGAAGCGTACGACAAGGCGTTCGGGGACGATCTCTCGCAGTTGCGAGAGGCGTGAGGAGATGCCGAGGTCGGCGACGCTGGTGTAGCGACGCGAAGCAAGGACGGCTACCTTGCTGGTGAGCCGAGCCTGATCTTTGGGGGCTACGGAAACAAATCCTTCCATGCCGCGGGCAATCTCTTCGGGCGAGCGGTAGATGCCGGTGACGTAGTCGGGGAGATTGACTTTCTCCCGGGTAAAGCTCTGCATCATCACCAGGCCGCCGTCGGCTGGGACGACGAAGGTGTCGCGATGCTGGTCGAAGAGCGTGCTCCAAAATTGATGGCTGACCCGCGTCGCATGGGATGAAAAGGGTTGCCATGTTGCTGTGCGGGCCTGTCCCGCGAAGTAGCCGCAAAGCGCGGTCACGAAGGCGAGCAGGATGGCACCGGCGGTCAGCGCCCCATTAGAAATAGAGCGCGGAGGCGCTGCAATCGGCGTCACCTTTGGAACTTCGACGCACTCCTCTACGCCAGGTGCAACTTCGCCTGTGCATGGAGCTTCGGAGACGCAAACATCAGCCTGTTGATCCAGAGCTCCCGCCGTTTGACTCTCCGGCTCAATGAGGGGCTCGTCGCGGGGCGAGAAGACAGGAATGTAACCGCCGCGAGGGATGGAAAGGATGACGGGTTCGTCGCGACCTTCCTTGCGAAAGTAGTCTTCGAGCCGCTTACGCAAGGTTCGTGCGTAGTTGCGAACGATGTTGTCGTCATTGGAGTTGTACCCTTCCGGACGCCCGAAGACCTTGACCCCGATCTGCTGTTCGGTGATCTCTTCGTCTTTGCCGCGAATCTGCCGGTCGCAGACATAGCGCAGAAAGTCGGCAAGGAGCGGAGATTTGCCCAGGCTACGGCTCTCCGCGATGCGTAGAACGAGTCTCCATCTTGGGTCTTTCCCGTTGGCGTCGGAGCCGGATCTGGCATCGCGGGGCAACCGGGCGCGGGGCGGCAGCAACGGTTGACGTGGGACGCCGGCTTTCGAGATAGGGACGGTCTCGGGAGCGCTGGTTGGCATAGGGCCTTCGAGTACGTTGAGAGTGGCGAACAAACGTCCAACTTCACTCTAAGGACGTTTGGTGAATGCGTCGTCAATAGCCGGGGTGAGCACCCGTGGAAAGCAAACCGTGCCTAGCGGGATTTTCATCTCGACCTAACTCATTCACAGAGAGACGTTTGGGAGGCTCACCCCGGGTAAGAGCGGGATCTTCCACCGTGTAAACCCCTGTTTCGTGCGGCGCATTGCCCAAAGGATGGTGACACGTCCCCGCGACCGAAGAGTGCACAAGCTCAAAGAAGAGTGGCCTGGATGAGGATCGGCAATCAGGCGCGGCGAACAATTCATGGAGGCATCATGGTGGTGTATCAGGAGAAATCAACGATCGCCGGGAAGAACCCGAGAAGCACGTCGGGCGTCCGGCGACTTGCTGGGTTGCTGCAGGCCGCGACGCTGACGAGCATGGTGGTCGTGCCTGCGGCGCTTCTCGCCACTCCTTCGGCGATGGCGCAGTCGGATAACTCCGCAGTCACAGGAACTGTGACCGACGCAAGCGGCCGGGTGGTGGCAGGGGCGCAGGTTACGGTGAAAAACGAAACCACCGGGCTCGCACGGAGCACGGTCACGAACGCATCCGGCTTCTACCGGGTAAGCGGGATCGCTCCGGGCACCTATACCGTGGTCGTGGTGGCAAAGGGCTTCAGCCAGCAGACGGTGACGAACAATCCGGTGGATCCTTCGCTGCCCGCAACCGTGAACGTGCCCTTGAAGGTGGGAGCGGATACTCAGACGGTGCAGGTGACAGCAGACGAAACGCCCTTGGACCCAGACACGGCCACACTGGGCCGCGTGATCACGAGCAAGCAGGTGGATAGCCTGCCGCTGAATGGACGCAACCCGATTTACGTTGCGTTGACGATGGCCGGCATCACCAGCGGGCCGACGAGCGGAGTGACCGCGAACTCCGCCGGTACCGGGAGCAACATCTCGTCCTTCAACTACTCCACCGGCCTGGGCGCGATCCAGATCAACGGCGGACGCGAACGCGACAACCTGATCACTTACGACGGGGCCGTCGCAGTGCGCGTGCGGGCGAGCGGCGACTCCGTGGGGTCGGTCGACCTGGACGCGGTGCAGGAGGTGCAGGTACTGGCAACGAACTACCCGGCGGAATACGGGCGGTCGATCGGCGGCCAGATTCGCATCGTCGAGAAGAGCGGCGGCGAGCACTTCCACGGCAGCCTGTACGACTACTTTCAGAATCCGGACCTGAACGCGAACACCTGGGTTCGGAACCACAACACGACGAACAACAACAATCCGGCGTATCCCGAGGCCCTGAAGACCAACTTCGTCGCGCCGTTCACCTTCAACCAGTTCGGTGGAGACATCAACGGGCCGCTGTTCGTTCCACGCCTTATCCCGAAGGGTAAGGTCTTCTTCCTGTATGCGGAGGAGTTCACGATCGATCCGACAACGCCCACGGCTCCGGTAACGGTTCCGAACCCCGCATTTAAGACCGGCGACTTCAGTTCCCTGCTCACAGGCAGTTCGCCGCACTACATCAAGGATCCCCTGCTCGTAGCCAAGGGAATGGCATGCAGTGCGACCACGGGCGGCCCCGGCTGCTTCCCCGGCAACATCATCCCGATGAGCCGGTTGAGTCCAAACGGTGTAGGGCTCTTGTCCATCTATCCGACGCCCACGCCGAACTTCCAGTTGGGCACGGAGAATCTGCTGCAGATCGCTCCTTATCCAGCGCACCAGGAGGTGGACACCGGCAACCTCGACATCCTTCCCACGCAGAAGGACTATATCCGGTTCCGCTTGAACCACTTCTTCTACCACGAAGACAATCCCTTCTCCGCCGCCTTCGACACCGTGCCGCGGCTCTACAATCGTCCCAACGAAACCGGCTCGATCAGCTGGGTCAGGACCATCAACTCCAAGACCACCAATGAGGTCCTGCTCACGGCGAGCCACGACGCCGCGCGGCTCAGCATCGACGAGTCGCAGCAGGCCTACAACGGCCAGGGGGCGGCCTACTCGCGGGCTAGCTACGGGATCAACTATCCCTTTCTTTATCCCGGAACAAAGGACCTTCCGAACAAGATTCCTACCGTCCAGTTCCTCACCACCTCCAGCATTACGACCATGGACGGCAGCACGTATCCCTCTCATTCGCAGGGCGAGATCTTCGACTACTCCGACACCTTTACACGCATCATCGGCGACCACGTGCTGAAGGCTGGCTTCCTGTTTGAGCGTTCGGGCGAGAACGACCGCGATCAGATTGCCTTCTCGGCGTCTAACGCAGGCCAGACGAACAACCAGAATGGTCAGTTCGACTTCAGCTCGCAGAACCCAAACGGCACCGGGTATGACGTTGCGGACGCGGCACTCGGACTCTACTACACCTATGCCGAAGTAGGAGCACGCGACGAAACGCCTTATCGTGGCAACCTGTTCGAAGGCTTCGTCGAGGACTCCTTCAAGGCAACTCCCAAGCTGCACCTGGAGTACGGGCTTCGTTACACCAGCATCCATCCCTACTACAGCGAATACAACAACGCGGGCAGCTTCGATCCGGCGTACTACAATCCGGCGACCGCAGTGCAGGTAAATCCAACGACCGGCAATCCGATCGCCGGCTCCGGCGATCCATACGACGGCACCGTGCTCTGGGGCAACGGCTTTACCTCGAACGCGGCGCCGCACGTGGTGGCGGCGCAGTCGACCGCCTACAACTATCTGTTCCACAACCTGCCGCGCGGCTTCACCCATGTACAGGCGTTCCTGTTCCAGCCTCGCGTCGGAATCGCCTACTCGTTGGATAACAAGACGGTACTGCGTACAGGCTTCGGGCGCTATACCAACCGGCAGGGTGTATCGGACTTCGTCTTCGCCGGCGGCATCCCGCCCTTGCAGCAGGTAGCGTCGCTCAGCCTGGGTTCGGTGGATAATCCGGGAGGCGGCGCAAACGGCTCCTATCCACTGCTCTCCGGGGATATCGATCAGCAGTCGCCCCAGCCTGAAGCCTACATCTGGAATGTTTCAGCCGAGCGTGAAATCGGCTTTGGCACAGTGGCGGAGGTCTCCTACGTCGGGCGTCATGCAATTCACCAGCAGTATGCGGCCAACGTCAACCAGCTCCCCACCGGCACGCTGACGAACCCGGCGAACGCCGGCTTGAACACCAACTATCTCCGCCCCTTCAAGGGATACGGCCCCATCAACCTCGTCAAACAGGGCGACACCGCCACCTACGACGGCTTGCAGGTGAACGTGACGCGGCGCTTCTCGCACGGAATCGGCTTCAACGTCGCCTACACGTACGCGTCGTCGCGCGACTGCGACTCCTTCCAGAAGCAGGTGGTGCCGAACACGTTCGACATCCACGGAATCTGCGGACCGTCCGACTACGACATCCGGCAGGTGCTGGTGCCGAGCGCAGTCTACGAGATTCCCTTCAAGAGCGACAATCCGCTGCTGCGGGAGGGACTGGCCGGCTGGCAACTCACCCAGTCCTACCAGTTCCAAACCGGCGCACCCTTCTCCGTCGCCACGTCGCAGGATATCGCCGGTGTGGGAGCCGGCAGCGGCAGCCAGCTGCTGCAGGTGTCGCCAGGGTCGATGCTCAAGGGGAACGGCCACTTCTCCAGCACCAACACGGATAACAACTACTGGTTCGCGCCAACCACGGGTGGCGTGCAAAACTTCACGACCCCCACGCCAGGAACGTTCACCTCGCAGCGGAACCGGAACATCCTGCGAGCGCCCGGCCAGTCCTACTACAACGCGTCGCTGCAGAAGAGGTTCCCCATCTACGAAACCAGCACTCTCAACTTTCGGGTGGATGCCTTCGACTTCCCGAACCATCCCAACTGGAACTCGCCGGACTCGACTTATGTGGACCAGGCTGCTTACGGCGACACCTCGAGCCCAACCTTCGGCAAGGTCACGCAGAAGAACAACCAGCGCTCGCTGCAGTTGAGCCTGCGGTACTCGTTCTAGGGTCGTCTGGTTGGCGGGCAGGCGGGGCTGAAACATAGGCCCCGCTTCGTTCAAAGCTGGGTTCGCAAAAAGCGACAGTTTGCCTCAGGTTGTGAGCTTGCAAAAGGGAGTTCCATGTTTCGGATCAGATTCGCGTTGGCGCTTGCATTGTTGTCCACATCCTCGATGTTCGCGCAGCAGGCGACGGATTTTACGAAGAACGTCTACACCTTCCTCGGAGTGGATTGGGGTGGCAATACCTTCGTCGGCGCCGCCCTGCCCTTCGGCATGATCAAGCCCGGGCCCGACATGGAGTCCTGGGATGGGCGCGCGTCGGGTTTTGGCTATTGGAGCGACGGCAAGGTCGTTGGCTTCAGCCAGACGCACCTGAGTGGGGCCCAAGGCAAGTACGGTAACATCCGCATCATGCCGGTCACCGGCCCGCTGAAGCTCGACGACGTCGCATCTCCCCGAGAGGATGAGGTCAATCATCCTGGCTACTACTCAACCAGGCTCAGCCGCTGGAATACAACCGTAGAGCTGACGGCAACGCGACGCGTGGCGGTCGATCGCTTTACCTTCGGCAAAGCTGGCGAGGCGCACATCACCGTCGATATTCAGCATTGCCTGGATAAGGGTGCGGGTTCAGAGAGCCAGCGCTTCCTCGGCGGCGAGGTGCACATCCTCTCCAATCGCGAGATCCAGGGCTTCGGGCGCTACGCCGGCGGGTGGAACAAGGGCGGCGAGTACCGCGTCTACTTCTCCATGATGCTCGACGCCCCCGCCACCGGGGTGCGCACATGGACCGGCTCCGAGCTGACCCCAAGTCGAGATGCATCGGTCAATGAAGACAAGGGTCTCGGCGCAACGTTCGACCTTGCTCCGCGCTCCGGGCAGGTGGTGAAGGCGAAGGTGGCGATCTCCTTCGTCAGCATGGCGCAGGCTCGCGCGACCATGGACCAAGAGACCCCGGGGTGGAACTTCGACAAGGTTCGCTCCGCAGCGCACGATACCTGGAACGAAGCGTTATCGAAGATCGTCCTGCATGGTGAGACTGAATCCAAACGCATCCAGATTTACTCCGCGCTCTACCACACCATGCTGATGCCAAGCGACCGCACCGGCGAGAACCCCGACTGGAAATCGACCGAGCCGTACTACGACGACTACTACGCCATCTGGGACACCTACCGCAGCTCCGGCCCGCTGTTGACGCTCATCGCGCCGGATCGGCAGCGCGACCTCATCCGCTCGTTGGTCGACATCTACCGCCACGGCGGCTACATGCCCGATGCGCGCAGCGGCAACGACAACGGACGCACCCAGGGCGGGTCCAATGCCAACGTCGTGGTGGCGGACGCATGGGTAAAAGGTCTCAAGGGTATCGACTACGACACAGCGTTCCAGGCAATGCTCAAGGATGCCTCCGTACCTCCGAAGAACCCTCAGAAGGAAGGCCGCGGCGGAATCCTCGACTACAACTCCAAAGGCTTTGTCACGTTGGCCGACGAGCGCTCCGGCTCGCGCACGGTCGAGTACGCCTACGACGACTTTTCCATCGCCGAAGTAGCCTGCGGCCTCGGCAAGCAAGCGGACGCGAAGATGTTTGCCGCACGGGCGAACAACTGGCAGAACCTGTGGGACAAGAACCTGTTCGACGAGGGCTTCAAAGGCTTTCTGCGCCCCCGGAACCCGGACGGCAGCTGGGCTGCGCCCGACCTGCAGGTTCGCGGCACCTGGCCGGACTTCTTCTACGAAGGCGATCTGTGGACGTATTCGCTGTACGCGCCGCAGGATGTAAAGCGCGTCATGGAGCTAGCCGGTGGCAAGCAGATGTTCGTGCGGCGTCTCGACAACATCTTCTACCGGCAGCACTTCGACGTGACCAACGAACCGGGATTTCTGCTGCCGATGCTCTATGCCTGGGCCGGCCGCCCCGACCACACCGCCGACGTCATCAGCTCGGAGCTCGAAAAGTGGTTCACGGCTGAACGCTCCGGCATCCCGGGCAACGACGACTCCGGCGCCATGTCGAGCTGGTTCATCTTCAACTCGCTCGGCTTCTACCCGAACGCTGGCCAGGACATCTACCTGATCGGGACACCGACATTTCCCGAGGCCGACCTGAAGCTCGCCGGCGGCAAGACGCTGCGCATCGTGGCGAAGAACCTCGACGCCCAGCGCATCAATCGCTACGTGCAATCGGCGACTCTCAACGGGCAGCCGCTGCCAACCGCATGGTTCCGGCACGCGCAGATCGCAGACGGAGGAACGCTGGAACTGACGATGGGCTCGGCACCGAGTACCTGGGGCACGACCACTCCGCCGCCATCGCTCTCGGACGCGGTCTCGCCCCTTTGCAGCGGCGCGCGTGACGAGAGCTTCCACTCCAACGTTCCGGCTGACGCCCCGACCATCGCCAGCCTTCCCGCAGGAACGGTCAAGATGAACCAGATCCAGGTGATCGGCACCCACAACAGCTATCACGCCGGCATCGCGCCCAGCGAGACGAAGATCTGGCAGCAAAAGTATGCGCAGGCGTACAAGGGTCTGGAATACGCGCATCCTTCCCTGACGCGACAACTCGACAGCGGCGTCCGGCAGATCGAGCTCGACGTCTTCGCCGACAGCAAGGGCGGCCGCTACGCGCACCCGTCGGGCCCCGCCATGGTCGCGACCGCAGGTCTGCCAGCCGATCCTCCATTCGATCCGGACGGCATCATGGAAAAGCCTGGCTTCAAGGTGATGCACGTACAGGACGTGGACTACCGCAGCAACTGCCAGCCGTTTACCGCCTGCCTGGCGGAGGTGCGCGCCTGGTCCAACGACCACCCACGCCACATCCCCATCTTCATCCTGGTGGAGACCAAGCAGAACGCGGTTTCGGCGCTGCACCTTACCGAGCCGGAGCAATTTACCCCCGCCACGTTCGACGCGCTCGATGCAGAGATTCGCTCCGTGTTTCCGAATGACGAGATGATCACTCCCGACGACGTGCGCGGAAGCTTCGGCACCCTTGAGGAAGCGGTGCTTACAGGCCACTGGCCTGCGCTTGAAAGCGCACGCGGCAAGGTCGTCTTTCTCATGGATCAGCGGCCGATGGGCCCGATGTATCTCGAAGATCATCCCTCCCTGCGCGGGCGAGTCCTGTTCACCAACTCGACCCCCGGGCAGCCCGATGCCGCGTTCCTCGAACGCAACGACGGGTCCGCGGCGGATATCGCCGCGCTGGTCCGCAAAGGGTATCTCATCCGCACCCGCACCGACGCCGACACCAAAGAAGCCCGCGCCGACGACACCACGCGACGAGACGCGATGATCGCCAGCGGCGCGCAGATTCTCAGCACCGACTACCCCGCCAGCGAACCCGCAAAGTGGGACGGACACTTCTTCGTCGCGCTGCCGGACGGCGCCAAAGTCGCGCGCTGTAACCCGGTCAACGCGCCAGCAAGCTGTGCAGAATCCAGCGTCGACAAAGAATAACCTGGCATCCTCAGGGTACTCTGGCGTACAAGAGGCGCTGGCACGCTGACACTCAACTCAGGGGTACCAGTCCCAAAGCGATTCACCGCTCTCTGGTTCGAAGAACAATCTCTGCAAGGGAGACGATCGGCTGGGCAATTTGCCTCAGCCGATCGTCTCGTTCCGCAACAACGAAGGAAGGGTCGAACACGATGGAACATTCTGGATCTCCCCTGCAAGCCATCTCTGCTTGGACTGTCTTGCTGTTCAGCCTCACGTTCTCCTGCTTCTCTCATGCGCAGGATCCGTTGCAGTGGGTCAATCCCCTGATCGGCACAGGCAACGGACCCATCGGCTACGGCGGGACCATGCCCTTCGTCACCCCACCCTTCGGCATGACAAACTGGACACCGCAGACCCGCCAGAACAAGCTCGGCGGAGTCTCCTACAACTACGACGACACGACCATCTCCGGCTTCATGGGCACGCATCAGCCAGCCATCTGGATGGGCGACTACGGCTACGTCACCATCATCCCGGAGCTCGATCGCCTGAAGGCGACGCCCGACGAGCGCAAGCTGCCATTCCGGCACGCTGACGAAACAGCGCGGCCAGACGTCTACTCCGTAAAGCTGGACGCTGGCAGTAGCCGTGTCATCAAGACGGAGATGACCGCCACCGAGCGGTGTGCCTATCTGCGCTTCACGTTCCCGGCGAATCGGTCTTCCATGATTGTGATCGAAGCCTCTCGCCCAGACATCCCCGGTTTGGCCAGGGTGGATGTCGCGCGGAACGAGATCACCGGGTTCAACCCGGCGCGGACCGACTCCAATCTTGGACCGTTGAAACTCGTCAACTTCGAAGGCTACTTCGTCGTGCAGTTCCGCAAGCCCTTCGCCGCATCCGGAACCTACGGACCCACGCAGCAGGATCCACACCAGGCAACGGGAGCGTACGCGCGCTTCAATACGGCACAGAACGAGGTCATCGAGGTGCGAGTCGGAACCTCATTCCTCAGCGTGGACCAGGCCCGTCAGAATCTCGAACACGAGATTCCGCAGTGGGCCTTCGACTCCGTCAGAGCAAAGCTGCGCGATGCCTGGAACGAAAAGCTGGAACGCGTCAGCCTCGAAGGCGCAAGCGAAGATCAGCGGAAGATCGTGTACACGGGGCTCTACCACGCGATGCTCTATCCCCGAATCTTCTCCGAGTACGGGCGCTACTACAGCGCCTACGACGACAAGATCCATCCTGGCGAGTCGTACACCGCGTTCTCCATCTGGGACACGTTTCGCGCCGAGTTCAGCCTCTTGACTCTGCTTGCGCCAGAGCGCATCGACGGTATGATTCGCGCCCTGCTGCAGAACTACCAGGAGGGCGGCTGGATGCCAAAGTGGCCGAACCCCTCCTATACCAACATCATGATTGGAACTCATGCAGACTCGCTGGTTGCCGAAGCGATTCGCAAAGGCTTCAAGGGCTTCGACTACGACCTGGCCTGGGCGGCAGTCTATAAGGATGCCATGACACCTCCGGATGGAGACACGCTGCGGCGCTGGTCCGACCGGGAGCAGGACACACCCTACGAGGCGCGAGCCGGCCTCACTTACCTCAAGCAGGTAGGCTACGTTCCGGCGGATACCACCGCGGAATCAGCCTCGCGGACGCTAGAGGACTCCTACGATGACTGGTGCGTCTCGCAGGTAGCCAAGAAGCTGGGCAAGGAAAGCGATGCTGAGTTCTTTCAGAATCGCGCCCACGACTACGAGAACATCTTCAACAAATCCACCGGATTCATGCAGGCGCGTAACCTGGATGGCTCGTGGGCTGCGCCCGATGCAGGCTGGACCGAAGGAAACACCTGGGTCTATACCTTTGCCGTGATGCAGGACCTTCCAGGATTGATGAAGTTGATGGGCGGCAAAGAGAACTACAACGCGCGGCTCGATGAGCACTTCAGCGGCAATCACAATGTGCACAAAAATGAGCCAAGCCACCACTACGGCTACCTCTACGACTTCAGCGGCGAGCCGTGGAAGACCCAGACCAAGGTGCGGGAGATCGCTGCCGCGGAATACGCCAACCTGCCCGCCGGGCTCGATGGCGATGACGATTGTGGGCAGATGTCTGCGTGGTACCTGTTTACCGCACTCGGCTTCTATCCGGTCAATCCAGCGTCAGGGGAGTACATGCTCGGCAGTCCGCTCTTCAACCGTATGTCGCTGAAGCTCTCCAACGGGAAAACCTTCACGGTGACCGCCAGCAACAACAGCGCGAACAACGTCTACATTCAATCGGCGATGCTGAATGGAAGAGCGCTCAGCACCCCCGTCATCACCTACGAGGACATTCTCGGCGGCGCGAAGCTCGATCTCGTCATGGGGCCCAAAGCATCGCAATGGGCAGCCGATTGGGCCCCGGTACCGCTGCCAGGGCATGCAATTGGCCTCAAACCCCGATAAGACTTAGCGCCTGTGGGGTGCGAGGAATGACGCTTACACGGCAATCCCTTTGCTCGTGCTGATCCTCAAGACAGCTTCAATCGGTTTGAGCCTTTGCTTCTCGGTGGTCATGCCCAGTTACACGGCTCGGCGGAGCGAAGCAGCTGGTGGTAGCAGGAGACGACCTGGTGGACGCCGAAGGAACCAATGCAAGCTGCGTTCGGCAGGCTATCATCGCAACTCGCCCGTAAGACCGATTCATTTCGCGGCTTCGAATGGAACGAACATGGCGCTGCAAGGTGCAAGTGTCCCTGCTCGGGGCGCTCCCGATGCCGTTACATCATCCCCCTTGAGAACGAAGTTGGTGGGACCTGGCCCATAGGTGATTGCAGCATGATCCGCGGTAAGCCGGTAGCGCTTCGGATCGTCGAGCAACACGCCATCGAGCGTTATCGAGAGCCGATGCTGCGCGTCGAAACCCTCCACGCTTACAGCTCCCCCTCCCAAAATCCTGACATCGTGCAAAAGGATCTCGCGGTAGAGAGGGACGCGATCGCTGAACGGACCCGGGTTGTTGTAGTTGGTTTGCAGCAGGATGGGCCACCTGGCATTCCGTATGCAAACATCGGTGTAAGTTACGCGCTCCACGAGCCCACCGCGCGACGGATTGCTCTTGATTCGTATGGCGTTGTCGGGTCCGTCGAGCGAGAGCTGTTGCACCAGGATATCGTGCACACCACCGTAGGTTTCACTGCCGATCGACAAGCCGTGGCCCCAGTAAAAATGGTTGTCCGCCACGGTCATGTACCCGACCCCGCCCTCGCTTCCCTTGATCGCGATGTTGTCGTCCCCGGTACGGATGAAGCTGTGCAGGACGCTGATATCTTCGGCAGAGCCGGGGTCGATGCCGTCCGTGTTGCGTGCATGTTGGGGCGTATCGATCTTTACACCCCACACCGTGAAGCCATGCGCGCGGCTGAAGACTACATGGAAGTTTGCTGAGTCACGAAGGGTGATGCGATAGAGCGTGACGTTGTTCGACCGATCGGCGACGATCAATCGTGGAACCTGTTGTCTGCCTCCGCTGCGTGCCTTCTCTGCGAGATCCCACCAGGTAATGCTCTGGTGCAGCAGAGTCTCTCCACCGCGTCCATCGATGACACCGTCTCCCATGATCGCGGCGCCCGCTGCATCTGCAATCGATAGCAGCGGCTTGCATCCCGACGGCGCATCGTTGACCACCCCGCAGCTTCCAGGCTGCACCTCATAGAGACGAGGATCACGCGATGCCAGAAGGGTGACGTCTCGATCGACCAGCAGTGTGACACCGGATGGGATCTGCAACGGCCCGCTAAGAAAAACATCTTTGGTCCCGGAGGGTGCCAGTTCCACCGCCCTGCCTTGCGCGCACTCAGCAAGCGCGTGTTGCAGCCGCGCAGTGTCGAGCCTGCTTTCATCGTCAGCTGCGAGCGCACCATCGTGCAGCATCAACGAAGCAGGCAAGATGACACAGACCGGCGGAATTGTGGGTTCGACCACCTTTCGCCGGTCTTGTGCAGCGCACACGCTACCCGAGAGAGCGAGGCAAAGCGCAGCATTCACGATCTTCCGCTTGCAAGGAATTTTCCTCATGCCGGATACACCGATCTTTCAGGCACGTAGGAGGCTGTCCTCCTTCGCATCCCAAACTCCATCCTGCTCGAAAGTCCACGCGGCGGGACTTCAGCGTCACAGGGCGGACGCCGGCGTGACATGGAAGACCCGCCGGCGACCCGTCCGATGCGTTAGAAAACGATTCTTGCGCCCAACTGCACCTGCCTCGGGAGACTGCTGGCGTACGTGGACGTGATATAGCCGAAGTTACTCGCGGTTGCACTCGATACGTTTGGCGCCGCAAAGACCGGGTGATTGAGCGTGTTGAAGGTTTCAAAGCGAAGCTGAATATAGCTCTTCTCCGTGAAGTGGAAGTCCTTCAAAATCGACGCGTCAAGATTGTTGAAGCCGTCTCCGCGAACCGATGAGATGGTCTGCGGAAGGGTGCGGAGATGATTGGAATATTGACCGTTAAGGAAGACCGTTCCGTCGCACGCACCGGTTGTCGGACAGGTCGTTGAACTGCCGGTTACAAAGACCGACGTATTCAGCGCGGGGTTACCGGTCCCGCTGGCAGGAACGGGCGACGTATTGCGCGGGCTGCTCTTGATGTCGCTGATGGTCTCGCCCGGCTGGAGCGGGATGTCAGCCGAGAACTCAATCGGAGCGCCGGTCTGAAACTGATAGACCCCGTTGATGACGTAGCCGCCGAGTAACTCATCCGCCAGCCTGCTGTTGTGGAACGAGAACATCTTGCCGCGTCCGAACGGGAGCTGATACGTGGCGCCGGTTGTAAAGTGATGCGTGTGGTCGAACGGCGAGACGCGCAAAGTCGGTCCTGCATCCTGGTCGTTCAGGAAGGTGTCGGCCTCCAGCAGCTTGGAGAAGCTGTAGTTTGCAGTCAACGTCAAGCCGTGCTTCTCGCGCTGCTCAATGTGCACAATTGCGCTGTTGAAGTAGGACTGACCGATCGTCAGGTTTTCTTCGGTGATAGCAGCGTTGCAGAACTGCGGATACGGCACAAGCAGGTTGGACAGCTTGGTGGTGGCACCATTGCAGCTCGAGCTGTTCGGCAACAGATTCTTGAACGGGTTGTTCACAGTCTTTCCGTACTCACTGGCAAGCCCTTCATCCAGATAAGGGTTGGTCGTAAGATACTGGCGTTTCGTCGCATTCAAATTGTGTGATGAGATCGGCAGATGAATGCTATGGTTACCGACATACAGAACCTCCAGCAGGGTGGTGCTCGTGACCGAGTGCTGCAAACCCAGATCATATCGTTCGGAATAGGGATCATGCTCGGTCGGAGCAAGGAAACTGATCGCCTGACCGAGGAACGTGCTGGCACCCAGAGAAGACCCCACCGGCTGTGCGAAACCACTCGGGAAAGGATTGCTGAGGTTGTTCGCCGGCGTAAGATCGCCGTTCGTGGAAGCCACGTACTGGGTCGATGCCGTGAAACCCTCCTGGTTGTTGATCGGTGTCGAGGAATAGGTGCCTGCCGCGTTCAGGTTGGAGAGCGTCTCCGGCTGAACGAAGATGCCGAAACCGCCACGGATTACAGTTTTATCGTGCAGCGCCGGCGGCGCATACGAGAAGCCGATGCGCGGACTCAAGAAGCCGCTGTTGGTCTGGTACGGCGCACCCCCGTTGGCACTTGGAAAGGTAAGGCCGCCCGCAGCGTTGATCGAACCCAGCGTGAAGCTCTGACCATCGGCACTGACCGTTGTGGGCGTGAATGCCGCAGTCGCTCCTGATGTGGCGGAATTTGTCGCCGTCGGATTGAAACCGCTAACCGTGCGCCCAAACTTGTCGCCAAAGGGAGTATCGATGTCGAAGCGCATTCCAAGGTTGAAGGTAAGGTGGTCGGTGGCGCGCCAGTCATCCTGCACGAACGAGCCAATGTAGTAGGAGCGGTAGTCGGCGCGGGCCGCAAGATCGTACTGGCCGACCGTCGGCAGGCCAAAGTAGAAGTCAGCTAGGTCACCACCGAACGTTTGATTGGATCCCGTCGTACCGGATTCAACAAACGTCGGCGTGAAGTTGAAGGCACCCGAAGAATTGCCGTAGCTCTGAACCCGCAGACGATACTGACGGCCATCGAAGCCGACCTTGATTGTCTGACGACCGATGATCTTCACCATATCCACAAAGGCCTGGTAGCTCGTTGTGGGATCAATCGCGGAGCTTGTATCGCCGAGGTTCTGATAGCTTGTGGCAGTGCCGCAGGTGCCAAGCGTGGAGGATGTGGTGAAGTTCACGCAAGGCAGCTGCACATGTTCCGACGACGTCGTGAGCGCGGCCGGAAATCCGAGCTCCGTCGGACTGTAGGCCTGCGCCGGTGTACCGTGAACCTCATCGAAGAAGGTCCAGTTGAACCGCGCGTCGAAGATCGTGGTGGGATTCAGGGTGAACACCTCATCCAGCGTCGAACCCCAGTTTTCGCGCAGCAGCGTCGTGCCCGTCGAGTCATTGCCGAAGTAATTATTCTTCACCTGTGTGCGATTGTTATGACGGAAGTCGAAGAAGAGGTGATTGCGCGTACCGAGGTTGTAGTCGAGCCGACCAAACTCGTTGTTGTAGGTATCGATGCTTGGCGCGTTGCTGATGTAGTTGTCCTGGCCATCGGCCGCGACGCCGGAGGTGTTGTTCGGCGCTGGAAACAACTTAAGGTAATTGGCCGCTACCGGGTTCAGCGGACCCGCCGTCGTCAGGTTGTTGTTCAGAATCGGTAAACGGTTGACGTTGCTCCCGGACTGAGCCGCAGTGAACGGATTATAGAGCTGGTTGGGGTCGCCGTAGTTGGACTTGTTCGAGCCAGAAGGAAGGCAGATCGCTGCTGCCGTCATCGGATTGTTGGCATAGCCACCAGGGCAGCCCGCGGCCAGCGTCTGCGAGAAGTCGCCCGCTTCCTCAGCTGCCGTAGGCACCGTGGTCGTGGTCGTGGCAGGCTGCGAATCCTTCAACCCTTCGAAGGCGAAGAAGTAGAAGAGTTTGTCCTTGCCGTTGTACAGCTTCGGGGCAATAACCGGCCCGCCGAACGTAAGACCGTATTGGTTGAAGTGCGTTACCGGAAGCTTCGGGACTGGATTGGCACGGTCGTTGAAGTAGGTGTTTGCATCCAGATTTGAAATCTGGGAGAACTCATAAGCGGTACCGTGATACCTGTTCGTGCCGCTCTTGGTCACCTGGTTAATCACGCCACCGATGGTGTGTCCAAAGCTGGCATCGGTGTCAAACGGGCGGACGGAGATCTCCTGCACCGTATCTTCCGACGGACTGTAAGCCAGGGCACCCAGCAACGTCAGGTCCGGTGCGCCGTCGAGCAGCACTTCACTCAACTGGTTCGGGGTGCCTCCAATGCTCCAGGAGTTACCGGCGTTGTTGTCAAACGGATGAACCAGTTGTGGCGCGGCCGTCGTGATGACGCCCACGGAAAGCTCCGTCAGCACCGCCGGCGTCCGCCCATTCAACGGGAGATCGGCAACCGACTCCGTTGAAATGACCTGACCAACCGAAGCATTAGCCTGATCGATCAGCGGCGCCGCCGACGTAACCGTCACCGTCTCGGAGGTCTGTCCGATTGACATCGCAAGATCGATGATCGGATGCTCCTGCGACTGCAGCGTAATCGCCTTCCGTACCACCGATGCAAATCCCGTAGCCTGCGCCTCAACTTTGTAAGTACCGGGGAGCAGGAAGGGTACAACCCACTGGCCATCGGCGTCCGAGACCGTGTGGCTGACGGTGCCGGTGTTCGTCTCGGTCACCGTCACGTTCGCCTGGGGGATAACGGCACCCGTGGTGTCAGTTATCTTGCCGGAGAGCGTACCGCGGAACTCCTGCGCGCCAGCTGGAACTGCCATCATGCTGAGCAGAACAAGCCACCCAAGAAGTGCGGTTGCGGAGACTCGCAGACGGGAGAAGGACGATGAGGGAAAAGCCGAAGGAAGGAGTTGCATGACAGGATTCCGATCTGAAGCAGGATTTTCGATAACAACAAGGGCGACTCAACGCGAGGTCAAAGCCGCTCCAGCAAGCTGGGTAATGCCCGGGTCGGTCTCCGCATGGATCACGACATGCTCCGCCAGCACACTGGCGTAGCCGATAGTGATTCCCTGCGGAGCATCAATCGTGATGTTTTGGAGAGTGACGCCCGTGATCGGCGCCTCAGGTAAACCAACGATGGCACCGGCCGAACGAGTCGCCGTGGCCCTCACGTTGCTGATAACGATGTCGTGGAAGTGCGGGGTCAGTCGCGTTACCGGTGCCGCTTCCGTATCACCTGCCGGGAGCACGCCGGGGTAATACTCGCTCAGGATGAGCGCGGTCTGCACCTGGTCCATCTGCACGTCATCAAAGCGGATGTGGCTGACATCGTTACCGCGATCGCGGTTTGCCTTGATGCGAATGCCATTGTCGGTCCCCGTAAACCTTGCGTGCTCGACCGATATGTTCTGTGCTCCACCCGCGATCTCGCTTCCGATCGAAAGCCCGTGCCCATGATGAAAGTCCACGTTGGTAATGCGGATGTTCCTGCTGGGAAGATCCCCACCCGGTGAGTTGATCGCACCCGACTTGATCGCAATATCGTCGTCGCCAACATCCGCGTACACATGATCGATCACCACGTTGCTGCTTGAGAACGGATCGATCGCATCCGTGTTGGGCGATTTCGCCGGCGCAAGCACGCGGATATCGCGAATCGTCACATCGTCGGAGTCATACGGCACCAACTGCCACATCGGCGAGTTCTGCAGGGTTACTCCTTCGACCAGCACACGCTGGCAGTGGTCGAACACCACCAGCCTGGGGCGCGTATGCTCCGAGCCCAGAACCCCCGCGTCCTTGAACTGACGTGCCTCGGCCCACCAGCTTGCACCATTTCCATCGATCGTCCCATGCCCGGTGATGGCAACATCTCTCGCTCCAGTCGCACTGACAAGCGATTGCAGCCCAGGGCTGCGAAACTCGGTCTTCCGCCGATAGTCCGCGTGATCCGGTGACCCCAGCAACGTAGCGCCAGCCGCAATGCTCAGCGTGATGCGATCACCCAGCACGATGGGGCCGGTGACGAACGTCCCGCCCTCGATAACGACCGTGCCGCCGCCCGCCTTCTCACAAGCGTCGATCGCTCCCTGAATGGCGGAGGTGGACTTCGTAGCCCCGTCGCTCACGGCGCCATATTGCCGCACGTTGCAGGTGCGCCCTGCTGCGTATGCCGGACTCAACGCCATACCAAGAACGAAAGTCGGAACCAACATCCACGATGAAATTTTCACAACGCAGACTTGAACATGCCCGAGCAGCCACTGTCAAGAAATCTTTCATATGGCCGTGAAATATTTCACAGGAACGGAACTTTGCCCGCATCCGCGCCTAGGGTGTCAGCGTTGACCGCGCGTCTTCGGACCGGGGTCCTGCGCGCGCGCACAGGCAGCGGGCTGGGACTCACCGACGACTCTCGCCGGATCAACTGTGTCGGCAGCACGACACTCGGAGCCGCGACCTCCGGTTGCCCAATCTGCCGGAACAGAAGCTCCCCTGCCTGTCGTCCCAACTCCTCGGTAAACACCCTGACGGTAGTCAACGGCGGGTGCAGCGCTGCGGCGTCGGGGGTGTCGTTGAACCCCGCCACGCTCAGGTCTTGCGGCACCTTCAGGTTTTGGTCCCGCGCGGCTCGGTACACCCCTCGTCCGGCGGGATCATCCGCCGCAAAGATGGCGGTCGGTCGGGGACTTTGCTGCAGCATAAGCCGCGCGCCGAGATAGCCCATCTCTTCTCCGTCCAGAGTGCGAAGATCGCTACTCATCACCTTCAGCCCGGCTTCTTCGATGGCTCTGCGATACCCCTGAAACCTCCGAAAATACCACGGCAGGCTTAGATTGCCCGCAAAGCCGATGCTGACATGGCCCAATGAAATCAGGTAGGTCGTCAGCTCATAAGCCCCGCGAATGTCATCGAAGAAGATCGATCGGCTGCGATCGTGCGGCCACTCCCCAGCGATATTGTTCCCCAGCACGACCCACGGAATCTCATGCTCCGTCAGGAGTTCCAACATCTCCTGCGAGTTCGTTCCGGCGACAATCGCACCTGCTACAACGGTCTTGCGGAGGAGTATCTCCGGCAGCGAAAGCCGATCTCTTGAAAGCGTCAGGGAGTACTGCAGCGGCAGAAAAAGCAAGCCGTAATCGTGCTCCGCACAGTACGCCTCCGCACCCATCAAGATCGAAGAGTGGAACGGATGCAGCACGCCCCGATTGCTCAGCAGAAAGGCGATGATGCGCGAACTCTTGCGAACTTCCAGGTTATAGTTCAGCCGGTTCGCCGCCATCATGATGCGTTCACGCGTTTCGACGTTCACGCGCGCTCCACCCCGCACCAGGCGAGAGATCGTCGCCGCGCTCACGCCGGCTTCCCGTGCGACATCCGCCATCGTAACTTTTTCTATACGCACGGAAGACGCAGCTCCGGGAGACACCTAAATGTGGACACCCAATATTAATGCACAATTTCACGTGCGCCATGCAAGTTTTCTGCCCGATTACCGTTGATCCTTACGGACAATAACCCGAATGTCTCTTCCGCCACCACGGCCATCGACGCCACGTCGTCGCGGTGGAGAAGCCGACCGTAACCGGCATCGCGCCCTTGAGCGGATCGACCACCGGGGAACGGCGGTCACCATTACGGACACAAACTACACAGCCAACGATCCGTCTAATTTGCCAGCTTCGCCGTCCACGCAGTTTCCCGTGAACAGTTCTACTTCCACCCTGGCGTACTCCCCGGCGAACGCTGCGGGAACCGTGGACGTGACGGTGGTGATCAACGGAGCGACGAGCCCGACGAGCACCGGCGCACCAGTTCACCTATCTCCTCAGCGAGGGTGTTGGCTTGACCAGTGCAACCCAGACGGCAACCGTGACCATGACGACTGCCGGTATTCTGGGCGCACTCTAGGTGCTGACGACCCTTCAGCCGAATCTGAACTTTCCGTTTGTAACGGACTTTAAAACAGCGCCGTGAAAGAGATGCCGCGGTCAGCGGAAGCATTCCGCGAGTCCGCGGATCCGGACACTGGCAGCGGATTCAAAACTGCGAAGATGCGCACCAGAGGGCAAAGAAAAACGCGCCTCTCGGGCGCCGGCACGATCGCCACTGGTTCGAGCAGCGTGGCGGCCCTAAGCGACTTCTCAAATGGGCAACGGCCAACGAACGTAGAACCCTTCCTAGGGTTCTTAGCCAGACACTCACCGGTCTTTACAAGTTCCGCAACAGCGCCGTAGGGGTCTTACACGGCTCAACTTCAGGAGACGTGGTGACGCTCGACATCGCCGAATACGTCCTTGCAGTGGCCGCTTCCCAAATTTTCTTACTGGCTGACCTGGCAGAAGCACCGTTCTAAACGCTACCGACCCGTCAATCTTCTAAAGGCCTAAATGCTTGAGCGCCAGGTCCGCCGTCCGCCGTAATTCCTTCGCCGAGGCCCCGTTTGCCCGCTGCAGAGTGAGCCCACCCAGCAGGGTGGAGACGTAGCGCGCAAAATCGGTCGGCGTCGTACCGTCGGGCAACTCGCCATCCCGCTCCGCTTGCACCATACCCTTCGCCAGTCTCGCCTCGCTCTTCCGGCGAAGGTCTGTAAGCCGCGTCTGGATCGGCACCGCGTCTACGCTGCAGGACAGAGCGCCAAGCGTCATGCAGCCTGGTGGATTTGAGGGCGACGTGAGAAACGCGATAAGTTCCGCAAAGATCGCTTGCAGCAATAGGCGACCTCTGGGCTTTATACCGAGTTATGGACGGACTCCCGGTTTATCGGTCGTGATCGCCGTTGACAACGGTGAGGTTGGGGCCGCTCCGCCGATGACCTCGACTACCGTGTTGGACACTTGATTGGTGATCCAGACATTCCCGGAGATGTCGATCGCGATCCCGGCAGCCGGTGCCGATGTATTCGTCTGCATGGTCGAGACCACCGTACCCCCGTTCGAGAGAACCTCGACCACACCATTGCCGTTGGTCACAAGGACATTTGACTTGCCATCGATGGCAAGCGCTGAAGCTCCACTCAAGCCGATGGTGTTGTAGTCCGCGGTTCCTGCACCCAAAGCGTTGAAGCGTGATACACCTTGGCCGCTGTTATCGACGGACCACACAAAGCCTGTAGAATCCACGGCGACGCCGATGCCGCCGCCGTGGTTGGTTGGGGGGTAGGTCAAGCTGCCGTTCCCCGCGTAGGATTCGATGGAGTCACTGCCCGCGACGAAGACGAGCGGCACCAGAACGGTGAAGCTCTGCGTGACTGGCGTCGCCGCCGCATAGTTGCCGAAGGCTGTTTGCGACGCCGTGATGGTACACGTTCCTCCTGCGACGTCGGTGATAGCACCCGATGCCACGGTGCAAACCGACGTTGTGGTTGAGGTGTACAGGATCGGCTGCGGCGAAGTAGAGGTAGCGTTCAGCAGCGGAGGCGTTCCCCCAAGTGATGCGTTGGCGAGCGCGGGGAAGATGATGGAAGATTGGATGGCCGTGTAGGTAAACTCATCGGCTGGAACGGCTGGCGAAATCCCGCCCGCGGTCGTGACCGTGACTCTGGCTTTGCCTAGATTGCCCGCGGGTGACACCGCCGTCAGCTCCGTTGCACTGAGCACCGTGACGCCGGTTGCCGCTGTGCCGCCAAACGATACGGTTGCGCTGCCGAGGAAGTTCGTTCCCGTAATGGTGACGCTGTTGCCGCCGGCGGCTGTCCCGCTCGTGGGTGAAATCGCAGTCACCGTGGGCATGGCATTGCCGGCGCCGCTCAGGCCGATCGTCTGCGTGGCTGATGTGACGTTGAGGGCGTTGTCGGTAAAGGTGAGCGCGCCGATAGTGGACCCGCCGGTCAGCGGCATAAAGCTGATGGACTCGGTGCAAAGGGTACCCTCCGCAAGCGTGCCCGCGCTTCCTCCGGCGCTTGCAGCGGGGCAGGTTGAGGCTGCATTCAAGGTGAAGCCCGCGGTAATGGCCGGGTTCTTCCCGCTACCGGGCGCAGGCAGGGTGAGGGCCTGGTTGCCGATATTCTGCAGGCTGAACGTCTGCGCGGCGCTTGTGCTGCCGACCTCGGTTGCCGGGAAGCTCAGGCTTGCCGCTGTCGTCGTGGCAATCTCGAAGATTTCACTCTGGCCGTAATCCGCGACGTAGAGATTGCCTGCACCATCCAGGGCCACACCGGTGGGCTTGGTCAATCCGGTTCCGAGTGGCAGGATGGCCGGATCGGTGGATGGAATGCTGCCGTTCACCGCCACAATCTCGCTGATCTTCCCGTTCGCTCCATCCGCGACATACACGTCACCCGCCGCGTCCACGGCTACCCAGTTGGGTTCATCGAAGGTGGTGCCGGTGCTGAGGGTGACGGTCGCGCCGCTTCCCGCCACGATCTCCTTCACCGCGTTATTGTTGTAGTCCGCGACAAAGACATTCCCAGATCCATCCACGGCGATGCCCTCCGGGTTGTCGAAACCGCTGCCCAGCTGGACCACGCTGCCGCTTGTAGCCACGATCTCTTCCACCACGGCTTTCGAGGCGTCCGAGACAAAGATGTTGCCGGTCCCATCGACTGCGACACCCAGCGGTCCCTGAAAAGTGCCTTCCTCCAGGTTGACGATGGATGGACTGTTGGCAGGGATGCTGCCCCCGACCGCTGCGATCTTCTTCACTGCGCCGTTGCCAAAATCCGCCACGTAGACGTTGCCTGCACCGTCGACCGCAACTCCTGTTGGATTCTTGAATCCGCTGCCCAGTGTCCGGACCGTCGGACTCGCGGGAATGCTCCCGCTGACCGCGACGATCTCTTTCACCGCGCTGTTTTCGAAGTCCGCGACATAGACATTCCCCGCCGCATCGACTGCCATACTGTACGGCTCGTCGAAGCCGCTGCCCAGCACCGTGCTGTTTGTGTTGCCCGGGAAGACGACCTGCGCTCCCGTACCGGTGCCTGTAAGCGGTGTCGTGCCCAGCACGGTTGTGCCACCGGTTGCCACCAGTTGCACTGCCCCGAGCCGTTGGCCTGGCGCCCTGGGCTTGAACGTGTACTCTACTGTGCACGTCGCGTTGGCGGCATACGCTGTACCGACCGAGCAGGACCCGCCACTGACAAACGCATAGTCCAGATTCGGCTGACCGGTCGTCAGCACGTAGATTGCGCCCAGCGTGCCGGCAGTCGTGATGGTCACGGTTGTCGTCTGGGTTGCACTTGTCGAGCCAACACTTTCGCTGAGGAGATAGGTGAACTGGTCCGCGGTGCTCGTCGGGCTCGTCGCCCCGTCGTACACCACCGTCACGTCCACGGTCCCCGCAGCGTTCGCCGGGGAGTACGCCGTGATGGAAGTAGAACTGTTCACGAAAAACTGCGTGGACGGTGAGCTGCCAAAATAGACCCTATCATTGGCCGAGAAGTTTGAGCCTGTAATGGTGACCGCCGTTCCTCCGGTGGTCGGTCCGCTCAATGGCGCAATGCTGGTTACAGTCGGGTTCGCCACGGCGACGCCCGTGACGCCGATGGTCTGGGTGGCGGAAGAGGCATTCAGGTTATTGTCCGTAAGGATCACCGATCCGTTGATGGTGCCATTTGCAGGACTTACCGGGGCAAACTCAACTGGCAGGGTGCACGTGGCATTCGCAGCAAGTGTGGCCGTTCCGGACGAAGCGGTGAGCAAAGGGCATTCGCCTGATTGGCCGGTCTGGAGGGTGAAGTCTGCGCTTGGACTGGGGTTCATGGCACCGCTGGGAGGAACGCTGAAGACCAGCGGCTGGTTGCCATAGTTGAGGATTGAGGTCGTCTCGGGTGCCGATGTCTGTCCATCCTCGGTGGTTGCGACGAAGAAGCTGGATATCGTTCCGCGAGTGGCTTTAAGGACACCGGACACGTAGCCGGTATAGAGACCATTGCTGGAGAAGTATAGGTTCCCTTGTGCATCCAGGAGTATCCCGAACTGCGACTGCGCCTGTGACGAATAGAGGGTCGTGAGGCAGGAGACACTGAAGCAGTTCGGCGGCATCTCGTCGATGTTTCCATCCGAATAGTTACTGAGGTAAACATTCCCGTTGGGATCGACAGCGACTCCGGTAGCTGCCTGGAAATTGCCCCCTCCCAACGAGGTGACGCAGCCTGCCGACAGGCAATTCGGAGACATCTCAAAAATGCTGTTCGCATTGAGCCCGTTGACGACGGATGTTGAACCGACGAAGTAGACGTTTTGCGCAAAATCGATCGCCATCGTCTGGTACTTCAGATTGCCGACGCCTCCGCCCAGATTCTCGTAACAGCTGCTGGAGAAACAGTCGAAAGGTATCTCCCAGAGGCCGATGCCACCGGCGACATAGAGATTGCCAGACTTATCGACGGCGACCGCCAGTGGACTTGCAATGGTGGCGCGGGTCGATGCGCAGGCGGCCCGGCATCCGGGGGGCAGGACGTACACGGCACCGTTGTAATCCGTCAGGTAGAGATTGCCGATTCCGTCAACCGCCAGACCCTGTGAAGAAGCGCCGGGCAAGGAGGTAAGTTGCGTCTGGCAAGCCGCTGTCTCACAACCTGGCGGAATGACCGTGATGAAGTAAGTGCCCTCACTCGTGAAATCAAGGACATAGAGAGTCCCGTTTTCGTCAAGTGCAAACGGATGCTGGGACCCATAGAGCACCGAATCCGGCGAGAACTGGGGAAAGATGAGCTGCGGCCCCTCTCCCTCGCCTCCGATATAGGCACTCGCGACGATCTGCGCGGACGTTCCGGTGCCTTCCGTAAGAGCGATACCACCGGTACGAACTCCGGCGTACAGGGGTTTGAACGTGTATTTGACGGTGCAAGTCGCACCCACGGCATAGGCTGTGCCGCTTGCACAGGTTCCCCCCGCGGCGAAGGCGAAGTCGAGGCCGGTGGCGCCCGCAGTCGTCACGCTTGTCGTGAAGGCAGTGCCCGCCGTGACCGCTGTGGTGAACGTCAGAGACGCAGTGAGCGTGGCGCTTTTTACGCCGATGTTCTGAACCACAAGAACGTCAAAGCTTTGCGAGACGGCTGCGGCAGCCGCATAGTTGCCAGTTGCACTCTGCGACGCTGAGATGGTGCAGACGCCCGGCTGGAGATCGGTAATCGAGGTACCCGCAATCGTGCAGACGAACGGCGTGGTCGAGCTGTAGGTGACCGGCTGTCCTGAGGTCGCGGTGGCCGCCGGCGTCGGAGCAGCGCCTCCCAGGACTGCGTTCGCCAAAGCCGGAAAGTCGATGGTGTTCGAAAGGGTGTCCGTATAGGTGAACTGATCCCCTGTCGTCTTGGCGCTTTGCCCTTCAAAGTTTGTAATCTGGATATCGACGACCGCTGCGGTGTGGGCAGGAGAGACGGCGGTCATCTGGGTATCGCTCAAGAGGCGAAAGCTGGTGGCGAGCGTGGTGCCGAAGTGTACGGCCGTGACCGCGCTCAATAACGATCCGTTGATCGTAATGGTGGTAGCACCGGAAGGCAGACCGTTGGCCGGCGAGATCGAGGTAATCACCGGAACAAGCTCGGTGGCGGTTCCGCCTAAAGCGATGGTCTGGCTCGAACCGGCCACGTTTGCGTTGTTATCCTTCAGCACCACGCTCCCAGTCACCGTCCCGTCGTCTGGCGAGGCCGGATTGAAGTCGATGGTGAGCGTGCAACTCGCGTTGGCAGCCAGAATGGCCGAAGAGCCACCGGCGCTGACAGAAGGACACGCGCCCGTTCCCGTGGTTGCCAGGGAGAAGCTTGAGGAGGCGGTGGGATTTACGCCGGAAGATGGAACCGCGAAGGTGAGCGGCTGGTTGCCGAAGTTGCTCAACGTGACGGTTTGAGGCGTGCCCGGCGAGCCGTCGTTCAAGCTCGGAAAGGTGACGGAGGGTGCGGTTGCCCGAGGGATCTCCCGCACAGCATTGTTGCCGTTATCGGCGACGTACAGATCTCCGCTTCCATCGAGGGTCACTCCGATGGGGCCGCTGAACGCACTGTCGATGGTGGTGACACAGGTGTTCTCGTTGGCAGGAGTACAGTTCGGCGTCATCACCTTGACTGCGTCGTTGCCCGAGTCGCCGACGTACACGTTTCCATTTCCGTCCACGGCCACACCCGACGGGGCGCTGAAACCCCCGCCCAGCGTCGTGATCGTGCAGCCGTCGAGGCCGAAACAGTTCGCAGGCATCGACTTGACGGCATTGTTGCCGTAGTCCGCAACGTAGACGGTACCGCTGGCGTCTACCGCCACGTCCTGCGGCTCGTTGAAGGCATAGCCTCCAATTGCCTCGATCTCGCAGTTCTTCTCACTTGGGTACACCTCCGATATGCTGCAGGTATCCGCCGGAATCTCCAGAACCAAAGTGCTTCCGAAATCCGCAACGTATACGTTATCGACCCCGTCCACCGCAATTCCGATCGGATTGGAGAAGGTGCCCCCCGTAAACATGACCTGGCATAGCGGTGGGAATGCCGGGTTGTTGCTGCAACCGGTGGCAAAGATCTCGCTTACGCTGCCGGCGGTGTAATCCGCCACGAAGAGGTTTCCCGCACCATCCACGGCGACTGAAGCCGGTCCGGTGAAAGTGCCGATTGTCGTCACGCAACTCGAGGTGGTGCAGCCCACGGGAAGCTTCAAGACATTCCCGCCCCCGAAGTTCGCCACGTAGACATTCCCGGCCCCATCGATCGCGATGGATCGCGGCTGGTCGTACGATCCCGACAATGGGTTGATCGTCGTCTGGGGGAAGATGGCTTGCGGTCCGGTACCGATGCCGGAGATATACGCCGTGCCCATCACTACGCCCGTGTTTGAAACGACTTGCACCGCGCCTAGGCGTGTTCCTGAGTACCTCGGCTTGAACGTGTACTGGACTGTGCAGACCTTTCCCACGGTATAGGCAAACGAGACCGCACAGCTGCCGCCACTGACAAAATTGAAGTCCAGACCAGCGGCACCCTGGGTCAACACGGGGAAGGCGTTCGCGGTCGCGGCGGGCGTTGTGCCCGCGGTCGTGATGGTGACGTTCACGGACTGGGTTGCACTTGTAGCCCCGACCGCCACGCTGATCTGCGCCTTCGCTGCCTGTATGGCACCTGCCAGGAGCACAAGAACGGCAACGCTGCGGATCACGGGAACTCTGCAATGAGGAAAAAAGGAACGGATGAGACGCGAGAGAAAGAGCATGGCGGAAGGCCTCAGACTGCTGGCTAACAGGGGGCCCGGTTGCCTGCACAAGAGCTATTACGCTCAGCGAATACACGCTCCGTAGAAGCGAGCGTGAACGGAGGAGAAAGCCGGCTGAAACCGGAAAGAGACGCAGCACGTTCAATCCGTGTGCGCTGCGCTGGGAGTGAAGATAGACTCGACTGCCAAACGCTAAGCGATTGCACGCGACAAGACCATCAAATCCGTCTAACATCGATCTAACTTCGATCAAACTGACCAACCCTCTTGTTTTCAGCAGTCGAAGACGACTCTTCATAGCCCCGGCCCCACACCCAAGACCAAGTGCGTGAACGCTGACCCCTCTTCGAAGCACCCCAAAGTACGATTCGGATTTTTTGAATTCGACCTTCGACGACAGGAACTGCGTCGTCGGGGCCACCTCGTGAAGCTGCCGGCAGCTCAACTGCGCCTGCTCAACCTGTTTCTGGAGCGTCCCGGGGAGTTGATTACTCGCGACGAAATCGCCGCCCACCTGTGGGCCGATACCAGCACGATCGATGTCGCCAACGGCATCAACACCTCCATCAACCGACTGCGCGGCAATCTAAGCGATCCACAAAATGCCGGCGAGTCGATTGAGACTGTGATCGGTCTCGGCTACCGGTTTGTGGCCGAGGTCGTCGTCGAGCCCCCGCAGGAAGCTGAACCTCCGCAGGCCCGCAACACCTCTCAAGCTCAACCCGAAGCTGTCTCCGGTTCATCACTGGAAGAAGACGCGGCTCCGGCGAAGATCACGCAGATGCTGGCGACCTCGCCCACTCCCATGCTGGTTCTCGATCGCAGATGGGTTGCGCTCTGTGTGCTTCTTTTAATCATGGTTGTCGGAGGCATGTCCTATCTCCGAATCGGTTCGGCAAAACCAGTCGTCGCCGCGCATCCGGCTGTGGACCCGATCTCACAAGGCTTTCATCTTCGCCCAGTCACGTTGACGGCGCCGGGCGAAACGATCTCAGCCCTCGCCGTGTCTCCCGATGGGAAGGCAGTAGCCTTCAGCACCCGCGCCGGAGTCTCTGTCCACACGTTCGGGGGACGCGATAAGCTTCTTCCCTCGCGGCCGTTCTTCCAGGTTAGCCGCATCGCGTGGTACCCGGATGGCACACAGGTCCTCATCAGCGGAACAGATATCCAGACCCATCGGCACCAGGTCTGGAGCGTGTTTTTGTGGGAAGGATACCAGCGCTTGCTGGTGGACGAGGCCGATCGGGCTGTCGTCTCGCCCAGCGGAAATTCCGTCGCCTACACGCGGCAGAATGATTCTGAACTCTGGGTGGCCGATGGGGCCGGGACAAACGCACGAAAGCTGACGGCTGATCGTCGCGGCGGCTTTTCCTATCTGATCTGGTCTCCCGCTGGGGACCGTCTCCTGGTGGACCACCATGGGGCTTCGCCGGCGGCGGACGAGTATGAGTCGATCGACGCCCGGTCCGGCGCCGTACTGGATCATGAAAGCGAGATCGCATTCACTTCCGGTTATCTCTTGCAGGATGGACGGCTCTACTTCCCCTTGACCGAAACGCAAAATCCGGCGTCCGGCAAGACCCGGTTGATGATGGTTCACACGGATCGTAGAACCGGAAAGCCGCTCGACCAACCCCAGATGCAGCAGAGTTTCGCAGGCTACGGTAAAGAGCTTTCGGCCTCCTTGGACGGCAAGAGAATTGCCCTTGCACTGGACTACGCGACCGTAAATGTCTTCGTTGCGGATTTTCGTGAGCCTGGCTCGATGTTCGAGAACGTTAAAGAGCTGCCTCATGAGCTGGAGGAAAGCTATCCACACGCTTGGACGCCCGACGGTCTAGCGGTGCTTTCCGAGAGCAGCGCACTCGGCACATGGGCTATCTTCAAGCAACCACTAAGTTCAACGACCTCGCAGCTTGTCGCTAAGCTTCCGGGACTTTCGGCCATGGCGCAGATGTCCCCGGACGGGAGATGGATCATGTTTCTTCGGTTCCCGAAGGCCGGTGCACCTCCGAATGGCATCTTCCGTGTTCCTGTGGGCGGGGGTGAGCCGATGCCGGTCTCTACCATCGGTCAGATTGAGGACTTCCGTTGCTCCGCCTCCGGCGCTGGAGTTTGCGTCGTGCGGGAAGCGATCAGCCACACCGGGTTAGCCTACTTTGCGCTCGATCCTCTGACCGGCATGGGGAGGGAACTCGCTCGTACCCCGTGGCACCCCATCGTACTGGGGGACTGGGGCCTTTCTCCGGATGGATCGACGATCTCGGTCACCGATCATGATCTCATTCATCCTTTCATCCGTCTGATACGGTTAGGCGGCGGAAGCGCAGTAGCCCCAACCGACATTCCGCTCCGCGGACACGGAACACTCATGGGATCGAGCTGGGCTGCCGATGCGCGTTCGTTGTTCGTCGAGTGCAGAACCAGGGAAGGCTTCGAGTTGGTCAATCTGGCACTGGGCGGCAAAGTGGCATTGATGCGGAAGAGTTCCGTATCGATGTGGGCCATACCCTCACGAGACGGAAAGAAGATCGCGTTTCCGGATCGCACCAGCAGCAACAACGTGTGGGCCTCAGACGTTTTGCAGTGAGCGAAGCCGATGCTTGATCGTGAGGATTACGAAGAAGCGTTTCCACTGCCTACCCGTTGCTTCATTTTACGGCTTACGGATGCACCGTCGTCTTCCCGTTCGCGATCCCAACCTCTACCTGACGAAGCAGGTTCACTACCTGCTCAGCCGTATGCCTCTTTCTCGCCGTAACTAGCTCCTTGTATCCAGTTCCTTTGATTACAGCTGGTACAAATCAAGCCGGGCAGACCACTTACTCGAGCACGTGCTATCGGATCCAAGGCACTGACGATATAGCATTCCTCCGTGGCTGGTTAGCAACACGGGCACACTCGGCTGGCGGGATGGGATATACTCGGACGCACAAAGAGACAACAGTTTCTCGCCCGCAGTTCAAAGGACGAAACATCGATGGGAAGCTCGCAAGGCATTTCAGCCAGATTCTGGGGTGTGCGCGGATCGATTGCCACACCGGTTGCCGACAACATGGGCTTTGGCGGCAATACTCCGTGTCTGGAAGTCCGGCTACCAAGCGGAGAAATCCTGATCATCGATGGGGGCACCGGCGCCCGGCAACTGGGCGCGAAGCTCATGCAGGAGTCTAACGGCGAGCCTCTCTCGCTAAACTTCTTTCTCACCCACTTTCATTGGGATCACATCCAGGGAATTCCCTTCTTCCAGCCTCTTTATGCGCCAGAGAATACCGTCACGTTCTATGCGATGACGCCGCCGGAGGTCACGGCCGAGATCCTTGAAGGCCAGATGTCGGTCCCGTATTTTCCGGTAGATTTCAAGTTTCTGCCAGCGAAACGAAATTTCGTTTCGATCCTCAACCGGGAGTTCCACTTCGGCGCGACGAAGCTTACCACCTTTGCCTTGCATCACCCGCAGGGCTGCTACGGGTACCGTCTGCAGCAGGACTCATCCTCTTTTGTTTTTGCCAGTGATCTGGAGCACGGAGATCCTGCCTTCGACCGCATCCTGCTGGATGCAGCGCATGGCGCGGATGTGCTTGTCTTCGACGCGCAGTTCACGCCGCAGGAGTATCCGAGCCATCGCGGATGGGGACACAGCACCTGGCTTGAGGCAACGCGCGTGGCGAAACAGGCGGGCGTCAAGCGCCTCATTCTCTTTCACCATGCCCCGGCGCACAATGACGCCGCTATGCGCAGCATCCTGGAGCAGGCTCGCCAGGAGTTCCCCGAAACCTCGATCGCTACTGAAGGTGAAGAAATCTCGGTTTAGAGAAACAGTGGTTCGACGACTTAGCCCTGTTTCTAGCCCACCGTTTTGCGGAGACCCATGGAACCGACTGAGATCGAGCTGAAAATCCTGGAACAGAGTGTGGCTGCGCAACAGATCAACATGCCGCTGGCCCTGGTCTTCACGGACATGGTTGGTTCGAGCGCCGCCAAGCGCGCCGCTTCGCTGGGCAGTAACTCGGCGGATCGCGATGCGGCCTTCCTGGAGTCCGTGCAGGCTCGTCATCTCCACGTGATTCGCGAATGCGTGGCTGCGCATCATGGCAAAGAGATCATGACGATCGGGGATTCCTTCTTTCTGACGTTCGAGGATCCCCGGTCGGCCGTGCTGTGCAGCGCAGAGATCCAGATGCGGCTGAAGGCTCAGCCCATCATGACGGCGACCGGCCGGCTCCAGCTTCGAATCGGTATTCATGTGGGAACGCCGCAGTACTTTGAGAATAGCTGGCACGGAACGGACGTGGATACGGCGGCCCGCACGGAGTCGGTCGGTTCTCCGGATCAGATCGTCGTGACCGAAGCTGCGCAGCAGGCGATTGGGGGCATGCCGGGGATCGTCTTCCGCCCGCTCGGCACCTTTGAGCTAAAGGGCGTGGGTACAGTGGCACTCGCGGATGCCGATTACGACGGTCATGGCGCGCGCAGACCGCGGGCCGAATCGCTCGAAGCGATCAAGCGCCGCAATCGACTTTCCTTGGCGAGGAACGCCGCAATCGTCCTGTTTGCGCTGGGACTGGCTGTCGGCGGTTATTTCCTTCTGCGCCCGAAACCCAAAATCAGCATCACGGACAAGGACAAGATCATCGTCGCCGACTTCGACAACAAGACCGCCGACCCGGTCTTCGACTCGACGCTCAAGGAGGCGCTCGACATCCAGCTTGAGCAGTCGCCGTACCTGCTCCTGGTCAGCGACGCGGAGCTGCACAGCGATCTGCGCTATCTGAACCAGCCGGTCGATCAGAAGATCACGCCCGCGCTGGCGCGTGAGATTGGTCAGCGCGAGGGCATCAAAGCGTACCTGACCGGCTCCGTCGCCAGCCTGGGCGGAGCCTACGTCGTCTCGCTCGACGCCGTGAACTGTGCGACCGGCGAGGTCTTCGCGCGCGAACAGGTGGAAGCGCCGGACAAGCCCCACGTCCTGAGCGCCGTCTCGACCACTGCGAACAATATGCGCGCCAAGCTGGGCGAATCGCTGGCCTCCATCCAGCAGCTCTCCTCGCCCTACGACGAAGTCACGACGTCTTCGCTTGAGGCGTTTCACGCGTTCTCGCTGGGAGAGGACCAGCACGTCAAGGGACGCGACATCCCGGAGGCCGCCGCCTACTACAAACAGGCGGTCCAGCTCGACCCGACGTTCGCCATGGCCTACGCCCGCCTTGGGGTCGCGTATGCCAATGCCGGTTCGCAAAAGGCGTCGCTCGAATTTTTGGATAAGGCCATGGACCTCCGCCAGCGGGTCACGGAACGAGAGCGCCTCTACATCGAATCGCAGTTCTACACGCAAACCGAAGACCTGCCGCGGGCGCTCGAACTCTACCGTCAATACACGGCGACGTATCCCCGCGACGAGGCGGCGTGGAACAACCTCGCCCTTGTGTACATCTATGTCGGCAGGTTCGAAGACGCGGTCCAGGCCTTCGAGAAGTCCTTCGCCGTCGCCGGGTGGGACGTGACTGCGGCGACCAACTCCGCAAGTACGCTGCTGGAGATCGATCGCCTGCCGGAAGCGAAGCAGTATATCGAGAAGGCTCGAATGAGCAACACGATGGACGACGCACAGTCGGTCAGCGTGCTCATGTCTTATGCCTTCCAGAGTGGATCCCCGGAGTGGCGGCGGGTGGCCGCCCAGGCTGTCTTGCGGGAGGACGGTGCCGTCGTCGACCAGGGGATGGGGGATATCGACATCGCACAGGGCCGTCTGGCGGACGCGCGAAGCGACTTCGACCAGGGCGTCCGGCGCGCGCAGGATTCCAAACTGAACGATGCCGCGGGAAACATCCTTGCAAGCTTCGCCATCGCGGAAGCCGAGTTCGGGGACTGCGGTCAGGCCCTTGACCTCGCCCGCCGCGCGCTCGTCATCGATCAATCCGCGATCACGGTTCCGAATGCCGCCCTGGCCATGGCGCTGTGCGGGCGAGGAGCCGATGCAACGGCCAGGATGGAAAAGCTGTCAAAACAGCTTCCCTCAAACTCCCTGGTCAATCCCCTGGGGTTGCTGGAAGTGAAGGCGGCGGCCGCGCTCGGGGAACACCACCCGGAGCGGGTCAAACCCATGTTGGCGGACATGGAGACGTATGGAGTGGCCTCCTATGTGTCTTATCTGGAGGGTCTCGCCTACTTGCAGGAGAAGAAGCCGGCTGAGGCGATTGCGGCGCTGGCACCGGGCCGGCGTTGGCGCGGGACAGACCTTCAGATAAGCGCCAGTGGCTGTCCTCAGGTGACGTTGTATGCGGTTGCCCTGCTGCTGACCGCTCGCGCGCAGGTGATGGAAGGCGATAAAGCGGCGGCGGTGAAGAGCTACCAGCAGGTGCTGACAGAGTGGAGAAACGCGGATGCAGACTTTGCGCCGGTGAAGGATGCGCGGCGCGAGCTTTCGGCGTTGCAGTAAAAGCGTCCTGCCGGACGGGCCCACTGCGCGTGGGGCGGTCACTTCGTGACTTACAACTGCTTCGCGTGGCACTCGCGTCGCTCGGAATAGAAGCCTCGTGCCGAGCAACCCGCGGGCCACGCGGAGCGATTACGGCACGAAGTGCTCGCCCCGCGCGATGAGCGGGCCCGTCCGGCAGGACACCGTTTCAGTATTCTTTGGAGGAAAGCGCTTGATAGATCGACCGCTCACGCTCGTCTTCACCGACATGGTCGGCTCCTCCGCGGCCAAACGCGCCGCATCGCTCGGCGAAGATGACTCGGCGCGCGACGAAGCCTATCTGGACGCCGTGCAGGCGCGCCATCTGCGCCTGGTGCGCGAGTGCCTTGCCGCCCACCACGGCAAGGAGATCATGACCATCGGCGACGCCTTCTTCCTCACGTTCGACAACCCTCGAGCGGCGCTGCTGTGCTCCGCCGAAATCCAGATGCGGTTGAAAGCCGCGCCGATCATGACCGGCATCGGGCCGCTGCGGCTCCGCATCGGCATCCATTGCGGCTACCCCAAGTTCTTCGAGAACTCGTGGCACGGCACCGACGTCGACACCGCCGCGCGGGCTGAATCGGTCGGCGCACCCGAACAGATCGTCCTGACGGAAGCTGCGCGCAAGCAGCTCGCCGAGCATATGGGCGAGATGTCGGCGATTCAGTTGCGTCCGCTGGGCACCTTTGCCCTCAAGGGCGTCGGCGACGTGGCACTTTGGGATGCCGACTACGACCGGCACGGCCTGCGCAAGCCGCAGGTGCCGTCGATCGAGCAGATCCGCCGCGAGGCCCGGATCGCGATGGCGTGGCGGGCGGGCCTGGGTGTGTTGGCCGCGTGCCTGGTGCTCGCGGGCTTTCTCTACTACCGTCATCGCCAGAGCACCCGCATCACCACTAGGGACAAGCTCATCCTCGCCGACTTCGACAACAAGACCGGCGACCCGGTCTTCGACGCCACGCTGAAGGAGGCGCTTTCGATTCAGCTGGAGCAGTCGCCCGTGCTGCAACTGATCGGCGACGAGGAGATCCACGCGGATCTGAAGTACCTCAGGCAGCCCACCGAGCAGCGCATCACGCCGGCGCTGGCCCGCGAGATCGGCCAGCGCGAAGGCGTCAAGGCCTACATCACCGCTTCAGTGGCGAACATCGGCACGTCGTATGTGGCTCCGTCGATGCCGTCAACTGCGCGACCGGCGATCCCATCGCGCGTGCGCAGGCGGAGGCGGCGGACAAAAACCACGTCCTGAACGCCGTCTCGAGCGCGGCCTCCACCTTGCGCGGCAAGCTGGGCGAGTCGCTGGCCTCGGTCGAGAGTCTTTCTACACCCTTTCTGAACGATGTAACCACCTCGTCGCTCGAGGCATTTCACGCCTTTTCGCTGGGCGAAGACGCGCACCGCCGCGGCGCGGATCCCGAGGCAGTCGTCTTTTACAAGCAGGCCATCGATCTCGATCCGAACTTCGCCATGGCGTATGCGCGGGTGGCCATCACCTATTCCAACTCCGGCCGGGCGACCGAGGCCATCGAGCAGATGACCAGGGCCTACGCGATGCGCGAGCACGCCACCGAGCGCGAGCGCATGTACATCACGGCGGAACTCTATTCCCTGCGCGGCGACCTGCCGAACGCCATCTCGGCCTTCCAAACCTTGCTGGCGTCCTACCCCAACGACGTCTCGGCGATCAATAACCTGGCGATTACGTACGAAAACGAGGGCAATTACCTCAAGACAGGGGAGTATTTCACGCAGATTTCGGAGAAAGCGCCATGGGATATCGCCGGCCTCGACAATCTCTCCCAACTTGATCTTGAGATTGGCGACGTTGCAGCCGCTCGGAAGCTGATTGATCGCAGTGCCGCTGTCACCTCCGGCAGCGATACGAACTTGCTGGTCTCCCAGGCCATCGAAGCCTTCGAGACCGGCAACCCGGCCTGGAAGAGCTTTGCCAGCGCCGGGCTGAGCCGGCCCGACGTCTTCGTGCTCGATCAGTCCATCTCGAACTTTCACTTCATGCAGGGTTCGCTGGCGGCGGGCCGCGCGATTGCGGATCAGGGCTTCGCCTCGGCCGTTCGGAACAAGTCCCCCGACGGAGCCGGCAACGTGCTCTCCGGAGCCGCCTTCCAGCTGGCAGAGTACAACGAGTGCGCCGACGTTCCGGCGATGGCGAAGAGGGCACTCGCCGTCGACACTTCGGTCCAGACCCTGCCCGACGCGGCCGTGGCTCTGGCGCTTTGCGGCAAGGGAGAGCGGGAGACCGCAGCCCTCCGCAAGCTTGCGCAAGCCTTCCCGGACAATACGCTGCTCAACGTCGTCTACCTGCCGGAGGCGGAGGCGGTCATCGCGCTCCGCCACGGAAAGTACGAGGCCGTGCCCGGTCTTCTCCAAACCAGCCATCCCTACCCCCTGGTCTCGGCGGCGCCGCTCCTTGAGGCGCAGGCGCTGCTCGCGCTGCACAGGCCGGCCGAGGCTCTCGTTCTGCTCGCACCGGTCCTTCGTTATCGCTATAACGAGACCGTGTCCGGAATCGATGGCCAGCTGCCGAGTTACGGAATGGCCACGCTGCTGGCCGCCCGCGCCGACGCCATGGCAGGCGACAAAGCCGCCGCGGCAACCATGTATCGGCAGGCCATCGCGGTATGGCACGAGGCCGACCCCGGCTTCAAGCCGCTGGCGGACGCAGGCAAGGAGCTGGCGGCGCTGCATCCGTGACCTTTCTGTCAAACAAGGCAGAAGCAGCAGGCTTGTATGATGACACCCAGGAGCCATCCCCTTCCCATGTCCTCGCACCCCCTGTCTCAGCCCATGGAAGCAGTCCTGCGGGAGAGCCTTGCGCATAGCGATCTGTTTGCCTCGGTGCGGTCTGACGTTCTCGACCGAACCGCCGCCGCGATGGAGATCTCGCACTTCGCCGCGGGCGAGACTCTGGTGCGGCAGGGCGATTACGGAGACTCACTCTTTGTCGTTTTAGCCGGTTCAGTCGTGGTCTCTGCCAGCTCCGGGCTGCGCGCCACGCTGGGGCCAGGCTCGATTCTGGGAGAACTGGCCCTCGCCGCCGGATATCCGCGGTCGGCGACCATCCAGGCGGAACAACAGGGCGCGACCGCGGCCTGGCTCACCCGTTCCCGGTTCGAGGAGCTCAAGCAGGAGTTCCCCGAGCAGCTTGCCCCCGTCACCGGTGCCATCGAGCGCAGGCTGGCCAGCTATCAACTGGACACCGCGGCTCGCGGGAGCCGGCTTCTCCAGAGCATGAGCCCGCAATTGCGCAGCGCCTTCCTTGCGCGGCTCCAAATGGAGCCGCTCGCCAGCGGCAGCGTCCTGATGCGCGCGGGCGAGATCGGAGAGCGGCTCTACCTGATCGTTAGTGGACGTCTGCGTGTGCTGGATGGCGAGAACGTGCTCGCCGAACTGGGCAAGGGCGACACCGTGGGAGAGACCGCGCTGATGACCGGCGAGGAACGGTCGGCGACCGTAATCGCCCTGCGCGACTCGCTCGTCGCGGCGCTCAGCCTCGAGGACTTCCGCATGCTGATTGAGGAGTTCCCGCTCGAGATGATGTCCGTCCTCACCCGGCAGCTTACGCTTCGCGCGCGCCAGGCCACCGAAGGGCGGACGCACGATCCGGCGCCGGTCGCCATCGCGGTCCTTCCGCTGTCGGCGAGTGCGGAGGGCGCCGCGTTCACTCCGCGGCTGAAGCTGGCGCTCGAGCGCTTCGGCGACGTGCTCATCGTCTCCGCCCAGACTCCCGCCGTGCGCAACGCGAATCCGGCCGCGGACAGCCGGCTGGTGGAGTGGTTGAACGATCAGGAGAACAACTTCCGCCATGTTCTGTACGAGACGGCGCCGCACCGGGAGGGCGCGCACGACAGCCGCTGGACTGGCCGTTCGATGCGCCAGGCCGACAGAATCTACCTGCTGGCGCGCGCGGAAGACGATCCGCATGCGGCTGCGCTGCGCTACGCGGAGGTCCTGAAGCTTGACCCGCAGCTCCCCGCGCGAAACCCGCCCGCGCGCAAGGAGATCGACCTCATCCTGCTGCACCGGCCGGGCGCGGCCCTGCCCACGGGAACCACCGCTTGGCGCAAGGCGTTCCCGGGCGTGCGTCAGCATCATCACGTCCGGCTCGACCGCGAAGGCGACTTCGCCCGGCTGGCGCGGTCGATGCACCACCGCATGGTCGGCCTGGCGCTCGGAGGAGGCTTCGCCCTCGGAATCGCCCACGTGGGCGTCATCCGCGCCATGCGGGAGCTCAAGATCCCAATCGACTGCGTCGGCGGAACCAGTATGGGCGCTATCGTCGGGGTTCAATGCGCCATGGACCTGCCCGACGAGCAGATGCTTGACGTGACCATGGCAGGCTGCGCGGCCTCGCTCCAGCGTGACTACACGCTTCCGGTGCTTTCCTTCCTGAGCGGCGCCAAGGTGGGGCGTGCGCTCGCTGACTTCCTCGACGATTACAAGATTGAGGATTTATGGCTGCCCTATTTCTCGATCTCCGCGAGTCTGAAGCGGGCAAGCATGAACATCCATCGCGAAGGCGATGCCCTGCGGAGCGTACTTGCAAGCTGCCGGGCGCCCGTGATGTTTCCTCCGCTGCCCTGGGGCGGCGATCTCCTGGTCGATGGAGGACTTGTCAACAACATCCCCGCCGATGTCATGCGAGCTACGGTGCGCGGTGGCACGGTGGTTGCCGTCGATGTGGCTCCGGTCGGCGACTTCGTTGCTCCCGGAGCCGATAGCCTTCATATCTCCGGGTGGAGTCATGCGAAGCAGAGGTGGGGTCCCGGCAAGCGAGACCTGGATATGACTCTGATGGACGTGCTCAGTCGAATCATTCATCTGGGCGGAGTCGCCCGGGCACAGCAGATTCGGGCAGATGCGGATTGCTATCTGATGCCGCCGTTGGGCGGCTTCAAGAGCCTCGATTTCAAACAGGGAAGGAAAATCGCCGAAACCAGCTATCAGTATTCGCTGGAGGCGCTGGGTGCCTGGATGCAAGACCTTGCATGCCCGTGGTAAAGATCCGCGCTAGCCAAGGATCAGGCTTAAACCAAGCAGGACGCCGCCGCACAGAGCAAGAACGATGGATCTTGCTACGAGCCGGTGTTTGGTCACGCAGATACGAGCCATGTAATAAACCTGATCGGCGAGAAGGTCTGCTGACGTCTCATCGTCCAGACCCCGGTTGGCTTCGCGAAAGCTGAACGGATCCGGGTATTGCGCCACATTCACCCAGGAGACCGGGGAAGGCTGATTATCGCGGAAGATCCTGGGCTTGATCGACCATGCGCTGGACAACACGGCAGCGATCTGACTGATGCCCCCGGCGATTGCCGTCACGTCACGCGCAACCGCATGCCATGAAGTCCAATCGCCAAGGTGCAGGGCCAGCTTGGCTCCGGCCGCGCTCAGGACAGCGCCGGCAAACGTCATGACGAAGCCCGCCTTGGTGTCGGACAACTTGATGTTCTCGAGGAGGTAGCGCTGCTGATTCCACAGAAACTTTGCGCGCTCGAAGGGCCTGCTCGGCATCGTCTCTTCGACTTTCGGCCTCAAAGCGTCCGCTACCTCTGCCGCCACCATCGTCCACCCCTTGTCCGGGGATTATACATTTCACGGTTGATCGTAAGGATGAAGGCGCACGGGTACAGCACGACATCGTGATCGGTACATTAGCCCCTGCTCCTAATCGATACTTCAACTGGAAACGCGCCGCCATGGCGGCAGCGACAGCGTCGCGCAGGCTGCAGGATGCGCCGCTGTTACCGAAACTTGGCGAGCAGTTCGATGCATTCGCTGCATGGTCCGCCGTTGTGCCGACCGTGTAGGTCTTGTACGCGCTCTGCTGGGCCACAGCCGGCCGCGTGGTGCTGTCCGCCACCACCAGTCCCTGACGGGCGTCAGAGTTGACGCGCATAGGCAGAGCCGCCGCGACGGTGGCACGGTCCTTTTTTGCAACCGGAAAGCAGAAGAGTGGCCTAGATCCGCGGTCTTCACACCAGCTTCGCCCTGCTTCAAGATCCCGATGATCTGCTCTTCACCGAAACGGCTCTTCTTCATCGCTGTCCTCTCCTCGATTAGGAGAGAACTCCAGTTTCAACTGGTGGAGAGTATCGGGTGTCGTCCCGTTCGAAAAGTGATGATCGACCAGGGCAAAAGCCTGACCCGATCATAGGAGATCAAGGAGGGTTCCATACAGCGAGGTTCAGCAAGCTCTCCTCTCACAAACAAATCACCCGCAATCGTTGCCCCTTTAATCACGGAAGTGCCGCTCGCTTCCTCGGGTAGTACGAAGAAAATCACTGATGACCAGGGTTCATCCCGCGATCTGGATCCTCTTTCCTCACTGAACTTTGATGCCGCAATACTACCTCTTGTTCCATGCTTTATAGTCGGATAACGACTCGGTCAGCCGCATGATGCGCAGACGACGCGCAGACATCATCTCTCATTGTGCAACGCCTCCTCGTTTGTCACTCCACTACTGATCAGCTACAGAGTCTATCGATCTCAAACAAGCCGGTTCGAACGCAGCTCCGCTGCGAAGCATTTCTAGTCGGCGCCCTGGGCCACGCAACACAAATCCACCCCGGGAAAACTCATGCACCTTGGTAAATTCACTCACCTGCTTCGCTCCGCTTCCCTGTCAATCTCCTTCGTAGCACTTCTGCTCCAAGTCGACGTCTCCACCGCTCGCGGCCAGGCCGGCCAGACGATTACCGTCGCTGACAGCGATGTCGCCGGCCTCATCACCGCCATCCAAACTTTGAATGCGAGTGGCGGCGGCACCATCGATCTGGCCAGCGGAGGCACCTATTCCGTGACCGCCGCGTCGGACTGGTGGTACGGGCCAAACGCATTCCCTGCTATCTCCAGCGCCATCACAATCAATGGAAATGGGGCGACCGTCAGCCGCGCATCCGGTTCGCCAAAGTTCCGGTTCTTCTTCGTTTCGAGCGGCTTCAGCACGTTACCCGCTGGAACGCTCACGCTGAAAAACCTGACCCTTACCGGCGGACTGGCGCAAGGCGGCAGCGGCGGCTCCGGGATCACCGGCGGCGGCGGCGGCGCTGGGCTTGGCGGAGCCATCTACAACCAGGGAACGCTGACCTTGTCGAGCGTGACGTTTGCCTCGAATGCGGCGCTGGGCGGCAGCAGCGGCACGGGGAGCGATAACCTGAACGCAAGCGGCGCAGGCGGAGGTTTGGGCGGCAACGGCGCGGGGAGCGGGGGCGCATACGGATACTCGGCGGGCGGCGGCGGCGGCGGATTCAAGACCGATGGAGGAAGCCCCGGGTATGACAATGGCGCGCCAGGCGGTTCGTTTCTAGGCAACGAGGGCGGCTCTTCGTGCGACGGTGTGGGAACCAGCAGCTACGGCGGCAACGGCGGCAATGCGTTGGGTTCCGACAACGCAGGTGGCGGTGGCGGCGGCTTTATGGTGGCGGAGAACGGCGGAAACGCATACACCAGCAGCAATCAGCCCTACTTTATCGGCGGCGGCGGTGCCCAGGGCGGTGGTGCGGGGGGCGATGGGGCTGGACTTTCGAACGGGCTATGTGGTGGTGCCGGCGGTGCGTTCGGTGGCGGAGGTGGCGGCGGTGGTGAAGGTGCCGGTTCCGGTGGTGGTGGGGGAGTAGGCGGTGGCGGTGGTGGCGGTGGCTTGGATGGCTACGGCAGTAACGGTGGCTTCGGCGGCGGCGGTGGGTCGGGCGCTGGGACAGGCGGCTTCGGTGCGGGCGGCGGCGGATTCTACTACTCGGGCGGCGGCGGCGGCGGCAGCAGCGTGTTCGCGGGTGGCGTCGGCGTCGCTTCGTTCCCCAATGGTGCGAACGGCGGCGGCGGCGCAGGGCTGGGCGGAGCCATCTTCAACCACCTCGGCACCCTCACGGCAACCAACTCCTCCTTCACCTCCAACAGCGCGACGGGCATGGGAGGCGGCGGTACCGCCAGCGGCTTTGGCGGGGCCATCTTCAACCTGGACGGCTATGTCACGATCACAGGGGGGGCTTACTCAAGCGACTCGGCACTGGACAGCAGCGGCAACGACGATGGCAGCGCATTTCTCTACAACCTATCGCACAATGCCGGCAACTCGGCCGGCAATCAAACCCCCAGCGCAATCGTAGGAATCACCGGCCTGGTCATCGCCAAACCCAGCGACCTGGTCACAAACCAGGTGAACGGATCCGCCGTCACAGGTCTCCCGCAGACGATCACAATTACCGCTCCGGCCTCGCCCGCGAACTATAACGGGGGCGCGGGTTTCACGGTCTCGGCAACGTCGTCGTCCGGACTGCCCGTGATCTTGACCTGCACCTCTAACGAGGCCGTGATCCAGGGAAACGGATCGCAGCAACTGACCGTCTACCCGCTGGAACCGCTTACGCTGGTCTTCAAGGCTACCCAGGCAGGCAGCTCCACGTACGTCCCGGCAACCGCGTCTTACACCCTTCTACTGGCCTACCCAGCCTCCACTCCGGTCATCAGCCTGGCCGCGGGATTTTACCCTGATGCACAAATGGTCACCATCAGCGATTCCACGCCAGGATCGGCCATTTACTACACCATCGATGGGACCACGCCGACTACTGCGTCCACCGCGTACAGCGGCGCCATCAGCGTTACCTCCTCGGAAACACTTTTGGCTGTGGCGGCGGCCAGCGGCTATGCCAACAGTGCGGTAGCAACGGCGGTGTACAGCATCAGCAAGCCCGTCGCGAGCGGCGATGTCGCCGGCCTGATCAGCGCAATTCAGACGTTCAACGCGATTGGCGGCGGCACCATCGACCTTGCCCCGGGGGGAACCTACACCATCAGCGCCCCGTCGGACTGGTGGTACGGTCCCAACGCCTTCCCCGCCGTTTCCAGCGCCATCACGATCAATGGAAACGGTGCAACCATCATCCGTGCGCCGGGTTCGCCCAGGTTCCGCTTCTTTTTCGTTTCAAGCGGCTTCAGCACGCTCCCGGCCGGCACGCTGACCCTGAACGATCTGACGCTTACCGGTGGCCTGGCGCAAGGCGGTCACGGCGGAGATGGTGGCGGCGGCGGTGGCGGCGGCGCGGGTCTCGGCGGCGCCATCTACAACCAGGGAACTTTGAACCTGTCGGGTGTTGCCTTTGCCTCGAATACGGCGACAGGCGGCGGCGCGGGAACCGCACTCGATGTTGCCGCTGCCGGGGCGGGAGGCGGATTGGGTGGCAACGGCGCAAGCACCCCAGTCGTGCAGAGCTACGCCGGTGGTGGAGGTGGCGGCTTCAAGAGCGATGGCATCACAAACGCGATTAATCCCTACTTGGGTGGACCGGGCGGGTCGTTCCTGGGCAATGAAGGAGGCAGCGTTTGTACCGGTGCGGGCACCAGCAGCTACGGTGGTAACGGTGGCAACGCGCTTGCGGACTACGGTGCGGGTGGCGGCGGTGGGGGCTTCATGCCCGGGGCAAACGGTGGGAACGCGTACAACAGCGGAAATAACTCGACCTTTTATGGCGGCAGCGGGGCACAGGGCGGCGGCAGCGGCAAGGGGAGTTTCCTGGGTGCTGGAGTCGGAACATCAGTCTGCGGCGGGGGCGGTGGGGCCTTCGGCGGGGGCGGCGCGGCCGCCGATGGCACGGTTGGTTCCTCGAACCCTGGCGGTGGTGGGGGTGGCGTAGGCGGCGGTGGCGGCGGCCAGGGCGGCCAGGGCGGCTTCGGCGGCGGTGGTGCCGGCCAGGGCGGTTTAGGTGGATTTGGCGGCGGGGGCGGTGCAGGCAGTTCCGGCGGCAACGCAGGCAGTGTCTTCGCGGGTGGCGCCGGGGGTGCCGGGCTGGGCGGAGCGATCTTCAACCATCTCGGGACACTCACCGCCACAAACTCCACCTTCACTTCCAATAGCGCGGATGGCGCGGGGGGCAACAGCACCGCCAGCGGATTTGGCGGAGCCATCTTCAACCTGGACGGCTATGTTTCGATTACCGGCGGTGCCTACACCAGCGATACGGCTCTCGACAGCAACGGCAACGACGATACCAGCGCATTTCTCTATAACCTGTCGCATAACGCGGGTAACTCTGCCGCTAATCAGACTCCCACGGCCAACGTGACGTTCACCGGGCTCGTCATTGCGAAACCCACCGATGTGGTCAACAACCAGGTCAACGGAACAGCCACCGTCGCTTTTGGGCAGACGATCACCTTTACAGCGCCAGAGTCGCCCGCTCCGTATAACGGGGGTGCGGGATTCACGGTCTCGGCGACCTCATCCTCCGGACTCCCCGTGAGCTTGACCTGCAATACGAATGAGGCAGTCATCGTGGGGAGCGGATCGCAGCAACTTACGGTCTACCCGCTGGAACCCATCACGCTGGTCTTCAAGGCGACCCAGGCAGGCAACTCGGGCTTCCTCCCTGCAACCGCTACGCTGACGCTGGTCATTGCGAATCCAACGGCGACCCCGTCGATCAGCCTGGCCACCGGGACCTATACCGGCGCGCAGACCGTCACCATCAGGGACGACACCCCGAACGCAAGCATCTTCTACACGCTGGGTGGGGCAACGCCCACCGCCAACTCGACCCCGTACCTCGGTGCGATCACCATCAATACCTCGGAGACGCTTTCGGCGATCGCCACGTCAAGCGGCCAGCCGATCAGCGGGGAAACCTCGGCAACCTACAGCCTCGTCACCCCGTCGCCGACATTCAACCCGGCAAATGGCAGCAGCGTGAGCCCACTCCAGAGCATCGCTATCGTCGACTCCATCGCGGGAGCAACGATCTACTACGTGTCCGGTCCGCAGGGGACCGTGCCTACGACCCAATCGCCCGTCTTCTACACACCGATCCCGGTCGGCAGCCTGTACACCTCGACAAGCGGCGGAATGTCGTACGCGAACCTATCGGCTATCGCGCAGGCGCCGGGCATGGCGGTAAGTGCCTCGGCTGGCGGTCTCTTTCCGCTGCTGACACTGTCGCCCACCCCCACCTTCAGCCCTGCGGCTGGAGACTATCCCACGGCGCGGATGGTCACCCTCAGCGCGCCGCTTTCGGTCAACGGAGCGCAAATCCCGGTCGCGATCTTCTACACGACCGATGGCTCGCCGCCGACCGTATCCTCGAATCACTACAACGGACCATTCGCGGTATCGTCCACCGAGACGGTCCAGGCCATCTCGCTTGCCGAAGAAGGCCCCTACGCGTTTTCGGCGGTGTCAACGGCGCTGTACGCGATCGTTCCGCAGGCCGTCTCGTGGGCGCCCTCCACCTTGCACCTGTTTAGCGGCGCAATCCCCGGCACCGGCGTGCTTGATGCAACGGATTCGATCCCAGCCACCATCGCCTACACGCTCACTCTGCAACCCTCCGGAGCACCGTTTGCCATCAATCCCTCGAGCGTGCTGACGCAGGGCAACTACCTGCTGACCGCCAACGTTACACCCAACGACACGACTAACTACGCCGCGACAAGCGACACCATCAACTTCTCGGTGCAGAACATGAACGTATTTGTCGGCAATTCGGCAGGTTCGGTTACCTCGTTCTACAACGGCGGCACCCTGCAGACGCAGGCGGTCCCCGGCGGCGGCATCGGTGCGGCCGTCGACCCGGCCGGAAACGTCTGGTCCATCTCCGCCGACGGCACCAGCCTGACGGACTACACGAACGATGGAACGGTAATCGGCACTTTCTCCGATATCAACCTTTCCGCTGCGACCGCTATCGCGATCGACGCCGCTAGCCATCTCTGGGTTACGCACGGTGCAAACTCCATCAGCGTCTACGCCCAGGACGGCAGACTCCTCGGAATGACGACATCCAACGCTCTCAATCTCCCAACCGCCAGCAGTATCGACGTCTCCGGCAACGTCTGGATCGCGAACTCCGGCGGAGCTACCATCACAGAACTGCTTGGAGGCGCGACCCCTACTGTCCCCCTGGCAACCGGCATCAATTCTTCCGAACCGGCCGGCAAACCGTGATCCCAGGTGGCAGCGGGAACCGCTGAGTGTTGCTGATCCACTGACGCTAACCAGGATCGGAATCGTCTGATCTACGGCAAGGTGGCGACTTTCGCAAGCGCTTTGCGCTCTCCTGTGCCCTCGACACAGTTTTTGCCGTTTGATCGACAGTCCGATCGGCTCCGTGCTGGCGATCTCCAAACCGCCTGCGTGGTCAGACAAACCTGCCAAGCTTGCGAGTTCGCGGCGAAGCAAGCGAGCGAATGGGTCGCCGGGAGTGCTCCAAGATCATCCCGTTCAAAAGCAGTCGAGGAACTCGGTCTCTCAGTCGGTTCCATGCCGGATTCGTGGCACAAAGCACCGAATCGAGCATTGGGGCAATTCTGCACGATAACCAGCATCATCGGGCCTACGCAATGCCGAGATCATCATTGACCGCGACTGCAATCTCCTGCTCGGACCCGAGCTATCGCTCTGTGGTTTGGATCGACGAGTGTCCGAGCAGGAACTTGATCTGTTCGAGATCGCCTCCGGCCTTCCGGCAAAGCTTTGCGCAAGTCCTGCGCAGAGCGTGAGCCCCGAAGCGCTCGATCCCGATCTGCTTTGCTGCCTGCTCAACGACCGACCAGACGGCCCAGTCGCTCAGCCCGGTTCCGATCTTCTTGCCGCCTTTGCGGATACTGCGCAGTAGCCGGCCCTCTTCGATTCCAGACGCTGTCATCCAGGCATTGATTCCGTCCTTGACCCAGACAGGAACGGCGACGGTCCGGACCCGTCTTCCCTTCCCTTCAAGGTCGGCCAGTACCCAGCGCCCTTCCCGCATCTGAATGGTTTCGACATCGAGCGAGGCGAGTTCCTGCCGGCGAAGCGCACAACCGACGAGCAACGCCAGGATGACGTAATCGCGCTTGCTCTTGAGCTTCGAGCGATCCGGCACGGCGAGGATCTCTTTGGTCTGCTTCCGGGTCAGTCAGTTTCCCTTGCGCGTTCCCGCTTGCTTGATGTTGGGGATGTCGGTGAGTTTGGCCGCGTCTTCAGCCGAGAGATAGCCCGCTCGACGCGCCTCGGCGACCAGGCTGCGCATGGCGGACAGCCTGATGTTGACCGTCGAAGGCGACTGCTTCTCCATCGAGGCCCGCCACGCGAGCAGGAGTTCGCGCGAGAGTGGCCGACTCTGGGCGAAGGCGAAGAGATGATCGAGCGCCTTCGAGTAAATACGCTTCGAGTTTTGCAGCGGCCAGCGAGTCGACCACCATCTGCTTGAGGAGAACCAGCCGGGGATCCACGGCGGCGGCCTCGGCCGGATCGACTTGGATGGTCTCTCCCCGCTTGTTCATGGCCGCTCACCGTTACATCGACTGCCCGGTGAGAGAACCAATCCACCCCGCGCCCCAGCCGAGAACGCCGGCGCCAAACAGCGCACCGAAGAGACCCGGAATGGCATCGGAGAAGCGACCGCTCATCATCCGAATGCCGGCGAAGATCAGGCCGCCAAAACAGATGACCGCGCCCGCATAGATGGCGAACGTCTTGAAGGTGCCCACAAGCGTCTGGGCGCCGGAGAAGTCCATCGTGCCTTGAGCATGGGCAACGCCGGAGATTGTGAAAGCGAAGACTGCCGGCCACACCATACGCGTGGCGTGGAGCAGGTTGTGTTTGGAAAAGGGCTGTGCCAATCGCTTGGCGAGGTGGGCTGTCTTGCGAGATAGGGCGTGATTGCTACGGAACATCGGCACCTCCATCGACTGCTCTCAGTCGGGATATGTCGAGATTGAGCCCGAGCTCCGTTCGCGTCCAATATCTCTTATTGATCGGTTAGCGCGAGGGTGATAGCTCCCAGCAATCGCTTTCCGAGATCTCGTTCCAGATGAACGAGATTAGCCCAACAGCGCCAGTTGAATTGGATCTTTCCCGGTCGTCCCATGAGGGCGTTTTCGGTTGTGGTGAGGCACTTGCCTTGCATCAGGGATACCTTTCCGTTCCTTCGCCTCCAAGTTCAGCCTTCTTCTCAGTTGCTTGATTGCAATCGGGATGGTCTTCGCATAGTGATGCTTGTGGTAAATCACTGCCCAAATAGGCTATTCATTAACATGCATTTAGGGTGTGAGATGAGGTACGAAAACGTGCACCAGAGAGCAAAGGAAAACGCGCCTCACGGGCGCGTTTGCATGCTTTTGGTTGCCCCCCAGGGATTCGAACCCCGATCGAGCGAGTCAGAGTCGCTAGTCCTACCATTGAACGAGGGGGCAACACTTGGTTTGGGCGTCGCGCCACGCGCTGACAGCCACTCAACTCAGTGTACGGCCTTCGCACCCGCGGGTCAAACAAGATGAGGTGCAAAACCGGTGCACCCTCACTCTGCCGGCAACCTCACTCCACCGGCAGCTTCGCCCGATATCCATCTCGCGTAATCACCGAGTACTTCACCGGCTTCTGCTTCTCGTCCTGCATCTGCAGCGGGTGCCCTTCGTTGTCGACCAGCAGCACCTGCACATGCCGGTAGCTGCCGTCGTTCTTCACGTTCGTCGGCCGATACGTCACCACGTACTGGTTTCGTATCGAATTGTTGATCTGCTTGAAGATGTCCGGAATCTCCCCCTCGAAAACCGGCTGAAAGTACAGGCCACCCGTCATCTGCGCAAACGTCCTCAGCTGATTCTGCGCCTGCAGCGTGCCAATCCCGCCCCCGAACCCACCGCCGGCGCGCCCCCCAAACTCCGCCGCCATCCCACCCGTCGCGATCGAGAAGATCGTCACATTCGGCGTAGCCTTGATCTTCGCCAGCATCTTGTCCAGCGTCAGCTTCGAGAACGTATCGCGTCCCGAACCCGCCAGAATGATGTATTTCCGTCCATCGATCCGGCTCGTTCGGTCCAGCGTCTCGTACAGCGCATCGAACAAATCCGTATCGGAAAACCCCGGAATAGTGAGTGAGCGGATCGAATTCGCGATCACCTCCTGGTTATTTGTGAAATCACAAAGAATATGCGTGCGTAAATCGTAGGTAATCACCGCCACATAGTCATCCGGCCGCAGCGAGTGGAAAAAACCGACGGCATCGTTCTGCATATCGCGAATCGAGCGCCACGACGTCGACGCAAACTCCAGCAGCATCACCGCCGTAATCGGCGTCTGCGTCAACCGAACCGTATCCACCTTCTGTTCGACCCCGTCCTCCATAACAAGAAAGTTGTTCGGCTTCAAACCGGGCACAAACTGGTGCGTCTTATCTAGAACCACATTTACATTCAGGTTCACCAGCGGCACGTCCACCCGCATGGAGTACGTCTCTCCGTTCGGGTTCTTGATCTTCTCCCGGTCGGGCGCTGGCGGAGGCGCCGGAACATCCGCCGGATCCGGCTTCTTCTTTAGAATGATCGGCCCCGCATCGGTTGCCGGCCCCGCGTCCGAACTCGAGGGATCAGGCTGCGTCGGAGCGCTGGAAGGCGGCTCAGGGGTTTGCGCAGCAGCAAGCGCACCGGCCAGAGCGAGCGTAGTAGCGGTGGCAACCGCGAAGGGATGAAAGCGGCGAAGACTCATCATGGGAGACTCTACTCTCAATTTCTTGCGCTTTGAAGCAGCACGCTCACGCCATCGAACCGCCGTGAAGCAACCGTGCAGGACGCGCGCAGCACCTGTTTGGACGATGCAACCATGCAAACGGAAGCCTCAGGCCCCCTGCACCGCCGCTACCCACCCTTCCGCCCAACCCACGTAGTTTACCGAACGAGCCCGCCAACCCCTGATGTAGCATTAAGAACATCGGCTCAACAGAGTTTCGGCGCGATAGGGGATTGGAATCGAATGAGTGAGATACACGGTTTGGCCGTTCACGCGGCCGGTGCACATTTGCTGCCTTATAAGTACGACCCCGGCGAGCTCGCCGCCGAGGACGTTGAGGTCAAGATAACGCACTGTGGCGTCTGCCACTCCGACGTACATCTCATCGATAATGACTGGGGCCTCAGCAAATATCCCTTCATCCCCGGCCACGAAATCGTCGGAACCATCACCAACGTTGGCTCGCTCGTCAAAGCGCGTGCCGTCGGCGAGCGCGTCGGCATCGGCTGGCAGGCCAACTCCTGCGGCGTCTGCGAATGGTGCCGCCAGGGCGAGGAACACCTCTGCGCGCAGTCGCAACCCACCTGCATCGGCCGCAACGGCGGCTACGCCGACGCCATCCGCGTCAACTGGCGCTTCGCCATCAAGGTTCCCGAGTCGCTCGAAAGCGAGAACGTCGCCCCGCTCCTCTGCGGCGGAATCACCGTCTATAACCCCCTGCGCAATCTCGGCGTGCGACCGTACTCCCGTGTCGGCATCATCGGCATCGGCGGCCTCGGCCATATGGGCCTCCAGTTCGCACGGGCCTTCGGCGCGGAAGTGACCGCCTTCTCCACCTCCAAGGACAAGGAAGAAGAAGCCGTTCGGCTGGGCGCGCACCACTTCGTCAACACCCGCACAACCAACGCGCTGAAGAAGCTGGCCGGCAGCTTCGACGTGCTGCTTAGCACCGTAAACGCCGACCAGGACTGGGCCGGCTACGTCAACGCGCTTCGCCCCAAGGGCACGCTCTGCCTGCTGGGCGTCCCTCCGTCACCGGTCGCACTCGCTGCGTTCGCGCTCGTCGGCGGGCAAAAAGCCGTCTCCGGCAGCCCCACCGGCAGCCCCCACGACCTTGAACAGATGCTCGACGTCGCCGCCCGTCACAACGTCAAGGCGGTCACCGAGCGCTTCCCCATGGCGAAGGCGAACGAAGCCGTCGCCCGGGTCAAGAAGAACCAGGTGCGCTACCGCGCCGTCCTCGCCAACTAGCCCTAACCCCCACCCGTGCCCCGCGCATCACAGCCCCACCGTGATGCACGGGACCCGTCACGACCCTGCCCTCACTCTCCCGCCATGAAACACTAGCCTCATGCGCTTCGAGCTCTTCATCGCGGCACGCTACCTCAAAGCCAAGCGCCGACAGGCCGTCATCGGTGTCGTCACCGTCATCTCCGTCGTCGGCGTCGCCGCCGGAGTCGCCTCGCTCATCGTCGCACTCGCCATCACCAACGGTATGCGCCGCGACCTCGAAGCGCGGCTCCTCGGCTCCACCGCCCACGTGGACCTGATGCGCATTGCAGCTGACGGCATGCGCGACTGGCGCCCGCTGCTCGAACGCCTGCGCAACCTCCCTCACGTGACCGCCGCAGCACCCGGCCTGTACGGTCAAGTCCTCATCTCGCACGGCGCGCGCAGCGGCGGCGGCCTCATCAAGGGCGTCATTCCCGCCGAGGAAGAGACCGTCAGCGACCTCCTCCAATCCGTCAAAATCGGCTCCAGCGCCGCACTTGCACCCGCACCACCGCCCAGCTCCACCGACGCGCCCGCCGACGCGCCCATCGTCATCGGCAAGGACATGGCCGACACCCTCGGAGTCTCGGTCGGCGATACCGTCCTCGTCACCAGTCCGCAGGGCGATCTCACGCCGCTCGGCCTCGTCCCGCGCTACCAGCGCTTCCAGGTCGTCGGCATCTTCGCCTCCGGCTTCTACCAGTACGATTCCAGCTACGCCTTCATGCGCCTCGCCGACGCGCAACGCCTCTTCGCCGAACCCGACCTCATCTCCATCATCAGCTTCAAGGTCGATAACCTCTACCAGGCCGATAAGATCGGCCGCGAGATCGAAGAGGCCGCCGGTCCCGGCTTCCAGGCCACCAACTGGATGGAACAAAATCGCGAGCTCTTTCGGGCGCTGAAGCTGGAGCAGGTCGTCACCTTCATCGTGCTCGCGCTGATCGTCTGCGTCGCCGCCCTCAACATCCTCATCGCTCTAACCATGATGGTTATGGAGAAGACAAAAGATATCGCCGTCATGATGGGCTTCGGCGTCACCGCCGCGCAGATCCGCCGCGTCTTCCTCCTCCAGGGGCTCATGATCTCCGTCGTCGGCACGTTCATCGGCATGGCGGTCGGCTTCACCGTCAGCTGGGCCGGCGGCCACTACCGCTTCATCCATCTCGATGCCGCCGTCTACTCGCTGGACTATCTGCCCTTTGCTCCGCGCCTGGTTGACGCACTCATCGTGGGCGCCGTCTCGCTCGGCGTCAGCGCCCTCGCAACCATCTACCCCAGTTCCAGCGCCGCCCGCGTCCTCCCCGCCGAAAGCTTACGCTACGAGTAACCACCGTCTTTACTGGTCAACTCTCTACTCCCGAGATCAAGCTCGCAGCTCCCAGCTACCAAGCTGTCAGCTCACGAAAAACAAGCCTTCCTCCAATCCCCTGAGTAGCACGCCTTCACTGACTAACTCTCTACTCTCTACTCCCGAAAGCAAGCTCCCAGCTCACAGCTCCCAAGCTGTCAGCTCACGAAAAACAAGCCTCGCACCAACTCACCCCGTCGAAGGAGCCCCATGCACCCTCGCCTTCCCTACACCAAGCTTGCTCCCGAAGGCTACGCCCACCTCCGCGACCTCGAACACTACCTCAACACCGGCACCCGGCTGGAAGCTCCGCTGCGTGAGTTCGTCCGCCTGCGCGTCTCGCTGATGAACGGCTGCGACTATTGCATCAGCCTCCACACCGCCGAACTGCGCAAGCTCGACGAAGCGGAAGAGAAGATCGAGACCCTCGGCGCCTGGCGCTCGTCCAGTCTCTGGACGCCGCGCGAACAAGCCGCCCTCGGCTGGGCCGAAGCCCTCACCAACATCCAGGATGGTCACGCGCCCGACGCCATCTACGACGAGACCCGGCAGCAGTTCTCAGACACCGACACCGTCGATCTGACGCTTCTCATCTCCACCATCAATGCCTGGAACCGCCTCGCCATCGCCCTCGGCCAACACTCCTCGCGCGCCTGACGTTTGCGCTTGAACTCAGCTTCCGCGGGTCACGTTCTGACCCGAAAGTTGTACGGTGGAGATCGGAAATGGTGTCGTCAAAGGACTATGCGAGGGGTATCCTTCAGGTTCAGTGGGCCAGGGTGTACCCAGACTGCGTTGCGCGGCGTCCCACGGCGCGCCACCCTATGCTCTGAGAGACCGATATGCAGATGAATCCGAGCTTCATCGCGAACATTCCTGACACGGTTGCGATGCCCGTCATGGTCGGTTTCCTGCTTTCGCTGCGCAACCGCCATCCCAAGCTCGACATGCGAAGCTGGCTCGTCGCCCTCACCTTCATCTTCGTCTCGCAGGCTACCTGGATGGTGCACGGCTACCCCCAGTTGCAACAGACGCTCATCCTCACCGGAGAGCTCCTCGCCGGGCTCGCCTTCGCCTCCTATCGCGGCACCGTCAACTCCTACCGCGAGTTCGATCTCGTCTACCTCATCGCCAACGGAATCCCCCTCGTCGTATTGGAGTCGCTCTACGGCGAAGGCGTCACGCGACCCGCCGACTACCTCGTCACCATCGTCTTCGCGCTCGCCATCCTCGGCATCAGCACCTGGTGGCGACGGCAGATCGTCCCCCGCGCCTGGATGGGAGCCGGCGCGCTCCTCCTGCTCGTCGTTCCCCTCTCTCTCGGCTGGTACGAGTGGGTCGCCTACGGTGTGCTCGCCTCCGTCTACGCCTACGCAGGCTGGAACTTCCGCAACTGTCTGCCCGCCCGCAGCGTCGGCAAGGTAGCCATCCTCACCAGCATGGTCATCCTCTCGCTCTGCTACATCACCCATCCCTGGGTCATCCAGCACCAAGAGTACTCCGCGCTCGCCGACCAGTTGTGGCGCATGCAGAAGTTCTTCGTATCGGTCGGCATGCTGCTCGTGCTGGTCGAGAACCAATCCGCCCGCAACCAGTACCTCGCCATGCACGACCAGCTCACCGGCATTCCCAACCGCCGCATGTTGGATAGCTCGCTCAAGAACGAGATCGAGTGGGCGCAGCGCACCGGCGGCCGCCTCACCCTCATCATGATCGACCTGAACGGCTTCAAGCAGGTCAACGACACGCACGGTCACCTGGCCGGCGATCACGTGCTGCACGAAGCCGCACGCCGGCTTCGCGCAAACCTTCGCGCCACCGAACTCGTAGCCCGCATGGGCGGCGACGAGTTCGTCATCCTCACCCGCGCCGCCGTCACCGACGACGCCGTGCAGGCGCTCGAAGTCCAGCTCCGCAAATGGCTCCGCGAGCCCATCGACTGGGACGGCAAACGCCTCTGGATCGACGGCAGCATGGGCGCCGCGCGCTTCCCCGAGGACGTCGCCCGCTGGTCCGACGACGTCGCCCAGGATCCACCCGAAAAGCTCGCCGGAGCCCTGCTCCGCATCGCCGACATGCGCATGTACGCCCAGAAACCCTCCTCCCAGCAAGGCCGCGCCGAACTGGAAATGCTCTTCCCCAGCCGCTCCCTGCTGCAGTAAAACGTCCGGCGTCGCCGCACACTCTTTAGTGCAACGCAACAGCAGGTCCACACTTAACCCTCATCTCTTGAATACTTTGCACCAAAAGTACGGGAGTGGGGGTCCAGCCTCAATCTCAATTCCGCTAAGCTAGTCGAATGAACGAAACCGCAGCAGCCATTCAGGTTGAAGGGCTGCGCAAGGCTTATCCGAGCGTAAGCGGCCGCAGCGCAGACCTCGAACTCTTCCGCGGCCTCAGCTTCTCCGTGGAAGCCGGCGAGCTGGTCGCGATCGTGGGCGAAAGCGGCGCGGGCAAAAGCTCCCTGCTGCATCTCCTCGCCGCGCTCGACACTCCCTCCGAAGGCGAGATTCGCGTCGGCAAGCGGAATCTTCTCGGCATCAAGGAGCCCCAGGCAGCCGAGTTTCGTAACCGCGAGATCGGCTATGTCTGGCAGTTTCACTACCTGATGCCCGAGTTCACAGCCGCTGAAAACGTCGCGATGCCGCTTCTCTCCCGCGGTATCGCGCGCAGCACGGCCCTCCACAAAGCGCGAATCTGGCTGGGCGAAGTTGGCCTCTCCGAGCGCGCCGAACATCGGTCCGGCGAGCTCAGCGGCGGCGAGCAGCAGCGCGTCTCGCTCGCGCGCGCCCTCGTCACTGAACCCAGGGTGCTTCTGGCCGATGAACCCACAGGAGACCTCGACGGCAAGACAGCCGAAGCAGTCTTCGGCCTCATTCAGACGATGCACCGAAAACACGGGCTCACCAGCGTCATGGTCACTCATTCCCTGGAGTTCGCAGGCCGCTGCGACCGGGTTTTGACCCTGCGCAACGGCACACTGGCGTGATGCTGGATTTCGCTTCGGCAAACCCGCTTCGCGCGGGGTGAAAATGCACCAGATTTGCACACTGGGCGTCTAATCCCCAGTGCTGTTAGTGTAGGCATAACTTTAGCCGGAAGTATCGTTCGCATGGGGCGGGCGAATACACTATAAGTACGGTCTGCAAGGATCGTCTTAGCCGGTTTGAAGGGGGAATATGTTCGAGCGCTATACGGAAAAGGCGAGACGCGTGATCTTCTTCGCACGCTATGAGGCCAGTCAGTTCGGGTCGCCTTACATCGAGACGGAGCATCTGCTGCTCGGTCTGCTGCGTGAGGACAAGGCGCTGACGAACCGGTTCCTGCGGTCGCACGCCTCGGTAGAGTCGATTCGCAAGCAGATTGAAGGACATACCACCATTCGTGAGAAGGTTTCGACCTCGGTCGATCTGCCGCTCTCGAACGAGTGCAAGCGCGTGCTCGCATACGCCGCCGAAGAGGCCGAGCGCCTGTCGCACAAGCACATCGGCACCGAACACCTGCTGCTCGGCCTGCTGCGCGAAGAGAAATGCTTCGCCGCGGAGATCCTGCAGGAGCGCGGTTTGCGTCTGCCGGCGATCCGCGAGGAACTCCAGCGCACGACGCAGGAGAAGCCCGCGGCCACAGCCAAGCAGGGACGCAACGAGCAGTCGATGCTCGCCGAGTTCAGCCGCGACCTGACGCAGTCCGCCATGGATCAGCAACTCGATCCGCTCGTCGGGCGCGATACCGAGGTCGACCGCGTAATCCAGATCCTCTGCCGCCGCACGAAGAACAATCCCGTGCTCATCGGCGAGCCTGGAGTCGGCAAGACCGCCATCGTCGAGGGCCTGGCGCAGAAGATCGCGGACGGCGAAGTTCCCAGTTTCCTAGCCGACAAGCGCGTCCTTGCGCTGGACCTGAGCCTCATCGTCGCGGGCACGAAGTATCGCGGACAGTTTGAAGAGCGCCTCAAGACGATCATGAAAGAACTGATGGAGAATCAGAACTCCATCGTCTTCATCGACGAGCTCCACACCCTCGTCGGCGCCGGTTCCGCCGAAGGCTCGCTCGACGCAGCCAACATCCTCAAGCCCGCACTCAGCCGCGGCGAGATCCAGTGCATCGGCGCCACCACTCCCGCGGAGTACCGCAAGTCCATTGAGAAGGATCGTTCGCTCGAACGGCGCTTCCAGGCCGTGAAGGTTCCGCCTCCGAACGAAGAGGATGCGGTCAAGATCATCATGGGCATCAAGGAGAAGTACGAGAAGTTCCACGCGGTCTCGTACACCGACGACGCGATTCAGTTCTCGGTCTCGCACTCCTCCCGCTACATTCCGGACCGTTTCCTCCCGGACAAGGCGATCGACCTCATCGATGAGGCGGGAGCCCGCGTGAAACTCCGCCAGACTTCCCTGCCCGAAGAGCTGACGGAAGTGCAGAAGCGCATCAAGTTCATCGTCCATCGCATGGAGAACGCAATCGCGAACCACGAGTTCGAGAAGGCCCGCTTCTACTCCGACGAAGAGCGTAAGGAGCGTGAGAATCTCCGCTCTCTCCGCGACAAGTACCACCTCGACGACTCTTCCGCCGGCATCGTTACCCGCGAAGATATCGAGGATGTCGTCAGCCGCTGGACCGGCGTTCCCATGACCTCGCTGAAGGAAGAGGAGATGGAGCGCCTGCTGCGGGTCGAGGAAGAGCTCCACAAGCGCGTGATCTCGCAGGAGAAAGCCATCTCGGCGCTCTCTCGCGCAATTCGCCGCTCCCGCGCTGGCCTGAAGAATCCAGCTCGTCCCATCGGCAGCTTTCTCTTCCTCGGTCCGACCGGTGTCGGCAAGACGGAGATGGCGCGCACGCTCGCCCAGTTCCTCTTCGGTTCAGAGAAGTCGCTCATCCGCTTCGATATGTCGGAGTTCATGGAGAAGCACTCGGTATCGAAGCTGATCGGTTCGCCTCCGGGCTATGTCGGCTACGAGGAGGGCGGTCAGCTGACCGAGCGCGTCAAGCGCAATCCGTATTCGGTCGTGCTGCTCGACGAGATCGAAAAGGCACATCCGGACGTCTACAACCTGCTGCTGCAGGTGTTTGAAGACGGCCAGCTTACCGACGGTCTCGGCAATACGGTCGACTTCAAGAACACGATCATCGTCATGACTTCCAACATCGGTGCCAAGCACCTGCAGAAGCAGCAGGGTCTCGGCTTCCAGTCGTCGGACGAGAACCTGGCGCTCGACAAGATGGAAGAACTCGTCCGCGGTGAGGTCAAGCGCACCTTCAACCCCGAATTCCTGAACCGTCTGGACGAGATCATCATCTTCACCTCGCTCAGCGAGTCTGACCTGATGCAGATCCTCGAGCTCCTGGTTCAGCAGCTGAATACCAACCTCGTCCACAAGGCCATTACCATCAGCGTGAACGACGATGCCAAGCGCTACATCCTGGCAAAGACGGCGAGCGACCGGACCTACGGCGCGCGGCCGCTGCGCAGAGCCCTCCAGCGCTTCGTCGAAGACCCGTTGTCGGAAGCCCTGATCGCAGGCGGCATCAAGGAGCGTCCCGCGTTTCTCGAGGTCTATCTCGAGACCAACCAGCTCTTCTACCGGCCCATTCTGTCGGACTCAGAAGAGAAGGCTGCAGGGCTGGCGCTCTCAACAGTCTAGTTACCGGAAGCGGTTTGTTATACGGGCGGTGCGGAGTTACTCTCCGCGCCGCCCTTCTTCGTTTGGTAACCCGCTAGGCGTCGCGACAGGCGCGTAGGTTGCGCTGGAAATGACCGTAAATCCGGCATCTTGTCGGTTACTAACTACATTGGGGGTTAACTAAACAATTATTGGTACAACCCTACCGGGACTGGTTACTCTCATACCAGGTGAGGCAAACTCAAATGCACAATGTAGTCATTGCAACAGTTTTCATGGCCTTGGTTGTCGGACCCGCCTTTACTGCTCTCAGTGCTTTCAAAGATAAGCCTGGGCTCTAGTTACATCCGGAGCCCAGCCAGTTCTCTCGCACGTACAAAGATGCGAGTGAACATGGTGGTATCCAGCCGTCCAGTGTTCGTGTTTCGCAGCGACGGATGGTAACTGCCGAGCAAGGTAAGAGCGTTTGGCAGCGCGTATTCCGCCCCGTGACCGAATGCGTACCCGGACCGGCGCGAAATGACACCCTCCCTGAGCAGATGGGCAAGGTACCCGTCCCACGCTATCTTCCCCAGACAAACGACTACCCGCACCTTCGTCAGTGCAGTAATCTCCGCGCTCAGGTGAGTGGCACACGCTCTGATCTCCTCAGGCGTGGGTTTATCGCCAGGCGGAGCGCATCGGACGACCGAGGTGATGTAGGCGTGGCGCAGCTTCAAACCATCCTTGCGATGGATCGCCACAGGCTTCGAAGCAAACCCCAGTGAGTGCAACACCGGATACAGGAAGTCACCGGAGCCGTCCCCGGTGAAAGGGCGTCCCGTGCGGTTGGCACCGTGGGCGCCGGGCGCCAGCCCAAGGATGAGCACTTTGGCCTTCGGGTCGCCAAACCCTGGCACTGGCCTCGCCCAGTACTCCTGTTCGCGGTAGGCGCGGCGCCTGGTCTCTCCTATACCTGCGCAGTAGCTGCGCAGACGAGGACAGAGCTCGCAATCGACGATGCTGGCTTGAACCTGGGTGAGGAGGGTGGGAGCAATTGGAGCAGAGATTGACGGCACACCTCCTAGGATAGAGGACGCGCCGCAGCACACTTCGTACCGTCTTTGCCTCGGACCGTCCTCCCTGTCCGCTGTTCTTCCCATCCGAGTACCAATAGCTGGACATCGCGTGGAAAACACGGGTTCCGCGGTTTGACCCTTGCCGATGCTGGACCGTACAGTGGAAGAGAGGCAAAGGCCGCGTAGCACCCCGAGGGTGCCCGACGACGCCGTGCCCTAGAAGGCTTCTAAATTGACTGAGATGACTGAGTTGGAGAACGCGGCGGAGACGACGCCGCACGAAGGTACGGACGAGCACACACACGTTCACGCAGATGGTACGGTCCACAACAATGCAGACCACGATCCCGTGCACGAAGCGCAGCCTACGCTGAACCCCGAACTGATGCGCGAGATCAGCGTGGAAGTGGATGCGGACACGGTTTCGAAGGCGTTCAAGCGCATCGTGAAGAAGTATCAGAAGCTGGCGCGCATCCCCGGTTTCCGCGTCGGCAAGGTGCCGGAGACCGTGATCAAGAGCCGCTTCGGCAAGGACGTGCGGCAGGAGGTTCTGGACGAGCTTGTCTCCGAACGCTTCCGCCAGGAGATCGTCGCGCAGGGCATCAACCCCGTGTCGCAGCCGCAGCTGACGAACCTGTTCCTGGTCGATGGACAGCCGCTGCAGTTCAAGGCTGCCTTCGAAGTCCTGCCGCAGCTGGATGTGACCGGCTACGACGAGATCCAGGTGACGAAGCCTGAGACCGCACTGACCGACGAGGAGTTCGACGCGGAGTTGGCGCGCGTGATGGATGCGCAGGGCACGGTTGAGCCCGTCGAAGAAGATCGCGAGCTGCACGACGGCGACTGGGCGGAGATCGAGTTCAAGGGCGCGATCCAGGACCTGGCGCAGACCGTCGGCGAAGACGGCGCGCAGAACACGACAGACTCCGAGCCGATTACCGGCGAGGACGTGCTGATTGAAGTTGGCGGCAAGAACACGCTCGCCGCATTCACTGACGCGCTTCGCGGCACGAAGGCTGGGCAAGAGATGACCTTCGAGGTCACCTATCCCGCGGACTTCGGCGAGCCGCGGCTGGCCGGGCAGACCGTGAAGTACGATGTCACGGTCAAGGCGATCAAGACCAAGACCTTCCCGGAGAAGGACGACGAGCTGGCCAAGCAGCTTGGCGACTACGAGACCTGGAGCGACTTCGAGCAGAAGCTGCGCGAGCACGCCGGCGGACGCAAGAAGGAAGCGCTCGAGACCAAGGCCAAGGAGCAGATGCTCGAGCAGTGGATCGAGCGCTTCCAGTTCCCTGTTCCCGAAACGTTTGTGCAGCAGCAGATCGACGCGCGGCTGGACCGCGGCCTGCGCGCGCTGGCGCAGCAGGGCATGACTTCGGATGATATGCGCAAGCTGGATTTCGCCCGCCTGCGTTCGGCGCAGCGCGACCAGTCGGTGAACGAGGTCAAGGTCTCGCTGATCCTCGATGCGATCGCCGCGAAGGAAGGCGTCGAAGTGACGACCGACGAGATGGAGCGCGAGCTGCTGATGGCCTCGCTGCAGGCTCGTCAACCGCTGGAGCAGATGCGCGAGCAGATGGCGAAGGATGGATCGATCGACCGGATTCGCGAGCAGATGCGGCGCGAGAAGACCGGAACGATTGTGTTCGAGAAGCTGGCGAAGTAGTCGGGTAGAACCCACCCTGGCTTTGCGAGGGTGGGGCGCCCAAATCTGGGTGGCTTGGAAGAAGGCAAGAGGAGAACACGATGGGTTTGATTCCTTATGTAGTAGAGCAGACAAGTCGCGGCGAGCGGACCTACGACATCTATAGCCGGCTGCTGCGCGACAACATCATCTTTCTCGGTACACCGATCGATGACAACGTTGCCAACGTCATCATCGCGCAGATGCTCTTCCTGAGCGGAGAAGACCCGGAAAAAGACATCCAGATGTACATCAACTCGCCAGGTGGCTCGATCACCGCGGGTCTCGCAATCTACGACACGATGCAGTACATCAAGAACGACGTCGTGACGTTCTGCATCGGGCAGGCGGCTTCGATGGGTGCGTTCCTGCTGATGGCGGGCAAGAAGGGCAAGCGTTTCGCGCTGCCGAACTCGCGCATCCTCATTCACCAGCCGAGCATGGGCGGCCTAAGCGGGCAGGCAACTGACATCGACATCCACGCGCGCGAGATCCTCCGCATCCGCGAGATCACCAACACGCTGATGGCGAAGAGCACCGGCCAGCCCCTCGCGCAGATCGAGCGCGACGTCGAGCGCGACTTCATCATGACGGCTCCGCAGGCAAAGGAATACGGCATCATCGACGACATCATCGACCGCCCACGGAGCTAGCTTTCTTCCACGGGTTTGTTCCAGACGGCTCACGCGCAGTAACCTCTTTCAAGGTACGGAAGGCGGGTACTGAGCGTGAGTCGTGTTATCCGGGGTGCTCGTGCGAGGTACCCTCAATGCGTGTAAACTTGGGTTCTGGACGCAGGCACGGCGTTCGTCAGGGGTAGGAAGACCATGAAGACATCACGAGGCTCAGACGAATCGTTGCGTTGCTCGTTCTGCCATAAGTCGCAGGATGCTGTCGCCAAATTGATCAGTTCTCCTTCGGATTATCCGCGCGCTTATATCTGCGATGAGTGCGTGGCAGTGTGCAATTCGATCCTCGAGGATGACCGGGGTGAGGCAAGCACGGGTGCCGCGCCGGCCCACCTGCCAAAGCCGCAGGAGGTTCGTGCTTTCCTCGATGAGTACGTGATCGGTCAGGACCAGACGAAGAAGAAGCTTGCGGTCGCTGTGTACAACCACTACAAGCGCATCCAGATGAACAAGACGCGCGGCAACGATGTCGAGCTGTCGAAGTCGAACATCCTGCTCGTGGGCCCGACCGGATCCGGTAAGACGCTGCTCGCGCAGACCCTCGCGAAGGTGCTCGATGTCCCGTTCGCCATCGTCGATGCGACCACGCTGACCGAAGCCGGATATGTCGGCGAAGATGTCGAAAACATCATCCTGAAGCTTTTGCAGGCTGCCGATGGCGACGTGGTTCGCGCGCAGCAAGGCATCATCTACATCGACGAGATCGACAAGATCGGCCGCAAGGACGAGAACCCCTCCATCACCCGCGATGTAAGCGGTGAGGGTGTGCAGCAGGCGCTGCTGAAGCTGCTCGAAGGTACCGTCGCCAACGTTCCGCCGCAGGGTGGGCGCAAGCACCCGCACCAGGAGTTCACAGCCGTCGATACCACCAACATCCTCTTCATCTGCGGCGGCGCGTTCGTCGGGCTGGAGAAGGTAATCGGACGCCGCGTGGGTAAGAAGGCTCTCGGCTTCAAGACCGCGGGCGACCCTGACACGGTCGAGACCGATGTCACTCCCATTCGCGCCCAGCGTGATGCCGAGTTGTTGCGCCAGGCCGAACCGCAGGATTTGCTGAAGTACGGCTTGATCCCGGAGTTCGTCGGCCGCCTGCCAGTCCTGGGCGTACTCGACGAGCTCGATGAAGCGGCTCTGATCGAGATCCTCACCAAGCCGAAGAACGCCATCCTGAAGCAGTACATCAAGCTGTTCGAGTTCGAGGGCGTGAAGGTTACGTTCACCGACGACGCGGCGCGTGAGATCGCTCGCGAAGCGTTGCAGCGGAAGGTTGGAGCGCGCGGCCTGCGCATGATCCTCGAAGAGCTGATGCTGGACCTGATGTACTACGTTCCCGGCAACAAGAAGGTGAAGGATCTGGCGATTACCTCCGAGATGGTAAAGAAGCATGCGCTGACACTTCCGATGCTGCTGGAGAAGGCCGGCTAGCGCCAGAGCGGCTCTGCTTAGAGCCGGCTCTGCCATCTGGCCGGATCGCGGCTCCCGTGGAAGCAGGCGATCACGGTCAGGGTCTGATCCGAATCGATGACGAAGAGCAGGGCGTATGGGAAGCGGCGCAACAGAGCGCGATGTACATTCTTGTGGATAACCGGAAACTGCCGCGGGTTGCAGATCATGCGCTCAACCACTGAATCGATGGCGAAGCGGAAGCGCCGCCCCAAACCGGGAACTTCCTTCTCGTACCAATCTTGTGCCTCAAGCAGCTCCGCACGCGCAGCCTGGGTGAAGATGATCCCGAACATTACGGACAACGCCGTTCAAGCTCAGTCTTCAGGGCGGACCAGCTGACGCCCTCCCGTCTATCCTGATCGAGAGAGGCAAGCCGACGATCCAGTTCACCCTGCTGAGCGGAGGTCAAAGGTATTTGCTCCGCCTCAAGGCTGTCCCAAAGCTGCGAGATCAGCGCGATCTTCTCTGGCGGCGTCAATCGCGTGAGCTCGTCCTCTGCCAGCGTCATCATGGTAGACATCCTACGGAAAAGCAGGCATCTCTTCAACAGACTGCCTTCGCCCATACTCAGCATCTTCCGGTCTCATGGAATCTCGCACGTTTGTTGCCTCCCACGCTTCCCTGCAACGGATTACAATCATGCAAACGCGGAACGCGGGGTTTGCACCGTTGCAGCCGTTGGGACCGTCTAAACTCAGGAGAGACATGAAACCACTTAACGAAGAAGTTCTGAGCCGAGACGTACGGAAACTCCCCATGATGCCCATCCGGGACATGGTGATCTTTCCACATATGATGACCCCGTTTGTGGTGGGCCGCGAATCAAGCGTACGGGCGCTCGAAGAGGCGTTGACCGGCGATAGAAAAATTTTCCTGGCGACGCAGCATGACGCCAGCGTGGACGAGCCGAGCGCGGACGATATCTTCGAAACCGGCACGATTGGCAACATCGTGCAGAGCGTGAAGATGCCCGACGGCAACATCAAGGTGCTCGTCGAAGGCGTGGAACGTGCACGGGCGATGGAGGTCAACGATGAGGATGGCTTCTTCGTCGCGACCGTTCGCACGGGCAAGACGCACCTGGATCTGACCCCGGCTGTCGAAGTGATGATGCAGCGGGTGCACACACTCTTTGAGCAATACGTAAAGCTGCAGCAAAGCCTGAACTACGAAACCATGACCGCCGGGGTACGCGGAGATGAGCCGGCAAAGCTGGCTGATTCGATTGCCGCAAACCTGCAGCTCACCATCGAAGAAAAGCAGGAGCTGCTCGAGGTCTTCGACCCGGAGATGCGGCTGGCGAAGATTGCCGACGTGCTCGACGTCGCGATTGAAAAGCTCAACATCGACCGCACCGTGCAGTCGCGCGTGAAGCGGCAGATGGAGAAGGCGCAGAAAGAGTACTACCTGAACGAGAAGATCAAGGCGATTCAGAAGGAGCTCGGACGCGGCGAGAAGAGCGAGTTTGACGAGCTGAAGAAGAAGATTGAAACTGCCGGCATGCCGAAAGATGTGTTGGAGAAGAGCCTGCTGGAGCTGAAGAAGCTCGAGGCCATGCCTCCGATGTCGGCTGAGTCGACCGTTTCGCGGAACTACCTCGACTGGCTTCTGGCTGTGCCCTGGAAGAAGCGCTCGAAGGAGATTCGCTCGATCGAGCACGCCGAGAAGATCCTCAACGAGGACCATTATGGGCTTGAGAAGATTAAGGAACGCATCCTCGAATTTCTCGCCGTGCGTCAGCTGGTAAAGAACCCGAAGGGATCGATCCTCTGCTTCGTCGGGCCTCCGGGCGTGGGTAAGACTTCACTCGGCCAATCCATCGCCAAGGCCACGGGTCGCCGGTTCGTTCGCATGTCGCTCGGCGGCGTGCGTGACGAGGCTGAGATCCGCGGGCATCGGCGGACCTACATCGGCGCGCTGCCCGGACAGATCATCCAGTCGATGAAGAAGGCGGGCACGAAGAACCCCGTGTTCATGCTGGATGAGATCGACAAGATGGCCTCGGACTTCCGCGGCGACCCAGCCAGCGCCCTGCTGGAGGTACTCGATCCGGAACAGAACACCTCGTTCCAGGACCACTACCTGGACGTCGAGTACGACCTTTCCCAGGTGCTGTTTGTGGCAACCGCCAACGTGCTCGACACCATTCCGGGCCCGCTGCAGGATCGTATGGAGATCATCCGTCTGCACGGCTACACGGAGATTGAGAAGCTGGAAATCGCCAAGCAGTACCTGGTCAAAAAGCAGCGCGAGGCAAACGGTCTCACCGAAGAGCAGATCGTGTTTGAAGACTCTGCGCTGAAGTCACTGATTCGGGGCTATACGCGCGAGGCTGGCGTCCGCAATCTCGAGCGCGAGATTGGCAATGTAGGCCGCAAGGTGGCGCGCAAGGTGGTGCAAAGCGGCCCCGAAGGCGCCGCGACCCACCACGAGGTTGTCAACGGCGACACACTCGAAGGGCTGCTCGGAGTGGCGAAGTTTACCGACTCCGAGGTGCACCAGAAGAGCGAAGTCGGCCTGGTGACTGGGCTTGCCTGGACGTCGGTCGGCGGAACCATTCTGCAGACTGAGGTTCAGGTGCTCGACGGCAAGGGCAAGATGACTGCGACCGGTCAACTGGGCGACGTGATGAAGGAGTCGGTCGAGGCGGCGCTCAGCTACACGCGTTCGCGTGCTAACCACCTCGGCCTGCAGCGCGACTTCTATCGGAATATCGACATCCACGTGCACGTACCCGAGGGTGCCACACCCAAGGACGGGCCGTCAGCAGGCATCACCATCGCGACCGGTCTGGCCTCAGCGCTGACCAAGATCAAGGTGCGGCGCGACATCGCCATGACCGGCGAGATCACGCTGCGCGGCAAGGTGCTGGCCATCGGCGGCTTGAAAGAGAAGCTGCTGGCGGCGCATCGTGCGGGCGTGTTCGAGGCGATTCTGCCGGCGGCAAACCGCAAGGACCTTGCCGACCTGCCGGACCTGATCAAGAACTCGATGAAACTGCACTTCGTCGAGCAGATGGACGAGGTGCTGCAGATCGCGCTCGAAGAAAAGCTGGTTGGTCTGACGGAAGAAACCCCGGAAGTTCTGGCGAATGTCATTCCGCCGGTGGTCTCCGGGTCGCAACCTGTAGCGCATCAGTAATGGCTTACGAACTGAGAAGGCCGAACCCGCTGCGGGTCCGGCCTTTTCTGATTGGGAGTGAAGACAAGGGCAAGTGCGCCCTTACGCCGGGCGGGCGCCACTCCGTGGAGTCCGGCGCTTCGCGTGGCTAGACTAGACCGAGCGGCGGCCAACCACGAAGTGCATGATCACGGAGATGATCGCAAATAGCAGCAGCAGGTGAATGAAGAGGCTGGAGACGTGCATCACGGTGAAACCGCCAATCCACAGAACAACGAGAACGATAGCGAGGATGAGGAACATGGGAACCTTCTTTCTAAGGGACTTGGTCGCGCTTTGTGCCTCAACCGTGTGGGTTGGGTGAGCGTCAGGTACAAGCCATGAGAGCTAGAAATCACGGTGCGCGTTGTATCGGCAGGGCTTTCGGGCTGAATTCGCCTCCGGCCTAGCAGCCGCCGGCGATGGATGGGATGAGCATGACTTCATCGCCATCCTGAAACGCGTAGGTTTCGCCGCCGAGGAAGCGGATGTCTTCGTCGTTGACGTAGATGTTGATGAAGCGGCGAAGCTTGCCGGATTCGTCTTTGATCTGGGTGGCGAGCGCCGGAAAGTTCTGGTCGATGTCCGCGATCAGACCAGGCAGGTTCGAGGCGTCGCTGGTGAGCTGCTTCTGGCCGTCGGTGTGGCGGACGAAGGCGGTTGGGAGAATGATTTTGATGGAAATGACGGACTCCTGAAGACAAATGCTAGATGTTTGTTGTCAGTTCTTAGTGGGCAGCTGCGGCTTCCACTCATCGCGGTGAGGCTGCGATGAATGGGGCACGAGTGGAGTGTTCTTGCGTTAGTCGGCGGCTACGAGGGCGGGTTCTGGGGTGCCTTCGAGCTCGGTGAGGTAGTCGGCGAAGTCCGCGAGGCGCGGTCGAACGGCTCGGTCGAGGGTGTAGCTATTGACGATCGCGTCGGTGGTCTTCAGGCCGTTGCCGGTAATGCAGACGACGGTGGTCTCGTCGCGGCCGATGCGGCCCTGCTGGTAGAGGCGCGCGGCGACTGCGGTGGTCACTCCTCCGGCAGTCTCGGTGAAGACGCCTTCGGTTTCGGCAAGTTCCTGGATACCGCTGACGATCTCGACGTCGGAGACGTCCTCCGCCCAGCCACCGGTGGACTGAATCATCTTTGAGGCGGCGGGGCCATCGGCTGGGTTGCCGATGGCGAGCGAGCGGGCGATGGTGTTCGGACGCTGCGGGATGATCTCGTCGCTGCCGTCGCGGACGGAGCGTGCGATGGGCGAGCATCCGGTGGCCTGCGCTCCAAAGAACTTGACTGGCTTGTCTTCGACGAGGCCGAGCGCGATAAGCTCGTTGAATGCCTTGCGGATCTTGCGGATCAGCGAGCCACCTGCCATCGGGCAGACGACGTTGTCGGGCAGACGCCAGCCGAGCTGCTCGGCGATCTCGTAGCCCTGGGTCTTCGAGCCTTCGGCGTAGTAGGGGCGCAGGTTGACGTTGACAAAACCGTAGCTGTATTCGTCGGCGATCAGGGTGCAGAGGCGGTTGACGTGGTCGTAGTTGCCGTCGATGCGGACGAGACGCGCGCCATAGACGAGGGTGTTAAGGATCTTTGCGGGTTCGAGATCGGCTGGGACGAGGATGGTGGCTTTGAGGCCGAGACGAGCAGCCTGGGCGGCGACCGAGTTGGCGAGATTTCCGGTGGAGCTGCAGCCGACCGTCGTAAAGCCGAATTTTTGCGCGTTGGCGAGCGCGACGGAGACGACGCGATCTTTGAACGAGAGCGTCGGGAAGCAGACGGAATCGTTCTTCAGGTAGAGGTTCGTGGCTCCGATGCGCTTGCCGAGCTGTCTGGCGCGGAGCAGAGGCGTGAAGCCGACGGGAAGGTCGGGCTGGAAGCCTTCGGGGATGGGGAGCAGGGCGGCATAGCGCCAGATGTTATGCGGACCAGCCTGGATGTTGGCCTTGGTGAAGTTTCCTTCGCGCTGGATGAGTTCAAGGTCGTAGGTGATTTCGAGAGGCGCGAGACACTCCGGGCATCCCGAAAGGGGGCGGTTGCCGAAGAGCCGGCCGCACTCGTTGCACTTCAGTTGGTAGGTCTGACAGGAATACTCCATTGCTCAGCTCCCGGTGAAGGAGGGGGCTGGCTTGGATTGACGCTTCTCTTTTGGAGGGGAAAGGAGGTGCGGGGTGGCTATCTTCCATCCTGGACCTCAGAAATTCGAGGGTACGGACAAAAAACGCGTGCTCCGAATCTCATGTTCCCTGTTTCGACTCGAAAGTCGAGTTCCAGGAGAGAGTTGACACCGGTACGCGTTTGTTCTGTCCGGTTGTCGTGGCGTCAAAGGGCTCGTCCCTCAACCACTCTGCATGAAATTCAAATCGGCTTGCGCCGACTGGAATAGATCGTTTGTAGCATAGAGGGAAAGGGCAGCGCAAATTTCTGGTGTGGATTTTATGTCTTGATGGCGGAGTAGGAGGGTGACAACAGCAAAAGCAAAGGCAAAAACAACTGCAACGGCAACTGCAACTGCAACTGCAACTGCAACGGCAAAAGCAACGGCAACTGCAACTGCAACGGCAACGGCAAAAGCAACGGCAACGGCGCTCGCGCAGAGAGCGCGAAGAGAAGCGCAGAAGGGCGCGGTTTGCGGCTGCGGTTTGCGGTTTGGGTGGCTATTCGTGTTCTTCGAAGGTTTTGCGGACGCCGGCGACGAAGGCTGCGGGATCGAATTCGGCGCGGAGGATCTCGTCGGGGCAGTCGGTGAGGAAGGCGACTCGCCAGTTGCAGACGAAGGCGACGAGCTGGCCGTGGTGGATGGTCTTGATCTCGGAGCAGAGGCGCTCGGCGGAGTGAACGGCTTCCTCGTTTTCGACGTCGATGAGAACGAGGTCGGGAGCGTCGGCGCGGAAGATGCGAAGCGCTTCGTCGAGGTCGCAGGTGGAGTCCACCGTGAAGCCGGAGAGGCGCAGGATCTGGTCGCGAATGGGCCGCAGCACCTCGCGTCTGCAGATGTGGAGAATCGTCTTCCTGGCTTGCTTGGGTTCGGTCTGTTCCGTCATCTCACTGGGTCCCCTGAAACTCCGTTTTTGAGCAGATCGCAGAGGGTCCCAAGGGTCGTGCGGGAGCGTTGTCGGCGAGTTGCGCCCACTTCCCTGCACCGTTCGAGGGTGGGTGGATGGGATTTCTTCGTTCGCTCTAGTTTACCGAGTGTGCACTGGGTGAGCAAGGGGTTGAGGGGTCTGCGGGATGCTATCGAAGGATAGCTTGCGGGGTTGGGCGAGGGCCAAAGCGCTCGCGCAGATTTGCGCGGAGACGGGCGCGGATTTGCGCGGCGCAGGGCAAAGACGGTTTGCTTAGGGGCGCTTGCGGGGGATCGATAGGTCGAGGTCGGCGTGGGTGAGCTGCTTGGTGAGGAGGATGATCTGGCCGGTGTGGAGTTCGAGGTGGGAGACGACGCGGTAGATGGCTTGGAGGACGGTTGGGGTGCCCCAGCCGCCGCCGGGTTGAGGGTCCGTGGCGTCCAGGAGGCGCGACTCCGGCAGCGCGGCGATGACGGCGCGGGCTTCGTTGAGGGTGGCGGCGAAGCGGGTGCGGATTTCGGGAATCGGGACGGTGGGGTGGAGGGAGAACTCTGCGTCGCGCTGGCGGACGTTGGGCTGGTTGTCGATGCCGTGGAGGATCCACTGGCGGATATTTCCGGACAGATGCAGGAGGAGGTTGGCGATGGAGTTTTCGTAGTCTCCGGAGCGGTGGAGGATCTGGTCTTCGCTGAGATGCGCGAGGCAGGCGTCGATGGTGGTTTGGGAGTGGGTGATGAGCTCGTTGGAGTAGGTGAGGAAGGTTGCGGAGATGGTGGCGGGCATGGGAAGGATTCTATGTCGAGCGGAGGGGTGGTGTCGTCGACAAGGTCGAAGCCTTCGGGAGTTTCGATGGTGGCGTGGACGATCTGGCTGGGTTCTGGGGTGAGCGAGCCGGTGCGGGGCAGGTTCATGCTGGCGAGTTGGAGGCCGTAGAGCATGGAGTTGGCGCGGCGGACGTCGACCTGGTTGATGGAGAGGGCGTTGATGACCATGGAGAGGGCCATCTGGATGCTGGCGCGGTCCTCGATGGGGCCGAGCTCGACTGAGAGGCCCATCCGGTAGTACTCGCGGGCCGCGCCGGTGTATTGGTAGACCTGGTGACGATGGGTGAGGCGCTGGTGGAAGAAGCAGAGGTCCTTGCCTGTAAGGGCGGGAGAACCGCAGCGGGTTCCTGCGGTGTGGATGTGGCGGCAGGTTTTCATGTTTTCAGGCTCCTTGGGGGCTCCCCCCTGGGGTAACTGGTTGGTTAGATGGGCAATGGATGCAATGACTTAGCGGGTGGGTGGCCGCTAAAATATTGCATCCATTGGGGTTATCGGTAAAATATTGAAAAGAGAAGAGTTATGGTGAGGTTCCGTGGGGAGATAGGCGAACACAGAGAGACAGAGGGCACGGAGGGACACAGAGAAAAGCAAAAGACCCACGGCTTTTGGGCGTGGGTCTCGTTGACTTAACTACTGCTTATAGGATAGCAGGTTGGGCGGGGTGAAATGGACATTTACTTTTGGGTTGGATCCGCTTTGGAATGTTAGGGTTGGCTGGTTTGCAGGAAGCCGGACCCCTTGACAAGGTTTTCCACAGGTGAGCTCCGACTTGGCATTTAGGCGCTTCGGCGCCGGTCGAAGGCGAAGAGGATGCGGTAGAGACCAGCTTGGTGCTGCACGCGCAGCTCCTTCAGGTTTGGGAACTTCGACCCGATCAGCGTGTCCGCGAATGGCCGTCCCAGTGTTGACCGTAGCGTTGCACTTTCGCGACCGTACCGTTGACACTCTTCAGCTCGGAGTCGTCCGGGGACCGGTATAAGGCGAGGAACCCGTCGCTGACCTCTCCTTCCCAGAGCGTGATCGGATTAGGCCTTGCGGGTGATATGCCGTTACGGTAATAGGCCTAATCGGCATCTGTGGAAAGACGTGGGTTTGGTTGGGACTGGAGTGGGAGGTGGGTGCGCGGGTTGGGATTGGTGTAAGCCCACCTCAGGCGGGTGAAGCGCCGCCTGAGATGGCGCACCCAAGACGTGGGTTTGGGGACCCCTGGAGTTGAGTTGCTGGGGTGGGGTTGCGCGGGTTGTTGGGGTGAGGCTAGGTGGGGTCGTAGGAGAGGTTTTGGCCTAGCCAGCGTTCGGCTTCGGGGAGGGGCAGGTGCTTGCGCTGGGCGTAGTCGGCCAGCTGGTCGCGGTCGATGCGGCCGAGCGAGAAGTAGCGGGCGTGGGGGTGCGCGAAGTAGAGGCCGCTGACGCTCGAGCCGGGCCACATGGCGAAGGATTCGGTGAGGCGGATGCCGGTGTTGGCTTCGACCTGGAGCAGGTTCCAGAGGGTGCCCTTTTCGGTGTGGTCGGGGCAGGCGGGATAGCCGGCTGCCGGGCGGATGCCGCGGTAGTGTTCGGCGATGAGCTCGGCGGGGGTGAGGTTTTCGGCGAGGCCGTAGCCCCATTGGTCGCGGGCCTGCTTGTGGAGGCACTCGGCGAAGGCTTCGGCGAGGCGGTCGGCGAGGGCTTCGGCCATGATGGCGTTGTAGTCGTCGTTTTCGGCGCGGAAGCGGTCGGTGAGGGCTTTGAGGCCGATGCCGGTGGTGACGGCAAATGCGCCTATGTGGTCTTTCAGCCCGGTTTCGGCGGGGGCGATGAAGTCGGCTAGCGAACGGCAGGGTTCGGAGCCTTCGCGATTGGCTTGCTGACGGAGGAAGTGGAAGGTGGCTATGGGTTGGGTGCGGGACTGATCCCAGTAGAGCTGGACGTCATCACACGTGGCGCTTGCTGGGAAGAAGCCGTAGACGCCGCGGGCGCAGAGCAGGTTTTCGGCGATGATGCGGTCGAGGAGAGCGTTGCCGTCGCGGAAGATTTGCCGGGCCTGTTCGCCTTGTTCGGGGTGGGCTTGATCCTTTGATTCCAGGATGCGGGGGTAGATGCCTTTGAGGCCCCAGGTGTGGAAGAAGGGGGACCAGTCGATGTAGTCGCGGAGGGTGGCGAGGGAGAAGTTTTCGAGGACGCGGACGCCGAGGAAGTCGGGGGTGGGGATGTCTTCTTCGCGCCACTGGATGGGGGTGCGGCGCTGGCGGGCGACGTCGATGGGGACGCCGGCGAGTCGAGGGGCGGAATGCTGCTTGCGGAGGGCTTCGTAGTCGGCGCGGTGCTGGGCGATGAAGGCGTCGCGGTTGTCGTCTGAGAGGAGCGAGGTGGTGACGGGGACGGCGCGGCTGGCGTCGAGCACGTGGACGACGGGGTGGTCGTAGTGCGGGGCGATTTTGACGGCGGTGTGAGCGCGGCTGGTAGTGGCACCGCCGACGAGGAGGGGGAGGGTGAAGCCCTGGCGCTGCATCTCCTTGGCGACGTGCACCATCTCGTCGAGCGAAGGGGTGATGAGGCCGGAGAGGCCGATGAGGCTGGCGTTTTCGGCTTTGGCGCGCTCGAGGATCTTCTCGGCGGAGACCATGACGCCGAGGTCGATGACCTCGTAGTTGTTGCAGGCGAGGACGACGCCGACGATGTTCTTGCCGATGTCGTGGACATCGCCCTTGACGGTGGCGAGGATGATTTTGCCCTGAGCTTTGACCACTTGGCCGGCGGCTTCCATGGCGAGCTTTTCCGCTTCCATGAACGGGGTGAGGTGGGCGACGGCCTTCTTCATGACGCGGGCGGATTTGACGACCTGCGGAAGGAACATCTTGCCGGCGCCGAAGAGGTCGCCGACGACGGACATGCCGGCCATGAGAGGGCCTTCGATGACGAGGAGCGGGCGGCCGAGCTTGAGGCGGGCTTCCTCGGTGTCGATGTCGATGTAGGTGTCGATTCCCTTCACCAGCGCGTGGGACAGACGCTCTTCGACGGTGCCGTCGCGCCAGGCTTCGGATTTCTTCTCGGCGACGGCTTCGGGGGTGAGAGATTTCAGAGACTCGCCGAATTCGACGAGGCGCTCGGTGGCGTCGGGGCGGCGATTGAGGAGGACGTCTTCGACGAGAACTTTGAGCGCGGGGTCGATCTGGTCGTAGAGCTCGAGCATGCCGGCGTTGACGATGCCCATGTCCATCCCCGCGCCGATGGCGTGGTAGAGAAACGCCGCGTGCATGGCCTCGCGCACCTTGTTGTTGCCGCGAAAGCTGAAGGAGATGTTGGAGACGCCGCCGGAGACCTTGGCGTGGGGCAGGTTCTGCTTGATCCAGCGGGTGGCGTTGATGAAGTCGACGGCGTAGTTGTTGTGCTCTTCCATGCCGGTGGCGACGGTGAGGATGTTGGGGTCGAAGATGATGTCTTGCGGGGGGAAGCCGACTTCCTGGACGAGGATGTTGTAGGCGCGCTGGCAGATGCGGATCTTCTCGTCGAAGGTGGCGGCCTGGCCTTGCTCGTCAAACGCCATGACGACGACGGCGGCGCCGTATTTGAGGATCTTGCGGGCGTTTTCGCGGAACTTCTCTTCGCCTTCTTTGAGCGAGATGGAGTTGACGATGCCCTTGCCCTGGAGGCATTTGAGGCCGGCTTCGATGACCTCCCACTTGGAGGAATCGACCATGAAGGGGACTTTGGCGACCTCGGGCTCGGAGGCGAGGAGCTGGAGGAAGCGGGACATGGCGGCGACGCCGTCGATCATGCCCTCGTCCATGCAGATGTCGATGACGTTGGCGCCGTTTTCGACCTGCTGGCGCGCGACGGAGACGGCTTCTTCGTACTTCCCTTCCTTGATGAGCCTGGCGAATTTGGGCGAGCCAGCGACGTTGGTGCGCTCGCCGATGAGGATGAAGACGCCGGGTTGCTGGGTGAAGGGTTGTGAGCCGGAGAGACGCAGGGGCTTGGTTTCGGTCATGCGGTTGCCTTGCTGAAACGGGTGCTTGTATTCGAGAGTAAAGAGTTTAGAGTTTTTGAGTTAAGACTCAAGCCTGGGGTGCGTAGGGGCGGGGTTCGGCGTGTTCGAGTGCTTTGGCGATGGCGGCGATGTGCTCCGGCGTGTTGCCGCAGCAGCCGCCGGCGATGTTGATGAGGCCGGCTTTGGCGAAGTCGCCGAGGTAGCGCGCCATGTCGGGCGGGCCGAGATCGAAGCCGGTGGCGGCGAGCGGGTTGGGCAGGCCGGCGTTGGGGTAGCAGGAGATGGCGACGTCGGCTTTCTCAGAGAGTTCGGAGAGGAAAGGGTACATGAGGTCGGGGCCGAGCGAGCAGTTGAGACCGACGGAGAGCGGACGGACGTGCTGGACGGCGGTCCAGAAGGCTTCGGTGGTCTGGGCGGAGATGAGGGTTTCGCCGCCACGGCCGACGGCGGCGGAGATCATGATGGGGAGATCTTTCTTGTCTTCGTCCAGCACTTCGCGGATGGCGACCAGGGCGGCCTTGGCGTTGAGCGAGTCGAAGATGGTTTCGACGAGGAGGAGGTCGACTCCGCCGGCGATGAGGGCGCGGACCTGGTGCTTGTAGGCGGATTTGACCTGATCGAAGGTGACGACGCGGAAGCCGGCGTCGTCGGCGTCGGGGGAGTTGGAGAGGGAGACGGTGAGCGGGCCGATGGCGCCGGCTACGAAGCGCTGGCGGTTGGTGTCGTTGGAGGCACGGTCCGCGAGGGTGCGGCATTGGCGCGCGGAGGTTTCGTTAATCTCCCATGCGAGCGCATTGAGGGATTCGTCTTCGAGGATGCGCTGGTAGAAGGCGGGGTCTTTGCGGCCGCCGTGTTCGCGGGGGTCGTCGACGAAGAACTCGGATTGGGTGATGGAGGTGGCGCCGAAGGTGTTGGTTTCGAGGATGTCGGCGCCGGCTTCGAGAAAGCGCTGGTGAATGTCCGAGATCATCTTCGGCTGCGTGAGGGAGAAGAGATCGCCGTTGTTCAGGAGGTCTTTCTTCGAGGAGGCAAAGCGGGTGCCGCGCATGTCGGCTTCGGTCATGCCGTAGGTGCGGATGGTGGTGCCCATGGCGCCGTCGATGATGGCGATGCGTTCGGTGAGGATTTTTTCGAGCGGATGTGGTTGGGTGGTCATCGGTTGATTGGATTCCTGGGCGGGCTGGAGGGTGCATGGGCCCAAGGGTTAGGATACTCGGTTTGATGGCGTAGCTATGGGCCGGGCCAGAGGTTAGGGTCGGTGAGCAGATTAGAGCAGTTGCGGGTTGGCGGCGAAGATGCCGCGGAAGCTGGCGCGGTAGACCCAGATGAGGAAGAGTTCGAGCGCGGTGCAGACGAGGCCGGTGGCGCTGCCCGCGACATGGAAGAGGAAGTGAAAGAGAAGGATGTTGACCAGGATGGGGCCGAGGAGCACGAGACCCAGGGGAACGAAGCGTCCGATGAGAAGCAGCAAGCCGCCGATGAGCATGATGAGAGAGGTGAAGACGGTGTAGTTGTGCGCGACCATCAGGTTGAGGAAGGTGGTGGCGTCGTCCGGCATGCCGGACATCTTGCCCTGCTTGAGCAGGCTGAAGAGACCGGCGGCGGCGAAGACGAATCCGAGCAAAACGCGGGCGACGATTCTGGCGATTTTCATGGCTGCTCCCTTGTTGATTTTTTTGGGTGCGATGAGGATACTCCAGGCCCAGTGGTGCGTTGCGACAAACTGTTCGGCGGGTGCGGGGTGGGTGTGCCAAAGAGTTCGATTCAGCAGCGTGGATCCCACTCATCCTCGCAAGGGCGCGAGGATGAATGGGGCACGGATGTGGGTGGGTTGGCGTAAGAGTTTCTATTTGGAGTTTGAGAGGTTGGCGAGGACCGTGGCGATCTTGTCGAGGACCTGGTTCCAGCCCTCGAGTTGGCCGCTGTTCTTCGCGCTCTCCATGGGTTCGTTGCCGATGTGCGTCAGCCGGGTCTGGCCGTTGCCGAGGTCTTCGAAGAGGGTGACGTCGTGGGCGCCTTCGATGGACTCGTGTTCGATCCCCATCGACTCAGGTTCGACCTTATTTCCCTGTGCGTCGGCGAAGTACATGGAGGAGACGATCTTCTCTTGCGGGATGATCTCGTGGTATTCGATTCCGTTCCAGAACTCCTGCCCGTCGGGCGACTTCATGCAGACGAGGGTTTTGCCGCCGACGCGGAAGTCCATTTTGCAGACGGGAGCGGAGAAGCCGTTGGGGCCCCACCATTGCTGTACGTACTTGGGGTCTGTCCACGCCTTCCAGACCAGTTCGCGTGGGGCATCGAAGACTCGGGTGATCGTCATGCGCTCTGTTTCGTTAGCCGTTATTGTCGCCATGGTTGCTCTCCGTTTGTTTGAGTTGTTGTACGACTTCTTCCAGCTTGTCGAAGCTCTCTTCCCAGAATCGGCGATAGTTGAAGGCCCAGTCGCTGACGGTCTTGATGGCCTCGGGCCTGAGCGTGCAGACGCTTTCGCGACCACGCTTTGTCTTGACTACAATCCGCGCCCGCACGAGGTAGGCGATGTGTTTCGAGATCATTTGCTGCGAGAGTGCGAAGGGCTTGGTCAATCCATGCACCGAAGCCGGCCCGTGTGTGAGTCGCTCGATCATGGCGCGGCGGGTTGGGTCGGACAGGGCTGCGAAGGTAGTGTCCAATTGATCCACAACCATATGGTAGTGAGTTACGGCGCGATGTCAAGCGAAATCTATCCATTGGGATTTCGACTGGGGTGGTGCGCTTGAGCTTGGGGCTAGAGGAGGAGGTCGCCGGCTTCGGATTGGGTGGAGGCGAGGAAGGTGCGGAGCGCGGCGATGCGGGGCTCGGCGAGGGTGCGGGTCTGCGGGAGGTGGATGAGCGGGGGGAGGGTTTCGAGGGCTTTTTGAAGGGCAGCGACGGCATGGGTGAAGGTCTGGAAGCGGGTGTCGCGGCCTATTTTGCAGACGGTTCTAAGCACGGCCACCGCGCCTAGTTGCTCGAGGATGTCGGCGTCGCGGAGGATGGTGGCTTCGAGGGATTGCGGGGCGTGGTGTGGCTGGTGGGTGCGGATGGCTTCCTGGACGGCGGGGATTTTGGCTTCGGGAAAGCCGAGGTTGCGGAGGATAGCGGGAGTTTGTGCGACCGCGTAGGCGGTGTTGTCCCAGCGGGCGAGGAGTTCGGGGTCTTCGGGGCGATGGCCGGTGAAGACGCCGAGATCGTGCAGGTAGACGGCGGCGTAGACGATGTCGTCATCGTAGGTTTCATGTGCGCCGATTTGCTGGGTGAGGGCGTAGAGGCGGGGTTGGTGGCCGAATTTTTCCTGCGGCTGGGCTTCGCGGAGGATGTAGTTGTGGAGGGATTCGCGCCAGGTTTCGGTCATAATTCGGTCTTTGTTCGGTGCTGAGGGAGTAACCCCACGTCATTCGACGGAAAAACTGTCGAATGACATGGGGCACCCGGGGTTTCGGTGTAAGTAATTAGCGGAGTTGGTCGGTCAGGTCGCGGTTGGACTGCGGGGTGAGGGGCATGGCGGGCTGGATGTTGACCAGGAGGTCTTCTTTGCGCATGACGAGCGAGGTGGCGTTCAGGCTGGCGAGCTCGAAGCCGTGGCCGTGGGTGATGGCATCGGTGGGGCAGGCTTCGACGCAGTAGCCGCAGAAGATGCAGCGGTTGTAGTCGATGTTGTAGACCTTGGCGTAGCGCTCGGCGGAGGAGATGCGGACTTCTTCGGTGTTCTCAGCGGCTTCGATGTAGATGCAGTTGGAAGGGCAGGCTGCGGCGCAGAGGAAGCAGGCGACACACTTTTCGAGGCCGTTTTCGTCGCGCTGGAGCTGGTGCTTGCCGCGAAAGCGCTGCTGAAAGACGGCGCCGCGCATGGGGCCTTTGCCGTCGGGGTACAGCTCGGTTTCGATGGGGTTGAACATCTCCCTGAAGGTGATGGACATGCCCTTGGCGATGGCGGCGGCGTTTTTGACGATCGACATAGGGCTAGTATATCGCCTTGGCGCGGGCCTGGTAGTGAACGTGCGAGCTAGTGAACATCGGCGTCGAAGACTCCGGTTTCTACGGTGCTGGCGTGCTTCATCTGGATGAAGATGCGGTAGCGGCCGGAGGTGGGAAAGCCGTAGGGGAAGTCGACTTCGGGGGCAAGTTTTTGCGGGGTGGGCATGGGCATGGCGGTGGGGTCGGCTGGGTTGTCGCTGGGGTTGAGGCTGGCGTTGGCGAGCATGACGTCGGCCATAGCGGCGGAGCCTTCGGGGTGGGTGTGGGCGAAGACGGTGCCGTCGGTTTTGACGAAGGCGGCGTGGCCGGCCATGCCGAGGTAGGGCTGCATGTCGGTCGCGGGCTTCCCTGCCGGGTCGAGCAGGCGGAAGTGGAAGGCGTAGGGGGTGGTTGCGGTGAGGGTGGCGGGCTTGTCCCAGACCATGGTGTAGCCGTCGGGGAGTTTGTAGGACGGGCCGAGGAGGGTGGCGCTGACGGGCGGCGGGGTGGCTTCGGCGTCTTCGGGGGAGAGCGCGGTGCCGGGCATGTTGGCGGGGATGTCTACGGTGGCGAGGAGGGTTTCGGGGAAGCCGGTGCGGTGGACGACGTCGCCGAAGAGGCGGTAGTGGCCGGGCGGCATGGCTGGGAGCTGGTCGCGGAAGTCGCCGGCGGCGGCGAGGGTGGGGTGGAGGTGGAAGGCGGCGTCCATCTGCGGCCAGCGGATGGCGTAGAGGTGCATGAGGTGGCCGTGATCGGGGAGGTAGTCGTCGTTGAGGCGATGGCGGCGGGTGTCTTCGGGGGTGAGGGATTTGACGAGGAGGTCGAGCTGGTCGCCGTGGAGGGTGGTGCTGGTGGGGGTGGGGTGGAAGACGTTCTGGGCGTAGTCGGCGGCTTCGACGTTCCACCACTGGCCGCCTTCGTAGACGATGAAGGCCATGACGGCGAGCGAGACGGCGAAGGCGGCGAGGCCGCGGCGGCGAAGGATGGGGTTGGGTTGGGCACCGGGCGGCAGGCGCGCTTCGCGGACGCAGGCGGCGACGACTCCGGCCATGGAGACGACCAGGAAGAGGCCGAGGAGGCCGAGGACGATCTCCAGGCTGCGCTGCATTTTGAGGGTGGCGGTTGGGACGGCGAGGACGGGGACGGTCGCGGTCTGGGGGCCGGCGGCTCCCTGGGCTTCGATGCGGACCTGCCAGGCGCCGGGGGCCATCATCCAGACGGCGCCGGTGAAGAAGCTTTTGTCGGTGGCGTTCTGCTGCATGATGTCTGCGGCGGGCGGGTGTTTGGAGGCTTCGCCGGTGACGGGGAGCGGGGTGATCTTGAGGCCGGAGACGGTGGCGGCGGAGCTGCGGATCTCGACCGTGGCGACGCCGGGGATGACGAGCGGCGGGCGGACGGTGACGTAGAGGGTGTAGGGGCCGGCGTGGACGGTCTGGTAGACGTCCTTGGAGCCGACGTGCGCGTGGGCGGCTGCGGGTGCGAGCAGGAGGGTGAGGAGGAGAACGATGGTGGTGATGAGGCTGCTACGGTTCATGGTGGGTACCCCCCTCCCCCTGTTTTGGCTAAAATCTTGATTCGATTGCGTTTACGGCTAAAATATTGTTTCTAAACGGGTTAGCGGTAAATTATTCATTCGATTGAGGTTATGGATCGTTGCCCGGTTGGTTTCAGCGGGTTTAGAAATTCGATCCTATTAACATTATTGCAGGTTGAGAGGGGTGAAATGGACAAGTTTATCTGCTTTGGTTTGTTGGAGTTGGGTGGGTTGGGGGATTGACATGCGAGATTGCTGGTGTTTTTGAGGGTGTTTAGAGGAGAAATGTGAAGGATTGGGTTCCCGGAATGGGAATGGATGGTTTGTGGGTGGGGCTGGTTGGTTGCGTCGGGCGTGGCGTTTGCTGTGGACGTTCGTTATGCTCTGGGGACGGAAGACAGGCTTAGTGAGCCTGAACGAGTGCATTGACCTGTTATTGCCAATTGAGGCAATCTGCCAACTCCCCGATTGCACCCTCCACCGCCCACAAATCAGTCTCGATGCCGAACGATTTCAGAAGCCCGTCATTGTCAACCTGGCGATATGTGGTGAACACTAGTCCGCGTCCGAAGCTCTTGCGTAATTATTGCCAAATCCTGCGAACGCCAATTTGGTTTTGGCTAAGCCATCTGAAAACGGAAGTCATGCTCCGTACCGGCTTTGGAAGGTCCGGTGGAGAAGATGCGTTTCTGGCCGTTCTTAATGTCGCTCCGCTTGTATTCCTGAAGCTTGAAGCAGTGGCCAGTCGAATTCAGGGATGTCAATAAACCGTTCTTCAGATCCTCAGCGCCCAGCCGGGTGCCCCCGATACGGACGACGATCTGCGCTCTATCCTGAAGCAATGGCGCAACCCCCTGCCATGCTTCGGAAAGGAATTGCCAGTAGCCTTCGACGATGCGGTGGCGGTCATCCTTACCCTGGCCCGCGATCGGCTTCATAGGGCCACCGAGGAACCACAGACGAAGCCATTGATCCTCGTGATAGTCGGTGATGTCGAGATAAGGGGGTGAGGTGATAACCAGCCTAACCTTCTCTTTATAGGACCGAAGCATGCTGCTGGCCTTACGGACATCGCCTTCCACAACCTTGCCTTTGAGGGGCGGTACTGGAGAGACATAACGGTATTGCGCGGCGGTCTTCAGGATTGCAAAGACATCCCGCTTCGGCGGAAGGCATTCGTTCTTCTGCCACCAGCGCACGGAATAAGCTGGCTTTGTGCTGATTGTGCGCGGCATGCGATTGCTGAAGCAGGCTTCTGTACGGTGACTTTCCCCATGGAGACATCCAAGCGCAAGCGCTGCGATGAAGCAGTCCACGTTCGACGTGCGCCATCTAAGTTTCTTCATAAGGAATAGCAATTGCCGAAGCGTTTCTTCGTAGAAGCAATAGGTGAAGAACTCGTCCGTCGTCTCAGCTGCTGTCGATTTGAACCGGACGCTCAATCTCTGTAACTCAGCCAGCCGAACGAGCACGTTCTTGAGCTTCGGAGGATCGGCCTTTGCTTTCGACAAGCACGCTGCAACCGGATTGGTATCGCAACCGATAGCCACGCGGCCGTTGACGAGGCTTTCGAAGACCGTGGTGCCCCGACCCGAGAAGGGGTCGAGCACGACGTCATCACGCTTCGACCATGCGAGTACGTTGCGCCGGACAAATGATTCCGGAAACATCGCAAAGTACGGGCATATCGAATGAAAGCGGTGACGCTCAATCATGCTGTCTGTAGCCTCTTCGAGTAATTGTCCACCCAGCGGGTGATCTTGGGCAGTTCTTTGTGACGTTCGAAGTACGTTTCACCGGCCTCTACGACATGCAAGCCTTCGGCGAAGTTTCTCGCCACGCGATCACGGTAAAACACATTGCCATACTTGTAATTGAGGCTGGCACAATAGTCGTTCAGCACCTCATGATACGGCGTGCTGTCATCTGGCAGTTCAGGCTCAAGATTGAACGGAATGAACATGGCGTCGATGGCGTGTGAACCCGGCTTGCGTTCGAACCAAAAGTCATGGAAGTGCTTGCGGTCGGTGGTTACGCTCTTACCTTCCCAATTCAACCCGCTCGCGACTTGGCCAATTAGGTAGTGCGTTCCCGGTAGTTTGTCAGGTTGCCGTCGCCATGCGATCACGTCGATGCCGTTGTCCTTGACGGCTTGTGCCGCTCCCGGCCTTGGTCTCTTGTGCGGCTTTCCATCGCCGAATTCCTTGTAGACAGCCTTCAAGGCTTCCAGGAAATTTTTGCCGTTGGGCCGAGGCCAGCCGAACGATACCGCTGGGCCACCGACATAGCCGCCAGCCGCCACCGTTGAGCAAGCCTGAAACAGATCGCGAATCCTGTTGTCGATCTTCGGTGCGTCCGCCTTCTTGATGATAGTGTGATCGGCCACCTGAGTGAGGAAAAGGCAGAACAAGTACACGACGCCGGCCGGTGTCAGCGGGGTGACGAAACAAAGTGCGCTGCCTTTCGGATCGATGCGGAAAGGATACCCTTCACCCACGCTTGTCAGCCTACGCTCGACTTCCGCTTGCGCTGCCAATACCAGACGGTCTTCCTCGGCATCCTGATCCCCGATGTTTTCGTCTTGGTCGTTCTCTGTCAGTACGGCAGCTGATATCAGTGTTCCGAACCCAACGCGTGCGTCAGCAGAAGAAATGGCCTTTAGCTCCAGCCAATCCGCAAACTTCGCCCTATGGTCCTTCTCGTCGGGAACTGCAAGCACGAATTATTTTTTGCCTTTCGAAGTTTTCTTCGCCATTGCTTCCATGTTGGCGTAAATCTGCTTGCTGGTATCCGAAAGCTCTTTGCCAATTTCAAGGAGCGTTGAATCTTCTGAATCGAAGCCGGTAATTTGCGAGAGGGCTGTTTCCGCTTCCTGTTTCGCGTTCACCAATGCGCTTTCGAAGCGCGCACCCTTAGATTCAATCGAGTTGTGGGCTTCGACCAGATTATTGCGCGCCATCATGAGCGTCCGGGCGCGGGGGTTCGACAGGACAGCGGCGAGGTTCTTTATATCTGGGTTTTGCGAGGTGATGACCGGCTTTATATCGTCTTCCTTCGACCCATACAGCCACACCAAAAGCGTCTTGAGGTTTTCGAAATTTTTCTTCGGCACCGGGTTTGTCTGCGGATCGTCCACGCGCCAATCTTCAGGAAGCCCTAAAAAGTCCCTGTACCCGACGCGAGTCAACGCGGTATAGAGATGCGAGAACGCGAATTTTCTGCCGGGATAACGGTCAGCAATTTCGAAAAGGTGCTCGTCCTTCGCCTGATCCAGCACTAACATGCCGCTTACCAAACGAGCAACTGTCGCGTGGTTATCGCCAAGCCGTTTGGCGATCTTGTCCAGTGTTACTCCCTTTTCCTTCATGTACCAGTCTGCAGCGAAACGCGCCTTAGCGAGCGCGTCCCAACGGTGCGGCCCATTGATGTGCTTGAAGCCTATATACTCCCGGGCGTCTTCCTTCCTCGCCACGGCATACACCGACACCTCTTTCATAGTCGCCCTGTTAGCGGCGGTCATCTCGGGAATGGCAACGCCGGTTCCTTTTGCCATGGCAGGGTTCTGGAGGATGCGGATTGCGGCAAGGCGGCGGTTGCCTTCAAGCACTCGCCACTTGTTTCCGACTTTCATACCGATCAACGGCTCAATGTCGAAGTAACCATTGGCGGCGATGGACTGAACGACCTCAGACAGGTCGGATGTGTCTGCCAAGGCGAGAATGATGTCTGCATCGCTTGGGTTGGTGATGCCTTCTTCAATCAGGCGCGGGTTTTCTGGATCAAATGCCAGGTACTCAGTACCGACCTTGCCGACGGTTTTTGGAGCTATATTGGGAAAGGCCATCGTTTTCAGTATTGCAACAGCGCCCCCAGACCCGCAATTTGCATCTTGTTCACACGACTGATATTGGTCACCTAACGGTAACATAACGGTCTTCGGTTTTAGGGGTGTCGAGTCGCCGACGTACCAAGGACGTACATCGCCAAGCCAACACTGTTAGCCCATGTTCGAAAGGTTTTACAGGGCTCACAGCTAAACTACCGTGCATCGGAAACATGCGTTCGCACCAACCACTGACGCTAATCAGTAGGCGACCCTGAAAAGGTCGGCATTCGCGAGTCGTATCCGCCTCTGGCTCTACCATCCCCCTCAATTACTTAGAAGAACAGCAGTCCGCGTTTTAATTCCACCTCGTTTCCTTGCTTCGTCCGTGAGCACGAAATCGCCGATACACTCACCGACGCCGGCTTCGTAACGATATGCAGGCTTCTCGGAAGTGTGTGTTCGGTAGAAGCGCGGATTCGCTTCGGGAATGACAAACGGGTGGCTGGGGCAGACGTTCTCTTTCTCCCGCTGGGTCGGCTTCTCGTTTTAGGTGGGCTTGTCGTCGGTGGGGTGGCTGGCCAGGCGGCTTTGGTTGGGTTCGCGTGGAGATGGGTGGGTTGTTATTCTCAGATGCTTGCAAATTTGCGGTTGGGTGGGTTCTGGGGGTTCTATGGGTGGTTTGTCTCGGCGAGCGGTGCTTCGTTCGGTCTCTTCTGCTTGTGCTGCTGCGGCGCTGCCGGGGGGTGTGGCGCAGGGATGGGACGCGCCGCGAGGTTTGCTGGAGGGTCGGGGCGCGGAGGGTCTGGAGCAGACGGTTAGAACGGGTGCGGCGTCGAGCGGTGCGGCGGGGAGGGGTGCGGGGGCTGAGGCGCTGAGGCAGTATTTTCGGCAGAGCGCTCCGCAACTGTTGCGGCCGGCGCAGGGGCCTTTGAAGCATCCGAGCATCGCTCCGAGCCTGCCGGGGAAAGAGTATTCGGCGGAGTTGTGGGACTGGGATACGTTGTGGACGGCGCGCGGGCTGTTTCGGTATGCGAAGCTGGCGCGGGACGAGGCGTTCCACGCGGAGGTGGTGACGCATGCACGGGGGAGTCTGCTGGACTTTTTTGAACACCAGACGCCGGAGGGACGATTGCCGCTGATGATCAACGCGGCGCATCCGCTGGACGGGGTTCTGCCGTACAAGGCGCCGAATTACCAGAACCAGGCGAAGCCGGTGATGGGGCAGATGGCGTTGCTGGTGGCGGATGAGTCGGGGTCGACGGAGGGGCTGGGCGGGATATTTGCGGGGCTGCTGCGTTTTTACGACTCGTGGATTTTGGGGAATATGACGGGGACGGGGCTGCTGGTGTGGGGTGACGATGTTTCGATCGGCAACGATAACGACCCGACGACGTTTGGGCGGCCGTTTTTCTCTTCCGCGAACCTGCTGCTGAATACGTTCTTTTACCAGGATCTGCGGGCGGCGTTTGCGCTGGGGCAGAGGCTGGGGCGGCCGGCGGAGGAGCTGGAGTTGTTGAAGGCGCGGGCGGATGCGGTGGGAGGGGCGATCCAGAAGCATTGCTGGGATGCGCGCGACGGCTTTTACTACACGGTGGATGTGCAGTGTGAGGACCGGCGGAGCGAACTGCTGGCGGGTGTGCCGCAGGGGATGGCGATGTCGTGGTCGACGATTCCGCTGCGGCTGCAGGTGTTTACGGGGTTTCTGCCGCTTTGGTGCGGGCTTGCGACGAAAGAGCAGGCGGCCACGATGATGAAGCGGAACTACTTTGCGGATGACCGGTTTCGGGCGAGGTTCGGGGTTCGTTCGTTGTCGAATCTGGAGAGCATGTATTCGATGGCGGCGAGTGGGAATCCGAGTAACTGGCTGGGGCCGGTGTGGATTATCGTGAACTACCTTACGTGGAAGGGTTTGACTGCGTATGGGTTTCAGGAAGCCGCGGATGAGCTTGCGGAGAAGACGGTACGGCTGCTGAGCGCGGGGCTAGCGAAGGATGGGAGCTTGAACGAGTATTACCAGCCGGATACGGGGGTGCCGTTGAGCCATAAGGGGTTTATGGATTGGAATTTGCTTGTGCTGGAGATGATTTGAGGGGTGGGTTGGGGGGAGGGCCGGGGCTGAAGCCCCTTTTTTGGGCGAGCCTGGTCGTGGGGCTGAAGCCCCACGCTTCCACCTTTTGAGCTTCCACGGTGTTTTCTTTGCAGCTTGTGAGGTTGTGCGCTTAGAGTTGAGGGTCGGCTTCAGGGGAGGGCGGGGGTGGGGGTGCGGTGGGCCAGCGCGAGGGCGAGGCGGGAGATGCCGCTGAAGAGGATGGCGATGCCGAGCAGGGTTCCGATGACCCAGGAGGCGGCGAAGGGGAACTGGCGCCAGATGAGGATGGCGAGGATGAGGTTGATGACGCCGTCGATGAGGAGCCAGCTGGCGCCGGGGATGCGGCGGACGGTAACGCCGGCGAAGAGCTCGAAGATGCCCTTGAGGAGGAGGTAGGTGGCGAGGATGGCGGTGAGGCCGACGAGGCCGGCGAGCGGGTGGAAGAAGAGGTAGGCGCCGGCGACGAGGTAGGCGATGCCGATGAGGATCTCCCATACGTGGGCGCCGGCGCCGCGGACGTGCCAGGCGAGGAAGAAATGGCCGATGCCGCCGAAGAGGAGGAGCCAGGCGAGGATGGTTTCGAGGGCGACGCCGGCGAGCAGCGGGGCGAAGATGGCGAGGAGACCGAGGAGGATGAGAGCGCAGCTGAGAGCGATCGACCAGCCGATGGAGGTGGGATGGATGCGGCGGGTGTCGACGAGGGTGGTCATGCGGTGCGCCTCCGGGTTTGTGTGGCTGAGGGTGTGATGCGAGGGGACGGCGGCGGGGGGTTGCTTGGGGTGGATTTTGGGTGAGGAGGCGGGGAAAGGGTGTTTTCGAGAGCTGAGAGCTGGTTAGCTGGGAGCTGGGAGCTTTGGGAGGGGATGTGGGGGCGGGACTTCGCGAGTCGAGAGTAGAGAGTTTGGGAGTTATAGGCTTAAGGCTGTTTTTGAGAGCTGACAGCTGGTTAGCTTGGAGCTGGGAGCTTTGGGAGGGGCTGTGGGGGTGGGATTTCGCGAGTTGAGAGTTAAGGAGTGAAGGCGGTTAGCGCTGGAGGGTGCGCATCCAGTTGCCGAATTTGAGGCCGCACCAGGTGCTGATGGAGGCGAAGACCGTCGCTTCGAGGAGGTGGCGGGCGAGCAGGAGGCCGTGTTCGGGGTGGAAGAAGAGGCGCATGCGGTCGAAGCCGTCGGGGCGGGAGTTGTAGTCGAAGTAAATGGTGCCGAAGAAGCGGTTCTGGCTGGCTTTCGACAGGAGGAAGCTGGCGAAGGGCCATTCCACGGCGAAGAGGATGGCCATGAAGACGATGCCGGAGACGGTGGCGATCTGCCAGGGCTTCCAGGTGCGGAGGCGGCGCCAGAGGAGGTCGAGCGCGATGGCTGAGGGGAGCAGGAGGACCGGGAATTTCGCGGGGACGAGGTGTGTGACCGGGAAGTAGACGGGGCCGAGCTTGGGGGTGGCGGGGATGAGCGGGAAGATCTGGATTTCGGCGATGAGCCAGAGCATGTAGATGGCCGCGGTGATGGTGGAGGCCCAGCGGTTCTCCGTGACCTGGGCGACGAGGGCGAAGACGACGGGGACGCCGGCGCCGAGGACCATGTAGGCGATGCCGCGATGGAGGACGACGTCCCAGGTGTTCTCCTGCAGGAAGAACATCTGGCCCATGAGCATGAGGCCGCCCATGTAGAGGAAGAGCGCCTGCAGGGTTTTGTACTGGGTGGCGAGGGCGGGGACGCCGCGCGCGCGGTTCATGGCGGCGAGGATGAGGAAGAGGATACCGACGGCGATGGCGCGGATGCCGAGGATGAGCAGGGTGTGCGGGGGCGAGATGATCTTGACGTCGAGGCCGTAGGCGGCGTGCCACCAGTTATCGAACGGCGCCGAGGTGAGCATGGCGATGCCGCCCCAGGCGGCGATGAAGGCACCGAGCGGCGCGCGGAAGCCGAGGACTTGGACGGACTCGGCTTGCATCTCCGAGTCGTGGCCGAAGGTGGTGAAGAAGATGAGGTAGGCGCAGACGAAGAGCGCGACGATGCCGCACATGTAGATGGCGATGTGCGCTGGTGTCAGAAACGAGTCACGGCCTATCGAACGGTGCCAGGCGACGTCCCATGCGCCGCCGATGGTGGAGCTGGTGACGCCGAGGACGCCAGCCCAGATGGTCCAGGAGATGGGCCTGGGGCGGGTGACGGCGGCTGTGTGGGTGTCGACTGCGGGGAAGGTGGCGGTGGACATGGAGGCTCTCCGGTGGGTGGATTTGGCCTGTCGGTATGGTACCGCAATCGCAGTGCAAGTGCGTCCTAACGCCGGACGGGCGCTACTGCGTAGGCTGGACGCGCTGCGAGCAAGAGCTATTTGGTTTTTGGGGATTTGGTGAAGTGCTTCCAGTCGGTGGCCATCTGGTCGGCGTAGGCCTGGGCGAAGGTGAGGATGGCGCGGGAGAATCGCTTGCCGTTGGCCACGTAGCCGGCGATCTGGCGCACGTCGCCTGAGCGGGCGTGGCCGCGGGCGAGCATCTCGCCGCAGACGGCGGCGTAGTCGCAGAGGTCGGAGGCTTTAAGAGTTGTGAGATCGATCGAGGCCTTGTGGTCGTTGAGCTGGCGGACGAGGTAATCGTGCGGGCCGATGGTGGTCCAGCCGAGGAGCGGGTCGGACTGGAGCTGCATGGCGCGCTGGCCTTCGGCGACGCGCTGGCCCTGGTGTTTGGCGAGGGGCTGGTTGGGCGGTTGGTGGGACTTCCCTTTCAGGTATGGGGCGTAGCAGGAGTGGGACTCCTGCTTGATCTGGAGGAAGAGCGGGTCGGAGGGGCCGTTGCCTTCCATGTAGACGACGTAGTCGCGCAGGCCGACAGATCCGGTACCGACGATCTTGAAGGCGACGTCGAGCGGGGTGTAGCGGGCGAAGAAGTGGCGGCGCTCCGGCAGGATGGAGTGGAGGTAGGGCTTGAGCGAGGCGAGGACGGCTTCGCGCTCGGGCTCGCGATCGAGCTCGAGGCGGACGAGATCGGGCGGGGTGGTCTTGAAGATGCGGCCCTTGGGGTATTGGGTGGTGAGCTTGTCGAGCGTGGTGAGAGGAGTGGCGCGCTCGGCCTGGGCGAGGATCTTCGAGATGGGGGCGACGGCGTCGAGGCGATGCACCTGGTAGCGGGCAACCTCGAGGACGGGCATGGCGTGCAGGCGGCGGATGAGGTTGACGTAGGAGACGAGGAACTGTGCAGCCGCGGCGGTGATGGCGACGGGCTTAATTTTGGTGTCGCGGCCGGCGAGCAGGATGGAGGTGGCCATGCGCTTGACGTCCCATTCGAAGGGGCCGCGCATGGTCTCGTCGAAGTCGTTGATATCGAAGATGAGGCGGCCGTCGACGCCTTCGAAGGCGCCGAGATTCTGGACGTGGGCGTCGCCGCAGAGCTGGGCTTCGATGCCGGTGCTGGGGCCGAGCGAGAGATCGTACGCCATGACGGCGGCGGAGCCGCGGAAGAAGCCGAAGGGCGAACAGGTCATGCGCTGGTAGCGGACGGCGGTCAGGTCGGCGAGGCGGTCAGTGAGGGTTTCGTCGATGAGTTGCTGCGGGGTTTTTTCGCGTTGCTTAGGCTTCCACACGGCGAGCGAGTCGGGTGGGAGGGATTTGCGGAGGTCGCGGGCAGCGGCGTAGGTGGAGTCGGCTTGGGGCTTTGTTTTCACAGAGCTGGATTGTAGAACAATCAGCTTGCTTTTTGTGTTGGGGGTTGGGGATTTTAGGGGGACCCACTCATCGCAAGGTGCCGCGATGAATGGGGCACGGAGGAGTTAGCTTCGGGCATGGACCCACTTATCGCAAGGTGCCGCGATGAATGGGGCACGGAGGGTTTGAGGTTGCTTGGACTACTTGATTCCCAGTTTGGGCCAGAGGGCGTCGATCTTGCGCTTGACCTCGGGGGACATGGCTAGCATGGGGGGCCACTGGCGGGTGAAGCCTTCGGCGGCCCACTTGCGGGTGGCGTCTATGCCCATTTTGCTGCCGAAGTTGGGGAGCCGCGAGGCGTGGTCGAGGGTGTCGACCGGGCCGAGGGTGAACTGGATGTCGCGCTCGGGGTCGATGTTGTTGGCGGTGCGGAGGGTGACTTCGTTGAGGTCCTGCACGTCGCAGTCTTCGTCGACGACGATGATGCACTTGGTGAACATGGCCTGGCCGAGGGCCCAGATGCCGTTCATGACCTTGCGGGCGTGGCCGGCGTAGGACTTGCGGATGGAGACGATCATGAGGTTGTGGAAGACGCCGGCGGCGGGGAGGTTGACGTCGACGATTTCCGGCAGAGTAAGTTGCATCAGCGGCAGGAAGATGCGCTCGACGGCCTTGCCCATCCAGGCGTCTTCCATCGGTGGTTTGCCGACGACGGTTGCGGCGTAGATGGGCTTCTTGCGGTGGGTGATGCAGGTGACGTGGAAGACGGGGTAGTCGTCCTGCATGGTGTAGAAGCCGGTATGGTCGCCGAAGGGGCCTTCGGTTTTGAGCTCTGCGAGGTTGACGAAGCCTTCGAGGATGTACTCGGCGTGGGCGGGGACTTCGAGTGAGACGGTTTCGCCGCGGACGAGTTCGACCGGCTTCTGGCGGAGGAAGCCGGCGATGAGGTACTCCTCGATTTCGGGTGGGGCGGGGACGATGGCGGAGAAGGTGGTGGCGGGGTCGGTGCCGATGGCGACGGCGACTTCCATGCGGTTGTTGAGGATGCGGGTGAGGGTCTGATGCGGGAGGACGGTTTCGGCGGAAGCGGGGGCGGTGCCGCCGGCGGTCGCGGCCATCAGGTCCACGCGGGCGGTTACATCCCAGGTCTCAGAGTCGAGACCTGGGGCACCCGGACTTTTGGAGTTGTCCCGACGGCTGGGCTGGTTTGTGGTGGCGCGGAGGCGGTCGCGGAGTTGTTCGGCGGCGTTTTTCTGGCGTTGCCAATGCATGCCGGTGGAGTTTTTGTCGTAGACCTGCATGCGGTACATGCCGACGTTACGCTTGCCGGGATTGCCTTCGGCGTCGTCGGGGCCCTTGGTGATGACGCAGGGGAGGGTGATGAAGGGGCCGCCATCCTGCGGCCAGGTGGTGAGGACGGGGATCTTGCTGAGGTCTACCTGGTCGCCTTTGAGGATGACTTCCTTGCAGGCGGCGTTTGATTTGTCGATGACCTTGGGAAAAAAGCTGCCGATTTCGGCGAGCATGGGGAGCATCTTGAGCTTCGATATGAGGCCGGTTGGCATCTGGGGCTTGATGAGGGTGCGGATGCGGGTGGCGATCTCGTCGAGCGAGGAGACGTCGAGGGCGAGCTTCATGCGGCGCTCGGAGCCGAACTGGTTCATGAGGGTGCGGGCGTTGGGGTGGCCGGTGATGTTTTCGAACAGGAGCGCGGGGCCACCGGGGCCCTTGGCTGGCTTGGAGCCTGGGTCGCCCGGGAGTTTGGCGGCGCGGTCGGCGATCTCTGCCATTTCGAGGTAAGGGCTGACGGGTGCGGTGATGCGGGTGAGTTCGTTGGCGCGGTCGAGCGCGGCGATCCATTCACGTAAGTCTTTGTAGGCCAATTCCCTGCTCTCTTTCTTTGCTGATTCGATGGTACTAGGGTCGGAAGTTGCAAAGACGGACGCGGACAAGAGGGACAAGGACGGACAAAAAGAACGACGGTGGATTGAAGGGATGTCAAGGTTGGACGTGGCGGAGAGGAAGACGAGAGTTTGCGAGCTGACAGCTTGTTAGCTGCAAGCTGTCAGCTAAAAAGCAAACGCTGGGAGCTTAGATCTTGATGAAGACTTTGCGGCGGTGGAGGAGGAGGTTGGGGAGGAAGCAGAGGGCGACGCAGGTGGCGGCGAAGGCGAACGAGCGAAGCGGGGTGGAGTGTTTGCGGGCGAAGATGGTGCGGTAGGCGTAGGTGCGGAGCGAGAGCCGGTGGCCTTCATGCGGGACCTGGATGGCGCGGGTGAGCTTGTGGCCGACGACCGAGAGGGCGTAGGCGACGATGGCGTTGGCGCCGAGGATTTTGGCGGGTTTGGCGAGGGCGGTGAGGGGGCGAGCGGGTTTGCGGGTGTCGTATGCGGCGTAGAGGGCGGCGAGGGTGAGGAGCGACCAGCCGGCGGAGACGAGGGTGTAGGAGCTGGTCCAGAGATTTTTGTTGAGGGGGAAGATACGGTGCCAGAGCGTGCCGGTGGCGAGGGATGCGGCGCCGGCGAGAGCGAGGGTGCGGGTTTTGTGAGGAGCGGCGGGGTTGCGGAGGGTGAGGGCGGTGACGGCACCGAGGAGGACGGTGGCGAGGGCCGGGACGGAGCTGAGCAGGCCCTCGGGGTCGTGGGTGACGTTGTAGAGGGCGCCGTTGTGCAGGTGGCCGTGGAAGAGGTGGGCGATGTGGCGGTCGAGCCAGGCGGCGAGGTTGTTGTCGGGGTCGAGGAACGGCGTGTTGAGGGGGCCGAGGGGGATGCGGAGCGCGGCGTAGTAGGCGGCCAGGAGGGTCGCCGAAAGGGTGAGGAGGGTGCGGCGATCGCGGGTTTGCAGGAGGATGAGGCCGGCGGCGAAGTTGAGCAGGGCGGTGCGGAAGAGGACGCCGAAGACGCGGATACGGCGGCGACGGAAGGTGGGGGCCTGGGCGACGAAGAATTTGAGCAGGAGCAGGTTGAGACTGCGGCGGGCGAGGGCCCGGGTGAGTTCGAGCTTGCCGGGAGTTCCCTTCTCCAGGCGTGGGGCGAGGGAGAAGGCGAGCGAGGCGCCGGAGAGGATGAGGAAGTTGGGGAAGATGAGGTCGGCGAAGGTGTAGCCGTTCCACTCGGCGTGGCGGAGGGGCGGGTAGACGTGGTGGGGGTCGCCGGGGTCGTTGACGAGGATCATGGCGGCGACGGTGAGGCCGCGGGCGATATCGAGGGATTGGAGGCGAACGCTTGGCACTCGTGGTTGGATGCCCTGACGAGGCGTAACGGGGAATGGAGGGATTGGGCGAGGATAAAACAGGCAAGGGCAAGGGCTTTAACACGGATAAAACGGAAAAGGCACGGATAAGAACAGGCAACGGCAAGGACGGGTTAAGAACAAGCAACGGCAAGAGCGGGTTAAGAACAGCAACGGCGCAAGGGCAGGCGCACGAGGTAGATAGGGGGTGTTGTTTGTTCTTAATCCGATTTGCCAATCCTTTCGGTCCCCGTTACGGAACGGATTGGGGGTGGGTGGTGTCTATGGGGGTGGGTGCACTCCTCGCTGGTTGCGCACTATGGGTTGGCGAGGGGTGAGGTATGTTCGAGCAGAGTTTGCTGGGGGCAAATGGGCGGGAACGGCAGCGTGGAACGGGCATTGTGCTGGGTTCGGTGGTGGTTCAGGTGGTTTTGCTGGCGGGGTTTGTGGTGGGGCCGTTGCTTTATCCGGCGACGATGCCTGCGTTCCGGATGCAGGAGGTTAAGACGGTTTCGCTGGTGCAGGTGAAGCCGAAGCCGGTGGTGGTGAGGAAGCCGGTGGTGGTGCGGCAGGTGGCTGCGGCTCCGGCGGATGTGGGGCGGCAGGTTGTGCGGGCGAGCGCCGCGGCTTCGCTGCGGCCGGCGATTGGGAAGGAGGAGACGCCGAAGCTGATTGCGGCTGGGGATGGTGCAGGCATGGGGAGTGGCGTTGTGCCGGGGTTGTCGGTGGCGGCGGGGAGTGGGAGTGGTGGGCCGGTTGTGGTGGCGAGGGCTGCGGCTGCGCCGGCTCAGTTGAAGATATCGAGTGGGGTTTCGGCGGGGTTGTTGCTGACGCCGCTGCGGCCGGTTTATCCGGAGATTGCGAAGATGGCGCGGGTATCGGGGACGGTAGTGGTGACGGCGACGATCGATAAGGATGGGAGGATTGTGGGGTTGCAGGTGCTGAGCGGGCCGGTGATGTTGCAGAAGGCGGCGGCGGATGCGGTGCGGGATGCGCGGTATCGGCCTTATCTGTTGAATGGGACGCCGGTGGAGGTGGTGACTACGTTTTCCGTGAATTTCGTGATGGGGTAAACCTGTCCTGCCAGACGGGCCCGCTCGTCGCGCGGGGCGAGTACTGCGTACGCTGGAAGCTTCGCGCGACCTCTCGTTGGTCGGCACAGGCCTGAGAGCCAATCAACGGAAGGCCCACGCGTTTAGGCTGCTGAAGTCACCGGGGTGGTGAGGGCTTGGGCGGCTTCGGGTTCGACGTAGTCGACGAGCGGGTACTTGAGGGTGCGCCACTGCTCGAAGCCGCCGCGGAGGGGGCGGACGCGGGTGATGCCAACTTTTTGGAGTTGGAGAGCTACCTTGGCGCTGGTCTCTTCGGACGGGCAGGTGCAGTAGAGGATGACGTCGCGGTCGCGCGGCAGGAGCTTCTGGTGGGCGGTGAGGTCGGAGGGTGAGACGCGGACGGCGCCGGGGAGCACGCGCGGGTCGGGCAGGTAGTCGAGCGGGTGGCGGAGATCGACGATGAAGGGAGGGATGTTGCCCTGGCGTTCGGCGGTCTCGATCATGTCGAGAAGCTGGGCAGGTTCGAGGCGCATCTCGCGCACGCTGAGGAGGAAGCGGCGCTGCTTCCAGACGCGCTGGAAGATAAGGCCGAAGACCATGAGGACGAAGATAACGACGGCGAAGTGGCCGAGCATGCCGAAGAAACGCTGGCTGCGCTGGGCGATGTCGCCGAAGAAGTAGCCGGCGAGCAGGTAGGCCAGGGTCCAGAGAAGCGAGCCGCCCATGTCGAACGCGACGAAGCGGGCGTAGGGCATGCCGGTCTGGCCGGCGATAGGGGCGGCGACGGTGCCGAGGCCGGGGACGAATTTGGCGAAGAGCAGCGTGAGGGCACCGCGCTTGTGGAAGTAGCCTTCCGTTTTGGCGACGCAGGTGTCGGCTTCCATGGAGAGGCGGCAAAGCAGGCGCAGGACGGCATTGCCGTAGCGGCGGCCGAGCGCGTACCAGGTGGAGTCTGCGATGAAGCAGGCGACGAGGACCGCGACGATGGAGGCGGAGAAGCTGACGCGGTGGGTTGCAGCCAGGGTGCCGGCGGTAAGCATTACCGGGAGCGAGGGGATGGGCACACCGAGTTGTTCGACCAGCACCCAGAGGAAGAGGATGGCGTACGCGTAGTGGACGAAGAAGGCGAGTGCGATGGGCATGGGGGTGTCCTATCTGAGTAGATGATAGGCCGAGAGGAATGGGTTCGGAAAGCAGCTTCTAGCTGCTAGCTGCTAGCTTCTAGCTGAAGGGTGCCTGTGCGGCACGGTCGCTGCCCGGGGGAAGAAAGGCTTGGATCGGGAGCTGACAGCTGAAAAGCTGACAGCTTAGAGCTAGAAGCTAGAAGCTAGGAGCTAGAAGGTAGAAGCTGGCTCACAGAGAAGAGCCCCATGGGTGCGTTTGGCCCGCGCCAACCCATGGGGTGTATCCCTCAAAACTCCGAGGCACGATGGTGTGATGCTATTTGTCGAGGATCAGCGGCATCTCGACGAGATGTTGATTGATGAACCAGGACTGGAGCTCGTTGGGGCGGAGGATGTCCGAGACCGCCATGTCGTTGGTGCCGTCGTCGCCGCACTTGTCGGCTGCTTCGGCGATGTCGTGGCACTCCTGCATGATGATCTTGTGGGCCTCGAGGAGGCGCGAGATCTGCACGGGAACTTCTTCGCGGCCGCGCGGCGGAGATTGAACCTTCGCCATCTGAGCTACGTCGCCGCCCATGGCGATGGAGACGCCGCCAAGAAGCTGGATGCGCTCTGCGATCGTGTCAACCAGTTCCGTCTGCTCTTCATAGTGCTTGTCGAAGAGAAGGTGGAGCTGGTAGAAGGTTGGGCCGGAGACCTGCCAATGGTGCTTCTTGTACATGTCGCGGAGCTGAATGGAATCGGCGAGGAGCTGGTTGAGCATGCCGACCATCTTGGCGCGGGTGGGTTCGTCGAGACGATGCGGCATGTCGGCGATGACGGTGCCGAACTTCTGAATCTCTTTGGCCTTCGCGTGCCAGTGGGGGGCGACCTGCGCCTGGCCCTTCTGCGGAGTTTCGATGCTGGACTGAAGGTTCGCCTTCGGTTCGAGTGTTGCAACTGCCATGATTTTTCACCTCTCCTGCTATGAGATGCAGCCAAGCCAGCTTGAGTCGGCTGAATCTTGTTGGCTGCAAGAAGGCTAGGTTAAATCTTCCGTGAGAACGCTCCACATGCCACGAACCGGAGAGATCCTGGGATTGCTCGATGAAGCGTAGCGGCAATCAATGGGACATGGTGTTGAAGGATTCTCCATTCGACGGTCGAGAGAACGAAGATCGCGATAGGGCGTCCAGTCAGATTTTGCTCAGCGGGCAAGGTTTGATCGCCAGTTACAAAGACCTCGAAGCCGGCGGCTTCCGCGGCGGACAAGAGAGTGCCGTTGCGTAGCCCACTCCAGCCCTGGTAGGTGACGGTGAAGACCTCGTGGGGTTCGAGATGGTGCCTCAGGCGGTGGTCCAGGTTTTCGTCGAGCAGGACCTTCACGAAGGCCGCTGCCGCGCATGCTCGGCGGCAAATTGGATCAGGCGTTCAATCTGCACGACCGAGAGCGCCGGGAATCCCAGATGGATTTCCTCGATGCTATCTCCGAGTTCGAAGCTATGGGCGATTGCATCAGGAAGGATACGGGTACCTCTGACGACGGGCCGTCCCGACACCTTCCCCGGGACCTGCTCGATCAACTCACAGGCTAGCCAATCGATCTCCGTTCCCACTTCCGCTGTGGCCAATGCGGTACCCTCTGGCGCAATTCTAAAGCCGTTCAAAGCCTGACGGGCGGAAAACAGAAGCCCCACCTCAGATCGTCATGCTGTCTGGGGTGGGGCGTGTCGGGTCGAAACGGGTTAGTTCTGCTGTTCCGGCAGGCCGGCTTCGCAGTTGGAGTTCTGCTTGTCGTCGCCGGAGCCCTTGATGGAGACTTCGGGAGTGACCGAGAAGCCGGGGCGCAGGGCGTAGTCGCCGTTTTCCTGCTTGAGGTTGGTGAAGTCGATGCGGACCGGGATGCGCTGCACGACCTTCACGTAGTTGCCGGTGGCATTCTCCGGCGGGAAGAGCGAGAGACGCGAGCCGGTTGCGCCACCGATCTGTGTGATCTTGCCGTGGAAGTGCCGGCCGCCGAGAGCGTCGACCTTGATATCGACCTCCTGGCACTGGTGCATGTGGGCGAGCTGAGTTTCCTTGAAGTTGGCGGTGACCCAGAGATTGGTGAGCGGGACGATGGTGAGCAGGTCCTGGCCGGCGGAGAGGTTGTCGCCCACGGTGACGTTTTTCTTGTTGATGACGCCGGCGGTGGGCGCGACGATGCGGGTGTAGGAGAGGTTCAGGAGAGCCTGGTCGACGCGGGCCTGGGCCTGCTTGATCTGGGCGAGAGCGGCCTGGGCGCGAGCCTGTTCCGCCTTCACCTGCTGCGGGCCGTTCTTGCGTGCCTGGGCAGCCTGCTGCTTGGCGCTATCGAGCTTCTGCTGCGACTGGGTGATGGCCGATTCCTGCGCGACGAGATCCTTTTCGGCTTCAATCACCTGGGCGTTCTGGGCGGTGGCGGCGGCGACGGCGGCGTCGTACTGCTGGCGGCTGATGACGTCTTTCTCGACCAGGGGGGTGTAGCGCTCGACGTCCTTGGTGGCCTTGATGGCGTTGGCTTTCGCCTGCTCGACGCGGGCGCCGGCTGCGGCGGCCTGCTGCTGGGACTGGGTAACGGCGGATTCCGCGGCGATGACGTCGGTGCCAGCGGTGCTGAGCTGGGTGGTTGTGGTGACGTTGGTGATGGGCACGTTGACGTTGGCGGTCTGGTAGTCGGCCTGGGCGCTGGCGAGCGCGGCCTGCGCCTGTTCGAGCGCTACCTGGTAGTCCTTGGGGTCGAGCTCGACGAGGAGCTGGCCGGCCTTGACCTCGGAGTTCTCTTCGACGTGCACGGCGGTGACGGTGCCGGCGATACGCGAGCTGATCTGGTAGATGTTGCCGTCGACCTGCGCGTCGTCCGTGTCTTCGGTGAAGGTGGAGCGCCAGTACCAGAAGGCTGCGCCGAGAATGAGCAGGAGCACGACGCCGAAGATGACGACTTTGCGCCCGGTCTTCTTGGCCGGCGACTCGTCGGGGGTCTGGGTGGGGGTGGGTTTGTTTTCCTGGTCAGCCACGGTATTTACTTGCCTCCGAGATAATCTTGGTAGTTGGTCTGGGCGACTCCGAGTGCACGGGCGAGCGAAAGTTTCGCAACGTTGTGCTGATAGAGCGCGCTGATGTACTGATCGTTGGCCTGCTCGAAGGTGGTCTGAGCCTGCGAAACGGGAAGGTTGTCGGCGACGCCGGCGTGGAAGCGCTGCTGGGCTTCGGAGAGCGCTTCGGTGGCGAGATCGACGTTGGATTTGGCGGCGTCGACGAGCTTGGCGGCCGATTGAATGTCGAGGATGGCGGAACGGATGTCCGCGTTGACCTGCTGGGTGGAGTCTGAGAGCCGCGCCTTGGCTTCATCGAGGGTCGCGTTGGCGACCTGCTGCTCGCCGCGATCCTTGACGATCTGCAGAACCGGGACGCTGATGGTGCCGGTGGCGGTGTAGGTGCCGTGCGAGTGGTTGACGGTCTCGCCGATATCGCCGAAGTTGCCGGAGATCTGCGCGGTGGGCAGGCGGTCGTCGAAGGCGGCCTTGCGGGCGTGTTCGGCGGATTTGACCTGCTCGGCGGCGGCGGCAAGGTCTTTGCGGGTCTTGACGGCCTGCTCGAAGTCGAGGTTTGGATCGAGGTTGTCGAGGTTCTTGTAGGGCTCGGTGTCGGTGAGCTCGAACTGCTGATCGAGCGGCAGGCCGATGGCGCGGGCGAGCGCGATCTTATCCTTGGCAAGCTGGTTCTGGGACGAGATGAGGTTCTGCTGCTCTGACTGGTAGTCGACCTGGGCGCGGAGAACGTCGAGCCGCGGACTGACGCCGGCGTCGTGCGAATCGACGGCCTGATCGTAGGTGAGCTTGGCGGTCTTGAGCGCGGCGTTGATGGCGACGATGCGGGCGTGGTCGGCGATGCAGAGCAGGTAGGCGTTGCCGACAGTGAGGACGACCATGCCGCGGGCGTCTTCGGCGGTGAGCCTGGCGGCGGCGAAGCCGTGCTTCGAGGCGATGTAGGACTGGAGCGCATTCAGGTTGAGCACGTTTTGCGTCAGGTTGGCGCGGAAGTCGATGGTCTGGAAGGGCCCGATGATGGGGCTGAAGTTGGGGATCTTGAGGCCGAAGGCGGCGAGGTCGATCTGCTGGACCTGGATCTGGGCGTCGGCGGTGATGGTGGGCAGAAGGGCCTGAAGCTGCTCGAGGCGGCTGCCGTTGGCGGACTGCACGGCCGAGGACTGGAGGATGATGCCGAGGTTCTGCTTGAGGCCGCGCTGGATGGCTTCGTCGAGCGAAAGCGGCAGGACCGTGCCGGTGTTCGTACCGGAGATGAGTGAGCCCTTGAAGGAGTTCTGGTCGACGCTGGCACCGTTGGAGCCGGAGGCGTTGTAGAGCTGCGTCTGGCCGTTGGAGACGGCGGCAGCACCAGCGGTCGTGGCCGCTGTGGGCGACGAGGTCGAGCCGGGCGAGCTGGTTTGTGCCGACGAGGGGACTGCCGAAACGACGAAAGCGGCGAGTGCAAGTGCGGAAAGTGCGGCGAGTCGGGCCTCTGGCATCGCCGGAAGCCGGCGCGGAAAGGGCGCGCTGCTTCGGGACTGCGCAGCTTTGCTTTGGGTCATATCGCTTATGGTACCTAAACCTGCCTTTGGAGTGTCAGCGTGCGGGCTTCTGCCGTGCTTCGTCTATCAGATGCAGCGGGTTGCCACAAATCTGCAAAGAAATTGGGCAAAGGTATAGCCGGCAGGTTAGCTTTGTTTGTTGAAGCGGTTTAATGAGCAGGATAAGGAGCTTTTGGCATGTTTCTTGGAGTGGATGTGGGGACGGGCGGAACGCGGGCAGTCGTGGTCGACAAGGCGGGGCGGGTGGTGGCGTCGGAGGCCGTGGAACATGCGGCGATTCATAGCGAGCATGTGGGTTGGGCGGAGCAGGATCCGGACGATTGGTGGCGGGCGGCACAGGGTGCGATCTCGGCTGTGCTGAAGCAGGTGGGCAGCGTTGAGGCGGTGGGTTTGACCGGGCAGATGCATGGGTGCGTGATGCTGGACGAAGCCGGCGCGGTGCTGCGGCCGGCGCTGATCTGGTGTGACCAGAGGACGCAGCCGGAGTGCGACTGGCTGGAGGCAAAGGTCGGGCGCGAGAGGCTGATCGAGCTGGTTTCGAACCCGGCGCTGCCGAACTTTACGCTGACCAAGCTGCTTTGGGTGAAGGAGCATCAGCCGGAGGTGTTTGCGCGGATTAAGCACGTGCTTTGCCCGAAGGATTACGTGCGGCTGAAGATGACGGGCGAGTACGCGATGGATATGCAGGAGGCGAGCGGAACGCTGCTGCTGGACGTGACGCACCGGCGCTGGAGCCAGGAAGTGGCTGACGCGGCGGGGATTCCCATGGAGTGGCTGCCGAAGCTGTACGAGGGGCCGGAGATCTGCGGGAAGATTACTGCGGAGGGTGAGGCGGCTACGTGCGTGGCGGCGGGGACGCCGGTGGTTGCGGGTGCGGGCGACCAGGGTGCGGGTGCGGTCGGGATGGGCGTGCTGAAGCCGGGGATGGTTTCGGCGACGATCGGGACCAGCGGGGTGGTGTTCGCGGCAACCAGCGAACCCACTTTGGACAAACTGGGGCGGCTGCATACGTTTTGCCATGCCGCGCCGGGGGTTTGGCATGTGATGGGCGTGACCAATGGGGCGGGCTTATCGCTGCGCTGGCTGCGCGATACGTTTATGCCGGAGCTGAGCTATGACCAGATGACGGCCGAAGCCGCCAAGGTGAAGCCGGGGTGCGATGGGTTGTTGTGGACTCCGTACCTGTTTGGCGAGCGGACGCCGCATTTGGATGCGGAGGCGCGGGCGGCGTTTGTGGGGATTTCGGCTTCGACGACGCGTGGACATTTTGTGCGCGCGGTGATGGAGGGTGTGGCGTTCTCGCTGCGGGATACCTTCACGTTGTTTGAGGAGCTGGGCATTCCCGTGGCGGAGATTCGGCTGGGCGGTGGTGGGGCGCGCGGGGGGCTTTGGCGGCAGATCCAGGCAGACGTCTACGGCCGGCCTGTAGAGCGGCTGGAGGCGGAGGAGGGTGGCGCGTTTGGCGCGGCGCTGCTGGCGGGGACGGGCGTGGGTGCGTGGCCGGATGTGGAGACGGCTTGCGCGCAGACGATCCGCGTGGCGGAGGTGATCCAGCCGACGCATGCGGCGGAGATGGAGACGGCTTACCGGGAGTATCGGAAGGTCTATCCTGCGCTGAAAGGCATCGGAAAGGCTTAAGTGCGCGCTCATCCCGCGCGGGGACCACTTCGTGGGGTTTTGGGCTTCGCGTTGGTCCTCCCGTTGGTCGGCACGAAGTTGTGTGTCGACCAGCGGGAGGACCGCGCGAAGCTTCCGGCGTACGCAGTACCCGCCGCCCGCGGTCAGGGCGCCCGTCCGGCAGGACATAATGTCTTTAGAGGATTTTGGGTTCATGGCAGAGATTGGCGTTGGCATTATTGGGTATGGCTTGGCAGGCAAGGTGTTTCACGCGCCGTTTGTGAGCGCGGTGCCGGGGTTGAAGCTGGAGGCGTTCGTCGAACGTCGCACGGATGAGGCGCATCGGGCGTATCCGGCGACGCGCACCTATCGCAGCGTCGACGAGCTGCTGCGCGATCCGAAGATCGACATGGTGGTGGTGGGGACGCCGAACGAGACGCATTATGCGCTGGCGAAGCAGGCGCTCGAGGCGGGCAAGCATGTCGTGGTCGATAAGCCGTTTGCCGAGACCAGCGCGCAGGCGGAGGAGTTGATTGCGCTGGCGAAGAAGCAGGGGAAGGTGCTGGCGCCGTTTCATAACCGGCGCTGGGATGGGGATTTTCTGACGGTGAAGAAGGTGCTTGCCGATGGGCAGTTGGGGAGGCTGGTGACGTTCGAAAGCCATTTCGACCGGTTCAAGCCCATTCCGAGAGACCACTCGTGGAAGGAAGCGGCGCACCCGGCGAATGGCATGTTGATGGACCTGGGGCCTCACCTGGTCGACCAGGCGCTGGCGCTGTTCGGTATGCCAAAGCTGGTGACGGCAAGCGTGCGTGTGGATCGCGAGGGGTCGGCGATTGAGGATGCATTTGACGTGATTCTGACCTATGACAAGCTGCTGGTATTTTGCCGGGCGACGATGCTGGCGTGCCAGGCTGCGCCGCGATTTTTGCTGCATGGGACGGCCGGCAGCTTTCGTAAGTACGGGCTGGATCCGCAGGAGCCGGCGATCGTTGCCGGGGCGAAGGTGCCGCGGATGGGCGAGCCGGCGGATTGGCTGTGCGAGGACGAGTCGGCGTGGGGCGAGCTGGTGGTGGCGCCGGTGCTGACTGCGCCGGGAACGTTGGTAAGGAGTAAGGTACAGACCGATTGCGGGGATTACCGCGGGTTTTATGCGAATGTGCGGGATGCGATCAACGGGGATGCGCCGCTGGCGGTGACGCCGGAGGCTGGGTTGGCTGTGGCGAAGGTGCTGGAGGCTGCGCGGAAGAGTTCGGCGGAGCATTGTTCCTGTGCTCTTTAGAACCAGAAGCAAAGGCAAGTGCGCCCTGACGCCGGGCGGGCGGTACTGCGTACGCTTGATCGCTGCGCGTTTTGATTAGGACGATTGCTGAGGGGTAGAGATGGCGGATGTGAAGCATGTAGGGGCGTTGCCGCGCGGGTTTGGCTGGGGCGCGGTGAAGGCTGGGATTAAGGCGAGTGGGAAGCTGGATGTCGCTGTGGCGCTGGCCCCTCGGGGTGCGAACGCGGCAGCGATGTATACGCGGAACCAGGTGGTGGCGGCTCCGGTGACCGTGGGGAAACGGCACCTGGCGGCAACCGGCGGGCGAGTTTCGGCGGTGCTGGTCAACTCCGGCAATGCTAATTGCGCGACGGGCGAGAACGGCATTCGGGCTTGTGAGGAGATTTGTACGGCGGCGGCGGAGACGTTTGGGATGCTGTTCGATGAGGTGATTCCGTCGTCTACGGGGATTATCGGCGTGCCGCTGCCGGCGGAGAAGATTTTGGCGGTGCTGCCGGCGCTGCTGGAGGCGCTGGGGACTTCGCCGGAACATGCGGAGCTGTTTGCGACGGCCATCATGACCACCGATACCAGGATGAAGGTGGCGCGCGCGGTGGTGGATGTGGATGAGGCGGGCACGGGGAACGCGGGGACGGTGAGCATCTTTGGCTGCGCGAAGGGTGCGGGGATGATTCATCCGCAGCTTGGGCCGGCGCTGTTGAATGCCCCGAAGCACGCGACGATGCTGGTGTATCTGTTTACCGACCTGGCGGCGGAGTCGAAGGATCTGGATGCGATGCTGCAGGTGGCGGCAGGTGGGAGCTTCAACGCGATCTCGATTGACGGGGATACGTCGACCAACGATACGGTGTTGCTGCTGGCGAGTGGCGCGAGCGGCGTGCGGCTGGATGAGCGGGTGCGGCCGGCGTTTGAGAGCGCGCTGAAGCTGGTTTGCGGGAGCCTGGCACATCAGATCGTCGACGACGGCGAGGGTGTGACGCATGTGGTCACGCTGCATGTGACCGGCTGCGCGAGTGCGGCGGACGCGCTGAAGGTGGCGAAGTCTATTGCGCATTCACCTTTGAATAAGACGGCGTGGTCGAGTGCCGACCCGAACTGGGGTCGAGTGATGGCGGCGGCGGGGTATGCGGGGGTGCCGTTTGATCCGGCGCTGGCGAAGCTTTGGATTGGGGACCAGGTGGTGTTCGAGTTTGGCATGAGGGCGGCGCTGTTCGACGAGAAGGCGGCGCATGAGGTGATGAGCCAGCGGGAGTACGCGATCACACTCGACCTGGGGCAAGGGACCGAAGGATGTACGTTTCTGACGTGCGATTTGACGGAAGAGTACGTCAGGATTAATGCGGATTATTCGACTTAGAAGTGCTTGTCCTGCCGGACGGGCCCGCTTATCGCGCGGGGCGAGCCCTTCGGGCCGTGTTGGGCTTCGCGTGGGCCTTCCGTTGGTCGGCACGGAGGTTTGTGGCGCGTGCCCACGCGAAGCTCCCAGCGTACGCAGTACCCGCCCCGCGCGGTGAGCGGGCCCGTCCGGCAGGACAATTCTTCGAATGGCAATTATCTTTAGAAGCGTAGGTGTGTATAACGCCGGCTTATGAGCGTGAAGGGCAAGGGACACAAATGGATGCAGCGGTGATGGATCAGGCGACGGATGCGGTAGCGGTGGTGGACGATAAGGCGAAGCAGGATTTCCACGCTGAGGTAGCCGAGTGGCTCGAAGCGTTCGACCAGGTGGTGAAGGCCGAGCCAGCGCAGGGTGCGGAGCTGCTGAGTGCGCTGCGGCAGCGTGCGGGCGAGACCGGCGTGCCGGTGGCGGGGACGGTGGTGACGCCGTATCGCAACACGATTCCGAAGGAAGCCGAGGTTCCCTACCCAGGCGACCGCCAGTTGGAACGCCGGGTAGAGGCGCTGATTCGCTGGAACGCGATGGCGATGGTGCACTCGCAGAATAAGAAGGATGCGGGCATTGGCGGGCATATCTCGACGTATTCGTCGCAGGCTACGCTGCTGGAGGTGGGGTTCAACCACTTCTTCCGGGCGAAGTATGGCGAGGAGCCGGGTGACTTTATTTACTTCCAGGGACACGCTTCGCCGGGGGTGTATGCGCGGGCGTTTTTGGAAGGGCGTTTCGATGAGTCGCGACTGAAGAACTTCCGGCATGAGCTGCGCGACGAGCCGGGGTTGTCGAGCTATCCGCACCCATGGCTGATGAAGGATTTCTGGAATTTTCCGACGGTTTCGATGGGCATTGGACCGCTTAATGCGATCTATCAGGCACGGTTTATGCGGTATCTGGAGAATCGTGGGTTGATCCAGAAGACCGGGCGCAAGGTTTGGGGTTTCCTGGGCGACGGCGAGACGGATGAGGTGGATACGCTGGGGGCGATCTCGCTGGGGGCGCGCGAGAAGCTGGATAATTTGATCTTTGTCGTCAATTGCAACCTGCAGCGGCTGGATGGCCCGGTGCGCGGGAATAGCCGGATTATCGACGAACTGGAGGGTGTGTTCCGCGGGGCTGGCTGGAACGTGATCAAGGTGCTGTGGGGTTCGGATTGGGATGGGCTGTTTGCTGCGGATAAGTCGGGGCTGTTGCTGAAGCGCATGGAAGAGTGCGTCGATGGCGACTTCCAGACGTTCAAGGCGAAGGACGGCGCGTACCTGCGGGAGCACTTCTTCGGCAAGTATCCGGAGTTGCTGGAGCTGGTGAAGGACTATTCGGACGAGCAGTTGGGTGCGCTGCACCGCGGCGGTCATGATCCGGCGAAGATCTACAACGCGTATAAGCAGGCGGTGGAGCACAAGGGCGGTCCGACGGTGATTTTGGCGAAGACCGTGAAGGGATATGGGCTGGGTTCGGCGCAGGCGCGCAATGCGACGCACAGCGAAAAGAAGCTGACGGATGACGGGCTGGCGTTGTTTGTGAAGCGGTTCGACATTCCAATTCCGGAGGATGCGGCGAAGGACGGCAAGTTCTACCGGCCGGACGCGCACTCGCCGGAGCTGGAGTACATGCAGGAGCGCCGTGCGGCGCTGGGTGGGTATCTGCCGCAGCGCAGTGTGCCGGAGATCAAGGATCGCGCGCCAGAGTTCAAGGCGCCGGCGCTGGAGTTCTTCAAGACGTGGACGGATGGGAGCAAGGGCCGCGCGATCTCGACGACGATGGGCTTCGTGAATCTGCTGAATGCGCTGATGAAGGAGAAGGCCATTGGCAAGTGGGTGGTGCCGATTGTGCCGGATGAAGGACGCACGTTTGGGCTGGAGTCGTCGATCAAGCAGGTGGGGATCTACGCGCCGTTTGGGCAGAAGTACGTGCCGCACGACAAGGACATGCTGCTGAGTTACCGGGAGGATGTGGACGGGCAGATCCTGGAGGAAGGGATTACCGAGGCAGGGTCGATGGCTTCGTTTACGGCGGCGGGCACGGCGTACTCGAACTATGGGGTGCCGTCGGTTCCCTTCTACATGTATTACTCGATGTTCGGCTTTCAGCGCATTGGGGATATGGCTTGGGCGTTTGCCGATTCACGCGGAAAGGGCTTCCTGATGGGCGGCACGGCTGGGCGCACGACGATGCTGGGCGAGGGTTTGCAGCACCAGGATGGGCACTCGCTGGTGCTTTCGAGCACGGTGCCCACGTGCCGCACGTACGACCCGGCGTTTGTGTATGAGCTGGCGGTGGTGGTGCAGGACGGCATCAAGCGCATGTACGAGGATGGCGACGAGGCCTTTTACTACATCACCATGTACAACGAGGATTATCCGCAGCCGGCGATGCCGGAGGGTGCGGCTGAGGGGATCGTCAAGGGGATCTACAAGCTGAAGCCGGCGCTTGCGGGTGAGGCTGCGGTGCAGCTGTTTGGGTCGGGTCCGATTCTGAACGAGGTGCTGCGGGCGCAGACGATGCTGGCCGACAAGTACAAGGTGCAGGCCGATGTGTGGAGCGTGCCGAGCTACACGGAGGTTCGGCGGGAGGCGCTGGCGGTCGAGCGCTGGAACAGGCTGCATCCGCTGGAGGCCGAAAAGAAAGCCTATGTGCAGACGCTGCTCGATGGCACCAAGGGTCCGATTGTTGCGGCGAGCGATTATATGAAGTCGGTGCCGGATGGGCTGGCGCCTTGGCTTGGGACGCGGCTGGTGACGCTGGGTACGGATGGTTTTGGACGCAGCGATAACCGCGAGCATCTGCGACGGCACTTTGAGGTTTCGGCTGAGGCGATTGTGGGCGCGACGCTCTCGCGGCTGGTACGGGAGGGCATCTTCAAGGCGAAGGATGCGGTGAAGGCGTTCAAGGATTTGGGGCTGGATGTTGAGGCGAAGGATCCGGCGCGGGCGTAGAAGTGAGCCGGGGCTGAAGCCCCTTTCTCTTCGCACAGGATTCGTGGGGCTGAAGCCCCACGCTTCCACCCTGACTGCTTGGAACCTGAGGATGAGTTGCAGATGGCGATGGGTTCGAAGGCGTTTGAGAGTCCGCTGATTAGCCATGCGCGGATGCGGGCGATGTATCGCGCGCTGGTGGAGGTGCGGGCGCTGGCGGAGCGGGGGAAGTTTCGCTCGCTGCGGGGAGTCGAGGCGTGCTGGGTGGGGACGGCGATCGACCTGAAGGATGGTGACCTGACCAGCGATGCGGGTGCGGCGCAGGCGCCGGTGCTGCTGGAGCATGCGCGGGCGGTCGGCCGGCGCGAGGCTGGTGGGGCGATTAAGGCAGCGGAGCTAAAGCGGGTGATGCGGCGGCTGAAGGAATCTTCCTTGAAGGCAGTGCAGGCTGAGGCGTTTCCGGGGTCGGCGTATGAGCGGTTGCTGTGTGCGGTTGGCGCAGGCATGGCGCTGAAGGCCGCGGCGGCGCAGGGTGTGGCGCTGGCCTATGTGACGCTGGACGAGCTAGCCGCGGCCGAGTGGAAGCGGGCGCTGACGGTGATGGGGCAGGAGGGTCTGCCGCTGGTGGTGATGGTGCTGCCGGCTGAGAGCAAGATCGACCTGGAAGCTGTCGCGGCGAAAGCGGCGGGGAGTGCGGATGCGGCGGTGCCGGTGATTCCTGTGGATGCTGGAGATGCTGTTGCGATCTACCGCGTGACGCAGGAGACGATGGTGCGGGCACGTGCGGGAGGAGGTGCGGCGGTGATCCTGGGGGTGACGTGCGGCACCGATGCGGTGAAGCTGCTGGGGACACAGCTGGTGCGGAAAGGAATTTGCACGGAGCGCTGGGTGGGTGGAGTGGAGACGCATCTAAAGGGACATCTTGCATCGGTTTGAACGAGGCGCTGTTCCGGGCGCTTTTGCCGGGGTTGTCTGCCGAGCAGTTACACTAGGGCGAACCTGCGGGGCGAATGCTTCGCGGGGGGTTCCCCACGAATGAGGTCAGTGTGCGTAGACGAGTTTTTTTGCCTGTTGCGGGAGTAGCCGCGCTTTCCTTAGGGAGTCTGGCCCAGGGTCTGGCCCAGACTGTACCTGCTCCCGCACCGGCGCAGACGCCGGCACCCGCTATGCCGGTTGCGACCCCGATGACCACGCCTCCCGCTTCGCTGCCGGCGTATGACCAGCAGCCGGGTACGACGCAGAGCCTGCCGGCTGCGACGCCGGTCGCGCCTCCGGTGGTAGCGCCCGCGCCTCCGACCGCGCAGGCGCCGGTGCAGGCGTACGTTGCCTATGGGGTTCCGGATGAAGACAAGGTGAGAAGCCATGACGGCTCGACCTACATCCCGCTCGATAGCTGGGTGTATCCGGCGCTGACGCGGCTTTACTCGCTGGGCTACGCGGACAAGATGTACCTGGCGATGCGTCCGTATACGCGGCAGCGCGTGGCGCATATTCTGGAGGACACGCACGACGATGTGGTGGACGGCAACGACGAGCAGGCGAAGGAGATTCTGGCTGCGCTTGAGGATTACCTGCGCGATGAGCCGATGGATGGCTTGACGCCGCGCGGCACCGTGTATGGCACGGAGACGGCCTACGCACGGCTGATGGGGATCCAGGGGCAGACGCTCGAAGACAGCTATCATCTTGGGCAGACGATTGTGAACGACTACGGGCGGCCTTACCAGAGTGGCTTCAACCCGATTGTGGGGTTTTCTGAGATCGCAGAGAAGGGCCGATTCTCGTTTTATTTCCGCGGCGAGTACCAACATGCGCCGAGTGCGGCGGGGTACTCGCAGACGCTCTCGGCTGCGTTATCTCAGGGGGGTGACCCGGCTAATCCGTTTCAGTATTCGGTGGGCGATACGATTCTGTACAACGGCTACAACCTGCATCAGCGGACGATTCCGACGGGGCCGATCAATACGACGAATAATTTCCGCATCCAGGAGGTCACGCTCTCGGTTCACCTGCTAGGACATGAGATCTCGGGCGGCAAGTCGGATGCATGGCAGGGGCCGGGGCAGGGCGGGGCGATGTCCTGGTCGAACAACGCGCAGGACATCTATTCCTTTCGCATCAATCGTATCGAGCCGCTCTACATTCCGCTGTTTTCCCGGTTCTTCGGCACGGTGCGGTACGACTTTTTCTACGGCGATTTGAAGGGGCACAGCGCTCCGAACAGTCCCTACGTGCACTCGGAGCAGGTTGAGATCAGGCCGACGAACAACTCGGAGATCGGCTTCCAGCGAACGGTAATCTTCGGCGGCGAAGGGCATGTGCCGGTGACGATTCATACCTTTCTGCGCAGCTTCTTTTCCTTGCAGGACACGGAGAACGCTCCTGCGTCGAAGAACTCGCCGTCGGACCCCGGCGACCGGCTGAGCGACTTCAGCTTCTCGTGGAGGCTGCCGTTTGTACGCAAGTACGCGACGCTGTTGCTGGATTCGTTCTGCCACGATGACGTTTCGCCGATCAGCGCGCCGCGCCGCGCGGCTTACCGGACGGGCTTGTACCTGTCGCAGATTCCCGGCATGCGGAAGCTGGACTTCCGCGTGGAGGCCGCAACCACCGACCCGGGTGTAAGCCGCAGCCAGGGCGGTCAGTTCTTCTACTACGAGACCGTCAACCGGCAGGGCTACACCAACGAAGGCAACATCATGGGAGACTGGATTGGCCGCGAGGGCAAAGGTGGACAGGCGTGGCTCACGTATCACCTCTCCGGCACGGAGTACGTGCAGGTGGAGTACCTGGAGAAGAAGAACGATAAGGACTTCATCCCGGGTGCGTACCTGCCGGCTACCAACACCTATGGGCCGGGCGGAACGACGCAGAATCAGTTCAAGGTGGATGTGGTGAAGCGCTTCGACCACGACAAGGTGGAGTTGAACGCGTGGTACCAGCACGAAGGATGGAAGGCGCCGATCTACCTGCCGGGGCTGCAGACGAACAACATCTTCGCGGCGACGGTGACGTTCTACCCGGCTTTGAAGCATAAGCAGCAGTAGGACTGAAGCAGGACGGCCGGACCTTGGCGGGTCCGGCCGTTTGGCTTGTAACGGGTGGATTTGGGCGGGGGAGCTGTGCTCGTCCGCGGAGGGATTGCGGCTTCTAGCCCACCCTAGCTCCGCGAGGGTGGGGCACCCAGAGTGTCGGCTAGGCGGGGACGCGTTCGGATTCGACACAGGCCTGAAAGTATTCAAGCGAGAGTTCGAGTCCCTTGCGCAGCGTGATGGTGGGCTCCCAGCCGAGCAGTTGGCGGGCGACCGTGATGTCGGGGCGGCGGCGTGCGGGATCGTCCTGCGGCAGCTCCTCGAAGCGGATCTCCACCTTGGAGCCGGTGACGGCGAGGACTTCGTGGGCGCACTCGAGGATGGTCCACTCCACCGGGTTGCCGATGTTGACTGGGGTGTGCTGCGCGGATTGCGAGAGCCTGTAGATGCCGTCGATAAGGTCCGAGACGAAGCAGAACGAACGCGTCTGCGAGCCGTCGCCATAGATGGTGAGCGGGTCGCCGCGCAGCGCCTGCATCATCAGGTTGGAGATGACGCGTCCGTCGTTTGCCTGCAGCCGCGGCCCGTAGGTGTTGAAGATGCGCACCATGTGCGTATCGACACCGTAGTAGCGGTTGTAGGCGGTGATGGCGGCTTCCGAGAAGCGCTTGGCCTCGTCGTAGACGGAGCGCGGGCCGATGGGGTTCACGTGGCCCCAGTAGGTTTCGACCTGCGGATGGACGAGCGGGTCGCCGTAGCACTCCGACGTGGAGGCGTGCAGGTAGCCGGCGTTGTACTTGCGGGCGAGGTCCAGCGTGTTGATGGTTCCGCGCGAGCCGACGAGCAGGGTCTCGACGCCGAGACGCATGTAGTCGGCCGGGGAAGCGGGCGAAGCGAAGTTGAAGACGTAATCGACCGCGCCGGGATCGAACGGCTCGGTGATGTCGTGCTCAAGCAGGTCGAATCGCGGCTCGTTGCTGAGGTGCTTCAGGTTTGCGAGCGAGCCGGTGCAGAGATTATCGACGCCGAGGACACGGTTCCCTTCCGCGAGCAATTTGTCGCAGAGGTGAGATCCGAGGAAGCCTGCCGCACCGGTTACCAGAACTTTCTGTTGCTTCATTGAGCGATCCACTCCAGATAAGACAATCTTCCTCCTGGGAGACACGAGCGGGCGAAGGACCCGAGTGTTTCATCAAGGGAGGCAACCGTAAGACGCTTGCGCTGCCCTGCCGGGTGCTTCCGAGGAGGTGTTATGGTTCCAGGCGCTCTCCGGAAGTCAGGTGCCAGCGCAAGAAGACGCGATGGCACCCGGAGTTGATGGAACGCAGCCTAGATTGCGACTGGAGATGCCAGGTCCCGCACCGGAGTAGCGGCTGGACGGCCGATGCTGAGGTAGGTAAAGCCATGCTGCAACATCACCTGCGGGTCGAAGAGGTTGCGGCCGTCGATGACGATTGCATAACGGAGCGACTTATGCAGCAGCGGCAGGTCGAGTTCGGCGAAGTCCTGCCAGTCGGTGAGGATGAGCAGAGCGTCGGCATCCTTGGCGGCTTCGTAGGCGGACTTCGCATAGGAAAGGTTGTGAGCCGTGGGCAGGATCTGTTCGGTACGCTCCATGGCGGCCGGATCGTAGGCGGCGACGGTGCAGCCTTCCGCCAGGAACATCTTGACGAGCTCGATGGCCGGAGAGTCACGGATGTCGTCGGTCTCTCCCTTGAAGGCGAGGCCAAGGACGGCGAGGCGCTTGCCGCGCAGGGTCCAGAGTGCGGAACGCACCTTCGAAAGGAAGCGGCGTTTCTGCGTGGCATTGATCTTTTCGACCTCGGTGAGGAGCGAGAAGTCGACGCCCATCTGCTCGGCGACCGAGCGGAACGCGGCGACGTCCTTGGGGAAGCACGAGCCGCCGTAGCCGATGCCGGGACGCAGGAAGCGTGAGCCGATGCGACGGTCCAGACCCATGCCTCGGGCTACCTGCTCGACGTTGGCGTCGGCTGCTTCGCACAGGTTCGAAACCGCGTTGATGAAGGAGATCTTCAAGGCGAGGAAGGCGTTCGAGGCGTGTTTGATGATCTCCGCCGACTTAGTGGAGGTATCGAGCAGCGGCGGCGGCTCCGACGCGGAGCAGGAGCCGGAGATGTGGTGCGGAAGCTGGTAGTAGGAGCCGTTGGTGAGCGGCGCATAGATCTCCGCGAGCACGGAGGCGGCGCGTGGCGTGTCGGAGCCGACGACGATGCGGTCCGGATGCAGGAAGTCGGCGACCGCCGTGCCTTCGCGCAGGAACTCCGGGTTCGAGACGACGTCGAAGAGCTCGCGGTGAACGCCATTCCGTTCGATGACCCGGCGGATCCACTCGTTGGTATAGACCGGCACGGTAGACTTTTCGACGATCACCTTATACGAGGTGATCGAACGGGCGATCTCGCTGGCGACGGCTTCTACGTAAGAGAGGTCGGCGTCGCCGGTCTCCGACTGCGGCGTGCCGACGGCGATGAAGATGGCCTGGCACTCGCGCGTGGCTTCGGCGAGGTCGGTGGTAAAGCGGACGCGGGTGTTGCGATAGCGGTTGAGAAGCTCCGGAAGATGCAGCTCGTGAATGAGGGTATCTCCCCCCTTGAGCGCGTCGACTTTGCGCTGGTCGTTGTCGACGCAGATGACCTGGTGGCCAATCTCCGCGAAGCAGACGGCAGCGACCAGTCCGACGTACCCTGAGCCAACGACGGCGATCTGAACGGGCTTGCCGGCAAACTCCTGAGACTTGCTGCTCGGGCTTGCGGAAGAAGACGACTCGGCGGAGATTTTACCGGAGGCAGGCTGCGTTGCGGCTTCGGTGTTGCCGTGGCTGGGCTGGGTTTGATTTTCAGGCATCTTGCTGCGAGTCTACCAACTCTGGTCTCATCTCGAAAGGTTTATGGCCGGAGCCTTCAGTTTCCAAGGGCTGTGTCGTCATTTAGTATGAAGCCAATGAACTCGGACAATTTAGGCACAGCCCGTGCCGCTGGAACGCCCCAGGCAGCAACGGCGACACAGTTGAACGCGCCCAAGACCGACACGACACTCTCCGAGTCTCTGATTGTCCTGCGGAACCGCCGTCTAGCGATTATTACGGCTATGATTATGGGAATTCTGGTGGGGTTGTATCAATCCTTGACCCAACCGAAGATCTATGAGGCATTTGGCCGCATTCAGGTTCGCACCGGCTCGTCCAACGAGTACAAGCTGTCGGCAGCCTCCTCGATCGGCGACGACCCACAGCGCAAGATGATGACCGAGGTAGCGATTCTTACCAGCGATTCCCTGCTGGTGACCGTCGCTCGCGACCTGGACCTGGCGAACAATTCGGTCTTCGTCGGCTCGCGTACGCCCGTTCATGGCCGTCTTCTGGAGGATCCGGCGGTTCGCCAGGGTACGCTTCAGAACCTGAAAGCTCACCTTTCTGTGACGCTGGTTCCCAAAACGGACATTATCCGCATCGGCTACAGCAGTCTGAGCCCGAAGCTCTCCACCGACATCGTCAACATGGTGATCGACGACTACATCAAGCGCAGCTACGAGACGCGCTTTGAGTCGACCCAGACGGTATCGCGCTGGCTCTCCGGGCAGCTGGACGACCTGAAGCAGCAGGTGGAATCGTCGCAGAACCAGATGATGGACCTGCAGAAACAACTGGGCGTGCTTGGGTTCGACCCGACGCACAACCAGATTGCAACCTCGCTGGACGATCTGGCCAAGGCACAGGGGCAGGCGAAGCTGGCGCGCATCCTGGCGGAGTCCCGGTACCAGCTGTTGCAGGGCATGAACCCGGATGCGATCAGCAGTTCGCTCGACCAGTCGACGGGCGTGAGCCAGTCCGGGCTGACGCAGCTGCGTACACAGCTTGCGACCGCGAAGGCGAATTACGCGGAGCTGACCGCGAATCTTGGGCCGAATCATCCGTCGGTAAAGTCTGCCAAAGCGGACGTCGACGAGTTGCAGCAGCAGGTGAACGCGGAACAGGATCGTCTGCTGACCCAGGCGAAGGAAAATTACCTGCTGGCGAAGCAGAACGAAGAGCAGACCGGCGCGGCGCTCGAGCAGGAGAAGACCGATGCGTACAAGCTGCGGGACGACCTGGTGCAGTACACCATGCTGCAGCGCACGTTTGAATCCAACCGGACGTTGTACGAAGAGCTGATGCAGCGGCTGCGGACGGCGGGCATTGAAGCCGGCCTGGAGTCGCTGGAGATCGACGTGGTCGATCGCGCGGTGACGCCGGCCCTGCCGACGATGACCCCGCGCAGCACGCTGGTGCTCACCTGGACGGCGGTCGGGTTGGTGGCGGGCATTCTGCTGGCGTTCCTGCTGGAGAGCCTGGATACCGGCCTGCGCAGCATCGCCGAGATCGAATCGGTGACCGAGCTGCCGTCGCTTGCGATTGTGCCGCGCGCCAAGCGCGCCACGCCCGAGCAGGTTGCTCCGTTGAGCACGGTCGAACGAAACCTGAACGTTCTGACGCAGCCGAAGTCGCAGTTTACCGAAGCGTTCCGTTCCCTGCGCACGGCGTTGCTGCTCTCCACGGTCGGACACGAGCCTCGCTTCATCCTGTTTACGTCGGCCACGCCGTCTGAAGGCAAGACCACGGTGGCCAGCAACCTGTCCGTGATCCTGTCGCAACGCGGCACGCGAGTCCTGCTGATCGACGCGGACCTTCGCCGGCCGAACGTTCATCATCGTTTCGGGCTGAATGGAAAGATGGGTTTGAGCACGGTGCTCAGCGGGCAAACGACGCTTGAAGAGTCTGTGCAGCAGGTGCGTGAGGTTCCGGGGCTCGATATCCTGGCCAGCGGCCCGGTGCCCCCGTTCCCTACCGAGATGCTGAGTTCGCAGACGATGGCAGAGCTTTTACGCCACGCCGGAGAGAGTTACACGCATGTCGTCATCGACTCTCCCCCGATCCTGTCGGTAACGGACGGCGTGCTGCTTTCGCGCCAGGTGGATGCGGTCGTAATGGTCGTTCGCCACGCGAAGTCGAGCAAGCATGTTGTGCGACGTGCACGGGACCTCCTGGTCCGCTCGGGCGCTCCGCTTGCGGGTATTGTGCTGAACGCCGTGGACTTGAATGCGCCGGAGTATTACGGATACTACGGCTACACGGGCTATTCGTACTCCAGCCTGGATCCGGCCGGATGGGATGCACAAAACGGGTCGGGCAAGGGTGGCCGGAAGAAGAAGGACAAGCAATGACGCGCATGGGAATCATCTTGCAGAGGATGTCTGGGCGGTTGGCACCAAAGGTGAGTGGCCTTGCGGCCGGCGGGTGCCTACTTGGAATCGCACTGCAGCCCTGCTTTGGACAGTTCACGGGACCGTCGCTGCCCTTGCCTTCGCAACCGAACACCGTTGAAGTCCCAACCAACGACCCGGCCCTGCTGAAGGCGACGGAACGCGACATCCGGCTCGGTTTCGGCGATGTGCTGACGATCCACATCTTCGGCGCCACGGACTTTGGCCCGGTCGTGAAGGTGACGGCGGATGGCACGGTTCAGCTTCCGCTCGTCGGCACCATCCCGGTCGCGGGTTTGACGGTCGAGGAGGTCGAGGACCGGATCGCGCAGCGGCTGATCGCTGCCGGCATGTTCAAGAATCCGCAGGTGCTGGTGGAGCTGACCGCAGCCGTGAACCAGTTTGCGACGATTACGGGCGAGATCCATGCGGTCGTTCCGCTGATCGGCGTGCGGCGGCTGTTCGATGTACTGGCCGCCGCGGCACCTGGCCTGGGTTCAAGCTCGCCGACGGTGAACGCAAACATCTCAAGCGGTGTGTTGGGCGGAAGCGGCGCGGCGTGGCCAAGTTCGGCGAGCCATGTGATCACCATCTTCCGGCAGGGGCTCGCCGAGCCGATCGTCGTGAACATCGGGACGGATCCGGCCAAGGTACGCGAGGCCAACATCGTCATTCTGCCGCACGACCTGATTGTGATTTCGAAGGTAGGCGTCGTCTACGTGGTGGGCGCGTTCGCCAAGCAGGGCGCCATTCCGCTTGACCAGAACACCCCGCTTACCCTGATGCAGGCGACTGCGCTAAGCGGTGGCGCGGGCTTCGAAGGGCGGTATGAGGATCTGCGCATCATCCGCACCGAAGGGCTGCAGCGGACGGTCGTGAAGGTCGACATCAAGCGCATCGAGCACGGCAAGGATCCCGATCCGATTCTACAGGCGGATGACATCGTCTTCCTGCCGGATAACGTGTGGAAGGGTGCGCTGAAGAGCGGCGGCCTGGCCACGCTTATCGGAGTGGTCGATGTCGCGATTCTTGCGATCCAACGCTAGACACGGAGCAGGAATCCCGGGCCATCAGACCGCAGGCAGGTGCAGAAGGGCATATGAGCTCTCAGGGACGGAACACGGGGCTGGAGATGGACGCGACCGCGCCCAGACGCCGGCCAGCGCATCGGGCGGCGCGCCGGCCGGTTCGGCTGGCGTATCTCGTCAGCCATCCGATCCAGTACCAGGCGCCGCTGCTGCGCCGCATCTCGGCCGAGCCGGACATCGATCTTACCGTGTTCTACGGCTCGGATTTTTCGATCCGGGGTTATCGGGACGACGGATTCGGGGTGGATGTCCGGTGGGATATTCCGCTGCTCGAAGGCTACAAGTACGAGTTTCTGCCGGCACTGCGCGACAACGGGACGTCAGGGGTCTTGAGCCCCATCAGTACCGGCCTGATGCGGCGGCTGGCGGGCGACGGCGACGGGAGTGGCTTCGACGTGCTTTGGGTGCATGGCTACTCCACGGTCAACCAGATGCACGGCATTCTGGCGGCGAAGGCTGCTGGAATCCCCGTGCTGGTGCGCTCCGACTCGTCGCTGGACGATCGGCCGCGGGGAAGGCTGAAGCTTGCGTTGAAACGCATCTTCTTCGCCGGGCTGCGGGCGGTGGTCGATGGCGTGCTGGTCTCGGGCTCGAAGAATCTGGCGTACTGGCGCTACTACATGGGCCCGGATCTCCCGATGTTCCTGCTGCCGTACGCGGTGGATAACGATTGGTTTCAGCAGCAGAGCCGAGCCGCGGCGGCGACACGATCGCAGTTGCGAGCTGAGCTGGAGCTTGAAGCCGATCGGCCGATCATCCTGTTTGCTTCGAAGCTGCAAACGCGCAAGCACTGCAACGACCTGATCGCTGCGTATGAGAAGCTTTCCGCCGGCAGGGGTCTGGATCCGGAACCGTACCTGGTAATCGTCGGCGACGGCGAAGAGCGCGGGTCGCTCGAGCAGCAGGCTGCCGCAACCGGCTTCAGAAGCATTCGGTTCTGCGGCTTTCGCAACCAATCGGAGCTGCCGCAGTACTTCGACCTCTGCACCGTCTTCGTGCTGCCTGCGCGGCATGAGCCCTGGGGCCTGGTGGTGAACGAGGCGATGAACGCCGGGCGGGCTGTGATTGTGAGCGACGAGGTAGGCTGCCAGCCGGATCTGGTGACCGACGGCGTCGAAGGCTGCGTGTACCCGGTGCGGAACGTGGAGGCGCTGGCCGATTCCCTGCGACGGGTGCTGGCTTCGCCCGGGACAGCTTCCGCGATGGGGGCACGCGCTCTCGCACGGATCAGCCGCTGGAGCTTTGAAGAAGATGTAACGAGCCTGCGGGCTGCCATCGCGCAGGTAACAGGACACTCAGTGCGTACCGATCCCGGCTTGAAAGCCGTTGAAACGATGGCCGTCACTGGAGGTCCTTCGGATGAGTACCCGTAGGAGAACCAACATGCGCATTCTCCACATTATTGCCACGCTCGATCCGGCGTCCGGAGGCCCGGCCGAATCGGTACGGTCGCTGATGGCCTTTTCCGTCATCGGGTATTCGGGCGAGGTCGTGACGCTGGATGACCCGAACGCCCAATTTTTGCAGGGACTTCCCTTTCCGGTTCATGCGCTCGGACCAGTGGGAACCACGTATGCCTTCTCGCCTGCGCTGTACCGCTGGCTTAAGGCGAACTATCAGCGCTTCGATGGCGTGGTGGTAAACGGCCTGTGGAACTTCTGCGGCTTCGTTGCATGGAGGGTACTGTCGGGCCGGAAGCCGTACATGGTGTTCTCGCACGGCATGCTCGACCCCTGGTTCAAGCGCACCTTTCCGCTGAAGCACATGAAGAAGTGGGTCTACTGGGTGCTGGTCGAGTACTGGGTGTTGCGCCGGGCGTATCGCGTCCTGTTTACCACCAGGCAGGAGAGCGACCTGGCCAAACAGAGCTTCTGGCTGCATCGCTGGAATGGCTACGTGGTGCCTTACGGCTGCAGCCGTCCACCGGCGGAGGAAGGCGTATTGCGCAAGGCGTTCTTCGAGCGGGTGCCGGAGATGCAGGGCAAACGCTTCATGCTTTACCTGGGGCGCATTCACCGGAAGAAGGGATGCGACCTGCTGGTGAATTCCTTTTCGAAGTACGCGGCGCTGGACAAGGACCTGCACCTGCTGATGGCTGGGCCGGATCAGCAGGGTTGGAGCGCGCAGTTGCAGCAGGTTGTCGCGACGAACCGGCTGAGCGATCGCGTGCACTGGCCCGGCATGATCAAGGGCGACGCGAAGTGGGGCGCGTTTTATGCCAGCGAGGTGTTTATCCTGCCATCGCACCAGGAGAACTTCGGCATCGCGGTAGCCGAGGCGCTGGCCTGCGGGCGGGCGGTGCTGCTGGCGGACAAGGTAAACATCGCGCCGCAGATTGCCGCGGACCGTGCCGGGCTGATGGAGCTCGACAACCAGGACGGGACTGACGCGCTCGTCAAGGGTTGGATCATGATGCCGGCCGAGGAGCGCCAGGCGATGGAGCGGCAGGCGCTTGCCACATTCAACCGGCGCTACGATATGGAGGCGAATGCGACGACCATCATTCGCCTCTTCGAACTGACGACCGACGACGGGGAGCCGACGGAAAGAGAGTAGAACGCACGAAAAGCATCGCGCTGGGGCCGCGATGCCGGGGGTTCTTTCCTTCGCGATTCCTGAATTTGCTTCAGCAGGAGCCGAGCCGTTCGCAGGTTAGGACTGGCGGCGCAGCTTGGCGAGCAGATCGGTGGGATGCACGGGCTTGGCGAGGATCTCGAACTCGTGCCCCTGGGCGCGAGCCTTTTCGAGCAGGTCCGCGGTGGCAGCCTGGCCGGAGAAGAGCAGAATCTTGCAGTTCGGACGCTTGGCGCGCGTGGCGATCGCGGCTTCAATGCCGGTCATGCCGGTCATGATGACGTCCGAGATGAGCATGTCCGGCTCGAAGGTGTCGAGGGACTCAATCGCCTTTTCGCCGCTGTAAACTGCACGCGCCTCAAAGCCCGCCTGATTCAGGATGATGGCCAGGGTGTTCGCGATCACCTGTTCGTCGTCGGCGACGAGGACGCGGGGTTTAGACGAGGTTGCAGTGGTTGTTTCAGGCATTGCGTGGGTCCCCAAAGGTGGTGTTCTTTCAGGCTGATTTCGAACGAATGTCATCCGGCGAACGCGCACGCCGTCTTAACCTTTATATCAGTAAAGTGGTGGTAGGCTGACCGAAGGCTCTGAAGAGATCCCCAGAAGTTTCTCGGCCGACCTACTTTCAAATCAAGAAGATGCCCATGTCAGAAGCCATCATACGCGCGGAGCGTGTCGAGAAGTACTACGACCAGCCGAGCGAGAATAAAATTCAGGTCATCGCGGCGACCGACCTCTCGATCGTGCCGGGTGAGATCGTCGCCCTGCTGGGCCCGTCCGGTTCCGGCAAGTCGACCCTGCTGCGCATGCTGACCGGGCTCTCCACTCCCTCGGCGGGTCAGGTTTACTGGCACGAGAAACCCATTTCCAATGTTGAAGTTAATGTTTCGATCGTCTTTCAAAGCTTTGCGCTGTTTCCGTGGTTGACGGTTCTAGAAAACGTCGAGGCGGTGCTGAAGGCGCGGGGGATGGACGCCGAAGACCGCCGCCGGCGCAGCCTGAAGATGCTGGACACGGTAGGCCTGGACGGATTTCAGGCCGCCTACCCGAAAGAGCTCTCGGGCGGCATGCGGCAGCGCGTGGGCTTTGCGCGGGCGCTGGTGGTCGAACCCGAGGTCTTGTTTATGGACGAGCCGTTTTCCGCGCTGGACGTGCTGACGGCCGAAAACCTGCGCAGCGAGCTGCTGGAGCTGTGGCAGAACAAGACGATTCCAACCCGGTCGATCTTCATCGTGACGCACAACATTGAAGAGGCGGTGCTGCTTGCCGACCGGATTATCGTACTGGGGCGCAATCCGGGGCGCGTGCGCACGGACTTCAAGGTTGGGATGGCGCATCCTCGCGACCGCAAGGCCGCGTCGTTTACGCAGTTGGTCGACTATGTCTACAAGGTGCTGACGCAGCCGGACGAGGCGCCGCCGGACCTGCCGTCGGCGCCGAATGCGAGCGCTGCCGGAGCGCCGGCGCGCACGAATCCGTACCAGATGCTGCCGCACGCGCGGCCGGGCGGGATCGCCGGACTGCTGGAACTGCTGATCGACCACAACGGCAAGGACGATATCTACCGACTCGCTGACGACCTGGCGTTCGAGATCGACGACCTGCTGCCGATCGTGGATGCAGCGCGCCTGCTCGGCTTCCTGACGGTGAACGAAGGCGACGCGGAGATTACGCCGATCGGGACAGAGTTCGCCAACTCCGAGATCCTGCACCAAAAGGAAGTCTTCCGCAAGGCTGCGATTGAAAACGTGCTGCTGTTGCGGCAGATCGTGCGCGCGGTCGAGACCAAGAGCGACGGGTCCGTCTCCGAGGAGTTCTTCCACGATGTGCTCGACGAGCAGTTTAGCGAGGAAGAGACGCTGAAGCAGCTGGAGACCGCGGTGAGCTGGGGACGGTACGCGGAGCTGTTCGACTTCGATGCGGGCCGGCGGCGCTTTACGCAGGCGCAGCGACTGAGCGGCGAACTGGACGAGACTGAGGAATCAGGCGTGGAGAGCGACGCCTGATGCGCTTTCCCGACGGGTTCCCGAATAACTTCTCGAACATTCCGGGCCGCGAGACGCTGGCGCGGACACAGGTCTTCAAACGCAGCTGGCCCGTCTTTCTGGATGTGTGTGTGGCGGCGATCGGGCTTGCGGTCTTCTACGCGATCGTCCGCATCGCCATGTTCTGGGCGGGGCCGCCGTCCGAACAGATGACGGTTTCGCTGAACCCGCGGGCGCTGCCGCGGTATGCGTTCTACTCGGTGGTGCGTATCTTCCTCGCGTACGTGCTGAGCCTCGTCTTCGCCATCAGCTACGGCTATCTTGCGGCGTACAACAAGCGCGTGGAAGCCTTCATGATCGCCGCGCTCGACATCATGCAGTCGATCCCGGTGCTCAGCTTTCTGCCGCCGGTGATGCTGGCGATGATCGGCCTGTTTCCGACGCGGCATATCGGGGTGGAGCTTGGCGCGATCATTCTGCTCTTCACCGGCGCGGTGTGGAACATGGCGTTCAGCTTCTACTCTTCGCTGAATTCCATCCCACGCGAGCTGCGCGAGGCCACGAACGTCTACCGGTTCTCCGCCCTGCAGAGGCTGGTGCAGCTGGAGCTGCCGTATGCGGCGATCGGCCTGGTCTGGAACTCGATCATGTCGGTGGCGGGCGCTTGGTTCACGCTGATGGTGTGCGAGATGTTCCACTTCGGCACCAAGGATTTCCGCCTGCCGGGCCTCGGTTCCTACCTGCAGACGGCCGCTGACCAAAGCGACGGGCGTGCGATTGCCTGGGGCCTGTTTACGATGATTGCGATCATCGTTGCGACGGATCAGCTGATCTGGCGTCCGCTGATCGGCTGGAGCGATAAGTTCAAGTTTGAGCAGGTGGAGGGCTCGGCGCGCGTGTCTTCGCCGCTGCTGCATGTGCTCACCCACTCGAATGCGATCGCCGCGATAAGGCGCCGCACGACCGAGCCGCTGACCGAGGCGATCTACACATCGCTTGCGCACCGGCGGGTCGAGCGGGTGAAGCGCGAGGCCCAACAGCCTGAAGTAAAGAACGAGACCGCCAGCCGTGTGCTCTCGTGGCTACTCCTGGCTGTGGCTGCGATTGTCGTCCTGTACACGGCTCAGCGTGCCCTGGCGCTGGTGCGGCCGGTTACGGGAAGCCAGTACTTCGAGCTGCTGAAGGGAGCGGCCGCAAGCTTCCTGCGCGTGAACGTCTCGCTGCTGCTGGCGGCCGCGTGGACCATTCCGGCGGGCGTCGCCATCGGCTCGCATCCACGGCTTGCGCGCATCGCGCAGCCGCTGGCGCAGATTGCGGCGTCGGTGCCGGCGACGGCTCTGTTCCCTGTCGTGCTGCTGCTGCTGATCCGGCTTGGCGGAGGGCTTGGGATCGGCTCCATCGCGCTGATGCTGCTGGGTACGCAGTGGTACATCCTGTTCAACGTGATCGCGGGTGCGATGGCGATTCCGAACGACCTGAAGGAGGTTGCCACGCTGTTCCGGTTTTCGACCGTGGAGCGCTGGAAAAAGGTGATCCTGCCGGGCATCTTCCCGTTCCTCATCACCGGAATGGTGACCGCATCGGGTGGTGCATGGAACGCGAGCATCATCGCGGAGTACTTCAACATCGGTGGCCGTACGCTGACGACGCTGGGGCTCGGAGAGCAGATCAACGCCGCGACGGCCAGTGGGGACTTCCCGATTATTCTGCTGGGGACTATTTGCATCTCGATCATGGTGGTGACGACCAACCGGCTGGTGTGGCGGCCGCTGTACCGGCTGGCGGAGACGCGGTACCGGTTGGGGTGAGGGTTTGACGCCAGGGATGGGAGAGCGCTCTCGCAAAGAGCGCGAAGGGAGCCAAGATGCGCGAAGCACTTCTTGGCGTATCTTGGCTTGGCTGGCCTTCTTTGCGAGAGCGCACTTTCTGTTCTGTTAAGCTGAAGGTATGAAATTTGGAGTGCTGGTGTTTCCCGGGTCGAACTGCGACCACGATACCTACAACGTGGTGAGCGAGGTGCTCGGCGCGAAGGCCACGATGCTTTGGCATGCGTCCACCGACCTTGAGAACTGCGACGCGATCGTCGTTCCGGGCGGATTTGCGTATGGCGATTACCTGCGCACGGGCGCCATCGCCAAGTTCTCGCCGATTATGGGGTCGGTGAAGAAGTTTGCGGCGAGTGGGGGCATGGTGCTGGGAATCTGCAATGGCTTCCAGATCCTGACTGAGGCCGGCCTGCTTCCCGGCGCGCTGATGCGCAATGCGACGCAGCGCTACATCTGCAAGCAGGTGCATCTGAAGGTGGAAACGACCGATTCGGTGTTTACGCATTTGCTGAGCAGGGGCGAGGTGCTGCGCATGCCTGTCGGCCACATGGAGGGTAACTACTTCTGCGACGCGGAGACGCTGGCGGAGTTGAAGCGGCAGGATCGCATCGCGTTTCGCTACGGCAACGAGCACGGTTTGACTGAGGATGAGCACAACCTGAATGGATCGATTGAGAACATCGCCGGCGTGTTGAACGAAGGACGCAACGTGCTGGGGCTGATGCCGCATCCTGACCGCTCGAGTGAAGAACTTCTTGGTTCAGCCGATGGCCTCAAGATGTTTCGCGGAATGGCGGAGGCGCTCTCCGCTCCCGTGGCGCAATAGCACGTTTGGGCAACGCGATCACCCAACGGTGGGATACGGCTGGGCAGGCATGTTGCCTAAACTGGTAGTCTGGCGGAGCAATGGTAGATATTCATCATCATCTTCTGTGGGGCGTGGATGACGGGGCCAAGGATTTCGATACCTCGTTCGAGATGGCAAAGGCTTCGGCCCGCGATGGCGTTACCCATGTCGTCTGCACCCCTCACGCGAATGGACAGTACACCTACGACCGGGCAGCCAACGCGGCCAAGGTAGCGGAGTTGCAGGCGCGGCTCGACGAAGAAAAAGTTCCGCTGAAGCTTGGGCTTGGGTGCGACTTTCACGTCTCGTATGACAACGTAATGGAAGCAAAGGGGAATCCCAATAAGTTCAGCATTAACGGGCTGGGCTACCTGATGGTCGAAATTCCCGACTTCGGCGTCCCGCCCGGGCTGACGGAGACGTTTTACGAGCTGCAGCTTGCCGGCCTTACCCCCGTGCTGACCCATCCCGAGCGCAACCCGACGCTGCAGCAGGACTATAAACGCCTTGCGGACTGGATGCGCGGCGGCCTGCTGATCCAGGTCACCGGCGACTCCGTGACCGGCAAGATGGGACGCACGGCCGAAAAGCTGGCGCACGCCCTGCTACAGAAGCGCTGGGTTCATTTCATCGCGACCGATGCCCACAACGTCAGCTCGCGGCCGCCGCGGCTGAGCGAGGCACGCGCGCTGATCGCCAGGAAGTATGGGCAGGAGTACGCCGATGCCTTGACGACAACGAACCCGAGATCCGTCTTCGACGGCAAGCCGTTTGAAGCGTCGGAGGAGCCGCTCGGGCTGTACGAAGAGTACAAAGAGAGAAGCTGGTGGCAGCGAATCCTGAATTGACGCACAAAAGCTCGTGCTGTTCAGGTCTTAGGCATTGCCCGGGCGGCTAAGCCGCTTGGCACACGAAGCATTTACGGCACTTCTGGAGCTGTGCCGTATACAAGACAGACACGGCAAGACAGACACGGTAAGACAGTGGCGGTGAATATGCCGCGAAGCAGTGTTAGGTGTAGAAGAACTTGTCGTTTGGGTAGATTGGGCGGTTTGCGAGGAAGTACGCTGGCCCGCGGCCGTTTGGATCCCAGTTGTCGCCTTCGACGAAGACGTTGCAGAGCGCTCGGTAGCCGTAGGAACCCTGCCACCGGCACTGGCCAGCGACCTTGAAGCCAGCGGGACCCGGGATGTGGAACCCGTGCTGCTGGAGTGCGGAGGCGAAGGTGTCGCTGTCGTTGCCGGGGCCCATCGAGCCCCCGCACTCGATGGCTAACTTGACGAGGTCGTCGTCCGTGGCTACCTGCCAGGCTGTGTCGCGCGCTCCCCGGGCCCCGATGCCGGTCTTGTTGGCGCTGCTGTCGACCCACTTCCGGAACGCTGCGTTGACGTTGCCGTAGGAGTCGTCCGTTCTGGCGGGGCCGTAGGGCGTCAGCATCCAGAGCTTCTGAGTCGCCTTGGAGTAGAGGGTATCGGGCGGCATGAAGTTCATTTTGGTCGTGACCGTGACGGTCCTGTTGCCGTCCACTTCATCGAAGGTATCGACGCTGGCGGTCGAGCCGCGCAGGACGCCGAGCTGGACATGGCGGTTTCCCCACCATTCGCGCAGCGTCTTGAGTGCAAGTTCGGGCTGGCGCACCAGGCCGCTGTTGTAGCCTTCGACGAGGCACCAGACTGTGATCGCCTGCTGGGCGTCGAAGCTGTCCCAGCGGTCCTGGATTTTTGCGGCCTGGGCGGTGTTGAAGAAGTGGGGGTCCTGGTTGAAGACGACGCTCCCCCAGGCACCCAGCAGCGAGGTCTGACCGTTGCCACCGATAAGTGCGTCGTTCCAGGTGGCGAGGCCGTTTTGGTACTCGGTTGTGCGGACGAGCGCGTTGATCTTGTTCTTGAGATCGAATACCTGGACGGGATGAGCCTTGGCGTCGACTTCGAGCATCGTCTGCATCAGCCGGGTAATGGTTTTGTTGGTGTCGATGAGCGGCGCGACTCTTGCGTAGGCGACGTTGTACTTGAGCCCCGACAACTGCTGTTCGAGATAGACCTGCAGGTTGTCGAGGGTGTTTTGCAATTGATCGAGCTTCGCGACGATGAGGTCGAGCTTGGCTGCCATGGCCGCCTGGCCGTTCAGGTCGAACCCCATCGCCTGCATGACCTGGCCGAAGGCCATGTTGCCGACTGCGCCCACGACGCCGTTGGCGAGCCCTTTCCCGATGAAGTTCGCGATCGTCCCGCCGGTCAGGTCCTGCGCCGCGGCGGCCGCGGGCTCCATAAACCAGGGAGACAACACAAGGGCACCCGCAGCGGCAGTCCCGCGGAGCAGTGTTCTTCTGGAAACGCGACGTGACATGAATACTCCCAGGCTGGTGGTGCAAATCGTAAGTACGCGGCAATTTTCGCATACCCGGCGAGTATCAGTAACTCTTTCTCAAATTAATGCTCGCGGCCGCCAGGGAGACGAAATTACAGTCCCAGGCCGCCATCGACCGCGAGCAGTTGGCCGGTGATGAAGTGCGGCCCGGTGGCGAAGAAGAGCGTGGCGGCGGCGACATCGGCTGCGGTGCCGTTGCGCTTCATCGGGGTGCGGTCCGCAAACTGCTGGTACGCCGCGCCGACTTCGCCCTGCACAATCATCCCCGGCGCAATGCAGTTGACGCTGACCTCCGGCGCCCACGCCTTCGCCATCACCTGCGAAAGCATGTGCAGCGCGGCCTTTGAGGTGCAGTAGTGGCCGTGCGTCGCCCATGGCTGGATGCCGCCAAGCGAACCGATGTTGACGATGCGCCCGCGGGCTTCGCGCAGGTGAGGTAGCGCGGCCTTCGCCATCAGGAACGGTCCGCGGGTGTTGGCCGCGAACATTGCGTCCCAGGCTTCGGGGGTGATGTCTTCGAGTGCCGACGAGGCGAAGGTGCCGGCGTTGTTGACGAGGATGTCCAGCCGGCCGTGACGCGAGATGATCTGCGGGATGCAGGCCGCGATCTCCCCGGGACTATCGAGGTCGCAGCGGTGCGCGGAGGCTTCGATTCCCTGCCCGGCCAGCTCGCGCACGGTCTCATCGGCCTCCGCGGAAGACGTCCGGTAGGTGATGGCCACGTTGGCGCCGGCGCCGGCATACGCCAGCGCGATGGCGCGGCCGATGCGCTTGGCGGCACCGGTGACGAAGGCGGTCTGGCCCCGAAGAGGCTTGCTGTCTAAAGAGTTCAAGGCGTCTAGTTCGGCTGCGGAGCAGGGTTCGGTTTGTTGGTCTGGTTCTGCGAGTTGCCCGGTGTGGCGTTCGGGTCGACCGGAGCAAGCGGCGCGGGGTCACTGGTGTGATTGGTGGGCTGCGGCGACTGAATGACGGGATCGGAGTGCGGATGGTTCGGCTCCTGCACGCCGGGCTGCCTCTGCGCCGGCTTGCCGGTGTTATCCACGTACTCGGAGACCTGGGCGCGCGGGCGGAGCAGCTTCACCGTGATGGTGCGGTCGGTCTCGTTCACCTGGTAGTCGTCAGCAAAAGTAGCAAAGCCGTCTGCAATCACCTGTACGCCGACCTTCGAACCGGTCGGGATGACGTCGATGATGGCCATGCCTTCTTCGTTTGTCTTCACTTCGAGATTGCCTTCGTCCTTGCCATCCTTGATCGAGTTGAAGACGACGGCGGCATTTGCAACGGGCTTGCTGTTGTAGTTACGAAGCACCAGCACCTCGATATGCGAGGTGGGCGGGGGCGCTTTGTACTTGCGTCCGCGGTTCGAGACGGGGGCGTCATCCTGGGCGTGAGCGGCAACGGCGAGCGTCCCGAAGACGAGGAGGCCGGCGGCGATGTTGCGAAACTGGGGCATGGTGAGAGTTTACGACTTTCTGTTGGCCGTGGTCGATGGTTGGACATATTCTTCCGTGCTTAGGCAACCCCGCGCAAACCTGCGTGCCATTCACTCACATTTCATCTATGCGGCCTTGACAGGAAACACGGTCGGCGCGTAGCCTTAGCAATCGAAGGGGTTGAGTGCTAAAACACTGCCCCGAGAATCGATTCAAGAGTTCTTCAAGGAGATGCAAGCTATGGCAACAACGACGTTTACGCCGCTGCACGATCGTATCCTGGTGCGCCGTACCGAAGAGGGTGAGACGGTGCGTGGTGGGATCATTATCCCGGATTCGGCAAAGGAAAAGCCGCAGCAGGGTGAAGTTGTTTCGGTGGGCAAGGGCAAGTCGAACGATGAAGGCAAGGTTTTCCCGCTCGACGTGAAGGCTGGCGACACCATCCTGTTCGGCAAGTATTCAGGTACCGAGATCAAGCTGGACGGCGAAGAGTTCCTGATCATGCGCGAGGAAGAAGTCCTCGGCATCGTCTCCAAATAAGCTTCGTTCTTCCTGAGAACTGACAACTAAGAACCGACAACTGGTTTAGGAGTAAGTGAAATGGCAAAGCAGATTTTGCATGGAGAAGATTCGCGGCAGGCGATCCTGCGCGGAGTGAATATCTTGGCGAACGCCGTCAAGGTGACGCTCGGTCCGAAGGGCCGCAACGTCGTGATCGAGAAGAAGTTCGGGTCGCCCACCATCACCAAGGACGGCGTCACCGTCGCCAAGGAGATCGAGCTGCAGGACGCGCTCGAAAACATGGGCGCGCAGATGGTGCGTGAAGTCGCGTCGAAGACCTCGGACGTCGCCGGCGACGGTACCACCACCGCCACCGTGCTCGCCCAGGCGATCTACCGCGAGGGCGTGAAGACCGTGGCCGCCGGCGCAAACCCGATGGCGCTGAAGCGCGGCATCGACAAGGCCGTCGAGGCCATCATCGGCAAGCGCGATGAGCATGGCGCGATCCAGGGCGGCGCGCTCGAGAGCTTCTCGAAGCCGGTCTCGGGCGACATGATCGCGCAGGTCGGCACGATCTCCGCGAACTCCGACGCGCAGATCGGCACGATCATCGCCGCGGCCATGAACAAGGTTGGCAAGGACGGCGTCATCACCGTCGAAGAGTCCCGCACGATGGAGACGCAGCTCGATGTCGTCGAGGGCATGCAGTTCGATCGCGGCTACCTCTCGCCTTACTTCGTCACCGACGCGGAGCGCATGGAAGCCGCCCTTGAGAACCCCTACGTGCTCATCTACGAGAAGAAGATCTCGTCGATGAAGGACCTGCTGCCCTTGCTCGAGCAGATTGCCCGCACCGCCAAGCCGCTCGTCATCATTGCTGAGGACGTCGATGGCGAAGCGCTCGCGACGCTGGTCGTGAACAAGCTGCGCGGCACGCTGAACGTAGCTGCGGTGAAGGCGCCTGGCTTCGGCGATCGTCGCAAGGCGATGCTCGAAGACATCGCGACGCTGACCGGCGGCAAGGCCATCACCGAGGACCTCGGCATCAAGCTCGAAGGCGTCAAGATCGAAGATCTCGGCACCGCCAAGCGCATCACCATCGACAAGGACAACACCACCATCGTCGATGGCGGCGGCGACAGCTCGAAGATCGAAGGCCGCGTGAAGGAGATTCGCGCGCAGATCGAGAAGACCACCTCCGACTACGACCGCGAGAAGCTGCAGGAGCGCCTGGCCAAGCTGGTCGGCGGTGTTGCAGTGATCAAGGTGGGCGCGGCAACCGAGACCGAGATGAAGGAAAAGAAGGCTCGCGTCGAAGATGCCATGCACGCCACGCGCGCTGCGGTTGAGGAAGGCATCGTCCCGGGCGGCGGTGTTGCGCTGATCCGTTGCTCGGCTGCGGTCGACGAGCTCATCAAGACGCTCGAAGGCGACGAGAAGATCGGTGCGAGCATCATCCGTCGCGCCATCGAAGAGCCGCTGCGCATGATCGTCATGAACGCGGGCGAAGAGGGCGCGGTGGTCATCGGCAAGATCCACGACTCGAAGGAGACGAACTTCGGCTACAACGCCGGAACCGGCGCCTACGAGGACCTGGTCGCGGCCGGCGTCATCGACCCGACGAAGGTAACGCGCACCGCACTCCAGAACGCGGCGTCGATCAGCGGCCTGATGCTGACCACCGAAGCCATGATCTCGGAGATTCCGGAAAAGAAGGAAGCAGCGGGCGGCGGTCATAACCACGGCGGCGGCGGCATGGACGGCATGTACTAGTCCTTCGGTCCTTCGCGGACGGCGGAACGCGCTTCGCGCAAGAACCAACAACAGCAAGCCCCGGGAGAATTCCCGGGGCTTTGTTGTTTGGCCTCTAAAAGAGGGTTTGTGTGAGCTTCTCTTCGGCTTCGGCGGGCATATCCTCCTCACCTTCAAGCGACTTGGCGCCGCACGAGAGAAGGAAGGCGTACGTTTCATTGAAGTCTCGTGGGCTGCGGGTGTGATCCTTGCTGTCGCCACGCGGGATGTAGAGAATCACTCCCTGCCTTGCGCGAGTGAGGAGGACGCGGTAAGCGTTACGACGGAACTTCCTTCTTTCAATGCTCTTGACCTCTGACCACTTGCTGTTGGTCGCGCGAAAAGCTCGGATTAACCACTCGTTCCGTGTTGGCGAGAAGACGAAGTCGCCGCCCCAGCAAAGTCCGACCCAGTCCAGTTCGAGTCCCTGAATCTCAAACTCCGTGGCGAAGACTTCCAATTGGAGGCTGGACCGAACGTCGCTGGCGGGCGCGAGGTACCAGTGTTCCCAGGGATAGCCGCCGTGGAATGCGGAGTCCGGCTCCAGCCCCTCGGCGCGCAAACGCGCCGCCTGTGATGAGCCTACGAGCCCGGCGCGGCTGCGGCCGAGAGTATGCCGGCGAAGAGTCTCCCGGAGAAGGTCCAGACTGCGCGTCACGTAAACGGGGAAGGTGGAGTCGAGGCTGACTGCGTGGGCAGAAGCGGAGTCGCTATCGACCACGTGGTTCACCCACCGCGCGTAAGAATCCGCCTTGAGGCTTCGTACTGAAACATCAAGATGCAGGCGTGGCTCGGAATGGACGGGCAGGCGAGCGGAGGCATCGCTCATGAGCTTGCCACCGGCCACGGAGGTGCCACCGTTTAATGCTTCGGGCGACGCATAGATTGTCCACGGCCTGGATGCTGCGGCAAGCGAAGTTCCCCACTCGTCGAGGCCAGCCTCTCCGTTGTTGATCTCCTGGCCACCGCCGACAAGCGCAATGACAACGGCCCAGTCCTGATGCCGTTCCATGATCTTCAGCAGCATCTCGGGCTCTGAGTAATTGCGCTTGAACTTGGCATAGTTCTGCGCGCGATCCCATGCGCGCTGCGCTTCGTCGAAGATGACGACGTGGTTCGAGGGCGCCCGCTCACCGGCATCTTCGGTGTAGGTACGGGCGAAGACGTGAACGTTTTCGATCAACGTTTTGGCATGCAGTTTAGCATCGAGCGCCCGTACGCCTTGGCTCATCTGGTGACGGGCGAGGACTGCCTGGATTACCTTCACGAGTGGGCCGTTGCCCGACATGAAGTGAATGGATTGCGCCGCGGTCTGCTTGCTGAATGCGAGGTTCAAGCCGACCAGCGTCTTACCCGAGCCGGGGACACCGGTGACAAAGCAGGCCACATGCCGCTTCAGAGTGCGAGCTTCGTCGATTACGTGCTGCACAAAGCTCGTGAGTTCGTCGACATCGTGACGCGCAGCACGGGAGTGAGCAATCTCGCGGATGTCCAGCCCCGATTGCAGAGAAAGGGCAGCCTCAATGATGGCGGGGACTGGCCGGTACTCTCCCTGTTCCCATTCGACCGGATCAATGGGGCTGGCCTGCTGGCTGGGAAGCGAAGCGAGGAACTCTGCTAGCGCGTTCCACCCGACGCGCGCGACCGGGGCGATCCAGTATGCGGCTGTCTCGAGCAGCGGCAGTTCGCGCTGGCGAAGCGGTTCAGCCGCGCGGGCCGCAGGAGAGACGACGATCGGGACGATGTGCCGATGCGCGGAGGGCTGATGAAAGTAGTGCAGCAGCAGCGCGTACTCCTCGGCTTGGAGGCAGTCCTCCGCGGTTGCCGGATGGGACTTCTGCTCGAGCAAGACAATGCATTCGTCGGCCAGAAGCACAACGTCGATACGACGCATCTTGCGCGGGATGTTGAACTCGAGCAGGACTGTCCAGGTGGCGGCTTGCGGGTTTGTGTCGACGAGCAAAGCCAACGATTCGCGCAGACGGAAGATGTCCTGCGCCCAGGCGAGTGTCTGTTGCGACTTCTGGTTTTGAAAACCATCGCGCGCGTACGCAAGTGAAAGGAGGCCGGTCAGCTCGCTGTCAGAGGCCGAGATGAATTCCAGCAAAGATGCTCGATGGAAGGCTGGCATAGGGCGCCAGGATACCAGGCCTGGTCTTCGATCGGGCCAGCATCGTGCAGTTGCGGTAAGCTGGTGAGTATGCGGCGAGCGTTGGCCATGGTGTTGCTGTGCGTGCTGGGCTTGCCCCTGTTCGCTTCGGCGCTGGGGCTTGGGGCGCGGGCGCAGCTGCCTGTCTGCTGCCGGCGGGCGGGCGTGCATCACTGCATGGAGATGGCGGGCATGGACGCGGCCTCGCAAGCTGCTCCTTCCGTGCGGATGACGTGCCCGGCGTTTCCGCGCATGGCGGCGCAGGCGCATACGGGCGTTTGGAGCTTCGACGGCACGGGTGCTGTTTCGGCGGCCATCATTGCGCGGCCTGCGGCCGTGGGGCAGGTTGAGGCTGGGTATCGGATCTCGTTCGGGCGTGCGCGGCAGAAGCGTGGGCCACCGAGATCGTTTCGGTCCACGCTCTCCCTGTAGTTGCTGCCTGAAGAGGCGACGAGCGTTCCTCCGCGGCTAAAGCTGCATGGATTCTGAGCTTCTATGGCACGGCTGAAGCCGTGCCCTTAAGGAAACAGGACAGAGCTTTCTATGGCTGACTGAAGCCGGAACCTTATGCGAGACAGCATCTGGGGCGGATTGCCGAGTGGTTCGTGCAGCTTCATACGCGGATTCCCTGCGGGAATGACAAACAAGAACGAAGGACACGTTTTATCAGGTACGCGGAGGGTCTTGGGCTCTCGTCCGTGCGCTCCTTTGGTTCTCGATTTTTAGATAGGCATCGCGGTTTGCGGTGCGGAGGCTTTGATGATGCGGAGAATTGTGGTTGTGCTTGGATTGTTCCTTGGGATTGCCGGGGCGTCCGCGTATGCGGCGTTCGGCACCATCTACGGCGTGGTGCGTGGGGTGGTGCATGACCCGCAGCATCGCCCGATCAGCGGTGCGACGGTGGAAGTGAAGGCCGGACATTCATTCCTCACTTTCAATGTCACGACCAATGCCGATGGGACCTTCCAGATCCCTTCGGTGCCTCTCGGTGACTACATCCTGACTGTCGGCGAGCCGGGGTTCGATGGCTACCAGCAGACCGTCACGGTCAACAGCGAAACGACGGTCGAGCTGCACATCCAGCTTGCTGTCGCGGGCGGGCATGAGACGGTCACCGTGCATGGAGATGAGCAAGCGGCCAATGTCGATTCTGTGACGCCGCAGACGCTGATCAGCCGCAAGGATATTGAGCAGACGCCAGGCGCGGACCGCACCAACAGCATGGCGATGATCACGGACTTTGTACCCGGCGCCTACATGACGCACGACATGCTGCACGTGCGCGGAGGCCACGAGCTGAACTGGCTGATCGACGGCGTTTCGATCCCCAATACCAACATCGCGTCGAACGTGGCGCCGCAGATCAACCCGAAGGACATCGAGACGCTGGAGGTGGATCGCGGCAGCTACAACGCTTCGCTCGGCGACCGCACGTATGGCATGTTCAACGTGGTGCCACGTTCGGGCTTCGACGGCATCAACGATGGCGAGTTGACGATGACGGCGGGCAGCTTCTTCCAGACCGACGACCAGCTGACGCTTGCCAGTCACAGCGAAAAGTTTGCCTGGTACACCAGCCTGAACGGCAGCCGCAGCGACTACGGGCTTGCGCCGGCGATCTCGCAGCCGGTACACGATGCTGCCAACGGCTACGGTGGGTTTGGGTCGATCATCTGGAACCGCGATCCGAGGGACCAGATTCGCGTGAACGGGCAGCTCCGCACGGACTACTACCAGATTCCGAACGATCCGAACCCGAACGACTGGGAGAGCCAGTTCTACAACTCCAGCGGGCTGCTGGACGGCGAGCATGAGACCGACAGCTACGTGATCGCAAGCTGGCTGCATACCTTCAACCCCAACACCGTGACGCAGGTATCGCCGTTCTTCCATTTCAACCGTGCCAATCTGCAGGCAAACCCGAACGATACGCCCTCGGCGACGAATGCGGATGAGACGGGCAACTACGCCGGGCTGCAGGCGACATTCTCCACGGTGTGGAAGCGCAATAGCATCAACGCGGGCATTTATGGCTATGCGCAGCATGAGAACGACATCTTTGCGGCGACCTTCACGGATGGGGAACCGCCGATTTCGAGCACGCCGAACACTACGCTTGCGGGCGTCGAAGAGACGTACGTGGAGGATAACTATAAGGCTACGGACTGGCTGACGTTCACGGGCGGCGTGCGCCAGACGCACTTCGTTGGCGACCGCACGGAGGATGCGGTGTATCCGCGCGTCGGTGCGGCGATCCAGATTCCGAAGCTCAACTGGGTGTTTCGTGGCTTCTACGGGCACTTCTACCAGCCGCCACCAATCACCAAGCTGAACGATACGCAAGTGGGCATCATTAGCCAGTTGCCCAGCGCGGAATATCCCTACGGCTTCGTGCCGCTGCTGGGTGAACGCAACGAAGAGCACCAGTTCGGTGTGCAGATTCCTTTCAGGGGCTGGCTGCTGGATGCAGATACGTTTGAGAACCGCGGACGAAACTTCCTCGACCACAACAACATCGGCGAGTCGAGCGTCTTCATCCCCATCTCGGTCCAGGGGTCGCTGGTGCAGGCGTGGGAGCTGACGCTGCGTTCGCCGCACCTGTGGCGTTATGGGCAGGCACATCTTTCGTACTCCAACCAGCTTGCGCAGCAGATTGGCGGCATTACCAGCGGGCTGGTGTGCGTGGGGCCGGCGGTGCTGCCGACTGATCCCTGCTACGTTGCGCCGGGCTACTCGGCGCTTGACCACGACCAGCGCAACACGCTGAACGTGGGCTTCAATGGCAACCTGCCGCACCGGATTACCGGGTCGGTCAACGTCTACTACGGTTCGGGATTTTCGAACGGCGACAGCGATCCGCCGTCGCCGTACACGGGCGATTACCTGCCTTCGCATACGACGGCGGATGTCTCGCTGGGCAAGGAGTTTGGGGAGAACTACACGGTGTCGGTCACAGCCTCGAACGTAGGCAACACCCGCGCGCTGCTGGATAACAGCCTTACCTTCGGCGGCTTCCACTACAACGACCCTCGCCAGATTTACGGAGAGCTGAGGTACCGGTTCCACTTCTAAGAGCAAAAACTTAATACCGATAAACACCGATGAACCGATAAGAACGGATCAAGAAACCTTGTAAGTTCCTGTCAGTTTTTATCGGTTCATCTGTGTTATCGGTGTTAAGTTTCTGTCTTACTCTGCTGGCGGCGCGCTTGATTCCAGGTTGCCGGGGCGTACGTTTTCTGCGTAGCGCAGCTTCAGCTTGGGCACGCTTGTCGACATCTTCAGGCGGATCAGGTGCTCTTTCCCGCCCTTGCCTGCGTCTGCCGGGAAGGTCGCGATGTAGGTCTCGGAGAGATCGTGGGCGAACTCGTCGAAGTACGGCTTGAGCGAGACCGGGTTGATTGGTCCCATGTTGTAGGCCGTGCCGCCGGTTGCGTCGGCAACCTGCGAGAGGTAGCTCTGGCCGCTGAACGAACCGCGTCCACCGCGGAAGCCGGCGTCGGAGTAGTAGACGGAGGAGACCGCGACGCCGGCGCGCTCTGCGTCCACCGCGGCGGCCGCAACGTACGGGCTGTCCTGGTTAAGGATGGAGGTCGAACCATTGTAGGGGTCGACGCCATTGGTCACCATGATCACAAAACGAGCCTTCTGCGGGCCGGGTGCGCCGTCGTTCTCCGCGGGGCCGCGATCGCCAAAGTTCGAGCCGGCACCTGGCCAGTGACGGACAAACTCCGACAGGCAGAAGTACGGGCTGGCCGAGATGCCAGGCGAACCGAGCGGCAGGCGGACGGCAGCGGCAGCCTGCGAGTGGTCGGTCGTAAACGGAACCACCTGATCGACGGTGCCGTTGCGCATGTAGCCGACGAAGACCTCAACGCCCGGAGGCATGTCTTCGGCAAAGCCTTTCAGGTCGTTCAACTGGATGCCGGCCGAGCGGCTGAGGCCGTCGTCAATCAGCAAAGCCACCTGCACGCCGGATGGCGGGATGGGCTGCAACGAGGTCAGAGGAGACTTCTTTCCATCCAATTGCAGGGTTATGGCAGCAGCGTCGGGAATGACGTTCTGTTTGGAATCAGCGCGAACCAGCGTCTGCGTGGGAAGCAAACCTTCGTTCTGCGCGACTGCGGAGAGGGGGAGTAAGAGTGCTGCAGTGGCAAGTAGGGGTGTAAGCCCGAATTTCGACATCATCGTATAACATCCTCAATGAGTTAGACGCCGGTACAACTTGGGAGTTGCGTTTCCTGGTTCCACCCTGTGAAATGCTGTGGCCAGGCTACTCACCACCCAGATGGATGCGGAGTCCGGTGCGGATCAGCAACGGTGTCGAGAGGTAGCCAAAGGGTGCGATATGCCGGTTGTCGGTCAGGTTCGTAAGCTGCGTGAACACCGCGATCCGCTTGGTGACAGCGAACGAAGCATTCGCATCGAGCGATGCGTACTTCGGCGACAGATCGCGATTGGGCAAGAGGAGCGAAGGTGTCTGCAACAGCTCGGTTGAAGAGTCGCTGCGCGATGCCAGCGCACCCTTGAGCGACATGTTCAGAGTTCGGCCGCTGTACTCCGCGAGGAAGAAGCCGGATTGGGGCGGACGATGAAAGGGCCGTGCGCCCTTGAGCGCGGTGAGTCCGCCAATGGGTGTCGCGGGATAGGCTGGGTTGAAGCTGGACGTTTCGGCCGATTGTTCCGTGAGCGCTGCGAGATAGGTGTAGCCGCCTTCGAGCAGCACGCGCTGGAAGGGCTGATAGCGCAAGTCGCTTTCAAACCCCTGCGTGCGGAGCGCGAGGGTCTGGCTGAGCACGGGCTGCGACGCGATTGGGCCCAGGGCAACGGGTTCGAACTCATGCGAGAACTGCGAGTGATAGTAGGTGCCGCGCAGCGTCAACTTCTGCGCCAGGATGTTCTGGTCGACCGAGAGATCGAGCGTGCGGCTGCGCGGCGTGAGCAGGCCGTGAGGCACGGCTGCTTCTTCGAGCAGCGAAGGATCGCGCGTGCCGGTTACGGCCGTCGCATGAAGGCTGGTACCGCGGAAGATCTTCGCGCCTGGACGCACGGGCACGTAGGTGAGCCCGGCGCGTGGAGAGCCGCTGAAGCCCAGCAGCGAGCTGTGATCGAAGAAGCCGGAGGCCTGGTAGAAGAGCCGATGCTTGAAGTCGCCGCTGAGCCCAAGCGCCGCGCTGATGTGGGTGCGACCGAGGTCGCTTTTTGCCGTGGAAAGGACGTCTGCGGCACGCTCATCCTGGTAGCGGAACTCGCCTGTAAGCGCGGCCCACTGCTTGAGCGGGTACGCGGTCTGGTACGAGAACTCATCGCGGTTGGTCACCTGGTCTTCGCGCCCGGGCAGCGCATCGAACGCAGCGACGCCCGTCGCGGTGTAGCCGTTGGCGCCCGTCAGCGTCACCGGCAGTCCAGTCGCGGGGGTGAAGTAATCGTACGTCTGAGCACGCCCGCGCGCGATGCCGTAGCGCACGGTGTTGCGCCACTGCGAAGAGGTGATGGTGTCGAAGGTCGCCGAACCGAAGAGGTTCTGTGCCGCATCCTTGCCTTCCGGGTTGACGCGGAAGAGATCGAACGGGCTCGGCAACGCGGCAACCGAGGTGTCGTAGCGCAACGTTGTCCGCAGCGAGGTGCCGGCCGAGACGTGATATCCGGCCTCACCTGCCCACGTGATCAGGTGGAATGGCTCGTCCGGCGTGGGGTTCGAGATGTCGAACCGGGAGAACGCGCCCAGGAGATCGTAACGGTTTCGCGTCCAGGTGCCGACGGCCTCGTTATGCAACGCGCCAAACGGCCCGGCATCGCCGATGTAGGTGAGCGTCGGCCCGGGAGCCGTGGCATGGATGGGCGTGATGCTGAGTTCGCCACCGGATGCGCCGGTAAGGCCGAGCGGATTGCCGGTGGGCATCAGTTCAAGCGCTGGCACGGGAGAGAGCGCAGCCAGCGCGGTCGTCGAGAGCGTGGAGAAGTTGAATGGCTTGCCCAGGGGGTTTGCGGTCACTCCATCCACTTGCGTTAGGATCGTCTGCGGGGGCGCGCCGCGCAGGTAAAGGGTAGCCGGGGCGCCACGCTGGCCGTACTGAACCAGGATGGACCCGGGCAGCGGCGTCAGCTCCGGCGTGGCCATCACCTGTGTCAGCAGCGACTCGGCGGGAACCTGCGACAACGGTGTGGCGAGTTGTTTATTCGGTGTCAGCGAGCCGGTCTGCTGCGCAGAGGTCTGCGGCGTAATGCCTGCATTGTTCAACACGACATCGACCGTGATGCTGCTCGTGCTGCTGCCGTAGAACGGCGCGCTGACCTGCGGCGCGAATCCGGCGGTGACCATGGAGGGCGACGTGAGCAGTACGAAACGGCCGGAGAAGCCGGTGCGAATCTCGTATTCACCGTCGGGTCCGGCGATGGTGTCTGCGACACTGCGTGGGCCGCGGATCAACTGTACGCGCGAGCCTGGCATGGGCACACCGAGCGAAGACGTCACCTTGCCGCGCACGATGACGGCCCGTGCGGCGGGAGTTGCGGCTGCAAGCAAAGCTGTAACGAGGAGGACGCGCCGCATAGTTGTAGGATAGACGTTTTAGGAATAGGTGAGCAGAACTGTCCTGCCGGACGGGCGCCCTGACGCCGGGCAGGTGGTACTGCGTACGCTGGGAGCTTTGCGTGGCCGCGCGGCACCGTTTCCGTGCCGACCAGCGGGAGGAGCACGCGAAGCAGTCGTAACTCACGAAGTGAGCGCCCCGCGCGCAGCGGGCCCGTCCGGCAGGACGACAAAACCTTTACGGCAGCAGCAGCAGCTTACCGGTCGTCTTGCGGCCCGCAAGCTCAACCTGCGCGCGCGCCGCATCGGCCAACGGATACGTATGCGCGATGCGCAGCTTCAACGATCCATCCGCAACCCAGCCGAATACATCCGCCGCCCGCGCCTCGAGCTCCGCGCGGGTGCTGATGTAGTCCTTCAAGGTTGGCCGCGTCACATAGAGCGAACCCATCGTGGAGAGCCGGATGAGATCGAACGGAGGCACGGCGCCCGACGCGCCGCCAAACAATACAAGGCAACCGCGTGGACGCAGGCACTGCAACGACTGCTCGAACGTGGACTTGCCGACAGAGTCATACACCACTGGCAGCAGTCTGCCGCCGGTGATCTGCTTCACGCATTCGACCAGATCTTCGTGCGTGTACAGGATCACTTCGTCGGCGCCAGCCTCGCGAGCCAATGCGGCCTTCTCTTCAGTTGAGACCGTCGTGATTACATGGGCACCCAGCCGCTTTGCCATCTGGATCAGCAGCAGCCCGGTGCCGCCGGCACCGGCGTGGATCAGCACCTGGTCGCCCGGTTGGACCTTGTAGGTGTCGTGCAGAAGATAGTGCGCGGTCATGCCCTGGAGGATCGCCGCGGCTGCCTGCTCAGTGGTCAGCGCATCGGGGATCTTCACCAGGCGCGCAACCGGCGCGACGGCCATAGTCGCGTATGTCCCAGGAATGCCGCACCACGCGACGCGGTCGCCCGCCTTGAAGCCGGTCCCGTCTGCCGCAACCGACACGATCGTGCCCGCGGCCTCCTGACCGAGGGTATAAGGCAGTTGCGCAGGATAGCGCCCCTCGCGAAAGTACGTGTCGATGAAGTTGACACCGGAGGCTTCGATGCGGATGAGCGCTTCGCCGGGCCCTGGTTGCGGATCGGGCAGGTTCTGGAGCGTAAGGACTTCTGGTCCACCGGAAGTGAGGATTTGAATGGCTTGCATATGTGGCTTGGATGCTAGATTGAGGGAACCGAAGTTGCAAGGACAACGGCACAGGCTTAACACCGATAAAAGGACTGACCGATCAATGCGGATGAAACTGTTTGTTTTTGCGGGAGTGTTGGTTGGTGGCACGTTGGCCTCGGCGCAGAGTTCCGACACGGCGCGTTGGAAAGCTGAATCGGCTCGCGTCACGATTACACGCGACGATTGGGGCATCGCGCATGTTCACGGGCACACCGATGCTGATGCCGTCTTCGGCATGATCTACGCGCAGTGCGAAGACGACTTTCACCGCGTGGAGCGTAACTACCTCACGGCGCTTGGCCGAACGGCGGAGGCAGATGGCGAAGGCGCCATCTGGGCGGACCTGCGGCAGCGCCTCTTCATCGACCCCGAGGATTTGAAGCGGGATTACGCACAGAGCCCGGCGTGGCTGCGCAAGCTAATGGACGCGTGGGCCGACGGCATCAACTTCTTTCTGTCGACGCACCTCGATGTGAAGCCGCAGGTGCTGACGCACTTCGAGCCCTGGATGGCGCTCTCTTTCACCGAAGGCAGCATCGGCGGCGACATTGAAAAGATCGATCTGAAGAAACTCCAGGCCTTCTACGACAAGGCACCTTCGACCCCTGGTGCGCACGCAGAACTCGAACAACCGAACGCGTATCCTGACGATCCCCAGGGCTCAAACGGCATTGCCATTGCGCCGTCCAACACCCTCGATCATCACGCCCTGCTTCTGATCAATCCGCATACCACCTTCTTCTTTCGCTCTGAGCTGCAGATGTCGTCAGACCAGGGCCTGGATGCCTACGGAGCCGTCACCTGGGGCCAGTTCTTCGTCTACCAGGGCTTCAACAATCGTGCCGGTTGGATGCATACGTCCAGCAGCGTCGATGCGGTGGACGAGTTCCTTGAGACGAATGGCGGTGGTGGCGGAACGACTTACAAATACGGCAGCAGCTTTCGCCCCTACACGAGAAAGCAAGTCGCAATCCGCTACCAAACGGATCATGGGATAGCCAAGCGAACATTCGACGTTTACCTGAACCAACACGGCCCGGTCACGTGGATGACTGCGGACGGACACTTCGTCACGACCAAGCTGATGAACATCCCGATACAAGCTCTGGAGCAAAGCTACCTCCGCACCAAGGCCCGCGACTACGCCGAATACCGGAAGACGATGGAGTTGTTCGCGAACTCCTCCAACAACACGGTATTCGCCGATGCCGACGGCGATATCGCCTACTGGCACGGCAACTTCATTCCAAAACGCGATCCGCGCTTCGACTACACCAGGCCGGTCGACGGCAGCGATCCGGAGACCGACTGGCACGGCCTGATGTCCCTCAATGAAATCCCGCACCTGAAGAACCCTGCCAGCGGCTACCTGTTCAACGTCAACGATTCGCCATGGAATGGCGCCGGTCGAAGCTCACTCAAGCAGTCGGACTTCCCTGCCTATGTGGAACAAGGTATCGAGTCGGCTCGCGGTCTCCACGCCATGCAGGTGCTCGCTCCAGCCGGTACATCCCGCACTGACTTCACGCTGGAATCTCTACGCGCCGCTGCGTACGACTCGGCCATGCCATGGTTCAGCCGAACCATCCCCTGCCTTCTCGCCGCCTATGATGCTTTGCCCGGCGATTCCCCGCTCAAGGCAAAGCTCTCTGCACAGATCGCGATGTTGCGCTCGTGGGACGACCGTTGGTCCGCCGACTCGATCCCCACCTCGCTCGCCATCTTCTGGGGCACCGAGCTCATGAAGACCATAGCCGCTCCTGCGCGCGCCGCGAAAGTTCCCTCGGAAGAATGGGTCGCCGCTCGCTTACCCGCCACCGAACTGCTTTCCGCACTAGACGCCGCTGTCACGCGCCTAACGACCGACTTCGGGACCTGGCAAACGCCATGGGGGAACATCAACCGCTTCGAACGAATCTCCGACGATCTCGTTCAGCCCTTCAGCGACGCTGCGCCCAGTATCCCCGTACCCTTCGCCTCGTCGCAATGGGGGTCGATGGCTGCCTTCGTCGCACGTCCGTGGCCCGGAACGAAAAAGTGGTACGGAACCTACGGCAACAGCTTCGTCGCGGTGGTCGAATTCGGTCCGCGGGTGCACGCGGTTGCGATCACTGCTGGTGGGGAAAGCGGCCATCCCGCCTCGCCTCACTTCAACGATGAAGCGACGCGCTATGCCACGGGAAATCTGCGGGAGGTGTACTTCTATCCAGAGCAGCTGAAGGGACACACCGAGCGTGTGTATCAGCCCGGACGATGAGACGCTAAAACCCCACACTCCGGCAGGGAGGGTGGGGTTTCGTCAGCTAAGCGTTGTTGCTTACTGGTTGCGAGCTTCGACGAAGTACTTCGCCACGGTGTGGACGAAGTGCTCGGCGTTCGGCTTGGTCGGCACGCCGCCCTGCAGAACCTGGTCCGCGGTGACGCCGTCGCCGTACTCGATCTGCAGGTCCTTGGTGTCCGAGTCCATGACGTCGCCGCTCAGGTCGAGGCCGCCAAACAGCCCCTTCGAGCGCGAGTAGGTGAGGAACTCAGCATTGAGCAGAATGCCGGTCGAGGCCTGCGCGGTGCGTCCAACCGGGCCGGCAGCGGCCGAAGCGTTCGCGCCCAGCTTGATCTTGCTCTTGTTGATGTCTTCCACCGCGCGGCGGTTCATGCCGAGCAGGACCAGGTCGGTCTCCTTGCCGCCAATCTGGAAGCCGAAGCTCGCGCCACCCAGCCGGATAAAGACCGGTGCGCTCCAGCCGTGGCCGGTGCGGCAGGTCGCCACGCCCTGGCCATACTGCGCGCCGACGAGGAAGGCCGCCTTCTTCTCAGACGGAATCACCACGACGCACTTCGCCCGGCTAAGGATCGAGTCGGGAATGGCGTGATCCGGCGTCGCCATAATCTGCTCCATCACCACCGCAGCATTATCCAGACGCGAATCCATCTTCTCTTTTTCCTGTGCTCCTGCACTGGGAACGATGCTGACTGCCGCAAATGCGAGACCGCATACTGCTCCAATAAGCTTGCTCATCTGATCACCAAACCTTTGAAAGATCCACTCGCATAATGCATGTACAACCGAATGGTCGTTTCGTAGGATGCAGGGTTGGGCTTTCACGGAACGAAAAAAGCGTTGACGAACCTAGCGGCGCCTCCTGGCATGGAAGAGGATGCCACGGCAGGATATTGGCCGTGCAGTGACGGAGCTCTCAGACGTTGAACTTGAAGAAGAGAATGTCGCCGTCGCGAACGACGTATTCCTTCCCTTCGGACTTGAGCAATCCCTTTTCCTTCACTGCCTGCTCACTGCCATAGGTAAACAGGTCCTCGCAGTGGTAGGCGTCGGCCTTGATGAAGCCGCGCTCGAAGTCCGAGTGGATGACACCGGCCGCGCCGGGCGCCTTGGTGCCGCGCTTGATGGTCCACGCCCGCACCTCCTGCACGCCACTTGTGAAGTAGGTGATGAGGCCGAGCAGCCGGTACGCGGCGTGAATCAGCCGGTTAAGACCGGGCTCTTCGAGACCGATCTCAGCAAGGAATTCCTTGCGCTCTTCAGGCTCGAGCTGCGCGATCTCGGCTTCCATGGCGCCGCAGATGCGCACGACCTCACTTCCCTCTTCGGCGGCGCGCTTCTCCACCAGCGCGGTGTACTCATTGCCATGGGCGATGCCGGCCTCGTCGACGTTCGCGACGTAGAGCATCGGCTTCATCGTAATCAGAAAGAGCTCGCGCGCCGCGACGCGCTCGTCTTCTTCGAGCTCCGCTACGCGCGCCGGCTTGCCCGCGCCCAGCACGTCCCGCAGCTTCTGGACAGCGGACCACTCGGTCTTCTGCAAGGGCGTGGCGGACTGCGACTTCGCCGCTTTTTCGGACTTCGCGGCGCGCTTTTCCACGGTTTCGAGGTCGGCCAGCAGCAGCTCCGTGTTGATCACGTCGATGTCGTCGAGCGGCGAGACCTTGCCCGCGACGTGAATGACTTCGGAGTCGTGGAAGCAGCGGACGACGTGCAGAATCGCGTCAGTCTGGCGGATGTGCGAGAGAAACTGGTTGCCGAGACCTTCGCCCTTCGAGGCGCCTTCGACGATGCCGGCGATGTCGACAAACTCCATGGTGGTGGGGACGATGGAGTCCGGCTTCACCATGGTGACGATGCGCTCCATGCGCGCATCCGGCACCTGCACCACGCCCACGTTGGGGTCGATCGTGCAGAACGGGTAGTTTGCGGCCTGGGCCTTGGCAGAGGTGAGTGCGTTGAAGATGGTGCTCTTGCCTACATTGGGCAAGCCTACGATTCCGACGTTGAGAGGCATACGTCTAGTTTCTCACGCGGCGAAGGAGTGAGCGAGGGCAACGGCAAAGTGCGTAAACGGATAAGACGGATAGAGGACGGATGTTGAAGTGCTTTCAGGATGCTTAGTGCAGTAGCGACTCTTCATTCGAACGAAGGCGCAGGATGCGGTCGACGGCGTAGGGGGCGCGGCGGTCCGCCGTATGGAAGTGCCGTACCTGCAGCTCGCCCAGCAGCCCGATGCCCATCATTTGAATTCCGCCCAGGATCAGCGTGATTGCAATGTAGAACAGCGGCGCATGGTCGTCATGAACAGACCCGTGCGTCACCAGCTTCAGCAGCAGCAGGAAGATCGCCAGGCCACCACCTCCGACCATCCCCAGCGCCCCGAAGAAGCCGAAGAAGTGCAGCGGCCGCGTCATGTACTTCAGCAGAAAGCGGATCGTCAGCAGGTCGAAGAAGACCCGAAACGTCCGCGAGATCCCGTAGTGAGACTTTCCGGCAACCCGTGCGGGGTTTGAGATCGGCACCTCGCAGATGCTGGCACCATACCACGAGGCCAGCGCCGGGATGAACCGGTGCATCTCCCCGTACAGCGGAATGTTCTGAATCACTTCGCGCCGGTACGCCTTGAAGGTCGTGCCGAAGTCGTGGATCGGCACTCCCGAAAGCACCGCCATCAGAGAATTCGCAATCTTCGAAGGCACTCGTCGCAGAAAGAAGTTGTCCCCACGTTCTGAGCGCCAGCCGGACACCACATCGTAGCCTTCTTCAAGCTTCGCGATAAACTGCGGCACCTCGTTCGGATCGTGCTGCAGATCGCCGTCCATGGCCAGGACAAATTCGCCCTGCGCATGGTCGAAGCCGGCCGCCAGTGCACTCGTCTGGCCGAAGTTCCGCCGCAGCTTGATCACCAGCACCCGCGAATCCACCGCGGCAATCTCTTCGAGCAGCCGATAGGTCCGGTCGCGCGAGCCATCGTCCACAAACACCAGCTCAAACTGGTCGCGCGAGTCCTGCATGACGTTCTCCATCACCGCCTTCAACCGGTCATAGAGCGCAGTCACGTTGTCTTCTTCGTTATGAAACGGCACGACGATGGAGTAGCGCAGCACACCTCCATGATAGCGCGTCAAGTATCTTTTTCGTGCCTATCTGAGGATAACCAGTACCCATCTTTGGGGTGGCCAAGTAATTAACAGGTCGCGCCTCGTTTTCCTTCGACTCCATCCCTCGGGTGAGGGATAGTGGTTAAAGTGTGCACCATCTTTAGGGCAGTTCTCGGTCAGAGCGCTCCCCCGCTGGCTGCACACGACGCAATGGAGGATGGGTGATGGTTAGGAATATTGTTCTGCTTCTGGTGCTGATCGGTCTGCTGTATCTCGGCTACCGCTTCTGGTGGGCCCCGCACGAGCAGACCCTGAAGGCCGACAGTGGCGACTACACGTGCCAGGGATGCGATTCCCCCGAGGAACACGCTCGCTTCCTCAAGGAAAACTCCGGCGAGACCGCCGACGGCAACAGCGAACACAAGCTCGCAAGCGCGCGCGTAGCGGCCGAACAGGCCTACGCCGGCGACAGCCAGTCAAGCACCGCAAATACCGCGGCCGGAGCGCCCGTTGCCGCGCCCGTCGCCGGCACCTCTACCATGGTCGTCCCCGGCGACCAGTCCTCAGCGTATCCGCCCCCGGCAGCGAACGCACCCGTGGTTGTCCCCACCACCGGTCAGCCGGGCGCGCTGCCCGCTGGACTTCCAACCCGCGACTCCGAATCACCAAACTCGCCGAACGGCCTGCGCTTCGCCGGTTCAGGCTCCTACCAGTGGTATCGCCAGGGCAACCTCACCTGGCGCGTCGACACCACCACTGGCCGCAGCTGCATCATCTACGCAACCATGGAAGAGTGGCGGAAAGAGATCGTCATGAGCCATGGGTGCGGACGCGCCGCGTAGCGGGGTTCAGGGGTCAGAGATTAGGGTTCCGTCGTAGAAGGCTCCAGCCAGGTGCTGGAGCCTTTGCTGTTAGAGAGACATCGGAGAGTTGAGCCCTGGGCCCTGACAACTGAGCCCTGCTCACGACATCCCCACGATCTCTCCCCGCGCATCCACGTCGATCCCCAGGGCGCGCGACGTCTTCGGCAGCCCGGGCATCAGCATCATCGCGCCGGAGATGACTACTAGAAATCCGGCGCCGGCGGAGAGCGCGACGTCGGTCACGTGCAGCGTCCAGCCGGCCGGCGCGCCCATCAGCTTTGGATTATCCGAGAGCGAGTACTGCGTCTTCGCAATGCAAACCGGCAGCTCGCCGAACCCCCAACGCGCAAATCGCGCCAGATTTTCCGTCGCCGTTGCGGAAAACTCCACCCCAGCCGCTCCGTAGATCGCCCGCGCCACCTTCCGCACCTTCTCCTCGGCGGAGTCGCTGGCAGCATAGGTCGTAGTCGGCGCAACGTTCGGATTTGCCTCCAGCACCTCGACCACCTTGCGCGCCAGCGCCGCCGCTCCTTCACCGCCCCTGGCAAACGCCTCCGACAAGGCAAACGACGCGCCCTGCTGCTCGCAGAACTCCTTCAGCGTGGCGAGATCCTCTTCCGTGTCCTGCGGGAAGCGGTTGATCGCGACGACTACCGGCAGCGCAAACCCACGCACAATCCCGATGTGTTTCGCGAGGTTCGCGAATCCCGCCTCGAGCGATCCCTCCCCCTGGTTCCGCACGCTCTGCACCGTCGTTACCAGCACCGCGACCGAAGGCTTGATACCCGACGACGGCGACACCAGGTCCATGTACTTTTCGAATCCCAGATCAGACGCAAACCCGGTTTCATTCACCGCGTAATCGGCCAGCTTCAGCCCTATCTTCTGCGAGATCACCGAACTCGTCCCGTGCGCGATATTCGCGAACGGGCCGCAGTGTACCAGTGCCGGCGTGCCTTCGGTCGTCTGCACCAGGTTCGGCTCAATCGCCTCAGCCAGCAGAGCCATCATTGGCCCGGTCGCACCGAGTTCGTCCGCAGTCACCGGTTCGCCCGAACGCTTGGCCCCGACCACAATCCGCGCCAACCGCCGTCGAAGGTCTTGGCGGTTCTCCGCCAGCGAGAGAATCGCCATGATCTCGCTGGCCGCCGTAATCAGAAAGCCTGACGCGCGGTTCGATCCATCCCGCTGCTTTTTATCCGCGGGCGTAACGCTTACCGTGATCGCCCGCAGCGCGCGATCGTTCATGTCGAGCGCGCGTGGCCAGGTCACCGCTGACGGATCGATACCCAGCTCGTTGCCGTGAAACAGGTGCGAATCGATCAGCGCCGAGAGCAGGTTGTGCGCGCTCGTGATGGCGTGGAAGTCCCCGTGAAAGTGCAGGTTGATCTTGTCCGCGGGCTCCACCTGCGAGTGTCCCCCGCCGGCCGCGCCGCCCTTCATCCCGAAGACCGGCCCCAGCGAAGGCTCGCGCGAGGTGATGATCGCCCGCTTGCCGATTCGTTCCAACCCCTGCACCAGCCCGATCGAGGTGACCGTCTTGCCTTCGCCCGAGACCGTCGGCGTCGTCGCCGTCACCAGGATCAACTTGCCTTTGCGGTCGAACCCCGCATCGCTCAGCAGGTCAAGCGATAGCTTCGCACTCACCGGGCTGCGCTTTTCATAGAGGTTGGCGGGAAGGTCGAGCTTGGCGGCAATGCTTTCGATGGGGAGCAGATTCTTGTTCAAGTTTTCCTCAGTTGCAGAAGCTTTAGCCGCTCTCCAACGAGCCGCCCACTCCCAGTTTACGCTTCCAGCCGTCCCCAACACTCCTCAAGCTCCGCATCCGCCCTGTGCACGATCGTGTGACCACCATCACACGCCCTGGTGCTGCGCAGCACAGTCAGCACTCCGTGGCAGGTCTACCTTGAATCCATGGAGCTCGCCCGCTGAGCTCGGAAAACTTCCTTGAGGTGAATGCCATGCCCGTCCTGAGCGAACCAACCGCCCTATCTGTTGAAAAGATCCTCTTCGCCACCGACTTCTCCGCAGCGTCGGAACGAGCGCTGGCCTACGCCAAGGCGCTCGCCCTGCGCTTCGGCTCCCTGCTCGAGCTCGCCCACATCTTCGACCCAACCGTCGTCACCAGTTGGGAGTCCGCGGAGCTTGAAGTCTCGCCCGAAGAGCGTCTCCGCATGAGTCAGCAGCGCCTCGGCGACCTTGATCGCAAGGTGCTCGGTGCCGGCATCGTCACCCGTCCCATCTGCCGCGGCGCACACCGGCCCGCATCCGCGCTGCTGCAGATCGTCAAAGACGACAAAGTGGACCTCATCGTCGCCGGAACCAACTCGAAGACCGGCATCGAGCGCGTCATCCTCGGTTCCACCGCCGAGCAGCTCATCCGCTCCGCCGCCTGCCCGGTCCTGACCGTGGGCCCGCGCGCACGCGCGCCCCAGCCCGGCCCGCTCAGCTTCCGCACCATCGTCTTTGCCAACGACTTTTCGCCGGAGGCCACCCGCGCCGCGGTCTACGCGCTCTCGTTCGCCGAGGATGCCGGGGCCAAGCTCTACTCGTGCTTCGCGCTCGAAGACGAGTACCAGTACAAGAAGTCCTACAAAGAGCTTGACGAGGCCTTCCGCAGAGCTCTCCGTGATCGCATTCCGAACAGCTCCTACGACTGGTGCGACCCGGAGTGCGTGGTCGAACACGGCAACGCGCCCAAAGCGATTCTCGACCTCGCCAAACGCGTCGACGCCGACCTGATCGTGCTCGGAGCCCGCAAATCGAGCTTCTGGCTCACCCGCGTGGAGCGCGGCCTCACCCCGGCGCTCCTCGCGGAGGCCACCTGCCCGGTCTTGACCATCTGCTAAGCCGGCCAGGCACCCTTCAGCCCAGCTCGCAGGTCCCCGCAAGCGGGCCTGCGTCCTGGGCTCTATGTTTGGGTTCAAGCCCAAACTTGCTTGGACACAACGCCCGGCTTCCCGGCAGAAAAACGCTACTTCAGCAGATCGTCCAACAGCACCTTGGCCTTGGCCGCCAGCGTCGATGCGCCGTCCGCGTCACCAGACTTCAACGCCTCATGCGCCTGCCGCAGGAAGTTCTTCACGCGCGCCACCCCATCCTTCTGAGCGTCCAGCGTAGCCCCGGAAAGCCCCGCCAGCTCCTTCTCGACATCGCCGATTGCGGCCGCGGCCTTCTGTCGCGCGGCCGGCGAGCCATCGCCCCCGGCAGTCAGCGAACCCACCACATTCACTGGCGGCGGTGGTGGAGTGTTCACCGCGACCTCAACCGGCGCAGACGGAACCGGAGCCATCACCGCCGGCTTCTTCCGCCGCTTCTTCTTCGGAGGCTGCGCCGACGGCGCAGGCAGCGGACTCACCGGCACCTGCTGCACCTGCGTCGGAGACTCCGGCGCAGGCACCAGCGCCACCGTCGAGGGCGGCGGCAGCGGCGGCGCGGCAGGAGCCTTCGTCTTGTGACGGCAGCCCGTCACCGTGCCGCATAAACACACGGCCAGCGCCAGCTGCACCAACCTTCCCGCCGGGAGAACCCTCACGCCAGCCTCCCGTCCGCAACCCGCTTGCGCGTCTCGGCCGCCCGTGAGTACACCGCCGGAAGCCGCATCGTAAACACCGTGCCGGTCTTGCTCTCGGGCGCCGCCTCCGACCGCACCTCCATCGCGCCGCCATGCATCTGCACAATCCGGTAGGTCATCGCGAGCCCGATCCCGCTACCCTTCGGCTTGGTCGTAAAGTAAAGCTCGAAGATGCGCGGCATCAGCTCCGGCGCAATCCCCCCACCCTCATCTTCCACGCTCAACACCGCGATATCGCCCTCGCGCCGGACGACCACGCGCAGCAGTCCGCCATCCGGCATCGCCTGCATCCCGTTCAGCACCAGGTTCAGCAGAGCCTGCCGCAGCAGTTCGTCGTCGGCACGCACCTGCACCGGCTCCGCATCGCACTCCCAGCGCACGCCCTGTTCGCTCAACTCCGCGCCCGTCAGCTCCAGCACATCGCGCGCCACGTTGCCCAGGTTCACATCGCTCAGGTGCAGCTCCAGCGGACGCGTAAAGTCGGCCAGCGTCTGCACCACGCGGTCCAGCCGCTGCATCTCCCCGGCGATGATGTCCACATGCCGCTGCGCGCCGTTTTCGTTCGCGCCCGCCGCCAGCTTCCCCTTCAGCAGCTCCAGGTGAACCACCATCGCGTTGATCGGATTCTTCACCTCGTGTCCCACGCCCGCGGTCAGGCGCCCCACCGCCGCCAACCTGCGCGAGACCTCCAGCTCCTTCTCGAGCTTCATCGCCGAACCCGCATCATGCAGCGTCAGCAGCGTGCCCATGCGGCCACCGCTGCCGTGCTCAATGTGGTCCACGGAGATTTCCACCATGCGACCATCTTCCATGCGAACGCTCGCCGCCGCAACCTTCAACTCCAGATCGAACGCTTCGAGTACCGCGCGGCCCAGCGCCGTCTCCGGTTTGAAGATGTCGTCGATCTGCCGCCCGACCAGCGTGCGCCCATCCGTCTCCACAAAGTTCGCCACCGCGTCCGAGACCATGGCCGCGCGTTCCTCGCCGGTAAACAGCACCACGCCATCCCGCAGCGTGTCCAGCATCTGCGCCAGGTTCGCCTGCAGATCGGTATACCCGGCTTCGGTCGTCTGCATCTGTTCGCCCAGCCGTTCGATCGTGCGCGTCACCCGCACCACCGCATCCGGACTTCCCGAGGGCAGGCCGCGCGGCTCCACCTCCGCGCCATCGAAGCCCGCCAGCAGCTCCAGCCGCCGGCTAATCTCCTCGATAGGCCGCAGCGCCAGGCTCGCCAGCACACCGGCCGCAATCATCGTGATCACGCCGCAAAGGATGGCCAGAAACAATCCGTCGCGCAGCGAGGGCAGGTAATTCGCCTTCAAGAACGTCGACCGAACTCCAATGTGTACCGTCAAAAACGGCTTGCCGTTGCGTTCGAGCGGCATCGCCACATCCAACACCTGGGGCCGTCCAAACACCTGCCGAAACTGCTCGATCACCCCTGCGTCGCGCAGCCGGTCGAAGTTCATCCGCGAGGAAGCCTGCTGATCCCACATCGACGGATCCGTGCTCGTCAGCACGAATCCGCGCGCATCGGTCACGCTCACATCCTGCACCGACGGGCTATAGCGGACGAACGCATCCATCGTATCCAGCAGCGGCTGATGGCTGCGCAGCGCATCCGCAACCGCGGCCTCAAACGCCTGGGGAGTATTGTCCTCGGGCGGCTTCGCGCTCAGCTCCACCTCCACCGCCTGCCGCGTCATCATCAGCAACTGCCGTGCCAGCACGTCATTATTGGCCGCCGTCTGCGAGATGCGCTGCCGCAGCAATGCTCCCAGAAAGAGCAGCGAAAGCACCAGCACGATGGCAAACGTAACGCACGTCGCTGCCAGCACCAGCTTGGTCCTCAACCGCATCGCCCGCTCCCAGAAACACCTAGAAGAATAAGAACGGTCCAGAACAGATCAGCATTCCATTGACAAGCCAACATTGCAGATCATCCGTTCTTTATCCGTCTTATCCGTGTACGCACTCCGCACCGAACCAGCACGAAGGCTAATCCCGCGCATACTCCTTCAACTTGTTCTGCAGCGTCTTCGTACTGATTCCGAGAATCTCCGCCGCTCGCGTCTTGTTGTTGTGCGTGGAGCTGAGCGTCTTCATGATCAACTGCCGCTCGGCCTCGTCGACCGTCGTGCCCACCTCCACGTGCACTGCCGTGTCGCTCGCTCCACCGCCGCCAAACACCGGCGCGGCATCGCCGAAACCCGGCGGCAGATGCTTCACCCCCAGTTCCCCCTCACCCGCCAGCACCACCGCCCGTTCAATCGTGTTGCGCAGCTCGCGCACATTGCCCGGCCACCGGTACTCCAGCATCCGGTCGAGCAGATCGTGTGTCATGCCCACCACGCGGCATCCATGCTTCTCGTTCATGTCGCCGATCATCTTCTCGGCGATCGCCGGAATATCGCTCGCATGGCTGCGCAGCGGCGGCATCTGGATATTGAAGACATTCAGCCGGTAGTAAAGATCCGCCCGCAACTGCCCCGCGGCCACCGCCTCCTGCGGATCGCGGTTCGTCGCCGCGATCACCCGCACGTCCACCGGCGTCTCCGCCTTCGAGCCCAGACGCCGCAGCTTGCGATCTTCAAGCACACGCAGCAGCTTCGCCTGCGTCCCCGCCGGCATCTCGCCAATCTCGTCCAGCAGCAGCGTGCCTTCCTCCGCCAGCTCGAAGCATCCCGCGCGGCGCTCCTGCGCACCCGTAAACGCGCCCTTCTCGTGCCCGAAGATCTCGCTTTCGATCAGCGTCTCCGGAATCGCCGCGCAGTTCACCGCCACAAACGGCTTGTTCCGCCGCCCGCTCAGGTCGTGCAACGCCTTCGCCACCAGCTCCTTGCCCGTTCCACTTTCGCCCGTCACCAGCACACTCACATTCGAGCTCGCGACCCGCTCCACCAGCGAAAACACCGCCTTCATCTCCGGCGACGAGCCCACCATCTGCCCCAGCGAATCATGCCGGCGCACCGGCCGCGCAGCTCCCGGCGCAGCCTCCACCGGCTCGCCGCGCTCCTCCGCTGCCGCCTCCACCTGGCGCCGCGCGCTCTCCAAAATTCCACGCAGCCGCGCCGGATCGACCGGCTTCGGCAGGTAATCCCAAGCGCCCGCCCGCATCGCCTCCACCGCGCTCTCAATCGATCCTTGCGCCGTCAGCATGACCGTGCAGTACCGGTCCGGCAGATCGCCGATCCGGCGCAGCAGCTCCATCCCATCCATCCGCGGCATCTTCAGGTCCGTCACCACGATCGCCGGGTGCCACGCAATCACCTGGTCCAGCCCGTCCAGCCCGTCCGCCGCGCCCCGCGCGCGATACCCCCAGGAGGACACCAGTTCCGTCAGCCCCGTGCGCGCGTGAACCTCATCCTCCACAATCAAAACCTTTTCCTGCAACGTACTCTCCTCTAAGTTCTTTTCCAGTTCAGATGCAATCCATTCCACCCTACTCCTTCTACCGAAGCACGATTTATCCTGAATCCATGCTGCCTCCTGAAATCTCCGCCGCGGAATACCTCAAACTACGCACAGAAACGAACGGTCAGCCGAACGAACCCCTCCTGTTGGACGTGCGCGAGCCGTGGGAGTTCGCAACCGCCGCCATCCCCGGTGCCCGTCTGATCCCCATGGGCGAGATGACCAGCCGCGCCCACACCGAGCTCGATCCCGACCAGCCCATCGTCGTGCTCTGCCACCACGGCGCCAGATCGCTGTCGGTCACGATGTGGTTGCGCCAGCAAGGCTTCGATCTCGCACAATCGCTCGCCGGCGGCATCGATGAGTGGTCCCGCAAGATCGACTCCACCATCCCCCGCTACTAGCCTCGAAACACGGCGAAGCCGTCCAAGAACCCACGAAGTGGTCACCGCCCGCGATGAGGGCGCTGTTGCATTTGCACTCGAAGGAATGAGATGACCCGACGCGACTTCCTCCAGCACTCCACGGCCTCCGCCGCCGCGCCCGCGCTGCCCGTCTGGGATAAAGTCCCGCCGCTCGCCCCCATCCGCGCCGACGAAGACCGCCTGTTCAAGATCACGGTCTGCACCCGCCCGTTCCGCGCGCAGGGCCCGCGCATCGAGGCCGAGCGTGTCGGCGACAAGCTCGTCGTCCACAACTACGGCCACGGAGGCTCCGGTTGGTCGCTCTCGTGGGGCTCCGGCGAAGTCGCCCTCGGCCTCGCCTTCGCCGGCCGCGATCCCTCGCACACCGACATCGCAGTCATCGGCTGCGGTGCGCTCGGCCTCACATCGGCCATCCTCGCCCAGCGCGCCGGTGCCCGCTCCGTCACCATCTACGCCAAGGATCGCCCGTCCGACACCCGCAGCTTCCGCGCCACCGGCTCCTGGACTCCAGACTCCCGCATCGCCCTCACAAACTCCGCGCCGGCCGCCTTTGCCGCCCAGTGGGAGCAGATGGCCCGCACCTCCTGGCGCTACTACCAGTCGTTCCTCGGCCTGCCCGGCAGTCCGGTCGAGTTCAACGACCGCTACGCCCTCTCCGACCCTCACCCCGACCTCGCCGAGCAGCAAAAACGCGACGCCGACTCCCTCGGCTTCGCCTGCTACACGGACCGCATCCGCGACCTGAACCCCCACTTCCAGGACCTCCCCGCCGGCACCCACCCCTTCCCCACGAAGTGGGCGCGCCGCCGCACGGACATGATGTTCAACATCACCAGCTACGTCCACCAGCTCACCGAAGACTTCCAGCGCAACGGCGGCAAGATCGTCACCCGCGAGTTTCACTCCCCCGCCGAGTTCGCCTCGCTGCCCCAACCCGTCATCCTGCACTCCACCGGCTACGCCGCCCGCGGGCTCTTCTCGGACCACTCACTGACTCCGGTCAAAGGCCAGATCGGCTGGCTCATCTCGCAGCCGGAGGTCAACTACGGCCTCTACCACGGCGCGCTCAACATGCTCGCGCGCCCTGACGGCATCGTCGTACAGATGAACCCCAAGGGCGAAGCCTCCGGCTGGAACGACCCCAGCGAGCACCCCGACCGCGCCGAAACCGTCGAAGGCCTCCACATCCTCGAATCCCTCTACAACAGCATGGCTGCCTCGCACGATTCGCCCGTCGCGGCTCACGCAGCATACGTCCGACGTACGGATCGCATCTAAGTTTCCGTCCGCAACACCGCTGCGGGCACAAGAACAAAATGACAACGATGACCTCCCCTTCCCGCCCGCGCCAGATCGCCGTCTTCGCCGTCCTCCTCGTCTTCACCGTCTTCGGTACCGTTCGGCATCTCGATGTAACCGGCCAGGATCTCTCGTCCTCCTACTTCGGTTGCCGGATCATCGCGGAAGGCCAATCCCCCCATCTCTTCGCCCACGACGCGGTCAACTTCAGCCTGGAGAAGGATCCGGTTTGGATCGCCATCGCGAAAAAAGTCAACTTCGCGCCGCTTGGCCTGCTTCATCCCTATGTGCAAACGCCGCTCTGGGGCTGGTCGCTTGAGCCCGTCTGCGAACGAACCAACTTCACCCAGTTCTGCCAGATCTTCGTCCTCATCTTCATGCTCACGACCACGGGGACCATCTGGCTCACGGCGCGCTACTGGACGGCGCACCTCTTCCATCCCGGTTGGCTCGCGATCATCTACGCCGCGTTCTACCTTACGGAGCCCTTCAAGTACGCCATCTTCCTCGTCCAAACCCACATGCTCTTCGCCTTCTTGTCCGTCGCCGCGGTCATCCTGGCGCGCCGCGGACATGGAATTCCGGCCGGCATTCTGCTTGCCTTGGCTGCTTCCGTCAAAATCACACCGGGATTTCTCGTCATCTATTGGCTCACAACCCGCCAGTGGAAGGCCTCTGTCAGCTTCGTCGTCGCCTCCCTGGCCCTGGTCGCCGCCACCTTCGCAGCCGTCGGTTCCGCATCCGTACTCGCTTATGTGCACGAGATTCAATGGCTCTCCGGCGTGCTCCTCGTTGCCTTCAACAACCAGTCCATCGCGGCCGTCTGGATGACCCACCACTACCCCCTGTCCGAGCTCTACAAGTGGCACATCTATGCCCTGCCAACCTCGCTCAAGCTCGTCGGAACTCTCCTCTGCCTCGTCACCCCAATCCTCGGCGGCCTCATCGATCGCAGGTCCCCCTTCGGCCGGCGGCCGCCCTACGGCGCCGTCTTCACGATGCTCGCTACCACCCTCTGCACCCCCATCGCCTGGAGCCATTACTTCATCCTGCTCATCGTCCCGGCCATGCTCATCCTCGATCGCGCCGTCGAGGATTACCGCGAGCAACGCTTCCAGCCGGTCGCCGTCTGGCTTGGCACCCTGGCAGCCATCTACGCGCTCAACATCTACCCGCTGTTCTCCTATGGAACCGTACTAGAGAATCACCAATATTGGTCCCTGCCTCATAGTCAGTTCGACTCTGGCCTGATCGCGCTCGCCGCTCTGCTCCTGCTGCGCTTCGGTCTTCGCGCCCTTGGCATCTATCCGGAAGAAACCCTCGCGCCGCATGGGTCGACCGCCGACGGCAAACACGCACACGAACCCGCCTCCGTCGTCGCGTCGTCCTGGCACATCCCGCCCCGCCCACACCCTGGCAGCTGATCGGACGTCCATGCCCAAACCGTCGCGCCGCACGCATCTTGCGGTCCTCGCCGTTCTTCTCGCCTTCGCCGTGCTCGGCTTCGTACGCCACATCGGCGTCGTCGCGCCCGATCTCTCGTCCTCCTACGTCGGCTGCCGCCTGGTCGCCGACGGCGAATCCGCACATCTCTTCGCGCACGATTCCATCCTCTTCAACGCCGAGCTCGATCCTGCCTGGCTCGCCACCGCACAACACGCCCACTTCGCCCCGCTCAGCCTCCTCCACCCCTACGTCCAGACGCCGCTCTGGGCCTGGTCGCTCCGCCCGCTCTGTGAACACACCGACTTTCCCCACTTCAGCCTCGTCTTTATCGCACTCTTCCTGCTCGCCACCTGCGCCACCCTCTGGCTCGCCGCGCGCTTCTGGTCCACGCACCTCTTTCATCCCGTCTGGATCGCCATCCTCTGCGCCGCGTTCTCCCGCACCGAGCCCTTCAAGTACGCCCTCGCGCTCGTCCAGACGCACATCCTCTTTCTTTTCCTCGCCGTTGCCGCCATCATCCTTGCGCGGCGCGGGCATCCCATCGCCGCCGGCATTCTGCTCGCGCTCGCCGCGTCGGTCAAGATCACGCCCGGCTTCCTCGTCCTCTACTGGCTCACCACCCGGCAGTGGAGAGCATCCATCAGCTTTCTCGCCGCCTCGTTCGCGCTGCTCGCCCTCACCGTGGCCGCCACCGGTCCCACCGTCTTCCTGGCCTATCTGGCTGAACTTCGCTGGCTCTCCAGCGTGCTACTCGTCGCCTTCAACAATCAGTCGCTCGCCGCCGCCTGGATGAGCCATCGCCTGCCCGCTGAATTCTTCACCTGGCGCATCTACCCCATGCCTGCCGGGCTCAAGCTCGCCGGAACGCTCCTCTGCCTCGCGGCGCCCGTAGTCGGCGGCCTGCTCGACCGCAACGTTCCGAACGGAACCCGCCCCCCTTACGGCGCTGTCTTCACCATGCTCGCCTGCACCCTCTTCACGCCCATTGCGTGGAATCACTACTACATCCTGCTCATCCTGCCCGCCATCTTCCTGCTCGACCGCAGCGTCGATGAGTTCGCCGCCCGCCGGCGCCCGCACGCGACACTCTGGCTCGCGCTCCTTGCCGTCATCGTCGCGCTCAACCTCTACCCCATTGCCTTCGGAGCCGTCCTCCAGGTCTTCAAGTCCTTCTCCATCCTGCACAGCCAGTTCTACTCAGGCCTCCTCGCGCTCCTCGCCCTGTTGCTCCTTCGCTACATCCCCAAGCCAAACCCAAACCCCGCCACCTGAACAGTCCCCAACACTCCGTGCCCCATGCATCGCGCCCTCGTCTCACGCGATGAGTGAGTTCCAGCCCAGGCCACCCCCAGGAAGCTCCAAGTAAAATCCCCTCATGGCCAAAGGATTCGACGCCGAGCTCTCCACCCTCGAATCCCTCGCGCCTCTCCCGCCGGCTGAAACCGAGCAGCCGCTGCGCAAGCTCCTCACGCACAAAAACAACTTCCTCGTCGCCAAGGCGGCCAAGCTCACCGCCGAACACAACCACCAAGCCCTCCTCCCCGCGCTCCTCGAAGCCTTCCAGCGCTTCCTCAAAGACCCCACCAAAACCGACCCGCAGTGCTGGGCAAAAAACGCCATCGCCAAGGCTCTCTGCGACCTCGAATACCAGGAACCCGACCTCTTCCTCACCGGCATCGCCACCCGCCAGCTCGAAGGCACCTGGGGCGGCACCACGGACACCGCCGGCACGCTGCGCAGCCAGTCCGCGCTCGGCCTCGTCCAATGCCGCGCGCTCTCGAACGCTACCGTCCTCGAACACCTGCTCCCGCTCTTCACCGACAAGGAGCTCGCCGTGCAGGTGAACACCGCCCGCGCCGTCGAACAAATCGGCACCGAAGCCGCCTCGCTGCTGCTGCGCCTGCGCGCCGAACTCGGCAGCGGCGAAGCCGAGCTGCTCGGCGCCTGCTACTCCGGCGTCCTGCACCTCGAAGGCCCACGCGCCCTGCCCTGGGCCGCCAGGTTTCTGCACCCGCACGCCCCCGACGACACCAGCGCCGAAGCCGCCTTCGCCATCGCCGACACCCGCACCGAGGCCGCCTACACCCTGCTGAAAAACACCTGGAAACTCGCCCGCGACCCCGACTTCCGCGGCACCCTGCTGACCGCCATCGCGCTCACCCGCCAACCCGCCGCTTACGACTTTCTCCTCGAAGAGGCCGCCTCCGGCAGCCGCACCGCCCGCGAAGCCCTGGAATCCTCCGCCCCACCCGCCGAGATCCTCCTCCGCCTGCAATCCCTCCGCTAACCCACAAAGCCCGGGTACTCCATGTCTCGCCTCTGAGACATGGGAGGTACCAAGCCCGGGTGCCCCATGTCTCGCCTCAAAGACATAGGAACTACAAAGCCCGGGTGCCCCATGTCTCGATTCTGAGACATGGGAGGTACAAAGCCCGGGTGCCCCATGTCTCGCCTCTGAGACATGGGAAGTGCCAAGCCCGGGTTCCCATGTCTCGATTCTGAGACACGGGAGGTAAATCGTTCGCGCCAGTAAATCCTCCATGAATTCCCACCCGCTCATCTTGACCCCACCCGGCACGCGAGCCTAACGTCACCCCATGAGCGACCTGACAGACGCGACCGAACCGAACTTTGACGGACTTCTCCACCAGTACAAACAGGCCGTAGACGCCTGGGTGAACGCGATCCGCGCCGAAGAAGCCCTCGCCACGCCCGACCACTCCATGAAGGAAATGGAAGCCTGGGACTCCGCCGGCCTGCACGTACACGACGCCGAACGCACCGCCAAGAACGCCCGCGACCTCTACAAGAACGCCCTGCGCAAGAAGAACTACGGCTTCTAGCCAAGCACCGGAAACGTACAACCGGTCGCCCGGCACGAGTCACGACCGGGCGAGCTTCCGTGGAGACCCGCGCTACGCGCGCTCGTCCTTCGGGCGCATGATCTCTCGGTACACCGCACGCACTTCATCGGCCATCGCCCGATAGTCCCAACGTTCGAGCCCCGTGCCAGCGCGCTCGCGCCAGCACTCCCGCTCGCCGTCATCGTCCAGCATCGTCCGCAGTGCTTCCGTCAGCCGGTCCACGTTCCCTGCCGGATACAGCAGCCCGGCCTGGCCGAAGTCCAGTGCCTCCGGCATACCATCCGCATCGCTCGCCAAGATGGCGCAGCCGGCGGCTCGCGCTTCGATCAGTACCAGTCCGAGTGCCTCCCGGCGCGAAGCCAGCACGAACACATCCGCCGCAGCCATATAGCCCTGTGACTGCTCGCTGAAGCCCATGAAGTGAATGCGCCCGGCACATTGTGTCTCCGCGGCCAGACCCCGGAAACGTTCGATATCCGGCCCGTCCCCCACCAGGTACAAGTGCGCCGCGGCATGCGCATCCGCCAGCCGCGCAAACGCCTCGATCAGGTCTGAGATTCCCTTGCGCTCGTACATGCCCGCAACCGTCACCACCGCGGGATGCTCCAGCGAGACTGCACTCGCGGCCCGCACGTCGGCCATGCGCGGGCTGCCCAGCGGCCGGTTCAGCACCACCCGGATCTTTCGGCGCGGGATACCGGAAGCGGCCATGGTCTCGCCCACCGAAGCGCTTACGGCGATCACCCGATCCGCGAGACCCATCACCACCGACTCCCGCTGATGCACGTTGTGAACATGCGCGACCAGCGGAAATCCCATCAGCGCCGACCAGCACTTTGCCAGCACCAGGCTGGTCATCATGTGGGCGTGCACCACGTCCGGCTGGAACTCCCGCAGATAGCCGCGAAGACGGAACGCCGCACGCGCCAGGTTTACCGGGTTGCGCGCCTGGTGGAGAAGGAAATGCGGGATCCCGATCCGCTCCAGCAGCGCCTCGTGCTCGCCGCCGCCCGAGACCAGCGCCACCTCAGCCCCCGCGTGGAGCTGCGCGGACGCCAGGTCGATCGCCGCATTGACGATGCCATTTCCCTTCCCATCTACGTGGAGCAGCACATGCAACACCCGCATCAGGCACTGACCTCATTCGAACGGGCCGGCCGCCGCACCATCCGGCGAAGCATCTCGAAATCTTCCAGCCGGGGCATCAGGTCTGGCAAGCCCGACCCCAGCACCAACCGGAACGCCGGCAGCACCAGCAGCAGCCGCGCCGTGGTGGAGACCAGCAGCGCCGTCGCCGCGCCCAGCACGCCCCACTTCGGCACCAGCCAAAGCATCATCGGCAGGCTGAGCCCTAATCCCACCGCCTGCAGCATGGTGACGACACCCGGCCGCCCCATCGCCATAAACGCCTGCGCCAGCACGAACACGAGCCCGGAGATCGTCACCTCCACCACCAGCACACGCAGCGCGTTGGTCGACCCCACATACTCACGCCCGTACAGCAGCCGAAGCAGCCACGGCCCCACCAGGCAGATCGCCAGCCCCGACAACCCCGTCACCAGCGTGCTCAGGCGCGCCGAACGCGCGGTAAGGTCCACAATCTCGTGCAAGGGCCGTCCCGCAGCCTTCGGAAACAGCACCATCACCACCGCATTCTGGAACAGGTTCAACATACGCGAAAGACTGAGCACCACCACGTACGAACCCATCGCGGCCGGAGCCAGCAGATTGACGACCAGCACCTGGTCCACCTGCAGCGCGAGCGTTCCCAGCAGGTCGATCCCCCAGGACCGAACTCCGTAGCCCAGCAGCAGCCGGCACGTGTCAAAGTTAAAGAATCTCGGTCGCAGCCAATCCGTCCGCAGCTTGACGATCAGCAGGATCAGCGTCGGAACCGAAGCGAAGACGTACGCCATGCCCGCCGTATAAGGATTCAGCCGGTGAATGGCCAGCGCGGCCAGCAGGAAGACCAGCGTCGTCGCCGGCGTAAGCAACTGCACCGCATTCGAGAGCGAAAAGCGGTCGCGCCCTTCGAGAATCGCCCGCCCCGTCAGCGTCAGCGCGCAGATCGGTGTAAACAGCAGGAACCATTGCGCCGCGTGGATCAGCTCCGGAGAATACTGATGCAGCCAGAACTTCAGGAAGAAGGCTCCGCCCAGCGCCGCCACGCAGCCCAGCATCACGCTCACCGACATGGCCGTCATGACGAGGTTGCGTTCCACCTCCGGCCGGCGCCGCAGATAGTAGATCACCGAACTCGGCAGCCCCAGCGTGGTCGCATTCGCCAGAAACAGCGACCAGATAATCATCGCGGCCAGTTCCCCGCGGCCCGTCGGCTGCAGCATCCGGGCCGTCAAAATGCCGGTCGACGCGTTCAGCGCCACCATGCTCACGCGGCTGCCGATCGAAACCACAACCGCGCGCAGGCCCGAACCTGCGGAGCCGGCGTTACCTGGGCCCTGAGCTGCCCCCGTTGCTAAGCCAGCCATGCACGCAGTATACGTCGCCGCTGCCGGAAAACCCGCCGCAATTCCGCTTCCGTGGTAACCCGCCCCACCGGCCTTCTCAGGATTCCGTACCCTCTACAAAGCTCGCGGATGCGTCTCCTCGTACACCCTCTGCACCTGCGTCACCGTCAACTGCGTATACCGCTGCGTGGTCGACAACCGCTCATGCCCCAGCATCTCCTGGATCGCCCTTAGATCCGCACCCTCTTCGAGCATGTGCGTCCCAAACGCATGCCGCAGTGTGTGCGGGTGCACATCGGCCGGCAGCCCCCGGCTTAGCGCAATCGCCTTCACAATCCGCCCCACGCTGCGCGTCGTCAGCCGGCAGGTTCCGCGCATCCGCAGATTCATCATCAGCGGCCCCGCCGCCACTAGCGCACCCTTCCCCGCCGCCAGCAGCTTCGCCTCGCGCGATGGCAGATACTCCCGCAACGCCAACGCCGCCGCATCCCCAAGCGGCACCAGCCGCTCCTTCTTGCCCTTGCCGCGCACCAGCACGCAGTCGTCCGCCCAGCGCACGCTCTTCATATCCAGCCCGCACAGCTCCGAGTTGCGAATCCCGCACCCATACAGCAGCTCGAAGATCACCCGGTCGCGCTCCGGCCACGCCCCGGCATCCTCGTCGCCCTGCTTCGCCGCCGGCTCCAGCGACGTAATCACCCGGTTGACTTCTTCCATGCTCGGCACCCGCGGCAGGTGCAGCGGCCGCTTCGGCGTGCTCACCAGCAGCGCCGGATTCTGCTGTACACGACCCTCCTTCGCCAGCCACTTGAACCAGCTCCGAATCGACGCCAGCGCCCGCGCCGCGCTCGCCTTCCCCAACCCGCGCCCGTACAGCACGCCCAGGTAAGCCCGGATATGCAGATGCTCCACGGTCGCCAGCTTCGCGCCCGCTCCCAGCTCCTCCTTCATATACTCCGCAAACGACCGAACCTCCCGCGCATACGCCCGCACCGTATGCTCGCTCGCCCCACGCTCCGCCGCCAGCACCCGCAGAAAATCCTCCGCCGCCTGTGTAATCTCCGGCCCCGCCCTCACTCCTGCACTCCTGAGCCCTGGGCCCTGACTGCTGACCCCTTCCCTCTCGGATGATGCATCCGATGCACCGCCTTCAGGTGCCCCAGCGCCACATGCGTATACACCTGCGTCGTCGCGATATCCGCGTGGCCCAGAAACGTCTGCACGCTGCGCAGGTCCGCCCCGTGCTCCACCATGTGCGTCGCGCAGCTGTGCCGCAGCGTGTGCGGCGATGCATGCCGTCCATCCGAGCAGCTCCGCACCATCTCCCAAACCCACTGCCGCGTCAGCTGCTTCCCGCGCACACTCAAAAACATCCACCGCTGCATCCCGCCGCCAGCCTTCACCAGCTCTCCGCGGCCACGCGCCAGATACGCCTCGAGCGCCTCGCAAGCCTTCCGCCCGAGCGGCACAATCCGCTCCTTGTCGCCCTTGCCGCGCACCTGCGCGCGTTGCTGGTCGAGCCGTACATCCTCCACCCGCAGCGAGCAGATCTCCCCCACGCGCAGCCCGCCGGCATACAGCAGCTCCAGAATCGCATGGTCCCGCAGCGCTAAGCCATCCGCATCCGCCGCCCGCGCCGCAAGGCCCGTGCGCTCCAGCATCCCCGCCACTTCACTCTCCGCCAGCGACTTCGGCAGCACCTTCCAGCTCGCCGGCGTCTCCACGTTCACCGTCGGGTCATGCGCCACGCGCTTATCCATCAGCAGCCACCGGTAAAACCCCCGCAGTCCGCTCAGCTTCCTTGCAATCGACCTCGACTCAACCGCATGTCCCCGCAGATCCTCCAGAAACCCGCTCACCTCGGCCTGCGTCCCCGTCAGCAGAATCCCGTTCGGCCGCCCGCTCCGCGTCTCCAGAAACTCCGCAAACTGTTCCAGATCGCGCACATAAGCCTCCACCGAAGCCGGCCGCAAACCCTTCTCCACCTGCAGATAGGCCCCGTACTCCCGCACCAGACGAACATTGCCCGCGCCCGTTTCGATCCTGCTCATCCCCCCATTATCCGGCCCTCGCCCCGTGGCCCACCACACCCGAAAGCGGCAAGTACCCATCTCGTCATTGATCACAAGCTGTCTTCCCCAAAATGAACCACCGTCCCAAATCGAAAGCTGATAGCCTTCCACGCAAAAACTAATGTGCCCAAACCCTGGTCATCGGCTGAACCCGCGGCGTAGCGTAGCGCCATGTCAAACCTAAGAGTCGTTACCCAAAGCCCTGTCCTCTTCACCGGCACCGACGGCGGAGGATCCAACGAATTCGCTTTCACCAACCTGCCCAACGGCCCCAACACCGTCACCGTTCCCATCAACGGCATGCGGCCCAGTGAGACGGTAATCGGCGCCTGGTACTCGCCGCTCGATAACATCAGCGACCTCACCCAGTTCGCCACCATCCAGGTCAGCCCCAACGGCCGCGAGGTCAACATCTCCGCGCACGGATATGAAAACTCCGCCGCGCGCGTTCGGGTCACCCTCTACGCCATGCTCGCGGAGGCCTGATCTTGACCCATCCGAACCCCACCGCACGTCAACCCCGGCCCAGGCCGCACTAGAGGATGCGGCCTCGCCGACTCCCCCGCTCTTCGTCCGTATACTGGAAGAGCCATGTTTGAGAATCTCTCCGAAAAACTCCAGCGTTCCTTCAAAACCCTCCGCGGCCAGGGCACCATCACCGAAGAAAACATCGCTGAGGCGATGTCCGAGATCCGCCTCGCCCTGCTCGAATCCGACGTGAACCTCACCGTCGTCGACGAGTTGATCGCGCATATCCGCGTCAAGGCCACAGGCACGCAGGTCACGACTGCGCTCTCGCCCTCCGAGCAGATCGTCAAGATCGTCCACGACGAGCTCGTCACCCTGCTCGGAAAAGACATCAGCAAATTCAGAACCGCCTCCCAGCCGCCATCGGTCGTCCTCATGGCCGGCCTCCAAGGCTCCGGCAAGACCACCACCTCCGCCAAGCTCGCACAGTGGCTCAAGAAGGGCGGTCACCGCCCCATGCTCGTCTCGGTCGACGTCTACCGTCCCGCCGCGCGCCAGCAGCTCGCCGTCGTCGCCAAATCCACCGGCGTCAACCTCTACGAGGGCAAGCTCGACCCCGACACGCAACACGGCACGCCCGACGTCCTCCGCCTCGCCAAGGAAGCCAAGCGCGAAGCCGCCAACTTCGGCTGCGACATCCTCATCGTCGACACCGCCGGCCGTCTCGGCATCGACAAGGCCCTCATGGACGAGATGGCCGAGCTCAAAAAGCTCCTCTCCCCCTCCGAAATCCTCTTCGTCGCCGACGCCATGACCGGCCAGGACGCCGTCAACTCCGCCAAAGCCTTCAACGACCTGCTCGCCATCACCGGCGCCGTCCTCACCAAGATGGATGGCGACGCCCGCGGCGGCGCCGCTCTCTCGATCCGCCAGGTCACCGGCGCGCCCATCAAGTTCCTCGGCACCGGCGAAAAACCCGACGCCTTCGAACCCTTCCACCCCGACCGCATCGTCTCCCGCATCATGGGCATGGGCGACATCGCCACGCTGCTCGAGCGCGCCGAAGAAAAACTCGACCGCGGCAAGTCCGAAGCCTTCGCCAAGAAAGCTCTCTCCGGCCAGGGCTTCACCCTCGACGACTTCCGCGAGCAGCTCCGCCAGATCAAAAAGATGGGCTCGATGAAGTCCATCCTCAAGATGCTCCCCTCGGTCGGCCCCTTCGCCGGCATGGCGCAAGCCGCCGAAAACGTCGACGAGGGCCAGTTCACCCGCGTCGAATCCATCATCAACTCGATGACCAACAAGGAGCGCCAGAACGCCGACCTCATCAACGGCAGTCGCCGCAAGCGCATCGCCGCCGGCTCCGGCACCTCCGTCCAGGAGGTCAACAACCTCCTCCGCCAATACAATCAAATGTCCAAGATGTTCAAAACGATGGGCGGCGGCATGGGCGGCGGTATCAAAGCCCAGCAGCGCCTCATGAGCCAAATGCAACAACAAAAACAACGCTTCGGCCGCTAACCCGTCAATTGCAATTCCCAATTAGGGCAAAGACATTCCGCGTAAACGGCGTCATACTGTAAGCGATATGCCGACCTTGACTCCAGCCCAACTCGCCGAACGTGGCCGCAAGCTCTACGAAGAGGAGTTTGAGGACAAGTTCGCTGTCGGCCACACCGGCGAAGTCCTTGCGATCGAGGTCAAGTCGAAGACTGCTTACCTCGGGAAGACTCCGCTCGAGGCGGTCCAGGCTGGCCGCGCCGCCAAGCCCGCGGGTTTCTTCCATGTTATCCGCATCGGCAGTCCAGGCGTCTACAAGCTGCGCTCTGGGAGGCCCGGCGCAAGTGGACTTCTTCTTCGATAACTCCGGCTCGCCCACAATCGACATTGAAGTCTTTGGCTGGAACGAAGAACTCCGCCACACCGTCACCGCGGTCGTCGACACCGGCTTCACCGGTTTCCTTTTGCTGCCGATGCTGGACGCCCTCGTCATTGGACCCATCCTAGACTCCGTCTTCGACATCACCTTAGCGGACGGCTCGTTGCAGACCAAGCTCGCCTGCCTCGGCGGAATCCACTTCGCGGGTCAGAGTCAGCCGGGACTCATCCTGGTCGAAGACCAAGGTAACGAAGCGCTGGTTGGCATGGAGTTCCTCAAGACCTTCCACCTCCTGCTAACCCTGAACTCGGCCGCCGGAAAGCTAAGCTTAGTCGCACTCTCGTGATATCCGGCCCGAAGCGACGCTGCAAACGCAGCGCCACCGGCTCCAGCACCTCCGTGAAGGAGTAAATAACCTCCTCGGCCAGTGCCATCAAATGTCCAAATGTCCCGACGACGCCCACATGGAACGGAGTAGGCTACCATCAGACGATCCGGAGGGACCATGCCAGAATCCACCCCCGCGCCTTACCCCGTCAGCTCAGCCCCAGGCGCGCTCGCCGAGGCCATCCAGCAGTTGAAGTCGGCGAGCCGGCCAATCGCCCTCACCATCGAGGGCCATACCGCCGCCATCCTACAGGACCCTGACGATTACAACCGTCTCCTCGACCTGCTCGACCAGGCAGACGCCCGTGAAGGCATTCTGCGCGGCCTCGCCGACGCGGTCGCCGGCCGCACCCGTCCCGCGCACGAAGTCTTCGCAGAACTCGACCAGGAATATGGTCTACAAGGTTGAGCTAACGCTCGAAGCCATCGCGAACATCCGCGCCATCTACAACTACATTGGAGCGAGTCGCGCCCCTGCCGCAGCAAGATGGTACCGAGGGCTGCGCGAGCGAATCTTCAGCCTCGATCAGCTTCCACAACGAGGCAGGCGAACGCCCGAAGACGAGAACTTGTTCCATCTGCTCTACGGGAACAAGCCGCACCTATACCGCATCATCTATGCGGTAAACGAGACCTCCCGAGTGGTGACAATCCTCCACATTCGCCATGGCGCCCGCCTCCCGTTCTCCGCCGGCGAGCTCTAAACCTGTGGAAAACCTTGTCAAGAGGGTCGCGCTCCCCCAAACGCCTTATCCTTATCATTTCAAACCACATGCAGCCTAAAACAAAATGTCCATTTCACCCCACCCAACCTGCTATCCTTAAAGTAGTAGATAAGCCGAGTAGACCCACGCCCATACGCCGTGGGTCTTCTGCTTTCCTCTGCGCCCTCTGCGCGACCTCCGCGTCCTCTGCGCTCCGCTTTGCCTTCTGGGATCACCCATAACCTCAATCGAATGAATATTTTATCCGTAACCCCAATGAATTCAATATTTTAGCGCCACCACCAACGCTAAGTTGTTGCATCCATTGATCGTTTAGTCAACCAGTTAACCCCGGGGGGGACCCTCCAGAAAGGAGCTCAAGATACCAACCAGGCACGAGATCAGCCGTAACCACCCAACGCAGTGCATAATGCTCCTCATGCGTTCTCTGCTCGTTGCCGCCGTTCTCCTGCTCCCACCCCTCGCCTTCTCCCAGCAACCGGACCTGGCCCCCACTCCGCCCATGGGCTGGAACTCCTGGGACGCCTACGGCACCACCATCGACGAGCAGTCCTTCCGCGCCAACGCCCAGTGGATCGCCCAGCACCTCAAGCCCTTCGGCTACGAGTACGTCACCGTCGACGAAGGCTGGTACGAGCCGGCAGCCTCCGCCGCAACCAACAGCAGTCAGCAACTGGTGGTCGACCAGTACGGACGCTACGTCCCCGCTCTCGACCGCTTCCCCTCGGCAGCCAATGGAGCCGGATTCGCCCCGCTCGCCGACTACATCCACTCGCTCGGCCTCAAGTTCGGCATCCACGTGCTGCAGGGAATTCCACGGAAAGCGGTCGCCGACAACGACCCAATAGAAGGCTCCAGCTTCCACGCCAAAGACTCCGCCAACACCTCCGCCGCCTGCATCTGGGACACCAAAAACTGGGACCTCCAGGACAATCCCGCGTCCCAGGCCTACTACGACTCCATCGTCCGCCTCTACGCCTCCTGGCACGTCGACCTCATCAAGATCGACTGCATCTCCGCCCGTCCCTACCACGGCGAGGAGATCCGCATGTTCCACGAAGCGATCGTAAAATCCGGCGCGCCCATCGTGCTCAGCCTCTCGCCCGGCGCCGCGCCCCTCAACGAAGCCGCCAACCTCGAAGCCTATGCCCAGCAATGGCGCATCTCCGACGACGTCTGGGACGTATGGCAGTCCACCGGAGCGTTCCCGCAGGGCGTCAACGACCAGATCGGCCGCGCCGCCAAGTGGCTTCCCTACGCCGGCATCACCAGCGAGCCAGGCATGGGAGAACAAGGCCACTGGCCCGACTCCGACATGCTCCCGCTGGGCAACCTGAAGCCGTCACCGGGCTGGGGTAAACCTCGCGCGTCTCTGCTCACGCCCGACGAGCAGCGCAGCATGATCGATCTCTGGTCCATCGTCCGTTCGCCCCTCGTCTACGGCGGCGATCCGCTCTCGACCGATGCCGCAACTTTGGCGCTGCTGACGAATCCAGAGGTCATCCAGGTAGACCAGCACTCCCGCAACACCAAAGCCCCCATTCTCACGCCCGAGCTCGCCGTCTACACCGCGCAGCCGGCATCCGGTCCCGGCACCTACGTCGCCGTCTTCAACCGCAAAGACACCCCGCAGAACATCTCCATCCCATGGACCACGATCGGCCTCGCGGAACACTCCCACAAACTGCGCGACCTTTGGACGCACGCCCAGTCCACCTCCAGCGGACCGCTGACCGTCACGCTCGCACCCCATGCTTCTACGATCTTCCTGGTCCAGCCGTAATAGCCCATCCGCGACACACCTTCGTGGGATGGAACGAAAGCCACCTGCCACCTATGGTGAAGGTGTGACAAACGCACATCACCTCGCATTCCACGGCCCCCAGTTCTTCGGAATTCTCGCAATTCTCGCCAACATCGCCGTCGCCGTCGCGGTCAAACGCGATCCCAGATCGCAGATTCAGCTCACGCTTGCGGCCGTCGGAGTCACCGTGCTCGCAGTCTCCATCCTGCTCCCGTCGTCGAGACGGACGGTCAGCAATCCGACCGGAGATCCAAGCGCAGTCTTCTACCCGTCAGCCGAGCCGTCAGCCTCGATTCCCGCAGCACTTCAGTACCGCATCCTTTAGTCGCAACGAAACTCTCATCCAACCCAGCTAAACTATTCAGGATGAGCACCGACTCCCAGCTTCCGCAGTTCCGCATGCCCGCCGAGTGGGCTCCGCACGCCGCCACCTGGATCGCCTGGCCCCACAATCCCGAGGACTGGCCCGGGAAATTCCAGCCCATCCCGTGGGTGTACGCCGAGATCGTTCGCCACCTCTCGCGCTCCGAAGACGTCCACATCCTGGTCAACAACGAAGACGCCGAACGCCGCGCCACCGGAATGCTGCGTCGCGGCGGCGCGAATATGGCGCGGCTGCACTTCCACTGCTGGCCGACCGACCGCGTCTGGCTGCGCGACTCCGGCCCCATCTTCACCAAGGACCTGCGCCCCGACGGCACGCTTGGCGATGCCATCTCGATTACCAACTGGTGCTTCAACGCCTGGGCCAAGTACGACAACTGGCGTCGCGACAACCTGATCCCGCAGCACGTCGCCGATCTCTACAACATGCCGCAGCGTAAGCCGCAGACGATGGTCGAAGGCACTCTGAAACGCCTCATCCTCGAAGGCGGTTCCATCGACGTCAACGGCGCGGGAACCATGATCACCACCGAAGAATGCCTGCTATCCGAAGTCCAGCAGCGCAATCCCGGGGTCTCCCGCGAGCAACTCGAAGCTGCCTTCCGCGAGCACCTCGGCATCGAGCAGGTGCTCTGGCTCAACCGCGGCTGCGCCGGCGACGACACGCACGGCCACGTGGACGACATCACCCGCTTCGTCGGCGAAAACAAGATCGTCACTGCGGTCGAACCGAACACCCGCGACGAAAACCACCTGCCGCTTGCAGAGAACCTCGCGCGCCTGCACGCCGCACGCAATCTCAAGGGCGAACCGTTTGAGATCATCCCGCTGCCCATGCCGGCGCCCGTCTTCTTCGAGGGCCAGCGCCTGCCGGCCAGCTACGCCAACTTCTACATCGCGAACACGGTCGTGCTCGTCCCCACCTTCAACGACCCCAACGACCGCCACGCGCTGAACACGCTCGCCCACTCTTTCCCCACCCGCGAGATCGTCGGCATCCACGCCGTGGATCTCGTCTGGGGTCTCGGCACGCTGCACTGCATGACGCAGCAGGAGCCAGCGTAGCCGACGATCACCGCGAAGCGGTCCAACACCCCACGAAGTGGTGCCCGCCCGGCACGAGGGCGCACTTGCCTTTCACCACCCCCACGTCCCCTTCCCACCCTTGAACGGTCCTAACACATCCTTCGTAATCCACCCGCCGTAGAAGTCGCCCTCCTGCGGCTGGACTCGCTCGTCATCCACCCAGCACTCGTCCACGCGGCTGGCGTAGAACGCCAGGTACCCAGCCATCGCCTCGAACCCACGCGACGGCTTCGCGTAACTCCAGGCCACATCGCGAACCACCCCACGCTCCGTCATCAGATCCCAGTACGAAGCCACTCCCTTGAACTCGCAGAAGCTGCCTCGCGAGGACGAAGCGCGCAGCGCCCCGGCCGACACCGAGCCCGGCGGCACGTAGTAGACCGGCGCATGGCTCGTCTCCAGCACCCGCAGCGCCTCCGTCGCATCCACGATCGCCACTCCACCCTGCACCACGCGGATCCGCCTCGCGGTCTTCTCCAGGCGCGGCGGCCGCGGGTAATCCCAAACCGACTCTGTTTTCATCTCACCGAATCTCCCCGTCTCTTCAACGATAGACTCGGCTTACGCCCGAGGAGACGCGCCTGTGTACCCTGCCGAAAAGCCGCTGAACCAAATGAACCGCCTCACCGACATGCTGCACTTTCCTGCGCTCGTCAACGCCGGCGCGACCCTCAACGTCCTCATCACCATCCTGCTTACCTGGCATGTCGAACCACGCTATCCCGCGTTCGCCGGCCCATTGATCGCACTCGTCCTCGCCTGCAACCTGCTGCCCGTGGTTCTGCTGCGGCTAACCATCACGCCCGCTACGCAGTACCCGCCGCTTGCGCGCATGGATTTCTTCCGCGACCAGCACAAGTTCTCTGACTGGGTCTACCTCGCGGCCTCCGCCGACATGTCCTTCTGGATCCTGCTCGCCTGGACCGTCTCCGCGATGCACCGAACGCAGAGCGCTCTCCTGCTGACTCTGGCGGCGGGCTTTCTCGTCACCTTTTCACCCGTGCTGCTACGCGGATTGATGGCACCCAAGCTGCGCTGACGCCGTCCGGCACGACGCGTATTGGCTACAATCAAGCCATGTCCGATCCTGTCTCACGGCCCTGGCCTCCACCACCCGATCTCCCCTCCATCCAGGAGCTTGTGCGCACCGCCGACCCGGAGGGATTGATCGCAGACGGCGCCCCTGCGGACGAGTACGATCCGGAGGAGAGCGCGCTGCTCGACGCCCTGCACGCCCTGCAGCCGGCCGAGATCCTCGCGGCCAACATCCTGCCACCGCTTGAGCGCATCTGGCAGAAGAACTTCTCACTCTCAGACGCTGCATTGCAGGAACGGCTTCCGAAACTCCTCTCGCTCGCCAAGGAGATCGAGCGCTTCTTCGGTCCGCAGTCGCAGCCCCGCACCCGCGCCGACATCCTGCGCGACAACGCCGCCGGAACCCCCGCAGGCTGACCGCGATGACCCCAGAAGCCGACGAAGTGTTCCTGCGCGAAGCTATCGACGAGGCCCGTGCCGCTGAAGCAACCGGCGAAGTTCCCGTCGGCGCGATCCTCGTCGCCGCAGACGGCGAGACCATCCTCGCCCGCGGCAACAACCAGGTCCTCCGCACCTCCGACCCAACGGCTCACGCCGAAATCGTAGCCCTCCGGGCCGGCGGCCTCGCCCTTCAGAACTATCGCCTGCTCGGCACCACCCTCTACACCACGCTCGAACCCTGCGCCATGTGTGCCGGCGCCATCCTGCACGCACGCGTCGCCCGCCTGGTCTACGCCGCGGCCGACCCCAAGGCTGGCGCCTGCGGCTCGGTCTTATCCGTCCTCAATCACCCCAGCCTCAACCACCGCGTCGAAGTCACCGCAGGCCTGCTCGCCGACGAATGCGGCGCCATGCTCACGCAATTCTTCCGCAACCGCCGCGCCTGAGCGAATGGGTCGCAAGAGTCCTCGCTCAATTGAAGATGAAAAAGAAACCGCGCAAGCCTCAACCCTGCATCTACCTTTGAAGAAGGTTGCGTATCAACGCCAAAGGATGGATCATGCCCGCTCGCTTCGCCGGAAAAGTCGCCCTCGTCACCGGAGCCTCGTCAGGTCTCGGGGAAGCCACCGCTATTCGCTTCGCGTCGGAAGGTGCCGCGGTCGTCATTGACTTCCTCTCGCACCCCGAAACTGCCGACCAGGTGAAGAGCAAGATTGAAGCCGCGGGCGGCAAAGCCATCTGCGTCCAGGCCGACATCACCAAGCCTGCCGAAGTCGCAAACCTCTTCGAGCAGACCTACTCCCAACTCGGGGGCTGCGACATCCTCGTCAACAATGCGGGCGTCGAGAAGCACGCGCCCTTCTGGGAGGCGTCCGAATCGGATTATGACCTCGTGCTCGCGACCAATCTGAAGGCGCCGTTCTTCCTCTCGCAGCGCTTCGTGCAGAAGCTGATGGAGAACAAGAAGCCGGGCCGCATCATCAACATTTCTTCGGTGCACGAAGACATGGTCTTCCCCAACTTTGCCAGCTACTGCGCGGCTAAGGGTGGTATCCGCATGCTGATGCGCGACATGGCGATGGAGCTTGGACCGTACAACATCACGGTGAACAACGTTGCGCCTGGCGCCATCAACACGCCCATCAACGCGGCGCTGTTGAACAACAAGCCGGAGCTCGATGCGCTGCTGCGCAACATCCCGCTAGGCCGTCTCGGCGAGCCCGGCGATGTCGCATCGCTCGTCGCCTTCCTAGCCTCAGACGAAGCTGCCTACATCACGGGCAGCACGTACTTCGTCGACGGCGGCCTCATCCGCAACTACAAAGAGCAGTAGCCCTTCGCGGTTGCGGCGAAGCCGCCCAACACCCCACGAAGTGGTCGCCGCCCGCGACAAGGGCGCCGTTGCCGTTGTTCTTTGCCGTCAGGCAGAATTTAGTAATCGTCATCTTCCTCCACCTTCTTCGCCGCTACGGTCGCCTTTGCGACCGTAGCCGGCGGAGCATCGTTCGGCATCGCCGCATCCTCGTACACGTAAAGCGCGTTGAAGAAGTTCCGATACGTTCCGTGCGCCTGCCCGCGATGCTGCGGCTTGAATCCGTACAGCAAAACCCGGCCCTTGCCGTACGAGACCTCAACCGCGGCCGCGTGGTCCTTCAGCATCTCCGGGTGCAGGATCAGCCCGCTCTCCAGCGGGTCTGAGTCTTTCGCGTACCTGGCGAGGATTGCACCCTTGAAGCCTGGCAGCGGCTCAAAAGCCGGGCCGCGCTCGAACATCACCACCGGCGACTCCGGCACGCCAAAGTTCATCGGAAGGTCACCATGCAACCGCTGCACCCGCAGCAGTGCGCCCTCGCAGAAGAACTTGTCGCTCGCTACTCCCTCAAGCACGTTCTTCACCGGCAACGACATCAATGGCACGAGCGCCGCAGCCGCCTGGTTGAACGCGACAAGGGTTCCGCCGTCTTCGACGAACTGCTGCAGATTCGCAAGTCCGCTCTTCTCGATGCCGCCGGCATACTGCCCCGGGACCATGCCGACGCTCCAACCAACCATCAACTGCTTGCTGCTGATGTCCGGCAGAATAATGACGTCGTACCGGCTCTTCAAACCCGCCGAGCGGATGTCCGCGTTGTAGAGGCTGATGGGCGCATAGTCGTAGTTCTCAAGCACCCAGCGCGTCCAGCCTTCGTCGATCGAAGCCGTCCACGGCCGGTAGAGTCCAACCCGCGCCCGCTTGATCGGCACCGCATGCCCCGGCTCGCCGGTCGCAACCGCAGCCACCGCATACTTTGAAGCCAACCCGCTCACATCCGCACGGCTCAGACCCGAGACGATGAACGCACCCGTCTCCATGCCCTCCGCGGTCTTCACCGGCGTCGACGCCATCTCGACCGTGCCGCCCTTCGCGAGCACCGCGTTCACCAGCTTGAACGCCGCATTCGGCTTGTGGCTTACGGCAAACTTCGTGCCTTCGCCCGCAACCGACACCTCCGGCAGCTTCACGGCCGAAACCTTCTCGATGGCTCCCCGCTGCTCGGCCGTCATGGGGTCGGTTACGGCGTCCACGTTGACGCCCATCTGCAGCGGCAGCGTCCAGCCGGTGATGTCATAGGGCAGATGCCCTCCGGCCGCGGTCGCATCGGCGGAGCTCGCCGGATACACCTGCCGCTCGAACAGCTCCTTGGCCATACCGCCGAACGGCTGCGTCGTCGGGATCACCCACGAACCCACCGGATAGTCGATGCCATTCGCCTTGAACCCGGCCTTCGACTGGTATACATCGAGGCCGTTGTCGATCATCTTCTGCGCCAGCAGCCCAGCTTCCGGCACGTCAGGCTGCTTGTCGGAGATGACGTAGGCATACGGCGGCTCGGTGCGATGAATCATGTCGCGGGCCGATTGGTAACGGTTGTAGTTCAGCGCCTCGCGGTTCTTCGCCGCCAGATCGAGTACGGACATCGACCCCGCAACCATGTAGTCGACGGCGTCCTTCAGATGCCACCAGCCGCCCTCCCACGGCGCACCGTACATCGCACCGGCCTTCAGATCCTGATACTGCTTAGGAAACTCATCCACCGTGTAGAAACGCGGCGTCGCGTAGCGATAAAGGGCGGTTTCGGTGAAGAACGAGATCTCGCCGCGAAAGACTCCGGCCCAATCCGTAAAGCCCGCATACCAGTTATCGAACTGAGTCTCATGGATCGCACCCGGCATCTTGTGTTCGTCCAGATAGGCAGACATATTCGTACCGATAACGTTCAGCCAGCTGCGCACATACGGGCTCACGTTGCTCGTAATCGGGTCGGCAAACGGCGGAATCCAGATGCGTGCGGGGAACGGCGCAGTCTGGTGCTGGCAGTAGAAGATGTCCGGGCTATACTCCAGCTCGGTCTTCACCACCACCTGCTCTTCCTTCATGTTGAGCATGAAGCCGTCGCGATTGTTATCGTGCCCCACGTACTCCTGGTAGAGCCAGGGCAGCGGCGCAACCTCGTACTTGGTGCCAACGTTCTGCCTGTACCAGCTCACGATCATGTCCTGCCCGTCGGGGTTCAGGGTGGGCCAAAGCACGAGGATCACGTTGTCGAGAATCGCATCGATCTCAGGATCGTTCTTCGCGGAGAGCAGCTTGTACGCAAGCGCAATCGAATGCTGGCCGCCCGCAACCTCGGACGAGTGCAGCCCGCCGTCGATGTGCACGATCACCTTGGCGTCTCGCGCCAGTGCGTGGGCGGAATCGTCGTCCAGCCCGTCGGCCGTCGCCAGCCGCCGCGCATCCTTCTTGTACTCCTCAAGCCGCGCGAGATTGGCCGGCGAAGAGATGACCCCGACCTCTATATCTCGGCCTTCGCTCGACTTGCCCACGGAAAACATCTTCATGCGGTCTGTAGCCGCGGCCGCCGTGTGGAAGTACTTAACCGCATCCTCGTAGTTCGCCAGGTAGAAGTCGTCGCCCGGCGTATGCCCCAGCACAGCGACCGGCGCCGGCACCTGCGCGCTCGCTACGAAACCCGCCATTAACAAGCTGCTACAAAGACACGTACGCCAGATGCGCTGCGAAGAGCTCATGCACTTCCTTCTGAAGCCAAGAGTGAGGAGGTCGGACTCCTTCAATCTAACGAAAGATGGGAGGATTGCAAAACCTTGTCCTGCCGGACGGGCGCCCTCATCGCGGGCCGCGAGCCCTTCGTGGGGTGACTGCTTCGCTTGGTCCTCCCGTTGGTCGGTGTGGGCTTAGGTGCTGCTTGTTGCAAAGCGCCCGCGGTAGGCCCACAGGCCCAGGCCGGGGTTCGAGACGAAGAAGATCTCTTCGCCATCCACTACATTCCAGCCGTCGCGCAGCACCGCCGGATCGTACTTGCGCGTGTACTCCGCCAGGTCGCCGTAATCGTAATGCACCGACTCGATCTCCTCGCGCGTCAGGTGCCCTGGGCAGTAGCGTATGCGGAACCGTCCTTCGCTTGAGCCATGGATCAGGTGAGCCGCCGCGCTCAGGTTCGCCGCGAGCTCCGGGTCTTGCTTCACCGCGGCCAGCGTCGCCGGCGTCCCGCAGTAGCCGTACCTGCGGATCAGCCGGTCGATCGCCGCATCTTCGCCAAACTCGTGCACGCCAGGCGCCAGCACAATCAGCTCTGCATCATCCGCCAGCGCCATGCGCGTACGGTAAACCGACTTGTTGCCCAGCCACGTCGAACGGAACTCATGCGGGTCCAGAAAGACCACGGCCTTCCTGATTTCGCGATCCATCATCAGGAAGTTGCATTGGAGGCTCAAGGCGGCAGCCAGCTCAAAGCACTCGTTGTCGTCGCCAATGTAGAGCCCGCGCATCACCAGCTTGCCGTCGGCGTTCTTCGCGACGACCGTCTGCACGTACACGATCTGCGGCAGCGCCTTGCCGAAGTGCTCGCTCGCGTAGTTCAGCACGCGCCGCACCGGGGTATCCGCGCGGCCCATCATGCGCTCCATGCCATACACCGCGCCCAGGAAGTGCGAGCGGTGAATTCCCTGCACGCCGCCGGTTCCCACCCAGATATTCTTCGACCCATTCGCCATGCCGACCACTTCATGCGGCACCACCTGCCCGATCGACAGGATCAGGTCATGCCCGCCTTCCCGCAGCAGCTTGTTCACCTGCGCAGGCCACGTGTAGTCGAGCTTGCCCTCGCTCACCTCGCGCATAAACTCACCCGGGACCTCGCCCAAGGTGACGATGTCATTGCGCCAGTCGTGCACGCGGAAGAGCTCGCGCGGCGTCGCGCCAAACATCTTTGCGATCTCCGCATCGGTCATCGCCTTGTGCGTTCCGAGCGCCGGCAGCACGTCCACCAGGCGCTCGCCGTAAAACTCCCAAGCCATCTTCGTCAGCTCACCCGACTTCGAATGGAACCGCGTGAAATCCGGCGGAACCGCAAGCACGCGCTTGCGCTCGCCCAGTTTGCCCAGGGCCTCAAACAAGCCAGCCCGAATCTCCTCCGCCGATAGCTCCGTCTCCGCCGATCCGACCGCAAAATATAAGCTCATGGCAATATCTTATCCGTGCTAAATTTCCCACATGCGCAGACCCATGTCACCAAACCGCCGCAAAGCTACCGTCCTGGCTGGAAGCGCCGCAGCGCTCTCCGGTTCGCTGAACCTGTTACACGCCCATCAGCCCGCGGGCCTCGCCGGCCTGGCCCTGGTCGCAACGATCACCGCCGCCATCGGCGCCATGCTCACGGTGTCTTTCGGCCTGCTGATCCGCGACAGGCGCGCCTGCTCGCGATCCTAAGCTGAGGAGCTTCACCATGACCCTGCTGCTGGCGCTTGCCATGATTGTCTTCCGCTCCGGCACCTGGCATGAATTCTGCCTCGGAGCCGCACTCGGCCTGCTGATTGGTTTCTGTGCCTTCTCCACGACGCTTCAAGGCGTCACGCTGAAGGACACACCGCAGCCCTCCGATGTCGCGCCTCACAGCATCCTCTAGCGGATTGGCCGGCGCTGCACAGCGCGCGACTGAGTTACCCTGAATCGCATGACCTTTCCACGCCTGGCTGCCGTTCTCACGCTCACTGCCGTCGCCTGCGCAGCACAAACTCCGCTCCACTTGATCCCCACGCCGCGCGAGCTTCAGCCCGGCGCTACCCAGCCGATTCCACGTGGGGTCAGGATCGTCTGCGCCACCTGCTCCAGCGACTCATCCGACAGCTTCACCGCGCAAGAGCTCACCCAGGCGCTCGCCGAACGCCACATCCCCACAAACGGGGCTTTTACGATCACGCTGACGCGTGGAGCCTCTGGAAATCTGCCGCCTGAGGCGCAGGCCGAAGGCTATACCATCACGCCGGGCGCTAACTCCATCACGCTTTCCGCGCCCACCCAGGCGGGGCTTTTCTACGCCGCGCAGACGCTCAAGCAGCTCATCACCAATGACGGCTCCGCAGCTGTCCTGCATCTCGCGCAAATTCGCGACTGGCCCGCCCTGCAGTACCGCGGCATGCACGACGATATGTCCCGCGGCCCGGTGCCCACGCTTGAGTTCCAGAAAAAGCTTATCCGCACCCTCGCCGCGTACAAGTACAACCTCTACTCGCCGTACTTCGAGCACACGCAGCAGTACGCGTCGAACCCGCTGGCCGCGCCTCCGGGCGGCAGCATCTCGCCTGACGACGCGCGCGCCCTCGTCGCCTACGCCGCGCAGTATCACGTCACCATCGTGCCCGAGCAGGAGGCCTTCGGGCACCTGCACCACAACCTCACGTGGGAGCAGTACAGCGCGATCGCCGAGACCCCGCACGGCGAAGCCCTCGCGCCCGGCCAGCCCGGCTCGCTCACCCTCATCGGCCAGATGTTTACCGAGCTCGCCACCCTCTACCCCGGCCCGTTCCTGCATATCGGCGCCGACGAGACCGTCGACCTCGGCCTCGGCCAGACCAAGGATGCGGTCGACACGCGCGGCCTCGGCCCCGTTTACCTCGACTTCCTGCAGGCGATCGACTCCAAGCTCGCGCCGCTCCATCGCAAGCTGCTCTTCTGGGGCGACATCGCGCAGACGCTGGTGCAGGGCGCAACCGCGTACAACTCGGTCGGCGCTTCCTCCGCCGAACATCCCGATCCCAACATCCTCAAGAACCTGCCGCAGCAGTTCAAGAAGGACACCATCGCCGTCGCGTGGTGGTACAACCCGCACCCGACCGGCGGCTTCGCCAAGTTCCTTACGCCCTTTACGCAGGCCGGCTTCGAGACCTGGGTTGCGCCCGGCGTCAGCAGCTGGTCGGTCGTCTATCCGGATGACAACGATGCGCTCGTCAACATCCAGCAGTTCGTGGCCGAAGGCCAGCGTCAGCACTCGACCGGCATGCTGAACACCACCTGGTACGACGACGGCGAGGGCCTGCCCAACCAGAACTGGTTCGGGCTGCTGTTCGGCGCGGCGGCCGCGTGGCAGCCCGGCGAATCGTCTATCCCGGCGTTTGAGGACTCCTATGCCCAGGTCTTCCACGGCGACGCCACCGGCGACCTGAACCAGGCGCAGACCGAGCTGATGGCCTGCCACGAGCTGCTCCGCGCGCAAGCCAAGGTGGGCGACGCCTCGAACGGCCTCTTCTGGATCGATCCGTGGTCGGTCGACGGGCAGAAGGTCGGGGTCAAGATTCGTCCGTACACGCACGAGCTGCGCCTGCACGCGGAGCGTGCCCTCACGCTGATCGCTAATGCCCGCGCTGCCTATCCCGCACCGGCGCCGCTCGAAACCAGCGCACCCGGAACTCCGACCGGGCCAACCATCCCCAACTTCAACCCGGCCAACGCTTATCCCTCGAACCCCACCACGCTCCGGCATCCGGATGCCATCGACGCGCTCGAACTGGGGGCGCGCAAGATGGACTTTATCGGCCTGAAGTTCCAGCTCTCGGATGAGATATCCCAGGATTACTCGCTTGCCCTCGCGGCGCAGGCCAGCTCCGACAAGAAGCTGCACGCGACAGTCGGGCACGATCTCGGGCAGATCCGCGCGGTCAACGGGCGGCTCGAAGACATCCGCGACACCTACTCGCTCTTGCGCGACCTTTACCAGCAAGCCTGGCTGCGTTCGAACCGCCCGTATGCGCTGAGGCCGATTCTGGAGCACTACGACTACACCATCTTCCAGTGGCAAACCCGCATCGACCGCTTCCGCGCTGTCCAGCGCCAGTATGCCGACAGCAAGACGTTACCGACGGCGTTTGAGCTGGGGCTGCCAAACCAGTAGGCAGCCCCGGGGCCAATGCCGGCCCTTGCCGGGGTACCCCCCTCCCCCCTGTTTGCGCTAAAATATTGCGACCATTGAGGTTACGGGTAAAATATTACAAAGAAAGGACTTAGCTTGGATGCAGTGAAGGCACAAGCCGGAAGTCTTTTCGAATGTATAGGTTGCGTGAGTGAACGGATACTGTGAGTTGCCGGGATTGTGTGGTCCTTCGCTAACCGCAGGTCTCTCCGCTGCACTGCCCGGTGACCAGAAGAGGACCGAGCGACAGGGAAGATGCTCGAGAGCATTTAGCCAGCAGGTGCGGAGTCCGTGGTCCCACGCATCGCAAAGGGCGCGATGCATGGGGCACACGAGCACCTCGACGACTAAGGAGAAATCCTCTAGTTGTCGCTTGCCTTCTCCACCTTGTGCACGACCAGCACATCCACCACGTCTTTCTCCGGGACCAGCCTAAGGCCGAGCTCGCCCTCGAGCGTTTCGTTCAGCACCAGCAGGTAATCGTCGATGCCCTTCGGCTGATCCACCAGGTATTTCGTAAAGTCGAACGCGAAGTCGTAGCGCCCTGGCAACCCGGTCTTATCGACTACCGGCTTCTGTACCGGGCCGCCGAGAAAGTCCGCAAGCTCCGGCATGGTCGTGGCCCGCGCAGTCGTTCCGCGCGCATAGTTCTGGCGCATGGGCACCTCGTCCGGATCAGCCTTCTTCAGCTTCGGCCCACCCTTTGCCACTACCAGTGCAAACGACTTCAACTCCTTCTTCTCGCGATGAAATTGCAGCCCGAATCGCTCCTTCAGCAGGCTCTGCATCATCGCCTTCATCTGATCCTCGCTTGCCACGCCGTCCGCCTTGGCGGTGATGTCGTAGCGCTCGGAGGTCAGCAAACCTGGCCCGAGAACCTGCGCGCGCTGCACGCCGTAAGCCCACTTGATGCAGGTCTCGATGGTGACGTCACGCATGTGCACGGTACCCGGCAGCAGTTTCGTCTCGCCATCGCTCTCAAACGGCACCCGCTCCGCACTTGGCCGGATCGAAGCAACGGCAAACCCCGCCTGCGCCTGCGCGACGCCTCCGCACAACAGCATTGCAAACAAGATCAAGGTCTTCATTGCGCCCTCCGGCTGATGCCTGGTCCCTTCCGTCTACGCATCCAGCTCGCCGTTCGTTCCGCAGACCGAGGACTGCCAAGTAGAATCAACCCAACCTACTCCGCGGAGCCCAAACCTTGCCGATCGCCCCAACCCACTTGTCCCCCGCCCGTCTTTCTCCGGTGGATCTGGCAATCGTCGCGGCCTACCTGCTCGCCATCACCCTCTTCGGGCTGCGCTTCTCCCGCCGCAATAAGGTACAGGGCAAGAGCCTCAAATCCTACTTCCTCGCCGACAACACCATCCCCTGGTGGGCCATCTCGCTTTCCATCGTCTCGGCCGAGACCAGCACCCTGACCATCATCTCTATTCCCGGCGTCGCCTTTGCCGGCGACCTCGGCTTCCTGCAGGTCGTGCTCGGCTACATGCTCGGCCGCGTGGTGGTGGCGCTGCTCTTCCTGCCGCGCTACTTCAAGGGCGAGATGCTGACCGCATACCAGCTGATCGACCAGCGATTCGGCCATGCGCTGCATAAGGTGACGGCGGGGCTGTTCCTGCTGACGCGCGCCGCGGCGGAGGGTGTCCGCGTCTTCGCCATCTCCATCGTTGTCGGCATCGCGATCGACGTGGGCGACGTGAAGGCGATCGCGATCATCTCCGCGCTGACGCTGTTGTATACGTTCGAGGGCGGGATGGCGGCGGTGATCTGGACCGACGTGGTGCAGATGGCGCTGTACGTCGCGGGCACGCTGGTCGCGCTGTGGACGCTGGGCGCGCATGTGCCTGGAGGCTGGACGCAGATTCACGCCGTGGCTGCGCCTCTGGGCAAGTTCCACTGGCTCAACTTCGCCGTCAACCTGACGCAGTCGTACACCTTCTGGGCCGGGGTGCTCGGCGGGACGTTTCTGACGATGGCGAGCCATGGGACGGACCAGCTGATGGTCCAGCGGATGCTGGCCGCGCGTAATCTGGGCGAGTCACGGCTGGCGCTGCTGAGCTCCGGCGTCGTCATCTTCGTACAGTTCACGCTGTTCCTGCTGATCGGCGTGGGGTTGTTCGTCTTTTATGGCCTGCATCCGCAGACGTTCACGAGCGCCGACCGCATCTTCCCCACCTTCATCGTGCACGAGATGCCCCACGGCGTGGCCGGGCTGCTGATCGCGGCGATTCTGGCGGCGGCGATGTCGAACCTGAGCGCCGCGTTGAACTCGCTCGCCAGCACCACGGTGATCGACTTCTACGTCCCCTTTCGGAGCTGGCGACAAAACCGGGTGCCCCACCCTCGCGGAGCTAGGGTGGGTCTTTTCAACTCCACCGAAAGTTCCAACAACACCCTCGTCTCCCGCCTCGCCACCATCGTCTGGGCTATCGTGCTGTTTGCGATTGCCGTCTACTCCATTAAGGCAGGCGGCAAGGGCCATGTGGTCGAGACCGGGCTGAGCATCGCCTCGGTTGCTTACGGTTGTCTCCTGGGAGTCTTCCTCCTCGGCACTCTGACGCGGTACGCGACCCAGTTTGGCGCCATTCTGGGGATGATCTTCGGTTTTGCGCTTAACCTATTCCTCTGGCAAGGAACCTTCCCTATGCACCTTGGCACGCTCACCATTCCGAAGATCGCCTTTACCTGGTACGTCCTGATCGGCGCTATTGCCACGTTCGTGCTCGGGACGCTGTTTTCGCTCGTCCGGCCGCGCCATGCGATCGTGGCTGTGTTGGCCCTGTTCGCCCTGACGAGCTTCGCGCAACCGCCGGGTTCTTTGCGCATTGCCCTCGCCAAGGAGCAGCAGGCCCCGGACTTCACCCCTGTCTCCACCCTGATTGACCAGGCCATCGCTGAGAAGAAACTCCCCGGTGCCGTCGTCCTGATCGGACACGACAACAAGGTCGTCTTCGAGCACGCCTACGGCAACCGCGCCCTTGAGCCCACCATAGAGCCGATGACGGAAGACACGATCTTCGACATGGCCTCGCTGAGCAAGGTGCTGGTCACCACAACCGCCATCCTGGAGCTTTACGACCAGCACAAGCTGGATTTAGACGCGCCGGTTGCCAGGTATCTGCCCGAGTTCGCGCAGAACGGGAAGGGCGATATCACGGTGCGCGAGCTGCTCACGCACTACTCCGGCCTGCCCGCAGACGTGGACCTGCAGGATGACTGGGGCCTCGCAAAGCCCGATAAGGCTGAAGGCATTCGGCGGGCGATGGCTTCGGTTCCGTATGGCCCTCCGGGCCTGACTTTCAAATACTCCGACATCAACTTCATCACGTTGGGGGTGCTGGTCGAATACGTGTCCGGCCAACGGCTGGAAGACTACGCAACGTCGAACATCTTTCGCCCGCTCGGCATGGGTGATACCACCTACCGATCAGAGTATTGCACCTGCGATGAGCCGCCGCCGTTCGGGCACGAACCGGCCAAGGGCACCTCCTCCTCCGCAGGGGGCGCATGCAGCAAGAATATCTGCCGTACAGAAGCTTCGCCCCTCATCGCGCCCACCGCCCACGACGACCAGGGCACCGCCGCCACCAACCCCGACTTCGACCACCTCCTCCGCGGGACGGTCCATGACCCCACCACCCGCCGCATGGGCGGGGTCGCCGGGCATGCCGGCGTCTTTTCCACCGCGCACGACCTCAGCTTGTTCGCCCAGGCGCTGCTCGACAAGCTTCTGCACAACACCGGGCCGTTCCCCGTCTCGCAGGCCACGTTGAAGATGGCGGTCAGCCCCAACGAACCCGCCACCGCGGTGAACACGGCCACCATCTTCACCCCGTCCGGCGAGACCACCAAGGGCGTCGCCTCGCACGGGCTGGGCTGGGACCTGAACACCGCTTACTCTCGCCCCCGCGGCAGCATCTTCCCCATTACGACGCGCACGCATGCCGGCAGCTTCGGCCACACCGGCTTCACCGGCACGAGCCTGTGGGTCGACCCGACCTCCGACACCTACGTCATCCTGCTCTCGAACGCCGTGCACATCCCCCACTCCGGGCCCATTTCGCATCTTCGCGCCGATGTGGCCACCGCCGCCGCCAAGGCTCTCGGGCTCGGCGCCGTGGACGATGTGCCCGTGGAAGCCCGACTGTCTCCCCCCATCGCCGCCGGAGCTGCTGGGGGTCTTCGTCAAGAAGTGGGCTCTCGCTACGTCCCTTGGAGCGACGTTGACCGCGCCCACGTCCAACTCGGCATCGACACCCTCGAACAGACCCACTTCGCCGCCCTGAAAACCCTCGCCTCACAGCACGGAGGCCGCCTGAAGATCGGTCTGCTCTCCAACCAATCCTCCCTCGACTCCCACAATAACCGCACCATCGACATCCTCGCCCACGCCGGGCCCGAACTTGAACTCACCACGCTCTTCGCCCCCGAGCACGGCCTCTTTGCGCATCAGGATACCGAGCACCTTACGGCCGAGACCGACCCGACCACCCACATCCCGGTCATCAGCCTCTACGGACCGAAAGCCTCTGACAAACACCCGAAACAGTCCGATCTGAAACAGCTCGACGCGGTCGTCATCGACCTGCAGGACGCCGGCACTCGCTTCTGGACGTACGAGACACTTACCGGCTACTTCCTCGAAGCGTGTTCACAAGCCAGGATTCCGGTCGTGATTTTAGACCGCCCGAACCCTTTTGGCGGAGTTGCCGTCCAAGGCCCGACGAGCGACCAGGGTGTCGAGAACTACACTGATTTTATGCCGCTGCCGCTGCGGCACGGTCTCACCCTGGGCGAGCTCGCGCGCTACTTCAACGCGAACGCCGTCCAGGCCGACTACCTGCCCATCCCGCTCGACGCCCGCGCCACGGCCATCGGCGACCCCACCGCGGGCAACCAGGAGAAGCCGCAGGCCACGCGCGCCGGTTTGCACGCCGAGCTCATCGTCATCCCGATCGAAAACTGGCGGCGCGCAGAGCTGTGGCCTGAAACGCGGCTCCCCTGGACTGCGCCCAGCCCCAACCTTAGATCTGCAACCGCCGCGATCCTGTACCCCGGCGTCGGGCTGACGGAGCAGACCAACGTCTCGGTGGGCCGCGGCACCGAGACGCCGTTCGAGAACCTCGGTGCGCCCTGGATCGACGCGCAGGAACTCGCGACCTACCTTACCGCTCGCAAGATCCCCGGCATCGAGATCACGCCCGTCCACCTCACTATCGCCGACGACGCCAACCACTATCCGTTTCACGGGCAGACTATCCCTGCGATTCACTTCCAGGTCACGGACCCGGTGCAGTTCGACTCCCCCGAGTTTGGCATCGAACTGCTCGGCGCCCTGCACCACCTTTACCCTGCCCAGTTCAAGCTGGACCTTTGCAAGAACCTCCTTGCGAACGCGGCCACGCTGGCGGCGCTGAAGGCCGGCAGCGATCCAAGAAACATCGTCCGAACCTGGACTTCCGGCATCCAATCTTTTGAGCAGGCCCGCAAACCGTACCTCCTCTACCAATAGCCACGCGGCCGCGCGGCTTTCGTGTCATATTCCATACACCGAAGCGCTACTACAATAGCGAAAGGAGACCGCCATGCCCCGTATTCACTTTCAGCAGCAGCTCGTAGCCCTCAAGGACAAGCTCCTGGCCATGGCCGCGCTCTCCCAGCAGGCGCTCGAGTTCTCGGTCGAGTCTTACCTCAACCGCGACCTCTCGCTCGCCGCCCACGTCAAGGAGATCGAAGAGGCCATTAACACCGCGGAGCGCGATGTGGACGAGATGGCCTACGACCTGCTCGCCAAGGAACAGCCGATGGCGATCGACCTGCGCTTTATCCTCTCCGTCATCAAGATCAACGGAGATTTAGAGCGGATCGGCGATCAGTCCACCAACATTGCTTCGCGCGCCGCGGAGCTCGACGTTCAGCCCGCGATCCATCTTCCCGTCGACCTCGAAGACATGGGCGCGAAGGTCGGCGTCATGATTCGGACTGCAATCCAGTCTCTGCTGGAAGGCGACACGCATCTCGCCGAATCCGTCATCGCCATGGACGACGAAGTCGACGACATGAACCGCAAGATTCAGTCCGAGCTGGTCACCGTGATGGAGCAGCATCCGCTGGTTGCCGTGCAGTCGCTGAACGCGATCATCGTCTCGCGCAATCTCGAACGCGCCGCCGATCACGCGACGAATATCGCCGAGGATGTGATCTTCTGGGTGCGCGGTAGCGATGTACGCCATAAGTTCTCGATGCTGCCGAGCGTTGAAGACCGCAACCTGCCGATCAACTGATTGAAGCGTGTCCTGCCGGACGGGCGCCCTGACGCCGGGCCGTCGGTACTGCGTACGCTGGGAGCTTCGCTTGGTCCTCCCGTTGGTCGGCACGTGCTTTCACGCCGACCAACGGAAGGCCCACGCGCAGCTACTGACCCCACGAAGTGGCGCCCGTCCGGCGTTAGGACGTTTTTGCCTTTAGGTTTAGATAATGATCACCATCCGCAACTTTCAGCCCGGCGACGAGCCTACGTTTCGCCGGCTCAACGAAGAGTGGATCACCCATTACTTCACGCTCGAGCCCACCGACGAGCAATCTTTCGCGCATCCACAGAAGAAGATTATTGATCCCGGCGGCGCCATCTTCCTCGCGTTCGACGGCGAAGAAGCAATCGGCTGCTGCGCGCTCATTCCCATGTCAGCGGGCGAGTTTGAAGTCGCCAAGATGGCCGTCACACCCTCCGCGCAAGGCGCCGGCATCGGCCGCCGCGTGCTGCAGCACACCATCGACCAGGCTCGCGCCATGGGCGCCACGCGCCTCTACCTCGAAACCAACCACATCCTCACGCCGGCCATTCGCTTGTACGAGTCGCTCGGCTTCCGCCACATTCCGGAGGAACGGCTTGCGCCTTCGCCTTATGCTCGTGCCGATGTTTTTATGGAGATCTTTTTCTAGAAGCAAGTGCGCCCTCACGCCGGGCCGGCGGTACTGCGTACGCCGGGAGGTACTGCGTACGCCGGGAGCTTCGCGCGGGCCTCCCGTTGGTCGGCACCAAGCTATCGAGGTAACAGACTTACGCGGAACGGCGGCTTCGCCTTCTCAGCCGCGTCCTGCTGGTAGGTCTCGCTGGTCAGCTTCGGATCGTATCCTCGCCACAACCACGTCATCTCGTCGGCAAACTCCGCGCCACCCTCCTTCGCGCTGTGCGGTCCGGTGCCAAACGTGAAGGTGAAGTCGTACCCCTTCAGCTTCAGCGCATTCGCCATGCGAATATTTGCCATCGGCCACGACCCATACTTTGGATTCTCCTGGTCGCCGCTGCCATCGTGCATCCACACGCGCATGTTCCGGTGATCCTCGCGCAGAATCTTGTCGGGATAGTCCTGCCCGCCATCCGCCACCTTCGGATCTTCATGCCACTGAATCGCCGTAAACGAGCCGATCCACGTAATTACCCGCGAAAACTGGTCCGGCATCATCCAAGCCGCGTTGAACGCGCAGATGCCGCCGGAAGACAAGCCCGTGATCGCCCGCGAATACGCATCTTGCCGGAGCTTGTAGGTCTTCTCCACCTCCGGCAGCAGCTCATCGCGCAGAAAACGCGGATAGCGATCCGAAACGGTATCGTATTCGGTCGAGCGCATCGAATCCTTCAGCGTCCGATCCCACTTCTTGCCGTAAGCTGCCACGAATTCATACGTCGGTGTTCCCGGCGCACCCGAGATGTCCCCCGGGTTCGTGAACACGGCAATCATCATTGGAATTTTGTGCGCTGCAATCAGCTCGTCGATCACGTTCAACGCCGCGTGGTCGCCCTTGCGGTCGAGGTAGCCTTCGCCATCCTGAAAGACCATCAGTGCGGCCGGCTTGCTGGGGTCGTAGCCTGCGGGCGCATAGGTCCAGTAGTTTGAGACCATGCCGTCGTAGATTTTGCTGGTGATCGTCTGCTTCGGCGACAGCGTACCTTGCGGCGCAGCCGGCGCCTGCGCCTGCGACACCCCAGTCAGACAAACCAATAACGCAATGCGAACCGCAATCTTCATACCTCTCCTCGAAAACACGGCGAAGCCGTCGAAAACCCCACGAAGTGGTCGCCGCCCGCGATGAGGGCGCACTTGCACTTGCCTCTACTGAAGCCCACGCTGCTTCAGCATCGGCTCAATCTTCGGCTCGCCGCCCAGCCACGTATCGTACATCGTGCCAAGGTCCTCTGTATTCCCACGCGAAAGCACCATCTTGCGGAAGCGATCGCCATTCGCCCGCGTCAACCCGCCGTGGTCTTCAAACCACTGGTAGGCGGCGTCGTCCAGCATCTCGCTCCAGAGATATGCGTAGTAGCCGGCCGCATAGCCGCTGCCCCAGATGTGCGAAAAGTAACTGGACCGGTAGCGTGGCGGCACAGCCTCGATCAGCAGATCCTTTTTCGTCAGCGCGGCCTTCTCGAATGCGTCCGGATCCTGCTCCGGCGCGGTCGCCGGGAGAGTGTGCCACTGCATGTCGAGCTCTGCGGCGGCAAGCAGTTCGGTAAGCGCGTACCCCTGGTTGAAGTCAGCCGACTTCTTGATCTTCGCCACCAGCTCAGCCGGCATGGGCGCGCCCGTCTGGTAGTTCTTCGCGTAATGCGCAAAGACTTCGGGATTGAGCGCCCAATGCTCGTTGAACTGCGAGGGAAACTCGACGAAATCCCGCGGCACGCTGGTTCCGCTCAGGCTCGGATACTCGGCATCCGCGAACATCCCATGCAGCGCGTGGCCGAACTCATGGAACATCGTAATCACATCGCTCGACGAGATCAGCGCGGGCTGCCCCTCGGCCGGCCTGGTAAAGTTTGCCACATTATAGACCACCGGCGAGGTTCCCATCAGCTTCGACTGCCCCACCAGGCTCGACATCCACGCGCCGCCGCGCTTGTTGTCGCGCTTCCAGTAGTCGCAATAAAACAGCGCCAGGTGCGAGCCATCCGCGTTGAAGACCTCGAAGACGCGCACATCCGGCGCCCACACCGGCAGATCGTGCCGCTCTTTGAACGTAATCCCATATAGCTTATTGGCCGCGTAAAACACGCCATCCTCGAGCACGCGGTTGATCTCGAAGTAGGGCCGCACCTCGCTCTCATCGAGATCGTACTTCGCTTTGCGCACCTGCTCGGCGTAGAACTCCCAATCCCACGGCGCGACCGTAAACCTGCCGTGCTGCCCATCAATCACATCCTGAATATCCTTCTGCTCCCGTGCCGCCCTCGCCGTGGCGGCTGGCACCAGCGCATCCATGAAGTGGATCGCTGCGTCGGGTGTCTTCGCCATCTGGTTCTCGAGCTTCCAGGCGGCATACGTGTCGAAGCCGAGCAGCTTCGCCTTCTCCGCCCGCACCTTCGCCAGCTTGGCAATCGTTGCGCGCGTATCGTTGTCGCCACCCTTCTCCGCGCGGTTCCACGAATCTTCGAACACTGCCTGGCGTGTGGCGCGCACGCTTAACTGCGCCAGCACCGGCTGCTGGGTCGTGTTCTGCAGCGGCAGGGCGTACCCTTCGTTGCCGCGCGCCTTTGCTGCGGCCGCCGCACTCGCCACCTGCGCCGGACTCAGTCCAGCCAGCGCCGCCTCATCCGTCGTCGTATATGCCCCAGCCTTGGTCGCGGCCAAAAGCTTCCGGCTGAACGCATTCGACAGCGTCGACTCCTCCGCGTTCAACTCCTTCAGCTTCGCCTTATTCGCTTCATCCAGCTTCGCGCCCGCATGCACAAAGCGCTTGTACGTAATCTCCAGCAGACGCTCGGACTCGCTATCCAGCTTCAACCCCGCGCGCTCGTCCCAAAGCTTCTGCACCCGCGCAAACAGCTTGCGGTCCAGGTAAATCGCATCCGCGTGCGCTGCACGCTTCGGCGCCATCTCCTCCTCAATCTTCTCGATCGTAGGATTCGTATACGCGCCCGAAACCGCGCTCATCGCCGCATCGGTCCGGTCCAGCAGCTCGCCGGTGCGCTCCATTGCCACAATCGTGTTCTCAAACGTCGGCGCCGCGGGATTATCCGCAATCTTCCGCATCTCCTCGGTCTGCTGGGCCATGCCCGCCAGCAGCGCCGGCTCGTAGTCCTCGTTGTGAATCTTGTCGAACGCCGGAGCCTGAAACGGCAGCGTGCTCTTCGCATAGAAGGGGTTGCCCGGAGCCAACCCCGCATCCTGTCCATGTGCCACGCCCAAAGATAACGCTCCCGCTACGACCAAAGCCGCCATTCTCCATGCTCCCATGCAATCTCCCAAGCCCGAAAATCGATTGAGAGTAGATTCTACCGTCAACGGCATGTCCTGCCGGACGGGCGCCCTGACGCCGGGCCGGCGGTACTGCGTACGCTGGGAGCTTCGCCCGATCCTCCCGTTGGTCGGCACAGAATTCTCTTGCCGACCAGCGGGAGGCCCGCGCGAAGCCCAAGACGGCACGAAGTGCTCGCCCCGCGCGACCAGCGGGCCCGTCCGGCAGGACAAGTCTTTCATTCCCATAAGTCGTTTCAAGTGATAATCAGTTCGTGAAGCCCACCATCGTCCTGCTCACCTTCAACTCCGCAGACTCGCTCCCGAACACCCTCTCTTCCATCGCCGGCCTCTCCGACGACGTCCACATCGTCGACTCCGGTTCGACCGACTCGACACTCGAGATCGCCCGCGCCTTCCATGCCCACATCCACCAGCACCCGTTCTCCAGCTATGGCGCGCAGCGCAACTGGGCCATCGACTCGTTGCCAATCGCCTGCGATTGGCAGCTGCATTTAGACGCCGACGAAGCCCTCTCGCCTGAGCTGCGCGCGGAGATTGCCGGGCTACCCGCCGACCCGCCGGTGGCGGGTTACTTCGTCGCCCGCTACCTCCGCTTCATGGGCAAGGTTCTCCGTCACAACCTCGCGCCTACCTGGCACATGCGCCTGTTCCGCACCGGCGCCGGCCGCTGCGAAGAGCGCAAGTACGACCAGCACTTCCTCTGCACCGGCCCCACCGCCCAGCTGCGCACCTCCATGATCGACGACATCCACATGTCGCTCTCGGAATGGACCACGCGCCACAACCGGTGGACCGACGCCGAGGTCCAGGAGCTCAGGGAAAACTCCGTCATCGGCCGCGTCGAAGCCAGCGCCACTGGCAACATTGTGCAGCGCAAGCGCTTCTATAAAGGCTTCTACGAGCGCGCGCCGCTGTTCGCACGCGCAATCGCCCTGTTCTTCTACCGTTACTTCTTCAAGCTGGGTTTTCTCGACGGGACCGAGGGCCTGATCTTCTGCGTGTTGCAGACCCTCTGGTTCCGCTTCCTGATCGACGCCAAGCTCTACGAAGCCAGGCACCCGCCCGCACAGCAGTAGTCACCGCGAAGCGGTCCAAAACGCCACGAAGTGGTGGGCCTTTCGAGGACGGCACGAAGTGCTCCGGCATCAGGGCGCACTTGCCTTTGCTTCTCAACCCATCTACCCTATGAAAGATGATCTTCACCCTCCGCACCGCGTCCTGTTGTCCCCCGCCGACGCGCTGCCCCTTTGCCTGAAGCGATCTTCCCGGATCAAACAAGCCAAAGCCCAAGCGCCCACGCCATAAACGTGGGCTTTCTCTCGCCGCGAACCCTAAAAAAGCCGAAAGCATCTAAAAGACTAATGCCTACCGAGACCCAGCCCGTTCCCGCAGCCCCCAAAGAAACCAAAGCCCAGCGCTCCGAGCGCCTCAAGCTCGCCAAAAACCCATGGGAGGCCTGGGACGAGGTTCGCGGCTACGCCCAGCAGGGCCGCGACGCGGTCGATCCTGCCTGGTCGAACCTCTACTTTAAATGGTGGGGCATTTATACGCAGGGCGACGGGCTGGGCGCTACCGGCGGTGTGGGCGGCGAGGGTAAAGCAACGGAATTCTTTATGATGCGCATTGGCCTGCCAAACGGCCTGCTTACCTCGCATCAGCTGCGCACCATCGGCGACATCACAAAGAAGCACGCGCGCAACCTGGCGGACATCACCACCCGCCAGAACATCCAGCTCCACTGGCTCACGATCGCCGACCTGGTCGAGATCACCGACCGCCTGACTGAAATCGGCTTGAGCCCGAAGGGCGCGTGCGGCGACGTCGTGCGCAATGTCACCGGCTGCCCGCTTGCCGGGCTCGACCACCACGAACTCGTAGACTCTTCGCCGCTCGCGGTTGAGATTGCCCACCACCTCACGGCGAACCCCGAGTTCTACAACCTTCCGCGCAAGTTCAAGATCTCCGTGACCGGCTGCCCGCTGTGGTGCTCCTACCCCGAGATCAACGACGTTGCGTTCACCGCGATCAACCGCGAGGTGAACGGTTTGCTTGAAACCGGCTATACCCTTCGCGTCGGCGGCGGGCTCTCGACCGAGCCGCACATGGCCGTGCGTATCCCGGCCTTCATCCCGCAGGACAAGGCTCTCGAAGTCGTCACGGCGGTCGTCCGCATCTTCAAGGAGCAGGACGCGCTGCGCGAAAACCGCACCCGCGCCCGCATCAAGTACCTCTTCATGCGCCACGGCTGGACCGCCGAAACCATGCTCGAAGCGATCGAGGCGAAACTCGGCTACAAGCTCGACCCGTCACCTGTGACCGAAGACCCGGTCCCGGACGACGTCTACCGCGACCATATCGGCATCACTCCGCAGAGACAGCCCGGCCTCTCGTCCGTCGGTGCCTCCGTGCTGCGCGGTCGGCTGTCTGGGGACCAGCTCACCGCGCTCGCTGACCTCGCGGAGAAGCACGGCGACGGGCATCTGCGCGCGACCATCATGCAGAACATGATCCTCGTCAACATCAAGAACGAGAACGTTCGGGCGCTGGTCGCCGACCTCCACGCGCTCGACCTTCATGTCGAAGTTTCACCCTTCTGGCGCGGCGCCATCGCATGTACCGGCACCGAGTTCTGCAAGCTCGCGATTGCGGAGACGAAGGCCTTCTCCAAGTGGCTGGTCAGCGACCTGGAAGAGCGTCTGCCCGGCTTCGACCAGCAGATCAAGCTGCACGTGACCGGGTGCACCAACTCCTGCGGGCAGCACTGGATTGCCGACATTGGGCTCGAAGGCAAGAAGCTGAAGGTCGACGGCCAGATTACGGACGCCTTCTACTTCTGCGTCGGAGGCGCGGTCGGCCGCTACGCCAGGGCGGCTCGCCCCCTGGGATTTAGAGCCTCGGCAGCGGAGACCCCCGCCGCAGTCGAGCGGCTTCTGCGCGGCTACCTCTTCTCGCGCCAGCCCGGCGAAGATCTCCGCGCCTACTTCGCGCGGACGTCTGACGACGAACTGCGCGCGCAGCTGAACGGCACGGCGATTGCCCCCGTCGAACGCGACGCTCCACCAGCCGCCGGCCGTCACGCCCCCGACGCGTAGCGCACTTGCGCGAAGCGCGTCCAGCGTACGCAGTACCGCCCGCCCGGCGTAAGGGTGCCCTTGCCGTTGCTTCTATACTGGTCCCACGATAGGGGGACCAGTGATCCTCGACCTCTCCAAAGCTGCGTCGTTCCTGCTGTCGATCCTCTCGCTCCTGCACCTGACCGCGCGTGCCTTCTTTTACCCGGAGCCGCGCTGGCAGGACCGCCTGCTGCTTGCGCTGCCCGCGCTTGCCCTGGCGACCGGCATCTGCTTTGCCGCCGGCATCCTCTTCCGCTGGCCGGCGCGCCATAACCCGGATGCCGGCCTTGCGCTCGGCGAGACCCTTCCCATGCGCCTTTATCTCTGGACCATCCCCACGCTGGCCATCCTCTTCACGCTCTGCTGCTACATTCTGTGGCAGAGCACCTGCGCGACGGCATGGTCGACCGCCTGCAGCTGGAGTTGACCAAGAATGCGGCACCTCAACTTGTAACCTAGTGGATTTTCGTTGGGTAGAGCGTTATCGATGTGTCGCGCCTTCAGCGCTCCGTCCCGGTTGGGTTCGGGACCTAGGCCTTCGGCCTAGGCTGTTATGTAACGGGCCTTCAGCCCTAAGGGCCAAATCGCTATCGGGCTGACGGGGCTTTGGTCCTGAGGGAAAAAGTTGCTTTCATCTGTTCTTGATTCGTTCTCCCCGTGTACGCACTTCGCCAGAAGCCGGGAAGTAATTAGCGCGAGGCCACGACCGCATCTCCAAAAAACTCTCCCGGCCCAACGACCACACCTTCCTTGCCCCGGTAGCGGTGATCCAGCAAACCCGAAGCCGTCACCGTCCCCAGTTCAAACGGATCCAGCACATCGAGCGGCAGCATGAACCACCAGCTCTTGAGGTACGCCTCCGTAATCCCGCGCAGATGCCCGCTCCGCGGCATCTCGCCCGGCACCTGCGGCAGCACCGCCACGCTCCACCGCTGCTGCGGATGCCGTTCCAGATACCAGTGGAGACTCTGCAGATTCTGCCGCGGCGTCATAATTCCCGCGTCGAAGAAGTAGCTTCGGTGGAACGCCCGCGGAAATATTTGGGAGAGCAATGCGCCCGTAAAATCCGCGCAGTTGGGATAAAACAGATTGAACCTGCTCACGTTCCTGCGCGCGTTCAGCCAGGCCATCGCCCGGGCATCCTCGGCCGGCGTCGTCCGCACCCGCACCATCACGATGCGGCGCCGGTACGCCTCGCCCGAGATCTGCGCCCAGCCCTTCGAGCCCGGGTTCTCGGCAAACGTCGCTTCATGGCGCGCCCTGAACGCCGCTTGCATTGCGGCAAACTGCTCCCTGGTCACGGTTGCTGGCACATCGTCTTCGCGATCGACCGAAAACAGGTACTCCGCCACCGGCATTGCCAGCCAGTCCTGCTTGCTCGCGAGCCCCGGATACCGGCTCACCACGACACCCATCTCGCCCGGCCCACATGCCCGAATGGTCACATGGTCATCGGAGCAGAGATCATCGAACCACACGGCTGAGTGCCCCACCGAAGTGAACCTTCCCTCCAGGCTCTTCACGGGATCTTCCATCAGCAGCACCGCATCCGCCCGCGCCACCCCGCACCATCCGACCGATACCAGGCCCAATCCCACCAAAAAGCGGAAAAACGAAGAGAAACCCATCATCACTCTTCGGATGAAGCTTACCGGATCGAGGATTCCCGCCTTCGAGAAAGCCTACCACCCAACAAAAGTGGCGCCGCAGCAGAAGCTACGGCGCCACTTCTCACACCAAGCTGAGATCGCCTTAGTACCCAGGCCCGTAGTAACGGTACCCATACGGATAGTAGACCGGCGGCGGAGGAGGGGGCGCAACCGGAACATACCGGTACACCACCCGCGGCGGCGCCTGCACCACCACCGGCGGCTGGTACACCGGCTGATACACCACCTGCGGAGCCGGTGCCGGCTGCTGCGGAGCAAAGTTCTGATAGAAGACCTGCTGCGGAGCCGCAGGCTGCTGCTGCATCGGGGGCTGGTACGCCTGCTGCTGTTGTTGCGGAACGCGCTCAATCAGCGCCGACTGGTGCGCATACTGCTGCGGCGCGTAGCCGATGTCGTTGTCCGGCAGCCCAAGATCATCCATCAGCTCCAGCGTCAGCCGCGTCTCCGGCTTGATCACCGGTCTCGGCCCACGCCGCGGCAGGTTGATCAGGTCGATCGGCCAAAGCACCGGGATCAGCCACTCGATGGTGTCGCGCACCGCGTGCCCATTGCCCAGAATCCGCCCATCGTTCGCCACCTTATACCCCGGCACCGAAATCACCTTCGCCGACATCGGCACCACGCGATTGCCGATAAACATCCGGTCGAACTTCAGCTCCATCCAGCCCTTGCCAACGAAGTGGCCCGGATCTTTGTAAGCCTCGAACCGCCCTTCCAGATAGCTGCCATACGGAAACTGGCTGCGCCCATACTTCTCTACCGGGTTCAGCGTGCACAACACCGGGTCGCCGATCGCCGTCGTCTTCGACGAGATCTTCCCCTCGGAAACCGTGCACGAGATGATCGAACCCGCCGGGAACAACGCATCATCCGCATGCGCCAACACCGGAGCTCCCACCAGAACCAACGAACAAAGACTCAACACTACCTTTTGCATACCGCGGCCTCCTGTCGTACACGTCGTGCCAACTCTGTTGTGACGTACCTTGCCCTGCTGATCGCCTATCGTGCCCAGGCGGGTGGAGTGCGCGTACCAACGGATCGACTGCTGTCGCCCTAACTCTACCAAGCTCTTTCGGCCGTGGAATAGGCGAACGACCGCAGACAATCGGGTGATTTGCCCCTTCAAACCAAGCCCCGAAAAGAAAGTTGCGGCGTCCGGCAAAAATATTTCCCCGTATCATCGAGGCAGGAGTCCCGCATGTCGCTCTTCCCCATCTTCCTCAAGCTCACCGCGCGTCCCTGCCTCGTCATCGGCGCCGGCAACCTGGCCGAATCGAAGATCGAATCGCTCCGCGCAGCCGAAGCCGCAGTCACGGTTATCGCGCCCGAAGCCTCACCCGCCATCCAGTCGCTGGCAGCCGCCGGCGAGCTCACCTGGCACCCACGCGAGTACCGCGACGGCGACATCGCCGCCAACACCTTCCTCGTCGTCACCGCCACCAACGTCCCCGCCGTCAACCGCGCCGTCTACCTCGAAGCTACGGGCAAATCGATCCTCTGCAACGCCGTCGACGACCCGCCCTACTGCGACTTCTACTTTCCCTCCATCGTCAAGCGCGGCGACCTCCAGATCGCCATTTCGACCGCCGGCGCCAGCCCCGCGCTCGCCCAGCGCCTGCGCAAGGAGCTCAACGCCGCGCTCCCGCTCGACCTCGGCCAATGGCTCGAAGAGCTCGGCAACCTCCGCCGCGAAGTCCTCCAGCTCGAACCCCTCAACGAAGCCCGCAAACAACTCCTCCACACCCTCGCCCAGCGCGAAGTCTGCGGCTTCGACGCGTGTCCTTCGCGTGCCTACGCCCGCGCCCACGCCCTCACCAACTCGCGAGGAGAGCAATGAGCCCGGGTGCCCCACATCTCGACTCTGAGATGTGGGAGAACGGAGCTCACCGCGAAGCCCAACCCGGAACCGTCTACCTCGCCGGTGCCGGCCCGGGCGCGCCCGACCTCCTCACCCTCCGCGCCCACGCCCTGCTGCAAACCGCCGACATCATCCTGCCCGACGACCTCGTCTCCGATGCGATCCTCGATCTCGCCAGCCCGTCGGCCGAGATCATCCCAGTGGGCAAGCGCTGCGGCCAGCCACGCATCACGCAGGCCGGCATCCACGAGCTGATGCTCCGCCATGCCCGCCAGAATCAATCTGTCCTGCGCCTCAAATCGGGCGATCCGCTCATCTTCGGCCGCGCCAACGAAGAGATCGAAGCCCTTCGCGCCGCGCAAATTCCCTTCGAAATCGTTCCCGGCATCACCGCCGCGTTCGCCGTCGCCGCCGCGCTCCAAACTCCGCTCACCGACCGCAACTCCGCCTCAAAGCTCATCCTCGCCACCGCCCACCACGCCGTCGACAAGCCCAATCCAATTGCCTGGGAGGGTGCCTTCCCCGCGCAATCCACCCTTGTCCTCTACATGCCCGGCCGCGACTTCGCCACGCTCTCCGCCTCGCTCATCGGCTCCGGCATCCCCCCCGAAACACCTGTAGCCGCAGTCTCCAAAGCCACCACTCCCGACCAGCACGTCACCTCAACCACCTTAGCCGAACTCCCGCACTCCCAGCTTGGCCCAGCCCCACTCCTCCTGCTCATCGGCCAAGCCATCCAGCTCCAGCAACGAAGCACCTAACCAGCCGAAAGCTCCCCAACGCCTCAAGCTGACAGCTCAAAGCTTGCCAGCTGTCAGCTCACGATTCTTGCCTTGAAGCCTACTTCCCAACGCAAGCACAAGCCTTGTACGACTCCTCCGTCACATGGTTCAGCGCGCAGGCATACTTCGGCCAGACGAACCCAAGCACCGGAATCATCCCCGGCGCGAAGTACGTCTCGTAGCTCCGGCTCGCCGCCTCCGACCCACTTTCATCCGCCTGGAGCTTCCCAACCAGCCCGGCAATCGAGCTCCCTGAAAAATCCTTTACCCCATACGACTCGCGGAAGTCGTACTCCTTCTCCCACGTCGTATCCACACCCGTCGTGTTCGAGGCCACATACACCGCAAAATCCTCTAAAACCGCGGTGCTCTTCTCCACCGACGCCACCGTGAACGACGGCCGATTCCCGTTCACCGGCGAAACCGACGCAACCATCTTCACCGGAACCTTCCCCAGCAAGCGCACCTCGTCGAAGTGCGTATGCGCGAACACCGCCAGCCGCACCACATCCGCGTGCTTCGCCAGCGTCTCCTCCAACCCATCGTTGGCCAGGAACATCTTCACCCCACCCTCGCCACAGATATTCTTCTTCGCCTTTGTCAGCGTGGAGTAGACATTCACCCCCGGCGGAATGTGCCCGATCACCCACGCCTGCTCGCCCCGCGCCTTCACCTCGCCCAGCGTCTTCTCCAACCACGCCAACTGCGCCGCACCCGCCGCCGCATCCGCCTTGCCGCCGCAATCCGAGTACCCTCCCGAAAGGTAAATATCGTCCAGCACGATCAGCCGCGTCTTCCTCAAACCCGGCACCAGCACGCTGAAGTCCCCGTCCAGTCCGTACTCCGCGGCTTCTTGCTTCGTCGCCCGCCCGCGCAGACCATCCATCACCACCTTCTTCGTGGCCGCCAGGTACGGATCGTCGTCGCCCAGCTTGTAATCTCCGCACGCTGAGTCGTTGTTTCCGCCCGCGATATACACGGGAACTCCCGGAAACGCGGCCTCCACATGGCTCATCACGTACACGGCCGTCTTCTCCGCAAACGCCGCGTAACCATCTTCACTCTTGAACAAGCGCTTATAGCGGCAGTCGAACCCATGCACCAGCAGGTCGCCGGTCACGGTGACAAACGCCGCACCCCTGCCCTGTTCGCCCGCCGCATCCAGCGCGGCCTTCATCAACACATAGTCCGAGTCCACCCCACGCGCGTGGCACCCCACCTGCAGCGCCTCAAACGCATCCGCCTGCCCCGCCGCAGCCGGCTCCTTCAAAATCGCATCCCAACCCTCGACCGGCGCGGCCGCCAGCCGCTCCGCCTTGGCCGGATCGTGCAGCGGATCGAAGTGCAGATCGCTGAGCATCATCACCTTGACGTTCTGACCGAACGCACACATCGCCGCCGCAAACCAGAGCAACACCACCCGCTTCATCATGCCTTCTATTCTTACCTGAAGACGGTTACAAGCATGTCCTGCCGGACGGGCGCCCTCACCGCGGGCGGCGGGTACTGCGTACGCCGGGAGCTTCGCGTGGTCCTCCCGTTGGTCGGCACATAGATCGTGCCGCGCGGCCACGCGAAGCAATCACCCCACGAAGTGGTCGCCCCGCGCGACAAGCGGGCCCGTCCGGCAGGACAAGTCTTCCCCGCCCTTAGATCCGTGACTCAGCCGCCTTAGCCGCCTCATAGATCTGTTCAAACGACTCCACCGCAAACAGTACCGGCTGCATCTCGCTCGTCTGCATCTCCTGGTTCATCACCGCGTCGACGTCGAAATCGCGCACCTCGCACCCGCCGTTCAACACCCGCGTACACTCCCCGTGCGAGCTGATTAACCCGCTGCCATACACCTTGATCTCCCCACGCTCGCGGATCAACCCAAACTCGACCGTGAACCAGAACAAACGCCCCAGCCGCTCCAAAGCCTCCGGCCGATCGATCACCGAGGCACAAACCTTCCCGTAATGCTCCAGAAAATCCGCAAACACCGGGTGCGCATGCATCGGCACATGGCCAAACACGTCGTGGAAGATATCGGGCTCCGGCGTGTAATCCATCGACTCCCGCGACCGCAGCCACGTCGTCGTCGGAAACTTCCGCGCCGCCAGCATCTCGAAGAACGCATTCGCCGGCAAAAAGCCACTCACCGGAGTCGACGCCCACCCTGTCCGTGGTGCCAGCCTCGCGCTCACATCCGCCAGCCGCGGCAGACGGTCTTCCTTCAGCCCAATCTGCTCGAAGCCGGCTAAATAAACCTCCGAAGCATGCTCCCGCAACTGCGGCATTCTCCGCCCCACCAACTCGGCCCAAAGCGCATGTTGCTCCGGCGTATACGCTGCGTAATCCTGCTCAATCAGGTAAGGCGCTGCAAACTTCAGCTCGTTCGCTTCCAAAATCCCACTCTGTCCCATATCCTTCACTCCACGCAGAAGTCTACGCCCTTCGCCGTCGTGAAGGAAAAGATGTGACAACATGAATTATTCGAACCGAATCCAATTGGCACTCATCCAAGCTCCGTAAACCGACAATTCCTCTGCCGCCTCCGCGAGGCTCCTATCGCTGGGCGCAGAATCTTTCATCCTTCGAGGTAAAGTCCATGAAGCAGATCCTTCGTTCCGCCGCGCTGCTCGTCGCCGCCGGCCTCGCCGCCACAGCCGCCTCGGCTCAAACCACCGCATGGAAGATCGACACCGCGCACTCCGGCATCGAGTTCCGCATCCTGCATCTCGGCGTCTCGCACGTCAACGGCGCGCTCCACGGCGTCTCCGGCGTCGTGCACCTCGACGACAAAAACATCGAGCACTCCTCCGTCGAGGCCACCATCGACGCCAACACCGTCAACACCGACGAAGCTGCCCGCGACAACCACCTCAAGTCGCCGGAGTTCTTCAACGTCGCCCAGTTCCCCACGCTCACCTTCAAGTCCACCCGCGTCTTTAAGGAAGGCGGCAAGCTCAAGATGACCGGCGACCTCACCCTCGCAGGCGTCACCAAGCCCATCACGCTCGACGTCGACGGCCCCGCCGCCCCGCAGAAAGGCATGCACGACTCCATCGTCAGCGGCTTCTCCGCCACCGGCACCCTCAGCCGCAAAGACTTCAACTTCGGCCAGAAGTACACCGCCCCCATGCTCGGGGACGATGTCACCTTCACCATCGACATCGAAATGGACAAGCAGTAAACAGGGGTCAGGGCTCAGGGCCTAGGGCTCAGGGAAAGACTCATTACTCTTAGGTCGCGAAGAACGGCCGCAGCAAATGCAGAAAGCCCCGGAGACAATCCCGGGGCTTTCACTCTTTCCACTGACCACTGACCACTGACCCCAACCAACTGAGCCCTGACCCCTGAGCCCTGCACTTACCCCTTTGCCCGCATCTGCCCCGCCGCAGCATCCGCCCGCGCATCCGGCAGCAACACCAGCTCATCGCCCTCGACGTTGTACTTCTTCAATAGCTGATGGTGCAGGCAATACAAAGCCAGCTCCAGCCGGTCGGAGACACCGAGCTTGTCGTACACCTTGCGCAGATAGTTCTTGATCACCTGCTCGGTGGTCCCAATCTGGTAGGCAATCTCTTTGTTCCGCATGCCCCGCGTAATGCAGCTGATGATGGCGAGCTCTTTCTTCGACAGCTTGGGCTGGCTGCGCGGACTCGTCAGGTTCGTCGCCTGCGCGCGATATGCCTCGATCACCCAGCTCACGCTCTGGTTGTCGATCCACGTCTCACCCGCTGCAATCTTGCGCACGCACTTGATCAGCAGGTCCGGCGAGATCGATCGCGGCACCACTCCACGTACCCCGCGCCGGTACAGCTCCACCGTGTTCGTCTCGTCGCTCTCAACCACCTGCACAATCAGCTTCGCGCGCGGTGCCCTCCGTACCAGCTCCGGAATCGCATCCACCGTGCCGGCCAGCAGTTGCCCTTCCAGCACCACAACATCGGTTGGAAAACGCACCAGCGCGGAGTACAGGTTCTGCAGCGTCTCGGCCTGTGCCACCACGCGAATGTCGTCTTCGAGTGCGAATACCTTGCGCATGCCCACGCGGTAAATGGCCTGCGAATCCGCCAGGATAATCCGGATCGCGGAAGGGTCCTGCAACTCATCTTCTTCGCTGCTCAATAAATCTGGAGAAGTCGTCTCTGTGACCGTCATCCGATCAAACCCTCATGTAATATTCGTCGATTATTGCTGCCGCCTGGGACTCACCCTCATGCTGCTGGTGACGTACCACCCGCCCTAGGCAATGCACCGTCACATCATCCGGCGTACCTAGTACTGCCGCCGGCATTCTTATGGTGAATTCGATCTGGGTATCTACCCCAGGTAGTTCCGGGCCCGTAAACAAAATACCGTTGGCGGAGATATCCTCCGTCGTGGCCTCCAGCGTCCCTGCCATCGTCTTCAGACGAAGCGACAACTTCATTGGAAAGCGTACAGCCGTACGGAGGGGGTTGGTTGCCACTGATCTGCTCCTTTGGTTCTCGTACAGACTGCTTAGGCCGGGGGAGCGAAACCTGTCGCGTTGAAAGTGTACCCCGGCAAACGGGAAAAGTTACTTCTTTTCGGTACTCTTTCTCGGCGTGTACTACTTGGTAACTAACGCACAAACAGTGCGCTGGAACCACCCACCCATTCCTGGTTCCGATTATGGTCGACGCCCATCATCAACCCACGACCCAACCGCACCAGGGACGTCATCGCAATCATCTCACCCGCATCCTCCGGCCAACAATACATCACCCGAATCTCCGCCTGCGTCGGCCCCCACGGAGTTTGAATCACAGGCTGAAACGAAACCCGCTCCTGCAAGAGATACAACCGGCGTTCCTGCTCAGGAACCGCCCTCAGCTCCGCATCCGTCGGCGCAAACTGAATTCCCTTGCCGGCAAACGAGTAAAGCGGCTTCAGCAGCAAGCGTTCGCGGCTCTCGGGCAGCCCATCCCGTCGGCCCGCGTACCACTCGTCAAGAAAGACTGCCTTCGGAACCGAAGCGTCCGAAAGATAGGGCAACGAAAACTTGCTCACCCGAAAATACCAGTTTGGTTGACCTGCCCATTCTACCCTTACTTCTTCACGATAATCGAAACCTGGAACAATTCCCTTGCGCTCGATCTCATCAACAATCGCGCGGTTGTAAATTCGCTCAATCGGCACCCACGCCGAGCCTTCCCCACCCTCCTCCCGCTGGTAGAACAATCGATCTCCCACCTTGCGCACCTTGGCAATGTCGATCGTCCGAACGCCCAACTGGTCCGCATACACGTTGAAGTCGGGCCGCGTCTTCTGCTGCTCCGGCTCCACCTCCAGCAGAACCACGTTCTCCGGCGCATGGTCCCCCACAATCGTCCGCCGCAGCACATCCCAGTACTCCGCCGAGTCCATCCCCCCGAACCGCCACGCCAGCTCGCTGCCCAGCCCATAAGCCCGGACGTACTCCTCGTTCAGAATTTCCTGGTAGCCATAAATCGAGGGAAACGCCTGCAACTCCACCAGCTTCGGCTCCAACTCGCCGGCCGCATTGCGCACCAATCCAAAATCCACCTGCACAAAGTTCGGCCGCGGATTATCGTTTGGCACCCGGTACTTTGCCGGAATCGTCTCGTCCGACCGCCGCATGTACTCCGGGCTGTCGATCAGCTGATGCGTCAGCCGCCGTCCGGTCTCCACCAGGCCGTACAGCAGCTCCTTCGGAAAGAAACAGGGCGTCTCGCAGACCCGGAAATCGATCTTCGCCCGCGTTCGCTGCTCCAGGCGCCTCAGCAGCTCCGCATAGCGCGCCGCTGAAAACTGCTCCTCATTGAACCGACGACGGTACGGCTCCAGCACCCGAAATCCTCCCCAAAAGCCCTATTCCGTGTTCATCCGTTCTTTATCCGCCTTATCCGTGTACGCACTTCGGCTTAGCCGTGGATCAAAAACTCTCCATCGCGCATAATCTGCTCTTCTCCATCCGCATTCCCCAGCCAGATGTTGAACCGCAGCCCCACCACATCGATATGCGTCGACGACTTCCACTTCGCGCCCGTGTGCGCCCCATACGGATCACCAAACGCAATGTGCACTCCGGGAAACTTCTCATCCTGCAGGATGTTCCCGATCACCGCCTCGACCCCGATGTTGGTCCCGATCGCAAACTCCCCCACGCGGTCCGAGTTCTCGTCCGTATGCGTGTATTTCCAGAAGTCCTCTTCCAGCTTCTTGTTCGCCGAGGTCGCCCGCACAATTCGGTTGCCCTCGATGTGGATCGTCAGCGGCTGATCCTGCAGGAGACCATATTCCTTACACAGAAAGTCCCCCACAACGCCATCCACCACAAACACCCCGTTCACCTCTTCCGGCGCCGTAAAGCACTCGCCACCTGGCAGGTTTCCCCACTTCTCGGTCGAGATGATGCCTGAAGTCTTGAACCAACGGTAATCCGGGTTCATCTGCGCATGCAGATCCGTTCCCGCCGGCGTCGTCGCCCGTACATACGTCGCCTTCCTCACGCGGTCGAGCACCGCCTGCGACAGCCGGTCGACCGCCAGGAAATCCGCCCGCATTCCCTGCGTCATAATCTCCGGCGTGATGTTCACCATGTGCGCATGCCGCATCCGCCGGCGGTTCACCACATCGGTCATCTCCATGCGGCTACGCAGCTCGTTCGGCTGCACCTCCACCGCGAAGATGCTCACCTGCGAACTTTCCATATCTTCGAGCACCTCGGCCGGCATCCCCACCAACGGCCGCGACGCAAGCTCTTCGAGCACAAACGCGTTCCAAACGCAGCCCAACTCCTCCAACTCAAACGCGAGCGACGCCGCAATCGTCAGGCACTTGCGGTCCGTAATCAGCGTCACCTTCTCGTCTTCCTGAATGCGCAGGCAGGTCGTTACCGCATTCCGCGCACCCTCGCGGAACTCTTCGGGAAACGGAACCGAAGTCAAATCGGTGCGGCCCTTTGCGCCCTTCGCAACGCTTACCTGCACTGCCTTCTCAACCGGCTCACCCGCCGGAGCGGCAATTTTTTCCAAACCATTCATCAGCATCCTCTGAGCATACTTTCGTTTCACCGCGGTGAATACTGAAATTAAGATGCAAAAACCGTCAACAGGCACCGCAAATCCACAAAGGCATGTCCTGCCGGACGGGCGCCCTCACCGCGGGCGGCGGGTACTGCGTACGCCGGGAGCTTCGCGAGGACCTCCCGTTGGTCGGCAAAGAATCCCCTGCCGACCAACGGGAGGACCACGCGAAGCCCAACACGGCCCGAAGGGCTCGCACCGCGCGACGAGCGGGCCCGTCCGGCAGGACAGTCTCTAAAGATCCGCCCGAGTCTCTTCCGCCATGTAATCCACCACTGCCCGCAAACTCCCGGTTTCGCGAAACACCGCCAGCTGCCGGTCCGCGCCCGATCCCCGCTCCAGCATCGTGTGGATATACTCCAACTCCGCGCGGCAGCCCAACTCATCCACCACATCATCGACAAACGCCAGGTACTCCACAATCAAATCCCGCACCGGTACCTCGGCCTGCTTGCCGAAATCGATCAGCTTCCCACCCAGCCCGTACCGCACCGCACGAAACTTGTTCTCCATCAGCAGCGGCCGCGAATACTGCCGGAAATCCAGGTTGCTCTCATGTAAATGCCAAAGCTTGCACGCCGTCGCCTGGATCAGCGCTGCAATCGCAATCGACTCCTTCGCCCGCATCGGGATGTCGCACGCCCGCACCTCGACCGTCGAAAAGAACGGATGCGGCCGCAAGTCCCACCAGATCTTCTTTCCGTTATCGATGCACCCCGTCTTCACCAGCAGCGCGACATAGTCCTCAAAGTCGGAGTAGCTGGCGAAGCTATCCGGAATGCCCGTCCGCGGAAAGTGCTCGAACACCTTCGCCCGATAGCTCTTGTACCCCGTCTCCATCCCCATCCAGAACGGAGAGTTCGTCGAGAGCGAAAGAATGTGCGGCAGAAAATACCGCAGCGAGTTCATAATCCGGATCGCACATTCCTTATCTTCAATCCCAACGTGCACATGCAGACCAAAGATCAAGTTGGACCTTGCAACTAACTGCAAGTCCTCGACAACCTGGTCGTACCGCGCATCGGGATAGATCTCCTGCGTCCGCCAATCCGCGAACGGATGCGTCGCCCCCGCCACCAGCTGCAGCCGGTTCTCCTCCGCCAGCCGGATCATATTCCGCCGCAGATCGAACAGATCCTCCTGCGCCTCCTGGATGTTCTTGCAGACGCGCGTCCCCACCTCGATCACCGACTGGTGCATCTCGGCCTTCACCCGCTCTTCCAGTCGAATTTTCCCTTGCGCCAGCATCTCGGTCGCAATGTGCGACCGCAGATCCCGCGTCTCCGGATCAATCGTCTGGTACTCCTCTTCAATCCCCAACGAAAACGATGGCCGCATACCCCTCCGTACCCTTACCGAGCTAATACGTCTGCTATTCCCGGGTCCGCCCCTGGATCATTCGCCCAACAATCGTAACGATGGTCGCGCCAAGCACCACCGCAGCCACACGTTCGTGACCATGAAGAACAAGGTAAACGAACGCTGCAAGGCTGGCTAGGAAGCTGATGGTTCCGCAAACCATCCCAAGGACCGAGTAAATCAGGCCGCGGCGTCCCTCAGAATCCACCAGCGCCACGACCGCACGAACTTGTTCATCGTTGAGCGATTGAAGATCGGATTTTCGAGGGAGCAGACTTTTATCGGGAGGAGGCATAACCCGCCTGACCAACGTCCGAGCCAGTGGTCTTCCTTGAATCGTCCTCGCGCTTGAGCAGATCGATCATCACGCGCAGTGCATCGTCCGGGACCGCACGCAGATCGCCCGCAACGGACACACCTGTTGATTTCGCCCGCGCCGGCTCAAACGTCAACGCCGGCCAGACCGCTCCCGCCGTCAGAGGCTCAAGCCCAAACAGCGTCGTCGGGGCACCGGGCCGCCGGAGCCGTCCAAACAGTCCGGCCATCGTAAAGCCATCCAGGAAAGCATCGAAGAACACCGCGGAACGACGCATGGCAACCCTCCCTACTGCTAATCCTACGCCTGACTACCCAGCCAGAGAGACCCTCCAAGACTTACTCCGTTGCGGCCTTCTTCGCCGCTTTCTTCGCAACCTTCTTCGCCACAGCCTTCCCCACCACCTGCGGCACCGCTTTCTTCGCCGCAACCTTCTTGGCCGCAGCCTTCTTCGCCGGGACCGCAGCCGCCGGAGCACTCGCCGCGGCAGTCGAACCACCCTCGCACAGGAACTTCGACCAGTTCAACCCGGTCATCGGCTCGCCCGTGTACTCGGCGGCCTTCTTCACCGCCAGCCGCGCCACCTTCTCCACGATCCACTCAAAATTATCCTTGCCCACCGAATACAAATCCGCGTCCGGCGCGGGATTCATAAAGTCGATCGCATACGGAACCCCATCCTCGACCGCAAACTCCACCGTATTCAGGTCATAGCCCAGCGCCCGGCAAAGCGTGAGCGCATCTTTTTCGACGCGGGCCAGCAGCCCCTCAGGGTACTCCTGCGGCTCGAGCACATAGCGATGCTCATGTGGCCGACGCGGATCGTACGCCATAACCCTAACGTCTTCCTGCCCAACCACATAACATCTGAAGTATTCTTTGAAGTTAACAGCTGCCTGCAACGTCATGCAAAGGTCGCGCGTCTGGTCGTACGCCCCGAAGAACTGGTCGCGGTCGTGCACATGGAACACATCGCGCCAGCCGCCGCCATCATGCGGCTTAAGGAACGCCGGAAACCCCACATACTCGAAGATCTCGTCCCACTTCAGCGGGAACTCCAGGTTCCGCAGCGACTGCGCGTTGATATCGCGCGGGTAGTACTTGTGCGGCAGCAGCACCGTCTTCGGCACCGCAACTCCCAGCTTCGCGGCCAGCGCATAGTTGAAGAACTTGTCGTCCGCGCTCCACCAGAACGGATTGTTGATCACCTTCGTCCCGGTCAGCGTCGCGTTCTTCAGGTAGCTGCGGTAGAACGGCATGTCGTGCGAGATCCGGTCGACGATCACCGCATACCCGCACGGCTCCGCCATCTTTACTCCGCCAAGCTCCACGAACTCCGCCCGCACCCCGTCAATTTCGAACGAGTTGATCCGCTCCACCAGCGCTCCCGGAAACGTGTTCTCCTGCCCAAACAAAACGCCTATCTTCTTCATGAATAATCCCCTCTAACGTATTGATTCTGAGGCTAAGCGGAGCAGCCCGCTCTTGTGGTTGCTGTTGCGTCTGACATCCCTCACAGATACTCCCGCATCATCTGATGCCACCATGGCCAGTCGTGCCCGGTCCCATTCCGCCACACATCCAGCCGCACCGGTATCCCGCGGCCGCGCATCACGGCCGCCAGCCGTTCATTCGCATTCCAGCACTGGTCATGCTCCCCAGTCGCCAGCACATACGTATTCTGCCGGTAACGATCCAAAAACCAGGGATCGCTCATATTCGCCAGGTACTGCCGCGGCATGTTGAAGTAAACATCCTGATCGTGATAGCCATGCAAAAAATACGAAACATCGAAGATCCCGCTCATCGACAAAAATCCGGTAAACACATCGGGATGCCGAAGTGAAATGTTTGCTGCATGATAGCCGCCAAAGCTACAGCCCAGGGTGATCAGTTTCCGGTTCCAGTTTGCCCGCTTGATGTAAGGCACCACCTCCCGAAGCACGTAATCCTGGTACTGCAATTGGCGCGCAATCCTCCACCGCGGCGGCACGTCCCGGTTGTACCAGCTCTCTCCATCGACCGAATCGACGCAGAAGAACTGCAGTTGCCCCTGCTCCACCTTCCACCGAACCGAATCCACCATTCCCTGGTCTTCAAACTCATGGAATCGCCCCTGCGACGTCGGAAACACCAGCACCGGCAACCCGCCATGCCCGTGCACCAGCATTTCCATATCGCGCCCCAGACTCGGACTCCACCACCTCTCGTACCCTCGATGCATATCCCCCCTTGGGAATCAAAGCTCGCCAACCAACCGCCGCCAGAAAACCGATCAAGCCGCCGTACGTCCCCACCAATCCTCAGCAGTTGCCTGTTCTTACCAGCCCTTAGCAGTTGCCCGTTCTTAAGCCGTCTTTATCCGTTCCCTATCCGTCTTATCCGTGGCCGCACTTGCCGTTGTCTGTCCTCAGATCCGCCCCACAAATCCCGCATTTCCCCGTTACGACTCGCATCCAACCTCAAAATGCTCTAGTCTGTCGTAATCCTAGCCGATAATTTCACCCTGACGGAGCAGGTCCCGCATTTGAAGATCACCGCACCACCCCTCGCCGAAACGCACCCCGCCTTCTACGTCGGCGAAGAATCGCCCGAGGGGCCGCACTTTGAGCGCGTCTTCCACGACGACAACGAATCGCAAGACGATCGCCTCGAGTCCTTCCAGTTCCACTCCGCCATCCTTCCCGACGACCGTCGCGTCTGCGTCTACCTTCCCCCCCAGTACGCCGCCGAACCCGGCCGCAGCTTCCCTGTCTTCTATCTCCACGACGGCCAGAACCTCTTCGACCCTCGCACTTCCTATATCCCCGGCCACACCTGGCGCGCCGGCTCCACCGCCGACTGGCTCAACCAGATGAACCTTGCCCAGCCCCTCATTCTCGTCGGCATCGCCAACACCGGCCTCCGCCGCATGCCCGAGTACACCCCCACCCGCGACTTCAAGATGGGCGGCGGCGAGGGCGACCGCTACGGCCGGCTTATCGTCGAAGAGCTCATCCCCTTCATCAACCGCACCTACCGCACCTCCCCCGGCCCGCAGAACACCGGCCTCGGCGGCTCCTCGCTCGGCGGCCTCATCAGCCTGTACCTCGGCCTGCAGTATCCCGAAACCTTCGGACGACTGGGCGTCCTCTCGCCGTCCATCTGGTGGGATCAGCGCAGCATCCTCACCTTCGTCCAGGACTTTGACCCCACCCACCATCCGCGCCCACGCATCTGGCTCGACATCGGCACCGCCGAAGGCCAGCGCCACGTCCGCGACACCGAAGCCCTCAGCCGCCAGCTCCAGCGTCAAGGCTGGCGCCTGGGCAGCGATCTAGCCTTCGACAAGATCGCCGGCGGCTTCCACTCCGAAGACGCCTGGGCCAATCGCTTCGACCAGGTCCTCAGCTTCCTCTTCCCGCCCAACCTCTAAGTCGCGCACAATTCGCTGTGCCCATTGTCATTTCGTCGCAAGTAGGCAATAATCTAAGGTTAGAGCCAGCTGTAAGAAGTTGGCTCCTTTCGCTTTGCGGCCGCAGTCGCCTGATTGTTCTTTCGGACGCCGCCGCCTGGCCAATCCACATCCGTTCCCCTGAGAGGTTTTCCTGTGTTGATGATTCGTCTGGCGCGCGTTGGCGCTCGCAAGCAGCCCCACTATCGCGTCGTTGTTATCGAAAAGGATCGCGCCCGCAACGGCCGCTCCGTCGAAGTCGTTGGAACCTATAACCCGCGCACCAACCCGGCCACCGTCGAGCTCAAGCGCGAGCGCATCTCCTTCTGGACCGGCAACGGTGCGCAGCTCTCCGAGCGCGTCTCCAAACTGCTCGCCAGCGCCCCGCAAGTGCCTGTAGAAGCTGCGCCGGCCGCCTAGTAACCAGGGCGGGTTAATCAATGAGTACACGCCGGGTATGCCCAAAGTTGCTGTAGTCAAACGATTTTCCATAACTCGCCGTCTCAACTCACGTATCCTCAGATTCTGCTTCCCCTGAGGGTTCAGGCCCACTGATATCTTCCGCAACCCTGAGCAACGGACAAAACCAGGCAGTGTGAGAAGGACAGCGGACGCTGAACCCGCGTTACAGGACAGCCCAACCCGCTACAGACGGGGGGGTCGCCCTGGAAGCGTACATAGGAAGCAATCTTCTCTCGAGGTACGCAGTTGAGCTTTACAGATGAATCCCGGAAGAAAGAACTGACGCAATCCATGGTCGACCTCATCACCAGCCTTGCCAAAGCGCTGGTCGATCAGCACGACGAGGTCTCCGTGGAAGCCACCGATGAGCCCACCAGCACATTGTTACGGCTTCGCGTCTCGCCCGCAGACCTTGGAAAAGTAATCGGAAAGCAGGGCCGAACCGCCCGCTCCATCCGTACCATCCTCGCCGCAGCCAGCATGAAAGCGCAGCACCGCTTCGCTCTCGACATTCAGCAGGTAGGCGACGCCCCAGGGCGCGTCCATCCAGGCGCTGACGCCGAAGACTAGCCGCCAACGTTCTCTCCCCAGACTCAACCAAAGTACCGTGCGCCCCATCCCTCCTCGTCGTTTTCGAGCAGGGATGGGGTTTGCTCGTTCAATCCGACTCCCACCCCGACCCCGGGTCTATTCTTGACTCTATGAGCCCCAACTCAACCCTCGACCCCTCTCCCAACCAGCCCGGCCAACCCTCCACCCCCACCGCCTGGACCGTCCTCGCCCATCTCCTCCGCCCTCAGGGCCGCAAAGGCGAGATCCTCGCCGAGCTCCTCACCGACTTCCCTGCCCGCTTCGCCGAGCGCGACCAGCTCTATCTGGCCCCCGCCGGCTTCTCCGGCTCGCCCTCAGAAGCCCGCCCTATCCAGGTCATCGGCCACTGGCTCCCCGTCGGCCGCAACCAGGGCCGCGTCGTCCTCCACCTCGCCGGCATCGACTCCATCGAGCAGGCCGAACCCCTCGCCCACCTTGAAGTCATCGTCCCCGACGACGCCCGCGTCGAGCTCCCCGAAGACGAGGAGTACATCGACGACCTCCTCGGCTGCGAGGTCTACGATGGCGACACCCTCGTCGGCACCGTCACCGCCGTCGACTTCCCCACCACCCCCGACGGCGCGCGCCGCCTCGCCGAAGCCGCCCCGCTCCTCACCGTCCTCACCCCCGCCGGCTACGAAGTCCTCATCCCCTACGTCCAGACCTTCCTCGTCGCCCTCTCCACCGCCCAGAAGCGCATCGACATGCAACTCCCCGCCGGCCTCCTCGACCTCAACCGCCCCTGACCCCATCCCCCAACCAGCCGGGTGCCCCACCCTCGCGGAGCTAGGGTGGGCCGAACCACCACAGATCCCAACCACCCGCACCCGACGATCCATGCCACCTACCAGGTGGAAGCGTTGGGCTTCAGCCCCTGAGGTACCACATCTTTGCCACTCGCGAAGGGCGTTATTCGCACCTGCCCATCTCCCCAGGCCAACTCACCGATCCGAACGCTGAGCCAACTCCCAACTTCGTTCCTATAAGCGCGTGGTCTAATCTGGGATGCCCCTTGCCCCATTCCATCCAGAGGAGAGTGATGCCAACCCCACCCGACTTTCCCAACGCGACTGACCCCAACGCCCCGTACAGCAACTTCAGGTTCCGCTTGAAGTGGGACGGCAGATATGTGGCGGGCCTCTCCAAAGTCAGCGGCCTGACGCGCACCACGCAGGCAAACCCGCCGCGGTTGAGCGAGGACCCGTCCATGCCCATGCCAATGCCCGGGCAGAGCGGACACGGAGCCATCGTGCTAGAAGGCGGCGTAACCTACGACGCCGCGTTTCAGCAATGGGCGTACAAGGTCTGGGACTCTCCCAATTCGCCCAGCGACGCCCAGCAGCGCGCGGCCAACGACGCCGTTTCGCACAACGATCTCCGAAGAGACGTTGTCCTCGAACTCTACAACGAGGCTGGCGAGAAGGTCTTGGTCTACACCATCTACCGCTGCTGGCCCTCGGAGTTCGTACCCATGCCCGTACTGGATAGCACGGGAAATGTCCTCGCCATCGAGCGGTTGACCCTCGAAAACGAAGGCTGGGAGCGAGATACATCCCTCCTGGAACCAACCGAGCCCACCTTCACCTTGCCAGCCGACTGACGGCACTCAGCCTCAACGAATCCGGTAGCTGGATAGCATTCGGAAACGCCGCGTTCATCAGCCAAGCCCACCAGCAGCCTGGCACGCCGCTCGCCTTTGATCCCCACTCGTTTGTCATTCCCGAAGGGAATCTGCGTCTCCAAGACGAACCCACTTCCGACAGGCCGCATTGTAGGGACTCTTCGTATCGTCCGCTAAGGAGCACCCTCTTCAGGGTGAACCGCGAAACGGGCGTGCTCTGAGCTGAAATACCGTTTCCGCATCCAAAACGCGACATTTACGAGGCCGATCAGGGCGGGAACCTCGATCAGCGGCCCGACGACGCCTACAAACGCCTCTCCCGAGTTCAGCCCAAAGACCGCCACGGCCACGGCGATCGCCAGCTCGAAGTTATTGCCAGCCGCGGTGAAGGACAGAGTTGCGGACTGTGCGTAGTCCGCGCCCAGCTTCTTGCCCATCCAGAAGCTCACAAGAAACATGATGAGGAAGTAGATGACGAGCGGGATGGCAATCTTCACTACATCGAGCGGCAGCCGAACGATCAGGTCGCCCTTGAGCGAGAACATCACCAGAATGGTGAAGAGCAACGCAACCAGGGTTAGAGGGCTGATGCGCGGAACAAAGCGCGTCCGGTACCAATCCTCTCCCTCGAGCCGGATCAGGACGAAGCGAGTCAGGAAGCCGGCCACGAAGGGAACACCCAGGTAGAGGCCGACACTCTTCGCGATGTCACCGATACTGATAGGCACGATGCTTCCCTGAAGCCCGAAGAACTTCGGAAGCACGGTGAGGAAGATCCAGGCATAAAGGCTGTAAAAGAGCACCTGAAAGACGCTGTTGATGGCGACCAGACCGGCAACGTAGTCCGTGTCACCCTCGGCCAGCTCATTCCAGACCAGCACCATGGCGATGCAGCGGGCAATGCCGATCAGAATGAGCCCACGCATGTAGGCCGGTTCGCCGTGCAGGAACACGATAGCCAGCAGGAACATCAGGACAGGGCCGATGAGCCAGTTCTGTACCAGGGACAGGCCGAGCACCCGTCTGTTGCGGAATACCTCTCCCAGCTTCTCGTAGCGTACCTTCGCCAGCGGTGGGAACATCATGATGATGAGCCCAATCGCGATGGGGATGTTGGTCGTTCCACTCTGAAAGCGGTTTACAAAGCCAGCCGAGGACGGCACCAAGTGGCCGATGGCAACACCGATTGCCATGGCCAGAAAAATCCAGAGCGTCAGAAAGCGATCCAGGAAAGACAGCTTCTTTCGCGCTGCAGGCGCACAAATCTGGACTTGGGTGACGGGGGCAGTAGACATCAGCAGACCTCGCAGCAAACGTCTTTGACGGGCGTAGGGAGGGGAGCGCCGTCGAGAAGGGCGTACTTCGACGGGGCACAGCAAGCCTTCGTGAGCCGGGCCTTGTCGGTCTGCATAGCTTTCTCATCCTTCAGCCAGGCGAGAGTCTGCCGCAGCACCTGGGACGCGCCGATATGAGGAGGCATAACGATCCGGTAGTGCATCCACTTCCCCTGACGACGAGCCGCCACGATTCCGGCGCTTCGCAGGTAAGCGAGGTGGCGAGAGATCTTCGGCTGTGGGCCACCGAGAATTTCTACGAAGTAGCAGACACAGATCTCTTGATCGCCCATTAGGTTCAGAAGCCGAAGCCGGGTCTTGTCTCCCAATGCTTGGAAGAACCGCTCTACGTTGTACGCCTGCATTCCTGACATTCTTCTTGTATACGCATTGACGTATGCGAAGGCAAGTCTTATAGTCGGCAAAGCAGATGTGAGGTGCATGTATGTCAGAACAGCTTCTTGATTCGGTGAAGTCGAAGTACGGAGCGGTCGCGGAGAGCACGTTGTCCAACAATCACGCGGGCGTGAAGGCTGTTGCTGAGGCGTTCGGTTATAGCGCCGAAGAGCTGACCTCAATTCCAGCCGAGGCGAACATGGGCCTTTCCTGCGGAAATCCCACGGCAACGGCTCACCTTCGTCCCGGTGAAGTTGTCGTTGATCTCGGATCGGGCGGTGGTCTGGACGTCTTCCTGGCTGCCAGGATGGTCGGTCCAGAGGGGCGGGCAATCGGGATCGACATGACGACTGCCATGATCGAGCGAGCAAAGGAGAATGCGGCGAGGGGTGGGTATAGCAACGTCGAGTTCTACCAGTCCACCATCGACCAAATCCCGCTTCCCGATGCATCCGTGGACTGCATCATCTCCAACTGCGTCATCAATCTCGCCCCAGAAAAGCCAGCAGTCTTCCGTGAGATAGTGCGTGTCCTGAAGCCGGGGGGCAGGGTGGCTCTGAGCGATATTGCCCTCAAGCACGATCTGCCGGAGGCGGTCGCACAGAGCATGGCGGCTTATGTAGGGTGCATCGCCGGAGCGGTGTTGATCGACGACTATCGCGCAGGCTTGCTGGAAGCTGGATTCCAGCACGTTGAGATCGTGGACAGCGGGGCAGACCTGAACGCCTACGCCAAGGTTGAGAATCAGGCTGGTTGCTGCTCGCCCGGCATGGACGCGGGTAGCCCTTTTCAGGTTGTGGGAGACGCTTGCTGTGCTCCAGTCGCGTCCGCTTCTCTTCATTCCGAACTGACAACGCTGCTCTCGCACTATGACGTCAACGAGGCAGCCGCCAGCGTGAAGGTCTTCGCTCTCAAACCGCTGCTGTAGCGCTCACAGAGGAGAACTGATGAACACCGTTATTTTCGCGTGCGTCCACAACGCGGGCCGGTCTCAGATGGCAGCCGCATTCTTCAATCAGCTTGCGGATCCGACGAAGGCCAAAGCTGTCTCGGCCGGGACCGAACCAGGAACGCGGGTGCACCCGGAGGTTCTGGAGGTCATGCGGGAGGTTGGCATCGACCTGAGCCATGCACAACCTCGAAAGCTGACGCAAGAGCTGGCTGAGGGGGCGAGTCTTCTGGTCACCATGGGATGCGGTGACAAATGTCCTTTCGTTCCCGGCCTGCGTCGCGACGACTGGCCGCTACGTGATCCTAAGGGCCTTCCGCTGGATGAAGTTCGGGAAGTGCGTGCTGAAATAAGGCAACGCGTCAAAGAACTCGTCTCCCGAGAGCACTTGAGCTGACGGTTGTTGTATACCGATAACCGCTGTCACCTCCAGTTTCACACCAGCTGCCCAGAGCACAACATCCCTTCTTCGAGCACCCATCAGGTCAGCAACTCTCATGCAGCTACGGGCAAGCACCTACTGAAGCGGTGGAAATCCTTGTCAAGCCCCCCAGCTTCCGGCAAACCCTCGAACCCCCGCCCCATCAACAACATAGCGCCAAAAAACAGTTGTCCATACCACCCCACCCAACCTGCTATACTGTAAGTAGAGTCAAGAAAAGCCCCAGGCGCAAACGCTCGGGGCTTTTGTCCGTTCAGAGCCATCCCTAAGCCCTTTGCTTTGTATATTTTACCCGCAAGCCATTTAGAATGAAGATTTTAACCGTAACCCAACTCGCTAAACCATTCATTCCAGATCTTTTAGCGAAACAGCCTGGGGGGGGTACCCCCCACCCGAACCCGCAACCACACCCGCGAAAGGAGCCGCAGAATGATCTTCGACATCGTCACCATCTTCCCAGGCTTCTTCGCCGGTCCCTTCGATCACGGTGTCCTCAGCCGAGCCCGCAAACAGGGCCTCATCGACATCCGCACCCACGACCTCCGCGCCTTCACCCACGACCGTCACCGCACCGTCGACGACCGCCCCTTCGGCGGCGGCGAAGGCATGGTCCTCAAGCCCGAGCCCATCTGGGAGTGCTTCGAATCCCTCCACCTCACCCCCAAACCCACCCGCGACCCCGCCAAAGAGACCGTCATCCTGCTCTCCGCCCAGGGCGCGCCCTTCACCCAGTCCGTCGCCCACTCCCTCGCCCAGTGCGAGCGCGTCGTCTTCCTCTGCGGCCGCTACGAAGGCATCGACGAGCGCATCAACCACCTCCTCTGCGACCGCGAACTCTCGATCGGCGACTACGTCCTCTCAGGCGGCGAGCTCGCAGCAGCCGTCATCATCGACTCCGTCGTCCGCCTCCTCCCCGGCGTCCTCGGCAACCCCGACTCCAACCGCTTCGAGAGCTTCGGCGCCGAAGACCCCGGCAGCAGCTACACCCCCGGCGAAGTTCCCCCCAGCACCCACGGCTCCGGCGGCCTGCTCGACTACCCCCACTACACGCGCCCCGCCGACTTCCACGGCCTCGAAGTCCCCGAAGTCCTCCAGCAGGGCGATCACGCCGCCATCCGCCGCTGGCGTCGCGAGCGTGCCCTCGAAAAAACCGCACGCAACCGCCCCGACCTGCTCGCCCACGCCAACCTCACCCGCGAAGACCGTCGCTTCCTCGACTCGCTGCCCGCTATGTCGCCCACATAACATTGCAAGTGCGCAATCCGCATCAACTTCAGCCCTTCAAAATGTTTCTGCGCGCGCTGTTATCTTTTTGGCTCGTATTTCCACAACGCACTGAATCTGGGCATCACACTCGTACGTAATTCTGTCAGACTACTGTTTTTGGGAGCGCCCCTCGCATGAATTCCCTCCCCAAGGGTCCCGCCTGCTCCGCCTGCCGCGATGGTTCGGAAGAACCGTTCCCCTTCACCATGGCCTTTCAGCCCATTGTGGACGCGGAAAAGCAGGTCGTCTACGCGTACGAAGCGCTTTGCCGTGGTGTGAACGGCGAATCGGCCTTCTCGGTTCTGCAACAGGTCAACGAGCAGAACCGATATGCCTTCGACCAAAGCTGCCGCGTCAAGGCCATCTCGCTCGCTTCGCAGCTTGGAATGCCAGCCACTGGCGCGAAGCTCTCCATCAACTTCATGCCCGGAGCGGTCTACAGCCCAGGCGCCTGCATCCAGAAAACGCTTCAAACCGCCCGCGCCTGCAACTTCCCGCTCGACAAGCTGGTCTTCGAGATCACCGAGCAAGACCAGGTCACCGACGTTCCGCACCTGCAGAACATCGTCAGCGAGTACCGCAAACACGGCTTCCAGATCGCAGTCGACGACTTCGGTTCCGGCTACTCAGGCCTCAGTTTCCTGGCCGATTTCACCCCCGATATCATCAAGCTCGATCGCGCCATCACCTTCCAGATGCACCTTCGGCCCGCAGCTTCAGAGATCGTTCGCCACATCCTCTCGCTGGCCAACAATCTCGGTTGCACCGTCGTCGCCGAAGGCATCGAGACGCCGGAAGAGTACGCCGCGGTCCGCGATTGCGGTGTCCACCTCCTGCAAGGCTACCTCTTCGCGAAACCCGCCTTAGAGCGCCTGCCGCCCGTCACCTTCCCAACCTTGCTCAACTCACCGAATTTCATCCCGGAAAGCCAAAAAATCATGTAAACTGAAGACTCGATTTCGGAACAGGAAAGTTGTTATGTCAATCCATCCCATCATGCAGAAACTGGCCGCCAAACACGAGCGGACCGACCTTCCCGCCTTCGCTCCAGGCGACACCGTTCGCGTTCAGGTCAAGATCAAGGAAGGCGAGAAAGAACGCCTCCAAGCCTTCGAGGGCATGGTGATCGCCTGCCGCCGCGGCCCGCACGGCACCTTTACCGTCCGCAAGATGAGCTTCGGCCAGGGCGTCGAGCGCATCTTTCCCTTCAACTCAAAGGTCGTCGACAAGGTAGAGAAGGTTCGCTCCTACCAGGTTCGCCGCTCGAAGCTGTTCTACCTGCGCGGTCTGCGCGGCAAGGCTGCTCGTCTGCGCGAAGTGGACGTCCGCAAGGTCGGCGCCTAAACCCAACCACCACTCTTTGGGAGCCCCATGCCAGGCGCGGTTTATCGCACCTGGTGTGGGGCTTCTCTCTTTTTGGACCACCTTTCCTCACCCGTATTCAGCGGTAAACTAGCCTTCATGGGCGCACTCTTCCGCCAGCAAAACCCGAAGAAGCTCGCACCCGCGACCCTCAAGCAGCAGATGCTTAAGCAGCTCATCTGCTCGGACGCTCCCGAGCAGGCGCTCCGCTATCGCGGCTTCACCCTGATCGCTGGAATCGACGAGGTCGGACGCGGCGCGCTTTTCGGACCCGTCGTTGCCGCCGCCGTCATCCTGCCGAAGAGCATTGCGAGCCTTGCGAGAGCCGGTCTGACCGATTCGAAGCAGCTCACCCGCGAAGACCGCGAGCGCCTGGACAAGCGCATCCGCCGCACCGCTCTCGCCATCTCCATCGCGGAAGTCGACTCCGAAACCATCGACCGCATCAACATCTACCAGGCTACGCGCAGGGCCATGCTGACCGCGATGGAAGGCCTGCCCATCCAGCCCGATCACCTGCTGATCGACGCCATGCGCCTTGACCACCCTTGCCCGCAGACGCGCCTCTTCTACGGCGATTCCCTCTCGCTTTCGATCGCCGCCGCAAGCGTCATCGCAAAGGTCTATCGCGACGCACTTTGCCGCCGGTTGCACGAAACCTACCCGCAGTACGGGCTTGCGTCGCACAAAGGCTATGCAACGCCCGAGCACCGCAAGGCGCTCCGCGAACACGGCCCCTGCGCTCTTCATCGCCGCTCTTTCGCGCCCGTCCGCAGCGCGGACCCTGACGCCGCGCTGGAACTCGAGCTTGAGTCCGGCGAACTCCTGTTCGACGACGTCCTTCTCACCGAGTCCGCCTCGCTGACGGAGGCGACTTGGGCCTGAAGCTTCTCTGTGTCGTTGCTCATCCGGATGATGAATGCTTTGCCTTCGGCGGCGCGCTCGCGGTTGCGGCCCGCGCGGGCGTCGAAACGCACGTCGTCTGCTTTACCGATGGTCAGGCTGCCTCCAACCGCGGCGATGCGTCGTCCGGGGAAGAGCTCGGTGCCATGCGACGGCAGGAGTTTGCCAACTCCTGCAAGGTTCTTGGCGTCGCGCACTACGAACTGCTGGACTACCAGGATGCTCATCTGGAGTTCGCCAATTTCTCGCAGGCCGCGTGCCGCATCGTCGAGCGCATCCGCCGGATCCAGCCGCAGGTCGTCATCACCTTCGGTATGGACGGCGCGCTCAACACGCATCCCGACCACACGATGGTCTCGGCCTTCGCGACCGCGGCCTTCCACTGGGCGGCGTCGCCGAAGCGCTTCCCGGAGCTCGGCCCGACGCACGCCTGCGATCGGCTCTTCCATCTCTCGGCCAGCTTCTATATGCCGGATCGCCCCTCCCCGATGCCGAATCCCTGGAGCCATCGGCTGGACGTGCGATCCGTCATGGAGCAACGGTTCGAAGCCTTCCGCCAGCACGCTTCGCAAGCTCCGCTGATGGAGAAGACCAAGGACCTCTTCCAAGAACACGGTCAGTTCGAGCACTACACGCTCGTCGCGGCCCGCGAGCCGCAGCCCGTAGCCTTGGCCACGGATCTCTTCGCCGGCCTTGCATCTGGGGACTAAACAGACAACGGCCTCGCGCAGAGAGCGCAGAAAGTACGCAGATTGACGCAGTTAACAGCGAAAATCTGCGTGCCTTCTGCGCTCTCTGCGCGAGGCTGTTCGATCGGACCTGCACACCGCCCGCTCGACGCAACCCTAAACCGGCCCCAGCTTGACCCATTCTCCCGCGGGCAACTCCACCCCGATCGCATCGCCGGCCGCAACGACTCCGCCGCGCAAGGCAATCGACATCACCCCAGCCTTGCGAACAAGCGAACCGTCCGGATCGTGGTCCATGCAGGCTTTCATCAGGCCCGGCTTGAACGTGTCCATTTGGCTGCAGGGTGTGCGCAGCCCCGTAAGTTCGACCACTGCCTCAGAACCTAAATGTAGCTTCGTTCCGAGTGGAAGCGACAGCAGATCGATTCGGGTGGTCGTGATGTTCTCGCCCATCTCGCCTGGAGCAAGCTCGATTCCCTTCGTACGAAGCTCGTCGAACAGCTCGGTGGGCAGCAGATGCACCTGGCTCAGGTTCGGCGCGTCGGGGTTCTTGCGCACGAGATAGCGATGCTTCACCTTCACGCCCGCGTGCGCATCGCCCTCGACGCCGACACCTGCGACGATGCTGATCGAGCCGCACGCCGGTTTGGAGAAGCTGTGCCGAAGGCTTCGGGCGACTGAGACCACTTTCCCTTCCATGCTTCGAGCATATCCTTTGCCGGGAGTGTTAGCCTTCAGTGCAATGCCCACGTTCGCGCCGCACCCAACGCAGATTCATCACCCCTTTGATCTAGCCGAATCCGCCCGCGGAGAGATGGTTCGCGAGGGATTCCACGTCTTCCCGCACGATTCCGCCGATGCTCCCGGCGCAGCCGAGGAACTGGTGCAGATTCGCACCGGGCTCGCGCATCCGGACGCGGCGTTGAAGGACTTGCGCGAGCTGCTCTGGTCGTCCATCGACAACGACACCTCGCGCGACCTCGACCAGATCGAGTACGCGGAGCAGATGCCGGACGGAATCCGCGTGCTGGTGGGCGTTGCGGATGTTTCGGCCGCGGTGCTGAAGGGCTCGCCGCTGGACGTTGCTGCGGAGGCGCAGGCGCAGACGGTTTACACGGCGGTGCACAACTTCCCGATGCTGCCGGTCGAGCTCTCGACCGACCTGACCAGTCTGAACCAGGACCAGGATCGCGCGGCGATTGTGGTCGAGTTTACGGTGGATCAGCAGGGCTGTTTGACGAAGCAGACGATCTATCCCGCGCTCGTCCGGAACCACGCGCAGTTGGCGTATTCGACCACCGGACCGTGGCTCGAAGGCAAGACGCGCGCGGACGGAAGGCACGAGACGAAGCTGGACGCGGACGCCGAACTGGGCGCAAATCTGCGGCTGCAGGACGAGGCTGCCCAGCGTCTGCACACGCAGCGCATCGCCATGGGCGCGCTCGACTTCAACCGCGTCGAAGCCGATCCTGTCGTGATCGACGGCAAGGTGCAGGCGATCCAGGCGGTCAAGGATAATCGCGCGTCCACGCTGATTGCGGATTTCATGATCGCGGCGAACGAGACCATGGCAGTGACGCTGCGGAAGTCTGGGAGATCGTCGATTCGCCGGGTTGTGCGCTCGCCCGAGCGCTGGGAACGCATCGTCGCGCTGGTCGCGGGCAAAGGCACGCAGTTGCCGCCGCAGCCGGATTCGGCGGCGCTGAACCGGTTTCTGCAGGCGCAGAAGGCGACTGATCCGATCCATTATCCGGATTTGTCGCTCGCGATCATCAAGCTGATGGGACCTGGAGAATATGTACTGGCGAAGGGTGGCGAAGACGATCAGCCTGGACATTTCGGGCTTGCGGCGCTCGATTACACGCATTCGACGGCGCCGAACCGACGCTTTGCCGATCTCGTCACGCAACGCGTGCTGAAGGCGATGCTGGCGAACGCGCCTGCTCCTTATCCTGACGACGAATTAGCTGGGATTGCGCAGCACCTGAACGAGCGCGATGCCGCGGCGCGGAAGGTGGAACGCGCCATGCAGAAGCGCGTCGCGGCAGTCGCGCTTGCTCCCGATGTGGGAAAGACGTTTCACGGGGTGATTACCGGCGCAACCGACAAAGGAACGTTTGTGCGGATCTTCGATCCTCCGGTTGAAGGCAAGATCGTGCGCGGAGCCGAAGGTCTGGACGTTGGAGATACTGTTTCCGTCACGCTGTCGGAAACCGATCCGGTTCACGCGTTTATCGACTTCACGCGGCCCTGATCTTCGCGCGCACGGGTGGGGTGTACCCCCCGTTTTCGCAAAGTATTCACAACAGGAGTTTTAACTGACCCTGGTATGGGGTCGAAGTCAGCCCTGGATGGTCGGTCGAAGGGACTCGTAGGCGGTGCGGACGGCTTCGGGGCCGTAGGTGCGCTCGAGGCGGCGAACGATGAAGTGGCCCTGGGCGAGGCGCTGGAAGTGCTGGGTGAAGAGGACGTTCAGCGCGAGGCCGCCGACGGCGCCGGCGACCGGGATGAGCTGCGCGGCAGCTTTCTCGCTGACTTCAATCCCGAAACGGGCCGCGATCTTGCTGAGGAACGAGATCAAAACGGGTGCGCCTTCCTTCACCATGCCCTTCTGCGCGACGTAGGTTGCCGCATCGCGCGTCACCTGCGCGAGCGCGGCGCGGGTGGCGTAGTACGCGCTTTCGAGCGCGCCGCTGCTGCCGGGGACCCCTTCGGGGCCGAGTGCCAGGACTTCCAGGCAGGCGAGCGCGGCGGCTGGGTCGCGGAGGTCTTCGCCCTGTTCGCGGGCGATCTCGGCGATGGAATGGAGCATGACGGTCGTGGTCACGGGCAGCTCGATGACCAACCCAGGTAGCCCGAAGAAGCCGCCGAGTGCGCCGGTGGCGGCGGTGGTCCAGGTGTGGCGGGCGCGGCTGGCGGGGCTCGATTGCGCCTGCGAGTTCATATTCAGCGCGACGTGCAGGCAGTGTTCGAGCGCGCGGTTCACGGTGTTGCCGATTCCGTGCTGCGCGTTGGCGGGCAGCATCTTCAGCAGGCCTTCGATGGGCATGCCGACCTTCGCGGCGATGGTCATGGCGAAGCTTTGTTGTTCGAGGAGCTCCGCGGCGTGCTGGAGGTCGGCGTGGTCCTGAGGAGTCATAGGTTCAGGATAAATGGCGGGGAGGGTTGTTGCCGCTCACGGCCCACCCAAACCAATTCCGTGCCGACCAACGGGAGGGCCACGCGAAGCTCCCAGCGTACGCAGTACTCGCACCGCGCGAAAAGCGGGCCCGTTCGGCAGGACACGCCGTTAGGGGTAGAGCCTTTGCTTGATCCAGCTCTTATCCGGCTGCGCCTGGAAGACGAAGCGGTCGTGCAGGCGGTACTCCTGCTCCTGCCAGAACTCGATGGTCTCGGGCGTGACGTTGAAGCCGGTCCAGTAGGGCGGCCGCGGCACTTCGCCGGGAAACTTCTGCTCGAATTCGGCGGTGCGGGCGAGCAGCTCTTCGCGGCTTTCGAGCGGGCGGCTCTGCTGCGAGGCCCACGCGCCGATCTGGCTCATGCGATGCCGCCGCTTGAAGTAGGCGTCGACGTCGGCGCGCGGCAGCTCGGTGATGGGGCCTTCGATGCGGACCTGCCGCTGACGGCTCTTCCAATGCAGGCAGAGCGCGGCGTGGTGGTTGTCGCGCAGTTCGTGACCCTTGCGGCTGTCGCCGTTGGTGTAGAAGGCGAAGCCGCGCGCGTCGAAGCGTTTGAGCAGGACGATACGGACCGAGGGCCGGCCATCATGGGTGCAGGTGGCAAGCGACATGGCGTTGGGGTCGTTGAGTTCGGAGGCTTTGGCGTCGTCCATCCAGCGGGTGAACAGGGCGAGCGGGTCGGTGGCGTCGGCGAGTTTGAGCGCGTTGCGTTCGCTTACGTCGGTCATGGTGTTTTCCCCCAAGAATCCGAGTGTAGCGCGTGAGAGTGGCCGTGCGAGGGGCTCCCGGGCGATTAGCGACGCGGGCTCGCCGGTTCAACGATTGCCGTACTGCCACGCGAAAAAACAGGAGCCACCCGTTGGTGGCTCCTGTGGTTGTGCCGGCGTTCGGGGCCGGGGGTTAGGGCAGGGTGAGGTAGGGGAGGGTGGGGGTGCCTTCGAGTTTGACGGCATCCAGCTTCTCTGGAGAGAGGCCGAGCGCGGTGAGGATGGAGGGAGCGATCTGCGCCGTCGCGACCGGAACCGAGACCGTCTGCTGGGTGAGGGCGGGGTTTGAGACCAGCAGGATCACGTTGGTGTCGTCGTGCGCGAAGCCGCCGTGCTCGGCGTGCTTGGCCTTGGAGTTGGAGTAGGTGACGCCGACGTTCGGGGTGACGATGATGTCCGGCGTGCGCGGGTCTTTGCCGGGACCGATGCCGGGGTGGTTGTAGTTGAGGGCGAGCGTGGCCCCGTAATAGATCTGGCCGAGACCGATCTCGGTCGCGTTCTTCTCGAGCAGGGCGACGTCCGACTCGGTGGTGGAGCTATCCTTCAGCCAGAGGAGCGAGATGTCGTCCTCTGTTGGACCGATGCCGGTGGGGTTGGCGGGCGATTCGGAGTACGGAAGCTTGCTTTCAAGCAGGGTAGCCGGGGTGTTGGTGCCGTTGGGCTTGTAGAGGTTGGGGTCGATGGGCGACTGGCCGTGCTTGGCGGTGACGATGATGAGCGTCTGGTCGTAGATGCCGGCGTTCTTCAGCGCGTTGACCATGTCGCCGAGGGTGGCGTCGACGTACTCGATCTCGCTGACGAGCAGCGGGGTGGGAGTGCCGGCCGCATCGAGGTAGCCGCCGGTGCCAACGCCGGGCTCGATCAGCTTCTGCCCGATGCTGACTGCCTGGTAGTCCATGCCGAAGATGTTGGGAACCTTGGCCTTGGCGCCGTCGTGGGTTTTACCGGCGATCTCGTTGAGGATGGCGTTGACCTTGAGCTGGTCGTTGCACTGGATGTTGGCGAAGCTGTTGGTCCACGACGAGGTGTCGGAGGTATCGCGGATGGTGGCGCAGGAGACGCCTTCAGAGGTGCTGACGCCGGGCAGCGCGACGACGGTAGAGTTGATCTCCGGCGAGTAGTAATCGTCGAGGTTTTGCCCCGCGCCGCCGACGGAGGAGTAGGCGGGGTGTTTATCGGCCCAGGCGGTGTAGCCGCCGGCGGCGTGGATGACGCCGAAGATGGTGTTGGTGCGGGGGAACTCCCAGGGGTAGACGGGCTTGCAGCCGTTGGCCGGGTTGCGGATGAGGCGCGCCGCGTCGATGGACGCGATGCCGCCATCGGTGAGCGAGGCACCTTTGGCGCCGCCGTTCAGCTTGGTCTGGTCGATATCGATTCCCTCTTCGTACTCGGTGGTGGTGCCGGTGGGTACGCCATAGGGGGTGCACGGCCCGGCAGCGAGGCCGTTGCCGGTGGTGACGGCGGGTGCGTCGAGCGAGCGGTCGTAGGCGACGTCGTAGTAGATGCCCATGGTCTTCGGGGTTGCGCCGGTCATCAGCGTCATCAGGCCGGGGAAGGAATCGGACGGCTTGGAGGTGGTGGATGCGACGTAGTTGACGCCGTGTTTGCCGAGCTTGGCGAGATTGGGGCAGTAAGGCTCGCCGTCGTTGACGCCAGCCACGCCGCGGGAGCAGGTTTCAAAGTCCACGGCGTGCATGCCATCGACCGAGAGCAACAGAACATGCTTCAGATACTGGGTGCCGACAGTCTGGCTGGTTTGGGCGAACGAGAGCGCAGGCGCGGCAAGGGTCGCAACAGCAGCGCCGATGCCGAGAACGAGATTCGATTTCATTTCGGAACTCCTTCAGGATGGTTCGAGCCGTGGCTCTGCGGGCGCTTGGCGAAGGCGGCGGCCTTTACGGCGGCCGCGATGCGAAGATCCCTGGAAGCAGGAGGCACGTGCTGGGCTAAGGCGCATGAACGAACTCTGCGCCGGGGGTTCGTGGCCGGCAGGGATGAGGAAGGCTGGGAGGGGTTCAGGTGGTCGTGCCTGGTGCAGCGCAACATGCAGCGCGACGCATCGGTCGGCGCATCCGGAGGGCGGTCGAACGGCTCCTCCGGATGCGCTCGCCGGCCGTCTTAGAAGGTCGTTGGAACCCCCGGAAGGAGAGGCGTACCTTCCAGCTTCACGCCATCGAGCAGGGCGGGATTGAGGCCGAGCGCCTTCAGAATCGTGGGCGCAACCTGGGTGGTCGAAACCTGCGTGGAGACGGTCGCGCGCTGGAGCGAGGGGTTCGCAAGCAGCAGCATCACGTTGGTATCGTCGTGGCCGAAGCCGCCGTGATCTTCCGAGACCGAAGACCCGGAGACGTAGGTGACACCGTAGTTGGGGGTGACGATGATGTCCGGCGTGCGGGGGTCCTTGCCCGGGCCGACGCCGGGAACGTTATAGTTGAGCGCGAGCGTGGGGCCGTAAAAAATCTGCCCGAGACCGATGGCAGAGGCGTTCTTCTCAAGCAGCGCGACGGCGTTCGTGGTGTCCGCGCTGTCTTTGAGCCAGAGAACCGAGACGTCGTCTTCCGTGGAGCCGATGCCGTTGGGATTCAGCGGCGATTCGGAGAACGGCAGCGCGGTGCCGAGCAGGGTTGCGGGCGAGTTCTGGAGATCGGCGACGAAGGCAGCGGGATCGATCGGCGACTCGCCATGCTTGGCGGTGACGATGACGAGCGTGCTCTCGTAGATGCCGGCGTCTTTCAGCTTCTGGATGATGTCGCCGATGGAAGCGTCGACGAACTCGATCTCTTTGAGCAGCGGATGGCCGGGAACCGCGGCGGCGTTGACGTAGCCTCCGTTGCCTTCGTTGGGCACGTTGACGGCCTGGCCGACGAAGACGGACTGGAAGTCGGTGTCGAAGACCGCGGGGATCTTCGCCTTCGCGCCGGAGTGGGTCTTGCCGGCGATCTGGTTGAGGACGGCCTTGACGTGCAACGCGTCGAAGCACTGCACGTTCTCGTAGCTGGTGATCCAGTTGCCGGTGTTTGCGGGGTCGCGGACGGTGGCGCAGGAGACGCCCTCGGAGGTGACGACGCCGGGCAGCGGGACGACGGTCGACGCGACCTCCGGGCCGAAGAAGTCGTCGAGCCCGGTGCCGCCGGCGCCGGCGGTGAAGGCGCAAGACGGCCGCTTGTCGCTCCACGCGGTGTAGCCGCCGGCGGCATGTACGACGCCGAAGATGGTGTTGACGCGGATGAAGTTGTAGGGGTACACCGGGGTGCAGCCGGTGGCGGGGTTGCGGACCAGCTTCTTGGGGTCGATGGAGGCGAAGCCGCCGTCGGTGAGCGAGGCACCGGGCGCGCCGCCGTTCAACTTGCTGGCGTCGCGGTCAATGCCCTGGGTGTTGTCTGTCGTTGTGCCCGTCGGGACGCCGTACGGGGTGCAAGGCCCGGCGGCGAGGCCGGAGTTGGTGGCGACAGCGGGCGCATCGAGCGAGCGGTCGTAGGCGACGTCGTAGTAGATGCCGCTGGTCTTGGGTGTAGCGCCGCTGAGGAGCGCGGTGAGGCCAGGGAAGGAATCGGACGGCTTGGAGGAGACGGCACCCACGTAAGTGATGCCGCTGGAACGCAGGGCTGCGAGATTTGGGCAGTAGGGCTCGCCGTCGTTTACATCGGCCACGCCGCGGGAGCAGTTCTCGAAGTCGACGGCGTGCATTCCGTCGATGCTGAGGAGAAGGACGTGCTTGATGGGGCCGGAACCGACAGCGGCCGCGGTCTGCGCGCCAGCGAATGGAGCGGCTGTGGCAGTGAAGATCAAGCCCATGGAAAGCAACCAGGAATTTCTCATAAGACCTCCGGGGAGAAGTCTGGACCTCGCCACGAAGGAGTGGCATTACAAAATGGCTAAAAAGTGCCACACGCAAAAGGTTGCATGGCTTGTAAGAGTTATATGCCGACGGGCCACCCTGCCTGCCTGCGGACTACCGCCGATACAGCCGTGTGCTTGGTAGGCCGCTTCTGCGAACGACGGTCCGACGACTTGCGAGGCCGGACTACGGTTCCAGGCCGAACTCGGCTCCGATGGAGTCGTGTTCGCGGCGCAGACGCGTCATCAGGCTGGCAAAGCCGGCGTTGGCGTGCAGGTTGCGAAGGTAGGGGTCGGCTTCGAACAGGCGGTAGTTGGGCAGGCCGAGCGCGGCGCAGCGTTCGAGCTCGTGCAGGGCTTTTTCGGGCCGGTCGCTAAGCGCGTAGGCCGCGGCGCAGGAGTGCCAGGTGTGGTGCGTGTGGGTCATGCTGTGGACGCTGCGCGCGGCTTCGTCGGCGAGGATCTCCGCACGGCGCGGGTCTCCGTCGATACCGGCCAGGATGGATTCCATGCCGAGCCCGAAGGACTCCGCGGGAAACATGCGGCGAGCCTTCTCGACCAGTGTGCGAGCCTGGTCGACGCGCCCGGAGTAGAGGACGGCGACCGGCGCGAGCAGATGGTTGAGAACACCGTTCGGTTCGACTTCAAGAGCGCGATTGTAGAATTCGGCGCTCTGGTTGAAGTCTCCGCGCTGCAGGGCGATGGCGCCGTGGTGCATAAGGCCAAGAGCGGGGCTGATGGACTGGAGTTCGTCGGCATCGAGCTCGGCGGCATCGAGAAAGCCGAGATGCCAGAGGATGGCGGCGCGTTGATGCCGCGCGGTGGGCCGGCCGGGATCGATCTTGAGCGCGGCGTTCAGGGCGCGGAGCGCAGCACGGTTCTGGAAGCCTCGCGAAGGCGACCAGAGAATGACGCTGCGGGCGCAGAGCGCGGTGCACTGCACCGGGTCGAGCTCCAGCGTGCGCGCGATGGCGTGCTCGCCGAGCTCGAACCACTTGGGGTCGGGGTCGAGATGCGCGCCCATCTGGGCACAGGCCTGCGCGAGCAGCCCCCACGCATCGGCGAAGCTGGGGTCGAGCTCCGTGGCGCGCGTGAGGAGCTCGATGGCCGAGGCCATCTCATACTTGTCGACGTGGACCTGGCGATCGACGGCGCGGAGGTAGAGCTCGTACGCGCCGGAGTGTTGCGTGGGCGCGATCCGTGGACTGGCGGTGTCCGGGCGGCGCGGCGCGAAGACGTCGCTCACCAGGTCGGCGAGACGATCCTGTAGCGCGAAGAGATCGCTGGAGTCGCCATCCTGCTTCAGCGAGGCGAGGGTGTCGGCATCGGCTGCCCGATGGATCTGGACCAGCACACGGATCTTGCCGCCGGCGATCTGGACCGTGCCTTCGATGACGAGGTCGACATTGAGCTCGCGCGCGGCCTTCGCCCATTCAATCTCCCCTTCGGAGTAGCGGATGACGGCGACGATGGGACGAACGATCAGCTTTCCGGTAGAAGAAAGCCGATGGATGAGCGCTTCGGCAAGTGAGACGGAGAGGAAGCGGTCGTTGGCCGGCCCGCGAATCTTCAGCGGGAGCACGGCGAGTGTCGGACGGCTGGCGCGGATGGGAGCGCGTGGCTGATCGGGGAAGGTGAGGGATTTAAGCTCGGTGGCGAGCTCCAGCGCGGATTCCGGGCGATGGGCTCGCTCCTTCGCGAGACAGCGCATGACCAGCCGGACGAAGTCCGGTTGGAGTTCCGGCCGGTGGAGGCTGGGAGGATCAGGTTCGGCGGTGGCGATCTCGTGCATGAGCGCAAGCGCGCTGGGCGCGTGATAGGGCGCACGACCGGTCGAGGCTTCGTACAGCACGCAGCCCAGCGAATAGATGTCCGAGCGGAAGTCGGCCGGTTCGCCGCGCGTCTGCTCGGGCGACATGTAGGCAATGGTGCCGACGAGCTGGCCGAAGCCGGTCATCTGGGTCTCGGCGTCGGCACGAATGATCTTGGCGACGCCGAAGTCCAGAACCTTGGCCTGCTTGTCGCGCGTGACCATGATGTTCGCGGGCTTGATATCCCGATGCACGATGCCGGCGGCGTGCGCGGCGGCAAGCGCGAGGGCGATCTGCGAGCCGAGGCGGGCGAGCTGGTCGAAGGCCAGCGATCCCCCGGCGATGAGCGCGTCGAGCGTGGTGCCGTCCACGTACTCCATCACCAGGAAGTCGGTGTCTTTCTCGGTGGAGAAGTCGTAGAGGGCGACGATGTTGGGATGGTTGAGCCCGGAGGCGGCGCGGGCTTCATTGAGGAAGCGCCGGCGCATGGGGCTATCGGTTGCAGTCTCGCGCGGCAGCAGCTTGATGGCGACCGTGCGTTCGAGGCGCGTATCGTGCGCGCGGAAGACCTCGCCCATGCCGCCGGCGCCGATGCACTGTTCCATCCGGTACCGGCCAAGAAAGCGCGCGGTGGACGGAAGGGTGACGGCGGTGACGCCGTTCGATGCGTGGCTGCCGTCGGGATGGGACTCGGGTTTCATTGCGAGGTGCCCGATGAGACAGGGATGGAGTTTCGGAGTTGTAGTGGGAAACGGTCGTCGGCCTGTATGGTAGCACTCTGTTTGCGTGAGGCGCCGGGAAATTTCCGCGAACAAACAGTACGGCCAGCGGCAGGGCTCGCGCGGAAACCATCGAACTCGCCTACGAGACCTGTAGGAGCGCGACCGGTTTGGAATCGCACGGAAGATTTGGCAGTCTGGCGGAAGCCGGTTTCAAGCTGGGTGTTGGTTTGTGAGGGGCACGCGGTTAGACTGAGAGGGACAGAAGAACGACAAGGGCCGAAGCGTTTGCCTGCAGATGCCGTTAGCTGGCACAGCGGGCGCTTTGGGGCGAGGATTTGGAGCAGGATGAGCGCGATTCAGAATTCGATCTTTTCGCCGGAGCTGGCAGCCCGGTTCGATCATTTGGTGACGATCTATCCGCTGAAGCGCTCGGCCCTGGTGCCGATGCTGCTGTACGCGCAGGATGAGATCGGGTTTGTCTCCGAACCGGCGATCCAGGAGATCGCCAAACGGCTCGACCTGTTCGACCTCGACGTGCGCAACGTGCTCAGCTACTACTCCATGCTGCGGACGAAGCCGGCGGGCAAGTACAACGTGCAGGTTTGCACCAACATCAGCTGCATGCTGCGCGGCGGGTACGAGATCCTCGACCATTGCAAGGCGAAGCTCGGCATCGGCAACAAAGGCGTTACGCCTGACGGCCAGTTTTCGCTTGAAGAAGTCGAGTGCATCGGCGCCTGCTGCTGGGCGCCGGCCATCCAGGTGAACTACGACTTTCATGACGACCTGACGCCGGCCAAAGTAGACGCGGTACTAGCCGACTACGCCGCCGGCCGTGGAAAGGATGTGAAGTAGATGCCGACCAATGTCTCGCATCCCGACGAAGTGATCGTCCTCAAGCGGCGGTTTGGAACCGGCGCCGCCAACATCGACAAGTATTTAGAGCAGGACGGCTACAAGGCCGTGCAGATGGCGCTTGCGAAGGGCGCAGACGCCATGCCCGGGTGGATAATCGACACCATGAAGGCGTCTGGCCTGCGCGGACGCGGTGGCGCCGGCTTCCCCACGGGGCTGAAGTGGAGCTTCGTGCCGAAGAACGACAAGGCCAAGTACGTGCTGGTAAACGGCGACGAATCCGAGCCCGGCACTTGTAAAGACCACGTCATCTTCCTCGAAGACCCGCATGCCGTAATCGAAGGCACGATGATCGCCGGCCTCGCAATCGGCTCGAAGCTGGGCTTCATCTACCTGCGCGGCGAGTACCGTTACCTGCTGAAGATCGTCGAGAAAGCCGTCGCCGAGGCCTACGAAAAGGGCTTCCTGGGCAAGAACATCTTCGGCTCGGGCGTGGACTTCGACATCGTGACGCAGACCGGCGCGGGCGCGTACGAAGTCGGCGAGGAGTCGGCGCTGATGGAGTCGCTTGAGGGCAAGCGTGGCGTGCCGCGGATCAAGCCCCCCTTCCCTGCCGTAGTAGGCCTTTACGGCGGGCCCACCGTCATCAACAACGCCGAAACCATCGCCAGCGCGCCACATATTCTGCTGATGGGTGGCCCGGAGTACGCGAAGCTGGGCTCGGAACGCAACGGCGGGACGCGCCTCTTCGGCATCTCCGGCCATGTGGAACGGCCGGGCGTGTATGAGTTGCCGATGGGCTACTCGCTTGAGAAGGCAATCTATGAAGTAGCCGGCGGCGTGCGCGGCGGCAAGAAGCTGAAGGCGGTCGTACCGGGTGGTTCATCTTGTCCGGTGTTGACGGCCGACGAGTTGAAGGTCGGGCTGGACTTTGACCAGATGGCGAAGGCCGGCACCATGCTCGGCTCGGGCGGCATCGTCGTGCTCGACGAGACGGTTTCAATCGTCGAATTTGCCCTGCGCGTGATCAGCTTCTACCAGCACGAGAGCTGCGGCTGGTGCATTCCGTGTCGCGAAGGAACGGACTGGATCAAGAAAACGCTCGCCCGCGTCTACGCCGGCGGCGGCAGCAAAAAAGACATCGACAACGTGCAGTATCTGGCCGACAACATGATGGGCCGGACGTTCTGCCCGCTCGGCGACGCAGCCGCAATGCCGACGCTGGGCTTCGTAAAGAAATTCCGCAAGGAATTTGAGGATTACATCGACGGAAATCGGGCAGGCACGCCGGTGATGAGCGAAGTGCATGAGCTGGTCGGGGCCGGTCACTAACTGCAGAGGTTGATTCACGGACCAAGATCCTTCGTGATCACAACATCGGATCGCTTCCTTTGTTTTTGGTCGAGACAATCAGGAGCTCATGCCAGAAAAGTATCGGGACTTCCGGCGGCAGCTTCGAAACGAGGGATGGACCCTCAAAGCTCAAAAGGGTAGTCACGAGCAGTGGGTTCATCCGACGAAGCCGGGCAAGGTGACGGTCGCCGGTCAGCAGAATGACGATATCCCGGAAGGAACCCATAATAAGATGAAGAAGCAGGCGGGGTTCAAATGACAAAAGAGTTCCTGGTCGTCTTCGAAGCTGGACCGAACAACTTTAGTGCCTTCGCGCCAGACATTCCCGGATGCTACGGGTTAGGCGATTCTCTTAGCCTGACCCGTGTACGCTTCCGCGAGGCCGCTGAGGCCCACCTTGCGTGGATGGCTGCAGATGGCGACGCGCTTCCGGAGCCAGAGACCAAGCAATACGATCCGTCCGCTGATCCGGACGGCGAGTTGGAGCCATACGCCGTCGAGTGGCTCCCGATCGACATGCCAAGCACCGGGCGCCAACTGATGGCGACAGCCTAAGGATTCCGAAGATATGCCAGACGTAACCTTTACCGTTGATGGAAAGAAAGTAACCGCGCCGGCGGGGACTCTGCTGATCGAGGCCTGCAAGACAGCGGGCATCGACATCCCCGCCTTCTGCTACTACCCCGGCCTCAGCCTGCAGGCGGCCTGCCGCATGTGCGTCGTGCGCATCGAGAAGATGCCGAAGCTGCAGACAGCCTGCACCACGCCCATCGCCGAAGGCATGGTGGTTTCCACCGAAACACCCGAAATCGCCCAGGCCCGCAAAGCCACGCTGCAGCTGCTGCTCGGCAACCATCCGCTCGACTGCCCGGTGTGCGACGCCGGCGGAGAATGCGAGCTGCAGGATATGACCTTCAAATACGGTGCGGCGGACTCGTTCTACGCCGAGCCCAAGAACCACCGCGAAGAGCAGAAGTGGTCGCCGGTCGTCTACTTCGACCGTCCGCGCTGCATCCTCTGCTACCGCTGCGTGCGCATGTGCGGCGAGGGCATGGACGTCTTCGCGCTCGGCATCCAGAACCGCGGCAGCTCGGCCGTCATCGCGCCGAACATCCCGGCGACGACCAGCGAGGACCATCTGGCGCACGTCGATTGCGAACAGTGCGGCATGTGCATCGACGCCTGCCCGGTCGGCGCGCTCACCTCCGGCACCTACCGGTACAAAACCCGGCCGTGGGAGATGAACCACGTCGCCACCATCTGCACCCATTGCGGCGACGGCTGCAAGACCACGCTCGGCGTGCGTTCGACCTCTGACGGCGCCGAAATCGTACGCGGCGACAACCGCGACAAGTCCGGCATGAACGGCGACTTCCTGTGCAACAAGGGCCGCTACGCCTTCGACTTCGCCAATCATGACGACCGCATCACCACCCCGCTCGTCCGCAACGCCGCGGGCAAGCTGGAGCCGGTGAGCTGGGAGGTTGCGCTTGAGACCGTCGGCAAGAAGCTGCGCGAGGTACTCGATACCCGCGGCGGCAACGCCATCGGCGTCATCGGCGGCAACCGCCTCACCAACGAAGAGGCCTACCTGCTGCAGAAGTTCGCGCGCACGGTGCTGAAGACGAACAACATCGACCATCACCGCACGGCAGACCACGTCGCCTTCGCCCAGGCTCTCGCGGGCCAGCAAGCCCGCACCGGCTCCCTGCGCGACACGCTCACGGCGAAGCATGTGCTCATCGTCGGCGGCGATCCTTCGAACCAGTCTCCTGCAACCGCCTGGAATCTGCGTTCGAACGTGCGCATCAACGGCGCGAAGCTCTACATCGCCAATACCGAAGAGATCAAGCTCCGGCGGCAGGCGAAAGCCTTCGTCCGGCTGCAGCCGTTTGGCTACGGCGCGCTCGCAAACTTCCTCGCAGGCGATGACGCGGCCGGTTCGGGCGCGGTCAACGACGTCGACGCGCTCGGCCAGTTCCGCGAAACGCTCCGCGGCGCCGAAGGCCTGCTCATCCTCATCGGCAGCGAACTGCGCGGCGCGGACCTGAAAAAGCTCATCGAGTTCGGCCTGACCGTCCCCGGCGCGAAGTTTGCGCTGCTCTCGGATTACGTCAACTCCCGCGGCGCGGCCGACATGGGCCTGCTGCCGGACATGCTGCCCGGCTACACACCGGTCGGCTCCGAGCACTTCGCCGAGTACAGCGCGCCCGCCACGCCGGGTTGCGACCTGCTCGAAATGTTTGACGGTGCCGCGAAGGGCGATATCTCCGCGATGTACGTCGTCGGCGCGAACCCGGTGCTGCGCTACTCGGTCGACGCCTCCATCCTCAAGAACACCTTCCTGGTCGTGCAGGATATGTTCCTCACCGAGACCGCGGTCCTCGCCGACGTCGTATTGCCCGCGAGCAACCTCTACGAAAAGTCCGGCTCCGTCACCAATCACTACGGCGACCTGCAGAAGGTCAACAAGGCCGGCGATCGCGCCGGTGTGCGCTCGGACTTCGAGATGATCGTGCGTATCGCCGACAAGATGGGCGCGCACATGCCGTCGCTGGTTCCGTTCGGCAAGGGCATCCGCGCGGACATGGGGCAGACGCGCGGGGCGCAGTCCGGCGAGGCCGATCGCCACGCCGTCTGGCTAACGGCGAACAACCTCGAACCCCGCCTCAGCCCGTTCGATCCGTACGCCATCTTCGACGAGATTCAGCGGCTCGTGCCGGGCTACGACAAGACCCTGCGCCTCCAGCTTCTGAGCGGCAACGACCAGCACCTGGAGCCGGCGGCAACGCTGGTGCAAATTGCTTCTCCAGAGACGGGCAGCACCACGCCTCGCCGCGATCTCGTGCTGCCGAGCGGCGATACGCTCTTTACCTCCGGCACGCTCGGCCACTACTCGGCCATGCTGCTCGACTTGCAGGAGAACGAGAGCCGGCGTTTGCCGGTACTCGACCAAACGGCTGCGGATTAACTTCACGATTCTCAAACGAGAGAGCTAACCAGAGAGCTGGGATACGAAGTGAGAAACCTGTCGGATTTTGAAGTTTACTTTTTGTTGAGCGTTCTGAAGGTGGTCGTGGTGCTGGTCATCACGCTGACCACCGTGGCCTACACGGTGCTGCTCGAACGCAAGGTCGCCGGCCGCATCCAGAACCGGCTTGGGCCTTCACGCGTCGGCCCCTTCGGCCTGCTGCAGCCGCTCACCGACGGAATCAAGCTCTTCCTCAAGGAAGACCTGACGCCGATCCTGGTCGAGAAACCGCTGTTCCTGCTGGCGCCGGTCATCGCGCTCGGCTGCTCGCTTATCTCGATCGCCGTCGTGCCATTCGGGCCGCTCTTTATGTACAAGGGCGTCGACCTGTTCGAAATCTCGAACACCAACATCGGGCTGCTGGTGATCCTCGGCGTAACCTCCATCGGCGTGTACGGCATCGCGCTCTCCGGCTGGTCGAGCAACAACAAGTATTCACTGCTGGGTTCGCTGCGCGCGACCTCGCAGATGATCAGCTACGAGCTTGCGCTCGGGCTTTCGCTCGTCGGCGTCGTGCTGCGCGCCGGCTCGCTGAATCTGCGCGATATCGTCAACTCGCAGAACGCGCACGGCATGCTCAGCTGGAACATCTTCGGCGGACTGCAGCTTGTGGGCTTCATCGTCTACCTGATCAGCGCGTACGCCGAGACTAACCGCACGCCGTTCGACTTGCCCGAGGCCGAAAGCGAGCTGACCGCCGGCTACCATACCGAGTATTCCTCGATGAAGTTCGCCATGTTCTTCATGGCCGAGTACGCCAACATGGTCACGGTCTCCTGCGTAGCCACGCTGCTCTTCTTCGGCGGCGCATCCAGCCCCTTCGGACACCTCTTCCCTGCCTTCGGCGGCCCCATCGTCGCGGCGATCCTGCCCATCTTCTGGTTCATCGCCAAGGTCTTCTGCTTCCTGTTCCTCTACGTTTGGGTGCGCTGGACGCTGCCGCGCTTCCGTTACGACCAACTCATGCAGTTCGGCTGGAAGTTTCTGCTGCCCGTCGCCATGCTGAACATCGTCTTCACCAGCCTGGTCATGGCCCTCCGCAGCTAAAAGAGACGCAACACGGACCAAAACGGATCAAGGCGGCACCGGCACGGATCGACTCCGTTCCTGTCCCGCCTTGATCCGTTTTGATCCGTGTTACGGGGCTTGTTCGTCCAGGGTGGCGAAAATCTCCGGAACGTCCAGGTAGATCGGTGTTTCGGCGATTTCAAGCCGCGTGCCTCTTGCCGGCTGCATGCCGAAGCGCGAATACGTCGCCGCCGACCGGTCGCTGGGGTCGAGAATCCAGATATTTTCCGTACCCATGGCGACAAACTCGTCCAGCCGCTGCAGGACTTCCGACAATTCATCTCCAAACGCCAAAACTTCGATGCACAGCAAGGGTGCTCGTACGAGGACTCGCTCAACCGGCTCGCCGCTCCGAACCAAGCAGATGTCCGATCTACGGACGCAGGTCGGAGACGTCTTTGCGCGGTATCCGAGGAGTGGACGGATACCCCACTCCGCGCGATGAGCGAAGAACCAACTCAGCAGCGCAGCCTGCACGAGTCCGTGGCGCGCATCGACTCCCGTTCTCCGCACCGCGCGCCCGCCGACAAACTCAAGATCGCGCTCGCCGTTGGGCACCAGGTACTCTTCGATTGAGACGATCTGAGGAACGGACGCCATCGCGATCTCCTGAAGAGCATTATGCGCCCAGCGCGGAGATTGACGCTCCGCAACCGCGCCCAACCCGCTGTGGTGTTTTACAATCGACAGGACAGCAGAACGATTGAATCGAAACGAGTCCAACCGCACCACGAGGATTTCGCCCGACCCATGCAACTTGCTATCTTCATTATCTTCGCCGTGTTGGCCCTTGCAGGAGCGTTGAACCTGCTGCTGCAGCGGCATCCGATCAACAGCGCGCTCTCGCTCGTCGTCGTCATGTTGTCGCTCGCGGTGCTCTACTGGTCCCTCGGCGCGGAGTTCCTCGCCGCGGCACAGGTCATCGTCTACTCCGGCGCGGTGATGGTGCTGTTCGTCTTCGTCATCATGCTGCTCAACGCAGGCGAAGAAGAGCGTACGACCGGCAGCAAAGCCGCTTATTTCGCAGGAATCCCCGGCGCGCTCGCCGTCTTCTGCCTACTCAGCTACGTCTTCCTGCGCGAGAGCAATGTCATCGGCTCCGTACATCTTTCAACCGCGAGCGCCGGCGCCGTCAGCAATATCGAGCAGATCAGCACGCTGCTCTTCACCAAACTGCTGCTGCCGTTTGAAGTCACCAGCATCCTCATCCTCGTAGCCATTCTGGGCGCCGTCGTGCTGGCGCGAAAGGACGAGCAGGCATGACCACCGAAGTTCCCCTCGCAGCCTATCTCATTCTTGCCGCCATGCTGTTTTCGATCGGCATCGGCGCCTTCCTCATCAAGCGCAACATCATCTCCGTCTTCATGTCCATCGAGCTGATGCTGAACGCCGTAAACCTGACCTTCGTTGCCTTCGCGCACAAGTGGCACGCGGTTTCGGGACAGATCTTCGTGTTCTTCGTGATGGTCGTCGCGGCGGCCGAGGCCGCGGTCGGGCTCGCTATCATCATCGCCATCTTCCGCAGCCGCCGAACACTGGCCACCGACCAGATCAACCTGATGAACAACTAACGACCTTAGGATTAGACACGTTATGTCGGCTTCCCTGCTCTGGTTTATCCCGCTGCTTCCCTTCGCCGGCTTCGTCCTGAACGGGACGATCGGGCGCAGGCTGCCGCGTCCGCTGGTGACGGCGATTGCTCTCCTCTGCACCGCGATTCCCGCAGGGCTTGTCGCCTGGCTGTGGCTGACGATGACCGGCGCCAACGCGCCGCTGACCATGTCCGTCACCTCCGCCCAGTGGATCGCCATCACCGGCTTCCACGTCGACTTCACCCTCGCCGTTGACCACCTCACCATGATCATGCTGGCCGTCGTCACCGGCGTCGGCTTCGTCATCCACGTCTACTCCGCCGGCTACATGGCGCTTGAGGATGGCTACTGGCGCTTCTTCGCTTATCTCAACCTCTTCATGTTCTTCATGTCTGTGCTCGTGCTCGCCGAAAGCTTCCTGCTGCTCTTCGTCGGGTGGGAGGGCGTCGGTCTCGCCTCGTACCTGCTGATCGGCTTCTACTTCAAGAAGCGCTCCGCCAACGATGCGGGCAAGAAAGCCTTCATCGTCAACCGCGTCGGCGACTTCGGCTTCCTGCTCGCGATGTTCCTGCTCATCCAGCACTTCGGCTCGCTTAGCTTCGGCGAGGTCTTCCAGAAGATCGCTGCAAGCGGCGTTCACGGCGGCTTCCTCACTGCCATCGCCCTGCTCCTGGTCGTCGGCGCAACCGGCAAGTCCGCGCAGATTCCGCTCTACGTCTGGCTGCCGGACGCCATGGAAGGCCCCACGCCCGTCTCGGCTCTCATCCACGCCGCAACCATGGTCACCGCCGGCGTGTACATGGTCGCGCGCTGCCACGTGCTGTTCGACCGCGCCCCCATTGCGCTCGCCGTCGTAGCCTGCATTGGCGCAGCCACCGCGCTCTTCGCCGCCTGCATCGGCGTTGTCCAGCACGATATCAAGCGCGTCCTCGCATACTCCACCATCTCGCAGCTCGGCTATATGTTCCTCGCCTGCGGAGTCGGCGCCTATGCGGCGGGCATCTTCCACCTGGTCACCCACGCGTTCTTCAAGGCGCTGCTCTTCCTCGCTGCCGGTTCTGTGATTCATGCCCTGAGCGGCGAACAAGACATGCGCGTGATGGGCGGTCTGCGCACGCGCATCCCCGTCACGTTCTGGACCATGTCCTCCGGCGTCTTCGCTATCTCCGGCCTGCCGCCCTTCGCCGGCTTCTTCTCGAAGGACGAGATTCTCTATCGCACCTTCACCGCAGGCGGCCCGCTGAACATGCTCCTCTGGTTTGTCGGCCTGGTCACCGCCGGCATCACCTCGTTCTACATGTTCCGCCTCTGGTTCAAGACCTTCTTCGGCGCGGAGCGCTTCAACGAGCACGAGCTCGGTCACGAGCAGCAGCACGGCGCGGCAGTCCACGCCTCGAAGACCTCCACCCTGACCATGGAAGCCGAGCACGACTCCGGCCACGCCGCGCATCCGCACGGCGTGCATGAATCCCCCTGGTCGATGCTCGGCCCGCTCGCCATCCTCGCCTTCCTCTCGCTCGTCGGCGGCTTCTTCGGCATCCCCGGACACAGCGCGATCGGCAGCTTCCTCGATCCCGTCTTCGCCACCGGCACGGCACCCGTCGCCGAGGCAGGCAGCGCCGGCCTTGAGATCGGGCTCGCCATCGTCTCGGTCCTAACCGCCCTCATCGGTCTCTACTTCGCCTGGGCCTTCTACGTAAAGAAGCCCGGCACGGCAAGCGGTCTCGCAAATAAGTTCGCCCCAGCCTACGCACTCGTCGAGCACAAGTTCTATGTGGATGAGATCTACGGCGCCATCTTCGGCTCGGGCCTCGCACTCTTCTCGCGCGGAGTCTTGGGCTTGATCGTAGACGGCTTCGTCGTCGATGGCTTCGGCAAGTTCACCGCCTGGATCGCCACCGACATGGGCGAGGCCACACGGCGCATGCAGTCCGGCAACATCCGCTCCTACGCAGGCTGGCTCGCACTCGGCGCGGCGCTCGTCATGGCCGTGATGATCTTCGGCTTCGGGCATCTTGGTTTCGGGCATATCGGTTTCGCGCGGTAACGACGGAGATAAGAGACTTTCATGAACTTCGATCACTCCATCCTGAGCCTCATCGTCTTCTTCCCCCTTGCCGGGGCGGTGGTGCTCGCGCTGCTGCCCGATAAGGGCAAGACCATGCAGTGGGGCGCACTGCTGGTCACACTCATCACCTTTCTCCTTACCCTGCACCTGCCCTCGCACTACGCCACCACGGACGCCACCGGCGCCTTCAAGTTCGTTCAGGACATCCCCTGGATCACTGCACCCGCCATCCGCTACCACCTAGGCGTCGACGCGCTCGGCATGTGGTTGGTCGTGCTGACTGGCTTCCTCGCGCCGCTCGGCGTGCTCGGTTCGTGGACCGCGATTCAGGAGCGCAAGAAGACCTTCTACGTCCTCTTCCTGCTCCAGCAGGTCGCGATGCTCGGCCTCTTCGTCTCGCTCGATCTCTTCCTCTTCTACGCCTTCTTCGAGCTCTCGCTCGTCCCCATGGCGCTCCTCATCTCCACCTTCGGCCGCACCCGCGAGCGCCGCAAGGCCGGCCTCAAGTACTTCCTCTACAACTTCATCCCGTCCGCGCTGCTGCTCGTCGGCATCCTCTGGCTCTACGTGAAAACCGGTACCTTCGATATGCCGAAGCTTGCCGCGCTCGCCCGCGCCCACGCAATCGGCGGCACACCCGCCGCGCTCTGGCTCTGCTCGCTCGCCTTCCTGCTCGCCTTCGCGGTCAAAGTCCCCATCTTCCCGCTGCACGGCTGGCTGAAAGACGCAATCGCCGAAGCCCCCACCGCGGCGGTTATGGTGCTCGCCGGAAAAACCGGCCTCTACTCGCTGCTGCGCTTCTCCTTCGGCATCTTCCCCGAGCAGACGCATCGCATCGCCCCGCTGATGATCGCGCTCGGTGCCATCGGCATCGTTTACGGCGCGCTGATCGCGATGACGCGCAAGGACATGAAGGAGCTCGCCGCCTACTCCACACTCAGCCACCTGTCGTTCATCGTGCTCGGCGTCTTCTCCTTCACCATCGCCGGGCTCGACGGCGGCATCTACCAGATCCTCAACCACGGCATCTCCGGCGGCGCGCTCTTCCTGCTGCTCGGCTTCCTGTACGAGCGCTACGCCACCTACGACATGCGCGACCTCGGCGGCCTGGCAGCAAAGCTGCCATGGATGGTGACGCTCACCGTCATCACGTCCCTCTCGCTCGTCGGCCTGCCCATGCTCAACAGCTTCGTGGGCGAGTTCCTCGTGCTCTCAGGCTCCATGCAATCCGGCCACAGCTATTGGTGGACCGTGATCGCGACCACCGGCGTCATCCTCAGCGCGGCCTACATGCTCATCATGATTCAGCGCGTCTTCTACGGCCACATGGGCGTCGTCAGCGATGAAGTTCCCGCGCACGATCTCAACGGCCGCGAACAGATCGCCCTCTGGCCCTTCGTCGCCGTCTTCTTCCTCATGGGTCTCGCCCCAACGCTCTTCCTTCGCAGCATCGACATCAACGGCGTTCAGATGGTTGGCAAGCAAGCAGTCAGCGCTCCCGACACCAACACCCCGCAAGCGCGCTTCGTCGACCCCACCCTCAAGCAAGCCGTCGACCAGAAAGATGGGCATACAAAACAGGCCGTGAACGCACCGGAAGGCAGGCTGTACTAAATGATCAACGCAAATACTCTAGCCCTGCTGCCTGAAGGCATCCTCACCCTTGCCGGCGTCGCCGTGATGGTGCTCGAACCCGTCCTGCCCGCCCATGCCTCGCGCAAACCCCTCGGCTGGCTGGCCATCCTCTCGACCATCGCCGCCGGCGGCGCCGCCTGGTATCAGCTCGGCTTCGGCACCACCCTCGCCTTCTCCGGCAACATCCAGGTCGATGCCTTCTCGGTCTTCTTCCACCTGCTCATCGCCGCCGTCGTGCTGGTCACGCTGCTCGGCTCGCTCGACTACTTCGACGGCTGGGCCAGCGAGGGCAACTCCGGCCACGCCGGGGAGTACTTCGCGCTCGTCTTGTTCGGCGCAGTCGGCATGATGCTCATGACCTGCTCGGTCGAGCTCCTGATGGTCTTCATCGGCCTCGAAATCTCCTCCATCTCCACCTACATCCTCGCCGGCTTCCGCAAGGGTAAGGCCCAGGGCGCCGAATCCTCGATCAAGTACTTCCTGCTCGGCTCCTTTGCCACGGCCTTCTTCCTCTACGGCATCGCGCTCGCCTTCGGCGCCACCGGCTCGACGTCAATCGCCGCCATCGCGGCCGCGCTCAGCGCCCAGGGCTTCTCCGCCATGGCCTTCCTCGCACTCGGCATGATCCTCATCGGCCTCATGTTCAAGGTCTCGGCCGCTCCCTTCCACGTCTGGACGCCGGACGTCTACCAGGGCGCACCCGCCCCCGTCGTCGGCCTCATGTCGACCGCGCCCAAGGCCGCCGCGTTCGCCGTCCTGCTGCGCATCACCTACATCGGTTTCGGCACCATGCAGTCGCGCTGGTCGCTGCTCATCTGGATCGTCGCCGCGCTCTCGATGACCATCGGCAACCTCGGCGCGCTCAAGCAGACCAACGTCAAGCGCATGCTCGCCTACTCCTCCATCGCGCACGCCGGCTACCTGCTGGCCGCGTTCACCGCCTTCCCGAAGGCCGGCATCTCCGCCGCCTGCTTCTACACCGCGGCCTACGCGGCGATGAACGTTGGCGCCTTCGCTGTCGTCACCCAGATCACCGGCTACTCCGAACACACGCGCACGCTCGACGACTACGCTGGTGTGGCGCTGCGTCGCCCCTGGCTCGGCGGCCTGCTCGCCTTCTTCCTGGCCTCGCTCATCGGCATCCCCTTCACCGGCGGCTTCTTCGGCAAGTTCTACGCGTTCTCAGCCGCAATCGGCGGCGGCCACACCCTGCTCGCGGTCGTCGGCCTGCTCAACTCCGGCATCGCCTGCTTCTACTACCTGCGCCTGATGCTCGTCCTGTACTCCCGCCACACCGAAGCCGGCGGCAACGAGCCCACGCGCTACACCAAGATGAGCGTCGCCGCCGGCCTTGGCCTCGCCGCCGCCGCCCTCGCCACACTCGTCCTCGGCATCCTCCCCGGCCCCGTCCTCGACCTCACCAACCGCGGCGCCAGCGCAGTCCTCAGCACCCCAACCGCCGCCGCGCCACAAACTCAGACGGCGGTCGACACCGCTCCGTCCGAAGCCAGGTAACCCTCACCTATTCGCCGAACAGCGCGTGGATGTCGCGGCTTCCTCGCACGACGTGAAGAATATGTACGTCTTCCTCTGCAATCCGGAAAAGGACCAGGTACGCGCCCACCGGGAAGCTGCGCAATCCAGGCCGCAGGTCGTCATCGCGGCGCCGGCCGATGTATGGATTGGTGGCCAGAAGATAAAACCGCTCGGTCAGCGAGTCGATCCATCGATCGGCAACCTCCACGCTGCCGCTTCCCCTGGCAATGTAGTACCAGATCTCATCCAACTCGGCCTCAGCGTTAGGCGAGAGGATATGCGCCACTAGGAAGGCATCCGCTCTGCGGCTAGCCGAGCGCGCCCACGCTGCTGCACTTCCCCAGCCAGCACACGCATCGACTCCCGCGTGACGACGCGGCCTTCGCCCCCCGCGATCGACGCTTCCGCCGCATCGACCGCGGCCAGCACCTCGGCCCGCACGCGTTCGCGCTCCTCCCACAACATCAACGCCTCCTGCACGGCTTCCTCCTCGCGGGTGAGCCTGCCCGCATCGATCGCCTGCTGCGCAAACGCCTTCTGGTCGGCGGTAAGCTGGATCTCCATGCTCCAAGCCTAGGAACTCGCGCGGATCATGTCAAGCAACACAAAAGTAGCTATCCAGCCCAAAACAAAACGGCCCCCGCGTAAGCGGAGACCGTCTGCTCTGCCTAATACAAAAACTTCTTACGTGGTGCGGATAAACAGCAGCACGAACGTGAACAGCGTCAGCGATTCGATAAACGCCAGACCCAGAATCAGGAACAGCTGGATACCCGGACGCGCACCCGGATTGCGCGCCAGCGCCTCCGAGGCCGAAGCGGTCGCACGTCCCTGGCCGAGACCGCACAGACCGGCTGCGATGCCCATGCCGATACCGACCGCCAGCGAACCGTAGTTGGGGCCGCCCGCAGCGGCGCCGTTCTGGGCGAACGCCGGCATCGCGAAGCACATCGCCGCCAGCGTCATGAAGAAGTACTTCGAAAACTGAAGCATACGAACCATTTTGAAACTCCTGCCCCCGTCAGAATGTTCGCCGCCAGTGGGTGGTTGATGCTCACCGAACTGGCACCCTCACGCTATGCGGCGAGTGCTGCAACCAGCCGAGAGGGGGCACCCCGCGACCAGCAAAACCTGTAACCCAACCAGCCGTCCGGGTGCCCCATGTCTCGATTCTGAGACATGGGATGTACAAAGCCCCGGCACCGTCTAAACCCTTACCGTGCCCCATGCATGACAGCCGTACCGTCATGAGTGGGTCCAACCAAACCCTAGTGATCGTGCGCCACAGCCAGCGACAAATACACCGTCGCCAGAATCATGAACACATATGCCTGAATAATCGCCACCCCGAAGTGCAGGCCCAGGAACAGCAGCGGCACGCCGATCGGGATCAGCGAGAAGAACGCGAGCGTCACCATATCACCGGCAAACATGTTCGCGTACAAACGCACCGTCAGCGAAAGCACGCGCGCAAAGTGCGAGATAATCTCGATCGGCAGCATCAGCGGATAAAGCCACCACACCGGCCCCAGGAACTGCTTGATGTAGCCGAAGCCGTTCGCCCGAATCCCGTGATAGTGGTAGTAAATAAACGTAACCACCGCAAACCCCAGCGGCACCACCGGGTTCGACGTCGGCGACTCAAACCCCGGAATCAGCCCAAGCAGGTTGCCCAGCAGGATAAACACCAGCAGCACGGTCAGGTAGCTGGTAAAGCGCTCATAGCCGTGGCCGATAATGGCCTCCGACTGCTCGCCTACGAAGCCGTGCATAAGCTCCGCCAGGTGCTGCACCGGGCCCGGCTTCTCGACCGAAAGCGACGCGCGCACGATCACAAACCACAGCAGCAGCAGCACAAATAGCAGCAGCTCCATCGCCAGGGCGTTGGTAATCGGCGCGTGCGGGTGTTCCGGCGTAATGTGCAGCGCGTTCAGCAACGCATCGACCTGCGCGGCAAAGTGGTGATTCAAAAAGCGGGTAAGAAAAAGCTGTGTCGGCATAAGTTTTGTTCAGGAAACCCGTCTGCGCCCGGCTAGGCAGTCCCTCGCTTCAACAGCCGGAGAGCTTCGATCGTCAGCGCCAGAAGCCCCAGACCGAGCCCGGCCGCCAGTGCGAACACCGTGCCGTGCAGATACTTAAGACTAGCATAGAGCACCACCACGGTCAGCCCCAGCCGCGCGAAGAAGCCGAATAGAATCAGCCCCATCGGCGCCACTTTTTCACCCGGTCTTAACCCTGCGTCCATCCTCTGGTTGATCGCCGTCATCAGCCGCAGCCACTCCCACAGCGACGTCATGGAGATCAGCGCGCCCACCCCCAGCAGCAGCGCGCTCTGCCACCCCGCCTTCCACCAGAACAGCGCCCCCGCCACCACAGAAAACATCGCCAGCAGCCGGATGCTCGCCAGCATCGTATTCCGCACATCCAGGTCCGTCAGCCCCACGGAAGTCCCGCTGTAATCCGGCTCGGCTGGCTCCTCCGCTTCCTCCTCGCGCCTCGGCTCCATCTACTGGTCGCCTCGCTTGCTCATCCGCGACATCGTCGTAAAAATCTGGATGAACCCGCCCGCCGCTCCCAGCAGCATCCCCAGCACCACAATCCAGTGCGTATGAAAGTGCTTATCCAGCAGCCAGCCGATCAGCAGCCCGGCAAAACACCCCGCCGGCACCGCCAGTGCCATCTGCAGCATCGACTCCGCCTGCACCAGGTTCCCCAGCGCCCCGTGTTTTTTCTCATCAGCCATCGTTCAACATTATCGCCTGTCCACGGCCAACACGGGACGCCGACCATACCTGCCAACCAAACCTTCCGTGCCCCATGCATGACAGCCTCACCGTCATGCGTGGGTCTACCCCACCCCCCCCGCAACCCCCATCCCTCCAAAACTCCCACCCGCGTACTATCAAGAAACACCACCCGCTCCACCGCGCACAAGAGGCCCGCTGCAATGCGACAAGGCTTTACCCGAAGACCGAAACTCGAGCAGCCCGCGGCCAACCACGATAGAAACTACATCACGCCAGGCGGCATCGAGCGCCTCATCGCCGAGCGCCACTTCCTGCTCACCAAAGACCGCCCCGCCGTCGTCGAGGTCGTCGCCTGGGCTGCCAGCAACGGCGACCGCAGCGAAAACGCCGACTACCAGTACAGCAAGCGGCGCCTGCGCCAGATCGACTCGCGCGTTCGCTTCCTCACCAAGCGCATCGAAGCCGCGGAGGTCGTCGACCCCGAGGCGCCGCGCACCGGCCAGCGCGCCACCCGCGCCTTCTTCGGCGCCACCGTCCGCTACGCCACCGCCGCCGGCGCACAGCGCGTGGTCAGCATCGTCGGCACCGACGAGGTCAACATGGATCGCAACCACATCAGCTGGGCCTCCCCGCTCGGCCGCGCGCTCATGCGAGCCGCGGAAGACGACGGGGTAACTCTCCACGCGCCAGGCGGCACCGAAACCCTCACCGTCCTCGAAGTCCGCTACGAACGCATCCCCGTAGACCCCTTCGAACCGCCCCCGGAGTCCCAGGCCCCTACCAGCAAACCAGCTCGGTGACACCCCACAACCAAACCCATCGACACCCGTAGCTCCTCCCGGTTCTCCGCGCCTTCTGAAGAGCACGGCTTCAGCCGTGCCACAAACGAAGCACCATCACCGCGGCTTTAGCCGCTGGGTTACTCTCACAGCCTTCCCATTCGACGAGACTCCACAACATGGCGACGAGCCTCCGTCCGAGCTCTTCGTGGTCACACGTCCCGGCTAGGACGGAACCTTATCGTCCTCATCAGAAGCAACGATCGTGCCCTGATGGTACAGAACCATCCAGCCATTGATACCTTTTCGCCAAATCGTCGCGCGTCGAGTGATACGTTGCTCCTGCTTGAGTACGTACGTCATCAGGTAGGTGTCAGGACCGAGCCGCCGAAACGAGTGGTCCCAACTCTCCCAGCCAGGCGCCTCCGCGTCGGCAGTCGGCTTACCGGCAAGCTCACGCAGAATAAACTCGCGGCTGTAGCGCCTCCCGGATGCGCCAACCTCCCAGTAATCAGAAGCCAGACTCTGTTCGCAATGTGCGCTGGAGCGATCGAACTCCGGCGAGTGGAAGATGGGCTCACGTCGCCGCAATTCCTCCAGCACGGGCAACAGCTCCCGCTCAGTTGTCGCAAATACGCGCTGAGGTTCCATACCTGATTGTAGGAGCGCCTCGACTTGTTACGTAACGAGGAGCGCGCTCATCGTCAGACTCGGTCGCTGACGAGAAGCCGACTTGTCGTGACTGATCGTAGTTGACGAAAACTCCGTTTTCCAGGCAAAAGAGTTCAGCCACGTATATGGAACGTGAGACCACACTCCAAACAGCGCTCACCCTTTGCCACCCAACCCTCAGGCCTGTGATCGCATTTCGGACAGTGCCACCGCCCTAAGAGGAGCAGGTTGAGGAAGAAGAGAAGTGGCCCTAGAGTGCTCACGATAAGTGAAAGTTCAAAGAGCTTCATCGCGCCGACGGCTGCTCTGTGCCGTCCGTGATTGTCGAGTGTCAGAGCAACGACGTCGGTGACAAAAATGCAAACCATTTAAGCAGCAATGCCGCCCTGAAGGTACCGACGATGAAAAGCCTGTCTTCTCTCTAACCAGCGAATAGCCGCGCAGTGCCCCTCATCCATGGCGAAATCTTACCGCTCGGGAGCGTTGTTCGGCACTCCCGCATTTGAAGGCTCCCGCCGGGTGCCCCATCCATCGATTCTGATGGGTGGGCATCGCGCAACGCGCGACCGAACTCCTCACTGATATCACTCACTGTACGATTCGCCCTGTTCTCGTCAACAAAGAACATTGCTGGCGAGAAGCCGGCTTACCAGGACTGACACTACCGGTCAACGAACGTGTTCTCTAAGACTTATTGAAATACTAATCGGATCCCCCAGTAGGGCCCTCACTGCCGCGCTTCAGGGATGGCCAAGTATTAGAAAGATCAAGTGTCCCGCCTTCGGCCTACTGCGAGGTGCTGTTCTTCCTGGCCGTTTCAACTGGAATCCTTTTGCAACAAGTTCCTAAGGCGCGACACTGTAACGTTCAGACATCCAGACGAGCCATCTGTCTGTCTGTGGATCTAGTCCGCTTGCTGGCAACAGTTCGCTCGGCGACACCAGTCGGTATTTCTCAGGATCGACGAGAACCGACTTCCACGCACTTTCCATCGTTCTAAACTCTGCAAGTTGCGGAGAAGTCACATTTTGGAGGAGTTCAACATTGGCTGTAGGGGCAACATGCAGGTGAATCCAATCTGCCGCTCCAAGTTCTCTGTGTTTGATCATCTGCCACGCGAGTAAGGTTTGGCGCGTCAGCTGGTAGTACGGGTCGTAGAACAAACGCAGGTGATCTCCAAAACGAATTGGACAGTTTGGATCATCGAGGAGAGAACGGTAGATGTCGATTCGGTCCGTACCCTTGTCTGATCTCGCGAGACACTTTGCGGTGTAGCGTTCCGTGTACTTCCACTCAATTATCAAGACGACGATCCGCCCATCGAGACGCTTCACGGCCATGAGTGCATCTATTGAGGTAATGTTCTTGCCACGGCTCTTCGGTGACCAGCCTCGTTCATTGAGGTAAGAAGCTAAGCCGACCCACTCATAGCTCAAGAACCCGCCCTCGATTGGAAGGATCTCTGTAGCATCGGGCACGTGTTTGCGTGCGAACTGAAGCGCTACCTTCTGGTCGAGGCGTGCGGCTTCAAGATGGTTGATGCACGATACTTGGGACGAAATGGGACTTTCTGTTGGGGCATCAGCACCTCCCCACCAGGCAATGAAATTTTCTTTGTAATATTTTATGACTCCCTTTCGGAACGGCGGATACAGTGTTGCGCCTCCGAGTTCTAGCAGTCGTGCCTTTTCACTTTCGGCAAAAGTTCTACTCCGAGCCATCAATCAAATCCTCTATGTCCTCAAGGATTGTTTCACGCGCCGAGGGTTAGTACCCATAAACGCTCTTAGGGGCCACTTCCGATCACCGTTTGCGCTAATTTGCGGCTGGTTCGGATGCCGTATTACTTGGCCACTTCCACTTTGCAGTCGGTCAGCTTGTAGTGCCAAACTTCGTGATGACTCTCGCGATTGATCGAGACCTGCTCAGGTAATTGGAAGCCGCCGACGGTTTGATAGGTGTAGGTGTGGATGATCCGATTGCCGGGTCTGAAATCTCCATCCTCGCCTAGCCTGTAGGAAGTCATGAGAAAGCCCTGTGGGCCGGGACGGAAGTCTGTTTCCCGGCGATCGGAGGCAGATCCCTTTTCCCCTTCGCTCTGGAGGCTCATATTGTGCGCGAACATCATTTCGACATCGAACGTCTGGACCTTGAAGTTAAGCTTGTAGCCGGCCCCAAATGGCTCGACTTGAATGGATGTGCCCTCCGGCGGGAGCATCGCGTTATTGGCGGCAATCAACCAGTTATTCAAGCTGAATTGCACGGCGTGCTTGAGAAGACCTTCCGCCATGCCGCCGTGGGGCAACGTCTTTTCCTCGTCGTCAGCCATGCCAGATGAAACTGCGGTGTTCTGTCGGGTGACCGTGACACGAGTGCGGATGGGCTGAATGAGTTTCGCGATCTCTTCATCCGTTCCCTCGTCGCCGAGGCGTACGGCCTCGGTAAAATGCTGCTTCCAGTTGAACCCTACGTCGCAACTGAAGGACTGGAGGTTTCGTTCGAAGGGAGCATCATATTTCGCGCGGGTCTCCTTCAGGACCATAGTGTCACTCAGGGCTGTCTGTGCTTGAGAAGAGGCGGCACAGAGGCTCAACGCCAACATCGGGTAGAAGAATCGCATGCCGAATCCTAATTCATTACTCCCGATAAACGCCGTTATCGTCAGCGCAGACGGCCCACTCCGGGCTGAAGTGGCGCTGAGACAGCACACATCTGCCAAGGGAGCAGTTCCACCTTGGGAAGAATGCGGCCACCCCGTTTGCTTTTCTCACCGATTCACCCCCAAAAACACCAGCAAATCCGCATGTCAAGCCCCACCCGCACCTAACCCCAACAAAGCAAAGCAGATCCGCGTGTCCAATTCACCCCCCGCGAAAGACTATACTTAAAATAGAGGGTAAAACGAAAACACCTTCGCTCCACCCACCTAACTCCTTTGTTTGCCATATTTTACCTGTAACCCTATTGTTTGCAATATTTTACCAGTAAACCGTTTGTTTGCAATATTTTACAGAAGCAGGGGGGGAGGGGTCCCCCGTCAATGGCAGCCCAGGCGTAGGAGCGTTGGTACTCTGGTACGACGAGGTTTTGTGACTGTGTTTGATTCGGAGTTTGAAGAAAAGCTGTACGCGCAGCGGCTGGAGAAGCTGGAACAGATCGGCACCCTCGGTGCCCAGCAGGGTTTGACCAGGGCCGAAGCCGTTTACCCCAACAGCTTCGCCGCCACCGCAACCATCCCCGAGCTGCGCGCCCGCTACATCGATACCCCCAAGCCCGCGACCGCCGAATGGCTCGAGGCGCACCGCGTGGAAGCCTCCGTCGCCGGTCGCGTCATGCAAATCCGCGTCCAGGGCAAGGCCGGATTCGCCCAGATTCAGCAAGGCGGTCTGCGCCTCCAGATCTACGTCCGCAAGGACGACGTCGGCGAGGCCCAGTTCGCCATCTACAAGCTGCTCGATCTCGGCGATCACATCGGCGTCTCCGGTTACCTCTTCGTTACCCGCACCGGCGAGACGACGCTGCACGTCACCTCGCTGCGCTTCCTCGCCAAGGCGCTGCTCGCGCTGCCGGATAAGTACCACGGCCTCGAAGATGTGGAACTGCGCTACCGCCAGCGCTACGTCGACCTGTTCATGAACACCGGTCAGTCGGTCAAGCAGGCGGAACATGGGCCGGCACCGGTGGTCGAGGGCGACGCGCCTGCCGAGGCGGAGGCTCCGCCGCCGAACGTGCGTGAGGTCTTCGTTAAGCGGGCCGGAATCCTGCGGGCGCTGCGAACGTTCTTCGATTCGCGCGGCTATCTCGAGGTCGAGACGCCGATGATGCATTCTGTCGCCGGCGGTGCGGCGGCGCGGCCGTTCACGACGCACCACAACGCGCTTGACTTGCCACTGTTCCTTCGCATCGCTCCGGAACTTTATCTGAAGCGCCTGGTCGTCGGCGGCATGGACCGCGTCTACGAGATCAATCGCAACTTCCGCAACGAAGGCGTCAGCACGCAGCACAACCCCGAGTTCACCATGCTCGAGTTCTATCAGGCCTACGCGAACTACCACGACCTGATGAACCTCACCGAAGAGCTCGTGAAGTTCGTCGCGACGGAAGTAAACGGCACCACGCTGACCACCTTCAACGGCGTCGAGATCGACCTCGCCAAGTGGACGAAGCTCTCCATGCGCGAGGCGATCGGCCACTTCTGGCCCGAAGATGCCGGCCCGCAGCCGACAGATGCGAGCTTCACCGACGCGGCCGCGCTGGTCGGCTGGCTCGATTCGGTGCTCTACGAGACGCTGGACCCCGTGACGCAGATGATCTTCGAGACCAACAAGGAGATGATCCGCGCGCGGCTGAAGCATCGCGAGCTGCACTCGGAGCTGGATGGCTGCCGCAAGCGGCTGATCGTTGGCGAGCCGTACGGCAAGACGATCGCCGACGTGTTTGAGCTGATCGCAGAAGAGCACCTGGTGCAGCCGACCATCATCTACGACTTCCCGCTCGCCGTCTCGCCGCTTTCAAAGGTAAAGCCGGATGAGCCCGAGTGGGTGGAACGGTTCGAGTTCTACATCGGCGGCTTTGAGGTTGGCAACGCCTTCTCCGAGCTGAACGACCCTGTCGATCAACGGCGCCGGTTCGAGATGCAGATGGCCGAGAAAGAACGCGGCGACGACGAAGCCCACCAGATGGACGAAGACTACGTTCGCGCACTCGGCTACGGACTGCCGCCCACCGGAGGCGAAGGCATCGGCATCGACCGCCTGACCATGATCCTGACCGGCTCGCGTTCGATCCGCGACGTCATCCTGTTCCCGCTGATGCGGCCCGCGAAGACAACGGCAACAACGCCCTGATCGCGGGCGGCGACCACTTCGTGGGGTTTGGACCGCTTCGCGGTGTTTTGCTTAGGTTTGGGATTTTTTTAGTTTTTTGGTCAACGCTGCGATGGTGGTGTCGTTCATCGCTTTGATCGCATCCGTTCGCGCGCGGTGCATGATGCTGTCCGCGGATTTTTCCCCAGTCGTCGGCCATTCGCCACCAACCGCCGTGAAGACATCGCCAAACCCGATGGATTTCGGCGTCGCCTTCAACTGCGCTCCGCCTTGCGGACCTTTGCGCTGAATGATAAATCCAGCTTTATGCAGCGCAGGAAAAATTCGCCGCACCATCACCGGCGATGTACCGAGCGCAGTGGCAATCTCAGCCGAGGTATGCATGGAACCAGGAGCGAGCGCCAGGTGAGCGAGCACGCGAAGGCTCAAGCCGAATCTTCCATTTTGCGCCATACGAAGGAAAGTACCACAAGAACAGGGCTCAGACGTCAGGGATCAGGACTTAGATCCAGCAAATTGGCTCTGCAGTCTTACTGAGCCCTGGAACCTGAACGCTGAACCCTGCTTCTGATAGGCTTCGTGAGTGAAGATTCTGTTTGTAGGGGATATTTTTGGATCGGCAGGACGGCATATCGTGCGGGAGCATCTGCCGCACTTGATGGAGACCCACGCGGTCGATCTGCTGGTAATCAACGGGGAGAACTCGGCCGGTGGTTTTGGGATCACGCCTTCGATCGCCGAGGAGATCTTCGATCTGGGCGCGCATGTGATTACCACCGGCAATCACATCTGGGATAAGCGCGAGATCTTCGAGTACATGGCTGTGCCGTCGGATTCGCACGAACGCGGCAGGAGGATTCTACGTCCGGCAAACTACGCGGTAACGACCCCGGGATTCGGGATGTACGAAGGCTCGCTTGAGGATGGCCAGACCTACGCGGTGATCAACCTGCAGGGGCGCGTGTTTATGTCGTCCTGCGATGACCCGTTCCGCAAGGCGGATGAGCTGCTCTCGAAGATCAAGGCGAAGGTGATCCTGGTGGACATCCACGCCGAGGCTTCGAGCGAGAAGGTGGCGCTGGGCTGGTATCTGGATGGCCGCGTGACGGCTGTGCTCGGCACGCACACGCATATTCCGACCGCGGACGAGCGCGTGCTGCCGCAGGGGACCGCGTATCAGTCAGACGTGGGGATGTCTGGCCCGTATGATTCCGTCATCGGCGTCGAAAAGGATCTGGTGCTGCAACGTTTTCTGACCGGTATGCCGGGCAAGTTTGAGGCTGCGAAGGGTAATCCGAAGCTCTGCGCCGCACTGATCGAGTGCGACGGAGCTTCGGGCCGGGCATTCCGCATCCAGCGGATCATGCTTGGAGAGTGAGCGTCGGGAGAGCTGAATCGAAGCCGAGCGCGGCAAGCAGTGACTGACGGTATGGCCGCGGAGCAGGCGCGGGAACGTGGTCGATTCCCCAGACGGAATGGGTCGGCAGGGTGTCGACGACTGGCTTCGAGAACAGGTACCCCTGCATGTGCGTGATGCCGAGCGACTGAAGCATCTCGGCTTCGGGGTGGGTTTCGATGCCTTCCGCGATCAGCCGCATGTCCAATGCCTTGCAGCAATTGGCGAATGCCTGGACGATCTTCTGACGCGTGTTGGAGGTATCGATTCCCTTCACCAGCGCGCGGTCGAGCTTGAGCACCTCGGGCCGGCATTCGACGAGCGCCGACAGGCCGGAGTAGCCGGCACCGAAGTCGTCCATCCCGGTGGCGAAGCCGGCTTCCTTGTTGCGCTCTAATAGCTGCTTGTACTCCGGGATCGGCAGCCGGTGGTCTTCGGTGAACTCGAGGAGGATGTTTGCAGGGGTGAGGCCGCAGGAGCGCGCCACCCTTGCGACGAACTCGGCGTCGAGCGCGTCTGGATGCAGGTCGGGCTGCAGGTTGATGCAAAGCGAGGCCTGGAGGTGGAGAAGCCCCAGCTCGGCAGCGCGGCGGATGGCTGTTTCGGCGGTGCGCCGATGGAAGGCGCGCAGGGCCGCGGCGTTGAGGTGCGCGACCAGCTGCGGGTATGACGTACCGTTGAGGCCGCGGGTGAGGGCTTCGTACGCCACAATCGATCGACTGCCCACGTCGACGATGGGTTGGTAGGCAATGACGAACGGCGGCAGATCGAATGGCCCGGCCCCGCGATATCCAACAACAGCTCTACTCATGTCGAACACCTCTCGTAACTACGCAACAGTTACTAGGAGTGTCCAAGGTACCGAATAAGAAGCCTGAATACAATCGCACACAGCTACAACTTTCGGGTTGGAGCAGGCTACGAAGTACATTTGCTTATCGATTGTCCGAAGCTCCTGACGGCAAAAAGCATGGCCGTTCCGGATTTCGGAACGGCCCATGCAACTTTACCAGGCGAGAATTTAGCGACGACGTGGAACCGGCTTCTTGGCCGCCGCGGCGTGGTATTCCTCGCCGTCGTTCATGACGATGTTCAACGGCTTCTGCGTGTAGGAGTCCCAGATGCCGGTCAGGGTGATCTTGCTTCCGACGTCCGGCAGCTTCTTCAGCGGGGTCTTCATCTTGAAGGTGAAGTCCGCTGTCTTCGACTGCACGGCATCGTCGGAGTAAGCAACGGTGATGGTGTCCGGCGTGGCCGAGATAACGGTCGCGTCGGGAATCTTATCCGCCTTGCCCTTGACCGTGGCGAAGACCTTGTCGGCCTGGTCAGGCGTGCCGTAAGTAAGGATGTATTCCTTGTCGGAGATGGCCAGGGTCGCGAGGTCGGGGGTGGATGCCATCGTCTGGTTGACGATGTCGGCGTCGGTGGGCGCGGGGGTAATGGTAAAGCCGGCCGGCGGATTCAGATTGGCCTTCGCAGCGGCAACGACGGCGTCGTACCCATCTGCCTTGCCGTGGTACTTTTTGTAGCAGTACGTGGCCAGAGGCTGCATCTGTGAGGCGAACTGCGCGGGCGCATAGGACGCGGCGCGCGTGGCGTAGAAGGTGCAATTGATATAGTCGGGCGGGGTGGAGGCAAAGTACGCCTGGCCGAGGTAGTAGGTGTCCTGTAGCGGGGTGCCGGGAACGGTCGTCTGCGCGACGGGCACGGCAGCCAGCTCGGACTTGAACGCTGCGATGGCGCCCGCGTAGTCCTTCTTCGCCAGATCGTCGTTGCCGATGGTGCTGTAGAAGGTGGGTGTGGCAACCGACTTGGCCTTATCGAAGTCCGCCTGCGACATGGAGTCGGGCTTGGTGGCGTCAATGCCCTTCTGCGCGAAGCTGGCGGCCTGGTCCATTGCAGACTGCTTGGCGGCAGGGTCGGTGAGGGTTGCGGCCTGCTGGGCACGGAAGACGGCCTCAACCGTAAGCGCCTGAATGTCATTTGGATTCAGCTGCAGAACCTGGTCGGCGGTGGTGATCGCCTTGGCCGGATCGAACTGGCTGTAGTCGAGCAGCAGGTGCTGCAGCATCTCGCCCTTTACGGCAGACTTCGGATACTTGGTCAGGTAGGCTTCGATGGCGGGCGCCTGGGTCTGCGGGGTGGTCTGTTTGTGAAGGGCGTTGTCGTAGTCCGCGTACTCGGCAGGGTCCATCGTGATCTGCCCTGACGCAGCGGCGGGAGCAGCCTGGGCGAAGGCGGTGGCGTAGTGGGAGATTAAACCGGGAGCGACCAACAACGCGGATGCTGCCAGAAAGGACGAAACTGCCTTCTTCATTCAGAGCTCCTCGAAAAGCTTAATAACTGAGTTCTAACAGATTAGAGCAAACCGTGTATTGCCGCTGAAATCCCTTTGGGCTGCTGCGATAAGCGTGGGAACCGGTGCGGCGAGATGCATTCGATTGCGGGACGGATTTAAGATGATGATTCACAGTGAGGTTGTGCTCCGCGATGAGGGTTGCAGCCGGAGTGCTTGCCAAGGTATTTAGTCACTGTTGATGAGGATTATAGGAACGACGTTGCTCCTGAAGCAAGCACCGGATGGCAAAGAAACGCTGGACTATGACGCGGCCGATTGTCACCGGCAGCCCGCTAACAGGAGATGAATGTGCAGAGCAGTCACAATCTGTCGATTTCGCCGCGGCTTATCCACAACATGTAGGGTTATCGGCGTTGATTCCGGGTTTCGCGGTCGCTAGAGTTGAAGCATACGTTTGCGCGATCGGCCCGTCCAGACCATGGAGACGCAGTGCGCCGTTGAAGGGAAGTTACGACATCTATGCTGAAGCTTAAGAAGGTCCAGATCCTCGGATTTAAATCGTTTTGCGATCGCACCGAAGTACAGCTCGCGGGCGAAGGCATTGCGGCGATCGTCGGGCCGAACGGCTGCGGCAAGTCGAATATCTCGGACGCGATTACGTGGGTGCTGGGCGAGCAGTCAGCCAAGAGTCTGCGCGGCATCAAGATGGAAGACGTGATCTTCGCGGGAACGCGGGAGCGCAAGCCGACCGGCATGGCCGAGGTTTCGCTGACGCTGGTAGACCCGGAGGTGTACGACGGCACAGGCGATACGGACTCGGCGAAGGATGTGACCATCGACAGCCGGCACGTGACCGACTGGAATGAGGGCGAGCTGCGCGAGATGCGCGCGGCCGAGACCGAAGAGGCTGTGGCCGAGGCGCAGCCGGGGACGGTGCTGAATCCAGAAGATGCGGAGGCGGAACCCACTCATGCCGGTGACGCCGGCATGAATGGGGCACACGGTGGTCAGGTGCAGGGTTCTGGGGCACAGGTTTCCGGGACGCCGGGTGTGGTGCTGAAGATTCGCCGGCGCAAGTTTGGCCGCACGCCGATTCGCGCAGGCGAGTTGACGATTACGCGACGGCTGTTTCGCTCGGGCGATTCTGAGTACCTGCTGAACGGGAAGATCTGCCGGCTGCGGGATATCCAGGACATCTTCATGGGCACCGGGTTGGGTGGCGAGAGCTACGCGATCATCGGGCAGGAACGCATCGGCCAGTTGCTGAGCGCGAAGCCGCAGGACCGGCGATCGATCATTGAAGAGGCCGCGGGCATTACGCGGTTCAAGACCAAGAAGCGGCTGGCGGAGCTTCGGCTCGAATCGGCGCGGCAGAATCTCGCCCGCGTGAACGACATCTTCGAGGAAGTGACGAAGCAGATGTCGACGCTGAAGCGGCAGGCTGCGAAGGCGGAGCGCTACGGGCAGATTCGCGATGAGCTGCGGACGAAGCTGCGGGTGGTGCTGGCGAGCCGGATCTCGCAATTGGACGCGGAGCTGGCTTCGGCGACAACGCAGATTGCTGCGTTGACGACGCAGATTGACGCGCAGGTGGCCGAGATTGAAGCGATGGATGCGGAGCATAGCGAAGGCGTGCGGCACGGGTATGCGCTCGATCAGCAGATTCGGGAACATGCTGCGACCGCGAACCAGTCGGCCGTCGAGCTGGAGCGGATTTCGGCGCGTACGGCTGCGAATGTGGACCGGGTGCAGGAGCTTTCGGTGCGGCTGGAGACGGGCGCGGCGGAGCTCGAAACGGCGCGCGGGCAGCTTGCCACGCTGGCGGGTGAGCAAGAGGCGGTGCGCAGCTTTCTCGATTCGGCCAACGCCGAAGCGGGTGACTCGCGCGGCGAGGCGGTGCGCAAGCAGCAGGCCGCGCAGGAGGCCGTGCGCAGCGTTCAGCAGCGTGAGCAGCAGGCGGAGCAGTCGCGGCGCGCGGGGATGCAGTTGATGCAGCGGGTGGCGCAGGTTCGGAATGAAGAGGGCCAGGCGCAGGCTGCGCTGGCGGGGCTCGAGCGCGAGAGCGAGCGGCTGGTGTCGGAGTCGGCGATGGCGCGCGAGGAGCTGCAGGCGCTGGGGATGCAGCGCGGCCAGATCAAGATGTCGCACGAGAGCGTGACCGAGCGGCTGAAGCGTCTGGAGATGGAGATCAGCGAGTTGCGCCTGGGCATCGAGCAGGGACGCGCGGAAGAATCGGCCAGCAAGCGGCATGGGGATAAACTGCGCGGCGAGGTTGCCAGCGTGAACGGGCGTCGGAGCTCGCTGGAAGGGCTGATTCGCGATCACTCGTATTCGACGGACACGGTGAAGAATATCTTCCGCGCGACGGCGAAGAAGACAGCACCGGGACAGCAGAGCTCGACCGTCGGCACGCTCGCCGACTTCCTCGAAGTGGACGGCGCGTACGAGCAGGTGGTCGACGAGTTCCTGCGCGATGAGCTGAACTACATCGTGGTGAAGAACTGGGATGCGGCGGACGACGGCATTCGGCTGCTGAAGTCGGATGTTGCCGGGCGGGCTACGTTCCTGGTTGAGGGGGCGGGGCTGAGCGCCGAGGGTCGACCCACGCATCACGATCAGGCCGTGATGCATGGGGCACGGAAGGCTTCGCAGCCTGCGGGCGAGGGCGTGAAGCCGCTGACCGAATGCGTGCGCGTGCTGAATGGGTTTGGACGCTCGCTGGAGGTGCTGCTGCCGAAGCTGCGCGAAGGGTTCGTCGCGCCGGATGCGGGCGTGGCGCGGGAGCTTGCGCTGCAGTTCCCTGAAGGCTACTTCCTGGCGCCGACGGGCGAGACGTTTCATGGGTCGAGCGTGACGGGTGGCCGGCCGAGTTCGGGTGGTCCGCTGGCGCTGAAGCGCGAGTTGAAGGAAGTCGAAACCAAGCTGGCGGCGCTGCAACAGGAGCTTGCCAACACGGACCTGCGCACGGCGCAGTTGCAGCACGATCTTGCCGCGCAGAACTCGCAGATTGAGGCGAAGAATGCGGAGCGGCGCGACGCCGAGCGGGAAGCCGCGAATTCGGGTGCGGCGCTGCGGCAGATGGAGTCCGAGACGGCGCGTATCGAGCGGCGGCTGCAGGACTGGATGCTGGCGACGGATCGCAATCGCGATGCGCGCAACCAGAAGGCGGACCTGATCGCCGCGCGACAGGCGCAGGCGGCGGAGCTCGAAGCGGAGCGTGCCTCGATGGAAGCGCGGCTGGCCGAGATGACCGCGGAGGTGGAAGACCTGCGGCGTCAGCGCGAGGACCTGCAGCAGCAGGCCGCGCAGGCCAGCGCGGCGCTGGCCGGGCTTGAGGAGCGGCGGCGCAATGCGCAGGCGAACTTCGAGCAGACGACGCGCATGTTCAACCAGCAGCAGCACCGCATCGGGCAGTTGGAGCAGCAGCTGCAATCGGCCGCAACCGAGAAGCAGCGCCGCGAGGAGGAGACGGCTTCGCTGGCCGCGCAGCACGAGGCCGCGGCGGAGGCTCGCGCGACGGCTGTGGCGCAGGGTTCGCGCCTGACCGAAGAAGCGAAAGCTCTGCGTGAAGTGACCGCTGTGCTTGACGCGAAGCTGCGTTCCGTGCGCGGCGAGGCGGAGGGTCTGCGCGAGAAGCGTGCCGGCCTGCAGGCGCGCGTCGCCAAGCTCACGTCGGACATCGAGCACATCGAAGCGACGTGCCTGAACGACCTCGCGGTCGAAGCCACCGTTTTGCGCGAAGATACGACCATCGCGCGCATCGAAGGCGACGCCCTGAACGAGCAGGAAGGCGAAGCGCGCAGCCTGAAGCAGCGGCTGGAATCGATGGGCCCGGTCAACATGATGGCGCTCGAAGAGTACCAGGAGACGACCGAGCGGCACGGGTTCCTGGAAGCGCAGCGCAAGGACCTGCTCGAATCGATCGACAACACGCAGGCCTCGATCAAGGAGATCGACGATGTCTCGCGGGTGAAGTTCGACGAAGCCTACAAGGTGATCAACGAGAACTTCTCGCTCACCTTCACCAAGCTCTTCGGCGGTGGCCAGGCGTTCATGCGGCTGACCGATCCCGACAACCCGAACTCGGACGCGAGCGGCATCGAGATCGTCGCGTCGCCTCCGGGCAAGAAGCTGCAGAACATCCTGCTGCTCTCGGGCGGTGAAAAGGCGCTCACTGCGCTCTCGCTGCTGGTCGGCATCTTCCAGTTCCAGCCGGCGCCGTTCTGCATTCTGGACGAGGTCGACGCGCCGCTCGACGAGACCAATGTGGGCCGCTTCGCGAAGATGATCTACGAGATGTCGAAGACGACGCAGTTTATCGCCATCACCCACAACAAACGCACGATGTCGCAGGCGGATGTAATCTATGGCGTCACGATGCAGGAGCCGGGCGTGTCGAAGATTGTCAGCGTCAACCTTGGGCAGGGTAACCGCAGCGGGCAGGATCGGGAGCAGCCACGGCGCGTCGCGTAGGCGCCCGGCTTCTTCCGTCTTCGAGGTACGAGAGGTCAGGCGCTTGCGTGGAGCCGACTTCAGCCGCCGCGGCGGGCCACATCAACCCCCGAGGCTGCAATGGTAGGCTGGGGGAACCTCCCATGCTGATCGATCAATTCCGGCGAATTACCAGGGGCGAACGCTGGATTCCGGAGATCGACGGGCTGCGCTTCGTGGCCATCTGGTCGGTCCTGCTGTTCCATATCGCGGGCGAGCTGATGGTGCGGTCGGGCCGGGTGATCCCGATTGAGCCACGGTTCCAGGGACTGATCGACCTAGTCGGCATCGGCGACCGCGGGGTGAGGCTGTTCTTCACGATCAGCGGTATGATCCTGGCGCTGCCCTACGCGCGACATTTCCTGAGAGGAACGAAGAAGCCCTCGCTGCGCAAGTATTATCTGCGGCGCGTGACCCGGCTCGAACCTCCGTACATCGCGGCGCTCTGCCTGGCTGCGGGGATGTTCGTGATCTTCCACCATGGCGTGCCGGCCGGCTACGCGGGCCACTTCTTCGCCAGCCTCTTCTACCAGCACGGCGTCGTCTACGGCGAGATGAGCCCGGTCGATATGGTCACGTGGAGCCTCGAGGTCGAGATCCAGTTTTACGCCGTCGCGCCGCTCTTCATGCAGCTGTTCCGCATCCGCGGCAAGGGCCTGCGGCGTGGGCTGATGCTTGCGATCGTGGCCGTCTTCGGGCTGGTGCAGGCTCCGTACAACCACGCACCGCACATCTTCCTCAGTATGCTGTTCTACGTGCAGTACTTCGTCGGCGGCCTGCTGGTGGCGGATGTCTTCGTGCTGGACCTCGATGGCATGAGGCCGTCGTTCGGGTGGGATGCCGCGGGGCTGCTCTCATACTTTTTTCTGGCGCTGGCGCCGCACGAGACCTACTGGCCGCACGCCGTGATGCCGGTCGCGTGCGGAGTACTGATGGTGGCTGCGCTGCGCAGCCTGGTGCTGCGGCGGTTCTTCTCGAATCGGTGGATCGCGACCATCGGCGGCATGTGCTACTCCATCTACCTTCTGCACTTCATCTTCATCGCCGCCCTCTTCAAGGTGACACGCCATGCGGTGTTGCGGAGCGCGGTGTATCCGGTGAACCTTGCCATCCAACTGCTCGTGACCGGAGTGCCAGCCGTGCTGCTATGCGCCTTGTTCTTCCGCCTGGTGGAGCGCCCGTGCATGGATCCGGACTGGCCCTCGAAGCTGTGGCACTGGGCAACGGGACGACCGGAGCGTGAGCTGCAGGCGCTCGACTCAGCGGGAGTCGCCGACTAACGCGGCTGCACCGGGGAGGAGTGGTCATCCGCTACCTTAGACACGCTCTGCAAGGCCGCAGGTGATACCGTTTTAGAGATGGGTGCTCTTCTACAAACCAACCTTGGGGCGCTTCCCCTGCTTGCGCGGGGGAAGGTGCGTGATATCTATGCTGTGCCGGAGAACGGCTCCAGCGAGCTGGTCTTCGTCGCCACCGACCGCATCTCTGCCTTCGACCACGTGCTGGGTTCGGGTATCCCGGATAAGGGACGCATTCTGACGCAGATCTCGCTTTTCTGGTTCGATTTTCTGCGCGGGATCGTGCCAAACCACGTCGTCACCGCCGATGTCGAGCATTTCCCTGCCTCGCTGCAGCCGTACCGTGAGCAGCTTGCTGGGAGGACGATGCTGGTGAAGCGGGCCGAGATGTTCCCCGTCGAGTGCGTCGCACGCGGATACCTCTCGGGTTCCGGCTGGAAGGACTACCAGGCCACCGGCTCTGTCTGCGGAATCGGCCTGCCGAGCGGGCTGCGCGAGAGCGACAAGCTGCCCGAGCCGATCTTCACTCCGGCGGCAAAGATCAACACCGGCGGCCATGACGAGAACATCTCGTTCGCGACCGTGGTCGAAACGATCGGCAAGGAAACAGCAGAAAAGCTGCGCGATCTCACGCTGGCGATCTATCGCAAGGCTTCGGAGTACGCGGCCACCAAGGGCGTTATCCTGGCGGATACGAAGTTCGAATTCGGGCGAATCGACGGTGAAATTACGCTGGCTGACGAGGTTCTGACGCCCGATTCCAGCCGCTACTGGCCGGTGGACGCGTACCAGCCCGGCGGCCCGACCCCCAGCTTCGATAAGCAGTATGTGCGAGACTACCTGGAATCGATCCACTGGAACAAGCAGGCGCCCGCGCCCGCGCTGCCGGATGAGGTGGTTGCGCGCACCCGCGAGAAGTACATGCAGGCGTTCCGCTTGCTGACCGGCAAGGAAGAGCTTTAGCTTTCCCGTTTCGGGTTGTCTCACTTTGAACTTCTTCAGAACTTCCAAGACAAAGCTTCGAGGAGAGCCGGACCCATGCAAGCGCCGCCACCCCCCGTCACGTTCACCGCGTTCGACTGGTTCCTGGTCGTCGTGGTGGTGGTGTCGACGGTGGCGGCATTTCAGCGCGGTATTATTCGCGTTCTTCTGTCGCTCGGCGGGCTGATTGCGGGTATTATTATCGCCAGTTGGAACTACGAGACGGTCGCGGCGAGTCTGCGGCGAAGTATCTCCAACTACGCAGTCTGCGAGATTATCGCGTTTCTGGTCATTCTTATCCTGGTAATGGTGCTGTTCCACTTTGTGGCCAGGGCTTTGAGCAAGACGGTCAAGGCAATAGGGCTTGGGTTTATCGATCGTTTGCTGGGTGCGGCGTTCGGATTCGCGCGCGGCATTGTGCTGGGTGTTGCGGCAATGATGGTTGCCGCCGCGTTTTTCCCGGACGCCTCCTGGCTCGAAAATTCTGCGCTGACTCCCTATTTCCTTAGCGGAGTTCATGCGGTATCCTTCGTTGTGCCTGCACATTTTCAGGATCAGATTTCAGCTGGGGCCAAACATATTTTGCATGAGACTCCTGAGCTTTTCAGGCCCCATACGCTTGAGCAACCGATGTAAGGCGATTTCAAAAGGCAGCCCGCACGAGGCTGCCAGGGTGAGGGCAACTTTGAAGCGCGAACTGGATAGTTTGGTCGTACAGATGCACAGCACCGGGATGGCTTATGGCGAAGCGGTTCGGCAGTTCAAGCGCCGTTACATCCTTGAGGTGCTGGCACAGCATAAGGGTAACCAGTGCAAGGCTGCCGAAGAGCTCGGCATGCACCGCAACACGCTCAGCCGCACGCTCACCGAACTCGACCTGGATACGGCGCAGATTCGCAACGGCATGCGCCGGCCGCCGATGAGTGAGCGTCCGCGCCAGCAGGCGGCGGTCGTAAACATGATGCCGATGCGCTAAGCGTCTCCGTGCGGCGAACTCCCGGCCGGGCTGGCGGTCGTGTGGTCGTTGCGGAGTGTAGTGAATCGTTGCGATTCGAGCCACAATGTAAGACAGGCGACACAGCAACTTCTTTTGAGCTTCGTCCAACCCTAAGCGGTATGTCGCCACAAACCCTACAAACGAGAAAGCCTTCCCCGGGCGCCTGGCTGGCGCTGGGCGCGGTATTGTGTACGCCGGTCTGCACCCGCGCTCAGAACAGCGCCTCGGGCGCTACGCCGGCATTCCAGGCCAGCGTCCGGTCGGCAGAGGCCCAGAAGGCGGAAGAAGCTTACCTGGCCGGAGCGCGGCTGATCGCCGAGAAAGATCTGGCGGGAGCGCAGGCCGACTTCGCCAAGGCGGCGAAGCTGAATCCGACCCGGCCCAACTACCAGATGGCGCTCACGCTGACGCGCGCCCACCGGGTCAACGAGCTGGTGCAGGGCGCGGCCAAGGCGCGCATGTTGGGCGATCCGAGACAGGCGGACGTCCTGCTGGCCGAGGCGAGGTCGATCGACCCGCAGAACGAAGAGGTGCTGGAGCATTCGATTGGCGGGCAGAACGGGCTCCACAGTGGAGACCAGACTGGAATGCAGCCCGCCACCCCGCGAGCGAGCTTCACGCCCGTGCACGATCCGCTCTACGCCCCGCCGATTGAGGTAGAGCCCGCACCCGGACCGAAGGATGTCGATCTGCGCGGCGACGCGAAGACGGTTATCCGGCAGGCGGCGCAGGCCTACGGGTTGAAGGTCGCGTTCGATGCCTCGACCGACGAGGGCCCGGTGGCGCAAGTGCGCTTCGACATGCCTGCAAGCCCCTACAACCGCACGATGCCGTTACTGCTGAAGATGGCGCACATGTTCGCCGTGCCGCTGGACACGAAGACCCTGCTGATCGCGAAAGATACGCAGGAGAATCGCGCACGCCTGGTACGCCAGCTGGAAGAGACCATTTACGTGCCCGGCAGCACCTCCGAGCAACTGAACGAGCTGACCAACATCGTGAAGAACGTCTTCGACGTGAAGCAAGTGGCGATCGGCGCCTCCAGCGGAACCATGCTGGTGCGCGCGCCCGAGACCACCCTGAGCGCACTGAACGAGACGCTCGACGACCTGATCGACGGGGCTGCCGAGGTAGTGCTCGAGCTGCGGCTGATCAGCGTCGACAAGACTGCGACCATCAACACCGGCATCTCCACGCCCACTTCCGTCAACGCCTTCAACGCCTACTCGGAGGCGAAGTCGATCGTCTCCGCGAACGGGACGCTCGTGAGCACGCTTATCTCCTCCGGCGCTTACACGCCCACCGGAAACGTCTTCACCGATACCGTCACGGAGGCGTTGCTGCTGGTGCTGAGCGGCGCGGTAACCGATGCGAAGCTCACTGGGCTGTTTGCGGTATTCGGCAACGGCATCGCGTCCGCCACGGGTCTCTCGCTCGGCTCCGGTGCCGCGCTTAACTTCGGCTTGACGCAGGGAGACACCCAGGCGCTCGATGACGTAACGGTGCGCGTCGGCGACCACCAGACGACCACGCTGAAGATCGGCGAGAAGTACCCGATTGTCACGGCGACCTACTCGAGCGGCATCAGCAGCGCGACCTCCTCCGCTCTGGCTGGCGTGTCGATCAACGGCGTCAGTGCCAGTTCCCTGCTCAACCAGTACCTCGGCAGCAACTCGGCCACGACCATACCGCAGGTGCAGTATGAAGACCTCGGCCTCACCCTCAAAGCCACGCCGGCCGTGCTCAAATCCGGCTTGGTCGATATGAAGATCGAGCTGAAGGTGGAAGCGCTGCAGGGCGGCACTCTTAACAACATTCCCATCCTGACGAGCGAAGTCTTTACCTCCGACCTGACCACCCCCGATGGCACGACGGCGGTCATGCTCTCGGACCTGAGTAGCACGCAGTCGGCCGCCATCAGCGGGCTGCCCGGCCTGGGCGATCTGCCGGGATTTCAGGAGTCCGCGGCCGATGACGTGCGCAATACCGACCGGTCGGAGCTGGTGCTTCTGGTTACGCCCCACGTTGTCCGCCATCGTAAGGACCTGATGGCCAGCCGCCGCATTCCGTTCGAGACCTCGGTGCCGCAGGAGTTTTAGTCGATTTTGCGCGGGCCTCCGCGTTGACCTTCGGGCTCAGAATCGATATAGTTACAGAGGTACGAGCGGGAGTAGCTCAGTGGTAGAGTGCTTCCTTGCCAAGGAAGATGTCGCCGGTTCGACCCCGGTCTCCCGCTCCAACAGAACCCCTTTTCTGTGACTCTGGTCTGCACAGCGATGCATCGATACGGTGTCTACACCCTGGGGCGCGGTACCCAAGTGGTAAGGGAGAGGTCTGCAAAACCTTTATGCGTCGGTTCGATCCCGACCCGCGCCTCCATAAAATCTTCAACTTAGAATGATGAGACCATGAGGCGCTATGCAACTGTAGGGGAAAGTGTAGGGGCTTTTCAGTTTAGTCGCGCCTCCGCGTGCAAAAGCAGACAGGCGGCCGTTGATCTTACGCCGGTTGCTGATAGACTCGGGTGGTCTCCGTTAGACCATTCGCAATGACCAAACTCTCAGCATCCTCGGCTGCCTCGAAGTCGGCTGGTAGATTCAACCGGCCGGAACTCAACGTTCTGAGATTCTTCGCGTTCCTGCTGGTGTTCGCGTGTCATACCCTTCCAAACCCATCAATTCAAAGCCTCTCGGGTCGAGTGACTCACGCCCTGAAATACTCGGGTGCGCTTGGTGTCCCTGTCTTTTTCCTGCTGAGTGCTTACCTCATCACAGAGCTGCTCTATCGGGAACGGGAAAGGACCGGCGACATAAACCTCAAGTGGTTCTACGCCCGTCGCGTCTTGCGCATCTGGCCGCTCTACTTTGCCATTCTCGGCCTCGGCATCACCGCTGGATTCGTGATCCCGGGCTTCCCTAGAATAGCGCCGCGCGCGATTATCGCTTACTTATTTTTGCTTGGAAACAGCTACTCTGCGACCCACGGTTATTTGCCTGGATTTACTATTTCGCTGTGGAGCATCAGCGTCGAGGAGCAATTCTATCTGGTGCTACCTTCGGTCGCGCGTGTGGTCAGCAAATCTCGGCTGGCAGTGTTATCCGCCGGGGTATGGGTGGCCTCCATAATTTCCACTGGGATTATCGCCAGCCACCACGTCCCCATGATGCCACGCATTTGGTTCAGTTCTTTGGTGCAATTTCAGTATTTCGCGCTGGGCGCTCTACTTTGCATCGCCTTGCGGGGAAGCGTGCCAAAGATGACTTGGTGGTTACGCGCGGCGCTACTCGGAGCCGGGCTGCTCACCTTTTTCGCCTGCACCTTTGTCTTTCATGCGAGCGACCCAGACTTCCAGTCGACAACCGGTAGCGCGATGGCTGGGTACTCCCTGGCTGGGGTCGGCGCGGTGCTGATCTTCTTGAGCTTTGCCGGCGCGACGATACCAACATGGGCGGGAGCTCTAAACGAACTAGGAAAGATCTCCTACGGCCTTTACATGTATCACCTGATCTTTGCGGATGCGACACGAAAGCTACTTATCGAACGTCTTCACCTGGTCCATCTAAGGTCGGCTCCGCTTTGGCTCATTGCGCTCCCGCTGACGATCTTGGCTTCTCACCTCTCGTACAAATACTTTGAGTCGCCATTTCTTGAATTGAAGAAGCACTTCGAGATCGTCAAAACGGGCCCAAAGGAGATCGCGCAAGAGGGCGTTGTCCCCGGAGACTAGAAGAGGCTGAAGTCGGGCGGAAGTACCATCCACACGAACCATGCGACCGCGGCGGCAACGATGATGCAAAAGAAGTAGTTCCGGGCCTGATACAGACAGTAGTACGTCCATGAGCGTTTCCACCGCTCAACGATGCTGCGGCGGTCCTTCGGCTCTGTGCGAAGAAAGGACTATTGAAGTCCACCAAGGTCGGTGGGATGACCCGTATCAAGGAGAGCGCATTCCAGAAGTTCCTCGTGAACTCTGAGCAGACCAGACCAAAACAAAGCCCCCGCCGAATCAGGGGCTCTTTCAATAAGACGTTCGCCTAGTCGAACAGGCTGAAGCTGATCAGATGGAACAGGCAGCGCACGAAGAAAAGAGATAGGACGATGGTAGAGCAAGAAGGCGGATTGCTGTAGTGCTTGAGCCAGTTGTAAACGTAGGAGCGCGTCCGCCGCGCCAGGTAGCTGCGGCGGTCCTTCGGTTCAGTGTGCAGGCGTCCTTGCATCGTGCGATCCTAGTTCAGGATGGTGTAGCTGAAGCAAGCCGGGTTTGTGGTTGGGACTGTGGATTTTAAGCCCGCATTATTACCATTCAGTGAAACAAGTTGCCGAGAATTTGGTGCAAACGGTTGCAGCGTATATATCCATGGTGGCAGAGCGGAGGCGACCCGTTCCGGCTCTACGATCTACGGCACACCCGGGCGAAGCGTGCGACCGAGGCTGGGATCGACCTTGTGACGCTGGCGGCGGTGATGGGCCTCCCGCATCCAGATGGTGATGCGCTAGGCTCCCCCACCCAAAGCCACCAGACGAGCGCGATGGAGCGTCTTGCAGCTCACAACCAAGCGGCAGAAGCGCGGGAGCGCGCTTCCGCATCGGGCCTCCGACTGGTCAACAGCCGCCGCAGACTGTCGGGGAAATTGTAGGGATTTCTGACGCTACTCTCTGTTACGCGGGATTACTTTGCTGTTTCCAAGTTGTTGATAACGTAGCGATAAGTAGTACATGGTAACAGTGTGTTTACCCCATGGGAGAGGTCTGCAAAACCTTTGAGCGTCGGTTCGATCTCGACCCGCGCCTCCAGATTTCAAAGTCACTCCGATCCCCCACAAAAAACTTCAGATCCTGGGTCTACCGTCCGAATTGAACTCTGAGTTCGCTTGCCGGCGTTCGCCCAGATTGTCTCGTGGAGGCGGAGCTTGGCCTCCGGCAAAGAAAAAGGCTGCCCACAGAGATCGCAGGCAGCCAGAGGAGAACTGAAGAGGTCAGAAGGTGACGGTGGAGGAGAACTCAAGCTGACGTGGGCTTGAGCCGACCGCCATGCCCGTGATCACGCCGTTTCCGACGCAGTCGATGCAGGAACTCGGATTGCCGGGACTGATGTGGTTGAAGGCGTTGAAGGCATCCACCCGCATCTGCAGCTTGATTTTCTCCCATATGTCGAAGTTTTTGAGCAGGGATAGATCGTCGTTGAAGAAGCTGGGGCCAAAGTACGAGTTGCGCTGCACCGTTCCGAAGTGGTCGACTTGCGGCCGCATAAAGGGTCCGGAGGACGATCCATTCAAGCCGAAGGCGGCGACCGGAGTGAAGTCCTGCCGCTGGTGGGTCGTTGCGTTGAAGGCGCCCAACTGCAGAGGCAGCTGGCCGACTCCCTTGTTCGGCCTGCACGGACCGGAGGGAATATCGGAACCGCACTCGCCGTAACTTGGTGTGAACGGAAGTCCGCTCGACAAGTTCAGTGAGGTATTCAGCTCAAAGCCGCCGACCACCTCATTCAGCCATCCAGGGATCGACCTGAGGAACTGGCGGTCCCGCCCGAACGGGAGATTGTAGTTCCCGTAGAACTGGAGCTCCTGCTGACGCAGATCGTCGAATTGACCGTAGTTTACCTTCTTGTCGATCTCCTGATAGTCGCCCCCGTAGTTGAAAGCGCGTTGCCAGGAGTAGCGAGCCGTGAACTGCAAACCCTGTGCGAAGCGCTTCTCGACCGTGGCCTGGAGCGAGTTGTAGTGGGTGTCGAAGCCGTCGTGGTAGAACGTCTGGTCTTGCGTCCATCCATATTTGGCATAGTAGGGCCGCAGAAGCTGGGTATTGCTCGTCTGAGTTGCGGAACCCGCGGCAGCCGTCGGACTCCAGCAGAGACCTTGGCCTGTAGCACTGAGGTTCGCCGGCAGGCAAGCCGCTACCTCGTTGGGATTGGTGGTCTGACCGTCTCCGGCAAAGCTGTGAGTCCCTTTGTTGCCGACGTACGCCAGGGTGAACGATACCGTCTTCGTGAGCTGTTGCTGGACACTGAGGTTCCACGCATCCACGGTAGGCAGCTGCTGCGGATTCTCCCGCAGTTTGGCGTTCAAGCCATTCGGAATGGGGATGAGCCCCGTGTTCGGGATGGCAGGAAACGCAAACGCTGTGGGACCGTTGCTGAGGTTGAAGGCATACGCGTTTGCGCCGGAGCTGGTGAGATTCTGGTTGGCGAGAACCGGAAGGTTCTGGGTCGCGACGTGTCCGAAGACGGAACCGAACACACCGAGGTCGAAGCTTCGGCCGTAGCCGGTGCGGACCACGGTGGTGGGGGTCGCCTGGTAGGCAATGCCGATGCGCGGCGCCACCAGCTTCCAGTTGATCTCCGACCTCATATTGGTCCCGTAGGGGCCCTCCCCGGCGACGCGGATGGCACCGAGTGTGAGATCCCCGATGCCGCCCTGGGCTTTTCCATTCACCGTTTCAGGCAAATAGAGTTCCCAACGGACTCCCAGATTGACGGTAAGGTTTGGCGTGACGCGCCAGTTATCCTGCGCATAACTGAAGAGACGCTTCTGGGTCTCCTTGGCGTTGGTCGAGGTGCTGACATAGCGCTGGAAGTAGGTCACGTCGCCGAGCAGGAAGGTCGCCAGCCCAGAGCCGCCGGGCGTACTCAGATTTGTGTTCTCCGTGTCGGTAGAGCTGAAGGTCAGCTCGCCGGCCCGGTTTTCGTCGCTTGGCACCCGCAGGTTGCGCGCGTACCGAAGATCGACGCCGGCCTTCAGGCTGTGATTGCCGAAGATCTTCGTCCAGTTATTCACAACCTGGTACTGATCCTCGGTCTCCAGCAGCGAGCAGTTGCAGGCATTGACCTGAAGACTTGACCCGAAGCTGGACAAGCCATCACTGGGGAAGAACCCGGGCGCGCCACCCGTGAAGGCCGCTCCCGTGTTGAGTCCTGGTATGCCTGCGGCTGTGGCGAATGCCTGCGTTCCATCGTACTTCTGGGTTGCGACGTGATAGCGAAGATACCCGAGCCGGAAGTCGGTGAGCAGCTTCGGGTTGAGGGCGAGATCGACGCCGGCCACCGCGCTCTGGTTGCGCCCACTCGCAGTGCCGCCGAAGGTGTTCCCAAAGCCTGCTCCGCCGGCCGCGCCGAAGATCACTCCGTCGCTCAATGAGTTGTTGAAGTAGCTGTACCGCCCGAAGGCGTGCGCCGCTTCCTTGATCTGGTAATCGACCCGTACGTCAAACTGATTCTGGTTTGTAACGCCGTTGCCGCCACCGTTGTAGTTGTTGGCCGTTCCATCCTGGGTGCCGGGAGCATTCGGCAGTGGGATGAGCTTCAAGAGGTAGAGGGCTTGCGGAGAAAGATACTGATTCGGGATCAGGTTGTTTGCGAAGGGAGCCGGCCCGGTGTTTGGGTTGATGATTCGCGGGTTATAAATCTGGCCTTGGAGCGGCCCGCGGCCGGTCAAGTACTCGCTCAGATCGCATCCGGCCCCGGAAAGACACGAGTTGTGCATCAAGGCTGTCGGCACCGTCTCGTTCAACGAAGCGCCAACCCGCTGCCGCACACCCTGGTAGTCGCCAAAGCCGAAGATCTTGTCTTTGCGGATCGGCCCGCCGATGGAGCCTCCGAACTGGTTGTAGAGAGCGGGAGGGATGATTGCCGAGGACGTCTGCGAGTAGGGCGCGTACTGGTTGTAGGGGTTGGTGGCGAGATTCGCCGCGCTTCGCCGGTACTCGAACGCGTCGCCGTGTATGTCATTCGTGCCCGACTTGGTCTGTGCGCTTACGACGGCGGCTGTCGACTGGCCGAACTCCGCGTCGTACGACTGCGTGGAGATCTTCGCCTCCGAGACCGCGTCAAGGGGAGGATTGACGACAATCTGCCCCAGGATGGGGTCCTGGTTCGCGGCCCCGTCGAGTTCGTACTCCACGCCGGAAAATGACTGGCCGGAGATGTTGACGGTCGGACTTCCCTGGGAATCCTCGGCGCTGTTCTGTGACCAGCCCATAGCCTGCGCACCCGGAATCAAGAGTTCGAGGCTGGCGAAGTTTCTCCCCGCGATGGGCAGGTCGTTTACCGTCTTCTGGTTGAACACCGCGGCGACTTCGGCGCGGTCGGTCTGGAGCTGCGGAACCTCCGACGTGACTTGAACAACGTCGTTGGCACTGCCGACCGAGAGCTGCAGGTTGACCTTGGGCGAGGTGTCCGCCGCAACGGTGATGTTCGGCACTTCCTCAGACCGGAAGCCCGTGGCGACGGCTTTGATCGTGTAGGTGTCAGGAATCAGGTGGGACGCCAGGTACTCACCGGACGCATTGGTCGTGACGTCGACCGAGGTGCCTTTGCCGATATCCGTTACGGTCACTGTGGCATTCGGGATAGCGGCTCCCGACGAGTCGAGGACCTGGCCAACGATAGAACCATAGGTGGCTTGCGCATCTGCCGAGGGTCTCCAGAGGAGGAGCAGCAGGAGGGCCATCCAGCGATGACGTAAGAGATTTCGAAAGAAGTGCATGTTGCCTCCGGAGATCGACAGGTTTGTGCGTTAGAAAAGCAGGCTTGTTTCGACGATCGCAATCGGTGTCATTGAAATCGGCTGCCACAGTACGCGCCAAATCCGTCAACAAACCAGTAGTAAACGGTTCCTTACCGTATGCCGAGCGTAAACCGGCGTGTTCAGGCCGCAGAGAGCCTTCGGCACGTCCGGGCAAGATGCCTGGAGACTCGCGTACCAGCGATCGTTGGAGCGGTTATGTCCGCCGAGCCTGAGGATTAGCGATTGGTACCGCTTCTGTGACCACGCAGGCGGCTTTGTCAGCTGCCGCCTCGACTCTACTTAACCTCTGAGGGGACATCGCGATCGGCGGCCTGCAATTGTTCCGACAGGTGGAATTCGCGCTCAGCATCCGCCTGGCGTCCTAGCGATTGAAGTACCTGCCCCAGGTAGAAATGAGCGCGGTACATGTTCGGAGAGAGCACCAGGGCGCGGTCGAGATACTGCTGTGCGAGCGGGTAGTTCTTCTTCTTTTGCAACACATGGCCCAGCAGGATGTAGGCGACCGGGGAAGCCGGCTCGAGGAGCACAGCCTCGTCCAAGGCATCCTGCGCCTTCTCCAGGTCGCCCATGCGCAGGTAGGTATCTCCCAGCCGGTCGTAAACCTCGCCCTGCAGGGGATTTAATGTGCGTTCAGCCTGGAACTCTTCCAGCGCTTGCGGAAGCTGTTGCTTCGCAAGCGCAACCTGCCCAAGCAGGAAGTGTGCCATGGGGAGATGCGGATCGAGTTGCAGAGCGGTTCTGGCAGTGGCATCTGCGACCGGCAGGAAATCGCGTCGCAGCATCATCCGCGCAGCCAGGAGGTACGCCGAAGGGGAGTCGGGAGCGAAGTGGTATTGCGTGGCAAACGCGTGGCGCGCGTCATCGAAGCGATGGGCATCCAGGTAACACAGACCGAGAACATAGTTGTTGTCGACGTTCTGGCTTGCGAGCGAGAGCTTCGCGGACTCCAGCAGCGGAATGGCGTCTTTGGACCGGCCCAATCGAAAGAGCACAACGCCTTCCATGGCGATCGATTCGTGGTCTGCGGGATCCTGGCTCATAGCCTTCGCGAAGGCCTGCGCCGCCTCCGGAAGCTTGGCCTGTTGATAGAAGGCGAGACCTCGCTCATGCTCTACGCCTTCTGGCTCCGGCGTTCGCGCGGCGAGGGCGTCGAGCGTGGACATGGCTTGGGCATACTCCCCGTGCGCGAGCATCTGTTCCGCCTCCGCCAGCTTCAGGGAAGCTTGATCGGGTTGGGCTGAAGCGGCTTGCGGGAACGCTGCCCCTGGTCGACCGACAAGAGCGAGACAGATGACGAAGACAAGACAGGCTCGCCGGAAATTAAGTCGGCACATCGTGCGATATAGGTGGGAGATCGTCATCATGAACAAGCACCGGGAGAATCGAACTCGAGGACACGCTTGACGAGCCTGCCGAAAAGATACTACAGATACGGACATCCGACGCCAATTCGGCAGCGCGTTTGCTGCGACCTTGCATGACGGGTTATGTTCTTCTCGACGTGCGTTAGGCTCAATGCTTAGAACGGGTTAGAGTCTCTCGCCGCGCAGGGTTAAGGGTCCGCCCGACGACGTTTGCAGAAGGAGCCTGACGGTAAGTGCCACCTCCTAACCTACCCGGGAGCGCTTTGTTGGAGATACCTTTCTCACTCATTATGTTTGCTACCGATCAGGGATTCTGGAACTCGCTACGCAAGCGGTCTCTCGCCGAGAGGGCGCTTGGAGCACGGCTCTTTCGCCGCCGCGGTTTGGTCCGCCTCAGTCTGGTGATCCTGATGATGCTCCTGTTGATCCGGCCCGGATTGGCTGAGAACCCCATCATCCAGACAAACTTCACGGCGGATCCCGCCCCGCTCGTCTACAAGGGAGTTGTGTACCTGTACACAAGCCACGACGAGGACGACGCGACCGGCTTCAAGATGGTGAACTGGAAGCTCTACACCTCTACCGACATGGTGAACTGGACAGACCACGGAACAGTGGCCTCGCTCGCGACGTTCCCCTGGGCCAATCAGACGAACGATGCGTGGGCTCCTCAGGTTGTTGAAAGAGGAGGCAAGTTCTACCTCTATGCTCCGGTTACCGTCCCCGGCTCGCCAAGAAACGTCATCGCAGTAGCCGTGGCCGACAGCCCTCTCGGTCCGTTCCGGGATGCCGTGGGGCACCCGCTCGTGGACCGGGGCGAGGGCTTCTTCGATCCGACTGTCTTCGTCGACGACGATGGCCAGGCCTACCTGTACTGGGGCAACCCGAATCTCTGGTACATAAAGTTGAACCAGGACATGGTTTCGTACTCGGGACCCATCGTCAAAATCGACTCGAAGCCGGCGAATTACCAGGAAGGCCCTTGGTTCTATAAGCGCGATGGCCACTACTACATGGCCTACGCTTCGCATTGCTGTCCCGAGGGTATCGGCTATGCCATGAGCAAAACTCCCACCGGGCCGTGGGAGTACAAGGGCATGATCATGGACCCGGACAAACGCTCCTCGGGCAACCACCCCGGCATCATCGACTACAAGGGAAGCTCGTACGTCTTCGGCTTCAACTATGCGCTCAACTTGGCCCTGACCGACGTGCATCGCGAACGCCGTTCCGTATGCGTCTCGAAGTTTTCCTACAACCCGGACGGGACGATATCCACACAGCCCTGGTTTCAGCAGCAGGGTGTGCCCCAGGTCGGCACCCTGAACCCCTACCTGCGAACAGAAGCAGAGACGATTGCGTGGGAGTCAGGCGTAAGGACCTCACAGAGCGAGGCTGTCGGCGTCTACGTGACGCACATCGGCAACGGCTCCTACATCAAGGTAGCCGGCGCAGACTTCGGGACGCGTGGTCCGTCGCGCTTCACCGCCCGCGTCGCGAGCGCAATCGCCGGCGCGACGATCGAGGTGCACCTGAATGCTGCTGACGGACCACTGATCAGCACCCTGTCGGTTCCCAATACGCACGGTTGGTGGAACTGGCAGACCGCAAGTTCGCCTGTAACGGGCGCATCCGGTGTTCATGACGTCTACTTCGTCTTTAAAGGCTCTGCGCCCGGGGACCTCTTCAACTTCGATTACTGGAAGTTTGAGCATGGCCGCGGCGGCGTGGCACATCTGGGACCAGACTCTCACCGGGCGGCAACGCTTGCTCTTCACCCAAACTGGTCGGACGCCGATTCGATCCGACCACAAACCGCATCGTTCCTGGACCCACATGATGGGACCAGGCAGGAGAATCTCGACCGTGTACTCACCTACTGAACCAATCCGCGCGACGAGCGATGGTCCCCGGGCTAGGACATTGAATCGTCCGGCATACCAGGTCTTGCTCTTGCTGGCTGTTGCCATCTTCGGAGCTTCGAGCCTCCACGCACAGGAACAAAACTTCGTCGTGGACCGGGATGGCCGCACGATCGTCATTGAGCCCTACGGTCCGAACATCGTTCGCGTAACGCTGAGCACAGACAAGGCGAAGGCGTTGGAACAGCCCGGGTACGGCATGACCGGCAAACCAGCGATGGCAGGCTGGTCTACGCAAGCAGGCACGGGCGAGGCCGAGGTCTTCCGCTCAGGGCAGCTTCAGGTCAAGGTCTCTCCGGATCAGGTCCCGCACCACATGCCTCTGGACAAGGTGAACCAGGACCTTCGCGATCAGTACTTCGGCCATGGAGGGAAGCGCAGTGGATTCTTCGACGACACCATCACGGTAAACGCGGCGGATGGTAAGCAGCTTATCGAGCTGCATAGCTGGTCCATGATCCCGAACCCTGCGGAAAGCTCGACGCCAGGGCCGAGCACCACGAAGGACGATCCCGGATCGCGCATCTCGGCGACGTTCGATTCCGGTGACGGAGAGCATTACTTTGGCCTCGGGCAGCAGCAGCAGGGCGCGCTCGATCTGCGAGACCACCGGATCAACTGCTGGCATGACTACGCCGCCATTGGCGGGCAGAACGTCTGCGTGCCTTTCCTGATCTCGACCCGCGGGTATGGCCTGGTCTGGGACAATCCCTCGAAGACGACGATCGATCTCGGCTTCAACCAGCAGAACGTCTGGCGGTCCGAGGTGGGGGATCGCGTCTCCTTCTTCGTCATCGCCGGAGAGACCAGCGACAAGATCTACGAAGGCTATCGTCAGCTGACGGGCGTTACCCACATGCTGCCCAGGGCGACGTACGGCTATATCCAAAGCAAGGCGATCTATCCTACGCAGGAACAGATCCTCGACGTGGCCAAAGGGTACCGAGAGCGCAACCTGCCACTCGACGTCGTGGTCGTTGACTTCCTGAACATGACGAAGCAGGGCGAACTGGACCTCGACCCGGCTCGCTGGCCCAACCCCGCAGCCATGAACGAGCAGCTGCACGCAATGGGAGTCCGTTCCCTGCTCAGCGTGTGGCCGCACTTCGCTCCCGGCACCCAGTTCTACAACATGCTTGTGGAGAAGGGCTGGCTGATCCACGATGCTTCTGGAAAGCCTGACTCCGGCGGCTTCAAAAACGACGTCATCGGACCCAACATCGACACCACAAACCCGCAGGCTGCCAAGTGGTGGTGGGAGTCTATCCGAGACCGCTACATCAAACCTTACGGTTTCGATTACATCTGGCTCGACGAGACCGAACCCGACATCGATCCCGCGAAAGACTTCTTCTATGTTGGATCGGGGGCTCGCTTCTACAACGTCTACCCGCTCTTCCACACGGCCTCTGTGTACGAGGGATTCCGCCGCGACTTCGGAGACAGCCGCCGCGTCATGATCCTGGCCCGAGCAGCCTACCTCGGAGCGCAACGCAACGGCACCGTCTTCTGGTCGAGCGATATCACCTCGACCTGGGACATGCTCAAGCGGTCCATCCCCGCAGGCTTGAACTTTACCGCTACCGGCCTGCCTTATTGGGATACCGATATCGCCGGATTCTTCTCACCCAACATCTTTCCGGATTATCATCCCGCCCACCCACCGCTCATCGCGGCCGGGGACGCAAGCTCGATGGTCGACGGCTACTCAGACTACCCGGAACTCTTTGTGCGCTGGTTCGAGTGGGGAGCGTTTCAACCCATCATGCGTGCCCATGGCGAGCGCGAACACAACGAGGTCTGGTCTTATGGCAAGCAGGCAGAGGCCATCTTGTCGAAGTACCTTCGCCTGCGATACCAGATGCTCCCGTACACCTACTCCCTTGGCTACAAGAGCTATGAGACAGGAGCGCCCTTTACGCGCGCGCTGTTCATGGACTTCCCCAACGACCCCGCCGTGATGAACATCCCTGACGAGTACATGTTTGGTCCGGCCTTCCTGGTCGCGCCCATCAGCGAACAAGGAGCGACGAGCCGCAAGGTCTACCTTCCCGCGGGATCGGATTGGTACAACTACTGGACCAACGAACGGATGAAGGGAGGGCAGACGATCACCGCCAACGCACCCATCGACACGATCCCATTGTTCGTCCGAGCCGGTTCGATTGTGCCGCTTGGCACCGAGGTACTCAGCGCCCAGTTCCAGCAGCCTATCCAGTCGGTGCGGGTCTACCCAGGAGCAGATGGCACGTTCACTCTCTTCTCCGATGACGGCACAACCTACGCGTATGAGAACGGTAAAGGGAAGGTCACTCAGCTCCATTGGGATGATTCCAAACACCTCCTCACGCACGAAGGTCCTGCCGCCTGGACGGGTCCCGATGCTTCCGTGGTGCAGATCATCGGTGGTCGCTAACACAGTGGTTTGGCTTGCACGACGCAATAGAACAGGGCGGGACTGAAGATGGTCCCGCCCATGCGGCATTCGCCTGATTGCTTCTCCTACGACAAGCAACCAGGCAGTGCATTGTCGGTAGTTCGCCATGTATACTCGTGGAACTTTGGCGACCGCATCTAGGATCGATGGAGTTTCTCTGTCTGACGCACAGAGGCAACAAATCAAAGACGTTCTCGACGCAGTGCTTCAGTCGAGCGTCTTCCATAGCGCCCACCGTGGCTGCCGCTTTCTTCAATATGTCGTCGATCAGGCTTTGGATTCCGGTGGGCATCGCCTCAAGGAGAGGACCATTGGGATCGAGGTCTTCGATCGGCCGCCGCAATACTCGACCGGGGATGATGCCGTTGTTCGGGTGCAGGCCGGCGATGTTCGAAAACGTCTGCAGCGGTTCTACTCTCTGCCAGAGGCCGAGCTGCTGCCCGTAGAGATCATCTTGCCCCTGGGAACGTACTGCCCGGAGTTCCGCTTCCGGCATGTGCCGCAGATGAGAGACCACGCCGTGAGCTCGGCAGGTGATCCCACGCCTCAGGCTTTGTCGCACGTATCATCGGAGCCGCTTGGGCAGCAGCCATCCTCCGTCGACGATCACATTCTGCAGCCTGTCTCCGGCACCCCAGCGGTGACAGCAGCTCAGGGTCTAAAGCCAGTTGGCGCCGTGGCCGCAGGTCAAGCTAAGCCGCGTGCCGGAAGAAGACGCTGGATGCTGCTGAGCGCCGCCTCATTGCTTGCTGTCGTCGTCCTCACCGCATGGGCTTTTGCACGATTTCTCCGGCCCGAAAGCCCCTCTGAGATTTTTTGGAAGCCTCTCATGGCCGTCCACCGACCTGTCCTCATCTGTCTTGCGAAGGCCACAACGTATCATCCCTCTGAAGATCTTTACGCCGAGTACCAGAGAGCCCACCCAGGCGAGTTCACCCGGGAGTGGCAGCGCATGGAAGACCCGCTGCCACTTCCACCCGAGACCCCGCTCCATTGGGGAGATCTTAAGATTTGGTCGGATTACGGAGTGGCCTCGGGGGACGTGTACGCCGCGACCCAACTGACTGTCGCCTTCTCTCACATGCAGAAGGAAAACCATCTCAGTATCGGTCAGGACTACGGCTACGCCGATCTGCGACAGGATCCATCCGTTCTGGTAGGAGCGTTCAACAACCGCTGGACGATGGAGATCTCGGCTGACCTTCCCTTCCGCTTTGTCGAGGTCCCTCACTCCATCGAGATCCAGGAAGTGAACGGCAAAGCGCGCCGTTGGACGACGGAGACGCTGGACGATAAGAGATCTGCAGACTATGCGATCGTGGCTCGCCTGCTAAGCGCAGACACAGGACACTTCGTCCTCATCCTCGGAGGACTAGGCTCAAGCGGAACAGAGGCCGCGACTGAATTAGTTACAGATCCTCAGTATCTAAACCCTGCGCTCAAGGGGCTGGCGAGTCAGTGGCCTTCGCACAACATCGCCTTCGTGGTGAAGACAGTCGTTACAGATTCCGTGGCCGGTCCACCCAAGATTGTGGCGTCAAGCGTGTGGTGAAGGCAATCACCCCGTTTCATTGTCCGGCATCGCTCTCAAACCTTGATCCGCTTCTCCTTCAGACACGGCGATTACTGAGCAGCAAGAGCGCTGGCACCGCGAGGAACCGGCTACAGGTTCTCCATGTCCTCAGTGTCAATCTTCTGCGGCCGTAGCTGACGTTACGCGGTCGCGACGCGTTCTGGTTCCCACCCGCCAAAGCAGCTAGCCAATCACTAGCGGCTCTCCACCAGCTCCACCTCGTAGGTTTTCAATTGAAGCGTGTCCCGCGCGTCGGTGCCTGACAGAGTAAGGTGGAACGCACCAGGAAGCGTTACGCTTTGCGATGCGGTCGTACTGTTCACATAGAGGGTCCTGCCCTCCACCGTGCGCGCGTAAACCCCATCCGGGGTGTGGGGACCGCGATGAAGCCCGAGACTTGTAATCAGGTGCTCTACGATCGGTCGCATCACCTTATCGCTCGACGGCATGGCGATGTATAGCGCCTGCCCCTTCCCATAGTGGTTGATGGTGATGGCTGGGCCATCTGCCGGCAGCCCAGTGAAATGCGCGAGCGTCGTCGCGGTCGATGGCTCCGGCACCTCGTAGAAGCGGACATCCGTTTGATAGGTCTTGCCGTCGAGTTCATAGCTGACCGGGGTTGGAGTTTCGTAGAAGGCGTTTACCTTCAGACCGAACACGTCGCTCAGGCGCCCCGGCAGTGGTGTATCGAACCAGTTTCCGTTCTCATCTACCTTGGCGGAGAAGGCCGTCATCAAAACCGTTCCGCCCGCGCGCACATACTCCCGCAACGCGGTCGCGCTGGCCTGATCCATCACGAAGTCAGCAGGCACGATCACCAGTTTGTAGGAGCTCAGGTCGGCGTGACCCACGTTGATGATGCTGGCATCCATGTTGTCGCGGAAGATCGGCGCGAACGCGCCTTGAACCTGATCCGCGTACGGGTACTTGAAGTACTGAAGCGTCGTGCTGGACGGGCCGTTGGGGTGCGAGTCGACGAACGAGTCGAAGGAGTAGGCGATGGCCACTTCGGGATGCGTGTAGCGCGGGAAGCCAAGCGCCTGCAGACGTTTGAAGTCACTTGCAATGTGCGCGAACTCGCCCAGCTTCCACGAGGGTGTGTTGTCGTGGTCGATCAGTCCGAAGAGCGCCTGCTCCTCGCCCCCGAGATGACTGTTGAAGGTCCAGGCGAGGGTGCCCTGAGAGCCCAGCAGCAGGCCGAGGTACGCGTACATACGGCTTCGCCCATGCGTGCCGTAGAAGCCACCGCCGCCTGCAGTGAACTCATTGAACCAGATCGGTGTTCGGAGATCACCTTTGACCATCACCGCTCCGAAGGCACCGCTCACCGGGTCTCCTGGGTAGAAACCCTCAGCACCATAGGACACGTAGGATTTATAAGTGCTGAGATAGTCAAACCCCTTACGTGACGAGTTATCCCAAAGGTTTGAGATCGCTGGTACGTCTGGGATGATCTGCTGCCGCTCCTTGTCCAAGTCGTCGAGAATGGAAACCGTGACGTCGGACCAGAAGCGATGGAGATCGAGGAAGCGCTCCGATGGTCCCGGCCCATCGGCCAACGGGAGATCGACGTCTTCGAAGCTTGGCAGGCGTCGCGACCAACGCTGCGTCTGCCAGGCCTGATTCAGCGACTCAATGCTTCCATACTTCTTCTTCAGCCACGCGATAAAACGCAACCGGTCAGCGGGTGAATAGGAAAGGTAACCGTTTCCGATCTCATTGTTGTACCCAACCGCGATCAGCGCCGGATGATGAGCATAGCGCTTCATCATGGTCTCGCCCAGAATGTGGACCTCGCGCCGATAGTCCGGATCTGACGTGTCATCCATGTAGCGCTCCGCAGGAGGGACACGGTTGCCGGCCTGGTTGACGATGTCGACGCCAGGGTACGCGCGATGGAGCCAGATGGGAGCAGGCGCTCCTGGAATGTCCAGAACGACGCGGATCCCGGCGTCGTGCATCTTGTCCATGATGCTGTCGAACCATGCAAAGGTGAAGTGGCCTTGTGACGGCTCGAACGAATCCCATGAGAGATCGCCCATGCGAACCACGTTGAAGCCGGCACCTTTCATCCAGGCAATGTCCATGTCGATCTCAGCCGGCGAACGGTCGATCGGCTGGTAGCACGCACCCACGAAGAGTTCTCCAGGGCCCGGCCAGTTTGCGTGAAGTGCAGCCGGTACAGCCTGGGCGAGAAGGTTTGAGCTAAGGCAGACAATGGCTGCGGAGAGAAGATGCTTGCGGGTGCGGCGTGTCGTTCTAAGAAGAGAGATCATCAGTTCCCCGTGATGGATGCTACTTGTGTTGAAGCACCGTTGAAGCGCAGTGAAGTGGAATGGATGCGTCGATTCGGTTCGCTTGCAGATCGATGCATACGAAAGTAAGACAAGACTACGAGTGCATCCTGCCCGCAAGCAGGATGAGGTTCTGATCTGTAGGGAAGATGGCGAGGCCCTTCTGAATAACTTCTACGGCTTTCTGTGGAGCACCCGACCGCATGTAGCAGACGGCAAGGTTCTCGTAAGGAGTGGGCAGATACGGGAACCTGGCCAACGCGGTGGACAACACTGCGATGGCCCCACTCAGATCGTTCGCGCGATATTGCAGTTCCGAGAGCAGCATGTAATCCCGGGGAGAGCTTGTGTTCAAACGGATGGCCTCGCCAAGATCGTGCATCGCCTGGCGGTTTCCCTCCGCCGTCCTGTTTGCCAACTCGGACTCCGCAAGCGCGCTGAAGACGACCGCATCTTCGGGATCGCTTGCCATCTCCTGCAACAACGCCTGGTAGCGCGCCGCGAGATCGTCCGCGGTGCGGTCGTGTGCCAGGACGCTCTGGTACGCCTTGAGCAGCGTGAGCTTTGAAAGGTTTGCGTGTGCCCTGGCAGAGTCGCTGTCGACAAGGATCAAGCCCGTTCGCGGGTCGACTGAAGTCTGCGGAGTGTCCATGGATGGAATCGGCTCATCCTCGGTCTTGAGAATGCGATGCGATGTTCCCTGGCCCCCAATCTTTACCAGCTTCGGCGCAACATGCTTCGGCATATGGCACGTGATGCAGTTGTCGACGGGCTCGGTATGTTGCCGCTCACTCAGGGGCAGCGTACAGCTACTGGATTGATGACAAGTCAGACACTTCGCACGATAGAAAGCCGGCGCTTCCTGCGCCGTTGGAGTGAAGTGCGGATCGTGGCAGGTGGAACAACGCATCGCTCCCTTGCTGAACCGATAACACTTACTCGTCGCCATTTCATCCGACCACTCCTCCAGATTCCAACCGAGAAGAAGCTTCGACTTGAAGATAGCCTCGGTTTGGACCAGCGGAACTCCGGGGCGGTAATCCTGAAAGCTCTTACCCGGCTGCGGGATGCGTGCCTCCGCCAACTCGTGGCAATACATGCATGTCTCGTCGGCTCGCTCGGCCGTAAGATACTTCGGGTTCACGATGGAGGTGTCGGCGCCCGAAGGCTTCGGGAAATGCGCTTGACGCTCCTTCACATGCAAGGAGCCGGGACCGTGGCAGCTTTCGCAGCCGATCGACAGCTCTTCAAAGGCCGGAGCCTTGTAAAGATTGCTTGCCGCGTCGGTGGAGCGCGGTCTGCCGACGTGGCATGTGAGGCACGAATCGACAACAGGTCGCGTAAATCCGAGAGCGTCGTTGTCGTAGCCCGGAGAGAGTGCCCAGCCGCTCGCATGGCCGGCGCCCGGCTGCGCATAGAACGTCAGCGGCGCTTCGAAGAGATAGTTCCCTCGCTGAATAAGATAGCCAGTCGCCATAAGCGGTTTACCCAGTGCGAACGCGATGCGCTCTACCTCTACGTGCGACGCGGTGCCATCGGTGCCACGGTCAAACTGACTCATCGAGTAGCCATCCTTCGCAGGGAACACCCGGAAGCAACGACCGCTCTCGCTCTGGCAGACGGTGATACCCTCTGCTGGAAGGCTCTTCAGTTCGGCGCGGCCATCCGGAAGCGTAGCGGCTTGCCCGTGCGGCGTGTTGCGAAAGCTTGCAAGCTCCGCCCGATGACAGCTCTCGCATGCATGCGACCCCACGTAGGACACAGACTCCGAAGTATTGCGAAATTGCGGGCCCCTCACCGTCTCTGCTTGAGCGACCGTCCTTTGGCTTCCCGCTTGCGACGACACGGCATAGGGCATGCAGAATAAGAGCAGCAGCACGGCCATCGCCAAGACAATCCGCCGCCGACGTACATGGAGCGCACTCACGCGCTTGTGCAAGATCGCGCTAGATGCGAGCCATGGAGAGCTTAGCCATGTTTTTGAAGAGCGAAGATTCATCGGCATTCATTCCTGTAGCACTTGGAGCGTGGCGTCTTAGTTCTTCAACTTCGAATCTGCTCCCCAGATCGTCCACTGCTGAATTCTTTGATCCTCAAGTGTCGCAGCAATGGCCTGCTCCTGCTCTGCGTCCGTGATGCGCTTTTGCCTGAAGTAGAGCGCGGCGAGCGCCGCATGGGCACGCCGGGATTTAGGGTCGCTGCGGATCGCATGTTCCAGCAGCGACGCAGCTTCCCTCAGATCGCCTGCCTTCTCTTGTGTGCGTGCGAGCAGCACCAGGCTCCCGCTGTCATCCGGTTGGAGAGCCAATGCCTTTGAGAGTGGCTCTGAAGAGTCGGCAAACTTCCCTTCCTTCTGCAGCAATGCGCCGAGTACCCGGTCGTAAAGAAAGTTCTCAGGATCGAGCGCGGAGGCCGCTCGGTACGCCGACCCCGCGTTGTCATCTTGCCCAAGGATCTCGTACGAGCCGCCAAGCAGAAAATCAACCTTGGCCGAGTCTGAACCTTGCTGCTTCATCTGTTGCAAAGCGGCGATCGCCTCTGGATAACGTTGCAGGCAGACGTCAGTAAGCGCTGATTGGTACTGGAGCTCCGGTTGATTCGGGAACTGTGCTGTGGCATCGGCAAGGAAGTGCATCGCATCAAGGTAGCGCTCTGCATGAATCAACTCGGTCGCTCGTGCGATTGTGTCGGATAGCTTAGCTGGGGCATCTGCATGGAACGACGCCGAAGGAGAACTCGGGGCAGCCGCTGGAATGTGCGCGGCGGAATCGGCTATCGAGTCAGCCGGCCATGTCTGCGCAATGTAGGCCGCAGCCTCCTCGGCTGCATGCAGATTGTTCTGACGCTCGAAGTCTCGTTCCAGTGCAACAGCCTGCCCCTGGCTCAGGAGCGACGCCTGGAAAAGTTGCTGGAGTTCAGCGTCGCTTTGCGTGGCATCGCCCGCGTGTTGCAGAGCAGAGATCAGCGAAACCCGTACCGCAACATCCGCTGGGTTGAGCCGCTCGAGGGTTCTGAGCGGAGCTTCAGCTTCAGCAAACTTCGACGTACTTACAAGAGCGTAGGCATCGTTCTGCAGCAGTTCCTGATCTTCGGGGTAAAGAGCAAGCGCCCGGCGCGAGGTAAGAAGAGCCAGCGAAAGATCATTGTTCTTGAGGGCGAGAGCGACCACATTGCGGTAAGCACTCAGCTTATCCTGCAGCAGCGATGCTGCCCGTTCAAACGCCGGGATAGCCGAGGTGGTCTCTCCGTGCTCAGCACGTACGACTCCCAGGCGGAACCACAGTGAGCCGTCGCGTGGGCGTTGCTTGAGTTGGCTCAGTAGGGTGAGTTCCTCGGGCTGCCCATGAGCCGCAAGCGTCCTCGTCTGAGCAGCAGCAGTCCCCGCCAGCGTTGCCAGTGAAAGCACAACGGCGAACTTCCATGGTCGGGGTGTCGCACCGCGATGAAGCATAGTGGAATTGCGCATAGCGTGTTCTTACGATTCTCCCGAAGGCCCAGGGCTTGTCCCTGGGCCTTCGGGTTTGTTGTGTTACCACCTTCAGCGACAGTTTAGAACTCGAACTTGCCACCGAACTGCATCACGCGAGCCGCACCCGCTGTACTTACAATCTGGCCGTCGGCTGAGCTCGAAGGATCAGCCGTCGGTGCGGCGAAGACGGGGGTATTCGTTGCGTTGAACATCTCCCAGCGTAGCTGCAGTCGATACGTGTCGTGGAACGCGATGTTCTTCGCCAGCATCATGTCGATGTTGTCGCGCCGCGGTGCCCGCAAGATATCTCTGCCCGACGTGCCAAAGGTGCCCGGAGCATTGATCTTGAAAGCACTTGGATTGAAGTACTGTTGCAGCCAGTGCGACTTACCTCCCTGCTTCACGTTGAACGGCTGACCTGTAACATCCGCGCGATCTTCGTTCTGCTGTGATCCGGAGTTGTTGCTCCCATTTCCACCTGCCACGCTGAACGGGCTACCTGCGGTTACGGTACCTACGCCCGATAGCTCCCAGTTACCCAGGCCGTAGCGCATGAGAGCGTTCCGCCCCTTGAAAGAAGGCGAGTCGGCAACCAGCGTATTCGACCAGATAAATGGTACGTTCAGCTTCGAGATACCGTAGTCGTGGCTCAGGTTGAAAGGATCGCTCTGCCCCTGTCCACTCGAAAGATCGCTCTGCGAACCTTCGTCCAGTGTCTTCTCCCAGGTGTAGTTCGAGACGAACTGGAAGTTGTGAGAGAACCTCTTCTGCACACTCATCTCAAGCGCATTGAAGTTTGACACGCCGTCCGCTTCGTACACGAAGACAGAACTAAAATTCGGCATTGTCGTACGCGCGCCGCCACTGGCGTAGATTCCTGGATTCAAGTCGTTCGATACGGCGATGTGGTAGGCCTCACTGCCCACGTACGCAACCGTGGCCAGAAGCCCCTGGGGGAATTGGTGCTCGATCGATACATTCCAACTCTGTTGCCACGGCAGAACAAAGTTGGGGTTGAATGCGGCCTGCACATCCACGGGCGTCACGAAGGTCGTGGTGGAGGGCGCAGTGGTGCCTGACTTTGAGAACGGTGGGAACGGCGACTTGCCGCCCGTCGGCGCGTAGTTCTGGTACGGGTTGTCTAGCAACAGCTGGGTCCCGGGCGTGACGGACGACTGGGTTAGATTGTAGGTCGGGCTGAACGGAGCGTCGTCTCCGATGTGGTTGTAGTAGGTGAGCGCGTACGGGATGTGGAATCGCCCAAACGCCGCGCGAATGGAGGTGTTCGGCAGCATCGGAGGCTGATAGGCAATGCCGATGCGCGGGCTGAAGTTGGCGAATTCAGCCTTATACCCACCGTCCGGAATACCCTTGTCCCCGATGTAGAGGATGCCCGCCGGAGCGTTGGGATAGACCGTGCTCTGCTGGCCGGGGACAAAGTCTACGATGCGCTGATCGGGAATCGTCTTCGGGGTATCCCACGGTTCATAGCGAACGCCGACCGACAGCGTCAGATTCGGCTTCAGGTGAATCGTGTCCTGGACAAACGCATCCGGCTCCGTGCTCTTTACCGCGTTGTACTCACCACCGCCCTGCTCGTACTCATTGAGCTCGCCCAGCAGGAAGTCCGAGAAGAAGCTTCCCGTGACCGATCCGTTGATCAGGACGAGTGGGTCAGCCAGCCACGATGCCTGCTCAAGTGAGTAGTTATTCAGCACGTCCACACCTGCGACGACTTCGTGCTTTCCCTTGGTCCAGGAGACACTGTCCGCAATGTCGTAGTCATGCCGGTTCTGCACGATGTTCTGCTCGAACCAGCTGAAGCCGGTGCCGCCCCAGTCGACGAAGATCGTCGCATTCGGGTCGGCGGATTGAATGTTCGCGCCAAGCTGGTTCCAGCTCTGGTTGATGCCGCTGGTCGCGGAGCTGTTCAGCCGGTCGTAGCCGAAGCTGAAGTTGTTGACGAGCGTGGGCTTCGCGATAAACGTCCAGGTTCCGACGTAGTTCGTGTTGCGGGCCGGCCAGCCATCCGTCGTCGCCAGGAAGTTCGTGCCCGACGCCGCCGGCTCCAGGAAGTTGTCGTAGAACACGCGGCCGGTGACGTGGTTGCGTGCGTTCGGATTCCAGTCGTTGCGAACCGTAAACTCCTGGTAGTTCATAATCGTCGGGAGCCCAGCGATGTACACCAGGCCGGTTGGATCCGTGGTCTGAGGAAGGTGCTTTTCAATGTTCAAAGCAGTCGTGCTGAACAACTTGCTGGGAATCTGATTGTTGGGGTATGGGTTCCCCTGCGGATCGTGCAACTGAACGGGATTCGCTCCCGTGAGCAGGTCACTGAAATCCCCGTTAAGCATCTTCGCGTTCGGAACGTAGGATGACGAGCTGTTGTTGGTTTGGCTCGAATCCGTAATCTGGAAGTTGGCGAAGATGAAGTCCTTGTCCTTCTTGATGGGACCGCCTGCCGAAGCGCCATATTGATTGCGGCTCAACCCGTCTTTTACGTGGGAGAAGTAGTCGGTTGCGTTGAAGAAGTCGTTACGCGCGAACTCGAATGCGCTGCCGTGCCACTGGTTCGTTCCGGACTTGGTGACCACGCTGACGACCGCGTTCGATGCGAAGCCGTACTGCGCGTCGAAGTTGTTGGTAAGCACCCGGAACTCTGCCGTTGCATCCGGATTCGGAAACGGGTTCGCGGACTGGAGATAGCTGTCGATGTTGTAGACGCCATCGAGCGTGTAGTAGACCCCGCCCATACGGCTGCCATTGATGGAGGCTCCCGTCTCATTCGGAAACCCGGCGCCTTGGCCGGCCAGCTGCACGGCGCCGCTGGTCGCGCCGTTGGTGCCGCCCGGAACGAGGAAGGCCAGCGTGGCGGGATTGCGCCCGTTAAGCGGCAACTCCCGAATCTCGGTACCGTCAATCACCTGCCCCAGGGTCGCGCTCGTGGTATCCAGCTGGATCTGGTCAGCAGTCACCTCAACATGCTCCTGCGTCTGCCCGACGACGAGCGCAAGGTTCACGGTGGCTACCTGGTCGGCAGTTAGGGTGATGCCTTCCTGGGTAATGGCCTTGAACCCAGGATGATCCGCTGAGACGGTGAAGCGGCCAAGCGGAAGAAACGGAGCGTTGTACGCCCCAGTGTCGCCGGTCACCAGCTCTCGGAGTTGCCCCGTATCGAGGTTCTTCAGGACGACATGCGCCCCGGGAACCACGGCCCCCGACTGGTCGGTCACCGTCCCATTAATGGTTCCGCGACCGCCTTGCCCATACAAAGTGCTGGAACAGAAGATGCCTGCCCAAAGCATCAGAAGATAGAGATATGCGCGACTTTTCCTCACCGGCTTGCTCCTTAAATTGAACATCATTCCCTCGGATCAACTCCACCTCATCCCGCGCGCGCCCTACCTTGGGGTTCTGTGCAACGCTGACACCACACGTATGAAATGCAAGCCGTTTGTATTCGAAACGATTCAGGTCGTCTAGGTATCGGCAGGTACGATACAGTGTCAAGCTCGGCGTACTCTCGATATCCCTTTGTTGTAAATGACTTAGCTAGGTTCGATGGCGGGAGGTATCGCGGCGCGGCTTCGGGTATCCGCGGCTTGTTATAATCGTTTCCGCACGTGAGAGGCTCAAGATGCTGCAGTCAGCCGAGGCGGAAAGGTCCAATATCCTACGGAACCCCGCCTCGCGCAGCAGCGATATCCTCTCCGAGCTGCAAACCGTCCTCGACAGCAATGCATTTCGCACCAGCCAGCGCGCCAGGGAGTTTCTCTCCTATGTGGTTCACGAGGCGCTGGACGGGGACAGCGAAGCACTCAAGGAACGATCGATCGGTGTGAACCTTTACCATCGCCCGGCCACATACGTGACCGGCGACGATCCTGTCGTCCGCGTAAAGGCCGCCGAGGTGCGCAGAAGGCTCGCCAAGTACTACGCGGAATGTGAGCCGTCCTGGCTTCGTTTTGAGCTTCCCGTCGGGTCGTATGTGCCCCTGTTCCACGTGCCTGACATTCCTTCAGAGACGATTTCACCGGTCGCCGTGACACCTTTGCACGGGAACGACAAGCCCCCGACCGCCCCCGAGATACCCGTTTCTCGCGCGAGGCGCTTCTCCAACCTACAGCTCGCCTTGCTGCTGCTTTCGGCGCTCACAGCTCTCGCGGTCGCGTTTGCGATACTCCGGCCTGTCTCCTCCACACGTGCCTTCTGGGGGCCGCTTCTGCGGCCGAATCGCCCCGTGCTGGTCTGCGTGCCCTCGCCGGTCAGCTACGCCCTCAGCTCCGAGGTGCTGAAGCGGATGGGCGCTCCAGCACTGGGGACTGACGACTCTGAACTCGTTATGAACACGACGCCAATCGAGCTCGACCCTGAGACGAGCGTCAAGGGCAAGGAGATCACGCCTCTCATCGATTACTACGTCAACAAGGATGACGCGTACGTCATCGCGGGTCTCTCCAGGGTCTTCACAAAACTCGGGCAGGATGATGAACTCCGCATCGGCAAAGACCTGACCTTCACCGACCTTCGAAGTTCACCCGCGGTCCTGGTCGGCGCCTTCAACAATCCCTGGACCCTGAAGATGAGCGCCGACCTGCCCTACAGCTTCAGAGAGAGCGACGGCCTTCCACTCATTCAGGAGAAGGCAAACGCCGCGCACATCTGGCGTCCCGAGCCTAAAGGACGGCTTGGTAGTCGCGACTTCGCGATCGTCGCAAGGCTGCTTACCTCAAAGACCGGGCAACCGCTTGTCATCATCGCAGGCACGGGTATGGTGGGGACCGAAGCAGCCGGGCGGATGCTGTGCGACGAGGCGATGCTGAAGGCTGCTCTCGCCGGAGCGCCACGCGACTGGCAGCAGAAGAATCTTGAGTTGGTTCTTGGAACGGATCAAGTAGATGGAGCTTCTGCCCAGCCTCATGTAGTCGCCCTCAAGAGCTGGTAGCTGGTCTCGGCACGGGCAAGCGCAAGCCAGCTCTACCCGTACCAAAATTGTGCGATGGACGAGAAGCGAGTTTGCTAGACTGAAACCCTTGATCTAATCGTTTCGAATGACACCTCTTCCAAGACCGAGCAGGACGACGATGCAGGACGTGGGGCGCTTGGCTGGCGTCTCCGTCGCCACCGTCTCCGCTGTCGTCAATGACAAGGCGGTCGTCAGCGAGGAGCTGACGAAGCGGGTGAAGCGGGCTATCCGCATGTTGAACTATCAGCCCGACATACTCGCGCGCAGCCTGCGAATGCAGAAGTCGCACGCACTTGGAATCGTTATGCCGCAGATTGCGAGCCCCTTCTATGCCGAAGTCCTGCGAGGCGTGGAGGACGAGGCAAGAGAAAATGGGTATTCGATCCTCATCTCCGACTCCCGAGGCGATCCAGACGAAGAGCAGAAGCAGCTCACCACGCTGATCTCGCGGCGCGTCGACGGCATATTGCTTGCACCCGTGAATACCCAGGCCATGGCCTATGAGCAGATCGACCCGAATCTCGCAATCGTCTTGTTCGACCGATTCCCTCCCGGCTTCCGCGGCACCGTCGTCATGGTCGACAACGTCGAGGCGAGCCGCGCTGGGACCCAGTGCCTGCTCGACGCAGGCCATCATCGAATTGCCGTCATTGCCGGAACGCCTGGAATTCTTACAACCGAAGAGCGCATCCGGGGGGTTCGCGAGGCACTCACTGAATCCGGGCTTCCACTCCGGCCGGAGTACATCGGCGCCGGTGGTTTCAATATGCAACAGGCCTACGAAGCGGCTATCAAGTTCATGCAGCTTCCAATACCGCCCACCGCCATCTTCTCTCACAACCACGAGATGACGCTTGGCCTCATGCGTGCATTGATGGAACTCGACATCCGCTGCCCGGAGCAAGTCAGTGTGCTTGGATTCGACGATTTCGTCGTAGGTGCCGACGGCTTCAGTTGGGCCACGATGTTCTCACCACCCATCACCTGCATCGCGCAGCCCAGCTATGCGATCGGCAGAAAGTCTGTCGCTGCGCTGATCCGCAAGATGCGCCCCCCGCAAGAAGACGATGCGATCGCGGAGCAGGTCCTCCGCTTGAAGGCAGAGCTTCGCATCCGGAAGTCCATCGCAGCGCCTGCTGTCGATGGCATAGCGATGGCGAGTTCGAAGTAGCATCCCAGGAAGGAAGCTTCTTATGCACTTGAGCCGTCGCGGCTTCGTCAACCTGTCGGGAACGCTACTCAGCAAGGGGTTGCTGGACTTCCTCGCCACGCCGTTGTACCGGTGGGCTGCGCGTCCGGTCATCTCCTCGACCGAGATCTTCCCCTCGCCCGGACAAGGCGCTCCACTCGTTCAATTCCTCGACGTCGGACGCGAAGCAGGTCTCCGAACTCCGAACGTCTGGGGCGGCGTCGACAAGAAGGATTACATCATCGAAGCCAAGGGCAGCGGTGTCGCCTTCTTCGATTACGACCACGACGGCTGGCTGGACATTTACCTTAGTAACGGGAGCCGGCTCAACGAAAAATGGGCGCCAGGAACCGAACCGACGACGCAGCTCTACAAGAACAATCGGGACGGAACCTTCACCGATGTGACCGCGAGGTCAGGAATAGGCCGCGCAGGTTGGCAGACCGGCGTATGCGTCGGAGACTTCGACAACAACGGCTGGGACGATCTGTTCTGCACCTTCTGGGGCCACAACATTCTCTTTCGCAACAATGGCGATGGTACCTTTACCGACGTCACAAAGCAGGCGGGGCTGTGGAGAGACGAAGTTCGCTGGGGCTCCGGCTGCACGTGGCTCGATTACAACCGCAACGGACACCTCGATCTCTTCATCGCAAACTACCTTCATCTGGATCTGGATCGAGTTCCAAAGGCTGGCGACAGTCCCATCTGCAAGTTCAAAGGTTCGAAGGTCATGTGCGGTCCAAGAGGACTGCCAGGCGGAACCAACCTGCTCTACTGCAACAATGGAGACGGCACCTTTACCGATGTCTCAGAGGCCGCCGGAATCCTGAAGCCAGGGCCGCGTTACTCCATCACTGCCGTCGCAAGCGATCTCGACAACGATGGCTGGCCGGACATCTACGTTGCCGTGGATTCCGAGCCGAGCATCCTGTTCCGGAACAATCACGACGGCACCTTCACCGACATCGCAGTGATGACCGGCTGTGCCTACGGCGACGACGGACGCGAGCAGGCGGGTATGGGAGTCGCTATCGGGGACTACGATTGCGACGGTCGCATGGACATCTTCAAGACCAACTTTTCGGAAGATTCCGTCAACCTCTACCACAACAACAGCGACGGAACTTTTACGGACGTAAGCACCGAAGCAGGCATGGGTGGCGACTACCCGGACGTGAAGTGGGGCTGCGGCTGGATCGACTACGACAACGATGGATGGCTCGACCTGATCCAGGTGAACGGTCACGTCTACCCCAACGCGGACACCATCGCCCCCGGTCAAACCTACCTCGAGCCAAGAGTTGCCTATAACAATCTCGGCAATGGGAAGTTCGCCAATGTCTCCCACGAACTCGGTGCCGGCATCACCGCACGTCACTCCAGCAGAGGCTGCGCCTTCGGTGACTACGACAACGATGGCGACATCGACGTGCTCATCGATAATGTCAACGAGTTGCCGTCGCTGCTTCGAAACGACTGCCGCACCGGCAACCGCTGGATCAAAGTGAAACTGATCGGGACCAACTGCAATCGCAGCGCGATCGGTGCACGTGTGCGGGTAACAACAGGCGCGCACACCCAACTCAGCGAGGTGCAGAGCGGTTCAAGCGTCATGTCGCAGAACGATCTTCGCCTTCACTTCGGAGTAGGAACGGCCACAAAGATCGATGCCATCGAGGTCCTCTGGCCAACAACCCAGAAGACAGAAAGATTCGAGGCCATCGAGCCTGACCAGCTTCTCATCATCAAAGAAGGCGAAGGGATAATAAAGCGGCAGCGATTCCAGAAGACGTAAGGATCGCGTCGGCCCTAAGTCGTCATCGAGATCTTGAACGATGCCGCGTAGTCTGCCTCGGGGTGATACCCGGCGGGCGGCTCAATCGACAATCCTTCCGGCTTCTGTTTCCAACGGAGCTTCGCCTGCGTGCCCAGCAATTCGACGTTGACGACACGCCCGGGCTGCTCCTTCGCCGCAGAGCCCAGTGCGTCGATCAGGAAGGAACCCGTCGGCCAACCCAGCAGCGATGCATAAACCACTGTGTTTTCCTTGTTACGCGTGAACCGGATGTCCTTCACCCCCAGGCTCTGTACCGTCTTGCCCTGGAAGGCCCCGGCCTTTACCGCATTTGGCCCCTCACCGTAAATCTTCCACGGACGCGTCTCGTAAATCGCTTCGCCGTTGACGCTCATCCACGCCGTAATCCCATCCAGCACGGCAATCTCTTTGCTGTCGAGCGTCCCATCCGGCTTGCCTGGAATATTCAGGATGAACACCCCGTTCTTGCTCACCGTATCGATCAGCCAATGGACCGTCTCTCGCGGCGTCAGGTAGCCACCATACTCGCCCGGCTTGTCGTAGAGCGCCCGGTTATAGTGCCAGTCGCCGATGCAAGTTTCAGACTGCCACGGATACTTCACAATCCCATCGGTCGACCCGCGCTCCACGTCCGCGACGACGGTCTTGGTAAGGTTCTCCGGAACATTCTTGATGTTCAAGACTGCTTCCATCTTGCCCGCGTGCGTCGCAAGACTGTTGTTGTAATAGTAGGCGGCGATGTTCATGCCCCCCCACCCCAGTGGCAGCAGCGAATTGTCAAAGTACAGCAGGTCGGGGTTGTGCTGGTCGATCAGATCCCGCGTCCTGTCGTAGAAGTTCTTCACGTAGGAGATATCGGGCAGGGCATCGAACGGATGCTTCACGCCATACATCTCCTGCAGGTTCATGCCCTGCCACCACTGATGCTTTCCTTCGCTTTCCAGAAGCTGTGCATCGTAGGGAACGCCCGCATGAGGGCCAGTCTGGTCGGCTCCATGCGATGGCTGCATCCACCACCAGTTGCGTGCCTGGTGCACAGTCACCCCGAACCGCAGGCCCTGCTTCTTCGCCTCCGCCGCCCACGTGCCGATCACATCGCGATGCGGTCCCATGGCAGCGGCGTTCCACGGTTGATGCTTCGAATTCCAGGTATCGAAGCTGTCGTGATGATTCGCAAGCGCAAAGAATATTCGTGCGCCAGCTTTCTTGTATCGCTCCATCAGCGCGGCCGGATCCCAGTTCCGCAGCGTCCACTGCGTGCACAGTTCCTTATAGCCGAAGCCATCCTGCGGTCCATAGTGCTCCAGGTGAAACTTGTACTGCTCCGATCCCTGGATGTACATATTCCGTGCATACCAGTCCCCGGCCTCCGGCACGCACTGCGGGCTCCAGTGCGCCCAGATCCCGAACTTCGCATCCTGATACCACTCAGGCGCATCGTACTGCTGGAGCGAGTCCCACGTCGGCTTGTACGGCCCACTTCCCGCCAGATCAGGGATTGGCGACGCAAGCGGCACACCGTCCCACGACGGGCCTGCGATCGGCAGATCGGAAGGCGAACCCCACTCCGTCGCCTTCCACGTGGCGTCGTCCAGCTTCTCCACCACGATGCTCTTCCCACTCACCGTGTAATACCGTCTTTCGCCGGCGGGAAGAGCGCAAAAGTGCGCGTAATCCTGCGTATACCGATTGAACCCGGAGGCAATCCCTGACGCCTGCGTATCCTGCGACCAGCCACGTACCCCAGAAGCCGCCGCTGCAGCCCCAACCAACTTGCAAAAGTCTCTCCGGTCCATCGACGCTCCTGAATTACCTTCCGTGATGACCACACCAACCCGTGGCTCACCGCAGAAGATCGAAATAATGGCTGATTTTAGCTGAGCGCATGTCTCTTTGTAAACGCTACAGTTACCGCTTAACACAGGAGGCTTTTCCCCAGGCCACGCACGAGAGGACCATCGATGCGCTCCCGAAAAGGTGAGACGCGGCCAACAGCTGAGGCCCCAAACGCTTTGGAAGGCAGAAGTCAGATCCGCGGCCGGAGTCTTGCTGCCTTCGAAGTCGACGTAACCGGGCTGGCACCCCACCGCAGACTGGAAACGGTCAATACAAGAACTCGCCTCTCCTGTCTATGATGACCCTATGCCCATCACGATGAAGGATATCGCGCGTGCTCTCGGTGTCTCCATGGTTACCGTGTCGAAGGCCCTTCGGCATCATCCCGACATCAGCAAACACACGCGTGAGCGGGTCGAGGCCATGGTGAAGGAACTCGACTACCGTCCCAATCTCGCGGCTCGCAGCCTGGCAACCGGCAGGTCCCATCTGATCGGCTTCATCGTGCCGGACCTCATCCACCCGTTCTTTGCCGAGGTCGCGAAGGGGCTCTCCCTGGCGCTCCGCGAGCACGGCTACTTCCTCGTCGTATCGTCCTCCGAGGAGGATGTCGCGCTGGAACGTCAGGAGATCAGCGACATGCTCGCCCACCGGCCCGATGCCATGGTTCTCGCATCCTGCGCCTTCGATCCATCTCACCTCTCGAACCTTCCCATTACGGACACTCCTCTGGTTCTGGTCGATCGCCTCTTCGACAACTTCCCGGCTTACTTCGTCGGCTCCGACGATTACCACGCCGGTAGGATCGCGACCGAACACCTCATCGCAACTGGCTGCAAGCGCATCGCCCATGTTCGCGGCCCCGATCACAGCACCGGCAAGCGGCGCCTCAAGGGCTTTACAGACACTCTCAAGAAGCATGGCATCTCTCTTCCACCCGAGTATGTCTTCGAAGCCCACCATCCTGATATCAACGGAAAAGAGCACGGAGCGAACGCGCTCGAGGCATTCTTCCGTTTGAAGCGCCCTCCCGACGGCGTCTGGTGCTACAACGATGTCATCGCGACGGGCTTAATCCGCCAGGCCTGCGACATGGGAGTTCGCATCCCGGAAGACATCTCGGTCATCGGTTGTGGAGACCTTCACTTCAACGATTCCATCAGGGTCCCCCTTTCGAGTGTCGATCAGAGAAGCCGCGAGATCGGAGCGAGGACAGCGAAGCTGGTGCTCGAACTCATCGCGGCTGAAACCCCTCCTGCGCCAAAGCGCATCATGCTGGAGCCGAGGCTTCACCTCCGTACCTCGACAGCGCACCCTTCTCGCAGACCAGCACCGAAGAAGCGCGCAAAGAAGATCCAGTAACCGCCTCAGGACCTCCGCTCGACCACAGCGCTCGCGTCGATGTCACTCCAGGTCACGGGTTTACGTCCCGATCCGCGCTACCCGCAAACGGTGGCAAACCGTATCCACGAGATGCACAATCTGCCGATTCGCCGTGCGTGGCATCCATGCAGCGGCAAGACCACGCCTAAATCTTCAGCCTGTAACTGCAGCGTCACCACAGCGTAACAACCAGAACCTAACGTCTCCCTGAGACCTGGCCAACCGAGCTCTTGGAACGTCCCCACCCCCACTTGACTCACCTTGGAGGAAAGATGACATTGCTGCGCCAATTCACATTTGCATTGCTGTTTTTGCTAGCCGTTCCGGCAGCCCTAATGGCCCAATTCGAAACTGCAACCGTCCTCGGCTACGTCCGCGACAGCTCGGGTGCCGTCGTCCCCGGAGCTTCGGTTACCCTCACCGATGAGCAGACGAAAACATCGGTCACCGTGCAGTCGAACGCGCAGGGTTCCTATGAATTTCCAGATGTGAAGATTGGCCAGTACCAGGTCACAGCCAAGGCCGCCGGCTTCGACGTCAGCACGACCGAAGGCTTCACCGTCACCGTGAACGCACGCCAACGCGTGGACCTCAAACTGAAGGTGGGCTCGAACACCGAGACGGTTACCGTCGATGCAGCCGCCGCGGTACTCGATACCGACTCCAGCGAGCGCGGCCAGGTCATCGGGCGTCGCGAGGTCGAAAATCTCCCGCTCAACGGACGCGAGTACGCCGACCTCGCCGCCCTCGTTCCGGGCGTACGCCGCAACGTTCTCGAGAACACCACCGACAGCAGCCGCGACGCCTCCTTCGACGTCAACGGCCAGCGCAGCGAGTTCAACAACTTCCTGCTCGATGGCGTCGACAATAACGCCTACGGAACCTCCAACCAGGGCTTCTCCAACCAGGCCATCCCCGCCTCGCCCGATGCCATCTCCGAGTTTCGCGTCGAAACCGACAACTACAGTGCGGAGTACGGCCGCTCCGCCGGCGCCGTGATCAACGTCAGCATTCGCAGCGGTACCAACCACGTCCACGGCAGCGCCTATGATTACCTGCGCAACACTATCTTCAACGCCGTCGGCCCGTTCTACGCGCCTACCGACCCGCTTACCGGCAGCCAGCAGAAGCCAATTTTGATTCGTAACCAGTTTGGTGGCACGCTCGGCGGCCCCATCCTCAAGGACCGTCTCTTCCTCTTCGGCGACTACGAGGGCACCCGCCAGCTCGTGCATGCCGTCAACCAGGCCACCGTTCCAACCCTCGATCAATCCGGCCGCAGCGCACTCGCGCTCGCCAACGGAGGCTATACCTTCATCTCGGGCTCCAGCGCCGAAACCGGCACGCCCGTTGCCCTTATCAATCCGCTCACCGGGCAGAAGTACCCCAACGGCATCATCCCCTTCAGCGATCCCGGCGTCTCCAGCTTCGCGAAGAACGTGATCGCCGCGCTTCCTCAGCCGAACGTACCCGGCAGCCCTTACTCAAACAACTATGCGTCGCTGCCGCCCGATACCATCCACGACGACAAGGGTGATATCCGCATGGACTTCACCGCCAGCAGCAAAACCACCGCCTTCTTCCGCTACAGCGAACATCAGGGCATCATCGCTTCGCCCCCCAACATCCAGGGCCCGGCCGGCGGCAACAGCAACGGTACCGTCAACGTCTTCAACCAGCAGGCCGCGGGCGGCGTAACCCACATCTTCAATCAGAACGCCATCCTGGATGCTCGCTTCGGCTTCACGCTCACCAATGGGGGCAAGTCGCCCTACGGCGCGAGTCTTGCCAGCCTCGAAACCGGCATCCCCGGCCTGCCGACCAGCCCCACCGTCGTCCGCAGCCTCAACGTGCAAAGCGTCAGCGGCTTCTCGCAGTTCGGCAACCAGGGCAGCAACCCGCAGTTTCAGAACCCCACCGTCTACGATCCGAAGGTGAACTTTACATTCCTGCGCGGCCGCCAGCAGTTCAAGGTCGGTTACGAATACCAGGCCGTCTACACCACCATCGACGACTTCAATCCGGTCTACGGCCAGGACACCTACAACGGCGGCTACAGCAACGGAGCAACCAACGCCAGCGGCAGCCAGCTCAGCTCGCAGAACACGGGCTACAAAGAGGCTGTCGCACTTGCCGACTTCCTCTTCGGCGCACGCGATACCTACCAGCTCAACAACTTCGTCATCGTTCACCTGAACCAGCGCTACAACTTCATGTACGTGCAGGATGACATCCGCGTGAACTCGAAGCTGACCGTCAACGCCGGCCTCCGCTACGAGCTCGTTACGCCGCAGTGGGAGTCCAGCAACAAGCTCGCCAACTACGATCCCGGCACGCAGTCGCTCGTGCAGGCAAGCAATGGTTCCCTCTACAATCGCGCACTGGTCAACATGCCGCTGCTGGACTTCGCCCCCCGCTTCGGTCTCGCGTACGAGGTCAATCCGAAAACCGTCATTCGCGCGGCCTACGGCATCAACTATGCGCAGTTCAATCGCGAAGGCGGCGAGAACCTGCTCGTCTACAATCTGCCCGCCATCGTCAACACCAGCGTCACGCAGATCCCGGCATTCGCAGCCGCCGGCGTCCGCGGTGCCTCTGCTGGTCTCCAGCCTTGCACCTCGGCGCAGGCTTCCACCCCTTTCAACCCCGCGAATCCCACCCCGTGCTTCCTGCCGTCGTACGATGGGTATCCCACCAACTTCGCAGACCCCGCGAACGTCACCGCCGCCAGCAACCTCTCGACCCAGGCGCGCTACATCCCCAAGAACCTGCCCACCGGCTACGTGCAGACCTACCACCTGACCGTGCAGCGCCAGCTTGGCCCCTCGACCACCTTCGAAGCGTCCTACGTCGGCTCGCACGGCGTAAAGCTGGAGGTGCTGGCCGACCTTAACCAGGCCGCTGCCAACCCCGTTACCGCGACCTGTAACTCCACCACCAACACCGGCTGCCTCTCCCTGCAGGCGCGCCGCCCCATCCCCACCTTCACCACCATCGAGGAGACGCTGCCCGCCGGTCTGCTCTACTACAACAGCCTGCAGACCAAGCTCGAGCATCGCATGGGCCATGGCCTCTACCTGCTCAACTCCTTCACCTACTCCCGCGCGGAAGATAACGCAGCCGGTCATCTTGACACGCCGGACGGCGATAACTCCCGCATCAACCTCGCAAATCCGCTCGGCGAGATCGGGCCCTCGGCCTACAACCAGCCGCTCAACGACACCCTCTCCGTCGTCTACGACCTGCCCTACGGCAAAGGCCGCAGCTTCGGCCAGACTGCTCCGCGCGCCCTGCAGGAGCTTCTCGGCGGCTGGCAGCTCACCCTCATCAACGACCTCAACAGCGGCCTTCCGGCCAACGTCTCCTACTCGCCCAACAGCTTCCAGCAGGTCAGCCCGCTGCTGGTACAGCGCCCCAACGAAGCGCCAGGCAATCCCATCGTCGGCAAAGGCAGCCGGGTGAAGTTCAACGGCAACCAGGATATCGCAGCGGTCGTCGGCAACCCAATCATCCCGCAGACCAACACCATCTTCTCCATCCCCACGGTCAACCAGCCATACGGCAGCGCCGGCCGCAACACCCTGCGGTTCGACCCCTACTACAACACCGACTTCGGCCTGCACAAGCAGTTCGGCCTCTATCCTGAGTCGGTAAAATTCGACTTCCGCGTCGAAGCCTTCAACGTCTTCAACGTCACCAACTACGCCTTCCCGTCCAGCACCTACGCGAACAACTCCACCAGCTTCGGCGTCGTCGCCGCGGCTTCCACCTTCCCGCCGCGCATTCTGCAGTTTGCCGGCAAAATCCTCTTCTAGGAGGAAGCGCCCATGCTGGATCGCCGTCAGTTCAACACCCTAGCCGGCGCGTCGTTCGGCAGCCTGCTCACCCGGAAACTCTGGGCTGAGCAGGCTCGTCCGTTTGCCTCGCCCGACAAGTTCTACATCGCGCTCGTCGCCGACAGCCACATCATCGACGACTTCTACAAACCCGGCAGCGAGAACGGTGTCGAGGATAACGAAAGCATCCTCGTCACCACCCCGCGCCTCACCTCCGCCCGCGACCTCATCAACTCGCTCCACCCCGCCATCGAGCAGGTCTTCCTCATCGGCGACTATTTCCACAACTACCCCTCAACCGACTACGACTTCTACTTCAAGAACACCACGCGCCTCGACAACGCCAAAGCCATCACCGACGGCTTCCGCATGCCCGTGCATCTCGGCTTCGGCAACCACGACTACGACGTCCGCAACGTCCCGCGCGAGATGAGCCACCGCCTCTTCGCCGCCAAGTTCAACGCGCAGCCCTACTCCAGCCTCGACTACAAAGGTTTTCACTTTGTGCACCTCAACAACTTTCTCGGCAGCACGCAGGACCGCACCGCATCCAGCTTCAACCCGGGCATCGGCTCCCTCGGCGAAGAGCAGCTCCACTGGTTCGAGGCCCTGCTCGAGCAGCGCAAACCCACCTTCGTCTTCATCCACTACCCGCTCATCCAGGGTCTGCCCACGGAGTTCGCCGACTACGGCCTGCAGCCGTTGCTGCGCAAGCACAAGGAGACCATCCAACTCGTCGTCTCCGGCCACCTGCACAAGTGGATCGACTTCGCCCACACCTACGGCCCGCAGCACTACGTGATGGCCGCCACACGCTACGACCCCAACGCGTACATGCTGCTCGAAATCGACAGGAAGCGCGCCACCTGGCGCTTCCTGAATGAGCCCCTCGTCAAATGGTCCACCCACTACAGCAAGCCCTACCGCAGCGTCTAGCTGCTCCCCCGGAGATCCCTTTTGAGCCCTCGTACCCTTCGCTCCTTCGCAGCCCTTGCGCTTCCCTTCACCCTGGCCGTCACCGTGCTTGCGCAATCACCTGACGCCCTCAAGCTCAACCAGATCCAGGTGATCGGAACCCACAACAGCTATCACGCCGGCATCGCGCCCAACGAAGCCAAGGTGTGGCAGGCCAAGTACGCTAACGCCTACAAAGGCCTCGACTACCAGCATCCGCCGCTGCCGCAACAGTTCGACGCTGGCGTCCGCCAGATCGAGCTTGACGTCTACGCGGACACCAAGGGCGGCCTCTACGCACATCCCTCCGGCCCGTCCATGGTCGCGGCCGCGGGCCTGCCGCCCGATGCACCCTTCGACCCCAACGGCATCATGTCGAAGCCCGGTTTCAAGGTCATGCACGTGCAGGATGTCGACTATCGCAGCAACTGCCAGCCCTTCATCGCCTGCCTTCAGCAGGTGCGCGACTGGTCGCACGCGCACCCGCAGCACATCCCCATCTTCATCCTCGTCGAGACCAAGCAGGGCTCGCCCAAGGGACTCAAGCTCACCGAGCCCGAGCCCTTCACCTCCGCCACCTTCGACGCGCTCGACGCCGAGATCCGCTCGGTCTTTCCGGCCTCGGAGATGGTTCTGCCTGACGATGTCCGCGGCTCGTTCCAAACGCTCAATGAAGCCGTCCTCGCCGGCAACTGGCCCGCGCTCGCCAGCGCCCGCGGCAAGGTCGTGTTCCTGATGGATCAGCGCCCCGTCGGCCCGGTCTACCTCGCCGGCCATCCCAGCCTGCGCGGCCGCGTCATCTTCACCAACGCCGAGCCCGGCGAACCTGATGCGGCCTTCATCGAGCGCAACGACGGCCCCGCCGCGGACATCACCGCGCTCGTCAGGAAGGGCTACCTCATCCGCACCCGCACCGACGCCGACACCAAGGAAGCCCGCACCAACGACACCACGAAACGCGACGCCATGATGGCCAGCGGCGCGCAGATCCTCAGCACCGATTACCCCGTCAACGAGCCTGCCCGCTGGGACGGCCACTTCACCGTCGCACTTCCAGGCGGCGTCGTCGCCCGCTGCAACCCCGTCAACGCGCCCACGCCCTGCCCAACCACCTTGACGGACAACCCCCACAACTAGCTCCGCACGCGAGCTGACAGCTCGGCGCTTCAAGCTGTCAGCTCACAGCAAGCCCTCAGCTCCCAGCTCACGAATGAAAGCCTCTAACTCATCAACGGATCGCTGACGCTCGGCCGTCCCGTCTCCACGCGCCCTGCGTACCGCGCCTCCCCGTGCACGCCGTCTGCCTTCACCGTGAAGTCGTACCATCCGTGTTGCCGCTGCAGGTCCAGCACCACCGCAGTCTGCTGCCCCGCCGCCAGCTTCCGTTCTACGATCCCGCTCCCATACGACTGATCCGTCAACTCAACACGCAAAGGCTTGCTCGACGTGTTCCGCACATGCACCTGAACATTTCCCGTCAGGCCGCTCCGCTGACGTTCATACGTCGAACGAACCTGCACGCCAGGCGCCAGTGCTACGCCAGAGAACGAACGGTAGAAGCCGTTTACGCCATAGACTTCGATCGCGTAACCCGACTCCGCAAAAAGCGACATGGGAATATGTCGCGTCAGTGTATCGCCGGACTTCACTGCGAACGATGCAGTCTTAAGTCGCCCGTCGCGCAGATTGCGCAAGTAAAGGTTGAACGGAGATCCTGCCGACTTCGTTCCATGCACCTCGTTTGCAGCGGTCAGCCGAAGCTCGAACTGTCTTCTATCGGCACTCACATTTCCGTCCGCAGCCAACTCATAGGGCAATGCGCACGCGGGACGAACTCCCTCTTCCTGCCGCGCCATCAGCCCGGAGATTGCAGGCGCGTGGTTGATCCTGGCGATCTGCTCAGCCGTCAGCTTCTGGTAGTTGGAAGGAACCTCCTTAAACTGCGCCTTCGCAATGCTCACCACAAACTTGTCGCGGTCGAGCAACTCGAGCGAAGGTTCCTCCGGATCGTAGGGCCGGAACGCCGAAGTCAGGTCGCCCGCCACGGTTCTCCGCCACGCGCTGATGTTCTCTTCGCGCACCATCTTGCCATACTTGGCTTCGACAAATCGCTCTAGAAACATCAGCGTCGAGGTGTGATCGAACAACTGCGAGTTCACCCAGCCGCCGCGGCTCCACGGCGAGGCAATCACCATCGGCACGCGGTAGCCGAGGCCGATCGGCCCGGTGCGCGCATCGGCCTCTTCCACGCCCATGCGCAGCTCGTCTGCCCTGTCCAGGTAATCGAGCGAGGTATCGATTCCCGCCGAAGCCGCTCCCGTCTCGGGGCGCTTCGGGTCCGCGGCAACGAACAGCGGAGCATGGTCGAAGTAGCCGTCGTTCTCGTCGTAAGTCAGGAGGAAGATGGTCTTCTTCCAGACCTCCGGATTCCTGGTCAGGATGTCCATCACCTCCGACACATACCACGCGCCGTACCACGGAGCGGTGGGATGATCGGAGAACTTCTCTGGAGCCGTCAGCCATGAGATCGCCGGCAGCTTGCCCTCGTTCACGTCCTTGCGGAACTGGTACAGCACGTCGCCCTTGGGCACGTGCATGGTGTGCGCAAGGCCGTCCTCCTCAAACGCCAGCGAGTGAAGCTCGTGGTAATCCGCATCGGCAGCGTTGGTGACGAACGCCGCGTGATGCAGCGCCTTCTCGCGCTCGGTAAGCTGCCGATACCGTGCATCCCCGGCGTTCGCGATCGATGCCCGGATCGTCTTGATCTGTTGCTCATCCTGTTCGATCTGCATCCGCAGCTTTGCCGCGGCGCCTGCGTCTTTCTCCTCGGCCAGATCCGCCTGCTGCGTCTCGACGCGCGCGGAGAGATCCTTGATCGCCTGCTGTCCTGCAGGAACGAATCCTGGATACGCTTCGACGTTGAATGCGTTGAAGCACTCCAGCGTGTTGTCGCCGAAGTTCGAGAGCCAGGCATCGTGATCGCCCGAAAGGCCGGATCGAGTCAGCTCGTTCTGGTACGACTTCCAGCTGATTCCCGCCTCCTGCAGCCGCTCGGGAAAGGTCTTCCAGGTCAGCCCGCCGTCGTCGATCTGCTCGTTGCGAATGTGGGCCTTCGCGTCGGCGTGTTGCTGGTCGCGAATCGTACCGCTCCAGAAGTAGCAGCGGTTGGGCGAGGTGCTGGTCATGACCGAGCAGTAGTTCTGGTCGCAGACGGTGAAGGCATCGGCGAGCGCGTAGTAGAACGGCAGGTCACCGCGCGTGTAGTGACCCATCGTCAGCGGAAGCGCCTCATACTCCTTCTCGCCCGAGCGCTTGGCATCGAGCCAACCGTCGTGGGCGCCACCGTTCCACGCGTCAACCTGGCTCTCGCGCGAGTGCGGCAGCGATCCCATCCAGGTCACGCGCGTGTCTTTGATGTCCATGCGCCACGGCGCGTAGGAGTTGCCGGCGTGATCGGTCTGCACGAAGACCGAGTTGCCGTTCGGCTGTCGCAGCGCGCGTGGATCGCTGAAGCCGCGAACGCCGCGCAGCGTACCAAAGGCGTGGTCAAACGAGCGATTCTCCTGCATCAGGATCACGATGTGTTCCGCATCCAGGAAGGTCGACCCGGGCTCCGGCTCGATCGCATAAGCACGCTTCACTGCTTCAGGAAAGGCACCGGCTGCGGAGACCAGCGCTGCAAGCTTCAGGAAATCGCGTCGCGTCTGCATGGCTTCTTTTGTCTCACAGTCGTGTGAGAAACGCGCGAAACATGGGGTCATCGTGCTGCCAACTGGAGAACTCCTTTGCAGGAAGCGTCGGTGGTGTTAGCTTGGTGGCATTTACTGCAAAAAGTTGTTGCGCGCCGCGCCTCCAGCGGCCGGTGTCTTTGGGCCCAGGTTTCCATACCAGAAAAACGGAGCTCACGATGCCGATTTCCCGGAACGTTCTACTTCCGCTTGCGCTAGCGACTTTGGCAGCAGCGCCCTTCGCCCATGCGCAGGCGTTTACCTCGGTGGTCGCATTCGGCGACTCGCTGTCGGACACCGGGAACTTCGCGAAGCTGTCGAAGGATCACTACTTCCTGGAGATTCCCGGACCGTTGGCCGACTACACCGCGGGACGCTTCACCGACGGCACAGACACCTCGCCCGCGGCGCGGATCTACAAGGGCGTCTGGGTGGAGCAGCTGGCTGCTTCCCTGCCCGAGAAGCCGGCCGTGGAAGCGTCGCTCAACGGCGGAGCGGACTACGCTTACGGCGGCGCGCTGAGCACCTCGGGCACGACCAACATAAGCTTCGGCCCGTTCGACCTGTTTAGCGACACCGTGAAGGACACGGGTCTGCAGGTTTCGACGTATCTGGCGACGAAGCCGAAGATCACGAGCAAGACGCTGTTCGTGCTGTGGAGCGGCGCGAACGACCTGCTGGCTATTCCGGCTGGATCGAGCGCAGCGGCAGTTGCGGCTGCAGTAAAGACAGCCGCCGAGGAGAATGTCGCAAGCCTGCAGCGGCTGATCTCAGCCGGAGCGACCGAGATCCTGGTGCCAAATCTGCCGCCGCTCGGCGAGACTCCGGAGCTGAATGCGAACGCTACGGAGTCGGCTGAGGCGACAGCTGCGGCGCTTCTATACGACGACGTATTCGAGGCCGCATTAGCGGCGCTGCCGAAGGCAAATCCAGGCAAAGCGCTGCACCTGTACGTGCTCGATACGTTCTCGCTATTCCGCTCGGTTGTCGCCGATCCGGCGCTTTACGGGCTGGCGAACGTGAAGAATAGCGCGCAGGAGCAGCCGATCGATCCGGATACGTGGCTCTTCTGGGACGATCTGCATCCGACGACCGCGGGACATCACCTGCTGGCGGAAGGCGCCAGGAACCTGCTCACGCAGACGGAGGCGAGCGCGACTGCGCTGACTCTGAGCGCCGACAAGGTTTTGCCGGGAGCAAAAGTGGCTGTATCGGCGAAGGTATCGGGTTCGGGTAAAACGCCCGAAGGAATTGTCACGTTCTACGCTGGCGCTGTTCCGTTTGCGGCTGCGGAGCTTAACGTTTCGGGAGTTGCGGAAGCGAAGTGGACTGCCGGTCTGAAGAGCGCAGCCCCTTCTGGCTTGACGGCGCACTTTGCCGGTGATTCGGTACACACGGCGAGTGTTTCCGCGATGGAGAACGTTACGGTGCAGTAGGCGTGATGAGGTTTAGGCCTGGACTTCGGGAGTTGGGTGCGTTTGCACTGTTCCTCGGGCACCGGGTTTCCGCAGGGAACTCTGGGTCCCACTCATCGCAGAAAACGCGATGAATGGGGCACCGATCGTTTATATTCCCACTCATCGCAGAGCGCGCGATGAATAGGGCACGGGGCGGCTGCCATGAGAGATGCTTTGGCGGTGGGTGCGACGTTGGGGCACGTCGCGGCAAGGAAAACGGAGAACGAAGCGAGTTTGCTTCGTCCTCCGTAGGTTTTGGAGCAGTTAGAAATCGTAGCGGAGGGAGAACTGCATGCGACGGGGTTGGGTGAGAAGCGACGAGGCGATCCCGAGGCTGCCGCCGGTGAGCCCGGCTCCGATGGACTGGGGATCGAATCGCGCCGTGTTGGTGACGTTGTAGACCTCCCAGGTGAACTTGAGCGTTCCCATCTCGTGCAGACTCCATGCTTTGGCGAGACCGGAATCTAAACCGAGATAGCCATCGCCACGGAACTTATTGCGCTCGCCCGTTTCTCCTGGGTAGGGCAGACGAACGGGTCCACCGGTGGCAACGCCGCTGTTGATTGCAGCAGCATTGTCGAAGAACTGCGGATTCCCATTGGTGTCGAGGTGCTTGCGCAGCTTGACCGGAGCAGTGTTGACGGCGAACGATTCAATCTGCCAGTCGGTGGTCCAGCCGGGCTCGAAGAGCGAGAACGGCAGGCCGCTGGTGGCACGGAAGATGCCGGAGAGTTGCCAGCCGCCGAGGAGCGCCTGCGTGGCCCAGTTGGACGATGCCAGGAAGTGCTGCCCCTTGCCGAACGGGAGTTGATACAGGTAATCGACGGTGAGAAGGTGCCTGGTATCGAAGTCGGAGACGGCGCGGTTGAGGTAGGGCTTCCAGGTGTTGATGATCTCGCTGGCGGCGGGCGCGACGCCGTTCGAGAACTCGGACGTCCGTTCCGCGTCGGAGCCCATGTCGATGGACTTTGAGAAGGTGTAGCTGACGTCTGCCTGGAAGCCGTGACGGCTCGGGTGGCGCAGGGTGATCTCGGCCGCGTTGTAGTAGCTCATGCCGATGGTGGAGAGGGCGTAAAGAGACGAGAACTGGTCCTGCCAGAACTTCGACTGATAGCCGGCGGGGCAGCCGTAGTAGCAGAAGAAGTCGATATCGGAGAGCGAGGTGGTTGCGCCGTACTGCGCGCGATAGGGCGCCCACTCGTTGTTGTAGATGGCCTGCGTGGCCGATTCGCCGGGGTAATCGATGCCGGCCATGAAGGGGAAGACATGCTCGAAGTATGGGATGGTCTGAACCGTGCCTGCTCCGCCGCCGTTTACGTCTACATCGTGCGAGAGTTGTGCACCCGCTGTGTAGTAGTCGCCGCCGCCCGCGGGGTCGGTATAGTCCGGCGGTTCCGCGAGATCGAGCGACTGGAGAAGGTGCCGTCCCATGCGGCCGACGTAGGCAGTTTCGAGCGTGAATCCGGCCGGCAGCTCACGCTGTACCGAAAGATCAAAAGCTTCGGTGTAGGGCGTCTTCAGGTGGTCGTCCAGCCCCCACGTGATGGCGAAGTTTCCTTGCGGTGCCGTGTAGGGAAAGACCTGCGAAGTCGGCGCGGCTCCCAGAGTGAAGGGGAAGTTGCGCCGGCCCGTGAAACGGGGTGAGGTCTCATACCCTTGAACGCCAGCTGGGTTGCTGACTGAGCTCGAAATGCCGAACGATCCGTTCTGGTCGAAGGTGTTGACGAGGCCTTCGCCGTAGTGATCGTAGTAGATGCCGGCACCGGCGCGGATGGAGGTCTTGCTGTTAGGCGAATAGACGATTGCGAAGCGCGGAGCTATGTTGTTTTTGGACTTGGCCCAGTAGCCGGGCTTGCCGTAATACGGTCCTGCGGGAGCGAATGTGAGGTCCGGCTCGTAGACCTGACCGGCTAACGCAGCGGTTTCACGCTCGGTGAACCAGGCGTGCGTATCAATGGTCGGTGCGACTTCCTGGCCCTTGGTCTCCCATGGCGTCTGGAGGATGGTCCAACGGAGGCCGGCCGTGATGGTCAGGTTGGGCATGATGCGCCACTGGTCCTGCACATAGGCCTCGTATTCATTGGCCTTGAAGTGGCGGACAAGGGGTGCGCCATCCGGAAGCAGGGCTCCGGCCGTTGCGCTCGTGATCTGGTAGTTGTAGATGTCGGTGACCTGAGGGATGGTGCCGACCAGATTGGCGTAGGCGATGCTGTAGGAGTTGGCGAAGCCCTGATCGACCGGTGCATTCCCGACGCCTTGTGGAGCGGGCGGGTGACCGCTAAGCCAGTAGGGATTCGAGGTTCCACTCGCGAAGGAGTTCGCGGTGGACGCGCGATTCTGGTGAACGAGTCTCCAGTTGCCGCCGATTTCGATGCTGTGCTTCCCTTTGCTGAAGGTAAGGTTGTCTACGATGTTGTTGACTGGCACGCTGACAATTGTGTTTCTGGCTTCGGATGTGGCGTTGGACAGAAAGCGAAAGTCGACATAATCGCCCGAGCCGACACCCGATTGGCCGTATCCCTGACGAATAAAGCCGTAGCGAAGATCGTTGACGAGGGCGCTGGAGATGGTCCAGGTATCGCCGGCGGTCAAGCCTTTGGTGTTGTCGATCAGCACCGAGGACGGGCCCTGACCGGGAAATTGCTCTGTGTTGCCGGTGGTATCTTTTTGCAGATTGCCACGTACAAAAATGCGGTGTTTGGAAGAGGGAGTGTAATCAAGGCGCACGATCGAGGTATTGAGAGTGCGCGGATTCGGCGAGGAGAAGGTGTAGGAGCCCTCATTGAGGCCGTCTCCTTCGGTGGTGCCGTTGGCCGCCGGCATGGAGTTGAAGTAGGCCAGGGCGTTTGGGTTGGGGCCGGGGCCGGGGGTATACGCAGCCGTGCCGCAGACGGAGCACTTGGCATCGAGCGTGGTGACATTCGCCGGCGAGAGCACGTAGGTGCCGGTATTGCCGCTCGCGTCGTCCCCGGTGTAGGTGATGTAACCCATCTGGTAGGCGGCCGTGGGAACGGTCTGGGTAACGATGGTGCTTTCCGCCTGACGCTGGCCTTCGTAGTTAGCGAAGAAGAAGAGCTTGTCCTTGACGAGGAAGCCGCCGACGTCTCCGCCGAAGATGTTGCGGATGAGCTTGGGCGGGCGGTTGTCCAAGCCACTCTGGAGCTGCGCCTGCTTGTTGAACCAGTCGTTGGCGACCGTGTTGGAGGGGCGGAAGTACTCGTAGGCGGCGCCATGGTACTTATTGGTGCCGGACTTGGTGACGAGCGAGACCTGTGCGCCTGAGGAACGTCCGGCGTCCGCATTGGCGTTTCCGGTGGTTACGTTGAACTCTTCAATGGAATCCTGTGTTTCGCGGAGGACTCCGGTAAAGGCGAGGCCGCGCACCTGGTCGTTATCGTCGACGCCATCAAGCGTGATATTGCCCTGGTCGGAACGTCCGCCGTTCACCGACCCGCTTCGACTGTCCTGTAGGGCGGGATTGTTGGGTGCAGGCAGGAAGAAGACGCCGGGCTCGAGTGAGAGCAGGTCGGGAACGTTACGGGTCTCCGACGGAAGCGCCTGGATGAGCTCGTTGTTCTTCGAATCGCCGAGCGATGCGTCGGTCGTATTGATGGTCGCTGCGGCGGCGGAGACGTCGACGACCTCATTGCTGGATTGGACCGTGAGCGCGAAATTGATGGTGGCGGGCTGGTCGACGAGGAGCTGCGCGATCTTGGATTGATCGCCGAACCCCGACGCGGTAACCGTGATGGTGTAGGTTGCAGGGGGAATCTGCTGCAACTGGTAGTCGCCACCCGCGCCGGCGGTGGCATGCAGCGTGAGACCGGAGGCCTTGTTCGTCAGAGTGATGACGGCGCTGGGCACGACGGCGCCGGAGGGATCTTTGATGTTGCCGCGGAGGGAGGTTGTGGCGTTTTGCGCGAGTGCGGAGGGGGTGAGGGTGGCTGAGGCGGCGAGCGCGGGGAGACAAAAACAGAGCTGCAGGGTGGTGCGACGAAGCGTCATTCATCCTCCAAGAAAGGGTGATGCAGGGGGCCGAACACTGCGGTACGCGTGTACGAGAGTTTGAGAACTTTCACCGCGCGTCATGGGGCAGTGAAAGGACTGTTTTTCTTCTGGTAATAACTTTGTTACAGGAAGACGACTCGGATTACAAGTCTGAAATACCAGATGCCCTGTGTTTAGGGCAGTCGGTCAGGCGATCTTGGGGTCAATCTTGGACTTGATCTCGGGGTTACGGGCGACCGTTTCGGCAATCGATTGCTGCGGGGCGCAGGCAGGTTTGGCGGAGAGCATGAGGCCGTAGTAGACGGCGGCGGAGAGGAAGAAGCCGACGAACCAGGCGTAATCGTAGAGCGGGCGCAGGGCGGGAATGGCGAGGCCGATGAGCGCGGCGACGACTCCGGCGGCGAGGGCGATAAGGGCGCGGGGATTGATGCCGGCGCGGTACTCATACGGGCCGCCGCGGTGGTAGAGCGAGTAGACGTCCAGGCGGGTGCGGCGGATGAGGAAGTAGTCCGCGACCATGATGCCGGCGACCGGGCCGAGCAGGCCGGAGTAGCCGACGAGCCAGCCGAAGACGTAGTTGCCGAAGGAGGCCATGAGCTTCCAGGGCATCATGGCGAGACCCAGGAAGCCGGTGATGAGGCCGCCGGTGCGGAAGCTGATGAGGCGCGGGGCGAGGTTGGAGAAGTCGTTGGAGGGGGAGACGACGTTGGCGCCGATATTGACGTTGAGCGTGGCGACGAGCAGGGCGATGAGGGCTAGAAACGCAACCGCAGGTTGATGGAAACGCCCGATGAGCTCGATGGGCGACCAGATGGCGGTGCCGAAGATGGCGATGGAGGCCGAGGTGCAGGCGATGCCGATGAAGCTGTAGAGCGTCATGGCGATGGGAAGGCCGAAGGCCTGGCCGACGATCTGGGACTCCTGCGACTTGCTGTAGCGGGTGAAGTCGGGGATGTTGAGCGAGAGCGTCGCCCAGTAGCCGACCATTGCGGTGAGCGACGGGAAGAAGAAGTGCAGGAAGCCTGCGGTCGAGGTGAAGTGCGAGGGCGCGGCCAGCATGGGGCCGAAGCCCCCGGCTTTGTGGTGCATGTAGGCGAGCAGCGCGAGCGACATGATGAGCATGAAGGGCGCGGAGAAGCTCTGCAGGAAGCGGATGGATTCGACGCCGTTCCAGACGACGGCCATGTTGAGCAGCCAGAAGGCTAGGAAACTAGCCCACAGGATCGTGGGCGAACCCGTGGTAGCGGGCCAGAGGACGGCGATCATCGCGGCGATGGCCTGGCCGCCAAGCCACGACTGGATGCCGAACCAGCCGCAGGCTACGATCGCGCGGAGCATTGCGGGGACGTTGGCGCCGCGCAGGCCAAAGCTGGCGCGGACGAAGACCGGGAACGGGATGCCGTATCTGGCGCCGGCGTGGGCGTTGAGCAGCATGGGGACGAGGACGATGAGGTTGCCGAGGAGGATGGTCGCGACGGCCTGCAGCCAGTTCATGCCGCCGGCGATGAGCGAGGAGGCGAGCATGTAGGTGGTGATCTCCATCGACATGGAGAACCAGAGGGCGATGTAGTTGTAAGTGCCCCAGGTGCGCTGGGCGGCGGTGGTGGGAGCGAGGTCGTCGTTGGTCAGCTGGGTCGCTTGCATTCGGCAAATCCTCCCGCGTTGGCTTCGCGTCTCAGGAATTTACCATGACCTTTCGCGCCGACGAACTTTCCGTCCATAACCACCTGTAGCCCGCGCGAGAAGACGTGGCGGGCGTTGCCGCGGACGCGCCAGCCTTCAAACATGTTGTAGTCGGTGGCCATGGACTGGGTGGCGGCTTCGATGGTGTAGTCGGCGGCGGGATCCCAGAGGAGGATATCGGCGTCTTTGCCGGGAGCGATGCTTCCCTTTTGCGGCATGCCGAAGATGCGGGCGGGTTCGGCGGCGGTGAGGGAGACGAACTGTTGCGGCGTGATGCGGCCGGCGTTGACGCCGAAGTGCCAGAGGATCTGCAGGCGGTTTTCGATGCCGGGGCCGCCGTTGGGGATTTTGGTGAAGTCTTCTTTGCCCAGGGATTTTTGATCCGAGAAGCGAAACGGGCAGTGGTCGGTGGAGACGACCGAGAGCTCACCCGAGGCGAGGGCTTGCCAGAGTGGGGCCTGGTTTTTCTTCTGGCGCAAGGGTGGGGTGAAGACGTATTTGGCTTCGTCCCAGGAGCGGCCGGGCATCTGGTCTTCGAGCGAGAGGACGAGGTACTGGGGGCAGGTTTCGGCCAGGGCTTTTACGCCTTTTTGTTTGGCGTGCTGGAGGGCGAGCAGGGCGTCGGCGTTTGAGAGGTGGACGATGTAGACGCTTGCACCCGCCATTTCAGCGATGGCGATGGCGCGATGGGTGGCTTCGGCTTCCGCGAGCGGAGATCGGCTGAGGGCGTGGAAGTGCGGGGCGGTTTCGCCGCGGGCGAGGAACTCCGAGACGACGATGTCGATGACGCTGCCGTTTTCGGCGTGGATGAGGCAGAGCGCGTTGAGCTGGGCGGCGCGCTCCATGACCTTGAACATGAGGCCGTCGTCGATCATGAGGACGTTGGGGTAGGCCATGAAGAGCTTGAACGAGGGAATGCCCTCGGCGACCATTTCGTCGAGTTCGGCCAGATTGCAATTGCCGGGGCCGAGGTCGGTGACTGCCATGTGCAGCGAATAGTCGATGCAGGCGTTGCCCGCGGCTTTGGCGCGCCAGTTGTCGAGCGCCTCGCGCATGGTGTGGCCGCGGGATTGGAGGGCAAAGTCGATGACGGTGGTGGTGCCTCCGACGGCCGCGGCGCGTGTGCCGGTGAAGTAATCGTCAGCCGAGGTGGTGCCGCCGAAGGGCATGTCCAGATGGGTATGGACGTCGATGCCGCCGGGTAGGACGAGGAGGTTGGTGGCGTCGATGAGGTGGTGGTTGGAAGGTGGGATGTTGGGGTCTACGGCAAGGATTTGCTCGCCATCGATGAGGACGTCGGCGTGTTGTTGGCCGGTGGCGTTTAGGACGGTGCCATGCTGAATCAGGGTGGTCATGGAGTGCGGCCCTCTTACAGGTGGTGCAGGCTTCGGGACGGTAAGCTAGGCAGCGACTGCAACTACAACCGTTGCGGGTGTGCCGGCCGCCGCGCGTGGCTGAAGATGAATGACGACGTCGTAATCGAGGGCGGTGGCGAAGCTCATCAGACGCTCGACTGAAAATCCGTCCAGCTTGTAATTCCGTAAAGCGGAGACCTTGGGCTGCGTGATGCCCAACAAACGGGCCGCCTCTTTCTGAGTCAGGTTCCGCTCCTGCAGAATGCGGTTGATCGCGACTACAAAACGCATCTTCGTGGTCAGGTCCGCCGCGTCTGGGAACCCGAGGTCGAAGAAGATACTTCCCGTTCCCTCAAAGACATTGCTTCCGGGCGATGTCTCAGTCAATTCCGGCAAAATTCGCTTCATAAGAGCGGCTTTTCTCCCGTCGCTAGATACTGCCTTGTCATCGTTATATACCCGTTTGGGTATATTCAGCTCAACTTATGTTTGCGGCACTGCGGTGCGTTGTTCCCAGGTTTGGGGTGGGAGGCCGGTGTCGAGCCGCTCCATGGTGATGCAGTTGGGGACGGGGCAGACGAGGGCGCAGAGGTTGCAGCCGACGCAGTGGTGCTCGTCGACGCGGGGGATGCGGTTGAGCGGGGTGACGGCGTTCGATGCGCCCAGGCCTTCGGTGTCGAGCTTGGGGATGGGGGTGGTGGTGATGCGGTGGGTGGCGGCGGCTTCGACCTGGTGCGGCGTGCGCGTGGTGTCGGCTGGGCCGACGCGGTCGAGGTGGATGCACTGGTGTGCGCCGTCCCAGCAGGCGGTGTAGCAGAGCTGGCAGCCGATGCATAAGTCGGCGTGGATGTTGGCGACAACCTTGTAGTTGAGGTTGAGGTTCTTCCACTCGCGGACTTTGGGCAGTGATAGGCCGCGGAAGTCTTCTATGCTGCTGAAGCCCTTTTCGCTCATCCAGGCGAGCAGGCCGTCGGCCATGTCTTCGACGATGCGGTAGCCATAGTGCATGGCGGCGGTGCAGACCTGGACGTTGCTGCAGCCGAGCAGGATGAACTCCGCGGCGTCTCGCCAGGTGGCAATGCCGCCGATGCCGGACATCGGTAGGGCGGCAAGCGGATCCGCGAGAACCTGCTGGACCATGTTGAGCGCAATTGGTTTGACCGCGGGGCCGCAGTAGCCGCCGTGGGAGCTGAGGCCGTCGACGTTGGGGCGCGGCTCGAAGGTGTCGAGGTCGATGGAGGTGATGGAGTTGATGGTGTTGATCGCAGACAGCGCATCGGCACCGGCGCGTTTGGCGGCGCGGGCGGGCATGCGAATGTCCGTGATGTTGGGGGTGAGTTTGACGATGACGGGGGTGCGCGCTTTTTCCTTCACCCAGCCGGTGATCTGTTCGCAATATTCGGGCACCTGGCCTACGGCCGAGCCCATGCCGCGCTCGCTCATGCCATGCGGACAGCCGAAATTGAGTTCGAGGCCGTCGGCGCCGGCGTCTTCAGTGCGCTGGACGATGTCGTGCCAGGCTTCGCGTTTGGATTCGACCATGAGGGACGCGATGACGACGTGTTTGGGGTAGCGGCGTTTGACCTCGGCGATCTCGCGCAGGTTGGTCTCGATGGGTCGGTCGCTGATGAGCTCGATATTGTTCAGCCCCATCATCTTCACGCCGCCGTAGTCGACCGACGAGTAGCGCGAGCTGACGTTGGTGATGGGGTCGCCGATGGTCTTCCAGACGGCTCCGCCCCAGCCTGCGTCGAAGGCGCGCATGATCTGCTCGCCGGAGTTGGTGGGCGGCGCGGAGGCGAGCCAGAAGGGGTTGAGGCAGGGGATGCCGGCGAAGGTGGTGGCGAGGGTTGGGTTAGGCATGGGGTGCCTCGCCGGGGGTAAAGCCCGCTTCCGTTTGGCGTGCTGGTTCATGGGGCTGAAGCCTCATGCTTCCACCTAGATACGCGAGGATGCCGAGGCCGGCGCGCTTGCCGTCGGCTACGGCGTCGACGACCTCGCGGCCGCCGTTGGTGCAGTCTCCGCCGGCGAAGGTGTTGGGCTTGGAGGTTTGGCCGGTGGCGCGGTCGATGACGATGCGTCCGCGGTCGAGCTGGATTCCGTCGAGGAAGTGGGAGTGCGTGGCCTGGCCAATGGCGAGGATGAGCAGGTCGGTGGCGAGTGAGACGGGCTGGCCGGGATTGTCGAAGGGGGTGAGTTCCAAGGCTTCGACGTGGGCGCTTCCGACGATGGTTGCGGGCTGCAGGTTCCAGAGGAAGCGCACGCCTTCGCGACGGGCGTGTTCGTACTCGAAGGGGAAGGCGGACATTTGTTCGGGGCCGCGGCGGTAGACCATCGTGACCTCTGCCGCGCCGAGGCGGACGGCTGCGATGGCGGCGTCGATGGCGGTATTCCCTGCCCCGATAACGGCGACTCGTGCGGGCGCGGAGATGATACTGCCGGACTTGTAGCCGGCGATGAAGTCGAGGGCGTCGGTGATGCCGGAAAGGTCTTCGTTGGGGATGCCGAGTTTGTGAATCGCGCCCAGGCCAATGCCGAGGAAGACCGCGTCGTGCTCTTGTTCGAGTGTGGCGAGGTGTGCGGCGTCGACGCTGGTGTTGAAGTGGAACTCGACGCCGAGTTGTGCGAGCATGTCGATCTCGCGGAGGCTTTCGGCGAGCGGGAGTTTGTACTCCGCGATGCCGTAGGTGTTGAGGCCGCCGGGCAGCGGGCGCGCGTCGTACAGCACGGCGCGGATGCCGTGGCGGCGGAGTTCAGCGGCGCAGGCGAGCGACGCCGGGCCGGCGCCGATGAGGGCCACGGAGCGGCCGGTTGCTGGGGCGGGCTCGAAGGGATGCGGCGAGCCGCTGGCGTAGAACGAATCCATGGCGAAGCGCTGCAGGCGGCCGATCTGGATGGGCTGCTTGTTGTAGCGATGCAGCACGCAGGCGCCCTCGCAAAGGACTTCCACCGGGCAGGCGCGGGAGCAGCTTGCGCCGAGGATATTGGCTTCGAGGATGGTGCGGGCGGAGCCGGCGAGGTTGCCGGAGGCGATCTTTTTGATGAAGCGCGGGACGTCGATGTGCGTGGGGCAGGCGGTGGCGCAGGGGGCGTCGAAGCAGAAGAGGCAACGGTCGGCTTCGGGAATAGCGGCCTGGGCGGAGAGCGGCGGGTGATGGTCGGGGAAGCGCGCAGCGATCTCCGGCGACTGCGGGATGTGCTGCTGGAACGGGTGCGGGTCCACTCGATCACTCATCCGTAGGCGATGCCCTCCTCGGTGCGGTTTTTGGGTCTGGAGTGGTCATTATGCACTATCGGGTGGGAAAAACCGAAGGATTGGGTGCGGGGTCGAGCCCAGCCAGGCTCCGGGAGGGTGGCGCACCCGGCAGCAGTTTGTTCGTGAGGGTGTTGAGGGCGCGGATGGCAAGGGCTAGGTGGTCGCGGCGGGTGTCTTCGGCGGCGTTGTGGCTTAGGCCTGCGAGCGATTGCACGAAGAGCATGACGGTGGGGATGCCGGCGCGGGCGACCTCCGCGGCATCGTGCAGGGGGCCGGATGGCAGGCTGTGCGTGTTGGGGGTGACTTCGAGGATGGCGGCCTGGGCGAGGGCGATGAGCGTGGGGTCGAAGGGGATGGGGTCGATGCTCCAGATTTTGGACCAGGCGACGGTGCAGCCTTCTTCGGCGGCGAAGCGCTCGCTGGCGGCGCGGCATTCGCCGAGCATCTGGGCCAGGACGGTGGCGTCGAGGTCGCGCAGGTCGAGCGTGGTTTCGCAGCGGCCGACGACGGCGGTGACGATGCCGGGGAAAGTTTTGACGGAGCCCATGGTGGCCACGGCATCTAGGTGTTTGCGGGCGATGGGGCGGATTTCGAGCGCGAGTCTGGCGGCGGCGGCGAGGGCGTCGCGGCGGACGGCCATGGGGGTTGAGCCGGAGTGCGCCTCCTGGCCGGTGAAGGTGATGGCCCAGCGCTCGACGCCCTTGGTGCCGAGGACGACGCCGAGGGGGAGTTGGAGGGCTTCGAGCACGGGGCCTTGCTCGATGTGAAGTTCGAGGTAGGCGGCGGCGTTTTGCTGTTCGCGAGTGGCTTCGCCGATGCGGTCGATGGCGATGCCGCAGGTTTGGAGCGCGGATTCGAGCGTGATGCCGTCGCGGTCGGTGCGGGCGCGGTCGGCGGCGATGGTGTGCGTGCCGGCGAAGGCGGAGGAGCCGAAGAGACTGCGGCCGAAGCGTGCGCCTTCCTCGTCGGCCCAGTCGACCAGGCGGAGGGTGAGGGCGGGTTGGGTGCCGGTGGAGGCTGCGTCTTCGGCGATGGCGGTGAGGACTTCGAGCGCGGCGAGGACGCCGAGGCAGCCGTCGAGCCAGCCGCCGTTGGGGACGGAATCGAGGTGGCCGCCCAGCAGGAGGGCCTTGGGCGATGCGCCGGGGAGCGTGACCCAGTGGTTGCCGGCGGCGTCGTAGTGGTGTTCTACGGGAGATTGCAGCGCGGCGAGTTTCTCTGTGAACCAGGCGCGGGCCTTGAGCCATGTGGGCGTCCACGCGACGCGTTGAGCACCGTGTTCGTCGGCGGTCAGCGCGCGCAGTTCGTCCAGATGGGCGAGAGCACGGTTGGGGTTGATCGGCATCTGTTCGTCTCCTGCGTTGGAAGTGCAGGAACAGAGTACCGCGTTGCCGGGGCAGCGCCGCTAGTGGTTGGGAGATGCAGACGGCGGGGCGACAGGCGGCGGGGTTGCGTCCGCCGAAGGAGCCGGTGTGGGAATGGTCGGTACGACGACCGCAGGCGCGGCCGGCTTCGCCTCGGCGACCTTGGGCGCGCCGACGCCGGGCAGCGCCTTCTGGATGAGGACGCAGGGCTGCGGCGGAAGGCTTTCACCGGGCAGCGGGGTTCGGCCGGGCATGCGCATCTGTCCTGGGGGGCAGGGCTGTAGCAGCGAGACGGCGCGCAGGCTGACGGGCAGCGGCGGCGGGGCGATGGGACCCTTCAGCGCGGCGTTCTCGCGGGAGCCGGGCCAGGCGTAGGGCGGCCTCAACGTCTCGCCGTAGCCGATGACCGGCAGTTGCGAGGGCAGACGGAAGTTGCGATCGACGGCGACATACGCGGACTCGGATTTCTTGCCGAGCAAACGCTTATCCGAGTAGAGCTGCAGCTTGTGGCTGTCGACGGAGACGGTGAGCGTCTGGTCGGAGAAGGCGTTCTTCTGCTCGATGGCACCGGGGAAGGGCGAGTGCGAGACGATGGTAATGCCGATCCAGGGAGCGTAGAGGTAGATGTACTTCAGGTCTTTGATCTCGTAGTTGAGACCGGCCTTGCCGGGCATGCCGTCGACGGTGAGTATGCCGCGCTGCACGGAGACGGAGATCATCTTGGGCGGCTTCACCGTTTTTACGTGGATCTTCTTGCCCTTTTCGTCATAGCCCATGTCAGCGGAGGTCTGCAGGACGGGCTTGCCGGTTTCGTCGAAGAGCGGGTTACCGCGTTTGTCGCGCTGCTGGCGGACGGGCGGGTTGAACATCGGCTTGCCGTCCGGGTCGAGGCGCTGGCGGCCCTCCTCGTCGAGCATGGGGGTCGGTGCGAGTTCGACGACCGTCTTCGGTCCGATGTACTCGGTCTTGTTCTTCTTGCCGGGGACGGGAGCGTAGTAGTTGACGTGGGTGGCGGCGCCAGGGGTGGCTGCGGTTTGCGGCGCGGTGGCGGAGTATGTCGAAGAGGCCTGGGTTGCGGGGGTGGCTTGGGCGGGAGCGGGCCGGGCCGATGTAGTCTGGGCGGACGTAGGCTGGGCGGGCGTAGACGTGTCTGGCGGCGCGGGCGCGGGTTGGGCGGGCGCAGTGGTTGTGGCTGGTGCGGGAGTCCCGGGCTTGGTCCAGACCACCTGGGCGTGCGCTGCGCCGCCAAGGGTGAGCGCAAACAGGATCGCGAGCGTACCGTTCGACTGCCGGTTCGAATTGCTCATACGGCCTCCAGCACCCGCGCGCGCCAAGTGGGACCACTGTCGAAACGGGCCCGTGAAACGTCTGCATGAGGGGTGCAACTGAACTATATCTCGCGAGAGGTATCCCGTGGGTTACTCTTTCGTAACGATTTTGGGGGATGGACCCGTGTTCTCCACAGCGTGGACCTGGCCTGAGGCGCGGCCCCGGCAGACGGCTAGACTGGGAGCAGACCCGCGCTGATGAAACAGCCTTCCCTGCAACCACGAGCGTCGAAGTTCCGCGGACCGGGAGCGGCTTTGCGCGCGGACTGGCCGCTCTACCTGTACGAGGCGGCGGAGCTTGCCGCGTTCATGATCTCGGCCTGTGCGTTCACGGTGCTGCTGTTTGTGCCGGGTATCGCGCCCACGCCAAACCCCTGGGCGGCGCGCGCGCTGATGGGCGTGGCGATGGGGACGACGGCAGTGCTGATCATCAAGTCGCCATGGGGTAAGCGGTCGGGTGCGCACTTCAACCCGGCGATTACGATTACGTTTTACCGGTTGGGTAAGATCGGCCCGTACGACGCGCCGTTCTACATTGCGGCGCACTTTGCTGGCGCGATTGGCGGCGTGGGGATTGCGACGCTGATGCTGGGCAAGCGAATTGCGCTGCCGCAGGTGCGGTACGCGGTGACTGTGCCGGGGATTGGCGGAGTGGTGGGGGCGTTCGCGGCGGAGCTCTTCATGGCGGCGCTGCTGATGACGGTGGTCCTGTACACGTCGAACCGAAAGCGGCTGGCGCCGTGGACAACCTACTGCATGGGCGTGCTGATTGCCACGTACATTCTGCTGTTTGCGCCGGTCTCGGGGTTCAGCATTAACCCGGCGCGGACCGTGGGCTCCGCGGTGTTCGCTCAGGTATGGACGGCGCTGTGGGTGTACTTCGTTGCGCCGCTGGCCGGAATGCTGGGCGCGGCCGAGGTGTACGTGAGGGCTGCGAAGGCGGAGGCCGCTCCTGCGGGAGTGAGGCGTTACTTCTCGCACCGGCACCTGGTGCAGCGGAACCGGCTGCTGGAGTTTGAGAACACAGAGTAGAGAGTTCTCCAGCCTTGCGTTCGACTGGAACTTAGAGCGCGGGATTTTCACGGCTTCGCAAGCGGCGTGTGCGTGCTTACGCGACGGGTGGCTTTCATCATCTAACGTGAGCCATGAAGCCGTTCGAGAAGCTCATCGCTGAACACACCCCGAAGGCTGCCGATATCGCGAAGCGGCGTTGGATCTATGTTCCTTATGACCGCTATACAGACCGCACGGGGCCGCTGACCGAGCAGCCGCCGGAGCAGACCGGCATCGTGATCGTCGAGTCGACGGCCAAGGCGCTGCGTCGGCCGTATCACAAGAAGAAGCTGGTCGTGCTGATCAGCAACATGCGCCACTTCGCGCTGGAGCAGGCGGCGAAGGGCGTCAGCGTGCTGTACCACTTTTCGCCGGAGTCGCATGGGACGGCGCTGCTGCATCTGCAGCGCGAGAAGAAGCTGCCGGCGCTCGTGTGCATGACGCCGGCTGAACGTGAGTTGCGGCTGGACCTGGCGCAGGCGATCAAGGCCGGGCTCAAAATGGACTTCGTGCCGGACACGACGTGGACTTCGCAGACGGAGGATTTCACGAAAGTCTATGGCGGATACAAGGCGGGTAAGGCGTATGTGATGGACCGCTTCTACCGGCATATGCGCCAGCAGACGGAGATCCTGATGCGCAGTGGCAAGCCAGTCGGTGGGCAGTTTTCCTTCGACGCGGAAAATCGTAACCCGTACAAGGGCGAGGTGCCGGTGCCGCGCTTTCCGGAGTTTCCGCCGGATGAGATTACCCAGGAGGTGATCTCGTTTGTCGACGAGACGTACGCACATCACTTCGGTTCGACTGCAGGGTTCGACCTGCCGTGCACGCAGTCGGATGCGGATAAGTTCTGGCGGTATTTTCTGGCGCATGCGCTCCAGCACTTCGGCCGGTTTGAAGACGCGATGCGCGACGACCAACTGCAGCTCTTCCACTCGAAAACCTCTGTGCTGCTGAACCTGGGCCGGCTGCTCGCGATCGACCTGATTCGCGATGTGGCGGCTGCGGCGGATAAGGGTACCGTCCCGATGGCGAGCGCAGAAGGCTTCATCCGGCAGCTGCTGGGTTGGCGGGAGTTTATGCGGCATCTGCATGAGCAGACCGACGGCTACCGGCTGCTGGCCGGACATGTGCCGCAGGAGAAGACGAAGCGTGAGCAAGAGGTTTCGCCTGACCAGACGAAGGAGGCGGCGCTTGCCTACGCGAAGGATCCCTACGCGGGGGCGAGGCCCTCTGCGCTCGGTGCGTCGCTTCCGCTGCCTGCGGTGTACTGGGGTGCGAAGTCCGGGCTGCACTGCATGGATACCGTCGTGGAGCAGGTGATCGGCCAGGGATGGTCGCACCACATCACGCGGCTGATGGTGCTCTCGAATCTGGCGACGCTGTGCGGCTTCTCGCCGCGCGAGCTGACGGACTGGTTCTGGTTTGCGTATGTGGACGCATACGACTGGGTAGTGGAACCGAATGTGCTCGGAATGGCTACGTATTCGGATGGCGGACTGACGGCGACGAAGCCTTATGTATCAGGCGCTGCTTATATCAATCGCATGTCGAACTTCTGCGGGCACTGCCAGTACGATCCAAAGAAGTCCGTCGGCGAAGATTCTTGTCCGTTCACGTCCCTGTACTGGACGTTTCTCGAGCGCAACGAAGCTGTACTTGGACACAACTTTCGCATGCAGATGCCGTACACCACGCTCCGGCGCAAAAAGCCGGAGGAGCTGGTGCAGCTGCGCGCGCGGGCCGCGGAGGCGATTGAGCAACTGCAATCGCTGCAGCGGCCCGCGTACGGAACGGAGTTGGAGGCAGCTACTTCGACGGACCCGCAAGCGACGGAGTCGCAGCCGCCGCGGACGCGCCATCGAGCGAAGCCTGGAAGACGATGATCTGCTTGATGGTCTCGTAGGGAATGCCGCCGAGTGGGATGAGACGACCATTCACGGCGAGCAACGGAGTCTGGTTGACATCGACTTCGTTGCCGAGCCTAATCGAGGCTTCGACCGCGTTCTTCGCCTCGGCGCCTGCGGCGCAGGTGGCGATTGCCTTGGGGTCCGCACCCGCCTTGGTGGCGGCATCGTCCAGCGTCTTGTCACCGGTCTCGGCGGTCAGCTGGGTCTGGTTGTCGTAGACAGCCTGCATGTAGGTGAAGAAGGCATCGTTGCTCTTCTTTGCAACGCAGACGCCGTAGGCCGCGGCCTTGAAGGCGTAGGGATGAATATCGACCAGCGGATAGTTCTGGTAGACGATGCGCGCGCCGGGAAAGTCCTCGGCCAGCCGCTTCATGGTGGGCTGAGCCTCCTTGCAGTGCGGGCACTGCAGGTCGGCGAACTCGACCAGCGTAAGTTCCTTCGAGGCGGAGCCGTGGTACGGGCCGTCGGCGCGCTGCTGCAGCAACGCGCGCGCGGGAGCGTACGGATTGGCGCCGAAGGGCAGCACGCCGGAGTTGCCATCGGCGATCAGGTGCTTGCCGTCGGGCATAACGTAGAACGTGGCCTCCTGCACCTTCGCGCCGGCGACCTTCTCGGAGACGAGCGCGGTCACCTTGGTGACGCCGGGTGCGGCGGTCTTCTGGATGGCCATCACCCGCCAGATGCGGTTGGGGTTGTAGCCGAGCAGCGTGTGCAGGTAGCTATCAACAGTGCCGACGGTCGGTGAATCGGCGGTGAAGAACTTCTGGTTCACCGGCGGGAACGGATCAGCGATGGCGTCGGGCGCGAGCGAGCGCAGCTGGAGCGGCGGGGTGGTTGCCGGTTTGGCTGCGCTTCCCTGCTGCTGTGAGGGCGCGGCCTGCGCCCCTGCCGAACCTGCGAGACCGATCGCTGCCACGAGTACCGCTGCTTCAAGAAACTGCTTCAAACTGTCCGTCCTTCCGCTGCTTCGAGCAGCCTTTCTGTATGTGCCTAAACCTGATACTTGACCGCGATCGGAAACCGGCGGCCGGTTCCAAACGATTTTTTCGTTACCTTCAACACCGGTGCGGCCTGCTGGCGCTTGTACTCGCTGCGTTCAACCAGCTTCAACACCTGGCTGACGAGTGCGGCGTCGACACCCTGATCCTGCGCGATCTGCTCCGCCGAGCAGTAGCGCTCGACGTAGGCTTCGAGGATGGGATCGAGCACCTCGTACGGCGGCAGCGAGTCGGTGTCCTTCTGCTCGGGGCGAAGCTCCGCACTCGGTGCCTTGGTAAGGGTCGCTTCGGGAATGATCTCACGCTCACGGTTGGCGTAACGGCTGAGGGCATACACGCGCGTCTTCATGACATCGCCGATGACCGCGAGCGCGCCCACCATGTCGCCGTAGAGCGTGCAGTAGCCGACCGACATCTCGCTCTTGTTGCCGGTGGTGAGCACGAGCGCTCCGAACTTGTTCGAGAGCGCCATCAGCAGCACGCCGCGCAGGCGCGATTGCAGATTCTCTTCCGCAAGACCGAAGGGCGTGCCGGCGAAGAGCGGGTCGAGCGTCCTCATCAGCGTCTCAAAGCCATTGTGGATGGCAAGCAACTCGAAGCGGATGCCGAGGCGCGCGGCAAGATCGCGGGCGTCATCCTTCGAGCCCTCCGAGGAGTAGCCGCTGGGCATGCCGACACCCATCACGTTCTCCGCGCCGAGTGCGTCGACGGCGATGGCCGCGACCAGCGCGGAGTCGATGCCGCCGCTGAGGCCGATGAGCGCCTTCGAGAAGCCGCACTTGCGCACATAGTCGCGGGTGCCAAGCACCAGCGCCTGCCATGTGGCTTCAACGTCGAAGGCGTCTTCGCCGGGCTGCAACGGATTTGCAACCGGTTCGGTTACGGAGGTGTCGACGAGGATCAGGTCCTCGGCAAAGGAGGCTGCCTGCGCGATGACGCTGCCGTCCGGACCGACGGCCAGCGAGCTGCCATCGAAGATGAGTGAGTCGTTGCCACCAACCTGGTTGCACATGGCAACCACCGCGCCGTGGCGGCGTGCGAGCGCGCCCAGCATCTCCTGCCGGACGGCCCGTTTGCCCTGCCAAAAAGGCGACGCAGAAAGGTTGACGATGACGCGTGGCTGGTTCGAAACCGGTGGCGGCTGCTCGTTCCAGGTCTCCATCAGGCGCTCGACCGGGTCGATGGCATAGAGACGCCGCGGCCAGAAGCCCTTGTCGTTCCAGGCGTCCTCACAGACGGTAATGGCGAGCGGGGTTTCGTGTTCGCCGATCTGCAGGAACGATAGGCTTTGCAACTCGGCGGGCTCGAAGTAGCGCTGCTCGTCGAAGACGTCGTAGAACGGGAGCAGCGTTTTGGCCTGCGTCGCGACCACCTGGCCGCACTGCATGAGCACCGCAACGTTGCGCACCTGCTTGCCCTCGCGCGAGGCTTCGACGGGCAGCACGCCGCCACACAGGATCGCCGGGCGCTGCTTGCCGGCAGTCCAGGCGCAGACCTCGTCGAGCGCTTTGGCAGATCGAGCTACAAAGGATTTCTTCTCCAGCAGATCGGCCGCCGGATAACCGCAGACGGCAAGCTCGGGGAAGACGACCAGATCGGCGCCCAGGCTCGAAGCGCGCGCGGCAAACTCCAGGATCTTGCTGGTATTCCCGAGGAAATCCCCGACAGTGGGGTTGATCTGCGCCAGTGCGATCTTCACGTAATCAGTCTATCAACTGCCCGCTCCGACAGCGCGAAAGGCTAGGAGCCGGTACCGCTGAAGACGACGCCAACCGTGCGCGCCAGAATCTTCAGGTCGAGCCAGAAGCTCCAGTTCTCGACGTAGGCAGTGTCGAGCGAGATGTAGCTGTCGAACGAGGGATCCTGTCGCGCCTCCACCTGCCAGAGTCCGGTGATGCCAGGCAGCACGTCGAGCCGGCGCAGATGCGCGAGATCGTACTGTTCCACCTCGGAGGCGATCGGAGGGCGTGGGCCGACCAGGCTCATATCGCCGCGCAGCACGTTGTAGAACTGGGGCAGCTCGTCGAGCGAGTACTTGCGCAGGACGCGCCCAACCCGTGTGATGCGGGGATCGTTGACGATCTTGAAGAGCACGCCCTCTCGCTCGTTCATGTGCTCTAAATCGGCCTTCAGCTTGTCCGCGTTGACAACCATGGTGCGGAACTTGAAGCAGCTGAAGGTGCGGCCCTTGCGGCCAATGCGTGCGGCCTTGTAAAAGATGGGGCCCGGCGAACCAAAACGCACCGCGAGCGCGATGACGAGCATAATCGGCGAGAGAACGAAGAGCGCGAGAGACGATAGCGCAATATCCAGCATGCGCTTCATCAGGAAGGAGCCGATCGGGAAGTCGCGTCTATGCAGCGGAATCGTCGGGAACTGGCCGATGTATTCAACCGGTGCGTTCCACGCCAGGCCGTCGTAGAGGTCCGGCACCACGCGCACATCGATGTCCAGGGCGCGGGCTTCTTCGACCAGCGCGATCACCAGTTTCTTGTCCGCGGGCACCGAAAAGAAGATCTCGTCGACGAAGAGCGAACGCGCCAGCTGCAGCGTATTGCGCACATCCCCGATGACGTCGGCGTCGCCCGATTCCGCTTCGCGCTCGGTCAGGGCGACAAAGCCCTTGAAGCGAAAGCCGAGGTGCCGCAAGGATTCGAGATGGTTGCGCAGCGCATGCGCCACCCGGCCGGCGCCGACGATCAGCACGTTACGGGTCTCCAGACCCTCGCGGTAGCGGCTGTATTCCATGTTGCGCCAGATGGCGCGGCGGACGGCGAGCAGGACGCTGGTGATGACGACCATCAGCAGGACGACCAGCCGAGGAATCGCGATCTCGTGCGTCAGGTAAAGAGCACCGCAGAGCAGGAGGCCGGCAGTCAACGTCGCCTGGATGGTCATGCGCTGCTCGTGCAGGCCACTGCGGTTGTGGATGGGGCCGTAGAGGCCGTAGGAGCGAGTGGTGAAGACCAGCGTTCCGCCAAACCACAAAAGATACAGAATCCAACTCTTCGGTGTGGACGTAAGGATTACGGGGATGAGCGTCACGGAGGGGTGACCGGTCGGGTCGGGCATGTGGACGCGCACTGCCATCACCGCAGCCACGACCACCGTCATCAGGTCCAGCGTGGCCCACACCAGGCTGGTGACGGAAGGGCGCTGGAAGATGCCCTGGCGGGTCGAGCTGCTTCGACCGTTGCCGAGTCTCTTGCCTGAAACGATAACCTGCTGCAGATAATCCGGCGCTGCCATTCAGGGTCTCCCTGCAACCTCTCCTGCAATGCGGTTAGGGTCGCTCGCGACGTAAGGGCCTAGTTCCGCGTCATACCGTTTCGAGTCTTCCCTTTACTCTTCGGCAAAGGGCTAACTTGCGGAGAGTTCCCACCGTAACGTCTTCGACCCCGGCCGATCGAGTTCCATCGTTGGGTAACCAATATGACTGCTAGTGACCACAGCATACGCGCGCTGAGGACCGGACGCAAATAAAAGCTTGGTTTCTTTTCCGCGGTCCAAACTTCAAGCCGGAAGAACCAGCGCGTCGAGTGCCAGAAACTCTGTAAGCACCGGGTCATCGCTGCGTTCCATCTCTTCCATCGTACCGAAGAAACGCGCCTCCCCCTGATGCAAAAAAACGACCCGGTCGGCTAGTTTTTTCGCGAAACGCATGTCGTGGGTGACGACGATGCTGGTCAGATGGAGCTGCTGCTTCAGGCGTTCGATCAAATTTCCCAGCAAATGACCCATCAACGGATCGACCATGGTGGTCGGCTCGTCATAAAGAACAGCCTCGGGCTGTGCGGCCAGAGCACGCGCGATCGCAACCGAACGCTTCATGCCGGTGGAAAGATCGCTCGGCAACAGGTGATCCATGCCGGCGACGCCCACCATCTCGAGCAGGCCCTTGACGATCTGTGCGATCTGATCGTCCTCCATGTCGCCCCGCTCACGCAGCGGGAATGCGACGTTTTCGCCAACCGTGATGGAGTCGAACAGCGCGCCACTCTGGAAGACCATCGAAACCTTGCGACGAATCGCCTGTAACTGCTTTTCCGACAATTTGGTAATGTCCTCGCCGGCTACCATGATCTTTCCCGAAGCGGGCTTGAGGAAGCCGAGCAGCATCTGGAGCGAAACCGACTTGCCGACACCGCTTCGGCCGAGGATGCACAGGGTCTCGCCGGGATTGACGCAGAAGCTTACGTTTTTGAGCACCTCGAAGCTGCCGAACGACTTCGACACCTGCTCGAAGGCGATGTAGGAGCCCGGCTTATGCTGCTTATCCTCAGGCAGTTCCTCGGCGGCAGCCTCGTTCTGGGCCGCGGCCTGCTCCATGAACTCGCCGACGGTGGCCGCTACGTCTTCTGAGACCTCGGCGATCAGCGGCGTATCGGCGTCGACGGCCAGCGGCGACTCGGACGCCTCGTGAGATTTACCGTTCTGCTGCTGTTCCTGCTCGTCCAGCTCTTTATCGTTGGGCATAGGTCTAGGCTATCTGATGCGCGAAACTTTTCCCTGACGCGCCCAGTTGGAGCGGTTGCCCGAAACCATGGAAGCCTTCCACGAGCGCCCTTCGTTACTGCTTGACGCCGCTACCGCCGGAATGCACGGGAAGACTCCGCCTCTGCGAACTCCTCCGGCGTATTCAGGTTGCGGAACCACTCGTCCTCGCTGAACTGCAGGTAGCGCACGACGCCCGCAGCCTTGATGGCTGCCATTACCTTCCAGCGTCCCGCTTCCAGCGCGGACCGGAGGATCGGCAACGCAGATCGCGCGTACAGGGCGACCAGCGGCTGCGGCTGTCCTTGGGCTTCCGCCATCACGCATACGGCGCCCTCCGACTCCTGGGCGTCGAGCAGCATCTTCAGCACTTCCACTGGCACGAACGGCACGTCGACTGCGAGAAAGAGATTCCACTCGGAGGTACTCGCCTCCAGGCCCGCCACGATGCCGCCCAGCGGCCCGCAGCCAGCGACGGCATCGGGCACCACGGGCGTTTTAAATCGGGAAAGCTCGGGATTGTTCCCTACCAGTCGCACCTCGCGGCAGGCGACGTGGAGCTTCTGCAGCGCAATCTCAAGCATCGTGCGGCCGCCAAGCTCGAGCAGCGCCTTATCGCGTCCCATGCGGGAACTTCGGCCGCCGGCCAGCAGAAAGCCCTCCGCGGCTACAAAGTCAGCTTCGTTCGGCGGAAGCCCTATGCTCCAATCGAAGTCGGAAGCGGTGCCCACCAATTACGCTCCTACTGACTCGAGCCAGCGGACGATAGACACAATGCCGCGATGGAAGTTGCTCAGGTTGAACTTCTCATTCGGCGCGTGCAGATTGTCGTCGGGCAGGCCGAAGCCCATCATCACGGTCGGGATGCCAAGCTCACGCACGAAGTCGCCCACGATCGGGATCGAGCCGCCGCCCCGGACGAAGACCGTCTCCTTCTGGAACACGGCGTGCATCGCCTCCGTCGCCCTGGTGACATAGACGTTGTCCGTCGAGACCACAATCGGGTCACCCGAGTGGATCAGACGGACTTCCACCGTGACTCCCGCGGGCACGATCGATTCAACGTAGGCCTTGTACTGCGCAAAGCTCTCGGCTGGGGTCATCTCCGGCACCAGGCGCAGGCTCACCTTGGCGACTGCCTTGGCGGGGATGACGGTCTTCGCGCCTGCGCCGGTGAAGCCGCCGGGCATTCCATGGACGTCCAGCGTCGGCCGCGCCCAGGTGCGTTCGAGCACCGAGTAGCCGGGCTCGCCGGTAAGCGCGACGGAGCCGACCTCGGCGTGGCGATACTCTTCCTCGTCAAAGGGCAGCGCCTTCCAGGCGTGCAGCTCTGCGTCGGTCGGCTTCGCCACCTTGTCGTAGAAGCCGGGGATGAGAATCTGGCCGTCGGCATCCTTCAGCTTCGCGATAATCTGCGCGAGCGCCACAAACGGGTTGGGCGCCGCGCCGCCGTACATGCCGGAGTGCAGGTCGGTGCGCGCGCCGCGAGCTTCGACTTCGGTATAGATCATCCCTCGCAGGCCGACGCACAGGGTCGGCAGATCGGGTGCGAACATCTCGGTGTCGCTGACGAGCGCTACGTCCGCCTTCAACTGTTCGCCGTGCTCACGCACAAAGGCCGCGATCCCCTCGCCCCCGACTTCCTCCTCGCCCTCGACGATGACGCGGACGTTCACCGGCAGCTTGCCGCCGCCGGCGATGAAGAGCGATTCCAGCGCTTTGACGTGCATCCACATCTGGCCCTTGTCGTCGACGGCGCCGCGGGCGTAGAGGTTGCCGTCGCGAATCTCCGGCTCGAACGGCGGCGATTTCCATTCGTCGAGCGGCTCCGCCGGCTGGACGTCGTAATGGCCGTAGCAGAGGACGGTCGGCTTGGCTGTTCCATCAGCCGCAGGCGCTGCGTGCAGCCAGTCCGCGTAGACGAGCGGATGCCCGACCCGCGCCGGCACGATCTTGCCGGGGCCGTTTGCGTCGGCGATCACCTCTTCGTCGGTTGACGTCTCGATGAGACGGACGTTTTCAAGTCCAATGCGCTTCAACTCGTCCGCGACGAACTGCGCGGCTTTGCGCACGTCCTCGATCCGCTCCGGATCGGTCGAGATGGAAGGAATCCGCAGCAGCGTCTTCAACTCCTCGACAAACCGATCGCCGTTATCTTTTGCAAACGCCACTGCCGCACTCATTGCCATTGCTGCTCCTTCGTCTTGCGTGTCGCTAAACCTTCCTGCTTTTGAGGCTATTCCCCGCCCTTGGGCTGGCCGCCTGCGTTCCACGCGGGCTTAAAGTCGCTGGACGCGAGCCAGCGCATCGGTCCAACCAGCGACTGGATCGCGTTCGTCATAAACGGCAGATCGAGATGCGCCAGGTCGTCGTTCGGTTGGTGGTAGGTGGGCGGCGTGCCCCACCCGGCCGCGGTGTGCGCGACCACGCCCTTCAAGGCGAGCGCGTAGTTGTCCGAACGCTGGAAGAAGTGCTGCTCCGGGTAGGGGTCAGGGCCGAGCAGCGCGCCGTGCGCCTTCAACGTGGGGCCGAGATTGGAGCGGTCCCACCCGGTGAGCAGCAGCACGCCCTTCGGCATCTTCGGGTCCTGGTTGCCGATCATCTCGAATTCTAGGTTGGCGACGATGCTCGCGAGCGGCACGGGCGGATGTTCGCCGAAGTAGGTTGAGCCCAGGTCGCCGGCCTCTTCGCTGCCGTAGCAGACGAAGAGTACGTTGCGGCGCGGCGTGGGGCCGGAGGCCAGGGCGTGCGCCAGTTCCAGCACCGCCGTCGTCCCTGCCGCGTCGTCGTTCGCACCGTTGTAGATGGCATCGCCGTTGACCGGCGCGCCGATGCCGAGGTGATCGAGATGCGCCGTCAGCAGAATGGTGCCGCTGGCAGGGTCAGAACCCGGCAGCCAGCCGATGGCGTTGTAGGTTTGCTTGGGTGCGGCCTGCTGCAGCGGATGAACGGCAAGCACCGCGGACGCGCCGCTGTCGACTTTGAGCAGCTGGTCCATGGTTGCGTGGCTGACGGTGATGATGGTTCCCCGCCCCGGGCCGGGTGCATCGCCCCTCAGCCCCATCGGGGTGCGCGTTTTGCCGCCGAGCCGCGCGAAGAGCTGTCGCGTGGAATCGTCCTCGACCACGATCAACATGGCGGCGCCGCTGCGACGCAGCTTGTTGATCTCCGCCATGGAACTCTGTCCGGGCTCGTCGGTGACCAGCACGGCTGAGCCCGATGCAACCGCACCCACGCCGGTCGTCCTGGCGATGGGCGCCGTGACCCACTGGCCGGTCGAGGTAAGCAGATGGAAGTCCGTGCCCTGGTTCAGCGAGATGGTCCCGATGGTCAGCGTCGCGTGCCCATCCAGTTCGGGCGCGTCGATATCCGCGGCCTGAATGTACCCGGTCATGCCGGGTGCGGTCTTCAGCCCGTAGCCGATGAACTCTGACGCGACGTAGGTTGCGGTGATCTCCTCATCGCGCGTTGCGCTGCCACGCCCGTGCATGACGTCGCTCGCGAGAAACTCCTCGTGTGCGCGCACCCATTCGGGCTTGACGGTCCAGTCCGAAGCCTGCTGCGCAATCGACCCCAAAGGGCAAGCCAGACCGGCAGTCAAACCAAGAATCATCCAACGCTTTGCGAAACTGACCACGCAAACTCCCTGGCGCGCTTGCCGCGCAGCCAAGCCCCATCCTATAAGAGCGGACAGGCGCTTACCAATGGGGGCGGAAGCTGGCGAAAGCGACGTGGCGCGGTTAGCCTGTAGACATGGCAATCACTCAGAGCTGGAATGCGCAGGCGTATGCCGCGAATGGACGATTTGTCGCGACCATGGCTTCAGACGTCGTCGCCCTCTTGAACCCGCAGCCTGGCGAGCAGATTCTGGACGCGGGCTGTGGCGACGGTGCGCTGACGGAGCAGCTTGCCGCCTCCGGCGCCACGGTGCGCGGCGTCGACCAGAGCCCGGCGATGGTCGCGGCGGCGCGTGCGCGCGGCTTGAACGTGGACGAAGCCAGCATCACTGCTCTGCCGTATGAAGCGGAGTTCGATGCGGTCTTCTCAAACGCCGCGCTACACTGGATTCCGCTGGATGCGCAACCGGCCGCGCTTACCGCGATTTATCGAGCGCTGCGGCCTGGCGGACGGTTTGTTGCGGAGATGGGCGGGCAGGGAAATATTGCGGCAATCCGGGTGGCGCTGACGGCTGTTTTGGCTGCGCACGGGATCGATGCAGAGGCGCATGCGGCCAGCTTCTACCCTGCGCCGGAACACTATGCTGCGCTGCTCGAATCGGCCGGAATTCGGGTTGAGAGCATTCAACTGATTCCGCGGCCAACGCCGCTTCCGGGCGGCCCGGATGGGATGGCACGCTGGCTGAATACGTTCCGCAATGGCGTGCTCGACCAGCTCGCGCCCACCGATCGTAAGACGGCGGTTGAGGAAGCCGTGGCGCTGCTTCGCCCGGTGCTGTATGACTCCCGGCAGCAAGCGGATGGGGGCTGGACGGCGGATTATGTGCGGCTGCGGTTTCGAGCGGTAAGAGAATAGCGGCTTGTCCTGCCGGACGGGCGCCCTGACGCCGGGCCGGCGGTACTGCGTACGCCGGGAGCTTCGCTTGGCCGCGCGGCACGATCTTTTGTGCCGACCATCGGGAGGACCAACACGAAGTCCAGGACGGTACGAAGTACCCCGTCCGGCGTGAGGACGCACTTAGTCTTTGAACGCCTTTGTAATGAATTCCACAATCCTCTGCCGCGCATCGAAGCCATGCCACGGCTCCGGAGACGGCGTCCCGTAGATCGCCCCACCCAGCGGCCCGTGGTCGTCCCGAGGATACGTCACCAGCTCCACGGGCACTTTTTCCTGGCGCAACGCCCTGTACATCTCTTCAGCCTGCCCCAACGGATCGGTGGTGTCGCCCTCGCCCTGGATCAGCAGAAACGGCGTCTTCGCCTTGCCCGCATTCGCCAGCGGCGACTGACGCCAGGCGTCAGCCTCATGCTCCCACGGCTTGCCGAAGTACCACTGGTCGTACCAGCTTCCTCGCTCGGTGCCATACTCGCTGTTCTGGTCGATTACCGGAGCCATGCTGACGATGGCCTTGAAGCGCGTCGTCTTGCCCTCGACAAACGCCGCCATCTCGCCGCCGTAGCTGTAGCCGGCGAGTGCGGTCTTGCCGGGGTCAATGGGCTCTGTCTTCAGGACGTAGTCGAGGCCCGCCATAATGTCGCGGTAGTCGCCGCCGCCGAGATCGTTCTTGTTCGCTGCGGCGAAGTCGGCGCCGCGGCCGGTACTTCCACGCGGATTCGTCCGCAACACCGCCCACCCCTGGCCCAGCAGGAAGTCGGTGAAAGGCGAAAAGCTGTCGAGATAAGCGCCCAGCGGCCCGCCATGCACCTCCACGACGAGCGGAACTTTCTTCGTCGCGGTCTCAGGCGGCAGGTAGAGCATGCCTTCGATGGTGTAGTCTCCGCTCTTCCACGAAACCCGCTTCGGTGCCGCCGTCTTCACGTCCTCAGGCATCAGCGCCGGAGTCGCCAGCACCTTCGGCGCGTCGCCCAGTCTGGCTTCATACAGCAGTTCCGTTGGTACGCCGCCGCCGCTGCCGACGAAGACCCAGCCACTCTGGGTCCCGTTCGAAACCGCGCTTGAGACCACGGCGACGGGCAGCTTAACGGCCTCACCCTTGCCCGCCGCATCGTAACGCATCAGCTCAGCCTCTTCGCCGCGCTCGCCGATCTCCAGGATTCCGCCATCCGTAAGCGGGAGCGGCTCCATGCGCCCGATCGACCCGTTGAAACCATCCGTCAGGTTCCGCACGCTCTTCGTAGCCGTCGCGTAGACATAGAGATCCGAGTACCCCGGCGGCGCATCGCGCTTTGCCTGCGCGAGGTACACAACCGACCCGCCATCCTTCGACCAGCTCGCACCGTCGACCGTCGCTGGAATCGCATCCACCTTCAGCCCGTGCGCCGGGTCCGCCATCGTGACCACCCAGGCGGAGTTCGCCGGGCCAAGCTCCGAGGCACCGTTCGGCTCTTCGCGAATCACGATCAACTTCGCAGAGTCCGCGCTCCAGGCTGCGCCGCGCACGTCGATCGGAATGCCCGCGGTGGTCAGCTTGCCGGTCGCCACATCCACCAGGTACAGGCGCGCGCCGTGCAGCGAGTGATCCACCCACTCGGCGTCGGCCTTGGCATCTTTTTCCTTCTTCTCGCCGGGCGTCTGCGGGTCGTTGGCGATCAGCGCGATGGTCTTGCCGTCGGGCGAGACGCGGAAGTTCACGACGTCGATGGCGATGGGCTCGACCTTCTCCGGCTTGTCGTCCTTCTTTTTGGGCGGCACCGGGTTGGGACGGTCGGATTCATCGACCAGCGGCGTCACCTTCAGGTCGAACGCCTTGGCCTCGCCGCCATTCATCGGCAGCCGGTAGAGCTCGGCGTGCTCGCCGCGCTTCGCGACGAACAGGATGCTCTTGCCGTCGGGCATCCACTCGCCATCGCGCTCGCCGCGTTTGTCGGAATCCGGCGAGTAGGTAAGCTGCCGCGGGGATTCGGCGCCATCGATATCCACCAGCCATAGGTGCGCCTTGGCGCCGTCGGCGGTGGCGTCGGTGATGCGAAGCAGGACGTGCTTGCCGTCGGGAGAAAGGCGTGGGTCGCCCATCGTTTTGTAGTGGCGCATCTGCTCATTCGTCGGAAACGCCGAAGGCTTTTCCTGCGCACACGCCGCCGCAGCCAGCACGCCCAATCCCAACCCAAAAAGTATCCGCATCCCCACACTCTATCGCAGAAGGCGAGACGCGACACACCCCCGCGTTGGAGCCGCCCCGGTAACTGGCCCTCCCCAAAGGTGTCATGGAATGCGTCCTCCGATGTCCTATCCTTTATAGGAGCCACAAGGAACCCAAAAGGAACCCAAAAGAAACCAGGAGACGCGTGCGTTTGGCCCAGACCCTCACCCTTACGCCCGAAGCGGTCGACCCTTCGCTGCCCGCCGGCGAGGCGACCCATCTGCGCTACCGCGCGGATCTCGACGGGCTGCGAGCGCTGGCCGTGCTTGCCGTCGTCGCGTCGCACATCGAGCTGAGCTTCTGCCGCGGCGGCTTTGTCGGCGTAGACGTCTTCTTCGTCATCTCCGGCTACCTGATCGGCGGCATCCTGCTGCGCGAGGTCGCCGCGCGCGGCCGCATCGACTACCTCGACTTCTACGAACGGCGTATCCGGCGCATCTTCCCCGCGCTGCTCGCAATGCTTGCGGCAGTAACGGTCGTCGCGTACGAGACGTTTCTGCCGATCGACCTGACGGCGTTCGCGAAGATGGGCGCCGCCGCTCTGCTCTTCTCGTCGAACTTCATGCTGGCGCACTCCGGCGGATACTTCGACTTCTCCGCGGCGAACAACTACCTTACCCACACCTGGTCGCTCGGCGTCGAAGAACAGTTTTACATCGTGCTTCCGCCCTTGCTGATGCTGCTGCGGCGCAGGGTGGCCGACCGATCCATCGGCAAGGTGATTCTGTGGCTCGCGGTCCTCTCCTTCGCGGCAAGCATGCCGGCTACCAGGCTCTACCCAACGTGGAGCTTCTACCTTCTGCCGACGCGGTTCTGGGAGCTGCTCGCCGGCGTGCTCGCCTACCTGTACGCACCGCGCCTCGCAGGTCTCTCGCGTGCGATGCAGACTGCGCTCGCGCTCCTTGGCCTGTTCTGCATCCTGGCGCCCATCGCGCTGTACACGCCGTTTACGAGTTTTCCCGGCCTGGCTGCGCTGCCGCCTTGTCTCGGGGCTGCGCTCCTGATCGCGACCGGCTCGACCCTGGTGCATCGCGCGCTGTCATGGCGCGTGGCCGTGCTGATCGGGCAGTTCTCGTACTCGCTCTACCTGTGGCACTGGCCGCTGATCGTCTACTTCCGCATGCACCCGTTTACGCACGAGCACACGCGCCTGGCAAAGCTTGCCATCGTCACCGCTGCGCTCGCCATCGGCTACGCCTCCTGGCGGTGGATCGAGACGCCGTTCCGCAAGGGACGGTTCAAGCCCTCGCGCGGGCGGCTCTTCGCGCTTGCCGCCGGCCTCAGTGGCTGCGCGCTCGCGGCGTTCCTGGCTTTCGGCCTCACGCACGGTGCCGCCTACCGCTTCACGCCGCAGGAGCAGCAGATCGCCGCCTACCGCGATACCGCGGGCAGCGAGGCGCATTATCGCTCAAAGACATGCTTCCTTGAAGAGGGCTCCGCAAGGCAGCTTCCCGACTGGAACACCTGCCTCGCACCCGATCCCAGGCGACCCAACGTTCTGCTGCTGGGCAGCAGCCTGATCGCGCAGATGCACGACGCACTCGCGGCAGCTTACCCGGAGATGCATTTCCTCCAGGCCACCTCGCCCAACTGCGAGCTGCAATCGCCCCAATCGCCCAACCGAACCCCAGGCTGTGCCGCGCTGATGCACTACATCTTCACCGACTACCTGCCGCATCACCGGGTCGATGCGGTCATCTTCCAGGTGGCGCCGGACCAGACCCAACCGCAGGCCCTCGCGGACGTGCTCGCCTTCTTCCGCCGGCAGGGCACGCGGGTCTACGTGGTCGGATCGCAGGTGTCGTATACCGTGCCCGGCCCGGATGTTGCGATCTCCGCCCTGCGCCACCCCGCCACCTACCGGCCGCAGAGCCAGTTCGCCGCGGCCATGGGCAAGGACACCTCCGAGCTGCGGGACCTGACGCGCAACGCAGGCGCAACCTATATCTCCATGTTCGACATCCTCTGCCCCGGCCAAAGCTGCAAGCTCTTCGCCGCGCCCGGCGTCCCGATGGAGATGGACCAGGCTCACCTGACCTACCAGGGCACGGAGTATGTTGCGCAGGCATGGCGTGCACGGGGATATCTGCTGCCGCATTGAGCTGTCACGGGCCGAGCCCGTGTGCTAGATCGTCACAGGGCCGAGCCCGTGTGCTAAGTTGAGGGCGTGACCGCTCCCACTCGCCTCATCCTCTCCCTGCTCGCCGCAAGCCTCGCTGCCCCCTTACTTCACGGCCAGACGCTGGTTGAACGCCAGGTTGACCCTGAGCTCTACGCGCACATTCTGCAGACGCCTGCGATCGATAATCATGCGCATCCTGTATTGCCCCAGGATGCCTTGGCCTCTAAACAAGCGCCGGACCGCGACTTCGACGCGCTACCGGTCGACAATATGGAGCCGGAGACCGATGTCGTCGCCTGGCGCCCCGACAACCCGCAGCTTCCGCTCGCCTGGAAGGCGCTTTGGGGGCTCGACCTCACCGTCCCGCTTACCGCCGCCGCAACCGAGCAACTGACCGCCGCGCGCGAAAAGGTCAAGGCCGCCAAGGGTCTCGGCTACGACGCCTGGGTGCTCGACCAGGCGAACATCGGCACCATGGTCGCGAATCGCGTCTCCATGGGCCCGGGCCTCGAAGATACCGGCACGCCTAACACCCGATTCCACTGGGTTCCCTACGCCGACGCGCTCCTCTTCCCGTTCGACAACTCGCTGCTCGCCGCGCAGACGCCGGATAAAGCCCTGTTCTTCCCACTCGAAGAAAAACTTCGCGCCCGTTACCTGGCCGCGCTGCACCTGACCCGGATGCCGGGCTCGCTCGACGACTATCTCGCCAAGGTCGTCACCCCCACGCTCGAGCGCCAGCGCAAGGGCGGCGCCATCGCCGAGAAGTTCGAGGTCGCCTACCTGCGTTCCTTCAACTTCAGCGACCCCTCGTATGACGACGCGGCTCGCATCTACGCGCTGTCCAACTCCTCCCGCACGCCCGCCGACTACAAGCTCCTGCAGGACTACATCTTCCGCTACATCGCCGCGGAGTGCGGACGCCTGGGCATGGCCGTTCACTTCCACACGCTTTCAGGCGGCGGCGGCTACTACTCGATCGCCGGCGGCAATCCGATGCTGCTCGAACCCATCTTCAACGACCCCACCCTGCGCCACACCAACTTCGTCATGCTGCACGGCGGCTGGCCGTTCGTGCGCGAGGCCGGCGCGCTGTTGCAGAAGCCGAACGTCTACCTCGATCTCTCGCAGCAGTCGCTTACCTTCCCGCCGCGTACCCTCGCCGGCTGGCTGCGCGAGTGGCTCGAAACCTTCCCGGACAAGGTGCTCTTCGGCACCGACGGCTATGCGCTTTCAGACGCAGAGGGCTGGGAGGAATCGACCTGGATCGCCGCGCACAACGCCCGCCAGGCGCTCGCGTTGGCCCTGACCGGCATGATGGCCGATGGCGAGATTACCCGGGCGCGCGCCTTCGCGATCGCCGACGAAGTAATGCGCGGCACCGCCGAACGACTCTATAAGCGATAATCGCCCTCACCACGGACGATGGTACCGTGGGCTTCGTCCCTGCAATCGCTTCCGAATCACCATCCTCCGTCGGATTGACTGAGGCGTTACCTGCATGGGAAGGCAATGGTAGAAGATTCTTATGTCTTCTTTCCGACTAAACCCTTACACTCTCTTGAGCCCGGTCGACACTCTCCTCTGTTGTCCGGCGCTTCTTCTTCCCGATTCAAGAGCATCGCGGAACCAATCGAGACAGCTTTGAGCACACCTCTCCCCAACCCGGCCGACACTGGACTCGATGTCGAGGACCTCGAAGCCGCGTATGCGACGCGGCCGCTGCGCGCGCATAACCCGGCCGATCAGCGCGCGGGGCTGCAGCGCATCGCGCAGGCCCTGGTCCAGCAGCCCGAGAGCATCCTCCAGACGCTGGTCGAAGCCGCGGTAGAGCTCTGCGGAGCCGACAGCGCGGGTATCAGCATCCAGCGTGAAAGCGGCCCGGAGGTCGCCTTCTACCATTGGGTCGCCACCGCCGGCGATTACTCCGGCTTTCTGAACGCGGTGCTGCCGAAGGAGCCGAGCGCCTGCGGCATCTGCATTCAGCGCGGGCGTCCGCAGCACTTCCGCGCCCACCAGCGCTTTTTCGATATCCTCGGCGTGGTCGCGCCGCTCGTCACCGATGGCATCCTTCTGCCGTGGTCCGCGGACGGCACCAAGGGCACGATCTTCATCATGGCCCACACCCGAAGCGAAGCCTTTGATCTGGAAGATTGCCGCCTGATGGAGACCCTCGCCGACTTTGCCGCGCTCGGCCTTCGCCAGCAGAAGCAGCAGAGGCTCCTGCTGGAGCAGGCCGGTGCCAGCGCCGCCGCCGCCATGGCGAACCAGCTCGCGCACAAGATCAACAATCCGCTGCAAAGCCTCACCAACCTGCTCTACATGGCAGCCGAAGGCCATACCGCCGACGCACAGCAACTTGGCCGGCAAGCACTCGCCGAGCTGCAGACCCTCTCATCGCTCGTCAGTCTGCTGCTTTCGCTGCCGGTCACGAGTTTTCCCTAGACGAGCGGCTCAGGTCTCTGCGCTCCACGCGCGGCACAGCTCCCGCAACCCCTTTAAGCGACCGCTCGCGCTAACCGGGGATTCCGCCTCTTCCATGCGCTCATGCCGCCATCCTACTGCTGACGCCCCGAAACCCGGCTCGCTCCACCAAGCTGGCGGCGCTGCTCGCACGATAGCCGCTGCCACACACGGTCAGGATCGGCCGGTCCTGCGGCACCGCAGCCAACTGACCGGGCAGGTCCTGAAGGCACACCCCACTGGACCGTCCGGAGCAACGAAATTCCACTCAGGCACGCAACTGGTGATAACCTCGCCGTATGAGGTCGACGCTTCTCTTCGTCGCGGTTCTGCTCGCCTGCACGCCTGTGCACGCGCAGGCGACCGCGCCGCCCGAAGCGCCGATCCTGAACGCCTGGCTCACGGCACTGCTTCCCGCTTCGACAGACGAAGCGGCCCGCAAGGTTGTTGCGCGCCGTCGCGTCGCGACGCAGCGGCCGGCCTGGGATGCACCTGCGGTTCCGTCGCACTCCCCGGTCGCCGAGTATCTTCTCTCCGAAGATTCCGCCACGCTGCTCACGCACGATTCGAACGCTCCCTGACCGCTCTTCCCTGCGCTTGAACGTCCCGGAATCCAGCCGCATCACGCCGGATTTCCACACCTTCGCGTAAACTAGAGAGTGGCGCACCCCTGCGCCCGAGCCGTCGCCGTTCCGCTCCCCGCGCGCCGCGCTCCTATAAAAGGAAACGTCTTGATCAACACCGTCATCTCCAAAGTCTTCGGAACCTCCAACGACCGCGCCATCAAGCGCCTTCTCCCCATCGTCAACCAGGTCAACGCTCTCGAGTCCAGCGTGAAAGATCTCACCGACGAACAGCTTCGCGAAAAAACCGCCGAGTTCCGCGCTCGCCTCGCCGAGGCGCTCAAGGACATCGACCGCAAGGCCGATCCGGAGGAGTTCGACGCAGCCGAAAAAGACGCGCTCGATGCCCTGCTGCCCGAGGCCTTCGCCGTCTGCCGCGAGGCCGGCCGCCGCGTCGTTGGCATGCGCCACTTCGACGTCCAGATCATCGGCGGCACCATCCTGCACCGTGGCATGATCGCCGAGATGAAGACCGGCGAAGGCAAAACCCTTGTCGCCACCCTCCCGGCGTACCTCAACGCCATCGCCGGCCGCGGCGTCCACGTCGTCACCGTCAACGATTACCTCGCCAAGCGCGACGCCGAGTGGATGGGCAAGATCTACGGCTTCCTCGGGCTCACCGTCGGCGTCATCGTGCACGATCTCTCCGACCAGCAGCGCCGGGAGGCCTACGCCGCCGACATCACCTACGGCACCAACAACGAGTTCGGCTTCGACTACCTGCGCGACAACATGAAATTCGAGCTGACCGACATGGTGCAGCGCGGGCAGTACTTCTGCATCGTCGACGAAGTCGACTCGATTCTCATCGACGAAGCCCGCACCCCGCTCATCATCTCCGGCCCCACCGACCAGACCACCGACAAGTACGCGCGCGTCAACATCATCATCCCCAAACTGGAAGAGGGTGAGCTGATCGAGACCGTGGACAACAAAACCTGGTCCGGCGACTTCGTCATCGACGAGAAAGCCCGCGCCATCACCGTCACCGACGAAGGCTGGGAGAAGATCGAAGAACTCCTCGGCATCGGCAACATCGCCGACCCGGAAAACTGGGATCTCAAACACCACGTCGAAGTCGCCATCAAGGCGCACAACCTCTACAAGCGCGACGTCGAGTACGTCGTCAAAAACGGCGAAGTCATCATCGTCGACGAGTTCACCGGCCGCCTGATGCCCGGACGCCGCTGGTCCGATGGCCTGCACCAGGCTGTCGAAGCCAAGGAAGGTGTGGCCATCCGCAAGGAAGACCAGACGCTGGCAACGATCACCTTCCAGAACTACTTCCGCATGTACAAAAAGCTCAGCGGCATGACCGGTACCGCCGAGACCGAAGCCGCCGAGTTCGACAAGATCTACAAGCTCGACATCGTCGTTACGCCGACCAACCGCAAGATGGCGCGCATCGAGTTCGCAGACGTCGTCTTCCGCACCACCAACGAAAAATACTACGCAGTCGCCGACGAGATCGCCCGTCTGCACGCGTCGAAGCAGCCGGTACTGGTCGGCACGACCAGCATCGAAAAGTCCGAGACGCTCTCCGAGATCCTCAAGCGTAAGGGCGTTCGCCACGTCGTCCTCAACGCCAAGTTCCACGAGAAGGAAGCCGAGATCGTCGCGCAGGCCGGACGTCTCGGCATGGTCACGATCGCGACCAACATGGCCGGTCGCGGTACCGACATCCTGCTGGGCGGCAACTCCGAGTTCATGGCGCGGCAGGACCTCGTCCGCAAGAACCTGGCACGCGCCGTCTCCGCCGCTGAAGGCGCGATTCAGCCTGTCGCCGGCCCCGGCATGATCCGCTTCTACTACTCCGGCCAGGAGTTTGAAACTTCGCACGCTGCGTGGGAGTCCGCGCTCGCCGACCATGAGGCCGCTGCAAAAGCCGAGCACGACGCCGTGATCGAAGCCGGTGGGCTCTTCATCCTCGGGACGGAACGCCACGAGTCACGCCGCGTCGACAACCAGCTGCGCGGACGCGCTGGCCGCCAGGGCGACCCCGGTGCCTCGCGCTTCTACCTCTCACTCGAAGACGACCTCATGCGCATCTTCGCGCGCGAGTGGGTCTCCGGCCTGCTGCAGCGGCTCGGCATGGAAGAGGGCGTGCCCATCGAATCGAACATGATCTCGAAGCGCATCGAAAGCTCGCAGAAGGCCGTCGAAACCCAGAACTTCGAATCGCGCAAGCACGTCCTCGAGTACGACGACGTGATGAACAAGCAGCGCGAGGCCGTCTATGGCCTGCGTAAGCAGCTGATGGAAGGTGTAGACCAGAAGCAGCTGATCACCGAGGACTACACCTCGACCATCCTCTCGAACATCCTCGAAGAGTTCGCGCCCGAGAAGGCCACACCCGACGAATGGAAGCTCGACCAGGCCTTCACCGCCATCTACGACCTCTTCGGCATCAAGTTCACGGCCTCTGAAACCACATCCGGGACCACCACCGCTCTGGGTGCCCCAGGTCTCGCCTCTGAGACCTGGGTTCGACCCTCCACAGAGATCAACATGCAAGAACTCTCGCGCCATGAGCTCGGCGAGACCCTCTACGAACGCATCCGCGCACGCTACGACATCAAGGAACAGATCCTCGGCGCACAGGCCATGCGATACCACGAGCGCATCGTCATGCTCTCCGTGCTCGACGGCCTGTGGAAGGACCACCTGCTCGCCATGGACCACCTGAAGGAGGGCATCGGGCTCCGCGGCTACGCGCAGCAGGACCCGCTCGTCGCCTACAAGAAGGAATCCTTCGACATGTTCGAGGGCATGATGCTGCGCTTCCAGGAAGATACCTCGCGCCACCTCTTCCGCATGCAGATCATCGGGCCCAACGGCCAGCCCATCGAAACGCCTGAAGAGCTCGCCGCCGCGCAGGCCGCACCCGCCGTCCAGGCGCCGGCGCAGCAGATGGAGCTCGCCGGTGCCGTGCAGACTGCGGCTCCGGTCGTCCCCACGCGCGCGCCCTCGACCACCATCGACGCACTTGAACGCGAGTTCCAGAAGAAGAAGGAACGCGAGCTCGAACGCGCACGCCAATCCGGCACCGCCACCGCCGACGCGGCAGCCGCGGGCCCCCGCCGTTCCGGCGAGAAGGTCGGCCGCAACGACAAGTGCCCCTGCGGCTCCGGCAAGAAATTCAAAAACTGCCACGGCGTAGCCGCATAGTTCCCACTCAGGGTGGAGGGCCCCCACCCCCCACTCTGGACTTTTTACTCTGGAACTCTTTACTCTCTACTCGCGAAGTCTCTACTCGCAAGGTCTTACTCGCAAGGTCTTACTCTAGAACTCTTTACTCTCTACTCGCGAAGTCTTCCCTTCTCAAAGTCTTCCCTGTGGAAATCCTTGTCAAGGGGGTCGCGTTTCCGCAATCGGTGTATCACACTTGCTTTCAGTCACATAGACACAAAAAATCCTTGACCTTTTTACCCTGTCCAACCTGATACACTGGTTGGAGTAAGTAAATAAGTCCTCAGCCCGCCGGCTGGGGATTTTGCATTAGCCAGAGCACCCTTCGTGCTAACCCCCGTCCATGAGCCCTTGCTTGCAACTCCCGAAGGCAATCTGCCTCCATCGCTGCACGACGGCCACAGAACATTTTCCCTAAGTTCCTTCTTTTCAATATTTTACCCGTAACCCCATTGTTTGCAATATTTTAGCGCATCGAAATCATCTAAGTCTTTCATTCTAAAGGTAAAGTAACTAACTGGTAAACGGGGGGGAGGCCCCTCCGGGAACGACCTCCATGCGCAGACTCCTGAATGGCAATCTCAACTTGCCGGACCGTCTCAACTCTTTAACTTCGCCGGTGTAAGAGGTCCCGACTTCAAAACCTTTCCGCCCTCCTGCACCACGTACAGCTTATTCGCGTCCAGATCCTTCAGCACATCCACCTGTCCGCTCAGCCAGTGAATCTCGAGCGAGTCCACCTTCTTCGCTTCGTTCAAGCCGAAGTGAAGGCGCAGGTCATTCTGCGAGAAATAGCTGCCGCCGCTGCGCAGCTCTTCCGTCTGCACCAGCGGCTTCTGCGCAGACGCCACATTCATCGCCCGCACCACCACCTTGCTGCCGATGCCGGAACGGTTGCTCTTCACGCCCACCAGTTTGATCTTGATCCAGTTGCGCTTCAGCGTGGAATCGCAGCGCAGCAGTTGCGGCACGGAGTTGATGCAGTTGACCGCCACATCGATGGTGCCGCTGTTGGTGTAGTCGCCGAAAGCGCAGCCGCGGGCCGGCGCATTCTCCAGGATGCCGGGACCGCCGAGCTTGGTGACATCCTCAAAGCGGCCGTTGTGCAGGTTCCGGTAGAGGTACTTATGCTGCGCGTAGGTGAGATCGGCCTTGGATTGATCGACCTCAGGATAGACATGCCCATTCGACATCAGGATGTCGAGCCAGCCATCGTTATCCATGTCGAAGAAGCCCACACCCCAGCCGAGCAGCCGCGTATTTTCGCCGAGCCCGCCCGGGTAGGTCCGGTCTTCGAAGACTGCTTCACCCAGGTTGGTGTAAAGCGAGTCGGTGTCGCCGGCGAAGTTCGTCTTCACCACGTCCATGTTGCCATCGTTGTTGTAGTCGCCGATCGAGACGCCCATGCCCGCCTGCGGTTTCGCCTCCGCCGAAAGTGCCGCACCTGCCTCAATCGCGATGTCTTTGAACGTCCCGTCTTTCTGGTTCTGGTAGAGCGTCGCCGGCGCGGAGTCGTTCGCGACATAGATATCCGGCCAGCCATCCCCATCCAGATCGGACGCCGCAACGCTCAGGCCGTAGGTGCCCACGGCCGTCCACATGCCGGACTTCTCACTGACATCGGTAAAGGTGCCGTTACCGTTGTTGTGATACAGGATATTGCGCCCACCCGGTAGTCCCGGAGGTCCGCAGGCTACTAACATCCCTTTGTAAGTGCAGGGCCCGTCTTCCGGTTTCGGTGCAGTCTTCAGATCAAAGTCGACGTAGTTCGCGACGAACAAGTCGAGGTGCCCATCCTTGTCGTAGTCAACAAAGGTGCAGCCGGTATTCCAGCGTATCTTCGGGCCTGGTTGCAGCAGGCCAGACTTCTCCGTCACATCCGTGAATGTTCCGTTGCCGTTGTTGCGGTAGAGCGCATTCTGGCCGTAGTAGGTGACGAATAGATCGTCATTGCCATCGTTATCGAAGTCGCCTACGCAGCAAGCCTGCCCCCAGCCGGTCTTGTGCTCCAGCCCGCTGCCCCTGGTCACATCGGTAAAGGTGCCGTCACGATTATTTTTGAACAAGTGACAGCGTGGTTCCTGCCCCGCGGGAAACCCTTCCAGTCGCCAGCCATTTACTAGAAACAAATCCTGCCAGCCATCGTTGTCATAGTCATAGAAGGCAAGGCCACACCCGGTAGTTTCGAGTAAGTACTTGTTCGTCAGCTTGCCGCCGTAGATGGTTTCGGTTGTAAGTCCCGCCTCTTTCGCTACATCGACAAAGTCGATCCCGAGCGGTGTTCCCTCAATCGGCGACTTAGGCCCTCCCGTCGGCGGCGGCGCGGGCTTGGCATCGTAGCTCCGCTCCTGCGGCCCGATCTTCTGCGCCGGCTTTCCGTCCTGCTGCTGCGAGAGGGCCAGAATATCCGCGAACGGAAGGACAAGCGCCGTCCTGCTGAGCGAACGAATGAACTTACGACGATTCAACATAGTCAACGCTGGCCCGCTCCAACGCCTGCGGTTTGCAGGCTCTCTGCATGAATGTGCCAGGGCACACTCTCGTTAGAAATCTCCGGGTGGTTGCGCAGGTAGTCGAGCGAGTACGTCGGCGCGCCGGGGTCGATGCGCTTCATCGCGTACTGCGCCGCTTCGAGCGATGCCTGCTGCTTCAACCCCTGGCGCCGGTAGAGAATCGCCAGGTTGTAATGCGCGGCCAGGTCGTCAGGGTCGATCGCCTGCAGCGCCTTGAACTGCTCCACCGCATCGTCAACATGATGCTGCTGATAGTACGAAATTCCAAGCTCGCGCCTTGCATCGCGCGACTGCGGATACTGCGCGACCACTTCCTTCAGGTCCGCGATCTCGGCGTCGGAGTGGCGCTGCCTGCGCTCCACCAGCGCAAGGTAGTAGAGAGCGCGCGCATCCTTCGGCTTCAGCGCCAACGCCTTTTCGAGCGGTGCGCGTGCCTCGCCGTACTTCTCCCACTCGATCAGGTTGACGCCGAGGTTCACGTAGCCATCCTTGTAGTCGGGCCGCAGCTTCACAACCTGCTCGAACGCTTGCATGGCAGCGTCGTACTGCAATTCGTCAAGGTACCCGATTCCGAGATTGTTCCAGCGCATCCAGTCTTCGTTGTCGCCAGCCAGCGGCGCGGTCGGCTGGTTCTCACCAAGCATGAGCGTGCGGGTGCGCGATGCGAGCTCAACGACCGGATACGCGGGGTGCTTCGGGCCGAGCACGTTGTCCAGGTACGTCTGCCGCAGATGCCGATACTCCACCGCTGCCGTGATGCTGATTGGTCCCGACACATCTGCAGGCACATGAAAGCGATAGCGAACCAGCGTCGAGCGCCCGGCCTGGATGGTGTTGTCGTACGCAACCGAGTGGATGGTCCAAACCTTGTGGTTGTCGACAAAGTTGCCGGTCGCATCGACCGGGCGATTGGTGAAGCTGTGCGCCCCAGGGTCGATCGTGCCGTCAGGCCGCAGGAAGCCGCTCTTGTAGAGCTCGTGCCCAGCCCCATCCTTCACCGTGAACGCCACCCACGCTTCATACAGATCGCGAACTTCGGGTATGAGCGAATGGCCGATGTTCTTGTTCTGGATGACGACATACGCCTCAACGGTCGAGTCCTTTTTCAACGAGAACGGCTGTGTTCCCAACGGAGCGAACAGTTTGTCGCTGCCGTCGATCTTCAACCCGAAGAGATCGACATTGAGGTAGTTGCCCGTCTTCAGGAACTCGATGGTCTTTGCGAGTTGCTCGTCGTACTTGTAGAAGAACGGCACCGCCGTGTTCCCTGCCGGCCAGCGGTGCGAGGCCAGCAAGCCGTGCTTCGCGCCGGGGTCGGGCAGGGCGATCGCTTCGCGCTTCATGTGGCAGGCCTGGCAGCTTGCGTAGTCTGCCTGGTAGAAGGTGAGCGGGTTCTGCTGCGAGAACTTCGAGTTCTGCCACTCGTCGTAGGAGGTGAACGCGCGAATCCACTTGTAGTCGTTCAGCATCGGCGGCAGGTTGGCCTTGTGGCACGCCGCGCAGAACTCCGCTGATTGATAGATCGGCTGCATGACCGCCTTGGAGTGGCGGTCGAGGTGCATCAGAATCTCCGCGTCCGGCACGATGCCCGGGATGCGTCTGCCCTGCTCATCGACCATCACCGCCGGTACGGCTAACTTGTATCCGCCGTTACCGAGTTTGCTGTCGACGCTCTGAATGGAGTGGCAGACGGTGCAGGTAACGCCATCCTGATCGAAGTGGCGATCGACGCTGGAGTTTGGCGTCAACGCGCCCGAGACCACGCCGATGGGGTTGTGGCAACTATCGCAGTGTCGAGCAAACTCGATGCCCTTGGTCTTGATCAGGATCTGCACGCTGGTCTGGTAGAAGGGCGTGCGAAAGGAGTTCGAGTGCAGAGCCTGGCGCCACTGGTGGTACGCCTCCTGATGGCAGTGCCCGCAGTATTGCGCATCGGGAAAAGCGGACGGCTCGAGGAAGGTATTGCCCTCAACCGCCGCATTGCCCGGCAGCGAGATCTGGCCGGCCCCGAACCGGAAGCTATAGGTCGCGCGTGTCTTGTCTGCATACTCCTTGCGCGCGGCAGCTTCCTTCGCAACTGGATCCTCCGAGGCGTGGATGCCCGTCCAGAGCAGCATCGACAACCCGGCGAAAAGCAGGAGCAAAAGCAGCGGGCGTGAGGCCGGGAAGGTCATCGAGAAGAGCTTGCCATATCGAGCCGCTGTAGCTGAATCAAGCCGACCGGACCGCTCGCAGCAGTCCACGGGGAATTTTGTTCGACTATGGCGTCGCCCCGGAGTATAGCGGTTCGCGCTATGCGCTGTACACCACTTCCATAGCAGTTAGCGTTCCAACTGCCTTGACAGTTTTCGCCGGCCAAGCCGCTATCGCTTGAGCCCCATCTCCGCCATCACCATCTGCAGATCCTTCCAGGCTTCACCCTTCTGGCGAGGGTCGCGCAGCAGAAACGCGGGGTGGTAGGTGATGACGGCCTTCGCACCACGCACCGTGTGCCATTTGCCGCGCAGCGAGGCCAGCGACTGCTTGACGCCGAGCAGATACATCGCCGCCGTCGCTCCGAGCGCCACCACCACCTCCGGCTGCACCACATCCATCTGTCTCGCGAGGAAAGGCGTGCAGGTGCCGGCTTCAACCGGCTCCGGGGCACGGTTCGCAGGCGGCCGGCACTTCACGATATTCGCGATATACACCTGCTCGCGCGAAAGCCCCATGGCGACGATCATGTTGTTCAGCAACTGGCCGCTCTTGCCCACAAACGGCAGCCCCTGCTCATCTTCATCCGCACCGGGGCCTTCACCGACAAACATCAGCCGGGCGTTAGGGTCGCCGTCCGCAAAGACGATCTTGCGGCGCCCCGCATAGGCCAGCGGACAGCGAGTGCAGTCGCCAATCTCATCCTGGATCGCTTTCAGGGCAGCGGCCTTGTTTGCGGGAGCGACGCGCACGGAAGCAGGCGGAAGCAGGTCCGTGAGCGAGGTAATCTTTGCCATCTCCACCAGACTAGCGGAAGCGGATTGTTGTAGGGGAGTAGCCGGCGGACGCTGCGGCAAAGGCTCAACAGGTAGTACTCGGCTCACTGTCGCTCTCTCCACCGGAGGAGCCGGCGCCGCGGCAGCGGGAATCACGTGCGTCGGCGTATCTGTTGGCGCAGGCCCCGGCACGGCAGCTGGGGCCTCGGCGATCCTCGCGCTGAGTTCAACCCCGCTCGGCTCGCCGTTCCGATAGAACTCGTATACCCCCATATCTCGAAAGTATTCGAGATACGCCCGAACCGGCTCCAACCCAGCCGCCTGTCTTCCTTCCGCCATCTCTCTAGCTTACAGCCGCGGCAGTCTCAACGAACCCGGCGCAATCCACACCGCACACAAGCCAAGCACACAAAGCCTTGGCCTCTTTGGTCTGTCTTGCCCTTCTTGTCCGCGTCCGTCTTTCGCCGAATCCTACAACTGCTCGAGCAAAGGATGATCGACCGTCGGCTCAACGATCCGTTCTGGCAGGACGAACGTTACGAAGCCCTGGCGAATCTCATCCTGCGCAACCCGGCACGCCTTCATCGACTTCGAGTTCGACAGCGGAGGAGCGCCCGACTGCAGTTGACGTGCACGGCGCGCGGCACCCTTTACCAGGCTGTACTTGTTCAACAAAGCGTTCGTATCCTTGATCATCGCGTCACCTCGGTGGAGAATTTGCGTACTCGGTTACTCACTGGCTATTGCTTTTTTAGGTATACCCAGACAATAACCCACTCCAGCCCACAAGCCCACAGAAAACTTGCGAAGCGCAGCCAAAGGCCTACACTCTCGGGGCAACCCCTTGGCGCTCAAAGCTCGCAAGCGCTTCCACCAGCCGGGTTGAGCGCGCAGCCGTGAGGCAGCTATCCGCCAGCTTACGATCGGCCTGCGCATCCTGCCGCTCGGTCAAGACGATGGCGCGCAGTTCATCGACCGCCTCGTCCAACTGATCGTTGACGATGGCATAGCGGTATTCGTGGATGCGATCGAGCTCCTTCTGCGCTTCCTTCAGCCGGCGCTCGATGACTTCTTCGTTGGTCACATGTTCGGCCACGCTGCGATGGCGAAGGCGCCGCTCCAGAATCTCGGGGCTCGGCGGCAGGATAAAGATCGATACGGCAGCAGGCAGCTTACGCATCACCTGCACCGCACCCTGCACGTCGATATCGAGCAGCAGATCCTTGCCGGCAGCCTTGGCCTGGCTCAACGCGCTTAGCGCCGTCCCGTAGTAGTTGCCGAAGACCTCGGCGTGCTCGAGAAACTCATCCGCCGCGATCATTCCCTCGAAGTTGCCGCGGGTCGTGAAGTGATACTCACGCCCATCGATCTCGCTGCCTCGCGGCGCGCGCGTGGTGTAGGAGACCGAAAAATCCAGCCCTTCCACCAGCGACCGCAGACGGCTCACCAGCGTCGACTTTCCCGACCCTGAAGGCGCCGAGATGATAAACAAAATGCCTGCCATAGTCTTCCAAGTCTAACCGCTGGCCGAGAAAGTGTCCGTAACGCCAAGGCGGCAGGTGTCGCGGCGGGTTACTCCAGGTTCTGGACCTGTTCTCTCGCGCGCTCCAGCTCCACCTTCATCTGCAGGCCGACCTCGGTCAGGCGCAGCCCGTTGTCGCCGCTGCTCGAGCCGGTCTTCGACATCAGGGTGTTGGCCTCGCGGTTCATCTCCTGCAGCAGAAAGTCCAGTTGCCGCCCAAGCTCTCCGCCGCCATCCAGCAGCTCGCAAAAGCGCTCCACGTGCGTCTTCAATCGCACCAGCTCCTCTTCTACATCGCTGCGCGTGGCCAGGAGCGCAGCTTCGGCCAGCATGCGTTCCTCGCTGATGCCTTCGCCTTCGAGCAGAACCTTCAGTCGGCCTTTGAGCTTTGCGAACTCGGCCGCGGCAACGCCCACGCGCAGCTCCCGCGCCTCGGCGGTCAGTTCGGCGAGCCGTCCCATGCCGGCGCGCAGCTCCGCCGCCAGCGACTCGCCTTCGAGCGCACGCGACGCATTGAACTTCTCCAGCAACTCCTCGACCGCCTTCAGCGCGGGTGCCTCCATCTCCGCCACATCTACGGCAACCGATGAGCTGGACAGCACGCCGGGCAGACGCAGGATTCCATTCAGATCCGGCTCCTGCGTAACGCCAAACTTCTCCGCCGCCTTGCGGAACGCAGCCACATGCGCCGTGACCAGCGCTTCGTTCCAATCGAGAGCCTGGGTCTGCGTCTCTTTTTCGAGCATGCAGGTCAGCTCCACGTGGCCGCGACGCACGGTGGCCTTCACCGCCTTGCGAATGCCTGGCTCCAGTGCGTCCAGGCCCATGGGCACGCGTACCTGCAGGTCCAGATGGCGGTGATTCACGCTCTTTACTGTCATCGCCAGGGAACGACCGCCGGCGACAACTCCGCTCATTCCCGCAAACCCTGTCATCGACAAAACCTGCATCCATCCTCCACTTTTGCTTCTTCGCACTCATCGGACCGCCTCACGCGATCAGCGGATCCACCTCAACGCTCAGCCCCACATCCGCGCTTGCCCCCGGCTCGTCCCTGAACTGCAAATCATACAACCGCCGATAGGTGCCCGACTTCTCCATCAGCTCTTCGTGTGTTCCCACCTCGCTCACGCGGCCGGCTTCGAGCACCACGATCCGCGTCGCGCGCCTCACCGTGGACAGACGATGCGCGATCACAAACGACGTGCGCCCCTTCATCAGGTTGCCCAGCGCCGCCTGCACAAAGGCCTCGCTCTCGGTATCGAGCGCACTGGTCGCCTCATCCAGAATCAGGATCGGCGCATTCTTTAGAATCGCCCGCGCAATCGCCAGCCGCTGCCGTTCGCCGCCGCTCAGGCGCACGCCCTTCTCGCCGATGCGCGTGTCGTAGCCCTCGGGCATGCGCAGGATGAAGTCATGCGCCAGCGCCATGCGCGCGGCTTCCTCTACTCGCTCCATCGAGACGTCCGGCTGCCCATACGCGATGTTGTTGCGCACGGTGTCGTTGAACAGCACCGTCTCCTGCGTCACCTTGCCGATCTGCGCACGCAGCGAGCTGATGGTTACGTCGCGAAGGTCATGCCCATCGATCCGTATGCTGCCCGAATCCACATCGAAGAAGCGTGGAATGAGGTTGACGAGCGAGCTTTTGCCTGCGCCGCTCGGCCCCACGAGCGCGATCACCTCGCCGCGCTCCACCTTCAGCGAGATGCCTTTCAGCACCTCGCGCTTCTCACCCTCGTCGTGGTAGCCGAAGCGCACGTCCTCAAACGCAATCGCGTCGGAGAAGCCGCTGAGCGGCACCGCGCGCTTCTTCTCGACGACGTCGTCCTGCGCGTCCATGAAGCGGAAGATCTCTTCACTCGCGCCCAGCGCCTGCTGGAAGCTGTTGTAGTAGAGCGCGAACTTACGCACCGGGTCGTAGAGAGTAAACGTCGCGATGAGGAACGTGATGAACGACCCCTCCGTCATCGCGCCGGCCTTGATCTCGTTGCGGCCCAGCATCAACAACAGCGCGATGCCAATCGAGCCGATGGCATCCATCAGCGGGCTCGACACAGCCGCCACGCTCACCGACTTCAAGTTTGCCGTCAGCAGCCGCTTGGCGGCCTTGCGAAAGCGATTCGCCTCCCAGAGCTCCATGCCGAACGCCTTGACGATGCCGTTGCCGGTAATCGTCTCGTGCAGAATGTTCTGAATTTCGGCGAGCTTATCTTGCCCGCGCCGCGTCGTCTGCCGAACGCGCTTGCCGATGCGCCGCGCCGAGAGAATCACCACGGGCACAAAGGCCAGCAGCACCCACGCCAGCTTGCCGCCATACAGAATCACCAGTCCCACCAGCGAGAGAAAGGTAAACATCTGCTGCAGCGCGTCGCCCAGTACCGCGCTCATCGCCGTCTGCACTTTTTCAACGTCGTTGATCAACGTAGAAAGCAGCGTGCCCGTCGTGTGCTTCTGAAAGAACGACATCGACCGGCGCAGCACGGCGTCATAGAGGTCGTTGCGCAGGTCGGTGATCATCCCGAACCCGGCGTAGTTCACGAGATACGTTCCCACGTAATCGCAGATCGACTTGAGCAGCGCGGATGCAATCAGCGCATATGCGACCACCGTCCAGGCATTGTGAAAGTGAGGCGGCACCAGGAACTGTAGATCGATGGTCCGGTGCAGCCACTTCACGTTGAAGCGAAAGAGATCGGTCGATTGCGCGTCCGGCCGCAGCACGTTATCGAAGATGGGCTTGACCAGCAGCACGCGAAACGCCGCCATCAACCCAACCACCGCCATCAGCAGAACCGACGCCAGCGAATAGAGCGCATAAGGCCGCAGATACGCGAGCAACCGCCAAACCCGCCTCAAGCCGCGCACCGTCGGTACCGCTCCATCATCCGACCATTCTACCGGGCGGGAAATCGAGGCGTAACTAGGATCGAAGGGATGAAGACGGGATCAGAGCTGAACCTGGAAACAGTCTCTTTCGCTCGTTTCGAAACTCGACCCGCCGAAACCTTGCCGTTTCGCCAAAGTTGAGGACTAGCCCGACTTCAAACTCGGTTGATCTCAGGTAGTGCGTTAGCTGTGCCTCATGCGCTTTGGAGATCGCATCCGCGGTCTTGAGCTCAAGAATGACCTTTCGTTCGACGATCATGTCCGCTCGGAACGAGCCGACGGCTTCGCCGCGAAACGTCACCGGAATCCATACTTCGGATTCGACAGCAAGCCCACTCTGCGCCAGCGCAATCGCCATTGATCTGGAATAAACCGACTCCAGAAACCCAAACCCAAGCTCGTTATAGACCTCGTAGTAGACCTTGATGATCCGCTCAGTCAAAGCAGCCTCAAGCCCCACGAACCCAGCATCAGTCATATCCTTCTCCACTAAGAGCCGTTGCCCGTCTTCAATCCCGCACTGATCCGTCTTATCCTAGTTCCGCTCTTCTACCGAGGCATGTCGCGGTGGGACGTCTTTACGCGGTACCCCGCACCCTCGAGCCGGCGCTTCATCTCCTCGGCGATGAAGACTGAGCGATGCTGCCCGCCTGTACATCCGAACGCCACCGTCAGGTAGCTCTTGCCTTCCTTGATGTAGTGCGGCAGCAGAAAGTCCAGCATTGCGGTGGTCTTCTCCAGAAATTCTTCCGTCTGGGGGAAGCTCTGGACGTACTGCGCGACCTTCGGATTTTTGCCAGTCAGCTCGCGGAACTCCGGCACGAAGTGAGGGTTCGGCAGAAAACGCACATCGAAGACAAGGTCCGCGTCCGTCGGCACGCCATTCTTGAAGCCGAAGCTCATCGACGAGATGGTCAGATTGCGCTCGGCCGCGTCCTGCTCCTCAAACTGCGCGTTGATGTGTGCGCGCAGCTCGTGTACGTTGAACTTCGTCGTCTCGAGAATGATGTCGGCGACGTTGCGAATTGGGTCGAGCCGCTTGCGCTCGGCGCGGATCGATTCCAGCACCGTCTCCTCGCGCCCCATCGGGTGCGGCCTGCGCGTCTCCGAAAACCGCCGCACCAGCGCGTCTTCACTCGCGTCCAGGAACAGAACCCGCGTCGCCAGCACTTTGCGCACCTTCTTCAGAATGCCGGGAAAGCGGTCGAGCTTGATGCCTTCGCGCACGTCGATCACCAGCGCCGCGCGGTCGATCTCGGTCGACTGCCGCACCAGGTCCGCGAACCGCGGAATCAGGTCGAGCGGCAGATTGTCGACCGAGTAATACCCCAGGTCTTCAAACGCCTTCAGCGCCGAGGCTTTGCCGGCGCCGCTCATCCCGGTCAGGATCACCAGTTCGCCATGCGACGCGATGCCGCCGGGCACCACCACCTTGCGACCCACCGCGACCTTTGCAGCCGGCTTGCCTGCCGTACGACGCCCGGCCGGCGCCTCGTGCTCCGCTGCCTTCTTCGCCCCGCGCTTCTCTACCTTTGCGCCGTCGCCAACCCGCTTGCCCACCATGCTGAAATCCTAGCATTGAGTTTCCGGCGAGCTCGCTAAAACCGCTCCACGTTGACCGTACCCGGGCCATCGCAGAAGGAGAAGCGCCCTTTCCCGGCGTGTTTCGCTTCGTACATTGCGAGGTCGGCATCGCGCAGCATCGCAGCCGCATCCGCGTAGGAGCCGTGAGCCAGCGCGATGCCGATGCTGGCGGAGACCCGCGCCTCGGCGCCCTGCAGCCGGATGACGCGGCACACCTCATCCTGCAGCCGCATCGCAACCTTCTCCATCTCGTCTTCAACACCCGTCTCGTCGACCAGCAGCGCAAACTCGTCTCCGCCAAACCGGGCGACCGTATCCTGCGGTCGAACGCAGAGGCGCAGACGATCTGCTATCTCGAGCAGCACGGCATCGCCTGCCGCATGCCCCAGGACATCATTCACCTGTTTAAAGCCATCGAGATCGAGAAAAAAGATGGCAAAGCTGCGATTCGGCCGGCGTCGCAGCCTGGACAGCATCAACTCCGCCCGGTTGAGGAACAGGCTGCGATTGGCCAGGCCCGTCAACCCATCGTGCAGCGCCCGGTGCTGCAAGCGCTCCTCCTCCTGCTTCTGTTTGCCGATGTCGAGAAACGTCATGAAGATGCCGTTGACGTCGCCGCCCAGCCGCAGGCGTGACGCCATCACATGCACGTCGAGCAGCCGTCCCTGGCGCGTTCTTCGCTGCGTCTCAAGCGACGCCCGCCCGATGCGTTCCAGCTGATGGGCGATCATCTCCTCCTCGTGCAGCCGCCCATCCGGCAGCAGAAGTTCATCCAGACCGCGCCCGATCACCTCCGACGAGGTGTAGTCGAACATCTGCAGAAACTCCGCGTTCACATGCAGAACGCGATGATCGTGCGTCACCACCGTTGCCCGGGGAATCGCCTCCATCAGGTCTTCGAGGAACGAGCCGTCCGCCTCCGGCTCGGCTGCAGCCTCGCGGGTATGCTCCATCATCAGGATCAAGGTGCATGGGTCACCCGCAACCTCGGTCTCCTGCGCCGCGGCGCTTACGCGAAGCCCCTTTCCGTGCCGGCGTAGTAGCACTCCCTCAAAGCGCACACGATGCTGGTCCGGCTCCAAATCCACGCCGTAACAACCCTCTGCAAGCACTTCGTGAATGGGCGCGACGAGTACCTCTTTCCCGGAGACTCCGGTCATGCTCCGGGCCAGCGCGTTGCGGGCGCTTACCATGCCGCCGCGCAGCAACAGCGCCATGCAGGGCAGAGTCTCAAACGCCTCCGCGGACAGCCCGCACGCCGAACCTTCGACCTTCCGCCGATCCACCCTGCTCATCGAAGGGACACCCTCTCATCCGTCCATCGGCAACTACCGCCTAACGGTTGAGAGGGTGCCTGTTTGTGCCCGAATCTGGGACTCGCTTGCGGCTAACTCGCGGCTAACTCGCGACTGCCGAGGGCGAAATCACCTCGATCAACGGTTCCGACGAAGCGGGCTTCGCGTGCCGCTCCACCGTGATGCGGCGCTCCTTGTGCCGTACCGCCTGCTGTTCCACCTTGCGCAGCGCATCGTGCAGCGCCACCAGCATCTCCGTCCCCTCGCACGTTGCCACCAGGGTCTCGGTCGTGGTCTTCAGCGTTACTTCCGCGATCTGCCGGTATTTGTCCTCCGTCAAAATCACATGAGCTGAAACCGCGCCGCCAAGCATCTGGTCGATTCGTTTCAGCTCAGTCTCTGCCATGTTCTTGATCTTCGGCGTGATGTTCGTCCAACGCGCCGTGTATTCGATGTTCAATCCGGTGTTCTTAACGTCCATGCATTCGCACCTCAAACACTAAGATGCCGTTACATTACTCCACTGTTACAACATAAGTCTTCCTCAGGCACCCACAGGCTAGCGCACACGGCGCTGGTGCGTGCTCGGTATCTGCATATCTTCGCGGTACTTGGCAACGGTCCGACGCGTGACGTTGATGCCCTGCGCCTTCAGCTCGGCTGCCAGATGGTCATCGGTAAGCGGCTTGCGCGGGTCTTCGTCCTCGATCAGCTTCTTCACCTTGCGTTTCAGCAGCACCAGCGGCAGGTCCCCACCCTCGGGCCCGTTCACGCCTTCTGAGAAGAAGAAACGCAGCTCGTACACGCCCTGCGCGGTATGCACGTACTTGTTCGCGACGGCGCGGCTCACGGTCGAAGGATGCACACCGATCTCTTCGGCCACTTCCTTGATCATCATCGGTTTGAGCGCGGATTCGCCTCTTTCGAGGAAGTCTGCCTGCCGCCGCACGATCGCCTCGCAGGTGCGCACAATCGTGTTCTTGCGTTGCTCGATGTTCCGCAGCAGCTGGATCGCGCTCTTGTAGCGCTCCTTCACATACTCGCGAACTTCCTTCTCGGTCTGCTTCTGCTTCAGCATTCGGCGATAGCCCTGGTTCAGCCGCAGCGTGGGCATATCGTCTTCATTCATCAGCACGACGTACTCGCCGTCGCGCTTGACGAAGGCAACGTCGGGCTCGATCAGGCGCGCCTCGCTGGCGTTGTAGCGCTGGCCGGGCCGTGGGTCCAGGGTGCGAATATACTCGACCGCGGCCTGCACCTCCTCGGCCGTGCGCCCGCAGCTCCTGGTCAGCTCGCGCATGTCTTTCTTCTGCAGCAGCGCCAGGCAGTTTTCGACGATGTGGGTCGCAGTCCTGAAGACATCGAATGGAGCCGCCTCGCCCTCTGCTGCTTCGACAGGCGCGGCTTCGACAGCCGCAGCTGGCGCAGCCGGTCTGCGTGCCATCACAAGCGCAGCCTCTTTCCGCTGCCCTGCAATCTGCAGCAGCAGACACTCCCTCAGGTCGCGTGCTCCGACGCCCATCGGGTCGAGTTGCTGGACGATCTCGCGCGCCTGCACGACCGCCCGCAGGCTGCTCTCAAAGCGTCGTGCATTTTCCCCGGCCTGCGAGGCGGAGGTCTCCGCTGGGTGGCTTGCGTGTCCCGATTCCGCACCATCCCCGTTTTGGTGCTGCCCCTCCAAATAGTCTCCGTTGCGTCCCTTCCAGCCTCGTTCAAACGGGATCGGCTCCGGCCGCCTCAGCGCGCGAGCCTCGGCCGCCAGCGCCATCGAGAGCGCATCCGCCATCTCGTCGTCGCTTGAAGCGAGATAGCCATTGTCGTCCAGGTTCCCGACGATCAGCTCCGCCGCCGCGCGCACCTCGTCGGTAAGGGTCAGGGAGCCCAGCTGCCACAGCAGGTGGTCGCTCAGCGTGCTCGGCTGCGAGAGAAAATGCTCGAACGAGGGTTTGTCATACTCCTCAAAGTTCGAAGCGGTCTTGTACCCGGGATCCAGATAATCCTGAAAGTAACTGCCGAAGTCGATCTCGTCGAACGGATCCTTCTCCTCGCGCTTGGCCTCGGCGGAGACCTCTTCCGCGGTGCGTTCGCGGTCGCCCTCGATCCCCGTCCGCTCGTCGAGCGATGCCGCGGACTCTTCGAGCTCCTCGAGCACCGGGTTCTCGATCATCTCCGAGTTAATCATGTCCTTCAACTCAAGCTTGTTCAGCGCAAGCACACTGACCATCTGCACCAGGCCAGGCGTCAACACCTGCCGCTGGGAGACCTTCAGATTGAGTTTTGGCTGCAAAAACACGGGGGAGACCCTTCCTTCATTCGCTAATATCGGTGCGTTCGAGAACTTCTTGTCGCCTCAGGCAAACCAATTGCCGGTACCTGCCACGCGGCGTGCGGACAGAAACCCATCGGATGAGCGCTTGTGCCTCAGTCTACACTTCTTAAAAGCTTGCCGCACCCATGCACCACGGGCATTTTCAGCCATTCGAATCAGACGTTTCTAATCGGGAAGCGCCTCTAATCCATTGAAAACTTTTCGCCGAGGTAGACCCGCTTCACCTCTTCGTCGCGGCCCAGCTCACCCGGCGTTCCCGCCCGGAAGATCTTCCCCTCATTAATAATGTAGGCGCGATCGGTCACGCTCAGCGTCTCGCGAACGTTGTGGTCGGTGATGAGCACGCCGATTCCCGCCGCCTTCAACTGAAAGATAATCTGCTGCAGATCGAGCACCGCGATCGGATCGATGCCCGAAAACGGCTCGTCGAGCAGGATAAACGCCGGCTCGATCGCCAGGCAGCGCCCAATCTCCACCCGGCGCCGCTCGCCGCCGCTCAGGGCGTAGCCGTTGGTGCGGCGGACGTGGCCCAGGTTCAACTGCTCCAGCAGCCGCTCCGTCCGGGCGCGCCGCAGCGCCGCCGTCAACCCGTCCTGCGTCTCCAGCACCGCCAGGAAGTTCTCCTCGACCGTCAGCTTGCGGAAGACGCTCGGCTCCTGCGGCAGATAGCTGATGCCCTGCTGCCGCGCCCGCAGGTACATCGGCAGACGCGTGATCTCGACGTCGTCCACCAGCACCCGTCCGGCATCCGGCCGCACCAACCCCACGATCATGTAGAAGCTCGTCGTCTTGCCGGCGCCGTTCGGCCCCAGCAGCCCCACCACCTCGCCCTGACGAATCTCGAGCGAGACGCCGCGCACCACCGCGCGCTCTCCGTACGACTTGCCCAGCGATTCCGTCCGCAGAACCCGCATCTACTGTTTCATCCGTGTCTCCGAGCGCACCCGCCCGGCGGTCTTTCCGTCTACTGAACCCAGAACTTCGACGCTATCATCGCCCGACTTGAACCGCAAAGCCGCGCCGGTCGTCGAGCCCTGCGTCTGATCGACGACCTTCGGCGGCGATGCCTTCGTACCCGTCAGCACATAGACTCCGTCGCCTGCCGTGTAGACCAGCTTGTCGCCGGTGCCGCGGCGTCCGGGCTGAGTGAGAACGACGTTGCCCGAAGCCACCATGTGATCGACCCGGCCATCCATAAAACCGGCCGAGGACGCCGCTGGCCCGGCCTTCGCCGACGAGGAAGCGGGCGTCAGCCAGACCGTAGCCTCGTTCGAGGTCAACACCCCGTCCTGATCCACAACGCGCACCGCACCGGTAAACTCCACGGTTCGCGCGCGATCGGTGTAGACCATCTCCTTGCTGACGATGTGCGTGGTGCCGCCATTGCCAGGGCCCTTCTTCGCGGCGGCAGAAGCGCCGGTCGATCCGGAAGCCGATACCAGCACCGCCCGCACCATCGGCGCATCCGATCCGGCATCCCCATGCGCCACCAGCCTCTTGTCCGTCCGGTAGAAGTCCAGCACCGGAGCCTGCACCTGGGACGTTCCCTGCCACATCCGCGCCAGCTCCTGCCCGCTGCCGAAGAACTCCGCCAGCCCGGACGACTTGTGCGCGATCGCCCGCGCTGCCAGCACATGCACCGGCTCCGGCGGAGTCGAGGGCGGCTTTGCACCGGGCTCCGGCGCATTCAAGTACGTGACCTTAACCTCGCCGTACGCGAACGCATCTCCGTTGCCCCGGTTTACGTCCACCTTGTCCGCCGTCAGCGCACTGGTCTCATCCTGAACCTCGACGTTGCCCTCCAGATGCGCCATGTTTGATTCGGCCTCATACACCGCGTCGTCCGCCCGGCTATGCTCCACCGTGGGCTCCGCCGCTTTGCCGTTCGCCACGCGCACGGCCTCGTGGATTGTGGTGACATTGCCCTTCTGCTCGGCGCGCGAGAGCTCGCTGTGGCCCTGGCCGCTGGGCTTGAAGTCGACATGCAGCACGTCGCCCGTACTCGTGTCCTTCGAGGTCTCCGTTCCGTTGTGCGCGTCCACAATCCGCTGCACCCAGCTATGCCCCAATCCGTCGAGCCCCGTCAGCTCCGTCGCCTTGCCCACGGGCGCAAACTGCCCCACCAGCTTGTCTGCCTTGATGTTCGTCCCGGTGCGTCCCTTCGCATCGTCATCGGCCAGCTTCAGCGTCGCCCCACCCGGCCCGAAGGCCTCGGCTGCCCGCACCACCGTCGGCTCCTTGCCGCCGCCGCCCAGCGTCACGTCGAGAGTGGCCGAAGCCAGGTCGCGCCGGTCAGCCGGCCCCTGTTCCAGGAACGTGACGCCACCATTCATCAGCGCGCGCGTCGGTCTGCCTTGGCCGTCGAAGGAGATCTTCGCGTCGTCCGCGCGGCCGTTCTCACGCTTCACGCCCTCGTCGCTCGCATACTTCACGTTGCCGAACAGGTGCGCCGCCTGCGCCTGACCCTTCTCGCCCAGGTTCAGGGCAAGCTTGTCCGAAACCACCGTCCCGCGTTGATCGGACGTCAGCGTGACATTCCCCTCGGCGTCGATCTTCTGCGGGTTCCCGGAAGCGTTGGTGTGAATCGTCGCGTGCACGGCACTCGCAGTCTCCGCCCCGCTCGGCCCGGCGGAGGTATAGTGCGCCGTCTGCAGCTCGATGACGTCGGCCCTGCGATCCAGCACCGCGTGCGCCGCCGTCAACAAGACCGGCCGCTCGTCGCGAATCCCACTGATCCGCACCTGCGACTTCAGCTCGATCACGTTGTTTTTGGAGTCATACGTCGCGCCCACCGAGTTGCCGGTATACCCCTCGGTGCGAAACTCCACCGGCCCATCCGAGCTCGCCAGCCCGCCTCTCTGGTCGAACACCAGCCCGATCGTCTTCACATGCACCATCTTGCGTTCGACTTCGTCGGCCGTCGCTGGGATGACGACGCCGGTTGCATCCTTCTGCTCGGGCGGCACCAGATCGATAAAAACCTCTCCCTCCGCTGTGAGCAGCTGCGCCTTCTGGTCGTAGGTAAAGTCCGTGCCGTGGATCTTATCCGTCGGCTGGCCGGTCGGCCCGTAGGTCGTGATGCTGACGTCGTGCAGCGACACCTTGCCGTCGGAGCGCTGCATCTCCTTCGCCGCATGGACGGTAAAGATCTTCTTCCCCCTGGAAGACTGGTCGTAGGTGAAGCTGTTCGAATCCTGTGTGATGCCCACGCCCAGCCTGCCCGGAAGCCCCTTCACCCAGTTCCGCGCGCGCAGCTTTCCTGCCACCAGAAACCCCACGACCACGACCACCAGCAGCAGCCCCACCACTGCCAGCACGCGGCGCACGGTCTGCGGCGCAGTTCCCTTCGAAGTTCCTGTGCCGGCGAAGGCCATTACTCGGTCTCGTCTTCCGCGGTCCGGCCGGCGCGCACCAGGCGGCGCGGAATCAATCCCAACGACCGCTGCAGATGCTGCGGCGTCAGGATTCCAACCACCGCGTCGCCATCCACCACCGGCACGATCTGCAGCGAGGCACCCGCGGTCTGCCCGACCGCCTGGTTCAACGTGTCCATCAACGAATCACCGACGGCCGCCGTCTGGAAGCTTCGCGTCATAATCCCCTGCACATAGCCGTTGCCGGTTGTCGCCAGCGCGTCCAGGATGCTCTGGCGCCCGACCGCACCCACCATGTTGCCGGCGCGCACCACAGGAAAGACATCCTGCAGGCTATGCCGCGCCGCCATCATCGCATCTTCGAGCGTCGCGCTGGCGGGCAGAATAGAGTACTCCGTCAGCATCACATCGCCCACGCGCGTCGAATCCGTCTCGCGCTCCGGCAGCAAGCCTTGCCGCTCCACCAGCGCACCCAGCAGGATGCCGAGCCCCGCCATCATCACCCAAAGGTTTGGCGCCAGCATGCCGTACACGATCAGGCTCAACGCAATCCACCGGCTCATACGCACCAGCACCTGCAGCCGCGCCGGCAGCATCCGCCCCGCCGGTGAGCCGGAGCTCGCGCCGCGCACCACCTCGCTCCGCACCACACGCCCACCATCGAGCGGCCACGCCGGAAGGAAGTTCAAAGCACCCAGCAGCAGATTCACCCAAACCAGAGTCCGCAGCAAATGCGCCGGCGAGACCCAGGGCATCGCAAGCAGCGGAACGCCCGGCGAGATGGTCGAAACGAAGCCCGCGACCACCAGCGCAAACAAAATATTAGCAATCGGCCCCACCAGAGCCATCCCGCGCTGCACCGCCGGCCGCCCTGCCAGGGACTCCGATTCGACGCCCCCATAGGTCAGAAGGCCGCCGGTCGGCAGCAGAAGCACGCTCTTCACGCTCAGGTAGAAGGCCGCAGCCGTGATTCCCCGCGCGACCTCGCGCACCATCACGGCGATCACCAGCAGAAACCAGAGGACCACGCCACGGATGGGTGGACGCCCCAGCACCACCGCCCAGACCGCTGCCGGCGCAAGCAAAAAAACAAAGAACGAGTGCAGCCGCACCTCCACCCCGAAGACCTTGCCGATCCGAAACGACCACCCGTCCATACCTCCGATTGTATGCGCGCCAGCGCCTTTCGCTTCGTTCGCTTTACCATCGAAGGATGCGCGTCATCGCCGGAACCTATCGTTCCCGAATCCTCACCTCGCCGCCCGGCACCGCAACCCGTCCCACCAGCGACCGCCTGCGCGAGACGCTGTTCAACATCCTCGGCCCGCGCATTCCCGGTTCGCGCTTTGCCGATCTCTTCGCCGGCACCGGCGCCGTCGGCATCGAGGCCATCTCGCGCGGCGCCGCGCACACCTTCTTCGCGGAGAAGTCCCCTGCCGCCTTGAAGTCCCTCAAAAGCAACCTCGCCACGCTCGGAATCAACGGTAGCTATACGCTCGAAGACCGCGGCACGACCGCGCTTCTGCAGCGGCTCCTAAAGCTCACGGCCCCGCTTGACTTGATCTTCCTCGATCCACCCTACGAGGACGAAGACGCCTACACGCAGACGCTCGGCTTCCTCGGCAGCCCGGCCCACGCAGCAATCCTGGCGCCGGACGCACTCGTCCTCGCCGAGCACTCCACCAAAGACTTCCAGCCGGCCGAACGCTACGGACAACTCATCCGCACCCGCGCCTACAAGCAAGGCGACACCACCGTCAGCTTCTACGCACAGGCCGGAGATTCGGCTTGAGAGCGGCCAGCCTGAATTGTCCGCTCTCAAATCCCGCATCAAGCTGACAGCTCCAAGCGCCTCAAGCTGTCCGCTCTCGAACCCGCTTCAAGCTGACAGCTCCAGGCGCCCTAAGCTGTCAGCTCTCGAAAAACCTCCTACCGTACTCTGTACCCGCCACCCGCTGCCAAACCAGTCTTCAACTCCACCGCAAACTCCACCTCGACATCCTTCATCAGATCCCATCCGAACCCGCGAAGAACTCCATCTTCAACCCCTTTCACCCGCAGCCCCTCCCAGGAGAGCCGCGGCGTCTCCCACGCCTTGCCGTCCTTACCCCACCCCATCACCGAGGTGAACCCCACAAACACCAGCACGCCTTCCTCAACGCACTCCAGCACCTGAACCACCGGCTTCATCCCGACCAGCGTCACCTGCTCGGGCGCAGCCACGCTGCCTACGTACGCATAGCCACCGGCCACCACGCAGATCTCCTCCGCCTTCGGGCAGCCGAAGACGCCGGTTGGCATCGACGGATCCTTGAACCCGAGCGCCGCCGTCACCAGAAAGCCCCCACCCGCCGCCGGGCGCACCATCACGTTCACCGCCCCGCGTGCCAGCGCATCTTCCTCACCTGCAATCTGCATCGGCCAAACGTAGCTGCGTGCCGGCGCAATCAGCGGCGCGCTCTTCAGTACCTCGGCCGACCACGCCCGTTCAAATCCCATCCAGCGCCCTTCCGAGATCCTCGATCAGGTCCTCGACCTCTTCGAGCCCGACGCTCATCCGGATAAATCCCTCCGCCACGGCATCGCCGCCCCAACGCGCGCGCCGCTCTGCCATCGTGGTCGAGCCGCCGAAGCTGGTCGCATCCGTCACCAGCGTGGCCTTGCGCAGGAAGCTCTCCGCCGCGCCCTTATCCCGCAACCGAAGACCCAGCACCGGCCCAAAGTACCGCATCTGCCGCGCCGCCACGTCGTGGTTCGCAGACGACTTCAGCCCCGGATACAAGACCTCCTGCACCTCCGTCCGCGACGACAAAAACTCCGCCACCGCCAGCGCGCTCGCGCTCATGCGCTCCAGCCGCAGGGGCAACGTCGGCAAGGAACGCAGCAACAGCCACGCCTCCATGGGTCCCGCGATCGCTCCATGCAGCGTCCGCACCAGGTCCACCTTCTGCAACAGCTCGCCGTCCAGGCACGCCACATGCCCCAGCAGGACGTCGCTGTGACCGTTCATCGCTTTCGAATCCGAGCACACTGAAAAATCCGCACCCAGCTCCAACGGCCGCTGGCCATACGGCGTCGCCGTCGTGTTATCGACCGCGAGCAACGCACCCGCAGCCCGCGCCGCATCGGCCACGGCCCGGATGTCCGCAATCTCCATCCCCGGATTCGCGGGTGTCTCCAACCAGACCAGCCGCGCTGCGCGCAGGGTTTCTGCCCGGGCCAGATCGGCCGCGGACGCCATCTGTAGACTCACTCCCATCGGCACAAACATCTCCGACAACAGGTGCCGTGCGCCGAAGTAGCAGCCCTGCTGCACCAGCACCTTGTCTCCAGGCCGCAGCACCGCCGAGAACACCGCGGCCACCGCCGCCAGACCTGACGCGAAGAGCCTCACCCCCGCCGCCTTGTGCCCGGCATGCACCTCCAACTCTCCAATCGCGCGCTCGAGCTCCGTCCACGTCGGCTGGTGCGAGCGCCCATAGCTATACCGAGTCTCATCCGGCTCGCCGACCGTATGAAATGTCGAAACAAACACCGGCCCATCGTGCAGAGCCTTGCCCGTCTCAGCCTTCGTCAACCCACTTCGCACAACCCGCGTTGCATCCTTCATCGTTTCCCTCGGCTTGTTTCCCTCGTCTTACAGATGCTCCCACCCACCCGGCTCCAACTCTTCTCCACCCAGTATCGCAACCAGCGGGCCTTCCCCTCCAACCACGGTCCCGACCCGCGTCACCGTCACCCCGGCAATCTGCTTGGGCACCTTCACGCCCGCCATTACCGTAAACAGCAGCTCATAATCCTCGCCGCCGTTCAGCGCCTGCTCGATGGTCGCTCCATCTCCCAGCGGCAGCGCCTCCGGCTGAATCGCCGCCCGCACCTTCGAAGCCTCGCACAGGTGTCGCAGGTCGGTTGAAATCCCATCGCTCAAATCCATGCACGCCGTCGCGATCTCCCGCTTCGCAAGCGCCATGCCGACCGTCACGCGAGGCTCTGGAAACGACTGCGGCCGGCTCTCAAATTCCCATGCGCGCCCCTCGCTCATCGCTGCAAGCTCCGCCGCGCTCCCGCCCAGCGTACCCGTAACGAAGATGCCATCGCCCACCCGCGCTCCCACCCGCCGCATCGACTTCATCCGTTCCGTCGTGCCGATCACCACCACGTCGGCCAGGACGCCGTCGCCCGGCGCCTCACTCGTGTCGCCGCCAGCCAGCTCCACCCCAAACTCCTCCGCCAGCGCTTCAAACCCGCGCATAAACCCGGCGAACCACTCTTCATCGAACCCCTTCGGCAGCGCCAGCGAGAGAAACGCCGCAAGCGGACGGGCTCCCATCGCCGCAACGTCCGATAAGCCCCGCGCCAGGCATCGGTATCCGGCCGACTCCGCCGTATGCCAATCTCGGCGAAAGTGCCGTCCTTCCAGGCAGAAGTCCGTCGTTACCACCAGCTCGTGCCCCGGCAGCGGCTTCAGCACGGCGCAATCGTCGCCAATGCCCACGCGCACGGCAGCATTGCGGGTCTTCACGCCGTCGCGTATCCGCCGGATCACCTCAAGCTCTCCCACGCGCTCGCCTGCCATGGCTTTCCCCCCCCGCTACAACCCTTGAGCATATCTCTACCTTGTTTGAGCTATCGCATCCCACTCCTCGGGTTTGCCGGAATGCACCATCCTTGTTACCCTGAAAAGGTTGTCCGGGCCTTTGGGTATTTTTGAATGCGATTCGCAAATCCGCATTGGCCTCACGGACAACCCGGTGTTCAGTCGCGTGCCGCATCCATCCGCGCTGAATCCGCACCACGGCAAACTCCGTCTTTTTCTGTGCGGGCCGGTGTCCGCGAACGCAAACGCAAGGGGAGTCGATTGAGCTCGAAAAAACGGTACTACATCCTCTTCGTCTCGCGCGAGACCGACGGAACCATCAACAAGGTTCCCATCCCCCTGCACTACGCGACCATCTTCGTCGCCGCCGCGGTCATTGGCATGTTCACGATCACCGGGCTCGCCGGCTCCTACTCGCGGATGCTGGTGAAGACCGCCCGCTTCAACCAGCTTCGTCACGACCACCAGTCGCTGCAGAACGACTATGCGACGCTCGAAAAGCAGGCGCACCAGAAGGATATCCAGGCAGCATCGCTCGGCTCGCTCGCCACCGAAGTGTCCGCCCTCTACGGCCTGACCGCGGGCAAAATCGGCACCCAGTTTGGCAATCTGCGCGCCGGCGGCGTCCACGCCGCGCACATCCAGGCCAAGGATTCCGCGGTCGTCGCCGCAGCCGCAAATGCACCGCTCAAGGACGCAGACACCGCAACCGCAGCGCTCAACAACGACACCTACTATCGTTCCATCGACGCCTTCTACGCCCTGCGCTCCTCCGCCATGGACGGCGACACCGCCCGTCTGCTCACCGCCTCACCCGACCTCGGCCGCATGGAGAACCCGCTGATGCCCGGGCACGATCTCGCCGGCCTCGGCGGCAACCCGCGCCTCGGCGACGGCCCGAACGTCGACCTCGCCGCCGCCGAAACCCCGACGCTCTGGCCCGTCACCGGCCCCATCACCTCGTCCTTTGGCGAGCGGGAGAATCCGTTCGGCGGCGACGAAGGCGAGTTCCACCCCGGCATCGATATCTCGGGCCCGCTCGGTACGCCGATCCATGCCACCGCCGACGGCGTCGTCAGCGCCGCCGAGGTCGTCAACGGCTACGGCCGCGAGGTCACCATCGATCACGGCCACGGCGTCCAGACCCTTTACGGCCACATGAGCGGCTTCGCCGTCACCGCCGGCCAGGCGGTCACGCGCGGACAGATCGTCGGCTACATCGGCCACACCGGCCGTACCACCGGCAACCACGTCCACTACGAAATCCGCATCCATGGCACACCGGTCAACCCGCACAAGTACCTGCGCACCACGCTGGCCGACTTCAGTACGCAGTCCGACCCAACCCCCGGCCTCTGACACCCGAACGCGAAGCGTCCACTCCACGGGTAGTGCCGGCCCGGCTTCAGGGCGCAGTTGTTCTTGCTTTTGTTTCGTCTAAACTCAAACTATGCACAAGCTCGTCCTCGCGACCCTCGCCCTCGGCTTCACTCCCCTTCTCCACGGCCAGGCCGCCGAAGTCTACGGAACCTTCACCGAAGTCCACGGCAACAACATTCCCGGCGCCGGCACTGCCTGCCCCGCGACCGGCCCCTGCGTGCCCACCAATCCGAACGGCAGCGTGAACGGCCTCGGCCCGGGCGCCGGACTTACCCTGAACTTCGTGCACAATCCCGCCTTCACCTTCGGCGTGGACTTCCGCGGTTCGAAGCATGTCGCGGGCAATGGCGCGGATACCGGCCTGCTCGGCCTCAAACTCGGCGTCAAGGTACCGCTGCTGGGGCTGAAGCCCTACATCCAGGGCTCCGGCGGCTATCTCGGCACGTACGAGTCGGCCAGCGGCTCGTCCACCAGGACCGTGAACCACTACTATGCAGCCGAAGTCCTGCTCGGCGTCGACTACCCCATCCTGCCGCGCATCGACCTCCGCGTCCTCGAAGTCGGCGTAGGCCACGCGCTGAATACCAATGCGAACGCCACGCGCCCCACCTTCCTCACCGCTTCCACCGGCGCCGTCTTCCGTTTCTAGCCATTCTTCAAATCAGCTTCTGAAGCCTCTCGCGCGCCCGCGAGGGGCTCTTTCGCTTTGTTCCCGTCCGCCCAGCCGTCCACCCAGCCGCACAAACCTCTTCCCCGCCGCGCCGCCCTGGCTTACAGTGGAGCCATGCGCCGGTCACTCCTCCATCTCGTTGCTTTGCTCGCCGTGCCGCACCTCCACGCGCAAGCCGTAGAGATCTATGGCACCGTTACCGAAGTCAACGCGAACAACGTCCCCAGCACCGACTACCACGGATGCCCGGTCACTCCGCCCGGCCAGACCTGTTCCCCCAGCTCGCTCGCCAACGTTAACACGAACCAGGCTGGCTTCGGCGGCGGCGTCACCCTCAACATCCTGCGCCTTCCCGTGCTGAAGCTCGGCCTCGACGTCCGCGGCTCGCGCCACTCCGGCACCAACGGCGCGGATACAGCGCTCGGCGGCGTCAAGCTCACCATCCATCCCCCGTTCTGGAACATCCGTCCGTACCTCCAGGGGTCGTTCGGCTACCTTGGCACCACGGATACAACATCGACGGGTCCCACCACGACGGCCAGGTACGCGGCGACCGAGGTCCTCGCCGGCCTCGACCTCCCACTCATCCCCGTCCTCGACCTCCGCGTCGTCGAGATCGGTGCCGGCCATGCCCTCAACTCGGTCGACTCCACCAAGCCAACCTTCCTCACCGCATCCGCCGGCCTCGTCCTCCACTTCTAGCCCTACTCTGCCCGCCTTTCCCACCGCACTTCAATCCGTACGATCCGTGCCCCTCCGCGTTAAGCCTTCCCTTCCGAACCTGAGATAATGGGTCAGGGGGCACACCCGACATGAAGCGCACACGCTACACCAAGTTCACCGGCGACCTCAGTTCTTCCGTCGATCTCGACGACCTCATGCAGGCACTGTCGGACTTCCTCCTCGACTCCGGCTTTCAGGACCCGCTCTCGCGCTTTCAGAACCTCGACGGCGACCAGACCCTTGACAACCTGCGCGAAGCCATCCGCCAGGCGCTCGACTCCGGCGACCTCTTCGACGAAGACACCCAGGAGAAGTACGAGGCGCTCGACGAAGAGCAGATCGAAGACCTCATCGATCAGATCATCCAGAAGATGCAAGAGCAGAACATGATCAACGCCGAAGAGCCCTCCGAAGGTCAGGGCCAGGGCGGCGAAGGCGAAAGCGCCCGCTTCGAAGTCACCGACAAGGGCATGGACTTTCTCGGCTATAAGGCCCTGCGCGAGCTGCTCGGACCGCTCGGCAAATCGTCCCTCGGCCGCCATGACACGCGCCACGAGGCCTCCGGCGTTGAAACCAACGGCAGCTCCAAGCCCTACGAGTTCGGCGATTCGCTCAACCTCGACATCACGGCAACGCTCTCCAATGTCTTCGCCCGTGAAGGCACCGACTTCAACCAGCACAACGGCAAGCTGAACCTCGAATACTCCGACCTGCAAGTCCAACAGGCCGACTACCAGTCCTCCTGCGCGACCGTGGTCCTGCTCGATTGCTCGCACTCCATGATCCTCTACGGCGAAGACCGCTTCACCCCCGCCAAGCGCGTGGCCATGGCGCTCGCGCACCTCATCCGCACGCAGTACCCCGGCGATACCATCGACCTCGTGCTCTTCCACGACTCGGCCGAGCACATCCCCATCGGCCAGCTTCCCCGCGTCAAAGTCGGCCCGCACTACACCAACACCCGCGAAGGCCTGCGCGTCGCCCAGCGCATCCTCGCCCGCAGTAATAAGGATATGCGCCAGATCGTCATGATCACCGACGGCAAACCCTCGGCGCTCACCCTCCCCGACGGGCGCATTTACAAGAACGCCTTCGGCCTCGACCCGCTCGTCATCTCCGAAACTCTTGAGGAGGTCAGCCGCTGCAAACGGTCGAACATCATGATCAACACGTTCATGCTGGCAAGCGACTTCCAGCTCGTGCAATTCGTCCAGCAGGTCTCGGCGATGTGCCGCGGCAAAGCCTACTTCACGACCCCCGAAACGCTGGGCGAATACCTCCTGATGGACTTCATGAGCCGCCGTATGAAGACGATTCACTAGCCCGCCGGAGCAGGCTGGCTCACAAAATGACGCAGGCTACTCCGTCCCGGGCGCGTCGAAGGCGGCGTAGTCATCCAGGTGGTCCTTGATCACCTGGTAGCATTCACAACTCCGCCTCAGCAGCCCAGGCCGGTCCAGAATCGTGATCTCCCCGCGCGTATACCCAATCAAGCCCTCCTGCTTCAGGTGCCCGGCCGCGACGCTGACGGTTGGCCGCGTCACCCCCAGCATGTGCGAGAGAAACTCCTGCGACATCTTGAACTGATCCGTATTCGCCCGGTCCGCCGAGATCAGCAGCCAGCGCGAGAGCCTCTGCTCAAAGCTGTGCATCGCATTGCAGCCCGCGCTCTGCATCGACTGCACCAGCTGTGCCTGCACATACCGCAGCGCGAGCCGCTGGAACATGCCGCAGCGGGAGAACTCCTCATGCGCCTCCTCGATCCGGCACCGGAAGCCTCGTCCCGCAATCTGCGTGTAGATCCTGTTCAAACTCTGCTTGGTCCCCATCAAGGCCGAGATGCCGATCACCGACTCGTACCCGAACATTCCGACCTCAACCTGCGCGCCGTCTTCAAACGTCGTCGTCATCGAAGCCATGCCCTCTTCCACAAAATAGAGGTACCGTATCGGTCCTCCGATGCGTTCGATCTCCTGGTCGATGTTGAAGTTGAGCGGCTTCAGTTTCAGACGTTCGAGCAACGCCGGGTCGAAGGCACGCAAGAGCGTGTTCTTGAAAATTCGTTCAGTCAAGCAAACACCTCGTTCCATCCCTAGCGTAGTCCTTATTTCACGACATCGTATTTCCGCCCCGAAGAATGTTGGCACAGCGACAGACGGATGCCACCCCATCCTTCTACGCTCAGCAGTACCGGGTCCTGCATCCTGTGCAGGCCATCCAACCGTCTGACTCTGATACCCTTAACCCTTCGCACTCTTGCGGCAAGGACACCACAATGCCTACCCCAACAAAGCCATGTACCGGTGAATTCTCAGAGGAAACACAAACCGCGCTCGCCAAAAATCACGATCGCGCTCAGTGGCTCCCACAACCCTGCGCCCTCTGCGGCCAGCAGGTCGGCGCACGTCTGGAAAAGGGAAGATGGATTCCCGAGCAGCACTGGCCCTCCATCCAATACAAGGAGCGCGCTCGCCGCGCCGAAAAACGGCCCACAGGCGCCGCAGCCCGCGCCGCCTCGCAGCCTTCCGACCAGCCTTCGACCTAACTCGCAGATGGCTCGTGTCCCCGCGACGCCATCCTGCATCTACCAAGGCATCATGACCAAGCTCCGCATCGGCGTTCTCTCCACCGCGAAGATCGGCCTGAAGAAAGTCATCCCAGGCATGCAGCGGGGACGTTACACGGAGGTGACCGCCATCGCCTCCCGTTCACTCGAAACGGCACGCAAAGCCGCCGATGAGCTGAAGATCCCCAAGGCATACGGCTCCTACGAAGAACTCCTCGCCGACCCAGACCTCGACGCCATCTACATCCCGCTCCCCAACAACCTGCACGTCGAGTGGGCGGCCAAAGCCGCGCGCGCCGGCAAGCACGTCCTCTGCGAGAAGCCCATTGCCATGAACGCCGCGCAGGCGGAAACTCTCGTCGCGGTCCAGCAGGAGACCGGCAAGAAGATCGCCGAAGCCTTCATGGTCAAGCTGCATCCGGAATGGATTCGCACGCAGGAACTCATCGCCCAGGGCCGCATCGGCGATCTCCGCCTCGTCAGCGGAACCTTCAGCTACTTCAACGCCGACCCCAACAACATCCGCAACAAGCCGGAAAACGGCGGCGGCGCGCTGATGGATATCGGCTGCTACCAGGTCTTCGCCGCGCGGCAGCTCTTCGGTACCGGCGGCAAGCCAGCCGAGCCCACCCGCGTGCTCGCCCTCATCGACCGCGAAACGACCACGCACATCGACCGCCTGACGTCCTTTCTGTTGGCCTTCCCGACCGGCCAGGCCAACTTCACGTGCTCCACCCAGCTCATCCCCTACCAGCGCGTGCAGGCGTTCGGCACCAAGGGCCGCATCGCGCTCGAAGTCCCGGTCAACATCCCGCCCGACCGCAACGTCAAGCTCTACCTCGATCAGCACGGCGACCTCTTCGGCACCTCGGTGATGACGGAGGTCTTCCCGCCCGACCCCGGCGGCATCGACCAGTACACCCTGCAAGGCGACGCCTTCGCCCTCGCCATCTTCGACAACACCGACGTTCCCGTGCCCCTCAGCGCTGCCATCCAGAACATGAAGGTGATCGACGCCCTCTTCCGCAGCGCCCAATCCGGAGCCTGGGAAACCCCATAGCCCTGCTAAAACCAGAACCTCACGCAGAGAGCGCAGAGAAGAGCAGATTCACGCAGTTAACCGCGAAAATCTGCCTCTTTCTGCGCTCTCTGCGCGAAGCTCTCGCCAGTACCTGCAATCCGCTCGCCCATACCGGAACCGCCACCCCACCCCAAACGTATGACTCTTCAACGGTGATTCGCGTCCTAGCAGTAGAATCACCACCGAGGAAACAACCATGACGCCGCAAGAACAGCAGATGCTGCAAGACTTAGTCAACCGCATCAATCAGACCGTCCTCCAGGACAAAGACCCGGAAGCCGAGCAGTTCCTCACCCAGTCCCTCTCGCGCAACCCGGACGCCGTCTACATCCTCGCCCAGACCGTCCTCGTCCAGACCTACGCCCTCGACCAGGCAAAGAAGCAGCTCGACCAGGCGAAGCAGGCCGCGCAGCAGGCACCCCCGCCGCCGCCCGCACCGGTTCACCACACCAGCTTCCTCGGCAGCCTGCTGGGCACGGACCACGAGTCCGCCCCACCCCCTCCGCCGCCGCAGCAGCAGTACAGCCAGCAGCAGTATCAGCCGGTCAACTATGCCCCGGCGCCGACCTACCAGCAGCCCCAGTACGCGCAGCCCCAGTATGCCCAGCCCCAGTACGGCGCGCCCTCATCCGGTGGCAGCAGCTTCCTCGGCTCCGCGCTTCGCACCGCAGGTGGAGTAGCCGCGGGCGCGCTCGCCTTCGAAGGCGTCGAATCGCTCATGCACGGCTTCGGCGAACACGCCGGCTATAGCGGAGGCTCAGGCTTCGGCAACTTCGGCGGCGGCATGGGCGGCGGCCAGCCGCGCGAAGAGGTCGTCAACAACTACTACGGCGACTCCGACCGCGGCGGCATCTCGCCCGACATCGAAGACCGCCGCGACGACAACAACCGCGACTCCTTCGCCGGCAACAATGGCGGCGACTACACCACCAACGACGCTGACACGAACTCCGGCGCCGGCGATTACGGCTCCGACGACTCCGGCAGCAGCGACTCCGGCGACTACGGCACCGACGACAACAGCTAACTTCCCTGAAATCAAAAACAAGAATGGCTGGAGAAGTCCCCAGACTCTCCAGCCATTCTTGTCCGCGGCCGTCCTTCAGGCTCGTACAGGCCACGCCGCCGGAACCGAATTCCGCACGCGCCGGACGCCTACTGCCGGTCCTTCCACACGCGATACAGCCCCCATGCAGCCGCCGTGCAGTTGTCCTTGATCCGCCCATCCAACAACATATCCTCAAACTCGCGCACTGTCACCCGGTGCAGCGTAAGGTCGTGCTCCTCCGGGTCCGGGTCGGTCTCGCCGGAGGTGAGCCCTTCGGCCAGAAACACATGGTGCTCCTGCCGCATCGCCCCATACGCTATCCACAGCATGCCCAGCTTCGTCAACTTCGCTGCCGCGAACCCGGTCTCCTCGCGCAACTCGCCTCGCGCCAGCTCTTCCGGGTCGACCTCGGCCTGCTCCCACCCACCCTGCGGAAACTCCTTGAAGGTTCCCTGCACGGTGTAGCGAAACTGCTCGATCAGGTAAAGGAACTCGCCCCCCGCCGTCACCTCCAGCGGAATGACGATGCACGCGGGGTCTTTATCGACGACGCCGTAGATGCCGCGCACGCCGTTCGAGCGCTCGATTACGTCTTCGCGAACGCTCGTCCAGTTGTTCTTGTACACCACCCGCGAACTAATCGTCTTGATCGACACTCAATCTCCTTGCCGTCACGCGAAGCGTCCAGAACCCCACGAAGTGGCACCCGTCCGGCGCAAGGACGCACTTACCGTTGCCTTTACTGCAGGGGCGACTCAAATTCCAGCCGGCTTCCAGCGTAAATCGTGATGGTTTCCTTCTGATAAGCGCTTGCCGGCGCATCCATGATGTTGGGCACAAACGTCTGCGGATTGCGGTCGTACAGCGGGAACCAGCTCGACTGCACCGTCACCATCATGCGATGGCCCTTCAGGAACGTGTGGTCCGCCCCATGCAGCGACCACTTGTACTCCTCGACCTTGCCCGCCGGAATCGGCTCCGGCTTCTCAAAGCTCTCGCGATAGCGCCCGCGGAAGATCTCATCCGCGATCATCAACTGCTGCCCATCCGGATAGACATCGATCAGCTTGACGACCCAGTCGCCGTCCGTCCCCGTCGTCGAAGCAAACAGGTCCGCCTTCACATCGCCCGTCACGGTCACATCCTTGTCCAGCGCCGCACCCTCGAACCGCGCAATGTCCTTACGCCCATCCAGAAAACGCTGATCCTCCACCAGCCAGGTCCGCCACTTCGAACCCTCCTGGTACGTCTGCTGCACCGGCCGATGCCGATACGGCACCGGGTCCGCCGGGTCCGCGACATAGCTCGCCAAGGCGTGGCTGCGCTGGACGACGCCCATTCCTTCCGGCGGCATCGACAGTCCACCATCCGCATCCAGCAGGAGTGCTCGCGGCGCGAAGCCACCGAACCCGAGCGTTGACGGCGGCCACACGTCATACCGCTCCCACTTGTTTACTCCCGTCCGGAAGCTCGCCACACCCTTCAGATCGAATCCCGGCTTACCCTTCAGGTAATACTCAAAAAACGGCGCCTCAAACTGCGTCCGATACTCCTCGCCCGTCGGCTGCCCGAACTCCACCTTGCCCAGATCGCCGCCCAGGCTCGACCCCGGTCCGCGCGACCATCCCCCGTGATTCCACGGCCCGAGCACCATAAACAGGCCGCCCGAATCCCCGGCCTTCTTCAGCGCGGCGTACTCCGCCTGCGTGCCCCACATATCTTCCTGGTCCCAATATCCGCCCACTTCGAGCACCGGCACGGTCACATGCCCCAGGTCATTCTCGACCGCCATATCCTGCCAGAACTTCGTATAGCTCGGCTGCGTCAAAAACATCTTCGCCGTCGGCAGATTCTCCATCCCGGCCGCCTTCGCCGCACCCGCGAAGTTCCCATGGCTCAGAAAGAAGTCGTACGTGTCCTCCTTCGACTCGACGACCTCTTCGGTCTTCTGCTTTTCAAGCTCCTGCACATAGGTAAACCCGTACCCCTCGCGAAACGCCCCATTGTGGAAGAAGTCGTCGCCCATCCACACGTCCGTCATCGGCGCCTGCGGACTGACCGCCTTTACCGCCGGATGCGCGTCGATCCCCGCCATCATCGCCAGAAATCCCGGGTACGAGATGCCCAGCACGCCCACCTTGCCGTCGTTATTCGGCACATTCTTCAGCAGCCAGTCGATGGTGTCGCGCGTATCGGTCGTCTCGTCCACCGGCCCCGCGGCACCATGCCCCACCAGCGGCCGGTTCATCACGAAGACCCCGCCGCTACCGTATCGCCCACGAATATCTTCGTAGACGAAGATATAGCCGCTCTTCGCCAGCTCCGGCTTGGACAGGAAGACGCGGTCGGAGGTGTACCCGTCGACCCCGTACGGCGTACGCTCCATCAGAAACGGCAGCGCCGCACCGGCCTCGGTACCCTTAGGCCGCAAAATCACTGCGTGAAGCTTCACCCCGTCGCGCACCGGGATCATCGCTTCGGACCGCACATACTCTGTAACCTGCGCCGAGGCCGCCACCGCGCAGCCCCCCACCAAAACCAGCACCAAGCCCCGCAAGCAGCCAGCCATTCAATCTCCAGTCAATCGGCCACGGCCCTGGTCAGGGCCGCCGCCTCTTTTGTCCGTCTTGATTCTCTTGTCCGCGTCCGTCTTCTTAAACTACCCCTGCGCGACCGGCTCCGCAGGAATCGGCGAAGCATCGCACTTCCAGCCCTCGCGCCCATGCGTGCCGTCGCAGAACGGCCGCTTGGAGCTCAACCCGCAACGGCACAGCGAGATCGCCGGCTTGTCCGTCAAATCCCACTTGTTGCCCGCAACATCCACCAGCTCGATCGGCCCCTCAACGCGAAAAGGTCCGTTCGGCCGCACCGTGATCTTCACCGCCGGCGCGCCGGTCGTCCCTGCCACTTCATCCGCCATCTGTTTTCTCCTGACTTCCAAGCCCAGAATAGCAAACCCCACCGCCAGAGCCCTGAGCCCTGACCGCTGACCCCTGACCCCTGACCCCTCACCCCTGAGCCCTGAGCCCTGAGCCCTGACCTCAGACCATCGCCTCGTCCACGTAGCACCAGCGCCAGCTCTCGCCAGGCTCGATACTCCGCATCACCGGGTGCGTCGTATGGTGAAAGTGCTTCGTCGCGTGCTTGCCCACGCTCGAATCGCAGCAGCCCACGTGCCCGCACACCAGGCACTCGCGCAGATGCACCCAACCCGTGCCCAGCTTCAGGCACTCTACGCACCCGTTCCCCGATCGCTTCACACCCGGCACAATCTCCTTCACATGCTCACACGGCATAAACCCTCCTCCGCGCGCCAGGCGTAATCGCCGCAGCCGCGCTAAGAGAAACGCTAAATCACCGCGGCAGCCAAAAGCTACCCGCTTACTCCCATCCCACCCGCTTTCTTGCGTAACCGGTCGCGGATCGCGCCGGCCAGTTCCACCATGTGCCGCAGCTTGGGCTCAAGCGTAAGCGGCACCGCAGGCTCCCGCAAAGCGAGTTCACTCTGTAGCAGCAGGCCGGTCAGGCTCGACTTCAACTCATCCTCCAGTTCCGTCGCAACCGCTCGCCGCGCCACGGCTTGCTCGCCCTCGCGCCGCGCCAGAGCCGCCTTCACCTCGCGTCCCAGCCGGGCGCACCCGGAGATGGCGAAGTTGACCCGCAGCGGCACCGCGAATCCCAGCTCCGACCAGATCTGGTCGGCCCAGGCCGGATCGCTCTCAGCAAGACACTCCTCGATCGCCACGACCCCGAAGTCGCGCCGGCGAACCGCGCTCAAACCCTCAGAGCGCCCCGGAGCGACTTCGACCAGACCCCCAATCTGCTGCTCCAGGGCGCGAGCGCAGCTTTCCAGACCCTCAATCTGTGCAATCAGCAAGACGTCGTTCATCCTGACCAGCTCCCTCTCGTTGCGCTCTGCCGCACGTTCAACCGGCACGACGGACGAATGCCCGTCTCCGGCACGACTCTAGCTCATTCCCTCCCAATCGTTGACCCCATACTCCTTCAGCTTGCGGTATAGCGTCGTCTTGCCGATGCCCAGCAACTTCGCCGCCAGCAACTTATCGCCTTTCAACTGGCGGATGGTCCCAAGAATCGCCGCGCGCTCCATCTCGGCGATCGACTGGATCGGCCCGGCCGGCAGCCTTGGACTGCGCGCCGAATCCACCGGCGCAACGACTGCCCTTCGCTGTTCGCTCAGTTGCTGCAGCGGCGACGTCAGATCGCCCACAGTCACAACTGGCCCCGAACTCATCGCGCAGGCCCGGTCGAGAGCCGCCTTCAGCTCCCGCACATTGGCCGGCCAGTCATACAGCATCAGCACCCGCAACACCTCGTCCGACAGCGTGCGCCGCGCTCCCGTCTCGCGCTCTATGCGATCCAGAAAGAACTGCGCCAGCTCCGGAATATCTTCCTTGCGCTGCCGCAGCGGGGGAATGCGCAGGCTCACCACGTTCAGGCGGAAGTAAAGATCCCGGCGAAACTTGCCCTGCTCCACCATCTGCGCAAGATCCGCGTCCGTCGCCGCAAGCACGCGAGCGGAGATCGGCACCGAGGTGCTGCCTCCGACCGGCCGCACCGCCCTGTCCTGCAGCGCGCGCAGCAGCTTGGACTGCAACTCCAGCGGAAGCTCCCCAATATCATCCAGGAAGACCGTGCCCTCGTCCGCCGAGGCGAGCAGACCCTGCTTTGCCTGCGCCGGTCCAACCCCCAGCTGCTGAGGTGCCGCTCCGCGCACATAGCCGAAGAGCTCGCCCTCGATCACCGCGGGCGGCATCGAACCGCAATCCACCGGCACAAAGGGCTTCGCTGCCTGCGGACCGTTGAAGTGAATCCAGCGGGCAACCAGCTCCTTGCCGGTTCCGCCTTCCCCCAGGATCAAAACGGGATGCGTCGAATGGGCCACCTTGGACAATATCCGATAGAGCTTTTCCATCTCGGGCGACTGCCCGATCAGCGGCCCGCCGCCCCGCTGGCTCCGCAGCCGCTCGCGCAGACGACGGCTCTCGGTATTCATGTGCGTGCGCTGGGTTGCGCGTTCGAGGATCCGGGCCAGATCCTCGACAGAAAAGGGCTTGGTCAGGTAGTCCTCCGCGCCCAGGCGCATCGTCTCCACCGCACTGGAGACGGTCGCAGACGCGGTCATCACCACAACCGCAATCTCCGGATGCAAAGCCTTTACCTCCTCCAGCAGCGACAGCCCACCGCCCCGAATCCGAGACTCCGCGCCCGGAATGCGCAGATCCATCAGCATCAGGTCGACCTTCTGCAGCCGTATGATGGCCTGGGCCGAAGCCGTGTCCGTCGCCTGCGCCACCGCGAACCCCATTCGCCTTCCCACCTCGACACAACCCCGGCGAACCGATGGATCGTCATCCACCACCAGGAGATGGAGCCTCGGGTGATCGGTCATGGGCATATCCCAGCCGCGCGTGGCACCTCCTGGCCTCGCAGCCTCGGTCCCGCTAAAACCTCGTTGCGCCCCGATGTAACCCGACCCACTCAGCACGGGAACACCCACCCCGCGCGGGCTTCCATCTGACAACCGAGTCTCTCCCATAATGGGTGACCCACTTACCCGACGAACCGTATCACTTCGGGTCTCCCCTCCTACAACATCCCTAACCAATGAGTTCAATCTGTACTCCTCTGATAACTGAACTAGGAATCGACTCCAGCAGGCGCCAATCGATCGAAACGCAAACGGGAATTATCCCGAAATGAATCAGTTCCCTGATGCCGTGACTGTACTACCTAAGTGGGACCCTTTGACACAACAATGTTGCACAGGTGCATTGACATTTCCCGTAGTGGGAACAAAGACGGAGCGCGTCCCGCAATGATTACAATCAGAATCACACTGTGCCCGGAATCGAGCCTAAAGCGTACTCCTACGATGAAGTTAGGCCAAGACTTTTCTGAGCGATCGCACACGCTTCAAGGGTGCGTTTTGGCCTCAGCCGTCCTTCGAAGCGGTCCAAAGTGGTGTTCCGCCGTGCGCCTCGCCCTATAATTTCCAGATGCCACTTTTTCGTCCTGACAAACGTTCCGCCGACGCGCTGCGACCGACGCGCATCACTCCCGGATACATCTCGACACCCGAAGGTTCGGTGCTGATCGAAGCCGGCAACACGCGCGTGCTGTGCAACGCGACGGTCGAGGTGGGAGTTCCGGGCTGGATGCGCAACTCCGGCAAAGGCTGGGTGACCGCGGAATACGGCATGTTGCCGCGCGCGACGCTGACGCGTTCGCCGCGCGAGGCGGAGCGCGGGAAGATTGGCGGACGAACGCACGAGATTCAGCGGTTGATCGGGCGCTCCTTGCGCTCGGTCGTGGATATGAAGGCGCTGGGCGAGCGGACGATCATCCTGGACTGTGACGTGTTGCAGGCAGACGGCGGAACGCGAACTGCGGCCATTACGGGAGCTTCGGTTGCCCTCGCGATTGCTCTGGGCAAACTGGTCGAGGCGGGAACGCTGAAGCAGAACCCTCTGAAACAGATGATTGCGGCGACAAGCGTCGGGATTGTGGATGGAAACACGCTGCTCGACCTTTGCTACGAGGAGGATTCGCGCGCGACAGTCGACATGAACGTGGTGATGCTGGCTTCGGGCGGTCTGGTGGAGACGCAGGCTACGGCGGAGAAGGATTCGTACTCGCGGGCGGAGCTGACGGCGATGCTGGATTTGGCGGAAGGCGGAATCCGGCAGCTTTTCGCGTTGCAGCAGGAGGCGCTGAAGGCTGCGGTCTAGCTATCCCCTCCCCCATACTTCTTTGCCCAAGAGCTCGCCGCTGTGCGCAGCCTTCTGGAAAGCGTAGAGCAGCCTAAGATGCAAACGTCCTTCGAGATGCCAGGGCAAGGCTACGGGACGATCTCCGTGCCGGTGCTGGCGCTGAGCTGGTGGATGGCGAGCCAGGTGTTCTGGTAGGCGTTGAGGGCGTCGGTGACGGTGCTGCGGGAGTCGCGCAGGGCGTCCAGGTAGTCGATGAGGGCGATGCCGCCGTGCTCGAAGGCGAACTGTGCGATCTTGAGCACGTCGGTTGATTCGTCGAGGTAGTGATCGGTGTAGCGGTCGGAGAGGCGCTTGGACTGGGTGTACCCGACCCACGCCTGCTCGACATCCGAGTAGACCTGATCTTTCGCGGCAGCCACGGTAAAGCGGGAGGCCTCCGCCGTGAAGCGCGCGGTCTCCTTGTTGCCCTGATTACGGTCGAAGATGCGCAGGGGGATGTTGATGGAGAAGCCCGCTGAGTTGTACGTACCGCTTCGGTCGTACTCGCCCTCGAGCGTCGGGTCGGTTGTGCCGTTGGCCTTCGCCAGGCCGTAGGCCGCATCGGCAACCTGAACCCCGTACTGGGCGGCCTTCAAGTCGGGCCGGTTCGCGATCGCCGCCTGCATCACCTGGTCCTTGGTCTGGTTGATGGCGGGCGGCACCACTTCGCCGGTGATGTCGAAGTCCGGCTTTGGCTGGTCGTATCCGATCAGGGTCTGCAACTGGGCGCTGGCCTGCTGCAGGTTGATGACGTCGTTCGCCTCGCCGGACTCGAAGTCTCCCAGCTGCAGGTCGAGCCGCTCAAAGTCGATCCTGGCGAGATCGCCGGCCCTGTAGCGGTCGTTCGCGATCTCCACCTCGTGGCTGAACTCCTTCAGGTTTGCCTGCGAGAGCAGGGTGGCCTGCTTGGCGATGAGCATGGTGGTAAAGGCCGTCTTTACGCTGAGGATGGTCTGGCGGACCTGGTCTTCGAGCTGCGCCTGAGTCTGCGCCGTCGTTGCCTTCGCATTGTCGATGCGCCACCCCCGTTTGCCGCCGCGTTCAAAGAGCCGCGACACCTGGGCGCTGTAGGAATACGGGTTCGACGCACCCTCCGCCGGCAGCGTGACGTTCGTGCCATACAAGGTGAAATACGGGTTCTGCCTTACGGCGGCCTGGATCTCCTGCGCCTTGACGCTGCGCAGGTTGGCTTCCGCGGCAAGCAGCGTCGGATTCTTGCTTTTGGCGAGTTCGACGACCTGCTCCAGGGTGAGTGCGCCTGGCTTGGCGGGCGACTTCTTGCGCGGATCGACGATGAGGCTGGCGCCGGCGGCATACTGCTGTGGCGTCTGACCGTTCTGGGCCTGCCCGTTTTGGCCGCCATGCGCGCCCGCGGCTTGCCCTTGTCCAGCGGCCTGGCCCTGTCCGGCTGCGGCTGCTCCCGGGCCGGTGGCGCCGGTGCCTGCACTTCCGGCTCCGCCAGCTCCGCCGGCACCGCCTCCTGCCTGGGCGGCGAGGGGTGCTGCGAGGACTGTCGAGAGGAGAAAGGCGGCAACCGCGAATCTACCCCAGCGGCCAAGGCCGGATTGTTCGAGCGTCCGAGATGGCTCGGCTGAAGCCGTGCTCATAAGGATCTGCGTCCTGCACGGGGCGGAGGACGGTGTGCCTACAACAAGCGGAGTGTTGGTGCGGTAGACCGTATGCATGCTCAAATCTCGATATCCCCTTCCGGTGCCGGCAGCACGTCGCCCGGACGCGAGATCCAGACGTAGAGCGTGGGCAGCAGGAACACGCTGAAGACCAGCGCGCCGATGAGGCCGCCGACGATGACGATGGCGAACGGACGCTGCGAGTCCGAACCGATGCCGTGCGAGGTGGCGGCCGGCATGAGGCCGAGCGTCGCCACGAGCATGGTCATCATGATGGGCCGCAGGCGCAGCACCGCGCCTTCGATGGCGGAGTCTTCGACCGAGTGTCCGCGCACGCGCAGCTGGTTGATGTACTCAAGCATGATGACGCCAGTCTGCACCGAGACGCCGAACAGCGCGAGGAAGCCGACGCTCGAGCTGACGCTGATGTTGGTGTGGGTGAACAGCAGCGCCAGCGAGCCGCCGATGGGCGCCATGAAGACGTTGCACAGGATCAACGCGGCCCACTTGAGCGAGTTGAACATCATGTAGAGGATGAGGAAGATGAGCAGGATGGTGAGCGGCACGATCATGGCGAGGCGCTTATCCGCGCGCTGCTTGCTCTGGTACTCGCCCGCCCAGACGAAGTGATATCCGACTGGAAGCTGCACACCGGCGTTCACCTTCCGGATGGCCTCTTCGACGGTGCTGCCGAGGTCGCGGTTGCGCGCGCTGTACTTGACGGCGATGTAGCGCTGCTCGCCTTCGCGGTAGATCTCTTCCGCGCCGTCGTCGGTGTTGATCGTGGTGAGTTGCGACAGTGCAACGCGTTCTCCGTTGGGAGAGAGCAGCCTCACATTCCCGATGGCCTGCTCGGTGTCACGATACTGCTTCTGGTAGCGCAGCACGAGGTCGTACCGCGCCTCGCCGTCGAGCACCTGGCTGACCGCATTGCCGCCGACAGCGGTCTGGATCGCATCTTGAATGTCGGACACGTTGATGCCGTAGCGTGCGGCTGCCTTGCGATCCACGGTGAACGTCAGGTTCGGCTGGCCGATAAGGCGGAAGACGCCGAGGTCCGCGACGCCGGGCACCTTGCTCATCACGTTGACGACCTCGTCGGCCTTCTTCTCCAGCTCCTTCAGGTCGTCGCCGTAGATCTTCACCGAGAGCTCTCCCTTGACGCCGGAGACGGCTTCTTCCATGTTGTCTTCGATGGGCTGCGAGAAGCCCCAGATGACGCCCGGGATCGAATCCAGCTGGTGGTTCATGGAGGCGATGACGTTGTCTTTGCTGCCGTGGAAGACGGGCCGCCATTGCTCCTTCGGCTTCAGGTCCACGAAGTATTCGGTGTCGAAGAAGCCGGTCCAGTCGGTGCCGTCGTCCGGCCGGCCGATCTGGTCGACGACGTCCTTGACCTCGGGATAGCTGGCGAGGATTTTACGGGCCTGGTTCGAGATGCGCAGGCTCTCTTCGGGGCCGGTGGAGGGCGCGAGCGAGCCGCGCACCCACATGGCGCCTTCGTCCAGGTGCGGCAGGAACTCCGAACCAACGACGCCAAACATGATGTACATGGAGGTGGCGCAGGCGAGCGCGCTGAAGCCGACGGTGATGTAGCGATGCTCGATGGCCCACTTCACGGCGGTGCGGTAGTGGTCGCGCAGGAACTGCATCACCGGGTTTTCCCACTCGGTGGTGCCCTTACGGAAGAGGAAGCTGGCCATGACCGGCGCGACGATCATGGAGTACATCAGCGCGCCCAGCAGCGCGAACGCGACGGTCCAGGCCATGGGCCGGAAGAGCTTGCCTTCGACCGACTGCAGCGTAAAGATGGGCAGGTACGCGGTGATGATGATGCCGATGGCGTAGAAGACCGGCCGCTGCACCTCGTGCGCGGCCTCGCGAATCTGTTCCATCGGGGTGCGGTTGGGATCCTTGTTGTGGCTGAGGTGGCGAACGATGTTCTCGATCATGACCACCGCGCCATCGACGACCATGCCAAAGTCGAGCGCGCCGAGCGAGAGCAGGTTGGCTGGGATGTGCTTGAGGCTGAGGCAGATGGAGGCGAACAGCAGCGCGAACGGGATGGTGAACGCCACGATGATGGCGCCGCGCACGTTACCGAGGAAGAGCATCAGGATGATGACAACGAGGATGATGCCTTCGGTAAGGTTATGCAGCACCGTGTGCGTGGTGAGGTGGACGAGGTCGCTGCGGTCGAGGAACGGAACGACGGTGACGCCGGGCGGCAGCAGACCCTTGACGGCGGCGACCGCGGGCGTTGCCCTGTGGTACCAGAAGTCTTTCCAGTAGCCGGGATGCGCAGGCTGCGCGGTGATGCCGTTCAGCTCGTTGACCTTGGCCTCGACCGCTACGAGCGCCGGTTCGGCGTCCGCGCCCTTTTGCAGCAGCAGCGAGCCTTCGACGACGTCTTCGTTATCGATCAACTTCCCGTTTTCGTCGCGGTAGGCCTTCGAGATCTGCCCGAGGCGGATCTTCGGTCCCTGCTCGACGGTGGCGATGTCCTTGACGTAGAGCGGGGTGCCGGCCTGGGTCTTGATGACGGTGTTTTCGATCTGCTGCACGTTGGCGTAGAGCCCGACCGCCTGCACGTTGATCTGCTGCGCGCCGGCCACGATAAAGCTGCCGCCGGCGTTGACGTTGTTGTTCGCAAGCTGCTGCTCGACGGTGGCGATGTTGAGGCCGTAGGCGACCAGCTTTTCGGGGTCGAGGCGGATCTGGTACTCGCGCGTCACCCCGCCGAAGCTGGCGACGTCGACGATGCCGGGGACGCTCTTGAACTGCTTCTCGAGCGTCCAGTCCTCGATGGACTTCTGCTCCATCACATCGATCGACGGGTTCTTGCTCTGGATGGTGTACCAGTAGATCTGCCCGACGGGGCTCCAGTCGGTCTGCAGCTGTGGCTGAATTCCCTGCGGGAGGGTGACGCTGGTTAGGCGCTCCAGCACGCGCTCGCGGTTCCAGCTGTTGTCGGAGTCATCGTTGAAGTTCATCACGATGCTGGAGATGCCGGCGAGGGTGAAGGACCGGAGCGTCTTCATATCCGGAACGCCGGCCATGGCGATCTCGGTGGGGACGGTGACCTGCTTCTCGATATCTTCGGCGGAGTGGCCGGGCCACTGCGTGATGATGTTGACGTAGTTGTCGGCGACATCGGGGTAGGCGTCGACGGGCAGATTGTGGAAGGCGATTCCGCCCCAGACGAACAGCAGAATCGCGCCCGCCAGAATCAACATGCGGCTCTTCAGGGCAAAGTCGACCAGGTTCTTGATCATTGCGCCTCCAACGTTGCCTCAAGCTGCAAGACGTTGGAGACCACCTGCTGCCCGGGGTTGATGCCGGAGAGCACCTCCTGCTGGTTGTTGGGGAGCATGTCGCCGCTGCGCACTTCCACGCGCTTGAAGCGGTTGCCGCCGGCGGGGACGAAGACCCAGTCGCGATCGTGCAGATGCAGGATGGCCGACGCGGGCACGACCGGGTACTGGTCGCTCTTCTTCGAGACGAAGGTTGCGTTGACGAACATGCCGAGCTTCAGGAAGCCGGGATTGCGCAGCTGGATGCGAACCTTGGCGGTGCGCAGGGTAGGGTCGAGCGACGGATCGATCTCGGAGATGTTGCCGGTCAGCACCTTGTCGGGGTAGCCGTTGGGATGGATCCTGGCTTCCTGGCCGATGGCGATCTTGGGAAGGTCGTTTTCATAAACGTCGCACAGCACCCAGACGTCGGAGAGATCGGCGATGGTGAAGGCGGAAGAGGACCCGGCGTAGGTGACCCCGACTGCCGCCGCGTTGGTGACGTTCTGCGCGATGATGACGCCGCTGATGGGGGCGTAGACGGGGACGAGGCTGCTGGGATGATCCTTGTCGACGCCGAGGGTTTTGAGCTGCTGCTCGGCGGCGTTGAGGTCGGCCTTGGCATCCTTTTCGCTGTCTTCGGCTTGCTCGAGCGTGCTGAGCGGGATGGCGCCCTCGCCGTAGAGCAGCTTGGCGCGCTGGTAGGCCTTGTTGGCGAGCTGCTCGTCGTTGACGGCTTTGAGGTAGGCGTCGAAGGCGCTGGTGATGTCGGGGCTTTGCACTTCGAGCAGGAGCTGGCCCTTGTGGACGGCGTCGCCGAGGCGGGTTTTGATATCGACCACGCGGCCGCTGGCGAGCGAGATGACGGGTACTTCGCGCGAGACATCGGGCGAGACCGTGCCGGTGACGTTGAGCTCCGCGGGCGCGTTGTAGGTGTTGGCGAAGACGAGCGGGAAGAGGTTGGGCTTGTCGACCGAGACGAGGCTCATGTCGCCGGTTTCGACCGGCTGGGTAGAGGGCGGCGCGCCGTCGGCGGGGGTGAACTCTTTCTTCTTGCAGGCGGTCAAGCCGAGGCATACCAGCCCGGCCGTGAGCAGGACCGCGCTACGCTTCATTCCATACCTGGCATGTCCGGCGAACCCACCCGCCAGCACAGCCCCAGCTTCCACGGTCATATCGTTTCCTCGAACCTTCCGCATCAGTCGAAACACGTCTTTGGGACTTCTCCGAGCCTATCCCATCCTGTCTAAGATTTTTGTAAAACCCGGGACAACGCTTAGACTCATCCTCTGCACCGAGCGATTCATTCGAGTGAAGCGCGAAAGCCGCGTCCAGCCTGCATTTAAGCCTACGTTGCGGAGGCGCGGGGGGTTACCTATCCCGCGTCTTGCGAAGGACTATCTTTCAGTTTGCGAAGGCTATCTTTCGGACAACTGAGTGGTTTGGAGGGGTGGCTGCAGCGGCGAACGGTGGGTTGCTCATGCAAAAATGAGGGGTTCCACGCACTGCCGCTCCGGAGCCTGATGCGTCTCGCCGAACATCGCCGAAAACTCGTGTTGACTGGGGCTGCGCTGCTGATCGTGCTGATCGCTGTTGCGGATTGGGAGTCTGCGGATAACATTCCGCTGGGCTTCCTGTACCTGGTGCCGATGCTGATGCTGGGGCGGATTTTGAAGCCGTGGCAGACGGTGGGGACGGCGGCGCTGTGCACGTTGCTGGCAGAGCTGTTCGACCCGTTCAACTGGGACGTGCGCACCGGTGTGCCGCGCGATACGCTTTACTTCGCCGCGTTCGTCACGGTGGGCATCTTCGTGTATACGGCGCACCGTAATAATCAGCTGACGCTGGCGCATCTGCATGAGATCGAGCTGCAGCGGAATGCGCGGCAGGAGGCTGAGGAGCAGCTGAAGATCTTGATTGAATCGAGCCCGGCGGCGATTCTGACGAGCAACACGGCCGGGGAGATTCTGACGGCGAACGATGCGGCGCACCGGATTCTGGCGGTTGCGACGGACGGGCTGACCGCGCGGAGTCTGCAGGAGTTCTTCCCTGCCCTCGCGAATATCGCGCGGACGGCGGCGTCCGACCAGGTGTTTCGCGCGGTGATGCAGTCGCGTGGGTACCGGAGCGATGGCGAAACCTTTCTAGCTGAGATCTGCTTCTCCACCTACCGGACGAATTCGGGGGCGCGCCTGGCGGCGTTGATCCTCGATGCGTCAGAGGAGCTTCGCACCCGCGAGGAGTCGAGCCTGCACCAGATGCTTGCGGGCTCGCGGATTGCGGTGGCGGCTGTGTCGCATGAGATTCGCAATGTGTGCGGGGCTATTTCCGTGGTGCATCAGAATCTGCTGCGGAGTCAGTTGCTGGGCAGCAACAAGGATTTTGAGGCGCTTGGCAATCTTGTGATCGCGCTTGAAAAGATTGCCTCGGTTGACCTGCTGCAATACCCGGATGAAAAGAGTGAGGTCGACCTGCTTTCGGTGCTGGATGACCTGCGGATTGTCGTCACACCGGCGCTGGCAGAGGACGAGATTCATTCCACGTGGAAGCTGGATCCCGCGCTGCCGCAGGTCTGGGCGGATCGCACCAACCTGCTGCAGATTTTCCTGAATCTGACGACGAACAGCGTTCGCGCGCTGAAGGCCAGCGAAGAGCCGCGAACGTTGAGCATCAGCGCGCGGCGCACGGGGAGTCTGGTGGCCGTCGAGCTGATCGACAACGCCGGTGGCGTGCCGCATCCGGAGGAGCTGTTCCGGCCATTTCAGCCCGGTGCCCATGCGACCGGTCTCGGGCTGTACTTGTCGCGGGCCTTTGCGCGGAGCTTCGGCGGCGAACTGCACTACACGCCCATACCCGGCCACGCGTCGTTCACCGTCACGCTGCCGATCGCATCGAACCCGGAAGAGCCAGCCTTGTGAACGAGCCCACGCGCATCCTTCTGATCGACGACCACACCCTCTTACGAGAGTCGTTGGTGCGCTTCCTGGCCGAAGAGCCGACGCTCGAAGTCGCCGGACACTGTGCGACGATTGCGGAGGCACGGGCGATCCTGAAGGAGTCGCCGGTCGACCTGATCCTGCTCGACTACGACCTTGGACCCGAGCCCGGCACCGATCTGCTCCAGTTCCTGCGGCTGACCCACAACCCGGCGCGCGTGCTGATGCTGACAGCGGGCATGAATCCTTCGGCGACGCTGACGGCGCTGAACCTGGGCGCGGCGGGCATCGTCCTGAAGCAGACCGGCACGCGCGACCTGCTGGAAGCCATCCGCGCGGTGGCTGAGGGCGGCGCATGGTGGCCGCCCGAAGCGCTGCCGACGACACCGCAACAGCCGACGCCGCGCACCCTGACCGAACGCCAGCGGCAGGTGCTCCACGCGATCCTGGATGGCCTTTCGAACAAGGAGATTGCCTCGCGGCTGGACGTGTCCGAAACTGCTATCAAGGCCAGTATCCAGGAGCTTTTCGCCAAGGCCGGGGTGCGCACGCGGTCGCAGCTTGTACGGGCTGCGCTTGAGCGCTACCCGACCACGTGGCTGCCGTGAAGAGTAGCTGCGAGCTGCTCGCTATTAGCTCTTAGCTTCTTGCCTTTAGCTGTTAGCTCTCAGATTTGCCTTTGCTTTGTGTCCGCTGGTCTGGGCGTGCGACCCGGAGGAGGCAGTCGGTTGAGCGGCGGTTCCTCTGTGTTAACTTCTGCGCATAGGCCCTTCTGCAACATCTCCTCTGTAGAATGAACCCGACCGCCTTACGCGCATCCAACGCACAGGAGAGATTGACCTATGAAGCCCACACCCGGAAAACTTGCAGGACTGAAAGCCGTATCGGACGCCCGTGGCGTCATCGCCGCAGCCGCCATGGATCAGCGCGGCTCGCTCCAGAAATCGCTGGCGCACGAGCGCGGCGGCGTGGTGCAGCCGAACGACCTTGAAGAGTTCAAGACCCTGGTGACCGATGTGCTGACGCGCTACTCCTCGGCCATCCTGCTCGACCCGGAATTTGGACTGGAAGCGCTGAAGAATCGCAACTCCGCGGGCCTGCTGCTCGCGTACGAAAAGACCGGCTACGACTCCGCGACGCCTGGCCGCCTGCCCGACCTGCTGGACAACTGGAGCGTGCGCCGGTTGAAGGAAGCGGGTGCCGATTGCGTGAAGGTTTTGCTCTATTACACGCCGTTTGAGAAGACCGCGATCAACGACCACAAGCATGCCTTCATCGAGCGCATCGGCGACGAGTGCATCGCGCATGACATCCCGTTCTTCCTCGAATTCGTGGGCTACGACGCGATGGGCGGCGATGAGAAGTCGCTCGCATACGCCAGGAAGAAGCCGGAGATTGTCTCCGGCTCCATGGCCGAGTTCGGCAAGGCCCGCTATAACGTCGACGTGCTGAAGGTCGAGGTGCCGGTCGAGATGGCCTACGTCGAAGGCAGCAAGTCCTACAAGGGCGAAAAGGCGTACACGCGCGAAGAGGCGCTGCAGCACTTCCGCGACGCGGAGACCATGACGCACAAGCCGTTCATCTATCTTTCGGCCGGCGTTTCGAACCCGGTCTTCATCGAGACGCTTGCACTGGCCGCGGAATCCGGCACCAAATTCAACGGAGTGCTGTGCGGCCGCGCCACCTGGAAGGAAGGCATCCCCATCTACGCCAGGCAGGGCGCCGCGGCGTTCCGCGAGTGGCTGGAGACGACCGGCGTCGAGAACATCCAGAACGTCAACGAAGCGCTGAAGGCTGCGACGCCGTGGTACACGAAGTTCGGCGCCAACAGCATGGAAGAGCTCGACTCAGCCGCAGTTTGAGCCCGCGCCCGGAGTGCTGCAACGCTCCGGGCCTACCTCCTCAGTCCAAGCTGCGCTACACTCTGATCCAGCACTCCATCCTCCCCCACCTCGGAGCCGGCTGTTGACGATTATCCGCATCCTGGTCGGCCTCATCCAGGCCATCCTCAAGGTCTGCGCCGACGCGTTTCTCCAGGGCGGCGCGCTGCTGGTGTCAGCGCTGGTCGTGCTTGCGCTAGTGGTGGCGGCCATTTGGTTCGTCACGCTGTTTGCGATCTCGCTGTTTCGCCGCTCCCGCAGCCACTAGCCCATTTCTTCAGCAGGTGTAGCGTCCAGGTTCCCACGCATCGCAAGAAGCCCGATGCATGGGGCACGTGAGGATCGCTACAGCTCAAGGAGAAATGCTTTAGCGAGTGGGTCAGGCGCTTATTCCCACTCGATGGTGCCGGGGGGTTTGCTGGTGATGTCGTAGACGACGCGGTTGATGCCGCGGACTTCGCTGACGATGCGCGAGGAGATCTTGCGCAGCACGTCGTAGGGGAGCGCGGCCCAGTCGGCAGTCATGCCGTCTTCGCTTTCGACCGCGCGCACGACGCAGGTGGAGGCGTAGGTGCGCTGGTCGCCCATCACGCCGACGGATTTGACCGGGAGCAGCACGGCGAAGCTCTGCCAGAGCTGCTTGTAGAGGCCGGCGGCCTTGATCTCCGCGACGACGATCTCGTCGGCTTCCTGGAGCAGCGCCACGCGTTCAGCGGTGACTTCGCCGAGGATGCGGACGGCGAGCCCGGGGCCGGGGAACGGCTGGCGATCGATGATCTCGGCCGGCATGCCGAGGTCGCGGCCGATGCGGCGAACTTCATCCTTGAAGAGGTCGCGGAGGGGCTCGATGAGCTTCAGCTTCATATCCGCGGGCAGGCCGCCAACGTTGTGGTGGCTCTTGATGGTCTGCGATGGGCCCTTGACGCTGCTGGATTCGATGACGTCGGGGTAGAGCGTGCCTTGCACGAGCCAGGCGACTTCCTCGCCGGACGACTTTTCGGCTTCGAAGATCTTCTTGGCCTCGTCGTCGAAGACCGCGATGAACTCGCCGCCGATTGCCTTACGCTTGGTTTCGGGGTCGGTGACGCCGGCGAGCCGGGCGAGGAAACGTTCGGACGCGTCGACGGCGACGACGTTAAGCCCGAGCTGCTCGCGCATGGTCTTCTGCACCTTGGCGAACTCTTCTTTGCGCAGCACGCCGTTGTTGACGAAGATGCAGGTGAGCCGGTCGCCGATCGCCTTGGCGACGAGCACCGCGGCGACGGAGGAATCGACGCCGCCGCTGAGCCCGCAGATGGCGTGGCCGGAGCCTACCTGCGCGCGGACTCGCTCGACGGTCGACTGGATGAAGTGTTCGGGGGTCCAGTCGGCTTCGGCGCCGCAGATGCCAATGACGAAGTTTTTGAGCAGCTCCATGCCCTGCCGGGTGTGCGCGACCTCAGGGTGGAATTGGACGGCCCACATGCGCTTTTCTTCGTTTGCGATGGCGGCGATGGCGTTTTCGCTTTCGGCGACGAGTTCGAAGCCGGGCGCGAGCTTCGCCGCGTGGTCGCCGTGCGACATCCAGACGTCGATGGTGCCGGGCAGTCCGGCGAAGAGCGGCGTTTCCTTGATCAGAGTGATCTGGGCGTGGCCGTATTCGTGACTTGCGGCGGGCTCGATCTTGCCGCCGAGGTGGTGCGTCATGAAGTGCAGGCCGTAGCAGATACCCAGAACGGGAATGCCGAGCGCGAGCACGGCCTCGTCGGCGACGGGCGCGTCCGCGTCGTAGACGGAGCTGGGGCCGCCCGAAAGGATGACGCCTTTGGGGTTGAGCGCTTTCACTTGGTCGAGCGGCGCGGTGCACGGCAATACGACCGAAAAGACGTTGAACTCGCGGATGCGCCGGGCGATGAGTTGCGTGTACTGCGAACCGAAATCCAGAATGACGATTGTCGAGGTATCCACCTCAATAGTCTAAACTCCTGCCAGCCCAGGCTTTTGTGCGGAATACCCCTAAGACAGAGCTGTCAGCTCCCAGCGACCTGGCTGTCAGCTCATGAATCACAGCCCTTTTCCTCATGCAGCTTCCTGCTTTGCAACACGAATTTTTTGCGTCGATTCCCCTTCACCCGTCGTCCCATCCTCCGGAGAAACCGAATGACCTTAGCCGAACGCCTGCTGCCCGAGCTCCAGCACCAGCTTGAAAACACCCGTAAAATCCTGACCGCCGTGCCCGACGGCCATAACGACTTCAAGTCGCACGAGAAGTCGATGCCGCTGACGCGCCTGGCCGGCCATGTGGCGGAGCTTCCCGGCTTCGCCTGCTTCATGCTCACGCTGCCGGGCATCAATATGGGCACGCCCGAAGACCCGCGCAAGATCCTGCGGATGGCGACCAAGGCCGAGTTGCTTGCTGAGTTCGAGCCGCTGGCCGCGCGGGTACTCGAGACGCTTCCGACCATCACTGATGCTGCCTTCGACGAGACGTTTACGCTTTCGCGTCAGGGTAATGTCATCCGCCAGGCGACCCGGTACGAGAGCTACCGCAATATGTTCCTGGACCACATGATTCATCACCGCGCGCAGCTGGGCGTGTACCTGCGGCTGCTGGACATCCCCGTTCCGGGCACCTTCGGACCGACCGCCGACGACAAGTAATCCACCTGCCCACTCCACGCGCGGCTCGCGCGGAGTGGGCTGCTGCCTGCCCGCCTCGCTGGGACGAGTCTCTTCCGCTACCATGGTCTCCGCGTACAGGAGACCGCCATGACGACTGCCGAAGTTCTTCTCGAACCCCTCGATCTGGAAGTGGCCATGACCCGCCGCATTCTCGGCACGGTTCCTGATAACAATGTGGAGTTCAAGCCGCACGAGAAGTCCATGCCGCTGGGGCGTCTCGCGATGCATATTGCCACGCTGCCCGCGCTCGGAACGCTCATCCTCACCACGACGGAGCTGGATGCCGCGACTGCGAAGTTCCCCAGCCTGGCGTTCGTGTCTCGCGAGCAGATGCTTGCGGAGTTCAACACCCTCGCGGCCGATCTTCGCGCACTCCTCGCCAAGTCAACTGACGCAGACCTCGAGCAGCCCTGGAAGTTCGGCGTGGGTGACCTTGTCTTCTCCAACTCCTCGCGCTCCTGCACCTTCCAGCACATGGTCTTCGGACACCTGGTCCATCACCGCGCGCAGCTCGGCGTCTACCTGCGGCTGCTCGACGTGCCGGTTCCCGGCGTCTATGGTCCGTCGGCCGACGACAAGGTGGGCACGTAAGCCATCTGCTACTTGGTGCCGGCCGCGCCGTTGCCCTTCCAGATCACACCATCCTTCATCACGAACCGCACCTTCGTCACCGCGGAGATATCCTGCAGCGGGTCGCCCTCAACCGCGATCACATCGGCATAGTACCCGGGCTTCAGCTCGCCGATCTGGCCTGCCCAGCCGAGCAGTTTCGCGCCGTTCAGCAGGTCCGCCTGCAGACACTGCGCCGGAGTCATCCCGTACTGCACCATCAGCTCCAGCTCGCGTGCCTGGGTGGCGTGCGGAAACGGACCGACGTCGCTGCCGACCGCCATCGGCACACCGGCGGCGAGCTGCTTCTTGAACTCCGCCGCATGGTAGGCCTGCTGCGCGCGTTCGCGCTCGGCTGCGGCCGGGGACGAAGCATGGTCGGCAAAATACTCCGCGATGGCGAACGTCGGCACGGCGAAGATTCCCTTCTCCTTCATCGCGCGCATGGTTTCGTCGCTCAACTGGTAGGCGTGATCGACCGACATGACGCCCGCGGCCACGGCGTAGCCGGTTCCGGGCTCACCGGTCGCGTGCACCGCCACGCCGTGCCCCGGCCCAAGCCCGTAGCGGTTTGCCTCGGTCACTGCCGCCTGCAACTGCTCTTCGGTGTACTGGTACGGCGTCTTGAAGACTCCGTCGACCAAGATATCGCGGCCGGTCTCGTACACCTTGGTGAAGTCCGCGCCCTCCTTGCGCTGCTCGCGAATGGTCTCGATGATCTGCTCGGAATCATTGGCACGATCCGCGTTCGAGAGCACGTGCTGCGCCGGGTTGAAGCGGTTCGCATCCTCATGGCCGCCCAGCGGGTCGATCGCGTTGCCGCTCATGCGCATGCGCGGCCCTGGAAACAGCCCGGAGTTGATCGCCTCGCGCACGGCGGTGTCGGCCGAGCCGGCACCCTCCGTACCCATGTCGCGCTCGGCGGTAAAGCCACCCATGAGGTCGAGCTTCGCCTGCGCCATGGCGATCAGCGTCCGCTTCGGCACCGATTCTTCAACGGTCTGCAGATCCTCCGCGCCGGGATGAAGGAAGAGGTGTACGTGCGCGTCGATCATCCCGGGCATCAACGTCACGTCACCCAGGTCGATCACCTCCGCCCCGGCCGGCGCTTCGCCGCCCACGCTCGTGATCCGGTTGCCCGTGACGACGACCAGTCCCGGCGCAACAGCGCGGCCATCGGCCACATCCAGCATGCGCGAGGACTTCAGCACGATCACCTTCGCCGTCGAAACCATGCCCGCCGCTGAAACGCCGCCAGCCCCCGCCCCATTGCCCTGCCCCAACGCACAGGTTGCACCCAGCAGCAACCCTGCCACAACCCCGCTTGTCTTCGTCATGCAAGCAGCATACCAGCGACGCCGAAGCCACTCCCCGGCGTGTGCCCGCCATCCCATAGGCAAGGAGGACTTACGATGAAAGCCACCTGGCGCCCGCACGACCACGAATCCAGCAGCCGCGACAACCGCGACAACCTGCCCGATTCCGCCTACGCCTTCCCCAGGCAGCGCAAAGAGCCGATGACCGACGCGAGCCACGTCCGCAACGCCATCGCGCGCTTCGACCAGGTGAAGGACGTGTCCGACTCCGACCGCGAGCAGGCCTTCGCCAACCTGAAAGCCGCCGCCAAGCACTTCGACGTCGACATGCCCGAGACCACCTGGCACGACCTCGGCAAGCACCCGCACACCGCGAACTCCAAGCACTAGTCACTGCTTGTGCAGGCGCGTGACTCTTATAAACGTTCGCTCTGCTGGAAACCAAGAGCTGTGATCGATCAGCTGTCAGCTTTGAGCTAAAAAGCTGAAAGCTGACAGCTGTTCAAATACAGCTACCGATTACACATCCAGGCTGCGCAAATGCAAACCGCCAGCTCGTTACCGGTGCCGCTCCGGCCGCTTCGTCACTGCCGCGGTCCAAACCTGCGCCCCGCCCCATGGGCGAGTCGCCGCCAGATCCAGTCGCAGCGGCGTCTCGACGATCTTAGGCTGAGGCGCCTTGCCAGCAGGCTTGTCGCCGGCAGGCTTGTCGCCGGCAGGCTTCTCTGCCGCCAGCTTCTCGGCCGCCGGCGCACCCGGCAACGCGGGCAACGCCGCCTCCAGCCCATCGCCGAACATCGGCAGCGCCTTCGCCAGCTCCATCAACTTCGATCGCAGCACCGGACCGGTCAAATGCATCCGCAGCCCGGCCTTGTCCGCGGAGACCGTGAGCACAGCCGGCTGCGCACCGCCCAGCGCCAGCGGCACCGGCGCCACAGTCAACACGCCGTTTGCCAGCTCGCCATCCACATCGGCCGTCTCGTTCACGGTGGGAGTGTCATTCCCAACCGTCATCCGCGCGTGCGCCACGGCGAAGCTGCCGGAGGCCAGCAGCGCCGTCGCCTCGTCGCAGCAGCGCAGCTCTCCAGAGACCAGACCGCCCGCCCTCAGCGTGCTCGAATCGCGCGAGCTTGCAACCCGCATCGCGTCCAGCAGCGCACTCGCCGGAACCTTCATCCAGCGCGCCTCCAGCTGCGCCGCCTGCCATTTCCGTGTATCCGGAACCTCGCCGGTAACGGTCAGTCCGCTGCCATCGCCCGCACCCGCCCAACCGCAGTCCAAATCTGAGAGGTGAAAGAATCCGTCGGCATGCGCCCGGCAATCGATGTCCACATCCAGCATCTGCGCCGGAACGAAGTCCGCCCGCCGCAGGTTATGCAGCTCCACCCGGCTGGTCACCGAGTGCGTGCCGATAGTTCCCTTCACATTTGCGCTCACGTTCAGATCGCCGCGCACGCCCATGTCGCCGCCCATCACCACCCAGCTCGCCGCGCCCAGCGGAACGGCGTTCCACTGCGCCTGCAGATCGACTGGAACCGCGGCCAGCGACTCTGCGCGGCCGAGCGTGCCCTCCATTCGAAACAACCCGGTGTCGGTCGCCGCCGTATCGGTGCGCGCCGGATGCGCTTCCAGCCGCAGCCGCCACACGTTCGGCGCCGAAAGCCACAAGGCAAACTCCGCGTCGGTCAACGAGATCGCTTTCTTGTCGAGTCCCTGCTTCAGGTTGACGCGGCCACCCGTAGCCTCTATATACGGAAACCGCGGCGCGGCGCCGGCCTTTTTCTGCGCCGTCGGCTCAGCCGGTATACGCGAGGCCTGCAGCAGGATGCTCTCGATATTCCACCGGCCATCCGGCCGCCGCACCAGGTTCACGCTCGGTTCGTCCAGCGAGATGCGCGAAAATTCTACACGCCGCTGCCAGAGCGAACGCATACGCAGCGTCGCGCGTACCGAGTTCGCGCGGATCACAGGCTCCGATCCGAACGACGGGTCTTCGCTGACAACAAAGTTGGTCAGCGTAAACGACGGCAGCGGCAACAGGTTCAGCGTTACCGAATCCAGGTGCACCGGACGTCCCAGGCTGGTGCTGATGCTGGTCACAATGCGCCGCTGGTACCGATTCACGTTGATTAGCGGAGGCAGCACGGCCGCCAGACCCAGCACCACCAGTAGCGCGATTCCCCACATTACGCGGCGCCGCGACTCCGGGGTCAACGGCTGCGGCTCCAGGTCCTCCGCCTCGATCTCGTCGGCGTAGCCGCCAGAGGCGTTGTAGCCGGCCGCGGCCATCAACGCCTCGGAAGCGATCTCACGTCGTGCCGCATCGTCCGGCGCACCGGGGATCTCCTGCCGCACCTGTTGCGTCTCCTGCATTGCGTCTTTTCCCAAGCGTCAAAACCCGTGAGCAGCCGTGGAACCTTCGTTATTTAATCAGATGGAACGTCCGCTTCCAGCGCGTGCGATCGAAGAAGTGGAGCGCGGTAGTAAAGAAGGAACCAACCCGTGTGCCCAGGCTCGCCTGCTGCTCGTCCATGGCATCAGCCGTCGTCTCGTACGACCAATAGTTGAACAGCGGCCGACCCAGAATGTTCTCCCGCGGCACGAAACCCCAGAATCGCCCGTCCGCGCTGTGCTCGCGATTGTCACCCATGGCAAACACCTTGCCCGGCGGCACCACGATATCGCCGTCGACCAGATGCGACGGCATCTCCTCGGTCCACACCTCGGTGGCGCCATACGGCACACCTTGCGCCGGAAAGTCGTCGCGCGACGGAGTATAGCGGTCTTCCTCGTCGCCATCCTCGGTCGGCATTGCGGCGTAGGGCTCCTTCTGCGCCACGCCGTTCAGGTAAACGACGCCATGCAGCAGGTGAATATGGTCGCCGGGAACGCCGATCAGCCGCTTCACCAGCACCAGGTCCGGCGTCTCCGGGTTCGGCTTCAGGAAGACGATCACGTCGCCGCGGCGCGGTTCGCGATAATGCACAAACGGGGCCCATGTCGTGGGCGGCGCAAACGTAATCCGGTCCACCAGCACGTGGTCGCCAATCAGCAGCGTCTTCTCCATCGAGCCCGAGGGAATCACGAAGTTCTGGAAGACGAACTCCATCACAAACAGCCCAATCGCAAGCACCGCGCAGATCGACGAAAGCGCCTCGAGCGGCGTCTCCGACTCTGCCTTCTTTTCGGCCGCCGCAACCTCTTGCGGTTGTGTTGCTACGTCGTCTTTCCGCTCATCCGCTACAGCCATCGCGTCTCGTCTCCCCGCAAACCCGTCTCAACCATCCTAAATCCACATACCATCCTTAGCCGGGTAAGTTCCGGTTCACCGCAAGCCGCTGCCGGATCGCCGCCAGCACCTTTGCGGCGCTCTGCTCGACCGTCTCAAACTCGGTGCAGCACTCCACATTGGGCGCCAGCGGCGCTTCATACGGGTCGCTCACTCCGGTAAACGCACGGATCTCCCCCGCGCGCGCCCGCCGGTAGAGCCCCTTCACGTCGCGTTCCTCGCAGATTGCAAGTGGCGCATTGACGAAAACCTCCAGAAAGCGGCCCACCCGCTCGCGCACCTCGTCCCGCGCGGCGCGATACGGGGAGATCGCCGAAACCAGCACGATCACCCCATGCTTCGTCAGCAAGCCCGCGACAAACCCGATACGCCGGATATTCTCATCCCGATCCGCCCGGCTGAAGCCGAGCCCCCGCGAGAGATACGCCCGCACCTCGTCGCCATCGAGCGTCTCCACCCGGCAGCCGTCCGCCCGCAGCCGTGCCGCGACAGCCGCACTCAGCGTGCTCTTGCCGGCACCGCTCAACCCGGTAAACCAGACTGTCAGCCCCGGATGCTCTCGTCCCATGCGCGCTTCTCCGTCCCTTTCGCCCGCCGCTCTAAAAGAAACTCCCAGCGGCCCAGTCTATCGGAACCCAAACCCCTCACCCTGCGTATACCCCCTCGTGCAATCCTTCGGCGACATCCTCCGGCAGGTCTTTTCGTCCATCTGGTCGAACCGCCTGCGCTCGTTCCTCACCATGTTCGGCATCGCCTGGGGCGTCGCGTCGCTGCTGCTGCTGGTCGGCCTCGGCGAGGGCTTCCGCTCCGGCCAGCGCAAGAATCTCGCCCAAATCGGCACCGACTTCATCTGGGAGTGGGGCGGAATCATCCCCGCCGTCGGCAACCAGCACACCGGCATGATTCCCTACAAGCTCACCATAGCCGACGCCGACGCCATCCGCACTCGCGCGCCGCACGTCCGCAACTCCACAGCGATCCTCAGCCGCGACGACCTGAAGGAGGTCAGCGAGTTCTCCTCCGCCAGCGGTGCCACCTGGGGGATCCAGCCGAATTATCCCCAGATCGGCAACCTGCCCCTCGCCGCCGGTCGCTTCATCGACGACGAAGACGAGCGCCTGGCGCGGCGCGTCGTCGTGCTCGGCCAGAAGAACAACCAGCTTCTGTTTGAAGAGCGCCGCTCCGTCGGCTCGTTCATCACCATCAACGGCACCCGCTTCGAGGTGATCGGCGTCGCGCAAAAGGTTGGCCACGGCGATAACAACGGCAACAACCAGAAGGTGTACATCCCGCTTTCGACCATGCTTGAGCTCTACCCCATCAAGGGCGAAAACATCCCGCAGGACGCCATCAGCTCCATCCAATACCAGCCCACCACCGACGACCAGAGCGAGACCGCCAAGGCCGAGGTGCATCGCCTCGTCGGCCAGAACCATGGCTTCGACCCCAACAACAAGGACGCCTTTGAGGAGTGGGATTCCATCAAATCGAACCAGATGATCGGCGTCATCTTCCTCGCCATGGACGTCTTCCTTGGCGGTGTCGGCATCGTCACGCTCGCGCTCGGGGCGGTCGGCATCGTCAACATCATGCTCGTCACGGTCAGCGAGCGCACGAAGGAGATCGGCCTGCGCAAGGCGCTCGGCGCCACCAACCGCTCCATCATGACGCAGTTCCTGCTCGAGGGCCTCACCCTCACCGGGCTCTCCGGCCTCATCGGCATCGTCGGCGCCGGCAGCTTCATGGCGCTGCTCAATGCGCTCGCCGCCGGCAAGATGCAGGGCTTCGACCCGCCGCAACTCGTACCCTGGTCGGCAGCGCTGGCGGTCGGGACCCTCAGCCTGTGCGGCGTCGTCGCGGGCGTCTACCCCGCGCGCCAGGCCGCGATGCTCGAACCCGTCGAAGCCCTGAGGAAGGACTAATGCTCAAAGACATCTTCGGCCAGGCCATCGGCGCGATGCGCCACAACAGCCGGCGCACCACCATCACCGTCGTCGGCATGGCCTGGGGCATCGCCACGGTGGTGCTGCTGCTCGCGTACGGTGCGGGCTTCGGCCACGCGTGCGAGCAGATCTTCGCGCAGTTCGGCACCAACGAGATCGGCATCTTTCCCGGCACCACCAGCGAGCAGGCCGGCGGCGAAAAGGCCGGCGTCAAGGTCCGCCTTACCGTCGACGATGTCGAGCGCATCCAGGAATCGGTCCCCGGCGTCATCCTCGTCTCCGCCGACGTGAGCAAGAACGTCGTGGTTTCGAACGATCTGCACTCCTTCACCTGGTCGGTCGACGGGATCTACCCCGAACTCCAGACCATCCAGAAAAAAGACATCGCCGAAGGCCGCGCGCTTACCCCGGCCGACGTCGCCCAGCGCGCGCACGTCTGCGTCCTGGGCTCGGAGGCGAAGACGAAGCTCTTCTCCGGCATGTACGCGCTCGGCCAGACCGTGCATCTTGCCGGCGTAGCCTTCGAGGTAGTGGGCGTGCAGAAGCCCAAGATGCAGGAGGGCGACGACGACATCAATCGCGGCGTGCTCGTGCCCTTCTCCACGATGTCCGACCTGAAGGACACGAAGTACCTCGATGGCATCTGGTTCAGCTATAACGGGGACTTTGAAAAGAGCGAGAAAGCCGCGCGCGAGGTCCTCGCCTCCACGCACGACTTCAAACCCTCAGACCACAACGCGATCTACGTCGCCAACATCATGGAGCAGCTCGCGCAGTTCCGCCTGCTCAGCACGCTGCTTACGGTCATGCTCGCCTTCATCGGCACGCTCACGCTCGGCATCGCCGGCATCGGCCTGATGAACATCATGCTGGTCAGCGTGCAGCAGCGCACGCGCGAGATCGGCGTCGAGAAGGCGCTCGGCGCGCGGCGCAAGCACATCCTGCTGCAGTTCCTGTCGGAGGCTCTGGTCATCACCGGGCTTGGCGGCGGCCTTGGCATCGCGCTCGCGTACATCGTCTCGGCGGCCGTCGGCCGGATTCCCTTCTACAGCGCCGTCGCCTCGAACGCCGAAGCCGCGGACATCCGCCTGCTCATCAGCTGGCAATCGGTCGTGGTCTCGGTCGTCATCCTGATCGTAGTGGGCCTCATCAGCGGGATGATCCCGGCCCTGCGCGCCTCGAACCTCGACCCCATCGAAGCGCTCCGCTACGAGTAACGCTCAGGCGAAGTGAGTACACGGACGCGACGGACAGAGAGCGGATCAAAGAACAGGCTCATCCTGCGCACGCCTACAACTGCACCAGGCTCTCAGCTTAGAGCTACTCAGCTTAAAGCTCACAAATCAGCGCTCTCGGATCACCTCGTCGCCTGTGGTCCTCATCGGCTCCCAGCCTTACCATCCGCCGCAACAATCTCCACTGCCGCCCGAGCCTGCACCGTAGCGTACGGCTTCAAGTCCGCGGTCCAACCACCGTTCTTCGGCTGCGCCACCTTCCCTGTGCTGGTGCACCAGGTCAGCACGATGGTGTACTTTCCCGGCAGCTTCGGCAGCCAGCCTGTCGATTGCAGCGTCCACTCCAGCGACGCGATCTTCCCGACCTCAAAAAGTCTTGGCCCGAACCCGTGCCCGCTGCAAATCTGAGCGTAATCATGACTCCGACTGCTCTCTGGAAGCGGCCTCCCCTGCTCATCCAAAACCTGGATTCCAACTGCGCTGCAAGGATCCCAGGCCGGGTCCCAGCTATACACCGGCACCATCGCCGCGAAGTTCGCGATCGCCAGGTGCAGCGGGATATCCTCCCCCGCCTTGTAGCTTCCACGGTCCAGCAATACATCCGCTGCAAGCCCATCGAGTCGCGTCCACTTCCGCAGGCTCTGATCGCTGGAATCTACCACCCGCAGGTGCAACACCTCCGATGCGAGAAAATGCGTGTGCCGGTCTTCGCCCCTGCTCACCGCTTCGAATGCCCGCACTTCATGGTCATCGTAGTTGCTCAGCCGCTTCGCCTCGGGCGTCTTCCATTCGGAACTGGAAAATACCTGGTTCGGGCGAAGGTTAACCTCCTGCCTGCACCCCTCGGCCGGCTTTCCCTTGCGTTCCTCTACCTGCACCGTTCCATCAGCCGATCGATCCCACAGGTAAATCGCAGGGCAATCGACCGCGCCGTGAGGAGGGTAACGGTCCGAAATCGTCAGCGGAAACACCTCGCCGAGGTAAAACGCCTTCCGCGTGGCCGATAGGTTCAAAGCGTCATAAGCTTCATTCGTCCATAGCTTTTCAGCCTCTCCGGCATCTCGCGCGGCAAGCACGTCCATCCCAACCACGCTGATGTTCGAGCAGACGTCCCTCATCAGAGACGGCGTAGCCAACGTCCACGTAAACGAATACTCCGAATCCATTCCTTGCGGGCGGAAGCACGCGACATCCGATCCGACCTCAGGCCTCATCCTCCAGCGATATTGCCGACGCACCACCTCGCCCGGCCGCACCATCGGACTGCCCGTAGCCACCCCGTCGTCTCGAAATCCCTCCCGCTCCCGCTTCGCGCAATCCTCGCACCGGAACGGCGGAGTTCCACCCGTAAACCTCGGATCAAACAGACTATCTTCAAAGGAGCAGGCATGACTGCTGGTGTTCTGCCCCTGTACTTCAAGGTTGTAAAAGTTCGTGGGACTCTCCGAGAACCCGAAGTGAATCTCCAGATCTCCTTTCGTACACGCGGGGGAGACCGTCGCCTGCTGAGCGGCAGCCTGCTGGTACGCGCCCGCTGCGAACGCCAGCCCAGCTAGAAAGAATGCCCGTTGCGATCCGTAGAATCTTCCCAATCCATGCAAGCGGCTCTCCACCAGGTCCAGCCCATCCTCATCACCAGCCATCTTAGACCTTGGAAGGATTGTCCGGGGTTCTCATACCTCTCCAATAGGAAAGCTCAGAAGTTATACCGCAGCCCACCCTCAATCCGTCTTCCGTTATCCGCCGCATACGGCACCAAAAACAGCGGCGACCCCAGCACGCTTCCCTCGCCCGTCACATTCGTATGGTTCAGCAAATTCGACGACCGCACATTCGCCGTAAGCGTCTGCTGGTGATCCGCCTGCGCATCCCGCGTCAGGTTGAAGACCCGCTGGATATTCCCATCCACGTGGTAACTCCACGGCAGGCTGGCAACGTTGCGCGCCAGCACCCCCGTCCCGCCGCTCGCCACCAGCTCCCCAAATGGCGTCGCAATCGCGCCCGCCTGCCCCGGCAACGCAAACTGAGGCCGATCGTTAAAGTTGCCATCGCCGTTGTTGTCGAAGCCCGTCGTGATGTTGAGCGGCGAGTTTCCATTGCCGTAGTAGTTGCTCGTAATCACAATCTTCTCCGGCAGGTGCACATCTACATCGCCGAAGTTCTCCCACAGCGACTCGCCGGTCTCGATCGCATACTCGCCCGCGTTGGTGGTCGAACTCTGCGGCGAGAAGAACGCATTATCGTCCGTATCTTCGAGAATATGAACCCGCACCGCACCGAAGAAGAAGTGCACCGCCTTGAACTTCTCGTTGCTGATGCCCGCAAACTCCACGTCGCCCGCGCCGTCGCCCGAGCTCTGCAGCTGGTACTCATCCAGATTCGCCACGCCCGGCCGCGGCCCCGTCGGCGAACCATCGAGCGGCGTGTTCACGTTCAGCGTGCGCTGCTGTTTCCACGCGCGGATGTACATCACATGCGTCGAGAAGTTGAACCCGAACGGCAGCGTCTCGTTCAGCCCGAACTGCGCCATCGCGCTCTGGTTGCTCCCGTAGTTCGGCGCCACCGTACGCAGCGCATGGATCACCGAGCTGCCGGTCGTATCGGGCGCGCCGTACACCGGGTTGTACACCAGCGACGTCACCCGGGCCGTACCGTCCTCGCGCATCAGCTCCGCCTGCGTAAACGCCAGCCCGTTCGGGCTATGCCCGCTGAAGATGCCGACGTGCCCATTCAGCGTCAGGTGCTTGTTCCCGCCCGGATCCCACGAGACCCCCAGCCGCGGCGTGACCCCGTTGTCCTGAAACGGGTGGTTCGCCAGAAAATACCGCAGCCCCGCCGACACCGTCGCGTTCGGCCCGACCTTGATGTCGTCCTGCACGAAGAACGCGCTATAAAGCTCCTTGAAGTCCACCTGCGGACTCCCCGCCACCGAGGAATACTGCGTCGGCGTGCCGCCCGCAAGCCCCGCGAGCGCCCGCCTGTACTGCTCGAGCCCGGTAATCGTCTCGGTCGCGCCCGTCGGCTGGCTGTTGGCGTCCAGCACCGGTGCCGTGCCGCCGCCGAAGATGTACGTCCCATTGAAGTTCGTCGTCAGCGTCTGGTGCTCCACATAATCGAAGAACTGCAACCCCGCCTTCACCGAGTGACGTCCCTGCGTCAGCAGAAAATCGTCATCCCACTCCGTGCGAATCTGCCGAATCCGCTGCGGCCCGATATCCGCCCCGCCGCCGGTAAATGCACCCGCCACCTGCACCTGCGGTGCGTTCGACGTCGGGTTATCGATCTCTCCGCGAAAGTCCACGCTCACCCGCCCCTCGTGCAGCAGGTTCGGCGAAAACGTCGTCGTATCGCTCACCCGGATCACGTGATCGTACTTCTGCGAGTCGTACCCACTCTCCTGCAGAGTCGTACCGCCCACCCCCACATTCTCCAGATGGTCCACATTGGCGGAGTAGCTGACGAAGGCAATGTTCTTCGGTCCCAGCTGCGCATCCACGCGCGCGTTGCCAATCCAAAGCTCCTGCGGCGTGGCCACGTTCTGGACCGTTGAAGTCTGGTTCCCGTTCGCATCCAGCGTCACCGCGTTCACCACGGCAAACTCGTCGATCTGGCGATGCTCGAGCGCGGTCGAGAAGTTCGACCCCTGCTTCCGCACCGGCCCATTCAACGTAAACCCATACCGCTGCTTGCCGATCGAAGCCGGCGCGTTTGAAAACGGATCCCGCGCATTCATCCACTGCGACGAGTTCGTCGTAAACAGCGACCCATGAAAGTGGTCGGCGCCCGGCTTCGTGTAGATCTGGATATGCCCACCATCCCACGGCGGCTGCCGGTTTTCGGCCGAAAACAGGTCCGGATTCACCTCGATCCGCGCAATCGAAGACTTCGGCGGCAGTGGGCTGTCGTCCTGAAACCCATCCACCGAAACCACGGTGCCCGACGGCGATCCACCCGCCGTCGCCGCCAGCTGCTGCAGCTCGCGCAGCAGGTCGTCCGGATCATCCGCCAGCGTCGTCAGCTTCGCCCCCGAAAGCGTCGCCCCATTCAACCCACCCAACATGGGCTCATCCTCGGTCGAATCCGCCTGCACGTTCACGGTCACGGAGCTCGCCGGCACCAGCGTCAGGCGCAGATCGGCCACCGCCTTCGTAGGCACCTGCTGCTGCTCCGACGCGAAGCCCGCAGCCGACACGTTCACATGGTGCGGACCCGCGCTCACACACGGAAACACAAAGCGCCCGTCGCTGCCGCTCGTGGCCTTCAGCCCCGCTGCCCCATCCAACTGCACGCTCGCCCCGGGGATCACCGCACCCGTACTATCCTGCACGGTTCCGGCAAGCGGCGCACCGCTGCATGCGCTTGCCGCCGGAGCTGGGACCTGAGCTTGAGCCGGAACCGCAGCCTGAGCCTGTAACGCAAGGGGAGCCGCAAACCCGGGGAGCAGGGCGGCTGCGAAAAACAGACGTTGCATTTCAAATGTCTCCTGAAACCTTCGTCCCGCAGGACGGGATAAGACTAGTAAACAGCCTTGGTTGCAAGGAAACCCTGCGGAAAACCGATTAACCATTAACTCTACGTGTTCGCTGGCCTATCCCTTTTGACGCACGAAAAGCCGCGCCGCAACCACCGTCGTGACGATTCCCATCAGCGTCAGCACCGCCACGTTCCCCCACAGCTCCCGCAACCCCGCCCCGCGCAGCACAATCCCGCGCAAAATCCGGATGTAGTACGTCACCGGGATAAACCGGCTTACCCCGCGGAAGAACGGCGGCATATTCGCAATCAGAAAGATGTAGCCCGACAAAAACACCGACGGCAGCACCGTTCCCATCGAAAGCTGAAAAGCCTCCGCCTGCGACTGCGCGCGCGTCGAGATCATCAGCCCGATCCCCAGCACCGTCAGCAAAAACGGCAGAGACATCGCCAGCAACAGCAGCAGGCTCCCGTGGATCGGCACACGAAACACCAGCCGCATCACCGTCAAAATCAGGCACAGCTCCACAAACCCGAACAGACCGTATGGAATCATCTTCCCAAGCATCAGCCCCAGCGGCTGCACCGGCGTCATCGTCAGCTGCTCCAGCGTGCCGCGCTCCCGCTCGCGCACCATGCTCAACGAGATCAGCAGGATAATCATCATCTGTAGCAGCACCGCCGTCAGCCCCGGCACGAAGAAGTTCGCAGAGCGCATCGCCGGGTTGTACAGGATCGAAGGCCGCAGATCGATCGGCAGCTTGCCATCCGGCACCGCAATCTCGAGCGACCGCTCCAGCACCACGCCCGTCGAGCTGTTCACCGCCTCGCCCGCCACCGTCGAATCCGACCCGTCGACCAGGATCTCCACCTGCGCCGTCCGCCCCGCCTGCAGCTCTCGCGCGTAGTCGTACGGAATCCGCAGCGCCACGCTCGCCCGGCCCGACCGCACCGCCTCGTACATCGCATCGGGCGTCAGCACCTGCGCCTCAATCGCAAACACATCCGACGCCGCAAAGCTCTGCACCAGCTGCCGGCTCTGCTGCGTGTTCGATTCATCCAGCACCACCGTCGGAATCTGCCGAACGTTGGTGTCGATCGCAAAGCCAAACAGAAAAAGCTGGATCATCGGGATCACCAGCGCAAAAAACAACGTCCCGCGATCCCGCACAATGTGCAGGAACTCCTTCCGGCAGATCGGCACCAGCCCCCGAAACGGCTCGTTCATCGCGCCTCCGCCATAATCTTGTACGTCAGCGTCACGAACACGTCCTCAAGCGATGCCTCGATCTCCTGGATCTTCGCGCCCGGAAACTCCCGCCGCAGCCCCTCCACCGCGTCCGCCCGCACCAACGCATGGATCGCATGGCCGAAGATCGTCGCCTCCTGCACCCCTTCCATCGTTCGAATCCGGTCGAGCGCCTGCGACGGATTCGCAATCACAATCTCCACCCGAACCGTCCCCGGCGGGTTCGCATCCGGCAGCCGCTGCAGCTCGCCCACCGTGCCAATCGCAATCAGCTTCGAGTTGTAGATGTAGCCCACGCGCCCGCAGCGCTCCGCCTCGTCCATATAGTGCGTCGTCACGAAGAACGTCACGCCCTCGCCCGAGAGCCGGAAAAACAGGTCCCACAGCGACCTCCGCGCGACCGGGTCAATGCCCGCCGTCGGCTCATCCAGAAACACCACCTGCGGCGAGTGGATGATCGCGCAAGCCAGCGCAAGCCGCTGCTTCCACCCGCCCGAAAGCTGCGCCGCCCGCCGCGCCAGGTACGCGCCAATCCCGGTCAGCGCGATCACCTCCGCCTTGCGCGCCTCCGCCGCCGCCCCGCGTATCCCGTAGATGCCCGCGTAGAAGTCGAGATTCTCCGCAACCGTCAGATCCTCATAAAGGCCGAACTTCTGCGACATATACCCGACCTTCGCCTTGATCCGCGCGGCATCCTCCCGGATGTCCATGCCCAGAATCGTCCCGCCGCCACCGGTCGGCACAATCAGCCCGCAAAGCGCCTTGATGATCGTCGTCTTGCCCGACCCGTTCGGCCCCAGGAACCCGAAGATCTCCCCCCGCTTCACCGCGAAGCTCACCTCGTTCACCGCCGTAAAGCTGCCAAACCGAATCGTCAGCCGCTCAGCCCTAATCGCCGCGTCGCCTCCCGCAACGCCCCCGCTCATCGCAGCCGCACCGACGCCGACATCCCCGACTTCAGCGCGCCGTTCGCATTGTCCACGTACACCTTCACCCCGAACACCTGGTGCTGCCGGTCGTCGGGCGTCTGCACATTGCGCGGCAAAAACTCCGCCTCGGACGCAATCTGCCCCACATGCCCGGTAAACTCGTGCCCCGGCATCCCGTCCACCGTCACCCGCGCCGCCTGCCCCAGCCTCAGCGTCGAAAGATCCGTCTCCGGCACGTAAACCTTCACCCACAACTGCGTCGGCTCCAGCATCGTCAGCACAATCCGCCCCGCCGCCACCAGGTCGCCGGGCCGCACGCTCACCGTCTCCACCGTCCCCGCCGCCGGCGCATTCAGCTGCTCTTCGCCCAGGCTCACCTCCAGGTCCGCAACCCGCGCCTCGGCCGCCGCCAGCGCATCCTTCGCCGCCGCAATGTCCTCCGCGCGCGAGCCCTTGCGCTCCAGCTCCGCCGCCGCCTGCGCCTGCTCATAGCGGGCCTCGGCGCTCTGCACCTCCTCGCGCCGCGTCCCAGCCTCCAGCTCCGCCAGCCGCTGCCGCGCAGACTCCGCCTTCTTCACCGCCGAATCCCGCTTATCGCGATCCCCATCGAACTCCATCTTCGAGATCGTGTCCGTCGCCACCAGCCGCTGCATCCGCTCATACGTCGCCTGCGCGTTCAGCGCATCTGCCTTCGCCGCCTCGTAATCCGCCTCCGCCTGCGCAATATCCTGCGCACGCGGCCCGTTACGCGCCTCGTCCATCGCCGCCTGCATGGCCTTGGCCTGCGCCTCAGCCTGCTCAATCTCCTCCGGCCGATTGCCCCGCTCCAGCTTCTCGAGCGTCGCCCGCTGCTGCGCCACCTCCGCCTCGGCCTGCTGCTTCTGCGCCGCAAGGTCGTTGGCCTCGAAGCGCACCAGCAGCGCCCCCGCCTTCACCTGCTGCCCCTCCTCGACGGCGACTTCCGTCACTCGCCCGCCCACCTTCGACCCCACCTCGATCTCCCGGGTCTCGACCGTCCCGGCATACTCCTGGCTAGCGTCCCGCCCGCGCTGAAGATAGACCATTACCGCAACCGCCGCGCCCACCACCAGAACCACGACCGCCGCGATCAAAACCCCACGCTGCTTCATCTACACCGCCTCCAGCTCGTCATGCCGGCTCCCACCGTTTTCCACAGCCCCATCCCCGAAACCTGTCAAGGGGGTCAGGTTCCCGCGCACGCGCTATCTCCTACAAAGTAGAACACTTCCGCGACGAAAAAAGATGTCCTATTCACCCCCACCAACCTGCTATGCTTTAAATAGAGTTAAAAAAGAGCCCCACGACCTCACCGTCTGGGCTTTTCCTGCTTCAAATCCCATAGCTATCGAGCTGTTACTCTTTGGTCCTTCGTTTCGAGTATTAGAACTTTAAACCGCTTCCTTTGAGTAGTTTACAAACGAAATAAAGGCGCTGGCTTACTCAGGTCGAACCTTCAGCAGGTTCGTTCGATGATAATCGCACACAAGAATCAGGCTTAGCATATACAAAGCGGGGGACGTTATTTACATTTCGACCGTGAGGCCTCTTGTCTGTTCGGTCATACCGTCTCAGCGCGAAGATGACTGGGAAGTTGCAGACAGCCGCTCGATCCAATGACTTTCGTGCCGATAAGATGAGGATGAGACTTTTTGATTGCCAAGTTGTCTAAATGTACGGTACGGTCGTTGCACCGAAACCATAGAACCCGGTATCAGCACGCAATACCCCTTGAGAACCAATCGGAAGTGAGTCATGCCCAAGAAAAACCCAATCCGCAAACTGCCCCCGAAAAAGGGTGTTCACATCCAGAAGAGCGACGCGAAGTTTCAAGAACTGGTCGTGCTCTTGGCGAATCGTTCCAAGAACGATCCGCTTTTTGGCGGGATAAAACTGAACAAGCTCCTGTTCTACTGCGATTTCTACGCCTACGTCATGCTCGGCAAACCGATAACAGGGCAGGACTACTTTGCTCTGCCCAATGGTCCTGCACCTAGGCATAAAGTTGGACATTGGAACAAGATGATTCAGCGCAAGGACATCGCTGTTCGCAGAATGCCAACGGGATACGACAATGAAAGAGAAGTTACCTTGGCGCTGCGTGAGCCAGACGTAACGCTATTTTCTTCCAAGGAATTAGATTTGATCTACCGCGTGTTGGAAGCGAACAGAGACAAATCTGGTTCCGATCTCAGCACCCTAAGCCATCGTTTTTCAGGCTGGGCCTTGGCTAGGGAAAAGCAGACGATCCCTTATCCCGTCGCGCTGGTTGGCAATCGTAAGCCAAATCAGGCAGAGATCGACATTGCAGTTCAACTTGAGGAGAGCCTTGGCCTCGCGGCCTAACCGATGCTTCACAACTATCACAAAATGTGGAGCATTGTTGAGGAGCACAGCTTCGTCAGCGAACTATCAGCTCTGATGGCAAACCCCGTCAGAGCTGATGAGTTTATGGAAGGAGCGAAGTTTGTCCTGTCGAGGAAACCTGACTCCGGCACGAAAGTGACGGACAGGATTTGGTTTCTACCGATGATGCTTGACGACAGTTTGTCGCTCTATTACCGGTTCGACGACGACAATGTTTATCTGCTGTCCATTCGAGTGGTGAGCATTTCAGATGATGAGGACGACGGCACCGAACGAAACGGAACCGAAGACACAAACGGCGAAACATAAGGGGTTTACTGAGGTTCTGTCTTCCGTCCTCTCCGCCTCTCCAAAACCAGGCATGTGGATTGGCATAGGGTGAAGTGTAGATCATGGGTTAGCCAACCCCTTTAGTGCCCTTGCAAAAAGCAGGGGGGTACCCCTCCGTGCCCCATGCATCGCAGCCTCATCGCGATGCGTGGGAAAACCCAGACCTTCACCCATCGACAACACTCCTAATTCGCGGCCTGCTCCCGCTTGTAAGGATGCGCCATCAGATTTCGAGCCTCGTTGATCGCACCCTGCGTGTTGTCGTTCGTCTGGATCGCCAGCCGATACTCATTCACCGCACGCTCCCGCTGCCCGGTCACATCGAAGATCCGCCCCAGCTCAATATGCGACCACACATCCGTCCAACGCGGGTCCTGGTCCCCACGCTGCGCATCGCGAAACGCATTCGCAGCCGACTGGTAGTTCCGCTGCTGAAAGAAGATCTCCCCAATCCGGTAACTCGCCAGCGACGAAGTCTTATTCGCATCGAGCGCCTTCTGGTACTCCGCCAGCGCGCCCGTCAGATCGCCCTGAGCCACCAGCTCCTGCCCACGCAGCACCGCAACCTTCACCGCCATCTCCGGTGACGACTTCAACACCCAGTCCTGCGGATCGATCGTGATCTTGCGCGGCCGACCAAACGTCTCCACCGAATAACTCGAATCCGTTCCCGAAACATCAACCCGCCGAATCTCGGTCTTACCATCCGTCTCGATCCTCAACTCAACCGGCATGTTGAACAGGTCGAGATCCTGCGCAATCGCACCCACGGTCCGAAAGCCCTTGTTGTTCCCCAGCCGGTAAACCGTGTACTTATCCGTAAACTGCGGCGCGCCGGTGCCGTCGATCCACTGCGCGAAAAACGGCTCCAGGTTCAGATTCGAGATCTTCTCCGCAACCTCCTCCACGTCGCGGCTCTTCACCCCCTTGTCCGTAAAATCCGAGAGCAAATTCCGGATGAACTTCGTAAACGTATCGTTCCCCATCTCCCAACGGAGCATGTGAAACACCATCGCGCCCTTCTCAAGCGTCTCCGACTGAAACTGCGGACTGAACGGATCAAGCCGCCCCAGCGTCGTCAGCGGATCGGTGTCGTACGCCAGCGCACCCGCCGAAACATCCACAATTGCACTCTGAAACGCCGTCTTGCCCGCCGTGTCTTCGAGATACATCAGCTCCGCATAGCGCGACATCCCATTCGTAATCCACGCATCGTTCAGCGAGTATGGACTCATCTCCGACCCAAACCACTGGTGCGCAATCGTATTCGCCAGCAGCCGCTGCGAGTTGTGGTCCACAATCCGGTTTCCCGCAATCGCGATCACCCCAGGCCCCCACGAAGCCGAAACCGAGTCCGTCGGCAGCTCGACAATCTGCATCTTCGCCGTCTCCGGCTCGCCGAAGTTCGTCGTCATAAACTCGAACTCCTGCGCCGCCGTATGCCCAAACCCGAGCGCTCCACCCTTGTGCGTATCCAGCGTGTAGATCTGGAAGTTGTCCACATGCTGCGGCGCGATGAACTTTCCAGCGACGATCGTCCCCGGAAATCCGGGCTTCGTCCAGCTGAAGTCATACTGCGTCTCGTTGCCGACCGACTTCGGCGTCCCTACCGGCCCCGAACCCACCACCCGCTCATCGGACGGCACCTTGATGTGCATCTCCGCCGTAAAGCGGTCGGTATAAAGCCCCGTCGGCGACATCGGGAACCAGCGCCCCGGATACAGCAGGATCGAGATCGGATCTTCCACCGCAGCCAGCTTGATGCCCTCGACCGGGCTCGTATCCGCACCCTTCAGCACGCCCGCATAGGTAAACGTCCAGGTGGTGCTCGTGCCCTTCGGCACCGGACTCTGCAGCTCGAACCGCACCGCATTCTGCGTGCTCAGGCGTTCCGCCGTCAACGGATGATTCTGCGCATCGGTCACGGCCGAAAGCGTCAGCCCATTGTTCAGCTCGAACGTCGGAGCGTTCAGGTCTTCAAGCGCCGTAAACGTCACCTGCGCCGTCGCCGTCAGCTTATTCGCCGACGGGTCCAGTTCCGCGTTGATCACATATCCGGTGACCCGCAACTGTGGGCGCGGCGGTGCAGCAAACGCAGCCGAAGCCGCAAACAAGCAACAAAACGCAAGCAAGGTCGACTTCATACGTCGCAAAATCCTCGTAGGACATAACGGCTACAACAGTTTAGACGCACAAGCAGCCCCCACGGATGAGCACCCACTTCCACCCCACCAATCCCACCGCCTTTACCGCGAAAATCTGCGCTCTTCTCTGCGCCAATCTGCGAGATCGCTCTCCCCCTTACTGCACCAATCTCACCCCGATCGCCGCCAAAACCGCACCGCAAACCCGCTCAATCGCCGTCTCGCCCCCCGGCCCCACCAACCGCCCCCGCAACTCCGCCAGCGCTGCCATCTGCTTCGTCCGCGCCGGCGTCTCCTCCAGCAGCGGCTCGAGCGCCCCATACAGCTCATCCGGATTGAACCGCTCCTGCAGCAGCTCCGGCACAATCCGCCGCCCCGCCAGCAGGTTCACCATCCCTATCGGCAGATTCCCATCCCGGTCCGTTCCCTCCCCGGTCGGCCAAACCTCCGGCGGATACCACACCAGCGACTTCGCCAGCTTGAACGTCACCGCCGACACTCGGTACACCACCACGAACGGGTTCCCGATCACCGCTGCCTGCACCGTCGCCGTGCCGCTCGCCACCACCGAAGCCCGAGCATGAAACAGCGCCTCCCGCGCATCCGCCACCAGGTGGATGTACGGCAGCGGAATCGAGGCGTCGTAGCCGCCATACTTATCCGGATAATGCGTAATCCACCCCGCCACAAAGTCCGCCAGGCGCTTCCGGTCGATGGTCGACGCCACCGGCAGAAGGAACTCGCAGTTTCGCGGATGCCGGCACGCCATCTCGACCATCGTCGGCAGATTTGCCTCGATCTCGCGCCACCGGCTGCCCGGCAGCAGAGCAATCCACGGCTTTGCGGGGTCCAGGTTGTTATGCGCCGCATACGCCTCGCGCGGAATCGTCGGCAGCGGCAACTCCGCCAGCGGATGCCCGACGAACTCCGCATCCACCTTGCGATTGCGGTAGAACGTCTCCTCAAACGGGAAGATGACCAGCATCTTCGAAACGCGCTGCTGCACCCACCTCAGCCGCTTGCGCTTCCAGGCCCAAAGCTGCGGCGAAACGAACCAGATCACGGGCACGCCTTGCTTCTTCAACTGCCGCGCCAGGCGAAAGTTCACATCCGGAAAATCGATTAGCACCGCAACCGCGGGCCTCTCGCTCTTGATCGCGCCAATCAGTTTCCGGTACTGCCGATAGATGTACGGAGCATGCCGCAGCACCTCCGTAATGCCCATGTGCGCGACATCCTCCGCGCGCACGACGCGCCGCAGTCCGGCAAAGGCCATCTCCTGCCCACCGAGTCCCACAAACTTCGCAGACGGCAATGCGCGCTTCAGACTCGCAATGATCTGCGCACCGTAGTGGTCCCCCGAAGCCTCCCCGGCAGACAGAAAAATCACCGGATTGGCCTCGGTCGCGATGCCCTTAGTTTACAGCGGCTTGTCCTGCCGGACGGGCGCCCTCACCGCGGGCGGCGGGTACTGCGTACGCCGGGAGCTTCGCGTGATCCTCCCGTTGGTCGGCACAGAGTGTATGTGCCGACCAACGGGAGGAGCGACGCGAAGCCCAAAACGGCACGAAGGGCTCGCCCGGCGCGAGGAGCGGGCCCGTCCGGCAGGACAGCCTTACCTCGTCTGAATATTGATCTTGAAGGTATGCGTCGGCGCCGCGATCTCTGGCACGCTGCCGTCGTTCACCTGCACGCTATCCGGTGTTCCCTCAAAAACAATCCGCGTCGACGCTGTCGAGTGCGGCGCAACCCGCAGACGCGACGTCGAAGTCAGCGGATCGTTGCCGCCCGCCGAACGAATCGTCACCGGCACCTCCGCCACCGCGTCGCCCTCGTTGCGCACATCCACGGCAACCAGGTAGCCCGACGGCCGGCCCTCCTTCGGCAGAATCGGCCGCGGGTTCACCGCGACGATCGACAAGTCCGGCAGCCCGTGGTCCGCATACACCCAATCGTCGAAGAACCACGCCAAATTCCGGCTGCAGGTCTTCTCCATCGAGCGCTCAAACGCCGCCGGATCATGGTCGAGCCCAGGCGACAGCGTAAGCGCATGCCGGTAGTTGATCAGCGTGTTCTTGAACAAATCCTCCCCGACGATATCCCGCAACTGCCAAAGCGCCGCCGCGGACTTCAGCCGGATATACACGTCCGTGCCCGCCTGCGTCAGCGGCACACCCGCTACGGGCGGCTTCTTCGTCGGGTCAGGCTCAGCCAGAGAGATCGCCAGCGCATCCTGCTCCAGTTGCGCGATCACGGCGTCGCGACCGCTGGTGCGTTCCGTCCAGAGCAACGCCATAAACTCCGGCACGCCTTGGTCGAGCCAAAGGCTCGTCGGCGCTGGCGCCGAGAAGAACGCGTGAGCCAACCCGCGGACGATCTCCGGCGCAATCGAGTCCGGCTGCGCGGTCGCGCTCAGGTGCGCGGCGATGAAGGCGTGATCCTCAAACGGCAGCCCCGGGTGTTCGAGCAGCAGCAGCGGCGTCAGCGGCGACGGCGCAATCCATTCGTGAAACATCGGCGCGAGCGCGTCGGCTGCCGCGGCATAGGGCTCGGCGGCTTCAGGAACCGGCGTCACGGCAGAGATCAACTGGCTGCCGGCCGCGGTGGGGTGCTGCGCGGTAAGAAAAAGGCTCGGCGTGCGGAAGCCGACCGGTGCCATGGCGAACTCCGCGGTAGCCACGCCGCGGGTGTTGTCGATCACCTGGTTGGCGTCGTCGGGCGTCTTATCCAGCGGTCGCAGCGTTCCGTCGAAGATCACCGCATCCGGCGGATCGCCCGCATACACCACCGTCAGCCGCAGGCGCATGGTCGCGCTCGTATTCTGCATCCGCTGCGCCGCCACCGCCGCCACCAGGTCATTGCCCTCGCCGAACAGCGCCGTCGGCGAGGCCACCGGGTACCAGAGCACTTCACCAAAGCCGCGTAGCGCCGTCGAGATCTCGTCCGAGGTGGGCGTGATGGCGTCCCAATCGGTTTCGATGGCCTTTTCGTGCGGCGTGCCGATCAGTTCCAGGCGATCCGCGCTCGCGGGAATCGCGCCGGAGTAAAAGGCTGACACCGTCATCGAGGCTCCCGCAGCCAGCGGATGATCGAGCGTCAGCAGCGCCTCCTGCGCGTAGCCGGTGTGGTCGGTGTCGGTGGTCACCGGCGACTGCGTCATCACGAACGCCTGCCTGGACTTACCCGTAGGCGTCACCGACTGCCAGCGCAGCGTGCTCGAGATCTGCAGCGGAATTCGCATCACAGGGGCCAGCGAAACATTCCTGATCGTCAGCAGCGCGTGGCCTTCTTCGCCCGACCCGGCAGGCGTCAGGTGCAGGTCGAGATCGTCCGAGACGATGGCGACGGCGCTGCGTTCGTCATTGGTCACCGCCGGCTTGGGGAAGGCGTCGACATCCTGCTGCTTCCCGGTCTGCGCCTCCGACTGCTCGGTCGAGAACACAACCTTGCCGTGATCCTGTTCAGGCGGCGTCGGCGCAGCCGTCTCCTGCGCGTGCAGAGCAGCGGAAACCATCAAAAAAATCGCCGCGACCGCCCGGGAGACTATCCGTGTTCCCTGCAGGACGGCCTCGCCATGCGTGGAACCACCCACGCACGCACGCCGCAAATCAAAAATCCTCAAGAGCCTAATCCTTTTCGTGGTTTCGCCGGCTTCACCAACACGGGCGCCGCCTGTACGCCGCGCGAAGTCCGCTGACGCAGCGCCTCGTACATCACCACAGCGCCCGCAACCGAGACGTTCAGGGACGATACGCTGCCGGCCATCGGGATGCGCAGCAGGTGGTCGCAGGTCTTCTTCACCAGGTCGTGCAGGCCGGAGCCCTCCGCGCCCAGTACCAGGCAGCAATCGGTTGAGAAGTCAAAGTCGGTGTAGTCGGGTGTGCCGCGCTCGTCGAGCCCGATGATCCAGGTATTCGCCTTCTTCAACTGTTCTAAAGCTCGCGTCACGTTCGTTACCCTGGCGATCGGCACATGCTCACTCGCCCCCGCGCTCGTCTTCGCCACGACGGCGGAGATGGGCGCACTGCGACGCTCCGGCAGCATCACGCCGTCGACGCCAGCGCCGTCGGCCGAGCGCAGCAGCGCGCCCAGGTTGTGCGGGTCTTCCACGCCGTCCAGCGCGAGGTAGAACTTGTGCGAGTAGTTCGGCTTGGCTGCAATCAGGTCTTCGATGGTCAGAAACTTTCGCTCGCGTACCGCGGCCACCACCCCCTGGTGAGCGTCCGTACGCGCAATCTTGGTCAACTGATCCTTGGACTCCATCGACACGCGAACGTTGGCCGCGCGGCATAGCTCCATAATTCGCGCCGTCCGCGAATCCCCCGCGTCGGCCCCCTTCCCGCGGGTCCCGGTGCGCTCACGCGAGAGCAGCACGTACTCCAGCCTGCGGCCACCCGCACGCAGCGCCTCTTCCACCGGGTGCAGCCCATACAAAACTTCCATACCCACCAGTTTATCCCGGAGAAAGCCCTCGGGTGCCCCGCACTCGCGGAGCTAAGGTGGGCTCTCTTCAAACGCCTGCGAAGATTTACCGCAGCGCCCTTCGCGCAACCTTCCCGTCCTTCGCGCTCTCTTCCTTGGTCCCTACAGCCCCACAGCCCGCATATTCTTCAGCAACTGCGGCAGATCCGGATCAACCTCAACCTCGACCGCCAGCCCCAGGTTCCCAAACAGCTCGCACACCCGCGCCACGCTCTCTTCCGAGGTTGCGCCGGCCGTCAGCACCCGGACTGCCTCGCCGCCCAAACCCCGCACCATCACGCACCGGTCCTCACGGTACGTGCACGACGCCAGGTCGGTGATGCTCAGCACCTCGCTCGGCGTACACATCACCGTACGCGGCGGCGCCATGCGATCGATCAGCGCCCAGATCTCCAGCTTCGATTCCAGCTCATCCGGAACGAAGTCGACGACGAAGTCCGCATCGCTCACGGCGTCTTCCACCGTCAGCGCAAAGCGCACGGAAGCCGCCGTCTCGTCCACGCCCAGCCCGGTCAGTTCGAGCCCGGCCTGCCGTAGCTTGTGCGGCATCACGTCTTCGAGCACCACCGCATGACCGGCCCGGGCACAGGCGAGCGCGAAGGCACGCCCCTGCACCCCGGCGCCGATTACCGCGATGCGCATATTACTTGCCGGCGATGTGGTTCAAAACGGAGTCGTAGTTCGGCTCCGAGACGCGGATGTATTCCGCGATGCGCTGGCGCTCCTCTTCGGTCAGCGAAGGCAGCGTCGTCAGGATGCGGCGCAGGGTTACAGAGATGTCGTCAACGTAGTTCATGGTGCGGATGGCTTCGCCGGAAAGTGGCATTCGAACTCCCAATCTGTGCTGCTCGTATTTCTTCCAGTCTAAACGGCTGTGCGGAAACTGTCCTGCCGGACGGGCCCGCTCATCGCGCGGCGCGAGCCCTTCGGGCCGTCCTGGGCTTCGCGTGGCCCTCGCGATGCTCGCCAAGAAGGTCTGTACCGACCAACGGGAGGAGCGACACGAAGTCCAAGACAGCACGAAGTGCCGCCCGCCCGGCGTGAGGGCGCACGTCCGGCAGGACACGCCGTTAAATCGCCGTCCCCAGCTCTGCCCGCTTCGACGCATCCTCCGTCGGCTGGCCGGCGGCCTTGCCTTCGATTGGCTCTTCGTAGCCATCGCGGTCGGTAAGCTCCATCAGCTTCGACATCTTCCGCGCAAAGTCCGGATGCAACGCGTTCGAGACGTAGCGCCAGGTCCAATTCCCTTCTCCAGCCGAAGGCTTGTTCATCCGCGCGTCGGAGCCGAGATGAAGAATATCCTGCATGGGGAAGATGGCGAAGTTCGCGACCGAACGTGCGATCGAACGGATCATCGCCCAGACGATATCGCCGTCGTAGTGGATCGTTTGCAGATAGGTTTCGATGTTCTCGCGCTCCGCCGGGCTCACATCATCCAGCCACCAGCCGAGCGTGGTGTTGTTATCGTGCGTGCCCGTATACGCCACCGTGTTCGGCACAAAGCGATGCGGCAGGTAGAGATGGCTGCCGCGATCGGCGAATCCGAACTGCAGAATGCGCATGCCCGGCATGCCGTAGAACTCGCGCAGCTCGTCCACTTCCTTGGTGATCACGCCAAGGTCTTCGGCGACAAAGGGCAGCTCGCCCAGCACCTCGCGAAGACGCTGGAACAAGTCGTGCCCAGGCGCCTTGATCCACTGTCCGTTAACCGCGGTCTCTTCCGCCGCATCGATCGACCAGTACGCTTCAAAGCCGCGGAAGTGGTCGAGCCGGATGATGTCGTAAAGCGCGAGCGAGCGGCGGATGCGTGCGACCCACCAGTCGAAGCCGCGCTCTTTCAGCCGGTCCCACCGGTAAAGCGGATTGCCCCAGCGCTGGCCGGTTGCTGAAAAGTAATCCGGAGGCACGCCCGACACGCGGATGGGGCGGAGATCCTCATCGAGCTCGAACAACTCCGGGTGCGTCCATACGTCGGCCGAGTCGTAGTTGACGAAGATCGCGATGTCGCCGAGGATGCGCACGTTGTGCTCCTTGCAGTAGTCGCGCAGCGCGCACCACTGCTCGGAGAAGAAGAACTGTACGGCCTGCTCGACGGCAAGCTCGCGGCTTTTCTCGTTCATCAACCTGGCAATGGCGTCTCCATTGCGCCGCGCGTACTCGACTGGCCACTCGTGCCACGATGCGTAATCGTTCATCCGCCGCAGCACCGTGAACATGGCGTACTCGGTAAGCCAGGACGCATTGGCGTTGCAGAACTTCTGAAATTTAAGCCGTTGCTCGTCGCTCGCGCGGTCGAGGAAGTTCCCGGCGGCCTCTTCGATCAACGGCAGCTTCTCCCGCGTGGCGCGGCCGAAGTCTGCCGGGCCATCATGCGGCGCCAGCCCCTGGATGCGATCCCACGAGATCCAGCCCTGCTCCGCCAGCAGCTCCAGCGAGATGAGCAGCGGATTGCCGGCAAACGCCGAGAGCGCCGAGTACGGCGACGAGCCGTAGCCCGTAGGGCTCAGCGGCAGCACCTGCCACACGCGCTGCTTGGCCGCCGCCAGAAAATCCACAAACCCGCGCGCCGCCGGGCCAAAATCCCCTACGCCACCGTACGAAGGCAAAGACGTCACATGCAGCAGCACACCCGAGACACGCTCTTCAACCATTCCAATCCCCCCACCGTTCAGATGTCACTTCCCAGCATACGGTCTACCCCACCCCGCACCCTCGCATCCGGTCCTTCACGGACCAAGTCCTGACTGTCTACTTCTCAACTCTGAACTCTCTGCTCGCCGAATTCCACCAGACTCACCAGAAAAATGCCCATCCCACTTCCCACAAGCCAATTGCTTTGAGGACTTTACCCACCCCCAGCCGCCAAAAATCAGGACCAGGGACAAGCTAACCTCTAAAGTTTGAATACTTTGCAGCAAAACAGGGGGAGGGGTACACCTCACAAACAACTGCGCCGCTCCCTTGCGGAAGCGGCGCAGTTCGTTCCTAGGTTGGGAAGCCGTTTTACGAGCCCAGCGGAAGGCCGCCTGCGGGCTTCGCCTTCATCCGGATCGCACCAGCTTTTTCAAACTTCTGGGTAAGATTGCCGACGTAGACGCGGAAGACCTCTTCCTGCTGCTGCTGAAGCATCTGGTCCTTGGTCGACTCAAAGTTCTTGGCGATATCCTCCGCGCTCGGCTCCTGCTTGTCGTCCACCTGCAGCACAATGCCCGACTGGCCGGTATTGATCGGTCCGGAAACCGCACCCTTCGCCAGCGTGAACGCCACCGAAGCCGGACCCCCCATCGAGCCGACATCCGGCACCTGGCCGTCTTTGCCAACGAGATCCGATGTCTTCACCGGAATGTTCATCTGCGCCGCAGCCTTGTGCAGATCGCCCATCGATTTGGCGAGATCGTCCAGCTTCTTCAGCTCCGCATCGAGCAGCTCCGGAACCTTCTGCTGCCGGTAGTCGGCGAGAATGTGAGCCTTGTACTCGTCAAATGTCGGCATGTGAGCCGGCTTGACGTCCACTACCTGGTAAACCGCGAATCCATCGCCGGTTGAAGCCGACTGCGGCGCAGCGCCCTTGGTCGCGCTGAACGCGCCCGCAAGCATCGCCGAACCGTCGCTCACGCCCGCAACCGTTCCCGTGCTCGGCAGATAGTCGGAAGTCGTCACGTGCAGGTTGTGCGCTGCGGCCGTCTTGTCAAGACCTTCCTTCTTCGCCTGCTCGGTCAGCTGGTTCGCGTAAGCCTGCTCGGCTGCGCCAACCTCCTGCTGCTGCAGGATCGGCAGAATCGTCGACTGCACCTCGGCCAGCGGCTTCGTGTGCGCGGTCTGCTTCTCTTCCACCTGGATGATGTGGTAACCGAACGAAGTCTTCACCAGCCCGGAGATCTGTCCGGGCTGCAGGGCAAACGCCGCCTGCTCGAACGCTGGAACCATCTTGCCGCGCTGGAAGAATCCCAGCTCGCCGCCATTGTCCTTTGAACCCGGGTCGTCGGAGTTCGCCTTCGCCAGCGCCGCAAAATCGCCGCCGTGATGAAGCTGGTCCAGAATGCCCTGCGCCTTCGCCTTCGCCGCCGCGTCCGTCTTCGCATCCGAACCTTCGGGAACCGCGATGAGGATGTGGCGAGCCTTCACCTGGTCCTTCACCTGGTAATCAGCAAGATGCGCGTTGTAATACGCCTGCACCTGCGCGTCCGTCACCTTCGGCGCGCCGCCCGGCAGGTCGTCGATGCCGAACGAGATGTACTGAATCTTGCGGGTCTCCGGGTCGGACGTCGTGTAGCGCGACGCGTTCGCCTTGAAGAAGGTCTGCAAGTCCGCATCCGACGGATTGACCGTGTTTGCCACGTCCGCCGCAGCAATCACTGCGTAGTCGAACTTCACCTTGGTGCCAGCGACCAGGTAAGACTGACGCACCTCGTTATCGGGAACGGTGACGCTGCCGGTGATCAGTTCGTGCAGGCGATCCACTTCCATATCGGCCTTCACCGCATCCTCAAACTGCGGAATCGTCATCCCGGTCTGATCCTGGATCAGGTTCATGTACTTGTCCTGCCCGATGAAGACGCCGTTTGGGAAGAGAACCTGGCCGATCTGCCCCTGGTGCAGCTGGTTGGCGAGATCCGCGTCCGAAACCTTCAGGCCCATCTTGTCCGCTTCCAGCTGAAGGATCTTGCGCTGGATCAGCGCCTGCCCCGCCTGCGGCATCATGAACTGCGCGTACATCGCGGGCAATCCCTGGCGCTGGATCTGCTGCTGCGCCAGCCGCTGCACCTCGGTCTGCTGTACGGTCACGGACGCGCCGAAGATCTTGCCGAAAAAGCCCGGCTCGTGCACCGTCGCGTACACGTTCGGGTCGCCCGCCCCGCCAACGTTATCGAAGATGCCGGGGACGAGCGTGATCACCATGGTGACGACGGCGAGGCCAATGATGATGGCGAAGAGGACTTTGATGGTTTGGTTGTTCTGCTGCAGAATGCGAATCATGCTCGGTGATCGACCTTTACTTCACGCTTGATTTTTGTGGGCGACGCTTGCGTTCGCGGCAAGGCGAACGCAAGCGTGCGGCCAAATACTGTGCCGGCGGCAGGCGCACGGGTCCCGAAGAAGCGTGCGCGAGGTTGCCCATGCAAGCCTAAAGTATAAATCAGGCTGCCGCACGCTGGCCGAAGCGATTTCGGGCAAACGAAAGGCCCGAGGCGTTTGCCCCGGGCCTCATCCGCTTGGACGAACCGATTAGTACGGAGGATAGCCGGCCGGAGGCGGTGGTGGCGGATAACCCTGGTAGTAGCCAGGATATGGCCGCGCGTACATCGGCTGACGCGGCCCATTGGGAACCCCATAGGCCAGCCGCTGCATCTCGGCCTCGGACACCGTGGCAACCGTCGCCGGCTGCGCCAGGCTGAAGGTCAGCATGCCCTCGGGCGGAATGACCACCTGGCCCTTCGGCGAAGCAGCCGAAGCCGCAACGCCTGCGCCCGCTCCCACACCTGCCCCGATGGCCGCACCTGCGCCACGGCCCGCGATGCCGCCAATCAGGGCGCCGACGATGCCGAGCCCGGCTGCATTCTCGATCGTGTGGCCGGTCTTATCCGGGCCTTTACGTTCCCAGATATCGGAAGCGACCGGGTAGACCTTGCCGCCCATGGAAATGGAGGTAAGCTGCAGCGAAAGCTCGCCGCGGCCGGAGACCGCACCCGACGATTTCGAGTCGACCACGACGCCCTGCACCGCGGCGCCGCGTGGAATCGCTACAAACCCTCCCGCGGTCACATCGTTCGCAACCTGCCCGTCGAAGTGATCGCCGGGCTTCAGCCTGTCGCTCGCCAGCAGACGATTGACGCGAATGCGGACTGTCGTCCCGACCGGAACCACGACCTGCTGTCCAGCCTCCTGCCCACCGTAGGGCACAGCCGCGCCATTTTGCGGGTAGCCGTTTTGCGCAGAGCCGTTTTGCTGCGGGTAGCCATTCTGCGGGTAGCCGTTCTGCTGCGGATATCTATTTTGCGGATAGCCGTTCGCCTGCTGCGGCGGATAGTTCTGCGGATAGCCGTTCGTCTGCTGCGGCGGATAGTTCTGCGGGTAGCCGTTGGGCTGCTGCGGCGGATAACCCTGGGCGCTGCCCTGCGGGTACGCCGGAGCGCCGTCGTTCGCCTGCTGCCCATTCGTCTGCTGGCCGTACGCAGCCTGATCGTGATCCGGATCGTTCATCACAGCGCCGGTAGCAGGCGCCGATCCCGGAGCGGGACTGCCGGAGCCATCTGCCGTCTGGGGCGACGTCTGGGCCGGCGCATAGGTGCCGTCCGACTGCAGAACCATTCCCGGTCCGGGCCCATTCTGTGCTGTAGTGGCCGCGCCAACCTGCAACTCGTCCACAACCTTCTTCACGCCCGGCGCATTCGCCGCCAGGTTCTCCGCCTTGGTGCGCGCAGCCTCGTCCGGAACATTCCCGCTCAACGTCACCACGCCGTACACCGTATTCGTGGTGATGTTCTGGCTGGCAAGCTCGGGCGAGCCGGCGAGCGCCTTCAGCACATTCGCCTCAACCTGCGAGTCCGGCATCGTCTCCTGCGCGCGGCTGGGGACCGCTCCCACTGCCGCCAGCATGCCCGCCACGAGGAACGTCCGCGCCGTCACGCGCAGCGCCTGCCCATCCCAGAATTTGTTCCGGGCCGTCGTGCCCGGCAAGGCCACTCCAAGACCCTTCGAGACCATCTGATCCACGTCTTGCATCTTTGCCACCCTCCAACATTCCATTCGATGCCATGCCGGCGCTCGAAGGAAGCTGTCAGTGCAGACTCAGGCTGCGAAGAAAAGTTGCGGCCACTTCTTCTTGTTTCTATACTTTGCCGCCGCAATCCCGCGGGCAGGCATTGGCTGCCGGAATACTAACCCGCGGATCGCGCAAGAACATCCCGATTCCCGGAAGCGGGCGTACCTTATACATCAGAGGATTCGTTTCATGGCAGCCATCGATTGGTCTGAATGTTCTGCGGTCGAAAGCATCCCCGGAAAGGTCAGCGGCGCGTGGACCTTCCGCAACTCACGAACTCCGGTCAGTCTCGTCTTCGAGAATCTGGAAGACGGCATGACGATCGAGGAAATCATCGATCAGTACCCCGTCACAGAAGATGAGATCAAGGCTGTGCTGGCGTTCGCCGCGCGAAGCCTCCGCAAAGAGCCCGCGTTCTAACGTGCTCGTCCTCTTCGACAACAACGTGCCGCGCGGTCTAGCCCGGGCTTTGCCCGGCCATTCCGTCACCGAGGCCAGAGAGCGTGGGTGGGCAACGTTGAAGAACGGAGCCCTGATCAACGCGGCCGAAGCCGCTGGTTTCCAGATCTTCGTCACCGCCGACAAGAACATCCGATATCAGCAGAACCTTACGGCGCGTGTCATCGCGATTGTCATCTTACGCGATTGTCATCTTATCGGAGCAGCGGTGGACGCAAATTCGAAAGAGGTTGCAGGAGATCGCCCAAGCTGTTGACACCACAGCGCCAGGAACCTTTGTCGAAGTCGAGATACCGTATCGATAATTAGAGGGAAAATCTGCTATTCTTGTGCTTGTAGCAACCCCGATCTCCGCTCCCGGGGCATGCACCAGAACAGCGAGCACGAAGCGCGGAACCCAAGTCTTTCCACTGATAGAAGTCTTTAGCGACTGAGTCCCATTGCGGCCGCTCCACGGAAATTCACAAACTCCGCGCGTCCTGGCCGAAGCCAGCGCGCTACCCTAGAAGGTGCCATGAAAACCAAAGCCGAACTCCTCCAATCCCCCATCCAGCACGTCGACATCACCCAGCACAACGTCGTCCCGCTCGTCGACGCGATGGCCAAGATGGCCTACTCCGCGCGCGACCTCAACCGCGCCGCGAACATCTACGACATGATGCTTGCCGACACCGAGTGCGGCGTGATCCTGTGCCTCGCCGGCTCGCTCATCTCCGCCGGTCTGAAGAAGATCTTCGTCGACCTCATCCGCAACAACATGGTCGACGCCATCGTCTCGACCGGTGCCAACATCGTCGACCAGGACTTCTTCGAAGCGCTCGGCTACAAGCACTACATCGCCGGCGAAGAGTACAAGTACGGCGCGGGGGACGCAGAGCTGCGCGAGCTGATGATCGACCGCATCTACGACACCTTCATCGACGAGGAAGAGCTCCGCATCTGCGACGAGGTGACGCACCAGATCACGAACTCGCTCGAGCCGCGCCCGCACTCCAGCCGCGAGTTCACGCAGGCGATGGGCAAGTACCTGGTCGACAAGGGCCTGACCACGCAGAACGGCCATGCCGACTCGATCGTGCTCGCCGCCTACGAGAAGCAGGTGCCGATCTTCGTGCCCGCGCTCTCGGACTGCTCGGCGGGCTTCGGCTTCGTCGCGCATCAGCACGAGCGCCAAGGCAAGCCGATGGTCTCGATCGATTCGGCCAAGGACTTCTACGAGCTGACCAAGCTGAAGCTTGAGAATCCCACCACCGGCCTGCTGATGATCGGCGGCGGCGTGCCTAAGAACTTCGCGCAGGATATCGTCGTAGCCGCCGACATCCTCGGCGTCGAGGCCTCGATGCACAAGTACGCCATCCAGATCACGGTGGCCGACTCCCGTGACGGCGCACTCTCGGGCTCGACGCTGAAGGAAGCCAGCTCCTGGGGCAAGGTCGACCTCACCTACGAACAGATGGTGTTCTCCGAAGCGACCCTCGCGCTGCCGCTGATCGCCGGCTACGCGTACCACAAGAAGAACTACACGGCGCGTACCGGCAAGAAGTTTGCCGAGGTGCTCGACCGCGTTCCCGTCACGGCATAACCCGTCCAGCTACGAAAGAAATACCCAAATCGCCACGCATTTGCGTGGCGATTTCTGTTTCGCCCCGCAACGAATTTTCTTTAAATCTGCTGTAGGCGACAAACACTACACCTTTTGGTCAATACCTGCTCATTTCTGGTCACACGCAGTCAGTTACTGTGAATTACCATCAACCTCACGGATACATGAGCCTGATTCTCCTCAACCTCGTCTGCGTCGGGCTTGCCGTTACCCTGTCGGTCGTGTGGATCAGGGCCAACACAGCCATCCGCCGCCTGCGTGCGCAGCTCGACGCGGCTACGGAGGCCCAGCGCAACAAGGATTCGCTCCTCGTCCAACGCTCCGAGCTCGACAAGATTAAGGATGAGTTCATCTCCACCGTCTCGCACGAGCTACGCACCCCGCTTACCAGCATCCGCGGTGCGCTCGGGCTGCTCTCCGCCGGGCTGATGGGAAATGTAGACGCCAAGGCCCAGAACCTGCTGCGCATCGCCGTCACCAACACCGACCGGCTCATCCGCCTCATCAACGACATCCTCGACATCGAGCGCATGGAGTCGGGCCGCGCCACGCTGCACGTCCGCCGCATCAACCTGCTGGAGCTGGTGCAACAGGGTGTCGACACCATGAACGCGATGGCCGACGCGGCCGGCGTCGAAATCGTGCTCAACGTTACGGCACCCAGCGAGGCGGTTGCGCTCGATGGCGACTCCGACCGCATCCTCCAGGTCATCACCAACCTGCTCTCGAACGCCATCAAGTTCTCGCCGCCGAAGACCACGGTCAACATTCACATCGAGGCCGATCCCGACTGGCTCACCCTGCGCGTCTCCGATGAAGGCCGCGGCATTCCCATCGACAAGCTCGAGACCATCTTCGACCGCTTTCAGCAGGTGGAGGCCTCGGATGCCAGGCAGAAGGGCGGAACCGGGCTGGGTCTCGCCATCTGCAAGACCATCGTGCAGCAGCACAACGGCAGCATCTGGGCGGAATCGAACGTGCAGCAGAAGCGCGGACCCGGCGCATCGCTGATCGTCGCCTTCCCGCGCGTCGCCCGGGAACATACCTCGAGCGCGCCCGCGCAAAAAGGCATGCGGCCGGCTCCGAGCCGCGGCACCATCATCGTCTGCGACGACGACGAAAGCATTCGCACCGTCGTTGCCGAGCATCTGGAGCGGCACGGCTACCGCATCCTCGAGGCCGAGTCCGGCGAAAGAGCCATCGCGCTCGCCTCCTCCAATTCCATCCAGGCCATTCTGCTCGACCTCTACATGCCCGGCCTCTCCGGGTGGGAGACGCTGCAGCGCCTGAAGGACTCAAAAGACACCGCGAACATTCCGGTCGTCGTTCTTTCCGTCCTCTCCCCCAAGGCCGGCAAAATTCAGGACTCTTCCAAGCAGCTGATCCCGCAGGGCTGGGTGCAGAAACCTTTCGAAGAAGAACGCCTGCTGGCTGAGCTCTCGCGCGTTCTGCACGCCGGCAACGGCTCCTCGCATGTGCTGCTGGTCGAAGACGATGCCGATCTCGCCGCCGTTATCATTGCGGGATTCGAAGAAGCCCAGGTCCGCGTCGACCACGCCAACACGCGCCAGTCCGCAATGGATCAATGCCGGCTGGACCGGCCCGCGCTCATCATCCTCGACCTCACCCTGCCGGACGGCGACGGCTTCTCGCTGGTCGAGTGGCTGCGGCAACAACCTGACCTGCTCTCGCTGCCGCTCGTCGTCTACTCCGGCCGCGACCTCGCCGACGCCGAGATGAGCAAGCTGCGACTCGGACCGACCGACTTCCTCACAAAGGCGAAGGTTCCGCCGTCTGAAGTCGAGGAGCTCGTGCTCAACATCGTGCAGCACCTGCGCCCCTCCGCCTCGCGCGCGCAGCGAGCCGCCAAAGCACCCCACTAAGCACAACTGCGTATATCTTCGTCCGTCTTGGCACTCTCCGCGCGAGGCCTTTCGACTCCAGCCGACCCATCCCATTCCCTTCCAGCGTGCGAGAATAGGTGCTTATGCGCCGAGTTCTAATCATCGATGACGAAGACGATATCCGCGAAGTAGCCTCCCTCTCCCTGGAAGCGACGCGCGACTGGCAGATCCTTACCGCAAGCTCCGGCAAACAGGGTATCCAGGTGGCCGCCGCGGAGAAGCCCGACGCCATCCTGATGGACGTGATGATGCCGGAGATGGACGGTCCCACCACCTTCAAGCAGCTTCAGCTCAACCCCGAAACCCAGGGAATTCCCGTCGTCCTGCTTACCGCGAAGGTGCAGGGCGCGGACCAGCGCCGCTTCGCCGGGCTGGGCGTCGCCGCCATCCTCTTCAAACCGTTCGACCCGCTCGAACTCGCCCAGCAGCTCGCCGATGCGCTGGGCTGGCACGATTAGCGAGCCGGGTTGCCTGCCTTCCCTGCCGCTTCCGTTGCATAGCTTGCAGCAGGCTGCCGCGCATCCAACCGGAGCATGATGCAGGAAGAAACCGCGCAATCCCGCACCACGCGACTGATCGCGGAGCTGTGGCGAAAAAACCAGCCGCAGATCCTCGAACGCATTGATGTGCTCGAATCTGCCGCAGCAGCCGCCGATTCCGGAACGCTAAGCGACGTGCAGCGGATGGAAGCCGAGAGCCTGGCCCACAAACTCGCCGGTTCGCTCGGCATGTTCGGCTTCCCGGCCGGCACCACCCTCGCCCGCGCGCTCGAAGACGAGTTCCACCACGAGACGCCCAGCCCGGACATCCTCAACACCCTCACCCGCGACCTGCGCGCCGAGCTCTTTCCCGCTACGGAAGGCTGATTACTGACAGCTGAGTGCGGTCCACACGCCCTGTGCGATCGAATCCGCGTGCGCCACGCTCAGATCCACAAACCCACCTGCCGGCACGCTCACAGAGCCAGTCGTCGCGCAGCTTGTTCCGGTCGCCACCTGGCAGCTCAGGCTCGTATCGGCCATCGCGCCTGGCGTTCCGGCGCGAAGCGTTACGGTGATCGTCGAGCCCTGCTGCGAGAACACCTGCAACTGCGTCGCCGTGCAGCCGTTCGGCACCCATGTCAGCACCGACGACTCTTCACTCGCGCTCTGGCTCGGGTTATTCACCGCGTAGTAGACCGCCGCGTACGAGACCTGGTGCACCATCGAGCCGAGGGCCGAGCTTAGGCTGGACGACGAACCGCCCGTTCCAGCCGCACCAGCCGCACCTTGCGGAATCGTGAAGTTCAGCACAGCCGCCGCGCCGGTGCCTGCGTTTACCACTAAAGCGTTTGAGCCGGGCGCGCCCGTCGTCACCGAACCCACCTGCACCGTCGCCGCCTGCCCCGCCGCACCGCTCGGGCCGGCGGAGCCAGCCGCCGCCAGCACCGTCCAGACGCTCGCGTTCTGATCCGGTTCGACGGCGACGTTCGGGGCGGTCGCCAGGTAGGTCGACCCTGCGAACGTCACCGCGTCACCCGACACGTAGTTCACGCCTGTACTCCACGCTCCAAGAAAGCTCACCCCCGCAGGACCGGGAGGACCAACCGCGCCCGCGGCACCGGCTGGCCCTGCTTGCCCGGCGCTACCCTGCGGCCCAATCGGCCCCGTGGCTCCAACCGCGCCTGCCGCGGCCAGCAATCCCCACTGCGACGGCGACGTATCCGGCTCATTGCTCGTGTTCCCAGTCGTCGTCGAGAGGTAGCTCGCTCCCCCGAAGGAGACCGCATCGCCTGTGCCATACGTCGCGTTCCCGCTGTAGCCGCCGCGCCAATTCACCCCCGCGGGGCCGATCGGACCCGCCGGTCCGGTTGCGCCATCAGCTCCCGCAGGTCCCGCGCCGCCGGTCGGCCCCTGCGGCCCGATCGCGCCGGTCGCACCGGTCAACCCGTTCGCACCCGCTGCCGCCAGCAAGCCCCAATAGCCTGCCGAGACATCCGGCTCGCGGCCGGTATTGCTTACCAGCGCACTGTACGCCGAGCCCCCGTAACTGACAGCGTCACCCACCGCATACGCCGTGCCCGCCAACCACTCGCCGTCAAACGTCACCGGAGGCCCAGCCGGACCGGCCGCACCGGTTGCGCCGGCCGCTCCTGCCGGACCCTGCGGCCCAACCGCACCGGTCGGGCCGGCACTCCCTCGCGGACCCTGCGCCGCCAGCACAGCCCACGCGGCCGGACTCTGATCCGGCGTATTCCCCACGTTAAATCCGGCCAGCGCGACATACGTCGAGCCGCCATAACTGACCGCATCCGCAACTTCGTAGTTCGCGCTCGAAATATAGTTGCCGCGATAGTTCACCACCGGCGGCCCCTGCTCGCCCTGCGGTCCGACCGGCCCAATTGCCCCTGTGGCTCCAGTTGTGCCGGTTGGCCCGGCGAAACCCTGCGGCCCCGTCGCGCCGGTCGCACCGGTTAGCCCATTCGCACCCGCCGCCGCAAACAACGCCCACGCCTGTGGGCTCTGGTCCGGCGTATTCCCGTGGTTCCCGCTAATCAACGAAACGTATCCCGCGCCCTGGTAGCTCACACCATCGGCCAGCGCATAGTTCACCGTGGAGTCGTACATCCCGATAAACGTAAGCCCCACCGGCCCTGGAGCACCCGGCGCACCCGGCGCTCCGCTCGGACCCGGCGGCCCCGTCTCGCCCGTCAAGCCTGGCGGGCCGCCTGACCCGTCGACCCCCATCAACCCTTGCGGCCCCGCAGGACCCTGCGCTCCGGCCGCCCCCGCAGCACCCGGCGGCCCCGGTAGCCCCGCGGCTCCGGGAGCGCCCGGCGCTCCAGCTGTACCGGCAGGACCGGCCGCACCGGCCGGACCCGCAGACGTGAGCACCCCCCAGTAGAGCGGGCTCAAATCCGGCTGATTCCCGAAGTTGCCGGATTGCAGCGAGGTCCAGCTTCCGCCCTCCCACAGCACCACGTCGCCCACACCATAACTTCGCGTCGCCTGGTACGCACCCTCGTACAAGAACCCGCCGCCACCATCGGCGCCCGCCTGTCCCAAGGGCCCCGAAGGCCCCGCAGGACCCGCAGGCCCAGTCGCACCTGCAGCTCCGGCGGGCCCGGCGGGACCCGTCGCCCCAGTAGCTCCCGTCGCACCCTGCGGCCCGGCAGGTCCCGAGGGCCCAGCCGGCCCCACAGCCGACGCCGAACTCAGCGCGACCTCCAGCTGCGGCGGATGTCCCGTCAGATCGTTCTCCTTGCTGTCGATCGCCAGAACGGCATTCGCCGTCGTCAGCCCGACCCCGAAGTTCGTCGCCGGCGCCGCCACCCACCCCTGCACCAGCCCCGTCACATCCATCGCGACATATGCCCCGGCCGCGGACACCTGTGCGGTCTGCGCGGCAGTTCCCATTCCGGGAATGGTCGCGTACGTGACGGTCCCTTCGCTCCATGCACTCGTCACCGGCTGCACTGCTAATGCGCCGGGCGTGTCCAGCCGATTGACATACACCACCAGCACCGCACGCGAGATCTGCGCCGCGGTCGTCCCGGCCGGCAGCAAGCTCAGGTTGAACTGCAGCAGCCCAGTGTACCCATTGCCCACGTTCACATTGGAGATGCCGCCGCTATTCACCGCCGGCAGCGCAGCGTTCACGTGCGCATCCGCCACCAGCGTGGCCTGCGCCGCAGCATTGGCACCCGCGCCAAGCGCGATGCCCAACAGCCCCAGCCGAGCTAGCAAGCTCCATCGGTGCATCCCACACCCCGCATCGAAGCGCCAGCCCCGCACGCCTCGTCCAACGCTTCCTGCTCTGATGTGCCCGTGGCCGCCCGGCCTGCACCTGCCCGGCGGATGCTTCCTGAAACTCACCCTCATTCAAACTCAGTTCCCGCTTCGCCGCAAGCCTTTCCCGAAACGGTCCTTAAGGTGCCTCATCGACTATCATCAAGAGCAATGAACCAGGACGTTACGCACCTCCTCCAGTCAGGCGCAAACCTTACCGATCAGGCCCTCGAGCGCCTCCTGCCGACGCCCGATACGCAGCCGCATTCCATCCACCGGGCCATGCGCCACAGCACCTTCGCCGGCGGCAAGCGCCTGCGTCCGATCCTCTGCCTTGAAGCCGCCCGCATGGTCGCCGGCTCACACGATCTCGACATGCCCGCCACCGAACTTGGCGCGGCACTCGAGATGATTCACACCTACTCGCTCATCCACGACGACCTGCCCGCGCTCGACGACGACGACCTGCGCCGCGGGCAGCCCACCTGCCATGTGGCTTTTGGCGAAGCGACGGCTATCCTCGCCGGCGACGCGCTCCAGACGCTCGCCTTCCAGACCATCTCGCGCCTTGCTGCGCCGCCCGCTGCGGTCGTCGCCATTCTGCAAGCCGTCTCAGACGCCATCTCGACCGGCGTCGGCCGCGATCTGCCCGGCGGCCTTGCGTACGGCATGATCGGCGGCCAGGTGATGGACATCGAGTCCGAAGGCGTCAAGCCCTCGGCCGAACTCGTCGAGCGCATCCATCGTTCGAAGACCGGAGCGCTCATCACCGTCTCCGTGGTCGCGGGCGGCTACCTCGCCGGCGCCGAACCAGACACCATCGCACGGCTGCGCACCTTCGGCGAAAAAGCGGGCCTCGCCTTCCAGATCGTCGACGACGTGCTGGACATGACGCAGGACTCCGCCCAACTCGGCAAGACCGCCGGCAAAGACACCGCCAGCGACAAGGCCACGTGGCCGGCAATCTTCGGCATCGACCAATCCCTGCACGACGCCCAGGAGCTCATCGACGACGGCTTCGCCGCGCTCGCCCCGTTCGGCCACGCCGCCGACCCGCTCAAATCTCTGGCGCTCTACCTCACGACTCGAAAAAACTAGCTCTCCAAACGAGGCGGTCCCATGCTCGAAGCTCCCGGTTTCTTCGCTTCGCCGCTTTCCCCCATTCTCGACGTCGCCGACAAGCTGCTGAAGCTCGTCGCGGTTGCGCTTGGCGGTCTCTGGACCTACTGGAACTATCGCAAGAGCCGCACGTACGCACGGAAGTTGGAGCTCCAACTCACCGGGGCGGTCTTCGAGCACAACCGCCTCCTCTACTGTGAGATCACGCTCCGCATCAAGAACCTGGGCGCGTCCAAGCAACGGCTTCAGCAGGATGGTTCGTTTTGCGAAGTCGCGGCGATCTTCGAAGATCTAATCCAGGAAGTCCTCGACGTCCAACCGGTGTTCGCCCGCGGCTCGTCCCTCGAGCCCGGCGAGTCCACCGGAGACCTGCTTCTGCTTCGCCTCTCGACCGACATCACGAAGCTCGTTTGGCTTCGTTTGCGCTTGCGCGTGGCTTCGCACGGAATAGAATGGGAACAGTTGGATTTCGTTCGCATCACCCCCTGATCAAGGGGTCTCAAGCCGAAAACAGGAGTTGGCATCATGAGTACCTCCATCTCAAACGGCAGGCCGGAAGACAAAGAGGAAACCGCGCGCCTCCAGGCGCTCAGCAGGCAGTTCGCGGAGGCACGCGCGCTCCAATCCGCTGAACGAACGTCAAAGCAGATTCCGGCTCGCAGCACGGAAGCGAATCGCACCTCCATCTAAGTCCTCGCAGAACATCAGACGTTTCGAACGATATCTCGCCGAATTCCCCAAGCAATGCACACCGAAGCCACCATCCGCGAAGCCCTCCGCGCCTGCTTTCACTCGCTCCCCTTCAACACCCCCGTCGACATCGTCTCGCTCGGCCTGGTGGAATCGATCCACCTTGCGCTCGATCTTGACGCACCCGGAGCGGGGATCCCCGGCGTCCCACCCCGCCAGTCGCTGCACGTCACGCTGATCGCTCCCACGGCCGATGAAGACGCCAATGCTATCCTGCTCGCGCAGACCCAAAATCGCCTCGCCGGAGTTCCCGATCTCTCGCGCATCACCGTCACCCTCGCCGAAAGCTCCGCCTGGTCTACTTCCCGCCTGACACCCGAAGCCCGCACTCATCTCAAGCTCGACCCGCCCGCATTTCCGATCCTTAATTCGCGCGTCCGCTAGCCCTGCCCACGCGTCTCATTGCCAAAGGATGCCGATGCCCTCCGTCAAACCAGCTAAACTCGCCTCTTCTACACCCACTCGCCAGCGCGCCAGGGTCGTTCCCATTCACGCGCCCAAACCCGCACCCATTCACCCGTTCGACCGCCTCTACCGCACCGACACCGGCGGCCTTATTCCCGGCGCGCAACTTGCCATCGGCCATGCCAACGATGCGCACATCACCGCCTACTACGCCATCGCGCCCTCCATCCTCGACACCCTGATCGACCTCTGGCTCGGCACCAACCCGGCCTTCCCCATCGACCGCTACACGCTGCTCGATGTCGGCGCCGGCAAGGGCCGCGCCATCCTCACCGCCGCGCAGCATCCCTTCCACCAGGTCACCGGGATCGAGCTCAACCCGTCGCTCGCCGCCATCGCCCGCGCCAACATCCGCGCCTTCTCGGAGTCCCCCGCAGCCAGCCCGCTCGCACCCGTCACCCTGCTCGAAGGCGACGCACTCGAGGTGCCGCTGCCCGACACCCCAACCCTCGTCAGCCTCTTTCACCCGTTCGAGGCGCCCGTCCTCCGGCACTTCGTCGCGCGGCTCGAACAGCACTTCGCCCAGCGCCCCGGCCAACTCGACATCCTCTACATCAACGCCGAACACGCCACCGTGCTCGACCGCAACCCCGCGTTCATCCGCCTCTTCAACGGAATGGTTCCGATGAGCTCCGAAGACCACCTCGCCGACCTCGCCGAGATCGCCGAACAGAAGGAATACGGCTCTACCGGCGACGAATTCTGCACCATTCACCGGCTGGCTGGCCGTCCATAGACATACAATCGCGGCTCGGAATGTCGCCTAACGGCCAACCGCCTTCTACAATCCCGCGTCCTACCACCCAGCTACAGACGCTGCAAAAAAGGACGCGCTCGCCCATGGATCTGATCCACATCATCATCTATCTCGTTATCATCGGAGTCGTCCTCGGCCTCATCAACCGCATTCCCATGGAGAGTTCCATCCGCTCCATCATCAATGGAATCGTCGTTCTGTTCGTCGTCATCTGGCTGCTCCAGGTCTTCGGCATTATCGGACCCATCGGCGGCATCCGCGTAGGCTCAGCGTTCCATACGCGTTAGCGAAACACCCGCACCCCACAAGGCGTTCTCGCGCAAACGGAGCCACTCTACTCCCGGCGCGAGGACGCTTTTTCACGCCCTCGGATAATGGCTCTCAGAAGCTGTAGACCCACTAAGGTGTCCCATTCATCGCGTCTTCCGCGACGAGTGCGCGCACAGGCAATCCATCCACCTGCAACCTACCCTACTGAACCCACCCACCCTCAGACACCTGCGGCGGCCACTCACGGCTCTCCAACCCGCGCTCCGTCAGCAACTCATAGATCGCCGACACCAGCGCCCCGGGGCCATGCTCGTCTTCAACACACGCATCCGCACCCGCCAGCGGCCCTGTTTCAAACTCATCCACACGCACAATCAGCACCAGCGGCTTCTCCGCGCGCGCCCACTCCACCCACTCCCGGCGTTCCGCCGCCGGCAACGACGCGCACACCACCACCAGGTCGCCCGCACCCTTGGGGATCTCCCCGGCATCGAGCGCAACCGTCTCCACCAGCCAAAAGTTTTGTAGAACAGCCGCGCGCACGTTCAAGTACGCCTGCGTGTTTCCGATCAAAGTCACCTGGGCCGGGGTCGCCATATTCGAAGCCTAGCCTATTCCAGGCCGCAGCGATATCCGCACAACGTGCCATCGCGCCAAAGATTGCCCGCACCAACAACCCTACCGGTGCTCCTTGCAGCCCTACGCAAAACCGCTGGGAAATCAGCCGTCACTCGCGCCACCTTACCCACAGGCTTCGCTCGTCGCCTTCGAGATGCGCCATCGTCACCTCGGCATCCGCGCGCTCCATTACGCTCTCGAACTTGTCCCCCCACTCGACCAGCACCACCGCTCCCGCTTCGTCCGCTAGCTCCTCGAACCCCAGCGAGGCCAGCTCCTTCTCCGTCTCCAGCCGGTACAGATCCAGGTGATATACGCGGCCACTCTTCCCTTCGTACTCATGCACCAGCGTAAAGGTCGGACTCGTCACCTCTTCCGGCCGCGCCGCGCCCAGCGCTTCGAGCCATCCTTTCACCAACGTCGTCTTGCCCGCGCCCAGCTCGCCGCGCAAAACCACTACCCGCGGCGCTGAAAGGATCTCCGCAATCGTTCCCGCAATCGCCAGCGTCCCCGCCACCGACCTCGTCTTGAACCGCTTCTCCCGCGTAAACTCCCGCAACTCCACCCTCCGCCCTTACTAGATAACTCTTTACTCTCTACTCGCGAACTCCAGGCCCTAAACCCTAGGCCCTAAGCCCTGACCCCTGACCCCTGAAATCCACTCCAACCCATCCTCATCCCGCGTCCGATACCCAAACGCCTTGCTCAACCCTGCGATTACATCGGTCGCCAGCACGCTCTTCTCATCCATCGTCTGCGCGACCAGGTCCGCCGCCAGGCCGTGCAGATACACCGCAGCCTCAACCGCCTCGGCCACACTGTCCGGATGCTGCGCCAGCATCGCCGCCACAATCCCGGTCAGGATATCGCCGCTGCCACCCTTGGCGAGCGCCGGATTCCCGGTCGTGTTCACGGCCATGCGACCGTCCGGATGAGCGACCAACGTTCGCCATCCCTTCAGCACCAGAGTTAGATGATGCTCGGTCGCAAACTTCCGCGCAATCCCTACGCGGTCTGCTTCCACATCCTTCACCGTCACGCCCAGCAGCCGCGCCATCTCGCCTGGATGTGGCGTAATCACCATCGTCCGCCCGCTTCCGTCAAGGTCCTTCGCGCGTTCGCTGTCGAACGCGTTCAGCCCATCTGCGTCGATGACGATCGGCAGCGCCTTGCCCTCGACATCCGCCGTCTTCCGCACCAGCTCCCGCGCAAACTCCGAAGCCTCACCCTTCGTCGACAAGCCCGGCCCCAGCGCCACCACCTTGATCCCCTTCAGCAGCTCCTTCAGCTCGTCGGGTTCCAGGTTCGCGACCGCCGCACTGCCCTTCGCATCCTGCGCAAGCCCACGCATCATCAGCTCCGGCGCGATCCTCGCCACCGTATCCATCACACACGTCGGCACGGCCGCCGTCACCAGCCCCGCGCCCGCGCGCAGGCATGCAAGCGAAGCCATGCTCGGCGCACCCGCCGTGCCATAGCTGCCGCCCACTACCAGCACATGCCCAAACTTGCCCTTGTTCGAGTTGATCGGCCGCTTCGTCTCCGTCAGCCGCTTCGAGACTCCCGTCCAGGTGAGCCCCAACTCGTTCTCAATCAACTCCTCCGGCGAGCCGATCTCCCCCACCACCACCGGCCCGAAAACGTCCGCCGTCAGATGCCCAAAGACGTGCGCGATCTTCGGCGCCGTAAACGTGACCACCGCATCCGCCCGGTAAGAACCCTCGACCGTCTCCTCGTACGAATCCGCATCCCACCCGCTCGGCAGATCGACCGCAACCACCGGCACCGCCACCTGCGCCACCGCATCTCGCAGATTCGCCGCTACGCCTGCCCGCATCGGCCCCTTGAATCCCGTCCCAAAGACCGCATCGACCAGCAGGTCTGCCTCACCGAGCAGCTCCGTCAGCTCATCCACCGAAACCTCGTCCTCGACCTCTTCGACCACGCCGTCGTCGGTCGCCTCGAGTAGCCGCTTCAGCGCCTCGGCAGCTTCGCCCTTGATGCCATCCTGCGACCCCGCCAGCAGCACCCGCACGCCCACGCCCTCACCCGCAAGCACCCGCGCCGCCACAAACCCATCCCCGCCGTTGTTCCCCTTGCCGCACAGCACCATCACCCGCGCGGCCTCCGGGTACTGCCGCAGGCAGAAGCTCGCAACCGTCGCCCCGGCCTGCTCCATCAGCTCCTGCAAAGGCACCCCAGCCCCAGCCGTAGCTCGATCCACCTCACCCATCTCCGCCGCCGTCAATACCTTCATCTACCCCCCTCCAAGAAGCAAAACGTAACTAAGATCGAATAGATAAAAACAGGATAAGAGAGGAGCCTCAAGCCACAAACAATCAAGCCTTGAGAACTTGCCTGTTCTTATCCCGCCTTTATCCTCTTCATCCTAGTTACGTATTGTCCTACTTCGCCCCGAATGCCATGTCGATCAGCGCCCGCTCTTCCAGGTCATGCGCCTTGGCGCTCCCAGTCGCCGGGCTTGCACTCGCGCTGCGGTTGACGCTGACGACCACCCGGTCCCGCGCCATCTTGCGCAGGTGCGGCATCACGAAGAAGCGCGCGCCCATGTTGGCCGGCTCTTCCTGCACCCACACCACCTCGGCCTCGGGGTGCATATCGAGCGCCGCCTGCATCTCCTCCGCCGGCCACGGGTAAAGCTGATCCACAAACACGATCGCGATGTTGTCGTCCTTGCGCTTTTCGCGTTCCACGCGGAGGTTGTGCCCGATCTTGCCCGAGCAAACCAGCACCCGCCGCGGCTTCTTCACGCTCGTATCCGGAATCACATTCTGGAACCGATCCGCCGCAAAGTCGGCAAGCGAGGAGTTCGCATCCGGATGCCGCAGCATGCTCTTCGGCGTGAAAACCACCAGCGGTTTGCGCCAGCTGCGCAGCGCCTGACGCCGCAGCAGGTGGAAGTGCTGCGCCGCAGTCGAAGGCTGCGCGACCACGATATTATCCATCGCAGCCAACTGCAAAAACCGCTCCAGCCGAGCACTCGAGTGCTCCGGCCCCTGGCCTTCGTACCCATGCGGCAGCAACATGACCAGACCCGAAAGCAGATGCCACTTCGCCTCGCTCGCCGCGATGAATTGGTCGATGATGATCTGCGCACCGTTGGCGAAGTCGCCAAACTGCGCCTCCCAAAGCACCAGCGTCTCCGGATAGTCGCGCGAGTAGCCGTACTCATACCCGAGCACCGCCGCCTCGCTCAGCAGCGTGTTGTACACCTCGAACAGCGCCTGCGGCTCATGCAGAGCCTTGCCGATATGCTCCAGCGGAATATACTTCGCCTCGGTCTCCACATCCGTCAGCACCGAGTGGCGCTGATTGAACGTGCCGCGCTGCGAATCCTGCCCGGTCAGCCGCACCGGCGTGCCCGCCGTCACCAGCGAAGCGAACGCCAGCAGCTCCGCCGCGCCGTAGTCGAACGGCCGCTTGCCTTCCGCCATCTCCACCCGCTCGGCATACAGCTTCTTCACCTTCGGGTGAATCGCAAAGCCCTCCGGATAGCTCGTCAGCCCCTTCGTCAACTCCAGCACCTGCGCGGCATCCACGCCCGTCTTCAGCGCAGCGTCCGCGACCGTCAGCGCGCCGCCATGGTAGTTGTCCCAGTACTTCGGCAGCTCCGCCAGCTTGGGCGAGCTCTCCGCCTGCTTGGCCTCTTTCTGCTCCTCCAGGAAGGCCTGCTGAATCTCCGCAACCTCGGACGCAGGTTCGACGCCGATCCGCTGCGCATAGCTCTTGTAGAGCTCGGGCGTCTGCTTGATGATCGCGTAGCGCCGCGGCGAGGTCACAGTGGGGTCGTCCACCTCGCTATGCCCGTGCCTTCTGTAACCAATTAAGTCCACCACCACATCGGACCCGAACTTGTAGCGATATTCAGCAACAATCGTCGCCACACGCATGACCGCGTCCGGGTCTTCCGCGTTCACGTGGAAGATCGGGATCGGGAGGCGCTTGGCGATATCCGTCGCAAAGCGTGAGCTGTTCGCTTCCTCCGGCGTCGCCGTAAACCCAAGCAGATTGTTCACCACCACATGAATCGTTCCGCCCACGTTGTACCCATGCAGCGTCGCCATGTTCAGCGTCTCGGCCAGGATGCCCTGCCCCGCAAACGCCGCGTCACCATGCATCTCGAGCGAGAGTACCTGTTTCTGCCCGGTGTACCCCAGCGACTGCCCGGCCGCAAGCGCATCGGCCTCAATCCTCGTCTGCTTCGCGCGTACGCGCCCCAGCGCCACCGGGTCGATCGCCTCCAGATGGCTCGGGTTCGAAGCCAGGTGCAGGTCGATCTTCTTCCCTGCCGGCGAGTGGTATTCGCCCGTCGCCCCCTGGTGATACTTCACATCGCCGCCGCCCATGGTACTGCGCGGGTCCACGTCCTCAAACTTGGTGAAGATGTCGCCGGCATCTCGGCCGATCGTGTTCGTCATCACGTTCAGCCGGCCGCGATGGCTCATCGCCAACACCGCCGTCGTTACACCACGCTCGGAGCTCACCTCTAGAATGCGGTCGAGGAACGGAATCAGCACCGTGAGCCCTTCGAGCGAAAAGCGCTTCGTTCCCAGGTACCGCGACTGGATCACCTGCTCGAAGATATCCGCTTTAATCAACTGCGTCAGCACGCGCTTCTGGTCGATCCCAACCGCCGCCGCGCTGCCGCCGCGCTCCATCTGCTGCTGCAGCCACTCGCGCTTCTCTGCATTCGCGATGTGCATGAACTCGACACCGATCGTCCCGCAGTAGTAGCTCCTGGCCTCCGCCGCAGCATCCTCTTCCCCCTCCGGCAATGCCACCGGAAACGGCTCCTTCGGCAGATACTGGCCCAAGGGGTCGAGCGTCGTTTGCAGATACCCCCAACGCCGAAACACGTCGAACGTTGCCTCCCGCCGCTCAGGGTTTGCCACTCGTTCTTCCGTTGCCACCGCCGCCTTCGCCTCAACCGCCTTGCTCGACCGACCCGCCATCTCCGCTCCCCTTAATCCGCACCATCGCGCACCCAGAATGCGCGATTGTCAAAACCAATCTCTCGGCCAAAGCTTCCGCCCAGCCCCTGCTAATATGCTAGTCCCATCTCCGCCCGCCTGCCGCCACCAACGTCCGCTAATCGCACACCGCACCCTCGTCCCAGTACCATCCGGGTGCCCCACCCTCGCGGAGCTAGGGTGGGTTCTTACTCCACGAATCTCTGCAGATCCGCTCCCACAAACTCGCTGCAACGTCTAACCTCCAGACAGTGACCCTCCGCCGGCAAATCCCGCTTTTCCTTCTCTTATCGGCAACACTCCTCCCGGCCCAAACCACCCCTACGCCCGCACCCGCCGACCAACCCCTCCCCGACATCCCCACGCTCATGCGCCAGGTCGAGACCAACCAGCGTCTCGCCGAATCCGTCGAGAAGGATTACCTCTACCGCGAAGACTCCACTCTCAACGAACTCGACAAGTCCGGCCACGTCAAGAAAACCGAAGAACGCGCCTTCGAGATCTTCTACATCGAAGGCGTCCGCGTCGCGCGCCTCATCCGCAAGGACAACAAAGACCTCTCGCCCGACGAGCTAGCCAAGGAAAACGTCCGCATCGACAAGGAAGTCGCCAAGGCGAAAGATCGCCGCGCCAAGGCCGACACCTCCGGTAAGGAGACCGACACCGACGGCCACGACGAGATCACCGCTTCGCGCATCCTCGAACTAGGCACCTTCAGCAATCCACGCCGCATCCTGGTCGCCGGCCGTCCCACCATCGAAATCGACTACAACGGCAACCCCAACGCCAAGACCCACAACGCCGGCGAAGGCGCCATCAAGCTCATCACCGGCATCGTCTGCGTCGACGAGCAGGACAAGTTCATCCAGCACGCCGAAGGTCACTTCACCGATAACTACAAGGTCGGCGGCGGCCTGGTAGCCGACATCAGCAAAGGCACCTCCTTCGCCGCCACCAACCTCAAGATCAACAACGAAGTCTGGCTGCCCGGCCACTTTGAGGCGCACGGCCACATCCGCTACCTGCTCTTCTTCTCCATCAACGGCGACGCGAAGATCACGACCAGCGGATATCACAAGTTCAAAGCCACCAGCACCATCCTGCCAAACATCACGGTAGCCCCACCCGACTCAACACCTCCGCCAGCTCCCCCGCAGTAACCACGCGAAGCTCCCAGTGTGCGCAGCACCGCCCATCCGGCGTCAGGACGCACTTGCCTTTGCCCTCACCCCCACCGAGCCCGAATCTTCACCGTCCGGTCCAGCTCATCCACCACCTGCAGAATCTTCAACCGCAAATCCTTATCGAGCCCCGCCTGCGTTTTCAGATACCCATACACCTCATCCCGTGCCGAGGCCGACACCTGCCCGCCGATAAATGTCCCCAGCCAGTCCCCCAGAAAGAAGATCTTCCTCGTGCGCTTGATCTGCTCGAGCGCATCGAGCGACGGCTTCAGATAAGTCTCCGTCAGCCCCGCCTGGTTCCACGCGTTGAACGCGCCCAGACTGCCCTCGATCCAATCCTCGGGCCGCGCTGGGTCATGCAGATACCCATCGAAGTACTTCGCCTTCACCGCCGCATCCGGCCGCGCCGCACCGGCGATCCAAGCATACTTCTGTCCCTCGCCCGAGGGATCGCGCTTTGCTTCGGCAGCGAGGTACGTATCCGCTTCAGGGTCTCCGAACTGCACCAGCGTCGTCACCAGCCGCCAGCGGTCCTGCTGCCGCAGCGTCACACCCGGCACGGTCACGCTGCCGCCTAGCAGCCCCTTCACCGCCTCACGCGCCGCTGGGCTTTCTGCAAACCCGGACACCGCTCGGAAGTACACAATGCGCAGATCCTGATCGTTGTCACTCACCATCCGCGCCGCGGCCATCGCCGCAAACTTCGCCGCATCCTCGGTCCGCACCGTCTCTGGCACATACCGGTCGAGCGCCGTATCCACATGCCCCAGGATGCTCGCCGTCAGCGCTTCATCCCGCTCGGCCGGCAGCGACTTCAGCGCCAAGTTCAGGTACTCCCGCGGATTCATCTCCGCGTTCTGCACGCTCGCCCACAACGAACCCCAAAGCAGCGTCCGCTGCAGCAGATCCTGCACCCCGCCGATATGCGCCACCACGTACTTCCGACTCACGTCGTCCAGCAGAAACAGCCCATACCCCTCATCCCCGGCGTTCGCAAACACGTACGCGGGACAAGCCGCCCCCACCGCCGCCGGAACGCCCGCCGTAGCCGCGGCAAACCGCACCGGCACCGTCTTCAAGCCGCCATCCGCATACCCCAGCAGTACATCCGTCGCAATCGGCCAGGTGTACCCATCGCCCAGCACATCGGTCTGGCTCACGGCAAACTTCGCAACCTTCCCACCAGCGCAACTCCACCGCACATCCACCCGCGGTATCCCGCGATGCCGAATCCAGTCGTCCGCCCACGCTCCCAGCGGCTTGCCGGAACTCTTCTCGAACGCCGCAATCAGGTCGCTCCACGTCGCATTCCCGTACCGGTGCCCCGCCAGGTAGATCTGCAACCCCTTCTGGAAGTCCGCATCGCCCAGCACAAACGCCAGCTGCTTGATCACCGCCGGCGCCTTCTGATAAACGATCGCCCCGTAAGCCGACTTCGCATCCTTCAGGTTCGGAATGTCCTGGTAGATCGGTGTCGTCCCCTGCGTCTGATCGATCGCATACGCCAGCGGCTTGATCTGCTCATAAAACCGCTTCCACACCATCTCCGCCCCGCCATCCTCCGCGCGCCCTGCCTCCTGCGGCTGCGAAGCCAATGCCGCCAGCGTCTGGTACGCCATGTACTGCGCAAAACCCTCCTTCAGCCACAGGTCGTCGAACCACTTCATCGTCGTAAAGTCGCCGAACCACTGGTGCGTCAGCTCATGCAGCACCAGCACCTTGCGATTGAACAGGTTGGTCTGGGTCGGCGCCGTGCGAAAGAGCACCGATTCCTCGCGTAGAAACGTCGCGCCGGCATGCTCCATGCCGCCAAACGCAAACCCCGGAATCAACACCATGTCGTACTTCGGAAACGGAAACGCCTGCCCGAAGTACCCGCTCAGATACTTGATCCCCGCGGCCGCCGTCTCCTGCACCGCGGGCGCCTCGCTCTCCGCGGCCTTCGCCTTCGAAGCCCTCACATACAGCCCCGGCAGTCCATCCACCGGATGAACCTTCCGGAACGGTCCCGCCGCAAACGCAAACAGATACGTGCTGATCGGCTCCGTCTCCGCAAACGTCGTGCGGGTCTCCGCCCCGAAGTCCTCCACCCTCTCCGCCTTGGTATTCGAGATCACCGTCCACTTCGAAGGCGCAATCAACGACAGCCGAAACCGCCCTTTCAAATCCGGCTGATCGAAGCACGGAAACGCCATGTCCGCGTCCATCGGCACAAACAACGAGTAGATGTACTCATTGCCATCGTCCTTATCCTCAAACCGCGTCAACGCCTTCTCCGCCGCGCCGGCATTCGCGGAAAAGGCGACATTCACCTCGTTCGCCCCCACCTTCAGCGCCTCGGCCGGCAGCACCAGGTGCCCGTTCTCAATCGTCGCGTTGAGCGCAGTCCCATTCACCCCCAGCGCCAGCACCGCGCCATCGCGAAAGTCCACCAGCAGCGGCGTCTTCGCGTCCCTCAGCTTGAATCGCATCGTCTCCGTCGCAGCCACGGTCCCCTCATGCGGAACCAGCCGGTAGCTCAGAATGTACTCAACGCTCGAAACCCGCGCCGCCCGCTCCACCGCCAGCTCCCGCGGGATCCCCACCGGCACTGTCCCCGCCGCACCCGCCAACAACCCGAACAGCGCCACCGCCAAAACCATCCTGTCCAGCCCTCCGAGTACCCCCATCTTACCCACCGCTGTCAACCACCCCTCCCCCAAATGCGGAATGGACCTCACCCCAAAGCCCCACTAGCCTGCACTCACATGCACGCCCGAGCCTCAATCCGCATAGCCTTAATCCTCACCCTCGCCCTCGCCCTCGCGGCCATCCCAGCGGCTATCCCCGCCGCGGCTCAAGCTCCGCAACACGCGCCGCTCACCCCGCAGCAGCAGCGCCAGCTCCTCGTCCAGGCCAAACAGGCCTACTACAATCTCCACACTTCCGGAGCCTCCGGCGTCGTCACCTGCCAGGCCGTCATGCAGTGGGATAACCACTGGCCCACCCAGGATTCCACCCTCCCGCACAATCCCCACGCCGACCAGATGGCCGCCGCGCTCAAGACCGTCACGTTCAAGGTCACGCTCCACACCGACAACTCCATCGAAGCCACGCCCCTCAACCTCCCCACCCTCGCCGACCCCAAAGACGCCGGCTACCAGGAAGAGATCGTCGCCCGCATGCGCGGCGCCCTCCGCGTCGTCCTGCAAGGCTGGGCGCGTTACGAGATTCGGGCCGCCTTCGAACGCCCCGACATCCAATCCTCCGTCGCCGACCTCGGTGCCCACTACGCCGTCGTCTACAAAGCCTTTGGCGAGCAGGAAGATATCACCATGTCCCGCGACTTCCTCATCGACTCCATCCACTTCAAAGGCGTCGTCAACGAGACCGCAACCTCGCACCCGCGCTTTACCCCCACACCCGCCGGCTTCCTCGTCACCGCATGGGATACTACCGTCACCGGCCGCTTCGCTCTCAGCGTCTCCGCCACCGTCACCTACGCCGACGTGCAGGGCATCCACCTGCCCAGCACCATCGTCGCCACCTACAAACCCGCGCACCCCGGCGCCCGCATCACCCTCACCCTCAGCAACTACCAGTTCCGCAAACTCTAGCCCGTTCCTTTTTTCCCATTCCCGCAGGAAACCTGCCTTTCGCCGCCGCACATCTGCAGCACACCCGCAGCAGCCTACCGCCCCGGCTTCGGCACCCGTACCACCCGCACAGCCCTCTTCAACGAGACACAACTTCTTAGCACTTGGGTGCCCCAGGTCTCGACACTGAGACCTGGGTTTCGCTGGATCGAAACCTCCCCCACTCGGGAAAAGTGCCTTGCTCAAATCCCCTAAACCGCCTGCCTTAAATATTTTAGAGACTATAAACGCCGGCCTTACTCGACCTCAACCACCTAAATATTTCCATTCAATACTTTGCAAAAAAAAGGGGTAAACCCCAAAACCCATCCCAATCCTCCACCTCACCAAACACCGGTTCCCGCCGCGCGTTACCCTTACCAAGGACAACGCATGACTCCCAAACGCATCACCCTCGCCATCACCGGAGCCTCCGGCTCCATCTTCGCCCGCGAACTCCTCCGCCTGCTCGCCGCCGATGAGCGCGTCGCGCACGTCGATCTCGTCGCCTCCGACTCCGCGCTCCGCGTGCTCGCCGAAGAACTCCATCTCTCCGGCCGCAACGACCTCATCGCCAAACTCCTTGGCGAACCCTCCCCCAAGGTCCAGCAACACGCGGACGAAAACATCGGCGCAAACATCGCCTCCGGCTCGTACCCTTCGGACGCGATGGTCATCCTGCCCTGTTCCATGGGAACGCTCGCCGGCATCGCCCACGGTCTCGCCTCGTCGCTCATCGAGCGCGCCGCGGACGTCGCCCTCAAGGAGCGCCGCGCGCTCATCCTCTGCGTCCGCGAGACGCCCTTCAACCTCATCCATCTGCGCAACATGACCCTCGCAGCTGAAGCTGGAGCCACAATCTATCCGGTCATGCCCACGCTCTATAACCAGCCGCAATCCACCACCGAGATGGCGCAGCAGTTCGTCCGCCGCGTCCTCACCCACATCGGCCTGCCGCAATCCGACACCTACATCTGGACCGGCGAATAACCCTGAAAAGCGATCAGGGCGAACGTGCCGTTACCTCTACTTCGGCGCGCCGAAAACCGTCTCTTCTCCGCCCTTGAGCGGCGGATGCGCCTCCAGGAACTTCAGCGTCCCGGCCAGCACCGGCTTGGTGCACTCGCTCGGCGTCAGGTGTCCGCAGCCATCCACAATCAGCAGCGACGATCCCGCGATCTGCTTGTGCATCGCCTCGCCCACGCTCGGCGGAATCAGCTTGTCCTCGCCGCCCCACACAATCAGCGTCGGCTTCTTGATCTGCCCGAGCCGAAAATCCAGCAAGTCCTTCCCCGACTCCATCGCTTCAACGCTCCGGTCGATCACCCAAGCATTCGCCTGCAGCCGTCGCACCGCGGCATCGCTGGCAAACGCCGGCAGAGGCTTCGGATGGGGGCTCAGCATCGCGCTCAACTTGGCTACGCCCGGCGGATCGGTCGGCGTAAACAGCGTCTCGTCGAACGTCGGCGGAAAGTAAATCCCGGCGGAATCGTATACCGCCAGCCGTCCCACCAGCTCCGGATGATCGAGCGTCAGCTTCAGCGCAATCCATCCGCCCATCGACCATCCGCCAACATCCGCCCGGTCGATGTGCACGGCCTTCATGAAGTCGACCATCGTCTTCTCTTCGAGGCTGATCGAGTAGTCCACGTTCGGCTTCGACGAGCGTCCGTAGCCCAGCAGATCCGGCACATAGACATGGAAGCCCGCGTCCGCCAGCGAAGGAATCAGCCCCGACCAATCCTCGCCTCGCGAGCCCAGCCCGTGAATGAGCAGCAGCGGATAGCCGTCGCCGAGCACCCGCAGCCGCGCCGGCGGAACCGCCTCGAAGTAGTGGATCTTGTAGCCATCCACGTCCACGTACTCGCTCTGCACGTTCTGCCCGCGCAGGTGCATGCGGATCATCTGGTCGTTCACCCACAACGGCGCATAGTAGAACGTCAGCCCACCCGCGAACACCACCACCAGAACCGCAAACACAACCCGGAGAATCAGCCGCATTCCTATCCTCCGTGCCTCTCGAATCGGTGCGTTACTTCAGCAAAAGCGCCTTGCCGAACTCTTCGCCAAACACCGTGTGCTTCATGCTAAAGCGTCCGCCGTCGAACTTGTCGCCGCCCTTCAGGTGCCCGACCGTCAGCAGCGCCACAACCCAGTAGCTCATCGGCAGGCGCAGCACCTCGTGCACGCGCTCCTGCTCGAAACCTTCCATCGGCGCCGTGTCGTAGCCCAGCACCTCGGCCATCAGCAGCATATGCGTATACGCCAGCATCACCTGCTTGTTCAGCCAGGCCTTCATCTGGTCGGCCGTAAAGCTTGAAAGATACGCAGGCACGCTGCTCTTCGCCTGCGACGCGTAGCTCTCGGGCATCCCGCCCGCGCGGCCCATCTCCAGCATCTCGTCCAGGTCCTTGCGCCAGCCGTCCGCATCGCCGCACGCGACAATCACCGCCGAAGCCTCTTCCACCTTGGCCTGGTTATAGCTTGCCGCACGCAGCTTCTTCTTCTGCTCCGGGGATTGCACCACCACAAACCGCCACGGCTGCATGTTGTATCCGCTCGGAGCTGCCAGGCCTGCCTCAAGAATCTTCTCCAGATCCTCGGCCGGAATCGTCGCGCCGTCGAAACTCGGCGTCGAGCGCCGCCCCGCAATCGCATCGCGCAGTGTCTTCTCAGCCTTCACCGTATCTCGCATCGTGGATCCCCTTACCCAGGCAGTTGATTCAACGCACAAAGCGGCTCTGGCATGACGAACGTCTTCGCGCCCGCATCCCAGAACCCGCCAAACGTTTCCTACAATAGCATCTGCGCGCGCGAAGCTCTATCCCCGAAGCGCGCCTCCGCTTCGACTGCCTTCAGCTAGTGAATATCCGCCATCGCCTGCTCGGTCGCATACGGCGCCTTGCCCGGCGCGTCGGCGAAGATCCATACCCCGTGAAACGCGCTGCGCAGCTCCGGGTGCGCGGCCAGCAGCGCCGCCATCGCATCCAGATTGCGCTCGCGCGCCGCGGCTGCATCGTCCAGCGAGTCCACCTTCAGGTGGGCCGCAACGTCCAGCCCAAGCGATGGATCGACACCAATCCCCGTGAACCGGAACTCCGTTCCATCCGCAGCCTTCAGCACCATCGGCGTCTCCGCGCTCACGCCGTTCGCCACAGCCGGCGGAGTGACGGTCTGCAACTCCGTCTGCAGCTTTTCAAGGTGCGTGCTCGAGACAAAGTTCGCCGGTAGAACCAGCCGCTGCGCCTCCTGCAGATAAAGCCACGCGTTCCAGGGCTGCTTCTGCGCCTCCAGCGTCCGCGCCTGCTTCCAGTACCAAAGCCCATCGTGCCCGTTCGCCGTCATCGGCTTCGGATACAACCCGGCCAAAAGCCATTTGCCCGCGTCCTGTCGCATCAGGAATGAGAGCTGCCACGGCGTCGAATCTTCCATCCTCACTGTCGCAAACGAGTACTTGCCTGGCGGCAGTTGCGGAATAGAAAACTCCACCTCCGACGGCGAACTGCTCGCAGAGTGCAAGTTGCAGTAAAACTGCGCATCCGGATTTACGCCGTTGCTCGCCTTCAGCGTCGAAGCATCCAGCAGATACAAGCCATCCACCTGCGGCACCGCGCCCTTCAACTGCGGCGCAGTCGAAGCGACCGCCGCGGCGATTCCGCTGAAGTTATTCTGAAACTCCGCGATCGTCACATTCTTCAGCGCCGCTTCGTCACCCGACTGGATCGCCGTCGCCATGGTCGTCGCGGCCGCGGCCAGCGCGTTCAACTCCGCCGGCGGCATCTGCGACTGCGTCGTGCAGGTTTCGACTGCAAAGGCCTGCTGCGCCGCAAACAGCCCCGCGCAGGCCACTACTCCCAACCACTTCCTCGGACTCTTCCTAACCATCGCAACGATCTTCACGAAAACGCCTTCACCTCATTCATGCTTTCCATCCGGGCGCGATCCCCACGCCCTTAAGTTTAGTACAACAGGCGCATGCGGCCTCAGCTTCCCAGCCCTCAGGGATTAGACTGACCTCAGCCCCGCAAGGTCGTCTAATCTTTGCACCTATCTCGACGAAAGCATCGCGAAGGCACTATGCAAGCAAGCGCAACACCTCGCAGGAAGCTCCGCACCCGATCCGCCGCGCTCTTCTGCGCCGCTGCAGCGCCCATCGTTCTCGCGTCCGCAGCCCATGCGCAGCTTCCCACCCCGGCGCCGCGGCTGCCGGCACAGCCCACGCACCCGACTTCCGCCACAACTGCCGGGACGACTGCCGCTCGGCCCGCAACCTCCCTGCCGGCCGCACAGCCGACGCAACCTGCTGTGCAAATTCCGCGAGCCGCTACCCAGCCAGCGCCGCGCGCCTACCGTGCCCGCGTCGAATTCGACAACAACCAGCTCACCATCGCCGCCGAAAACTCCTCGCTCGACGAGATCCTGAGCGAGATCGCCCGGCTCACCGGCATGAAGATCACCGGAGGCGTCACCGACGAGCGCGTCTACGGCAGCTACGGCCCGGACACCGCGCAGGCTATCCTCAACGAGCTGCTCGACGGCACCGGAACCAACGTCCTGCTGCTCGAGACCCCGCAGCATACCGTTTCCGAGCTGGTTCTGACCCCGCGCAACGGCGGCCCGACGCCTCCCAGCCCCAGCGCCGCACGCGAGGAGGAACGCAACGAAGAAAACCTTCCGCCGGGCCTTGGAGGCCGTCGCCGTGAGTTCCCGGGAGGCGGTCGCCGCGATCGCTTCGGCGGCGAGCCCTCCCAGGCGAACCGAGCGCAGGAGCAGCAGCAGCAGAACGGGCAGTCCCAGCAGTTCGGGCAGCCTCCCGAGCCGGCCACCGGCAACGAAAACTCCTCCGCGCAGCCAGACGCCGCGCAGCAGTCGCCGAACGGCGTCAGAACGCCGCAACAAATCTATGATGATTTGGTAAAACAGCAGGCACAACAGCAGCAGACGCCCACCACGCCGCCGCAGTAAGACCTTGCCAGCCAGCAGCTTAGCTGCGAGCCGAACCCAACTCCACCACCTGCGCCTTCGCCATCCGCGTCGCCGCAGCCTGCTGCACATGCATCCGGAACACGCGGAACATCAGCACGCAAAGACCCTGCGCCACGAACACACCCACCGCAAGCGACGCCACCACGGCGCAGACCAACAAAAACGACGACATAACCACGAACCCCCAAATGTACCGGTCAGCTTGATGCTACCCGATATGGCCGTTAAGATGCTGAGCGATTCTCGCAAAGAAACCCTGCGCCCCGTCATTAAAGTCTGGCGTGTAGTGCTCACTCTGGTACCGATTTGGGCTAGACTCAACGATTTCGCCATCTTGGAACCGGCTGCACGCGCAGGCGTGCGGCTCCGAGCCGACGTTCGCACGTCACCCTACCGCGCCATCAAACGCCGGCCTACGGACCGCCCCGTAGATCAGGTATCCTGAAACTTGCCCAAAAAGGTGGCCTCTCCCGCGCATGAGCTCCGCACTTGAAACCCCGTCCGCAACCGAATTCGCTTTGAAAACCTCGCCGGAGCTCCCCGCACCCCGCAAGCCGCGCGCCGGCATCACCCACATCACCGTGCGCGGCGCGCGCCAGCACAACCTCCGCAACGTCTCCGTCTCGATCCCGCGCAACACCCTCACCGTCGTCACCGGGCTCTCCGGCTCCGGCAAATCCTCGCTCGCCTTCGACACCATCTACGCCGAAGGCCAGCGCCGCTACGTCGAGACCCTCTCCGCCTACGCGCGCCAGTTCCTCGACCAGATGGAACGGCCCGACGTCGACTCGATCGAAGGCCTCTCGCCCGCCATCTCCATCGAGCAGAAGACCACGAGCCGCTCCCCGCGCTCGACCGTGGGCACCATCACCGAGATCTACGACTATCTGCGCCTGCTCTACGCCAGCGTCGGCCAGCCGCACTGTCCCAACTGCTCGCGGCCCATCTCGCGCCAGTCGGCAGAACAGATCGTCGAACGCGTGGTCTCGCTCGCACCGGGCGAGCGCATCACCGTCTTTGCGCCCATCGTGCGCGGCCGCAAGGGTGAGTTCCGCGAGGAACTCGAAGCGCTCGACCAGCAGGGTTTCCGCGCCCGCATCGACGGCGAGATGGTCGAGCTGACCGAAGGCATGCGCCTCGAAAAGCGCAAGAACCACACCATCGAAGCCGTCGTCGACCGCATCATCCTCAAGCCCGCCCCGAAAGAAGATTTGGGTGCCCCACCTCAGACAGCTTCATCGTCTGAGGTGGGTTCGCACAACGTCAACGCCGCTCTCGCGGGCGTCTCCACCACCAGGTACGACACCCGCCGCCTCGAAGCCTCCATCCTGAAGGCACTGCAGATGGCGAACGGCCTCGTTTTGATCGGCCTGCAGAACCCCACCACCAGGGCCACCGAAGAGACCCTCTATTCGAGCACTATGGCCTGCCCGGACTGCGGCATCAACGTCGCCAAGCTCGAACCGCGCAGCTTCTCCTTCAACTCCAACTACGGCGCCTGCCCGGAGTGCCACGGCCTTGGCAGCATCTACGACTTCGACCCCGCCAAAACCATCACCGACTGGTCGAAGCCTTTGCTCGACGGCGCCATGGGCCCGGGCTCCGGCTCGGCCTACCTGCTGAAGCTCATCAAGCTCGCCGCAGACAAGTACAAGATCAACCTCAAGCTGCCCTTCGCCGAGCTCACCAAGCCGCAGCAGGACCTGCTCCTCTACGGACCCGCGAATGGCGAATCCGCGCGCACCGGCTTCCATGGCATCTTCGCCTACCTGCGCGCCAACCTGGACGAAACCAAGTCCGAGGGCTACCGCGAGTACATGATGCAGTACATGTCCGCGACCACCTGCCCACGCTGCCAGGGCCGCCGCCTGCGCCCCGAATCGCTCGCCGTCACCATCCCCGTCGGCACCGAGAGCCCCGCCACGGACCCGGGTGCCCCAGGTCTCGCTTCTGAGACCTGGGATGGAGCTGCACCGAAGCCACGGGACCGGCGCAACCTCTCCATCGCGGACTTCACCGGCCTCTCCCTCGAACGAGCTCTTCGCGGCGCCCGCACTATGGCGTTCACCGGCCGCGAACGCCTGATCGCCGACCGCCTCCAGCGCGAGATCATCGAGCGCCTCGAATTTTTGAACGCGGTGGGGTTGGGTTACCTCTCCCTAGACCGCTCCGCCGCCACCCTCTCCGGCGGCGAAGGCCAGCGCATCCGTCTCGCCACGCAGATCGGCTCGCGGCTTCGCGGCGTGCTCTACGTGCTCGACGAGCCCTCTATCGGCCTGCACCAGCGCGATAACCAGCGGCTGATTGCCGCGCTCGAGCGCCTGCGCGACCTCGGCAACACCGTCCTCGTCGTCGAGCACGACGAAGACACCATCCGCAAGGCGGACTACGTGCTCGACCTCGGCCCCGGTGCGGGCAAAAACGGCGGCTTCCTCATCGCCGACGGCACCCCTGCCGAGATCATGGCGAACCCGGCCTCGATCACCGGGCAATACCTTGCCGGCAATATTCCCATCGTCACGCGCCCGGCACGCACCACCGAATCAGGCGCCGAAGACCTTTCGCCGCGCCCGCTGACGGGCCGCTGGATCACGGTTGAGAACGCGCACTCGCATAACCTGCGCAACGTCACCGCCCACTTCCCCATCGGCATCATGACGGTCGTCACCGGCGTCTCCGGCTCCGGCAAATCGACGCTCGTCAACGACATCCTCTACCGGGCTCTAGCGAAGGAGCTCTACGGCAGCCGCGAAGAGCCCGGCCAGCACGGCAAGGTGCTCGGCGTCGACCAGCTCGACAAGGTTATCCAGATCGACCAGTCCCCCATTGGCCGAACTCCGCGCTCGAACCCCGCCACCTACACCGGCGTCTTCACGCAGATCCGCGACCTCTTCGCCATGCTGCCGGAAGCGCGCGAGCGCGGCTACAAGCCCGGACGCTTCTCGTTCAACGTGCAGGGCGGCCGCTGCGAGGCCTGCCAGGGCGAGGGCCAGCGGCGCATCGAGATGAACTTCCTGCCCGACGTCTACGTCCTGTGCGAGGTATGCAACGGACGCCGTTACAACCAGGAGACGCTGCAGGTCCGCTTCAACGGCTATAACATTGCGGACATTCTCGACCTCTCGATCGCGGACGCGCTGCCCATCCTCAAGGACATCCCCAACGTCGCCATCAAGCTGCAGACGCTGGTCGACGTGGGGCTCGGCTACATCCATCTCGGGCAATCCGCGACCACGCTCTCGGGCGGCGAAGCGCAGCGCATGAAGCTCGCACGCGAGCTTTCGAAGCGCCAGACCGGCCGAACCCTCTACCTGCTCGACGAACCCACCACCGGCCTGCACTTCGACGACGTGCGCCGCCTGCTCGACGTGCTGCATCGACTGGCCGACCTCGGCAATACGGTCATCATCATCGAGCACAATCTGGATATCATCCGCAACGCTGACTACCTGGTAGACATGGGCCCCGAAGGCGGTGAGTTTGGCGGCCGGGTGATCGCGCACGGCACCCCGGAACAAGTCGCCAGCGTCCCGGCCAGCCACACCGGCCACTTCCTGCGCCCGCACTACCCCGGCCTCGAAGCCTCTGCCGACAACAACCCCAACGCCGGCCCGCAGCGGATCGCCAGCACTCCCGACGCCGTCAAAGCCCCGAAGTCGAAGTTCATCGCTCCTGAAAAGAAGACCGGCCGCCCTACCGCCAAGGCCCCTGCAAAGAAAACCACAACAAAGCGCGCCAACAAATAACTCTCAGAACCGGGTGCCCAACCCTCGCGGAGCTAGGGTGGGTTCCCACTCCATCCAAACTCAAGGCATCCATGACCGACGACCAACCTCACCAACCCGAACTCGAACTCACAACCCAAACCGACCGCCGCACCACCCGCATCCCCAACTTCCTGCACCTGCTCCTGCTCCTTGCCCTCACCATCCTCGCGTTCCTCCTCTGCGAAGGCATCCTGCTCGCCTTCCACCCGTACCATATCCAGCAGACGCTCGCCGACCAGCGCCTCCAGCTCTTCGCCAACGTCGGCGTCTACGCCGTCGCGGGCGCACTCGCCGCCGCCATCTTCCCGCTGCTCTGGCACCGCTCGTTCGCCGAGGGCATCTCCTGGAACGCCCAGCGCGCGGGCGTCGCCTTCGTGCCCCTCGGCATCGCACTCGGCTTCGCCTCGCAAGCCGCGTCCAGCCTCCTCCCGATCCCAAAGGAGATGCCGATCGAAGGCGTCTTCAAGACGCCGGGCATCATCTGGCTTCTCACCGTCTTCGGCGTTATCGTCGCGCCTCTTTTCGAAGAGCTCGTCTTCCGCGGATTTCTGCTGCCCGCCATCGCCATCGCCGCGGACTACTTCACCCTCCCCCGCACGGCAAACCGTGAACAGGACCTCGCCACCCTCGCACGCTGGCGCACCTCCGACACCTTCTCGACGAACTCGCTCATCTTCGCGAGTGTCGTCACCAGCCTCGCCTTCGCCGCCATCCACGCCCCGCAACTCGGCTACGCGTGGGCCGCGGTCGCGCTGCTCTGGACCGTCTCGATGGTGCTCTGCTACATCCGCATCCGCTTCCGGTCACTCGCTGCAAGCACCATCGTCCACGCCTGCTACAACGGCTCGGTCTTCCTCGCACTCTTCGTCGCTACCGGCGGCTACCGCCACATGGACAAGCTTTAGCGTACCCATGCACATGCTATGCACATGTGCGTGGTACCATCACAATTATGGCAAGCCCCGCGATCAGCCCCGAACGCGCAACGCACCGGACCGTTGTTCTCCTGCGCCCTAGTGAGAAGGTCCAATTGGAGCGCCTGGCCGCGAAGGAGAACATCTCTTCCGCAGAAGTCATCCGCCGCTTCATCCGTGACGGAGAAGAATTGCTTAAAACAAAGCAGGAGGAAGCGATGGTCGAGGCTGTGCTCAGGCTGATCTCAACCGCCGCGCGCGAAGCCAGTGAATCCATGGCCCGCACGATGGAGAAGGTCGATCGTTACCACGAAGAGATCATGCAGAGGGACATCCCATGAGCGCTTTCGACTCCTTCCTGAAGACCGCCGGAGACCTTCTTACCATGTCGGCTGACATCAAGAAGATGGACAGCCGGATCGACAAGCTTACCGAGGAGAACCGCAGCTTCGATCGCCGCCTCATGAAGATCGAGCTCATGGTCGACCTCGCCAAGGAACACCAGCCGCGCCGCCGCGCTCCGAAGGAGCTTGCATAATGCCGGAACCCACGAGCCCACGCACCGCCCTGCTCGACCTCATCGCCACCCTTTCCTTCACGCCCGGCGACTTCACCCTCGCCTCCGGCCAGAAGTCCGATTACTACATCGACTGCCGCATCACCACGCTCCACGCCGAGGGAGGTCGCCTGGCCGGCATCGTCCTGCTCGATCTGATCCGCGAGCACTTCCCCACCGCGCAGGCCATCGGCGGCCTCACCATGGGCGCCGACCCGCTCGTTTCGAACACCGCCTCCGCCTCTGCCTGGGAGGCAGCCGACCACGCCGAGTTCCTCGAGCTCGACCCCGAAGAAGACCACGGCCCCGAACCCACACTGCTCCACGGCTTCCTCGTCCGCAAGGCGGAAAAGACGCATGGCACCGGACGCCGCATTGAAGGCTTCCTCAAGCCCGGTGCAAACGTCGTCATCGTCGACGATGTCTGCACCACGGGCGGGTCCACCATCACCGCCATCGAAGCCACGCGCGACGCCGGAATGAACGTGATCGGCGTGCTCTGCCTGGTTGACCGCCAGCAGGGCGGCCGCGAAACCATCGAACGCGCCCTCGCCGAGATCCCGGCCCCTACTACCGACGGGACCGATCCGCCAACGTTCCACGCAGTCTTCACAGCTGCTGACGTTCGCAGCGCCCACCGGAACAAGCGAAATTAACAAAACCGCGTTATTCACACGTGGTGGACGAGCGGACTTCCCACACCTTTGGTAGAGTGTAGGCAGCCGTCGGACAGCACACCCGTCACTAGCCAGTCTCTGAAGACTTTTCATCTTCCCGTGTGTTGTTGACAGATCAATCGGCGCTCCGCTGGAGCCCTTCTCCTGCATCCTCTCGGCCGCAGCCTGGCTGCAGGATCGCTGGTTTCATCGCCTGTTTACCGCAGGGCTTCTGCTTCTGCGGTGACTCTCGTCGCGAAATACTGGACGACTAACGACCCCTGTTTCTGGTTCCCGGCCCCCCCGACACGAGCGTGTGGATGCGCTTCTGCATCTCGCTTCGCTTAGAACCGTACCGACGAATAAAGCTTAACTCCAGGAAGTCTGCTCTCGCGTTTTCGATTTGGGGCAGGTTCTCGCTTTTAGCGCTCTGCGCTTTTGTGTGCCTTGTCACCGAGGTTCTCTGCCAGCTCGTTCCGTTTGAACTCCAAGGAAAGGAGATAAATGCAATGAAACTAAAACCCGCTTGCCCGCGCTGCGGCGACACCGATCTGCGCAACTCCCGAACTCGTTTCTATGATTGGCCTCTCTACTCAGTTGGTATGATCGCCCTCCGTTGCACCAGCTGTTTCTGCAGGTTCTATCGGCACCGCCTTACGATTCCAACGGGGGTCCGGCCCGCAACTTCAACTCGCAAATCTTTGCGTACTTCGCTCTAGCCGGCGCAGCGTCATGCCTCGTGCTGGCGCTCGCTGTAAACTTGCTTCATGATCCCTACCCTCGAATGGCTTCCGGAAGGCGTCTCCTTCCTCGATCAAACCAAGCTGCCGCTTGAAGAAACCTACGTCCTCGCCACCGATTACAAACAGGTTGCGACCGTCATCCGCGACATGATCGTTCGCGGTGCCATGGCAATCGGCGTCTCGGCGGCCATGGGTGTCGCGCTCGGCATCGAACGCAGCGCCGCGACCGACCTCTCCGCCCTCGACGCTGAAGTCGCCGAAATCTGTGACCATCTGGCCGCCACCCGCCCCACCGCCGTCAACCTCTTCTGGGGCATCGGCCAAATCCGCGAGCTCTACAACACTCTCGCGGCCGCAAACACCTCCATCCCCAAGATCAAGACCGCCGTCGTCGCCCGCGCCCGCGAGATGTACGACGAAGATATCGCCGCCTGCAAGCAGCTCGGCGACAACGGCGCCGAACTCCTTCCGAAGCAAGGCACCATCCTCACCCACTGCAACGCCGGCGCGCTCGCGGCATGCGGCTACGGCTCCGCCTTGGGCGTCATCCGATCAGCCGTTGCCCGCGGCCACCAGCTCGACGTCTTCGCCGACGAAACCCGGCCTTACCTGCAGGGCGCACGCCTCACCGCATGGGAGCTGATGAAGGACAACATTCCCACCACGGTCCTCTGCGACAACATGTCCGCGCACCTGATGAAGCAGGGCCGCATCCAGGCCGTCATCGTCGGCGCCGACCGCATCGCGGCCAACGGCGACACCGCCAACAAGATCGGCACCTATGGCGTCTCCATCCTCGCCAAAGAGCACGGCATCCCGTTCTACGTCGCCGCCCCCTGGTCGACCATCGACGTCAACACCGCCCACGGCGACCTGATCCCCATCGAACAGCGCAACCCACGCGAAGTCACCCACTCAAACGGCATCCAGATGACGCCGAACGGAGTCGCTATCGAAAATCCGGCGTTCGACGTGACCCCCGCCAAATACATCTCGGCCATCATCACCGAACGCGGTGTCCTGCGCGCTCCATTCACCGAATCCATAGCGGCAATCGCCGAGCAATTGGCAGCCACCGAGCCACAGCCAGTCGCCTGACGCACTTGCAAGCCGCCGTGCCCCATTCATCGCGTTGTGTGCGATGAGTGAGCGCCCGAGGCACTGCACACCGACAGACGGGCCCGTCACGCAACGCAATCACGCGTCACGAAGTGACCGCCCCACGCGCAGTGGGCCCGTCCGGCAGGACAAAATCTTCGTTTATCGGACCGGCATAACCAGCGAAGCCGAAGTCTTCACCGGAGCATCCGTCGGTGTAGCCACCGGCTGTCCCGGCCGCGAACCCGGTGCGGGCGCATACTTGCTCGCGCATTTCGCCTGCAACTGCGTCGCATGGAACACGCCATCGCGACCATAGGTCCCGATCGCCAGTGCCTGCGAATCGTCCTTGAACGTATCCGGCGGTGGCTCAGTTCCCTGGTAGGAAACCTCCAGCACCTGCGTCTTCCCACCCGCCGCCGGATCCTTTTCCAGCAGCGCGAAGTGCGCCGTCGTTCCAACCCGCTCAATCGATCCCGGCTTTACGTTGCCGGCAACGCGCAGGTGCCGCGTGTACGCCTTTGAGCCCATCCCCTGCAGTTCGGCAATGGTTACGTAGTAGGACTTGTTATCCCCGGCCGCGGCAAACGCAAGCCAGACGACGACTCCAACAATGATGAGACTCGCAACAATAATGCTGGTAGGTTTTTGGGTGGAGCTTGCCATGACAACCCTATTCTAGCAGCGAGGCCTGTCTTCTCAGAATCATCCATTCGGTTGAAGCCACTGGCACCCCTCACCGCGTAGTGTGGCGGGCATCTATGAATTCCACCGAAGTGTTGGCTCCCCGCGGAGCCGTTCGCGACTTTACACGCAAGGCGCTTCGCCGGCATTTCCGTCTTGAGCCGGTCCTCGCCGTTGTGCTTGCGATCCTGATCGCCCTTTTCTTCTGGAGCGGGCAGCGTTACCCCGCGCTGCTGAAGAAGCTGCACGCCGGAAACGCGGTGCAGGTGCGGGGCGCGATCTCGTTCGACGCGCTGCTTCCCGTCGAGCCCGGCATGCCGCTGCCTGAGCGCGTCGGTCGCACCAGCATCAATTGGCTTTGGACCAACCGGTTCGGAATGTACTTCGCGCTGCCGTTCGGCGCGGCCCTGATGACGCTGATGGGTTCGGTCAAGCCGAAGCGGTTCGCCTCCAGCACGGCAAACATCGCGTGCGGTGCGCTCGCCGGGGCACCCATGGGGGTCTGCACCAACTGCGCCACGCCCATCGGGCAAAGCATGCTGTTCGGCTGGGCGAGCGCGCGCATGACGGTTGCCGCGATGATCAGTTCACCGAGCTTCAATCCGGTAGTCCTGGCGATGGCTTTTTTCCTCTTTCCCCTGCCGCTGGCGCTCATGCGCGCATTCGTACCGCTGGTGCTGCTGGCACTCTTACCCTGGCTGGTCGAGGAGAACGACGGCCACACAAGAATCCTTTCGATGCCCGAGCTTCCCGAGAGCCGGGTCGTGCGATTGAGGCGCTTTGCCACGACGTTTCTGAAAAATCTGAGGAGCATCCTGCTTGCGACCGCTCCGTGGATGCTGCTTGCCGCGGTGCTCGGGGCCGTGTTGTCAGAGGCTGTGCCTGCCTATGGCACTCACCTGCCGGTCTCGGTCGTCGGAGTTCTTTTGGTCGCGTTACTAGGAACCATCCTGCCGGTTCCGATGGCGCTCGACGTGGCGCTTGCCTACGTGCTGTACCGGGCTGGTGTGCCGATGCCTTACGTCGCCGCGCTGCTGTGCACGCTTGGACCGGTGAGCGTCTATTCGCTCAGCGCGCTGGCGCGGCAGCTAGGGGGAAAGAGCGCCATGCGCCTGGGGCTTGCGACCGCCAGCCTGGGATTCGGCGCCGGGCTGGCCGTGATGGCGATGCGATTGCACTGAAAAAGGAAAAGCCCCACCCCGACGAGGGTGGGGTCTTTCCACACTGGAGATGCTACCGGGCCTGCATGTTCACCTTGCCGGCGATGGCTGTCAGCAACTCGTCGGCATGCTCCTCTTCCGACTCGATCATCTTCAGCACCTCGGCATCGTTGGTCAGGCCAAGGATGTTCGCCCAGTTGCGCAACGTACCGTAGACGGCGATCTCGTGATGCTCCACCTGCTGGCCGGCACCGATCAGCGCGATATCGCGTACGGTCGGATCGGTCACGTCCTTGATCGTGTCCGAGGCCTCGGTCGAGAGCCCATTGATCACCTTGCAGGTCTCGGTGTCGGTCTCGCCCGTATGCTGGCGCAGCAGCGACTCCACCTTCGTGACGTGCCCCTTCGTCTCCTCGAGGTGCGTGCTGAACGCATTCTTCAGCTCCGAGTCCGACGACGCCTCAATCAGGTCGGGCAGCGCGTCGGTAATCTTCTGCTCCATGTCAAGCGCCTTCTGCAGGTTCTGAATGTAAAGCGACTTCAAATCTTCGATGTGTGCGGACATGAGTTTCATGGTCGTGTTTCTCCTCTGGTGAACGCTGGGTGCGTCGTTTCCATTCCATAGGACGACCCGCCATCAGGTGGCGTGGCCTGCTGTAGCTTGTGGACGAAGCAGCTCCGCCCTAGACCTTGCGAATAGGACCCGGGTACTTCGCCAGGGTGTCGTCAGCGGTCAGCAGCGTCATCTTCTCTACAGTAGCTTGCGCCACGAGGAGACGATCGAAAGGATCTTTATGGATTGCGGGCAATCGAGCGACAGCCAGCACATGCTCGGCGAAGATCGGCAACTCGTTAAATCCGGCCTGCTGAAGCTGCCGGCGCAGCTCTACCGGATTCATGTTGAAGTTAGGTTTCCTGAGCGCGAACTTGATCGTCAGTTCCCATAAGCTTGCTGTGCTAAAACAAATCTCGTTGCGAGTGTCCGACAGGATCGCAGCAGCCTCGGTGGAAAGAAGCTCGGGCTTCTCAGCAAGCCATATCAAGAGGTGCGTGTCCACGAGAAACATCACTCCTCCCCGTAGAACATCTCGTTGATCTCTTTCTCGAACGGCGTCTTGATGTCGTCAGGCACAGTAAACTGCCCCTTCATGAAACCAAGCTGTCGCTTCCCATTCACCAGCGGCGCAGGCTGCGGTGCGAGCTCCGCCGATATCTTCACAGACGAACCGTCCGACCGGCGAACAAGGAGTACGTTGGTCTGCGTCGGGCGCTCAATCAACTCGCCCAGCTTCTCCTTCGCTTCTTCGAGCGTCATGGTCTGCATACGAATTGCCCTCCTTTTGCAATGTGAAGGTAGTGTACGCCCGCCCGCTTACCGCATCGACCGCCAACAAACGTATACTCAGGCGATAACAGTTCTCCCGCGGGGAGGAACGACAAGTTTGAAGTTGGGGGTATTTCGCATGAGTTCAAATGGCAACGGGAACGGCCACCACAGCAGCAACGGCAACAACTATCGCGTGCCCACCGGCCGCTCCGAGTGGATCGTCAAGCGCCAGGCCGAGGCCGCCCGCACCGGCGATACCAACATGAGCCAGATGCACTTCGCGCGCCTTGGCAAGATCACCGAGGAGATGGCCTACGTCGCCCAGCGCGAAAAAATCTCCGCCGAGCTCGTCCGCTCCGAAGTCGCCAAAGGCACCATGATCATCCCGGCGAACATCAACCACGTCGAGCTCGAACCGATGGCCATCGGCGTCGAATCCCTCTGCAAGATCAACGCGAACATCGGCAACTCCGCCCTCACCTCGAACGTCGACGAAGAGCTCCGCAAGCTGCACACCGCCGTCCACTACGGTGCCGATACGGTGATGGACCTTTCGACCGGCGGTGACATCCCCGCCATCCGCGAGCAGATTCTGCGCCACTCGCCCGTGCCCATCGGCACCGTGCCGCTCTATGAAGCCCTCAACCGCGTCAAGCGTCTCGAAGACCTCAACATCGATCTCTACCTCGAAGTCATCGAAGAGCAGGCCCAGCAGGGCGTCGACTACTTCACCATTCACGCCGGCGTCCTCGTCGAGTACATTCCGCTCGTCGCCAAGCGCATCACCGGCATCGTCAGCCGCGGCGGCGCCATCCTTGCCCAGTGGATGACCCACCATCACAAGCAGAACTTCCTCTACGAGAACTTCGACCGCATCACCAAGGTGATGGCCAAGTACGACGTCAGCTACTCGCTTGGCGACGGCCTGCGCCCCGGCTGCCTCGCCGACGCCTCCGACGCCGCGCAGTTCGCCGAACTAAAGACCCTCGGCGAGCTCACCCGCCAGGCTTGGAAGTCCGACGTGCAAGTCATGATCGAAGGCCCCGGCCATATCCCCATGGACCAGATCAAGCTGCAGGTCGATAAGGAAGTCGAGCTCTGCGACGGCGCGCCCTTCTACGTGCTGGGCCCGCTCGTCACCGACATCGCGCCCGGCTACGATCACATCACCTCCGCCATCGGCGCCGCGATGATCGGCTGGCACGGCGCCGCGATGCTCTGCTACGTCACCCCGAAGGAGCACCTCGGCCTGCCCAACGAAAAAGACGTGAAGGACGGCATCATCGCCTACAAGATCGCCGCCCACGCCGCCGACGTGGCACGCCATCGTCCCGGCGCCCGCGACCGCGACGACGCCATCTCGCACGCGCGCTATACCTTCGACTGGGACAAGCAGTTCGCGCTCTCGCTCGACCCGGAAACTGCGCGCAGCATGCATGACGAGACGCTGCCCGACGACTACTACAAGGAAGCTGCGTTCTGCAGCATGTGCGGCCCCAAGTTCTGCTCCATGAACTGGTCGAGCAAGGTCGATCAGTTCAACGAAAAGGAGTTCGGCCTGAAGAAGCCCGACCTTACCCAGATCGTCACCGAGCAAATGGCCCTCCGCAGCTAGCACCCACCCGCCCGTGCCGACCAACGGAAGGCCACGCGAAGCGATCACCCCACGAATCGGTCGCCCCGCGCGATCAGCGGGCCCATCCGGCAGGACAAGACAACAAAGCCGCACTCCGAAGGGAGTGCGGCTTTTCAATATCGAATTTTCGGTCGAGAGTGGCGAGCGGCGCTGCTACGCCGGCTGGCGGGTGAAGCTTAGTAAGCCTGTTCGCTATCCGCGCGCAGGGCGACGAACGCCGGAGCAATAATCATGGAAAGGAAGACTAGGCTGAGAACGAGATCATGAATCATGGTGGTGCCTCCTGAATGGGTCGCCGTGTGCCCGGCTGATGAATCAAGAATGCGGCCTGCCGCCCGCACGAGCCATCCCACGGGGGCATAACGCCCGGCAACGGTTTGGGGGATACCCACCTGCCCCGTTAGTTGCAGCCCATCCTTAACCCCAACGAAGAAGGGCGTCCGGATCGCTCCGAACGCCCCGCCCAACCCAGTCGCACGCTCTACTTCGCGGCTTGCTCCAGCACCGCGGAAGCCTTGTTCAGCGCGGCAGCCAGCGCATCGATCTGCGTCTGCGTCCGCGCCGCATCCTTCGCCTCGATGCCCTCGTTCACGCCCGGAATCACCACCGCCGCATACCCTGTAAACTCGCCCGGCGCGTAGATCGTGTGCTTATACCAGTCGCGATGCGGCAACCCCTGGGGATTCAGCAGAGCCTCTTCCGCCGCGCGCAGCGCATGGTTCAGCCCCGCGACATCGCCGGTCTCCGCCACCTGCCGCGCCCGTACCGCATCGCCCGCCGCCGTAAGCCGCGCTGCCGCCGCCGTCGCCGCGGTAAAGTCATCTTGCTGATTTCCCCCCGCAGCCTTCTTTGCCGCTGCAGCGACATAGCCGGAGATCGCCTTGCCATACGCCGCATAGTCATACGGCAGCACGTCCGTGTCGGCCATGTGCAGAATCTCCAGCCCAAACACCCGCGCCTGCTGCTGCTCATATGCAAATGTCGGATCGGCAAACTTCGTAAACCAGTGGTAGTCGTCAAACGCCGAGTGGTACACGCCATACGGCCCGCCGCTGCCGATATCGGTCGAAGGCACGCCCGCATGTTGCAGAAACGGCGTGAAGTCCGAACCCGACCCCAGCACGCCAACCCGCACTTCCTTCTGGCCGTTTACCATCAGAGCCCGGTCGTCCTCATCATCCGCTGCCCGCCGACGCGGCCCGCTGGATTGGCTCTTCAGCCACTGCGTATACACCGTCCCACCTGCCGGCGAAGGTACCTCCTGCGTCAGGTCGCGAACGAACTGCATCAGCGAAGGCACCGCCGACGCATCGAAGTTCGGCCCCGAAACCGCCACGTCCGTGTTGAAGTACGCCACCGCATGGTCGAGGTTCTCCATGTGCGCCTCCACCCACTCGGTCGAACCGATCAACCCCTCTTCCTCCGCATCCCAGGAGCACAACACCACCCGCCGCTTCGGCTTCCAGCCCGTCTTCAGCAACGCGCCCAATCCATGCGCCGTCTCCAGCATTGCGGCCGTGCCGGAGTTCGGGTCGACCGCCCCAAATACCCACGCATCGCGATGGTTTCCCGCAACCACCCAGTCGTCCTTCTGCCCCGCATCCGTGCCGTCGATCGTCCCGACCACATCCCAGATGGTCCGCAGCTTCGTATCCATCTCCAGGTGCATGTGCACGGTTACTTTGTCGCCCGTCTGCCCGGTGTGGTACGCAAACGGCAGCCCGCCCTGCCACTCGTGCGGCACATTCGGCCCATCCAGCGCCTGCAAAATCGGCGCGGCGTCATGATACGAAAGCGGGTTGACCGGGATAGAAGGCCAGTTCGCCTGGATCTTGTCGATCGCAACCCGCTTCGAATCCGGCAGGTCGGGCGTCGCGGCAATGCCCGGCGTCGTCGCATCGCCCGGGTAGATCGGCAGAAACTGCGTCGCACCGCGCTGCACCGCGGTCGCCGGCCGCATCGGCCCGCGCGGATACACATCGCCGCGATCGTACCCATCATCTTCCGGGTCAGAGTAGATCAGCACCCCAGCCGCACCCGCCCGCTGCGCGTCATACACCTTGATGCCGCGATAGTTGGCGCCATACCGCACCATCACGATCTTCCCCTTTACAGAAACGCCCTGGTCCGCCAGCTTCTGGAAGTCCGCCGGCGTGCCATAGTTCGCGTACACCACCTCCGCCGTCACATCGCCCGAGGGCGAAGCGCCGTTGAACGCCGGCGTAATCCGCGGATCGTCCTGGAACGGATCGCCCCCATACTCCGGGCCCACATGCTCCGGGCTCGGCCCCGTCATCAGCTTCTTGCCGTCCGCCCCAAACGCCTCAATCAGGATCTTCTTCGGCAGGTTGATCAGCACCTTGTACTCGACGATCTGCGTCTGCAACCCCGCCGCCTTGAACTTCTCCGCCACGTACAGCGCCGTCTTGTGGTCTTCCTCCGACCCCGCGATATGCGGCTCCGCCGTCAGAATCTTCAAGTGCTGCCCCGCCAGCGCCGCATCCGGCACCGCCAGAAACGTCTTGTCGATCTGCGCCTGGGGCGCAAAGTCCTTATAGCCGAACACCTGCTGCTGCGTGGCATTCTGGGCAAGCGAGGCGGTGGCGGAGAGAGCAAGCAGGGCGACAGAAAGTGCGCGCAAGGTCAAAGGGTAGTCTCCTTAGGGTTGTGACTTTGTATTCTAGAGCAAGTTCCGGCCCCCGCCGCTCCCACAAAAAAGGAAACGCCGATCCACCTGGGCTCGGCGCTTCTACTCTTCCACTCTCAGCTCTCTACTCACGAAGTCGAGCCCAGCCACAAAGCCGGGGTGCCCCATGTCTCGATCCTGAGACATGGGAGACGAACTCCCACCCCGCCGCTCCTAAACGGCCACAGCCGGAACAGGCTCCGCGCAGAACTTGCAACGAGTCGCCGCAAGCGGAATCTCCGACAAGCACTGCGGGCAAACCTTCGTCGTCGCCGGTCCCGCCGGTGCGGGCCGGTTGAGGCGCGCCAGCAGCTTCGAGATCGGCATCACCACCAGGAAGTACAGCACCGCCGCCACGATCAGGAAGTTGATCACCGCATTCAGCAGCTTGCCAATGTGAAGCTCTCCTGGCGGAATATAGTTCGCCGGCAGCGGGCTAGGCGGCGTCACGGCGTGCAGCACCGGAACATGAATCACCATCGAGGAAAAGTCCGGCGTACCCGCAATCGCGGAGATCAGCGGCGTAATCACATCCGCGGTAAAGGAAGACGTAATGGCGCCAAACGCGGCACCGATAATCACCGCGACCGCAAGGTCGACGACGTTGCCGCGCAAGATAAAGTCGCGGAAGCCTTTGAGCATCTGCATCACCTCAGAAAAGTAAATACGACCAAAGCAGTAATGGGGAACTCCGGGGAGTATAACGCACCATCAACGGTGCGTGGCAGCCATTTCGCCCTGCAACACCAACAAGCCCGTATGGGGGTCGAAGCTCTATCGTCTGCTTTGACATTGCTGCAGGAGAGCCGAGTTGGTGGCCGCACCGGGCCAACCGCGACTCCGCTTCAGCCCAAGGCGGAACAACCTAACTGGACGAAGCCAGAAAATACACATACGGATAGATCAACAGGAACAAGATGACCGAGAGAGCCATCAAGTCCATGTAAATGCAAAGCAGCACGCCCGCATGGTAAAAGCTCCACCGCTTGCGAATGCATCGAACAGTATCCGCTGTGCCTGCAAACGCCAGCAGCGTCGGGATGATCTGCAGCGCCGAGGCCCGTGTATGCGGGAACTTCGAGATCAGCACCGCGATTACCAGGCTCCCCCACACCAGCACATTGCCGCGCACAAGCGAACGATGGCGCAGGTTCAGGATGTCGGGGAGCTGTTGCTGTTGCACGCGTTGACTCTCGAATGGATGCGAAACCTTGAGCATTTAGATCACGTTACTGCGATGCTATGCCTGCACGCCGTGACGGCGGACACAATCCTCCTTCTATTTTGCCGGAGCTTGAGGCTGTGAAGGCAGCGGAGGAAGGTTTTTGACCAGGGAAAGTGGCGCCTCCGCCGAGCCGATCGCGTCGCTCGTCAGGTCCTCCACCCCGGTGCGGATGCTGTATTCGCCCGTCGCGGGCACACTCACCTCCTGGTGGAATGCGATTCCGCCACTCTTCATCAGTCCTGCATAGCGCGCCGCGCTCAGCCGCAGGCTCACCGTGTTCGAAACTGAGTTCACCACCTGCCCATCCGGCTGATACACAAAGCTCACAAACTCCAGCCTGCCGCCGTACGTCCCATCGGCGGCCCTGGTAAACACCACGTGGCTCGGGTCCGTGCCAAAATCCACCCGGTATCGCCGATAGGGCGGCTTGATCGCCAGAAATCCAGGCCGGTTCGCCACGTTATCCGGAGCCAGTGCCTCCTCCGTCACCCCCGGCGCTGCATCCGGCAGAATCCGTACCGTGTACAGAATCTGCGCTGCCCCCGGCACTCCATGCTGCATCGCCTTCTGCATCAGCGACTCGCTCCGAGCCGTCTCCTCGGTTGCCGCCACAGCCGTAGAGTTGACTGCATCTGCCGCTCGCGCCGTCCCTGCGGCCGCGCCCTCCGGCGAGTCGGCGTAGTAGCCCTTCCGGTAGCTCAGCGAGTAGCCGTTCCGCATCGCCGCCGGCGTCAGCTTCACCTCGATCCGCCGGAACGTGCCGTCGTCCGCCAAGTCCGTCGGCGTGTACACCAGCGTGTAGTAGTTCGCTCCATCCGCCACCGCCTGCGACACCGCCTGCGACAAACCATTGGTGTTATAAAACGCCTCGCCGCCGGTATCCGCCGCCATCGCCGACATCGTCTGGTGCTCGCCCGCGTTGGTCGACTGGTCGTGCTGCAACGCCTTGTTGAAGCTCCCCGGATTCGCCGTAAAGCGCGTCCCCGACTGCGTTGCGTTGTACACCGAAGGCGTCTGCAGCCCGCGCGCATCGATCGGATACACCGCCACCTGAGACCGCGTCAGCAGATTCACCGTCTCGCGATACTCCTGCTCGGAGTTCACCGCCGCCGCAAACGGATCGGTCGAGTCATCCCCGGAGGGCAGCACATTCAGAGGAAACGACCCCGAGAACCAAATCAGATTCTTTCGCCCCGGAACGTTCGCAAGATATCGCGCCAGCTCGTTGAGGCCATCCAGCGTGTACCGAATCCGCAGTGACAACTGGAATGACGTGCTGATGTCTTCAAACGTCCGCAGATTGCCAACCACATCATTCAGGTTCGGCCCGGTGTTCTCAACCCCCGTTCCAGGCTGTGCCGGAGGCGCAGACGCCGCCACCGAATCGGCCAGCGAGTCCGTCGCACCCTCACCGCCCACCGTGTTGTCGAGCAGCGCAGAACCCTTTCCCGTCTGCTTCTCCAGCACCTGCCGCAGCAGGTTCGGGTCCGAGGTAAACCCCTGCAGCAGCACCAGCTGCGTCGACAGCCCAAACACCGCCACACTCGTTCCCGCCGGCTCATGCTTCAGAAAATCCAGCAACTGCTGTCGTACATACTGCTGGTCGGTCAGCGGCGTATTCAGCGCATCCAGCAGCACCACGTTCAACGGCTGCCCCTCGGCCGGCGCAGGCACGTAGTTCGTAAAGATGCCAGGCGGAAGCTTCGGCACCGTCGCCGCCTTCGCCAGCTCGCCCGCACCTGGCGCCATGTGCTCCTCGAACGCCTTCAACGGCTGCGGCTTCCTGTTCTCCTCGAGCACAAACTGATCGCGCTTCAACCCGTACACCGGGTGGTGCGCCGCATCCGTAACCACCACGTCGACCACCACGATCTTCGCCCGCGTATGCAGCGTCAACGGTGCGTCGTCCTGCGCCCACGCACCCGCCAACCACCCAAAACTAAGTCCAACCAACAAAACCGCCGGGGAGGTTCTCATCCAGGTCCTCCTTCGCGCGCACTCAAACGCAGCGCCCGAAGTCCAGACAAGTCTCGCCCGTCCCAAGCCTCTTGTCGAGTTAACCCGCTTTAACCGCCCCCAAGGCACGCCCTCCAAGCCAAAGCTCAAGCTCCCAGCTGAAAAGCTCTCAGCTCAAAGCTCCCGGAAAAGAGCTCTGAGCTGAACAGCTTACAGCTCAAAGCTCTCGAAAAAAAACGAATCACCACCAAGAAGAATCCGTACCAGAAATCCGGCCAATCCGTGTTAAGCCATTCCCTCACTGCGTCAGAGCCTTCATAAACAAATACGTAAACTCCACGCCCTTGTAGTAGCTTTCAACCCCCAGCCGCTCGTTCATCCCGTGCGCCCGCACATCGTCCTGGTCGATCGCAAACCCGTTCAGCCCGTAGCTCGGAATCCCCGCCGCCACCGTGTAAATCGAGTCACTCGCCCCCGGCTCCATCGTCGGCACAATCGGCAGCCCCGGCCAAAGCTCCCCCACCACCTTATCGAGCGCCCGTGTCACCGTGGTATTCACCGGCGGCGGCGGTGCCGACATCCGCTCGTCGCCCTTGCCCATCACCATCCCCGCATCCGTCACAAAGTCCACCTTCAGCGACGGGTCATCGAAGATGCGAATCAGCTCCTGCCGCGTCTGCTCGCCCGAGTGCCCCGGCAAAATCCTGCAGTTCACATTCGCCATCGCACGCTGCGGCAGCGCATTCGGCGCGTGCCCCGCCGTCATCATCGTCGCCACGCACGTCGTGCGCATGGTCGAGTTCCAATCCGGAATCTTCGACAACGTCGCGATCGCCGCCTCATCCTGCGAATTCGCCACCAGCGCCTTCATCGCAGCCGCCGTCGCCCCGGTCTCGATCTTCGCCATCGCCGCAAACTCCGCCGTCGTCACCGCGTTCAACTCCACCGGAAACGGCGTCTTCTCCAACCGCCCCAGCGCATCCGCCACAGCATAAATCGCGTTATCCGGCCGCGGCAGCGAGCTATGCCCCCCGCGATCCACCGCCGTCACATGGAAATCCGCATACGTCTTCTCCGTCGCCTCCACGTCGAAGACCGCCGGCACGCCCTTCTCCGCAAACACCCCACCCGCATCCGGGTTGATCACAAACTCCGCCTGCATCAGCTCCGGATGATTCTTGATCAGCCAGTCCACCCCATTCGACTTGCCGCCCTCTTCATCCGCCGTCAGCGCCACCCGGATATCCCGGTCTGGCACATACCCCTCGCGCTTCATGCGGATCAGCGTATACGTCAGCGCCGCATCGCCTTCCTTGATGTCCTGCGTCCCGCGCCCGTAGTAAAACCCATCCTTCTCGGTAAACGTGAAAGGCGGCGTGTCCGGAGACCAATCCGCCTTATTCGCCTCCACCACATCCAAATGGCAGATCGCCAGAATCGGCTTCAAAGCCGACCCCGCCTTGCCGTGATACGTCACCACCACATTCATCTTGCGGGCATTCGGCCCCAGCAGCACGACATCCTCCGGCGCAAACCCCGCCGCCAGCAAACGATCCCGCACCTCACTCGCCGCCGCCGTCACACTCCCCACCGAATCCGTCGTATTCGTCTCGATCAGCTGCTTGAAGATATCGTGCGCCAGCGTCCGATCGGCCGGCGAAAGCTGCTGCCCCCACGCATTCAACCCCATCCCGCCACACACCAAAGCACCCGCAATCCAACCCACAATCCTCATAGATTCTCCCGTGGCTCTTATACTCGCATAGAACCCTTGCGTCCTTCGCGCAACCCTCCGCGCCCTTTGCGCTCTGTTCTTTGCCTTATGTCCGAACCGCCACAAATCGCCCGCCTCACCTCGGTCGCCAAGCTCTTCGGCACCTTCGCCGCCCTGCGCCCACTCTCGCTCACCCTCGCCCCTGGCAAGATCTACCTCATCCTGGGCGAAAACGGCGCCGGCAAATCCACCCTCCTGCGCCTGCTCGCCGGCCTCTCCGAACCCTCGCAAGGCACAGTCGAGGTCTTCGGCGCACCGCCCTCCGCTGCTCGCGGCCGCATCGCCTACATGGCCCACGCTTCTACTCTCTACGACGAGCTCACCGCCCTCGAAAACCTCAACTACTTCGCCACCCTCCACAAGATGGACGGCGCCTGCGACTGCGTCGGCTCGCCCGAAATGGCACTCCGCGCCGTCTCCCTCGACCCCGCGCTCAAGCGCCCCGTCGCCCAGTATTCGCAGGGCATGCGCCAGCGCGCCTCGCTCGCCCGCGCCCTCCAGTCCGACCCCGAACTCCTCCTGCTCGACGAACCCTTCTCCAACCTCGACGTCGCCTCCGCGCAATCCATCGTCGACCTTCTCGCCGACTTCCGCACCTGGCCTCACCCGAACAGCCCCGCCGGCCGCACCATCGTCCTCACCACCCACCAGGCCCACCTGGTCGAACCGATCGCCGACGAAATCCTGACCCTCAAATCCGGCACCCTCACGCGAAGCGCCGGACCCCACGAAGTGGTCGCCGCCCGCGACTAGGGCGCACCTGCCGTTGCCCTTGAAAATGAAAACCAACGCCTGCCGCCAACTCGACGCTCTCCAAATCCCCTACGAGCTCCGCACCTATGAGGTCGACCTCGACGACCTCTCCGCCCCATCCGTAGCCAAAAAGATCGGCCTCCCCGTCGAGCAGGTCTTCAAAACCCTCCTGACAGAATCCTCCACCGGCGACCACCTCTTCGCCGTCATCCCCGGTGACGCCGAACTCGACCTCAAAAAACTAGCCGCGGCCTCCGGCCACAAAAAACTCGAACTCGCCCCGCTCAAGCAGGTCGAACCCCTCACCGGCTACCTCCGCGGAGGCGTCACCGTCCTCGCCGCGCGCAAGCCCTTCCCCGCCTTCGGCGACGAAACCATCGAGCTCCACGACCTCATCAGCATCTCCGGCGGCCAGCGCGGCCTCCAAATCCTCCTCAGCCCCGCCGACTACCTCCGCGCCACCGCCGCCACCATCGCCGACCTCACCAAGCTCCTGCTCCTCTGCCTCACTCTGTGCACCTCTGTGCCCGCTCCGTGTTCTCCGTGTTCGCCTTTGCCTCTGCCTTTCCCCACCCATCGGACGGTCCAGCAAGCATGATCTTCCTCCGCCACACCCTCGCCCACCTCCGCAAAGACCTCCGCCTCGAGTGGCGCTCGCGCGACGCCGTCACTGGCATGCTCTTCTTCTCGCTGCTCGTCGTCGTCGTCTTCTCCCTCTCGTTCGACCCCACCGCCGCCGTCTCCCGCCAGATCGCCGGCGGCATCCTCTGGATGGTCCTCCTCTTCGCCGCCACCACCGCTCTCAACCAATCCTGGAACCGCGAGCAGCGCAACGGCGTCCTCGACGCGCAGCGCCTCGCCCCCGCCTCCGCCGCCGCACTCTTCCTCGGCAAAGCCCTCGCCAACTTCCTCTTCGTCACCGTCGTCGAGATCATCCTCGCCCCGCTCTTCGTCATCTTCTACAACCTGCACCCGCTCGGCGACTCGCGACTCCTCCTGCTCGTCATGCCTCTGGGCACCTGGGCGCTCGTCGCCAACGGAACCTTCTTCGCTGCGCTCGGCCTCCGCACCCGCAACCGCGAGCTCATGCTCCCGCTTATCTTGTTCCCCATCTCCATCCCGGCCCTGCTCGCGATGGTCCAGGCCACCACCAACATCCTCACCGGCGAGTTCGAGCCCAACCTCTGGATCAAACTCCTCCTCGGCTACGACATCGTCTTCACCACCGCCTGCCTCCTCCTCTTCGAAGTCACCCTCAACGCCGAGTAGCCGAAGCTCATACCCAAACTCCGGGTGCCCCATGTCAGGCAGCTTCTCGCCTGACGTGGGGTTGCGTCCCTCGGCCCGCACTACCACCTCATCCAAACGGCCGACCCACGCTCGCCACCGCCCGCGCTAAACTATCTCCATGCCGCACCCCGCAAAACCCGCCCCATCGCGCCTGCGCCTCGCGATCGGCTCTCTCTGGCTCCTCGCCACCCTCGCAGTCCTGGCCGAAGGCCTCCGCTGGGCGCTCTTCATCTCGCCCAAGGATTCCGAACAAGGCAACGTCGGCCGCATCTTCTACTACCACGTCCCGCACTCCATCCTCGCGCTCGTCTTCCCCTACATCAATCTCATCGCGTCCGTCGCCTACCTCTACCTGCGCAAATCGAAGCCCACGCAAGCCCTCATCGCGGACGCCTGGGCCCTCGCCTCCGCCGAGATCACCGTCGTCTACGCCACCATCTGTCTCGTCACCGGTTCGCTCTGGGGTCGCGCCGCCTGGGGTATCTGGTGGACCTGGGACGAGCGCCTCACCTCCATGCTGCTGCTCTGGCTGCTCTACGTGTCCTACCTGATGGTCCGGCGTCTCTCCTCCACCGGCCAGACCAACACCGTCGCCGCCATCATCTCGGTCTTCGCCGCCATCGACGTGCCGATCGTCTACATGTCCATCCGCTGGTGGCGCACCCAGCACCCGCAGCCCGTCTTCTTCGGCGCACCCGGCACCGGCATGGATAAATCCATGCTCCCGGCCTTTTACTGGAATCTCCTCGGCTTCGCCATGTGGGGCGTCTTCATCCTCACCCTGCGCTTCGCGCTCGAGCGCCGCCGCCAGCTCGCCGAAGCCGACGCCGTCCAGTCCGCGCTCAACATCGCCCTCGGCGCCAGCGACGACCTCATCCCCGCCACCCCGCGCCGCACCCTCGACAAGGAGACCCCGCATGCAGCATTTTGACGGCTGGAACACCCTCGAAGGGCGCCACCTGGTCTACGTCTACGCCTTCGTCATCCTCGTCCAGGGTGGCTACTTCCTCTACGTAGCCGCCAACTGGCTCAAACTCCGCAAATCCGACACGCCCCCACCCCCGCTATGACCGCGAAATAGCTTTCTCCGTTCTTTGTTTGTCATTCCCGTAGGGAATTGGTAGAGTTGCCGCCCACAAGTGTGTCAACTGTTGACCACAGGCCAAGGCATTCCTCGCTCGCGGGCCGCAACCAACTTGCGGGGAATGCCGAAAGCTCCCAAAACAGGCCCCTGCTCCGGACTCCCGTCCGCCCAACCGTACGCCCGCAGTGAGAAGGAACCAACCCCTAGTGTCCTGAGTCTGAAGCTCGCTACAAAGAGCACCGAAGGTGCGCCACATAACAGCCTAGGCCGAAGGCCTAGGTACATGACACGAAGAGAGTTGAGGGCTGAAAGCCCGACACATAGGTGGTGCCCGCCAAGGAATGTCAGTAACGAATTTAAGATTCACCACACGGGGCGCCGGAAACGGGAAAGAAACCGCCCAACACGCTAACCGGCCAAACACGCCACTCAGCGGCGCACCCAAACCCCACAACACGTCTCCTTAAACAAAAAAGCAACGAGATCGTTTTGCCCGCGATCTCGTTGTCCGAGGAGTCCTGCAACAACGCGAACTCGCCCGTGCTGGGGAGGACACGTACCAAAGTGGACGCAACGGCCCAAAAAAAAGTTGCCACATTCCCAAATCGAAACCAAAGAAATCTCGTCTCACTCCCTTCCGTCGGTCTTGCACCGTTTGTCCGCGTCCGTCTTTGCCTCGACTTCCCGCCATTGTCATCCACAAGGAACCTAGCTACCCTCAACTCTGTGACCTCCTTCGCAAGACCCGCAATCCCCACCCTCCTGCTCGCCCTCACAGCCCTCGCCGGCTGTCACCGCTCCGACTTCCCCACCCTCCCGTCCACCTTCCGCGAGTTCGCCTACGTCGCCAACTCCGCCTCCAACACCGTCACCGTTCTCGACCTCGTCTACCTCCGCATCGACCGCACCCTCCGCGTCGGCGACAACCCCACCGTCATCGCCCTCAGCCCCACCCGCCGCGAAGCCTACATCCTCAACACCCAGTCTCCCGCCCAGAACGGCTCCGTCTCGGTCATCGACACCGAGCAAAACAACGTCGTCGCCACCCTCCCCGTCCACCGCACACCGGTCGCTCTCTCGGTCGACCCCACCGGCCACCGCGCCTACGTCGCCAACTCCGCCTCCAACACCATCTCCGTCCTCGATCTCGACACCCGCCGCGCCATCGCCGCCATCCCCACCAGCCAGAACCCCACCTCCGCCCTTATCTCGCCCGATGGCCGCACCCTCCTCGTCACCTTCCCCGCATCCGGCACCATCGGCCTCTTCGCCGCCGCCAGCGCCGACCCCAAAGACTCCTCAAGCGACCCCATCCTCCGCATCCGCTCCACCTTCGACAACTGCCCCGGCGCCACCAGCCCCGTGATCCTGCCTGATTCCTCCAAGGCCTTCATCGCCTGCCCCGCCGCCAACCAGGTCCTTGCCATCTCGCTCGCCGCCGACCCGCAATCCTGGGCCGCGAAGCAGGATGCTTCGCTCCTCGAAGACCACGCCCTCACCCTGCTCAACGTCGGCGTCAACCCCACCTACCTCACCCTCAAACCCGACGGCGGCGAGATCTTCGTCTCCAACATCACCTCCGGCTCCATCTCCGAGGTCTCCACCCAGACCAACGAGGTCGGCAGCACCTTCGGCATCGGCGACAAGCCCACCCACGGCATCGTCTCCTGGGATAACTCCGTCCTCTGGATCGCCAACTCCGGCGCCGACTCCATCTCGCTCTACTCCATCGACGACGGCAAGCGCCTCCCCAGCATCCACATCGGTGCCACCCCGGACACCCTCGCCTTCACTACCGACCACACCGCCAAAGAAGCCCAGCGTTTCCTGCTGGTCGCCAGCCGCCAATCCGGCAACGTCACCCTCATCCGCACCAACGCCCAGCAAGGGCCCGGCCTCTTCACTATCTTCCCCACCGGCCAGTCCCCCTCAGCCGTCGCCGTCCAATCCAACACCCCCACCAAACCCTGACGCTCTGAGTGCCGAAGGCCCGTCCCATAACAGCCCAGGCTGAAGGCCTGGGTAGGTTGCCCTCCACGGAACGAGGGCTGTAGGCCCGACACATAAACTCTAAGCGACAAGGTCACGCTAGATACAATTCGTTCGACTTAGACTCCCAATCGAGACCACACGCCATTATCCTGAGTGATCACAGAGCCCAAGCTAGCAAACTGAGCAGTACCGAAAGATGTCTTCAGAAAGTCGGACTATACTCACGCTACGGCATTTGCTTCACAAGAAAGGATCTTGGGCGGGGAGACCTTCGAAAGGGACGTGATCATCGCCTGCCGCAACTCATCCCTCGTCCGATATCCACCGGAAAATTCCGAGAGATTCAACTCAATCTCATCCACCAGGCTCACAAGTGCTTCACTGCCCTTGATGTCCCAGGTAGCCGGGAGAAACCAATCCTCGAACTCGGAGAGCGAGACTCTCCCATCCACCCAATCGGTAACGTGCGCAGAAAGTTCGTAGAGATCAACCATGGCAGGCCATCCTCCGAACATTGTACGCCGCCTCACTCCCGTCGAGTTGTGCCGTATGTTCAACGAAGGCCGCTATGCGGAGCGAGTGGCAAGCGGAGACCTGCTGCTTGTAGTAAAGAAGAGCCGCCTTACTGAAATGACTCAAATCCGCAATTACGTCCCCGGAACCGAGTCGCAGGAGGTCCACATCACCAACCGCGACGGAGAACTCCTGGTTAAAGCTCACCGCTTCCTTCGCCCAGACGGCAAACTCGCCGCAAGCGGCCTCATCGACCCGAAGCGTATCTACAAGGACGGCGAGTGGTTCGCGTTGATTGCCCAGGACTAGCCCGGCCACCCGGCGAGACGACACCAGCCCCGGCCTTCCTTGTCACGGCCAAAAGAGATTCGCCTCGAGAGCTATACCGAGTTGTCAGCCAATACGTACCAACGTCAGCAAACATAACAAAATAAACGACTTCCTCGCGCGCCCCAGACCAAGCCTAAGCTAACTCTTTTATTTTCAATATTTTTTCTATAAGCCGAATGCTTTCAATATTTTACCCAATAGGGGGGAGGGGCTACCGCCCATCCTCCATCTCCGCCTCCCGCGCCTCACGCAGCGCGTACCGGTTCGCCGAGAAGTGCGCTCCAGCCAGCAGAAGCAATCCCGATAGAAACGCCCACATCATCAGCCCGACGGTCGTCTTGAACGGCCCGTAAACCGACGCAAAGTCCAGCTTCGGCAGCGCCAGCACATACAGATACTTCGCAATCTCCCAAAGCACGCCCACGACAATCGCAGTCGGCAGAACTGCCGAAGCCGGGATCTTGCGGTTCGGCAGAATCCAATAGATGAGGAAAAAAAGCAGGCAGCTCGCCGCAACCGCGCAGATCCGCAACAATCCTCCTCCCACAAAGTTGAAGAAGAACCGGAAAAACCAGTTGTCGGTATGTCCAAAGAACACCCAGGTCACAACCGTGTGTTGCATCGCGGTGAGCCCGACCGAAGCCATCACCAGAACTCCGACCGCAGCAGCTAAACCAAGCGAAACCGCCTGGTTCATCAGGTAGTTGCGGTTCGTCTTCACGCCCCAAACCTCGTTCAGCGCCACTTCGAGCGGCAGAAACACTCCCGTTGTCGTTACCAGCAGCATCAGCAGCGAAAACGCCTGTGAGCCCTTGTGCGGGTGCGCAAACGCCACCACATTCCGCCACACCATCTCCTGTCCGGTCGGCAGCAGCGTCGCCATCAGGTCCTTCAGCACCTCGACCATCGGCGCGGAGTGAAACACCTGCTGCGCCAGCGTCAGCATCAGCACGATAAACGGGAACAGTGCCAGGATCACGTTCGCCGCGACGCTGAACGCGTAGGTATGAACCTCCGTCTTGATCATGTAGCAGACCAGCGCCTTCAGCTGCGGAAACCAGCCATCTTGCCGCACCACAGGCTTCACATGCTCGATCGGAACCGGCTCGGCAGCCTTCTCCCTGCGCGCATCGAGCGCCGCTTCAGCCGGCTTCGCAGCCGCCACAACCTCAGCAGTCCTGGCTTCAGACTCCTCCCAATCCGGCTCAATCCGCCGCTCGTTGGGCCTCACAATCGACATCCGTACACATCCCTTCGACTCCCGATGCTAGCAGACCAACTTCAACCTCCGAGCCGCTCCAAAGCCCACTTCGCAGCCTCGGCCAGCAGCTCATCGTCGCCCTCAGCCCACGCTTCCAGCCTGCGCGAGAACTCAGCCAGTCCGCTGTTCCCCATCGCAATCGCCACATTCCGCTGCACCCTTCGCCGCTTCGTCCGCTCCAGCGGAGAGCCCTTGAAGTCCCGCTTGAACCCCGCATCGTCCAGCTCCGCGAGCCACATCAGCGCCGGATTCACCAGCTCCTCGCGCGTCCGCAAACCGTCCTTCGCGGCGACCGGCGCGCGCCGGTTCCACGGGCAGACATCCTGGCAGATATCGCAGCCGAAGACCTGCCTTCCCATCCCCTCGCGCAACTCCTCCGGGATCGAGCCCTTCAGCTCGATCGTCAGGTACGAGATGCACCGAGAAGCATCCATCTGCCGTGGCGCGACCAGCGCATCGGTCGGACAAGCCTCGATGCAGCGCGTGCAGCTTCCGCAGCGGTCCGGATGCAGCGCGACCACCGCATCCGCGCTCATCTCGAGCGACGTCACGATCACTCCAAGCAAGAGCCACGATCCCAGCTCCTGGTGGATCACGCACGTATTCTTGCCCACCCAGCCAACGCCCGCGCGAGCCGCAAAGTCCCGCTCCAGCAGCGGCCCGGTATCGACCCAGCACTTCGTCTCGCATGGCACGCGCTGGCGCAGGCCAACCTCCACCGCGCGCAGCCTCCGCAGCAGGTCGTCATGGTAATCGATCGCGCCTCCGCTCTCGTCGCCGTTCCACGCATACCGCGCAATCCAACCCCGATCAGCCTCCGCGGGCTCGATCGACTTCGGCCCCTCGGCGTTGTAGTTCATCGCGCAAACCACCACAGATCGCGCCCACGGCATTGCCACCCGCGCCGACGCGCGCAGCAGCTCGCCCGCCTCGCTGCGCCGCTTCAGATACTCCATCTCGCCCGCCCGACCAGCCTCAACCCAGCCCGCGAAGCGCTCCGCAGTCATCTTGCCTTCATCCTGATCCGCTGCCGGAGCCGCAGCCACTCCCGCGGCGTCGAAGCCCTCTCGCAGGGCGGCCGCTCTCACCCATTCCACCAACTCCGCGCTCCAGACCGCTGCCATACCTTAAGCGTAAACGCCCAGGGCATTGAAGATTTCCCGCAACCCCGCTAAACTTGAACTTGCTCCAGTCGCTCGGCAGCAACGCGGACAGATGGCAGAGCCCGGTTTAATGCACCTGACTCGAAATCAGACGTACCTTTGCGGGTACCGGGGGTTCGAATCCCTCTCTGTCCGCCACTCCCTCCCATCTCTTGCACCCAAACCGCCGCATCTCCGTGGTCGAAGTCGTGCGGGTTGACAACGGCTCACGCGGGTTGGTAGATTTGCGCTCTCGGACAAACGTTTGTCTAGGTTGTCCAAGGAGCTCGATGACCACTCCAGCCTGCACCACTTTCTCCCACAGGAGACGCACCACAGCCTCCTTCGCTGCCCTCGCACTACTCGCACTCGGCTCCGCCACGCTCCACGCGCAGGCGGTCCAGCAATGGCGCACCACTGCGGACCACCAAGAGTTGCTCGCCCGCCAGACAGAGGCGTTGCAGTTCCAGGTTGCAGCGGCCGACGATCCGAAAGCGCCCATCATCGACATCGACGACAAGGTGCGCCTGCAGAAGATGGACGGCTTCGGCTTTGCGCTCACGGGCGGCAGCGCGGAGCTGCTGATGCGCATGACTCCCGCAGCCCGTACCGCGCTGCTGCATGAGCTGTTTACCACCGGGGGCGATGGCATTGGCGTCAGCTACCTGCGCGTGAGCATCGGCTCGTCGGACATGAACGAGCGCGTCTTCACCTATGACGATCTTGCCAAGGGCGAGCAGGACCTGCAACTGGCCCACTTCGATCTCGGCCCGGACAAGGCGGACGTTGTCCCGGTGCTGAAGGAGATTCTCGCCATCGATCCGAAGGTTACGATTCTCGCGAGTCCGTGGTCCGCGCCCTCGTGGATGAAGTCGAACGACAACCCCAAGGCGGGAAGCCTGCTGCCCGCGATGTACGACGTGTACGCGCAGTATTTTGTGCGCTACATCCGCGCGATGGCCGCGCAGGGCATCCCGATCGCAGCCATCACCGTGCAGAACGAACCGCTAAACCCGAAGAACACGCCCAGCATGGTCGTCACGTCGAAGGAAGAGGGCGCATTTATAGCGGACGCGCTCGGGCCGGCATTGAAGAAGGCTCACCTGAAGACGAAGATCATCCTTTACGACCACAATCTCGACCGGCCCGACTATCCGATGGACATTCTCGCGAATCCAGCCGCAGCCAAGTACGTCGCCGGAAGCGGCTTCCATCTCTACGAGGGCGAAACCTCCGCGATGACGAAGGTGCATGACGCCTACCCCAAGAAGAACCTCTACTTCACCGAGCAGATGGTGATTCAGGACCCGGACAAGCGGCCGTTCCGCATCGCCTCCACGGTAAGCCGCATCGTGATTGGAGCGACGCGCAACTGGGCCCGCAACGTGCTGCTTTGGAACCTCGCGGCCGACCCGCACAACGGCCCGCACACGGATAGCGGCGGCTGTCCTATCTGCCAGGGCGCGGTAACGCTCGATGGCGATCAGGTGACGCGCAATCTAGCGTTCTATACGATCGCCCAGGTATCGAAGTTCGTGCGCCCCGGCTCCGTGCATGTGGAGTCCACAAGTCCCATGGACACGCTGGCGAACGTCGCGTTCGTGACGCCGGACCATCGCAGCGTGCTGCTGGTCGCGAATACGGCGAAGGAACCTGCGACCTTCAGCGTGCAGTGGAAGCATCGCGAGTTCCGCTCGACGCTTGGCGCCGGGGATGTAGCGACGTACGTCTGGCGTTGAGCGCTGGCTTGCCGAGCGCAGGTTGAGCTTACTTCGGGGCTTTGCCCGTGTCGCTCAGCGCCGCGGCTCCCTGCGTCAGCTTGTAGAAGTGATCGGCCTGCACGCCGGTGAAAACCTGCGTCTCACCATGCGGCCACATTACCTCTACCTTGTCCACCTTGGCGGCCGCGCCCAGGCCGAAGTGCAGCGCGAGATCGTTCTGCGAGAGGTAGCTTCCGCCGCTGCGGACTTCGCTGAGTTGAACGAGCTTGCCTGTCGTCACGCGCACGCGTGCGTTCAAGGCGAGCCGGTTCTTCGGTGCGCCTTCCAGCCGCAGGCTGATCCAGTGGTTGGCAGGGTTTGGCTTGGATTCGAGGATCATGGGGCCGCCGACCAGGTTCTCGACCACGATGTCCAACGCACCTCGATGGAAGAGGTCGCCGACCGCAAGGCCACGGCTAACCTGTGGCACGGTGGCGGCTTTTCCAGTCTCCGCCGCGGCTTCGCGAAAGGTGCCGTCATGCTGGTTGATGTAGACGAGCTTCGGCTCGCGATAGGCGGTGCCCGCGTTCGAGTTATCCACCTGCGGATAGACGTGGCCGTTCACCAGCACGATATCCTGCCAGCCGGAGTTGTTCAGGTCGACGAACGCATCGCCCCAACCCACGTACGGCACGCTCGCACGCGCGATGCCGGCAGCATGAGAGACATCGAAAAAGTTGAAGCTGCCATCGTTACGGAAGAGCGTTGCGTACTCCTCGCTGAAGTGCGAGACGAGAATGCTCAGACGGCCGTTGTTGAGGTAGTCGCCGATGGCGACGCCCATGTTGGCTTGCTCCTGGCCTTCTTCGCTAACCGCAACCCCGGCTTCGAACGCGACATCCTTGTAGTGTCCTGTGCCATCGTCGCGGTAGAGATAGTTTGGCTCACCGTCGTTCGCTACGAAGAGGTCGAGCTTGCCATCGTTGCCGAGGTCGGACCACACTGCGGTGAGGCCGAAGAAGTGCTTCGGGTCATCCACCCCTACCTGCTTGGCAACCTCAGTAAACGTGCCGTCGCCGTTGTTATGGAAGAGCGAGTCGGGCGAGCCCTTCAAGCCGCGCGGCCCGCACTGCACGGCGATGTCGTGGTACTGGCAGGTCTTCGCCGAGCCGAACGTCGGGAGGTCCTTCAGGTCGAAGTCGACGTAGTGCGGAACGAAGAGGTCGGAGTTGCCATCGCCATCGTAGTCGCCGAATGCGAGTCCGGTCGCCCAGCCGCTGTCCTTGTCCAGCCCACTCTGCTTGGTGACATCGGTGAAGGTTCCGTCGCCGTTGTTGCGATAGAGCACCACTCCGCCGAAGCAGCTCACCGCGAGGTCGGGCAGGCCATCGTTGTTGTAGTCGCCCACGGCAGCGCCCATCGCCCAGCACGGAGTTGCCACGCCAGCTTTCTCGGTTACATCGGTAAAGGTGCCGTCATGGTTGTTATGGTAGAGCGCGCCGCGCGCCTTCTTGCCTTCGAGCGCCATCGCGACACTGGGCGCGTTGGTGAAGTAGATGTCGGGCCAGCCATCGTTGTCGTAGTCGATCAGGGCTACGCCGCCGCTCATCGATTCCACGATGTAGCGCGCGTCGGAGCTTGAGAGATGCTCGAAGTGAATGCCGGTCGAAGCGGTGACATCGACCAGCTTCGTAGCCTCGATCTTCGGCGCAGCCGCGGTGACACCCTGCGCCTGCGCCCAGCCTGCGCTCACGATCGCCATCATGCAAGCGACGAGGCTTGTCTTTCGCTTGGAGAGCCCCACTACTTTTCGTCCCCGTTCTGCGCGGGCGTTACGCGCATCTGCTGGTACACGGCCTTCAACTTTTCACGTTCGTCCTTGTAATGCTTGTACAGGTCAAGCTCGCGCCTCACATCGTCGGGCCGGTTCAGCTTGCGGTAAGCTACGCTCAACCGATAGTGCGCCAGCGCATTGGTCGGGTCGGCCTTCTCCACGCCTTCGAGCAGCGGCAGCGCATCCGACGGCTTGCCTTGCTCGGAGAGCACATTCGCCAGGCCGATAGCAGCATCGGCGGAGTTTGGTTGCAGAGTCAGCGCCTGCTGGTAGGACGTCTTCGCGGCAGCAAGGTCACCCTTCTCCGCCTCGTAGTCGCCCAGGCGGGCCGCTGCTTTCGCATCACGTGGGTTGGCCTCAAGCGCAAGCTTGTACTCGGCCTCGGCCTCCGCCTTCAGGTGTTGATCGTCGGAGGCGTGCAGCGCCTCGGCAAGCTCGAAGTGAATACCGGGCAGCGCTGGGTCGAGCGCGAGTGCCTTGCGCAGATTCGAGATGGTTCCGGGCAGATCGTGATCGCGTTGCATCTCGTGCGCCATCGCCTGGTGCGTCTGTGCGGAGTCCGGCGCAACCAGCCCAAGCTCCAGCATTGCGGTCGCAGCCATATCGGTGTGGATGCGGTACGAGGTATACAGCAGCGTCGGGTTGGTCGGCTCCAGCTTGAGCAAGGTGGCTACCACGTTTGCCGCCTTGTCGAGCTCATCGGTAGCCGCATAACTCTCGATCAGGTTTTGCCCGACCTGGATCTTGAGCTTCAACTCGTCGTCGTGCGGAAACGCTGCTTCCAAGTCAGCGCGGCCCGCGGCATCTTGGCCGCTCTCGCGCTCCGCGATTCCAAGCAAGGAACGAATTTTCCAAAGCTCGGGCTGCGCATCTACCGCGGCTTTGAGGTTGGGCACGGCCTCGGCAGGCTGGCCCTGAAAGAACAACAGAACTCCCAGGTTGGCCCGAGCTTCCACGTTCTGTGGCTGCGCGGCGACCACTGCGCGCAGCTCCGGAATCGCCTTCAACGGCTGCCGGTCCTGCAAGTAGCGCTGCGCCTTCTGCTCATGCGCCTGCACGGAGTCTTCGGCGGGCGCCTGCGACACCAACGGCACGGCAGGCGTGAGCATCGCGAGGAACAGAGAGACCTTGGAAAAGTGCATGGCAGGAGAATGATAAACGTTCAAAACAGCCTTTGTTAAACAAGGACGGACGGCCAATGCTGACCGTCCGTCCGGTTGATGAAGCGGTTTAGAACTCCAGACGAACGCCCGCCTGCAGTTGGCGGCCATTCACCTTGTTGCCGGTGATCTGCCCGGACTGGATGGTGTTCGTACCGCCCGTCCCGTTGCCGGTGAAGACCGAACCCGCACCGCTTGCCTGGGTCAGGTTGCCGTTCGGCTGTCCGAGGCTTCCATGGTTGAAGGCGTTGTTCGCATCCAGGCGAAGTTGCAGCTTCACGTTCTCGTAGATGTCGAAGTACTTGCCAGCCGAGATGTTGAAGACTTCCAGGCCGGGTCCGTACAACGCGTTACGCCGCACGTTGCCGAAGGTTCCGTTTGCCGGCAAGGTGAAGTTCGCCGGGTTGAACCACTCGTACGCATTGCGCCCGCCGGGGACGCCCCGCAGACTGTGTCCGCTGCCCACGTAATTCGGATAGGGAGCGTTCGTTCCGCCGATATCCGCGTAGGTGTTTGCGTTGACTGCGAAGATGCTGAACGGGTTTCCGCTCGTCAGTTGCATGGTGGTCGATATCTGATATCCACCCAGCACCTCGTCGAGCAGGTAGTTGTGGTTCATGAACTGACGGCCTTTGCCAAAGGGAAGCTCGTACACGACGCGCCCCTTGAAGGCGTTGCGAACGTCGAAGTTGGAGTTGCTGTAGTTCGACGGAGCATCCGCGTACTGGCGCGACGTCGGACCGTTGCGGCTGCCCCAGCCGGACGAGTCGTACGTGTCCAGGAAGTGCGACCAGGTGTAGTTGAATCCGAAGCTCAAGCCGCGTGCAAGGCGACGATTGAGTTGTGCCTGCATCGAGTTGTAGTTCGAGATGCCATTATTCGTGCTGCCGTTGATTTGGTGGAAGTTGGCGTTGGGTGCAAACTTCGAATCGTTCGAGCTGAGGTCTGCCGTGGGAATCTGATTCAGATCGGTTACGAATTGGAGATTGTAGCCATGGCTCGCGACATACGCCAGGTCGAACACCATGTTGTTGCCGACCGTCTGCTGGATGCCGACGTTCCACTGGTAGATGCCGGGGTTCGGAGTGTCGTACTGGGTGTAGCTGACATTCTGACCGTTGAAGCGCGCGGGATCGGTGGAAGCCGCGCTGTAAGGCAGCGGATTCGTGGTGCCGTAGATCGTTCCCGCTCCGCCCAACTGGGTTGCCGGCGTGATGCCGTTGGTGGTGTCGGAATAGTTGCCGGAAGAAGCGATCTCCGCTCCCATACCGCCACCGTAGGTATCCAGGCTGAGGTTATAGGCGTACACGCCGAAGCCGCCACGAATCGTCATCGTGGGGTTCAGCAGCCAGGAGAAGCCTACGCGCGGCAGAAGCGTGTTGTATTTATTGGACTCCAACTGGTTGCGACCGTTGGCATGTGTCGTGCCGTACCAGTACGCGCCGGGCGTGTTGTTGGCTGGGTTGTTGACCGTCGGATCATAGATCGCTTCGTTGTTGTGAACCTCGCTCCAGCCATGACGAATCTGGTAGCGCAGACCGATGTTCAACGTGAAGTTCGGACGAACCTTGTAGTCGTCCTGAATGAACACCTGCGGATCCTTGATGCGCGCACCGTACTCCGGAGAGACGCTGGCACTCCAGTTCTGCGCCTTACCGAGGAGGAAGTCGGCGTAGTCCACGCCGGTGCTGCTGTCGGGAGAAGCCACGCCCGACGAATTCAACGTCCAGTTCTGCGTGTATTGACCGGAGAACTGGTACGTGCCCGCGTTGGTGTTGCCCCACGCAGTCGAGTTGTCCTGGTAGAAAGCAAACTCGCCGCCGAAGTGCAGCACATGCCGGCCGCGAATCATGGTAACAACGTCCGACGGATCGAAGACGTGCTCCTTGTAGACCGCGTTCGAGCTTGGCTCGATCCAGGAGTAAGGATAGTTGGTGACGAACTGGATAGCCGGCAGGTCATCCGCTTTGGCTGCTGCCCAGCCCAGCTTCGCAGCCTGGCCGGTGCCCAGGGCGAGATCCGCGAAGAAGTTGCCCTGATAGGTATAGCCCAGGCGAACTTCGTTGATAACCTTCGGGCTGATCGTCCACACGTCCGACACCTGGGCAACGTAGTTATCCACGTCGCCCGACTGGCAGCCGATCGGGCATGCCGTGACGGCGCTCGGGTAGACGACCGGAGTGTCGCTCTGCTGCACCGACGCCGTAATCCGGTTGCGCGAGTTCACGTCGTAGTCGAAGCGGCCGAAGTACTTCCGGTAAGGAGTCGAGTTTGGAACCGAGGCAAGGAAGTTGTTCTGGGTGACGCCAACCAGGCTGCCCGAGGTGATCGTATTGCCCGGAATGAAGTGTCCGGCGGCGATGTGACTCGTCGGCGTCGGATAGTAGTTCTGGAAGTTTGCGGCTAGCTTGTCGAAGAGCCCCGCAGGAACAGCATTCGTTCCATACTCGCTGAGGAACGACTTGCGGATGGGATACGGGTTGCCCTTCGAGTCCATTCCGATGGTCTGCGTGGTCGGGTCGTAGATAAGCTGCTCGCCGGTGAAGTCTCCGCCCATGACGGTCGTCGTTGGAATGCTGTTGGTGTTGTTGCTGCCGGCACCATGATTGACGATCTGATCGTAGTTGAAGTAGAAGAACGCCTTCTTCTTCAGGTTCAACAGCGGCAACGCCACGGGGCCACCGATGGAGCCGCCGAAGTTGTTATAGCGCTGGTACGGCACAGTCTCCGGCGAACCAGAGTAGTTGTACCCCAGGCTGTCGAACTGGCTGCTTTGGAAGTAGTCGTACCCGGTGCCGTGGAACTTATCCGTGCCGCCCTTGCTGATCTGGTTGAAGATGATGCCGCCGACGCCATACTGGGCGGAGAACGCCGAGTCCGAGACCTGCAGCTCTGCCACGTTTTCAAACACGTCCACGTTCGAGTTCTGACTGTGCGAGAGGGTAGACGTCGCACCATCAGCCAGCACGTTGCTATACGGCAGGTTGCCGTTGGCGGAGACCGTCTGCCCCGGGTTCACCTGGTTCTGGGCATTGCCGCCATTCGCGCCGGAGCTTCCCGGTAGCAGGATCGTGAAGTTTTCCCAGTCTTGGCCGACGTTCGCGAGCGCAGCCATGGACTTCGCTTCGAACGTCGTCTGCTGCGCGCCGGACTCGGTTTCGAGCAGCGGCAGATCGGTGTTGACGACGACCTCTTCGCTGGTCGAACCCACCTTCAACGAAGCGTTGACGGTCGAGGTGCCGACTTCGAGCGTGATTGAGGAGTGCTCCAACTTGGCGAAGCCCTGCTTCTCGAACGTGACCGTGTACGGACCGACCACGATGGAGGATGTGTCGTAGAGACCATCCTTGTTCGTCGTGAGGACCTTTGTGACGTTGGTGGCGACATTCGTCACCGTGACGGTGACATCGGGCAGCAGCGCGCCCGTGGAATCGGTGACGGTGCCGCGGATGTCTCCGGAGTTGATTGCCTGCGCGCCGGCCATGCTGACGGTCGCGGCGCATACTCCGGCGAGAGTGAATTGTCTGATTACAGACCAGTTAGGTCCCATGATGCCTCCTCAAATCTTGTACGACCTAGGACTAATCGTTTGTCTTTTACAGACAAACGTTTGTCTTTTTGTGGTATTCAAGAGCGAGCCAATTTCACAGCATGGCCATTACACTTGTCAAGCGAGCAGGCTGAGCTGCCTTCGTAAAGCGCTTTAGGAAGGCAGGTCGGTTGCAGAACCGCAGGAACAACACTCCTGAGCGACACAATCGGGAAGCCGCATCACCCCCGCCGCTGTGCTTCTCCGGCAACCTCCTGCTGTGGTATCACTGCGTGGTGAGCAAGCAACAAATCCTCCATACAACGGCCGCCTTCGCATGCGCGCTGGTCCTCTGCGCCAGGCTATGCGCACAGGCTCCCGTACCAGCGGCCCAAGCCGCTCAAGCTCCCGCGAAGGCCGCCGTGCGTGCCGACACTATCGTCTTTGAGGACGCTCTCGCCAAGTCGAAGATCCACTTCACCCTCAACAGCAGCATCAGTCCACAGCGTTACTCCATTGAGACCATGACCGGCGGCGTGGCTGCCTTCGATTATGACAACGACGGCTTGCTCGATCTCTTCTTCACCAACGGCGCGGCCATCCCGTCGCTCGAGAAGACGGACGCCGGCTTCTCCAACCGGCTGTTTCACAACAACGGCGACGGCACCTTTACCGACGTGACCGCGAAGGCAGGTCTCGCAGGCCTCGGCTACTCCATGGGCGTGGCTGCCGGCGACTACGACAACGACGGCTTCGTCGACCTCTACGTCACCGGCGTCAACCGCAACCAACTCTTCCACAACAATGGCGACGGCACCTTCACCGATGTGACCGCGAAGGCCGGTGTTCCCGGCAACGTCAACGGCAAGAAGGCATGGTCCGTCACGGCGGGTTGGTTTGACTACAACAACGATGGCCTGCTCGATCTCTTCGTCGTCAACTACCTCGACTACGACGTGAAGACAGCCTCCATCTGCAGCGCGCACAAGGTCGTCACCTTCTGCTCGCCCAACGACTTTCACGGCCTGCCGAACATCCTCTACAAGAACAACGGCGACGGCACCTTCACCGACGTCTCCGTGCCCTCGCACATCGCGCAGTACGTCAACAAGGGCATGGGTGTTGCGTTCGCCGACTATGACGGCGACGGCTTCCCCGATGTCTTCGTCTCGAACGACACCTTCCCCAACCTGCTGCTGCACAACAACGGCGACGGCACCTTTACCGACGAAGCGATGAACGCTGGCGTCGCGTACAACGAGATGGGCAAGACCGTTGCCGGCATGGGCGCGGACTTCCGTGACCTGGACAACGATGGGTCGCCCGACATCTTCCACACGGCGATGTTCGGCGATTCGTTCCCGCTCTACCGCAACCTCGGCGGAAACCAGTTTGAAGACAGCACCAGCGCGGCCGGTCTGACCGCTCCAACCAGCCGCATGACCGCGTGGGGCGTGGGCGCGTACGACTTCGATAACGATGGCTGGAAGGACCTGTTCACGGCGGACGCCGCCATCCTCGACAACTCCGAAGAAGTGGAGCATCGCCCCTTCAAGTTGCCCAACAGCCTGTACCGCAACCTGGGTGGATTGAAGTTTGCAGACGTGAGCGCAACCGCCGGGCCCAGCTTCCAAACACCCGCGGCGCATCGCGGCTCCGCCTTCGGAGACTTCAACAATGACGGCAAGATCGACATCGCCGTCACCGTCCTCAACGGTTCCCCCGAGATCCTGATGAACCGCACGGCCACACACAACCATTGGATTCTCCTCAACCTGGTCGGCGTGCAGGATAACCGCGACGGCATCGGCACCAGGGTAAAGATCGTCACGGCGCACGGCGCACAGTACAACGTGGCCAACACCGCGGTCGGCTACAACTCGTCAAGCGACAAGCGCGTTCACTTCGGCCTCGGCGACGACGGCGTCATCGACCGCATCGAGCTCAGCTGGCCCACCGGCGTCAAGCAGGTGCTCACCAACGTCAAGGCCAACCAGGTGCTCACCATCCGCGAGCACGCAAACTAGCGCGTGACCTCGAAGGTCGCATGGTGCGCGGCGGTCGCATCGTTTCCCACCCACACGTCAAACTGGCCCGGCTCGATCGCCCAATGGTGCGTCGCTGCACTCCAGAAGCCGAGGTCGTTGGTATCCAGCGTCAGTGTGACGGTCTTGTGCTCGCCGGCCTTCAGCGCCACGCGTTCAAAGCCCTTCAGCTCGCGCACCGGCCGCGACATGCTGCCCGCGCGTTGATGCGTGTAGAGCTGCACCACCTCATCTCCATCGCGCGTGCCCGTGTTCGCGAGGTCGATGGAAACGTTCAACGTGCCGCCGGATGCAACCGTCCCTTTCGAGAGCCGCAGGTTGCTCTCGGCAAAGGCCGTATAGCTGAGCCCGTAGCCAAAGGGGTAGAGTGGCGCGCTCGAACCATCCCAGTAGCGCGTGTTTGGATCGTTCGGAATCTGCGACAGGTTATGCGCGTAGAAGACCGGAATCTGGCCGACGGAACGCGGCCACGAAAAGGGCAACCTGCCGCCCGGGTTGGCGTCGCCTGCAAGCAAAGCCGCGATCGCATCGCCGCCTTCCGTGCCGGGATACCATGCCTCGAGAATTGCCGGCACATGCTCCGAAGCCCACGTGATATTCAACGGACGGGCGTTCAGCAAGAGCAGCACGATAGGCTTACCCGTTGCCACCGCAGCCTCCAGCAGGCGCTCCTGCTGGCCGGGCAGGTCGAGGCTCTGCCGCGACGCACGCTCGCCGCTCATGCTCTGCAACTCTCCCAGCGCAAGCACTGCGACATCGGACTTGCGAATCAGGTCGAGCGCGTGCGCGAACTCGGCCGAGCGCTCAGCATCAGTCGTCATCTTCGGCTTCGGGCTTGAGAACTGGGCATCGAAGATGGACGTCTGTTCGCGCTCGATCTCAACCCCGGTCGTATACGTAACAGCCTCTGCACCGAAGCGTTTGCGCATCCCTTCGAGCACCGTCACCGAGTCCGCCGGATGGCCGGCGAGGCTCCACGAGCCCATGATGTCGGCCTTCGAATCAGCCAATGGGCCGATCAGCGCTATGTGTTCCTGCGGTCCGCCCAGCGGCAGCACGTTTCCCTCGTTGCGCAGCAGCACGGCCGTTCGCACCGCGACCTCGCGCGCCGCCTCTCTTTGCTCAGTGGTCACCATCGCGGCAGCAGCCTTTGCCGGATCGGCATAGGGCGAACGGAACAGCCCGAGCCGCCACTTGATCATCAGGATGTCCCGTACCGCCTGGTCGATCGTCGCCCCAGAGACAGCGCCGCTGCGCACGGACTGCGCCAGCGTGTCGTTGAACGTGGTACTCGTCATCTCCATGTCCACGCCAGCGTCTACCGCGCGCGCCGCGGCATCCGCAGGGTTGGCGCTGAAGCCGTGCGTGGTCAGGTTCAGCACCGACTCCCAATCGCTCACCACAAAGCCTTGGAAGTGCCAGTTATTGCGCAGCACATCGTGCAGCAGAAATCGATTGCCCGTCGCCGGCACGCCATTCAGGTCCATGTACGCGCTCATCAACGAGCCCGCGCCCGCGGCCAGCGCCGCATGAAAAGGCGGAAAGTACACGTTCCACAACTGTTCGTCCGAGATGTTCGACTCCTCATAGTCACGCCCGCCGACAGCCGCGCCGTAGCCCGCGAAATGCTTCACGCAGGCGAGAATGCGACCGGAACTTCCGATCGAATCGCCCTGGAAGCCACGTACCTGCGCCGCCGCCATCTTCGACCCGAGGTATGGATCTTCGCCAGCTCCTTCCATCATGCGGCCCCAACGTGGATCGCGTGCGATATCGACCATGGGCGCAAACGTCCAGCGCACGCCCGCCGCGCTCGCCTCGCGCGCTGCCATCATCTGGGCGCGCTCCTCCACGGCCGGATCCCAGCTCGCAGCCAGCGCGATCGGCACCGGATAGATCGTGCGAAAACCGTGGATCACATCAAACCCGAACAGCAGCGGAATATGGAGGCGGCTCTGCCGCACCGCGGCATGCTGCAGCCGGTCAATCAGGACCGGATCGGTCACAAATAGAAATGAACCCACCTTGCCTTCCTTTGCAAGCACCTCGGGCGCGACCGCATTTGGCTGGTTCAACGGCACCTGGCTCATCTGCCCGATCTTCTCTTCCAGCGACATCTGGCTGAGCAGCTTCGCGACGAACGCCTCACCTGCCGGGTCGCTCGGCAGCGGCGGAACCGGAGCGGTCGTGTCCTGGCCCAACGCCGCGGCGCTGACCAGGGCGAAGCTGAGCGCCGCCGCCCACACAGTGGCGCGAGTCATGCAGCGGAACGGCGATGTGGACGGGCAGAGGGTCATGGTGTTGCTCCAGAACTGAAGATAGAAAGCCTGTCGCCCGTGATACGAAGAGATCTCAAATCACGTGTCGTTGAGAGAACTAGGATGTTGCGGCCCCACCATATTAGACAAACGTTTGTCTGTTTGTAAACATCAGAAGCCACCGGGCTGGCTGAACCGGTCCAACCCCGCGACATCCAACCACCCGGCGTGCCCACCGATTTGCTACCATCCTTGCTGGGATCACGTCGCCGCGAGCTGCTCGCAACCTAAGCGCTGACACCATGCCGAACCTTCTCACACCAACCCGCTTCGCAAGCCGCCTCGCCCTCGCGGCCGCGCTCGTAACCGTGCCTCTTGCGTCGGCGCAGTCGGGCGCTTCGAGCCCCTCGGCTCGCATGCACGAGGCCATGCTCGCCGCACAGGCAGGCGACGGCGCGAAGGCGCTGCGACTGATCAACGGCCTGCTCGCAACCGCGCCCAGCTACGAGCCGGCCTTGAAGTTTAAAGGCGCGCTGCTTGAAGATCTCGGCCAACCGCAGCAGGCGGACGCAGCCTTCCGCAAGGCCTTCGCGCTCGCGCCCAATGACTCCGAGCTGATGCTGAAGGTGGGCACCTACGACCTCGTCGAGGGTGACCGAAAGCAAGCGATCGTCCTGCTCAATCGCCGGCTCAAGTTCGCGCCGCACGACTCCGACGCGCTCTACTACCTGGCCCAGGCGTACCACCTCACCGGCGACAACGATCTCGCGCTCAAGGCCATTAAAAGCGCGATCAAGGAGGACTCCGGCAACCCTTCCCTGTGGCAGAAGTATGGCGAACTCCTCTGCAGCTCCGGCGACTACGATGCCGCGCTCGAGTGGCTCAACAAGGCGCAGAGAGCCGACCCCACGCTGGGCCAGATCGACTTCGATCTGGCTGTGGCAAGCTTCAACAACCAGGATCTTGACACCGCGCTCACGCACGCGACCGCCGCTGTCGACCAGCATCCGAATAACCCGCGCACCCTCGCGTTGCTCGGTTCAGTCGACATCAAGCTGGCACACTGGCAGGACGCAAAGAGCATCTACCAGCACCTCGTCTCGATCGACCCCGGCGACACGCAATCGCTCCTCGGCCTCGGCCACGCGGAGCTCGAACTGAAGAACGACCAGCTCGCCGCGGACTCGCTCGAACAGGCGCTGCAGCAGGATCCGACCCTCATCCTCGCGCACTTCTATCTCTCGCGTGCCTACGCCGCGCTCGGGCGCTCTGACGATGCGGAACGCGAAGCCTTGCTGCACCGCAAGATGCTCGAGCAGGGGGCATCCCTCGCAACCGGCAGCCAGACCCCGAACCAGAAGGCAACTCTTGCCCAAGGGCAGCAACTGCTCGCCGCCAATCAGGAAGCCGACGCACTGCGACTCATTCAGCAGCCGCAAAGCGGCCTGGTCGAAACAACCGCTGGCGCCTACGGATTGGTAGGCGCGATGTACCTCTCGATCAACCGGCCGGAGGATGCTCTCCGCTGCCTCAACAGGGCGCTCAACCTCGACCCCGCAGCCCGTGGCGTGCATACCTCGCTCGGCCTGCTGGCGCTGCAGCAGTCGCAGTACGACCGCGCCGAGAGCGAGTTCAACCAAGAGCTCGCCGCCCATCCCAACGACCAGATGGCCACCGCTGAGATCGGCGAACTACGCTACCGTCAGGGTCGCTGGGCCGATGCCGCCGACCGCATCTCGCAATCCAAAACCGCCGTCCCCAACCTCCTCTACCTGTTGTGCGACTCCTACTTCCGGCTGGGCAAGCCGAAGGAAGCCGACGTCACCGCAGAGCTCATCGTCGACTACTCGAAAGGCGATCGCGCCATGCTCGCAAGTGTCGTTGCCCTCCTAGAGCGTAACCAGCAGGGGGAGTTCGCCCAGCAACTCACACAACGCGTGGCCTCCACACCCAAACCATCCGCACCGGCAACCACGCAGTGAGCAAGAACATCCCCCTGCCTGTCGACGAAATCCTTCCGCAGCTGCTCTCGTCGTTGCAGCGCACACCGAATCTCGTGCTCGAAGCGCCTCCCGGTGCCGGTAAGACCACCCGCGTCCCACCCGCTGTCCTTGGCTTATTCGCAGGCGGAGTCCTCGTGCTCGAACCACGTCGCATCGCCGCGCGCATGGCCGCCCGGCGCGTCGCCGCAGAGCTCGGCGAAGAGGTAGGCGGCACGGTCGGCTACCAGGTGCGCTTCGAAGAGAAAACCAGCGCGCGCACCCGTCTGCGCTTCGTCACCGAAGGAATCCTCACGCGTCGCCTCGTCACCGACCCCACGCTCAGCGGCATCGACGCCGTCATCCTCGACGAGTTCCACGAGCGCCATCTCGACAGCGAACTCGCGCTCGCGCTGCTGAAGCGCCTGCAGCAGACGCGCCCCGCCCTGCGCATCGTCGTCATGTCGGCGACGCTTGAAGCCTCACCCATCGCGCGTTTTCTGGGCGACTGCCCGGTCCTGCGCTCTGAAGGCCGCCTCTTCCCGATTGCCATCCGGTACACGCCGTACTCGCCGGAGCCGCTTGCGGTTCAGCTCAGGAAGGCCGTCGCATCGCACCTTCAGCAGCAGCACGCCGGCAACATCCTGGCCTTCCTGCCCGGCCTCGCCGAGATCCGCCAGGCCATGCGCGAGAGCGACCCCATTGCACGGCAATCCGGAATCGCCGTCCTTCCGCTGCACGGCGACCTCACTCCAGCCGAGCAGGATCGCGCCGTGCTTCCCAGTTCGGAGCGGAAGCTGATCCTCGCCACCAACGTCGCCGAAAGCTCCGTCACCGTGGAAGGCGTCACCACCGTGATCGATAGCGGCCTGGCCCGCATCGCCACCTACTCGCCCTGGACCGGCCTGCCGACTCTGCACGTCGGCCGCATCAGCAAAGCCTCTGCAACGCAGCGCGCCGGCCGCGCCGGACGAACGTGCCCCGGCCAGGTCGTCCGGCTCTACCCCGAAGAAGACTTCGCACTGCGTCCTGAGCACGACAGCCCCGAGATCCTGCGCAGCGATCTCTCGCAGCTTTTGCTCAGCCTGCGTGCCATGCAGATCCCGCACCTCACCGATCTCGACTGGCTCGACACGCCGCCCGCAGAGGCAATCCAGGCCGCGGAGTCGCTGCTCGACCAACTCGGCGCAAGCGGTGAAATGGCCGAGCGCATGAACCGCTACCCGCTGCCTCCGCGCCTCGCGCGCGTCGTCGTCGAAGCGCTCGCCCGCGGCGTCGGCGAAGATGGCTGCCGCGTCGCCGCGATGCTCAGCCTGGGCGAGCGCAGCCCGAAGACAGACCTCCTCGAAGCGCTCGATCACGCGCCCAGCCCGCGCGAGTTACAGCACACCCAGCAGTTGCTACGCATAGCAAGAACGCCCAGGCAAGCGCTGCACGACGACGAAGCCCTTCTGCTCTCCGTGCTCACCGGCTTCCCCGATCGCGTCGCCCGCCGCCGCGCCGGCAGCCAGGTGCTCCTCGCAACCGGCGTCACCGCGGAGGTCGCCGGCACTTCACCCACCTCGGAGTTCCTTCTCGCCGTCGACGCCGAAGACCGCAAGGAGAACGCACTCCCGCTCATCCGCATGACCGCGCGCCTCGAACCCGAATGGCTCCTCGACCTCTTTCCCGAGCGAATCAAGGAAACCTCCACCACCTTTTGGAACCGAGGCAACGAACGTGTCGAACAGGTCAATGCGCTGGTCTACGACAAGCTCGTCCTCGAAGAATCTCGCGGCGCCGCGCCTGACGAAGCCGCCGCCGCGCTGCTCGCGCAGAAGGCCCTCGAATCCGGCATCGAGCACTTCGTGGACAAGGAGGCTCTCGACCATCTCCTTGCACGCCTCGCCTTCGCCGGCTTCGATCCGCCCGATCTCACGCAGGCGCTGCAGGAGCTGTGCCGCGGCCTGCACAGCTTCAAAGATCTTCGCGATGCGGCATCCGGCTTCTTCCCCTACCTCGAGCAACAATTCAACGCGCGTCTGCTGAGCGAGCTCGCCCCGCTTACCATCGCCCTCGCCGGTGGCCGCAAGACCAAGGTCCACTACGAGCAAGATCGACCGCCCTGGATCTCCTCCCGCCTGCAGGACTTCTTCGGCATGACCACGACCCCAACCATCGGTCCTGCACACACGCCAGTCGTCATCCACCTGCTCGCGCCCAATCACCGCGCGGTGCAAACCACCACCGACCTCGCCGGCTTCTGGCAGCGCCTCTACCCGCAGGTCCGCAAGGAGCTGATGCGCCGCTATCCACGCCACTCCTGGCCCGAGCGCCCCTGAAAAGCAGAAAGGCTGCCGGCTCTCTTGCAAGGGCCGGCAGCCTTCTTCCATCGTTGCGTTTAGAACTGCAGCTTCAAAGCAAACTGCAGCTGCCGCGGGTTGTAGTTGGGGTCGTAGTTCGTGATCTGTCCAAACGATGAGCTGCCAAGCTGCGCATCGCTCGAACCCGTGTTCGGCATAAAGAAGTCCGGCGTGTTGGTCACGTCGAACGCCTCCGCCCGAAACTGCAGGTTCACCCGCTCCGTCACCGGGAAGTCCTTGAACAGCGACAGATCCCAATGGCGGAAGTGCGGCCCGAACAGGTCGTTACGCTGCTCCGTGCCGACCGTGCCCAGCGCCTGCGACTGCGCCGGGCTGCAGCTTGCGTTCGGGTTCTGCTGATTCGCCCCGGCCCCATACGACGCACCGCAAAACGCCGCAGTGTTAAAGAACTCCGTCAGCGTCTTGTGCTTCAGGTTCGGATTCGCGATCTGGTTTGGACGATCCGGCCCCCCGTTGTCATACGGTGTTGCGCGGTTGCTGTACGTGCCGTCGTAGTTGCCGCCGCCGTTCAGCACGGTGAAGGGTTTGCCCGTCTGCCAGACGACGATCGTATTCGCCTGCCAGCCGTGCAGCACAAACTTCTTCACGCCGGTAAAGTCCTTGCCATACTGCAGCTCGTAGTTGGCAGAGAGTGCAAACCGATGGTGGATGTCGTTCTCCGCCTCGCCGTAGTCGATAGTGTTGATCTTGTACGGATTCGCGTTGCTCCAGCCCTGGTCGCCCTCTTCGGAGAACCCGGTGATGTCGCTCAGCGCCTTCGCATAGGTGTAGTTGGCATCGAACGCGAGGCCCTTGGTAAACCGCCGCTGAAACGACATCTGCAGCGCGTTGTAGTTGGAGATGCCTTCGCTTTGAAGCCAGCTTACGCCGCTCAGGTTCGGCAGCACGCCAAACAGCGGAAGCGTCGCCGTCGTTACGGCCGGGTTGAAGGGTTGCGGCACGTTGATGTTGTTGATCGTCTCCGGCAGATGCTGCGCCGTGTTGCCCACATAGCCGACGGTCAACACGTTGGCGCCAAATTGCTGTTCCACCTGCAGGTTGTACTGCTGGATCAGCGCGGAACGGAAGTGCGGATCCTCCGCATCGAACGAAAGCGAAGGGCTGTTGATCGACTGTGCCGTCGGCAGCGGCAAGCCGGCATCGAACGTTGCAGGCGCGGTCGACGCATTCGGTCCGCCGCACGCGCCATTGCCGCCGATGTTGCTCAGCGTCTGCCCAAGCGACGTCTGGATCTGGATCGCGAGCGCGGACTGACAGTTCGGCGAGAACACGGAGACGAACGGAGCATTCTTCAAGTCCGCATTCGACGTGTAGTTGCCCGGAAAGAAGCTCATCCCATAACCGCCGCGCAGCACGGTCGTGGGACGAAGCGAAAGCGCGAAACCAATGCGCGGCGCCAGGTTCGAGTAGTCGGTGGAGATGCCCGCGTGAGGCCCTACGCCGTTCTGCCCCGGAACCTTCAACGCCGTGGCAATGTTTGCCGCCGTATCGCCCAGCGCCTCGTTGAAGTCGAAGTTTGAGATCGCTCCACGAGTCTCCGTGAACGGCGTAAACACGTCGTAACGCACGCCGTACAGCACCGTCAGGTTCGGAGTCACCTTCCAGCTATCGAGAAGGAAGCCGCTCGGCTCCCACGACCGGTAGTTCGGCGTATCCAGATCGTAGTTCCGGCTGTCGGAGGAGAATGCCCCCACCAGCGACGAAGCCAGGTTGTTGTTCTGCTGCTGCTCCGCTCCCAGCGGGCCGTTGCTCGCCGGCGTGTTGCAGGTGTTGGAAGCCGCGTTATAGGTGGTGCCGGGCGCGCACGCATCCGTGCCCAGCCCGAACCCGTACTGCCCGGCCGGGAACGCACTCTGCAGATTGCGCGCCTGGCGCCGCAGCAGGCTCAGCCCCAGCTTGATGTTGTGGTTGCCGCGCGTGTAGCTCAGCGTGCCGGCATACTGGAAGGTGTTGTCGACGTCCTGCAGCGGTACATACGCCCCGTCGCCAATATCCGAGAACGGCCCAAACGCAATCGGCGTCAGCTCATTCGCCGTTGCGCTGAAGTTCATGTTCGATCCGAACCCGACCGTTGTATCCGCACCCGCGCCATAGTTCAACGGCAGCGAGAGGTTGTTGATGTAGGTGTACGCCGCGCGCAGATCGAGCAGCAGGTTCTGGTTGAACACATGCGTAAACCCGAACTCGGCCTGTTGCGCGATGTCCGTGGCAGGACCCGCGAAGATGTAGCGGCCGCCGCTGATCTGCAGCCCATTCTGCGTGCCCAAAGCCTGCGGGGTGAACGTGTTCACCTTGTTGTAGGTGTAACGTCCAAACAGCAGATTGTTGTTGTTAAAGTGATGGTCGATCCGTCCATCGAATGTGCTGCTGTTCTGCGTGCGGTTTGGGCTCACCACGTAGTTGCTGGTAAGGTTCGAGTTCGTCGGCGCTGGAAACAGCATCAGGTAGTTCAGCGCGATCGGGTCGACAGCAAGCCCCTTGGTTCCTTCGCCGGCGTTGATCAACGCCGGCGGGCTCCCCCCGTTCAGGCTGTGGATGTCGTTGTACTCGTCAATCGCCGGAACCGTGCTCTCGTACGTCAGTCCCGAGACCTGCCGGTATCCTTCATAGTCTCCGTAGAAGAACGTCTTGTCCTTGAAGATCGGTCCGCCCAGGCTGCCGCCGTACTGGTTCTGCCGCAGCTCCGGCTTGCGTCCCGTCGTCTGGAAGACGTTGCGCGCATCGAACACGTCGTTGCGGAAGAACTCGTACGCCGTCCCATGGAACTGATTCGTCCCGGACCTCGTCACCAGGTTCACCACGCCGCCCGCCGTCCGTCCCGCCTCGGCCGAGTAGCTGTTCGTCTCGACCGTAATCTCCTGGATGCCTTCCACGTTCGGCTTTACACCGATCGTTCCGATCACCCGTTCGTTGTCGTCGATACCGTCGATGATGTAGTTGTTCAGCGTACTGTCCTGCCCGTTGACGGAGAACCCATTCGTCGAACGCCGGTCGTCCGGGCGACCGCCACTGGTCAATCCATTACCCGGCCCTTCATTCGCGCCCGGCACAATCTGCACCAGTTGGACAAAGTTACGTCCGTTCAGCGGCAGGTCCTGCACGCTCTTCGCATCTACGGTCGAGCTCACGGTCGCATTGTCTGCCTGTAGCAGCGGCGTCTCCGCCTCGACGTTTACCGTCTCTGTCTCGCCGCCCAGCTCCATCTTTACGTCGGTCCGCGCGCGGTCACCTGCTTCCAGCGAAAGATCGTTCGTGGTCGTCGCCTTGAATCCTGGCGCCTTCACCGTGATCGCGTAGTGCCCGACCGGCAGCAGCGACACCAGGTACTCGCCGCTCGCATTCGAAGTCACATTGCGCGTCTCATGCGTGCCGGTATTCACCACCGTCACATTGGCGTTCGGAATCACGGCCCCGGTCGCATCTGTCACCGTGCCAAGGATGTCGCCGGTCGTGAGTTGTCCGAAGGCCATCGGCAGGGTGCAGAGAAAAAGAAACAACAAAAAGAGCCAGCTCGTCGGCTGACCCATGCGCAACCCGCACACGCGGGTACGCCCGTTAGGAGCATCTTGGAAACTCATCATTCGTTTCGCCTCTGAAAGTAACGCTGGGAACATGCAGGGGAAGGAGGTACGTGCGCCAAGCTCTCTCGGCTTCGCTACACGCAGGGGGAGGTTCGTAGTTCGTCCGCATAGTAGGAGCGACTTGTCACGTCTGGGAAGGCTCTTTCCGGTATGGACCCCAGGTAAAGAGCAGAAATGCTAACGATCACAACGCTTTCCGTGCCGGTAAAGACATGTAAAGAGCTTTACTTGTCAGACCTCAACCCCGCGGCCTATGCTTTCATTCGTCTTATATAGAGCAACTATGATCAATCCTCCCCAGGAACAGAGCAGTACCGCTCTCGCGATGAGCGAAGAGGAACAGTTGGAGGTTCGCAAGCAACTGCGCCGCCTCACCGAAACGCCGCTCTTTCGGAACAGCCGCCGATATCCCGTGCTGCTGCGCTTCCTCGTCGAAGAGACGCTCGAAGGCCGCGGCGATCTCCTCAAAGAACGCCTCATCGGCATCCACGTCTTCGATCGTCCCGCCGACTACGATACCGCTGCGGACCCGGTCGTCCGTGTCACAGTCGCCGAGATCCGCAAACGCATCGCCCAGTACTACAACGACGAAGAACACGACGCCGAGATCCGCATCGAGCTCCTGCCCGGCCGCTACGCTCCCGAGTTCCGCTTCCGCCACGGCCATCGCGAACACGAGCCAATTGCGCCGGCTTCCGTGCTGCCCGAAGCCGACCTTCTCGTGCACGAGGATCTTCCCCCAACGCCCGTTGACTCGTTGCCCGGGAGCCCAGCCCCGGCGCCCACGCGTCGCCTCCGGCCACGTGTCTTCGTCGCCGTGGCAGTCCTGCTCGTTCTTCTTGGGCTCGCAGCCGCCGTTGCGCTCAAGTGGCAGCGTCATACCTCCATCCAGCAGCTCTGGCAGCCTATCCTCGGCGCCACCACACCCATCCTCATCTGCCTCCCGACAGGCGCTGGAAGCAGGCCCGGCCCCGCCGACTTCTCGACGACGGCGCCCGCACCCAGCCTTCAGGATCAGACTTTCTCCGTGCATCAAAGCCTCGGCGAAAACGTCGTCTACTCCGACATGCTGGCGACCATCCAGGCGGCGAATCTCCTCGCCGTCAACCACCGCGACTTCCGCGTCAAGCTCAACACCGACACCAACCTCGAAGACCTGCGGCAAGGGCCGGCCGTGCTGATCGGCGGCCTCGACAATCAGTGGACCATGCAGGCGCTCTCCGCCCTGCGCTTCCACTTCGGCGGCACTCCCACCACGCAGCGATTCTGGATCGTCGACACGCATAATCTTAGTAACACCGCCTGGTCGCTCGATCTCAGCCGCCAATATCAAGCCGTCACCCGCGACTACGCCATCATCGCCCGCGTCCACAATGAAGAGACCGGCCAGCCCCAGATCATCGTCGCCGGCATTGGCATGAGCGGTACCGCCGCGGCCGGCGAGTTCCTCACCAACGAGAGCGATGTCGACCTGCTCCGCGACAAGCTCGGCACCCGCTTCAAAAGCCGCGACTTTGAGGTCGTGCTCAGCACCGACGTCATCAACGGCATGGCCGGCTCACCCAGGATTATCGATGCCTACTCCTGGTAGGCTGGTGACCACATGCTCGCAACCTCACCCCCTTCCTCACCTGAAAGCGGCAGAACAACGTTTGTCGATGCACCGGCCACTCAGTAGAATTCAGCTATGACGGCCCCCGGTATAACCAACCCGCTGTCCTCCGATGTAGCGCCTGACCAACCCAGTCTTCTGCCACTCGACCTTCCCGTTCCCGTACGCCTCGCCAGTCTCGAGAGTACCTTTCACTCGGCGCCTATCGGGCTCTGCACCGTCGACCTCAACTTCCGCTACATCGTCGTCAACGAACGCTTCGCGCGTATGTACGATCGGTCCCCCGCCCACTTCATCGGCCGCACCGTATCCGAAGCGCTCCCCGGCCCGGCATCCCAGATCATCGCCCACTACAAGCACGCCCTGGAAGCGCAGACCATCGTCGAGCGCGAGATCCTGGTGCAGAGACCCGGGCCGCAGCCCGACGTACCAGCCCAGGAGCTCATCTACCTCCGCACCGCGCAGCCCGTCCGCGACCCCTCCGGCACGATCGTCGGCATCTCCGTCGCCCTCCTGGACATCACCTCGCGCCGTCGGATCGAGAGCGCCCTCCGCGAATCCGAGGAGAACCTCCGCTATACGGTTGAGCTTACCCCGCACATTCCCTGGACCGCCAACGCCAACGGCGACATGACCTTCATGAGTCCGCGCTGGTACCAGGTCACCGGCATCCGCCCCACACCCGCGCTCCTGCGCAACTGGATTATGGGCCTGCACCACGACGACCGCAAACACGCGCTCGACCTGTGGAAGCGGTCCGTAGCCAACGGCGACACCTTCGACGCGAACTATCGCGTGCGCTGCCTTGGCGGCGAATGGCGCTGGCATCGCGCACGCGCCTATCCCCGCCGCAACGATCGCGCCGAAATCGTTCTCTGGTATGGAACCGTGGAAGACATCCACGACCGCAAACTCGCCGAAGACGCGCTGCAGGCCAAGACCGAGCGCCTCGAAGAAGTCACCGCGAAGCTCTCGCAGCTCGCCCGCGAAGACCACCTCACCGGCCTCGCCAATCGCCGCACCTTCGACGACATGCTCGGCAAGGAGATCGAACGCTCCCGCCGCTCCCAGCTTCCGCTCGCCCTCATCCTCGCCGACGTCGACCACTTCAAGCGCTTCAACGATACCTACGGCCATCCCGCCGGCGACGACGTGCTCCGCGCCGTCGCCAAGGCCATCGACGGCATTCTGCGCCGGCCCGGCGACCTCGCCGCCCGCTTCGGCGGCGAAGAGTTCACCCTCATCCTGCCCAACACCAACGCCGACGGCGCCCTCGTCATCGCCGAACGCGCGCGCAACGCCGTCAGCTCGCTCGTCTTCGATCACCCCGACACCGGTCCGCACGGCGTCACCATCAGCCTCGGCGTAGCCATGCTACCCGTCGGCCACAACCCCAACGAAAGCAAAGATGCCCTCGCCAACGACTTCATCGCCGAGGCCGACAAAGCTCTCTACCGCGCCAAAGCAGCCGGCCGCAACCGCATCATAGCCGCATAAGCGAAGGGGCTGCCGTGGTTTAACCACGGCAGCCCCAACGAACATCCGGCATCCAACGGCTGGCATCCCGTGCTTAGAACGATTCGACCGCCGAAGCCTCATCTTCCTTCACGTCGAACACCGTCACCAGCTTGGTGATCACCAGCAAATCCCGCACCTTGCTCGTCAGGTTCAACAGCTTCAGCTCGCCACCGGCGTTCTTCACCGCGGTATAGGCTGCCACCAGCTCACCCAGCCCGGAGCTGTCGATGTACGTCACATCTTTCAGGTTGACCAGAATCTTCTTCGACCCCGACGCCAGAATCAACAAAACCTCATCCCGCACCGTGCCGCTCTCCTGGCCCAGCGTGATCCGCCCGCTCAGGTCAAGAATCGTTACCCCGTTCACTTCGCGGGTCGTCGCCTTCATACTCATGCCTCGGTCTCCTTTTCCGTTCTGCACTTAGCCATTGTGATCTCTGTACCTGGGGTCAGCTTGCGAAAGTGTACCTCATCCATGATGGCCTTCATCAGGAAAATCCCCCGTCCGCTCGTCCTTAGCAGATTCTCCGGCTCCAGGCAGTCCTGCACCTCGTCCACCTCCAGACCGTCTCCCTCATCCGCAACCCGTATCGTCAGCGCCTTCTCGCTCAGGTCGAATCCCACCTCGACCCGCTTCTCCGCGCTCCAGCGGTTACCGTGCTTCACGGCGTTCACCACCGCCTCGCGTACCACCATCGCGATATGGCTCGCCGTGTCCTCATCGAAACCGGCCCTGACCGCAAACTCCTCTGCCAGCGTCTCGGCAAGCTCCACGCTGACGATCGTCGAGTCGAGCTTCAGCTGCACGGGATGGTTCGTCGCCGCCGAAGCACCCACTTCAACACCCCATTTCGTCACAAACCCATTTCGTGGCTACAAGTTCCGAAATTTTAGCGTACATCGGGCCTATCGGCAGTATCATTCCTGCACATGCCACTGCAACATGCCAGATTCCGCTCCGCGCTTGTGCTGCTTCTGCTCTTTTCCACGTCACTCCTCGCCGGGATCTCCCAGGCTCCGCCGGTCGTCGTCCAAGGCCTGGGCCGGGGAACAGTCACGCTGAGTGGCCCGTGGCAGTTCCACCTCGGTGACGACCCGGCATGGTCCGCGCCCACCTTCAACGACTCTACCTGGCCGGAGATCCACGTGGACCGGGTGCCGGGCGACCAGGGCTACCCCACCTACCAGGGCTATGCCTGGTACCGCCGCGCCATCGACTTCCGCTCCGCTCCTGCCGAGACAACCGTCCTCTACCTGCCGCCCGAAGACGGCATTTACCAAACCTTCTGGAACGGCCGGCTCATTGGGGAATCGCCTCACCTGCCGGGGACGCCGTTCCGATCGAACGCCGCCGCGCAAGCCATCCCACTGGTCAACCCAGGCGCTGGCGTGCTCGCCATCCGCTTCTGGGCGCCGCCCTTCGACTCTTCCTCGCGCGACGACTCCCGCGGCATGATCGCGGCGCCTGTCGCCGGTAACCCCGAAGAGATCGCGGGCTTGCAATCGGAAACCGTCGCCGCAAGCTCGAAGGCGAGCAAACTCAACGTGGCTGAGTTCTGGATCTATCTCGAAGTCGTCGTCTTCGGCCTGATCGCATGGCTTCGCAATCGCAACCAGCCTGCGCTCCTCTGGATCACGCTCTTCCTCACCGGCGCTGCAGCCGACATCCTGCTCGATCCCGACACCTTCCCCGCCCTGCACCCCACCCCGCCCGACGTCATCTGGCCCATGAAGTCGCTTCAGGATGCCGCCCTCTGGTTTTTGCTGCTTTACCTCTTTGCACTCGACAAGCGCCCCGTGCTCCTGCTCTGGACCAGGATTCTCGCTGTCCTTGCCATCACAGCCTCCGCTCTGGATAACTTTCTCTTCAACCTGCAATGGAGCAGCTTGCACGTCCACCCGTTCCAAGTCCTCGACGCAGTCCTTACCTTCCTTTTTTCCGCACCCGAGCTTTTTCCCTTCTATCTCATCTATCTCTCACGCAAACAACGTCTCGACCGTTCCCGCGTGGCCGTCGCTTACTCCGTTCTTTTGCTCGACCTCTTCGACGTGATCCAACACACCGCAGACCAGGGCCGGCGCTTCACCCACGCCACCCTCGGCAACGTGATGAGCACGCCGCTGCTCCACATCTCCGGCGCTCCGGTCGACGCCCGCGCCAGCCTTTCCATCCTGCTCGTCCTCGCGCTCGCCTATGCCCTCTATCGCCAATCCGCTGACGATCGCGACCGTCAGCGACTCGTGCTCCAGGAGTTCAAGTCTGCCCAGGAACTGCAGCGTGTCCTCGTTCCGGACAAGCTCCCGCCCGTCCCGGGCTTCGCCCTCACCAGCGCGTACCAGCCCGCGCAGCAGGTTGGCGGAGACTTCTTCCAGGTCATTCCCACACCGGACAATTCCACGCTCATCCTCCTGGGCGATGTCTCAGGCAAGGGTCTCAAAGCCGCAATGACTGTCGCCTTGATCGTTGGCGCCGTCCGCACCCTGGCTGAAACCTCCACCGACCCCGCGGTCCTCCTGGCCGGTCTCAACCGCCGTCTCTATGGGCGCCTGCAGTTCGGCTTCGCCACATGCCTCGTCCTGCACCTTCAGCCGGACGGCAACTGCAGCTTCGCCAACGCCGGCCATCTGCTGCCATTTCTCAACGCAACCGAACTCGACCTTCCCCCCGCACTCCCGCTCGGGCTGGACCCCGACGCGGACTACCAGCTGACGTCTTTGCACCTTGACATCAACGCCCAGCTCACCCTCTACACCGACGGCCTGCTCGAAGCACGCAACCACGCCACCGGCGAGCTCTTCGGCTTTGACCGCGTTCGCGACCTGCTCAGCGTATGCCCCTCCGCCGCACAGGCCGTAGGCGCAGCCATCGAGTTCGGCCAGGACGACGACATCACGGTCCTCACCCTCACCCGGCTCGCCACCGGCATCACCTCCACCGCAACCTTATCCGCCCCCGCACTGGCGTAGCGCTGCTCCCACTTGCGCCTGTCGCTTCAGCACCTTGGACTGTACGACAGAGTCTTACTCTGTAATAATCCACCCATGGCGACTCCAGGCACACGCAAGTCTCGCGTCTTCACCATCAGCTTCCCAGAGCCGATGGCAGAGCAGGTTCAACAGATAGCCCGCGAAGAAAACCGAAGCATCAGCGAAGTCTTTCGGGAGGCTTTCCGCGCTCACCAATGGCGAGCCCTGGAGAGGAAGCGTCAGGAAGTCCTCGCAAACCTTCCTCCGACGCAATACACAGAGCAGGACGTAGAAAGGCTCGTACACGAGGTAAGGCGCGAGGAACTCGAATCGCAGGTGGCCTGACATGCTTGCCGTCCTCGATTCCAACATCTGGATCTCCGCGATTATCTTCGGCGGGATACCCCTCAGGCACTGAGGCATGCCTTGGAACAGCAGAGCCTCGCCTGTTGTGACGAGATTCGGTCAGAGGTGGAGCGGGTACTCACCAGCAAGTTCAAAATGCTCGCCCATGACGCCGCAGACCTGATGACGCACTACCTCAACAACACTGTCCACGTCACGATCACGGGGAGCCTGCGGAACATCTGCAGAGACCGCAAAGACGACATGGTCGTCGAGTGCGCCCTTGTCTCCCAGGCTCAATTCATCGTGTCCGGAGACAAGGATCTGCTTTCCCTGGGCTCCTTCGGCGAAATCAAGATCATCTCGCCCAAAGCCTTCCTTGCTCTCGCTCAGACCGCAATCTGAACCATCTCGCCCGGGGACCTCTCCCCTTCCACAGTCCGCTTCAACTGCCCGCAGGCAGCGTAGATATCGCGCCCGCGCGGCCGCCGCGTGAACGTCGGAATCCCGCCATCGACCAGCATCCGGTGAAACAAAGCAACATCCTCAGGCTCAGGCTGCCGATACGCAACGCCCGGCCCCGGATTCCAGACAATCAGGTTGATCTTCGCGCGCATTCCCTTCAGCAGCGCCAGGACCTCCCGCGCATTCTCCGGCTGATCGTTCACTCCGCCCAGCAGCACGTACTCGAAGAACACGAAATCCCGTTTCCCCAGCGGCAGCGTGCTAACCGCGTCCAGCAGCGCCGCGATATTCCACTTGCGCGTAATCGGCATCACCTCGCCGCGCACGGTATCGTTCGATCCATTCAAGCTCAGCGCCAGGTTCGGCCGAATCTCCTCGGTCGCAAACCGCCGGATCGCCGGCTCAATCCCGCTGGTCGAAACCGTCATCCGCGACGCCGGAATCCCCATCTCCGTTACCAGCAGCCGCACCGCATCCATAAACGAGTCGTAGTTGAGAAACGGCTCACCCATCCCCATAAACACCAGGTTGATGCGATCTTTGCCGACATGCACCTGGTGCCGGTTCAGCACCGCCGCCACCTGCCCGGCGATCTCCCCCGCGGTCAGGTTCCGCTTCATCCCCAGCTTCGCAGTCAGGCAAAACTGGCAGTTCACCGCACATCCCACCTGGCTCGAAACGCAGATCGTCGCCCGCTTGTACCCAATCAAACGCCCGGGTGCCCCATGTCTCGATTCTGAGACATGGGAAAGAGAACTCTCCTGGTCCTCCTCCAACTCCTCCGCGGCCCCGTCCCCATCCGGCATCCACACCGTCTCGACCGTCTCCCCATCCGCCAGCCGGACGAGATACCGCTCGGTCCCATCCACCGATTTCGCCGTCTGCGCCAGCTCCGGCAGCCCCACGCCGAAACCCTCGGCAACCAGACGCTCGCGCACACCTGCCGGCAGCGTCGTGATCTCGTCCACTGACGAAACCCGTTCCTTATATAAAGCCGTCACGAGCTGCTTCGCACGAAACGGCCGCTCGCCCCAGCTCTCCATCAGCTCGCGCAGCTCGGCAGCGGACATCCCGAATAACGCGCGGCTTTGGCCTGTAGCTCCCATTCTTCCATTTTAGAAGCAAAGGCAACTGCGCCCTAATCGCGGGCGGCGACCACTTCCTGGGGTGTTAGGCTTCGCCTGCGCGACCAGCGGGAACGCCACGCAAAGCCCAACACCGTACGAAGTACCGCCCGTCCGGCGTTAGGACGCTTTTGCATTTGCTTCTAGAATAGAACTCAACATGCCCGACCCGCAGTCCCACGCCCCCCGCAACATCCGCCGCACCGTCCTTCCCAACGGCCTGCTCGTTCTCACCGAGTCCATGCCGCACATGCGCTCGGTCTCGATGGGCGCTTGGATCAACTCCGGCTCACGCGATGAACCCGCCGATGAAAACGGCCTTTCGCACTTCGTCGAGCACATGGTCTTCAAAGGCACCACCTCGCGATCGGCGCAGGACATCGCTCGCGAAGTCGACTCGATCGGCGGCAACCTTGACGCCTTCACCGGCAAAGAGTCCGTCTGCTTCAACATCAAGGTGCTCGACGACAACCTGCACCCGGCGCTCGACGTCCTCAGCGATCTGGTACTCCATCCGCAGTTCTCCCAGGCCGATCTCGAGCGCGAACAAGGCGTCATCCTCGAAGAGATCAAGATGGACGAAGATAACCCCGACTACCTCGTCCACGAGACTTTTACCCAGAACTTCTGGAAGAACCACCCGCTCGGCCGGCCGATTCTCGGCACCGTCAAAACCGTCTCCTCGTTCAACCAGGACACGGTCTTCGCGCACCATCAGCGCCGCTTCACCCCTGAAAACCTCGTCTTTTCGGCCGCCGGTCATCTCCACCACGATGAGTTCGTCGACGCCGTCGCCCACAAGTTCGGCGGCCTCAAGCCCTACGGCATCCCCATCGTCGAAACCGAAACCCACCCGAAGACGACACCCCACATCACCCTCAAGAAGAAGCGCTCGCTCGAGCAGGTCCAGATGTGCCTCGGCGTGCCGGCCCCGCCCGTCAACTCCGCCGATCGCTTCGCCCTCTACATTCTCAACTCGATGCTCGGCGGCGGCATGAGTTCGCGCCTCTTCGAATCCATCCGTGAAAATCAGGGTCTTGCCTACTCCATTTACTCGGAGCTCTCGCCCTTCCGCGACACCGGCTCGCTCAGCATCTACGCCGGCATGTCGCTGGACAAAACCGAGCGCGTCCTCGCGCTCACCCTCGCCGAACTCACCCGTCTTAAGACACAAGCCGTCTCCGACGCCGAACTGAAACGCGCCAAAGATCAAATGAAATCCAACATCGTTCTCGGCCTCGAATCCAGCTCCTCGCGCATGAACAACCTCGCGCGCCAGCAGATGTTCTTCGGCCGCTTCATCCCGGTCGACGAGATCGTAAGCGAGATCGACGCCGTCACCCCGGAAGACACGCAGCGCCTCGCCAACCAGCTCTTCCAACCCGAGCTACTGGCCCTCACGCTGCTCGGAAACCTCGGCCCCATGAAGATCGAACGCCAGCACCTCGCCTGCTGACCGCCGCTGCAGTTCCCCAAGCCTTACTCGTCGGACCTCATCATCGCCACAAAATCCCGTCATCCTGAGCGAAGCGAAGGACCTCGGTATTTCGTCTTACCCTCGGCCACTGTAGTAAAGTTTCCTTGCGACCCTCCATGGAGAACATTCGAACCATGAACACCCACAAGTTCCCCCGCACCGACGAAGGCTTCACCCTCATCGAGCTGCTCATCGTTATGTCGATCATGCTCGTTCTGATGGCCATCGCCATCCCCAACGCCCTCAAGCTCTACAAGCAGGCGAACGAAACCTCCGCGCAGGCGTCCATCAAGACCATTGGCCAGGCCGAGATGCAGTACAACTCCGCCTACCCGCAAAACGGCTTCAGCTGCGGTCTCGCCGCGCTCGGCGGGCAGCCTGGCGCCGCCCCTTCCGCCACTGCCGCCCAGGTCATCGACCCGACGCTCGCCAGCGGCTCCAAATCCGGCTACCTCTTCGCAATCACCAACTGCACCAAGGTCACGGTCAACAACCAGGACATGTACACCGGCTACGAAGTCACCGCCGTGCCCGCCTCCATTGGCCGCACCGGCGACCGCGGCTACTGCATGGACGAGAACAACCTGATCAAATACGACCCTGCCGGCGGCACCAACTGCACCATCCCCGTCCAGTAATGCCTCTCAACCACACGAGAACCCCGTGCCCCATTCATCGCGCCCTTGTCTCACGTGATGAGTGGGTCCACCGCAAAACTCTCGGCGTTCTTTGCGCCTCCCTGGCGCTCTTCGCGCATTGCCTTTCAGCCTCCGCCCAAACCCCAAACCTCCTCCAGCAAGTCGACAATCACTACAACCACCTCAAGTCCCTCCGCACCCGCTATACCGAGCACTACACCGGCATGGGCCTCGACCGCACCGAGTCCGGTACCCTCCTGCTCAAAAAACCCGGCCGCATGGCCTGGCACTACGACACCCCCGCCGGCAAGGTCTTCATCCTGGACGGCAAGTACGCGTGGTTTTACACCCCCGGCGACGCCCAAGCGCAGCGCATCCCTGCCAAGCAGATGGACGACCTGCGTACCCCGCTGCGCTTCCTCCTCGGTCACACCCAGCTCGCCAAGGAGCTCGACAACATCACCATCACCCACAACGCAGGCGGGGATCTCATCGCAGGCGTCCCCAAAAACATGGCTGCCCGCATCAAGCAACTAAGCCTGCAAGTCACCGCCACCGGCGAGATCACCGCGATGAAGCTCGAAGAGGTCGACGGCGCCACCACCACCTTCACTTTTACCGACGAGCACGAAAACGTGCCCGCCGCCGACAGCGACTTCTTCTTCAACCCGCCGCCCGGCGTAGCAGTCGTCAACGGAACCCCACCGATTTAGGGACAACTGCGTCCTAACGCCGGACGGGCGGTACTGCGTACGCTGGACGCTTTGCCAGGTCCTCCCGTTGGTCGGCACAAACATTAGCACCCGACCAACGGGAGGCCCACGCGAAGCCCAATACCGTACGAAGTACCGCCCGCCCGGCGTTAGGGCGCTTCTGGCTTCTAAACTAGCACCTTCCCCTGCTCGCCCACCTCTACCTTCCCGCCCGTCACTGCCTTTGCCAGGTACTTGATTCCAAAAACCAGCCGGCTCGACGAAGCCTCCCAGTACGACGCCTCGTCAATCTCCACCTGCAGCACCGCAATGCTCGGATCATCCTCGCCCCCTGGAAACCACGCCTTGAACATCGGGTTCCAAAGCTCGTGAATCTTCGCCTTATCCCGCGAAACCCGCGCCTTACCCTTCGCACTCACAAAGTTATGGTCCTTCGGGTCCGAGTACACCAGCGTCACGTGCGCATCGTCCTCAATCTCCTGCACCTTGCCGGACTCATGCCGCGTCAGAAACCAAACCGTCCCGTCGAACTCGGTCTCCTGCGTCGCCATCGGCCGGCTGTCGATCGTTCCATCCTCGGCCAGCGTCGTCATCATGCAGATCCGCACATCCTTGATCAGTTCGCCGATCTTCTTCTTACCTTCATCGCCGCTCAGTGTCTTGAACTCGCTCATAAATCCTCCACGCCCTTGGATGCCGCCTGCGCATCGCCTGTAATCTGCCTCGGTTAGAATCCGTCTAACGCCCAAAGCCAGAAAAGAGCCGAACGTGACCACCGCCGCAACCCTGCCCCAGACCCTTACCTCTGCTGAATTCGCCGCAGCAATCGACCAACTCGAGCCCTCCGCAGCCAGCAACCTCGTCGCCGTCTTCGACTGCGACGGCACCCTCTGGGCGCCGGACTCCGGCTCCGGCTTCATGCGCTGGTCCATCGAATCCGGCCTGCTCTCCCGCGACGCCGTCGACTGGATCGACGAGCGCTACCGTAAGTACCTCCGCGGCGAGGTCAACGAGCTGCAGATCTGCGGCGAGATGGTCCAGGTCTACCAGAACCTTCGCGACGCCGAACTCCGCCGCGCCGCCGCCGACTTCTTCGCCAAACACATCGCCCACACCATCTTCCCCGACCTCCGCCGCGCCGTCGAAACCCTGCAGTCTCGCGGCGCCGAAATCTGGGCCGTCTCCTCCACCAACCACTGGGTCGTAGAAGAGGGCGTAAAACTCTTCAACATCCCCTCCGACCGCGTCCTCGCCGCCCGCGTCGCCGTCGAAGCCGGCGTAGCCACCGACCGCCTGCTCGACGTCCCCACCGACGAAGGCAAGGTTGCCGCCCTGCGCAACGCCGGCGTCTACCTTGCCGGCACCCGCCATCCCGACGCCGTCTTCGGCAACTCCATCCACGATGCCGCCATGCTCGCCATCGCGCACCGCGCGTTCCCTATCAACCCCTCTCCCGCCCTCATCGAGCGCAGCGCCCAGCAAAGCTGGCCGGTCTTCCACCCGAAAAGCAGCTTCTAGCTACTAGCTTCTAGCTTCTGGCGAACCGCTCTCATCGGCCTTGCAAGCGCTTGTTTAGCTAACGCCCTCAGCAAGGCGACCCGCAGTCACTGGCCCATTCCTGAGCTAGAAGCTAGGAGCTAGTAGCTAGTAGCTGGTTTCCTCCCGTTACCCTCCGGGCAACCACCCGCAACCAAGAGACCATTCTGTGCGCCGCATCGTCTAACGTAGAGTGCAGACGCGCAGATGAAAGATCCAATCCGTAAGCTCGATCGCCGTGGAGACGCTGCCCTGCTCAAGCCCACAAGGCTTGTCGTCGCTGCTCTGATCCTGCGTCACGCCGAGAACGGGTCCGATCCTTCGACCGAAATCCTCATTTGCCAGCGCAAACCCGACCAGCCCATGAGCCTCAAATGGGAGTTTCCCGGAGGTAAGGTCGAAGACGGCGAGACCTCCGAACAAGCCCTTGCCCGCGAACTCGACGAAGAGCTTGGCATCACCGCGCGCATCGGCCGCCAGGTCGCCCGCGTCCGCCACAAGTACCGCAACGGCGGCGCCATCGACCTGCAATTCTTCCTCGTCGACGACTTCCAGGGCCCGCTCGAAAACCGCATCTTCAACGACATGCGCTGGTCGCCGCTCCCCGCCCTCGTCGACTACGACTTCCTCGCCGCCGACCTCGGCCTTATCCGCGACCTGAGCGAAGGCAAGCTGCTGTAGCCGCCTCGGGCAGAAGACTTAACACGGATCGAAACCGATAAAAGCACGGATCAAGAGCAATTAGGTTAGTGCGCTTGCCTGTTCTTAAATCCGTTCCTCGGTGTTCGTCGGCGTTAAGCTTTCAGCTCTGCCCGCCATGCAGCTGGTTCCACACAATCAGCAACGACAACCCGGTCGTAATCACCACCGTCAGCCACGCCAGCGCGTTGAACCATGGCTTGTTCGTGTGCTTCCCCATCAGCTCGTGCTTGTTGATCAGCCGCAGCATAAACACCATTACCAGCGGCAGCAACAGGCAATCCAGTACCTGCGACAGGATCGCCACCTGGTACATCGGGAAGTTCGGAATCAACACCGTCGCCGCCGACACCGCGATCAGCAGCGTGTAAAACCAGTAGAAGAACGGCGCTTCCTTGAAGCCCTTATCCAGCCCGCTCTCAAAGCCGAGCCCTTCACACACGGTGTAAGCCGTGGAGAGCGGCAGAATCGAAGCCGCGAACAGCGAAGCGTTGAACAATCCCGCCGAAAACAGGATGTAAGCGTAGTCGCCCGCCAGCGGCTTCAATGCCTGCGCCGCAACCGCCGCATCGGAGATATCCCGGTTGCCATGCGCGTATAGCGTAGCGGCGCACGCCACAATGATGAACCACGCGACCAGGTCCGAAAAGATCGACCCGATAATTACGTCCAATCGCGAAGCCTTGTACTGCCGAACTGTCACTCCTTTATCCACAATCGACGACTGCAAATAGAACTGCATCCACGGCGTAATCGTCGTGCCGATCACCGCCGCCGTCGTATACACATACGCCTTGTTGCTCCAGGTCTTGCGCGCCGGCAGCTTGATCGTCTCGACCAGCGCCGTATGCCAGTTCGGCCCGCTCAACACGCCCGCCACGATATATGCGACATAGAACATGCTGGCCGTCAGAAAGACCTTCTCCACCTTCTTGTAATCGCCCTTCACCACCAGCAGCCACACCAGCACCGCGCACACCGGCACGCTGATGTACTTGCTCACGTGGAACAGGCCCATGCTGCCCGCGATCCCCGTAAACTCCGTAATGACGTTCGTATAGTTCACGATCACCAGCAGGATCATCATGAAGAACGTCATCCGCAGCCCAAACTCTTCGCGGATCAGGTCGCTCAGTCCTTTGCCCGTGACCGCGCCCATGCGCGCGCACATCTCCTGCACGACGATCAGCGCGATCGTGATGGGGATCATCGTCCAAAGCAGCGTGTACCCGTACCCGGCACCGGCCGATGAGTAGGTAAGGATTCCCCCCGCATCGTTGTCGACGTTCGCCGTGATGAACCCCGGCCCAAGCACCGCCAGCACCATCAGCACGCGCACCCACCACATGCGCCAGAACGGCATCTTCATCGTCTTTTTCTCAGCCGACATGAAGCCCGCTCTCCCGCCGAATATGCGCCAGTCTCTCTAGAATCCTGCACACCTGCACATCGTTCGAGTACCCATCCCGCACCGCACGCGCACGCCCCGCCGCCGCAATCCGCGCGCGCCCAGCCTCATCCGGCAGCCAGCGCCGAATCTTCGCAATCAGATCGTCCGTATCGCCGAAGAACACCGCCTCCTCATCTTCCCTAAAGCGTTCTTCGTGCCCCTTGGACCGCTCCGCCATCAAAAACCCGCCACAGCCGGCAATCTCAAAGCTTTTGTGCGTGTACTCGTCCTGGTTCGTCTTCGTCAGAAAGCTCAGGTTGATCTTCGACCCCCAGACCGCCTCGCGGTACTCCTTCTCGTACAGCTCGCCAAAGCGAAAGATCTTCTCGTACGCCGCGTCGCTCAGCGCCCGCTTCCACTGCCGCGGATTCCCTGAAACGATCACCGGCAAGCCCGCCTCCGCCACCTGCGTCAGTACGTCAGCGCGGTTGTCATACGGCGTGCCGATAAACGAGACCTCGCGCGTCCTGTCCGCATCGGTCACTGGCACGGGCGCCGGAAAATGAATCGTAGGCTCATACGCCGTCTGTACCTTCATCACGTCCTTTGCGCCACGATCCAGGTAGTCCTTGAAGTTCACTTCACGCTGCGTCACATGCAGGTCGAACTCCGGAATCGACTTCATGTACATCCGCCAGCCCGGGTCGCGCCGCGGCCCAAACGCGTTGTCGATCATGTAGCTAATGGTCGTAATCCCCAACGCTCGCAGCGCCCGCAGCGTCTTCGGGGTCAGCAGCAGCAGCTTATCCGCCCAGAAGATCTCCGGCCGCTCCCGTTCCGCCGCCGCCAGGATATCGGCGTTTAGACGCGAAGCATGGGGCCCCATCGCCGCCCGGAATGCCACCTTCTGCAGAAACTCATTCTCGATCACGTAGCCCGAAGGGTCGAGGCCGATTACCTCGTGTCCCAGTCGCTCCAGCGCCCACTTGCGAAATAGACACGAAGTCCCCGGCCGCAGCTCCCCTGCGTACAGGATCTTCACAGCTTCTCCCTCAGCCATGCAATCACGTGCTCCGGCCGAATCACTCCCGCCAGCTGGCCATGCTCATCCAGCACCGCAAGCGACCGCAGGTTGTACTTGTCGAACAGCTCCGCCACTTTCTTACCATGCGCATTCAAGCCTGTGCTGACGAGGTGCCCGACCTCAACCTCCTTCAACGGCCTCGCCGCATCCTCCAGCGCCAGCCGCGTCACAGGGATCACCGCCTGCAGGTGCCCCTCTGCCGTGACGACAAACACCTCCGTCACCGAATCCAGGTCGCCTTCAAACTCCCTGAGCGACCGCATCGCGTCCCCTACCGTCGCGCCATCCGGAGCCGCCACATAATCCGTCGTCATCAACCCGGCCGCCGAATCCGGTGCATAGTCGAGCAGCTCTTCCACCTCGTGCCGCTCTTCCTCGCCCATCTCCTCCAGAATCGCCTCAGACCGCTCGTCCGAGAGCTCCGAGAGCAAATCCGCAGCCGCGCCCGGGTCCATCTCCTCCAAAATCCCCGCAATCTGCTCCGAGTTCATCGATTCCAGCAGCGTCTTCTGCGTCCTCGGCTCGACCTCCTCCAGCGCCTCCGCCGCAACCTCCTCATCCAGGCTCGAGAACAGCGCCTCCCGCTCCGCCGGCGCCAGCTCCTCCAGGATGTCCGCCAGGTCCGACGGGTGCATCTGCGCCAGCTTGTCCTGCTCGATCTTCAGCCGCACCCTTCGCGACGGATCGCGATCGATCAAATCCACGAAGTCCCACGGGATCACCGTCGCCCGGACCTGGCAGGCGACGCGCTCGACCATGGCCGCCGGCAACCCCTTCAGCAGGCGGCGGAGCGCCCCGCGCGTCCCCACCTCCACCTCGACGATCTTCAACCGGAGCGCCGGCGCATCCACGCTGCCGCACTCCCATACCAGGTCGACATCGTTCACCCGCACCACCTTGTGCCCGTGCACGTCGATAATCTGCTGGTCCAGCAGATCCCGCTCCAACATCAGGAAGTCATCATGCTTCGGCAGCAGCTCCACCTTCGTCCCCGCCGCCAGCTCCAGCCTTCCCTCGGCCCCCATGTGCAAGGCCGTCACGGGTACAAACGACCTCCGCGTCCGGCGCCCCGCACTCACGGCTTGCACCACAAAGCCTTCCACCTTCGAAGCATCCACCAGCGGCGCTACGGCAAACTCCCGCACACGACCAAACGCACCGCCTTCCGCGCGGAAGATGGTCGCGCCAAGCAGCGTGGCAACGCTGGTTCGCTGTTGTGGAACACGGTTCATCGCATCACTCGCGGCGCCAGCCGCCGGACACTCCCCACACCAGGGCGTCCAGGCAACTCTGCTCCTACGCCATCCTCGCACAACCCCTGCAAAAAAGAAGGATCGAAGCGGCCCTGTCCAGAACCGTACGACCCTTCTTATCCGTTTATCTGTATTTCTCGGTGCTAAGCTTTTCGATTCCTACTTTCCGAAGTCCACCGTCGGTGCCGTACCATTCGCCGCATTGCCCTTGAAGTACTCATCCCGGTAGTGGAACCCGGCCATTCCCGCCCAGATGCTATTCGGAAACTGCTGCACGTACACGTTGTAATCCTGCAGGGCAATGTTGTACCGCCGGCGTGCCACCGCGATCCGGTTCTCCGTTCCCGCGAGCTCATCCGTCAGCCGCGTAAACTGCTCGCTCGACTTCAGGTTCGGATACGCCTCCTGCAACCGAAGCAGCGGGCTCACCGCCACGTCCAACTGCGACTGCGCCTTGATGCTGCTCGCACGGTCGCTCGCACCCATCACCGCCGCGCGCGCATTGGCGATGTTCGTCAACACCGTCGACTCCTCGCCCACGTACCCCTTCACCGAGGCCACCAGGTTCGGAATCAGATCCATCCGCCGCTGCTGCTCGACGTCGACCTCCGAGTACGCCGACGTCACCTGCTCATTCTTCGTCACCAGCGTATTCTTCGCGCTCACATAGCTGCCGCCAACAAACAGCAGCACCAGCACGATCACACCCACCACGCCCAATCCAACCCACAAACCCTTCATCGTTTCCTCCGGTCAATCCTCTGTCCAACTCAATCTAACATCCACCACGCGAAGCGCCTGACTCCACAAAGTGGCGCCCGCCTGGCGCAAGGGCGCACTTGCCGTTCTCTCTACCAATCCCGCGAAGCTCCACCCCCGCCGCTCTCGCCGCCACCAATTCCACCAAACCCGCCGCCATCTCCATCCCCACCCCCGCGGCCCCCGCCGCCGCCCCCGCCACCACCCATCAGGCTCATGATCAGCCAGATCGCCCAGCCCAGGTTCCCTGTCTTCGCCAGGATGATGATCAGCAGCACAAACCCGATCCCCAGCAGGATCTGGCCCATGCTCGTCCCATGCCGCTGCGCCGCCGCCGGAGCCTGCTCATAGTGGTACTGCGGCGTCACCGGCGCCAGCGTCACGCCCTTATCCGCCGCAATCACCTGCGCCATGTCGTTTGTGCCCGTGTACATCGCCTGGTCGTAGTTCCCCTGCTTCAGCAGCGGAGTCACCTGGTCCAGGATCGCCCCCACCTTGGCATCGTTCAGAATCCCCTCAAGGCCGTACCCGGTCTCGATCCGAACCTTGTGCGGATTCATCACCAGCAAAAAGATCGCACTGCGGTCCTGACCCTTCTTGCCCGCCTTCCAGTGCTCCTCCAGCAGCTCGGTAAACTCCTCCACGCTCTGGCCGTTATCGAGCGAGTTCACCGTCACCACAAACAACTGGGCATCCGCCTGGTTCTGCACCGCCCGGCAAAGCGCCTCGATCCGTGTTTCGCCCGCCGGCGTGAGCACATGCGCAAAATCGTTCACATACGTCGTCGGAATCGGCAGCGTCGAAGGGTTCTCCGCCCGCAGCCAGCCCACCGGCAGCAACAAGACCAACGCGACAATCAGCCGAGACCAAACGCTCTTCATACCCACCCAGTCTACGCTCCGTACACCGTTGGCCCTGCAGCCGCTAGCGGTCCTCATGCATCAGCAGAAAGTACTCCGCCGCGCTCCAGCTAAAGTTGCGCGAGTTCTCCCCCGCACCCGTCAGCGGGTTATACGTCTCGCGGAACGGCGCGGTTCCCGCCGCATTTCGAAGCAGCTTGCCACGCATAGCCGCCGCATCCTGCAACAGCCCATACCGGTCCAGCCCCTCCACCCCAAACACCGCCTGGTCAATCCACACCGGCCCGCGCCAGTATCCCTTCTCCGGTTCAAACTTCGGGTTGTCCCGGGCCACAGTCGGGAAAGGCAGCTGCGTGTTGAACCTCTCCGGCTCCATCACGCTCTTCGCCACCTGCTCCGCCTCCGCCGGCGTCGCCACCCCGGTCCAAAGCGGAATCCAACCCTCCGGCCCGTACACGTGCACGCGCTCACGGGACAGCCGCACATCAAAGAACCATCCCGCCTGTGCATCGAAGAACACCTGCTGAATCTTCATCCGCAGCACCGCAGCCTCCCGCCGAAGCGTCCCCGCCAACTCCTGCTTCCCCAGCACGTCCGCCATCTCCGCCAGCTCGAGCTTCTCCTGGTAAAGATAGCTGTTCAAATCCACTGACTCCTGGTCGAACGACCACGCGCCCGCATGGTTCTCCACCATCTTCGCGTCGTCGAACCGCACGGCGTTGTCCATCCCGCTCTCCCACCCCGCCGCCTCGCGCGTCCCGTCGGTCGAGCCATACTCCGCCAGCCCGTCCTGCGCGTGGTCCCGGTCCGCATACCACCATCGGTGGTACCGGCACAGCTTGTCGAACATCTCCGCCACAAACGCCTTGTCCCGCGTCTGCCGGTACACCGCCATCACCGCCCACGCGGCCAGCGGCGGCTTGGAATCCCGCAGGTTATCCTCGCGATGATCGCGCGCCACCAGGTCCGGCACCATCCCATCCGCGAGCTGAAACTCGAACATCGCCCGAATCTGCTCCTTCGCCAGCTCCGGCGCAAACCACGCCAGCGCCGCCGCGTGCTTCCACGAATCCCACGCCCAGAACGCATGAAAATCCGGGTTCGAATACGAAGGAATCACCCCGGCATGATGCACATCCCCCAACGCCGCACGCCAGTTCGAAAGCAGAGTCTCCATAGCCCTAACGTTGATGCGCTCGGCTGCATCGTCCCCGCGCAACCCCGCCCGCAGCGTCCCGCCACGCTTTAGATACCCAGTCCAACGCGCGCCAGCCTCCCGCCACGCAGCCTCCGGCGACCCCGGCCAAGGCTCCAATCGCGCCCCCTGGGAAGCCGGCAAGTACGTCTGCTGCAGATAAAACGTCTGCGAAGCTCCTGCCTTCAGCTCAACCGTCTGCGGGACCGCGAAACCATACCGTCCCCCCTCACTCCGCACCATGCCCGCATTCGACCCCGGAACCGAAGTCTCCAGCCGGTCTCCTCCAGCCAGAGCCTCCACCGTCTGCTCTCCGCCCAGCTTCAACGTCAAAGCCACCGGCTCAGCCGCCCGAACCATCACCCGCACCAGCGCCGTCGAGGCCGACGCATAAAACAGCGTCTCCGAAACCGTCACCCCGCTCCCACAAGCTCGCCGCGCCAGCGCTCCCGGAAGCGAAACCCCGCCCCCATCGCAAGCGGTCAACGCCACAGGCTTACGCGTCCGCGAATCCGACAGCTCCACCGTCCCAAACCGACGCCCCGCCCAGATTCCCGCACCCGTCGCACTCAGGAACGGCCCGACAAACCCCGTCCCTTGATCTCCCCGCGGCGGCAGCGCATACCCATGCCACGCACCTTCATCGAAGAACATCTCATGCGATCGGTCCGTCGCCGATTGCGGCTCCTGGTGCAGGTCCAGCACATCTGCAAAGCCCTGTACCGGCCACTCCCGCCCGGGCAGCGCCGCCTGTCCCACCGCGCTCGCACCAACGCCGAGCCACAAACCGAAACATCCCACCCAGACGCTTTTCATCTCCGGAGAACCATAGCGCAGCCCACCCATCCGCCGCTACTCGCTACGCCCTCAAAAGCAAAGCGGCACCCGCGAGGGTGCCGCTTCTTCCATCCGCTTGCCCATTAGGCAGCCGGCTGCACGTTCATCTTCGCCGCAATCCCCTTGATGATCGAAAGGTGCTGGTCGATCACCTTCAGCCCATGCTCAGCCGCGTGCTTCAACGCCGGATCCTGCGTTGAGGCGATCTCCTCCTTGAACGCCATCTGGTCGTGCATGTGATCCTTCAGCATGTACGCCACGTACTCCCGGTCGAAGTCCTTCCCGGAAAGCCCGTTCAGCTTATCCATCTCCGCCTGGTCATCCGCGCTCAATCCCGCCGGAGGCGGCACGCCATCCTTATCCGCAAACGGCTTCAGGTCGTTGTTCAGCGCCGTGTGATCCGTCACCATCTTCTGCCCGAACGCCTTCACCTTGGGGCTTTCGCCCTTCTGCGACGCCAACTGCCCCAGCTGGATCTCCGCCATGCCGCCCTGCGAAGCTTCCATCAAAAAGTGCTTATCGTGATCTGAATCGTTCGTCTGCGCGTGCGCTGCGGTAAACGCCATCGGCACCATCAGGCAGCAAGCCGCCGCCAGGGTCTGAATCTTTGTCATCTTCATGAAGAGCTCCTCAAAAGCTGTCATCTGCAAATTCTTCGGCCGACCCCAATGGCCCGCCGCACAGGAGAGTTTGGTGTCTTTCGCTCCGCCTTGGTTGCCTTTCCAATCGCCTTTGCAGCCGCCTTTGCGCCGCACCCCTCCAACGCCCGCTGTATCCTGAAACTTGGAGCATACGGAACTTCATGTCTGAGAACACCCCCAGCGCCCGCGTCAAATCCCCCTCGCTCATCCCGCCCGTCGCCCGCCGCGAGCCCCATCCGACCCATCTCCACGGCCACACCCTCGAAGACGACTACGCCTGGCTCGCCCTCAAAGGCCAGCCCATGGTCACCGAGTACCTCGAAGCCGAAAACGCCTACACCGCCGCCGCCATGCGCGGCACCGAGCCGCTCCAGGCCGCGCTCTACCAGGAGATGCTCTCGCACATCCTCGAAACCGACCAGTCATACCCATACCCCGACCACGGCTTCCTCTACTACACCCGCACCGTCGAAGGCCTGCAGTACCCCATCCACTGCCGCAAAACTCACGCCGGCTCCGAAGAACAAATCCTCCTCGACGTCAACCAGCTCGCCGTCGGCCAGCCCTTCATGGCCGTAGGAGGCATGTCCGTCAGCCCCAACGGCTTCATGCTCGCCTACTCGACCGACAATACCGGCTTCCGCCAGTACACCCTTCACTTCCGCAACCTGCAAACCGGCCAGGACCTCGCCGACACCGAGGAACGCGTCGGCTCCTTCACCTGGGCCGCGGATTCCGCCACCATCTTCTTCACCACTGAAGACGCCCAGACCAAGCGCCACGACAAGCTCTTCCGCCACACCCTCGCCGAGTACTCCATCCTCTCGCCCGGCGGCGCCCACCTCATCCTCGAAGAGAAGGACGAGCGCTTCAACCTCGGCGTTCGCCGCACCCGCGACCGCAAGTACATCCTCGTCGAATCCGGCTCGCACACCACCAACGAAGTGCGCTTCCTTCCCACCGCCCACCCGCACGCCGACCTCACCCTCATCGCCCCGCGCCAGGACGAGCTCGAATACTACCCCGACCACCGCGACGGCCTCTTCTTCATCCGCACGAACGACACCACCAGGAACTTTCGCCTCGTCGTCGCGCCCGTAGCGAACCCCGCGCGCAACCACTGGCGCGAGCTCTACTCCGGGCCAGTCTCTGGCAAAGAAGACACCCCGCTCGAAGACTTCGACCTCTTTCACGGCTTCGTCGTGCTCTCCGAGCGCCGCGCCGGGCTGCCCACGCTCGCCGTCTATCCCCTGGCCGCAGAAGCGCGGCTGGGACCGCGCGCCGACATCGCCTTCCCGGAACCCACCTACACCGCCGAATCCGGCACCAACCGCGAGTTCGCCACCAGGAAGTTCCGCTACAGCTACACCTCGCTCGTCTCACCCGCCAGCGTCTACGAGTACGACACCGAGACCCATACCTCCACCCTCCTCAAGCAGCAACAAGTTCCCGGCAACTTCACCCCCGCCAACTACGCCTCCGAACGCCTCTGGATCCCCGCCGCCGACGGCACCCGCATCCCGGTAAGCCTCGTCTACCGGCGCGACAAGTTCACGAAGACTGACAACCAACGTCAAACATCTGGCAACCCTCTTTACGTCTACGGCTACGGCTCCTACGGCTACGCCCTTCCGGTCGGCTTCTCCGCTACGCGCCTTTCGCTGCTCGACCGCGGCGTCATCCTCGCCTACGCGCACATCCGCGGCGGCGGCGAGCTCGGCGACCCATGGCACGACGCCGGCAAAATGCAGGTCAAGATGAACACCTTCACCGACTTCCTCGCCGTCACCGAATCCCTTCTCAAGCAGGGTTACGGCACCCCCGGCAAAGTCGCCATCGAAGGCGGCAGCGCCGGCGGCCTGCTGATGGGCGCGGTCGTCAACCTCGCCATCGCCCAGGGCAAGCCCGACCTCTTCAATGTCGTCCTCTCGCACGTGCCGTTCGTCGACGTGATGAACACCATGCTCGACGCCTCTTTGCCGCTAACCGTCGCCGAGTACGAAGAATGGGGAAACCCCAACGAGCCCGAGGCCTTCCGCACCATGCTCGCCTACTCCCCCTACGACAATCTGGTGCGCGGCCCCTACCCGGCCATGCTCGTTAAAACCAGCCTGAACGACTCGCAGGTCATGTACTGGGAGCCGGCCAAGTACGTCGCCAGGCTCCGCACCCTGAAAACCAATGACACCACACTCCTGCTCCACATCAACATGGACGCCGGCCACGGCGGCGCCTCCGGCCGCTACGACTACCTCAAAGAGATCGCCTTCGACTACGCCTTCCTCCTGATGGAGCTCGGCCTCGAAGTGTAGTCAGGCGATTGCGATATCGGTCCGAACGAAGTCATTCCCCTTGCAAAGCACCGGTTCAGCAAGATGCTTTGCCAGCGCGTAGGTAAAGGCATCTCCCAAGTTCAATTGGGCCGGATGCCTGCCTTTGCCGAACACCTGCAACGCAGCGCGCGCAAGCGCAGTCTGCTGTGCATCGATTGGAACGATCTGCGCGGAAATTGAGTCCAGTAGTGCATCGAGCCTGGCGACGCCGGCCATTCCGCCGAAGCTGAACATTACATTTGAAGCCTCAACCACGCTCATAGGCGAAACATACTTCGAAACGTCGAGCGTCAGCTTCCGCTGGAACTCTTCGCATTCCGGCTCCTTGAGCAGAATCGCAATGAGAGCCGACGAGTCGACGACCATTAGTCGAACGTTCCGTTCTCGTTATAGCCCATAATCTCGTCAGCGGATCGGGTGTCCAAAACTGGCAGCCGGGCCACCTCTTCCTGAATCCGGCGAATCTTCGCCAACATCACCGCAGCGTCCTCGTCGGTCATCGGCACTGCGCGCCGCCTCGCCGGTACCAGCTTCTCCCGCAAGGTCCGCTGCACGAATTCATCCGCGGACATGCCAGTCTCGGAGGCGATGCGAGCTATTTCGCGGTCCAAATCACGGTCTTCAATCGTGATCGTCATGGCGCAATTGTACGCCATGGCAGCTCAATAACCTCTACCCCGCGACCACCACTGCATCCCCTTCACCCGGCGCCAGAAACAGATTCGTCTCCAGCCCATGCTGCCGCGTGTACAAGTCAAAATACCGTCCGCCCAGCTTGAACAGCTCGTCATGCGTCCCGCGCTCAACGATATTTCCCTGCTCCACCACCAGGATCTGGTCCGCCCGCCGAATCGTAGACAGCCGGTGCGCGATCACAAACGTCGTGCGGCCGCGCATCAGGTGGTTCAACCCACCCTGAATCATCGCCTCAGACTCTGAATCGAGCGAGCTCGTCGCCTCGTCCAGAATCAAAATTCGCGGATCAGCCAGGATCGCCCGCGCAATCGAAAGCCGCTGCCGTTGCCCGCCCGAAAGCTTCACGCCGCGCTCGCCCACAATCGTTTCGTACCCCTCGGGAAACCGCTCCGCAAACTCATCCACACGCGCAATCCGGCACGCATTCAGCAGCTGCTCTTCCGTCGCCGAAGGCCGTGAAAAGAGCACGTTCTCGCGAATCGTTCCATCGAACAAAAACGTCTCCTGCAACACCACACCCAGCTGCTGCCGGTAGCTCGACAAGCGCACAGTACTCAAATCCACGCCATCCACCGTGATCGACCCACCCGTCGCCGTGTGGAACCCGCACACCAGCGAGATGATGGTCGACTTGCCCGACCCGCTCGACCCCACCAGCGCCGTCACCGTCCCCGGGTTCGATTCGAACCCGATCCCGTGCAGCACCGGCTTACCCTCCTCATACTCAAACTCCACGTTGTCGAACGTCACGTCGCCCTTCAGCACGCCCAGCGAAACCGTCCGCCGCGGATCGCCATCTTCCTCGCGCTCGTTCAAAATCTCGCTCGTCCGGTCCAGTCCCGCCAGCGCCTCCGTCAACTGCGTGCCAATCGACACCAGCTGCGCGATCGGCGCCACCATAAACGCCAGAAACGCGACATACGTCACATATCCGCCGGTCGTCAGCCTGTGCGCCACCACCTGGTGCGCGCCCATCCACATAATCAGCGCGCCCACCACGCCCAGCACGCTCGTGCTCGCCAGCGACATCAACGACTGAGCCGTCAAGGACGAGATCACATTCGCCAGCAGCCTCTGCGCGCCCTTGCCGAATACCTCCGCTTCGCTGTCCTCCGCATGGTAGCCCTTCACCACGCGCACCCCGCCCAGCGACTCCGTCAAACGACCCGTCACCTCCGCATTGATCTTCGCGCGTTCGCGGAAGATCGGCCGGATGGTCTTGAATGCTTTCTGCAGGATCAGCCCAAACAACACCAGGATGACGAACGTCAGCAGTGTCATCTGGTAGCTCAGCCGGATCAGGTAGCAGAACGCGAAAACCGCCGTCAGCACGCCGCCAAAGAAGTCGATCACACCGGTCCCGATCAGGTTCCGTACGCCTTCCACGTCGGTCATAATGCGGGCGACCAGCGTCCCGGTGCGGTTCTCATCGTAAAACGCCACCGGCAGCTTTCCGATATGCGCCTGCACCTGCATCCGTAGATCCGTAATCAGCCGCTGCCCGGCCTTCGACAGCAGTTGCGTCAGTGCGTACGAGGTCACGCCCTGCAGAATCGTCGCCGAAACGACCGCGCCCACAATGAGTGGCAGCTTGTTCAACTGCCCTTTCGTCATCACATTGTCGATCAGGTAGCGCATCGATCCCGGCAGCACCAGCCCGCTCGCCCGGTTGATCACCATCAGCAGGAAGCTCACGCTCAGCACCACCCGCCGCGGCTTTACCAGCTTCCAAACTTCCGGCATCACCTTGCTCAGCTTCGGCTTCGGCCGCGACTTCGTCAGGTCAGCCGCCGTCGCCTTCCCCGTACCGCGCGACGGCCGATCCGCCGACGGTATCCCACTCCCAAACCTCGACGGACTCATCGATCCTGCCATCTCATCACCCTCCGCTCACGTCGCACCAGAAGCCCGGGTGCCCCATGTCTCGCACCTGAGACATGGGAAATTCGATCTAAACCAGCCGCGCGCGCCGCGCCGCAATAAACGACCGCACACAAAGCGTCACAAACACAAAGCAGATCGCGCCCATCACCGCCTGCACCTTCGCCGCATCCGGCCGCGCCACAACATGCCCCGCAGCCATCTGGATCACACCGATAATCCCCGGAATCGTCCCCAGGAACCCGAGCAATCCAACCGTCACCGCAATGTGCATAAACACCATGCGCTTCTTCGCATCGTCCGTATTCGCCAGAACCCCAAACACCAGCAGCAACAGGCCAAACACTCCCGGAATTGCCGCGTGCCAGAAGTGCGTCTCCACATAAGCCACTGCACTCAACGCAATCAACAATCCACCAAACACCATCGTCAACTTAGCCACACCCACTCCTCCGTCTCAACTTAGTAACTTTTTACTCTTTACTCACGAAAATGCGCTCTAAGCCCCAAGCTCCCAGCTCAAAGCTCAAAGCTCCTCAAGCTGACAGCTCTCGAAAATCAACCCGCCGCAGCCTCCACTTCCTTCAAAACATCCGGAACCTTCCAGTCGTTCGTCGGATACCACGCCAGCACCTTCCCATCTTTCCCAATCACCACGGTCGAAAGCGAATGCTGAATTGTGCTCGGATCGCTCGAATCGCCCGTCACGCCCACGTCAAACCACTCTTCCATCTTAGGCAGCTCAGCCACCGAAGGAGCCGCAAAATCCCAGTGCTTGAAATCTTCCTCGGTAAACTTCCCCGTATGCGCGCCGCCGTAACTCCTCAGCACCTGCGGCCTATCGTACTTCGGGTCGAAGCTGACACTTACCAGATGCGTCTTGTCGTAAATGGACTTATTACCTGCCAGCGCCTTGTCGATCTCCGCAAAGTTCGCGCTCATCCGCGGGCAATAATCCGCAATCGGACAACGCGTATAGATAAACGTCAGCAGCACCACCTTGCCCTTGAACTGATCCAGGTGAATCGTCTTGTCGCTCTGGTTCAGCAGGCTGAAGTTCGGAACCTTATCTCCCACAGCAGGCACATGGTACTGCACTGTCGGCTTCGTATCCGGCCGCGCCTGCCCCACCACCACCAGGTGGTCGAGCTTCGGACTCATCGGCCCCGCCGCGTCATAATCGACGATCACATCCGCCGTAATCAGATCCCCCACATGCAGCTCACTCATGATGTTCGGCTGCACCAGTTTGTAGTCCATGGTCATCGCCTCCATGAACCCCGGAATCGCCCCCGCACTCACCGTCAGGCTCCCCGCAGCCGCATCCTCCGCCACAATCTTCCCGCGCAGGTGATAGGTCTTCTCCTGCGTCGCCGGCGCCGCACCCCCACCCACCGCACCCGAGTGACACCCGACCCCACCCAGCAGCACTCCCAACCCCAGCACGAAAACCCCCGTGCCCCACCCATCGCGCCTTCGTTCCAAGCGACGGGTGGCAGACCCACCGTCCCCCAGCGCCGCCATCCGACGAATCTTCCCGAAATCCCTCATCCCCCCATGATAATGGCTGCAATGAGTCCCCCTGCACCAAACCCCCTTCCAAACCCCGCCCCATCCCTGCGTCTCATGAACGCAGCCTTCCTCCTCGCCGGCCTCGCCACCTTTCTCCTCGGCCCCATCCTCCCACTGCTTTCCGCGAAGTGGTCCTTGACCGACCAGCAAGCCGGCCTGCTGCTCCTCGCCCAGTTCACCGGCGCCACCCTGGGCGGAGCCACCGTCTCGAAACGTCTCCCGCGGGCCTTCCTCCTCGGCACCACCGCCGCCGCGCTCGGCTTCTTCGCCTTCGCCAACGCACCCGCGCTACCGCTCGCCTGCGCCGCCCTGCTGCTCGCCGGCTTCGGCGTCGGACGCATCATCGCTTCCGTCAACATCATCGCCGGCGACCGCTACACCCGGCATCGCGGCTCCGCGCTCGCCCGCCTCAACATCGCCTTCTCGCTCGGCTGCCTGCTTTCGCCACTCCTCGCCGCATCGCTCACCCCGCGCTTCCCCCTCGCCCGCATCCTGGACGTCTTCGCCGCCCTCTTCGCCCTCGTCACCCTCGCCCTCTGGCAAGAGCTCCGTCACCAAGCCGAACCAGCCTCCACCCGCGAACCCACCCCCACCACCAACCTCCTCACCCCCCTCTTTCTCCTCTTCGCCGCCATCCTCTTCCTCTACGGAGCCCTCGAAACCTGCCTCTCCGCCTGGCTCACCACCTACGCCCTCCGCTACGGCCAAACCTCGCTCGTGCTCTCGCAGTACACCCTCGTGCTGCTGCTCTGCGGCCTTACCGCCGGCCGCTACCTCGCCTCGCTCCTGCTCAAGCGCATCCCGGAAGCCACGCTCCTCCGCATCGCGCTCACCTTTACCATCGCGATCGCCGCCGCACTCGCCACCGCGCGCACCGCGCCGCTCATCGCCACGCTCGCCGTCGCCCTCGGCATCTGCCTCGCGCCGGTCTTTCCCGCCGCGTTCGCTCTCTACATGGCAGCCCAACCCACCCCGCGCCAGGCCGGCCTCGTCCTCGCCGCCAGCGGCCTCGGCGCCGCCTCCATTCCGTGGCTTATGGGAGTCGTCTCCACCCAGACCCACTCCCTGCGCCTCGCCCTTACGCTCCCCATCCTCACCGCCATCGCGCTCCTACTCTTAAGCTGGAAGACGCAAATGCGCCCTGCGCGGGCGGCGGGCGTTCCCACGCCTTCTTAGAGCTTCGCGTGGTCCTCCCGTTGGTCGGCACCAAACCTTACGCGCGACCAACGGGAGCGCCCCGCGAAGCCCAACACCCCACGAAGTGGTGCCCGCCCGGCATGAGGGCGCATTTGCTAAGCCTCCAAAGCTGCAGCCGTTGCAGCTCCTACGCCCCGTCTCCTCCGCAAAATCGCAGCCGACACCAGCGTAATCAGCAGCCCGACCGGCAGCGGCTCCATAAAGGTATAAGCCGCATTGATCAGCGGATTCTGGTAGCTCTGCTGCGACTGCTGGATCGCCGCCACCCGCGCCGCAACCGTCGCCGCGTCAAGCCCGGAAGCCTGCACCTTGTGAATCTGTGCCGCAAAGTAACTGTCCATAAAATGCGGCATAAAGTTGAAGTACAAAATCTCCCACATGGCAACATAGAAGACGGTCGTAATCAGCGTAATCAGCAGCCCGCACAGGAAGCCGCGCCCAAACGAAATCACTCCGCCCAGCTCGTTATCCCGATAACTCCGTATGCCGAAGTAAACCAGCAGAAACGAAGCCACCATGATGGTGTAGCCCAGCAGCATGCTGTGGCCCGAACCGATCTTGTCCGCAAGCAGCAGCGAGCCGCCCATCAGGACGGAGACCACAACACCCGCGATAATCCCGAACGTCAAAACAGTCTTTGTCATGCCACACTCCCGCTCCGCGCGATTTAGCTCACTTCTGTAGCCCACCTCACCACGAACCGCCGTTGCAGGTCGTCATCCTTTCGCATGATTTCCCCGCAAACCGCCAGAAATCCTGCTTTCGGATGACCGGATGACGCACTACGGCAGCAGCCCCAGTTCCTTGCCGCGCCGCACCGCCTGCGTCCGCCGCGCTGCGCCCAGCTTGTCGAACGCCCGCGCGCAGTGCGTCTTCACCGTGTTCTCGGAGACAAAAAGCTGCGCGGCAATCTCGCGGTTACTCAGCCCACCCGCGACCAGCCCCAGAATCTCCATCTCCCGCGGCGTAATCCCCAGGCTCTGCTGCCGCGCCGCATCCGGCGCAAACGGCTTGTCCGAGGCCTGCTCCACCGGAACCATCACCTCGCGCACCACCACCGTCTCGCGCACCGTCTCGCGCGCCCGCGTCATCCGCAGCCCAAGCCAAATCCCAAACGACGCAAACAGCACCGCTACCAGCGCGCCATACAGCTCAAACGAGTGCTCAATCACCACGAACCGGTACTCGGTCCACTGCAGCGCCACAATCAGCACCCCGCCCACCCGCCCCGAAGATAAGCACATGCCGTTTCATAGCCGAATGCGTCGAAGTATAGCCGACCGCATGGCGGGATCGCCCCCATATCCCAATTTGGTAACACCATCCGGCTCGACTCGCTGCGCGGGAGCCGACTCGACGCTCGTCATCAAGCCCACTTACCGAACATCCACCGCCAACCAAGGTATAACCAACAGATGGCCCAGAGTCTTCCCCAAGCCATCGCCGTCGCGGTCGCCCGCGGCGCCACCGTCCTTACCCCCACCCAGCGCGCCGCCCGCACCATCCGACGCGCGTACGACGCCCAGCAACAAGCCGGCGGCCACACCCTCTGGACCCCCGCCAACGTCCTCCCGCTCGAAGCCTGGCTCGCCGCCCAGTGGCAGCAGCGCCTGCTCGCCGGCGATGAAACCCGCATCCTCCTCAACCGCACGCAGGAGCACGCCCTCTGGCGCGAGATCATCGCCGCCGACCCCGAAACCCCGCGTCTCCGCTCCGCCGACGCGCTCGCCGACCTCGCCGCGCGCGCCTGGTCGCTGCTCAACCTCTACGCCGGCCGCCCACGCCTGCGCGACTTCCCACTCTCCACCGACGCCCGCGCCTTCGACCGCTGGTCCCGCACCTTCGCCCAGCGCCTCACCCGCGCACAGCTCATCACCCCGTCGGAACTCCCCGCCGCACTCGCCCTCAACCCGCAGCCCACCCCAATCGCCATCGCCGACTTCGACATCCTCCCCCCAACTCTCGAAACCCTCTTCACCACCCTCGCAGCCGAGCGCATCCGCACCGCCGCGCCCACCACCCAAATCCATCAGCACGCCGCCGAGGACGACGCCTCCGAACTCGAAGCCGCCGCCCACTGGATTCGCGCTACACTCGCCTCGGGCCCGACCCAAACCATCGCCGTCGTCGTCCCTAACCTCGCTGACCGCCGCGCCCAGATCGACCGCGTCTTCGGACCCATCCTGACGCCCGAAACCCTCCCCATCACCGCCCCGGCCGCGCCGCCTGTCTATGAGTTCTCGCTCGGCCGCCCACTCGCCGAACTCCCGCTCATCACCACCGCCCTCGCGCTCCTCAGCTGGCTGCTCGAACCCCTGCCGCTCGAAACCGTCGGGAACCTCCTGCTGTCCCCGTGGCTCACCCCAGCCGAAGAACTCACCCCCGCAGCCGAGTTCGACGCGCACGAACTCCGCCAACAAACCCTTCTGCGACCCGAACTCACGCTCGATCGTACCCTCCACCTCCTCACACGCAGCCACCGCCGCGCGTCCCTCCTGGACCTCACCGCCAACCTGCGCAATCTGGCCCGCACCGCCAGCTTCACCGCGGAAACCCAGAAGTCCCACACCGCCTGGGCCGACACCCTCCGCACCCTGCTTGATGCCGCCGGCTGGACCCGCCAGGCCCAGCGCGACTCCGTCACCTTCCAGCAGCATCGCCGCTTCGACAGCGCCCTCGACGAGCTCGCCACCCTCGATGTCCTCCCCAACTCGCCGCGCCCAACCGCACCGGAGGCCTTGGCCACCCTCACCGGGATCCTGCGCCAGGCTATTTTCGCGCCCGAATCGCAGTCCGCCCCTGTCCAGATTCTCGGCCCGCTCGAACTCGGCGGCATCCCCCTTCGACGCGCTCCGGTTCCTCTCGGCCGACGACCTCACCTGGCCGCCCGCCGCTCCCGCCAACCCGCTGCTGCCGTGGCAACTCCAGCGCGCCCTCGGCCTGCCCGGCGCCGACCGCGCCCGCGACGACGCAGCAGCCCGTGCCCTGACCGAGCGCATCGCCCACTCCGCCGCCACCGCTTTCTTCAGCTACGCCCGCCACTCTGAAGAAGGCGACCGCCGCCCATCCCCCCTCCTCAGCGACCTTAGCGCAACCACTGGCGTCCTTAGCGTTCTTCCTTTGTCTTTGCCCTCCGCCCCGCACCCCCTCGAAACCATCCCCGAAGACACCACCCTCCCCCCACTCCCCCCCGGTCTGACCCGCGGCGGCTCCCGCATTCTCCAGCTCCAGGCCGCCTGCGCCTTCCGCGCCTTCGCCGAAACCCGCCTGCACTCCGCCGAACCCGAATCCCGCCCCCCCGGCCTCAACCCCATGGAACGCGGGTCGCTCGTTCACACGGTCATGGAGACCTTCTGGCACGACGTCGGCACCCAATCGAACCTGCGCAACCTCTCCGCCGAAGACCGCGCCGAAACCCTGGCCCACGCCATCGAAGCCGCCTTCGCAAACGAGCAGCACCCGGTCGAATCCGCCTGGGACGAGACCTACCTCGCCCTCGAACGCCAGCGCCTCGCCCAACTCCTCAACCCGTGGCTCGACCTCGAACTCGCGCGCCCCGACTTTGCCGTCGAAGGCTCCGAGGAGCAAAAGCAGTTCCAACTCGGCCCCCTCACCTTCAAGCTGCGCATCGACCGCATCGACGCGACCGCCGACGGCGACCTCATCCTCGACTACAAGACCGGCGAAGCCGACCCCAAACAGTGGCACGGCGAGCGCCCCGACGCCCCGCAGCTTCCGCTCTACGCCATCCTCGCCCAGCAGGAAAATCGCCGCGTCGCCGGCGTAGGCTTCGCCCAGCTCCGCCCCGGCAAGGGCCTCACCTTCACCGGCCACGCCGACAACCCGGACCTCTTCCCCCGCGGCAAGACCAAACCCATGCAGGCCCCGTCGCTCGCAGAACAGATCGACCAGTGGCAAGCCGCGCTCACCAATCTGGCCGTCGACTTCGCCGCCGGCGTCACCCGCGTCGACCCCAAGCAGTACCCCAAAACCTGCCAACACTGCGGCCAGCGCATCCTCTGCCGCCTCAACCCCGCGCTCCTCGCCCCCGCGCAGCTCGAAGACGAGGAGGCCGACGATCTCTAACCTGCTCGAATTCCCCGCCCCGGCACAGTCCGCCGCAACCGAAATCCCCGACGCACCCGAACGCGCCGCGGCCCTCGACATCACGCGCTCCTTCATCGTCGAAGCCCCCGCCGGCTCCGGCAAAACCGCACTCCTCATCCAGCGCTACCTCAAGCTCCTCGCCGCCGAAACCACCACCGACCCCGCCCAGATTCTCGCCATCACCTTCACCCGCAAGGCCACGCACGAGATGCGCGACCGCGTGCTCCTGCAACTGCGCCGCGCCGCCGACAACCAGCCCCCGTCGAACGATCTCGACCGCATCACCCGCCCGCTCGCCGACTCCGCCCTCGCCAACGACCGGCGCCACGGCTGGAATCTGCTCGACCACCCCGACCGCCTGCAAATCTCCACCATCGACGCTCTCTGCGTCCGCCTCGCCAACGCGCTCCCCGTCCTCTCCGGCGGAGGCGGGCTCACCCCGGTCGAACGCGGCGCCGAACTCCACCGCGAGGCCGCCCGCCGCACCCTGGCCCGCCTCGGCGACGACGCCGCACTCACCGCCTCGCTCCGCACCCTGCTCCTCCACCGCGATAACAACCTCGCCGACACCGAAACCCTCATCGCCGGCATGCTCGGCTGGCGCGACCAGTGGGCCAACCTCATCCCCCTCACCGGCGAGCAACTCTCCGACCACTACCTCGAAACCGTCACGCTCCCGCGCCTCGAAAAAGCCCTCGAACAAGCCATCTGCCGCGCCCTCACGCGCCTCGACCAGCTCTTTCCCCCCGATCTCTGCGAAGAACTTTCAAGCCTCGCGCAGAACATGTCGCATTCTGCCGGATACCAAGGCGCCGAAAACCCCCTCGCCATCTGTCGTGAACTCGCCCTGCACCCAGGCACAGCCGCCGAAAGCCTCGAGCACTGGAAGCTGCTCGCAAACCTCCTTGTCACCAAAGACGGGAAATGGCGCAGCGGCTTCAACAAGAATCACGTCGCGTTCGAGATCGAAAAGCACCACAAGACAGAACTCAAATCCATTGTCGATCGCCTCAGCCTCGAACCGGCGCTCAATGAAGCCCTCTGCAATCTGACCAACCTGCCGCCGCTTCGCTACCCCGAGCACCAGTGGCTCGTAGCCAAAGCCCTCTTCCGCATCCTCAGCCACGCCCTCGTCGAGCTTCAGTTCGTCTTTCAATCCACCGGCACCTGCGACTTCACCGAGCTCACCCTCACCGCGCTCGCCGCCCTCCGCACCGGCGCCGCGCTCGACGACCTCACCACCGCCGCCGGTGCTCGCCTCGACCACCTCCTCATCGACGAGATGCAGGACACCTCCACCACTCAGTACGAGCTCGTCCGCCTCCTCACCCAATCCTGGGACGGCCACAGCCAGACCGCCTTCCTCGTCGGCGATCCCAAGCAGTCCATCTACCTCTTCCGCCAGGCGCAGGTCGCCCGCTTCCTCGATACCCTGCGCACCCACCGGCTCGGCGAACTTCCCCTCAGCCCACTCCACCTCACCGCCAACTTCCGCTCCCAGGCGAACCTCGTCCAAGCCTTCAACCAGACCTTCCAAGCCATCTTCCCGCTTGATGAGAACCGGGTGCCCCACCCTCGCGGAGCTAGGGTGGGTTCCGAAACAACTGTGGGTTCCTCAGAATCCGACGCCATCTCCTACCGAAACGCCCACCCCACCCGCCCCCCAACCGAAGGCCCAAACCTGGTCTGGCACCCCTCCACCATCCCGTACGAAGCCGCCGACAAAGCCGCCGAACACCATCTCCAAACCCAGCGCAACGCCGCCGAGATCCGCCGCCTCATCGACGAATGGCGCGCCCGTCCACTCCCAGCCGACCGCACCGCCCCCTGGAAGATCGCGATCCTCGGCCGCAACCGCACCCATCTTCACGAGGTCACCAAGGCGCTCGAACCCGACAGCTACCAGGCCATCAACATCGTCCCACTCGGGGGACGTCAGGAGGTTCTCGACCTCCTCGCCCTCACCCGCGCGCTGCTCCACCCCGCCGACCGCACCGCGTGGCTTGCCCTCCTGCGCACTCCCTGGTGCGGCCTCACGCTCGTCGATCTCCATACGCTCGCCGGCCAGGACGCCCCCGAAGACAGCCAGACTGCCGTCTTCGACCTCCTCCGCGAACGCGGCGCGCTCCTCACCCCCGACGGCATCGCCCGCCTGGAACCCTTCTGGCTCGTCATCGAATCCGCCCTCGCCCACCGCGACCTCATCCCGCTCTCGCGCCTGGTCGCGCGCACCGCCCGCGCCTTCGCCGCCGACTCCTTTTACGATGACTCCGAACGCGCCAATGCCACCCGCTACCTCCAGATGCTCGCAGAGCTCGAATCCCAGCCCGAGCCCATTACCATCGCCCGCCTCAGCCGCAGCCTCGAAGCCCTTTACGCCAACCCCTCCACCACCAACGACCAGGTCCAGATGATGACCATTCACGGCGCCAAGGGTCTTGAATGGGACTTCGTCGTCGTCCCCCAGATGGAATCGGGCGCCGGCGCCGACCGCGGCAAGCTCCTCGCCTGGCTCGACCTCGAAGACTCCTCCGCCGACGACGACTCCGTCGCCCACGGCATCATCGCCCCCGTCCAGGCCCGCGGCGACGACACCCACCCGCTCAATCAATGGATGAACTCCATCCGTTCCGCCCGCGAAAAAGCCGAGGTCAAGCGCCTCTTCTACGTCGCCGCCACCCGCGCCCGCGAGGAAGTCCACCTCTTCGCCGCGCCCAAACGGAAGCAAAACGGAGAGCCCGAACGCCGCGCCAAAACCCTCCTCGAAGCCGCGTGGCCTGCCGCCGAACCCGCCTTCAACCAAACCGAACCGGCAATCCTGCCCGCGCTCGCGGCTGCCGACCTCACCCTCGTCCCACCCCCAGCGCCACGCACCCTCCAGCGCATCCCCCTCTCATCCTTCCCACCCTCTGTCTCGAACGCCTCAAGCTCACAGCTCACAGCTTCCCAGCTGTCAGCTCACGAATCAATCACGACCCCACACCAACCCATCCGCCCCGAAGGCTCTTTCGAAGCCCGCATCCTCGGCAACGCCACCCACACCCTGCTCGAACTCCTCACCCAACGAGCCGCCACCGGCGAACCGTTCGAAACCCTCCACTCCGAAGCCAAAACCTGGACCCCGCGCATCCAAACCCTCCTCCGCGCCGCCGGCCTCGCCCCCGAAAGCGTCCCCGCCGCCACCGCAACCATCCTCCGCAGCCTCACCCGCACCCTTGAAGACCCGCACGGCCGCTGGCTGCTCACCCCGCACCCCGAATCCTCCACCGAGACCAGCATCGCCACCCCAACCGGCACCATCCGCCTCGACCGCACCTTCCTGGCCGGCCCCGAACCCCTCACCGAGGGCGACACCCATCTCTGGATCGTCGACTACAAAACCGGCACCCACGCCTCCGAAGGCCTGGAAACCTTCCTGCAGGCTCAAAAACAGACCTACGCCCCCCAACTAGAGACCTACGCCACCCACCTCACCCAGCGCGGCCACCCCATCCGCCTCGCCCTCTACTACCCCACCCTGCCCGCACTCCTCTGGTGGGCATTTCCTAACATCTAGCATCCGGCATCCAGCATCTGGCTTTTCGTGATGCCTAGCCCTTCATATTGTGCCGAACATCCGCTCCGCGCACCCAGAAGATCACGTCTTCCGCGATATTCGTCGCATGGTCCCCCACCCGCTCCAGATTCCGCGCAATAATCAGCGCATTCAGCGACTGAGGCGTCAGCTCCGGCTTCTCCTTGATCAACGAGCTCAGCGCTCCAAACGCCGCGTCGTTCATCTCGTCCACCTGCTTATCCATCTTCAGCACTGCTTCCGCGGCGTCGGCATCCGCCTCGATGAAGGCTTCCAGCGCCTTCCTCACCATCGCACTCGCCAGCGATGCCAGCTTCGGAATATCCACCGGCAGATCGATATTCGCGAACGCGCCCATCTCCCGTACGCGCACCGCGATATTCACCGCCTGGTCGCCCACCCGCTCCAAATCCGCGTTGATCCGAATCACCGACAGGATAAACCGAAGGTCGATCGCCATCGGCTGTTCCATCGCCAGCAAATCCAGCGCCATCTGGTCGATCTCGCGCTCCAGCCGGTTGATCCCCGGCTCCGACCGGAACACCTGCTCGCAGATCGCCAGATCCCGCGTCCGATAGGCCTCAATCGCCCGCACTATGGCCTGCTCCGCCATACCCGCCATCACCAGCAACCGCTCCTTCAGGTCGTCGAGGCTCTGCTGAAATTTAATCCGACCTGCCACGTGATCACATCTCCTCTAGGCGCTTGATGAAACAACAAAGCCCACGTCTTTCGCAAGTGAGATGCCCCTGCGAACTTCCTCAGCCAAACCGGCCCGTTATGTAATCTTCCGTACGTTTGTCCTTCGGATTCGTAAAGATCTTGTGCGTCGAATCGAACTCCACCATCTTCCCATTCAGGAAGAAGCCGGTATTCTCCGCCACACGCGCCGCCTGCTGCATATTGTGCGTCACAATCACGATCGTGTACTGCGACTTCAGCTGAAAGATCAGATCCTCGATCTTCGACGTCGAAACCGGGTCCAGCGCCGATGCCGGCTCATCCATCAGCAGAACCTCGGGATCGACCGCAATCGCGCGCGCAATACACATTCTCTGCTGCTGACCGCCTGAAAGGCTCGCCCCTGACTTCTTCTTCAGGTCGTCCTTCACCTCATCCCAAAGTGCCGCCGCGCGCAACGACCGCTCGCACGTCTCGTCCAGCACCTTGCGATTGCGAAACCCGTTCAGCTTCAGCCCGCTCACCACGTTGTCGTAAATCGACATCGTCGGAAACGGATTCGGCCGCTGAAATACCATCCCAACCCGCCGCCGGATTTCCACCGGCGAAACATCCTTATAGATGTCGAGATCGCCCATCTTCACCGTGCCCGTCGCCCGCGCAATCGGGTTGGTCTCGTGCATCCGGTTCAGACACCGCACAAACGTGCTCTTGCCGCAGCCCGAAGGGCCAATCAGCGCCGTCGCATGGTTCGCCGGAATGTGCAGGTTAATATCCTGCAGCGTATGCGTCGTCCCGTACCACGCATTCAAATGCTCCACCAGAATCCCGACTCCCACTAGCTTCCTCCCTTGAGCGCGCCGCGGTTTGCAAACACCCGCACCAGCGTCACCGAAACCATAATCATCACAATCAGCACCAGCGCTCCGGCCCAGGCCAGCCGGTGCCACTCGTCGTAAGGCGAAATCGCATACGTATAAATCTGCAGCGGCAGCGCACCAATCGGCTGGTTCAGCGCTACGCTCCAAAACTGGTTGCCAAACGCCGTAAACAGCAGCGGAGCCGTCTCACCCGCCACGCGCGCAAACGCCAGCATGCAACCGGTGATGATTCCGGGTGCCGCGGTCTTCAGCGCCACGGAAAGCGTCGTGCGCCATCTCGGCACACCCAGCCCCAGCGCTGCCTCGCGAATCGAGTGAGGCACCGTCGCCAGCATCTCTTCGGTCGTGCGCGTAATCGTCGGGATCATCATGATCGCCAGCGCCACGCCGCCCGAAAACGCCGAGAAATGCTTCTGTTCGACCACGATCAGCGCGTACACCGCGATTCCCATGACGATCGACGGAACCCCGTTCAGCACGTCCGCGGTGAACCGCACCGCGTTCCCCATCAACGAGTTCCGGCCATACTCCGCCAGGTAAACGCCCGCGGCAATCCCCACCGGAATTCCCATCGCACTTGAAATCGCCAGCACGATGCCCGAACCCACAATCGAGTTCGCCATGCCGCCGCCCTGCTCCCCGACCGGTGCCGGAACCTTGGTAAAGAACGCCAGGTTCAGCGAACTAAACCCTTTGTAAAGCAGGTAGGTCAGAATCGCGACCAGCGGAGCCAGAACCAGGATCGTAGCCAGCACAGACGCGCCCGTAACCAGGTAGTTCATCCCGTTCCGGTAGGAATTGTTCAGCCGCATTCCACGCGTCGTAAAGTCCATCGGCGGCCGCTGCGGCGCACCCTCGTTCCCCGAAGGCAAATTCGAAGCTGTACTCATCTACGCCACCCTTCCCGGTGCGCCGCGCGTCACCGCCCACACCAGCACGCGCGCAATCCCATTCACCACAATCGTCACCAGGAACAGCGCCAGCCCGATCTCGATCAGCGCGCTCAGGTACATATCGCCCGAGGCCTCGGCAAACTCATTCGCGATCACGCTGGCCAGCGTATATCCCGGTGCGAACAGAGACTTCGAGATGGTAGGCGAGTTCCCGATCACCATCGTCACCGCCATGGTCTCGCCCAGCGCACGCCCCAGCCCCAGGATCACCGCGCCCACGATGCCGATGCGCGCATTCCGCAGCACGCCGGTCCGAATCATCTCCCAGCGCGTCGCACCCAGCGCCAGCACCGCCTCACGCTGGCTGCTGGGCACGGCCAACATAATGTCGCGGGTGATCGAAGAGATGATCGGCAGAATCATGATCGCCAGAATGATGCTCGCCGTCAGCAGTCCCACGCCAAAGTTGGTTCCATCGAACAGGTGCGTCCAACCGAACCACTTGAAAAGCAGCGGTCCAAGCTGATCGCGCATGATCGGCACCAGCACGAACACCGCCCAAAGCCCGTACACCACGCTCGGAATCGCCGCCAGCAACTCGGTCAAAAACGAGATTGGCGCCCGCAAGGCCTTCGGGCTCAACTCCGTTAGGAAGATCGCCACACCCAGCGCCAGCGGCACCGCCATCAGCAGCGCCAGCAGCGAAGTAGCCAGCGTGCCGAAGATAAACGGCAGCGCCCCGAAGTTTCCGCTCACCGGATCCCACGCAGACCCCGTGAAGAACTTGAACCCAAACTGCGCCAGCGTCAGCTTCGACCGCAGCACAAGGATCACGGCAATAAAAATCACGATCACGAAGATGCTGCACGCACACAACAGCATCGTGCCGGCGAACGCCTGATCCGCCAGCTTGCCGCTGCCGCGGCCGTTCAAGAACTTCCTAATCTGCGACGGCTCGGTTGGGCCCGGCTTCCCCCCGGGCTCCAGGGCAGGCGCCGGATTCTCCCCAACAAAATTCGTCAGCACAGCCTGCGGAGGAATCTTCCCCGGCCCATTCACTTGTTCGTTCGAGGTCATACCAGTAATTCTCTCCGCTTCCAGAAAAGATTCCGTTCGCCGCAGGCGCAGAGCCGGTGATTCAGCCCGGATGTTCGCTCGGTCACAACCTACCCAGCAGCAACACGAAAGCGGAATAAGCCGCACGGCCCGGTCAGGGCCATGCGGCTCAGCCCATCACTCTACTTCAAGGTGCCGATCGTCTGGTGAACCCGGTCGGAAACAGCCTTCGGCAGCGGAGCGTACGTCATGCCCGCAGCTTCAGACTCGCCATGGTCCAGCATCCAGTACAGGAAGTCCTTGATCGCCGCGCCCTTGGCCGCATCCTTCGCCGGACTCGGGATCAGCAGCCACGTGAAGCTCGAGATCGGGTAAGACTCCGCTCCCGGAGCATCCGTGATCGAGACCCGGTAGTCGGCCGGAATCTGCTTCGCGAACGCAGCCGCAGCAGCCGTCACACCCTCGGTCGACGCCTTCAGGAACTTGCCGTCGTGGTTCTGCACCATGCCGTACTGCATGTGATTCTGCACCGCGTAGATCAGCTCAACATACCCAAACGCACCCGGAGCCTGGCGAACCATGCCGGCGATGCCCTCGTTGCCCTTCTGTCCCACACCCACCGGCCAGCTCACAGCCGTATTCTTGCCAACCTTGTCTTTCCACTCGGGGCTAACCTTCGAAAGCCAGTCCGTGAAGATGTACGTCGTGCCCGATCCGTCCGAACGGTGAACCACCAGGATGTTCTTGTCCGGAAGATTTACGCCCGGGTTCTCCTTGGCGATGTACGGATCATTCCACTTCGTGATCTTGCCGAGGTAGATTCCGGCAATCGCATCCTTCGAAAACTTCAGCTCTTCGTTCACGCCCGGCAGGTTGTACACCGGAACCACAGCGCCCAGCACGGTCGGAATGTGGACGATGTTCACGCCATGACCCTTGGCCTCAGTAAGCTGCGCATCCGACATCGGGCCGTCGCTCGCGCCAAAATCAACTGTGCCTTCGGTCACCTGACGAATGCCGCCGCCGGAACCGATCGACTGGTAGTTGATCTTCACATTCGGGTGCTGCTGGCTGTACTCATTGAACCAGCGCGAGTAGATCGGGTAAGGAAACGTCGCACCGGCGCCATTGATGTTCTGCGCCACTGCCGTCGAGGCTCCAAGCACAGGAAGCGCCGCGAGAAGTCCTGCTGCCAAAAATTTCAGTTTCAAAGTTCCCCCTAAAAGGTTCGACGCGATGGAAATGCGTTCTCAGCAAGTCTGCGGCCATCATGTTAAGAGAAAGTTACACACTCATAAAATGCACAAAACAGAACATCTCTCCTCCGCACTCCTTTGCGATCGCTCCGCCGTTCTTTTCGCTCTTTGCGAGAGCGCCGTTGCTCTTGCTTTTGCTATCGCTTTTCCCCAAACCTAATGAATCGGATACAGCGCCTTCGGCAGACTGAAAATAAACGTACTCCCCAGCCCCAGCTCACTCTCCGCTCGAATCGCCCCACCCTGCGACTGCACCATGTGCCGCGCGATCGCCAGCCCCAGCCCAGTCCCGCCGCTCTCCCGCGACCGCGTCTTATCCACCCGGTAGAACCGCTCGAAAATCCGGCTCAGGTGCTCGCTCGCAATCCCCGCACCAAAGTCCCGCACGCTGAACTCCACAGCGTCGTATGGCTCCTGGATCTCCCGCGCCGAAATCACCACCCGCACCTTCGCCCCACCCTTCGGCTGTCCGTATTTGATCGCATTCTCAATCAAATTCCCCAACACCTGCATCACCGCGTCGAAGTCCGCAAACACCTGCGTCGGAGTAATCTCGCCGATCTCGAGCGTCGCCTCGTTCTCCTGCACCAGCCCGCTCATCGACTTCACCGCGTCCGCAATCAGCACATCCGCCCGCACCGGCGCCGGATGCAACTCGCCTGTCGGAGCCTCCACCCGCGCCATCACCAGCAAATCCTCGGTCAGCCGGTTCATCCGCGTTGCATTCTTCAATATCGTCGACAAAAACTCCCGCGCCACCTTGCTCAGACCATCCTCATGGTCGAGCAGCGTCTCCACGTACCCCGTAATCGAGGTCAACGGCGTCCTCAGCTCATGGCTCACATTCGCCACGAAATCCCGCTGCGTCCGCTCCACCTCTTCAATCCGAGTCACGTCGTGCAGCACCGCCACTGCCCCGCCCCCCGGCATCGGCGAAGCATTCACCTCGAAGATCCGCCCCGGCATCAGCGAAGTCGACCGCCGCACCGAAACCGTCCGCTCTGTCAGCGCAAGCGAAACGCAATCCAGCACATCCGGATCGCGCACCGTCTGCACCAGCGAATGCCCCACTTTGTCCGAACCCGTCGCTCCACCCGGCATCAATCGCCGCATCCGCTGGTTCGTCCACTGGATCCGGCCGCCCGCGTCCACCGCCACCACCGGGTCCTGCATACTATCGAGCAGCGCCTCCAGCTCGCGCCGGCTCTCCGCCGCCTTCCCCAGTGAACGCTGCACCTGCTCCGCCGCCTGCGCCAGTGCAATCGCCAACCCGTCGAAATCCCGGTACCGCGTCGAAAGCGGTGCCTGCTGCCCCGTCTTCGCGCTGCCCTCCGTCAACTGCCCCAGCGCATTCGCCGAATCCTGAAGCGGCCGCAGAATTCTCCGCAACGAGTAAGCCGTCCAAAGCGCCATCGCCGCCGCCCACCCCAGCAGCAACAACGCCACCACCCACACCGGAACCGGCGGAAGCACCTCCCGCACCACCAGCACCGCTCCCGCCGCCAGCGCCAGCCGCACAAAAAGCTTGAAGAACAAACTCCGCGTCATCCAACCTCACAAACCAGGTGCCCAAACCGGGTCCACGAACCGGGCGCCCCATGTCAGGCAGCCTTTCGCCTGACGTGGGCTTACTCCCTTCGAACCAGGGCTCTCCCCCTATACGCAGCCAACCGGAGAGTCATCTCCCGGAATCTCGTTCCAGGCTGTCAGCTATCGGCTGCAAGCTCTCAGCTAATAGCTGCCCTACTGCAGCGTATCCTGCCCCACCGCCACCTTCGGAATCTCAAACCGGTACCCGGCCCCGCGCATCGTCTTCAGATAACGCGGCGACTCCGCATCCTCTTCAATCTTCTCGCGGATCCGCCGCACATAAACATCCACGCTCCGCGGCGTCACAAACCGCGCATCGCCCCACACCGCATCCAGCAGGTGGTCCCGGCTGAACACGCGCCCGGGATGCCGCGCCAGGTAATCGAGCAACCGGAACTCGGTCGCGGTCGTCGTCACCAGCTCGCCGTGCACCCGCAACTGCATCGCGCTGGCGTCGATCTCCACATTCTCGAACTTCACGATCGTCGGCGTCGTCGGCCGCTCGAACCGTCGCAGCACCGCCTTCACCCGGGCCACCAGTTCGCGCGTCGCAAACGGCTTCGTAATATAGTCGTCCGCACCCAGTTCCAGCCCATGAACGCGATCGTTCTCCGCTGCGCGCGCCGTCAAAAAGATGATCGGCACCACGCTCAGCGTAGGGTTCGACCGCAGCCGCCGGCAAAGATCCAGCCCATCCCCGCCCGGGACCATAATATCCAGCAAGAACAGTGCCGGCCGCTGCCGTTCAGCATCCGCCACAATGCTCCCGATCGAAAGATAAGGACGAACCGTAAATCCCGCACTCTCCAGGTGGTACTGCACCAGCCTTGAGATATCCGCGTCGTCTTCCAGCACAAAAATTGTCTGACTCAAAACGTACCCTCGCTTCTGCGCATCGCAGGAGCTCCGGCCCCTGCTCGTTCCCAGCCTAGTCCACTCCACCCTCCCAGTTTGCTAACAGACGATGAATCTCCGGGCCACTTCCGTAATCCAAGGGTGCAAAATAGGCCTTTCCTCTCAAACACTTCCCCACTAACATAGGGGTCTGAATCACTTTTCTCCGAGGGGCCCTACGCAATGCCAACTCCCCAGCATCTCGTCCTGTGTGTTGACGACGAAACCATAGGACTCGATGTCCGTCGCATGTTGCTGGAGCGAGCCGGCTACCGCGTCCTTACCGCGCTCGACGGACAAACCGGACTCGATCTCTTCGCCGCCGAACCCGTCGAAGTTGTCGTCCTCGACTACGCCATGCCCGGCATGCACGGCGGCGAAGTCGCAAGGCGCATGCGCCAGGTCAAACCCCACGTCCCCATCCTCATGCTCTCCGCCTACACCAGCCTCCCAACCGACGTCACCCAGACCGTCACCCTCGCCATGACCAAGGGGGAAGGCGCCCCCGAACTGCTGCGAAAACTGGGCAGCCTGATCCCCCCGGACGCATCTCACCAGTCAGACCTGTAGCTCTTTGGGGAGGACTTCCGTGAACGCGTCCAGCTTCGATCACATCCTCCGCAGAGTCGTGATCGTACCCGTGGCCGCACTGCTCCTTGGCGCTGGCGCTCTCCTCTGGCAGATCAACCAGGCCAACCGCACCGTCGCCGCCATCGAACTCTGCGACAATCGCATCGCCCTCACCCTCAACATCGAGCAACTCGTCATCGACCAGGAAACCGGTCTCCGCGGCTACGAGATCACCCACGACGCCCGCCTCCTTCAGCAATATAACGAAGCCCAGAAGGCCCTGCCAGCCGCCTTCGACCGCCGCCTCGCCATGGTGGGCAACACCCAACGCCGCGACGAGGTCAACTCACTCCGCGAAGCCTGGGAGACCTGGCAACAGACCTTCGCCAGCCCGCTCATCGCCACCATTCAGGCCGGAGGGGAAACCAACGACGTCACCCTCAACTTCGACGGCAAGCGGCGCATGGACGACATCCGCTCCCGCGTCGCTCGCCTCAACGCCTTTACCCAGGCCGTGCGCGATCAAGCCGTCCGAACCTGGCACCGCCAGGTCCGCACCACCATCCTCTCGCTACTCTTCGCCGCCATCGCGATCGGCCTCATCATCGGCTTCTACGTCCGTTCGCTCATCCAGCGCATCTCCGCCGCCTTCCGTCAGTCGCACGACGTCCTCCGCATCCGCGCCGAACAAACCTTCCGCTCCGAAGAACGCCTTCGCACCACCCTCCGCTCCATCGCCGACGGCGTCATCACCTGCGACATCGACGGCCGCGTCCAATCCCTCAACGACACCGCCCACGAGCTCACCGGCTGGGACGAACGCGAGGCCCACGGTCAGCCCGTCGAAACCGTCTTCCCCATCATCGACGAGTTCACCCGCGAACCCCTTGAAAACCCCGCCGTCCGCATCGCCCGCTCCAACCACCCCGCGCGGCTGCAAAACCAGACCATCCTCACCCGCCGCGATGGCACCGAGATCTACATCGAAGACTCGGGCTCGCCCATCCGGGATAAGCACGGCTCGCTCGTCGGCGTCGTCCTCGTCTTCCGCGATGTCACCGTCGCCAAAAAATCTCAGGAAGCTCTCATCGCCAACGAGAAGCTAGCCGTCGCCGGGCGGCTCGCCGCCTCCATCGCGCACGAGATCCACAACCCCCTCGACTCCGTCTCGAATCTCCTCTTTCTCATGGACGGCGTCGCCAACGACGAAGAGCGAGACCACTTCCTCTCCCTCGCCAAGCAGGAAATTGCCCGCGTCACCCAGATCTCACGCGCCATGCTCTCGCTCTACCGCGAGTCCAGATCGCCCGTTCAGATCGAAATCAGCGAGATGATGGATTCCATCCTGCTGCTCATGGAATCCCGCTTCGCCACCGCCGGCGTCACCGTAGTCCAAACCATTCCGCCGAAGCTGTGCATCCACGGCTTCCCTGCAGAACTCCGCCAGGTCTTCACCAATCTCCTCACCAACGCATCCGAAGCCGCCAGCCATCTCGGGAAGATCGTCATCAGCGCCGAAGCCATCCCTGCAGGCATCGACGAAGAAGGCATCCGCCGCGACGCCGGCGTCCTCGTCACCATCGACGACAACGGCCCCGGCATCCCCGACGACGTCCTCACCCACCTCTTCCAGCCCTTCTACACCACTAAGGGCGAACGCGGCACCGGCCTCGGCCTCTGGATCAGCCGCGGAATTATCACCAAGCACGGCGGCACCATCGACCTCACCAGCTCCACCGACCCCGCCACCCACGGCACCACCGCCACCATCTTCCTCCCCGACACTCCCACCATCCCCACCGCCGCCTGACCCACCCGCCTGCCCAACCGGGTGCCCCATGTCAGGCAGCCTCTCGCCTGACGTGGGGTTACTCTCTGGCTTACTCTCCCACCCTTCCACGAACTGATCCCCCTTCCTACAGGCCCAGGACCTCCACCGAAGCCTTCGCCGCCCGCTCACAATCCTCCCGGCTCACATCGAAGTGCGTCACAAACCGCACCTGGTGCGTCCCAATCGCGCTCGAAGCCACACCCTTCTCCTTCAAAGAAGAAACACACTCCGCCGCCCCGCCATCCTTCAGCGTGAAGATCACGATATTCGTCTGCACATCCGCCAAATCCAGCGTCACCCCGTCAACCCCCGCAATCGCCTCCGCCAGCAGCCGCGCATTCGCATGGTCCTCATAGAGCCGCTTCGGCATCTCTTCGAGCGCGATCAACCCCGCCGCCGCCAGCACCCCAGCCTGCCGCATCCCGCCGCCCAGCGCCTTGCGCACCGACCTCGCCTCCTCAATCAGCGCCTTCGACCCCACCAGCATCGACCCCACCGGCGCCCCCAGCCCCTTGCTCAAACAAAACATCACCGTATCGAACCCAGCCGTCAGCTCCGCCACCGAAACCCCAAGCGCCGTCGCCGCATTGAACACCCGCGCACCATCCAGATGCACCGGCAGCCCCGCGCTCTTCGCACCCGCCCAGATCTCCTGCAGCACCGGCAGCGGCGTCACCGTTCCACCCGCCATATTGTGCGAGTTCTCGAGCGAAATCATTCCCGTCTGCGCCTTGTAGTAGATCTTCGGCGCGATCGCCGGCTTGATCAGCTCCCACGTCAGCACGCCGCGCGGAGCCGCCACCGTCCGCGCCACGCACCCCGCGAACTGGGCCATCATCGCCATCTCCCAATCGAGCACATGCGCGCGCGACTCGCACAGCACCTCCTGCCCCTGCCGCGTATGCAGCTTGATCGCAATCGAGTTCCCCATCGACCCGGTCGGCACAAACAGTGCCGCCTCGCGCCCAAACACCTCGGCAGCCTTCTCCTGCAGCTTGTTCACGGTCGGGTCTTCCCCGTAAACGTCGTCTCCCACCTCAGCCTGCGCCATCGCCGCCCGCATCGCCGCCGTAGGCCGCGTCACCGTATCGCTCCGCAAATCAATCATCGACAATCTCCTGTCTTTACCCTACCGAAAACACGCGAAGCGTCCAAAACCCCACGAAGTGGCGCCCGTCCGGCGTTAGGACGCACTTGCCTTGGCGTGTCAGCTCTCGAATACCCCTACCCCACCAACAACCGCTCAAACACCTCATTCGAAACCATCCGCCCCCGCTTCGTCAGCCGCACCCGATCCCCCACCCGCTCCACCAAACCCGCCTCCGCACACTCCGCAACCGCCTCCGGCACATCCCCAGACGGCACGCCCTCCACCATCCGCAATCCCAAGAACAAGCTCTCCTCCATTCCCTCCCGCTCCGAAACCCGATCCACCGTCCGCTCAAACGCAAGCCGATCCGCATACCCCGTCATCGAATCCGCATTCGCCCACCTCACCCCACCCACCCCACCTCGCAAGAAAGAGTGCGCATCCATCCCGAACCCTACATACTCCTCCCGCGTCCAGTACTTGCGGTTATGCCGCGACTCCCCGGCAAGACCACCCCGCGCAAAGTTCGAAATCTCATACTGCCCTACCCCCGCATCCTCCAGCCACTCCGCCCCCGCCGCATACCAGTCCGCCACGGCATCCTCGTCCGGCAGAACCCCCGCGCCATACCGCACGCCGCCGGCCATCTTCTCCCGCCCCAGCCGCGAATCCTCATCCACCTCCAGCATGTACAAGCTCACATGCTCGACACCGGATTCCACCGCCTGCCCCACCGTGTACCGCCAGCTTTCGAACGTCTGCCCCGGCAACCCACAAATCAGGTCCACCCCAACCCGCTGCACCCCAGCCGCAGCCACCCTCTGCAGCTCGGACAAACAAGAAGCCCCCGTATGCAGCCGGCCCACCGCCGCACACTCCGCATCCACAAAGCTCTGCACCCCAAAACTCACCCGATTCATCCCCTCCCGCTGAAACGCCTCCAGCGTCTCCTGCGAAAACTGCCCCGGCGCAGCCTCCACCGTAATCTCCGCTCCCGCGTCGATCGCAAACTCCCCACGAAGCCCCGCAAATACCCGCCCCACCAGCTCCGCCATCAGCAAAGAAGGCGTTCCCCCACCGAAATACACCGTATCCACCCGCTCCGGCACTACAAACCCCAGCGTCTGCCCCCACCCCCGGCTCTGCCGTACCTCCTCAACCACTCGCGTCACATACGATTCCATCCGCTCGCCGGCAAACACCCCCGAAGAGAAGTTGCAAAAGCTGCACTTCGCCTTGCAAAACGGCACCGAAACGTAAATCCCCAACCCCATCCCTCCATTCTCTCCCACCGCAAAAAAGAAAACACAGAGAACACAAAGGACACAGAATGCCACAGAGCCCTCTGTGTACCTCCGTGCCCTCTGTCTCTCTGTGCTGGCCTTTCCCATGAACCGCCACAATCTGAGCCGAACCCCACCTCCTTCTCATCTAAACTGCACTTACGCATGAGCGACAAAGAAAAAGAAAAGCCAGCCGAAAAGCCCACCAGCCGCTCGCAGGACGAAGACGTCGTCGGCAAGGTCTACGACGGGCGCCTCATGCGCCGTCTCATCACCTACCTGCGCCCCTACAAGCTGCAAACCGCCGTCTCCGCCACCTGCATCCTGCTGCGCTCCTTCACCGACGTCGCCGGCCCGCTCCTCGTCAAGGTCGCCGTCGACACCTACATGACGCCACACGCCCAACCCACATGGGCCTCGCGCCATCTCGCGCCCGACCCCATCCACGGCATCACCGAGCTCGCCCTCCTCTATCTCCTCTCGCTCTTCCTCTCCTTCGCCCTCGACTTCGTCCAGACCTACCTCATGCAGTGGACCGGCCAGAAGATCATGTTCGACATGCGCAAGCAGATCTTCCGCCACATCCAGTTCCAGGACGTCGGCTTCTTCGACAAAAACCCCGTTGGTCGCCTCGTCACCCGCGTCACCTCCGACGTCGACGCCCTCAACGAGATGTTCACCTCCGGCGTTCTCGAGATCATCGGCAACGTCGTCATGCTCGCCTTCATCGTCGTCATCATGCTGCGCATGAACTGGCCGGTCGCGCTGCTCACCCTCTCGACCATCCCGCTCATCGTTTTAGCTACAAATCTTTTCCGAAAGTCTGTACGCTCGAGCTATCGCTCGCAAAGGGCTGCCACCGCCAAAATCAACTCCTTCACCCAGGAGTACGTCTCCGGCATGAGCGTCGTGCAGCTCTTCAACCGCGAACGCCGGGCCTTCAACGACTTCTCCGCAGTCAATCTCGAAAACAAGACAGCCTGGGCCGACGCCATCACTGCCTACGCCATCTACTACCCGGTCGTCGAGTTCCTCTCCTCGCTCGCCATCGCCTTCGTCCTCTGGCAGGGCGGCCTCGCCGTCATGCACAACCTCGGCTACGCCGAAGGCCGCGGCCCCGGCATCTTCGGCACCGTCACCCTCGGCGTGCTGATCGCCTTCATCCAGTACGCCCAGCGCTTCTTCCGCCCCATCATGGAGCTCTCGGACAAGTTCAACATCCTGCAGGCCGCCATGGCCGCCGCCGAGCGCATCTTCAAGCTCCTCGACCAATCCCCCCACATCGTCTCGCCCCCGCGCATCGAAACCCCCGCCCCCACCAATCCCGCCTACGGCCAAATTGAGTTCCGCAACGTCTGGTTCACCTACCAGAACCTGGAAACCAACGTAAAAAGCCCGGGTGCCCCAGGTCTCGCTTCTGAGACCTGGGATGTAAGCTCTCACCCAGCCACTGCAGACTCCGCCCAGGCTCCCTTCAACGACCCCACGATCGAGTGGATCCTCCGCAACGTCTCCTTCACCATCGCCCCCAACGAAACCGCCGCCATCGTAGGCCACACCGGCGCCGGCAAAACCACCATCACCGCCCTCATGATGCGCTTCTACGACATCCAGTCCGGCCAGATCCTCGTCGACGGCGTCGACATCCGCCACCAGGACCTCAACAAGCTCCGCAGCCGCTTCGGCGTCGTCCTCCAGGACCCGTTCCTCTTCTCCGGCACCATCGCCGAAAACATCAGACTAGGCACGACCCGCATCACCGCGCAGCGAGTCGAAAGCTCCGCCGAAGAGGTCAACGTAGCCGACTTCATCCGCACCCTCCCGCTCGCCTTCAACGAACCCGTCCGCGAACGCGGCGCCGGCCTCTCGACCGGCCAGAAGCAGCTCATCAGCTTCGCCCGCGCGCTCGCCCACGACCCCGGAATCTTGATCCTGGACGAGGCCACCAGCTCCGTCGACACCGACACCGAGCACCGCGTCCGCCTTGCCCTCACCCGCATGATCACCGGCCGCACCAGCGTCCTGATCGCCCACCGCCTAAGCACAATCCAGTCCGCAGACACCATCCTCGTCATGCACAAAGGCCAGCTCCGCGAGCAAGGCACCCACCAGCAACTCCTCGCCCAGCACGGCCTCTACTACAAGCTCTACCAGCTCCAGTATCAAGATCAGGAAGCCCTGACCGCCTAAGCCGCGCCTTGTAGCGCGAAAATCTGCTCGAATCCGCGCCCTCCGCGCGAGGCCTTTGCCTGTCAGCGGCTTAGAACTCCCCCAAACTACTCCCGCGCGCCGGCGCCGGCTCAATCACGCCACCCGTTCCGCTCAAATCATCCTGGTTCAGTTCAGCCGGCATCTCCTCGTTCTCCCGAGCCGGCGTTGCCTGCTTCGGATGAACGTTGTGCGACACGACCCCGCCCGACACAAAGCAATGCTGCACCGTGTCCAGCTCGAAGATCACCACCTCCTGCGCGACCTGCGACCGTCCCACCCCCGTAATCACCGACGAACGCGTTCCTGCCTCACCCGCCACCATCAGCGAGTCGCCCACGCGAAACGCGGAAGCCCGCGTGCCCAGCACGTCGCCTGGTCCGGCAATAAACAGGTGCGACGGGCTCGACTGCACGCTCTCGCCCGTCTCCGTGAAGAACGTCAGCAACTCTTCGGTACGGAAGCGATGCCTTGAGATCACCCGCGCATCGTGGAACTGGCCTGTGCCGGGGTCGACCCCGCGCACCCACGTATTCGCCGCCACCAGGCCAGCCATCATCTCGGACCCGTCGCGCAGTGTCACCGGCGTATCCGGCAGCAGGCACCCGCCATAGGCCTCCGCCGCCTGCGGCGCAAACACCGCCGTCACCACCGGCATCATCAGCGCCGCGCCAAATCCCAGCTTCTTCACCATCTCGCGCCGAGTCGCCACGTGCTCTACCGGTCCGGACTCCAGCAAGCCATCCTGCTGCAACTGCGCCAGCGCATACAGCACAATCTCCTGCGTCACCGGGTGCTTCAGCTCAACCGAAGCTGCATCCGCAATCTGCGCCGCATTGCGCCGCCCTTCGGACAAACGCCACACCAGGCTCGAAATCGGGTTCAGGCAAAAGGCTTTGTGCCGCAGTTCGTCGTACACCAGGGTATCTTGACCGACAGACTGAACGGAAATGCCGCGAACACGACGCAGGGGGAGGTTTGCATGGCTCATAAACAAGGATCCCTTCGACTCGATCAATCGCCCAAGCCGGGCTGTTTCTGAGCAGGTTAGCACGGCAGCCGGTAAACCAAAGAAAAACCTTCTACGGCTCGACGATCCTCGTGTCCTGCGGCGGCTTCGCGTCTGCTCCGCCTTGCCCGGCGCCCGGGTCGTCTGGAACGGAATCGTTGTCCGCTGGACGATCAAAGCGGACCTTCATCAAGTAGTTGTGTGAAACCACGCCGCCCGAGACAAAGCAATGCTGCACCGTGTCCAGCTCGAAGATCACCACCTCCTGCGCGACCTGCGACCGTCCCATCCCCGTAATCACCGACGAACTCGTTCCTTCCTCACCCGCCACCATCAGCGAGTCGCCCACGCGAAACGCCGCAGCCCGCGTGCCCAGCACATCGCCCGGTCCGGCAATAAACAGGTGCGACGCACTGGCCTGCACGCTATGCCCGGTCTCGGTGAAAAATGTCAGCAACTCTTCGGTGCGGAAGCGATGGCTTGAGATCACCCGAGCATCGTGGAACTGGCCTGTGCCGGGGTCGACCCCGCGCACCCAGGTATTCGCCGCCACCAGGCCAGCCATCATCTCGGACCCATCGCGCAGCGTCACCGGCGTATCCGGCAGCAGGCACCCGTCATAGGCCTCCGCCGCCCTCGGCGCGAACACCGCCGTCACCACCGGCATCATCAGCGCCGCGCCGAATCCCAGCTTCTTCACCATCTCGCGCCGCGAGGCCACCTGCGCTACAGGTCCGGAATCCAGCAAACCATCCCGCTGCAGTTCGCCGAGCGCATACAGCACAATCTCTTCCGAAACTCCATGCTTCAGCTCACTTGAAACCGCATCCGCAATCTGCGCCGCGGTTCGCCGCCCATCGGACAATCGCCACGTCCATCCGGAGACAGCGTTCAGGCAGAATGCCTTGTGCCGCAGCTCGTCATAGACCAGAACCTCATTGCCAAGAAGCTGAACAGAAAGGTCGCGAGTGCGACGGAAGGGGAGGCTGTAGCTCATAAACGGGTTCTCCGCACAAAAGTGGCGTTCCAGGGCCCAAGTACCGCCAATTCTATCAGCCGTCCACGCTCGCAAACAGAAAGCTTGCACCGTTCCAGCAGACTTCGATCGCAGGCCCTCGTTTTCAATCTGCCAGCCGTTCGTCAGTTCCGGCTCATCGTCACAGAGCTTACTCTGCGCAGCATCGACTGCTTCCCCCCTCCACGCCCGCCGGCTCCGCCGCTACTGTCTGAACAGATCAGGATTACCAGGTGGCGCACTCGGCTTTGGATCATCCCCGCCCCCGGATCCTCTTCCCTCGACCGGCTCTCCGAAGTTCGGTTCCTCTTCATCGCCCGCGCCCGCATTGGCCGGCGAGTAGTATTTGACGTGCGAAACCACGCCACCCGACACAAAGGTGTCGTGCCCGTTGTCTACCTGGAAGCTGACCACCTCATGCCGCACCCGGGATCGCTCCACCGACGTGATGACCGACGCCCGGGCCCCTGTATCCTGCGCCACCAGAAACGAGTCACCAACGCGAAAGGTCGCTGCTCTTGTCCCCGAAAGATCACCCGGACCTGCGATAAACAAGTGCGATGCAGTCGCCTGCACAAACTCGCCCGTCGCCGTCGCAAAGGTCAGTAGCTCCTCCGTCCCGAAGCGGTGAACCGACCGCACCGGAGCCGCATGGAACGATCCGTCATCCGCGTTCACGCCGCGAATCAGCATCCCCGCTGACACTCTTCCGGCAGGTATCTCAGAACCATCTGCCAGCTTGACCGGTGTGTTCGGCAAAATGCAATGGCCGGTATAGGCGTCGGCGGCCGTCGGGGCAAACACCGCGGTGACCACCGGCATCATCAGCGCCGCGCCAAACCCCAGCTTCTTCACCAAATCGCGCCGCGAGGCCACAGGCGCTATAGGTCCGAAATCCAGCAAACCGTCTCGCTGCAGCTCGCCGAGCGCGTACAGCACAATCTCTTCCGACACTCCATGCTTCAGTTCACTGGAAACCGCATCCGCAATCTGCGCCGCGGTTCGCCGACCGTCGGACAATCGCCACGTCCATCCCGAGACAGCGTTCAGGCAGAATGCCTTGTGCCGCAGCTCGTCATAAACCAGAACCTCATCGCCAAGAAGCTGAACGGAAACGTCGCGGGTGCGACGGAAAGGAAGGCTGTAGCTCATAACCAGGTTCTCCGCAGGGAAATGGCATTGCAGGGCCCAATTTGGCACAACCCTATCAGTCGTTCGCGTCCGCAAACAGAAAGCTTCTTGTCCGATTCAGCAGACTTCAATACCTGGCGCTCGTTTTCAATTTGCTAGCCGTTCGTCCGTCTCCGCGCCCATCCTGCCGCAACGTCTGGTTCCCCTGCCAGGAACTCCTGGAAAACACCGTCATCCGGAGCAAAGCGCGACGACCGTTGCTACAAGGTCGACCAGCTCCAGTATCAAGATTGGAAAGCCCTCACCGCCTCAGTCCGCCTTCCTTCGCGCACTTTCACTCCCTTGACGAGAGGGCTTTTGCCCTTCAGCGACTAAAACTCCCCCAGGCTGTTCCCACGCGCCGGCGCCGGCTCACCCACGCCACCCGTTCCACTCATATCGTCCTGGTTCAGCTCAGCCGGCATCTCCTCGTTCTCCACTGCCGGCCTTGATTCCTTCACCACAGCGTTGTGCGACACGATACCGCCCGATACAAAGCAATGCTGCACCGTGTCCAACTCAAAGATCACCACCTCCTGCGGAACCAGCGACCGCTCCACCCCGGTAATCACCGAAGACCGCGTCCCTGCGTCGCCTACCACCATCAACGCTTCGCCCACGCGAAACGCGGAAGCCCGCGTCCCCAGCACGTCGCCTGGTCCGGCAATAAACAGGTGCGACGGACTCGCCTGCACGCTCTCGCCCGTCTCCGTGAAGAACGTCAGCAACTCCTCCGCCCGAAAACGCCGGCTCGCAATCACCCGCGCATCGTGAAACCGTCCCGTCGCCGGATCCACCCCACGCACCCAGGTCTCCGGAGCCACCAGCCCGGCCATGGTCTCCGATCCATCGCGCAACGTGACCCGCGTATTTGGCAGCAGGCACCCGCCACCCTTCCCATATGCTTCCGCCGCCTCCGGCGCGAACACCGCCGTCACCACCGGCATCAACATCGCCGCGCCAAACCCCAGCTTCTTCACCAGCTCGCGCCGCGACGCCACGTGCTCCACCGGCCCGGACTCCAGCAAGCCATCCTGCTGCAACTGCGCCAGCGCGTACAGCACAATCTCCTGCGTCACAGGATGCTTCAGCTCAACCGAAGCCGCATCCGCAATCTGCGCCGCATCGCGCCGTCCTTCAGATAGACGCCACACCAGGCTCGAAATCGGGTTCAGGCAAAAAGCTTTATGCCGCAGTTCGTCGTACACCAGGGTCTCTTGACCAACAGACTGAACGGAAACGCCGCGAACGCGACGCAGGGGGAGGTTGGCATGGCTCATAAACTTGGGGTCCCTTCAACTCGATCGATCGCCGCAGCCGGGCGATTTGGTGTAGCTTAGCACGGCAGCCACCGAACACCACCACAACACTCTATGAAAGCTGGTTCACAATCGGTGGCGCGCGTTAGACTTCCTCGACACCCAAAACTAACTGGCTCCCACCAGAGCCCTAAAGGAAGCCCAAACATGCCACCACCCTGGAAAGGAATCGTCGGCGAAGGCTTTACTGCAGAAGACTTCGCCATCTACGTCCAATCGCTCGCCTTCCCCGCCTGGCGCCCGAGCTTCATCGTCCTCCACAACACCGCCTGCCCAACCTTCGCCCAATGGCACAGCGCGCCCGGCGCTGCCCGCATGCAAAACCTGCAAAGCTACTACCGCGACACCATGAAGTGGTCCGCCGGCCCGCACCTCTTCATCGCAGACGACCTTATCTGGGTCTTCACCCCCCTCACCACCTCCGGCATCCACTCGCCCTCCTGGAACAGCGTCTCCTGGGGCGTCGAACTCGTCGGCAACTACGAAGTCGAACCGCTAGACCCCAATCTCAAATCCAACGCCGTCTCCGCCCTCGCCACCCTCCACGCCGCGATCGGCCTTGACCCCACCACCCTTCGCCTGCATCGCCAGGACCCTCTAACCACCCACAAAGACTGCCCCGGCGACAACATCTCTCAGTCGGACTTCATCAACGCCATCACCTGCGAACTCCAGAACCAGCCCCCCTTTGAGCACTCCACCACCGCCTTCGCTTAGCCGCAGCTGCAACCCGCCGAAGCGACCACCTACATCCCAGCCCTCCCCTGCTTCACCAAAGCCGCACTCACCAAACCCTGAACCTGCCGCTGCCGCCCCTCCATCCCCACCGGCCGGTAAACCGCCAGCAGCAGCATCAGCCGTTGCCGATCCGTCAAAGCCCTCCAACCCTTCATCGCTCCCGCTTCATTCAGCGCCTTCACCAGAAATCCCGGCAGCTCCCGCTGCGCCTCCATCGTCAGCATCATCCGCTCGGCCATCCGCTCCGCCCGCTTCTTCCTCGAAGCCTCACTCTGCGGTTGCATCACCCACGCGCAGAGCTCCTTCACCATCCACTCCTTCAGCCCCAGCGTCCACGCCACCGCCTCGTCCTCTCCATCGAACGCCTCGACCAGCACTTGCGGCAGCTCCATGCCCGCAATTATTCCCCAATTTTCCGTCTTTTTGAACCGCCCCGCCTCGCAAACTCATCTTCTACTCCGAACCACAGGGCTTAGGGTACCCATGGATGGCTGATGCAGCACTGAACTCCGCGCAGTGGAAACCGCGCGTCAATCCATGGCTCATCGCCGCTACCGTCGCCCTGGCCGCCTTCATGGAGGTGCTCGACACCTCGATCGCGAACGTCGCCCTGCCGCACATCTCCGGCGACCTCGGCGCCTCGCCCGACCAGGGCACCTGGGTCCTCACCAGCTATCTCGTCTCAAACGCCATCGTCCTGCCCGCCGGAGCCTGGGCCTCGTCCGTCGTCGGCCGCAAAAACTTCTTTCTCTCCTGCATCGTCATCTTCACCGTCTCCAGCTTCCTCTGCGGCATCTCGCCCTCGCTGCCCATCCTGCTCCTCGCCCGCGTCTTCCAGGGAATCGGCGGCGGCGGCCTGCAGCCCATGGCCCAGGCCATCATGGCCGATTCCTTCGAGCCCCAGAAACGCGGCCAGGCCTTCGCCCTTTACGGCCTCGTCGCCGTCCTCGCCCCGTCCATCGGCCCCACCCTCGGCGGCTTCATTACCGACAGCTACTCCTGGCGCTGGATCTTTTACCTCAACATCCCGGTCGGCATCCTCGCCTTCATCCTCGTCACCCGCTTTGTCGACGACCCGCCCTGGCTCACCCACTCCCTCGAAAACCTCCGCAAACTCGACTACATCGGCCTCTCACTCCTCACCATCGCCATGGGCGGCATGCAGATCATGCTCGACAAGGGTGAGGAAAACGACTGGTTCGCCTCCAACTTCATCCGCTTCTTCGGCTTCCTCTTCGTCACCGGCATGATCGGCCTCATCTGGTGGGAGTGGCGTCACAAGAACCCGGTCATGAACGTCAAGCTCTTCAAATACAAGAACTTCGCCATCTGCTGCTTCCTCATGATGCTCGTCGGCGGCGTCCTCAACTCCGCCACCGTCCTCCAGCCGCAGTTCATGCAGGGCCTGCTCGGCTACACCGCCACCATCGCCGGCGAAGCCCTTACCGGCGGCGGCATCGCCCTCGTCGTCGTCATGCCGCTTGCCGGCATTGCCACCGGCAAATTCGCCGCGCGCAACCTCGCCGCCATCGGCTTCGCCTTCTTCGCCGTCGCCTTCTACTACCTCTCCACCCATACCGATCTCACCATCAGCTTCGGAGAAAATACCTTCCTCCGCGTCATCCTGATGATCCCCATCCCCTTCTGCTTTATCTCCATCACCAACGCCGCCTACGTCGGCCTCCCGCGCGAAGCCTCCAACCAGGTCTCCGGCATCATCAACTTCGTGCGCAACGTCGGCGGCAGCGTCTTCATCGCCATCACCGGCGCCCTCGTCACCAACCGCACCATGTTCCACGAAGATCGCCTGCAGAACTCCATGCAATCCGGCAACCCCGCCTACGCACAGCAGATGCACGGCCTCACCGGCTACTTCGGCGCCGCCATGCCCGGCGCCGGCGCGCACGGGGCAGACGCCGCCAACATGGCACGCGCCACAATCTACAACCAGCTCAACCTGCAGGCCTCCGCCATGGGATACCAGGATATCTACCGCATGCTCTGCTGGATGGCCGTCGTCATGGTCGGCTGCGCCTTCCTCCTCAGCAAAAACCGCCCCGGCGAAGGCGCCCCCGCAGGAGAAGCTGCCCACTAAGGCAAGGCGGTATCAGCGGCAGATCCGCCACGCCTATGGAAAACCTTGTCAAGGGGGTCGCGTTTCTGAAGACACAACCCACATCGTATGAATACTTTACGAAAAGGTATCGGTACACCCCCGCATCCAATCCGTATTTATCGGTGTATCCGTGTAAATCGGTGTTAAACCTTTCTACCGATCAACTCAACCAGCCTTCTCCGTCAACTCCGCCCACCTCTGGTACAGCGCATCTGCCTCTTCCTGCGCCTTCTCCATGTCGTGCAGTGCCAGCGTCAACGCATCGGCATTGGTCGCCACGGTCGGATCGTCCAGCCGGTCCCGCGCCGCGTTCAGCTTCTCCTCAGCCGCCTCCACCTTCGCCTCGATCCCCGCATACTCGCGCGCTTCGAGATACGAAAGCTTCTTCTTGCCCGAGCTCTTCTCGCCACCGGAACTGCTCGCCGCAGCCGCTTTCGGCTCAACCTCACCCCGCTCCTGCGCCCGTGCCCAAACCTCCCACTGCCCGTAGTCCCCGAACCGCTCCGCGCCACCCTTGCCGTCCAACCCCAGCACCACGGTTGAAACCCGGTCGAGCATAAACCGGTCGTGCGTCACCAGCACCAGCGCGCCCGTGTACTCCAGCAGCGACTCCTCCAGGATCTCCAGCGTCTGGATGTCCAGATCGTTCGTCGGCTCGTCCAGCAGCAGCAGATCCGCCGGCTCCAGCATCAACTTCGCAATCAGCACCCGGGCCCGCTCCCCGCCGCTCAACCGCTCGACAGGCTGGTTCAGCTGCTCGCTCGTAAACAGAAACTTCGCCGCATACGAAGCCACATGCACTACTCGCCCCTGGTAGACGACTGAGTCTGAATCCGGCGCTAGCGCCCGCCGCAGCGTCACCTCTTCATCCAGCTCGCGCGTCTGCGAAAAGTAAACCGTCTTCAGAAACGCGGCCTTCTTGATCTCGCCGGAAACCGGCTGCAGTTCCTCCGTCAGCATCCGCAAAATCGTCGTCTTCCCGCTTCCATTCGGCCCCACCAGGCCAACCCGGACGCCGTTCGTAATCAGAAAGCTCAGGTCTTCAACAATCGTCTTCGCCGTCGCGCCGTCGCCCAGCACGCACTTCACATGGTCCAACTCCACCAGCCGCTTCGTCTGTCGCTCCGTCGCCGAGAAATCGATCCCAGCCGAAGCCGTCTGCGTCCGCTGGTTGACTTCCTTCAACTGCCCAATCAGCTCATTGGCCGAATCGATCCGAGCCTTCGACTTCGTCGTCCGAGCCTTCGGCCCACGCCTAAGCCAGTCCGTTTCGATCTTCACCCGGTTCTTCAGCGCATCCTGCAGCTTCGACTGCGCCTCCAGATATTGCTCTTTGCCCTCCAGGAACTTCGTATAAGCTCCCTTCACCCGCAGCAGCCCGTCCGCGTAAACCCGGTTCAACTCCACCATTTCGGTCGCGACATTCTCCAGGAAGTACCGGTCGTGGCTCACCATCACGCAAGCAAAAGGAGCAGCCGCCAGCGTCTCCTCCAGCCACGCAATGCCATTCAGATCCAGATGGTTTGTCGGCTCGTCCAGCAACAGCACATCCGGCCCTGTCACCATCGCCTCGGCAATCGCCAGCCGCTTGCGCCAGCCGCCGCTCAACGTCGCCGCCTCCGCCATCACATCTGGAAACCCGACGCGTCCGCCTGTCTCCCGCAGCCGGCCTTCGCGCTCGGCCTCCGGAACGCCGCCTGCAATCAGCGCAGCTTCCAGCACATCGCGCACCGACAAACCCGGCTTGAACGTCGATTCCTGCCGGACATACCCGATCCGAGCCCGCTTCCGCGTCGATACCTCGCCCGCGTCCGGGTCTTCCTCGCCCGCCAACACCTTCAACAACGTCGACTTGCCCGCGCCGTTCGGCCCGATCAACCCAATCCGGTCCCCGTCCGACACCACAAACGAGATCTCATCAAACAGCGGCACAGCACCAAACCGCTTAGAAACACCCTGCGCATTCAAAATAGGAGGCACACCCCAGTCTACCGTGCCTCACCCCAGCCCTCACCACCCTTGCAACGCAAGAGCTTTCCCAGCAGCGACCCATATCCTTACGTGCCCAATTCATCGCGTTCTTTGCGATGAGTGGGCCGACAAGTGCAGAGTCATCCGCCATTCGCTTCCGCAACGGCGATCGCACGCAACTCCCGCTCTCCGTCACTTATGTCCCGCACTCCCCGAAGAACCACCACTCGACCCCGTCGACGAACCTCCCGTCGAACGGCTCGCAGAAGCCGAACTCGAAGTTGAAACTGATTGAGCCGCGCCAACGCTCACTCCCGAGCTCGATCTCGCGAAATTTCCGCCGCCAAAACTCGCGCCGGCGCCGCTGGAACCCGTTCTCCCGCCGGCATAACCGCCGCCGCTGCGGCCCGCGACAATCTGATTTGCGATCGGCCGGCTGTTGAGCGCCACCAGCCCGCTCGATCTTCCTCCAGCGCCTTCACCGATCCGCAGCCCGGTCCCTGTCCGCTCAGCAATCAACGTCAACGCCAGTGGATCCGTGGCCACCGGGTCACTCGTATAAGCCGGCTCCGGCGTCGTCTTCCCTGCCTCGACGGCTCTTGATATCTGTTTCAAGTTCTCCACCGAGCCCCGCGGAATGCCCAAGCCGCCCGAACCAGGCGCGAACCGCGAAGCTCCTTCAACAATCACCTGCGACCGCACCAGCTCGTGCTCGCCGGCATTCACTACCGTCGGCTTTCCCGCTGCAGGCTCTGACAACGGTCGTGGGTGATGACCCGGTCCGTGAATCGGCTCGACGATCGGATGGTTCTTCAGTCCGCGCCATGCGCCCGGACGCCAGCCCCAGCCGTTCGCCCCGCACGAGACCCACTCGCCCGAGTTGAACGTCGTCCAGCCCCACGCATATGGAGAGACAAACGCATACCCCGCACCCGGATACCAGGCCCAGACCCCACTTGCCGCCGGGTCGAACCCCGCACCTGCCAGGTACGGCTGCCACACGCGTCCACATCCGTCCTCGTTTTGAAAATCACCGTAGTATTGCAGGTCCCGGCCGCCGTACAGTGAGCCCAGACCGCCTCCGCCTACCAAGTGATTGTGATACTCCGCAGCCTGCGCATCCCAGCGGTCGTACAGGCCTGGTGCCTCGCCCTTCGCGTGCACCAGCTGCTGCGTTCCGTCCCTGCCGTCAAACTTCAATGCCTGCTTGCGGTCTACAAGCGTCGTCGCACCAGTCTCGTCTTCCACGCGAACGCTGCCATGCACAACCACCAGTTCCGACCCAGCGGGGTACACATCCAGCCGCGCATGGCTGCTGGGCGGAAGTAAGAATTTCCTTCCACCAGCGAGGATGACCAGATCGCTGTTGTCGCCCTTCATCCGGCTCACATGAAGGGTTCCAGAGCTCAGCCTCAGTTCGTTTCGCAGCTGTCCCTGCGGGCCGCGCGACAGCGCCGTAAACGCCAGCTGTGTGTCCGGCGTAATCCGCGCCGAACCGCCGTCTTCAAACTCCACCTCGGCCCAGCCGAGACCGACCGTGCGCAGCCGGCTTCCCTGCACGATCGGCAGGTTCATGAAGCCCGGTTCGAAGCCGCGCCCCGTCCCGCGATCCAGCTCCACCTTGCCCCTCACCGCGCTCAACCGCACGATCCGCACGCCAGCGTCAGCCGCTGTAGCCGACGATCCCGTCTCCGCAGCTCCGCTTTCCTGTGCGAACGCGACGCCGCAAACACTGAACGAGATCGCCAAACCGAGTGTCAACGCATGGATCAAGCGGCCCATAACCAACTCCTCAGAGACCTGTATCGGAGACGAAAAGCATCGATGGCGGCAACTATAGTCCTTGCAGAAAGGATTTACCAAGCAAATTATCTACGCTTTTATTTCGCCTGTCCCGATTTGGTCCGAGACTGCGGTAAGCCGCTCCAGAATCGGTCGCCAATCCACCACGCGCGCCTCGGCGTGCAGATCCGCGTGTCCCATTCCCGCCACCACTACTAGTTCACCCCATTCCCCTGCCGCACGGGCCAGCCGCTCCGCCATCGCCACCGGGAACAGCCCATCCTGCTCTCCATGCACCACCAGCACCGGAACCCTGCACCCGCGCAACGCCTCCTCGGTACGCCAAACGTCCGGTACCACCCCGCACGCCCACGCCGGAGCTCCCACGCTCCGTACCGCTTCGCGAAATGACGTGTACGCCTCGCACAGAACCAATCCCGCAATCGGAATCTGCCTCGTCACGGCGGTCGCCACACCGCTCCCCAGGGAAAACCCTAGCAGCGCCACCTCAACATCCGGCATCTGTTCGCGCAACCACCAGAACGCAGCCTGCGCGTCCCGCTCGCAACGGTGCGCGCTCAGCTTGCCGCGGCTCCGCCCGCAGCCGGAGTAGTTGAACACCAGAGTTGCGACCCCATGCTCCGCCAGCAACTCCTGCGCTCGCGCCCAGTGCTCCACCACCTCGCCGATCCCGTGGCAGATCAGCACGGCTGCCTTCACCTCCACACCCGCCGCGGGCCGCACCCAAACCGCATCCAGCCAACGAGACCCACTGGGAATCTGCACCCGCTCCGACAGGCCGGTCCCGGCGCTGGCCCGAATTCGCCCAAGCCAGCGGTCGCGCAGCACCAACGCGCTGCCCACCGCCCGCACCCCGATGGAGAACACTCCATGCTGCACCGAAGCCAACCCGCGCCTGCTCACAATGCGTGGCTCTCCATTGCCCGGACCCGGGCGTATCCGACTTCGTGAACAAACACAATGCCGGGAGGTCCGCCCTGCCGGTATCTCACCGTATCGGTTCCAGATGAGAACCGAACGCGCCCGCCCACGTTATTCGAATAGGTCACATGCTCTCCCGGCCCAACCATCAGACCATCCTCAGCCCCCGCATTCCATCCAACCTTTGCGCCAGCGGAAGGAAGCCCCGCGCTAATCGAGGTCGAACTCCCGGAATGGCCGCTCGTCGATCGGCGAATCCTTCGCCTTTTTGAAGGCCTCGGCAAACTTCTTGTTCAGTAGCTCCTCGGCGTTCTTCTGCGCGGCAACGCTCTGCGCGAACACATCCTCGCGCCGCTGATCGGCCTCTTTCAGCGCGCGTTTTGCCTCGCCAAAATCCTCAAACGTCTTCTTGCGCGGAGCTGCCGTATGCGCAATCACGGCGCGGGTCACCGGATCTACCTTCAGCATCGCCCCACAATCCGGGCACATCACATCGAATGGCTCGTCACTCAATCCCACGCTGCACCTCCGTACCTGTCGCCCTCATTCTAAAACCGTTCCTGGGCAGCGCACCTACCCGCGCTTGCAACACAGTAAGACGCCGTTGCCAATCGTCCTCTCACAGGCGCAGAATGCGTATCGGATTCGAAGCCCGGCTCAAAGGTTCCGCCTGCGCGTGCTTCAGAGGAGAGGCCCCATGCTCGTTCTGATCGTTCTGTTCTTCGCCCTGCCCATCCTGGGCGTCGTCGCGCTCATCCGTGTGGTCGGCGAACGCTCCTCGGACCCTACCCTGCACCCATCGCCCAGCAACCCAAGTGGGACCCGCCTTCGGCCGCACTAGTGCTTGGACGCGACCTGCCGGAGTGACTCGGCGTCCCATTCCTGACTCATATCCGCAGAGTCTCGATCAGGGCAGCGAGTGCTGCCGGCTGGTTCTTCCGGCTGGGATAATAGAGAAAGTAGCCCGGGAATAGCGGGCACCAGTCCTGCAACACCTGTACGAGGCGTCCCTCCGCGATCAAGTGTGCCACATTCTCCTGCAGTGACGTCCCAATCCCAACCCCCTGCAGAACCGCTTGAATTACCAGGCCCGGATCGTCGAACGACACCGGACCTTGCGGGCTCACCGTCACGCTCTTTCGACCTTTCTGAAACTCCCAGCGGTAAAGGCTGCGGCTGAAGCGGAACCCAAGGCAGGGATGGTCTTTCAAATCCTGCGGACGTCGCGGAATGGGATGCGATTCGAAGTATTCGGGCGCCGCGACCACCACAAGCCGCATCTCGTTCGAAACGCGGACCGCGATCATCTCCCGCTGGATGAACTCTCCAAGCTGCACGCCGGCGTCGTACTCTCCGGCCACCAGGTCGACGGGATCGTTCGAGGAGGTGACTTCGAGCACGATCTCCGGATAGGCGCGGCAGAACTGGGCCAGCCGGGGCAACAGAACCATCTGCGCGGCCGTCCGCGGAATGATCAGCCGGATGCGTCCTGCCGGACTCTCGCGCTGCATACGCGCCTCCGCCAGGGCACTCTGGATGCGTTCGAGCGCGGGCACAACCTCCTGCAGCAGCGCCGCACCGGCTGCCGTGGGAGAGACGCTGCGCGTGGTTCGTGCAAGCAGCTGCAAGCCCAATCGCCTCTCCAGGCCTCGCATCGAGTGGCTCAACGCAGATTGCGAGACGCCCAGCCGCGCCGCCGCACGCGTGAAGCTGCGTTCCTGGGCAACGACCGCAAACGTCGAGAGTTCTTCCAGATCACGCTTCATGATTCATGAGCCTTCTTCATCTCTCTTTGCAGCTTAGTCCATCTACCCTCATAGACCGCTCCAGCCTACACTTGGAACTGCCGGCTTACGCACGCCGGCTGAGGAGATGTTATGCAAACACGCACATTAGGCAAAAGCGGACTCGAAGTGTCGGCTCTCGGCCTCGGATGCATGGGGCTGAGCTTTGGCCTTGGACCCGCCACAGAGAAGTCCAAGGCGATCCAGCTCATCCGCGACGCCGTCGAGCGCGGGGTCACGTTCTTCGACACCGCCGAAGTTTACGGACCCTTCCTCAACGAAGAGGTGGTCGGCGAAGCGCTCGCGCCCTTCCGCAAGGACGTCGTGATCGCCACCAAATTCGGCTTCGCACCCGACCCAGGCAACGACAACAAGTGGTCCGCAACCAATAGCCGTCCGGAACACATCAAGCAGGCGGTCGAAGCCTCGCTCAAACGCCTCCAGACGGATGCCATCGACCTCCTCTACCAGCATCGCGTCGACCCGAATACGCCGATTGAAGAGACCGCCGGCGCGGTCAAAGACCTTATCGATACCGGCAAGGTGAAGCACTTCGGGCTTTCGGAGGCGGGCGCCAACACGATTCGCCGCGCACACGCCGTGCAGCCCGTTACCGCGCTGCAGAGCGAGTACTCGCTGTTCTGGCGCGAGCCGGAGCAGTCCGTCCTGCCGACGCTTCAGGAACTCGGCATCGGCTTCGTTCCCTTCAGCCCGCTCGGCAAGGGCTTTCTCACGGGCAAGATCGACGCTTCCACCAAGTTCGACAGCACCGACTTTCGCGCCATTGTTCCTCGCTTCAGCGAGGAGAATCGCAAAGCGAATCAGGCTCTTGTAGACGTGATCACGAAGTTCGCAGAGCAGAAGAGCGCTACGCCGGCGCAAATCGCACTTGCGTGGTTGCTCGCGAAGAAACCGTGGATCGTGCCGATTCCCGGCACGACCAAGCTGTCGCGGCTCGAAGAGAATCTCGGCGCCACCAACATTCAGCTCAGTGCAGACGACGTCCACGCGCTTGAAGAAGCTTCGTCCGCCATCAGGGTCGAAGGCGAGCGCTATCCCGCAACCCACCAGAAGCTGATCGACCGCTAAACCGCATTGGCGACTCTCGGGGTGCCCCATCTCAGGCCGGGCCTCATCGGCCTGAGGTGGGGTTATACCGAATTCAATCCTGCGACAAGATCACGCAGCTATAAGGCCCCACTCCGACACTCCCGCTAAACGGCATGCCGTTCAACCCGGACCCATCAGCAGCAGTGTCAAAGCTGTTCCAGCCCTCGAATGACGAGTCATAATTCTTGGCGTCGCTATTGAACCGAACGCGCCACATGCCAGCCTGCGGCAGGCCGACCGCGTAGCTGGCGTACCCTGCGCTCGAGAAGTTACAAACCACCACTACATCATCGCCGGCCCCACCCTGATTCCAACGGTGATACACCAGCACGTTATCCGCAGATACAGGCAGCACATGCAGATTCGCCCCTTGCAGCCCACGGGTGTTGTTGAACCAGTTCCGCCGCAGGTGAATCATGTCGCGGTAAAGGTCTGTGATGCCCGCAAACGTTGTCGCCATGGACCAGTCGAGCTGCGGTGGCTGCGCGCCGCCGTTTGGAAAGGATTGCCACGCGAGGAACTCCTGCCCCTGGAAGATCATGGGGATCGCGGGTGCCGTCATCACCACCGCCGCGGCCAGCGTTGAACGCTTCTTCGACTCCCAGCTATCGCTCTGTCCGGGATGGATCAGGTCCGGCAGACGCCCGCCGCCCTGGCTCGCATCATCCTTATCGTGGTTCTCGGAATACACGACATACCGAAACGCATTCGAGCCACTCAAGCCGTTCAACGCATCCACAACCGGCTGCATGGACCTTGCCGCATCGCTCGCCGGGATGACCGCCCCGCGCAGCGCGTAGCAAAGCGCCTCGTTCCATTGCGCCGAAAAGCCCAAGCCGCCGTTCGACACCGGCACCGTCACACCGTCCCAATCCTGCAGGTCCTCGGCGATCGTCAGTTTCCACGGCTGGCTGGCCTGCACCTGCTGGTTGATGCGCTTCAGCAGCGCCGTACCGTTTGGGTCGTCGCACTCGTACGCGCCGTTATGCTGGATGCCGCGGATGTTCACCACGGAGTCGAAGCGCAGGCCATCGACGAAGCGCATCTCCAGCCAGCGCGTCACGTTGTCGCAGAGATACTGCTGCACCTCCGGACGGCCAAAGTCGAAGCGCGCATGGGAGTAGTCCGTATGCCCGAACTCGGCGTGCTGATAGAAATATTCTCCGCCGGCAACCGGCCCCCAGCCGCAATACTGGCAGGTAATCCCGGGCATCGACCACCCTTCAAACTGCCACAGATCCGTATCCGCGAGGTGGTTGTACACCACGTCCAGGACCACTGCGACGCCAATCCCATGCACCCCGTTGACGAAGCTCCGGAAGGCGTCAGGCCCGCCGTACGTCTCCTCCACCGCAAAGATGTACCCGGGATTGTAGCCCGACGAGGTCACCGTCGTGTACTGTCCCAGCGGCATGATCTCGATCGCATTGAAGCCCAGGCCGGCCGCCTGATCGCCAAGCGTGGTCAGCTTGTCGAGCGCCGTCAGCAGCGTGCCCTGGCTGCCATCCGGCTGCGTGGTAAACGTCCCCACATGCAATTCGTACGCCACCATTTCGTTCCAACCCGGCATGGCGAAGCCAGTCGCTCCGTCGAATGCCACGTCCTGGCTCGATACCGTAGCCTTCCACAGCATCTGCGCGTTCGCCGCACCCGCAGCATCATCTTTGAATACCGACGACGCAAACGGATCAACCCGCAGCCCAGTCTCCGGCAGATAAAACTTGTATCTTTGGCCCACGGCCGCGCCCGGCACATCCACCGACCAGTAGCCGCTATCACCATCCGGCGCCAACGGATTTGCCGTTGTGCTCCAGGCGTTGAAGTCGCCAGCAACCGTTACCGACAACGCGAATTTTGCCCACACGCGAAAGGTCACGCCACCGTCATACGGAACGGAACCCATGCCGGCGCGTGATGAGGATACGGGCTGCAGAACAACAGGTACGGTTGCCATGGAAGAGCCTCCAGATTGTGATCGCCGTACGGGGCCCGAAAGCAGAAATAAACCTTCGCTTTACGTCACTCGAATCCGCATCAGTCGGCCTTGTCCAGCGCCGGAATCTTGAGCAGCTTGCCGATGGTGCTGGCCAGGAAGCCCACGATCACCAGGAACTCGGAGATGTGCTCCCAGCGTTCACTCTGTCTGCTCAAAGAGTCCGACTGAGCGCCGGTCTCGCTCGACACATCCTCATGGAACTTCGTAACGTCTTTGTGAAACTGCGTCGCCGCCTGCGCAAAGGGGCCAGCGTGCGCAAGCAAGCGCTCGTAGCCTGGGATCGTCGCAACGTCGGTCGAACCCGTTACAGCCGTCAGGTTTGCGGTGCCCAGTTCGTCCAGCACCTGCGCCTCCTGCTTCCGCAATGCTTCGACCCGCGCGGAAATACCGGTGCCTTCGCGCTTCAACTCCTGCACCTTGTTTGGGAGGCGTGCAGCGATATTCTGCGAGATGCTGAGGTCGTCCTGGTCGGCATCGAAGTCGTGCGTCGCGGCGCTGATGGTGTCGTGAATGTCCTTGAGCGCGTCGCTCCTGTTACCGGGCGCCAGGCCGTCCGCGATTCGTTCGCCCAGGTCGTCGATCTTTGCGTTCAGGTAGCCGATGTCCGCGCTCTCGGTCTTGGCGGCCTCGATCGCACCCATCTTCTTCTCGATAGGCGGCAGCTTCAAGTCCTGAACATAAAACGCGGCCACCACCAGCATTGCGCCGAAGGTCGTGATCAGGCGGTCATGCTCGGTGGTAAAGTGTCGCAGCGAATCGGTAGACGAGCGGGGCTTCTCAGCCATCGTGCGGGCTCTCGCATTCTGCAAGGTCTCGATCGCGAAAGGATCGGGCGACAAAACGACAGGGGCCCGTGAACCCCCACTATACCCGCGGAAGACAACGCGTCGAGAAAAATTCTGCGGAAAGGTGCTGCGCTTGTTTACGACTTGCGGCGCAGGACTTCGAACCCCAGATGCCCCACTACCGAGGTGACCAGCGCAATGACGAACGTCTTCCAGGTCACCATGTCCTGCACGGCCGAGAGCAGGGTTCTGCCCTGGTCGGCCTTCACGGTAAACTCGCCCATCAGCAGGTTGGAATAGAACAGGAAAATGATGAAGCCAATCTCAATGGCAGCTCTGAGATGAGCGTTTTTGGGCGCATGCATGTCCTTCAGCCTACCAGTGGTTGGAAAACGCAGCTCCGTGCTGGTCCAGAAACCAGTTCTCGTTGCTGACGCAGGGATTCCGGGCAGGATGGGACGAGAAGCGCGAGCAAAAGAACTTTTCTTGCAACCAAACGTTCGCTCGTGTACTCTCATCCCCAGAATGAACCTGCACTCCAACCCGACCAGCACGCGATTTAGCTACCGTGGCTATTGGTGGCGCCCTGCGGCTCTGGTCGGAACTGTGCATCTCTTGAAGCGATAAGCAAAGAGAATTCGCCAATCCCACCAAGCCGCAACCCACAAGGTTGCGGCTTTTCCTTTTGCCCTTCAAACCTGCCGAAACAGAAAGAGAAGACGATGCTCTCCACCAAATCATCAGCAAACGAAGCCGCAACCGTCATCGTTCCCGCAACGCTGCAGCGCATCGTCCTTACCGGCTTCATGGGAGCAGGCAAGACCTCGGTCGGCCGCATCCTCGCCGGCCTGCTCGGCTGGGAATTCCTCGATCTCGACGCCCACCTTGAAGCCCGAGCCGGCTCCTCCATTTCCGCGCTGTTCGAAAGCCACGGCGAACCCCACTTCCGCCGTCTCGAATCCTCCGCGCTCGCCAACGCGCTTGCCCGCCGGAACACCATCATCGCGCTCGGCGGAGGCACCCCCGAACAGCTGACCAACCGCCTGCTGCTGGAACAGACGCCGGGAACCCTGATCGTCTTCCTCGACGCGCCTTTCGAGACGCTTTTCGACCGTTGCATGCTGCAGAGCTTCGCGTCTCCCGACCACATCCGTCCCGTGCTCGCCTCGCCTGCCGAAGCTGAAGCGCGCTTTCGCACCCGCCAGCCTGTCTACAGGCGCCTTGCTCGCGTCACCATTCCGACTGCAAGCCTTACCCCGGCTGAAGCCGCCGAATCCATCCTCGAGGCTCTTCCGCGAATCTGATAGCCGCGCCCTGTGGTCCCCCTGTTGAGGCCGGTGCTCGATCTACATTTTTTCTCCCGCAACTCGGCCCCAGATGGCATCCAATCGATTGAATCCACAGGAGCCGAAACTGTCCGACACACCCAACACCCTGGCCGCGTCTGCGGAACCTGAGAAAGACGTTCCCGCCGCAGCCGCTCCGCTCTCTTCCGTCGAAGCCGAACGTCGCGCGTCCACGCGCTCGAACATCCTGTTCGCTGTCGCCGTCCTTCTCCTGCTGACGACTGCGTGGAAGCTCCTCAAAGAGATTGAAATTCTCTACGTCAGCGCGCTGTTCGCCATCGTGCTGATGCCAATCGTTACCCGCATCACGCAGCTTAGAATCCGCCGCTGGTCGCCATCTCGCGGCATCGCGATCCTCATCATGCTGCTGGGCGTCATTGGGTTTCTTTCGCTCTTCTTCCTGGTCGGGCTTCCGCCCGTGGTCAACGACCTGCAAGGCTTTGCGCATGAACTTCCCAGGCGCATCCCGAACGCGGTTGCGAAGATCCGGAACATTCCGCTCGCCAAGGAGGTTGGGGTCGACCAGATTGCGGCCAAGGCCGAGAATCTAGCCGGCGCGGTGGGCGCGTATGTCGTCAACGCCATTCCGCTTTGGCTGTCGCACCTGTTCGACATCCTCACGGCGCTCTTCCTCTGTATTTACTTCATGCTCGAAGGCGAGCACGTCTACGAGTTCTTCCTCTCGCTCTTTCCTTCGTACGAACGCAACCGTCTCGACAACACTCTCCGTAAGGCGGAGACGAAGATGAGCAAGTGGCTGTTCGGGCAGGGCCTGCTGATGCTCACGCTGGGCGTCACCTCAACCATCGTCTTTGGCCTGCTGCACGTGCGCTACTTCTTCCTGCTCGGCGTGCTGATGGGCTTGCTTAATATCATCCCGATCGCCGGTGCGGTCACCACGGTTGGCCTCGCGGCCATCGTCGCCGCGTTCGATTCGTGGACGAAGATGGCCGGCGTGCTGACCTTCTACGCCATCTACGTCAACATCGAGAACGCGGTGCTGACGCCGCGCATCATGAAGTCGTCGGTCGACCTGATGGGCATCACTGTCCTCATCGCGCTGCTTCTGGGCACCGCGCTGGCCGGCATCGTCGGAGCGTTGGTTGCCGTTCCGACGGCAGCCCTGATCGCAGTGCTGCTCGAGGAATACGCCGTCCAGAGGTAGCCGCTTGTCACGCGTAGCCGGACGGTGCGAAGCGCTTGCCCGTCCGGCATGGGGACGCACTTGCCTTCGTCTTTGCTACCCTGAATCAGTGCAGCCACCGTCCTTCGTCCATCCCGAACGCCGATCCTTTCTGATCCCTATCGTCATCGCGCTGGTCGTCCTTGCCGTCGCGCTGGTGACGCTGCACCGCGGCACCACCAGTTCGCTGACGGCAACGCTGCTGCACACGGAGATCCTGCCGAATACCACCGTCTACAAAGGCGACTCCATCGTGCTTGGCCCGCCGGAGACCAGCTACACGCTGTTTGTCGTATCCACCCTGCGCATCGATAACCATCGCACACAGCCGATCTGGCTCGACGAACTTGCCCTCACGCTCACGGACCCCAGCGGTGCCCAGCTAACCGCCCAGGCGCTTCGCCCATCGGAGCTGGCCAACGCGGAGGTGTCGTTCCCGAAGCTCAAACCCATGGTGACCTCGCCGCTGCTCGTACGCGAGAACCCCATCGCCGTGGGCCAATCCGCGCAAGGCATAGCGGTCTTCAGCGTGGCCGTGCCGCAGTCCGTCTGGGATACGCGCAAGTCGGCAACCATCGACATCACGCCGTACCACCTCGACCCCCTCACCCTGACAATCCCCACCAAGTAAGCGGGCAAACCTACAACCTGGCCCCTACACCCTATACCCTGTCCTTATGCGCCGCCGCTGGATCGCCGACACCTTCACGCCCGCCACCGGGCATCCAACCCACGCTGCCCTCACCGGCGACCAGGCGCTGCACCTTGCACGCGTCCTGCGCGCCGAACCCGGGCAGGTCTTCGACGTCGTCGCCGCCGGCTTCCTGCATCGCGCGGAGATCACGAGCGTCTCGCCCGAACGCGTCGACTTCGTGCTGCACGAGGAGCTCGAATCGGACTCCGCGCTGCCGCTGCACCTGTACCTCGCCGTATTCAAGTTTGATCACCTGGAATGGGCAATTGAGAAGGCCACCGAGCTCGGCGTCGCAAAGATCACGCCTATTCTCGCCCGTCGCACCGAGAAGCACCTCGCCCAATCGTCAGCGAAACGCGTGGACCGATGGCGCCGCATCGCGCATGAGGCCAGCCAGCAATCACGACGAACTTCGGTTCCAGTCATTGCTGATCCCGTTGCCCTCAAGCAAGCTCTCGCCGCAGAACAGGCCCCCTATCGCATCCTCCTAAGCGAAACCGAACAGGCCCTAACCCTCTCCCAGCGCTTTCAAACCGGCGACCACGGCCCGGGTGCCCCGCGTCTCGATTCTGAGACGTGGGAGGAAGACTCTGGCTCAGTCCAAACCACCGCAACCCATGCGCTCGCCATAGGCCCCGAAGGCGGCTGGGCACCGGAAGAGATGGCGCTCTTCACCCAGCACGCGTGGACGCACGTCACCCTCGGCCCGCGTATTCTGCGCGCAGAGACCGCGGCGATAGCGGCCATCGCCATCGCCGGAACCTTCCTCAGCTAAGCCTCGGCTAAGATAGGGAGCGACATGCAATCTCATCAGAAACGCGCCCTCGTTACCGGAGGCGCAGGCCTCATCGGCTCGCACATCGTAGACCTGCTGCTTCGCGAAGGCTGGACCGTCCGCATCCTCGACAACCTGGAGCCGCAGACCCACAAGCACGGCAAGCCCGAGTGGGTGAATCCTGCAGCCGAGTTCCGCCAGGGCAACGTGCAGGACTACGACACGATGCTTGCGGCGCTGACCGACATCGATGTCGTCTTCCACGAGGCCGCCTACGGCGGCTACATGCCGGAGATGGCAAAGTATGTGCTCGTCAACAGCTTCGGCACCGCGCAGATGCTCGAGATCATCCGTGACCACAAGCTGCCGGTGAAGAAGGTGCTCGTCGCCAGTTCGCAGGCTGTCTACAGCGAAGGCGCGGCGGAGTGCCCGGAGCACGGCCACGTCGTGCCGCTGCTGCGCCCGGTGGAGCAGCTTCGCGCCGGCGACTTCAGCGTGCATTGCCCCCTCTGCGGCAAGCCGACCAGGTCCATCGCCACGCCTGAGAACACGCCGGGCGGCGGCGAAACCGTGTACGCGCTCACGAAGGTGGACCAGGAGAAGCTGGTGCTGCTGTGGGGCAAGCAGACCGGCATCCCGACTGTGGCGCTGCGCTACTCCTGCACCTACGGCCCGCGGCAGTCGCTGTTCAATCCCTACACCGGCGTCATCGCCATCTTCTGCACACGCCTGCTCAACGGGCAGCCGCCGATTGTGTACGAGGACGGCGGACAGACGCGCGACCTCTGCTTCGTCGAAGACATCGCCCGCGCCAACCTGCTCGCCGCAACCAGCGACAAGCTGGACGGCCTGCCAGCCAACGTCGGCAGCGGCCGTGCCACCAGCGTGCGCGACCTCGCCGGCATCATCGCCGACCAGCTCGGGGTGAAGATCGCGCCGCTTGCGCGCGGCGAGTTCCGCCCCGGCGAGATCCGCTCGCTCATCTCCGACATCAGCCGCATCCGCACCATCGGCTACGAACCCCAGACCACGATTGAACAAGGCATCGGCCGTTACGTGGAGTGGATCAAGACGCAAGGCACGGTCGAGGACTACTTCGCCAAGGCCGAGGAAGGCCTGCGCGCCAAGGGCATCGTGCAAAGCGTCAAGGGCTAACGCCCCTGCACAAACTCGGGTGCCCCACCCTCGCGGAGCCAGGGTGGGTCCAACCCGGGTCCAATTCGGGTCCAGGATGATCCCCAAGCAGCACGGCAAAGCAACCTGCGCCTTAGCTGAAGATATCCTTCACCTTCTCGAACAGCCCGCGCGAGTGCGGCGCATTCTCGACGAACATGGTCGCGCTGAGCTGCTTCATCAGGTCCTTCTGTTCCTTGGTCAGCTTGGTCGGCGTGGCGACGCGAATCTGCACCACCAGGTCGCCCTTGCCGCGCTCGTTCAGGTGCGGAACGCCCTTGCCGCGCAGACGGAACTCGCGGCCGCTCTGCACGCCTTCCGGCACCTTGATCGTCTCCGGGCCTTCGAGCGTTTCGATGGTCAGTTCGGTACCCAGCGCCGCCTGCGGGAACGAGACCGGCATGACGCAGTGCAGGTCGTCGCCATCGCGCTCGAAGAAGCGATGCTTCTTCACGTTCAGCACGACGTACAGATCACCCGCGGGGCCGCCGTAGCGTCCTGATTCACCCTCGCCGGAGTAGCGAATGCGCGTGTCCTGCTCGACGCCCGCCGGCACCTTTACCAACAGCTTATGCTCGCGTTCGACCGTCGTCTGGCCGGAGCAGGTCTTGCAGGGATCGGTAACGACGGTGCCGGTGCCACCGCAGGACGGGCAGGTTCGAGCGACCGAGAAAAATCCTTGCTGGAAGCGCATTTGGCCGGAGCCCTTGCACTGCGCGCAGGTCTGCGGCTGCTTGCCGCGCGCGGCGCCGGTTCCGCGGCAGTCTTCGCAGGCTTCCGCGCGGCGGATGGTGATCTCGCGCTCGACGCCAAAGACCGCCTCTTCAAACTCCAGGCTGAGGTCGTAGCGCAGGTCGCGTCCGCGCTGCGTGCGCGAGGCGCGCCGATTGCCGCCCATGTTGAACATCTCGCCGAAGATATCGCCGAAGATGTCGCCCATATCGCCCTGGAAGCCGCCCTGGAACCCTCCGCTGAAGGGGCTTCCGCCGCCCCCGCCGCCTTGGAACGCAGCGTGGCCGAAACGGTCGTAGGCCGCGCGCTTCTCGGCATCGCTCAGGATCGAGTAGGCCTCGGAGCACTCCTTGAACTTCGCCTCGGCCTCCGGATTGTCCGGGTTCCGGTCAGGGTGGTACTGCATGGCGAGCCGGCGGTAAGCCGTCTTCAGCTCTCCATCGCTCGCAGTCTTTGTTACACCTAACAACTCGTAGTAATCAACCTTTGTCACGTTCGCCGTAGCCATCTCTCTCGAATCCAGTCTCTCTTCGCGTTCTTCGCGGCACTTCCCTCAGCGTCCTGCGCGCGCTGCCTTTGCCGTTGCCTTTTAGTCGTTCACCTGCGAGGGGTTCACCGCGATCTTCACCATGGCCGGGCGCAGCAGCTTCTCGCGAATCTTGTACCCGCGCCGGATCTCCTCGATCACCTGATGATCCGGATACTCGGCTGTCTCCAGGCTGCCGAGCGCCTCATGAACCCGGGGATCGAACTGCGTCCCGACCGTCTCGACGGCGGTCACATTCAGCCCGCGCAAAGCCTCTTCCATCTGCTTCAGAATCAGTTCGACGCCGCCCTTCAACTGCTCGAGCGAGCCCTGCGCCTTCAGCGCCAACTGAAAATTATCCATCACGCCGAGGAACGGTTCCACGGTGCTGCCGACGGTGTACTCGCGCGCATCCGCACGCTCCTTGGCCTCACGCTTGCGGGCATTGTCGAACTCGGCTTGCAGCCGCGCCAGTCGATCCGTCATTGCCTGCAGCTCGGAGCGCGTCTGATCGCGTTCGGAGCGCAACTGCGCCAGCTCGGCCGATTCCTGCGCGCCGGCCTCTGGAGCGTCGGATCCCGCTGCATTCGATTCCATGCCCGCTTCTACCTTCTCCACGATGCCTTCATGCTGTTCCTGCTCCACGACATTGCTCATCTCGTCTACCATCCCGTCTGTCCTTTGCCCGTTAACTGCATCCTTACTATTGTGGCCGATACCCGCCCACCGCGTCATCTTCTCCCACCCGCTTCGCATCGCGTTTACCCCAAACCTCGCTGCCGCTCCAGCACCTGCGCCACGTACCCAACCGCACTCATCGTCCGCTCGTACTGCATACGCTTCGGACCAATCACCCCGACGGTGCCGAGCGTTTCACCGCCCAGCGTCGCGCGCGCCGCAATCAGCACCAGCCCGGCCATCTCCGGCGCCTGCTCCTCCAGATCGAAGACCACGCGAACGCTTTCCTGCCGCGTATCGATGTAGGCATTCAGCAGGTCGACCAACCTCTGTTTGGCTTCGAGTGCGCCAAGCATTTCGCGCAGACGTTCGCGGTCGTCAACACCACTCATAGGATGCGCCCCAACCAGATTGGCTACACCCTCCACGTAAACGGTCTGCTGGACAGAAGCCTCAGGAAGAGCACGCGCCCAAAGCTGCTCCACCGACTGCATCATCCGGTGGTATTCGCTGCGTTCGCGCTCCACCCGCGCTCGCAGCTCGGCGCGCACGCGTTCAATCTCCCAACCGCGGAAGTTCTCGTTCAGAAACCGACCGGCGGTTTCAAGCTCCGCGAGCGAAAGATCGCGATCGAGCGCCAGCACACGGTCGCGCACCATGCCGCCGCGCGTGACGACCACGGCGAGAACGCGGCTGGGCGCCAGGCGCGAAAAATGCACATGCTCCAACTGGTCTCCACCAGGCATCGCGGCGATGGCCACGCCGACACCGCTCGAAAGCGTTGCCAGCACATGGCTGGTGCGTTCGAGCACCGCCTGCGTGCCCGCCACATCCGCAAATCGCGCGTCGATCTCTTCGCGGCGTTCGCGCGAGACGGCGGAGATGGCGAGGCGATCTGCACCGATGGCGTCGACGAAGAGCTTGAAGGCGCGCGCGGTAGGAACGCGTCCGGCGGAGGTATGCGGCTGTTCCAGCCAGCCTGCGTCGGCGAGCGCGACCATCTCGTTGCGCACGGTGGCGGAGCTAACGTTGGCGGCGCCGAGGCTGGGCGCTATGACGCCGGAGCTGACCGGCTCGCCGGTGGCGATGTACCGCTCCACAATCGTCATCAAAATGGCGCGCTGGCGCGCCGTTACATCCGCCATGGGATAAGTTTACGCTGGGCGTCAAGTACCTTCTATCGCGTCTCCTCGGCACTTACCTCGAGATCGGCAAACTGGTTGATCACCACCGCGCCTTCCGGAAACACCGCACGAATCTCCAACTCTCCGCCAGCCGCCTTGACGTAGCTTCGAAGCGTGCTGATGTACATATCCGCTCGCCGCTCCACTTTTGAAACCGCTCCCTGCGACACCTGCAACACCTGCGCAAGCTGAGCCTGAGTCAGTTCGCGCGCGCCTCGCAGCTCTTCAAGCGGCATCGCTTTCAGCGTCTCGCGCACGCGCTCTTCGACTCGGGCCCGACTCTCCGGTGACATCTTGTCGCGAAGTTCCTTGAAATTGCGAGCCATGTACCCTCTCTAAAGTCCTTGAAAACTTCGTACTATTCGGAGCTAATCTCCTTCAGATGGTCCGCGAAGATTTTCTCGGCTTTCGGAATCCATTCCTCATACCAGCGACTATTGCCCGTCTTGTCTCCTCCGACGAGAAGAAACGCCATCCGCCGGGGATCAAACGCGTACAAAATCCGGTACGGACGACCCTGATGCTGGCAACGCAACTCCCTCAGGTTGGGAAAACCCGATCCGTGAATCGCATCAGCGTGCGGTCTTTTCAGCAGCACGCCCTGTTCTTCCAGGAGCCGAACCGAATAATCGACGCTCTCCTGCTCGGCAGCCAACAGACCGTCCCACCAGGTCTCGAACTCATCCGAGAACTCGACCTCGCAAGGCATCCCTAATCTTCCTCCAACAAAATTATTCCGTCAAGGGAATATCTGCCTAGCACTACGAAATCTCGATCACGTCCTCATTGTCAATCTTGTCCGCGGCCGCGATTACCTTATCCGCCACATCGTAGAACGCCCCGCCAAGCACGCTCCCGCGCCCGGCCAGCGCGACCGGCATCCCGGTATCACCGCCTTTGCGAACGCTCGGGTCCATGTCGATCGAGCCCAGGAACTCCAACCCGAACTGCGACGCCGTGCGCTCCGTGCTGCCCGCGCCGAAGACGTCCAGCATGGTGCCGTCGGGCATGCGCATCTGCGACATGTTCTCTACCATGCCGAGCACCTCCACCTTCACCTGGTGAAACATCTCAAGCGCCTTGCGTGCATCCTGCAACGCCACCGAAGAGCCGGTCGAGACGACCACCGCGCCGGTAAGCGGAACGGTTTGTACAAGCGAAATCACCACGTCGCCCGTGCCCGGAGGCAAGTCGATCACGAGGTAGTCGAGCTCGCCCCACTCCACCTGCTGCAGAAACTGGCGGATAATCTGGTGCAGCATCGGGCCCCGCATCACCATCGGCTTATCGCCCGGCGAGATCAACCCGACCGAGATAAAGCGCACCCCATGAGACAGAATCGGCTCGATGCGGTTCTCGTTCACCACGTTCGGCTGACGCGTGACGCCGAGCATCATCGGCACATTCGGCCCGTAGATATCCGCATCCACCAGTCCGACCTTGTAGCCCATCTTGCCCAGCGCGACCGCAAGGTTTACCGCGACGGTGGTCTTGCCGACACCGCCCTTGCCGCTGCCCACCGCAATTACATGCTGCACACCCGGCAGAGGCATCGGCCCCTGCGGCATTCCCTGTCCTGCTGCTGCCATGTCCCACTCCTGTTCCAACTGAGCCCTGAGCTCTAAACCCTGATCCCTGTTCTACAGATGCCAATCCGCCGTCAACTCTTCGCGCAACCGCTTGCGCCGCAACGTCTCACCCGCACGCATCTCGCGCCGGCGCCCGGCATCTTCCCAGCGCCGCCGCTGGTGGTCGGTCTCCAACTCCAACTGCGGCACCACCAACCCCTGCCCCTGCTGATCAACCGCCACAAACGTGATGTACGCCGAGCTCACATGCCGCAGCTTCTGTGCGCGCACATCCTCCACCATCGCCTTTACGCCCACTTCCATCGACGTGCGAAAAGCGCGGTTTACGCTGGCTTTCAAGATCAGCAGATCGCCCACGTGCACCGGCGCGACGAAGTCCAGGTGATCCATGCTGGCCGTCACCGTGATCGCCCGCGCGTGCCGGCTCGCGGCCATCGCGCCTACCAGGTCGATATACTGCATCAGCCGTCCACCAAACAGATTCCCCAGAGCATTCGCATCTCCGGGAAAAATAATCTCCGATCGCTCCGACTGCGACTCGCTCACCTTCCGCGTCACAACAACATCGCTCATCCCCCTAGTTTACCCCGCGTTCCTGCTAGACTAGGGCGCAGTGAGAGCGAGGATGCCATGGCCACTTCCGTGATGATCCCGATTGCTGAATACCTTGCAACCAGTTATCGGCCCGACCGTGAATATATCGACGGCGAGATTGTGGAGCGCAACATGGGAAGTTGGGAGCACGGTCGCGTGCAAATGCTGTTGGCCGCGTGGTTCGTTCAGAACGAGCCCAGCTTTGGTGTAATTGGTGCCACAGAATGGCGAACGCAAGTCGCTGAAACCCGCATAAGGATTCCCGACCTCGTTCTCGTTCGGAGAGGGCCCCAAACCCGGGTGCTGGCCACAGCGCCTGTTCTCATCATCGAAATCCTCTCGCCCGAAGATACTTACGCCGAAACCGAACGACGCGCGGCTGACTACCAGAAGATGGGCGTTGAAACCATCTGGATTATCGATCCGCAGACCCGCACCGGCCGTGTCTGCTCCGGCCGAACCTGGACGCAGGCCAGCCGTCTCGAAGTGCCAAACACTTCCATCCACGTCGACCTGCCCACCCTCTTCTCCGCCCTCGACCACCCAGGCCTTTAGCCGCGCAAATCCGCGCCTTCCTCCGCGCACTCTGCGCGAGGCTTTCTGCCCGCCCCCAGCAAAACTCTTCCTCCACCCCTACAATCAAGCCATGGACAAACTGGCCCTCCTCACCGAAATCCTGACCCAGAACCCCGCCGACACCTTCGCCCGTTACGGCCTCGCCATGGAGCTGATCGCCCAATCCCGCACCGAAGAAGGCCTGGCCGAGTTCACGAAGCTGATCGCGCAATCGCCCGACTATGTTCCCGCGTACCAGATGTCCGCCCAAACCCTGGCCAAACTCGGCCGCACCGACGAAGCGCTCGAACGCCTGCACACCGGAATCGCCGTCGCCAATCGCACCGGCAACCAGCACGCCCTCGCGGAGATGGACGCGCTGCGCGACGAACTCAGCGCCTGACATGCACCCGCACGCCGACACAATCGTCGATTTCCTGAGCGGGATCGGGCTTGCCCTGCGGATCGAGCCTCTCGACGCGCCGACCTTCCTGCCCGGCGTTACACTCGCTCCAAACGCCCTTATCGTTGACCCTGCCAAACTCCTCCACCCGGGCGATCTCCTGCACGAAGCCGGACACCTCGCCGTGATGACGCCCGAACGCCGCGCGGAAGCTGCCCCCAACGCCGGCGACAACATGGGCGACGAGATCGCCGCGCAGGCATGGTCCTACGCCGCCGCCGTGCACCTCGGCCTCCCGCCGGAGGTCGTCTTCCACCAGCACGGCTATCACGGGTCCGCCGAATCGCTGATTGCAAGGTACGCTCAAGGCCATGCCGGCGTCCCGTTGCTGCAGTGGATGGGCCTTACGCTCGATGCGAAACGAGCCGCAGCAATCGGGCTCCTGCCCTATCCGCACATGCAGCGTTGGCTTCGTCCTTAGCCTTCAACGCGTTTTGACCACACACCCGCCGGAATCCTTGCGCCACCCCCAAACGTCTATACTTCCATCATGGCGAAACCCGCAGCACTGCCCCAGACTCTCGGCGAACTCCGCAAATCCGAATACACTCCCGAACGGGTCTCCCGCTCCGTCAAAGATGAGCTCCGCGACAACCTGATCACGCGCCTGCGGACGACCGCGCCCAAGGGCGGCCAGCACAAAGAATCGCTCTTCCCCGGCATCGTCGGCTACGACGACACGGTCGTGCCGCAGATCGTCAACGCCGTGCTTTCGCGCCACAATTTCATCCTGCTCGGCCTGCGCGGCCAGGCGAAGTCTCGCATTCTCCGTGCTTTGACCACGCTGCTCGATCCGTTCTCGCCCTACGTTGCCGGCTCCGAGCTCCGCGACAACCCCTACCACCCGCTCAGCCGCTTCTCGAAGAACCTCATCGCGGAAAACGGCGACGACACTCCCATCGCGTGGATGACGCCCCTCGACCGCTACGTCGAAAAGCTTGCCACGCCGGACGTGACCGTCGCCGACCTGATCGGCGACGTCGACCCGATCAAAGCCGCGCGCTCTGGGCAGGAGCTCGGGTCTGAGCTGACCATGCACTATGGGCTGCTGCCCCGCGCCAACCGCGGCATCTTCGCCATCAACGAAGTCCCCGACCTCGCCGGCAAGATCCAGGTCGCGCTCTTCAACATCATGCAGGAAGGCGACGTGCAGATTAAAGGCTACCCGGTCCGCCTGGAGCTCGACGTCGCCATCGTCTTCTCCGCCAACCCCGAGGACTACACGGCGCGCGGCAAGATCGTCACCCCTTTGAAGGACCGCATCGGCAGCGAGATCCGCACGCACTACCCGGAATCCGTCGACGAAGGTATCGCCATCACCGAGCAGGAAGCGTGGACCGCGCGCAGCTACGCCCCGGGCGACAACACCATCCAGAACATCCAGATTCCGCACTACATTCGCCAGATTGTCGAAGGCATTGCCTTCACCGCGCGTGAAGACAAGAAGGTCGACAAGCGCTCCGGCGTCTCACAGCGTCTGCCCATCTCCACCATGGAGCTGGTGGTCTCGAACGCTGAACGCCGGGCTCTCATCCACGGCGAAAGCCTCGTCGTTCCGCGCGTCGGCGACATCTACGCCGCGCTCCCCGGCATCACCGGCAAGATCGAGCTCGAGTACGAAGGCGAGATGCGCGGTGCCGACACGGTGGTCCGCGAGATCATCCGGCAATCCGTCGCCAACACCTTCGACCAGCACTTTCCCGGGCTGAACACGCAGCAGATCGAGCAGTGGTTCAACCTGGGCGGGACGGTGCAGTTGAACGACGTGCAGCCATCCTCCGCATCACTCGCCGAGTTGAAGCAGATCCAGGGGCTCTTCGACAAGCTCTCGCCGCTGCGTGTCACCGCCAAGTCGGAGCCGGAAGTCGCGGTATCAGCCGCCGAGTTCCTGCTCGAGGGCATGACCGCGCACAAGCGCATCTCGCGCTCGGAAGAGCGCAGCTTCACCGCAGCCGAGAAGAAGCAGCGCAATGTCGATGCGAGCGAATTCGCCGAACGCATTCGCGACCGCGAGTTCGGCGGCGGCGATCCGAAATCGCGCAGCCGCCGCGGCTTCAACTAGGGCCATTCCATGGCCTTCTAAGCTTCGCGTGGTCCTCCCGTTGGTGGGCACGGAGATTTGTGCCGACCAACGGGAGGACCGCGCGAAGCCCAAAACCCCACGAAGTGGTCGCGCCGCGCGACAAGCGGGCCCGTCCGGCAGGACAAAGCTCTTCAAATCCTAAGAAAAATCCGTTTGCGCCAAAGCAGAAACACCACTCCCCAGCAAACAGCCACATACCCCAGCGAATAAACCAGCGAGGCGAACGCCGCGTCCGGCACCGCCGGGTAGATCCGACCCCACATCCAGTGGTGCAGGCTGTACTTCGGCGCCAGCTGGATGGAGTAGAGCGCTCCCGCCAGCAACTCCGACAAAACATACGCCGTAATGGCATTCGTGCCGAAGACCAGCGCCGGCATCCAAACGCGGTCGCGCACCTCCGCCCGCCACTTTGGCAGATCGACCAGCGCCATCGCGACCGCGAGCAGCAACAGACTCAGCCCGCCCGCAAAGAGCACATACGAGCTCGTCCACATCTTCTTGTTGATCGGGAATGTGAAGTTCCACAGCCAACCCAGCAGCACGCAGACCGCACCCGCTCCAGCAATGCCGGCGATCTTCTGCCACAAGCTGCGAGATGTCTTCAGCCACAACCCCGTCAGCACTCCCAGCAGCGCCGTTCCTACGGCCGGAATCGTACTCAGCAGTCCCTCCGGATCGCGCGTCTTCTCGTACAAACGCGCCGGCGGAAACATCGAGCGGTCGAGCCATGCCGAAAGGTTCCCATCCTTATCCAGCAGCGGCACATCGTGCGTGGGCACGCCATACCCCGGCACCGGCACGAATCGCAGCAGCGCCCAATAGCTAACCAGCGCGACCACCAGCAGCAAAACCTTGTCGCGCCAGCCCTGGTTCCACAGGTACAGCGATCCGACGACGAAATAGCACAGCGCGATGCGCGGCAACACACCGACAAACCGCACCGTGTGCAGATTTGTAAACGGGAAGGCGTTCACGAGGAGTCCAAAGAGGTAGATCACCACAGCGCGCCGCAGTATGCCAAGGAACAAGTCTCGCCGAGGCACTCCCCGGGCCATGCGCCCGCTCAACGAAAGCACCGTAGTGATGCCGACGACGAACAGGAACGTCGGAAAGACCAGGTCAGTCGAGGTAAAGCCATTCCAATCCGCATGCTTCAGCGGGGCATAGGCCTCGCTGCTGCCCGGATCGTTCACCAGGATCATGAAGCCGATGGTGATACCGCGCAGCACATCGACGGAGGTAAGCCGTTTCGCAAGCCCATTCTCAACCATCCCCGCAGCATACCTGAAAGCCTGCTGAGACGAAGGCCGCCCCTGCAGCTTTCGTCATCGGATAAGGAGCAGCGCAGCTTCACGCGTGGAAATTGCAAAGGCACCCCGGATGGGATGCCTTTGCTGGCTAGTGCGATATCCGGTCTAGCGATCCTTCGGACCGAACCCAAACGTCGCGGAGAAAATAACGCTGCGGCCCGGCAGGATCGTGATCGCATCCGCACCCGACACCGGGGCGACCGCAAAGTTCGCGTTGAACGGATCGGCGTACGTTGTGCCGTTCGCGGTGAGGGTATTCGCCGTCACCTTGCTTGCCAACGCATCGCCGGTGATGTTGTGCTCATTGAAGAGGTTGTTGAAGCTCAAACGCAGCTTCGTATTGTTGAATCGACTGTTGCCCCGAATCGTGTAGTTGACGAACAGATTGGTCAACGTGAACGGAGAGATGGTCGACTCGTTGTGGAAGGCTCCGTCGTCCAGACGCTGGGTGCCGACTGTCTTGTTGAAGAGAGCCGCATCCCATCCTTTATGTTGGTAGGTCACACCTTCCGTAAAGATGTCGGACGGAGTACTGGCGACCCAGAGGCCACCTGGCGTCGGGATGTTGAGCGTGGGCGTGGAAGAATTGCAACCGGTAGCGGAAGGGTTGCAATAAGTGACCGCGCTGCCGACATATTTCGCATTATCGTAGCTGGCGTTCAGATATAAGCCCAGTCCGTGCGTGAAGGAGATGTTACTCTCTGCCTCCACACCCTGGGTCAACGAAGGAGGAGTCGGATAGTACACTGGCTCGCCGGTATCGAGTGGCGTGAAGGAGGAGTAACCGCTAGCGAAGTGAATATGGTAGTAAGACACATCCAACGTCGCGCGCTTCACCTTCAAAACGGTTCCGGTCTGGTAGGTGGTCGTCTTCTGCTGCTGGGGCAGTGTGAACACCGGAGTTCCGGTGGCCGACTGGGTGAAGTCAAAGGTGCTGGACGGCGGATCGATCGTGCCCGTAGCGTATTGCGCGTACACAGACCAGTTGTTGTGAATGTGATAGTTGCCGGCGACGGACGGGAGAGTTGAGAAGTAGCTGCCGCCGTTTGAGATGAAGCTGGTCGGGTTGTTCGTGCCCAATCCACCGATCTTGCCGCCGTTGTCGGCATACTGCTTGGTGCCGATGGTGTAGTAGGAGAACTTGACGCCCGGAGTGATGAACAACTTCGACGTCGGATGGAACTCGTATTCAGCGAATGGCTGATAGGAGTCCTGTACGAAGGTCTCCGAGAAGTTAGGCAGCGGAGCATCAAGCCAATGGGTGAGCGGATCGGCCGGAAACTGGTGGCGATTCGTGTTTGCCCAGCTGTACCACATGCCGGCACGCAGGATACCGAACTTCGATACCTGGCTGAGCTGCGAGGTCTCGCCGTAGGTGCGATAGCTGTTGTACTTATCGACGCCGCAGGTGTACTTACCCTTGACGAGGGTGTTACAGGTATTCGCGATTTTCACGCCAAGGGGAGCATAGGTTGTGCCAACCAGAGCGGCATTGTTGGTGATCGGAACTGCGTTCGAGTACTTCTCAGAGTTATCGTAGTTATAGGTGTAGGGCTTGAAGTCGAGGATGAAGCCGTGACCAAGCTCACTATGCAGACCGACATATTCAAAATCGGTAGGCACATGGTAGTAGTTGTACTGATAATCCAGGTAAAGCAGTGGGTCCGAGTTATCCGTCAGGTAGAAGTTGAGGCCTGAACCCGCAAAGGGAGCGTTGGCTCCCGTACACGTGTAGTTGCTGCCGGCACCGTACATCTGGCAGCGAGTGGCGTTGAAGTTCGGTGTGTTTGCGTCCAGCCAGATCACAGCCGAGAACCCAGTCAGCACCGTCTTCTCCGACAGCTTGTACTGGACCTGGATGTCACCCGCGTTGCGCGTCTGGTAGTTGTGCGTTTGATAGCCATCAGAACCCAGGTGGTGAACGTCGACGTTCAGGTTCAGCTTATGACCAGGACCGAAGTTGCCCGAGTCGTACTCGCCGCCGTAGAGCTTGGTATTGAAGGATCCGTATGACACGCTGCCGCGGATATTCTGTACGGGCGAGAAGGGCTTTGATAGCAGGTTGATCGAGCCGCCAAACGGCGCGTACCCGATCGTCGACGCTGTTCCCGGCGAACGATCGAAGTCAATACCGCCCAGGAACTGCGTTGGGAAAAATGCCCACGAGTGATGCGAGACACTGTTCGTATCCGACCATGGAATGCCGTCGAACTTGATGTCGTAGTCGCCATCCGGAAAGCCGCGGAAGTTCGTCTTCGACTGGCCCAGTCCAACCCCGTTGCCGTTCGTGGTGAAGGTGCCAGGAGCCATCTCAACCGCTTCGCCATAGTCCGCAACCGGAGATATGAAGTTCTTGATCATGGTCGACGTGATCTCGGTACGCGCGGAGGTCTCGTCGAGAAGTGCATCCATTGGTGCCAGCTTGGCAGCCACCGAACGCGTCGCATTCGCCTCCACCTCAATCGAATCGGTCGCACTGTTTACCTGTAGCGTCACCGAGACCATGCCGGTTCCATCTGCCGTCACCATTGCGCGCTCCGTCGTCACGGAGAAGCCCGGCGCCGTCACCGTCACGGTGTACGCGCCCGCCGGAACACCGGCCAGCGAGAAGTGGCCCAGGTCGTCGGCCGTCCCGTTGTAAACCTTGCCGGTTGTGTCATTCTTGGCGCTGACCGATGCCTTCGAGATCATCCCGCCCTTGGCGTCGGCCACCGAACCCTGAAGGCCCGAGACGCCCTGCGCCATCATCATTCCAGCTGAGACAGCGAGCAGCCCCGTCGCCGACATCGCGCACGTGCGCCGAACATGGGCCGCATCTGACCTCAAAAAGTTACGCAAAACTATCATCATCATCCTTTGCTTGTTGCCTTCTGGTCGGAACTTGCGTGACAACCCGTCGCCAGACGCGACAAGGCCTGAGCCGGAAGAACAACATTCCGGCGTCACATCGATTCCCATCTCGTCAGGAGTTACGTTCATCGAACCGCCGCGTCAAGCGGTTCGCGGGAGAATCTGCACAAACGGGGGCCCGCAGTAAAAACCTGAGATCGGGGAAGACCCCGCTGGGTTGCAGTTCTGTTATGACTTCGAGTATGCGGTCCGTACCGACTCGACATTATGAGCGGACAGTAAATATTTCTTCAACACAAGATGAACGCCACTGAAACTAAGCATGGATTTCGTAAACTGCTGCCGTGGGATCAAAGCCAAGACCGCAGTGTTCCAGTCAGCCTAACGGGGTTCCGCATTGCATTCCAGTACGGCTCATCGTTGCTCCCGCGTCCACCATGGAAACAACAGAAGGCCCCGAGCCAAAGCTCGGAGCCTTGCGTTTTCATAAACAGCTTTCTACATTACCTCGGCCGGTACCTCGTGCCTGCCGTGCGCCTCGCCTTGTCCCGCATCCGGCGGCGTCTTGCGCTTGAAGCTCTCGAGGAAGCTCTTCAGCAGCACGTACAGCACCGGGATAAACGCCAGGTTGAGCACCGTTGAAAGCACCATGCCGCCCACCACCGCCGTACCTACCGAGTGCCGCCCATTCGCACCTGCGCCCGTCGCAAAGTAGAGCGGCAGCACACCCAGGATGAACGCGAACGATGTCATCAGGATCGGCCGCAACCGCAACTCAGCCGCCTCGATGGCCGCCTCCATAATCGACCGGCCCTGCTCTCGCAACTGCTCCGCGAACTCGACGATCAGAATCGAGTTCTTAGCAGACAAGCCGATCAGCATGACGAGTCCAATCTGCACGTACACGTCATCGACCAGCCCACGTAGCGCAATCAGACCGAGTGCGCCCAGGATCGCCATCGGCACCGCCAGCAGGATGATGAACGGTAGCGCGAACGACTCATACTGCGCCGAAAGCGTCAGGTAAACCACCAGCAATCCAAGCCCAAAGATGATGACTGCCTTGCCCGCCGATTCAATCTCTTCGAGCGCCAGCCCGGTCCAGGAGAACGACATGCCCTGCAGCTTGTTCTTTTCAAACAACTGCTGCATCGCGGCAAGTCCCTGCCCCGAAGACAACCCTGGTGCAGCCGAACCGTCGAGCTCCGCCGACCGAAACAGATTGTAGTGGTAGATTACCTGCGGGCCGCTCGTCTCGTTCGCGGCTACCAGATTATCTAGCGGCACCATGGCTCCGGAGTTCGACCGCACATAGAACTCGCGCAAGTCCGCGGCATTGCGGCGGTACTGCGCGTCCGCCTGCACGTACACGCGGTACGAACGGTTGTTGAAGTCGAAGTCGTTCACGTACGTCGATCCCATGAACGTCTGCAACGCAGCCCCAATCTGGCTCAGCGGCACGCCGATCGCCTCCGCTTTCTCGCGGTCGATCGTCACCGACAACTGCGGATCGTTGGCGGTAAACGGAGAGTAAAGCCCAACCACTTTCGCACCCGGCATCCGCGAAGAACCGACCATCTTCTTCACCACCTGGTCCATCTGCGCGAAGGTATTGCGGCCGTTATCCTGCAGGATGAACTGGAACCCGCCGACGGTACCGATACCCTGGATCGGCGGCGGCTCAAACGCGGCGACGATGCCGCCCGGAACGGCAAACAACTTCGGCGCAATCCGCTTTACGATATCGGCCTGCGTGTGCCCGGGCCCTTTCTTCGTCCGTTCGTCAATCGGCTTCAACGGCGCAAACAGCAGGCCGGCGTTCGGGGTCGAACCGCCGCTCAGAGAGAAGCCCATCACGGCAAACGTGCCATACACATCGTCATCCTGCAAGATGATCTTCGCAGCCTTGTCGGCAACGTCCGTTGTGTACGCCAGCGAGGCTCCTGGCGGCGTCTGCACGATACACAGGAAGTAGCCCTGGTCCTCGCTGGGCACGAACGCCGTCGGCACATGCTGGTACATGTAAACCGTGGCCGCAAGCCCCGCGATAAACAGGATCACCATCACCGTCTTCAAGCGCATCACCAGCAGCGTGATGGCACTGGCATACCAGCGGCCCAGCGCCTTGATCGCATCGTCGATCAGCTTCAGCAGGCCACCGTGGTGTTGCTCCTGCCGCAGCAGGATCGCCGCCAGCGCAGGCGAAAGCGTCAGCGCATTGAACGCCGAGATCGCAATGGCAAACGCAATCGTCAGCGAGAACTGCTTGTACAGGATGCCCGTCGTACCCGGGAAGAAGCTGACCGGCACGAACACCGAGATCAACACCAGCGATGTTGCGATGACGGCGCTCGTCACCTCGCCCATCGCGACGCTGGTCGCGTGGTGCGCGTCGCGATCGCCCTCGCCAATGTGCCGTTGCACGTTCTCGATGACGACAATCGCGTCGTCAACCACAAGCCCTGTCGCCAGCGTAATGCCGAACAACGTCAGCGAGTTAATCGAGAACCCGAAGAGCTTGATGAAGAGGAACGTTCCAATCAACGAAACGGGAATTGTCACCGCGGGAATGATCGTCGCGCGCCAATCCTGCAGGAACAGGAAGATGACGATGATCACGATGACGATCGCCTCCGCGAGCGTAATGAGGACCTCGCGAATCGAGTCAGAAACCGTCTGCGTCGTATCGACCGCAACACGATAGTCGATGCCCGGCGGGAAGTTCTTCTTCAGCGTATTCAGCACCTGTCGGCACTGCTTTGCCACGTCCAGCGCATTCGCCGTCGAAAGCTGCTCGATGCCGATACCGACCGCGTCACCGCCTGAAAACTTCAACGAAGTCGCATAGTTCTCGGCGCCCAGCTGCGCATAGCCAACATCCCGCAGCAACACCAAACCCGCGCCATTACCCGCCGCAGCGCCAGGCTGATTTTTCAACACGATGTTGTCGAACTGCTGCGGATCGGTTAAACGCCCAACCACCCGCACCGCCATCTGGTACGCCTGCTTGCCATCGTTCGGCGGCGAGCCCAATTGCCCTGCAGGAATCTCGACGTTCTGCTCACTCAGCGCGTTCGTCACGTCCAGCGCCGTCAGCCCGCGCGCCGCCAGCTTGGCAGGGTCAAGCCACACCCGCATCGCATACTTGCGCTCGCCGAAGACCGTCACATCGCCCACGCCGGGAACGCGCTTCAGCGCATCCTTCACGTACACGTCGATGTAGTTTGAAACGAACTCCTGCGAGAGCGACTTATCCGGCGAGAAGAATCCAGCCACCAGCACGAAGTTCGAGTTGGCCTTGGTTATGGTGATACCGGTGTTGTTCACCGAGGCAGGCAGCCGTCCGCTGGCGGACGCGACACGATTCTGCACGTCCACTGCGGCTATATTCAGATCGTAACCCGTATTGAACGTAACGGTAATCGCCGAGGTCCCGTCGTTCGCCGAGACCGAAGAGATGTACCGCGAGCCTTCAACGCCGTTGATCGACTGTTCCAGCGGAATCGTCACCGCCGATTCCACCTGCGCCGCGTTCGCACCCACGTAGTTCGACGTGACCACCACCTGCGGCGGCGCCAGTTGCGGGAACTGCGAGATCGGCAGCGTCGGAATCGAGATCGCACCGGCCAGAATGATCAGCAGCGCGCATACTGTTGCAAAAATCGGCCGTCGTATAAAAAAATCAACCAAACCCGTACCCTCGCCCTAAAGCCGTTCCTCTGCGCCCCTTTGCGCAATTCCTTGCGCTCTTTGTGAGAGCGCCTTGCTCCCTACGCCCCGGCGTGCGTTCCCGCACCGGCTGCCGGGGGTCCAGTCAACGGCATCACCGGCATCCCCTCGCCGATCATCTGCAAGCCGCTCTCAATCACGCGATCGCCAGGCTTCAATCCGCCAAGCACCGGATAGTTGTTTCCATCGATACTCCCAAGCTTTACCGGAACCTCGTGCGCAACAAACCCATTCGCAAGCGGTCCCTGCCCGGGCACCGCGAGGTACACAAAAGGCTGACCGCCGACCATAGTCACCGCCAGCACAGGCACCGTCGGCATTGGCTTCTCGCTCCACACCACACGCGCATTCACCACCTGCTGGTTGCGCACCTGGCCCGCGGGCATCTCGGCTTTTGCCAGAATCCCCTGGATCCCGTTGTCGACCTCGGGCGAAAGAAAGCTAATCGTCGAGTGTGCCAGCACCGTACCATCGGTCGCAAGAATATCCACCGGCAGCCCCAGCTTCACCTGGCTCGAGCGTTCGGTCGGAATATAGATATACGCCTCGAGCCCGGAGTTCTCATCGAGCGTCGTCAGCACCGTGCTCGGCGTTACGTAGTCGCCCTGGTGCACGGGAATGTCGCCGATCACACCCGCGAACGGAGCGCGAATCTGGTAGTACGCCAACTCCTGCTTCTGCGTCGCTACGCCTGCCTGGCTCGCCAGGTACCCGCCCTTCGCCGCCTCGAAGTTCCCAACGGCCGTATCGTAGGCCTGTTTGGAGGTGATGCCGGCCTCGTACAGCTTCTTCTGCCGCTCCACCTCGCTCTTGTTGAACTCGTACGTCGCATTCGCCTGCGCCTGCGAGCCCGCCTGCTGCTCCACCGTCGCCATCTGCTTCAGCGGGTCGATCTGCATCAGCAACTGCCCCTGCTTCACAGCCTGGCCGCTGGTCACATAAATCCGCGTCAGGTTGCCATCCACCTGCGGCTGCATGGTGGCGGAGCGCCGGCTCTTGATCGTCGCCACATACGTGTCGCCTTCGGGCACCGGGTTCAACGAGACTGGCGCCACCATCACCGGCAGCGCCTGCATCGCGGGTGCCGCCGCCGGCGCAGCCTGCCTGCACCCGGCTAATCCCACCAAACCGGCCGCGCTCAACAGGCCAATCGCAACCGCGCCAACCTTACCCCGCAACTCATTCCTCAGCACTCGCGTCACTCCATACATCCCGTTCGTCATGCAGTCTTTCCGCCGGCGGGCCAGGGCCCGGGCAACCTTCTCAGTTTTCGGCTTTCGCCCAGTTAGATGAGCCACGCGCCACGAGGATGCGGAAAGAGGACGCGGAAAGACGCTCAACCGCCCCACCCTGAGACCCGGAACAAACTGTCGGGTGCCCCATGTCGCGATTCTGAGACATGGGAAGTCAAAGCTCACGCGTGGGAAACCCGCCACAACCTTTGACACAACACCCCAACTCCACTAACCTCAGAGAGGCAGATTAATCGCGGCGTGGGGCCGCGTCCTCTTCTCGTCCAACATCGCGTCCCCGTCGTCCAGAGGCCTAGGACGCCGCCCTTTCAAGGCGAGAACACGGGTTCGAATCCCGTCGGGGACGCCAAATCATCTTGTTTTCACCGCCGCACACGCCGACCGCAACGTAAATTCCAGCGACTCGCGCGGCACGCTCTCGATAAATGGCCTCACGGCCCAGCCCAAACCTGTCGGGATCGACCGGCTCAGCGAGACCGATTCCACCTGGATATAGAGACCGCCATCGCGCTCCTCGTAGCTCCAGTAGGTGTTGATCCGCCATAGAAAGCCATGCTCCTCATCCGGCCCAAGCGTGCGCTCGTGCGCTGTTCCTACGCCTTCGATCTCCAACATCGTTACGCTTCGCGACGCGCTGAAGCCATCGCGCACATTCAGCCTACCGAAGCTCACGTCATACGTGGTGTCGAGCACCACCGTCAGCACATGCTTCTGGCGCACCCGCATCCAGGTCACCATCTGGTCGCCGCCCGCACCGGACTCCACCCGCGCAGCCAGAACCTGCGGCGCAAATCGCCGAGGATAAGCCCCGTAGTCCTTCAGCATGCGTTCGAACTGAGCCGCCGTCACGCCCGGCGCAAACGCCGTCCCACGCCAGTCATGCAGCAGAGCACCAGGCAGTTCAGCGCCACCCTCAGGCGTCATCCGGTCGATCACCACCTCGCCCTGCCGCAGCCTCTGGATTTCTCCGCCGGCATCTGCTCCAGGCGCCAGAAACGTTCCTTCCGCGCGATGCTCGCTGGCCAGTCGCGCTTCAACCCGGCCCACGTAGGCGTCGAACGCCGCGGAGGCTGCGCTCGTGGGCTCCGCCCCGGTCATCGGCGACAGAACACTCACCATCACCAACACCATTGCAAACTGCCGCATTCCGGCCCCCAAAGCTACAGCACCCCATCCCAAAGCCGCAACTCTTCCTCCTGCGGCTTGTTCTCCACGCGGCTTATCGCGTCGAGCAGCATGGTCGCGCGCTCGCCGCTCTTGTACCGCGGCCACTCCGGCAAGCCGGCTGCGGACGGCGCACCGCCCTTGATAAACGCGCACCACGCATCGTGGATCTGCTTCGCCAGCGCAGCCTCCGCAGCCGCATTCTCAGCCGCGGCATGCGGCTTATCCCACACCAGCCCAACATCCAGCGAGTGGAACGCGAACCCCTTCAACCGTCCGCTCGTCTCGGCAAAATCCAGCCGGTACATATACGTCTCGCAGCCGGTGTCGGCGGCCGCATCCGCCACGCGCACCGACGGAACCCAATACTCTTCCGCCGTCAGCGCGCGAATGCGGCGTCGCTCCGCCGTCATCTCCGGATACACCTTCGCGTACTTCGCGAATACCTGTTCGAACGCCGGCAGGCTCAGGTTGCCAACATCCTTCGCCGTCGGATCTTCCGCCGGATGCGGCCCTACAAACAGCGCACTCTCATCGCGATTGGTCCCAATCAGCAACCGCTTGCCCTTGGCCGAACCCTGCGCAATCGTCTCGATCGGCAGTCGCGGCAACAACGCGCCATCCACCTCGGGCCGTAGCGGGAAATGCTTCGGCCAGTCATCCATAAACTCCTTCTGCACCGGAATCAGCTTCTCCGCCGCCACCGTCTTGATCGAAGCCGCGGGCATCCCGCTCGCCGCATGCCACGCCTCACCAAAGCCCGCGCCCACCTTCTCCGCGTTCGCCCGATCCCAAACCCGCTCCGCGCCGCCGCTCTCAGAGATCATCTGGTGGAACAACCCCTCCGCTGCCGGCACGCCCATCAGCACATCCGTCAACTTCGCCCCCGCCGACTCGCCGCCAATCGTCACTCGTGCGGGATCGCCCCCGAAGCTGCCGATATTCTGCTGCACCCATTCAAGCGAGGTGATCAGATCCCGCAGCGCATTGTTCGCGCTGCCGGCATACGACGCTCCCAGCACCGGCTCCACATCCAGGAAGCCCAGGACGCCCAGCCTGTAAGCCACCGTAACGCACACGATTCCCTGCCGCGCAAACTCCGAGCCGTCATACACCGGCTCAAACGCATGTCCACCCGTAAATCCGCCGCCGTGAATCCAGACAAACACCGGGTGCGGCCCACCGCTCTCCGGCGCCCAGATGTTCAGATAGAGGCAATCCTCGCTATGCGTCACACCTGGCTCGCCGCTCTGCATGGGCGATGCGGAAAACTGCGTCGCATCTTTCACGCCGCTCCAGCCAGCCAGCTTCCGTGGAGCCCGAAACCGCAACTCGCCCACCGGCGGCTGCGCAAACGGCACCCCGCGGAACACCCGCACCCCGTCCATCGCCAACCCCTGCAGCGAACCCAACGGGGTCTTCACCACTGGCCCAGCCGCAGCCGTCTGCGCCCAACCACCGCGCCCGCACACCGCCCCAAACGCCGCCGCCCCCACCACAAACTCCCGCCGGTTTACCCGCATCCGCTTCACCGCTCCCGCGTGGACCTATGCAACTCCACCATGCTCCCACAATCCCGCGAGACACGCGAACACACCCCGTCTTCACAGCAACCGACACCTCGCTCCAGCCAAGACAAAACCGCGCTCTTCTGCGCTTTTCTCTGCGCTCTCTGCGCGAGCGCCGTTGCCGTTGCCGTTGCAATCCCTACCGAGCCTCCGCCGTCAACTTCAACTCCCGCGAAGACCCTCCAACCTCAACCTTCCTATCCCCAAACCGTACCCACTTGTTCTCGCTCGTCGACCAGGCCTCAAACGCCCGCGGCGCCACATGCATCGAAGCGGTCTTCGTCTCCTTCGGCCCCAACGTCACGCGGTCGAACGCAGCCAACGTCTTCGGCGCAAACTGAATTCCCGCCGGCTTCTCCGCCGGCGCATCCAGATACACCTGCGGCACCTCATCCCCGGCCACGTCCCCCGCGTTGGTGACGTCCACCGACACATCCAGCCCGCCGTCCTCAGCCTTCGCCGTCTTCAAACCGCTATAGCTGAACTTCGTATACGAAAGCCCAAACCCAAACGGATAGAGAGGCGCAATCCCCTGCGCATCGAACCACCGATAGCCGACATCCACGCCTTCGCTGAACGTCGTCTTCCCATCCACACCCTTGACCGAGCGTTCCGGATGCGCCGGATCGTTAGCCGCATAGTCCGTCAGCTTTTTGCCCCAGGTAAACGGCAGCTTTCCGCCCGGGTTCACGTTGCCAAGCAGCACATCCGCAGTCGCCCAGCCGCCCTCATCACCCGGCCACCACATTTGCAGCACGCCTTTGACTTTGCCCAGCCACGGCATCGCGATTGGCTGGCTCACATTCAGCACGACCACCGTGTTCGGATTCACCGCAGCCACTTCCTCCACCAGTTTGTCCTGCTCGCCCGGCAGCCCGAAGTTCGGCTTGCCGCGCGTCCACAAAAACACCACCGCAACCTTCGCATGGCGCGCCACCTCGATGGCCGCGGCGTGGTCTGCCGCACGCCGCTCCGGCGTCATCCAGTTCAGCCGTACTTGCTCCGGATTGTTCGACGTATCGCCCGTCGTCTTCACCGAAATCGCATGGGCTCCCGCCGTCAACTCCACCGCACGCCGCACGTTGTCCAAACCGTCCGTCGTCGGGAAGCCATTATCCTGCGTCGCATGCTGAATATCCCCGTGCACCGTGCCCTTGGTCGCCCCGGTCCGTGCAATGTCCTTACCATCCATCGACAAAATCCCGCGCCCGCCCAGCACCTGCAGATAAAGCCAGTAGCTCCCAGCCTTCGGCACGGTCAGCGTTCCCGTCCAGGTCACCTCGCTGTTCGCAGGCAGCGCCTTGCCATTGCTCTTCGTAAAGTTCAGTTCCGAATCCACGGTCGTCGTGCCGGCGCCAGAACCCCCGACCGTCCGCAGCAAACCCGGCTTGCCATCATGCGAAAGTCGCGCCGATTCAACGGGCACGCCGGTCATATCGTCGTCCACAGCAAACGTCACCTTTGCACCCGGCGCCAGCTTCTTCAACGCATCCACCGGCCCAACCTGACGTTCCGTCAATCCGCCGGAACGCTCGCCGAACGTACCGATCGCCGCAACCTGCCCCGCGCCCGGGCCAATCATGGCAATCGTATCCGCCGTCTTCAACGGCAACACGCCGCTTTCGTTCTTCAGCAACACCGCCGCATCCGCGGCCGTCTTGCGAATCACCGCCGCGTTCTCTTCCACATCCTGCGGGGTCACATTGTGCTTTTGCTTGCCGTCCAGATATCCAAAGCGGTCCATCTCATACAACACCCGCCGCGCCGCCGCGGTCACCGTCGCCTCGCTTACGGAGCCATCCGCCAGCGCATCGCGCATCACCTTCGTGTCCTTGTCGCGCGGAAACGCCGAGAAATCCATGCCGCCCACTTTCGGCTCCTCCGGAATCGACCCACCCAACATCCCCGCCAGCACTGCCTCATTCATCTTCGTCGGCATTCCGCTCTCGGCCGGCCCGGTCTCGAAGAACGTATGCATCATCCCCGCAAAGGGACTATCTTTTGGCGCCGTGCCGGGCATCTCCATGTCCAGCCCCTCGTTGATAAACGAGACGCTATGAACCGCACCCCAGTCTGACGTCACAAACCCCTTGAACCCGATCTCACCCTTCAAAATCGTCTTCAGCGTGTTGGCGTTGCCGCACGCAAACGGCCCATTCAGCCGGTTATACGAGCACATCACCGACGACACCCCCGCCTTTACCGCCTCTGCAAACGGCGCGACATACACCTCGTGCAGCGTCTGCTGATCGATAAACACGTTGTACGAATCCGTGTCGTAGCCGACGTAATGCTTCGCCTGCGCCATCACGCCCTGCGCCTGCGCGCCCCGGATCTCCGCCGCGCCCATCTGCCCCGTCAGGTAAGGGTCTTCACCAAACGTGTTGTACCCACGCGCAAACGTAATATCGCGGTCGATGTTGATGAACGGCTGCAGCACCACGTCGATGCCCAGCGACCGTGCCTCGCGCCCAATCGTCGCACCGTTCGCCTCCGCATCGGCCACGCTCCACGTTGCGGCAACGCCCATCGTCGCCGTCTCCGCCTGCGCCGGCACCCGCGTCAATACACCCGGAGGCCCATCGGCAAAGCGCAGCGAAGGCACACCCAGCCGCGGCACTCCGGGCAGATAACCCGCCTGCCCCTGGTACACAGCCGGGTCCTCAACGCCGCCGCGGATCAGGTTCATCTTCTCTTCGATCGTCATCTGCGAAAGCAGCTTATCGATGCGCGCCTCATTCGCCTGCTCCGCCGGCACCGCCTGCCCCACGCAGGCCCCACTTACCCCCACACATGCAAGCAAGCCCAGCACACGTACCTGTCCACGCATCCGTCGTTCCTCCGTACCAACATTCTTTTGAGGAGACCACCCTAACACCTCGATGCAGATTCTGTCTTACGTGGAAACAATTTCTCATCCGAACGCAAGAGAGGGCGCTGCTCACGCAGCGCCCTCTCTTTTCCCGTCCCAAAGTGCTACCCCCGCCCCCCGTTGCTCTACTGCTTCAGCACCGCGACTTCTTCCGCTGCCACCCGTCGTTCCACCTGCGCAAGAGCCGCCAGCACCTGCTCCCGATAAGGCTGCGCCCGCGGCGACGCCAGGTACTCCCGCCACACCCCGGCCGCCTCGCGGTACCTCCCTGCCATCTGCAGTGCGTCCCCTCGCAGCACTCTCGCACTATCCAGCGACTCCACCGGAACCACCTCGAACGCCTCTGCACTCCAGTGCAGCGCGGCCTCGGCGCTGCCCATCCCCACGGCAGCCCGGGCCCGTTCGTACTTCGCCTCCCACGTCTCGCCTTCAGCCCTGCCCATCGTCTGCAGTACAGCCCAAGCATCGCTGAACCGCCGCATCCCATTCAGCGCGCTCGCCTGCACCGTCTTCGCGCACACCGCGCCGCGGTCCAGCCGCTCCGCCATATACGAGTCCGTCAACGCCGCCTGAAAATCCCGCCGTACAACCTCCTGCGAACCGCGCAGCACATAGGCTTCGGCAAAGTTCCGGTCCACCTCCAGCGCGTTCGCGATCTCACGCTCATACTCGTCCGTCTTCCCCGCAATCAAGGCCTTCCGAGCTCGCTCAAAGTGCTCCCGCGCCTTGGCCGGCACCTGCAACGTCGCCACCGATACCGTAGCCGCTTGCATCCCCTGTCCCGCCGCAACGCCCGTCATCCCCATCAGCAACATCCCTGCCAATATCCGCCTCACCATCGTGCCCCTCCACACAAATTCGCCTGTGCCGCGCCTATCGGCGTCCCCTCCGCAAACATGAGGGCTTTGCGCTCAAGACAGCGGCTTTACATCCACGACCTCGTCGCGTAAACCTATTTCCGTACTTGTTCGCGTTATCCCCGTAGTTGTTTCCAAGGAGCACGATGGTCTCTCGCCGCGACTTCCTCTCGACCGCAGTCAGCGCCGCCAGCCTGACCCTCGCCGCAACCTCCGCAAAAAGCTACTCCCGCATCCTTGGCGCCAACGACCGCCTCAACTTCGCCGTCATCGGCCTCAACGGCCGCGCCTACGCGCATCTCTCGTCGCTCAAGGCCAACCGCGCCAACGCCCGCATCTCGCACGTCTGCGATGTCGAAACCAACATCCTCGCCAAGTTCGCCGCAGCCACGAAGGACGAGATGGGCGAGTCCCCCGCAACTGACCAGGACTTCCGCAACGTCCTCGCGGTCAAAGACATCGACGCAGTCACCATCGCCACCCCCGACCACTGGCACACCCCGATGGCGATCCTCGCGCTTCAGGCCGGCAAGCACGTCTACGTCGAAAAACCCTGCAGCCACAACCCCGGCGAAGGCGCGCTCCTTGTCGAGGCGCAGAAGAAGTACGGCAAGCTCGTGCAGATGGGCACGCAGCAGCGTTCGTCTCCCCACACGATCGAAATCGTCGACAAGATTCACTCCGGCCTGATCGGCCGCGCCTACGCCGCCAACGCCTGGTACTGCAACACCCGCAAATCCATCGGCCACGGCAAGCCCGCGCCGGTCCCCGCCACGCTCGATTGGGACCTATGGCAAGGCCCTGCGCCGCGCCAGCAATACACCGACAACATCCAGCCCTACAACTGGCACTGGTTCCGCACCTACGGCACCGGCGAAACCCTCAACAACGGCACCCACGAGGTCGACGTCTGCCGCTGGGCACTCGGCGTCGACTACCCCAACCACATCACCGCAGCCGGCGGCCGCTATGCCTTCAAGGATGACTGGCAGTTCTACGACACCCTGACAACCAGCTTCGCCTACCCGGACCACCTCATCACCTGGCAGGGCGCAAGCTGCAACGGCATGAAGCAGTACAACCGCGACCGCGGCTCCGTCATCCTCGGCACCACCGGCGCCGTGCTAGTCGACCGCGACGGCTACGAGATCTACGACCTCAACGGCCATAAGACCAGCGAGTTCAAGGTCGGCACCAAAACCTCTTCCGCCGACAAGATCGGCGCCGACTCCATGACCGACGCGCACTTCGCCAACTTCATCGCCGGCATCCAGACCGGCGCGCCCCTCCACGCACCCGTCGCCATCGGCAACGTCGCCGTCACCATGCTGCAGCTCTCCAACATCGCCTGGGAAAACAATCGCGAGCTCACCCTCGACCCCACCAACGCCCACATCCAGAACGACCCCACCGCCATGCAGCAATGGAACCGCACCTACCAACCCGGCTGGGCTCCGAAGATCTAGTCTCTTGACCAGGCGTTTGCCGACTTCCAGTTCTCTGTGCTTACTTCTCAGTTCTGAGTGCTTAGTTCTTAGTTACCAGTTGTGCTTCCTCTTGGCACTCTAAAGCTGTGAGCTCACAGCTCCCAAGCTGTCAGCTCACAGATCAAGCCTTCCGATCGGACCACCATGCCCCTCACCCGCCGCACCCTCCTCCGCACCACCGCCCTCGCCGCCGCCGCCGGCACCCTCCCGCGCGCCCACGCTCAACCCGCCCCCGCCATCCGCCTCGGCCTCGCCAGCTACACCTTCCGCAACTTCACCCGCGCCCAGCTCATCGGCTTTATGCAGCAGCTCCACGTCACCGCGCTCAACGCCAAAGACGTCAAAGACCATCTCCCGATGGACCCCGCAGCCGAGGCCCAGGCGCTCGCCGACTACCATGCCGCCGGCATCCAGCTGCACGCCGTCGGCACCGTCTCCTTCGCCAATCCCGACGAAGCCGACCTCCGCGCCAAGTTCGACTACGCCAAACGCGCCGGCGTGCGCGTCATCGTCGCCGGCGATCCCACCGACCAGACCCTGCCCATCCTCAACCGCCTCGTCGCCGAGTACGACATCCGCATCGCCATCCACAACCACGGCCCCGAAGACCACCGCTGGCACTCCCCGTTGGACGTCCTCGCAGCCGTTCAAAATTTAGACCGCCGCATGGGCTGCTGCATGGACGTCGGCCACGCCGCCCGCGCCGGCGTCAATCTCGTCAAGACCATCCACCAGGCCGGCCCGCGCCTTTTCAACATGCACATCAAAGACCTCGGCGACACCTCCGCCAAGGACTCGCAAGTGCCCGTCGGCGCCGGCATCCTGCCCATCCGCGGCATCTTCCAGGCTCTCGCCGAGATCCACTACCCCGGCTTCGTCGACCTCGAATACGAGATCCACCCCGACGACCCCCTACCCGGCGTCCTCCAAAGCTTTACCTACATGCGCAACATAGCAGCCACCATCCATTAGCAAGCCCGGGTGCCCCACCCTCGCGGAGCTAGGGTGGGCCGAACCCCCGAAAATCCTCCTAAAAGGAACAAACCATGTCCCAACCCACCCGCCGCGACCTCTGCACCGCCTTCGCCGCCCTCGCTGCCCTTGGCCTTCCCGCCGAAGCCCAGACCAGCGCCGAAGCCGGCACCCTCACCCAATCCGAGATCTTCCACTTCGACCAACTCCCCCTCACCCCCAACCCCCACGGCGGCGGCATGCGCCGCGTCTTCCAGGGCACGCTCGCCACCGGCGAGTTCATCGAAGTCCACGAGACCACCCTCTTCCCCGGCCAGATGCCGCACCCCGCCCATCGTCACACCCACTCCGAACTCATCCTCCTGCGTGAAGGCAAGCTCTTCGTCACCTGCGGCGAGACAAGCGGCACCATCGAACCCGGCGGCATCGCCTTCAACGCCTCCGGCATCCCACACAGCGCCAAAAACATCGGCGACATCCCGGCCAACTACTTCATCGTCGCCATCGGCATCCAGAAGATGCTCACCTAACCCTCACCCTAATCCTGGCCCGGCGGTCCCCACCCAAAAAGCCCGTCATCCTGAGCGCAGCGAAGGACCCCTGTATTGGCCCTTGCACTTGTCTTTGCCACTCCCCAAACCAGCCAAGGAAATCTCCCATGAACCGCAGAGCCTTTCTCTCGACCGCCGCCACCGCCGCCGCCGCCACCCTCCCGTTCCGCGCCTTCGCCGCCGCCTCCAACTTCAAAATCGGCGTCATCTCCGACGAAATCTCCATGGACTTCGACCACGCCTGCCACGTCGTCGCCAACGACTTCGGCCTGCACTACGTCGAGCTTCGCGGCCTCTGGAACGTCAACCTCCAGGCCGCCACCGACGCCCAGATCGCCGAAGCCCGCAAGATCCTCGCCAAATACAATCTCACCGTCACCGACATCTCCAGCCCTCTCTACAAGGTCGATTTCCTCGGCGCACCCAAATCCCCCTACGGCTCCAAAGACGACATGCACGGCGCCGCCGAAGTCAGCTTCCACCACCAGGACGAAGTCCTCGAACGCAGCATCTCCCTCGCCAAACAGTTCGGCTGCGACAAGGTCCGCTGCTTCGACTTCTGGCGCCTCGACAACGTCACCCCCTACCGCGCCGCCATCAACGACATCCTCCAGAAAGCCGCTGAAAAGGCGCAGCAACAAGGCATCCTCCTCGTCCTCGAAAACGAGTTCGAGTGCAACACCGCCACCGGCCGCGAAGCCGCCGCAACCCTCGCCGCCATCCCCTCCCGCAATCTCGCCCTCAACTGGGACCCCGGCAATGCGGTCATGCGCGGCGAGCTCGACGCCTACCCCAACGGCTGGGACGCCCTGCCCAAAGACCGCATCCACCACTGCCACGTCAAGAACGCCACCAGGGACGACTCCGGCAAGATCGTCTGGTCCCCCGTCGACATCGGCTACATCGATTGGACCAAACAGTTCGCCGCCATGAAGGCCATCAACTACTCGAACGGCGTCATGCTCGAAACCCACTGGACGGGCGGCGGCACGCCCGAAGCCAGCAGCCGCCGCAGCTGGGCCGGCATGAAGAAAGACCTGGAAGCCGCCCACGCAATGTAGCAGCAGCGGTTCAGGGTGCCCCACCTCAGACGAGGCTTCAGTCGTCTGAGGTGGGTTTACAGAACCCTTTCATCAAAAAGCAGCGGTCTCTTGCACCTTCACCGTTGCTTCTAAACTGTAAAGGTGAACCGCCTTCCCTCAGCAGCAGCCATCCTCTTCACCGCTGCCACCATCCACGCCCAAGCCCCCACCCTCCAGCAATCCGCCACCGTCACCACCACCCGTTCCTCGGTCTCTCTCGGCGCAACCGCCAACACCACCTCCACCCTCAGCGCCGACGACCTCACCCAGTACCCGGCACTCACCCTTGACGAACGCCTCCGCCAGCACACCGGCTTCGAGCTCTTCCGACGCTCCAGCACCTGGGTCGCCAACCCCACAAGCGAGGGCATCTCGCTCCGCGGCCTCGGTTCCACCGCCGCCAGCCGCACCCTCGTCCTCTCCTCCGGCGTCCCGCTTAACGACCCCTTCGGCGGCTGGATTCACTGGACGGAATTCCCGCCCGAGACGATCGAAGCCGTAACGCTCGCCTCCGGCGGAGGCTCCGACCTCTACGGCTCCAGCGCCCTAGGCGGCGTCATCGACATCGTCCCGGCCCTCCCTACCGAACGCCACTTCGAAGCCGACCTCGCCGCCGCCTCCGAAGACACCTCCAACCTCTCCGCCCGCACCGACCTCAAGCAGCACGACTTCCACGAACTCCTCGCCGCCCAATCCTTCCGCACCGACGGCTACATCACCACCGCACCTGCCGTCCGCGGCCCCGTCGACATCCCCTCGAACGTCCACTTCCAAAACAGCCGCATCGAGCTCGACCGCACCCCCTCGCAAACCCACCGCGACTTCCTCATCGGCAACGTCCTCAACGAAGCCCGCTCCAACGGCACCCCCGACCAGACCAACGGCACCCGCCTCTGGCGCTATATCGCGGGCGACGACTGGCAGGCCCGCGGCTCGTTAGCCGACAAACTCAACGGCCGCCTCCGCCTCTTCGGCTCCGACGAGGCCTACCGCCAAAGCTTCTCCGCCATCAACGCCACCCGCTCCGCCGAGACCCTCACCCGCCTCCAGCACGACCGCACCCAGGAGGCCGGCGCCTCGACCGACGCCTCCTACCACCGGGCACATATCGCCCTGATAACCGGTGCTGACTTCCGTGACATCCGCGCCACCGACCTCGAACACCCCATCACCGCCGGCCAACCCTCTGGCCTGCAAGACACCTCCGCCCGCCAACGCTTCTTCGGCGCCTTCCTCGAAGCCCTCGCCGACCGCGGCCCCTGGTCCGCCGCCTTCTCGCTCCGCGGCGACTACGCCGCCAACCTCTCCACCCACACGCTCGCCCAAATCGGCACCGGCCCGCAGACCATCACCCCACTCCCCAACCGCGCCGAAAACATCCTCTCCCCGCGCCTCGGCCTCGTCCGCCAGCTCCCCCACGCCATCGCCCTCCACGCCGCCGGCTTCCGCGCCTTCCGCACCCCCACCCTCAACGAGCTCTATCGCACCGGCCAGGTCGGCAGCCAGACCACCCTGGCCAACACCGCCCTGGTCTCCGAACGCGCCACCGGCGCCGAAGCCGGCGCAGACTATAGCTCGCCGCGCCTGTCCATACAGTCCACCTACTTCTTCACTGAGATCAACCGGCCCGTCTCCGCCGTTCTTCTCTCCTCGACAGCCACCACCCAGACCCTCCAACGAGAAAACCTCGGCCAGATCCAATCGCAGGGTGTCGAACTAGCCGCCCAAACCCACCTCACGCACACCCTCTCGCTTGACGCCGGCTACCAATACGCCCACGCCACCGTCACCAATTTTGCGCCTTCCGAAGGCCCAGCCCAACCCGCACTCGTCGGCCTCTGGATCCCGCAGGTCCCACGCCACACCGCCACCGCCCAGCTCCGCTACAGCCCCGACCCGCGATATCAGATCACCCTGGCCGCAAGAGAAACCGGCCACGCCTTCGACGACAGCTCCAACCTCTACAAGCTCCACGCCTTCTTCGTCCTCGACGCCTCCGCCGAAGCCCACCTGACCCCGCACCTCGCCCCCTACGTCTCCTTCCAGAACCTCCTCAACCGAGCCATCGAAACCGCCCGCACCCCCTACCTCACCCTCGGCACCCCCTTCACCGCCCAGGGCGGCCTCCGCCTAAACTGGTAGCCGCACAAAACCCGGGTGACCCACGTCTCGATCCTGAGACGTGGGACGTAAACAAAAGCCTGGGTGACCCACGTCTCGATCCTGAGACGTGGGACGTAAACAAAAGCCCGGGTGCCCCACGTCTCGATTCTGAGACGTGGGATGTAAAATCTCCGGCCTGCCTTACTTCGCCCCCTCATTCGGCAACGTAGGTCTCACCTGCTCATTCTCCGGCTCCTTCGGCCCCAGCAGCACCTGAAACCCCACATACGCAATCCAGCTAGGCTGCGTATTCGTCGTTGAAACCGTCTGAAAACTCCGCCCACCCATCAACAACAAATTCAGAGTCCGAGCCTTATTCAGCGCCTGCCGCCCACCCAGCCCAAGCGTCGTCTCCCGCTGCTTCGGTGCACCCGTCGCAAACTGCCCCACCCCATGCCCCACCGGCAGCCGGTTCGCATCCTGCAGGTCATACAGCTCCAGATACGCCTCCGTACTCTCGCTGAACTCATGCCCCACGATGAACCCGCGATTCCAGCTCTGCGGCAGATTCTTATTGCCAAAGTTGTACCCCGCATCCGCGTTATACCGAATCGGGCCGATTCTTCCGGCAATCTCCACCGGCAGATAGAAATTCGGCCCACTCGGCACGAGCCCACGCCCCACACTCCGCGTCGGATTATTCAGATATAGCTGCGGATACGTCCCAAAACTCAGACTCACCGGCTTCTCCGCCTCATCCTCACCCGCCGCCTTCGCAGCCGGCTTCAACCCCAACCCAAATCCGGAAAACCACGGATCCCCCGCATGATGCTCGTAGTACCGGTACTTCACCCCCAGCAGGCTCTCGCCCAAACCCGCCAGCACAATCCCTTCCTGCCCCTCGGGAAACGCCGCGCTCACCGGCAGCGGCCGCTGCTCTTCGATCGCGATCGGCAACTCATACTTCAACTGAATCCGATCCCCCAGTCCATAGTTGATATCGAAATCCGGAACCTGGTACGCCCCGGCCGCGGGGTTCCGGTCCGCAATCCACCCGAAGTTGATCTCCCAATGCTTGTTCCCCGGCGTATCCGGGTCATCCGTCCGAAACGGCGGCCCACCCTGCGCCCAAGCGCACTGCGCCCCCATCACCAATCCGAGTAGGCAAAGCCAAAACTTCATCACGCGAACCTTTTCTCCATCCATCGCTTGAACATCTTTCATCTTATCGGTCGCTCCTGCGCATCACATCCGGTAAGCTGCGTACGGAGCACGAAGCGCCTGGCCCGTCCCCAGCCATCTCCTCCCGCAAGGAATCGATCGTCACGTGAACGAAGTCGCCACTCCGCCCTCTGAATCCACCTTCCGCGATCCCGCCGGCTCCGTCACTCTCACGCCCGAGGGCGTCCTACGTACTGTCGTCTACGAGCACACGCCCGAGACCCTCGACTTCCTCGCCACGCCCCTCGCTCACTCCCTCACCATCGCCGGCTCGCTCATCCCCAGCCGCGTCCTCGCCAACAACGACGACGGCCTGCTCCTCCATCACCCACGTGTCCCCTTCATCTCCTACCCGTCCGAGTGGCCACCCTCTCTCTGGCTCGCCGCCGCCACGCTCACCCTCGACCTCTGCAGCCAGCTCGTCAAACAGGGCTGGATTCTCAAAGACGCCACGCCGCTCAACGTCCTCTTCACCGGCACGAAACCCATCTTCGTCGACCTGCTCTCCGTCCGCCGCACCGAACCGAAGCCAATATGGTTCGCCTACGGCCAGTTCGTCCGCACGTTTCTCTTGCCCCTCCTCGCCCATCAACAATTAGGCTGGCGTCTGCAAACGGCACAAACCTGGCGCGACGGCATCGAGCCCGAAGAGCTTTACGCCGCGCTCACCTGGTCGCGACGCCTCGCCTATCCGGCCCGCTCGTTCATCACCCTGCCCGTCGTCCTCGCCAAGATGATGAAGTCCACCCCCGGCAATCTGCCCAAACAGCAGCCGCAAGACCCAGAGTTTATCCGGCAAACCTTGCTCAAAACCATCGCCAGCCTCTCGTCCGCCGTCAGGACCCTCGAACCCACCCAGCGCCGCTCCACCTGGTCCGATTACGCTGAGACCGCCGGCCACTACTCCGGCGACGACCACGCCGAAAAGCGCACCTTCGTCTCCGAAATCCTTGCCCAGGTAAGCCCCAGAAAAGTCCTCGACATCGGGTCGAACACCGGAACCTACAGCCGCTTAGCCGCCGCCACTGGCGCCAACGTCGTCGCCATCGACCAGGACACCGGCGCTCTAGAACGCCTCTACGCGCAATCCCGCGCCTCGGGCGAATCCATCCTGCCGCTCTGCGTCGATCTCGCCTTCCCCACCCCCGCCACCGGCTGGGGCAACAGCGAATCCTTCTCGTTCCTCGCCCGCTGTGAAAACCACTTCGACACGGTCATGATGCTCGCCGTCATTCACCACCTGCTGCTCAGCGCGCAGATCCCCCTCGACCGCATCGCCGCACTCGCCGCCCGCATCACCACCCGCAACCTCATCCTCGAGTGGGTCCCACCCACCGACCCCAAGTTCATCGAGGTCCTGCGCGGGCGCGAGTCCATCTACACCCACATCACCGAGCAAGCCTTCCGCCGCGCCTTCACGCTTCACTTCACCGTAGCCCGCGAAGCCACGTTACAAAACGGCCGCATCCTCTTCCACATGGAAAAGCGCTAAAAGCGCCCTGACGCCGGGCGGGCGGCACTTCGGGCGGTCTTGGACTTCGTGTCGCTCCTCCCGTTGGTCGGCACAGAACTCACCTCGCGACCAGCGGGAGCGTCACGCGAAGCAATCACCCCACGAAGTGGTCGCCGCCCGCGACGAGGGCGCACGTCCGGCAGGACAAATCCTTCAGGTTGTCGAATCCGGAATCAACCGCGCCGTCGACATCGCCGCCCCGATCGCCGCAAAGATCGCGCTCAACGATGTCACCGGCTGGCTCGCGTAGCACGTACTCCCCGACCCCGATTGCTTGTAATCCGAGTAGAAATACTGCGGCGCCGAAGCAATATCCGCCATCGTGTCGCACGGGCTCACGTTCGGGTAAGTCCCCGCCTTCTGGTCCGACACGCACCCCGTCGGCTCCGATCCATACGCCACCGAGTACACCTGCGTCCCCGCCAGCGCAGCCGCCTTCGCCGCCAGAATCGCCTGCCCACACATCCCCACCCACGAGGGATACACCCCCAACGAAGTCGCCCCCGTGCCAAACACCTGGTACGAACCGTTGCAGCACGACGGCGATCCGTTGATCGTTCCCGCCGTCGCGTCGCCGTCGCTCAGCAGGATCATCGCGTTCTGCGTCCCCGGATTCGCCGCCTGTTGTGCCACCAGCGACGACTGCGCTGCATACAGCACGCCCGCGTAGTACGTCCCGTACACCCCGTCAAAGTTCGACGGAGACATCCCCCCGCACCCCGTCGCCCCACCCGCCGCCTTCACCAGATTCGAAGACGAGTTCAGCGCTTTCGTATTGCTGGAAACCTTGTAGTCGCTCAGGTAAGGCGTCACCTGGTACGTCGCCGTCGAGCTTCCACTCGGGCTGTATCCGTACGCGCCAACCAGCGGCAGGCTGTACGCCATAGCCGTCGGAATATCGCTATACGCATTCGACGGCGGCATCACGATATACGCGTTTACGGCCGCATCGTAGGTATAACTGCTCGGCACCGCGGTCGTGCACTCGTAATCCTGCGGCGCCGTCCCGATCGTCACATTCGGAAAAGTCCACAAACTCACCTGATCGACCGGGCTCGACGAAACCCCATTGGTCGTCACGCACGTCTTGATGCTGCGCGCGCATGGGCTCAGCGCCTGCAGCAGCACCTGGAACCCATTCAGCGCGCATGTCATCTGCGTCTGCCCGCAATCGCTGTCATAGTCCAGCATCGAGAGCGTCGTATCCACAATCACCGCAACGTTATACGGTGTCGGCGACCCACCCCGAACGGATGCCGTCGCGCTCGCGCCCACCATCACCGTCGGGTGCCCGAACACGCCCGCAAACGTCATCGGAACAACCGATGTTTCCTTCACCTGCACCGCGTTGTACGGAACATCGCCAACGCACGCCATCCCCTCGTTCTCAAGCGTCACCAGGCACTTCACCATTGGATACCCGGCAGCCATCGAGACGTTCGGCAGGTTCGACCGCGCATTCTTGTTCCCGCTCACCGCGCTGAACAGCGTCGCCTCCGCCGTCACCTGCGAGATCGTCGTCGCGCTCCGCAGCTCCCCCGCTCCTGCCAGCGCCGACGCATCCGTCGCCGCCTGCAACTCGCGCTGGCTATACGTCGCGTGCCCCACATCCGTTATCAACGCAACCGCGCTCAACACCGCAACCAGCATTACCGCGGCCAGCGGTAGCACCTGCCCCTGCTCATCCTTCAGAAAACCTCTCAGCCCTTTGGCCCTCATCCACGGTCCCCGGTCCCAGATTGCGAATTACAGTGCGTGCCCTCATTCCCGCGTCCCGAGCCAATCCGGCCCAGGAGAACGCGCGGCGCAACGCTGCACCTCCACCCTAAGTCGCCCAGCCAGCATCAGCCATCGCACAAAGGTCGTAACGTTACCAAAGTAAAAAGCCTCCGCATCGCGGAGGCTTCGTGTTAGCTCATGGAACTCGTCAAGTCGTACTATCCGGAATCAGCCGCGCCGTCGAAAGACCCGCCACGATCGACGCGAAGATCCCGTTCAGCGACGTCACCGGCTGGCTCGCAACGCACGTACTCCCCGACGCCGATTGCTTCCAGTCCGAGTAGAAGTACTGCGGCGCCGAAGCGATATCCGCCATCGTGTCGCACGGGCTGATGCCCGCATACGCGCCCGCACTCGCATCCGACGTACAGCCCGTCGGCTCCGCCCCATACGCGACCGCGTACACTCGCGTCCCCGCCGCCGTCGCCGCGTTCGCCGCGATAATCGCCTGCCCGCACTCGCCCACATACGACGGATACGTCCCGCTTCCGGTCGCGCCCGTGATCACCGTCTCGCTAAAGTTCGTCTGCGGCGCCGTCGCATCGCCGTCGCTCAACAGGATCATCGCATTCTCCGTGCCCGGATACGCCGCCTGCTGCTCCACCAGCGCCGACTGCGCCGCATAGATCGCACCCGCATAATACGTCCCAAACACGCCATCATAGTTTGAAGGCGCCATCCCCGCACAACCCGGAGCCCCACCCGCGGCCTTCACCAGGTCAGAGCTCGCATTCAGCGTCTGTGTCTTACTCGAGGTCCGATAGTCGCTCTGGAACGGCAGAATCTGGTACGTTCCGTTCGTTCCACTTCCCGGGTAATATCCAGTTGCCCCCGCCGTCGGCGTCGTATACGGAACCGCCGTCGCAATCCCCCCGTAGGCATTCGCCGGCGGCAGCACAATGTAGGAGTTTACCGTGGCGTTCCAGGTATAGCTGCTCGGCACCGTCGACGTGCAGCCATAGTCGATTGAAGCCGTAACCGACGAAACATTCGGGAACGTGAACAGGCTCACCTGGTCCACCGGGCTCGATGCCACACCGTTCGTAATCTGGCAGGTGGTAATGCTCCTCGCGCACGGATCCAGCGCCTGCAGCATCACCTGCATCCCGTTCAACTGGCACGCCAGCTCGGTAGAGCCGCAGTCGTCATCCTGGATGTAGGTCGAAAGCGTCGTGTCCATAATCATCGCGATGTTGTAAGGCGTCGGCGACCCGCCGTGCGAAGCCGCCGTAGCGCTCGCCGTCACTGTCACCGTCGAATGCCCGATCAGTCCCGCAAACACCATCGGGATGATCGCCTGCTGCTTCACCTGCACCGCGTTGTACGGCACATCCCCCACGCACGCCATGCCCTCGTCCTGCAGCGTCACCAGGCACTTTACCGCGGGATAGCCCGCAACCATCGTCACGCTCGGCAGGTTCGACCGCGTGTTCTTGTCGCCGCTCATCGCGCTGAACAGCGTCGCTTCGCTCGTCACCTGCGCCACCGTCGTCGCCGTCCGCAACTCCGCCGCGCCGGCCAGTGCCGCAGCATCCGTCGTCGCCTGCAACTCACGCTGGCTGTACACCGCGCGCCCCACGTCCGTCACCAGGGCCATCGAGCTTAACACCGCCACCAGCATCACCGCGGCGGCCGGAAGCACCTGCCCCCGCTCGTCGCCCATCAGCCGTTTCAAAGTCGTCTTCATTGCACCAACTCCGTCGTCTGCGCATGCAGCAGGCAGCTTGAGGCATAGTTCGTCTTGTAGATCAGCAGGTTGCACGGGTAGGTTACGTTCAACTGCGCCGTCGAGCCCTGCACCAGGTTCGCCGCCGCGCCCGTCGTCGACGCCGAGCTGCTGCACGATACGCCCGAGTACGACACGCCATTGAACGAGAACGTAAACACCAGCTTGGTCGGATCCAGCCCCGGCGCCGCAGCCTGAATCGCAGTCACCGCCGTATTGCACGGGTCGAGCGTCTGGCTCCGGCTGATCGCGACCGCACGCGCCCCCACATTCGTCGCCTCGGTCAGCTCTTCCCAGTTGTTGAACCCGATGCCAAACGCGAAGATGCCCAGCACAATCGTTAGAAAGACCGGCGCAACCATCGCGAACTCGATCAACGACTGCCCCGCCTCGTCGGGCAGCGCCATCAGCGCGCGCTTCAGCCTCGCGCGCACGCCCTTTGCCGCCACAACCTCAATCACCTGCCCGTCCTTCACTTCCAAAATCATCGCCATACAAGCTCCTTCCACCGGGGACTTCCTGCAACACCAAATCGGCGAGCCGAACGCAACGCCTCACGCCAAACCAGAAACTTGGGGAGAAAAATTCACCAGGCCCGAAGAAACCATCGTTCCAGCCGCTCGCGCTGCCACCACAAAAGGGTCACACCGCCCGAGAGCCAACTCACGCTAACCGAAGGCTAAGCCCGCCCATTCCCCCTGCTAATCCCCCGACCGGGGAACACACCTACCACCTTCGTGCTATGCGTCCCACCTCCGCGTCACCCGCACCGGCCACAGACCACCAGCCCATAAACCCGCAGCCCACAAACCACGAGCCCACGAACCACCAGCCGCGAACCGCGCGCCCACCGCATCTTCCTCACTCACACCAGGCCAACCCGCTAAAATGAACCACGTGACCACTCCGACCGCTCCCTCCGCCCCCGCGCCCAGCCTCAAACCCATCCGCCGCGCCCTCCTCTCCGTCACCGACAAATCCGGCCTCCTGGAGTTCGCCCAGGCGCTCGCCTCGCACTCGGTCGAGCTCGTCTCCACCGGCGGAACCGCCAAAGCGCTGCGCGACGCCGGCCTCACTGTCCGCGACATCTCCGACCTCACCGGCTTCCCCGAGATGCTCGACGGCCGTGTCAAAACCCTCCATCCGAAGGTCCACGGCGGCATCCTCCACATCCGCTCGAACGCCGAGCACGTAGCCGCCGTCAACGCCCACGAAATCCAGCCGATCGACATGGTCGTCGTCAACCTTTACGCCTTCGAGAAAACCGCCCAGAAGCCCAACGTCTCCGCCGCCGAAATCATCGAGAACATCGACATCGGCGGACCCTCCATGGTGCGCTCCGCCGCCAAAAACTTCGAGGACGTAGCCGTCGTCACCTCCGTCGCGGACTACGAAAAGCTCACCGCCGAGCTCGCAGAAAACAACGGCCAGCTCTCCCGCGAAACCCGCTGGCAGCTCGCCAAACAGGCCTTCGCCACCACCGCCGCCTACGACGCCGCCATCGCCAGCACGCTCGAAACCATCGCCCCCGCAGAAGACGCCCACGCTCCCGCCCAATTTGACACCGACACCCTCCCGAAGACGATCCGCATCATCCAACCGCAGACCGCCATCCTCCGCTACGGCGAAAACCCCCACCAGCAGGCCGCCGTATACGCCGACGGCTCAGGCCGCGGCGTAGCCGGCGCCCAGCAACTCCAGGGCAAGGAACTCTCCTACAACAACCTCGTCGACCTCGACGCCTGCTGGGAGCTCGTCTCCGAGTTCACCGAGCCCGCGGTCGTCATCATCAAGCACACCAACCCCTGCGGAGCTTCCACCGGCGCAAACGTCCTCGAAGCCTACACCCGCGCCCTCGCCGCCGACCCCGTCTCCGCCTTCGGAGGCGTCATCGGCATCAACCGCGCCGTGGACGGCCCCGCTGCCGAAGAAATCGCCAAGCTCTTCGTCGAAGCCATCGTCGCCCCCGGCTTCACCCCCGAAGCCCTCGCCGCCTTCGAGCGCAAGAAGAACCTCCGCCTCGTCCAGATCACCCCCGCCCACACCCCGCGCGTCCTCAAGCAGATCTCCGGCGGCCTCCTCATCCAGACCGCCGACCTCAAGCGCATCACCGAAGCCGACCTTACCTTCCCCACCACCCGCAAGCCCACCCCCGAGGAGCTCCGCGCCCTGCTCTTCGCCTGGACCATCTCGAAGCACGTCAAATCGAACGCGATTGTCTACGCCCGCTTCCACGAAGGTCACGGCCAGACCGTCGGCGTAGGCGCCGGCCAGATGTCCCGCGTCGACGCCGCCCGCTTCGGCGCTATGAAGGCCGCGCTCCCGCTCGCCAACTCGGTAGCCGCCTCCGACGCCTTCTTCCCGTTCCCCGACGGCCTCGAAGTCGTCGCCCAGGCCGGCGCCACCGCCGTCATCCAGCCCGGCGGCTCCGTCCGCGACGCCGAAGTCATCGAAGCCGCCAACCGCCTCGACCTCGCCATGGCCTTCACCGGCATCCGCCACTTCCGCCACGGCTAACCAACACTTGCGCCAATGAAAATCCGCGGGTGCCGCACCTCCGGGTGCCCCACCTCAGGCTGCGCTTCACCAGCCTGAGGTGGGCTTACATCACACTCCGTTAAGCCGATCACTTTTAATGACTTACAAGTATTTCCCACCACTTTGCTGGCAAACCAGCTTTGTCAAGGCCCCCGCGCTTCCACAAAACCCCTAACTTCATTCGGCACAGCAACTTACAAGAAAAAAACAGATGTCCATTTCACCCCCTTCAACCTGCTAAACTAGAAGTAGTGAAGTAGACAAAGGCCCGACCGCTCCCAAAGCAGTCGGGCCTCTTCGCTTAAGCTAGGCAAGTGCTTTAGAATGAATATTCTACCCGCAACCCCAATCGAATGACTATTTTAGCGGATACGAACGCACTAAATCGTTCATTCTAAAGCTCATGTTACCCATCAGTTAACCGGGGGGGGACCCCCAGAGAGGAGCAACCGTATCCAACACCCAGCCACAATCCGCCCTCATCCATTACCATCCGTCTCGTCCGTGGAATCACTCGCTCTCGCTTACCACCCCACCGTTGTACACTGCTCCTCAAGCGCATCCAAAGCCGCACCCCCACCGTCTAACGATTGTCGCAACTCGTTTCAAGCCGCAGAGCGCACGCCAGACAGCACGACCCCAGGAACCCTCCACATGACCTTGCGCCACGCCGCCGCAACCTCCCGCACTACCCGCACCCTCCTCACTGCCTCCGCCCTCCTGCTCGCCGCCCACGCCCTCTCGGCCCAGGTTGACAACAAGTCGAAAACGCCGCCGCCCGCCGTCCCCGACCGCGCCGCAGCTTACTACCACGACGGCCTCGCCCACCTCTACGAGGAGATGGCTGTCAATAACGGTCGCCCCGACTACGCCTCGCAAGCGGTCGAAGAGTATAAACTCGCCCTCAACGCCGACCCCACCTCCAAGTACCTGCAAAACGGTCTCGCCGACCTCTACTTCAAGATCGGACGCATCCGCGAAGCCGTCACCGCCGCGCAGGATCAAGTGAAGAAGGACCCCAACGATCTCGCCGCTCATACCCTCCTTGGCAAGGTCTACCTCCGCTCCCTCAACGACATGCAGGGCCCGCAGGCCAACGAGATGCTCCAGCTCGCCATCGCCGAGTATGAAACCATCGCCCGCCTGAACCCGAAGGACGTCGACACCCACCTGCTTCTCGGCCAGCTCTACGGCATCAACCACGACACCGCCAAGGCCGAAGCCCAGTTCAAGCTCGCCCAGTCGCTCGACACCAACTCCGAAGATGCCGTCCTCAACATGGCGCGCCTCTACACCGAGCAGGGCGAACCGCAGCAAGCCATCGACGCCCTCTCCGCCATCCCCGCCGACGACCGCAGCCCGCGCATCAACTTTGCGCTCGGCGCCTCCTACGATCAGCTGAAGCAGTACAAGAAGGCCGCAGCGGCCTACAACGCAGCCAACGACGACGAGCCCGATAACCCCGACACCCAGCGCGCGCTTGCCGCCGACCTCCTCAACGACAACCAGCTCGCCGACGCCCTCACCATCTACCAGGCGCTCGCCAAGGCCGACCCCAACGACACCGCCTCGCTCCTTAAAGTCTCCGAGATCGAGCGCCGCCAGGGCCACTACGACCAGGCTCTCGTCGACCTCAACAAGGCGAAAGCCTCCGGCTCCAGCAGCAACGACCTCGAGCTCAGCTTCCAGGAAGCCGTCCTCTACGACGCGCTCGGTAAATACGACCAATCCGTCGCCGCCCTGCAGGATATCCTCCACAAAACCGCGCACCTCGACGGCAAGTACAACGACCCCGAGAAGAACAACCGTGCCATCTTCCTCGATCGTCTCGCCATCGTCTACAACGAAGAGAACAAGACCGCCGACGCCATCGCCACCTACAAGCAGATGATCGATCTCGGCGGAGACTTCGTCACGCGCGGCTACCAGGGCGAGATTGACACCTACCGCAACGCGCACCAGTGGAAGGAAGCGCTCAACGCCTCCGCCGACCTCGCTAAACAGTACCCGAAAGACCAGCGCGTCCAGCTCACCTACGCCATGCAGCTCGCGGACGCGGGTGAAGCAGACCAGGCCACCAGGATCGCCGACGCCCAGCTCTCCGGCACGCTCGCCGCGCCCAAACCCGAAGATCGCGAGACCCTCACCAACATCGCCATCATCGACCTTCGACTGCGCCGTTCCGCCGACGCACTCGTCGCGCTCGACAAGGCCGACGCCCTCGCCACCACGCCTGACCAGCACTTCTCGGTCGAGGTCCTGAAGGCTACCGTCCTCGATCACGACAAGAGCTACGCGCTCGCCGAGGCCGAGTACAAGAAGGCGCTCGCCATCGACCCCGACAACGCCACCGTCCTCAACGACTACGGCTACATGCTCGCCGACGAAGGCGTCCGCCTGCCCGAAGCCCTTGCCATGATCCAGAAGGCCGTGCAGCTCGAACCCCAGAACGGCTCCTTCCTCGATTCGCTCGGCTGGGTCTACTACAAGCTCGGCCAGTACGGTCCCGCGGAGCAGAACCTCCACCAGGCCATCGACCGCCAGCCCACCGACGCCAGCATCCACGACCACCTCGGCGAAGTCTACGCAAAGACCGGCCGCCTCAAGCTCGCCGTCGACCAGTGGGAGCGCTCCATGACCGAGTTCGCCCACTCCCTGCCCGCCGACGCCGACCCCAACGACATCGCCAAGGTAAAGCAAAAACTCGACCAGGCCCGCGTCAAGCTAGCCCGCAACAGCCACTGATTCCGAACCATCCGGGTGCCCCATGTCTCGCTTCTGAGACATGGGGTTTTTCGTCTCCGCTGCCAAATCAAATAAACTCAACCAAGATGCCCCAGCACCCCAACCCGTTAGCCGTCGCCGACACCGACGACCAACTCCTCCTGCGCGATCATCCCGCGCCCCCGCACCCCAACCGCTCGCCCTTCCAGCGCGATCGCGAGCGCATCGTCCAGGCCAGAGCCTTCCGCCGCCTCGCCGGCAAAACCCAGGTCTTCACCTCTCGCGCTTCCGACCACTTCCGCTCGCGACTCACCCACACCATGGAAGTCGCGCAGATCGCCCGCGAAGTCGCCGAAGCGCTCCACCTCAACGAAGATCTCGCCGAAGCGCTCGCCCTCGTCCACGACATCGGCCATCCGCCCTTCGGCCACGCCGGCGAACGCGCCCTCGACCGCTGCCTCCAGCGTCACGGTCTCCGCTTCGACCACAACCTCCACGCGCTCCGCATCGTCGAGCACTTCGAGCAGCGCTACGCCGCGCACCGCGGCCTGAACCTCACCCTCGCCGTCCGCGAAGGCATCGTCAAGCACTCACGCGACTACACTTCCACTCTCAATCCCGAGCTCGCCCCCTACTTCCTCGACAGGTTCCCACCACTCGAAGCCCAGATCATCGACCTAGCAGACGAGATCGCCTACCTCACCGCCGACCTCGATGACGGCGTCGAATCCGGTCTGCTCGAAATTCCTCACGTTATCCAGCACGTCGGCATCCTCAGCCGCTGCTACCGGAAAGTAGCCGCACAGCACCCTGGAGTCGATGAGAAATACCTCTTCCACGAAGCCCTCCAACTGATGCAGAACACCCTCACCGCAGACCTCATCCAAAACACCCGCGCCAACCTCAAAACCGCCAGCCTCTCAACGCTCGACCAGCTCCGCGCCCATCGCGCGCGCGTCGCCACCTTCTCACCGGAGGTCGAATCGGAGCGCCTGCAAGAAAAGAAGTACCTCTTCGATACGCTCTACACCTGTCCCGAGCTCGAACGCGAGCACGACAAAGCCGAAGAGGTCGTAACCGCGCTCTTCGACTTCTGGCTCGAACACCCCCAGGAACTCCCGGAAGGCTACGCCGAAGACATCGCAATCGACGGCATCCCACGCGTCGTCGCCGACTACATCGCAGGCATGACCGACGCCTACATCCTGCAGCACTACATCGCCGTCAAACGCCGCCCGAAACTAAAACGAGTTGCCAGTTCTCAGTAGTCAGTTGTCAATTCTCAGTTCTCAGTTCTCAGTTCTCAGTAGTCAGTTGTCAGTTCTCGGTAGTCAGTTCTCAGCAGTTAGCTGTCAGTTCTCTTAGTCGAACCACTGCCCCTCTCCTGCAAGCGGCCTCCAACTGAGAACTGACAACTAACATCTGACAACTAGCTTTTCTACCAGACCTTGCATGCCGGCACATGCACCATCGGCTGCCCCGCCTTGCAGCTGAAAGCCTTCGCAAACTGCGGCATATTCGACACCACGCCATTGATCCGCGCGAACCCCGGCGAGTGCGGATCGGTCGCCGCATTCACCCGCAGGTTCTCCGGCCGCTCGTTCTCGCAGGCCCACTGCGCCATACCGATAAAGAAGCGCTGATCCGGCGTAAACCCATCCTTCGGCTCCAGCTTCTGCCCCTCCGTCTGCTTCTTCCACGCGATGTAGGCCAGCAATGTCCCCCCCAGATCGGCCACGTCCTCACCACTCGTCAGCTTCGAGTTGATGTGAATGTCATCCACGATCGTGTATCCCGCATACTGGTCTCGCACGCAGTCGATCCGCTGCTCAAACCCCTTCGCGTCCGCGGTCGTCCACCAGTCGCGCAGGTTGCCCTTCGCGTCGAACTGCCGGCCCTCGTCGTCGAACGCATGCGTCAGCTCATGCCCAATCGTCGCGCCCGTGTTGCCGTAGTTTGGCGCATCATCTTCCTTTGCGTCGTACAGCGGCGGCTGCAACACGCCCGCGGGAAAGTTGATGTCGTTCATCTGCGGATTGAAGTAAGCATTCACGGTTGGCGGCGTCATCCCCCACTCGTTCAGGTCGACGGGCTTGCCGAGCTTGCCCCAGCTCCGAGCTTCCTCGAATAAGTAAGCCCGCTCTGCGTCTCCCAGGTAGTCATCCGGCTTCACCTCCAGCGAGGAATAATCGCGCCACTTGTCCGGGTATCCAATCTTGTTACGAATCGCATGAAGCTTGCGCAGCGCCTCCTGTTTCGTCTCCGGGCTCATCCAGTCGAGGCCCTGGATCTCCTGCGCCATCGCCGTCTCGATCTGCTCGGTCATCAACTGTGTCTTCGCCTTCATCTCCGGCGAGAACGTACGCGCGACAAACTCCTGCCCCAGCGCCTCACCCAGCGAGCGATCGACCGCCTGCGTACAGGTCTTCCAACGCGGCGGCATCGCCGGCACGCCGCGCAGCGTCTTCGAGTAGAAGTCGAAGTTTGCCTCACGGAACGGCGCCGAAAGAAACGGCGCAGCCGCCGTCAACACATGAAACCGCAGGTAAGCCTTCAACGACTCCAACGGCTCCGTTGCCAACTCCGCCTGCACCGCCTTCATAAACTCCGGCTGCGACACGTTGATCTTCGCCACACCCGGCGCACCCTGCAACGCGAAGTAATGCTCCCAATCAACCGCCGGGGTTAGCCCCTGCAACTCCGCCACCGTCATCATGTGATAGGTCTTATGCGGATCGCGCCGGTCAACTCTGGTCAAAGACGCCTGCGCCAACGCCGTCTCAATCTTCAGGATCTCCGCCGCGTCCTTCGCCGCCTCATCCGTCGGCTCACCCGTCAACCCCAGCAGCTTGGTGATGTACGCGGTGTACTCCGCACGCAGCTTGACGCTCTTCGGATCTTGCTTCAGGTAATAGTCCCGATCCGGCAAGCCCAGTCCACCGGCCCGCACCTGCACAATCTCAAGCGACGCGTCGGTCGCATCCTGCCCAACCCCCGCGCCAAACAAGTAGGTCCCCGCCAGCCGATGGTGCAGCATCGCCAGCGCCGCAGCCACCTGCTCGCGCGAGGAAATCCCATTGAGCCTTTGCAACGCTGGCTCCAACGGCTTCCATCCCTTCTCGTCGATCGCCGTCGTATTCATACAAGCCGCAAAGTAGTCGCCCACCTTCTGCTGCACCGGCGTGCGGTTCGTCGCCTTCGCATCCTGCTCCAGGATGCCCCACAGGAACTGCTGGTTCTCCTGCGCCAGCTTGCCGTACACGCTCCAGGCCGCCTGATCCGCCGGAATCGGATTATGGGTCTGCCACCCGCCACACGAAAACTTGTAGAAGTCCACGCAGGGGTTCGCCGACTTATCCAGGCTCGTCAGATCGAGCGAAGGCGAATACGGTATCGCCTGCAGCGGCTGCTGCTGCTGCCCGAAAGCTAGCCCTACATACCCCAACAAACCCACTGCCAACGCCGACCTGAATATGTGCATGAAGACATGCTAAATGCATGTCCTGCCGGACGGGCGCCCTAACGCCGGGCCGGCGCCACTTCGTGGGGTGATTGCTTCGCGTGGGCACGCGCCACAATCTTCCGTGCCGACCAGCGGGAGGACCGAGCGAAGCAGTCACGGCACGAAGTGCTCGCCGCCCGCGATGAGGGCGCCCGTCCGGCAGGACAAAGCCTTTACCGCACCTTCCACTTACTGCCCAACTGCGCCAGCTTATCTTCCATCGTCAGCACGGGAACCGTAACCCGCGGCTGCGACACCACCTTCTTCGCCGGCACAGCAGCAGCCTGCGTCTTCGTGACCGTCGCCCCCGCCGTCTTCATGCTCAACGCAATCCGCTTGCTCTTCGCATCCGCGCTCAGCACCCGCACCTTCACAATCTGCCCCGCCTTCACCACCTCACCCGGATCCTTCACGTACCGGTTCGAAAGCTCGGATATATGCACCAAACCGTCCTGGTGAACGCCTACATCCACAAATGCTCCAAATTTGGTTACATTTGTGACGACCCCCTCCAGCACCATCTCCGGCACCAGGTCGCTCAGCTCTTTCACTCCTTCCGCAAACGCCGGCGCAACAAACTTATCGCGCGGATCGCGCCCCGGCTTCCGCAGCTCTTCCAGGATGTCGTTCAACGTAAACGTGCCCACGCCCAGCTTGCCCAAATGTGCGGAGACCCCGTCCAACAGCGCCGGATTCGCAATCACCTCCGCAATCCCAGCGCCCGCAGCCTGCGCAATCTGTTCGACCACCGCGTAGCTCTCCGGATGCACGGCCGTCGAATCGAGCGGCTGTTCCCCGCCCCGAATCCGCAGGAACCCCGCCGCCTGCTCAAACGTCTTCGCGCCCACGCCCGGCACCTTCATCAACTGCTTGCGCGAAGTAAACCGGCCGTTCTCATCACGAAACTTGACGATGTTCAAAGCCGTCCGCTCCGTGATCCCGGCGATATACCGCAGCAGCGTCCACGACGACGTATTCAAATCCACGCCAACCTTGTTCACGCAGCTCTCAATCGTCGCCTCCAGCGACTGCTGCAACTGCCGCTGGTCGACATCGTGCTGATACTGCCCCACGCCAATCGCCTTCGGATCCACCTTCACCAACTCCGACAGCGGGTCCTGCAGTCTGCGCGCAATCGAGATCGCCCCGCGCACTGTCAGGTCGAGATCCGGAAACTCCTGCCGCGCCACCTCGCTCGCCGAATACACCGACGCACCCGCCTCGCTCACCATTACCTTGAAGATCGCAGTCAGCCCATGCTCCGCCAGGAAGTCCCGCACAAACGCATCCGTCTCCCGCGAAGCCGTCCCATTGCCAATCGCAATCGCTCGCACGTTGTGTGCCTTCACCAGGCCGGCAAGCACCTGCGCGGCCTTCGCCGTCTGCCCCGTCGCTGGATAGATCACATCCGAAGCCAGAAACCTTCCCGTCTCATCCACCACCGCAACCTTGCACCCCGTCCGCAGTCCCGGGTCGATCCCCAGCACCGAGATCGGACCCGCCGGCGCCGCTAGCAGCAGGTGATGCAGGTTGTCGCGAAACACCGCTATCGCCTCCGCATCGCTGCGCTTCTTCAGCTCCAGCCGCAGCTCGCCCTGGATCGACGAGCTCAGCAGCCGCGTCCAGCAATCCTCAATGGCCAGCTCCAACTGCGGCGTCCAGTCGCCATCGCGCTTCAGCAATCCGCGACGCAAGATACCCGTAGCCCGCTCCATCGGCAACTCAATCAGGAAGTACAGCACGCCCTCGGTCTCGCCCCGCCGAATCGCCAACATGCGATGCGATGGAATCGTCTTCACCGCCTCGCGGAATTCGTAATACATCTTGAACTTGCCCTGCGGGTCTTTCGCCTCGCCATCCATCGCCACCCGGCTCACGATCGCGCCTTCATCATGCAGCAGCTCGCGCGTGGCCTTGCGCAGCTCCGCCGCCTCGGAGATCATCTCGGCCACGATATGCCGCGCCCCTTCGAGCGCCTCCTCGACGCTCGCCACACCCTTCTCCGCATCCACCAGCGAAGCCGCGATCTGTAACAGACGCCCGGGTGCCCCGTGTCCCGCCTCTGGGACATGGGAAGTAGATTCCCCCTGGTTCCACAGATACAGAGCCAGCGGCTCCAACCCCTTCTCGCGCGCAATCGTAGCCTTGGTTCGGCGCTTTGGCCGATAGGGTAGATACAAATCCTCCAGCTCCGATTTATCGAAGCTCGCATTGATCTTCGCCTTCAGTTCATCCGTCAGCTTGCCCTGCTCTTCAACCGACTTCAGAATCGTCTCGCGCCGCGCCACCAGCTCGCGAAAGTACCCCAGCTCCTCTTCGATGTTGCGGATCTGCACCTCATCGAGCGCGCCGGTCGCCTCCTTGCGATACCTGGCGATAAACGGCACTGTGCCCCCTTCATCCAGCAGGCCAATCGTGGCCACCAGCGCGTGCATCGGAAGGTTCAGGGTCTTGGCGATGTGGAGAAGCAGTTCAGCGGAAAGCGGGGCTCTGTTCGAATCACTCATGTTCCCCAAGTTTAACCGCCGCCCTGTAGGAAAACACGGCGAAGCCGTCCAACACCCCACGAAGTGGCGCCCGTCCAGCGTCAGGACGCACTTGCCGTTGCCGTTGCTCTTACAAAACCACTCCACCCGTCAGCGCACTCACCCGCCCCACCCCGTGCCCCGAACACCACCGCCGCAGCCCCTCAGCGATGTTCTCCACCGCCCGTGGATCCGCATAGCTCGCCGTGCCCACCTGCACCGCGGTCGCGCCCGCAAGCATAAATTCGATCACATCTTCCGCCTTCAGAATCCCGCCCATCCCCACCACCGGAATCTTCACCGCGCGCGCCGCTTCGTACACCATCCGCACGGCAATCGGCTTGATCGCCGGGCCGCTCAAGCCCGCGGTCACGTTCGCAATACGCGGCCGCCTGGTCTCCACATCGATCGCCATCGCCAGGAACGTATTCACCAGCGAAATTGCCTGCGCGCCCGCATCCTCCGCCGCCTTCGCCATCTTCGCAATGGATGTCACGTTCGGCGAAAGCTTCACCATCAGCGGCCGCAGCGACACCTTCTCGACCTGGTGCACCAGTTCATCCAGCAGCTTGGGGTCGGTGCCAAACACCATGCCGCCGTGCGACGTATTCGGGCAGCTTGCATTCAGCTCGTACATCGCAATCCCCGGGGTATCGTTCAGCGCAACCACCACCTCCACGCAATCGGCAATGGTAAACCCAAATACATTCGCAATCACCACGGCACCCGTAATCTTCCGAAGTTTCGGCATCTTCTGCTCGATAAACGCGTTGACGCCCATATTCTGCAGGCCGATCGCGTTCATCATGCCGGCGGAGGTCTCGATGATGCGCGGCGCCGGGTTCCCGGCCATCGGATTGCACGATAGCCCCTTGGTTACAAACGCGCCGATCCGCTCAAACGACAGAATTTCCTCGAACTCGACGCCATAACCGAAGGTCCCGCTGGCGGCAATCACCGGCGACGCCAGCTCCACGCCGGCCACGGACACCCGCATATCAGGCCCCTTGCGGGCCGCCGCGCCTCCACCTGCCTCCACACTCTTCGGCATCCCCTGATTCTACCCAACCGTGCGAAGCCTTCAATCCACGGAGTGGCGCCCGCGCGGCGTCAGCGCGCACTTGCGGTTGCTTTCGATAGAATGAAACTCGATGCTCGACCTCAACTTCGTCCGCAACAACCTCGACCTTGTCGAGCAAAAACTCCGCGCCCGCGGCGCCGACCCCACCGCCCTCCTCGGCGACTTCCGCGAGGTCGACCAAACGCGCCGCGCCGCCATCACGCGGTCTGAGACCATCGCTGCCGAGCGTAATCGCCTCACCGCCGAGATCCAAAGCGCCCGCAAGTCCGGGCAGGACGCGACTGCAGGCACCGAGCAGGTTCGCGCACTCAAGTCCGAAGCCGAATCGCTCGAACGCGAAGCCGCCGAAGCCGACGAGCGCCTCCGCACGCTCATGCAGGCTATCCCGAACCTCCCGCAAGCCTCCGTCCCCGAAGGCAAATCCGAGCACGACAACGTCGAAGTGAAGAAGTGGGGCACCATCCCCACCTTCCCCGCAGACGCCCCGCCCAAACCCCACTGGGAACTGGGCGAAGCCCTCGGTATCCTCGACTTCGAACGCGCCGCCAAGATCTCCGGCTCACGCTTCACCGTGCACTTCGGCCAGGGCGCCCGGCTCGAACGCGCGCTCGCCAACTTCATGCTCGACCTGCACATCAAGCAGCACGGCTACACCGAAGTGCTGCCGCCGCAGATGGTCAACTCGAAATCCCTCTTCGGCACCTCGCAGCTCCCCAAGTTCGCCGAAGACCTCTTCCACTGCGACGATAAAGGCGCGTTCGAGCCCGGCGTCTACCAGGACAACGACCACTGGCTCATCCCCACCGCCGAGGTTCCCGTCACCAACATCTTCCGCGACGAGATCCTCGAAGCGGACGACCTGACCGTCAGCTTCTGCGCGTACACCTCCTGCTTCCGGTCCGAAGCCGGCTCCCACGGCAAAGACACCCGCGGCCTCATCCGCCAGCACCAGTTCCAGAAGGTTGAGCTCGTAAAGTTCTGCAAACCCGAAGACTCCGAGCGCGAGCACGAGGCGCTGACCAGCCACGCCGAAGCGGTGTTAGAAAAGTTAGGGCTGCCGTATAGAAGAATGCTCCTCTGCACCGGCGACATGGGCTTCGGCTCCGCCAAGACCTACGATCTCGAAGTCTGGCTGCCCGGCCAGGGCCTCTACCGCGAGATCTCCTCCTGCTCGAACTTCGAAGCCTTCCAGGCGCGCCGCGCCAACATCAAGTACCGGGCTGCAGGCCAGAAGAAGCCCGAATTCGTACATACCCTCAACGGCTCCGGCCTCGCCGTCGGCCGCACGTATCTCGCCATCCTCGAGAACTACCAGCAGCCCGATGGCACCGTCCGTGTTCCCGACGCGCTCGTCCCCTACATGGACGGCAAAACCCTCATCACTCCGCAAACCGGCGCCTGGATGCCCCGCTCCCAAACCAAAGCCGCAAAGGCCAAACCCTAATGCTCAAACTCCTCAAAAGCTACCTCTTCTGGACCTACCAGCGCGGCTCCCTGCACTACGACGTCATGGTCACCGCCATCCTGCTCTTCATGTTCCTCACGCCTCGGTTCGTAGACTTCAACGACCGGCCGGTCGAGACCGTCGCCCTCCACTCCTCCGAAGTTCTCGTCAAAGAGGCCGGCCGCGACGGGGAGTCCTCCCGCTTCCTCTACCAGATCCGCGCCGACGACATGGGCAACGCCCACACCCCGGACCAGATCAACGCCGCCATGCTTCGCGTCATCGAACCCATCTCCGGCGAGGTCACCATCCAGCGCTACGAAGAGGTCAAAGACCAATCCGGCCATATCGTCGCCTACAACGCCTGGGTCACCCGCTAACGCACTCTTTCAAGTCCACCAAAACTGCCCGTCATCCTGAGCAAAGCGAAGGACCCCTGTATTTCGCTTTTCGCTTCCACCTGCGAACATCTCCGCTGCACGAGACCTTTTCCTCCTCAACCCATCTAACCCGCCTGAGAGGTCTTACCCATGCTGCCCCGCATCCTCGCCGTCGCCGCACTCGCCGCAGCCGTCTCCCTTCCAGCCGCCGGCGCGCAAGCTCAGCAGCAAACCCCGCAGGTGCAGGCGATCCTCGCCAAACTCGACGCAGCCAGCGCCCACTTCACCTCCGCGCAGGCTGACTTCGAGAAAGACCTCTACAACGCCGTCATCAAAGAGACCGATAAACAGAACGGCAAGGTCTACTTCAAGCGCGAGTCCGGCAACACCCAGTTCGGTATGCTGCTCGATGGCGCCAACGCCCGCATCGCCGAGTACAAAAACGGAACGATTCGCGACTACAACCCCGCGACCAAGTGCTACGACTCCGTGCAGGCGACCCCAGGCAAGATTGAAACCTTCCTCACCCTCGGCTTCGGAGGCTCCGGCCGCGACCTCGCCAAGGCCTGGTCCATCAACGATCAGGGCCCCGAATCCATCGACGGCACGAAGACCGAAAAGCTCGACCTTACCCCCATCGACGCCGAGGTCAAAGCCAACCTCACCCACGTCGTCCTCTGGATCGACCTCGACCGCGACGTCTCCCTCAAACAGGTCTTCTACACCACCTCCGGCGACATCCAGACCGCGCACTACTCGAACATCCGCCTAAACCAGAAGGTCGATACCAAGCCCTTCGACTTCAAGGGGAAACCCTGCGGCAAGTAAGAAGCAGCTTCTAGCTCCTAGCCGCTAGCTTCTAGCTCTTGAAGTCTGGCTCTGAACCTCTAAGCTTTTACTCTCTACTCTTTACTCTCAAAGAACATCTGCCACTCCAGTCAGTTGCAAGGAGCCATCCGTTCTTTATCCTTCTTATCCGTGTACTCACTTCGCCCGCACCAGACCGAACTCCCCAGCACAATCAGCACCGGAAAAAACTCCAGCGTATACCGCGGCTCCGAGTTATCGACCGTCAGCAGCAGCGCCGTCCGCAAACCCACCGTAGCCACCATCACCCAGAGCACCGGCCCGCAGGCCCCCCACGCACGCCACCGGCTCAACCCCAATCCCGCCAGCGCGTAGTACCCCAACCCCAGCAACCCGTACGCGACCGCGAACAGCGTCGCCGCCCTGTGTTCGCGAAACCTCCACCACTCCAGCGGCACCGAGAGATCGTCCACCCGCGGCCGAAACCACATATTGAACACCCTCGCGACCGGCAGCGCCACGTAATACCGCAGCGGGTCGGCCTTCACCCGCTCCGCCGCAATCGCCGCGAACAGCCGATCAACCTTCGGCGTCGCGCTCGTCGTCAGGTTGTACTCATTCAACGCAGCTTCGGTCTGCGCGTACTGCTCGTTCGAATCGAACGCCCGGTTCGGCAAATCCGCAATCGAGATCGTATCCCCGTCGTAGTTCCAATACACATTCGCGGTTGAAGCAAAATCAATGGCCCACGTCCGATACCACCGCTGAAACCCGTACGGATTGAACTCCCCCGGATCGTTTGCATACCGCGGCGCCAGCGGCTGCACCACGTGAAATGTCCGCCAATTCCGCACCGCCCAAGGCACCAGCGGCAGCAACGCCAAAACCGAAACCATCACCGCACCCCGAACCACGCGAAGCGTCCAAAACCCCACGAAGTGGCGCCCGCCCGGCGTCAGGGCGCTGTTGCTCTTCCACTCCAACCAAACCATCCCCGGCACCACCGCAGCCGCCAGCAATCCCTGCTCCGGCCGCAGCAAAATCGCCCACCCCAGCGCAAACCCGATCGCCCCAACCCATCGATTCAGCCCGCTTCCATCCTCAACCCACCGCACCAGCGCATAAAACGCCAGCCCCATACAAAACAGCGTCGGAGTCTCCGTCAGCGGCGAAGCCACAAAATTCGCCATAAACGGGCAAGCCGCCCCCAGCCAAAGCGCCGCCAGCCCCGCGCGCTCGCCAAACACCCGCCGCGCTACCCCCGCGACCAGCAAACACGTCCAAAGATCCATCAACGCCTGCAGCCCCAGCACCGGCAGATACTTCCCCACGCCAAACACCGCAAAACAAGCCACCAGGAACAGCGGATACCCAGGCAGCCGAATCAGCGTAGGGCGGATCGCCACCTTCCCCTTCACCACCCCGCTCAGCCCGTACACCCCATGCTGCATCCAGTTCCGTGCGATATCCCCGTACAGCACCGAATCGCCGGTCACCAGCCCGTATTTCCAGATCCACCAACCTCGCAGCGCCGCCCCCACCGCCAGCGCCGCGACACCCCACGCCCCCCACATCCCGTGCCGCCGCCGCGTCAAAGCCCCTAACCTCATCGTTTCAGCATCATACCGCCCAAAGCCGCAAATTCCACGAGCCCACCCCAACCAGCCCCTTGCGTTGACTCTCACCCCAACCCACCATACGATGGCCCATAGGGCAGCCCACACAAGCATCACCGCGGCCGGCACTCAAACCTGATGAATAAACCGGTCTTCTACGATCCGCAAAGAAAACGTTGGAAGCGGCTCCGCCGCATCTTCGACGTCCTCGCCCTCTTCGGCCTCATCGTCGGCACCATCTTCATCGTCGGCCTGCTCTCCATGAAGCCGCTGCCCGAGCTCATCCTCGCCTCGCAGTCGCGCAACTATCGCGCCCTCACCTACCGGCCGAAGCCCGTCGTCAAACCCAGCCAGAAGCTCCTTCGCAACGCCCACCGCAAGACCTCGCGTCCCCCCTCCGACGTCACCCTCAACTCCGGCGAAGGCCTGCGCGCCGCCTTTTACGTCGATTGGGACGCGGCCAGCTACTCCTCGCTCAAAGAGCACATCAAGCAGATCGACCTGCTCTTCCCCGAGTGGCTCCACGTCGTCACCCCTGACGGCAACCTCACCGCCTACACCCTCGACGACAACCGCCCGTTCTCCGTCGTCGACTCCGCCGGCGTCCACAACGTCGACCAGGAAAACAAGGTCGCACGCGCCATCGGCTCCGACGACGCCGAAATCTTCCCGCTCGTCAACAACTACGACCCGCTGCATAACAACTTCTCGAACACCCTCGGGCCCTTTCTCTCAGACGAGACCGCCCGCGCCCGCTTCGTCAGCCAGGTCGATCGCTTCCTCGCCGCCAACCCCACCTACCACGGCCTCACCCTCGACTTCGAGCAGATCCCCGACGACGTTCAACCCTCCTTCCAGGCACTCGTCGCCGCCCTTTACTCCGATTTCCACGCCCGCAACCTGCGCCTCTACATCAACGTCCCCGTCGAAGAGCCGGCCTTCGATCTCTCCTTCCTCGCCGCGCACTCCGACGGCCTCATCCTGATGGACTACGACGAGCACCAGGGCCCGGACGAACCCGGACCCGTCGCCAGCCAGGATTGGTACCTCGACAACCTTAAAGACGCCCTGAAGACCGTGCCCAAGGAAAAGCTCATCGTCGCCGTCGGCAGCTACGGCTACGATTGGACCGGACCTCTCCCTGCAACCGCAAGCGCAACCCCGCCGAACAAGAAGCACGCCAAACCCGCCCCGCCCAAGCCAGACGTTTACAACAACGTCTCCAATATCTCCACGGAGGAAGCCTGGCAGGCCGCCTCCGACGCCGGCGCCAAAATCGAGCTCGACTCCGACTCGCTCAACGCCCACTTCGGCTTCGACGACGAAGACGCCCACCTGCGCCACCAGATCTGGTTCCTCGACGCCTGCACCGTCCTCAACGAGATGCGCGCCGCCCGCACCCTCGGCATCCAGACCTTCGCCCTCTGGCGCCTCGGCTCCGAAGACGGCTCCCTCTGGAAGATCTGGGACAACCCCACCAAGGGCGACCCCGCCACCCTGCTCGCCACCATGCCGCCCGGCTACGACGTCGACACCGAAGGCAGTGGCGACATCCTTCGCGTCATCCAGCGCCCGCAGACCGGCTCGCGCACCCTCACCCTCGACGACGACGACAGCGTTCCCGCGCCGCTCAAGATGGTCACGCAGGAGAACGTCACCTCGTCTCCCGCGCCCTACACCCTCGAGCAGTACGGCTACCACGCCAATGAGGTCTCACTCTCCTTCGATGACGGTCCCGACCCCGAGTGGACCCCCAAGATCCTCGACATCCTCAAGCAGTACAACGTCAAGGGCACCTTCCTCGAAATCGGCGAAGTCGCCGCCGAAAACGTCGGCCTCATGCAGCGCGTCTACCGCGAAGGTCACGAGATCGGCAACCATACCTACACCCACCCCGACATCTCCGACATCTCGCGCCAGCAGCTCGAAATCGAGCTCAACCTCACCGAGCGGCTCTTCGGCGCCAAACTCGGCGTGCACCCGCTCTTCTTCCGCCCGCCCTACTCCATCGACCAATCCCCCGATACCAACGACCAGGCCGCGCCCGTCGACCTCATCCAGTCGCGCGGCTACACTATCCTCGGCGACAAGATCGACACCGACGACTGGGATGAGCACCCGCGCAAGACCCCGCAGGAGATCACCGACTCCGTTCTCCAGCAGCTCGCCGCCTACCAAGGCCGCGCCGACCTCGAAGGCTCCATCATCCTCATGCACGATGGCGGCGGCGACCGCAGCGCCACCGTCGCCGCGCTGCCGCTGCTCATTACGACTCTGCGGGCAAAGGGCTACAAATTCGTGCCCGCATCCGAACTCATCGGCAAGACCCGCGACCAGATCATGCCGCCGCTCGACCCTGCCCAGCGGCGCGAGGCCATCTTCGATTCCATCTCCTTCTTCGTCATCAGCTTCTTCAACCACTTCGTCATCGGCATCTTCTACGTCGGCGACGTGCTGATGTCGGCGCGCCTCATCATCATCGGTCTATGCGCCACCATCGACCGACTGCGCCGCCGCAACAGCTACGCCACGCCCGAGTATCAGCCGCGCGTCGCCGTCCTCATCCCCGCCTACAACGAAGAAAAAGTGATCGCGCGCACCATCCGCTCGGTCATGATGTCCAACTACAAGAACATCCGCATCCTCGTCATCGACGACGGCTCCAAAGACGCCACCTACGAGACCGCCCTCAACGCCTACCCGGAACAAATCGAATCCGGAAGGCTCACCGTCCTCACCAAACCGAACGGCGGCAAGGCCGACGCACTCAACTTCGCGCTCGATCACATCGACCCCAACGAAGAACCCATCTATGTAGGAATCGACGCCGACGGCGTCATCGCCCACGACGCCGTCACCAACCTCGTCCCGCACTTCGCCGACCCGCGCGTCGGCGCCGTCGCCGGCAACGCCAAGGTCGGCAACCGCGTCAACCTCTGGACGCGCTGGCAGGCGCTCGAATACATCACCTCTCAGAACTTTGAACGGCGTGCCCTGGACCTCTTCAACGTCGTCATGGTCGTCCCCGGGGCCATCGGCGCCTGGCGCACCGCCCCCGTCAAGGCCGGCGGAGGCTACGCCACCAACACCGTCGCTGAAGACGCCGACCTCACCATGTCGCTGCTCGAACAGCAGTATAAGGTCATCTACGAAGACCGCGCGCTCGCCTTCACCGAAGCTCCCATCAACGCGGACGGCCTCAAGCGCCAGCGCTTCCGCTGGTCTTTCGGCATCCTTCAGGCAATCTGGAAACACCGCGCCGCCATCCGCACCAATCGCGCCATGGGCCTCTTCGCCCTGCCCAACATCCTCATCTTCCAGATCCTGCTGCCGCTCGTCTCGCCGTTCATCGACCTCATGTTCGTCTTCGGCGTCCTCCACTACATCATCGATAAGCACTTCCACCCGGAGACCGCCTCGACCAGCAGCTTCTTCAAGCTGCTCACCTTCTTCCTCGCCTTCCTGGTCATCGACTTCACCGCTTCCGCCCTGGCCTTCATGCTCGAACGCAAACACCCCGCCAGCAAGGGCGACGGCTGGCTGCTCTTCCACATCTGGATTCAGCGCTTCACCTACCGCCAGGTCTTCTCGATCGTCCTCTTCCGCACGCTCAAGCGCGCCATCGACGGCAAACCGTTCAACTGGGACAAGCTCGAACGCACCGCGCAGATGTCAAAAAACACTGAACAAATTGTCCAGTAGCGGCGGCAGGGGCCTTCCAAGCGGCAAAAGTCGAGAAATTCGACACGGATTTGTGACTTTCGTTTAGAAATCACTGTCCCGCATCTTGACACATCTGTAACTTCCTCCGATGGATCGAGCAGGCCAGACCCCTCGGAGGAGTAGATACACCCATGACCTGCGACGATGTAGAACTCTGCGAAAGGATTGTCGCATCGCCCGAGCCCGCGCCGCGTGCCTACCCGCGTCCCGACTACTCCAAAAAGTTCCGCTGCCTCGCCCAGGACTGCGACGAAAACTGCTGCAACGGCTGGACCATCCCCATCGACCAGCGCACCCTCGAATCCTACCGTCAGCATCCAACCCTGAAGCCCTTCGTCAGTGCGCTCGTCGTGCTGAACACGCAATCCCCCGACGCAGGCCATGCGGCGAGCATGCCGTTGACGCACCATGGCACCTGCGCGTTCCTAAATAACGAGAAACTGTGCAGCATCCACGCTCACTTTGGCCCAGATATTCTGCCAAACGCCTGCTCCACCTACCCGCGTGAAGTCTCCTACCATCTCGGCCAGGCGGAAGCCGCGCTCAACCTCTCCTGCCCTGAAGCGGCGCGGCTTACGCTCCTTGACTCCACGCTGCTTGGCTCCGGCCCCTGGCAAGCCTACGGCCCGCGCCGCTACTCTCACCTAAGCCATGCGACGCGACTTCCCGCCGCCTTCGACCCGCTCCTCGCGCTTCGGGAAGTCGCCATCCTCGTCATTACCGATCCCACCTACCCGCTCTGGCAACGCATGCACATCCTGGGCGATCTGGCCCGGCGCCTCGAAGCTCTTGCCGACGGCAGCAGCGTTCCCCAGGTGAGTCAGAGCGATCCTGTCGCAGTCGCCGCACTTCTCGACCAGGTCGTCGACGCGGCAGCCTTCCACACGTTCTCTTTTCCCAGCATCGACCCGGACCCCGCCGCCCCCCTGCGCTTCACGGCCGAAATCCTCCGCGTGCGCCTCCTCGAACCCGCCGTTCCGGCGGCCTTCCTTGCCCACATTCGAACTTTTCAGGCCGGCCTTGGCTGCGACCTCGCGGGCGCCAACCCGCTCACCAATGACCAGATCACCCAGAACTTCCGAAGCACCTACCGCCACCACGTTCGTCCTCTCCTGGATCGTCACCCCAACCTGATCGAAAACTTCCTCATCAACCAGATCTTCAAGTACGACTTTCCCTTCGGCCGATCCCGGAATGGGGAGGCTCCCGCAACCCCGGTGGAACAACACCTCACACTGGTCGCCAGTCTCTGTATCACCCAGACCCTGCTCGTCGGCCTTGCCGCCCAGCACCGCGATCGCCTCACCACCGCCCACGTCGTCCAGCTCATCCAGTCGCTCGCCAAAGCCATCGAACACCGGCCCGCCTCCGCCGCACACCTACCCCGGCTCCTGCACGAGCGAAATCTCACCACTCCCGCCGCTCAGGCCCAGCTTCTCCATCTCGCCTGAGGGCAGCACGAGGGGCACAGCTGCCCTGCCAGAAAGCGCCGCCACATAATTGGTGCAACTTCCGCCGGCACCGCCGCAGACCTAAAGCACCTGCTTTGAATCCTCTGCATAAAAGGTAGAGAGGGGATGTCCCCGCCAGACGCTAGTTTGTCCCGGCGGGCTTCGCAGCCGCAGGCTTCTTCCTCTTCCTGTGTCTCGTCTCACTCGTGCTGCTGTTGCGCGACGGAACAGGCGCAAGTACCGGAGGACAAACCGCCGCGACGGCAGGCCGTGCGTTCAACTGCCGTTGTAGATCGACCACGCGTGTTGCTTCCGTCGCGGCCATCTGCTGCTCACGGTCGGAAAGCGTCCTGCGCGCCGTCTCAAGACCGCTCAGCGCTTTTCCGAGCGCACCCGCTTGATCGCCCGGCGCGGAGGACTCCGCGATCACCGTCACGCGCAGCACAACGTCGTAAAGCGCACCCACATTGCGCGTCAGCGGCAACATCGCCGCCAGTGATGCGGGCGAAGCGTCTGACGACGTCACGAGTCCAGGAAGCGTCACCTCGACATCGCGCCGGATCGAGGCGATGTTGTCGGCCGTCGCGGCCTTCAGCTCGCGGGAAGCCTTCCACTTCTCAGCCCGCAGAATATCGACAGCCTGCTGCAGGCTGATCACCGCCGGCTGTAGAACGCCCATGCTCGTTGCCGCAGTCGAGGCAGGTGCTGCCGAAGTCGGCGCCGCGGGCGGCAAACCCGCGGGCGCGCTCTGGCCCCGCGCCGAAATGCCCGCTGCCAAACCCAGCACGATTGCCGCCGCTGTTCCCGCAAGTCTCATCCCGTCATCGTACCGCTGCTGCCGGTTCCCACGCCAGCTTCCATCCCCTTCGCGCGCATCGTCTACACTCTCCCCATGCCTTCGCGATTCGGGGAGACCAGCATTCCGGCGCTTGAGACTCCACGCCTGCGGCTGCGCGCGCACACCGCAGGCGACTACAGCTCGTCGTGCGCGCTGTGGGCGCACCCCGAGGTGATCCGCTACACGCTGGGCAAACCCGCAACGCCCGAAGAAGTCTGGTCGCGGATGCTGCGCTACCTCGGCTCCTGGGCGTTTCTCGGCTACGGCTACTGGGTGATCGAGGAGCGCGAGACCCGCGCGTTCGTCGGCGAAGTGGGACTCTGCAACCTGCAGCGCGAGATTACGCCGCCGCTTGGCGACGTGCCGGAGATCGGCTGGGCGCTCGCACCCGAACACCACGGAAAGGGCTACGCGACGGAAGCCGCGCAGGCCGCGCTGCGCTGGTCTGCGGTGCCGCCAATGACTGCAGGCAAGATCGCCTGCATCGTGCACACCCAGAACCGTCCGTCACTGCGCGTGGCGGCGAAGCTGGGTTTCAGCCCGGCGTATGAGACGGTCTACCGTGACGCTCCGACGCAGGTGTTGTTCGCCGAGAGGTCGCAGCCGAACTCCGCCTAACGACGAGCCAGCGAAGCGGTCAGTCGGCGGGACCGCCGTGATCGGCGAGGAACTCCGCGTGCGAGACGACTTCACCATGACCGAGAATCTCCTGATCATCGCCGAGAGTGTTTCCTTCCGGAGAGGTATCGACCAGCGCAAGGTGACTGGTGCCGACAAACGACTCCAGCATCTCGATCACGCCGCCTAACTGGCTGCCGGGCAGCAGCTCCACCAGTTCGTGTGCATATTCCTTCGACCCAGCCTGACGCATGGTGCACCTCCGGATTGACGCCTCTTCCGGCTGCTTGGCAGAGGCGTAAAATGACAGCGATGGCCACTATACCGATGTCGACCGATCTTGCGCACCTGCCTCCCTTCGTCAACGAGCCTTTTCTGGACTTTTCCCGCCCCGATATCAAGCGTTCGTACCTCGCGGCGCTCGACCAGGTCGCATCCGAGCTTGGGCGCGAGTACGATCTGGTGATCGGCGGCAAGCGCATCCGCACGGCCGACAAGATCACGTCGGTGAATCCGGCCAATCCATCGCAGGTAATCGGCATTCACCAGCGCGCAGAGGCCGAACACGCCGAGCCGGCGATCCAGGCGGCGCTTGCGGCGTTTCCGGCGTGGTCGCGGACCCCGGTGCAGGATCGTGTGGCGCTGCTGCTGCGCGTCTCCGAGCTGATCTCCCAGCGCAAGTTCATGCTGTGCGCGTGGTTGACGTTCGAGGTGGGCAAGAACTGGGCCGAGGCCGACGCCGACGTGGCCGAGTGCATCGACTTCCTGCAGTTTTACGCGCGGGAGGCTCTGAAACTGGACGCCGCGACGACGCCGATTCCATTCCCGGGCGAGCGCAACCAGCTGCGGTATATTCCGCTCGGCGTGGGCGCGGTGATTCCGCCATGGAACTTCCCGTTCGCGATTATGGCCGGGATGACCGCCGCGGCAATCGTGACGGGCAACACCGTTATCCTGAAGCCGTCGCCCGACGCCCCGACGATCGCGGCCAAGTTCTACGAGCTGCTCGAAGAGGCCGGGCTGCCGGATGGCGTGGTGAACTTCTGCCCGGGCGAGGGACCGGGATTCGGTTCGACCGTCGTGGCGCATCAGCAGACGCGCTTCATCGCGTTTACCGGCTCGAAGAAGGTCGGGCTTGAGATTCACGAGTCGGCGGCAAAGACGCAGCCGGGCCAGCGCTTCATCAAGCGCACGATTCTCGAGATGGGCGGCAAGGACGCGATCCTTGTCGATCGCGATGCGGACCTGGTCTCGGCGGTTGATGGCGTGGTGGCGTCGGCGTTTGGCTTCAACGGGCAGAAGTGCTCGGCGTGCTCGCGCGCGATCGTCGACACGGAGATTTACGACTCGTTCCTCGACCTGCTGAAGGACAAGGTGCAGGCGATCCAGCAGGGACCGCCGGCGGATAACTTCTACGCCGGGCCGGTGATCAACCAGGTCGCGGTAAAGCGCATTCTGGACTACATCGAGATCGGCAGATCGGAAGCCCGGCTGCTGCTCGGCGGCGAGGTCGCAGAAACGCCCGAGAAGGGCTATTACGTGACGCCGACGGTGTTTGTGGATGCGCCGCCGACGGCTCGGATCTGCCAGGAGGAGATCTTCGGACCGGTGCTCGCGGTGATCAAGTCGAACTCGTTTGAAGAGGCGATGGAGATTGCGAACAACACCGAGTACGGGCTGACCGGCGCGATTTACAGCAGCTCCGCCGACAAGCTGAACCGCGCGCGCAACGAGTTTATGGTGGGCAACCTGTACCTGAACCGCAAGTGCACGGGCGCGATGGTGGGGGCGCATCCGTTCGGCGGATTCAACATGTCGGGGACGGACTCGAAGGCCGGCGGCCCGGACTACCTGCTGCTGTTTACGCAAGCGAAGTCGATTGCTGAGAAGGTCGCGCACGTCTCGAAGGAAGCCGACGAGGAAGAAGCCCGCATGGGGATCTAGAGGAGCAGCGGCACGAGAAAGCCTTTGAGAGATTCTTCGGCGTATGATCGCGTGGAGAATTCCACCTCATGCGTTTTTGGTTCGATCACTCCAGCGAAGTCACGTTGCGCGAACAGATTACGACCCAGATCCGACTGGGCATTCTCTCGGGAGAACTCGCCCCAGGGGAAAGGCTGCCCAGCATCCGCGAGATCGCGCGCCGTTTTCGCGTCCACTCGAACACGGTCAGCGCAGCCTACGCTCAACTTCGCCAGGAAAGCTGGGTCGTTCACCGGCGCGGGAGCGGCGTGTTTGTTCGAGGAGATTGCTCGTCTGCGGTTCCGTACGATCGAAGCGCAAAGTATACGCCCTCGGTCGAGCAAGCCATCCTCGAGTTTTTACGGACGGCGGAGCAGCTTGGAGTGAGCCGGCCGGAACTTCGCGAACGCATCCTCAAGGCGTTGGATGCCCCACTGGGTAGAGAGCTTCTGCTGATCGAACCGGATTGCGGCCTGCGGCGAATCGTCTGTCACGAGCTCTCGCTCTCCCTTGGTGTGACGGTCGCTACGCTGGATGCCCCTCTCAACGAGATCGGCCCTCTGCTCGATTCGCTACCCCCATCCGTCCTGCCGCTCGTGCTTCCCAGTAAAGCCGAAGCCGTGCGCACGCTGCTCCGGCAGGGCGCCGAATGCGTAGTTCTGCAGATCAATCCGGTAGCAGCCACGTTCTCGTCGTACCTTCCCGCCTCGCGCAGTGGGCTTATAGGAATAGCCTCTTGCTGGCCGATGTTCCTTGAGATTTCCAAGGTGATGCTGACCTCCGCGGGGTATCCATCGGAGTGCCTGGTGCTGCGAAACACCGGCGAACCGAACTGGCTGGAAGACCTGCAGAGCACGGACGCAATTATCTGCGATACGCTGACCGCCGGAATCGTCTCTGGACATGCCCGGGTCCTTTGCTTCGCGGTCGTCGCAGAGATTTCTTTGCGGCAGCTGCATGCGTTGATGCACGCGAGCGCAACTGTGGCACATCAGGAACTGCCATAGGGGGTAGTTCCAATCGAGGCTGCGACGCGTACCTTCGTCTCATTCGCGGAGGAATATCAATGCGCCGACTGTTTTCGAGCCTCGTTCTTTTTGGAACCGTTCTTTTACCCACAATGGGGTGCGCGCAGTCGGTCGCCGACGTGCAATGGGCAGCACTCTCAAAGCTGCACGCTGGACGGCATGGAACCCTGCTCCTGGTGGATCCGGTTCACGATCCGCAGGGGTCGATGGTCGAGGAACAGTGTCGCCTGGTGAGCGTGACGCCCGCTTCGCTGACCTGCGTAACTTCTGCGGGGGGTCGAAAACTCGTCTTTGCAAGGAACGATATCGAAGCGGTCTCCCGGGTCACGTCGGCGCGAATCCGTCCGCTTCCCGTCATAGTTGGGGGTGTTGCAGGCGGCGTGCTCGGAGGAGCGGTCGGGGACGGCAAGATCGACTATCCTCTCGCAGTGCTTGGCGCACTGGGTGGCGCGGCTCTTGGCGGATCCATTTCTCTGCATGGCCGATCTCAACCCGTGCTGCTCTACCGCCGGGAAGTGACTCTCACTTCGTGAATGGAAGAAACAGCGTGAAGACGGTGCCGCTGCGGCCGGGTGTGGTGCGGCTGCGGAAGCTGAGCCTGCCATGATGGCGTGCGACGATGTCTTTGCTGATCCAAAGGCCGAGCCCAGTGCCGCCGATTCCCTTGGTCGTGTAGAAGGCTTCGAAGGCCCTGCGTTGCGTCTCCGGGCCCATGCCGGCGCCGGTGTCGGCGACGGTTATGACCAGGCCGTGTTCTCCGGTGCGGAAGTTGGTGGCCTCGCGGCTGCGCAGCAGCAGCCGGCCGCCTGAGGGCATGGCGTCGATGGCGTTGCCGATCAGGTTGCTGAGCACCTGCCGGATCTCGCCGCCGAGGCAACTGACCGGATGCTCGGCGCGTTTGAGCTTCTCGACCTGGATGTTGTTGTTGAGAATGCGGCCCTGGAAGATGGAGAGGCTGTCGCCGATGAGGTCGTAGCAAAAGGCCGGACCGGCGCTGGTGGCCTGCCGGTGGAAGCGCAGGGTCTGGTTGGTGATGAGCGCGACCCGTCGCAGTTCGCGCTCGGCGGTGTCGACGTATTCCTGGATCTCGCCGAGATCTTTGCTGCCCTGGATGAGGTAGAGCAGGTTGGTCACGGATTCGAGCGGGTTGTTGATCTCGTGCGCGATCGAGGCTGCAAGCCTGCCGACGACGGCGAGCTTGTCGCTCTGCTGCAGGGCGGCCTCGGCGAGCTTGCGGTCGGTGATGTCTTCGATGATGGCGAACATGCGCTCGGGCTCCCCTTCGGGTCCGATAACCTTGCCTTTCGAACGTACCCAGCGTACCTCGCCGTTGCGCAGGATGCGGTATTCGAGGTCGTAGGGGTGCAGGCCCTTCAGGGCGCCGAGGAAGTGCGTGCCAACCTTGTCGCGGTCCTCGGGATGCAGCAGATCGAGCCAATAGTCCACGACGCCATCTTTTGCCGGTGAGCCGAAGATGCGGTGCATGCGCTCATCGGCCACGATGACGTTCGTCTTCGGGTTGAAGTGCCACATGCCGAGCCCGGCGGATTCCATGCCGAGTTCAAACTCTTCCTGCCGTTTGAAGAGCGCGCGCTCGACGAGCACCGCCGCGGTATCTTCGCTGCCGGGATTCGCAACCCCGACGATCCGGCCGTTTTCAAAGATTGGGTTGAAGCCGTAAGTCCACCAGCGATCCTGCATCTCGCCATGCACCAGGATCGGGATGTACGCTTCTTGCGCGCCGGTGGAGACGCCGCGCTCGTAGGCGTTACGGATGGGTTCGCCGATCGCAACCCACGCCTCGGCCCACACTCCACCAGCGATCCTGCATCTCGCCATGCACCAGGATCGGGATGTACGCTTCTTGCGCGCCGGTGGAGACGCCGCGCTCGTAGGCGTTACGGATGGGTTCGCCGATCGCAACCCACGCCTCGGCCCACACTTCGGCGCCCTGGCTGGCGAGCGCGCGTGGGTGTTTGTCCGCCAGAAAAGCGCGATAGATGTCGTTGTACAGCAGAATGTGCTGCTCGCCCCAGAAGATGCCGAAGGAGAACGGCGAGAAAAGCATCAGGTTGACGGCGGCGATAAGCGTATCCGACCACTGAGCGATGGAGCCGAGCGCGGTGGTCTCCCACGCGTACTCGCGAATACGGTCGGCCATCTCGCCGGTTCCCTGGATCAGAGCCTTGGAGCGAGCGGTCGACACAGCGATGCTCTTGGCGAACGACATACTTATTCAGAATCGAGGAAAAGAGCGGCGCTGGCAAATTTCGCCGGGCGATGTCGAACGCTCGGGCGAACTTATCATGAGGCTTTCTTTTCGAGCAGCGAGCCGACCCTGGCTGCGGCCTCGGCGAGAATCCGGTGGTGCAGGGTGAAGAGCGCAAGTTCCAAGCGGTCGCTTACGCCGGTCTTGTCGTAGATGCTGCGCAGGTAGTTCTTGATGACCTGTTCCTTGGTTCCAAGCTGCGCGGCGATGTCCTTGTTCTTGCATCCCTGGACAATGAGCGCTACGATCTGCATCTCCTTGGGGGTGAGACGATCGATCACGCGGGCGCCGACCGCATCCTGCGGGTTCGCGACGAGGCTGGGCGCAGTCTGCACGCAGCGCTGCCCGCGCGTCACCTTGCGAACGCAATCGGCGAGTTCGGCGGCGGTGATGCTGCGTCCGATGATTCCGCTGAGCTGCGCGGCGTCTTTTTCGGCGATGGACTCGCCTTTTTCCGCGATGAGGATGCCTTTGCTGCCGCAGCTTCTGAGCAGTGCCAGCACTTCTTCCAGACTCCCTTTGAGGCCATTCGAGAAGAGGACGGTGGCGGCGGGGAAGCTTTTGATGCTGCTGAGCAGGCGATCGAACTCCGATACCTGGGCGACGATTCTCAGGTCGGTCTCGGTGGCGAGCACACGCGCCGCGCCCGCGCGGAAGATAGCCTGATTATCTGCGAGAATGATTCGATGCATCGAAGCCCACCTCCTCGAGCCGACCCTTTGCGCCCGTTTTACCCTCATCGGCCCATGACATCGGCTCGCGTGGCTTGTCTGCAATTCGTACACGGCTCAAATGCGATACTCCAATTCCGGAATTCCTGAAACCTGTTCCGCGGTGGAACATCCAACCTAATGGTGAGATATCACAACGCCTGTCGGTCAACAGTACTATCGTAACCGCTAACCGCAAGCACAACTCTCATCCCTGCGAGATTGCCCCCAATGGCGAAACCTGTACTCCTGGCTATTGACGACGACGTAAGCGTTCTTGAAACGGTGGTGCAGGATCTCCGTCGCAAGTACGGTCAGCACTACCGCATCCTGCGGGCCGCATCCGGTCAGGCCGCGCTCGATATCTCCCGGCAACTACAGGAACGCGGCGATGTAGTTGCTTTGTTTCTCTCAGATCAGCGTATGCCGGGACTGACGGGTGTGGAACTCCTCGAACAGGTGATCGGCATCTACCCCGATGCGAAGCGTGTACTGCTGACGGCGTACGCGGACACCGAAGCGGCCATCCGCGCGATCAATTCGGCACGCATTCACTACTACCTGAACAAGCCGTGGGACCCGCCCGAAGAGAAGCTTTACCCGGTGCTCGACGACCTGCTGGCGGCATGGAACGATGGTCACAAACCCGCGTACGACGGGCTGCAGGTGATTAGCCCGCGCTGGACGGCGGGCGACCATGAGATCCGGAATTTTCTCTCGCGGAACCTCGTTCCGTACAAGTGGCTGGACCCGGAAAAGAACCCGGAGTGCCTGCAACTTTTGTGTGACCGCAAGATCGATGACGGCAAGCTGCCGGTCGTCCTGTTCCCGGACGGCAGTGCGCTGGTGCAGCCCACGACCACCGTGCTGGCGAGCAGGCTGCCGGGCTTCAGCACGCAGGCGAAGGAAGCCAACTACGACGTCGTGGTTGCCGGAGCCGGACCGGCCGGGCTGGCGGCGGCCGTCTATGGCGCGTCCGAAGGGCTGCGCACGCTGATTATCGACTCGTTCGCGCCGGGCGGGCAGGCCGGCTCAAGCTCGCGAATCGAGAACTATCTCGGCTTCTCGCAGGGAATCTCGGGCGAGCGGCTGGCGAAAGAGGCCTTTATCCAGGCGCAGCGGCTAGGCGCGGAGTTCCTGACGCAGCGCGTGTGCTCGATCAACTCGGAGAACGGCTATCACATCGTGAAGCTGGCCGATGGGCGCGAGGTCTCGTGCCCGGTCTGCATGATCGCTACGGGCGTGGACTATAACCGGCTCGATATTCCGGGGGAAGAGAAGTTCTCGGGCGCTGGGCTGTTTTATGGCGCGGCGCTGACCGAGGCGTCCTCGTGCGCGAACCAGGAGATTCATATCGTCGGCGGAGCCAACTCCGCGGGACAGGCGGCGATGTACTTCTCCAAGCACGCACGCTCGGTGCGGATGCTGGTGCGCGGCGACGGGCTGCAGAAGTCGATGTCGAAGTACCTGATCGACCAGATTGGCGCAACGTCCAATATCATCGTCGAGACGCACACGCAGTTGCTGGCGCTGCACGCAAGCGAGCACGACCCGGCGCACCTCGGACGCATCACCCTCGAGACACCTGAGGGGCAGATCGAGCGCGAGGCTTCGTCGGTGTTTGTCTTCATCGGCGCATCGCCGAAGACAGATTGGCTGCCGGAACCGATCGTCCGCGACGCGAAGGGGTTTGTGCTTGCCGGACCGGACCTGAAGTCCAAGGCGAAGGGCGCGTGGAAGCTGGAGCGCGATCCCTACCTGCTCGAATCGAGCGTTCCTGGGATCTTCGTTGCGGGCGACGTACGCCACGGCTCGGTAAAGCGGTGCGCCTCCGCCGTGGGTGAGGGCTCGATCGCGATTCAGTTCGTGCACCAATATCTGGCAGCACTCTAGTGAACAAAACAATGACCGTAACCGCTCAAACCGCCCATCAACCCCTCGCTCCCGACGTTCTAAAGAAACTCCGCCACGTCTCAATCCTGGATTCGCTCTCCGAGGAGCGGCTGCACTGCCTGGATGGTGGCGAGGTCGTTCACCTCGAACCCGAGGAGTTGCTGGTGCCCGAGGGTGGCGTTGTTCGCAAGTTTTGCATGTTGCTCGATGGCGCGCTGCGAGTGACCAACAACACGCTTACCGGTCATGAGCAGACTGTGTACGTCATGGAGAAGGGCGCGGCCTTTGGCGAGGTCCCGCTGCTCGCCAACATTCCTCTGGTCGGAACGCTTCGCGCCATGCAGCCCTCCGAGCTGCTTGTGCTGGACGAAGAACAGTTCTGGAAGCTGATGAACGAGTGCCCCGAGGTACGCGCGGCCATTCTGGACCTGATGTCCAAGCGTCTCTCCAAGATGCAGAGCATGAACTCGCAGCAGGAGAAGATGGCGGCCCTGGGTACGCTGGCCGCGGGCCTGATGCATGAGCTCAACAATCCGGGCTCCGCCGCGCGCCGGGCAGCCTCGCAGCTTCGTAACAACCTGATGCGATTGCATGAGCTGGCCGCGCGATTTACGCGCACGGAGCTGAACCAGGAGCAGAAGGAGTGCATCCTCGAACTGCAGGAGTATGCCCTGCACGCACAGCCTGCGGCGCCGCTTTCGACGCTTGAGCAGACGGATGCCGAGGAGGCGCTGACGGAGTGGATGGAAACGGCCCACGTGGAGGATGCGTGGAAGCTCGCGCCGACGCTGGTGACCGTCGGCATTCATCCGGAGCACCTGGAGTGCGCGCGTTCGAGCTTCGACGATCAGGTGTTTTCGGATGCGCTGAACTGGCTGGACGCCCTGGTTTCGTCGCAGCAGCTGGTGTCCACCATCGAGGAGTCGATCTCGCGGGTCACCGACCTGGTGGCCGCGGTGAAGACGTACGCGTACGAGGGCAAGGGCCCCAAGCATCCCACCGATCTGAACCACTCGATCCACGCGACGCTGGTGATCCTAGCGCATAAGCTGCGGGAGAAGCAGATCACGCTGAAGAAGAGCTTTGGCGCGGACCTGCCGCAACTTGCAGCCAACTGCCAGGGACTGAACCAGGTATGGACCAACCTGCTTGACAACGCGATCGACGCGGCGCCCGAGGGTGGAACGATCCAGATCGCCACGTGGTCCGAAGCGACGGACCCGACGCACAAGCCCGACCTCTGCATTCGCATTGAAGACAACGGGGCCGGCATTCCGCCCGAGTGCCAGCCGCAGATCTTCGATCCTTTCTTCACAACAAAGCCGGTCGGCGTGGGGACGGGGCTTGGACTCGGCATCGTCTACCGGATCGTCGAGCAGTGCGGCGGGTCGATTCACTTCTCGTCGATACCGGGTGCGACGGCGTTCGTGGTGCGGCTGCCGTCGGTTTAGAACGTCTCTCCCCCGGGCCCTGTGTGCGGCTCCCGTATCATGGGTTCAGGAGCCTGAACCCATGTCCCTGACGCCCTTCCACATTGCCTTCCCTGTCGACGATCTTGCTGCTGCGCGCCACTTCTACGGCCAGACGCTGGGCTGCCCCGAGGGCCGTTCGAGCGCGGAGTGGATCGACTTCGACCTGTTCGGGCATCAGATTGTCGCGCATCTCGCTCCGAGCACGCGGAAGGCTCCCGAACACCACAACCCGGTGGATGGGCACGCCGTGCCCGTGCCGCACTTCGGCGTGGTGCTGACGATGGAGACATGGCAGGCGCTTGCGGACCGGCTGCAGGCGGCTGCGCAGAAGTTCGAAATCGAGCCCTACATCCGCTTCAAGGGCGAGGTGGGCGAACAAGCCACCATGTTCTTCTACGACCCGGCCGGAAATGCGTTGGAGTTCAAGGCATTTGCCGACATGTCGCAGGTCTTCGCGAAGTAACTCTCTGAAAGCATAGCGAAGGGCAGGAATCACTCTGGTAACTACCCCGGGGTGGCGCGGCCGTGCCACTCGGACAGCACCCGCGACGGCGCATCGCTTCAAAGATACGCGCCCTGAACACGGATACGCCGATGCGTTCGCGTGTGGGCTTAAGCCCGCAGCGCCCGCATTCCGTGGGTTCGACATGACCACTGGATTGTGTCTGCTTCTGCCCTCATTACCGCTCCCGAAGACCCGATAAATGCTGGAGATGCGCGCATGTTCCAGGTTGCGCCGAAGGTCCGGCGCGAGCCGTGGAAAGGGGTATGGGAACAAACAAAAGTGGGATGTAAACCCCCAACCGGGTTCACCATGCTGGGAAGGTACCAGGGACTCGCATACCAGGAGAAAACACCGTGCCGCGCATACAAATTGGCAAAACTTCAGTAACCCACTTGACCTCGCTTCTCGTCGTTCTCCTCTGCTTCTTGATCAGGATCGAACCGCTGGCAGCCCAGGCCACCGCCATCCCGGGGTCTACTGCGGTTGGCTCCTCGGCTTCCCCCGTTCCGGTTCAGGTGATGCTTCCGAACGGAGGCACGATCAACTCCGTGGAGGTTCTCGGCGGGGGCATTCCAAACATCGATTTCTCGGCGAATGGAGGCACCTGCGCCGCGGGTGCAAGCTTCCAGCCCGGTCAGAACTGCACGCTCAGCGTGATCTTCTCGCCGGCTTCGCCGGGTGTGCGTAACGGCGCGGTGGTGCTGCTGAACAGCAGTAACCAGGCGATCGGCACGCAGTTCGTCACCGGCTCCGCGACCGGATCGGTCGGCGTCTTTGTGCCCGGCATCATCAACACCGTCGCCGGCGATTACTCCTGGGTGTATGCCGGCGATAACGTTGCCGCGACCAGCGCGCCGGTCTTCCTCCCGTTCGGTATCGCGGTCGACGGCAAAGGCGACCTGTTCATCGCGGACTCGAGCAACAACCGCATTCGCCGCGTGGACGCAGTGACCCAGAACATGACGACGTACGCGGGTAACGGCATTGTCGGCTCGAACGGCGATAACGGACTCGCGACGGGCGCGAGCCTGAATAACCCGACGTCGCTGGCGCTCGACCCGGCCGGCAACCTTTACATCGCGGACGCGGGCAACAACGTTATTCGCCGCGTCGACGCGTTCACCGGCATCATCACCAACTTCGCCGGCACTATCGGCAGCCACGGCTACAGCGGCGACGGTGGCGCGGCGACGGGTGCGACCTTCAACAGCCCCAACGGCATCAGCTTCGATGCGAACGGCAACCTCTATATCGCGGATACCGGCAACCACGTCATCCGCTTCATCTCCGCGTCGACCGGCATCATCACGACGGTGGCCGGCACCGGCACTGCCGGCTACAACGGCGACAACAAGCTAGCAACCAACGCAACCCTGAACGCTCCGTGGAGCGCCACCCCGATTCCGCCGTCGACGCCTGGCGTCAACGCGGGCTTCTACATCGCCGACCAGAACAACGACCGTATTCGCAAGGTCGACGCCTCCGGAAACATCACGACCGTCGCCGGCGGTTCGGCTGGATACAGCGGCGACAAGGGACCGGCAACCTCCGCGCAGCTCTATGAGCCCGCCAGCGTGCTGGTGGACGTGGCCGGCAACATCTACATCGCGGACTCTGGCAACAACGTGGTTCGCCGCATCAACGCATCCACCGGCATCATCACGAGCTACGCCGGCAACAACACCGAGCAGTTCAGCGGCGACGGCGGTCCGGCCAGTTCGGCCGGCCTGTACGGCCCGTACGCCTTCGCGCTCGACAACCAGGGCAATCTGTACATCGCCGACGTCTTCCACAACCGCATCCGCAAGGTGGATGCGAACACCGCCATCCTCTCCTACCCGGAGATGCGCGTCGATCGCGTCTCCACCCCGCTGCCGCAGATCATCGAGAACGACGGCAACGCTCCGCTGAACGTCACGCAGTTCAACACGGTCTCGAACGCGCAACTCGATGCCGCCTCCACCACCTGCTCGCTTACTTCGCCGCTCGCCATCCTGGCGCAGTGCACGGTCGGCGTCGACTTCGCACCGCAGACGACCGGCACGCTGGTCACCGGTGAACTCGATCTGGATTCGAACGCCGGCAACTCGCCCGGAGTGATCTCGCTCGAAGGCCAGGTGCTCGACGTGAACCCCACCGTGGTCGCCCTGACCTCAAGTGCGAATCCGAGCACGAACGGTCAGTCCGTGACCTTCAGCGCGTCGGTCACGAATACCTACAATGAGACGCCCACCGGCACCGTCACCTTCCTCGATGGCACGACGACACTGGGCACGGGCACCATGGCGAAGGGCGCCGCAACGTTCGCGCTCTCGTCGCTGACTGCGGGCAGCCACTCCGTTACGGCCTCCTACGGGGGCGATTCGCAGAATGCGACTTCGGTCTCCGCCGTGCTGACGCAGGTGGTGAAGGAGCAGAGCGCCGCAACCACCACGACGCTGACCGCCAACACGAACAACACCGCAGCCGGCTCGCCGATCAGCTTCACGGCGACCGTCAACATCGTCACCGCGGACTCCGGCAATGGCAACATCACCGGCTCGGTCAATATCCTGCAGGGCACGACCGTGCTTGGCACCGCAGCCATCAACACGGCGACCGCCACTTCGAGCACCGGAGTCGCGACCGTGACGCTGACCAACCTGCCCGTCGGTACGGATAACATTACAGCGGTCTACGCCGGCAATTCCAACTACGCAACCAGCACGTCCACGCCGATCGTCCAGACGGTCGTCTCGGCCACGACCCACACGGTCGTCAGCTCGGCTGCCAACCCGGCTCTCTCGGGCGCCGCCCTCGCGCTGACGGCGACGGTGACGGGCAACGGCGGCACGCCGACCGGCACGGTGAACTTCCTCGACGGCACCGCGAGCCTCGGCTCTGCAGCGCTGAACGCGCAGGGTGTGGCAACGCTCTCGGTCGCAGGCAAGTTCTGGACCGTCGGCGGCCACTCGCTGACCGCGGTGTACGCGGGCGATGCGAACGACACCGGAAGCACCTCGCAGGCTCTGCCTGAGGTGATCAACATCGCACCGACCACGGCAACCGTCACCTCTTCGCTGAATCCTGCCGGCCTTGGCGCCAGCGTCACCTTCAACGCAACCGTCATCTCGCAGGGCGGCTCGCCGACCGGCACGGTGCAGTTCTTCGACGGTGCCAATGCCATCGGCATGGGTAACCTGACGGCGGGCAATGGCACCTCGGCGACGGCTTCCTTCGCCACCACGACGCTGACCATCGGCGCTCACGCAATCACCGCCGTCTACTCCGGCGATGCGCTGGATGCGACCTCCACCTCCACGGGTATCACTGAGAACGTTCAGTCCGATACGATCTCGGTGAAGCTGACCTCGACTGCGAATCCGGCTGTCTTCGCCGCTCCGCTGACGCTCACGGTGCAGGTAAATGGCACCGGCTCCAACCCGACCGGAACCGTCGCCCTGCTGGACGGCGCAACCACGGTGGCCACGCTGCCGGTGGCTGCAAACGGTGTGGTCGCCTTCGTCAACCCGTCGCTCGCCATCGGTCCGCACACGTTGAGCGCGGCGTACTCCGGCGACACCAACCACGCTTCGGCCAACTCCACCACGCTGACCGAGACCATCGTTCAGGCGACGACGACTGCCCTGGCTGCCTCCAGCAACTCGCTGGTCGCTGGCCAGACGCTGAACCTGACCGCGGCGGTCACCGGCAACTCCAGCCAGCCGCTGGCCGGCAACCCGACGGGCTCGGTGAAGTTCACCGACTCCGGCGCGGTTCTCGGCACCGTCACCCCGAGCGCGAGCGGCGCAGCTACCTACTCCACCGGCGGCCTGCTTCCGGGCAAGCACACCATCACGGCAACCTTCACCGGCGACTCGCTGGATGCGGCAAGCACCTCGGTGACGGTGTCGGTGACGGTGACCATCGCAACCACCAACACGACGCTGACCACGAGCGCCAACCCGATCAACTCGGGCTCGTCGCTTACCCTCAACTCGACGGTGACTGGCAACGGCGGTTCGCCGACGGGCACGGTCACCTTCAAGGATGGCGGCACCACGCTGACTGCGGTGCAGCTCACCTCCGCGGGCACGGCGACGTTCTCGCTCTCGACGCTGGCTCCTGGTATCCATCAACTCTCCGCGGTCTACTCGGGCGATACGCTCGATAGCACGAGCACCTCACCCACGACGGCCGAGCAGGTGGTGCAGAAGACCTCTGTAACCATCGCCTCGAACGAGAACCCCTCGCTGCTGCAAGACAACGTGGTGATCGCCATCACGGTGGGCAACGGTTCGGCGACCGCGGTCCCGACCGGATCGGTGGTGCTGACGGATGGCGGCAATACGATGGCCACGCTGCAACTGAGCGCGACCGGAACGGCCTCCTACACGATGCAGGCGCCTGCTGTCGGCACCCATGTGCTGGTGGCGAGCTATACCGGCAATAACAGCAACGCGGCGGCCGCTTCGCAGTCGCTGAACCAGGTCGTCAACCTGCGGCCTTCAACGGTCGACTTCAACCCCTCGTCGACGACCCTCTCCTCCGGCCAGCAGATGACGCTGATCTCGGTGGTGCAGGCGAACGGCTCGACGGCCCCGACCGGAACGGTCACCTGGGTAGCCGGCAGCACGACGCTCGGCTCCGCAACCATCAACGCAGCGGGTCTTGCGACCATCAACGTAACCCCGGCGCAGGGTGTCCTCGCAACGGTGGCACAGTACTCCGGTGATTCGCTCTACGCCGCTTCGGTCTCGAAGCCGACCACGATCACGGTCGGGCCGACCACCGAGTTCACCATCAACCTCACCCCGTCCACGGTGTCCATGGCCAGCGGCAGCCACTCTTCCATGAACATCAACATCGTCTCCGCGGCGACCTTCACCGATACGCTCGCGCTGGGTTGCGCCGGCCTGCCGGTGGATGCAACCTGCACCTTCTCCACCAACCAGATTCCGGTGGCTGGCGGTGTCGCCAAGTCGCTCTCGGTGGAAGTGGATACGGGTAACCCGCTCGGTGCCGGCGCAACGGCCAGCATGAAGCCAAGCACCTCGTCCACTGCTTATAGCTGTGCGCTGCCTGCCGGAGCGCTGCTGGCCCTGCTCGTCGGCCTGAACCGCCGCAAGCTGCGCAAGATCAACCCGAAGCTTGCACTCTTCGCACTGATCGTCCTGCTCGGTGCCGGTTCCACGGTCCTCACAGGCTGCGGATCGGACCTCAACGTCAATCACACGCCGGCCGGGAGCTACACCTTCCAGATCGTGGCCTCCGGCAACAAGACGGGCGTAACCCAGACCGCAACCGTGCAGCTCACGGTAAGCCAGTAGCCATGAAGCCGATCAACGGATACAGAACCCTATATCCTGAGCGAGTCCCCATGACGATGCGATCGATCCTCCCCCGTCTTGCAGCCGCCCTCACCCTGACCTGCGCGTTCGTCTTCGGAGCCTCCGAAGCGCGCGCGCAGGCCGCACCCACCGCCACCGGCCCGGGCTCGTACGTCTCGCTCGGGCTGGCCGCCTCCGGCTTTCAGCAGGATTACGGCCAGCACTACATCGGCGGCGAAACCCTGTACGTGGACGCCAACCTCTACCGCCGCATCGGCGTCGAGTTCGAAGGCCGTCTGCTCAACTTCCACACCTCCGAGGACGTGAAGGAGCGCACCTACCTCGCGGGCATCAAGTACTCCACCAACCCGCGACGGCTGCGGCCTTACGTGAAGCTGCTGGCTGGCCGCGGAACGCTCAACTTCCCGTTCCACTACGCGACCGGCTCGTACTTCGTGGTGGCACCTTCGGCCGGTCTCGACTGGCACCTCGGCGAGTCGCGCTGGGCGGTCCGTGTGATCGATGTTCAATACCAGATCTGGCCGCAGTTCTCCTTCGGCGAGCTGCACCCGTACGGCGCTTCGGTCGGCATCAGCTACGACCTCTTCCAGCCGTCGTCCTTCCCGCACGGCAAGCACTTCCGGTAGCGCCCAGGTTGTTTAGGTTCAGAATCCCCACGGTCGGCGCAACGCAAGATCGCGCCTATCGTGGGGATTGTCTGCTAAGTCCCTCAGCCTCGCCCCGCGCCTGCTCCAGCAAGAAGCGGTAGAACGCGCCCGCACTTCCCTTCGGTGCCGGCCCCGCGGGATACGCCACCGAAAACCTCCGGGCCAGCTTCAAGCCGGCGACACGGGCCAGGGCGACGCTGCCGAGCGACAGGTGATTGCGCGCAGCCCAGCGGGAGACGAACGTGACGCCCAGGCCGGCCTCCACCGCGTTCAACAAGCCCTCCGTCGAATCGATCTCCATCACGGTGCGGATCTGCTTCTTCTTCAACCCAGCCTTCGCGAGCGCCGCCTCGACGATCCTGCGGGAGCCGGAGCCCAGCTCCCGCATCAGGAAGCCCGCGCGTGCAAGCTCCTCGACGGCAATCTCCTCGCCCGCCCACTCGTGCCCTGCTGGCACCACCAGCACCATGCGGTCTTCCATAAAGGGCTCAATGCGCACATCCTGCCGCATGCCCGGGCCTTCGATCAGCGCAAGCTGTATCCGGTGCTCGACCAGCGCTTTCAACATCGCATCGGTGTTGCCGCTGATGGCATGAATCGAGACCCGCGGCTGCTCACGCTGGAATGCCGCAATCAACTTCGGTAACAAATACTGCGCGATGGTCTGCGAAGCACCCAGCAGCAGCGTGCCGCTCTCGCTGCCGGCGCTTCCCGTCACCGCCTCGAAAGCCTCATCCGACAGCGCCTTCAGCCGGTCCGCAAACGGCAGCAACGCATTGCCCGCGACGGTCAACACGATGCGCCCGCCGCTGCGGTCGAACAGCGGTACCCCGAACTCGTCTTCGAGCGCCTTGATCTGCTGCGTCACCGCCGGCTGCGTCAGCAGCAGCTCCTCGGCAGCACGCGTGAAGTTGAGATGACGCGCCACTGCGCGAAATACCTTCAGCCGAAAGTTCTCCACGCCTGCTCCTTCAAACCCTCATTGTCTCAGGACTGGCCATCCACCATAAGCAAATGCAATCGCGCATAAGAACTTCTGCTTGGACTTCGGCTCCCGCAACGCCGATCTTCCTAACAGAGACCAACATGAACTTATTCGCACAACGCGACGCAAGAACCATCTTCTTCCTTGGCATCATCCTCTCCGCCTCCGGCCTTTTATCTCCCGCGCTGGCACTCGTCCTCGGCATCGCCTTCGGCTTTCTGCACGTCCATCCCTACGCACAGGAGAGCCGCAAACTCTCGCGCCTGCTGCTGCAGCTCGCTGTCGTCGCGCTGGGCTTCGGCATGAACCTGCGCGAGGTCGTGCACGCCGGCTCCGCGGGCTTTCTGTACACGGCCATCAGCATCACGGCGGCACTGCTGCTCGGCTGGGGCTTCGGACGCCTGCTGCACGTCGCGCCCAAGGCCTCGTACCTGATCACGGTTGGCACGGCCATCTGCGGCGGCAGCGCGATCGCCGCCATCGCGCCCATCACGCAGCCGGCCGAGGAAGAGATGGCGATGTCGCTCGGCACCATCTTCATCCTCAACTCGGTTGCGCTGCTGCTGTTCCCTGCCATCGGCTTCGCGCTGCACATGTCGCAGTCACAGTTTGGGCTGTGGGCCGCGCTCGCCATCCACGACACCAGCTCGGTCGTCGGCGCGTCCGCCAAGTACGGCGCGCAGGCGCTACAGATCGCCACCACCGTCAAGCTCGCGCGCGCGCTCTGGATCGTGCCGCTCGCGCTCGCCACAGCCGCGCTCGCCAAGAGCCGCACGCGCGTCAAGCTTCCGTGGTTCATCCTCTTCTTCGCGCTTGCGGCTGTCGCCAACAGCTACCTGCCCGCCGGCGCGCGCATCTTCCACACGCTCTCCCTGCTGGGACGCACCGGCCTCACCGTCGTCCTCTTCCTGATCGGCACAGGCCTCTCACCCGAGACGTTCCGCCACACCGGCATTCGCCCGCTGGTGCAGGGCGTTTCGCTATGGGTCGTGGTCGCCGGAGTCTCGCTCTACGCGATCCTGCACGGCTGGATCGCCATATAGCTCTTAGCTCCTAACCTTTAACCTTTAGCTCTAGCCTTTGCCTCTAGCCGCGAAAATCTGCTCCCCTCGGCGCTCTCTGCGCGAGGCTTTCCGCCCGAACCGCCACCACACCCCACAGAACACCGGTTACATCCATCCTCAAATGCCGTAGGATGGCCGCATGTCTTCCATCAGCTTCGTGGCCGCGCTTTCGTTTACGGCTCCAGACGGCGAGCGCACGGTTCTGCTCGAATCCGAAAGCACCTCGCTCGGCCGCTCCGCGGGTAACGATATCGTGCTGCCAGAGCCAACCGTATCGCGCCACCACGCGCTGCTTCTGCGCGACGACGCCGTCTACCAGATTGTCGACCTGAGCAGCACTCACGGCACCTACGTCAACGGCGAACGCGTCGAAGAGCGCGCCGTCCTCAAAGGCGGAGACGTCATCCAGCTCGGCTCCGTGCACGCAACGAAGCTCTCCTTCCGCCTGCAGAAGAGCCGCAGCACGCCCACTGGAAAGTCCTCTCGCGTGCAAGACCTGCTCTCGAGCCTGACCGTCTTTCTTCCGCCGGAAGAAGGCGTCAAGCAAGGGACACGCGAGCTCGAACAACTCAACTTCCTGCTAAGCGCCGCACGCGCACTGAACGCCGGCGGAGCCATCGAGGACATCCTGCAGGCGCTGCTGCAGCTTACCCTGCAACTGACCGGGGTGGAGCGCGGCTTCGTCTTCCTGGTGGAAGACGGCGAGATGCGCATGGCGCAGGGGCTGCGCAGCGATGGCTCCGCCGTTTTAGAAGACGCCACCGTCTCGCGCAGCGCGATCCAGCGTGCCATCGCCAGCGAGAGCAAGTTCTCGATCAGCGACACCCTGGCCGACGAGAACGCCTCCGGCTGGTCCAGCATTTTGATCAACAAAATACGCAGCATCTACTGCATCCCGCTGCGCAAGCGGTTGCTGCCCAACCAGCCGAATGAGCTGCTCGGCTTGCTCTATCTCGATAGCCAGGTCGGAACCGCCGAGCTCGGCGCGGTCGACCATGAGCTGCTGGATACGATTGCCGCCGAAGCTGCCGGCCTGCTGCATAACGCGCTGCTTGCACGCGAAGAACAGAAGGCTCGCCAGGCACGCGAGGAGTTAGCCGTCGCCGCCAGCATTCACGCCGGCCTTATGTCCATCAAGCTGCCGAAGATGACGTACGCGACGCTGCGCGCGAAGACGGTTCCCTGCCTCGCCATCGGCGGCGATTTTTACGATGCCATCGCGTTGGACGACCACGTGTGTGTCGCCGTCGCCGACGTCTCCGGCAAGGGCGTCTCCGCGGCCATCGTCGCGGCCACGCTGCAGGGCATCCTCCACGCTCAACTGATGGCGAGGCAAAGCCTCGACCAGATCGCACAGGTGGTGAACCAGTTTCTCTGCGCGCGCGACATCGGCAAGTACGCCACCATGGTGATGATGAACATCTTTGCCGACGGCCGCGTGGAGTACGTGAACTGTGGGCATATCCAGCCTGTCGCCATCTATAACGGAGAAGTGTCGCGGCTTGAAGAGGGCGACCTCATCGTCGGGCTGATCGCCGGCGCCACTTACCACACGGCGCACTACACGTTGCGTCCGGGCGAACGAATCCTGCTTGCGACCGATGGCGTGACCGAGGCCGAAAACCCGGAGGGCGAGCCCATGGGAGAGTCCGGCCTCAACTCCCTGGCGGCTCTCGATGGCCTCGACCAGATCCTCTCGCGGGTCGCCGAATACCATTCCCCCAACGAAGCGCAGGACGACTGCACGCTGCTCGAAGTCCGTTATTCCGGCGCGGTGCGCGGCGAAGACATCACCCGCTAGCTCTCCGCCAACAATTCACTGCCCGCGATCTTATGTTCCTCCTCCCTCTGTCCGATAGGTGCAGAGAACGCTGCTTCGTGCGCAAGCAGTTGGAGAGGAATTCATGCAAACAAGCCTTCAGACGCAGCCTGTGCTGGCCCCCATCGCGATCGCTCCGCCGAGCGGACGTGCGGGCAAATACCTTATCTTCAACCTGGGTACCGAGGAGTTCGGGGCCGAGGTCCTCAAGGTCCGCGAAATCCTCGGACTGCAGGACATCACCTGCGTGCCGCAAGTCCCTTCCTTCGTCAAAGGCGTCATCAACCTGCGCGGCAAGGTGACGCCGGTGATGGACCTGCGCCTGAAGTTCGGATTGCCGCCCGAAGAGTACACGGCCCGAACCTGCATCGTGGTGGTTCGCACGCAGATGGCCGGGGAAGACCTGCACATCGGCATGATCGTCGACGGCGTGGTCGAGGTGCTGTCACTTGCTTCCGCCGAGATCGAAGATACGCCTGACTTCGGCCCCGGCGTCGCGACCCCGTACCTGCGCGGTATGGCAAAGGTCAAGGGCAAGGTCAAGATCCTGCTCGACATCGACCAGGTTCTCCAAAGCTCGGAGATCAGCGAGCTTGGCGCCCTGCTGCAGTAGCCGATACCCGGCGCGTACACGGTTACCCCTATACAGCTTCAACTGGAGATCAAAGTGGCAACGCTTACCATCGGCAAAAAGCTCTTCCTCGGCGTCGGAGCTCTCGTGCTCTTCACCTTCGCGCTCGGCATCACCGCGCTCGTCAGCATCAACAGCATCAATGCCCATCTGCGTGACATCGTGGATTCCACTGTCAAGAAGCAGACGCTCGCGCATGCGGTCAAAGCCGATCTTCTGCAACTGACAGGCATCACCCGCGGAATGGTGATCCGCGGAATGGTGAAAGACGATGCCGCCCAGCAAAAGAACATCGATCAATTTGAGCAACTGACCCAGCATGTGGGGGCTTCCCTCGACGCCTTGGACGCCATGAACATCACGTCGGAGACGCGGCAAAGCGTCGGTGACATAAAGCAGAATTTCGCCTTGATCAAGCCGGCGCAGAATACCATCCTCGAAGCCTTTAAGACCGGCGATGTTACCGGCGCACTGAGCTCTCTGGACGAGACCGTGCGGCCCGCGCAGGAGCGGGCGGATGCAGCTGTCGACCGCGTTCTTAATATTCAGGAGACCCTTCTAGCCTCCGACACCGCAGCCGCCTCAGCCTCTGCCAATCTCAGCCGCTGGATCGCCGCGATTCTGCTGGCACTCACGCTGGCAGTCGCGCTAGTCGTCCTGTTTGTGGTGCGTCAGATCAACCAGGTGCTGAGCGCAAGCGTGCAGGAGCTCGCGCAATCGGCGGAGCAGATCGCCGCAGCAGCCGGACAGGTTTCTTCTTCCAGCCAGTCCCAGGCGCAAGGCTCGTCCGAGCAGGCGGCGACCATCGAAGAGACCTCCAGTGTCAGCGTGGAGATCAACTCCATGGCCCAGCGCAACACGGAGAACTCCAAGCAGACCGCAACGATCGTCACGGACTCCGAGGCCGGCTTCCACAAGGCGAACAGTTCGCTCTCCGAGATGGTGGTCGCGATGGAAGGCATCAGTACCTCCAGCCAGAAGATCTCGAAGATCATCAAGGTGATCGACGAGATCGCGTTCCAGACCAACATCCTCGCGCTGAACGCGGCCGTCGAAGCGGCGCGCGCGGGTGAAGCAGGTATGGGGTTTGCCGTAGTCGCCGACGAGGTCCGCTCGCTCGCCCAGCGCTGCGCGCAGGCTGCGAAGGACACCACCGACCTGATTGAAGATTCCATTCAGAAGTCCGATAGCGGCATGCTCAAGGTGGACCAGGTCGCGGTCGCGATCCGCGACATTACCGCCCAGTCCGCGCAGATCAAGACGCTTGTCGACGAGATCAACCTCGGCTCCATTGAGCAGTCGCGCGGCATCGACCAGATCAGCACCTCCATCGGCCAGATGGAGCAGGTTACGCAATCGAGCGCTGCCAACGCAGAAGAGACGGCAGCCGCGGCCGAGCAACTGAGTGCACAGGCCAGGGCGCTGAAGGATGTCGTCAGGCGCATCAGCGCGATGGTGCAAAGCAGTGCGCAGACGAGTGACCTTGGCTCGGATAGCAATCGTCAACGAGCCATGAAGCCGGCCGCTGCGGGCGCTCGACCCATCTCGTTCAAGACGAAGTCCACCGTCACGTTCCCGCGCCCCACGGCCAAGAGCCATGCGCCGGCGCCCTCCGGCAGCAAGGCGGTTCCTGCAGGCGCATTCCCCATGGATGACGACTTCAAGGAGTTCTAACCGCGTCCCTGCTCCGCACCGCCGTAACTCTCCACCACCCCGCAACCCCTTCGAGGTCTCATGTCTTCCTCTGCCATCTCCGCGCCCACTGAACTCTCGGAGCAACTTGATTCCTTGTCTACGCGGCTTCTCGTCGGTGGCGCCGATGCAGCCGATGGCACGGACCACGTCGACGCTCTCACTGAATCGGATCTGAACCAGTTCGCCGACCTGGCCGACGCGCAGGGGGCGACCACCGCGTCAGCCTGCGCCCGTGCCCTTACGCAGTCGTTCACCACCTACAAGGGCCGGCCCACTGAGCTCACCGAGGCCTTGAACCAAGGCCTGGAAGAAATTCGCCGCCTGGTGGAACGATCTGCTGTAGCGTCCACAGGGAAGCCGGCTCCTGAAGCGCAGACGGCAGCCCTCTCCGAAGATCAGGACCTGATCCTTGAATTCATCACCGAGTCCGGCGAACATCTGATCAACATCGAAGCCCAGATGCTGATCCTCGAACGGAACGCCGGCGACAGCGAAGCGTCAGAAACGCTGAACGCCGTCTTCCGCGCCTTCCATACCATCAAGGGCCTCGCGGGCTTTCTGGAATTCGATTCCATTCGCTCGCTCGCACACGAGGTCGAAACCCTGCTCGACCGCGCCCGCAGCGGCAATCTCACCATCACGCCAAACGTCGTCGACACCATTCTCGAAAGCACCGACGTGATGCGGGGGGAACTCTCGATCATCAACATGCGTCTGTCGGGCAAGACGCCGCCGCCCACCGGAGTGGACGATGCGCTGTTGAACCGCATCCGCAGAGCGGCCCAGGGCGACTCGTTCTCGAACGCACCCCACGTGTCGCCGCCTGTGCAGGAGCTTGCGGCGCAGGAGTTGTCCGTCCAGCAACCGGCAAAGCCCGAGCCCGAATTTGAGCAAGCCGCCGTGCCACAGACCTCCGCATTGCAGACTTCTGAGCCAAAGCCGGTACAACAGCAGCAAAAAGCCGCGCCCGAAGCTGCACGGCCTCCGGTCGAGGCACCGAAGAACAGCGACTCCTCTTCGGTCCGCATGGACACGGCCAAGCTCGATCAGCTGATGGACATGGTGGGTGAAATGGTCATCGCGCAGACCCTCATCGCGCACAGCCCGATCCTCAAAGCGGTCACGGACCCGCGGCTGCAGTCCGATCTTACGCAGCTTGCCCGCATCACGGCCAACGTGCAACGCATCACCACCGGGCTGCGCATGGTTCCGATCGGTCTGCAGTTTCAGAAGACCGCCCGGGTCGTGCGCGATCTCTCGCGACGCGCCGGCAAGCAGGTCGTCTTCGAAACCAGCGGGGAGAACACCGAGGTCGATAAGACCGTCGCCGAGGAGATCTCCGATCCGCTGCTGCACATGGTTCGCAACTCCATCGACCATGGCATCGAACCGCCTTCGGAACGCGTCGCACTGGGCAAAGACCCGACCGCTCGCATCCAGCTCGCCGCATATCACCAGTCAGGACAGATCGTCATCACCATCTCGGACGACGGTCGGGGCCTCAATCGCGAAAAGATCTTCGCGAAGGCCGTCGAACGCGGCATCATCCAGGCCAGCGAGCAACTGACCGATAACGAGGTCTTCCTGCTCATCTTCGAAGCCGGCTTTTCCACCGCCGACAAGGTGACGGACATTTCAGGCCGCGGAGTCGGCATGGACGTCGTCAGAAGGCACGTCCAAGCGCTGCGGGGACGAATCGATATCCAGTCCACACCCGGTCAGGGCACCACCTTCTTCCTGCGCCTTCCGCTTACCCTGGCCATGATCGAGGGCCTGGTCGTGGCCGTCGGAGATCAGCGCTACGTTGCCCCGGTGGCGTCGGTTCGGGAGATGTTTCGCCCGTTGCCGGATATGCTCTCGACACTGCAGGGTACGAACGAGATGGTGCTCGTGCGCGACCACCTGCTGCCCATCGTTCGCCTGCACCGGCGATTCGACAAGTTCCCCCGCACCTCCTCGCTAACCGAAGGAACGCTGATCGTCGCGGAGGCGGACGGCCACTCCTTTTGCCTCTTTGTGGATGACCTGATCGGCAAGCAGGAGGTCGTCATCAAGAGTCTCGGTCCCAGCTTCAGCCACGTCGTTGGCATCGCCGGCTGCGCCGTGCTCGGCGATGGCAGAGTAGGCCTCATCCTGGACATGCACGGGCTCTTCAAGGGGAAGCTCTAATGCCGGCACACCTCGACGTACTGGACGCACCACCCGTCCTTCATGCCCGCGAGTTCGAGCAGATCCGCGCGCTCGCCTATCGCCACTTCGGCATCGACCTCGGCGAAGGCAAACATACGCTGGTCGAAGCCCGCATAGGGCGCGTGCTGCGCGACCTTGGGATGAAGTCCTTCCAGCACTACTTCGACTACGTCACCGCGGATAAATCCGGCGAGGCGTTGACGAAGATGGTCGACGTGCTGACGACCAACCACACCAGCTTCTTTCGCGAGGCGCAACACTTCAAGCTGCTCGGCGAGACCGTCTTCCCCGCGCTGAACCAGCGTTCGCAGATTCACATCTGGAGCGCCGCGTGCTCCAGCGGCGAAGAACCTTACTCCATCGCCATGACCATGCTCGAACGCTCGCGCGACCTCACACTGTCGCGGGTAAAGATCCGAGCGACCGACATCTCAACGCGCGTCCTCGAAACCGCACGCAAGGGCATCTACGCGGCGGAGAAGCTCAAGGACGTCTCACCCGAACTGCAGCACCGCTACATGCTGAAGGGCCAGAACAGCGCCGCAAACTCCTTCCGCTTCAAGAACGAGGTGCGCTCGCTGATCGACTTCGAGCATTGCAACCTGATGCAGCCTCTCGACCAGGACTATCGCTGCTCGGTCATCTTCTGCCGCAACGTCATGATCTACTTCGACAAACAAACTCAGCAGAGCCTCGTCCAGCGTCTTTCGCACAATCTCGAAGACGGTGGCTATCTGTTCATCGGTCACTCCGAAAGCCTGAACTCGATCTCCCATGGTCTTGAGTATGTGGCACCCGCCACCTATCGCAAGCCGGGCGGAGCGCGCGGCAACGAAAAACTCTTCTCGAAGAATAACTCCAAGATTGGACGTGCCTGATGCCCCAGATCATCGGTATCGGAGATTGCAAAGTAAGCAAGGATGCGGCGGAGACGCTGATCACGCACGCCCTCGGTTCCTGCATCGCGGTGCTCATCCACGACCCCGTTGCAAAGGTCGCAGGCCTGCTGCACTTCATGCTGCCGGAGGCGAACCTGGATACGGAGAAGGCGGCGAAGCGTCCTTACGTCTATGCCGATACCGGCATTCCGCTGCTCTTCCAGAACGCGTATCAGCTTGGTGCGGTGAAGCCCCGGCTGCACGTCATGGTCGCCGGCGGGGCGCAGATGCTCGACCCCAACGGTACGTTCAACATCGGCAAGCGCAACCATCTGGCAATGCGAAAGATCTTCTGGAAGGCGGGCGTCATCGTCCACAAGGAAGAGATTGGCGGCACCAGCTCCCGCACGGTCTCCATCGACGTCGGCACCGGCCGCGTTCAACTACGAACCTCTGGAGAAGCGGAGAGAATCATGCAAATCAAATCCAACAGCCCAGCAGCAGCAAGCGCTTCTGTAACCAGGATTGGAGCCTGACATGGCCTTCATCATACTCATCGTTGACGACTCGCCGGCCATGCGCCGCGTCGTACGTCGTGTCGTCGATCTCTCCGGATTCGAGATCGAAAAGTACCTCGAAGCCGGCGACGGCAACGAGGCGCTCAAGGTCCTGCACGCCGAACATGTCGACCTCATCGTAACCGACATCAACATGCCCGTCATGGACGGAGAGCAACTTCTGCTCTCCGTCCGCAGCGACGAGTCGCTCGCCGGCATCCCCGTGCTCGTCGTCTCAACCGACCAGAGCGCAACCCGCGTGCAGGACATGATGGCGCACGGTGCCAACGGATACATCTCCAAGCCCTTCATGCCATCCACCATCAGCGAGCAGATGTACAAACTCCTCGGAGGCACCCCCGATGCAGGCTTCTGATTTCATCCCGCTCTTTTCGGAGTGCTGCGCCGAGGTGCTGGAGTCGATGTACTTCACAACCGTGCTCGATTCCTCCTCCTACACCGGCCAACAGGCCGCGCCGCAGCCCGCCGAACTCGCGTTCAGCCTGCGCTTCCAGGGCGAAGTTCACGGGGCTTTCGGACTTCACCTGGGCGCTCCCATGGCGAGAACGCTCGCCGCCAACTTCCTGGGCGAAGAGGAAGACTCCCTCACCGACGTGGAAGTAGCCGAGGTCGTCGGCGAACTCACCAACATGATCTGCGGCTCCATCGTCAGCCGCGTCGAGGGCACCACCAAGTTCGCGCTCTCGCACCCGGAGCCGTTTACCCCCGGCCCTGCGGAACCCGACATCCTCACGTCCAAGCTTGAAACCGACAGCGGCGATCTTTACACCTGGATCTCGATCGACCCTCCTGCCGACAACTCCGACAGCACCACCAACCCTCTTCTGCAGGCGACGCTTTGAGTCTCCTCTCCAAACCGAAGATCAAGGTACTTGTTGTGGACGACAGCGCCATCGTGCGCAAGATCCTCTCCGAGGCGATCAATGCGCAGAGCGACATGGAGGTGATCGCCACCGCGCCCGATCCCTTCGTTGCGCGCGACAAGATCCTTGCTCTGAAGCCCGACGTGCTGACGCTCGATATCGAGATGCCGCGCATGGACGGCCTCACCTTCCTCAAGAAGGTGATGCGCTTCCATCCCGTCCCCACCATCATCATCAGCTCGCTCGGCCAGGCCTCGACTACCGCCGCCCTGGACGCGATGCGCTTTGGTGCCGTGGACATCCTCGCCAAGCCTTCGGGTCCCTACTCGGTCGGGGAGCTCCGTAACTCACTGCCGGCACGCATTCGCGCCGCATCCTGTACGCGCCGCCTCGCACCGGCTCCGGAGGATGACCAGACCACCCCCGCGGCGGAGCCGGTGCCCACCGTCATCCCATCCACCAGCGGGTACGCGCCCGGCACCATCCTCGCCATCGGTGCCTCCACCGGAGGAACCATCGCGATACAGCATATTCTTTGCCGGCTTCCTGCCGATATACCGGGAACAGTGATCACGCAGCACATTCCGGCAGGATTCTCGCAGGCCTTCGCCAAGCGGCTGAACCAGTGCTGCCGCATGGAGGTTCGCGAAGCGGTGCACGGCGACACCCTGCACCCGGGCCTGGCGCTCGTGGCCCCGGGAGACTTCCACATGCTCCTCCGCCGCGCCGGCGCCCACTTCACCGTCGAGCTGCAGCAGGGCCCGCAGGTCTGCTACCAGCGCCCTTCCGTCGATGTCTTGTTTGCCTCGGTGGCTCAGGCCGCGGGCACTCACGCCGTCGGCGTACTCCTCACCGGCATGGGCACCGACGGCGCCAAAGGCATGCTCGCCATGAAGCGCGCAGGTGCCAGAACCATGGCCCAGGACGAGAACACCTGCACCGTCTACGGTATGCCGCGAGAGGCGGTGCGCCTCGGTGGAGTCGACCGGGTTGTCGCGCTTGGAGACATTCCGGCAGCTATCGGAGAAACGCTCGGCTCCATGCGAGCGGCTCACGGCTTGCACCAACAGCCGGAGGCCAACCGTCAACCCATCACTTCGCAGCACAAGGGAGTTACACAATGAAGGGAACTATTCTCGTCGTGGACGACTCGGCCATGATGCGCAAGATCGTATTGCGCACACTCAAGATGGCCGAAGTCGATTTTGAACAGGTTCTGGAAGCCGGCGACGGCGTCGAGGCGCTCGCGCTTCTGCGTGAAAACAGCGTCAGCCTCATCATGTGCGACATCAACATGCCCAACATGACCGGCCTCGAGCTCCTCAACCGCATCAAGCAGGAGAACCTCGCCCCTGGCGTTCCCGTCGTCATGGTGACGACCGAGGGCAGCGAGCCGCTGGTCCGGGAGGCAATCCTCGCCGGCGCCCGAGGATACATCCGCAAGCCCTTCACCCTCGACCACATCAAGAACAATGTCAAACCGCTGCTCGTGGCCTAAACGCTCCTCGCAGACATCCATCCCGCACAAGAAATGAGGTCCGTTATGGCAGATTCAGCGCTCGCTTCCGCAACCTTTCTCGCCGGAGACTTTCTCTCGCAGAAGAACATCGATCTTGCAGACGAAACTGTCTTCGAGGTCTTCGCCAGCATGCTTGGCCTTGAAGTCGCCGTTACCCCGCCCCCCATTCCGGAGATCGGCGTCGGCGATGAACGCACTGCGATCGTCGGCTACTCCGGCGCAATGCGCGGATGCTGCGAGATCCAGATGAACCATAACTCCGCCGCCGCGGTCGCGACCGCCATGCTTGGCGGCGTGCCCACCGACGACGCAGACTCCCTCGACGATGCCGTGGGCGAGATCGCCAACATGATCGCCGGCGGCTGGAAAGACCGCATCCCCAGCCTCTCCTCCGACTGCAACATCTCGCCCCCGACTGTCATCACCGGACGCGCCTACAAGGTCCACATGAGCCGCCCGTCGGTCAAGATCATCCGCTGTTACAACTTCAGCAGCAGCTACCTTTTCCTCACGCTGCGTCGCGAAGATGTAGCCGGCGGCTGACGCGCACCCGTCTTGATTCCAGTGGATCGATACGCCCTACAGCTTCGCGGCACGAAGCCGTAGGGCATTCCCAATCACTGAGACCGAGCTGAAGCTCATCGCAGCCGCGGCGATCATCGGGCTCAGCAGCAAGCCGATCGACGGATACAGCACCCCGGCCGCCAGCGGAACGCCCAGCGCGTTGTAGGCGAAGGCAAAGAACAGGTTCTGGCGGATGTTCGACATCGTTCGCACGCTCAGGTGACGCGCCCTCACAATGCCATCCAGGTCGCCATGCACCAGGATCACGCCGCCTGCCTCCATCGCAACATCTGCGCCGGTGCCCATCGCAATACCCACCTGCGCTACGGCCAACGCGGGCGCATCGTTGATGCCATCTCCCGCCATCGCGACCACCTTACCTTCCGCCTGCAATCGCTTGATCGCCTCCGCCTTATCGAGCGGTAGCATCCCAGCCTGGTAGTCGATGCCCAACGTCCCCGCAACATACGCTGCCGTCAGCTCGTTGTCTCCCGTCATCATCACCACCCGAACGCCATCGCGCTGCAGCGCGTCGATCGCTCTTGCAGCGTTTGCCTTCATCTGGTCCGAGACCGCAAGTACGCCCGCAAGGCGACCCTCCTGCGCCACATACATCACCGTCTTGCCCTCACCTTGTAGCGCATTCACGCGCTCGGCCAGCGCCCCGGTCTCGACCTGCAACTCCTGCATCAGCGCCGCATTGCCGATCCCCACGCGATTTGCATCGACCGCCCCAGTGAGCCCCATGCCTGTCTTCGAGGCAAACTCTCGGGCCGCCGGCGGGGTGATGCCTAGCTCCCGCGCCGCCTCAATCACCGCGACGCCCAGCGGATGCTCACTGCTCTGCTCCAGGCTCGCCGCCACTCGCAATAGCTCTGCCCGATCGAAGCCGTCCATTGGAAGCACTTCGGTTACAGATGGCTTCCCCGCGGTAAGGGTGCCGGTCTTGTCGACCACCAGCACGTCGATCTTGCCCAGCGTTTCCAGCGCCTCCGCACTGCGAAAGAGCACACCCGCGCCTGCACCGCGTCCCATCCCAACCATGATCGCCATCGGCGTAGCCAAACCCAGCGCGCACGGGCAAGCGATAATCAATACCGACACCGCACTGATCAGCGCATGGGCTAAGCGTGGCTCCGGACCCCACGTTATCCAGCCCGCGAACGAGAGCGCCGCCACCAGCAACACGGCCGGCACAAACCACTGCGCAACCCGGTCCGCCACCCGCTGAATCGGTGCCCGCGTCCTCTGCGAATCACCAACCATCGCAACAATCTGCGCCAGCAGCGTACCCGCGCCGACATGCTCCGCGCGCATCACAAAGCTGCCCGTCCCATTCACCGTGCCGCCAATCACCCGTGCCGCGGCGGACTTCTGCACCGGTAGCGGCTCGCCGCTCACCATCGATTCGTCGACCGCACTCGTGCCCTCAAGCACCACGCCGTCGGTCGGCACCTTCTCGCCCGGCCGCACGCGCAGCCTGTCGCCCACCTGCACCTCCGCCACGTTGACCTCGCGGTCCGCACCGCCCGCTGCAACAAGATGCGCCGTTCTGGGCGCAAGCTCCAGCAGGCCCTTCAGCGCGCTGCCGGTCTTGCTCCGCGCCTTCAGCTCCATTACCTGGCCTACCAGCACCAGGCAGATGATGACCGCGCACGCCTCGAAGTAGAGCCCCGGCAAACCCTTCGCTGAGCCTGCCGCCGCGGGGAACATTCCCGGCGCGATCACGGCCGCAAGGCTATAGAGATAGGCCGCGCCTGAACCGATCGCAATCAGCGTGAACATGTTCAGGTTGCGCGTCACCACCGACATCCAGCCGCGCTCGAAGAACGGCGCGCCGCCCCACAGCACGACCGGTGTCGCCAGCGCGAACTCCATCCAGCGCATCCACGTGGCGTCGGGGGCTAAGCCAGCGAACATGACGATCAGCAGCGGCGCCGTCAGCACGCCGCACACCCAAAGCCGCCGCGTCATGCTCTCGAGCTCCGGGTTTGTCCCATCATCGACAGCAGCCCGCGGCTCCAGTGCCATGCCGCACTTCGGGCACGTCCCCGGCCCCATCCGGCTCACCTCCGGATCCATCGGGCACACGTACTCCACCTGCGACAAATCCTTACCCTGCGACGCGCTCTTCGGGCCGCCGCCGTCCACCGGAGCCGCCGGCTTCGGAGCAAGCCAGCGTGCGGGATCAGCCTCGAACTTTGCCGCGCATCCCTTGCCGCAGAACGAGTACTCCTTGCCCGCATACTGCACGTGTGCCGCAGCCTTGGCCGGATCGACCTTCATCCCGCACACCGGGTCGATCCTCATCTCGGCTACGCCGGCACTCCCGTCACAACACTCCATCGCGACACCTCATCTACCAGTATCGCGCTTCCAGCCGCAAGCCCGCCACCCCGGGTCCGCCGACTGCGGCCAGCAACTACAAAGGCCACTTCCACTCGCGGGTCTCCGGCCGGTCGATGCCGTTTTCATGCGCGTAGTTCACCGATTCGATGATCTGATCCTGCAGCCATTGCTTGGTGTGCGAGGCCGCCGCCCGCAGCTTTGGCACCCGGTCGATCACATCGATCGCCAGGTTGAACCGGTCCACCTGGTTCAAGATCGCAAGCTCCAGCGGTGTGTTGATGTTGCCCTTCTCCTTGTACCCGCGCACGTGGAAGTTCGCATGGTTCGCCCGCCGGTACGTCAGCTTGTGAATCAGCGAGGCATACGCATGAAAGTTGAAGATCACCGGCCGATCGAGCGTGAACAAGCTGTCAAACTCCCGGTCCGGCAATCCGTGCGGATGCTCCTTCTCGGGCATCAGGCGAAAAAGATCGACTACGTTTACAAATCGAATCTTCAGGTCGTCGCAGCGCTCGCGCAGAATCGCCACCGCAGCCAAAGCCTCCGACGTAGGGATATCGCCGGCGCACGCAATCACCACATCGGGCTCCGCACCCTGGTCATTGCTGGCGAAGTCCCAGATGCCGATCCCCTTCGTGCAGTGCAGCACCGCCTCGTCCATCGAGAGATACTGCAGATGCGGCGCCTTGTCGGCGACAATCACGTTGATGTAATCCTTGCTGCGCAAGCAATGGTCGCCCACGCTCAGCAGGCAGTTCGCATCCGGTGGAAGATAGATACGCGTCACCTCCGGGCTCTTGTTCGTGACGACATCGAGAAAGCCCGGATCCTGGTGCGTAAACCCGTTGTGATCCTGCCGCCAAACCAGTGACGTAATCAGCAGGTTGATCGACGAGATCGACGCCCGCCAACGCAGTTCGCGCTTGCTCTTCTCCAGCCACTTCGCATGTTGGTTGAACATCGAGTCGATAATGTGTACGAACGCCTCGTAGCTAGAGAAGAAGCCATGCCGCCCTGTCAGCACATACCCCTCAAACCATCCTTCGAGCGTCGTCTCGCTCAGCATCTCCATCACGCGGCCGTTGCGCCCCAGGAATCCACCATCCGCATCCTGCGGCAGCAGCTCCTCTTCCCACGTCTTCGGGCTCACCTCGTAGATGGCCTGCAGCTTGTTCGAAGCCGTTTCGTCCGGCCCAAACACGCGGAAGCTCGTCATGTTGTTCCGCATCACATCGCGTAGAAAGTGCGCCAGCACGTCGGTCGGCGAGACCTCCACCTGCCCCGGCTTCTCAACCTTTAACGCATAGTCGCGGAAGTCCGGCATTACCAGCGGCTTCAGCAGCTTGCCACCATTCGCATGGGGATTCGCCGTGATGCGCCGGTCCCCCTCAGGCGCCATCGCGCGCAACTCCGGCACCATAGCGCCCGATTCGTCGAACAGCTCCTCCGGCTTGTAGCTGCGCAGCCACTCTTCCACTTGCTTCAACTGCTCCGGCTTCGTCTTCGGCTCCAGAATCGGAATCTGGTGCGCACGCCACGAACCCTCCACCTTGTGGCCATCCACCGTCTTCGGCCCGGTCCATCCCTTCGGCGAGCGCAGCACAATCATCGGCCACTTCTGCCGCGCGACATCCTCCCCTGCCGCGGCAGCCTTGCGCGCCGCATCCTGGATCGCCTTGATCTCAAGCACGCAATGCTCCAGCGTGTGCGCCATCTTCTGGTGCATCTCCTCCGGCTCTTCGCCCTCGACGAAGTAGGGCTTCCATCCATAGCCACGCATCAACTCTTCCAGCTCGTCATGCGGAATCCGCGCCAGAATCGTGGGGTTTGCGATCTTGTAACCATTCAGGTGCAGAACCGGCAGCACCGCACCATCCGTCACCGGGTTCAGGAATTTGTTCGAGTGCCACGACGTCGCCAGCGGTCCCGTCTCGGCCTCGCCATCCCCCACCACCACCGTCACAATCAAATCAGGATTATCCAGCGCCGCACCAAACCCATGCACAAGGCTATAGCCCAGCTCACCTCCCTCGTGGATCGATCCCGGCGTCTCCGGCGTGCAATGGCTTCCGATCCCACCCGGAAACGAAAACTGCTTGAAGAACTTCTGCAGCCCGTGCGCATCCTGGCTGATCGCCGGGTAAACCTCCGAATACACACCCTCCAGGTAGCTGTTCGACAACGTCGCCGGCGCCCCATGTCCCGGCCCGGAGACATAGATCAGGTCGAGATCGTACTTCTTGATCAGACGGTTCAGATGCACCCACGTAAACGACTGTCCAGGGTCTGACCCCCAGTGACCCAACAGACGGTTCTTGATGTGCTCCGCCTTCAGCGGCTCGCGCAGCAGCGGGTTCGCCAGCAGATACAGCATGCCCACGCTGCAGTAGTTGCATGCACGCCAGTACGCGTTCATCTTGCGCAACTCCTCCGCGCCCAACGGCTGCTGCGGAACCTCCGAAACCTCAATCACCCGATCCGTCATCCTTCACCTCGCTGAAGTTTTCTCTCGTTCGCTCAACTACTGTGCCGCCCGCATCATCCGTTCCACATGCAGGGCAATCATCAAGTCTTCTTCCGCGGGCACAACCCACACGGGCAGCTTCGTTCCATCATCTACCCTCCGCATACCATGAGTCGCGGCCTCGTTGGCTTCGGCTGAAAGCCCCACGCCAAAATCCTCAAGCCCATCCAGCACCTCGCCTCGCGTCGCGGCATCGTGCTCGCCAATTCCACCCGCGAACACGATTGCGTCCAGTCCGCCGAGCAACCACGCGTAGCCGCCAATCGCCTTAAGCACGCTGCGTGTAAATACGTTCAACGCCAGCAGCGCCTGCTTATCACCGCCGGCCGCTGCCTTTCGCACAGCCCGCATATCGTTCTTCATCCCGCTCAGCGCCACCATCCCAGCCTCGCGATTCAGCATCTTCTCCACCGCGTGCACGCCACCGTCCTCCTTGCGCAGCAGATACAGCACCACCCCGGGATCCAGATCGCCCGGCCGCGTGCCCATCACGACGCCGCCATCGGGCGTCAGCCCCATCGTCGTGTCGACCGACGCTCCATCGCGCAGCGCCGTCACACTGCATCCGCTGCCCAGGTGCGCAATCACCACGCGGGGCGGAAACCCACCCGTTCTAAGCCGCATCCGCCGGACGATCGACTCGCAGCTCAACCCATGAAACCCATACCGTCGAACTCCCTCCGCGCGGAACCGTTCGGGCAACGCATAAGTCGTGGCCTCTTCCGGCATCGTCTCGTGGAACACCGTATCGAAGCACGCAAAGCGGGGCGTCTCAGGCTTCAGCTCCATCATCGCCCGAATCATCTCTACCGCGGCCGGGTCATGCAGCGGCGCAAACTCCGCCGCCTCATCCAGGTCGCGCAGCACCTCCGCGGTAATCCGCTGGTGCGTCTTCAGCTTCGACCCAGGATGCACAATCCGGTAACCCACCGCGTCCGCTGCCGGCACCTTCGCTTCGAGAAGCGCGTGCACCACCGCCTGGATCGCCTGGCTGGGCGTTCGCGCGTCCACCTCGTGCGGCGTCCCGTCGCCGATGGTCAACTCCGCGCAGTCCGTCCCCACGCCCGCAAGCTCTCCATCCACCAGCGCCTTCGGCTCAACGCCCCCGCTTTCAAACACCGTGAACTTGATGGAAGAGGACCCGCTGTTCACCACCAGAATATGCATCGCACCGCCCTTTGAGCCGCACAGCTTCTTTTTGAAAGATGCACTGCAGCCAAATCAGGCGCGACCGCGCGCGGATCATTCCGCCCACCGACAGCATACGCGCCACGTTCATCATCCACCCATCGCATCACCAGCAGATGAATGCTCCCGCCTGCGCCCGTCAGCCAAAGTCTAAACACGCATACCCACCGCGACGACCTCCCCCCGCTGCTCCGCCTCCGTGGCGACCTCGTGGTGCAGCGCCCAGGCCAGCCCAAGCACCAGCACGCCAAACAACAGTTCAAACCCGCTCAACCACACGGTCAGCGTTCGCACATCCTGCTCGCGGTTCAACAGAAACACGAGTGCCGCCACCGACGATACCGTCGCCGACGCGCACAGCAACCCACACAGCAGACGATGTGAGCGTAGCGTCACCGCCATTCCGAATCCGAACCCCGCAGTCCCAAACGCGTGCAGCCCGGCCAGCCATGCAATCGATTCGGACGTCATCATCAACTGGAACCCGATGTATCCCGCCAGCACGATCGCGAACGCTGCCTCCGCGCACATCACGGCCCAAACTCGCAGCTTCCGGTGCCGCGCGTAGATCGCCGCTACCCCCGACAGCAACCCGTTTCCGAACACATACGATCCAAGCAGCAACGCAATGCTCACCAGCATCACTGGGTCGAAGAACAGCGTGCCCATCAAGCTCGCCGCCATCCGCAGCACACACGCGAAGACCAGCGCAAATCCGCCCCGCAGAGCGAACGCCCACCAGAAATCCAGGGGAACCATCGTCTTACCGCGCTCCGGCCACATCGTCATCGTGTGCTCTCCTCTCGCCCTGCAATCCAGTTCCGCCTCCGAAATCGCAGCCCGTCAAAGCGGCCAAATAGGAGATACGTTTCAAGCGGTTGTATAGTGTCGTCATACTCTTACCGGCCTAACACTGGAGATACGATTCCCCCATGGCCCCGCTTTCCTCAACCCCTCACGACTGCACCTCATGCGAAGTCCGTTCCATGCGCCTGTTCTGCAATCTCTCCGGTCAGGCCCTGGTCGACTACGCAAACCTCGGCGTCGACGCCACCTTCCCGCGCGGCGCAACCCTCTTCACTGAAGAATCCCGGCCCGACAGCGTCTTCGTCCTCTGCCACGGCCAGGTCAAGCTCTCCTGCACCTCCCGCGAAGGCAAAACCCTTATCCTCAAAATGGCCATGCCGGGCGACGTCCTCGGCCTCGGCGCCGTCGTCTCCAACTCGCCCTACGAGGTCACCGCCGAAACCGCAACGCCGACCCGCATCAAAAACATCCGCCGCGAAGATTTCCTCGCCTTCCTGCAACGCCATGGCGAAGGCAGCCTTCACGCCGCGCAATCTCTCGCCGAAGAGTACAAAGCCGCGTTCTTCGACGCGCGTCGCCTCGCTCTCTCCGGCTCCGCCGCCGGCCGTCTCGCCAGCGTCCTGCTGGAGTGGGGCAAAGCCTCTGCCGCGTGCGGCCAGCACCACCAGATGCGGTTCACCATGGCCCTCACCCATGAGGAGCTCGCCAACCTCGTCGGCAGTTCGCGCGAGACCATCACGCGCATGCTGGGCCGCTTTCGCAAGGAACGCCTGATCGAAGTACGCGGTGCCAGCATCATCATCCTTTCGCCCGAAGGCCTCGAACAACTCAGCGCATAGAGATCTTCCCGCCGACCAACGGGAGGCCCAAAGCGAAGCCCAACACCCCACGAAGTGGTCGCCGCCCGCGATCAGGGCGCACGTCCGGCAGGACAAAAGTTCTTCCCAAAACGAGATCGAGTGGGCGGCTCTGACACCAGCGGCCCTCCCCAGAATCGCCGGCCGGCCGCCCATCTGTCCTCAGCTTGCCTCAGCCCGGCCCGCAAAATCTGTGACCGCCGTCACACCCGTTGTTGTTCGCCATCACTGCGCGCCATCGCGCCCACCGTCCATAGTGGAAGCCGAGGAGAAACAACCATGAAGAACTTCCACGAATACTGGTCCTTCACCGCGGTCCGCGGCATCTTCGCCCTGTTCGCAGCCGTCGCCATCGTTGCGCTGCCCCGTGCCGTCGCCAGCCTCTTCGTCCTGCCGGTCCTGCTCGGCTTCGCCATCGCCCTGTTCGCGCTCTTCGTCTTCTTCGATACCGCCGTCACCGTGCTACTCTCGCGCCTGCTACCGGACGCCGCCGCCAGCCGCCGCGCCTACTCCCCGCAGATCGGCTTCGCGGCCGTCGCCACCACGCTGCTCTTCCTTACCGGCTATCACGTCCTCCCGCTCGCCTGGCTGGCCTGGCTCGCCGCCGCGCAGGCCGCCGTCACCGCCGCCGCGGAGTTCACCATCGCCGGCAGCACGCACAAGCAGTACGGCTGCCTCTCCTGCTACACCACGACCATCGCGCTTGCCGTCTCGGCCGTTGCGCTGCCCTTCGCCGGCCTGCTCAGCCCCACGGACCTGGCCCTCGCGCTCGCCGCCTACCTCGGCCTCTTCGGTCTCAGCGAGTTCTCGCTCGGCGCCCGCATGCTCTTCCTGCAATACCGCGCCGAACACCCCGCCGCAGACTTTCTCGACGAATCCTGGCGCGCTTTCATGACAAACCAGACCGGCGACGCGGCCCAGGTCGCGCTCCTGCCCATGCCGGTCCCCGGGCTGGCCAGCGCCGACGCCTACTGCGCCGCCACCCTCACCTGCGAAGCCTGCCCCGCAGACCCAGTCTGCCGTGACAACTCACTCGAAGTCCAGATCGCCACCGTCCTCTCGGCCCGCCAGCCGAGCATCGTCAACTCCATCCGCGCCGCCACCCTGGTCCAATCCCACTCCTGACCCAATCTCATCCCGACCAAAGCCCCGTGCCCCATTCATCGCAGTCTCACCGCGATGAGTGGGAACCCAGGCACCCCCCCGGCCACCACCGAAACGCCCGGCTCGTTCCTTGCAGTGGCCTCCAAACGCCTGACCCGCTGTCATCTCTCGGGAGACGTACCACCGCGCAGCCACCATCCTCTGAATACGTTACCCAACCCGCACCACATATTCATCGGACTTCCAGTACACCCACCCCTATTGAGCCTTCCCCACCGCATCATCCTTATAAGCCTTCTGCAGCACAAAGAACGCCTGCTTCTTCTGCCCCTTCTCCGAGATCAGTCCCTTGCGGTTGAACCCATCCTGAATCCCCGGCAACAAGCGCACCGGCGAACGAAAATCCATCAGCACCCAGGGAGTCATCCCGCGCAGTTGTGGAATCCGGTTCAACATCCCAATCTGGTGCTTGTAGACGCTCGCCTGGTACTCCTCGGTCCAGCGCTCCGTCGCCGGTCCATGCAGCCCGAACTTCGCGCCCGCACCAAACTCGCTCACAATCAGCGGCTTGTCGTACGAAACCTTCCACTGCATCGTATCGGCCGTCTCCGGCGTGCCTTCGTACCAGCCGATGTACTCGTTGAACCCGATCACGTCGAGCGCCTTCCCCAGCGGATCGTCGATAAACTTCTCATTCCCCTGCCCATGCACCAGCAGCGCGGCAGTCACAAGTCTCGTCGGATCCTGCTCCTTCACGTACGCAGCGGAACGCATCAGAAACGCGGTCCGTGCATCCGTCGCGGGCGTCTCATTCGCAATCGACCACAGGATCACCGAAGCCTTGTCGCGGTCGCGCCGGATGTTCTCGTGCATCTGCTGCTTCGCCTTGTCGAAGACGTAATCTTTGTCGAACTCGACCGCCCAGTAAACCGGAACCTCCGACCAAAGCAGAATCCCCATCTTGTCGGCCGTCCGCTCCATGCGCTCGTCATGCGGATAATGCGCCAGCCGCGCGAAGTTGCCGCCAAGCTCCTTCACCCAACCCAGAAGCGTGTCTACATCCTGCTGGCTGTAGGCGCGTCCCGTCCGAATCGGCGCCTCCGCGTGGATCGAAACCCCATGCAGAAACAGCGGCTTGCCATTCAGCAGGATCTCCGTTCCGCGCGTCTCGACGGTGCGAAAACCCATCGTGTCCGTCAGCTCATCCGAGCCGGACTTCATCACGACCCTATAGAGCTTCGGTGTCTCCGGCGACCAAAGCGTCATCCCCTTCGCCGGCAGCGAAATCGCAACCCGGCCATCGGCATCGGTCACGCCATCCGCATGCGCGCCAACCTCAGGCAGCGAAACCGTCACCGGAGTGCCCGCTGCGGCGCCTTCCACGTGCACATAGCCAGAGATCGTAGCGCGAGTCTCGCGGTCCAGATGCAGCTCGAAGTCGTCGATGAACGCCTTCGGCACGCTCACAATCGAGACATCCCGCGTCAATCCGCCGTAGTTGTACCAATCTGTCTTCATCGTCGGCACGCCATCCGGAATCCGCGTGTCGTCCACCTCGATCACCACGGAGTTATCGCCCGGCTTTACAACGTCGGTAATCTCGCAGTCGAACGGTGTAAACCCACCCTCGTGCTCGCAGACGAACTTGCCATTCACCGCCGCGACCGACTTGTAGTTCGCCGCGCCGATATGCAGAAACGCGCGATGTCCCGCGACAGGCTGATAGCTGAAGTGCCGCTCGTACCACAGCGAACCTTCATACATGCGCAGCCACTCCTTCTGCGTGTTCCAGTCGCCCGGAACCTTGATCGTCGGCGACTTGGCGAAGTTGTACTCGATCAGCTTGTTGCCGGTCTCGCTGCCGGGTCCGCCTGCCTCATCCTTGAAGAAGCCGTTTGGGTTGAACGCGCCATGAAAGCTGTACAAGCCAGCCTGGTACGGATCGGCGATGATGTGCCACTCGCCATCCAGACTTTGCGCCGCACGCATATCGCTCGCCACCAGCAGCGTCGAAGCAGGCACACCCTGAACCGGCTTAACCACCTGAGCCGAAGCACCGGTCAGCAGCGCAGGAAAGACAAACAGACGAAGCAGCGAACTACGATTCATAATGTTCCTCATACCTTGGGTGACGTTGCAGCTTGCTTCTTAGCCGCAGCCTTGGCTGCTTTGGGCCGGACTGCTTTCTCGATCTTTTCCGTTACCACGGCTTTTGTCTGCGCAGCGGCAGGCTCGTGCTGCGGCGCGGCACCGGTCGATTCACGCACCATCAGCTCCGGCTCAAACAGAATCGACTCAGGATACGCCTCGTTGGGCGATTCGATGCGCTTCAGCAGCGTCTGCACTGCCATCTCGCCCATGCGACGCAGCGGCTGGCGCACCGTAGTCAGTCGCGGGCACATATACGCTGCGCTCGAGATATCGTCGAAGCCGACCACGGAGATATCCTCCGGGCAGCGCAGCCCCGCGTCCGTAATCGCGCGCACCGCCCCGATGGCCGCAATATCGTTGAAGCAGAAGATGGCCGTGAAGTCCCGTGTCTTCGCCAGCAGATCGCGCACAACTGGATATCCCAGTTCGGGAGACCATGCGTTCGCCTCCAGGTAGATACAAAGATCTTTGTAAATCGTGAGACCGATGCGCTGCGCCATGGCTTGAATTCCCAGCCAGCGGCTCTCCGAATCGCCAATCTGCTTCTGCCCCTTCATGAACGCGATGCGGCGATGCCCGAGGTCGTACAGATGCTTCATCGCCAGCAGCGCTGCGCGATCGTGGTCCAGCATCAGGTTGGTTGTGCCCTTGATTTTCTTGTGCCCGGAGATCGAAACGACCGGCCCCGACACCTCTTCGTTCAACTCCGTGTTCACGACCAGGAACCCATCGACCGAACGCTGCCGCAGCAGGCGCGGATACTCGTCGATCAGATCCGCGCGGCCTTGATGGCTCACGACAAAGTGTAGATAGCCCGCTTGCAGCAGGTACTCCTCAATGCCGTTCATCAGCATGGTGAAGTAGCCCTCGCTGAACTCCGGCACAATCACCCCGACCGTAAACGTCTGCCGCGTGCGCAGCGATCGCGCAATCGGGTTGGGCCGATAGTCGAGCTTCTTGGCCGCGGCCAGCACGCGCTCGCGCGTGGCGGGCGCAATCGACTTGGCACCGGGTGCGTTGTTCATCACCAGCGAAACGGTTGCGGGTGAAAGGCTCAGGTACTCGGCAAGCACCTTCAGGTTGACAGGTTTGGACCCCTCGGTTCCGTGCGGACGCGTCGTCATCGTGGCCCCCTTTGTATCATCCCCCGCACTCGATTGGCGCGTTCGTTGTTCCGATCCCGTGCGCTTTACCAACGACGGCGACCTGCGCGCGATCACGCTTCGACCCTCCGGGCCGCGCTGCTACGCACGAAGAACAGCACCAGCACCAGCATTCCCATCAGGCAAAGCCCCGGCAGCGCCAACGCCTCGCGCAGCGAACCCGCGCGCTGCGAGACGAACCCGAGCAACAACGGCATCACCGATCCGCCCAGGCCGCACATCGCAAGCACCGTTCCGGTCTGTCGCGCGGATGCCTCCTGGTTGAGCAGACCCGCGACGACCACGGCAAACGCCGGCCCAAGCATCGTCCCCGTCAGCACCGCCCAGGCGGAGATGAGGCCGGTCGAATCCGCAAACAGCAGCCCGGCACTCGAGATCGCAGCTCCGCCAACCAGCAGGAACAGCGCCTCGCGTTCGCGCCAGTCGCGCAGCAGCCCGGCTGCGATGGCGCGACCGCCCGCAACCCCAAACCAGAATGCCGAGGTACTAAGCGGGCTGATGAGCGCGCCGCCGCCCGCGCGCCGCGCAAACGTCGTGACCCAGCCCGAAAGACAAGCCTCCGCGCCGCCGTACAGAAACATCAGCGCCGCGAACACACCCATGATCAACGCGGTCGTGCCCGCTCCGGTTGGCACATCCAACCGCTTCCGATCGGAAACGTTGCCCTGCACGCTCCAAAGCCACACCGCTGGAAACAGCATCGAGAGCCCAAGCAGCCAACTGCCCAGTCGCTGCCCTGCAAGCGCGACCGAGATCACCACCGGCCCGCAGATCGCACCCGCGCTCCACATCGCGTTGCCGAACGAGAGTCTAGACTGCCGCCGCTCGCTTTCGGCGCCGGCGCGCAGATTCAACGTCGTAATCACCTGCCCGAGTCCAAACCCGTGCAGCAGGAAGCCCGCACACGCAAGCCCGATCAGCACATCCCTCGAAGGCAAATGCCCGCTCCAAAGCACCAGCAGACCGATCGCCGTCAGCCCGGCCCACGAGCAGGCCGCACCCGCGGCGATCGCGCGCCGCCGGTCCTGCATTACGAAGATCGTCCCCAGCGACATGCCCAGGAACTGCGACGCCAGCAACGCGCCGCCGCCGCTATCGCCGAGCCGCCAGAGGCTCTCGAGTCGCGGCAGCATTGGCCCCAGCAGTACGGTCCCCAGGCCGTCGAGGAAGAACGCGGCATAGGTCAACCACCACAGGCGCCATTTCGACATATCGGCATTCTAGCGGCTCGGACTTCCGCTTGGCCGCGCGCCTTACTGCTTCCGTTCCAGCACCACCACATCGAACCGCTTTAGCGTGACGTTGCTCTTTGCGCCGCCCTGGAGAACATCAGTAAAGCCAGCTGGCAGCGGCATTGTTTGCACCGCATCCCCGAAGTTGATCAAGATCCAGACATCCTTGCCCGCGCCCTGCCGCTCGTACAGATCGATTCCCTTCGGCAGTTCGCCGACCGGAGCCTGCGCGCCGCTCATCGACATCATCCACTTCGCCGCCGCCGCCATCTGCTCGTCGTTCAACGCCGCGCCGATGTACGTGATGCTGCCCTTGCCAACCTTCCGGGTAATCGCGGCCGGCTGCCCGTCCAGCCAGCCGTTGCTCTTGCCGTAGGTCATCAGTACCTTGGTCTGCGGGTTCTTGACGGAGAGGAGCTCCGCCCAGACCTTCGTCTCACCGGAACCCCAAGCGCCAGAGACCGGCACCGGGTTGAGCAAGGCGTAGAACTGTTCGACACGGCCGCCGAGCAGATCGACCAGCGGGCCGGGCTGCCGCTCCACCTGCAAGGCGTTGTCGTCGTCCTTCATGCCCGACCGCTGCCCCAGCACCAGGTTTCCGCCATTTTTCACATAGCTGATCAGGTTCTTCGCCACCGCATCCGAGATCACATTCAGCGCCGGCGCAACCACCAGCTTGTACTGCGAGAGATCCACCGCTGGCGAGACAATATCGACCGAGTGCGCCAGCGCCCGCACCGCACCGTAGTACTGCTCAAGATTCTGAACCGGATCGAAAGCCTTGTTATGCCGCTGCCAGTTGATCGCCCAGCGGCTGTCATACGATTGCAGCACCGCGACCTGCGAAACCACCGAAGTCCCCTTCAGCGCGGGGCCAGCCTTGGCGAACTCCTTGCCAAGCTGCGCGACCTCGCTGTACAGCGGCACCGGCGTGCCATCCGCGCCCACCAGCACGCCGTGGTACTCCTCCTGCCCGTTCAGGTCGCTGCGCCACTGCCAGTAGCTGACCGCATCGGCGCCATGGCCAACGTCATGCCAGGCCATCGCGCGCACCTCGCCCTTATCCAGCGAGTTGTTATCCGGAGCCCAGTTGACGAAGCCCGGCTGCGTCTCCATCACCCAGAAGTTCTTGCGCAGGAAGCCGCGCGTCAGATCGTGCGCCGCGCCGTTCGTCACCGGGTTCAGATGGCCCTCGCCGACATAGTCATCCCAGCTCGCCATGTCGAGATCCTGCGCCACCGTGTAGTGATCGTAGGCGTCGAACCAGCCCATCATGTTGGTGGTAATAAATTGGCGTTTCTCGCTATTCGCCCGTATAACTTGCAATTGGTTCATCTGGTAGCTGCGCCAGGTGTCGCTGACGAAACGCTTCCAACTCAGCAGCAGCCCGGGATTGCCGTACTTGGTTTCGATCGGGATTTGGTCCCAGTTCTGGTAGGTTTCGCTCCAGTACGCCGTCGTCCAGCGCTGGTTCAGGTTGTCGAGCGTGCCGTACCGCGTCTTGCACCAATCCTGGAAGAGCTTCTTGGTCCCGGAATCGTAGCTCTCGTTGGCGTACTCGTTGTCGATCTGCCATCCGATCACGTTCGGATCGTGCCCGAACTTCACCGCCAGCTTCTCGGCCATGGCACGCGCGAGTTCGCGATACTTCGGGTTCGACCAGTTGAACTGCTGGCGGTTGCCATGCTCGTCCGGCCGCCCATCCTCGTTCACGCGCAGGGTCTCGGGATACGTCTGCGTCAGCCAGGCCGGAGGCGCCGCGCTCGGCGTCCCCATGACGACCGCGATGTGATGCTTCTCCGCCGCACGCACTGCCCGCTCCATCCAGTCCAGGTCGTAGTGGCCTTCGCTCGGCTCGAAGCGGCTCCACGCAAACTCACCCACGCGCACAAACCGCACCCCAGCCTGCTCCATCAGCTCCAAATCCGCATCCCAGCGGCTCTCGGGCCACTGCTCGGGATACCATGCGGTGCCGAGGTAGAGCGCCGGCTGCTCTGCGGGTGCGCTCTGCGCGACAGGCGGCTTACTGCCCGGCGCCGCGGCACCCAGTGCGCGGACGCTCCCTCCGGCTGCTCCCAGCAGCAGCGCAGCGCCCCACGTCAGCGCACGAACCTCAGTAGACAATCGTGAAACTACACAAGGATTCATGACTCGCCGCTGTCCAAACATTGCTCTCTCCTGTTATGCTTCGGTGCCGTAGCAGTTTTGCTCCGCAAAGACTAAATCGTTTGATTCAGCCAGAGGAAACCTTTACTCCAAAGCGTTCTCCGCACCACCATAAGGCCTGCTCTCCTCAAAGTCCAACGCCAGCCCGCACCACGCACACGAGCACGAGAGGAATCCTGAACTCCATGACCCTGCATCGCCTCTGCCTAGCCGCCCTCGTCACCGCCTTCGCCATCGCGCCAGCCCTCGCCTTCGCCCAGCGCCCGCAGCCGCCCGTCAACCCCGCCGCTGGCAAACCCTGGATGAACACCAGCCTCTCGCCCGACGAACGTGCCGACCTTATGATCCACGAGATGACCCTCGACGAGAAGATCCAGCTGGTCCACGGCATCGGCTGGGGCGTACTGAGACCAGGAGATCCTGTCCCTCCGACAGACAACGGAGGCGCCGGCATGGTCGTCGGCATCCCGCGGCTTGGCCTGCCGGATATCCAGCTCGCCGACTCCGCCGTCGGCGCACGCGGCGCGGCACGCGACTCCCGCTACGCCACCTTGCTACCCAGCGTAATCGGCATGGCCTCCAGCTTCGACCCCATGGCCGCGCACCTCTACGGCCAGGTAATCGGCCGCGAGCTCCGCGACCAGGGCTACAACATGTCCATCGGCGGCGGCGTCGACCTCATCCGCGAGCCGCGCAACGGCCGCAACTTCGAGTATGCCTCCGAAGACCCGCTGCTCTCGGGCATCATGGTCGGTCATCTCGCAATGGGCGTCCAGACGCAAAAAGTCATGGGCGACATCAAGCACTACGTTCTCAACGATCAGGAGACCGGCCGCAACACCCTCAACGCCGTCCTCAACACGCGCGCCCTGCAGGAGACCGACCTGCTCGCCTTCAACATCGCCATCCACCTGGCCGACCCCGCCGGCGTGATGTGCAGCTACAACCGCGTCAACGGCGACTTCGCCTGCGAGAACGACTACACGCTGAATACCGTGCTCAAAGGCCAGTGGGGCTTCAAGGGCTTCGTGCTGTCCGACTGGGAAGGCACGCATTCGACCGTCAAGGCCGCGATGAACGGCCTCGATATGGAACAGCCCGGTATCCGCTTCTTCGGCCCCCAACTGAAGGCCGCTGTCGAAGCCGGGCAGGTCCCGCAGTCGCGCCTCGACAACATGGTGCACCGCATCGTACGCTCCATGTTCGCCACGGGCGTGGTCGATGATCCCACCATGCCGCGCCGCGTCACCGACCCCTTCCGCGGCAAGGATGACGCCCGCCACATCGAGCAGGAGTCGATCGTCCTGCTTCAGAACAAGAACGCGATCCTCCCGCTCGCGCCGGAGAAGCTGCACAAGATCGTCCTCATCGGCGCGCACGCCGACGTTGGCGTGCTCTCCGGCGGCGGCTCCGCGCAGGTAGACGCGCCCGGCGGCAACGCGCTCGACCACAAGCCCGGCGACAGCCCCTGGGGACATGAAATCTACTTCCCCTCGGTGCCGCTCAAGGTCGTCAAGGAACTCGCGAACCCCGGCACCACCGTAACCTTCGACCCCGGCACCGACCCCGCCGCCGCAGCCGCAGCCGCTCAGGGCGCGGACGTCGTCCTCTTCTTCGCCGACCAGTGGATGTCCGAAGGCATGGACCGCCCGACGCTCGCACTGCCGCGCAATCAGAACGAGGTCATCTCCGCCGTCGCGAAGGCGAACCCCAACACCATCGTGATCCTTGAGACCGGCGGCCCGGTCACGATGCCGTGGGCACCGCAGGTTGCAGGCATTGTGGAGACCTGGTTCCCGGGCATCGGCGGTGCGGAAGCCATCGGCGACGTACTCTTCGGCAAGGTGAACCCCTCCGGCAAGCTGCCCGTCACCTTTGCCGAATCGGACTCGCAGCTCCCTCACCCGAAGGTCACCGGCCTCAAAGCCACCACGCAGAACAACGGCATGAACGGCCGCGGCGACCAGGAAAAGGATTTCACCGTCGACTACAACGTGGAAGGCATGGCCGTCGGCTACAAGTGGTTTGAAGAGAAGCACGAGACGCCGCTCTTCCCCTTCGGGTTCGGCCTCAGCTACACCACCTTCTCCTACGCTAACCTGCAGGCCACACCTGCCGGCGACCACACCAACGTCAGCTTCGACATCACCAACACCGGCTCGGTCGCCGGCGACGAGATCGCCGAAGTTTACATCAAGCTTCCCGCATCCGCCGACGAGCCCTTCCGCAAGCTGGCCGGCTTCAAGCGCGTCTCGCTCGCCTCCGGCGCAACTGAGCACGTGGACATCGCCCTCAACCCGCTCGTCTACTCCACCTACTCGGACGCCGACAAAACCTTCCGCCCATCTTCCACCTTCACCGTCGAAGCCGGCGGCTCCTCCACCAACCTGCCCTTACACACCGAGGTCAAGTAGTCCTCGTCGGCCAGAGCTGTCAGCTCCAAGTAGAGGAGCTGACAGCTCACCGACGGGTCTTCGCAGGCCAGTAAACGGCAGCCACCCACACTTCAGCCGCCCCGTTTTTTCTGTCCGTCTTTGTCCGTTCCTGTCCGCGTCCGTACTTAGCTTCTACGCCGCGGCACTGCCGTCCAAAGCAGCGGCTGCCGTATCGGCATGCTTCGCAGCAGGTCCGAATCGGTCGCTTCCTTCAGCTTCAGGAACAGCGCCGCATACTCCGGCTGTGCGTAGGCGCGTGCCGCAAGCGCCAGCACCGGTCGGCGCCCGGGCAGCTCGGAAAAGTGCGACGCATCCGCCGGATAGGGCCACGTCTCGGGCCTCGCCATGTACGGCACGTGCCGGGCCACAGCCACGCGCATCCCGGGCCCATCCTGCAACTCCACATCCCACAGGCTCTCAAACCGGGTCGATCCCAGCACGCAAACCCCCGCCATCATATCCAGATTCATCAGCGAGTTGCGAAATGGATTCGCCGATTTCAAATCTCCCGGAAAGAATCCATCCGCATTGATCTCCGCCCGCAGCTCCGCATGACGATAGCGCACCCGCGCCCGCTCCAGCTCCGCATCATCGCCCAGCAGCTTCGAAAACGCCGCCACCTGCAGCAGCCAGCTTGACCCATTGCGATCCTTCGCGTCGCGCGCCAGCCCAGCCTCCTGATTTCCCACCAGGAACGCCAGGTACTGCCTGAACCACGCCTTGGTGCTGTCCACCACCGCAGCATCCAGCGTCAGAAACGCCAGACTTCCCGCAACCTCCGCCAGCGCCGCAAACCCGAGCAGGTCCTCCCATCCCGAGATCTCCAGCTTCGCCGCCTTGTTGAACCACGACGCCAGGGTTGCAGAGGCCTTAGCCGCGTACTTCGCATCGTTCTCCGCGTCGATCTGCGAAGCCGCCGCGAGTGCCGGAAGGTCCAGCGTCATCTGCAAAAACGCATCGCTCGCCGGATCGATCGTCGGTGCCGGCGTCCGGCCCAAAGCCGTAGCTGCGCCAGCAAGAATGCGCTCGCGATCGATCTTCGCCAGGTCCAGCCGCGTGACGGTTGCCGTGCCCCCCACGGCAAATTGCGCCCTGCCAAAATGCCCACGCGCCAGCGCAGCCGCGCAGCAACCACCCGCGATAACCTCTCGCCGCGTCGCCATCATGCCGCCCAGCCTAGCACCTTCCAGCTGCGTCTAGAAGTCCTTCGACAGAATTCGCGCCCAGATCGCCTCATCCACCGGCACACCTGCGGCCATATTCTTCCGCCGCACCTCCAGCGTCTGCTCGCCCGGATACCGCACGGGCACAGCCGCATCCACCCGCGATGCCGCGTGAAGACTGGCGACCACCCGCTCCGCCGCCGCGAAGTCCATGCCAAACCCACCCGGCGCCACCGCCAGAAACACCTGCGATACGCCGCTCTCTTTCATCGGATCGGGTTCAATATCGCAGGTCGCGAGGCCGCCCGAGAGCACCGCCGCAAACAGATCCAGCATCACCGCCAGCCCGGAGCCCTTCCACAGGCCGATCGGGAGCGCACGACCGCTCGCCTCGATTGCCGCAGCGTCCGTGGTCAGCTCTCCGTCCTGGTCGAAGCCGCCTGGGAACGGGAGCTCTTTCCCCTGCTCCGCATAACGTGACAACGCCCCGAAGCTGTACTGGCTCATCGCCATATCCAGAACCACGTGCTGACCGCCCGTGCGCGGAACGCCCATTACCAGCGGATTATTTCCGACCACCGCCTCGCGCGCACCCCACGCCGGCAGGTTCGGCATCGTGTTCGTCCAGCAAACCGAAAGACAACCCGCATCCGCCGCCTGCCAGGCATAGCTCCCGCCGCGCATCCAGTGGTTCGTCTCGGCCAGAAACACCGCCCCGACTCCATGCGTCCAGGCCAGCTCAACCGCTCGGCCCATCGCCCGGTGCGCATTCAGATTTCCCGCACCCAGATGCCCCCGCCAGCGTTCCATCGCCCCAAAGGCCCGCACGCACTCGGCTTCAGCCTCGGCCACGACCGCTCCGCTCCGCACCATGGCGGCGAACCGCGGAAATCGCGCCAATCCGTGCGTATACACTCCATCGCGCGTTGTCTCGGCAAACAACCGCGCGCACAATGCAGCACGTTCTCCTGCAAAACCAAGCGGCACCAGCGCCTCCGCGAATGCCGCCTCCAGTTGATCAAAGGGAACCCGAATCATTCAGCCATGCTACTCCTGCTGCTTGGCCTCTTCCTTGATCTTTTCCGAGTGCTCATGTGCCTCGCGGCTCCGTTCGAGCGCCTGCCTGGAAAGCTCATGCGCGGTAAGGTGGTCGTTCTGTTCATGTGAGGTCGCGGCCCGGGCGTGAGCCTGCGCGGCCAGGTTGTGCAGTTCCTGCGCCCGTACGTTGCGTGTCTGTGGCATGGTGTTCTCCTCTTCCCTCGTTTGGATGCCGAAGCCGCCCTCCGGTAAACTGGAGCCATGGAATTGACCGTGTATACCGCCCCCTGGTGCCGTGACTGTCGTGAAGCCAAACGTTTCCTCGCGCAGCACAACATTCCCTTTTCCGAGATTGACATTGAGCAGGTACCCGGCGCCGCCGAAACCGTCTACGAAAACGTCGGCAAGAAGGCGATTCCGCAGTTTGTGCTCGATGGGAAGTGGATTCAGCCGTATCGGCCGGGGTATGGATTCCTGCATAAAGAGATGTCGGAGCTTTTTGGGGTTGCTGCCGGCAAGTAATGGATTGTCCTGCCGGACGAGCCCGCTCATCGCGCGTGGCGACCACTTCGTGGGGTAATCGCTTCGCGTGGGCGCACGCCACAATCCTCTGTGCCGACCAACGGGAGGGCCACGCAAAGCCCAGTACCGCACGAAGTGCCGCCCGTCCGGCGTTAGGACGCATTTGCCTTTAAGCTTGTAACTATGATCCCTCGCTACACCCGCCCCGAGCTCGGCCGCATCTGGTCCGACGAAAACAAGTACCGCTGCTGGCTGCGCGTCGAAACCGCCGCCTCCCAGGCGCTCGCCGCAGCCGGCCTCGTGCCGCAAGCCGCCGCCGACACTATCGCCGCCAAGGGCAACTTCACGGTCGAACGCATCAACGAGATCGAAGCCGAAGTCCGGCACGACGTCATCGCCTTCACCACCACAGTCTCCGAGCACATTGCCGACCCCGACGCCTCACGCTGGCTGCACTACGGCCTAACCTCCACCGACGTCGTCGACACAGCGCAGGCCCTGCAGCTGCTTGAAGCCAACGCGATCATCCGTGCCGGCATCGAGCGCCTCGCGGACGTGCTGAAGAAACGCGCACTGGAGTTCAAGCACACCCCCAGCATCGGCCGCACGCACGGCATCCACGCCGAACCCACCACCTTCGGCCTCAAGCTCCTGCTCTGGTACTCGGAAATCCAACGCGACCTCAAGCGCTTCGACGCCGCAGCCGAAGACCTTCGCGTCGGCAAGCTCTCCGGCGCCGTAGGCACCTTCGGCCACTTGAAGCCAGCGCACGAAGAGGCGATCTGCGCGGCGCTCGGCCTCAAGCCCGTCGACATCGCCACGCAGGTCATTCAACGCGACCGCCACGCAGCCTACGTCGCCACGCTCGCCGTGCTCGCCTCCACGCTCGACAAGATCGCCACCGAGGTCCGTCACCTCCAGCGCACCGAAGTCCGCGAAGCCGAAGAGTTCTTCTCCGAGAAGCAAAAGGGCTCAAGCGCCATGCCGCACAAGCGCAACCCCATCACCAGCGAACAAATTAGCGGCTTGGCCCGCGTTATCCGCTCGAACGCTCAAACCGCCTTCGAAAACGTCGCCCTCTGGCACGAGCGCGACATCTCGCACTCCTCCGCCGAGCGCGTCATCCTGCCCGATTCCACCATTCTGATCGATTACCTGCTGCAAAAGACCGCGACGCTGATCGAGAAGCTGCTCGTCTACCCCGCACGCATGTTGAAGAACCTGGAATCCACCGGCGGCCTCATCTTTTCCGGACAGCTGCTGCTCGACCTGGCCGAGTCCGGCATGTCCCGCGAAGACGCCTATCGCCTGGTGCAGCAGCACGCCATGCGCAGCTGGAAAGAAGACCTGATCTTCCGCGACGAAATCGCCAAGGTCCCTGAAATCACCGCCCGCCTCACTCCGGAAAGACTAGCCCACGCTTTCGATTACACGCGCCAACTCGCGAACGTCGACGCCATCTTCAACCGGGTGCTCGCGTAGAGCGAGCCGCCTTGGGGCAGACCGGCAGCACTCACTGGACGAACGACTCCGCGAAGTACTCGTAGTTGTCGGCGTTCTCGATTTTTTCGTCGTCCGTGAGCGCCTGGCAGGGCCCCGGGCCGTAAGCATGATCGTGTGTTCCACATAAGGTGTGCGAAAGTTCATGCACAAACACGCCGCCGATCGCGTCATTGCCGCGGTCCAGGTGCGTCGCCTCGAAGAACGCCTTGCATAAAAACATGTGAACGCCCGGCGCCGGACTGGGATTGAGCACGTAGGCAAAGATCACGTCGATATTGTGCGAACCAACCAGCTGGCTAATGTTTCCGGAAGCCCCGGGTACGTCGGTCGCTTTACCTACCGCCTTGCCCGTCCTGTAGTACAGGTGCAGGCTGTCCGAACAAAGCACATCGTGCATGGTCTTGTAGTTTCGCTTTACGGTGTTGAAGCGATTCTGGTCGAACGGGCCGAAGTACAACTCGTAGGCATTGCGCGCCGCGACATTCTTCGTCACCAGGGCAAGGCCTACCCAGCCTTTATTAATCAGGTCGCTTGCCTTCTCGACAGCTTCCCGTGCGTAGTTCTTTTCCTTGCTGTTCGCGTAGTTGAAGCTTGGAGCCAGGGCAGGCCCCCGCGTGAACTTCGCTGGAATGATCTGGGCAATCGCCGCCTTCTGCTGCGGCTTAAGATTGTTCAGCAACACGGCAAGATCGCGGTTGCAGTCGACCGTGCTGAACTTCTTCTTGGCCTTCACAATCGCATCCACCGAAGTGGGAGCCGTGCCGAGCGAAAGCGCGCTGATGAAGCAGAGTGCGCGCACTGCCTGCCGGCGCGTCGTCTCCGCATCTTTGTGAAAAACCCGCATTCCGAGAGAAAGACTGTTCGAGATGAACTCGAGGTCGGCCTGCTCGCCGATCGACTTCGCCACCTTTGCCTCAACATTCTTGCGGTCCGAGGGGCTGAAGTTGTTCGCGACGTAAGCGTAAATTTCCTCAAGTCGAACGTCATAGTTCTTGGACATAGAATCTCTCCGATGGAAAACAAATCGATGGCCCGGACGGGAGAATTGTTGCACGGAAAGTACCTTCTGTCTCCTGTTTTGCTCATCAATTCTCAGGTCCTTCAGAACTCGCAGCGCCCAGGCCAAACTGACTCTCCAGGGCCTCGCGCGCAGCGCCCTTACCCGCTGCTCGCGCATCTACTCCACAGGAGCCTTCCCAATGCCCACTGCACTCATCGCCGGCGTCACCGGCATCGTCGGCAACAACCTCGCCGCGCACCTTGTCTCGCTGGGCTGGCAGGTTCTTGGCCTCGCCCGCAACCCCTCCACTGACCTTGTAGGCGTCGAACCGGTGCCGGCCGATCTCCTCGATCCTCTCAGCCTGCAACACGCGATGCTGGGGAGAAAGCCCACGCACGTCTTCCTCACCTCGTGGCTGCGCCAACCGACAGAAGCAGAAAATTTCCGTGTCAACGCCGCCATGGTGCGCAACCTGCTTGCGGCCGTCGCTCCTGCTGGAACCGTCGAGCACGTCGCCCTGGTCACCGGGCTCAAGCACTACCTTGGGCCCTTTGAGGCGTACGGCAAAGGCACCCTGCCCGCCACACCGTTTCGTGAAGAGCAGCCGCGCCTCGATCTCGAGAACTTCTACTATGCGCAGGAAGACGAGGTCTTCGCCGCGGCCTCTAAGCAAGGCTTCTCCTGGTCCATTCACCGCCCGCACACCATCATTGGCTACGCCCACGGCAACGCCATGAATATGGGCGTCACGCTCGCTGTGTACGCCTCGCTGTGCCGCGAATCCGGCCAGCCGTTCGTCTTTCCCGGCTCCGCAACGCAGTGGCACTCGCTTACCGACATGACCGACGCGCGCCTGCTCGCGCGGCATCTACTGTGGGCTTCCACCACCGAGGCTGCCCGCAATCAGGCCTTCAACGTCGTCAACGGAGACGTCTTTCGCTGGTCGTGGATGTGGCCGCGCCTCGCCGCATGGTTCGACGTTCCGGCGGCTCCGCTGCCGCCCGAGACCGCACCGCTCGAGCCCAAACTCGCCACGCCAGCGGCCCATGAACAGTGGCGCGCACTCGCCCAGAAGCACAACCTCGTCGAACCGGATCTTGGCCGGCTCGCCTCCGCCTGGCATACCGACGCCGACCTCGGACGGCCCATCGAAGTCGTCACCGACATGAGCAAGAGCCGCAAATACGGCTTCCTCGACTACCAACCGACTGACGAATCCTTCTACACGCTCTTCCAGCTCCTGCGTGACCGCCGCTTCATCCCGTAGCATCGAGTCAGCATGCCCAAACCCGCCAGCGCCGAACCTCTGCTCCGCATCCTCGACCTGGCGCTTGCCTCATCCATCGCCCGATCCGGCCCGCACCTTGCCTGCCGCCCCGGCTGCGCGCAATGCTGCCACGGCGTCTTCCAAATCTCGGCGCTCGACGCCCATCGCCTGCGCGAAGCCCTCGCATCGGCCGAGCCAAGCTTGAAGGCCCACATCGAAACCCGTATCGCGCAAGCCCGCACCCACTTGCTCCCGTTCTTCCCTGGTAACCCCGAGACGGGCGTTCTGTCGGACGACGATGAGGCGATCGAGCTCTTCGAGGAGTGGGCGCACGCCGACCCCTGTCCGATCCTCGATCCCGCAACCCAGACCTGCGACCTCTACGCAGCGCGCCCTATCCTTTGCCGAACCTTCGGCCCACCCATCCGAAACGATCCGTCCGATCTCGATGCAGGCCTTTCCATCTGCGAACTCTGCTTCACAGAGGCCACTGAAGCCGAGATCCTCCACGCCGAGACCGACTCAACCTTCCGCCTGCTCCAGGACACCGAAGAAGAAGCTTACGAGCAGAGCCACCCCATTGAAGGTGCCACCATCATCGCATTCGCGTTTCCTGCCAATGCGACGTAGCGAGGACGATTAAAGCAGAAGAGGACCAGCCGAAGCTGTTCCTCTTCCTGGAATCTGCCGGGATAAATCCCGCTATCTTATCGCGCGAGCCTCAAGTCGTGCCGTCATGCAATGGTTCGGGGCCCAGGTGTTGCGAGAAGACTACAGAGGCTGAACGTCGGACGCCTGCCAGCCCTTGGGTCCCTTGACCACGTTGAACTGCACAGCCTGACCCTCTTGAAGGCTCTTGAAACCGTTCGAATTGATCGCCGAGTAGTGAACGAACACGTCCTCGCCGTTCTGACGGCTGATGAAGCCAAACCCCTTGGCATCGTTAAACCACTTAACTGTTCCCTGTTCCATTGTCGTAATTTCCTTAAACGCTCCGTGAATTTGCCGCTAGAACAAATCGGGGTTCAACCTACAGCAGGTGCAGAAAACCAATCTGTTGCAAACGATTGAACCAAAGATAGCACATCGGGCGAGAAATCAACCACAAAGTTTCGCGCTTCGCCACATCCCTGGAATATCAGGGAGTACAATCCGCAAACAGAGTTTTCGGGGCAAACGATTGCCTATCCGCCCAGATGCTCCCGCACAATCTCCTCGCTCCGAGCCAGAACCTCATCCAGAGATAACGCAGTCGAATCGATGCGAATCGCGTCGTCGGCAGCCCGCAGAGGGCTCTCCGCACGGTTGCGGTCGCGCTCATCCCGGGCCTGCATTTCAGCCAAGACTGCGCTCTCGGTCACTGGCACGGACTCATGCTCGCTAGAGGCCACCTGCCGATATCTGCGGCTGCCGCGCACCTCGGGCGCCGCGTCCAGAAAGATCTTGACCTCAGCATCCGGGAACACCGCGGTGCCGATGTCGCGGCCTTCCATGACGACGCCGCCCGCTGCACCGAGCGCGCGCTGCTGCGCCACCATCCACTCGCGCACCTTCGGGTGCACGGAAGCTCGCGAAGCCGCGGCCGTCACATCGGCATCGCGAATCCGGCGCGAGACGTCCCGTCCGTCGAGCAGCACCCGGTTTCCATCGCGGACCGGCTCCAGCGTAATCCGCGTATGCTCGCACAGTTCCAGCAGCCCGGCTTCGTCGTCAAGGTCGAGATCGCTGTCGATCGCCTTATAGGCCAGCGCACGGTACATCGCGCCGGTCTCCAGGTTCAGGAACCCGAACTTCCGCGCAAGGTGCGAGGCCAGCGTGCTCTTTCCTGCGCCCGCCGGTCCGTCGATCGCAATCACCGGCTGTTCCCGCCCGGACGCGCTCAACGCCCACCCTCATCGCGGTTACGGCCCGTTGGCTTGAATCCGCCGCCTGCCTTCTTGGGCGCGCCCGGCTTGCGAAACGGCTTTTTGCCATCGGCAAACTTCGCGAACGGGCCACCTTTGGCAGCGAACCCACTTGACTTCGAGAATGGCTTTTTCCCACCCGCTCCCGCAGGCTTGGCCCCAAAGCTCGGCCGTCCCTCAGTCCGCGGACGGTCCGAACGGTCTGGCCTGTCTGAACGATCCGGTCGGTCCGAACGCTCCGGCCGCGGGCCATCGAACGTCCGTCTTGGGCGCTCCGAGCGCTCGCCCGCACCCTCAAACTTCTTCGGCCCGAAGGAAGGCTTGCTGCCAAAGGGCTTCGGCGATCGTGGCGCGTCAAACTTGCGGAACACCTTCCGCGGCGCCTCGCCACCCTCCGCACGATCCTTGGAGAACCCAGCCCGCGGCCCCGACGAACTGCCGCCAAAGCCTGAACCGGAAGGCCGCGGCGAATACGATCCCGGCCGCTTGAACCCGCCACCAGCCGGGCGATCAGACCGCTCCGCACCCGCAGCAAAATCCCGCCGCGGCGGACGCCCTTCCGCACCGTCTCTCGGCGCAAATCCGCCCTCACGCTTGCGCCCAAACGTTCCCGGCTTCGAAAACGTCCTGCGCGGCCCGTCGCCACCCTCGCGCGGCGTGAAGCCCTCACGCGGCGTAAACTCCCGCCGCGGCGGACGCCCCTCCGCACCACGATCTCCATACGGCTTCCGCCCAAAAGCCGGACGATCACTCGCCGGGCGGTCACTCGCCGGCCTCCGCTCAAACGTCCGCGCCGGCCTGAACTCACCACCTTCGGAGCCCGCAGCACCAGCAGCCGGACCCGCAGGCCGCGGCTTCCGATCCTCCTGCCACGGCTTATCGAAGGCCGGCTTCGCAAACCCGCCATCCTTCTTGAACGGCCGCCGCTCCCGCTCGCCACCACCGAACGCCGGCTTTGCGCCAAACTTCGGACGGTCCCCAAATTTAGGACGATCCCCAAACGAAGGCCTCGCCCCAAAAGCGGGCTTCCCACCAAACCCAGGCTTGCTTCCAAACCCGGGCTTGCTTCCGAACGCAGGCTTTGCCCGCAGCCCGGTACCGATCTTGCTCCCAGGCTTCGCCGCAAACTTCTTGATCCGCGACCCGCCTTCTGCTTCCGTCTCGTCCCCTGCAACGCCTTCCGAACCCGCGCCTTCCACCTCCGGCACCGCAATCGCCGCAAACGCCGGCAGTTCCCCGCCCACGTGCAACAGTGTCTTGCCGTCAATCACCAGCGTCTCCAGCTGCCGCGCGCCCATCAGCGCATGCACTACATCGCGCACGCGCGAACGCGGTGCCAGCGGCGAAAGAAACGACTCAATCTCATCCTCCGTCGCAACAATCGCCTGCGCCAGGTAGAGGGAGATCAGCGCACTCAACGCCGAAGGCTGCCCTGCATTTGCTCCTGCCTTGATCTGCTTGGTAAACCGCCCCGTCGCCAGCTCCCACAGTGCCGCGCTGCCATCCTGCTGCGGTATCGGCAGTACCCGCAACTGCGACCAGAGCTCGGTCAGCGCCCTCAGCACCGCACCCTCGGTCACGCCGTTGCCAAGCTGCGTCGCCATATCGTAGGCAGACATCGTCACCTTCTGCGTCAGCAGCTCATACGCCGCCAGCGCCAGCGGTGACACCTTCACCGCGCCCGAGGTCACCGGCGACTGCTTCCACGCCTTGTTCCCGCGCAGCGTGAAGATATACGAAAACACCGCCGCCGAAACCACGAAATCCGGCACATCGGTCCCGTTCGCCCCCGTCACCCCAAGCAGGTTCAGCGGAACCGCATTGCCCTCGGCAATCAACCGCGCCGTCAGGCTCTTCGCCGCGTCCAGCTCAGCCAACTCGGGCGTCGCATTCGCCTTGCCCAGGGTCGCCTCGACCAGCGTCGGAGCCGGCGCGCCCAACTGCGGCTTTGGCGCATACAACACCAGACCGCTGCGCTGCACCCACGCCCGCAGCGTCTCGATGCTCAGCAGTGCATTGCCATCCTGGTGCCAGTGCGCCGCGCGCGATGCCGCCAACTGCTCGGCCGAAGGCGTCGCCGCACTTGCACTCCGGGTCCGCGCTGCCTTGGGAGCCGCCTCCGGCTGGCTCGTCTCAGGCCGGTTCGTCTCGGGTTGGTACGTGCCAGCTTGTGTCATCTCCGGCTGTGCCGTTACGTCAGGCGCCGTCTCTTCTGGGTTCGTCTCTTCGAAATTCAAGGGGTATTACCTTCCTGCTCGCGAAACCATCTGCTGGTTGGCATGGCTGGCCCGAGCGTCCTCTGCCAAGGCAAAGGAGCAATGCACTCAATTGTCAAAATGTAGCCGATTTTCTTAATAAAGCCGGTTTTCAACGTGGAACCGCCCGGACCCGCCGTCGGGCCACGCGCTCTTTTCTTGTGATGCGGGGAATGCCTTTAAGTGCGCTGAAATGCGCGTTCGATCTCTTTATGAGAATACCGCAGCGCGATCGGCCGGCCATGCGGACAGCTCGTCGGATGCTCAGTCTTTCCCAACTCAGAGAGCAACCATTCAATCTTAGCGCGTTCCAGCGGCATATTGATCTTAACCGCCGCATGACACGCAATACTCGCCGCAATCCGGCGTCGCCGCGCCTCCGCATTCTCGTTTTGGGAAAGCCTGTCCTCCACCGAAAGCAGCTCCTCCAGCATCTGCTCCAGCTCTTTGCCTTCGAGCCCCACCGGCGCGGCCTTCACCGCCAGCGTTCGCGGTCCAAACGGCTCAGCCTCAAACCCGTTCCGCTCCAGCTCGTCAGCGATCCTCGCAAACGCCACCATCTGCGCCGGCAGCAAGTCAACCAGCAGCGGCATCAGCAGCCTCTGCCGCTGCACCTGCTCGGTGTCGCGCTCGCGCATCACCTTCTCAAACAGCACGCGCTCATGCGCCACATGCTGATCGATAATCCAAAGCCCCTCCTCGTTCACCGCCAAAATAAACGAGTCGCGCACCTGCCCCAGCGGCCGCAGTGTCGAAAGCGAATACAGCGTCGGATTCTCCACAACACCGCTCGCCACATGCCCCGCAGCGCCGAAGCTGCCCGGTGCCCCATTCATCGCAGCCTCATCGCGATGAGTGGGTTCCCCATACCCAACCCCAATCGATGTCCGCGGATCGAACTCCAACCGCCCCGCCGAAGGCGCCACCGGCAACGGCCGCAACTCAAACCGCTCCGCATCCTCCGCCGTCGGCTCGGCTTCCGATCCCACCCCAAACCCCTCAGCCGCCCGCGTCGGCCCAAACACAGGATCCCCCGGCCCACCCGGCATCGGGCTCACATCCAGAAGCAAGCTGGCGGAGGCACCCGCATAGGGCGCACCTGTCAACGCCGCCGCAAAGCTCGCCGCCGGCCGCGCCTGCATCAGCGCCGCACGTACCGTGTCGCGGATGAAGTCGTGCACGAAGCTCGGCTGGCGAAACCGCACCTCGGTCTTCGCCGGATGCACATTCACGTCGACTTCTTCAGGCGGCATCTCCAGAAACAGCAGCACCACCGGGTAACTCGTCGGCGGAATCACATTGCGGTACGCCTCGCCCATCGCGTGCAGCACCAGGCGATCGCGGATCAGCCGCGAATTCACAAACACGTAAATCGAATTGCGATTCAGCCGCTGCAGCTCCGGCTTGCTGACGAAGCCCGAGATGCGGATGTAGCCGGGGTCCGGCGCCTCGTAATCCTCCTCACGCTTCCACGGCGGAGGTTCCGGCAGCCCGGCGCGCGCGAAGTCCATCTCCGACGTCACCGGCAGCATCAGCCCCGCGGTCTCCGCCCCGAAGATCTGGTACAGCCGCTCCCCCGCATCCGCCACTGCCGGCGCCACCAGCAAAGCCTGCGTGGTCGTGTGCAATTCGAAATGCCGCGTCGCATGCGCCAGCGCGTAGTGCGTCACCAGCGCGGCGATGTGCTGCAACTCGGTCGTCTCACTCTTCAAAAACTTCCGCCGCGCCGGCGTGTTGAAGAACAAATCCCGAATCGCAATGGTCGTCCCCTGCGGCAGCCCGGCCTCTTCGACCCGCAGGATCTTCCCGCCCGCAATCTCGATCAGGGTTCCGATAGCCCCGGCCTCATCTTCGGGCGCCCGCGTCTCCAGCAGCACGCGCGCCACGCTGGCAATCGAAGGCAGCGCCTCACCGCGGAAGCCCAGCGTCGCGATCGACAGCAGATCGTCGCTGCTGCGGAGCTTCGACGTCGCATGACGCTCGAACGCCAGCAGCGCATCGTCGCGCACCATACCGCAGCCGTTATCGACGATGCGAATCAGCTTGCGGCCGCCGGCTTCGACTTCAATCCTTATGCGCGTCGCGCCAGCGTCCAGCGAGTTCTCAAGCAGCTCCTTGACCACCGACGCAGGCCGCTCCACCACCTCGCCTGCGGCGATCTGGTTCGCCACCTGATCCGAAAGAACGCGTATCCGCCCCATCGAACGATTCTACCGACTTGAAGCGCGCCCTAATGCCGGGGAGTTCGCGCGGCCCTTCCGTTGGCTCGCACCAATCTCACCTCGCGACCAACGGGAGCGCCCAGCGAAGCGCTAAAAAGGCGTGCAAACGCCCGCCCCGCGCGCAGCGGGCCCGTCCGGCAGGACATAGTCTCTCCCAACCCAGATTCCAGCCTTACAGTAAGGGCTTCCTTACCAGCAAGGACTCAACCATCGCGGTCAGCTTCGCCGGATGAGCCTCGCTCACCGCATCCTCTCCGCAGGGTTCCACCTTACGCGCGAACATCGACGCAATCTGCAGAACCGTCGCGCCGGGCCAGCGCCCCCGCGACACGGAGATCATCGCGACGCGATTCCGATGGCTCAGCGAGTGACACAACACCACCAGAGCGAACTCCCCTGCCGCACAATCCTTCAGGTCGTGCGGCAGACAGGCCGTGATGTCGATCCCACTTCTTTCCAGCACAGCAGAGCGGCTTAGAAGCAGGTGCTTGTCCTCACCGACCAGGAGCACACGCGCGTCCGCCATCTACCCACCCTCCGAACAACCTACGTGCTCTGATCCCAATACATTGTAAAGTGCATCTGCAAATTGTCTGCCAACGAACGGACAAACAAACAGCCGCGTTCACGACTCGATTACCGACTTGAGGAGATCGCCGAGCGACTGAAGAATCTCTTCAGCCTTTGCGGCATGATACCCCACCTCTTCAGGATCACTCGCGGTCATCCGTACCAGGTACAGGAGGTTCGTCAGCGTCTCGGTAATATTTACCGCCCGATCCAGGAGGTCTTCATCGACAACGTATCGGCGGGGTTGATCCTCAATCTCAACCATAAGACCTCAAGAACTAAGGTATCAGTCTCCAACTCTCAACTGGGATGCACCAGTCTTCATGCTACGTTCAATCTCCGAAATCGGCTAGAGCCGTTGTGGTCACTGGGCCAAAGAAAGGAAGATAGGCCAACATCCTGCGTGGAAACCGGTCCTGCCAGGCCATCCCCCTGCTCCCCTCACGCGTCTCCCGCATCCAATTCCTATGTCTCCTATTATGAGCCAGGCGCAGCCGCTTACAGCCGCCGCGGCCGTCGCTCCAGCAAATCTAAACTCAGCAAGCCTGAAACCCTACTCTCAGGTCTTCGCCGCATTCCTCTGCGGCATGTTTGCGTTCATTGACCTCTACTGCACCCAGCCGCTGCTGCCCCTGCTCTCGAACGTCTTCCATGCGTCCGAAGCTTCGGTCTCGCTCACCATCAGCGCGTCCACGCTGGGCGTCGCCATCTCTGCCGCGCTGCTCGCGCTCCTCGCGGAGCGCGTCAACCGCAAGCGCTCGATCGTCGCCTCCATGCTGGCGCTCGGCGTCTGCACCCTGCTCACGGCGGCCGCAAACAACCTCAACGCGCTGGCCGTCTGGCGCTTTCTCGAAGGCCTCGTCACCCCCGGCATCTTCATCATCACCATCGCCTACGTCACCGAGGAGTGGCCCGCGCAGCTCGTACCGCGCGTCATGAGCTTCTACGTCGCAGGCACCGTCTTCGGTGGATTCCTGGGCCGCGTCTCCGGCGGCGTGCTGGCCCAGCATTTCGGCTGGCGCGCACCCTTCCTCGCGCTCGGAACTCTCGGCATCGTCGGCGCCGCGCTCACCTGGAAACTCTTGCCCAGGGCCAGATTCCGCAGCCCCGCGGCCGCCCCAACCAACGCCGCGCAACTCTTTCACCCGGTCCTGACCAACATCCGCAATCCACGCCTCATCGCCACCTTCGGCATCGGCTTCTGCATGCTGTTCACGCTCGTCTCCGTGTTCAGCTACATCACGTTCTACCTCTCTGCCGCGCCGTTCCATCTCTCAACGTCCGAACTGAGCTGGCTCTTCAGCGTCTACCTCCTGGGCCTCTTCGCCACCATCGCCGCCGGTACCGTGCTCGCGCGCATCGGCCTGCGTCACGGCATGTTGGGCGCGTGCGCGCTCTCGTTCGCCGGCGTCGCCATCACCCTCATCCCTTCGCTCCTCGCCGTCGGCTGCGGCCTCGCGCTCTGCGGCGCCGGAGTCTTCATCGCGCAAACCTGCGCCAACAGCTTTCTCCGCGACGCCGCCGCGCCCGGCACCCGCGTCTCCGCCGCCGGTCTCTACATCTGCTTCTATTACGTGGGCGGGACCGTCGGAGGCCTGCTACCCGCAGTCGTCTGGCGCCACTACGCATGGCCTGGATGCGCCGCCCTCACCTGCGCCTTCCTCGCCCTCGCCGCCATCCTTACCTTCTTCGGCTGGCGCACCGCCCGCCGCCCCGATCCCATCGCCCTCTAACAGTCTCTTGGTCCAATGCGCTTCTGGATAAGGCCCGACTTCACTCTGGCCGCTTCTGGATAGAGCCGGACTCTAGTCCGGCCATCAAGCTGTCGATAGCAGCGCGGCTTCAGCCGTCGGGACCCGGCGTTCGAACTGGTCCAAAGTCTCCCGGATTTCCCCATCCTCGAAGCCGCAGCCATCTCCACGCATCGAGCTTGGCCTCACCGCAACAGGCTGACAGCTATCAGCTCTCCAGCTGTCAGCTCACAAAATGGTCTTTCGCTCTTCAAATCCCGCAACCCCGGGCGTACACGACCCGCATGGCGAGCGCGATCCAGATCCCCGTCTCCGAGTACCTCGAAACGAGCTACCGGCCCGAGCGCCTCGAACTCCCTCATCCACGTCCACCTGCCCACCCTCTGCGCCCAGATCACCACCCAGGCAAACCTGAACCAGCCCTAGTCTCCCTCCGCTCGCGACACCGAAACGCGGTATACCATGGCAAGCGTCGCCCAGGAGGAACTTCGCACGTGCCTAACGCCCGCCTCATCCAAACCCTGCTCGCCGTCACGTTGCTCCCCATCTCGCTTGCAGCCCAGCAAGCTCCCTACCAGAATGCCGCGACGCCCGTCCCGCAGCGCGTCTCTGACCTGCTCGCCCGCATGACGCTCGAAGAAAAAGTCTCCATGCTCGCCGGCTCCGGCTGGATGGAGAGCACCGGCGTTCCGCGCCTCGGCATCCCGGAGATCAAGATGGCTGACGGGCCCATGGGCATCCGCCTCTGGACCGGCTCCTCCGCCGTCACCAGCGTCGAAGGGCAGGTCCACACCTTCTCAAGCACCGCCTTTCCGGCCGGCATCGACATTGCCGCCTCGTGGGATCCCGCCCTCGCCCAGGAAGAAGGTCGAGCCATCGGCGAAGAAGTGAAATCCGTCGGACGCGACATGATCCTCGGCCCCACCGTCAACATCCAGCGGACGCCCCTCTGGGGACGCAACTTCGAATCCTACGGCGAAGATCCCTACCTCGCCGGGCGCCTCGCTGTCGGCTACATCACGGGCGTGCAAAGTCAGGGCGTCATTCCGTCGGTCAAGCACTTCGTCGTCAATAACGAGGAGTTCGAGCGCCACCGCATCGATGTCTCGGTCGACGAACGCACCCTGCACGAGATCTACTTCCCCGCCTTCGAAGCCGCCATCCACGACGGCCATGTGTGGGCCGTCATGTCCTCTTACAACAAGGTCAACGGCACCTACGCAGCACAATCCCCGTTGCTCGAACAGGAACTCTATAAGGACAACCACTTCACCGGCTTCGTTCTCTCCGATTGGGGCAGCACCTACTCCACCGCACCCACCGTCAACGCCGGCATGGATATCGAGATGCCCGGCGGCGCCCCCATGCAGAAGTGGCTCGCCCGCCCCGCCACCCACGAAGCCGGAAACGACAGCGGCTACCTCGTTCCCGACAAGGTCCTACCAGACGTCAAGTCCGGCGCAATCCCCGTCGCCAACATCGACCGCAACGTCTCCCGCATCCTCACCGTGCTCTTCGAATCCGGCCAGTTCGACCACCCGCACACCGGCGGCATCCCCATCGACACGCCCGCCCAGCGCGCCATCGCTCGCAAAGCCGCCGACGAGGGCATGGTCCTGCTGAAGAACGACGGCAACATCCTCCCGCTCGACACCGCCAAACTCCACTCCATCGCCGTCATCGGCCCCAACGCCGCAACCGCGCGCATCGGCGGCGGCGGCAGCGGCCTGGTCTTCGCGACGAACGTCGTCAGCCCGCTTGACGGCATTCGCACCCGCGCCGGCAGTGTGAAGGTAAACTACGCCCTCGGCGTCGGCATGCCCGGCGAAAAGCCGGAACAGGACACCCCCGAAGCCCGCGCAAAGCTCCTCGAGGAAGCCGTAGCCGCAGCCAAGTCTTCCGACGTTGCCCTCGTCTTCGCCGGATACTCCTGGAAGTTCGAGACCGAAGGCAAAGACCGCCCGAACATGGACCTGCCCGCAGGCCAGGACGAGCTCATCCAGGCCGTCGTCGCCGCGAATCCAAAGACCATCGTCATCCTCAACAACGGCGACCCCGTCGACCTCACCCGCTGGATCGACAAGGTTCCCGGCCTCGTCGACGCCTGGTACCCCGGCGAAGAGGCCGGCAACGCCGTCGCCGACATCCTCTTCGGCGACGCGAACCCCTCCGGCAAGCTGCCCTTCACCTTCATCCGCAAGCTCGCCGATTCACCAAGTTCTTCGAACTATCCCGGCACCGACCTGCACGTGAACTACGCCGAAGGCATCTACGTCGGCTACCGCTACTTCGACAAACACCCCGACATCGCGCCGCTCTACCCCTTCGGCTACGGCCTCTCGTACACGACGTTCTCCTACTCCGACCTCAAAGCCCCGAAGAAGTTTCCGGCAAGCGGCCAGGCCGAAGTCCACGTCACCGTTCGCAACACCGGCTCGCGCAAGGGCGCCGAGGTCGTCGAACTCTACATCGGAGACCCACACGCCTCCATCGACCGCCCTGTCCGCGAGCTCAAAGCCTTCTCACGCGTGGAACTCGCCCCCGGTGAATCCAAAATCGTCACCCTCACCTTCGATCGCCGAGCCCTCAGTTTCTGGAGCCCCACCCAGCACACCTGGGTCGCCGAGCCCGGCCAGTTCACCCTCTCCGCCGGCCCCTCATCCCGCACCCTGCCCCTCACCACCACCTTCACCCTCGACAAATAGCCGCACAACGACCGGTTGAAACAGTCTGTTTCGATTAAGGGCACGGCTGAAGCTGTCCAGCCGTGCCGTAAGTGTATTTATCGCTTTGCGGCTCGTCGCCGCCGAGGCACGGCTTTCGCTCTTCGCTCCCCTTTCTCAACAAGTTCCAAGTGTCCTGAGTCTGGAATCCGCGACTCAAAGAGCGCTGAAAGCGCGTCCTATACCAGCCTGGGCCGAAGGCCCAGGTAAGCGACCCAAAACAAGAACGGAGGGCTGAAGGCCCGACCCATAGAAGGTGACAGAAGTCCCGACCGCGCCCTTTTCGGTCAGTTAGCATCAGGCAGCCCAAAGCCCACTCCTCCACTTCCCAAAAAGGGAAATGGCCCCGAAAATTCCTCATCGATTACCGCACAAAACCTCGACCAAAACCTTGAAAAACACCAGCAAACGAGCATGTCAAGCCCTGCCCCTCGCAACCCCAACAAAACAAGAGCATTAGACTGGCCGCCCGACCTCTTCCAACCTGCTATCCTGTTAATAGATGGAAAGAAAAAAGCCCCGGTCACCCGCCGGGGCTTTCTGTTTTCCCGGACCGAAGTCCTTTATTGTCAATATTTTACCCGTAAACCCAATGGATTGAATATTTTAGCGGCCCCGAACCCGCTAAGTTGTTCATTCCATTCGTCATTTAACCAATCAGTTGACGGGGGGTACCCCCCGGGGAAAGGAGAGTCCATGCCCCCTCGCTGCCGCAATCAAAGACGAGACGACGCGGCACTGCCGTTAGTTCTCCGTATCCCGGTCGCCCACCATATGCAGCCGCATGAAGTTCGTCGCGCCCGACCGCGTCCGCGTCCCGGCCACGATTCCCACCACCTGCCGCTTCTTCACCAGTCCACGCTCTTCGAGCACCTGCTCCGCCATGCTCACCAGCAGGTCGGTATCGCGGAATCGCTCACACTGGATTGGGTAAACCCCCCAAAGCAGCATGCTGCGGTTGATCACCTTCTCATACGGGCTCATCGCGAAGATCGGCGCCTCCGGCCGATACTTCGAGAGCAGTCGCGCCGTGCTTCCTGTCTCCGTAAAGATCGCAATCGCCGCCACATCCAGGTCGAGCGCCGAATGCGCCATGCACTCGCAGATCGTCTCGGCCACCGAAAGCTTCGACATCCGCTGAATCTTCGACGGTGGTGTCGGGTCAAGCCGTATCTGCTGCTCGGTCTCGGTCACGATCTTAGCCATCATCGCAATCGACTCCACCGGATACTTGCCCGCGGCCGTCTCCGCCGAAAGCATCACCGCGTCCGTCCCGTCGTAGATCGCATTCGCCACGTCGGAGGCTTCCGCGCGTGTCGGCCGCGGATTCTCAATCATCGATTCCAGCATCTGCGTCGCCGTAATCACCGGCTTGCGGAACTCCCACGCGCGCTTGATCATGTGCTTCTGAATCGCCGGTACCTTCTCCGGCGGCACCTCGACGCCAAGATCGCCGCGCGCCACCATAATGCCGTCCGCAACCTCGAGAATCGAGTCCAGGTGTTCGATCGCCTGTGGCTTTTCGAGCTTCGCAATGACCCACGCATCGGAGTTCAGCGCAGCCAACCGCCCCTTCACGTGACGCACATCGTCTGCGGTCCGCACAAACGAAACCGCAATCGTGTCCACGCCCTGCCCGATCGCGAAGATCAGGTCCTCTTCGTCCTTCTCGGTCAGCGAAGGCACCTTCACGGGGATTCCCGGCAGATTAATTCCCTTGTTCTCGCCCAGCATTCCGCCGTTCACGATCTCGCAGATCACATCCGACCCGCTCACCCGGTCCACATGCAACTCGATCAGCCCGTCCGAGAGCAGAATGCGCGAACCCGGTTCCAGATTCTCCGCCAGCGTCAGAAAGGTCGTGCCAACGATCTCCGCATCGCCTTCTATCTCACGCGGAGTAATCGTGAGACGTTTTCCAGCCACAAGCTGCACCGGCTTATGATCTTTCAGCTTTCCAGTCCGAATTTTCGGGCCTTGCAGGTCGGCGAGAATGCAGATCGGCTTGCATTCCTCCTTCGCCACCTGCCGCACCATCGCGATCAGCTCCGCCTTCTGCGCGTGGCTGCCATGCGAGAAGTTCAGCCGCGCCACGTCCAGTCCCGCCCGCACCAGCTTCCGGAACATCTCGGTCGTACTCGTCGCCGGCCCCAGCGTCGCCACAATTTTTGCACGGCGGCTGCTATCCGAGCCGTTTCCGGCCGCGTTCAAAAGGCTGTTCTGGCTATTCGTCGTCATCGTTGTCATCGGTCGGTGCGCAATCTTTCTCAACCTGCGTAAGCGGGTCTATCGGATGGAATTAATGTCTCCGAAGGCCATTCTACCCGCGCCAGCCGACTCCTGCCTCAGTCGGCATCCACATGCCCTCGCCCAAACACCTGCGCGTTGAACTCCGCGCCGCAAAGAACGCTGAAAAACACCAGGTAAAGCCAGATCAGCAGCGCGATACCGGCGCCCAGCGGCCCGTACACCTGGTTGTAGTTGGCGAAACGCGTCACATACCAGCCAAACGCCAGGGTCGACATGAACCACAGCAACGTCGCCACCAGAGCCCCCGGCACCGATTCAACCCGCGACCGCCGCTCCGGCATGCCGAAGTGGTAGATCGATGCCGTCAGCCCCGCCACGCCACCCAGCGAGATAATCCATCGCGCGGCCAACGCAAAGGCAAAGAACACAGACTGTACGCTGGTCGCCAGGTAGGCCGCCGCCCATTCCGTCAGGATTCGCCCGAACATCACCAGCAGCGTCGCCACCAGCAACGGCAGCAGCGACAGCGGCACGAGGATCAGCGCCCGCTTCCGCCGCTCGATCCCCTTCCAGCAGTTCCGCGGCAGTCCTTCCGCGCGGCGCACGCCCTCCATCAGCGTCACGATCACGCTCGACGCGCCGCTTACGCTGACGATCCCCGCAATCACCAGCGACCGCACCGTGTGAGACGGCTGGCCTCCCGGTCCGCTGACGAAGTAGCTCGTCAGCAGCGATAACGCATTCGGCGGCAATACCTCATCGAAAAACTCCGCCACGCCCACCTGCAGCGGAGCCACCTGCGGCAGCAGCGCGATGATAGCCGCGAGCACAATCAGCGCGGGAAACAACGAGACGATGGCTGAATACGCCGCTGACTGCGACAGATTCAACGCATCGTGTCGCAGCGCCGCCAGGAACGCCCGCTGCAGCATCCCCGGAACATTCCGCGCGTGCCGAAGCGCCACATCCATCCTGCGTCTCATCTCCGGCTCCCGCGCGCGTTCAATCCACCCTGCCTAGCCCTTCCACTTATCCAGAAAGTTCGTCACCGAGGTGCTCTCCATGTAGCGCATATCGCTGAACTCCCCCGTCGACTGCGAGAAGAGCACCTTGCCATGCGCATCGAGCACCGCCAGCGCCGGCACGCCCTTCTTGATGTTCACCCCGTACTTTTCCGGGATATCCAGGTTCTGATCGAAGTGTCCGATCCATACGTGCACCAGGATAAAGTGCTTGCTCAGCATCTCCGCGTTCGGATCCTGGTGGAAGTAAATATCCAGCACCTGGCAATCGCCGCACCAATCGCCGCCAAAGTCCAGAATCACCCGCTTATGCTGGGCGCGCGCCTGCTTCAAAGCCGCCTCAATATCCGCCTTCGGATCAGCGGTCTCCGAGTAGATATGCTGCTTCGTGTAAGGATGCGCGGGCGGCTTCTGCGCTGGCTGCGCGTACTGCGCTAACAGGGGCCCGCCGCTCATCGTCAGACCCATCATCAAAACTGCAAGTTTCTTCAAACCGGTCATCACAACTCCCTCAACTGCCTTCGTTTCACTATAGATGAGCCGTGTGCCCTGCCGACTCAACAACCTGAGGCTGTTCTCAAGCCCCGGCGATCAAGCCGTTCTTCCACAGCGCCAGCACCACATCCATCTGGCTCGCATGGTCGATGCTATCGCCTTCCGACACAGCCGCCCACAACTGCGACACCGTCTTATGCGTCCCTGCCCGCAGCAGTTCGACAGCCTTCACCGCGTAAGCCTTGTTCCGGTTGGCCGCAGACGTAGCCGGCGATACCGGCCCGGGAACGATGCCTTTCACCAGGCCAGCCTCACACAGCCCAAGAAATGCCGCACGCGGCGGCCCCTTCTTCTGTCCCGCGGGGGTTGTCGGATACAGCTTCCGCACCGCATCCTCCCAGCGGTCGTCAGCCGTCAGAGCCTTGCCATACGTCTCCATCCGCACGGCCATCAACGCCGCCTCTCCGTACTTATTTGCCATCGTTCTATTATCCAGCACTCTCGAACTCCCGAACGCGGCCCGGGCCATGAAACAGCAAGAGCGGGAGTCCCGAACAGACACCCGCTCCGGCTTCTCTGGTCCGCTCTTGTCCGCATCCGTCTTTCTAGTGCGAGTACCCAACCTCCACCGTCAAAATCTCGTACGGCTTGATGGGCAGCGTCACCACGTCCCCGGTCACCGGAATCTGCGCACCCTCCGGCTTTTCCATCATGTTTGTCTCCTGTGCGAACGTCGCGCCCTTCGGCACATGCAGCGTCACGGTCGAGCCCGTTCCGGCCCACTCGTACATGCGGAAGACCAGCGCGTTGCCATCCTCCGCCTTCTTCATCGCGGTAAGCACCACGTTCTTGTTCTCGACGGAGCCAAACGAGTACGAAGCCGGCAGCGCGCCACCATGCGAGAACACCTGCTCGCCCACCATCGGATCGTTCAGCTCATACCCGCGGCGCACCGTCTCCGCCGTCTTCCAGCTCCCGGCGTGAGGGTAGATCGCGTAGGTGAACTTCTGCTCGCCGCGGTCCGCTTCAGGATCGGGCCAGGTGGGGGACCGCAGCAGCGTCAGCCGGAGCAGATTACCGGCCGCATCGTAGCCATACTTCGACTGATTCAGAATCGACACGCCCTGCGAGGCGTCACCCAGATCCGCCCAGCGCATTGCTGGTACCTCGAACTTGGCTTTCTCCCAGCTATTCGTCCGCAGCGTGGTCCGCTCGATCGTTCCGTAAGGAATCTCGTACGTCGCCTTGTCGCTCGTCGCGGCCACCGGGAACGCCGCTTTCAGCAGCACATGCGTCTCGTGCCAGTCGAAGTCGTTCGCAACCCGCACCTCATCCGCCCCGGCGTCGAGCGAGATCTCCTGCACAAACTTGGAGCTGCCCCAGTGCCGCGTAATCCGTACCGAAGCCCGCACCGGCCCCTTGTCGACTAACGCAATGGAATCGACCTCGTCGATCGGCGTCATCGTGCCATCGAGCGTACCCGGGTCGATATTCCAGGCGTCGTACTGCTTCGGCAGATCTTTGTACGTTTGAAGCTGGTTCCCGCAAGCGCCCGCAGCCAGATACTCTCTACCGCCAGCCTTCAGGCTCGTAATACATCCGTTCTTCTTGTCGATCGATATACCGACCTTCGGATTGCTCAACGAGATCGCATCGGCGCTCTCATCCGCGCGCAGCGCCACAATCTTCTCGTTCGCCCGGACGCCAGCGAAACCCGCCGGAGCAAAGGCCAGCACCTTATACCCGACTGCAGGAACATCCTCCACCCGCGCCAGCAACTCAAACTGATGAGTCGCGGCGTCCGTCGAAACCACCTGCGTCAGCAGTGGACGCCCATCGAGCATCAGCGGCTGCGAAGCAGCCTCAGGCGACTGCACCTTGATCGCTACCGTCTCGCTCCGCGCCCAGCCATCCGGGTTCCAAACCATCACGGGCACGCCGCTCTTCACCTGCGTATCCACCTGCGCATCCAGTGTCTCCATCGAGTGACTCGAAACCTCCGAGTCCACGTGGTACACCTCGTCAAAGTCCGCCTGCGCATCCTTGTAGATCACACCGATGCCCGACCCAGCCGCTAAGTCGTGAAAATCGTTGAACGTAATCTTCTTCCAGTTGTCGGTAAGTTCTGCCGCCGGATACTTCTGCCCACTGAGCCAGGCGAGCGAAGCGTACTTCTCCGCGTCCAGCGTTCTTACCTCGCTCCGCCGCAGATTGTTCTTATGCGCAGCCTGCGTGGTAAACACGCCGCGATGGTACTCGAAGTAGAGCTCATCTTTCCAGGTCGGAATGCCCATGGTTCCAGGTGCGCCAGCCGGCGGCGGCGTCCAACCCTTCGCAATCTTGTCGTAGTCCCACTCGGGCGACTGCGGATTCAGCTTGGTCTGAACGTCGTCAAAGTACTGCTGCGCCGTGTGATAACGCATATCCGGCACCGCTTCGCCGGCCTTATTCTCGGCTACCCAGTGGTCGCCCTGGTCGAGCATGTCGCGCGTCGGACCACCGCCGTGGTCGCCGATTCCATATAAGTCCAGCATCTCCGTCGTGCCGGGGTTGCGGTCAGCCGACTCGACGAAATCTGCCGTCAACCGCGTCGGGTTGAGGTTGTCATGCACGTAGTCGGTAGGAAAGTAAGTCAGCACCTTACTCCCATCCGGCGACTCCCACCAGAACAACCGGAACGGCAGAATATTCGTGTCGTTCCAATGCATCTTCTGCGTCACGAAGTAGTCCAGCCCACTCCGCTTGTAAATCTGAGGTAGCTGCCAGTTATACCCGAAGCTATCCGGATTCCACCCAATTCGCGCCGTCACTCCCAGGTCTTTCTTGAAGACCTCCTGCCCAACCAGTAACTGCCGTACTAAGCTCTCACCCCCTGGCAGATTCAAATCCGGCTCAACCCACATCCCACCTACAATCTCCCAGCGCCCTTCCTTCACACGCTCCTTGATCTGCTCGTTCAGCTGCGGATACTTCTCCGCCATCCACTCCGTGTACTGCGCCGCGCTCTGCGAAAACGTGTAGTTCGGATACTCATTCATCAACTGCAGCGCGGTCGTAAACGTGCGCTTCACCACATCGATCGTCTCCGACCGGGGCCATAGCCACGCCGCGTCGATATGCGAGTTACCCGCCATGTCGATCTTCGCCCCCTGCATCGGCCCATGCAGTTCGTTCAGGATGCCCTGCGCCTTCTCGAGTGACGCGTCGAATGCGCCTTGATTTCCCGCCATCAGCGCCTGCGTATCGATTGCCGCAACCGCATCCTCCACCTTCGGCAGCAGATCCTTCCGTGGAGGCGTCAAAGCCGGCAGCAGGTTGGCCGCGGCCAGGCACTCCACGCGCACATCATCCGGGTTCGGGCGGCCGCCCGTCGCAGGCTCAATCTTCATATGCACGGCTTCGAACCGCTTCTTATCCACGGTATGCAGCAGCTTCACCGCGACCAGGATCTTGTCGCCAGGCTTGGCCGGCTCAAACATCACAATCGGTTCCAGATCGTCGCCCAGCGCAACCCGGCGCCCGTTGAAGTAGATGATCTCCGGCATTGGCCCATTGGCGTCCGCCTCGAACTGGAACGAAACCCGCGCACCCGAGATGTCGTACCCATTCAGCGTCTTTGGAATTTCGATCTCGCGCCGGTACCAGACCGCCTCATTCGGCGCATCGGACCCCGGCTTCACCAGCGGCCACGACGAGTCGTCGAGGTTCACCGCCTCACCGTGCGTCAGGTCGCCCGCATGAAAGCGCCACTCGCCGGCCGGAAGCGCATTCAGAGTTTCGAGGGTATGCAGCTTCGCAAGTGCAGCCGGTGAAAGGTTTTTCTGCTCGCGCTTCGGCGTAAACGATTGTGCATCCGCAGCCGTGACCAACACTGCATTCAAACCAGCGCCAACACCTGCACCCAAGACCAGACCTGCAGCCAGATTCCGAACAGTTCGCATGGGCGAAGCTTATCAGCCTCACCCTCAACTGTACAAAGCCTTAGCCTATTGCGCGTGCGTCGTCTGCGGCGGTCCAGCCTGCGACCCGCGCGGGCGCAACACCAGGAATACGACCAAAAGGGCGACAATCGTCACGAGAATGACAAAGAACAACGTTCGGCCCTGCTTGTTCTCGCCCTGCACCGGTTCACGATCACCCACTTTGCTCATGCGCGCTACGATGCGCGTATTCAGCAAGCGTATGTCCACAGAAGCCAAATGTAGCTGGAACACGATACTATGCGTGTGTCTGGTTCAACGATTGTCTCCGCCGTTGAATCAGCTCCCCCGCTATCTCTGAAGAAAAGGCTTCGCACGACTATGACTGTCTTCGCACGCCGACTCCCGCTTGCCCTCGCCGCCCTCGCCGCCACTGCTGTTGCCCACGCCCAGGCACCGCACTCACTCACTCCCGCCGAAGAAGCCAGGGTCGAATCGATCATTCACTCGATGACGCTGGAGCAAAAGATCGACTACATCGGCGGAACCGGCTTCGCCGTACGCGCTGTCCCTTCGGCTGGCCTGCCCGCACTAGAGATGTCCGACGGCCCTTACGGCACCCGCTCCAACTCCGGCTTTCCGTCGACCACGTACGCCGCAGGCATCGGCCTGGCAGCTTCGTGGGATCGCGAACTCGCCGCGAAGGTTGGCGGCGGCATCGGCCGTGACGCACGCGCGCGCGGCGTCCACTTCATGCTCGGCCCCGGCGTCAACATCTACCGCTCGCCGTTGAACGGCCGCAACTTCGAGTACTTCGGCGAAGACCCCTATCTCACCTCGCAGATCGCCGTCGGCTACATCACGGGGATGCAGCAGCAGGGCGTCTCCTCGACCATTAAGCACTACATCCTCAACAACTCCGAGTACCTGCGCCATGATTCCAACTCGGAGGTCGATGAGCGCGCACTCCGCGAGATTTACCTGCCCAGCTTCGAGGCTGCCATCAAGACTGCGCACGTCGGAGCCCTGATGGACTCCTACAACCTGGTACGCGGGCAGCATGCCACCCAGAACCCCTACATCAACATCGACGTGATCCGCAAGGAATACGGCTTCCACGGCGTCCTGATGTCCGACTGGGATGCAACCTACGACGGCGTCGCAGCCGCCAATGCCGGGCTCGATATCGAGATGCCGACGGGTAAGTTCATGAACCAGAAGACGCTGCTGCCGGCCATCAAGGCAGGCAGCGTCTCTGAAGCGACGATCGACCTCAAGCTCAAGCACATTCTCGATACCGCGATGAGCTTCGGCTGGCTCGACGCCGGCCATAACCAGCATCTGTACGACATCTCGACGGATGACGCGCAGAACAACGAGGTCGCTCTCCAGGGCGCGCGCGAAGGCGCGGTGCTGCTGAAGAACGAAGGAAACATCCTCCCGCTCGACAAGTCCCGCGTGAAAACGATCCTGCTCGTTGGCCCCGATGCTTATCCCGGTGTTCCGGTGGGCGGCGGCTCGGCCGGCGTTGTGCCGTTTCACCTGGTCTCGGACCTTGAAGGCCTCACCAGCGTTCTGGGCAGCGGCACGACAGTTCTCTACGATCGCGGCCTGCCCACGCTGCAGCACCTCACTTACAACACCGACTTCACCACTGCAGCCTCCTCTGGCCAGAAGGGCGTGACCCTCGAGTCCTTCCCCAACAAGGACCTGCAGGGCACACCCACAACCCAGACCGTGCAGCACATTACGCTCGAGGGCCTGAACTTCAAGATGCTGCTCGACAACCTGGACGCGCTGATGCCGCAGCTCATGGCTGCCTCGGACAAGTCCGTCTCGCACCGCTTCACCGGCTTCTATACCGCGCCGAAGGCTGGCGATTACATCGTGGCTCTTGAGGACTCGGGTGAAGGCTCCGGGAATCGCGTCTACGTGGATGGCAAGCTGCTGTTCGACAACTGGGCGCTGGTGAGAGCGTTTCAGCCGACCGCGACCATTCCGCTCTCGGCCGGTCCGCACAAGATCGTCGTTGAGGAGTGGCAAGGCAACATCATCGGCGGACACATCCTGTTCGCGATTACTCCGGCTGACTCCATCGTCGATCCGCACGCGATAGAGCTGGCGCGTCACGCGGATGCAGTCGTGATTGCGGCTGGATTCCAGCAGGATTCTGAGTCTGAAGGCGGCGATCGCACCTTCTCGCTTCCCTTCGGGCAGGACCAGTTGATCGACGCCATCGCGGCTGCGAATCCGCACACGATCGTGACCGTAACCTCCGGCGGAAACGTCGATTCGACCAAGTGGATCGACAAGGTTCCGGCGCTACTTGAAACCTGGTATGCGGGACAAGCGGGCGGAACCGCGTTGGCCGAGATCCTGACCGGTGCGGTAAATCCTTCGGGCCATCTGCCGGCGACGTTCGAGCGCCGCGCGGAGGACAACCCGACGTTTGCCAACTACTATCCTGCTCCTGGCACGAAGACCGTGACTTACAAGGAAGGCATCTTCGTCGGGTATCGCGGCTACGAGCACAACCACACCAAACCGCTGTTCCCGTTCGGGTTTGGGCTCTCGTACACGACGTTCTCGTTCGCCAACCTGAAGGTTGTGCCGGAGTTCAACTCGGCCGATCCGCATGTGAACGTCTCCTTCGACGTGACGAATACGGGCTCGCGGCAGGGTGCTGAAGTGGCGCAGGTTTACGTAGGCGAAGATCATCCAGCGGTTGAGCGCCCGGCGCATGAGCTGAAGAACTTCTCCCGCGTCGAGCTTGCGCCGAACGAGACGAAACACGTGAGTCTCGCGCTCGATCCGCGGGCGTTCTCTTATTACGACGTCGCGTCAAAGAGCTGGAAGATTGACTCGGGCACGTTCACCATCTCGGTGGGCGACAACGTGGAGAACCTGCCGCTGACTGCTCCGGTTGAGTCGCCCAAGTAGGGTGTACCCCCCTCCCCTACTTTTGAGGCAAAGTATTCAAAAGAGGTAATTTAGAGTCAGACGTAAAGCGTGCTATCTTGCACCATTCTCAGGGCACCGGCTTTTGCCGGTGCCCTGAGTTGTTGTCCTTTTAGCGAATTTAGGCTTACACAATTCCGTTGGCGAGCGAAAGCGTAGCGTCAGCGCAGTGGGTGCCCCATCCTTTCCGGCGCTTCATCAGGAAAGGGTGGGGTGTCGCGCGAAGCGCGACCGCTCTCCTCACTGGGCGGCTCGATCCATGGCCGGGCGACCAGGACAATCCCCTTTTCGCCAAGTGTGTACGAGCGGAAGCTGCTCCAATCCCACGCCTCGGGCGAGGAGACCAGACCACGCTGAACGGGGTTCTGGTGGATGTAGTGCAGCTTTTCGGCGCGCTTGTCCTCGGTGCGGACGTTGAAGTCGTAGTAGCGGGCCTCCCAAACGTACTCTTCCGGACGGCTGCGGGAGAAGAGTTGCTTGACGACCTGGATGACGGTCGAAAGCTTGCCAAGCTCTGGCTCGGAAACGAGCAGGTGCACGTGGTCGGGCATGACGACGTAACCGAGGACATGGAAGCGGTACTTGACCCTGGTTCGCTCCAGGATAGTGAGGAAGCTGTCGCGCGCTTCGGGTATTCCGAGGATGGGGCGATGGCGGACACAGCTGAAAGTGATGAAGTGGAGGTCGCCGTTGCTTTGGTAGCGGACGAGTCCGGAGGACATGGTGCGAGTGTAGACGCTTGGGCGCCCCATCCTTTGTCGATTTTGACAAAGGGTGGGGTTAGGTGTGGCGACACATTCCATTTTGGGAATGTGTTGCTGGTTGGGAGGGGAACGGTCGTTTGCTGCCGCAAACGACACCCCACCCTTCCGACGGTGAGGCTGTCGGAAGAGTGGGGCACCCGGACCGTTGGGTAGAACGGGCGGTAAAACTGTCGGAAGGATGGGGCACCCGGTGCTGGCTAGGCTGCTAGCTGGCGACCTTCGACTAGGATTTTCAGTTTGACGACCAGGCCGCTCATGGCGTCGGCTTGCGAGTGCAGTTCGGCGGCGGCGGCGGCGCCCTGCTCCGACTGGGCAGCGCTGGCCTGCGTCACCTGCTCCATCTGGCTGATGGCGGTGTCGATGTGCTCCACGCCGCGCGACTGTTCGACGCTGCCCGCCTTGATCTCTTCGACAAGATCGCGGATGCGCTGGCTTTCAAGCGTTACGGTCTGCATTCCGGCGACGACCTGCTGCATCTTGGCCTGGCCGGCGACGGAGCGCTCAATCGACTCCTGCACCAGGTCGGTCGTCTGCTGCGCAGCGTTGGCGCAACGCTGCGCCAGTGCCCGCACCTCGTCGGCGACGACGGCGAAGCCCTCGCCCTGCGTGCCGGCGCGCGCCGCTTCCACCGAGGCGTTGAGCGCGAGGATGTTGGTCTGAAACGCGATCGTATCGATCACCTTGACGATCTTCGAGACCTCCTGGCTGGAACGGTGAATCGCCTCCATCGCATGCACCATCTCGCCGAGAGATAAGTTCGTGCGTTCGCACCCGGACTGCGCACTGCCGACGATCTCCGCCGTGCTGAGAGAGTTCTCCCTGGTGCGCATTGCCATGGAGTTGATCTCGCTGCTTGCGGCCGAAGTCTCCTCGATGGTTGCGGCTTGTTCGGACGCGTTCTGCGCCAGCGCCTGGCTGGAGGCCGCGATCTCTGAGGAAGAGTGGGCGATCTGGTGCGCGCTCTCCTGAAGCGCTGCGCTGACCTCGCGCAGGCTGGCGTTGATCTGTCGAACGATAAGGCTGGCGATGAGGATGCAGAGAAGAAGGCCGCAGACGAACAGCGAGGTGCAGAGGGTGGAGGTGGACTGGAGCGAGCTGATGTTGGTCTGGTTTTTCTTCTCGCTCATCTCCGACGAGAGCACCTGGGTCTTATCCGCGTCGCCTACCAGCACGGCACCGCGCTCGGCCCACTGTTTGACCTGCTCGGTGTAGACGGGGCCCGAGGTGACGCCGCTTTCGACCAGGTCGAGCGTCTTCTTCATCACCGCTTCGTACTCTGTAAGCTCCTGATTGAGGTTTTCGACCAACGGACGAAGCTCGCTGAGCTCTTCGCGGGCAGTGACCAACGAAGTCAGCTGCGCCAGCGTCGATTCGGCGTTGTGCAGGTGCTTTTCGCCAAGCTGGCGCGAGCCTTGCTTCTGGATGGTGACGAAGTAGATGAGCGAGATGCGCGCGTTCAACATCTCGCGCTGGAAGTCGTTGGCGAGGCGGGCGGCAGGCAGCAGCCCAGCGGTATGGTCACTCTGCACCCGGAGCACGTGGTGCATGCGGCTGACGGATAAGCCCGCCACACAGCCAAGGCACAGTACCAGGAAGGCAAAACCGAGGGAGATGAGTTTTTTGATAGACCACGCAGTGCGCATTACGGGAGTATCGGCAGGCGATGGGTAAAGCCTGATGAGCGGGACAGGAAGGGCCGTCAGTGAAGAAGGTGGTTGATGCCTTGTTGCCTTGGGGGAGAAACGGTCGTTTGCTGGCGCAAACGATACCCCACCCTTCCGACGATGGAGCTGTCGGAAGGATGGGGCACCCAGACAAGGGCCAAAATGAACGGGCGGACTCTTTCGAGTCCGCCCGTTTTTGTTGCGGTTGTTGAAGGTTCACGCGGAGCGTCCAAGACGGCACGAAGTGCTTACTCGGCGGCCATCTCTTCTTGTTCGCCTTCCATCCGCATCTGCTCCAGCTCACGCTCCTCGGCCTCGATGGCCGCGGTGACTTCTTGCTGGACCTGGGCTGCCGCCTCTTCGAGTTCGGGCGAGAGCTGTACGTTGCGGTAGTACTCCATGCCGGTGCCGGCCGGGATGAGGCGGCCGACGATGACGTTTTCCTTGAGGCCGCGCAGCGTGTCGATGGAGCCGTTGATGCTGGCTTCGGTGAGCACGCGGGTGGTCTCCTGGAAGGAGGCCGCCGAGATGAACGAGTCCGTCGAGAGCGACGCCTTGGTGATGCCGAGGAGCAGGCTGCGGCCGATTGCGGGGCGTCCGCCGGTCATCAGCACGCGCTGATTTTCGGCGTTGAACCGGAAGCGGTCGGTCTGCTGATCGACGAGGAAGGTGGTGTCGCCGACTTCCTCGATCTTCACCCAGCGCAGCATCTGCCGGACGATGGTCTCGATGTGCTTGTCCGAGATGGTCACACCCTGCAAGCGGTAGACCTCCTGGATTTCGTTCACGAGATACATCTGCAGCGCGCGCTCGCCGAGCACTTCGAGGATGTCGTGCGGGTTACGCGGTCCATCGATCAGGGCATCGCCGGCACGCAGCCGCTCGCCTTCCTGAACGTTGACGTACACACCGCGCGGCACGCTGTACTCCTCTTCCTGCCCGTTATCGCCAGTGACGTACACCTTGCGCTGACCCTTGGAAACATCGCCGAAGCGGACGACGCCGTCGATCTTCGAGATGATCGCCGGGTCACGCGGCTTGCGCGCTTCGAAGAGCTCGACGACGCGCGGCAGACCGCCGGTGATGTCCTTGGTGCGGGTGGTTTCGCGCGGGATCTTCGCGAGGATATCGCCCGGGAAGACTTCGTCGCCATCGACGACCATCAGGTTTGCGCGCGAAGGCATGAGGTAACGCTTCGTGCCTGCGGCGCCCTTGATGATGATCTGCGGCTGACGCTTTTCGTCGGGGGTATCGGCGACGACCATGCGCGAGAGGCCGGTGACTTCGTCGACTTCCTCGTTGAGCGTGACGCCTTCCTGCAGGTCCTTGAACTGGACGATGCCGGCGATTTCGGTGAGCAGCGAGAACGTGTAGGGATCCCACTCGCCGATGACGTCGCCCTGCGCGACCTTGGTGCCATCCTCAACCTTGAGCTTGGCGCCGTAGACGATGGCGTAACGCTCCTTCTCACGGCCCTTGTCGTCGATGACGGCGATGGAACCGTTGCGGTTGAAGGCAACGAGACCGCCATCCTTCGAGCGCACGGTGACGAGGTTGATGAAGCGGACCGTACCGGCGTTCTTGGCTTCGAGGTGCGAAGCGTCGTGCACGCGCGATGCCGTGCCGCCGATGTGGAAGGTACGCATGGTGAGCTGCGTGCCGGGCTCGCCGATGGACTGCGCCGCGATGACGCCGACGGCTTCGCCCATCTCCACCATCTTGCCGGAGCCGAGGTTACGGCCGTAGCAGAGGATGCAGCAACCGCGCTTGGACTCGCAGGTGAGCACGGAGCGGATCTTCACCTTTTCGATACCGGCAGCCTGAACTGCCGAGGCGAGGTCTTCGTTGATCTCCTGGTTGATGTCGACGATCGTCTTGCCTTCAAAGTCCTTCAACTTTTCAAGCGAGACGCGGCCGATGATGCGGTCGCGCAGAGGCTCGATGGTCTCGCCGGCTTCGATGATCGGAGTGACGTAGATGCCTTCGACGGTGCCGCAGTCGTTGTGCGAGATGATGACGTCCTGCGCCACGTCGACGAGGCGACGGGTAAGGTAGCCCGAGTCCGCGGTCTTGAGTGCGGTATCGGCCAGGCCCTTACGCGCTCCGTGGGTCGAGATGAAGTACTGCAGCACGGTAAGGCCTTCGCGGAAGTTCGCCGTGATGGGGGTTTCGATGATTTCGCCCGAGGGCTTGGCCATCAAACCGCGCATACCGGAGAGTTGACGAATCTGCTGCTTCGAACCACGGGCGCCGGAGTCGGCCATGATGTAGACCGGGTTCATGGCGCCTTCCTTGTCGGCCTTCTTCATGTTGCCGAACATCTCGTCGGCGACGCGCTCGGTAACGCCGGACCAGAGCTGGATGACCTTGTTGTTGCGCTCACCGTTGGTGATGGCACCATCAAGATACTGCTGCTGGACGTTGATGACCTGCTTTTCGGCGTCGGCGACGACGGTGTACTTGGAGTCCGGAATGACCATGTCGTCGAGACCGACCGAGAGGCCGGAGCGCGTCGCATAGGTGAAGCCGAGATCCTTGACGCGGTCGAGCGTCTTGACCGTGATTTCAAGCCCGAGGTTCAGGTAGCAGTAGTTGATCAGTTGGCCGATGCCCTTCTTCTTCAGCAGGCCGTTGACGTAGGGCATCCCTTCGGGCAGCGCATCGTTGAGGATGGCGCGGCCGACGGTGGTCGAGATGAACTGATTGTTGTACTCGACGACTTCGGTGTGCGTGAGGTCCTGGTCGTCGTAGGCGGTGGTCATGTCGAGCACGGGGCCGGTGTAGCGCAGACGGATCGGCGTCAGCGTCTCCACCTGCTTGGCCTCGAGCGCCATCAACACCTCTTCGATGTTGGCGAAGACACGGCCTTCGCCCTTGGCGTTGACCTTGGCTTTCGTCAGGTAGTAGATACCGAGGACGAGGTCCTGCGTCGGAACCGTGATGGGCTGACCGGAGGCGGGCGAGAGGATGTTGTGCGAGGCCAGCATCAGGACGGAAGCTTCGATCTGCGCTTCGGGCGAGAGCGGGATGTGCACGGCCATCTGATCGCCGTCAAAGTCCGCGTTGAAGGCGGTGCAGACGAGCGGGTGAATCTTGATCGCCTTACCTTCGACGAGCACGGGCTCGAACGCCTGGATGCCGAGGCGGTGGAGCGTCGGAGCGCGGTTCAGCAGGACCGGGTGATCCTTGATGACTTCTTCGAGGATGTCCCAGACGATGGGCTCCTGCATCTCCACCATCTCCTTGGCCTGCTTGATGGTGGTGCAGTGGCCGGTCTGTTCGAGACGATGATAGATGAAGGGCTTGAAGAGCTCGAGCGCCATCTTCTTGGGCAGGCCGCACTGGTGCAGCTTCAGGTCGGGACCGACCACGATGACCGAACGGCCGGAGTAGTCGACGCGCTTGCCGAGCAGGTTCTGACGGAAGCGGCCCTGCTTGCCCTTGAGGGTGTCGGAGAGCGACTTGAGCGGACGGTTGTTCGCACCGCGCAGCACGCGGCCGCGGCGACCGTTGTCAAAGAGCGCGTCGACAGCTTCCTGCAGCATGCGCTTTTCGTTGCGGACAATCACTTCAGGCGCATGGAGGTCCATGAGCTTCTTGAGGCGGTTGTTACGGTTGATCACGCGGCGATAGAGGTCGTTCAAGTCAGACGTGGCAAAGCGGCCGCCATCGAGCGGGACTAGGGGGCGAAGCTCCGGCGGGATCACCGGGATCACGTCGAGGATCATCCACTGGGGCAGGTTGTCCGACTTCTTGAAGGCCTCGACGATCTTGAGGCGCTTGGAGTACTTGAGCTTCTTCTGCAGCGACGACTCGGTCTTCATGCGCTCGCGCAGCTCGATCGAGAGCTCGTTGACTTCGACGCGCTTGAGCAGTTCCTTGATCGCTTCGGCGCCCATCATGGCCTTGAAGCCGGAGGGACGATACTGCTGGTCGAGCTCGCGGAAGCGGGTCTCGTCCTTGATGACCTCGCGCTCCTTGACGGGCGCGTCCCCTGGATCGACGACAACGTAGGACTCGAAGTAGAGGACGGCTTCGAGCTCACGCAGCGAGATGTCGAGCAGATGCCCGATGCGCGAGGGCAGGCCCTTGAAGAACCACACGTGCGAGCAGGGCGAGGCGAGTTCGATGTGGCCGAGGCGTTCGCGGCGGACCTTCGAGAGCGTGACTTCGACGCCGCACTTGTCGCAGATGACGCCGCGGTGCTTCATGCGCTTGTACTTGCCGCAGAGGCATTCCCAATCGGTGATCGGACCAAAGATGCGCGCGCAGAAGAGCCCGTCGCGTTCGGGCTTGAACGTGCGGTAGTTGATGGTTTCCGGCTTGGTGACCTCACCATGCGACCACGAGCGGATCTTCTCGGGCGAGGCGAGCTGAATCTTGATGGCGTCGAAGTCCGCGATCGGACCGGTCAGTTCAAAGGGGCTGGAGCGAAACATATTTGCGTCTCCGGTGGGGCAGCTACTAGTCGCTGGCTTCCAGCTTCTAGCCTGCCCGGGTTTACTGCGGTTCAATGCTCAGGCGGTGGAGTTGGTGCTTGAAGTCTCACCGCCTGCTTCTATTCTTTGCCTCGCTCTCGATTGGACCCGGTGCATATTGAGCGTGAGCCTTATGCAGCAGATCGTTCCTCGTGGGTCCAGCGGTACTGCCTGCCTCTACCCCAGCTTCTAGCCGCTGCTTTTGCAAGCTAGAGGCTAGAAGCTAGGAGCTAGAAGCTGTTCTTAGTCGGCCGCTGCGATCGACGGAAGCGGAACCTTCCGCTGATCGGCCTGCTTGATCAGTTCGACGTCGAGGCACAACGACTGCAGCTCACGGATCAACACGTTGAACGACTCGGGCACGCCGGGTTCGATCGCCGCCTCGCCCTTGACGATGGCCTCGTAGATCTTGGTACGGCCGAAGACGTCGTCCGACTTCGCGGTGAGCAGCTCCTGCAGGATGTAGGCGGCGCCATAGGCTTCGAGCGCCCAGACCTCCATCTCGCCGAAGCGCTGTCCGCCGAACTGCGCCTTGCCGCCGAGCGGCTGCTGCGTGATCAACGAGTACGGCCCGATCGAACGTGCGTGAATCTTGTCGTCCACAAGGTGCGACAGCTTCAGCATGTAAATGTAGCCGACGGTGGCAGGCTGTTCGAACGGATCGCCGAGCATGCCGTCGTACAGCTGCGACTTGCCCGAGCTGGGCAGGCCGGCCGACTTGAGCAGCGCCTTGATCTCCGTCTCCTGCGCGCCGTCGAAGACCGCCGTGCCGAACCAGATACCGCGCTTCATACCGGCCGCAACGCGGAGCGTCTGCTCATCGTCGAGGTCGAGCAACTGGTTGAGAGCCGCGGTGCCGGCGAAACGCGCCTTGAAGAGCTCGCGTACTTCGTTGGCCGAAGACATGGTCTCCGCAAGCGCCGCAACCTGCACGCCGAGCTCATGAGCAGCCCAGCCCAGGTGCGTCTCGAGGATCTGACCGACGTTCATACGCGAAGGCACACCGAGCGGGTTGAGGACGATCTCGACCGGGGTTCCGTCGGGGAGGTACGGCATGTCCTCTTCCGGCAGAATGCGGGCGATGACACCCTTGTTACCGTGGCGTCCGGCCATCTTGTCGCCGACCGAGAGCTTGCGCTTCATGGCGATGTAGACCTTGACCATCTTGATGACGCCGGGCGAAAGCTCGTCGCCCTTCTGCATCTTGCCAATCTTCTCGTTGGTGATCTTGCGCAGCACGTCGATCTGGCGGGACGTCATCTCCTCGATCTCTTCGATCTGCTCATTCACGCGCGGGTCCTTATCCGCGTAGCGAATGCGCTTGAGGTTACGCGTCGAGATCAGCTCGATCATGTCGCGGTCAAGAATCTCGCCCTTGTTGAGCAGCTTCTTGTTGGTGCGCTCGTCGTGCAGGTCGGCAAGCACTTCCTTGCCGCCGAGGATCGCTTCAAGGCGCTTGAGGCGCTCGTCGGTGAGAATGCGGATCTCATCAGCGAGGTTACGCTCGAGCTTCTCGACCATCTCCTGCTCGATCTGCTTGGCGCGCTCGTCCTTCTCCTGGCCCTTGCGGGAGAAGATGCGGACGTCGACCACGGTGCCTTCGATACCCGGAGGGCACGTCAGAGAGGCGTCGCGTACATCGCCGGCCTTCTCGCCGAAGATGGCGCGAAGCAGCTTCTCTTCAGGCGTGAGCTGGGTTTCACCCTTCGGCGTGACCTTGCCGACGAGGATGTCGTTGTGGCCGATCTTGGCGCCGATGCGGATGATGCCCGACTCGTCGAGGTCGCGCAGCGCGTGCTCCGAAACGTTCGGTATATCGCGCGTGATCTCTTCCGGTCCAAGCTTCGTGTCGCGCGCTTCGATCTCGAACTCCTCGATGTGGATCGAGGTGTAGTAGTCCTCGCGGACCAGCTTTTCCGAGATGAGGATCGCGTCTTCGAAGTTGTAACCGCGCCACGGCATGAAGGCCACCAGCACGTTGCGTCCGAGACCGAGCTCGCCCTGTTCCGTGCACGGCCCGTCCGCGATCACCTGACCCTTGATGACGCGGTCGCCCTTGCGAACGATCGGCTTCTGGTTGATGCAGGTGTTCTGGTTGGAGCGCTTGAACTTGGTGAGCTGGTAGATGTCTGAGCCGACCTCGCGCGAGAGCTGCGTCGGGTGATGTTCACCCTCCACACGCACGATGATGCGCTCGGAGTCGACCGAGTCGATGATGCCGTTGCGCTTGGCCAGGATGACGGCGCCCGAGTCGCGAGCGGTGACGCCTTCCATGCCTGTTCCGACGAACGGAGCCTCGGCGACAAGCAGCGGCACAGACTGGCGCTGCATGTTGGCGCCCATCAGCGCACGGTTTGCGTCGTCGTGTTCGAGGAACGGTACGAGCGATGCGGCGACCGAGACGAGCTGCTTGGGGGAGACGTCGACGTAGTCCACTTCAGACTTGTTGACGAGGACGAAGTTGCCCTGACGCCGCGCGTCGACGATGTCCTGAACGATGTTGAGGTCCTTGTCGAGCTCGATGTTGGCCTGCGCGATGGTGTGGCGATCTTCTTCCCACGCCGAGAGATAGAAGCTGAACGGCTCCAAATCCATCGTGCGCTTGCCCGCGGCGCGAAGCTCGTCGTTCATCTTCTTCGCGTCTTCGGTAACGAGGTGATCGCCCTGCCGCAGCCCGCTCTCGCCGGCGTTGGTGACGGCGACGAAGTCGAGCGCCTGCCCATCCTTCACGCGACGGTACGGGCTCTCGATAAAGCCGTACTCGTTGATGCGCGCGAAGCACGAGAGCGACGAGATAAGACCGATGTTCGGACCTTCCGGCGTCTCGATCGGGCAGATGCGGCCGTAGTGGGTCGGGTGCACGTCGCGGACTTCGAAGCCCGCACGCTCACGCGACAGACCACCGGGTCCAAGGGCGGAGAGGCGGCGCTTGTGCGTGATCTCCGACAGCGGGTTGGTCTGGTCCATGAACTGAGAAAGCTGCGACGAACCGAAGAACTCGCGGATCGCGGCCATTACCGGCTTGGCATTGATGAGGTCGTGCGGCATTGCCGTCGACATCTCCTGGTACACGGACATCTTTTCCTTGATCGCACGCTCCATGCGCACGAGGCCGATGCGGAACTGATTCTCCATCAACTCGCCGACCGCGCGCACGCGGCGATTGCCAAGGTGGTCGATATCATCTACCACGCCGATGTTCTTGCGCAGCTTCAGCAGGTAGCGGATCGTGCCGTAGAAGTCTTCAGGCGTCAGGGTGCGGTTGTCGAGGCCGTCCGCCGACTGATCCTCATACAGCTTGATGTTGAACTTCAGCCGGCCGACGCGCGAGAAGTCGTACTTGCGCGGGTCGAAGAACATGCCTTCGAAGAGCGCAGTCGCGGTGTCGAGCGTCGGTGGGTCGCCTGGGCGCAGCTTGCGGTAGATCTCGATCAGCGCCTCTTCGGGCTTGCGCACGGAGTCGCGACGAAGAGTATTGGTGATGATGTTGCCGACGTCGTCCTTCTCCGGGAAGAAGACCTCGAGGGTCGTCACGCCGGACTGGATGATCTTGTGCAGCTTGTCCGCGGTCAGCTCCTGGTTGGCCTCGTAGAGCAGCTCACCGGTGGCCATGTCGACCACGTCGGCCGCGGTCATGGCGCCGTCAAACTCGCTGGTCTCGACTTCAACCGCTTCGATCTTGTTGGCGCGCAGCGACTTCATCACGCTCGGACCGATCTTCTTTCCTGCGGCTCCGATGTCGCCTGATTCATGCTTGACCGCAGCCGCCGGACGCGTGCCCAGCAGGTTGGTCAGCTTGCCGTCTTCCGCAACCTTCCAGTGCAGCTTGCCGTCGGCCACGTTGATGGTGTCGACGGTGTAGAAGGTCTTGAGGATCTCCTCATCCGTGCGCAGGCCGAGCGCGCGCAGGAAGATGGTGCCGAGGAACTTGCGCTTGCGGTCGATGCGGACGTACAGGGTGTTCTTCTGGTCGTACTCGAACTCCACCCACGAACCGCGGTACGGGATGATCTTGCCCAGGAAGTAGGTGCGGTTGTTCGCCGTCTCAAAGAAGACGCCGGGCGAACGATGAAGCTGCGAGACGATGACGCGCTCGGTGCCGTTGACGATGAAGGTGCCGTTCTGGCTCATCAGCGGGATGTCGCCGAAGAAGACTTCCTGCTCCTTCATGTCGCGCAGGCTCTTGACGCCGGTCTCGGGATCCTTGTCGTAGATCTTCAGGCGAATCGTCACCTTCAATGGGGCCGAGTAGGTCATGCCGCGCTCTTCGCACTCGGCCTGGTCGTACTTCAGCTGCAGACCCACCGGGTCGCCGCACTTGGTGCAGAAGTCGGGCGTGTTTTTGTTGTAGGTTCCGCAGAAGTTACAAAGCACGTCGCCCGGGTGGAACGGGTCAGTGATGACCATGTGGCCGCAGTTGGTGCAGGCCGTGCGCAGGTGGTTGAGACCCTTGAGGTAACCGCACTTGCACTCCCAGTTGCCGATCGAGAAGTCGACGAACTCGAGTTCCGAGACGTTGCGGAAGTCGGTGATAGGGAACACGGAGGTGAACACGGACTGAAGGCCGTTATCCTCGCGCTCCTGGGGCAGCTTGTCCATCTGCAGGAAGCGCTCGTAGCTGCGGCGCTGGACTTCGATCAGGTTGGGGATCTGGATTGCGGTGGGGATCTTCGAAAAGTCGAGACGGCTGCGGATTGCGCGCATTTCGCTGGTCGGGTTGTTCTGGTCGGACATTCTCTCTCCTGAGTCCTTCAATGCTTCGGACTTACGCCATCGAGGGGGAACAGCAGCTTGCGCCGCCGTTCGTTTCTGTGCGCCGGCCCGGGGCTGAATCCCAAGCCTTGAGGCAGCTCGCCCTCGAATACGGGCCGCACTCAACGCATTCCTTCCCGGCTCCCTGCTTCCAGCCGGCCCTGCTCTTCACTTGTTCGTTGCTCTTCCGCCAGGAATCTCGAAGCACTCTGAGACTGCGCCGGCCCACCCTCTGCGCGTCGCGGATTTACGCACTCACTCCGCACCGCCGTTCAAGAACTTACAAACTTTTCGCTTCCCGCACTGCATCAAAGCTGCTATAAACACCGCGTAGCTGAAAATCGGCCGATAGGGGCTGTAGCCTGCGGTTTTGGGTTGCGGGGACGACAAAAGCGCCCCATGGGACGACATCTCCCAAGAGCGCAATAAACCGAACTCGCACTGATTTCTGCTGATTGTATGGAATGCCTGCCACCCTTCAAGGCTCGCCGTGCCCCGAAGATCGCTGCCGCCTGCCTGTTTCACCGCACCAGTCCGCCGCCTGACCGATACTGTGGCCGGCCTCGTAGCCTGTTCGTCACAGGATAGACCGGGGTGTTACCCTCAAACCGCCCTTTTACCGCCTGAAAACCCGCCTTTACCGGTCTTCAAAGATCAAAGTTGAGTCAAAATTCAGGAGCTCGCTTTGCACGCATAGGCAGAAGCAATATCCCCAAGAATGAGGATACCGCGTTCTGCCTTTCCGTGCAACCTTTCGGCTGTTACTTGATTTCGACGCCAGCGATTCCGTCGAACTTCTTGGCGATGGCCGCCGCGTCGTCCTTCGAAACGTTCTCCTTCAACGGCTTCGGTGCGCCGTCGACCAGGTCCTTCGCTTCCTTCAGACCGAGCGCCGTCACTTCACGCACCGCCTTGATGGTCGCGATCTTGTTCGCGCCGGCATCCTTCAGGATGACCGTGAACTCAGTCTTCTCTTCGACCGGCGCAGCCGCTGCCGCACCGCCGCCGCCCGCAGGCGCAGCCGCAACGGCCGCAGCCGCCGACACGCCGAGACGCTCTTCAAGCTTCTTTACCAACGCCGAAGCCTCGAGCAGGCTCAGGCTAACGATCGCATCTTCCAACTGCTGAATGTCCGCCATTTTATTCTCCAATGTGAATCTAAATTCTTGACTGCGATTGACGTCCCCGAAACGCTCGTGCCACTTCGGTTGCCCTCACCCTTCCAGGTTTCCGTTGCGCCCAGACAAGCGCACCCGGAGGAGTGGAGCGAAACTTGGGTTAACCTTCCGCCGGCTCCGTGTTCGCCGCTTCCCCAGCCTGCGAGGCTGTGCCGTTCTCCGGCTGAGCGGGTTCGCCCGTGGCGATTGGATCCGCTTCAGAGGCCGGGTTCTCGGCGATCTGCTCGGTCGGCGTGGGCGCCTCTTCGGCGTGAGCCGCGGCAATCTCAGGCTCAGCCACCGGAGTCGATTCCGCCACAGGCGTCGATTCCGCCGCAGGCGCCGCTTCGGCTGCCGGGGCGGGAGCTTCAGCCGCGGGAGCTTCAGCAGCCGGTGCCGGAGCTTCGGCCTTCGGCGCCGCCGGGGCGGCACCAGCCGAGAACTTCTCCTTCTCGACCGCCTGGTTGATCACGACAGCCAGATCGCGGCCGGTTGCGTTGATCACCGTCGCCAAGCGCTGGGCGGGTGACTGAATCAGGAACAGCAGCTTCGAGAACAGCTCTTCCTTGCCCGGCATCGTCGCCAGCTCGCCAATCTCCGACACCGACAGGACCTTGCCATCGACGATCGCGAGCTTGAACGTGAACTCCGCGTTGTCCTTCACCCAGGTCGAAAGCGCCTTCGCCAGAACCACCGGGTCGCCCGAGGTGTATGCGACCGCCGAGACGCCCTTCAGCCCCTGCAGCGCGGCCTCAATCTTCGAGCCCTGGCTGGCCTTCGCCGCCAGCTTGTTCTTAACCACGTGATAGTTCGCGCCCGTGGCACGAATCGTCTTGCGCAGATCGAAGTCCTTTGACGCGGTGAGACCCGCGAACGTGCCAATGATGGCCGACGTCGAGCTCTCCAGCTCCTTGGTCAGGAACTCCACCTTCTTCGCTTTTGTTGCCCTGCTAATCGCCATAACAAACCAGCTCCTAGCTACTAGCTTCTAGCTACTAGCTCTTCAAAATTTCCGCCGAAAACGTCGGCAAACCCTCAATCAGTCTTTAGCTAGAAGCTAGCAGCTAGTAGCTAGAGCTGCCTCTACGCCTTGCCCGCCAGGTCCGTCACCGAGCTATCGAGCTGCACGCCCGGGCCCATCGTCGACGAGATCGTGATGCCCTTGATGTACTTGCCCTTGGCGGCCGACGGCTTCGCCTTCAGCACGCTCGTAATCACGGTCATCGCGTTGTCAACCAGCTTCTGCGGCTCGAACGAGAGCTTGCCCACGGGAACGTGCACCAGCGCGGTCTTATCCGTGCGGAACTCGACCTTACCGGCCTTGATCTCGCGAATCGCGGACGCAACATCGGTGGTGACGGTGCCGGTCTTCGGGTTCGGCATCAGGCCCTTCGGTCCGAGCACCTTACCCAGACGACCGACCGAACGCATCATGTCTGGGGTCGCAACCAGCGCGTCGAAGGCCGTCCAGCCTTCTTTCTGAATGCGCTCGACCATCTCTTCGCCGCCGACAAAATCCGCGCCCGCCGCCTCGGCATCCTTCTGCTTATCGCCTGAAGCGATCACGGCAACAATCTTCGACTTGCCCAGACCGTGCGGCAGAACGACGGTACCGCGAACCATCTGGTCAGCGTGCCGGGGATCGACGCCCAGACGCAGCGTGATATCGACCGTCTCGTCAAACTTCGCGTACTGCGCCTTCTTCAGCAGCGGCACGGCGTCTACGAGCGTATACGGACGCGGCTCAACCAACGCGCGCGCCTTCGCCAGATTCTTGGAGATCTTCTTCATGTTTTCCTTATCTCCCACCCTCGATGCCGTGTTCCGCATCAGCGTGGTCCGATGAGCTCTCGGCAGAAAGCCGAGGCAACCTTACTATAGTCGCATCTCCGGTTCCATCGGTCAACTGCGTCTTAGAATCTTACGGGCCCGAGGATAGGAGTGACCATCCAACGGATTCCATTTCTTCGACTCGGGGCGGGGAGAAAGTCGCTGGAAGCGCCTCCCTTCCAAGAGCCAGCACCGCCCGTCCTGCCACCAGTCGATATCATCATCCTTATTCTTTTGATTGAAATTTCGCACCAGGAGTGATCCGGAACCGAGGTCTCGCGCTCGCCTCTTCGCAGCCCGAAATGTCCTGAAGTCAAGGCAGAGGCCCGTAGTTCGCTCGTAGTTCGGAGAGTACAGTGTGTAGTCGAGGGTGATTCTCGCGATCGCCATGCGTCACCCTCTATCCCCAAAATCTGCGCAGCATCAGCCGAAACCCAGCCACGGGCCCATCCGCCTCAATCGAATCAGGACTCTCCAGTATCTCCACCGCCGCTGCTCTCGCTTCCAGCCGGACTCATCACGATCAGCTCCCCGTTCGCATCGCGCTCCGCCCGCAAGCCCTCATTCGCCGCACAGAAGCGCATCAAGTCATCGTCGCTCATCGGCGTCTCGGTAATCAGCCGGAGTGGAAGCTGCTCTGACCGAAGCACAAGGTTCATAGCCGAAGTGTACAAGAACGGGGTTGACAGGAAAGGAGCGCCACTCTACCTTTCTTAATAGGCGAACTAAAAGCGAAACCATGATTCCAACTTCGGCACTACTCTTCAACATCCTTCCGGAGAAACCCGCCTCCGGCCTCGCCCGTATGGCCGCCGAGGCCACCCACGTCGCGGACGGGCACAACATCGAGTTCCGCGCGCTCGAAGTCCGTTCCATTCTCAACAAGACCACGTCCAAACGACGCCTCTCGCTCGCCTACTCCATCAATCCGTACCGCGGCTGCGAGTTCGCGTGCCGCTACTGCTACGCGCGGTATACGCACGAGTTTCTCGGACCGAAACAAGTCGAAAAAGACAGCCCGGACTATAAGGACCCGAACCTCTTCGAACGGCTCATCTTCTTGAAGGAGAACGCCGCCTGGCTACTCGAACAGGAGCTCCGCACTCACAATCCAGCCGACGAAATCGCCCTCGGCACGGCCACCGACCCGTACCAGCCGATCGAGCGTACCGCCAAAATCACGCGTTCGCTGCTCGAAGTGCTCGCCCGGCAGTCCGGGCTGCGGCTCGGCATCGTCACCAAGTCCAAGTTGATCGAACGCGACATCGACCTGCTCACCGAGATCCACCGCCGCAACACGCTCGTGCTGCACCTGACCATCACCACGCCCGACCCCGTGCTCGCCCGAATTCTAGAGCCACGCGCGCCGCGCCCGGACCTCCGCTTCGCTGCCGTGCGCCGCCTGCGTGAGGCAGGGCTGACCGCCGGCATCCTCTGCTCGCCGCTGCTGCCCGGCATCACCGACACCGCAGCCGCTCTCGACCAGATGGCCGCCCGCGCATCCCAGGCGCGCGCCAGCTTCTTCGCCGCCGAACCACTTTTCCTGAAATCGTGCTCACGCCCTACGTACCTGAGCTTCGTCCGTGAGCACTTCCCTCACCTGATCGCCGACTACGAACGCCGCTTCGCCACCGACGACTTCGCCGCGCCGGCCTACCGCGAGCACCTCCGTGCCCTGGTGCAGACTGCCTGCCGGCGACATGGACTGGCACAGCGTTCCACCGACGCGCTGCTCACGCGCGATGCTGGACCGATCCGGAAGCCCCCCATCTCGGCCAACGTCGCCATTCAACGAGCTCTTTTTGCATAAGAACAGGCAACAGCAAGTGCGCCCTCATCGCGGGCGGCGACCACTTCGTGGGGTGTCGGACGCTTCGCGTCAAAAGCGCATGGGCAGAGCCTAAGCTCTGCCCATGCAACCTCAACTGCGTAAAGACTAGCCTACGATCTCCAGGCCCATCGAGCGGGCCGTGCCGCGAATGCTGCGCGCCGCCGCCTCAACCGTGTTCGAGTTCAGATCCGGCATCTTCTGCGTCGCGATCTCGATGATTTGCTTCTCCGTAACCTTGCCCTTCTTATCCTTGTTCGGCGTGCCCGAACCCTTCTCGATGCCCGCAGCCTTCTTCAGCAGAACGGCCGCCGGCGGCGTCTTCGTGATGAACGAGAACGTCCGATCCGCGTAAACCGTGATGACGACCGGAATCGTCAGGCCGGCCATCGACGGTTCCTTGGTACGATCGTTGAACTGCTTGCAGAACTCCATGATGTTGACCTGCGCCTGACCGAGCGCGGGGCCGATCGGCGGGGCCGGCGTTGCTTTCCCGGCCATCACCTGCAACTTCACATAACCATTGATTTTCTTCGGTGCCATCTCTCAAATCCTCTTTACGCTTCTAGCGGAGCCCCGGTTTTGAACCGGGCATCTCGCGCGAAATTTATGCTGCTCGTACCACGGTTCCTCGCCGAGAAGCCCCGGGCCAGTGCATACCCGGCCGGGCGGCGCGCAACCAGAACTTGGTTAGTCGATCATCTTATCGACTTTGGAAAACTCAATCTCAACCGGCGTCGGACGCCCGAAGATCGAGACCATCACCTTCAGGGTCTGCTTCTCTTCGTTCACATCGTCCACCGCGCCGTTGAAGTTCGCGAACGGACCTTCGTTGATGCGAACCTGCTCGCCCTTGTCGAACTTCACCTTCATCGCGGGCTTGTCCTTCGTCACGTCGGTGCGGTTCAACATGCTGGCGACTTCATCGTCGCTCAGTGCCACCGGGGAATCGCCCGTGCCGAGGAAGCCCGTAACCCGAGGCGTGTTCTTGATCACGTGCCAAAGGTCGTTGTCGAGATCCATCTCGACGAAGACGTACCCGGGTAGAAACACGCGATCGATCGTTACCTTCTTGCCGTTGCGCAGCTCGGTGGTCGGCTCCAGCGGTATCTCGATGCGGCCGATCTTGTTTTCGAGGTTGTAGGCCCGAATCCGGCTCTCCAACGACTCCTTCACCTTGCGTTCAAAGCCCGAGTACGCGTGAATGATGTACCACTTGAAGCTTTCATTGGCCGGGGGAGCCAGCGGCTCAGGCGGCGTTGCGCCATCGCCGTCTCCACCCGCCGCTGCCGGCGGAAACTGCTCGTCCATGCTCATCTCTTCTGCCGCCATCGTTTCAGCCTTCTTCTCGGCGCGCTGGTTGGTTGGTGCTCAGCGCGCGGTCAATCTCTTGTTTGTGCTGTGTTACTTCGCCAGGTGCTTGAAGACGAAGTCCATCAGGTGCCCAACGACGAAATCCACCGCGCCAAAGTAGGCCGCGAACGCGAAGGTGGTGATAATGACGACGATCGTCGTCGCCTGGACCTCAGCCTTCGAAGGCCAGACAACCTTCTTCATCTCTGAGCGCACGTCTTTGAGAAAATCGTTCAGGCGCGCCGGCCCGGCCTTCAACTGCTGCAATCCAGAGTTCGGCTGATCCACCATCACTGCCGTCTTCGCCATAAACGCTACCTCAACACTTCGCCTGCGGAATGTACTACAAATCGCTGATTTACTGCACTTACCGTTGCATCGTCCGAACCGGACGGGACAGTGCAACCAAACTGGCGGGGGAGCTCGGATTCGAACCGAGAAGTTCGGTTTTGGAGACCGACAGTTTAACCGTTGAGCTTACTCCCCCTAGGAGCAGCTACTAGCTTCTAGCCGCTAGCTTCTAGCGAACTGCTAAAAGGTAGCGGCTAAAACTGCTCTTACTTCGTTTCCTTGTGATCCGTGTGCTTGCGGCACGTGTTGCAAAACTTGGAGAACTCGAGGCGGCCAGTGGTCGTCTTCTTGTTCTTGGTCGTGGAGTAGTTGCGGTTCTTGCACTCCGGGCACTGCAGGGTAATGATCTCGCGCATGGTGGTAAATCCTCTCTGGTTTGGCCAGCCACTTCGGCTGGCGAGCAGCGTGAACTTCTATTGTAGAAGAAATCCATCTGACACGCCGCGACGCAGGGCGGGTAAGCCCCTGCGGGCAAATCCTGAAAAATGTGAAGCGGAAGGCTCGAGCGGTCAGGCCACACTCTGCCCTTATCATTATCCATCAAATCAGGTGAAAAGGCTACAGGCTAACGTCTGATGCGCCCGGTTCACATTACTCGCGTCACAGCTACCGCGACCACAGGGTCTGGAGATTAAGACGGAAGCCGGCAACGGGTTCAGTTGCCTCGACGAACTCCGGCCGCGACAACACGTTCCCCGAGCCATCGGCACGATAGACGCTCACCGTATCCGCATACGGATTGATCATCCACGCGAGCTGCGCCCCGTTCTGCAACCACATCTGCATCTTGGCTTCGAGCGCCGTCTGCGAGTCCGATTCGGATAGAATCTCGATCAGGAACTCCGGGCAGACCGGAGGAAACTTCCGTTGTTCCCGATCGCTAAGCGCATCCCACCTTGCCTGGGAAACCCAGGCGGCATCAGGGCTCAAGACCGATCCATCGGGAAGATGAAAGCCACCACTCGAACTGAAGGACACCCCGCCATTTTGTTCGGCCCAGAGGTCAAGCTCTCGAATGACACGCGATTCCAAACGGCTGCCCTGCCCTCCCAGAGGTGACATAATCTCCAGTTCCCCCTTCGCGTTCCGCTCGATTCGATAGGGCCTGTTACGCAGTGAAAACACAAGCAGTTCGTCATCGCCGACTGGCGTGGGGGGGCGAACCGTGAGCGGCAGGGGAAGGCCGGTCAAAACACCCTCCTGCGTCAGATCGATCTGTGCCAGCGCCGCCATGCGGGAATTCTACTCCTACACAAAGCAAGGGCGGCGAGCCGAAGCTCGCCGCCTTTATTCTTCCTGATCCCTGAGCCCTGACAACTGACCCTTGTTACTTGATGATCTCGGAGATCGTACCGGCGCCCACGGTGCGGCCGCCCTCACGAATCGCGAAGCGCAGACCCTTCTCCATCGCAACCGGCGTGTGCAGGCTGATCTCGAGCTGGATGTTGTCTCCGGGCATGCACATCTCGGTGCCCGCCGGCAGCTTCGCCGATCCGGTCACGTCCGTCGTGCGGAAGTAGAACTGCGGACGGTAGCCGTTGAAGAACGGCGTGTGACGTCCACCCTCTTCCTTCGACAGCACGTAGACTTCGCCCTTGAACTCGGTGTGCGGCTTGATCGAACCCGGCTTCGCGAGGACCATCCCGCGCTGCACGGCCTCCTTCGCGATACCGCGCAGCAGCAAGCCCGCGTTGTCGCCCGCAAGACCCTCATCGAGCTGCTTCTTGAACATCTCGACGCCAGTGCAGACCGTTGCCTGCGTGTCGCCAAAGCCCACGATCTCGCACGCTTCGCCAACCTTCACCTTGCCGCGCTCGATACGACCCGTGACGACGGTGCCGCGACCCGAGATCGAGAAGATGTCCTCGATCGGCATCAGGAACGGCAGCTCAATCGCACGCACCGGCTGCGGAATGAACTTGTCGACGGCCTCCATCAGCTCGTCGATCTTGGCCTCCCACTGCGGCTCGCCATTGAGACCGCCAAGCGCCGAACCACGGATGATCGGGGTGTCGTCGCCCGGATAGTCGTATTTCGACAAGAGCTCGCGCACTTCCATCTCGACCAGCTCGATCAGCTCTTCGTCCTCAACCGCATCGCACTTGTTCAGGAACACGACGATGAACGGAACACCGACCTGGCGAGCGAGCAGAACGTGCTCCTTGGTCTGCGGCATCGGGCCGTCGGTGGCTGCGACAACGAGGATAGCCCCGTCCATCTGCGCCGCGCCCGTGATCATGTTCTTGATGTAGTCCGCGTGGCCCGGGCAGTCGACGTGCGCGTAGTGCCGGTTCGGCGTCTCGTACTCAACGTGCGAGGTCGAGATCGTGATACCGCGCTCGCGCTCCTCAGGAGCGTTGTCGATCGTGTCAAACGAACGGAACTTGTTCGAAGGATTGTGCTTCGACAACACCTTCGTGATCGCCGCAGTCAGCGTCGTCTTGCCGTGGTCGATGTGGCCGATCGTCCCAATGTTGACGTGCGGCTTCGACCGGTCAAACTTTTCCTTACCCATCTCAAAACTCTCCTGGTATCTAGTGCCAATCTAGAAATTTGGTTGGAGCCGGGCTTCACGACCGGCCAGCTACACTTTCCCGCCAACAACTCCAGGCGGACTCCGCTCAGTAATACGCGTAGAGCTTGAAGAACTTGTTACGCACCTCGAGCGACACACGCTCCAGGCTCGCCAGGTAGAACTCCCGCAGTTGACCCTGGTCGTTGTTGCCCAGGCGCCCGTACTCATCCTTGGTGGTCTTGCCCAGCAGCCCCTTGTTCAGCACATCCTCAAACTGCCGAACCCGCACGCCACTGCGCTCGAGCGACTTCATAAACTCGGTCACGCGGGTCGAGGAGAAAGCGGCTTCGATCGCGGTGCGCACAGCGCCAAAGCCGACCGGGTCGAGAACGGGAAGAACAGGCTGATCGAAGTTTCCGATCGGTTCTCCCATGGAGGTGCTCGCACTGCTCACGTGAAATACTCCTGCCAGGCCGCGGCCCGGAAACAATCAGATGGAGCGGGAGACGGGAATCGAACCCGCGACCAACAGCTTGGAAGGCTGTGACTCTACCACTGAGTTACTCCCGCCAAAGTCCGCACTGCACACAACGAAACCGATGGAGCTGGCGGAGAGGATTGAACTCTCGACCTCTCCCTTACCAAGGGAGTGCTCTGCCACTGAGCTACGCCAGCCAAACTCCGAATGCAACCAACAGGACAACTCTTCTATCCTACCGCGAGCGACGCCTTAGCTGCACCACCCGGAACGCAAAAAACGCCAGAGCCACAAACGTCACCGAGCGGATATTGCCAGGCTCCATCGTGAAGAACGCGGAGACTCCAGCCAAACCAATCACAACAAGCGCGACAACCATACGTCCGGTCCCGGCAGGGTGCATATCCATAGAACTGCTCCCATACCTCGCTGAACTGGACTTCAGGCAAACCGGAAAATAAATGGTGCACAGGGGAGGATTCGAACCTCCGTAACTCGAAGAGTGGCAGATTTACAGTCTGCTGCCATTAACCGCTCGGCCACCTGTGCACATCTTTGCCACCTGATTCCACCAGAACCCAAGCACCCGCACCAACCGCCTAGAAAGCTTCTTTCCTATCCAGGAGGAGTGTGGCTCGCTCGAGCCAAAAGGAACAAGCAGCACAACCAGTCTAAACTTTGCTACCCAGGCTGATGAATCTCGCCCAACTGGCTTGCCCGACCTCGAATCAGGTTCGAAAGTCGATGGAGCTGACGAAGGGATTTGAACCCCCGACCCTCTGATTACAAATCAGATGCTCTACCAGCTGAGCTACGCCAGCCCAAACAGCACTTCGCGCTGCCAACCTCAGCAGCGCTGTCCTAACTTTACCATAGCCCCGCAAGGAGGAAAACACCGGCCACCGCAGCTCTCGTGCCAGCTGATTCTCCGCCACGCACCACGTTGCCTGAGGGCATTTTGCAACCAACCGAGAAACTGCCCGTCCAACGTGCTAGCCTGAAGGCCAAATTCTCTCGTCTCGATCCAAACTATGCACTCCCTTCTTATCGCCGCGACTCTCGCTCTCACCACGGGACTTGGGCTCCACGCCCAGGCTCCCGACGACAACCCCGGCCCGCTGACCACCACGCACGACACCAGCCGCCCGCACCAGATTGACAATGACACCATCCTCAAGATGTCAAAGGCCGGCCTCTCGGACGACCTCATCCTCCAGACCATCCAGCTCCAGCCCGGCCACTACGACACCCACCCCGACGACCTCATCGCGCTCAAGCAGGCCGGCCTGTCTGACCGCGTCATCTCCGCCATGCAGGCGCACGGAACCGGTCTCGCTGTCCGCGGACAGGGCGCGGCATCGCCCGCGGAAAGCACCGCGATCGACCTCTCTCCCGTCAACGAGATCGGCGTCTACTACAAGGACGCGCACGGCCGCTGGCAGCCCATGGAATCCGAACCGGTTCATTCGAAGTCCAGCGGCTGGCTGAAGAACACGCTCTCGGATGGCATCGTCAAGACCGACATGAACGGTCTCGTCAACGGCCCGGAGTCGAAGCTGCTGCTGCCGCGCCCGGTCGAGTTCCTCATCTACACGCCGGATGGCACCAACCCCGGCGAGTACGACCTGATCCGCTTCCGCCTGAACGGCAAGGACCGCGAGTTCCGCACACTCACCGGCGGCGTCTTCCACTCCACCGGCGGCGCCAAGAACGACGAAGTGCCGTTCACCACCACGCGCATCGCCCCGCGCACCTACATCTTCACCCTGCCCAAGGACTTCCCCGGCGCCGAGTACGGTATTCTGCCGCCGGGCACCGGCAACGTCACCAACGGCGGCAAGATCTACACCTTCGCCCTCAGCGAATAAGCCGGGACACCTGCACGGTTTTCCGTTTACCTCCAGCCGCTTCCATCCTGTTAGAATCAGGTGCAAAGTTCAGGCTGGAACTGACGCGCTTTTAGTACAACAAGATTTGCGAGTTAAGGGAGATTCAAGATGGCGTATGTGATTGCGGAACCCTGCATCGGAACCAAGGATTCGGCTTGCGTCGATGCCTGCCCGGTGGATTGTATTCACCCCAAGAAGGACGAGAACGGCTACGGCGAGGCCGATCAGCTCTTCATCGATCCGGTCGAGTGCATCGACTGCGGCGCCTGCGTGCCGGTTTGCCCGGTCTCGGCCATCTACGCCGGCGACGACCTGCCCGAAAAGTGGGCGACCTTCCAGGAAAAGAACGCGACCCACTTCGGCCGCTAGTTTTTCGGTTGTAAGTTGTCTGTTGTAAGAAAGTGCGCGGCCTTTGCGGTCGCGCATTTGCTTTTACCGCATGGGGTGCGCATCTTGGCCGACGGCAGGGTCGTAATTCGAACCGGAGAGGCGCTGGTGCTGCGTACCTGGCCCTTCCTCGAAGCCGACCTGCTCGTCAGCCTGTTCACCCGCGAGCACGGCCGGCTCAAAGGCGTCGCACGCCACGCCATGCGCTCGCGGCGCAGGTTTGGCGGCGCGCTCGAGCCCATGACCCACGTCCGCGCCACCTGGGCCGAGCGACCTAAACAGGAGCTCGCCCGTCTCGACGCCTTCGAGATCGTGACCTCGCCCATGACCGCGGGCGTCGATTACGCACGCGTCGCCGCCATCGAGCTAATCGCCGAAGTGCTCGACGAGCTGCCCGAAGGTGCGGTCGAAGACGCCGTCTTCCGCCTCGCCGTCGCCGTCCTCGCCGAACTTCAAGTTGGCCGCGTCTGGATGCCCGTCACCTACTTTTGCCTATGGATGAACCGCCTGATGGGCTGGATGCCGGAGCTCGGCACCTGCGTCGTCTGCGGCGCCGACCTGCGTGCTTCGGACCTGGGCAACCCAGACCTGAGAGCCACCGGCGTCTGGTACTCGCCCACCGCCGACGGCGTCACCTGCAAGGACGACCGCCGCCCCGGCAGCATCTTCCTGCCCGCGCAAGCCGTGGCGGAGGCCGTGCGCATGTTTCGCGGCACGGTCGGCGACCTCGCAGCCGAGGACTGGCCGAAGCCCCGCGCGCTCGACCTGCGGCGCTTCGCCATTGACCTGCTCGAACGCCACCTGGAACGCCGTCTGTTGAGCGCACGCGCGCTAAGCCGCGCCTAAGCGCGTCGGCACTCGTCCTTTTCTGACATACTTGCTGGCATGAAGAGGGCTGAGGCGGATCGGTGCAGACGGTACGCTGGATGGGGGTTCAGTCCACATCCGTATCTGGATCTGTGCCTGGTATTGCTCTTCCTCGCCGGCCTTCCGGCTCCCCTGGCATCACAGACGAACTCCTCAGCCACCGAACAGACCACAAACTCCGCTCCGAAACGAATCCCGCAAGCAGACGACGAAGTCGCCAACACTCCGCGCGCCACGCTGCACGTCTACACCAACCTGATGCAGGTTCCGGTGCTGATCCTCGACTCCGATCACGAGCGCCTGAAGCCCATTCCCGAATCGAAGTTCCGCATCCGCCTCGATAGCGGGCCACCATTCCAGCCAACCCATGTGCGGCGCGAGGGTGACGATCCGATCCAGCTCGCACTTCTAATCGACACCTCGGACCGCAATAACGAGCTGCTGCCTGGCATAGCGGACGCGATGGCGGCGCTCGTGCCGGGTTCGCTTCGCCCATGGGATAGCGTCTCCGTCTACACCCTGGACTGCGGCGTCATTCGTACCGCATTGGCGAAGCCGGCTGATGCCCCTGGTCTACAAGCGGCGATCGACCGCGGCATGGTCGGATGGCACGAGCGACGTCATCAGAAGCATTGGCCCGGCTGCGGGTCGTCCGTGCAGCTGTTCGACGCGATGACCGTCGTCAGCAGCGAGCTGACGGGCTTACCCGGACGGCGCGTGATGCTGGTTTTAAGCGACGGAACGGACCGCGGCAGCCGCAATGGCTGGAGCCGGCTGATGCGTTACGACCAAACCCATTCGATCACGATCTTCGGCTTGCGCAGCCGGCAGCAGATGGAAGACGAACACGTGGGCGGCTTCAACGCCCGCCAAAATCCGTTCGCCGCCGGACTCGAGCAGGACAACGTCCGCAACGAAGATCAGTTCGACATGATCTGCCAGTTGACCGGCGGGGTGCAGTTCGCAACCAGCGACCTCGGATTGAAGAAGAGGCTCGCCCGCTTCATCCAGATGCTGCGGGAGCGCTACATCATCGAGTATCCACGGAGCAACACCGCGACCGCCGGCACCCACGATCTACTGGTCACCATCCCGGACCCCTGGGCCTACGTCCGGCCCGCCGGGATCTCCGTGCCGCTGGCCGACCAGAGGCTGCTTGCCAACCCCATGACGCTTCCGTCGCACGCCGAGGTGCCGTTCGAAGGACCGCGTCGCGTGCTGGGAACGGACGAACCCTCTTCGGGCGTGTCCCCCACAAGCGCGCCGTCCCCACCCGCACTCCCTCCTCCATAGCCGTTCGCAAGTGGGCGTCCGGTAGAATCGTGGGATGGTTTTGACTGAAGAAAAGAGTTCTGCCGCGAAGGCGGGAGCGCTGACGTTTCAGGAGCTCCTGTTCCGCCTGCAGATGTTCTGGGCCGAGCGCGGATGCGTGCTGCAACAGCCGTACGACGTCGAAGTCGGCGCAGGCACCATGTCCCCGGACACCTTCCTGCGTGTGCTCGGCCCGAAGCCCGTGCGCATCGCCTACGCGCAGCCCTCGCGCCGCCCCGCCGACGGCCGCTACGGCGAAAACCCCAACCGGCTCTTCCGCCACACGCAGTTCCAGGTGATCCTGAAACCGCCACCGGTCAATGTGCAGGAGCTCTACCTCGAATCGCTCGTCGCCATCGGCATCGACCTGCGCGAGCACGACATCAAGTTCGAGGAAGATAACTGGGAGTGGCCCGTGGGCGGTGCCTGGGGCGTCGGCTGGCAGGTCATGCTCGACGGCCTCGAAATCACTCAGTTCACCTACTTTCAGCAGTGCGGCGGCCTGGAGCTGGACCCCATCTGCGGCGAGATCACCTACGGCCTCGAACGCATCGCCGGCTTCCTGCAGGACGTCGACTCCATCTACGACATCGTCTGGGCCGTCGAACCGGACACAGGCAAGAAGACGACATACGGCGAGATTCGCCTGGCCGAAGAAGAACAGTTCTCCGCCTACGGCTTCGACTACGCAGACGTCCCCTCGCTCTGGAAGCACCTCTCGCTCTACGAAGAAGAGTGCCTGGCTCTGCTCGCCAAAGCCGAGAACCTCGAAAAGCTGGACCCGCTCGCGCTCAAACGCTTTCCCGTTCTCGGTGCCTACGAACTCGCGCTCAAGTGCTCGCAGCTCTTCAACCTGCTGGACGCCCGCGGCGCCATCTCCGTCACCGAACGCGTCGGCGTCATGGCCCGCATCCGCACCCTGGTCGTTGGCGTAGCCAAGATCTGGGCCCGTCAGCAAACCGTCTTGTCGGGAGCTGTCAGCTGAACAGCTCTAAGCTGTCAGCTCCCGAAAATCGTTCTTAGGCCCTCACAAGTTCAACGCACAAGCAACCTCGCCTAGGCGCCTCCAGATATTGGCTCAACAGCAGAACTTCAATCATGAGCTGTCAGCTGAAGAGCTTTAAGCTGTCAGCTCACGAAAATTCCTTACCCCGGGGAGACACCCTTGCAGGACTTCCATCAACTCAATGTATGGCGCAAGGCACACGCCCTCGTTCTGCGCGTCTACACAGCATCGAAGGACCTCCCGCAAAGCGAAAGCTTCGGCCTGGTCGCTCACCTTCGGCGCAGCGGGGTAAACATCCCACGGGCGATCGCGGAAGGTGCTGGCCGCGAATCCGATCACGAGTTCGCAGTCGATCTCGAGAAAGCGCGGGCCGCGGCCCACGAGTTGGAATACATCCTGCTGCTCTCGAAGGATCTCGGATTCCTCAACGTCACACTGCATGACGAACTGCTCGCCGAGCTCATCGAGGTTCGTCGCATGATCTCAGGCTTGGTCAACCGGCTCCAAGGAACGGCCGAGCCGGTACGATAGGAACGCATGGACTTTCTGTTTGAAATCGGATTAGAAGAAGTACCCGCACGCATGATCGCCGCCGCGCAGGCGGAGCTACAGCGCCGCATCGTCACCCTGCTAGAGCGCGAGCGGCTCATCACCGGCGCCGTCGACGCCCAAAGCTTCTCCACCCCGCGCCGCCTGGCCGTCCTCGTCCGCGGAGTCGCGGAGCGCCAGCAAGACCTCAGCGAAGAAGTCGTTGGCCCGGCCGTCAAGATCGCCTACCCCAAGGGCCGCGACGCCGACGCTGGCCCCGCCGCCCTTGCCTTCGCGAAAAAGTCCGGCGTCGAAGTCTCCGCCCTCAAGATCGTCGAAACTCCCAAGGGCGAGTACATCGCCGCCACCTCGGTCAAGCCCGGCAAGGCCGCCAGCGAAGTCATCGCCGCCGAGCTGCCGAAAGAACTCGCCGCCATCTACTGGGCCAAAAACATGTACTGGCGTCCCGGCAAGCCCGAGCGCTTCGTCCGCCCTGTCCGCTGGATCGTCGCGCTGCTCGGCGGCACCGTCGTCCCTGTCGAATTCGGCGGCTACACCGCCGGCCGCATCACCTACGGACATCGCGTCCTCGCCGGCCCCAATTCCATCCACATCATCTCGCCCGAGTCCTACGCCAACCAGCTCTCCGACTCCTTCGTCATGGCCGACGTCGAACTCCGCCGCCACACTATCCGCAAGGCGCTCGACAAGGTCTGCCGTACCATCCCGTCAGCCCCCGAAACGACGGCTCGCTGGCGCGAAGATCACGCCCTCGTCGACAAGATGACGCACCTCACCGAGTGGCCCTCCGTCATCGCCGGAGCCTTCGAACCCGAGTACCTCACGCTCCCCGAGGAAGTCTTGGTCACCGTCATGCGCGACCACCAGAACTACTTCGCGGTCGAAACCAAAGACGGCAAGCTCGCGCCGCACTTCCTGGCCGTCCTCAACACCGTCGCAGACGAAGCCGGACAGGCCGTCATCCGCCACGGCAACGAGCGCGTGCTCCGCGCCCGCTTCAACGACGCCCGCTTCTTCTGGGAGTTCGACCAGCGCACCCCGCTTGATTCGAGAGTAGGCGATCTACAGCGCATCACATTCCAAGAAAATTTAGGTTCTTACTTCGAGAAGGTCAACCGCGTTTCCGGGATCGTCGGCAGTTTGACTGATCAGGTCCTTGCGAAAGGCTCTGCTGCTGACAAGCAGTCGGCGCTGGCCGCCGCGGCCTTTTCGAAGAGCGATCTCACTACCGAACTGGTGAAGGAATTTACCGAGCTACAAGGCCAAATCGGCGGCCTTTACGCCAAGGCGCAAGGCCTGCCGCAAGCCGTTGCCGACGCCATCTACGATCAATACCGCCCCACCTCCATGGACGACCGCATCCCGCGCACCGTCGAAGGCCAGCTCCTTTCCATCGCCGACAAGGCCGACTCCATCTCCGGCATGTTCTCGCTCGGCCTCGAACCCACCGGCTCGAAAGACCCCTTCGCCCTGCGCCGCGCCGCCAATGGCATCGTCAAGATTCTAGCCGAAGGCGCGCTCCCCCTCACCACCGTCGACGTCGTCTCCGCGACTGGAGCAACCGACGAAGTAGTCACCAGGCTAGCCGCCTTCTTCCGCGAGCGCGCCCAGTTCTACCTCGGCGACGCCCGCCAGCAAGCCTACGACGTCGTTGCCGCCGTCCTCGCCGTCTCCTTCGGCGACGTCCGCGACGACGTGGCCCGCGCCGAGGCCGTCACCGCCGTGCGCAACTCCGAAGACTTCGCCGCCGTCTCCGCCGCCTTCAAGCGCATGAAGAACATCCTCGCGCAAGCCGACGAAAAGGACATCGAACCCGCCGAAGCGGTCGACGACACGCTCCTCACGCACGAAGCCGAGCGCCAGCTCTGGATGTCCTCCGCCGTCCTCGTCAGCAAGGTCTGGGCTCTTCGCGCCGCCAAGAACTACACCGGCGCGCTCGAAGCCATCGCCACCCTCCGCCCCCAAGTCGACGCCTTCTTCGACGCCGTCATGGTCATGGACCCGGACGAACGCATCCGCGCCAACCGCCTCGCACTCCTCGCCAAAGTCCTCGAAGACTTCGGCGGCATCGCCGACTTCTCCGAGATCGTCGTCCAAGGCTAGCCCGTCCATCGACAAATCCTCCGTGCCCCATGCATGACAGCTTCACCGTCATGCGTGGGTCCACCGACGATCCCTCCGTTGCGACTTCCCCCGCTCCCACACATCACATAAGGGAACGAGAAAATTCTCTCTGAGGTGTATCTTGCCGAAACTGCTGGACCCCATCAAAGTAGGCGCGCTTTCGCTGCCCAACCGCGTCATCATGGCACCGCTTACCCGCCTGCGCGGCACCCCCGACCACCTGCCAACGCCGGTCATGGCCGAGTACTACAAGCAGCGCGCCTCGGCAGGCCTCATCCTCTCCGAAGGCACGCCCGTCTCGCCCATGGGCGTCGGCTACGCACAGGTTCCCGGCATCTGGAGCCCCGAACAAACCGAGCTCTGGAAGCCCATCACCGCAGCCGTCCACGAAGCCGGCGGCCGCATCTTCGCGCAGATCTGGCACGTCGGCCGCGTCAGCGACCCCACCTTCCTCAACGGCAAGCAGCCCGTCTCCGCCAGCGCCCTCGCCGCGCCCGGCACCGTCACGCTTATCCGCCCGAAGAAGGAATTCGAAGTCCCCCGCGCGCTCTCCATGGAAGAGATCAAGCACGTCATCGAAGAGTTCCACCAGGGTGCGCTCAACGCCAAGGAGGCGGGCTTCGACGGCGTCGAGATCCACGGCGCCAACGGCTACCTACTCGACCAGTTCCTGCACTCCGCCTCGAACGTCCGCGACGACGAGTACGGCGGCCCGGTCGAAAACCGCGCGCGCCTGCACCTCGAAGTCGCCGAAGCCGCCAGCGCCGTCTTCGGCGCCGACCGCGTTGGCATGCACCTGGCCCCACGCGGTGACGTGATGGGCATGGGCGACGAAAACCCGCGCGAGATCTTCACCCACGTCGCCACGGAGCTCGGCAAGCGAGGCCTCGCCTTCCTGATGGCGCGCGAATACTACGGCGAAGACCGCCTCGGCCCCGACCTCAAGAAGGCCTTCGGCGGCGTCTACATCGCCAACGAAAAGTACACCTTCGAGCAGGCCAACCAGGTCATCGCAGCCGGCGAAGCAGACGCCGTCGGCTTCGGCAAGCTCTGGATCGCCAACCCCGACCTCGTCGAGCGCTTCCAGACCGGCGCCGAGCTCAACCAACCCGACCCCGAAACCTTCTACACCCACGGCCCCGAAGGCTACACCGACTACCCGGCACTCGCGCTCCAAACCGCGTAACACGGATCAAGGCGGAAACGGCACGGATGAGACAGATTTACCAGTTCTTATCCGTGCTTTTTCAGTTTTGATCCGTGTTACGCTTTTGTTCTTTGCATTTCCCGATACGCATCCGACTTTGAGATATTCCGTTCTCGCGCCACGCGCTTCAGGGCATCCTTCTCCGGGATGCCCTCTTGCTTCACCAACTCCTCGACCGCTCCCCTCACGCTCATCGTTTGCGGCCCTTGCTGCTCGACCGCCAGCTCAAACAGCAACACGATCTCACCCCGTACCTGAGCCCGCTCCGCCAGCGTCTTGCGCACGTCGCTCACTGCCCCGCGCAGAAACTCCTCATGCAGCTTCGTCAGCTCGCGCGCAATCACCACATGCTGCGCCGCCCCAAACAGCGCCTCAAGTTCGCCGAGCGCCTCGAGAATCCGGTGTGGCGTCTCGTAGAAGATATGCGTCTCGCGCCCTCGCCCCAGCGCCTCCAGCTGCGTCCTTCGCGCGCCGGCCTTCGACTCCAGAAACCCATGGAACGTAAACGACTCGGTCCCCAGCCCACTCGCAATCAACGCTGAAATCGCCGCGTTCGCCCCCGGAATCGGGTACACCGGCACCCCCGCCGCAATCGCTGCACGAGCAACAAAACTCCCCGGATCAGCGATCCCCGGCGTCCCCGCATCGGACACAATCGCGATCCGCGCGCCGGCCTTCAGCTCCGCAATTAACTCCTCGGACCGCGCCGCCTCATTGAACAAGTGGTACGAAACCGTAGGCTTCTGAATCGCAAAATGGTTCAGCAGCTTCTGCGTCTGCCGCGTATCCTCGCACGCGATCTTATCCGCCAGCGTCAGCACCCGAAGCGCACGCAGCGTCATATCCTCAAGATTCCCAATCGGCGTCGCCACCAGGTAGAGCCCAGGCGCAAGCGGTTTCTGTTCCACTTTGATAGTGTCGCCGATTCTGTGCAGAGTGCGTACACGGATGAGACGGATAAACAACGGATCATCCTCAATGTTTCTACGTTGCCAGCGTTTGAAGCCAACAACATAAAAGAGAACATTGAAGATGATCTGTTCCTTATCCCTCTTATCCGTCTAAGCGTTTAGCCCGAAGCACCAACCAGCCAACCCCGAACTGCGATCCGTTCTTTATCCGTCCTATCCGTGTACTCACTCTGCCAGAACCATGCAAGAGTAAACTGGAGGGATGGCAGATCAGCTCTACCTCAGTCTCTGGTTCCCCAACTTTCGCTTCGCCGGCCTGCCCGCCGCGACCATCGGCGTGTTGCGCCAGTTCGCGCGCGTCTCCGGCCTGCCGCGCGTCTCGGCGGCCGCCGCCTACCCGGTCAGCTTCTCCGAGCCACCCGTCTACCAGCGCATCTACGTGCTCGACAAGCGCGCCGATGAGACCGCCGACACGAAAGCCTCGATGATCGAGTACGCCGTCGCCGAGGCCACCGAACTCCTGCACGAAGACACCGCCTACGAGTTCGAGATGAAGTGGCAGCTCTGGCACTTCGAAGCCGGCGAGGGCGGCCTGGACGGCATCTGGCGCAAGCAGCCCACCACCGTCAAGTTCCTCGCCTTCGGCCCCGAGTTCGACGACGCCACCTTCGAACAAAACGGCCAGATCCGCGTCGACTTCGGCCTCGACAGCTCCTGGGTCTTCGACGAAGACGAAGTCTGGGACGACGAAGACGCCCGCGCCGAAGCCGCTGCCAAAATCAAGGAGAACGTGGAGATGCTCCTCGCCTTCACCCTCCTCGTCCAGAAAGAATGCGGCATCTCCAGCCGACTCCTCTGGACTGAATCCGGCGAACCACTCGCCGAAAAGCTAGTAGCCCGCCTGCAAAAACTCAACTAAGCAAAGGCTTAACACCGATAAAAACTGATGACACCGATACAGGAACCAGTCTCTGTCCCTAATCGGTGTCATCGCTCTTTATCGGTGTTAAGTTTTACTGCTTCGTCACGTGCCACACGCTCCGGCTGCCATCGTCGGTCACGAACATGCTGCCATCCTTCGCGATCGTCACGCCCACCGGCCGGCCCCACACCTTCCCATCCTGCGTCACGAAACCGGTCAGGAAGTCCTCGTACCCGCCCTCGGCGTGCCCATCATGGAACGGGATCATGATTACCTCGTACCCCGCGCGCTGCGCGCGATTCCACGAACCATGCTCCGCCGCAAACGCATCTCCGGCAAACTGCGCGGGGAAAGCCCCTGTCCCCTTCGGCACAAACACCATCTCGAGCGAAGCCATATGCGGCTGCACCAGCACATCCGGCACCAGAACCTTCGATCCGATGCCCACGCGCTTGCAGGAGTTTGCCTGGTCCGCGCTCAGCGCCGGTGCCTGCTGGTTCGGTGCCGTCCCATCCGCGCAGGGCTGCGGCAGGCGCGGGTCTTTGTGATCGCCCATGTAGTACCACGGCCAGCCATAGAACCCACCCTCCTTCACCGACGTCACATAGTCCGGCACCAGGTAGTTGCCCAAATTATCGCGCTCGTTGGTCGAGCACCACAGCGAGCCGGTCGTCGGGTTGATCGCCTCGCCCACGCAGTTGCGCAGCCCCGACGCATACACCTTCACGAACTTGCCTTCCGGCGTAAACTCCAGCACGTCAGCCCGGTGGAACTCGGTCGGATGCGTATCCGGATCGTCGATATTCGAAGCCGACCCCACCGAGATGAACATCCGCTTCTCGTCCGGCGAGAACACCACATCCCGTGTCCAATGCCCACCGCCACGAAGCTGCGCGTAACCGGGCAGATCGCCGATCAGCGTTTGCGCTGCTCCGGTCGCGTGCAGATCGCCCGTGTGATACGGGTACCGCACCACCGAATACGTGTTCGCCACGTAAACCCACTTCGGGTTCTCCGCCGGATAGAACGCAATTCCAAACGGATGCTTCAACCCTGTCGCAAACTTCTCAATCTGCGCCGCCTTCCCGTCCGGCCCGGTGCCGCGCATCACGAACACGATCCCTGCCTGCGAATCCGACAGGAACAAGTCCCCATTCGGCGCCGTGCGGATCAGCCGCGGCATGTTGAACGTGCCTTCCTTCGCCTGCGTAATCTGCTTCTGGTTCTCTGCCCGCGTCATCGGCGGCGCATCCCCACCGGCATACAGCGTCACCTTGTAGCCCGCCGGAGCCTGCGGCCACGCACCCTCCGGCCGGTCTACCAGCGTCGGCCCGTTATCGACAGCCTGCTCCGGTGCGGGCCCCGGCAAGTCGCCAACCGTGATCTTGTGCGGCGCACCGGGCTTCTGCTGCGCGTAATCAGCAAACGGTGCCTGCTGCGCGAGGGCGGCAAACGGAAAAGCGGCAACAGCGGCAAGCGTGATAGCGGTAGTCTTCATAGTCTTCTCTCTCGATTCTTCGGGTTAGAGCGAGTCGTAGTGGTGCGTGTTGCTTGAGTAAGTCCAGAGATAGCTTAGAGCCAACTTCTCCCCTGCGCCAAGGTAAGCGCTAAGGCCGCGCCGAGGTCAGCTTCTTCAACACCTCGGGCGGCAGAGTCGCAGTCAGCGTAGCGCGATCCTTATGCGGCACAATGGCAATCGAATCTAAAAACTGCTTCACCTGCGGGTCCGTAGGCTGCCCCTGCTGCAGTGTGCGAAACAACTTCAGCAGCTCCGTCAGCGACTCGGCCGACTGCGCCGCGGCCGCCTCCGACCCCGTCAACTCATCGACTCTCAGATGCAGCGCAGTCGTATACCGAAGGCTCGCCACGAAGGTCGTGTCGGCGGGCACCGGCAACTGCAGCCCCGCCACCTTGATCCTGCCACCCTCCCCAAACGGTAGCCCGATATGCCCAATCGCCCACGCCTCCGAAAACGGCGGCACATCCGCATACCGCGCATTCAGCAGCGAGCAGCCCGCAAACGGACTCGCCGCCGCACGCGCCCGGTCGATCATGGAGTGAAGCTGCTCCGTCGTCGGCGCATTTGAAGCCGCAACCGTCTCATAATCCAGCAGCGTCACCCGCAGCGTGCGCCCCTCGCTCGGTATATCGAAGATCGTGTGGTTCGCGTACGTCTCCTGCGCGCTCGCATGGGCAGCCAGCCAGGTCGCGAGCCGCAGCGAGTCGAACTTGCCCGCGAACACCTCGGAAAATGCCACCGGGCCATTTGGCCCCTGGGGATTGTCCATGCGAGTCAAGGCGAACGCCGCCTGGTTCAAATCGCGCTCCGGCACAATCCCCGTCGCGTCGATAAACTGCTGATACTCCGGCGTAGGCGCCGGTGCATTGCGGTCAAAGTGCGTCGCGGCCCGCAGCGGCTTCACGTCGAAGTAAACAATCGCATCCGACTCCGGCAGCAGCCGCGCCACCTCGGGCGGCGCCTTCTGCCGCAGATAAACGGCAACAGCCAACGCGCAGAAAACCAGGACAACGACAAGCAGGGTATAGCCGGTGCGCTTTCGCATCTGCCTCACAGTTTACTCCGCCAGCGCTCGTGATGAAGGGTGCCCCATGTCAGGCGGCTTCTAGCCTGACGTGGGGTTACTCAGGCAGCGGGAGCAGCCCAACAGCCTACTTCCCCTCCGCCTCACGCCTCGCCCGAAACTCCGCCGGCGTCGGAATCCTCTCCAACCCCTCACCCGCAAACATCTTCTCAAAAAGCTCCTTCATCTCGCCCGCAATCAACCCATTCGTCGCCAGGCACTCGCGCGAGTCCAGCGTGAACTTCCCGCCATCGAAGTGCGTCACCGTCCCGCCCGCCTCCTCGACGAGCAAAGACCCCGCCGACGTATCCCAGGGATTCAGATTGAACTCCCAATATCCATCCAGCCGCCCGCACGCCACGTAAGCCAAATCCAGCCCCGCCGACCCCGCCCGCCGAACGCCATGCGAACGCAGCGTAATCTCCTGGTAGAAGTGCACGTTCGGCGATTTATGGCGCTTCTGCGAAGGAAACCCCGTCGCCGTCAGCGACTCCTGCAGCTTCGCCGTCTTCGACACATGAATCTGCCGCCCATTCAGCCACGCGCCCTTGCTGCGCTCGGCCAGAAACATCTCGTCCCGCAGTGGATCGTAGGTCACGCCGGCAACCATCTCGCCGTCCTGATCCTCGGCCAGTCCCGCCGTCCGTCGCTCCAAACCCAGCAATACGCAAAATGCCGGAAACCCATGCGCAAAGTTCGTCGTGCCATCCAGCGGGTCGACGTACCACCGGTACTCGCCGCCCATGCGCTCGCGCGTGCCCTCTTCGCCGTAGATGCCGTGCTCCGGAAAGGCCTCGGCCAGCCGCCGCTTGATCAACGCCTCGCTCGCCCGGTCGGCCTCCGTCACCAGGTCGACATCGCCTTTGTACTCGGTCTTCACGCCGCGTTCGTAAAACCCCTTCAGCAGCGCACCCGCCTCGCGCGCAATGCCTTCCGCTACTCCTGCAAACTCGAATTCCACTTAAAACCTCCTCAAGACATGTCCTGCCGGACGGGCCAGCTTATTGCCTGGGGCGAGTACTGCGTACGCCGGAAGCTTCGCTCAGTCCTCCCGTTGGTCGGCACAAAGATCCTCAGCCGACCAACGGAAGGCCCACGCGAAGCCCAACACCCCACGAAGTGGCGCCCGCCCGGCGCTAGGGCGCCTTTCCATCCTTACCAGCGTAATACCCACTCCGGTACCGCAACCCAATCTTCCCCGCCAAATCCGAAGTCGTCAGCTCCACCTTCAACGCCCGGAACCCATCCCCACGGTCCTTCGCAGCCTTCTCCGGCGCGTAATACCCCAGCACATACTGCGTCCGCAGATCCTCCGAAACCTTCTGCAACGCCGGCCCCAGATCCTTCGCATCCTCCACGTAAAAATACTTCCCGCCCGTATCATCCGCCATCTGGATCAGCGCATGTTCCCCGCCCGTATTGCGCCCCGCGTCAGCATAAATCGGGATCACGATCAGCGAATAAATCATCACGCCCGCACGCTGCGCCTGCTCCACCGCCGCCGGATACTGCACTCCGTGCACGGTATCGCCGCCATCCGTAATCAGCACCAGCACCCGCCGCCGGCCGTCACCCTGCCTGGTCTGCCCCAGCCGCTGCGACGCCAGGTACACGCAGTCGTATAACGCCGTCGCATCCCCCCGCTCCATGTGGTCAAACCCATCCCTCAGCCGCTTGCGGTCGCTGGTAAACGAGACCACCTCCGTCACCGTCTCGTCGAACTCCATCAGGTCCACCTCGTCGCCCTGTGGCCCGCCATCGGTCCTCACCACCGATTTCACAAAGCGCTCCGCCGCCTGCTTCTCCAGCTTCTCGTTCCGCTGCACGCTCTCGCTGCCATCGAGCGCAAGCACAATCGAAAGCGGCGTACTCGACTGCTTATCGAAGAACGCAATCTTCTGCTCCTTGCCGTCCTCCAGCACGCGAAAATCCCTCTGCTCCAGCCCACCCACCGGCGACCCGTTCGCATCCACCGCGTTCACCGAAAGCGTCACCAGCCTCGACTGCAGCTTCAACGTCTGCAGCGGCAAATTCTGATCCAGCTCCGGCGTCTTCCGCTCAATCGGCGCCTGCCCCCAGCAGACGCACCCCACCAGCAGCAGCCCAACCCACCCCCACGCACCCGACCACCGTCCGCGCAACCCATTCCCCTTCCAACATTTAGACGGTCCCCACCCCCATAAGACTCCCGACCTTAAACCGCGAAAATCCGCGTCCTTTCCCGCGCTCTCCGCGCGAGGCCGTTGCCTGTTCTTACCCCTTCAACCCCACCCCCACCGGAAACGGCTCCCCATCCGCCCAGACCACCCCATCCGCAAACGTCTCTTTCTTCCAGATCGGCACCTGCTTCTTCAGCGTATCGATCAGCCACCGGCACGCCTCGAACGCCGCCCCGCGATGCGCGCTCGCCACCACGATCAGCACGCTCGTCTCGCCCACCTGCAGCCGGCCCAGCCGATGCAGCACCGCCACATCTCTCACCCCAAACTTCTCCACCGCCTCCGCCGCCAGCCCGCGCATCTGCTCAATCGCCATCTCGCGATACGCCTCGTAGTCCAGGTACAGCGTCTCCCGCCCGCGCGTATTGTTCCGCACAATCCCGTCGAACACACAAACAGCCCCGTCCGCCCCGGCCTTGATCGACTCGATCACCTCGCTCGTCGGCAGTACAACATCCAAAATCTCAACCCGCAAAATCCACCTCAACTCGCCTTCACTCTTGACTCGCTAAAATCTCCGGGTGCCCCATGTCTCGATTCTGAGACATGGGAAGCAAACTCTCCGGACCAGCCGATCCAGCACCAATCCCCCCCGAAACCGGAGGCAACAGAGCCACCTCATCCCCATCCCTTAGCACCGTCTCCACCCCGGCATACTCCCGGTTTACCGCCACCGCCAGCGCCCCCCAAACCGCCGAATCCACTCCCCCACGCCCCCGCAGCAGCTCCACCAACTCGCCCACGCGTGCACCCTCGCCGAGCTCCACCACATCCCGCTCGCCGCCGAAAAAATCCTTCAAAACCCCAAAGCAAAGCACATCGACTCTCACTCCTCCATGCTACCAAGCACGCAGGGTCTACTTCGCCGGCAAGCCCTTCACCATCGCCACCGCAGCCTTCGGATCGATCAGATGCAGCCGCCCATCCGCACTCGGCGTCGCCGTCTTCTCCATCACGTTGAGCACCTGCTCCGGCGTCAGCTTCGGGTCGATCGCAAACAGCTTCGCCGCCAGGTTCGCCACATTCGGCGACGCCATCGACGTCCCCGACTCCTTCAGCCGCGTGCCGCCCGGCACAAAGCTCTCCACCTGGAACCCATCCGCATCCAGCAGCACCGTCGGCCCATAGCTGGTAAACGACGTCTCATCCCCCGCCTGGTCCACCGCGCCCACCGTCACCAGGTTCGGCAGCTTCAAAGAAGCCGGCACATCCCCCAGAAAGCTCGCATTACTGTTCGAGTTTCCCGCCGCGCACACAAACAGCGTGTTCGGCGCGGTCGTCATCGCACCCATCACCGCTTCCCGCCACACCGCGTAGACCTGCGCCGCCAGTTCCTTGTTGGTTTCGGCCGTGGTGGGGCTGGTCTTCTGCAGCCACTGCTCGATCTCGCCCTGGCTATCCGCCCAGCTCATATTCACCACGCGCACGTTGTTGTCGCGCAGGTATTCGCCCACCATCTTGAAGTCGGCCTTGAACTTCTCCGCCCACGCCACTGACGGAGCAAACGGCAGGTCCGGCAACGAGTCGTCAAACTGGATCACCACCAGCCGCGCCGCCGGATCACCCTTAACCGCGATCCCCGCCACATGAGTCCCATGCCCGTACTGCCCCATAAACGAGACCATGTCGGAAAAGTGCTGCATCTGGTCGGCAGGCATCGTCGAGATCAGCTTCCGTGCATCCGCCGCCGCCGGCGTATCCAGTCCATTCTCCAGGTCGTCCAAGCCCTGCGACAAAGCGAGAAACTTTGGATACTCCGTCTTCTGCTCCGGGGTCAGCGGCTGCAGGTCGCCGTTATACAGCGCACCCTGCTGGTCGAACGCCAGCCCATGCGGGCTATGCACGCCCGGCTTCGGGTCGACAAACAGCTGTCCCGGATAAAGCGACGTATCCACGCCCGAATCGAAGATCGCAATCCGCACCGGCGTCAGCTTCTGGTTCGGTGATAAGGTCACATCCCGCGCCGCCCAGATGTCCGGCTTCACCTCGTGATGCGCAGCCACGACGGGCATAACCACCGCCAGAATTTGTTCCTTCAGTGGCAAAAACTCTCGCAGCTCCAACCGCGCATCCACCAGCCCCACCGCGCCATCGAACCCGATCACCTCGCCCGCCTTCGCCGCCGCAGGGTCGGAATTGCCCTTTACGCTGTTCAGAATCAGCTCCGGCGTCACAATCTGCAGGCTCGTCTTCAAGCCCTTCAGCGTCTCGCCCGAAGCCGCCCACGGGATCGCCTGCACATCCTGCGCAAAGTGCTTCGCAAACGCCTGCTGAAATGCCGGCCCCGTCCCCGCACCCGCATCCTGAGCACCCTCGACGATCGCCCGCGACAACAACCCCGCGGTCGCCTTGGCCTCCGGCTTGTCTTCGAGCGCAGCAATTTGCGCGATGGAACCCGACGCCGCCTTCCAGTCACCTTCGAGCAGCTCCACATCCAGCAACGCGCTGTAGATCGAGCGCAGCGACGCCTTATCCTCAATGTCGTACCCGGCCAGCACCGCATCCGCGTCGGCCTTCACCTTATCCGCGAGCACGTCGAACGTCGCATCATCCGAAACCAGCAACTGGCTCGGCGGCTCAGTCAGCGTGTACGAAAACCCCGGCAGATCCGCCGCCGTCGTCACCACCTTCTTCGCCGCCTGCTGCCCAGCCTGCTGCGCCGCTCCTACGGCAACTGCCGCAACCCACAACCCCACCGCAACCAATCCAAAACGCCGCACGCGCACTCTCCACCAAACGGAATACCGTGAGCCTACCCGCTCCCCCTCCGCACCGCAAGCGCCCCCAAAAATCTTCCCGTGCCCCATTCATCGCGCCTCCGCGATGAGTGGGTCCCCTAACCCACAAACCATCACGATCCCGGGTGCCCCACCCTCGCGGAGCTAGGGTGGGCTCTCCTTTCCCGCAGCAAACGACCGAACTTCTCACCCTCAGCAAAAACTCCACGTGCCCCATGTCTCGATTCTGAGACATGGGAAGTACGACTCCCACCCAAGCAAGAAAGCCCCTACTTCCCTTCCTTGCTTTCCGCCAGCAACTTCCTCCCCTGAGCCGCCAGCTTCTTCTCATCCGCCACGCTCTTCGGCACCGGTTCCCCCCAAGCCGCAGCCTGCAGCGCCTGCCTGGTCGGCTCGCCATCCTTCACCACCGGCCCCTGCGGCGTCGTAAAGTGCCTGGTTAGAAACGATCCCTTCCGCTTCTTCTTCTCCGGAGTATTCGCCGCACGCTTCACTCCCGGACGCAGATGCCCACCCGTCGCCTCGTTGTAAGCCTTCCGCCCCTCCGCCGTCAGCCCACCCTCAGGATCCTTCCCCGTCTTCTTCAGAGAGACCGATTTCTTACTCGGAGCCTTTTTTGAAGCTGCCTTCTTACTCAGAGCCTTTTTTGAAGCTGCCTTCTTTGAAGCCGCTTTCTTGGTCGCCATCCCTCACCTCTTTGCCCCTCAGACACCCCCTTCTGAGACCTGGTTGGCCATCCCCCAAAAAAACGGGCACCCACTTCAAAAAGTGGGTGCCCATTTTTAGTGCAACTTCAACCGGAGCTGCAAATCAGAGGCCCGAACCTAAAGCATCTACTTTGAATACTTTGCATAAAAGTACGGGGAGGGGTACCCTCCCCGCCTAAGCAACCGCGCTCAGCACTTCTTCTCGCACCTCTTCATCGTGTACCGCTTCATCCTTCGACTTCGGCAGCGCCACCGCGAGAACATCCTCGATGTGCCGCGCGTAGTGGATCGTAATTCCCTCAATCTGGTCCGGAGTCAGATCCTCATCCACCTGTTGCTTGCAGTCGATCGGCATAATTACGTCCCGAACTCCCGCGCGCTTCGCCGCCAGGAACTTCTCCTTGATTCCGCCAACCGGCAGCACATCGCCGCTCAGCGTAATCTCACCCGTCATCGCGGTCAGCGGATGCACCGGCCGGTCTGTCAGCAGGCTTACCAGCGCAGTGGCCATCGTCACGCCCGCGCTCGGGCCGTCCTTCGGAATCGCTCCCGCAGGCACGTGAATGTGCAGGTCGACCTCCTTGGTGAAGTCCTCATCGAGCCCCAGCGCAAGCGCGTTTGAGCGAACCCACGTCAGCGCAGCCTGCATCGACTCCTTCATCACATCGCCAATCTGCCCCGTGATGTTGAAGCCGCCCTTGCCCTTCATCTTGTTCGCTTCGATGAACAAAATGTCGCCGCCCGCAGGAGTCCAGGCAAGCCCAACCACGACTCCTGGCCGCTTCGTCCGCTCCGCAATCTCGGTGTCGACGCGCACCTTGATTCCGCCCAGAAACTCGTGAATCACCTCCGGCGTAATCGTCAGCTTCTCGGTCCGTCCTTCGGCAATCTTGCGCGCCAGCTTGCGCACAACGGTGCCAATCTGCTGCTCCAGCTTGCGCACGCCGGCTTCTCGCGTGTAGTGACGCGCGATCAGCGCGACGCTGTCCCGCGGAATTTCGATCATCTCCGGCGGCACGCCATTCTCCTTGATCTGCCGCGGGATCAGGTACTTTTCGGCGATCGCAACCTTCTCTTCCTCGGTGTAACCGGTCAGCTCAATAATCTCCATGCGATCGAGCAGCGGCCCGGGAATCGTGTCGAGCTGGTTCGCCGTGCAGATAAACAGCACCTTCGACAGGTCGAACGGCTGATCGAGATAGTTGTCACGGAACGTGTTGTTCTGTTCCGGGTCCAGCGTCTCCAGCAGTGCGCTCGCAGGATCGCCGCGGAAGTCGCGGCCCAGCTTGTCGATCTCGTCCAGCATGAACACCGGATCCTTCACCTCGACCCGCTTCAGGTGCTGGATAATCTGCCCCGGAAGCGCGCCGATGTACGTCCTGCGATGTCCGCGAATCTCCGCCTCATCGTGCATACCGCCGAGCGAGATCCGCGAGAACTTGCGGTCCAATGCCCGAGCAATCGACCGTCCCAGCGAAGTCTTACCCACCCCCGGAGGCCCGACGAAGCACAGGATCGGCCCCTTCATATCCGGCTTCAGGCGCCGCACCGACAGGTAATCGAGGATGCGATCCTTAACCTTCTTCAACCCGTAGTGGTCCTCATCCAGGCACTCTTTCGCCTTCAGGATGTCGACCTCACCCGAACTCGTCTTCGCCCACGGCAGCACCGCCAGCCACTCCACATAGTTGCGGGTGAGCGAATAATCCGCCGCCGCAGGATTCATCCGGCTCAGCCGCCCAAGCTCCTTCAGCGCGTCCTTCTGCACTTCCTCCGGCATTCCGGCGCCTTCAATCTTCGCCTTCAACTCGGCAATATCCTTGGCCGTGTCGTCCAGATCGCCCAGCTCCTTCTGGATTGCCTTCAACTGCTCGCGGAGGTAGTAATCGCGCTGCGACTGCTGCACCGAATCCTGCACCTCGGTCTGGATCTTGGTGCGCAACTGCTGCACCTCCAGCTCCTTCGCCAGGTGCTTGTTCACGCGCTCCAGGCGCGCCGTCACATCGGGCGTCTCCAGCAGCTCCTGCTTGTCGGCGGTCGTCAAAAATGGGAGGCTCGACGCGATGAAATCCGCCAGGCGCCCGGGCTCGTCGATGTTGATCGCGATCGTCTGCAGGTCGTCTGAAAGCGTCGGCGACGAGGTCACAATGGTCTGGAACTGGCTGACGACGTTCCGCTGCAGCGCCTCGAGCTCCGGTGCCTTCTGCGGCTCGCTCTCGTCAATCACAGTGTATTCGGCAGTCATAAACGGATTGTGCTGGGTGTACTCGCCCAAGCGCACGCGCTCGTTTCCCTCGGTAAATACAAACAGGCTCTGGTTCGGCATCTTCACGACCTTGTGCACGGTCGCGCGAGTGCCCACGTTGTGGAGGTCGGCACCAGTCGGCGCGTCCAGGCGAGCATCGCGCTGCGCCACCACCAGGATGGTCTTCTCTTCGCCAAGTGATTGAATCAATTGGATCGAACTCTCGCGCCCCACGGTCAGCGGCAAAACCGCGTGCGGAAATAACACCGTGTCGCGCACCGGCAGAACCGGTACCGACCCGCCGCGAGCTTCGATTCTCCCGCTCGCCTCCGCCGGCTTGGCTCCGGTTGGCTTGATGACACTTACGAAATCGTTTGGCATGTTGAGTGTACCTCTATCAAATTTTCAACTATTCGATGCATCATATTCCGGAATCGACTCACCCACCATCCCACATGACCCATCCGTACCTATCGGCAGTTCTTCCATCAGCACGAATCGTGCCAACGCCGCTACGTTTGAAAGCGCGTTCTACAGGCAGGAGGATGAAACGCGCTTTACGCGGCCGAACACGGCGCGCTCCGCCCGGCCGCCGGAGCGAGCCGCACGGCTGCACCGCTAGTACGATGCGCCCGTGCCGATGGATCAGCGCCGAGGATCTTAACTTTCCTCACTCATTTCCGATCGGCTCGGAGTCCGTCTGCTAGTGCGATTCGGACACAGCCGCCTTGTATCGCCCGAGCTCCTTGACCATCTCGCAGGTCCCGCGCAGCTCCTCGAGTGCGGCATCCAGCCGCCGGCCGTCTTCAAAGCGCACATCCACGAAGAACACGTACTCCCACGGCCGACCTGGAACGGGACGGGACTCGATCTTGGTCAGGTTCAGCCCGGCGCGGCGAAAGACCTCGAGCGCCTCGATCAACGAACCCGGCCGATGCTCCAGGCTGAACGCCACGCTGGCCTTATTGGCATCCGCCGCCCAGCGCGTCACCTTGGCTGCGGTCAATACGTAGAACCGCGTGTAGTTTTCCCTATGGTCCTCGACCCCACCCAGGATCACCTGGCCGCCGTACTCGCGCGCGGCCAGTTCCGGCGCCAGTCCTGCGCAGTCGCGGCTGCCGGATCGCATCACTTCCTTCACACTGCCGGCCGTGTCGTAGAAAGGCACGGCCTCAATCTGCGGATGTTGCCGCAGCCACTTGCGGCACTGCGACAGAGCCACCGGGTGCGACATCACCCGGCGCAGATCTCCAAGTCTTACCCCCGGCGCGGCGATCACGTTATGCCGGATGCGCAACATGGTCTCGCCCACCACCGTGACGCCGCTATCCAGCAACAGATCGTAGTGTTCGAAGACGCTGCCATACAGGCTGTTCTCGATGGGCAGCACCGCCATACCGGCCGAGCCATCGGCCAGCCGCTCGAACACGTCGGCCGACAGCCCGCACGGCATCAGCTCCGGAACTCCCATCGAAGATCGCGTCCGTGCCTGCGCCACCTGGCTGAACAACACCCCACCCTGGCCCGAGAGCACGTTCAGCGCAGCCATGTGGCTATTCGAGCCCAGCTCTCCTTGAATGGCAATCTTCACCCCGAACCGCTCCGCCGCCACGTTCGTGGGACCCGCCAACATTTCCACTTCAAACCCTGATTTCAAAGCACAAACCTCGCAAACATTTAAACGATGGATAACCCGGAAACGATATACCGCAACCTATCACTTGGAGGCCGTTTCGGCCGCACACTCACAACGCAAGGCAGAAGTCAAGCCAGGCGAATTTACGGGAGAACTACCAATGCTTTGGACTATCACCATCATTCTCGTCATCCTCTGGCTTCTGGGTCTGGTCAGCGGCTACACCCTCGGCGGCTGGATCCACATCGTTCTCGTCCTTGCCATCATCGTTCTGATCTTCAACCTTCTCTCCGGCAGGCGCGCACTCTAAGCAAGCGTTTGCCTCCCTGGTACCAAGACTAGACCAGCAACTCTACACGCGGACGCATAAAGTTTGTATGCCAAACCCGCACGCAAGGGAGTACGACCATGAATGACACCAAAGCCTCCGGCATCTTCGACGAAGCCAAGGGCAAGATCAAGCAGGCGTTCGGCGAAACTTTCGACAATCAGAAACTTGCGAACGAAGGCGCAGCCGACGAAGTAAAAGGCCATGCCAAGCAGACGTGGGGAAGCGTGAAGGATACCGCGCATGACCTCGCTCATAACCACACCACCGATCGTGAGACGCCGTACGATTCTGCCGACCCCGCATACAGCACCGACCCCGTATACCGTGACGAACACAATACCGGCCACGATCTCCGCACCGGCATCACCAACGCGGCGGAAAGCGTAAAAGACTCGATTCAGCGCGGTCTCGGTCATCTCGAGCATCACGACAAGCACTAACCCCCAGCCCTCCAACTCAGCCCTCCCCAACAACGAAAGGCTCGCCGCTATGGCGAGCCTTTCGTCTGTCTGCTACATGCCTCGACGAAAGATGGCACCGGCAACAAACAGAAAGAACACAACCGAGATCACGCCGTTCAAGAGGAAAAACGCTGCATTCATCCGGCGTATATCCCGGGGCGAAACGATCAGTTGCTCATACAGCAGCAGGCCCGCGACCACCACGGTTCCCGCATAGCCCACCACTCCAAGTTGAAAGAGCTGGTCGAGCCAGACCGCAAGCAGAACCACCGCCACATGCATGAACCGCGCGATCCGGAAGGCGCCCTCCATGCCAAACGCCGCCGGCACACTGTTCAAGCCCACCCTGCGATCGTGCTCAAAGTCCTGGCACGCGTACAGCACATCGAACCCGCCAACCCAGAGCATCACCAGCGCGGTCAGCACCAGCATGCGCCGATCGTAGCTGCCGCGCACCGCGATCCACGCGGCTGAAGGCGCAATGCCGAGCGCAAGCCCCAGCACCAGGTGCGACCAACGCGTCAACCGCTTCATGTAGCTGTAGCCCAGGACAACAATCAGCGCGAACGGCGCAAGCTCCAGCGTCAGCCGATTCAGCATCGCCGTGCCCAGCACGAAGACCGCTGCAGCCACCACCACGAAGGCGGCCACAAAGCCCGAGCCCAACTGTCCTGCAGGAATGGCGCGCATCGCCGTGCGGGGGTTGGCCTTATCCAGCTCCGCGTCCACCAACCGATTGAACGCCATCGCCGCCGATCGCGCCGAGATCATGCAAAGCACAATCCAACCCAGCTTCGACCATGCCGGCCAGCCATCGGCCGCCAGCATCGCGCCGCACAAAGCGAACGGCAACGCGAAGATGGAGTGTTCCCACTTGATCATCTCGAGCGTTGCCGCCGTGCTCTTCCACCATCCAGCCATAGGACCATTGTAGCGGCCGCACAAACGCCGTTGTCGTTAGAACAAAAACGCAAAGCGTTTAACACGCCACGAAGTGGCCGCCGTCCGCGACGAGAACGCCTTTGCGGTCGCCCGTGCTTACTTCTCGTTCGGCCCCGCAACCTGCAGGTTGTTCGTCACCTTGAAGGCACCGGCAACACCGTTCGCGCGAATGTTCGCCGTCTCCTTGTCCGCCTGCGAATCCACCACACCCACCAGCGTTACGTTGCCGTTCAGCACCAGGATGCGGATCGGCTTCTGCGGGTCAATGGCATAGCGCGTGAAGGTCGGATAGCCGTAGATCGCCGCGGCCATCGCTCGGCGAATGCGATCGTCGTTCGGCGAAGGCGGCGCAACCTGCACGTGGTCGACGATCCCCTTCACACCCTTGTACGTCGACAGCTCGCCCATCGCCCAATCCTTCTCGGCCGGGTACACCACAAAGCCGTTCAGCGTCACGATCCCGTGCTGCACGCTCAGGCTGAAGAACTCGAACTGCGTCAGCGCCGGATTCAGGCCGTCGATGCTCAACCTGCCGGCCAGCTTCTGGCCGAGTTCCTCATCCGGAACTGCCGGGCCGCCCACCTCGATGTTGTCCTGAATGGTGGCGCCGCGCGCGACCTTCTTCGCCTTCTTCTCGGCATCCAGCTTGTCCTGGAAGTCCTCGACCGTGCCCGTCAGCGTCACGACCCCGTTCGACACCTGTCCAGTTACATTCTTCAGCCGCTTGGTCTTCAGAATCTGCTGCAGGTCCGACTGCACCTGCGCATCCTGTCCATCGGCCGCCTGTGCGTGCGGCGTCTCTGCCGCGGCGCGCGCAACGCTTCCACTGGCTCCCGCCATCAGCAACCCGGCAAGAGCGACAACTCCAAAACGACGATTCCAACTCATGACACCCTCCTGAACCACAGCATCAAGAAAGCTAACACCGAAGTCGAACAAAAGTCGTGGCTTACCTGTGCTTCCGCTAGCGATACCGCTTGCGGATTTTGTATACGATGCTGAAGACGCCGCTCTCATCGCGGGTCGCGACCAGGGACGTCGTCGGCGTCAGCTCGTACGCCACCTGGATCAACTGCTCTGCCGAGTAGTTGACGTTGGTTGCAAACGTAAACGTAATCTGCTGCGTCACCTGCTGCTGCACCGTGATGCGCGCCGACGAGCCGCCCAGCGTGCCGACATACGCCGGATCGATCTTCACGCTCGCGCCGCCAAACAGCTTCGACACGCGGCTGCTGACGGTCGCATTCAGAGCGCCGCCCAGCAACGCATTCGTCGTCGGGTCGGTACCCGCCGCAGTCTCCTGCTCGGATTGAATCTGTGACTCTTCCTGGGTCCGTCCGAGCGCCAGCAGCGAGAAGATATCCGCCTCGCTCAGCGGCGGGTCCGAACGGTAGGTCGTCTTCAGGTTCGAGGTCGTTCCGTGCAGGCCGATAGTGACGTCGTACGTCTCCACGCGCGCCGTGGCGTCCAGGTCGATCTGCGGATCGATACGCACCGGATTCGAGAAGTAGATGTTGCCGCGCTGCAGCTGGTAGTTCACGCCGGCAAAGGTCGCGCTGCCATCGGTGATCTGGATGCGCCCCAGCACGGTCGGCTCGGCCACTGTGCCGCGCACCGTCAGGTCGACCGTTCCGGCTAGCTTCGCATAGCTGTTCTGAAAGTCGAGCTGCGGCGAGCTGACCACGTGGATATCCATGCGGATCTTGTTCGAAGCCGCCGAAGGGTCGGGCGGCGCATTCACACCGCCGGTCGAAGCGAACGCCGCGAAGTCCACATCTGGCCCGACGCCAAAACGCGTCAGCAGCACGTTGCCGCTCAGCAGCGCGCCCTGCGGGCCGCCCTGCAGGCGCAGGCTTGCGTTCGCCGTCGCGGACAAGCCGTACAGCCGCACCCGCACCACGTCACCGGTCGCGGTCAGGTCCGCATACAAGCCGTCGCGATAGGTGAGGAAGCCGCCGATCTTCAACTGCCCGCCGCCTGTCGTCGCGGTCAGCGACTGCACCACCAGGCGATTCTGGTTGAAGACCAGTGTGCCGTTCATGTTGCTCAAGCCATTCGGCACGCCATCCACCGCGGCATTCACGTTCTGGAATTGAACATTGCCGTTCAGCGCCGGGTCGCCCAGCGTGCCGCCCGCGCCCACCGAGAACACCACCTTGCCGCTCGTGATCAGATCCGGGTCGAAGGTGTGCGCAATCGAGACGTTGATGCTGCCGAGCGCCTTCACATCAAGCCGACCAGCCGTGGAGCTCGGCTGCCCAGTCTTGGGGTCGATCGCGCCAAACACCTGCGCTGAACCGCTCGCGCGCAGGTCCGTATCCGGCCCGGTGATGTGGACCGCGTCCAGCGTTGCCTGGCCATTGTGCAGGCCAATCCGCAGCGGTCCTTGTGTCTGCAGCGTAATGCCCTGAGCGGTGACGGAGAACGCACTGAAGTCGGCCTCGCCGGTCAGCGCCATCGGCGTCTTGGCCGGGCCGCTCACCGTCACGGTGCCCGCGATGTTCGAGGAAGCGACCGTCGTGCCGCCGGGCTGGAAGGTCGCAAGCACCTTCTGCAGGTCGAGCCCGCTCAGCGTCAGCTTCGCGTCGGTCTGGTAATTGCCCGTCAGATTGGTCTGGCCGTCCGCCGCAACCGTTGCGCCCACCAGGTTCGACGTCAGGTTGTAGCGCACCAGCGTCCCCTGGCTCTGCGCCGTCAGGTTGGCGGAGCCGATCGCCTTCTGGTCCACCACCATGTTCGCCAGCTTCACCTGCGCGTTCAAGCCCGGCTGCTCGACCGTGCCGTTCGCATCCAGATTCAGGCTCAGCAGTGCGTCGGCATTCGGGTTTGCCTTGCGGACCGTATCGAACTTCGAAAGCTGCAGATTGCTGCCCGCAATATGCGCGTGGAGATGCTTCGTGCCGAGGTCGTACCCGCCGTTGCCGGCGATCGTCATGCCATGCAGCTGCAGCGAGATTTGCGATGCTTCGATGTCTTGCCCGGTCACGCTCAGGTTCACGTTCACCGCCTGGTATGACTCGCCGTATGCCACGCCGTTCGTCAGCGAGATCGTTCCCGACCCGCCCAGGTTCTTGAGCGTCCCAGCAGCGTGGGCGTTCACCGCAATGGTTCCGGTCAGCGGAATCGCCTGCTGCTGCCCCGCAATCGCAAGCAGGTCGCCGACGTTCGCGTTGCCAAGCTGCACCTTTACATCAATCGCTGTGCCGTCGTCCCACACATACGTGGCGACGCGATGCTTGTAGACAGTTCGCGGCTTGAACGATCCGGCAAGATGCAACACGGCCGTGCCTTGCGTGATGGTTGAGCTCGCCACTGCGAGTCCCTGCGGCGTGTACTCCGCATCCGCCACCAGCGAATCGATGTGGATGTCGGTCGGCGTAGTCGCGGCCTTCGCAACCACCGGCTTCGCAGTCGTCCCCGACATTGCCGCAGCGGTAATCAGATTTGCCGGAGGCGCTGCAGGCGCAGGCGGCGGAGGAGTCACAAAATCTCCCAGCCGAACCTCCAGGTTGTTCGCCTGCAGATGTCCTTTTACATCCAGCTTCGCAATCGCGCCGCGAGCTGTGCCCTGGAACGCCGCAGTCCCATGCAGCGTGATCGGAATCGCCTGCACGCCCTTCTTGCCGTTGCCGGTCAAGCCCAGCGTCGTCAACAGCTGGTCATACTCGCCCAGGTCGCCGACCGTAAGATTCACATTCAACGCAGTCAACGGATCGCCGTTGTTCACGCCGAGCACACCATCGGCGACCAGGTTCGACCTCAGCGTCGAAAGCGCAAGCCGCTGCACGTTCACAATCTGGCGCGCTCCGTCATAGTGGCCGAGGATCTCGCCGCTTACGGGAATGTCCCGTCCGGGTCGCGAGCCAACCGGCGCCATCTTCAAATCGGCCTGCACCTGCACGGTGTCGGCGATATTCGTAGCCGGTCCGCCCCACTCCACCGTTACTGGACCGTTGATCGAGGTATCGAAGCCCAGGTCGCCGTAGTTCTTCGGTGCCGCAATCGCCATGATCGTACGCAGCGGAATCTTGTCGACGTTCACCGTCAGATACGCATGCGCGGGCGCCACGTTCGTCACCGTCGGCGCGGTCGAAACGGAAGGGGTGCCGGTCACCGCGACCGAAGTCTTGTTGGCGGTCGTCGTCGCGCCCTTCACCGTCGCCGAGGTCTTCTCCGTGTTCGTCGGCGCCTCGCCCAGCCAGTTGTCGATCTTCAGCTCGCCGGTCGCGCTCCCGCCTGTCTGCAACCGGCCGGTCAGCGCGGTAAACAGCAGCTGCGTCGGGGTCACCTTCAACTGTGCCTGCGCATTCACGTCGCGCACCCGCACATACTGGTTCACGTACGCGGCATGGTTCGTCTTCACCGAACCCACCAGCAGGTACCCCGCCGAGCAAAGCGGAGACGGCGGCAGCGTCTTCGGCGCGGCCACCTGCGCCTCGCGCCGGCTGCGTAACCGGTCGAGCAGCCGCGGCTTCTTCTGCGCCACCGCCGGCGCCACATAGCAGCTGTGCCCGGCAACATTCAGGTCGAGCGTGCCCGCCTCAAGCCCATCCACTCCGCCGAGTACCTGGATCTGCTTCAACTCCAGTTCGCCCACCACCTTCGCCTGCCACTCCGGCTTGTCGAAGTGATTGATCGAGCCCTCAGCCGTCAGTTCGGAGTGTTCGCCCGAGTGGAAGTCAAAGGCGGTCAGCGCGGCCATATCGCGTCCCAGCTGCGCCTCCAGGTGCAGGCTGGACTTCGCCTCCGGCTCCTTCGCCATCTTCGTCTGCAGATCGCGCAGATCGACGGTCGCGCCATAGCGATCGGTTGCTGCAAGGTACTGCACGTTCGCGTTCAGGTCCTGCGCCGCAAGGTCGAACGGTATGGCGCGATCGTTCACCTGCGCCACGCCATGCACCAGTTCGACCTCGTTCGCCTTCAGGTCGAGCAGCGTATCCTGCACCGGCTCCGTGCTCGGCGTCGGATGCTTCGGAACGGGCTGGTTCGTCTTGCCATCTTTGTAAACGATCAGGTGAACCCGCGGCTCTTCCACGCGCAGAAGACTCAGACCGATATGCGAGGCGATCCCCGTGTTCGTCGCGTGCTGCACGAACGTCACGATCTTCACCCGCACGAAGATCTTATTCGCGGCCAGATAGGGTGCTTCACCCGGACCTTCGAGTCCGTGAATCACCAGGTTGTCCGCCTCGATCGCGAGGTGCCAAAGGTTGAACGAGATGTGTCCCAGCTCGACCCGCCCACCGGTCGCCGTCTCCAGCACGTTCACCACTTCAGCGCCCACGCGCCGGTCGAAGTCCGGCGTCGTCGAGTACCACGAGAAGCCTGCAACCAGTAGCACCACCAGCAACAGGAACGACCCGACAACCCACGCCAGCCCACGCGCGACCTTCCAACCCCAATGCCTGGGTGCCCCATGTCTCGCCTCTGAGACATGGGCGGTAGACTCTTCCGGCCGCTCCCGCTCTAAATCCTTCTCGTCGCTCACGGCTGCACCTCACCCGGCCGCATAATCCTCACGTTTCCTTCAGCCTTCAACGATGTCAGCCAATCCGAAAGCAGGTTGCTCACCTGCTGCTCCAGCAGCACCTCCTGGATGCGGTCCGAGATCACCTCGACCTTCGGCGGCGTCGCGTGCACCTTCGCGTACTGCGGCAGCATGTTCTTCTCGTAGTAGTCCTTGATCTGCGCCGGCGTAATCTCGATGCCCGCGCGGAAGCGCATCTCGATAAATTTCAGGATCTCCATGCGCTGCTGCCAGCGTTGCACCAGCTCCGGCATGGTGAAGCCCTGGTCCGCCACAAACTTGTCCCAGCCCGCATCCGTCTCGCACACGTTCTTGCACGCCGGCAGATCTTTACGCAGCATCTGCAGCTGCGCCTCCGCCTGCGCGGTCGTCACCACCTGGTCTGGCTGCAGCTTTGCCTGCTGCAGAATCAACGTGCGATCGATCAGCCGGCTCAGGGCGCGATCGCGCGAGAACGAACCCGGCGTTGTAAACGGCTCGAAGGCCTCGAACCGCCGCTCCTCATTCACATCGCTCTCTAAAACGAGATCCCCATTCACCACGCCGATCACCTGGTCCGCGACCACGCCGGCAGCGGGCTTCACCGGTGGCGTCAACGGGTCGGAGGGCAGCATCGTCACCTCACCCAGCGAAGAAGCCTCGCCCTGCAACGGACGCGGCGTGGTCAGCGCGGCATCCGCCGCGCGTGCCGCCGCAGCCTCCTTCGTCGAAGCCCCAGGCTGCGGCACCGGCACGGCGACAGTCGCTGGGGTCGTCGTCGCCGGCGTCGTGCCAGGCACCGGCGCCGGTGCCCCGGTCTGCGCCCACGCCCCCGCGCATACGAGCAACCCTGCCATTGCCGCGATCCATCCCGCCCTGCCAACCCGTACCATCATCCCTCGAAGCCTCACGCCAAACCAACCCACTGACAACTAACAACTGACAACTGACAACTGTTCTTAGAACGCCTGCCCAATGCTGAAGAAGAACTGAAAGTGCCCCGAATTCGCCGAGTACGGCGCCGCCGTGGAGCCGCCCGTCGGAAACACCGGATAGATCGTTGGATTCAGGTTGTAGCTCAGGTCGAGACGAATCGGCCCGACCGCCGTGTGGTACCGCGCGCCAATGCCGATGGCGTGCGAGAAGTAGTTGAAGTTACACGTCCCGATGGTCACGCCCGTCACCTGCTCGCACGTCTGGTGGTTCGGCTGGTGGAAGCGCAGAAAGCTGGGGAACATGTCGCTCGGGTGGTAGAAGACGTTGCCCATATCGTGAAACAGCACGAAGCTCAAGCTGTTGCCGACATACGGTAGTGTCTGCACCGGCAGGCGAAGCTCAAAGCTGTTCACAAACACTGCCGAGCCGCCCACCGGGAAACCCGTCTGCAAGTCGCGTGGGCCTGCATCGTTGATGCCGAAGCCGCGGTCCGAACTCGCGCCGCCGGCGTATAGACGCTCCGGCAACGGCACCGAGTTGCAGCTTGCGTTCAACTGCAGCAGGCCGCCCGCGCAGGCCGCAGGCGCTGGCGAGGTCACGGTCCCCGCATTCGGATTGCTTCCAACCGCGTCGATGACGCCGATGCGCGTGTTGCGAGCGAACACGTACTTGTTCTTGCCGAAGGTATAGTACGTCGCGTTCGACGCATCGACACGATCGAAGCTGGTCTGCGACCCGAACTTCGAGGTCGCCAGAAAGTTCTGCACGCTGGTGTACGAGCCCTTCACCGCATCCAGCGGGCTCGGGCTGCGCGTGTCGTGAAACCACGTAATCTCCGGACCGCCCACGCGCACTGGCTGCGACAGCAGGGGAATCAGGTCCGCCGCAATCGCCAGGCTGTTCGGATTGACAGCGACCCGCCGGTACTGGAAGTCGTAGATGAACGTATCTTTTTTAGTTGCTTTTTGCGTGACATGGAACGAACCTTGCAGCGTCGAGCTCTGGAAGGTCGAGATGTCCTGCACATTCGAATAGCCGCCCTGAATCTGTCCCGAAAGGCTTTTGTGACCGAAAAGGTGCGGATTGTTGAAGCTCACATTCGCGACCTCTTCGAGCAGGCCGTAATCCCCGTGGAACGTGATCGAATCGTCCGTCCCGCGCAGGTTGATGCGGCTCAGATCGAGCGACACCCGCGGGCTGGCGCCGGCCTTGCCCTGCTGCGCCGCCGTCGTGCCCACCTTCGTGCAGTACATGCCGCAGCTTGGTATGCCGGTCTGCACCTCGAAGCCGAAGCCGTACGTCAGGTCCCAGCGCTTCGCCTCTTGAATCTGCACCACAACGTTCTTCTGCTCGGCATCGCCGGTCGGATTCTGCACCGCCGCGTTCACTTCGTTGAACAGCGCCAGGTTGTACAGGTTGCGCTGCGTCTCGAGCAGTGCGCTCTGGTCGAGCGGGTCGCCCGACTTCACCCGCATCTGCGCATCCACCGTCTTCTGCTTGGTGTAGTGCACGCCGCTCTCGAGCACCTTGCCCGTAATCACCTGCTCGCCTTCCGTCACGTTGTAGGCGATGTCGGTCTTCTGCTTATCCGTGCTCTCAACCGTCTGCGCAACTTCTATGCGCGCCTTGTCGAACCCATTGCTCAGGTAGTAGCTCAGCACCGCATCGCGGTCGCCCGAGAGCGTCACCAACGAAAACGGCTGCCCTGGCGTGGCCTGCAGCATCGACTGAATCGCCTTCAAGCGGCCCGTGTCGACGCCGTTCAGCTTCACCGTCCCAAACTGCTGCTGCGGACCTTCCTCCACCGTGAACGCAACCTTGATCTCCGGCACCTTCAGCTTCTTGCCCTTGGCATCGGTGTCGAACTGCGACACCGCAGACGTCACCTTCACGTTGCTGAAGCCGTTCGCGCGATAAATAGCCTCCAGCGTCTTCACGTCCGAAGCCACCAGCTGCGTGCTGAAGCGGCCGGCGCGCTGGTACGCATTGCCCTTCTGAACCTTGATGCTCTCCTTCAGCAACTCCGACGAGAAATATTTGTTGCCCGTAATCGCCACTGCGCCGACCCGGTGCTTTTCGCCCTCCTGCACCTCGTACAGCACGGTCTCGCCGCCCGTGCCTGGGTGCAGTTGCTCGAACGTCACATGCGGATCGAAGTAGCCTTCCTGCTGCAGAAAGTCCTTGATGTTGAACGCACCCTCGTTCAAAAGATCGTTATCGACCGTACCCTCTTCGTACACGGGCACCAGCAGGTGCAGCCTGCTCTTCGAAAGCTTGGTGCCTTCCACCTTCACCTGCACCGGCGGCCCCTGCTCCACGTTGAAGCGGTAGTTCAGCGTCTTCGTGGCCGGGTCGTAGGTGCTCTGCTGCAGGCTTACCGTCGCCTCCAGCCGGTCCTTCTTCTGGTAGTAGCCGCGCAGGTCCGAGAGCGCATTGCTCACCGTCTCCCGCGCCACCTTCGTCTTACGCTTCAGCTTGGCTTTTTTCCGGAAGACCTTCTCCGTAATCCCCGGACTCTTGCCCGTAATGGCCACGTCGCCAACCCGCGCCTGCGGCCCAATGGCGATTGTATACGTGATGTTGATCTGCTGCCCGAAGTCGTCGCGCGTCGCCTCGACCGCAATCTGCGGCTGGTAGTAGCCGTTCAGCGCCAGCGTCTGCTTTACGGAGTTCGTCGCCGTCTCCAGATTCGCCGCAGCGAACGCCGCGCCCGGGTCCAGGTTGGTCCCGTACTCCACCAGCGAAGTCAACCGGTCCTCGTTGATGCCGTTGATCTGCACCCGCCCCACGTAGTACCGTGGGTCGCCCGCAAACGTCACCGTCAACCCGGCGCCGCTGTTCTCCACGTGCACATCGATGTTGGTGTACCGCCCGGTTGCAAACAGCCGGCGCTCCGTTTCGCGTACCATCTCCGCGTCGAACGGCGCGCCGCTCTTCTGCGGCAGTTGCTGCAGCAGCGCGTCGGATTTGGCGTACTCGACGCCCGTAAACTCGATCGCGCCCACCGTCTTGCCGTTGTACTCGGTCAGGTCGTGCGAGAGCGGCGCAATCGTCGGTTCGGGCTTCGCCTCTTCCAGCTTCTCAACCGGCGTAGCCGTCTGCCCGCCCTGCGTCGTCGTGGCAGCGTCCGGCACCGACGAGGCCGGCGAGGCCGCATTGCCGCCGCCCGGCACCTGTCCCGTGCTCTGCGACGACGGCGTCGAGCCCGTTGCCTGTGCGTGCAGCGCCGTATTCGCCAGCATCAATCCGCCGGCCACGCACACTACGCCCCATGCCGTGCGCCGGCGTTGCTCCCCACGGGCATTCCCCGCGGCGGCTGCTTCCCGCCTGCGCTCGCTCTCCCGTCCTCCCTGACCGCCTTGCACCACGCCTGACATCCCTCTCCAACTCGTCCCAACAGCAAACCGGCTCGAACGGTCTCTCTTCAGAAAAGACCACCGCCCCGCCCGCCACATGTTGCGAGGCACACTTCGACAAACCTGCGTTTTTCCCTTCGATGCACAAACTGGCCGAATCGTTGATCCCGGCAGTTACCCCTCACCCAAACCTAAGTAGAAGCTGCTCCCCTATACTATGCAAAGCCCCCGCGCGCCGTGCGGGCAACGGCTTCCTGCCATGTCCCAGCCCGCTTCCTCCATCCCCGACAGCGACCGTTACTCCCGCCAGATCCTCTTTCCCGGCATCGGTGCCGAAGGGCAGCAGCGTCTCGCCGGCGCCCACGCCGCCATCGTCGGCGTCGGAGCCACCGGTGCCGCGACCGCCTCGCTGCTCGCACGCGCCGGCGTCGGCCGCCTCACCCTCATCGATCGCGACATCGTCGAGCCCTCCAATCTCCAGCGCCAAGTCCTCTTCGACGAGGCCGACGCCGCAGCCGCCACGCCCAAGGCCGAGGCCGCCCGCGCCAAAATCGCCCAGTTTAACTCCGCCATCCGCGTCGACGCACACATCGCCGACCTCGTCCCGCGCAACATCCACGAACTGATGAACGAGGCGCACCTGCTCCTGGATTGCACGGACAACTTCGAAACCCGCTACCTACTCAACGACTACGCGGCCCAGCAGGCAAAACCCTGGATCTACGCCGGCGCCATCGCCGCCCAGGCCGCCACCATGACCATCCTTCCGCGCTCCCAGCCCATTCCGCCGGGCGGAACAAGTCCTGATTCTGAAACATGGGCAGAATCAACCCTCGCCCAGCCGACCGCCTGCCTCGCCTGCCTCTTTCCCACCCCGCCCACCGGCCCCACCGAAACCTGCGACACCGCCGGCATCCTCGGCGCAGCCGTCAACCTCGCCGCATCGCTCCAGACCGCGGAAGCCCTGAAGATCCTTACCGGGCAGCTCCACCTGGTGCGCCGAACCTTCCTCTCGCTCGATCTCTGGGCCAACCAGCGCACCGAAATCTCCACCTCCGCCCCGGACCCCGACTGCCCCGTCTGCCATCACCGCCGCTTCACCCATCTGGCCGGCACCGCGCGGCCGCACATTACGCTCTGCGGCCGCAACTCCGTGCAAATTCACGAACATCACCGGCCCATCTCGCTTCCCAGCCTCCAGGCGCGGCTGCTCCCAAACGCCGACATCACCGACCTCCGCGTCAACGCGCTGCTGCTGCGCTTCCGCCGCGGCCCCCACCAGGTCACAGTCTTTCCCGATGGACGCGCCCTCATCCAAGGCACCACCGACCCCGCCGTCGCCCGCTCCCTTTACGCCCGCTTCATCGGCGTCTGACAGAAATCCAGGCGACCATTCGGCCCTGCAAACGTATAGCCTATGAGGGGAGGAGTCCGAACGAGGGATTCAGACTCGTTCACAAGCCGACACAGCACGCGATGTCCGCAGCACAACCATTCGCGGCATTCCTGCCTCTAAGGAGCAGGTGCGCTTGAGTTGCCCGCTTTCCTCATTCTGGTCTTAGCAACTTTGTCGTGTCCGCCCCCGGCCCCCTGATCGTCATCTCTCCCACTCAACTCCACTGACGTGACGTGCGCCGGGATACCACTGACCAAATTCAACTCCGAGCAAACATGACCCCACAAGGCGCAACAATGACGCAGGAAAAGACGAATCCCGGCTTGTTCAAGCGGAACCCTCCCATCGCGGGAGAAGCGGAAGCCATCGAAGCCGCGAAAAACGGCGACCCGGATGCCTTCTCGAAGCTCTATGCCCTGCACAAACGCAGGGTTTACACCCTCTGCCTGCGCATGCTCGGCAACGTATCGGAAGCCGAGGACATGACCCAGGAAGCCTTCCTGCATCTCTTCCGCAAACTCGGCAGCTTCCGCGGCGAATCCGCCTTCTCCACCTGGCTCCATCGCCTCACCGTCAACCTCGTGCTGATGCACCTGCGCAAAAAAGGCCTGAACCTGGTCTCGCTTGAAGAGACCATCTCGCCGTCCGAAGAAGACGCGCCCAAGCGCGACTTCGGCTCGCGCGACCCGATGCTCGCCGGTTCGGTCGACCGCGTCGCTCTTGAGCGTGCCGTCGCCTCGTTACCTCCCGGCTACCGCATGGTCTTTGTCCTGCACGACGTCGAAGGTTTCGAGCACAATGAGATTGCCACCATGCTCGACTGCTCCACCGGCAACAGTAAATCTCAGCTGCATAAGGCCCGTCTCAAGTTGCGTGAACTCCTCCGGCTCCAATCCCAAATCAACAATCAGAACGAAACCCAGGTGCCCCACCTCAAGGAGGCCTCGGCATGATCGACAATCACAACAAGCCAGGCGAAAGCTCCCCCCTCGAATCCTTCAGCAGTGAAGCAATGCCTTCGCTCAGCTCCGCTTCGACGCCTCCCTCCGCCTACACCGGCCAGCCCGACGACCTGCACGATCTCTTCGGCTCCACACACGAGCTCGCCGCTGAAGAAGACGACCCGCTCGCCGCCCTGCGTAACGATCCCAACTACTCCGCCCTCATCAAGGACCTGGAGTACATCGCCTCGCAGGCCCGCCTGCTCTTCGAGCCGGCCGAGGAAGCTCCGAGCGACGAAGTCTGGAACAAGATCCAATCCAAGCTCCACGACAACCCCGAAGAAACCGAGTAATCCCATGCAAGGAGAAAGCCCCTGCCGCACATCGCGGCAGGGGCTTCTTTGTCTCAAGCTGAAAGCTCACAGCTAAGAAGCTGACAGCTCCCGAAAAAGGCCTTTCGCTCCTTGCCTCAAATCCTCACCACTCCATGCCCCGTACACATCGTCCCAGCCTCCTCCACCAGCAGCTCAATCAACGACCCCACCGCATCCCCAAACTGCGCCAGGAACCACACTCCACCGATCACCCGCTCCTGCGGATGCCCATCCGGAAACAGGTGGTTTCCCATCGCCGTCGCGTGCTTCGCTAAGCTCGCTTCCTTCTGCACCTCGAACGTCGCCGCCATCCGCCGCAGCCGGTTCATCTGGTAGCGCATCTTGCTCGCTGAAACTGTCGCTGACCGCCCCAGGCTCTCATCCATCGCAGCCATGTAGCTGGTCAACGCGCCCAGCTCCGCGTCCATCGCATTGCCCACCGCTGCGAGCTTCCGCTTGGCCTCGATCGGCATCGCCCGCGCGCCCAGCCGCTGAGTCAGCTCCGCGATCGTCCCGGCCTCGAACACATCTTTCAGCGTGACCTCGTCCTTCGCCATCACCGCCGCAATCGCCGGCTCGAGGATCGTCGCCGAGAACCGCGGCAGCACCGCCGTTATACGGCCCAGAATCGCCTCATAGACGACCGCACTCTGCGCAAAGTAAGCGACCTCCGCCGGCCCGCCCACATACGCCGCCGTCGGCAGAATCGTATCCTGAAACACCGGCCGCAGCAGGGCGTTCGGGCTCACGCGCTCCGGCGCCTGCTCCAAAATCTCCAGCAGCTCCGCCTCGGAGTACATCCTGCCGCCCGCCTTCCAGGCTCCTTCGCCCAGCCCTGATCCAGCCCGCGTCAGCGCCTGTCGCTCACCCGTCGCTTCGTCGATCAAAAACAGCAGCGAGTGACCCGCCTTCACCAGCACCTGCGCGTGATACCCCGCAGCCTCAAGCTCCGTGCCACGCGCCAGCAGTACCGCCTCAAGCTTCGGAGCCTGCTCGATCGCAGCCCGGAGCGTCCGCGCGCCCAGCCGGTGGAACTCCCGCCCGGCCGCGTCCATCACCACCAGTCCCTGCTCGGCGAAGATCCGAGCCATCAATCGCGCGAACGCTCCACCCAGCGTCGCCTCCGGCGTATAACACTCGCGCAGCCAGTCCCACACCGGCGCAAACTGCAGCAGCTCGCCAGCCTGATCCAAAACGCCATCGACTCCAGCGCCCAGGACGACCCCACCCACCGGCTCGTCGTGCGAGCTCAACCCGAGCCGCAGCGTCTCCAGCGCATTCTTTGCCAGCAGCACAACCTGATCGACTTCCTCCAGGTCATGATCTTCGGTCGCAAGCCAGAACACCGGCACGTGCTCCACACCCGTCTTCGCCGTCGCTTCCTTTGCCCGCGCCACCGCGGTCGCGGCCTTCAAAATCGTCAGCAGCGGTCCACCGAACAATCCCACCTGCTGCCCCGTCACCACGGCTCTCGCGCCGCCACGTAGCTTTTCGATATTCGCCAGAGCCGACGCTCCGGCTCCAAATGCCAGACTCTGCTCCCGAAGCGCGTCAGCCAAGGCGGCCGCATCTGCAGCCTTCGAAGCCCCGCCCATCCACTCGCCCGACATCGGCGCCGACCCATACCAGCCGCGCAGCCGACCCGCGTTCTCGCCCATCGCCAGGTAGTCCGAATACAGCCGCGTCACATGCGGCAACACGGAGACGGGATAGCACTCACTGCTCATCGAAATCCTTTCGGAACACACCCTTCCCAACCTGGGGAAAATCCGGGAACACCCGTTGGATGCCTCACCCCACGCACCCGACGCAGAATGATACCGTAGCGTCATGCCGACTCCAGCAAACGCTAAGAAAGCCGCAGCAAAGAAGCATTCCGCCAAAGCCTCCGCCCCGGCAAAGTCAGCCAAAAAGTCCGCCAAACCCTCCAGCAAACCGCAGATCCTCTCCTCCAGGGTCTCCTACCAGGGCAAGGTCTTCTCCGTCACCACCGACAAAGTCATCGAGCCAGGCGGCGTCACCGTACGGCGCGACACCGTGCGCCACTCCGGCTCGATCGTCGTCCTCGCCGTTGATACCGCCACCCATCCCGCCGATCCCACCATCCTCATCGAGCGCCAGTACCGCCATTCCGCTGGGCAATTTCTCCTTGAACTTCCCGCCGGCCGTATCGAACCCGGCGAAGCTCCGCTCGCCGCTGCCAGGCGTGAGCTGATCGAAGAGACCGGCTTTCGCGCAAAAAAATGGTCGAAGCTTACCCGCTACTACGCCAGCCCTGGATTCCTCGCCGAGACCATGCAGATCTTCCTCGCGGAAGACATCCGCGCCGGCATGGCAGCGCCCGAGGAAGACGAGAAAATCGAGCTCCTGCACATCCCCCTCTCCGAACTTCTCAACCTGATCCACACCGGAAAAATACTCGACGGCAAAACCATCCTGGGAGTGCTTTTCTACGCACGATGGCATTTTGATCAAGTGAAATAACAATCCTATCTATCTGAAAGGATACGCAAATGTCGGCTCCCCGACAGTAGTGAAAATATCAGGAACGTTACAACGTCAATAGGACAAAATAGCTCTATGTACTTGGGCTCGTTTGCATAATTTCGATTGGCTACCCTGAAGATGATCAGGCGCAAGGAGGCTTGAATGGCTCAGTACAAGGGTCAGGTTAAATGGTTCAATAACGCGAAAGGCTTCGGCTTTTTAGGCCGGGACGGGGGACCAGATGTCTTCGTCCACTACAGCTCAATTCAACTCGAAGGCTACAAATCTCTTAAAGAAGGAGATGAGGTAGAGTTCGACATCATCCAGGGAACCCAGGGACCCCAGGCAGACAAGGTCACCCGGCTGAAAACAGCTTTGTAACCGCGTCGCAATCCGGGCTCATGCTGCGCGGATCGCTGTGTTCGCAACTCGGTCAATTCCCACCCTTCAACAGCCCCTCCTCGCAGATCGTCTACCTCACGCCAGCTCCGTATCGCCTGGCTCAGCCGGGTGCCCAGATCCTCCTTCGCCCTGAGCGAACCTCGTCTCCCCCAAGGTTTAGTTCATACTGAGAGCGTCCGCTCGCCGCGGACGCTTCCCGTTTAAACCCGCTATGGACAACATCTCTCTCGCACGCCTCCTCGACGAAACCGCCGCGCTGCTCGAGATCGACGCAGCCGACCCGTTCCGCATCCGCTCCTACCGCCGCGCCGCCGAAGCCGTCGAGCAGCAAACCACGCAGCTCGCCACGCTGGCCTCGCCCGACGCTGACCCCAAAGCCCTGCTCGCCATATCCGGCATCGGCAAGGGCATGGCGGCCAACATCCGCGACCTCGTCGCCACCGGCTCCATGCCGCTCCGCGATGAACTCCTGCAGAAATACCGACCCACGATGCTCGAGCTCCTGCGCCTGCCCGGCATGGGCCCTAAAACCGTCGCGCTCCTCTGGTCCTCGCTCCAGATCGAGAACATCGACCAGCTCGAAGCCGCCGCCAAGGCCGGCCACCTGGACAAACTGCCGCGCCTCGGCACCAAGTTCACCAGTAAACTCCTCAAGGGCATCGAAGACCACCGCAAGAACTCCTCCCGCTTCCGCATCGACAAGGCCCGCGAGCAAGCCAACCGCATCGCCGACCTCATCCTGCAGTTCCCCGGCATCGACACCGTCACCCCGGCCGGCTCGCTCCGCCGCGGCCGCGAAACCGTCGGCGACCTCGACCTACTGGCAACCGGCCCGGCATGCGAACCGGACGTTGTCGCCGCCGCCGTCGAATACGTCGCCACCCTCCCCCTCATCGACAACCTCATGGCCCGCGGCCAGAATAAAGTCACCTTCACCCTGCGCAACAATCTCCAGGTCGACGTCCGCCTGCTCCCGCGCAAATCCTACGGCGCCGCCCTCCAGTACTTCACCGGCTCCAAGCACCACAACGTCGCGCTCCGCCAGCGCGCCATCAAGCGCGGCCTCACCCTCTCGGAATATGCCTTGCTCCGCCTCGAAGACAACGTCATCGTCGCCAGCGAAACCGAAGAAGCCATCTACAACGCCCTCGATCTCGACTACATCCCACCCGAACTCCGCGAAAACTGCGGCGAGCTCGAAGCCGCGGCCAGCCAGAGCCTCCCCCACCTCATCACCCGCGAAGACATCCGCGGCGACCTCCACATGCACACCTCGGAGACCGACGGCACCTGCTCCATCCGCGAGATGGCCGAGGCCGCCATCCTCCGCGGCCATCGCTACATCGCCATCACCGACCACTCCAAGCACCTCTCCATGACCAATGGCATGGACGACGCGCGCGCCCTCGCCCACGCCGCCCGCGTCCGCGCCGTCAACGACGAGATGGCCGGCCGCATCCACCTCTTCACCGGCATCGAGTGCGACATCCTCCCCGACGGCACCATGGACCTCGCCGACGAAACCCTGGCGCAGTTAGACATCGTCATCGCCAGCGTCCACGGCAAGTTCGACCTCAGCCAGGCCGACCAGACCGTCCGCGTCCTCCGCGCCCTCGACAACCCCTACGTCCGCATTCTCGGCCACCCGACCGGCCGCAAGCTCCTCGGCCGCGACCCGATCTCCTTGGACCTGGAGGCGATCTTCACCCGCGCCGAAGCCAACGGCGTAGCCGTGGAACACAACGCCGCTCCCGCCCGGACCGATCTCTCCGACGCCAACATGCGCCTCGCCAAGTCCCTCGGCTGCAAGTTCACCATCGACACCGACGCCCACGCCACCGCCGAACTCGACTTCATGGCCGACGGAATCGTCCAGCTCCGCCGCGCCTGGCTCACCCCCGCCGACGTCCTCAACACCGCCCCCACCCCCGAAGCCTTCCTCGCCACCCTCCGCCACCGCCCCTAAAAAGTGCACCAAACCAGGCCCTGGGTGCCCCACCCTCGCGGAGCTAGGGTGGGTCTCCTCTCCCCGTAGCAGGAAATCGGAGCACCGGGTGCCCCCCCCTGCGAGCTTCATCCGCAAGGGTGGGGTATCGTTTGCGGCCAGCAAACGACCGCCCTCCTAGCCCAGCCGCAAAGCCCGGGTGCCCCATGTCTCGATTCTGAGACATGGGAAGTAGCATTCACCCCACCAGTGGATCAACGATCATCCCCTAAGTAAACACCGAACTTCGCTTCCCCCGCGCAACCCAATCGACGAGAATCCCCCATCGGACTGAACGCCCCACCGCAATGCTATGCTTCTCCCCCAGGTCAAACATGCCCAACCCGAACCCGCCAAACCGCCGCCAACTCCCGCTCATCCTCCTCCTCATCCTCGCCGCCTTCCTTCCCTCCGCAAGCCACGCTCAGACCACCGTCACCATCGCCCCCGACGGCGCCGTCACCGTCCCCTCAGAGACCATCCCCGTCTCCAGCCTCCTCAGCCCCGAAGCCAAGGCCTACGTTGCCCAGCACCTCAAGGACATGCAGGATCCCTCCGCCACCTACGCCGAAAAGGGCATCCCGCGTTTCATGCTCCCCTACCTCGCCCGGCAGAAGGCAATGTTCCCCGTCGCCCAGCAGGATACGAAGCTCAACGGCGTCCACGTCGTCATCTTCACTCCGCAATCGGGCATCTCCGCGGCCAACCGCCATCGCGTCCTCATCAACCTCCACGGCGGCGGCTTCTCCGGCTGCTGGCCCGGCTGCAGCCTGCTCGAATCCATCCCCATCGCCTCCACCGGCGGCTTCAAAGTCGTCTCGGTCGACTACCGCGAAGCACCCGAAGCCCACTTCCCCGCCGCCAGCGAAGACGTCGCCGCCGTCTACACCGAGCTCCTCAAAACCTACCCGCCCGCCAGCATCGGCATCTACGGCTGCTCCGCCGGCGGAGCTCTCACCGCCATGTCCGTCGCCTGGTTCCAGACCCACCACCTGCCCCGGCCCGGTGCCGTCGGCATCTTCTGCGCCGGCGCCGGCGGCTTCTCCGGCGGCGACGCCAGCTACATCACCTGGCCCATCGGCGAAGCCCGCATGGCCAACCCGCAAGGCCCCGCCGTCCCGCCCGGCGGCTACTTCAAAGACATTGATCCGAACAATCCACTCATCGCCCCGATCAACGACCCCGCCATCCTCGCCAAATTCCCACCCACCCTGCTCATCACCGGCACCCGCGACTTCGCCCTCAGCAACACCCTCAACACCAACCTCGCCCTCACCAAGGCCGGCGTCGACTCCCGCCTCTACGTCTGGGACGGCCTCTTCCACGGCTTCTTCTACAACCCCGGCATCCCCGAATCCATCGACGCCTACCGCATCATCTGCAACTTCTTCAACCGCAACCTAGCCCATTAGTGAGCCACCAAAGCCCGGGTGCCCCATGTCTCGATTCTGAGACATGGGAGCCCAACTTCCCACTCGCCCGAACCAGCCCCCTACGCCCGCTTCCGCAGCGTCTCCGCCACAATCTCCGAGACCGCCTCATCCGACAACCCATGCTTCTTCAGCAACTCCTGCAGCGACCGCACTCCCGGCTCATCCAGCCGAGCCTCGTCCCGCCGCATCCCCTCGCCCACATACCAACGAATCAGCGGCTGATAGCCACTAAACCCAAGCAGCGGCGCCATCTCCTTCAGATCCTCGATCAAATCCTCCGGAATCCGAATACTGATCGTCGTCATCGGACGGTTGATCCGATGGCGCTTCTTCAGCTTTTCATGCAAGCTCCTCATACATTTTCCTTTCCTTCGCGGTCGCCAGTCGAGCGGAGATGATCCGCGTCGTCTCCCCCTCCTGCTCCGAGTGCACCACATACAGCAGCCCGGAGGCCGGACTCGCACCGATCGCGGCAAAGCGTTCTTCTTCGACAGTTGAAGCATCGACCAGCCGGTACAAAATGTCGAAGAAGACCTCGATCGCCTCATCGAAGCTCACGCCATGCTTCACCAGATTGGAGGAAGCCTTGTCGCTGTCCCACACAAATCGTTCGTTCTTGCGTGTCACAAAGACGTCCATACATCCGTATATACGCCCGCGCCCGCACCCAGCGCAATCCTTTACCGCCAGAACAACAAATAAATCGCCATCCCCAGCCCCACCAACGCCAGCAAAACCCCCAATCCAATCCCCAGCCGCGAAACCCGCCCCGCCACCCACGTCCCCGTCCGCAACTCCTTCACCGTCGCCACGTGGTGCCAAACCGCCGCCACATTCACCAGCACCCCCAACCCAACCAGCGCCACCCCCGCATACAGCGACGCGCCCGTCCCCCCAACCCCCGCATGAACCCCCGCCGCCGCGCTGCTCTGCCGAAACTCCCGCAAGAACAGGCTGAACCGCGCCACCGCAAACCCGATCCCCATCAACCCCAGCCCGGTCCGAATCCACGCTAAAAACGTCCGCTCCGCCGCAAAGTACGTCCGCGGGTCCTGCATCTCATCCGCCATCCAGCCATTCTAGAACCGCCCACCACCGCCCGCCTCGACTCGAAAACTCTCTACTCTTTACCCGCGAAGTCCGCTTCCGCCCCGCTCGATCCCCACCAAGCTACACTCTTCCCATGCCCGCACTTCGCAGCATCCTCTTCACCCTCCTCGCCGCATCCCTGCCCGTCCTCGCACTTGCCCAGCCCGTCCCCCCCGCCAAGCCCACGCTTCCCCAAAACGCGCCCAGCCCCGAACCGCCCAGCCGCTTCGACGTCCTCCGCGGCGCCTACGGCCCGTACCGCTCCAACAATGACCTGCTGTACTACCACCTCGACGTCAAGGTGGACCCCACAGCCAAATCCATCGCCGGCAAAAACACCATTCGCTTCCGCATGACCGAAGACGGCCGCCGCATCCAGCTCGACCTCACCGAGACCCTCCACATCGACAAGATCGTTCTCGAAGGCGCCCGCGAGCCCCTCCACTACACCCGTGACACTGGTGCCCTCTTCATCGACTTTCCCCGAACCCTGCGCAAAGGCCAGGTCTACAACGTGGAGGTTCACTACTCCGGCAATCCAGTCTCGAAAGGCCGCTTCGGTGGCATGTCCTACGAGACCGATCCCGCCGGCCGCCCCTGGATCTTCACCGCCGACGAAGACGACGGCTGCTCCATCTGGTGGCCCTGCAAAGACCAGTGGCGCGACGAGCCCCAGGACGGCATGGACATCTCCGTCACCGTCCCCGACGCCCTCACCGACGTCTCCAACGGGCGCTTCGTCTCGAAGATCCCGAAAAAAGACGGCACCACCCAGTGGAACTGGCGCGTCTCCTACCCCATCAACTCCTACGACGTCGCCCTCAACATCGCCGCCTACACCCACTTCTCCGACACCTACACCTCGAAGCTCTACCCACCGCTCACCATGGACTTCTACTGCCTGCCGGAAGATGTCGAAAAGGCCAAGGCCCAGTTCCCCCAGGCCAAGGACATGCTCAACGCCTTCGAGCACTACTTCGGCGAGTACCCCTTCGCGCGCGACGGCTACAAGCTCATCCAGGTCCCCTACTCCGGCATGGAGCACCAGACCGCCGTCTCCTACGGCAACGGCTTCAAAAACGGCTACTACGGCGATTGGACCGGCGTCGGCATCTCCCTCAAATTCGACTTCATCATCATCCACGAGTCCGGCCACGAGTGGTTCGGCAACGCCATCACCGCCGCCGACCGCGCCGACATGTGGATCCACGAAGGCTGGGACACCTACCTCGAATCCCTCTTCGTCGAATACCAGTACGGCCACGCCGCCGCGCTCACCTACCTCAATGGCACTCCCGGCAACGACTGGGACCCCGCCTCAGGCACCCCGCACCACTGGAACGGCGTCCGCTCCCACGTCGCCACGCACAACCGCCTGCCCATCATCCCCGAGCGCGGCGTAGCCGCCGAGCCCCCGCAGGACATGTACTTCAAAGGCGCCATGATGATCAACACCCTGCGCAGCATCGTCGCCAACGACCCCGCATGGTTCGCCGACCTCCACGCCTTCTACCAGGCCTTCAAGTACAAAAACATCATGACCGAAGACGTCGTCGCCTGGTGGAACCAGCGCACCGGCATCAACCTGACCACGTTCTTCAACCAGTATCTCCGCCACGTCACCATCCCCACCCTCGAACTCACCTTCCTGCCCGCCGCCCCCGGCGCACCCGCGAACACCCACCAGGTCCTCTACAAATGGCAAGCCGACGAACCCGGCTTCACCATGCCCATCCAGGTCGGCGACCCCACCCACTGGCAGACCCTCCACCCCACCCTCGAGTGGCAAACCCTCACCACCCCCCTAGCCCCCGAAGCCTTCAAAGTAGCCACCGACCTCTACTACATCGACGTAAGCCAAAACTAACCCATGCCCAACCCCAACTCCAACCCTAACCCGCATGCCTACGACGCGGCACACGCGTTCTCCGCGCGCCGTACGAAGCCATCCAAGCCGTGCCTACGACGGACCGTTCCATCACACCGCAATCGCAACAAATCCGCGTTCGAGACCACCGCTCCTCCACACTCCACGCCTACGACAAACCCGCATACGCACCCGACGCTAGTTGCCCCTCGCATCTCACGTTCTACCGGCAAAGAAAGAGACACAGAATCAGGACTCGACTACTTCGGGGCCAGGTACTACGGATCGAACATGGGCCGGTTCATGAGTCCCGATCCACTGCTAAGCAGTGGCCGTCCTGAGAACCCGCAAACGTGGAATCGCTATACCTACGGCCTGAACAATCCGCTCAGCATCATTGACCCGACCGGACTCTACAACTTGGTGAATAACTGTGCCGGGGATGATTCAAAGTGCAACAAGGCATTCGCCCAGGATGCCAAGAATCTTAAGGACGGTTTAGCTGCACTGACCAAAGCCGTAAACGGGCTTCAGGACGGCGCTCAGAAGACTGCTTTGCAGGGTGCGTTGGGCGCAATCGGAACGGAGAACGACGGCAACAATTTTGGGCGTTCAATTCGGAGCACTGTCAGGCAATACCGCTGGAAACACGGCTCTCTCAGTTGATAGCAGCGGCAAGTTCAACTTCACGGTGACGTTCGATCCGAGCAAGAACCAAGGCATGTTCAATCATGCGATTAATGCCGCGCATGAGGGGCAGCATGTGGAGGATATAAGCGATCCGAGATATGCCGCCAATTCGACGACTCTGAGCCCGTTCCAGTTGGAATATCGGGGCTACCAGACCTCTTCGTATGCGGGTCAGGCACTTGGTGTTAACTCGCTTTCGTATGGGAAGGATGTGCTCTGGAACAGTAGTTGGAGAGCGGTAGACACTCAAACTCTGAGGGACAAAGGGATAACCCAACATGTGACCGGCATCCCCGGCCATCCTGAACCTCAGTCACCGACACCGCATGATCCGTGGAAGTGATGAGGAAAGCAATGAGCAAATCGATATCGTTCCTGTTCGCCCTTCTCGTCTGTTCGATGGCGGCGTTCGGTCAGAGTTCGACCGGCGCTTGCATCTTGGAGACGGCCAAAGATGGTCAGTCAATCACGTTGCGGGGCAAGACGGCACAGGAACCGCACGGTCTGGTGTTCGATATAGAGGGTTGCAGCGATGCGGTAGTGCTGACTTTTGCGGGCTATCCAGACAGCAAGGTTAACGCCGACCAGCTACGTCAAGATGAGAGCCTAAAGCGCTTCCAGAGGTACACCACGGCGACCTACAAAAGCAACGGAAAGAACGTCTGCATGGAATGCATGAAGTATCGCGATGTGGAAGCCACGCTCACCGGCAAACTGGAGATCGCGACCGTTCCAGTCGGCACCACTAAGGATCAGCGGGGCTTACTTCATGACTCATCGGGAAAGATCGTAGGAACATCGGGGTTCAGCCATCCGACTCCAATGTTCAAGTATCGACTTGTGATCTTGTCGGCCTCTGACGTGAAAGCGAACAAGCAGCCAAAGCCATGAGAGGGTGCAGCCAACTCGTCTTCGGTCTCCTCTTGGCTGTTCCTGCGTTCGGACAAACTACCCCACCGGCAGCGGCACCAATCCTTCAAGGAGCAGCCTTGCCGATGTATCCTCCTATCGCGAAGGCCGCCCACATAACCGGCAGGGTGATCGTCCGCGTGACTGTCAAGGGTGGGTTGGTGGAGAAAGCTGACGTGCTCTCCAAACCCGATGTCGCGTCCGGAGGGCGGTTGTTGGAGACGCCGACGGTCGAGAATGTGAAGACGTGGCGCTTCGCCGCTGACATGACCGGAGCGTTTACGGTGACCTACACGTATGAAATCTCCGGCACTGAAACCGACGACCCGACTAATGCCAAGGTCGAAATGCTCCCCTCTCTAGACGTGAAGATCACGGCCCGGCCTGTAAAGCCGACCTGCAACGACTGCGAAGCGCCGCCATCGTTGGCTATCCCGCACAAGTAGCCTTACTCTTAGCCCTGCAACTGGCCGTCTCCCTGGAGGCGGCCTTGCTGCGTCTGGCACTCCATCGGGAGCCGTTCCGACCGGAGCAAAAAGCCTACGGTGCTCTGCACCGGATTTAGGGCTGACACGTCATGTATGAAAGCGCGTTCTGTCAAGGGGAGGTGTTTTGCTGTTGTTTGTTCTTTCGTAGCCGCAGTTTTGCGTAGCCGTGACGTGACGGCTTGTGCGAGAGTCGTGTTCTTGTTTCTCCTTTCCAAGCGCTTTTGTCTTTCGTCCGTGTCTAGCTCATCCTGCTTTTGGTCCGTCATGAATCATGTATTCGCCGTGGCTTCCGGCATGAGCCTGTGCTGATCGGCTGCCGCATTCACCCCGAGACCTGGTTGCCGGTCAGACGTGTCTCGCGTTTAGCCGAACCTGGACGAACTCTTCTCAGCCCGCAATGAGACGCGGTGCTGGAGCCTTGTAGGGTTGCCGCTTGCGCAGTACCCAGTAACTTGCCTCGGCAAGGTGGCGGGCGACGGCGACGATGGCGCGTCCGTGCCCCTTGCCCGGTGCCAGCCGGTGATAAAGCCCGTCAAGGTGTGTGCCGCGATAGGCCTTGATGCGCACCGCGCAGGTGGCCGCCTCGACCAGTCCCCACTTGAGATAGTGGTTCACGTTGCGGCAGGTGCCACCATGCCGGATGCGCCCTCCGCTGGCGATGATCCGTGGCACGAGTCCGGCATAGCTGGCGAGGTTCTCAGCACGCGGGAACCGGTCCACGTTGCCGATCTCCAGCCAGACGAGCGGCGCGAGAATTTCGCCGATGCCGGGCACAGTGCGAAGAAGACGGACCTCCGGTGATGGCTTGAGAGCGACCGCGATGCGTCCCTCGATAGCCTCGATCTGAACCTCGAGCTGGTCGAGCGAGGTGAGCTGGATTCGGATCATCGCCGCCGTATCGCGGGGCAGCCTGTCGAGCGTGGAATCAATGTAGACGCGGCCCTTGACACCGAACAGGTCGCTGATGCCGGTTGCCTGCAATCCGTATCGGTCGATGGCCGCGTGGATGCGGTGCTTGAGCGACGAACGCAGGTCGCGCAAGGCCATCCGGGTGCGCAGCAGCTCGCGGCGGTCGCGCAACTCGCCCGGCGGAATCCAGCTCTCGGGAAGCGTTCCGTTGTGCAGCAGGATGGCGAGACCCTTGGCGTCGAGCGCATCGGTCTTGTTGGTCTTGCCCATGCGCTTCTTGGCTTCAAGTGGATTCGCGAGGTGAGGACGGTGGCCGGCCTTCTCCATCTCATCGACCATCCAATACCAATGGCCGGTCGCTTCAAGGGCGATCTCGCTGGCTGGCGGCAGCGTATGCAGGTAGTCGATGTAGGCTTGGCGGTGATGTTCGACCCGAACGGCCGGTGAAGTCTTACCCTGACTGTCGATCTGGACGAAGACCGAGAACTGCTTGTGTGCATCGCAACCAATCACTTGGGGCATGGTGCTCTCCTAGGTGGCGCAAGTGGCGCTTTCATAGGTTCACCCCCGAATGGGGTGCTGCACAGGGCCCGCGCGACGTGGACTCTCTGCTGATCGGCTCCTATCAGAGACCAGGCATCTTACACGGAGGCACGTCCCGCGCTCCGATACCCCACCAGACAAACCTCATCTCACGCACTATGAGCCCCGCAAGGAGGCACCCATGCGCATCCTGGTCGAATCCCACCCGAAGCTCACATCTCTCCTCGAACCGCGCAACGCACTCCTGAGACGGTAGACTGATCACCGCTAGAGACCGACGCATCCAACCCCGTAATGCCGCCCACCGCCGCCCACCTCTGGACCTCGACTCTCGCCTCCTTCCTCGCCTCCTCGGTCGAGTGCGTCGAGGCCCTCACAGTCGTGCTCGCCGTAGGCGCCACCCGCGGCTGGCGCGCCGCGCTCCTCGGAGTAGCCGCCGCCGTCGCCATCCTCGCCGCCATCATCCTCGTCCTCGGCCGCGCTCTCACCCGCGTCCCACTCCACCTGCTCCAACTCGTCGTCGGAACCATGCTCCTGCTCTTCGGCCTGCGCTGGCTCCGCAAGGCGATCCTGCGCTCCGCCGGCCTCATCCCGCTGCACGATGAAGCCGCCGCCTTCGCCAAAAACTCCGCCAAACTCTCCACCGCCGGCACAAACCCGGGCTTCGACCGCCTCGCCTTTGCCACCGCCTTCAACATCACCATGCTCGAAGGCACCGAGGTTGTCTTCATCGTCATCGCCGTAGCCGCCGGCGGCACCGGACTCATGCTCCCGGCCAGCCTCGGAGCCGTCGCCGCCCTCCTCGTCGTCACCGCGCTCGGCCTCGCACTGCACCGCCCCCTGGCCCGTGTGCCCGAAAACACCCTCAAATTCCTCGTCGGCACTCTCCTCTCCGCCTTCGGAACCTTCTGGATCGGCGAAGGCATGGCGCTCGCGTGGCCACTCGCCGACTGGTCCCTCCTCGGCCTGATCGCCGCCTACTGGCTCATCGCCGCCGCCCTAATTCCCCTCTGCAAGAACCTCTCGCACCCGAGGTCCGCATGAACGCCCTCAAAACCATCGCACACGAAATCCTCGGCCTCTTCGTCGACGACGGCACCCTCACCATCGCCACCCTGCTCTGGCTAGCCGTCGTCTGGTTCCTCCTGCGCCCGCTCCACCTTCCCGCCGCCGGCGGCATCCTGCTTTTCCTCGGCCTCGCCGCAATCCTCGTCGAAAGCGTTACCCGCTTCGCCCGCAAATCCCGTCCATAGCCAATCATGAAAAGCATGGTTCTCATTCCGCTCCTCCTCGCGACCGCAGGCACCCTCCCGGCGCAAACCATCCTCGCGCCCGCAACCAACCTCCCCATCCGCATGGGGAAATCGATCGAAGCCGGCCGCACCACGCCCGGCACTCGCCTCGATGCCAAAACCTCCCAGGCGATTCCACTCCCCGGAAACCGCTCCCTCCCAGCCGGCACCGAACTCAGCGGAACGGTGGTCGTCTCGGCCGCCGCCGGCCGATCCACGCACCAACCCGCCATCCTCACCCTCCGCTTCGACCAGATCGTGTTCGCTGGCACGCCGCACCCTATCGCCACCCACGCCCTCGCCGCAGCCAGCTTCGCCGCCGTCGCCGCCACCCGCGACCTCTGCTCCGGCCCGGATGACATGGTCAATCCGGATCAGGCCAACTGGACCACCTGTCAGATCGGCGGAGACCAAGTCGTTCGCACCGACTGGGTTGGCCCTGTGATCGACTCCGTCACGCAAACCGTCGGACACGCCGACTTTCGAGGCGTCTATACCCTCCCCGGCCCAAACGGTACCCCACCGAAGGCTCTCGGTCCGTTCTCCACCACCTCATACGGCCTGTACGGCTACCCGCCCGCCGAAACTCTCACCTCACGCGCCGGTAACATCACCTTCACCTCACCCAGCAAGCTCGTCCTGCACGGTAACGACGTCCTCCTCCTCCAAACCGCCCCCGCCCCTACGCGCTAAACTAAGTTGTGGCCCATTCCGCAATCTCCGAGAATCCGCTTCATCCCGCAGTGGCCGCCACCGCCCCCAAACAATCTCTTCTCTCCGCCTACGCCACCCTCTTCAAGCTCCGCGTCTCGCTGATGGTCCTCATCACCGCCGCCGCCGGCCTCTATCTCGGCCGTCTCCGCTCCGGCGTCAGCCCTTTCGACCGCCAGTCCGTCTACGCCATCCTCGGCATCGCCATCGTCACCTGCGGCTCCTCGGCGCTGAACCAGGTGCTCGAGCGTAAATCCGACGCGCGCATGAAGCGAACGGCAACGCGCCCGATGGTGACCGGCCGGATCTCCCTCCCACACGGCCTTATCGTCGGCTTCGCCGCCACCTTCCTCGGCGCCATCTTCCTCGCGCTCAACACCAACCCGCTCACCGGCACGCTCACGCTGCTCACCGCGGTTCTCTACGTCGCGATCTATACGCCGCTCAAGCGCATCACGCAGCTCAATACCTTCATCGGCGCCTTTCCCGGTGCGCTGCCACCACTCATCGGCTGGACCGCCGCCCGCGGCCTCATCGAGTGGCCCGCCGTCGCGCTCTTCGCCGTCATCTTCGTCTGGCAGTTCCCCCACTTCATGGCCATCGGCTGGATGTACCGCGACGACTACCGCCACGGCGGCATCCGCCTGGCCGCCACCCAGCAGCCCATCGGCTGGGCCGCCCGCTCCACCGTCTACCAGTCGCTCTTCTACGCCGTCCTCATGATCCCCGTCGCCCTTTGGACCACATACCTCGGCGTCACCGGCGTCCCCTATGCCATCATCGCGGCCGTGCTGTCGCTCGGCTATCTCTGGTACACCATCCGCTTCGCTCGCATCCTGCGCGACCCCGCCGCGGAATCCACCCGCACCATCGCCCGCAGCCTGCTCAAGGCCAGCGTCCTCTACCTGCCGCTGCTGCTCGCCGCCATGATCCTCAATGCCAACGGCAGAGTCTGGTTTTGATTTATCGGCGCTAACCCACACCATCGGCGACCGCCTACCACTTAAGCCATATATCCCCACACCCGCCCAACGCTTATCTTTATCCTGCGACTACTCCCCTGCTCGCGGGCCAAGGATCCATGCAAAACCAGCTGTTGGATATCATCATTATCGGGTGCCTCGTCCTGCTTTTCGCTTCCACCTACCGGAAGCGCGCATCCGCCATGGTGCGTTCCTGGACCATCGGCTGGGTCCTCATTCTCGTCCACTTCACGGCGCTCCTCTTCCATCCGGCGTCCGCTCTCGCCCAGAACATCCTCGAAGCCATTTCGCTCGTGGCGCTCATCGCCTGCGGCATCGTATTTCTCATCGCCGCAACCAACAAAGGGCAAGACCGCGAGCCGCACGTCGCCTTCTCGCTGCTCGCCGGCGCCACCTCCATCGCCTTCGTTCTGCTGCAGGTCTTCGGCGCTGTGCACCCGCTGCCGTACCTCCTCTTCACCCTCGCCGGCGCCGTCTGCTGGCTTGCCTACTCCCTTCACCTTCGTCGCAGCGCGCTTCCCATGCGCATCCTTGTAGCCGCGGCGGCCGTCGCGTCCACCTGCTGGCTGCTCTGGACCATCACCCACGCACGCTTCGATGTCGGCGTCTCCGCCCTGCTCGCCGAGCTCTACCTCGTCGTCGGCCTGGTCTCCATCGGCACCTTCCGCCGGCTCTCCGGCGGAACCATCACCGTCTCCTTTGGCCTGCTCGCCTGGGCCGCCGTCTTCCCCGTCGCCGAGTTCTGCGACCACCTCGGCATCATTCAGAACGTCAGCCCCGAGTTCTGGAACGTCCCCAAATACTTCGTCGCCTTCGGCATGATGCTCATCCTGCTCGAAGAGGAGATTATCGCCGCCAACGATGCCAGCAAGCACTACCGCGTGCTCTTCGAAGCCAATCCACACCCCATGTGGATTTACAACCGCAACACTCTGGCCTTCGAAGGCGTCAACGATGCTGCCCTCGCCCAGTACGGCTACTCCCGCGAGCAGTTCCTCTCGATGACCCTTCACGACATGGCCGCACCCGCCGAGGGCGACCTCGCCCCCGACGAACTGCACCGCATCAAAGCCGAACAGGGTATCGAGCAGCACCGCAAGCGCGACGGCTCCCTCTGCTTCGTCGACGTCGCCACCCACCCCCTGCCCGGCGACCGTCTCGACCTCTTCTTCTCGCTCGTTCAGGACGTCACCGAGCGCGAGGTCCTGCACCGGCAGCTCTCGCACCAGGCCACGCACGACCGCCTCACCGGTCTTGCCAATCGCGCCCTGCTCGAATCCAAACTGCGAGATACCCTCTCGCACTCCCAGCGATACCACCGCCAATCCGCCCTGCTCTGCCTCGATCTCGACCGCTTCAAAGCCATCAACGATACCTACGGACACGGCGTCGGCGACGCCTGCCTGCAGGAGGTCGCGCGCCGCCTTAGCCAGCGCGTCCGCTCCATGGACGTCGCCGCACGCATTGGTGGCGAAGAGTTCAGCCTGCTTCTGCATGAGGTCGTCAGCCAGCAGGCCGCCGAGCACGTCGCCACGGAGGTCCTCGCCTCGCTCCGCCTCCCCATCGAGGCCCACGGCTTCACCCTCGAGCTCTCCGGCAGCATCGGCATCGCCATCTTCCCGCAGGACGGCCACGACGCCGCCACCCTCTGGCGCAACGCCGACACCGCCATGTATCGCGCCAAGCGCGCCGGTGGCAACCAGTTCCTCACCATGTCGCCGGAGATCATCTCCATCACCTCCGAAGCCAACGAGATGGAGCAGGACCTTCGCCGCGCCCTCAAAGGCGACGGCCTCGAACTCCACTACCAGCCGCTCTTCACCATCGACGGCCAGCTCCACTCGCTCGAAGCCCTCGTCCGCTTCCGCCACGCGCAAAAAGGCCTCATCTTTCCCGCACGCTTCGTCTCAATCGCCGAAGAATCCGGTCTCATCGTTCCGCTCGGCGCCTGGGTGCTCAACGAGGTCTGCCGGCAATCCGCCGCGTGGCAGGCCGAAGGCCTGCCGCCCGTTCGCATCGCCCTCAACATCTCGCCGCTCCAGGTCACCCGCCCGGACTTCGCCGCCCAGGTCCTCACCCTGCTCGAAGGCCACAACATCAGCCCCTCCACCCTCGGCATGGAGATTACCGAAACCGCCATGATGCGTAATGTCGCCGAGGCCGGACGCCAGATCGAAGCCCTCGCCCGCGCCGGCATCTTCTTCTCCGTCGACGACTTCGGCACCGGCTACTCCTCGCTCGGCCAGCTCGACAAGCTCCCCGTCCAAAGCCTCAAGATCGATCGCACCTTCGTCGATCGCCTCTGCCGCCCGCACGGCACCGGCTCCATCGTCGATGCCATCATCTCCATGGCCCACTCCCTCGGCCTCGAGGTCGTCGCCGAAGGCGTCGAAACCAGCGAGCAGTGGAACTTCCTTCGCAACCTCAAGTGCGACATCGTTCAAGGCTTCTTCTTTTCGAAGCCCCTCTCAGCCCTCGACGCCGCTACTCTCCTCCTCCAGAAGCGCCTTCCCCCTCTGAATGCCCCCGCCCCGGCCGGCGTCATCCGGGTCGCCTGAGCCCGCCGGCTTTCGCCTCTTCAAACTCCCGCAAGCTAAACCCCGCGCAATCTGCGAAACTAGTCTTGCGCCTTCATGTACTCCCAGCCGAAACCCATTCCCGTCTTTCGCACCCCACTCAACGTGGTCGCCGCCATCATCGGCATCTCTGTCATGGCATCCATGTTTCTCGTCTGGCTCGTCTACTTCCACCCCCCGGCAGACATCGCGGACGCGCACCTCACCTTCCTGCCCGCGCTCAACGCCGCCCTCAACGGCCTCTGCACCATCGCGCTCCTCTTCGGCATCGTCTACATCAAGCGGCAGGACATCAAGCGTCACCGCAACTCCATGTTCGCCGCCTTCTTCTTCTCGTCCCTCTTCCTCGTCTCCTACATCACCAACCACGCGCTGCACGGCGACGCCCACTTCCCCACGGCGCACCCTACCGCCCGCTTCATCTACCTTTGGATCCTTCTCACTCCCCACATCCTGGCCTCGGTCATCGCCCTCCCGATGATCCTCATCACCTTCTTCTTCTCGCTCTCCGGACGCTTCCACTTCCACGTCCTCATCGCCCGCTACACCTACCCCCTGTGGCTCTACGTCTCCATCTCCGGCGTCATCGTCTACGCCATGCTCGCGATGTACCGGTAATTGCCACGCTTTGCTGGGCCCTGAGCCCTAAACCCTGATCCCTGCTCCTATGCGTCCTGACACTCGAAAGCTCCTCACCACCGGCCTCAGCATCTTCCTTACCGGGGCGATCTCGGCCGTGCTTGCCATGACCGCGTTCGGCGGCATCGGCCATCAGGGGCCGCACACCAACTCCGGCTGGCTCGCGCTGATGCTCGCCATGGGCTGCCTTCCTACCGGCACCCTCACCCTCCTGCTCGCGCTCGCGAAGCTCAACGCCGACCGCCACCGCTAAAGCATTTCTCCTTATGCTGTAGCCATCCTCGCGTGCCCCATGCATCGCGCTCCTTGCGATGCAAGGGAACCCAGACGCTACACCTGCTGGAGAAATGGTCTAGCCACCGTATCCGCAACGCAGCTCCCCTCCTCCGAGCAACGCGAGGACCAAGCAAAGCCCAAAACCGCACGAAGTGCTCGCCCCGCGCGACGAGCGGACCCGTCCGGCAGGACAGCCTTCAACCCCCTCACTTCGCCGGCGTCTGAAAGATCTGCAGATTATCCTTCGAGATCAGCGTACTCCCCGTATCCACAAACGCCGGATACGGCGAACGTCCATCCACCGCGTAGCTCGAGCGAAACGGTCCCGTCTTCGACCGGCTCGCCTCATCCAGCGCCTTCAGCCCCACAAATCCCATCGTGTACGGCTTCTGCGAGATTGTCGAATCAATCGTCCCATCGCCAATCATCGTCAGCGTCTCCGGATTTACGTCCATCGCAATCACCATCCGGTCGGTCGCATTCGCCCGCTTCAGCACCTCGCCCACCGCGTTTCCCGACGCCGACTCCAGGCACACAAACGCATTCACCTTGTCTGCTCCAGTCTTAGCCAGCGCCTGCTGCGTCGCGTCGAACGCGCTGCTCGCGTCCCCGCCCGTCGCCACCACCTGCACGATCTTGATGCCCGGACTCCCCGCTATCGCGTCCTGATAGCCCTTCAGCCGCTCATCAATATTCGGCTGCCCCGGAATCGAAAACACCACGACATTCCCCTTGCCGTGCAGATCCTCCACCAGCCGCCGCCCACCCAGCCGTCCCGCCTCCAGGTTGTTCGTCCCGATAAAGTACAGCCGCGAGCTCAACGGCGCATCCGAGTCGACCGTGATCACCGGAATTCCCTTCTGTATCGCATCCCGGATCGCCGGCCCAATCTTCTCCGCATCCCCTGCTGACACCAGGATTCCCTTCGGCCGGCTCCTCACCGCATCCCCAAACGCATCCACCTCAGCCGCCGGGTCGTACCCATCCGGCCCCATCACATCGGCCGTCACCTTGTACTGCGCGGCCGCGTCCTTGAACCCCTCTTCGACCGCCTGCCAGTAGGGCAGCTTCAAGTTCGAAGCCACCAGCACATACCGGTCCGACTGCGAACGGTACTGGCACCCGCTCAGCATCACGCAGCACACCCCAGCCCACACAAGAATCGACACGCTCTTCCTCATAACCATCTCCCCTTGCTCGAAAGTCGTTCCGATCGGTCGTTCTGGCCGGAAAAAGGATGGATAATCGGAGCGCGGCGAAATCATACGCTCACCCGCACTGAATCAACAATTCTTTCGAGCCTCCTAGTCCGCAAAAGCTTCCACTGCAGCCGTCATGCGGAGCACGCGAGGCCCAAAACAGCACGAAGCGCTCGCCGCCCTCGACCAGGGCGCCCGCCCAGCAGGACATAAGCCCTTCAAGTAGAATGAAACTTCAACCCAGCACGGAGCACCCTCACCATGGCAAAAGGCGTCAACAAAGTCTTCCTTCTCGGCAACGTCGGCAAAGACCCCGAGATCCGCTCCACCGCCGGCGGCATGACCGTCGCCAGCTTTTCGCTCGCCACCGCCGATCGCGCCAAAGACGCGCAGGGTAACTGGGCCGACAAGACCGAGTGGCACAACATCGTCTGCTTCCAGCGCACCGCCGAAGTGGTCCGCGACTACGTCAAGAAGGGATCGCAGATCCTCATCGAAGGCAAGATCCAGACCCGCTCCTGGGACGACAAGACCAGCGGCGAGAAGAAGTACAAGACTGAAATCCTCTGCAACGAGCTCACCCTCCTCGGCGGCAAATCCGAAGGCGGCTCCGGCGGCGGCGGCAGCTACTCCAAGGCTTCCTCTTCCTCGTCCAGCTCCTACGACCAGCGCACCCCAGCCTCCGTCCCCGACTACGGCGACCACGGCATCACCGACGACGACATCCCCTTCTAGCCCCGCCCGACCATCCCGGGTGCCCCATGTCCGTGCAGCGGACGTGGGGTTACACGTTTTAGGACTCCCCGCCCGTCCCCAAACCGTGTACTGTTCTCCCAAACTCAATCGCCACACGTCCAATCCGGGAGAACCGCCGCATGTCCACCCCCTACCGCAAGCCCTCCGCCGCCTTCATCGGGGCCTCCTGGACCGCGCTCTTCGCCGGAGCGCTCACCTTCTGCATCGGCCTCTGGAACGCAACCATGGCGCTCAGCGAAAAAGGCTACTTCTTCACCCTGCTCATGTACGGTCTCTTCTCCGCCGTCTCCGTGCAAAAATCCGTCCGCGACCGCCTCGACGGCATCCCCGTCACCAACATCTACTACGGCCTCTCCTGGATCTCGGTCATGCTCTGCATCCTGCTCATGAGCATCGGCCTCTGGAACGCAAGCCTTACGCTCGCGGAAAAGGGCTTCTACGGCATGGCCTACCTGCTCAGCCTCTTCGCCGCGATCACCGTCCAGAAAAACACCCGCGACGCCCTCGACCCCGCCGACCCCACCCTCCTCCCCTCCCAGATAGCCCCGCCCCCCATCCCCGGCACCCCGCCCTCGCGGAGCTAGGGTGGGCTGGAATCTCCAACACCAGTTCCGTGCCCCATGCATCGCGCCCTTGCGATGCGTGGGAACCACTAACCCCCAATGCTATCCTCTCCCCAGGGAGAAACCCGCGATGCCCAGCACGCTCATCCCGCTTGAAACCTACCTCCGCTACCCCGGCGAGTACGAACCGGACGCCGACTACGTAGACGGCGAGATCGAGTTGAGACCCGTGGGAGAATACGACCACGCCACCTGGCAGCAAGCCATTCAACAGTGGTTCGTCACCCACTCCAAAGAGTGGAACATCCGTGTCCGCCCCGAGCTCCGCGTCCAGGTGAGTCCCACCCGCTTCCGCATCCCCGATGTCGTCGTCTGGGACCGCAGCCGCCCCATCGAGCAGATTCTCACTCATCCGCCCATCGCCGTCTTCGAAGTGCTCTCGCCCGAGGACCGTATGCCACGCATGATGGTCAAGCTCGCCGACTACGAAGCCATGGGAATTCGGACTATCCGCACCATCGTGCCAGAGAGCGGCGTCATCTCGCGATTCTCGGCCGGCCAGCTCACCCCCATCTCCACCCGCGTCGAACAGCTCCCCGGCGCCGCGTGCACCCTCGACTGGAACCGCATCGCAGAGTTCCTGGACCTCTAAAACTTCACATCTAGAGCACCTCGCCGTAGCACGTTCCCCGGTCCGGTTCCCGTCCGCTGTACCATGGTCCTATGCTTGACGAACCCACCTTCCGCCGCGTCTCCGACCAAGCACTCGAAGCCCTCAAACAGTCCCTCATCGACGCCGAGGAAGAAGGCGGCTTCGAAACCGAAGAGAAAAACGGCGTCCTCAACGTCCTCTTCGAAGATGACTCCGCAAAGTTCGTCTTCACCCCGCAAACCCCAGTCCGCCAGCTCTGGATCTCCGCCCGCTCCACGAGCTTCAAGCTCGATTGGTCCCCCGAATCCAACTCCTTCATCTTCCCCAAAACCGGCGAAGCCCTCATCCCACTCACCCAGCGCCTCCTCCAGGAGCACCTCGCCAACCCCGCCATCCGCCTCACCTAACCCCACATCACCCCAGCTCCATCCGTGCCCCACCCCAAAACCATCCGTGCCCCATGCATCGCAGCCTCACCGCGATGCGTGGGTCCACCCCACTCCATCCGGCCCCCCCCAAGACCATCCGTGCCCCATGCATCGCAGCCTCACCGCGATGCGTGGGTCCATCCACTCCATCCGGACCCACCCCAAAACCATCCGTGCCCCATGCATCGCAGCCTCACCGCGATGCGTGGGTCCACCCACTCCATCCGGACCCAACCCGAAAACCATCCGTGCCCCATGCATCGCAGCCTCACCGCGATGCGTGGGTCCACCCCAAAACCCACCCCAATCCCCGCCCACCTGTGGAAAACCTTGTCAAGAGGGTCCCATCTCCATAATTCCCCCATCTGCCAACTAATGAACAAGATATGGCAAAAAAACAGTTGGCATCTTCACCCCCCTCCATCCGCTATACTGGAAGTAGTGAAAGAAAAGAGAGCCCCGGACCGCCTCACGGCCGGGGCTTTTCCATGCCCGCCGCTAAACCCCTTATTTTGAATATTTTACCCGTAACCACAACAGAATGAATATTTTACCGCACAGAAACGGCCAAATGCTTCATTCGACTGGGCATATAACTACTAAGTAACCGGGGGGGAGGGGGGACCTCATCCATCTGAAATTAGTCTCGCAATCTTCCACGAAAACACCCCGTTACCACATACACTAAACGCACCTTTGCCCTAAATCGAGCATCAACACACCCCGAATGCCTCTACTTTCTGTCGCCATCATCGTCAAGAACGAAGAACGAAATCTCGCCCGCACCCTCGCGAGCGTCACCTTCGCTGACGAAATCGTCATCGTGGATACCGACTCCTCGGACCGCACAGTAGAAATCGCCCAATCTTTCGGTGCCAAAGTCTTCAACCGCCCATGGCCCGGATTCGCCGCCCAGAAGAACTTCGCCATCCAGCAATGCACCGGAGACTGGATACTCTCGCTCGACGCCGACGAGGAGCTCTCACCCGAGCTCCGCACCCAGCTCCAGTTCCTTCTGCCCACCCAGCCGCCTACAGACGCCTTCTTCATCAATCGTCGCAATCTCTTCCTCGGCCGCTGGATCAAGCACGGCGGATACTATCCCGATCCCAAACTCCGCCTCTTCCGCCGCTCCGCTGCCAACTTCACCCAGCCGCCGCAGTTCGAAGATCGTCCCGTGCACGAGACTGTCGCCTTCGACGGTGAATCTTCCACCCTCGACTACGACCTCATCCACCACGCCTATCCCACTCTCGAAGACTACCTCGAGCACATGGACCGCTACTCCACGCTCGGCGCCCAGCTGCTCGTCGCCCAGCGCCGCACCAGCCGCAACCTCGCCTCCTTTTACTGGAACGTCCTGCTCGTCCCGGCACTCACCTTCGCCTGGAACTTCTGCTTCCGTCTCGGCTTCCTCGATGGACGCGAGGGCCTTCTGCTCCACCTCTACCATTCCAGTTACGTCAGCTGGAAGTACGCCAAAGCCTGGCGCGCCTCGCACCCAGCCTCCGCTGCGGCGACCAACTTCGCCGCCGCCAAGAACACCGAGCCGTCGCACTAGCCACGCGCAGCCCCCCGCGTCGCCTCACACCACAATCAGTGAACTTCGTTTGCGGTCGCACTTCGTCCACGTGCTACAACAAACCATGCGCGCCCATCTCCTTTTCACCCTGACGCTTCTCGCCGCGCCGCTCCAAGCACAAAGCGAGCCGAACCCGCACGACATCGCCACCCGCACCGCGCACATGACCTCCATGCCCGGTCTTCTGCCGCTCTTCTGGGACGCAACCGCCGGCAAGCTCTACCTCGAAATTCCCACGCTCGACACCACTGGACAATCCCCCGATCTCCTCTACACCCACGGCCTGCCCTACGGCACCGGCTCGAATGACCTGGGCCTCGACCGCGGCCAGGTGTCGGAAGGCATCATCGTGCGCTTCGAGCGCTTCGGCCCGAAGCTCCTGCTCGTTCAGCCGCCGGAAGCCTTCCGCTCGTCGGCAACTGATCCTGCTGAGCAGCTTTCGGTGCGCCAGTCGTTCCCCGAATCGGTCCTCGCAGGGTTCAAGGTCGAGGCCGAAAACCCCGATCACGCCGTCCTCGTCGACGCCACCGACTTCTTCCTGCGCGACGCGCACGGCGTCGCCGAAACCCTGACCGCACTCAAACAGGGTTCGTATCATCTGGACGAAAAGCGTTCCGCGATCGCGCTCGATCACACCAGGGTCTTCCCGCTCAACACCGAGGTCGAGTCGCTGCTCACCTTTACGACCGACGCAACGGATCGCGGCAGTTACGTCTCCGACGTCGCGCCGGACCCGCACGCGCTCACCATCCGCGAGCACCAGTCGTTTATGCAGCTTCCGGCGCCAGGCTTCGCGCCAAGAAGATTCGACCCGCGCGCCGGCTACTTCCCCACCTCCTACCGGGATTACTCGGCGCCGCTAGGCGATCGTTTGGACCAGCAGTTCATCATCCGGCATCGGCTCATACAGCGCGACCCCAACTGCACCAAATCTTGCGAGGCCGTTACGCCCATCCAGTATTACGTCGATCGCGGCGCACCCGAACCCATCCGCTCCGCGCTCGTCGAGGGCGCACGCTGGTGGGATCAGGCCTTCCAGGCTGCAGGCTGGGCGCCCAACACCTTCCGCGTCGACCTGCTGCCCGCCGACGCCGACCCCATGGACCTCCGCTACAACATCATCCAGTGGGTCCACCGCTACACCCGCGGCTGGAGCTACGGCGCCGCCATCACCGACCCACGCACCGGCGAGATCATCAAGGGCAACGTCACCCTTGGCTCCCTGCGCGCGCGCCAGGATTACCTGATTGCGGAGGCGCTGCTCTCGCCGTACAGCAAAGACTCGCTCCAGTTCTCGCGGCTGCACGCCTTTCCGGGCGATAAGCCGATGTCCGATCCCATGCTCCAGATGGTCCTCCAGCGCATCCGCCAACTCGCCGCGCACGAGACCGGCCACACTCTCGGCCTGGCCCACAACTTCGCCGCCTCGTCGTTCCCGCACACCAACCCCGACGAAACCATCTCCGTGATGGACTATCCGCACCCGTACGTCACGCTGAAAGACGGCGTCCCCGACCTCTCGCACGCCTACCCGGTCAACATCGGCATCTGGGACAAGGTCGCCATCGACTATGGCTATCGCCAATTCCCGGCCGGTGTGGACGAACACGCCGCGCTGAACAAGATCCTCGCCGACTCCGAAAAAACCGGCCTCCTCTACATCACCGACGAAGACGCCCGCCCCTTCGGCAGCGCGCAACCGCACGCGCACCTGTGGGACAACGGCGCCGACCCGGCCGACGAGCTGAACCGCCTGATCCCGATCCGCGCCGCCGCGCTCGCGCGTTTCGGTGAGAACGCGATCAAGCCCGGCACGCCGCTCGCGCAGCTCGAAGACACGCTGGTCCCGCTCTACCTCTTCACCCGCTACCAGACCGAAGCGGCCATCAAGGAGATCGGCGGCCTCGATTATCGTTACAACCTGCGTGGCGACGGCCAGCCGCTGCCTGAAATCGTCGCGCCGGACGAACAGCGCAAAGCCCTCACCGCTGTGCTGAAGACGCTCTCACCCGACTTCCTCACCCTGCCCGAGCCGCTGCTGAAGCTCTTCCCGCCGCGCACACCGGGACTCGACCGCACCCGCGAGTCCTTCGCCTCGCACACCGGTCTCACCTTCGACCCCATCGCCGCCGCTGAGTCCTCCGCCGACCTCACCCTGCAGGTGCTCTTCAACCCTCAGCGCGCCAGCCGCCTTATCGAATACCACGCACGCAACCCGCAGGAACCCTCGTTGGCGGACGTGATCCAAGCCGCGTTGGCTGCGGCGAGAGACGATCACCCCGCAGCCGATCTCAACCGCAGCGTGGAGGTTGCTGTGCGCGGCCGCATCATCGAAAGCCTGCTCGCCCTGGCCGCCAACTCACAAGCCTCCACCGAAGCACGTGCCGTCACCCTGAACCGCATCGTGGCCATCCGCAAGGCCGACACCGATTCACCCGAACCGTACATCCAGGCCGAAGCCGCCCGCATCGATGAGTTCCTGCGCGACCCCGCCAAGTTCACCCCAGCCAAGCCCATCGAAGCTCCACCCGGCATGCCCATAGGCGACGACGAAGGAGGAGTATTCTAAACGTCGTTTCCAGCAGGAGGTCGAACAGTCATGTCCAGCTCTGACGGGATGGTCAAGATACTCTTTGAAGCTACAGCGACGAGCGATAGAGGCTGGCACGACCAGACCGAGTCCATGTGGGCCACGCCAATAGTGACGCCGGATGCGCCTGAGGGTTACACCTACCGTCTCGAGAACTCTCCGTGGTACGCCTTCAGCATCAGCTTCCAAGACGATGTCGTCGCCGAGACCCGGACCGATACTTTCGAGAAAGACGGCGGCAGTGTGTCCTACCGGAACCGCTATTTCACTCAGGTATGGAAACACAATGGGCATTCTACGTACCTCGTATCCTTGGATCAGGGCATTACGACAGAATCGGAGCAGTGGCTCGCACCGTGGCAGCGCCTGAAGGAACTCGGCTGCACGTACGAAGGCATGAACGGCCAGCTGCTCGCGATCGACGTCGAACCTGGGAACGATCTCGATGCGGTCGAGGCCATCCTCGAAGAGGCATCTTCGTACGAATTCCAAGTCCAGCATCGCTACACCCCAGAAATCATGCATTGACGCTTGCCCCGGCACGCAACGCCACCCATAATCAAAGCCAGAGGGTCATCCGCATGGCCACCGCAACGCAAATCGTCCCCGCGCAGCTAACCCTGGAAGAGTACCTCCACACCAGCTACCGCCCCGACTGCGAGTTCGTCGACGGCGTCCTTGAGGAGCGCAGCGTGGGAGAACGCGAGCACAGCATCCTGCAAATCGCGCTCGGCGCATGGTTCTTCAATCGCCGCAAGGAATGGAAGATCGTCGTCATGTCGGAGCAGCGCACCCGCGTCTCCGACGCCAACGTCCGCATTCCGGACGTCTGCCTGGTCTCCGCCGATGCGCCGAACGAAAAGGTGACGCTCACACCGCCGATCCTCGCCATCGAGATCCTCTCCCCCGAAGACCGCATCAGCCGCGTACTCATCCGCCTCAAGGACTTCCTCACGATGGGCGTTGAACACATCTGGCTGCTGGACCCCATCGAACGCTGCGCCTTCGTCTACACTGGCGATGGTCTGCGCCTCGCGCAGGAAGACCGCCTCGGCATCCCGGGCTCTCCCATCTACCTTGATCTGCCCGAAATCTTCTCGGCGCTCGATCCGGCCTGAGCCCAGCCGCACGAGCACTCTCCTTGTTCCCAGCCGTCGCCGCGCCCATAATGTCCGCAGAGGGTCAATCCATGGCCACAGCCGTTCAGTCCGTTCCTGTTCAATCAGTCCCCGAGCTTCTCACCCTGGAGCAATACCTCCAGACCAGCTATCGCCCCGATCGCGACTTCGTCGATGGCGTGACGGAGGAGCGGAACGTGGGGGAATCGGAGCACAGCGACATTCAGTCGGAGCTCATCTTCTGGTTCCGCTCGCACCGCGACGACTGGCAGATTCGCGTTAACGGCGAGCTGCGCACGCGCATCGGCGAGCTGCGCTACCGCATCCCGGATGTATGCGTTCGATCGCTCTCCGCGCCTCGCGAGAAGGTGCAGGTCACCCCGCCGCTCATCGCGATCGAGATCAAATCACCGGACGACTGGATGCCCCGCGTCGTCACTCGCCTGAAGGACTTCGTCGCCATGGGCGTCCCGAACGTCTGGCTGCTGGACCCGCTCGAACGCGCCGCCTACACCTATATCCAGCACGGGCTGACGCTGGTTGAAGGTGATCGCATCACCATCTCCGAATCGCCAATCTACGTCGACCTGAACGCCATCTTCGCCGCGCTTGACTAGCCCTGGACTGACCCCGGTTAAACGGAACGGGCGGCTCCGTCTCCGGAAACCGCCCGCCTCACCCCGCCCTACCTGTCCTGCACAAAGCTACAACAGGAGACCCCAAAAAGTTGATCGAACCCTTCACTTCGCTGCGGGAGCATTAACCGGTGCCCCAGCCTTATGGTGATGCCGGCGCTTTAGCCGCGTCACCGTTGTTCGCCGCGTCACCCTTGCATGATGAGTGCGATGGCTGTGCCGAGCCGCATGTTGCCCCGGCTTGCCGTATGCCTGGCCCACCCGCTTCACCGAAGTCGGATCGAACGCGGTGGTCTTATCGTTGTCGTACGTCACCCCCGCGGGCAGCAGAACATCGTCCACTGTACGCCCGGAGCTGACGCCATACCGAACCTCGATGCGATTCACATCGATACCCTTCTCATCGGTCAGATACTGCCGGACATTCAGGGCTCGTTCAGCACCTTCGGTAGCCGTCTCCCCGGTACCAAAGTTTCCGACGATATCGAGCTTCGCATCCGTCTCCCGCTGCAGCGTCAGCGCGATATCGTCCAGGCACGCTTTGGCTTCGTTATCCACGCGCACCGGCCGCCTCTTATCCCGCTCGAACGATACGCCGCACAGCGACTGCGACTGCGCGAGCGGCGGGGGCAGAGCCGCCGCGCCCTGCACCGCGATCGTGCCAGTACCCGGCCCCGCGGTCTGCAGCAGGGCAACCATCGTTCCGGCCTGCGCCGTGTGGCCCAGGTCGTCGACCACGTTACAGGTGACGTTGACTGCCTGCACGGAGACACCCGCGGTTGCCAGTTGCACCTTGTTGCCCGTACCCGTAATCTGTCCGCCATCGCTGGTGAAGGAGTAAGTTAGCGCCCGGTTGCCCGCACTCGTCGCCGTTGCCGTGATCGTCGAGACGCCGCCCGCCTGCACCGTCGCGGGATCCGCCGAGCAGCTCATCGTTGGCGGCTCAACCGCCTTGACCGTGAAGCCGGTATCGCAGTGCGCCGTGTGCTTGCCCTGGGTCAGCGTGCCGCTAACCGCGTAGGTGCCGGGTGCAAGGCCCGCCGTCGCGATCGTCGCGCCATCCTCACCCGAGGTCAGCACGCCTCCGGTCGCAACCCAGCGATACGTCTTCGGCCGATTCGGCCGGAAGTTCTGCGGGCTCGCAATCACCGTCACCTGGTCGCCCGCGTAGATTGACGCGGGGCTCGCATCGCAGCCCAGCATCGGACCGCCGTGCGGCGTGGTATCCATGTCGTGGCCGCCGACGCGCAGAACGAGGCCGCCCGAGAGCTTCAGCGAAGGAAAGCTGGCGAAGCCTCCGATGTTCGAAGCCGGCAGCTGCAGCGGGCCGTAGCTTACCTGCTGGTACTCGAAATCTGCCTGAATCGGTCGCACCGCGATTAAGTTATGGAAGAACGGCAGCACGTAGTCCGCGCCGACGCCGCCTGTGACAGCCCAGCCCCAGGTAAGCCCGTTCAACTGCGGGCCGCTCAGTTTTTCTCCTCCGCCCAGCACATGCGCGAACGGAATCAGCCGGCCGATCGGGAAGCGCACGACGGGTCCGCCCTCTGCGGTATACAGCCGCTCGCCTACCGGCAGGCAGGGATTCGCATCGCAGGCGCCGGTCGCGTCCAGGGTGCGCCCGGTTGAGAAGTAGCCACCCTCAACCTGAAAGCCGAGATGCCGCGTGAAGTAAAGTGACGCACTTACGGTTGCATTCGGTTTGTAGATCGGAGCGTAATCGTACCCGCCGACGCCATTGCTGGCGGGGTTCCACCAGCCGTAGCCGCCATAGAGGTCCAGCCTGGAATCGGCGTTCGGCGCGTCGCCGGTCGTCCGCGCCTGGCCCCAAGCCGAAGCGGCGAGCAGCGCTGTGCATCCTGCCAAAGCGACAACCTTCAACATGCTGGGCAATCGGTGGAACATAGCAACCAACTCCTCAAACTGCATCATTTGTGCTGCAACGATTGATTCCAAGTCTAATGCCACCTTCGTCGCGGTCAATGAAAAAAGGTGTAGAACGTCTACCACTTTCGGGGCATAACGAAAGCCGTAATAACGCCGGTCCAAACCCGCTCGCAAGCCACTCGCACCGCCCGCGCCGTATACTTCCCCCAGCCATGACCACCCGCACCCCACCCATCCGCGTCCTCGTCGCCAAACCCGGGCTCGACGGCCACGACCGCGGAGCCAAGATCATCGCACGCGCCCTCCGCGACGCCGGCATGGAGGTGATCTACACCGGCCTGCGCCAGACGCCCGAGATGATCGTCTCCGCCGCCATCCAGGAAGACGTCCACTGCATCGGCCTGTCGATCCTCTCGGGCGCCCACACGGTCATCGTCCCGCGCATCGCGCAACTCCTCCGCGAAGCGCATGCCGACGACATCCTGCTCGTCCTCGGCGGAACCATCCCCACGCAGGATGAGCCGGCGATGAGGGCGGCGGGTGTCGCCGCCATCTTCGGCCCTGGCACCCCGCTCGAAACCACCATCGACTTCATCCGAAGCCACACCAAGCCGCGAGGAATCTTAGCTGCAGCTTCTAGCTACTAGCTGTTAGCTGTTAGTTGTTAGTTGTTAGTTGTTAGTTGTTAGCTCTTGAGTTTGACTCTCAACTGAATGACTCTCTACTCCTTACTCGCGAAGCCCACCCGTCACGAATCAACAGGCCTCTAGCTAGAAGCTAGAAGCTAATAGCTAGGAGTTGCTCCTTGTCTCTCCTCATCCATGAACAACACGGCATCCGCACCGTCACCCTCAATCGCCCCGCGCACCGCAACGCCCTTACCCCGGCGATGCAGACTCAGCTTATCGAAGCCTTCGCCGAGGCAGAAGCCTCGCCGACAACACGCGTCCTCGTCCTCACCGGCGCCGGCGAAGCCTTCTGCTCCGGCCTCGATCTCGCCGCACTTCAAGCCATGCAGCACAAGTCCGCCATGGAGCTCGAAGAGGACGCTCACCGCATCGCCGAAATCTTCCGTTCCCTCTACGAGCTCTCAATCCCCACCATCGCCGCCGTCAACGGCCACGCCATCGCCGGCGGCACCGGCCTCGCCACGTTGTGCGACTTCACCCTCGCCGTCCCGACCGCGAAGTTCGGCTACAGCGAGGCTCGCATCGGCTTTGTGCCCGCGGTCGTCTCCGCCTACCTCACCCTACAGGTTGGCGAAAAGCGCGCCCGCGACCTTCTGCTCACTGCGCGCCTCTTCACCGCCGAAGAAGCGCTCTCGTACGGCCTCGTCACCGAGGTTGTGCCCGCGGAATCCCTCCACGACCGCGTCCAGGCGCTCGCACTCACGTTGATGGCAAACTCGCCTCTCTCGCTCCGCGCCACCAAGCACCTGCTCGCCGATCAGAATCGAGCCTGGCTCGACGCCGCCCTTCGCTGCTCGCTCGAAGCCAACGCCCGCTCCCGCGAAACCGCGGACTTCCGCGAGGGCATCGCAGCCTTTCTCGAAAAGCGAAAGCCCGCCTGGTCCTGAAATCATCTTCACCGAAGGAGCCCAAATGAACACTCAGCTTTCACCCTCCGCCACCCCGCCCGCCCTCCTCCGCCTCGACACCGGCGAGCAGGAAGACGAACTCGAAGAAGCCGCCCGCGAAGATAAAGAAGACAAAGAAGAAGGCGAGCCGGACATCGATCTAGAACGCCAGGAGCGCCTCAACTCAAAAAATCGTCCGCATTGATCGGTTCATCGGTGTTGATCGGTGTTAGGCAAAACCCGCGTGTTTCGCGGGTGTCCCGCCTGCTGACCACGCCGATACAACCCCTGTAGCGCACTCTTACTCTGCTGTGGTATATCGTTCGACGGCAGGAGAACCTACTCTCGACCTGTCTCCGGGAGGATGACCATGAACACCTATGACTCGGCCCCGTTTGAATTCTTGCGCCGTCTCGGATGCGCGGGCCTTCTGCTTACGCTAGCCGCCGCTCCAATCGTCGGTTGCAACTCCGCAAACGAACCCGATCGCAGCATGAGCGCAGACCTTGCCGCAATCCGAATCGCCCACAGCGACGCCAATGACATCGGGTCGCTCGACGCAACCGCGCCGCCTGCCAACCTGAACGACTACCGCAAACCGGTCTACCGCACCGCCTCCGCGCATTAGCCACAAAAAAGCTCGATCACCTTTCGGTCATCGAGCCTTTGCCTGCATCTTGATCCGGTGAGTACCGGTAAACCACGATCGTCGTTAGTAGACGTCCCGCTGATAGCGCTTCTGCTTCTTCATGTTCGCCAGGTACTCATTCGCGTGCTCCAGCGTGCCGTCTGAACCCTTCGCAATCGCATCCAGCAGCGCCAGTTCCACATCCTTCGCCATGCGCGTTGCGTCGCCGCAGACGTAGAAGTAGGCTCCGCGCTCAAGCCACGCATACACTTCAGCGGCGTTTTCCTGGATACGGTCCTGCACATAAATCTTCTTCGCCTGATCGCGCGAGAAGGCGGTGTGCAGATGGGTCAGGAAACCATCCGTGTGCATTGCCTGGAACTGATCCTTGTAGAGGTAGTCCAGCGACTCGCGCTGCTCGCCGAAGAAGAGCCAGTTGTCGCCCTTCGACCCCAGCGCCTGGCGCTCTTCAAGAAAAGCCCGGAAAGGCGCGATACCCGTTCCCGGCCCGATCATAATCACCGGAGCGGTGGTCTCTTCGGGCAGGCGGAAGTTGCCGTTGGCGTGCAAAAAGATCGGCATGGCGGAGCCCACCGGGCAGCGCTCGCCCAGGTGCCCGCTGCAAAGCCCCTGGCGCTCGCGTCCGTGGCTTTCGTAGCGTACGACGCGAACCGTCGTCTGCACATTGTCCTCGTGCATCTTCTGACTCGATGCAATGGAGTACATGCGCGGCGTCAGGCGCGCCAGCACCTGGAACAACTGCTGCGGCTCTTTGATCACGCCGGGAAAATCCGTGAGCGCGTCCACAAACTCACGTCCGTAGCAATATTCTTCCGCCAGCGCCTTGCCCTCGGCACCAGTCATCGACTTCAGCTTGTCATTCTCCGGCGCCAGCTTCGCGAGCTGCGTAATGCTCCCGCGCGTCAGCTTGCCAATCGCAAGCCGCGTCCGCAACGCCTCTTCCAGATCGATATCCACCTTGTAGTGATCGAGTACGCGCTCGTCGCCATACATCCCCAGCGCTTCGAGCACCTCATCGACCGCGCGACGGCGATTTTCCGGCACGATGCCGACGGCGTCACCCGGCGTGTAGGTCATCCCCTCTTCGATCGCCATCTCGATATGGCGCGTCTCTTTCTCCGAACCCTCTGCGGTCAGCAGGTAGTTCGCCAAAACTTCTGATTGGTAGGGATGGTTCCGGGTGTAGAGTGCGTGGCCCTTAGCCGTATCTTCCTTGATGCCTGCTTCAGCCGTCACTTCCAGCGTCTCGCTCATGCCAGCCATTTTAGTTGTTTTCGCCTGTAGAAGCCATAAAAGATGGCGCCGAGAGCCAAAACGAGTACCGCAAGCCGCAACTCTCGCGCGAAATGCACGCGGCCCACTAAAATCCATCCAAATCCCACCAGCGCAAGCAACGGCGGCAAAGGGTAAAGCCACATGCGAAACGGCCGCTTGCGAGCTGGCTGCGTTCGCCGCATCCACATCACGCCCACGTGCTGCGCAACAAACTGCACCAGGATGCGCAGAACGACGAGCGCAGCAATCACCTCCCCAAGAGAAAAGAAACAAAACAGCGCCGCCGCCCCGCCCAGCCAGAGCAACGACACGTGCGGAAATCCTCCACGATGTAATTTTCCCAGCCCACGAAAAAAGTTGCCATCGCGTGCCGCCGCAAACGGAATCCGCGAGTACCCCAGCAGCAGCGAAAACACGCTGGCGAACGCTGTCAGCATCACCAACACGGCCGCAACCTTGCCCGCCAGCGCTCCGGCCGCTCCTGGATATGCCGTCTGCATAAAGTACGAGATCAGCGCCTGCCGCGCCCCGAGATCCTTCACCCCAAGGAGTTCGTGCCAATCCACCACGCTCAGCACCGCAACCTGCAGCGCCACGTACAGGCACCCCACCAGCGCAATAGAGATCAGGATCGCCCGCGGAATCGTCTTCGCCGCGTCCTTCACCTCGCCGCCCAGGAAGGTGACGTTGTAGTAGCCCCAGAAGTCGTACGTCGCCACCAGCATCGCCCCGGCCAGCCCCGCGAAGAATGCCGGCGTCAGGCGAAACGCACCCGCCGGAAAGCTAACCGCACCGCCCAGATGCCCTCGCGTCAACGCCACGAAGTAGACCCACCCCAGCGTCCCGATCACCGTCCCCCAAAGCGCATACGAAACCACCCGCAAGCTGGCCAGATTTCGATAGAGAAGCCCCACGGCCAGCACCACCGCAGCCATCGCCACCAGCGTGCCCGGTCCGGCCGAAACCCTGCCCCACACCAGCCAGTTCGCGCGCAACGCAGGCGCCAGGTACCCCGCATTTTGCGACAGCCCAATGCACCCGCTCGCCACCGAAAGCGGCGCCGAAACCATCAACTGGAACACGAAAAGAAACGACAAAAACCTGCCCACGCCGCCCGGAAACATCTCACGAAGGAACCGGTAACTACCGCCCGCCTCCGGCATCATCGCGCCCAACTCTGCCCACACCAGGCCGTCGCACACCGCCAGCGCCGCGCCCAGCACCCAGCCCAGCATCGCCTGCGGCCCACCCATCGCCGTCAGCAGCAGGGGCAGCGTAATAAACGGCCCCACGCCGATCATGTCCAGCATATTCACGGCCACTGCGCCCTTCAGCGAAAGCGTCCGCCCGAGTTGGCCCCGATCGTCGATACCCTCCAGTAAACCACGCCTTTCTCCGCGCTCCTTTGCGCTGTTCTTGGCGCTCTTCGCGAGAGCGCTGTTGCCGTTGCTTTTGCCCTCCCCATCCGCCAATGTGAGAGATTAACCACAATGCAAGCACGCGCCCTTACGCTCGCCGCTCTCTTCCTCACCCTGCCGCTCGCCGCCCAGCAGATTCCCTCTCAGATCCCGGACCCTGCCAACCTGATGGGCGAGCGCGTCTCCCCACCCGCGCTCGCGGACACACTGCCCATCAACCACGGCGCGCCGGCGCTCGAGCAGCTTCTGCGCAAGCTGCGCACCCGCGCCTCCATGATGCTGATCGTCGCGCACCCCGACGACGAAGACGGAGGCTTGCTAACGCTCGAATCCCGCGGCATGGGCGCGCGCGTCGCCATGCTCACGTTGAATCGCGGCGAAGGCGGCCAGAACCTGATGACGGGCGACTTCAACGAGGCGCTCGGCCTGATCCGCACGCAGGAGCTGCTGGCCGAAGACCGCTACACCGGCGTCGACCAGTTCTTCGGCACGGAAGTCGACTTCGGCTTTTCGAAGACCAAGGAAGAGAGCTTCAAAATGTGGACGCACGACCGCGTCCTCTACGACGCCGTCCGCTCCGTCCGTCTCTACCGGCCGCTCGTCCTGGCGTCAGTATTCATCGGCGGTGTGACAGACGGTCACGGCCAGCACCAGGTCTCCGGCGAAATCAACCAGGAGGTCTTCCGCGCCGCCGCCGACCCCAAGGTCTTCCCCGAGATGGGCCTGCCGCCGTGGGCTCCGCTGCGCGTCTACGCCCGCGTCCCCTTCGCACCCATTACGGACAAGGGCATGTTCGATTACGCCACGGGCAAGTACCTCCCACCCCACTTCCATAACTACGTCACCGGTGCCAACACCACCACACCGCCGCAGGCGACCGTCACCATCCACGAGGGCGATGTCCCGAACATCCCCAGCTTCGAAGGCAAGTCCTACGTCCAGTGGGCCCGGCAAGGCCTCGCCCTGCAAAAAACCCAGATCGGCCCCAACGTCCGCATACCACTCGCCGGCCGCGTGGACGTCGGCTACACCCTCTACGGCTCCCGCACCGCGTGCACAGTCACAAAATCGGGTGCCCCATGTCTCGATTCTGAGACGTGGGCATCGGCGAAGCCGCCCGCACTCCCCACCCAGCCGCAGAACCCCGATGACGAAGACCTCTTCACCGGCATCGACACCTCCCTTCCCTCAATCTCGACCCTCGCCCCCGCCGCACCGCCAACCCTCCGCACCACCCTCGTCGCCATCGACGCCAGGATCGCCGAAGCCCAGCATCTCTACAACCCCGACCACCTCGAACTCACCGCCCCACCCCTGCGTGATGCGCTCCGCACCCTCGACACCCTCATCACCGAAACCGAGTCTGCCAAGCTACCCCCCGACCAGAAGTTCAACCTGCTGCATGAACTCCGCGTCAAGCGCGTCCAGCTCAACGACGCGACCGTGCTTGCTCTTCAACTCACGCTGACCGCCTCGCTCGCGCAAGATGTCCCCACCACCGCGCACTCCGTCACCATTCAGGCGAAGCTCGGCAACGCGGGAAGCCAGCCAATGGCCTACACCGGCGTGACATACTCCGCCACGGGCACTGCTCATCTGCCGCAACAACCCGCTTCCGCCGAACCCAGTCTTTCCGGCGGAGCCTCCCGCACCGAAAGCAAAGAAATTGCTCTGCCACCAAGCGAACCCGAAACCAAACCGTACTTCTACAAAAAGAGCATGGAACAGCCGTTCTACGACGTAGCGGTCCCCAGCCTCCGCAACGCTCCGGCCACTCCGGCGCCGTTTGTCGTCGTGGCGTACGCCGGCGGCGGCGACCGGCTCGAGCTGGCAGCCATTGCGGCAAATCGCTCCGACCGCGCCACGCCGGAGCAGGCAGCCGTGGTCGTTCCGCCTATCTCCGTCGCGGTCAGTCCAAGCGTCGGAATCAGCACTCCGGTGAAGCCGACCCAGAGCCTTCACGCAACCGTCTCCAGCTCGTTTCAGCCGGCAGCCTCCGGCACGGTTTCGGCCAGCGCGATCCCAAGCTGGAAGGTCGAACCCGCCTCACAGGGGTGGACAAATAGCCAGCCAGATGACTTCCTGGTTTCGCCGAAGTCCCACTCCCCAGGCTCCGGAACGATAGACCTGAGCGCAAGCTACGAAGACCACGCCTACACCGACGGCTACCGCCCCGTAGGCTATCCGGGCCTTACGTTCACCAACTACTACATCCCGGCGACGTTCAAAGCCGTGCCCGTCGACGTCACCACCGCGCCCAACCTCCGCATCGCCTACCTTCCCGGCACCGGCGACGACGTCCCGCAGTTCTTGCCATCGCTCGGTGTAAAGCCGACCATCCTCAACGCCAAAGACCTCACCCTCGCCAACCTGCAGCACTACGACGCGATCCTGCTCGGCGTCCGCGCCTACTCCGCCCACCCGGAGCTTCAAGGCATCGGCTCCGGCCCGCTCAACGCATACGCCCAACAAGGCGGCATCGTCATTCTCCAATACAGTTCCGCCGGCTTCGACCCCGCGTCCGCGCCCTTTCCTTACACCATCCCCGGCGACTCCGCCCACAACGTCGTCGACGAAGATCAACCGGTCGCGCTGCTCGCGCCTGAGAACCCGCTGCTCACCTGGCCCAACCGCATCACCTCCGCCGACTTCAATCACTGGATCGAGGAGCGCGGCCACGGCTTCGCCTCCGAATGGTCGCCCGAATACAAGCCACTGCTCGAAACCCACGACCCGGATCAGGACCCGCAAGAAGGCGGCCTGCTCATCGCCAAGGTTGGCAAAGGAGCCTACATCTACTGCGCGTTCGCTCTCTACCGTCAGCTCCCCGAGGGCGTCCCGGGAGCCTACCGCCTGCTCGCCAACCTGCTAAGCTACGCCAAAAACCCAAGCCGGTAGGAGGTCTTAGCTCTTAGCTCTTAGCTAAAAAGCTGTCAGCTCTCGATTCCGCTTCTAACTCTGTGCCGTCACTGATCAACTCTCTACTCTTTACTCGCGAAGTCCCAAAGCTAACAGCTAATAGCTAGAAGGTTCCCCATGACCAGCAAAACTCTCGACGCCGCCAACCTCATCCTCGACGCCCGCCGCACCGTCACCCCCATCCCCGACCTCCCCGACGACCTGCGGCCAACCACCGAGGCCGAAGCCTTCGCCATCCAGGACGAGCTCATCGTCGCCTACGGCGAGATCGGCGGATGGAAGGTCGGCCGTCCCTCACCCGACGCAACGCCCGTCTGCGCCCCCATGCCGCGCGCGTGGATGGCCGCGGACGCCGCCATGCTGGCCGCGCCGCACTTCCGTTTTCGCGGCCTCGAGGCCGAGCTTGCGTTCCTCATCGGGGAAGACCTGCCGCCGCGTGCCACGCCCTATACGCTCGATGAGGTCAAGGCCGCGGTTGCCTCCGCGCACCCCGCAATCGAGATCCTCGAATCCGCATTCCTCGATCCCGCGGACGCGTCGCGCCTCTCCACGCTCGCGGACTTGAGTCTCCACGGCGGCTTCGTCTACGGAGCGCCCTGCCCCAACTGGCGGGAGATCGACTTCGGTAGCGAAACCGTTACGCTCGCGGTCGATGGCAGCATCCGCGCCGAACACACCGCTTCGAGCGAAGGGGGTGAGCATCTGTACCGCCTGCTGTACTGGCTTGCCAACGCAGGCACCGCCCGCACCGGCGGCCTGCGCGCCGGCCAGTTCGTCACCACCGGCTCCTGGACCGGCGTAACCCGCACCTCGTCCAACTCCACCGTCGACGTCCGCTTTACCACCCTCGGCCAAGTCTCGCTCACCTTCGGCTGAAGCAGCACGCACCAGAAAAGGTGCATTTTCCACGCATCAAGTCCTTTTTTTGCAATATTTTACCCATAAGCCTTTTGTTATGAATATTTTGCGCGGGACAAATCAGCTAAGTACAACATGCTAATCACCAATTTACCTTCTGGTTAACGGGGGGAGGGGTACCTTAGCGGCCCGGCCAAACTCAGGACATCCCTCCTAACCCCTTGTGAATCCAAGCCTTTGAGGCTCAATCATGGCGCGTCCCTACTGGTCCGGTCAGATCACTATCTCGCTCGTCTCCTTCTCGGTCAAGCTCTTCGTCGCCACCGAAGCCAAAAGCCAGATCAGCTTCCACCAGATCAACCGCGCCACCGGCGAGCGCGTGCGCTACCAGAAGGTCACCGCCTCCGCAGCCGAGCAGCAGCAGGACTCCGGCGACGACGCCCCCGCAGCCGCGCCCACCGTGCGCAACGACGAGATCGTAAAAGGCTACGAGTACCAGAAAGGCCAGTACGTCACCATCGAGCCCGCCGAGCTCGCCAACCTGCGCGTTCCCTCCAAGCACGCGATGGAGGTGATGCAGTTCGTCGACGCCGCGGACATCGACCCCGAATACTACGAGAAGCCCTACTTCGTCGTCCCCGAAAATGATTCGCAGACGCAGGCCTTCGCGGTCGTGCGCCAGGCACTCCTCGATACGAAAAAGGTTGCGCTTTCAAAAATCGCCTTCGCCGGCCGCGAGCATGTCGTCGGCATTACCCCGGCCGACGACGGCGGCATGATGGCCTACGTGATGCGCTACGCCGAAGAGCTCCGCGACCCGAAGGACTACTTCCGCGACATCAAGAAGGTCGACATCGACGAAGATTCCCTCGATCTCGCCAAGCAGCTCATCAAGCGCAAAGCCGCCAAATTCGACCCCTCGCAATTTGTAGACGGCTACGAAGTGGCCGTGAAGGAGCTCGTCCAGGCCAAGATCGATCACGCTCCCATCCCGCACGATCAGCCGGCCGCACCGCAACGCGGCAAGGTCATCTCGCTGATGGACGCGCTGCGCAAATCGATCGGCGACGACAAGCCCGAAGCCGAGCCCACCGCCGAACCAAAGAAGAAACCGGCCAAAGGCATCACCCTGGTCAAATCCACCAAAGCCGCTCCACCCCCAAAGAAAGCGCCAAAACGCAAAGCGTCATAACGGCGCTCTTCTGCGCATTTCTTAGCGATCTCTGCGCGAGCGCTGTTGCCTGTTTTCCTTTACCAGTCCACAAAGATCTCGCGTCCAACCCATAAGCCCCACCTGAAAGGATCGACTCATGCTGAACGCCCGCGTCCTCTGTACCTCTGCCATCCTGCTTGCACACATCGGCTGCATGGAGGGCCGCCCGAAGCCCGTAGCGCCGCAGGTTGCCATGCAGCACTTCAACGCGCAGCTCGCCACCCACTGCCCCGCGCACCAGTACGATCCTGCCCGCTTCAACACCTTCGCCAAGAAGTACTACGTCGACGCCGACACCCAGTCGCAGCAGTTGATCGACCTGGACACGCAGAAGGCATGCTCGACCGACAGCTCGCAGCCCGCCTGCTACAACACCGGCTTCATCACCGCGGAGATCCAGGCCGGCGGCCTCGAAGAGATCGTCAACGCAACCTGCCACCTCGACTAACCCATGGCCACAAAGAAAGCGACGAACAAGGCGGCACCCAAGGCGCAAACTCCCTCGGACGCGGTAGACGAGCAGCTCGCTCGCTACCGCTCCATGCGCGACTTCTCCGTCACCGCGGAACCCTCCGGCAGCGGCAAGTCAAACGCGAAGCGTCCAGCACAGCACGAAGTGCTCGCCGCCCGCGACAAGGGCGCCGTTGCCGTTGCTTCTCTACCTTTCTGCATCCAGAAGCACGCCGCCTCGCACCTCCACTACGACTTCCGCCTAGGCTGGAATGGCGTGCTCAAATCCTGGGCGTGCGCCAAGGGGCCAAGCCTCGTCGTCAAGGATCGCCGCTTGGCCATCCAGGTCGAAGATCACCCCATCGAGTACGGCGGTTTCGAGGGCATTATTCCCGCCGGCCAGTACGGCGGCGGCACAGTCATGCTGTGGGATCAAGGCACCTGGGAGCCGCAGGCCGAGTCCGCCGACGTTGACAAGGCTCTCGCCGAAGGGCACCTGAAGTTCCTTCTGCACGGCACCAAGCTGCACGGCAAATGGGCGCTCATCCGCATGCACCCGCGCTCGAAGTCTGAAGAGAGCAAACCCGCCTGGCTGCTCATCAAGGAGCACGACGACAACGAGCGCCCAGCGGACGCGCCCGCCATCACCGACGAAGCGCCAGACTCCGTCATCACCGGCCGCTCACTCGACCAGATCGCCGCCAACGAAGACCACGTCTGGAACTCCAACCGCCCAGAAAAGCAGCCCCCCAAGACCCGGGTGCCCCACCCTCGCGGAGCCAGGGTGGGTTCTTCGACCCCGAAGATTCCCAAGCTCGACCTGACCGACCTCCCCGAAGAACTCCAACCCGCCTTCCTCAAGCCCCAGCTCGCGCAGGAGACCGAAACTCCCCCTGAAGGCGACGCCTGGCTGCACGAGCTAAAGCTCGACGGCTACCGCATGCAGGGCCGCAAAGCCGGCAAGGACGTCAAGCTCCTCACCCGCTCCGGCCTGGACTGGACTGCGCGCATGAAGCCCGTCGCCGACGAGATCGCCAGGCTGCCCATCGACGACGTCACCCTGGACGGAGAAGTGGTCGTGCTCACGCCCGACGGCACCACCAACTTCGCCGACCTGCAGGCCGCCTTCCAGGAGAACGCGAAAAATCCCCTCACCTACTTTTGTTTCGACCTGCTGCACCTGAACGGACGCAACCCGCGCGACCTGCCACTGCTGAAGCGCAAGGAACTCCTCGCCAAGGTGCTCGCGCAAGCGAACCCCGATTACCTGCAAGTCTCCGAGCACCTGCAATCGAGCGGCCTCGAGATGTTCCACAAAGCCTGCGAGCTGGGCGCCGAAGGCATCGTCTCGAAGCGCGCCGACGCTCCGTACTCCGGCAGCCGCAACGGCGCGTGGCTCAAATCCAAGTGCCTGCACGAGCAGGAGTTCGTCATCGGCGGCTACACCCTGCCCGGCAAGGGCAACGCCGGCGGCCCCGGCCTGGGCGCGTTGCTGCTCGGCTACTACGACGACTCGGGCAAAAACCTCATCTACGCCGGCCGCACCGGCACCGGCTTCACGCACAAGTTTGCCGCCGAGCTGCGCAAGCGCCTCCAAGTCCTGAAGCAAACCGCGACACCCTTCCAAAACCCTGCCGCCGAAGCCCGCAAAGGTGCCATCTGGGTCGCGCCCAGCCTCGTCGCGCAAGTCCGCTTCGCCACCTGGACTGCCGGCCAGCAGGTCCGCCAGGCCGCATTCCTTGGTCTCCGTGAAGACAAGCCGCCCACCGAGATCCGCCGCGAAACCGCCGCCCCTACCCCTAAATCCGCCAAACAACCAGCCAACCGGGTGCCCCACCCTCGCGGAGCTAGGGTGGGTGCTTCTGCACCAATAGCTTCCGCAAAGGCCGCAAAGCCCCTCGAACACCCCCCGGTCCGCCTGACCCACCCGCAAAAGATCCTCGACAACGAAACCAAGCTCACCAAGCAGCAGCTCGCCGATTTCTACTGGGCCGTCGCCCCCCGCATGCTGCCGCACATCGCCGACCGCCCGCTCTCGCTCGTGCGCTGCCCCGAAGGTTCAGAAAAACCCTGCTTCTTCCAAAAGCACGTCAACGCCATGCTGCCCCCGGCCATTGGCTCCATCCAAGTCGCGGACAAGAAGGGCGTCGTCGAACCCTACATCACGCTCAACACCGCCGAAGCACTCGCCGGCCTCGCCCAGATGGGCGTGCTCGAAGTACACCCATGGGGCTCGCGCAATGAAACCCTCGAACAGCCCGACCGCATCACCATCGACCTCGATCCCGACGAATCGCTACCCTGGGAGACGCTCGCCGGCGCCGCACTGGATGTCCGCAAGCGGCTAAAGGCGCTGAAGCTCGAGTCGTGGGTCAAAACCACCGGCGGCAAAGGCCTCCACGTCGTCATCCCCCTCGCGCCCGACCAGCGTTGGCCGGAAATCAAGGAGTGGGCGCACCGCTTCGTGCTCGCCATGGAGCGCGACAACCCGCGCCTTTACCTGACGAAGATGACGAAGGCCGCCCGCACCGGCAAGATCTACCTTGACTACCTGCGCAACGAGCGCGGCGCCACCGCCGTCGCACCTTACTCGCCACGCGCCCGCAAAGGCGCACCCGTCTCCGTGCCGCTCGCCTGGTCCGAGCTTGAAAAACCCCGCCCGGACTTCCGCGTCTCCAACTTTGAGGAGTGGGCGCCCAGACTGAAGAAAGACGTCTGGTCCGCCCTCCTGAAATCCACCCAAATCCTGCCCACCCAGCCAGTTCCTACCCACCGGTAGCTGTAAGCTCACAGCCTAGGAGCTGTGAGCTCACAAAACTCCGCACTCGAACCGCACAGCATCACCCGGCCCTTGTCCGTACCTATCCGTCTTATCCGTGTACGCACTTCCATCTTGTTGACCCGAAACCAAAGTCATCACCAGGCACTTAGCCGCGCCACCCGCCTTCAAAAACTCATCGAGCGGCGTCTCACACACATGGAACCCACGCGCCTCTAACTCCCCGCGTAACTCTCGCGAAACATGATTCATGACTAACTCGTCGCCAAGGCTAACTACATTGCAGCAAAAGCTCGTAGCATCCGCCTCACTGACAACCACCCGCCTCGCAGCTGGGTAGTAGCTCTCAATCGCCTGCCGCGAAGCCTCATCGAACGCCGCCGGAAAGTACATCACATCCCCGTTCGGCAGGGGCGCAAAGCACGTGTCCAGATGATAGAACCGCGGATCGACCAGCCGCAGCGAACCCACCTCAATTCCCCACCACTCCTCCATCAGCCGATGGCTTTCAAGCGCCGTCCGGAACCCCCACCCCGCCCACAAGCGCCCGCCATCCACCGTCCACAGCGCATCCCCCTCGCCCTCAAAGGGCACGCCGACCGGCATCTCCCGCACCGTCAGCCCGGCCCCGCGGAGCCACGCCTCAAACCACGCCGCCTCGCCCTGTCGCTCCGCAAACTGGAACCTTGAAAGCGCAACCTCATCCCCAAACCGCAGCCCGGCGTTCGCCGTAAACACCATATCCGGCGAGCCCGGCACACCCTCGACCAGCCTTACTTCGGCACGCTTCGAAAGCTCGTCGTAGAGCCCACGCCACTGCACCCCGGCGCGAGCCTTCGACGCCGCATGAACGTTCCCTTCCATCCAGGGGTTAATTACATAATCCACATCGTAGTAAGTCGGCGCGCACATCAGTAACTCGGCTGGCTTCTTCATACAAAAAGCTTCGCACTAAATTCCCGCGAAATTCCTGGAATGATTATCCATTTGCAGGCATAACTATCCAGCAAACGAAAGAAGCCGCCCGAAGGCGGCTTCTTCTCCATCCCTGACTCTCCTAGTGCTTCATATCCGGACGCCCGGCGACGCGGTCATACAGGTACACGTCGCTGGTCGTGCCCATGGCTTCGTTGTACAGGACCGTCTCCCCGGTCGCGGCATCCAGCTCGACCGAGAACTCGTGGATCGCCCGCAGCTTGTCCGCCGTCGCGGGTATCTCCAGCTTCGATGTCTTCAGAAACTTCTGGTAGCCCTTATCGAGGATCCGCGAGATCTCTCCACCCAGCACCCAGCCGGGCTTGTGCAGCAGCATCACCGGTCCCGGGTGCCCGTCGGCAATCACCGCCGCGACCCCGTACTTGCTCACGCGTTTCGCGCCCGCGTGCTGGCCCGCCACCTCGTTCGCCCCCGCAACGTCGAATCGCTGGTTCCCCAGCTCGGCCAGAACTTCGTTGAACGTCCGCTTCGGTGTCTTCTTCTGCATAATTTAGACTCAACATAACTCTCGCACATCCCCTTCTGCGACTCAACCGCAGCTGGCGCATCGAATAAAACGATGACCACCGCAATCGAATCCGTCACCCTCGGCACCACGCTCCTCGAACGCATCGGCAACACGCCGCTTATCCGCCTGGACGAGCTGACACAGAACCTTCCCGGCATCCAGATCCTCGGCAAAGCCGAGTGGGCTAACCCCGGCGGCTCCGTCAAGGACCGCGCCGCCTCCTTCATCATCAAGGACGCGATCAGCCGCAACCTGATCACGCCCGGCGACAAGCACGGCAAGGGCCTGATTGATGCCACCTCCGGCAACACCGGCATCGCCTACGCCATGCTGGGCGCCGCGCTGCAGTTCCCCGTCACCCTCTGCATGCCGTCGAACGTCTCGCCCGAGCGCAAGAAATATCTCGCCGCCTACGGCGCAAACATCATCTGGACCGACCCCGCGCAGGGTTCGGACGGCGCCATCCGCATGGCGCGCAAGCTCGTCGCCGAAGAGCCCGACCGCTACTTCTACGCCGACCAGTACTCCAACGACCAGAACTGGCTCGCCCACTACAACACGACCGCCCCCGAAGTATGGGAGCAGACCGAACGCCAGATCACCCACTTCATCGCCGGCCTCGGAACCTCCGGAACCTTCATGGGCACCACGCGCCGCCTGCGCGAGCTGAACCCCGATATCCGCTGCATCTCCATGCAGCCCGACCTGCCGTTCAACGGCCTAGAAGGTCTGAAGCACATGGCGACAGCGATTGTGCCGCGCATCTACGACGCCACGCTGGCCGATGAAAACATCCCAATGGAGACGGAACGCGCCTACGCGATGTGCCTCCGGCTGGCCCGCAAATCCGGCCTTCTGGTTGGCGTTTCTGCCGGCGGCAACGTCGCCACCGCACTCCAGGTCGCCGAACGTGAGCACGCCGCCGGCCGCGAAGCCGTCATCGTCACCGTGCTTTGCGACGCCGCAGAAAAGTACATGTCGGAACGCTTCTGGACCGAAACCAAGCCTGAAACTGCGGAGGCGAACTAACCATGCTGCAGCTGACCCACGCCGACTATCAGGCCCTCCGCGCCCATGGCGAGCAGACCTACCCGCACGAGTGCTGCGGCGTCCTGCTCGGCAAATCGACCTCCGAAGGCAACATCGTCCGCCAGATCGTAGCCGCCGGCAACACCCGCACCGACTCCGCGCACAACCGCTACCACATCGCGCCGGTCGAGCTTATCCGCATCCAGCGCCAGGCCCGCGCCGCCGCGCTCGATATCGTCGGCTTCTACCACTCGCACCCCGACCACCCCGCGCAATGGTCGCAAACCGACTTCGCCGAGGCGCACTGGCTTGGCTGCAGCTACGTCATCACCCGCGTCGCGCAAGGCCAGGCAGACGTCACCAACTCCTTCCGGCTCACCGGCACCGGCGAAGAAGACAAATTATTCGCCGACGAGCCAATCGAGATCGTGATTACCTCGACCAGCACAACCGATGTAGAATCAGAGCAACGCGCATGACCAGCCCCGCCCAAGTCCGCTGTTGTTGTCGCTGCCAGTGTCTTTAGCCTGGTTTTAGCGGTTGCCGTTCGTCATCCGCCGTTCCAATCCCTTCCATCGCCGTTACGCCTTTTCAGGAGACTCATGCTCATCCACATTCCCACCCCTCTTCGCGCCTACACCAACCAGCAGGAGAGCGTCGACGTGCTCGCCACAACGGTCTCCGGCTCGCTTGAGGCTCTCGTCGCCACCTATCCCGACCTGCGCAGCAACCTCTTCACCGCCGAGGGTAATCTCCGCTCCTTCGTCAACGTCTACCTCAACGACGAAGACGTCCGCTACCTCCCCGAAAAAGAGAAAACCTCCGTCACCGACAAAGACGAACTCACCATCATCCCCTCGATCGCCGGCGGCCGCTAGCCGCGCAAATCTGCGTTCTTCTCGGCGTTCTCCGCCCGAAGCAGTTGCCTGTTCTTAGGCCCAAGAATCGCCACGAACCCCACCCTCATCTCATCTTCTGAGGCACCCATGACCACAGCCACGCTGGACCCCATCGAAACCGCCACCCTCCCCAAGCTCACCAACGAAGAGGTCGCCCGCTACTCGCGCCACTTGATCTTGCCGGAGGTCGGGTACGAAGGCCAGCAGAAGCTGAAGGCCGCGAAGGTCCTGTGCGTCGGCACCGGCGGCCTCGGCGCGCCGCTTGCGCTCTACCTCGCGGCAGCGGGTGTCGGCACGCTCGGCCTCGTCGACTTCGACACGGTCGACGCGAGCAACCTGCAGCGCCAGGTCATCCACTCGACCGCCACCGTCGGCAAGCTCAAAGTCGATTCGGCCGAGATCATGCTCAAGGGCTTGAACCCGAACCTGAACGTCGTCAAGTTCAACACGATGCTGACCAGCGCCAACGCGATGGAGATCTTCAAGGACTTCGACGTCATCGCCGACGGCACCGACAACTTCCAGACGCGCTACCTCGTCAACGACGCGTGCGTGCTCTCCGGCAACAAGCCCAACGCCTACGGCTCAATCTTCCGCTTCGAAGGTCAGGCGTCCGTCTTCGCCACCGAGGAAGGCCCCTGCTATCGCTGCCTTTATCCGGAGCCGCCCCCGCCGGGCCTGGTCCCATCGTGCGCTGAAGGCGGCGTCCTCGGCATTCTACCCGGCCTGGTCGGCATCATCCAGGCCACCGAGGTCATCAAGCTGATTCTCGGCATAGGCGACACGCTTGTCGGCCGCCTGCTCCTAGTCGACGCTCTGGGCATGAACTTCCGCACGCTCAAGCTGCGCAAGAATCCCGACTGCCCCGTCTGCGGCACGAACCCGACCGTCACTGAGTTGATCGACTACGACCAGTTCTGCGGCATCCCGAAGCCCACCGAGACCGGTCCCCTCGAGGTCGCCAAGGACCAGAACGTTTCGGGCGCCGTCGTCGACGGCATCCCGCAGATCACCGTCCAGGACCTGAAGCGCAAGCAGGAGGCGCACGAAAACTTCTTCCTGCTCGACGTCCGCGAGCCGCACGAGTACCCCATCGCAAACCTCGGCGCACCCCTGATTCCGGTTGGGAGTTTAGACAGCCGCATCGCCGAAGTGCCCGTCGCCAAGGACGCCGAGATCGTCGTCCACTGCCGCTCCGGCGCCCGCAGCCAGAAGGCCGCGGTCATCCTGCGCAACCACGGCTTCACCAACGTGCAGAACCTCGCCGGCGGCATCCTCGAATGGGCCGACAAGATAGACCCCAGCCTGCCCAAGTACTAACCGGGTGCCCCATGATCGGCGCAGCTTCACCGCGCCTGTCGTGGGGTCATTCTCTTTGCATCAGGCGGAGTATCATCAGCCCAGGCGAATGCCGACCGAGACCCATCCCGCCGTTCATCCCAGCACCGCAACTCACCGCGTCCGCGCGCAACTGATCCGCAAGGTCTCAGGCTCCACGGAGCTTACTCGCACCCTCCGCAAAGCAGTCTCGGCCTTGAGCCGCTCCAACATCCCATCGCTTGTCGTAGGCGGCTACGCGGTGCAGGAGCACGGCTACGCCCGCTTCACCTCCGACGTCGACCTGGTTGTCCCCAACGTCGCCGAGGCACGCGAAGTCCTCTCCATCCGCGGCTTTCGCGAGAACCCCGGCTCCAGCATGTCGCTCACCGATCGGCTGACCAAGGTCGAAATCGACCTGCTGCCTGGCGGCGGCGCGGTCGGCCCCGGACCGTTGCCGCTGCCTCTACCGACCATCGTCTCGCCCGATCCAACGCTCGTCGATCTGCGCACCCTCATCGAGTTAAAGCTCTCCAGCTACCTGGGCTCGCCTCTCTCCCGCAATCAGGACTTCGCCGACGTCATTGCCCTCATCAAGGCCAATAGCCTCCCCCGCGACTTCCCCCTGCACCAAGCCGTTGAGCCGCAATTCCAAAGCACCTGGGACGGCCTGGAAGCCGAAGCCGCCCGCTAAGCCACCCCCCGCGCCACGCAATCCGGAGCCTCTTCCGCCCTGATCCGCGTTACGCCTTTTGCCGCTTAAGCCGTCTCTTCATCCTTGTCATCGACCACCAGCATCTCCAGAGCAAGCGGACGCTCCAGCATGCAATCCATCGTCGCAATCGACTTCACCGCAGCCGCGATCACCGAGTTCAGCGTAGGCTCGGTCGTCACCACAAACGGCAGCCGATTCTTCGGATAGCCACGCCGCTGCAGCAGCGAATCGATATTCGCCCCCACCTTCGAGAGCGCTCCCGAAATGGCTGAAACAATTCCCGGCTTATCGTTCACCACGAATCGCAGGTAGTGCGGTGCAACCGAGTCCCCTGTCACCGTCTTTGCCGTCACCGGCAAGCCCACCGCGCGCGACCCCTGCGCCACCGCAAGCAAGTCCGAAACCACCGCGACCGCGGTAGCATCGCCGCCCGCACCATGGCCCGAGAACACCACATCGCCGCCAAAGCGCCCGGTCGACACCACCATATTCTGCGTTCCCTTCGACCAAGCCATTGGCGAATCAAGCGGCACCAGCATCGGAGCCACGCGTGCGTACATCGAAGTCCCATCCAGCATCTGCGTCTTCGACACCTGCCGAATCGTGCAGCCCAACTCCTTCGCATACGCAAAGTCAATCGCATCGATCTCCGCAATCGTCTGCGTCGGCACCTGCTCCGGGTCGAGCTCTGCGTGCATCGCCACCCGCGCCAGGATGCAAAGCTTTGCCCGCGCGTCGAATCCGCCCACATCGGCCGTCGGATCGGCCTCCGCGTAGCCGAGCCGCTGCGCATCCTTTAGCACGTCCGCGTAAGAGTCCCCGCGCTCCATCCGGCTCAGAATGTAATTACAAGTCCCATTCAGAATCCCGCTAACCCGCGTCACCTCATCGCCGCTCAAGCCCTGCAGCATGCCCGGAATCACCGGCACACCGCCGGCTACCGCGGCCCCATGCAGCAGCTGCACACCATGCTCCGCCGCCAGCCGCGCCAGCTCCGGCCCGCGGTATGCGATCAGCTGCTTATTCGCCGTCACCACGCTCTTGCCGGCCTTCAATGCCTTTTCGATCCACGTGCCGGCTGGCTCCGCGCCACCCACCAACTCCGCCACAACGTCCGCGTCTGAAGCAAGCACATCCTCAAAGTCTTCGGTCCAGAAAGCTCCGGCGGCCACATTCGCGGCTTCAGCCGAACCCTGCTTGCGCGCCACTCCGCGGTTATAAACCCCGACCACGCGCACGCCCGGCACATACCCTGCACCCAGCAGCTTCGCCACCGAAGCTCCCACCGTTCCAAAACCCACGATCGCTACCTTCAATTCAGCAGACATCAGTACGCAACCCTTCCCGCAAACGTGCGCCACGCGTCGAAGCTCTTCGCTCCCTCCGCGCGCATAAGGTTTCTGGTCGGCAGCTCGCGTTCGCCAAACGGCTTCGCCACCTGCTCATAAAAGTGCGAGTCATCAAACCCCGCCCCCGCCGCATCCTCCGCCGTGCTTGCGAAGTAAAGCGCATCGCAGCGCGCCCACAAGATTGCCGCCAGGCACATCGGGCAAGGCTCGCAGCTCGAGTAGATTGAACATCCCTTGAGCTCATACGTCTCGAGCTCCGTACACGCTCGCCGAATGGCCGTCACTTCAGCATGGGCCGTCGGGTCGTTGGTCCCGGTGACCAGGTTTACGCCCCGCGCGACCACCTCGCCATCCTTCACGATCACCGCGCCGAACGGCCCGCCCAGCCCCGTCACCACGTTGTTCGTCGCCAGCTCGATCGCCATCTGCATAAAGCGCGCATCGCCATCGAAGTCAGCCTGCATCCTGTCGCATCCTGTCGCTCGAAATCCCATGCACAGCAAGGCGCATGGGTCATGTTTCGGACCTGCAAGGGACAAACTCGATTATGGCACACCCTTCCCCGCGTCCATCCCCCTGCAAACCACGTACACTAACCGTTCCAAGGCTGATTTAGCTTGCTAAACTGGCAGAGACACGACGACAGCGTATGGCGATCGAATCCATCAATCCCGCAACCGGCGAAACCCTCCGCACCTTCGAGCCTTTGGCCGAAGAGCCGCTGCGTGCCAAGATTGCGCTCTCCCAGAAGGCCTTCCGCGCCTACTTCGAAGTACCGCTCGACCATCGCGCCCTGTGCATGCGCAAGCTCGCCGGCATCCTCGATTATGAGCAGGAAGAGCTCGCGCAGTTGCTCACCCGCGAGGTTGGCAAGACCATTACCTCCTCGCGCGCCGAGATCGCCAAATGTGCCGCCTGCTGCCGCTACTACGCGGAGAACGCCGCCCGCATCCTCTCCGAGGAGCCGATCCCCACGGAGCGCAATAACAGCTACGTCCGTTGGGATCCGTTCGGCGTCGTGCTCGCGGTCATGCCGTGGAACTTCCCCTTCTGGCAGGTCTTCCGCTTCCTCGCGCCCGCGCTCATGGCCGGCAACGTCTGCCTGCTCAAGCACGCGTCGAACGTGCCCCTTTGTGCCATTGCCATCGAAGCGCTCGTTCGCCGCGCGGGATTTCCCCGCGGCACCTTCCAGACGCTCCTCATCGAATCCCGCCAGGTTGAAGCCGTCCTTTCCGACCCGCGCGTCGCCGCCGTCACCGTTACCGGCTCTGAGGCCGCCGGACGCGCCGTAGCCGCGCAGGCAGGCTGGCTGGTGAAGAAATCCGTGCTCGAACTCGGCGGCTCCGACCCCTTCGTCGTCATGCCCTCGGCCGATCTCGAGCAGGCGGTCGCCAACGCCGTCGCCTCCCGCACCATCAATAACGGTCAATCCTGCATCGCGGCCAAACGCTTCATCGTCCACCAGGATATCTACGAGGACTTTGAGGCCCGCTTCGTCGCCTCCATGGAGACGCTCGCCATCGGCGATCCCACCAAAGACTCCACCCAGATTGGCCCTCTGGCCACGGCGCAACTCCTCACCGACCTCGAACAGCAGGTCGAAGCCGCCAGGCAAGCCGGTGCCACTGTACTCTGCGGCGGCGAGCGCATGCTCGGCCTCGGCAACTTCTACGAGCCCACCGTCCTCACCGGCGTCCCGCGTACGGCGGCCGTCTATCGCGATGAGATCTTCGGACCCGTCGCCATGCTCTTCCCCGCCGCCTCGCTCGCAGAAGCCATCGAGATCGCCAACGACACACCGTTTGGCCTCGGCGCCTCGGTCTGGACCAAGGACCACGAAGAGCAGAAGCAGCTGATCGCGGAGCTCGAATGCGGCCAGGTCTTCGTCAACACCATCGTCGCCAGCGACCCACGCCTGCCCTTCGGCGGCGTCAAGCGCTCCGGCTATGGCCGCGAGCTCTCCGCCGCCGGCATGCGCGAGTTTCTCAACGCCAAGACCGTCGTCATCGCGGAAGAGATACAGCAGACAGAAATCGCTTTTGAGCCAGTACTCGATGAGCTACCCGCGGAATCGTCAGCCGAGCAGCCCGAAGCGGAACGCGTCGCTATCCCCAGCAATCCTTACGACTCCAGCCAGTTCCGCGAAGCCTTCCGCACCGCGCTCACCGACGCCGAGCAGCAGGCCGCCAACGTAACCGACCCCGAGATCAAGCCGCGCGGTAACAGTCGCATCTCCGGAATGCGCTTCCGCCGCTAGCAACAGCGCTCTCGCAGAAAGCGCAGAGAAGTACGCAAATTCACGCCATTATCCGCGAAAATCTGCGTACTCCTCTGCGCTCTCCGCGCGATGCATTTTTTCACTTCCCGGTGTAATACCCATCCCGCGTCTGAATCTTATCGTTCTTCTGCGAAGGAATCTTCAGGTCGATCTGGTGATATCCATCCCCCGTGATCGTCGCATCCGGCGTATACCCCAGCCGGTACTGCGAACGCAGCTCCTCGGCAATCTGGTTGTAGATGTCGATCACTTTATCCTTGCCACCCTTCGCCTCAAACAACCGTCCGCCCGTCTCATCCGCCATCTGCTGCAGAATCTTCCTGCCATCGACGCGGTTTTCCGTCGGCTGCTGCTGCCCGCCGCCGCCACGCCGCCCACCGCCCGGATACCCCCCACCCCCGCCAGGATAGCCACCACCGCCGCCGGGATAACCGCCCCCACCACCGGGAAAGCGCGGAAACCCGCCGCCACTGCTGTTGCCATTGTTGGAGTTGTTGTGCTGCTCCTGCCCCTTGAAGTAGATGGCGTAGATGATCATGTCGGCCCGCTGCGCCGCCTCAATCGCGCGGTTCAGCGTCTCCTTGCTGTTGCGGTCGACTCCGTCGGACAGGATTACGACGGCCTTGCGTCCCTGCTGCTTCAGCATCAGGTCATTCGCGCTTAGGTAAACGGCGTCGTACAGCGCTGTCCCGCCGTGATGATAGCTATGCCCGCCATTCGAGTTGTTAGTGCTGTTCGAATCATTGCTGGAGTTGTTGTCTTCATCGCTCGAGTGCTCGTTCGGGTTCGGCGTTCCAATCTCCTTGATCGCCGCCTGCAGCTTCGGCCTCGAGCTCGTCAAGTCCTGCAGCAGCTCCACCTCACGCGCAAACTGGATCAGGAATGCCCGGTCCGGTGCTCGATCAGCCGGCGCCGTCAGCATCCCGTCCAGAAAGGAGCTGCTTGCGTCACGCTCTTCATCCAGCACGCTCCGTTGCGACTGGCTCGTATCCACCAGCAGTCCGAGCGTCAGCGGCAGGTTCTGGTCGCGGTCGAAGTACCGAATCACCTGCGCATGCCCGTCGACCGTCAGCGCAAAGTCACTCTTCGTCAGATTGGTGACGATCGCACCCTTCTTGTCGCGCACGATCACTGGCAGATTGACCAGGTTCGCCGTGATTGAAAGCGTCGGTGTCTTGCCGTCGGCCTGCCCGGCAGCCAGCGTCGCAGCTTGCCCGGCCGCCGCAGCTTTAGCCGCGGCAGCAGCACCATCCTGCGCCAGCAAGACCACAGGAGCCACACCAACCATCAACGCAAGCAAACAGCAAAAAAGTCGAGAACGCATGACCCATTAGACGACCGCGGACTCCATCTTGTCTCGCCTTCTTGGTGAAAGCACACGGCAAAACGGCATCGCCCGGGAAGGCGATGCCGTCATTGGGGTGCAGCCCGCTTAGAAGCTGAACGATGCCTGAAACTGGAAGCGCCTGAGCGCTGCGCCTGCCGCAAACGGGAAGCCCGCTACGGAGGTGCTCTGCCCGAAGCTCGGTGAACTTAAAACACCGACAGGTGTTGAAAGGTTGGCGTCGTTGAACAGGTTTTGCGCCTGCGCGCCAAGCGCCAGATTGTAGCGTTTGCCGCTGCTCGCCGCTCCCGGAGGTCCACCGCCGCCCGGACCACCGCGGTGGCCGCCGCCGCCCGGAGGCCCACCGCCGCCCGGACCGCCGCCTTCCCCGCCCCGTCCATTCACCGGCGTAATCGTCGGCCCGAAGCCCCAGGTTTTGGTTATGCGCACGTTGACCGCCACGTCCGAAGGTCCGGTGCAGTAGTTGATGGGCACCGACGACGTGCTGCCGCCCGTGCCCGGCGTCGCAAACGTGCCGCATCCCGCAATCGTCTTCACGTAACCGGTTGCGATCGGCGCCGCTCCCGGCTGTACAAACACCGCCCGCTGGTTGAACACGTTGTCGCCAAACGGATCCAGGCCCGAGGTAACGTTGTAGGGTGAACCCGAGTTATACGCAATGAAGGGACTGATCGCAATCAGGTGCGGAAGCGTGAGATTACCGTACAGAAACAGACGGTTGCGCACATCGAAAGAAGCCCGCCCATAGTCCGCACGCAGGTCGTTCGGTACGCTCGAGAACGAACCGATCCCCCCGGTGTCGGAGTTCGCAAAGTTCAACGAGTAGAAACCACCAAACGTCGCCCGGTGGAAGTTCCTTACGTTCACATTCACAATCAGCTGATTCTGGTTGAAGAAACCGGCGGATTGATACTGATCGTCCAGCGACGTCGTATCCGTGTAGTTCGGTACGTCGGAGTTGAACTGGTGATCCCCGCGGATGTGCTGATAGTTCACCGAGGCAGTCGCATTCTTGAACAGCTGGTAATCGAACCCCAGGTTTTCCTGGATGCGGTAGGGCGCGCGCAACGCCGGCGCAATCGACGTCACCGTCAGGCGGCTCGCGCTGATGTTGCAGCCATACGGGTCGGTGGTCGGGTTGGCGCCAATGGCATTCGTCGGGCTGCAGCTTGCGATGCTGCTGGCCGTGGAGCTTGTAGAAGAGAGCGTGTACTGCTGCTGGTTGGTGCCGTTATTGCGAATCGTATTCAGTTGGCTTCCAAGCTGGAAGCGGTCATAGAACAGTCCGAACCCGGCCCGCAGCACCACCCGCTTGCCCAGGCCGTAGGCGGTAGAAAGCCGCGGCGCCCAATCATTGTGGTCGTGGATATAGTTCTGCGTCTCGTACCTCACACCATAGCTGAACGTCCACGTCGGCTTGATCTTCCAATCCGTCTCCGCGTACAGCCCCAGGTCCGTCGTGCGCGTAGAAACCGTGGGATGCGTGATCACGTTGATCAGGAAGGATGAGAGGTTCGGAGCGGCCGGCGGCGTCGTCGCCGGAGTGGTCAGATTACAAGCCGCAGCCGTATCCGCATAGTCGCAAATACTCGTGTACGTGAACGTCCCTGCATCGCCCGCGGTCGAGGAGTTGCTATCGGAGGTCGAGCGCAACCGCCCGCCCAGGCGAATGAAGTTCTTCGCGAGCGCAATCGAAGTGTAATTCTGCACCTCGATGTGGTTCTGCGTATCCGTCGTGCCGCCGCCGCCGTAGCCGTTGCCGGTAAACGCACCCTGCACGTTGATCTGCGCCGCCGTGGAGTAGGGTGTGGTCGTCGAAGTCGGACGCTGATACTCGAAGCGCGTCTCGTTGATGACCTTGTCGGAGATGATCTGCGAATCGCTTACCTGTAGCGTCGTCTCCGCGTTGGTTTGGTCGTAGCCCGCCGCAGCCAGCGTCTGGCCGCCAATCCCCTGCTCCTGCTCGCTGTTGTGCTCGTACTGAAACGTCGCCGTCAGCGTGTTTTTGCTGCCGAGCGCCAGATCGATCCGTGGCCTGATGTCGAAGCGAAGCTGCGGCACAAACTGCGCGTAGGAAAAGCCATTGCCGCTTTCCGTCGCAAATACCGTGCAGCCGGTCTGCCCCGGCAGACACGCCACGCCGGGCGTCGCCGCGGCGGAATACACCGCGGGCGGGTCAACAATCGCGTCATTCTGAATCTGACGGATCGATCCGCCCACCGTGAACGATGCCGTCTTGCTCAGCGGGCCGGATAACTGCCCGAAGCCGAAGACCTGATGGTAGCCCGGCTGCTCCGCGTTATTCGTAAACGGGCTGCCCGTATTGAACTGCTTGGTGTTGCCGTTCACCTGCGAGTACAGACGAAACTTGTCTGTGCCCGGCTTGGTAAAGATCTCCACCCGGCCGAATCCCGGCTGATCGTACTCGGCCGAAAACGGATTTTGGTTGATGCGAATCTCGCGAATGGAAGACTTCGGCGGCAACTGGCCACCGGTGAATCCATCGATATAAATCTGCCCACCGTTCGGACCGGAGCTTGGCCCCGCCAGCGCCGTCAACTCGCTCGACAGCTCATCCGGGTCGTCCGACAACGCATCCAGGTCCTTGCCCTTCAGCACCGTCGAACTTGCATTCGAATCCGCATCCACCGAGACATGATTCTCGTCGGTCGTGACGTTCACCACCGTCTGCTGGTTCGCGATCTGAAGCTTAGGATTGATCGTCGCAGGCGTCTCGCCCACCCGTATACCCTGGCGCACGAAGCTGGCGAACCCGTTCATCGTCACCGTCAGCGCGTACACTCCGGCCGGAACGCCATGGAACGCATACGTGCCATCCGAAGCCGACTGCACCACATATGCCTTGCCCGTCGCGGAGGTCAGGGTCAGCGTCGCCCCCGGAATCTCGGCGCCATCCGGATCGACCACGCCTCCGTTCAACACCACCGGCCCGCTCTGCGCGGGCGTCGTCCCCGGCCCCTGGCTGTTCACGGGCACCGGCGCGGCCGTCTGCGCACCCGAAGCCTGCGCGTGCGCAGCGCTCACGCCCAAAACCGTTCCTATCGTTCCAACTGCGAGCGCCTTCGTCACGTAAGAAAACGTGTACCGAGGCAGGGAGGACGTACTGGGCAGATGCATTCAGACTCCTAGAGTTGATTCGAAACCAGTGCTGCAGACAAAGCTTCAGAGAGATTCCTAGCGAGGACCACCCTCACCACCACCGGCCGCAGCTTCCGGCTCGCCACCGATGTTCCACGGAGAGAGCGTGATCGGCTGCTGACCCGCCGGCGTCGCCGACAAGATCGCCTCGACACCCGAAAGAAGCGTGATCGCCGTCGGGGTCGCGTCCGTCCCCTGCGAAGCCACGATCATCACCGCCTGGCCGGGCTTCAAGTCGGCAAGCGTCTCCGTCGGCAGGCGCGAAAGCATCTGCGACAGGTCGAAACCCGCGCGACGCCCGGCATACGCGCCGCCCGCACCTGCGCCTGCATCCGCTCCCGCTCCGGCTGGGCGAGTTCCGGCACCGGCCGCGCCGCCGCCTGCACCCGCTGCGCCCGCTCCACCGCTTCGCGCCGCAAAGCGCGCCGCAGCCTCCGCCGGAATGTTCCGCAGATCGCTCTTGGCGGTAACTGCCACCGTCACCGTCTTCTTCGTCGTCAGATCCTTCAGGGTCAGCGTGCCCGCCCCGGCGTTCACCGCGGAGATCACGCCCGACAGATTCTCGAACGAACCCGTCACCACTTCCTTTGCGTTGACTGACATGCGGTCTTCGGTAACCGTGCCGCGCGCCCGCAACTGGTCGCCCGGGTGAATCATCCCAAGCGAACTCGGCTGCGCACTCGAAAAGTCCACCGAATCCCCGGCATAGCGCTTGAAGATCGTGTTCGGCGCGGTATCGATCGTCAACGTCTTCGCCCCGGAGAGCACCAGGATCGTGGTCCCATCAACCGACTTCACCAAGCCCCCAAGCCCGCGCTGCCACTCCCGCTGCTCAGCCGCGTGCATCGCCGTAATGTCGGTCGACTTCATCACGATCAGCCGCGCCGCGGTCAGGCTTGACGCATCCGCGGCCGTACCGTTCGCCAGCACCTTGTCCCCCACCGAAACATCGCCAACCGTTGCAGGCGTCGCCGCGCTCAAATCCTTAGCGCCCGGGGGAACCTGTACTACCTTCGCGTCCGGCGCCACGGTCACGGTCGCCGTCGCACCCGCAGCCGTCTTCAGCGTCAAGGTATTGCCTGATACCGCCGTGACCGTCCCGGCCTGTCGTGCCGCCGTCTGAGCGTGGCCCGGGGTCGCCACCATGGTTGCCAGCGCCATGGCGACAAGTGCGGCTCTCTGTCTGAAACGTATGTCCAGCATGTCACTTCCTTCTCTTCAGAGGGTATGCCGGGGTCTCAGGCCGGCCTTCCAAGTAGATGAGAGCCCCGCCTCGTAGGGATACGCGGCCTGAAGCTCGAAAGTTTCCCGCAGCAAGCTCCATCTCTATACAACCGTTGGACGAACGCCAGGCGCACAGGACTCAGAAAGCTTTACAATTCCGCAGAAAACAAACGGTTTACCAATCTCTGGTAAACCGTAGTCTTTGGAAAAGTTTACATGGCGCGCCGCCTAACCCCGCCGAAACGCCGTTCGCAGCCCACGCCTGTTCCCTGGACGCACGGGCGCGGGCACACCCGCCGAGCTGCTACTCCTTCTCCGCGGAGACGATCGCGAAGCCGTCGGGTGGCAGCGTCAAATGTCCGTCCTCCACATGCGTATAGTCGCCGATACTTGCAAGCACCAGTTCATACTCCGCGCCAACCTTGAACAGGCACGGTCCGACGCCCAGGTTCGCAAACACGCTCACCAGATTACGATCCATCCGCAACCAGCGGTTGTTCTCATCGAACGTCACCTTGATGTGACCGCGATCGCCGTCATTCAACGAGATGGAGTTGCGCCGGATATGAATCAGCCGGGCCGTCCACTGGAAGATATCCTTGTGCAGCCCTTCATCCGCCTCGTCCCACTTCAACTTCGAGCTCGTGAACGTCTCCATATCCTCGGGGTTTGGAATCTGCGCCGCGTCCCAGCCAAACGCCGCGAACTCCTTCTTCCGGCCCTCCGCCACCAGCTTCGCCATCTCCTCATCTTCATGGTCGGCGAAGTAGAGGAACGGCGTGGATGCCGCATACTCCTCGCCCTGGAACAGCATCGGGATAAACGGCGCGGTCATCACAATGCCCAGCGCCACCTTGGTCTTCGCCGTCCCGATAATGTGTTGCAGCCGATCCCCGGTGGCGCGGTTCCCCACCTGATCGTGGTTCTGAATGAACCCGATAAAGTGATGCGCGGAGAGCGAATCCACCGGACGCCCATGATGCCGCTGCCTGTACTCGCTGTACTTGCCGTCGTACACGAACATATCCTTCAGTGACTTCGCCAGGCACTCGAAGTCCCCGAAGTCGCTGTAGTAGCCCTTGCTCTTATCGTCCTCCACATGCAGCAATGTGAACAACGAGTGATGAAAGTCATCCGACCACTGCGCGTCCATGCCATACCCGTTGGCCTCAATCGGTCGCACGATGCAGGGGTTATTCAGGTCCGACTCCGCGATCAATACCAGCCGCCGCCCAACCGTCGCCGAAAGGTTGTAGACGTTCGCAGCAAGCTGCTCCAGAAAGTGCACTGCTGAGCGGTCGACCAGCTCATGAACGGCATCCAGCCGCAGTCCATCCACGTGGTAATCGCGCATCCACATCAGCGCATTGTCGGAGAAGAACTTCCTCACCTCGTCGGAGCCGCGATCCTCGAGGTTCACCGCGTCGCCCCACGGAGTCTTGTGCTTATCCGTCACATACGGACCGAACTTGCCGGTATAGTTCCCCACCGGCCCAAAGTGGTTATAAACCACGTCCAGGATCACGCCGATACCCTGGCAGTGCGCCGCATTCACAAACCGCTTGAACGCATCCGGCCCGCCATAGCAGGAGCTTGATGCAAACAGGTCCACTCCGTCGTAGCCCCAGCCCCGATTCCCCGCCGCCTCAGCAACCGGCATCACCTCGACATGCGTAATGCCGAGCTCATACAGATACTTCAGCTTCTCGGTAGCCGCATCGAAGGTGCCTTTGGGTGTAAACGTCCCAATGTGCATCTCGTAGATGACCGCGCCACTCAGCGGCGGACCCTGCCACGTCGCGTCCTCCCACTTGAAAGCGTTCTGGTTGTACACGCGCGAGGGCTGATGCACGCCGTGAGGCTGCCACAGGCTCCGCGGATCCGGATAGGCAGTCTCATCGTCCTCCAGCAGGAAGGCGTAGTCCGTACCGGGCCCGGCCTCCTCCACCTTCACCGACCAGTAGCCCTTCTCATTCGGCCCCTCCATCGGATAGACCCGATCCTCGATCTTGACCGCAACCTTCTTTGGCAGCGGCGCCCAAACCGTAAACGTATGCATCTCGAACTCTCCTCCACTCCACCAATCCAGCCGCGACTGGAAAGCTCTTTACTCTTTACTCGCGAACTGGAAGCTCGCTAAACGTTACTCCCGCACCAGCAAGGCCACCGGAAACTCCTTCAACAAGACATCCAGCCCAACTACTCCACCCGGCATCCGTTCTACGGTAAACCGGTTCGTCCAGTCCCCGTCAGGCAGCTCGACTGTCGTTCCCGCCCAGTCGCCATTCACGGCCAGCGGCAAACGCGGCGTCACCGTCATCACCTGCTCGCCGCGCGCAAACGCAACCACACACTCCGCCTTCGCGCCCATCGCTTCGATCGGCGTATACGCCGATCCAGCGTCAAACCACTCCGGATGTTCGCGCCGCAGCGTGAGACACCGATGCACCACGAACATCTTCGGCAGACCTGCATCCTTCGCATCCGCAAGCCGCGTCGCGACCGCTTTCCCATCCACCGACTTCAGCTCAGCCAGCATCTTCCGCCGCAGCTCATAATCCACCGGCCTGCGGTTATCCGGGTCCACCAATGAAAGATCCCACACCTCCGCACCCTGGTACATGTCCGGCACACCCGGCGCCGTGTGCTTCAGCAGCGTCTGCGTCAACGAGTTCACGCGCCCCGGTACCAGCAGGCGTCCGACAAATTGCTCCAGATCGGTTACAAATTTGTGATTGCCAAGAATGGCGTCGATAAAACCATTCAGTGCGTCTTCGTACTCCTTGTTATTCGCAGTCCAGGTCGTCTGCTGCTTCGCCTCGCGCATCGCCTTCTGCATGTACTGCTTCGTGCGCTCCGCATCGATCGGCCACGCGCCAATCAACGTCTGATACAGGAAATACTCGGTGTTCCGGTCCGGCAACGCGCTCGTCTTCTTGCTTGCGTTCAACCGGGTCCAACGCTGTATGGCGTCGGCAAACTCATGCGGCATCTCGCTCAAAACCGTCAGCCGCGCACGCACGTCATCCGCCCGCTTCGTATCGTGCGTAGAAAGCGTGGTCATCGTGCACGGATGCGTCGCCTGCATCTTCGCCTGGTAGTCATGAAACTCCGCAACCGAGATGCCATCGCGTCCCGGATCGCCGCCTACCTCGCACATCGCGGTCAGGCGGTTGTAGCAGTAGAACGCCGTGTCTTCCACGCCCTTCGCCATCACCGGCGACGTGAACTGCTGGAACCGCAGCACGAACTCGCTCTCCAGCCGGCCAGTCACGTCGAGCGTCAGCACCTGCTCGAAAAAATCAAACAGGCCCTCATCAATATCCGTCCGGTTGTCCTTCGCACACTGCACCGCGCGGTGGATGAAGTGCTTGTCTTCCCCGGTCACTTCGTTACGCTGCGGCACCACATACGTCCGGTAGATCGCGAAGCAGGAGGCAATCTCGCGGATCGCCCTGCGGATCTCCGCCCGCGTGAAATCACGCTGGTTGCGATGCGTCTCGCAGATGTCGACAAAGATCGAAGCCAGCCGATTGACATCGCTACCCAACGCCTCCTGCGTCACGGCGATCTTCTTCTCATGCGCAATCGGCGGAAAGACAACCGGCTCACTCGTGAACTCGCCGTACACCTTCGTCAACTGCGCCATGCCCTCAGGCTTCACCAACAGGCCCAGCGCAACGTTCATAAAGTCATAGCCGCTCGTGCCCTCAATCGGCCAATCCTCGCGCAGAAACTCTTTCGCGGCCAGAATCTTCTCTCCGATGATCCACGCCTCCGGCGCAGCCTCACGCAGCCGCTCGAAGTATTGCTTTGGATCGCGCAGCCCGTCCGGATGATCCACTCGAACACCATCCAGCACACCGCGCCGCAGCCACTCCAGCACGAGCGCGTGCGTCTCTTCGAAGACATGCGGCCGCTCCATGCGCAACCCGATCAGCGAGTTCACATCGAAGAACCGCCGATAGCCCAGTTGCTGATCCGCCGTCTTCCAGTACGACAGCCGGTAGTTCTGCGCACTCAGAAACTCGTCCAGCGCGTCATGATTCGCATTCAGGTCCGCAACCGCGCGGTCCAGCGCCTCGCACACCTTCTCATCGTCCAGGCAAAGCCGCTCCAGAATCCTGCTGATTACGACCGTGTCGCGATGCCGCGCCAGCACCGCCCGCCGATCCTCATAGGTCGGACTCGGCAATCTCCCCAGCGAAGCCGCAGCAAAGCGCAGCCCGTCCGAGCCTGCGTCATCCGCCGCCTTCTCGAGCAATCCCGGCAGCGAAGTCGGCGACACCGGCAGCATCTGCCCCGCTGCCTCTACATGGAAGTCCGCTCCCTTCCGCGAGACCTTGATCTCGCCCGCCTCCAACACGCGTCCATACTGACCCCCCAGAATCGGCACCAGCACCTTCTCGCGAAGGCGCGCCTCCGCCGGCATCCAGTCGATATCAAAAAAGGAAGCGTAGCGACTCGACTGTCCGTTCTCGAGCACATCCCACCAAAGCCTATTCTGCGCGCCAATCGCCATATGGTTCGGCACGATATCCAGCACCTGCCCCAATCCGTTCTCACCCAACGTCTTCGAGAACCGCTCGAACGCCGCCTCACCGCCAAGCTCTTCATTCACCCGCTGGTGGTCAACCACGTCGTACCCGTGCATACTCCCAGGCGCCGCCTGCAGATAAGGCGAACTATACACATGCGAGATTCCCAGCTCCCAAAGATACGGAGCAATCGCCGCGGCATCCTCAAACGTAAAACCCTTGTGCAACTGCAGACGATACGTCGACACCGGCACCTTCACCTGACTCATCCCGCACACCTTTACCTTTTCTAAGTGCCTAGTTAGGTGCGACGGAGGAATATGAGGTTGTGTCATGCCGAACGCGCCGCTCTACACGCAGCGCGATTCATGAAACTTCGCAAGGCCCTCCCTGCAGCACCGAAAGCAGCTGCCGACCAACGGGAGGACCACGCGAAGCCAGGACTGCACGAAGTGCCGCCCGTCCGGCCTCAGGACGTCCTCGTACTTGCCTTCGGCTTATACTCCGGCCGCCCATCCGGCCCCTGCGGCACCCACTCCCCAGCCAGCGTGAAGGCCGCGTGCACCAGCGTGATATGCGAGAACGCCTGCGGAAAATTACCCACCTGCCGCTTCTGCTTCGTGTCCCACTCCTCACTCAACAGGCCTACGTCATTCTGCAGAGCAAGCAGCTTCTCGAACATCGCCTCTGCATCCGCTTTCCGCCCCGTCAGGTAAAGACACATCACCATCCAGAAGCTGCACGCCAGGAACACACCCTCGCCCGGAGGCAGTCCATCCGGGCTCTTCTTGGTGTCGTACCGTTGCACGAATCCATCCTTCGTCAGCTTCTTCTCAATCGCAGAGATCGTCCCCAGGATGCGCGGATCGTCCATCGGCAAAAAGCCCACCAGCCCGATGCGCAGGCACGATGCATCCAGCTCCTTCGACCCGTAGTACTGCACAAACGAGTTCATCTTCTTGTCGAAGCCCTTTGCCAGAACTTCCTTGTGAATCATCGCGCGATTCTTCTTCCAACGCTCCACATCGCCGCCACCGTCATACTGCTCATGGTGTTTGATGGCCCGGTCCAGCGCGACCCACGCCATCACCTTCGAGTGCACAAAATGCTTTCGCCCGCCGCGCGTCTCCCAGATGCCGTCATCCGGCTCCTGCCATATCTTGCAAAGCTGATCCATCAGCCGGGACATCATCGCGGTCGATGAAACCTTGATGTCCTCAGGCGCGGTCGGCAGCTTCGAGATCGCCGCTGCCACCTCGCCATACACATCCAGCTGAAACTGCGTCGAAGCCTGGTTCCCGATGTTCACGGGTTTGGAGTTCTCATACCCCGGCAGCCAGCTCGCATGCCACTCGTTCAACTGGCGTTCCGCGCAGATGCCGTAGATTGTCTGCAACTGATCCGGCGCGCCGGCAATGGCACGCAGCAGCCAGCGCCGCCACGCCTCCGCCTCTTCCTGGTAGCCCGCGTTCAACAGGATCAGCAGCGTAAACGCCGTGTCGCGCAGCCAACAATAGCGGTAGTCCCAGTTCCGCTCTCCACCCAGCTCTTCCGGCAGAGAGCTCGTAGGCGCCGCCACAATGCCACCCGAGGGCTTGTACGTCAGCGCCTTCAGTGTAATCAGCGATCGCCGGACCGCCGTCTCGTACTTGCCCTTGTAGCGATTTCTCCCGCTCCACTCCGTCCAGAAACTCACCGTGTCGTCGAACGCCGCGTGCGGGTCGATCGGCTCCGGATCGATAATTGGCGAGTTCCCGTCTTCGCCGAACGAAGGCGCATAGGTCAGCGTAAAGCCCTGCTCCTGCCCCGCCTTCAGCGTAACGTCGCCCACCGTCTCCATGTCTTCGCCCTTCAGCTTCACCGCGGTGCGCAGCACCACCATGTCCGGGCCGGAGATCGCCCGCAACCCACCATCAAAGTGCGTCACCCACGGAATCGTGCGGCCATAGTCGAAGCGGATCGCAAGCTGCATCCGCATCGCGACCTTGCCCTTCGTACACCGCACCACGCGCACAATGTCGGAGTTCTTTCCCCGTGGCGGCATAAAGTCGATCAACACCGCAACACCCGTCGACGTCTCGAACGTCGTCTCGACAATCATCGTATCGGGTAGATAGCGCCGCGACGTCTCCTTCACCTTGCCTTGCGGCGCAATCTTCCAGAAGCCATGGTCCGTCGTTCCGAGCAGTCCGGCAAAGCACGCGTTCGAGGCAAACGTCGGCCAGCACAGCCAGTCGATGGAACCGTTCTTCCCCACCAGCGCAGCCGTCTCGCGGTCGCCGATCAGTGCATAATCTTCGATCCGCTGCCCCATCAAAGGCTTCTTCTTATCTTTCGATCGTCCCAACAAACCAACCTCCCTCACCGCTCCATCACTGTCGGCACACGTTCCAATAACACGTACCGTTAAAACTCCGCACAAACCCCGCGCATTAACCCTGCATCTCTTCAGTTAGTTAAAAATTGAACCTCATGCGCCTAGAATGTTGGATGCGCGTGCTCTGCCAAACTTGCCCGGGCCCACGCAATTCTTCCTTGAACACATGAATCCTGAACGTGAAAGCTGGTTCGAGAATGAAGCCGAGCGAGGGTCGTAGCAGAGTCGTCATCGAAGAGGTCACACCGCAGGTCAACGCCGGCAGATACCCAGCCTGCCGCGTCGCCGGAGACCTCGTCACCGTAACCGCTGCCATCTTCGCCGATGGCCACGACCTGCTCGGCGCGCGTCTGCTCTACCGCCACAAGTCGGAACGGCGCTGGCGCTCCGTGCCCATGACGCCTGAAGGCAACGACCTCTGGTCCGCCGCTTTCCTCGTCAATAAGCTCGGCGCGTGGCAGTTCACTGTGCAGGGATGGGTCGACCACTTCGAAACCTGGGTACGCGACCTCAACAAGCGCCTCGAAGCGCAGCCCACCGAAGCCAAACCGAACCTGCCCAAACAGGACATCCCGCTCGCCCTGCGCATCGGTGCCGTCATCCTCGAGCACACCGCCTCGCGCGCCAAAGGCGCCGACGCCGCGCAACTCCGCGAGGTCATCGCGTCGCTCCGCTGGATGGCCGATCAGAACGCCGCCTTCTACGAGTCGCCCATCACGCCTCAGATCGTCGAACTCGCCTCCTACTATCCCGACCTCGCGTTCGCCACCAGGTACGCCTCGGACCTCCCACTGTGGGTCAACCGTGAGCAAGCCCGCTACTCCACCTGGTACGAGCTCTTCCCGCGCTCCGCCTCGCGCATCCCCGGCCGCCACGGCACCTTCCGCGATGTTATCGAGCAGCTCCCCGAGATCGCCGCCATGGGCTTCGACATCCTCTACATGCCGCCCATCCACCCGATCGGCACCGCCTTCCGCAAAGGCAAAAACAACTCCACCCAGGCTGAACCCGACGATGTCGGCAGCCCCTGGGCCATCGGCGCGGCCCCCACGCCCGGCCACGAAGGCGGTCACAAAGACATACTGCCGGAGCTCGGCACGTTCGAAGATTTCGACGCGCTCGTCAAGGCCGCACACAAGGTCAACATGGAGCTCGCACTCGACATCGCCTTCCAGTGCAGCCCGGACCATCCCTGGGTCAAGGAGCATCCCGCCTGGTTCATCACCCGCCCCGACGGCTCCATCCAGTACGCGGAAAACCCGCCGAAGAAATATCAGGATATCTACCCACTCAACTTCGAATCCACGGAATGGCGCTCCCTGTGGGAAGAACTCAAGTCCGTCTTCGAGTTCTGGATCAAGCGCGGCGTCAAGGTCTTCCGCGTCGACAACCCGCACACCAAGGCCCTTCCCTTCTGGGAGTGGTGCACCAACGCCCTGCGCGACGAACACCCCGACGTCATCTTCCTCGCCGAGGCCTTCACCCGCCCGCACGTCATGTACTCGCTCGCCAAGGCCGGCTTCACCCAGTCCTACACCTACTTCACCTGGCGAACAACAAAGGCTGAAATTCAAGCGTATCTGGAAGAGATCACCAAGCCGCCCGTCAGCGACTTCTTCCAGCCCAACTTCTGGCCTAATACTCCGGACATCCTGCACAAACAGCTTCAGGATGGCGGCCGTCCTGCCTTCATGCAACGCATCATCCTGGCCGCCACGCTCACCGCCAACTACGGCATCTACGGCCCCGCCTACGAGCTCTGCGAGAATGCGCCCGCGAAGCCCGCGCTCGGCAAGACCGAGTCCGAAGAGTACCTCGACAGCGAAAAATACGAGATCCGCCAGCGCGACCGCAACATCCCCGGCTCACTCGTCCCGCTCATCACCACCCTCAATCACATCCGCCGCGCCAACCCGGCACTGCAGTCTAATGGCTCGCTCGTCTTCCACCCCGCGGACAACCCCAACATCCTCTGCTACTCAAAGACCGCGCCCGACCCGATGCACCTCGCAAAAAACGGCGGCGAAAACACCATCCTCGTCTGCATCAATCTCGACCCCGTCAACGAACAGGGCGGCTGGATCGACCTCAACCTGCGTGCCCTGTCCATCCCCAACAACACCGACTTCGAGGTCAAGGACCTCCTCACCAACACCACCTACACCTGGCACGACCGCTCCAACTACGTCGCGCTTCGTCCCACCGTTCAACCCGCCCACATCTTCCGCATCACGCGGCAGAAGTAACTGCGGCGAAGGGATTATCGACACCGTTCGCATCAGTAAGGCCGCGAACCCTCCGTCGCCGTCTCGGTCGCCGCTGCCAGCACCTGCGTCGGTGCCGCCGCGCCCAGAAACTCCGTCACCGTGTTGGCCGACGTATCCGTCACCCACGCGTTGCCGGAGGAATCAATCGTCAGCCCTCCCGTAGTCGAGGTCGCATTGGAGCGTGAGCCCGTAGCCGTCTTCGTCGTAATCGGCGAGTAAAAAGCCGTCAACGACCCATCGTTGTTCGAAACCCAGATCTGGTTCGCGCCATCGATCGCCACTCCCGTCGGGTTGTTCAAACCAGCCTGCCCCGCAGAGGAATCTGCAGCGTCCGTCCCATGCCCCGTGAACTCCGTGAGAATCGATTCCGTATGGCTTAGCGAGTAGACGTTGCCATTCTCGTTCACGGCCACACCCACCGTCGGGCTTCCCACGCTGGTGTAACCGCCGGTCGGCGAAACCACCGTCCCATCGGTCGCGAACTCCGACACCTTTCCGTTCCCGTTCGCAGCCCAGACTCCCGGCAGCACATTCAGCGAAGCCGTGACCGTGGCGCCGTTGCCCCCGTTCCCTGAGGTAGGCATCGAAGAAACGGACTTCTCCCCAAGGCTTGAAGCGATGACAATCTCTTCCGCACTGAAACCCGACGTCGACGACCCCAGCGTCACCCCGGTCACCGTCAAGGTCGACCCATCCGCGGAGTAGGTCTTGGTTCCGCCCTGAACTCCCTCCGACGACCCGGCCAACTCAAAGCTCAGGCCCGCTGGCAGAACCATCTGGAACCCGACATTCGTCAGCCTCTGAGAAGCCGTGGAGGTCTGCTTGTCGACTTCCCAGTTCAGTCCCGCCGATGCCCCAATCGCCGTGGCGGACACGAAACTCAACGTCATCACGGGCGGATTCACGACAACGTACGAGATCCCCGTCGCCGTAGAACCGATGAAGTTGGTATCGCCCGCATACTGCGCCGTGATGGTATCCGTTCCCGCCGGCAACGTCGTCGTCAGCGTGGCGACGCCCGAACTCAGCGTGCCCATCCCCACGCTCGAACCCCCGCTATAGAAGGTAACCGTCTCTCCGTCGGTGCTCTTGCCGCCCTGGCTGTAGGGACTCAGCGCCGCCGTCAGCGTCACCTGCTGCCCAAAAGCCGAGCTCCCACTCGGCGTCGCCCCCACGCTCAGCGCGGTCGTCACTTGCGATCCCGTCAGCGCGATCTGCGACGAGGTCTTCGCCGCATAGTTCCCGTCACCGGGATAGCTGACATCCACATCCACCGTGCCGCTGCCTGGCAGCGCCACGCCGCTGATCGAAGCCGACGCCGACGCGGTCGTGCCGCTCGCGGAAAGCCCCACCGTCAGCGTACTGTCATCGAAGCTCGGAGCGGCCCAGTCGACGATCCCATCCTGGTTGAAGTCCGCCGTCGCGACCCCGTAGACACTGGAGCCAACCGTCGCGGGCGTCGCCGGAGCGATAAAATTTCCCGTGCCGTCGCCCAGCAGAACCGTGACGTCGCCTCCAAAATCCGCGACCGCCATATCCACCGTTCCGTCCCCGTTCAAATCTCCCAGGCTCAGCGCGTACGGCTCCGTACCCGGGTAGTCGATCGCCGGCCCGGGCGTAAAGCTGCCTGCCCCATTCCCCAGCCAGGTCAGCACTTGCGAGGCGTTGTAGTCCGGCACCGCCAGGTCGTCAAACCCGTCTCCATTTAGATCCGCAACCACCACATCGTTGGGATAGGACACGGCGCTGTAGCTATTTCCCGCGGCGAACGTCCCCGTGCCGCTTCCCAGGAAGACCTGGACCACCCCACCGTAGCCCACGTACGGCAACGTCACAGCTAAGTCCACCTTGCAGTCGTCATTGAAATCACCCGCCGCCACGCTGGTTGGACTGCTCCCCAGGTTCAGCGGCGACGCAGCCGTAAATGTTCCATCGCCCTTCCCCAACCAGATCTCGATGCTGTTCGTCCCGTAACTCGCCAGCGCGAGGTCCAGAATGCCATCGCCATTGGGGTCCGCGGCCACCACGTTCTCCGGCGAAGTCCCAGTCTGCAGAAAGGTGGGCTGCTCCGTGAAGCCGCCGCTCCCATTCCCCAGCAGGATCGAGATATAGTTCTCGGTTGAATCCGAATCGAGAACAGCGATATCCATCCTTCCATCGCCGTTGAAGTCGCCAAATGCGTAGCCATACGGAGTCTCCGTGGGGTCCGCAAAGCTGAATTCAGTGGTCGTGTACGTGCCGTTCTTGTTGTTCAGCAAAATCGACATCTCGGCTTCCTCGTAGTCCCCCACCACAAGATCCGGATAACCGTCGCCGTTGAGGTCCCCAGCGCCCACCGAGACTGGCAAATGCTCGATCGTCGGATTCGACAAAGAGGCCGTATACGTCGAGCTGTACGGCCCCAGCGTCGCCGTGCCAACCGTCGACCCACCGTTCGTCACATCTTGAAACGTAAGCACCCCAGTCGGAAACGCCGCGATGCTCCCTTGCACCTTGCCCGTCAGCGTGTACGCGCCCGCGCTTCCACTCGACGTCAGACTCGCCGTCACGCTGTGTCCGCCCGTTACCGTCAGAGCCACTCCTGTAGACGAGCTCCCGGCATAAGCCGTCTGCGGCAAAAACACAGCGCCATACGTGTGCACACCCGGACCCGGGAAAAACTTGTACGTCGCCGTTCCTGCCGAGGTAATCTGCGCCGTCGCAAGCAGGTTCGCCCGCGCGCAATGCGTCGCGGCCGCGTTCACAAACTGCACTATCCCATGGGTCAGCGCGGTCGAGCCCACCTTCACCGTCGCCGTCAGCACCACCGCCGTCCCCGACTGCACAGTCGTCACCGCACTCCCGCCAACCGTCACCGTCAGCGTGCTGGTCGTCGTCGCGGCCGGCCCACCCGCATATGCCGTACCCGCCCACGCCAGCAACACCAGCAGCATCCCCGCGAAACCCCGCCCGGCCCGCACTCCGGACACACCACGAACAGCTACACGCACGCATGCAGTCAGCATCGCCAAAAGACCTCGATCTTCGGTTATAGGGAGCAGTTTCGACTGAAGACAGGCCCGGTCTCAAGCCACTTCAAAATGCCGTCTCCGTTCGCGCCGCAAACACACACAGCACACGAAGCGGCAGGCCGCAAAAACCAATTCACCAACAACGGGGAGGGATCGAGCAAGAGAAACCCTCCTCCGCACCGCGCCGCACCAACTCCTCCGTGCCCCATGCATCGCGACTCTGCGATGCGTGGGAACCCTGGAGCTTCGCCGGGCCCGTTACGCGAAGCTGCCAACAGCTATGCGGCAGCCTACCAGCAAAAGTGCCGCGCGTCGTCACACCACGATGGATTTGTGCGCCCGTCGCACGCAGGCGCATTGCGCAAATAGCCGCTGCTCCAAAACTCGTGCACTCTCCACAGCGTTACTGTGGACCGTAACCACATATTCTTGAATACTTTACTTCAAGAGTAGGAGGGAGGCGGTAATCCGTCCTCACAACCCCGCGCGAATTTCACTTTCCGCCCAGCCACTTCTGCGCTAACGTTCTTGCACTCCCCTCCAGGCCAAATCTCCTCGCTCGGAGCTACGCCATGAAGACCGCTTTCGCACTCCTCACACTTCTCATCCTCGCCGTCTCCGTCATCCTCGTCGTCGGCGCGCTTCAGCCGATCAATCACTCCACAACCGTCACGGGAACCATCGATGCTCCGCCCGCGCAGGTCTTCGCCCTCATCACCAACATCGCGGCCGCGCCAAAATGGCGGCACGCAGTCCGATCCGTGCAGCTTCTTCCGCCCGATAACGGCCGCGATCGCTGGGTAGAAACCCTCGACCACAACCAGAAAATGTCCTTCCTCGCCCTTCGCACCGACCTTCCCTCAGCCGAGGGAAACGCACTGCGCCAGGTCCGCCTCAACGATCCCGAAGCTTCCTACGGCGGAACCTGGACCTACCAGCTCACGCCCGGACCAACGCCAACCACAACGGTCCTCCAGATCACCGAAGACGGCTTCATCAAGCCCTGGCTCTATCGCTTCATGATGGCTCACGTCATGGGCATGACCCGGAACCTCGACCAATACATGCACGATCTGCAAGCCGCAACCAGGAAGTCTCCGCCAGTTGACAGCCCTCCCCGCAAGGCGAAGACTTGAGAGTGTATGTCCACCAAAACGATCGCTGCCCCGCCGACCACCAACAAACACCTCATCCGCTGGGTCGAGAAGATGGCCGATCTCTGCCAGCCCGCGCGCATCCACTGGATCGACGGCTCCGACGCCGAAAATCAGTGGCTTTGCGACGGCCTCGTAGAAGCCGGAACCTTCACCCGCCTCTCGCCTGAGCTTTGGCCCGGATGCTTCTACGCGCGTTCTTCTCCAAACGACGTCGCAAGAGTAGAAGACCGGACCTTCATCTGTTCTCTCTCGAAGGACAATGCGGGACCGACCAACAACTGGGAAGATCCCTTTGTCATGCGGCGCACCCTCAAGGGCCTCTTTCGCGGCTGCATGCGCGGCCGCACCATGTACGTGATGCCGTTCTCGATGGGTCCCATCGGCTCGCCCATGTCGCAGATCGGCGTGCAGCTTACAGATTCTGCCTACGCCGTCGTTAACATGCGCATCATGGCCCGCATCGGCACGCCGGTTTACGCCGAGATCGACAAGGACTACAAGCGCGTCGTCCCTTGCGTCCACTCGGTCGGCGCGCCGCTCGCGCCCGGCCAGCAGGACGTTCCTTGGCCCCAAAACGACACCAAGTACATCGTGCACTTCCCCGAAACCCGCGAGATCTGGTCCTACGGTTCCGGATACGGTGGCAATGCCTTGCTGGGCAAGAAGTGCTTCGCCCTCCGCATCGCCTCGAACATCGCCCGCGACGAAGGCTGGATGGCCGAACACATGCTCATCGTCGGCGTCGAATCGCCCGCGGACGCCGCAGGCAAAACCGAGAAGACCTACGTCGCCGCCGCCTTCCCCTCCGCCTGCGGTAAAACCAACTTCGCCATGCTCATTCCGCCGGCCGGTTTCGATGGCTGGAAGGTCTGGACGGTCGGCGACGACATTGCCTGGATTAAACCCGACGCAACCGGCCAGCTGCGCGCCATTAATCCGGAGTCCGGCTTCTTCGGCGTCGCGCCCGGCACCAGCGAGAAGACCAACCCGAACGCCATGGCTACGCTGCGCGCCAACACCATCTTCACCAACGTCGCGCTCACCCTGCGCAACGGCGTCCCCGAAGGCGTCTGGTGGGAAGGGATGACCGACACTCCGCCCAGCGAGCCCGGCCTGACCGTTCAAGACTGGCGCGGAAACTCCTGGATTCCGGCCCTGGGCACACCCGCCGCGCACCCCAACGGTCGCTTCACCGCACCCGCCGCCCAATGCCCCACCATCGATCCCTCTTGGGAAGATCCCGACGGCGTTCTCATCTCCGCCTTCATCTTCGGCGGTCGCCGGCCCACCACAATGCCGCTCGTCTTCCAGGCCTTCAACTGGTCTTCCGGCGTCTACGTCGGCGCGACCATGGGTTCCGAAACCACAGCCGCGGCAGGCGGCGCGGTCGGCAAAGTCCGCCGCGATCCCATGGCCATGCTACCCTTCTGCGGCTACCACATGGGCGACTACTTCCGGCACTGGCTGCGCATGCAGCGCAAGCTCTCCAGCACCCCGCGCATCTTCCACGTGAACTGGTTCCGCAAGGGCGCCGAAGGGACGGACGAAGCCGGCAAATTCCTCTGGCCCGGCTATTCGGAAAATATGCGAGTCCTAAAATGGATCGTCGACCGGGTCCGCGGCCGTGTGCGCGGTAAGGAAACCCCCATCGGCTGGACGCCCAAGTACAACGACATCAACTGGCAGGGCCTTGACTTCACTTACGAGCAGTTCCAACAGCTGCAAACTGTCGACCGCGAGGCCTGGAAGCACGAAGTAATGGGCCACGAAGAGCTCTTCCTGCTGCTTCACGATCATCTCCCCGCGGAGATGATCTACGAGCGTGAGCTCCTCATCTGCCGCCTGTAGCCTTGACGCCGGTATCTCCTCACGGCGAATCCGTCCAGCACCCCACGGAGTGGTCGCCGCCCGCGATGAGGGTGCCCTTGCCTTTGTCTTCCGCCCATTTCGGGATCAAAGTCCCACCAACACGCCGTCTGGACCGACTGCGGGACCGCGATTCCGCCGCTCTTCGCACTTGACTAGCCCTCCCGAAATCATTACAGTCTTCTGTAGGGCAAGGCTCCTCGCGCTTGCGTTGAGTTGAGCCGGCCCTAACGAAGTCCACCCACTTCGTTGCTTTACCGGAATAGCCACGCATCAGCCCCCACCGCGCTGCGTGGCTTTCCCTTTTAACGGGCTTCTACCAACACCTTTTGAAGCCTCTGCTATGCTCTCGTTACTCCACTTCCGAGGCAGCCTTGCTCAAACTCCTCCTCGCCCTCGTTCTCTGCACCCCAATGCTGACCGCCCAGCAAACCGGCCTGGTCCACACACCCGAAGTTGATCTCGTTTACTTCGCCTACGGCAGAAGGACGGCTGCGCTGCCGGTCATCGCGGTAAACGGCGGTCCGGGGCTTTCGCACGCCTACATGGTGCAGAACGACCTGTGGCAGCGCGTGGCGAAGAAGCGGATGGTGGTGCTCTACGACCAGCGCGGCACCGGCGCCTCAAAGCGTGTGCAACCAGGTGCCCCGCAGGCCATGGCCGCGCAGGTGGCCGATCTCGAAGCCGTTCGCGCCGCACTCCACCTGGACAAAGTCGCGCTCGTCGGAGACTCCTACGGCGGATTTCTCTCGATGGCCTACACCGCGGCCCATCCCGAGCACGTCGCCAAACTCATCCTCTCCGACTCCCCGCCGCCCAATATGAAGGAGATGGTGCATCTGCTGCCGCAGACCTTCCCCGACGTGATCGCGTCCGGCGACGCCGAGGAAAAACGCCTGGCCGCACCGGGCACGCCTGCAGCCAAAGAAGCCGCCGCGCAAGCCTCCCTCGTCAATCACTTCCGCATGATCTTCTACTCGCCCGAGAAGCGCGACCAGTACCTGGCGCACATGGGAGACATCGGCTTCGTTCCCGCCGTAGCCGAAGCCGTCTCCGCCTCGGCAGAGTCGCTGGACCTGAACGCCGCCGCGGCCAAATTCGCCTGCCCGACGCTCGTCCTGACCGGCCGCTACGACATGAACGTCGCTCCGCTCAACGCATGGCGCATGGCCCACCAGATCCCCAACGCGAAGCTCGTCTTCTTCGAAGAAAGCAGTCACCTGCCCGCCTACGAAGAGCCCGAAAAGTACCTGCAGGTCCTCAACGACTTCCTCGATACGCCGTAGCGGCACGCGAAGCTCCCCAGCATACGCAGTACCGCCCGTCCGGCGTCAGGACGCAGGCGTCTTAATCCCTGCGCCGTCCGCCCATCAACTGCAGCACCGCAAGGAAGATGTTGATGGCGTCCAGGTAGATCGAAAGCGCCAGCACCACGGCCGACTGCCCGCCGCCGCCCGCCCGAATCCGCGCGAAGTCTCCGACCGTCAGCAGCGTGAACACGCCCAGAATCAACCACGAGTACGTGCTCGGCTGCAGAAAGTGAAAGAAGATGCTCGCGATGCCGAGCAGCAGCACACCCAGCAGAGCCGCGAAGCCGATCCCCTGCACCTTGCGGTAGTTGATCGAAAACAGGTACGCCACAATCCCCATGCAGGCCATACCCAGCCCGGTCGTCACGGCCGCGTTGAAGACGAGCCCGATGCCGAAGCTGCGGATGTACATCTGGATGATGGGCCCGATCTCCCAACCCATGAAGTAGGTGAGCAGCAGGAAAAGCCCGAGCGCAAGCGCGGGACTTTGCCGTCGCGCGAAGCTGATGGCGAACACCAGCGCGAACACCGCGATGATGCCCGGCAGAAAGCTCCAGGCCGGCGCCGTGGCCACGCCCGCGGCCGTGATCAGAAAACCAAGCGAGGTAATCGCCAGAACCTTCGCCAGCAACGGCGCCGTGCCGACGCGCTGGCCTTCCAGTACCAAAGGATACGTATTATTCATCGATGCAAAACTCCCAACCACTCCATTCTATTGGACGCTCAAATCGCCCGCGCGGTGCGGCTCCGCATTTTACCGGACGCAACCAGCACGCGGCTGTTATGCTGATCGTCCACGGGCCAACTCACTTCCTTCGCCGTCCCTCGGGCCAACGCCGTTCCACGGAGGCGTCCCAAGCCACGTCCGACCGAACCCACGCACCATCAGGAGCGAGCCATGACCCCGAACCAGGCACTATGGGAAAAAGGCGACTTCACCCGGATCGCCGCATCCATGCGCGAATCCGGCGAGACCTTCGTAAACTCGCTCGGTGTCGAACCGGGCATGCAGGTCCTCGACCTCGGCTGCGGAGACGGCAACAGCGCCCTGCCTCTCGCGCGTCGCGGAGCCGACGTAACCGGCATCGACATCGCCCGGAACCTTCTCGAAGCAGCCCGGCATCGCGCCGCCGAGGCCGGTCTCGCGAACCTGCACTTCCAGGAAGGTGACGCCAGCAACCTCGAGGACGTTGCCGACGCCTCCTTCGACCTCACCCTCGCGATGTTCGGCGCCATGTTCGCGCCGCGCCCGTTCGACGTCGCGCGCGAGATGGTGCGCGTCACCCGGCCCGGCGGCCGCATCGTCATGACCAACTGGATTCCCAACGACCCGACCTTCGTCGCGCAAATCCTGAAAATCAGCTCCGCCTTCACGCCTCCGCCGCCCGAGGGCTTCGTAAGCCCCATGACCTGGGGCGTCGAATCGCACATCGTCGAGCGCTTCGGCCAGGCAGGCGTCCAGCCGGCGAAGATCGCAATGACCAGGGAGACCTTCACCTTCCGCTCACCCGAACAGACGCCCGTAGACGTTATCGCCACCTTCCGCGACTTCTACGGACCCACCATGAACGCCTTCGAAGCCGCGGCAAAGAACGGCCGCCTCGACGAACTGAACGACCAACTGGTCAAAATGGCCGAAGCCCAGAACACCAGCACCAACGGCGGCACCACCATCCCGGCAACCTTCCTGCGCGTCACCGTTCATCTCTGAACGGAACCTGGAAGGTTGCCGGAAGGTTCCGGCACTTACGCGCAGGCCCCAGGCTGGGGCCCGGCGTATGCCGCCAGATCCAGAAACGCCAGCTTCGTCCCCGGTTTTCCCAGCTTGTCCAGCACCTTGGACGTCCAGCCGTTCTTCTCCGCCTTGAACACCGAAACCTCCTGCCAGTGGATGGCGCCCAGCAGCACCTCACCCACGAGGCGGCTGCCCAGCGGCCCCAGCTTGCTCTCGGTCGCCGTGCCGTGGTGCTGCGCCTCGCGCAAAATGTAATACCAAAGCGGCGTGCGGAAGGTCTCGGTCGGGAAGCCGTTTAAGTCCTGCTTGTAGAGCGGCCAACTCGCTTCCTTCGGCTCCACAATCTTCGGGTCGAGCGGCTTCACCCGGATCGGCGAAACCCCCTTCGCCGTGTCGTGCGCCTCATACGCCGCGGCCAGGTCCTCGCCCGCGCACACGCCAACCTGCGAGCTCCGCACCAGATTCCGCTGCACCAGGTTGCTGACGAACTTGATGTCATCCGGAATCGCCGACTCCGGCAGGTCGAACACCTTGCTCGTCACCTTGCCGTCAATGCGGTTGCCGCGGAACTGCTCGCTCGCGAAGAAGTTCCAGTCGACCAGATGCTCTTCCGGCAGCACCTGGCTCCCGCGCAGGTCGGTCGTCACACCCAGCGCCTGCTGCGCCTGCGTGTTGTCGAACAGGTTGTAGAGCGCACCGCCGCTGCGAAACTGGTACTGCGGCTTCAACTGGCTGTGCCCAAAGCGATAGGCGATGGCAAACTCATGCGGCAGGTTCGACACCAGCTCCCCGGACGATAGATCGAGCAGCGGCTTATAGAAGAACGCACCGAAGTTCGGCTTCTCCAACTCGGCCAGCAGGAAGTTCAGCGTATCCGTCTCCAGAATCCGTGGGATATGGTCGTTCACCAGCGTCGATTGCCACGTCAACACCGTCTCCACGCGCAGCTCTTCCTGCGTCAGCGCCGGAAAATCCTTCGCTAGCTGGTTGTGCACGCGCATCACCAACAGGTGAACCTGCAGCACCATCTGGTTCTCGTCGTTGCGCTTGTCGGAGATGATCCCGCCGGCATCCTGCCCGTAACGCGGGTCGTCATGCGGCAGCTCGAAGTCGCGCAGAAGGTCCAGGTAGCACTGCCCGTCCTTGGTCTTTCGCGTCTGCAGCCGCAGCGTCCGCCCATCGTCCTCGTACAGATCGTTCGTCATCGTCTGCGGGTCGATCGTCCCATCCAGCAGGCTACGCGGCCCAAAGATATTGTCCAGGTCGATCAAAGGCGAAGCCGTGTTCTGCACGTTCCCGCTCTGGTCGATAAACAAGTCGACCGCGTTCATGGTCAGGTCATGGTCGATAAACTGCCCGATAAACGTGCTTGCGGCCGGCAGGTCCGGGCTCTCGTCAGCCGGCGGATTCCCGCCCTTGTCGTTGGTATACGCCGTCCCCTCGTGCGGGAAGGCGATGTGCGACATCAGGTTTGAATGGATCGTGTACGGATTCGAGACCAGGTGTTCGAAGAAACTCTCCGCGCTGCTTCCCACCGCCGCAACAAACGACGCCGGCGACGAATGCCCGTTCAGCAACTCCGGAATCTGCTGCACCATGGTGGAGAGCCGCGCGGTCATCATCTGCTGATCGAGCAGCGTGTACAGGCCGCCGTGGCTCATCATCGCGGTAATCGCGCGGCTGGCCGCAACCTTCGGATGCAGGTGCTTGACCTTGGAAGTAGCGTTGCCGGCCTTGTTCTGGGCGGCAAGAATGGATTGTTCGCTCGTATTCAGCATAGAAGATGTCTCCGGATTGAAGTATGGGACTCTGCGAGACAGAGCGGGTGCACCACTGCCTGGCTGCAAACCAGCGCCGCCCTTTGAAGTAGGCCGACTATAGCGGACTGCCGCGTACAGGTGCCCTTAATTTTTGTGAATATCTCTGAACGCCCCGAAAACCGCCCGGTGAGCGGTTTTCGCACCTCCCAGCCGTGCGCCCCTACCCTTTTCGAGACTCAATCCGGATCAAGTGTGAATCGCACCACGACCCACCGGCCGTGGCGTTGTTCGACCGTGAAGTGCAGGCTATCGATGTCGATCACCTCGCGCTTGCTGCCAAGGGTCGGGTAGCCTGTGCCACCGGTGTTCCCGTGAACGTCGGGCGGCATCATCCGTACCATCTTCCGCGCAACCGCCGGGGACGCGCTGTAGGCCAGCACCGCGCGGTAGTCCCGGTCCTCAGCGTATTGCATCGCCTTGGCAACCGCTGCCAGGTCGGGACGATTCACGCGTGTGTTCAGGTAATGGACTTCGTCGCCGGCAAGGCTGTACGTGTCCGCCATGCACAACAACGCATCCACGTCCAAATCCACGGCCGACCACTCGCAGTACGGCAAGGTAATGATCGGCCCGTTCACCTCCAGCTTCGCAAACGGACCGTACTGCGGAAAATCGCCTCGGCTTCCGGCCCCCTTGCGCTCGATCACGTTGCTGAGATCTCCCATTCCGGCCGGGTCCCACTCGAAGGCGTCGTACGTGATTGCCGTGATGCCGTCGCCGCAACTGACGTGCGACGAGGTGGCAAGGAAGCGGGCTCGCCGCAACGGCCCACGTGTCAGCCGGTCCACCCGCATCTCCTGGTCGGTATCCACAGCGTCATATCGGGAGGAATCCTCCTCAATCCGGACCCAGTCTGTGTTTTCGCCGCGCTTTGGCCACGCGCTCTGCTGGGGGATACCAAAGGCCGTCCAGGTCGAGCGGCTCCGCAGGTGATAGGTCACAACGAAGATCGGATCAGCCTGCAACACTTCATAAGTCAACCTGCGATTTGGCGGCCACGTCCTGTCGACCTCATCGCTCATTGCCTTTTCCGCTTCAAGCACCTTCGCCACCTGTTGCGCCGGAGTGCTCCCGGGTGTATTCAGCGCCTGCACCAACACATCGTCCGATGCCGCAAAGAATGCGTTCTCGGGCGTCGCAGTGTCGACAGCGTGTAAAGCCGGCGCGGGTCCATCCCAGCCGCAATCGTCCGGAGTCGCCTGTGCCAGCTGCATCAGCGCCGCGCGCATCCGGTCGACCGGGTTGGCGCTCTTCGCCTGCTGGCTCAGGCAACTCATGGTGGAAATCAGCAGCGCGCAAGCGATCAGGCGCGCCAGCCAACATCCTCTCAGGTACTTCATCCCAGGGGTTCCCCTCTATCTTCACCCTAACTGTAACTCGGAGCGTTCCGAAAGATTTCCCGCCGCCACTGCGAACCCGGCCGCATCGCTGGACGGCACTTCTTACTCCATGCTGCCTATCCTGTTACCCTCAAATTCGAGGGATCTTCAGCAAGCATGTTTCTGCCCGGCCACATCCACCTCGCCCCCACCCAGCGCGTTCACTTCATCGGCATCGGCGGCATCGGCATGTCCGGCATCGCGGAGATCCTGCTCACCATGGGCTACCACGTCTCCGGCTCGGACCTCCGCGCGTCCGCCGCCACCGAACGCCTCGCGACATTGGGAGCCGTGATCCACGTCGGCCACACCGCCTCGAACGCGGCCTCCTGCGATGTCGTCGTCGCCAGCTCCGCCGTCTCCGCCGCCAATCCGGAGATCGTCGAGGCGCGCCTGCGCCGCATCCCCGTCATCCAGCGCGCCGAGATGCTCGCCGAGCTGATGCGCCTCAAATACGGCATCGCCATCGCCGGCATGCACGGCAAAACCACCACCACCAGCATGATCGCCGCCGTGCTCTCGGGCGGCGGGCTCGACCCCACGGTCGTCGTCGGCGGCCGCGTCGACGCGCTCGGCTCAAATGCCCGGCTCGGCACGTCGCAATACCTCGTCGCCGAGGCCGACGAGTCCGACCGCTCCTTCCTCAAGCTTTCCCCCATCCTCGCCGTCATCACCAACCTCGACCGCGAGCACATGGACACCTACTCCTCGACAGAAGATATAGATGGCGCCTTCATCGAATTCATGGACCGCCTGCCCTTCTACGGCGCCGCCACCGCCTGCATCGACAACCCGCAGCTTCGTGCCATCCTGCCGCGCGTCCGCCGCCGCGTCTTTACCTACGGCGAATCGGCCGACGCCGACTTCCGCCTGCAGATCCTGCCTACCCGTCCCGACTGTCACGCCACCTTCGACGTCTCGCTCAAGGGCCTGCTGCTCGGCCCCTTCACCCTGCACGTGCCCGGCAAACACAACGTACTCAACGCGACCGCCGCCATCGCCGTCGGCATCCAGCTCGGTTGCACGCCCGCGGCCATCGCCAAGGGTCTCGCCACCTTCCGCGGCGTCGACCGCCGCTTCCAGATCAAAGGCAGCATCGCCGGCATCACCGTCGTCGACGACTACGGCCATCACCCGACCGAGATCCTCGCCACCCTGCGCGCCGCCCGCGACTGCGCCTACAAGCGCATCCACGTCGTCTTTCAGCCGCACCGCTACACCCGCACCCGCGACCTCCAGCCGGAGTTCGCCGCCGCCTTCGCCGATGCCGACACCGTCCAGGTCCTCGACATCTACGCCGCCAGCGAAGAACCCATCGAAGGCATCACCGGCGAATCGCTGGCCCAGGCCATCGCCGCCCACGAGGCGAAGCTCCACCCGTCGCACCAGGTCGCCTACGCCGAAAACGTCCAGCAGGCGATCGAAGCGCTCGTCGCCACCGCCCAGCCCGGCGACGTCATCCTCACCCAGGGCGCCGGCTCCGTCTCGCAGATCGCGCCGCAGCTCCTAGAAGCCCTCGAAGCTGCTCACCCGGCCTGATCGCCGCACCACGCCTACTTCTGTACCGCCGCCAGGACTCCTACGAACGTGGGTTTTGGCTTTTCCTCGGCGACACTCACGCTCATCCGAGCCTGGAACCATGGGTAGAGCGGGGTCGGGCCCAACTGCTCGTAGTTCGCGTTGAAGTAGTCTTCCACCTTCTGACCGGCAGGCACCGGCGACGGCTGATGTTCCAGTATGCCGTCGAAGAGCTGCATCATCAGCGTTACCACCGACGGGTCAACTTCGCGCCAGTATGCGAGCGAGGTTCGGTTCGCACCCGCCTCTACCTCGTAATGCGAATGCGTCGCGATATAGCCGCGGCAAGCCTGCCACCAATGTCCCAATTCGTGCACAAAGATCCATTGATGCGCCGCCTTCTCAAAGAGCGCCTGAGCAGCCGCGTCATCCGCGCCTGGTCCGGCAAGCTGAAACAGGAACGCCCGCTCGTGCGCATTGATCAGCATCCAGTCGCTCGTACGCAGGGTGTTTGTATCGTCGTCATACTGCCCGAAAGAAGGTACATCCTCCACCACAATCGTTGGGGCGGCGAAGGGGCAGGTAAAACCGGCAGCATGAATCTTCTGAATGACCCGATCTCGAACTCCTGTCATCTTGACCAGCGTCGCAGCTTTTGACGCGTCTAACCTGGCCTGATCGGCCGGGGCCGCGGTAGCTTCCTGCCCCCGCAAACCCGGGGTGTAAGCCAGAATGAGGCTTGCGATTACGCCGATGATCGCCGAAAAAAGGCGTGCCTCGAGGTTCTTCCTGACAGGGCCGAGCATAGGGGTGCACATGACTGCCTCACGGAGATCCAGGGATGTTGTTGGTTTGCGCTTGCCCCATCATCTTTGCTGGCATCGCCCGCCCTGTCAACGTAAAAGAGCGCATGAAGCTTTCCCTCGACGCTTCATGTGCGCTTAGAGCGGGTCCGCAGCTGGCGGCCTCAGACGTCCTTGACCTGATCCAGCGACACCGTCGGCAGATACATCCCCAGTTCTTCGCGCGTCCACCACGCCTCCGTCTCTCGCCGTGTCTGCGCATCCGTGAAGCGGTAGCGATAGAAGACCGCCCGCACGAAACGCGGCGGCGCAGCTTCAAACGGATTCACACGCATCAGCTTCAGCATCTCCGCATCATTGGTCAGCAGCCTTTGCACGAATCGGAGAAACCACCGCTCGTAGCCACGCACCCGGATGCCCTGCGGCGTGACCGCAACCGCAAACGGCAGGAACCAGATCATCCAGTCCAGCCGCAGATGGTACGGCGCAACCTGCGGCGGCATGCGCTTCAAATCTCCGGGTTTGCCGCGAAACCCATACTCCTGCCATGTGGTTTGCGGACCTGGCTGCTCATCGCTCGTGCCCTCAATGACGATCTCGTGCCGCTCCTTGGTCACGCTGCCGAAGGCTCCGTACGTGTTCACCAGGTGGAAGCGGTTGTAGCTGTAATTCATCAACTGCCGCTTTGAAAACAGGTTCCTCACCGGCTGAACACTCAGCGCGACCGTTCCCGCCACCACCACCCAAAGCACGCCCTCAAACCAGAGCGGACGCACCGCCAGCGCGGGCACCGCAACCGGCGGCGCCAGGCGCAGAACCCCATCGCTCAACCCGGCAATCCCCAGCACGGCCGTCAGCCAGTTCAGCCAGGAGTAGTTCCCGCTCACGATCAACCAAAGCTGGTGGAAGATGATGAGCCCCGCCGCCACCGAAGCCACCGGCTGCGGCGCAAACAGCCCAAACGGCACCACCAGTTGCACGAAGTGGCTGAACAGCACCGCGAACCGGTGCATCGGCTTGGGCAGCCGGTGAAAGTACCAGCTCAGCGGGTTCGGCAGCGGCTGCGTCTCGTAGTGGTAGTAGAGACACGTCAAATCGCGCCAGCAGCGATCGTGCCGCAGCTTGATCAGCCCGGCGCCCATCTCCGTGCGAAACAGCATCCAGCGCAGTATCAACACCGGCAGCACCGAGGGCCGCAGATGCGCGGGCCCCAGGAACGCCGTGAAGAACCCCGCCTCCAGCAGCATCGACTCCCAGCCGAAGCCGAAGAAGTTCTGTCCTACGTTCACCACCGAAAGGTAAAGCACCCAGAGCAGCAGCCAGGCCGCCAGCGAAACCCACACCGGCCCCGCCTCCGTCACCCCCAACATTGCCAGGCCGGCGACCAGCAACCCGGTCCAGGCCGCGATGTCCAACCGCCGGTCGGTATACCCAAAATGGAACAGACTCGGCGCATCCCAGAAGCGCATTCCGTCCAGAAACTCCGGCACCGGCAGCAGCCCACGTTCGCCAAGCAGAGGCTTGAACTGATTCTTCACCGTGAGAAACGCAACGAAGTAAATCGCAGCGACCTCTCGCTGCAGCAGCAACCGCGCCTCCCAGGTCGCGCCGACGTATTGATCGACCGTCAAATGTCCCTCCCTCAGCCATGCAGCGATCTGTCGTCCAAAGCCGGCAGCGCGTAGCACTGCCGATACCTCACAAAATACCCTCTCGCCCCCACAACCCGCCGCGCTATAGTGAACTTGGCGATTCGACGCGGCCTTGCTCGGGCTTGCGAACAGCTAAATCTAACGCGAAAGATGCCACGGCCTTGCTGGATACGCCGGTGCGCACCCGTGCGACCTCCCCCGCTTACGCAGACGACGGCTCAGCTCGTCGCTCGTCCGGCGCACCCCAGTTGCGCCGAGACCTCGCAGAGGACTTCACCACCAGCTCCCGGCGCACTCCGTTTGACGACGAAAATCCGATTCCCCGCCGCGCCAGGTCGGGTTTCAAGTTCCGCCTGCGCAGCCGCATTCCGCGCTCGATCGCCGGACGCATCGCCACCGGAGCCGCTATCCTTGGAATCTTCGGCGGCGTCTTCTTTGGCCTCTACGAGGCGCGCGCGGCCATCCTCCACGACCCGCGGCTCATCATTCCCTCCAGCCGCAACGTCGAGATCACGGGCAACAACCACCTCAGTCGAGGTCAGCTCCTCTCCATCTTCGGCGGCGATGTCGACCGCAACATCCTCACCGTCTCGCTCGACCAGCGCCGCGCGCAGCTTGAATCGCTGCCCTGGGTCGAGCACGCCACGGTGATGCGGCTTCTGCCCAACCACATCCGCGTCGCCATCACCGAGCGCACGCCCGTAGCCTTCGTCCGCCAGAACTCGGAGATCGGGCTGGTCGACGCGCACGGCGTCCTGCTCGACCTCTCGCCGGACGTGCCCAGCGACAAGAGCTACTCCTTCCCGGTCGTCACCGGCCTCTCCGCGACCGACCCGCTGGACACCCGCGCCGCCCGCATGAAGCTCTTTCTGCGCTTCACCTCGGAGCTGGACGCCGACGCCAAATCACCCGCGGAAAAGGTCTCCAACAAGCTCTCGGAGGTCGACCTTACCGATCCTGAGGACGTGAAAGCCCTGATCCCGGACAACGGAAGCGACATCCTGGTCCACTTTGGCGACGAAGACTTTCTAAAGCGCTACAACCGCTACGTCCAGAACCTGCCCGGCTGGAAGACACGCTTCCCCAAGCTTGCCTCCGTCGACATGCGCTATGACCGCGAGGTGGTGCTCGAGATGCAGCCCGGCGCAACCGTGCCGATTCCGGGCGAGCCGGTATCGGACACTCCCGCTGTTCCCGGCAAGGCCGCGGCAGCTTCCGCCAGGAAGGCGGGGAGCAAAGCCGCACCGGCGGTGAAGGCGAAGGCGATCGCGAAGGCGAAGCCCGCGGTCAGGCCAGCAAGCAAGCCGGACTTCCATTCCCATCTTGAAACTGCATTCCCAGTTCATCCGAAGGCGGCTCCACGTCGATGAATCCGAAGACCGAAAACCTCATCACCGTTCTCGACTGCGGCTCGCAAAAATCCGTAGTTCTCGTGGCCGAAGTCCAGGATGGCGTGCTGCGCTACCGCGGGCACGGCGTGGAGCCCTCGCAGGGCATGCGCAAGGGCCTGATCGCCGACCTCGGACCGGCCTTTGAGGCCATCAACCGCGCCGCGCTCACCGCCGAGCGCACCGCCAAGGCCGTCATCGAGTCTGCCGTCGTCGGCATCGGCGGCACCCACGTCCACGGCATCAACTCACGCGGCGGCATCTCCATGGGCTCGCGCATGAAGGAGATCACTCGCGAGGAGGTTCGCGCCTGCGTCGACCGCGCGCGCTCCGTGCCGCTGCCGCCCGACCGCGAAGTCATGCACCTGCTGCCGCAGGAGTTCATCCTCGACGATCAGTCCGGCATCCACGACCCCATCGGTATGGTCGGCAACCGGCTGGAAGTCAACCTGCACCTCTCCACCTGCTCGGGCGGCATCGCCCAGTCGGTGATCACCTGCGCCAACCGCGCCGGCCTCGAAGTCGAAGACACCGTCTTCGAAGGCATCGCCGCGGCCGAGGCCGTGCTTTCGGCCGATGAGCGCGAACTCGGCGTCTGCCTTGCGGATATCGGCGCCTCGACCACCGAACTCGCTGTCTTCTTCGAAGGCTCCATCGCCCACACCGCCGTGCTGCCCATCGGCGGCGACCACTTCACCAACGACCTCGCCGTCGGCCTGCACGTCTCGGTCGATGAAGCCGAGGAGTTGAAGCGGCTCTATGGGCACTGCGTCGTCACCAGCGTTCCGACGCTCGCCGAGATCGAGGTCGGCGGCCACGTACAGGGCATCTCGGGCGCCGGCCAGCAGGCACGCCTCGTCCGTCAGCGCTTCCTCGCTGAGATCCTCGAACCCCGCGCGCGCGAGCTCTTCACCATGCTGCGCAACAACCTGCGCGAAGGCGGCGTGCTTGAAGCCCTCGGCGCAGGCTGCGTCTTTACCGGAGGCGGCGCCAACCTGCCCGGTCTGCTCGATAACGCGGAGTCTCTGCTGCGCGTACCCGCGCGCATCGGCTCCCCGGTTCCGCTCTCGCGGATGCCTGGAGAGCTGGTGAGACCGGAGTTTGCTGCCGCGATTGGGATGCTGCTTTACACGCACCGTACCCAAATCCGCCGCGCGCATGAGGAACACCATAGCCTCAAGAACAAGCTCCGCAACATCTTCGCCGGAAGCTTCTAAAGACGGGTCCCTGGAGTAACCCGCTCCTGGCCGCTTACCCACCTGCCGGAACGTTCTAAGTACCGACGTTGCGCAACTCCAGGGCACCCTGCAGGGTGCCTTGCTTTGTGCGCGGCTGACGAACGGAGATTGAGGGAGAACCGATGCGAGCACAATCCCTCCTTGCCGTTCGTCCGGACACCCCGTACCATGGGCTCCAACTCAAACACTCATCCAGCAGGAGCCCTGAAACCGAATGCCCTTCCGCAAGCCTTGGGTTCTCGCCACCGTCCTCATTCTCCTTTTCGTTCTTTCGTTTCAGATTCTTCATGCCATTCATGGTCAGTCGCTAACCTGGGATGAAGGCGATCACATCTTCGCGGGTTACGAGACGTGGGAGACTGGCGACTTCGGGCTGAACCCGGAGCATCCTCCGCTGGTGAAGGATGTGGCAACGTGGCCGCTGACTTTGCTGCACCTGAAGGTGCCAAAGCTTGGCAACCGCTTCTTCAAGGACGAGTCGTACCTGGATGGGCGCGAGCTGCTCTTCCGCAATCAGCCTGCTTACTCTCCGCAGTTCCTCACGTTTCTGGTTCGCGTTCCGACGCTGATCTTCACACTGATCGCTGCGCTGCTGGTGTTCGCTGCGGGATGCGAGATGTTCTCGACCGAGGTGGGTCTGGTTGCGCTCTTTTTGTTTACGTTTGAGCCGAACCTGCTGGCGCATGGAGCGTATGTCACAACCGATATGGCTGCTTCGTGCACCATCTTCGCGACTGTGTATGCGCTTTGGAGGTATGTTCACAAGCCTTCGGTCGGGCGTGTCCTGGTGCTTGGAGTTGCGGCTGGTTTTGCGCTCGCTGCGAAGCACTCGACTGTATTGCTGGCACCCATTCTCGTGGTCCTGATCCTCGGCGAAATCGTCGGCGGAGCGCTCACACGCCGGCCAAATCTCCCGCGCGAATCCATGCGCCTGGCCGGGGTGCTTGCCGCCACCGTTCTCGTCGCCGTCGCAATCCTCTGGGCGTTCTACGGATTTCGCTACAACGCCCGCCCCGCCCCGCTCGCGCTCTCGCCCACGCTGGTCCAGTACACCGCCCCGCTCGCCCCGCACGAGGCGCACGGCGTCCTCTTCGCCGCCCATTACCACCTGCTGCCGGAGTCCTGGCTCTACGGCCTCACCGACGTCCGCACCATGGCGAACGACATGCCAAGCTACTTCTTCGGCAGAGTCTATAACCACGGCATCTGGTACTACTTCCCCGCGGTTTTTTTGATCAAGTCGACGCTGGCTGAGCTGGCGCTGCTGGCTTTGGCGCTCTTTGCAGTCGCAATGGGGTGGTTGAGGAACTATCGCGCTTTGTGGTTCCTGAGCGCTCCACCGCTGCTTTATCTTTTGTTTGCGATGGGGTCGCATTTGAACATCGGGGCTCGTCACATTTTGAACCTCTGGGTCTTTGCTGCCGTGATCTCGGCGGCTGGTGCGGTGACTTTGGCGCGACGGTCGCGAGGCTGGCTGATCGCCGTGGGTATTCTGCTGGTGCTCCATGCGGCGAGTACCCTGTACGCTGCTCCGAACTACATGGCCTATGAGAACGAGGCGTTTGGCGGACCGGGCAAGACTTACAAATACCTGACCGACTCGAACACGGACTGGGCGCAGCAGCTGGTTGCAACCGCCGACTACACCCGCGAGCACCATATCCACGATTGCTGGATCGCTTACTTCGCCGCGCCGTTCATCCTGCCGGCCGACTACGGCATCCCCTGCAAGCGCCTGCCGACGTTCGACTCGCTCTACCAGAAGGACGACTTCCTGGACGTTCCGCCGGTCATCCACGGCCCGGTCTTCATGTCGGCGGGCGACTTGAACGGCTTCGAGTTCGGGTCGTCCGTGCTCAACCCATACGAGTCCTTCCAGCCGCTCACACCAACGGACACCATCCAGGACGGCATCTTCGTCTACAACGGTACCTTCTCCGTGCCGCTGGCCGCGGCGGACACCCATGCGCAGCGCGCCCAGGCCCTGCTCAAGTCTGGCGATAAAGCCGCCGCGCTTGCCGAAGCCCAGCAGGCCGAGCAGCTCGACCCCAACCAGGTCGTCCCGGAGCAGACTCTCGCCGAGGTCCTCGCCGCCAACGGCCAGACGGATCTCGCAATAGCCGCCTACAACCGCGCAATCGCCGCCGCCGGCCGCATGGAACCCGGCGCCCGCGAACAATGGCAAACGAACCTGACCGCCGAACGCGACAAACTCAGCAAACCCTAGACCCGGCCATACACTCCGGGTGCCCCATGTCTCGATTCTGAGACATGGGAAGTACAAAGCCGTGCCCATGCATGACCAGCTCCATCGGTCATGCGTGGGTCCACCTCGGACTTCGTACCCTCAAACTCCGGGTGCCTCATGTCTCGCTTCTGAGACATGGGAAGTACAAACCCGTGCCCCATGCATGACCAGCTCCATCGGTCATGCGTGGGTCCACCTCAAAAGTCATAACGGCGACTTACCTCTCCCCAGCAACCAGCCAGAACATCGCACCCTGCGGATCCTGCCCCGTAATCACCCACCCACCACCCGGAACCTGCGTCGGCCCATGGAGCACCTTGCCGCCGCCCGCCTCCACCCGCGAAACCGCCGCATCAATAGCGTCGACGCAGAAGTAGAAGGCCCAGTGCGCAACCGGAGCCTGCGGCCCCTTCAGCATCATGCCGCCATCGCCCATCTGCTTGTGGTCGCCCTGGTCGAACATCCGGTACGTCCCCATCGGCCCCATATCCATATCGCCCAGCTTGGTCCAGCCAAACATCTTCTCGTAGAACTCGAAACCCGCATCGATATCCGTTGTGTACAATTCGTGCCAGCCGATCGTCCCAGCCGCCGGCGGCACCGGCCGCTCGGGCGAAGGCATCGCCGGGTTCGGTGTAAACACCACAATCGCCGCGCCCTGCGGGTCCGACATCACTGCGAACCGCAGCATTCCGGGCACGTCCGTCGCCGGCCGCCAGAGCTTCCCGCCCGCCTTCTGAATCTCGACCACATGCGCATCCACATCGTCGACCGAGATATAGCCCACCCAGGACACATGCTGCTGCAGCTCCATCATCCCCGCCATGCCAACGCCGCCGGCGTTAAAGATCGTGTACGTGGTCCCGCCCTCGCTCGGCATCTCCTGCGTCTGCCAACCGACCACATCCGAATAAAACTTGCCGGCAGCCTTCGTGTCGCTGGTCATCAACTCATACCAGCCGAACTTCCCTTTTGCCGTAAACATAGCGATCTCCTTTTGGCGTTCTTCGGATCAGGCCGAGCGCCGACGTACGTTGATAGCAATCCCCTTACCCACTGTCAACTGAATCTTCCGTGAAATTCCCGCCGACCACGCCAGCCGCTCCCGCAACGGGCAACGCCTCCTCATCTCCGCACATTGCCTCCCCTGCCGCGCCGCGCTATACTCACGCCCAAGCGGCCCACTCATGCTGATCCCCTCCAACCCGGCCCACGCCACACCCGTCCCCCAGCGGACGAACGTGCCCAGCCGCGTCCGCCCGAACCTCTTCTCCGGCGACTAGCCACCCTCTCCAGGACTCCGCCCACGCACCCTGCTTTCGCCATCCCTGCCGAAGCAAACCCCAGCGTCGAGTCACCCCCAAGGAGAAACCCCATGCCCACGCAAACCCAGGTCCAAACCCAGGCGCCCGCCCGCGTCGCCAGCGAAGAAACCCACGCACGCTTCGGCCCCAGGCTGAACCCCAACATCCCCGGCCCCGAAGCCAAACGCATCATCGCCGAAGACGAGCAACTGCTCTCGCCCAGCTACACCCGCGGCTATCCGCTCGTCGTCAAAAACGGCCACGGCTGCCGCATCGAAGACGTCGACGGCAACCAGTTCCTCGACTTCACCGCCGGCATCGCCGTCAACTCCACCGGGCATTGCCACCCGGAGGTCGTCAAAGCGATTCAAGATCAGGCCGCGAACCTGCTCCACATGTCCGGCACCGACTTCTACTACGACCTCATGCCGAAGGTCGCGGCCAAGCTCTCCGAGATCGCGCCCATGCCCGGCCCGCACCGCGTCTACTTCGGCAACTCCGGCGCCGAGGCCGTCGAGTGCGCGCTCAAGCTCGCCCGCTATCACACCGGCCGCCAGCACATCATCAGCTTCCTCGGCAGCTTCCACGGACGCACCATGGGCGCGCTCTCGCTCACCGGCTCCAAAGTCCAGCAGAAACGCCGCTTCGGCCCCTTCGTCCCCGGCGTCACGCACGTCCGCTATCCGTACGCCTACCGCGGCTGCAGCGGTGGCCCGCAGGCTGAAGAAGCCTTCGGCCTCGGCTGCGCCCGCTTCATCGAAGACAAGCTCTTCAAGACCACGCTGCCGCCCGAAGAGGTCGCCGCCATCTTCGTCGAGCCCATCCAGGGCGAAGGCGGCTACATCGTCCCGCCCAACATCTTCCTCGAAGAGATTCGCCGCATCTGCGATCGCCACGGCATCCTGATGGTCGCCGACGAGATTCAATCCGGCGTCGGCCGCACCGGCAAATGGTGGGCCATCGAGCACTCCGGCGTCCAGCCCGACATAATCACCACCGCCAAGGGCATCGCCTCCGGCATGCCGCTCAGCGCCGTCATCGCCCGCGCCGACGTCATGAACTGGGTGCCCGGCTCGCACGCCAGCACCTACGGCGGCAATCCCTTGTGCCTCGCCGCCGCGCTCGCCACGCTCGAAATCGTCGAGCGCGAAGCCATGGCCAACGCCGCCACCGTCGGCGAGCACGCGCTCTCCCGCCTCCGCACCTGGGTCGCAGCGCATGAGTGCGTCGGCGACGTGCGCGGCCGCGGCCTCATGATCGGCGTCGAGATCGTCGAAGACAAGCACACCCGCAACCAGGCCGGCGCGCTCCGCGACCGCATCGTCGACCTTGCCTTCGAACGCGGCCTGCTGCTGCTCGGCTGCGGCGAAAACACCATCCGCCTCTGCCCGCCGCTCGTCGTCACCCACGAAGAAACCGACGTCGCCCTCGACATCCTCGAGGAATGCCTCGTCCTCGCCAGCCACCTGCGTCACTACGCCTAAGCAGACGAAGCAATAAGCTGTCAGCTGAAAAGCTTCCAGCTGACAGCTCACGAATTCCCCCTTCAACCCCCGAGCCAGCATAAGGAAGATCATGACGAACTCTGCACTGCACCAGATCCTCACCGAAGCCATCGGCGCCGAGCGCGCCGACCACCTCTTCGACGTTCTCGTCGTCCCCGCCGCCCTGCTCGAAGAAAACGCCGACGTGACCGGCAACATCTCCCGCGCCGGCATCGCGCAAGCCCTAAACATGATGCTCTTCGAAAATCTCATCCAGCGCGTTCCCGACGCCAGGCTCTACGCCGAAGATTGCCTCCGCGAGGGCCGCAAGATCCTCCACGACCACGGCGCCGTCCGCACCGTCGCATTCGCCGGCATGGGCACGCTTCCCGCCGGCGAAGAGGCCATCACCCGCATCCTGCGGCCTCTCGGCTACTCCCTCAACGGCACCTACCCGCTCGAGCGCCTGAAGATGACCGGCCGCTCCCACGGCCAGGCCGAGTTCCCCGAAGAGCTCGCCCAGTTCTTCATCAGCGAGCTCCACCCCGACCGCTTCTCGCCCGGCTTCCAGGCCGCCGTCCAACGCGTCACCGGCACCTCGCGCGACCCGCTCACCGGCGAAGCCAAAACCCTGCTCTTCGAGCTCGAAGCCAACAAGTCGCTGCCTCTCGCCAAAGCCGTCAAGCTGCTCCCGCTGCTGGCCGCCGTCTTCGACCGCCAGCACGAAGAGCCCACGCTCGCCGACTACGAAATGCTCCTCGCCGAATCGCCCGAGATGGCCTGGATTTCGACCGAAGGCAACGCCTTCAACCACGCCACCGACCGCGTCCCCGACGTCGACCAGCTCGCCGCCGGCCAGAAAGCCCTCGGCCGCGCCATGAAGGCCACGGTCGAAACCTCGCAATCCGGCCGCGTCCGCCAAACCGCCTTCCTCGCCGCCCGCGTCCAGCGCCGCTTCCGCACCCCCGACGGCACCATCGACAAGGAAGTCAACGGCTCCTTCTACGAGTTCATCACCCGCATGCCGCTCCCCGAAGAGAACGGCAAAACCAAGCTCGACCTAAGCTTCGACAGCTCCAACGCCCAGGCCATCTTCAAGATGACCGCCACCGGAGCCTGAGCCCGCGCTCTTTTCCTCACCTAAAATTCCCGTCATCCTGAGCGCAGCGAAGGACCCCTGTATTGGCCTTTCGCCCGAACCACCACCAATTCCAAGGAACCGCATGACCCTCACCGAAGAAGTCCACTCCCTCCTCACCCACCTCGGCGTCGACTCCACCGCCTACACCCGCGGCGATCTCGCCGTCCGAACCCCCATCACCGGCGAGCTCATCGCGCACATCCCCACCACCCCGCAAGCCACCGCCGAACAGCACATCGAGCAAGCCCACCAGGCCTTCGAAATCTGGCGCACCATCCCCGCCCCACGCCGCGGCGAGCTCGTCCGGCTGCTCGGCGAAGAGCTCCGCGCCAACCTCGAACCCCTCGGCCGCCTCGTCACCCTCGAAGCCGGCAAAATCCTCTCCGAAGGCTACGGCGAAGTCCAGGAGATGATCGACATCTGCGTCTTCGCCGCTGGGCTCTCGCGCCAGCTCGCCGGCCTCACCGTCCCCTCCGAACGCCCCGGCCATCGCATGATGGAAACCTGGCACCCGCTCGGCGTCGTCGGCGTCATCTCCGCGTTCAACTTCCCCGTCGCCGTCTGGAGCTGGAACGCCGCGCTCGCGCTCGTCTGCGGCAACGCCGTCGTCTGGAAGCCCTCCGAAAAGACGCCGCTCACCGCCCTTGCCACGCAAGCCCTCTTCGAGCGCGCCGCCGCCAGACTCGGCGACGTCCCCGCCGGCCTCTGCTCGCTCCTCCTCGGCGACGCCACCCTCGGCCAGCTCCTCGTCGATTCACCCAGTATCCCGCTCGTCTCCGCCACCGGCTCAACCGCCATGGGACGAGCTGTCGCGCCGAAGCTTGCCGCGCGTTTCGCCCGCGCTATCCTCGAGCTCGGCGGCAACAACGCCGCCATCGTCTGCCCCAGCGCCGACCTCGACCTCACCCTGCGCGCCGTCGCCTTCTCCGCCATGGGCACCGCCGGCCAGCGCTGCACCACCCTCCGCCGCCTCATCGTCCACGAATCCATCTACGCCGACCTCGTCGCTCGCCTCAAACGCGTCTACGCCTCGGTCGTCATCGGCGATCCGCGCGATGAAGGCACGCTGGTCGGCCCGCTCATCGACCCGCACAGCTTCGAAGCCATGCAGCAAGCCCTCGAAGCCGCGCGCGGTTGCGGTGCCACCATCACCGGCGGCGAACGCATCACCCCGCCCGAGGCCGGTGCCGAAGCCTTTTACGCCCGCCCCGCGCTGGTCGAAATGCCCGCCCAGACCGACATCGTCCAGCGCGAAACCTTCGCCCCGATTCTCTATGTCTTGAATTACTCAGACCTCGACGAAGCCATCGCCCTCCACAACGACGTCCCGCAAGGCCTGTCCTCGTCCATCTTCACCCTCAACCTTCGCGAAGCCGAGCGTTTCCTCTCTTCCACCGGCTCCGACTGCGGCATCGCCAACGTCAACATCGGAACCTCCGGCGCCGAGATCGGCGGAGCCTTCGGCGGCGAAAAAGAGACCGGCGGCGGCCGCGAATCCGGCTCCGACGCCTGGAAGCAGTACATGCGCCGCGCCACCAACACCATTAACTACAGCACCCAACTCCCCCTCGCCCAGGGCGTCCGCTTCGACATCGAATGAGGTACCCTACCCCAAGCCTGTGTAAGCTCTCCACCACTCGATGTGGGTGCCATCCGGAAGGTTGACCCAGCGCATGGGCGGAGCTAGGGTAAGAACATCCTTGAGCAGGAGGCTTCGATGAATATTACGCTTGAAATCAGACCGGAGGCCGAAGCCGCGCTTCGTCGCCGGGCGTTGCAGACAGGCCGCGGCCTGGAAGCGGTCGCCGTCGCCTTGCTCGAAGACGCCATGCATCTTGCTTCGCCCGAAACCGTAGACCTGACTGGCCGAGCATTTATCGATGCATCCGCCAAAGTGCGTGGCCTCTTTACCGACCAGGAGATCGACGCGATGTTTCGCCGCGAACCTTCGACGGACCGCCCGGTTTCCTTCGAGTGAACGGATTTCTGCTCGACACGAACGTCCCGTCGGAGTTGGCTCGCCCCCAGCCGGAACCGAAGGTGTTGGCATGGATCGACGCGCAAAGTCTGGATACGCTCTTTCTCAGCACGGTGAGCTTCGGGGAATTGATAAAAGGTATCGAGCTGCAACCGCAGAGCAAGCGGCGAACCGAGCTCGAGACCTGGCTTGAGGTTGACGTAGAGCATCTGTTTTCCAGCCGCATCCTGCCCGTGACCCGCAGCATCAGCGCGCGCTGGGGCACTCTGACTGCCAGGCGCCGGCTCCTGGGTAAACCTCTCAATGTGGCGGACGGCATGATCGCGGCCACTGCGCTCGAACACGGTCTTACTCTTGTGACTCGGAACGAGAATGACTTTGAGGACCTGGGACTCACCATCCTGAACCCCTGGAAGGTGATCGGTTAGCCCTCTTTCGGTTGCCGTCTCGCTGGTGGAAGGGTCGGTGTCCTTGCAGGCGATAGCCAACAGATGCGCTTGTCGAACCATTTGCGGTACCGTTCGGTGGAAATGCGGGTAGGCGCATGGGCGTGTTGATGAGAGGATTAACAAGACAGCCTCACCTGCCCACTTTTCTGCCGCAAGGAGCACCGCCCCCAATGTCCGAAAATCCTGAAAACGACCTTCGCATCCACTATGACGACGCCATTCCGCGCGGCGCGCGCATTAAGGTCATCGGTGTGGGCGGCGGAGGCAACAATGCCGTCAATCGCATGATCGCCGCGAACGTCGAAGGCGTGGAGTTTATCGCCGCCAACACCGACGTGCAGGCGCTTCAGGTATCGAACGCCGCCGTCAAGCTGCAGCTCGGCGTCAAGCTGACCTCAGGCCTGGGCGCGGGCGCGAACCCGGACATCGGCCGCCGCGCGGCTCTTGAAGACTCCGACAAAATTATCGAAGCGCTCGAAGGTGCCGACATGGTCTTCGTCACCGCCGGCCTCGGCGGCGGCACCGGAACTGGCGCCGCACCGGTTATCGCCTCGCTCGCCAGCGAGATGGGCGCGCTCACCGTTGCCGTCGTCACCCGCCCCTTCGCCTTCGAAGGCAAGCGCCGCATGATGCAGGCCGAGCGCGGCATGCAGGAGCTGCTCGACGCCGTCGACACCGTCATCGTCATCCCCAACGAGAAGCTGCTCGCCGTCGCCAAAGACGCCGGCTTCTTCGAGTCGTTCCGCATCGCCGACGACGTCCTCCGCCAGGGCGTGCAGGGCATCTCCGACATCATTACCATCCCCGGCGTCATCAACCGCGACTTCGCCGACGTGAAGACGACGATGGCCGGCATGGGCTACGCGGTCATGGGCACGGCCTCGCGGTCCGGCTCCGATCGCGCCAAGGACGCGGCGATCGCGGCCATGGCTTCGCCGCTGCTCGAAGCCGGCGCGATCGACGGCGCGCGCGGCATCCTCATCAACATCACCGGTTCGTCCTCGCTGAAGCTGAACGAGGTCAACGAAGCCTCCACCATCATCCAGAACGCCGCCCACGAAGACGCCAACATCATCTTCGGCGCCGTGCTCGACGAATCGATGGGCGACGAGGTCAAGATCACGGTCATCGCCACCGGCTTCAAGGAGCAATCCTCGCACCCCCGGCGCGAGCGCATGCTGGCCGAATCCACCCTGCCCACCGCCCGCTACGACATTCCCGCGCCCAAGCCGGCCGAGGTGCCGATCGTTCCGCGCCAGGATGCACGCTACGACACCGTACGGCGCACCCCGATGGAGTCCGCACCCGAGACGCCCGCTGCGCAGACTGCGCCCGAACCTCCGACCGAGACGGTTACGCCGATCCAGACTGAAAAGCTCCAGACTGAAAAGCTCCACGCCGAGACCATCGTCGCGGAGCCGGTTCATGCTGAAACTCTCCACACCGAGGCAATCGCCCCGCCAACGATCGAGGTGCAGCCGCAGGTTGCGGAGCCGGTGGTCGAGGTGGTGAGCCAGATTCCCGAGGCCGCCCACACGCCGGTCCCGCCGCCGCCCGTGCCTTCGGCCGCTGCCGCTCCCACGTTTGAAGAACAGCCCTTCCCCTACGGCCGTCGCGCAGAGGACTGGCAGCTGACGCCGTCGCACGCGGAGCAGGAGCTAGTGCCCGTGCCGCGCTCGGTCTTCGACGACGATTTCTTCCGCACCGGACGCGTCCCGCCCGGCACGACGGCGCCGGCGCAGGATTCGCGCATGCCCTCGGCCCGCGGGTTCGATTCGCCCGATTCTTCGCGGCCCATCCGCATCACGCCGGAGCCGGAGTCGCACCAGGCGTTTCCCTCCGTGCCGGAGCCTTCGGTGCGGGTGCCTTCCTTCTCCGGTTACGCTCCGGAGAACAAGGAGTCGGACGAACTCGACATCCCAGCCTTCCTGCGCCGCGGTCACTAAGGGCGACGCAGGCTCAACGATGCTGGGCCACTCCGGGTTGAGGTACCAGCATCTGCAACTTGCAGGTGACGGCGACTGCCGTCTTCGGAATGATAGAACGATAAGATAAGTAACAGCGGTTTGGGCACCAGACGTGCTTTGTCTCACTTCGTATGGCCATTGCTTCGCTACCACCTTCTGATCGCCAAACCTTGGGGGACTTCGAATGATCTGCACGGCTCTGGTACGCCGCCTTTCCACAACGTTTCTCACCGCGGGCCTACTCGGGTTCTCGGTGCTTGTACCGGTCTCCGCCTACGCGGCCACGCATCATCACGCGGCCAGGGCACATGCTGCCGTCACGCATGAAGCGCGTCGCGGCCATGCGGTCGCGGCGCATGCAGTCGCCGCCCACGGCCGGCACGAGTCGCGTCACGAGACCCGCGCAGAGCTTCGCGCGGAAGCCCGCACGGAGGCGCATTCCGGCCGTCACACCGAGGCCCACGTGGCCGAAGCGCGCTCTGAGACCCGCCTGGTACGCGGCCGCCACGGCCGTCTGCTTCGAGTCTCCGTCCGTCCGCACTATACCGGTGAGCGCTTCTACGCCAGCTCCTTCACCGACGCCAACACCCTCGTTCTCGGCGACAACACCGCCGGAGAAGATCCCATCGTCCGCAAGGCCGCCGAAGCCGCGCTCGGCAACATGAACGGAACGGCGCTCGCCATCGACCCCGCAACCGGCCGCATCCTCGCCATGGTCAATCAGAAGCTCGCGCTCTCCTCCGGCGCCGAGCCCTGCTCGACCATCAAGCTCACCGTCGCGCTGGCGGCGCTGCAGGAAGGCCTCGTCCGCAAGGATACCCCCGTCGCCCTCGGCGGCGGCTACCACCTCACCCTCACCGAGGCCCTCGCGCACTCCAACAACCTCTACTTCGAAACCCTCGGCCGCGCGCTCGGCTTCGAGCGCGTGAAGCACTACGCCAACCAGCTCGGCCTCGGCGAGCTCGCCGGCTACAACATCAAGGGCGAGCAGCTCGGCACCTATCCCGATCAGGAACTGCCCGCGTCGCTCGGCGGCGTCGGCCGCATGTGCAGCTTCGGCGAGTCGGTTTCGATGACGCCGCTGCAGCTTGGCGCCATCGTCTCCGCCATCGCCAACGGCGGAACGCTCTACTACCTGCAGCATCCGGAGTCGCAGCAGGACCTCGCCGACTTCCAGCCGCGCATCAAGCGCACCCTCGACATCAAAGCTTTGATCCCGGAGATGACCCCAGGCATGCAGGCCGCGGTGCAGTACGGCACCGCACGCTCGCTCAAAGCCAACTTCAACGCCTTCCCAGTCATGGGCAAGACCGGCACGTGCTCAAACGACGGCACGCGATTCGGGTGGTTCGGCTCCTACGCCGACACCCCCAACGGCCGCATCGTGACCGTCATCTTCCTCGAAGGCGGACGCCCCACCTTCGGCCCCAAGGCCGCCGAGCTGACTGGCGAGTTTTACCGCGCGCTCTACGACAGCCACTACTTCGATCCCAAGCCGGCCAATCAGCAGGATGAGACACAGATGGGAACGCACTGAGGAGCAGCTTCTAGCTCCTAGCTGGGACGGCGCTGAGGTCTACCTCGTTGGCCGAAGCGGTAGGCTCGCACGTACAAGCTAGCAGCTAGGAGCTAGAAGCTAAAAGCTGTCTTAATTCAGTTCCCGCGCATAAATCTGGTGCGTTACCCGCGGTGGCCCATCCCCGCGATGCATGGAGTAGACCCGATCGCGAACCGCCGCATCGGCCGCCGTCATGCGTTCGCGGGTTCGCAGATAGTCGAGCCAGCTCTCCATCACGAAGGTCTCGTTCAGGTGCGTCGGGTCGGTCGCCTCGCGGTAGATGCCCCAGCGCAGTGCGCCGTCCCGCAGCCGAACCCCCTTCAGCTCGTGGATGGCGTGGGTGAACTCGGCGTAGCACTCAAGCGGAATGCGGTACTCGATCGACACCCGCACCGGTCCTTCGGTCTGGTCGGCGATGTCGCCTGAGCCTACGCCGACAAGCTCCGGTGCCGGCCGTTTGTACTGGTAGGGCGTGAAGTCCAGCTGCGGCCCTTGCAGAATCTTGTAGCGATGGACAAACGGCAGCGTAACCAGCAACCCCGCACCAGCGACACCCAGCGCCAGCGGAGTGTGGAAGCGCTCCGCCAGAAAACCCCACAGCACCGCACCGATCGCCATCCCGCCCTGGAACGTCATCAGATAAGTCCCGAGCGCGCGGGCCGTCACCCACGGTGGCACCGCAAGCTGGACGGATGTGTTGATCGACGACATCGTGCTGGTCCACGCCGAACCCGAAAGAATCAGCACCGGAATGATGATCCACGGACTGCGCACCGAAGCAAGAACGCCCAGCGTCAGCGCCTGGTAGAGGGTGCAGACCAGCAGGATCGTATCGGCGGAGAAGCGCCGCCGCACCTTCGGCAACTGCGTCGCGGCGATCACCGCCCCAACCCCAAGCGAGCCGTTCAGAATGCCGTAGCCGAGCGCTCCCTGCTTCAGATCGAGCTTCGCAACCACCGCCAGCAGAGCCCAGATCGCCGAGACGAAGAAGCAATACGTAAACGCGCGAATCAGCGACGCCTGCAACATCGGCGAGTAGCGCACATACCGCAGCCCACCGCGAATCGAACCCGCAATCCGCTCTGAAGGCAGCGCGCTCTTGAACAGCGGCGTCCGCTTCCAGTTGACCAGCACCCAGATCACGCCGGCAAACGAGAGCGAGTTGAGCGCAAACACACTCCCCGCGCCCTGGTGCACGTTCGCGAACGCCGCCACCATGATGCCGCCAAGCGCCGGCCCAACCGCTCGCGCCAGGTTATTCGAAGCCGCATTCAGGGAGACCGTATCCGGAATCAGCTCACGTGGCACCAGCTCCGGCACAATCGCCTGCCAGGCCGGGTTGTTCATCGCCGACCCCGCATTCAGCAGAAACGTAAACGCCAGCAGCGCCCACGGCGAAATCCGTCCCAGAAACGTAAACACCGTCAGCAGAGCCACCGCAACCAGCATCCACGCCTGCCAGAAGATCAGCAGCTTGCGCCGGTCGAAGATGTCCGCCGTAGCCCCGGCCAGCAACCCGAACAGCAGCACCGGCAGCGAGGCCGCCGTCTGCATCAGCGCAATCAGCAGCGGCGAGGTCGTCAGCACCGTCATCAGCCACGTTCCGGCCGTATCCTGCATCCAGGTGCCGACCGACGAGATCGTCGACGCAATCCAGCGATCGCGAAACAGCGGAATGCGCAGCGGCGCGAAGCCGGAGGTAACCGCCGGCGCCGCCGACTCCGACGAAGGTCCAGTATTGGGGGAGGAGAGAGGCATCCTTCGGTTTAGTCTACCCTTCGCCCCGCGGGTTAGTGAGAGGACTTCCGGACCCCACTCCACACATCGCGCGAATTTAGTTCGCATCGAAGTGCACCGGGGAGCGATTCTCCGCATCCGAGCACAACGAGGTAGTGTGTTAAGCATCTCGCGCGACTCCCGGAAGGCATGATCCCCGACTTGCACTCTCACCTGCCCCACGCTGGACCTCCTTCGCGGGATGACCGCAGGCTGATTCACGCGCCGGGTGCGATGGCGGAGCGCGTGCGTGCGTTCGACTGGGCTACGACACCACTGGGTGCGCTCGACACCTGGCCTGCCGCCTCGCTCGCCGCGCTGAACCTCATGCTGGCCTGCCGCTTCCCGGCCGTGCTGCTCTTCGGGCCGGAGTTCCTCACCACCTACAACGACCAGTTCGTGCCGCTGATGACGGAGAAGCATCCCGCCGGCCTCGGCCAGCCAGGCGCTGAGCTCTTCGCCGAAGCCAGGGAGGTGCTCACGCAGCAATGGAGCCGCGTGCTCTACGGCGGTGAATCCATCCTGCAGACCAACGTCTGCGTGCCCATCCTGCGTAACGGCGTTCTGGCAGACATCTACTGGACGTATAGCCATAGCCCCGTCTATGCGAGCGACGGCGGCATCCAGGGCATTCTGGTGGTCTGCCACGACGTGACCGAAGAGCTGATGGCCACGCGTGAGCGGGACGCGCTGTCGGAGCGCCTCAATCACGTCCTTGAGGCGACCACCGGCGCCATCATGATGCTCGACCGGCAGTGGCGGTTTACCTACGTCAACCCCCGTGCGTACAACGTCATCACCCCGGTGAAAGAGGTGCTGGGCAAGGTCTGCTGGGACTGTTTCCCCGGCATGGTCTACGCCGGCTCGCCCTTTCTCGAACACTACTACCGTGCCATGGACGAGGACGTTCCCGCTGAATTCGAGGCCTTCTACGGGGAGCCGCTGAACGTCTGGGTCCGCGTCCAGGTAAGACCATCGCCCTTCGGAATCGTCGTCTTCTTCCGCGACATCACGCAGGAAAGAAAGGCGACCGACACGCTGATCCGCACGGAGAAGCTAGCCGCCGTCGGACGGCTTGCGGCTTCCATCGCGCATGAGATCAACAACCCGCTCGAGGCCGTGACCAACCTGCTCTACCTGGCGCAGACAAGCGAAAACACCGGCGAAACACATTCCTACCTGCTCACAGCCGAGCAGGAGCTCCGCGTCTCCGCGATCGCCAACCAGACGCTGCGCTTTCACAAGCAGTCGTCGAAGCCCATCGCCATCACCTGCGATGAGCTTTTCGCCTCCGCGCTCTCCATGTACCAGACACGGCTCGCAAACGCCGGCATCGCCCTCGAGAAGAGGAAGGGATGCACGCGCCCGGTCACCTGCTTCGATGGCGAGATCCGGCAGATCCTCTCAAACCTCATCGGCAACGCGATCGACGCCATGCCTTCTATCGGCGGCAGGCTTCTGCTCCGAAGCCGCGCCGGATGCGACTGGAAGACCATGCGGCCCGGCATCGTCTTCACCGTCGCCGATTCCGGCAGCGGCATTCCGCCGGACGTGCTCGAACGCATCTTCGACCCGTTCTTCACCACCAAAGGCTTCAACGGCACCGGCCTCGGCCTGTGGGTCTCGCAGGAGATCGCCCAGCGCCACGAAGGCTCCCTGCGCGTGCGCTCCCGCCGGGGCTGCGGAACGGTTTTCACATTGTTTCTGCCGTTCGAGCCGGCCATTCGCGCCAGCTAACGGAGACCAGAGGCGCTCGACGCCCCAACCTCCATCCCGTCCTCAGCAGCCGACAACCCACGACTTAAAACTCCGGAACCTCGACGGCGAGTCTCGTGCTATACAAACTCATGCGCCGCCTCCTGCTCACACTCCTGTTCGCCTCGTCCGCCTTCGCCCAGAAGACGCTGCTCGCCACGCCCGAGACCGTCGTGTGGGGCAACTACAACGGCGCCGCGAAGCCTGCGCTCATCGTGCAGTCCGGCGACACCGTCACGATACAAACCCTCTCCACCTGCGGCTCACCCCAGCGGCTCGAGTCGGAGGGCGTTCCCGCGGCGCAGATTCCGCCCTACGTCACCGACATCTACAACAAGTTTCCTGCGGACCAGAAGGGGCCCGGCGGCCACATCCTCACCGGCCCGGTCGCCATCGAAAATGCCGAACCCGGCGACGTCCTCGAAGTCCGCATTCAGAAGATTCACCTGGACGTGCCCTGGTCCTGCAACTCGTTTGGTGCCGGCCGCGGCTTCCTGCCCGACGACTTCCCCTACTCCCGCACCAAGATCGTTCCGCTCGATCGCGAGAAGATGCTGGCCGACTTCGCGCCCGGCATCGAAATCCCCCTGCACCCGTTCTTCGGCTCCATGGGCATCGCGACGCCCACCGGCAAATCCGACTCTGCACCACCCTGGATGAACGCCGGCAACATGGATAACAAGGAGATGGTCGCCGGCTCGACGCTCTACATCCCGGTAAACACCAAAGGCGCCAACTTCGAGGTGGGCGATGGCCACGCCAACCAGGGCAACGGCGAGGTGGACATCACGGCGCTCGAAACGCAGCTCACCGGCACCTTCCAGTTCATCCTGCACAAGGGTTCGCTCAGCGATCCCAACCGGCTCCTCTGGCCGCGCGCTGAGACTCCCACCGCGTACATCTCCATGGGCTTCCACACCGACCTGACGCGCGCAACCGAGATGGCCATCCGCAACATGATCACCTTCCTCTCGGTGCAGGACCCCGACCACGCTCACCTCTCGCGCGAAGACGCCTACTCCCTCATCTCCGTCGCCTGCGACGTGGACATCACCCAACTCGTCGACCTCCCGCGCGTCGGCGTCCACGTGGTCTGCCCGAAAGATCTCTTCACGACCCGGCAGTAGAGCGGACCAGAGCAAAGCCTCTCGCAGAGAGCGCAGAAACGACGCAGATTCCCGCAGCAAAGCTTTAACCGCGCAAATCCGCGCACTTGCCTGCGCTCTCCGCGCGAAGCCTTCGCTCTTAGCTCCAAAGCTGTCAGCCCACAGAAACCCGTCTCACGTCTCTCTTGTCCGTCTCTGTCCGTCTTTGTCCGCGTCCGTCTTGCCCTTGCCGCAACCAATTAAGTTAACCCGTGTCTAACCTAACTGGAATGACCACCTCCTCCGTCCGCGCATACCGGGAGCACGATGCAACACCCGGGAAACGAAGGCCGGCGGCCCAGGCACACATTATGTCTTTGACGAATCTGACGAAAGCCGTGCTCGCCACCGCCATTGCGGCCGCTCCGTTCGCTGTTGCGCACGCGCAGTACCAGACTCCGCAGCCTTATAACGCGCAGGATCCGCAGAACTACGCCGCGCCTGCGCAACAGAGCTATCAGCAGGGCTACCCGCAGCAGCAGGCGCCGCAGTATCAACAGCAGCCCTACCAGCAGCAGCAGCAGCCCTACTACGGCCAGCAACAGCCGCAATACCAGCAACAGCCTTACGCGCAGCAACAGCCCTATGCGCAGCAGCAGCCTTACGCCCAGCAACAGCCGTACGCCGACGGGCAGCAGCAGGGTCAGTACGATCCGAACGGCGCTTACGCCCAGCAGCCGCAGGGTGGCGACGACGCTGCCTACGAAGCTGGACAGGAAGCCATCGCCCAGGCACCGCCTCCGCTCCCGCAGTACGATCAACCCGTAGCCCCGGGCCCCGGCTATATGTGGACGCCCGGCTACTGGGCTTACGGCCCAAGCGGCTACTACTGGGTCAACGGCGCATGGGTTCTTCCGCCCTACCAGGACGCCCTTTGGACGCCCGGCTATTGGGGCAACGGCGATGACGGCTACTACTTCTGGAACGCCGGCTACTGGGGCCCGACCGTCGGCTTCTACGGCGGCATCAACTACGGCTTCGGCTACTTCGGCACCGGCTTCTACGGCGGCTACTGGCGCGGCGGACGCTTCCTCTACAACACCGCATACTGGCACGTCGGGCCGTACGCACGCTTCGGCTACTTCAACCGCGTCAATGGAATCGGCGTCGGCTTCCGTGCAGGCGGGGCCAGCTTCGTGAGCGCACGCGTCGCCCACGGTCTGCCCGGCGGCGCATCGTTCGGCGCACACGCGACCATTGGCGGCGCGCGGGCCGGCTTCGGCGGACGCGGCGGCTTCAACGGCGGCGCACGCGGCTTTGCCGGGGGCGGCTTCAACGGCACAGCGGCACGCGGCGGCTTCAACGGAGGCACAGCCGCTCGTGGCGGCTTCGGCGGTGGCAGCTATGTTCGTCCGGCTACGGGCGGCGAGGCAGGCTTCCGCGCCGGAGCACCAGCCGGCGGTAGCTTCCGCGGCGGTGCGGCGCCTTCGGGTGGACACTTCAACGGCGGCGGCGGCGGACACGCGCAGGTCAGCCATGGCGGTGGTGGTGGCGGCGGCGGACACTTTGGCGGGGGCAGGGGCGGCGGCAGCCACGGCGGCGGCGGACACCGGTAACCCTCAACTCCAGCAGCCAAACGAAGCCCCGGTGCAATCCGGGGCTTTTCTTCTGTCACGCGAAGCAGCTCGCCGTGCGGAGCACCGCCCGGCCGGCGTAAGGACGCGGTTGCTCTCAGGCCTTCCCTGCCAACCCCAAAATCATCCCAGCAATCTCCCCCACAGCATCTCCATGCGCCAGCGTCCGCGCGGCAGCGCCCATGCGCAGCCGGCGTGGCTCGTCGGCCAGCAGCGCGGAGATCTCCGCCAGCACGCGCTCCGGGTTCAACTCCGCCTCGGTAACCAGCACGGCGGCGCCGGCCGCCACCAGTACATCCGCATTCTTCCTCTGGTGGTCGTCCGCCGCCGCTGCAAACGGCACGAGCACCGCGGCTCGACCGGCCGCTGCCAGCTCCGCTACCGTGCTGGCGCCGCTGCGACACAGAATCACATCCGCCGCGGCAATCTGCTCGACCATTCCATCCAGATACGGCTGCACCGTCGCCCGCGCAAAGTCCACCCCCGCGGCCATGTACGCCGCAGTCGTCGATTCGCCATGCCGCCCGCCAGCCTGGTGCACGATCGTCAGATCCGGAAACCCCGCCAGCAGCTTCGCCGCGACCGGCGGCATCACCTCGTTCAACACCCGCGCTCCCTGGCTTCCGCCAAAGACGAGCAGGCGCCGCGCCCCGGCGGTCTTCGGCTGCACGGCGAAGAACTCCGGCCGCACGGGAATGCCGGTCACCCGTGCGTTGCGAAAGTAAGCGGTCGTCGGCGCAAAGTTTACTGCCGCGGCACTCACATGCTTGCCCACCAGCCGGTTCGCCAGCCCCGGAACAGCATTCGGCTCAAAGGCGACCGTCGGCACCCGTAGCAGCACCGCCGCACCCATCGCCGGGCCCGACGCGTAGCCGCCCACGCCCACCACCACATCCGGCTTGAACCCGCGAATCAACCCGGCACACCGCAGCAGCCCCAGCGGCAGATCGGCCAGCGTTCGCAGCCGCGTCGCCAGGCTGACGCCCTTCAACTGACCTACATGGATCAACTCCAACGGAAATCCCGCCTCCGGCACCAGCCTGGTCTCGAGCCCGCGCGCCGTCCCCACAAACCGCACCTCGGCACCGTGCTGGTCGCGCAGCTCGCGGGCGATCGCGAGCGCCGGAATGACGTGCCCGCCAGTACCCCCACCTGCGATGAGAACTCGCAAAAAGCAGCTCCTAGCTTCTAGCTCCTAGCCCCTAGCTAAGAACTTTCCTCATGCAAAGATCTCACCAGGCGCGACAAAACTAGCAGCTAGAAGCTAGCAGCTGTTTTACTCGATCTCGCGCGTGACGTTCAGAAGTACGCCCATACCCGCCAGCGTGAAGAAGATACTGGTGCCGCCGAACGAGATAAACGGCAGCGTAATTCCCTTCGTCGGCAGCAGCGCGAGGGCGACACTGATGTTGAAGAACGCCTGGATGAGGATCGCGATCGTCAGCCCAAATGCCAGAAAGCGTGCGAACGGGTCGGTCGAAAGAAATGCCGCCCGCAGCCCGCGGTAGCCAAAAAACACGAACATCGAAACCAGCAGCAGCGCACCCAGCAGGCCAAGCTCCTCGCTGATATTCGCGAAGATAAAGTCGGTCCACGCCTCGGGCAGGAAGTACAGCTTCTGCCGCCCCTCGCCCAGCCCCAGCCCGCGAAAGCCGCCCGTCCCGACTGCGATCAGCGACTGCATAATGTGGAATCCAGTCCCGCGTGGGTCGGCCTCCGGATTCAGGAACGCGATCATGCGTGCCCGCCGCCACGGCACTCGAAACAGCATCCAGTACATCACCGGCGACGCCGCCACAATGGCCATCCCGATGTACTTCAGCTCCAGGCCAGCCAGATACAGCATCAGCATCGTGACGGCCGCGCAAACCAGCGCCGTGCCCAGGTCCGGCTCCTTCAAAATCAAGGCGACAAACACAAGCGGAGGCATCGCCGCACGCACCACCGTGCCCTTCCAATCGTCCATGCAGTGAATCCGAGTCTGCAGAAACCAGGCCAGAAACAGCACGATCATCGGCTTCGCCAGCTCGGACGGCTGAAACGTAAAGAACGGCCCAAACTTGAACCAGCGATGCGTATTATTCAGCGCGTGCATCGCAAACACACCCACCAGCAGCAGCGTCGTCACCGCCATCGCGGGAAACACCACGCGCGGCGAGTTATACCGCCGGTAATCCACCTGCATCAGCCCGACCAGCGCCACCATCCCCAGCAGCGCATACATCCCCTGCTTCGCCACATAGTGGTAGGGCGACCCGGTCTCCGCCTTCGCCAGCACGGCCGAAGCCGAAAACACCATCACCAGCCCGAACAGCGTCAACAGCAACACCACCCCGAACAGCCACTTGTCGACGCCAACCCGCTTCGCCATCCAACACTCCTGCAAACCACGCAACACGGATCAAGAACGATCACTGCGGGATTCCGACAGTCCTAATCCGTTCTTGTCGCGCCGTGATCGGCCCTGATCCGTGTTACGCCTTTGCTGCTAATCCCATCACCGCCTCGCGGAAAGCCCGCCCGCGATGCTCGTAGTTCTCAAACTGATCGAAGCTCGAACAGGCCGGCGCCAGCAGCACCACGTCACCCGCCAACGCCTCTCGCGCGGCGCTCGATACCGCGCTATCGAGCGTACCCGCTGATACCATCTTCACCACCCCTGCCAGTTCCCGCTCAATCTTTTCGGCCGCCGAACCTATCGTGTAAACAGCCTTCACGCGCTCGCGCAGCAGCGGCCCCAGCAGCGTGTAGTCAGAGTTCTTATCCTTGCCGCCCAGAATCAAGTGAATGCCGCCGGCAAACGACGCCAGCGCCTTCATCGTCGCATCCACATTCGTGGCCTTGGAGTCGTTGTAATACTCCACTCCATCAACCGTCTTCACCAGCTCCAGCCGGTGCTCGACCGCATGGAATGCCGCCACCGTCGCCCGAATCGACTCTGCGCCGATGCCCGCAAGCCGCGCCGCGCACACCGCCGCCAGCACGTTCTCGACGTTATGTGCGCCCTTCAGCGGAATCTCCGCCACCGGCAGCACCGGCTCCGGCTTGCCGCCCTCCTGCGCCAGGAAGAAGATCGATTCGCCATGCACGAACGCACCCTGCTTGATCGGCCGCACGCCGCTGAACCAATAGATTTGCGCCTTGGTCTTCGCCGCCACGCGCTGCGCCGCCGGATCCTCCGCATTCAGCACCAGGAAGTCGTCGGGCTTCTGGCAGGCCGTAATCCGTGCCTTCGCCGCCCAGTACCGCTCAAACGTCTTGTGGCGGTCCAGGTGATCAGGCGTGATGTTCAGCACCAGCGCGATCTTCGGCCGGAACTCGACCGTCGTCTCCAGCTGAAAGCTCGAAACTTCCAGCACGTTCCACGTATCGGCATCGCTCTCCGCAATCAGCTCGATCACCGGCAGCCCGATATTTCCGCCCACCTGCGTCTTCCGTCCCGCATCGGCAAAGATCTGCCCGATCAGCGTCGTCGTCGTGGTCTTCCCGTTCGAGCCGGTCACCGCGACCACATCCCCGTGCAAGAACCGGCTCGCCAGCTCCAGTTCCCCAATCACGGTCAGCCCCAGCTGCTGCGCGTTCTTCACCTCGGGCGTATCCAGCGGTACCCCCGGCGAGACGACAATCAAATCCTGCCGCCGAAACGTGAGCAGCCCATGCCCGCCTGCCTCGACCATAATCCCGGCTTCGAGCAGCGCCGGAATCTGGTCGCCCAGCGCCGCCGCACTGCGCGTATCCGACACCGTCACCCGCGCCCCGCGATCGCGCAAAAACAGCGCCGCCGCCAACCCGCTCTTGCCCAACCCCACCACCAGCACGCGCTTATTCTTCAGTTCCATCCGCTTACGGGCACCTCTCGCCGATCACTCTTCCAGCCGCTTCAATCTACCGCATCGCGACGACACAAATCTGCCGTGATCCGTTCCATCCCTTTTATCCGTGTTAAGCCTTGCCGCCCTACCTCAGCTTCAACGTCGTCAGCGCCAGCAGCGCAAATACCAGGGCCAAAATCCAGAACCGCGCGATCACCTTGCTCTCGCTCCAGCCCATCAGCTCAAAGTGATGGTGCAGCGGTGCCATGCGGAAGATGCGCTTGCCGTTCCGCAGCTTATAACTCCCCACCTGCAGCACCACGCTCATCAGCTCCAAAATGAACACGCCCCCGATAAACGGCAGCAGCAGCTCCTGCTTGATCACCACCGCCACCGTGCCAATCGCCCCGCCCAGCGCAAGCGATCCCGTATCGCCCATAAACACCTCCGCCGGGTGCGCGTTGTACCAGAGAAACCCGATCGACCCGCCCACCATCGACCCGCAGAAGATGGTCAGCTCGCTCACCAGCGGCATGCGCTGCAACTCCAGGTAGTCCGAAAACACCACGTGCCCGCTCACGTACGTCAGCACCGTCAGCGCTCCGGCGGCAATAATCGTGCAGCCGATCGCCAGCCCATCCAACCCGTCGGTCAGGTTCACGGCGTTTGACGAACCCGCAATCACGATCATCACAAACACCACGAACGGCACGAAGGCCAGCCAGTGCAGGTGCGGGATGCCGCCCATCCACTGCCACACCAGGTCCGGCCGGAACTTCTTGAGAAACGGCACCACCAGCCGGGTCGAGTAACTGCCCCGGCCTTCCAGCCAAAGCAGCGTCACCGCCACGCAGCCGCTCGTCAGAAACTGCAGCGCAAGCTTCTGCCGCCCGGTCAGCCCCTGGTTATGCTTGTTCACCACCTTGGTATAGTCGTCGGCGAAGCCAATCCCCGCAAACGCCAGCGTCGACAACACCACCACCCACACCAGCGGGTTCGATAGGTCCGACCACAACAGTGTCGGCACCACGATCGAGATCACGATCAGCGCGCCGCCCATCGTCGGCGTGCCACCCTTCTTCTGGTGCGACTGCGGACCCTCCTCGCGGATGTACTGGCCGATCTGAAACTCGCGCAGCCGCTCGATGACGAACGGTCCAATCAGCATCCCGATCAGCAGCGCGGTCAGGCTCGCGAACACGCAACGAAAGGTGATGTACCGGAAGATGCGAAACAGACGAAAGTAGAGGTAGAGCTTCTGGTAAAGCAGCCAATAGAGCAACGAGCGCCTCGCTAGGGGAAAACTCCCCCTAGCTTAACAGCCAGCCGCCCGGAAAAACACGGCGAAGCCGTCCAGTACCGTACGAAGTACCACCCGTCCGGCGTTAGGACGCCGTTACCGTTGCTTCTAAAACCCTTCCTCCAACGCCTCGCAAAGCCCCTCCGCCGCCAGCCCGAACTCCCACTCCAGGTGCGGGTCTTCCTCCGCCGCATCGGCCCGCCGCAGCAGATCCCACGCCGCCCCCAGCAGCATCTCAGACTCCTCCCGCTTCGGTCGCCCCAGCCGCTCCAGCCGCTCCCGCAAGCCGGCGAGCCGCCCCTCCATCCCCGAGCCATGCGACTCCAGCCCCTCCACCCGGTAGTCCCTCCGCGCGTCATACAACCCGGCCATCCCCAGGTGCTCGAGCGCCCGCGCCACCCCCACCGCCTGCCGCGCCAGCTTCGCATCCACCCGCACCTCAACCGCGCGGCGATAGAGTTCCAGCCCCAGCTCCAGCATCCGCAGCAGATCCCCCTGCTCCACCAGCGAGATCACCGCAACCGCGCGCTCCAGGTGATGGAACGCCCGCTCCAGCCCCTTCTCGTCCCCATGCTCACGCAGCTCCTCCGCGTGCTTGCCCGCCTTCTTCGCGACCTTCTTGGCCGCCTCGTTTGCAGCCTTCTTGCCGGCGTGCTTCTCGATGGCACCCTTCTTCGCCGCGTGCTTCTCGATCGCGTGCTTGGCACCCTTCTTCGCGCCCTTCTTGGCACCCTTTTTCGCGGCCTTCTTTGCCGCCTTCAATCCCACCCGTTGCTCCAACCCACCGCCGCCCGTCACTCGCACAATTGCCATATTCCCTCCGATGCGCCCAACCCGGCGCAGGACTACACCAGACTCTCCAAAGCTCCCTCCAGCCTTACTCCGCGCGAAGCCTTCAGCAACACCACATCGCCTGCCCGAAGCTCCCGCGCCATCCACTCCCCGGCCTCTTTCGGCGAGGCGAAAAACACGCCGCCAAACTCCTCCGCCAGCCCGCGCACCCCGACCACCACATCCACACCGCGTTCCTTCATGCGCAGCCCGCACGCCCGGTGCAGCTCCGCGCCCGACGGCCCCAGCTCCAGCATCTCGCCCGCAACCACGATGCGCCTGCCACCCTCGCCCACGGGCATCGCCATCAGCGCATCCACCATCGCATCCAGCGCCGCGGGGTTCGAGTTATAGCAGTCGTTCACAATCCGCGCCCCGCCCCACTCCAGCACCGACCCACGCTTCTCGGTCGCCCGCATCTCGCCCACGGCCGCCGCGCAATCCGCCAGCGTCATCCCCGACCGCATCCCCACCGCAATCGCCGCCAGCGCGTTGTGCACGTTGTGCCGGCCCAGCAGCCGCAGCGCCACCGGCACCCGCTCGTCCGCAACCACCGCCGTAAACCGAACCCCGTCCAGCCCAACATCCACCACATCTTCAGCTTGAACCGCCGCATCCGGCGCCAGTCCATACAGCACGGCGCGTTCGCGCAGCCCATCCCCCATAGCCCGCACCCGCGCATCATCCGCATTCAAAAATGCCAGCCCATCCGTCGGCAGCGCATCCACCAGCTCCTTCTTTGCGCGCGCGATCCCGTCGATCCCATCCGCGAAGAACTCCAGGTGAACCGCCGCCACGTTCGAAACCACTCCCCAATCCGGCCTGGCAATCGCACACAGCGCCGCAATCTCCCCGGCATGGTTCATGCCCATCTCGATCACGGCAACCTCATGCTCCGGCTCCAACCGCAGCAACTGCAACGGCACCCCAAAGTGGTTATTCAAATTCCCCGCCGACTTCAGCACGCGATGCCCGGGTGCCCCATGTCTCGCTTCTGAGACATGGGAAGTAAAATCCTCCCCCCCCTCGAACCCAAGCACCGTCCCCACCATCTCCTTCGTCGTCGTCTTCCCCGCCGACCCGGTCACCCCGACCACCCTTTTCCCCCAGGCCATCCTCACCCGATGTGCCAGCCGCTGCAGCGCCACAAGCACATTGTCCTCGGCGTTTGGCGGAGGCCCATTCTCCGGCACCCAAAGCAGCTTGCACGGGTCCACTCGCTCCGGCTCATCCGGCGCCTCCCAGCTTCGGCTCACCACCGCCGCAACCGCACCCGCCTTCAGCGCCGCCTCAACATAGTCATGCCCATCCATGCGCTCGCCGCGCACCGCGAAAAACAGCTCCCCCGCCCCAATCGTCCGCGAGTCGATCGAATACCCCACCGCCTCCGCATTGGTCGAGAAATCCCCCTCCGCGTGAATCCAATCCGCAACCTGCCCCAACCTCAACTTCATCTCGTCTCCTTTCCCCTTCACCCATGGGTGCCCCACCCTCGCGGAGCTAAGGTGGATTACTTCGCCCGGCCAGTCACGTTCCCATCCCGCAGCACCGCCGCCGCAACTTCCACATCATCGAACGGCACAGTCCCATCCCCCAAAATCTGCACCTTCTCATGACCTTTCCCAGCAATCAAAACAATATCCCCAGCCTTAGCCGCCCCAATCGCCGTCGAAATGCCGCTAGCCCGATCCACCTCCACCACACACTCCGCAGCCGTCCCCTTCATCCCCGCCAGAGCCTCCTCCAAGATCGCCCCAGGCTCTTCACTCCGCGGATTATCGCTCGTCAGCACCACCAGGTCGCTCCCCTCACCCGCAACCCTGCCCATCTTCGGCCGCTTCCCGCGATCGCGGTCCCCGCCACACCCAAACACCGTAATCACCCGCCCGCCATGGGCCGAAACCAGCTCCCGCCCCAGCGCAATCAGGTTCCGCAGCGCGTCATCGGTATGCGCGTAATCCACCACAACGGTGAACCCCGCCGCCTCACTCCCCGGCACCACCTGGAACCGCCCCGGCACCTGCTGCAGCCCCTTCGCCGCAGCCGCAATCTCCTCAAGCGACAGCCCCCGCGCCAGCGCCGCACACGAAGCCGCCAGCAGGTTATAGACATTCACCCGCCCCGTCAGCGGAGACTCGATCCTCACCGACCCATCCGGCGTCACAAACAGAAAGTTGGTCCGTCCCGCCTCGATCTTCACCTCCTCAGCCCGATGCGATCCCTTCTCGCCTATCCCATAGGTCATCAAGCTGACATGCGGTACCTCCTGCGCCAGTTGCTCGCCCCAGGCGTCATCCACATTCACCACCGCAACCCGCGGCGGCGCACTCCCCACCCCCTCAAACAACCTCCGCTTAGCCGCCCCGTACGCTTCCATCGACCCGTGATAATCCAGGTGATCCTGCGTCAGATTCGTAAAAATCCCCACATCCACCTGCACGCCCCAAACCCGTTCCTGATCCAGCGCATGGCTCGACATCTCCATCACCGCCTCCGTGCATCCCGCCGCCACCCCATCCGCAAACACCTGCAGCAAATCCGAAGCCTCCGGCGTCGTATGCTCGCTCGCACGCACCTCATCGCCGATGTGCGTCTCGATCGTCCCCACCAGCACGCACCTGCGCCCAACGCTCTTCAGCATCTGCTCCAGCAGATACGCCGTCGTCGTCTTGCCATTCGTCCCCGTCACCGCGGAAACCTTCAGCGTGCGCTCCGGATGCTCCAGCAGACTCGCCGCAATCCCCGCCAGCGCCCTCCGCCCATTCGCCACCAGCGCAAACGCCACGCCCACGTACGCCGCGCGCGCCTCCCAGCTCTCGCGTGAGTCCGTCACCACTGCCGCCGCACCTAACTTCACGGCCGCCGCGATAAACCGATTCCCATCGGTCGTCCCACCCTGCATCGCCACAAACACATCGCCCGGCCGCACCCGCCGCGAGTCATACTGCACCCCCGTCACATCCACCGCGGAGCGCGTACGCTCCAACACCTCAACCCCCAGCAGGGCCTCATAAATCCACATAAACAAAGTGTACGTCCGCCCCGCCACGCGAAGCTCCCGACCCCACGATGTGGCGCCCGTCCGGCGCCAGGACGCGCTTGCCGTTGCTTCTTACCGCGTAAACCGCACCACAACCTCAGTCCCCGCCGGCACCATCGTTCCTGCCGCCGGCACCTGTTCGCGCGCCAGCCCACTGCCTACCGGCTGAACCCGCAACCCAAGCGCCCCAGCCTGCTCCAGCGCCGCCCGCAAGCCTTCGCCAGAGAACGCCGGCACCGCCACGGGTGCGCCCGAAGCCACCACCATCGCGCCATCCGCCCGCACCTGCACCGCCGGCTTCAGCTTCACGCCCGCCAGCGAAGTGCTGGCCGGAACCTCCGTCGCCATGGTCGACGTCGTATTCCCCGCCGCATGAAACGCCGCGAGAGCCTTCGCGCTCAGCGCCTTCGGAACTCCGGAGACGGCATCGTCAGCATCCGGTTGTGGCTCCGGCCCTGCACCCGCAACCTCCTGCCCGGCCGCCTGCTGCTTCGCCGCCTCGGCTGCCTTGCGCAGGGGATCGTCCGCCGGCAGATCGTTCACATCGTCGAACATCGCCGTCAAATCCGCGCCATTCTCGTCCGGCGCGCCGTCGATCGTATCTTCCGCATTCGCCGTCGCCAGCAGCATCTCGCTCTTCGTCTTCAGCGGCTGGTCGTGCGGCACGCCCAGGTACTCCAGCACCTCCTGCGCGACCTCCGCAAACACCGGCGCAGACACCGCCGCACCATACTTGCTGCCAACCGTCGGGTTATCGATAATCACCGCAACCGAGATCGCCGGATCGCTCACCGGCGCAATCCCCGCAAAACTCGCCACCAGCTTCGTATGCGAGTACGTGTGCGTCGCCGGATCGATCTTCTGCGCCGTGCCCGTCTTGCCGCCCGAAGAATACCCGTTCAACGCCGCCGCCTTGCCCGTCCCCTCAATCACGATCCCCTGCATCATTGCGCGCATCTTCGCCGCCGTCACCTCGCTGATCACGCGGTGCGCGCCATCCGGCAGCGGGTTCGGCAACTGCTCTTCCGGATGAAACGCCACCGGCTTCAGCCGCGGATCGCCCTTCATCGCATCGGTCGACGCAAGCAGAATGTGCGGCGGCATATACACGCCACCGTTCGCAATGGTCGAGACCATCGTCACCAGCTGCACCGGCGTCACGCCAACCTCCTGCCCGATCGCCAGCGACATAAAGCTCGTCGCGCCCCACTTTCTCGGCGGCCGCAGCAGTCCACGCGTCTCGTTCGGCAGCTCGATGCCCGACCGGTCGCCGAATCCAAACCCCTTCATATACTTGTAGAACTTGTCGTTGCCCAGCTTCATGGCCATCTTGGCCGCGCCCACGTCGGAGCTGTGCTCCAACGCATACTGCACCGTCACCCGCCCGAAGTGGTCGTCTTTGTCGTCATGGAACGTACGCCCGTACATCGTCATCACGCCGCCCTGGCAGTCGACGATATCGGTAGGCTGCACCCCCGCTCCGTCCAGCGCCGCCGAGTACGTCACCAGCTTGAACGTCGATCCCGGCTCATACACGTCGCTCACCGCCAGGTTCTGCAACGCCTCCGCGTCCATGTGCTTTGAATCGTTGGGATTGAACCGCGGTGACACCGCCAGCGCCAGAATCTGCCCCGTATGCGGATCCTGCACCACCACCGTCCCGTGCGCCGCCTTCACCTTCGCCATCTGCGCGTCCAGCGCCTTCTCCGCCATGTACTGAATGTTGGCGTCGATCGAAAGCACCAGGTTCTCGCCCGGCTCCGGCTCATCCACCACGCTGCCCAGCACATGCCGCTTCGCGTCCAGCGACGTCAGCATGTGGCCCGGCACGCCATGCAGGTCATCGTCGAACTTCGCCTCCAAACCGCCCAGCCCGGTATCGTCCGACCCCACATACCCCAGTACCTGCGCGCCCAGCTCTCCATTCGGATAAAACCGCTTGAACTCCGTCTGGAAGTAGACGCCCTTCAGGTTCAGCTCCTTCACTCGCTCAGCCGTCTCCGGGCTTACGCGCCGGGCCACCCACGCGAAACCATGGGAAGCATTAAAGCGCGCCAGCATCTGGTGCTCCGACGTAAAGTTCTCCGTCGGGTCCATATGCACGATGCGGCTCAGCATCTGCGCCGCCTCTTCGCGGTTCGCGCCCAGCTCACTCGGCACCGCAAAGATCGACGGCACCTGCACCGTCATCGCCAGTTCTTTCAGGTTGCGGTCGTAAAGCAGCCCACGCCGCGGCGCTACCTCAAACCCGCCCGTCTGCTGCTTCTTCGCAATCCCTACCCATTTGTCGTGCTGGAACAGCTGTAGCACTGCCAGCCGTCCCGTAATCAGCACCACCCAGCAACAGAACACAATCGCCACAATGGCAAAACGCCGCTTCCGAATCGGAGCGGTGGCGGTCTGCCGCGGAATCGGCCGTGGTGTCTGTCTGCTGATCATCTCTACCCTCTGGGCCTGCCCTACACGGCGAAGCCCTCCAAAACCCCACGAAGTGGCGCCTGCCCGGCGTAAAGGCGCGGCTGCCGGTTCTTAGTTCAGCCCATTCGAGGGAGCCGCAACGCTTGCCAGCACCGGCCCGCCCAGCGGAGCGTCCGCGCCATCCGTACGAATCACCTGCCCCGGCTGCGGCGTATCCAACCCAAGCTGCTTGGCGATCTTGTCGATACGCGCCGGCTCCGTCAACTGCGCTTCCGTCAGCCGCAACTCGCGATTCTCTTCCTGCAGCTTCTGCACCGACGCACGCTGCGTCTCGAGCGAATAACCCAGCTCGACGGCGGAAAAGTGCTGATAGACGTAAACCATCACCAGCGCAAACAGAACGCTCATCACCACCGTGAACATGCGCATCTCCCGCTTGCGTTCCGGGTCGTCGGCCTTCACAATCCGGCTGTTATCCAGGTGCTTGGTAAAGAAGATCTCGGGCGTCGGGCCGCGGCGAGCCCGCCGCTGCAGCTCCAGCAGCTCGCGGTTGCGCTCCGCAACCGACTCAGCCCGGCCCTTGATCGACCGGCCCTTCAACCCGTTGAACTCCATCGTCATCGCTGCCATCACAACCCCCAGAATTCCATCAGCCGAACAAACCCAACCAGAAGCCCCACCAGAACCCAACGCCGCTAGCAAAACCCAAACACCCCAAGTCCATTCAAACCATCGACGCATTCACCAGGCTCTTGTCCGCCTTTGTCCGTCTTGTCCGCGTCCATACTTGTCCTTCGTCTTTCCTGAACCCTGGGCCCGAACCCCTGGCCCCTGCCGCTCCGCCGCTCGGAGCTTCGCACTCCGGCTCCGCGGATTGCGCTTCATCTCCGCATCCGTCGCCGTCACCGGCTTCTTCGTCAAAATCTCAAAACTTCCCTCGTCCTTCGCCGCCTTGAAGGCATCCTTCACCAGCCGGTCTTCCAGCGAGTGAAAACTGATCAAAACCAGTCTTCCGCCCGGCTTCAGCAGAGATCCCGCGCTCGTCAGCAGCGATCGAATCTCGCCCAGCTCATCATTCACGCGAATTCGGATCGCCTGAAAGGTCCTGGTTGCGGGATGAATCTTGTCGCCTTTCATTGATGGGGCGACGGCCGATATCACTCTGGCAAGTTCCGCCGTTGTAGCTATCGGCCGCGCCCGCACAATGGCTCTGGCGATTCTCCGCGACCTCCTTTCCTCTCCGAATTCGTAAATCAAATCGGCGAGACGTTCCTCGTCCATCTGATTTACCACTTGCTCGGCCGTCTCCCCCGCACGGAAATCCATCCGCATATCCAGGGGGCCCTCCTGCCGAAAACTGAATCCTCTGTGCGCCTCATCCAGCTGCATCGAGCTCACGCCGAAGTCGGCCAGCAATCCATCGAGCGTCCCCGCCTCGATCGCCGCCCCAGCCTCCGAAAAGGCCCTGGGCTGAAACTCCACCGCCGGCGCCTCGCCGCCAAGCTCAGCCAGAACCTCTTCCAGCCTCGCCCGGCCCTTCGCCATCGCCTCCGGGTCCCGGTCGAAGCAGATCAACCTGCCGGCTGGTCCCAGCCTCCGCAGAATCTCGGAAGAATGACCGCCCAATCCCAGCGTGGCGTCCACATACGTCCCGCCCACGCGCACATTCAAAAAATTCAAAACTTCATCGAAAAGAACCGGAATGTGCTGCTTCGGCACATCCTCCCCCTGGGGGGTCAAATCAAACCCAATCTCGCCGGCCAACTAGCCCTCGAACTCAGACATCGTCAGGCGGTCGTCGCTCGTAAGCGGCGTTGCTTCAATCTCCGCCGCGTAATCGGCATCGTTTATCACTTCCAGAATCCCCGGAAACCCAGGCTCCTTTGGCTTCAACAGCTTGCCGATCACCGAAACCTCTTCCCCCATCAGCTTGGCCTTGGTCCGCAGCCGGGGCGGCAGCAACACCCGTCCCTGCCCGTCCATTTCCGTTTCCAGCCCGTAAAACATCGTCGCGTTCTCAAACTTCAACCGAACCGGATGACTCGAGGGCATCTTCATCACCCACGACATCTTCCGCTCCCACTCCTTGATCGGGTAAAGCTGCGCCCGCTTCCCGTCTTCGCTGGTAATAAAGAACTTCTGCCCCTCTTCGAGTTCGCGCTTCACGTCCGCCGGCAGCTTGAGCCGGCCCTTCTCATCGACGCGTGTCTGAACACTTCCGAGGAACATGATCTTTCTTCACCAGCGAACCAAAGTCACAAGCCCGTCAACGTCTGGCCCGGGAGTACACTTTTGCTTGAATCTTGGTTTGGTTTTCGTCTCGTTTGGCCCTTTTGGACCACTTTTGACCACCGCCATCCACATAGTCACCCGCTTGAGTCCCCGTTGCAAGCCCTAAATTGGGTTTTGCCCTCCGCGCCGCTGTAGGAAATGTGCAAAACTCAGCCGCTTGTGTGCATCCTTCGGAAAACGTCTACCCATAGTGTTAGCGTCACAGGTTCTCGGCAAAGTGGTCACTTGCCTCCGCTCCTACTGCCTGATAGGCGCACAAAAAGCGAAAGTTCCGCACGGACACCGTCCCGGCCAGCCCTTGCTCCCCACAACGTACGGGTGCCCCACGCCTCGCACCTGAGACATGGGAAGTGAACTCACACCAGCTTGCTGCTCTTCTAAGCTGAGTACTTCTTCTTCCGGTCCAGGATCCAGAGCAGATACGCAAGCACCAGCAGATTGATGATCAGCAGCCCCAGCCGCATCCAGCTCGGCTGCCGCATCAGCTCCCAAAGCTCCCACGGCAGGAACATCACCGTCAGGCTCAGCGTCAGGTACTCCGCCCACACTTTTTCGAGATAGAGCCCCACGCCCTCGGTCATCGCGATCGCCGAATACGCAAATGCAAAGAACCCGAAATCCCGCAGCTTTTTCGGGTCGAGCAGCGTAATCTTCTCCGTCAGCAGCGCTGTAATCCGCCACTCCGGCTCAAAGTGCAGCGCCTGCGCCAGCTTCTGCGCGGCGTCGCTCAGGTCCCGGTGCAGCAGGTGAAATAGCCCCAGCCCTACACAGAAAAAGAAGATCGACTTCGCCAGCTTGAAGATTGCAATCGCGAGCAACCCACTCGGGTGCGTTGCCGCATGAGCCTCTGCCTCACCGCGCCCTGTCATCTCGGGATGTCCTTCGATCGCCTGATCTCGCATTCGCCGGTATCTCCAGTTGACGGACTCCCCGGCCAAATGTCAACGCCACCGAAGCGCCACGGCATCTACTTCCACACCACAACAAAGCTACAAAGATGCAGCAAACCTTAGTGCGGTTTACCGCCGACACGGCACATCCTACTCATCGGCTGGAGAAATTCAGCCAACAGCGTAAATCCACTCACCACAGGTCCGCGTAACTGTCTACGAAGCCCTGATGCAGCCGCAAGGCGTCACGGCGCAGATGAGAACATAAGCAACACTCAAAGGACGAATCACCTATGAACCTCAAGAAGACCTTGCTCGCAGCCTCCGCTGCTGCCGTTCTCGCGCTCACCTCCCTCACCGCCACCGCTCAGAAGACCGATCCGCAGGTCGGCGGCGCCGATATGTATCCCACCAAGAACATCGTCGAGAACGCCGTCAACTCGCCGATCCACACCACCCTCGTCGCGGCCGTCAAGGCTGCCGGTCTCGTCCCCACCCTCGAAGGCAAGGGCCCTTTCACCGTCTTCGCTCCCACCAACGACGCCTTCGCCAAGCTCCCCTCCGGCACCGTCGATACGCTCCTCAAGCCTGAGAACAAGGATCAGCTCGTCAAGATCCTCACCTACCACGTCGTCCCGGGCAAGTACGACACCAAGAAGATCGAGAAGATGATCAAGAGCGGCGGCGGCAAGGCTACCATCAACAGCGTCGAAGGCGAGCCGCTGACCTTCACCTCCTCGGCCGGCACCATCACCATCACCGACGCCAAGGGCGGCACCGCCACCATCACCACCGCCAACGTTTACCAGTCGAACGGCATCATCCAGGTCATCGACTCCGTCCTGATGCCCTAACTGCAGCTCCTAGCTCCTAGCTGACAGCTCGTAGCTGCATCTCTGAGCTGTCAGCTCTCGATTACCAGCTTTTGGTTCCTCGTAGCTCCTGGCCTGTTAGCTGTTAGCTCATAAAAACATACTCCTGGTTCCCTCGCACCACCCTCACCCCGTCCGCTATCATCGGACGGGGTGAGCTCGTATAACCCAAACAAAACCCTCAGACGGGCCTCTAGCGAGAAGCGAGAAGCTAGAAGCTAAAAGCTAGAAGCTGCCTTATGCGTCACACCTTCCAATCCGACCAGTGGCTTCCCTACTCTGTCGAGCAGGTCTTCGCCTTCTTCGCCAACCCTGAAAACCTGCCGCGCCTCATGCCCAAATGGCAGAAGGCTCGCATTGAAGAAGCCACGTTCCGTCCCACACCCCCGCGTCCGCTCTCAACCCTCGGTGTTGTCTTCCGCGGCGTAGCGGCCGGCGCAGGCACCAGGATGACCATCAGCTTCAAGCCCTTCCCCTTCGCACCCTTCCGCGTGCCGTGGGACGCCGAGATCACCGAGTTCACCTGGAACGACCACTTCTGCGATGTCCAGCACCGCGGGCCCTTCGCCTACTGGCATCACTGCCACCACATCTCCGCCGAAACCCGTGAGGACATTCCCGGCACCCTCATCCACGATCACGTCGACTACGAGCTCCCGCTCGGCCCGCTCGGCGAGCTCGCCAACGCCCTCGTCATGCAGCGTCAGTTTCAGTCCATCTTCAACTACCGCCACACCCGCACCGCCGAGCTTCTCCCCCTCATGCTAGCCACCCGCATCCCTCCCACCGAATAGCCCCCAGGCCCTGGGGTGCCCGAAGGTACGGGTGTCCGATCCTTTGCGGCACGATGCGAAGGATAGGGTCTCGTTTGCGGAAACAACCGCTCTCCTCCCCAAGCCACTCAATCCAGGGGTGCCCCATGTCTCGCACCTGAGACATGGGAAGTACAAGCCTTGGACGCCGCCAGGTTCTACCGCCCGTCTCATGGCTGCCCCTATCAGCATGAAGGCTATGACACGAAATTCCTACCGAAGGGCCAGCGGCCTCTCCAGCATGGCGCGAATCGGCGTCGCCGCCTTGATCATCGCGCCCTCAGCCGTAAGCCCGTACTTCGCCCGCAGCGCCTCCACCTTGCCATGCTCGATAAACTGGTCCGGCCAGCCCACCCGCACCACCGGCGTCTGCAGCTCCAGTTCGCTCATCGTCTCGAGCACTGCGGAGCCGAACCCGCCCGCCAGCACATGGTCCTCCAGCGTAATCACCAGCCCGCATTTGCGCCCGTACAGCTCCACGCACTCGCGGTCAATCGGCTTGGCAAATCGTGGGTCGATCAGCGCCGCGCTCAGCCCTTGCTGCTCCAGCATCTCCACCAGCCGTTCGCCCTCGGCCATCATCGCACCCAGCGCGAACACGGCCACATCACGCCCGTCCCGCAGCACCTCGGCCTTGCCAATCGGAATTGCAACCGGCTGCGTCTTCACCGCCGCGCCCGGTCCCGTGCCGCGCGGGTACCGCACCGCGGACGGACCGTTGTGCAGCATGGCCGTGTAGAGCATGTCGGCCAGGTGGTCTTCATCGCGCGGCACCATGTGGATGATGTTCGGCACGCTCCGCAGGTAGCTGATGTCGAACAACCCATGGTGTGTCGGGCCGTCATCCCCGCTTAGCCCGCCGCGGTCCATGCAGAAGACCACCGGCAGATTCTGCAGGCAGATATCGTGCACAATCTGGTCGTACGAACGCTGGAGAAACGTCGAGTAGATCGCACAGAACGGCTTATACCCCTTCGTCGCGAGACCGCCCGCGAAGATGACCGCGTGCTCCTCCGCAATGCCCACGTCGAAGTAGCGCTTCGGATGCTTCGGCCGGAATAGATCGAGCGCCGTCCCGTTCGGCATCGCCGCCGTAATCGCGACGACTTTGTCATTGCGGTCCGCGAGCCCCACCAGCGCCTCGGCAAAGATCTCCGAGTACGTCTTCTGCCCCGCCGGCTTGGTCTCCCCGGTCTCGGGATGGTACGGGCCCAGCCCATGAAACTTCTTCTGCCCTTCGATCGCCGGCTGGAACCCGCGCCCCTTCTGCGTGATCGCATGAAGAACCACGGGCCGCCTCTGCTCCTTCAGAAACTTGAAGGTCTCGATCAGCAGCGGAAGGTTATGCCCGTCGATCGGCCCAAAGTAGCTGAGCCCGAACTCCTCGAAGATCACCCCACGGCCCACAAGTCCCTTGGCGGCTTCTTCGGCCTTGCGCGCGACGCTCCGCGCCGCCTTGCCGCCGAACTTCTCAATCAGCTCCGCGGCCTTATCGTGCAGGCTGTTGTACGTCGGATTCGTCGCAATCTTGTGGAAGTACGCGGCAATCGCGCCGACATTCTTGTCGATCGACCACTCGTTATCGTTCAGCACGATAATCAGCCGCTTCGTCTGCGCCGCAATATTGTTCAACGCCTCAAACGAGATGCCATTCGTGAACGCCGCATCCCCGGCGAGCGCCACAATGTGCTCTTTGCCGCCGGACATATCGCGCCCCACCGCCATTCCCAGCGCCGCACTCAGGGCGGTCCCGGCATGCCCCGCGCCATAGCTGTCGTGTTCCGATTCCGTACGCAGCATAAAGCCGTTCAGGCCTTCCGGCTGGCGTATGGTGTGAAACTGCTTTTCGCGCCCGGTCAGCAGCTTGTGCACGTACGCCTGGTGGCTCACGTCGAAGATGAAGCTGTCTTTCGGTGTGTCGAACACGTAGTGCATGGCAATCGTCAGCTCAACCACGCCGAGATTCGGCCCGATATGCCCGCCCGTCTTCGCCACGCTCAGGATCAGCCGCTCGCGAATCTCCTCTGCCAGCACGGTCAGCTCTGCTACCGAGAGCTTTTTCACGTCTGCCGGCGAGTTGATCGTCTCTAAAATCCTGCTCATGCGCGCGTTTGCACCAACTCGTAGTATACGACGCGCTCCCACCTGCCTCGGACTCAGTGCCATCGCCGCCACAATCCACAGTCAAAACGTTCATTGCATCGGACGTTCGCCGAACTGAAAACTCCTCTCTCCCTTGGCGCATCGTCCCCCGCGAAAAATCTTCTTGACAGTAGTGCAGTGTTTTAGTTAACTACCACACTATAGATGGCGCACGTTGACTCCCGTCACCGTACCCCTGGAAGGAAGCAGAGGATTCAACATGGATGGAGAGTGGGATGACAGCCAACCGATCTACCGGCAACTTCGCGATCGCGTGGTCGCAATGATCCTCGACGGCGCACTCAAAGAAGGCGACTCGCTGCCCTCGGTACGGAACGTCGCCGCCGATTACCGCGTAAACCCCCTTACCGTGCTCAAGGGATACCAGCAGCTCGTGGACGAAAAGCTCGTCGAAAGCCGGCGCGGACGCGGCATGTTCATCAACGCCGGCGCCGGGGAAGTACTGCTGCACGCCGAACGCCAGCGCTTCCTCACCGAGGAGTGGCCCCGCGTTCTCTCCCGCATCCAGCGGCTCGGGCTCAGCGCCGAGGCGTTGCTTACGACGTCCACCAACGCCGCCGCCAACGCCAAACGCAACGGCAACGCACACCAGGAGGCAGGTCAATGACCACACCAGTCATCGAAGCACACGGTCTCAGCAAATCCTACGGCGCCACCGTTGCGCTTGCGGGTATCGACCTCAACGTCGGCGAAGGTCGCATCCTCGGCCTCATCGGCCCCAACGGCGCCGGCAAAAGCACCGTCCTCAACGCAATCCTCGGCCTCATGCCCTACGCCGGTCAGCTCACCGTGCTCGGCCGCGATCCCTGGAAGCAACGCAACGACCTCATGCGCGACGTCTGCTTCATCTCGGACGTCGCCGTCCTCCCACGCTGGATCTCCGTCGCGCAGTCGCTCGACTACGTCGCCGGCGTGCATCCGCGCTTCGACCGCGCCAAGGCCGAAGCCCTGCTTGCCCGTACCGCCATCAAGCGTACCAGCAAAATTCGCGAGCTCTCCAAAGGTATGGTCACCCAGCTGCATCTCGCGCTCGTCATGGCCATCGATGCCCGCCTGCTCGTGCTCGACGAACCCACCCTCGGCCTCGACATCCTCTACCGCAAGCAGTTTTACGAGTCGCTGCTGAACGACTATTTCGACCGCACTCGCACCATCGTCGTCACCACCCACCAGGTCGAAGAGATCCAGCACGTCCTCACCGACCTCATGTTCATCGATCGCGGCCGCATCGTTCTCAGTTGCAGCATGGAGCAGTTTGAACAGCGCTACGCCGAGGTCATGGTGCCGCCCGAGCAACTCGCCGCCGCCCACGCGCTCAAGCCCATCCAGACCCGCCAGGTCTTCGGCCGCGAGATCATGCTCTTCGATCTCACCCCAAGCCAGGCAGGTAGCCAAGCCAGTCGCCAGGCCCTCAGCGCCCTCGGCGAAGTCCGCACGCCCTCCATCGGCGACCTCTTCGTCGCCATGATGGGCACCACCCAGGGCAACTCCTACCGCAACGCCACCGGAATGTTTCATGCCACCGGACTTTCCCATGAAGGAGACGCGCAATGACCGACCGCACCATGAACCCCGCCGCCATGAACGACTTCGCGCAGGACGCCCCCGCTGCTGCGCCCGCAACCCTTCACCCCACGCAGGCCTTCTTCTGGTCGGTTCGACGCGAGCTCTGGGAGCATCGCTCCATCTACATCGCGCCGCTTGCTGTGGCGGGCCTGCTGATTCTCGGCACTTTGATCGCCGCGTTCACCTCCACTCATGGACCGATTTCGGTCGCGAACTGGGATGTCGACCACCAGCGTGAACTGATGGAAGCACCATTTGACATAGCCGCGCTCGCGCTTATGGGAGCCAGCTTCCTGGTGGCCTTCTTCTACTGCCTGGATTCGCTCTACGGGGAACGCCGCGACCGCAGCATCCTCTTCTGGAAGTCTCTGCCCGTGTCGGACACCACAGCCGTTCTCTCGAAGGCGATCCTCCCCATCTTCGTCATCCCCCTTGTCTGCTTCGCCATCACCATCGTCACCCAGTGCGTGCTCGCGGTGCTCGTCGTCGTGGGGCTGAATGCCCACGGCATCCATCCGGCTGTCTCCGTCACCCAGCTGCCGCTGGTGCAGATGTCGGCGATGCTGCTCTTTCACCTGCTCGTCATTCACGGACTCTGGTACGCGCCCATCTACGGCTGGCTCATCCTCGTCTCGTCGTTCCCACGTCGTGCGCCATTCCTCTGGGCCATCCTGCCGCCGCTCGGCATCATGCTGGTGGAGAAGGTCGCCTTCGGCACCACCTACTTCGCCCAAGTTTTAAAGAACCGCTTCAACGGCAACGGAGGCGGTGACTCCTTCACCCTGAAGAACGTTGTCCTCCACGGCATGTCCGGCATGAACCCCGCAGCCGTCTTCGCCGCGCCGGGCTTCTGGCTCGGCCTGCTCTTCGCCGCAGCCTGCCTCGCCGGCGCCACCTACATCCGCCGCACCCGCGGCCCCCTCTAAACGCAACGAAAGCCCGGCACAAAGTCTCTCTCTCCCAGCTGAAAACGTCCCGTGCCCCATTCATCGCGCTCTCTGCGATGAGTGGGCTCGCCGACAGCCCCCGGGTGCAAAGCACCGTCCAACCCTGCATCCCGCTCTATCGCAAATGAATCGCAGGCCGCGTCGGCAGCGTGAAGTGAAAGAACGCCCCATGTCCCGGCGGACTCGTCGCCCAAATCCGCCCACCATGTTGCTGAAGAATCGACTTGCAGATCGCCAGCCCCAGCCCCGTCCCGCCCATCTCCCGCGAGTCCGACGCGTCCACCTGCCGAAACCGTTCAAACACAGTCTCCAGCTTGTCCTGCGGTATGCCACGGCCCTGGTCGTGCACCACAAAGCGAGCCTCATTCTCGTCCGTGTAATTCGCCGTCAGGAAGATCGTCCCGCCGGCCGGCGAAAACTTGATCGCGTTCGAGATCAGGTTGGTCAGCGCCTGCAGCACGCGGTCCGGATCGGCATAAACCTGCACATTGTTCGGTTGAATATCGAACTGCAGGTCGCAACGGTCGGCAGCAGCCTGCTGCAGGCTGGTGGCACGCTCAAACAGATACTGCGCGGAGACGGTCGTCGAGTGCAGCTCCGCATTCCCCGACGAGATCCGCTCGATATCCAGAAAGTCGTTCACCAGCCGAATCAGCCGGTCCGTATTCCCCACGGCGACATTCAACATCTGCTGCTTCTTCTCCGGCCTCTTCTCGAGCGCACCGCCCGACACCAGCCCAAGCGCCGCACGCAACGAGGTAAGCGGTGTCCGCAGCTCATGCGAGACCGTCGAGATGAACTCATCCTTCATCCGGTCCAGCGCCCGCCGCTCCGTCGTATCGCGGAACGCGACCACTACGCCGATCGCCTTCGGGTTCTTCGAAGCCGCACTGCTGTCCAGCTGCGGGCGCGCCACATACTCCACGGGGAAGCTCGTCCCGTCCTTCCGCCAGAACACCTCGTTCGAAACCCTTGCCGTCGCGCCCGTCCGTACCGTATTCAGAATCTGGCACTCGGACTCCGGGTACAGCGTCCCATCCGGGTACGAGTGGTGCGCCACCTGGTGAAGATTCCGTCCCAGCAACTCCGATGCCTTATAGCCCAGCATCTGCGCCGCGGCCGGATTCACCACCGTCACATTCCCCGCAAGATCAAGTCCATAGATCCCGTCCCCGACCGACTCCAGAATCGAGTTCGACTGGTGAATCAGCGCTCGCAGCTTCTCCTCCGCACGCACCTGCTCGGAGATATCCACGCCAAACGCAAGCACATACGGCTCCGGATCCTCCTCCGCATCGTGCCCCGGCGCAAACTCCGGCTCAATCAGCTTGTTGCGGAACGCAACCGTCCGCAGGTCCGGGTGGCCGCTCACCCCATGCCGCGCCGAAAGCTGCAGCCGCCCCTGCGCCTCGCCCGTCCGCGCAATCTGGTTCAAATACCGGTCGAACGCCTGGCGATTCTCCGCCGGCATAAACGCCGTCAGCGGCATGCCGATCATCTCCTCCACCGTCCTGCCCAGCGTCGTCGCCCCATTCTGGTTGATCGAAAGTATCGTGCCGTCCAGCGAGTGTGTGCAGATCATACCCAGCGAGCCCTCAACCAGTTGCCGATACCGCGCCTCCGACTCGCGCAACGTCGCCTCCGCCGCCCGCTGCTCGGTCACATCGATCCCGGTCGCAATCAAAAACGTCGGCTGCGCCTGCTCATCCACCAGCGCAGTCGCAGACCACGAGATGCATCGAATCGTGCCATCCCGATGCTGCCAGTAATTCTCAAACGACGCCGGAAACGGTCCCAGCCGCAGCTCCTGAAAATGCTGGATCGCACTGTCCACATCGCGCTCCGGAATCAGCTGCTTCCAGAACACCTGCCCAACCAGCGTCGACGCCTTGTAGCCAGACACCTCTTCGCACGCGCGGTTGAACCGCACAATCCGCCCCGCCGTATCGTAGACCGCAACCAGCGCACCCACCGTGTCGAGCACCGTGGACACAAAGTTCCGCTCCACCGTCAACTCGGTCTCGACGCGCCGCCGATCGTATTCACCCGACGCCGAGCTGCGCTTGCGTGCGTTCAGCTCCAGCCGCGTCACCACCTGGTGCGCCAGCGTCACCAGCGCGCTCCGCTGCTGCACGCCCAGCGAGTGCGGCTGCGAACCCTGCACAAACAGGCACCCGATCGCGACCGAAGGCCCCGAGGCCTGCGGCATAACCAGAGGCACGCCCGCATAAAAGCGGTACACCCGCCCCGCCGTCAAAATCCCGTCCGGCCGAAAGTTTGGGTCGTACCGCGCATCGCGAATCTCGAACAGATCGTCCGCCAGGATCGTCAACTCGCACGGCGTCGCTCCCCGTGGCATCCGTGCCGGCAGCACTCCCACCCGCGCAAGGTTGTACACCGAATCCGGCGCAATCACCGAGATCCCAGCCATCGGCGCGCCGCACAGGTCAGCCGCCAGGCGCGTAATCTCATCGAGCGCAGCATCCCCCGCGGTGCCAAGAACTTGGTACTGCTCGAGAACGCGGAGGCGTAGCGTCTCTTCCCGGCCGAGAGTGTGTGGCAGAGCCATCAGCTTATCGTCTCAAGACTAGGCGAGCAGACGGGGGATGCCTCTGCAACTAATGGGGGATGGACCGGACCGGACGAAAACCCTAAAAGGATTTTTCCGAGATTAGCGCTTTCTTTTATGCGTGTTGCGGATTGTTTCGGGGCCCAGGGGAATACGTGCATGACGGAAATACGATGCGGATACCAAGGTTCGACGCACCGCATGTTGCAACGTTATTTTAACATTCGTAACCCGTCCCCGCGTTACCGTCAGGGCTTCGGTAACGTGCAGCACGAACCCGCCTCGGCCGGAGCATCCGACGAAGCATCCATCGCCACCTTCCAACTCCCGTCCGGCTGCTTCTTCCAGACAGTGATATAACGCCCCGTCGTCACGACCGGATTGCCGTTCGTATCCTTCGACTTCCCGAAGTATCGCCCCCAGGTAAACCCCATCTCATTCCCCGGCCCCATCTGCGCGCCCTCGGGGTCCCACGTCAGGGAGTAATCCTTCGGATCCCAGTTCGCCGCCGCCGCAATCGCTCCCCGCCCCAGCACCGCAGGCTTCCCGTTCGAAAGCGTTACCGCATCGTCCGCAAACCACGTCGCAAACGCCTTCCCGCCACCCTTCGCCACGTCCGCCTGGAACCGGCCCTCCAGCTCCATCAGCTGGATCTGCCCCGTCGTCAGCGTCGGCTGCACAATCGGGCTGATCAAGTGATATCCCGAAGCATCGCCCGTTCCCGGCACGCTTCCGGGAACCTGCTGTGCCTCAACCGAACCGGCAGCGGCAAGCACCGCCGCCCCAGCCAACAAGACCGTGCAAACTCTCATCCGTCCATTCTAAAACCCACCCGCAATCACCCCGCCCGACTCTCTACTTAACACTCTCTACTCTCTCCTCGCGAATCCATCGCTCAAACCCATTCCATCCAGCCGTAAGCCATCCACCCAACACGTCAACCAACAAGGCTGCTATCGTCGGGTCCATGGCCAGAAGCAAAACCGAACAGATGTTGCTCGCGGCAGCCGTCGTGCTCTTCGGCATAGGCGCAGGCCTCGCCCGGCTGGATTTCCGCGCCCACCCAGCCGGCATCGCGCTCCGCTGGGCCGCCATCGCCGTCCTCGGCATCTTCGCCCTGCGACGCCGCACCCTCACCCCCTGGATCTTCGTCGCCATGGTCGCAGGCGCAGAAATCGGCTTCGACGCCCCTGCCTTCGCCGTCAACCTGCGCGTCTTCTCAGACATCTTCCTCCGCCTCATCAAGACCATCGTCGCCCCGCTCATCCTCGCCACCCTCATCACCGGCATCGCCGGCCACGGCGACCTCAAGCAGGTCGGCCGCATGGGCATTAAGAGCCTCGTCTACTTCGAAGTCCTCACCTCCGTCGCCCTCGTCATCGGCCTCGTCGCCATCAATCTCTCGAAGGCCGGCGTAGGCCTCGCCATCCCCGTAGCCGCCGGCGCCTCAGACACCCTCGCCAAGGTCGCCCCCACCCACTGGGACGACTTCCTCCTCCACATCTTCCCCGAAAACCTCGCCAAATCCATCGCCGAAGGCCAGATCCTCCAGGTCGCCGTCTTCGCCGTCTTCTTCGGCATCGCGCTCGCCACCCTCGACGAGAGCAAACGCGGCCCCGTCCTCCGCCTCACAGAAAGCCTCAGCGAAGTCATGTTCAAGTTCACCAACGTCGTCATGTACTTCGCGCCCATCGGCGTCGGAGCCGCCATGGCCTTCACCGTCGGCCACATGGGCCTCGGCGTCCTCGTCAACCTCGGCAAACTCCTGCTCACGCTATACGGCGCCCTGCTCGCCTTCGGCATCCTCGCACTCCTGCCCGTAGCTCTCATCGCCCGCATTCCCGTTTTGGGATTCCTCAAAGCCGTCGCCGAACCCGCCACCATCGCCTTCGCCACCTCCACCAGCGAAGCCGCGTTACCCCGCGCCATGGAGGCCATGGAAGCCTTCGGCGTCCCCCGCCGCGTCGTCGCCTTCGTCATCCCCGCCGGCTACAGCTTCAACCTCGATGGCAGCACCCTCTATCTCGCGCTCGCCAGCATCTTCGTCGCGCAGGCCGCCGGCGTGCACCTCAGCTGGGGCGAGCAACTCCTCATGATGGGCACCCTCGTCCTCACCAGCAAAGGCGTCGCCGGCGTCCCGCGCGCCACCCTCGTCGTCCTCCTCGCCACCGCCAGCACCTTCCACCTGCCCACCGAACCCATCTTCGTCATTCTCGGCATCGACGCCCTCATGGACATGGCCCGCACCATGGTCAACGTCGTCGGCAACTGCCTCGCCAGCGCCGTCATCGCCCGCTGGGAGGACGTCTTCCGCACCGAACCCCCAGACCCCATCGTCCTCGAAGCCACCCACCTCTAGCCCGACCCGCCTCTAAACCGCGAAAATCCGCTCCCTCAGCGCGAGGCTTTCACACCGAATCAGCCCCCAACTCCATCAAAAAGTCGATACAACGAGCTTCTTCGCCCTTCTTTGCGCACCTTCGCTCCCTCAGCGCTCTTTGCGAGAGCGCTTTCACTCCGAAGCGGCACCCAACTCCCCCATCGGCAAATCCAACCAGAAAACCGTCCCATGCCACCGCGCATTCTGGCTGCTTCTCACCTGAAATCTCCCCCGATGCCGCTCCACAATCTCCGCCGAAATCCAAAGCCCCAGCCCCGTCCCATTCAAATCCTTCGTCGTAAAAAACGGCTCGAAGATTCGCTTCCGCGCCTCCGCCGACATCCCATGCCCGGTATCCGCCACCGTGATCCGGACCCCCAACACCTCGCCGGATGCTCCAAACATATCCCGTGCCCGCACCAGCAGGCACCCACCCATCCGCATCGCATCGATCGCGTTTCCGATCAGGTTACTCAGCACTTGGCGAATCTCGTTCTCCAGGCAAAGCACCGCGGTCTCGCTCGCAAAGCGCGTCTCCGTCGAAACCCCCGAGTTCAACAGCCTTCCCTGGTACAGCTTCAGCAACGGTTCCACCATCTGCCGCGCAGTCACCCGCGTCGGGCGAGCCGTCTGCCGGTGGAATCGCAGCGTCTGCGTCGCAATCTGCGAAACCCGCGCAATCTCCGCCTGCGTCAGCTCCACATACGTCCGGATCTCCGCCGGCAGCTCGCCATGCCCCGCAATCAGGTAAAGCAGGTTCGTCACAGACTCCAGCGGATTATTGATCTCATGCGAGATCGACGACGCCAGCCGCCCCACCGCAGCCAGCTTCTCGCTCTGGATCAGCGCCTTCTCCGCCTTCTTCTGCGCCGTAATCTCAAGCGACGCCGCCGAGATCCTCTGCACCGTCCCGTCCGCGCCCCGCACCGGCGTATAGTTCACCGTCCAGTAACGATGCTCGCCCGGATGGCTGATCAACTCGCCCTCAAGCGGATAATTCACCACCGGGTGCCCCTCCCGCACCTGCTCGAACAGCTCCCGCAACCCCGGAATCGGCGCCATCTCCGTCAGCGTCCGGCCCGCAATCTCCTCCGGCTTCAACCCGAAAAACGCCGCCTGCCGGTCGTTCAACCGCAGATACCGAAAATCCTCCGTATCGAACAACGCCAGCCCGATCGGCGCCGTGCGGTACACCGCTTCGATCTCCGCCGCCTGCCGCTCGGCCTCCACCGACTTCCGATGCAACTCCTCCGCAGCCGCTCGCTCCTGCGTGATATCCCGAAAGAAGATAATGATCCCGTCTTCAGCCGGAAACGCCTCCACCGCCAGCCAGAAGTTGAGCGGCTCTCCGTAAAACGCCTCAAACCGGCCCGAAACCCGTCCTTCCATCGCCCGGCAGTAGTGCTCGACATATGGCGAACCCTCATACACGGTTCCCGGAAACGCCTCGAACAGATTCATCCCCAGCACATCGCCACGTGCCGAAAGCACCTCTTTGCCACGACGATTCTGGAAGATAATCTTGTACTCCCGGTCGAGCATCACCACCGCGTCGGATGTCGCTTCAAACACCTGCTCCAGTTGCCGGACGCTCGATTGCTCCTTTGCCTCCGCCTTCCGCAGCCGCGAGATGTCCCGGTAATACACCGCGATGCCCGACGGAATGGGTACCGTGCGTAACGAGATCCAGAGATCGAACGGCGCGTAGTAAAACTCATGGTCCAGCGAAATCCGCTCCGCCATCGACCGCCTGTACACGCGCTCCTGCTCCGTCCCCACCGTCGCCGGGTACAGCTCCCAATGGCTTGGGCCGTTCAGATCTTCGGGCGAAATGCGACTGATCTCGCGCGCGCTCGCGTTCGCAAACGTAATCCGCCACGCCTCGTCCAGAAAAATCACGCCCTCAGGAAAAAATTCCAGCAGGTACTGCATATCGGCGGTGAACTCAGCCGACAACGGTGTAAAACCATCGAACTGCTTCAAGGGAGGGGCCATCGGACACTGTATTTTATCGTCGCAAACCCGGCGAAGTGCAACCGCCAACTGTGGGATAGACGGCCGGTTGTTTGCCGATACAGTTTCCAGGCCTTCCGTTTCAATCTCGCCAAGCCTCCGCTCTTTGCTTTTCACCTCAGTTCTGTTACGTTTAGCAAACTGTAACCGGACCTCCGGGTCCGACGGCGATGCGCGAGTGAATCGCGCGTTGCCGAATGCTCTCCTTAATAGATCGTGAGTTCCGTCATCATGGCAAAGGCAATCTGGAACGGTCAGCTCCTCGCAGAGAGCGACAAATTCGAGACCGTCGAGGGAAACATCTACTTCCCCGAGGAATCCGTCAAACGCGAGTTCCTCCGCAACAGCACCACCACCTCCACATGCCCGTGGAAGGGACAGGCGCGCTACTACTCACTGCTCGTCGAGGGCCAGGAAAACCCCGACGCCGCCTGGTACTACCCCGACCCCAAGCCAGCCGCACGCAACGTAAAACACCACATCGCCTTCTGGCGCGGCGTAGAAATCACCAAAGACTAACCAAACCGAACCCAGGGAAGCGCCGAAGCGACGAGAGCATCCCTCTGACAGCTCCAGAAGCCATCGGTGCCCCATTCATCGCGTTCTCTGCGATGAGTGGGCCAGCAAGCAGCTTCTCGGTGCCCCATTCATCGCGTTCTCTGCGATGAGTGGGCTGGCAAGCAGCCTCTCGGTGCCCCATTCATCGCGTTCTCTGCGATGAGTGGGCTGGCAAGCGCTACACCAAGGACAGTTCGTCCTGGAGCGAGAAGGACACACGATCGAGCCGACGCCCCGCAACTATCGCGATCCATCCTCCCCGCAAACTGCTCATCCTAAATCACTTACACAGCTACACCCCAACTCCGCCCGCCACCCAGGCGATCTAACTCCTTTACTTGCAATATTTTACCCATAACCCCAATGTTTGCAATATTTTACAAACACAGGGGGGGGGGTACCTCAGTACGCCTGCGCCTGATCCACCGGCAGCCTCACCTGGAAGCAAGTCGCTCCTGGCTTCGACTCCACCCGCATGAAGCCCGAGTGCCGCGAGACAGTCCTCTGCGCCGTATCGAGACCCAATCCCAAACCGCTTCCAGGAGCCTTCGTCGTAAAAAAGGGCTCAAAGATGCGCGTCTGCAACTCCGGCTCAATTCCCACGCCGGAATCCCAGATCTCCACCATCGCCATCTGTCCCTGCAGCTTCGTCTTCAGCCGAATCGTCCCGCCCCGCGGCATCGCATCAATCGCATTCTCGATCAGCGCTGTCCAAACCTGGTTCAACTCGCTTCCATAAGCCGAAATAGCCGGCAGATCCGGGTCGAAATCCGTCTCCACATGAATCCCCGAGAGCCGCGAAGCAAACATGCTCAGCGTACTCTCAAGCGACTGCGCCAGATTCACATCCTGAATCGGAGCCTGATCCATGTACGAGTAATCCTTGATCGCCGAGATCAGGTCGAAGATCCGCACCGTCGAGCCGACAATCGTGTCCGCCATCCGCTCCACCCGCAGCGAGCTCGCGAACGTCGCCATCGCAGGCCCCAGAACCTCGTCCGGAAACGCCAGCGCAAACTCGTCCAGATAGCTCAGCGGAAAGCGCGTATCCGCAATCGACGGCGCAATGTTCCACGGCTCCGGAACTCCATGCTGCTCCAGCCAGGCCATAATCTGCGTCTCCCGGTCCGCAATCGCGAGCGGCGCTGAGCCATCCACAATCGCAGGCTTCAGGTATTCCGCCATGTCTGCGCGCGTCTTCACCATCCAGCATTGCAGACCATCCGCAGTTTCGGTCGAAAGGCAGATGGCGCCCAGCTTGTACTTCTTGTCGCCGTAGTCCCGCAGCTCGTTGAACAGCGACGCCGCGGAACGCTGCGCTGCGCTCGCCGGGTTGTTCAGCTCATGCGCCAGATTCGCCGCCAGCTTGCCCAGCGCCGCAAGCTTCTCCGCCTGCTGCTCCATGCGCGTAACCTCGCGCACGCGATCCAGCAGCACGCTTACGCATCGCTGCCCCATCGAAGGAATCGCCTGCAGCATCGCCGGGAATAAGCTCTCATCGATGTCCAGAACCCAGATCGGCCCGTTCGTATATCCGTCGCCGCCATAACCCTTCATCCGCGAAAACGGCAGTTTGCCGGTAATCTGCCCCGCGCGCCCGATAAAGAAGGCCATCGGCCCGGAGTTCTTCCGGCGCACATGCACCTCACCCTTCAGCAGGATCGTCATCACCGTAACGGGCTCGCCCTCGCGAAACACCAGCGCTCCCACGCTGTCGCCCTTGCGTTCGTTGCCGTTCCGCGCCAGCCACTCGTATTCGCAGTCGCTCAACCCCTCGAGCGGTGTAATTGTCCGCAGCGCATCGACGATCTCTCGCATTGGCGTCGAGACCTCAGTCGCCAACGACAGCGGTGGCGCGGACGCGGATAGATCCTGTTCGTAGGCGGTGAGGGTTCCCATCTCCCTATGATGCTCCCCCAAACGCAAGGCCGCAATTTATCCGCGGTGAAAATCTTCCGCCGGAAGGCAAAACGAGGCGTCGCCGGTCCACCGACGACGCCTCACCCTCTCGCCTTTAGCTAACAGCTAGTAGCTGCTCTAAGCCTTCACCACCGCGCCATCCTTCACCTTGACGGGATCGAGGAACGGCATCCCTGCACGTAGCTCCGCGCCGACGACTTCGATGCGATCCTCTGCCTCCGCCTTGCGGAACTTCGCAAACTCGTGCCGACCGGTTTCGTTCTCGTCGATGAACTTCTTGGCGAAGCTTCCGTCCTGAATCTCCGACAGAATCGCCTTCATGTTCTTCTTCACCTCGTCGGTCACGATCCGCGACTGCGCCAGATATCCGCCCCACTCCGCCGTATCCGAGATCGAGTGGTTCATATATTCCAGCCCACCGCGATACATCAGGTCGACGATCAGCTTCAGCTCGTGCAGGCACTCGAAGTACGCGAGCTCCGGCTGATATCCAGCCTCAACCAGCGTGTGGAATCCAGCCTTCACCAGCGCCGCGGTTCCGCCGCAAAGCACAGCCTGCTCGCCGAACAGGTCGGTCTCGGTCTCTTCGGTGAAGGTGGTTTCAAGCACACCAGCCCGCGTGCAGCCGATGCCCTTCGCATAGCTCAGCGCCAGCGCCAACGCGTTGCCGCTCTTATCCTGCTCCACTGCCACCAGCGCCGGCACTCCGCCGCCTTCGGTGAAGACCTCGCGCACGCGATGCCCGGGAGCCTTCGGCGCCGCCATCGATACATCCACACCCTCCGGCGGATTGATCGTCCGGAAGCGGATGTTGAAGCCGTGCGCGAACATCAGCGTCACATTCGGCTTCATGTTCGGCTCGATCTCCGCGTGGTAGACCTTCGCGGCCGTCTGGTCGGGCGTCAGGTTCATAATCACGTCCGCCCACTTCGACACCTCGGCGACCGAATCCACCACCAGCCCCGCATTCTTCGCGCGCTCAGCGTTCTTCGACCCCGGCCGCAACCCAACCCGCACGTCCACACCCGAGTCCTTCAGGTTCAATGCATGGGCATGTCCCTGCGAGCCGTAACCGATAATTGCAACCTTCTTCGCCTGGATCAGGCTAAGGTCCGCATCCGCATCATAGTAAGTCTTCGCCATTGTTCTATTCACTCTTCCTATCGTTGTGATTTGAAATCTAAAGTCGTTGTGGCCGTTGACGGCGAAGCCGTCGTTCACCCCACGAAGTGGCGCCCGTCCGGCGTTAGGACGCACTTGCTGTTGTCTCTACTCCTCTTCCTCATGCACATCCAAAAACTGGTTCGGCAGAATCTCGCCCGCCGGCGGCCGAGGCGTCACCTCACCGCTCAAGCCGTTCTTCGACGTCCCAAGCGCCTTCAACACGCGGCTGGTATGGTGTCCACGCCGCATCGCCATGCGCCCCGTGCGGCTCGTTTCGAGAATGGTGTAGCCGCTCTCGGTAATCACCTGCACCAGCCCTTCGATCTTCGAGCTCGACCCGGTCATCTCCAACATGATCGACTCCGGTGCCAGGTCGACGACGCGCGCTCGAAAGACGTTGGCAAGTTCGAAGATCTGCGAGCGCGACGAAAGCCCATGCGGCGAGTTCGGGCCGGCCGCCACCTTGATCAGGCAAAGCTCACGGATCACCGCCTCGGAGCGGCCAACCTCGTCCACATCCACGGTGATCTCGAGCTTATACAGCGAAGCGCGAATGCGGTGCGCCGCATGTTCCGGCGCCTCGCAAACGATCGTCATCCGCGACGTATCCGCACGCTCACTCTCGCCCACCGTCAGCGAAACGATATTGATATTCAACCGCCGGAACAGCGACGCAACCCGCGTCAAGACCCCCGGCTTATCCTGCACCAAAGCCACAAACGTATGCAGCATCCTTCTCCTTTAACAAGCCACAACTTGAGTCCCCGAAAGGCTACAATCCAACGACGTCTGGACGCACCTGGGCAGCTTTAGAGCATGGGCACCCAGAGAGCGCCGAAGGCGCGCCCTATACCAGCCTGGAGCAGCGCCCCAGGTCCGCGCCGCCCATGGAATCAAGGGCTGAAGGCCCGCACTATAATCCTCGCCATGGCCCAGACTCTCGGTTTCGTCTTGATCCATGTAATCTTCAGCACGAAAGACCGCGAGCCTACCCTGACCAACTCCGTTCGAGCAAATCTCCATGCCTATCTCGCAACGGTCGTTCGTAACGCCGGCTGCGAATGCTATCGCGTAGGCGGAGTTGGCGACCACGTGCATCTTGCAATCCGTCTCTCGCGAACCGTTACAGTCGCCAAGCTGCTTGAGGAGTTGAAAACCTGCTCCTCGAAGTGGCTGAAGACCCAGCCGTCGATGCTCCAAGACTTCGCATGGCAACGGGGTTACGGCGTCTTCTCCGTCAGGCCTGCCGACCTCCTTGCGTTGACGACCTATATCGATGCCCAGGAGACCCACCACGCGAAGCAAACCTTTCAGGACGAGTTTCGCAGGTTGCTCCAACGTTCCGGAATCGAGTGCGACGAACGATACATTTGGAATTGGAAGCCGCATAGTTCGGGCCTTCAGCCCTCGGCGAAAAATTATGCGGCCACCTGGGGCGTTGCCCCAGGCTGGTATAGTCCGGGCCTTCAGCCCGAAGGCTACACAGGCTACGTCATTCAACGGAGTCACCTTATGCATCCTCCGCCGTCTCCAGCAAAGGATCTTTCACCGGCCGGCGCACCATCTCGTGCAACGCCGCGCCAGGAGCGATCATCGGGTACACGCCATCTTCCTTCTCCACCTGGAATTCAATCAGGAACGCCTTGCCGCTCGTGCGAGCCTTGGTGACTGTAGGCACAACGTCTTTGCGCGTCGTGACGCGAGCACCCGCAATCCCATGTGCCGCGGCCAGCATCACGAAGTCCGGCGAGAGAATCGGCGACGCCGAATAGTTCTTCTCGTAGAACGTCTCCTGCCACTGCCGCACCATGCCGAGGAAACCATTGTTGATCACCGCTATGTTGATTGCGAGTCCTTCCTGCACGATCGTCGACAGCTCCGACGCGGTCATCTGGAAGCCGCCATCTCCGGCGATCACCCACACATCCTTCTCCGGGCACGCAGCCTTCGCGCCGATTGCCGCTGGCAGCGCAAAACCCATCGTGCCCAGGCCGCCGCTCGTCACCAGGCTGCGCGGCGCCTCGTGCTTGAAGTACTGCGCCTCCCACATCTGGTGCTGGCCGACATCTGTAACAATGATGGTTTCTTTCTCGCGACCGGCCGCAACCGCCTCGCGCCAGATGTCGTGGATCACGTGCGCGGCATACAGATGCCCATCATCCGGCAGGTTCTGAATATCCCTTACCGCCGCCGTGCCCTTGCTCGCATTGATCTCCTGAACCCACTCTATATTGGGTGCCCCATGTCCCGCTTCTGAGACATGGGTTGGCAGTTCCACGAGTAACTTCTGAACCACTGCCTTCAGATCCCCCACCAGCGCGACATCCGCCTTCACGTTCTTCGAGATCTCGCTCGGGTCAATCTCCACATGAATCTTCTTCGCCTTCGGCGCATAGCTCGCCAGGTTCCCGGTCACGCGATCGTCGAAGCGCATTCCGAACGCCAGCAGCAGATCCGCATTCTGGATCGCCTCGTTCACCCACGATTCGCCATGCATCCCCATCATGCCCAGCGACAGCGGATGTCCCGCCGGTACCGCACCCAGGCCCAGCAACGTGGAGGCGATAGGTATTTGTAACCGCTCCGCGAACGTAATCACCTCGCGCTCCGCAGCCGATTGCGTAATCCCATGCCCAGCCAGGATTACGGGGCGTTCGGCCTGGAGGATCAGGGCAACAGCAGCCTCGAGCGCTCCCGCATCCGGGCCATCGACCGGGTGCATCGGATGCGGCCGCGCAGCCCTGGGCTTCGACATTTCGAAGTCGAACACCGACGTAGCCTGCTGCGCATCCTTGGTGATGTCGATCAGCACCGGACCGGGCCGGCCGCTGGTTGCAATCTGGAACGCCATCCGGACCGTCGGAGCAATGTCCTCAGCACGCGTCACCAGGAAGTTATGCTTCGTAATCGGCAGCGTGATGCCGGTGATGTCGACCTCCTGGAACGCGTCCGACCCCAGCACCTTCGACGAGACCTGGCCCGTGATCGCAATCACCGGAATCGAATCCAGCATCGCAGTCGCAATGCCCGTGACGAGGTTCGTCGCGCCCGGCCCGCTGGTCGCCATGCACACGCCGACGCGGCCGCTCGCGCGTGCGTAGCCATCGGCCATGTGCGAGGCGCCCTGCTCATGCCGCACCAGCACATGGTGAATCGGGAACTTGCGCAGCGCGTCGTAGATCGGCAGAATCGCTCCACCCGGATACCCGAACACGGTCGTCACGCCCTCACCCACCAGCGTGGCCCAAAGAATCTCAGCCCCAGTCAACGTCGGATGTTCGTTCATCACACTCTCCAATCCAAAACCAACTACCTACCACGGATGAAACGGATAACACGGATCGAAGACACGATTTGATTTGTTCTCATCCGTTCATCCGTACAATCCGTGTCAGGCCTTAGGTGGTCACAGCCCCTTCACTCGCACTGCTCACGCTTGCTGCATACTTGGCAAAGACTCCGCGCTTGTACCGCGGCTCTGGTGCTTTCCACTCCTTCAATCGCGCAGCGAGTTCGTCGTCCGAGATATCCAAACGCAGTTCGCGCCTGGGGATGTCGAACGTGATCAGGTCGCCCTCGTGCACTACGGCAATCGGTCCGCCGAGAAAGGCTTCGGGAGCGACGTGCCCGCACATCAAGCCGCGCGTTGCGCCGGAGAATCTGCCGTCCGTGATGAGTGCCACGTTATCCGATAGCTCGGGAATGCCCTTGATGGCGCCAGTGACCGCGAGCATCTCGCGCATGCCCGGGCCTCCCTTCGGCCCCTCATAGCGGATGACCAGCACATCGTTCGGATTGATCTTGCCGGCCTCGACCGCAGCAAAGCAGTCATCCTCGGAGTCGAACACGCGCGCCGGTCCCTGGTGGTGAATGCGCTCGTGCCCTGCCACCTTGATCACCGAACCCTCAGGCGACAGGTTGCCGTGCATGATCACCAGGCCGCCGGTAGCCTTCAGCGGATCAGCCCACTCACGAATCACGGGCTGCCCGGGCGCCTCAGCTGCTGCATCTGCCTCTTCAAAGATCGTCTTGCCGGAGACAGTCGGTCCATCCTTCAACTGGCCGCGTTCCTTGAGACGCTTGGCGAGCACGCGCGAGCCGCCCGCGTCCTGGTAGTCCTTCGCGACGTACTTGCCGCCAGGCGATAGATCGCAGATAAACGGCGTGCGCTCGGAGATCTCGTCGAAGTCCTTCATCTCGAGCGGTATGCCGAGCTCCCGCGCAATGGCGATCAGGTGCAGCACGGCATTGGTCGATCCACCCGAGGCGCACACCGCGGCGATTGCGTTCTCAAGCGCAGCACGCGTCAGAACCGAGCTCGGCTTGGTGCCCTTGCGCACCATGTCCATCACCATGCGGCCGGCTTCGCGGCTGGCGCTGGCCTTGTCCTTCGCCATCGCGGGGACGCCCGTCAGCAGCATGGGTGAGATGCCGAGAAACTCGCCCGCCATCGCCATCGTGTTCGCCGTAAACTGCCCGCCGCACGCGCCCGGGCCGGGGCATGCGACCGCCTCCACTGCCTCCAGCTGCGCATCGTCGATCTTGCCCGCGGCATGCGAGCCGATCGCTTCGAAGACATGCAGAATCGTGACATCCTTGTTCGTGCCGTCGGGCTGCTTCAGATGACCCGGCGCGATGCTGCCGCCGTAGAGCATCATGCCCGGGATATCCAGGCGCGCCAGCGCCATCACGGCTCCCGGCATGTTCTTGTCGCAGCCAGCGATGCAGACGATGCCGTCAAACAGATTGCCGCGCGCTACAAGCTCGATCGAGTCTGCAATCACCTCGCGCGAGATCAGCGAGGCCTTCATTCCCTGCGTGCCCATGGTGATGCCGTCGGAGATGGTGACGGTGTTGAACTCCATCGGCGTGCCACCTGCTTCGCGGATGCCCTGCTTCACAGCTTCGGCAACATCACGCAGATGGAAGTTGCACGGGCCAATCTCGGTCCATGTATTCGCAACGCCGATGATGGGCTTATGCAGGTCTTCCTTGGTGAAGCCCACCGACCGCAGCATGGCACGCGCTGCCGAGCGTGAAGGGCCCTCCGTCAATGCTGCCGAGTTCTTCTTTGGATCTACTTCGTTCGCCACGTTGTCCGTTCCCTTCTTTATCCATCAAACATTGCAACTAGCCGCGACACTGGTACGGCCCGACAACCGCTGTTACATTTCCGTTTTCCCGGCTGCTATCCACGACAAAGATGCGGTAGCTTTCTCCACCCTTTGCAACCCGTACTACCACGTGTCCGTTGCGGCTCTTCAGCTTCGGCACGAAACGCCGGTTGATCAGCGCGTTCGCCGGCAGCAGGTCAGTCACGAAGACGTCGTGCAACGGCCGGCCGGGCCAGTCGTCCACCATGCGCTGCATCTGCGCGGAGCCCGGGTGCCCAATATCCCATGCCTGAATAATGTAGGCCTGCGCATCGAGCGAATGCACATACGCCGGTCCGCAAGCGTCGAAGTAGCCATGATGGTCGGCCGTCGCAACTTCTGTTCGACCGGCCACGCGCGCTGCCGGCGACTCCGTATCCCACCACGGCAGGCGTCCGTCTTCTGTGTCACAGCACAGGTCGCCGCCGTTCCAGTAGCTGAACTTGCCGTAGGTCAGCCGCAGCGCCTGCGAAAACACATTCTCGCCGGGCCAGTCGCTTGCAGGAACCGAACTCTTTGCCAGCAAGTGGGTTTCGGCAGCTTCGCCCACGCCGGTCCAGACGGAGCCGCTTGCTGCAATCGAACGGATCTTGAGCCCTGGCATTTGCATCTGCCGCTCAGAACCGACCACCACCTTCTCGACTGCGCGCCCCTGCGCTACCCGCGTCTTCAAATATGCGAGGTATGTATCGGTGTACGGAGACACAGGTGGCTGCGCGTCACCATAGTCTGGAAACCCGCGATCAATCACGGTAGCGATCGGCAATAACGCGTCGACATCCGGCACGCCGCCCATGTGGTCGGCATGCAGATGCGTGACGACGAGGTACTTGAGCTTGCCGCTCGAAACCTGTCGCAGCGCATAGCGCCCCATCCATTCGCCGGGGCGCCGCGAACCGTCAGGATGCGGCTCTCCGGAGGTCTCGGGCTTCACGTCCGCAATGCCCACGTCGATCATCATCGCGGTTCCGTCCGGGCCCACAATCAGCGCGCAGTTTCCGCGCCCGGTGTCGATGTGGTGGATGTCGAGTTCACCGTCCGCGCGGGCCGGCAGCGGCTGATGAAGAAGGAGTTCGTTGTCGAACGCGAGGGCACCCGCCGGCACGAGCAAGGCCAACGACAGCGAGCCAAGCGACTTGAGTAACGCGCGCCGATCCATCTTCAACTCCGTCATCGTTCCTCCTCTCGTGAATGGTCTGCTGCTACCTACGCTGCGGCGTGAACCCGCGGCTCCAGCCAGAACTCGGCATCGTGCTTCTTCTCAAACGCGTCCAGCTCGGCCTCATGCCGCAGTGTCAGCCCAATGTCGTCGAGTCCGTTCAGCAGGCAATACTTGCGGAACGCGTCGATCTCAAACGAGGCGGAGAAACCCTCATCATCGATCACTGTCTGCGCTTCGAGGTTGACGGTAAGCGTGTGATCCGGCCGCGCCATCGAGCGATGTGTCAGCAGGTCGACATCGGCCTCGGACAGCCGCACCAGGATCATGCCGTTCTTGCCGGCGTTCGAGAAGAAGATATCCGCGAAGCTGGGGGCGATTACGGCGAGGAAACCGAAGTCGGTAAGCGCCCATGCGGCGTGCTCGCGCGAACTGCCGCAGCCGAAGTTCTTGCCTGCGATCAGGATCTTCGCGCCTGCGTACTCCGGCTTGTTCAACGCAAAGGAAGCATCCGGTTTGCCGGCATCGGGGCCATCCTGGATGCGCCGCCAATCGAAGAAGAGAAATTCACCGTATCCAGTGCGCTCGATCCTCTTCAGAAATTGCTTCGGAATAATCTGGTCGGTGTCGATATTCGAGATATCGAGCGGCGCCGCCTTCGAGCTGAGTACATTGATCGCCTGCATAAATCCCTCACATCCTTCGTTAGCAGCTGTCTTACTGGCAGTCCTTGAACTCCCACGTCCGCACATCCGTCAGGTGGCCGGTGATCGCCGCGGCAGCCGCCATGACGGGGCTCACAAGGTGCGTACGTCCGCCACGTCCCTGGCGTCCTTCAAAGTTCCGGTTGGAGGTGGAAGCGCAACGTTCGCCGGGCTCGAGGATATCCGGGTTCATCCCCAGGCACATGCTGCAGCCGGGCTCGCGCCAGTCGAATCCCGCTGCCTTAAAGACGGCGTCCAGTCCTTCGAGTTCCGCCTGCGCCTTCACATGCTGCGATCCCGGCACGACCATCGCCTTCACCGTCGTCGCCACTTGATAGCCCCGCACCAGCTTGGCGGCGGCGCGCAGGTCTTCGATGCGCGCGTTGGTGCAGGAGCCAATGAAGACGCGGTCGATGGCGATCTCCTGCATCGGCATACCGGGTTTCAAATTCATGTATTCGAGCGCGCGTTCAAAGCCCTTCACGTCCGCCTCGCTTGCACTCTCCGGCAGCACCGGCACGGAGGAGTCGATGCCCGTCACCATGCCTGGCGAGGTACCCCAGGTGACGGTTGGGGTCAGGTGCGCGGCGTCGATGTGCAGCTCACGGTCAAACACTGCACCTTCTTCTGTAACCAAACTGGTCCAGTGGGCGACCGCCTCATCCCACGCTGCGCCCTTTGGTGAAAACTTGCGCCCCCTGAGATACGCGAAGGTGGTCTCATCGGGAGCGATCATGCCCGCGCGTGCACCTGCCTCGATGCTCATGTTGCAGATCGTCATGCGGCCTTCCATCGAAAGCCCGCGAATCGCTGAACCTGCGTACTCGACTACATAGCCGGTCGCGCCCGCGGTGCCAATCTCGCCGATGATGTGCAGTACGATGTCCTTGGCCGTCACGCCCAGCGGCAGCTTGCCGTCGACGTTGATGCGGAAGGTCTTCGGCTTGCCCTGCGGCAGCGTCTGCGTGGCCATCACGTGTTCGACCTCGCTGGTGCCGATGCCGAAGGCCAGCGCGCCAAACGCCCCGTGCGTGCTGGTGTGCGAGTCGCCGCACACGATCGTCATTCCCGGCTTGGTCAGACCCAGCTCCGGTCCGATGATGTGGACGATCCCCTGCTCCGGCGACTGCACGTCATACAGCTCGACCCCGAACTCAGCGCAGTTCGTACGCAGGGCTTCAATTTGTCTATTGGCGATGGGATCGAGGATATGTAACCGATCCTGAACAGACGATGTGGGCACGTTGTGGTCGACCGTCGCGACGGTACGATCCGGCCGGCGCAGCTTGCGCCCAGACATGCGCAAGCCGTCGAACGCCTGCGGACTGGTTACCTCATGGACGAGGTGCAGATCGATATACAGGATCGACGGCTCGCCCGCCGGTTCAACCACGACATGCTGCTCCCAAACCTTTTCAAACAGTGTCTTCGCGCTCATTGAATCCCTTCCGTCGGAACTGGAATCTGGTGCGGTGTGCCATCCGGATCAACCAGGATTGCCGCGGTAACCTTCTGCACGATGCCCGAGCCGGCCATCGGCGTCTTCATCCAGCGCACCAGCGAGTGCACCAGCGGCCCGGGCAGATGCGTCGGGTTCTGCGGCGTCCCCGGAACCTGATCCGGAAAGACCCACAACGTATACTCCGCATCCGGGTCGCTTGTCGTGTGGCTGCTCTTGATCCACTGGATCGCCGCGAACGCCACCAGCGGATTCTTGCCGTCAAGGTCAGCAAAGATGAGCCCACGGGACGGGCAAAAGTGAAACACACACCCCGTGGCGGTAATGTAACGATTCTGATCTGCGATTACGGTCCCGGGTACGGAGAGGAAGTCGTACGCGGTATCCGCAAGCGACTTGTGGTTCGGGTCCTTCGGGTCCCCATTCTGCGGCCCCCAGAACGTCTGCGGAGCAGTGAAGTACTCATGTAGAAAGGGTTGGAAGTTCGGATCCATGATCAGCTCGTGCTCGCGTCCGCCTGCAGGAGGTGGGCTGTACTGCCACATCCATTCCAGGTCGCCGCGCTTGTTCTTTGCGCGCTTCACCTCGTGCTGTACCAGTGGCGGCTCTCCGATCAGTTGCGCACGCAGCGTGCCTGCGCAAAGCAGAGCCGCAAACGTAACAGCAAGTGTCCTGCCCAAAGTCCGGGTTGTGAAAACCATTGAATGCATGCTCATCCCGCGTAGTAGTCCCGTTTCTGCTGCCGCCGAATGGCGCGCTCCTTTGAGCCCGAAAGCCACACCGCCCCGTTGCCCGCAACCAGAAACGTGGCCAACGCCACGATGATGATCAATGGCCGCGTGCCCATGGCGAGCTTCGCCAGCGCCGCAACAATCACGGCGGCGCTCACCAGCAGGTACCTCGTTCTGGCAGAAAAGCTCATCATCGCTTACACCGCATGCATCGATTGCTGGCGATCGGTCGCGTCGGTCAGCGCCTGCTGCACCAGCTTGCCCATCTCTCGTGTCGAAACCACGGGCTGCGAGGCACTGGCGCCTGCTCCTGCAGAAACGCGAGCCAGATCGGCGGTGCGATATCCCTCGCTCAACACGTGCTGCACTGCGGCTTCGATCGCCGCAGCTTCCGCCTCAAGATGCGCCGAGTGCCGCAGCACCATCGCCGCCGTAAGGATCGCGCCCAGCGGATTCGCCTTGCCGGTGCCGGCGATATCCGGAGCCGAACCATGCACCGGCTCATAGAGATTGACTGCTCCGCCGATGGTCGCCGAAGGCAGCATGCCGAGCGATCCGGTAATCACAGCAGCCTCATCGGACAATATGTCACCGAAAAGGTTTTCCGTCAGAACCACATCAAAATTCCTCGGGATATTCATCAGGTGCATTGCCATCGAGTCCACCAGCTGGTGCTCGAGCGTCACTCCCGGATACTCCTTCGCTACGTCGGTGACGGTCGCGCGCCATAGCTGTGACACCTCGAGCACGTTGGCCTTATCGACGCTCGTCACCTTCTTGCGGCGCTTTTCCGCAAGCTCGAAGGCGACGCGTGCCACGCGCACCACCTCGTCGCGCGTGTAGCGCATGGTGTTGATGGCCTCACCGCCGCCGTTCGCGCTCGTCGTCTTATCCCACCAGCGTGGCGCGCCAAAATACAAGCCGCCCAGCAGCTCGCGCACGAACAGAATGTCCGCGCCGTCGGTCACCTCGGGCCGCAGCGGCGAGTTTCCGGACAGCGCAGCATACGCGACCGACGGCCGCAGATTCGCGAAGCCGCCCAGCGCCTGCCGGATCTGCAGCAGTCCCGCCTCCGGCCGCTTATCGGGCGCCAGCGCACCGAACTTCGGATCACCCACCGCGCCCAGGAAGACCGCATCCGCATCGAGCGCCAGGTCGAGCGTAGCGGGCGGCAAGGGCGTTCCCGCTTCTGTAATTGCCACCCCCCCAATCAGCCCCGGTACAAACGTAAACTCGTGCCCACCCAGCTCCGCCACGGCACGCAGAATCCCTGTGGCCTCCTGCGTTACCTCCGGTCCGATTCCATCACCTGCCAGCACTGCAATCTTCAACTTCATCGTCAACAAGTCCTCAAAAACTAGGCCGAAACGGCATCATGATCTTCGCGCAACAACCCAACCAAATCCTGGTCGTAGATCGACTTCTTGCGATCCGCCAGCGCCGTAAACCGCTCATACACGGCATCGAGCTCCTTCCGGTTCAGCGGATGTCCCAGCTCCCGCAACCTCTGCTCCAGTAGCCGCCGCCCGCTGTGCTTACCGAGCACCAGGTTGGTCGACGAAACCCCGACACTTTCAGGCGTCATAATCTCGTACGTCAGCGGGTTGGCGAGCACCCCATGCTGATGAATCCCGCTCTCATGCGCGAACGCATTCGCCCCGACCACCGCCTTGTTCGGCGAGCAGCCGAAGCTGATAAGCTCTCCCAGCAAGCGGCTCGTCGGGTAAAGCTGAGGCATCACGATGTGGTTGCGGTACGGAAACTTGTCGCGACGGGTAGCCAGCGCAGCCGCAATCTCTTCGAGCGCCGCATTGCCCGCACGCTCACCGATGCCATTGATCGTGCATTCCACCTGACGCGCTCCGCCTTCAATGCCCGCAAGCGAGTTCGCAACGGCCATGCCCAGGTCGTTGTGACAATGTGTCGAAAAGATGATCTTCTCCGCGCCCGCAATCTCCCGCTTCATCCTCTGGAAAAGTGCCTTATACTCATCCGGCGTCGTATACCCCACAGTATCCGGGAGATTGATCGTCGTCGCGCCGGCCTTCACAGCGGCAGTCACAATCTTCACCAGGAAACCCGGGTCCGATCGCGTCGCATCTTCAGCCGAAAACTCCACATCGTCGGTAAATCGGCCGGCCAGCTCCACCGATTCCGCAGCCTGTTCCAGCGCCTGCTCGCGGGTGATGCGAAGCTTCGCTTCCAGATGCAGGTCGCTGCTTGCCAGGAAGACGTGGATGCGGTTTACCGGTGCCGGCTCGATCGCCCTCGCGGCTGCCTCAATATCCTCGCGCTTGCAACGGGCGAGCGACGTAATCCGCGGCCCGCGCACTTCACGCGCGATCGCCCGGATCGATTCGAGATCCCCGTCGGAAGCGATGGCAAACCCTGCCTCCAGCACATCAACCCCAAGCGCCGCAAGTTGGTGCGCCATGCGCAGCTTCTCGCCGTTGTGCATCGTGCATCCGGGGCTCTGCTCGCCATCGCGAAGCGTGGTGTCGAAGAAGACGATCTGTTCGGCTACGGCAGGTTCTGAGGACATAGGCTTGGCTCTTTCAATGACACCCATCATAATCAAACCTTATGCGTTCGAGAACGAGTATCATTATTTCTAATCGCGCTATTGAGCAGAACGCAGACCGTATTTGTCCGGCAGCCCGAGGCCCCTCTCGTTGCCGATGATAAACCCGCAACCCCACCCTGAGGAATCGGCGCATGGACCTCTTCCAACTCGAAACCTTCCTGGCTGTCGCCGAAGAGCGGAGCTTCTCGCGCGCCGCGGCCCGCCTGCACCGCACGCAGCCCGCCGTGTCGCAGGCCGTCGCCAAGCTCGAAGCCGAACTCGGAGAGGTCCTGTTCGAGCGCTCTGCCCGCGATGGCTCCCTCACCGACGCCGGCGACGTCCTGCGCGACTACGCGCTCAAGCTACTCAACCTCCGCAACGAGGCGGCCGGCGCGTTGACTGAGCTCCGCGAGCTTCATCGCGGGCGTCTAAACCTTGCGGCCAACGAGTACACCTGCCTTTACCTGCTGCCGCTGCTCGACGAATACCGCCGACAGAATCCGCATATCAAGGTCGCCGTGCAGCGAGCTCTCGCAAGCCGCATCTCCGATGAGGTTCTCATGCACTCCGTCGAAATCGGCGTGCTCTCCTTCAAGCCCGACGACCCGCAGGTGCAATCCGTCGTCGTTTACCGGGATGAACTCTCGCTGATTGCGAATCCAGGGCACCCGCTGGCCCGAGCCGCCGAAGTCTCCATCCGCCAGCTTGGCACGCAGAACTTTGTGGCACACAACATCCCGTCGCCGCAGCGCCAGAAGGTGATTCAGGCGTTTCGGCGCCATCGCACGCCGCTCAATATGACCGTCGAACTCCCATCGCTCGACGCCATCAAACGCTTTGTCCAGATGGGTAACGGCGTCGCCCTCGTGCCGGGGCTCACGGTGCAGAATGAGCTTGCTGCCGGCACGCTCGTCCGTATCCCCATCAAAGAACTGCAGATCGAACGCAAGCTCCGCCTCGTCTACCGCCGGCAGGCTACGCTCTCACACGCCGCGGTGGCTTTCCTCAAAGTGGTTCAGGCGTATGCCACCGCTCACGGCGATCCCTATCGCTTCCAACCTTCTTGAAAATAAATGGGAAGCCGGAACATTTTCGCCAAATCCTCGTCTGTACGCTGTAGACGAATGACCGGAGTGCACCCGGGAACTCTGGTTGGAGCATCCACCTCACGCAACCCGAAAGCGAGATTCTTACCATGATTCACACAAGCCGCATTACGCTTCGCAGCGCTCTTATCACCTTCGCTTGCACGCTCGGCCTCGCCGCCGCGCCAATGCTCGCGCAGGATACGCCGCCCGCACCCCAGACTGAGCAGCAGCCTCCGCAAGGCGGCTGGCACGGCCGTGGGGGCGAAGAGCATCAGCTCGAGCACATGACCAGAGCCCTCAACCTTACGCCCGACCAGGTCACCCAGGTAAAGGCCATCCAGACGACCTCGCACCAGCAGATGGAGGCGCTCCGCAGCGATACCACCACGGCGCCCGCGGACCGTCACGCCAGGATGATGTCGATTCGCCAGACCGCGCAGAGCAACATCCGCGCAGTCCTTACCGACGACCAGAAGACCAAATTCGACGCCATGCAGGCGAAGATGCAGGAACGCCGTGCGGAACATCAGCAGGGCGAGCAGGGTCCGCCGCCACCTCCGCCGCCCTCCAACTAGGGTAGGAAACTCCTCACCTCCGCGCCGGAGCGTGGTTCACACGCTCCGGCCTTTTTGCGCCGTAGAATGAATCCACCCCTCTCCAACGGGTACAATTACCTAGAGCGAATTCACCCTTCTCCCTCCATAACCAATGGAACACGATGAGAGTCAAAGAGGTTGAATCGCGTGATCTTGAGAGGGCTTGGCAAAGAATGAAGAAGACGATTTTGTTGGGCGCGCTCGTGCTTTCGACGACCGCCGTGTACGCGCAGGAAAGCCGGCAAGACATCAGCGTCAGCGGCCTCGACCTCATCGGACCCACCGTCCACGGCAACGCCGTTACGCTGAACCCCAGCAACACCGGGGGTGTCCTGCTCAGCTACCGTTACCTGCTTACTCCGCGCAGCGCTCTCGAGGCAAACTACAGCTTCCTCCAGAACACCAACTACTTCACCTGCTGCGGCAGCTCGATTGAGAACAACATCCACACCCGCCAGCAGGAAGGCACGGTCGCGTACGTCTACGGGCTGACCTTCAAGAACTTCAACCCGTTTGTGGAGGTTGGCGTCGGCGGCGTCTTCTTCACTCCGATTCAGGAAGGCACGGCCACACTCGACGCTTCGTCGAACACCCGGATCGCCGCAATGGTCGGGGGAGGCGTGGCCTATGAGATCAGCCCCAGCTTCGATCTTCGCGTGCAGTACCACGGCCTCATCTACAAGGCGCCGCAGTTCGTCGATCGCTTCAACACCAATCGCTACGAACTCTCCAGCCTGCCTGCCATTGGCATCGCCTACCACTTCTAACCTGCTGGCGGGAGACGGAAAAAAGGCAAGCGCTTAGTGAAAGCGCTTGCCTTTTTCTAATCCGCCCGGGAAGTGATACGCAACCCCAATCGTGAGGAGTTGCGGGCTCAACCCGTTCGGCGGGAAACTATGCCACATCTGGTATTCGTAGTCTGCACGAACGTTTAGCCATGGAAGAACCGCGTAATCCGTTCCCCCACCAAAAGCAAACTCGTTATAAGCAAGGTTGGCTACAACCGCGCCGTTATAGACAAAATTGAAGACGCCGCGCCCATACAGCACCTTCGCATAGGGTGAAAACCGTCCATACGTACGATGGTAACGACCTCCTATCTCGTAGGTGCGCTCATACTGCGCACTTGTGGGATAGTCAGCCTGGTGAAAGTTAATCTCCGCGCCGAAATGAGGAGTGACATCCAGAGTTGAGTAAATTGCCCCACCCCGATACCAGGTCGCCCCATAATCGCCGTGATCAAGAACAAACCCGCCTCCCACCTGCAAATCGAAGGTCTTGCTTGCGGTGGGCGTCGCTTGCCCCAGCAGAGAGCCCAAACAACAGAGAAAGAAAAGGCCCAACACTGACGTTTTCATCAACCGGCTTCTCCAGTTCAGACCATTCCAGATGATTCAGGTCTTCCCAAGAATTCTCAGGATGCCAGTCGCCGGAACGATCAGTGAAAGCTATACATCAAGCCCGAGCTGATGGCGTATGGAGTCAAACCGTTCGGCTTGAACGAAGCCCATGTCTGGAACTCCGCGTCCACGACCCTTACCTTGAAACTGGGACTGACATGGTAATCGATTCCGGCACCAAACGCGTACAGTTCGTATGAACTGCTGGTGCCCCCTGTCACTTCGTGTTTCAAGGTGCCCCGACCCACCATGGCTTTGGCATACAGGCTGCCTTTGCCTTGGCGCATCGAGAACCTTGGACCGACCAGAAATGAGGTCTCGCCGTACTTGTAAGCGTTCTCATATCCGTCGTGGCCCTCAGCTTCAAGCCCGACAAAACTATTAAGGTTGGCGTCGACCCAGGCGGTTGCTCCCGCACTGGTATGGTGTGGTGTGAAATCGCTGTTAAGGTAGAGGTATCCTCCTCCGACTTCCAGGAAGGGCGTCTTTGACGCTGTATAGACGGCCTGGGAATGGAGGGTGGGAACCAAAGACACGAGCCCGGTGATAACGCAGAAAATCCACGTCTTCTTCATGACCTTCTCCGAAAAGAGATTGGGTGTCGGGGCCGGATGATGAAACTGGGGGTAACTCAGAGAGTACCACCTTCGTGGGATGGACTCGATGATTATTTCCGGCTTTAACCCAATCATTCCTTAGAGAGATCGAAGATTTCTATTTGCCGCCTCCTCCTTGAGGCGCTGGTGCCGGAGCAGGAGCAGGAGCAGCCTGGTCCTGAACCGGAGGATTGGGCTGCGTTCCCGCAGGCGCTGTATTTGGATCAGCCGGTGCAGCCGTGCCCGGTGCAGGGGCTGCATTCGGATCGCCGGGTACGGCCGTTCCCGCTGCGGGAGCCGCGTTCGGATCAGTCGCCGGAGCAGCAGACGCCGGGGGCGCCGCGTCAACGGCAGGCTTGAAGTACGAAAGCTTGATGTAAACCGGAGTCACCTCAAACGGCATCTTGTCGCTCGCGCTCAGCAACGGCTCGTATGCGGTATGCAACGTAATCACCTGGTCCGTCCATGGGTCGAAGCGGAGGAACGCCGATAATGGCTCGGCCGCCTGCTGCTTCAGGTTCTTCACGTCCAGCTTCTCCGCCTTCGGCATCAGCGCGCCCAGCCAGAACGACGTATCGTTGTCGCCCTTCACCAGTCCGTCGCCGATCATCGGCTCGTTCAGCGCACGCAACGCCTTCACCCGCTGCTGAAGCTGCTGCAGGTAAAGCCCGAAGTACTTCTGCCCGTCCGCCAGTTCCTTTGCATTCAGCAGCTCGATCGCCTTCTTCGCCGCTTCCGCGTTATCCGCATCCGTATGGTGCATCGGGATCCGTTTGAACGCAGAGTTATCCGGGAACAGCAGCCGATCGTTGAACGCGTACTTCGTATCCAGCTTGTGGCCGGTCACGATATGCGCCAGTTGAAACGCCAGCAAGGCGTTCAGGTTGCCCATCTGCTGTGCGCCATCCTGCGTCACCACAGCGGTCGTGTCGATCAGGCTCTTCGAGAGGATGATCGTATTGCCCACAGCCAGCGATTCGAGCGGCTCCGTCAGCAGCGTTCGCACGTGAATCGGGCTGCTCACCGCGATATTGTTATAAGCCAGGATGTTGTTGGCCAGCGCCTCCAGCGTCTTGTCGAAGTCGCTCGGTGCGTCCAGCAACCCGGCCTGGAACAGACGCTCCACCACGTTATCCTCAGCCTGCTTCACGAACGCGCGCTCCGCACCCAGCGGGCTTACGTCCTGCGCGTCGTTCGAGACGTCCTGCGCGCCCACCACATCCAGCGAGGTCTGCTGCGCATTGGTGTCCGGCACCTTCAGCACATAGCCCCAGACATGGTTGATCGCCTTGAACTTCAGCGTGCTCGTCTGGCTCTTTGGATCGCTCTCTTCGACATAGAAGCTGGTCGGCAGCCAAAGATCCGGCTGCACGTTCGTGCGCCAGCTATCGAAGTGGAAGAACTCCTGGTAATCCTTCTCGGAGCCGGCAAAATCGCCGTTGAAGCGAACCACGTTGCCGTTCCGCGTCTCCACCCAGATGCGCCCGAAGAACCGCCCACGCTCGTTCTTTCCGCCCGCCGGCGTTACGTCGAAGACTGCGGTCGGCGTGTTGCCAAGGAAGTCGTTGCGCACGAAGAAGAAGTTATAGTGCTGCTTATCGAAGTTGTTCGAGTCCATCAGCAGCATCTGCACGAAGCCGGACTCGTGAAACTGCAGGTGCAAGGAGCCGCCCAGCCCATTCAGAAAGTTCAACGAGTTCTTGAACCGGCCCATCGTCGTCGGCTTCTCGCCCGCCTTCGGACCCGCCTCGTACGGATTGTCCCCGATGATCCGGCTAAACTCCACGCGACCGAGGAAGTGCTCGTCCGACTCCGGAACCTGCCGCATCACCGGGTCCGGCTTCATGTTCTGGATGTACGTCTCAACCAGCGGAGCGCGCTCTTTGACGACCTTGATCACCTGCTTCTCGCGAACGATCGCCTTATCGATCAGCGCACTCTGCGCAGGGGTCAGCTTCTTCCCCTGTACCTCTTCCTTCTTCTTCTTGAAGAGGTCGATCCCCGAGGCATGGCCCGGCATAGCGGAGGCCACCAGGAGAGCGAGCGTCATTCCGGCGATGGTTTGTGTCCTTACTGTCATGTTGTGCAGCTCCTCGAATGTTCTTACGGTTCCCGTCCTAAGCGGCCTGCCGCTCAACCGGTGGTAACAGGCGAATCGATAAACCCGCCCCAATGCGCGTCCCCTGTGACGGCCCCCACTCTACGCAGCCATCTGGAATGAAATGTTTACGACACCTTCCCAATCGGTGGGGTTGCCATTTGCGTCCACTGCAGGCCGAAAGCGTGTTCCCTGTACCGCGCGAACCGCGGATTGATCCAATCCATAGCCCAGACCGTTGGTCACGCCCAGTACCGTCACGGCGCCGTTCGAAGCCACCCGGATCTTGACCGAAACCACGCCCTCGACCTTCGCCGCGGTCGCCTCCGGCGTGTACGCCGGCCTCGGCTTATACAACACCTGCGGTCCGGTCCGCGCCGGAGGATGCTCAAGAGCGACCGAGCGCGCGGATGGCTGCGGGGGCGCCTGCCCGAGCGATACCTGCGCTGGGCGCGTTCCAATCCCATTCCCGTTTCCGCCAGGCGTTCCATTGCGCACACCCAGGTTTACCCCGGCGACGGCACGCGATCCATTCCCGGAAAGACTTCCGTTTGGCTGACCCGAACCAAGCCTTACCGCGGTCGCATTCGCACCGCGACCCGTTCCCGGAGGCATTCCGGACATCCCCGCATTCCCCAGGTTCACCGACGCGGTCGCAGGACGGTTCGACGGAGCGATCGGATTGTTCATCTGGCCGAGCGAGACAGGCGCGGGATGAGCGTCATGATTCACAACCGAGGCGGAATGCCCCAGGTTCACCGGCATAGGCTTCGGCGCCGCAGCCGCAACCACCACCTTCGGCGGAGCCGGCGTCACCACCGGTAGAGGCTTCGGCTGCGCGACCGGCATCGGCTTTGGAAGCACCGGCGGCGCTATCTTCGGAAGCTCGATCTTCGGCTCGACCGGCTTGATCTCAAGCGGCCGTGGAATCGGTTTGGGAGGAATGATCTTGGGCGGTGGCGGCTTGGGCAAAGGCTTTACCGTGACAAAGGTCAGCTCCTTCAGCTTGTCGTCCTCGAGCTTCGCCTTCACCGCGGCCGCGCTGATGATAATCGCAATCAACGCCACCACCACATTGATCGTGATCGATGTAAACAAAGAGCTCTTGCTTTGGCCACCCGTATCCAGCACGCCGAAGTGGGTGAACTGGATATCCTGCGGATGCGGGTTCGCGCTGCGGAGAGGTTTTGCCATGGTAAGAAAATCCTTTAGATCAGACGCTCCGCGATTCGCGAAGCAATCAGAGTGTCGTAGTCAGTGTGAGAGGCTTCCCTTTCCTCTCAGTCCGTTTCGAACAAGAACAGTTCAGTCACTACAGGTGAAGCCGTTTTTAACTTGCGCGGCCCCGAATTTCACTCATCAGCCAAGTTTAGTCATTGCAAGGACAATATCAAAAGAATAACGTCCCCGAGTGAAGCCCGGTCGGGGGAGAGTATAAAGTTCGGTTCCTGCGGCATTGCCTTTCTCTGCCATCGGCAAATCCGTCTGAACCCTTTATAGTCGGCTAAGCGCCTTCTCTGCCTCGCCCAAATGGGGCTGTCCCGCTGGTACATTTGTTGCACCATCGACCCGAAAGTTTCAGCCAACCTTCTCGCTAAAGGGGAATCCATGAATATCCTCATCACCGGCGGAGCCGGGTATATCGGCGGCACCGTATGCCGAATCCTCCTCTCCGCCGGACACCACATCACCATCTTCGACAACTTCTGTCACTCCCGCCGCTCCGCCGTGCCCGCGGGCGCAACGCTCGTCGAAGGCTCACTCGCTGACAGAACCCTCCTCGAATCAACACTCAGCCACGGGCCGTTCGATGGTGTGATGCACTTCGCCGCACTCATCGAAGCGGGCGAATCCATGAAGGTGCCAGAGCTGTACTTCCGTAACAACACGGCCGGTACACTTTCGTTGCTCGAGGCCATGCAGGCCACCGGCCACAAGAAGCTGGTCTTCTCCTCGACGGCCGCCTGCTACGGGGAACCAGAGAAGACACCTATCCTCGAAGACGCAAAGCTCTCACCCACCAACCCGTATGGCGAATCCAAACTGCTCTCGGAATACATGATGCGCTGGCAGGCGACCGCCCACGGCCTTCGCTTTGCCGCCCTGCGATACTTCAACGTCGCCGGTGCCATCCCCGGCTACGGTGAAAATCACGAGCCCGAATCGCACCTTATCCCGCTCATCCTCGACGTCGCGCTGGGCCGCCGGGCTTCCATCCGCATCTACGGCAACGACTATCCGACGCCCGATGGCACCTGCGTCCGCGACTACATCCACGTCGCCGACCTCGCCCATGCGCACCTGCTCGCACTCCAGGCCCTCGAAACCCGCGAGCACGTCATCTACAACATCGGCACGGGCCACGGCTTCTCCGTCCAGCAGGTCATCGACTCCGTCCGCAAGGTGACAGGCCTTCCCATTCCCGTCGAACTCCATCCCCGCCGCCCCGGCGACCCCGCCGTCCTCGTCGCCAGCTCCGAAGCCATCCGGCGCGACCTCGGCTGGACGCCGCAATACCCCGCGCTCGACGACATCATCGCCAGCGCCTGGGCCTGGCACCAGCAACTGCATCCATAGACAAAGCGATACCCAGGGTGCCCCACCCTCGCGGAGCCAGGGTGGGTTCTTTGCCTCCGCGAAACCGCACCTATCTTTCGGTACTCTCCACCTTCTCCAACGCCTGCTTCAGCCGGTCCGTAGGCATCGCCGCCCGCATCTCCTTCACGGCCGCCCGGTACCCACCCATATAGATCGAGTACATCACCGCCAGCGCACACCCGACGCCGAACGCGAAACCCAGAAAGAAGCCGATCATCGCTCCTGACGAAAACTCCACTAACTCCTCGCCTTGCCAACAGACTTCGAGGCGGTGCGCGCCTCAAGGTGCGTCGACACCGACGCTACGACGCATGGCGCCAGCACCATCGAGAAAAACACCGAAATGACGAAGAAGTCCAACATCTGTTTCGTACCAGGCGATGTCGCGACTCTACTCCCACCCCTAGCAACCCGCAAGCGCAAACCCGGGCATTCGGCTCCATTTTCACTCTTTCGAAACAGAGCCGAATCCCGAGCTTCCGCTAAGCGGCTGCCGTCTTGGCCGGAGGCCGCACCACCAGGGGCACAACCACCGAAAGCAGCATGATGCCTGCGATCACGTGCAGCCCGGTCGTATAGTTGCCGCTGGTCTGCCGCATATGCGCAATCAGCAGCGGGCCAAACGCACTCGCGAAACCCCACGCCGTCAGCATCAATCCGTAGATGGAACCCACATTCGCTGGCCCGAAGTAGTCCGCGGCAAACGCTGGCATGGTGCCGAAACCGCCGCCGTAGCACATCAGAATCACGAAGCTCACCGCCGTGATCACGCCCACCACATGCAGGCTCGGCAGGAACCAGAACAGCGCAATCTGTAGCAGATACATCAAGGCGAAAGTCCAGCGCCGCCCGAGGAAGTCCGAAGCCCAAGCCCAGAACACCCGCCCCAGCGCGTTCCCGATGCTCACGACCCCAACCATCCCCGCCGCCACAATCGCCGCTACCTTGGCAAACTCCATGAACATCGGAGCTTCCTGCGAGATGATCGAAATACCCGCCGAAGTATTCAGGAAGAGCAGCAGCCACAACGCCCACCACTGCCACGTCCGCAACGCTTCGCCCAGCGTAAAGCTTCGCGCGTGTTCCTGCGCATTCTGCTTCGCAGTCGGCGTCCAACCTTCAGGAACCCAGCCCTCCGGCGGATTCTGCATAAAGAAGCCCGAAGCCACGCACACCACCAGGAACACAATTCCCAGGTATGCAAACGTCTGCAACACGCCGACCGTCGCAATCAGCCGCGTCGCCACCGGTGCCGTCACCAGCGCGCCCGCACCAAAACCGCCCACCGCAATCCCTGTCATCAAGCCACGCTTATCCGGGAACCACTTCAGCAGCACCGCGATCGGCACGATGTAGCCCAGGCCAAGCCCGATACCACCGATCACGCCATACGACAGGTAAAGCCAGTAGAGCCCGTGGTTCGAAAAGCTGGTCAAAAACAACCCCAATCCATACATCGTCCCGCCGGTCAGCGCCACCGTTCGCGGCCCGACGCGCTTCAGCCAAAGGCCGCCGAAGAACGACGCAAACCCCAACACCATGATCGCGATCGTGAACGTCAGCGTCACCTGTGAGATCGTCCAATGAAACTGCTTCGCAAGCGGAACCCGGAACACGCTCCACGCGTACACCGCGCCCAAAGCCATCTGCAGCACAACCCCAGCCAGGGCAATCCACCACCGATTCAACTTATTCATAAAATCTCCCTACGTTCATCACTCATCTACAGCGTCTCTTTCGATGCAACAGAACGCACCTTTGTACGCCATTCGATGGGGTTTGTGCACATCGCCGTCTGATTATCGGCAACAAATCCTAAAACCTTAGCCCACGTTGCTCCCGCACATCCGCATAGCGTACCTTTCTTCTGTCGAGCCAAACCGCGCGAAGCCCCGCGCGCTAATGGATGCAGTCTCCAATTCGGAGGATTATTCGTGTCGAACGCCGCACCCGCCACAACCAACGAGACGCCGCAGAACACCACACCCAGCCACGCCCCAAATCACCCACTCGATCACTCGCCCGTTCCCTCCCCAAATATGGAATCGCTGCTCCGCGAAAACCGCGTCTTCCCCCCACCCGCCGCGTTTGCCGCCGACGCCCACATCCAATCGCTCGAAGCCTACGAGGCTCTCTATCAGCGCAGCATCCAGCACCCCGACGAATTCTGGCGCGAAGCCGCCCTCAACCTCGACTGGTTTACCCCCTTCCACACCGTCCGCGAAGGCGACATCTCGCACGCCACCTGGTTCTCAGGCGGCCAGCTCAACCTCTGCCACAACGCGGTCGACCGCCACGCCGCCGGCCCCCAAGCGCACAAACCCGCCATCATCTGGGAAGGCGAGCCGCTCAACCTCGACGGCACCCCTGAGGTCATCACCCTCACCTACGCCGAACTCCACGAGCGCGTCCAGCGCTTCGCCAATGTCCTCAAGCACACGCTCGGCATCCGCAAAGGCGACCGTGTCGCCATCTACATGGGCATGTGCCCCGAGCTCGCCATCGCGCTGCTCGCCTGCGCCCGCATCGGCGCCATCCACAACGTCATCTTCGGCGGATTCGCCGCTCACGCCATCGCCGACCGCGTCAACGACAGCCAATGCGTCGCCGTCCTGACCCAGGACGCCTCCTTCCGCCGCGGCAACGAGGTCAAGCTCAAGCAAATCGTCGACGAGGCCCTCACCCATTGCCCGTCCGTCCGCCACGTCCTCGTGCATCGCCGCACCGGCTCCGGCTGCCCCTTCACCGCGCCCCGCGATCTCTGGCTCGATGAAGCACTCGCCGAAGTCGACGCCACCTGCCCCTGCGAACCGATGAACTCCGAAGACCCGCTCTACATCCTCTACACCTCCGGCACCACCGGCAAACCGAAGGGTCTCGTTCACACCACCGGCGGCTACTCCGTCGGCACCTACCTCACCACCCGGTACGTCTTCGACCTCCGCGAATCCGACATCTACTTCTGCACCGCCGACATCGGCTGGGTCACCGGCCACTCCTACGTCGTCTACGGCCCGCTGCAAAACGGCGCCACCGTCCTCATGTACGAAGGCGCCCCCAACTACCCCGGCAACGACCGCTTCTGGCAGATCGTCGACCGCCACAAAGTCTCCGTCTTCTACACCGCTCCCACCGCCATCCGCGCCTTCATCAAGTGGGGCGACTCCTGCGTCCTCAAGCACTCACTCGCCTCGCTCCGCCTCCTCGGCACGGTTGGCGAACCCATCAACCCAGAGTCGTGGATGTGGTATCACCGCGTCATCGGCAAAGAGCGCTGCCCCATCGTCGACACCTGGTGGCAAACCGAAACCGGCGCCATCATGATCGCGCCCATACCCGGCGCCGTTCCCACCAAACCCGGCTCAGCAACCCGCCCCTTCTTCGGCATCGTCCCCGAGGTCGTCACCAAGGAAGGCCAGCCCGTCCCCGCCGGCAAGGGCGGTCTGCTCGTCATCCGCGAACCCTGGCCCTCCATGGCGCGCACCATCTACGGCGACCCCGACCGCTACCAGAAGGCCTACTTCTCCGAGATCCCCGGCTCCTACTTCACCGGCGACGGCGCCCGCATGGACTCCGACGGCTACTTCTGGCTCATGGGCCGCGTCGACGACGTCATCAACGTCTCCGGCCACCGCCTCGGCACGATGGAAATCGAATCAGCCCTGGTCGCCCACCCAAAGGTCGCCGAAGCCGCCGTAGTCGGCCGCCCCGACGAGCTCAAGGGCCAGGCCATCGCCGCCTTCGTCTCACTCGAAGAAGGCAACGAACCCTCCGACGCCCTCCACAACGAACTCCGCCAGTGGGTCGCAAAAGAGATCGGCGCGCTCGCCCGCCCCGACGACCTCCGCTTCACCCAGCAGCTCCCCAAAACTCGCTCGGGCAAGATCATGCGCCGCCTGCTCCGCGAGCTCGCCACCACCGGCACCGTCACCGGCGACACCACCACCCTCGAAGACTTCAACGTCATCGCCAAACTCCGCGGCGACGAAGAATAACCCATCCGCACCGAAACCTCACCGTGCCCCATGCATCGCAGCCTCACCGCGATGCGTGGGTCCACTACAACCCCTCACACACCACGCGAAGCTCCCAGCGTACGCAGTACCGCCCGCCCGGCGTCAGGGCGCACTTGCACTTGTCTCTAAGAAGGCACCCATGAAAACTTTGGCCGCACTCCTCCTCGCCCTGGCCTGCACCGCAGCCGCATCCGCCCAATCCCCGCTGAAGATCACCTTCATCGACGTCGAAGGCGGCCAATCCACCCTCTTCGTCACGCCTTCCGGCGAGTCCCTGCTGATCGACACCGGCTGGCCCGGCAACGACGGCCGCGACGCCGACCGCATCGTAGCCGCCGCCCACGCCGCCGGGCTGAATCGCCTGGACTACGTCCTGATTACGCATTACCACGTCGACCACGCCGGCGGCATCCCGCAGCTCGTCGCCCGCATCCCCGTCGGCACCTTCCTCGACCACGGCCCCAACCGCGAGCTCGACCACGGCATCACCGAAAAAGACTACGCCGACTACCAGCAGGTGTTCGCCACCGGCAAGTACAAGCACGTCACCATGCACCCCGGCGAGCATCTCCCCATCCCCAGCCTCGACGCCGTCGTCATCAGCGCCGACGGCGCGCTCATCGATCACCCGCTGCCCGGTGCCGGCCAGCCCAATCCCTTCTGCGCCGCCTCCGAAGTCCGCCCCGACGACCAGACCGAAAACGCCCGCTCCCTCGGCATTGAGATCACCTTCGGCAAGCTCCGCATCCTCGACCTCGGCGACCTCACCTGGGACAAGGAGCGCACGCTGATGTGCCCGACGAACAAGCTCGGCCACGTCGACCTCCTCGTCGTCTCGCACCACGGCTGGTACCAAAGCTCGAGCCCCGCGCTGGTCGACGCCATCACCCCGCGCGTCGCCATCATGGACAACGGCGCCACCAAGGGCGGCTCAACCCCCACGCTCGAAACCTTTCACAAAGATCCTGGCCTGCAAGGCCTCTGGCAGCTTCATTACTCCGAAGAGGGCGGCCCGGCCAACAACTACCCAGACAAATACATCGCCAACCCCCACGGCGTCGACGGAAATCCGCTAAACGTAACCGCCTACCCTAACGGCCGAATTACCGTCACCAACCTCCGCAACCACTACACGCAGACCTACTAAAAGCGCCCTCATCGCGGGCGGCGACCACTTCGTGGGGTGTTGGGCTTCGCGTGGCCCTCCCGTTGATCGGAGGGTCATGCGAAGCTCCCGGCGTACGCAGTACCGCCCGCCCGGCGTCAGGGCGCACTTGCGGTTGCCTTACGCCAGCGCCAGATTGATATTCGAAATCGCCTCATCCACCTCAGCCGGGCTCTTGTACCCCACCGTCACGCAATCCACGCCGGCATTCCGGAACGCAAACCGCATTGCCTTCTGCCGGTCCTCGTGGTTGAACACACCCTCGCCCACCAGCTTCATGCTGACGACGCCCATGCCCTCGCGCTTCACCTGGTGCACGTGCTTCACGACCTCATCCACATTGCCCAGCCCATTCGTGTTGTAGTCTTCCGCATCCATCCGCACGCCCTTATGGTTCACGCGAATCATCGCCACCTGCAGCCACGCGTCACCCGGCATCGCACGCAGCGCCGGCAGCCCATGCACCGAAGCCCCACGCCCGACGACCACCTTCCGCTGTTGCGCCTCGGCAATCCCATCCGCCCAGCGCTTCGACTCCTCCGGCCAATCACCCTCGTGCTGCCAGTGCAGCAGCATCACGTCGAAGTACTCCGTCCGCGCCAGCTTCCGCAGCTCATCGAACTTGGCTTGCGGCGCGACCGTGTCCGTCGTCGTCACCTTCGACATGATCTGATAGCTCTCCCGCGGCAAACCTTCGAGCGCAATCCCCAGCATCCGGTGCATATCCCCGTACGACTCGGCCGTCTCGTAGAACCGGATCCCCCGGTCATACGCATACCGCACCAGCCGCGTAAACCCATCCTGCCCCAACTGCCGCTGCACCGCCCCGCTAAAGCTCCCGGTCCCAAACGCCAGCCGCGTCACCTTCACGCCGGACTTGCCCAGCGTCACCATATCGGTAGCCGTCTGCTTCTCGGCCGCCAGCGCCGTCCCGCCGACACTGAAAACCGCCCCCGCCGCCAACCCCGCCTTCACAAACTCCCGCCGCGTCTGCATCCCCATCGCGCACACCTCCGTTGCGAAGAATCCTACACCCGCCCCTCACCCCACGCCACCCGCCGCACACTGTACCATTTGTGATACAGTTTCACGAAGAGGCAGGAGTGCCGAAATCATCGGAGATTCCCGTCCGCTTCTACAAGACGTCCAGCGGGCGCGAACCCACACGGGAATGGCTGCGGTGCCTCAGCCCCGAAGACCGGCGCGCAGTTGGCCTTGACCTCATGCGAGTCCAGTTCGGCTGGCCGATTGGAATGCCGCTGGTACGCAGTCTGAAAGACGGCCTCTGGGAACTGCGCTGCACTCTCGCAAGCCAGCGCATCGCCCGCATTCTTCTTTGCTTCCACGATGAGACGCTCATCCTGCTCCACGGCTTCATCAAGAAGACTCAGAAGACCCCGGCCGACGACCTGGCTCTCGCAAGACAAAGAATGTCGGAGGTTACAAAATGAACCCAGCCAATCCCCACATCGGCTCCTCACTCGACAGTTTCCTCGCCGAAGAAGGTCTCCTTGAAGAAGCTCGTACGATTGCCATCAAGGAAGCCGTCGCCTGGCAGGTTCAACAGGCCATGCAGCGCGAAAACATCACCAAGCTGGAGATGGCCCGCCGCATGAAAACCAGCCGCGCCGCACTCGACCGCCTCCTCGACCCCAATAACGCATCCGTCACCCTCCAGACCCTCACCCGCGCCGCCCACGCCATCGGCCGCCAACTCCGCATAGAACTCGTCTGAGAACTTATGGCGACCACGCCCTGGCTGCCCCATCCTCCCGACAGCCCTACCGTCGGAAGGTTGGGGTATCGTTTGCGGCAGCAAACGACCGCTGTTGCCCGAAGACCTCTACCGCGCAATCAGGGCGGAACGCCCGTCCTATCGCAGCCTGGGGCGCAGTCCCAGGTACCGGACCAACCAGGAAAAGCCGAGCGCTGAAGGCGCGACCCATCGAGATTCGCAGCCCTAGCAGCTGCTCATGCACTACTCTGTTCACGGAGACTCCCATGGGCATCGCGGTCGTCCTCGTGTTTTACCTCATTCTTCTCACCGCAGCCGCCGCCATTTCGAGCGCCATCCTCGCAGCCGGCACCGCCTGGTACCTCAAGCCTGTCAGAAACGGAAAGAAGCGCCTTATCGCGCTCGCCGCCGTCCTTCCTTTCCTCTGCGTCCTCTACGCCGGAGTCTGGTTCATCGGCTACTTTGCGATCAGTGACGCCGTCTTCCATCACGATCCAATGATCGGCGACGGTTGGTACACCGACATCGGCAACGGCTATGCGATCGATATGATCGACGTCACGGATCAAGGCATCGTTCATCCGACATCAGGCGACTCCAACGGCCTGAACAACCTGAACGGTGTTCAAGGAGTTCGACGCCTCCAAATCAATCCGCCGTTTCTCTACATCGGGCAGGACAGCCAAGGCTTCCAACACCTCGGTTCCGACAGCACGAACGAAGACACCTATTTGGTTGTCGACATGCGAAACCAGACCAAACGGCCCATGCTCTCGCAGCAAGCTCTACGCGACTTTGCTGCCCAGCACGGCCAGGCGCTCCATCTGGAACCGATCCTGAAGGTCTATCAAGAACAGCGGTCTTATGCATTCGACCTGATCGCAGCAGGAATTCTGCTATTAATCCCGCTCGTTGCGCTTGTCCTGCTCCTTCGCGCCATGCACCGCCTCAAGTCGGAAGCAATGACCGAAGCCGGTCCCCAACGTCTGCCCTAATCCAACCCCGCAAACACCTCAACCAAATCCAAATAAATCGGAGTCCCCACAACCTCGATCCGCGTCCCCTGCACCCGCTTCAAACCCGCATCGGTATACGTAAACGCCAACCGCTCCTCCGGATCGAGCAACCAGACATGTTCGACGCCCATCCCCCGAAAATCCTCCAGCCGCACCAGCACACGCGACAGCCGATCCTCCGGCGACAAAATCTCAATCGCAATCAACGGCGCCGTCACCCGCACCCGCTCAGCCATTGCCGCGTCGTCGTACGCCACTGAAACATCGGGAATCCGAATTACCGCTTCACCCGTCCGCATCCGCAACTCAGGTATCACGCGAATCTTCCACTCCTGACGACGCAAGCGAAACCAGAACCCCACCTCCATCTGCAGAAGCCCATGCTTCATCTCGCCCACGTTCCGCTCCTCGATCGTTCCCGCCACAAAGTCGCAGTCCGGCCGAAATGATGTATGAAGATACTCCTCCAGCGTCATCGTCTTCGCCACGGATTGAAGAGCCACATCAGCCGCCGCCATCGCTCACCTCTGCCCCTCATTATGCACCCGACCGCCTAGCCCTTCATCCGCCTTCAAATCCCGTCTGTTCCCCGTTACGCCTTAAAGCCAGAAGGCGGCGGTCTAAGCCACCGCCACCGCTTCTTCCTTCTCTTCTACCGCCTTTGGAGGCCCGATCTTCCGCTCGTATCCGCACTCCGGCGTCGACGGCGCAGCTTCCGCCGGCGCACCCTTCTTCGGCCTCCGCTTCGGCAGAAACTCCCGGTTATTCGGACACACCAGGTACGTGCCTTCCTTGTTCGCGTACTCCAGCAGGTAAGCCGAATCGCAACGCGGACAGGTCTCGTTCACCAGCTTCAGATTCGAAGAAAAATCGCACTTCGGATAGTTCACGCAGCCATAAAACGTATCGCCGCGCTTGGTCTTCCGCACGGCCAGGTCGCCGCCATCCTTCGGGCAAGGAACATCCAGCAGCTCCTGCTTCACATACTTGCACTTCGGGTAGCCCGAGCAGGCAATAAACTCGCCATACGACCCATCCCGCTGCAGCAGCGGCTTCCCGCACTTCGGGCACTTCTCCTCCAGCGTCACCGGCGGCTTCGACTGCACCTTCTGCGTCAGCTTGCGGATCGTCTTGCACGGCGGGTCGTCCGAGTAGCCGGGGCAGCTCATAAACGGACCCCACGGCCCATTCTTCAGCACCATCAACCGCCCGCAGTTATCGCAGAACTCCTCCTCCGGCGCCTCATCCGCGCCAGGCGCGGACAAGTCCGGCTTCGCCGCAAAGTTCTCCTTGGTAAAGTCGCAGCTCACCGGCTCCGCCTTCACGGTCTTACCGGCCTTCTGAGCCTTCGCAACAGCTACGGCAAACTCCTTCGCATCAAGCACCTGCTCCTCGAACGTCGTCTCATCCCCCGCCATCGCCTTCACGATCATCGGGAAATGAAAGCTCGCCAGCACCTTCTTCAGCACAGCCTTGGAATCCTTCTTCCACGGCCCCGCCGCAATCGTCACCGGCTTCTCCTTCGAGAAAGCCGAGCACGAATAGAAGCTGCCGAACTTGCCCCACTTCAGCACCAGCGGCGACCCGCACTTATCGCACACTTCAGTCGTCGGCTCCTCGCGCCGCTTGATGTCCTCCATCGTGTCTGACGCCGTCGCAAGCTCCTGCTCCAGATGTCCGTAGAACCCATCGAGCAGATCCGTCCAGCGCTCCTGACCTGCCTCGACTGCGTCGAGCTCGCTCTCCAGCTTCGCCGTATACCCAAGCTCGAAGATGTAGGGGAAGTTCTTCACCAGCAGTTCCGTCACCACCATCCCAATCTCGGTCGGCACGAAGCTCTTGCCGATCTTCTTCACATAATCGCGATCCTGAATCGTGTTGATGATCGAGGCGTAGGTCGAAGGCCGTCCGATCCCCTTCTCTTCAAGCGTCTTCACCAGGCTCGCTTCGTTATACCGCGCCGGCGGCTCAGTAAACTTCTGCTCCGGCGCAACTCCCAGCGAAGTCAGACGATCCCCCGCCTTCACGTCCGGCAGAATCGTATCTTCCGAAGCATTCTCCCAGACTGCGAGAAAGCCCTTGAACGTCATGATCGACCCGCTGATGCGGAAGTCATAGGTCGTCGCACCGCTCTTGGCCGAAACCTCAACCGTCGTCATATCGAAGACAGCCGGCGCCATCTGAGACGAAACAAACTTCTGCCAGATCAGCTTGTACAACCTGTACTGCTCGTCGCTCAGGTAAGCCTTGATCGAATCCGGCGTGTACTCCACATTTGTCGGACGGATGGCCTCATGCGCATCCTGCGCCTCGCTCTTGCCCTTGTACTCCATCGCCTGGGCGGAGAGGTACTTATCTCCAAGCGTGCGTTTCACGTACTCCCGCGCGGCAGTCACCGAATCCGTCGAAACGCGCGTCGAGTCGGTACGCATATACGTAATCAACCCAACTGTCTCGCCCTTGATGTCGACGCCCTCGTACAGTCGCTGCGCCACGCCCATCGTGCGACGCACGTTGAAACCGAGGCGGTTCGACGCATCCTGCTGCAGCTTGCTCGTAATATATGGCGCCGTCGGATTGCGCTTGCGCTCCTTGCGCTCCACGCTCGCCACCGACCAATCCGCCCGCTTCAGCTCTTCGACGACCTCGGCCGTCGCCTCACCATCTGGCAGAGCTCCCGAGAGAAACTGCTCTTTCCCGTCAGCATCCAAGCCATTCGAAACCCGCGCCGCAACTCCATTCACGCCCGTAAACTTCGCCGTAAATTCATCACCCGCAGCCGGCCTCAGCTTCGCATCGATGGTCCAGTACTCCACCGGCACAAACGCGTTGATCTGCCGCTCGCGCTCCACGATCAATCGCAGCGCAACCGTCTGGACTCTACCGGCGGACAAACCCCGCCGGACCTTATCCCAAAGCAGCGGAGATATCTGATACCCCACCAAACGATCCAAGACGCGCCGCGTCTGCTGCGCATCCACCAGGTTTTCGTTCACAGCGCGTGCATTCGCAAACGCAGCTTTGACGGCCTTCTGCGTGATCTCGTTGAAGGTAACGCGCTGGATCGTCGCGCCCTTCTTCAGCATCGGCTTCAACTGCATGGACAAGTGCGCCGCGATCGCTTCCCCTTCGCGATCGGGGTCAGGCGCGAGATAGACAGCATCCGCCTTCGCTGCCCACCGTTTCAGTTGATCGACGATCTTTTCCTTACCTGGCGACACGATCAGCGTCGGCTCGAACGTGCGCAGCTTCAGCTCCACGCCGATGTCGTTCTTCGGCAGGTCCATGATGTGACCGATCGAGGCCTCCACCTGGTATTCGCTGCCTAAATATTTGTTAATCGTCTTTGCCTTCGCCGGCGATTCGACGATCACTAATGATTTGCTCATGATTCCCTTCATCCCACCCGAAGCCGGCCGAGCCAAAGCTCTCCGGATTCCCGTTCGTTTCATTGCGAACCTAACACGACTTGCCGGAATCGCGCCAATGCACGTCCTACGCAAATCGCTGAAAAATGGTTCTCCACACCCTCAATAGACCCCGCTCGCCGCAATAGGTTTCACTCGACCACGCGAAGCGCCCAGCCTACGCAGTAGCGCCCGTCCGGCGTCAGGACGCACTTGCCTCTGCTCCTAAAAGCACCGAACATAGTGCTTCCCAGGCAACGACTTCACCCGCCCGGCAAGCTCCAACTCAAACAGCGCCGTAAAGATCTCCGCCGATCCAAGCTCTTCTTCGAGAGTCTCGATCAACCCATCCAACTGCATCGGCTCGTCATGCCGCAACCGTGAGAACACTTTCCTTTCGTGTTCCCCCATCGCCGCCTCGGCCTGGCTGTTGAATAGAGATGCCGCCCCCGCCGGTTTCGATTCAACGCCCGCCCCACCCATCGGCCGTCGCTCCTCCAACCCGCAGCGCACGCTCGACGGCAGATCCTCCCACACGTCTTCCCATGTCGCCGTCAGCTTCGCTCCCTGCTTGATCAGCGTATTCGGCCCCCAACTATTCTTGTTGGTCACGTTCCCCGGCACCGCAAACACATCGCGATTCTGCTCCATCGCGCACCGCGCCGTAATCCGCGTGCCGCTATACTCCGCGGCCTCGATCACAAGCACCCCGACGCTCATCCCGCTCAGCGTCCGATTCCGAATCGGAAAGTTCTGCGGCGCCGGAAACGTTCCCATCGGAAACTCGCTCACAATCGCGCCGCCGCTCGAGATAATCTGCTCGGCCAGCTTCTTATTCTCTTTCGGATACACCACATCCAGCCCCGTCCCCCACACCGCCACCGTCTTGCCGCTCGCGTCCAAAGCACCCTTGTGTGCGGCTGTGTCCACCCCGCGCGCCATGCCACTCAGAATCACCAAGCCGCGGTTCGCCAAATCGCGAGAGAGCAGCTCCGCCATCCCCGCGCCATACGCCGAAGGCACCCGCGTCCCCACCACGGCAATCCCCGCCCACTCCAGCAGTTCCACCTCGCCGCGCACCCAAAGCACCGCCGGGGGGTCATAGATCTCGAGCAACCGCGAGGGATAGGCCGCGTCCTTCGGCGTCACAAAGCAAGCGCCTGCATCCAGGATCAGCTTCGCCTCTTTCTCCGCCTCCACCCGCGCCCGGCCATCCGCGACAAACTGCGCCGACTTCGCCGGGATGCGCAATCCCTCCAGTTCCGTCAGCGACAGATCGAAGACCCGGCCCGCATCTCCACCCAGCATCTCCACCGCACGATGCACCCTGGTCGGCCCCATTCCTGGCGTAAGCACCAGCGCCAACCACCCCAGCCGGCTCACCTCCACCGACACCAAACTGTTCACAGCCAAATCCACCTCCGCCAAAATCTCTACTGCGGAAAACTGCCCAAACCCTACCACACCTCAATTCCCATTCCGGGAACTCACCCCTCCCCGCCGACCAACGGGAGGCCCAAGCGAAGCCCAAAACCCCACGAAGTGGCGCCTGCCCGGCGTTAGGGCGCCCGTCCGGCAGGACAAGCCGTGGCAGGTAAACTACTTCTGTGCCTCTCCGCGTAGCCGCAATCGACTTCCTCAACCCCGCACCCCTCATGTGGGACTTCCACCACCCTCCGCACCAGCAACTCCTCGCCGAGCGCTACCAACTCCACCTCACCCAACCCTCCGAGTGCGCGCGCCAGCTCCTCGCAGGCGTTGCCGACCTCGGCCTCATCCCCATCGCCGCCCTCACGCCCGCCCTCCTCGTTGTTCCCGGCTGCACCATCGCTTCGCTCGCTCGCGTCCGCTCCATCCAGCTAATCTCTAAATTGCCGCTGGCCCAAATCCGCACCATCGCCGCCGACACCGCCTCGCGCAGCTCCGTCGCCTACGCCGAGCTCCTCCTGAAGCACTTCTACGCCAACGCCCCCACCTTCGAGCCCGCGCCCGCCGACCCCATCGCCATGCTCCGCGACCATGACGCCGCGCTCCTCATCGGCGACCCCGCACTGCTAGCCCTGGAACACCGCGCGGCGGTCGAAGCCGAACACGGCCCGCTCACCTGGCACGACATCGCCCACCTTTGGCACACCCACACCCAGCTTCCCTGGGTCGCAGCCGTCTGGGCCCTCCGCGCCGATCTCACCCTCTCCCAGCGCGAACGCGAACAGCTCTTCCTCGACCTCAACGCCAGCCGCAAGCGCGGTCAGCAAAACATCCCCACCCTGGTCGAAGAGTGGACCCCGCGCATCGCCATCCCTCCCGCCACGATCCACACCTACCTCACCCAGAACATCCACTATCTCCTCGACGCCCCCTGCAAGCAGGCCATCGCCACCTTCCGCACCCTCGCCGCCGAGCACCAGATACTGCCCCCACTCCCCGCCATCCCCTACCTCGAGCTCTAACCGCCGTTAACCGCGAAAATCTGCTTCTCTCCGCGCTCTCTGCGCGAAGCTTTCGCCGATACCCGCAATCTCCTCCGCTCAAAACCAGGAAACAAGCGTCATACCACCATGCTCTCAGCAGCCGCCATCCTGCTCGCCCAGCACAGCAACCACTGGATGCACCTGATGCTGCACTTCGGCGTCGTCGGCCTCTTCCTCGTCTCCATCGTCGACTCGTCCTTCGTCCCACTCCCCATTCCCGGCGTCACCGACATCATGCTCGTCCTGCTCGCCGCCCAGCACCAGGACCCCGTGCTCCTCATCGCCCTCGCCACCCTCGGCTCCGCGCTTGGCGGCTGGTTCTCCTGGCGGGTCGGCCAGTCCGGCGGCATGGCCTTCATCGAAAAACGCACCCCGCCTGCCGTCTACAAGCGCGTCTCCGGCTGGATGGAGTCGCACGCGGTCCTCGCCGTCGCCATCCCCGCCATCCTGCCGCCGCCCATGCCGCTCAGCCCCTTCGTCCTCGCCGCCGGCGCCCTCCACATGTCGCTCAAAAAGTTCATGATCGCTTTCACCGCGAGCCGCGCCGTCCGCCACGCCATCGCGGTCCTGCTCGGCATCCGCTACGGCAAAGCGGTGCTCCACCTGTGGTTCAAGTTCTCCGACAAGTACGGCACCGCCATCCTCATCATCCTCTGGGCCTTCATCCTCATCAGCTGCGCCATCGCCTTCTACCAGCTCTGGAAGACCAGCCACTCCATGCGCCCGCAAAAGGCGTAACGGGGACCAACAGGATTGGAACGGCGGATTAAGAACAAGCAACGACCGGTTCTAACTGGAAAACTCTTTACTCTCTACTCTCGAAGCACCCGAAGCGTCACGACTCTGGAACTTCTGGGCGTTTGTTTGTTCTTAATCCGCTCTCAAAATCCCTTCTGTCCCCGTTACGCCTTTCGGTTTCGGCGTGAACTTCCGCTTATAGTACCCAATGGTCAACGCGATCGCCGGCACGCCCACAAACGTCGGCACCAGCCACATCACGCGCCCATACGCCCCCATCCGCGGAGCCACCGTCACCACAAGAAACGCCGTCCAAGCCGCGATATAGCTGCCGATAAAGTTCCCCAGGTGCGTGTACCACCAGAACATCTTCTCCGTCGGCTTCCTCACAAAGCTCGCCATCTGTACCGAAGCCAGCCGCATCCCCAGCACGCCAAACACCACAGCCACAATCCCCATGTGCTGTACCACCGCCGGCCAAAACAAACCGAACCCAGCCAGGCACGCACTCGACAGAAACGTCATCCCACCCGCAAACCAGTCGATCGCCTTCGCGCTTCCACCCCGCGCCAGATCCTTCAGCTTCAGCACGCGATACCCGGAAAACGCCGCGTAGAAGCTGAACACGGCCACCATGGCCAGAAAGAGCACCGGCCGATACAGCGCCATCGGCAGCGCCGTCGCCGCCACCACGCCCATCGCCCACAGGTACACCATCCCCCAGCGCCTATGCGTCTTGCCGCCCTTCGCGGTCGCCAGCGCCACTGGAGCCAGCAGAAACGACGTAAAGCCGGCAGTCACATGCACCACCAGCAAACCCTTCATCCAAACCGGATCGCCCATCGCCATGACAACCTCCACCCCACTCGGGGGAACCGCTCGAACGCTATGCCGTCACTCTAAAACTCTCCACTCTCAACTCCCGAAGTCAGTCCTTCAACTGCCCGGATCAAACCACGTAAACCACCTACCCCCGGATCACCGGAACCCCACGCATCGCCTCCGCAAACAGCCACCACACGGTCGCCAGGTACACCGCCGCAAACCCGAACACTCCCAACGTCTGCGCCCCGGCACGCAACCGCGTGCTCGCCAGGGCCATCCCGAATAGCGGGAAGATTTGCAGCGCGTGGAGCGCGAAGAAATGCGCTACACGCAAGTCCCCGTAGCGCGTACTCCAGTTCACCAGTGCCAGCCCCGGCCCACCATCGAGCGCACCGACCGTATGCCCTCCGTGCCCCACCATGCGCACGCCCTCGATGCTCGCGGCCAGCAGCGCCAGCAGCCCCAACCGGATGCCCCAGACCACCGCCGCCGGCAAACCTGCATCCGTCCGCATCCACACCACCAGCAACCACGCCGCCAGCACCGTGTTGACCACGATGAACACGCCCATCACCGCGAACAGGCCTGCATCGAGCGGCGTGTCGAAGTTCATATGCGACCGCACCCCGCGCAGCGATTGCAGCGCGATCACCGTGTCCTCCACCATCATCGCCACGCCCATCCCCCATCCAATCCAAATCTTCGACGTCCTCCACCCATCCCCCAACGCCCAAAGCAGCACGGCCACCGTCAGCAGAAAGAGAATGACCGAGACATCGAACTTGAACGGCTTTACCCAGGGATTCAGCCCCAGAATCTTTCGCGTGTCGAACGGCATCGCCGCCAGGCTCGCCACCAGCAGCCCAACGTTCCACCACACGCCCCAACGCAGCCCCGGACTCTGCCGCAACGCCTCTTGAAGAACCCTCACTGCCTCGATCATGCTCCCACCTCGCGCCGCATCCCCAGCTTCAACAACAGGTAAAGCCCCAAACCCAGCGGCCCGAATAAAAACGTAAGCACCAGGCAGGGCAGCACCAGCCAGCGCGAAATTCCCAGCCGAGCCGCATCCCGCGCCTCCCAGGCCCCCGTAAACAGGTCGAACGCCAGGTAATGCACCCAGCCCGCCAGCAGCGCATACGGCGAGCTGAACAGCACCATCACCTGTGCCAGCGAGCCGAACCCCGCACCCTTCGGCGCAGCATGGGAAACCAGCAGCCACACATAAACCACTCCAATCAGCAACGGCGCAACAAACGTCGCCAGTCGCTGTGTCCACCTCCACGCCGGCGCCACCGCCAGCAGCAGCCAGCAAGGCAGCACCACCGCACCCGCAAGTGAAAAGATCCGCTCCAGCATCACGCCTCGTCTCCTTCCAATCCCTCCAGCATCGCCAGTGTCTCGTCGCACCAGCCAATCAACGCCTTCGTCTGCGCCTTCCCATACCGCAACGTCATCAGCCAGAAAGGCAGACCCGGATTGCGCGCATGTTCCTTCATCAAATGCCCCTCGATCCCTTCGTAGCGAGCCATATCCGCGAGCTCCACGCGCCGCCGCTCGCTCACCTGCTCCCGCACCTGGCTCAACGGCTGTAACGACCCGAAAAACAGCTTCAGCAGCAACTCGTTCCTTTCAACCTGCGGCCTCGGCATCACCCCCAGCCACTCCCGCAGCCGGGCGGAGCCGGCATCCGTCAGCGCATAAACCTTCGACCCCGCCCGTCCGCCCTCCGCCACGCTCACCATGCCCTCTTGCTCCAGCCGCTTCAACGTCGGGTAAATCTGCCCGTAGCTCTCACTCCAGAAGTTCCCGATCGACTGTTCGATCTTCTGCCGTAACTCATACCCGGACATCGGCCCCATACTCAACATTCCCAGCAAAGCCTCTGCTGTCGTTGTCTTCACATCCATATCTGCAAGATATATCTACTAGATACAATAAACAACAGAAATCCTCACCGGGAGTGCTAAAAAGCTCAAAGCTGACAGCTCAACCAGCTGTCAGCTCACAAAAACACCTCGCTGCCAGGCAGCACCGAACCTAAAACTCCCAGCGCAGCAGCGTAGCCCCAACGGTATAGCCACCACCAAACGCTGCCAGCAGCACGGTATCGCCCTTCTTCAGCCGCCCCTGCTCCAGCCCCGTCTGCATCGCCAATGGAATCGTCCCGCACGTCGTATTCCCGAACTCGCCGATGTTGATCACGATCTTGTCTTCCGGCAGATCCAGCCGCTCGGCCGTCGCCAGGATGATGCGCTTGTTCGCCTGGTGCGGAATAAACAAGTCGATCTCGTTCGCCGTCAGCTCATTCCGCGTCAACACCGCCTCGCTCAGCTCCGACATCTTCCGCACCGCGATCTTGAACACCGCGCCACCCGACTGGTGTACATAGTGCATCTTCGCCGCCACCGTCTCCGCCGTCGCCGGATGCAGACTCCCGCCCCCCGGCATATACAGGCTCGAAGCTCCCGACCCGTCGATCTCGTGCACAAAATCGACCAGCCCGACCTCACCCTCCTCGCAAGGCTCCAGCAGCACCGCCCCCGCGCCATCGCCAAACAGGATACAGGTGGTCCGGTCCGTATAGTCCAGGATCGAGCTCATCACATCCGAGCCGATCACCATCACCTTCTTGTGCGCGCCCGACTCCACCAGCTTCGCACCCACCTGCAGCGCATACAGAAACCCAGAGCAAGCTGCCGACAGGTCGAATCCCCAGGCACCCTTCGCGCCCAGCTTGTCCTGAACTAAACATGCCGTGGCGGGGAAGAACATATCCGGCGTCACCGTCGCCACGATGATCACCTCGACCTCTTCAGCCCCGATCCCGCGCCTTTCCAGGCATTTCTTCGCGGCCTCGACTGCCAGATCGCTCGTCGCCACACCCGCCTCGACGATGTGCCGCTGGCTGATCCCCGTCCGTTCGACGATCCACTGATCGTTCGTCTCGACCATCCGTTCCAGGTCCTGGTTCGTCAGCAACTTGGGCGGTACGTACGCTCCCACCGAGGAGATCTTCGCCCGCACCGGCTGCCGGGGCTTCAACGTCAGACTCAAATCCTTCACCTCACACAACGTTCCCAAGTCTACAAAAGAATGCACGAATGAACCACCATTCATCCCGTTTCCAGTCCGATACCCGCGCGCAGCGCTCCTGACTCCACGGAGTGGCGCCCGTCCGGCGTAAGGACGCAATTGCTTTTGCAGTTGTTCTTGGGAGAAAAAAGAGAAATGGCCGGGCGACCTACTGCGCCCGTACTGGCCCGTTACCGTTGCTTCCTTCCGGACCTGGCGGGGTTGGCGGGATTACGTCGCGTAGGACCCGGCACAAGAAGCAGTCTACCATCGCACAGGAGGAGTTCCAAAACCATGCCCGACCACCGCGCGGAAATCGCACCGCCGCTCCCGCCGCGCAACCCAGCCGAAGTCCTCACCCGCTACCGCGACCTTCGCGCCACGCACCAGGCTCACCACGACGCGCTGCAGAAGCGTCAGCGCCGCGGCATCGCCGTGCTCGCAGCCGTCGCCGTCATCATCCTCGTCCAGGCCGCCAACTCCATGCACGGCCAACACGCCGCGTGGCCCATGCTGCTCACCTTCGCGGCCTTTGTCATCCTCATCCCGCTCATCATGCGGCTGCAAACGCAGCTCGAGCGCACCCGCCGCCTGCTCGTCTTCTACGACCACTCCCTCAAACGCGCCGACGGCACCGAGCCCTACAGCACCCGCAACGGCGAAGACGCCTTCGCGCCCGCCGAGACCCCGCACCTCTACCAGTACGATCTCGACATCACCGGCGACCGCTCCATCTTCAGCCTGCTCGCCACCACCCGCACCGCCATCGGCGAACGCGGCCTCGCGCGCTTCCTGCTCGCACCCACAACCCACGAAGAAGCGTTGCTCCGCCAGCAAGCCGTCCGCGAACTCCTCCCGCAAACGACCCTCCGCGAGCACATCGCGCTGCTCGGCCAATCCAGCTTCCAGCAACTCTCCGCCAGCTTCTTCGACACCTGGCTCGCCGAAGTCCCACCCACCTTCAACCCCGTCTACCGTTACGCCCTTTTTCTCACCGCAGCCATCAACGTGGCTCTCCTCGTCGCCGGACTCTTTCGTTTCGCAGCCTGGCCAACCCTCTTCCCCAACATCCTCGCCGCCCTCGCCGTCCAGGGATCGATCGCGGCCCTCATCCGCAAGCGCGTCCTGCCGCTGCTCGAAGGCAGCGCCCGCCTGCAGGGACAAGTCCGCCTGTTCTCGGAAGGCCTCGCCCTCCTGCAAGCCACGAGCTTCACCAGCCCCAAACTGCTCGAACTCCAGCGCCTCTCGCGTCAACCGGCCGGCGCCGTCCAACTCCTCAAAAAACTCGACGGCTACCTCGTCATCGCCGAGCAGCGCACCAAGGAGCTCTTCCTCGTCTTCTCGCTCCTCCTCGCGGCCGGCTCGCAGACCGCCATCTCGATCGCCCAGTGGAAGCGCCGCAACGTCGAAGGCATGCGCCTCTGGCTCGATGCCTGGGCCGAGTTCGAGGCCCTCAACGCCCTTGCCACCTACGCCTTCGAACACCCCACCGAAGACGGCACCCACACCTGGCCCGAGCTCCTCCCACCCACGCACCTCGCAACCTTCGAGGCCACCCAACTCGGCCACCCCATGCTCCCCACCGGCGTCCGTAACGACATCACCGTCAACGCCCAGCAAGCCTTCCTCCTCATCAGCGGCTCAAACATGGCCGGCAAATCCACCCTCATGCGCTCCATCGGCGTAGCGGCAATCCTCGCCTACGCCGGCGCGCCAGTCCGCGCCGCGTCCCTGCGCCTCACTCCACTCACCATCGGGGCCTCCATCGCCCTCATCGACTCGCTCGCCGAGGGCAAATCCAAGTTCCTCGCCGAGGTCGAACGCCTCGCCGCCATCGTCCGCCTCAGCGCCACCTCTCCCGTCCTCTTCCTCGTCGACGAGATCTTCTCCGGCACCAACTCCCTCGATCGCCGCACCGCCGCCGAAGCCGTCCTCAAGCGCCTGCTCGCCAACCACGCCATCGGCGCGCTCTCCACCCACGACCTCGCCCTCACCTCGCTCGCCACCCCCGAAAACCACGGCGTCAACGTCCACATGGCAAGCCCCAACCCCGCCGACCCGCTCGCCTTCGACTACCTCCTCAAACCCGGCATCAACCAGCACTCCAACGCCCTCGCCATCATCCACCTCATCGGCCTCGACTCCCTGCCACCGGAACCCCATCCCCACTCCGGGCAGAACGCATAGACGGATCAAAACAATCAGGAACGGATGCTCTACCAATCAGGACTATTCGCCCTCATCGGTTCCTTCTTGTTCTTATCCGTCTAAAGCACTTTGCAACGCTAGGCGGCGCTGCCCGCGCCCTCCGATTTAAATCCGATCAAACCTCCATCACCTTTCCAACAACAGCATCAAACCTCCACAGGCCCAGCTTTTTCGCCCGGCACGCCTCGTGCCATCTCGCAAGTGGAGTTGCTCCAATGCTTATCCTTCTCATCATCCTGATCCTCGTCTTCGGCTTCGGCGGTTATCGCATGGGTCCCGGCCTCGGCTACTACGGCGGCGGCGGCCTCTCGCTCATCCTCACCATCGTCCTCATCCTCCTCCTCCTGAAGGTCATCTAAACCTCCTCGAAGCCCCGCGATCTCCTCCTCCGAATAGCCTCTCGCCAAACGCCCAACTAGCCAAGTCCCGCACTCCTTGCGAAACTTCGCTCCCTTGGCGCTCTTTGCGAGAGGCTTTTCGCCTCCTGTGCGAACCCTCCTCCGCAACCGATTGCTCAAAGCCATTTCCAAATGTCGCCTCACCGTGCTAAAACGGTTTGGCACAGAATTTTGGCGTCACCCATGGGTCTCGTTATCGATCTCGACAATCGATAATCTGCCCCACCAAGGAGAAATCTTGAGCGCGTCCTTTTCCCGCAGAACGTTAGCCCGCCTGCTCGGCGCATCCGCAGCGGCCGCCTCCCTCCCCAAACTCGCGAGCGCCGCGCCTACCGCGTCCGGCCTCCTCGTCCCGCCGCCCGCCGACGCCCGCAGCTTCCCGCAAGGCTTCCTCTGGGGCTCCGCCACCGCCTCCTACCAGGTCGAAGGCGCCGTCCACGAAGACGGCCGCGGTCCCACCATCTGGGACACCTTCTCGCACACCCCCGGCAAAACCGCCAACGGCGACACCGGCGACGTCGCCGACGACTTCTACCACCGCTACAAGTCCGACATCGCCCTCATGAAGGACATGGGACTCAAGAGCTTCCGCTTCTCCGTCGCCTGGTCGCGCATCTTCCCCGCGCCCACGATGACCTCGAACGGCACGCCCAACCAGAAGGGCATCGACTTCTACAAACGGCTCGTCGACGCCGTCCTCGAAGCCGGCATCGCTCCCTACTGCACCATGTTCCACTGGGATCTCCCGCAATCGCTCCAGGACCAGGGCGGCTGGCAGAACCGCCAGACCTCCCAGGTCTTTGCCGACTACGCCGGCTTCGTCGCCAGGCAGCTCGGCTCCAGCGTCAAGCACTATATGACGCTGAACGAGATGCGCAGCTTCGTCGAGCTCGGCTACGGCAATGGCATCCACGCGCCCGGCCTCAAGGTCGGCCGCAAGGCGCTCGCGCAGGTCTCGCACTACGCCGTCCTCGCGCACGGACTCGGCGTGCAGGCCATCCGCGCCAACGCACCCGCCGGTACGCAGGTCGGCCTCGCCGACAACGCCACCGCCTGCACCCCCGTCTACAACGCGCCCGAGCACGTAGCCGCCGCCCACAAAGCGATGCGTCTTGAAAACGCGATGTTTCTCTCGCCCATCCTGGACGGCCACTACGATCCCATGTACCTGAAGCGCATGGGCGCCGACGCCCCCGTCTACACGCCCGAGGACATGAAAGCCATCGGCTCGCCACTCGACTTCGTCGGCCTCAACGTCTACCCCGCCAGCTACGTCCGCGCCGCCGACAACGAGCAAGGCTACGAGATGGTTCCCGAGCCGTCCACCGCCCCGCGCATGGCCTCCCCCTGGCTCTACGTCGGCCCTGAGGCCCTCTACTGGACGCCCAAAATCGTCAACGACCTCTGGCACCCCAAAGCCATCTACATCACAGAAAACGGTGCCTCCTCCGACGACCGCCTCACCCCCGACGGTCAGGTCCTCGATACCGATCGCACCATGTTCCTGCGCAACTACCTCATGAACCTCCAGCGCGGAATCGCCGAAGGCGTCCCCGTCAAGGGCTACTTCTGCTGGAGCTTCCTCGACAACTACGAGTGGGCCGACGGCTACGCCAAACGCTTCGGCATCGTCTACGTCGACTTCGCCACGCAGAAGCGCACCCCCAAACTCAGCGCCCACTTCTACAAAGCCACCATCGCACAAAACTCCGTAGCCTAGTCCTCCAAGCCCATCACACGGAAGCCCAGCTCTCCCACCGGAGAGCTGGGCTTCGGCGTTCTCCACCCCTCTTCCACAAAAGTTCGCCCCATCCCCCACCGGTTCCATGCGGCATACCTGATCACTGGCGTTACTCTGGACGAAAGTACCCTTATGCGCCCGCTCCCGCCAGAGATCGCCCTCGCAGCGCACAAGCAGCCCCACCTCGGGCTGCTGCTCCGTCTCCTGCGCACCGGCTTCGCTCTCATTCTGCTGGCAATCGTCGTCTCCGCGCTTAACACCCAGGTCGACAAGCAAAGCGGTATCTCCTTCATCTGGCTCTCCAACGGCTTGCTCACCGGCGTCCTCCTCTGCGCCCCCAAAAAGCACTGGCCGGCTTTCATCACCCTCGGCTGCGCCGTCGACGTCAACGTCAATCATGTGCTCGGCAGCAACTGGGTCGCGTCCTTCCTCTTCGCCGGCTTCAACATGGTCGAGGTCGTGCTCGCCTCCACCTTCGCCTACCCCGCCATCGCACCCAATCCAGACCTAACCGAACCCCGGCAAGCCCGCCACTTCCTCCTCTTCTGCGTCTTCCTTGCTCCCGCGGTCACCGCCTCTTTCGCCGTCACCTACCTGCACATCACCACCGGTTCGCCGCTGCTCTCGTCCTTCCGCTGGTGGTTCGCCGCGGATGTCCTCGGCATGGCGACGGTCGTACCGCTCTACCTCTCGTTCCATCACGGCAAGCAATTCTCCCCGCGCCGCCCGCACGAGCAATTCCTCCTCTTCGCCCTGCTCACCGTCATCACCGTCGTCTGCTTTCGCGTCACCCACCTTCCGACCCTCTGGCTCGTTCTCTTCGTCCTGGTCCTGCTCGGCGTCCGCCTGGGATTTACCGCCGCCGCAGCCGGCCTGCTTCTCGTCACGTTCATCGGTGGCTACTTCACCTTCGCCGGCTTCGGCCCGCTCGCCCCGGAACACGGACCGCCAGAAATCAAAAGAATTCTGCTCCTCCAGTCCTTCATCGCGCTCTCCATGCTCGTCCTCTACGGCACCGAGGTTGCCCTCTCCGCAACCCGCCGCTCCCAGGCTGAACTCCGCGCCAGCGAGGCCCGTTTCCGCTCGCTCGCCGAAACCTCCCGCGACATCATCGTCCTCACCGATCTCGACGGACTCCGCCAATACGTCTCTCCGGCCGTCTCCGAGGTCCTCGGCATCCCGCCCGCGCCGCTGCTAGGCCGTCCCTTCAACGATCTCGTCCACCCCGACGATCTTCCCCACGTCGAGACTCTCTTCGCCGATCTCCTCGCCGCCCGCCCCACCAACCCGCTCGCCTTCCGCAGCCTCGGCGCCGACGGCACCTACCGCTGGGTCGAAACCACCGCCCGGCTCCTGCTCCACCACGCCACCGCCCAACCCGAAGGCTTCGTCTGCGTCCTGCGCGACATCGCCGACCGCAAAGACGCCGAAGAGCGCCTGCTCGCCGCGTTTGTAGCCGTCGAAAAGCTCGCGCTCGTCGACGGTCTCACCGGCGTCGCCAACCGCCGCGAGTTCGACCGCACCCTCGAGCGCGAGTGGCAGCGTGCCATCCGCGATCGCACGCCCATCTCCCTGCTCCTCCTCGACGTCGACCGCTTCAAGCGCTTCAACGATCTCTACGGCCATCTCGCCGGCGACGAATGCCTACGCTTCATCGCCCACTTCGCCAAAACCTCGTTCCACCGCACCACCGACCTCCTCGCCCGCTACGGCGGAGAAGAGTTCGTCGCCGTGCTGCCCAACACCCTCACCGCCGATGCGCTCGCGCTCGCCGAAAGCATCCGCACCCTCGTCGCCGACCACCAGATGCCGCACCACGGCGCCGAGGCCGGCATCGTCACCATCAGCATCGGCGTCGCCACCATCACCCCCGCCATCGGCGACCCCGGCAGCACCCTCATCGAGGCCGCCGACGCCGCCCTCTACCGCGCCAAGCTGGCCGGCCGCAACCGCTCCGAAGTAGCCGCCATCGACTACGCCACCCTCTTCTGAATCGCTCCGCGAAGCCACCTCGGAACCAGCCGATATCCTTACGGGGACGCCTTCCCTCTTACGGCCAACGCCGTCCTTGATGCCTCCGCTGCAAAGTTCGCGGGCGGCCACAGGACGCCCAGGGCTCCCGGACAGGCACGCAAAGTCACCAACGGTCGACGAAGACTACAGGGTCCAGGGATTAAGCAGCGTCACGCCGAGATGCAGGAAGTCTTTGGAGTTGCGGGTGACCAGTACCATCCCATACTGGAGCGCCAGCGCGGCAATCAGAAGGTCGGGCTGCGAGTAGGTCCTGCCGATTGACGACCCTCCTCGATCAGCAACCGCCAACGAAGCATCGTGTCTTCCGTAATGTCGAGAACGCGGCCTGAGAAGGTCGGGCGCACGTCGTTCAACAGCCAAACCTCCAGATCCCGACGGCGCGCGGGATCCGGAGACCTGACGATTCCATAGCGAATCTCAGCCAGCGTCACAGAAGAGATGTAGAGCTCACTGAGAGCATGGGAAGAAAGAAAGGAAGTCACCCGAGGCTCCGGTCGCAGGCGCCTCGACTCGGAAAGGATGTTCGTGTCGAGCAGCCAGGACATCAGAACTCCGCCTCGCGCACAATCATTCCTGGCCGCGAAGGTTCAATCTCGAGTTCGCGCACGGGAATGCGCTGCATCGCGGAAATCACATCCGCACCGGTCCGTCCCGCCGAACCGACGGGCTCCGGGCCCGGCGCGCATTGAAGAGCGTGCAGCAGAACGTCTTCAACGTCCCGGAAGGCTCCGCTCGCCATCCGCTGCTCGATCAGCGCTGCGACTTCCGGTCGTTGTATCTCGATCGTGATGGCCGGAACCTCCTGCTGCGAGTATCGGAGCGCCGGCGTGCGGTGTCAACGCAGGAACGCGAAACGCCGGTATAATCCATTCTCCCCAACGAATGTCATCCTGAAACGCGACCGGCAGGCAGGGAGCTGGAAAAAGTGGGTCCCGCAGTACCTGCTAACCCCTTTCTTTGCAATATTTTGCCCGTAACTACCAATAGAATGAATATTTTAGCCGTCACAAACGAGCTAAGTCGTTGAATCCATTGTGCATTTAGCCAACCGATTAACAGGGGGGAGGGTGGGTCAAGACCACTACAGGCGTCGCAACCACGCGACAAAATCCACGCGTCTCCGCTACCATCGGAAAGCTCACCGCGAGCCCAAGGGAGACTGAAATGCGTGTAGGCATCATGACCCGCGAATACCCACCCGCCGTATACGGCGGCGCCGGCGTCCACGTCGAATACCTCGCCCGCGAGCTCGCCCGCCACATCGAAGTCGAAGTCCACTGCTGGGGAACCCAGCACGAAGACACCCCCAATCTCCACGTCCGCGGCGATGAACCACCGGTTGAGATCACCGGCGATACGAAGCAGAAGTTCAAGGCCGCAGTCGACGCCCTCGCCCTCAACCTCGCCACCATGAAGGAGTTGGACCAGATTGACCTGATCCACACCCACACCTGGTACGTCTCGATGGCCGGGTTTTTGGCCAAGAAGCTCTACAACATCCCCTTCGTCCTCACCACCCACTCGCTCGAACCCATGCGCGCCTGGAAGGCCGAGCAGCTCGGGTCTGGATACGCGCTCTCGTCCTGGATGGAACGCACAGCCATCCTCGACGCTGACGCCATCATCGCCGTCTCCCGCGGCACCAAGGCCGACATCCAGAAGGCCTATCCCGACGTCGACCCCGCCCGCATCCACGTCATCTACAACGGCATCGACCTCGACCAGTACCAGTACACCGAATCCACCGACGCCCTCACCAAATACGGCGTTGATCCCACCAAGCCCTACGTCCTCTTCGTCGGCCGCATCACCCGCCAGAAGGGCGTGACGCACCTCGTCGACGCCATCCGCTACCTGCCCGCCGGAACCCAGGTCGTCCTCTGCGCCGGCGCGCCTGACACCCCGGAGATCGCCGCCGAGATGCGCGCCAAGGTCGAAGCGCTGCGCCGCGAAACCCCCGGCAGTCACCCCGCCGGCCACCCCGAAAGCCACGACCAGGTCACCAAGGACGGCGGCCACGCCTTCGCCACCGGCGACCCCACCGGCCGCGGGCACAACGTCGTCTGGATCGAGCAGATGGTCACCAAGGAAGAAGCCATCCAGCTCTACTCCCACTGCGCCGTCTTCTGCTGTCCCTCGGTCTACGAGCCCTTCGGCATCATCAACCTCGAAGCCATGGCCTGCAAAGCCCCCGTCGTCGCCTCGGCAACCGGAGGCATCCTCGAAGTCGTCATCCCCGAAGACGCCGAAGAGCCGCAAACCGGCTTCCTCGTCCCCTGGGCCGCCGATCCCAAGACCACCTTCCCCGCCGACGAAGACCAGTTCGCCCGCGACCTCGCCGCCCCCATCACCGAGCTCCTCGCCAACCCCGCCCTCGCCAGGCAGCTAGGCGAAGCCGGCCGCGCCCGCGTCGAAGCCCACTTCTCCTGGACCGCCATCGCCCAGCAAACCATCACCCTTTACGAATCCCTCCTCAAGTAGTTGCCCTTCTCCGCGTAACTCTGCGCACTTCTCTGCGCTCTCTGCGAGAGGCTTTCTCTTCCTGTCCCCAAAATCCCGTAAAATAGGCTGTGACCTCCGATGCCGTTCTCGACCAACCCGTAGCCATAAACCGCCCCAAGGTAGGCTTCGTCTCTCTCGGCTGTCCCAAAAACCTGGTCGACTCCGAAGTGATGATGGGCCTGCTGCACCACAATGGTGCAGAACTGACGCAGCGCGCCGAAGACGCCGAGATCATCGTCATCAACACCTGCAGCTTCATCGATTCCGCCAAGCAGGAATCGGTCAACACCATCCTCGAAATGGTGCAGCACAAGCGCGAACACGGCGGGAAGGCCTCCCGCATCGTCGTCGCAGGCTGCCTGGTCGAGCGTTACCGCGACGAGATCCGCGCGCAAATACCCGAAGTCGACGCGGTCGTCGGCACCGGCGAGCTCGAACACATCCTCGCCGCAGCCGGCATCGCGCAGCCCCCGAAGCCGCACAATCCGTTCCAGATCCTGCCGCAGGACTTCGCCCAGCCAAGCATCGAAGCGCACACGCAGCGCGACCTCGAACTGCTCGCCAACACGCCGGTGAACGAGACCACAGTAGCCCTCGAATCGCACCAGAACATCCCCCACCAGCACGATCTGGGTTCTGACGCGCCGAACCAACCGCTCGCGCACCGCGCCGCCTCTGCCGTCAACCAGCACTCGCACCCAACCCACATTGCACCGCAACTCGCCATCGCCCAGTCGCTCGCCGAGACCGGCACCACCACCAGCTCCCGCCCCGAAGGCGACGCCCGCGAGCAGTCCGGCCGCTTCTCCCGCGAAGCCTGGGACGGCGCCACGGCGGAGCTGCCCAGCTACCTCTACTCCGACGAAACCCCGCGTATCCTCGCCACACCGCGCGCCAGCGCCTACATTAAGATCGCCGAAGGCTGCGATCACCCCTGCAGCTTCTGCATCATCCCGCAGCTTCGAGGTAAGTTCCGCTCGCGCCGCATGGGCTCCATCATCGCCGAGGCGCAGAACCTGATCGCACAGGGCGTCCGCGAGATCACCCTCATCGGCCAGGACACCACCTGCTACGGCGAAGATCTCGGCCTCAAGGAAGGCCTAGCGCAGTTGCTCGACGCGCTTGCCGTGCTGCCCGGCCTCAAGTGGCTGCGCTTCCTCTACACCTACCCCAACAAGGTGACGACGCGCCTGCTCGAAACCATGGCCAGGCACGACACCATCGCCAAGTACCTCGACGTGCCGCTGCAACACGCGAGCGCGAGTGTGCTGAAGACGATGAAGCGCGGCGGCAACGCACAGATCTTCCTCGACCTGATCGCGAAGGCGCGCGAGATCGTTCCCGGGATCGTCATCCGGACTTCCTTCATCGTTGGCTTTCCCGGCGAGACAGAGGCCGACTACAAGGATCTCGAAGCCTTCGTCAAGGCCGCGAAGATCGACTGGCTCGGCGTCTTCACCTACTCGGACGAAGAAGGCGCAAAGGCGTTCGAGCTACCCGAAGACAGCAAGGTTCCGGCGCGCACGATACAGTCGCGCCGCAACCGCCTGATGCGGCTGCAGCAGAAGATCAGCGCGAAGTCCAAGCAGCAGTGGATCGGGCGCGAAGTCGACGTCCTGATCGAAGGCCCGAGCGAAGAGACCGAACTTCTCTGGGAAGCCCGCACCTCGCTGCACGCCCCCGAGATCGACGGCAAGGTGCTGATCAACGACTTCGGCCCGCACGAACACGCCGGCGAGCTCGTCCCCGGCACCTTCTACCGCGCCGAAATCACCGAAGCCCACGACTACGACGTCGTCGCCCGCATTCTCGAGTAACCACCATGACAACGCCCAAAGCCCTCTTCTGCCCCACCTGCCGCAAGGTTGTCCTTGCGACCGACCCCGACTTCCCGTTCTGCTCGGATCGCTGCCGCATCCTCGATCTGGGCAAGTGGGCTTCGGGCGGGTATGTGATCTCTTCGCCGATTCACGATCCGGAGTTGCTGGATGAGCTCGAAGGCCTGCAGCACCGGGAGAAGCGGTCGACCAACGACTCGGAGTAAGCCGGCTCCTTGCATATGCATCCCATGTCTCAAAAGCGAGACATGGGGCACCCAGGCTTTGTGGCACCGGATAAACTGAAGGGGATGCCTCATCAACCCCCGCAAGATCTCTCCACCATCAAGAAAAAGACCCTTTGGGCGTGGGCGCTCGGAACCTTTTTTGGCGCCGGCCTGCTGCGTCCCGGGCCGGGAACCTACGGCTCGGTTGCGGCGGTCGTCCTGTGGTTTTTGACCATCCACCTGACGCACGCCAGTCCCCACGCGCAGATTATCGGCACGCTGGTCGCCGCCTTTGTCGTAACGCGCATCGGCATCCCCGCGGCGACCGTCGTCGCACGCGAATCCGGCCGCGAAGACCCGGGCCACGTCGTCATTGACGAGGTCGCCGGCCAGCTTTTCGCGCTGATCGCCATCCCCGCCGACTGGGCGCATACGCTGCTTGCGCTGCTACTGTTTCGCGTCTTCGACATTCTGAAGCCGCCGCCGGTGCGCCAGTTGGAACGGCTTCCGGGCGGGATCGGCATCATGCTGGACGACGTGGCTGCCGGGCTGATGGCGCTCGCCATCGGCCACCTTATCCTGCTGCGCTTTTAGTGTGCGCGGCTAAACAGGACTGACCGAAACCTCTGCTCCAGTCACAAACCCGTGTTCGTCAAACTCGATGTGCACCGCGCGGAACTTCCTGCCGTCCGAGACCAGCGGAATCAGCATGTTGCTGATGGGCAGCGCCGCTGAGTTCGGTTGCGCTCCTTGGGAACCTGCATCTGACAAGGTCAACGGCTGCTCGCCTCCGAGCGCGATGTAACAATCGGCCAGCGCGTTCCAGTCCGGGCGCTTCTTCAGCTCGGGGTTGCTCTGTAGTTCTTCCGCCAGCATGTGGTTGAAGATGATCATCGTTCCATGGCGCTCAAGCGGCACGCCCTGTAGGCCGCCGTGCAGCGGTACGAACACGACGCCGCCCTGCCAGGGCTTGTTCGGCGATCGCGGAGCCGGAATACTGGTGTCGTAGATGGCCATAAACGACAAGCCATTGCCTGCCGCGTCCGTGCGGGTGTAGCGCGCGAAGACGTGGTGGGGGAACGCCGGGCAGATGTTTGCCTGGCTGTGAACCCAGGTTCCCTGTCGCAGGTCGATACCGTAGAGGTTCTTCACCTGCGGCGGCACCTCCGCCTGTCTCGACTCGATGAGTGCTGCGCCGGACGTTTCCTGCTGAGCGACACCCAGCGGCATCACCGACAAGCAGAAGAGATACAAGGCAAAACGTTTCATGCACGCACTCCGCACTCGCAAACAAGGATTTGGGCTGACGCGAACTCTTGCTCCACCGTACCGTGCAGCCCCTGGAATCACAAGTACCAAGAATCACAAGTACCAGGCGATTCATGTAGCCTAAGGTGGTGCCATCGATTGAGACAATCCGGCCGCTGGCCGCTCTGCCAAACGGCGAACTGCACCTAACCGGCAGCAATCTGGGCCCCGGCCTGCGGGCCAGCATCTCCGGCGTCGATACGGATGTGATCCTGGCGCGGCCCACGCGGGCAACCCTGAAGATCCCCGAAGGCACGCTTCCCGGCGACCTGATCGTCACGCAGGCAGGCTCACGGTCCCGGCCGCTGCCAGTCCAGATTGCCGTGCCGATGGCCGAGAACCTTCATCCTGTGGCGAACCCCGCGGCCGACGCCGACGGCAACGTTTACACCACGCTCTCTGGCTCGCGCGGCCAGCAGACCCCGGTCTCTATCTTCCGCATCGCACCGGCACCAGCCGGCGTCGTGCACGAACTGCGCCCATTCACCCGCAACATCCTGAACCCGAGCGGCCTCGCCTTCTCGCCCGCGGGCGAGCTCTACGCCAGCTCGCGCGCCGAGGGCATCGTCTACCGCATCGCAGCCGACGGCACGCCGGCGCCGTTCGCCGAAGGGCTTGGCATCGCCACCGGCATCGCGTTCGACCCGGCGGGCGATCTCTACGTCGGCGACCGCTCGGGCACCATCTTCAAGATCCGCATCGACGCCGACGGCAAGGCGGGCGAGACGTTCGTCTTCGCCACGCTTGAGCCGTCGATCGCGGCGTATCACCTGGCGTTCGATTCGCGCGGCACCCTGTACGTCACCGGCCCGACCACCTCGTCCAGCCAGTCCATCTACGCGATCGACCCGCAGGGGCACATCCGGTCCTTTTACTCCGGACTGGGCCGCGCGCAGGGTCTCGCCTTCGACGCGCAGGATAATCTGCACGTCGCGGCTTCGCTGCATGGCGACCGCGGCATCGTTCGGATTACGACAGAGGGAGACGCCAGTCTCGTCATCTCCGGGCCGAACCTGATCGGGCTTTGCTTCCTGCCGGACGATAAACTCGCGCTCGCCACGCGGGACGCAGTCTTCGAAGTGCAGCTTTAAAAGCAAGAGGCAAGTGCGCCCTGACGCCGGGCGGGCGCCACTCCGTGGAGTCAGGAGCTTCGCGTTACTCGGCATTGAGTCTGTTCGCCAGACGTCGGGAGGCTTGTTCGGCAGGACAAATGCTTTGTTCTTTTCAGCCTTTAGCGCATCCTAGAAAGACAAACATGATCGCTGAAATTATCGCCGCCGGCTCCGAGATGCTTACGCCCTTCCGGCAGGACACCAACTCGCTCTTCCTCACCGAGCAGCTCAACGACCTGGGCGTTCCCGTCGCGTTCAAGACCATCGTCGGCGACTCGCTCGAACACCTGACGCTCGCGGCGACCATCGCCCTTCGCCGTGCGGATATCGTCGTCTTCTCGGGCGGCCTCGGCCCGACCGAGGATGACAACACGCGCGAGGCCGCAGCCGCCTCGCTCGGTGTGCGGCTGCGCCGCGACGAGGCTCTGCTCGAATCGCTGCGGCAGCGCTTTGCCAAACGCAACATCCCCATGCCGCCGAACAATGCGAAGCAGGCCGATGTGCTGGCTGGCGCGACGTTGATTCCGAATACCCAGGGCAGCGCCTCCGGCCAGTTTGTGGATACGACCGTGGAAGGCAAGCGCAAGCTGGTGCTACTGCTGCCGGGGCCGCCGCGCGAGCTGAAGCCAATGTTTATCGAGCAGCTCAAGCCGATGCTCGCTGAGACTCTGCCGCCGAGTTTTCTGGCGCGAAAGCTGCTGCGCATGGCGCTCATTCCGGAGTCGCTGGTCGATTCGCGCGTCGCGCCCATCTATCAGCAGTTTCCGGATGTCGAGACGACCATCCTCGCCGGCTCCGCGGAGATTCAGCTTCACTTCGCCTGCGCGAAGCCGACGCGCGAAGAAGCTGAGGCCCGCATCGCCGAACTCTCCGCGCTGATCGAGCACGAGATGGACGAAGATATCTTTTCGGCGACGGGCGAGAGCCTCGAAGAGGTCGTCCTGCTGATGCTGGGCCTGCGCAACTGGACGCTGGCTGCGGCGGAGAGCGCCACCGGTGGCCTGCTTGCGTCGCGCCTAACCGGGGTTCCTGGGTCTTCACGCTACTTCCTCGGGGGCGCGGTCGTCTACGCCGATGCCCTGAAGACCACCTTCGCCGACGTGCCGCACGAGCTCGTAGAAACAGCGGGTCCGGTCTCCGAGCCCGTCGCGCGCGCGCTCGCCGAGGGGATTCGTGCGCGCACCGGTGCGGCCATCGGTGTGTCGATCACTGGCATCGCGGGACCCGGGCCAGGTACCGGCGCGGATGAAGGCAAGCCGCTCGGCCTCGTCTACATCGGCCTCGCCGATGCCGACGGAACCCAGGTGCGCACGCTGAACCTGATGGGCGACCGCGACCGCATCCGCTTCTGGGCCACGCAACACGCGCTCGAACTGATCCGGCGTCACCTGCTCTAGTTCGTCGCGGGCGTGAGCTGCCATGGCCGCGGATGGGCAATCCCCGGCTCTCCAAAGACACCCAGGAAGTACCGGCGTTTGACGCCACTTGCTGTTAAACTAGGTTTGACGTCATGAATCCCTGGCTCCCAATCATTCCGCTGGCTTACCTCCTCGGCTCGATTCCCTTCGGCTACCTCCTCGTCCGCGTCTTCCGCCACGAGGACATCCGCGCTACCGGCAGCGGCAATATCGGTGCCACCAACGTCGCGCGCTCCGGCGGCAAGGGGCTCGGCATTCTCACCCTGCTGCTCGATCTCGGCAAGGGCGCTGCCGCCGTGCTGATCGCCTTCGCCGCAGGGGCTCGCTTCGCTCCATGGCTTGCGGAAGGCCGGTTCGTGGCCCATCTGCAGACCTTCGATCTCGCGGTTGCTGCCGCCGTCGCCGCGGTGGTCGGACACGTCTTCCCGGTGTGGCTCGGTTTCCGTGGCGGCAAGGGCGTCGCGACCGCGCTCGGCGTCTTCATCGCGCTCAGCCCTCCGCTGGCCGCCTGTATCCTGCTGGTCTTCCTGGTAGTGGTCGCGCTTACCCGGTACGTCTCGCTGGGATCCATCCTCGCCTCCGCCTCGGTTCCGCTCTTTGCGCTGAAGTTCATCCACTCCAGCACGCCCGCGGTGGTCTTCGGCTTTGTGTTTATCCCTGCGCTGGTTATCGTCAAACACCACGCCAACATCCAGCGGCTGCTGAGCGGCACGGAGAGCCGTTTCGGTTCGAAAGCCAGCCAGAAGGCCACCGCATGAGCCGCATCGCCGTCCTTGGCGCCGGGGCCTGGGGAACCGCACTCGCCATCTCGCTGGCGCGCCGCGGTGGCCACGAACTCTGCCTCTGGTCGCACTCGCCCGCGCTCGCCGATCACCTGACTGATACGGGCGAAAACCTGCCGTATCTGCCGGGCTTCACGCTGCCCGTGGATGTTCAAGTCACGTCCGACCTGCCGCGCGCAATCTTCGAAGCTGATGTCCTGCTGAGCGTGACGCCGTCGCAGTATCTGCGCGAGACGATCGCCCATATTGCCCCGCTGCTCACGCCGAACCAGATCATCCTGAGCGCAAGCAAAGGCATTGAGGAAGGCACCAACCTGCGCATGACGCAGGTGATCGCCAGCATCACGGAGAATCCCTGCGGCGTGCTGAGCGGGCCTTCGTTCGCGCAGGAGGTTGCGGCCGGTCAGCCCACCGCCGTCGTCGTCGCGTCGTCCAGCATGGCGGTCGCACAGTCCATCCAGCGCGACTTCTCATCGCCCAGCCTGCGCCTGTACACCAACGACGATGTCGCCGGCGTGGAGCTGGGGGGCGCGCTGAAGAACGTGATCGCGCTTTCGAGCGGAGTGATCGCCGGGCTTGGGCTTGGCTCGAATAGCTCCGCCGCGCTCATCACCCGCGGCATCGCCGAGATCACGCGGCTTGCCGTGGCGTGCGGCGGCCGGCGCCAAACCCTCGCCGGACTTGCCGGCGTCGGCGACCTGGTGCTGACGTGCACCGGCTCGCTCAGCCGCAACCGCGCCGTGGGTATCGAGCTGGGCAAAGGACGGAAGCTGCCGGATATTCTCGCGGGGATGCACGGCAAGGTTGCGGAAGGCGTGCGGTCGACCGCCGCGGCGCTCGCCCTGGCCTCACGCTATGCGGTCGAAATGCCCATCGCCGAGCAGATGGACCTGATCCTGCACCACGACAAGGCGCCCCGCGACGCGATCCGCGAGCTGATGGCGCGACCCGGCCGCGACGAGTAGCCGCAGTAGCGCAGCGACGACTCTCCTGCAGCTCGATTCCGGTCAAGGCAGATACTGGATCGCCGTCGCTTTCAACCCGTAGGTGGTATTGCTGACGATGTCCTGCCCATACGGTGTGAGTTTGGCGAACGTGCCGTCGGTTGAGAGTTGACGTGCGGCGCACTGATCCGGGCCCCAACTCCATGCCAGCCAGCCAACCTGCTCCGACACCAGCGCCGTAAGGAAGGCCTGGTAGGTGTAGCCGGTCGTAGTGGGATGGTTCTGGCCGCTGCCATCGAGATCGTAGTAGCCGTACTCGGTGGTGCCGTTGGCCGCCGTCTCATCCTGCTTGTTGGCGATCTCGCCGAAGACGATGGGCAGGTTCGCAGCGACCGCCGTCGCGACAAAGGGCCGGCCGTCGTACGCCGCCCAATACGCATGCGTGCTCAGCAGGATGTTGTGCATCGGGTCGGCGGCCACGAGCTCCGCCCCGATCGACGTAAACGCATCGAGCGTGGTGCCGCAGTCGGGCGCATCGATCATCAGCGGGCAGGTGAAGCCGGCGGTGCGCATACTGGCAATCGCCGTCTTATACGCGTTCCCATAGGTGATGAGCGCCGTGGCGGAGTTGTCGGCCCACCGGTAGTAACCCAGCTCGTTGGCGAGATTGAGAATGAGGCAGGCCTGGCGCGCCTGCAGCACAGCGGTGAAGTCGGCCTGATTCTTTTCATCCCTGACCGCAGAGCTTTTGTAGTTTTCGGAGTTGATGTAAAACGGCACGAAGTAGGTGTTGATCAGGTTCGGATCGCTCTGGCAAGTCTCATCCGCGAGCATCAGGATCGGGATGATGTTGGCGGCGACGCAGCGATCGAGGAAGTTGCCGAGCTCGTCGGCCGTGTAGGCGGGGCGTCCAGAGTCACCGTAGTTCAGGTACCACTGGATGCGGACGCAGTTGGCGCCGCTTTGCGCAAGCTCGCTCAGGTAGTCGCTGCCGGGGAAGCTCCAGTCGTCGAGCAGCGGGAGATCGACGCCGCGCAGGACGATGTTCTCGCCATGGCGACCGGTCAGGAAGCGGCCGCTTACCCTCAGGGTCGCGTTGTTGACGGGAAAGTTGGTGCTGGCCGTGATGCCGCTGACGTCCCAGCCGTTCCCGATCAGCAGTTGACGAGTGGCCATGCCCCAGATGACGTATTGGCTGAGGCTGTTGCCGGTAGCCGGAAAGAGTTCGGCAGGGGTGAGGTCAGGCATCTGCCGCCGCAACCAGAGCTCCAGAGTTGCCGGGTCGGTAGAAGCCGGAGCAAACGGCAACAGCGGGATATTGGCCACGTTGCTGGTCGCGTCGGCAAAGAGAATGACGGACGGGTAGAACCAGGGATTGTAGTTGCTGTATCCCTGAGTGATGTAGGAGTTGCAGATGACGATTACGGCCAATCCCAGAGCGAGATCGGAGACGAGCTGGGGCGACGAATTCGGAAGCAGGGGTGCAAATCCAGTGGTCCATCCCGCATGCACCCCAATGATCGTCGGCCAGATCAGGCTAAGGTCCGGTAGCTGCGGGTCGGTTGCATCGGGCACGACAGTGTTCGGCTTCCTGTAAAGGCTAGCCCGGGCTTTCTCGAGCTCAGCCGGCCCAGCCGTAGCCAGAAGCTTCTTCACCGTAGCCTCAACCTGGCAGCTGCCAGGTGCGCCATGGCTTGCGATCAGTTGATTGATCTGCTCCGCTGCGGTGAGCCTGGTCTCTGGCATACGAGAAGCCTCCTGTAGGTGATCGAACTGCCTTCTTCTTTGTTGCTGCTACTGTACCGCGTGCGCCGGAAAGACAAACGTGAATTTTGCGTGTGCCCTAGCGATTTCTGCCGCTGGGTTCCACGCAGCCCGTCCACGCCAGCTAGAAACTTTCACCGGCGGGAGAACTCCCCTATACAGCCTTCGCATCACACCCGGAATGAACACGCCCGCGAACCCACCGCAAGACCCTACTGCCGACTACCGCAAATATCCCAAGGGCCCCAACTTTTTGCTGATCGTCGTGCTCGCGTCCATCATCCTGGTCGTGCTTCTCGTCGCCGCCGTCTTCCTGGTCGGAGGCAAGGGCAAGTCCATGGAGCCGCATCCGCCAAACCCGACGCCAAACTCTCTGGTGCAGCCGCTGCTGCCCAGCGCCGGCGCGCCCCGGCTCAGCTAGCCTGCGGTTGCAACCTGGCTTCGCCGGCGGGCTGTTGCAGCAGCGCAAGCTGTTGCCGCAGCCCTTCGTTTTTCTTCAACAACTCGCCGACCAGCGCCTGCAGACGCTTGTTCTTCTCGGCGAGCCCTGCTGCGTCTTCGGCCTTCTCGACGTGCATCCGCTCATCCCTCCCTCATCCACGCAAACACCAGCTCCTCGCGAAACCCGAACCGCTTCAGGTGCTCTTCGACTACCTTTTCCATGCGCGCCTGGTCAGCTCCCTCGGCAAGCTCGACTCGAACCTCCAAGGCATCCGGCTCTGCCTTTAGAACGCACACTGCCTGTGGAAGTTCAATGCGTCCGTGTGAAACTCCGCATTGCACCGGAAATTTATGTCCCCAATGCTGGCAAAGGTGGCGCATCAACACCCCACCGTTTGCCGTCTTCACCGTGGCCTTTGACACATTCGGCATCGCTTTAGCTCCTCTCCACGGCGACCGCTGCCGCGTCGATCGCCGCGATGATCGTCTTCAACTGCTCCTCGGTCAGCGGTCCGGTGCGCTGCTTCAGCTTCAATGCCATCTTGAAGTTCGCCATCGCCCGCATCACCTGCAGCATCTGCCCAAAGCCCGCGCCCCGCTCGTCGCCGCCCTGCATCCGGCCCATCGCTCGTTCGGTTGCCGCCTTGTTCGCCTCGAGAAACGCCCTGCCCTCGTCGGTCACGGTGTAAAGCTTCTTGCCGCCGATCTCTTCGACCGTCGTGTGCCCAAGTTCTTCGAGCATCGTCAATGTCGGGTACACGACACCCGGGCTGGGTGAATAGCTGCCGCCAAACCGCTCTTCGATCGCCTTGATGATCTCGTAGCCGTGCCGCGGACGCTCCGCCACCAGCGCCAGCACAACCAGCCTCAGTTCGCCGTGGTCGAACGGACGCCCTCCGCCGCGATTCCAATGCCGGCTGCCACCGTGATGGCCGCCACCCCACTCCCCACGCATGAACCCGCGTGGGCCATGCTCTTCTCTAAATCCGTGAAACATATCGTAATCTCCATTTCCAGATACAACTTCGTTATATCTGGAAATAAGATACATCGAAATGCAGTCACGATGCAGACTATTTTCAAGCAAGAACAGTAGCGCCCTTACGCCGGGCGGGCGGCACTTCGTGCGGTCTTGGGCTGCGCGTGGTCGACCGACGGGAGCGCCACGCGAAGCTCCCGGCGTGCGCAGCACCCGCCCCGCGCGGTGAGCGGGCCCGTCCGGCAGGACAAGTCTTGCGCGTCGTTACAGCAGTGAATCAATCTCCGCGAACATCGCCGCGGGGGTAATCACCAGGTCCGAGCCCGGTACCGCGAAGCTCTCCACCGGATGCATCCCCATCGCATCCGCAGTCCACAGCAGGCGCCGCCGCGGATCGACCACCCAGATCGCCGGCACACCCATTGCAACGTAATCTGCGATCTTCTCCTTCAACTCGCCCTTCCGCTCGTCCGGCGAGAGGATCTCAATGCAGATCGCAGGCGGTGAGTCGGGAATCGCCTGCAGCGGTGCGGACTTCGGCAGAACAGTCACATCAGGGATGCGATAGCGACGCAGCGCCACGTGCACCCGGAGTTCAGGCCGCACACGCAGGCCGAGCGCCCGGCCGGTCTGAAGGAAATATCCGATGAAGAACGCTTGAAGCGCCGAATGAAACTCGTCTGGCATGGCTCGCTCCCGTACTTGACCCTCGATCCACTCGCAATCGTGTTCGTAGCTGGTCCTCAGGTACTCCTGCTCGGAGATCATCGCGCTGGTTGCCATAGTCCACCACCTCGCTGTACGGTCGCTGCGAACATCATAGCCCCGCCGATGCTCTAAACTAGCTGAGCATGGCATTCTCCTTCTTCGGCAAACGCAAAGACCAAACCACCGACGAGTCCCCTGAGCCGATCGAAGAGCTCAAAGCCGAGGAGGCTGCCTCCGCACAGGCTGCGCCGCCTGAGAAATCCGGCTTCTTCGCGCGCATGCGCCAAGCCGTCACCCGCACGCGCGAGTCGTTTTCGGAATCCCTCAACTCCGTCCTCGCGCTCACACGCGAAGTCGACGAATCCACCCTTAAGTCGCTCGAGCCGATCCTCCTTGCGGCGGATATCGGTGCGCCGACGACGGCCATCATCCTCGAACGCCTGCGCCAACGCGGGCTGCGCGCCGGCATCGAAGGCGGCGAGGAGTTGAAGACGCTGCTGAAAGCCGAACTGAAGACCATTCTGGATGACGTCTCGCAACCCGTCACGCACCCCGATCATGGCCCCGAAGTGATCATGATGGTCGGCGTCAACGGGACCGGCAAGACGACCACCTCCGGCAAGCTGGCCGCGCACTTCACCGCGCAGCACCGCACCGTGCTGCTGTGCGCCGCGGACACCTTCCGCGCAGCGGCTATCGAGCAGTTGGAAGTCTGGTCGCAGCGTTCGAACGTCGCGCTGATCAAGACCAAGCAAGGCGGCGACCCCTCCGCCGCGCTTTATGACGCCTGCTCCGCCGCCAAAGCACGGTCCACAGACATCCTGATCGTCGACACGGCTGGCCGCCTGCACACCAAGTCCGACCTGATGAAGGAGCTGGACAAGATGCGACGCACCGCGGAGAAGCAGATTCCCGGCGCACCGCACCAGACTTTCCTGGTGATGGACGCGACTACGGGGCAGAACGGCTTGCAGCAGGCGCGGCTCTTCACCGAAGCGGCGCGGGTCACCGGCATCGTGCTCACCAAGCTGGACGGGACGGCGAAGGGTGGGATCGTGCTCGCCATCGCGACCGAGCTCGGCCTGCCCGTCATCTACGCCGGCACCGGCGAGAAGATCGACGACATTATCCCGTTCGACAGCAAGTCTTTCATCGACTCGCTGATCAGCTAACCCCCTCTTCGCGCGCAGCGTTCTCGCCCCGCCGCACCCCGCTTGCATTTGCACGACGGATGAGTATCCTCAACCCACCGGGTCCAATTCACCCTCCTGAGCAGCATCCATGGCCAAGACACTCGCGGCGCTTCCCGAATCTTCGTCGTTCCTGCTGGACGTCATCCGCTTTTCCGCGGCTCTGCTGGTCGTCATCGGCCATCTGTCGCGACCGGAGTTCCTGGTCGTCGGCACGCGCGACCTGCAGTATCTCGGCGACTTTGCGGTGCCGGTCTTCTTCGTGCTCTCCGGGTTCGTCATCCGCTACGTTACGGTCTCCCGCGAGCACACCTTGCGCGTCTACCTCATCGACCGTGCCTCGCGCATCTACTCGGTTGCTCTTCCCGCGATGGCCCTTGCAGTGGGCGTTGCAGTCACATGCTTCCTACGGAACAGGCTCTACTTCGACCAGCAGATTGCACCTTACATCAACCACGCCGCGCTTCGCGTCGCGCTGAACCTCACCTTCCTCAGCCAGGCCTGGGGACTGAGCACGGTGCAGTTCGCCGACTCGCCGTTCTGGTCGCTCTCGTACGAGTGTCTCTACTACGTGGCCTATGGATTGTTCTTCTACCTGCGCGGTGCACGTCGAGCCCTTGCGCTCCTCGTGCTGGCCGTCATCACCGGCCCGCAGATCCTCTTTCTCTTTCCCATCTGGCTTCTCGGCTGCGCGGTCTACGACCTTTACCAACGCACCCGGGGAACAACTCTGGCCGTCCTGCTCCGCCGCATCACGCTTGGCTATCTGCTCGTAGCGACTGCATCAGCCGCGTTTGGCCACCCCGCACTGCTCCGTTGGCCGATCCGTATTCAGCACGCCTTCGCCGTATTACCGAACCCACTCGAACTCGCTCATTTGAACCCGATCCGGGCGACCATGCTCGCAATCATCAATGGGGCGTTCGCCGCTGTCGGAATGTTTCTTCTGCTGCTCCTGGCGGATCGAGTGGCGCTCGCCCGCAACCATCGTTTTGCCAAGCGCTTTCGTCATCTCGCCGACGGCACCTTCAGCATCTACCTGATGCACTATCCGCTGATGATGCTTGCACGCTCCGAGGGGTTTTTGCGGCCCGGAGCGGAGGCGCTCAACACCGTAACCATGATCATCATCGTTCTCCTGCTGATCGGCCTTGCGGCCCCGCTCGATCGGCTGAAGACAACCATGCGTTACGCGCTGCGCAAGGTGCCGGTTCCGTCGCGCGCTTTAGCACCGCAACCGGCATCGCAACCGGTACAGCGTTTGCAGGAGACACGAACCTCAATCCGCTAGCGTGCCGTCGACCTCAGCCTTCTGCAGTCGGTAGTCCACGAAGAACGCAATCCCGATGGCGAGTGGTATGACGCCGACAGCAGCCACGACCAGAACCTCGTGGTCGCGCACGATAGCAGCCAATAAGGCACCGAACAAGGACAAGCCGAACCCGACGCCGATGAGCACGAGCGCCGTCGTCCGGGAGCCGCGCATCCGGCCCATCGGACTCCTTGGCGAGCGTTCCTCCTCGCGTCTGTCCTGGCCCATGATGCGCTCAATCTCTGACAGCGGGACTCCCCGCGAGATCAGCGCGATCCGCTCCTCCGCCTTCATGCGCCGGTTGTGCGCCTGGCTTGCGGCACCCGAGACGATCGCCACGATTGCCACCAGAAATGAGCCCAGCGGAATTGCAACCGCCGGATTGAGAAAGATCGATTCCATACAACACCTCCCCTTATGCCGCCGTTAGACCGAACCGCCCCGGCGAAGTTTCACTTGCCTTGAATGAAACTTCGGGCGCACTCTCAGGTCTAACGTTCCCGAGCCAGAACCTTGCCCGCACCAATCCAGTTCGAGCAGATCGTCGAAGAACATCAGCAGATGGTGTTTCGCACGCTCGCGCGCCTGGCCGGTTCGCATCTCCAGCAGGCGCAGTTGGAAGACCTCGCGCAGACCGTCTTCCTGCGGCTCTTCCGGGCTCTCCCAAACTTTCGCGGCGAGGCCCAGATCACGACCTATCTCTATCGCATCGCCGTCAACGTGGCGCAGGACGAGTGGAAGCGCCGGCGCCGCGAAGATCACGCGCAGGTCTCGCTCTCCGACGAAGACTCCAACTGGGAGTCGCGGCTCGCACACCCCGCGCCCGACGCACTCGCACAGCTTGAAGAATCGGAGTTCGCGCAGCGCGTTGAAGAGCATCTACAGGCGTTGAGCCACGTGGAACGCAGCATTCTCGTCCTGTTCCACCAGGAAGACCGCAGCTACGAGCAGATCGCCGAGGCGCTTGCGCTCCCGCTCAACACGGTGCGAACGCACTTACACCGGGCGCGGAAGAAACTTCGTGCAGCGTTAGCGACGCCGTCGCCCAAACCGGCATCCAGACTAGAATCCAAGGTGAAGACCGCATGAGCACGCAACCTCATCTCGAACCCGAACCGCAGGACGCGCTGAGCCGGCAACTTACCAAGGCGCTCGAGACGCCGCGCGCGTTCGCCATTCCGGCCAGCTTCGCCGCACGCACCGCGGCCGCAGCCGCCCAGCTTCCCGCCCCGGGAGCTGCTGCGCCGCGCACTTCGTTCGCACCCCTTGCGATTCGCGCCGGATTCCTTACTCTCGCTATCGCCATGCTCGCCCTCGCCGCCTGGGCCCGCACCATGCCGAACACGCAGCAACTTTTCGTTCTCGGCACCGAAAGCGCTCTCGCCCTAGAGTTCGTCGCCCTTACCACATGGCTCAGCTTGCGCCCGCCGCCAAACCGATAAAGGAGTCCTGGTTTCTTTTGTCCGTTCTTGTCCTCACCTGTCCACGTCCGTTTCTCTTCCATGCCTGACGACGAACTTCCCATGCGCCGCGCGCTCGCGCTTGCCCAATCCTCCATCGGGCTTGCTTCGCCGAATCCGCAGGTGGGCTGCGTCCTCACTCGCGACGGTGTGGCGATCGGCGAGGGCGCGCACGTCTACGACCAGTTCGATCACGCAGAGATCGTGGCGCTTAAGGCCGCGCGCGCCGCAGGCCACGAGACTCGCGGCGCAACCGCTTATGTAACGCTTGAACCCTGCTCGCATCACGGACGCACCGGACCGTGCGCCGATGCGCTGATTGTTGCGGGCATCTCGCGCTGCGTCGTCGCGACCACAGACCCGAACCCGCTGGTGAGCGGGCGAGGCATTGCCAGGCTGCGTTCGGCCGGTGTGCAGGTTGAAGCGGGCTTGCTCCAGGCCGAGGCGCGGAGCCTGAACGATGCCTTCGCCTGTTCGATTACGCAGCAGCGTCCGTTCGTCACCCTCAAGTCGGCGCTCTCGGTGGACGGAAGAATCGCACCGCCGCCGTCCGCGCGCACCGCAACTGCGCCCATCTTCCTCACGGGCCGCGAAGCTTTGGCGGACGTGCAGCAGCTTCGCCATGCCTCGGACGCGATCCTGACCGGACTCGGCACGGTATTGGCGGACGATCCGCTGCTGACGGATCGCAGCGGGCTTCCGCGCCGGCGACCGCTGATGCGGGTTGTACTCGACCGCGCGCTGCGTATGCCGCTCGAGTCAAAGCTGGTCACGTCGGCGAAAAATGACCTTTGGATCTTCTGCGGCGAGGATGCGTCACCCGAACGGCAATCAGCGCTCGACGCGGCAGGAGTTCGCGTCTCGCGGGTTTCCGGCAGCAAAAGCGGCTTGGACCTGCAAGCCGTATTGCGAGCGCTGCACGAGGCCAGGATGCTCTCCGTGCTGGTGGAGGCGGGAGCGGGCGTGAACGCGTCGTTTCTGCGCGCGGGTCTGGTCGATCGCGTCATCCTCTACTACGCGGAGCTGGAGCTCGGGCCAAATGGCGTTCCATTTGCGCAGGACGGACCAACTTCGTTCGCGCTGCAGCAGCAGCTCGCGTCGCTCAGTACGATTCAGATCGGCGCGGACGTTCGCATCAGCGGGTATCTGCAGAACCACTGGCCGAAATAGCTCCTGAAACGGCTTCTCACCATCTAACATCGAGCTATGTTTACAGGTCTCGTCGAAGCTACAGGAACTGTCGTCTCAATCGTTCGCTCGCGCGTGAGTGCAGGCTCAACGCGCATCACCATCTCCGCGCCAACACTTGCGCCGAAGCTGAATACAGGCGACTCGATTGCGGTCTCGGGCGTTTGCCTGACCGCGCTCGACATCACGCTGACGCAGTTCTCGGCCGACCTCGCGGAAGAGACGATCCGGCGTACGAAGCTGACGCGGCTTGCGCCGGGAGATGTCGTCAACCTGGAGCTGCCGACTCCGGCTGGTTCGCCGCTTGGCGGACATGTGGTGCAAGGTCATGTGGATGGAGTTGGAACGCTGGTGGAGTTGGAGCCTGTCGACGCGGCGCAGGAGGCGCAAACGGACTGGCGACTGCGGCTAGCTGTGCCGACCGAGCTTTCGCGTTACATCGTGCCGCAAGGTTCGATTACGCTTGACGGAATCTCGCTGACGGTTGCAGGAGTTCTGGGCGATGTGGTGTCGATCGCCATCATTCCGCACACGTACGCTGCGACGGCGCTTCGCACGCTGCTGCCAGGCTCGTCGCTGAATATCGAAGTGGATGTTCTTTCGAAGTACGCGGAGCGCCAGGCGAATCCGGCGCCGCTGAAGGGCTGGACCGTGACCGAGGAGTACCTGCTGGCGAATGGGTACTGAGGGTAGTACCCCCCTCTCCCCCCTAGCGGTGTCAGAGTATTCAAAGTAGATACTTTAGGTCCAAACGTGGTGGTTTTGAAACTGCACTGTTTTTGTGGCAAACGCTTTCTGGGGGATGACTGCCCGTGCCCCGTAAAGCGAGGTTTCGAGAGTAGAGAGTTTGGAGTTTTTCAGTTCAGAGTCAGACGCAGAGAAAACGGCGCGCAGGGTCCTGTGGACCGTACGCGCCGCTGTACTTGCTGACAACATACAACTTACAACTGCTCTTAGTTCTGGCTCATGCTGTGTAGGAACTCGGAGTTGTTGCGGGTTTTTTCGAGGCGGCTGGTAAGGAGTTCCATGGCCTCGGTGGGCGAGAGCGGGTTCAGCACCTTGCGGAGGATCCAGATACGCTGGAGGTCGTCCTTGGGGATGAGGAGCTCTTCCTTACGGGTGCCGGAGCGCTGGATGTCGATGGCCGGGAAGACGCGCTTGTCGACCAGCTTGCGGTCGAGGATGACTTCCATGTTGCCCGTACCCTTGAACTCTTCGAAGATGACCTCGTCCATGCGCGAGCCGGTATCGACGAGTGCGGTGGCGATGATGGTGAGCGAGCCGCCCTCTTCGATGTTGCGCGCGGCGCCGAAGAAGCGCTTCGGGCGCTGGAGCGCGTTCGAATCCACGCCGCCTGAGAGCACCTTGCCTGACGGCGGGACGATGGTGTTGTAGGCGCGGGCGAGACGGGTGATGGAGTCGAGCAGGATGACGACGTCGCGCTTGTGCTCGACGAGGCGCTTGGCCTTTTCGATGACCATCTCGGCGACCTGGACGTGGCGTGCGGCGGGCTCGTCAAACGTGCTTGAAATCACCTCTCCACGAACCGACCGCTGCATGTCGGTGACTTCTTCCGGGCGCTCGTCGATCAGCAGAACGATGAGCACGACTTCCGGGTGGTTTGCGGTGATGGAGTTCGCGATGCTCTGGAGAAGCATGGTCTTGCCGGTGCGCGGCGGCGCGACGATCAGCCCGCGCTGGCCCTTGCCGACGGGGGTGAGCAGGTCCATGACGCGCCCGGAGATGTGCTCGCGGACGGTCTCCATCTTCACGCGCTCCTGCGCGTAGAGCGGCGTCAGGTTGTCGAAGAGGATCTTGTTGCGGGTCTCTTCGGGCGACTCGAAGTTGATGGCCTCGATTTTGACCAGGGCGAAGTACTTTTCGCCTTCGTGCGGCGAACGCACGTTGCCGGAGATGGTGTCACCGGTCTTAAGGTCGAACTTGCGAATCTGCGAGGGCGAGACGTAGATATCGTCGGGGCCGGGCAGGTAGTTGTAGTCGGGCGAGCGCAGGAAGCCGTAGCCATCGGGCAGGATTTCGAGGACGCCTTCAGCGAAAATGTGACCTTCTTTTTCGCTTTGGGCCTGAAGAATCTTGAAGATAAGGTCCTGCTTGCGCAGTCCGCTGGTACCGCCGATGTCGAGGCCACGCGCGAGTTTACCCAGCTCGGCGATGTTGTGCTCTTTTAGTTCAGAAATGGTCATGGGGTGTGTGTTTTCTCTTGGAGTGGGGGTGTCGTGCGGAAGGAGGATGGCGCAACAGGAAGGATTTTGACTCGGGCAGGGCTGCCTCCACGCTGAGAGTCGAAGGCAAGGTCGTACGAAGGCCGGAGGGAGGTGCGGACTTTCTGCTGTGCGGGGGACTTGCTGGATTGAGAGTACTACGAGATTGGGACGAAGTGTAAAAAATCCCGAAGAAATCTGCGGCGGATCAAAGCGGAAGAGTTTTTCGATGCTTCAGCCACGGAGGTGAAGCAGCCGCGGGCCTAAGCCGCGCGGCGCTCCTGGTGCTCGGAGACGTGAATCTTTTCCACCCTGGGCTCGACGCCACCGTCCATCGGGACAGTGTCCTTGAAGCGGTCGAGCACCTCGTTGGTGGTGTCCTGCAGCCGGGTGTTGGGCTTGTGGAGCTTGCGGGTGGCCTTGGCTGCCAACTGGCAGAGCTGATAGCGGTTGTTAACGTGGGTCAGTGCTCCAAAGATAAGGTCTGAGCGCATAGTGTTCTCCTTCTTTCCTCTTGTTGTTACGCGGGTGCGTCTGCTGCGCCCCGTCAATCCCAATCCAAGTACCGGGACAAGCTGTCCGTTGAAGGGCTTGCGCCGGTACTCAACACAAAGAACTTTGAGGCAAAAACTCGCCTCGTACTCCACTGCAAGCTGAAGCTCTGCGCCTGGGTGGATTATGGTACCTGAAACGTCCGGCGCGACCTCCGGATTGCAACTCCCGAGGTGTAACGGCACATAAAACGGCTGCCCCGGAAACAACACTCTGTGCAAGTGTTAGACGCGAAACGGCGGAATGCGATCCTAAGATTCCGTATGTTCCTGCTAAAACCTACAAAAAACCACCGATCGGGTGCCATCTCCAGCGGAACAGGCCCTCGCGCGGCCTAATCCCTTTGCCTCCAGCGAGTTGGTCCGGCATGTTGCCGCCGGCCTCCACCCACTCGAATCAGTAACGTAGAGGCGACCCTTATGCAAGTTAGCCGCTGGCCAACCCACAGTCAATACTTATTTCAGAATCGTGCGTTATTCGGTGTACAGAAAAAGGGATACTCCCGATTTGGATTTCTGAACAGCGGGAAGCTGTCCTGCCGGACGGGCCCACTGCGCGTGGGGCGCTCATTTCGTGAGTTGTGAACGCTTTACATGGCCCTACCGTTGGTCGGGGTGCAGATGGGCGGTCAGGCCCAGTAGCTGCGGTCGAGGGTGCGGTACTGGATAGCCTCCGCGATGTGCTTGACGGCGATAGCCGCCTCACCTTCCAGATCGGCAATGGTGCGCGCTACCTTGAGGATGCGGTCATGCGCGCGGGCACTTAGTCCCTGCTGCATCATGGCGCGCTCAAGGATTCGCTCCGCATCGCTCGACAACTCACAGTAGAGACGTACCTGGTTGGTGGTCATCTGGGCGTTCGCGTAGACACTGTGCGAGGCGCTACGCCCGACCGGACGTGTGCGCGGTTGACCGTCCGCAGCCGCAACGGCAAACCTGGCGTGCTGCCGCTCGCGTGCGGCCATGACGCGGGCGCGGATCTCGGCCGAGCCCTCAGCCGCTGAGCCGCCGCGCAGCTCTTTATACTGCACCGCGGGCACCTCAATGTGGATGTCGATGCGGTCGAGCAGCGGGCCGGAGACCTTGGAGACGTAGCGCTGGATCATGGGCGGGGTGCAGTTGCAGTCGCGGCTCTTATCGTTGAAGTAGCCGCAGGGGCAGGGATTCATGGCGGCGGCGAGCATGAAGCGCGCGGGAAAGCTGAGGCTCATGCTGGCGCGGGCGATGGTGACGTTGCCGTCTTCGAGCGGCTGGCGCAGGACCTCGAGAACGTTGCGTGGAAACTCCGGCAGCTCATCAAGGAAGAGCAGGCCGTTGTGCGCGAGCGAGACCTCGCCCGGACGCGGGACGGCGCCGCCGCCGATCAGGCCGGCGTCCGAGATGGTGTGGTGCGGGGCGCGAAAGGGGCGATGCGTGACCAGACCTTCCTCGCCGTTGAGCACGCCGGCGACGGAGTGAATTTTGGTGGTTTCAAGCGCTTCTTCAAAACGCAGCGGCGCCAGGATGGAGGGCAGGCGCTTGGCGAGCATGGTCTTGCCGGAGCCGGGCGGGCCGATCATAAGGATGTTGTGAGCGCCGGCGGCGGCGACCTCGAGGGCGCGCTTGGCGACGTGTTGTCCGCGTACGTCCTTGAAGTCGTGGGGGAAGACTTCGAGCTCTTCGAGCAGCGCCCTGGTCGAGACCTCGAGCGGCATCTGCGTCATGGAGCCGAAGGCGGCGGCGTTGAGCAGGTCGCGGACTTCGAGCAGGCTCTTGACCGGGTAGACCTTGACGCCTTCGACCACGGCGGCCTCGCGTGCGTTGCCGGCGGGGATGACAAGGTTCTGGATGCCGCGGGCGCGAGCGGCGATGGCGATGGGGAGCATGCCCTGGACGGAACGGAGCTGGCCGTCGAGACCGAGCTCGCCGACGAGGAGGAAGTTCGAAAGATCCTTGATGTGGAGGGCGCTGTAGGCGCCGAGCAGGGCGATGGCGATGGGCAGGTCGAAGCCGGAGCCTTCCTTCTTGACGTCTGCCGGCGCGAGGTTGATGGTGATGCGCGTGGGCGGGACGTCGAAGCCGCAGTTGCGAATGGCGGAGAGGACGCGGTCGCGACTTTCGCGCACGGCGGCGTCTGGCAGGCCGACCATGCTGAAGATCATCTTTTCGAGCACGGCACCGGAGAAGTCGACTTCGACGTCGATGATGTGGGCGTCGATTCCGTAAACCGCGGCGCTGAGTGCCTTGAAGAGCATGAGTTTGGCCTGGTGCTGCGTGGAGGCAGAATGGATTGGAAGAAAGTTGAGCCAATATAGCATCTTGAGCATCTACACTCAGCCAAAGAGATCGCAGACAGATCCTGAGTGCGTACGAGAGGACTTTCCATGTTTCTTTTTTCGAGTGTGGTGTCACGACTTTCGCTGCTTACGTTTGCTCTGGCCATGACGGCCACTTATGCGCACAGCGCGCCGCAGGCCGATCCGCCGGCAGTGCAGGCAAACGGCGCGCAGACGCCGAGTAACGACCCCGATGGCGATGTGGTTGGAGATGAGCCAAACGTGCCAAAGACGCCGGCGCAACTGCAGGATGAGGCGTGGAAGCTGCTTGCAACCGCGGTGACCGACCCGAAGCACACGGACACCCAAATCCAGGCGCTGGCGGCGTTGGGGCAGATGGGCGCGAACCCGCGTTCGCTGAAGATGATCGAAGTGGCTTTGCAGGATAAAGATGTGGACGTGCAGACGGCGGCGATTCTGGCAGCCGGACAGACGAAGGCTAGCGCGATTGAGCCGGCGATTCGCGAACAGCTGAACAGCAAGGCGCCGCAGGTGGCGTATACCGCCGCGCTGACGCTATGGAAGATGGGCGATCGTGCGGGCGAGGATATTCTTGTCGCGGTGATCGACGGCGAGCGAAGGGCGTCGGCGACGCTGATCAACGGAACTGAGCACGATATCGACAGGACGCTGCATTCGCCTGCGGAGCTGGCGAAGATCGGCGTGGTTGAGGGCGCGGGACTGCTGCTGGGGCCGTTCGGGTTTGGCGTGACGGCGTATGAGTACATCAAGAAGAATGGCGGCGATTCGGCGCGCGTCAATGCAATCGAGGCGCTGTCGGTGGAGAGGTCGGATGCGCTGCGCAAGGTGCTGATGGCGGCGCTGGGCGATAAGGATCTGGGAGTGCGCGCGGCAGCGGCGAAGGCACTCGATGAGTATCATCAGCCGGAGGTTTCGGCGGCGATTGCGAAGCTGATGAACGACCCGAAGCAGCCGGTTCGGTTGACGGCGGCGGCGGCGTACCTGGTGAGTACGGGTGCGAGTCCGGGGAGTCCGAAGCCGGGAAGCAAGAAGCCGGCGCGCAGGCGTTGATGTCCGCGGCGCGGGCTGTTTACCGCGAGGCAGCGCGGGGTTCTCTACAATCGAAGACGCGGCCCTTATGAATACCAGCCTCTTCGAACTGTTTAAGATCGGCATCGGCCCTTCGAGCTCTCACACGGTTGGACCGATGCGCGCGGCGCTGCGCTTTGTGCGGGAGCTGCCGGAGGTTGGGGCAGTGGCGCGCGTGCAGGCGGAGCTGTACGGCTCGCTGGCGCTGACCGGGGTGGGGCACGGGACGGACCGGGCTATTTTGCTTGGGCTCTCAGGGCAGCAGCCGGATACGGTTGATCCGGCGGCGATCGATGGGATGATTGCACGGTTTCGCGAGGGGAAGAAGCTGGAGCTGAATGGGCTTAATGCGATTCGGTTTGAAGAGGCTACGGACCTTGTGTTTCGTCGTGATCAGATGTATCCGGCGGGAGCGGAGACCGTGAGCTCGCACCCGAACGGGATGCGCTTTACGGCTTTTGGTGCGATGGGTGAGGAACTGGCGCAGGAGGTGTTCTACTCGGTGGGCGGTGGGTTTATCTTGTCGGCGGCGGAGCTTGCGCCGAACCCGGAAGAGAAGCAGGTTGCGCCGCGCGCGGTGCCTTTCCCCTTCAAGAGCGCGGCGGAGTTGTTACAGGTTGCGGAGACGAACGGGCTGACGATCGCTGAGCTTGTGCTGGCGAATGAGTGTGCGCTGCTGGAGGCGGATGGGCGGCTTGGACGACCGAGTGTGAATCGACCGCATGGCGCGGGGGAGCAGAGCGCGGCCTCGGGTGAGGAGGCGATTCACGCGTCGATCCTGGCGCTTTGGCAGGCGATGTGGGATTGTACGGAGCGTGGGATTGCGACTCAGGGGATTTTGCCGGGAGGGTTGAATGTGCGGCGGCGGGCGCCAAGGCTTCATCAGCGCGCGCTGGAGCTGGATGCGAGCGATAAGCCGCGTGATCCGCTGGCGCCGCTCGATTGGGTGTCGCTGTATGCGATTGCGGTGAATGAAGAGAACGCCGCGGGTGGGCGCGTGGTGACGGCGCCGACGAACGGTGCGGCGGGCGTGATTCCGGCGATTGCGAGCTACTACGTGCGGTTTATCGCGCAGGAGCTGAGCGAGGCGGAGCGTGAGGCTGGGCTGCTGCGGTTTTTTCTGACGGCCGCGGCGATTGGGATTTTGTACAAGGAGAATGCGAGCATCTCCGGTGCTGAGGTCGGGTGCCAGGGTGAGGTGGGGGTGGCTTGCTCGATGGCCGCAGGCGGGCTGGTGGCGGCGCTGAACGGGACCAATGCGCAGGTGGAGCATGCGGCTGAGATTGCGATGGAGCACAACCTCGGGATGACGTGCGACCCGATCGCGGGGCTGGTGCAGATTCCGTGTATCGAACGCAACGCAATGGGCGCGGTGAAGGCGGTGAACGCGTGCCGCATGGCGATGCACGAGACCGAGGGGCATAAGCTGTCGCTTGACCAGGTGATTGAGACGATGTACCGGACGGGGATGGATATGCAGTCGCGGTATAAGGAGACCAGCCAGGCGGGGCTGGCGTTGAATATTATTGAGTGCTGAAGCTGTGTGACGACGAGGAACTTACTTCTTGCAGTGCGGCACATTTTGGAAGCGATCGCTCTTGACCCGCCGAGCCTCCGCGCCTATGTTGTGACTATGACTCTTCAGCTTACTCACGAACTGGAGAAACGGTTGCAACATCTGGCCGACCAGACTTCAAGCTCGCCGGAGGAACTGGCGCGCAAGGCGTTGGACGAGTTTCTTTCTTCGCAGGAAGAACTGATTGCGAGCGTCCGTGCGGCGGAAGAGAGAGCCGACCGTGAGGGTTGGCTGACCACGGAAGAGGTTCTGGATCGGGTTGCGAAGCGTTTCGCCGCGGCATGAGGTTAGCCTGGACTGCCGAGGCGGCTGACGATCTCGAAGCCATCGTGGAGTACATACGCCTGGACAATGAAGATGCCTCTCTTCGCGTTGCAAACCGCATTGTGGATCGGCTGACGGCTTTGAGCCATTCGCCGATGTCGGGCAGGGCGGGTCTGGCGCCGGGAACCCGCGAGGTCCTTCTCACTCCGTATCCTTACCTGGCCATCTACAGGGTGACTCCGACCCAAATGCGTGTGCTTCGGATTGTCCATGCTGCACGAGAGCGGAAGTGATTGAGAGGATCGTCTGCAATCTTGCTGAAGTTCGCGCCCGACGATTCTCCGGCGGAGACTTCAGCGTTCGTCCTCTGCGGCGTAAGCGGTTCACCGCTCCAACGCGAGGGCTACGGAGTTGCCGCCGCCGAGGCAGAGGGCGGCGACGCCTTTGGTTGCGTCGCGGCGGATGAGCTCGTGGATGAGCGTGACGAGGACGCGTGCGCCGCTGGCGCCGATGGGATGGCCGATGGCGACGGCGCCTCCGTTTACGTTGACCTTCGCGAGGTCGAGGCCGAGTTCCTTCGTCACGCCGAGAGCCTGCACGCTGAAGGCCTCGTTCAACTCGAAGAGGTCGACGTCGCCGGCTGACCAGCCGGCCTTCTCGAGCACCTTGCGCACGCCGTAGACCGGCGCGAGCATCACCCACTTGGGCGCGACGCCGCTCATCGCCTGCGCTTTGATCGTGGCGAGCGGCTTGAGCCCTAAGGCTTTCGCTTTGGCCGACGACATCAGCACGAGGGCTGCGGCTGCGTCGTTGACTCCGGGTGCGTTGCCTGCGGTAACGGTGCCCCCTTCTTTAAAGGCTGCGCGCAAGCCGCGGAGCGATTCGAGCGAGGTATCCTCGCGGATGCTTTCGTCGCGATCGAAGATGGTGACCGCACCTTTTTTGCCGGGCACTTGGACGGGCACGACCTCCTGCGCGAATCTGCCTTCGCGCCATGCGGCGGCGGCGCGGCGATGCGACTCGACCGCGTAGGCGTCCTGCTGCTCGCGGGTGATGGCGTGCTTCTCCGCGACGAGCTCGCCGGTCATGCCCATATGCTGGTCGTCGCAGGCGCACCACAGGCCATCCTTCACCATGGAGTCGACCAGCTTGCCGTCGCCCATGCGATAGCCGGTGCGCGCTCCGGGGAGAAGATAGGGCGCGTTCGACATCGACTCCATGCCGCCTGCAACGACGATCTCCGCATCGCCGGCGAGGATGCTCTGCGCGCCGAGCATCACCGCGCGCAGGCCGCTGCCGCAGACCATGTTGATGGTGAGCGCGGCGACTGTATCCGCAAGACCGCCCTGCAACGCCGCCTGGCGCGCGGGATTCTGTCCAAGCCCAGCGGGTAGCACACAGCCCATCACGCACTCGTCCACCTCATTCGGGTCAACTCCGGCGCGGGCGACTGCTTCGCGCACAACGATCGCACCCAGAGCGGTCGCGCTCAAGGCGCTCAATCCTCCCTGGAACTTACCCACTGCGGTTCGCACCGCGCTTACGATTACGACGTCCATTATCCTTACTCCCCCGGCCCAGCCGGCAACGCCGTAGTATACGACTCATGCAGTACGCTTCGACACCACCACCTCCTCCTCGCTCCGACACACTTACGGCACCCATTGCGCACTGGACGCACACGCTGGCGCTGCTTCTCTTTCTGCTGCTGACCGCAACCTTCGCGCACCAGCACAGCACGGCGCCAAACCCCAACAGCTCGCCCTTGCCGCGTTACGCCTCCACGCTCACGCTGGAGTGGCTGCTGCTCGGCTCAGTGATTGCCGGCATCTACCATCGGCGCGAGTTCTTCCTCACGGCGTTCGCACAGCGGGAGCGCTCATGGATGGAGAGCCTGGGGATAGGCGTCGCGGTCTACTGTGCGGGCTTCCTCACGATCGCGCTCATCGGCAGCGCGCTTTACTTCACGCCGCTCTTCCATCGGCGCAACGAAGAGGTGATCCTTGCGTTGCTGCCGCATACCATCTTGCAATTCTTCGTCTGGTTCCTGGTCTCGCTGACCGCGGGCATCTGCGAAGAGACGATCTTCCGCGGCTATCTGCAGCAGCAACTGATTGCGTGGACGAAGCGGCCGGCGCTTGCCATCGTCGCTGCGGGCACGCTCTTCGGCTGTCTGCACCTGTATGAAGGCCTGGCGGCCATTGTGCCACTGGCTGCGCTCGGCATGCTCTTCGGCTTCGTGGTGCAGCGGCTCAACGGCGACCTGCGTGCCGTCATCGTCGCGCATACGCTGCAGGATTTTCTGGTCGCCTTACTCGCGCTCGCACGACCCTTCCTGCTTCGTCATCCACCGCATTCGTGACGGCTTTTCCTCATTGCATCCTGAAAGAAAATACACACGCCATCGTTTTTCTCTTGACACTTAATTTGCACGAAACTATACCTTCGTTAGCTACTTGCAGTGCGCGAGCAGCGTATTGGGAGAATAGGCAAAACAACGGACACAAATCAGTCCGCTCTGCAGGCAAACAGAGCCGACGCAAACGCTGAAGGGGACGCTCATTGAGCGTCCCCTTCCTGCATGGTGTTGCCCTTACAGGGCGCTACTGCGTCAACGGTTGCACCGCACTCTTCGGCGCGGAGAGGTAGCCCGAGATCACGTTCTTCGAGATGTTGTTGACGACGATCTCAAACAACTGCGGGTCTTTGCCGGAGTAGAACTGGATGGGCTCGTCGAGGGTCTTATCCTTCTTCTCGATGTTGCGATCGTCGGAGCTGACGATGAGCGTGAACTTGCCGTGCTTGTCGTCCACCTTCTTGGCCTGCAGCTTCACGGTGGAGAGCAGCGTCGGCTGCGCGCCCTTGTGCAGGGTGAACTCATAGTAGTTGCGATCACCGCGATGCTTCAGCACTTCCAGCTCGTCGTGGTTGGTTGCGATGAGCCCGCTCATCTTGCCTTCGTCGCCGATGACGCGCTGCATCTGCGCCTTGGCATCGGCGAGATCGCTCTGCGTCGCGGCGATGCTTGCTTTGGCGCCGCCGACATCCGTCTTCACCGCGCTGACGTCAGACTGTACGGCGCCTAATTGCTTCTCGCTCGCGGCTTCCTGCTCCGCGACCTTGGCGGTTTGTTCCTTGGCCGCGCGCACAGCGATCAGCTGCTGCGCCTGCGAGTCCATCAAGGCCTGGGTCCTGACTTCGATCTGCCGCTGCGTCATGCCGACGCTCTGGCCGAGTGTCTCGGTGGTCGCCTTCAGCCGCTCGGCCAGGACAGCCTGTTGCTCGGAGAGCTGCGCGTTCTTCTGCTCGGAATCCGCAAGCTTCTTCTCGAGCACACCAACGTGATTGCTGAGACCGAAGCACCAAATGAGCGCCGCAATGCCGAAGAGCAGTGATACTCCCAGCGCGATCAGCAGATTGTTCGAGACATCCCGTCCTGCCAAGCCTACTTCTTCGTCGGCCATCGACAACCTCCTCTTCCTTCTTCAAACAACCTACGCTACAGACCCGCCTCATGCACAAAAGATTCGGACAGCCATGTCCTGCCGGACGGGCGCCCTAACGCCGGGCGGGCGGTACTGCGTACGCCGGGAGCTTCGCCTCGCCGCGCGGCACGATCTTCTGCGCCGACCAACGGGAGGATCGCGCGAAGCTCCCACACCACGAAGTGCCCCCGCGCGGGATGAGCGCGCCCGTCCGGCAGGACAAGTCTCTACAATCAGTACGTGGCATCTCCGGACTTCCTCATCGCCGGCGCCGGCATCATCGGCCTCTCGCTTGCACTCGAACTCGAGGCCCGCGGCGCACACGTTACGGTGCTCGACGCGGGGCTGGCGCTGCAACAGACCAGCACGGCCGCAGCCGGCATGCTCGCGGTCGACGATCCGAAAAATCCTGCCGTGCTGAAGCCGCTGGCTGAGCTGAGCGCTTCACTTTATCCCTCTTTCCTCGATCGCATTGCCGCGCTCTCGGACACGCTCGTTCCCTTTCAAACCTCTACGACGCTTGAGGCCGGCTCGCGCATCGACCCACTGCAGCGCGTGAGCGAACTGGTGCCTCAGCTTGATACGGGCAACCACCACTTTCATCTGCTGAAAGAGAACTCCGTCGACCCGCGCCAGCTGGCGCCGGCGCTGCTTGCGGCGGTTCGCAACTCGAACGTCACGCTGCTGGAACGCACGGCGTTGCAACGCATCGCCGCGACGCCATCCTCGGTGCGTGTGCAGACGAACTCTGCACCGCTCGAAGCTCCGTACCTGATCGACTGCATGGGCTCGTGGTCGCCGGCGCCGGTGCGTCCGCGCAAGGGGCAGATGCTGGCGGTGCGGATGCCGGCGTCGCTCGATCTCGCGACGGTGATTCGAACGCCTGAGGTTTACATTGTGCCGCGGACGGACGGGCCGAATGCCGGCCTCGCCATTATCGGCGCGACGATCGAAGATGCCGGGTTCGACCTGACCGTGCACGCGCTCGACATCCTGACGCTGAACGCGCAGGCGACCAGGCTGCTGCCGGTGCTTGCAGAGGGGGAGTTTGTGGAGTCGTGGTCAGGGCTGCGGCCGGGCACGATGGATGAGCTTCCCATTCTGGGCTATGCGCCGCGACAGCCGCGCTACCTGTTGGCGACAGGGCACTATCGCAATGGGATTCTGCTTGCGCCGGCGACTGCAAGCGTGATGACGCAATTGCTGATTGGCGAGACGCCGGCTGTCGATTTAGGCCCATTCAGCGCGACTCGTTTTTAGGGCAGGCTGTCGATTACCGGACATCCAGGCCTGTAATCGTGACAACCGTTTCTCCGCTGCGCTACAGTCGAAGGTACTTTAGTCGAAGGTACTTTCGAAGCTGGAGATACACGCAAAATGCCAACCGCAACGCTCGCACCGAAAGGCCTTGAAGGCATTGTCGCCACCACCTCGTCGATCTGCTTTATCGATGGCGACGCCGGCGTGCTCTCCTACCGCGGCATCGATATTCACGAGCTCGCGGCGAAGTCGACCTTTGAAGAAACCACCTATCTGTTGTGGAATGGCAAGCTGCCGAATGCGGAGGAGCTCGCTGCCTTCACCAAGGAGCTGGCTGACGCGCGCACGCTGCCGGCCGAAGTGATCGACCTGTTGAAGTCCGTGCCGAAGGCCGCGACGCCGATGGAGGTGCTGCGCACGGCGGTTTCGCTGCTGTCGATCTACGACGCGGACGAGAAGGATTCGAGCCATGCCGCAAACGTGCGCAAGTCGTTTCGGCTGACGGCACAGATTGCGATGATCGTGGCCGTGTTCGATCGCATTCGCAAGGGTAAGGCAATCGTCGAGGCGGACCCGTCGCTTTCGCACGCCGGCAACTTTCTGTGGATGTTGAATGGCGAGAAGCCCTCGGATACCGCGACGCGCGCATTCGACATCGCGCTGATCCTGCATGCCGACCACGAGCTGAACGCAAGCACCTTTGCGGCGCGCGTGATCGCGGCGACGTTGTCGGATCTGCACTCGGCCATTACGGGCGCGATCGGTGCGCTGAAGGGGCCGCTGCATGGCGGAGCGAACGAGGCGACGATGCGGCTGCTGTTTGCGATCGATAAGGCCGGCGAGGACCCCGCCGAGCATGTGCGGCAGATGTTTGCGACCAAGCAGAAGATCTCCGGTTTTGGGCATCGCGTGTATCACACGGAGGATCCGCGCGCGACGCACCTGCGCCGGATGTCCGGCGAGCTGGGCGCAGCGGCCGGCAATACGAAGTGGTTTGATATGTCGCAGAAGATTGAGGCGTTTGTGAAGGCGGAGAAGAAGCTGAACGCGAATGTCGACTTCTATTCGGCGAGCACGTACACGACGCTGGGGATCGATATTGACCTGTTCACGCCGATCTTTGCGATCTCGCGGATCTCGGGCTGGGCGGCGCATGTGATTGAGCAGCACGACGATAACCGGCTGATCCGGCCGCGCGCGGATTACACCGGCCCGGCATACCCGTCGCCCTACACTCCCGTCGAAGATCGTTAGTTCTTTACCGCGAAGCGGTCCAAAACCCCACGAAGTGGTCGCCGTCCGCGATGAGGACGCCGTTGCCTTATGCTTAATGCATGGCAAGGATCTACCTCGACGCCAACGCGACCACGCCGCTCCTCCCCGAAGTCTTCGAGGCGATGCGCCCGTTTCTGCTGGGCGAGTTCGGCAATGCGAGCTCCATTCATCAGCAGGGGCAGCACGCGCATGCGGCGGTCGACCAGGCGCGTGAGTCGGTGGCGAAGCTGCTGCGGTGCCGCGCGTCGGAGATCGTGTTCACGTCGGGCGGCACGGAGTCTGACAACCTGGCGCTGTTCGGAACGCTGCACGCGGGCGACCACCTGATTACGACGCAGACGGAGCATCATGCGGTGCTGCATGCGGCGGAGGCGTTGGAGAAGCGCGGGGTCGAGGTGACGTATCTGCCATGCACTGCGGACGGCCTGATTACGGTCGAGTCGTTGGACGCGGCGTTCCGACCGAACACGCGGCTGGTGTCGATCATCCTGGCGAACAACGAGACGGGAACGATTCAGCCGATCGAGCCGCTGGCCGCGCTGGCCAAGCTGCGCGGCGCGTTGTTCCATACGGACGCGGTGCAGGCAGCGGGCAAACTGCCGCTGGATGTGAGCCAGAGCTGCTCGCGTGGGAGCGGCTCGCTGAAGGATGTGGATCTGCTTTCGATTGCCGGGCACAAGATGTACGCGCCGCAGGGGACGGGCGTGCTGTACGTGCGGCGGCATGTGCGGCTGGCACCGCTGTTTCATGGTGGGACGCACGAGCGGCAGCGGCGTGCCGGCACGGAGAATGTCGCGGGGATCGTCGCGCTGGGGCGCGCCGCGGAGCTTGCCAACGAGTGGCTCGGAGGTGCGGGTGCCCCACGTCTCGAATCTGAGACGTGGGATGTAAACCGTTCAGCCGGCGCTCCAACGCCAGCGGTGCTCGCCGGTCTGCGCGATTGCCTGGAACAAGGCCTGCTGGCGCAGATTCAGGAGGCCGGGGTGAATGGTGCGGGAACGCAGCGCACGCCGAATACGAGCAACCTCTACTTCGACCATGTTGAGGCCGAAGCGCTGGTGATTGCGCTCGATCTGAAGGGGATTTCAGTGAGCGGCGGGTCGGCTTGCCAGTCCGGTGCGACTGAGCCGTCGCATGTGCTGACCGCGATGGGGCTGACGCCGGCGCGGGCTCGCGCCAGCATCCGGTTTTCGCTTTCGCGGCTGACGACGCGTGAGGAGGTTGAGCAGGTGACCAAGGTGGTGCCGGAGGCGGTGGCGCGGCTGCGTTCGCTTTCGCCTGGTTGGAAGCAGGCGCGGGCGCTGGCTACGGCCTGAAGGCCTAAAAGACAAGTGGGCCCTTGCGCCGGGCGGGCGGTACTGCGTACGCTGGGAGCTTCGCGTTCGTCGGCGCGGAGAGTTAGCCGCGTTCGTAGTGGAAGTGCAACTCCTGCTCGCTTGCTACGGGCACCCCATCCTTCATCGCCGGTGTGTACGACCACTGCTCCACGGTTGCGATTACGTTCTGGTTGATGGGATCGCTCAGCCCCTTCAGCAGCGTCAGCGCGGAGATCTTGCCGTGTTCGTCGATCACCGCGTCCAGGATAACGTCGCCGCTGGTGCCGTGCGCCATCGACGACAGATCGGGCTTGGGATAGGGAAAGACCTTCTGCAGCGCGATGCTGATGTTGCCTTCGCCCACGCCGCTCTTCACCGCGTCGCCCGGACCTGCGTCCGCCTGCGCCGCGGGTGCACTCTCAGGCTTCGCGGGCTCGAGCGCGTCGTGCGCCATGTCGACGGCCTTCTTCTCGACCTTCGCGTCCTTCACCGGGGCGTCCAACGTGTGCGGCTGTGGATTGCCGGCGCTGAAGTAGGTGAGGGTTCGTACTCCGTTCTCTGTGCCGGGCAGCCGGTAGGGCGCGACCTTCGCGCCGAAGTGGAAGTGGGTGAAGAGAAGCAGAAGCAGGCAAGTGTGGAGTGCCGCAGAGACCACCGCACTCCGCCGCTCCACCCAAATCCTGCGCAGATCGGGCTTCATCGCCATCGGGAACCCTCCGGAAACGCATCTTCCCAGAGCATACCGTACCCGCGAATCGGCGGGCCCTCGCGCCACATCCAATCTCCGTGAGCAACTCTTCCCAGCTTCGGCTTTCCGTGCTCGATCAGTCCCCAGTGCCATCGGGTTCGACGCCCTCGCAAGCGCTCAAGAACTCCGTGCAGCTTGCGCAGCATGTGGAGTCGCTTGGCTTCTATCGCTTCTGGATGTCGGAACATCATGCGATGGAGCTGCTCGCGTGCACCGCGCCCGAGATTATGCTGGCGCGCATCGGCGCAGAGACTTCGACGATCCGGCTGGGCTCCGGCGGCATCATGCTGCCGCATTACACGCCGTTGAAGGTTGCGGAGACCTTCCGCACACTGCACGCGCTTTATCCCAACCGCATCGACCTCGGCATCGGCCGCGCACCCGGCGGTGGCCCCATCGAAGCGACCGCGCTTCGGCGCTACCGGGAAGCTCCGCCAAATGCGCTGCAGCGCGACGACTTTCCCGATCAGCTTTCGGAGCTGATCGCATTCCTGCACCACGACTTCCCTGCCCAGCATCCGTTCTCGCGCGTGCTGGTCTCGCCCGATGCGCCGGGGTCGCCTGACATCTGGCTGCTCGGGTCGAGCATGTGGTCGGCGCAGGCGGCGGCGGAGTATGGCCTGCCGTATGCGTTCGCGCACTTCTTCTCCGGGGAATCCACCCGCCACGCCATCGAGCACTATCAACAGAACTTCCAGGGCAACCCGGCACTCGGCGACAGCGCGCGCCGCGCCCCGGAAGCATTGGCCGCGGTCGGCGTTATTTGCGCGGAGACGCAGGCCGAAGCAGAGCGTCTCGCGCTCTCCGTGCGCCTGCTGCAACTGCGCATTCGCCAGAACGACCGCCGCCCTGTCGCCACGCCGGTTGAGGCCGCGGCAGAACTCGCGACCTACGGCCCTATTCCGGCTGATCGCCAGGAGTTTCCGCGCTACTTCGTCGGCACACCGGACAAGGTGCGCGACGAACTGCTCGCCATGACGACCTCGCTGAACATCCATGAGCTGGTCGTCAATACGATTACGCACGATCCCGCGGCTCGACTGCGCAGCTATTCGCTGCTTGCGGAGGCGCTTGCGCTGGACGCTGCCGCCTAGCCGCGCAGCCTGCGCCTCAGGCCGCGTGCGAGGCCGATGGCACCAGCGACAGCCGGCACCTTATCCCACCACTTCGACGTGATATCGCTGCGTGACGACCGCTGGCCGGCCAGACTGGGCTGGGCGACAAGGGTGACGATCCCGGGATTCCAGCCGCGAAACATGGTGAGCGCTCCATCGACGTCCATGGGTCCGCCGTAGGGGTCGCCGCCTGGCCGCATGAGGCAGCCTTCCAGGTATTCGACGAGCTTCGGCAGTGCGGTGCGGTGGACGGCATAGCAGTGCAGCGTCTGGAGCGGGCCGGTGAACGGGATCATGCACACGCTTCCGTCGTCGGGCAGCGGCTGGATGTGGCCGAGGTGAGCGAAACCCCAGGTCATCTCGCGCAGGGAGGCAGCGGCCGCGAGCAGGCGTTGGCGATCTCGTGGCTGCACAGTGACGTCGTCTTCGAGCACGAGGACACTCTCCACGCCTCGCTGGCAGGCATCGCGCAGAACTTCGAGATGACTCAGGAAGCAGCCTTTGGTTCCCAGCGAACGGAACTCGCCCTGATCGGCAGGACGTTCGGCTGCGTAGACCTCCACGCGACCGGGTTCGAAACCGGTGTCGAGAGCGGCTAATTCGCGCGTCACCTCACGCAGGCGGTCCTGCCGTTCGCGCAGGTTGATCACCCGAATCAACCCGAAACACTCGTTCAGCCGTGCCATCGCACCTTGTCCTCTGCGCCAGTCTACCGAAGCTGCGTGAGTGGACCATCCCACTTGCGCTCCATGCTGGTAGGCTTACCCAGTTGCCGGCGTTCCGGCGTTCAGGGAGGGAGACGAGATGAAGCGAAGAGACCTTCTTGCGGTCGGCGTGTCGGCGTGGGCCGTGACGCTGCTGGCGAAGAAACGGCGTGCCGCCGCACAAACCATCACACAAGAGATCGCACGACCCAGCTCGGCTCGCATGGTTCGGCTGGCCGAGTTGGAGATCGACCCGCCGCAGCTTGCCGCGTACAAGGCTGCGCTGGCCGAAGAGATTGACGCTTCGCTACGCAACGAACCCGGCGTGCTGATGCTGGAAGCCGTCTCGCTGAAGGAGGAGCCCACCCAGATTCGCATTCTGGAGGTGTACGCCAGCGTCAGCGCGTATGCTGCGCATCTCGAAAGCCCGCACTTCAGGAAGTACAAGGCCACCACGCAGGGTATGGTGAAGTCGCTGAAGCTGCACGAAGTGGAACCAATCCGCATCGGAGCGATGAAGTAGCCGCGCGGTCGCGTTACCTCACAAGCCGATGTTCGTTCTCAGCCCACCACTGCAGGTGAATCTGTGCCACGAAGTGGGAGATCGCGTTCCTATCCACACTGTCCGGCAGCTTGCTTTCCGCCGCCGCCGCTTCTGCTTCGAGTCTGAGAGAGGCTGCCTCAGCCTGGAAACGTTCTATGCTCCAAATGCCCTGCCGCACTCCAATCAGCAACTCTCGTTCAGGCCTCGGCAATGTAATCCGGCCCTCACGCATCAGCTCAATGCATTCGAAGTAGAGACGCAGGCAGTGCATCGCCGCCTTGCTGTCGTACCCGTGCAGGCATTCGTACTCCGGCCTGCGGCCTTTAGCTCCGCGTCCAGCCTCACCGGTAATCCGGCGCAGTTGGTTGTCGGCGAATCCGAGGAATTGTTCCGCGGAACGTTTGGACAAAAAGAGCTCAGGACGAGCCTGCACCTGCATCCAGAGAGGTAGAGAAACGGCTGTAGCCTGCGCGAATAAGAAGTGAAGCGCGGTGGCATTCCCTTTCGCACCCAACGCTGCCCATCGTCGCAGCGAATAGAGGGTGAGATCGACATCCTCCGGCCCGTTTCGGCGCTCGTCGCTCGCGGTGGACCATACAAAGTGCGGCTGTTCTTCAAGTCCTAACTCCATGGCCGGCGACCCGATGTATACGCCGTACAGATCGAGGTCGTCGGTCGCGCCCACCTTCGCCCCGTGCAGTTCGGAGCCGCCTACGAACAGATGCACCAGGGAGGCGGGCTGCTGGAAGCCCGAGCGGGCGATGTGAGACATCAAGGGACTATCGAGCATCGTGACGGTGAAGTTCCGGGGAATTTAGCGCGCGGCGTTAACTGCTTCGTGGACCAGATCCTGCAGGTAGGATTCGGTGTCGACTCCCTTTGCGTCAGCTTGCCGGCGAGCGGCATCCACGTCCTCGGAGTTAAGGTAGACGCGAATCTTCTCAGGGGACAGGCCGTGCTTCGCCCAGAACTTCGGGGCAGACGTGGTTCGGCCCTCCTGCATGGCTTTCGCCGCCACTTCGCTGTGCTCATCCTGATGCGCGTCCAGCCACTCGGCTTCTTCGGCTTCCGTCGCAAAACGCGGGATCGCAATCTTATCGGCAATCATCATTGGCCTCCGTGACGGTACTCCCGCGCCTCTGCTTTGGGTGTGTCGAACGCTGTGATCGGACGATAGAGTTCGCCTCTCATCGTGAACCAGACGATCAGCAGCCTGCCCCTGAGTGTAGCTCCAATCTGCCGGTACCGCATCTCCTCGTCTGCAACAAGCGAATCCATAACTTGGCCGAACCGGTCGAGAAGCGCTTCCTCGGCTTCAGCCTGGCTTACGCCGTGCCGCGCCAGATGAGTCGTGTTCGCTTCATCCCAGTCGAACTGCACGCGTACTCCTCTGCTGCGAAACCGGCAGCGAGAAGTGTACGCCGCTACAGATACCAGGGAATATTCACCACCACGATGCGCTGATTGCCCTTCAGCAGCAGAAACAGCTTCAGCAGCTGGACGCGCTGGTTGTGCAGCAGGTTCTCCCACCAGTGGCGCACCACCAGCTCCGGCAGCAGCACCGCTACCTTGCGGCCGGGGTTCTCCGCCTCCAGCCGCAGGATGTAATCCATCAGCGGCGAGATGATGAAGCGGTAGTTGGACATGATCGTCACCAGTTCCGGCACCGGGAGTTCGGTCGAACGCAGCGGCTCGAGCACCTGGCGATCCCAATCGTCTTCGATGCCGTGGCCTTCGTCTTCGGAGTGCACGTGCACGACCTTGATGTCTTTCGACATCAACAGCCCGAAGCGCAAGGCCTTCTCGGAGATCTTGTTCCAGCCCGCCATTGGGATCACGACCACCGGTTCTTCCAGGTTCGACACGTTCATCGGCTGCATGTCGGCCATCTCGCCCTGCACGCGCCTGTAGTGCTTCTTGACGGAGTGCATCAGGAGGATGAGCGTAGGCACCAGAAGTGCCGTGACCCAGGCGCCGGCGGCAAACTTCGAAACGAGGACAATGATCGTGGTGAGCCCGGTCGCCACCGCGCCCGTACCGTTGACGAACATGTGCCATGCGCGGTCCGGATGGTCGCCTTCCTCGTTCTTCCAGTGCACCACCATGCCGGCCTGCGACAAGGTGAAGGCGAGGAATGCTCCGATAGCATAGAGCGGAATCAGCTTGTCCGTGACGCCGCCGAAGATGATGAGGATAACCGCGGTGAAGCCGGTGAGCGCGTACACGCCGTGCGAGAAGAGCAGGCGCCGTCCGCGCAGGATGAAGACGTGCGGCAGGTGGTCGTGCATTGCGATCGCGCGGGTGAGGCGCGGGAAGTCCGCGAATGCGGTGTTTGCGCTCAGCGCGAGTGCGAGAAAGACACTGCCCATGGTGATGAAGTAAAACCAGCCGCGTCCGAAGACCGCCTTGACCAGCAAGCTGAGCAGGCTTTGGTACTGCGGATCTTCCGGCGACATCGCCATGATCTGGTAGTGATTCGCAAGCCAGGACGTGCCGAAGAGCAGCACGATGAGGATGCCGATGATGACGGTCAGGGTGAACTGCGCCTTCTTGGCGCGCGGCTCGCCGAAGGCCATGACGCCGTTCGAGACAGCCTCGACGCCAGTCATGGCGGCACAACCGCTCGAGAACGCCTTCATGATCAGCCAGACGAAGGCGAGGCCTGCAAAGTGTCCTTCAGCGGGTGAGGGTACGGGCATTGGGGCGACGGCGTGAGGATGTCCGCCGGCGGCGATCGTCTTGAACACTCCGACCACCACGAGCGTCAGCAACGTGCTGATAAACAGGAAGGTCGGCAGCATGAAGGCTGCGCCAGTATCCTTCACACCGCGCAGATTGACCAGCGCCAGGATGGCGAGGATGAGCAGGCAGAGCGGCAAGGTATACGGAATGAGCGTGGAATCGACGGACGTGACCGCGGTGACGCCGGCCGAGATGCCAACCGCCGCGGTCAGGATGTAGTCGATCATGAGCGCGGCCGCGGCCAGCAGACCGGCGTTCTCACCCAGATTTTCCGATGCGACGGTATAGCTGCCGCCGCCGTTCGGGTACGCGGCAATCGTCTGCCGATAGCTGAAAAAGACGATCACCAGCAGGATCAGGATGGAGGTGATGATCGGAATCAGAAGATGAATCCCCAGCAGCCCCAGCGGAATCAGGTACAGCAAAGCCTGTTCGGGACCATACGCTGCGCTGGTCAGTGCGTCTAACCCAAAGATGGGGATCCCGGCTGAGACTCCAATATGTTCTGCTCGCTCCTCGCTGGTTGCGAGGGGCCTTCCAAAGATCCTGTCCTGAATCGCCATGTCGAGCTAAAGAATACACCTGTCAAGAGCAGATTCAGCCGTCCGGTGGATTCCTAAGCTATTCTGCGCGTGTTATCGTCGGAAACTTGCTACTTTTTAATGTCTCGCAGGTGCCGATTTCCTGGGCCTTCCCTGCTCCATGTACCCTCAAGGCATGGCCAATCTTTTCGACGTTCCGCTCACGACCATCGCCGGCGAACCGACTACCCTCGCGCCCTATAAGGGACACGTCCTCTTGATCGTCAACACTGCTTCCAAGTGCGGGCTTACGCCGCAGTACGAGGGCCTTGAAAGGCTTTACAGCACCTACAAACTACGCGGCTTCGATGTCCTCGGCTTTCCGGCGAACGACTTTGCCGGCCAGGAGCCCGGCACGAACCAGGAGATCCAGAAGTTCTGCGAAACCACGTTCAAGATCAGCTTTCCGATGTTCGAAAAGGTGGTCGCCACCGGGCCCGGGAAGTCCGCGCTGTACGAGACCCTCACAACCGCGCAGCCGGTCGCAAAGATCGCAGACCCCGAGTTCCAGAACAAGCTGCGCGGCTACGGCTTGACGGTGAACGACGCGCCCGAGCTGACCTGGAACTTCGAAAAGTTCCTTATCGATCGCAACGGCGAGGTCGTCGCCCGCTTCGCCCCGGATACGCTGCCCACTGATCCCGCGATCATTGACGCGATCGAGCGCGAACTGCCGCCGCAAGAAGGCGATCGCACTCCTCAGCAGGCTTAGAGAGCAACGTCCATTCCGGGGCCCCAGGTTCGACTCCATCGAACCTGGGGCTTTTCTGCGCCCGCGAACCGCCCCACTAGATCTCAATTCTCCCGGCGATTTCCTGAAACCGTGCTGTAAACTTCGCTTAACCAAGCGCCCCAACGGTCCTACTCCCCAACTCTTACATCTCATTCGAGGCATCCATCTTGTCCAACCTGAATCGCATCCTCCTCGCCGCAGCTCTCCTGTCCGCGACGACTGCCTTCGCCCAGAAGACCCCCATCAAGATCACCGCCGACCTGTCGGAAGCGCCGCGCAAGCTCTACCACGCGGAGATCGACCTGCCCGTCAAAGCCGGGCCGGTCACCTTCATTACGCCGCAGTGGATTCCCGGCAACCACGCTCCCACCGGCCCCATCTCGCACATCACCGGCATCGTCTTCTATGCGGTGGGCAAAGACGGCTCAATGACGAAGCTGGACTGGCGTCGTGACGACGTCAACCTGTACGAGTTTCATCTTGAGATCCCGGCCGGGGTCTCCATGGTGCACGCGCACCTCGATGCGATCGCGGCGGACCGCAACTCGCGGCACATGGCCTGCCTGGAGTGGGAGCGCCTGATGATGTATCCCGCGCACATTCCGGTGAAGGATATCGAGATCGAGCCCTCGGTCACGGTTCCCGCGGGCTGGGGCATCGGCACCGCGCTGACACCCACGGGCACGGGCGCCCCGCCGCCGGTTACGGGAGTTCTTGAAGATGCACATCATCCGACGGCCGGCGCCACCACCACCCACTACGCGGCGACCACGGTGGAGCAGCTGGAAGACTCACCGGTGATCACCGGCCAGTACTTCCATGAGTTTCCGCTCGCGCCTGAGGTGACCCCGAAGCACTTTATCGATGTCGTCTCGGATGAGCCGGAAGACTCCAACCTGCGGCCGGAATTGCTGGCCGAGATCTCGAACCTGGTCCGCGAAGCCGGCGCCGCGTACGCCTCGCACCACTACAACGTCTACCACTTCCTGCTGACGCTTTCGGATACTGCCGGCGGCGAAGGCCTCGAACACGGGCAGTCGTCCGACAACGGCATCGGCGAGAAGGGCTTCTCCGATACGATGCACCAGCTCCCCGAATCCGACCTGCTCGCGCACGAGTTTACCCACTCGTGGAACGGCAAGTACCGCCGTCCCGACAAGCTCTACGAGCCGGACTTCGCTACCCCGCAGCAGGGCCAACTGCTTTGGGTGTATGAGGGCATGACGCAGTACATGGGCAACGTGCTCGCCGCGCGTTCCGGCCTGAAGAACCAGTCGCATTATCGCGACATGCTCGCCCTCAGCGCGGCCTCGCTCGATAACGAGGCCGGCCGCAACTGGCGCTCGACCGAAGACACCGCCATCGCGAGCAGCGTCGATCGTCACCCGACGCTTTGGGGTAGCTGGGAGCGCGGCCAGTCGTACTACCAGGAAGGCGAGCTGCTGTGGCTCGATGCCGACACGCTGATCCGGCAGAAGACGAACGGCCAGAAGTCGCTCACCGACTTCCAGCACATCTTCCTCGGTAAGGGCGGCGATACCGGCCCGCTCATCGTGACCTACGACCGCAAGGAGCTGATCCACGACCTGAACGAGGTGCTGCCGTACGACTGGGCCGGCTTCCTGCATGAGCACATCGACCTGCCCTCGACGCACGCGGATCTCGAAGGCATCACGCGCGGCGGCTACGAGCTCGTCTACAACGACAAGCCCAACGCCGCGGCCCGCGTCTTCGCCTCGCTGGGCGGCCGGCGCGGCAGCGGCGTGGACGCCTGGTACTCGCTCGGCTTGCGCATCGGCGCGGATGGCACCATCTACGACGTGCGCTGGAACTCCATCGCCGACAAGGCGCAGCTCGGCCCGGGGATGAAGATCGTCGGCGTGGGCAACCAGCTGTTCTCAGCCAGCGCCCTGCACGATGCGCTCGATGCCTCCAAGGGCACCGCCAAGCCGGTGCATCTGCTGGTTTCGTCTGAAACCGACCTGACGCCTATCGATCTTGATTACCACGACGGCCAGCGCTACCCAGCGCTGAAGCGTGTCGAGGGTACGCCTGACTTGCTCGATGACGTCACCAAGCCGCTGAGCCCGGCGACGGTGCTGCCGAAGGCGGACGAGCACCACGACCACCAACCCAGCAACCAGTAATCCCGGCATCAATCCAGCGACCCCATGTCTCACTCCTGGGACATGGGGTTTCCTCTTTCACGGCGAAGCCGTCCAACACCCCACGAAGTGGTGCCCGTCCGGCACGAGGACGCGGTTGCCTGTTCTCCTCTACCGGTTCACCAGCACCGTCTTCCCACCCGCCGCCGCCAGCACCTTCGCCCCCGCCAGCTCCTGTTCGCGCACCGAGGGATGGTAGGTCAGCAGAAACACCCGCCGGCCTGAATCCCAAACCCGATTCAACCCAGCATCGTCCAGAAACACATTCGGAGCATCCGGCCAGAAGCTGCCGAACCAGGGCCCATTGACGCGGCCATTCACCAGCATCGCCGGCTGCCGCGTGTAGAACAGCAGCGTCGACCCGGAGGTGAGTTCGCCGTCGACGACGATCAGGTCGCCCGCACGCGGCTGCTGCGCCTGTGCTTGAACGATCGCCTCAGCGAGGCCCTTCGAGCCGAGGATGGGATTAAACCGCACCAGAGCTTCGTGCGCCGCAAGCAGCACGCACACCATGCCGCCTGCCAGCACCAGGTTCGCTGTGTATCCCAGCCCGCGCCGCCGCACGAAGTAGCTCAGTGGCCCGAGCACCAGCATTCCAATCGCAACCAGCGCCAGCGGCCCGCGAAACAACCCCATGGCCGCGCCGGTGAGGTCGAACAGGTGCCCCAGCGAGAGGTTGTACATGGCGGGGTTCGAGGCGAGCAGCGCGCTCAGGTCCATGCCAGGCTTTGGTCTCGGCGCCATCACCGCGAACCAGCCGCAGACCGCGGCGACCAGCACGGTGAGAGGCACCAAACCCCACGCATGGCAGCGCCGAACCCAGCCCGCGGCTCTCTCATCGGGCAGGCCCAGCACACCGCCGATCATCAATGCCAGGGCAGGCAGCGCGGGCAGCGAGTAGTACTCCTGCCGGCTGGAGATGGAGAAGAACACCAGCACGATGCCGGCCCAGATGGTCACCGTCAGCGCGGCCTCACGCTGGCGCGCCGTCACCTGCACCATGTGCCCGGCCCAACGCCGCACCAGGCCCACCGCAGCCGGCAGAAACGGCGCCCACGGCATTACCCAGATAACCGTGTAGAGCAGGAAGAGCCATACGGGAGTGTTCCCGTAGTCGTGCGGAATGCGCTTGCCGAGAAAGCGCGCGACATGCTCGTTGTAGAGGTAGAACCACGCCCACCCGGCGCGTGCCGGCAGCCCCACACCGGCGGGCATGGCGATCGCCGGATTTCGCAGCCAGACCAGCACATGCCACGGCAGCCCGACGACGACGAACGCAAGCCCGCCAGCCCAGAGCTTCATCCTGGGCAGCAAGCGCCACTGCCGCGTCACCAGCAGGTAGAAGAAGCAGAAGCCCAGCGGAAACACCAGGCCGATCAAACCCTTGGTGAGCAGGTTCAGCCCGAGCACCGCGCCAAAGCCCAAGCTCGAAATCAGCACGGCAGTGGGTGCCCCATGTCTCGCCTCTGAGACATGGGATCGAGCCGCCTCCATTGCCACCAGAAGGCACCAAACTCCCAAAGTCATCCAAAGGCAGATCAGAATATCCGGGATGAAGAACCGCGTGTAGAGATACGGTCCCACGCTTGTGCCCATCACCAGCGCCGCATAGAAGCCGCCGCGCTCGCCGTACAGCCGCCGCCCCAGGCCGTACACCGCGAGCAGCAATCCCAGCACCGCAAGCGCCAGCGGCAGCCGCGCCGCCCAGTCGTACTCGCCGAAGACGCGCATGAAGCCAGCGGCCATCCAGTACATCAGCGGCGGCTTATCGAAGAAGCGGATGCCGTCGATGTAGGGCGTCACGAAGTCGTGCCGGTGCAGCATCTCACGCGCAATCTCGATGTAGACCGAGTCGACGTCGTCGAGCAGCCCCGGCGAGAAGAGCCCGCCCAACTGCAGCACCACCCACACGGCGACAATCCAGCCCACCGACGGCGCCAGCTCCAGCGCTCTTCCGCACCGGAGCAGCGCTCATTGAACCACCTCTAGAGGCCGGTCCGTCACCAATTCCTTCCCGCTTGCCTCGTACAACGACCACGGCAGGCCGGCCCGCCAGCACCTTGTCGACAACGTCCCGCTGCTCCGCCGGCACAAACAGCACCTTGCGCTCGCCCGCACCCCAGCCGCTCAGCAAGTCCGCCTTGGAGAGGAACACCTTGGGCGCATCCGCGAAGGTCGAGCCAAACCACATGGAGGTCGACCGGCCTTCCACCAGATCGACCTGCCTGCCCAGGTAGAACGGGATCGACGACCCGAACGCCTGATCGCCGTAGAGCATCACGCGCGAATTCCGCGCCATCGCCCCGCTGCTCTCAAGCGCCGAGATCTTCGCGGCAAACGCCTCGCTTGAAAGCAAACCACCGAAGCGCCCGAGCGCCACGTGCGCCGCGATCAGGAAAATGCGGCGGAGGTAAACGCGATCGCCGTCGTCGCGCCGACATGCCGGCGCTGCACGCGCAGCATCCACGCCGCCGCCGGCCCCAGAGCGAAGGCCGCACGCGGCCAGCGCGGCAGGCAGCCGCAGTGCCGGCAAAGGCTGTTGGTCGTCAGATCGAACAGGTGCGACATGGAGAGCGTGTAGTCGCCGACGCCGCGATGCGCGAGCAGGTCGCCGACGTCCGGCACAAACGCGCAGGTGCCGCGAAGCCCATGAGCGCCGTACACGAGGGTCATCGCGCCGCGCAAGCGCCGATCACCATGAACGCCGCGTGCGCGAAGGTGACCCAGCGCCGGGCGTTGGAGTCGAAGGCGTAGGTCTGTTCGGCGCGCGTGATGGTCGCGGCGATCAGCAGCAGGATCGGCAGATAGGCCGGAAACGTGTAGTACTCCTGGTTGGTCGAGAGCGAGAAGAACAGCAGGACGATCCGGCAAATAATCCCGAGCAGCAGGATCGTCTTCTGCTGCGGATCGATGCGGTAGAAGGGGGACCAGCTGGTCAACCCGGCGCGCACACGCCTCGTCGAGGAGACAAATCCAGCGAGGAGGCAGACAGCGAGCAGCGATCACCAGCGTGATGAAATCGAACAGGTCAGTCCGGCTCAGAGCGTCTGCACCAGGATCGAGCACGCAACGAGGTGCCCACAACGTTCTAAGCCGCGCCGGCCCAGCTTGTTCCTTCGGCAGGTACGCGAGTCAGCACGCCGGTCTGGTGCCGGAAGGCGCCGCCAGATCGCCCCGATGCCTAAGCGGCAAAAACAGCACCCACGGGAACAACCACACCAGATGCGCGGCCCAGAACAACCAGCCGGGCATCTTGTTGTAATCCATCGGGACGCGCCGGCCCAGGAAGCGCAGCACATGCTCGTTCCAGAAGTAGAACCACCAGAACCCATGCCCGTGATCGCCGCCATGATTGCGCATCCCGGCCAGCACATGCCACGGCGCGGCAATCGCCAGAAACATTAGCATCCCGAGTCAGCGGCCGCAGCAGCGCGCCACTTCCTCCAGCTCGTCCGTCAGCAGCAGATAGACCAACGCAGTTCCGAAGAAGAAGACCAGCGCGACCAGCCCTTTGCTCAGCACAGCCAGCGCCAGCGCTGGCCCACATGACATACGGGTAGAACAGAGGGTGCCTGCATACCAGATCACCGCCGGCCGCTCGCCCACGTCGCCTTCGAAGACGGGCACAACCGCACTCCTTCGGAGGCACGTCACCGCGATCGGCCCCAGCGTCTTCAGGAATCGCGAACAGCGCCGCGCCTAAGCAACAGCGACAGCAGCACCTCCGGGAATCAGGATGCGCGTAAACAGGAACACGCCGACGCTCGAAGTCAGCACGCCAAGCGCCGTGTAGAAGCCGGTTCTGCGCGCCAAACGCCTGGTTCGCCCAGCGATGCCCCAGCAGCATCAGCAGCCCCACCGCCATGGCAAGCGGCAGATGCGCCGCAAACGTGTTGTAGCCGAAGATCCGGAAGCTCATCGCCGACCAGCCAATACGGCAGGGGAGCCTTCTCGAGGTATCGCACCCCATCCACCTTCAGCGTCACGTAACTCGCCGGTAGCGACCATCGCGCGCGCGGCCTGAGCATGTGTCGCATCGGCATCATCCAGCAGCGGCGGGCTGAAGAACAGACGAACAAAAGAAGACGAAGAACCAAAGCCCCGCTCAGAATCAGCGCGACGCATTCCGCGGCCGCGGCCCACCGGGCAAAACTTGTCGCCAGCAGATCGAAAAGTGCGGCTTACCACCCAAACCAAATCACCTCAAAGCACGAACCAAACCAGAATACCTGCACCAGTCCCCCTACCGGAAAGCCTGCCTCCGCGCCAATAGCAATCCAGGGCCAGGGATCAGCCGCTGCAGATCGTCCGTTTCGTAATCCCTTTCGGTTGATACGCGCTTGTCTTCGTTCCTGGTCCCACTTGTTCTTCATCCCCAACGTCACAAACCTGTATTCTCATCCCAGCAACCATGCCCACTTTCGCCGCCATCGACATCGGGTCCAACTCCTGCCGCCTCAAGATCGCCTCGGTCGCCGCCCACAAGCTTAAAACTCTCGCCGAAGACCGCGAGGTCACACGCCTCGGTGAATCCGTCTTCCAGACCGGTGAGATCTCCCCGGAATCGATGGCCAACACCATCAAGGCGCTGAAGCGCTTCCACAAGACGGTGCAGCTCCACGTCTGCGACAAGGTGCGCGTGGTCGCGACCAGCGCCATGCGCGACGCGCGCAACGCCGCCGCCTTCACCGAATGGGTTAAATCGGCAACCGGTTGGAAGGTCGAAGTCATTTCCGGCCTTGAAGAAGGGCGCCTCATCCACCTTGGCGTGGTCACGCACGAGCCCGGCGCCAAAAGCCGCTGCCTGCTGATCGACCTGGGCGGTGGTTCCTGCGAGATCACGCTTTCGGATAAGGGCTGCGTGCAGCAGATGGTCTCGCTGCCGCTCGGCGCCGTGCGCCTGCAGCAGGAGTTTCTGCAGCAGGACCCGCCGGCCCGCGAAGACATCGCGCGCCTGAAGCAGTACATCCACCGCGAGCTCGACCGCTGCGAGAAGCGCCTGGGCAAGCCGCACGTCCCGCTCGTCATCGCGACCTCCGGCACCGCGGCCGCGCTTGCCGAAGCGTCTGTGGTGTCTTCCGAGAAGCTCCTAAAGGCACCTTCGCGCAGCTCCACGCCAAAGAAGTTCGTCCGGCTGAAACCGCAGGAAGCCTCCACCCCCGACGTCCGCAAGATCGCCGACAAGCTGACGAAGATGACCAACGCCCAGCGCGAGGCCGTGCCCGGCATCGGGCCGAAACGCTCGGAGATCATCATCGGCGGCGCCCAGGTCTACGCCTCGCTGCTGGAGCGCTTCGCGCTGCCCGGGTTCCGCTATTCGCCGCTCGGCCTGCGCGACGGCATGCTGGCCCAGATGCTGGGCGAAGTCGACCTGCGCGCCGAGGTGCACCAGAAGATCGAGGCCGAGCGCTGGCGCGGCGTGCTCGAAGTCTGCAAGCGCTACAACATCGACCAGCGCAAGGCGGAGCCGGTACGCGCCCACGCCGTGCAGCTCTTCGACGCGCTGCAGAAGGTACACGAGCTGCCCATCGACTATCGTCTTTGGCTGCAGGCCGCGGCGATGATGCAGGAGGCCGGCAAGTTCATGTCGCACCAGGGCCACCACCGGCACACGCAATACATCATCGCCAACTCTGAGATCTCAGGCTTCACACCCGAGCAGCGGCTGATCGTCGCGGCGATCGCGCGCTACCTCGGCAAGTCGCGCCCGGAAGCACTCGACCGCCCTCTGCGCGCTCTCCCACCCGAGGAGCACGCCCGCATCCTTCGCGCCGTCGTGCTGCTGCGTCTGGCCGTAGCCCTCAACCAGGACCGCGCCTCCGCCGTCGTCGGCCTCAAGACGCAGGTCTTCCCCAAGCGGATCAATCTGGATATCGTTCCCGGCCGCGGCGGCGCCGCACTCGAGGCCTGGGCGGTTAAGAAAGAAGGGCCTTATTTCCGCGAGGTCTTCGGTCGCGATCTCTTCGTCGACGTCATATAGAGCGCCTTGACGGTGCGCGGGTCGAGCACGCTGGTCAACACCGCCGGACCTCGCGTCAGCGAAACCCGCGCGATCGAACCTTTGCGCAGACGAATCTGCGCCGGCTTCAGATCCTCCGCGCGCGGCACCAGCAAGCAGCCAAGAAAGACCTGGATATTCGGGCTATGCCCCACCACCAGCAGATTTTCTGCCGCCTGGTGCTCGTCCAGCAGCTTCTTGAAATCCGCAAACGTAGCCTCCGGCGCCATCGCGTCCGACAGCACGATCGGCCGCTCGAACCCGGTCTCAGTCGCCACCAGCTGCGCCGTCTGCAGGCTGCGCTTCAGCGGACTCGACACCACCTCGTCAAAGCTCACCTTCAGCGCGTTCAGCACGTGCGCCAAGTGCAGGCAATGCGCCTTGCCTTCCTTGTCGAGCGGCCTCTTCACATCCAGCAACGGATTAGGCCGTCGCGTACCCGCACTCGCATGTCTCAAAATATATAGATTCATCGTCCTGTAACAATTCTACGCCAGCCGGCAGAGTCTGGCCGTTTGGAAAACCGCGCACGAATCAGCTCGGGTGCCCCATGTCTCGCCTCTGAGACATGGGGAGTAGAACTCCATTCGGCCCGTTCGGGGCCGGACCGTTTCCTCGAACAACGCGTGCCCAGACCCGCCGCAGCGCCAACACCACCCACCGTACACAAACCACGCCAATTACCACGGCAACGGCGGCAGCGATCCCGGCGACGTACGGATGCGTCGTCGCCAGCCAGGCCAGCCCGATGGCGACGACATCCTCACCGGAGCTCAAGCCTGCATTCGTCAGCGGCTCCGGACTCGCGGAGACCAGCGTCCGCGCCGCCGTCTTGCTGCCGTGCGCCACCGTCGCCACGCCCGCCGCCATGGCAGTCAGTGCCCACTGCATCTCAGGCGGCAGCGCAATAGAAGCCCGATATGCCAGCAGCGCCGCCACCGGGATGCGCACGAACGTATGCACTACATTCCAGACCAGGTCGAAATACGGAATCTTGTCGGCGAAGAACTCCAGCGCAAAACAAGCCACGCTGGCGCCGATTACCCACCGGTTCGCCAGCACATCCAGGCCCGGCGGCAGCGCCACCCAGCCCAGCCGCGCCAGGATGCCGAGCGTGCCGGTCGTCGCATAAACGTTCAGCCCGGCGGCAAAGCTCAGCGCCACCAGGAACGGAACCAGAGAACCCGCAGTCTCGGCCATCATGCGCCTCCGGTTCGAGCTTACAACGAGCGCTACTCCTCGGACGGCGGCGCCGGTTCCGGCCCTGGTATGGGATCTGGCAAGGTATCTAGGATGGGATGCGGAATCGGTTGCGGGATCGGGTTCTGCGGCTGCGGGTTGAGCGTTGCCGAATCGACGGCCGCGGGTACCGGCGCGGCGTACGCTTTCACCGGGCGCAGCTCTTCATAAGGAACCGGCCTGGAGTCGAACTTCGTCCCGCCGTTCCATCGGTCGGCAGACGACGCGCCCGGCAGCGGGAAGTCGCACGCCAGCGCAGTCTCCGCGGCTCGCATCCAGTACCGCGTAAACAGGCTCACCAGGAAGGCGCCCTGCAGCAGCAGAAATGCCGGCCAGACGCGCGGCTGCGCCAGCATCCCGACAGACACAACGGCGGCAAATGCCATCGCGGCAAGCCCCACCAGCGCGGTCAGCCAGAATGATCCGTAAACCCGCGCGAAGTTCGCCCGCAGCATCTTGAATGCAGGAATCAGCACCTTGCGCACGCGCCTGTCGGGTTTGCCGCTCTCGCGGTAGAGGTCGTCCAGTTGCACCGTGTACACCTCAACCAGGTCGAAGTACACCCGCAGCAGCGCCGCCACCAGCGCGATGACCAGCCAGCCAGCCACATCGTGCCATACGGCCGAAACCCCGACCACGCGGTCGTCGACGTGCTCCATCCACGCGTTCTGCAGCAGGAACAGCGGCACCAGCACCGCAGCAGAAATCAGCGCCGTCAGCAGCGTGATCCGCACGAATCGCCAGAAGAAGTTGAGCCCCGAGCTCAGCAGGATGGAGAGCCGTTGCGGCGCATCCACGCGATAGCTGAACAAGGCGCCGGGCACGAGCAGGAAGTAGACGAGGAAGTAGAGCAGCACCCCGGCGTGCGGAAACGCTCCGGAAGCGGGCACGCGCTGCGTCAGCTTGATCGTAAGGGCGCCCAGCGTCCCGAGGTCGAACGCGCCGTTCAGCCGTTCCGCCGCAAGCGAATGGTCGAGCACACTGGCCACGCGATCATGCAGCGAAAGCGAAAAGACCAGCGCCAAAACAAGGTTGAACAGATACGTCCAAAACACTGCGCCCGGATGCTTCAGCACCATGCGCAGCCCACCCAGCAGCATCGACCTACGCCCCTGTGCGCGGTTCATACCAGCCACCCCGCGAACTGCTCCAGCGCCTGCAGACTCGTCAGCCAAAGGTTGGTCAGCTTGCGCGCCGGCACGCCGTCGCCTTGCACCCGGTACGAGTTGTTGAAACGGTCGACATCCAGCAGCACCGTATGGTCCGGGTCGATCTCCGCCGACACGATCTTCGCGTTGCGCACATACACATACGTCTTCCAGCGCGAGTTCTGATCCACTCCCTCACCCGCCGGAGGCACCCACAACTCGCGCACCCTGGAACCGTCGTCGAAGGTCACCTGCAACGTCACCGGCAGCACGAAGCTGCCAATCCGGTGCACCGTCACCGAACTGCGATACGGCTTGCCGGCACCTGTCTTCCACCACTGCGCCGGTCCGGACTCGACACCTTCGACGGCATAGTCGAGGATACGCGTGCCGTATACCGCCTGTTGAAAGTAGGGCGTCAGCGACGAGCCCACCAGCACCTCAGGCTCCGTGGGCGCGGTCAGCAGTCCGCCGAGCGCCGTTTCGTTCGCCATCGGCCCCGGATCGCTCGCGATACCGGCAATCCCCTGCGCACGGCCGCGCTTCACGGCGACTGCGGTAATGGTGTTCAGAAAATCTTCCGTTGTCGGATGCTTAAACCGATACGTCATGAAGTACGTCCGCATCGCCTCATCCATGGTGTCCTTGCCCACGATTCCTTCGAGCGTCTTCAGCAGCAGCGAGCTCTTCCCGTAGGTGACGCCGCCATAGGAAGCTGAATTGTGAAACTGCCACGCATGCCGCACCACCGGGTCGTAATCGGTCGCGCCCAGGTACTCGAGCCCATGCGCGTCGCGGTCGGACATATTCGCCCACTGGAAACCGATCGCGCCCTTATCCTCACCCTCAATCGCGCCCATTACCGTGCCTTCGGTGTAGGAGTTGATGCCCTCATCCAGCCATGCATCCTCAAACTCGTTCGTCGCCACCATGCCGTACCAGTACTGGTGCCCGAACTCGTGCTCCGCGGTGATCTCGGTCAGGTGCGTCGGCTCGAACCAACTCGTATCGCCCGTCACCAGCGTCGGATACTCCATCCCGCCGATCTCCGACTGCGGCTCCGGATCGATCAGGGTCAGCACCTTGTACGGATACGGTCCATACCGCTTATCGAACTGCTCGAGCGACTGGGTGAGCACCTTCAGATACCGCTCGCCCGCGCCCGGATGCGCCTTCAGCGCCAGCACCCTCACCTCAACCGGGCCCATCGACCCCAGGAACGGCCCCGTCGTCACGGTGAAGTTCGGGCTCGCCGCCCATGCGAAATCGCCGACGTCTTCGGCGTAGAAGCTCAGCGTCTGCGTGCCATCCGCGTTCACCTGGTCGCCGGTGGGAACGCCGCTCGCCCCCACCACCTCCCGCTTCGGCAGCGTAAGCCGCACATGGTAGGTCCCGAAGTCCGAGAAGAACTCGGTGGTCGCGTGGTACTGATGGCAGTTCCATGCCCCATGCCAGAACACCCCCACCTTCGGGAACCACTGCCCGCCCATCAGCATGTCGCGCTTGTAGCCGTTTCGCGCGATGCTTTCGGGAAACTGGTCGTGGAAGCGCAGGTGGAACGTAATCGCATCGCCCGGCGCCAGCGGGTGAGGCAACTGCAACTGCATCACCGTCTTGTCGTTCACATTCCCATCATCCGGTGCGACAAAGCGCATCGCGCCGGTCAGGTCGCCGTAGCCGTCGGCCTCGAGGTGCGCGATCGTGATACTCCCAATCTTCTTCTCCGGATAGCCGTCTGCGGCCTCGTTATCGCGGATGCCGCCGCCGAAGTGCGTCTCGCTGGTGAAGGTCGACTCGGGCTGAAAGCCATTCAGATACAGGTGCCAGGGGAACATAGTCAGCGGCACGCCGGTCAGGTTCTTGTAGGTAAGGATTTCGGTGGCGTCGAGCGCCTTTTTGTCCATGTCGATATGTGCGTCGATGGTGTAGTCGACAACGCGCACCGAGAGCGGCTGCCCTGCCGGCGCATTGGTGGCGAGGCTGGTCTGCGCTTGCGCACCAACAGCAAGCCCCGCGAAAAGCCCTGCACAAACCAACCTAATTTTCAGCATGGAAGGATTCTAGCCGCGAAACCCCACCCACCCTTAGAAATTTTCGCGAAACCACGCGAAGCTTCCAGCCTACGCAGTAGTCGCCGCCCGCGATCAGGGTGCACTTGCACTCGCTCTTGCCTTGAAAACCTGCGAAACCAGCACCCCACCCACCATCAACCGTTCCGCCACCACCTCAAACCCGGCGCCGATCAAAACTCGCTCATAGTCCGGCAGCCGCGTCGCCTTCAAGCCGGTCAGCACCCGAAACACCAGATAAAGCCCGCGCACCAGCAGCCAGGCCGGCACACCGAGCCAACCCTCCGGCACACGAAACTCCGATACGACCCAGAGCCCACCCGGCGCCAACCCCGCGGCAACCCGTCGCACCAGCGTCGCGACCTCCTCCTGCTCCAGGCAATCGAGAAAGAAGTGCGTCACTACCAGGTCCGCACCACCCGCGAACTGGGCCTCCCGGGCATCGGCGCACCGCACCCGCAGCCGGTCATGAGCCGCCGCGCACCGCTGCTGCAGCAGGCGCAGCATCGCCGCGCTCGCATCCACCGCCTCCACCTGCACGCCGCGGTTTCGCGCCATCAACCGCGCGGTAAACCGCCCATCGCCATCCCCCAGCACCAGCGCGCTGCGGCACCCATCGAGCCACTCGGCATCGACCGCCCAGAACCGCGCCCGCTCCAGCAACGTCCCCAGCGACAGGTACTCCATCCACCGGTAGGCCCGGGCGACGCCGTCAAAGTCCGCGACCGGGCGCTGCGAAGAACTCTGTGTGCTCCATGCATCGCGTCGTTGTTCTTCGCGATGCTTGGGTGCCACCTCAGCCTCTGCCGCGTCCAATTTCATCGCCAAAACCCCACCACCAGGGGCGTCAGCAAAACCAGATCCGCCAGAGCCCGTAACGTCGTCCGCTGCATCCTTCCGCGCCCCGAGTGAACTACCACCAGCAGCCCCGCGCTCAGCCCCACCGCCCGCGCAATCGAACTCCCACCCGCCAGCCCACACGCCACCATCAATCCAACGCCCAGCCACACTGCCCATCGCGCCGCGGCCACCGTAAACCGATGCCCGCGCGCCTCACCCAGACCCTCATGCTCCCACGCGAAGATAAACAGGCAGTTCAAGCAGCAGAGCACCGCAAACAAGATCGCCGGCAGCACCAACGCGCGCTGCAGCTCCGGCCGTCGCGCCACCGTCGGCACGAAGACCGCCGCGGCAAAGAACATGCCAACCACAAACTCCTTCGGCAGCGGCCGCGCGCCCGTATCCATGGAGTGAATCACCACAAACCAGGCCACCAACAGCGCGCCCAGCACCACATCCCAGCGAACCGCCGCGACACTCAGCCGCGGTAACAGCAGCGCCATCGCGAGCGAACCACCCGCAATCCCCCACCGGAACCAGGCTCGGTGCCGCCGATGAAAGAGATGCCGCGCCTCCAGCCCGACCGTGCCGCGTGCGTCCAGCAGGCGGTCCGCCGCGTACAGCACCCACACCGCGCAAAACATCGCCGCGACGCTCTCCCACGGCAGCCGCACGCCGCTCGCACGCGCCACAAACCACGTCCAAACCGCGGCCACTGTTGGGGCGTCCAGCGAAAGCAGGTGCCAGCTTGCCAACACTTGCGACGAGGTTTTGGTCTTCGGAACGGCTTGGACGAAAGTTGCCACGCTGCTTCTAGGATGCAACAACTATGTCCTGCCGGACGGGCCCGCTCTTCGCGCGGGGCGAGCACTTCGTGCGGTATAGCGCTTCGCGTGGTCCTCCCGTTGGTCGGAATGAAAAGCCGGGAGTAAAAGATTGTGCCGTGCGGCCACGCGAAGCTTCCCGCGTACGCAGTACCGCCCGGCCGGCGTCAGGCCGCACTTCCGCCGTTCAACGCTCGGCCTTCGCTCCCGCCGCCCAGAAGCCCGGATCGATCTCCGCGAAGATCCCATCGCGCAGCTCAACCGCCTCCAGCCGCGCCTGCTGATGCTCGTTCAATGACCCGGCCTGCTCATACGCCTGCCACATTCCCTTCATCTCTAGGAATTGGTCGTTATGCGTCAGAAACCGCAGCTCCGCATAGTCGCGCGCAGCGCCGGTCGTAATCAGGAACTGCCAGTCCGACGATTCCAGCAGCAGCAGCTCACGGCACATCTGCTTCACAATCCGCGTGCCCAGCTCGGTCTGCTTCCAGGCGTCGCCCGTGCAAACATCCCGCGTATACAGCTCCGCCGGGTAGATGTGCGTGTACGTCCAGCTGGTCTCCGGGTTCATCCAGACCTGGTTCGTGCCTTCCGCGCCCCAGCTTCCCTCGTGCATCGCGATAAAGCCCGCCCGCGGATACTTCTGCAGATACTTCGAGCACGAGATCAGCTCGATCCCGATCGGGTAGTCGTGCAGCGTGCGCGCCACCGCCTCCAGCCACAACGGCCCCTCGAACCACCAGTGACCAAACAGCTCCGCATCGAACGGCGAGCACAGGATCGGCGGAATCGCATCGTGCAGACCGCTCTGCAGCGCCTCGTAAACCAGGTGCACGAAGTGCGACGCATGGCCCTTCACCTTCTCGGCAGCTTCGTGCGGATAGTAGGGCTCCTTGTCGCCTATATCCACCCTTGGCCCGGTCACGCGCCAGTAGCGATGCCCGCCCGGCCAGCGCTTCTTATGGAAGTCGACGTAATTTCCGTCGCCGGGATATCCGGTATCGCCCGACCACACCTGGATTCCGGTCCGTGGATCGCGCGGGAAGATGGTCGTCGCGTAGCGCTTGTCGTAGGGACCATCGACGTAGTACGGCTGGTACAGCGAGCGGTACTCGTGGTGCGTCATCTGCAGCACCTTCGGGTCGGTCGGCACCGCACCGTTCAGCAGCTCATACGGCGAAGGAATCCGCTCCGACTCCTCCACCAGGTGCGTATCGACGAAGAAGTAATCCAGCCCGGATTCGCTTAGCGCCTGCTCCACGCCAATCCGGTCGTAGGGCGGCGGCGTCGGCGTGCCATCCGCATTCGGCACCGGGAAGCTCCACATCCCTGCCGGACGATACCCGCACTCCGGCGCCCAGATGCCCTTCGGGTTTTCGCCCAGGTGTTTCCTGTGGGTCGCAACTCCCATCCTCACCTGCGCCCGCACGCTCTCGTCCGTGCCCAGCAGGGGCATGTAGCCGTGGGTCGCGCCGCAGGTGATGATCTCGATCAGACCAGCCTGGTGAAAGTGCTTAAATCCCTTGATGATGCTTCCGCCAAGCGCCTCAAAGTCTTCGAGCGCCTGCTGGAAGAAGCGCAGCCAGAACCTCGCCGTCTCCGCAAAGTGCGCCTCACCGGATTGCGTGAAGAACGCCTCATCCTCGCGCGCCGAAACGATCTTGCGCGTCACGTACTTTGGGAATTCGGCAATGAACACCGGGTGCGCCAACTGCTCCATCAGCACCGGCGACAGATTCAGATTGCAGTGCAACCCGATGCCGTCCTTCTCCAGCCGGCCCAGCACCCGCAGCAGCGGAAGGTAGGTCTCGGCCGCTGCCTCGTGCAGCCACTCCATCCCATGCGGCCACGTCCCGTGGTTGACGACATACGGGAGATGCGCGTGCAGGGTAAACGTCAAAAATCCTGCCGGCTTATGTGTGGCAGTCGTCAGCACTTGGGGTCACCTCTGAAAAGATTGCAGGCACTCGCGTGCTGTAAACCGAACACGCTGGCAAATTACGGGCTGTGCCGAGTCTACACGCACCGCGCAACTGCACAACACCGGACGATCTGCAAGCCAGAGCCGTTCCTGGTACAAACCTTGGATTCCAGTTGCTTCGCATTCGGTTCAGCAGCCTCGCGCAAGCCGGCCAAGACGGGGATGTCTGCATCCAGCACGAAAGGTGTAAGCTGTGCGCAGGAGGGGAGACAGAAGTGATCGCCGCCCTCATCGCCATCCTGATGAACCTTCTCATGGCCATCCTGCTCCCGATCGTTTTATCCGGGAAGCGATGCAGAGCAGCACGCGAAAGAGCGCGTGCGCGACGCATCGCCGAGGCCAGACTGAACGCGAGACTCCTGAGGATGAACCTCTGATCTTTTTCCGACGCCTGGCCGTCCTCCTCAGAGGCCCAGCTAGGCTTGCTGAGAGGTCCCTCCAGCGTTCCTCGCTATTTGCTGGACTCCACCGATCGAGGCCAGCAGGCGGGTCGGTGCAGATTTCCGAATCGAGTGAATTTCAGGCCCAACTCCCTTATTCACTGCAACCCCGACTATCATCCCAGCATCTTCCCTAATGCAACGCACAGATTGGAGTGACGCTATAGGCGCTCTCACAACGCGGCGTTCGTTGGGTGGTTCGATTTCCGGAAAGGCGAAAGCCTCCGTTTACAAATTTTGTTTCACAGGAGAACGCAATGTCTGACAACGATAACGGTACGAGCGGACTTGGTTGGTTTCTTGCAGGACTTGGAATTGGTGCACTTGTCGGCGTCCTTTACGCCCCGAAGTCCGGCAAAGAGACCCGCGAAGACATCGTCCAGGCCTCCCTCGACGCTAAGGAGAAGGCCGCGGCCTACGCCCAGCAGGGCATCGACAAGGCTAACGATTACGTAGAGCAGGGCAAGCAGGTTGCCGCCGACTACGTCGATCGCGGCAAGGAGTACTATGACAAGGGCCGCTCCCAATGGACCGAATACGTCGAGAAGGGCAAGACCCTCGTCCAGAGCCAGCAGGATGCGGTGCAGGCCGCCATCAACGCCGGTAAGGACGCCTACGCCAGCAAGACCGAAGAGCACGCCGGCTAATCACCCGCTCGGTCGCACCAGCACTCCCCAGGGCGAACCCTGATCGATCTTGATCGCGGTTCGCCCTTTCTGGCGTAAAGCGCAAACTCCAGCAACCCATCCTGCCGCATCCAAAGAGCTACCATCGCGAAAGATAGCTACGATCGCGTAACGACATAACGGAGATCACGTGACCATGTTGAACATCTCTTTGGCGGGCGAACTTGCCCACTCCATGCACAACCCGCTCGGTTCCCTCCTTGCCTTCCAAGCCGAAACCATCGATAGCGGCCAGATGAAGTGGCTCATCATCTTCGTCGGCATCGCCGCTATTTCCCTGCTCTTCATGGCCTGCGTGGTGCTCGGTGCCCTGCTAGCCGCGGCCAAGGCACAGAAGGAGCTTGGCGGAGAGATCAAGAAGTTCCGTGACGACGCCTCGCTGCTGATCGGCAAGTCCCATGCTCTCATCGTCGATCTCACGCCCCAGATTCACCAGATCACCGCAAAGGTCGACACCATCACCGGTCATGTCGAGCATCTCGCCGCGCTGGTGCACGAGAAGGCTGACGAGATCTCGCCCACCGTCTCCGCAGCCAACCAGACCGTGCTCGAAGCCAACAGCACCGTACGCGAGACCATCCGCACCGCAAACGCCACCGTGCAGGATGCGAATCAGAAGACCCGCGCCCAGATCTCACGCGTCGACAGCATCGTCACCGGAGCGCTGAATGGCGCCGTTCGCCTCGGCGTCGCTATCGAGCAAGGGATCGCGAAACCCGGCCGCGAGGTCGCAGGCGTCATCGCCGGCCTGAAGGCCAGCTTTGATGTCTTCGCAAACGCAGCCGCGCGCGCGGTCAAATCAACCCCCAGCGCTTCCCGCCCCGCTGCCGCGTCGTACACCGCTGCCGCGTCTCGCCCGCCTGCTCCGCGCCCGGCTCAGCCCCACCTGGCGCCGGTTCCGCTCCCCCCGATGGCCTCCGCAACCGAACGCATCAAGCCGATCAACCCTGACCCCACCGATCGGGAAAACGACTTCTAAACCCGGAAGCCTTCCAGAAGCAATTCAAGCAGTTCCACCCGCAGGCCGCTCAAACACCAGCGGCCTGCGTGCTTCTAAAACTTTGGGATAAAAGTCGGGGGAGGGGTAAAGCTCCGAATTGGTGAATTCCCTACCGCGCCAGAATTCCCATCTCTTCGTAGATCGGCTTGATCACCGCGCGGATCGCCTTCAACTGGCTCGTGTACCAGACTGCTCCCACAAGGCAGCAAGCTCCGGTCATCATCACCGCATGAGGCGCTCCAAACCAATGCGCCAAGCCGCCTGCCAGCAGACTCCCGAACGGCGCCATTCCTACAAACGCGACCGTGTAATAGCTCATCACGCGTCCGCGCATCTGCTCCGGCACAAGCGTCTGGATGATCGTGTTGCTGCCCGCAAGTCCCTGCATCATTCCATACCCCGTAACGAACATGAGCGCCAGCGAGACCCACAGGTTGCGCGAGAGCCCGAACAGGATCAGTCCGGTGCCGAACAGGAATGCAGCAGCTTGAATCGCCGACGTAAGCCCGCGCACCGACTTCTTCAATGCCAGCCTTGCCGCCGCCAGCAGCGCGCCCACGCCCGACGCTCCCATCAGCCAGCCGAGCGTGTGTGGCCCGCCATGAAGGACCTTGGTCGCGAAGATGGGCATCAGCACCATGAAGGGCATTCCGGTAAGGCTGATGACCGCGAACAGCAGCAGAATGGTGCGGATGGGCGAGAACCCCTTCACGTACGTCCAGCCTTCGTGCAGTTGCTGCAGCATGGAGGTCGTCTGTCGCACCTTCGGCGCGATCGTGACGCGCATCATGAGTAACGACGCGATGACTGCAAAGTAACTGAGACCGTCGATCAGGAAGCAGTAGCCTTCGCCGATCGCTCCGATGATGACTCCCGCCAGCGCAGGGCCGATCAGCCGCGCCAGGTTGACCATCGAGGAGTTCAGCGCGATCGCATTGCCGAGATCCTGCTTGTCCTCGACCATCTGGATCAGGAACGACTGTCGAACCGGCATGTCGAAGGCGTTGATCAAGCCTTGGAAGACGGCAAGTCCGATGATCTCGTAGATGGTGATCTTGCCTGCGAGCGTGAGACCTGCGAGCAGGAGCGACTGAACGGCTGCCAGCACCTGCGTCGCGATCAGCAGCCTGCGTCGGTTCAGGCGATCGACGAAGACCCCGGCAAACGGCGCCAGCAGGAAGGTAAGAATCTGCCCCGCAAAGCCAACGACGCCGAGCAGCAGCGCCGAGCCGGTGAGCCGATAGACGAGCCAGCTGGTCGCGACGCGCGTCATCCAGGTACCGATCAGCGAGACACTTTGGCCTTCCACGAAGAGGCGGAAGTTGCGGTGTCGCAGCGCGCGCCAGGCGTACGAGAAGCGGCTGGAAGTCGGTTGAGAGGCACTCATGCTCTATCGCTCAGATGCGTTGTCTGGAGGATGGGACTCAAACCGCGAAGATAGGCAGGTGTCGTCAGCGTGCGGCGACCAAGCTGTTGTGCAACATCGAAGCAACAATGTGGGTTGTTGATGTCGCGCACGTTTGGGACGGGTTGCCGTGGGACGGGACCAAGGGAACAGAGTTGGCACTCAGGTTGCTGAATCGCACGCAGGAATTATTGGGGGATGGACACGCGTGGCGCTCGGAGGCACTCGCGTTGACGTGGAACCGGGAGCCGTGTGATCCGCTCAGCAGCCGCGCGTACCACTTCAGCCTGGGTGGAGCTGCGGCACGCGCACGCTGGGAGATGCGGGAAGAGTTGGCAGAGGCCGAAATCAGCCCCGCGCATGTGCAGCAGATCATGCAGGCGATCTTCTCCGTCGCTCGCGAGTATCGGAGAGAGCAGGGTGGATGGCCGTTCGCGAACGCGGTGCTGGACGGGATGCGGGCGGCGCTCGAGCAGTACCGCTGGAGCCAGATCGCCGAGTTCGATCCGCAATAAAGTCGTTGCTGCGGCAACACTTAGCTGCTTTGTTGCTTCAAAGACCACATGCTGATAATCATTCTGGTCGTTCTGTTGCTGGTGTTCGGTGGTGGCGGGTATTACATGGGCCCCGGAGTTGGTTACTACGGTGGGGGCGCGATCGACATCGTCATCGGACTGATCCTCATTTACCTGCTGTTTGGCAGGGGCCGTGGCCGCCTTTAGCTTGCGGCGTTAAGTGCGGGTGAATTGTTGGCTGCGGCGGTAGCTCTTCGTACAAACGCTGTGGTTCTATGTTGGCGGAGCTGAAGCTCCCCAAAGAGGACTCACCATGGCACACGAAGCGCATCACGAAGCAGCGAAGCACCACGAGGCAGCGGCTGAGCATCACAAGGCCGCGGCAGAGAAGCACGAAGCTGGCGACCACGCGGCAGGCCACGCTCACAGCGAGCACGCGCATGCGGCCTCGACTGCGGCTCACGACAAGACGACTCACGCTCACGCGAAGTCGACGGAGCATAAGGGCTAACCCCTCTTCGAACCCGATGGCCTGGGACTCACGTCCTGGGCCATTCTGTTCTAAGAGCGGAGTGGTAGGCTGGTCGGCATGCACTCTCATGAACTGCTGGAACAGGCGGAAAAGGCTCATGAACTACAGCAGAAGACGGTTGGCCTGACCACGGCTGTGCTGGCCGTGATCCTCGCGTTTGCGACGATGCTGGCGAACGACGCGAACACGAAGAAGATCGTCGACGAAACCAAGACCGCGGATTGGTGGGCTTACTCCGCGTTCCACGACACAAACATGCGAATCTACATGGCGAACGAGAAGCTGGCGCAGCTGCAGCACCAGGACGCGGCCGCACAGGAGTTTCATGGCCTGATGGAAGAACAGAGGAAGGCTTCGGACGACGCGAAACTGAGCGCGCAAGGCCTGGAGTACGATTCCGCGGTGCAATCGCGTCATGCGAACTACGGCGAGGTTGCGGAGCTTTGTCTCGAGGTTTCGATTGTGCTGTGTTCGGTAGCGCTGCTGAACGGGCTGAAGCTGTTCTGGCGATTGTCGTTTGTAAGTTCGGCTGTGGGAGTGGGGCTTATCGCTGGGCTTCTGCTGCACTAAGGAGCACCCGTTTCGCTCATGAGTCGGTCGGATGCTCCCTGAGAGCGATGAGCCAGCGAGAAGGGGATTGCAGAGCGTTGCAGGGATTGGGTTACGGGAAAATTCCTAAAGCGCCTTGATTTTCGGCGGCTTTTCTTCGGGAGTAGCGCGGGGCTTCTGTGTGAATCCCAGACATGGCATACGGGCATCATGCCCAGGACAGATATCCATGAGGACCGATGGCAGCTAAGTGCGGGTTGACCTCCTAACGGATACCCACGACAAACGTGTCTGGCTTCAGTTGTTCGGAGTCCGCGTCGGGGGTGATCTTGACCGCGAGCTCCGCGCCGGAAGCGACGGATACCGCAATCATCGCTGTTTGAAGACCGAAGCCGCTGTCTTTCGTGTGGGTTGTGTAGGAGCTTCCGTCGATGGTCCACTCGACGGTTGCGGCGGCTTCAAGGTCCACGCGCAGGTTCTTGCCTGGGGCGAGCCAGCGGCGGCGTTGCTTGGTGGTCCAGATCTGGAAGTCCGCGGTCTTGCCGTTCTTCAGGTAACGTTCGACGGTCTGTGGCGGCATATCCCAGACAGCGTTGGCGTGGAGCGAACGAAGCAGCTTGATGTACTCGCTATGCGCCCAGACGAGCGGCATACCGGAGCCGGCCGGGTGGCCGTTGAAGAGGAATCGAGAGGGGATGTCGTCCGCATCCCAGACCTGCTCCGGGATCATCCCGCCCTGGCTGGTCTGCCGCGAGATGGTGCGGAGGAGTTCGAGCGCCGCATCGTGATTGCCGAACGCGATCTCATAGTGTCCGCGTTCACCGGCCAGCAGCGGCCATACGCGGCCGATGCCGGCTTTCTTGAAGGGTGCGCCGTCGGCCTTCTCGCCGTAGCCATCGAAGGAAGACCGCGTCCAGCCGGGACCGGTTTTGGTATCGCGCTTCAAGGTGGCGTCGAGCACCTTGACGGTGTTAACCATGCGCGGGTCGTCGGCGCGGCGCAGGCCGAAGCGCACCAGGGCAAGCGCGTCCGGGCTGACGACGTCGATGGCCCGGCGATGCTTCAGGCCGAAGTGGTGGTTGGGCATCAGGACCCGCAGGTGCCCAACTTCCTTGGACTCGATCATTTCCGGGGGTGTCGCACGCATGTAGTAGCCGGCGACGCCGTGCTGCTCGGCAAGCGGGGTTCCCTCGGCATAAAGCAGTTCGTCGATCGAGTCATTCCACGCGTCGGCCGTATCGCGGAGGAACTCGGCCTCTTCCGGCGTGGCGAAGTCGGCAGCAGCGAGGAGGGCGGCAATCTCGGTGGCGACGGTGTAGACGGAGTAGCCGGGAGTAGCCTCCCAGCGGCCCTGCTGCGAGACGAGGCCGTGCCGCACGAGGAAGCTTGCCGCTCCGTGGACCATGGGACCGGGATCGTAGCCGTCGAGTGAGTTTTCCTGCCGGAGTTGGGAGGCAAGCTGGATGGGAAGCGCCATGCCGTCCATCTGGATGGCACCCCAGTGCATGGTTCCATCGAGCCACATGTTCTGGCTCCAGCCGCCGTTCGCGTCCTGGGTGCAGGAGAGGTAGAAGAGTGAGGATCGAGCTGAGCGCGCGTCTCCGCTGGCCAGCTTGCCCATCGCGGTTTCGACCAGGTCGCGCGGCCAAAGCACGTGGTAGCCGCCGATATCCTTGTCGGAACGATCAAAGCCCCAGGGCATGGAGAGGCTGGCGACGAAGGCGCCTGGGAAGCGCTTCGACTGGTGCGTCTCAAGCACGGCTGTGCTGACGCGATACATATCCAGCTTGTGCCCGGAGAGGTCGGCAACTTCGGCGTAGTCGCCCTGCCTCTGCTTCCAGGATTTGATGAACAGATCGCGCGTCCTTTCGCAGTCTTCCAGAATGCCCGCGCGCGCCTGCTGCGCAGCCTCTGGCGCGTCGGAGCCGCAGGCGATCGAGACCGTAAAGGTGCCGTTGAGGCTCTTCCAGTCGATCTCACCGGTAAGCGCGACGTTGCCCTTCTCGGCAATGTTCGCGTCGGGGAGATCGCGGAAGTGCGAGAGCTCGGTGAGACCGTCTGACTCGCCGACGTAGCCACAGCTTGCGGCGAGCAGCGCGGGTTCGAACGTGATTCCGAGGCACAGGTTGTCGCGCTTGGCGAGCAGCGTCTGGACACCCTTATAGCTGCCGACCCATGCCGAGTTGCCAGCGCCACGATCGCCAAGGTGCGGCTCGGCAAAGAGGTAGAGTTTCAGGTTGGTCGAAGAGTCCAGCACCTCAAAGGCGACGCGCATGAGCAGGGTGTCGCGGACGGGATCGGTGAAGATCTCTTTCTTGATCTTGTACCGGCCGGCTTTACAGTTCGATTCCACGAGACACCCGGGAACGCCCGCCTCCATCCACTCGACGGTGTGCTCGGCGTCCCACTGCTCATCGGAGAAGAAGCTTGCGCCGTCGCTTACAAGGAATCTGACAGACCGAGTGTTCGCCTGGTCGACGTCCGGGAAGTAAATCTCGTTGAGCGTTCCGTTGCCGACGGTGAACCAGATGCGGCTTGACGTCGACGCTGCCGTGCCGACCAGCGTCTTGGCGCCGGAGGACCACAAGGGCTTATCGCCCGGACGGCCGCCTGCTTTGCGCTCATCTTTGGGGCGTGTGTGATCGTGTTTCTCTATTCCCTTGTCCATGGTTCTCCAGGCCTGCGGCTACGCTTAGCCATCATCAATCGTCTTGCGTTCGAAGATTCAGATGCGAAGGTTGCGCTCGAGGTAAAACCTTCGCAGCAACGGCCATTTCTTTCCGGGTGCGCGCTAGTGAATCTGCCGGAGGTAGGCGACGATGTCGCGTGCCTGCGGCTCTGTGACTCCCAGCGACGGCATTGCAGTCCGGGGCTTCATCGACTTCGGAGCCATGATCCAACGCGTGAGCGTGTCGGGCGTGTTGGGGAAGTTGCCCGCGATGTAGGTGCGCTGCGTGACCGAACCAAGCGGCGGTCCGACGACCCCGTTGGCGTCATCAATGCCTGGGATGGTGTGGCATTTGCCGCATCCGTAGGTTTCGATGGCAGCTTTGCCACGCGCGGGAGCCGCATCGGTCCCGGCCATCACCATCCGTTCTTCTCTGCAGCCGGTGGTGAGTAAAGCGACCACGAAGATTGCGGCGTTGAGCCTTCCAAGGTGCGCGCGCATACTGCCCCATCCTTTCGCAGTGCGGCATTCGGGCATACCGCAGTGACTCGGTCGTATGGGCGGAGTAGATGCAGCTTTCAGTCCACACGGTATCGACTGCGGGCGCGAATCGGAATTATTTTTGTAGCGGAGGTTTACCACGAGCCGCACACGCAGCATCCTAGCAGGCGTGAAACCCATGGCAGAGCGCAGAGCGCGCGTACGCCCCAGGGCCATTCCTGGCTTCTTGACCGCGTACTTTTTCTTATCCGTATCTTGCGGACTGTTAGTGTGCGCGACTGCCGCGGGACAAACCGACGGCAGCGCTCCCGGTGCGGATGGATCAGCGATCTTTGCGCAGCAGTGCTCAAAGTGCCACGGAGAGCAAGGCCAGGGCATTGCGGCAGCTGTGACCATCGCGGGCCCTTCGTTGCAGGCGGAACACGATCTCGGCTACGTGATGACGGCTGTGGAATCGGGGCCGAGCCACATGCCGGCGTTCTCGAGGATTTTGACCGCCGGCGAGATACAGGCTGTGGCGCGCTACGTGACGACGGATATTGCGGTAATCCCGCTGGCGCATGGAGACCTTGGGGAGGGCGGTAAGCTCTTCCGCACCTACTGCGCTACCTGCCACCGGACAGCCGTGCGCGGCGGCGTACTTGCCTTCGCGGGCAGGAATGCGCCACAGCTTACGGATAAGTCTGCGGCGTTGATTGCGGGTGCGATTCGCTGGGGACCGGGGACGATGCCTGCCTTTCCCGCGTCGGTGATGAGTGATGAGCAGCTGGCATCGACTGTGGACTATGTGCGATTTGTGCAGCATCCGCCGAACCCCGGAGGCGAACCGCTGGAGCAGGTGGGGCCGGTTGCGGAGGGCGGCGTGGCGGCCCTGGCCGTGCTGTTTGTGATTGGGATGACGGGTTGGATTGAACGAGGAGGTAAGGGATGAACGAGGAGGACGAAGGCTACAAACAGCAGCAAAAGGGTGTGGTTGGAGAGACTCTCGATCTTGGCCGGCTCTTGGTTGAGTTTGGCTTGAAGTCGCTCGAGTTTCTCTCAACCACCGCGGCGCGGTTGCTGCCCGCGAAACACGCACCCGAGCATGTAGCCAAGAGCGGTCGCGATGAGGACCGCGAGATGGAGACCGAGGCGCAGAGGGATCGGCGCGCGTCGATCGGTACGGGGCTTGTGGTGTTCTGCTTCCTGCTCGCGATGCTGGGCGGCATCGGGTTCCTGGTTGCGTACTGGTCGGGTGCAAACAACACGCAGTGGCTGGGCGGCAGCCTGGCGCTGTTTCTGTGCGGGATGGGCGCGACGCTGGTGCTTTGGGCGCGCTGGCTGATGAACCACAAGGAGGCCGTTGAGCCGCGGCATCCGGTTGCCTCCACACCCCTCGCCGAGAAGGCGGCGGCCAAGGCGTTCTGCGATGGCGTGCAGGATGTGCGACGACGCAGAATGCTGGCGTGGATGGGGGTGAGTGGGGCAGGGTTGTTCGGGATGATGGCGCTCTCGTTGCTGAGAGGGTTGGGCATGTCGCCGGACAAGTCGCTCTACAGCAGAATCTGGAAGGGCGGGCAAAGGTTGGTGACATCGGATGGAAAGCCGATCTCGCTCGCATCGCTGCAGCCCGGGAGCATGGTGACCGTATTCCCGGAAGACCAGATTGGCGCAGAACGCGCGCAGACCGTGCTCATTCGCGTTCAGGAACAGTTGTTGCAGCTGCCGGAAGAGCGCGCCACGTGGGCGCCGTCCGGTTATGTGGCGTACTCCCGCGTTTGTACCCATGCGGGGTGCCCCGTGGGTGAGTACGAGGTGGAGCAATCGGTGCTGCTTTGCCCGTGCCACCAGTCCAGCTTCGACGTCCTGCGCGCCGCGGTTCCAACGGGAGGGCCGGCGGCGAGGCCGCTTCCGCAACTGCCGCTGTATGCCGATGCTGATGGAACGTTGCGCGCCGGTGGAGGCTTCACAGCGCCGCCAGGGCCGGGCTTCTGGGGGATTTCGTGATTGTCGAGACCATCGCGAGCAGGGTTGGCCTGGCCATCGACCGGCGGGTGCGAGCGGCGAAGTTCTTCCGCAGCGCGCTGAACCATGTCTTTCCCGATCACTGGTCGTTCATGCTGGGCGAGATCGCGCTCTATTCCTTTATGGTGCTGGTGGTGACGGGGACCTATCTCGCGCTGTTCTTCCATGCCAGTTCGGAGAAGATGATCTACCACGGATCGTACCGTGCGCTCGATGGGCAGAAGGTCTCCGCGGCATATAACTCTGCGCTGAACATCAGCTTCGATGTGCCGGCCGGGCTGATGGTGCGGCAGATGCACCACTGGGCGGCGGACATCTTTCTGTGGGCGATTCTGGCGCACATGGCGCGCATCTTCCTGACCGCGGCGTACCGCAAGCCGCGCGAGATGAACTGGTTGATCGGTCTCTCTCTGCTGGTGCTTGCGCTGGTCAATGGATTCTTCGGCTACTCGATGCTGGACGATCTGCTGTCGGGAACGGGGCTGCGCATCGGCTACGCCATTGCGCTTTCGATTCCCGTCTTCGGGCCGTGGATGGCGTTCCTGTTCTTCGGCGGTACGATTCCGAATCCGGTGACGCTCTCACGCATGTTTGCCCTGCACATCTTCCTCGTGCCGGCGTTAATCTCCGGCTTGCTAGGGCTGCACCTGTTCATGATCTGGCGGCAGCTTCACACCAACTTCCCTGGCCCGAAGCGGACAAACCGCACGATCGTGGGATCGCGCTTGTGGCCTTCCTACACGGCGAAGTCGGTCGGTCTGCTGCTGCTCGTCTTCGGCGTGATCGCCGCGCTGGGCGGCCTCGTGCAGATCGATCCCATCTGGACGTACGGCCCCTACGATCCGTCGGGCATCATGGCCGGTGCGCAACCCGACTGGTACCTGGGGTGGGTTGAGGGAGCGATTCGATTGTTTCCGGGAGTCAACCTGCACATTGGGCACTGGCTGATTCCGGAGCTCTTCTTCCCTGCTGTCTTCATGCCGTCGTTATTGTTTCTTGCGCTGTACTCATGGCCGTTTGTGGAGAAGCTCTTTTCAGCGGACAAGGGAGATCAGAACGTTCTGCGGCTGCCTTATGAGCAACCCATACTGACCGCCGGAGGCGTGGGGCTGTTTACCTTCCTGATGGTGCTTCTGGTTGCGGGCGGACAAGACTTTGTTGCCCTTGCAGTGAGTGGGTCTGTCATCGAGATACGGACCATTCTGCGCATTCTGGTTCTGGTGCTGCCGCCGTGTTGCGCTGCGGTCGCATATGTCATCTGCGAGCGTATGAGGAAGCGGCGCGCAGCCAGGTTAGCGGCGCTGGACGAGCAGACCGCCCATGAAGAAACACCTCACACGGACCGGAATGAAATGACCGGGCACGAGCCACCGTTGGCTTTGCCCGCTCCTGAGCCGGCACCTTCGTCAGCAGGAGACTAGCCGAATGGCAACTCCGCAGTCGCTTCGCTGCATCTCGTCACCTATCGTTTCTGCTTCCTGCGCAGCCGGTCGATGCTCGCCGGTACTCTCCCAGGACGCAGACTTCGCCATCGCACGACCGGGCCCGCTTTCTCCGAACGACAAGCTTCTGAACGACACGAACGATTGGATCGCGTGCTGACTTGATGAGCGCTTCACCTCCGTGTACGAGCCGGAGCGCAGCCCTGGGAGGGTGAATGAGTACGCAGGTCGCCGAGCAGCAACTGAAGGCACTGTGGGAGACGCCGAAGACCGTCTACGGCTGGCTTGCGTCGGTGGATCATAAGGACCTGGGCATCCGCTACATCGTAACGGCCTTTCTCTTCCTGATCCTCGGCGGCATCGAGGCGCTCATCATGCGGCTCCAGCTCTTCCGTGCCAACGAGGCGCTGCTCGATCCCGAGTTGTACAACCGGCTGTTCTCGATGCACGGCATCACCATGATCTTCTGGTATGCGTCGCCCATCCTCTCAGGATTCTCCGTCTACCTTGTTCCGCTGATGTCAGGCGCGCGCGATGTCGCGTATCCAAGGCTGAACTCGTTCACGTACTGGTCGTTTCTGCTGTCCGGGATCCTGATGTACATCGGACCCATCATGGGGCAGGCTCCGCATGGCGGCTGGTTTTCCTACATGCCCTATACGGATACGCTCTACTCGCCGAGCCACGGCATGGATTTCTACGCACTTGCGATCATCATGCTGGGCATCTCGACGACGGGTGCGGCGATCAACTTCATCGCGACCATCCTGTTCTTTCGCGCGCCTGGCATGAGCATCAGCAAGATGCCTCTGTTTCTGTACAGCACGCTGACCATCTCTTGCACCATCCTGTTCGCCATGCCGGCGCTTACGCTGGCGTGCGTCTTCATGGAGCTGGAACGGCGCTGGGGCATGCACTTCTTCGACATCGCGAGCGGCGGCAGCCCGCTGCTGTGGCAGCAATTGTTCTGGTTCTTTGGGCATCCCTGGGTCTACGTCATCTTCCTGCCGGCGACCGGGATGATCTCGATCATCATCCCGGTGTTTTCGCGGCGGCCGATCGTCGGCTACCCGTACGTAGCCATGTCCACGGTGCTGACGGGAGTGGTTGGGTTCAGCGTCTGGCTGCACCACATGTTTACTGTTGGCATGTCCGACCTGACGATGAGCTTCTTCAGCGCCGGCAGCATGATGATCTCGCTGTTCACCACGATCACGATCTTTGCCTGGGTGGCTACGGTGTGGAAGGGGCGTCCAGTTGTCACCACCTCCATGCTGTACGCCGTGGGTTCGGTGGCGCTGCTGGTGATCGGCGGATTGAGCGGCGTAGTCACGGGCATCATTCCCGTGGACTGGCAGCTGCACAACACCTACTACGTGATCGCTCATATTCACTACGTGCTGATCGGCGCGAATGTCTTCCCGGTCTTCTCCGCGCTTTACTTCTGGCTGCCGAAGATGACGGGGCGCATGATGAACGAGCGGCTGGGCAAGTGGAGCTTCTGGGTGATGTTCATCGGGTTCAACGTCGGCTTCTTTCCCATGCACATCGTCGGGATTATGGGGATGCCGCGACGCGTGTACACCTACGCGGCAAACCTGGGGCTGCAGCCGCTGAATGAGCTGATGACCGTTGGAGCGTTCGTCCTCGGGATCGGCATCCTCATGAGCATCATCAACCTGTTCTATAGCCTTCGCCACGGCGAGATCGCCGGCAACAATCCGTGGAACGCCGATGGCCTGGAGTGGGCGGTTCCCTCGCCTCCGCCGGATTACGAGGTGCTACGCATTCCCGCGGTCGCGACCCGAAGCCCGCTATGGGATGACTTCGATGAAGACAACGATCCGGGCGATCTGCGGGTTCTGGCGCAGGCGCGACTGAGTCTCACGTCGACCATGCTGGATGCTGTACCGCAGGCCGCAGCGACCATGCCGAACCTGTCGCTGATCCCGCTGTTCGTGGCGGTGGCGCTGTTCTTCTTCTTTCTGGGCCTGGTCTTCCAATGGATGTGGTTCTGCCTGGCATGCGTCATCGTGACCTACGTGCTGGGTTGCCTGTGGATGTGGCCACGGCCGATCAAGGGGAGTCTATGAGCTCACTCGCAACACCGCCGATGATGCCGCCGCCCATCTCACCCGAGATGCCCCATACGGGCGTCTGGCCGCTGGAGAGGAACCGCGGCGTCTGGGGCGTCACCATGGTGATCCTCACCGAGGGCACGCTCTTTGTGTGCCTGTTCGGAAGCTACTACTTCCTCGGCGCGGATAAGAACAGGTGGGCGATTGACCACCCGCCCAAGCTGATGAAGGCCTTCCTCATGCTCGCCATCCTCGCGGCCAGCAGCCTGGTCATCATGTGGGGCGAGCGGATGATTGAGAAGAAGCGCTATAAAGCCGCACGTGGAGCGGTGTTTACGACAATCCTGATGGGGATCGTCTTCCTCGGGGTACAGGTGTCCGAGTACATGGACCACTGGAAGACGCTCACCCCGTTTACCGATTCCTACGGTTCCATCTTCTACACCATCACCACATTCCATGGGCTACACGTCATCGTGGGATTGCTGTTGCTTGCCTACCTCTCCATCCTGCCGAACTACGGCCCAACGCCACTGCCGCCGCATCGGCCGTACCGCGTTGTCGCTCTCTATTGGCACTTCGTAGATGGGATCTGGTTTTTCGTTGTCCTGTTGCTGTACGTCATACCGCACTTTCAGTACTTCGGCTTCTAAGAGGAACTATCGATGAGCAGTTCGCAAAGCATGGCAGACGCCCCCGCAGACACGAGCAGCAGCGTTCGTCTGTGGATCGAGTTTGGCGCCTCGGTGGTCGCGTGGCTGTCGCTCAACTGCATGAACTCCGTGGTCGCGTGGCGTGCGTGCGTCCACCAGGCGCCGCTCGGCGGCCCAAGCCCACACCCGGGCGCGCGCGTCGTCTTCTTCGTAGTGTGGACCGCACTCTTCAGCGTCGCGGTTACATCGGGCGTCCTGTCGTACCGCACGTGGCGCAGGCTTTCCGGAGCAAGCGATCTGCTTGCCGCGGAAGGACGCGAACGCAAGGAGTACATGTCGTTGTGCGGCTTGTTTATCACGTTCACACTTGGCTTCGGCTTTCTCTGGCTATGTGCTCCGCTGTTTGTTCTGCAGATGTGTTTGAGGACGCGATGAAGAGCAGACAGCGCCAATCGATCGCGCTTGTCGCCGGGCTGGTCGCCATCGGCTGTGGCCTTCTGTCCGGCTGCCTGGGCAATGAACCGCTGGGCGGCTACCAATCCGCGATGAGCGGCAACCCGGCTGCGGGCAAGGCGCTGATCGTAAGCTACGGATGCGGCTCTTGCCATGTGATTCCCGGTATCCGCACGGCGCGCGGAATGGTCGGACCGCCGTTGTTCTACTACAGCCGCAGAACCATCATCGCGGGCGAGCTACCCAACACGCCGAAGAACCTGGTGACCTGGATCGAGAACCCGGTCGCCGTTGAGCCCGGAACTGCAATGCCGAATCTCGGCGTTACCGACAGCCAGGCGCACGATATCGCTGCTTATCTCTACACCTTGCGATGAGCGCAGGAATCATTGGTTCCGGAGGAGTAAAAGACCGCATGGGTCGCATCGCCAAACTCGCACTCCCGCTGCTCGCGCTGTCGCTGACCGGCTGCGCCACGCTGCAGTCCATCTCGAATACGCACGGGCCGGCAGCGCATAAGATCGCACTGCTCTCCCACGCGCTCACGATCACGTTTCTAATCGCGATCGTGGTGATGTGGCTGTTGATCGCGATTGCAATGAAGAAGAATCCCGGCACGCTCGAGGAGCATATGCCGGTCGACGTGGGCGGAGGCAACGCGTGGGTTGCGATCGGCGGCATTGCCATCCCGCTGCTGGTGCTCTCCATCTTCTTCTTTCTGGGGCTCGACCTGCTCGCCGACTTCCCCATCCATGGCGACCACGGCGCGATGGGCATGAACTCTGCCACCGCGAAGTCGACGCCGGACATCCTGATCATCGGGCATCAATGGTGGTGGGAGATTCACTACCTCGAAGATCCCAACCACCCGGTCGTCTCCGCGAATGAGGTCCACATCCCGGCCAACCGCCCCGTAAACATCGAGCTGCGCTCCGCCGATGTGATCCACTCGTTCTGGGTTCCGGCGCTTCACGGCAAAGTCGATCTCTTGCCCGGCAGCGTCAACTTCATTCGCGTGGAGGCCAGCGAGCCCGGCAGCTACGTCGGCCAGTGCGCGGTGTACTGCGGCAAGCAGCATGCAAACATGCACATCCTGCTGATCGCGCAGAAGCCGGCGGAGTTCGACGCGTGGCTCGCGAACCAGAGCAAGCCTTCCGTTGAACCGAGCGACCCGGATGCTGCGACGGGCAAGCAGGCGTTCCTCGCCGGGCCCTGCTCCCGGTGCCACACCGTGCGCGGTATTCCGTCGGATGGAAAGTTCGGGCCGGATCTGACGCACATCGGCAGCCGGCAGGAGGTCGGCGCCAACTCCTTCCCAAACAACAAGGCGTATCTCGAAGGCTGGGTGACGAACGCCCAATCGTTGAAGCCTGGGTGCAAGATGCCGCGCATCACGCAGTACGACGGAGAGCAGCTGCGGACGCTGGTCGCGTATCTCCGCGAACTGCAATAAGGCCGACCGAGGTCTTCCGCCGGGGCTGTGAGCGATGCGCCTGACTCCACGGAGTGGCGCCCGCCCAGCGTCAGGGCGCGGTTGTTATTGTCGTTCAGATTTTTGGCGAGACGGGCCAAGGCGGGGGCGGAAATCGAACCCTCGGCAGAGCGGGAGCGACGCTTGTCCTTCCTGGTAGTGGTCGCGCGGAGGCGTTACGCGGACAATGTGGGCTTCCCGGAGGCAGAGGAGTAGGGGTAGGCTTCGGGGGTGGTGCAGAGGTGGGCGCGGACGGGGTTTTGGTGGATATAGTCGCGGCGGGAGGTGAAGTGGTCGGCGTCACGGATGAGGTGGTCAGCGAAGCCTCGTTGCCAGACGGGGTGTTTGGAGGGCAGACGGTGGGAGAAGCCGCCTTTGATCAGGTTCATGGTTTGCGAGATGGTCTTGCCGGTAGGGGTCAGGAGCAGGTGGACGTGGTCCGGCATGACGACGAAGGCGTGGAGTTTGTATGCGCCTTCGGTGCGGTAGTGTTGCAGAGTTTCCAGGAAGAGGTCGGCGTTGGCGGGGAGTTGGAAGAGGCGACGGCGGTTGTAGGTGATGGTCGTGATGAAGAAGGTGCCAGTTTGGGAGGTTCTTGGCGGGATGGCCATTGATGGATTTTAGGGGGCGAGTACGAGTAATTCGCGGCGGATGTTTGGGGAAGTTGAGTGGCGGTTCCGAATGGGGCTTTTTGGTTTGTGCGGCGGACACGGGTGTGCCTGGTGGGCTCGGGGAGCGTGCCGCTTATCAGAAAAAATCTTCGGTGTGGCGTAGACGGAAGGGCACGCGTTTACGCGTGCCGAGAGGTGCCGCGCCGCAAGGCGCTCCCGCTCTGCCGAAGGCAGGTTCTCGGTCGGAGTGGGAGGACCTTGGTGGCACGGGCGAAAGGCGAAGGACCGAAAAGCTAGCCTTCGGCAGAGCGGAAGCGCCTTCGGCGCGGCTGTTCATGGCACGCGTGAACGCGTGCCCTTCCGATCCAACGCCGTTTGTGGGTCGACGCATAAGCCCACATTTCGCGAGGCGTTGATTCAACGACTTGCGAGCCTGCAGTCCCCATAAAGCTGCGACGCCCTGCACGCACAAGGCTGGATTTTCGACACGAATTTGCGCATATAGCTGTTTCTCCGTATACGAGAAGTCTCGGATGTTGAAAAGAATGGGCTTAGAAGGAAGTGCGTGAAGGTGCGCGGGTTTGGGCGTCTGTAGCGCTCGTGACTCAAGGCTGCCTTAGGCCTGAGAGACCTTCAGGCCTGAACGCCGATCGTTCGGCAAGTCTGATCAAATCGAGGAATCGAACACCGCTTGCATCTGGGCATGGACAACAAGCATCGCTCGATGACGAGAGGTGTCATTTAGAGGTGTGTTCGGGGCCTAATGAAATGGAATGGCTGCGCTCTAATGCGCCAGGCCGACCGCGTTCTGGCGAATGGAGTTTAGCGCCGCCAGCAACGCTACCGTTGAATCTTCTTTGAACATTCCATCCAGTCCGAACGGGTGCACATCGGTGAAGGGACTCTCGTACAGGCGAGCGATTTCGATCGTTCCCCGGCTGGCCAGGTGGTTCACGATCAAGTTGACGAACTCCACTTGATTGGCGTTCATCGTGCCAGACTGCAGGAAACGCGAGAGGGCAATCTTCGCTGCTTCGCGATCCATGCCGACGAGCGACCGGACGAACAGGCCGAGGCTTTGCGCCTCCTTCTTCGCCGCGTCAATCTCTTCCAGGGTGCTGCCTTCGGCCGTGAATATCTGCTCCAGGTGCAGCAGATCGTCCGGCGTCAGGGGCTCGTTGAAGCGCAGCTTGTGCAGGACTGGGTCGTTCTCGTGCTTCCGAAGAAAGACCAACGCCTTGTCGCGAACCTTCTCCACATCCACTCCGACGGATGTGCCCGGCAAGTCGATGAAACTGCCCTCGCGAATCTCATCTTCGAAGTCCGTGATGACGGTGGCGCGGCGGCGCCGTTCGATGAACTGCACGAGGTCGCGCAGTCCTTTGCGCACCTGCTCCAGGGCGACGACGTTCACGTCCTCCCAGAAGGGCGACGACTGAATCTCCTGGATGAGCGGTAGCCTGGCGGCAACCGCGGGGATCGCCACCTGGGATTCCAGGAGCCCCGCGATCGTCTGGACATTCTCCCGCAAGCGTTCGAAGCCGGGTTCGCCGCGCAGCAGCGTGAGCTGCATCCGCAGCATCAGCAGATCGAACTGCTTTGCCTCGGGAGTTTCGGCCGGCAGTGCAGACGGCAGACCGGCCACGTCACGGCTCAACTCTGCGCGATCTTCCTCCGAGAGCGCCTGCCACGCCTCGGGCTTTGAGAAGACTTCCACCAGCCGGCGATGCGGGCGCACGAGGAAGTTCTCCAGCGTCATCGCCGCCACTTCGCGTTGCAGACGGCTGGCCAGTTCCTCCCGCAGTGCCCGTTCGCCGGGCATGTTCCCGGGCGTGTCGTGCAGCAGCGCGTTCTCGATCGTAGCCATCAGGTCGAGGCGATTCACAAACAGCTTTCGGCTCAACGAGTCCGCGGTCGAGCCTTCGGTCGTCTCCAGATTCTGGCTGAAGAACTCAAGGTTCTGGCAGAAGTCGAAGATGTAGAAGAACTTCTTGTCCTTGCCGGGGGCGATGAGGTCCTTTGACAAGCGCGTGCCGCGTCCCACCATCTGCCAGAACTTTGTCTTCGACCGCACGAGTTTGAAGAACACGAGGTTCACCACCTCCGGCACGTCGATGCCGGTGTCCAGCATGTCCACGGAGATGGCGATGTGCGGAGCTTTTTCGGGCTGCGAGAAGTGGTCGATCAGGCTCTGCGCATAGGTCACCTTGAAGTCGATCACGCGCGCAAAGTGCCCGGCGTGCTGCGGATAGTTCTCGTCGAAGCGCTTCGCGATGAACTCGGCATGGTCGTGGTTCTTGGCGAATATGATCGTCTTGCCCAGGCGGTCGTAACCGGCGACCTTCTGGCCTTTTTCCATCAGGTGCTTCAAGACTTTGTCGACCGTGTCTTTGTTGAAGAGCCAGGTGTTTACGTCGGCGGCGCTCACGTCGTCGGGAACTTCGCCTTCCTCGTCCCACTCTAAGGCGTCCCACTGGTCTTTCTCTTCTTCGCTCAGCTGGTTGTAGCGGATGCCTTCGCGCTGGAACTTGAGCGGCACGGAGACAGCGATCGGCGGCACCAGGAACTTGTCCTTGATGGCATCGTCGAGCGAATACTCATCGGTTGGGACACCGTCTTCGAGCGCGAACAGTCGGTATGTGTTGCGGTCGACCTCATCCTTCGGCGTTGCCGTCAGACCGACCAGGTAGGAATCGAAGTAATCGAAGATGGCTCCGTACTTCTGGTAGATGGAGCGATGCGCTTCGTCCACCACGATCAGGTCGAAATAGCCTGTGCCGAAGCGACGCGTGCCATCCTCGCGCTTGTCGTCGATCAGGTTCATCATGGTGGGGTAGGTGGAGATGTAAACGCGTCCGGTCTCGCTCTTCTCCGTTACCAGGTTCACCGGCGACGATGCGGGCAGATGCGCCTTGAAGGCGTTCGCGGCCTGTTTGACCAGCGCGACGCGATCGGCGAGGAAGAGCACGCGCTTCACCCAACCGGCCTTCATCAGCAGATCGCAAAGCGCGATGATGGTGCGCGTTTTCCCGGAGCCGGTCGCCATTACCAGCAACGCCTTGCGCTGCCTGTCCGCCTCGAACCGGTCGGCCACCTTGCGAATGGCGCGGGTCTGGTAGTAGCGCTCGACGATGCTGGAGTCGATCGTTTCGGCGGCGAGCGGCTTGCGCGTCTGCCGGCGCTGGACGAGCAGTTCCAGCTCGTCGTGCGTGTAGAAGCCGCTGACCTCGCGCGGCGGATGTTCGAGGTCGTTCCACAGCCAATGCTCGTAGCCGTTGGTGCAGAAGATCACCGGGCGCCGGCTGAACTGCGCCTCCAGGCAATCGGCGTAGAGCTTCGCCTGCTGCTGGCCGGCCAGCGGACTCTGGCGGGTGCGCTTGGCCTCCACCAGCCCGAGCGGCTTGCCGTCCTTGCCCCACAGCACGTAATCGACGTAGCCGACGCCGGAGGCTGAGGGCATGCCGCTTACCTTGTACTCGGTGTCATGGCCGGGCTGAAGGCCTGCCCAGCCGGCCTCGGCCAGCAACACGTCGATAAAGGCGTCGCGCGTCTGGGCTTCGTTGTAGTCGTGGGTGTCGGCGACGGCTTCGTTGCGCGTACGGGCCTCGGTCACGTCAGCGCGAAGCTGCTGCAGCTCTGCATCCATCGCAGCTTGCCCGCTGATCAACTCAGCAAGCTTTGCGTCCTTCGCGGCAAGCGACGACTCCAGCTCCTGCAGCCTGGCTTTGGTCGCCGGAGGCACGGGCGAGGTCGTCGGCAGCAGCACGGGCAGAAACTGCAGCGCGTCGGCCGGCTTTGCGCCGCGGGCGTAGGTGCGCGCCATCCAGAAGCTGATGTGGAAGAGCTCGCGCACCGCGGCGACCGAGTTCTCCTTCGTGATCACGCGGCGGTCGGCGTGCACGGCGCGGTTGCCGAACTCGACGATAAGCCGCGCCTTGGTGTGGATGCCCTGCCCGGCGACCTGGACGAACGTCGGTTCATGCACTAGCGCGCTCAGGTTGCCCTGGTACGGAAAGTGCAGGCGGGAGTCGCGGGTAAAGAGCCAGTTCATCACCAGCTCCAGCGTGCGCCGCGCATGGAAGCACGCCGTGCCGGGATCAGGCAGGGCGAACGATTCGGCCTTTACCGCGGACTCATAAATTTGCGGCCACTCGGTTTCCAGGAAGCCAAAATTACTCATAGGAACGGTACATCCCGTCTACAGCTTGCTTTTGGGCCAGTCCAGTTTATCCAAGGTTGCCTTGCTAATCCGGCCATGTGTATCGAAACGTTGCTCCAAACGGGAATTCAGCCATGCAATGGCCTGTGGGGTTAGCTCCATTGCGGCTTTTTGCATAAGCGAGGCGCGAGGATCGGTGTTTCCTTCTTTCGCTGCAGCGTGACGTTGCGTAGGGGCAAAGGAGTCTGAACCCAGTTCATCCATCATTTCGTTTAAGGAAACTCCGTCCGAAAGAGTGCCATTGATGAATTCTCCGCTGTGAACCCGGATATAACGAGGCCACTTAGCCTTCCAATCTCGACGCTCTATATCCGCCGGCGTGGCGTCATCCCGGCCTGCCGTGTACTGAAGCCCTATCGCCCGACCGAAGATGAGAGTGTCCTTTGGCTGATCCATGAGCCGCCCCATGAACATGACGGCACCATCTCTCACCTGCCTCGGAATCTTTGTTGGTGGGTAGGAACAAGCCCAATGACATCCGGCGGAGTTGATTTCGTCGATGATAGGTAGGGACGGTTTCTCCCGATTGTGACCTTCACCAAAGAACTTCACGAATCCTTGTTCCGCGATGAGAGCCTGCTTTGGTGAAATCTCCGAGTCAGCTGGAATACCGGCATTTTCCCCCTCATCCCCAAGTTTAGGGGACTCGCGAGTTCCCACTCCTGAGGCCTGAGCGCCAGTAACTTTGCGGTCCCAGTCATCCAACGTGCTCAAACTCAGATTTATTCGCCCGTGTGACCACAATCGCTCGAAATACGCATGACAGCTTGCCGCTATCGTCGCCTCATCCGACGAGAAGCCGAACTCGTGATTTCTGAGCAGACCTTGCTCCGTCAGATTTGCCGACGTCACAACGGAGCGAGCTTCTCCAATCAGGTACGCCTTCGCGTGCAGGTTCTTGATGCCTCGGATTTTGGCTCCGGCTTCCAGAAGACACCGCAGGGCTGAGATGTCGCTCACACCATCGCAGAAGCCGTCCAGGTCGTAACGGGTAATCACTTCCAGGCACTGAGGGCGACCATGCTCAAGCAGTCTTCTGGCGGCCTTCTCTTTGATGAATGGAGAGATCACGCGAACCGTGCTGCGGTCCGCCGCAAGTGCGTGGCTGAGTTCCTTGTCCCACCCCGTGTCCATTAGCCGGAAGCTCATATTGTCATCCCTCGCTCATTCGTGAAACCCTTGAGGCGGCTGAATCTGCTTGCAAAGGCTGCGATCACTGCTCGCCAGTGTGCTTCGTCCAGAACTTGACGGCGTTGGACGTCATTGAGAACCCTATAGCCTGCCCCATGCAGTGCGCCGCGCAGGGCTTTCTCCATTGCCGCAACCAGACGCCAACTAGCCTTGTGCTCCTCGTCCGTGGAAGCATGCGGGAAGTTCGGCCCATAGGCGACCATCTCGAAGGATCGGCAGGACTCTGGTTCGATGTCGCTCGACATAAGCTGGTACCGTAGCGCGTTCGCATGTCGGTTACGCCCGAGATGCTGACTCAAGCGGTTGAAGGGTGATTGAGCATTTGAAGAGGAACTATCGCCCGTCCTTCCTACGTAGAGAACGGCGTCGCCGTTAGTGGGGATGATCTCCCAAACATAGAGCCAGAAACCCCGCTCCAGTAAGCCGCCGTTGAATGACAGAGTATGGAGTAAGGCGCTCACCCCTCACTCCTCGGTCCCAGGAGCGCCGCACTCGCGATGCAATGCTCGTCGCACCGCATGCCGGGATCGGGCAGGGCGAACGATTCGGCCTTCACCGCAGACTCGTAGATCTGCGGCCACTCGGTTTGCAGAAAGCCGAAGTTAGTGGACATGGCTAGAGTTCCCCTCGGAAGGCGCGGTGTTGCAGGGATACGCGCATTTGTTCGCAGCTAGCCATTGCGAGCTCAGCGCCCTTTCGCAAGGCAGACATCTCGTACGCACGCTGGGCGAACTCTTTCTGCCTAGACAGCGGAGGCAGGTAAAGCTTTATTTTGACCATTCGCTTTAGTCCCAAGTCCCTGTTCGCTATCCCGTGAGTGTAACGCTGGGATTGTTCGTAACAATAACGGGAGTTCAACATTTCCGCGAGCCACAGCGGATCAACGATCGCATGCTTGGGCTTCAGGAGCGCAACGTGCACCCAAACCGCGAAGGGCTCTTCAAAGTGAACCATGGCGGCTAAGCCCGTCGTCCCGCCTTTCGTGTAAAGGATGTCTCCGCGCTCTGGGCGACACTTTTTCCAATGAACCGCTGCGTCTTCCGACGATATGTATCTCAAATCCTCCATAACGATCTTTCCTGCTCTGATATGGCGCGTCGATAAGAAGGGTATTCCCTCGTCACTGTATTTCGGACTCACGTGAGGACCGTCAGTTGCAGAAGAAACAAGGTCACCCAGGGTGACTATCTGAAGCTTCAAGGGATTTCTTGCGGGATCGCCGAACATTTCGAGGAAGAGGGATTGGGTGAGGGTGTCGAGTTTGGCGAGAGCCCGGCGGCGCTTGGCCCGCAACGCCTCCGCCTGATCCAGAATCGCCGCAATCCTCCGCTGCTCCTCAATGGAAGGCAAGTTTAGCTTGATGCCGTGGACATCTTTGACAGAAAGATGCTTCACTGTAACGAAGGGTGTAGCGTCTTCAATCTTCTTCAGTGCCGGCGGAAGAAGATGGTAGAGGTAGCGCTCGTCCAATGTGCTCTTTGCGCTGACTCGACAGACTCGTTGGTTCAAGAGGGCATCGCCGCCGCACCAAGTACCGACATTGAATTGTCCGTCCATTCCTATGAGTGTGTCGCCATCTCGCACGATGTAAGCCGGATCGAAGTCTCCGCGGAACCTAGTTTCAGATGATCCGCGCATTACATCCCGTATGCGCACAACAGGCACTCCCTCTTCTTCATTGAAGCCGTCGGACGAGAAGGCGAAACCGGAAAGAACGTCAATATGATTGCCGAGAAGATCGGGGCTCACCGCAGCATTCCCTCCAGCTCCTTCAACCCCGCCTCGATCTCCTTCTCCAGCTCCATCAGCTCGCGCAGAATCACCTGCGGCGGCACATGCTCCACCTCTTCATAGACCACCTGCTTGTAGCGGTTCAGGCTGAGGTCGTATCCCTTCTCGGCAATCTCGCTTTTCGGCACGCAGAAGCTCTGCGCGGTGCGCGGGCGTTCGGCTTCGGAGCCGTCGCGCTGGTTCCAGCGCGCCAACGCGTCGGGCAGGTTGTTCTTCGCGTGCTCGGCTTCGGTCAGCGGCTCGGCCGGTACCGGGCCCAGCTTCGCGAACGGCAGCAGCTCCTGGCGCTTGTCGTCGAGCGACCAGCCGTCGGCCTGCATGTCGTAGAACCAGACGTTCTCCGTGCCGCCGGAGTTCGTCTTCGTGAAGCAGAGGATGGCGGTAGAGACGCCCGCATACGGACGGAAGACGCCCGAGGGCAGCGAGACCACGGCGTCCAGCTTCTGCTCCTCGACGAGCAGGCGGCGCAGCTCCTTGTGCGCCTTGCTCGAGCCGAAGAGCACGCCATCGGGCACGATGACCGCCGCGCGTCCGCCCGGCCGGAGCAGGCGCAGAAAGAGAGCGAGGAACAGCAGCTCGGTCTTCTTGGTCTTGACCACGCGCTGCAGGTCCCGGGCCACGTTCTCATTGTCGAGCGAACCGGCGAACGGCGGATTGGCGAGCACGAGGGTGTACTTTTCGTCCTCGCCGGAGTGGTCCTCGGCGAGCGAGTCGCGGCGCTGGATGTCGGCGTTCTCCACCCCGTGCAGCAGCATGTTCATGCTGCCGATGCGCAGCATGGCGCCATCGTTCTCGAAGCCATGGAAGAGCTCTTCATTGAAGTGCTTGCGCAGCTTGTCGCTGGCGAACAGCTCTGCGTGGTTATCGCGCAGGTACTCGCCGGTGACCATGAGGAAGCCGCAGGTGCCGGCGGCGGGGTCGACCATGATGTCCGTGGGCGTGGGGGCCATCATCTCCACCATGAAGCGGATGAGGTGGCGCGGCGTGCGGAACTGGCCGTTGGTGCCGGAGGTGGCCAGCTTGCCGAGCATGTACTCGTAGACGTCGCCCTTGGTGTCGCGGTCGTCCATGGGCACGGAGTCGATGAGGTCGACGGCGCGGACGATCAGCGACTCCGGAATGGAGAAGCGGGCGTCACGCATGTAGTTGGCGTAGGTGGTGCCGTCGCCCATGCTGCGCAGCCAGGGGAAGATGTGGTCGGTGAAGCGGGTGTACATCTGCGGCGCCGTGAGGCTTTTGAGGCGCTTCCAGCGGAAGTCCTCATACGGCACGCCCTTATCGTCGGCACCCTCCGGGAAGATGCGCGGGGTGGGTGTGCCGAGGCGCGTGGCCTTCTTCTCCTCCAGCTGCTGAATCTCGTCCAGCCGCTTTAGAAACAACAGATAGGTGATCTGCTCGATGACGTCGACGGGGTTGGCGATGCCGCCAGACCAGAACGCGTCCCAGATACGGTCAATTTGATTACGGATGTCCCCGGTTAACATGCTGTACCACTATCTCATCCGTTGAAGGTACGCCGCGGAAAATGAGATGTTCCCGCGTTCGAGGCTTTTTGAGGCCGGATACGTTTGCCTGCATATCCGCTGCTCGAGCTAACGCCTGTCAGACACGATCTTGCCAATGTAGAGAGGCAGCAAGGGAAGTTGAGGAGGCGCGGGTCGCCTGCGCGCTGTAGGAACATGCTCGAAAACGATTGGCCCCAGCATCTTTCGCTCAATATCAAGTTCCAGAGGTGAAATGCCATTTGCCTGACACATGAGGCTAACGAACCTGCTCAGCGTTATGGAGTTCCGCAGATGATTCAGGTCCTTCGTTAGCGTTGTCTTGAACTCATGTATGAGGAAGATCGCTGTTGAAGCGTGTGCAGCTTCGGCTTCGAGCAACGCGCCAGCGATTCCGGAGAGTAGCTGATAAGGAAGCCAACGAGCAGGCGGGTCTAAGTTCAGGTTGTCTTCGGGGAAACATTTCAAGGCCAGGAGTGACGTTGTCAACCATTCCAACCTGTGAGGGAACGTAGTCCGAGGCTTCTTCAATGCCTCTCTCAGCTTGATCTCTGCGGACTTGTCGAATTCCTCATCCGCCTTGGCTTCAACCGAGATGAGGACGGTGCGCTGGCAAGCCTGCCCAACCAGTACCAGATCGTGACATCGGGGCCCGGCCTTCACAAACGGGAGATGAGTTTCACGCTCGACTCCCCCGCTCAGGGGACGGAAGCCTTCGAACGAAGCCTGCGACTCCAAATACGCGGTCATCTCACGGGGCATATCGAGCATACCGGACGAAGTCCATGCACGAGCTAACTCGCATGCACTGCGCCCCTCTTTCCAATGTCGAGCTGCGCGTGATGGCAGAAGTCCGAAGCTCTTCCAGCTTTCGAACGAGTCAATGATGTCGCCGGCCGCTTCGTAAAATCTCATACTGAGACAATAAGCCCGCCTGCCGCGGTGCGTCACCCGCTCACTTTCCATTTCGAAAACGAGGAGAGACCTGAATCCTTCGAAACGCTTTCTTACGTTGTGGTGGTCTTCTGCCGAATCGCCGATGCCCTGATTGCGGCGCGCTAAGCAATGCGATTCGGGTTCTTGTAAGGGCCCCTTTTTCTTGCCGCATGCCTCCCGTCAATGAGCGCGAGTACGTCCTGGAATTCTCGTGGTGGAGGGCCATCGTGCTTGTTTACTCCGTTTGGATCGATACGGTCCAGAAGCTTGTTGAAGTTTACCGGCCACTCGGTGAGAACGTTAGTGGCAGCGGAAAGCAACTCCCGCCCGATGGCCCGCTTATTACTCCTCTGGTTAGCCAGGCTCTGTGTCCCCAAGTACCGCACCAAGGAGAGCAATTCCCAGAGCGGGATCTTCGCTAAGAATTCTTCAGGCATACCGGATGATGAGCCCCCCGCCGAAGGAAGGCCTATCACCTTCCTACGGATGACATCAAGGAGCCAGAACTCGGACTGGGAATACGATTTGAAGGGTGTCTGTTGAATCGACGCACCGCACTGACACTTCAGTAGCATCGGTCTGAGGAGTCGAATGCGTTTCTTGCAGGTTGTGCAAAACCAAATGGCCGCACATCGATGAACCGGGCATGCCACCATCACACCTAGAAGCCAATGCGCTTCCACATACCCAGTTTCAGCGATGCATCGCGGACACATCCGTGCCCCGGCGAGGTCAAAGTCTGCCTTTGTCACGAAATTTCCGAGCAGACGAAGACCGTTTGTCTGCTCACCGGAGGACAGTGAGATTCGCTCAAGAGCCTCTGCGTTCTGATGAGTGATAGCAGCAAGTTTGCTTCCGTTGAAGGAGGTCGGCGCACGCTCCTGTCCGGTAAATCCAGCGAGGTCAAAGATGGGCGTGAGGGTTCGATATCCATTTTCCTCAGCGAGCCTGGGTAGGTAGGTCGGAAGGGCCTCGTTAGGACCAGGTGCCGGGTGCCGCAGCAGTATTGATACGTCCGCTGCGGAGTGTTGCCCATCTAGCCCGCTGGAGATGAGCTTGGTCATGGTAGCTCCTGTCTGACCGGCATCATTCCTATCAGAGGCTGACCTGGCGCCCGCATCTCACGGACCGGCTTCAGAGATTTGGTTCGTCCTGCGGAAAGCTCGCGAACATCAGACCGTAGTAGAAAGGGTTGTGGACCGCGGTTCGAACCCACACCTGCCTGCACGAGTTGCAGTGAGGCGCGCTGACACGCTGCTGTCAGGGATCGACTTGATGTGCCCCCTTCCCTCGCCAGGCTTGCAAGAGAAACATAGGTTTTGTGGAACTGCCGGGCCAGGTGTAGGTCCAGAGTGTTGCTGTCGCTCAGTGCGCTCAGGTGACCCAGCTGCACTAAGCCCCTGATCGCACCACGATCACATGCCAATAACTCCGCAGCTTGCTGGGACGTAATGCCAAGCGAGCCCCGGCTTGCCCGGAGCTCTACGAGAAAGGCGTCGGCGCGAGAGGCGTCTAGCAGTGTGCCGCCTACAGTGCCATCGCCCGATCCATGCACTGAGAACTCTCCCGATATGATGGCTTCGAGCAGATGGATCCGCGCTTCGTTGGCGTCAGCACAGCCATTCCCCACATCTCTCACCCTACGAACGCGGTTTGCCTGTGGCACGTCAGCCGATTTTTCTGGGATTCGAATTGCGACAGACCGTGCGAACAGCTCTACGTCTTGCGAGTGGAAGCCTGGGCGTCCGGGAGGCATATGCTTGACCTTGAACACTTGAGCTTTGCGCAACATTCGGAGTAGCGCCACTGGCAAGCCAAGCTTTTTTGCTGCTTCTCGCACGCGAAGAATCTCACCCTGGTCCCCAGCCGAGAGCGGGACGGCAGAGGTATCCACCAGGAACCGTGTCGAACGACCATGCTGGACGCGATGTACAGGCACGGCTTGGGCTTGCATCAGACGCTCGGCAGCTCGCGGTTGAATTTTCAACCTTCTGGACACCTCGGCAAGAGAGGTCATTCGCGAGGAATGTAATTTCCGGCACTGTCGGAAGAGCCTTGGGTCGAATACCACATCATTCTGTTCTTGTTCCACGTAAGCCACGAAGGCTTCGAGTAGGAAGTCGACCTCGGACCTGACTTTGATCGTCCTGTTCTTGCACAAGGCGTCCAAGAGGCTGCCGAATCTTCGTCGGAGACTCTGGCGGTCTTGCGTTGCGCCCTTTTCAGCAAAATCGCGCAATAGCTTGAAGAAGTTTTGCGGCCAATCCGACAGTACCTCAGCGGCGGCTGAGAGCAATTGATCGTCAGAGAGATTGACGGAGCAACCGTCCGCAAGGAGCCTGTGCTTACCCAGTACACGAATGATCACGATAATCGTCCGGAGGGGTGCAGCCAACAGTTCAGCTTGGGGCAGTGATGCTGCATTCTCCCCATCAGGACCGAGCCGAAGCACCTTGCATCTGAGTATGTATAAGAGGGACGCCTCACCGCTGGACAGGAAGCCTTGTTCCTCATCAATTGAGAGCAACGCTCGGCACCTGCACTCGAGCAAGTCTGGGCGAAACCAGCTGAGGCATTCTCCACAATGTCGACACCTGCGAAGTGCCCTTCGCCGATGCAAAGGACAGCCAATCATGAGCCTCAGGTGCCAGTGAGCCTCGACACGGCCAAGTTCTTTCACGCATTCAGGACAAATGCTGTAGTCCAGCAGGTAAATGTCGCTTGGTAACAAGTCGTGAGAGAGAAGTCGACACCAACGTGGGCGGTCTGGCAGTGGCGCGAAAGATATCTCCTCCAGGCGTTTCACCGATTGTCCGGTGATCGAAGCCAGCTTCTCCACCTTCATGTCGGTTCTCCTGAGCTCGCTTTGCTTCATTCCCGCGAGCTGCATCAAGCTCCAGGTGCTGGCGTAGCCGTTTTCTCCGGACACTCGTTGGAGCCACGTCACGATGCTCTCGGCGGAGTGAGCTGATGGATGGCGTACGGCCAATCGTCCCAGAGCATTTTGATTTCTGGTCACCCGCGGCTTTGGAGAACCTGCTGCGTATATTGGGTGCGCTCGTTTCATCTCGTCCGCCGAATGAGTTTGCGAAGGCATCGGCCGCAATCGACACCTTGCTTGTGGAGCTACGGTCTTGGCGTTGAATGTCTGAGTAGCTGACCTAGAGACCTTCTCCCGAAGAACTCCGATCCGTACCACCGTGCTTACCTCTGGTGCATGCGGGTCATCTGCCAACCAGAAGACTGCTAACAGGAGGATGCTTTCCCGTAGTACCTCCGCGACGAGTCGACTCCCTCTCAAATGCTGGACTGGAAATATCGCGGACACGCTGAGTCATGTCGAACGCGATAGAAGGTGTAAAGCTCTCACAGAAGGGGTCAGGTAGGCCTTGGTCTTGAGCAAACCAGATGGCCTGCTTATACGCAACTGCGAGGTCATCCAGCCCGATCTCCTGTACACCCGCCGCCATGGCGTTGCGCTCTGCCTGCTTAAGAAGCTTCGTGAGATATCCCATCAGGCCAGCGCAAGCACAGTAGAGTCGTAGGCTACTCATGTCAGATGATAACGAGACAAGATCATAACGTGCGCGTAGACTTTCCTGAAAGGCGGCAACAATCCCTCTAAACTGAGCCTTACTGTCTTTGTCGTCCCAGGAAAATTGAGGAAGAGTGATGGGGGTAAGAAATCTCCGGGCGAGTTGCTTATTGCTGTCGATCACGGACCAACTGGCCGGCAGACCCGCAATGATCAACGTACAGCGGGTCTGATCGATGAGGCTTTTCAGCCAGTCGGCCACGTGGTGCATCACCGTGTGCCGAGCTCGATCGTATAAGTGTTGAAATTCGTCCATGGCTATGACGTGCACAGAGGTGGTAAGAATCAGCTTCCGCAGCCTTGCTGTCATTTGATATTCGGTGCCGCGCCACGCATCTGGAGCTCCCATCGCCTCTAGAAGTGTACCCGCCAGGTTCTTTACAGTCGGGGCACTCGGCACCGTTGCCGTAAGGACGGGAATCTCCATGCCATCTCTGGTCCTGATAGGCGGGTAGCATTTAGCCAAGTCATCCAGTAGGGTCGACTTGCCCACGCCCGATTCACCGAGGAGGGCCAAGCCTTCAGATTCTGTCTTGGTGCCCGCGCACCGAAAACACGCTTCGATTTGGCTTCTTGCCGCTTTATAGGCTGTATGCGGAATGATCGTCTGCTCGACAATCGTCTTGTAGTCGTGCACCTATGCCTCCTTTCTGCGCTCGGGTCTGAACTGCGGAACAGCTTCACTCGGCGGGAATAAGCTTGACGCTTTAGGGCCTCTATCTTTGATCGGTTCGCTATGTGACCCTGACTCAGGTGCGACCGCAACTTGTTGCCCGCCGCCCCCTACCCCGGCATCGTCGTTGGCATCCGAGTAACGGGCAAGACGCCGACCCGAACGCGCCTTCCTAGAGGTAAGCTGTGCATTTACGAGGTCGGAGAGATCGCGCCTGGCCTCAAGTAGAGAGCGCTCGTTCACGTCCGATTTTATTGTTCTCGCAATGTAGTTCTTGTTGACGTTATGCTTCCACAGCGACAAGCCCTCTGCGTAGCTCTTTAGCAGGGCGGGCACCTTATACGGTGCGAAATTTCTGTCATAGATGAGGTAGATCGCGCTCAAATCATCCTCGTCCACCCTGATCTCGACGTCGAGAGTTGCTCCCCTCGCCTTTCTTAACTCCTGTAGGTCGGGTGAGTTATACAAGAGACCTTCGAATTCTATTCCCTTGTGGGTTAGCCTCCGGTTGTACGGTCTTCCCATAATAAGATCGAAGTTGACCGACTCATCGGGGAACGGGATGTCCTCGAGGCTGATACTGCTAGTCCACATCGCCGCTGGAGTTGTACCAAGAGCCGTATGTAGCGTCTGGTGGTACACATCAACGATCCATTTGAGGAGCAGCTTCTTCAAGGTCGCGAGCGTGATAGTTGCCTTCTTCGCGGCGTCGTAGTCGCCCTTCTCAAAGATATTCGCGAAAGTTGAACCCGGGATAGAGTGGCAGAGGTCCCGGTTTAAAGTCCCCAGGAATCGCTCGATCTTCCCCTTTCCCCAGGGCTCTTTACGGGGGGAATAGTGGACCTCAATCCCCAGAGACCCGCATGCTTGCTCCAGGGCACTGCTGTGGAATTCTACGCCGTTGTCGACTGACAGCTCCGTCATCACCCCGAAGCAAGGCCACTCGTTCTTGATGTCGCGATCGGCTTCAACCAGTGCTACTTTGGGATGGATTGCGTTCTTTAAACACTTCGCGACGGTGAGATAGCTGGGGGGGGTGAATCCTACGTAATAGCCCAGCACACAGCGCGAGAAGGCATCTAGAGCCAAGGTAAGATATGGGCGGCCGAGTGGGTGCCCAGAGGCGTCAATTATGAATATATCAAGCAGAGTATGATCTAGCTCAGCTCGCTGTAGGGGATGTTCCGCGACACGATGGCCTTTTACGGAACGAAAATGCCTTCTCGCCGCGTCTTGGCCATTGCGCGCCGCATAACGTTCGATCGCCGGAACGAGATTGTATCTCCTGGTAAGCAGACGCCGCGTCGGAAGAGGGAGTTGAAACTGGGCAAGTCGCTCGTCATTGAGCTCAATAACTCGCAGTCGTGCCTCACCTAGGGCAGCCCCTAGAGTCGCGGGGGTCCTCCGGAGGCACTTGATAGCGATGGCCTCATCTACTGCCTGAACGACCTCTGCCGGATACCGCGCACTTCTGTTTCCCTTTCTATGCGTCTGATCAATCAGTGCTCGCAAGTCCTTGCCGGCCGTACGGTAAAGATGAATCCATCTCCTTACGCTTGAGAGGCAGGGAGGCTTAGAGGGCTGCCGCAGGCCGTCCCAGACTTGGCGAATGACCTGATTGCTCCCCGTCTTAGACAGAGGTTCGCCCAACAGGGGGCGTACGTAGGCTAGGCGAACCTTGGCCGTTCGAAGTTCCGCTTCGGATAGCACATCTTTCACCACAACCGGCACTTGGGAGGGGGTAGCACTGGCGAATGCGATAGTTCCCTTTTCAAGGCCTCCTAGGAATTCAGAGCTACTCATCTGCTGCACGTGTCGGGTCCTAATGTTCTCGAACTGCCAGCTCTTGTTGTCGGGCGTTCCGAGGACTCTGGTTTCCTGCCCCGCGATCCGGACGACCACTCCCGCTTGAAGATTTGCCAGGCCCATCAGAGGCTCTCCTCTGTGAGTTCGAAAGTGGTATTCGGCCCAATCAAAGAGCTTGGATCGAAGGACAGGAGCCCTTCCAACACCAACCGGCAGAGTGTAGCTCGACCGTTGCCAAGATGCTTTGCTTCGGACGCCTGGGCCCAGGTAATGCCGCCAGTCTCACGGATCAGAGACAGCATCCCAGACCGAGCAAACACGGATAGGGGAGCTCTCCCGTAGGTCAGCAAGAGCTCTTGGTTCCGCAGCCTGTCCCTATCGCTAAGCGATTCAGCCGTGATAAGGCGATATGCATATCCCTGGGCGGGTAGCGTTCTCTCCATATACTCCGTGCGAGAGCTTACTTCGTCCTTCTGGGCGTCGGCCAAGGTCTTAACTTCCCATAGCTCTTTCAGGTAGCGATATTGAACGAGGATGTCGGGGAAATGTGTGCGGAGGGTGCCGTCCGCCCAGTAGCGGATCACACAGGGCTGCTCGATGAATGAAAGAACGCTCGGGTCGCAATCGAGAAGGCGGAATGCATTTCTTTCCGCCGTCGACTCGAACTGGTGCACCCTGCCCGTCTTCCAACTGGGGTATTTACCAGTGGAGCGAGCGTTCGAGCGCCTCACCACCGTCCGGCACCTCACACCACTCCCAAATTTGATGGACTCGATCATCTTTTTGCCTCAGAGAATGGTTGAAGTCGAACTTGCGACGGTGAATTCGCGTCGCGTAACACGTCACTGAGCTTCTGCGGTTCCTTGTTAAACGGAGAGTTCTGTTCCAGCCTTACACTTGCCGCGGGTCTTGATCCGAGGGTGCCTCGAGGAGAACGCGAAGGCTCTCCAAGAAGTGGATGATGGCCGACTGCGAGACCAGCCCCTTTCGGAGCCTCTGAGCCACCGTCCTGGCGTAATGGTTCACCTGCTCGGCGCTAAGGGAGGAAATTGATCCACTGGGGCTATTTGCGTTCTGCTCAAGGCGCCGGATATGCAAATTGACGAAACGGTCTGCAGAAGTCCGAGGAATTTTCATTTTCTTGAGGAATGGCGTCCAACCGCCACCCCGCCCAGTGCGGGCAAGATGCTGTTTCAGATGGTGAAGCTCGGCTCCCAGCGCTACACGAAGTGCCTTCAGTTCGGCACGTCCCCGCTTCACCGCGGAACTACCTGCGTTCTGTTCGGTCCAGAGTTGCAGTACGCGTGAACAAATCTCGACATCTTCTTCGCCTTTTACAGCTGGCTCATTCTCCGGCTGACCATCATACATCCAAGTCGCTGATTGCTCGACGGTGGAAGGCAGTGTCACGTCGGCTGAAAGAAGGGTGATTGCCGAGGCAATGCCGCTTTCCCCAGAAGAGTTGATCACCATCGTTTTCGGTACGTAGATTGGGGCTGCCGAATGATTCGCCGTTTCCATTGATAGATTCCTTTCGATTATTACCGCGGCTCCCGTCCAGTCCGAACATATGCTTGACATAACGACAATATATCGTTGATATGTAGATTACGTCAAGTGGCCGCAACCTTCGGTACAAGTTATGGACAGATCGTGACGTGAGCCGCTCCTGTATCGTCAGGTGAGGCGATACCTAGCCCTCTATCTCATTACTGGAGACCCGCTTCATTGCTAATAAAGCGATCCGAGGAGCTGAACCTGCTTCAACTCCTACTTCTTGCATTCGTCAAATCAGGATTGACCGCTCCCTATGATCTAATCTCCCAGGCAGGGCTGTCGGTCGGTTTGAGCAGTCCTGCTTTCAAACGTCTTGAAGAAGCTGGTCTCCTAACAACAACAGAGGGTCCAAGAAGAAGAACCGATTATGCTTTGACTGAGAAGGGGAGGGAGCAGTTTCGTGCTTCACTCGATAGTGGGCTCCCAACCTACTGGGAATTCGGCCGACAAAATACCTATGAGTCGATGGCGAGAGTCCTTCTACTGTTGTGGGTAAGCTTCGGTAGAGAGGAAGCAGAAAGATGCATTTACACCGTGAGAGGCGATCTTGAAGCCCAAGCCAAGCGTAAACACCGGGAAGCTGAATCAACTAAGGCGGATATCGCGCACCTAGAGTCGAAACTCTTCCGGAGCACACCAGATGAAGAAAACGGTGCTCTCCTTGCTTCGAGCTATCGCTGGCTCAAGACCAGCTCCGAGGCTGACCTTCTTGAGCGTCAAGCGGAAGCTGTAGGCAGAATGACCGCACTACTCGAAGAGCTTCCGAAGTCGCTTGAGAAGACGCTTAGAGACGATCGCCGCTCAGCCGGAACGAAGCCCCTTCATTGAGGAGAGATCGCTAAAAAGGCTGAAAGCGCCCCAGTGGTGCGCTTTGTTTACGCACGCGGCAGGTAACGAGCAGTCGGCTTATCGTCAGTATGAGGGTCCTCGATGAGTGAATCGGCGATTTTGCGTCAACTGAGAAATCAAGAGAGGTCGGGATCTTGATGTGCAGCATGGGGAAATGACGTTCTATTCCCGGGTTGTAGTGGCGAGGCTTCTTGCCAGGCTGCACCATGCCGGTGTCCGTGAGCGCTTGCAGAATCGCCGATGCTTGCCACATAGAACTCGAGCCAGCGTTTGATGTAAATGCGATCTCTGGGACCTTCCACCCAGATGACACCGTTGGCATGCACCAGATCTCACGATGTCGCCCCGAGATCGTCCAGCACGCAGCGGGAGTCGGAGAGCATTTCTCAGCGTCCTCTAGCGGTCACGATTGCGCGCGTTTCGGCTTGTGAGCAAAGTTCCGGTCGACGAGAACCGAGGAGTGACAATCTGCTTTTCGCCGGGCCTTCGTTCTTCGGGGAGAAGTTTGAGAAGAATGCGTTGCAGGTTTGAGTGGAGATTGGCGATCCGGCTCATCCAGCAACACCAGGCTTCGCGCCGAATCATCCGGGAAATCTGAGTCAAGCCCGATTCAAGCGAAGGTGCACGTGCAAGTCAAAATGCCTGATAATTTGAAGCGATTGGAGTGATGAACCCGTATGCCTCTCGCTGGCGGATCTGCTGACAAACTCGGAAATCGCTATGAACTCTGGTGGACTGTCCTCAAGGCTATGGACATCCTCTGGGGACAGTGGGATGCGATTCGGTTTGAGCAACCGGGAGTCGAAAAGGCCGAGTTTGTCCTTCGCGACGGAATCGATAAGTCGCTACATCAAGCGAAGCGGCAGGGGCCCGAAGGTAAGTGGACGCTTGCCGATCTTTCGTCGAAAGACAACCCCTACCTGCAAACAATTGGAACGCAGCTTCAAAACACCGATACGTCCATTGTGTTCGTTTCAGGTAGTGACGCTCCTGAACTGATGGAGTTGTCGGCGCGAGCGCGTGATTCTGTCTCAACGGATGAATTTGAGCAGCACTTTGTTCAAGCGAAGAAGCATCAAGCGGGTTTGCGGCTCTTGCAACGCGTATGGGGTGGATGTGATGTAAACACTGCACGCGAATACCTCAGACGGATTGAAGTACGGGTTTTGGATGAGAGAAGTCTGCGCGATCAAGCCTTGATGACTGCGCAGGCGCTCTTTTTGCGAGCTCCGTACGATGCATGTTTAGCAATCGTTGGAATGGTTTTGGACTCCGTCCACCGAGGCCTGTCTAGGAAGGAGTTGACGGAAGCTCTTGCTAGACAGGGTTTCCATCTTCGCCAAGTAACGAATGTGCAGCAGGCACGTCCTCGTATCGACGAAGTAACGCGAAAATACCTCGACAACGGTCGAGGACGGCTAATCCAGGGCAAGCTCATTCCACGGGATTTTACGAAGCAACTGCATGCTCACATGGAGGGACCCAAGACCGACTGTGTAGTCACCGGCCGTGCCGGTACGGGCAAGAGTGGATGCGTTGCTGAGTTCGTTCAAGAGCTTCGGGAAAGAAACGTGCCCGTTCTAGCCTTTCGACTCGATCGGGTCGACCCCGTGAAGTCGACAGCGGAATTGGGGCAAGCACTTGGTCTAGAAGAATCGCCGGCGCTCCTGCTCGGTGCCGCTGCGGAGGGGCATGAAAAAGCGGCCTTAGTCATCGACCAACTCGACAGCATCAGTACGACCTCGGGGAGGACGACCGGGTTCTTCGACGCCGTCGAGGCGATGATGAACGAGGTGCGCGGCCTTCAGTCGAAGGCGGAAATCCACGTGTTTGTTGTTTGCCGCGAGTTTGACTGGAAAAACGATCATCGTCTGCGCAAGCTGCTGAATAAGGAACATTCGCACATACCTATCGGAGACTTCTCTGAGGACCAGGTTCGAGCCATTTTGAAGCGGGCAGGTGTCGAGCCCGATTCCTTGACGCCGCACCAGCTCGCGTTGCTCTGCCTGCCCCAAAATCTTTCCCTCTTTCTTGAGGCCGATTTCACAGTAGAGACCCCATTCAACACGACCCTCGATCTGTTCGACCGTTACTGGACGAACAAGCGTCTTGCCGTTGCTGAACGCAGCCAACCGGAAGTGGATCAATGGAATGAAGTGATTCAAACGCTGGTGGATGGGATGACCACAAGCCAGCAACTGTCGGTGCGTCGGGAAGCGCTCGACAAGTGCTCTCCGCGTTATGCTGAGCAAATGATCTCTGAGGGGGTCATTACCCGTGACGGTCACAGAATCGGTTTTGGCCACGAAAGCTTTTTCGACTACTGTTTCGCCCGCCAGTTCGTACAGCAGCCCCGTACGCTTACAGAGTTCTTGTTGGAAGGTGAGCAGCATCTTTTCCGGCGAGCTCAGGTGCGTCAAGTCTTGCAGTACCTCCATGAGAGCGAACCGGGACGGTTCTGCTCTGAGTTGAGGGGCTTGATTTCCCATCCAAAGATCCGGACTCATGTGAAGGACCTGGCATTAGCTGTCGCTGCAAACCTCAACTCGATCTCTGCGCAAGATTGGGAGATGTGGGTTACGCTCATAGCTCCCTCACTGGAGTCGGCTCGCTCGAAGATATCGGCAGGCCTGGAGGCCGACCTAGCTTGGAAGCATTTCTTCTCGTCCGTTCCGCTCTTCCAGAAAGCTTTTGAAACGGGCTGGGTCTACCACGGGCTTGAATCGTCGGAAGAAGGCGTCGTCAACCTTGTGTTCTCGTACTTGAGATTTCACGAGTCCCGCTACTCGAAAGAGGCTGCATCACTTCTGGCTCCTTTCAAGAACAAGAGCGAGGCATGGAACCAGCGTCTGGTTTGGTTCATGCAGCTTGTGAACCTCAATGGCAGCCGCGAGATGTTCGACCTGTTCTTGGAACTGCTCGCGGATGGAACGCTCGATGAGGCTCGTGGCGCTATCGCCGCTAACAGCACCTTTTGGAACCTCGCGTATGACGTTTCTGAGAAAAACCCTGCGAGAGTGTGTGAAATCATCGCAACTTGGCTAGTGCGCCAGTTGGAGATCGTGAAGAAGACGGACACAGGTGAACACATCGTGTCCTTGCGTCACGACAACTTTGCCGAGCGTCCGATCGGGCGCTCTGCTGAGCGAGAGCCCCTTCTTTTCATTCAGAACATTTTGCCAGTCGTTCTCTCCATTGCGACTTGGGCAAAGATCGATGAGGCTGAGACGCCTCGTAAGGATAGGGTGTGGCGCTACCTGATCGCCCAAGACAACGGACGGCCACATGACCAAATTCTCAGCCGTCTCCAAGACGCTCTGAAGGCCATTGCGATACAGAGTCCGACGCTCCTCAGCAGTTACGTCGACACACTCAAGGCGTCGGACTTGTACGTCGCTAACATGTTGCTGCTTTCAATCTACGCAGGCAACGGTCCATTTTACGCGAACGATGCTGCTGACACTCTCGCGGAGCAGCCATGGCGGTTTGAAAGTGGACTCTCTGGAAATTCGCATTGGTTCGCGCAGCGGGCCATCGCAGCCGTCTTTGAGCACGCGGATGATGATCGGCAGGAAAGGCTTGAAGCTGCTGTGACCAACTATGTGCCTTCGTTCGAAAAGGAATCTTTTGGCTACAAATACCGCGGCCATGCGAAGTTCAATCTATTGGCTATGATTCCTGTTTCCCGTCGAAGCGCCAAAGCGAAGGGGATGTTTCAGGAATTAGAACGAAAGTTCAAGACACCGCAGTGCGAACCTGAAGGCGCTCGAGGCGGCTGGGTAGGGTCTCCGATCCCAGACGACGGGCTCTCCAAGATGGACGACGATGCCACTCTCGCCGCGATTGACCATTTCAGTACCAGTACAAGGCCTCGGAACCCTCACGACTTTCTTCGCGGAGGGAGCCTTGAGTTGGCCAGAGCGATTGCCAACCTCGCTCAGAAGGACCCTTCACGTTTTGCTGCAATCGCTCTTCGACTCCCAACGAAAACTCATCCAGACTTCTTCGCCGAGCTATTAAGAACCTTTAAGGAAGCCCCGCTTGAGGACTTCATTAAGTTGGAGCTTTGTGCCAAAGCATTCGGGGAATATCGGGATACCTGCGGACGAGAGATCGCTGATCTACTCGGTTCGGTCAAGTCGGGGTTACCTGACAAATCTCTCGAGCAACTGCAATGGTTGGCACTTGAAAGCCCGGAACCGCCCTTCGGAGTGGACGACGTAGTACCAGAGGGGCAGCGCGATCCGCTTGCCGACCCTTTCAACCGCGGCCTCAACCTGACTCGCGGGCGCGCCGTGCTGGCGATCGGGAATCTCATCCAAACAGATGCTGCCTACATCTCTCGTTTTGATTTGACCCTTGAGAAGCTGACGGTCGATAAGAGCACAGCAGTCCAGGCCTGCAGCGCTTTTGTCTGGAGAGTGATTGCGATCAGCGACTATCAATATGCGTATGAGATGTTCACGAAGAGTCGCACGGTCGTGCCGTCATTACCTCGAACACACTATGGATACGATCTCGTTCATGCAGGCTTACGTGACTATTTCACGCTTGTCCGTCCTCTCGTTGAAGAGATGATGGCAAGTACCGAGAGCGAAGATGTGAAGGCTGCATCGCAGCTCGCGTGCATCGCAGCCCTTCGCCATCCCGAGGCGCACGAGATTGCTATCAAGGCGGTAACGGGTGATGAGGAGCAGCGACACGCTGCAGCTCGTGTCGCAGCAACGAACGTCGGTGTGGGTGAGTTTCGGTTATGGTGTGAGAAGCAGTTGTATATCTTTTTCGATGATCCAGACGAAACGGTGCGGAGGACCGCAGCCGATTGCTTCAGGGCAATTGGCGACCAACCTCTCGATGCTTTTAGTGAACTCATCGAATCTTTTTGTCGCAGCCAAGCATATGAAACCAATTCATTCGCTCTTATTAATGCTCTCGACGAATCCGTCGAATTGCTGCCTGGAATTGTTTGCATGGCTTGCGAGCAGTTCTTACGCCGGTTTGGAAGTGAGGCGCGCGACATTCGGACAAGTCGAGCAGCGGACGGTTATCGCATTCCGAAGCTCGCATTCAGGGTGTATCACCAGCATCAGCGCGATGAGTGGGCATCACGTGCGCTCGATCTTATAGATCAGCTCTGTGAGCAAGGTGTTGGCGAAACGTTCAACGAACTCCGTGAGTTCGACCGCTGACGGACTTGGAACCTCTCTGACACCGTAGAGAAGGCTGTCCGCCCTCTTGGTCGGCCCTCAGGAATGATCCACGTTGTTCTCACTTACGAAACAGCTAAATCGAGCTGATTGTCAGTACGGTCCTGAATGATTGCATCGGCCTGTTCTCACCAACTGAGTCCGTGCTTACGTTCGACTTCGTCCGCGGAAGCTTTGACGAGCTGGTTAAATGCTGTGGGCAGCGCCCAGACATGCGACGGGATCGAAAAGGTATTTGAGTCCTTTATTTCAAGTCCGCTCACTGGGCGAAAACAGCTCCCTCTCCAATCCTTCCTTCGTTGGCACCCTGCCGAGATCAATGATCCGCATCACCACCTGAGAAGCGACGGTGACCGAATCCATGTAAGCATCCGGCCTTTTGATCGCCGATCCATGGGCGGCGGCGGAGCGTGCGTCGTAGAGCTTGGAAAGGTATTTAAACAGGGTGTACCTTGCCTCGCCTGGCCCCTCGAGGTATGCTGCGATGTTCGCGCACACGCGAAACTTGAGCTCTGCCGAATTGGAACTGAACAGACGCTCCAGGGCTGCCCAAACAGAAACCAACGCAAGATTCTCGGCGGATCGATGGCTATGATAGATCGCTCCTAAAGCAAACATCAGATCGTCTTGTGTACTGAGGTGGAGGGAGCTGTGCCAATTCTCGCGAAGCCACTCTGCCGACTCGGGGCCGATGGTTGTGCCTTCATGAAGTCGCCGAATAGGCTCTAGTAACCTTGCATGTGCGTCGCCCTTTCGCAATGTCTCGACATCTCTCGCAGATGAGAGTGTGATCGTCACCGCTGTATCGGTTGAAAAGCGCATCAACAGAGTGATCCAGCTAGCCCAGTTATGCACCATCTTCTCGTCCTCAGACTCCGACGAAATTGACAGCACTACGTGGAGATCCATCGCGACCGTTCCCGGAGCAGCTTCGACAGCTTGCCAAGGGCCGGGATGTGAACCGCGACCAACCGGCTGCGTGAATGCCAGGATAGGGTGAGCCATGAGGTGCACATATGTTCTTGAGAGTACGGCACCATTCCCAAGATCAAGAGTATCGAAGTCTAGCTGTACGCCGGACGAGAAATAGTGGAAGGTACGGCGCCTTGAAACAGGAACCTCAGTCATGAAGTTAAGATAATGCTCTGATGAATCTTAGACCAGCCTGCCCCTTGCTCGATCAAACCTGGAAAACGGACCCGAGCTCTCGTGCGCATACTCAAGAAAGCCAGCAATGCGCCCAGCAACGACAGTTAGGTCTCGATCGGGAGATGTGACCAGGTTTGGGTGAAGTCGGACGGCACAGATGCGACGATGTCATTGAAATAGTTCGCCAGCCATAAATGTTTCTCCCTAACCCGCTCCGAAGAAGGAGGCTGGGCTAACCGATCGGCGATGTGGCTTCGAAATACCTCGAAAGGCTTGTGGAAGCCCTCCTTATTGAAGACTATATTCGGGGCAAGCATCGCGCTGTAAAAGCCCAGATAATCTGCGAACCACGTTCCGTCGGAATCCTCTCGCCAATAATTTGCACCCAAAGACCCGGTCTTTCCTTCCCGGATGTGCTTGGTGACAGCATTGGATAGGACAATACGAGGATAGACCGCAGTCTTGCTTTCCAAGTCGTAAGCATCAATCAAAGCTGGTCCGAAAATCTGATGATCGTCCCAGTAGATGTCGCCGATAGTGAGTCCGCCGCGCACCAGAATTCCCATCGTTAGCAGATCGAATTGCGCGCCACATAGATCAATCAACTCGTGAATGATTTCAGATGTGAAATCATCGTAAAAGAGTGATTTACAGCGGCTAGCCAATGGAACGATACGGACGATGGAATCGGAAAACGCTCTTACAACGAGCGGCGGCTCCTTGTTTTCTCGACCGCCTGGTACGCCCTTGTGGTGGAGATTCCTTTGGAACTGCTTCAAGATCAAGTGCACCTTACGCTTGGCCTCCTGATCTTGGCCACTCGCGAGTACCAGTTCTCGGAAGCCAAGGACATCTATGAAGGAGCAGAGACAGGGCGTGTAGTCTCTAAAAGGCTCCTGCTGTTCGGAGATTGGAAGCGCTTGATCGCTAGCGTCGGATTGAGGTTCAGCGTTATACATGTGCTTCCTTCCAGCATTATCGTACGGCCTGAGACGCATGGAAGGAACTCAGCAGCGTAACGGTCAACCTCAATCCAACGTCGAGCCGCACCAGTGCCGAAAACGCCGCTTTAGCCAGTGAACTGCGCAGGCTCTCAGTTGACGCAGAATCGCCGAGTCACTCATCCAGCCGTCAACGAGATCGCTCCAAAGTCAAGTGTTCGGCGGCATTGGCTTGTCGACGGCGGATGGACCGGAGTGACGACCGCTCATTCTGACCAGCGGCATGGCGATGCACAGGCAAAAACTGCAGGTTGGTGCGCGGCAAGGAGGCGAGCAGTTCCTTAGACGGTCGAGGTGATGCGCTGGGAACGCTGGTGGGTATGTGCTGCCGGTGTCTCGGATGAGCTGGAGGACGCGCCGTAATGGTATCTGGCGAGCAATGAGAACAGACGTTCGTGGGCGGAGTTAGAGAAACGACCTCTGCCAATACCAATGGTGTTCTGGTCAGAGAGTCCAATACTTTGTCCCCCGCCAGTTGCGCTGAAAATCCGCGTGCTTTGTCTCCCAAACGTCCACGCAAGTAGTCGTCGCGCTCTGCGCGCGTGAGGGGCTGGATTCTGTAATGCACACTGTCGAGGAGGGGGACAGCAACGGGATGAGAGCGCGTCGCTACGGCAATGCCTAAGCGGCATAGGAACGGGCCAGAGTACGAATCATCGCAGCCGCATTGGAGGATTCAGACGACGCAAGCTCGTTCCATCCATTTAGCAAGAAAATGATGGGCGATGCTTGCTGAACTTGCGCAAGAACGTCGGTGGTGAGTCCACGCGAGCGGAACTCCGGCATCCCTGCCATGAATTCCAGAATGTCTCCGTTCGTGCGTATCCACGCAGGTAGGTCGATCAAACAAGCAATTCGTCCTGCGAGCCGGAGCTCACGGGCTACCTCAACTAGCGTTGTAGTCTTTCCGCGACCGGCGGGTGCTTGGATCTCAACTCTTCCATTCCCGGAGAGCGAGCTGCTCAGCCCTGTTCGTTTCTCCGTCTCGGACGTCTCGTTGCCCTTGTCGTCCAGTCGGATCAGTCGAAGATCGATGATTGGCCGTCCTTGAAGCCGGCGTGACCAATTCCTGGTCGCCTCATTGGTCGCGTCCAATGTTTTCTGCAATAGCTGCGCGTTCGCCTCTTGGCGGAGGTGATAGCCAGCGCTCGCGAGGCAATCGACCAACTCAGTTCGAGATAGATCCCGATGGACAGAATCGACAACAATACCGGCAATTGACAAGCAAGCGTCGCGAGGTTCTTGTTGAAAAAGCACTCGCGCAGTCATCAAGTTCTGGTCAACTAGGCTCCTTTCATCCAGAACCCGAACCTCAATCCGTCTCAAACAATTCCGTGCGGTGCTGACATCACAATCACCCCAGATCTTTTGCAGATGTGCGATCCCCGATCAATGTTTCTTTCCTTGAACAAAAAACGTCTCGAACTCCTCATCTGAGATGGAGTCACGGGCTCGCGCTGCTAGCTCGACCAGTTCAGGAGCGTCGCTGCCGGAGACGAAAACAATCCCAACATTTACGTGTTGTAGTTGGCCTCCTATCGCCTGCAAATATTGATTGTCCCTGGACGACAGCTCAGAGAGAGTCCACTTCCCATTGGGGGCCTGACGTTTCGCTTGATGCAGCGATTTCTTCGTTCCACCACGAAGCACAAACTCTGCTTTTTCAACGCCGGGTTGTTCAAGCCGGATCGCCTCCCAATCCCCTCGGAGGACGTCCATAACTTTCAAGACAGTCCACCAAAGTTCGTAGCGATTTCCGAGTTTGTCGGCAGCGCCGCCGGCGAGAGCCATACCTTCCGTCACTCCAATCGGATCGATTATCGAGCATTCCGGGCTGTGATTGCATCCTCGCATCGATTCGATCGATACCGTTACTCTCGGCTCCCGCCAACTGTCTTTGCAGCCATGAAGAAGACCCCATAAGAGTTTAACCTTATGGGGTCGCAAGTTCAGCGTTATGGTCACCAAGTTTAGCGTTATGCGTCAACCCACACCGTTCTTGGTCTAGGCGGGCTCCTATTTAGCTGCAGCCGCTGGTGCTGCCGCATTCTCCGCAGCGGTAGCAGGAGCCGTTGCGGGTCATGATGGCTCCGCAGGTGGCGCAGGAGGGTGCGTCGCCCATGTTGACGACGCTGCGGAGGGCCTGGGCGGTGTGGTAGATGCCGCGGTCTTCGAGGGACAGGTTGTCAGTTCTCAGTTCTCTGTTCTCAGCAAGACCGGAGCGGGCCTGGAGGTCGGGGGCTATGCCGCCTTGGGGGGCGGTGCGGTCGTAGAGGGAGTTGTGGTGGTGCGAAGGAGAGGCCAACGCAGATCCTCCTTCGGAGGATGACAAATCCACTGGCGGACGGGGTGCGGGCGAGGGGCTGTTCGAGACCACGGTGTTGGCGGGGGCGGACACGTGGCCCTGGACGGGGATGGAGGCGGTGTCCTTTTGCGGGGTGAGGTTGGCGAAGAGGTCGAGCTGGGTGCCCTGGAGGAAACGGAGCTCGATCCAGCGGAAGAGGTAGTCCATGATGGACTTGGCGTAGCCGATCTGCTCGTTGCCGGTCCAGCCGGAGGGCTCGAAGCGGGTGTGGGCGAACTTTTCGCAGAGGACCTTGAGGGGGACGCCGTGCTGGAGCGAGAGCGAGACGGCGGTGGCGAAGGAATCCATGAGGCCGGAGACGGTGGAGCCTTCTTTGGCCATGCGGATGAAGATTTCGCCCGGTTGCCCGTTGGGGTAGAGGCCGACGGTGATGTAGCCTTCGTGGCCGGAAAGTGAGAATTTATGGGTGACGGAGGCGCGCTCGGCGGGGAGACGATGCCGGACGGCGCGCGGGGGGGCGGTGGAGTCGTGGGCGTCGGCGTTGGCGAGGGACTGGGCGGTGAGGGCTGTCAGTTGCTGAGTGAGAGCGTGGATTTGAGCTTCGGCGGTCTGCGCCTTTTCTGTGGCGGTCGCGAGTTGGGTGGTGAGTAACCCCACCTCAACCGATGAGACAGGTTGAGATTGGGCACCCTGAGCTGCGGCCTCCTTCTCTTCGGCATCCTTCTTCTTGTCTGCATCGGTGGAGACGTTGAGGGGCTGGGCTCCCTTGGAGTTGTCGCGGTAGATGGCTACGGCCTTGATGCCCTGACGCCAGGCTTCTAGGTAGGTTTCGGCGATGTCTTCGACGGTGCAATCCTGCGGGAGGTTGACGGTTTTGGAGATGGCGCCGGACAAGAAAGGCTGGGTAGCCGCCATCATCTTGAGGTGGCCCATGTAGTGGATGCTGCGGGTGCCCTTGGCGGGCTTGAAGCTGCAGTCGAAGCAGGCGAGGTGTTCAGCCTTGATGCCGGGCGCGCCTTCGATAGTGCCGGTGGCGTCGATATAGGAGACGATGGCGTTGACCTGGTCGTCGGAGTAGCCGAGCTTGATGAGCGCGGAGGGCACCGTGTTGTTGACGATCTTGATCATGCCGCCGCCGACGAGCTTCTTGTACTTGACGAGGGCGAGATCGGGCTCGATGCCGGTGGTGTCGCAATCCATCATGAAGCCGATGGTGCCGGTGGGCGCGAGGACGGTGACCTGGGAGTTGCGGTAGCCGTGACGCTCGCCTTCGACGAGTGCGGCGTCCCAGGCGTCGGCCGAGGCCTGGATGAGGGCGTCGAGGTGCGGAACGGAGAAGGGCTCGGCGCTATGGCGCGACTTGCCGATCTTGTTGACTTCCGCGCGGTGCATGCGGATGACGTCGAGGAAGGGCTCGCGGTTGACGTAGAAGCCGGGGCAGGCTCCGCCAAGCTTCGAGGCCGCGTGCTGGGCCTGCTGGCAGAGCGGGGTGGCGGCGGCGAGCGGTGGGCAGGATTCGGCGATGAGCGCGGACTGGTGGTAAGCGTCGCCGCAGAGGATGGCGGTGAGCGCGGCGGCGAAGTCGCGGCCCGCGTCGGAGTCGTAGGGCAGGCCGAAGGACATAAGTAAAGCCCCGAGATTGGCGTAGCCGAGGCCGAGCGGGCGGTAGTCGTGCGAGTTCTTGGCGATCTGCTCGGTGGGGTAGCCGGCGGAGTCGACGATGATCTCCATGGCCGTGGTGACGATGGAGATGGCGTGGCGGTAGGCGGGGATATCAAATTGCCCGCCGGGGGAGACGAACTTCAGCAGGTTGAAGGAGGCAAGGTTGCAGGCGGAGTCGTCGAGGAACATGTACTCGGAGCAGGGGTTCGAGGCGTTGATGCGGGCGGTGTTTTTGCTGGTGTGCCAGCGGTTGATGGTGGTGTCGTACTGCATGCCGGGGTCGCCGCAGGCCCAGGTGTTCTGCGCGATCTTGTTCATGAGCTCGCGGGCGGGGAAGGTGGCGACGGGGGTGCGGTCTTTGACGGTGCGGGTGGAGAACTCGGCGTCGCGCTCTACGGCGGACATGAACTCGTCGGTGACGCGAACGGAGTTGTTGGCGTTCTGAAAGAAGATGGAGCTGTAGGCTTCGGAGTCCGGGCCAGACCCGTCGTAGCCGGCCTTGATGAGGGTGAAGGCCTTGGCCTCTTCCTTGGATTTGCACTCGATGAAGTCGATGATGTCGGGGTGGTCTACGTTGAGGACGACCATCTTGGCGGCGCGGCGGGTTTTGCCGCCGGACTTGATGACGCCGGCGAAGGCGTCGAAGCCGCGCATGAAGGAGAGCGGGCCGGAGGCGGTGCCGCCGCCGGAGAGGGTTTCCATGGAGCCGCGGATGCTGGAGAGGTTGGAGCCTGCGCCGGAACCCCACTTGAAGAGCATGCCTTCGGTCTTGGCGAGGGTGAGGATGGAGTCGAGCGAATCCTGGACGGAGTTGATGAAGCAGGCGGAGCACTGCGGCTTGCGGTAGCCGGTAACGGAGAAGGTGATCTGACGCTTTTCTGCGTCCCAGTGCCAGTTCTGGGCGTCGGAGTTGGGCTCGAGGCGGTCACATCCTACGTTGAACCAGACGGGCGAGTTGAAGGCGACCTTCTGATTGAGGAGCAGGTGGACGAGCTCGGCGTAGAAGGTGGCGGCATCGTCGGCGGAGGCGAAGTAGCCGCCCTGGATGCCCCAATCGCGGATGGACTCGGCGACGCGGGTGATGAGGGCGCGGACGCCGGATTCGCGCTCGGGTGTGCCGACGAGGCCGTGGAGGTATTTGGACGCGACGATGTTGGTCGCGGTCATCGACCAGTCGGTGGGGGATTCGACGTTCTTCTGCTCGAAGATGAGCTTGCCCTTCCAATCCTGGATGACGGCGTCGCGGAGCTCCCACTGGACCTGGTCGTAGGGGCTGATGCCGGGCGTGGTGAAGTAGCGGCTGAACGAGAGGCCAGGGGCGGACGTGCTGGGGTTCTGGGCTGGGGAGGTGGGCACGGCGTGCTGCTGGAGGGTTTCGTTCATCGGTGGAGCTCCTTCGGATTTTGTAGCCGGCGCGATAGGGGCCGGTTGGCTGCGGGTCTGCGCGGCGATTTGGGGCGAATCTGGGTGGACCCGATAAGTGGGGTGCCGAAGACAGGGGGCGTGCAAGGGATCAATTTTGTGCGCGTTGCGTGTGGTCCGCAAGCGCAAAGTTAGTGCCCCCTGTGGGGTATGTCAAGTATAAAACATCTACAGGTTGTGTTGTGCTTGTAGATACGGGCGGGTGTGACTTTCAGCGTTGGCAGGACCAAAAAAGCCAAAGAAACGCTGTGGAAGATGTGCAATCGGTGCAGTTGACGCGGGTTCGAGCGCGGTGGTGTGGGGTGTTACAGCAGCAAGAATTTGCGCCTGAGTCGACGGTACGGCTTCAAGAGTGTGGGTGCAAGGGTGCGGGAGTGTGGGAGCTTGGTGGAATTCAGGAAAACGCGTCCATTTCGGTGAGGAGTGTGGGGGTTGCATGGGTGCTGAGAGGCCGACTTTCGTTAGGAGAGAGTAGGAATTTGTGAGTTGAGAGGGAGTTCTCAGGCGGCGCAAGGTGTTTGTCTGGTTCAGATTGGAAAGCTCTTCGGAGAATTCAAAGGTGATAGTTTCTAGGGTATGTCCGACTTGCTGGCCGAGATCAAACAGACGAAGCCGTTTGAGAGCTTGCGCGATGAGCTGTGGCTAAACCTTTCGCGGACGACCGCCGTGATTGGGCACGAGGTGGAACAGAGGCTGCGGCCGCATGGTCTATCGCCGACACAATATAACGTGTTGCGGATTTTGCGAGGGGCGGGCGAGACCGGGTTGATGCAGTGCGAGATTGGCGACCGTCTGGTGGCGCAGGTGCCGGATGTGCCGAGGATCCTGGCGCGGATGGAAAAGGCCGGGTGGATTGAGCGGGCGCGCGGAACGGTGGACCGGCGCGTGGTGCGGGCGACGCTGACGGCAGCGGGGCTGAAGCTGGTGAACGCGCTGGATGCGACGCTGCATGAGGTGGAGTCGAGCCTGTTTCCGGCGATGAGCGAAGCCGAGATGCGGCGCGCGTGCGAGCTGCTGGTGCTGGCGCGACGGGGTAGCCGGGCGGATTGAGGAGAGCGGCTGGAGGTTGTGCGATGCGAATCTCGAGCTGGCGCTTACCTGTAACCCGTATTTTGCTGGTGCTCGGCTTCCTGGTGCTCTTTCCAGGTGGAATGCGTTCGCAGGCTGCGGGGTCAATAAGTTTGCTGACTCCGGCGGCGCGGATGGCGATGACCGGCAAAGCCTGGAGCCCGGGGTGCCCGGTGCCGCTTGATGATCTTCGGGCGATCCAGGTCACGTACCTGGGCTTCGACGGCCTGACGCACACGGGGACGCTGGTGATGCACAAGCGCTTTGCGGCGGAGGCAGCGACCATCTTCGCCGAGCTTTACGCGATCCACTTCCCGATCCGCAAGGTCGATCCGTATGAGAACTACAAGCCGGGCGGCGAGAACGCGGAGAAGGACGTTACCGTGGGCTTTTATTGCCGCAAGGCGCAGGACGCGCCGACGGAGTGGAGCGGTCACGCGTATGGGGTGGCCGTGGATTTGAACCCGCTGGAGAACCCTTTTCTGGATGCGAAGGAGGGTTGGTGGCCGAGCGGAGCGGCGGCGCAGGCGAAGCGGGACGATGGGCCGGGGAAGATTTCGCCGACGGCCGAGGTCTTTCGCGTCTTTGCGCGGCATGGCTGGGCGTGGGGCGGCTTCTACGCCGGCGAACCAGATTACATGCACTTCTACAAGGCGGTGGTGGGCGGAAGCGGAGGTCCGCTGGACCGGCCCTACGTGGTGACCGGGTTAGCGTTCGTTCCGGAAGCTGAGGGAAAGCCCGGGCCGTAGGAGGTCCGCGGTGGGCCACAAGACATAACGCCTGGACGGATAAGAGGAATCGAGGACGGATGTTCTCAATGTAAACAGAAAAGCGGCGAGCTTTGGCTCGCCGCCTTTTTGGTGCTGGGATGCCTTAGGTTATTGCTGGTCTTCAGGTTGGGGGCCGGGTTGGGGGCCGGGTTGGGACATGCGCTGGCGACGTGGGGAGGAGTGAGTGGCGTAGTTCTCGAGGATGAGTTGCTTTTCGTCGAGCTCGAGGCGGAGTTTGGCCTGGTTGTGGCCTTCGATGAAGGTAACGGGAGTGCCCGGGCAGAGGATGCCGGCCGAGGCCTGTTGCTGCTGCCTCGGCTGACCGGCCGGAGAGAAGGAAAGGGTCTGAGTGCTGACCGGGTCGAAGTCGACGAGGCCGGGGCCGGCGGTCATCTGCGCGACGCCCGTCTGCTTCTCGCCGGAGGGATCGGTGCAGCTGGAGACGAGCGGGGCGGTGGCGAAGTTGAGGTCAGGTGTTTTGAAAGGGTAGCGGCAGATGGGGGCGGAGTCCGGGCGCAGGGGGTCGAAGGAGCAGATGCCGTGACCGGGGACAGCGAAGGAGTTGCTGGTGGCCTTCCAGGTGGTGGGCTGATCGGCCTTGAGCTGCTGGACGGTGATGGAGAGGTGTACGTCGGCCGCGGAGTGGCCTATCTGGTTGAAGACGCTGAGCGGAATCTCCACCGGGACGGCGCTGATGGGTGAGCCGGCGTTGATGCGCGAGGGCTGGGTCGGGGCTTCGTAGGGGGAGGACCAGTGGACGCCGGGAGCGTCGATGGTGGCCTTGACGCCGGTGACGGTGTAGTTGGAGTCCTTATCGGCTTCGGTGACGGTGAAGGGGATGCCGACCTGGACGCGGTTCGAGAGGACGAAGAGGTCGCCGGGCTCCGGCGCCTTCGGTCCAAAGGCGTCGGGCAGCGGGGCAAGTTTGGGGGTGGAGCTTACGGGGTAGGCGCGCTGGATGAGGGCAGTGGACGGCGTGATGAGGAGCAGGAGAGCGATGACGACCGGCGTCGCGATGAGGATGGCGCGGGAGATGGCGGTGCGGCGCGTGGCGTACTGATAGATGAGCGCGATGGCGGGCAGGAGGATGAAGAGGCCGGTGACGACGGGTTCAAGAGCCGGCGGCGTCATGTGGTGGACTTCGATGAAGTAGATGGAGACCGAGAGGATGATGAGGTAGATGATGCCCGCGATGAACGAGAGCAGCGTTTTGACGAAGCTGCTGGTGACGGCGGAGATGGCGGCGATGGGGATGACGATGACGACGGTGAGCAGAAGCAGGTTATGGAGGAGCTCCGGGATGGCCGTGGTGGGGTAGAGGCCGGCGTGCTTGAGCAGGTAGACCTGCATGAGCAGGAAGGGCAGGTAGAGGAAGAGGACGAGGTAAAGGAGCTTGGCGCCGAGCAGCGAGAGCCAGTGGTAGGGGCGCGAGGTCCAGAACTGGCGATCGCCGACGAGGGGCTCGTCGTGGATGAGGCGCGAGACCAGGACGAGCCAGGAGACCGGCATGAGGAAGGCCTTGAGGAAGATGGCGAGGATGCCGATGAGGCCGACAATATCGTTCTGGGAGCCGGTCCAGCGCGAGGGCGAGGCGTAGGCGAAGGCGACGGAAAGGCCGATGACGATGAGGGTCTCGGGCCAGAGATGCATGAGGTCTTTGCGGAGGATGTGGATGGGTTGCGGGGTGCGGGGCATTTTTCGATCCTTTGGAAAAAGCAAGAGAGGCAAGGGCAATGCGCGAAGAACGCTAAGGGTGCGCTAAGGATGCGAGGAAAGCTATTGCGTGGGGGCGGCGGGGGCTCGGCCGGATTTGGCGAGGGCGAGGAAGATGCCGCGGAGCGTCATGGGGACGGCCTGAATGTGCGGGGTGACGCCGCCGGTGTGGAAGACGGTGGCGATCTGCGCCGGGATGTCTTCGGTGTCGGCGTGGGTGTGGACCCAGCGGGCGGCGGTGAGGGTGGTTTCGAGCAGGAGCCAGGAGTTGGGGACCTCGGCGCCGGTGCGGGTGAGCGTGGCGGGGTTTTCGCCGGGGGTTGGCGGCGGCAGGGTGATGGTGATCTCGCGGAAGCGGGCGGTAAGGGAGTGCATCTCCTCAGCGAAGAGCAGTTTGCCCTGGTGCAGGAAGCCGATGTGGGTGGCGAAGGATTCGACTTCGGCGAGGTCGTGCGAGGAGATGAGGATGGTGGGGCGGGGCTGGTCCGGATTGGAGGCGAAGGCCTCCTGCCCGGAGAGCGACCGCGGGTGGACGCGGGACATGAGGGCTTCGATCAGCTCGTCGCGTACGAGCGGGTCGAGGCCGGAGAAGGGCTCGTCGAGCAGGATGAGAGAGGGGTTGAAGGCGAGGATGGAGGCCAGGGCGGCCTTCATCAACATGCCGCGGGAGAGATGCTTGAGCTTGCGGTCGAGTGGGAGCTCGAGCTGCTGGACGAGCGCGGCGTCGTCCCAGGTGGGGTAGAAGCCCTTGAGATAGGCGAGGAACTGGCGGACCGTCATCCAGTCGGGGAGTTCCTGATTTTCGCTGGCGTAGCCGATGCGGGTGAAGTCTTCGCCGGTGAGCGTGAGGGTGTTGCGGTCCAGGATGGTGGCCGAGCCGGCGGTGGGCCGGATCATGTTCATCAGCATCTTGATGAGCGTGGTCTTCCCTGCCCCGTTGTGTCCGACGAGCGCGAAGACAGCTCCGGCGGGCACGGTGAGGGTGAGGGGATGGAGGGCGACGGTGTGTCCGTAGCCTTTGGTGAGGTCGTGCGTTTGAATGGCAGGCGTCATGGGTCGAAGTGGCTCCGGAAAATGGGTAGACACTTGGAGGCTAGCAGAAAGCAGGGGCTGGGGGTCAGGTTTGCGGGTGGTTGAGGATTAAAGGGAATAACCCCACGTCAGCGACGGTGGAACCGTCGTTGACATGGGGCACCCGAGAGGGTACGGGTTAGCGGGTGTTGGTGTTGAGGGAGAACTCACCGCAACGATGCTGGGCCTGGGCTTGCTGAAGAGTGGGGGCTTTCGGGGTGGGTCGAACGACCTGGCAGCAGTTCGAGCAAATGGATTCGGGCTGGGCGCCAAGACGAGGAATGAAATCGCGAAGAGCGGGCATGGGTTCGATAGCTCCGGTGGGATGGGCTCGGTCGAACGTGAGCACTGCCGTACTTCCTGTTAGAGGGAAAGACAGGGAGGCTAGTTGTACCTGTCGGCTTAAGCCGCAGACGGGTAAGACGACTTACTGCCGGAGTCCGGGTTAGGCGATGCGCTGAACGGGGCTCGGAATGGGGCGCTTAGCCTGGCGTTCGGCGAGGCGCTGGCGAAGCTGCGCGGTGACCTCGCGGTGGCAGGGAACGCAGAGCGTGCGGAGGTTGTCGAGGTCGCACTGGCCGCCGCCTTCGGCTACGGGAAGGATGTGGTCGGCGTCCCAGAGCGAGCGGCGGCTCGAGATGGTTTTCATGCCGTAGAAAGAGAGTCCGGCAACGCGGGCCCTGCCGCGCGAGCGTTTTAGCGCACTGTAGATGGCGACGGTGTCGGCGTGGCAAAGGGCACAGCGGCCGTGGTCGCGGGCAAAGACCTGGTCGCGCAGGTAGCCGGGGTCGGTGCGCAGGCGGTGCTGGTGGACGCAGTAGTCGGAGCAGAAGGTGCGCCGGCGCCTGGCGAGGATCTCGAGCCCGCACCAGCGGCAGAGCGGGCGGCCGTTCTCACCGCGGGGCAGGACGTGGGGGCGGATGCGGCCGCCGGGCAGGGTGCGAGGAATCATGGACGCAGACAGGATACGGGGCATGAAGCCGGAATGGGAGTAACTGTGTGGTGGAGTTTGAACAGACGAAGAAGATGAAGGGAATGTCAGCGGGTAAGCCCTTGACAGCGGTGCAGGCAGCGCATAGAACCAATTTACCTCTGCACCACTGAGCGATGGGTCCCCTGTAGCAGCCAGGATGGAGAACCTGTCACGTTTTTCTCTTCGGTTCACAGGCCTGTAGCTCGCTTCCCCCCGGCAATCGACTTCCCGCACCTGACAGGATGACTCTCTTATGTCACTGACTCGCTCCCGCTCTGCCTTGTTGTCTGCCTTCACGTCGTTCGCCCTGGCTTCGCTTCTCTGCTGCCTTCCGGCCATGGGTGTGGCGCAAAGCGCCGCCGCTGTACCCGTCGCCTCCCGCTTGACGCAGCCCATCGATGAGAGCCAACAGGTGACGCTGAAGGGGACGATGCATCGGCTGGCGAACAGCGCGAACGATAAGGGCGCGGTCGACAATGGCCTGGCGCTCGACCGTATTCAGGTTGTGCTCAAGCGGAGCGCCGCGCAGGAGAGCGCACTGCAGCAGACGTTACAGGATCTGCATACGCCGGGGACGCCGAGCTACCACAAGTGGCTGACGCCGGCGCAATTCGGTGCACAGTTCGGCCCTTCCGACGCGGACATTGCCACGCTTTCCAGCTGGCTGAACGCGAATGGGTTCAGCGTGACGAAGGTGAACCCAGGCAAGCAGACGATGGAGATTTCGGGCAACGCAGGGCAGTTTCAGAAGACGTTCCATGCGGCGATTCACAAGTACCAGGTGAATGGGCAGACGCATTACGCGAATGCGAGCGATCCGAAGATTCCGGCGGCGCTGGCCCCGGTGTTCGGAGGGTTTGCTTCGCTGAACAACTTTCCTGCGCGCAGCTACCACAAGCTTCTGGGCCACGCGACCTACGACACCCGGACGCACAAGACGACGCCTGAGTGGAATGCTCCCGATGGCGGCGGCTATGACTTTGTTCTCGCGCCGGGGGATTTTGCCGTGCAGTACGACCTGAATCCGCTTTACAACGCCGGAGTGAAGGGCGCGGGGCAGACGATTGCGATTATCAACGAAGCGAATGTGAGCCTCGCGTTGGTGAACCAGTACCGCTCCCTGTTCGGGCTGCCGGCGAATCCGCCGAACGTGATTGTGGACGGGAACGATCCCGGGATCGACGGCGTGAACAACCCCGATGGGCCGAACGGTGCGTCGATCGAGGCGTACCTGGACGTGGAGGAGGCGGGCGCGGTGGCGCCGGCGGCGACGATCGACCTGGTGATCGCGGGTGATACGGCGCTCGAAAACGGGCTTTACCTGGCGGCGTCGCGCGCGGTGTACAGCGATGTGGCCCCGGTGCTGAGCATGAGCTTCGGCTACTGCGAGCTGCTGAGCGGAGCAGGCGCCAACGCGTTCTGGAACACGCTGTGGGAGCAGGCCGCCGCGCAGGGGCAGACGGCGATGGTGTCCTCCGGCGATGCGGGTTCGGCGGGCTGCGATGACGACAACACGCAGCAATACGCGGTGTATGGGCAGCAGGTGAGCGGGTTTGCGTCTACCCCGTGGAATGTGGCCGTGGGCGGCACGGACTTTTACTACAGCAGCTATAACAGCGGCAGCAGCAACACAATCGATGCACAGTTGGAGCAGTATTGGGGCAACTACGCGGGAAACCCGGGCAACGCGTCCGACACCCCGATGACGACGCTGCAGACGAAGATTCCGGAGCAACCGTGGAATAACAGCCAGTTCGGGCTGAATCTGGCGAACGACTACACCCAGAACGGGGAGACGACGATTGCGGGCGGTAGCGGCGGCGCGAGTAACTGCGCGACGGGCAGCGGGACGAGTTGCAAAGGCTGGGCCAAGCCGGCGTGGCAGGTGGCGACGGGCGTTCCGGCAGACGGGGTTCGCGATCTTCCGGACGTTTCGCTGTTTGCTTCGAGCGGCATCAACGCGAGCTTCTATCCGATCTGCGCGGAGGATGGCGACTGCCAGCTTCCGGCTGCGGGGTCGGTGACGCAGTTTACGGGGGTGGGCGGCACCTCGGCTTCGAGCCCCGCGTTCGCGGCCATCATGGCGCTGGTGAATGAAAAGTATGGGCCGCAGGGGCAGGCAGACTATGTGCTGTACCCGATGTTCAAGCAGTACCCCGCGGCGTTCAACGATGTGACGGTCGGGACGAACTCGGTGCCGTGCGCCCTGACTTCGAGCGCGGTTGCACCGGACGATTGCATCGCGGCAACGCCTGCGTACATGGTTTCGGACAGCACGTACGGAACCTCGGTCGAAGGGCAGATCGGCAACACGACAACCAAGGTGGCGGAGTACAACGCGGGCACGGGCTACGACCTGGCGACCGGGCTAGGAACGATCGACGCGTACAACCTGGTGACGAACTGGCCGAATGTGAAGTTTGCTACGTCCGCGGTGACGCTGACGCCTTCGCAGACGACGTTTGCGCATGGCACGGCGATCACGGTCTCGGGCACCGTGACTCCGAGCAGCGCGGGCGGGGCAGTAGCGCTCGAGACGACCTCAAGCGAGCCAATCACTGGCGCACCCTTTGCAGGCATCGTAACTCCTTTTGCGGTCAGCAACGGGGCGTATAGCGGAAGCGTCGACTACCTTCCGGGCGGAACATACGACATCTACGGTTCCTACAGCGGCGACGGAACGAACGGAGCGATCACCTCGGCGAAGACCTCGATTACAGTGACTCCGGAGGCGAGCACAACGGCGCTCGCCCTGTTAAACTCGACCGGCAGCTCGGTAAGCACGAGCACGGCACTCCAGTACGGCACACAGCTCCTGCTGGAGGCGACCCCAGAGGGCACGACCAGCAAGGGCAGTTCCAACAGCCCGAGCGGCACGGTGAGCTACCTGAACGGCACAGCGAGCATCGGGTCGGCTACGCTGAACGCGGCCGGTCAGGCTGAGTTGAACTACGCGCCGCTGCCGAGTGCGACGCCGTACTCGGTTACAGCGAAGTACGCGGGCGACGCGAGCTATTCTGCGAGCACCAGCAGCGCGGCGACGTTTACGATCGGTAAGGATACTCCGAACATCTTTCTTGCCAGCGGGACGGAGGGAAGCTCCATCGTGCTGGTCTCGGGCAAGACGGCGATCACGGTGCTGGTTGAGAACTCGGCCGAGTACAACGCGTTTGTCAACACGCCCTACTCCAACTCGCCGCTTGCACCGACCGGGGTGGTGACTCTGACGGGCCTGCCTTCTGGGACGCTGACGTTCCCGGCGCTCTCGTCCGAGGTCGACTCGGGCGACTACCTGGTTGGCGGCGTGGCGACGGTGGCGGTGCCAACGGAGACTCCAGGGAACTACAACGTGACGATCTCTTACCCGGGCGACGCGAACTATGCGGCGATTTCGGCGAGCGGGGGCGTTACGGTGAGCGCACCGACAGGGATTGCGACCACGACGACGGCCTCGGTGGCTGCGACGGCCTCGGCAACCGTGGCTCCGAACGTGACGTTCACGGTAACCGGAACGACCGCGGGCGGGTTCCCGACGGGTTCCATGCTGTTCTTCGCCTCCGGCAACTACCTGGGCTCGGTGGCCCTGCCGTCGAGCGGCACGGGCGACTCGGTGACGGAGACGGTGAACCTGAACGGTTTGTTGACGACGGGTGCGAACCAGCTGATCGTGCAGTACTCGGGCAGTTCGGTCTATGCGACCTCGTACGCGACTGCCAACATCTCAAACGGCGGTACGCCTGGCTTCTCGCTGGCGAACAGCAACAGCATCAACCTGACCGCGGGCGGGAACGGGACGTCGACGATCTCGGTGACTCCGCTCTCCGGCCTGACGGGCAGCGTGGCGCTGACGTGCACGGTCTCACCGACGACGGGCACGAGCGTTCCGACCTGCTCGATGTCCGGCCCGGCGACGCTGAACGGCGGGGCCACCACGGCTACGCTGACGGTGAGCACGACGGCCACGACTACGGCCGGCGGATACACGGTGACGGTAAACGGCGTGGACGGCGCGTTGGCTTCGTTCGTCACGGTTCCGGTGACTGTCACCTCGACCTCGGTGACGACGACTCCGGCAATTGCGCTCTCGAACAGCGGTGCGGTGACGCTGGCGGCGGGCGGTGGTACGGGGAATTCCACGATTACGGTGACGCCTTCGGGCGGCTTTACCGGGTCGGTTGCGCTGGCGTGCGCGGTAACGGGGACGGGAGCAACTACTCCAACCTGCAGCGTGGCATCGCCGGTGACGATCAGCGGCACGACGGCGGGGATGGCGGCACTGACCGTGACCTCGACGGCGTCGACGACGGCGGGTAGTTACACCGTGACGGTGACGGGAACGGGGACGGGCGTGACGGCTGCGACCACGGCGGTCTCGGTGACGGTAAGCACAGCCACGACGACGCCGACGGTGACGCTGGGCGGCGGAAGCTCGATTACCATCGCGATGGCGGGCAGTTCGGGGACTTCGGCGATCAGCGTTACGCCGGGCGGCGGGTTTACGGGCGCGGTTTCGCTGGCGTGTTCGGTCTCGTCGACGGTGACAGATGCGCCGACCTGCACAATTACGACTCCGGTAACGATCTCAGGGACGACGGCGGGCTCGGCGACGCTGACGGTGTTGACAGGCTCCGCTACTCCGGGAGGCAGCTATTCCGTGACGGTCTCGGGGGCGGCAGCGGGTGTGACGATTGCTCCTATAAGTGTGTCGGCTACCGTCCAGTCTCCGACGCAGACGCCGACGGTAACGCTGAGCAGCAGCGGATCAATTACGGTGGGACGGGGTGCAACTACCGGCAACACGTCCACCATCACGGCTACGCCTACGGGTTCATTCATCGGTACGGTCACGCTGTCCTGCTCGGTCACTCCGGTGGCTACAACCGATCCAGCCACGTGTACGGTAACCTCTCCCGCTATCGCAACCGCTGGTACGCCGGCAACAGGTACGCTGACGGTCTCGACGACGGCTTCGTCGGCGGCGCTGGAGATGCCGCGGATGCGGATGTGGCCGCTTGGCGGCGGGGTTGCGGCGGCTGCGCTGCTGTTCTTCCTGGTGCCGATGAGGCGGCGGCGGATTTCAACACTGCTGGGCCTGCTGGTGCTGGTGGCAATGGTCGGCTTCAGCACGGGTTGCGGCGGCGGCGGCTCGTCTACAGGCGGCGGCGGAAGCACGGGGACGCCGACTGGTGCGTATTCTGTGACGGTCTCGGGAACGGCGAGCGGCGTGACCACGATTGCGCCGATCACGGTTTCGGTGACGGTGAACTAGACGGAGGCTTCGAGCTTGCGGATGGGTCGGGCTCAGGCGTCGGGATCGGGTGGTTTCCGGTCCGGGCGCCTGGGCCCTTTCTTGTGGGCTGGGGCTGGAATGCGAGAACGCCTAGACGGATAAGAGAGATAAGGAAAGGATCTTCTCAATAGAGGTAAGGCTTGATTGGCTTCGGTCCGTTTTCTATTCTTTTTATCCGTCTATGATTGTCTTGGAGCGGCTTAGGTGCCGTTTCCTCGGGAGGCTTTCGGTGTCGAGAACGCAGTCAACGATGGTGGAGCTGGGTACGCCGGCGCCGGCGTTTGAGCTGGTAGACGTGGTCTCCGGCAACGCGCTGGGGCGGGATGATGTGTTTGCCGGAGTTTGGGACGAAGGAACATCCGACCAGGCAAACCTGATGACCGGCGGCGGGACGTCGAAGAGCGGACGACATGGGCTGCTGGTGATGTTTGTGTGCGTGCACTGCCCTTACGTGAAGCACGTTGAAGAAGAGTTGGGACGGATCGGCAAGGATTATGCGGGCCGGATTGCGATCGCGGCGATCAGCTCGAACGATGTAGAGGCGTATCCGCAGGACGGGCCAGCGGAGATGAAGGCACAGGCCGAACGGCTGGGCTGGCGCTTTCCTTACCTGTTCGACGAGTCGCAGGAGGTTGCGCGCAGCTACGGCGCGGCCTGCACGCCAGACTTCTTTCTTTTTGACGCGGAGATGCGGCTGGTGTATCGCGGACAGCTGGATGGAAGCCGTCCGCGGCGCGGGGACTCTGGCAACGACGAGCCGGTGACGGGGGTCGACCTGCGGCGCGCGATGGACGATGTAATCGCGGGTCGAAGGCCGGATACGAATCAGCGGACGAGCCTGGGGTGCAACATCAAGTGGCGGGAGTAGGGCAGCTCCTGGGCTGCAAGAGGCGGAGGTCTCTAAGAATTCGCTAGTAAAAAGTAGAGAGTGGATCACTTAGCAGCCGAAGACCAGGAGTTTGGCAGAGGAGGGATTTTGGATCCGGTTTTAGAGCGGTTGAAGGATGGGATTCGGAGCTTTCGCAAGGACGTGTATCCCGAACGGGCGGAGCAGTTCCAGAAGGCGATGCGCGAGCCGCAGCGGCCGCAGGCGCTGGTGATTACCTGCGCCGACTCGCGTATTCACCCGGACGTGCTGACCCAGTCGGAGCCTGGGGACATCTTCGTGACCCGCAACATCGGCAACATGGTGCCGGCGTATGGCGACATGCTGGGAGGTGTGAGCGCGGTACTGGAATTTGCGGTTACCGGTCTCGGGGTAAGGCATTTGGTCGTCTGCGGGCACTCGGATTGCGGCGCGATGAAGGCGCTGCTCGATCCGAAGTCGGTTCAGGCGATGCCGACGGTGCAGGCGTGGCTGCGCAACGCGCATGCGGCGTTGAGCGTGGCGGTGGCGGTGAAGAGCGGGGAGATGACCGAGGCGGAGTTTCTACGGATGCTGGCCGAGAAAAACGTGCTGCTGCAGATGCAGCACGTGAAGACGCATCCTTCGGTGGCGGGGGCTATGGCGCGCGGCGAGCTGACGATCTCCGGTTGGTACTACGACATAGCCAGGGGCGAGGTGCTGATCTGCTCCGGCGATGATGGGAAGTTTGAGCCGGTATCGGTTGGCGCGGATTCGGATGGGGAGAAGGCGTAGAAAGGCGCATGGCACCGGGTTTAAAGCGCAAAACCCCGGCTGAGCGGGGCTTTGCGCGGGAGGGCTGGCAACTCGGATCTCGTACCGAATACAGCCTATGATGCTTACTGCTGCTTGCTGGTTGCATCCGAACCGTGCTGCTTCACCATTTTGTTGTACAGCCCGAGAATCAGGAACGGGGCGACCCATTGGCCGACGAAGAGAGCCTCATGCTGCTTTTTGGACGCCTGGAGGGCGACGGATCCGATGATGGAGGCGATTGCTGCGCCAAGAAAGATGCTGGATGGTACCTGGCTGGTAACTTTTTCGATGGCTGCGGTGACTTGATCTTCCTGTGCTTCGCCGGCTGCTACGCGATAATCGGTCATAGTGCGAATCTCCTCTTGCGGTGTTTCCGCCTGTACGGAGAGTGATGCAGAAACCGGTTCGCGCGGCCATGAAAAGGAATTCACATAAGGCGTTTTCCATGGCGCTAACAAGTGTCACCTAGTTTTGCGCGATCGCGTCAAACGGCTTCGTCAAACGGCTTCCAGGATGACGACCGCCATGGCCATGGTGGCCGTGTGGGTAAGGCTGAGCGCACTGCGAGTAGCCTTCAGCCTGGCGGCGAGCTCCGCGGCCCGTCCGGAGAGACGGAGCGTCGGTTTGCCGGAGGGTTCACGGACCACCTCGAACTCGTGCCATGAGACGCCGTAGCTGATGCCCGTGCCGAGCGCCTTGGCCGCGGCCTCCTTCGCGGCGAAGCGGGCGGCGAAGCTCTCGCCGAAGTTCTTCTTGCGCTGGCAATAAGCAATCTCGGCCGGTGTGTAGATGCGCTCGAGAAAGCGCTGCCCAAAACGGGCAATGCTCTGCTCAATCCTGGCGATTTCGGCGAGATCGGTTCCGAGTCCTACGATCATCCTGGTTCTCCCTACCATCCATATTGCTTGATAACTCATCTGTGCTATGACCGAAGGTTCTCTTGTTGAGGCTCATGCGATGGCGCATGCGGAAACGAACCCGATGAATGTGCTAGCGGCAAACTTGATCATGGACGGGGGAAACACGGTGACGGAAGCGGACTACTTGGATACGACAGGGTACGGCATGGACGCGGCGATGGTGGCCGCAGTTGCACAGACGTTCGATCTGCAGGGGTACTGCTACGGGGAACGAGGCGCCGTCCTTCCGGTGCTGTCGGGCGCGCTGACGGAGTGCGGCGGGTGGGTGCTCGAGCGGCGCGCGCTGTCGACCACGTCGATCGAGATCCGGTTCGAGATCCAGCTCGCGGGCATTCTGGAGTTATATGGATCGATCGTAGGGATGGGGCTGGAGCTGACGCGAAACGCACATGCGATACTGACCGACCTGTGTACCTGCAGACAGCACATTACGCGGTCGGTCGACCCGTGCCAGATCCTTACGCTGCGGCTGGAGATCAGCTTCCTGGCCGATGCGACGCTGCATTCGATTCTGATGACGGGGTCGAGCCTGGCCTGATTCGCGCGTTCGCGACCTCCGGCAATCCGGAATTGAAACTTGGGACGGGGTTTATGCATCCATCTTCTGGTACCCAGGTTCCGAGAATGGCAGGGCGAGGGCGCTGAGAACTCAGGACGTTGCGCTCGCGGGATTTGACTGTGCGTCGAGCCGGCTCATGTATTCTCGGTGAGAACACCGTCATTCCGATACCGGGGAACAAGGAGCGCTATGCCGAGCCAGCAGGAGGTACGTTGGTCACAGTTGAAGGTGGGACTCATCGTACTGGTGGCGTCGATCATCCTGGTGACGTTGCTGTTCCTGATGACGAGCTCGTCGGGCTTCGGTGTCTTCTCGAAGAAGCTGACGATCACGACCTACTTTGAGAATGCCGCCGGCCTGAAAGAAGGCGCGGCGGTGAACCTCGAGGGCGTGACCATCGGCGAGGTAAAGCACGTGAGCATCTCGTCCGACCCATCGCGCAAGCTGACGCCGGTGCGGGTGGTGATGAAGATCGACGACAAGTATGCGGCGGGGCTGCACACGGACTCAAAGGCAGCGCTGACGACGATGGGCGTGCTGGGCGACACGGTAGTCGACATCAACAGCCAGACGGCGACAGGGCCGAAGCTGCAGGATGGCGATGAGCTGAAGACGCTGGAGACGCCGAGCATCTCGGACGTGGTAAAGGCGAGCCAGGGCACGATCGAGCAGTTGAACGTGATTCTGGCGAAGATGAACTCGATTGTGGATAACATCCAGACGGGCCAGGGTTCGGTGGGCAAGCTGATCAACGACCCGGACCTGTATAACAAGCTGGATTCCACAGTGAGCGAGTTGAACAAGATTGAGGTTGGGCTGAACGAAGGCAAAGGCACCGTCGGCAAGCTGCTGAAGGACGACCAGATGTACGACCGTTTGAACGGAACGTCGCTGAAGCTGGAGCAGATTGCCGATGGGCTGCAGGCGGGCAAAGGCACCGCCGGCAAGCTGCTGACCGACGATACGCTGTACACGAATCTGAATCAGACGCTGACGCGCACGAACGCGCTGCTGGCCGACGTCCAGAACGGTAAGGGCGCGGCGGGAATGCTGATCAACGACCCAGCCTTTGCGCAGAAGCTGCGCGACACGATGAACCAGGCCAACGAGGTGATCGCGAAGGTGAATGAAGGCAAGGGCACGCTGGGCAAGCTGACCAACGACGACCAGGCTTACACGAACCTGAACAAGCTGCTGACCGAGAGTACGGTTCTGGTGCAGACGATTCGGCAGGATCCGAAGAAGTATCTGACGATCCACTTGAAGATCTTCTAGGCGTTCAAAGCTGCTTAGCGGGAACGTTGTTGTCGAATAGAACCTTCACGCCCTGAGAGCCGGCAGGCTGGCCGTTGCGTACACGAGCAAATCGCGCACGGAGTCGGCTGGGAGCTGAAAGACCTTAGCGATCTCATCGGCACGCAACCCACTCAGATAATTCTCCACGATGGCATCGGCGGGCATGCGAGTTCCCCTAAGAATGGGCGCGCCGCTCACCTTGTCCGGGACGCTCTCCACCAGCGGACAATCCGACCAATCCATTCCCGTTCGTGAAACTTGCGAGACCATGGCTACAGCATAATCCCGCGTGGTTGGGGCGGCAATGTCCTTTGCGGGGATAGGTTCCGGCTATTCCTCTGACGAATAGGCTCGGTGGTCTTGCCAATATGTTTGCTGAAATGAAACATGGGAGTAAGCTGGTTTGCACCAGTACATTTTCTCACTCCAGATACCACATACCAACTCTCAGGAGTCACATGCGCTTCCCTTCCCTCGCCTACCCTCTCCTCTTGTCGGGCGTGTTTGCCTGCTCGTCCGCGATGGCTCAGAACCTGGTTCTGGACTCCGATACCGGACCAACCGCGCCGCCGAAGAAGCCGCTGATGTTCGATCTTTCGTCGATCGATAAGTCGGCCGATCCGTGCACGGACTTCTACCAGTACGCGTGCGGCAACTGGATGAAGAACAATCCGATTCCGTCGACCGAGGTGCGCTGGGGCAGCTTCAACACGCTGGCGGATGAGAACAACTACTTGCTGTGGAAGGATTTGAAGGCCGCGGCGGACGCGCCAAAGACGCCATTGCAGAAGAAGTACGGCGACTTCTACGCGGCGTGCATGGATACGAGCGTGGCGGATAAAGAAGGCGCGAAGCCGATCCAGCCGGAGCTTGCGACCATTGCGGGGTTCGAGGATAAGAAGAAGCTGGCCATGCTGGACGTGACGCTGAACCGGAAGTACGGCGGCGGAGCGCTGATCGGCGTTGGCGTCGGGCAGGATCAGAAGGATTCGAGCAAGCAGATACTGGAAACGTTCCAGGGCGGCCTTACGCTGCCGGACCGGGATTACTATCTCTCCGACGAGCCGCGGATGAAGACGATTCGCGAGCAATATGTGGCGCACGTGACCAAGATGTTCGTGCTGCTGGGCGACTCGCAGGACGACGCCGGGAAAGAAGCGGCGGATGTGATGCGGATTGAAACCGCGCTGGCGCAGGGCTCGATGAGCCGGACGGATATGCGCGATCCGGCGAACCGTTACCACATCATGACGATCTCCGAGGCGCAGGCGCTGACGCCGGACTTCGACTGGAAAGTGTACCTGGATGGACTGAACGTGGGCCAGGCGGGAACGCTGAACGTGGCGTCGCCGGGATATCTGAAGACGGTGAACGCGCAGGTTGAGGCGGAGCCGGTTTCGGCGTTGAAGTCCTACATGCGCTGGCACGTGTTGCATGGCGCGGCGCCGTGGCTCTCGCAGCCGTATGTCGAAGAGAACTTCGACTTCTTCAACAAGACGCTGAGCGGGCAGAAGGAGATTCAGCCGCGGTGGAAGCGTTGCACGCGCCTGACCGACCGCGCGCTGGGCGAAGCCGTCGGGCAGGACTGGGTAAACCAGAACTTCCCGCCTTCGTCGAAGGAGAACATGGAGAAGCTGGTGGCGGCGCTGAAGGTGGCGCTCGAGCAGGACATCCAACAGCTGCCTTGGATGAGCGAAGAGACCAAGCAGCAGGCGGAGCTGAAGCTGGCGGCGTTCCGGCAGAAGATCGGCTATCCCTCGCACTGGCGCGACTACAGCAAGCTGGAGGTGAGCCGGACGAACTTCGTCATGGATCTCGAGAACTCCTCCAAGTTTGAAGATGACCGCGAGCTGAAGAAGCTGGGCAAGCCGGTAGACGAGACCGAGTGGGGCATGACACCGCCGACCGTGAACGCCTACTACAATCCGCCGATGAACGACATCAACTTTCCTGCCGGCATTCTGCAACCGCCATTCTACGATCCGGCGAAGGACCCCGCGGTGAACTTTGGCGCGATCGGCGTGGTGATTGGGCACGAGATGACGCACGGCTTCGACGATCAGGGCTCGAAGTACGGGCCTACCGGCAATGTGAAGTACAACGCGGACGGAACACTGGCGAGCTGGTTTACGCCAGAGGATCAGAAGAAGTTCAACGAGCGGACGCAATGTGTGTCTGACGAGTATGGCAACTTCGAGGCGGCGCCCGGGCAGAAGCAGAACGGCAAGCTGACGCTGGGTGAGAATACGGCGGATAACGGCGGCATTCGCATCGCGTTCCAGGCGCTGCAGGCGACGCTGGCCAAGCAGGGCATCACCAACCTGGACGGGAAGCAGGACGACGTGGACGGCTACACGCCGGCGCAGCGCTTTTTCCTCGCGTTCGGGCAGGTGTGGTGCGAGAACCGCACCGAGCAGGCGGCGCGGCTTGCGGCCAAAACGGACCCGCACAGCGCGGGACGCTTCCGCACCGACGGCACCGTGCAGAACTTCGACGAGTTCGGCAAGGCGTTCGGGTGCAAGGTCGGCCAGCCAATGATGCCGGAGAAGAGCTGCAGAGTGTGGTAAGCAGTTGTCAATTGTCAGTTGTCAGTAAGCGGAGGGCCAGGGTTCGTTCCTGGCCCTCTCGCTTTTGGGTCGGGTTACGAGAGGTACGGCCGGCGTGGATCAAACCCTGAGAACTGGCAACCGGGAACTGACAACTGAGAACTGACAACCGGGAACTGACAACCGGGAACTGACAACTTTTCCGTCATCTGCTATCGGTTACGAGGCGGGAAACGTCCAAGGGGTGCTCCTTAGCACATAAAGGGATGGGTTGTGCGAATGGCTCTGGAAAGTGGCATAAACTCTCCGCTCCTTCTACAATTCGTAGAGGAACAGACCCCAACTACAAGTTCACCTTGCAGCGCCTCAGACCAAGAGGGGCGAGGAATAAGGAAACAGATGACGTTCAGCAAGATTGGCCGGATTGTAACGGCCCTGGTAGCATCGGCAGCACTCGGACTGGGAATGACAGCGTGCGGTGGCGGGACCATCGGTTATATGTGGGTTCTGGGGACGTACTATAACCAGATTTCGGGATTCAAGATCGACGATTACACCGGAAACCTGACCGCGATTCTGAACTCGCCGTTCAACTCAGGCGGGACCGATCCTGTAATGCTGGTCGTCAAGCCGGGTGGACGCTTCCTGTACGTGGTGAACGCGGGAACGGGCGGGACCGGCGTTCCGGGCAGCACAGGCTTTAAGGCACCGCAGGGTGCTTCGATCGACGAATTTGCGGTTGGCGGCAGCGGCGAGTTGACGTTCCAGAACAGCTACAACACCCCCTTTGGCAACGACCCGATCTACCTGACGTTCGACAGCACCGGCAACTACCTTTACGTTCTGGACAAGTACTCGCCCAACTATGGCACGGTGACAAACGGAGTGACCGACTTGAACGGCTCGGTGACTGCTTACTCGGTCGCGAGCGATACGGGCGAGCTGTCGGTGGTTGCGAATACCACGGTGTTGAATCCAACCACGGGCCTGGCCACCTACTTCTTCGAGGTTGGGCCGAACCCGGTCATGGAGAAGGTCGGCTCGGGTAACTGCCTTTACACACTTTCGCCGACCTCGATCTACCCTTATGTGGTCTCATCGAGCACGGGCGGGTTGACGTTGCCGACGACCGGACCGCTGAACCTGGATATCTCACCCGGGTATAACGGCACTCCGGGTTCTGGTACCAACTACACCTCGATCAACACCTCGAACTCCGGCGCATATACCTTCCTCACCGATGGCGGCCTGAACGAGATTCTGACATTCCAGGCAGGCGGGACGCCTTGCACACTGGCACAGGTCTCGGGCAGCCAGGAGACGAACCCGCAGACGAATGCGATTCCGATCAACTCGCTGACCAGCGCGAACGGCAAGTTCCTGTACGTGATCAACAACATCATTCCCTCGACGACCGTGACGGCCTCGAGCTCGATCTCGGCGTTCACCATCAACTCGCTGGGCCAGCTGCAGACGCTTTCGGACGGCACAAACAATCCGTACGCGGTGGGCTCCGGACCGGTCTGCGTTGTGGAAGATCCGAGCAGCCAGTATCTGTACACGTCGAACAGCATCGACAGCACGGTGACGGGTAAGCTGCTGGACCAGAATCGCGGGTTCCTCTCCGATCTTTCGCGCGGCTCCGTGTTTCCAAGTTCGATGAACCCCAGCTGCCTCGCGGTGAGTGGAAACATCTGATGATCGATTCGAACGAGACCAGTACGGGAATTCAACCTGAAGCAGGACGAACCGAATGCGGGCAAGAAGGCCCGGGAGCAAGGACAAGGATGAAGGGTAATAACAAGCGGCATCTGGGCGGATCGCGAATTTTGAAGACGGTCGGCGCCTCGCTGGCAGTGGGACTTGGGATGACGGCCTGCAGCCGCGACTACACGGTGGACTACCTGTACGTGACCTGCGCCACGAGAACGACGACGGGCGCGATCAGCGCATACGAAGTGGATTATCAGTCGGGCGCGCTGACGCCGCTGGCGGACTCGCCGGTTCCTTCAGGCGGCAGCAATCCGGTTGCGCTGGTGGCCGCTCCCAACCAGAAGTTCCTCTACGTGATCAACGAGGCGGCGCCGTCTTCAAACGTGGTCGAGTTCTCGATCGGCACGGATGGCAAACTGTATCCGGAGAACACCTACCCCGTGGTGCAGAACTCCGGCGCGACGATCATCGGCTCCCTGCCGACGGCGATTGCGATCGATCCGACGGGCAAGTTTCTGTATGTCACGTTCGAGTATCAGTTCGGCTACTCGGCAACCAGCCCTGGGCCGGGCGGCGTGGCGGTTTACCCGATCAACTCGGACGGCTCACTCGGCGGCCCCGTGATGAACGGGACGCTGCCGTACTTCGCCACCGGCGACAACCCGGTGGGAATCGTGGTCGACCCGAAGAACGACGCGTACGTTTACGTGATCGATCAGGAAAAGCCGGCGAACGCCACGCCCTACGGCGTACTGTTGACCTACTCGCGAAACCAGACGACGGGCGCGTTGACGCCGGTGGCTGGAGCTGTTTCCGGCGGCATCTCGGCCGGAACGACTCCCGCTGGAATCGCGGAAGATCCGGGTTCGAACTTCCTCTACATCACCGACGAGACGACCAACCAGCTCTACGGTTACCTGGCAACGGGCGGCGTGGCAACGGGAACGGGAACACCTCCGCTTGCGATGGTCTCTTCTCCGTACGTGACGGGCTCGTTCCCAGAGGGCGTGACGATCGATCCGCGCGGAGAATATGTGTACACGGCGAACTATAACTCGGCCACGGTCAGCGCGTTTGCGATCAATGTGAGCACGGGAGCGCTCTCATCGGTGGCCGGCGCCGCTGGTGCCACGGTTACGGCGGGACCGACTTGCGTCACCATCGACCCGGCACTGGGCATCTACCTGTACACCTCGGACAACGTGGATGGATACGTCTACGGCGAGCAGTTGAACCCGCATACGGGTGCGCTGACGGGCATTCAGGGGACGAAGTTTGCTGCGGACTCTCTGCCGACTTGCGCCGTTGCCGTGGGCAATGGGGCGCACGCTTCGCAGATCGTCGAGTAGTTTGCTTCAGCGTGAAAAGCCCCGCCTTCGGGCGGGGCTTTTCTGTTGGTGGCTCCTCCGCTCCTGGGTGCCCCACCCTCGCGGAGCTAGGGTGGGTGTAGCTGCATAGGGAACATTGTGTGGCAGGCGTTTTGCGGATCTGCACCGTACAGCTTGAAAGGACTTTTGAGGTTGACCGCATCGCCACGAATACACTCCGCACGGCGGCGGAGGTGATCCTAGCCCACCCTAGCTCCGCGAGGGTGGGGCACCCGGTTCATGGGCTATAACGCAAGGGGTGGGCACCCGGTTTGTGCAGGGCTAGGCCGCGGGAGCGAAGTGCGTGAGGACGAAGTTGCGGGCCGGACGCTCGTAGACGAAGGTAACCAGCGCGGCCAACGCCATGATAAACGCGTACGAAATCCATGGGTCGTAGGCGGCGACGCGCAGGCGCTCCGGCAGCTTATAGATGTGGATAAGGTTAAACATGTTGAAGTGCAGCAGGTAGAGCGCAAAAGTGGTCTCGCCAAGCAGCACGATGGGCCGCCAGGCGAAGGCCGACGCAATGTAGTTGGGTCCGGCAAGGCCGAGCAGGATGGTCGCAAAGAGCGGCAGCAGCAGCGAGCCGTGTACCAGCACGTACGGAACGTGCGACGCGGCGAAGGCCAGGTACGCGGCAAGCGCGAGCAGGCCGGCGAGGGCGAGGAGGCCGCGACGGAACGGGGTGAGATCGAGCTTGATGTGCAGGCGCGCCAGCAGGATACCGGCGGTAAAGGTGCAGGCGTAGGCCGGCGGCGTGTACTTGAGGGCGCGGAGCCAGAAGCCGTAGGTGTAGCGCGTGGCGGGACCGTTGAGGTGGTCCGGATTGGTGAGGAAGTAGGTGATGTGCGGGGTGATTCCGATGGCCCAGAGAATGAGGATGGCGGCGATGAGCCGTGGAACGCTGACGACGTGGTGGGCGTGGCGCGCGATGAAGCGGAGGATGTAGGGAAACGCCAGGTAGAGCATGAGTTCGGCAGGCAGGGTCCAGCCGACGGTGTTCCAGAAGGTGGCGAGCGAAGGAATCCAGCCTTGAAGGGCCAGCGGAGTGAGGACGAGCCCGGTGAGGAAGTCGGCGTGCGAATGGGCTTGCCACTCGAAGCGCAGAAACGGTACGGAAAGGATGAGCACCAGCAAATAGACCGGATAGACGCGGGAGAGACGGGCGACGTAGAAGCGGCGCTGGTCGAGTACGGGGCGGTCGGCGTAGTTATAGGCGAGGATGAAGCCGGAGATAAGGAAGAAGAAGCCGACGAAGGTGAAGGCGTTGTCTACCAACGGTCTGAGGACCTGTGGCAAAGGCGGGGTAAAGTGGAAGAACATGATGTTGACGGCGAGCAGCGTGCGCAGGCCGGTGAGTGCGGGGAGGGGCGGCTTGCGGGCGGTCTGATGCGATGCAGGCGGAGTGGAGCGGGCGTCGCCCCTGCCGGGGAGAACGGGCGCGTCGAGGGTGGCTGCGGGTGAGATAAGCGGCTCCTGGGTCGTGCTGGCAGTTTGCCCATCCCACGGGCCCTGCCTATAGGACGCGAGTTTCGGGGGCAGAGTTTCTGTATGTTTGGAGCAGGAAAGACGCGGCAAGAGCATCCTCATGCCGGACGGGCACCACTTCGTGGGGTCTTGGACGCTTCGCGTGTTAAGGGGTTACCAGGGTTCCCAGGGGCTCGCCGGCGACGACGCGGGCGATGTTGCCGTGTTCGCGCATGGAGAAGACCATCATCGGCATGTGGTTGTCGCGGCAGAGTGAGACGGCCGAGGTGTCCATGACCTTGAGATTCTGCTGCATAATCTCGTCGTAGGAGATGGTCTCGTAGCGCTTGGCGGCGGCATCGCGCTTAGGGTCAGCGGTGTAGATACCGTCGACGGAGGTGGCTTTGAGCAGGATGTCGGCCTTGATCTCCATCGCGCGCAGTGCGGCGGCGGTGTCGGTCGAGAAATAGGGATTGCCGGTGCCGGCGGCGAAGATGACGACGCGGCCTTTTTCGAGGTGACGCAGGGCGCGGCGGCGGATGTACGGCTCGGCGACCTGATGCATCTCGATGGCGGACATGACGCGACAGAAGAGGCCGCGCTTTTCAATCGCATCCTGCAGTGCGATGGCGTTGATGACGGTGGAGAGCATGCCCATGTGGTCGGCGGCGACGCGATCCATGTCGATGGCCTGCTGGGCGACCCCGCGGAAGAAGTTTCCTCCGCCGACGACGATGGCGATCTGGCAGCCGAGCGCGTGGATGTCCGCGATCTCCTCGGCTACTTTATGAATGAAGATGGCATCGATGCCGAAACCGGAGCCGGCGGCCAGGGCTTCGCCGGAGAGCTTGAGGAGAACTCTTTTGTACATGTCAGGATTAAGTATCGCATGGCGGTAAGAGAAAGACGGACACGGACAAAAGAGACAAGACGGACAAAAGAGACAAAGACTTTGGGAGGGATTATGACTGCTGAGGAAGTGAAGGAGAGGTTGGGTCTGATGGCGCATCCGCGCGAGGGAGGGTGGTTTGCGCGGACGTATGAGGCTGCGACGAGGGCCTCCGGCGGTGAGCGGAGAACTGCGACGGCGATCTACTATCTACTGGAGCCGGAGAGTTTCAGCGAGATGCACCGGCTGAAGAGCGACGAGATCTTCCACTTTTATGCGGGGGATGTCGTTGAGCACTTGCAGTTGCCGCCGGGTGGGGTTGGGCGTCGGGTGCTGATCGGGAACGATCTGGCTGCGGGCGAGCGGCCGCAGGTGGTGGTGCCGGCGGGCGTTTGGCAAGGGGCGCGGCTGGTCGGCGGCGGGGCGTTTGGGTGGGCGCTGCTGGGATGTACGGTCTCCCCGGGGTTTGAGTATGAGGATTACGAGGGCGGGACGGCAGCGGAGCTGTGCGGGATTTGGCCGGAGTGGTCGGAGCTGGTGCGGGAGTTGTGCCGAGCGTGATTTCTGCCTGGAAAGACGGACGCGGACAAAAAACTACAAACGGACAGGAGAGACAAAGACGAAGTACAGGGGTTCTTATTTTCGGGATGTAAGTGCACTGGATTTTTTCCTCAGGCAGCCTGGAGGAAGTCGGTGCGGAGACGCTTCTGACCGGCTTTGAGGAAGTCGACCAAGGCGATCTGGTTGTGGATGTCGAGGACCTTGCCCTGGCCGAAGCGTTTGTGACGAACGGTGTCGCCTTTATGAATGCGTGAAGGGGGTTCGGGCTTGGGGAGGGTTTCGGGGGCAGTGGTGTGGATCTCGCCGAAGGCGGTCCGAACCGTGGTGACCGCGGGTTCAGGAATAGATTCGAGACCTGCTTCACGACGGGGCTGTTTGGGTTCGAGGCCCAGTTGCGCCAGGAGTTCCGGCGAGACTTGATCCGGGAACTGCGCGGCGCAGTTGTCGCAGCGAAGGCACGGCTCGCCTTCGGGTTCGGAGAAGTAGGCGCGGATGACCTGGGTGCGGCAGTTGGGCGTTTCGGCGTAGTGCATCATGTCTGCCAGGCGGTCCTTGTCGCGCTGGGCGCGGGCGACATAGGTTTGGAGGAGCTGGTCGAGGGCGCCTACGGTAGGTCGTTCTTCCGTGACGGTGTAGCCGGACTTGTTCCGGATGACGAAGCCGGCTTCGAGGAGCAGGTGCAGGATGACCTGCGTCCGCCGCTTGTTGACGTCGGCGGTCCTGGCAATTTGGTCCAGGGTCTGACCTCCCACCTCAGACGATAAAGCTGTCTGAGGTGGGGCACCCGGATCGGCTTCTGGTTCCGGCGGGATCAATGCTTCGTACACGGCGCTGACTTCGTGCGGGTGAGGGTAGCGGCCGGCGAGGAAGAAGCTCTGGATGCGCTTGTCTTCGAGGCGGTAGAGCAGGACGGCGTGTGAGTCGAGGCCGTCGCGACCGGCGCGGCCGGCCTCCTGGTAGTAGGTTTCGAGCGAGTCGGGGAATTCGAAGTGGTAGACGAAGCGGATGTCGGGCTTGTCGATGCCGAGGCCGAAGGCTTTGGTCGCGATCATGATGCGGTGGTCGCCGCGCATGAAGGATTGCTGGACGGCCTCGCGTTCGCGGGCGGGCATGCGGCCATGGTAGTGGCCGACATTGTGGCCGCGTTCGGTGAGGTAGGCGCAAAGATCGTTGGCGGAGCGAACGCTGGCGGTGTAGATGATGCCGCTTCCCTGCTCGTGCTCGAGCAGGCAGCCGATGCGTTCGAGCTTGGCCTGCTGGTTGACGGTGGGGTGGACGGCGAAGGACAGGTTCTTGCGCTCGGTGCCGGTGGAGATGACGGTCGCGTCTTCAGCATGGAGCGAGGTGAGGATCTCCCGGGCGACGTCTTCGGTGGCGGTGGCGGTAAGGGCGAGGACGGGCGGGTTGCCAAGTGCGCTGCGGGCCTCGCCGATGGCCAAAAATGCGGGGCGAAAGTCGTGGCCCCATTGGGCGATGGTGTGGGCTTCGTCGACGACGAGGAGCGAGATGCCGCCGGCGGCCTTGAGCTCGGCGAGGAACTCCTGCGATTGCAGACGTTCGGGGGTGACGTAGATGAGCTGAGCCTGGTGGCTTGCAATCTCTTGTTGGGCCTGGGCGGCTTCGGACTTGCGCAAGGTGGAGTCGAGTTTTTCGACGGTGATGGAGGCGTCGGCGGCTTTCTCCTGCTGGTCCTGCATGAGCGCGATCAGCGGTGAGACGACGACGACCGGCTTCCGCAGGAAGAGCGCGGGGAGCTGATAGGTGAGGGATTTGCCGGCGCCGGTCGGCATAAGAGCAAGGGTATTGTGTCCGCGGAAGACCGATTCGAGGACTTCGCGCTGCCCGGGCCGGAAGCGCTTGATGTGGAAGCGGCGCTGGGCTTCGTGCAGGATGTTGGACCAGGGGATCTGTTGCGGGGACGGCTTGCGGGCGGAACTTTTGGGCATGGCGTACGTAGTTACCTTTCGGCGGATTGGATGCGGTGTAAGCTTTTGGGTAAATCCAGAGAATTGATGGACGCGGGCAAAAAGAACAGCACGGACAAAAGAACTCAGACGATTGTTGACGAGGAGAGAAAGCGATGCAGAGCAGGATTGTAGGGACGACGATGCCGGTGCTGGAGGTGATGCTGCAACCGGGGGAAGGCATTATTTCCGAGGCCGGTGAGCTGAGCTGGATGACCAGCTCCGTGCAGATGACAACGCATACGCAGATGGCCGGCGGCGGCGGGTTCTTCGGTGCGATCAAGCGCGTTGCGGGCGGCGGCACGCTGTTTATGACCGAGTACGCGGCCGTGGGGATGCCGGGCGAGGTCGCGTTCGCGACCAAGGTTCCGGGACACATTCTGCCGGTTGAGGTTGGGCAGGGGCAGGAGTTCTACATCCACCGGCATGGCTTTCTATGCGCGACGAATGCGGTGCAGTTGGGGGTTGGGTTTCAGCAGTCGCTGGGTGCCGGCATCTTCGGCGGCGACGGCTTCCTACTGCAAAAGATCACCGGCTATGGCACGGCGTGGATCGAGCTTTCGGGCGAGGTGATCACGAAGGACCTGCGGCCGGGCGAGACGCTGCGCGTGCATCCAGGACATGTAGGTGCGTTTACGGGCGGCGTCAACTTCCAGATCACGATGGTGCGCGGGATCAAAAACCTGATCTTCGGCGGCGACGGCATCTTCCTCGCGGCGCTTACCGGGCCGGGCCGGGTGTGGCTGCAGACGCTGCCGATCTCACGGCTGGCGCACCAGATTCTGGAGTATGCCCCAAGCGAACGTCGCACGGAGAGCGTGCAGAGCGGCATCGCGGGTGGGATCGTGGGATCGATTCTGGATGGAATCACGCGAGGCTAGGCGGCAGACTGCGGTCAGGCGCCGGCGGGCGAACACGAGCGACCGGCGGCCCCGGCCGGCAGAGCAACTGCCGGCGGAGCAGTTTTTGCCGAAAAATGAGCGGAACGCGTGTGCGTCGCGTCCTCCTTCGCATCGAAGTGATTGTAGTTTTATCAAAATCGCTGCTCGAATAAGGAGGCTGTATGCACGGTTGGATTTGGTGGATCATTGTCGGCGTAATCGCGGGCTGGCTAACGGGCAAGATCATGAAGGGTTCGGGCTTCGGCTTCTTCATGGACATGATCGTGGGGCTTGTGGGCGCGTTCATCGGCGGCTTTGTGATGTCGCACCTCGGATTCGCCGGTGCGGGTGGAATGATCTACACGATTATCGTAGCGGTGATTGGCGCGGTGATTCTAACCTGGCTGGTGCGGCTGGTAACGGGCGGACGAGAACGAAACTTGTAACAACCTGGGTTGAAGGGCGGCTGCCGGGTGTGGACAGCCGCCCAGAGTGCACTAAAGTCTTTGCAGTCAAGCAATTCATCTTCTATTCCCGTGACAACGCTGCATGTCTGGGACTATAGTTTCAGCCCTGAGGCGAGCTGCGGCGTGTGCGCCGTTACAGCCTACAAGAGGGAGTGGTCGCTATGGCGCTCACAAAAAAACGATTGGAAACGCTGGGTGGCGTCGGTTCAATCCTGACGGGTGCAATGTGCGTTGGCATTGGCGTGATGGATTATCAGACGGGAAATGCCTGGAAGATCTGGGCGATTATGACGCTGGTGTTGGTGGGCAACGGCGTCGCCATGATCTGCCACGCGATGAGACGACCGGAGAATGAGTTGATTGAGCTTCCCGGGCATAGCACGATCAAAGCGCGCCCATAAGTTGATCGATCAGTTGCGGGTCGACGGCTAAGCGACGTAGACTCGCTGGCATGAACCTCCTCCGCCGCCGTCTCTCCGCTGTCCTGCTATGTGCCTTCTCGGCGCTTTGTGTTTCTTCCGCACCCGCCCAGGATTGGGCTAAGACCAAGCTCGCCGAGAGTCCGCGGCACCGTGAGTACGTGACGATCAAGCACGATGGGCGCGCGGTGAACACCTATGTTGCGTATCCGGAGGTCAGCGGCAAGGCGCCCGTCGTCGTACTGATCCATGAGATCTTCGGGCTAAGCGACTGGATGAAGCTGCAGGCGGACGAACTCGCGGCCAAGGGGTATATCGTACTGGCGCCGGATCTGCTGAGCGGTGTCGGCCCGAACGGCGGCGGAAGCGATGCGTTGTATGCCTCGCCGGGCGGCCAGGATGCGGTGATCAAAGCGGTCGTGGGCTTGGATGGCGGGCAGGTGAACGCGGATCTGGACGCCGTTGCGGATTATGGAAAAAAGCTGCCTTCAGCAGGCCGGAAGTTGGCCGTGGCGGGCTTCTGCTGGGGCGGCGGTAAAAGCTTCGCGTTTGCCACGCACCGCCACGATCTGAACGCTGCGTTTGTGTTTTACGGGCCTCCGCCGCCGGCTGCGGAGATGGCGCAGATCACGGCACCTGTCTACGGCTTCTATGCGGGTAACGACGCGCGAATCGGCGCGACGGTGCCGCAGACGGTAATCGACATGAAGGCCGCCGGGAAGTTTTACGAACCGGTGACGTACGACGGTGCCGGACACGGGTTTATGCGCGCGGGGCAGGCCCCGGATGCAACGCCCGCCAACAAGGCAGCGTTCGAGCAGGGCTTTGCGCGGCTGACCAAGGAGCTGGCGGCGATGAAGTAGAGGCTGCCGGCCGGGTGCGCTAGGCGCGTGTGCTCAGCGCGGCTGCTTGCCGGTGCGCGATGAAGTGCAGGGGCCAGCGGATCGTGAAGACGGTGCCGGCACCCTCGGTCGATTGGACATCGATGGTCGCGTGATGGCGGTCCAGGATGTGCTTCACCGTCCAGAGTCCCATGCCGTTGCCGCGATCGCCCTTAGTGGTTTTGCCGAACTGAAAGAGGTCCGCGAGAAACTCCGGGGCGATGCCGCTACCCTGATCGGCGACGACGATCTCCACCGCTTCCGCGCGGCGGGTAAGGCGGACCGTGACCTGGGTGCGCGCGGACGAGGCTTCGATGGCGTTGCGAACGAGATTGAGCAGAACCTGCCGGGTCTCGCCGGCGAGAGCTTCCACCGTCGGATCGCCGATGGCTTCGAGGCTCAGAACGACCTTCTGTTTTTCAAGAATGGGCTCGAGCACAACGCGCACCGATTCGGCTGCGTTCATCAGGTCGACGTGTTCGGGCTCTGTGCTCTGACGAAAGAACGAGAGGGTTGACTTGGAGATGGTCAGGACGCGCGCGGCTTCGTCGTCGGCCGCGGTGGCCAGGTGGACGATGTTGGCGGAGACGCCTTCCTGGGTGCGAATAAGGAAGAGCAGGTTGTGGATGGCTTCGAGCGGGTTCGCAATCTCGTGCGCGACGACGGCGGAGATGCGGGAGAGCTCGTCGAGTGTCTGGGACGCGAAGAGCGACTCTTGCAGGCGCCGCTTTTCCTCTTCAGCGCTGCCGAGGCGGTCAGCGTAGTCGTTGATGCTGAAGGCGATGACGGCGATGCGGCGGATAAGCTGGACGGCGACGTAGGCGGAGAGCAGCGCGGTGATGATATTGGTCCACGCGTCCACCCAGAAGATCGGCACCCAGGTGGTGATGACTTCCAGCAGGTGGGTGGAACCGCAGGCAACGATAAAGAGCGCAAACCCAATGGTGAAATACGCCCAGTCGCGCGCGATGACGCGGCCGGTTCGACGCGCCAGATACAACAGCGTGCAGCAGATGGAAAGATAGCTGAGGAAGGTGATGGCATTCGTGACGACCATCGTCCAGACGAGCCCGGGCGCAGCGGCCCAACAGACGGCGTGAGGCATCAAGGCAGGGGAAAGAGACATAGGGGCAGGACCCAAGCAGAGCTGATTCTTAACAGAAGGATAGCGTCAAATTTGTAGAGGGATCGTGCGCACCACGACATAGCGATAGATGCCGGGAAGAGGCGGCAGGTTTGTTGCTTGCGCTAAATTTGCAGAGGGCTAGGATGCGTGAGACAGAAATGCGAAGCGCGCGAGAAACAGCAAAGCAAGCACATAGAGCACCCAGTGCGAACGTTGGGCACGTCCGGTAAGCACTTCGAGCACAGCGTAAGCGATGAGGCCGAAGCTGAGCCCGGTAGCGATGGAGTACGTAAGCGGAATGGTTACAAGGGTAAGGAAAGCCGGAATGGCGATGCGCGGCTCGTCCCAATCAATGGTGGCCGTCGGTTGCAGCATCAGCGCGCCGACCAGGATAAGCGCGGGCGCGTAGGCGAAGGGTGGGATGACGCCGACCATCGGCGCGATAAAGATCGCGACCAGGAAGAGCAGTCCGGTAACGATGGCGGTGACGCCGGTGCGGCCTCCGGCGGCTACTCCAGACGAGGACTCGATATAGCTGGTGACGGTGCTGGTGCCGGCGAGCGAGCCGAAGACCGTAGCCGTGGCGTCGGCGAAGAAGATGCGTTGGAGGCGCGGGATGGTGTGATCTTCCGCGATGAGGCCGGCGCGCGTGGTGACAGCGACGAGGGTGCCGATGTTGTCAAAGAGATCGACGAAGAGGAAGACGAAGATGATCTCGAAGGCGCCGATGTGGAGCGCGCCGGGGATATCGAGCCTGAAGGCGGTTGAGGCGAGGCTGTGCAGGTCCAGCGGCTTGGGCGCGAGCGGAACCTGGCGGCAGAGGATGCCGGCAGCGAGGGTGCCAAGCACACCGAGCAGCATCGCACCCTTGATGCGCAGCGCCTGCAGCACGGCGATGAGGACGATGCCGAATAGGGCGAGTTGCACGGCGCGGTCGTGCAGGTTGCCGAGTTTGACGAGCGTGATGGGGTCGCTGGCGATGATGCCCGAGCGGTTGAGGCCGATCAGCGCAATGAAGAGTCCGATTCCTCCGGCGACGGCTGCGTGGAGCTGGTGCGGGATGGCTCCGACCAAGGCTTGGCGGATGCCGCCGAAGGTGAGCAGCAGGAAGACGATGCCGGAGAGGAAGACGGCACCAAGCGCGGTCTGCCACGGCACGTGCATAGCAAGTACGACCGAGTAGGTGAAGTAGGCGTTGAGGCCCATGCCGGGCGCGAGTGCAAGTGGATAATTCGCCAGCGCTCCCATCAGGATGGACCCGAACGCGGCGCACAGGCAGGTGGAGATGGTGACCGCAGCGAGCGGCATTCCGGTTTCGTGCAGGATGGCGGGGTTGACGAAGATGATGTACGCCATCGTGACGAACGTGGTGAGACCGGCGAGGGTCTCGGTTCGCCACGTGGTGCCGTGCCGCTGGAATTGGAAGTACTCTTCGAGCCGTTTCTGAATCGAGGACATGGAGGCAGCTTCTAGCTTCTAGCTTCTAGCTAAAAGCTAGGAGCTAGAAGCTGTCTTTCAGAACTTGAAGGCGAGGGACATCTGGATCTGGCGTGGGCTGCCGATGGTGTGCGTGACCTGGCCGAGGCCGGATGGGCAGTTGTAGAAATAGTTGCCAGTGTTGGGTTGCGAGGATGCTACGCCGGCGGTGGTGGAGCAGGTGCTGCCGGTGGGCGCGACCCCGAGCGCATAGCTTCCGGCCGCTCCGGGAAAGCCATTGTAGTTTGCATTCTGCGAAACCTCGTTGCCGGGGACGTCGAAGCTGGAGGTGTTGGTGAGATTGAAGACGTCGAAGGTGTACTTGAGCGAGTAGCGCTCGCCGAAGTTGGTCATCTTGACGATCGAGGCGTCGGCGCGCTTCTGGAAGGCCTGGCGGAAGATGTTGCGCTGACCGCTGGTGAAGTTGGTCTCGTAGGGGTCGGAGGTGGGAACGGCTCCGTTGAGGCCACCAGCCGGAATGACGGGGACGTAGAAGCACGAAGCTTTGAGAGCGAGATCGCCGAAGGCGCCGGAGAGGCCGGTCTTCGCGGACTTGGGCGAGCAGGCGCTGTAGTTGAGCGGGACGATGGGGTTGGTGATGCCGTCGGAGACGCCGTAGTAGATACTGCCGATGGCGCCGGAGAAGTCGATGACCGAGTAAGGCTGGCCGGACTGGAGGACGGTAAGGCCGGCGAGCGACCAGCCATCCGTGAACTTGCCCTGTAGCGTTTCTTTGGAGTAGAAGTCCCGCAGCCGGAAGACGTAGGTGAAGTTGAGGACGTGGGTGCGGTCGAAGTCGGCGGAGGCATAGCCGTCGCGGAGGTTGAGCGGATTGTTGCCGTTGTAGAAGAGGCCGAGACCGGATTGCTCGTCGAGCGCGTGCGAGTAGGTGTAGGAGGCGCCGACCTCGACGCCGTGGCTCATGCGCTTGTCCACGTGCGCGGTAAGCGCGTTGTAGGAGTCGATACCGGCGGCCTTGTAGTCGATGGACTCCGCGGCGTAGCCGATGTAGGGCACGCGATGGTCGATGTTTCCGCCTTCGTAGTCTTCGTCGTAGGGGTTGCCGTTGGGCAGGACGGAGTTGCCGACGATGTAGCCGTAGGAGTAGTTCTCGCCGTGAATCGCATTGCTGGGCGAAGCGATGCCAGGCTGGTTGAAGGGTACGGGGATGACCTGATGACGGCCGAGATTGCCCACATAGCCGAGCTCGATGGCGAGGTCGTTGCGCGGCTGCCATTGCACATCCAGCGTGTAGTTGTACGTGTACGGCAGCTTGTTGGCGCGGTCGTAGATGCCGAGTGAGATGGGCTGGCCGCCGTTATCGATGGAAGCGATGTTCGGCAGGTACTTGCTCAGGTCTGAGGCTTTGGGGTTGGTGGGAGCTGCCTGCGCCGTGCTGGTATAGGGATTTTCCAGGTTCCCTTCGGCCGCGCCCTGGGCACCCGTGGGGGTGTAAACCGGTGGGTCATATCCGCCGCCGCCACTGCAGGTGGGGATGTAGCCGTCGTAGAGCGAGCCGACCGGGCATGACTGCGCGGTGACGAAGGGCAGCTGCTGGTTGACGCCGAACGGGCCGCCGGTGACGGTGCCGATGGCATAGCCGGGCGAGAAGTAGCTGAAGAGTTCGCCGCGATCGTAGTACATGCCGGTACCGACGCGGACGACGACCTTATCCTTGAACTTCGCGGGCGACCATGCGGCGCCGAGGCGCGGGCCGATGCCCCACTGGCGGCCGGTGAGGGTGGTGTTGCTGACGCCCTGGGTTCCGTTGGCGTTGTTGCCCGCGATGACGAAGCCGGGGTTGTTGATGGTGTCCGCGGTGGCGTTGTAGTTGTAGAGCGATGGGTCGAAGTTGAAGAGGTTTCCGTTCTTCTCGGTCAGTCCACCGTCCCAGTCGTAGCGCACGCCGGCGGTGAGCGAAAGGTGCGGCGTGACCTGGAACTTATCCTGCACGTAGCTTCCGAGTTGGTTGGCGCGATAGTAACGGTTGGCATTGCCGCGTAGAAATGAGCTGACGTAGAAGCCGGTGGAGGCGCTGCCGGGGGTGACGAAGCCCTGCGAGAAGGCGCTGAGGTCGTCGGTGGCGACGGTGCCGGTGTTGGTGCGGCGGTCGGCTGTGTTGAGCTGCGTGTACTCGTAGCTGAGGCCGAACTGAATCGTGTGTTTGCCGTGCGTATAGATGGCGTTTCCAGAGGGCTGAAGACGGTTCTGGAAGACGCCTGTGTTCGGCGACTGGCCCTCGGCATTCGGGCCGATGTTCAGCACGCCGGTGCTGACGCCGGCGGCATACGCGGCATCGCCCAGGACGTTGTAGATGGAGACGCCCGGAAAGTAGTTGGAGCCGAACTCGTTGATGGTTCCGTTGCCGGCCGCACCGCCCGGGAAGTTGTTCGGGCCGAACGGCTGCTCGTTGTCGCCGTAGATCTTCTCGCGGAGCAATCCGATGGTCTGGGTGGTGCTGAGATTTGAGCGCAGGTTGAGGGTGTTGATGATGGAGAAGACCTGCGCGCCGGAATCAAGGTGTTCGGTGAAGCCGGGCACGCTTGAGTAGGAGTAGGGCGCGATGGTGGGATCGTGCTGGTAGTAGTACTTGAGCGCGACGTTATCTTTGGAGGTGGCGTTGTAGTCGAGGTTGGCGACGGCGAGGTCGGCGTCGAAGCGGCCGGTGCCGGGCAGGAAGGCGTCGAAGGGATGCTGCGGCGAGAGGAAGCTCGAACCGGTGTCGTTCGGGATCAGCCATTTGCCGGGCTCGCCTGGAAGCGCGGGCGAGTTGAAGAGCGCAAGGGCGGTCTGGTCGATATCACCCGCGCCGAGGTTGTTGCCGGTAACGCTCGCGCCGGGATACTGCGCGTTAACGATATTGGCGAAGCCGTTAGCAGTTCGGGTGGTGTCGCTGAGGCCGACGGGGACGTTGAGGAAGCCATCGCCGATCTCCTGGTCGGAGACGTGCAGGTGCTGGTAGGAGAGGAACGCGAAGAGCTTGTTCTTGATGATGGGCCCACCGACTGTACCGCCAAGAATGTAACGGTGGAGCTCGGGATTCTTGTCGTTCTCAGGGATGTCCTGGTCGTTTTTGAAGAAGAAGGGTGCGGCGTTGAGCCAGTTGGTGCCGCGGCGGCCGTAGAGCGAGCCATGAAGATCGTTGGTGCCGGAGCTGGTGGCGAGATCGATGTGCGCGCCGGAGGTCGAGCCCTGCGAGGCGTCGTACATGGAGGCGTTGACGCGGACCTCTTCGATGGTTTCGGGCGCAGGCGTGGGAATGGCATTGCCGATCGAGAGGTAGATGGAGGCTGCGGTCTGGATGACGCCGCCGGCGCCCGAGCTGCTCGAAACGCCGGTCGAGTTGATGACACGCGCGGAGCCCACCTGCGAGGTCGACTTGCCGTTGAAGAGGTTGGAGGCGTCGACGCCGTTGAGTGCGAAGCTGTTCGAGGTGTCGCGTTGGCCGTTGGCCCAGATGGGCAGGTTGCCCAGGCCGGCGTTCGAGCCGGTGCCGCTGGGGAGCTCCGCGTTGACGCCGGGTGAGAGAATGGCCACGCCCGTGAAGCTGCCGGTGGCGAGGGGGATGGCCTGGAGCTGGGCTTTATCGAGTACGTACCCGTTGGTGGTGTCGACGGCGTTAAGCAGCGGCGTGGCGTCGACGGTTACGGAATCGGAGACGGCACCGACCTTGAGCTGAGCGGGAAGCGTGATCGTGCGGTCGGCCTGGACCTGGATGCCGGGGAAACGGTCGGACTCGAAACCGTCGCGCGAGAAGGTGAGCGTGTAGCTGCCGATGGGAAGGTTCTGAAACTCGTAGAAGCCGTTGGAGCCGGCCGTGGCGCTGCGCTTGAGGCCGGTCTGCTCCCCGACGAGGGAGACCGCGGTACCCGGGAGAATGCTGCCCTCAGGGTCGGTGACGACGCCGGTGATCGCTCCAAGAGTCTGCTGCGCGTGGAGCGCGGATGGAGCGAGAAGCAGGGCGGAGGCGGCAAGCGGAGCAAGAAAAAAGGCACTACGGGGGCTGCGACAGCGGATCATGGAGCGGCTCCTACGAGAATGCGTCAGTGCGGCTTTTCGTTAAAAGAACGGTTCAACCAGGGACAAGGGATCGCGCGCGTTTCTGTTCGAGAGACAGGAATTCACTGAAGCGCGGAGATACCCTGACGCGCTTAGGTCGCAAATGACTAGAGGTTGTGAAACGACGATAAATTAGGGTGGGCCTTTGCGCCTAGGAAAATCTTTTATGTGGAAAAGTAGTTTTTCCACGACCACCCGCAAGGCTGACGGGGTAAGGTGATCCCTTGCGATCGGTCAGGGGCAGGCAGGGGCAACAGCGCTCTCGCGAAGAGCGCAAAGAACAGCGCAAAGGAACGAGAAGGGAGGCAAGGGATGAATCGACGCGAGTTTGGATGGATGACGGGTTGTGCGGTGCTGTCGCAGACGGGAGGGCGCCTGGCGGCGCAGCAGACGCAGGTGCGGTTTTCCGTGATGCTGTGGACGCTTGAGAAGCTTGCGCCGTTTGAACGCTGCCTGGAGATCGTCTCGCAGGCGGGATACCAGGGCGTGGAGCTGGTCGGCGAGTTTCATGCGTGGACGCCGGAGGAGCGCGCTCATATTCTCGCGCGGCTGAAGTCGCTGGGCCTGGTGGTGGATGCGATGAGCGGCGTGAAGGCCGGGTTTGCCGTGCCGCAGGATAGCGGTGCTTTCCGCGCGCAGTTTGTTGAGCATCTTGCGGCTGCGCATGCGCTCGGCTGCGGGCGCGTCATTCTGCTCTCGGGCAACAAGGTGGAGGGCGCACCGGCAGGGCTGCAGCGTCAGACTTCCATCGACAACCTGACATGGGCGGCGGCACAGGCGGCTCAGAACAAGGTCGAGATCGTGATTGAGCCGATTGATCTGCTGGAAAATCCGGCGATCTATCTCTCGACCGTCACAGAAGGTTTCGACATTGCACGCGCCGTGAACGCGGCGAATTTGCGCGTTCTGTATGACGTTTACCACGAGCAGCGAAGCTACGGGAACCTGATCGAGAAGCTTGAAAAGAACATCGACCTGGTGGGTCTGATTCACATCGCTGATGTGCCTGGGCGGCACGAACCGGGTACCGGCGAAATCGACTACGACATGATCTACCGGACGCTGGGGAGACTCGGTTATGAGCGCTGGATCGCCATGGAGTTCTACCCGACGAGCGATCCCGTCGCTTCGCTTACGAAGGCTCGGCTGGAGGCTCAGAAGGGTTTGCGTGGTGCGTAGCCCCAGGAACCGTGCTAAGCTTCCGGTCGTAGCGGGACGCGGGGCTGTTTAGGATCGTTGACGACGCCTTCGGGCTGCATGCCCTGCTCGTAGCGGTCCAGAACCTCGGCGAGGTACTCGACGGTGCCGCGCAGCATGGATTCGGTGAAGCCGGCGCTGTGGGGCGTGATCAGGATGCGCGGCTCGGCGAGGAGCGGGTTGGAAGGGTCGATGGGCTCGTCCTTGATGACGTCGAGGCCTGCGCCCCAGAGGTGTCCGCTTTTTACGGCGGCGAGGAGTGCCTGTTCGTCCACGAGGAGGCCGCGACCGACGTTGACGAGGACCGCGCCCTGCTTCATCGAGCTGATGACCTCGGCGTTGATCATGTTCTCGTTGTCCTTGCTGCCGGGGACGGCGAGAACGACGAAGTCGGCGGAGGCTACGGCTTCTTTGAGCTGACTGGTGGGAAAGGCTTTGACGTCCGGTGGCGCTTGATCGGGGTGCAGGTCGACTCCAATGAGGGTCACACCGAAGCCGCGCAGGCGCTCCACCAGCATGCGGCCGATGCCGCCGAGCCCGACGACGCAGATGGTGCTGCCGAAGAGGGCTTTGTTCTGCTCTGGACGCTCCTTGCGGCTGGATTTGTCAGTGTGGGTCCAGGCGAGTTCCTCGTTCAGGCGCCTGCCTGCGCCGAGCATGAGCAGGATGGCGAACTCGGCGACAGACTCGCCGTTGCCGGTGCGGGTGGTGGGGGCGGAGGCGACCCAGATTCCGAGCTCGGAGGCTGCTTCGACGTCGACGGCCTCGTATCCGGCGCTGGCAGTCTGGACGAGTGCGAGTTTGAGAAGCGCGTCGAGCTGCTCGGGACCGACTTTGCCGATCGAGATGAGGATGTCCAAGTCGGTTGCGGGAGGCTGGGCACCGGGGATCCAGGTGAAGAACTCGTCGCGGGTTCGCTGGGCCTGGAGCCGGTTGAGCATCTCCTCGGAGGATGAGTTGCCGGGAGCGAGAAAGCCAATTTTCACGAATCACCTCGATTGTGTTCAGATGCAGGGGAATGACCGGGGGGCTCCCCCCCGGTTAATGCATTGGTAAAAGGTCAATGGATGCAACGACTTAGCGACCGCTCTCCTTGCAAAATATTCAATCGATTGAGGTTACGGGTAAAATATTGCAAACAAGGGAGTTATGAGGCTACGGGGGGCGGATGAGGCCGCTTTGCGCGGGGAAGACGCAGGGTGTAAACGGAAAGACCCACGGCGTTTAGGCGTGGGTCTTGTTATTTCTTCACTACTTCTAGTTTACCCGCTGGAGCAGGGTAAAAGCGTCATTTTGTTTTCTGGCGCAAGTGCCTTTGATTGTTTAGGATGAGGCGATTGTGCAAACCCGACCCCCTTGACAAGGTTTTCCACAGGGCGAGTCAATCCTTGCAGGGGTCGAACTCGTTGGCGCCGGCCAAGGCTACGCCGAGCGGGGAGAGCGTGTGGAGGATGCGGATGGTGTCTCCGTGGACTGCGAGTACGTGGGGAGGGCGCTTGCAGAAGTCGGGCGATTCATCCAGGCCTCCGCCGCGCAGGACGACGTTGCCGCGCTGGAGCCAGCCTTCCATCATCTCGGGCTTGAACAGGCCTTCACGCTTCACGACGCCGGTCTTGCGATCGACGACACCAGTTGCCATCTTGCGACCCAGAACGCGGCCCGCGCTCTGCGCTGTCAGTTACAGGCTGACCTTCCTAACTATTCAGTCGATTTCAGTGCCAATTATTGTCCTACGAAAGAAGTCTTTAGCATATCCATACCGTTTCCCTTCCAAATCTTCCAAGCTGTGGTGCGCAATGTCATAGTCCTTGTAGCCCAATTTACTTGTCCACCGGCCGCTATCTAGTTGTCGCGCGGCGTGCTTAACATACCTATCTTTTGTATAGAGCGCGATCTTCTCAAATCCGGCCTCAACGCTTGAGGTTGTGCAGGGTTCATAATTGTGTCGGGCGAGCATCTCGGCGAAGCTCGATATGTTGTCGGTAAGGGCGATATCCGCTGGCCACTCGCCGTCCTTTGAGGACGGCCATATCAAGCCGGTGCTTCGGCCCAAAGCATGCGCAATGCAGTTGTAAAAGTCACAGGGACTCGTAACGACGAAAGACTCATTAATGTGAATAAATCTTTCGTTCACCCAACTTCTGGCTTCAGCCAGACGCTCTTTCGTCAGAGGTACTTGCGGCTCTGGCCCCACAAAATCCATCGCTCCCTCATTTTCGCAAAGTCGCCTCGGATGTCGGGTGTGACGGGGTCCTCCCCCGTAATCTGCCTCAACGCTTCAAACCATAGCGCGCCTTCATCGCGTAAATCTGCCAGAATGAATGGCAGTGCAGGCTTGTCAAGCTCAATGATCGCCTGGTATGCGCTATTATCAACAATCTCTTGTACTGACGACACGCAGTCGGTATCTCTCCGCCACTCTTTCGCTAGAATGTGGAATTGGCTCTTAATACTTGGAAAAGACACAGATTGAGGAACGGGTACCTTCTTCAAGTGATACCAAGATGATTTCTGACTTACTCCGCTCGTACTCCAATCCTTATCAAATCGACTCGAGTCTTCTCTTGACTTCTCGGTTTCGCAAAACACTAGGCGCCTCCTAGGCGAAGCATCTTCTTGGCCTGCTTCTGTAGGACGTCGCCCTGCAGCTCGGCTTGATTCAGACTTTCGCGAAGCGCCTGAATGTCATCGAGGTCAAGGCTGATGTAGAGGTCCTCGTGCGTGTCATTTTTAGTATGAAAACCTAGCCTCAGACGGTATGAAACCATTAATTTTCGAAGTTCGTCACCGGCATCTCCGGTAAAAACTGGTCGGAGATCTACCAGCACTTCAGCACCGCAAAACCTCTTATCGTCTGCTCCCAGAAGGTGGCGCTCCCGGTGGGCCATTTCTAAGCTTTCGATCCGTAATAATGTCTCAAAATTCCGGGTTGCAGCGACCCACCCATCCGGGGAAGAGAACATATTGGGCTTCCTCCGTCGCATATCCTTCATTACGTCTCTTACAAACTTCTCAACGGAATGCCTACCCTTTATGCGCGCCGTGTACAAAGATCTGAGAGTAACGACTATTTTCTCCAAGTCAGTAGCACTTAGGCTCTCAAGGGAATTTGTCTCGCGCTTTATATCAGCGGAACGAGGTGCATCGTCCTCAGAGAGAGAGACCTGTATGGCTTCCCTCTGGGAGGGAGTCAAGAGTGCAATCAATTCGGCGCCGGAGCGGAAACGGTGGGGTATTGAGAGCTGCATGCTAGCCATAGTCTCCTCAACGAATGCTTAACCTTTATATAGTTTACTTGACTGCTCATCACAGCAAAAGGAGGAGCCTGGGCTGTCGCCCACGCTCTTTTTGAAATCAGCGTAGCTCTTGCGGCACGGCTGAAGCCGTGCCCCAAGTGGTTGGGTATGCTTGGGGCTCTTCGGAGGCAGTCTTCGTCTGGACGACGGCCAAGTCGGGGTTGCCGACTTTGAAGCGGGCGAAGCGGAGGACCGAGATGTTTTCGCCGAGCTTGGCGACCTTCCCGGCGATGAGCTGCGAGATGGTCCGGCTGGCTTGCTTGATGGACGGCTGGTACGGTGTGTCTGGGTCTGCAAGTATGATAAAGGGCATGGAAGTCACCATCGATGTCCTGGACGCGGTTGCAACGATGTTCTCGTCGCTGGGGAAGGACCCTTCGCGGGCGGTTCTGGAGAGTCTGGCGCTTGAGGGGTATCGCAGCGGGACGATTTCCGAGGGGATCGTCCGTCAGATGCTGGGGTTCGGGACGCGACTGGAAGTGCACGAGTTTCTCGCAGCCCACGGAGTCGATCTGAACTACAGGATGGCTGACTGGATTGAAGATCGCGAGACGGCGGACCGGAACGCGAGCGACGGCGCTGCGCTGCCGCGCTCGTGATCCTGCGGTGATCGTCGTTGCCGACACAAGCCCGATTCATTACCTCGTGCTGGTGGATGCCATCGGCGTTTGACCCTCGGAAAAACACAAGTCGAGAAGCGGATTCCTCCGCTTCGCTGCGGAATGACAAAGGGGGCTGGGCCGGGTTGGGTTGCTCGAGTTGCGCTCATCGCTTGCGAGCAAACGGACCGAGCCTGGGCTGTCGCCCAGGCTCGGTCGGTTTTGGTGGAGGCTACTACGGCACGCGTAAACGCGTGCCCTTCCGGTTCGAGGCTATTACGGCATGCATAAACGCGTGCGCTTCCGGTTCGAAGTATGTCAGGTAACGCGTATCCCTGCGGATGGCGGCGGTCGAAAGCGCAAGCCGAGGGATCGGGTCAGGCTGCGGGTTCTTCGGCGACCGACTCAGCGATCTTGGTCTGGGCGACGGTCCAGTCGGGGGCGCCTACTTTGAAGCGGGCGAAGCGGCGGACCGAGATGTTTTCGCCGAGCTTGGCGACCTTCGCGGCGATGAGCTGCGAGATGGTCTGGCTGGCTTCTTTGATAAACGGCTGGTCGAGGAGGCAGACTTCCTCGTAGAACTTCGACATCTTGCCTTCGAGGATCTTCGAGACGACGGCTTCGGGCTTGCCCTTCATCGCGGGCTGCGCGAGGAAGACTTCCTTCTCGCGGTCGAGGTCGGCCTGCGAGACTTCTTCCCGGCCAATGAACCTGGGGTCCGTGGCAGCAATGTGCATGGCGATGTCGCGGAGGAGCTCCTGGAAGTCCTCGGTGCGGGCGACAAAGTCGGACTCGCAGTTGAGCTCGATGAGCACGCCGATCTTGCCGCCGGCGTGGATGTAGGTGCCGACTGCGCCTTCGTTGGTGGTGCGCGAGGCCTTCTTGGCGGCCGAGGCCATGCCGCGCTTGCGGAGGACGACGAATGCGTTCTCCATGTCGCCCTTGGCTTCCTGCAGGGCCTTAAGACAGTCGCCCATGGGGGCGCCGGACTTTTCGCGGAGTTCCTTGACGAGCTTGGCGTCGATCTTTACGTTGTCAGACATCAGTATTCATTCCCTTTGCGAAGCGGCGCGGGCTGAAGCCCGCGCCGCAATCTTATAGGTGGCACGTTACGGCACGGCTAAAGCCGTGCCCTTCCGATGGTTGCACGGCTAAGGCACGAATGGAGCCGTGCCCTTCCGATGGTTGCACGGTTAAGGCACGAATGGAGCCGTGCCCTTCCGATGGTCGCGCGGTGACGACACGAATGGAGTCGTGCCCTTGAGCTATGCGGAGGCTTCGATGTGCTCGGGCTCGAGTTCCGGCTCGGGCTCGGTGGCTGCGGCCGGGGCCTTCTTGATGCCGCCGCCGAGAACGGCTTCGAGGTCGATGTTCTCGACGTCTTCGTCGCCGACGACATCCTCGATGGAGGCTTCGGCGGTTCCGGTCGATTCCTGCACCGGTGCGTCCGCGCCGTCTTCATCTTCGAGACCGATGAAGTGCGACTCGGTCGGCATGGGGCGGATGTCCGCGGTTTCGGTGGTGAAGGCACGCTCGGAGACCATCTGGACGCCTTCGTAGGCGCTGTCGGCCATCTTCATGGTGAAGAGGCGGATGGCGCGGAGGGCGTCGTCGTTGCCGGGGATGACGTAGTCGACGACGGTGGGATCGCAGTTGGTGTCGACGACGGCGACGACCGGGATACCGAGCTTGCGGGCTTCGGCGACGGCGATGGCCTCGTTGTTGGAGTCAACGACGAAGATGGCGTCAGGCAGGCGCTTCATGGCCTTGATGCCGGAGAGGTTGGTCGAAAGGTGCTTGCGCTCGCGCTCGAGCTTGATGACTTCCTTCTTGGTGAGGAGTTCGTAGCGGCCATCGGTCGACATGTCGTCGAGCTCCTGGAGGCGCTTGACGGACTTCTGCACGGTAACCCAGTTGGTGAGCAGGCCGCCCAGCCAGCGGGAGTTGATGTAGGGCATGCCGGCGCGGGTGGCTTCTTCGGCGATGGCATCCTGCGCCTGGCGCTTGGTGCCGACGAAGAGGATGAGCTTGCCGGTGGAGGTGAGGTCGGTGACGAACTTGGACGCCTCTTTGAACATCTTGAGGGTCTTCTGGAGGTCAATGATGTAAATGCCGTTGCGCTCGCCGAAGATGTATTCCTTCATCTTGGGGTTCCAGCGCTTGGTCTGGTGACCGAAGTGGACGCCGGCTTCGAGCAGTTCTTTCATCGTGATGCTTGCCATGTGAGGCTCCTGTTTTGAGACCGCGCCGGAGGGCTCTCGTGGGCCTGGTTCCGCCGGTCTGGATTGATCCCTAGCGACGACGCGTCGGGAGATTTGAGTCCTGGCCACCGAGGGTTAGTTCGGCGGGTGAAGCGGGTAAGGCAGCTTCTAGCTTCTAGCTACTAGCCGCTAGCTAGAAGCTAGAAGCTAGCGGCTAGAAGCTGTCGTACTAGCGCTTGGAGAACTGGAAGCGTGCGCGTGCGCCCTTCTGGCCGTACTTCTTGCGTTCCTTGCCGCGGGAGTCGCGGGTGGTGAGGCCTTCGGCCTTGAGCGCTTTGCGGAGCTCGGGGTTGAATTCCATGAGAGCGCGTGCGATGCCGAGCTTGACTGCATCGGCTTGGCCCATGACGCCGCCGCCGCGAACGGTGCAAAGGACGTCGAAGGTCTCTTCAATGCCGGCGATGCCGAGCGAACGGCGTGCGGCGGCGCGCTGCTGCGCGGTGACGAAGTAGACGTCGGCTTCCTTCTTGTTGACGGTGAAGGTGCCGCTGCCGGGACGGAGGAAGACTCGGGCGATGGAGGACTTGCGCCGGCCGGTTCCGTAGTACTGGATAAGATCTGCCATGATGCTCCTTAGAAGCGTTTGGGCCGAAGCCCGGGGCTGAAGCCCCTGATTTCTGGTTCCGTAGAGTGTCAGGGCTAAAGCCCTGACCTTCCGCCTAAGAACAGGCGAGCGGCTGAGGTTCAGCCGCGGATGCGTTAGCCTTCGAGGGCGGCGTGGTGCGCCGTCGCGTTGTGCGTTGGCTGGCCGGGCTTCGGCTGGCCGGGGGTCTTGGCGGCGTTCGAAGCGTGGAACTCGAGCGGCTGGGGCTGCTGCGCGAGGTGCGGGTGCTTGTCGCCCTTGTAAACCTTCAGCTTGGTGGCCATCTGGCGGCCGAGCTTGGATTTGGGAAGCATGCCCTTGATGGCCTGCTCGACGATGGCTTCGGGACGGCGGGCGAGGAGCTTGATGAAGCTCTCTTCACGCAGGCCGCCGGGGAAGCCGGTGTAGCGGCGATAGAGCTTCTGGTCGCTCTTCATGCCGGTGAGCACAATCTTTTCGGCGTTGATCACGATGATGTGATCGCCCATGTCGAGGTAGGGCGTGTAGAGCGGGTTCAGCTTGCCCGCGAGCACGGAGGCGGCGACGGTCGCGAGGCGTCCGAGCGTCTTGCCCGAAGCGTCGATGACGAACCACTTGCGTTCGACGGCTTTGGAGTTCGGGACGGTGGTGGTCTGGTTGAGATTGCTCATGCTACGGGTTACTCCCTGGTTCTGCTGTCTTCGGTATCAAGGGCAGCGTGGTGCACGAAGAGGGCGAAACGGCTCAAGTGGAACAGACGGCTGAGGGACGCCGAATGCATGGAGTTCGGGAGCCTGGCGATGGGTTTCACAGGGCAGCCGGAAAGGCTTTTCCCAAAGAAGACCGAGGTGCCGGGGACAGAGGTGCTGCGAGAGCGCATGGCAGGGTCTGTCAGCCTGGGCGTGTGTGGTGGGGACCACGCCGGTGATCTCGCATCGGGCTTCGGCCTGCAAAGGTTGCGGACAGGCGAAGAGGTACGTGCAGACGCGAGACTGCGCGAGTCTTCAGGATAGGGGAAGTCGAGGCGCGCGTCAATGCAATTGGTGAGAGGGTAAGAGAACTGACCTGGAACGCGGGAGGACACGGACGCTTCCGGCTTGCTGCGCCGGCTGGCGGTGTGGGTTGCGCCAAATCGTTGCTAGACCGTGAGTCGTAACCGTCGCTCAAGGAGGGTGCGGATGGCGTCGGTGCGAAATTCTGTCTGGGTTGCCAGCAGAAAACAAAGGCCGACGACGCAGATCAGGATGATGAGCCCCTCGCCGCAGTGAAATGCGTCCGGCTGCCAGCGGCTCCTGCCGAGGATGAGAGCCGCGAGCAGGACGAGCATGGGGGTGTGGGCGACGTACAGGGTGTAAGAGAAACGAGCGAAGAGCCGGCTTATGCGGGTGGGTGTGGATTGCTCGTGGCTGTGCCCGCCGGCGGAGAGCATGGCCCACACAAAGACGAACGTCGCCAGGCCAAGCAGGTAGTCAGCCCACGGCGTTTGGAACTGTGGCGCGCGGGCAAAGGCGTAGAACAGAAAGGTGTACGCGGCTGCGATAGCCCAACGGAACGATGCGCCGAAGCGGGGCGGCCGCACCACCACCAGGAGCGTGCCGAGCAGCCAGATGGGAAATCCTTGCAGAATATGGTCGCGGACAAACCACGCTACCGCCAGGAAGAGAACGGCGTGCAAGAGACGAGTGAGGACAGACGACTTGCGCCGCAGGGCGACAAACGCGAGCGGAAAGAGAATGTAGTACCAGAACTCATTCGCAAGCGACCAAAGCGCACCGTCAGAGCCGAAGGAGGCTGTCTTGATCCCCTGCAGAAAGAAAAAATTGCTGAGCGCTGTCAGGAAGTTGGCCGTGGCTCGCACGGGGCCGACGACGTTATCTCCGGAGAGACCGGCGTAGAGAGCGACGGCGTACGGTGCGTGCAGGCTCATGCCGATGCGATCCGCTATTGCGGTGACGATGAGACCGGGCAAAAGGACGATCCAAAGCCGTAGCAGGCGGTGCAGGAGATAGGTGCGCCATCTCCAACGATCTGTCTGAAACATGCGGAAGACCGAGCCCGAGATCAGGTATCCGCTGAGGACGAAGAAGACGACGACCGCCTGGTGCCCGGCGCTGACGAGGAGATAGGGAATGAGAAGGATCGACTTGTGCGCAGGGAGATGAGAGAAGTCGACGAAGAACACATTACGCCAATGTTCCGAGAGCACGACGAGCGCAGCGAGAGCGCGGATGAGATCGAGAAGGACGGACGCCTGGGTATGAGCGAACTTCAAAGGCCGCGCAGTCTGTGCGGGGGGCTCCAGGGATTGCTGCGAATGGGTCATTCGGCGTGACGTGAGTCTAGCATAGGGCAGGCATTCGCCGGTGCGTTCTACACGCTCCGCATCTCCTTCCGCCCACGTCTCCGATGGAAGGCACGAGACGGGAAATTCGGTCACGGGCTCTTCCAGAAATTAGCTCAGTGTTCGAGTTGCAGCGCACTGGGTTGCTGACCAATGCGCGGGTGCGTGCGGCGTGGACGTTTGCGGCGATTGGGCTCCTCGGCGGCAGGATCCATGCGGTAGAGAACAAGCTGGTTTCGGTCGAGATCGTCCATGGCCGGGAAGGTGGCGACGCGCTCGATGTGAAATGCGGGCGTAAGCGCGTCCATCGTGTCATCTTCCAGCAGATTCCAGCTCACCTCCCAGCCGGGGTTGTACTTGCGCACGCGGTCGGCGAGCTCATCCGTGCCGAAGTCGTCACAGATGCTGTGCAGGCCGGTCATTAGCGAGAGATCGGAGCCGGAGATAGAGAGCACCAGCGTGGAGTGAGCGGGGTCCTCGCGGCGCGCACGGGTGATGTACGCGGCAATCCGGCGCGCGGCGCTGAGGAACGTGTACTGCGGGTGGCGGAGGAAATGGACGGTCTGGCGGGCGTCGGGAACGAGGATCAGCGCGGTTAGGAGGATGGCTGCGATCGCCCCGATTCGCCGAAAGAGTACGCTACGCAGGTTCGGCATGATGAGATCCGCGACCACGACTGGAAGCAACAGCGTGAGCGGGATTGCCACCACGAGGTAGTAACGAGGCTGAAGGTTGTTGTGATACGCGAGGAAGGCTGTGTATCCGGCGGCCCAGAGAATGAGCGTCGGGACGAGGGGATGGGCGAGAAGCCTTCGTGGGCGAAGCAGAGCAAAGACGGCGGCGGCCACGGAGGCTACGGCGATCGTTCGTCCCATCCAGGCTATGCCGTGGACCGACCATACGATCACGCCGGGCCAGTTCCTGCTTGTGATTCCGGTGTAAGCGTTCGCGCTGAAGAGGTAACGGTAGTCCAGCAGGTAGTGCGGGCGAACGAGCAACAGGAAGTAAGCGAGCCAAAGAATAAGAGCGAGCGCCCCAGCGGGAACGGCAACTACCAGGAAGACGCGCGGACGGTAGTGGAGCGCGGCAAAGAGCATCCAGACGATGGCGGGCAGAAGAAACAGGCCTGTTGTCTTGGTAAGAATGATCGTCGGGATCAGCAAACCGAGGCCGAGAATGACGAACCGGTTCTGGCGAAGGACATCGGAGAACCCCGGAGCCGCGTACGGCGCGCGGGCGCGCTGCGCGATCAGCAGCGCGATGAGAGTCGTAAGGATGAGCAACGGCTCAAGGATGCCGATGCGGGTGAAGACGAAGCAGAACGGGTTGACCGCGAGGAAGAGGATCGCGACGGAGGCGGGAAGCGTCTGGGTGGAGAAGAGCGTGCGCCGGGCCGGGTTCCGGCGGGCCGGGTCGCGCCGGGCCGGGTCGCGACGGGCAAGAAGGAGCCATCCGGCGAACAGGATGCCGCCGAAGACGGAGACGGTAAGGGCGCGCTCGGCGATGAGCGAGACACCGGTAAAGCGGAAAAGAACGGCTTCGAGCAGCGGCCAGACCGGCAGCGCGACGGCCGGATTGAAGTCGCCGGGCAGGTTCCAGTGACCGAGCTGGTAAAACCGGATGGCGGCGTCGCCATACCAGCCTTCGTCGGTGTACTTGGACCAATCCATCCAGCGGGAGAAGTTGGGGAAGTCCGCGGAGAGATGCACGTAGTGCAGGCCGAAGAAGACGATGGCGGTGACGAGCAGAAGAAGGTGCAGCGCGGCCTCGCGAAGGCTCACGCCGGCGTCGGATGCTGAGGCAGGTGCCTCGGCGTGCGGGGCGATTTGGGAGAAGGTCGGCATCACGCGCTTGGAGCACATTCTAGAGCGCTTGGAGGGCAAGCGAGGGATGTGGCGTTGTTTTTGCGCAAAAGGTTTGCAGGGAGAGCCTCCACAAGCGGCTCCCGCAGAAGAAAGGCATCGCGGCGAACGCGTGCGGAGGGGCGGATGAGGCAAGCTTCTTACAGGTTTTCCGGCGCTGGGCCCGGTTTCATGCCGATGGGCTGCGAACGAGGACGGAGGACCGGTTTGAAGTCGATTGTCGTCCTGGCGCGCACGCGATTGGAGTTGGTGATGATTCCGCTCAAAACGGGAAGAACGTACTTGCACAGGAGCGCGGCGACGATGACACCGAACGCAACATAGGTTGCGATATACACCTGGCCGTTGATCATGCCCTCTGCCGCGGAGTGCATACACATGACGGCGAAGAGGATTCCCCACGGAGACTGGCGGATATCGCCGCTGAGAGAGTCCATGACCACGAAAAGCAGGAAGAGAACAGGTGGAATGATAAGACAGACGCCGTAGAAGCCCGCCTGGTGGTATGCGTCCGCCACCGGGCTGAAAGAGACGCCGGTGGCGTCGTTCTCCTCGTCGATCATCCCGATCTCGCGGGCATAGAGGTTGCCGATGTAGTAAAAGGGCTTGTCCTTCCAGATGAAGTGGGGTACCACGTTCAGGATCGACCACCAGGTTGGCAGCAAACCTTCCTCGTTGCCTTCCGCGGTATACGCGATGAGGGCGTCGTCGGGTGAGAGCATGTTGAGCCGATCGAAGAATCCTTCCGCGTGGTCGAACAAGTGGGGTGTGTTGTCATCCTCGGCTATCTCCGACTGGCCCTTCTTGTACTCACGCCGCAACTCCGCGAGACGCGGCAAGGCGTATTCCACGGTCTTGACGTCAGAAGAAAATGTCACAACCTCCGCACGAAGGCCACGTCCCACCTGGGAGTATGGCACCAGATAGGACTGGAACACCGCGAAGAAGCACCCGACGAGGACGATCTGCTTGAGGGTGAAGCTATGCCCCGCGATGACTGCCGTAGCCAGCCACGTGACGGCCGAGATCAGCAGGCCGTACTTGGAAAACGTGAGCAGGCCGCCGGTAATAAACATGAAAAGGCCGGAGGACCAGACGATCCAGTTCACGCTCCTGGTTCCGTTGGAGCTCTTCACCTCGTAGAACGTGCCCAGCAGAACGCCCATCTGGGTGAAGAAGTTGATCTGGCGCAGCGCGCTGAAGAGCGTACCGCTCTCCTGCACGGCGTAGGTGGAAAGCTGGACGAGGGCACCGAGGAGGAAGGCCCCGAGCGCGGCCTTCTTCATGTCTTCGCCCAGCCCCATTCCGGCCAGAAGTCCGCGTCTGGGGGTAAGCTTGCGAACCAGCTTGATGACGAAGATGGTAAGCGCCATGCCGACGCAGTAAGCCGACATCGTCAGATCCGGCGCCCGCAGATGAGTCTCTCCCGCCTGCCCCAGAAACGACTTGAACGTGAGTCCCACGATGCAGGTGAGGGTCGCGTTAAAGAAGATGAACCATCCTGACGGATAGAGAAAACCACCCGCGGCGTTGAACGCCAGGGTGGAAAGGAGGATAAAGGCGAAGGTAAGCGCCGAAAAGGCCATCTGCGTATGCTCAACTTGCTGCACCACAAAAAGTGCCGTGGCGAATACCACCGCGTTCTTAAATGGGAGCCGATCGATGAGCGGGATACGCATAAAGGTGTTTCTATACCATTATGCCTTGAGGACCGCGACAAACCGCGCGAGGGTCTGGTTTGAGCCGGGGCAGCAGGTCAGACTGCGGAAGCGGCAGCTGAGGAGAGGCGGGCATGGGCGTATTTGGGGATCAGCTACGGGTGGAACGGGAAAACCGGGGTTTTTCGCTCGCTGCGCTGAGCGCGCAGACGAAGGTCAACTCCCGTCATCTCGAAGCCCTGGAAGCTGGCCACTTTCATGAACTGCCGGGAGGAGTGTTTCGCCGGGGGATACTGCGTGCGTACCTCAACGCGCTCGGTCTGGAAGAGTCGGACTGGTTGCCCCGGTTCGAAGCCAGCGTGGCGGAAAACGCCAGGAAACGCGGGCTGCAAGCGGAACCGGAGGAGGACGCGTGGGTGACGTTCGCCTCGAACGTGAAGAAGAACAGGGGCGGCAATCGCCGCAGCACGACAGGCAGGTGGTTAGGCGTCTTAATGCTCGCATTGCTGCTCGCCATGGCAGGTTGGGCGCTATGGCACTTCGAACTGCATAAGCTGCGCAGCGGTGGCTGAGGAGTTACGCGGAAGCTTGGGTGCCTGGCAGGTAATCCTCCACAGGGGCAACCATGCGCAAAAGCAGTGTCACGAGCAGAGGAATCAGGACGATTCCATAAGGTAGAAAGATTCTGACCTCCTGAGCGATCCCAACGACGAACCACATCGCCGTGAAAAGGCACGCCGCGGTCAGGAGCGCAGCCTCCGCACTTGCGATACGCGTCTTCTTAACGGCGACTCTCCAGAGTGCCCACGCGACCGGTAGCATCACGCAGAGGAAGGGCAGGTAGCCGGTGGCGTCTCTCACATTTTTCACGAGTTGCACAACGGGCGTATCGCCGTAGGTAGCGTGGGGGAACTCCACGCGCATCAGGAAGAGCTGGATGGCCACGGCGGCGAACAGGCCGGCGCAGCTGACGGCCGCTTGCGGCATTCTGCGCAGGACAAAGGAGGCGCGTGGGCGCAGAAGGCAGACGACGAGCACTCCGAGATGAAACGCAAAGGCAACATCGGCGCGAACGAAGCTCTGCGCCAGGGTGACGCCCAGAAGCCCCAAGGCGGAGATAACCGGGGCGACGAGCTTGTTGCCGAGCGGCAGCGTGAGGAAGAGGAGAGCGAGCGTGAGCAAGGCGGCCGTCGGCAGGGTCTCCGGGCGTTGGTACCAAAGGAGCCAACCCAGGTAAAACTGGAACAGCGCAACGAAGGAGACCTCCCCAAGCCACTGTACCGGCACAACCGCCGACAAATAGGCGCGGGAGCGTCGGAGGATCGTGAGGAGAACGAAGCCTGCCGTGGCTGCCGAGACGAGATCGAGCAGCGTAAGCCAGTCCCGCAGCGGGAGATGGGTGTGCGACGCGAGAGAGTAAGCCGTATCGACGACCCCGACCCGATACTGCGCGGGGGCGAGGGCGGTGCCGGCGACCAGATCGAGGTAGACGTTCGCATTCTGATGGTAGGAGCGGCTGTATTGCCAATAATCCAGGAAGACAGCGCTGAGGAGTACCAGCAGAAGCAGGAGATTGATGGTTCGCTTCGGACCCGGAACGCGAAGCGTGGGCAGAGATTCAGTCTGGAACGGCGAAGCAGCGTTGCCATTGCGCACAGCGAGCGGTACATCTTCCACCCACCCGGGTTGGCTCTGAGCCAATGTTGCCGGTCGTGTCGTGCCGGTCGCGGTCGCCGCTTCTGGCGCTTCCTCGCCTCGTAGGACTCGAGGCGAGACGTCGTTCTGGGATGAGTTCTCTTCGCGAGGGGACACGGTGATGCTTGTATAACACGGTCGCCGGCATCCACGGCGTATCAGCTGGGGCCGACCCGTACCGAAGGTCGGGAGGAGCCACGAAACAGGTCTTTGAACGCCCACTCGCAGAAAACCTCATGGGCCGGGTAAGATAGAAGGATTGCCCTGCTACTGCGATGGGCTCCTACCTTCAGGTTGGACGAGGAGTTTTATTTTGACGAAACGCGACCGTTTTCTCTTTACGAGTGAGTCTGTAACCGAAGGGCATCCGGATAAGATTGCCGACCAGATCTCCGATGCGATTCTGGATGCGTGCCTGGCGCAGGACCCGACCAGCCGCGTGGCGTGCGAGACGCTGACCTGCACCGGCCTGGTGGTGATCGCCGGCGAGATTACGACCAAGGCGTATGTGGACTTCCAGACGCTGGTGCGCTCGACGGTTGCCGAGATCGGCTATACGCATTCGGATTCAGGGTTCGACGCGAAGACCTGTGCGGTGATTTCGACGATCAACACCCAGTCGCCGGACATCGCGCAGGGCGTCGACACGGGCGGTGCGGGCGACCAGGGCATGATGTTCGGATACGCGACCAACGAGACGCCGGAGCTGATGCCGCTGCCGATCTCGCTTGCGCACAAGCTGAGCGCGAAGCTGACGGAAGTTCGGAAGAACGGCAAGATGCCGTATCTGCGACCGGACGGCAAGAGCCAGGTGACGGTGGAGTATGCCGAAGTGGGCAAGCCGAGCCGCATCGATGCGGTGGTTATCTCGACCCAGCACGAGGACGGCGTCACCAACGAGAAGCTGCGCGCGGAGATTGAAGAGCATGTGATCCGCGCGGTGATTCCGGCGGAGCTGCTGGATGAGAACACGAAGTTCCACATCAATCCGACGGGGCGGTTTGTGATCGGCGGACCGATGGGCGACTCCGGGCTGACCGGGCGCAAGATTATTGTCGACACGTATGGCGGCATGGGCCGGCACGGCGGCGGCGCGTTCTCCGGCAAGGATTCGACCAAGGTGGACCGCAGCGCAGCGTACATGGCGCGGTATGTGGCGAAGAACATCGTCGCAGCTGGCCTGGCGGATCGTTGCGAAGTACAGCTGGCGTATGCGATTGGCGTAGCAGAGCCGGTGAGCGTGCTGGTGGATACGTTCGGCACCGGAACGATCGATGCGGACCAGTTGACGGAGCTGGTGCGCGCGAACTTCAAGCTGACGCCGAAGGGCATCATCGAGTCGCTGGACCTGCGCCGGCCGATCTTCAAGCAGACGGCGGCGTATGGCCACTTCGGACGGAGCGGCAACGACTTTACGTGGGAGAAGACGGATAAAGCTGCGGCGCTGAAGGCTGGCGTCTCCGAGCTGACCGCGGCGAAGTAGCTTCAAGGTTCTTTTTTGCAGGCGGCTGGAGCTCTCATGCTCCAGCCGCTTCCCTTTGCACGGCGTGTACTCTAGGCAAAGTTGCTTGCGATTTTGATTCGAGTCTGCATCTCACGAAAGAAAGGAAACCCTATGCTGATTCGATCCGGCTTTGCAATTGAGTTCGATCTGCCGCACAACGTCGCGATGATTGGATTGCTGCGACTGCACCCTTCGCTGGACACCGCGGTGCGCGGCGGCGAGGTGCTGACGGTGGAGCACGTCGACGGCGACACGGTGACGGCGGTCGAGTTCGGCGATTATGTCGACTCGTTCGGCAATCGCTGCACGAGATTTCTGGCGCCGCAGGGGCGCTTGCGGCTTTCGGGCGGAAGCCTGGTTGAGCGCGATGCGGCCAAGGACCCGATCTGTACCGAGGCCACGCAGCACCAGATCGAGGACCTTCCGACCGAGACGCTGCAGTTTTTGCTGGCCAGCCGTTATTGCCAGGTGGACTCGCTCTCGCTGGTCGCCGGGGATCTGTTCGGGCATACGACGCCCGGATGGGCGCGGGCCATCTGGATACGGGACTGGGTGCACAACCATGTGCGCTTCGACTACGCGAGCGCGCGGCCGCAGAAGACGGCGCTCGATGTGTTTACGGAGCGGGTGGGCGTGTGCCGGGATTTCCAGCACCTCGCGATCACGTTTACGCGAGCGATGAATATTCCGGCGCGCTATGTGACCGGCTACCTGGGCGATATCCGCCGGCCGGACAGCGGGCCGGGAGACTTCTCCGCGTGGTATGAGGTGTTTCTGGACGGAAAGTGGTGGACGATGGACGCACGCCACAACGATGAGCGCATGGGACGCGTGCTGATGGCGGTTGGCCGCGATGCTACGGATGTGGCGATCACGACCAGCTTCGGCGTTGCGGATTTGAAGAAGTTTTCGGTGGAGAGCTTCGAAGTGGATGCTGCGGGGAACAAGGTGCCGCTGCCGCCGAAGAGCTGAGGTGCAAAGCGCTCTCGCAAAGAGCGCTAAGGGAGCCGAGATACGCGAAGAAATCCTTTGCGAGGCTTTGTTTGCTTTGCGCTCTTTGCGAGAGTGCGTTTCTGTTCTTCGTCCGGCGAGTTCCCTGTCCGAAAGCGGAGTGCGGCGTTTTGCGTGCGGAAGGAAGATACTGAGTATGACGATGACTTCTTCTCTCCACGGCAATGTTCCCAAGGTAAAGGTTCCGAGCGTCTTCGCCGGCAAGGCCTGGCAGCAGGTGCTGGCCCGCGATGCGAAGGCCGACGGCCAGTTCTTCTACGCAGTGAAGACGACCAAGGTCTTCTGCAAGCCGAGCTGCTCCAGCCGCCGACCGGAGCGGAAGAACGTCAGCTTCTACCCGACGGCTGAGATGGCGCGCGCCGCCGGGTTTCGCGCGTGCCTGCGCTGCGAGCCGGAGTCTGTTGAGCGCAAGGCCGATCCGCAGGTGGAGGCGATCGACAAGGTCGCCAAGTACTTTACGGAGCACTCCGGCGAACGGACCAAGCTGAAGGACGTGGCCAGGGCGACGGGGGTGGCGCCGCTGACGATCCTGCGCGGATTCAAGCGGGTGCTGGGGGTGAGCCCGCGCGAGTACGCGAAGGCGCAGCGCGTGGCGAAGTTCAAGGAGCGTGTGCGCGAGCCGAAGCTCTCGGTAACCGACGCGATCTACGACGCGGGCTTCGGTTCGAGCAGCCGGCTGTATGAAGGAGCGGGAGCGGTGCTGGGAATGACACCAAGCGCGATGAAGAAGGGCGGCAAGGGCGAGATCATCCGCTACACATTTGCCGAGAGCCCGCTGGGGCGGATGCTGGTTGCGGCGACCGCGCGCGGTTTGTGTTCCGTCGCGTTTGCGGATAGCGACGACGATCTGCTGGACGAGCTGCGCGGGCGCTTTCCGCTGGCGGAGCTGAAGCGGCTGGATGCGGAGTTGACGCGCGAGGTGGAGAGCGTGCTCGGGCTGCTGACGGAGAGTCCGCGGGCGGTGAATCTGCCGCTCGATGTGCGGATGACCGCCTTCCAGGAGCGGGTGTGGAAGGCGCTCGCGGCGATTCCACCGGGAAAACTGAAGACCTACGGCGAGATTGCGAACGAAGTCGGAAGTCCGAAAGGCGCGATGGCTGTGGGGCAGGCGCTGGGCAGCAATCCCCTTGCGCTGGTGATTCCCTGCCATCGCGTGGTGGCGGGCGACGGCGCGATGACCGGCTGGCGTTGGGGCCTGGAACGCAAGGAACGGCTGCTCGAACGCGAGGGTGCGCTGTGACGGAATCGCTCCCGAAGGGATACAAGCCGTGGCTGATTGCGAGTGTCGTCATCCTGATTGGATCGTTGGCCCTGCTTGCCGTAGCCGTCACGGCGGCGTTTTGGACGTTTGCCGATACGAAGGCGCCGCTGTGGGTCGTCATCCTGGGAGCTTTGGCGTTGCTGGGTGTCGGGCTGGGGTTCGGCGGGTTGTTTCTGCTGATGCTGACGGCCGGGTACAAGTCGTTTCGCGAGGGCCGAAGGGTGCAGGTTCTGCCGCCGGAACGGAGTTCGCAGGAGTGAAACGCCTTGCAGGTGCCGGGGGACGCGACAGCGGTTCGACGATTACAGTAGAGCGATGAGCGCGAGCATTGCAAACTCCCCGGCCGGCCATACGACCCCTGAGGTTGACGCAAAAAAACTTTACAGCAAGATCAGCTGGCGGCTGATTCCTTACATTTTTCTGCTCTACATTCTTGCGTACCTCGACCGCGTGAACGTGGGGTTTGCCGCGGTAGAGTTCCAGCGCGACCTGCACCTGACGCAGACGGTCTTCGGCTTTGGCGGGGCCATTTACTTTCTGGGGCAGTTCTGCTTCGATCTGCCGAGCAACCTGCTGCTGGGCAAGGTGGGTCCGCGCATCTGGATTGCGCGCATCATGATTACCTGGGGCATCATCGCCAGCTGCATGACCTTCGTGAAGGGCGCTCACTCGTTCGTGCTGCTGCGCTTTCTGCTTGGGGTGAGCGAGGCCGGATTCTTTCCGGGCATGATCCTTTACCTCACCTACTGGTTTCCCTCGCAGGAACGGGCCAAGGCCGTGGCGAAGTTTATGACGGCAACCTCGCTCGCCGGTGTGGTCGGTGGATTTGTTGCGCATTTTCTGATGAAGCTGGATGGAGCGGCTGGGCTGCATGGCTGGCAGTGGCTCTTTCTCTCGGAAGGGGTGCCGACGTTTTTTGTTGGCATCTCGGTGCTCTGGGTGCTGAAAGACCATCCCGACGATGCACCCTGGCTGACGGACGCGGAGAAGAAGTGGCTTGACAACGAGCTCGAGAAGGATCGGCACGAGGGTGGCGCGAACGTAACCAACCACCTTGCCGAGGGATTGAAACACCCGATGATCTGGGTACTGGCCGCGGTGTTCGCGCTCGAACAGGTGGGCGTCTACACGCTGAATATCTGGATGCCCGACATGCTGAATAACTTCGTCGGGGGCGCGGGGCACGGGAAGCCGGGGTCAGCCGCTGCCTCGAGCTTTGTGGCGCTGCTTTCGACGCTTCCCTACCTCGCGGCCGCCGCTTGCACGGTGCTCGTGGGCTGGAGCAGCGACCGCACCGGCGAGCGGCGCTGGCATGTGGCGGGATGCTTCGTGGTGGCCGCCGCAGGCTTCGCATGGGCGGCGTATGCGGGCAACCTGCTGATGGTGATGATGGCAATGACCGTCGCAGCGGTCGGTCTGTGGAGCATGACCGGACCGTTCTGGGCGATGCCGACGCGCGTGCTGGGCGGGCAGGCGGCGGCAGGCGGCGTCGCGGTCATCACCATGATCGGCAGCCTGGGGGCGTTCTCCGGCCCTTACCTGACCGGCTTCCTGCGCGATCGGACGCACGGTTTTCAGGCCGGATTGCTGGTGGTCGGAGGCCTGGCGCTCGCCGGCGGTGCACTGGTTCTGGTGCTGAAGGCACGGCCAAACGCCAGCCCGAACGCAGCGAGCGATCATGCAAGCTGACCGTTCGGCGCACGTTGGACAATCGTTGACCTAAAGATAATTTTCACGAAAGTTCCCCCTATCCCACGGATGGGTGAGCGTTGAAATTGATGTCGATCAGGTAAAGTGGTGGGGATATGGGGCCACGAAATCCACACGACCTTTTCGAAGCTCTCGAACGCAACGAGATCGTTCCTTACTTCCAGCCGCTGGTAGAGCTTCGCAGCGGAAAACTGACCGGATTCGAGATCCTGGCCCGTTGGATTCACCCGGTCGACGGTATGATTCCGCCCGATCAGTTCATTCCCATGGCGGAAGAGACCGGGTGCATCGCGGAGCTGACCGAGCGGCTGCTACGGCAGGTCTTTGCAGTCGCCGACGTCATTCCTGCGCCGGTCTCAATCTCTGTAAACATCTCGCCGCATCAGTTTCGCGATGCGGGACTTGCCCGCGATGTCGAGCGGATGGCGGAGGCCGGAGGATTTCCTCTGGAGCGCCTCGTGCTCGAAGTGACCGAGAGCGCGCTGATGGGCAACATCATGCAGGCGCGTGCGATCGCCGGCGAGTTGAAGGAGCTTGGGGTGCGCCTCGCGCTGGACGACTTCGGCACCGGCTACTCCAGCCTGCGGCACCTGCAGGCATTGCCCTTTGACGAGTTGAAGGTGGACGCCGGGTTCGTCCGGTCGATGGGCGTGACGCTTGAAAGCCGTAAGATTGCCGCGGCGGTGGTTGGGCTGGGGCAGAGCCTTGGCCTGTGCACCGTGGCCGAGGGTGTCGAAACCCGGAACCAGGCCGAGATGCTGCTTTGGCTTGGCTGCGACCAGGCGCAGGGTTGGCTGTACGGGCGGCCGGTTCCAGCGGAAAAGCTCGCCGATATCGTCACGCGCGAGACCCTGCTGGGCGACGACCAATCCGATGAGGAGGCAGTCTGCGGCCCCATCATGCCGGGCATCGAGGCGCTTCCGTCGCAGCGGCTGGCGCATCTCCAGGCCATCTACGACGGCGTTCCGGTCGGCCTGTGCTTTCTGGATTGCCGGTTCCGGTTCCTCAGCATCAATCGCCGGTTGGCCGACATCAATGGGCGTTCCGTGGCGGAGCACCTTGGACTGCGCCTGCAGGACGTGCTTCCCACGTTGTGGACGAATCTGGAGCCGTTGCTGAAGCGTGTGCTCGAAGGAGAGTCCATCCACGGGCTCGAATACTGGGACGAACGGCTGGGCCCGGCGTTGCCGCACAGGGTCTTTTCGATGTCCTACGAGCCCGCCCGGGATGAGGCGGGTGAGGTGGTCGGCATCTCGGTTGCACTGATGGACGTCTCGGAGCAGAAGCAGGCGGAGTTCGCGCACTACGAACTGGAGACCATGCGCAAGCGATTGGGCGAGCTCGAGCTGGAGCTGGCCGGACTGAAGCTCGGAGCGCAGACGATGTCGCTCGCGTCCGCTTGGGACACCAACGGATTGGGCGCGGATTGAAGCGCAGACCCGTGCGCGGGTCTGCGTGGGCCGAACTCGTGGGAACGCAGAGCCGATGACGCGCCGTTTCACCGAGGACTCAAAAGACGTGCTGCTGCCGTGGGTATCCGAAGACCACGCTCTACTTGCGCGAAGAGGCCAGGACGCAGAAACGGACGAAATCTGGCGGCTTCAAGTATGTCTAATCGAAGGATTCCGTGGGCGAGAGGAAGGAGCGCTTCTACGCGCAGATTGCGCCTACGCTGCCCCAGGCGAAGATTCTTTACTGACCTGAGGTAAATACGGGGAGCGCAGAGTTTGAGAGCGTAAAGTTGTCGCGAATGAAGACATTGCCCCGGTGTGGGCCGGTGGTAGTGTTAAGAGGTTCGATTCAAGCAGCACGATGAGGAGTCACATGGCGACAGCGACGCAGGATTTAGCCGCATTGAAGCAGGACTACAAGGTTGCAGACATGAGCCTCGCGGACTTCGGCCGCAAGGAGATCGAGATCGCCGAGCAGGAGATGCCGGGGTTGATGTCCATCCGGCGCAAGTACGCGCCCGGCAAGCCGCTCGAGGGCGTGCGCGTCACCGGATCGCTGCACATGACGATCCAGACCGCGGTGCTGATCGAGACGATGGTGGATCTTGGCGCCGATGTGCGCTGGGCAAGCTGCAATATCTTCTCGACACAGGATCACGCGGCGGCGGCGATTGCCGCGGCCGGCGTCCCGGTGTTTGCCTGGAAGGGCGAGACGCTTGAGCAGTTCTGGTGGTGCACGAACGAGGCGCTCTCGTTCCCGGACGGCAAGGGCGGCCTGCTTGGACCGCAGCTGGTCATCGACGACGGCGGCGACGTCACCCTGCTGATGCACAAAGGGTATGAGATGGAGGCCGGCGACAAGTGGGTCGATTCGCCCTCCAACTCCACCGAAGAGGGCGTCATCAAGAGCCTGCTGAAGAAGGTTCATGCCGAGCACTCGACGCGCTGGACCGAGGCGGCGAAGGAGTGGCGCGGCGTCTCAGAAGAGACGACCACCGGCGTTCACCGGCTGTATCACATGATGGCCGCGGGCAAGCTGCTGGTGCCGGCGATCAACGTGAACGACTCGGTGACGAAGTCGAAGTTCGACAACCTGTATGGCTGCCGTGAGTCGCTCGTCGACGGCATCAAGCGCGCGACCGACGTGATGATTGCTGGTAAAGTCGCGGTCGTCTGCGGGTTTGGCGACGTCGGCAAGGGTTCGGCGGCTTCGCTGCGTGGCCTTGGCGCCCGCGTGGTAGTGACGGAGATCGACCCGATCAACGCGCTGCAGGCAGCGATCGAAGGCTACGAAGTCACGACCATCGAAGAGACGCTCGGCCGCGGCGACATCTATGTCACCTGCACCGGCAACGTCGACATCATCACGCTGGAGCACATGAAGTTGATGAAGGACCAGGCGATCGTCTGCAACATCGGGCACTTCGACAACGAGATCCAGATGGCGCAGCTCGAGGGTTCCGGCGCGACGCGTTTGAACATCAAGCCGCAGGTAGACAAGTACACGTTTGAGAACGGCAACTCGATCTTCATCCTGGCCGAAGGCCGGCTGGTGAACCTGGGCTGCGCGACCGGGCATCCGAGCTTCGTCATGTCGGCGAGCTTCAGCAACCAGACGCTGGCGCAGCTTGACCTGTGGGCGAACAAAGATACGTACGAGAACAAGATCTACATCCTGCCGAAGAAGCTGGACGAAGAGGTTGCGCGGCTGCACCTGGAGAAGATCGGCGTAAAGCTGACGACGCTCTCGGACAAGCAGGCGAAGTACCTCGGGGTTCCGGTAGAGGGACCGTACAAGGCGGAGATGTACCGGTACTAAACGCTGTTGGAGTGCGCGAAAAGCCCTGGCTTCGGCCGGGGCTTTTCGTTTTAGCTCTGCTGAAAGCAAGAGGCGAAGCGGGTCAGGCTGCGGGATTGTCTCAGTGGGTGGCGGGTGGTGGCGATGAGGCTCTCTGGATAGCGATGCCGGGAGCCTTGAATTCGAGCTTGCCGGGCAGCGTGAGGTGCTTCGATTCGAGCTGCTTGTGCAGTGGGGTATCGCCGCAGGAGAGCTGCGCGCTGACAGAGCAGTCGCCGCTTTGGACGCTGAGGATATGGCCGTTCTGGATGGTGAGGGCGGCGGCACGGAAGTTCGCCTTGAGTTCGAGATTGAGGCGCAGCGCGGGATAGCTGACCGGTCCGATGCGCACCGTGAGCACAGGGTAGGCGGTGGTGGTGAGGGTGTGCTCGCCGAGGAAGAGAACGGAGCGCTCTAGGGGCGGATGAAGCTCGGACTGCGTGTACTCGCGGAGCTCGCGCGCGGTGCTCCACCCTTGCGCGAGCAGCTCGAAGACGTTGAGGTCGAGCGATTGTCGGATTGCGCCGGAGGCCTCCGAGCCGAGCAGGTTGAGGGTGCGCGCGGGCAGCGAGCCGGCACCTGGTTGCGCGAGTTCGGCGCTGAGGGTGGTGCCGAGCTGATCGAACTCGGGTGGGAGCAGCTGCGCGGTGAGCAGGAAGTCGGCATCAGTCACGGAGGATCTCCTTGCGCAGGATGGGGATGTGGGTGGACTCACCAGCTACTGGTGGTGCAAGCGACGCCTGCAGGTGAATGGGAGGCGCAGCGAAGGAGAGCGGACCGCAGGTGGCCGTGCATGCGGCTGGGTCGACCGAGGAGGTGACCCCGAGTGAGACCGGGCGGACCGCGCGAAAGACGAGGCCGCCGACGACGGCCATCACTCCCACCAGGGCGGCAGCCCAGATCCAAATTGGAAGGGTTGGAGGAGCGGCGGGCGCCGAGGCCGTGACCTCGCTGACCGCGGTGAGGACGCCGGGCGTTGAGCTTGCCACGCGAATGCTGTATCCGAAGACGCCGGGTGAGCCGATAACCCCGCCGATTTTGATCGTGTGCGAGGTGCCCGGAGCCAGACTGGCGAGTGAGCATGGCTTGGCGGAGCAGCCGGTGCCAGTGGATGGGAGGGTAAGGTTCTCGGGGGTTCCGAGGATGAGGAGCCGGGATGCGGCGCGGTTTCCGCGATTCGTGATCTGGAAGAGGAGAGTGACCGACTGGCCGGCCTGGTAGGGCCCGGCAGACGTCAACTGACCCTGAACCGTGAGCCCGGGTTTACCGGTTTGAGCTTCGGCGGGCGGCGCTTGCGGCGGAGGATTGAGTGCGGCAGGGGCTTCGGCAGGCGGGGGCTGCTTTGCCGCACTTGCGGCAGCGGGCTGGATATTGGGGTTGGCCTGGGCGCCGGAGAGCTGAGCTTCAGAGGGCTGGGCTCCGCCGGGGTTCGCGGCAGGCGAGCTGGCGACGCCCTCGACGGCCGCAGAGACGGGATGGTTCGCGGTGCCGATCGACGCGCTCAGCGCGGCTTTGAAGTCGCCGCCCTGCGCGATGAAGCCGGTGATGAGAAAGACAGCCTGCTGGCCTTTGCGCAGGTACGGCACGATGCAGGGCTGGCCCTTGCACGGGCCTGCGAGCGGCTGCAGCACGAGGTTGGTTGCGGTGGGCTCGACCAGGATGTTCTCCGCGGTCGCCGCCCCCGGGTTGGTAACCGTGAAGTGGATGGTGAGGGTCTCGCCCGGAGTGTACGGTCCAGCCTGGTCGATGGTGGCGGTAACGGTGAGCACCGGCGGCGCGAGATCCGCCCGCAGGGCCGGGCGCGCCGGTGCGAGGAGGAGCAGGACTGCGGCGAGTCTCCGAAGGATCGGCATACGTCGTCTCCGCGCGCTGCAATTGCAAGATAGTTCGGGAATCACATGCTACAACATCCGAGCCGCCGCGTAATGACGGCTCTCAACGCGATCTCTTGAACTCCAGTCCCTCACTTCCGCGCCTACCGAGCCGGGAGTTGAGAGTACAGCGTCGTAAAGCCGTTCCACATGATCTGCACGCCGATGGAGAGGACGATGAACGCCATCACGCGAAGGATGCCGTGCACCGTCTCAGGCGAGATGGCTCGCGTGAGGCGCGGGGCGTACGCGTAGCAGAAGTAGCAAAGCACGCTGAGGACCACGATCGCGAGGAAGACTCCGCCGTGGCTGAGGCTGTAGGCGAGCACGGTATTGCGTTCGGCGTGTGCGCTGAGGGTGAGGACGACGACCAGGGTTCCGGGGCCGGAGGTGATGGGGAAGGTGAACGGGTAGAAGAGTTTCGCCTGCAGCGCCTTGGTGGTGTCGTCGCAGGCTTCGGCTTCTTCCTGCTTGTTTTGCGCGTCGGCTTCGGCGTCTTTCTGGTTGAGCAGCTGCCACCCGATGGAGGTGATGACGAGGCCGCCGGCAAGCTGAATGATGGGCAGCGAGATGCCGAAGAAGCGGAGGATCAGCGAGCCGAGGAGCTCGATGATGGCGAGGAAGATGATGTTATTGATGGCGATGCGGCGGGCGAGCGATTTGAAGACCGGCTGCGGGACATCGCCGACCAGGCCGAGAAAGATGAGCGCGGAGCCGACGGGATTGATGATCGGCAAGAGCGCGGAGAAGGAGAGCAGGAAGGTGGTCCAGAGGAGCAAGTGGGGGGATCTCCTGGCGGTGAGGGTTAGCAGCTTCACTATACCGCCTGGAATTGTGGGGCCGTAAAGAACCAGCAACGGCAACCGCGTCCTGACACCGGACGGGCGCCACTCCGTGGAGTGGACGCGCGTCGTGCCTTTGGCGGCTAGAGCGTGATGAGGACGACCGCGACCGCGGCGATGGCCATCCCCCAGAGCTGCCGGCGCGTGGGCCGTTCGCCCAGGGTCGCGGCGGCCAGCAGGATCGTGCCGGCGGGGTAGAGGCTGGCGAGGACGGAGGCGATATCCAGCCGGCCGGTGCGCGTGGCGAGCACGAAGAGCAGGTTGCCGGAGGTATCGAAGAGCGCGGTCGAGAGAATCCAGAGAACCATGCGGGGCGGGATTCGGATAGGCCCGGTTGGCTTGCCGGCCGCGCGGAAGGCGAACAGGATCAACGCGCAGGTGGTGATGCTGCCGACGCGGGCCGAGGCCATCGCCCAGAACGGCGTGGCGTGCGTGCCGGAGAAGTTAAGCGCGACAAAGTAGAGACCGAACCCCATGCCGGCGGCCGTAGCGAGCAGGACCGTGCTGCGAGCTTCCTTGTGCGCGGGACCGGCGGCGATGAGCCAGATGGCGATGCCGGCGATGAGGAATCCGACCAGGCGGTTCGGGCCGGGCGAGCCTGCGCGCAGAATCTCGACCACGCTCGGGATTGCTGCCGCGAGCAGCCCGGAGACGGCGGCCGAGGCGCCCATCGCTCCGCGCGAGAGCGCAATGTAGAACGCGACGAGAGACGCACCGCCGCAGACGCCCGCTGCGATGCCCCAGGCGATCGAGGAGGCACGCGGAACAGACTGGTGCAGGGCAAGAATCAGAAGAACCAGTGCGGTAAAGCTGGTGAGGTGCGAGAACAGGACTGTGCGCAGGGCGGCGCCGGTGGGTTTGGCGCCCGACGGCGCGGACTTGACGGACATGCCTCCGGAGAAGTCGCCCATGCCCCAGAATCCGGCGGAGACCAGGGCGTAGAGGGCGTTGGCAGGAATGGGTGGCATTTGGCAGGATCGTTCGAGTATTTTTGCCAGCTGGCAGCTGGGAGCTGTTCAGCGGGCGGCTTCGGGCCGGGTTGCGTTTGCCGGGTGCGGATCAGCCTGCGAGAAACCCCATGTCCTCGACGGTGAAGCGGTCGAGGACATGGGGCACCCGGTTTGTTGCCCTATTGCGGCGTGTTCGAACTGCGGGGAGTGCTGGAGATGGGCTCCGGGTTCGGACTGGAGAAGGCCTGCGGCGTGGGGTAGTAGCCCTTCTTCGCGATCACATCCAGGTTCGGCCGCAGCACGCGCACCTCGAGCGTACGGAACTTGCCGTCGGTGATCGGCTCGCGCGAGTAGTAGCCGACGGTGTACTGCGTACGGACCTGCTCGGCGATGCGGCCGAAGCTGCGTTCGATATCGGGCGTACGGAACTCCGAAACAGTTTGGCCGCCGGTGGCGTTGGTGTACTGCGGCAGGATGTTATTGCGCATCTCGAGCGGCAGGTGAATCTTCTCGATGAAGCCCATGCCGTACTCGGCGGAGTCGCCGGTCAGGGTGGCGTAGACGGCGATCTGGTTCTCCTGCAGGTACTTGATCACCTGCTTGGTCTTGGCGGTCGAGCCGTATTCCTTGCCGTCGGAGATAACGTAGATGATGCGGCGTCTTCCCTTGGCTGCGTGGGAGAGGGATTCGGCGGCCATCAGGATCGCATCGTTGAGGGTGTGAACCTCGCGCGGCACCTGGTCGTGCGAGAGGCCCTGCGGACTGCCGGGGCCGCCGCTGGTCAGCGGATTGATGTGCGACTCGGCGCCGCCGTTGATGTTGATCCCCTGCGAGAGCGCCTCGCCGGCGTCGTAGTACATCTGGTCGCGGCCGGTGGATTTCGACTGCTCGATGACGGCGGAGAGGCGTGCGCTGGTGCCGGAGGTGTAATCTGTCTGCATCTTCGGGCCGTTGTTGTAGGTGAAGACGGCAACTGCGTCGTATGGAGCGAAGACCGAGGGTAGCGCACCGAGCGCATTGTTGACGCGGGTCATGGTGTCATGCGTCATGCTCTGGTCGATGACGACCGCGATCGAGAGCGGCACGGGATCGACCGTGAAGACGGCCATATGCTGACGGACGCCGTTCTCAAACACGCGAACATCGCGCCAGGTGATGCCCGGGACGAGCTGCCCTTTGCTGTCCTTGACCGTGAAGGGGACTTCCACGAAGTTGGTGTTCAACCGCAGGGTGGTGATGTCGGACGCGTGCGATTCAGGCGCGGCGTCGCCGACGAAGTCGTGGTCGATCGCGTTGGCGGACTGGCCGGTTTGCGCGGGAGTTGGATTGGATGGCAAGGTGGAACCGACCGGGGGCTGATCGGGGTCGTCGGGCGTGGCGCTGGTGGAGCTGCTGGGCGCGAGGCCGGGGGTAACCGGCGGGATGTTCGCCTGCGGGTGAGGAGCGTCGGGGATGGGTTGCTGCTGGGATAGGGCATGCTGCGCCGCGGTGAGCGTGAGGGCGAGCGTGCCGGCGATCAGAAACTGTTTCACTTGAAGACTCCCCGGCCAAGGCCGTGCGGTAAGGGTGCAAAAGATGAAGGCGCAACGTCTAGAGTATCAGCGCGGATGTTTTGGTGTGTTAAGAGGCCGCTGGGGGTTGGACGCATGGGACAAGGGAGTCGTTGCTGTGCGGCTTGAAACGCCGGGGTTCAGCGTGCCGGCTGACGCTGGTCTTCACCGGCGCCGGCGAAAACGAAAGCTGCCCGAAGATGAACTTTGAGGCGGATTTGTCGTCTAATTGGGTATGCGTTCCCATGGCCTTGCCGCGTCTGCCGTCTTTGCCGCTTCCCTGCTCTTCAGTGCTTGCGTTTCGGCGCAGGAGGCTCCGTCGCCGACCGGCCCTCCGCCCGCCTCCGACGCGCCCGCGCTGCCGGAGACCGATAACCCGCTACAGACCCTGAAGATCGGCACCAACCTGGTGAACGTGTACTTTTCCGCGCGCGATAAAAGCGGCTTTATTACGAACCTGAAGAAGGACGACTGCTCCATCTACGAGAACAAGGACCTGCAGGAGATCCGCAACTTCACGCAGGAAAAGAATCTGCCGCTGACGATTGGCATTCTGCTGGATACCAGCGGCAGCCAGGAGAACGTGCTGCCGCTTGAAAAGGACGCGGGCTACGAATTCCTGAAGGATGTGCTGACGCCGAAGGATGAGGCCTTCCTGATCTCGTTCGACATCAACGTCAACCTGCTGACTGACTATACGAACTCGCCGCGCGAGATACGGCGGGCGATGGAGTCCGCGGTGATCAACACGGGGGCGGGAACCGGCTCGATCACCGGGAACGGCACGCCGCGCGGCACGCTACTGTACGACGCGGTGTACCTGGCGGCGAACGAAAAGCTGCGGCAGGAGGCCGGGCGCAAGATTATGGTGCTGCTGACCGATGGCGGCGAAAACGGCTCGCAGGAGACCCTGAAGTCGACCATGGAGGCGGCGCAAAAGTCGAACGCGATCATCTACGTCATTCTGATTGCGGACCGGCAGTTCAGCGGGGGATTTGGCTTCGGCGGCGCGCGCGAGATGTACCAGCTGACCGAGGCGACCGGCGGCCGCGTGATCGACGTAGGCAACAACGGCCGCAAGCTGCAGGATGCCTTCGACCAGATCCAGGATGAGCTGCGCACGCAGTATCTGCTGAGCTACCGGCCGAAGAACACGAACTTCGACGGCAAGTTCCGCACCCTGAATATGGACTGCGGCAAAGGCGTGAAGATCCAGATGCGCAAGGGGTACTATGCGATTCCGGATGGTGCGGGTGGGGACGACTAAGGCAGGGTGTAGGGGGTAGGGACTAGGGTGTAGATGTTGGGTTGCAGTTCTTCTCCCTACCCCCTATTCCCTACACCCTCGCTTATGCCTGCAGGATGCCCGAGTAAACCGCCATGCCGGCTACCGCGTCCACGCCCATGGCGTCGAGTGCGTCGATCTCGGATTGGTGCTTGATGCCTCCGGCTACGATGAGCTGTTTGGCGGTGCAGGCGCGCAACGTGGCGGCGATGTTCTGGGGGAAGCCGGTCATCGTGCCCTCGGTGTCGACGTGGGTGTAGAGGAAGGCGGCGCAGGAGTCTTCGAGCCAGGTGATGGCTTCCTCCGGGGTGAGGTCGACCGAGTCTTTCCAGCCGCGGACGGCGACTTTGCCGGCCTTGGTGTCGACGGAGAAGCAGAGGGCGTCTTCGCCGAGGTCGCGCTTCAGGAACTCGGCGAATTCGAGGCGGATGAGCTTGTGGCGGCGCTTCGGTTCATCCTCGGTTTGCGCGCCGAAGAGGCTGGAGCCGTAGATAACGCGCTTGGCGCCGGAATCGAGCAGCGCGCGACCATCGGCTGCGGTCTTTAAACCGCCGCCCACCTGGCACGGGAGCCGCTTGCAGATCTGCTCGATCAGGCTGCGGTTCGAGCCCTGGCGCATGGCGGCGTCCAGATCGATCAACTGAACCAGGGGATAGGAGGCAAAGCGCTCAATCCAGTATTCGAAGTCGTCGAAGGCTAATTTGAGGGTTTCACCCTGGACTAACTGGACGATGCGGCCGTTCATGAGGTCGATGGAAGGGATTAACATCAGCTTCTAGCTCCTTGCTCCTAGCTTCTGGCCAGAGGCGGGTTGAGGTGCAGCGCGAAAAGCTGTCTTTGTCAGCTGACAGCTGGATAGCTTTGAGCTGACAGCTCGCGAATTGCCGCCTTTAGGAGCTGCAAAGCTTCCGGTGCCCCATTCATCGCGTTCTCTGCGATGAGTGGGCTTGCAAACACTGGATTCAGAGGCCATTTGCTCTAGCATGGCAACCTCACGGCAATGCCGGCGCGCTGGAGTTCTTGTTTGAGCGCCCGCGAGTCGGTGACGCCGAAGTGGAAGATGCTGGCAGCCAGGGCGGCGTCGGCTCTGCCCTTTGTGAAGACCTCGGTGAAGTGCTCTGCGGACCCGGCGCCGCCGCTAGCGATCACGGGGATCTGGACGGCCGCGGAGACGCGCGCCGTGAGTTCGAGATCGAAGCCGTTGCGCATACCGTCGGTGTCCATGGAGGTCAGCAGGATCTCGCCGGCGCCGCGCTGCTCAGCTTCTTTGGCCCAGTCGAGGACGCGCAGGCCGGTTGGCTTACGGCCGCCGGAGACGAACACTTCCGCGGCTTCGATGGGGCCGGTTGGCGACTTGCGAGCGTCGATCGCGACGATGACCGCCTGTGCGCCGAAAGATTGGCCGATCTCATCGATCAGCGCTGGCCGGGCGATCGCGGCGGAGTTGAGGCTGACCTTATCGGCGCCAGCATTGAAGACCGCGGCGGCGTCTTCGGCGGAGCGGATGCCTCCGCCGACGGTGAAGGGAACGAAGAGCGCCGCCGCTGTGCGCTTCACGGTGTCGAGCAGCGTGCCTCGGCCTTCGTGGGTTGCGGTGATGTCGAGCAGGACGATCTCGTCGGCACCCGCGGCGGCGTGGCGGTGCGCGAGCTCGGCAGGGTCGCCCGCGTCGACGATGTCCACGAACTGAATACCCTTGACGACGCGGCCAGCGCGTACGTCGAGACAGGCGATGATGCGTTTGGTCAGCATAGGCGGAAGGCTTAACACCGATAAGACGGATGGGACGGATAAAGACGGATTTTCTTGTTGGTGGCTCTCTGGGTTAGCCGAGGCGTTGGGGGATGGCGGCGGGAACTTCGGTGGGTTCGCCTTCGGCGACGATGCGAGCCAGGGTGTCCGTGTTTTCGACGGTGTCGCCGTGCTGTACCAGCCACTCGACGAGCAGGCCCTGCAGCGGCGCGGGCAGGTGGAACTCCGTGGCGCCGTCGGTCAGCGTGGCCAGCGCCTGGCCAGTGCCGACGAGCGTACCGGTGGGGATGAGTTGCTGGACGAAGGTGTAACTGGGTTCGTCGGCGGCGAGTTTCAGTTCATACAGAAAAGGCATTTGGCTGGAGTCCTATCACTGCGTCGTTATTCGTACTGATCGGTCAATCGGTGTTTATCGGTGTTAAGCCTTCGTCTTTAGAGCTCTACGAAGTTCTTTAGAAGCTGGAGGCCGACGGTCGAGGATTTCTCTGGGTGAAATTGGACGGCCATCACATTGTCGCGTTCGACGGCAGCCGTGAAGGCACGGCCGTACTCGGTTGTAGCAGCCGTCGCGGCAATAACCGGCGCGCGCCAGGAGTGGGTGTAGTAGACGAAGCCGCCGGGTGCAATGTTCGCGAACAGTCTGGAGTTGGACGCAAGGTTTTCGAGCGAGTTCCAGCCGACATGAGGAGACTTAAGGGGTTCGCCGGCAAAGCTTTCGGGAAATCGCTCGCATCGCCCGGCAAAGTGTCCGAGACCGGCCGTTTCAGGCGACTCAGTCGATCCTTCGAAGAGCCATTGCAGCCCGACGCAGACGCCGAGAAACCACGCGCCCGAGGCGATGGCCTCGCGGACGGCCTCCGTGATGCCGAGGTCGCTGAGGAGCTGCGTAGCCCGGAAGTGGCCTACGCCAGGCAGTACGATCTTCGAGGCCGTGCGGATGGCTTCAGGGTCTTGCGTGATCGTGGTTTCGGCGCCAAGGTAGTGGAGCGTCTTGACGACGCTGGTGAGGTTGCCGGCTTTGTAGTCGATGACGTGGATCATAAGGGCAGCTATTAGCTTCTAGCTCCTAGCCTCTAGCTAGAAGCTAGGAGCTAGAGGCTAGAAGCTGTTCTCTTACAGCAATCCTTTCGTGCTGGGCAGCAGTTCCTTCATGCGTTCGTCGCGGCTGCAGGCACCCCGAAGCGCGCGGGCGAAGGCTTTGAAGATGGCTTCTATCTTGTGGTGATTGCTGCGGCCGTACATGGTTTTCACGTGGACGTTGCACTTGGCGCCCCGTGCAAAGCCTTCGAGGAAGTCGGTGAGGAGCTCGGTCTGGAAGTCGCCGACGATGGGGACATCGACCAGCGATTCGACGGCGTAGGCGGTGCGCCCGGAGAGATCAACGGCAGCGACCGCGAGCGTTTCGTCCATCGGCATGACGAAGTAGCCGGCGCGGAGGATGCCCTTCTTGTCACCGAGGGCTTCGGCGAAGGCCTCGCCGAGGGCGATGCCAGTATCTTCGACGGTGTGGTGCTGGTCGACGTCTAAGTCGCCTTTTACTTGCAGGCTCAAGTCAAATCCGCCATGGCGCGTAAAGAGCTCGAGCATGTGGTCGAAGAAGCGAATGCCGGTCGAGACGGTGTAGGTTCCCTGGCCATCGATAAGGAGGGTGAGGGCGATCTGCGTCTCGGTGGTGTTGCGGTTGATGGTGGCGGTGCGTTCGGTCATGTGGGTCTCTCGTGGGCGACGACAAAAAGCAAAGGCAATGCGCAAAGAACGCGAAGGGTGCGCTAAGGACGCGAGGGGCGGGAGCGGGTCGGCGTGGCAAGGCCGAGAAAGACGAGTACAGCCTGGTTGAGGCGGATCACGTCTTCGTCGTCCAGTCTGCCGACGCGCGTCCCGACCTTTGTCTTCGATACAGTCGTGATCTTGTCGACCATCAGCCGGCAGGGCTCACGCAGACCATTGCGTTCGTTGGGCTCAACCTGCAGGCGGAAGAGCGGGGCATCGGTCGGGTTGGTGGTGAAGGCGCAGATCGTGATGGAATCGGTCGCATCGAAGTTGTCGTCCTGGATGACGACCGCCGGACGCGGCTTGCCCGCGTAATCCTGGGCTCCGGCCACGGTCCAAATCTCACCACGCTTCATGCCTCGCTCCAGCCGGAGATGGCCTCAATAAAGGCCTGGTCTTCGCGCTCCGAATTACCGCCTGCGACCGCAAGCGACTGGCGATGCGCCTCCAGCCGGAACCCAGGCGAGCGGGCGTCCGGCACCCAAATCTGGATGGGCCGCAGTCCCTTTTCGCGAAGACGCGCACGATGTTCGCGGACTTTCCGCTGGATCGATTTGAGCTTTTCCGATGAAGCCATGACCTACCACTCCCGGTTACATGTAACCAATTCTAGCACCCGGATGTCCAGCCAATTTCAGCGAGGGACTCCGCCAGGGCGGCGAGGGCTAGCGTCACCTGGTCGGGAACCCCCACGGTGATGCGGACGAAGCCGGTGCAGCCGGGGTCGGTGGAGCGATCGCGCAGCAGGACGCCGCGCCGCCGCATGGCGGACACGAACTCCTGGTGAAGTGGTCCGATGTTCATAAGCACGAAGTTGGCGGCGGAGGGGAAGTACGGGACGTTGAGAGCGTCGAGGCCGGCCATGACGCGCTCGCGTCCGGTGCTGATCTGTTCGACATACCAGGCGAGGTATTGCTCGTCTGCAATGGCCTCCGGCAGCACGGCGAGCGCGATGCCGTTGACGTTGTAGGGCGACGAAACCTTGCGCAGGAAGCGGATGAGGCGCGCGGGCGCGGCGATCATGCCGACGCGCAGATTGGCCAGACCGTACGCCTTCGAAAACGTCCGGCACACGAGCAGGTTGGGCGTCGTCGCGACGTCTGGCAGCGTTGTTTCACCGTGAAAGTGGAAGTAAGCTTCGTCGACCATGACGGCGGCGTGCGGGGCGGCCGCGGCAATGCGCAGCAGGTGCTCGCGCGGGACGGTGGCGCCGGTGGGGTTGTTGGGCGAAGCCACGATGATGAGCTTCGTGCGCGGCGTAATGGCGGCGAGAAAGCGGTCGAGATCGAAGGCGAGCGATGGCCCGGCCTGCACCTTGCGCAGGCCGCCGGGCGCCATCAGGGCAATGGAGACGTCGTACATGAAGAAGCCCGGGGTAAAGATCAGCGCTTCGTCGTCACTGTCAAGAAAGGCGCAGGCGATCAGGTGAATCGCTTCGTCGACGCCGTTCGTCAGGATGATTTGGTCGGATTGAAGCCCGAGATGCTCTGCGACGAGCTTCTCGACCGGGCCGCGTTCCGGGTAGGTGGTCAGGGCCTCGGCGGTGATGCTGTGCAGCTTCTTCAGAACCGTCGGGGACGGCGCGAAGGTGTTCTCGTTGAAGTCCAGGCGCAGGGCGTCGCGGCCGGAAAGCGGCGGGTGATACTCGGGCATGACGAGGACGGAGGCGCGGGGCTGCGGCAGCGGCATCTCGAGTGCGGGCGCGCTATGGTCGTGGATGGTGAGAGTGCTCATTCGTTTCGTGCTTTCCTTCGCTGCGGTCGTCGTTGATGCAGGAGCTCGTGAGAAAAGAGTCAGGAGTTTGCCAGTCAGGCTTTCGCCATTTTGACGCGGATGCTGTTGGCGTGCGCGGTGAGGCCCTCGGCTTCGGCGAGGTGGATGGCGTGCGGTCCGAGCTGTTTGAGGGCCTTGCGCGAGTATTGCTGAACCGTGATGACCTTCAGAAAGTCGTAGACGCTGAGGCCGCCGCGAATGCGTCCGGCGCGGCCGGTGGGCAGCACGTGATTGGGGCCGGAGATGTAGTCGCCCATGGACTGTGGCGAGTGCGGACCGATGAAGACCGAGCCGGCGTTCTTCACCCAGGCGAGGTCAGACTTCGAGTCGACGGAGAGGTGCTCGAAGGCGAGGCGATTGGTAAGGGTGCGGGCTTCTTCAATCGTCTGGGTGACGAAGATGCAGCCATTGGCGGCAAGCGATTGCTTCGCGATCTCGTTGGACTTCGCTTGCAGCCTGGTTTCGGCCTGGACTGCCTCGGCGAGCGTCGCGTTCGAAGTAATGAAGACAGCGAGTGCTTCGGGGTCGTGCTCGGCCTGGGCGACGAGGTCCGCGGCGATGCCGGGTGCGGACCCGTTCTCGCTGATGACGCCGATCTCGGTCGGGCCGGCGGGCATGTCGATGCCGACCTCGTGCGAGACGGCGGCCTTGGCGGCGGTGACGTACAGGTTGCCGGGCCCGACGATCTTGTTGACGCAGGAGATGGTTTCGGTGCCGAAGGCAAGCGCGGCGATGGCCTGCGCGCCGCCGATGCGGTAGAACTCCGTCACGCCCGCCAGGTGGGCCGCGGCCAGGGTTTCAAGCGCCGGCTTGGGCGAGCAGACGACGATGCGCGGCACGCCGGCTACCTGCGCGGGCGTGGCCGTCATCAGGACGGTGGACGGCAGCGGGTAGCGTCCGCCGGGAACGTAGCAGCCGACGGCGGCGATGGGGCGGATGATCTGGCCGGTGGTAAGCCCTTCCTGTTCGAGCGTCCAGTGCTCGGGGAGCTGGGCTTCCGCGAAGGCGCGGATGCGGGCCTGGGCTTCCTGCATGGCTTCCTGCAGGTAGCCCGGGAGCTGGTACCAGGCCTGCTTCAGCTCTTCGGGGGTGACACGAAGGGGCTGCCCATTCAGGTCGTCGAAGCGGGTGGCGTATTCCAGCAGAGCTTCGTCGCCGCCCTGCCGGACTTCGGCGAGAATCTTGCTTACAACGGGCTCAACCTTGGCGGTTGAGGCGGCGCCGCGGGCTTCGATCTGCTCGATAAGGTGGGCGGCGGTTTTGGCGGTGCGGCCGTAAGTCTTGATCAGCTTCATGGGTGGGCCTTGGTGCGCGGTTGAGGTGTTGGTAAACCGACGGATGACGGTGAGGCTGTCATACATCGGGCACAGAGTTGGAGGTTAGACCCACCCTAGCTCCGCGAGGGTGGGGCACCCAATGACAGGCAATGACTCATAGGACGACCTTGCTGAGCGGGTATTCTACGATTCCCGTCGCGCCAGCGGCTTTCAGGCGCGGGATTACGTCGCGGACAAGGCGCTCGTCAAGGATGGTGTTCAAGGCATAGCCGAGTGAGTTCGAGAGGCCGGAGACCGTCGGCGATGACAACGCGGGCAGCTCGGCAACCACCGCGGCCAGCTTCTCGGTAGCCACGTTCAGGATCAGCCCGACGCGGCCCTGCGCGGCCATCGCGGCGTTCAGCATCAGCGAGATGTTCTCGATCTTGTTGCGCTTCCAGGGGTCGGTGAAGGCGGTTTTGTTCGCGATAAGCTGCGTTTCGGACTCCATCAGGACGTCGATGACGCGCAGCCGGTTCGCCTTCAGCGAGGAGCCTGTCTCGGTGACGTCGACAATGGCATCGGCGAGCAGCGGCGGCTTCACCTCGGTCGCACCCCACGAGAATTCGACCTTGATCGGGATGTTCTTCGCGGCGAAGTAGCGCTTGGTGAACTCGACGAGTTCCGTGGCGATGGTCTTGCCGGCCAGGTCTTCGGGCTTCTGAAACGGGGAATCTTCCGGAACGGCAAGCACCCACTTTACGGTGCCGCGAGAGACCTTTGAGTAGGTCAGGCTGGTGACGCGTTCCACGTCCGACTCGTTTTCGAGTACCCAGTCGTTGCCGGTCAGGCCGGCATCGAGCGCGCCGTGCTCCACGTAGCGGGCCATCTCCTGCGCGCGCACGAGCATGCACTCAATCTCGCGATCGTCGATCTCGGGAAAATAGCTGCGGCCGTTGGCGAAGATGCGCCAGCCGGCGCGTTCGAAGAGGGCGATGGTGGCGTCCTGAAGGGAGCCTTTGGGGATTCCAAGCTTCAGCTTAGGCATTGGCTTCCACCTCCTTCTCGATTGCGATTTCAACCGGCTTGGTGAAGCAGGAGACGGTGCCTTCGTGGCACACCAGCCCGTCGCCTTCAACGTGCACCTTGAACAGCAGCGCATCGTTGTCGCAGTCAGTGGCGGCGGAGACGATGCGCAGCCGGTTGCCGGAGGTTTCGCCCTTGAGCCAGAGCTTCTGGCGCGAGCGCGACCAAAAGGTGACATAGCCGGTGGCGAGCGTGTGGGCGTAGCTGGTCTCGTTGAGGAAGCCGAGCATGAGGATCTCGTTCGTGGTGGCGTCCTGCACGATGCCGGCGACGAGCCCGTCGGATTTGCTGAAGTCGATGGTTGGGGTTGTCATGCTGTGCTTTCCGGGCTGTCCGATCTCTGGTGGATGGTGGTGTGCGCGTGAAAAAGGCCCGCTCGCGGGATTCGCGTCGGCGGGCCTTCAGGAAGCTTGAGTTGGAAGAGCGAACTGCTAGAGCGCTACTTCAAATCAGCTACGGCCGCCGACATGCCATGGGCATGATGGGGATGGTGGCCGTGGTGATGGAGCGAAAGGCTCATGGAATGAAGGTTAGCGGCGTACGCGCGGGAAGTCAAATGTTGCGCCATGGCGTGGTGCCCGCGCGGCGTCTCTGCGCCCGCGAACCAAAGGCATGGGATCGTCGTTCGACTCGGCGGTCGTGGCAGAGGGCCCACCACCCAGGCCGTAGTCGGCGAAGGCAAAGCCGAAGCAGAGAAGCAGAACGACGAACGGCAGCAGGGATACAACTTCAGCCAATCTGAGGAAGAAGAGGAACATTGATCTCGTCCCGCGAGGTGTCGCCCAGGCGTACCTTTCCGGTTCATCGGCGGCCGCGCGGAAAACATAACTTTTTGTTTCGCGCACGCCTCAATTGGGTTAGGCTGGGGGCCGTGGTGCGGGCCGGAATTCACAATTATTTCAAGTGGAGAGTGATCGATGCACGTTTTTCGCCATTTACTGAGTGGAGTTTTCCTGCTGACCCTGAGTGTCGCGCCGCTTTCGCCATCGACCGTATCCGCGCAGGCGCCGAAGCCCGCCGTCGCACCTGCGCCGCTGCTGGACCTGAACACCGCGACCCGCGATCAGTTGAAGGCGCTGCCAGGCATCGGAGACACCTATGCCGACCGCATCCTCAAGGGCCGGCCGTATACGGCGAAGACGCAGTTGACGCAGAAGGGGATCATCCCGCCGGCAACCTATAGCAAGATCAAAGACATGGTCATCGCCAAGCAGAAATAAATACTCAACACGGATAACACGGATTGGACGGATAAACACGTCGCGTACTCTTCAACAAAGAGACCCGTGGTGTCCCGTCTGATCCGTTTTATCCGTGTTAAGTTTTGTGTCTCGCCGAGAACCCCTCCAGGTTCGCATGTTTCGAATTCGTACCGGGTTTTCCTGCTTCGCTTCAAGGGTTGCATCGTTTAGAGTGAAGAGGAATCCCCTGTATCGGGCTGGTAAAGTGCGTTTTGGCGTTCGGGAGCCTATGAGAACTGGAAGGTCTGTCATCAAACAGCTAGGCGTTCAGCACTTCGCAGCCGCATTCGCACGCACGTCGCCCCGTTTTCGGCCCGGGCGGAAGACGCTGATGCAGGCTGCGGGCCTGGCGGCGCTGCTGGGTACGCTGCCCGGATGCCAAAGCATTACCGGCAATCCGACGCTCTCGCAGGTTCGCATCATCGATGCCTCGCCGGATGCGCCAGGATTGGACGTCTACCAGGGTGCCGGGGTGCTGGCCTACAACCTCGGCCTGGGGACAGTGACTTCGTATGTGCCCATCGCGCCCGGAAGCTATGCCGTGAACGTTGATACAGCCGGCACGAAACAGCAACTGGTCACGGCTTCCGGCACGTTTCTGAATAACGCCCAGTACACCGTTCTGGTCGGAAACTACGCGGCTTCCCTGCAGGAGCTGATCCTAAAGGACCAAAGCCAGCCAGCACCGACCGGCGACATCTCCGTCCGGATCATCGATCAGTCCGTTAAGACCGGCGGAGTCGACGTGTACCTGGTTCCGAGCGGTTCGACGCTCGCCGGCGCGCTGCCGATCCTGACCGACGTCACCTTCAACACCAACACCGGCTACATGAACGTTCCGGCCGCGACGTACACGCTGGCGGTGGTTCCAACCGGCACCAAGGTGTCGGCTTCGACCGCGACCCTGTACACAGGCGCCGCGGTGGCATACCCGGGCAGTTCGGCGCGGACGCTGGTGTTGATCGACACGGTGACGACGAGCGTTCCAGGCATCCAGGTGGTGACCGCGAACGACTTCGATTCAGCCGACGAAGGCAGCTAACCTCCGCTTCGAACAGATCAAGGGCAGGACACGGCGCGACCCAAAAAGTCGCGCTTTCTGCTGCAAATAAAGAGCTTCCAGGCACCGCAACACGCGGGGTGGGGTTGTGTTTTCTCAGACGTACACGATGGCGGTAAGCATCGGCGAGACGAGAGGAAAGACAGAAGGAGCACCCCATGAAGTTCGCTGCGTTTCACAAAATTGCATTCGCAACTGTCCTGATGTTGGCGCCGGCTGCGCTGTTTGCGCAGAATGGGCAGGAGATTCAACACCGCAAGTTCGATCAGCAGCAACGCATCCACCAGGGGGAGCGCGACGGGCAACTGACGCATCGCGAGGGCTACCACCTGGAGCGGCAGGAGCACCACATCAATCGCGAGGAGCGCGGCATGCGCTACCGGGATCACGGGCACCTGACGCGCGTCGACCGGCACATCCTCAACCGGCAGCAGAACCGTGAGAGCCGTCGCATTTACCACGAGCGGCACTACTAGAGGGATGCGCAAAAGCGCCCTGACGCCGGGCGGGCGGTACTGCGTACGCGGGGAGCTTCGCGTGCCGGGCCAGCCTGTCCGGCGAATCTCTTCTTACAGCTTCACCTTGCTTACGTCGATGCTGGGCTTGGGATACGCAAGCTTCAAGCCACCCAGCGCGTCCACCAGGATGCGCGAGATGGCGTCGTTGCGAAACCACTTGTGGTCGGCAGGGATGACGAACCACGGCGCGTGCTTGCGGCTGGTATGCGAAAGCAGATCCTCATAGGCGTCGGTGTATTGCGGCCAGAACACCCGCTCCTTCAGGTCGGCTTCCGAGATCTTCCAGTGCTTGTCCGGCGTATCGATGCGGGATTGCAGGCGCGCCTTCTGCTCTTCGCGCGAGATGTGCAGAAAGAACTTCAGAATCAGCGTTCCGTTTTCCGCCAGCATCGATTCGAAGTCGTTGATCTGGTCCATGTTCTCGCGCGCCGTCTTGTGCGTGATCACCTTGTGCACGCGCGGCCACAGCACCTGCTCGTAGTGCGAGCGGTTGAAGATTTTGATCATGCCGGCGGCAGGCGCCTGCTGGTGGCAGCGCCACAGGAAGTCGTGCCGCGCTTCAAGCGGCGTGGGCACCTTGAAGCTGGCGACATCGCACCCCTGCGGATTCACGCCGGAGAAGATGTGCGAGATCGTGCCGTCTTTGCCCGCGGTATCCATGCCCTGGAGGACGAGGAGAACGGAAGCCTGCTGGCTCGCGTAGAGGAGTTCCTGCAGCGTCTCAAGTGACTTGCGATGACGTTCGAGGGCGGCCTTCGCGACCCCTTCTGAGAGGCCGTCGTGGGCGGACGAGTCGAAGTCGGCGAGCGAGACTTTCTGGTGCGGCTTGATCAGCCAGGGGGATTTCAATTTCATGAGGCCTGCAAGGACAAGGGCGAGGAAATGCGCGAAGGGCGCTAAGAGAGGCCGCTAGACACGCAAAGCTAGACCTTGGTGACGGTGTCTTCGGCTTTGGGCGTGACGGTGTGGGCGGTTTCGCCGGGCTTATCGGGGGTTGGATCGGTAATGCCCTTCAGGCCGTCCTTGAAGCCGCGGAAGCCTTCGCCCAGTCCCTTGCCGAGCTCGGGCAGCTTGCGTCCACCGAAGAAGAGGATGGCGATACCGACGATGATGATGATGTGCCAGGGTTGAAGTGCTTCCATCGAATACTCTCCAGAGCGGCCGGTGCGGACCGCCAAACGTAATTATCGCACCCAAAAGATGACGTTGGGGAATGAGGATTGGATGCGATTCGGAGCTTGAACGTGGGTTGGGCGCAATAACGTTATATCTTGGAAGGAGTTTGTAGTGAGAGAAGCCTGCAGCGCGAAACAGAAGGCGATCCGGCAAGGATGCCTGGAAGATTGAGGACGAACAGTTTGACTTATCGGATTGGCTTTTTGAGGACGGGCTCTTTGACGAAGGGTTTGCCGAAGCGCGCGGCTGCATTGTTGCTTGGATTTGTGGCGTTGGCCGGGGGCGCGGCCCGCATGCAGGCGCAGGGGCAAGGCAAGCTGGCGGCTGCTCCGCCAGTGACCTACGATAACCCGTTTGAGGTGTACCTCGGCCTGAACTATATGAACTTCGAGGCCGGCCCGCACCTCGCGAAGCAGATGAACCTGGGCGGCGTGGAGGTCTCAGGCACCTATTGGATCAACTCGAAATGGGGCGCCGTGGCGGATTTCCGCGGCGATGCCGGAACCACCTTCGTTCAGCCGCAGATCTACTTCAACGGACGCGCCGTCGCGGTACTGTATACCGGGATGCTGGGCGTGCAGTACCGGCTGACCAAGAACCAGCGTTTTGCCACCAATCTTCACGCGTACGCGGGTATCTCGCACGGCGACTTCAGCGAGACGATCACGCCGGCGCAGGGTTCCGGGCTCTACAACAACATCTCGAAGCCCATCGAGGCCGCGGGCGGCAGCGTGGACTTCAATCTGTCGAAGAAGTGGGCCGTTCGGCTCTCGCCGGATTTGATCGTGGAGCAGTTCGGGCCGGGATCGCGGGAGTTTGTGTCGATCTCAGGCGGCCTGGTGTACCGGATCGGCAGCAGGCGGTAAAGCAGTTGTGAATTGTAGGTTGTGAGTTGTAAGTCTGCGTCCCGGGGCGCTCTGTGGCAAGACTCGCGTCTTCGGCACACCCAACTCACAACCTACAACTGCCTTCACGGTTTCACTTGCTCCAGATGCTGCTTCAAATCCGTATAGGCTTGCGGCGTGGGTGCGCCCGCCTGGCTGCGGTAGCGAATGTTTCCTGAGCCGTCGACCAGGACGAAGTACGCTTCGGAGTTGGGTTGCTGCTTCGAGAAGCCGGCCGCAGACTTCCACTCGGCTTCGTGGTCGAGGACGGGAACAAAGCGCGGTTGGGCAGGCTGCGAGACCGACTCCTTGATCTTGCGCGCGATCATGCCGCGCAAAAAACTCGGCGCGCCAGCCAGCACAGGCAGCGAGTAATACAGCACGGTCGGCGAGTTGCGGTAGTCCTTGGCGAACATGTGAAACCAGTCGGTGACGTTGGCGCGGGCGTCTTCGTTGAAGCTGAGGATCAGCACGGCGGTGTGGCCGTGCAAAGCCTGCGGCAGGTCGACTTCGGCACCTGAAAGCGCAGTGCCGTGGAGTGGCGGGATCGTCTGTGCGAGGCTGGCGGCGGGCAATCCCGCGGCCACAAGAGCGGCGAAGGCTCCGGGTAAAAAGCGCATGGCTATGGGACGTGCTTACGCCGCTTCGGGACGCCCAGCCGTCAGCACAGAGTGTCGCGTGTTGAGCCAGCCAAAAACTGCCGCGAGCGGGAACAGGACGCAGACGAAGACCTCGGAGAGGACGCGCGAGACCAGGCCGCAGTCCTCCACCCAGGCGGCCGCGCCGTAGAAACCGAAGAGAACGAACGCGCTCAGGAAGGCCATGACAATTCGGCGCGCCGGCGACGTGGGAAAAAGCCAGTGAAGGGTCTGGGGTTCAGTGCGCAGCAGGAACCACACCACCGCGGCCGTGAACGGAACGCCGAGGAGGAGGATCAGCCACGGCGACCATTGGAAGCCGAGTGCCAGGGTGTGCGTATCGCCGTCGGGCGCGAAGGTCCGCACTGGAACATAGTCGATGAAGTTGCCGAGGCTTGCGATCAGCAGCCAGTAGGCGAACATCGCGGTGGCACGCGCATTGCGCCCTTTGGCCCACGCAAGAAGTCCCAAACTGACGGGCCAGCTGATAAGCCCGTTGCCGACCAGCATTCCGGCCGCGGCGATGATGCCGGCCTGGTGCAGGTGCCCCGAGGCGAAGATGGGAGCATAGTCGACGTTTTCGTTGATGCCGAACTGTGCAAGCAGAACCGCCACGCTGAACGGCGGGTAGTGCAGTGCGAGCGGGTTCTGCTTCCAGCCGAGCAGCCAGGCCATGAAGGAGTGCGAGTATTCATGCGCGAAGAAGGCTACGGCGTGCGCAAGCCAGAGCAGAGCCGTGGTGAGCAGGGCGAGGAAGGGCCAGCCTGGTTTGTCTCGCATGGTGCGATAGTACAAGAGCATGCAACCGCGCCCACGCGCCGGACCGGCGCTACTGCGCAGGCTGGGAGCTTCGCGTGGCTAAACCACAACTGTTTCGCGGTACTCGCCGAATACCCGGCGCAGCGTGTTGGCGATCTCGCCTACCGTGGCCTCGGATTCCACCGCGTGGAGGATGTGCGGCATCAGGTTGGTGCCGGTGCGCGCGGACTCTTCGACGGCGTTGAGCGAGGCGGCCCAGGTGGCCGGGTCGCGCCGCCGGCGCAGCGCTCGGGTGCGGGCGATCTGCCGCGCTTCAAGCTCAGGGTCGATGCGCTGAATCGGGACCTCGGCGTGCACATCTTCCGTGAAGCGGTTGACGCCCACAACGACAGCCTCGCCGGATTCGACCGCCGACTGGTACGCGTAGGCGGCGTTCTGAATCTCGCGCTGAACAAACCCCTGCTCGATGGCGTTGAGGACCGCGAGATTTGGCTGCGCGGCGTTGAAACCGGCGATGCGTTCGAGGTACGCGGTAGCCCGCGATTCCAACTCGTCAGTCAGGGCTTCGACGAAGTATGAGCCGGCCAACGGGTCGACCGTCTGCGCGACACCCGACTCGTGCGCGAGGATCTGCTGCGTGCGCAGGGCGAGCCGCGCCGCCTGCTCCGTCGGCAGCGCAAGCGCCTCGTCGAAGCCGTTGGTGTGTAGCGATTGCGTACCGCCGAGCACCGCAGAAAGCGCCTGCAGCGTCGTCCGTACCGTGTTGTTTTCCGGCTGCAGCGCCGTCAGCGTGGAGCCGGCGGTCTGGGTGTGGAAGCGCAGCTGCCACGACTTCGGGTTCTGCGCAGCGAAGCGCTCGCGCATCAGGTGCGCCCACATGCGGCGCGCGGCGCGGAACTTCGCCGCCTCTTCGAAAAGGTTCGAATGCGCGTTGAAGAAGAAGCTCAGCCGCGGCGCGAAGGCGTCGACTTCGAGGCCGGCGTCGAGCGCGGACTGCACGTAGGCAATCCCATTCGCGAGGGTGAAGGCGATCTCCTGCGCCGCCGTGCAGCCGGCCTCGCGCATGTGGTAGCCGGAGATTGAGATGGGGTTCCACTGCGGCGTGTGCTCGGCGCACCAGGCGAAGATGTCCGTAACCAGGCGCATGGCGTGCGGCACGGGATAGATGTAGGTGCCGCGCGCGATGTACTCCTTCAGGATGTCGTTCTGGATCGTCCCTTGCAGCTTCTTCGGGTCCGCTCCGGTACGTTTGGCGACGGCCACATACAGTGCCAGCAGGATGCCGGCCGTCGCGTTGATGGTCATCGAAGTGGAGATCCGGTCGAGCGCGATGCCTTCGAAGAGGCGCGTCATATCGTCGAGCGAATCGATGGCGACGCCGACGCGGCCGACCTCGCCCAACGACTGCGGCGCATCCGAATCGAACCCAATCTGCGTCGGCAGGTCGAACGCGACTGACAAGCCGGAGGTGCCGTTGGCGAGCAGGAACTTGTACCGCTGGTTCGAGGCTTCCGCGTCGCCCATGCCCGCGTACTGCCGCATCGTCCAAAGGCGTGAGCGGTACATCTGCGGCTGAATGCCGCGCGTATAAGGGAACTCGCCGGGAGCGTTGAGCTCCGGGCTAGGCGCGGAGTCCGCGGTGTAAACCGGCTCAATCGGAATGCCTGAAGTCGTTTGTACGGCAGGGAGGTCTGCTTTGGGCGCGCTGCTCATGAGAGACCCAGTGTAGCCCTCGAACAGATCTTTGGCAGGCTTGCGCGGTGACGCCCTCTACTTGAGTTGCAGGAGTTCAGCCTCCGCCAGCGCCTTCGGCAGCGGAGCATACGCAAGCGACGCGCACTGCCGCTGACCGGCCGTCAGCATCCAGCGCAGGAAGTTGAGCAGCGCGGCGTGCTGCTGGGGGTTCGCGGAGGCGTTCGGCAGCAGAAAGTACGTGAAGGTGGCAATCGGGTAGGAGTTCGGGCCGGGTGCGTTGAGCAGCGATGCGCCGCCCGCGGTGCCGTCGTGCTGACTAGCGCTTAGCGCCGCCGCGGTCAGGCTCGCAAGGTCGGCGCGGATATACCGGCCGGCCGGGTTGCGCACGCTCGCGTAAGAAAGCCGGTGCTGAATCGCGAACGTCAGCTCCACGTACCCGATCGAATCCGGCGTCGACGCCACATCCCCGGCCACCCCCTCGTTCCCGGTCTCACCCACTCCGGCGGGCCAATTTACCGTCGCCCCCGCCCTTGTGCGCCAGTCCGGGCTCGCGGTCGCCAGAAAGCTGGTGAAGACGAACGAGGTGCCACTCCCATCGGCGCGGTGTACGACGTGAATCGGCGCGTCCGGCAGGTCGGCGCCCGGGTTGACGCGGCGCAACTGCGGGTCGTTCCATTGCGTAATCCTGCCCGAGTAGATGTCCGCCAGAAGCTGGGCGGTCAGGTGCAGCTCACGCGCCGGGCCGCCCAGCTTGCCGGGCAGATTGAAGATTGGCACAACGCCTCCAACCACCGTCGGAACCCTGAGCGTAGCGCCGCTCTCGCCCGCCGCACCCGGAATGTCGGACGCGGCCATGTCGATCTTGCCGGCGGCAAGCTGCTCGAGCCCGGCCACCGATCCGGTGGCATCGTATGCGATCGGCGGAGTGCCGGTGTGCTCGGCGTACGACTCGAACCACTTGCGATAGAGCGGCGCGGGAAAGGTGGCGCCGGCCACGCGCGGGGTGGCTTCCGCGGAGGCTGCGCCACCGCCCGCTTCGGGCATATGGATAGCACCCGATTTGAGCGTGGTGCGGAGGTCTTCGAGGAGCTGCGTCGCAAGATCGTCGGTAGGACTGCCAAGATGGAAGCGGCTTGGCGTCACCAGGTACGACCAGAGCGGTTGCATCGTCTGGCTTTCCAGATCGGCGGAGGCGTAGCCGCCGTAGTCGCTTACCACCGTCGCTCGCGATCGCGGGTTTGGGGCGTAGGTGGCGGAGGGCCACAGCACGGCGCGGATGTGCACGATGGCGTCGGCGGACTTGGCGTTCGGCGCAAGGTGAAGCGTGCCCGACGATTCGAGGCGGTGCACAAACTCCTGTGCGACGGCCCGGCTGCTGGAGGTCGAGTCGGCCGCCTCCACAAAGACAGATTGGATGGCGGGCTGCTGCGCCGGCGCGTGGGCCGCAAAGGCCAGCACCAGCGAGCAGAGAAACGGGGCGCGGCAGGCTGGAGCGCGTTCAGGCGATTTCATGGCGTAACCATCATCACACTGCGCCAAGATGACGGAGAGATGAACTTCAGCGGGTTTCCGCAGCGGTCGTGTCGTTTTCCCGCGTCGGCTGGCCGCCTTCAAGCTGCACTCGGCGCCTGACAGCTTATCCCTACTTCCCCGTCAGTTCGATCGTTCGTTCGAGTTCGCTGGAGACGACATCCCACGATTCCGCCCGCAGCCTCGCGATAGCCGCGCGGTTTTCGGCCGTTCCGTAAACTCTCGCACTGACCGCCTCTGCCTTCTCGTTGAACCCGTCGAGCGCCGCCATATTCCTGAAGACCATCGTGAAGCCGACGTCGTACTTGTCAGCTCCCTCGTACGTGACGCTGCGGAACAGGCTGTAGCTGACGATCAGCCCGCTCTCCTTCGCCGCCTCTAAAACCTTCACGTTCCAGTTCAGCGCTCTGTAGAAGTCGTCGGTCTTGCCCGGCAGAATGCGCACCTTGGTGACCCGCACCACCGCCGACTCCGTCACGTGCTGAGCGGCCGCGCAAAGCGGCAGCGCGGCGAAGGCGAGGACAAGCATCCCGCGAAGGAACCATCTCATGAAGAGAACCTTTCGAACGCTGAATTGTGGGGAGTAGGCCTGTGTGGAAGTCTAGTCCTCACTATTGGTCGCCGTTCGTCCCGAAATGGGCACGAGCGTCTGCGCAACCGCGTCCTCCTGAAGGCTAAACGCCGCGACTCTTCCGCGAGGCGCGCACGAAGCTCGAAACCGTGCAGAAGCCGAAGAACAGGAAGATCGCCACCGCCAGCAGCAGGTTGCGGTGGTCGGCTACCCCGTTCGGTCCAGACGGGTGGACTGCTGCGCGAAACCGCCAGACTTCGATCGCCCCGGTGAACGCGACCAGCGCAAAGAGCGTGCCAGTCACCTCCAGCCACAGAATGCCGGAGGCGCGTTTTACCGGGGCCATGGTGGCCTGCACGAAGTTGCGAGAGCCGGCCTTGACGCCGGCCTGGGTGGTCTGCACCTTGTGCCGCGTCTGCGCCGCGACCCGAGGCACCGAAGGCTCCGGGCGTGGGGCCGAAGGCGGCGTCGATGGGTTCGGATTCGGGGCCGTGGCGGCATCGGCCGCCTGCAGCAGGGCGCGCGCGGCTTCGCGAGTTCCCTGCCCGAGCGCACGGCCAAATCTGACGCGATCCATTCCGAAAGTCTACAAGACTTGTCCTGCCGGACGCGTGCCCCTGCGCGCGCTGTGCTTACGTCGTGGGTCACGAATGCTTGGTTGGCGCTTCCGTTGGTCGCGACGAGGATTTCTGCTTCAACCGGCGCTCGAGAACACACAGGACGCTCGAAGGACACTTTGTCGCTGCTATCCGCATCCAACCACGGATTGGGCTCGGGTGAGTCCAACAGAAAGAGGATCTATGAAGAGCGTCTTGTACTTTGTCGGGGGTTTTGGGATGGTAGCCGCGATCTTCGCATGGAAGATGAAACAGGGCCAGATTCAGCCGCAGCCGGTGGATGAGTTGGCGCATCGCCTGCAGGATGCCTGGGCCGACCACCACACCGTAGCGTAACGGCAAGGTTGTTCCGAAGGTTCGCGCGCTCTGCTCAGATTTCGTTGCACCGTTTTGCAGTCGGGCGTATGGTTGTAAAAACGAACACCCGCAATGCCGTTCCCGCCGGGCAGATCGATTGAGAAGCACCCTTGGGAATACCCGATGCGTGGGTTGATAGAGCCAAACCGCATACAGCCGTAAAAAACGGGAGCCGGAGGTGTCATTGAATCAAAAGGTTAAGAACCTTATCCAGCAACTCGGCGAAGCAATTCACGAGTCGGTCTCGGAATCGGAACATATCGCGGGGGTCGTCAAGAATCTCCGTGAGCAGGGGTTTGATGTGTTGCTGATGTTGGAGGCGACCATCGGCCTGAATGAAGTGGATTCCGACGAGGAGAACTTGCTTGAAGCGGGTCAGGAGCACGGTACGCTCCGCCTTACGGCCGGTGAGGCGGTAGACGGACCCTTTACCAACAACGACCTTTCTTTCCTTCGATCTCTCCGGATCAGCCTGCCCGAAGGTGGGGCAGAACCACTCTCTGGCGATTAGACATTCGATTCAGCTATGTTGTGGCCCGGGCTCATGGTCCGGGCCTTTTTGCGGTCAGCCTCAGGCGGTAAACGCGTTTGGGCGGGAGCAATACGCGCGTGGTAGGCTCTTGCGGTAGAGTTGCAGGGCATGACGAAAGAGCGAAAGAGCACATCGCAAACTAAGCGCATCCAAGAACTGTTTGAAGTAGAAGCTTCCACACGCACGAACCATCCGAATCCGAAGCACGAAGGAACGCACTGATGAGAGATACACTTGGTGTCCTGCTGGCCGGCGGCGCTGGCGAACGACTCTTCCCTCTCACCCGCGATCGGGCAAAACCGGCGGTTCCCTTCGCCGGGCAGTACCGAATCATCGACATCACGCTCTCGAACTGCATCAACTCCGACCTGCGCCACGTTTACATCCTGACGCAGTACAAGGCGCTCTCGCTCAACCGGCATATCCGCGAGGGCTGGGGGCCGGTCGTCGCCAATGAACTCGGCGAGTTCATAGAGATTCTGCCGCCGATGCAGCGCGTCTCAAAAAGCTGGTACCAGGGCACGGCAGATGCCGTCTACCAGAACATCTATTCCATCGGTTCCGAAGAGCCGAAGTACGTCATCATCCTGTCGGGCGACCACATCTACAAGATGAACTACGCGCGCATGCTGCAGCAGCACGTGGAGACGCGCGCCGAGGTGACGCTCGCCACGCTGCCTATCCGGCCCGACGAGGTCAGTCAGTTTGGGGTCGTCGACGTTGGTCCGAAGGGCGAGGTGCGTGGCTTTGAAGAGAAGCCGAAGGAGACCAAGTTTCGCTCGCCCTTCATGCCGGAGATGGTGGATGCATCGATGGGCATCTACATCTTCAACACCGACGCCCTGCTGCCCGAGCTGATGAAGGACGCGGAAGACCCGAACTCCAAGCACGACTTCGGCCACAACATTCTTCCCGGAATGCTGGGCCGCATCAAAATGCACGCCTTCAACTTCGTCGACGAGAACAAGAAGAACGCGCTGTACTGGCGCGATGTCGGCACGCTGGACGCCTACTACGAGGCGAACATGGACGTCGCCGGCGTCTCCCCCGTCTTCAACCTGTACGACAAGAGCTGGCCGATGCGCACGCGCGCCTACCAGTACCCTCCGGCAAAGTTCGTATTCGGCGAACCCGGCCGCACCGGCATGGCGATCAACTCGATCGTCGCCGCCGGCACCATCGTCTCGGGCGCCGTCGTGCGCAACTCGGTCGTCTCGCAGGATGTGCGCGTGAACAGCTACGCGGATGTGGATTCGAGCATCGTCTTCTCGCACGTCAACATTGGCCGCCACTGCCGCATCCGGCACGCGATCATCGACCGCGACGTCCACATTCCGGACGGCACGGTCATCGGCTACGACCCGGCCGAGGATAAGCGCAACTACTTCGTCACGCCGAGCGGTCTGACGGTCGTAACCCGCGACTACTCCGTCTACGAAAACCCTGTCTCCCCGGAGTTCATGCAGCAGCTTTAAAGACAAGGCGCCCTCGCAAAGAGCGCAAAGCTGGCCAAGGTACGCAAAGTTCTTCTTTGCGTACCTTTCCGCTTTTCTTAGCGCTCTTTGCGAGAGCGCTTTTGCCCACCCAAAGTGCTACCCTTTTCGAGAGGGTTTTCATGGCGGATTTGCTACAGCAGCTACGAACCACCGCGCTCAATAAAACACATCGCGTCCACAAGGCGAAGATGGTCGACTTCGGCGGATGGGATATGCCCGTCGAGTACGCCGGCCTCATCGCCGAACACATGGCCGTGCGCACCGCCGTCGGCCTCTTCGACGTATCGCACATGGGAGACATCCAGTTGCGCGGCCCCGGCTCGCTCGCCGCTGTGCAGCGCCTGCTGATGAACGATGCCTCCAGGCTGCAGGTCGGCCAGGCACACTACTCCGCCATGCTCTACGAGGACGGCACCTTCGTGGACGATGTCATCCTGCACAAGCTGGGCGAGAACGACTACCTCATCGTCATCAACGCCGGCACCCGCGAGAAGGACGTGCAGTGGGTGCGCAAGACCATCGGCTCCATGCCGTCGGTCCACATCAACGACTTCAGCGACTACTACACGCAGCTTGCCATCCAGGGCCCGAAGGCCGAAGCCACGCTGCAGAAGCTCACCTCGACCGATCTCAGCGGGATCAAAAACTACTGGTTCACCTGGGGACAGGTCTGCGGCTGCCACAACGTCATGATCGCCCGCACCGGCTACACCGGCGAAGACGGATTCGAGATCTACATCCCCAGTGACGAGCCCACCAGCGAGCGCGTCTGGGGCGAGGTCCTCGAAGCCGGCAAGGAGTTCGGCATCGTGCCCTGCGGCCTCGGCGCACGCAACACGCTGCGGCTTGAATCCGCGATGGCGCTCTACGGCCACGAGATCTCCGACGAAATCAACGTCTTCGAAGCCGGCCTCGGCCGCTACTGCAAGCTCGATAAAGGCACGGAGTTTGTCGGCGCAGCCGCGTTGCGCGCGATTGAAGCTGCGGGCGGCCCGAAGCGCAAGCTGGTCGGCCTGGAGATGATTGAGCGCGGCATCGGACGCGATGGCTATCCTGTCTGCTCGCTCGATGGCGAAAAGATCGGCGTCGTCACCAGCGGCTCGCCGGCGCCGTTCCTCAAGAAAAACATCGCTCTCGCGTACGTTCCGGTGGAATACACCGCACTCGATACCGAGGTCGCGATCGAGATTCGCGGCAACCTGGTCAAAGCGAAGGTCGCGCCGACCCCCTTCTACAAGAAGCCCAGGAAGATTGTGACAGCGTAGTATTTGGATTTCAGTGCAGGACTAAACTTTGGATTGGAGATTGGAATGGCCTACCCGGCGGATAACAAGTACACGAAATCGCACGAATGGTTGAAGGTGGAGGGCAACACGGGCTCGGTCGGCATCACCGACTACGCGCAGGAGTCGCTGGGCGACATCGTCTTCGTCGAATTGCCGAAGGTGGGCGACCCGGTTGAGGCAGGCAAGCTGTTCGGTTCGGTCGAAAGCGTGAAGGCGGTTAGCGATTTGTATGCGCCGGCCTCAGGAACCGTTACGGCCGTGAACGACGATCTGGGCACCGCGCCTGAGACCATCAACGCCAGCGCGAACGAGACGTGGATGTATAAGTTCACGCTCACGAATCCCGACGAGTTGACCAGCCTCGACACGCTGCTCGACGCCGACGCCTACGAGAAGTTTGTGAAGGAAGAGACCGTCCACTAAGAGCGAGTGGCTCGTGATGAGTAGTTTGTATTTCGAGGGAAGCAGGGACTGATGCGTTATTTACCAAAGAGTCCGCAGGATCGCGCGGAGATGTTGCAGGAGATCGGCGTCGAGTCGATTGCGGATTTGTTTCAAACCATCCCGGCCGAGTACCAGCTCACGCGCGACCTCAACGTACCGCGCCAGCACGGCGAATCCGAGATCATCGAGCGCTTCCGCGGCTACGCGGAGAACAACGCCGAAGGCTACGCGAGCTTCCTCGGCGCCGGCGTCTACAAGCACTACAAGCCGGTCATCATCGACTCGCTCGTACAGCGCGGCGAGTTCCTCACCAGCTACACGCCCTACCAGCCGGAGATCTCGCAGGGCACCCTCCAGGCCATGTTCGAGTTCCAGACCATGATCTGCGAGCTCACCGGCATGGAGATCGCCAACGCGTCCATGTATGAAGGAAGCACCGGCGCGGCCGAGGCCATCATGATGGCCGTACGCGTCACCGGCCGCAACGCCGCCGTGATCGCCCGCACCGTGCACCCCGAGTATCGCGAGGTCGTGAAGACCTACGCGACCCACCAGGAGATTCCGCAGACCGAAGTCGGCTACGCAAGCAACGGCCGCGTCGACATGGCCGCGCTCGAAGCCGCCATCACTGACGACACCGCCTGCGTGCTTATCCAGTCGCCCAACTTCTTCGGGACGATTGAGGATGTGGAAGCCATCGCCGAGCTCGTCCACAGCAAGGGCGCGCTGCTTATCGTCTCCATTGCCGAGGCCATCTCGCTCGGCGTGGTCAAGCCGCCCGTCGAAGCCGACATCGTCTCGCTCGAAGCCCAGAGCTTCGGCGTCGCGCTCAGCTACGGCGGTCCCTACTGCGGCGTCATCGCGTGCAAGGAAAAGTTCCTGCGGCAGATGCCCGGCCGCCTCATCGGCGAGACCAAGGACGTCAACGGCAAGCGCGGCTACGTGCTCACGCTGAGCACGCGCGAGCAGCACATCCGCCGCGAGAAGGCGACCTCAAACATCTGCACCAACCAGGCCTTGGTCGCGCTCATGGTCACCATCTTCCTCACCGTCTACGGCAAGGAAGGCGTGCGCGAGCTCGGCGAGCACAACCTCGCCAAGGCCGCGTATCTCTCCTCGGTCCTCGAAGCCAGGGGCAAGATCCTGTTCGACGGCGCACCCCGCTTCAACGAGTTCGTCATCGACCTCGGCGAGAGCGCCGAAGAGGTCAACGCCGGCTTGCTCGAACACAGGATCATCGGCGGCCTGCCGCTCGCGCAGTGGTACCCGGAGCTCGGCCCCGGTGCCGCCCTCTGGTGCGCCACCGAAGTCACAAAGCGCAGCCAGATGGATGCCGCCGCGGAAGCTCTCACGGCTATCGCAAAACCGTTGACGCTGGTCAACGCCTAGCGGCAGACAGGACTAAAACGCTTATGAGAGAGATCGCCGCTTACAAGAAGATGGTTCAGTTTCTGGAGGATCGCTACGAGCGTCTGCCGTCCGATGCTTTGGGCGCGCTGCTCGGCGAGCTTGCCATCCAGGCCGACGGCCGGCCAGCCGACCCAGCGGTGGACGCCGAGTGGAATCGCGCCGTCGATCAGCTTGCAGAAAGCAGCGAAACGCTCCATGAAGCATTCCCAATGAGGAGGGCAGGTTAGCCCATGGATGTCGAAGCGCTGGTTGGGGAGGAACTGCGGTCGGTTACGTTTGTCGAGGACTTCCTGGAGCTGCGCTTCGGGGCTTCGCAGATCACGTTCTACGCGTGGCCGCATGTGTTCACCACCGAGTTCTCCGTCGGATACGGCGAGCCCGAGTATCGCAACATCCTCTGCACTCAAATCGGCGAAGAGGTCGCCAAAGCATCGCTCGAAGAAGGCTCTTCGCTCACCATCGAGCTGCTGAACGGATTCGTAATCGGCTTGAGCCTGCGCGAAGAAGATGTGGACGCGCCGGTCTCCGGCAGCTACTCAGAAAGCGGGTTGGTAGAGGATGCGGAGGAGTTTTGAGCGATGGCCGACTCGATCAAGCCGCGGATCATGTATCTCGAGAACAAGGGCGGTCGCCTCATTGAGATGTATGGGCAAACAATCCCGGAGCCCGAGGTTGGGGCCTTGACCGGGCCGGCGACGATCGGCCGTGTAACGTTCAACCGGACTGGAAAGACTCTCTACTACAACGACAAGAGCTTCCATCGATACGAAGGGTTCAAATCGAACTTTGTATGCGAGGAGACCGGCGAGATGTACTGGATATCCGGACCAAAAAGACGCGGCGGTGATGCCCTCTACGCCACCAACATCAAGACGAAAATCGATGACGACGTGCGCGTCGAGTACTGGACAGAGATCAGGAAGAGCCCGGAGCGGGTGAAGGAAACCGAAACGTTATGAGTGACGAAAAGTTCGTAGGAACCCCGAAGAAAGTAACAACGCACGTCAACCAGAACGAAGGCCTGATCTTCGAAAAGAGCTCCCCCGGCAAGAAGGCCTACCGCCTCGCCGAACTCGATGTCCCCGCAGTCGACACCAGGCGCCTGCTCGGCCCTGCGGCCCGCACCGACCTCGGCGTCATGCCCGAACTGAGCGAGATCGAGATCGTCCGCCACTTCACGCGGCTCTCCACCTGGAACTACGCCATCGACCTCGGCATGTATCCGCTCGGCAGCTGCACCATGAAGTACAACGGCCGCGTCAACGAGGCGGTCGCGCGCCTTGAAGGCATCGCCGAGGCCCACCCCTACCAGCCCACTTCCCTCTCGCAGGGCTGCCTGCAGATCATGGCCACCCTCGAAGACGCGCTCATCGAGATCACCGGCATGGACGCCATCACCCTGCAGCCCGCGGCCGGCGCGCACGGCGAGTTCACCGGCATCCTGATGATCCGCGCCTACCACGAGGCCAACGGCAACGCGCGCAAGAAGATCATCGTGCCCGACTCCGCCCATGGGACGAATCCTGCGACCGCTGCCGTCGTCGGCTACCAGGTAGCGAACCTGAAGTCGAACCCCGAAGGCATGGTCGATCTCGCCGAGCTCGAGCGCATGGTCGATGAAGATACCGCCGCGCTCATGCTCACCAACCCCTCCACCATCGGCGTCTTCGAGTCCGACATCCACAAGATCGCCGACATCCTCCATGCCAAGGGCGCGCTGCTCTACATGGATGGCGCCAACATGAACGCACTCGTCGGCAAAACGCGCCCCGGCGACTTCGGCGTCGACGTCATGCACCTGAACCTGCACAAGACCTTCTCCACCCCGCACGGCGGCGGTGGTCCAGGCTCCGGCCCGGTCGCGTGCAAAAAGATCCTCGAGCCGTTCCTGCCCAAGCCGGTCGTCACCCGCAGCGCCGACGGCACGCTGGGCCTCAACTTCAACCGGCCGCAGAGCGTCGGCCGCGTGCGCATGTTCTACGGCAACTTCGGCATGTTCGTGCGCGCACTCGCCTACATTCTCGCCAACGGCCCCGACGGCCTGCGCCAGACGACCGAAGACGCCGTCCTGAACGCCAACTACATCCGCGCCAAACTCGAAGGCACCTTCGAGCTGCCGTACAAAACCCGCACACTCCACGAAGTCGTCTTCTCTGACAAGCTGCAGGCGAAGAACGGCGTCAAGACCGGTGACATGGGCAAGCGGCTCATCGACTACGGCTTCCACGCCTACACGGTCAGCTTCCCGATGATCGTCTCCGGCGCCATGATGATCGAGCCAACCGAGAGCGAGAGCCGCGAAGAGCTCGACCTGCTCATCGACGCCCTGAAGCAGATCGCGCAGGAAGCAGCCGAAAATCCAGAGCTGGTAAAGACCGCCCCGCACACCACCCGCGTGCAGCGCATGGACGAAACCACAGCCGCGCGCAAGCCCATCCTGCGCTGGCAGGCCCCCGCAGCAAAAGACCACGTGGAGGTAGACTCAGCCGTCAAGGAGTGGTGATGACCACGGACGCGCTGAACGCCTTGTCCTATCGACTACTCGGAGCCGCATACGCGGTTCACACGGAACTTGGGCCCGGGCTGCTCGAGAGTATCTACGAAGCCTGCCTAGCGCAGGAGTTGACCGATCGCGGCATAGGAATTGAGGTGCAAGTCGCGCTTCCTGTCGTCTACAAAGGATTGAAAGTAGCGGACATCGGGTACCGCATCGACATCCTCGTGGAAGGCGAGATCCTGCTGGAGTTGAAGGCCGTGGAAGCGATCGCACCGGTACATCGCGCTCAGCTCTTGTCCTATCTCCGGCTCTCCGGCAAGAGGCTAGGAATCTTGATCAACTTCAACGTCGAACGCTTGAAGGAAGGCGGGATATCACGGGTAATCAACGGATGGGAAAAGGAAGACAAAGGACAACACAGAGACTACTGAGGTCGCAAAGGTTCACAGAGAGACTCCGTGTACCTCTGTGACCTTTGTGTTCTCTGTGTTTTCTTTCCTCTACGGCGTCGACACCTTCACCGACTCATCCTCACTAGCCCACCGGATATGCAGCTCCGCCGAATCACGCTTGATGTCGTCAAACGAGATGCTCATCACCTCTTGCGGCGTATCCAGCGTGTGATGCTTCAGCTCCACGCGCCCCAAATCCTCAGCCTGGTAGTACTCCGTCCCCCACTGCTTCGTGTGCTTGTTGATGATCAGCATCCAGTGGTCCTTTGAAGGCAGCGTGTACATCGTATACGTGCCCGCCGGCACCAGCAGCCGCCCAATGTGCAGGTCGACCGGTGTAATCAGCGTCGTCGCCGGGTTCGCCCCCGTGCGCCACACCTTGCCATACGGCACCAGCCCGCCGAAGATCTCGCGTCCGCGCATGGAAGGCGAGTTGTAGTCGATCATGATGTTCGAACCCGCCAGCGTCACGGTAGCGACGGCCGCCGGACTCAGCAGCGGTTTCCCGTTCTGCGGCGCGCCCATGCCGGACATCTGGGCGTTTGCAGGCACAAGCGTGGCGGAGGCAAGCAGAAGACTTGAGGCGGCGGCGGAGAGAAAGCGAAGGAGCATGTTACCTCATGGAAAAGTTCAGGGCTGGTTGGAGACTCTAGAAGCTTTGATGCTCAACCGTCCCGGGGGCCCGTGTCAAACGCGCCCGCGCGAGGACTTTTGTGCGATCGACGGCGGTGCTACCATAAAGGAGCGCGCCCGTAGCTCAGCTGGATAGAGCGGCAGCCTCCGAAGCTGTAGGTCAGAAGTTCGAATCTTCTCGGGCGCACCATCTTCCCCAACAATCGACGAAAATCTGGGCGAATCGCCTTCCCGCTGCACTAGCGGATTCCGAGCCAGCCAAGGCTTGGGCGGTACACCAACCCAACGCTCAGCATCTCCGGCGAAAACACCGACGTCTCCTCGCCTAGATGCCAATGCTGGATGTGGAAATCCGCCTTGACCTGGAAGCTGCGCGACAGGTCGAAGTCGAGCCCCGCACCAAGGTCGAGCACCAGCGAGTTATCGTGCGTATAGTCGGGCTGCCCCGGATACACGAAGTGGGTCGCACCGGCACCCACAAGGCCCACCAGGTACGGGTGGAAACGGAGCCCCGGCCCCATCGCATGCTCGCCCTTCAGACCGACCAGAAAGCTGCGCTGACTTACAGTAGTTCCCGATGCATCGTTGAATCGCACCTCGAATGACGGCGAAATCACCCGGAAGTAGCGCGTCAAATCGCCCCCCACAAAAAAGCCAACATTATTCGACGAATTCATGAACTCCGGGTGCACCCCTTCGGCGCCGGCAAAGGCGCTAAGCCCGTAGGCGCGAGCGGCCGTGACCTCCGCCTGGGCGTTCGCCCTGGGAACCACGGCCAGCAGTGCAAGCGCGGCTCCGGCCGCGGCCAGGCGGCAATACGCGGGGATGCGCGCCCGTGCGCCCTGCAACATAAACATCTTCATCAAAAGGTTCTCCTCGAAAATCCGGTTCGGCAAGCTCAGCGCAGGCCGCGTTCTAGCTGCGATCGCGTCGGTCCCCTCGGAGCCAACCTCGGTAGCGATACGATTGCAGCTTCCCAGCCACTGGTTGCATCCTGAAACCTGTTGGCGTAAAACTACCGTGAATTGATTTCCACGGCTAACCTGATCGGGTTCACTGCATCCAAACTGGAGATGTACGCAGCACAGGAGACGACGACGATGGCTTTTCAGAATGACGCCGGATTTGAAGATGATTTCCGCAAAGTTGGGGCGGATGTGACCGCGGGTTTCGAGCCGGCGACCTCCCCCAGCAACCCGACCGAGCATGCCAGCAGCGAAAACCTGGACGTGGCGGCGAAGCCCGACGATCTCGAAGATGACGACGAAGCTGCCGAAGACGACGATCTCGACGAAGAGGACGACGAGGAAGACGACCTCGAAGACGACGAAGACGAGGACGACGAAGAAGATGAGGATGACGACCTCGAAGACGACGAGGACGATGACGAGGAAGAGGAAGACGACGAAGAGTACGAGGACGACGAAGACGACGAAGATGAGGACGAGGACGACGACGAACTCGAAGACGACGACGACACCGTAAAGGCACGCAACACCAGCACTGCCGCAGCTGCCGCTCGCCGTCGCTAAGCCGTACGCGCGTCACGTTCCGACGTTTGCATCGAGAGGCCAACCGCCGAGGTTGGCCTCTTCCGTTCTTGGAGAGCCCCCCCGAACTCCCGCATTTCCAATGCAAAGCCAACACAAAGGTCACAGAGGTTCACAAAGACTCCCTCTGTGACCCTCCGTGCCCTCTGTGTTCTCTGTGTTCGCCTTTGTCTTCCCGGCGTGACTTACTCGCCGTTTTGGTTATCCGGCGCGTTGCTCGGGTGTACCGTACGATAGCTCGCATTACCCTTCGACCACACCAGCAGCAGCAGGTCCTGATTCTGCGGCGCCGCATGCACCGCACCGATAAACTGGTTGGCATCCGTTGCCGGCTTGCGGTTCACCTGCAGAATCACATCTCCCGCCTGCAGGCCCGCATCGTCCGCGGGGCTGTCCGGACGAACGTTCTCGACCACCACCCCGTGCAGATTCTCCGGCGCGTTGATCTGCTGCCGAGCCTGGTCGTCCAGGTTCGCCACCGCCAGGCCGAGCTTGCCAGTGTGGCCGGGCTGCGCGTTGTCCTGGTCGCCCTGCTCGTTCGCGGCCACCTGGTTGCCGGGGTGGAACTGCCCAACCGTCAGATTCAGGTTTACCGGGTTGCCATTGCGCACCACCTCCAGCTTCAGCGGAGTGCCGGGGCTCATCTCGCTCACCGCCACCTGCAGGTCGCTGCCGTTCAGAATGCTGTGCCCGTTGTAGCTCACGATCACGTCACCCTGCTGCATGCCTGCGCTCGCAGCCGGCGAACCCGGCGTTACCTGCGCCACAATCGCTCCGGATGCATCCTTCAGGTTGAAGAAGTGCGCATTCTCCGGCGTCACATCGTTCATGCTGATGCCCAGGTAGCCATGCTCCACCTTGCCGTGCGCAATCAACTGGCCCGCAACCGACTGCGCAATCTGCGACGGAATCGCAAAGCCCGCGCCCGCAAACGAACCGGAGTTGGTGATAATCGACTGGTTGATTCCGATCAGCTCACCATGCGCATCCACCAGCGCGCCGCCGGAGTTGCCCGGGTTGATCGCCGCATCGGTCTGGATAAAGTTCTCAGGCTTCCGCGCATCGTCGCGGAACGGATCCTGCCGACCCAGCGCGGAGACAATACCGCGCGTCACGGAGAACCGCAGCGAACCGAACGGCGAACCGAACGCAAGCACCGTCTGGCCCGGCTCCAGCTTGGTCGAGTCACCCCACGCGATCGAATGCAGTCCGGTCGCGTCGATCTTCACCACCGCGATGTCGGTCAACTTGTCCGTGCCCACAACGTGTCCGGTAAACACGCGACGATCGGACAGCGTCACCTTGATCTTTGTCGCACCCGCCACCACGTGGTTGTTGGTGATAATGTAGCCGTCCGGCGAGATGATCACGCCAGATCCGATCGCATGCTCCATCTGCGGCTGCTGCGGCTGCTGCTGCATGCCGTTACCGCCACCGAAGAACTGCGCAAAGCCGGGAGGCAGCTGCATCTGCTGCGGTCCCTGGTTCTGCGAGTCTTCGTCTTCGCTCGCCTTGGCGGTCACTTCGATATTGACGATCGAAGGCGTCACCTTCGAGGTAACCGCCTCCATCGCATGGTCGAGCGCGGTCAACGCGGAGACGGAGCTGTCATCGAGCGGCGTTCCGGCGACAATTCCCCCGTTCATCATGGCAGCGTGCATTGTGCCGTGACCGGTAAACATGGCCGCTCCAAGCACGAACGCAGAGGCGACGGAAGCGGGCAGAGCAGCCTTGGTAGCGACTGCAACTAATTTACTAGTTGTTGAAAACATCAAACGGCTCCTTGGGAGTTGGGTTGAGGGCTAAAGTTGAAAGATAATCCAGCCGTCCGGCGTACGAACCGCAGCATAAGCTGCCGGAACGTAGGCGACGGCGGGGACGACGAACTGCTGAACTTGATCGCGCTGCTGACCCTGCCCGACGGACGCGAGCGTCAGCATGAGCCGGGCCTGTCTCGATCCCATCTGGGAGCTGCGATAACCGGTAGTCATCACCCGCGGGGCGACAAGGCGCAGGCGTGGCTGAGGCTTCTTCAATCGGCGAACCGGCGCCACCGGCATCCGCGCAACCGTTTCGACCGCCCGATACGCAGGCTGCGTCCGCGTCTGCATCACAGCCCGGGCTGCCACCAGCTTTGGCGCGAACACTTCGGATGCGGGTGCCATGCTGTTGCTCGCCTGCTCGGTTCGAGCCGCCGGCGCAAATGTAACCAGCCCAGGCGCATGCGCCAGCGTCGTCGAAAGCGCCAGCACGCCCGCCAGCACGGTCGCGGTTGCAAGCTGCGTCTGCGTCCGGGTAAGCGTCGCTGCCGGCCGCGTAAGAATGCGGTGAACGCGCGTCGAGAGCTCGGAAGGACGCGGCCGATGCCCCAGAAGTCCCAGTGCCAAGTTCAAGCCGCGGCGCAGCATCGAGTGCTCGGCCAGCCGCGTCAGCGTCGTGGCGTAGGATTTGCGCAGGTTCTCCCCAGCCGAGAGCACGCGCGCGTCACACGCCAGCTCGCGCTCCAGGCACATCCGCCGCTCCACCCAGAACAGCACCGGATTCAGCGGAAACACCACCAGCGCCAGCTTCTGCAGCAAGTTCGTCCAGTCATCGGAGCGCCGAAGATGCTCGGTCTCATGCAGCAGTATCTGTTGCAGCTCCGCCGGCTCCAGCGTCTCGAGCAGCCCTGCCGGCAGCAGAATACGCGGGCGAAAAAAGCCCAGCACCGACGGCCGGTCGACATCGGCCGACGTGCAAAGCGTGTAGTTCCGCCCTCCAGCAATCGACCCCATCGCGTCCACCGGCACCGCACGCCGGTTGATCTGGCGCAGCCGGTGCGCGCTCACCAGGAACTGCACCCCGCCAAACATCGAAAGCAGCAGCCACGCCGAAGCCAGCACCACGCTTAGCGCCGGCGCAAAGTGGAGTGGATGCCCCACCGCGTGTCCACCCGCAGCGCCCACCCCCTGCGCCGCCGGCAGAAAGTGCAGCGCGACCAGCAGCGCAAACGTCGCAGTCCAAATCACCGAGCGCGTCGCCGCCGAAAGCGCCGGCAGCAGGCGCAGCGTCAGCGCGACGACGACCGCAAGAATCGCTCCCTGCCAGATGGCAGCGATCAACGCGGTGGCGGCTGCGGCGGCGATGGCGGCGACGTGGCTCACGATTCCCTCTCTCTCTTAGAGGGGGCAGGCTTCTCATCGGTTGCGATTCCCGGTTCGTCCGGCGTCTCGGCGATCGCCTGCTTCAGCCGCCGCAGCTCGTCCGGGTCAATCTCCGCGTCGCCCAGCAGCGACAGCAGCAGCCGTTCGCGTGAGTTGCCGAAAAACCGGCTCAGCAGGTGCGTGATCTCCGACCGGCTCGCCTCGTGCTCCTCCACCGCCGCGCTATACAAAAACGCGCGACCCTCCTGCCGATGCGTCACATACCCCTTCGTCTCCAGCACCCGGATCGTCGTCAGCACCGACGTATACGCCAGCGGCTCCACGTGCTTCACCACGTCCGCAACCGCGGATTCGCCGTGAGTCCAAAGCACACGCATCAACCGGAGCTCGGCGGGAGTCAGCGTGTTGGAAGGGCGCGGCGGCATCGAAATCGTCTCTCTCGCTCTTTGGACGCAACAACTAGATGATTAGTTAGCAAGGATTCCAACTCGTCAGTTCCAGCTAGTCGTCAGGATGTTCCTGTTTGCCTTAAGGGCACGGTTTTAGCCGTGCCGTAGATAGCTCACATCCAACGCGGCTTCAGCCGCTGAGGTACAAATCCTTGTCACCTCTCAACGAGTTCTCGGCGCACCCCGCCGAAGATCGCCACGGACTGGCATACTCGGTTGATCGAATTTTTTTGGGAGCACGACCACATGGAACGATTTTTCACCGCGGCAGCACTGGTTGGCCTGCTCGCCTGCGCCTCGGCAAAGGCTCAGCAACCCCGTTCGCCGGAGTACGCCCGCGTCCAGACGGCGCTCGCGCAGGGTTGGAACACCTGGGACACCCACACCGTCACCGGCGAGGTGCTGCTGCCGCAAGGACTCGAAATCCGCGTCGGAATCCAGCAGAACAGCACCGAGAATGCAACAGCGTTTCTCCCCGCGGCCCTCATCGGCCGCCGCGGAGCAGGCGACGAGGAGGTACACCCAGGCGCCCACGCCTACGACGGCAGCTACAGCGACCTCACGCTCACCTGGCACGGCATCGTCCTGCGCGTGGAGGCGGCGCACGCCGGCCCGGACCTCGTCATGCTCGTCACGCCGCTAAGCCGCCCGCCAGGCATGAGCCAGGCCCCCACCGCGGTCTTTTCAGCCGGCTTCCTTTGGAACCGGCCGGGAACCGTCGCGCGAGATGGCGCGCGAATCCTTGCCTCATTCCCGGCCTCATTCCCGCACGCCAACGCTTCTGCCACTGCCAATCCTGCCAGGCAGCTCCCAATCTATCTCGCCGGCGAAGATTCCGGCGATCGGTACATCCCGGTGCTCGGGCCCTACTTCGCCGCGCCGCTCAATGGCCCCGTCGGCCTCAGCACCGGCCACGCGCGCACCCTGCCGCAGGTGCAGGCCGTGATTGCCAGCCAGCGCGACGCCCTTGCCCACAAGACAAACAACGACACCAGCGACACCGCCAACGTGCGGCAGGCGATCGAAACCACCATCGCCTGGGACACCATCTACGAGCCCGCCGGCGAAAGAGTCATCACGCCCGTAAGCCGCATCTGGAACGAAAACTGGGGCGGCTACGTGCTCTTCGACTGGGACACCTTCTTCGCCGCGACCCTCGCCGGCCTCGATAACCGCGACCTCGCCTACGCCAACGTCATGGAGATCCTGCACGAGACCTCGCCCGAGGGCTTTGTGCCCAACTACGCCCGCGCCGGCGGATGGAAGAGTAGCGGTTGGAAGAGTAACGACCGCTCCGAGCCCCCCGTCGGTGCCATCACCGTGCTCGCCCTCTACCGCCAGTATGGCGATCGCTGGCTGCTCACCCAGACCTTCGACCGCCTGCTGCGCTGGAACCAATGGTGGGCCGCCCATCGCGTCATGGATGGCTACCTCGTCTGGGGCAGCGACGGCGCAAACGAGCCCCAGAACCTGGACGACACCAGCCGCGGCACCCTGCAGGGCGCGCGCTACGAATCCGGCCTGGACAACAGCCCCATGTACGACGTCCCGCACGACACTGGGCACGACGCCGACCTCTACGACCCCGCCACCCACACCATGCGGCTCGCCGATGTCGGCCTCGCGGGAATGTACATCGCCGATTGCCACGCACTCGCCGTGATCGCCGGCATCCTCGGCAAAGACGCCGAAGCCACGCAGCTGCGGACCCGCGAAGCCCGGTTCCGCGCCAGCCTCCAGACTCTCTGGGACCCCAAGACAGGCATGTACCTGAACAAAAACTTTGCCACTGGCCAGTTCAGCCACGAGCTCTCCCCCACCAACTTCTACCCCATGCTGGCGGGGGTGCCGGACGCAGCCCAAGCCTCGGAAATGATTGAAAAGCATCTGGAAAATCCTCAGAAATTCGGCGGCGAACGCGTCATCCCCTCCATCGCACGCGACGATCCCGCATTTCAAGATCAGGACTACTGGCGCGGACGCATCTGGGGCCCGATGAACTACCTCGTCTACCTCGGCCTGCGCAACTACGACGGCCCGGTCGCCGCCCAGGCTCGCCACGATCTCGCCCGCAAGTCCATGGCAATGTTCCTCGAGGAGTGGCGCACCAAGGGCCACGTCCACGAAAACTACAGCGCCGTCTCCGCCGACAGCGACACCGTAACTAACAGCGACCGCTTCTACCACTGGGGCGCCCTGCTGGGCCTCATCGGCGTAGAAGAGTCAAAAGGCACGGCCCCATAAACGAATCCTGTGCCCCATTCATCGCGTTCTTTGCGATGAGTGGGCGGGCCACCCAACACCCCACACCCAATCCAACACCAATCCGTGCCCCATTCATCGCGTTCTTTGCGATGAGTGGGCGGACCACCCAACACCCCACACCCAATCCAACACGAATCCGTGCCCCATTCATCGCGTTCTTCGCGATGAGTGGGCGGACCACCCAACACCCCAAACGCAAAACCCACAACCCAACCCGAACAACTCCTCCAACCACCTACTGCCGCTGATACCGCTTCAGCACATCATCCAGCGACAGCACCCCTTCAAGCGCACCGCGGGTAGCCCGGTTCGAGATCGGCACCACCGGCCACCTCCGGAAGTACGGCAGCGCCGCCGAAAGCGGCTGGTCCGGGAAGATCAGCGGCGTACGCTCCGGCGGCAGAATCGATTCGAGCGTATCCGACGCACCCGGATCGTCCTGCTTCTCGAACATCGCAAACAGGTCCGACAGCTCGGAGTGCCGCGCCGCATACCACTGTGCATCGCGGCACTGGATCAGAATGGCAACGGCATCGGACGCCTTTTCGTCCTGTTGCAGAGCCGTCTTGGCGCTCCAGATCGACTGACTCCCCTGCAGAATCGGCGTGCTGATCGGCAACAGCGCATCCTCGAAGTGCAGCGTGGACTCCTCGCGTTGCTCCTCCATCGACGGCAGGTAAAGTCCGTCCTGGTGGGTAAACAGCTCGAAGATCGGTATCGGCTCCAGCGAACGCGCAAACAGATAAGCAATCGTATTCGCCAGAATGACCGGCAGAATAATCGAATAGTTGCCGCTCACCTCCAGCACCATGAACACGCTCGTCAGCGGCGCGCGCAAAAACGCCGCGAACAGCACGCCCATGCCAACCAGCGCGTACGAGCCGATCGAACCCGTGACGAAGTGCGGAAAGATGAGCCGCTCAAATGACCCCACCGCCGCCCCCAGCATCGCACCCACAAACAGCGTCGGCGCGAACACGCCGCCGGGGCTGCCGCTCGAGAACGAAAGCGTCGTCGCAATAATCTTGAACAGCGCCAGCAGCAGCAATATCTTCACGGCAAACTGCGCGTGCATCGCCTGGTCCATCACGCCGTAGCCCGCGCCCATCACCTGCGGCAGGCCAAAGTACCCGATGCATCCCACCAGGAAGCCCGCGGCCGCCGGCTGCAACATCTGCGACCACGCCGGCTGGCTCCGCAGCAGCGGGCGCAGGGTGCCCAGCATCTTCGAAAACAGTAGCGAGAACGCGCCGCCCACCACGCCCAGGATCGCGTATGCCAGCAGCTCGCGCGGGTCGCGCAAGGTCACCGCCGGGATGCGGAACATCGGCTCCGACCCCCAGAACCAGCGCGCCACCACCACCGCCGAAACCGCGGCCAGCACCACCGAACCCAGCACGCCCGCCGTCCACTGCCCAATCACTTCTTCAATGACGAATAGAATCGCGGAGATCGGCGCATTGAACGCCGCCGCCAGGCCGGCCGCCGCGCCCACCGGCGCGAAGATGCGCAGCCGCTCGCGCGAAAGCCCCACCTTGCGGCTGATGTACGACGCCACACCCGCCCCGATCTGCAGCGAAGGATCTTCCGGGCCGAGCGAAAATCCCGCCCCAATCCCCAGCGCCGACAGCAGAAACTTGCCCGTCATCGTGCGAATCGAAATGTATCCGTTATGGATGTAGAGCGCGGCCTTCGTCTGGTTCACGCCGGAGCCGCGCACCGCCGGAAACACGTACCGCGTCAGGATACCGACCGCAATCCCGGCAATCGTCGGCACCAGGATCAGCCGAATCTGGTGCGGCGCCGGCGCCGACCCCTGCAGCAGAACCGTCAGCCACTCGATCGCCATGCGAAAGCTGACGACCAGCAGTCCGCTGATAATGCCGATAAAGATCGAAAGCAGCAGAAACAGCCGCTCCTCGCGTGCCGGAGCGGTTACGTCCGACTGCGCCGCGGAATGCATTCCCGAAATCGTTTGCTTCTCAATGGTCTCGTTCGAGACGCTGCCCGTCGCGCTACTTGCCATTGGGTGCCTGCTCCTTTGTTGCGGGTTTCGAGCCGGCGCCGAAGATTCTACGGACCAGGGATGGTTGATTGCTGCTCACAAGAGGAACCGTCTGGGGAACCGCCGGCGCGCTCACCGGCTGCGCCGCGTTCGCCAGCCGCAGCAGCAGCGCGTCGTCGCCCGTCGGCTCGCCGCACACCGGGTTCAGCGGCGGCGCGGTGTCCTGTTCGGTCGTGTAAACAAGGTTCGCCCACGTGTCCTGCGCGGCGGCGTTCTGCAGCAACGTACGTCGGCTGCCCAGCGCTCCAGCCGTCGCCACCGTCCAGCGCGCGTTCAGGCTGGCCAGGGTCGCAGAGGGATTCGTGCTCAAGCAGCTTTGCAGGCGAGCCTGCGCAATCTTCGACGCATTCAAGATGTGGTCGGCGCGTTCCACCGCCGTCTGGTCCCGCGTCAAATTCAGCTGCTGGATGCGCCTTGCATCTTCCGCCAGCGCCTCCAGGCGCTGCTGCTCCTCCGGCGTGTGGCCTGGTGCGGGCCGTTCCACCAGCGCGTGGTTCAGCAGGCGCTCGGCCTCGGCATAATCGCCCAGCTTGTAGGCTGCAATTCCCGCCTGCTCCAACGGCAGGCGCGCATGCGGATCGGCAGCGGAAGCCTTCTGGTAAAACGTAAGCGCATCCTGCAAGTATCCGGCCGACTCCAGCTTGGCGGCCACGTCCATATTGAGCTGGACGTCGGAGGGCGCGTTCCCCGCAACCGTAAACAGCTCGTTGCGAGCCTCGGCAAGCTCGTGCTGTTCGATCAGGAAGTCCGCCAGCTCCAGCCGCGTCTGTCGCCGCCGAATCACCGCGTCCCCCTCCCAGCTCCCATAAATCGCCGCCCGGTAGTAGTTGTCGGCATCCGCATCGTCGCCCTTGCGCCGCGCCAGCCGCGCCAGCTGCAGGTTGATCGAGCCCTCCCCCGGCGTTGCATCGTGCAGATTCAAGAAGTAGTTCGTCGCCTCATCCGTATGGCCCGCAGCATCCAGCGCCTCCGCCAGCAAAAGCTGGTCCGCCCGCTCGGCCGATCCCTCGGAATCGTAGGAGAGCGCGGTGCGTAGCGCCGTCACAGCCTGCTCCGGCTGATTGCGGCTCAGCTCCATTCGCCCGCGCTTCGACCAGCGCTGCGCCAGGTCCGCGCGATGCGCCTGAAACGACTTAAACAGAAACAGCGTCACGCCGAACAGCGCAATCGAGGTGCCAAGCAACGCCAGAAACGCAAGCGTATCGTGAAAAATCAAGCCGCGGCGGCTGCTCGCAGCATATGGGAGGGTCTGTTGCATGTCAGCTGTGCGCACCTGCCTCGAACAAAATGTGGCCCCTAAACTACCTCTGATGAGATTTGGCGCGCCGGGGGAGCCTTCCCCTCAAGGATAAAGGTTTTATCGGAACGTTGCTCGGTGTTGCTCGGTATTGCCGAGCCTTCAAACAGCGAAGCCTTCAAACAGCGGAGCCTTCAAACAGCGGAGACGTACGTCGTGTACTGCCGATCCGCAACATCCGTAAACGGAACCATGCGCAACGTCCGCGTCGGCGTGCTCACCGTCCACTCCCGATCGCCCGTTCGCTGCGCCGCCAGCAGCGCCGCGCGCGGCACCGTCAGCGGCGAAGGCAGCGGCACCGGCGCGGGGCTGTAAGGCACCTTCGACGGCACCGCTACAGCCATGCTCGCCTCTTCATGCAGCGCAAACAGCACCACCGGCCCATACAGCAGCGCCACCAGCTCCGGGTGCTCGGGTCCACCGTTTGCACGCAGCGCCTCCAGCCGTAACGTCAGCGGCAGGTTCAGCGTTACCACGTCCCGCGGACCCCACATCCTCTCAATCGCCGCAAACCCCTGCTGCACGGTAATCGGCTGCGGCATGCCGTTCACCCTCACCGTCGCCCCGTCAACCCACGCCGGAATTCGCAGCCGCAGCGTAAACGCAGCCGCCCGCGCCGGTTCCACCGCAATCTGGATCTCCGGTTGGAACGGATATTCCGTCGCCTGGCTGATCCTCACCGGCATACCCGAAACCGTAGCGCGCAGCTCGCTCGGCTGGTACAGGTTGATCCAGATCTCACCCTGCGCCTGCAGATACGTGTTGATCCCGTAGTCCGCCACCACCTGTGGCAGCGTGCCCGAGCAGCAAGGCCAAAGCGTCGAAGAATAAACCCGCCGCGCGTTGAAGCTGTAGTCCGAGTGGTAGTACGAGCGCCCCGTCGCCTCCAGCGGCAGCACCCCCAGTATCGTATTCAAGAACACCCGCTCCATCGAGTCGCCATACCCGCCGTCCCGCGTAGCCCGCAGCAGGTAGCGCGTCAGCTTCATGTGCGCGTACGCGCCGCACGGCGTCTCAAACGAGTTGTGCGTATTCGCCAGCGACCGATACACATCGTCCCGGCCGGCCTTGCGCAGCGTCTCATCCGGGCCCCAGCCGCCGGTCGCATAGCTCTGCGCCTCCACCATCGCAAAGCCTCTGCGCGCCGCCTCCAAATGCATCGCGGAGCCTGTCGTCAGGTAGCACTGCGCCGCGGAGCACAACGCATTCACATGCGAGTACGCATGCAGATCGGCCAGCGCATCTTCATTGCGAGAGAGCGGCGAAAAAAACGTCCGATCCAGCAGGTACGCATCCGCCATCTGCCGATAGCCGCGCGCGCTTCCCTGCCCCGCCTTCCCCGCCAGCTCCGACGCCCGATACAGATTCTCCGGCAGCGTGTAGTTCTCATCCCACATCCACGAAAGGTTGTACCCCGCCTTCCACTGCACTTCGCGCTCGATCGCAAAACCCGGCAGCGAAGGCCCCGCCGCGGCAATCGCCCGGTCGATCGTCGCAAACGCCTCCGCATTCCCCGTATAGCGAGCCGCGTCCAGCAGCCCGCAGATCAGCTTATCCAGCGTGTACCCCGGAAATCGTGTCTTCGCAAAAAACTCCGGCGTGATCGACTGTCCGAGCAACAGCGTCAACCGCTCCACCCGCGCCTTCAACGCCGCCCGCGTCGGTTCTGGAGCAGACATCGACCCCGCATACAGACGCGCCAGCGCCGAGATCCACTGCCCCAGCGAGTGCCCCGGTGCCAACCCCGCCGCGTCGTGATGATAGTCATAGTTCGGCAGGTACTCGTACCACCCGCCCAGGCTCACCCCCGGCGTAGCCTGCCCCGCCATGTGCCGGTACGGATACAGCAGGCTATCCTCATCGAGCCCCATCATCACCGCCAGCACGTTCTCCCGCTGCGCCGTCTCGATCGCCCCGCACACCCGCACCTGGTCGTGCGAAAACTCCGCAAGCGGCCGCTCGCCGGCACCGTTCTCCATCGCCAGCGCCGGCAGCGCACTCAGCGGAATCGCCGCGGCCGCAGCCTGCAGAAGCGACCGTCGCGTCAGTGCGCGAGCCGGGGTCAACTCGTTTGCTCGCGCCGATTCGTTCGGTTCAGTCGATTCGTCAGGTCGTCTCAGCTCGCTCATCCCGTCCACGAAAACGGTACTCCGTCCCATCCACCTCCGTCGAGTCCGCACCCTACTTCAAGGCGTCCAAGCCCGGCTGCAGCCACGAGAGAACCGACTCCGAGATCGTCGGAAACTGCGTCGTCAGCAAGCCGATCGCAGGACCCGCAAGGAACGTCGCAAGCTTCAGCCAGTACTCGCCGCCCAGCTTCCCCGGCTTCGTGTTCGTGATGTAGCTGAGGATCTCGTCGCGCTCCATCCCGGCGTACACATACGCGACAGCCGCGGCGATCAGCAGCAGGTTCAACGCCATCCACATGCCGATACTGGTGCGCGGAACGAACGGATAAAACGAGATCGCGAAGCACACCGAAACGAACAGCATCACCATCGAAAGCGTCATCGTACGCATGCGCGCGACAATGTTCTGGATAAACGCAATATAGTGCAGGCACACGAACTCCTCGACCGCCTGGATCTCCTGGGCGAGCGCGAGCGGAAGGTCGCAATGCCCGGGTGCGTCCGCATCGTCCGGATCCGCGCTTCCGTCCGAATCCTTCAGGTTCAGCGAGCTGGTCTCACCGTCCCACACCGGCTTCAGAATGCCGGTAATCGCAAACGCTGCCGCCGAATTCAAGACCTCGCGAATCAGCCGGGCCTCCGCGTAGCCCGGCGCCTTCACCGGCTTGTGCCACAGCGCTCCCTGCTCCAGCTGCCGGTTCATCTCTTCGCGAAACACCCTCCCAAACCGCACGACCTCATGGAACAGCTCCAGGTCGTGCAAGGAGGGCTTCTCTTCATTCAGCGCCAGCAGCCGGATTGCCGTATTGAACTGCTGCATGAAGATGCGATATTGCGTCCGCTGCACGTTGCCGCTCACACTCCAAAGCGAGTTCGAGTCGATCGCACGAAGGTGCGCAAACGTCCGGCGCAGGCGCATTCGGCCCAGCGCAAGCAGCAACCGGCGCAGATCGATCCACGTCCAGTAAAGCCGCGCCGCCTCCGCGCACGTCAGCAGCAACCCGGCAAACAGCAGCAAGTTGAAGCCCAGGTTGAAACGCCAACCCTCCATGCTCAACAGCGGAAGCTGCAGATACGGATGACGCGCCGAAAGCATGGAGCCCAGGAACGCCGCCGCAATCGCCGCCGGCGCCGCGACCACGCGTAAAACCGGAGGCCACGCGAGCGGCCGCGCCACCTCCACCAGCCGATCTCCGAACGCCTTGCTCACACGGTAGAAGGTCGTCTCAAACGCAGTAAAAAACGGCAGCATCGGCCGGCCCTTCGCCAGCAGCAGGTTACCCGCCATCGCCTGCCACGTCCACAGGTAGAAGCCCAACGTCAGAAACAGCACCGGCGGCAGCGGCGACGCGCCATCGGACACATACACCGTCCGCAGCAGCATCGGCATCGCGGTCGCCTCATCCGTCAGCATCCAGAAGCCCGCCACAAACAAGCTGCTCACAGCCGCCAGCCCGCCGAGGAAGACCGCCAGCTGCACCCGCTGATCCCGCCTCGTGGCTGAGCTCTCAGGCTGCGTGTGCCACAGGCACGCGGCAATCGCCGCAATCGCGCACACCAGCAGCGCGAGATCGAAGTACCAGTTCGATTGCAGCTGCCGCTGGTCCAGCAGATTCGCGTGCGGCGTCAGCAGGATGATCCCCAGAACCTCCGTCAGCACCAGCACCGCGAGCGCGCAGCTGAAGCCCAGCAACAGCGTCTGCGGCCAGCCGCTGACACGCCGGAACACAAGGAACAATCCGTCTGAAAGCCGCCTCGCGCCGTTGACCAGCCCGAACCCCTGGTAGCACAAAAACAGAAACGCAAGCACCGCGAATACATTCCACGAAAGCGGAACCTCGACCAGCAGCTTCGGGCTGAACGCACTCGGCCAAGCCGACTTCGCTTCGTCCTTTTCATCCGACCGCAGCTGGTAGTGCTGGTTCTTGTTCGCGATCAAACGCACCATGGTCGAGGGCGGCGGAGTATATCCGGCAGCGTAGTCCGCAACCGGCAATCCCCGGATCTCTTCAAGCGCATACTTTGGCGTCGTCGTGCCATTCAGCACAGCCACCGGCCAGTATCCATCGCGGCCCACCGCCGCTAGCCACGTCGGCGGAACCGCCGGGAGGCAACCGTCCCGGTCGCTCGCATGGTGCAGCCAGTACGGATCCCCGTAATCCGGCGTCGACCGCCGCTCGAGCGCCAGCGTCGGCACCTGCCCCGCTGCAGCCGCCTCGCCGCCCCCGTCAGCCGATCGCCCGGAATCGACCGTCGTGCTGTTCAGCAGGTATCTCCCGGCCAGGTAGATTCCCTCCATCAACCCGTTCTCGAAGATCAGGTGATTGTGCAGCGTCTCTCCCCACTGGTCGTCGTCGATGCGCGACCAGTGTTGATCGCGCGGCAACAGCGGGTACGACGAAAGCGAAAGCACCCCTCGGAACTCCGTCGTATCGATCTCGCGGCGAAACAGCAGGTCCGAACCCACCGTCACCACCCGCGCCTGCGGATACGCCCGATGGAAAAACCTCGTCAAAAACAGGTAGTCAAGAGGGTTCGTACAGCGCATCACCAGAAACCGCGTGTGGTGCGTTCGCAGGTAGCCCACCACCCCGTAGAGATAGGCCTCCTGCGTCAACGCATCCACCGCCCCGCTGAAGTGCGGAATCGTGTCGGTCGCCGACCCTCCCTCCGCCTTTTCGTCCGTCTCCTCGCGCAGGATCGCGTGTGCCGCATGTTCGTTTTCGCCGGAACCCGACGCTTGAAACACAGACTCCTTCGCATACGCCTCGCGCAGCGCGGAGATATCCCGCGGATACACCATATGAACCGGCTGGTTCTCCCACGCGTAGTCGAATCGGCAGGGATCCGCAACCGCCTGCTTCGTGCCGTTCGCGTCGTTTTTCGTGCCGTCCGCGCCCGCCTTGGCCACGGACGGAAGCCGCGCGTACGCCGTCTCATCCTCCGAGAGAATCGCGGTTTCGCTCGGCTCATTTCCCTGGCGCTTCATGAAGCTCAAAAAGCGGAAAATCTGTAGATCGTCATTCTCCTGGAACGATCCGAACTGCACCGGCTGCTTCCAGCCTTGAAGATGCTGCTCCAGCGCAAGAATCTGCGCGCAGGAGCTCACGCTGCCGCTGAACACCTCCGCCGACGGAAATCTGGTCGTAAGCGCGGTCGCGGTTGCACCCGCATAATCCACCGCAAGATCGCGCTCCAGCGAATCGATCGACCCGCTGAACGTAGGGCCAAGCACCCGCAAGATACTCTTCTCGCCCGCCTTCGGCACGCTCGCATGAAGCGCAAGCCACGCCTCCGCGTTCTGCCATTGGTCGTGGTTGATTCCGCCCGTCGGCTGCTCGCCCACCACGAAGACGATCAGCCCACCTGCAAACGGCTGCTCTGCCACTCCACCCAGCGCCGCTCCATCCGCCAGCGGCTGGTTCTCCGCCTGGCGCTCCGCCCCGCGAAACAGCAACACGCCCGGGCAAGCCTCGCGCTCATCCCCCAGATCATCCTGGTGCTGCACGTCCGCCAGTGCCGACCGGTTCCCGTGCTCGCCCTGCTGCCACGGCAGCCACGACGAGTTGTACGTATACCCCTCATCCTGCGCCGCCTGTTCGATCATCACCATCTGCCGGTCGAACATCAGGCTCAGGTTGGTGTGCAAAGGGTCCGGCGCAAGCGCAATCGCATACCGCAGCGTAGGCGGCGCAGCCGCACCCTCCTCCGCCGGCGTCAGGAAGTTGTCGATCGCCTCGGTCGCCGCGCCCTGGTTCTCGTCGTAAGGGTACCCATGGTTCTTCGGCTCAGCATCGTACGCGGAGCAGCCGCCCGAATAAACCGGAGCCTTCTCCGCAGCCTGTTTCTTAACAGCCGGCGCAGACACCAATTCCCCGCCCGCCACTGCGACAGAAGGGCTCACCTGCCTTACAGGCGCGGAGTAGCGCGCCGCGGCCACAGCCAGGGCGAACGTAAACGCAAGACCCGCACCTCGCTTGAACAAGGGACCCAACCTCTCTGCGTTCGAAGTGCGCCCACTCTAGCAGGAATGCTTTCGAACTTCAGCTTATTTTTTGACCGGAACTTCGCCCCGAAGCGTTTCCCTTTCGCAGCTCCGCAGAGAGTAGCTCCACAGAGAGGGGCTCCGAAGCTGCCTGCAGGACGCATTCCTCAAGGTTCCTGCACTGTGCGCTCACAGACCGCACACCCTTTGCCAGAGCAAAGTGGCAGCTTGGCGCTTCAGCCCCGGCGCATCCTGCTGACGCGGAAAATCAGGGTTTCGTCGCAGCCGCACCCCCGCTCACCCCCACCGCCGCCGGAACCACCGGCGTACCTCCTCCCAGAATCTCGGTCACGGAGTTGCCCCCGTGATTCGCAACCCACACATTCCCGCTCGTATCGATCGCCAATCCCGAAGGCCCGTTCACCGCTCCCGCAGCCAGCCCCGCCGGCGGAGAAAGCGCCGCTCCCGCATCGCTCAACACGCTCACGCTGTTGTTCCCATTCGCAACCCACACCCGCTCCGATCCATCGATCGCCAGCGCCGTCGCCCCGCTGATCCCACCACCTGTCGCGTCTCCGCTCACCACCGTACCGGTGCTCGAAAGCTTTGTCAGCGCGCTGCCGCCGGCGTTGACCGACCACACACTCCCCGCGCTATCGACCGCGACGCCAACTCCGCCGCCAGCCACAGCCGCCGCGTTCCCCACGTTCCCGGCATCGTCGAACGAGCTCAAACTCCCGCCACTGTTCGCAACCCACACATACTGCGTCGCAATCACGTAGCTGATCGACGCCGTCGCCGCGTTGTAATCCGTCGTGTCGCTTGGATCGAAGTTGACGGTCAACGTGTACGTGCCGGCCGGCAGCACCGTCGAGTACGTCACTGGAAGCACCGTCCCTCCATTCGGCGTGGCCGTATACGCAAACGTTCCTGCCGTCATCGCGGTCGCGTCCAGCACGCCCGCACCCAGCGGCAAACCGCTCAGCAGCATGGAGGGCGTCGGCGTCCACGCAATCGCCGGCGTCTCCGCCGCCACGCCGAAGCTCGCAATCTGCATCCCCGCGGCATAGCTCGCGGTCGCCGCCTGGCTGGCCTCGATCTTTACCGTGCCCGCGCCCGTCAGCGTCACCAACCCGTTCGCGATACTCGCCGGCCCGGAGACCACGCTATATGTAAACGCGCCCGTTGAAGCCGAGTTCGCGCTCACCGCGAACGCCGCATCCCCAAACGTATGGTTCGAGATGGAGAACGTAATCGACGGCGCCCCCAGGCTCGTCACCGTCAAGGTCATCGGCGCCGAGGAACTCTCCTGGTAGTTGCCATCCCCGCCATAACTCACGCTGATCGAGTGGCCGCCCGCACCGAAGCCCGCAACCGTCGCCGTCGCCGCACCCGTCGCGTCGAGCGTTCCGCTGCCGATCATCGTCATCGCATCGTAAAACGTCGCCAGGCCCGTCGGAACGCCGGCCGTGCCCGGATTGCCCACCACCTTCGCCGCCAGCGTCACGGCAGTGTTCTCCGCAACCGGCTGTGCCACCGTGCCCAGCGTCGTCGTCGAAGCCGCCAGGTTCAGCGTCGTGCTCGTATCCGCCACCGTCTTGCCCGCCTGCACGTTCCCCGCCGCATCCGTCGCAATCGTGTAAAACCCGTACAGATGCCCCGCCGTGCCCGTAAACACCCCCGTCGTCGCGTCCGTTCCCGTCAGCCACGCCGTAAACGGCCCGCCGTTATCCGAAACATAGATCGTGTACGCCGCAATCCCCGAACCCACGTCCGAACCGCTCCAGCTCACGTTCACCGCGGTCGCGTTCGTAACCGGCGCCAGCACGTTCACCGCGCTCACTGGCGCCGTCGCGTCGATCGTATTCGTCCATGTGTTGGTCGCCATCGCCGCCTGCGCGTCGAACACGATGCGCGCCGTGTTGTTGATCGCCGTTCCCGTCGTCAACCCGGCCGCGGGATTCGCCGAAAACGAAACCGCCACTTCGCCGTCCGGCATCGTCGTATCCGGCGGCAGAAATCCCAGCAGCGAGCTCGTACTGATCGGCTGATCCGTCGTCGGATCGAGCGACCCGAACTGCCACGTGATCACGCCCGACGAGACATTCAGGCTCGCGTTGATCTGGGCAACGATCGGCACATCCGGCCGCAGGTCGAGCTGCGTGTCGATCGAAGTCGCACCCGCCACCGGCGTGTACACATGGTTTCCGAGAATCACCGGCCCGAACGCAAACGTACTCAGGTCCACCTTGCTCATGTCGATCGTATCCGTCGCGGTTACATTCTGTGCGGAAGCCCCCGCACTGGGCTCATTTGCGAAGTTCACGCTGTAGTTCAGCGTCTCCGTGCCCGGAATATACTGCTGCGGCCCCGCACCGCCAGGCCCCGCCTTGTAGTTTGGGTCGCCCGGCCCGCGCACCTGCACGGCAATGCCCTTCCCGCCTTGCTTCAAATACGCCATCCCGCAATCCACCGTCGCCTTCAACCCGGAGAGCGCGGCCTTGCCCGCATTCACAACTGCAATGAACGGCTCGGCCGGCGGAAAACACCCGGCTGCATCCAGCGCCCCGTCCACGATGGCCGCGGCCGCACTGCCGTCGTTCGGCCCGTCAGGCACTCCTGACGAACCCGTCACCGCATTCTGGAGTTGATTCGACACAAGGTCGATCCCTTTTCCCGCGAAGCAGTTCACCCCAGGTACCACCCCGAGGCCTTTGAACGTAAAGTCGATCACATCCGCAATGCACTGCTTGCCCGCCGGTGTCGTCAGCAGATCCTTCAGAAACTGCGCCTGCATCGGCGACAGATTCTCCGGACTGGCGCCGTCGCCCGGCTTCTTCAACCCGCGCCGCCGCCTCGACCTCTGAGCCAGATACCCTCGCTGCTTCGCATCCTGCAGCATAGCCGCACCACCCGTCGTCAAGCTCAGGTCGCGCGCGAACAGCGCAGACCCAACCCCCAGCGGTAAAGCCCCGCCCTCTGCAACCGAGGCCATCAACACCGGCTTGTCCTGGTCCGCTCTTAACGGAAACGTAACCGAACCTGAACTTGAATCCGGTGTGGCCGACAACACCTCCCACGGTTCCTCGGCCGCAGCCGACAGCACGAAGTCGAAGTCGTTGTACTCCAGCTGATTCGGCGCCGCCAGCCGAATCTGGATCAGGTTATTCGAGCCGGCGTGCACGATCGGCAGCAGCAGCGCCAGCACCGTATTTCCATTGCCGTCGTTGTAATCCGCCGGCCAGTCCGCATAGTCCACCGCCATCCCGCCCTGCACCTGCGGCGGCGCAACCAGCGGCGTCAGCAACGTGTAACCCAGAAACGAAGGAAACGTAACAAACAGCGGCACAGAATAAACATCCGTATTCCCCGTATTCCCGTAAGCCACCGTATAAACCTGTCCCGTGCCCTCGCGGATGATCGCCGGCCCCAGCAGCTGCGCAAACACGTTCGGCGCAGCCACGCCCACCACGCTGAATCCCCCGGCAGCCGTCGCCGTGCCTTCGGCCGGCGTCGTCACCGCCACATCGCACACTCCCACCGCAGCGCCGCGCAGGTCCACATACGCCTCAATCACGCTGTTCGTCAGCGAGAAGATCGCCCCCGTGTAACTCTGTCCGCCGCAGCTCAGCGTCACAGACGTGCCCGTCTGGAATCCCGTCCCATACACGTTCACCGTCGTCACGCCCGTGTTCGCGCCCGTTAGCGGCACAATCCGGTCGATCGCCACGTTCGTCGTATTCGCAAACGTCAGCTTCATCAGGTACGGATCAGTGCCCGAGTTGTTCGCCGTCTGAATCGCCCCGGCCGTCGGCGTAATCGACCCGCCGTCCCCATAAAAGTACACATTCTCATTCGGATCGAAGACCACGAACGCCGGGTCCGGCGTTCCGCCCCCTGTCCCCAGGTACGTCGCATACAGCTCGCTCTGCCCGCCGCTCGCAACCCCGATCAAAGCCCCATCCTCCTGCATATTCCCATCCACCGTCATCGGCGGAGTCACGCTCGGAATCGCATTCACCGGCGTCAACCCCGCCCCGCCGTATCCACCCAGCGTCACATCCCCGTTCGGCGCCACCGCCATGCTCGCCGGCGCAAACTCGCTCAAATCCCCGATGTATGTCGAGTACACCAAGTACTGCAGGTTGCTGTTCAGCTCCGTTAGAAACCCATCCGCCGCCGTCAGCACATTCGGCTCGAGCGCCCGGTACACCGGAAACGAAGCGGAGGTCGTCACCCCCGTCGCATAGATATTCCCCGATCCATCCACCCCGATCGCCGTCGGCGTATCCGACGCCGAAACCTGCGCAGTCCCGCCGCCGCCCAGGTACGTCGAGGCCGCCAGCCCCGCCGGCACACCCTGGCTCAGGCTGAACTTCGCCAGCCACGTCGTATTCGTGTTGAACGGCGCCGTCTCATATCCAGGCCCCGGCACATCGATCGTCCCGTACCCAACCCCCGCAACATCCCCCGTCTGCCCGATAAAATCGACGTTGCCCGCGTTATCCAGCACGATGTCCACGCCGGTCGTCGAGATATGCCCGAACACGGTCGAATACGGCAGCGAGGCTGCACCGCTCATCGTCGTATCGAACTCCGTCAAAAACGCCAGCCCGCCGCCATAATCCTTGTAGTCCGTCGTCGGGTCCGGAGTGTAGTACGCATTGCTCGTCTCCGGGATATCCGGCGTCGGCCCGCCGCCCGTCATATACGCCTGCCCCGTGTTATTCACCGCCACGGCCGTCGGCGCAAGCCCATACCCGAACATTGTCGAGTACAGCAGCTTCGTTCCATCCGCGCTCAGCCGCAGCAGAAACCCCGCACTCGCCGCATTGCTCCCGAAGCTCGTCTGGAACGCACTTGCCGTCACCGGAAAATCCGTCGAATACGTCGTCCCCACCAGGTAAACCGTCCCACTCGAATCCACCGCCAGCGGCCGTCCGCTCGCCACCCCGTTCGTCGATCCGCCCGGCGTATCGCTGCCCGAACTCCCGCCCAGGTACGTCGAGTAGACCAGCGCTGTCCCCGCCGTATTCAGCTTGCTCACATACATCGAGCCCGTCGTCTCCAGCGGCGTCACCGTCGGGTAATCGGTCGAGTACGTAAGCCCCGCCAGGTACACACTCCCGCTCGCATCGAGCGCCATCCCCATCGCCTGGTCGTAATCCGATCCACCCAGGTACGTCGCATACGCAATCGTCACCGTCGGATCAATCGTCAACGTCCGCGAATGGTCGTACGTCCCGACCTCAAACCCAATCTCCCGCCCCTGCCCATCCCCCTTCTCCGTCACGCGATAGCTCGCCGTCACCGCCTGCCGCGAGCCATCCGCCGCCACCTGGTACGCCACCGGCGCATGAAGCACGAACCGCGCGTCCCCGCGCCGCAGCACCAGCTCCCCCTTCGCTCCCGTCTCGATCGAATCGACCCCACTCCCATCCAGCCGCGCCAGCCCCGCATCCGCCCCCGGCGCAACCGTCAGGTCGAACTCCAGCTGCCCTTGTGTCCCATAAAAATCCAGGTCGATCCCCGCATAAATCTGCCTCTCGCGAATCCGTTCCGCCAGCGGCACCCGCGTCCGCCACTTCGCCGGATCGTTCCCCACCAGGTAGTTCGCGTACGCTCCCGACTCCGCCACCGCCTCCGCCGCTACCCCCTCGCGCGCCCCCGCAAACGCCAACGTCAGCGGCTCCCCATCCCCGCCCGCGCAGGCCTCCTTCCGCTTCGCACACAAAACCTTCACCGCCGGCGCAACCGTAAACTCACTTCCCGAAACCACCACCGAATACATCGCCGAATCCGCAACAAACTGCGCCCCGCCGCGAAACTGCCCGCGATTCGGCTGAAACTCCAACGGCAGGCCCACCAGCCTGTGCCCCACCGCCTTGCTCTTCGCCGCGCCCGCCTCGCTCCCCGTACGCGCCGGCGGCGTCGCACCCAGGGCACTCACACTCAGGAGCTCCAACACCAGCGGCAACACACCAAAGCCAACCAAACCAAGCTTCTTCATGGAACCCTCGCAACCCCGAACGAATCGCCGCCATCACGGTTCGCCCGCAAAAGAACGCGAGGCCACAAAACCGCACGCAGGCTTTTCCGCCCTCCGGTTTTTCAGTCTTCAGAATGAGCAGTACACAACCAGTGTCGAAACCGCCCATTCCGTTCCACGAATTCCCTAAACAAATTTCCAAGGCCCCCGCCACGCCCCAAGACGTCCTCACTCCTGCCAAACCCACCCGTGTTAGCCTGACCCCACCCGGAGATCCTGCACGCGATGACCATCGAACGCCGTCTCGACGACTGGAAGGAGCAAGGCGTCCTCTCGCCCATCCAGCACGCGCAGCTCACCGGCGTCCTCTGGCAGCGGCCGTTCTCGCTCTTCCTCGAGATCAACGCCCTGCTCTACCTCGGCGTCATCGCCTTCGTCGCCGGCCTCGGCTGGACCGTCACCACCTGGTCCCACCAGCTCGGCGACATCCTCGTCCTCGCCCTGCTCACCACTCTCCTCGCCGCCGCCTTCGGCTACTCCTTCTACCGCGCCCCCGCATGGTCGACGCAGCACACCCCGCCCGCCAGCCCCGTCCTCGACTACGTCCTCTACCTCGGCTGCCTCGTCTGGTGCGTGGAGCTCGCCTACCTCGAACAGCGCTTCCACATCCTCGCCGGCCAGTGGGATACCTACCTCCTCCTCACCGCCATCCTCTTCGACTTTCTCGCCTACCGCTTCGACAATCGCTTCGTCCTCTCGCTCGCCCTCTCCTCCCTCGCCGGCTGGCTCGGCCTCAGCATCTCCCGCTGGCCCTTTGATGGAGACGCCACCTACCGCCACTTCGCGCTCCTCTACTGCGCCCTCGTCGGCTCCGTCGCGCTCATCACGCACGTCACGCGGGTCAAAGCGCACTTCTTCCCCACCTACCTCAATATCGTCGCGAACATCCTCTTCTGCGCCGTCCTCTCCGGCGTCTTCCTCCCGCGCGGCTATGCCATCTGGATCGTCTCGCTGCTCCTCGCCATCGCCGCCTCGCTCACCTGGGGCATCACCCAGCGGCAGTTCGTCTTCGTCGCCTACGCCGCCGTCTACGGCTACATCGCCGTCAGCTGGCTGCTCATCCGCAACTCCCACGACGACACCTTTCTCTTCCTCTACTTCCTCACCACCGCCGCCGCGATGCTCCTCTTCCTCTTCCAAATCGCACGCAGCTTCCGGGAGTCCGAATGAGAATCTACACAGCGGACGACCTCGAAACCCTGCGCACCCGCACCTTCCTCGCCCACGCCAGGGCCGATGGCTTCCTCACCCAGCAGCAGTACCTTCAGCTTGAGCAGGAAACCCCTTCCGACCTCCGAACCACCAACATCTTTCTCCGCATCGTCCTCTTCCTCTTCACCGCCCTCTGCGCCGCCGCCGCCGGCGGCCTCTTCTTCGTAGCCTTCCAACCCAAGGCTCCCATCTCGAGCGCCGCCCTCTTCTTCCTCGCCGCCGCCTGCTACGCCGCCGCGGAGTTCGCCGTCCGCGAAGCCCGCTTCTACCACCACGGCATCGAAGAGGCGCTCGCCGTCTCCTCCATCGTCTATCTCCTGCTCGCGCTCGAATCCGCATTCCTCAACACGGTCGGCAATCAGCGCCTCCCAGCGTCGTTCACCGGTGCCTGCTGTGCCGCCCTGTCGCTTTGGATCTGGGTTCGCTTCGGCCTCTGGTACACCTTCCTCCTCGCCATGGCCTTCACCGTCATGCTTCCCACCGGCTTCACCGCCTCGCCCACCCTCCACCGCGTCATCATCGCCACCCTCTACGCCGCCGGCATCCTCACCCTCGCCGCCATCCGCACCCGCCACCCCGCCAATCCCCTTGACTCCACCCACTCGCTCGCCGAAGCCCTCCTCTGGCTCGGGACCTACTTCACCCTCAACCTCAAAGTCTTCGCCCTGCAACTCCCGATGCTCCCATGGCTCGCCGGCGCATCCTCCCCACCCGTCGGCACCTCTTTCTACTGGACAACCTGGCTCCTCACCTGGCTTCTCCCGCCCATCCTCCTGCTTCGCGCCATCCGCCTCAAAGACCGCCTCCTCCTCACCGCCGGAATCGTCACCCTCCTGCTCACCCTCCTCACCAACAAGCCCTACCTCGGCTGGCCCGTCCACACCTGGGATCCCATGGTGCTCGGCATCGTCCTCACCGCCGCCGCGCTCCTGCTGCGCCGCTGGCTTCAACAAGGCCCCGCAGGCATCCGCCACGGCTTTACCGCTGCCCGCCTCTCGCAGCAGCACACCGACTGGCTCGCCACCGGCGCCTCCACCCTCGGCCTCATCCCCATCCACTCCATCATCCCCACCCCACCCTCCCCCACCCTCGGCCTCGAAGGCGGAGCCTCCGGAGGCGCAGGCGCCACCCGCGACTTCTAACGCACTTCCTCTCCCGGCCCCCTCCCAACCCGTGCCCCATTCCTCGCGCTTCTGCGATGAGTGGGTCCACCCAACACCAAACTCCCAGCCTCCCCAACCTGTGGAAAACCCTGTCAAGGGGGTCAGGCTCCCACAAACCCTCTAACTCCCAACTCCACAACAACATACGACCGGAAAATAGTTGACCAATTCACCCTGCCCAACCTGCTATCCTTAAAACAGTAGCCAAAACAAGCCCCACGCACCCACGTGGGGCTTCGTCGTTCCTCAGCGCCTCTAGCGCAACCTTCCCGGCCTTAGCGTTCTTCCTTTGCCTTTCGCAGCACCTAACCCCTTTATTTGCAATATTTTACCCGTAACCTTTTTCCTTTGAATATTTTACAGCACCTCAACCACCTAAACCGCACATTCTAAAGCCCAATTTACCTTCTGATTAACCGGGGGGGAGGAGCCACCATGCCACCAACGAACATTTACAATCAAACCGTGCTGAAATCGCTCTTCGCTCGCCTGATCGTCGCCGCCTCGCTCCTCCTCTCGCTCCACCCGCGAGCTCACGCCCAGATCAGCCCCGAAGCCCACGAAAAAGAAGGCGGAGGCCACGTCATCCTCGTGCTCCCCTTCGACAACCGCTCTGGAAACCCCAACCTCAACTGGATCGGCGACTCCTTTCCAGACACCCTCAACCAGCGCCTCAGCTCTGCCGGTTTCCTCACCATCACCCGCGACGACCGCCTCTTCGCCCTCGACCACCTCGGTCTTCCCGCCGACTTCCGCCCCACGCGCGCCACCACCATCCGCATCGCGCAGACCCTCGACGCCGACTACGTCATCGTCGGCAGCTACAACCTGCAAGGCGCGGAGCAGCCCAACGCCCAGACCAGCCGCATCACCGTCCAGGCCCAGATCCTCGAGGTAAACCGCCTCCACCTCTCCGCTCCCATTCAGGACTCCGCCGAGCTCCAGCGCCTCTTCGACGTCGAAAACGCCGTCGCCTGGAAGATCGCGCGGCAGATCGAGCCGCACTTCGCCGTCGCCGAACAAACCTTCCTCTCCGCCTCCAACGGCATCGATCTCAACGCCTTCGAAAACTACATCCGCGGCACCGGTGCCGGTACGCCCGCCGAACGCACCAAGCGCCTCGAAGCTGCCGTCACCGACGCGCCCACCTACGCCGCCGCCGAACTCGCCCTCGGCAAGGAGCTCTACGCCGACCGCGACTACGACCAGGCCGCCGCCACGCTCGAAAAGGTTCCGCTCAACGAGCGCCAGTCCCTCGAAGCCAACTTCTACCTCGGCCTCGCCCGCTTCAACTCCGCCAAATATGCCGCAGCCCAGCAGGCCTTCGCCTTCGTCGCCAGCCGTCTGCCGCTGCCGGAGGTCGTCAACAACGAGGGCGTCGCGCTCGACCGCCTTGGCAAAGATGGCTCCGCCTTCTTCGCCAAGGCCGTCGCAGCCGACCCCAACGATCCCGATTATCACTACAACCTCGCCATCACAGAACTGCGCCGCGGAGACTTCGCCGGAGCCAACCGCGACATCGACCAGACCCTCAAGCTCCACCCCTCCGACACCGAAGCCGCGGAACTCAAAACCATGATCTCCGCCGGCCGCGCCGCCGCGAAGCCCGCCAATGGCTTCGAGCCCACCACCCGCCTCCGCCGCACCTACTCCGAGGCCAGCTTCCGCCAGGCCACCTTCCAGCTCGACCAGGTCCGCACCATGCGGCTCGCCATGTTGCCCCCCACCAGGCAGGCCATTGAATACACCCAGATCGGCCGCGACTACATGGCGCAGGATCTCCTTCCCGAAGCCGAACAGCAGTTCAACGCCGCCGTCGCCGCCGACCCGCAAAACGCCGCCGCCCACGCCGGACTCGCCGAGGTCCGCGAGCAATCTGGCAACCTCGACGACGCCCGCGCCGAAGCCCAGGCCTCCATCCGCATCGCGCCCAGCGTCAACGCCTACCTCGTCCTCGCCCGCACCGATCTCGCCAAGAACAACCTCGCCGCCGCCGCCGCCGAGGTCCAGCGCGCCCTCCAGATCGAGCCCGCGAATGCCGCCGCGCTCGCCGTCCGCCACGCCCTCGAAGCCAAGGGCCAGAGCTTCCAGTGAGCCTCCTCAGCACGCTGCAGGCGAACCCCGACGCAACGCTGCTCACCCTCGTCGCCGGCATCCTGCTCCTTTACCTCGAAGCCAACCGCCCAGGCTCCATCCTGCCCGGTTGTCTCGGCGCCCTGCTCACGCTGCTCTCGCTCAACGCCTTCGCGCACATGTCCTTGCGCCCTTCAGCCCTCGCGATCTCCACCCTCGGAGTCGCCCTCGTCTTCACGGAGCTCTTCCGACCAGCCCGAAACCTCCTCGCTACACTCGGCGCAGCGCTCCTCACCTTCGGTCTCAGGTTTTTGCTCCAACCTTTCGCTCCGGTTCACGTCCATACCCCAACAGCCATCCTTGCCGGAGTCGGACTCGCCGCCGTCACACTCTGGCTCGCCCGCATCGCACTGCGCGCCCGCCGCAATAAGCGCACGCTCTCATCCATCCTGTCGAGTCCTCGCGATCCGCGCCGCATCCCAGCGCCGCACAGGATAGACTGAAAGCTACACGTTGCACCAGTAAGGGAGTTCGTTCCGGATGATCATCGCACCGCGCCGCCTCTGTACCTTGGCAGCCATTCTGTCCTTCGCCAGCCTCACCGCCGCCGCATCCGCCCAGCAGGCGCCGCTCACCGGACTCGACAAACAGCTCGATCGCATCAACCTTGTCATCGGCGGCTCCGGCATCCTCAACAAGAACACCTCCGGCCCCAACGCCCTCAATGGGACGACCACCACCGATGCTCCCGGCAACACCGCCGGCGCGCTCATCGACATCCAGTACATCAAGTCGCCGCTGGTCGGGCTGGAACTCAACGTCAACTACTCCCGTTACGTTCAGAACTTCACCTACTCTCTCGAAAATCCCGGCTCCAACCCCACCCCCTTCGCGCTCGGCATTCAAAACGACGCCATTGAATACTCCCTTGGCTGGGTGTTTCATACCCCGAAGGTCTTCGGCATCGGCACCTTCGCATCCGCTGGCGGCGGAGCCACCAACTTCGTCCCGACCAGAGGCGGTGGTCTCGAGTACAAGAACCAGGCTCGCGCTACCTACTATTACAACGTTGGCCTGGAGCAACAGGTCATCAACCCGCACTTCGGCCTCCGCGCCTCTTTCCGCCAGGCGTTCTTCCTCGCCCCCGACTTCGAAACCAACTACCTCAAAGATTTGAAGCATACCTACACCACCGAACCCACGGTTGGCTTTTACCTGCACTTCTAGCACCCGCACTTAGACCCTCTTCAGGATCACGCACGTGAATAGTCTGCTGCACCGCGAAGGCGACGACGAATTGGACGACTTCAACGGCACCAAAGACCGGGAGATCACGCTCGGCACGACGATGATCCTCGGCATCTTCTTCGCCCTCGCCGTGCTCTGCGCCATCTTCTTCGGTCTCGGCTATCAACTCGGACACAAAACCGTCCCTGTCGCGCCCGTAGCTGCCGCAACCGACAGCCAGCCCAGCACCAACTTCGCGGGCTTCAAACCCGCGGCAGGAAGTCCAGCCGGCAGCTCTCCGGATCGAGGCCAGGGCCAGACCGTAGCCGTTCCGTTGGCTCCCGCGGCCGCAACCGCGCCGGCGCCGCGTCCTCTCCCAGCCCGCGCTGCCGTTGATCCTGACAGCGAGGTCGTTGGAGACCCACCGACGCCTGCGCCCACACCTGCTCCACGGCCGGTTGCAGCCTCGACTGCAGCCGCCCCAGTTGCAGCCTCAACTCCCGCACCAGCCGGCGGCGGAGCCATCGTGCAGATCGCCGCCGTCTCGCACCAGGAAGACGCCGACCTGCTCGTCACCACGCTGAAGCGCCGCGGCTACAACGTCGCCGTCCACACGGAGCCGCAGGACAAGCTGCTGCACGTGCAGGTCGGCCCGTTCCCCACGCACAAGGACGCTGACGCCATGCGCCAGAAGCTCCTCGCCGATGGCTTCAACGCCATCGTCAAAGACTCCAAATAACCCAACGAAGCCCCAGGGTGCCCCACCCTCGCGGAGCTAGGGTGGGCTTCTTACCAACTAAACAGGCTTCATCTCATCCGGGAGCGCCTCGGCCAGCGCTCCATGCACCGCAGCCATCAACTCCTCGCGCGTGGCATACGCCTTCGTATCAATCGCCGGGAGCATCTGCACCCGAGCCACTCCGGGCGTGATCCACATGGTCCCCTTGCCCATCATCCGCTCGGTTCCGGAGATGGCAATCGGAACGATCGGAGCGCCTGTCTGCTCCGCAAGAAAGAATGGTCCTTTCTTGAAGCTCGCAAGCCTTCCATCAACCGAGCGCGTCCCTTCAGGGAACACCAGGATGCTCAACCCGGAGCGCAACGCCTCCGCCGCAGCCTCTACGCTGGCCTTCGCGGCATCGCGCCGGGAGCCACGCTCCACCGGTACGAAGTTCGCCAGGCGCATCGCAGTGCCGAGAATCGGAATCGACATCAACTCCTTTTTCAGCAGCACCGAAACGCGACCCGGAAGGTTGGTGATGACGACGGGCGGATCCAGATTGGAGACGTGGTTGCACATGTAAATGCAGCTTTGGCCGACCGGAACGTGCTCGCGCCCAGTCACTTGAACCTGGATGCCTCCGGCGCGCAGCCCGGTCTGCACGATCCACATGGCGGCGCGATACAGCAGGCTGATATCCCCGACCATCAGCGTGTAGGGAATGCCGAGAATACCCGCAATCGGGCCGAACGTAAGGTAAACCGCAAGCAGCTTGAACGTGGCAAACATCGTCTTCAGACTACCGCAGTCCGCGTGCTTCAAGCGCTTCCGGCAGCAGCGTGTAGATTCCACCGAACCCACCATTCGACAGAATGGCAACCAAATCGCCGCTCTGCAGCCGCGGTGCGAGATCGCTGACGATAGCGTTCGCGTCAGGATGGAGCGACGCGGGCACGTTCCGAGCCTGTAACGCCGCGACCACGGCCTCCGGATGCAAACGCTCACCCTCCGGGATGTTCTCGGACTTGAACACGCCCGCAAGCACCACGTCATCCGCAAGCGCCAGGCTGTCGACCAACGCTTGCTCAAACACATTCCTCCGCAGCGTGTTCGAGCGTGGCTCGAGCACGGCGATCAACCTCCGGTTCGCGTATGCCTGGCGAAGGGCTCTCAATGTCTCGCGAATGGCGGTCGGATGGTGCGCGAAGTCGTCGATGATGGTGATTCCGCCGATCTCGGCTCGCACCTCCAGCCGACGCTTCACGCTCTTGAAGGTCGCAAGCGCTTCAACAATCGCATTGACAGGAACTCCCTGCCCTGCAGCTAATGCCGCAGCAGCCGTCGCATTCATGGCATTGTGCTCGCCGGCCATCGGCAGCGTGAGCCGCGCGAACGCAACACCCGCGCGGTCGAGCGTCCACTGGACTCCGCCGGCATCGTGCGTAAGTTCACGGACTCTCCAATGCGAGTCCTCAGCCTTGCCGTACCGTTCCACCGCGCAGAACGCCTTTGCAACACATTCGGTCACATTCTCCGCGCCGTCGAAGGCAACGATGCGCCCTCGCCTGGGCACCAGGTTGACGAAGCGCTTGAAGGCGGTCTTGACCGCGCGCAGATCGTCGTAGATGTCGGCGTGATCGAACTCGACATGGGTCAGAATTGCGGCGTCCGGGAAGTAGTGCAGGAACTTCGGTCCCTTGTCGAAGAAGGCGGTATCGTACTCATCGCCTTCAATCAGAAACGGCCGCGTGTCGCGCACCATGAAGCTGGTGCCGAAGTTCTCCGCTACGCCGCCGATCAGGAAGGAAGGCGCAAACTGCGGCTGCGTGCGCGATGCAACCTCGTAGATCCAGGCGAGCATGCTTGTCGTGGTCGTCTTGCCATGCGTTCCGGCAACCACCAACGACTCGCGCCCGATCAAGAACTCATCATGCAGGATCGCCGCCATGGAGCAGAACGGAATCCGTGTATCGAGCACGTATTCCAGCTCAGCATTGCCCCGCGAGATCGCATTTCCAACCACCACCAGGTCCGGGCGCGGCTCCAGATTGGCCTCGGCATAAGGCTCCATCACCGCAATTCCCTGGGCTGCCAACTGATCGCTCATCGGCGGGTAAGCCGCCGTGTCCGAACCGGTGATGCGATGTCCAAGCTCGCGCAGCATGCCCGCAAGCGATGCCATAGCCGTCCCGCAGATTCCAATCAGATGAATGTGTTTGCCCTGCATCTATCCCGTCACCGCCGCTTCCAGAAATCGCATTCGAGGGTTTTCTGCATGCTCAAGATCCAAACGAACCCGCACCCCAAATGGGAGCGTAATGTTGCCCCGTTCCACGTGCCCACTGCGCAATCCAATGGCGATCGGTCCTTCGAACTCTCGGAGCGCGTGAAGGATCGATGCTTCAATAGCGGCCTGCTCCGACTCGTCGCCGCACTGCTCCATCGAACCGAAAACAATTCCGGTCACATTCTGCAACATGCCCGCATGATGCAGATGCACCAGCATGCGATCCCACTGGTAGGGCTTGACGCCAACATCTTCCAGCATGAGGACTCCACCCTGCGCACGAGCTGTCCATGGGGTCCCCAGAGACTCGGTATAGATCGCGAGGCAGCCTCCACTCAGCTCTCCCTCGGCCACGCCATTGCGCAAGACTCGCAGCCCGTCAGCAGAACTCAACTCCCACGTCGGATCTCCTTCGAGCGCAGAACGCCAGCTTGGTAAATCCGCTCCGTCGACCTTTGCGAAGTCAGCCGCGACCATGGGTGCCTGGAAGCTCACCAAGTCTGCTTCGTTGTGAAGCCAGAGGTGCAATGTTGTCTGATCGCTGTATCCAAGGAAGGCCTTGGGATTTGCGCGGATGAGTTCGCTCTTCAGCAGCGGCAGCAACTCTGCAGAGCCCCAGCCGCCGCGTGTGCAGATGATGGCATCTACCTCGCTGTCCGCGAACGCTGCGTGGAGGTCAGCAGCTCGTTCCACCGCAGTTCCGGCATAGTAGAGCGGCCCGCGGGCGAACGCATGAGGGAAGAGCTTCGTCTTGTAGCCCAGCGCATGAAGCGCCTGCACGCCCCCTTCGACGAGCTCGGGCCTTGGCGTGCTGGCAGGCGAGACAATCCCGAAGGTAGCGCCCGCACGCACGGCTTTTGGCTTCGTCAGACTCACAGGTAGACCTCGCCCACACACACGATCTCCGCGGGTCCGGTCAGCATCATCTGCTCTCCAGCCCCGGGCCAAACCACCTGCTGCGTCCCGCCGGGAGCTACTGCGGTGAGTGCACGAGCCGCGCCCCACAGCGCGATTGCCGCGGTGGAGGAGGCACAGGTGCCGGTGCCGGATGAGGCCGTCGGGCCGCAGCCCCGTTCGTAGATGCGGAATGCAATTTCGCTCTCAGACACTACCCGCACGAACTCAACGTTGGTGCCGTGCGGGAACAAGGGACTGGTGCTGATGCGTTGTCCCAGATCTTCCCAGGCGAGGCCGTGTGCCGCAAAATCTTCTGTATCCACGTTGATCACAAAATGCGGATTGCCCACGTTCACCATGGCTCCTGCCACGTCGCCGACACCCTCAAGTACGATCGTCCGGGGCATCAAGCGCGGCACGCCCATGCCGCTCTCGATCTGATAAACGGGGCCGTCTGATGAGATCACCTTGCACGTCCGCACGCCGCCGTGGGTGCCGAGGCTGACCTCGTCCAGCCCCTCACTTGCAGCCAGCCAGGCCGCCACGCAGCGCGTCCCGTTGCCGGAGAGCTCCGCCTCGCTACCGTCCGAGTTGAATAACCGCAGGAAGAACATTCCGTCCGCACGCCGCTCCAGGAACTCGATCCCATCCGCGCCCACGCTGGTGTTGCGTGCGCAGAGCCGCTTTGCCAGCTCCGCGTGCCGGTGATGCGCGGCAGACTCTTCGATGATGAGAAAATCGTTGCCGCAGGCGTGCGCTTTTACGAACTTCGTCATTTCACTCCGTACTCTGTCGAGCGGTAGATGCGCATACACGGCTTGTCGGTCGCACACACGATGGTCACTTCAGTCAGCCCTTGCGGATGCGCCTTCACGGCCTTCGATATGGCATCGCCTTCGACGCTCACCACGTAAGCGGCCGCCCTGGCGGGATTCTGCATCGCGGCACGCCAACCATAGTAATCTGCGGGCCCGATGGTCTGCTTCAGCGGGATGCCCGCAGTCTGCAACGCGCCCACGTATTCCGAGTTGTTCATCAGGATCGGCTGCCCATGCGGCACCAGGGATAACTGCTCCGCGAGCGGCATCTCGAACGCCAGCCGGCCGCGCGAGTTCACCATCGCCTCCTTCAGAACCAGTGGAACGGAGTGCAGCATCAACAGCAGGTTGAGGACACACAACATCAACGCCACGGGCTGCATGAGCTTCGCGACAAGCGGCTGCTTCGGCTTGACGATGTCGGCGATCTTGTAGAGCGCGAAGGCGAGGAAGACCGCGAAGGCCGGCAGCATCTCCATGCCATAGCGCGAGTTGTAGAAGGAGTGCGGATAGAGCTGCGGGATGAAGATGGGCACGGACCCGTAGGAGACCGAGTAGACGTAAAACGGCAGTGGCAGCCAAAGCAGCAGCGTGCTGGGTTCTAACTTCAGTCGCCAGACCTTCCACAATCCCCAAAGCGAGGCCGCGGCGACCAGCCAACCGGTCTCCCACGCAGCGGCATCGACCTGCGCCGTGCGGGCGTAGAGCATGAGCGACCATGCGGGATCGTGCCAGCCGAAGTAGTGGTGCGAACCCGGAGGCGAGGTCCTGCGATCGATCTCCTTGGCGGAGTATGGGCCGCGCATGAAGTCCAGCCAATCGTGGCCGAAGACGTGATTGTAACCAAACCAGGCACAGGGGCCGGCGATGGTGAGCAGTGTGAAGGTCACGTAGGCCGGTAGGACCTTCGCCCAGAGTGCGCGGCGTCGCGCAAGCTGCCAGGTGACGAGGCACCATACTGCCGCACCCAGGATCCAGCCATCGTAGCGCGTCATCACCGCCGCTAAGACAAGCATCCCGAGCAGCACCAGATGATTTGTAACCTTTTTGATAGCGGTTTCACCGGCGTACTCCAGCAGCTCGCACGTCACCAGCACGATCCACACGAGGAGCGCGAGGAAGAGCGGTTCCGTCATGGCAGTTGTGGAGAGGTAGAGCAGGTTGGCATTGAGCCCGGCGAAGGCCGCGGCAACGAACGCCCACGGCGTCGACATGATGCGACGGGCGAGCCGGTAGATGCCGACTACAGCGAGAACGAAGCAGATCAGTGAGGGCCACGCGCCGGCCATGCCATCCTGCCACCACTGCATCTTCCAGATGAATGGAAGCATGAGCAGGTGCGGTAGAGGAAGCCATGGGCTTCCCAGCTGTACCAACCCCGGCGCGTTGGTGTCGACGATGCGGCGCGCGATGCCCAGGTGCGCGACCGCGTCGCCGTAGAGCATCATGTATTGCTGCTTGGCCGAGACGGCGAGGGCGAGAAAGCCCATTGTGAGCGCCATCAACGCGATCGGCAGCGTCTCCTGGCGGTTGGCGGGATAGACCGCATCCGGATCGAGAGCGCGTGGATCGACGAAGCGCGTGGGATCTCCGGTGGCGTGCAGCTGTCGACGGGCGAATCTGCGTCTGCGTCCGCTCACTGCGCTCCATGCTCCAGGTGCGAGATCTCCTTGAACACCTTGAACCGCTCTTCAATCTCGTCACGCGTCAGCTTCGCCGTGCGGTCCGTGCCGAAGCTCTCGCAGGCAAACGAACCCATGACGCCGCCGTAGAACAAAGCGCGGCGAAACACCGCGGGCGTCAGTTCCGGCTGCGAGGCGATGTAGCCGTAGAAGCCACCAGCGAAGCTGTCACCCGCGCCGGTCGGATCGACCAGATCGGCGAGAGGAAGCGTGGGTGCGCGGAACGGCCGCGAAAGCTTGTGCTCGCCGGTGAATGAGTTCGCCCCAAAGAAGGCTGTCGCGCCATGCTCCCCGTGCTTGATGACGAGTGATTTCGGGCCGAGCGCGATGATGGCCTCAGCTGCGTGCACCAGGTTGTGTACGCCAGACAACATGCGCGCCTCGCCGTCGTTGATCAGCAGCACGTCGAGTTCTTTGAGCACATCCTTGAGCGCGGCGGTGTGGTCGGCGATCCAGTAGTTCATCGTGTCGCCGCACACCATCTTTGCGTGCGGCATCTGCTGGCGCACGCGAAGCTGCAGCTTGGGATCGATGTTCGCGAGGAAGAGGTACTCGGTGTCAAGGTACTCCGCGGGGATCTTCGGCTCGAACTCCGCGAACACGTTCAGCTGGGTGTCGAGCGTCTTCGCCTCGTTCATGGCGCCGGTGTACTCGCCCTTCCAGTGGAAGCTCTTGCCCGGGGCATGTTCGATGCCGCGGATGTCGATGCCACGGCTATGGAAGACGGCCTCCTGCTCCGGCCCGAAGTCCTCGCCAACTACTCCGACCACCCGCACGTCGGTGAAGTAACTGGCGGCCAGCGCGAAGTATGTCGCGGCGCCTGCGACGACATTTTCTACCTTACCTTTGGGCGTCTCGACCGTATCGAACGCCACCGAACCTACAACTAGAATTGACATCCAATCTCCTCGAGCCAGAACTTACAGATACTTCCCAATCAACAATGCCAGCTTTTCTTTCGTGCCTTCCGGGATAGCCTTCTTATCTGTCAAAATCGCATACTTCAGGGCATTGGCATAGGGGCTTGGGCCATCGGGGAGCGCCGCAACCGCGGCGCGAACCACCTTGCCCGCATTCTCCGCATTCTGGTGCAGCACCGCGACTACCTGCTCGACAGTCACGTCGTCGTGCCCCTCGCGCCAGCAGTCGTAATCGGTCACCATGGCGAGCGTGGCGTAGCTCATCTCCGCTTCGCGGGCGAGCTTTGCCTCCTGCAGGTTGGTCATGCCGATCACGTCCGCGCCCCAGCTGCGGTAGAGATTGCTCTCCGCACGCGTCGAAAACTGGGGTCCTTCCATGCAGACATACGTGCCGCCGCGTTTGCCAACGACGCCCACGCTCGCGCAGGCATCTTCGAACGCCTTCGCAACGACCGCGCAGACCGGATCGCCAAACGCCACATGCGCCACGATTCCATCTCCGAAGAAGGTGCTTACCCGCGCATAGGTGCGGTCGATGAATTGGTCCGGAATGACGAAGTCCGTCGGCTTATGTTCTTCCTTCAACGAGCCTACCGCCGAGGCCGACAGGATATATTCCACGCCGAGCGACTTCAGCGCATAGATGTTCGCGCGGAAGTTCAGTTCGCTCGGGGAGATGCGGTGCCCGCGTCCGTGCCTCGCGAGAAAGGCAACCGGCCGTCCATCCAGGTCCCCCACCATCAGTGCATCCGAAGGCGCTCCGAACGGGGTCTCCACCACGCGTTCCTCAAGACCTGTAATCCCAGGCATCGCATACAGCCCGCTGCCCCCGATAATTCCAATTGAAACCTTCACTCAATCACCTCAACCGATCAGTACATCGAAACTATCGCAGAGCGCTCTTCATCATGCCAAAGCGCTCCAAGCCGTTCACCACTCCGAGCGTCAGTTCGCTGCCGCACGCTGAAGCCATACGCACCGGGCCAGTTCCCTGCGCATCGACGGCGCTATCGCGCAGCTTGCGCGCGACGGCCAGAGGGAATCCTTCGGAGACAAAGAATTCATCGCCCGAACGCGACAAGAGCACGTCGCCTTCCTCGGTCGAGAAGACTTCTTCGCGCGAATCGGCTTCGTCCGTCTTGCGCTCCTGCAGCTTGTCGTACTTGCGTCCGAGTTGCGCCTCGTAGATGCGTTCGAAGCCCGTGGTGGCTTCGGCGCTATGCCACTTCGAGAGGTAGAACAGACCGAGCGATGCGGTCGTCGCCTTCTGCGCCGGACTCGCATCCCGCCTCTGCGCCGCGTAGTAGATGCCGCCATCCCACTGCGGCGTAAGCGCCTTTGAGATCTCCGGTCCGCCAAACAGGCTGGACATCATCTCGACATCGAGTTCGCCCATCACGCCCACGTCGTACGGCTCATATTCGGCGTCGAGCAGCCCATGCACATCCGGCATCCGCAGCACCGGCACCGGTGTGTGCGCCAGGTAGGCGGCCGGGTTCATCACCTCGAAGCTCGAGTTGGGCGGACGTTCTAGAGCTCCGGCAAAGGCCAACTTCTTGCCGGCCGGCTGCGTTTCGAGCGTATGCTCAAACGCCAGCCCATCGACATAGGGGAACTCAAGCGATCGCTGCAAAAGCAGCGGCGCGCGCGCCATCACGGGACTTCCGCTTGTATCCGCGATCGCATCCTTGGTCCGCTCCCAGACCTCGGGCGATTGCGCGAGGGTCTTGCCGGTATCCTTGATGCTCCAATCGAAGAACACGATCATGGCCTGGCCTTCTGCGACGGCCTGCCGAGCCGTCTCGAGTTCGTCTACTGCGATCCGCGCATTGTCTTCACTCGCGGTTTTCGAGACTCCCTTGAATGGATCCGCGGACCACTTTTCCAGGCCCACCTTCTGGTCCTGAATTGCGTGGGTCAATTCATGCGCCAGCACCGGCTTCTGTTCGTCCGGACTGATCCAGTTGAGGAGATTCACGGTCTTGGTCTTGTCGTCGTAGAAGCCTGCAATCTGCTCGGTCAGGAGGCTGAGCAGGAATGGCCGCAGGTCGAAATCCTGCGAGAGCAGGCCGAACTTCTTCAACACGATCTCCGACCGCTGCAGTCGCTTCGAGCTCTCGTCTTCGTCGAAGTTCTTGATCAGATACTTGTTGACCTCGTCCCGCGAAACGAGCCTTCGCTTGACGTGCGGAACTCCTGCCAATCCCGTGTCGTTGCTTGCGAAGGCCATGATCTTGTCGACCGAATCAAAGAGCTCCCTGGCCTGCTGCTTCGTCATCACGGTCTCTTTGCCGGCGTCCTCGGTGGCCTGTGCAGGCGGCTTGCCGGTGTCCTGAAAGGTGTAGCTGGACGCATTGACGCCGCTGGTCTGCCCTGCGGCCTGGCTGCGGGTGCCGCTGAAAACTCCCGCGCAGATCACCGCTCCTACGCCCAACACCCATCGTCCGGTCAAATCCTGCTCCTCACCTGCGCCGCTATAATCAAGTGTACTGAGAATTTCCGATGAACACGCCGCGATGACCACTGAACCCCTTACAAACCCGTCCGAACCAGGAGCATCGCAGCGCGCCGGCATGGAAAGTCTGCTCTCCGGCGCAGCCTTCGCCCGGCTCGACTCGGTCGGCTTCATCCGCGTCACCGGCGAAGACGGGGTGCGCTGGCTGAACGGCATGGCGACCAACTCCATCCAGTCGATGAAGCCCGGCGAAGGCTGCTACAACTTCTTTTTGAACGCGCAGGGCCGGATTCAGGGCGACGCCACGGCATGGATGCTCGAAGACTCGATCCTGCTGGAGACGCAGCGCGAGCGCATCCCGGCCCTCATCAGCCACCTGGACCACTTCATCATCATGGACGATGTGGAACTGAGCGAAGTGGCGCTTGAGGGCCTGGTCATCGCCGGCCCCACGGCGCTCAGTGTCGTGCAGGGGCTCGGCGGTGCGCCATGGACTACCCCCGCGGAGTCACCCGCACCGCCGGCAACGTTGGATCTGAAGCAGACGAGCTATGGCGGCGAGCCCGTCAGCCTGATTCGGGCGTACAGCCCGCTTGTTCTCCGGTATGAGATTTGGGGAGGCACCGAGACGATCGCTCGTATTGCGGAGGAGCTCGCGGCGGTTCCAGAAGCCGCTCCGGAAGCCTTGGAAGCGCTTCGCATCCTGGAGGGCACGCCGCTCTACGGCGTCGACATTCGCGATAAAGAGCTCCCGCAGGAGACTGCGCAGACGCGCGCCCTCCACTTTGCCAAAGGCTGCTACCTGGGGCAGGAGATTGTGGAACGAATTCGCTCTCGCGGGAACGTCCATCGCACGTTTTCCGGGTTCACCTTTACCGGGGCCTTGCCGGTGCCGGGCACACCGCTCTTCGCGGAGACCTCTGAAAAGCCCGTCGGGGAGATTACCTCCGCAGCGGAGATCGCACTGCCAAGCGGCCTCGCTTCACTCGCACTCGGCTACGTTCGCCGCGAAGTCCTCGACCGCGGCATCCAACTTCTCTACGAGGGCGGCACGGCAGTGCCCACGACCCACCCGTACAAGCTTTAGCTTCTGGCTTCTGGCTTCTGGTCTTCTGTTCGCGTCCGTTCTTTCAACTTCGAAACGAGTAAAGCATGTCCGATAAACCGCTTCCCTTCGTCATTACCGATCGCCGCAAGTTCAACCCGGATGGGCAGCCCCGCGAGGGCGCCGAACCCCACGACGCTCCGGCCGAGCCTGAGCTAGCCACAGCAGCTGAGCCGGCACCTACCCCAAAGGTGGTCGAAATGCCCGCCCCAGCGGTTGAGCCGATCGATCCCGAAGAAGCGTCGGCCGGCTCGGGCGACGGTCTCGACGAGAGCTCCGAAGACGAACAGCCTGCTGGCCCGACCGCCGAGCAGATGGAGCAGTCGCTGCGCGCCTTCAACGCGACGGCCGAGCGGCTCGACCTCGCCGTACGCGCCGCCAACCCCGGCGCCGAGCATCCCCCGGCGCTCAGCTTCGAATCGCTGGTGCAATCCGTCTACATGCAGGCGGTGATGCAGCTTGGCGGGGGCACACAGCCGGGCGAGCAGCCGCAGGTCGACATCCTCGGGGCGCGCCAGTCGATCGACATGCTGGGCATCCTGGCGCAGAAGACCGAGGGCAACCTCACCAGGTCCGAAGACACGCTGCTCGCGAGCGCCCTCTTTGAGCTTCGGCTTGCGTTCCTCGAGATGACCCAGGCGCTCGCCCGCTCTGCGCAGCAGCGCAACCCCATGGGTGCGGGAGCCAACCCGAACGGCGGCCCAGCGCCCGTGCCCGGTCGCCCCGGCCCGAGCCTCATCCGCTAGGCATGGATTGCACCCTTACCTTCCTCGGCACGGGCACCAGCATGGGCGTACCCACGCTGGGCTGTACCTGTGCGGTGTGTACGTCGGCGGTTTCGCCCGATGGCGACCCTCGCAACCGCCGCACGCGCCCCAGCATTCGCCTGGAGTTCAACGGAAAGACCGTTTTGATCGATACCGGACCGGACTTCCATGCGCAGGCGCTTCGCGAGCGCCTGACGAAGGTGGACGCCGTCTTCTACACGCATCACCACGCAGACCATATCCTCGGCCTCGACGACCTGCGCCCACTTTCCTTTCGCAGTCCTGGCGGCATCCCGTTGTATGCCGATGCAAGCACCGAGACGGTGCTGCGCCGCGTCTTTCATTACACCTTTCGCACCGAGGACCGCTACCCGACAAGTGCGCGCGTCAGCCTGAACCAGTTGCCGGAGGGCGCAGGGGCCGAGGTCCCGCTGTTCGGCGCGAGCTTCCAGCGCATCCCAGTGACGCACGGGCGGGATACCGTGAGCGGTTACCGGTTCGGTTCTGCGGCTTACCTTACCGATATGTCGGACATTCCGGACGAAAGTATGCCCTTCCTCCAGAAGCTCGACGTCCTGATTCTGGATGCGCTGCGCCCGCAGCCGCATCCCAGCCACTCGCACCTGGCGAAGTCGCTTGACTACGTGGAGCGAATCAAACCGAAGCGCGCATTCTTCACCCACATGTCGCATGAACTCGACCACGCGGCTACGGAGCTGATCCTGCCCGAGAACGTTCGCCTGGCTTATGACGGGCTGCAGCTTCACTTTGACATCGCCCCGGCATCCGACTCGGGGAACGCAGAAAACGTATGAAGATCTTCCGCTCTCTCGATGAGCTTCCCCACGACCTGGGCCCGGTGATTGCCACCATCGGCAACTTCGATGGCGTGCACTGCGGGCATCGCTGGGTGATCGACCAGGTGAACGCGCGCGCGCGCCAACTCGGCCTCCCTTCGCTTGCGCTCACCTTCGACCCGCATCCAGTCCGGGTGCTTCGCCCCGAAGCTCCGCATGTGCTGATTACGCCGCTTGGCGTCAAGCTCCAGCAGCTTGCCACCACCGGTCTCGATGCCACGCTGGTGCTTCCGTTTACGCCAGAACTGAGCCGCCTTACCGCCGAAGCCTTTGCCCGCGAGGTTCTTCGTGACGCGCTTCGCGTGCGCGAGGTGCACGAGGGTGAAAACTTCCGCTTCGGCTACGGTGCGACGGTGGACATCCACGGCCTCGCCGCGCTGGGTCAGCAGCTCGGCTTCACCGCGCACGCCTACGCTCCGTATGCTTTACGAGGCGGACCGGTTTCGAGCAGCCGCATCCGTAAGCTGATCTGCGCCGCCGAAATCTCGAGAGCGCGCGCTCTGCTTGGGCGGCCGTTCGCGGTGCAATCCACGCCGGCGAGCGGACGCGGATACGGCACGCGCTATACCGTGCCGACGATCAACCTCGCGCCCTACGCGGAGCTGCTGCCGGCTAACGGCGTCTACATCACGACACTGAAGGTGGAGAACGAGATCTTCCAGGCTGTGACGAACGTCGGCAACCGCCCGACCTTTGGCGCCGACTCCTTCACCGTCGAGTCACACCTGCTGAACTTTCACCCGGTCTCGCTCGCGCCCGATACCGCGCTGGAACTTAGGTTCCTGCACCATCTCCGCGCCGAGCGGCGCTTCGAGTCTCCTGAACTGCTACGCGCGCAGATCATGAAGGATGTCGCAAAGGCCCAGCGCTTCTTTGCGCTTGCGCCCGCGCCCTACGGCAGTCGCGCCTCCGGATAGATCTTGATCCAGTGGTTTCGCATGGAGGCGTGCAGCTCCTCGCCCGCGGTCTGGGAGACGATGACGTTCGTCTTCTCGACGGGCATGTGGCAGTCGATGCAGTCTGCCTTCGCCCGCACGCCGATCGACTTTGCAACCTTGCAGGCCTGCCATGCATGGCAGCTGAGACACTTCGCCGAATAGCTGACGGCGGCCTGCTCCGGCGCGTGGGTATCGTGGCAGGTCGAGCAGGTCATCGTCTCCGACTCGCGGAAGCAGCGGCTGCGCTCCAGCAGGCCCACCTGGTTCCCGTGAACGTCTGGATGTTCCGCCACCGCACCATCGAGGGGCCTGAAGTATGTTGCAAGGGGCTGCCCGGCCACGTAGCTGAAGGCCGGCTCCAGCGCCTCGCGCTGAATGCCGCTGTGGCAGTAGGCGCAAAGGTCCAACTGCCGGTCTCGGGGGAGCCTGGCGGGATTCACGATGCGATCGGCCTGCGGCGGGCCGCCGGTCCGATAGCGTGCGACATGCGCCGCACCCGGCCCGTGGCAGCGTTCGCAGGAGATTCCCGGCTCCAGCGTCTCTTTATGAAAGCGGTTGCCACCAACCTCTCCGCTCGCCGGCTGGAGGTACGTCGCGTGGCATTCCATGCAGCCTCCGGTCACCGGCCGTGAGAAGTCGGCAGTGCCGTTCTGGTAGCCAGGACTGTTGATCCAGCGCCTCCCGTCCGTCCATTCGCTGACCGGCAGCTCGAATAGAGCGTCGCCGCGCCAGTACAGGTAGGTCTGCCCGCGCGTACCCGATCCCGTGACGATTCCGATCGTCTCGGTCTGCGTCACGGCGTCGGCACCATCGCCCGCGACGGCCGTCTCCGTGAACGCTTCGCCGCGTCTCTCCATTTTGAACCGCAGCCCCGGAAGACCGGCCGCGTTCTGCTCCGGCACGATGACCAGTTCGTTCTTGCCCGGCTCAAAGCTCCCAAGTATCGAGCTTTTTGCCGGCAACTGAGACGTCAGATGGTGAGCTGTGTGGATGTAGGTCGTGCTCTGTGTCCGGTGACATGCCAGGCAGCTTCCGTCCCCGGTGAAGCCCGACCGATCTGGTGTTTGGCCCGAAGCGCTGGCCGCAACTGCCGCGGCGCACGCCAGCAGCGCGCCCGATCGCCAGCCCGCCCGGATGTTGCACCTGTTCATAAGGCCCTGATCTTATCCGATCGGGCCGTCTCGAGGATAGTTCCGGTAGAGAGACCCATGATCTCCGCAACAGGACAGTTCGGCAATCGGTAAACCGCGTTCGACTGTGGGAAAGTTTTGAACTCTCGCCTTTGCTCCTTGAACTAAATCGATTCGACGGAGTAATTGGTATTGACAGGATGTATTAAAGGCGTTTAAGGTTGCACCCCGACATGACAAACAGTCGTTTTGCGTGCTGAACCAAGCTTTGGAAGACCTCCATGTGCCAGCGACCTTTGCACTGAGGTGTTTTTCTTCCGGCCCTTCACGCTCAATACGGGTCTGCCATGCGGGCCAGATACCACAACGATCCAGTAGTCCCAGCACATCGCGCTGTTTGTTGCGCGATAACCTCCGTGACGATCCGACTCCCCATCGGCGCTCGCACGCAGGGCTCAGACCCACCGATCGCCTCCCCTGTTAGCAACAAGCCCTGATTCATTGAGGGTGACGAAGTCGAGAAAACAACGGGCAAGCGCCCGGCGGAACGAGCCGCAGGCGCGAACGCGCACCCGCGTTTCTTTTCTTAGTCCACCTGAGTGAACCGCAACCTTCGCGCACTTCACCGGACCCCGTGAGACTTCACCCGTCCCACGACCTTATTGAGAGAGCCTTATGACCGCAAGCTTTGCAAAACTCTTCCGAGTCCTCGTCCTGCCGGTCTTCCTGTTCATGGCTTGCATCGCAGCACATGGACAGCAAAACTCCGCGCTGAGCGGTACCATCACTGACAAATCCGGCGCCGCCGTCCCAGGAGCGCACGTTGTCCTCAAGAACCCCGCCAAGGGCACCATGCTCCAAACCGATACCAACGACTCCGGCACCTACAGCTTCCCGGCGCTCGACATCGGCACCTACGATCTGACCGTCACCGCGAAAGGCTTTGAGACCGAAGTTCAGCAGGGTCTGCAAGTCAACATCTCGCAGAACCTCCAGTCCAACCTGACGCTTGCCGTAGGCGCGGTCGATCAGACCGTTACCGTTGAAGCGAGCGCGCTTGTCATCCAGACCGACAGTAACGTTCTGAGCACCCTGGTCAGTTCCGAACAGATCAGCGAAATCGCCACGGAGAACCGCAACGTCGTCGCACTCGTTGCCCTCGGCCTCGGCGTCTCCTCGCTGCTGCCTGATAGCAACACGCCAACCTCTATCAGCGCCAGTGCCTCTATCAGCGTCAACGGCCTTCGCGAGAGCCACAACATCTGGCTCATCGACGGCGGCGAAGCAGACGACCGCGGCGGTGCCGGTGGCATCTCCATCATGCCTTCGATGGACGCCATGGCCCAGATCGAAACGCTCGCCAGCAACTACCCGCCCGACTACGGTATCTCATCCGGCGCAACCATCTCCATCGCCATCAAGAGCGGCACGCGCCACTTCCACGGCGAAGCCTGGGAGTTCAACCGCAATACGGACTTCAACGCCAACAACTACTTCAACAAGCAGAATGGCACCCCACGCTCGAAGCTCAACTACAACATCTTCGGCGCGAACGTCGGCGGTCCTCTTTTCATTCCGCATTTCTACAACAACTCCCGCGAGAAGACCTTCTTCTTCTGGAACGAAGAGTGGCGTCGCCTGATTCAGGGTGGCGGGACCAGCCAGCCCAACGCAATCAACGCAGCCGACTTCCCGACAGCCGGGAAGGACCTCACCTGGGTGGCCCCGGTCTTTGCCCCGACGGGCTATGCCATCCATGCCCCGAATATCACCAATCCCGCTTATCTTGCCAGGCTTACCGCAGACGGCCTCGCACCGGGAATGCCTTTTCCCGGCAATGTAATTCCCTCCAACCTGTTCGATCCCAGCGGTGTCGCCTATCTCGGTACAGGATTGTTCCCTCACCCAAACAATGCGGGCGGCCAAACAACCTCAAGCGTCTCTCTTCCGACGAACGTCCGCGATGACGTCGTGCGTATCGACCACAACATCAACGACAAGTGGCACATCCTCGGTCACTATCTGCATGACTCCGTAACCTCGAGCCTGCCCGGGCCGATGCTCGGCTGGTCCGGTGGTAGCTATACGACGGTCACCAGTACCTTGAACAATCCTTCCAACAGCGCCGCCGTCAAGGTCGCCGGTACCATCTCGCCCACGCTTCTCGTCGAAGCCAGCATGCTGTACGACGGCAATATCATCAACATCGTCAATAGCCCCAACGCAAACCTTTCTGTCCTGTCGAGCACTCCCTACAGCGTTCAGAAGTATTTTGCGAACGGCGCTACCAGCGTCCCGGGCATCAGCCTCGGTGGCATTTACGGAACGAACGAAAATGTCGGTTCCGCACCCTGGCATAATGCCGCTGAAGACTATGCTCCAAAGCTTGATGTCTCCTACACCATCGGCAAGCACGCGATGAAATTTGGCCTCGGGTACAACCGCTATACCAAGAATCAGAAGCTCTTCCTCGATGCGGAAGGCGATGCGAACTTCAACGGAAATCAGTCCGGAGACGCAGCCCTCGACCTCATCCTCGGATTGGCCAACACCTACTCGGAGTCACAAGTCGCCCCCATCCGCCACTATGTCAACCAGACGATTTCGACGTATGGTTATGACACATGGCAGGTTTCAAAGAACCTCAGCCTCCAGATCGGACTTCGCTACGATGCGCTCCCGCACGCGTGGGAACGTCAGAACCAGGTTGCCAACTTCAACCCGGCAGCTTACTTGCCCAGCCTCGCTCCCACGTTCAACGCCGACGGAACACTGAGCCCAACTGGTCCCGGCTTCTCCACTCCAGTGGGAACAACCACCCCCTTCTACCTCAACGGGACTCAACTCGCTGGCGTAGGTGGTACCCCCATCGGCTTGGTCAACAACGATTACAAGACCCTCCAGCCACGTGTCGGGTTCTCCGAAAAATTGGATAGCAAGACCGTGCTCCGCGGAGGCTTTGGCACCTTCTACGAACGTCTGCAAGGCAACGACATTTACAATGCCGCGACCTCGGCCCCGTTCGCAAACACTCCCGCGGCCAGCAGCGTCTTTTTCTCGAATCCGCATACCAGCTTCGTCACAGGCTCTACCGCTGCACTGCCGATCTTTCCGCAGGGCATCACCAGCCTTGCGCACGTCTATCGCGCTCCGGCCGTTGCTCAGTTCAGCCTCGGCGTCCAGCGTGAGTTGGCATCTTCTCTCATCGGAATTTTCCAATATGTCGGCAACCTTGCCTGGCACCAGAACATTGATCGCCAGATCAACAACTTCCCCCTGAGCACGCCGCTCAACATCCGTCAGGATGCTGGCGACCCAGGCAACAACTACCTGATCGCGCCGGGAGTTCACGAGTCGGGCGGCATGAATCTCGCCGTCGGCGATCAATACCGCACCTACCCCGGCTACAAGGGAATCAACCAGCAGGAAAACACCACCAATGGCGGCTATAACGGTCTCCAGATCGGTCTTCGCTCCGCCGGCTATCACGGCCTCAGCGGCGAACTCGATTACACCTACTCGCACGAAATCGACATCACCAGCGGTGATCTCGCCAGCGTGTCGAACCCGTTCAACATCAAGGCGGACAAGGGCTCCGGCACCTATGACCGTCGCAACATCTTCAGCGCCAACTACGTTTACAAGCTCCCGATCTTCGCCAAATCGCAAGGTCTCGAGCACACCGTCCTTGGCGGTTGGGAAGTCGCTGGTACCTTCATCGACGAGTCTGGCACACCGTTCGCGCCGGGGCAGTCGATCAACTATGACCCGGTTGGCCTGGACGGCGGTTACACCGTTCGCCCAAACGTCGTCGGCAAGGTCAATTATCCGAAATCAAGAAGCCAGTGGTATAACCCCGCCCAGTTCTCCGCTCCGGCCCCCGTCTGGCTGGGTGGCGGAAACCAGGGATTTGGCGACTCGGCCAAGGACGCAATCGTTGGTCCAGGCCGCGTCAACTTCACCACATCCCTCTACAAGAGCTTCGCGATTACGGAACATGACAGCTTCCAGTTCCGTGCGGAGTCCTTCAATACCTTCAACCACGCTGAATTCAACAGCCTGGTGACGAACACGAACGCAAATAACGCAGGCACACTCAATGGCACCTACGATCCTCGCAGCTTCGAGTTCGGCGGCAAGCTGATCTTCTAACCTGCTTCCACTAACCTCGGGGTGCGGCAGGCAACCACCTGCCGCACTCCGTTTCCCTTTTCCGGTGTACTCTCATCCTCAAAGGCCATCTGCGAAATGCCCGCTGCCAAGTCCCTTCGAAAGACTGCGATCCTTATCCTGGTCTGCTGCGCCGCCGCTCTGCGGGCACAGCAACCCACCCGCGCAGATGCCATCGCGCTCGAGCAGCAGGGCCAGATCGTCGAGGCCGAAGCCGCATGGCAGGCTCTTGCTGCCGCCGACCCGAAGAACCCCGAGCCGCTCGCCCATATCGGACTGCTCGAATCCCACCAGCAACACTTTAGCGAAGCGGCCAACTTCTACACGCAGGCGCTCGCCCTCAATCCCAACATCCCCGGACTCCAGATGAACCTTGGCCTGGCAGAATTTCAAGCTGAACACTTCCCGGCCGCCATCAAGGCCTTTGAGGCTGAACTCGCGAAACGTCCGGCCGATGATCAAGCCGCGCGCCTCACCATTCTTCTCGGCATGTCGCACTACGGTATGGGCGATTACCTGGTCGCCATTCCGTACCTCCAGCGCGCCACCCAGCGCGATCCGCAGTCGCTTCCGCTGCGCCTCACACTTGCCCATTCATGCCTTTGGACGAAGCAGTATCCGTGCGTCGAGAAGGTCACACGCGAGATCCTCACCCTTGCACCCGACTCCGCCGAGGCCGACATGCTGGCTGGAGAGGCGCTCGACGACCAGGGAGACGATGCCGGTGCCATCGCCCAGTTTCGTGCGGCGGTTGTCGCCAACCCGCAGGAACCCAACGCCAACTTCGGCCTTGGTTATCTGCTCTGGAAGCAGCACCACTTTGCCGAGGCCGCGCCTGCCTTCCAGGCGGAGCTTGCCCTCGACCCCACGCACGCCCAGGCTCGTGTGTTCCTCGCCGATTGCCTGGTCGAAACTGGTGATTGGGTTGCCGCGCAGCCGCAGCTCCTCCAGGCCATCCAGGCCGACCCGAAGAATTCCATGGCGCACCGCGATCTCGGCATCGTCTACGCCTCCACCGAGCGCAACGAACTCGCGGTGCAGGAGCTTCGCACCGCTGTGGAGCTGAACGGCGCCGACTATGCCACGCACTGGCGGCTCGCCAAGGTCTACCGTGTGGCTGGCGACAAGGAGAAGTCCGCTGCGGAGTTTGCTCTTGCAGCCAAGATGACGCAATCGGAGAACGACGCCCTGGTGCAGAGGCTCTCAGGAAAGACTGCAGTTCAGAAGTAGTTTGCTGTCGCAGACATCACCCTAGGCAACGCTCCGCCGATGAGTTCTCCAGAGGCAACACCCTCGAACGAACTTAGGAGAATACCCATGCTTACGCTGAGAAACCTGCTGGCCGACGAATCGGGCCAGGATCTGATCGAATACGCCCTTATCGCCTCGCTGGTTGCACTCGGCGCGGTCGCCGCCATGAAGACGCTCAGCTCCAGCATCACCTCTGCCTTCAGCAGCATCAGCAGCACCCTTAACAGCGCGACGTAAACGCTAAGGCTGATCCGGCGAGGCAGGCGGAGGAGAAGTCTTCGGCGCAGCGGGCTTTGCCGGCACGAGCACAGGCCCATTCGCCGGAGCCGCGGGGACGGCTGGTGCAACCGGGATGGCAGGTGCCGAACCGGAGGGAGCAGGGCTCGTCGCGTCGGGAAGCGTCTTCCCGTCGGGCGTCGCTGCATCGCCGTTGTCGGTGTCGGAGTCGTCCGCTGGCGGCGTCTTGCTGTCGTCGTCCCCAGAACTCTGATCCACGCTCAACACCTTCTTTGGCGCATTGGCGCTGGGGAACTGCTCGTCATCCTTGCCGGCGATGGCCGCGGTCATGAAGTTCATCCAGATCGGCAGCGCCACCTTCGCGCCCTGCTCTTTCGGGCCGAGCGTCTCACGGGTGTCAAAGCCCACCCACACTCCTGCCGTTACCGAAGGCGAGAACCCAACAAACCACGCATCGGTAAAGTCGTTGGTCGTTCCGGTCTTGCCGCCCAGCGGATGATGAAGATTGGATGCTACTGCAGCCGTTCCGTAGGTCGTTACGGCTTTGAGCATGATCATCATGTTCCGTGCGGTGTCGACCGAGATCACCTCGGTGACCTTCGGATTGTGCGCCTCAAGCGGGACGCCGTCTGTCTCGGTGACGCGACGAATATAGTGCGGTTCGATCCGTATGCCGTCGTTCGGAAACACGCTGAACGATCCAACCTGTTCGGCAAGCGTCAGGTCCGCCGCACCGATCGCGACCGGCAGAAACGCGGGTAGCGGGCTCGTCACACCGAAGCGCCGAGCCGTCTCGATCACGGTCTTGATCCCGACTTTATCGGCCAGCTTGAGCGCGGGGATGTTCCTCGATTCGGCGAACGCCTGGGTGAGCGTCATCGGCCCGCGCCAGTTCGGCTCGTAGTTATGCGGCGTGTACCAGCCGCCCGGAGTCTTGAAGCTGGTCGGCGCATCGACCACGATGTCCGAGGGCTTCATCCCGCTTTCGAGTGCCGCCGTGTACACATACGGTTTGAACGAGGAGCCGACCTGTCGCTCCGCCTGCGTGGCCCGGTTGTACTGGCTCAGCGCGAAGTCGCGCCCTCCCACCATCGCCAGCACCTCGCCGTTCGAGTTGTCGACGGCCATAAACGAGCCCTGCGCGCCTGAATCCTGCTGCAGCGACGCGTGAACGAACGTTCCGGGCTGTACACTCTCCACCCGCACGTACACCAGGTCGCCGACCTTCAGGAAGCCGGTCCCGACGTTCTGCGTCCACACCCAATCCGCCGGCGTCAGCTCCGCCGTCTGGGTTCCCAGCTTCACCAGCACGCGGCTCTTCGTCACATCGGTAACCATGCCGTGGATGTAATCGCCGGCAACGACTGCCTGCGTCCAATCCGGATGCCGGTAGATCGTCATATCCAGTCCGGCTGCGGCGACGTTCTGTAGATTGCCCTTCCAGCCGCGGCGTCTCTCGTACCGCGCCAGGCCATCGAGCACGGCTTTGTTGGCTACCTGCTGCAGGTCGAGATCGAGCGTGGTGTAGACCCGCAAGCCGGCACCATGAACCTCGTCGACGCCATACTCCTTCTCCAACTGGCGCCGCACTTCTTCGACGAAGTAGGGCGCGATGGTGTTCGGGGGCGTCTCAATCTTCAGGCCGAGCGGCTGCTCCATCGCGCTCTCCGCCTGCGCGGGCGTAATCTTGCCGTCGTGCTCCATCTCGCTCAGGACGAGATTGCGCCGCTTCAGCGCACGGTCGGGGTGCCGCAACGGGGAGTAGTATTCGGCGCCCTTGGGCAGCGCGGCAAGCAATGCGGCCTCGGGCAGGGTCAGGTCCTTCACATGCTTTGAGAAGTAGAACTCGCTGCCCGCCTCAAAGCCATAACGCCCGTGCCCCAGATAGATCTGGTTGGCGTAAAGCGTGAAGATCTGCTCCTTGGTGAATCGCCGTTCGATCTGTACCGTCAGGAAGATCTCCTGGAGCTTGCGGCTGTACGTCTTCTGCGAGGACAAAAAGAGATTACGCGCGAGCTGCATGGTCAGGGTCGACGAACCCTGCGCGCGCGAGTGCGAATGGATATCAAGGTAAGCCGCCTCCGCCGCGCGAAACAGGTTGACGCCCCAGTTGCGCTCAAAGCTTTTATCCTCAATGGAGATGATGGCGTCGTGCAGCACCGGCGGCAGGTCGGTATAGGGCACCACCACGCGGCGTTCGAGCGCAAACGATCCAATCTCCTTCCCGTGGATGTCGAGGAGCTCGGTGGTCGTATCCGGGCGGTATCGCGCCAGTTCTTCCATCTGCGGCAGGTCGATCGCGTAAACCACCACAAGCCCGCACATGATGCCGAGCAGCGCCGCCAGGCCTACCAGCACCTTGAACATCTTCCAGCTCGCCACCTTGCGGCTGGGATAGTCCGGCCCATCCAGCTTGAACCAGTGCCAGTAACGAACCGCCCGTTGCCATCGCGTCTCGTGCGTCAGCCGTCTAGACGCCTCAAGTTCGTCGTCCGGGGCCCGCTTTTCGTCACTGAGAATGCTGTTCACGGCCCTCTTACGATACCACCCTGGCGCAGGCGGAAATCACCATGGCGCGGGCGCTGCATCGCTGGTTGTGCAACCTGGCAGACGTGCCGGTCGCAGAAAGCAAAGCCTTCAGCCTACAGAGTTCGGTCCGGCGAAGCCGCCCTAAGCCGTCTTTGCCTTTAGGATGTCGAGCGCCTTGGTGAGCTGTTCGTCTACCTGCACAGCCGGCTTTGCGGGAGTCGACGTCGACGACGTCGACGTGCCGTCGCTGTCATCTTCGGCGGCAATCTGGTCGTCGATGTTGCTCGCGACCGTCACGGCCGGCGTGACGCCATCGTCCTGCAGCTTCTTGCCCGAAGGCTCACCGTACTTGGCGATGGAAAGAATCAGGGCCGCGCCATCGGGCAGTTCGAACAGCTTCTGCTGCGCGCCTTCGCCGAAGGTATGCTCGCCGACCAGTTCCGCGCGCTTGTCGTCCTGCAGCGCCGCGGCTACCAGTTCGCCCGGGCCTGCGGTGCCACGATTCACCAGCACCACCATCGGTGTGGTCGGATCGATTGCCTTCGACGGATCAGCCGTAAACGTCTGCTTTTCGACCGTCTGGCCTTCGAGCGTCGCGATCGTACCCGTCTTCAAAAAGAAGTTCGCCAACCGCGTCGCCTCAGGCATTTCGCCTGCCGAGACATCCCGCAGGTCGAGCAGCACCTTCTTTGTGCCACCCTTGTCCGCCGACTTCAGCTTCGCCTCGATGGCGTTTACATGCTCCTTGTCGAGGATCACCGGTTTCAGATAGAGGATCGTCGCGTTCTCGTAGAGCGTGTCGCTGACCGCGGGCTCCTGCACGATCGTCCGGGTCATCGTCAGCTTATCCGGAACCGCCTTGCGCGGACGCACGACCGAGACTGAAACCTCGGAGCCGGGCTGGCCGTTGAGCATCAACTGAATCACGGCGAGCGAAATATCCCGCGTATCCTGCCCGTTCACCGCTTCAAGAATGTCGCCGTCCACCAGGCCAGCCTTATCCGCTGGGCTGCCGGGAACGACCGAGACCACCGTCGCGTAACCGTAGCGCTTCGAAACGACGATACCCACCTGCGCCTTGCCCGCATCCTTGGTCTTATCCAGCTTGTACGCCTTGTAGTCGGCCGGCGTCAGGTAGCTTGAATCCGCGTCGAGCGACTCCAGCAGCCCACGAAGCGCACCGTTCGTAACCGCCGGAATGTTCGGGTCGGTGACGTAGTCGAACTGAATATGGTGCAGAACCTCGCTGTAGACCTGCATCTCCGGGAACGCCCCGGCATCCTGCCCGCCGCCCAGCGTTGCCGCGCTTACGCCGCTTGTGTGCACACCCAGAAACACCGTCAGCACCAACACCACCGACACGGCAAGCAGCAAAATCTTCGAACTCTTAGGCATAGGAGGCTGGTAATCCTTCTTTGGGGCGAATCGTCTCTACCGGGTTTAGACGTAGCCCGGTCAGAAAATGATACTCTCATCCCGCGCCAAAGCTGCCGCCGCACCGTGCATGGAACGGAAAACGATTCAAACTAAAGGCTATGCCCCGATGAAATACGTTCTCGCCCTCGACCAGGGCACCACCAGCTCCCGCGCCATCCTCTTCGATCACGAGGGCGAGATTGCCGCCACGGCGCAGCATGAGTTTCGCCAGATTTACCCGGAGGCGGCGAACGCCACGGGCTGGGTGGAGCACGATCCGTTCGAGATTCTCACCTCGCAGCTCTCCTCTGCGGTGGAGGTGCTTGGCAAGGTACAGGCTCGCCCACGCGACATTGCCGCGCTCGGCATCACCAACCAGCGCGAGACGACCATCGTGTGGAACCGTGAGACGGGCAAGCCGGTCTACAACGCGATCGTCTGGCAGGATCGCCGCGGCGCACCGCTTTGCCAGCGCCTCGCAGACGAAGGCGCCGAAGACAGCATCCGCTCGAAGACTGGCCTGCTAATCGACCCGTACTTCTCCGCCACCAAGGTCGCATGGATTCTCGACAACGTAGAAGGCGCACGCGCCGACGCCGAAGCCGGCAAACTGGCCTTTGGCACGGTCGACTCCTGGCTCGTATGGAACCTTACCAGCGGCACCAAACACGTTACCGACCGCACCAACGCGAGCCGGACCATGCTCTACAACATCGTCGAAGACCGCTGGGACGACGACTTGCTCAAGCTCCTCAACATTCCCGCGTCACTGATGCCTGAGGTCGTGTGGTCGTCGGAGGTGATCGGCAACGTCACCACCACGCTCGGCCTCGGCGACATCCCGATCGCGGGGATCGCCGGCGACCAGCAGGCCGCGCTCTTCGGCCAGCTCTGCATAGCGCCCGGCCAGGCAAAGAACACCTACGGCACCGGCTGCTTTCTGCTCGAGCACATCGGCACGCAATTCACCGTCTCGAAGCAGCGCCTGATTACGACACTCGCCTGCAGCACCTCGAAGCGCCTGGAGTATGCGCTCGAAGGCAGCATCTTCGTCGGTGGAGCGGTGGTCCAGTGGCTGCGAGACAACATGCGCTTCTTTGCCGCGTCGCAAGATGTGGAATCGGTCGCCGCGGCGGTCGATTCGTCGCGCAACGTGGTCTTCGTTCCGGCGTTCACCGGCCTCGGCGCACCGCACTGGGACCCGTACGCCAGCGGCATGATCATCGGCATCGAGCGGTCCACCGAGATCGGGCACATCGCCCGGGCCGCGCTTGAGTCGATCGCCTTCCAGGTCGCCGACGTGCTCGAAGCTATGAATCGCGACGCGCAGACGCCGTTCCACGAGCTCCGCGTGGACGGCGGTGCCGCGGCGAACGACATCCTGATGCAGTTTCAGGCCGATCTCCTGCAACTGCCCGTTCGCCGCCCAGCCATCCTCGAAACCACCGCACTGGGCGCGGCGTACCTCGCTGGCCTCGCCGTCGGCTTCTGGGGCTCGACCGACGACATCGCCCACCACCGCCAGTCCGACACGATCTTCGAGCCGAAGGCCGATTCAGCCCAGATGAAGGCGCGTCAGGCAAAATGGCAGGAAGCCGTCCAGCGCGCGGGCGGATGGAACAAGGAGCCAAAGGTCTAAGCAGATGAATCGCTCTGAGATGCTGTCGCAGCTACGCAACCGTACGCAACCCTGGGATGTTCTCGTCATTGGCGGCGGCGCCACCGGCGCGGGCATCGCGGTCGACGCAGCCAGCCGCGGCTTCGCCACCCTGCTGCTTGAGCGGGAGGACTTCGCCAAGGGCACCTCCAGCCGCTCCACGAAGCTCGTTCACGGCGGCGTCCGCTATCTTGAGCAAGGCAACATCTCGCTCGTGATGGAGGCGCTCAAAGAGCGCGGCCTTCTCCGTCGCAATGCGCCGCATCTGGTCCACGATGTGCCCTTCATCGTGCCCAACTACGCCTGGTGGGAGACGCCCTTTTACGGCATCGGCATGAAGGTCTACGACATGCTCGCCGGCAAGTACGGCTTCGGCAAATCCCGCGTGCTCTCTCGCGATGAAACGCTCGCGCAACTGCCCACGCTCAAGCAGGATGGCCTGCGCGGCGGCGTCGTTTACCACGACGGCCAGTTCGATGATGCGCGTCTGCTCATCCACCTGATCCACACCGCCGCCGACCATGGAGCGACGGCACTCAACTACTTCCCCGTCACCGGGCTGACAAAAGACGACGCCGGCCTGATCACCGGCGTCACCGCAAGCGATTCTGAGACTGCAGAGAGCTTTTCCGTCCCGGCGCGCGCCGTCATCAATGCCACGGGTATCTTCACCGACGAGATCCGCCGCCTCGACTCTCCCGACGCCGAGACCATGATCGCGCCCAGCCAGGGCATTCACCTGGTGCTCGACCGCAGCTTCCTGCGCGGCGACACCGCCGTGATGGTGCCGCACACCTCAGATGGCCGCGTACTCTTCGCTATCCCGTGGCACAACCACACGGTCGTCGGCACCACCGACACGCCCATCGACCATCCCTCCTACGAGCCGCGGCCGTTCGAGCAGGAGATCGACTTCGTGCTCGAAACTGCCGGCCAGTATCTGCACCATCCGCCTATGCGGGCCGACGTCCTCAGCGTCTACGTCGGCATTCGGCCGCTGGTCAAAGCATCGAGTTCCAACTCGACGAAGACCTCGGCACTTTCGCGCGATCACACCATCCACATCGACCCCTCCGGCCTGCTGACCATCGTGGGCGGCAAGTGGACCACGTATCGTCACATGGCGGAGGACGCGCTCAACCACGCCATCACGCTCGGCGATCTCGAGGATCGTCCCTGCATTACGCAGACGCTCAGGATTCACGGCTACCAGGAAGGCATCGAGGCCGGCGACGACCTCTGGGTTTACGGCTCAGACGCGGCGAAGATTCGCGCCCTGACAGCGGCGGACCCCGAGCTCGCCCGGCAGCTGCACCCCGAGCTTCCCATCCTCGCCGCCGAGGTGGTCTTCGCCGCACGCGAAGAGCTCGCCCGCACCGTTGAAGATGTGCTCGCCCGCCGCACCCGCGCCCTGTTCCTCAACGCTCCGGCAGCGATTGCGATGGCTCCCGCAGTCGCCGAACTCCTGGCGGCCGAGCTCAAGCAGACATCCTCCTGGACCCAGTCTCAAATTGCTGCCTTCACCCAGCTAGCCGCCCAGTACACGCTCACAACTCCACCATCTGCAGCTACTAGCTAATAAGAGGATTCCCCCCATGACCCGCACCCCCATGCTCGGCGAATTCGCGGGCACTCTCATGCTGATGCTGCTCGGCAACGGCGTCAACGCGGCGGTTACGCTCAAGCGCAGCAAGGCAGAGGGCGCTGGATGGCTGGTCATTGCGGTTGGCTGGGCGTTTGCCGTGCTCTGCGGCATCTTCACCTCGAACCTGTTCGGCAGTCGCGACGCTCATCTCAACCCCGCGCTTACAATCGCCTCCGCCTTCGAGCATCATGACTTCTCCTCCGTCGTGCCCTACCTCGCCGCTCAGTTTGCGGGGGGCATTGTGGGCGCGGCCCTTGTCTGGCTCTTTTACGTTCACCACTGGGCTCTGACGCCGGATCCATCGGCCAAGCTTGGGGTCTTCTGCACCGCGCCCGCGATTCGCAACATCCCGGCCAACCTCTTCAGCGAGGCTCTGGCGACCTACGTCCTCGTGCTCGTCGCCGGTGCCATCAGCTCGAAGCTGGTGCTGTCCACGGGCGCGGCTGCGGGACTGAGCCCGTTCCTCGTCTCCTGCCTTATCTGGAGCATCGGCCTCTCGCTGGGTGGCACCACCGGCTACGCCATCAACCCGGCACGCGACCTGGGCCCACGCATCGCACATGCCATCCTGCCCATCGCAGGCAAGGGCGGATCGGACTGGTCTTACGCGTGGATTCCGGTTCTCGGCCCGATCCTTGGAGGCATTGCCGCCGGACTTACCCTGAAGTGGCTTGGCGCATGATTTCTCCTGCGACGTCGCCTGGATCGTGCTAGATTGGCTCACCGGAAAGTTCACTCTCCAACAGCTGTCAATGGGGCCCCAGGAGAAAGTCCATGCAAGCTCGCATTGCCATTGGTTGCACCGCGGTCCTTAGCCTCATCCTCATCGTGGGGGTGGCAGTTCTCCGCTGGTCCATCCTTCCGCTTTACGTACCGATCAGCGATGTCGCCAATATCCTCGCACCACTGATCCTGACCGCAGCTTTCATCGAGCGGGCCGTGGAGGTCGTGGTGAGTCCGTTCCGCGACCCCGGCGCGGACGAACTGCGTCACCAACTGGCCGTCCTGCAGGCCACCAACCCGATCGACTCAAACAGAATCGCCGACGCACAGAAGCACCTCAACGCGTATAAGGCGGAATCGAAAAAGTATGCTTTCTGCGCGCTGCTTCTTCTGGGCTTGTGCGCGGCCGTCGTCGGAATTCGGGCACTCGGGCTCTTCCTCATCCAGGCGCATCCGGTGCCGCCCGGCCCGCAGATCGTACCCGTCATCTGGGGTCCGGGCCAGAACGGCGCCTTCTGCACGATCGACGTTATCATCTCGGCGTTGCTGCTCGCCGGCGGGGCCAACGGTCTGCACGCTCCCATCAACGCGTTCACCAGCTTCTTCAATACCTCTGCGGACAAGAGCCTGAAGACCGGCGCCACGCCGCCGGGTGCGCCATCGCGAGATCCCAATGCAGGCTTACCCACCGGCACCGACCAGAGCACCACCTCGCAGGCCCTGGCCACTGCCGCGCAGGCACAATCGACTGCGGCGCAGGCCCAGGCAACAGCGGCCCAGGCACAAGCCGCCGCCGCGCAGGCCCAGAGCTCCGACGATAGCGGCACGACTTAGCCTCCGCCAGGGGATCGGGCCGTCTCAGCCGCATCGCCACGTGGATGATTTTTCTAACGGGTGCGCATTGCCTCGCACCCTGCATCAATCGGGCGTTCCCCTTTTTGATCCCATGAGCGGTTCTTCCGCTTGCTGGAAATTCCCCGCCTTTTCACACTCCTCTCATCGAACCACTCCGCTCTGCCTGTCAGGCTGGCGACGTTCCTCATCTTTTCCAGCACCATTCCTGGGCTCTTGGCCCCGGGAATTTGCACCTGTGTACCCGTTTTGCATTTCAATTTGAGGCCTCTATCATGCGAAGTTTTTTGAATTCGAGCCGTCGCCCCTCCTCTTCTTCTGGCAAATTGGCCTGCGCCGTTGCACTGGCGTGCCTTACCTCAGCCAGTGCCTTCGCGCAATCCACCTATGCGACGCTGACCGGCACCGTCACCGACGTCACGGGAGCGGTCGTGCCCAATGCAACGGTCACGGTGACGAATGAGGCCACGGGCCTCAAGCGATCGGTGAAGGCGGATGCCTCTGGTGAGTTCCGCGTCATCAATCTCGACCCCGGCACCTACACCATCCTCTTCAACGGCGGAGACGCCTTTGCGCCGGAGCGTGACGAGCACGTCTCCATCCCCGCGCGCGAGACCATCCGGACCGACGCCCATCTCACGCTCGGTTCCGTCGCGCAGGAGACTACGGTCATCGCGAACCAGGATGTTGTGACCGAGGACCTGACGCTTTCGAACTCGCTCTCAGGCACTGAGGTCAACCAGCTTCCGCTGAACTTCCGCGCGACTGACGCGCCAAGCCCCATCAACGTCGCCGCCCTGACGCCAGCCGTGAACCTCGACGCCGGCAACAACCTTACCTTCGCCGGCCAGCTTCCCACCGCCACGTCGTTCTCGATCGACGGTATCTCGATTCAACTTGTGCGCAACGGCGGCCCCACCCGCGACCTGTTTCCCTCGGTCGAAGATATCGACGAGTTTCGCGTGAACACGGCAGGCGGCTCAGCCGAGTTCGCCCAGCCGACGGACCTGACCGTCACCACCAAGGGCGGCTCCAACAAGTTTCACGGCAGCGCCTACTGGTTTGCGCAGCGCAAGGGCTGGGATTCCACCGACCAGATCGCCAAAGAGGCTCTCGGCGCGAATGGCAACGACTACGGTGTCGTCGCAAGTGGCCCCATCTGGAAGGACCACACCTTCTTCTTCTTCGATTACGAGACCGACCGCCTGGGCCAGAACACGCTGATCCAGACGCAGACCTACCCCACCGCCTGGACGCAGGGCAACTTCGGCGGCGTGGGTAATGTGGCGGGTGCGGTGCCGTTCCAGCTCTACATCCCCGGGACTGCGATCCCAATTCCCGGCAACAACCTTGCTGCCATCGGCGGCGTCAACGCCACGACGGCGAAGATTCTGCCGCTCTTCTTCCCCACGCCGACGGACTCGCAGCAGAGCCTGGACGCTACGGGAGACCTGAACCTGACGCAAGTCTTCCCAGGCCAGTACAAGCTGAACGGCTACGATGGGCGCATCGATCACACGTTCAACAGCAAGCACTCCATCTTCGGCCGCATCACGGACAAGCAGATTTCGAGCACCGGCACGGACGTACCCGGCGATGCCACCTACAACCCGCTGATGGGCACCTTCTCCACCATCTCCGACCTGGTCAACTTCGCCGTCTCCTACAACTGGATCATCACGCCGACGATCGTGAACGAGTTACGCGGTGGATTTACCAACGCGAACTTCATCCTCTCGTACCCGCAGGCCGCGACCGGCAACGCCGACATCACGAACTTCGGCATCGCCGGTACGCCTGGACCGCCGAAGAACGGCCTCAACGGCGTTCCAGTTTTCTATGTGGGCAACCTGCTGGGCGGCGTGACGGATAATGACGGCCACCCGAACATCACCAAGAACAACATCTTCGAGATCGGCGACAATCTTTCCTGGACGCACGGCAAGTTCAACTCGAAGTTCGGCGTTGACTTCCGCCGCCTCTTCTACACCGCCAACATCGACTTCATCGATGGCGACGAGTACGGCGACTACCATGCCTCGGGCGCGCTCGGCTTCTGCCCGCTGCCGGGTGAGATTGCCGCCTACCCGGACGCGTGCGGCGCCGCCCAGTTCGACACCGGATATCTCGACTACGCGACCCAGGCGCAGAACGGCCCGGACGGCAAACCCTACGATTACCACTACGACGTCTTCGGCCAGACCGACTACAAGGTAAACGATCGCCTGACCCTGACGCTCGGCCTGCGGTATGAGCTGAACACTCCGTTCATCGACCAGACCAACCAGCTCGGCAACTTCCTGACGCAGGTTCCCGGCGGCGCGCTTCTGTACAACAAGGGCGAGAACATCAATCCCATCTGGGCGCAGGCGGTCGGCTCCACGCCTTTCATCCAAAACGGTACCAACGGCTTCAACTATCCTGCAGGCCTGCGCTTCCTGGATAAAAGCAACATCCAGCCTCGCCTCGGCTTCGCCTACCGGCCGCTGCCGCACAATGACGGCGTGCTGAAGGCTTCCGTTGGAGAGTATTCGGTGCCCGTCCTGGGCGCGGTGCTCTACTCGCTGCTGGGCGTCGACACCAGCTACTACGGTGTCTATGCCTCCACGGCGGCCGACCCGCTGAACTGGTCGAACGTCTTCGCGGCCGCGCCCGGTCAGGGTTCTGCGTATCCCGGCTATCGTCGTGCCAACCAGTTCAACCTGAAGGACCCGCGCGAGCTGCAGTGGAACGTGGCCTATGACCAGAGCATCGGCAAGAAGATTCTCGGCCGCATCACCTACATCGGCTCGCACACCTACGACCTGATCGAGAGCCCGGACCTCAACCAGGTTCAGCCCAACACCACCGGCCTCGCCTCCGGAACCGCCGCGCTGAACGCCCTTACGCCCACGCAGCGCGCGGCCATCCTCAAGTATCCGAACTTCAACGAAGTGCTCACGCGCCAGAACGGTCCGAGCGACATTTACAACGCGCTGATCCTTGAAGCGAACCGCCGCTTCGAGCAGGGCCTGAGCTTCACCGCGGCCTATACCCTTACCTCCAACCAGACCAACGCACTGGGCACCGCGCCCAGTTCGGCCATCCCGAGCGGCGGCCAGGGCGACAACGGCAACAACGTGCAGGACCTGTACAACATCAAGCAGGACACCGGCGCGGCCTACTACGATCCGCGGCACAAGTTCCTCGCCACGGCCGTGTACGACCTGCCCTTCGGCAAGGGACGGCAGTTCGCCAACAACCTCAACCCGGTGGAGGATCTGTTCGTCGGTGGCTGGAGCACGACGGGCATCTTCCTGTTCCACACCGGCAACTTCCTGACACCGTACTTTCCCAGCACGGTGTCCGATCCCTCGGGCACCAATCCGTCGGAGCGTTCTGTCGCGCAGCAGCGTCCGGACTGCCTCGGCAACTCCGCCGCGCCTGACGCCCACAGCCTGGCGCACTACTTCAACAGCGCTGCCTACAGCATTCCCGGCAACAACATCGGACGGTTCGGCAACTGCGGCGTGGGCATCCTGACCGGGCCGAAGACCACGACGTTCTCCATGTCCGCCGGCAAGAACTTCGCCATCACCGAACGCTTCACCCTCCGCTACGAAGCCGAGTTTGCGAACCTGTTCAACATCGCCAACTGGGCCAACCCCAACATGAACGTCTCGAGTTCGAGCTTCGGCCAGATCACCTCGAGCGCTCTGTTCAACAACGGGTCGCAGTCCGGCCCGCGCACCATTGAGATGTCGCTGCACCTGCACTACTAACCGCGGCGGGTTTCAGCAAACGGGGCCGGCTCGCAAGGGCCGGCCCTCCCGGCTCAGCCCCTTACCCTCCCCTTCGAGGTCCCATGCCTGAAACAGACGTCGCCGTCGTCGGCGCCGGAATTCTCGGCCTGGCACACGCCTATGCTGCCGCCAAAGCCGGCAAATCCGTTGTCGTCTTCGAGAAGAAGCCGCAAGCGGCCGGTGCGTCCGTCCGCAACTTCGGCATGATCTGGCCCATCGGCCAACCGCACGGCGAGATGCTGCAACTCGCGCTCCGTAGCCGCGAACTCTGGCTCGAAATCCTCACCGAGGCGAAGCTCCCCTACCGCAACACCGGCTCGCTGCACCTGACCTACGCCCAGGACGAAGCCGATGTAGCCGAAGAGTTTGCCGCAGCAGCGCCAGCGCTCGGCTACGACTGCCAATGGCTCTCGCCCGCGGCCTCGCTGGCAAAGTCCGACGCAATCCTCACCGAGTCGCACCTCGGCAGCCTGCGCGGCGCGCTCTTCTCGGACACCGAACTCACCGTCGACCCGCGCCAGATCCTCGCCGAACTCCCGGGCTTCCTCGCCACGCGCTACGGCATTCAGTTCCGCTTCGCGCAGCAGGTCAACGCGATCCCGTCGCACCTGACGCACCTCTCGGTCGAGACGCCGCTCGAAACGTGGCAGGCACAAACCGTTTTCGTCTGCTCCGGCGAAGACTTTGAGACGCTCTATCCCGAAGAATTTGCCGATTCCGGCCTCACGCGCTGCAAGCTGCAGATGCTGCGCACGGCACCGCAGCCGGGCGACTGGCAGCTCGGGCCATCGCTTGCCGCCGGCCTTACCCTGCGCTTCTACGAGGCGTTCAAACTCTGCAAGTCGCTGCCCGCGCTGGCGCACCGCATCGCCACCGAGACGCCGGAGTTCGACCGCTGGTACATCCACGCGCTTGTCTCGCAAACCGCCGACGGCGCGCTTACGCTCGGCGATTCGCACCAGTACGGCCTCCACGTCGATCCCTTCAACCGCGAAGACGTCGACGACCTCATCCTTAAATACACCTTCGGCTTTCTGAAGGCGCCTGACCTCCGCGTCGCCGAGCGCTGGCAGGGGGTCTACGCCAAACACCCCACCAAGCCGCTCGTCGCCATGTCGCCCGAGCCCAACGTCCACATCGTCGCCTCACCCGGCGGCTCCGGCATGACGCTCTCGTTCGGCGTCGGCGAACGCTCCATCCGCGAAGCAGGACTATCCAAATGAGTCACTCGAAGCTTCAACTCGTCGTCCTCGACTGGGCCGGCACCGCCGTCGACTTTGGCTCGGTCGCTCCCATCGTCGCGCTCGAACACGTCTTCGCCGTGCACGGCGTCCCGGTTCCGCGGCCGCAGCTTCGCCTCGCGATGGGCCTCGCCAAGAAGGACCACATCCGCGAGATTCTCGCGCTCCCTTCTGTCGCTGAGCAGTGGCAAGCGAAGTTCGGCCAACCCCCCACCGAGCGCGATGTCGAAACCCTCTACGCCGATTTCACCCCACGCATGGTGGAGGAGATTGCGCCCTCCGCCACGCTCATCCCCGGAATAGCCGCCTTCGCCGCCGCGCTTCGCGCCCGCGACATCAAGCTCGGCGCGACCACCGGCTACACCCGGCCGATGCTGGAAGCGCTCGCAAAAACCGCAGCCGAACAAGGCTACGCGCCGGACCTCAGCCTCTGCCCCGACGACGTCCCCGGCGGCCGGCCGAACCCATGGATGTGCTTCAAGCTCGCCATCGAGCTGAAGGTCACCTCGCTGGCCTCGGCGGTAAAGATTGGCGACACGCCCTCCGACATCGCCGAAGGCCTCAACGCCGGCATGTGGACCATCGGCGTCACCTCCACCGGCAACGGCGTCGGCCTTACGCTCGCTGAGTTTGACGCCCTCAGCCACGCCGAACAAACCGAAGCCACCAACAAGGCGGAAGCCGAGCTGTTCGAGGCGGGCGCCCACTACGTCATCGATAGCGCGGCCAACGCTCTGCCGATCCTTGACGAGATCGAATCCGCCCTGGCCGCCGGCAACCGTCCATGAGTCTTGAGCCAGCACGCAAAGCTCCCGGCGTGCGCAGCACCGCCGACCCGGCGTCAGATCGCACGTGGTCGCGGCGCCAGATCCTCACGATCACCCTGCTGGCCTTCGGCTACGCCGGCTACTACTTCTGCCGCTCCGACTACTCGGTCGCTCTGCCGCTGTTGCTTGCCGAGCACCCCGGTGCCGCCTCGCAGATCCGTTTCGGCGAGATCGCCTCGCTCGGCGTACTCGCCTATGCCATCGGCAAATTTCCCTCGGGTGCGCTCGCAGACCTCTTCGGCGGCAAGCGCAACTTCCTCGGAGGCATGTTCGGCGCAATCGTCTTCACCCTTCTCTTCATGGCTGGCGGTGGATTCCCGATCTTCACTCTTGCTTGGATCGGCAATCGATTCGTCCAGTCGCTTGGCTGGGCCGGCCTGGTCAAGATCGCATCGCAGTGGTTCTCGTTTTCCGCCTACGGCACGGTGATGGCGCTGCTCTCGCTCAGCTACCTCTTCGGAGACGCCGGCTCCCGCGAGATCATGTCGCTGCTGCTCGCACACGGCATGGGCTGGCGCGGCCTGTTCGCCACAGGCGCGGGAATTCTCGTCGTTCTCTTTGTTGCCAGCCTCTTCCTGCTGCGCGAATCACCCGCCGGCCTCGGTCTGCCAGCAGTCGAAGAGAATCCCCTCAACGTCTACGCCGGGCAGTCCGCGGAAGACGAAAGGCAGGGCATGATGTCGATCCTGCTGCCGCTCTTCGCCTCCACCAGCTTCTGGCTCGTCTGCATCCTCTCGCTGTGCACCACGCTGCTGCGCGAGACCTTCAACCTCTGGACCCCAACCTACTTCACCCAGTTCGTCGGGCTTTCGAACTCCGCCGCAGCCAGCAGCTCCGCACTCTTCCCGCTCGCGGGCGGAGTCGCCGTTCTGCTCGCCGGCGTCCTCTCTGACCGCCTTGGCCCGCTCGGACGCGGGCGCATTCTGTATGCCGGTCTGTTCCTCACCGCGATCGCCCTCGTCGTGCTCGCCCAGATCAAGACACACACGGTCGCCTTCATCCCCGTAGCGCTCGTTGCTCTGGTCGCGTTCCTGCTCATCGGACCCTACTCCTATCTCGCTGGGGCGATGTCGCTCGACTTTGGCGGACGCAAGGGATGTGCCACGGCCTCCGGCGTAATAGACGGTGTGGGCTACCTGGCCGGGGTGCTTTCCGGGTCTGCCATGGCGAAGGTGGAAGTCACCTTCGGCTGGCAATGGATGTTTGTGCTGCTTGCGGCGGTGGCGCTGGTCTCGGCTGCCGTTGCGGGTGTTGCGGTGAACCTTCAACAGCGTCGTGCGCGCGAGCTACGGTTTGTCCTGCCGGACGTGCCCGCTGCGGGCGTTCGCACGCCTTCTTAACGCTTCGCGTGCTCCTCCCGTTGGTCGGCACATACCTCTTGCGCCGACCAACGGGAGGGCCAACGCGAAGCAATCCCCCCACGAAGTGGTCGCCCCGCGCGGACTAGCGGGCCCGTCCGGCAGGACGTTCTTATGAGGAGAAATTATGCTTAAATCCCTGATCGCCTTACTCTTCCTTCCCTCGCTTGCCGTAGCCCAGCACGACACCCTCATGCTCATCTCGCTCGACGGCTGCAAGCCCGAAGCGATCCTGGACGCCGAAGCGCACGGTCTCAAGCTCCCCAACCTGCGCGCGCTGACCCGCGACGGCATGTATGCCACTGGCGTCACCGGCGTGCTCCCGACGCTCACCTACCCCAGCCACACCACGCTGCTCACCGGCGCATCGCCCGCGCATCACGGCATCTACGCCAACACCACCTTCGATCCATTGAACAAGAACGAGATCGGCTGGTACTGGTACTCCGAAGACATCAAGGTGCCAACGCTGTGGGATGCGGCGGGAGCTGCGGGCCTGAAGACCGCGAACGTGTACTGGCCGGTCTCAGTGGGGGCGCATGTTGACCTGAACCTTCCACAGATATGGCGCGCGGGCACGCCCGATGACCTCAAGCTGCAGCGCGCTCTTGCCACGCCCAACCTGATTCAGCAGCTCACCGCCGAGGTCGGCCAGCCGTACCCCGGCGGCGAAGACGAGACCATCGCCGACGACGAAGTCCGCACCGCGTTCGCCATCAAGCTCCTCGAAACACACCACCCTGCTTTCATCACCGTCTACCTCACCGGTCTCGATACCGAGCAGCATAAGTCCGGGCCGTTCAGCCCGGCGTCGAACGCCGTGCTCGAGCGACTCGACACACTCGTCGGCGAACTCCGCGCCGCGGCCGAGAAGAACGCCCCACACCACGCCTATCTTTCCGTCGTCTCCGACCACGGCTTCGCGCATGTCGACCACGACGTCAACCTCTACGCTGCATTCCTCGGCGCCGGCCTCATCCTCCCCACCAAAGACGGCAAGATCGCCGACTGGACCGCATCCCCCTGGCCTGCGGGCGGCGCTGCGGCCATCATGCTCAAGGATCCCAACGATGCCGCCACCAAAGCCAAGGTCGAAGCGCTGCTGAACCAGCTGGCGTCCGACCCCGCCAACGGCATCGACAAGATTCTCACCCAGCCCAAGATCCGTGAACAGGGTGGTTTTCCGGACGCCACCTTCTTCGTCTCGTTCAAGATCGGCTATGAGCTCGGCTACAAGTTCACGCCGCCACTCGTCTCCGAACCCACCAACCTCGGCATGCACGGCTACCTGCCGTCCAACCCGGAGATGCGCTCGACCTTCCTTCTCATCGGACCCGGCATTCCCGCCAACCGCTCGCTCGGCAACATCGACATGCGCTCCATCGCCCCAACGCTCGCGAGCCTGCTGAAGCTTAAACTTTCCGGCGCCGAGTTGCCGCCGCTCGATCTGCGCTAGCTCTTAGCTCTTAGCTCTGGAATGCTCCACTACTTCGGTACCGCCGGGCCATCCTCCTGCGGAATCTCCTTGCCTTCGCCCGGGAACGGCCAATCGCGATTCAGCGGCTGTGTCTCTTCGCGCACCGCCTTGCTGACGTTATTCACGCGCAGATTCTCGAGCACATGCACGCCCAGCTTGCCTGCGGTCGCAAGGTCCATATCGCCGTCGTGGTCGAGGTCTGCTGAAACAATCTGCGTCCCGATGGTCGCCGTCCCGTTCACCGAGAGCGCGATGCGCTCGAACAGCGGGTCGCTCGCAGCATCGCCAACCACCATCGTCTCCGTCCTGGCGGGATTCTGCCCTCTGGCAGCCTTCAGTGCTGCGGCCGTCGGGAACCGGTACGCGTAGATGACGATCGGATCGTACGAACCGGGATCGTTCCCGGAGTGTCCGCGGTACCGCTTGCCCGTCACCAACTCCACCTGGCCATCGCCGTCGAGATCCACCAGCGCCAGCGCATGGCTCTGCGAGAACGACTCGTCAATCGTGTGCCGGATCCATCGCGGATGCTCCGTCGATCCCGCCTGCTCCAGCCAGTAGAGCCCGTATCCATGCCCCTGCCCGTAGACGATATCCATCTTGCCGTCGTGGTTCACGTCATACGCCAGGATCGGAAAGCCCGCATCGCCCAGATCCCAATCCCCATGCCACTTCCACTGGTCGGCGTCCGCATTCACCTGCTCGAACCAGCCATGCGTCGTCAGGATGTCGGCCTTGCCGTCGCCATTCACGTCGGCAATGCCGATGCCGTGCCCATCCTCAGCGCGGCCGCCCACGTGGTGTACCTTCGGCTCGCCATGGCCGAAGTCGATCCACAAAATGCCGGAGCGGTTATAGTGCGCCAGCGCAAGGTCAGGCTTGCCGTCGCCGTTCAGGTCGGCAAACGCGCCGCCCTCGGTGTCGAAGCTGTCCGCGATCTTCTCCGCCTTCCACTGCGTGCCGGCTTTCGTCGCATCCGGCCCGGGGTTCTTGTACCACCAAACCCCGTTCGCGATCCAACCCGTCGTCACCAGGTCCGGCAAGCCGTCATGGTCGACGTCGACCACCCACTCGCCGCAGTCGGAGACGAACTCATTGTGAATCCCGACTGTCCGGAACTGGTGCCGCTTCCATTCGCCGCCGCCGGCTCCCGGATTCTGATACCAGTAAGACCCGCTCAGCAAGTCAGCGAATCCATCGCCATCCATATCCAGCAGCGAGATTCCCTCGGCATGGTCGCTGCCCAGCCGGTGCGCCAGGAACTGCTCGCGTTTCGCCCCGCCCGGTCCTGCACCTGGGTGCTGCATCCGAAACTCTGTCGCATGACCCGGATCCTGCGCGCAAGCGCTCCCAACCCCAACCGCTACCATCCCAACCAAAGCAACCCAGTTCTTCATCGCGAACCTTAGCTCCCTTCGCGCTCTTTGCGAGAGCGCTTTTGCTTCTAAACGATCTTCATAGCCTCAGGATCCCAATGCACCACGGTTCCCTTTTCAACGCTCAGGTTGCTGAGCAGTGCAGCCCCCGCAGCCCGGAAGCCGAACGTCGCATCCTCCACCACCGGCTTGCGATTGCGGACGCTATCGAAGAAGTTATGGAAGTGATCGTAGCTATCCGAGTACCCGCGCGGAGCCGCAAACGTCTCCACCTCCATCGGCGGCGCACCGCTCGGGTGGGTCACCGGATACTTCTTCCGGTACTCTTCGACGTACGCCTTCTGCATCGCGTCTGAAAACGTGGAAACCGTGTAACCCGGCTCGGTCGCAAGCGGCGTCCGAGTCACCGTCACCGTGCCTTTGCCGCCGTCGATCTCCATCAGACCCTCGGAGCCGGTGAACAGAAATCCTTCGCTCTCCTCGCCGCCGTCGACGAAGTTCACATGCAGGCTCAGGTTAAAGCCCTCGGGATAATCGAAGAGCGCCAGCAGCACGTCGTACACGTCGCGACCGTCGTTCCAGAAGCGCAGCCCGCCCGTGGCCATCGCGCGCGTCGGCCCATGCGCGCCGGTGATAAAGTGCGTCCCGCTGAACAGGTGCACGAAGAGATCGCCCGCCACGCCCGAGCCATAATCCTTCCACTTCCGCCACTGGAAGAACCGTTCCGCGTTGAACGCCATCTTCGGCGCGGAACCCTCGAACCGCGGCCAGTCGCACGTCTCCGGCGACGCGTCCAGCGGGATGCTGTAGTTCCACGCGCCGATGGACGAGTTGCGATCCCACCGCGCCGTCACCATGTTCAGCTTGCCGATCGCACCGGACGCCAGCAGCTCCTTCGCCTTCGCGTACAGTACGGAGCTGACTCGCTGGCTGCCCACCTGCAGAATCCGGTCCGTGCCCTTCACCGCCTCGATGATCGCCGGCCCATCGGAGTAGAGGTGAATCATCGGTTTTTCGAGATACACATCCTTGCCGGCGCGCAGGCTGTCGATCGCCGCCTGCTTGTGCCAGTGATCGGGCGTCGCGATCAGCACAGCATCCACATCCGGCCGCTTCAGAATCTCCTGGTAGTCCCGCGTCGTGAAGACATCCTGCCCCCAAAGCTCCTTCGCATGGGTCAGCCGGCCGTCGTAATAGTCGGCCACCGCCACCAGCTTCACGCCCGGCACCTGGATGGCGGTCTTCGTGTCACCCTGGCCCTGGATACCAGCGCCAATCAACGCCAGCTGGATATTGTCGTTCGGCGACTTCGGTGCCAAGCCTCTGCCTTCCGCAGACCGGCCTTCCGCCAACAGGGGAGTCAAACGGCCCGCAGCCGCAAGCGCGGCCACCTTGGCCGACGATTGAAGAAACGCTCTACGATCTGGCATTGTTCGAGGTCCTCAAAATTCCATGAAGAGTTCAGTGCGCCCAAAGGCGCGTCACTCACCCTAAGCCAGTTGCCGTTTCGTGTCCAACGCGCCTCGCAAATGGTGCAAAACAAAGGGTGCGCGTGAAGCAGCACATCGCTGCTTCAAGCGCACCCTCTATGTCGTCCTGCAAGCTCGACAATCCTCAGCCGGCCTGGTTGTTCGGATCTTCATCCTTCTTCTCAAAATGGTCGACAACGGCCTCCGTGCCCTCGAACCCGGCAACCGCGGCGACACCCTCGGTCAGGATCCCGGCGTTCGGGTCCAATTTTTTCACGCCTTCGACGGCGACTACAGCTCCAGCCAACTCTTCAAACAATCCCATCGTGACTCCTCATCCATTCAATTTTCACTACCAGAGCCCATCTCGCGCGCGGCGAGGACTCAGCATAGCACGCCAAAAATCCGCGCACGATCGCCGCTAGGTTCAAAGAAAGCTGATGAATCCGCGCCCGCCAGCCCCAACGGGCAATGGACGCCCGGTGAGGCCTGCGTGGTGGCGCCTCAGTTATCGCTTGGTTTGCGCCTCCCTGACGATGGCCTCCGCCGCGTTCCCGGCAACGACCCAGCTCGCCGACCCTGCAACCACCGCCTCGTCCTCAAACCACAAGAATCCGAAGCCATCAATGCATTCCGGGAAATCCGGCTTGATAATGACATACCCAGGAATCACCGCACCCGGAATATACGAGTTATCGCCGCGATTATTGCTATACGTGTGCGTCTTGAAGACCGTGCCCACGCCGGCGACATACGACGTACTCGAAACCGGATGCGTGCCGAGGATGTAATTGACAGCCCGCATCGTGTAGCCGGGGCTCACCAGGTCCGGAAAGGTCTTGTGCAGGAAGTACATGCGGATTGCCATGTCAACCACCGCACCCGATCCGCCCCACGAGCCGAGGCTTGGCGGCACGCCAAAGGGTGTCGCATCCAGTTGCTTGTTCTCGCTCGCCATGTAGACCTTTACCGCTTCGCGCATCTGCTCCTTCGCGCTCGCGTCCAGATACGGCAGCGCACGCACTGCCGTCCAGCCGTGCGTGCCCATCTGCTCCGGCGTAATCACCTCCGGAAACAGCTCCTTCAGCCGCGACCGGTAAGGCTCCGCCCCATGCGTCGCAATGGTCAGCTCCAACGCCGCCGGCCAATCCATCGCCACCATAAACCGCCCTCGCCCGAAGGCTCCCGGCGCAGCCGGAGCGCTCCCCGCGCCGGAGTGCGCTGGAGCCGGCCGGCTTCCCCCGCGAGCCGCACCCTGCGAAGCCGCCAGCACACCGTTCACCGGTGCGTTCGCCGGTGCTCCACCGCCAAACCCACTCGCCGGAAACGGCGTCGGATGCGCCCGCTGCGTGTTCCAGGCCTTAATGGCGGTATCCAGGCAATCCTTCGCCATCGCATCGTCGTAGCCCTTCAGCACATCGGAAGCTGCCGCCAGCGCCGCAATCGCGTTCCACTCGAAGAACGGGTTATCCGTCGTAAAGATCCAACGATCGTCCGGCTTGCCGGAGTAGTTCCCCTTTACCTCATTCGGCCCCAGCTTCGGATCGTAGATCCGCCCATCCGTCTTCGAAGCCCCGTCGCCGAGGTGCGTATACTGCCGCAGGTCCGGCTCATGCGTCCCGCGAATCGCGTGACCGATGTTGTGGTACTGCGCCAGGATCAGCATCGCTCCATGCTTCACCTGCTCGACCGTATCCGGCACGCCATCCGGCCGATGCATCTCCACCGTCCGAGCCGTCTCATCCACCGAAAGCTCATCGTACTTCAGCCCGAACGTCCGGTACGCCAGCGCCAGGCTCTGGATCACGCTCAGCTGCGCTGGCTCTTCCAGGTCGAAGTCTCCCGCGTCGTACCAGCCGCCAACGTTCATCCCCGGAATGTGATCGCCGCCCTTGTACTTCCCATCCGTCGCCGCATCCTGGTTCCAGCCGTCGAACTGTTCGCCCACGACCGGCGCCATCCGCCCATCGTCCAGGTGCGACGCCCCATGCCAGATGCGATATCCCTCGCGCACCGAGACATGGTCCATCTGCTCGGCCAGATGATGATCCAAACTGTCCTGCCAGATGTTCGCGTACGCATCCTCCGAGATCGGAAACGGGGCCGTCCGCACGCCGCCATACTCAACCACATACAGCCCCGGGTCCTTCACCGGCGTGAAGTCGAACTTCGAGTACACGTAGCGAAGCCACGGTGTCGAAGGCGTAATCGGCCCTTCAAACACCTGCTTGTACTCACCATCCGCCATCAACCGCATCACCTTGGCCGTCTTCGGCGCGTCGTACTTGGGGTCGAGCTCCAGCACCGCCTGCTTTTCAAAACCCGGCGCATACCCCACCTGGCTATGCGCAATCACCGGCGGTCGCGTCCAGTTAGGAATGACATCCGGTCGAATGTGCCACACGATCGCATCCGTCGTCTTACCGGCCGGAATCAACGAACGCAGCACAAACCAGCCGTTCTGCGCGCGGTCGCGTCCATCGAACAGCATCAGGTTCGCGGTATCGGACGACACATTCACCCGCGCCTGGTTGTCATCCACGCCCAGTGTGATGGTCTTGCCCTCAGCAAACGGCAGCGGCTGCGTATACCCCTTGGCCTTGTCCCAGTCTTCCAGGTAATAGGCTTTCTTCGGCTCATCCGGCAGCGGCAGCACCTTGATCATCGGGTCGTCCGGCGTCCGCGGAAATATGCCGGCCTTTGTCCCATCCACCAGGTACGCCTTGCCCATGTAGATCGAGGGCAAAAACTCCAGGTTGAATCCCGCCCGGCCCACCAGCTTCTCATCGAGCGGCTTATCCAGGTTGACCGTCACCTTCACGCCGCCCGGCTCGGCTTCCACCTTCAGCGTGTAGTTCAACCCGAAGGTTGGGAATCCCAAATCCGCACTCAGGGTCTTCGTCGCCTCATCGGCATGACGCCCCTTCAGCGTCGCCACCAGGTCCCACTGCTCGGGCGTCGGCATCAGCCGCACATCGCCATTGGTGGCGATCCGGTGCCCATGCAGAATCATCTCCATGGCCGTATTCTTCTGGTCCACAAACACGGGATGATACGTGCTGTCATACAGCAACACGCTGAACCCCTGCGTGTTCAGGTAATCCTTGTCGGCCACGTGCATGGAAACATCCTGGGCGAACAGGCAGGAGCCGAAGAGAAGGGCTAGAACGAAAGTTGCTGTGACTCGGCTTTTCATGAAGAGAACATCCTTGAGACAAGATTAAGTGTTTGGCCTGGCTGTGGGGCCGTAGCCCCGGTTTGCATTCCCTCGCAGCTTTCAAGGAAACAGGATGTAGCGTGTGAGCGGCTTCGCTTCAGCTTTGCAGGATCTGGCGCAGAGCCTTGTCGGGATCGTCAACCACGCGGGTCTGGTTGTCGAACACCATGGTCTGGCAACGATCCGGATCGCTTGGCGCCCAGCGAAGCCCTGCTTGATCAGGTTCGCCGGTACGTGCGAACGAAGCCCAGGCAGTCGACATTTTCTTTGCCAGCGCCTGCGCCTGCGGCGTGTTGCCGGTGCCCTGCTCACAGCGCTTGGTATTGTCGAAGCAGAAGGCGAGCTCCGACGTGTGCCACGCGCCCGCAACCCCATCGAGCATCGGCGACTGCCAGGTAAAGTAGTACGCGTACACCGGTGCCGCCCTCAGTTCGTGCTTCATCTTCGCCATACGGACCACGTTGTTGCGCTGACCGAGCCCGGCGACCCCGTAGGACAGCGTGCGGATGCTCTTCTCCGGATGCGCCTTCTTCATCGCGTCGATCAGCTTTGTCGCCTTCGCTTCGCCCATCGTCTTCGCGAGCGTCGCGTGCCACTCCGCTTCGGTCGGGTTCGACGACATGCGATTTCCTTCTTCACTGACGGAGCCGATCAGCATCGGAACATTCTTCGAGATCGCCGGTGCCTCCTCGTAGAACGCCCGCATGGTGACGGCGCGGCCATCGACGATCGGTCCCCAACCCACCCGCGGATGCGGACTGGGCGGACCGCCCATGCCGAAGAACTGGCCCGGCGGGTTGATCTTCGCACTCGCGGAGTTGCCGGCCGCAAAGAGCTTCGCCCACTCCACCTTCCGGAGCGAGGCAATGTCGTTTGGCTGCAGGCCAAGTTCAACCATCGTCTGCTTCGTCATCTCGCGCGCCTGCTCCGCACTGGGCGGGTTACCGCCGCCGCCCGATTGCACGGACGCGCGATGGAACAGGCCGGAGGCCGGAGGCATGCCCATCAGCGTGGTCACCTTGGATCCGCCGCCCGACTGCCCGTAGATCATCACCCGGCCGGGATCTCCGCCGAAGTTCGCGATATTCTCCCGCACCCACTCGAGCGAGGCCACCAGGTCCGTCATGCCCACGTTGGCGGAGTCGGCGTACGCCGAACCACCCACCTCCGAGACATCCAGAAAGCCCAGCGCGTTCAGCCGATGGTTCACCGAGACCTGCACCACATCGTGATGACGAGCCATCTGCGCGCCTTCATGCGATGGCAGTTCATACGACGAACCGAAGCTGAAGCCGCCGCCGTGGAAGTAGACCATCACAGGCCGGCTGCCGGTAAGGCTCGGCGTCCAGATGTTCAGCTTCAGCATGTCCTCGCTCATCGGGCCATCGTCCCAATCCTGCAGGAACGATTGTTCGATGGAGCTGTAGTTGTGCAGGTTCTGCGGGCAGTTGTCGCCGTAGATCAGCGTGTACCGTTCGTCGGTCCACGGCGTGGGAGCCTTCGCCGGCAGCCATCGGTTGTCGCCACCGGTGTCCGCGCCGTAAGGGATGCCCTTGAAGGTGAAGACACCTCCATCCAGAAAGCCGCGCACCTTGCCGTACTGCGTCTTCGCGATTGCGGATCGAGGCGTGCTGCAGTTGCCCGGCTCCTGGTGGGCTCCGGTCTTGATGTTGTCGAGCGCCTCGGCGGGTGTACCCACAGCCAGCCCGAGACCGGCAGTGGCTGAGAGCCGCAGAAGGTCGCGGCGAGGAATGCGAAGGGATTTGCTGAAGTCTGTTTTCGACATGAGTGCCTCTGTAATGCCGTTAGGAGTCTTAGTAGGGTCGATGGCTCTGCGTGATGCCGGGCCAGTCGTCGGTGCGGAAGGGAGCCGCAGGCAAACCGGCTCCGTTGGATAAGGTCGCTGAGGGATTGCCTTGCCAGGCGTACCGCGCCTGCTGCGGATCGGAGACTGAAGGCGACGTAAGAACAACGGTGTCTCCGTCGATCCGCGCATCGGCCCAGTACCACGTGTGGTCGGCACCTGCGATCGAGAACTCGCCGAGCTTGTCTCCCTTGGCGATGAGCCCTCCATCGGTATGCATGAAGTGCAGCCGGATGGCGCCGCCGGTGCGTTCCACTGAGGCAAGCGTCGGCCCGGAGTACGCCACCTTCTCGCCGTAGTGGTTGGCGAGCGCACACAGCGCGAGCCGGTCGCCGACGGGTTGCTTCTCCTTCGGATGAAGGCTGTTCGGATCGCCCGTGTCGATGGTGACGGCGAGGCAGGAGTTCGGTACTGTCGCTGCAACCATCGCCTGCGACTCCCGCGTCTCGGCCCAGTCGTCGTCGGTGGGCGTTGCGCTGCGCGGCTTGAACGCCGGCAGGCTGACGATATAGAACGGGAAATTGCCCTGCCCGAACAGCTTGCGCCAGTCGCTGATCATCACCGGCAGAATCCTGCGGTACTGATAGCCGCGTTCCGAGTTCTGTTCGCCCTGGTACCAGATCGCGCCAGTAATCGAGAGCGGCGCGACCGGCGCCAGCATTCCCTGGTAGAGAACCGAAGGCATCACCGGCCAGTTCTCATACCCGATAGGCAACGGATGCGGCGGCCGCGCATCCACGCTCACCTTCGCCTTCCACGTGCCGGCCAGGGGAATGCTCGTCTTGTCTCCAAGCAGCAGATGCAGCTCATCCGGCTTACCCAGAAAGCCACCATGCGGCTCGGTCTTCAGAACACGGATCGCAATCACATTATGCCCCGGCTTCAACACGCCGTCGTGCAGCGGATACACGCGCGGGTTTTCGACCCACGCGCTGCCGCCCACCATCGTCCCGTTGACGTAAACCGTATCCATGCGCTGAATGGAGCCGAGAAAGATGACCGAACGCCCGGCCGGCAAAGGATCGGGCAACGTGATCTCTTTGCGGAACCACACCACCGCAGGCGCATCCGGCACACCGAGTTCAGCGAATCCACCCGGCAACGGCACGCTCTTCCAGCCGGAGTCATCCAGCCCGGGCGCCTGCCAGTTCTCCTTCTGGCCAACGTCGTAGCGGTCGTACCAGTGCATCACGTAGTTGCCGTACTCCGGGCCATTGGTTGCCGCGACGCGCTGCAACTCCGCCAGCGGCACATCGAAGTCCTTCAACGATGCAAGCGATGACGCGCTCGCCCACGCCTCCGCGGGCGTCCCTCCTACGGCATCCACCACCAGCCCGATGGGGACATGGATAACCCGCTGCACTCTGCGAGCGAAGTAGTATGCTACCGCCGAAAGCTGGTCCGCTGTCTGTGGCGAAACGACGTTCCACGAGCCTTCAATGGCATCGGTGTGATGGTAGGCCACGTGCGCGCCACCGGTGAAGAAACGCATCTCCGGGAAGTTCGCGGCCTTCACCTCTGCATCCGCATTTTGCACCGCGCGCAACGGCAGCCCCATGTTCGATTGGCCTCCGCACAGCCACACATCGCCGACCAGCACATCGTGCAACTCCACCGTCTGCCGCCCGCTGATCTTCACCGTGTAAGGCCCACCGGCTGGGGGTGGTTGAATCTTCACCTGCCAGCGACGGTCCGCGCCCGCGGTCGCCGTGGCGGATTTGTCACCAAATTGAACACGTATCGTATCGCCGGGCTCAGACCATCCCCACAACGCATCCGGTTTGTCCCGCTGCAGCACCATGTGATCGCCAAAGATCGTGCTGACAAACGGCAGCGGCCCCGGCGTCAATGCTGCCTGCGCGCAGGCGCTCCCACACAGCGGGGCGAGCAGTGTCGCCGCCGATACAACATGCCTGACGATCATCAACCCGGTTCCTCGTCTCATCGATCTCCCACTTCGCAGGAGAAGTTCTTTGCATCCTCCGTGTCGCCGCTGCCCTTGTACTGCGCGTGCCTGGGGTAGGCGCAGAGCGGGCGGCTGCGCCCGGGGTACGTCTTACCCGTGGCGATCACCGCGTCCGGCGCGGTTCCCTTCTCCACCCAATCGACCACCGCGCTCAACATATCGAAGTGGTCGAGCGACGGGCCGCCGCCACAGTGGGCCATGCCCGGCACCAGGAACATCCGGCTCCACTGCGCGACCTTGTCGGCGCCGCCATTATCCGCAGCCAGCGACTTGTAATAGCCAAGCGTATCCAGCGGCGAGAACCATGGATCGCTATCGCCGTGGAAGAAGATCAGCTTGCCGCCATCGCCCGAGAACGTCGACAGCTCGGTCGACGCCGGTTCCACCAGCGGGTCACCCACATGCATTGCCTCCTTGTCGACATCGATCGTCGTCGCCGTAGGATACGGACCGAAGATGCCGCGATTGCCCATCGCCAGCAGCCCCGGAATTCCCTCGGTCGAAGCAATGCCCGAGTCATACAGAAACCCGGGATACACCTGCGTGCCATATGCGTTCTTCGGTCCGGAGAATGCCTTCTTGATCGAGGCTGTCTTTTCGGGCGCGATGCATCCGGTCGTCTCACCCGGCTTGCAGGCGAGGTCGTCCGGGTCGAAATCGCAGCCCATGGGATCGGAGATCATGCCATCGGCCACGCCGTCGCGCGCATCGCACTTCTTCATCAACGCATCCATAAACAACTTGCGCTCGTCGGCGGAGAGCAGCTTCCCCGTCTGCGGCGTGCCGGATGCATCCCTCGGAGCAGCCTGGTTGTACGCAATCGGAATCCACTTGCCGATCGCGAGGTTGGAGTACCCGGTGCGCATGGCCGGATCGCCTGAGACGATTCCGTTGAACGCAGATGGGTAGCGCTGCGACAGGATCATTCCCTCGCGTCCGCCCGTCGAACAGCCAACGAAGTAGGAATAAGCCGGCGCCTTCGCATAGTAGCGTGCGATCACCTGCTTCGCCACGGCCGCTACCTCTGCGTTGGCCTCGAAAGCAAAGTCGAGGTACGCCTGCTGATGGCTCATGAACGAGAAATCGAAGCCGCCGCCCTTGGCTTCGTGCCCCGTATCGGTGCTGGCCACGGCAAAGCCACGACTGAGCGCGGGCTTGTCGCCGCTGAACGACGAGCCCAGCGGGTAGCCAACGACTCCGTTGCTGCCGCCCCCGCCCTGCATCATGAAGTCGCCATTCCAGGCGGCCGGCAGCGGCAACGCCAGCGCGAACTCGATGCCGAACTCCTGCCCGTCAACGCCCTTACGCCGATGGATCACGCCATCCACGCGACAGTGCGCGGGCAGCGGGCCGATGGTGCCCGCGTACGGCACCGGAACCATCGCACCCGCGGCGATCGGCTCAGCCTTGGTGATCTCCACGCCGGAAAGCTTAACGCCTGTGAGCTCCGAGCATTGCGGCTGCGACTGCGCCCGCAGCACCGCGGAAGAGACGCAGAACGACAAAAGTGGAACCAGGAGTTGCAGGCGCATCAAGCCTTCTTTCTTTGCCAAATACGTTTTCATTTGCCGGCAGCAGCGATCGGAAAGCGATAGATGTTGAGGCTGATCGGAGCGACCCTGATCAAGTGCGGCGAATCCTCCAAGCTCTCCTTGATCTCGACCTGCTCCGGCTTGCCCAGTTGATCGACCGCATCCACATTGTCCGCAGTCATCCGCCAGAGCTTCGCCGCCCCGGCTATCTTTACTCCGGCCACATTCAGGTGAAGCGGCTGCTCGGATTCCGTGGCGTTGACGACCGCCACCGTCAGGTACTTATGATCGGGCGTGAGCGCGGCAAACACGTCGAGCGGATAGGTAGGGCTGCCCGAGTTCGTCGCAGGCTGATCGCCGCCCACCGGATACTTCGGCGCAGGCTGCGGCGACGAGCCGGTCAGCGCAACAGGAATCTCCCCGGGGAAGTTGTTGCTGTACATCTTGAAGACCAGTCCCAGCGTGTTCAGCGTGGAACCCGTCTGGTCGAAGTCGAGCGTCGAAGTCCCCATGGTGTGCGCGGCCATGGTCATCGAATCGGTGTGACGAAGCATCTCGTTGAAGAGGAGACCATACGCGAGCGCCGTCTTCAGGCTCGTGGGATGGCCGAACCCTCCGCCGAAGTAAGCGTACTCGTCGACCGAAAGAAAGGTCTTCTTCGCCAGCATCGCAGGAAAGCGTTGCTGGTATCCGTGCCACTCCTCGGCCTTCACGCGCACGATGTTCGCGGGATAGCGCGCGTATTCGAGCAACGTCTGCGGCACCTTGGCATTGGCCTGGTCCGAGTTCGCGTCTGCCGGCAAGGTCTTCGCCTTTTCCAGGTCGAAGTGTGTTCCCGGCGAGGCATACCAGTGCTCGGCGATGCCGTCGAAGTTGCCCCAGCAATCCTTCAGGAAGCTGCCCGTCCAGTCGGCTTCGGTCCCGTACAGCGGCCCCAGGTTGCCGATGTACGTGGCCCGCTCCGCGCCCGGTACGTTCCCGTCTTCAAGCATCTCGCCGGAGGCAATCAACACAATCGAAGGGTCCGCCTGCCGCATCGACTTCGCGAAGTCGTTGTGCTTCTGCATGAAGTACTTGGTATCTGTGCGCCCAATCTGCCACGGTCCCCAGGGCTCGTTGCCGATGTTCCAGAACGTTACATGGTAGGGCTCCGGATGCCCGTTCCTGGCGCGCAGCGCACCCAGTCGCGTGCTCACCGCGCCGTTCATGTACTCCACCTGCTCACCGGCAGAGTGCGCATCGCCCAGGCCGGCGTTGACACTGATGTAGGGCACCACACCGATCAGCTTGCAGAACTCCGCAAACTCATCCATGCCCAGGTCGTTCGTCTGCATCTGGTTCCAGGCAAAGTCCCACTGCGGCGGACGTTTATCCGGATCGCCGATCGCGTCGTACCACGTGTAGTTCGAGGTGTAGTTGCCGCCGAAGCGCCAGAACCCGGACTTGATCTGGCCGAGAAGCGCAATGGTATCGGGCCGGAAGCCATGAATGTTATCCGACGGCATCAGCGAGACGGCGCCGATGTGAAAGGTGCCGGTGCCGGTGCCCGTAATCTCGATCGCAGCGTCCGTCGCCTTGGCCTTCGCCGTAAAGGCCAGGGGAAACCTTCGGTACTCCCGTCCCAGGTTCCCAAGCGTGATCGTCTGCCGGTCATTCGCTCCAGTGCCCCACACCAGCGAAACCGCAACCTTGGCGCCGGGCGTGCCGCGAAGGTAGATCCGCCCGGTGTACTGCTTGCCGTCCAGGACTGCCAGCCCGGACTGACGAATCCCACGCGGTGTAGCCCCGTCAATTTGGATTACGGGACTCTGTTCGCCGACGAAGGGCTGGCTCTTGTCCATCGTTACGACAGCATCACCGCCCACGGGACGCCACTTGCGCAGCTGCATGCCGGGGAACCCGCCCGGCCGCGCCTTGGTCACAGGGTCAACCGCCACAATGGGGAAATAGAACTTTCGGTCGTCGAGCATCTCCGCCCACAGCGGCCCGTACATCGTCTTGCCGATATGCTCGATGAACATCCCGAAGACGTACTTCGAAACCGGTGGCTCCGTCTGCGTCGCATCCACGTTCGCGACGATCGCCTTGCCGCCAGCAGGCGCGGCATCCTGTGCACCCGATACTCCGGCCGCAAGCCAGAGACTGATCGCAAGCATTCCCGTTTGCATCTTCATTCGCGTCCTCTTTTCATTCGTCCGCCCCGTTTACGGAGCTTGTAACAAAAATTGATCAGCTACATTCATCGCATACAGCGTCTGCCGGTCATGGCAGCTCAATCTCCAGCTTCTGGCCTTCGTAGTGAATCTCTTTCTCCGCCGTTGCAGTCACGGCTTCGCCAACGCCATGTCCGCTCTTCACGACGACGATACGGAAGGTCCGGTCCTTGCTCATGCCGGGGTAAGACCCTTCTCTCGCATCGAGCGTCAGCCTGGAGGCACCCTCATTCCACCGGATCGGAACGACGGCGTGCTGCCCCTTCTGGTAGTCGTAGCTGTCGCCGGAATCCTCGTACAGATCGAAGCTGCCATCGGCGCCGCGGTAGATGCGCAGCTCGATCGGCCCATCCGGCTTCTGCTCGGCATACTCGATCTCGGGTCCCATCGGGAGGATCGAGCCCGCACGAACGTACAGCGGAATCCGCTCCAGCGGAGCCGCGGCTTCGATCTCCTGACCAGCCTTCACACTCTCACCCGACCAGAAGTCGTACCACTTCGCCGCCGCCGGCAGATACACATTGCGTCTCACGGCATCGGCCTGAAGCACAGGATTGACCAGGATCGCGGGCCCGAACATGAACTCGTCCGATACGTTCCACGTCTTCGGATCGGTGCGCCAGTCCATCACCAGGGGCCGCTGAATCGTGTAATCCTCGCTCGTCACCTTCCACGCAAGCGAGTAGATATAGGGCATCAGGCGGTAGCGCAGTTTGTCGAAGTTCAATAGCGTGGGCTCCACCTTGTCGAACGCCCACAGCTCGTTGTTCGGACGATGCCCATGGGTGCGGAAGATAGGGCAGAACGTGCCGTACTCGTACCAGCGCGCGTACAGCTCCTGGTAGGCCGGGTCGGCCAGAGGATCTTCATGCGGAGGCCAGTAGCCGCCTATATCCGTCGTCCAGTACGGGTAGCCGCTCAGCGCGAAGTTCAACCCCGCCGGCACCTGGTGCGACAGCCCCCAATAGGTTCCATAAACGTCGCCCGACCACACCGTAGCGCCCACCCGCTGCTGGCCCAGAAAGGCAGATCGCGTCAGCAGAAACACACGCTTCCGATCGGTCGCCGCCTTCCAGTGCTCCTGTACGCCCAGCGTGTGCTCAAACGGAAACACGTTCGTGTACTCGGCGCCGTTGCCGATCGATAGCCGCTTGCTGCGCAGAATGCCGTCGCCCATGTGCGGCCAGAACTCTTCCGGCTCCGCACTATCGAGCCAGAAAGCATCCCAACCTTCCTTCAGCAGGGCACCGGGCAGACGGTTCCAGTAGATGTCGCGCGCGGCCGGATTGGTCGCGTCATACACGTGCGCTCCCGGAATCAGCAGCCCCTTCGCATCGAGTTCCTTGTACGTCTCGGACACTGGATCGAGCAGCCCCCACACTGAGATCATCGCGTGCACATTCATCCGGTGCAGGAGATCGAGATCGTGCGGCACATCGTGGTAGTTCGCGTTGAACTCCGGATCGCCTTCCTTCTTCCACCAGAACCAGTCCTGCACGATGGCATCCATCGGGATGTGCTCTTGCCGATAGCGGCGTGCAATATTGAGGATCTCGTCCAGCGAGACGTAGCGGTCCTTCGACTGGAAAATTCCGTAGGCCCACTTCGGCAGCATCGGCGTGTGGCCGGTCATGCTTCGGTACTCGTGGATGACCGTGTCCATCTCCGGCCCGTACAGAAAGTAGTAGTCAATCGAATGGCCCGCGAGGGACGTCAGCGTTAGCTCAAGCGGGAAGCGGTTATCGACGTATGTCAATGCAGCGGTATTCCAAAGCAGCCCGTACCCTTTATTCGAGACGAGAAACGGCATGGCAACGTCAGTATTGTTTTGCGCCAGCTCCACCGTTCCGCCGCGGTAGTTGAACATGCCACTCTGGTGCTGGCCGAGCCCGTAAAACGCATCGTTCATAGACGGGTTGAAACGATCTTCGACATGGAAGGTCTGCTCCCCATTCAGCTCGACCGGCTCATACGTGCGCGGGATGCTCGGGCCCTCGTTCAGCAGCGATTCGCCAGCCGCGTTTGAGAAACTTAGATTCCCATGCTGCAGGCTGAACCCCACCGTCAAACCCGCGGTCTTCAGGGTTACCGCATCCGCCGTGCGAGCCACCGTGAACGGAGCCCCGGCACAAGCCTGCTGTGCATCGAGCATCCAGGGCTTCGTCCCTGCCGGCTCCGTTGATTCACTCGGCCGCGCGACCACGTGGACGACTGAGCCGCCGCACACGGTCACCTCGACCACCTCCGCCCCCACCGTCGCGCGCAGTCCGTTCGCAGTCTGCTCCGCGGAGATCGCACCCGCACCAGGAGCCTGCTGACCGGGCATCTGCGCCGCCGCGCTGCCGGCCACAATCATCGTCAGCGCAACCGATCGTGTGATGCAGGCAAGCCCGCCGTGCTCTCTGTCAACCGCATCCCACCTGATCATTCGCATCCACTTCTTTCTTCTTACGTGCTCACAACAGAACCCAGAGAACCCCTGCCGCAACCTACGGCCCGACTGAGATCACCGTGACCGACTCAGGATTAAGCGAGAGCATTATTTTTCCGCCTTCGGCCTTCACCGCCGCAGGCCTTGGCATCACGGTGCGCGGCGCATCGAAGCTGTTCACGCTATCCACGGCTGGTGCCGTCAGCATCTCGCCGTGGACGTTCGCGGCCTTCATGCCGGCGATGTCTGCTTCCACCTGAAGCGGCTTGTCCGGATCGACATTCGTCAGTGCAAGCCAAAGCTTCCCGGAGGCATCCTTCGCCGCAATCGCATCCAGCCGCGGCAGTGTGACGCCGTCGTGCACATAGGTGCCGGCGTCAAAGCTGACCGGAACAAAGGTCGCATCCTGGAACGGCACATACATCTTGAACAGGTAGTAGGTGGGCGTAAGAACCATCTTGTCCTTGTCCGTCAGGATCATCGCCTGCAGCACATTGATCATCTGGGCGATGTTTGCCATGCGGACCCGGTCGGCATGACGCGCAAAGATGTTCAGGTTCAACGAAGCAAGAATCGCATCGCGCATACTGTTCTGCTGTTCCAGAAAATCCTTGTTTGTTCCCGGCAAAGGCGCAAGCCACGCGCCCCACTCATCCACCACCAGGGCAACCTTCTTCTGCGGATCGTACTTATCCATGACAGCCTCCTGCTTCTGCAGGAAGTCATTCATGAACAGGGTCGACTTGATCGTCTTCGCGTAGTCATCCTCACCAAAGTGCACGGATGGCTCGGACGGCGGCCAGCCGGTCGGCACGGTGTACCAGTGCACAGAGAGCCCATCGATATCCCACGCCCAGCTGTGGTGCTGCCACGCCTTCATCACCGTGTCGGTCCATTCGGTCGTCGGGGTGCCGGGACCCACCGCAATGCGCAACATGTGGTTCTCGCCGCGCTGCGCGGGGTTCAGGTTCGGCACAAAGCGGCTGTAGATCTTCATCAGGCTCACATAGTAGTCCGCGCTCATCGCTCCGCCGCAGTCCCAGCTCTCGTTGCCCAGCCCAAGCATCGAAACGGTATACGGATCGGGATGCCCATTGGCTGCACGCTTCTTCTCAAGCGCCGTGGGCGCCGCGGCCGTCATGTACTCCAACCAGTCAGCCGCCTCCTCCGGAGTGCCAGATCCGAGGTTCAGCGAGACGTACGCGTTGCTGCCGATCTGGTGGATAAAGTCCATGAACTCATCCGTCCCGAAGGCATTCGTATCCACCACACCGCCCCACGCGGAGTTCAGCGTAGCCGGCCTCTTGTCCATCGGCCCAATCCCCTTGCGCCAGTGGTACTGGTCCGCAAAGCAGCCCCCTGGCCACCGCACATCGGGCACCTTCAGCTCACGCAGCGCACCCACCACGTCGTTGCGGATACCGCGCGTGTTCGGGATGGACGAATCGGGCCCAACCCAGATGCCGCCGTACAGCCCTCGCCCAAGATTCTCGGCAAACTGACCGAACAGATTCCGATCGATCTTCGCGCCGGTCTTCGATGCGTCGATCGTTAGGTGAGCCTGCTCCTGTGCCGCGGCGGCCGCCGTTGCGAGAGAGACAAGGAGGCAAAAACGGGTCGCGGCTCGGAACATTCTGTTCGGCATGAACTTATCCAGGGATTGTGTTCGTTTGAGGACCGGCTCGCACACGGCGCGTGCCGAGAAAGCGTATTCTCAAATCGTCAACGAGAACAATATAGAGGCCGACCGACATTCGGCAAGCGAATTAAATCGCTTTAGTCAAAGCGTTGGGAAGAAAGCCCTCTTCTGCCCATCCTCTTCAGCATGGCCGGCGTCTCGGGCAAGAAATCGGTTCTTCTACTTTGCTGCGGACGAGAGAGCCCCCCAGCCATTCGCCGCAGTTCCTTCCACCAAGGGGGGATCGCAAACGAAAAACGGCCACGCATCCCTGCGTAGCCGTTTCCCTTTCGAATCGTTAGATCAATGCGTGGACGGCGCCTTCGGCGGAGCGGCCGGGGCAGACCCCGAGACGTAAGCCGAAGTGACATCCAGCCGTGCCTTCCAGGGATCCGTCTCCGCCACCGGACCGTTCGTCGTGAAGTCCATGAGCATGTCGGTCGAGGGCGAAAAACGCGGCCATGCAGGCGAATTCCCGGTGCTCGGGTCTCCCGTCTTGGCGAACGCTACCCAATAGTTCAGCATGGCCTGCGCGATCTTCTCGTCGTTCGGTGCAAGCTCATTGCCGTACTTCGCCTTTACCGTGTCGAAGACGAAGGGGATCTCTGTCGCGTGCGGCGCGCCCGGCCATTTGCTCCGCATCGACTCCGCCACATACGAGAAGCGGTACACGTAGCTCGGCTGCCCCTCAGACGCGAACACCCCCGCGACAAAACGCGCAGGCTCGGTCATAAACCGATCCATCGCGACCGAGTATTGCACCGCCCGCAGATCGCCGTTCTCGCCCGGATCATAGGCAGCCATAGCCTTCTCGCGGTCGGCCCCAAAGGGCGCAAAGACTTCGTCCTTCGTCTTCGCAAAGCCGAAACCGATGTCCAGGCTGTTTGTTCCGATCATGATCGGCACCCGCCAACCCGAGCCCGACAGATACACCGACTGCGGGTCGGCCAGCACCACCTCGCCGTCGATCATGGGTCCGGCGTAACCGGGCTGGCTCATCGTTGCCATATTCAGGTTGCCGAGCACCTTCTCCGCCGGCATCTGCCGCAGCGCGTCCAACGCTGCTTTTCCCGTGCCTACTACGCCCACACTCTTGGCAAACTCCACCCCCACCGACTCCGCGGAGACGGGCCCATTCGGCAAGGCGGTGTTGAGATAACGTTGCCCGCCAAGGTTGGTGCGGCCTCCGCCGGACTCGATGATTGCCTTCGAGAACAAGCCGCCAGACTGGGGCGACGTCAGCAGCATGCTCACGGAAAATCCGCCGGCGGATTCGCCGAACACCGTCACGTTCGAAGGGTCGCCACCAAACGCGGCAATGTTCTTCTGCACCCACTTCAGCGCAGCGATCTGATCCATAAACCCATAGTTCCCCACCATGCCATCGGCATCCTGCTTGGTCAGTTCGGGAAAGGCGAAGAAGCCAAAGCGCCCAAGTCGATAGTTGGCGCTGACGAAGACCACGCCCTTCTCTGCGAACTTGCTGCCGCTATAAACAGCCGGCGAGCTACCGCCGTTGACGAAGCCGCCTCCGTAGATCCAGAACATCACCGGCAGCTTGGCATTCGCGGGCGTCCCCTTCGGGCGCCAGACGTTGAGGTAAAGGCAGTCCTCAGCCGGAGCCGTGCCCAACGGAGCGGCATCGCTCGGAAACGGCACCTGCATGCAATCGGCGGAGTAGGCGTCCGCCTTGCGAACACCGTTCCACGACTGGGCGGGCTGCGGAGCGCGCCAGCGCAACGCACCGACCGGAGGCTCCGCAAACGGGACGCCCTGGAACGACTCCACGTCACCGTCCGTGGTGCCTCGCAACTGGCCGGACTCCGTAGCCACCGCACCTGCCTGAGCGACAATCGCCTGCGTTGTAAGGGCAAGCGCCGCAGCCACGACCAGTTTCTCCATCAGATTCATACAGCCTCCAAACATCAATCGTTCCAATCGTTCAACGCGCAATACTATAGCAACCCGGACGAACATAAGTACAATTCATAGAAATAAAGGGTTCCATCGCTTTTTCCGATGGTTAAATTCTTTTCATCTAGACCGGCTTCTTCCCTTTCCTGGCGGGGGTGCTTCGTAGCACTTTCCTATCCGCCTGGAAGTGCCGGCGAAGGTGTTCCACGAAACTTCCCGCGGCCGGCGACAACGTAAGATCCTTGCGCTGCAGCAGCTCGATCTGCCGGCTTGAGAAGCGATCGAGCATGGGAATCCTCACGAACTCAGCGACCTCGCGCCCTGCGGCAGAGTCCGGCAGAATAGCGACGCCCAGCCCCGCCCTCACAAATCCTAGTGCCGTCGGCATAAAGTTGGTCTCGTAGCGCGTCTCCAACACCAGCCGTTCCCGGTGCGCGATGGCCTCTACCGTCTCGCGAACACTGCTATCGCGCGCAGGCAGAACCAGATCGAACTCGGCAGCCTCGCGCAGGGCAATTCCACTCTTCCTAGCAAGGGGATGCCCTGCAGGCGCAAACAGCACGAGCCGGTCGCGAAACAGAGGAGTAGCACGCAAGTCCTCTTCCCGCCCGTGTCGCGTGCCGATGCCAAAATCGACCTGCCGCTTCAGAACCGCCTCGCGCACGCGTTCCGCCACCACATCCGATATCTGGATGCGAATACCAGGGTGCGCCGCGACAAAGCTTTGCACGAGCTCCGGAAGCACCTGTGCCGAGACCGTCGGAAGCGCGGCAATCGTCACGTGCCCGGTCGATGCGGAGCTGAGTTCATGCGCATGGTCGACGATCGCCTGGGCATCGTTAAACAGACGCTGCAACGGGCCAAACACGTCTCTACCCGCGGCGGTAAGCGTCACACCGCGTTTATTGCGATCGAACAGCTGCACGCCGAGACTCTCTTCAAGCTGTTGAACTTGCACCGTCAACGCCGACTGCGAGATGTGCAGTTCCTTGGCGGCTCGCGTAAAGTTACGCGTCTCCGAAATCTTTAGAAAGGCGCGGACGTGGCGGAGTTCGCTAATCATCGTAAATCCAGATTACAACCATCGTCGCGATGCATTTTACATATACAGGCTCGGCTTCTTATATACTGGCGTCCACTCTCGAAAGGGCGGCATAGCCGCGTTCCCTCTATGCTCGCTCTTTGGGGTCTGATCACGATCGTCGGCACGATTGCGGCGATCGCGAGCCGACGAGTCTCGCCACTCATCGCGCTCTTTCTGTTTCCGGTAGCGAGTTCGCTTGCGGCCGGCTTCGGCCTGAAGACGGGCACCTTCGCAATCGCCGGCGTGGAATCGATCGCGCCTGTGGTCGCGATGTTCCTCTTCGCCATCCTCTTCTTCGGTATCCTCACCGACCTCGGCCTGGTCGAACCTCTGGTGCGCTGGCTGTTGCGGAGCGTCGGCAAGGATCCCCTGCTCATCGTCCCCGGCACAGCCCTGCTGGCGCTGTTGCTGCACCTGGATGGCTCGGGCGCAGTCGTCTTCCTCATCGCGATCCCAACCATGCTGCCGCTCTACCTGGAACTCGGAATCGATCGCCGAATCCTGGCCTGTACCGTATCGCTTTCAGCCGGAGTCAACTTCCTTCCATGGACGGGCCCCACGTTGCGTGCTGCAAGCGCCCTCCACACCAGCCCGCTTGCGCTGTTTCAACCGCTCGTTCCAGTGCAGATTATTGGGCTGCTGTACGTCTTCGCCATCGCCGTCTACTTCGGACACCGCGAAAGACGTCGCCTCAAGATCTCCCCCGTCGAAGCCCTTGAACCGCTCGAAGCTCCCGCGGCCGCACCAGCCCTTCCGCGCGCGCGTCTGCTCGCAAACCTGCTGCTCGCGCTCACCGTGCTGGGCGTCATCATCAGCGGCAAGGTCGAGCCCGCATTCTGTTTCATGTTTGGCACCAGCCTGGCTCTTCTTCTCAACTTTAAAACAGTGCGCGAGCAAGCCGCTGCCCTCGACCGTCATGCCAGGCCCGCCATCTCTATGTGCGCCATCCTCTGCTCGGCCGGAGTCTTCACCGGCATACTCAAAGGCACCGGCATGCTCGCGGCCATGGCACGTGCGTCCATCGCTCACATCCCGGCCGGCGTCGGTCCGCACATCCCAGTCATTCTCGGCCTTATCGCCATGCCCTTGAGTCTGATCTTCGATCCCGATTCGTTCTACTTCGGCATTCTTCCCGTGCTTGCGGCGGCAGGCCAGGGCTTCGGTATACCTCCATCGAGCGTCGCCGAGGCCGCGCTGCTTGGGCAGATGACCACCGGCTTCCCCATCAGCCCGCTTACGCCGGCGACGTTCCTCGTGACCGGCCTCAGCGAGATCGAACTGAGCGCCCACCAGCGGTTCGCCGGGCCGTACCTCTTTGCAGCCTCCGTCGTAATGACCATAGCGGCCGTCCTGCTGCACATCCTTCCGTTCTAAGTCGAGAGTGAGGTCATCGCGTCCTTCGATCGATGAGTTCTGGTTTATGCAATATACACATCGTCATTCCGTTGCATATACTCCGACGTAGTTTGAACCTGGCTAGCCGCTCAGACAGCACGAGGAAGGAACCCGAAGGTTCCTTCCTCGACGCATCCAGGTTCAAGGTGATATCTGCTCGGGAGAGCGCACATGAAGAAGGTCAGGATCGGAGCAGGGGCCGGGTTCGCCGGCGATCGCATCGATCCAGCAGTAGAACTCGCCCGGTTTGCGAACCTCGATTACCTCGTCTTCGAGTGTCTCGCCGAACGAACCACCGCACTCAGCCACTTGCGGATGCGCGAGGATCCCGAGGCAGGCTACGACCCGCTGCTGCTCGACCGCATGGCCGCTGTGCTTCCGGATTGTCGCCGCAATGGCACGCGAATCGTCGGCAACATGGGTGCGGCCAATCCGCGCGCAGCCGCGAAGAAGACGATCGAGCTTGCCCGCGCTCTGGGCCTGCACGGTCTGCGTGTCGCGTACGTCGAAGGCGACGACGTCCTGCACCTGAAGCGCAGCTTCACGCCCTTCAACGAACAGCTGCTGCCGGCCGCCGAATCCTTTCTCTCCGCGAATGCCTATCTCGGAGCCGAGCCTGTAGCCGAGGCGCTTAGCCGTTCCGCGGACGTCGTGCTGACCGGCCGAGTTGCTGATCCCTCCCTCTTTCTCGGCGCTCTCATCCATAGCTTTGGTTGGAACCCCACGGCCTGGGAGCAGCTTGGTCAAGGGATCGCCGTTGGGCACCTCCTCGAGTGTGCCGGGCAACTCACAGGCGGTTACTTCGCCGACCCCGGCTACAAAGACGTCCCCGACCTCGACCGGCTAGGCTTCCCCTTCGCGATCGTCGACGAGAGCGGCTCTGCTCTGCTGACGAAGCTCGATGGTTCCGGCGGAGTCCTCAACCTGCAGACCTGCCGCGAGCAGATGCTGTACGAGGTACTTGATCCCTCCTCCTACGCAACGCCAGACGTGATGGCGGACTTCACCGCTATTCACTTGGAAGAGGAAGCTCCGAACCACATGCGAGTCTCAGGCGGCAGAGGAACAGCGCGCCCCGCCGACCTGAAGGTGTCCATCGGAATCGACGAAGGCGTGCTGGCGGAGGGCCAGATCTCCTACGCCGGGCCCGGTGCCATCGCGCGCGCGCAACTCGCACGCGACATCCTCGCGAAGCGCATGGCGAACAGCGCTGCGAAGGATCTACGCTTCGACTTGATCGGCGTGAACGCAATCCTCGGAGACCAGATCGCTCCGTCCGAACCCTCGGAAGTAAGGCTGCGCGCAGCAGCCCGCTTCACGCAGAGCACGGCCGCGTGGAGCCTGGCGCGAGAGGTTGAGAGCCTCTATCTCAACGGACCCGCCGGAGGCTCCGGCGTAACCACATCCGTGCGCGAGAACATCACCATCGTGCCGGCGCTCGTTGCCCGAGAACTTGTAACAACCACCGTCGTCATCGAGGAGGCCTGATGAAGCTTCGAGAGATTGCTCACTCGCGCGCTGGCGACAAGGGGAATCTGGTCAACATCTCGGTCATCGCATACCAGCACCAGGACTACGCGACTCTGGTCGACCTGGTCACGGAAGCGCGAGTAAGCGAGCTCTTCCGCGAACACATCACCAGGCCGGTCGTTCGGTATTGCGTTCCGAATCTACTCGCGCTTAACTTTGTCCTTCACCGCTCGGTGAACGAGACCGTGACGCGCTCACTCCGTCTCGATGCCCATGGCAAAAGCCTCAGCTCGCTGATGCTCTCGTTGGAGATTTAACTGGATGAGATTCTTGATCGCAGTAGCCGCCGCCGGACTTTCGCTCACACCGAAAGCCACCCTCGCGCAAAGCACCCAGACTGCCTGCGAAAGCCTGCGCACCTTCTCGAAGGCAGGGTCTCGCATCCTGGCATCGGACTACCGACCAGCCGGTCCGCTGCAGTTGCGGGGCACCGGCTCGTTCACTCCTCCGCCCATCGAAGTAGACGCCCACTGCGCTGTCAGCATCAGCACCATCACAAGTACCGAGAGCGCAGTCACCTCAGAAATCTGGCTGCCGGATCCCGCAGCGTGGAACGGTAAGCTCCTCGGCACCGGCAATGGCGGGTACTCCAGCGCGCTCTCCTACCCGCAGATGGCCCAGGCTCTTTCGCGCGGCTACGCCGTCGGCGGTTCCGACACCGGGCACCAGGGCGATCGCCTGGACTTCGGGGCAGGGCATCCCGAGCGCATTCGCGACTGGGCCTATCGCAGCACGCACGTGCTTGCCGAAGACGAGAAGGCCCTGGTTTCAGCCTTCTATCGCAAACATGCGGCGCACTCTTACTTCGTTGGTTGTTCCACCGGCGGTCAGCAGGCGCTTAGCGAAGCGCAACGCTATCCGAAGTACTTCGACGGCATCGTAGCCGGCGATCCTGGCAACGATCGCATCCTGCTCAATGCCGACTTCGTCGAAAGCTGGCTCACGACCCACCCCGCAAATCAGCCCGCGTTCCCCGCCGCAAAGCTGGCACTGCTCTCGCACGCCGCAATGGCCGCCTGCGACAAGCAGGATGGCCTGGCCGATGGCGTCATCAGCGATCCCACACGATGCACGTTCGACCCCGCCACGCTCGCTTGCAGCACGGGCCCCGACACGACCACATGCCTGACCGGCGCCGAAATAGACATGGCGCGCCGCCTGTATGACGGCCCTGTTCAAGATCATGCAGGCAAGCCCATCTATCCCGGCTGGCCACGTGGAAGCGAAGCAGGCTGGGGGTCTTACCTCGTCTCGCCGGAGAAGCCGGTACGCCTGGAGTTCTGGACTTCATGGGTCTTCGATTCCCCCTCCTTCGACGTGCGATCGTTCGACGCTCCAACCGCCATCGCAGCGGCGCGCGCCAAGCTGCCGTATGTCGAAGCCGTCGACCCGGACCTGCGGCCGTTCCGAGACAGCGGCGGCAGGCTGCTCCTCTACCACGGCTGGGCTGATCCGGTGGTGCCCCCGCAGGACACCATCAACTACTACGAAAAAGTGAAGAACATCCTCGGCCCAGCGACGGAGAGTTCCGTGCGCCTCTTCATGGTTTCCGGCATGGGCCACTGCGGCGGCGGCTCTGGAGCTTCCACCTTCGATGCCCTGGGTGCGCTCGATCGCTGGGTCACCGGCCTCGCGCTTCCCGACAGCATCCTCGCCACTCACAACCACGGGAGCGAACCAGCGTTTGAACGTCCCCTCTGCCCCTACCCGCGGGTTGCACAGTGGGACGGCAAAGGAGATGCGGCGAAATCATCCAGCTTCCACTGCCAGGTTCTGCCGGCGCAGCGCGGGCACGAACAACTCGCCGATCGGCAGTCGCTGCCTGCCGGCTGCGGCGGCTTGCCGCACGCTGCTGCTGGCATCGTTGACCGGGCTGAACTTCTTCGCCTGCCATCCCGGGATCCGGGCTCCAAGAAGCGTTTCGGTGCGGCAGGCAAAGCTGCGCTGGTCGTCAGGACTTCTTCGTTTCTTCCGGAGCTTCGATGAGGGGCGGCACGGGCATGCCGGGGCTGAGGTTGGGCTTGCGCCTGTGCCAGTCGGTGGCTTGCTGGAAGGCATAGGCGAGCGCGAGCACCTTGCCCTCGGAGAAGTGGGGGCCGGCGATCATCAGGCCGACGGGCAGGCCGCTCTTCGAGAAGCCGCACGGGAGCGTGAGCGCGGGGATGCCGTAGACGTCGAACGGCGCGGTGTTGGTGCAGCCGGAGGTGGGGTCGAAGAAGTCGTAGGCTTTGGTCGGTTTGCGATCGCTCATCTCCACCTTGAGCGAGTCTTCGATGGGCTTGGGCAGGCTGGTGGTGGTGGGGACGACGACCAGATCGATCTCCCGGAAGGCGGTATCGACCTTGCGGCGGATCATGACGAGCTCGTTATGGGACCGGGCGCTGTCAGCTGCGGTGGCGGGAGCTTCGATCTCTTTCATGTCGTTAATGGTGGGCGGCATGTAGTTCATGCCGGATTGTTTGATCAGGGGCTCGTGGTAGGCGGCGGTGTCGCCCAGCGCGTTGAAGAAGCTCTCGCCTTCGGGGAAGTCGGGGAGCGTCGCGCGCGAGGTGACGCCCTGGGTGAGTCTGGTGAGTACGGCGGTTGCCGTGGCGACGATCTCGGCCACCTCGGGCTCCAGGTGGTCGTAGAACTCGACCGGTGCGCCGAGCCGGAAGCTGGAGACGGGCTGCTTCATCAGTTGGACGTAGTCTTCGGCGGGATGCTGAACGCTGAAGACGTCTAAGGCGTCGTAGCCGGTGAGTTGGGTGAGCATGAGCGCCACGTCTTCGACGGTGCGCGCCATGGGCCCGCAGTGGTCGAGCGACGCAAGGCATGGGATGATGCCGCGGATGGAGACCAGGCCGGTGGTCGGCTTGATGCCCACGATGCCGCACCAGGAGGAGGGCACGCGGATGCTGCCGCCGGTATCGGTTCCGAGCGCGCCGTAGCAGAGGTCCGCCGAGACGGCCGCGCCGGAGCCGCCGGAGCTGCCGCCGGTGACGAGTTGCAGGTCCCACGGATTGCGCGACGGGCCGAAGTACGAGACGTCGCCAGTGCAGCCGAGGGCAAACTCATGCAGGTTCAGCTTGCCGAGGATGACCGCACCGGATGCCTTCAGCCGGGTGACGACCTCCGCATCCTCGGTGGGCACGCGCGTTTTGAACATGGGGCTGGCGGCCGTCGTGCGGGTGCCCGCGGTGTCGATATTGTCCTTGAGCGCGATGGGAATGCCGTGCAGGGGGCTGCGAAATCTGCCGGCCTTCGCCTCCTCGTCCAACTGCGCCGCCTGCCGAAGCGCGTCCGCCGCCATGACGGTGATGTACGCGTTCACCTTGGGGTCATAGACCGCGATACGCGCGAGCAGCGCCCGGGTGAGCTGGGTGGCGGTGACGGTGCGGTTGTGGATGCGGGTTGAGGCCTCGAGCAACGTGAGATGGGAGAGTTCGTCGTCCGCGGGCGCGGCAGTTTCAGGGGCTGCCAGGAGCCTCGCCGGCCAGAGAGCCGCGAAGCTGCCAAGAGCAAGTGCGCCGCCGCAGATCGCGGTAAGGTTCGCGGTAAAGTCACGTCGAGTGAGTTTTTGCAAAGGGCAGCCTCAAAGGTGGTTCCCACCAGATTCGCCGCATTGGGCTGCGGAGACAAGCGAAAAGCAGCGAAAGCTGCTGATCAGGCAGGAACAGGCTAATTTAGCATATGCGCCTTGCCGTACCAGGGGATTGCAAGGAGACCATGAGCCGGACAGGAACCAAAGCAGACGCAGGGATGCCCAACGCGGTTTGCGCGCGCTGCGCCGGCTTCTGAATTTTTCGGAGGCGGACGCGACGAGGTCGCGGGAAGAAGGGGGGAAATCTAAATGCTTGAAAGGATTGGTGGACCTGATCGGGATCGAACCGATGACCTCTTCCATGCCATGGAAGCGCGCTCCCAGCTGCGCCACAGGCCCACTCCTTTCTATTTTGAAGCAGAGTGCGGCCTGCGTCAATGTTTGGCGCGGCCGGCGCGCCGTTTGGCCCGTCCGGTGCGCCGGCGAGGGAACAATCGAGCGAGCGGCGGTGTCTAAGTTGGTGGAGTGAGCGAGCACTCTGCCGCCGGCGGCGCAGTTTTTCAGAGCTCTCGCAGCGGCCCCGAACGACATCGGATTTGCAGGTTGTAGGAACCAGGCCTTAGGCTAGAGGACACCCGAATGCAGGCGGGAACGACGATGGGAAATCTGGCGAGTGCCATTGGAGTTCGCACCGAGGATGCAGCGCTGGTCGCTGCGCTCAAGGCTGGCTCCGAGGAGGCATTCGCCCTGCTCATCGCGCAGTATTCCCAGCCGCTTTATACGCTGATCGCCCGCAGCCTGCAGGATCCCGCCGACGCTGCCGATATTACCCAGGAAGTGTTCATCAAGGTCTTCCGCAGCATCAAGAGCTTTCACGGCGAATCCAGCCTGCGCACCTGGCTCTACCGCATTGCGCTGCACGAGGCGAGCAACCAGCGGCGCTGGTGGACGCGGCACAAGAAGCAGGAGCTCACCATCGATACGCCGATTGGTGCCGCCGACACAGACGATGGTGACGACGCGATGTGCCTGGGCGCGACCCTGCGCGACGCGCAGAACACGCCGTACGAGCAGGCCGAGTGCGGCGAGCTGAAGGCGCGGGTGGAAGATTCCCTGCGCAAGCTGCCGGAGGTGTTCCGAACGGTAGTTGTATTGAGAGAGATGGAAGGCTTCTCGTATGAAGAGATAGCAGAGATCCTGCAGGTTCCGGCCGGAACCGTGAAGAGCCGGCTGATGCGCGGACGCGCGGCGCTCAAAGAGGTTCTGGTTCAGGATGGGCTGGGCAGGCTGCTGGCAGGAGGTGCACGGTGAATCCGCTTCAGGGAACAGATTGCGCGAAGGTGAGGACGTCGTTCTCCGGGTATCTGGACGGCGCGATCAGCGGACGCGAGATGCAGTCGGTCGCGAAGCATATGGAAGCGTGCTCTGCTTGTACGGAAGAGTTTGCGGCCTGGCGCACGATGCAGCAGATGCTTTCGCAGACCGGACCGGTGAAGGCACCGGCTGATCTCGGCCTGAAGCTGCGGCTGGCTATCTCGCACGAGAAGTGCCGCCAGCAGAGCTTCCGGGATAACCTGGCGATGCGCTGGGAGAATCTGGTTCGGCCGATCGCCTTTCGCACCCTCTCAGGCTTTGCCGGGGCGCTGCTGCTCTTCGGCGGCATCTCGATGCTGGTAGGCGTCGTCGCTGTCCCGAACGCGGTGCTGGCCCACGACGAGCCGCTTGGCGCCGTCACCATGCCGCACTACCTGTACTCCGCCGCGCAGCAGCAGCCGGTGGTTACGCCGGACGACGGAACTGTGGTGGTCGAGGCGGATATCAGTGACGAAGGCAAGGTCTACAACTGGAACATCATCTCCGGGCCCGCCGACGACCGCACCCGCGCCGCCGTGCAGGACGACCTGATGCTCCAGGTGTACGAGCCTTCGCGGATGTTTGGGGAGCCGGTGCGCGGGCGGGTTCTGGTCACCTTTTCGGGCATCCTCGTTAAGGGTTAGGGTCGTTTAGCCGTCGCTTACGAGCACTTTGATTCGCTCTTCTGCAAGAGACTGCGTCCTGAGCTCGTAACGGCCGGGCAGCTCCGCGGTTTCCGTTAGCCTTCGCTGTTTTCGATCTTGTGCTTGTTGATAGCCGATGTTAACATTGAACGGACATGGCGAGAGATTCGAGCCTGGATACTCTGCTTTACCTCCACGGCGTCTCCTACGTCGTGGATGGTCCGTTCTGGGTCAAGTTCGAGGTAAAGCAGGTTCCCGTCACTCCGCAACGACCTCATGGCTTGATCTACTCGCTCACCCTGCACGACGGCCATGGGCAGCGTCTCCTCGGGTTTGACAACGCCCACGCGATCGCGGAAGGCTCAGGACCTGGCGCGAAGACCAGAATTGAGTACGATCACACGCACAAGGGGAGGCGTGTCAGGTTCTACGAGTTTGCAGACGCCGCAACTCTATTGGCCGACTTCTGGGTGGAAGCCGACAAGATTCTGAAGGAAAGGATAGGAAAGCCATGAACCGGCTCAAGATTGGCATTGCATCTCGCGATACATTCAAGCAGCGCACCCTCGCCATTGCCCGAGGCGAGTTCAAGCCCAGGGGAGACGAGCCGAAGGTCTGGTTCGAATCGATCGAGAGCCTGGCTCAGATTCTCTCCAACCAGAATCGGGCTCTGCTGAAGCTTATCTACGAAAAGCATCCGCAATCCCTCGCCGAACTGGCGGAACAATCGGGCAGGGAGAAGTCGAGTCTGTCGCGAACCCTCAGAAAGATGGAGCGTTACGGTCTGGTGCAGTTTGAGCCTGGGCCGAATCGCCAACTTGCTCCGAAAGTCATGTATTCCGGTATTGAGTTCGAGGTTTCCTTCCACGCCTAACTTACCTGCTTGCAAGCGAACTCAGACCGCGTTTGTGCAGGCGTGCCTCGCTCTCTTATGCTTGCTCGGGGAGTCGAACTTTCAGATGCTCCCTCGACAGGTCTTATTCATGCGCTTTTCCCTTTGCTTCACGGCCCTCTGCGGAGCCCTCACGCTCTCTGCCCACGCGCAGAAGCCCGGTCAGTCCACCTCGTCCACCTCGAATGCCGGCGCGGCCGTCATGCAGGAGCAGTCCAAGGTTCACCCGGGCACGAACGGGACCAGCGATCCGTCGGTCGGATCGATCACGCTTGAGAGCAACGAATCTCTCTTCGACGTTGCTGTTGCCTTGAACGCGTGCGGCTACGATGCCGACCTTGCGGATTCGAGCCCCATTCGCTCGGAGGTGCGGGCCGATGTCGCCGCCGCCGTGGCCGGTTCCGCCGCGGCCAAAGGCGCGCAGGACGCGCTTTGCAAGTACATTGACAACCACCAGCTTTCGGACAAGGGCCGCGACACCGCGCAGTACGTCTCGCTTGGCCTGTACCTGGGACCCGCGCCCGCGCTGAACCCGATCGCGGATGAGACGGAGATGCCGCCGGACGCGCTCGGCGTGGTAAATATTCTGCCGCTGCTGCGCACCTTCGCCGGCGCCGTGGGCCTGCACGCCATCTGGCTGAAGCACCACGCGGAGTACGAGGCGATCACCGATCGGCTGCACAAGCCGGTCACCGACCTGGTCTTCGGCACGAACATCTACCTGAAGATCCCGATCAGCAGCTACGAAGACCGTCGACTGCTGATCCTGATTGAGCCGATGCTGGCGCCGAATGAGCCGAACGCCCGCATCTACGCGAGCGACTACATTGTGGTGACCTCGCCGAACGCAGCCGGCGCCGTCCGGATGGACCAGATTCGCCACACGTACCTGCACTACACCATCGAGCCGCTGGTTTATGCGCGGGCGGCCTCGATGGCCCGGCTGCAGCCCCTGCTGAAGCCGGTGGCGGACGCTCCGCTGGAGTACGCTTACAAGACGGACGTGGTGGCGCTGGTGACGGAGTGCCTGATCAAGGCGATCGAGGCGCGCCGCATGGATACCGGGCTGGCGCCTCCGGCGAAGCCGACCGGCCCGAAGGATCGCCAGGCCGACGCCATGTACACCGATCGGCTGACCGCGTATGAGCACGACACCGAGCAGGCGCGCCGCAAGCAGGTGGAGCTCGACATGCGCCAGGGCTGGGTGCTGACGGAATACTTCTACGACCAGCTTGTTCAGCTGGAACACCAGCCCGAAGGCCTGAACGAGTACATGGGCCAGATGGTGTACGGCATGGACGTTGGCCGCGAACAGCACCACGACGAACAGATTGCCTTTCTGCCCGAGGGCTCGAACGAGTACGTGCGGCGCGCGCCCAGGGCGCTGACCGGCCTGATGCTTGCCGAGAAGGATATGTACGAGGGCAAGCTGGACGACGCCGACGAGATTGCCGATAAGGCCCTGACCGACCCCAGGCAGGACCACGCGCAGGCTCTTTACCTGAAGGCGCGCGTCGTGCTGATGCAGGGCGATCCTGAGACCTCCATGAGCGACTTCGAGCAGGTGGCCAAAACCGCCAAGGATCCGCACACGGAAGCCTGGGCACATATCTATCTCGGCCGGCTGTACGACACCAAGGAACCGACGCAGCGTGCGCAGGCGATGACCGAGTACAAGGCCGCGCTCACCGTTCCCGGCGTACCGCCCGACGCGAAGGCGGCAGCCGACAAGGGGCTCGCCACCCCGTTTTCGGTGCCGAAGGTGACGCACGAAGAGGAAGAGCCGCTGGACCCCAGCGGCAAAGCCGAGAAGCAGAACTACAAGCCCGAGTAGGACATGCAGGCGCTCTCTCCGGTAGATTGAACATTGGAGAGTGATGGGCAAGACGGCCAAAAAGACGCGAGCAGCCGAGACCTCCAGCGGAGACACCGCGGCGGATCTGGAGCAGGTTCTCGGCCACCAGTTCGCCCGGCCGGAGCTGCTGACGCTCGCGCTGACGCACCGCTCGTTCGTCTTCGACGGCGCGCGACCCGAGGGCATGGACCCCGGCCATCCGTCGCAGGATAACGAGCAGCTTGAGTTTATGGGCGACGCCGTGCTGGGCCTGCTGGTGGCGGAGTCGCTCTGCGAGCGCTTCCCTGCCTCGCGCGAGGGCGAGCTGACCCAGATGCGCGCCGCGCTGGTGAGCCGGCGCAACCTGGGCCTGGTTGGCACGCGACTGGAGCTCGGACGCTGGCTGCGCCTGGGCGCGACGACGGACGAAGCCGGCGGACGACGCAACGCCGCGCTGATCTCGAACGCCGTCGAAGCGATTATCGCCGCGCTGTACCTGGACGGCGGCCTCGCTGTTGCGCGCGGGTTTGTCGAGCGCGAGGTAATGGGAGACGTGGCGCAGCCGCCAAACGGCGGCATTACCGTGTTTGCCGGCGGAGTGAAAGACCACAAGACCGCGCTGCAGGAGCTGGTGCAAGCCGAAGGCCTTGGCCGCGTCCTCTATATTCCCGTAAGTGAGAGCGGCCCCGCCCACCAACGCATGTTCCGCTTCGGTGTGCGCCTGGACGGTCCCGGCGCGGAGTTCGGCATCCTTGCTGAAGCGGAGGGAACCACGAAAAAGCAGGCGCAACAGGACGCGGCGCAGGTCGCCTTCCAGCTTCTGCAAGAGCGCGGGATGGGGGCTCTGACCCCATGAGCGAGCCCGCCGTACACCCACCCGATCACGAAGTCACCACGCCGGTCAGCCCGCCGCCTGAAGCTCCGCCGCCCACCCGCACTACGGCCGAAGAGTTGGAGGCCGCCAAGCAGTGGCGGCTGGCGCACCACCATCATCATCCCGTGGGGTTTCTGCCGGCGGTTCAATCGCTGCTGTTCGTGCTGATCGTCGCGCTCTTTCTGACCACCTTCACGGTTCAGCCCATCCGCATTCCTTCGGGCTCCATGGAGCCCACGCTGCTGGTCGGCGACTTCCTCCTGCTCGATCGCCAGGCGGTCTCCGACGACAACCTGCTGGCGCTGCCGCCCGCCGGCGTAAAACGCGGCGACGTGGTGGTCTTTCACGACCCCGTCGAAGACCCCTCGGTGCACCTGGTCAAACGCGTGATTGGTCTGCCCGGCGACCACATCTATCTGCACGGCAATCGCGTCTTCGTCAACGGCCGCCCGCTGAAGGAGCCCTACGCGATCTACCGCGCCAGCCCGCCCGACGGCTACCGCGACGACTTCCCGAACCTCTCCACGCTGGACGCGCGGGTCGACCCGGCCTGGTGGATTCGCCTTCGCGGCCTGGTGCGGGAGGGCGAAATGACTGTCCCCGCCGGCGACTACTTCGTACTCGGCGACAACCGGAACGAGAGCGACGACAGCCGCTACTGGGGCTTTGTGCCGCGAAACCACATCGTCGGCAAACCGGTGATGGTCTATTTCTCCTACCGCCAGCCGGGGGAAAAGGGCTCCGGCGGCTGGACGGACTTCGCCCGTTGGGACCGCATGTTCCGCTCGATCCCTTGATCTTTGTTCTCTAAAAGCTAAGAGCTCACAGCTGATAGCTGCCCGCAGCCTTTCCCACTTTCACCCCGCGGGACTACACTGAACCAACATGCGGAAAAAGCTGCAACTTTCTGGCGGGGGAGACGTCTTGAGGCTCATGGGCGTAGCGCAGACACTCACGGCAGGACTGGTCCGCGGCGGCACCGCGAGCCTGGAAGCCGAACGCATCGCAGAGATTCAGCGCGAAAACCTGGCAATTGCCAGGGGTCTGAAGCGCAACGACGCCGAACTGCTCGACCGCCTGATCGAGCAGTATCAGCACCGCCTTCTGCGCTACCTGCTCTTCCTCACGGGCAAGCGTGAGGTCGCCGAAGACCTGTTCCAGGAGACCTGGATGCGCGTGCTGCTGCGCGGCGCGCAGTACAACGGCAAGGCGCGCTTCGATACGTGGCTCTTCACCATCGCGCGGAATCTCGTCATCGACCTCTCGCGCAAGCGCCAGATGGCCTCGCTGGACGAGATGAGCGAGACCGGCGAAGATGAACGGCCGTTTGAGGTTGCCATCGACGGCCCCTCGCCGCTGGAGCAGTTTGCGACGCGCGAAGATCGCGCCGAGGTCGCGGAAGTTTTGCTGAAGCTCGAACCCAGCTACCGCGAGGTGCTGACGCTGCGCTTCCACGAGGAGATGTCGCTGGACGAGATTGCAACGGTAACGCGGGCCCCGCTTTCGACGGTCAAATCCCGCTTGTACCGGGGCCTGGCCGCGCTGAAGCCCGAGGTGGAGCATCTGCGGCGAGCCCATGCGGCGGGGAGTGTGACCGCGTGACCGAACACTTCGACCATGAACAGAACTTCGGCGCGGAGCTTCGGCTCTCTGGTGCCCTGTTGAATGCAGGCGCATCCGCCGCGGCGGTCAACCGCACCCATCGCGTCGTTCGCGAACGCGCCAAGACGCTGGCAGAACAGAAGCGCCGCGTGCGCAGCCTCTGGTTTCCGCTGCTCGTCTCCTTCGGCTTTCTCGTTTCGATCCTGTTCGCGGTGTGGAGCATCCTGGACGAGAGCGAGCTGACGACGAACGGCATTCCGGATTCCAGCCAGAACATGATGATGCTTGCGCTGTGGTGCATTCCACTTTCCGTCATCGTGCTGGTGGTGGTATGGTTTCGTCGTGCGAGTGCCAACTCGAACGATGGGAGCAGGCGATGAACTTCGGGCGTAAGGCCTCGGCTGAGGCTGTATTGGAACGCGAAGGCATGAACACCGATGACCTCCGCATGATTCCGCTCTGGTCCATCGTGCTCGCCATCGCCGCCTTTCTCGGAAACGAATACCTTACGCACTTCGTACTGCCGGCACCGCGCGCCGGCATGATGCCGATGCGCATCATGATGGGCTACTCCTCCGGAACCCTGGTCGCCAGCTACTTCCTGCTGATGGGGTACGTTAGCCGCGACGTGAAGCGGCGCAACATGTCCGCGCCTCTGTGGATGCTGATCGTCATCCTGATGCCCGGCGGCATCGGCGCCGTGGTGTACTTCCTGCTGCGCCAGCCCATGCTCTCGCGCTGCCCGCATTGCTCCACCGAGATCGCCTCCAGCTATCACTTCTGTCCGCAGTGCCAGTTCCAGATGGCGCCGGTGTGCGGCCAGTGCTTCCGCGGCGTCGAGATCACCGACGTCTACTGCAAGCAGTGCGGGCACGACCTGCAGGAAGACCAGACGCCCGCGCGGCTGCGCGTCTATCGCGGCTAGCCCGACCTCTCACCGTCCGTTGTGATTACACTGGACTTCATGCCCCTTCGCGTAGTCATCATCGACGACGAACGTCTCGCGCGGCAGGAGCTCCAATACTTGCTGGAGGCCGACGGTGTAGTCGAGGTTGTCGGCGTCGGCAGCAACGGCATCGAGGCCGTCGAGCTGATCGCCTCGCAGACACCCGACCTTGCTTTCCTCGATGTGCAGATGCCCGGCCTCGACGGATTCGGCGTGATCAAGCGGTTGATCGAACTGAAGCTGAAGCTACCGCAGATCGTCTTCGCCACCGCCTACGATCGGTACGCGGTGCGTGCGTTCGAGGTAAACGCCGTCGATTACCTGCTAAAACCCTTCGACCAGGGGCGCGTCGCGCAGACGCTTGATAAGGCGCGTGCGCGGATGCCGGCAGCCGGCGCGCCGGGCGATGACGGCACCGCGGCGAAGCTCGATGCGCTGCTGCGGCTGGTCGGTGAATCGGCCGCGGTGCCTGCCCAGGCCGCCGCAAAGGCAAATACCGGCAAGGTGGTGGTGCGCGCGCAGAACCGCCTGCTGCTCGTCGACCAGAAGGAGATCTGCTTTGCGGCTATCGAGGAAGGCGCAATCTCGGTCGCGACCTCCACGATCGAAGGCCAATCCAACTGCCGCACGCTCGAAGAGTTGCTGGAACAGCTGGATCCTGAGACGTTCTGGCGCGCCCACCGCTCCTACGTGGTGAATCTGCAGCACATCCGCGAGGTCGTGCCGTGGTTCAAATCCAGCTACCAGCTCCGCATGGACGACCCAAAGAAGACGGAGATCCCGGTAAGCCGCAACCAAACCAAGCGCCTGCGCGAGCTGTTCAACCTCTAACCCGCCACGCAAAGCAATCACTCCACGAAGTGGTCGCCGCCCGCGACAAGGGCGCACTTGCAGTTGCTTGTTCTACGTGCGCCCTTCCCTCTTCTGCGCCAGCACCAGTCCGCGCGGGGTCGGCAGGAAGATGCACGACACCAATCCCTCCGCTTCGAGCCCGAACGCCGCATCGCGCACTGTCTTCATGTGTGAGCTCGCATCGTGCATCAAGATCAGGCCGGTCGAGCGGATCTGCGGCAGGAAGCGCTTGACCTCGGCCGCGCGAATGTCGACATCGGAGTCCGAGAAGAAGATGTCGATTTCGCCTTCTACTTGCATCGCAAGCGACGATTCGTTGCGCAGCTCGATGAAGCGGGCGAGCGGTGACGCCGCGATCTTCTCCTGCGCCTTGGCGAAGACGACCGGATCGAACTCGCAGGAGATGATCTTGCCGAAGCCGTTGGCGGCCATGCCTTCGGCCATCCAGAGCGTGGAGACGCCGAGGAACGAGCCGGTTTCGACGATCAACTCCGGCTTCAGGGTCGTGACCAGCGTACGCAGAAACTCGAGCACCTCCGCCTCGGCCGTCATGGAGTCGTACATGTGCCAGCGCTCGGGGTGCGGGCACTCGGGCGTAGCGCGGTGATACTCCGGCAGCAGCGCGCCGCCCGCACGCTCGGCCTGCAGCATGATCTTGTGTTCCTGCTTCAGCTTCTTCTTGAACAGACCCATTGCTTCAGAATAGCCGAGTTAGCGCGGCTTAATGGTGTAGGTCAGGTTCATGTTGAACTGCGACGAGTTCTTGTTCGAGCCGACCGGCGCGTCGTTCAAGTAGTCGTCGATCCCGGCAATCGAGAAGCCGAGCCCCTTGTAGACCGGGAAGCCGAGCGACGCGTTGACGTGCGCCGAATAATCGTTCGAGTCGTTCCAGGCGGGCGTGAACGAGCCGAACTCAGTGAAGACCAGCTTCTTCGGCAGATTGCGCAGGTAGGTCTCGGCGAAGGTGGAACCGACGATGTTCGCCGTCGTGGTCGGATCGAAGAAGGACTGCTTCTCGTAGTGAAGGTCCACCTTCAGGTCCAACTGTTGCTTGGCGCTCTTCACAACGTTGTATCCGATGCCGGCGCCGTACGCCTGCTGCAGATTCAGGTTGGAGGAGAAGTTGTGATCGAACGTGGCATCGACCAGGATGAAGAGCTTGGGCGAGAAGTACTCGTCCTGTTCCACGTCCGCGTGGAAGATGTTGGTCTTGACCGTCGGATCGCCGGTCTGCGAGGTGGTTCCGTAGGATTGCGTATAGCCGAGCGAGGTGCGCGAACGCGGCGGCAGCCAGGAGACCGTCGGCAGCGCGCGGCTTAGCGCAATCGCACCGTTGAAGGTCGTCGAATCCTGCGTGGAGCGCACGAGCGACACACCGCCCGACGCGGTTCCGGCCCAGCCTTGATCCCACTTCATCGGCGCCAGCGCCTTGGTAAAGTCGGCCGTCGGGATCATCTGGTCCACCTCGGCGAGCGGCAGATTGGTCGTCGCGGTCGGCGAGGTAATTGAGACCTCGGTCTTCTTGTCCGTCGTCTCAGCCGAAATCGCACCTTCGGGCGCAGCCGTCAGCGCATCCTTCTTGGTCAGCTCCTGCTTCGGCTTCAGCACGGCGAAGGTCTGGCTGGAGTGCAACGTCTTGATGTTCGACCACGGCACCGTGATCTCGCCAGCCATCAGCGACTTGAAGGTGATCGACTTGCCGTCGGCCTTCTCGAGCGTTCCGGTCAGCTGCTCGCCGTTGACGAAGACGAGAAGGTCAGGCCCGGGCTTCGGGGCCTGGGCGCGGAGCGCGGCGGAGGTGCAAAGGACGAATGTGGCGAGGGCGATCAGACGAGTGCGAATGGTGAGTCTCCTGCAGATGGCGGATGTGGGCTCTGGGCCGGCCGGAATAGAAGTGTCTTTTTGGGGATGCTGCAAGGATAGATGATTTCTCAGACGGCTTACCGGATTTGTTGGTTTACTGTTTGGTAGCAGGCCGGAGGAGACGTTGAAGAAGATTCTGGGATACACAGCAGCCGCGCTCGCCGTCGCCCTGCTGGTGATGTTCGTCGTCGACTGGGGCATCTGGCGGATTCGCGTGGCGCGCGGCGGCGGAATGGGAACCGTGCAGGTGACGTGGTTCCAGGTGGCGGAGCTGAAGGGCAGCAAAGAGCAGTTCTACCCCGACGGCGAAGGGCCTATCAGCTGCAGCCAATCGGTCTTTCCCCAAGGCGGGGTAAAACCCTGCTGGTATCAGGAGAAGCATCCCGTAATCTTCGAGCGCTAGGCTCGATCTGCAACCGGCTGGTTGAAGAGATAGACCCACGCGAGACAGGTTTCGGTTGGAGAGGTTGTGACTCGCGTCAGCACTCGGGTGAAGAGGCTGGTTTCGGGAGAGCTGGGCTCGAAGTCCTCGTAAGCATCGAGCTGCTGCCAGACGCGGGTGCAGAGCTGCCGATCTTCGGGCAGGGCGAAGAGCTCTCCGGGGACAAGCTCGTCGCCTGGCAGCAGCAATCCGGGAAAGGCACCAAGGTTGAGCAAACGGCCGCGGAGAGTTGCTTGGCCGAGCGAGCGCAGGAGCGCGACTGCCGGAGCGATCTCCGCAGGGGCGCGATCCGGGTGCAGCGTTCCGTAGACGAACAGCGGCTCGGACATAGTTGGATTGTCTCTCAGGAGAGCGCGCTTAGTGCGCGTCGTCCGAGGAGTCTTCGTTGGGGACGCTAGGGATGAGCCTTGATCCAGCGCTGGGCGCCGAAGTCCGTGGCGATGCTGGCGCCGAGCAGGCCGAGCGAGATGGCGAGCGCGCCGACGATCCACGGCAGCTCGATGCGGCCGCGCAGCATGAAATAGTCCAGAATACCGAAGACGAGGACCAGAACGGCCGCTTCCGCAAGGAACGACGAGCAGCGGCGCGAGGCGATCACCGCGAGCTCAGCCAGTTTGGAGGGCTGAGCGCTGCGGGTCCGATTTCCGGAGACCAGGTGAAGGTTGGATTGAGGCTGGTTTGGTACGGGTGAGACGCTTGTTAGATTTTTGTGCAACATAAAAAGCCTTTGTAATGCTCTTTTCATCTTCAGCGAAGAGCAGATGTTCTGTCGTCAATCTCCGGTCAATTTGGCTTCGACCTCTCGCGATGAGCCTGCATCCAAACGCTTTTAGCGAAGGAGTACAGCGATGGAGCGGCGTGATTTTCTGAAGGCAGCGAGTGCAGCGGGTGTGGCTGCGGTTTCGAGCGGAGCGGCTGTGGCGCAGGCGGGCAAGACGTCGGATCGGAAACCAGTCGATCGTCCGGAGGATCCGGGAATGATCTACCGCGAGCTGGGGACGACGGGCGAGCGCGTCTCCGCGATTGGAATGGGCGGTTATCACCTGGATAAGGACGGAAAGGTGCAGGAGCAGGACGCGATCAAGCTGGTGCGATCGGCGATCGACGGTGGCATCACGTTTATGGATAACTGCTGGGATTACAACGACGGCATCAGCGAGGTTCGGATGGGACAGGCGCTGAAGGACGGTTATCGGCAGAAGGTGTTTCTGATGACCAAGCTGGACGCGCGCACGGCGAAGGATTATGACAAGCAGTTGGAGCAGTCGCTGGGACGGCTGAACACGGACACGATCGACCTGGTGCAGTTTCACGAGATTCTGCGGTTTGAGGATCCGGATCGGATCTTCGCAGACGACGGAGCGATTCACGCGGCGATGGCAGCGAAGGCTGCGGGGAAGATTCGTTACATCGGGTTTACAGGGCACAAGAATCCTGCGATTCACCTGCAGATGTTCAAGATTGCCGAACAACATGGGTTCAAGTTCGACACGGTGCAGATGCCGGTGAATGTGTTCGACGCACACTTTCGGTCGTTTACCAACGAGGTGATTCCGGTTGCGCTGAAGGCTGGAACCGGCGTTCTGGCGATGAAGACGTTCGGCGATGGCTGGCTGCTGAAGAGCAACACGTTTCAGCCAGCGGAGGCGCTGCATTATGGGCTTTCGGTTCCTGGCGTTTCGGTGGTGATTACCGGGATGGAGAACCAGATGCTGCTGGAGCAGGCGCTGACTGCGGCGAAGAACTTCACTCCGATGACTGAGGCGCAACGGACCGAACTGCTGGGACGGACGGAACAGGCTGCGATGACGGGCAAGTTCGAACCGTTCAAGACGTCGAACATCTTCGATGGGACGGCGCAGAATCCGAAGTGGCTGGGTGGAACGAGTGCGAATCCGGAGACGAAGCCTTCCTAAGTGGGTTGGAGGGGGTATCCCCCCTCCCCCTGTGCTTTTCGCTAAAATCTCTGGAATGTTGGGGTTAGGGGTTTTCGTGACTGCAAAATATTCATTCGATTGGGGTTACGGGTAAAATATTCAAAATAAAGGGGTTATGGGTGCAATGAGAAAGGCTCCGCTGCGTGGCGGAGCCTTTCTTGGTTTATCTCTAATACCAGTATACCAAGCTGGAGGGGGTGAAATGGACATCTGGTTTTTGGAGGTATGTTGCTCAATCGGTTGGGGTTGCGGTGATGGTGGGAGGCTGGGGGGCTTGACAAGGGTGTTTTTGGCGGGTTTTTGAGGGTTTGGGATTGAGGTTTATTTTTTTGGGGTGGTTCTGTTTCGGGAGGGGTGGCCGGTTCTGGAGGGATCGGCTTCGGTTAGGGACGGGTCCGTGGTGGACCCACTCATCGCTTGAGGCAGAGACGCGATGAATGGGGCACGGAGATGTTGACACGAATTATTGGGTGAGCTGGGTTTCGCGACGCGTGGCAGTGGATTGGGATTCGATTTCGATGGGGCCGGGGTGGTTGGTGGCGTAGTGGCGGTAGCTGCTCCAGGGGTAGGCTTCGGGGTTGGAGACGAGGCCGCGGGCTACGGGGTTTTGGTGGATGTACTGGATGACTTCGGAGAGGGCTTCGGGGCCGCGGATGTTTTTGTCGTAGTAGCGGGTCTGCCAGAACTGCTTGCGGGTGCCCTTGAGACGGCGGGAGGTTTCCTGTTTGAAGGACTTGAGGAACTGATCGAGGAGGATGGCCGGCGGCTCGTTGATGAGGAGGTGCAGGTGCTCGGGCATGAGGACGTAGGCGTAGATGCGGGCCTGGTGTCTCGCTCGGGTTCGTTCGAGGATCTGTTCGGTGAGGGTTTTGGAGGTTGGGTCGGCCAGGTAGGGGAGACGGTGGTAACAACTGAAGGTGATGAAGTGGAGGGATTCGGCCTGGTGGAAACGTTTTAGACCGTAGGGCATGGGTTGAGGTTAGTTGAAGGTTGGGGTGGACCCACTCATCGCGTGAGACAAAGACGCGATGAATGGGGCACGGAGGTTCTGTTTTGGGAAAAGACGGACAATTTGTTTTGGGAAGACGGACTGTGCCCCATTCGTCCGGGCTTCTTCGGATGAGTGGGTGGAGCGGATCGGGTGTTGGTGTCGACTGGGGAAGAGCTCAGGTGGACCCACTCATCGCATGAGACAAAGACGCGATGAATGGGGCACGGAGTTCTGTTTTGGGAAAAGACGGACCTTTTGTCTTGGAAAGACGGACTGTGCCCCATTCATCCGGGCTTCTTCGGATGAGTGGGACACCAGCCGCTCTAAAGAGCATCACACGCCCCCTTAGTGACGGTTCGCCATCGCGGGTCATCGGTGCTGCTGGTCAGTACTGTGAAAGGAGCGGCAACGTCTCCAGGATTGCCGGGCGTGGCGAGCCGTCCGCTTATCTCCGCTCCAAGCTCAACGTAGCCCAAGGCGAGGTGCCCGAGGGCATCGCCGCTGCTCGTTTCGCGTACTCCGCTCCGGAGTTCTTCATAGGTGCGCAACTCTGATGCGCTAAGAGTACCTCTCGGCATGGAGTTCCCGAGGAAGACAGAACAGCTCCCGTATTTTAGAACCTCGAAACCAGAACTAAAAGGAGGGGTAACTAAATACGGCTTCGTGGGGGATAGTTCGCCAGCCACCAACGAGATTCTTGCTGTTAGAACAAGCGCGCGGCCGCCCACGTGGAAAAAAACGTGAAGTGTTACGAGATTATCTGCCGGTGGTGGTGGCTTCGGAAGGGGTGCGTCGCTGGCCGCAACGAAGGATATAAGGTCGGATTGCCAGTTTGCGGCAGCCGCGAGCATATCCGTCTCAGTGGCGTTGTTAGGAAGTAGTGAGAAGATCCTCGTGGCTGCAGCAAGTCCATCCCAAGATTTGTGGGCGGTTCCGACCGCTGTGATTGATCGAAGGCCATCGACTGCAAGCAGGGTGGTGGGCGAAGCTCTCGCGACCTTGCATGTGTTCTGCCCCACGCCTACAGTTCGACCCATGGTGATGATTGTCCGGGCGTCTGACGCTATGCTAAGAGCGTTCACTGACCAGACGGCGATGATACAAGTGCCCTGTTGGTATGTAGTCGGGCTCGGCTGGCCAGCGGACTGGCCGCTGAAAAGAATGGTCGCGTACAGGACGATCAAACCAGCTGCGCATCGGTTGAATGGAGTGGCTCCTTGAAAGACCATAAAAACGTTCCTTAAGATAGGCCCTCACTGGTTTACCTCCGCGACTCGGCTGCGAGGGTCCGGAGAGCATCTTGTGGCGGGGGCGTTGACGCGGGTCCACGTTCTGCGGGTGGTTTTACCTTACTCCACGGTCACGCTTTTCGCCAGGTTCCTGGGTTGGTCGACGTCGCAGCCGCGGCGGACGGCTATGTGGTAGGCGAGCAACTGCAAGGGGACTACTTCGAGGATGGGGAGCAGGAGCTCCGGGGCGGGGGGGATGTGGATGACGTGTTCGACCAGCTGGGCGATGGTGTCGTCGCCCTCTGTCGCTATTGCGATCACCCTACCGGAACGCGCGGTGACCTCCTGGATGTTGGAGAGGGTTTTTTCGTACTTGAGGACGGAGCTGGGGTCGGCGGGGTCTTTGGTGGCGATGCAGACGACGGGGAGGGTTTCGTCGATGAGGGCGTTGGGGCCGTGCTTCATCTCGCCGGCGGGGTAGCCTTCGGCGTGGATGTAGGAGATCTCCTTGAGCTTGAGGGCGCCTTCGAGGGCGATGGGGTAGTGGATGCCGCGGCCGAGGAAGAGGAAGTCGTTTGCGGTAGAGAAGACCTTGGCGAGCTGGCAGCATTGGTCGTCGACGGCGCGGAGGACTTGTTCGAGTTTTGCGGGGATGTGGGAGAGTTCGGTGACGAGGTGCAGCGACTCGTCGCCGGTGATTGCCCCGCGCTGCTGGGCGAGGTACAGCGCGAAGACAAAGAGGGCGGTGAGCTGGGCGGTGAAGGCCTTGGTGCTGGCGACGCCGATTTCGGGGCCGGCGTTGGTGGTGATCGTCCCTTGCGCGGCGCGAGTGATGGCGGCGCCGACGACATTACATATGGCTAGGGTCTTTGAGCCCTTTCTGATGAGCTCCTGCTGGGCGGCGATGGTGTCGGCGGTTTCGCCGGACTGGGTGATGAGGAGGCCGAGGGTGGTGGCGTCGGGGATGGGGTCGCGGTAGCGGTATTCGCTGGCGTAGTCGACGTCGACGGGGATGCGGGCGAGGCGCTCGATCATGAATTTGCCGGCCAGGCCGGCGTGCCAGGAGGTGCCGCAGGCGGCGATGGTGATGCCGGTGGCGGCTTTGAACTCGGCGGCGGTGATCTGCATGTCGGGCAGGAAGACTTCGCCGGTGGTGAGCGAGACGCGGCCGAGGGTGGTGTCGCGGACGGCGCGGGGCTGCTCGTTGATTTCTTTGAGCATGAAGTGCTTGTAGCCGGCTTTTTCGGCCTGGATGGGGTCCCAGGCGATGCGCTGGACTTTCAAGGGGAGGGCTGCGCCCTCGAAGTCCGTCAGGGTGATGCCTTGCTTGGTGAGGGTGGCGACTTCGCCGTCGGCGAGGAAGTGGATGTTGCGGGTGTGGTGGAGGATGCCGGGGACGTCGGAGGCGAGGAAGTATTCTCCGTCGCCGATGCCCAAAACGGCAGGTGGCCCCATGCGCGCGGCGACCAGGGTGTCGGGCGCGTGGGCGGAGAGGACGCCGATGGCGAAGGCTCCGGTGAGGCGCTTGACGGCGCGGCGGACGGCTTCGTCGAGGGGGATGGGAAGGGTTTTGAGGGTGTCGGAGAGGACGGCTTCGGAAGGATTGGATTCGACGTCGGATAAGCCCACCTCAGACGATGAAGCAGTCTGAGATGGGGCACCCAGTTCCAGCTCGTCCTGGATGAGGTGGGCGATGATCTCGGTGTCGGTTTCGGATTGGAAGATGTGGCCCTTGGCGATGAGGGATTGCTTGAGGGCGAGGTAGTTTTCGACGATGCCGTTGTGCACGACGACGAGGGTTCCGGTGCCGTCGCGGTGGGGGTGCGCGTTTTCTTCGGTGGGGCGGCCGTGGGTGGCCCAGCGGGTGTGGCCGATGCCGTAGGTGCCGTGGATGGGCGAGGCGGCGATGACGGCTTCGAGGTTGCGGAGCTTGCCGGAGGCGCGGCGGAGTTCGAGCGCGTTGGGGGCCTCGGGTGAGCCGCCTACGGCAATGCCGGCTGAATCGTAGCCGCGGTATTCGAGGCGGCGCAGACCTTCAATGACGACGGGGACGACAGACTTCGGACCGATGTAACCGACGATTCCACACATAGGTTTGAGTTTAGATGATGGATTCTGGAGAAGGGCGAAAGCCTCGCGCAGAGAGCGCGGAGAAGGACGCAGATTTGCGCAGTGAAAACCCCACCCTTGCTTGCGCTAGGGTGGGGTAAGGTGGGGTTAGGTTGGGTTAGAAGATGACTTTGGCGCCGAACTGCGTGTTGAAGGGTTCGCCGGCGCCGATACCGGGGGCTCCGTTGTAGTCGCCGATGGTGTCGTAGAGGGTGGCGCTGCCGCCGACTGAGGCCGAGGGCGGGGCGAAGTTGGTGCGGTTGAAGAGGTTGAAGAGCTCCGCGCGGAATTGGACGGTGACCCGCTCGAAGACCTTGGTGTTTTTGAAGACGGAGAAGTCGACGTCGCTGTAGCCGGGTGCGTAGTAGCCGTTGCGGCGCGAAGTTCCGAAGGTTCCGGGTGCGGCGAGTGCGAACTGGTTGAGGTCGATCCAGTTTGCGTTGGGGGATTGTCCCTGGTAGCCGGTTTTGACTGGGCCGATCTGGTCGGCGCGATCGTTGCCCTCGGTGGTTCCGCTGACGTCGGATCCGGCGAAGACGGTGAAGGGCTGGCCGCCGTGGAAGGTGAGCAGGCCGTTGAACTGCCAGCCGCGGGTAAGCGCCTGGAGGTGCGAAGAGCCTGGGACTTCGTAGCTGAGGAAGCTGACGAGGGTGTTTCGGGTGTCGAAGTCGGAGTTGCTGTAGTCGCCTTTGAAGTTGTTGTTGTTCTGGGGGAGCGCGCCGCGATAGGCGGTCACTTCGTCAAGCGCGTGCGACCAGGTGTAGACGGTTTGGGTGGTGAGGTGATGCCAGTTTGCGATGCGGATTTGAGCCTGGAGTGAGTTGTAGTTGGCGGTGCCGATGGGCGAAATCTGGTTGATGTTGCCGTACTGCGGGTAGGTGCTGTAGTAAGGGCGCGCCATCTGTTGTGCGAGCGAGGTGGCATAGACGCCGGGGGCGTTCTGGTTGATGTCGAGGAGGCTGAGCAGGTGACGAGCTTCGGAGCCGACGTAGCCGAGCTGCATGACTACGCTGGGAGCGAAGGTGTGCTCGATATTGACGTTGTAGTTCTCGTTGTAGGAGGGGCGGAAGTTGGGTGCGATGGAGAAGACGCCGCAGGGTGAGTTTGCAGAGCAGGGTGAGCCGTTGAGGGCCGAGGGGAAGATGGGTGTGCCCTGCTGGATGACCGTCTGGTTGCCGCCGGTTGGGGCGACATTGTAGACGGGGCTGGCTCCGCCGGGGTTTCCTTCGACTCCGTTGGGTGCCTGGTTGCCGGGACGATTATCGAGGAAGGGGTTGAGGTTTGGGGTGTCGGCGTAGTACCCGAAGCCAGCGCGAAGAACCGTGGTGGGATTGACGCCGTAGCTGAAGCCTACGCGCGGGCTGATGTTTTTGTAGTACTGGGGGTAGAGATTGGCGATCTGAGCGCCCTGGAAGACGAGTCCGCCGGTCGAAGTCGAACTTGGTTCGAAGATCGACATGTCCTTGTAGGGATCGTGGAGGGGTCCTTCGTAGTCGTAGCGCAGGCCGTAGTTGACGTTGAGCTTGGGGGTGAGCTGCCAGGAGTCGCCGGCGTTGAGGAACCAGGTGTTGACGAAGACCTGACGCTCGGGGTCGCCGATGGCGATGGTTCCGCTGGTGGTCTCGCCTGCGAGGAAGTCGGCGAGAGAATCGACGTATCCTGAGCCTCCGCTTACGACCTCTCCGCCGTCGAAGGCGAAGGAGCCGTTGGCGTGGCGGTGGTAGAACTCATCCAGTTGAGCTTTGCGGATCTCTCCGCCGAAGCGGAACTGGTGCTTTCCTTTGACCCAGGAGAGCTGGTCGGTGAGGTGCGCGGTGATGTCGTTGCGTCCCTCCGGAGGCGTCTCGCCAACCGGATCGAAGGAGCCGATCGTGACGTGCGGAGCATTCGGGAAGGATGCGCCGGTGAGGAAGCCGAGCGACTGGACGTTCTGGCTGGTGTTGTCGTCGTTGAAGACCTGGTTGAAGTAGTTGACGCCGATGAGGAGCTCATTGGTGATGGCGCTGGAGAGCACGCGGTTATAGACGATGGCGATGTTCTGCACGTGGATGGGGGCGACTTCATAGTAGTCGAGGAGCTGGGAGCCGACAGGGGCGACCTGGTTTCCCTGTCCGACGAACCAGTGGGCGCTGAGTGAGTCCTTATCGGTGATGTGGTAGTCGACCTTGGCCAGGCCGTTGTAGCTGTAGCCGAACTCGGGATCGGACGAGTGGTAGTTGTTGACGGTCTCTGGCAGCGAGAAGATCTTCGCGGGGTAGAGGGCCTTGAGGACGCCAGTCATGAAGTTGATCTGGCTTTGCGGGACTCCGGCGGCGATATCGACTGCGGTGGCGTCGTTGATGTAACCCTGCGAGGGCTCGGTGGCGCTGCCGGATTCGCCGATGACGAAGCGTTGCTGCTCGTAGGTGAGGAAGCCGAAGAGCTTGTCTTTGAGGAAGGGGCCGCCGACGGAGAAGCCGGTGTTGTAGTTGCGCACCTTCTGCTTGGTGGGGGAGAAGGGGCTTTTTGCGCCGAAGAGTTCGTTACGGTTGAAGTAGTAGGCGGTCCCATGGATCTGGTTGGTGCCGGAGCGGAGGGTGAGATTGACGGTGCCGCCGGGATTGCGTCCGCCTTCGGGGCCGGCCTGGGTTTGCGCGGAGAACTGGTCGACGGCGTCGAGCGGCAGGATGATGCCGGCGATGCCGGAGACGCCGCCCTGGTTGACGGCGGGGATGTTGTGCCAGAGGTCGTTGTTGTCGACGCCGTCGATCTGCCAATTCATCTGGTTGGCGCGCGTTCCATTGAGCGAACCGTAGCCGCCGCCGCTGTAGCCGGCGTAGCCGGGGGTGAGCGAGATCATCTGGGTGAAGTCGCGCCCGTTGAGGGGAATGTCGGCGACTGTTTTTGCGTCAAGGACCGTGGTCTGGGTAACGGTTGTGGTATCCAGTGCGATGGCTCCGGCGTTGACCTCAATAACGGTGCCGGCGGACGAAATCTCCAGCTTGACGGGCAGCGTGTAGGTGGTACCGGCGGCCACCTCGACCTTGTCGAATTTGGCGACGGCGAAGCCGGGCACGTTGACGGCCACGTTGTAGGTTCCGAGGGGCAGGTCCTGGAAGAGGAACTCGCCGGCGGAGGAGCTGGTGGTGTTGTGGGCGATGCCGGTATCGGCGTCGGTGGCGACGACGGCCGCGCCGGGGATGACGGCACCGGTTGCGTCGGTGACGGTACCGTTGATGCCTCCGCGATAGGTTTGGGCGAAGCTGGGGATGGCGAGTGCGAGGAAGGTGACGAGAGCTAGAAACCTGGCGAAGAATCTTTTCATGCGCGTGACCTCGAAAATGAAAAACAGTTCTGCTGCACCGTGGGGAACACGGCGAATGGAAGGAATGTAGGACTGCCCGATCGCGCAGAGATGCGTCGTCGGAGCACCGGGTCTCTCGTCGTGGAGAGTCTCGGCTGAAGGCCAAATGGGACAGGGATTGGAGCTAGCCTAGCGGCGAGCGGGAGTTATTGCAAGAGAAATGTTTCTGGGAGATGTATGCGGGGTGAAGGGTCGGTGTGAATCTGGGTGAGGTGCCGGGGTGGTAATGGGTTGCTGGGAGGAGCGAGAACGGGAAACGGCGCTCTCGCAATGAGCGCGAAGAGGTGCGCGGAAGAACGCGAAGAAGGGCCAGGGATCTAGCGCGGGGGGGCGTTGCGGAGGCAGAGGATGGCGTTGAGGCCGCCGAAGGCGAGGGAGTTGGTGAGGGCGACGATGGGACCTTCGGAGGGCAGGGCGCGCGGGGTGTTGAGGATGATGTCGAGGTCGATGGCGGGATCGACCGTGGTGGTGCCGAGGGTGAAGGGCAGGCGGCGGTGATGGAGCGCGAGCGCGGTGATGAGGGTCTCGATGGCGGAGGATGCGCCGAGCGAGTGGCCATGGAAACCCTTGGTGCCGGAGATGGGGATGTGCGCGGCGCGCGGGCCGAAGACCTGGTGGATGGCGGTGGATTCGATGGGGTCGTTGGTGGGGGTGGCGGTGCCGTGGGCGTTGATGTACGCGATCTCTTCGAGGAGAGACTGCATGGTGCCGGGCTGGTCGGTGCCGCGGAGGGTCTGCGCGGCGTCGTTCAGCGCGGCAAGCATGGCCTGGGCGGCGCCTTCGGGGCGCGGCTGCGTGATGTGATGGGCGTCGGTGGCCATGCCGAAGCCGAGGATCTCCGCGTAGATGGTGGCGTTGCGGGCGCGGGCCGAGGCGAGGGTTTCAAGCGCGAGAACGGCGGCGCCTTCGGCGAGCGTCATGCCGTCACGGTTGGCGGCGAACGGGCGGCAGCTGGTGGGGGAGACGACACGCATGGAATCCCACGCGCGGAGAAAACCCCTGGTGAGCGGGGCTTCGTGGCCGCCGGCGAGTGCGGCGGCGACCATGCCGCTGCGCACCATGTGGAAGGCCAGGCCAATGGCGTGGGCTCCGCTGGCGCAGGCGGTGGAGATGGTGAGGGCAGGGCCGGTGATGTGCTGATCGATGGCGACCTGGCTGACGCCGTTCGAGGCCATGGAGCGGGCGATGGTGAGGGGATGGACGCGCGCGTCCTGCGTGTAGACGCGGGCGAGCTCGACCTCTTCGGCCTGGCGGCCGTTGGTGGAGCAGCCGAGGATGAGGGCGATCTTGTCTGCGGGGTGATGCTGGGTGAGCTGGGTGTGTTGCGCGGCCTGGCGGGCGGCGAGGATGCCGAGTTGCGAGCAGCGTTCGGTGGACTGGAGCTGCGCGGTCGAGAGGCTGGAGGTGTCGAGGTCCTGGATTTGGCCGGTTTGCTTGAATTTGAGGCTGGGATCGGGGTGGGCGTTGGGGGCGATGCCGGTGCGGCCGGCTTCGAGGGATTGCCAGAGGGCTTCGGGGGTGGCGCCGATGGGAGTGATGGCGCCAAGGCCGGTGATGACAACGCGATTCATTGCAGTCAAAGTTGCTCCGGGAGTTGGTCTGGCGATGGTTCGGGAAAGAGGCGCGGGTCGTAGTCGAAGAGCGCAAGAGCCTTCAGGGAGACAAGATCCCAGAATGCCCTGGCTTGTGGAAAGAGGACGACGTTCGAGGCGGGGACGATGACGGACGGCACGGCCAGCGCGATGGGGTTGGAGACAGCGAGCTGAAACGTAAGGGAATTTTCGTGAGTGAGAGGACCGAGGTCCAGCGTCCGTTCTTCAGGCGTCAAACGAAGATACCGTGCTCGATCCGGATAAAGGCAGGCTCGAAGATGGCGGTCATTCGGTCCGCGTCGTAGCCGACGGCCTGGGCCGCCTGGAGTGGCACTTTGTCCTGCAGGTCGGGGCTCGGCATGGAGAGCCAGCGAGAGGCGGTGAGTTGGTCCAAGAAGACTTCGACTGCGCGGTCGACCAGAGATTGGTAGGCCTTGTACTGCGCTTCAACGTTTGGCTGGATTGCGGTTGGGAGGCCATGGACAAGCTTCGTACGGGTGGGGCAGGAGATTGGCATCTCCGGCCCTGTATCGCGTTGAGAGGCAAGCGCCATGATCTAGATTGTGCTCCGAATCGGGGTAGGAGTCCACTTGGAAACGCGGACTTGCGGCGCGAGGCTGTGGGCGCTACTTGCAACTACTGGGCTCTGCAACTCGTGACCTGTGCTGCGGAGTCAAGGTAGGGTCTCTTTAGGCCCGGGACGTGGAGGACTAGACTTGATGCCGCTGGCCGAGCTTCCTCAAAGGAAGCGTCATAGGGCGGGTGTCAGAGAGGGGAGCGTGAGACTGGACGTGCTGCAGCTCGCGCCGAACGGCTGGATGCCGAACAACCAACGGCTACCGGTGCTGCTGTATCGCGGCGCGCTGGCAACCGGTGGAGATGCGGCTTCGAGGTGCGAACGGCTGTTTACGCGAAATGGCTGGCCGCCGCAGTGGCGGAACGGAGTCTACACGTTTCATCACTACCACTCGACCGCGCATGAGGTGCTTGGCTTCGTTGCGGGCTCGGCGCGGCTTGTGCTGGGCGGGCCCGGCGGGCACGAACTGACGGTGAACGCCGGTGACGTCGCCCCGCCGCCGACCGGCACCGGACACTGCGAGCTGTCGAAGTCGCCGGACTTCCTCGTTATCCGTGCGTACCCACCAGAGCAGCATTGGGAGATCTGCCGCGAGTCTCCGGATGCAGAGGCGATTGCGCGGATGGCAAAGCTTCCCTACCCTGCCTGCGACCCGGTCTTCGGAACAAATGGGCCGCTGAAGCAGCATTGCAAGGCGTAGTTGCCATCTATGATGTTGCTATGAAGATTTCCGCGCGCAATCAGTTGAAAGGGACGGTCGAGGCAATGGAACTCGGCGTGGTGACGGCGAAGGTGAGCGTGCGCGTCGGCGACAACCTGATCGAAAGCGTGATCACCCGGCAGAGCGCCGTGGAGCTGGGGCTCGCGGTCGGCAGCGAGGTGACCGCGCTCATCAAGTCAACCGAAGTGATGCTGATGGTGGAGTAAGAACGATGCCGATGCTGCCCATACGTCTGCTGCTGCTTGCCACACCGCAAACGGTTGCGCCCACTCCAGCAAAGGATCAGCCGGTAACGGCCAGCGTCGACCCGCAGGATGTGAAGGTGGTCTACACGCTGCACGCAAAGGGCGACCAGATTTACCTCTGCTCGGCCCAGAAAGACGGCATGAAGTGGGTTCTCGGTGAGCCGGCCGCCACGCTGTACGACGCATCGGACAAGGCTGTGGCGAAGCATGGGTACGGGCCGCGCTGGACGTGGAGCGACGGCAGCGCCTTGATCGGCAAGGTGGTGGGCAAGAAGAATGCACCCGATTCCGCGAACATCCCGTGGCTGCTGGTCAAGACCGATCCGTTTACCGGGCCAAATAACGGCGAGTTCGACCCGGCGGGCAAGCTGGACGCGATCACGTATGTGAAGCGATCCGATACGCAGGGCGGCCTGGCGCCGACGAGCGGCTGCGAGGCGAAGAACATCGGAGAGTCGAAGCCTGTGCCGTACACGGCGACCTATACCTTCTATGCTCCGGCGCCGTAACCGGTGCGAATTCGCGAGTAGAGAGTACAGAGTGAAGCAGTAAAAGCGACAGGTGAGGCTATGTAACGGGGCGGCTAATTTCCCGTTCCTCATCACTCGTGGGTGTGCCCGGTTCGGCTGCCCTGCTAAACTAGGAGACGGCGCACATTTTCTGGTTAAGCCCCATCCCCAAGCGCACATCTTTCGATTCACAGAATAGGACGTATACCCCGCCGTGAGTTCCTCGACGACCCAAGCCATTCGCAACATTGCCATCATTGCCCACGTTGACCACGGCAAGACCACGCTGGTCGACGCCATGCTTCGCCAGTCCGGCACCTTCCGCTCGAACGAGGCGGTCGCCGAGCGCGTCATGGACTCGAACGATCTCGAAAAAGAGCGCGGCATCACCATTCTCGCCAAGAACACCGCGATCCACTACCACGACTCGAAGATCAACATCGTCGACACCCCAGGCCACGCCGACTTCGGCGGCGAAGTGGAACGCGCGCTGAAGATGGTCGACGGCGTCGTGCTGCTGGTCGACGCGAGCGAAGGCCCGCTGCCGCAGACGCGCTACGTGCTCTCGAAGGCGCTCGAAGCGAAGCTGACGCCGATCGTAGTCGTCAACAAGATCGACCGCCCCGATGCGCGGCCGCAGGAGGTGCTGAACGAGGTGTATGACCTCTTCATCGACCTCGATGCGGACGAGTCGGTGCTCGATTTCCCAGTGATTTACACAAACGGCAAGGCCGGTACGGCAACGTTGGACCTGGCCAAGCCGGGAACCGATCTGCAGCCGCTCTTCGAGCTGATCTTCCAGACGATTCCGGAGGCCCCTGGAAGCGCGGACGGCGATCTGCAGATTCTGGTGACGAATCTCGACTACTCCGATTACCTGGGCCGTCTCGCGATTGCGCGTGTCTTCAATGGCACGCTGAAGATTGGACAGGAGGTCAATCTTTCGAAGATCGACGGCTCGCTGATGCCCGTGAAGGTGACCAAGTTGTTCACCTTCAACGGCCTCAAGCGTGAGGATACGGTCGAGACGGAAGTGGGCGATATTGTCGCCATCGCCGGCATTCCGGGGATCACGATCGGTGAGAGCTTCTGCGCGCTCGAAAATCCCAAGCCGCTGCCGATCATCTCGATCGACGAGCCTACGATTGCCATCGTCTTCGCGGTCAACAACTCGCCGTTTGCCGGACGTGAAGGCAAATTTGTGACCTCGCGCAATATCAAGGAGCGCCTGGACCGCGAACTGCTGACCAACGTCTCCATTCGCGTGGAAGACACGGGCTCACCCGATAGCTTCAAGGTGCTGGGCCGCGGCGAGCTGCAGCTCTCCGTGCTGATCGAAATGATGCGCCGCGAAGGCTTCGAGCTGATGGTCTCGCGTCCGACGATCGTCACCAAGCGCGTCGACGGCGCGCTGATGGAACCCTCAGAGATCCTCACGATCGACATCCCGGAGAACTTCGTCGGCACCGTCATCGAGCGGCTTGGACCGAGAAAGGGCGAGATGGTGAAGATGGCGAACCACGGCAGCGGCCGCGTTCGCATGGAGTTCAAGGTGCCCTCGCGCGGCTTGATCGGCCTGCGCAACGAAATGCTGACCGAGACGCGCGGCACCATCGTCATGAACTCCATCGCCGGCGAGTACATCCCCTACCAGGGCGAGATCCCGCAGCGTCCCACGGGCGCGCTGATCTCAGACCGGCAGGGCGTGACCACCACCTACGCGCTCGACGGTATTCAAGACCGCGGCGTGCTCTTCCTGGGCGATGGTGCCGAGGTGTACGAGGGCATGATCGTCGGCGAGCACTCGCGCGATAACGACCTTGACGTGAATTGCGTGCGCGAAAAGAAGCTCACCAACATGCGCGCGTCAGGTTCTGACGACGCATTGCGCCTGGTGCCGTACAAGCAGCTGACGCTCGAGCAGTCGATCGAGTTCATCGCGGACGATGAACTGGTCGAGGTAACGCCGAAGTCACTGCGCATGCGCAAGAAGGTGCTGCAGGCGAACCGCCGGCCGAAGGGCAATCGCGGCGGCAGCGTGCTGGAGTAGCCAGCAAGGCGTAACACGGATCAAAACCGATCAAAACGGGATAAGGACAGAGTGGGTTCTGTTCTTATCCCGCCTTGATCCGCATAATCCGTGTTCCGTCTTTTTGTTGCTCAAGACTGACCGGCTGCGTTCTCGAGTTCTTGTACCAGTGTCTTGTGAATCAGCTCGGTCAAGTATGTCTGTACTTCGACACCCTTCTCCTGGGCCAGCAGCACCGCCTTCATCGCATCCCCCTGGCTCAGGGTGAGGTTGCGGGCCGCTTCCGCCTCTGCCATTCGCCGCACGATTCCGCCGCGGCGAACCAGCCCTTGTCTGGCTGCTTCAGCGAACTCTTCCGCGTGCTTCTCCCGGTTTTCATACCACCAGTTTGCTTCCTCAGTTTCATTCGCGAACGCGGGCAAATTTCTTCTCATTGTCTTCTCAGGCTTCGCGCAAATGTGCGCTTGTCCTCGGGTGAAGCATCGAATGCGGTCACAATTCGAATTTTGTCACCGCGCTCCGTGGTAACGACCTTCAGGATACGCCCTGCTTTGGTCGGTCCAATCTCTTCAAAACGAATCTCATCGGCGACAGAATAGATGTCGAGCGCTAACGAGTCGAAGGTGCAAATCTCCTCAGCTTCCGATTGGGAGACGTTGTGCCGCGCGATATGGGCTAGGTTCTCCGCGTCCCAATCGAACACACGATGAGTCTAGCATCGCCACGCCTACTTTACGGTTTGACGGTTCCCTGGACTGCGTCTTCGAGGGTGATGCCGTTCTTGTCGAGCAGGTCGCCGAGGTCGCGGTCGAGTTCGATGCGGGCCTTCTGGTAGTTGGACCGGGCGGCGATCTCGCTGGCCCGCGCCTGCGCCAGATAGGCGACGTCCTGAATCACCTGCAGGTTGGTGGATTCGCCGAATTCGAGGCGGTCGCGGTCGGCCTGCAGCAGTTGCTCCTGGTAGCCGCGTGAGCTTTCCGCAGCCTTGTAAGCCGCGAAGCTGGTCTCAAGCGCGATCTCGGCGTTTTCAATGTCCTGGCGGATCTGGTCGGAGAGCTTTTCGGTGCGGGCCTGCACCTGGCGCACCTGGGCTTCGTCGCGTGCGGCGTCTGCCTGGGCGACGCGGTCGCGCAGCGGCAGGTTGAGCTGGAGGCCACCCTGGATGATGTTCGAAACGCTCAAGCCGCCGAGACCGAAGTTCGAGGGCAGCGTGGCGGCGCCGGTACCGGCCGAGCCGATAGGGTCGAACTGCTGCTCAAAGCTGCCGCGCTTTTCCGCGTTGACGTAGACGTTCAACTGCGGGAGAGCCTGGTTGCGCGAGGCGGCGGCGGAGATCTGGCCGGTCTTGATCTGGAGCTCGGATTGGGCGAGATCCGGCCGGCGGGCGAGGCCCTGCTCGATGAGGTCGGAGACTGAGGGTTGATCAAGTTGCGCGGGGACGGTGATGCGATCGGTGGGGACGATCTCGGTGAAGCCGGCGGCGAAGATGGGCGAATCGGTGCGCAGGATGAGGTTGCGCAGGATGACCTCCTGCGTGCGGTAGAGGCCTTGCGCCTGGGTGAGATCGAACTGGCTGGAGCTGACGAGCGCATCGGCGCGGAGCAGTTCGATGGGGGCGAGCGTGCCCTCATCGACTTGCGCCTTGTCATCCGACTGCAGCTTTTTGGCGGCGGTGAGCGCTTCCTGCTTCACCTCGACATTTTCGCCGAGCGAGACGAGATCGAAGTAGATGCGCGATGCGCCGTAGACGGTTTCGAGCACCTGCTGCTCGAAGAGCAGGCGCGAGATTTTGCGGTTCTCGTTGGCAATGTGGATGTAGCGAAGGTTGACGGCGGAGCCGAAACCGCGCAGCAGCGGCTGGGTGAGGGTGACGGAGGCACTGGGGCGCGAGAAGGGATCGAGCTGGCCCCTGGTGCCGAAGATCACCTGCGAATCGTTGTTGCCGGTGGCTTCGAGCTGGGTGCCGTAGCGGAAGCCTTGCAGGTACGAGAGGTTGGCGGTGATGAAGTCATAGGGACCGCCGACGGTGGTGCCGCCAGCCGTACCCGTGCCGGCTCCGGTACCGCCGCCGGAGCCGCTTTCTACGCTGGGGTTGAGGGCTACGGTGTCCGAGCGACGGAGATAGCCGGCTTGCAGGAAGAGGGTGGGGTCGAAGAGCGGAACCTGTGGGCCGGTAGCGTATTGCGTGCTCGCGCTGGGGCTGGCGGAAAGGTTCGTGCTCGTTTGCGTGGTGGCGTTGAGCGAGGTGAGATCGGTGACGGTGGGGGTGACGGGATTGGTGTTTTGCGCAGTGGAATCGAGCAGCGGCGAGCCGGGGCCCCCGACCCCGTTGGGCGGCTCCTCGATGGTGAAGTCGATGCCGCGAAGAGTGCCGCCGCCCTGGGCGCGGCGGTAGTCGGTGCCGGCGAGGATGAGGTTGTAGCGTTCGACCTCGACGTCCAGATCGTTTTCGATGGCGAGGGCGATGGCGTCGTGCGCGCTGAGGTAGAGCTTGCCGTCGCGCACCAGAGACTGAAGCAGCGCACCGTTGCCGGGGAAGAGCGGCGGAACTTTCGGGCCGCGGAATGCGCCGAGAAAGAAGGGCGCGGCGACACCGGTGGGAGCGGAGCGCGTGGGCTCGACAAAAGGAGTGCCGGTTTCCCTGGTGGGGACGTTGGGGGTGTAGGTGGAGATGGGGGGCGCGTCGGGAATCTGCGGGGTGGCGGCGGCTCCGGATGCGGGGACATTGGCGTGTTGCGGCTCGGGTTGCTGTTGCTGCGCGGGGGGCTGCGGCACGGATTGTTGGGATTGTACGGGGAGGGCGACTGCCGCGGTCAGGGCAACGGCGGCGAAGCGGATGGTGTTCTGCGAAAAGCGGAATGCGAAATACAGGGGTCCTTCGCTTTGCTCAGGATGACGAGAGTTTTGGCGGGGGCGCCGTTGCGACGGTGTGCGGGAGAGCGGGGTGGTCATGGCTTGCTCTCCCCCTTGCCGTTCGATTTGCTGGCGCCCTGGGCTTTTTTCTGGCCGGGCTTGGCGCTTTGTCCCTGCATGTCTTCGTCTTCAATGCCGGGGTCGCCGTACTGCGAGGATCCGCCGGGCGGCGTTGGTTTAACTCCGAGGGGCGGCGCGTTCGTCTGCCTCTGGGCTTCCTTGCTGAGCTGCGTCTTGACCTCGATGCCCTGCTTCACCTCGTCGGTGAAGCTGCTGGCGACGAGATCGCCTTCGTGCAACCCGCTCACAATCTCCGTAACCGGCCCGAAGTCGCGGCCCTGGACCACGGGCACGAGGTCGACCTTGCCGTTGCGGATGACGGCGCAGGTGGGCGTATTGTTGCGGATGGCGATGGCGTCGCCGGAGATGACGAGCGGGCCCTGGCCGGTGCCGCCTTCGAAGGTGGCAACGGCGTACATGCCGGGCAACAGCTTGCCGTTATGGTTATCGACGTCGATCTCGGTGATCATGGTGCGGGTGTTTTGATCGACCGCGCCGGCGGTGCGGCTGACGGTGCCGTTGAAGGCCGTGGTGGGGAATTCGTCGAAGTGCAGGTAGGCTTTGCCGCCGATGCGTATGGTGCCGACGTAGCCTTCGGGGACGGAGACGAGGATGCGCAGGCGATCGTTTTGCGCGATGGTGAAGAGCGGGCCTCCCTGCGTGCCGGTGCCGGTGTAGGGCGTGGCGAAGGTGGGGCCGGTGCCGCTGGCGCCGTAGCTGTTGGTGCCGGCATTCGCGGCCTGGTTGGTGGTCTGGCCGGCGCCCATCGTGGTGGGCGCGGTGCCGCCGGAGGAGCCAGAGGCCTGGATGAGGTCGCCATTTTCGACGTTGCGCTGGGTGATGACGCCGCTGAACGGCGCGGTGATGCGTTCGTAACTCTGCAGCGCAACGTTCCGTTGCAGGTTGGCGCGGAAGGCTTCAACGTTGCGTTCGGCCGCGGCGACGTTGGCGACCTGGGCCTGGTAGTCGGCTTCGCGCTGGTCGCCATCCTGCCGGGAGAAGACGCCGCGTGCGACCAGCGCGCGGTAGCGATCGACGGTGACCTTGGTGAGGGCGAGCTGGGTCTCCTGCTGGGCGAGCTGCGCGGTCGCCTGGTCGAGCTGCTGGCGCGCCTGCGCGACCTGCGCGTCAAGGTCGGGTGCGTCGATGACGGCGAGCAGCTGGCCTTTGTACACGTGGTCGCCGATATCCACGTAGCGCTTTTTCAGGTAGCCGTTGGCGCGGGCGTAGACGGAGGATTCGGTGAGCGGCGTAGTGGTTCCGGGCAGGACGAGGCCGGCCTTATCCTGCTCGCGCGTGACCCTGAGAACTTCGAGGGTGGGCGGTTCCTGAAGCTGTTTTGCGCGAGCTTCTGTCTCCTTGTTGCGGTTATGGCGCGGAAGCCAGCCCAGGAAGAGGATGAGCAGGAAGACGACAAGAACGATGCCAATGAGGAGGAAGAGGAAGCCCTTGTTCTTGGGCTTGGTAAAGGGCTCGGAGACGACCTTTCCTACAGGGCGATGATGCTTCTTCGCGCTGGAGTTGGTCTCCATGAACTCCTTGCCGAGGCGCGTGTCGTCAAGCGAGTTGGGGTCGGCAAAGACACGGCCCATGTCGCGATCCTCGACGGCGTTGGGCTGGGAGAACTCCTCGCCGAGCCGTCCGCCGTCGTAAGCGTTGCGCTGGGTGAAGTCATCGCCAAGTTCGCGGTTCCCACGCGGGATGGGCCGTTCGAACTCGCCGCCCAGGTGTTCGCGGCCGTCTGACAGGCGCTGCGTTGGCTCCGGCTGCGGAAGCTTCGGGATTTCGTCATTGCGATCGTTTGCCATTATGCGGGCTGCTCCTGCATGTTGTCCGGGGCTTTGCCGAGAGAGTTGTTGGGGTCGGTAACGGGGCCGTATTCGTCGTCAATTGCCTTGTCGAAGTCCACGGGTGCATTCTTCTTCAGCAGCGAGTAGATGACGGGCACGATGAAGAGGGTGCCGACGGTCGCGAGCAGCAGGCCGCCGATGACGGCGCGGCCAAGCGGCGCGTTCTGCTCGCCGCCTTCGCCGAGCGCGAGCGCCATGGGCAGCATGCCGATGATCATGGCGAGCGCGGTCATCAGGACGGGGCGCAGGCGGGTGAAGCCGGCGTTCAGCGCGGCTTCGTAGCGGTCTTTGCCCGCAATGCGTTCATCATTGGCGAAGACGACCATCAGAATGGAGTTTGCGGTGGCGACGCCGATGGTCATGATGGTGCCCATCAGCGACGGCACGCTGAAGGTGGTCTGCGTGATGTAGAGCATCCAAAGGATGCCGCAGAAGGCACCGGGCAGCGCCATCAGGATGATGACGGGATCGAGCCACGATTGAAAGTTCACTGCCATCAACAGGTAGACCAGCCCGATGGCGAAGATGATGCCGAAGCCCAGCCGCGTGAAGGACTTCTGCATGGTGTCGACTTCGCCGCGCATCGCGATAGTCGTGCCGGTGGGCAGCGTCTTCGATTCATCGGCGATGATCTTGCGGATGTCCGAAGCGACGCCGCCGAGGTCGCGCTGGTCAACGTCGAGATAGATATCGAAGGTGGGCTGGATGTTGTAGTGATCGACGATAATGGGCGACTCGTCGCGGCGGAAGGTGGCGAGGTTGCCGAGCAGTTGCGAGGTATTGCCGTTGGGGCTGGTGATGGGGGTGCGCGCGAGCTCCGGCAGGTTGCTGATGCGGTAGATCGGCGTCTGCGTGACGATCTGGTAGTTGACGCCGTTCAGCGGATTCAACCACTCGTTGGGTGCGGTCTGGCCAGAGCCCGTAAGCGAGATAAGCGCCGCATTGGCGACGTCCTGCTGGGTGAGGCCGACCTGCCGCGCCTTGATGCGGTCTACGTTGACCTGCATGGTGGGATAGGACACCTGCTGGTGGATGTGGGCGTCGACGGCGCCGGGCACGGCGAGCACGCGCTTCAGAATTCGTTGCGTGATCTCGTAGTTGCCCTTGGCGCGGCCGGTGACGGCGATGTCGATAGGCGCGGGCAGGCCGAAGTCGAGGATCTGGTTGGTGATGTTCGCGGGCACGAAGAAGAAGGTGCCGCCGGGGAACTTCTGGGGAAGATCAGCGCGCAGCAGGCGCATGTAATTTTGCGTATCGCGCTTGCCCGGGTTGAGTGCGATGAGAATCTGTCCGTCGGAGTTGGAGATGGTGTAGTTGGCGCCGAAGGCAAGGTTGATGCCGCCGTTGGGCAGGCCGATGTTGTCGAGAATCAGCTTCACGTCGGCGGGCGGTATGACACGGCGAATCTCGGCTTCGACCGCGGCGAAGTATTGTTCGGAGTCTTCGAGGCGAAGGCCCTCGGGCGGGTTGACGTGCAGCGCCATCTGCCCGGAGTCGACGTAAGGGAAGAAGTCTTCGCCGATGAAGAGCGAGACCGGCAGCGAGAGGACGACGAAGATGCCGAAGAGGATGAGGGTCAGGGCGGCGTTATCGAGGCACCAGGTGAGGATGTCTTTGTAGCCGTGGCGGAACTTTTCGAAGCCGCGATCGAACTTCATGTGCCAGCGCCAGATCCAGTTATTTTTCTCCTCTTTCTCGCTTGCGCTCTCGTCCTGGTAGAGGTCGATTTCGGACTTCAGCAGGAAGTGCATCATGGTGGGCACGAGGGTTCGCGAGAGAAAGTAGGAAGCGAGCATCGCGAAGGCGACGGCCATGGCGAGTGGCGTGAAGAGGTACTTGGCGGCGCCGGTGAGCAGGACGACCGGGATGAAGACGATGCAGATCGAAAGGGTGGAGACGAAGGCGGGCGCGGCAACCTGCTGGGCGGAGTCGAGGATGGCGCGGACAAGCGGTTTCTTCTCCGCCATGTTGCGATGCGTGTTTTCGATCTCGACGGTCGCATCGTCGACCAGGATGCCGACCGCAAGCGCCAGCCCGCCAAGCGTCATCACGTTGATGGTCTGGCCGAGCGCGGCGAGAATCACCATCGACGTTGCGATCGAGAGCGGGATCGAGGTGCAGACGATCAGAGTCGAGCGCCAGGAGCCCAGGAAGAGCAGGATCATCAGGCCGGTGAGCACGGCGGCGATGGTGGCTTCGCGGGCGACCTCACTGATCGACTCACGAACGAACACGGACTGGTCGAAGAGCGGGGTGACCTTGAGAGTGGGGGGCAAGCCGGCGGTGACCTTCGGGATGGCAGCCTTGATGCCGTCGACGATGTCGATGGTGCTGGTGTCGCCATTCTTGAGGACGGTGAGCAGGGCGCCGCGTTTACCGTCCTGCCGAACGATGTTGGTCTGCTCGGCAAACCCTTCTTCGACCTGCGCGACATCCTTGATGAAGACGACGGAGCCGTTGGCGGCGCGGATAGGCAAGTCGTTGAGGGCGGAGACCTCGGTGGGCGAGCTGTTGGTTTTGACGACGTACTCGCGGTCGCCGATGCGTGCGGTGCCGGCGGGCAGGATGAGGTTTTGCTGGTTGATGGCGGTGGAGACATCCTGCGCCGAGAGGTGATTGGCGTACATCAGACTCGGGTCGAGATCGACCATGATCTGGCGGACTTTGCCGCCATAAGGCAGCGGCACGGAAGCGCCCTTGACGTTGGCCAGACGCGGGCGGATGAAGCTGAGGCCGAGGTCGTAGAGGTCGGCTTCGCTGAGGCCCTGGCCGGAGAGCGAAAGCTGCACGATCGGGACGGAAGACGCGTCGAACTTGATAATGGCAGGCGGATAGGTGCCCGGCGGAAAGACGCGCAGAACGGTCTGCACGACGGCGGTAATCTGCGCCAGTGCGAGTTCGACCTTGACGTCCGGCTGGAAGTAGACGCGAATGACCGAGACGCCCTGGTAGGACTCGGATTCGGAGTGCTCGATGTCGTTGACGGTGGTGGTGAGGGCGCGCTCGGTGACGGTGACGATGCGGCCTTCCATCTCGGTCGGGGTAAGGCCGGCGTAGGTCCAGACGATGGTGACAACAGGGATGTTGATGTAGGGGAAGATGTCCTTCGGGGTCTCGATGGCCGAGCCGAGGCCGAGCAGGAAGATGAGCAGCGAGAGGACGACGAAGGTATACGGGCGCCGAAGCGCGAGTTTGACGATCCACATGCAGTCCTCTGGGGCTGGCAGGTCCCGGGATGGGAAAACCTGCGTTCAAACAGCAATCTCTTGCCTAGGTCTTCCTTGAGACGCGGCAAGCAGTCTGGAAGTCTCCCGTTGGGGAGGCGGGTCGCTTTCAGATGTCGCGGGATTCGTTGACGACGCAAAAGTGTTGCCCAGGCTGGAAAAAGCCTCTCGCAATGAGCGCGAAGGGAGCGAAGTTACGCAAAAGAATACTTTGCGTAACTTTCCGCTTTTCTTGGCGTTCTTTGCGAGAGGCTTCGTTTTCTGGCGAGCGAACTACTTCTTGTAGTTCTGAGCCTTCTCAAACCGGGCGCTGATAGCTTCCCAGTTGACCACGTTCCACCACGCGGCGAGGTAATCCGGGCGGCGGTTGTTGTACTTCAGGTAGTAGGCATGCTCCCACACGTCGTTGCCCATGATGGGGTAGAGGCCCAGCGAGAGCGGGCTGTCCTGGTTCGCGGTCGAGATGACGGCCAGCTTGCCGTCCTTCCACACCAGCCACGCCCAACCGGAGCCGAACTGCTTCGCGCCGGCCTCGTTGAACTGCTTCTTGAACGTATCGAAGTCGCCGAAGTCCTCGTTGATCTGCATGGCGAGGTTGCCGAAGGGGTCGCCGCCGCCATTCGGCTTCATGATCTCCCAGAACATCGTGTGGTTTACGTGGCCGCCGCCGTTGTTCTGGACGACCTTGCGCGAGGCTTCGGGGAGCTTGTCCAGGTTTTCGAGCAGGTCTTCCGGGCTGTACTTGGCGAGGCTCGGATCCTTCTCAATAGCGCCGTTCAGGTTGGTGACGTACGCCTGGTGATGCTTGTCGTGGTGCAGCTTCATGGTGGCTTCGTCGATGGTCGGCTCAAGCGCCGCGTAGTCATAGGGCAGTGCGGGGACTTCAAAGGGCACGGGGATTCTCCTTCAGAAAAAGTTGGCGCGAACACCTTGGCTTCGCGGCGCGATGCACCGGCACGGATGGGCCGCCGGTGCGAGAGGCTACGGAACCTTCGATGCCATCTTAGACTTCGACGATGCAATCTGTCGCACCTGGACCGGGGCAACTTCTTCTGCCTCCGAACGATTCACGGTGCTTTCATCGTCGCGACCACGCCACGCGGATGTTTTTTGGTTTCTAATCGGACGGTATGAGCGACGCGAGCACTGTGGAATCGGAATACCGCTGGCTAAACGATAGTGGGCCGGCATTTGGCGGACCGGGCCTGCCACCGCGCTGGACCTCCAGCAAGAAGGATGCAGTGGCGACGGCCTACGCGGCATCAAGCCGGGTCTGGTTCACGGTCTCGCATGGAACCCTGAACGAGGTCTACTTCCCGACCATTGACCGCCCGCAGATGCGCGATATGGAGCTGCTCTTTACGGATGAAGAGACCTTCTTCCACGAAGAGAAGCGCGACTTCGAGTACGACTTCCACTACGTCGATCCGGATGCGACCGCGGTGCGCGTGGCGGCGTCGGACCTCGACGGCCGCTACACCGTGACCAAGGAGTTCATCGCGGACCCGCACCATCCGGTTGTGCTGATGAACGTCAAAATTGCCGGGGACGAGGCGATCTTGTCGCGGCTGAAGTGCTACGCGCTGCTGGCGCCGCATCTCGATGGCGGCGGCGCGGGCAACTCGGCGCGTTCGCTGTCGGTCGCCGGCCAGCGCGCCATCCTCGCGTGGAAGAACGACTACTCCCTCGCGATGGGCGTCAGTTGCGGCTTCAGCCGAAGCTCCTGCGGCTACGTAGGCACCAGCGACGGGTTTCAGGATCTCTCCGCGCACATGAAGATGGAGTGGCAGTTCGGCTCCGCAATCGACGGCAACATCGCCATCATGGGCGAGATCGATGTGAACCGCAACCGCGAGTTCACCATTGCGATCGCCTTCGGACAAGGCCACCACGCGGCGCTCTCCGGGCTGATGCAGACGCTCTCGACTCCGTACGATCTGCACGCCAAGCGCTACGTCGAGCAGTGGCATCGGGCCATGTCGCCGGCCGCCCTGGCGGTTGCTTCCACCGACAACGGCCGCCTGATGCGCATCAGCCATAACGTCGTGCTGACCCACGAAGATAAGACCTACTCGGGCGCGTTTATCGCGTCGGCGTCGATTCCGTGGGGCAACTCCAAGTCCGACGACGATCTCGGCGGATACCACCTGGTTTGGACGCGCGACATGGTGCAGTCGGCCACCGCGCTGCTCGCCTGCGGGCGGGTGGAGACGGCGCGTCGCGCACTGGTGTACTTGGCCTGCACCCAACGGCCGGACGGCGGCTTCGCACAGAACTTCTGGATCGACGGAACCGCGTACTGGACGGGCATCCAGCTGGACGAGGTCGCGTTCCCGATCATGCTGGCGTGGCGGCTTTGGAAGGTGGATGGACTGGGCAACTTCGATGTATTCCCGTTTGTGGAACACGCGGCTGCCTTCCTGGTTCGCTACGCGCCGGTGACGCAGCAGGAGCGCTGGGAGGAGAACGCCGGCTACTCCCCGTCGACGCTGGCCGCGGTCATCTCCGGCCTGGTGTGCGCGGCGGATATTGCGCGGGCGTACAAGGCGGGCGAACTGGCCTCGTACCTGGAAGAGTATGCCGACTGGATTGAGGCGCACCTGGATGAGTGGACCACGACTGACGACGCCGTGCTGCTCGACGGAGTGAAGCGCCACTATATGCGGATTCGTCCTCCGGCTCCGGGCGAACCGTTCCACAATCCTTCCCTGAAAGAGGGCTACATCCACATCGCCAATCGAGCGCCGGATGAGGAGCAGGACTTCGATGCGCGCGAGATCATCGACCAGGGATTTCTGGAGCTTGTGCGCTATGGCATCCGCCGCGCCGACGACCCGCTGATCGTCGAATCTTTGAAGGTTGTCGACCACTGCCTGAAGTACGACACCCCCTACGGCCCATGCTGGCGCCGCTACAACCACGACGGCTACGGCCAGAAAAAGGATGGCGGCCCCTACACCGGCTGGGGACAAGGCCGCGCGTGGCCTCTGCTGGGCGGCGAACGCGCGCACTACGAGCTTGCGGCGGGCCACGATGTCAAGCCGCTGATTACCGCGTATGAAAAGTTTTCGTCCGTCGGCGGCATGCTGCCGGAACAGGTGTGGGACCACGAAGATATGCCCGCCGAGGGCATGTACGAGGGCCGCTCCGCCGGCTCCGCGCAACCGCTGGTGTGGGCGCATGCCGAATACATCAAGCTGCTGCGTTCGGTCGTCGACGGCAAGATCTTCGACACCATCTCGGCCGTCGCCGACCGTTACGCCGTCGCGCCCGGCACGCGCAGCTTCAAGAGCAATATCGAGATCTTCCAGCTCGCGCGGCCGATCGCGCAGGTTCCCGCCGGCTACAGCCTGCGCATCACCGATCAAAACCGCTTCCAGGTGGTGTACACGCTGGACGGCTGGGCCACACAGCAGACGCTTACCTCAAAAGTAGTCGGCTATCCCGGCTCGTTCGTCGACATCCAGACTCCGCCGCCGCAGGTCGGCGTCCCGGGCAAACTCATCTTTACCTTGCACTGGCCGGAGAGCGCTGAAGGCCAGGATCACTGGCTGGGCTATAACGTGGAGGTTGAACTGACAGGGTCGGCGGCCGACGGTGCGGCGCAGTCGTAACCGCGACGTGATCAACAAATCTCCGTCGCGCTAGTACACTGGTGGGAACAACCGTCGCCTGGCGGACGGGCTGAAGGACGCGCAAGCGCAAAGTTTCTCGAACCAAGAACGCAGATTCCACACGACTTACTCAGCAGCACCAGGAGCAGAATGAGCGATCTACAGCCGCACGAACTCGACCAACTCTCGATCAACACCCTCCGCTTCCTCGCCGTCGACCAGGTCGAAAAGGCGAAGCAAGGCCACCCCGGCGCACCGCTCGGTTGCGCGCCCATGGCCTATCTGCTCTACACGAAGTACATGAGGTTCGACCCGAAGGATCCCTTCTGGTCCAATCGCGACCGCTTCGTGCTCTCAAATGGCCACGCCTCCGCCCTGCAGTACGGCGCGCTGCACCTGGCCGGCTTCGACCTGCCGATGGAGCAGTTAGAGCAGTTCCGCCAGTGGGGTTCGCACACCCCCGGTCACCCCGAGTATGGCGAGACGCCCGGCGTCGAAGTGACGACCGGCCCGCTCGGCCAGGGCCTCGGTGAAGCCGTCGGTCTCGCCATCGCGGAAAAGCACCTCGCAGCCGTCTACAACCACGAGGATCATGTTCCGGTCGACCACCATACCTACGTCATCTGCGGCGACGGCGACCTGATGGAAGGCATCTCGCACGAGTCCTGCTCGCTGGCCGGCACGCTCGGCCTGGGCAAGCTGATCCTGCTGTATGACGACAACCTCATCTCGCTCGATGGCCCTACCGAACTCAGCTTCACCGAGGACGTCACCAAGCGCTTCGAGGCCTACCACTGGCATGTACAGATGGTGCACGACGGCAACGACCTGAAGGCGCTCGAAGAAGCCATCGACAACGCGAAGGCGGAGACGACGCGGCCATCGCTCATCCGCGTCCGCACCGTCATCGGCTACGGCAGCCCCAAGGCCGGCACCAAGGACGTGCACGGCGAGGCGCTCGGCACCGAAGCGACCAGGGAGACCAAGCGCAACCTCGGCTGGCCCGAGGATAAGAGCTTCTACGTTCCCGAAGAGGCTGGCAAAAACTGGCACGAGAAGTGCGTCGTCCGCGGCAAGAAGCTGCACGACGAGTGGGACGCCAAGTTTGCCGAGTACAAGAAGGCGTATCCGGAGCAAGGCGCGGAGTACGCGCGCGTCACCGAACACAAGCTCGCCGAAGGCTGGGAGAAGGAACTTCCGGTCTTCCCGACCGACAAGCCGATCGCCACCCGCAACGCTGGACAGACCGTCATGAACGCCATCGCGAAGGTCGTGCCGGAGCTCTTCGGCGGCGCCGCCGACCTCACCAGCTCGACCAAGACCATCTTCAAGGGTTCGCCCAGCTTCCACGTCGATCCCAAGGGACGCAACGTCTTCTTCGGCGTGCGCGAGTTCGGCATGATGGCCGCGGTCAACGGTATCGCTGCGCACGCCGGCCTCATCCCCTTCGGCTCCACCTTCTTCACCTTCTCCGACTACTGCCGCAACGCCATCCGCATGGGCGCGCTGCAGTCGTCGCACTCGCTCTACATCTTCACGCACGACTCCATCGGTCTCGGCTCCGACGGCCCCACGCACCAGCCCATCGAGCAGCTGATGAGCCTGCGCGCCATTCCGCAGCTTACCGACTTCCGCCCGGCCGACGCCAACGAGACCGCCGCCTGCTGGAAGCTGATGCTGGAGCGCAAGTCGGCCAGCGTGCTGGTGCTCTCGCGCCAGGACCTGCCGGTGCTCGACGCCGAGAAGTACAAGGTGCACGAGGGTGTGGCCAAGGGCGCGTATGTGCTCGAAGCCTTCGGCAAAGACCTCATCCTCGTAGCCACCGGCTCCGAGGTCGCGATGATCATGCAGGCTGCGCTCGAGCTGAAGGACGCCGGCATCAACGCGACCGTCATCTCCATGCCGAGCTTCAAGGTGCTCGAGGAGCAGGGCGAAGAGTACGTCAACTCGCTCTTCCCGACCGACATCCCGAAGATCGCGCTCGAAGCCGGCGCCACCATGGGCTGGTGGAAGTACGTAGGCCGCGACGGCAAGGTGATCGGGCTCGACCGGTTCGGCGCCTCGGCCTCCGCGCCGCTGGTGCAGGATAAGCTGGGCATCTCCGCCGCGCACGTGGTCGAAGTGGCGAAGAAGCTGTTGAAGAAGTAGGGAGTTGCGAGCGGGGCTGGAGTAATCTTGTCTGTATCTGGAGGCTCATCGTGCACGAATACGCCCCGCTCGCCATCACCCTGGTTGCCATCTTTGCCGGCATTCTCGTCAACAAGTCGGACCTCAACAGCCTCAAAGCCGACATGAACACCCGTTTCGAACGAGTAGATAAACAGTTCGATCGCGTAGATAAGCGGATCGATGAGCTCAACTCAAGGCTTCTCGGCATCGAGGCTGACCTCCGCCAGTTCTACTCAATTACCGGCGAGTTGAAGGGCCGCGTAGACCTTCTGGAGAAGCGGCGGTAGGCCCACATTGCATGAGGCAATGTGGGCTCTTCACTCCGCGTCGCCTCTACCAAAGCACGCAGGAGAAGCACAATGGTCACAAGCGAACGCGAGATGGTGCGCAAACTCGACGTCGACCCGAAGGAAGCCGAAACCAGGAAGCCGGAGCGGAACACGTCGCTGCAACCAACGTACGAAGATACCGTTCCGCCGGACCCGGAGAACGACTGGGAACTGGACGACTAAGCACAGGACGACGAAGCAACAGGATTGGACCCCGCAGATGACGCAGGATGAAGCCAAGTGGGCGGTCGCGCATCGCGCGGTCGAGTTTGTCGAAGACGGCATGCGCGTGGGTCTCGGCACCGGCACCACCGCCACCATGTTCATCCGGGCGCTCGGCGGCAAGGTGCGCGAAGGCCTGAAGGTCCGCTGCGTAGCCTCCTCCGACGCCAGCCACAACCTGGCTCAGTCTCTGGGCATGGATGTCGTCACGCTGAACGAACTCGCGGAGCTCGACCTCTACATCGACGGCGCGGATGAGGTCCTGGTCACGCCCGGCAAATCCATCGACCTGATCAAAGGTGGCGGCGCCGCGCTGCTCCGCGAGAAGATCGTCACCAGCGCCTCCAAACGCTTCCTCGTCGTGGCCGATTCCACCAAGCTCGTCCACCGACTCGGCAACTTCCCCCTCCCGGTCGAAGTCATCAAGATGGCGCTGCCCATCGTCGAGCCGCGCCTTGCCGCGCTCGGACTTCAGCCGAAGCTGCGGTTGGTCAAGGGTGGTTCCGACCCGCTCAAGACCGACGAAGGCAACTACATCCTCGACTGCATGGGCGGCCCGCTTGCCGACCCGCACGCAACCGCCGCGGCCATCCGCGCCATCGTCGGCGTTGTCGAGCACGGCCTCTTCCTGAATATGGCGTGGCTCGCCCTGATCGCCGGAGACGACGGCGTTCGCGAACTGCGCGCCTGATCGCCGGGCCCCTCTTGCATCGTGGTGCAGTCAGAAGGCGTCCTATGAGCATGGCTATTTCACAACGCGTCTGGTTCATTACCGGAGCCTCTACCGGCTTCGGTCGCATTCTCGCCGAACAGGTTCTCGCCAAGGGTGACAAGGTGGTCGCGACGGCGCGCAAGCCGGAGCACATCGCCGACTTCCCCCACAATCATCCCGAAACGGCACTCAGCGTCGCGCTCGACGTAACCGATGAAAAGGCGGTCGAAGCCGCGGTCGACCAGGCGGTCAAGCACTTCGGCCGCATCGACGTGCTGGTCAACAACGCGGGGTACGGCTTGGCAGGCGCAATTGAAGAGGCCAGCGAAGAAGAGTACATGCCGGTCTTCGAGACCAACGTCTTTGGGCTCATCGGTGTAACGAAAGCTGTGCTGCCGCACCTGCGCAAGCAGCGCTCCGGACACGTCGTGAACCTCTCCTCCATCGGCGGGCTGATCGGTTCGCCCGGCTGGGGCTTCTACAACGCGAGCAAGTTTGCGGTGGAGGGTTTTTCGGAGGCGCTGGCCGCCGAACTCGCGCCGCTCGGCATCCATGTAACCATCGTTGAGCCCGGGCCCTTCCGCACCGACTTTCTTGGGCGCTCAGGCGTCGAAGCGCGCCAGCGCATCGACGATTACGACGAGACCGCCGGCAAGACGCGGCAGTACTTTCACGATCAGGCAGGCAAACAGGCCGGCGACCCGGCCAAGGCCGCCGCTGCGATCATCGCCGCGGTCACAGCGGAAAATCCGCCGAAGCACCTCGTCCTTGGTAAGATTGCTTACAACCGTATGACACAACGACTCGACCAGTGGAAACAGGAACTCGAAGCCTGGCGCGAACTCTCGATCGGCGCCGACTTTGACACGGAGCCTGACGCCGGCTCTGCCAAGGCTTACCCCTCCGCGCCACCCTCCACTGCGGGGGCCAAGTGAGCCTACCGCTCGGCAGCATACGCACGATCTTCTGGGATGTAGGCGGCGTCATTCTTACCAACGGCTGGGACAAAGCGCAGCGCACCCGCGTGCTCGGCCGGCTCGGCGTCGACCTCAGCGCTTATGAAGAGATGCACGCCCGAGCCAACTACTACTGGGAACGCGGACTGATCACGGCCGAGGATTTCTTCCTGCAAACCGTCCTCCGCCCCAACCCAAGGCTCAACCTTACCTTCGATATCGTCTGGCCGCAGGTCTGCGCGGAGAGCAAGGTGCTCAACCCGGATTGCCTCGATCTGCTCGCGGCGCTGAAGCAATCCGGCTGCTGCCGTCTCGCCACGCTCAACAATGAATCGCGCGAGCTGAACGAGTACCGCCTGGATAACTTCAAGCTGCGTTGCCTGTTCGATTACTTCGTCTGCTCGGGCTACGTGCACGAGATGAAGCCCGCGCTTGGCATCTTTGAAACCGCGCTCGACATCTCCGGCTTTCCGGCTCACTCAGGCCTGTTCATCGACGATAAACAGGAAAACTGCGACGCAGCCGCCAGGCTGGGCATCAACACCATCTGTTTCCAGTCTCCCGCGCAGCTTCGCGAGGAATTGACACACTACGGCATCGAAGTGCAATAGCCTGAGGAAGCTAATACCATAGGAAAGCTACGCATACCGGCCGAATCCGCACCATCGAAAAGGACTGACATGGCGACTCCCGAAGTCAAAGCAACTGCAGCACCCCACGCTCCGCAAAAACCCGAGCGTGTCCCCGATCCCTGCGTCGTCGTGATCTTCGGCGCATCCGGCGACCTGACCAAGCGCAAGCTGCTGCCCGCGCTCTACCACCTGGAACAGGCTGGTTTGCTGCCGAAGGAGATCAACGTCGTCGGCGTTGCGCGGCGTCCGCTTGAGAAGACCTTTGCGCCTGACATGAAGGAAGGCATCATCGCCGGCGGCGGAGTCGAAGAGTCCGATCCGCTGCTCGCGCCATTCGTCGACCACATCAGCTATCACGCCATGAACTTCGACGACGACGCCGGCTACGACGGGCTGAAGAAGCTGCTCGAATCGATCGACAAGAAGTCCGGCACCAAGGGCAACCGGCTCTTCTACCTGGCCACCGCGCCCGAGTACTTCGCCGACATCATCAACTCGCTCGGCAAGCACGGCATGAACAAGCCGGTGGAGGGCTCCGGCAGCTGGGTCCGCACCATCATCGAAAAGCCCTTCGGCCACGATCTCGAGAGCGCCCGCGCGCTGAACGACGACGTCAACAAGGTGTTCAGCGAAGACCAGATCTTCCGCATCGACCACTACCTCGGCAAGGAGACGGTACAGAACATCCTCGTCTTCCGCTTTGCCAACGGCATCTTCGAAAACGTGTGGAACCGCAACTACATCGACCACGTCGAGATCACGGCTGCCGAGTCCATCGGCATCGAAGGCCGCGGGCCCTTCTACGAGACCGCCGGCGCCCTGCGCGACGTCGTCCAGAACCACGTCATGGAGCTGCTCAGCTTCGTTGCCATGGAGCCGCCCGTCTCGTTCGAAGCCGCAGCCGTCCGCGCCGAAAAGGTGAAGGTCTGGAAGTCCATTCAGCCCATCCACCCGGCAGACACCGTTCGCGGCCAGTACGGACCCGGCACGGTCGGCGACAAGCAGGTGGTCGGCTACCGCCAGGAAGATCGCGTGCATCCGCGCTCGCAGACCGAGACCTACGCCGCGCTTCGCCTGGAGATCGAAAACTGGCGCTGGGCGGGCGTTCCGTTCTACATCCGCGCCGGCAAGCGTCTCGCCAAGCGCGTCACCGAGATCACAATTTCCTTCAAGCAGCCGCCGCTCAGCATCTTCAAGGATGCCGAAGGCAAAGGGCCCGAAGGCATCAAGAACAACGTCATCTCGATCCGCATTCAGCCCGACGAAGGCATTACGCTCCGCTTCGGCGCCAAGCTGCCTGGGCCGAGCATGGCCATCAGCCCCGTCAACATGAACTTCTCCTACGCCGAGGCCTTCGGTTCCTCTTCCGCCAACGGCTACGAGCGCCTGCTGCTCGACGCCATGCTGGGCGACGGCACCCTCTTCGCGCATCGCGACGGCGTCGAAGCCACCTGGGCGTTGATGACCCCGATCCTCGACTACTGGTCCAAAAACCCGATCAAGGACCTGCCCAACTACGCCGCCGGAACCTGGGGCCCGCCGACTTCGGACGCTATGCTCAAGGCCGACGGACGCAAGTGGCGCAAACTCTAGCCTCCTGAACCCACGGATGCCTCCCTCGCTGTTCCCGGGTGCGGCATCCGTGCTTGCTTAACCGGCATCTTCCCAGCTAGCTTTGAAGTTCTGATTCGGAAGTACCCAGAGGAGTCCGCACCCGCTCATGCCACGCCCCGTAGAGATCACAACCAAGGTCGCCGCCACCGCCGACGAGATCGCCCGGCTCGCCGCGGAAGCCTTCGCCGAAGCCGTCACGAAGGCCGTTCAGGCGCGCGGAGTCGCACGTGTCGCCATCTCCGGCGGCTCCACGCCGAAGGCCGTGTTCGAGCTGCTGGCCGCAGAACCCTACCTCGGCAAAATCCCGTGGCAGCAACTCCAGCTCTTCTGGGTCGACGAGCGCTGCGTCCCGCCCACGCACGAAGAGTCGAACTACCGCATGACCAAGGCCGCCATGCTCGACAAGGTGCCGCTCCCCGCTGAAAACGTCCACCGCATGGAAGGCGAACTCGACCCCGAAGAAGCCGCCTCGCGCTATGAAGCGACCATCCGCAACGCCTTCCGCCTGGAGGGCGCACAGACCCCCACCTTCGACCTGATCTGGCTCGGCCTCGGTCCCGACGGCCACACCGCCTCGCTCTTCCCGCACACCGAAGGCCTCAACGAGATGTCGCGCATCGTCATCCCAAACCACGTCCCGCAAAAGGACACCTGGCGCATCACCCTCACCTGGCCGGTCATCGTGCAGGGCCGCGAGGTTGCCTTCCTGATCGAAGGCGAAGAGAAAGCCGAGATGGTGCACGATGTCTTTACGGGCGCGTACGATCCGGAGAAGTACCCCGCGCAGCTCATCCGCCCGGCCTCCGGCAAACTGATTCTCATGCTCGACAGCGCCGCGGCCGCGCAGCTCCCAGGTCCCCCCGCGCCCGGCGACTCTACACTGGAGCTCCAATGATTCTCGCAGGCGACGTCGGCGGCACCAAAGTTCATCTCGCGCTCTACAACTTCGAAGACGGCCGCCTCAAGCCCATTCGCGATCAGAAGTTCCCCGCAGCGGATTTCGACCAGCTTGACCACGTCGTTCAGCACTTCCTCTCGGAAATCGACGGACACTCCGCCGAAGATCCAAAGGACATCGTCGCCGCTTGCTTCGGCTGCCCCGGCCCCGTGCGCGATGGCAAGATCAAGCTCACCAACCTGCCCTGGTCTCTCGACGCGCGCGACCTGCGCACCTCGCTCGGCATCGAGCACATCTTCCTGCTGAACGACCTCGAAGCCAATGGCTACGGCATCCCCGAGCTCTCGAAGGACAAGATCTTCGTGCTGCACGAGGCGGATTCCTCCGCCGTCGGCCACCGCGGCCTGATCGCCGCCGGCACCGGCCTTGGCGAAGCGCTGCTCATCTGGGATGGCAAGCACCGCCACATCCCTATCCCGTCCGAAGGCGGCCACTGCGACTTCGCCGCGCGCACCGACCAGGAGATCGCCCTGCTGCAATACCTGCGGCGCGAGCTCAAAGGCCGCGTCTCGTTTGAACGCGTCGTCTCCGGCATCGGCATCAAGAACGTCTACGCCTTCCTCAAGGACGACCAGAAGATGGACGAGCCGGCCTGGCTCCGCGACCGCATGGCCAGCGAAGACCCCAACGCCGTCATCGGCGAGTGTGCCGAGAACGGCTCCAGCGACCTCTGCCACGAGACCATGCAGATCTTCGCCGCAGCCTACGGCGCCGAAACCGGAAACATCGCGCTGAAGGTGCTCGCCGCCGGCGGCATGTACCTTGGCGGAGGCATCGCTCCAAAGATCCTCAAGACGCTGCAATCCGGCGCCTTCACCCAGGCCTTCCTCGACAAAGGCCGTCTCAGCCCCGTGCTCGAAGCCATCCCCGTCCGCGTCATCCTCGACGACACCTGCGCCCTGCTCGGCGCAGCCGCCTACGCCGAGGCCCGCTCGTCCGAGGTCTCCGGCCACTCCGAACGCGCCGCCAGCCTCAAACTCGGCGCCTAGGCAAGTTGAGGTAACATCACCTCAACAGCGGAGGTCCCACATGGTCGAGACTCAAGCACATCGAGAGAGCCTGGAAGATGGTCACGAGTATCGGGACACTTTCCCTCTATCGGACCTACGCGAAGAACCTGAGCACCTGTTCCATCTCCTCCATACGGAACTAAGCCACCTGACGATTACCGTCGATGGCAAAGCCGAAGCAGTACTCCTAAGCCCGACTGAGTATCAACGGCTTCTGGACATCGCCGCTGACGCGGACTTCGCGGAGGCGATCCGTCAGGGTACGGAGGACGTGAAGGCTGGTCGCACGCGGCCTGCAACTGAGTTCTTTGCGGAGTTCCGTGCAAAACATGGCTTACCGAGTCGACCTTAGCGCTCGCGCCCAAAGAGACATGGTCCGAATTCACCGAACCATTCGAGCGGAGCGCGCACCCCTCGCGCAGAAGTGGTTCGATAACTTGGAGTCTGCGATCCTGTCACTCGCTCAGATACCGCATCGCTGTCTCATCACCCCGGAAGATGCCTCTTATCGGCATCTACTCTTCGGCGACCGGCCAGATACGTACCGCATCATCTTCTCCATCGATGAAGACAGAAAGCGAGTAATGGTAACGACCATTCGGCACGGTGCACGCCTGAACTAAACGTTCGCCGCGCCTCCGAAATCACCGAATCAGATAAGCCTCACCCATCTTCGCAATTGCCCCGCCCCATCCGCATCATCTACTCTTGCCTCACCCTCACAGGATGACAACGCCATCCCCTTGAACTCCACAAAGCTAGACTTCGCCCGCCGCGCCAGCCTCGCCCAGAACCCCGAGCTCATGGAGCTTCCATGCAGCTACGAAGACCTGCGCGGCTGCCTGCACGACATCTCGCGCGTCAACCGGCTCACCCTTGCCTATCGCCCCACCCTCCGCTGGCTCGATTACTTCTACGCCCGCCTGCCCCTGCAGGACCGCCCCATCCACATCGTCGACGTCGGCTGCGGCTACGGCGACATGCTCCGCCGCGTGCACCAGTGGGCCGAAGACCGCGCACTCCCCGTCATCCTCACCGGCATCGACCTCAACCCCGACGCCATCCGCGCCGCGCGCGAAGCCACCCTCCCCGGCACCGTCACCTTCCTCGCCGGCAACGCCTTCGACTTCGAGCCCCCCGGCGGCATCGACCTCGTCATCAACTCGCTCCTCATGCACCACCTCGAAACCCCCGAGATCGTCGACCTCCTCCTCTGGATGGAGTCCGTCGCCCGCTTCGGCTGGTTCGTCAACGACCTGCACCGCCAGCCCTTCCCCTACTACGCCTTCAAGCTCATGGCGGCGTTCACCGGCTGGCACCGCTTCGTCAAGCACGACGGCGCCGTCTCCATCCTGCGCAGCTTCCGCCCCGAGGACTGGCGCGCCCTGCTCAAGTCCGCCGAAATCCCCGGCAACGAAGTCCACATCGAGGAAGTTCCACCCGCCCGCCTCTGCGTCGCCCGACTCCGCCGCACACTCCTCACCCGCTAGGAGCCCGTTGGTCGAAGGCGCTCAGGCTAACGCGCTCAAATTGAGCGCACGACTTCACAGGCCGCGGAAAAAGGGCTTTGGCGACAAAAAGGTGGAAGCGTGGGGCTTCAGCCCCACGACTAAGTCCAAACGAATAAATGCGGGCTTTAGCCCTGGGCCGCCGCTGGACCATGGAAAGTCGTTTTTCGCAGCCGCTTCAGTCATCACCGATCGTCTCTTCAGCGTCAACTGGATCTTTCTGCCGGAATTGCTGGAGAACCGGGCCGCACCGCGAGAACTGTCATTGCGAGAGAGACCAGGGCCGTGATAGCAAACAGCACGTCCGCGACCCGGTCGATAAGCACAACGCTGAAGATCAGCATCGAGACGAAGGCACAGCCGAGCGCGAGGTTTGCCCGGAACACCTCGCTCCAGCGAAGAGCCTGCGCAGGGACGAGCTCAACGGCTGGCAGCGCCACGGGCACGAACAGACTGATGCAAAGATCGCCGGCCATCAGCAGTACAAACCCGGCAGCCGGCAGCAGGGAGCCAATCGCGGCTGCCTGCAGCAGGTTCGCCAATACGGCACGTGTGCGAGAACCGCAGTGCCCTCTTCGCGCCCTGGCAGCGATCAGCAGTTTCAGCAACAAGGCGCAAGCAAGCATCGCGGCGGCCGCCGCAAAGCAAAGATGCTCCCAAATCCGTGCGTGAGCGGCATTGCGGACGAGCCGCCAGACAACGTCATCGGGCGCAACGAGGTAGACCGACACAGCCGCCAGGAGCAGGCCGGCACGGAGCACAGCCGGCAGCGCACGCGATGGAAGTCTGTGACGGATCAATGCGTTTCCCGAACCTTTCCAGAAGTTGGCGCGTTCGCTAATTCGCCGAAGGCTTCTCCACCCCATCGATCACCAAAGCCGAAATCGGCCCATGCGTCGCCTCAAGCTTCAGCCCCAGCTCCTGCTGCATGGCGGTAAACAGCGGCGGCACCGGTGCCGTGTCGGACGAGTCCTTCGTATCGCCGCCGAACTCGCTCGCATTCGGCGCCCAGTCCAGGTCGAAGTCGAACTTGCCCTTCAGCCCCGTCTTGTCGACCACCGGCCGGTCCACGATCGCGCGCTGCAGCACAGAGCAAAAGTCCGCCATACTGACGTTGCGCGCCGGCATATGCACCCGGTCCGGATACACCGTGCCGATCGTCTGCGGCAACGAGTCGGCCGGCTCCGCGCTCGGCTTCAGCTTCGGGCCGCCCTTGGCCACCTGCAGCTCGTACAGCGCAAAATCCTTCTGTTCGCGGTGAAACCTCAGTTGAAACCGGTCGGTCAGCAGGTTGCGCAGCATGGCCATCTGTTCGTCGTGCGTCGGCTGCACGTCGCCCGGCGTCACCGCCATCACGTCGAACTTGTCCGACTCCACCCACGCCGGCCCGCCGGAGATTGCCTTCGCGCTCAGGTTGTAGGCCGCCGCAATCAACAGCTTCAGGTCGTAGTTCACCGCCTTGAAGCGGTGGACATCCTCCATCTTCAGGTAGCGGCCCTGCTCGTCCGGCGCCGCCTGCTTCACGGTCGCAACCTCAAAGGCATCAAACTTCGGGCGCGCCGCCGCACTCTGCGCCCGCAACCCGCACGCCCCGCATAGCAGCAGCGCCGCCGTAACCCATCGAATCCTCATCCGAACCCTCCCACGACCCTCACCAACTCACAATAACGGGCAACTCATCAATTCGCCACATTCACCGCCCAGCTGTCCGTCTTCATCCGTCTCATCCGCGTACTCACCTCCCTCCCCTGTGGAAAACCTTGTCAAGGGGTTCGGGTTTCCGAAAACGCCCCATCCCTAATCCAATGAGCAACTTACGCGCAAAATAAACATGACCTTTCTACCCTCTTCAACCTGCTACACTATAACTAGTGAATAAGAGAAGGCCCGACTGCTACCAAGCGTCGGGCCTTTCTACGTTTTAGGTCCCGTAAGTCCTTTGTTTGCAAGATTTTACCCGTAACCCGTTTGCTTGCAATATTTTAGCGGCAGAAATTCCGTAAGTTGTTGATTCCATGAGTCGTTTAACTGGTTAGTTAACCGGGGGGGAGGGTATCCGCACCCCAGAAAGGAGAGATTGTCATGCCCGCATCGCACTTCACCAGCCACCGTTCCCGCATCGTAGCCTGCCTGACCAGTCCTCCAAACTGGTTTGCCCGTCCACCTCAGCCGACCGCCGTTTGCCATGCGTCTAAGATGAGAAAGCCACTCCGAACCCCCAATCTCACCCCTCAGAACCGAAAGACACCCCGAATGACCCTCCGCCACACCGCAGCCGCCGCGCTTCTCGCCCTTACCGCACTCTTCGCAGCAACCTCCGGCCAGGCCCAGCGCCTGCCCACCAACGCCCGGCCCGACCGCTACACACTCGCCATCACGCCCAACATTCCCGCCGCCACCTTCGCCGGCACCGAGACCATCGACGTCACGCTCGCCGCGCCCAGCGCCACCATCACGCTCAACTCGCTTGAGATCCAGATCCAGTCCGTCACCGCCGACGGCAAGCCCGGCACCGTCTCCTACGACCCCGCGAAGGAGCAGGCCACCTTCACCTTCCCCAGGCCGCTGCACGCCGGGCACGTCGCGCTCAACATCGCCTACACCGGCATCCTCAACGACAAGCTCCGCGGCTTTTACCTCTCGAAGACCGCGACCCAGACCCTCGCCGTCACGCAGTTTGAATCGACCGACGCCCGCCGCGCCTTCCCCAGCTTCGACGAGCCCGCCTTCAAGGCAACGTTCGATATCTCGCTCACCGTGCCGAAGGCAGACACCGTCATCTCGAACACCAACGTCATCGCCGACACCGCGGCAGCCGCGTCGGCTTCTGGCGATCAAGCCGCCCACACCATGACCTTCGCCCGCACGCCGAAGATGTCCACCTACCTCGTCGCCTTCCTCGTCGGCGACTTCGACTGCTCCTCCTCGGGCAGCGCCGACGGCATCCCCATTCGCGTCTGCAGCACGCCCGACAAGGTCAAGCTGACGCACTTCGCGCTCTCCGCCGCCGAGCACTTCCTCAGCTACTACGACAACTACTTCGGCATCAAGTACCCCATGCCCAAGCTCGACCTCATCGCCATCCCCGACTTCGAAGCCGGCGCCATGGAGAACTTCGGCGCCATCACCTACCGTGAAACCGACCTGCTCGTCGACGACCAGGACGGCATCAACGCCAAAAAGAACGTCGCCTCCGTCGTCGCGCACGAGATGGCGCACCAGTGGTTCGGCGACATGGTCACCATGCAATGGTGGGATAACATCTGGCTCAACGAGGGCTTCGCCACCTGGATGCAGGACAAGGCCGCCGGTGAGTGGCATCCCGACTGGCACTACGAGCAGGGCGTAGCCGACGACCTCGACGGCACGCTCAACACCGACGCCAGCCGCACCACGCACCCCATCCGCCAATCCGCCAACACCCCCGCCGAGATTGCCGAGTTGTTCGACGGCATCTCCTACGGCAAGGCCGGCGCGGTCATCGGCATGGTCGAGCACTGGCTCGGTCCCGACGTCTTCCGCCAGGGCGTCCACAACTACCTCGCCGCGCACCTCTACGCCAACGCCACCGCCGAGGACTTCTGGAACGCGCAGACCGCAACCTCGCACCAGCCGGTTGACAAGGTGATGGCCAGCTTCGTCGAAAAGCCCGGCGTGCCGCTGCTCACCTTCTCCGATAAACAGCCCGGCGGCAATCCCGTCACGCAGAAGCGCTTCTTCCTCGACCCGCCCACCGGCGGTGACAAGCGCGACGAAGAGCAGGCCACCAACACCTCGCGCGGCTGGGTCATCCCCGTCTGCCTCAAGACCTCCGGCGCTCCCAGGTGCCAGCTCGTCAACGGGGATACCGCGGCCGTCCAGATGCCGTCCGATGCACCCTTCTTCTACGCCAACGCCGACGATAAAGGCTACTTTCGCGCCGCGTACTCGCCCGCCCAGTTGAAGGCCATCAACGCCGGCGTGGAGACGCAGCTCTCCGTCCCCGAGCGCATCGGCTACATCGGCGATCGCTGGGCGCTCACCCGCGCCGGCCAGGGCTCGGTCGGCGACTTCCTCGATCTCGCCCTCGCCCTTAAACAGGATCCCAACTCCGCCATCCTCGATTCCACCCTCGGCACCATCAACCAGATTCGCACCCGCATCGCCGGCGGCACCGATGCCACCGCGGCCGACGACCGCGCTAAACTCGACGCCATCATCCGCGCCCAGTACGAGGCCATCTACGACGCGCTTCCAGCCAAGCCCGCAACCTTCGACGCCCAGCAGATCCGCACCGAACTCTACGGCGCGCTCGGCGAGGCTGGCGACCAGGCCATCCTCACCCAGGCCCGCCAGATCACCGACGACCTGCTCTCCGGCAAGAAGATCGACTCCGACCTCGTCGACGTCTCGGTCGCCCTGGCCGCAACCACCGGCGACACCGACTTCTACGACCGCATCCTCGCCGTCGGCCAGCGCTCCACCGACCCCGGTTTCCAGATCGAGGCGCTGCAGATCCTCACGCGCTTCCACGATCCCGCGCTGGTCGTCCGCACGCTCGAGTACGCCACCTCCGGCCAGGTTCGCAACCAGGATTCCTGGATCCTGATCGCCATCGAGCTCAACCAGCGCGAGACCCGCGCCGTCGCCTGGCCCTGGGTGCAGGCGCACTGGGATAAGGTGGCCGCGCAGCTCACCACCTCGTCCGGCGCGCAACTGGTCTCGGCCACCGGCTCGTTCTGCTCGGTCGACGACCGCAACCAGGTCGCCAGCTTCTTCGCCACGCACAAGGTCGATGCCGCCGAGCGCTCGCTCGCCAAGGCGCTCGACTCCATCGACGCCTGCGTCCGCCTGCGCGAAACGCAGGAGCCGAAGCTGCACGCCTGGCTCGCCGCCCACCCGGCACAGTAGAAAGTTCGAAAAAACACCCCGGAAAGCACCGCCAACCCTGTACTCTGGCAATGTTTCCGGGGATCTTTCTTGCCGCGCCACTCTCCAGCCTGGGCTGTCTCGCCGTCGCGTCTCGCACGCTTCCCCGCCGCCGTGCTGCTCGCCGTCCTTGCTGGCTGCTCCGTCCTTGCTGGCTGCTCCGTCGCGCCCGAAGCCGCGAGGTCTCCCGCATCGCCGGACGCTCCACTCAGCGCGAAGCCCGCCCCAGCCGATCCGCCAGCTGGCAGCGATCCGGTCCTTCCGCTCCAGCGCAATCCGCTGCTCAGCGTAACCGTAAAAGCCGGATCGCAACCCATCGCCGGCGCCAGCGTCCAGCTGTACGCCGCGGGCGCAACCGGCAGCGGCTCGGCTGCGACTCCGCTGCTCCCGGTCCCGCTGCTCACCAGCGCCCAGGGCGTCGCCGCTGGCTACTATCTGTGCCCATCTGCCGGCGCGCTGGTATACGCCATCGCCTCCGGCGGTACAGTCTCCGGCCGTACCGCCAACAACCCAGCTATCCGCTTGATGACGGCCTTCGGCATCTGCGGCAATCTGGCCTCGTCGCCCGCGCTCGTCGTCAACGAAGCGACCACCGTCGCCGCCATGTACGCGCTCTCGCAGTTCTACACGTCGCCCGAAGCCGTTGGCGCGACCGCCACCAACCGCATCGGTATCGCCAACGCCTTCGCTCTTGCCGCTTCACTCGCCAATCCGCTGACTGGCGCCGTGCCCGGCCGCAACCTGCCGCCGAACGGCGTGGCTCCCACGGCCCGCATTCACTCTCTCGCCAACCTGCTCAACACCTGCGCGGCCTCGGCGTCGTGCCCGTTTCTCGCGGGCTCCGGCAGCACAGACACCCTGACAGCGCTCTACGCCGTCACCCAATCGCCCGCCGCCAATGCAGCCGCGCTCTTCACCGCGTCACAAGCGAGCTCCGCCTACGCGCCCGCGCTCACCGCCGCACCCGTCGACTGGACGCTCTTCGTCACCTACTCGGGCGGCGGGCTCGACAGCCCGTCCGGTATCGGGGTCGATTCGCTCGGTAACGTCTGGGTCGCCAACTACTTCAACATCGCGTCGGAGTTCTCGCCGCTTGGCGCGCCCGTCTTTCCCTCCGGCATCACTGGCGCGGGACTCGACGAATCCTACGCGCTGGCGATCGACCCGAACGACAACGTCTGGATCACGAACGAGCAGCCCTCCACGTCGCTCGGCGCGGGCAGCGTCTCCGAGCTCACCGGCGCCGGCACGTCCCTCGCCGGTCCCACCGGCTACCAAAGCGGCGGCCTCAACTACCCGGCCGCGATTGCCATCGACACCAACGGCACGGCCTGGGTGGTCGACTACGGCAACTCGCACGTCACCCTGCTCAGCGCCTCCGGCACGCCCCTCTCCGGTGCGAACGGCTTCGCAAACGCGGGCTTTGCCTTCCCCGATGCCGTTGCGATCGACGCCAACCACAATGGCTGGATCGGCAACGAGAGCAACGACCTCGTCGTGAAGGTCGCGCCCGACGGCTCCAGCGCTACCTCGTACGATTGCTGCAACGGAGCGGCCGGCATCGCGTTCGACCAGCAGAACAACGCCTGGATCGCAAACTACTACGGCGATAGCGTCTCGCTGATCGCTGCGGACGGCACCATCGTCTCGCACGGCGCTTACACGGGCTCCGGCTCGCTTGACCGGCCGCAGGGCATCGCTATCGACGGCGCAGGCGACGTCTGGTTGGCGAACTATCGCGCTCCGTACCTGACGGAGCTCGCCGGCAGCCAGGCCACCACGCCGGGTGCGTCGCTTTCGCCCGCAACCGGCCTCGGCGTCGACGCCAACCTGCAAGGTGCCTTTGCTCTCGCGGTAGACGCCTCCGGGAACCTTTGGATCGCCAACCAAAGCAGTAATACCGTCACCCAGTTCGTCGGTCTCGCTGCGCCGGTGAAGACACCACTTGCGCCAATCCCGGCAAGACCGTAAGAGTTCCTGCCTAACGCAAGCAATCGATTGGGAGAAGCAACTTTAAAGACGTAACCCGCGTCACTTCAGTGTTGACACCCCGTCACCTACTTCAAGTCCCGGGCTATGGTATAAAAATTTTGCTCCGGGTTTTTTCCCGACGCTAAAGGACGCTCCCAAACGTGACCAACTCCGCGCTCTCGGCCATCTTGCGTAACAATGAGTCTTCTCTCCTCTCCGCCTGGATCGCCGAACAAAAGGCTTCCCGCAGCCGCAGCAGCACCTCCGACGCGGAGCTGCAGCAGCAATCGCGGGAGTTCCTCCAGCTCTTCCAGCAGGCTGTGACCGAGTCCGGAGACCTGATCCGCGGAGACATCGAAACCACCGCCTATCGCGGACTCCGCCGCTTCCTCGAAGAGATCACCGCGAGCCGCACCCAGCAGGGAGCCTCGCCTTCAGAGACCGCGCGGTTCGTCTTCTCCTTCAAGGTTCCGCTCTTCGCCGAAATCCGCTCCAAGGTGCCGGATCCCGTCGAGCAGGTGGCAGCGCTTGCCGACATTACTGCGCTGGTCGATAACCTCGGCCTGTTCGTGACCGAAGCCCACCAGAAGGCGCGCGAGGGCGTCATCCTCCGCCAGCAGGAGGAGATGCTCGAGCTCTCGACCCCGGTCGTCAAGCTTTGGGATGGGGTTCTCGCCCTGCCCATCATCGGCACGCTCGACAGCTCGCGCACCCAGACCATCATGGAGTCGCTGCTCGAGCGCATCGTCGAGACCGGCAGTGAGATTGCCATCATCGACATCACCGGCGTCCCGACCGTCGACACCCTTACCGCGCAGCATCTGCTCAAGACCGTCACCGCCGCCCGGCTGATGGGTGCCGAGTGCATCATCTCCGGCATTCGCCCGCAGATCGCGCAGACCATCGTCCACCTGGGCGTGGAGCTTGGTGACGTCATCACCAAGGCCTCGCTCGCGGACGCCTTCCGCATCGCGCTCCAGCGCAGCAACTACGCCATCGTCAAACGGAGCGGCACCACCTCCCCTACCCGCGCCTGACCTCATAACCCCAGGAGACCACGCAACCATGGATCACATCCCGATTCTCCGCATGGGGGAGTTCCTGCTGATCACGGTCCAGGTGGACATGCACGACCGCCTCGCCATCTCCCTGCAGGATGACCTCACCGAACAGATCGTCAAGTACGCCAGCCGCGGCGTCCTGATCGACATCTCGTCGCTCGACGTCGTCGATTCGTTCATCGGGCGTATGCTGGGCAACATCGCCGCCATGAGCCGCGTGCTCGACGCGCAGACCGTCGTCGTTGGGATGCAGCCCGCCGTCGCCATCACCCTCGTTGAGCTGGGGCTGTCGCTGCCCGGCATCCGCACCGCGCTCAACGTCGAGCGCGGCATGCAGATTCTGCGCGAAGAGACCGCGCGCAGCCGGCCCGAGTTGCGGGAAGAAGACCATTCCGTTCTCGACGCGGATGAGGTGGTCTAACTCGTGCCCGACACCCTCCCCATCCGCACGTCGGAGGACATCGTCCAGGTCCGCACCGCGGTTCGCAAGGCCGCCATCGCGGCCAAGCTCGGCCTGGTGGATCAGACCAAGCTCGTCACCGCGGCCAGTGAAATCGCGCGCAACACGCTCGACTACGGCAAGGGCGGCAGCGTGATCATCGAACGTGTCGACGCGGCGAAGACCGGCATTCGGCTTACCTTTGAAGATCGCGGGCCAGGCATTTCCAATATTGAGCTGGCCATGACCGACGGCTGGACCTCCGGCTCCGGGATGGGGCTCGGACTCAGCGGAACCCGGCGCCTCATGGATGACTTCCAGCTCGCATCCAAACCAGGAGAAGGGACTACGGTCATCATTACCAAATGGAGCAGATAAAGGAAGCCGCCGTCATCTCGATTGCAGAACAGACGCAGACCGCCGTTGCCCGGCGCGCCGCCGCGGACCTCTGCCGGCGTCTCCAACTCTCCGAAGCCACCATCGCCCGTGCGGAGCTGATCGCCGTCGAGCTCGCCGGCAACATTTTGCAACACGCCCAGCGCGGCCAGCTCTTCCTCGCGCCCGTGCCGTGCGGACCGTCTTCCATCCAGATCATCGCCGCGGACCATGGCCCCGGCCTCGGCGACCTCACACGCGCGATGCAGGATGGCTTCTCCACCGGCACCACCCCCGGCCTTGGCCTGGGCGCGGTTCGCCGTCAGGCCGACGCGCTCGATCTCTACTCGCATCCCGGCAGCGGCAGCGTCATCGCCGCCACGCTGCGCGACACGGCCGGCCTGCCCACGCATGATTCCCCGGACACGGCGATCCTCTCCAAGCATCTTGAAGGCGAGACCCTCAACGGGGATTCCTGGGCGATCTACACGCTCGAAGGACGCAAGGTCTTCCTCGTCGTCGATGGCCTCGGCCACGGGCACTACGCGGCGCAGGCCGCGGCCACGGCCATCGGCGTGGCTGACCACGCCTTCGCCTCCGACCCGCGGATCGCGCTCTCGACGGTGATTCAGCGCATGCATCTGCCCATGCAGTCCACCCGCGGAGCCGCCGTGCTGCTTGTCTCCGTTCCACACGGCGAAACGCAGGAGCGCCAGATCCTTTGCTGCGGCATCGGCAATATCTCCGCGTCGCTCTGCGCGCCGGATGGTACCTGCCGCAGCCTGGTCTCGCACAACGGCACCGTCGGCCACCGCATGGCGCGCGTGCAGGAGTTCGCCTACCCGTGGGTACCCGGAACCTTCCTCATCATGCACTCCGACGGCATCTCAGCCAAGTGGAAGCTCACCCAGTACCCGGCCCTGCTGCAGCACACCACCGCCGTCATCGCCGCCATCCTCTACCGCGACGGCGCACGCGACCGCGACGATGCGACGGTGCTGGTGACACGGCTCCACGGAGAACGCGACGATGCGTAGTTCGTCCAGCAAAGCCACCGGCGCGCGACGCACCTTGCTGAAGGTAAGTCTCGATCTCGAAACCGATTTTCTGCTCGCTCGCCAACGCGCCAAGCAGATCGCCGCTTTGCTCGGCTTCGAACTGCAGGATCAGACCCGCATCGCCACCGCAGTCTCCGAGATTGCGCGCAACGCATGGGAGTACGGGCACGGCGGCACCGTCGAGTTTCTGCTCGACCCCACCGCAACACCCAGTCCGGAGGGCACGGCGGATCTTTACGCGACGCGCCACTCCGGTCCGCAGCTGCGCATCGTCGTCACCGATCGCGGCCCCGGCATCCCGCACCTCGAACAGATCTGGGCCGGCGAGTACCAGTCGCAGACGGGCATGGGCATCGGCCTGATCGGCGCGCGCCGCCTGCTCGACCATCTCGACGTGAACACCAGCAACGCGGGCACCCAGGTCAGCCTTATCAAGCTGCTGCCGCGCCACGCACCCGCGCCGCCCAGCATCTCCGAGATCGGCGCCGCGCTCGCGCGCACTCCGGTGACGGAGCGATCCTCTTCCGCGACCGCCGCGCTCACCAGCCAGAATCACGAGCTCCTGACCCTGCTGGGCGACCTCCGCTCTCGCGAAGCCGAACTCCAGGCGCTGAATGTCGAACTCGAAGAGACCAACCGCGGCGTCCTCGTGCTGTACGCGGAGCTCGCCGACAAGGCACAGGCCGTCCAGCAGGCCTCTGAGATGAAGACGCGCTTCCTCTCCGGCGTCACCCACGAGCTGCGCACGCCGCTTAACTCCATCGTGTCGCTCGCCCGCCTCATGCTCGGGCACATCGACGGCCCGCTCAACACAGAGCAGGAAAAGCAGGTGAACTTCATCCTGCGCTCGGCCCAGAACCTTACCGAGATGGTGAACGACCTGCTCGACCTGGCCAAGATCGAAGCCGGAAAATCCGCCGTCAACAAGAGTGCCTTCAGCGTGCAGACGCTCTTCGCCGGCCTGCGCGGCATGTTTCGGCCGCTCGCCATCAACCCCAACGTCAAGCTCGTCTTCGAAACCCCCGAGCGCACCATCGATCTGTTCACCGACGAAGGCAAGCTCTCGCAGATCCTGCGCAACTTCATCTCGAACGCGCTTAAATTCACCGAGCAGGGCAGCATCACTGTGAGCGTCAAGACCGAGCTCGCCCCCGGCGGGGAAGCAGGCCGGTCGATCCGCTTCTCGGTCCTGGATACCGGTGTCGGCATCGCGCCCGAACATCACAACCTCGTCATGCAGGAGTGGGGCCAGGCACCGGCTTCCGCATCCATCAAGTCCGGCGGTGCCAAGGGAAGCGGCCTCGGCCTGCCGCTCTCGCGCTCCCTTGCGGAGCTGCTCGGCGGAACCATCGGCTTCACCTCCACGCCGGGCGAAGGCTCGTGCTTTTACGTCATGTTGCCCGCCCTCGCCGACGGCCCATCGCAGGGCGAAGCGGAAGCAGAACCAGAGAGCAACTCGCAGCCTCAACACATCCTCATCGTCGATGATGATGAAGTCGCACGCTACCTGCTGCGGCGACAGCTCGGCAACCTCACCTCCGCGCCCATCGAAGAAGCCGCGAGCGGGGCCTCCGCTCTGGAGGCCATCGCCGCCAATCCGCCGCGTCTCGCTTTCCTCGATCTCGTGATGCCCGGCATGAACGGGCACGAAGTGGCCAAGCTTCTGCGCAGCCGCCCAAACACCGCGCAACTGCCCGTCGTGCTGCACACGTCGAAGGTTCTTTTAGCCGAGGAGCGCCGCATCTTCGAGTCACTCGACCTGATCCTCATCGCCAAGCGCCCAGGCACACCGAATACCCCCGAAGCCGACGACCTGAGCGTGGAGCTGGAACGCGCCCTGCTTGAAGTCGGCCTGTCGAACCTGCATCACGGGACCCCACGATGATCAAGAGCAGCGTCAGCCAGATCCTTTACTGCGACGATACCGAAGAGCAGCGTTATGCCATGCGCCGCATCCTCGAGGGGTCCGGGTACACCGTCATCGAGGCCGCCACCGGTGCCGAGGCGCTGGCGAAGCTAACACCCGAGATGCTCGCCGTCGTTCTCGACGTGAGGCTCCCCGACATCTCCGGCTATGAGGTCTGTCGCCGCATCAAGGCCAATCCCGCCACGTCCGCTATCCCGGTCCTCCAGATCTCCGCCAGCTTCGCCGACCCGAGCCTGCGTTCGCAGGGCCTGCAGGGGGGCGCCGACGCCTACGTCGCGCAACCGGTCCACTCGGCCGAGCTGCTCGCGCTGGTCGGCGCCCTCATCCGCTCGCACGACTCCGACCGCACCCTGCGCTTTCAGGCGGAGGTCTCGCGCCAGCTTGCGCTCTCGCTCGACTACGACGAGACTCTGCAGGCCATACGCCGCGTCTTCGTCCCACGCTTCGCCGACCGCTGCCGCATCCTGCTCCGTCCAAACTCCCAGCCGAGCGGCCACGCTCACGCCGCGGCTATCTCGCTCAGCGAGCCGGAGATCTCCATAGCCATCGATCCGCCGCTCGCGCCCGAGTTGCTCGCCGCCGCTATCGAGGTCGCGCGCTCCGGCGAAACGCGCCTCATCTTATCCGGCACCGTCATTCCTGCACCGGAGCTCACTCCCAAAATCGCCGAAGCCGACTACATCCTGGCGCCCCTTACCGTCGGTCGCAAACAGATGGGTGCAATGCTCTTCCAGCTGGAAGGCGTCGACCGCAAGTATCAGCTCTCGAACATCGCGCTCGCACAGGACCTCGCCGACCGTGCCGCGCTCGCGGTCCAGAACGCCAACCTCTACACCGCGCAGCGCGCCGCGCAGGTTGCCCTTATCCAAAGCGAAAAACTCGCCGCCGCCGGCCGTCTCTCTGCCGCCATCGCGCACGAGATTAACAACCCGCTCGAGTCCATCACCAACCTGATGTACCTCATCGACACCTCCGGCGAAACGACGCCGACCATCAAGAAGTACGTGCAGGAGGCGCTCTCCGAGCTCTCGCGCCTTACCCACATCGCACGCCAGTCGCTCGGCTTCTACCGCGAACTCACCGGCCCGCAGATCTTCGACCTCAACGAATCCGTCGAAGACACCCTGAACATCTACCTCATGCGTTTTCAGGCCAAGCGCATCCACGTTGAGCGCCGCTACGCAGCCGTTCCGCTCGAGCTCTGCGGCGTGAAGGGCGAGCTGCGCCAGGTGATCTCGAACCTGCTCGTGAACGCCTATGATGCGCTGCAGGAAGACGGTACGCTCCGCATCGAAACCGAGGCCCTGAAGGCCACACCCGCCGAAACAAGGCCCGCAGAAGCAAGGCACAGCGAAGCAAGGCACAGCGAAGCAAGGCACAGCGAAGCAAGGCCCGGCGAAGACGCCACGCCCCAGTCAAAGCCGGTCGACAGGGTCGTTCTCCGCGTCACCGACGACGGTCCCGGCATTCCGCCCGATACGCTGGCCCGTATCTTCGAGCCGTTCTTCACCACCAAACAGGGCACCGGAACCGGTCTCGGCCTGTGGGTGTCGGACACCATCGTCAGCAAACACGGGGGCACCATCGAAGTCACCACGCGCACTGAGACTCCGGGCCACGGCACCATGTTCGAGGTCACGCTGCCCACCTCGCTTCCTAAGCCGCTCGCCTGACGAAACCCTCGTCACCAGGGACGTGCCTTGAAAGGAACTAGCGGGTTGCAATTCCCATTATGGGACTCGACCGCAGTACCTTACGATAGTCACCATGACGGATACACCGCACGATGCGTGGATGCAACAGAATACGGGCCTCGAACTGCGGCGCTATTCCACCCGGCAGATCAAAAAGGCGTGGCGAAGCCTGGCTGTATCGTTCCTCCTGCTCAACATTGCCGCCATGGCCTACATCGGCCTTCGCTGGGGCCACGACGATCATCTGCATACCGCCTACATCTGGATCGTCTGGCTGTTCATCGGCCGCTTCTTCTGGACTCTATGGAAGTACGTCCGCGTCCGCCGGTCCCTTAGCGCGTTTCGCACCGGCATCGAGCGCCAGCTGAAGGTCTCGGGCACCACCAAGGATTAGATCTTTGCCCTAGCTTCCGGCGACAGTCATCCCCTCGACCCGCAGCGTGGGCGCCGCACTTGCGCTGCGGAAGTTGAGGTCGTTCGCGATGGCCGAGATGTTGCGATACATGTCCTTCAGGTTTCCGGCGATCGTAATCTCTTCGACCGGGAAGGCCAGTTCGCCGTTTTCGATCCAAAGCCCGGCCGCGCCCTGCGAGTAGTCGCCCGTCACCAGGTTGACCCCGAAGCCCATCGTCTCGGTTACGTAGAGCCCCGTCTTCACATCCGCAAGCAGCTCCTCTGGCGTGCACTGGCCCGGCTGCAGGAAGAAGTTGTGCGCGCCGATGCCCGGATTGCCCGCGAGCCCGCGCGAGGCGTTGCCGGTCGACTTCATCCCCAGCTTGCGTGCGGTGTAGGTGTTGGTCACGTAGCTCTTCAGGATGCCGTTCTCCACCAGGACCGTTCGCCGCGTGGGCAGCCCCTCGCCATCAAACGCCGAGGTGCCGAAGCCGCCGGTGGCGGGCCCGTTGGCATGCTCGAAGACGAGGGTGCCATCGTCGATGACGGTAATGTTTTCGCCGGCGATCCGTTCGCCGAGCATTCCGTCGAGGAAGCTTGCGTGCCGGTAGATGGCGTCGCCGTTTGCGGCCTCGAAGATGTTGCCGATAATCGACTTCGCGATCTCCGGCGAGAAGACCACGGGCACACGCTGCGTCTTAACCGGCCGCGCGCCCAGCCGGCGCAAGGTGCGCTGCGCGGCCTTGATGCCAACTTCTTCGGGCGATTCGAGCAGCCGGGTCGTGCGCGCCGACGAGTACCAGTAGTTGCGCTGCATCCGTCCCCGCTCGTCGATCGCGATGGGCGCGGCTGAAAAGCCACAGTAGCTGCTGCGCTTTTCGCCCACAAAGCCGCGCGAGTTGACCATCACCTTGTACGCGGTTGACGTATCGAAGTCGCCGCCGCCGGAGTTCTGAATGCGCGTGTCATAGGCCATCGCCGCGGCTTCGCAGCGCCGCGCCATCTCGATGCGCTCTGCCGGCGGCTGGTGGTTTACATCCTCGAAGTAGAGCGCGAGATCGCCCTGCAACTGGCCGAACTCGGATTCATCCGGCAACCCGATGAAGGGGTCTTCCGAGGTAATCTTTGCGAGCGCAATCGCGCCTTCGACCAGCTTGTCGAGACCATCTGCGGAGAGATCCGAAGAGGACGTGCTCGCCGAACGCAGCCCGTTGAAGACGCGGAGGCCGATGGCGCGCGAGCCCGACTCCTTCAGCGTCTCCACCTGCCCGAGCCGTACGAGTGCGGAGAATTCGTCGCCCTCGTACGCGACGGCCTCGGCATCGGTTGCGCCCAGCTTCAAGGCTTTGTTCAGAACTTCGGTGGCAAGGGTCTTGAGCGGGGTTGCAACATCGATCGGCATGCTTGGGCAGGTCCTCTTCGCTTGTTCAAGCGGGGTTCGCGTGGGCACACCCGCCGATCAGGCATAATGCCAAGGATACGCCACAAGCACCCGCAGCTGAACCCAACCGCCGCCCGGAGTCTGAACGCCTTGACCTGCCTTGCACGCACCCTCCGCATCCTCGCACTCTCCTCGTTGATCGCCGCGCCGCTGCCCGGCTTCAGCCAGTCCCCGAAGCTGCCGGACACCATCCTCTTCGGCGCCGCGTACTACGACGAGTACACGCCGACGGATCGGCTGGACGAAGACGTTGCCATGATGAAGGCCGCGCACATCACGGTCGTGCGCATCGCCGAATCCACCTGGGCCACCGAAGAGCCTGCCGACGGCCGCTTCGACTTTTCGCACGTCGATCGCGTGCTGAACGCCATGGATAAGGCCGGAATCAAGGTGATCGTCGGCACGCCAACCTATGCCTTTCCAAGCTGGCTTGCGCGCGAGCATCCCGATGTTCTTGCCGTGACACCGGAGGGCCGCAACAAGTACGGGGCGCGGCAGAACATGGACATCACCAACCCGCACTTTCGCGCCGCGGCCGAGGCGATCATCGTGGCGCTGGTCGACCATGTGAAGGGTCATCCCAGCGTGATTGGCTACCAGCTCGATAACGAGACGAAGTCGTACAACACCAGCGGCCCCGCTGTGCAGGCCGCGTTCGTCGCGCACCTGAAGCAGCAATGGCCGAACCTGAACGCCTTCAACAAGGAGTTCGGGCTCGACTACTGGAGCAACCGCATTGACGACTGGGCCGACTTTCCGGACATCACCGGCACGATCAACGCCAGCCTGGCCGCGGCGTTTGCGGAGTTCCAGCGTTCGCTCGTCACCGACTACCTGGCGTGGCAGAGCCGGCTGGTCCGCGCCCACGCCCGGCCCGATCAGTTTATGACGCAGAACTTCGATCTGGACTGGCGCGGCTACTCCTACGGCGTGCAGTCGCAGGTCGATCAGTTTGCGGCAGCGAAGGTGCTCGACGTGGCCGGCATCGACATCTACCATCCCACGCAGGATCACCTGACCGGCGCCGATATTGCCTTCGGCGGAGACATGGCGCGCTCGCTGCGGCACGGGCAGAACTACCTGCTGATGGAGACCGAGGCCCAGGGCTTTCCGCAGTGGCTGCCCTACCCGGGCCAGCTTCGCCTGCAGGCCTTCAGCCATCTCGCCTCCGGCGCGAATATGGTCGAGTACTGGCACTGGAGCACGACCACCAATGCTGCCGAGACCTACTGGCGCGGGCTGCTGAGCCAGGACGGCAAGCCGAACCCCACCTACGAAGAAGCCCGCACCATCGGCGCCGACCTCGCGCGGCTGGGACCGAAGCTCGTCAACCTGAAGAAGCGCAACCGCATCGCCATCTACATCAGCAACCGCGCGCTCACCGGGTTCGACAGCTTCAAGTTCGGCTGGGGATCGCAACACGGCTACAACGACGTCGTCCGCCCCTTCTACGACGCGCTCTACCGCATCAATGCCGAAGTCGACTTTGTTGACCCCTCGACCGCTGACCTCTCGCAGTACAAGCTGATCGTCGTGCCTGCGCTCTACGCGGCTTCGGACGCCGAACTCACCCGCCTCAACGACTTTGCCAAGGCTGGCGGGCATGTCGTGTACACGTTCAAGAGCGGCTTCTCGGACGAAAACGTCAAGGTTCGCCACAGCGACCAGCCCGGCATCGTTATCGCGAGCGCCGGGGTTACCTACAACCAGTTCACCCTGCCTGAGGACGTCTCACTTGCAGGCGACCCGTACCAGGTCGGCGCGCAGGATAATCAGGCCCAGTGGTGGATGGAGCTGCTCACCCCCACGACGGCGCAGGTCGTCGCGCGCTACGAGCACCCGGAGTGGGGCCGCTACGCCGCCATCACGCGCAACGCGTATGGCAAGGGCGAGGTCGAGTACATCGGCTTCATGCCCTCGGACGGGCTCGCCGAGAAGTTGATGATCGAGCAGATCACGCGCGCCGGGCTGGTTACGCCCGCGCAGCAGGCTCACTTCCCTGTGATCGTGCGCAGCGGCACGCTGAACGATGGACACGCCGTGCACTACATCCTGAACTACGCGGCGACGCCATCGAGCGTGCCCTACGGCTTTGCTGCCGGGCATAACCTGCTCGACAACGCGGCCGTGCCCGCGAACACGCCGCTGACCCTGCAACCGTGGGGCTTCGCCGTTGTGGAGGAAGACACGCCTTCAGCCTATCGAGACCTCTCTCGGTGACAGGATAAGAAGACATCCTGTGCTCGCGGCCGTGCTTCGCCTGTCAAAAGTAGTAACCGGACCGGCAGTACTCTGAATCCGCTCTACTCTGGTGCTCAGCATGAGGACCGGGACCATGGCTCACGTGCTTTCCATGAAGCCGAACGGCACCATGACATTCCTTGCAGCGGAGCGGATCGTCTTCATCCTTGATAGCTTCCGCAACTTGTTTGGCCTTCCACGCCCGTTCGTAAACCCAGTCGTCTCTCCAACAGCGAAGTGTTCGGTCGTCACGTATGCAGCCCCCGCGAACCGCGACTTGCGACTATGCGGAGATCGCTTCCGCAACTGGCAGTTCCACCGACAGCCACTCAGCAAAGCCACCTACCGGAACCTCAGCCAGGCGAGCAGTCGGTGCTGGTACGGGCTCCCCATCGAGCGCCAAGCCTTCCAGATGAAACTCCAAAGCTTCGCGCAGATTCTTCCGGATTTCTTCGAGCGACCGCCCCGTACTGACGCATCCGGGAACGTCCGGCGCGAATCCGCTCAGATTGACTTCGCCATTCTCGTAGATCACCAGATACTGCTTCATCATGAGATGGACCCCGCTTGCTTCAAGATACTCCGCAGCGTGGCCGGATGTAAGTCGTCGCTTGGATGACCGGGAAGCGTCACCGTCCCGGACTTGCCCGGATGCTTCAACTGGCGATGACTGCCCCGAGTTCGAACGATCACCCAACCATCCTGCTCAAGCTGGCGAAGTAAATCTCGAACTTTCACGAGGTCTCCCGACGTAGCGAAACTACCGCACTACCGCCGAGGACATCCGCGCCACACGCCCGTCCGTGGCCTTCAGGAAGTGCAGCCCGGCGCAGCAATGCTCGGAATCCGTCTTCAGCTTGTGCTCCAGGTGGGGTGGCGGTGCGTTTTTCACGTAGCGCCGGAACAGCTTCACCGCCCCACCGCAATCCTTGCAGCGAAACTCCGTGTCTTCGTCCACCAGTGCTTCCGCGATCGCCTTCACCTTCCAGAACGATTCATACCCGCCAGTCGCGCGGACGCGACGACGCTTGACTTCGCACTCGTAGAATTTTTCACGTTCGGGCGTTGCCATCTTCGGACTCCTCAGGTGCGGGGTTATGGTGCGCTTGGGAATCCTGACCTGTTAGAAGCTGATTCGTCGATGAACCGCGGGAGACTAAGCCACCGGGTTCGAAGACGGCCTTGCCTCGCGCCCATCCGTAGCTTTTTTGAAGTGCAGCCCGGTCGCGCAATACTCGGAGTCGGCCTTGTCCTTGTGCTCCGCGTGTGCCACCGCGACGCCGGCCTTGTGGCTCTTGAACACCTTCAGCGCACCGCCGCAATCCTTGCAGCGAAACTCGGTGTCTTCATCCACCAGCGCCACGTCGAGGTCCTTCAGCTTCCAGAACGGCTCGTAGCCTCCGCCAGCCTTGACGCGGCGTCGTTTCACTTCAACCTGGAGAATCTTTTCGCGATCTTTCTCAACTTTCGTAGCCATCGGAGCGGTTTCCTGTTCTGCGGTGAGAAGTGCGTTGAAGGGGAGATTCCTTAGGAAAAGAGGTTAGTTGCCCGTGCCTCCGACCGTCATCCGGTCGAGCTTTACCGTCGGCATGCCCACACCGACCGGCACGCTCTGCCCGGCCTTGCCGCAGGTGCCGATGCCTTCGTCGAGCGCCAGGTCGTTGCCCACCATGCTCACGTACTTCAGCGCCTCGGGCCCGTTGCCGATCAGCGTCGCGCCCTTGACTGGTCGCGTCACCTTGCCGTCTTCGATCAGGTAGGCTTCGGACGCCGAAAAGACGAATTTGCCGTTCGTGATGTCCACCTGGCCGCCGCCGAAATTGACCGCGTAGAGGCCGCGCTTCACCGACTTGATGATGTCCTCGGGCACGTCCTCGCCGTTCAGCATGTAGGTGTTCGTCATACGCGGCATGGTGATGTGGTGGTAGCTCTCACGCCGGCCGGAGCCGGTCGATTCCGTCCCCATCAGCCGCGCCGACATCTTGTCCGTCAGATAACCCTTCAGAATGCCGTTCTCGATCAGCACCGTCTCGCGCGTCGGCACGCCTTCGTCGTCAACGTTCAGCGAGCCGCGCCGGTTCGGCATCGTTCCGTTGTCGACGACCGTCACCTTCTCGCTCGCTACCTTCTGCCCGATCAACCCGGCGAATGCGCTCGTCTTTTTGCGGTTGAAGTCCGCCTCGAGCCCATGGCCTACCGCCTCGTGCAGCAGCACGCCCGGCCAGCCCGGCCCCAGAACCACTTCCATCTCACCCGCCGGCGCCTCGGCCGCGCCAAGTTGCAGAATCGCTGTCCGCGCAGCCTCCCGCGCAAAATGCTCCGGCGACTTCGCTCCCTCAAAGAAGTCCAGCGTCACACGCCCACCGCCACCCGAAGTCCCACGTGCGGTCCCGCCGGTTCCATCCAGGCGCGAATCCTTCGCGATGACGAAAACATTCAACCGCGCCAGCGGCTGCGTATCCGAAGCATAGGTGCCATCGGAAGCCGCAATCAAAATCCGCCGCAGTTCGTCGTTGATGCCGGCGCGTACCTGGGTAATGCGCGAATCGAAGTCGCGCGCGGCCTTGTCTGCGCGACGAATCAGCGCGAGCTTTGCCTCGATCTCGCCGTCAGCCGAAAGCCCTGCAATCGGATAGAGCGAAGGCGTCTCCGTGTGCCGGAAGCCGCTCGCAACCTGCTGCGCCGGCCCGCTCGCGATCAGCGCCGCCGTGCGCGCTGCACGCAGCAGCCGCTCTGAGCTCAAATCATCCGTATACGCAAAGCCAGTCCGCTCGCCCGAAACCACGCGAATGCCGCAGCCCACCGAGATCCCCTGGCTCGCGGACTTCACCAGACCCTCGTCGATCCCCAGCGAGGTGCTCGTTACCGACTCGAAGTAGAGATCGGCGTACTCGCCACCAGCCGAGAGCGCTTCGCCCAGACACCGCTCCATCAACCGCTCAGAGAGACCTAATTTTTCGATGAAGTATCGTTTGTGGTCCGGCTGTACGTCGGGGATGCGGTCACCAGCGAGAAGCGTCATTATCCGTATGATACGCTACGGTGGGTTCCCACCGCACCCCGCAAGCTCCACGGCTCCCGGCTACGTCAGCGGTCCTCCCAAGAAGGCAATCCGCCCTGTCCCATTCATCGCTAACTTTGCGGTGATTGGGAAGCCCTGGCACCGACCTCTCACCGGCCGTGGCTCGGGTCCGCCGACCCCGCCACGTTCAAATCCAGGTACACATCCTGCGTCACGCCCGCGTAGCAGTTCCCATCCTTCGCGTACGTCGCCGCGCAGGCATGCGTCAGCTCGGGTCGTTGCGGAGACTGCGCATACTGCCACACCGACGCGTCCAGCGTTCCCGAATTGGCCGCCCGCAGATGCTCCACCGCGTCCGTCGCAACCGTACACCCCGGCGCCGGCGGGCACGCATCCTGCGCCACCCATAGCGCCACCGGATGGTAGTGCTTCGCCGCCACCATCTCCCGGACATCCTGCGCCGTCGTAATCATGATGCGCTTGCCATTCGTTCCCGGCCCATCGTCCGAAGGCTGCCCCGAAAGATACGATCCTGCGCGATACTGGCTCGCCGCAATCGCCTCCGTGAACCCGAAGAAGTAACCCGATTGCTCCGGCAACAACCGCCCACCCTCTTCCTGGTCCAGAAAGATGATCGTTCCCGCCGGAAACCCTTCCTGCTGAGCCGCAGCAATGGCACTCTGCGCATCCTGCCGCCCCAGCGCATCCGGCGTCACCTTCGCGTGCTTGATCTCGGCATCCAGCCGCCCGTTGAACAGCACCGCAAATCCAAACCCCGCCTGCACCAGCGCCGCCCGGTGCCCGGCCCACGTATTCTGTTGTTCGCCCGGCGGATTGTTCAGCCAGTACCCCGCGAACGCGAAGTGCTTGTGCAGCTCCGCCAGCCGCGCATCCCCCGGATAGGTGTTGCGGTCGAACCCCACAAAGCTCGACTTCCCCGCCGCATCCGACTCATTGGCTGGAATGTCCGCTGGCCGGCTCACCGCAGCATCCACCTGAGCCGGACCATTCGCCGTCGTCGCGGTCAGCCCGGCCGGATGCGAATCGCATCCCATCCCTGCCATCAGGCCGGACAACAGCAGTACCTTCAAACTCGTGCGAATCACTTGGGTTGGGGCCTCTTGCAGTCTCAGATGCTGCCCAACCCCTTTTGGCTTCGGACTCTCGCCTTCAACGCGCCGCACCGCGAAATTCTGTGCTGAAACTGTGCTAGGTTTTGAGGCATGAGTCCCGCCATCGAAGCTCCCACGCGCGATCCGCGCTATCCCATCGGCAAACCCGCCATTCCCGCCGTCATCGCACCCGACGAGCTCAAATCCGCCATCCGCGACCTGGCCGAGATGCCCGAACTCCTGCGCAACGCGCTCGACGGCCTCGAAGAGATCGAGCTCGCCACCCCCTACCGCGACGGCGGCTGGACCGTGCGGCAGCTCGTTCACCATATTGCGGACAGCCACATGAACGCCTTCCTCCGCGTCCGCCTCGCGCTCACCCAGCCCACCCCCACGATCGTCCCCTATGACGAAAAGGCCTGGGCCAACCTGCACGATTCCACCTCCGCCCCGGTCGAGTGGTCGCTCGAACTGATCGAAAGCCTGCACGCCCGCTGGGTCATGATGCTGCAGGTCCTCACCGCCGCTGACTGGCAACGCACCTTCGTTCATCCCGAGCGCGGACCGCAGACTATAGAGCAGGCGACGCTGCTCTACGCATGGCATAGCCGCCACCACGTCGCGCACATTACCCACCTTCGGGCGGAAAAAGGCTGGTAAGGCAAAGGCGTCCTAACGCCGGATGGGCGGTACTGCGTACGCCGGGAGCTTCGCATGGTCCTCCCGTTGGTCGGCACAGAAGATCGTGCCGCGCGGCCACGCGAAGCCCAATACGGCACGAAGTGCTCGCCCCGCGCGACAAGCGGGCCCGCCCGGCAGGGCATGCAGTACAGTTATCCCCATGCCGCCCACCCGAGTCCCCCAGGCGCAACCACCCGAAACCATCGTCGCCGCCCTCGAAGCCTTCCTCCTCGACTACCCCGCCGCCGTCCTCTACGAAGACGGCAAAGCGCTCTTCGATATGCGCGTCTCCAAATACGCGCTCTCCGCCGAACAAGACCGCTGCACCATTCACCTCTGGAGCGACCAGCGCAACCTCGTCCGCCGCATCGTCGCCGCCGAACTCCGCGGCAAATCCCTCCGCCTCAGCGTGCTCAAATTCGGCCAGACCAAAGCCACGCTGCTCGAAGTCGCCGGCGACCGCGACCGCCGCACCCCCAGTACCCGCGAGCAGACCCGCACACGCTACCTCAAAGTGCTCGAACGCTCCCTCCTCCGCGCCTTCCCCGACTGGTCCGCAGACTCCTTCCGCGCCACCATGGACCTCGAACGCAGCTTCGGCCCCGCCTACGCCCGCGGCCTGCTCGTGCGCGGCCAGAAGGCGTGGGCCGTCATCGCCGTCAACCAAGACGAATCCGCGGCCACCATCGACGGTATCCTCACCTTCGGCATCCTCTGGCTTGCGCTCTGCCGCGAAACCGCCACCAGGCGCGTCATCGAAGGCCTCAAACTCATCGTCCCCCAGGGCGCGGCAACCCTCACCCTCGCGCGCATGGCCTGGCTCAAAGGCTCGCCCGCCGCCTGGGAGCTATGGGAGCTCGACCAGCGCACCGAAGAGCTCGAACGCCGCGACCCCAACGACCAGGGCAACCTCGCCACCCACCTCCTCCACGCCCCCAACCCTGAGCGAGCGCAGGAACGCTTCGCCGAAGCCGTCGCCCGCGTGATGGCACTTGTGCCACCTGCCGCCCAAAGCGTAGTGGCCCAGCGCCTCCGCTCCGGCGCCGAGCTTGCCTTCCTCCTGTACGGCCTCGAATTCGCCCGCATCCGCGTCCGCGCCAGCAGCGAATCGTTCAACCGCTTCGAAGAAATCACCTTCGGCGCTGGACCGAATGAAACCCTGCTCACGGAGCAAAGCGAGCCCGCCCTCCGCGAGCTCGTCGCCCGTCTCTGCGAACGGCGCACCGCCGCCGGCGACCGGCGCGACCCGCTCTACCGCATGCAGCCCGAGCGCTGGCTCGAAGGCGAACTCCGCCGCGACCTCACCCGGCTCGACCCCGACCTGCTCACCACCCCGTCTACGCGCAGGTGCCCGCCTTCGCCGGTGGTGACCGCGGCATGCTCGACCTGCTCGCCGTCACGACCGCCGGACGCCTCACCGTCATCGAGGTCAAAGCCGGCGAAGACCCCCAACTCGCGCTTCAAGGCCTCGACTACTGGATCCGCGTCCGCTGGCACCACGCCCAGAACCCCGACCCCGCGACCGGCCTCGGCGACTTCCAGCGCCACGGCTACTTCGGCGGCATCCACCTGAGCCCTGACGCGCCGAAGCTGCTCCTGGTCGCCCCCGCCCTCCGCGTGCACCCCGCCACCGAAGTGGTCCTCCGCCACCTCTCCGACCGCGTCGACTGGACCCTCCTCGCCGTCGACGAGCGCTGGCGCCAGCAAATCCAGGTCACCTGGCGCAAACGCCCAACACCCCACTAGCGCCCGCCACACTTCTCTACTCACCGCAACCCGTGCCCCATTCATCGCGCACTTCGCGATGAGTGGGACCCAACACCCCACTACACCCCCTGCCCCACCCCCGCCGACCGCAACCACTCCTCCATCTGCCGGTGATCCACCAACCCCGCCTGCTGCCGCACCATCTTCCCACCCGCCAGCACCACAAAGTTGGGAATCCCGCGCACCTGGTACCTTGCCGCAAGCTGGGGATGCGCCTCCGTATCCACCTTCACCACCAGCGCCTTGCCAGCCATATCCGCGGCCGTCCGCGCCACCTCCGGTGCCGCCGCCCGGCACGGCCCGCACCACTCCGCCCAGAAGTCCACCAGCACCGGTACCGTGGCCTCGCGCGCAAGCTCGTCGAACAACGCGACATCGACGGCAAGCGGCTCTGCCACCGGCGGCAACTCCGCCTTGCAGGCCCCGCACCGTCCCGTGTCTGCCAGGTGCTTCGCCGCCACACGATTCTTCTGCCCACAGTTTTTACAGCTCCGAATCACAGGCACATTCCACCTCCGCTCTCTGCTGATTGGATGCACCTCCCGGAGCAGCCAGCCGGTGCTCACTCCCTCCCGGTGCTACCCTTAAACCCGATGAATCCCGAAAGCACACCAGACTCGCCGACCGAGCTCGCCAAAGCCTACGACCCCTCCGCCATCGAACAAAAATGGGCCACCTACTGGGTCGAAAACAAGCTTTTTGAGGCTCCCGGAGCCGATGCAGCCGGCCAGCCCTTCACCGTCCTGCTGCCGCCGCCGAACGTCACCGGCTTCCTGCACATGGGGCACATGTTCGAGCACGCCGAGTCCGACATCCTCGTCCGCTGGCACCGCATGTTGGGCGACCGGGCGCTTTGGATTCCCGGAACCGACCACGCCGGCATCGCCACGCAGATGCTCGTCGAACGCGCCCTCGCCAAGGAAGGAACCACCCGCCAGGCGCTCGGCCGCGAAGCCTTTACCGCCCGCGTCTGGGATTGGAAGCAGCAATACGGCGGCGCCATTACCGAGCAGATGCGACGCCTCGGAACCTCCGTAGCCTGGTCCCGCGAATACTTCACCATGGACGACCGCCTGTCGACCGCCGTCGTCGAAGCCTTCGTCCGTCTGCACGAGCAGGGCCTCATCTATCGCGGAGCCTACATCGTCAACTGGGACCCCGTGCTCCAGACCGCCGTCTCCGACCTCGAAGTCGAGTCCGAAGAACGACTCGGCAAGCTCTTCCACATCCGCTACCCACTCGCCGACGGTTCGGGATCCATCACCATCGCAACCACCCGTCCCGAAACCCTCCTCGGAGACACCGCCGTAGCCGTGAACCCGACCGACGAACGCTACCAGCACCTCATCGGCAAGAAGCTGTCGCTCCCGCTCACCCAGCGCGAGATCCCCATCGTAGCCGACGACTGGGCCAATCCTGAGTTCGGCACCGGAGCTGTCAAGGTCACGCCCGCTCACGATCCCAACGACTTCGCCATCGGCCAGCGGCACGCGCTCCCCTCGCTCGCCATCCTCGATAAGACCGCGCACATCGACCTGCCCGGTTCCCCCTACCACGGCCTCGACCGCTACGAAGCCCGCGAGCGCATCGTCTCCGACCTCGAGTCCCTGGGGCTGCTTGCGAAGGTCCAGGACCACAACATGACAGTGCCGGTCTCGCAGCGCACCGGGGCCGTCATCGAGCCGCGCCTCTCGGAGCAGTGGTTCCTCGCCGTGAACAAAACACCCACGGCCGGCGGCAACTCCATCGCAGCCAACGCGCTCGAAGCCGTTCGCTTGGGAGCGATCCGCATCACGCCCGAGATGTACGCGAAGACCTATAACGAGTGGATGACCAACATCCACGACTGGTGCCTCTCGCGCCAGCTCTGGTGGGGTCATCGCATTCCGGCCTGGCACTGTAGCGCCTGCAAGCAGATCACCGTCGCCCGCACCGCGCCCGCAGCCTGCCCCACATGCAGTGCCACCGAACTCACCCAGGATCCCGACGTCCTCGACACCTGGTTCTCCTCCGGTCTGCTGCCGTTCACCGTCTTCGGCTGGCCGGATGCCGCGTCCGACTACTCGTTCTACCCGACAAACTTGCTCGTTACCGGCTTCGACATCCTCTTCTTCTGGGTCGCGCGCATGATCATGCTCGGAACCCACTTCATGCTCGACGTCCCCATGCCGGACGGTTCGCCGCGCCAGCTCGCAGACGCGGTTCCGTTCAAGACGGTCTACATTCACGGTCTGATCCGCGACACGAATCGAGAAAAGATGTCGAAGACCAAGGGGAACGTCATCGACCCCATCGACATCATCAACCGCTTCGGCACCGACGCCGTCCGCTTCACGCTCGCATCGCAGGCGTCACCCGGCGCCGATATCCCGCTGAACGAAGCCCGCACCGAAGGCTACCGCGCCTTCGCCAACAAGATCTGGAACGCCGCCCGCTTCCTCTTCATGAATCTCGACCGCGCCGCCGAAGCTGATATCAATCCGGGTGCCCCATCTCAGACAGCTTCATCGTCTGAGGTGGGAGGTCACAGCTCCCCTCAGCTCCCCATCGAATCCCGCTGGATTCTCTCGCGCCTCTCGCAGACCACCGCGGCGGTCGACAAATCGCTCCGCGACTACCGCTTCGACGAAGCCGCCAACGAGATCTACCGCTTCTTCTGGAACGACTTTTGCGACTGGTACCTGGAGCTGATCAAGCTCCGCCTCAACTTCGACGAAACCTCGGACAAGGCAGCCACAGCCGCCGCACTCCACACCCTCGTCACTGTCTACGAGGCCGCGCTGCGCCTGCTCAGCCCTTTCATGCCTTTCATCACCGAAGAGATCTGGCACGCACTCCACGCCAAGCTCAACCAGCCCGCTCCAGCCAAGTCCATCGCCCTCACCCGCTACCCGCAAGCCGCGGACTTCCCCTCCGCCCCTGACGCCGAACGCGACATGACCCTCCTGCAGGACCTGATCGTCACCGTTCGCGCCGTACGCAAAGAACTCCAGGTGCCTGAGAAGGAATCAACGCCCATCCGCGTCTTCTCGCCCGACCTGACCGTCGCCGCGCTGGCTACGGCCAACTCCGACATGCTCGCGCGCATGACCCGCGTCAGCGCCGTCGAAATCTCCGCGACCACGCTAACCGGCCAGGGCTCCCGCAGCACCCCGCACTTCGACGTGCAAGTGATCTACGAGCGCCAGATCGACGTTCCCGGCGAACGCGAGCGCCTCACCAAAGACTTAGCCAAATACGAAAAGGGCCTGCAAGCCGCCGACAAGCAGCTCTCGAACGAGTCCTTCATGTCGCGCGCGCCCGAGCACATCGTCGCCGGCCTGCGCAAACAGTCCGCCGAAACCCGCCTGCTCTACGACAAGACCAAGGCCGCACTGGACGCCCTGCCGGCGGCCTAGCATCACCGGCAGGCGAGCTACGCGCGCAGCTCCAACAAAGCGGCGTGCACGCTCATGAGTACCCGCTTGTCCGAAAGCGCTCAGCTGCTCTAGAGGAAAGACATCTCTCGTGAGCTGACAGCTGAATAGCTCACAGCTGTCAGCTCGCGAAAAAGGCCGTCCGACGCTGCAACCTTGATCTAATGCAGTTGGTCCGGGATCACCGCATACTGGATCAGCAAATCAAACGGCACGATCTTCAAGGTGTTCTCGTGCGTCGCCTCCAGCACGACAGGGCACGCGGCGCCCGCCTGCTGCGCCTGCAGCCATCGCGCCGCGCAAACGCACCACCGGTTTCCAGGCTTCAGCCCAGGAAATCCATACTGCGGCATCGGAGTCGACAGATCGTTGCCCAAGGCCTTCGAAGCCGCCAGAAACGCCGCGTCCACGATGCAGCAGACGGTGTGGACGCCCAGGTCGTCCGGCCCTGTCTCGCAGCAGCCCGTGCGGTAGAAGCCGGTCATCGGATCGCATCCGCAGGTGGCCAGCGGCTGGCCCAGTACGTTCTTGCCCTTGCTCTCCTGCGTCGCCATCTAGGTCCCCTTTTTTTCTAAAACAAAACTAAAGCGCCCTAACGCCGGGCCGGCGGTACTGCGTACGCCGGAAGCTTCGCGTGCTCCTCCCGCTGGTCGGCACAATATTCCCCGCCGACCAACGGGAGGCCCGCGCGAAGCCCAAGACCGCACGAAGTGCCGCCCGCCCGGCGTTAGGGCGCATTGAATTACTTACTTGCCATCGCCAGCTTCTGCTCGTACTCCTCATACGGACCCTTGTGATCCGTGATGTGGAAGTTCGTCGGACCGCCCTCAAAGTGCCAGATACGCGTGCCCGCCTCTTCGATCAGATCCTGGTCGTGCGTCACCAGAAATACGGTTCCATCATACTTTTGGATGGCCTGGTTGAGCGCGTTAATGCTTTCGAGATCCAGGTGGTTCGTCGGCTCGTCGAGCACCAGAACATTCGGCTTCTGCAACATGATCTTGCAGAACAGCAGCCGCGCCGCCTCGCCGCCCGAAAGCGCGTCCGTCTTCTTCATGCCCTCTTCGCCGCGGAAGAGCATCTGCCCCAGGATGCCGCGGATCTCTTCCTTGGTCGCCTGCGGATCGTACTGGTGCAGCCAGTCCGCCGCCGTCATCCCCTTCTGGATCGAGCCGGTGTGGTCCTGCGCGAAGTAGCCGATCTGCACCTCGTGCCCCCACTTCACCACGCCCGTATCGATCGAGACGTCCGTCTCCTCAATGCCCGGTCCGTTGGCCAGCAGAGCCTTCAGCAGAGTCGTCTTACCCTGGCCATTGCGCCCCATCAGGATCACCTTGTCGCCGCGCGTGATGGCAGCCGAAAAGTCGTTGATGACGTGCTCGACCTTGCCGTCCTTCTGCTCGTAGCTCTTGTTCACATTCTCGAACTCGAGCACGTTCTTGCCGCTCGGCCGCAGCATGTCGAAGCGGATGAACGGACGCGCGATGTTCGAGCGGGCCAGCTCGCTGGTCGCCAGCCGCTCCACTTCCTTCTTGCGCGAGTTCACCTGGCTCGAACGCGTACCGGCGCTGAACCGTGCGATGAAGTCGTTCAACTGCGCGATCTTCTTCTCGCGCTGCTCGTTCTGGCTCTCGATGCGGGTGCGGACCGACGTCTTCTGGAGCACCATGTCGTCGTATCCGCCGTTGTATGTGATGATCGTCTCGTAATCGATATCGGCGATGTTCGTGCACACCGCGTTGAGGAAGTGCCGGTCGTGCGAGATCGTGATGACGGTGCCGTTGTAGCGGATCAGGAAGTCCTGCAGCCAGTGGATGGACTCGAGGTCGAGATAGTTCGTCGGCTCATCCAGCATCAGGGCTTCGGGATCGCCGAACAGCGCCTGTGCCAGCAGCACGCGAACCTTCTGCCCGCCCTGCAGTTCGCTCATCTTGCGCTCGTGCAGCTCGTCCGGAATGTCGAGTCCCTGCAGCAACACAGCGGCATTTGCCTCGGCTTCGTAGCCGTTCTCGTCGCCGACGACGCCTTCGAGTTCGCCCAGCCGCGAGCCGTCTTCGTCCGTCATCTCGGGCTTGTTGTAGATCACCTCGCGCTCTTCAAGCGCGGCCCACAGGGCCTTGTTGCCCATGATGACGGTGTCGATGACGCGGTACTCGTCGAACTCATACTGGTTCTGCTTCAAGACGCCGAACTTGCGCGGACGGACGACATTGCCCTTCTGCGGGTCGATCTCGCCCGTCAGCACCTTCATGAAGGTCGATTTGCCGGCGCCGTTCGGCCCGGTAAGGCCATAGCGGCGGCCGTCGGTAAACGTAACCGATACATCCTCGAACAGAAGCTTCGAGCCGTATCGCATGGTGACATTGGAAGTAGAAATCATGATATTTGTTCTATTTTACAGGGTGGATTGCGAATCTTCCGCAAACACCGGCGCAACCTCACCCGAAGCGCGAGCGACTCCGGGGTGGGGCCATGGCGTTCAAGCGCCGCAGGCACCAAAATAATTGGTGATTTAACCAATTCGTCGATAAACTTGCAATCGGCACCATAGCCAGTGTCAGCAGCTAGCGTAGCTGGCGCTTCAGAAAGCCGTCGAACAGCGGGACCGTAAAGGCGTTATCGCCATGCGATGGGCTGTAGATCATGCCTTTCCCGATCAGCTTGCTGCGCAATGGTCCGAGCGAGGTTGGCTTGAAGCCCATCTTCTCCGCAATGTCGCCGGAACGCTGCTGGAAACCGCCGATCTCCGCCATGGCGAACAGGTACTCCTTCTCCCGCGGGGTCAGACGGTCGAAGCGCACGCGAAAGAAGCTCTCATCGAGCTGTCGCAATGCTCTTATGCCTGCCGCCATCACGTCCACCAGCGTAATCTTTGAGCCGTTTGCCGCATTCCAGGATTCGTAGCCCCACTGCTGCAGGAAGTAGGGATACCCGTCGGTCCGAAGGACAATCTCATCGAGCGCGCGTGCCTGGATGGTGCAGCGCCGCGCCCGCACCGGCGCCTCGATCGCCTGCCGCGCCTCCAGGTTCGACAATGGCCCTAGAGCTGGGAACCCGAGGAGCCGCTCCGCATACGACTTCGAGCGGCCAGCCAAACCCAGAATCAGCGGCAGGCCAGCCGCGAACATCACCAGCGGGAGCTTCTTCTGGCTGATGCGGTGCAGCGACATGATGAGCGCGCTCAGCTCTTTCTGTTCCAGGTACTGAAGTTCATCGATCAGCAGGCAGATCTGCGTGCCGCGATCCTTTGCCGCCTCGGCCAGCGCCACCAGCAGATCCGGCAGGTCGCTTTCGAGGTCTCCGGAATCCGCAACCCTACCTCGGGATCGACGCCGAGTTCCAGCTCTCCGACGTCTGCAACCTTGAACTTGGCGCGGAAGCGTCCCATGAAGCTGCGCAATACCCGCAGCCCCATCTTGGTCTTGTCGCTCAGGTTAGCTCGCGCATCCAGCCGCAACAGCAGCTTGCGCAGGGATGGCACCAGCATTGCAGGCAACGATTTATCCTCGTGCGCCTCGACCGACAGCGTCTCAAAGCCCAGTTCGAGCGCCATCTCCTCCACCTTGTTGAGCAGCACCGTCTTGCCCACGCCGCGCAGCCCGACGAACACCTGCCCGCGCACGGCATACCCCAGCTTTACCCGCTCCATTGCGACCGAGACTTCGGTCAGCAGTTCGCCACGTCCAGCGAGCTCCGGCGGGAAGCTGCCGGCACCGGGAGCGAACGGATTTAAGATCGGGTCCATAAATTGCGAGTTTATCCAACAATTGGTGGTTTGGCCAATTCGGGGATAAATTTGCAATTAGGAACTGCCGATCAGAACGCCCGCCGCGAACACCAGGCCGCCCCCGACGATCACCTGCAGCGCGCTGAGCCAGAGGCTGCTCTTGAAGTAGCGGTGGCGAATCCACGCGATCACGAGGAGTTCCATCCCCACGACAAAATAGGCGAGCATCAGCGCACGATGGACATTGCCAATGAGAAAGGGGAGCGTGTGCAGGAAGCCGCCGACGAACGTCATGCCGCCGGTGACGAGGCCGCGGAGGATGGGGCTGCCGCGCCCGGTGAGCACGCCGTCGTCGGAGAGGCCTTCGGAGAAGGCCATGGAGATGCCCGCACCTACCGCGGCCGCGGCCCCGATGAGGAAGACATCGTGCGAGCTCCGAGTGGCAAAGGCGGTGGCGAAGATGGGAGCGAGCGTCGAAACCGAGCCGTCCATCAAGCCGGCCAGCCCCGGTTGCACAATCCGCAGCAGGAAGTTTTTGTCGTCCTTCGACAGTTCGGCTGACTCACCGATCACAGGCATTTCTTCAGGCATGTGCCTATGATGCACCAACTATTCTTCGCCGATACCGGCAAATTCCTCAAACGGCTTGGAAGCGCGGGAACGGTCGCCGGAGAGTTCCTCGCGGCAGAAGGACAAGTTTTTGCAAAGAAGAAAAGCCGATGCGCTCTTCCGCATCGGCTTTTCTTCCTCTTCTTGAGAGTTACCGCCCGCGGCGTGCCGGGCCGTTCTTGCTGGTGCCGGGACGGCTGCTGTTGCTGCGGCCGCCGGGACGCCCGCCGCCATGGCTGCTGCCGGCGTTGCGCGAACGGAACCCGCCGCCAGTGCCCTTGTATGGAGTCGTCGGGATTCCGGCCTGGCGCTCGGCCGAGACGTCGCCGGTGCGCCACGAGCGCGATTCCATCTGGAGCAGGGCGTCGACCGGTGCGGACGAGAGGTCCACGGGGCGATTACGCTCTTCCTTTTCGAGGTTCTTGTCGGCTTCGCGCCACTCGAACTTGATCTTCAGCTCGCGTTCCAGCTTGCGGGCATCCGAGCGCTCCTGCGGCATGACAAACGTCGTCGCGACGCCCTTCTGGCCGGCGCGGCCGGTGCGGCCGATGCGGTGAACGAAGTCGTCGGACGCATTCGGCAGATCGTAGTTGACGACGTGCGCGATGTCCTTCACGTCGATGCCGCGGGCGGCAACGTCGGTGGCGACGAGAATGCGGTGGCGTCCGCTGGCGAAGCCCTTCAGGGCCGCGGTGCGCTGCGACTGCGAGCGATCGCCATGGATCACTTCGGTGTCGTGGCCAAGCTTTTCGAGCTTCTTGGCGATGCGGTCCGCACCGTGCTTGGTGCGCGAGAAGACCAGGAACGTGCCCTGCTCTTCGTTCAGCATCTGGTTCAGCAGGCCGAGCTTCTGATCCTGCATGACGGTGTAGACGCGAAGCTCGACGCGGTCGGACGGCTTCGAGGTGGTGCCGATCTCGACCCGCACAGGCTTCTGCACGTAGTCGCGGACGATCTCGGTGATGTTGGCGTCGAGCGTCGCGGAGTAGCACATGGTCTGCCGCGCCTTCGGCAGCGCGCCGACGATGCGCTTGATCGCGGGCAGAAAGCCCATGTCCAACATGCGATCGACCTCGTCGAGGACGAGCATTTCAACGGAGTTCAGGTTCACCTGGCGGCGGCGGAGGAAGTCTTCGAGGCGACCGGGTGTGGCGACGACGAGGCGCGGGCCGCGACCCAGCTGGTCGAGCTGGATGTTCTCGCTCAGGCCGCCGCAAACCAGCACGGAGTCGGACTTCGCCTGCGGCGAGATCTTGCCGTAGGCCTCGAGCACCTGCATGGCGAGCTCGCGCGTGGGCAGCAGGATGAGCGAGCGGATGGGGCCGCGCTTGCCCTTGGTGCTCGGAACCGAGGTGGCGTCCATGCGCTCGATCATCGGGATCAGGAAGCTGAGCGTCTTGCCGGTTCCGGTTGAAGCGGTGGCGAGGATGTCATGGCCTTCGAGCGCGGGCGGAATGGCCTTCGCCTGGACCGGCGTGGGCGTGTTGAAGCCGGCAGCGGTGAGGCGCGACTTGAGCGAGTCCGACACGGCAAAGTCGGCGAAGTGAACATCCTTCAGCATCGGCAGACCGGTTTTGGGGTCGAGCTCAGCGTTCATCGCCGTGATTTTCTTCTCAATTGTGTTGTTGTTGTGTGATTCAGAAACCGCGCCCTCATTGGGCTTTTCCATCTCAAGCATTGCAGAATTCAAGTTGTATCCTTCGTCTCTCTACGCATAGGCACACGCTCAGGGCGGGCGCGCTATGCACTCTAGGGGTGCTCTCCAGAGCACCAAAAATATTCGTAGGAGTCAGCAAAGCTTTAGCTTTCACTAGAAGCGCTGCTGCTGCACGGCGAGGCAGGTCCGGTGACCAGTGCCTTCCAGCCAGAGCAACCAGCGCCGCATCTTCCAATTTCCCGAAGCCCCCGAAACTCTCAGTGGGCGCTTCAACGGAAGACAGTGCGGTGGAAAGGGTCATTATTCCGGTCTCTGGCCAGACCCAACCTACAGGTCTTCCCCCGAAATCCCTTACGCTTGCGCGTATATCGAAGATACCACAATAGTCTATGGTTTGACCAGCGTCGCTCCCAGGGCTCTGCGGCTACTTCTCGAGCCGGCCCATCTTCTCGGTGAGGCCGTCCCAGACCCCCCGCAGGAAGAATCTTGCTTTTCGAATCGAGTCCTGTTCGGCTATGAGGATCTTCACGAAATCCTTGGTGCTGAACATGGCGAGCTTCAGGCAGAAGACGGGGAAGCGAGTGAGGTAACGCCGGGAGACGTAAATCTTGTTGCGTTCCTGGTAGTAGCGTCGCACGGGACTGTAGTTTGCGGTCTGGAAGAGACGCAGGCCGAAGAGGCGGATGACGCGAGGCTCTCCCGGCGAGTGCAGCAGGACGGCCTCAGGCACCTCGTCGAGGACCATGCCAGCGGCGCGAAGGCGAAGGCTGTACTCATAGTCCACCGCATCAATAAACAAGGGATCCGCGAAATAGCCGAAGCGCTCGAAGGTGCTGATGCCGATAAGGCTTCCCGACGTCATCGCCGCTTCGAGGCCGACGGCGACCGGATCGGGAGGGATGACGACCTGGAGCCGGCGGTCCAAGTAGCGGGGAACCTGGATGGCGAGACGATCGCCCCAGCGGCTGCGTTGAAAGCCTTCGAGCATGGCTCGAACAAAGCCTTCGGTGACGCAGCTGTCCTGGTCGAAGAGCAGAACCCAGTCTGCTGATTGAGACTGCGCGCAGCGGATGCCGATGTTGAGAGCGGTGGCGATCCCAAGGTTCTCACCATTCTGAATCAGCGTAAGACCGAGTTCTTTTGAAAGCTGGAACAGGGTAGCGAGTTCCTCCGGCGTGGACCCGTTATCGACGACGATGATGGACGCGAGCTGCGCCCGAAGGGCAGCGAGGTTTCCAGGAACATCCGGACCCGGATGAAAGGTGACAACGATGGCGGAACCCGAAGATTCGGACCACTCTAACGCGAAATCCAACGACATCCTCCTCACGGCTCGCAAAGCCATAGGATGCATCGCTGGGAGCCGGAGGCGAGCGTGACTACGGAGGTTGCCGCCGCAACTCCTGCGAGATCAAGCGCCGACAGAGTTCCCGCCTTGCCAAACCCCAAACCCGGCGACGGATGCGGAAAGCACGAAGATATACTGAGCGAGTGTCGAAAGTGATCTTGGATTCACAGCCTGAGGATGTTCCGGTCGACGCTTTTCGGGATGGTCCAACGGGAATCGATAGCGTGTCTGTTGAGTTTCCGCTGACGGGCGATCTTGCGGAGGACGGCGCACAGCGCGACGTCCAGGCGGCGCCTCGACCGAGTTTCCTTCGGAATGCCGCCTGGAACGTTCTCCGCATCGGGATCACCTCGGTGGTGTCGATCCTGCTGCCGTCCTTCCTGACGCATCGTCTGCCGGTGAAGACGTACGGCGCATGGATCCTGATTCTGCAGATGAGTTCGTATGTCGCCTACCTCAACCTGGGGGTGCAGACCGCGGTTTCGAAGTACATTGCGGAGTACGACGCAAAGCAGGATCTGGAGGGCTGCGGACACTGCGCCAGCGTTGGGCTTCGCATCATGTTGATCGCCAGCCTGCTGGGTGTCCTGCTGAGCGCGGGCCTCGCGTACTTCGTTCCCAACCTCTTTCACGGTATGCCGGCAGACCTGCTGCCTGGCGTGCGGCTCAGCGTTCTGCTGGTGGGTGTTTCGCTCTCCGCAGGGCTTTCCTCGTCCATCTTCTCCGCGATCTTTCTGGGCATTCAGCGGTACGACATCCCCATGGTTATCAGCGTGGCCAGTCGACTGCTGTTTGGATTGGTCGTGTGCTCGCTGGTTGCACTGCACTTCGGGTTGCTGGCGATGGCGATCGCGACCGCGCTGCTGAACCTGTTGACCTCCGCGGTGGAGGTGCTGGCGTGGAAGCGCCTGCTGCCGGCGATCAAAGTAAGGCTGGCCGATCTTGACCGCGCCATGCTGCGCCAGATGCTGGCTTACTGCTCCATTCTCACGGTCTGGTCTGCGTGCATGTTATTCATCACCGGCCTGGATGTGACGATCGTGGGCCACTTCGACTTCAACCAGGTGGCCTTCTACTCGGTGGCGAATTCGCCGGTAAACATGATGCTGCTGGTGGTGGGTGCGCTGCTGGGTCCGCTGCTGCCGGTCACCTCGGCGTTGAGCGTGCACGCGTCGCCCGAGAAGATGGGGGAGATTCTGCATCGAAGCACGCGCTACTCCACCATCGCGCTGCTGCTCACCGGGCTTCCCGCGATGGTGGTTGGGTACCCCCTGCTGCGGCTTTGGGTGGGGCAGAAGTATGCCATGCACAGCATCGCTTTCCTGCACGTCCTGCTGCTCGCCAACATCATCCGCAACCTGGGCGGCCCCTACGCGACGATGGTGGTGGCGACCTCGCAGCAGCGAGTCGGAACCGCTTCGGCGGTCACGGAGGGAGTGGTCAACCTGACGCTGAGCATTGTGCTGGCTCGGCATATCGGAGCCGTCGGAGTGGCAATTGGAACGCTGGTGGGAGCGGTGACCGGCCTGGCCATGCACTTCGGAATCACCATGCATTACACGCGGCGGGTATTTGCCGTTTCCCGGCTGAACTTGTTGGCCGGAGGCATGCTGAAACCGGCAGTCATGGCGCTTCCATCCCTTCTGCTGCTGCCGCACTGGTGGCTTGCCGGTGCACCGACCTTGAGCATTCCCGTGTGGGGCCTGTGGTTCGTTTCCACGGCGCTGCTCGGCTGGTATGTCAGCGCGCAGGCCGACGATCGCACGATGATCCTGGGCCTGGTATCGTCCCGGCTCCGGCGCCTGCGGGCCGCTTGACAGCCGGCGGCGAGTCAAATCGTCGTGTCGCGGCGATGCTCGGACGAGGCGCGGCTACGGAGCCTGGCACACCAGGGTAATGCCGGATCCAGCGTGCTCTCGCTTGCTCTCCTGACGGCGCGACCACTGGTAAGCCCAGTCGATCAGGTGGCGGGTGTAGAAGTGGTATCCAACCCGCGGCGTGATCAGGTTGGTCCAGGTGTCCATGGCCAGTTGCCGGCTGAGCTCGTCATGCGTCGTCACCTCGGTGGTACGCAGCCCGAAGCGAGCGCACAGCGCGACCAGCGCGGGAACGTCGTAGAAGGTGAGGTGCCGCGGGGCATCGAGATGGCGCCAGCGTCCCTTCAGAAGGGAGAACTCGTAGCTGCCAATGTTTGGAACGGCGATCAGCAGGATACCGCCTGGGGCAAGGCGCGCGGCGGCGCTTTCAATCACCTTCCAGGGCTCGCGCAGGTGCTCGAGTGAGTGCCAGAATGCGATCACGTCGAACCGCTCGGTCATGGCATCCATGGTCGCGGCAGGATCAATCGATTGGATCGCGTTTACGCCGACGGTGCCGGTGAGAAAATCAACGCAGGTTTGATCCATTTCGATCGCCGTCACGTCAAAGCCGGCATCCTTCGCGTTGACGCTGAAGACTCCGCGCCAGGGCCCGATCTCCAGCAGCTTACCCTGCGATTTGTGGCGGAGGATCGGCTCCAGGCGGTAGCGCTCTTCGGCCGCTATGGTGCGAAGTGCTGCAAGCGTCTGCGGGATAGCGGCGTAGCCGCCAGCATAGAAGGGGCGAAGATCTTCTGGGATGTGCTTCATGAAGACGAGCCCGCAGACCGTGCACTGAACATAGGAAAACAGCTGGCCGGTGGTATGCCGGTTGTAATCCCTGGAGGTGACGAAGGGGCGGCATGCGCCATGGCAATCGGGACAGGCAAGGCCATCGTTCGAAGCCTTTGCGCTGGCTTGCTGCAGGCCACTCTCCATCTCCAACGCGACGTCAGCCACCAATCTTCCCACTTTCTTTTGCGTCGTAACGCTCTGCTTACCTTATAGATGCTAGCTTGCGGGCAGGCGAAGCGGCTGGCAGCTCCCTGGGAACGCGGCTGCGCGTTCCCCGGCATCCTATGGGGAAAGCATGGTTGCTGTTATGCGCTCGAAGGACTGACCTGAAGCGCAATTCACCAATCCAAGAGAGACCGTGCCCGTGAGAATGAATGCATTTGAAGCCGATACTCGCCATCATTGTTTTGTACAAGATGCCCCTGACGGAAAGTCCGACCTACCAGGCGATGGAGCGGAGTCGTCTTGAAAACGGAACCCCGTTTGAATCGATCGGCCTGGTGATTGCCGATAACTCTCCGGAGCCGTGTGCGCTGCCCCCGCACTTCGAAGGAACGTACATCCACGACGGGGAGAACCCGGGCCTGGCCGTCCGGTACAACCAGGCGCTGGCACTCGCGGGGGAACGTGGCGCCGATTGGCTGCTCCTGTTCGACCAGGATACGAGGCCGACGGCAGGCTATTTCGAGGAGCTGATTGACCTGGCAACCAGGCTCAGCGTTGATCCCCAGGTGGACGCGATCGTCCCGAAGCTGCAGATGGATGGACGGATCATGTCGCCGCATGAGCCACGCTATCGCAAGCCGGTGCTGCAGATCGATGAGTCAACCACGGGGATTCTCGATGGATTGCTGCGCGCCTTCAACTCCGGCGCACTGGTTCGGGTTTCCTCGCTGAAGGAAATCGGCGGCTTCCCGACCGCCTACTCGCTGGACTTTCTAGATCATGCAACCTTTCATCGGCTGCAGATGCGGGGCGGGAAGCTGTTTGTCATGCGCACGATGCTGGAGCATGAGCTCTCGGTGTCGAACCCGAACCCTCCAATCGACCTGGTGCGACTGACCAATCGGCTGGTGGCAGAGGAGCGTTTCCACACCGAATGCGGCTCGTGGAGCGATCGTCTGCGACACCGCATCGACCTGACGCGGCAAGTGATCGGCCACGGGCGCAGAGGACGTTTCTACCACGCCTACCTTCGGCTCAGGGTTTTGCTGCACCTAGGTTAGCGGTGCGGGGTTAGCGGTGCTGTCTGGCCAGCCGGAAGAACTCCGGCGCTAGATGTGGCAGCTCACCATGCCGCGTTTCTCAAGATACTTCTGGTGGTATTCTTCGGCCTTCCAGAAGGTTTGGCCTTCCATCACCTGAGTGACGATCGGCTTGCGGAAACTACCGGAGGCACTGAGTTCGGCGATCTTGGCGCGCGCTTCGTTCGCCTGCTCGGGCGAGTTCGCGAAGACCACGCTACGGTACTGCGATCCCCAATCCGGGCCCTGCCGATTCAGCTGGGTCGGGTCGTGCAGCGAGAAGAAGGCGTCGAGCAGCGTCTCGTAGCTCACGCGCGAAGGGTCGAACGTGACCTGTACGACTTCCGCATGGCCGGTACGATCGGTGCAAACTTCCTTGTAAGTAGGATGCTCGAGCGCGCCACCCTCATATCCGACCGCCGTGTCCAGAACGCCGGGAATCTCGCTGAAGCGGGCTTCCACACCCCAGAAGCAGCCTGCTCCAAATGTTGCTTTTTCGATCGCCACCGTGTTGCTCCTTTGCTCTTCATTGGATGCGCGGAACATGAATATGTCCTCACTCCGGATATGAAAAACGGGAGTATTGTGGGCCTCGAACAGCACCATCGTCAACCTGTGCAGAGAGAACAACACTCCTGCAGAGAGCGCAGAGACGACGTAGAGTTACGCGGTTAGAAGACGTGCGTAAATCTGCGTTTTTCTCCGCGCTCTCTGCGCGAGGCTTTTCCTCGGCAGGACTAGCGGCCGGGCTTGGCTTTCGAGGCGAAGGTCTGCCGCGGACGCGCCGCCTTCGGCTTTGCCGGCGTCTTCAGCTTCGCGAACTCGGGAAGATTCTTCTTGGGTTCCACTTTTCTGCCCTTGGCGGCGCGGTCGAGCGCCATCACCTCGCCGGGTTTCAGCTCGCGAAACTCGCCGGGTGGGACATCCAGCCGCAACGCGCCGTAGCCGATGCGCCGGATCTTTTCCACATGATGCCCAATCTCTTCGAACATCTTGCGCAGCTGCCGGTTGCGGCCTTCGGTGAGCGTGACCTCGTACCAGGGATTGTCACCGCCGCGCACCAGCTCAACCTTCGCAGGAGCGGTGAGGATGCGGTCGCGGCGTCCGGCGCGAACCTCGTCCAGGCGGCCGCGGTCGATCATGATGCCGCGGCGAATCTGGTCGAGCGCTTCGTTGGTGGGCTGCCCACTGACCTTGACGAGATAGGTCTTTTCAACGCCGGCAGCGGCTTTCGACAGCGAGTTTGCCAAAGCGCCGTCGTTCGTCATCAGCAGCAGACCTTCGCTCAGGTAGTCCAGCCGCCCGACCGGGTACAGGCGAACCTGGTCGCCGTGCGGGCCGTGCTTCTGCTGCATCAACTGCATGACGGTCGGCCGGTGTTGCGGGTCGTCCAGCGTGGTGACGTAGCCGCGCGGCTTGTTAAGCATGTAATAGCGCTGCTCTTCCTTGCCCTGGAGCAGCTTGCCGTCGACGCGGATGTGATCGCGGCCGAGGTCGGCGCGCGTGCCCAGTTCCGTCACGACGGTGCCGTTCACCTGCACCCGTCCTTCGAGGATGATCTCCTCGGCCTTGCGGCGGCTGGCAATGCCAGCCTGCGCGAGAATCTTCTGCAGCCGCTCCCCTGCGGGCGCGTCTTCTACCTTCGTCTTCATTGTCCTATTATCGCCCCCAGCAGAAAAAGGCGTAACACGGATGAAAGCACGGATCGGACGGATTAGCACGGATCAGACTGAATCATTGTTTGATCCGTGCCAATCCGTCAGATCCTTGCCTTTCTCCGTGTTACGCCTTGTCTTGTTTGTAGGAATCGGGTGCGCTGCCGGCCGGAGTTTCGAGGCCGTCCGTGGCGATGTCGGCCGAGGGCTGCAACGGCTGATCCGGCGGAATCTCGTTGTCGCCTTCGGGTGTGGCGATCGCGGCGGCTTTGGGGTCAGTCGGCATTCTCACCCTCCTGAATGGCTGCTTCGTCGGCGGAGGGGTCGTCGCCGGGTGCGTCGTAGGTGGGCGGCAGGCCAGACTCGCGGCCGTCGACCGCCGGCAGTTCGTCGCTGGGGCGATTGCTCTCATCCGCATCGAGATCGTTCGAGTTGCCGTCGGCCTGCGGCTCGGTGACGTGCTGCTCTTCGAGCAGGTTCTCGTGCGTGATGCGCTCTTCCGCCATCTCTTTCGTTTCGCTGCCCTCGGGCATTGGGATCTCCTCTTGAACCGGCTCGACGTCGGCGAGCTCGCCGGCCATCTTCTCAAACTCTTCGATGCTCGGGAGCTCAGCCACGTCTTTGAGGCCGAAGCGCAGGAGGAAATCCTTTGTCGTCTTATAAAGAATCGGCCGACCGATGACCTGCTTGCGGCCAGCCGTGGTGATCAGCTTGCGCGCCATCAGCGAGCCCAGCACGCCGCCGGAGTCGACGCCGCGAATCTCCGAGACCTCAGGCGCCGTAACCGGTTGCTTGTAAGCCACGACAGCCAGGGTCTCGAGCGCCTGCAGCGAAAGCTTGAGCGGCGGTTTGAGGCTCTTGACGAAGCCGCGCACGGCGTCGTGATACTCCGGCTTGGTCGCCATGCGGTAACCGCCAGCCACCTCGCGGACTTCAACGCCGCGGTCGCCGGTCTGGTAGTCGCGGATCAGCTGGTCGAGTATCTCGCGGAGGTACTCGCGGAGCTTTCGTTCGCGCTCCCGTGCGGCGCGCTTTTCGGCGGGCGTCTCCTGCGAGTCTGTGCTCGTGGCAGCAGTCGCCTCTTCAGCCGCTGGCACCTCTGCCGGCTCCGCATTCGCGGGCTCCTCGGCTGATTCAGCCGTCGGGGGCGGCTCGGCCTCGTTCCCGTCCGCCAACGCTTCGTTGCCGACGATCTGTAGGCTGGTCTGGCGGGCGGCCAGTGCATCGAGCTCAGCCTGCGCCTCCTGCCCCAGCAAACCAGCTAACTGCACCAGCGTCACGGGTTCTTCGGACGCATAAATGACCGCTTCGATCTTTGCTTTCAGGCTCATAAGTAGACTGCACCAGTCTAACAACCCTGAAGCTTCTCCTGCCGGACGGGCACACTCGCCGCAACAAGCATTCCACTTAAATGAACAAGGCCGGTCAGGTTGGCTGACCGGCCCTGCCGTGGTTGCATGTCCGACTAGTTGCCGCCGACCATCTTGTTGAAGATGAAGAACAGGCCGCCCGAAAGCAGAGCCGCAGCCGGCAGCGTAAAGATCCAGGCCAGAGCGATGTCGCGTATGGTCGAGAGCTGCAGCCCGCTGCGATTTGCCGCCATCGTTCCGGCAACGCCCGAGTTGAGGATGTGCGTGGTACTGACGGGAACGCCGATCCTGTCGGCGCCGAGGATCGTGGCCATGGTCACGAGCTCGGCTGAGGCGCCCTGCGCGTAGGTCATGTGCGTCTTGCCGATCTTCTCGCCGACGGTGACGACGATGCGCTTCCAACCCACCATGGTGCCGAGTCCGAGTGCCAGGGCAACGGCTACTTTCACCCAGGTAGGGATGAACCGCGTGGCGCCATCCAGAAACTTCTTGTAGTTGGCAATCGTTGCGAGGTCCGCGGGGGTCATCTTCGGACCGGACTTCGCGATCAGCTTCAAGGTCTCGCTGGCTAGATACATCTGGTTGCGAACGTTGGCCTGCATATTCGCCGGCACCTTGCTCAGCGCGCCGTACTGCAGCGTCTCGTTGCGAATCTCGATGATCTCCGCCTGCAAGGAGTTGATGACACCGGGAGTGAAGTTCTTGTGAGCCACAAAAGACTTCAGATCCTCATCCGGCGATCCGACCGTCGCGGTCGGCGATTTGTAGTTGTCGAGTGAGCCAGCGACCGCGGTCGAAACCGCGGCGAAGTTCTGTACCTGGTCCGCGGTTACGGCGTGATTGAGCGCGTAGGCGGTAGGAACGGTGCCGACGAGGATGAGCATGATCAGGCCCATGCCCTTCTGACCGTCGTTCGAGCCGTGCGCGTAGCTGACGCCACCGCAGGTGAGAATGAGCAGAACGCGGATGTAGAACGGCGGCGGCGCGTCGCCTTCGGGCGCGGTGTAGAGGCGCGGATCGCGGGCAACCAGCTTGAACAGGAGGAACAGGAGGAAGGCAGCGCCGAAGCCAATCACCGGCGACCAGAAGAGCGCCTCGAAGACCTTGGTAACCTGCGACCACTCGACACCGGCTGTGCCCGGGTTGCCCTGCATCAACTGGTTGGCGACGCCGACGCCGATGATGGAGCCGATCATGGTGTGCGAGCTCGAGGCCGGCAGACCGCGCCACCAGGTTGCCAGGTTCCAGATAATTGCGGCGATCAGCAGCGCGAACACCATCGCGAATCCGGAACCGGAGCTCACCTTCAGGATCAGTTCGACCGGCAGCAGCGTAATGATCGTAAAGGCTACCGTGCCAGGGCTGAGGAGCACCCCGATAAAGTTCATGATGCCGGAGTAGACGACGGCGATGTGCGGCTCGAGCGAGTGGGTGTAGATGACCGTCGCAACAGCATTGGCAGTGTCATGGAAGCCGTTGACAAACTCGAATCCGAGCGCGATCAGCAGCGCAACCCCGAGCAGGACGAACGGGAAGATCGAGGCGCTGTGCACGATCGAGAGATCGTTCGAAAGCTGAAGGCCGATGTAGATCAAGCCGCCGATCAGCATGACGCCGAATACTGCCATGCCGATGAATCCGGGGCTGGACTTCTTCAGTTTCTGATCGAGAATTGAAGCTGGAGGTGCAACTGCGGGCGTTGCCATCGAGGTTCACCTGAAAGTGGAATTGTGTGATCGCCCAAAGGTAGTCCGCGCTCTGCAAACGCAGGATGAATAGATTGTGAATCAAACGTCAATGCAACTGAGACTGGCGCGCGCCGCCCGCATCTATTCTCAGCAGAGGCGAACGATGCAGAAGAGAATCAGCCTTGAATTAATGCGGGAAGACATCACCACACTGCGCGTTGACGCCATCGTGAACGCGGCAAACACGTCGCTACTGGGCGGCGGAGGAGTGGATGGAGCGATCCACCGCGCGGCCGGACCGGAGCTGTTGAAAGCCTGTGAAAAACTGCACGGGTGCCTGACCGGATCGGCCAAAGCCACACCCGGCTTCGACCTGCCGGCGCGCTGGGTCTTCCACGCCGTGGGGCCGGTGTGGCACGGCGGGTCACATGGCGAAGATGACAAGTTGGCTGCTTGCTACCGGGTGTGCCTGTCGCTGGCGGCGCAGCACCTGGTGGAGTCGATCGCGTTTCCGGCGATCTCGACCGGGGTGTATGGCTTTCCGAAGCAGCGCGCGGCGGAGATTGCGGTCGCGACGGTGCGCCAGCTCGCCACTCCGCCGCTGCAACGGGTCGTCTTCTGCGCGTTCGACGAGGAGACGGAGCGAATCTATCGCGAGCTGCTGCAGCCGTAGCGAGCACGGGCTAGACTTGCGGAATGCCGACCATCCTGCGCTTTCGCAACTTCCGCGTGGTTATCTGGCCTAACGACCATCCACCGGCTCATGTTCATGCGCTTGGGCGAGGAGTGGAAGCTGCCTTCTGGCTCGGCTGCGACGAAGGACCGGTCACGCTTCGCTTCTCGAAGGGAACGACCAGCGCCGAGGAATCTGCCCTGATTGGCTTCCTTTCGGATAATCTAGAGGTGCTTTGCAGCGCTTGGAGGAACGTTCATGATAGCCGACGCCGAACATGACGCAGCTGTAGCCCGCGGCGAAGAGATGTACCGGACGCTTCCGCATCCCACCGCCGTCCGCTTCAATCCCGAGACGCGCCACATCGAGGTCCGTCTCAACTGGGGGTACTCCATCGTGTTCCCTCCGGAGCGCGCACAAGGCCTGGAGAATGCGACGGACGAGCAACTCTCCGACGTTGAGATCGCCGGCGTGTTTGGCATCTACTTTCCACAACTCGACGTTGACCTCGGCGTTCCAAACATGGCGAGCGGCCGGTTCGGCAACGAAGCCTGGGAGGCGGCGTGGGCCGCGAATCATCACGAGCCAATCGCGGCGTAGCTAGCGCCAGTCGTCGCGCGCGGCCTGTGCGTCTTCGAAGACCTGGTCGAAGCCCTCGGCCTTTTTGATCAGGATGTCACCCATCAGGGTGGGCTGATGGAGCAGCACGGCCTGCAGGCGGACGAGCTCCAGCATGGCCAGGAACATGCAAATGAGGGCGCGCTCGGTGTGCGTGTTGTGCAGCAGGCGCCGCAGCGACACGGGCTTTTCTTCCATCAGCAGGCGGCGTTTGACGTAATCGATCATCTGCGCGACGGTGACGGATTCCTCATCCACGTTGAGCACGGGGCGCGCGCGCATGCGGGCGAGGATGTCCTGGAAGACGCGGACGAGGTCGACGGTGCCGGCTTCGATCTCGGGTTCGGTGGCGGCGTCGTTGCGGAACTCCCGGATGCCGGGGTTGGACCAGGTGGCGTCTTCGACCTGCTGCTTCTGCTGCAGCATCTGCGCGGCGGCCTTGAAGCGCTCGTGTTCGAGCAGGCGCTCGACCAACTCGCGGCGCGGGTCTTCGGCGTCGGCTCCGGTGATGTCCGAAGGATCGCGCGGCAGCAGCATCTTGCTCTTGATGTGGATCAGCAGCGAGGCCGTGTAGACGAACTCGCCGGCGGCGTCGACGTCCGTGTTCTTCAGGTGATGGCAGTACTCGAGAAACTGCGCGGTGATGACGCCCATGGGGATGTCGTAGATGTCGATGTTCTGCTTGCGGATCAGGTCGAGCAGCAGGTCCATGGGGCCGTCGTAGACCTGCCCGACGGTGACGGAGAAAGGCGAAAGCGAAGCATCGTCGGGCTTCTGAACCTTCTCCTTCTTCGGCTCGGGAGCGGGCACAGGCTCGGGCTTCGGCTTCAGCACGAAGGGCTCGGCTGGGGCAGGCTGCTCCTGCGGTGGTTCGGGCTGCTGGAGTTCTTCGGCCATCAGCGGGCTGCTCCTGCATTCGGTCCCTGCAATGCTCCGCGGTAGCGCAGACCCATTACATCGCTCACCTGGCGCATAGTCTCCTCGGCGCGGATACGGGCCCTGGCTCCGCCGGCTTCGAGGATCTCGTCGACGAGGACGAGGTTGGCCTCGTAGTAGGCGCGGCGCTGCTGGATGGGTGCGAGTTCGCGGACGACTCCGTCCGCCAGCCACTGCTTGCACTCGATGCAGCCGATGCCGGCGGTGCGGCAGCCCTCGGCGGCTTCGGCCTGTACTTCCGGCGTGGAGAAGACCTTGTGGAGGTCGAAGACGGGGCAGACTTCGGGGTTGCCCGGGTCGTCACGCCGGATGCGCGCCGGATCGGTGACCATGGTCTTCAGCTTGGCGCGGATCTCGGCTTCGGTGTCCGAGAGCATGATGGTGTTGCCGTAGCTCTTGGACATCTTGCGGCCGTCGGTGCCGGGCAGCTTCGGCGAAGGGGTAAGCAGAACCTCGGGCTCGGGCAGGATCGTGTGGGTCCCGTAGGCGCTCTTCAGCTTGGTCTGCGGTGCGGCGGCGATGAGCTCATGCGGTGAGAAGGTCTCCTTGCTCTTGTCGCCGGAGAGCTTGCGCGCTGTCTTCCTGACGGCCTCGAGCTCCCAGGGCGCGGCGTCCGGTGCCATGAAGAAGTCGCCGGGGTAGAGCTGGTTGAAGCGACGGGCGATCTCGCGGGTCAGCTCCACGTGCGAGGCCTGGTCAAGCCCCACGGGAACGTAGTGCGGCTGATAGATGAGAATGTCGGCGGTTTGTAACAACGGGTAACCCAAAAACCCGTAAGTGGCTAAATCCTTCTCCCGTAGTTGTTCCTGCTGGTCTTTATAACTCGGCACGCGCTCCAGCCAGCTCAGGGGGGTGAACATTCCGAGGAGGGTGTTGAGCACGGCATGCTGCGGGACCTCGCTTTGGACGAAGATGGTGGAGCGCTCCGGGTCGAGACCGGCGGAGAGGAAGTCCAGCGCTACTTGATGGATATCGTTGCGCAGATTGCGCAAATCTTCGTAGTTCGTCGTGAGCGCGTGCCAGTCGGCGATGAAGAAGTAGCACTCGTACTCATCCTGGAGCTTGACCCAGTTGTACAGCGCGCCCATGTAGTTACCGAGGTGCAGCTTGCCGGTGGGCCGCATGCCGCTGAGCACGCGCTTCCGGTCCTGGTGTGCGATCACATTACTCATAACGTTTGAAACTCTTTCTGACAGGAACTACAAACTGAGCAGCAGGGCATTGAAGATGCGCAGCAGCGGGTTATAGATGAACGGGAAGACGACCTGCGCCGCAAGGAAGAAGATGACGAACGAGCCGAGCATGCCGATGCGGTCGTACATCTTTTCCGCGTTGTAGGAGAGCACGTTGCGAATGAAGCGGCTGCCGTCGAGCGGCGGCACCGGAATGAGGTTGAAGACGAACAACAGCACGTTCACGACGACACAGTAGTAGAGCAGCAGCGCCACCGGGAAGAGCCTGGGCAGCTGCGTGGTGTCGACCGGGGCCTTGTTGGCCATGAGCATGGCGGTAACGACGGCTTGCTCGCCGACGCCGTGCGTGTGCTTGAGGAGGATGAGGATAGCGAGCGCGATGCCGGCCAGAACGAGATGGCTGAAGAGCCCGGCGGCCGTCGAAAGCGCATCGTCGCGCTTCACTCTCTTGAAGTTGCGCAGCGTGACCGGCACCGGCTTGCCCCAGCCGACGAGGATGCCGCCGAAGAAGAAGCTGACGGCGGGCATGACGATCGAACCCCAGGGATCGACGTTCTTCGCGGGGTTCAGGGTGATGCGGCCGAGCATGAAGGCGGTGGGATCTCCGAGCCGCATGGCGGCCCATGCGTGCACGGATTCGTGCACACCAAACGAGAAGAGCAGCACCACGGCCTGAAACAACACCAGCACAAAACCCAGATCCATCTCTCCAGCTTACCGAACCCTGGGTTTAGGTGCAGCATTTGGAGCGGTTCGCCTTCAAGCGACGCGATCTGGCGCGTGATCCATCTCCCAGTTGAGGGCGCGCCCGACGTAGAGCGCCCCGATGACTTTGCCCTGCAGCGAGAAGATTGGCTCATACGCTGCCACGATTGGACTTCCGAGAACGTACACTGCCCCAAAGTAGCTCATACCGGCCTTGAGGGCAGAGACGGCCAGGCCTTTCGGATTCAGCCGGGTGCCGGATGCCCGTTCGCCGTTGGGGAGCTTGACGTTGGTGACCACGCGCACGAACTTACCGTCCGCCAGCACAAACACGGTCGCGCCGCAGCCGGTGTGGGCATGGATGTCGTCGACCCACGCCTCTCCGCCGGTGCTCGGCTCTCCGCCAAAGTAGAGCCCTGGGAGAACCTCTCCCTTGACCTGCATGGTGCCGTGCACGATCGCCGGGCCAAGCGTTTCGCACTCGGCGCGGAGCGTCGACAACGCTTTCAAAACGCCGGCTCTCTGGTCTGCGACCTGGGCGAGAAGCTTGTCTGTCGCGCGACGCCCTTTGTTTTGCCTGCTCGCTTCCTCCTCGCTCCAGTCCTTCAGGTGTGCGTGCACACGCTCCGCGCTGCCCACCATCTTGATGCTCATCTCGGCAGCGGAATCGGCATCCATGGTGGAACCGGCAACCATGGCGCTGACTGAAGTCACCGTCTCTGTGACTTCGTCACCCGCTGCGAGTTGCTGTGCCGCGGCCTGCTCGACCTGCCGGGAGAGCTCGAGCAGGCTCTGGATGGCGTCTTTCACTCCTTCGAGCGAGGCCTGCACCTCGACCGTCCGCTCGATGCTGGCCTCGGCGGCCGTGCGGCCGGACTGCATGGCGCCTCCTGCGGCGGAGGCGCTGGCCGCCATCTCGTGAATGGAGGTTCCGATCTCGGCCGCGGCGTTGCTGGCGCGGTCGGCGAGCAGGCGAATCTCCTGCGCGATCACGTTGAAGCCGTCGCCTTCGGTGCCGGCGCGCGCGGCTTCAATGGCGGCGTTCAACGCGAGCAGGTTGGTCTGCCGCGCGATGCCGCCAATCTGGGAGACGACGCGGTTGACCTCGCCCATGCTGGCGACGAACTTCTCCATCATGGCCGCGCCGTCGGCGACCGTCTTCACCATCTCCGACATGGAGCGGTTGGTGGCCGCGATGGTTTGCGTGCCGTGATCGATATCGCGCGCGACCGCTTCGGTCATCTGCATCGCGGCCTGGCTGTTTTCGAGGCTGAGCCGTGCGGAGGCGCTGATGCGTTCCTGAATCTCCACCACTGCGAGCATCTGCTTGCGCTGCTCGCCGGAGTTGTGCGCGGAGCCCATCGAGGCCTGGACGAGAGTGCGGCTGAGCATCCCAATCTCTTCCATGTCGGCGAGAATGGCCGGAGTGTCAGCCAACGCGGTGCGTCCGCGCACAAGTCCCGTGCGCCGGATGAGGCTTATCAACCCATTCCGTGCGGCCGCAATCATTCCCGTTTTCGCTTGCATGACGGACGCGGGGCTGCCCTGCGCAAAAGTTCCCATGATGGTTCTTATCGGCGGGAAACGGCTAGTCTTCTCCGCCGGTGTTCTGGAGCAGGTCGGAGAGGGTCTCCTTGTGCTTCGGCTTGCGGAGTTCCTTAGCCTTCGGGTCGGGCAACACCTTTTCGGCGGGCACGACGCCGACGCGTGCGCGTGCGTTCTCCTTCACCGCCTTGACGATGGAGAACGTGCGTTTTTTTGCTTTCTTCACCACATCCCCTGCCCTTCTGTCCAGCCCTCCCAGTATGCAATACTCTTGCCGGGGCCGCAGTTTGCCCCTGTTCGGCGCCACAGCGCAGGTTGGCGCGCGCGGTTGGCCTTGGGAACGATTGGCCACTCGCAAAGCTCGCGGCCCGTGTTGCTGACGCACAGGAGGCCGAAGTATGGAAGAACGCGATTTTTTCGATGAGCGCCCGGAATCCCGAACGCACCTGATGACGTGCCCGCACTGCGGGCAGCAGAACGAGTACGAGTTGAACTGGCTGGTGCGGCGGAAGAAGGCCCAGATCGGTAGGAACGCGGATGACCGCGATCGGGCTCGCTTCGCCAAGGCTCAGAGCTACATGGTACGTCGCGACGACCTGGTCGGATGCAAGAACATTCGCTGCCGCAAGCGGTTCGACGTGGCGGGAATTCAGTCGGTGGCGTTCCTGTAACTGCCTCGCGGGTGCGAGTTACGGAGTTCAGATCCTTCAGGCGCTTAGCGAAGGGGCTCGCGTTCGACGACCAGCTTCTCCCGGTGCAGGGTCACGGTACGGGTGTCGTGATGCTCCTCGGTCCGCAGGGTAACGCGGACCTCCTCCACCAGCACCAGCCGCTTCGTCACGACGAGCTGCTCCTCGACGACGGGGTAGATGGTGGTGGCACCTTCCTGGCGCACCTCCGGGAGCGAATCCAATGGCCGATCGAGCCGGATACGTTCGATATGGAAGGTCTGCACGGCCAGCGGCACGTCCAGCTGCTGGGGAAACTCCTCCACGGTCTTGGTCAGCCTGACCTTTTCCGTTTCAACCACACGCTTGTCGATCACGAGCTGCTCTTCGAGGAGTGGAATTCGGGTTAGTTCGGCATTCTCTTCAAAGGGCATGATTGGTCCTGAGATGGAACAGGCCGGGATGCTGGATCCCGGCCCGCGGTTTGTGCGACTGGTACGTTGCGCGTCACGCCCAGGCAGCGGCGCCGGCGAGCAGCAGGTTTAGTAGGTCTGGTTCTTCCCAGTACCGGCGTACTCTGCGGATTCCTTGCCCGGAACCTCCTCCACATCGACCTCGGTCTTGCGGACGGTATCGTGGATGTTCTGCGTGTGCTCACTCGTCTGCTTGCCGACCAGAATCTCTTCGACCACGCGGCTGTTCTTGCCGATGACCGCCTCTTCGCCGGTTGCCGTCATCTCGATCACCTTGCCCGTTGCGTTGGTGAAGTCGTCAGCCGTCGCCGGCCGGTCGACGAAGCGCCGTTCCACGTTGATGCGCTCATCCCGCAGCGTCACGTCGGCATCCACCGGACGCTCCACCACGTGCGAGTACACCCGCACACCGCCGCGGTCGACCTCACGCTTGCCGACAACCAGCTCCTCTTCGACGACCGGAATCGCGGTCACTCCGTCGACAGGCTCCGCGCGCTGCGTGGTGTCGTATGCGCCCTGCGCGTACTCTGTGCCGTTCGATTCCGTGTCAATGTTGCGCGCGCCGTGCTGGCGAAGCAGCGAAGCCACCTCATCGGCGCGGTCGTCGTCGGTCGTCACGGCAAGCAGCGCGCCGCCGCCGTTTACGCCCGTGGCATAGTGCTTGTGCGCATCGTCATCCCCGCCGGTCAGCGAGGAGAAGAAGTGCTTGATCTTGTCGCCAACGCCGCGATGATCGTCTGCGCGATCGTCGTCGAAGCCGCGCCGCGCGTCTGTATCGCGGGAGAAGTTGCTGGCCGGGTCGGCGCTGACCTCTCCAAAGCTGCGAGCGTCATAGCCGCTGTCGATGTCGTCGCCTTCATTTGCGACCACTTTGATGTGACTCGCCTCGTACCCCTTTGAAACCAAAGCCTGCTTGACCTGCTGTGCTTCCGAATACGTGTTGAACAGACCTACGACAGTCAACGCCATGATTGTCTCCGATAGAACGGTTAGAGTTGCGTGGGAACGCCGGCCGATGGGACCGACGCAAAACGGAAGGCCGGGCCAATCTCTCCCGGGAAGAGGAACCCTTCAACACGCCGGCTCCGTGCTGCCTTCTCTGTTCGCGAGCCAGGACGCTCCCCCGCTGCATGCGCTTGCAGTCCGCGAAGGGTGGCGAGGTTCATTGGGAATCGTCTCTTGTAGGAGCAACGCGTGCCGGGTATCGAACAGAGGAAGCGCACGATGGACGGCTGAAGGCACTGCAGGGGCCAGGCAGGGGATGCCGCAAGTTAGAGCTTGACGTTTGGGCCTTCGGGTCGATACCTGCAGCCCGTCATCTAAGCCAGTAAGGTGCGAAGAACGCGTCTGACGTTGTTGCAGTTCGCCCACAGCCTATGCTGGTCAAGCGCTTTTATTTACTGGGCAACGCGCAGGCCGTTCGCCTGGCTCGTCGGCGTCAGTGATCTTGTGAGGGGCTGACGCTCTTGACAAGATTGTCGGAGACGGAGCCGAGTGGGCCGGCGATGGGTCTTGCATTTTCGGCTTCGACTTGACTGGGCTGAAGGCCGTCGGTGTGGACGAAGGACTCGGCAGTTGCGACCTCGGCGCCTTTGCCGATCTGCCAGCGGCCATGCTTGAGGTAGAGGATCAGGCAAACGGCGGGGACTTCGGGCTGGATGACGAGGAGGGTGGCGAGGTAGCGCTTGGTGGTGAGGCCGGCCTCGGCGGCGCCTCGAACAGGGCGGCTGCGGCGGAGGGAGCCCGGGACCTGAGGAACCTCAAAGATCTGAAGGTTGAGCTCGGGGTGGACGCGGCCGTAGGCTTCGACGCAACGGGCGACGTTCTTGGGGGTCATCCAGCCGAAGTCGGCGGTGTGGTCGCGCTTGACGCTGCCGGGGAAGTAAATGTTCATCATGTTGGCGGCGAAGTCTGCGCAGTTGGCGTTACTAAGCTTGTAGGCGTGGTGGTTCGCGTGCTCGTTCATGATGTTCATGAACTGGCGGTCCTGCTCCGCGGTGGTATCGAGCTGGTAGCCCCAGATGCGGCGGGTGTAGGCGGTGCCGGCCGACTCCCACCATTCGTTGGTGGCGGAGTCGTACTCGGTGCCGTCGGGGACGATCTGCTCCAGGTATCGCCTGCGGTAGACCTGGCGGAGATCCCAGGAGTTGTCGATGGTGGCGTAAGAGAGAACTTTGCGCGGGTCGTCGGTGGCGTAGAGGAACTCCATGACCGGCGAGGCGAGCCAGTCGTACTGGCCGAGCTGGTGATAGCGCGCGACGACGACACCCTGCGGCTCGCCGGGACGGCAGGTGCGGAGTTTCAGCGGGCCGTCGGCGCAGAGGTGATCCAGATAGATGGCGGTGTGGCCGACGGGCATCATGGTGCCGAAGCTGCCGAAGGGTTCGCCGACGAGAACCGCGATCGAGGCGTGGGCGGGAAAGACGCAGCAGGCTGCCAGCAGAATCGTGAGGATATAACGATTCCAGAATCCAAAACCCCAATGGCAAAGCCGCAGCATTGTGCGGTTAGAAGCAGGTTGTGGGGGGAAACGTTGTGTTTAAGGCTTGTCCTGCCGGACGGCCGGCTGATCGCGCGGGGCGAGCCCTTCGGGCCGTTTTGGGCTTCGCTTGGCCCTCCCGTTGGTCGGGAGGAAACGGGTTCAGGATTGGGGTTGGAGCTCGGCGCATTCGAGGGTGGCGACTGGCGCGCCGCTTTGCAGCTTCGAGCTGGTGACGAGGTAGACGGCAATCAGGATGGCCGCCATCCCCACGTACTCGACCGGGACCAGGCGCTCATCGAGCAGGAGCGCGCCGAGGATGACCGCGACGATGGGGTTGATGTAGGCGTAGGTGGAGACCTTCGCGACCGGGACATTCGAAAGCAGGTAGATGTAGGCGGAGTAGCCGACCAGCGAGCCAAACACGATGAGCCACAGGATGGACCAGAAGGCCTGCATGGAGAAGTGCGCGCGGGCGAGCGAGGCGCGGCCTTCGAGCAGGAAGATGAGCGCGAAGTTGAAGAGGCCGGCGATGAGCATCTCCCAGCCGGCGGCGACGAAGGCACTGGTGGCGAGGCGCGCGCGGCGCGAGAGCACGGAGCCGCAGGTCCAGGAGAAGGCGGCCAGGATGCAGACGATGGAGCCGAGCAGAAGCCCCGAGCGGCTGTGCAGGCCTTCGCGCAGGCCAGGCCAGAGCAGCGCGACCAGGCCGGCGAAGCCGATGCCGATGCCGGCCCAGCCGCGGGCGCGGAGACCCTCGCCGCCGGGGAGGATAACCTCGATGAGCGCCACGTAGAGCGGGATGACGGCGGCGAGGAGCGCGGCCAGACCGGATGGGATGAACTGCTCGGCCCATACGATGCCCTGGTTGCCGACGCCGAGCACGAGAATGCCGATGACGGCGAGCATGGCAAAGTCGCGCGGGGACTGGCGCAGTTTGAGCCCGCGCGCGGCGCAGATGCCGAGCATGAGCGGGCCGGCGATGAGGAAGCGCACGCTGCCGAGGATGAAAGGCGAGATGACCTGCACGCCGAAGCGGATGGCGAGGTAGGTGGATCCCCAGAAGAGGTATACGCAGGCAAAGGCGAACAGGACGCGGGGCGAGAGTTTGGCGGGGGCGCTCACAGGGATAGCTTCATGGTACCGTGCGGCGCCCCGCACTCCGGAACTGCTTGCCGCGCTACTTCACGAGCTCTGCCGAGACCTCGAAGTCGAGGTGCCGGGTGCTTCCGGGCACGTCGATGGAACCGAGGGTGAGGGGTTTGCCGAGCGTGACGATGGTGGTGCCTTCGAGCACGGCCTGGCGGACGATTGGATCCTGCGGTCCTGCACTGGGGTGCTCTTCGGCGGCGCTGGACTGCTCGATCTTCGATTTGAGGCTGAACCCGCCATTGACCTCCTGGATGGTGGCGTCGAAGTTGAGGCCGACGTCGAGGTAGGTAATCTGCGTCTGCGCGTTGCTGCCTTCGCCGGAGCCGGTGGCGATGGGCACTTTGCTGCCGTCCTTGAGCACGCTGTGAGCGCCGGAGGCGACAACCATGGTGAAGTGCTGCAAGCCGACGCGCTTGCCGGCGTCGCTTTCGGTGACGGTGAAGGTGAGGCGGTAGAGGTTCTTGGGGCGGTCAAGTGCTGCGATGATGCGCTGGGCACGGTCAATCTGGTCGGGTGGCGCCTCTATGAGGATGTCGTTGGTGGTGGGATCGAGAAAGAGCTTGGTGACCGGGTTGAGGAGCAGGCGGATGGCCGTAAGGAGCTCGTTGGCTTCGTTGGGCTGGCTCATGTTCTGCAGGTGGAAGACCTTCAGCTCCGTGGGCGGGTTGTGAGCGGCTGCGGCGCTGGCTTTATCTGCTGCGGCGGTGTCCTGTGCGTTGGCGAACGCGGCGGACAGCAGGAGGGTTGAGGCGAGAACAATGGACGGGCGAACGAGCTTCATCGGGAATCTCCAGCTTTTGTGGGTTCGGGTTGGGGGTCGGCGGGCGCAGCCGTGAGGTCGGGCAGCGGGTCGGGAGGTTTAAAGAACTCCTGGAACTCGATCCTGCGCCGGGCCTGCTCGGCTGCCAGCGATGCCGGCGTCAACACGGCGAGCTCGACGGGGCTGTCGTGATGCGCAAGCCTGAGCAGAAGCTTCTCCTGCGCGTTGAGCGGAGCTTCCGGCGCTGGGAAGCTTGCGAGGGCCGGCTGTGTTGGCTCAGGCGGAGGCAACGGCGTGCTGCGGACGACGGCGAATTTGCGGGGGTGCGCGTGGGTCTGCGAGATGGCAGGCGCGGCAGGTTCGCTTACCGTGGCTTGTGCCGGAACGCGGGCTGCGGTGTGCGGCGCGGGTTGACGCCATGCCAGGAGAAAGATGAGGCAGAGGCCGGCGGCTGCCAGCGTGCCCAGGCCCGTCCAGAGGAATCGCTTGGGTCGATACGAGCGCCTGCCTGCGTGGCGGGCAGCGATGCCTTGCAGCACCCGTTCTTCGAAGTGGGGCTCGGGGCGCCTCGCTCCAAGGCCGGCGAGCAAGCGCGTCAGGGCTGCGTTGTCTTCGTCGTGCTCGATCATCTGAGGTCTCCTTTCGTGCGTTGCTTGAGCCGGGTGCGGGCGCGGAAGAGCAGCGCGCGGGTGGCGGATTCGGTGCGCTCGATGACGCCGGCGATCTCGGCGATGGAGAGCTCTTCGACGGCCGAGAGCAGCAGCACCTGGCGCTCGAGCCTGGGCAGCTTCTCGATGGCTTCGAGCAGGATCGCGAGCTGGCGAGATTCGGCGAGCGCGTGGTCCGGTTGGACGGTACTGGCGGCGAGCGTGGCGGCGAAGGCGGCGTCCATCTGCTGCGGGCGAATGCGCCGGCGGCGGTCGAGCGCGAGGTTCCAGGCAATGCGCACGAGCCAGACGCGGAGGTCGCGCACGCTGGGCAGGGAGCGGCGATGTTCGAGGACGCGCACGAAGGCGTCCTGCACGACGTCTTCGGCTTCGGGGCGCGAACGCAGGACGGAGAAGGCGACGCGGAAAAGGAGGGTGCCGTAGGTCTCGACCAGCGCGCTGAGGTCGATGTCGTGGGCGACATCGGCGACGGTGCGTTCGGTGGTCAGGATCAACGTGGATTCCCCGGTCATCGTTACTCTCTATGCGGACAGACGGGTGGGGACGGGAACCGCTCGAATTTATTTTTGCTGCGGAGTTGCATGGAGGCTGACGTTCGTTGTCGGCAGCGGGCGTCATACATTCACAGGGTGTTTGCCGTCCAAGGTGTTATTGAGGATGTAAACATGCCGCTTCACCGATCCGCCAGACTCTTTACGCTGGGCCTTGCACTTGCAGGGACCTGCGCCGCGCAGAACACGCAGGATAACAAGCACACCGCGCGTCCGCCGAAACAGCAGCAGAGAGCGGATAAGTCCGTGCGCAAAGCGGGGGGTGTGAAGCCGCTGAGGAAGACCGACAAGGCGCAGGCGTAACGTACGGGCGGTTTGCGCCGGGTAAGTGTGGTGTTGCTGCCGGCAAAGACAAAGGCAGGATCCTTCGCTCCGCTCAGGATGACGGAGAGTTGTGATGGGGCGTGGGGCAGAGCGCGCGGGCGCGGGGAACGACTTAGAATCGTTGGCGAGGTTCGTTCATGCGTGCGTTGGGTTTTGCTTTGTTGGCGCTGGTGGTGGGTGGGACGGCTTTGGCGCCGGCGCAGCTTGCTTCGCACGATGGCAAGAACGCTCCGCAGTCGCAGCAGCAGCCGATGCGAAGGACGCGCCTGTACTTGAAAGATGGCACGTACCAGATCGTGCTGAGCTACAAGATTGTAGGTTCGCGCGTGCAGATTGTAAGCGCGGAGCGGGCGGGCCAGGTGGAGGAGATTCCGCTGGACCTGGTGGACATGGACGCGACCAGGCGCTGGGAGCAGCGCCATGCGGACCGGACGATCGATGCGAACGGCGAGGAGAAGCTTGCGCCGGTGCCGGAGATCGACCCCGAAGTGCTGAAGGAAGAGGCGGAGCGGCGAACGCTTGCGCCGGAGATTGCGCCGGATTTGCACCTGGTTCCGGAAGATAGCGTGCTGGCGTTCGATACGTACCATGGGACGCCGGAGCTGGTGCCGCTGATGCAGTCCGCGGGCGACCTGAATAAGGAGACGGGGCACAGCATTTTGCGCGGGATCTTGAAGCCGGGTGCGAGTGCGCACGAGGTGCTGGAGCTGAAGGGTGAAACGGCCGCGGTGCAGTTGCATGTGAACGATCCGGGGTTCTACATCCGCGTGGATGACGATGCGGCGCCGACCGGCGAGGTGTTCAGCGTGGATACGCATGGGGCTTCGTCGAGCGAGGCGGTGAAGGAAAAGCGGCGGGAGCCGAGCCGCTACGCCATCGTGCGCGTCGATGTGCGGCAAGGGGCGCGTGTGCTGGCGAGCTTCGATACGTCACCCGATGGCGCGACGCGGCGGCAGGAGGATGTGGTGAACACGACCGCAACGCTGCTGCCAGGCGGCCACTGGATGAAGGTGGTGCCGAGCGAGAATCTGCTGTTTGGGGAGTATTGCCTGGTGGAGATTCTTGGGGATAACCAGATCAACTTGAGTGTGTGGGATTTTGGCGTGCATCCGACCGCACCGGAGAACCGGGATGTGGTTCGTCCGGAGAAGAAGAGGATTGGGCTGGAGAATAGGAAGAAAGAGTAATCCTCCGCGCCTCGTAAATTTCTCATTACAAGCGACTTACGGATTGCCCGGGCATCCTGCCCAAGCTAAGTCATTTGTTTACAATATTTTGCCCGTAACCCCAATCTTTGCAATATTTTAGCGAAAACAGGGGGAGGGGGGTACCACCCAGAATCTGACAGCTTTGCCCGGAGCCTCTACCGACTCTCCGAAGGTGCGCTACCGAGCCGAGCGTTCGAGGTCGTCCATGAGTTGGTTGCGGTGCGGCCGTCGCGGCACGCCCATGATGGCCACGTCGTCGCGGGTGGTGTTCTTGACCTCGTACATCATGGAGTCGGCCGAGCGGAGGATCGTGTGCACGGTGTCGCCGTCTTCGGGGTAGGTAGCGAGGCCGAAGGAGCCGGAGACGTGCAGGGCAAGCTGCTCGCCAGTAAGGAAAGTGTGCTCGCGGAGCATGTCGCAGAGGGTGCGGATGAGGGCTGAGGCGGTGACTTTTTCGGAGCCCGGCAGGAGGATGCAGAACTCGTCGCCGCCATAGCGGAAGGCTTCGTTCTGCGGGCCGATGACGCGGCGGATGAGGTCGCCGACCTCGGCGAGCAGGCGGCTGCCGACCAGGTGCCCGTGCGTGTCGTTGACCTGCTTGAAGCGGTCGAGATCGATGAAGGCGAGGCTGAAGGGAATCGGCAGGCCGACGTGGGTTTTGAGCACGAGCTCGTCGAGGCGCGTGTAAAGGTAGCGCGCGTTGAAGAGGCCGGTGCAGTCGTCGGTGATGGTGAGCTCGTGGATGAGCGTGACGGAGCGGGCGTTGCCGATGGCGATGGCGGCGTAGTCGCAGAGGATGCGCAGGAACGAGATGCTGTACTCGCTCATCAGGTCGAGCTTGGAGTTGAGCAGCTGGATGACGCCGAGGGTCTCTTCGCCGGAGCGGATGGGGACGCAGGCGATCGATTCGATGCCGAGTTCCGGGTGCTTGCGCGCGAAGACGGACCAGTGGGGATCGAGCGAGACGTTCGGCACGACGAGCGGATTGCCGGTGGCGGCGACCCAGCCGGCGACGCCCGAGCCCAGCGGCACCCGCAGGCCTTTGAGCGAGTTGGAGTCCTCGCCGACGGCGATGGCGTAGAAGAGGTCTTTGGCCTGGGGGTCGATCATCAGCAGCGACCAGCGCTCGGGACCGAAGAAGCTGGCCATCTTCTCCATGATGGTGCGGAGGATCTCTTCGAGCTCGAGCGACGTGGTGAGGGTGCGCGCGACGTCGTGGAAGACGCGCAAGTGATCCATCTGCCGGCTTTCAGAAACCTCGAGATGGCGACGTACTCTCAACGCACCCGTTCTACTCCCCAGAAGCTAACCATAGCGTAGACGGGACGAGGGGTGAAGCACCAAAGCGCGAAAGTTGTAGATGGGACCAAATCCTGGTTTGGCCCGAGGTTACCCACCGATGTGCACCATGGATCGTGAAGGCTTCTCAAAGCCCGTCTCGCCGATGTGGTGGCGAGCCTCCTTGCGGTCCACGACCTGGCGGATATAGCGCGAGAGCTCCGCATCGGAGGCGCCGCGGATCATGCGGCCCGCGAGGTCGTGATCCATCTGCGAGAAGAGGCAGGTGCGGATCTTGCCGTCGGAGGTGAGGCGGACGCGGCTGCAATGGCCGCAGAACGGACGCGAGACCGGAGCGATGATGCCGATCTCTCCGCATCCATCGGCGAAGGTGTAGCGGCGGGCGGTTTCGCTGGCGTTGTTGGGCGGCAGTACGACCAGGCCGGAGATGCCGAGGCCTTCGGGCTGGTAGACGTTGAGGCGGGCGACGATTTCGTCGAGCGAGACCACGGCTTCGCGGGTCCAGGTGCGGTCTTCCTCGAGCGGCATCCATTCGATGAAGCGGACGATGACGTCTTCGCGACGGGAGAACTCGGCGAAGGCTTCGATTTGGGAATCGTTGAAGCCGCGCAGGAGCACGCAGTTGACCTTGACCGGGCCGAGGCCGGCAGCCGAGGCCGCACGGATGCCGGCGAGGACGCGGTCGAAGGAACGCGGCACGCGGGTGATGGCGGCGAAGGTTTCGGGGTCGACCGCGTCCATGGAAACGGTGATGCGGTTCAGGCCGGCATCCTTCAGCGACTGGGCCATCGGCGCGAGCAGATGGCCGTTGGTGGTGATGGCGAGATCGAGGGGCTCGGGTTCGGGGGTGAAGGTGGTGCGGAGTTTGGCGACTTCCTGCACGAGTTCGAGCAGGCCGGCGCGCAACAGCGGCTCTCCGCCCGTGAGGCGAATCTTCTCCACGCCGAGCGAGACGAAGAGACGGATCATGCGGAGGTAGTCGGCGTGGGCGAGTTCTGCATACTGCGCGCCCTCGTTGCCGGTACGGCAATAGACGCAGCGGTAGTTGCAGCGATCGGTGATGGAGACGCGCAGATCGGTGATGGCGCGTCCGTGCGAGTCGCGCAGACGCTCGCTGGCGGGGAGAGCGCTGAGGGGCGAAAGGTCCGGAATGGAGAGGGTAGCGCTCAAAAAATTGGGTTCTCAGCGATTAGATGCGTCATTTTTCTGAAAGAATGCTACGATGTGTCGATACAACTATTTGACAATGCCTACATCCATAGTAGTATGCCTCCAAAGCGATTTTACCGCTTGGTTGCACTAGTAGGGGTGCAGGAAAGGGCAGGCAATCGATGCAAACGCCAAGTACATTATCGATCTGGCTAAGCGAGCAGGCACTTCCGCTCGCGGTCATCGTCGTACTTCTCGCTTTCGTCATGATCGTCCTTTGGGTCTCCGCGCGCAACCGTCGCGTACGGCTGAGCCAGGCGCGGTCGGGCACGAATGAGGATACGTTTGTGGAATCGCTGGTCGTTTACGGCTTCGATCCGCAGATTTCGCGCACGATCTACCGTTACTTGCAGGAGAAACAGAACGTCCACTTCCCGATCGAAGCCACGGACCTGCTGGATGAGGACCTTGGATTGGACCTGGTGGATTTGGAAGAGACCGTGCGCGACGTGCTGCAGTTGACGCGACGCCAGTACCAGCCGGGTCTGCGGCATCAGCCGTTGACGACGGTCGAGGATCTGGTTCGCTTCATCCAGGCATCGCCACGATTGATCGAACGCGCAGCTTAGCAGCTTAAAGCTGCAAGGTAAGAGAAGCCGGACCACGCGGGGTCCGGCATTTTTGCGTCTGAAAGTCATTGTCCTGCCGGACGGGCGCCCTGATCGCGGGCGGCGAGCCCTTCGGGCCGTCTTTGGCTTCGCGTGGTGCTCCCGTTGGTCGCTCCTCTTAGTGCGCCGGAGTGACCTGCGTTCAGGATTTCGCGGCTTGGATGGCCTTGGTGAGGGCGGGCACGACTTCAAAGAGGTCGCCGACTACGCCGTAATCCGCGATTTCGAAGATGGGCGCGTTTTCATCCTTGTTGATCGCAATGATCGTCTTTGCGCCCTTCATGCCGACCAGGTGCTGAATGGCGCCGGAGATGCCGACCGCAAGGTACAGCTTCGGCGCGACGGTTTGGCCGGAGCTGCCAACCTGCCGCTCCATCGGGAGCCAACCGTTATCGCAGATGGGGCGCGAGGCGGCCAGTTCGGCGCCAAGCGCGTCGGCGAGTTCCTGCACGATGGCGATGTTTTCCTCTTCCTTGATGCCGCGGCCGACCGAGACGATGAGCGGCGCGGCGGAGAGGTCGACCGTCTGGGCGGATTCGCGGAAGCGCTCGCCGGGCTGGTTGCGGATCTGGTCCGCCGTGAGGGTGAGCTCGACAGAGACGACCTCGGCTTCGCCCGCTTCGACCGCATCGGCCGAAAAGGTGCCGGCCTGGACGGAGATGAAGCAAGGGGAGCTGGCTGAGGGCGTGGCGGTTGGTTTGTAGTCGGCGTTGAGCTTGCCCTGGAGGAGCTGGCGGACGAAGATTGGGCCTTCGTGCACGGCGATGACGTCTGAGATGAGCACCTGGCCGAAGCGCGTGGCGAGTGCTGGAGCGAAGTCTCGGACCTGGTAGGTATGGGGGAAGACGACGTAGTCGGGGGCGGCTTGCTGGATCGCCTGCTCGAGCGCGACGACGGCACCGTCGGCGGTGTACTCGGCGAGGAGATCGTGCTGAACGCTGAAGACCTTGGCGAGGTTTTTCGTCGCGAGCTCGGTGGTGAGCGGCGAGAGGCCCGCGCCGAAGACGGCGGCGGAGCAGGGGATGCCGAGCTGTTTCGCAAGCTCCAGGCCGGCGGCGATGGCTTCGAAGCTCATCTTGTTCCATGCGCCTTGGCGCTGTTCGGTGATGACCAGAACTCCACTCATAGCGCGCGCACCTCGGTTTTCAGTTTTGCGACGATCTGGGCTGCGACTTCGGCTGGCGAGCCCTGGAGCATCTCGGTTTTCTTCTGCTTGGACGGAAGATAGACCTTGGCGAGCTCGATGGCGGGCGCGGCTGGGTCGGCCGGGGTGACGGTGGCGGTTTCCTTCGACTTGGCTTTCTTGATGCCCATCAGCGTGGCGTAGCGGAGCTTGTTGCCGCCGGACTGGATGGTGAGCAGGGCGGGCAGCGGCATATCGACGTGCTGGAACCAGCCGTCTTCCAGCTCGCGTTTGACGCGCAGGCCGGAGCCGGTTTTCTCCACCTGCATGATGATGGTGGCGTGCGGGATGCCGAGCAGCTCGGCGAGGACGACGCCGGTCTGGCCGAGGCCGAGGTCGTCGGACTGGAGGCCGGTGAGGATGAGGTCGGGCGACTCGGGCTTGATGGCTTCGGCGAGCATTTTCGCGACAGCGAGCGTATCGAGCGTGGCGAGTTCGTCGAATTCGACGTGGATGGCGCGGTCGGCGCCCTTGGCGAGCGCTTCGCGGAGGGTGGAGGTGACGCGCTCCGGACCGAGGCAGAGGACGATGACCTCGCCGCCGTTTTTCTCCTTGAGTTGAAGCGCCTCTTCGAGCGCGTAGGCGTCGGGCTCGTTGATGGTGTAGGCGAGGTCGTCTTCGTCGATCCACTTTCCGTCGGGCGCGATGGCGATCTGGGCGTCGCGCTCGGGGACTTGTTTGATGGCTACGATGATCTTCATGGGGTCGGGCTGGGCTCCGGGTTGCGATGCGGAAATGAATGGTCGTTCAGTGCGGTAGCTTACCGCACCGGAGGGAGGTTTGGCGAACCGGATTCCTTGAGGGCGAAGCCGGTGCCACCGAGTTCGCGCGCGGCGTGCGCGTAGTAGCCGATACGCTGCGCGGCTTCGGTGTAGCTGAGGCCTTCGAGGCGGATGTTCGAGATGCAGTTGCGGTCGGCGTCGGTGCGGCCGAGTCGCGGGTTCCAGGTGAGATAGACGCCAAGGGAGTCGGGCGCGGTGAGGCCGGGGCGCTCGCCGATGAGCAGGATGGTGAGGTGCGCGCCGAGGATTTGGCCGATCTCGTCGCCGATGGCGACGCGGGCGTTGCGGACGAGGGTGATGGGCGCCTGGCTCCAGGCGGCGAGGTGCGGGGCCAGCGCTTCGACGAGCGGCAGGGCGTGGCGTTCGAGGGCGAGGGCGGAGAGGCCGTCGGCGAGGATGAGGGCGACTTCAGGTGTTTGAGTCTGGGCAGCTGCCTGCTCGCGCAGGGCCGCGGCAGACACTGGGCTGAGGCGGCGGCCGAGGTCCGGGCGGCGCAGATAGTGGTGGCGCGCTGTGGGGCCGGCGGGGACGGCGCTTTCAAGCTGGAGGGGCGGCGTGCCGCACTGGGTGAGCGCGGCGGCAAGCGAGGGGAAGTCGGCGGGCGCGTGCACGGCGTCGCGGGCGCGGGCGTGGTCGAGCTGGAACTGGAGGTGGTCGCGCGTGGAGACGAACGGCGCGGCACGGCCGAGCGACAGACGGGCGGTGGTGGGAAGCGGCGGGGCGGGGCGGGTTGGAAGTGCTTCAGACACTGACGGCAGTGTAGACGGAAGCACGCGAACGCGATACCGGCGCACCGGCAATTTTGCGAGGGTTCCTCCAGGCTCGGGAGGGTGCTTTTAGCGGAAGAGCGCGGGGGCTTCATCGTGCAGATAGAGGCGCCAATTCTTCCACTCGTGGCCGTCGGGGGTTTCTAGGGTTTCCACGTGGACGCCGAGGCTCTTGAGGCGTTCGGTGACCTTGATGGCGTTGGGGCGCGCGATATCGGTTTCGCCCCAGCCCCACCAGAAGAGCTTCAGCTGTGAGTTGTAGGTGGGGATGCGGGCGGCCTCGTGGGTAAAGAAGAAGTCGCGGTCCTGGTCGGAGATCCAGCCGGAGCTCATGACGAGGAGGTAGCGGAAGGTGCCGAGGTTGTGCAGCCCGATGTTGAGGGTCTGGATGCCGCCCATCGAGAGGCCTGAGAGGGCGCGGTCTTCGGGGTCGGCCTTCACGCGGAAGTGGCTTTCCATGTAGGGGAGGATGTCCTTCATCATCTCGTCGTTGAAGGGGTCTTTGGTGGCGTCGGAGGTCATGACCTGGCCGCCGAGCGGGGTCCAGCCGGAGGGCATGACGATGATCATCGGGACGGCTTTACCTTCGGCGATGAGGTTATCGAGGATATCGTTGGCGCGGCCGACGGTGGACCAGGAGGCGGCCGTTTCGCCGCCGCCGTGGATGAGATAGAGCACCGGGTAGCTTGCGCTTCCCTTCTCGTAACCGGGGGGCGTGTACACGTACATCTCGCGGGTGGCGTTGCCGAGCGTGGAGGCGATGTAGCGGACGCGGGCGACGTCTCCGTGCGGCACGTCGCGGGTTTCGGAGAAGTCGCCGGGGATGATGAGCAGGCTTTCCATCGAGGACTGGTAGGGCGAGGTGTTGACGTTGCGCGAGTCCACGACGTTCATGCCGTCAACGAGGAAGTGGTAGCGCCAGGCGCCGGACTTCATGGGCAGGGTTGAGGTTCCGCTCCAGACTCCGTCGGCGCCTTTCGTCATGGTGATGCCGGGGGCGTGCGCGGGGGCAGCCGTGCCGGTTGCGGGCGCTGCGTTCTGCAAGCCCTGGTTGATGTCGCCGCCTACCGCGACGCTTGTGGCGTTTGGGGCGAAGATGCGGAAGGTGACACGGTGATCGCTCGCGATCTGCGGCGAAACCGGCGGGGCGGGGCCGCGGTTGAAGCGGATGGCCGGGGCCGCTGAAGACGCCGCGGCGGTAGGAGCCGGTACCTGCGCGGGAGACAAGGCAGCCAGCAGAAGGCAGGCCGAGAGAGACATGAAGAGGAACATGATTTGACGTGCATTGTTCACGAACGCTCCTGGACTGGCGCGTAGGAGACCCGGCGAGTCGCTGAAGGAGGAATCTTAGCAGAGCGTGTTGAGAGGGATGGACCGGGCGGTTTGGATTTTCTGCGCGGGACATCCGGGGTGCGTTCCGCATCGAAGGTGGGAAGGAGAACACGGATGGCGAATGAGACTGGAAGCAGCAGCCCTGAGACCAGCAAGGCGCAGGATGCGTCGCGCGTGGCGCTGGGCGTGATGTTGATGACGGCGGGGGTGTCGCACCTAACGTTTGCGCGGGAGCCGTTCAAGGCGCAGGTGCCACCCTGGGTTCCGCTGGATGAGGAGACGGTGGTGGTGGGCTCGGGGTTCGGTGAGATTGCATTAGGTGCGGCGCTGGCCTTTCTGCCGCAGCAGAAGGCGGTGGTGGGGTGCGCTGCCGCGGGCTTCTTTACGGCGATCTTTCCTGGAAATCTTGCGCAGTACCGGCTTCGCCGCAGCGCGTTCGGGCTGGATACGGACGGGAAGCGGCTGGGCCGGTTGTTCTTTCAGCCTTTGCTGGTGGGCTGGGCGCTGTGGTCGAGCGGTGCGCTCGAGAAGAAGCACAGATAGCGTGGCAAGCTGGCGGACGCGATGCCCGCCAGCTTGCGTGAGCTTAGCGCCAGTGGCCTTCGACCCAGACGTATCCGTGGGGCGTGTTGCGCCAGTGGCCGGGGACCCAGTGAACTCCGGGACGGGGCGGGGCGGCGTAGCTGCCGGGAACCCAGACGTAGCGGGCGCCGTCCCAGCGGTGGTAGCCGGGTTGCCATTCCCAGCCTGGATGCGGGCGCGCGGGGACGACCTCGCGGATGGGAGCCGGGGGGCCGATGTGAACGTAAACCTGGGCGAACGCAGCGGAGCTGGACGCCAGAGCGACAGCGAGTGCAAGGGGAAGAAGTTGCTTTTTCATAAGCGATCCTTTCGAGTCTTCGTGGTGGGCTGAACTCCACTGGGTTTTAAGACACGAAGAGGCGGGTTGTGTTGCGCTGGCGGTCGCGAAACGGGGCTCGATTGCGCCGGAGTCGGCGATAAAGAAGCGACGTTCTATGGAAGCAACGCCATGGGTTGCGTAAGGGTGGCGAGGCGTTTGTGGTGGTCGGAGGTGAGCCACGCTTCGAACTCGGGGGTGGGGCGGAGGTTGAGGAGTTTGCGCAGGTAGAGTGCGTCGTGAAAGGAAGTGGACTGGTAGTTGAGCATGATGTCGTCGGCGCCGGGGACGCCCATGATGTAGTTGACGCCGGCGGCTCCGAGCAGGGTGAGGAGGGTGTCCATGTCGTCCTGGCCGGCCTCGGCGTGGTTGGTGTAGCAGATGTCGCAGCCCATGGGGAGACCGAGTAGCTTTCCGCAGAAGTGATCTTCGAGGCCGGCGCGGATGATCTGTTTGGCGTCGAAGAGGTACTCCGGCCCGATGAAGCCGACGACGGTGTTGACCAGCATGGGCCGGTAGCGGCGGGCGACCGCGTAGGCGCGGGCTTCGAGCGTTTGCTGGTCGACGTTGTGGTGGGCGTTGGCAGAGAGCGCGCTTCCCTGCCCGGTTTCGAAGTAGAAGATATTCGCGTCGGGGCAATCGCCGCGGGCGAGCTCCCGCGCCATGGCGTGGCCTTCGTCGAGCGTGGCGAGCGTGACGCCGAAGCTGGCGTTCGCGGCCTGGGTGCCGGCGATCGACTGGAAGAGGAGATCGAGCGGTGCGCCTTGCGCGATCGCCTGCATCTGCGTGGTGACGTGAGCGAGCACGCAGGATTGCGTGGGGATCTGGTAGCGCTGGCGGATGTGATCGATCATGCGCAGAAGCGTGGTGACCGATGTGGGGTTGTCGGCCACGGGGTTGATGCCGATGACGGCGTCTCCGGAGTCGAGCAGGAGCCCGTCGAGGATGGACGCGGCGATGCCGAGGGGGTCGTCGGTGGGGTGATTCGGCTGCAGCCGGGTCGCGAGCCGGCCTTTCAGCCCGACTGTTGTCCGGAAGTGGGTGACGACCGTGATCTTGCGGGCTACGGTGATGAGGTCCTGCAGGCGCATGAGCTTGGAGACGGCGGCCGCCATCTCCGGCATGAGGCCGGGGGCGAGTTGGATGAGGGCTTCGGGTGTGGCTTGATCGGAGAGAAGCCAGTCGCGGAACTCGCCTACGGTGAGGTTGGCGATGGGTTTGAAGGCTGCGGGGTCTAGGGTATCCAGGATGAGGCGGGTTACGTCGTCCTGCTCGTAGGGGATGACGAGGTCTTCGAGAAAAGCTGCGAGGGGGACTTCGGCGAGGGCCATCTGGGCGATGGCGCGGGCTTCGGCGGACTCTGCCGCGAGGCCGGCAAGCGCGTCGCCGGAACGGGATGGTGAAGCTTTGGCGAGGAGGGTGCGGAGGTCGGGGTAGCTGTGGACGACGCCGCGCACTGAGATGCTATAGGGCATTGAAGAGGATTGTACTGCGGCAATTTTGGCGGCCGATTGCAGGAGGGGAGAGAACGCCGCGGCAAAACAAGGTAGATTGAGTCCACACCCGCTTGCTTCCACACCCGCTTTCGCACCCGCAAAGGAGCCGTCGACTTGAAGAAATTCGCCCTGCTGTTGCTGTTCGCCTCCGCGTCTGCGCAGACGCGCCACCTGACCCCGGACGATATGCCGAAGATCGTGCGCGTCTCCGATCCGCGCATCTCACCGGACGGCAAAACGATCGCCGTAACGGTGGGCCGCGCGAACCTGAAGGACGACCGCTTCGACACGGAGATCGACGTGGTGGACGTGGAGACGCATGCGCTGCGCGTGATGACGCACGCGAAGCTCGGTGCGGGCTCGCCGCGGTGGTCGCCGAGCGGTGACCGGCTGGCGTACCTGGCGCAGGATGCGGACAAGAAGGCGCAGCTTTGGGTGCTACCGATGGCCGGCGGCGATTCCATGCAGATCACGCATTCAAAAACCTCGGTGAAGACGTACGTGTGGCGTCCGGATGGGCAGGCGCTGGCGTATGCGGCCGAGGACGAAGCGCCCGAGAAGAAGGATGAGGCGAAGTTCGAGGACGCGTTCGAGGTGGAGAACAACGGCTACCTGGAACGCAGCGCGGCGTTGCCGATGCATCTGTGGACGGTTTCGGCGAACGGCACCGACGAGAAGAGGCTGACCAGCGGGACGTGGTCGCTGCCCGACCCGCGCGGGACGCTGGGCGTACCGGTGCCGCTGGCGTACTCAGCCGATGGCAAGTCGATTGTGTTTGTGCGGGCGGAGTCGCCGGTGAGCGGCGACTATGCGAGCAGCCGGCTGGAGTCGATCGACGTGGCCAGCGGGGCGATGCACGCGCTGACGAAGTCTGCGATCGAAGAGGGCGATCCGAAGCTTTCGCCCGATGGAGCGATGGTGGCGTACACCTACCCGCGCGACGGCAAGCTGCATAACGAGGCGAGCGTCTACACAGTGGCGGCTGCGGGCGGTACGGGAACGAATGCCGTCGGCGACCTGGACCATCCGCTGAATGCGGCCGAGTGGATGCCTGATAGCAAAAGCCTGCTGGTGGCAGGCAGCGACGGCACGCGTGTGGCGTTGTGGCGGCAGCCGCTGGGCGGCGCTGCGACTCGAGTGGAGGTGGGAGCGATCAACCCGTCCACCAACTTCAACGTCGGCAAGGATGGTGCAGTAGCCCTTACCGCAACCGACGCGACGCATCCGGCGGAGCTGTTCTACCTGGCGCACCTGGGCGCGGTGCCGGTGCAGTTGACGCACCTGCAAAGCGTCACCGACGATATCGAGCTGGGGCGGCAGGAGACCGTGCAATGGAAGAGCGATGGCCGGGACGTGGATGGCGTGCTGACCTATCCGCCGGGGTATGCTGCGGGCAGGAAGTATCCGCTGGTGCTGTATCTGCATGGCGGCCCGACGGCTGCGTCGCTCGAAACCTTCAGCTTTCCGGCGCAGGTCTTCGCGGCACAGGGTTGGCTGGTGCTCGAGCCCAACTACCGCGGATCGAACAACGAGGGCAACGCCTTTGAGACGGCGATTGACGGTGACGCGAGCGCCGGGCCGGGCCGCGACATTATGGCCGGGCTGAAGGCGGTGGAGGCGCGCGGCATCGTGGACGAGAGCAGGGTGGGCGTGGGCGGATGGAGCTACGGCGGTCAGATGACGGCGTGGCTGATCGGTAACGATCCGCAGACGTGGCGAGTCGCCGTCGCAGGCGCACCGGTGACCGACCTGGTGGACCAGTACACACTTTCGGACAACAACGTGAACCGCTTCGAGCTGTACGGGCCGTCGCCGTTTGTGGGCGATCGCCTGAAGGCGTACCAGGCGCAGTCGCCCATCAGCTATGCGTGGAGGGCGAAGGCGCCGACGCTGATTATGAGCGATGTGGGCGACTGGCGCGTGACCACGACGCAGGCGTACAAGCTGTACCATGCGTTGAAAGACAACGGCGTGACGGTGAAGTTTATCGCGTACCCGGTGCCGGGGCATAGTCCGGCCGACCCCATTCGTGCGCGCGATATCTTCCGGCGCTGGACCGCGTGGTTTGCGATGTACCTGAACGATGGCGGGACGGCGAAATGAGTGGTGTTACAGATCAGGCGAAGACGGAACGGCTGGAGCCGCGATGGCCGGCGGCGCTTGCGTTGCTTGCCGTCGCGGGGCTGCGGCTGGCACTGCCGGAGAGTCTTTCGGTGGGGCCGAACTGGCTGCTGTTCGTGGTGATCGGCATCCTGCTGGTGCCGACGGTGTGGGCGCGGATGCGCGGGAGCCATGGGCTGAACCAGTCGCTGGGCTATGTGCTGAATGGACTGATCACGGCGGATATGGCGTGGTCGCTGGGCTTGCTGATTGCAGCGCTGCCGAAGCATACGCAGGCACCGAGCGACCTGCTGCGCAGCGCGGCGGCGCTTTGGGTGACGAATATCCTCGTCTTTGCCGGGTGGTACTGGCGGCTGGATGGCGGCGGGCCCCGGGCGCGCGAGCTGCAGGGCGCGCACAAGGATGGGGCGTTCCTGTTTCCGCAGATGACGCTGCCGCCGGAGCAGCGGGTGGCGATGGGCGAAGACCATTGGAGCCCGAACTTTGTGGACTACCTGTTCATCGCGTTCAACACGAGCACGGCGTTTTCGCCGACGGATTCGCCGGTGCTTTCGCGTTGGGCGAAGGCGCTGATGATGGTGCAGGCGTTAATCTCGTTTGCGACGGTGGCGCTGCTGGCGGCGCGGGCAGTGAATATTCTGTAGTGGAGCAACGGCAAGTGCGTCCTTACGCCGGACGGGCGCCACTCCGTGGAGTCAGGAGCTTCGCGTCGCGGGCGGTAGGGCTCTTGCGGTGAGTTGGGCGATGTCCAACAGCTGCGGTGGGGCTTGTGAGATCGCGCCGAGCGCGTCGCGGAACATGGTGTTGCAGAAGGGGCAGGCAGTGCCGACGGTCTGGGCGCCGGTGTCTGCGAGTTCCTGGGCGCGGACGTGCGAGACGCGGGCGCTGCCACCCTCTTCGCCGAGGAATGCGAGCCCGCCGCCGGCACCGCAGCAGAAGCTGCGTTCGTGGTTGCGGGGTGCCTCGACGAGGGTGCCGGCGAGCGCGACGACTTCGCGCGGCTGCTCGTAGACATCCTGGTAGCGGCCGAGGTAGCAGGGGTCGTGGTAGGCGATGGAGTCGCCGCTGGGCTGCTGCGGCAGGCGGTCCTTGTGCCGGGCCATGAACTCCGAGTGGTGCTCGATCTCGGGAGCGATGCCGTACTCGCGCCAGTCGGTGGCGATGGTGCGGACGCAGTGCGGGCAGATGGCGACGATCTTTTGGACTTTGGCGGTCTCGAAGGCCTTGAGGCCGGCTTCGGCCAGGTTCGAAAAGACGAGATCGTTGCCGAGTCGCCGGGCGGGATCGCCGGTACACTTTTCTTTCTTGAGGACGCCGAAGCTGGTGCCGAGATGGTTCATCACGCGCGCGAAGTCGGAGATGATCTCGCGGCCCTTGGGGTCGTAGCCGCCCATGCAGCCGAGCCAGAGGCAGTACTCCTGCGTGCCGTCGAAGATCGGGAACGGCTGGATGGCCTGCTGGGCTTTGATGAACTTGTCGCGTTCGGAGGCGGCGAGGCCAAGGGCATTTCCATTTTTCTCAAGGGCAAGAAACAACTTCGTCCCGTAGGTGTCTTCCCACGCACCGGTATTGGTGGCGCCGCGCCGCAGGCCGACAATAATGGGCAGATGCTGGATGCCGACCGGGCATTGAAACTCGCAGGCGCCGCAGGTGGTGCACTCGAAGGCGGCTTCCATGGAGAAACAGGGGTCAGGGCTCAGCGTGGGGGGCTCAGTCCGAAGATCGGTGAGCAAGGGCGTTTCGGCGTTCGGGCCGAAGGAGTTGAGGTAGGTGCGCGCACCGAGGATGATCTCTTTCGGGTTAAGGACTTTGCCGGTGTTGGAGGCCGGACAGTGTTCGGTACAGCGGCCGCACTCGACGCAACTGTAGGCCTGGAGGGCGATGAGTTGGGTGACGTCCTTGCCGGTGACGAGGCCGAAGTCTTCGACGTTCTCGTCGGTCGAAAGCGGTGGAATTTTGGAGAAGCCGTCGCGCTTGAGGAAGACGGTGAGCGGCGAGAGCACGAGGTGCAGGTGCTTCGTATGCGGGATGAGGGGTAGAAAGATGAGAAGCGCGGCGGTATGTGACCACCAGAGGGCCTTGAGGGTGAGGGGTGAAACCGGAAAGAACGCCGCGAGGTACGTGACCATGAGCGCGAAGATGAGGAAGGCGATAAAGCCGGACTCGTACGAGAGTTTGGCGCCGAGCGCGGGCGGTCGCACGAAGAAGCGCCGGTAGAAGAGCCCGGCGATGGAGATGTCGACGAGCAAGGCCCAGATGCCGGCGAAGATGAAGTAGAAGCGGCCGATATAGCTCTCAGGCGGCAGGAAGCCGAGGCGAAGTCCGTTAGCGAAGTGATTGACCGAGACCAGCGCGAACGCAAGAAATCCCCAGAAGACGAAGGCGTGGGCGAGGCCGGGCGCGGGCCGCTGCTTGATGACCTTGGCCTGGCAGAGGACCTCCCAGACGAAGAGCCAGACGCGTTTGCCGATGGGCTTGAGCGAGAAGTCTTCGTCGCGTTTGGATTTGAGGATGGTGCGGAGGATAGGGCCGAAACGATAGAAGAACATTCCGCCGGAGATGGCCACTGCGAGCAGCAGGAGGACGATCTCGACGGCGGAGAAGTGCGCGGGTTCGTTGAGCGTTGGGGCGGCTTGGAAGCTAACAACGGCAAGAGCGAGCGAGGCGACTGACATCCGAACCCATCCGGGAACGATCGCCGGGCTGGGGCGCGATCGTTCGTGCTTTGGTCCAGAGAGAGTCTACGCGACTTCGACGAGCCGGCGCGCTACCAACCTAGTAGCTGAAGAACTCGTTGAGGCCGCGGCGAAGGCTGATTCCCGTAATGCCAAAGGCGGCGGCGAGGAAGAAGGTGACAGCGTTCCAATAGACCATCGGGCGGTGCCAGCCGGGGGAGTAAGTGGCATCCTGTCCGGACCAGAGCAGCAGCAGACACGAGACGATGAGGCATTGGAAGGCGATGACCAGGCAGGCCTGCCCGCGGCGACGACGGCGGTCGAGATGCTCGACTTCGTCCGGGGTTAGGATGCGTTCCTCGACGGGGATCAGTGTGTTCGCCATGGCGGTTAGTCTTCTCCTGCTGGTTCGATGCTCGTTGTGTCTCCATTAAATCATGGTTTCGGGAGCGGCGGTTGAGCGGGGTGGAAGAAGTCGTGGAGTAGGGTCTCTCTGGTTCGATTTGGTACGGGTGGAGGATAACTGAATGGTGGTTCAGTCGTAAAGCGGGGCTACTTCCGGGGTGCGGGCTGCTGGATAATCGTGCCGTCCGCAGCTTGCAGGATGGATTCGTTCCAGTAGGCGTCGACGGCTTCGTCGTCGTTGGGGTCAAAGGGACCGTCTTCGGGGTCATAGGGGATGTGGGCGTCCGTCTTGATCGTATGGCGGACCCGTTCCCAATCAGTTTGGCTTCCCGGCACGGGCAAGGCTTTTCCGTTCGCGTCGCGAGGAGGGTCGAAAGGAGATGACACGGATCGCGTTTCCTCGCGCGACGTAGACGAGGGTGAGGCAGCTGCCTGCGAGTTGGACGAGTGCAAAGTCGGCATAGCGTTGTTCTCCTTGCCTGGTGGAGATGACCGTCACTTTGTCTGGATTCTCGTAGACAAGGGCTGCATCGGCGAAGTCAAGCCCGTGCTTGACGAGATTGGCTTTGCGCTTGTTCTCGTCCCAGACGTACACAGGGTTAGTGTAGACCTGGAGCCATGTTCGAGCCGCGCAAATTCGAGAGCGAACCGGAGGAAGCGCAGGCCCATGCCGGCCCCAGGGCTGCACGGCTCGGCTCACCGTGAGGCCGGCGCGGGCTACTTCGGCGAGCTGACCTCCGGGTGGGCGGCTGCAAGCTGGGTCATGAGGTCCTTGGTGAGGGCTTCCATCTGGGGCTGCACTTCTTTGAACCGGGTCATGACGATGGCCTGCGAGGCGGTGAGCAAACCGGATGTCTTCTCAACCATGTGCTGGCCGGCCGGAGTCTTGTAGAAGGCGAGCATGCCGTCGATATCCTCTTCAGAGTAGGTGGAGGCGTAGAGGTCGATGTACGCGGGCTCGAGCTTCTTCCAGGAGAGAGTGCTTTGCAGGAGGGCGGACACCTTCAGCTCCCACGCGTTCAGTATCTTCTGGTCGTCGGGCGACATCGGCCTGTTGCCGAACATGCTCTTGCCGATCTGTTCTCCCTGCGACATGCCCGCCTTCATCATCTGGTCCATCAGCGAGTTGAGCTTCATGAGGACGAAGAGCTGGTCGAGTTTGGCACGCTTGCTGGCGTCGTCGGCGTGCGCGAGCGGGAGGGTGAAGGCGAGAATCAGCGCGAGGAATGGGAGTTTGCGGAGCATGAAGCCTCGGGGAGAGCTTGGGTTAGGTGGCGTTAGGCGCGTGTGTCGAGGGGTTTGCGGGCGAAGTAGTAGAGGCTGTAGGCGAGGGCGGCGAACATCAGGATGGCGATCCAGTCGTGGTAGAAGGGGTTTTGCGGGGTGAACTGGAAGACCTTCTTGTCGGTGGCGGCCTCGTAGAGTTTGACGCAGACGCCAAGCAGGCCGATGATTCCGCCGGCGGCGATGAGGCCAGAGGCGTAGAGCGAGCCGGGGGAGATCTCGGATTCGGTGTCGAGGGCGGGGGTGACCGCGGTCGGAACCGGCAATCCGTTGGCGGGGTCAAGATGGTCGGGGTTGGTGGCGTCGAACTCCGGGTGGCGCTGGTGGAAGGCTTCGCGGTCGTTATGCCAGAGGTTGAGCGACGTCTGGTAGAGCGCGGCAGCGGTCTTGGCGTGGTGGTGGAGCATGGCGCGGTCGACCATCCAGCGCATGAGGCCGCCTACGAAGATGGCGAGGGTGGTCGCGATCGACAGGTAGGCTCCGACGGCGAAGGTGAGGGAGCGGACTCCGAGGAGTTCGACGACGATCACCAGGGCGACGCCGAGGAGGACCAGTCCCCAGGGGAGTTTGCGGCTGAGAATACCGTTGATGACCGTGGCCATCAGCTTGCCCTGCGGGGCGGCGGCTTGTTCCGAGCCGATGCCTTGGGTCCATTGGATTTCGATCTGGTTATCCGCCGGGTTGAGCAGGTATTTGCCGTCCGGCAGCGTGGCGGAGCCGATGGCGTTGAGCAGGATGTAGGAGTGGGCGCTATCGAGCGTGCCGTTGCCCTTGAGCTGGATGTGATTGCGCGGGAACAGGCCCTTGTTCTGCACGCCGTCGGCGAGCAGCGCGGCTGTATAAGGAATGGGCTTCGGCAGGCGCTGGAAGGATTCGAGCCCCTTGTTCATGGCGTTCAGCGTCGCGCCGATCGAAAAGACGCAGATGATGACGCCGAACATGAGCGCGACCTGCTGCTTCCACGGCGTCGCGCCGATGAGGTAGCCGGTTTTGAGGTCTTGCGAGGTGTCGCCGGCGTTTGAGGCCGCGATGCAGACGATGCCGCCGATGGTGATCGCGAGCGCGCCGAAGGCAGGGGCGGTCCAGCCCTTGACGAGGAAGATGGCGCAGGTTGCCATCAGCGTGGCGATGGTCATACCGGAGACGGGCGAGGCGGAGCTGCCGACGATGCCGACGATGCGGGCCGAGACGGTGACGAAGAGGAAGCCGAAGACGACGATGAGGAGCGCGGCGGCGATGTTGGCGAGCAGACCGACCTGGGCTCCGGGAACGGGATGGAACTGGAGGAAGGCGATGATGAGCAGGACGAGGAGGGCCGAGCCGCCGATGACCGCGGACATGGGGAGGTCGTGCAGGGTGCGGATGGGAGTTTTCAACCCCACCTCAGACGATGGAACAGTCTGAGATGGGGCACCCGATTGCTTGATGCTGCGGATGCCTTCGGCGAGCGCGGAGAGGATGGTGGGGGCGGTGCGGAGCAGGGTGATGAGGCCGGCGGTGGCGACGGCTCCGGCGCCCATGGGGCGGACGTAGGTCTTCCAGAGGGTGCTTGGGTCCATCGACGAGATGGGCGCGGTGCCGGGGTAGATGGTGAGGGCGCGGCCGAAGAAGTATATGGCCGGCATGAGTACGAGCCAGGAGAAGACGCCGCCGGCGAGCATGATCGCGGAGACGCGGATGCCGATGATGTAGCCGACGCCGAGGTATTCCGGGGTGCAATCCGCTCGAATGGCAGCCCCTTTGAGGATGTGCTGCGGTCCGCCGAAGTCGGGCTGGTAATCGGGCTCGGAGGGCCAGAGAGCGAGCAGATTGTCGTTCTGGAAGAGGGTGTAGAGTGCGCCCAGGCCGAGCCCGAAAAATACCCGGGAAGCGAAGCTGCCGCCGCGCTCGCCGGCCATGAGGACGTCGGCACACGCCGTACCCTCCGGGTAGATTAATGTCCCGTGCTCTTCGACGATCAGCTGGCGCCGCAGCGGGATCATGAAGAGGACACCGAGCCATCCGCCGAAGAGGGCGAGGGCGAAGATGCGCGTGGACTCGAGGTCAAAACCCAGAAAGATGAGCGCGGGCAAGGTGAAGATGACGCCCGACGCGATCGACTGGCCGGCGTTGCCGACCGTCTGGACGATGTTGTTTTCGAGGATGCTCGCCTTACCGAAGGCGCGCAGGATCGAGATCGATAGCACCGAAATCGGAATGGACGCTGCGACGGTGAGGCCGGCGCGCAGTCCGACGTAAACGGTGACCGCGCCGAAGAGCACGGCGAAGACGGCGCCGAGGGCGAGCGCGCGGAGGGTGAGCTCGGGTCGGTTTTCGGATGCAGGAACGAAGGACTGAAAGGCGCTTTTGGCGTGGGATGGGGCGGCCATGGGGGTACGGGTACCTCGGGAGCTTCGTGTTTGAATCTTTGGCTTCGATGGGAGTGTACCAGCGCGAGTGCGCGGTTGACGGTTTGTCACAGGTTGGGCTTATACTCGATGGCATCGGGGCCGGTTGGGAGACAACCTGGAGGCCTCGGCGGGACGGTGTGTCTTCAGTGCAGCTCTGAATCGACAGACGCTCGGGTTTGGTGCGGCCGGTCCACCTGGCAAAGTGGTCGACAGCCGCGCGCTTGTGGAAACAAGCTGGCGCGCCGTGGTGCGCGTGCTCCGAAGTCCGGTTGGCACGGTTGCTCGGCAATCTTTGAACGATCTGGTGACGACGTGCTTTCCGGCGGACTGCCGGTGTTGTGGTGGACCGCTGCTTTCGGCGGGAATGGTGGCTGTTTGCGATGCGTGCGTGGGGCGCGTGCAGCGGAGTTCGACGCCCGGGTGTGGGCGCTGCGGCGAGGCTTTAGACCTGAACCTGAATATTGAAGATGAGAGATTTGCTCGGCAGATGGCGGCGGAGCTGCGCTGCCGGGTGTGTCGGATGGCCGAGCCGGCGTTCGATAAGGCAGTTTCGTACGCGGCGTACGAGGGCGAGCTGCGGGCGCTGATTCAGCTGCTGAAGTTCGACCGGATGGTGGGCATTGCGGGTTTGTTGGGCGCGCGCATGGCGGAGACGATCCTGCAGCTTGAAGGGATCGCCGGGGATGACGTGATGGTGGTGGCGGTGCCGTTGTTTGGGGGGCGCGAACGGCAGCGCGGGTACAACCAGTCGCGGCTGCTGGCGGATAAGGCTTTGGCTCGGCTCCGGAAGCTGCGGCCGGGATGGAAGCTCGTACCGGCGCATGGTGCTCTAGTGCGGGTGCGGCAGACGGCGGCGCAGTTTGAGCTCTCGAAGACTGAGCGGCGCAAGAACCTGCGCGGGGCGTTCGAGGTTACGGGCGAAATTCGCGGGCGCGAAGTCCTCGTGATTGACGACATCATGACCAGCGGAGCGACGGCGCGGGAGTGTGCGCGGGTTTTGAAGGCTGCCGGGGCGAGCCGCGTCTGGGTCGCGACGCTGGCGCGGGCGCAGAAGCAGGATTTGGCCCGGCTGCACGAAGATCCGGGAGATGGAGTGGCGATGTGGGGTGCGGCATAGGGCATCCGAGGCATGATTCATGAGCTGTCAGCTTTGAAGCTTTCAGCTCACAGCAGACAGGTAACAGCACAACGGCGAAGGAGATGGGGAATGCAGACGCGGAAGCAGAAGCAGAGGGTCTCGGGCGGTCGGCACATTGGGCACAACATCGGCAATCGGAGACCGACGACCGAGCACGATGTGCGCGTGGGCGTGTTTCGACAGCCGGCGATGCAGACGCCGGTGCTCGTCCTGAATGCGAGCTATGAGCCGATCAACATCTGCGGAGCGCGGCGCGCGCTTGTCTTGGTACTGAAGGGCGTGGCGCGCACCGAGGAGGAACAGGGTGCGACCCTGCATGCCGCGCGCATGCACGTGAAGATGCCTTCGGTAATCCGGCTGCTGGAGTACCGGCGCATTCCGCACCAGACCCGCGCACTCTCGCGCAAGAACATCCTGCTGCGCGACCGCAATATGTGCCAGTACTGCCAGGTGGTGCTGACGGCGAGCGAGTTGACGCTCGACCACGTGATTCCGCGCAGCCGCGGCGGCCTCTCGACGTGGGAAAATCTCGTCGCATGCTGCCACGACTGCAACCGCCGCAAGGGCAACCAGATGCTGCATGAGCTGACCGAGATGAAGCTGCTGAAGGAGCCGCGGCCGTTCTCGCTGCACACCAGCCGCCACATCATGCGGATGATCGGCTCGGCGGACCCGAGCTGGCGGCGTTACCTGTACTTCGACTCCGAAGAGCAGGCGGCTTAGTAGCCGCCTGCCTTCTTCTCCGATTCGTGATGGTGCTTCTTCTTGTGCACCGGCTCGGTGGGAGCCGGATCAGGCGTTGGAGTGGGAGTAGGTGTCGGGGTCGGGGTCGGAGCTGGCGTCGTGGTGCCTGCGGTGCCGGCGAGAGTTGCCAGGATATCCGGCGCATTGGGGCTGCCGAGCCCGCTGCATGGATCCCAGCCGGGGCCGGCCGAGAAGGCGCCGTTGTTGCCGCTGGTGATGTCGTGGAACGAACCGGGCGCGGTGTAGAGCGTGGGATTGGCAAAGCCGACGGAGGGCTTCGATGCAGCGGCATTCTGCGCGTTGGCGAGCGCGATGATTCCTGCCCAAAGCGGCGCGACCGCGCTGGTGCCGCCGATCACCTCCGTCTGGCCGTCCACCAGGATGGAGTAGCCGGTGCTGGGGTCGGCGTCGCCGGCGACGTCGGGAACGCCGCGGCCGCCGGTGGACGTGGTCGGCGCGGGCACGTCAAGGCCTTGCTGCCAGGTGGGCAGCGGAAACAGATCGCTGACGCCGCCGCCGGTTGCGCCCTCGTTGGCTGAGGTCTCGTTCCACACGACTTCGCTGGTGATCGTCGAGCCCGAGCCTTCGAGCTTGGTGCCGCCGCAGCAGAGCACATTGGGGCTTGATCCGGGAAAATCGACGTGATTGGCGCTGTCCGTGGTCACGCCATCGGATGAGCCGTTATCGCCGGCGGCCACCGTGATGGTGACGCCCAGCGCGGCCGCGGCCTGGCAGGCGGTATTAAGCGCCGTCGCCGATTGCGTGGTCCAGGTGGACTCCGGACCGCCCCAGGAGATCGAGATCACGGACGGTTTGTTGGTGGTGTCGTGGATCGCGGTCGAGATGGCGTCGATAAACCCCTGATCGGTGTTCGGCGTGAAGTAGACGGCTACGTTTGCGCCTTGCGCGATGGCGGCCGAGACTTCGATGTCGAGCAGCACCTCGCCATCGGCGCTGTTCGCGCTGGTCGGCGAGTTGGTGCCGCCGTCGACCAGCACCGGCGTGACCTTCGGCACCGGCAGGCTCAGCCCCTGGAAGTAGGTGGTGATGTCCGACTGCTCGAAGCCGCCGCCGAGCTCGATCAGCCCAATCGTCTGTCCCGCGGCTGAGGCACCGGCGGGCACGCCGTAGAGCGTGGCGACCTGGACAGGCGTATACGAGATATTGCTGGCGTGGGGTACGGCAACACGAAAGTGGGGCTGCGCCTGCGGCCGGTTATCCAGGCCGAGAACGGCGGCGACATAGGGGATCATCTGCTCGGGAAGGTCAATGGTGCCGGAGCGGACGCGCAGCGAGTGACCGTTCATCTCGTGGTGCTTGAGCGAGACGCCGAAGGCCTCCTCGAGCGCCGCCTGCGAACCCGAGATGGAAAAGCTGCGCGGGCCTGCGGTCGGGTGCGGCTCCATGGCGAGGCCGAACTCGTCGGCGAAGGCTTGCATCTGCTCGATGGCCGCGGCGGGTGGCGCGTAGGCGCTGGCGAACTCTTCCTGCGTCATCCGGCGGGTCGGATCGATAGGCGTCTGCGGATGCAGGATGACGGTGACGGAGATCTTCTCCGGGTGGCGCGGCGTGATGTGCGCGGCCAGCGACGCCGGCAGGCTTGAGATCGGGGACTTCTCGCTGCCGGGCAGGGGCTGGCGGGTTTGCGACTTGAACTTGGTTTGCGTCGTCATCGTGTTACCTCCGGAGTGCTCAGGTGAGTTAGACGCCCATTGTATGGCTTGCGGGTAAACATCGATTGTGGACGCTGACTGCCGGCAGTGAGCAACAGCTTTGTCCTCGCTGGGTGCGAGGATGAGAGACTTGCGGCATGTGGAGTTCGGCGGCGGGACAGCGTGCGGAAAACGGGTTCCTGAGGTTGCCCCTGGTAGCGGCTGCGATCAGTTGTGGCTTCGCCCTCGCCGCGGCGTGGCATTGGCCGCTGGTAGGCGATGCGGCGTTGATGCGCTACGTGGTCTTCCTGCTGCATGGCGGGTCGGCGCCCTACCGGGAGATTGTGGATGTGAACTGGCCAGGCAGCTACGCACTTACGGCGTTGGCAATGCGGCTGTTCGGCGCGGGCGCGGTGGGATTGCGGCTCTACGATGGGGCACTCTGCGCGCTGGCCTGTGCGGGTGCGATCGTGCTCGGCGGACGCGGCCTGCGGGCGCAGCTTTGCGGCGCCATGGCGGGTCTGCTGTTTGTGCTGATTCACCTTCGCGATGGGGTTGTGCAGGCAGGGCAGCGCGATCTGGCTATGGCAGTCATAGCGCTGCTTGCGCTGGTTCTGCTGCTGCGGGTGCGGGGCTGGGTGGGCATCGCCGGGTTTGAGCTGCTGGTGGGGCTGACGCTCGTGGTCAAGCCCACGCTCTTTCTACTCGCAGTGCTGCCACTCTACGCGGCCTGGGTGCGGCGTGAGCGGCTCTCACCGGGCGCGGTCGCGGGCGGGACAGTAACTCTGCTGGCCCCCCTTGCGGCGGGCGATTGGTGGCTGTGGCGCCGGGGCTCGTTGCTTGCATTCTGGCAGATGCTGGGCAGTATCGAGCGCACCCACGGCGCACTGGCGCGGCGCGGAGTGTTGTTCCTGCTGGGCCATGCCGTCGCACCCATCGGCATCCTGCTGGTGCTCGGTCTGGCCTGCTGGGGATTGCAGCGGTTCGCGGCAGACGCGGAGTGGAAGACACTTGTGGCCGCAGCCGGGTGCGGGCTAATCTCGTTTCTCATCCAGCAGAAGGGATTCCCCTACCAGCGATATACGGTGCTGGCGCTTGTGCTGATTTGTATCTTTCGCGTTGTGGCGCTTGGCCTTGCGAGTGCAGGGTGGGCCCGCAGTCTCGCGCTGGCCATCGTCGGGCTGAGTTGCCTCTGGCTGGCGCCGCGCTTTGCCTGGACGGTTGCGAAGTTCGAGCGGCGCGCGCCCTTCGAGCAGGCGCTAAGCGCGGATCTGACCACACGCAAGGCAGGCCCGGGAGACGTGCAGTGCCTCGACACAGTCGGCGGATGCATCGCCACGCTCAACCGGATGGGTCTGCGGCAGAGTACCGGGTACCTCTACGACTGCTACGCGTATGTGGGTCCGAAGCCTGCGCAGGCGGCGTTTCGCGCCGGCTTTCTTGCCGCGCTGGAGCGCGCACGGCCTCGGCTGATCGTGCTCTCCAGCCAGTACTGCCTTGGCGCTGCGGATGACTTCGGCAGGGTGGCGCGCTGGCCGGAGTTGGAGCAGATGCTGGCGAACGACTACCTCGGAGACACGCAGTGGGAACCGGCGAGCCGGATCCGCTGGTGGAACGAAACGGAGCTGCCGCCCTCCTACCGCATCTACGCAAGGCGTTGAGGCGACTCCCGCTTGGGTGCCCCAGGTCTCGCCTCTGAGACCTGGGTCTTCTAATTCGGGCTAGCAGGTTTCGGCACTGGCCTTGTCAGCGGCGGCGCATCGGGGTCGGGCGGCGGCAGCGCGGCTGGGCTCGCATCCGGCGCCGGGGCAGGGGTTCCGGCTGGTGTGGTGCCCGGCTTGGCGTTCGGATCGGCCGGAGGCAGGTCTTCGCCGTTGTAGATGATGCGGGACTTGGCGTGAAAGCGCTTGTAATCCTCGTACTTGACCACGTAGCGGAGGTGCACGTCCTGCTGCATGGCGCCCTGCTGCGCCGGAAAGTGCAGCACGCCATCGGCCTTGGTGTAGACCGGGAACCAGTTGCCGCCGTCCACCTCCTGGTAGTAGGTGGTGTAGGGCGGGGAGAGATCTTCGTGGCCGCGGCGCAGGTTATCCGGCACCGCCTTGCCGTTGATCAGGACGATCTCGAACTCCTGCTGGTCGACCCAGACCTTGCCCTGGAAGTAGCGCTTCCCTTTCTCGAGCGTCTTCGGCCGGCAGTCGAACACGTAGGTATCGATGTCGTCAACCTTCTGCCGCCCCAGGTAGGTCAGGTCATACTCGGGCAGTTCGGGCGTGGTCAGAACGAAGGGCAGGCGGTGCTCGATATCCTGAAAGTCGTTCTCCGTCATGATGACCTTCTGGATGGTGTTCGCGGGCGCGAAGACGACGTGCTCGGTGCGGGCACCGTCGTCGGAAAACACCACGTCGGTCACCTGCTGGTACTCGCCGTCAGGTTTACCGGTATCGTCGTTGATCGTGTCGATCCGCACGGTCTGGCGATAGGTGTACTGGTTGCGGGCCTTGGCGAAGGCGGCTTCGCGCTCGCCAAACTTCTTGATGATCTGGTCCGGGGTCAGGTCCTTCGGCGGCGCGGGATCGAGCGGGCCGAAGCCGGCCTGTGCCGCGGCATAAACGCCGCCGGATAGTCCGTAAGTTGCAGGGCCGGTGACGGCTCCGGGGGCCGCTGAACGGCTTGGGGGGAATAGTGCGCGGGCGGGGGTTGCCGATAGCGAAAATAGCAGGGCGAAGCCGGCAAACAGGGTAACCAGCGGCGTGGAGCCCTTTGGGGGATGGACGATGTGGCTTGAAAGCATGAGAGTTCCTGTGTTGGGCGGCTGGATGCGGAAGCGCGCGAAGGCGCTCTCGCCGGTGACGCTCCCTCAGATTAGACGGCGGATCGCGCCCGGAGTTGTGATTGTGACAGATTTGATGGGTGATCCGCGATGATCGCACCGGGAGCGGAGGTGCTGGTGGGATTGCTGGTGGGATTGCCAGCGGGAGATGCGGCCGCGTGGGCGGTGCGCGCGGGCTACGGCGGCGTGGTGCTGCTTTCGGGCCTGTACGCCTGGACCATGCAGCGGCGGGCGAAGCTGCAGGCGGCCGAGCGCGGACGCGAACGGCGGATGCGCGAGGAGCTGGAGGCCTATGCGAGGCTGGACACGACGCTGGCGCAAGGCGTCCACGGACGCATCGACCAGGTGAAAGCCGCGAAGGCGCTCGCGGGGCGGGTTTGCCGGACGGTGGCCGAGAAGAGCGCGTTTCGCCGCGTATTGATGCTGCTGCGCAACGCCGAGGGTCGCTTGCGCTGCGTGGGTTCGATCGGCGTCGACGACCTGACCGTTGCCGCGGTGGAGCGCTGGGCCGAAAAGGTAGCGAAGGAAGAGCTGGAAGGCAGCCTGAAGTCGAGCGCGCTGCTGGGACGCGGCGGCGCGAAGAGCGTGCCGATCGCGCTCGGCGAGTGGGAGCAGTTCGACCCCGAAGTTTCGAGCTGGCAGATGAGCGGCCGGAAGGAGCGGCGACGCTCGCGCCGGGCGATTGTGCTGCCGGTAAGGACGAACTCCGGCGCGGGCGGTGCGGGCAAGCTGGCGGGCGCGATCGTGGTCTGCTCGGACGGCCTGGCGCTGCCGGAGGATGACGCGGTCGGCGGGAAGTTTGCGGTGGAGCGGCTGCTGAGCCCGCTCGAAACGCTGGCCGGAAGGCTGGGCCGCGCCATGGAGGCTGAGGCGCTGGGCGAGCGGCTGCTGCGGGCGGAGAAGCTCGCGGGTTTGGGTCAGCTCGCCGGAGGAGTCGCCCATGCGCTGAATAACCCTTTGACCGCGGTGCTTGGCTACGCGGAGCTGATTGCGGAGACCAGCGGCGAGCCGCGCGTGCGGGAGGATGCGCTGACGATCGCCGCGCAGGCGATGAAGATGCGCGAGACCGTGCAGCGGCTGGTCGACTTCTGGCGGCCCGCGACTTCGGCGGATGAGCCGCTGGACCTGGAGCCGTTGATCCGCGAGGTGGCGGAGAGCTTCCGCGCCAGGCTGCTGGCCCACGGAATCCGGCTGGAGGTGCTGACGCATGGTGCGAAGGCGCAGGTGCGCGGTTGCCGCGAACGGCTGACGCAGGTGGTCGAACACCTGCTCCACAATGCCTCGCACGCGATCGCATCCGCGCCGATGCGCGGCGAGGACGAGCACCATGCGATTCGCATCTCGGTCTCGCAGGACGAGCATATGCTGCACGTGATCGTGAGCGACACGGGAACGGGTTTTGCCGAACCAGGCCGCGCGTTCGACCCGTTTTATACGACGAAGGATCCGGTGGAAGGCGCGGGTTTGGGGCTCTCCATCTGTTACGGGATTGTGCGCGAGCACGGCGGTGAGATCGCCGCGTTCAACCTGCATCCGCAAGGCGCTGCAGTTGTCGTCGACCTGCCGCTTGGAGGAGTTGTGCGAGAGGAGGAAGGCTCCGTGCCGCCGCTAGGTGCTAAGTACGTCCACGGATAAGACGGATCAAGAACGGATGACTGGTTGCTGTGCCAGATCGAGGTGATTGCGATCTTGGGCAGAGTAGACTGGCGCGATGAAGACATTTGTCGCGCTGGCTGGTCTCAAGCGAGACGCTGTACTTGCCGGATGAGGGGCATTGGGTGCAGAAGCCGCGGAATAGCGAGCTCTGGTACGAGACGGTGGACGCATGGTGCGATCAGTGGACCAAGGACGGAACGCTTAACACCGATAAAAACGATTGAATCGATAAGAGCCTTTGTCGGATGGTACCGGGGTTTATTTTCTATCGGTTGATCGTTTTGTATCGGTGTTAGGCCTTTTGCGGGGAGGGTGATGGTGTTTAAGAGGGCGAAGGAGCGGGAGCCGGTGGGAGAGGCCGGGTTGTTTGAGTATGCGGTGGGCGCGCTGAGCCGCAGGATGCGGACGGAGCGGGATCTGCGCCGGCTGATGAAGACGCGGGCGTTTCCGGGAGATGCCGGCGAGCGCGATATGGATAAGGTGGTGGCTCGGCTGGTGGAACTGAAGTATCTCTCGGACACTCGGTTTGCGCAGGATTTTACCCGGCTGCGCAAGGAGAACCAGGGGTTCGGGCGGCGGCGCGTGGCGCAGGACCTGGGCGTGAAGGGCGTGGGCAAGGAGCTGGCGGAGGCGGCGCTCGAACAGGCGTTTGGCGAGACGGATGAGGTGGAGCTGGCGCGGAAATACTGCGAGCGCAAGCGGATTCCGCAGCCCAAGGAGCCGAAGGAGGTGCAGCGGGTGATGGGAAGGCTGATGCGAGCGGGGTACTCGTCGGGAGCAATCTTCAAGATGTTGAAGGGGTGGAAGGTGGAAGTGGATGAGGCGGATGCGGAGCAGTATGGGGAGCTGCCGGAGTTCTAGAAAAACCTAACACGGATTGTCACGGATGAACGGATTAGACCGGATCAAGAACAAAGCAGTGTGAGTCTTGCTCTTGATCCGTTGATCGGTGTTTATCCGTGTTAAGTTTCTTCGGATTTAGACGCTGCGTAGAATGCGGACGGGGAGCAGGAAGAGGGCTTCGATGAGGTGGAAGACGCCTCCGACGACGATGCCGACGAGGCGAAAGGGGAGCAGGATGAGCCAGATGAGAGGGTAGAGGAAGAGCGCGGCCAGGGCGAGCGGCCAGCAGGTGAGCAGGAGGAAGAGAAAGACGATCAGCTTGATCATGGGAGTGCGCTCCTGAGGGGGTTATACGCTGAAGGTTGAGGTTCGGTTCCGTGGCGATGGAGTTTGAGCGGTTGGTGGCGGTGGATTGGTCCGGCGACAAGGGGCCGGGGCAGAAGAAGAAGATCTGGGCGGGAGTTTGGACGCGGGGCTACGGGAAGGTTTCGGGGCGGGTGGGGGGTGGGGCCGTGATCCTCGAAGATGGGCGGACGCGTGAGGAGCTGACCGAGTGGTTGATCGCGATGGCACGCGAGACGCCGCGGATGGTGGTGAGTCTGGATTGCTGTTTCAGTTATCCGGCTTGGTTTCTGGAGGAGCGCGGGTGCTGCTCGGTGTTTGAGTTTTGGCAGCATGTGGCCGAGGGCCACGGCGAGCAGTGGCTGGGGACGACGTCCGCGGAGGCGGAGCGGGATCTGCGGTTCTGGGGTAGGCCGCATAAGCGCCCGGAGGAGTTTAGCGGGGTCGGCTACGCGCGCATGATGCGGCGGACGGATTGGGAGAACAAGGTGGAGGTGGGCTCGGGGGATGTGGACCCGGTGCGCGCGGCCCAGCGGGCGGCCAGCATGAAGGGGATTCAGCCGAAGTCGCCGTTTCAAATTGGCGGCAGCGGCAGCGTGGGAACGGGAAGTCTGCGGGCGATGCCCTGGCTGCTGCGGCTGCATGAGGCAGGCTTTCGCGTGTGGCCGTTCGAGGATTTCGAAGACGGGCGGCCAATGCTGGTCGAGATGTATACGCGCCTGCTGACCGGGGCGGTGGCGAAGTCGAATGGGGTGGCGCGGCAGGCGTATCTAAAGGCGCGGCGGGAGGCGGAGCCGGCGCTGTACGGAGGGTTGAGCCGGCGCGTACTGGCCTCGGCTTACGGCAGCGAAGACGGGTTCGATGCGCTGGTTTGCTGCCTGGAGATGGTGCGGTACCAGGCGGAGTTTTCCGGGCTGCGGAAGACGCGCGATCCGGTGCTGGGGCTGGAGGGGATTACCTGGCGGCCGGGGGTGATGGAGTAAAAGCAAAGGCAAGGGCGTCCTGACGCCTGACGGGCGCCACTTCGTGGGGTGCTGGACCGCTTCGCGGTTAGAGTATTGGACCGCTGCGCGGTGGGTGCGACGGATGCGGCGCGGGCGGCGTCTTATGGGGTATGACGACGATTACGCTCGAAGAGCATTTTGTGACTGCGGGGTTTTTGAAGGCTACCGGTGGGTATGGCGGACCGCATTCGCCGATGGCGGCGTTGCAGCCGAAGCTGCTGGACCTGAACGAGGAACGGATTGCCGCGATGGATGAGGGCGGCGTGGATGTGCAGGTGCTGTCGCTGGCGGCGATGGGGCTCGACGGGCTGGAGGCGGCGGAGGCGACGGCGGTGGTGGCCGACGTGAATGACGAGCTGGCAGCGGCGGTGAAGGCGAATCCGACGCGGCTGGCGGGGTTTGCGGCGTTGGCCCTGAAGGACCCGGAAGGTGCGGCGAAGGAGTTTGAGCGGTGCGTGACGAAGCTGGGGTTTGTGGGGGCGCTGGTCGACGGGACCGTCGACGGACTTTTCCTTGACGACCCGCGGTTTACGCCGGTCTGGGAGACGGCCGTACGGCTGAAGGTTCCGCTTTATTTGCATCCGGCGCTGCCGCCGGAGACGGTGAAGAAGGCGTATTTTTCCGGGCTGCCCGAGGGTGTGGGGATGCTGCTTTCGATCGCCGGCTGGGGTTGGCATGCGGAGACCGGGCTGCATACGCTGCGGCTGATCGTTTCGGGGCTTTTCGACCGGCTGCCGGAGCTGCAGATGATTATCGGGCACATGGGCGAGGGGCTGCCGTATGCGCTGGCGCGGTCGAGCGCGGTACTCTCCGGGCCGGCTCATCTGCGGCAGACGGTGGCCGATTATTTCCAGACGAATGTGCATGTGACGACGAGCGGGTACTTTACGCAGGAGCCGCTGAAGTGCGCGGTGGACGTGATCGGAATCGACCGGATGATGTATTCGGTGGATTATCCGTTCAGCGCGAATACCAAGGGGAAGAAGTTTCTTGAGGATGCGGCCGGGTGGCTGGCGGAGGGGGATGTGGAGAAGCTGGCCGGCGGCAATGCGGCGAAGTTGCTGAAGATTTCCGTCTAGGCCATTAGGACATCCAGCTCTGCTGGAGTACACGCGAAGGGATTCACGACCGTGATCTGATGGATGCTTCGATTATGCTGCATGTCTTCGGAGAAGAGAGTGCGACAGCCCGCTCGCGAGGCGGTTGCGATGAGCATGCAGTCGAAGAACTGGAGCGAATGCCGCTGCTGCAGGTCGATCGCCGCTGCAAGGTCTGCGGGGGTGGAAGCAACGATGCGTTGCGATCGGAGGTAATCGGTGATGATCGTCGCGGCTTCTGAGGGTTTGAGCACGCCTTTGCGGACTGTGGCACTGTAGAACTCGGCGAGACACTGCATCGGCAGAGGCAAGGCCTCTGCCTTGACGGTTTCAACCAGCTTCCGGCCGATCGCGTGCTTGTGGGCGTGCGTGGGATCGATGGCGTAGATGAGGATGTTGGTGTCGACCGTCCAAAGATCAGCCACGGTCGTACAACTCGTCTCGGCTCTCGATTTTGAAGCCGCCCAGGTCGATCCCGCGTTCCATCAGGGCGCTGAGACGCTCCCACGCGGCCTGGCGCTCTTCGGGGGTTGGCTGCGGCTCGGCGAGATCGGGGAACGGGATGATCTCGGCGACCGGGTGCCCCTCGCGCAGGATGGTGATGCGCTGGCCGCCTTCGGCTTCGGAGACGAGGTCGGCGAGGTGTTCCTGGGCTTCGGCGAGTTGGACCTGGCGCATGGCGTGTCTCCTCGGGCGATTGTACGTCTGGCGCGGGCGCGCTGCTAGACTTTAGCTCTATGGAATATCGTTCGGGTAGTCAGATTCGGGAAGACTTTTTGCGGTTTTTTGAAGGCAAGGGGCACCGTCGTGTGCACTCGTCGTCGCTGGTGCCGGCGAACGATCCGACGCTGCTGTTTACCAATGCGGGGATGAACCAGTTCAAGGATGTCTTCCTGGGCGCGGAGCAGCGGGCGTATACGCGGGCGGCGAGCTCGCAGAAGTGCGTACGCGCGGGCGGCAAGCATAACGACCTCGAAAACGTGGGGTTTACGCGGCGGCACCACACCTTCTTCGAGATGCTGGGGAACTTCTCGTTCGGCGACTACTTCAAGAAGGATGCGATTGCGTATGCGTGGGAGTTGCTGACGTCGCCGAAGTGGTTTGGGATTCCGACGGATCGTTTATACGTCACGATCTTTGAGGGTTCGGGCGGCGTGCCGCGGGACGATGAGGCGGAGCAGCTTTGGATCGAGGCCGGCGTGCCGAAGGAACGGATCTTCGACATGCCGATGAAGGATAACTTCTGGCAGATGGGCGATACCGGGCCGTGCGGGCCGTCCTCGGAGATCTTCTACGACCTGGGACTCGGGGCGAGTGAGACTGGCGAAGACAAGCCGTTTCCGCAGGATGACCAGCGGTATGTCGAGATCTGGAATCTGGTGTTTATGCAGTTCGACCGGGCAAGCGATGGCACGCTGACGCCGCTGCCGAAGCCTTCGATCGATACCGGCATGGGGTTGGAGCGGATTGCGTGTGTGCTGCAGGACGTGACTTCGAACTACCAGACGGATTTGTTTTTGCCGTTGATCGAAAAGGCTGCGGAGCTGACGGGATTTAAGGCTGATCCACGAGTTCTCAGTTCTCAGTTCCCAGTTGTCAGTTATAAGGACCTTGCGGGCAGTGATGAGAAGGGCGCGGCGAGCCTGAGGATTATTGCGGACCATGCGCGGGCGGCTACGTTTCTGATCTCGGATGGGGTGCAGCCGGCCAATGAAGGGCGTGGGTATGTGCTGCGGAAGATTCTGCGGCGCGGGATTCGGCATGGGCGGCTGCTGGGGCAGGAGAAGCCGTTTATGCACGAGATGGTGTTTGCCGTGCGGGATGAGATGAAGGTGGCATATCCGGAGTTGGTGGAGACTGCGGAGCGCGTGAGTAAGGTGGTGCTGGCGGAGGAAGAGCAGTTCGCTCGGGTCCTCGCAGTGGGCTCTCGCGAGCTAGAGGATGCGATCTACACGGCAGAGAACCGTAACGTTCAGGCACGAAAGGGGCTCTTAGATTCTTACGAGAACGCGAACCCTGACTTCGGGAGAAGAAGTGATCCAGCACTTCGCAACATACCGTTCAGCCGCGCGACCTTGGAGGGCCGGGATGCGTTCAGGCTCTACGAGACCTTCGGTATGCCGCTGGATTTCATGGTGGATGCAGCGCGTGATGTGTGCATGGACTTCGACATGGAGGGTTTTGAGCGCGCGAAGGCAGAAGAACAAGAGCGTGCGCGCGCTTCCTGGAAGGGTGGGTCGCAGAAGACGGCGGCGCCGGTGTATCGGGAGCTAACGAAAACGGAGTTTGAGGGGTATTCGGCGCTGCGGGTGGATGGGGCGCGGGTGCTGGCGCTGGTGCGCGGCGGTGAGGGCGTGCAGGCGCTCCAGCCCGGCGATGAGGGCGAGGTGGTGCTCGATGCGACCAGCTTCTATGCGGATTCGGGCGGGCAGGTGGGCGATGTCGGCTGGCTTTACGCGGGCGATCACCAGACCGTGCTGGCCGAGGTGAAGGGCTGCACCAAGCCGGTGCAGGGCGTGTTCACGCACAAGGTGCTTGCCAGGGAGACGATTGCGGTGGGCGATACCGTTGATACCGCGGTGAATGGCGAGGTACGCGCGGCTACGATGCGCAACCATACCGGTACGCACCTGCTGCACGCGGCGCTGCGCGAGGTGCTGGGCAAGCATGTGAAGCAGGCGGGGTCGTTGGTCAACCGCGAGCGGCTGCGGTTCGACTTCTCGCACTTTACGGGCGTGGCGGAGCCGGAGCTGCGGGAGATTGAAACCATCGTCAACCAGCAGGTGCTGGCGAATACGCCGGTGCAGACGATGGTCGATGTGCCGATCGACGTGGCCGTGAACGAGTATGGCGCGATGGCGTTGTTCGGCGAGAAGTACGGCGACAAGGTGCGCGTGGTGAAAATCGGAGACTTCTCGACCGAGCTGTGCGGCGGCACGCATACGCGGGCGCTGGGCGAGATTGGACTGATCAAGATCGTTGGCGAATCCTCCGTTGCGAGCGGCGTGCGGCGCGTCGAGGCGATCTCGGGAACGAGTTCGCTGGAGGAGTTTCGGAATGATTTTGCGGTGGCGCGCATCGTTCCGGGTGGCGAGGCGGCGCTGCGCGCGAAGCTGGCGGCGGATGAGGAAGAGATCAAGAAGCTGCGGCGGGAGCTGGATGCGCTGCGCTTGAAGGCGGCGGCGGCTTCGGTTGCGGATTCGGCTGGCGCTGCGGTCGAAGTCAGGGGCGTGAAGGTGCTGGCGCAGCGGGTGGATGGTGTCGACAAGGCGCAGATGCGGGAGCTGGTGGATCAGCTTCGCGGCAAGCTGGGGTCGGGCGTTGTCGTGCTTGGGGCTGCGGCTGAAGGAAAAGTCACGTTGATCGTGGGCGTGACCAAGGATCTGACCGGCAAGGTGCAGGCTGGGAAGGTCGTGGGGACGTTAGCCGGGCTGGTGGGCGGGCGTGGCGGTGGTCGGCCGGATCTGGCAGAGGCTGGTGGAAGCGATGTCGGGGCGCTCGATGGGGCGCTGGGGAAGGCTGCGGAGGTGGTTGGGGGGATGCTGGGGTAGGCTCCGGGCGGAAAGCTTAACACCGATAACACCGATGAACCGATCCAAACATTCCTCGGGTGTGGGGGTGTTTGGGTTGGTGCGGGGTGAGGTTTCATGGGGCGGGTGGGCGGCGGGCAACTTAAACTTGGGTTGTGATGGGCGTCTTTTCGTTTGGGTTCGGGTTTCGGCGGAGTATGAACGTGCGGGACGGCCGTCACGTGGGTTTGGCGTGGGGTTTGGCCGGGTTGTGCGTGGTGGGTTCGGGATGGGTGCAGGCGGAGGCGCAGCGGCGTGCCGCGCGCCCAAAGGGCACGCCCTGGGAGCAGGCGGTGCAGGCCCGGGCGGAGTTTGAAGAGGAGCCGGTCGGCTCCCATACCAAGGCGGAATACACGCGGGTGATGGATGGGTTTCGCGCGATCTACCATGACGCTCCGCGAGACGGGCATGCGGCCGAGGCGGTGAAGAACGTCGCCGAGCTGCTGGCGGAGCAGGGACGCGAGCTGCACGACGAGGCGAGCCTGCGCAGTGCGGTGGGCCAGTACGAGTTTCTGCGGACGCAGTACCCCGGGAGCGCGCTGCGGCTAACGGCGCTGCTGGCAGAGGGTGAGATTGAGCAGCGGGACCTGCAGGACACGGAACAGGCGCGGGCGAAGTTCCGCGAGCTGGTGAAGGAGGCTCCGAAGAGCGGGGCCGCGGAGCAGGCGCGGACGGAGCTGGGGGAGTTGGGGGGTGGGTCGGGTCCGCTTCGGGGTGGTGAACCCACTCATCGCGATGAGACTGCGATGAATGGGGCACGGAGTGGAGTACAGACTCCGACACGGACAGGTTCGCGACCGGAGCCGGCGGTGCAGGGGCTGGCGCTGACGGAAGAGAATGCGCGGGCGGTGGAGCGGGAGCAGGTGCCAGCGCAGGGGAAGGCGGGGACTCCTGCGGCAGTCCTGGTGCCGCAGCCTACGGTGGTGCCGGTGGTGGCACCAACGGTGGAGAATGCACAAACAGATTCCTCCGCTGCGCTGCGCAACGACAAAGAGAGTGTGAGAGACGCGCGGCGGGGTGGGTTGGCCGTGGTGACGGGCATTCGGCACTGGTCGACGGCGACGTATACGCGGGTGGCGATCGACCTGGGCGACGCGGTGACCTTCCAGGCGGCGCGGGTGCCGAACCCGGACCGGATCTACTTCGACCTGCACGGCGCGAAGCTGGGGCCGGAGCTGGTGGGTAAGAGCTTTAGCGTGACCGATGATGGCTTTCTGAAGAAAATACGCGCGGCGCAGTCGTCGCCCGATGTGACGCGGGTGGTGCTCGACGTGAACGATGTGACGGAGTACTCGGCGTTTCTGCTGCCGAATCCGTACCGGTTGATCATCGATATCCACGGGGGAAAAAAGGATCAGGGGTCAGCGGTCAGGGATCAGGCTGCAATTGCGGTGGCTCCGGTGGTCGAGGCTCCGGCGGTGCCGGTTGCGGCGGCAGATTCCGCACGCGCGAGCGTGGCGGCGGACACCTCTGGACTGCCCGCGATGGGTGTGACCGATGGCGGCGACGCCGTGCGGCCGTCGGCTTCCCTGCCCCGGTCGGGGTCTAGTTCCGCAGGTTTATCGGCGGCGGCGAGCGGGACGGGGCGGACGCTGGCTCCTGCTTCCCATGTCTCAGAATCGAGACATGGGGCCCCCGGGAGGATTGCCGGTGCAGGACCCGCGCCGATTGTGCGGCCGGTGCCGGGAGCGGTCGCCGAGAAGGCTCCGCAGGCGCAGGTGGAGGTGGCCGCGGTGAGCGATGCGCCGGGGCGCGTCGAGGCCACGACGGCCCCGAGCTCACGGCCGATTGCGGCGACCGTGAGCGGCGTGCCGGCGGCTACGAGCGTGACTCTGGGCAGTACGACGGGTTCAGGCCGGCGCAAGAAGACAAAGAACGCGGACGCGCTGGCGGCTAACGATGCGGGCGCCGGGCTGGCCGGTGCGGAGCCGGCGAAGGCTGCGGTGAAGACGGCCGACGGCGAGACCAGCCTGGTGCGGGCGCTGGGGTTGAAGATCAACCGCATCGTGATCGACGCCGGGCACGGCGGGCATGACTCCGGCACGCTGGGCGTGGGCGGGATTGAAGAGAAGGACGTCGTGCTCGACGTGGCGCTGCGGCTGGGCAAGCTGCTGCACGACCGGCTGGGCGCGGAGATCATCTACACGCGGTCGGACGACACCTTCATCCCGCTGGAGACGCGGACGGCGATCGCGAACAAAGCGCAGGCGGACCTGTTTATCTCGATTCACGCGAACAGCTCGCAGGACCCGACGGCGCGTGGGGTGGAGACGTACTACCTGAACTTCACCTCCGATCCGGCGGCGCTGGATGTTGCGGCGCGTGAGAATGCAGTCGGCGGCCAGTCGATTCACCAGTTGAGCGACCTGGTGAAGAAGATTACGCTGAAGGACAAGATCGACGAGTCGCGGGAGTTTGCTTCGGATGTCGAAGGCTCGCTGTACGCCGGGCTGGCGAGAGGCAATGACGGGCTGAAGAATCGCGGGGTGAAGAAGGCGCCGTTTGTGGTTCTGATCGGGGCGAATATGCCGTCGATCCTGGCGGAGATCTCGTTTGTGACGAATCCGCGGGACGCCGAAGAGCTGCGGCAGCCAGAGTACCGGGAACGCGTGGCGGAGAGCTTGTTCAACGGTGTGGCGAAGTATGAAGGCGGGCTGGCGGGGGCGAAGGTGCCGGTGCAGCGGGCTTCGATCCGGTAGACTTCCGTGAGCCTCGATGCCTGCCGAGCCCACCCTAGCTCCGCGAGGGTGGGGCACCCGACTCCATCGTCATGTTGGCTGGAACAAAAGCGCGATGGGCGGTGTCTGCTACCGGGAAAGGCGCGGTGTTAGTCTCACCTTGATGGGGTTTATGACGCGATTTGTACTGGGATGTGTGTTGTTGGGCGGCGCTTTGAGCATGAGCGGACAGACGGTTGTGCCGGCTCCGGCCGGGCCGCCGACGACGGTTGTGGAACCGCCTGCGCCTTTGCTGCCGACCAACCAGCGCCTGGTGGTGAACGATGCCGCAGCCAACGTGCCGGCGGATAAGCCCGAAACTGCCGCGATCCTGGCTGAGGACGGGTTGAAACGGACCGAGACGCGCGATGTGACGACTGCCAACGGCGCGAACGCGGGCTGGGCGCGGGCGTACCAGTTTGTCGATGCAACGGGATCGTTTGCGGCTTACAGCTACTTCCGCCAGGGGGGCCGCGCGGTTCATCCGGTCGCGGGGGCGTCTTCTGAGGAGGAGCTGCCGGGAGGCGAGCTTGTGCTGCTGAGCGGGATTAGTGTGGTGCGCGCCCACGTGAAGGACACGCCGGCTGCGGTCGCTTCCCTGCTGAACCAGATGGAGGCCGGCCTGCCGAAGGTAAACGGGCGCAAGAGCCTGCCGCCGCTGCTGCCGACGCTGTTCCCGAAGCCGGGCTACGAGGAAGCCGGCCTGCGCTACGCGCTCGGCCCGGTCAGCTACAAAGCGCTGGGCGGCGTGCTGCCGGCCGACATTCTCGGATGGGATAAGAGCGCCGAGGTAGGCATCGCGCAGTATGACGGGCGCGCCGGCCACGGAACGCTGACCCTGTTTATGTATCCGACGCCGCAGATTGCCGGTGACCGCGGGCGGGCCATCGAACAGGCGGTGAACCAGGAGATCGCCAAGGACGGCCCGGCCGCGCTGGGCACCGTCAAGCTGAAGCGGCTGGGGCCCATGGTCGAGATGACGCAGGGCGCGTTCACGACCGAACAGGCGCTGGCGCTGCTGGCTTCGGTGAAGCTGAACGAAGAGGTGACCTTCAACAAGCCAATCCCGCCGGAGTTCCACGCCGAGGTTCGCAAGACCTACACGCTGATGCAGGAGATTGCCGTCTTCTGCGGTGTGGGGACGCTGGCTGCGCTGGTGCTTGGGGTGTTCCTGGGCGGTGCGCGGGCGGGAATCCGCGTGCTGCAGGGTAAGCCGGCCGCCAGCGAGCCGGAGTTTCTGACCATCGACCTGCACGGCGCTCCGGTTCCCTTACACCCGCCGGCAGCCGGAGGGGACGGCGCGAAAGCGGGATGACGCACTGTGCATGGTGCAGTACGCCACCTAAGATACTCATTGCAAGGTGGTTATGCCTTCATAGCGGCGTGAATGGCGAACAAACTACGCAAAGAGCCCTTCTGCCCTGCCCCTTAGGCGGTTTGCTAAGTGCTGCGATATGAAGATGTTGCACTGTGGGTCTTTTCGTCTTGACACTGGGTTGGGGCGCTCATAAGATTTCGCCAGAAAGTTCTGATGGCTTTGCCTCCGTTGGAACTATTCTCCCTTGAGAAGAGGTCGCCCTGTTGCCGGGCGGCCTCTTCGTCTTTTTGCGGGCGGAGTTTTGCGGGAAAGCGGTTGTGACGATAGAATGGTCAGGCAGGCCGATGTAGCTCAGTTGGTAGAGCAACTGATTCGTAATCAGTAGGTCAGCGGTTCAACTCCGCTCATCGGCTCCACACTCCCCTCTCCTACTTTTTACCAACTCAAATTGTGCTGGTGCGGAACCTCGTTTGGTACACGATATCCACGCATTTCTTGGGTTTGCACCGGCATAGGGCTTGCTTGGCACGGGTCGGCAAAGCATACTCCGAGAAGAGCTGTGTGGCCCTGGGACGAGAGTAGGCCGACGTCAACCCGAGAACCTTCCGTGACCCGATATACGCGTCAAGACGTGCTTCGCATTCTCCATCTGAAGACCCCGCAACTGGTCGCATGGGAGCGGGAAGGGCTGATCCCGACGTTGGGTGAGGGCGAGACCTACTCGTTCGAGCATCTGTCGCAGTTGCGCACGCTACGCGAGTTCAAGCACAGGCGGATCACGGCACGCAGCATCCGGCGTCAGGTGGACGCGATGCAGAAGGTTGCCGGCCTGCGCAATGCGCTGGTGGAGACGAGCGCGGTGCGGCGTGGCGACCGGCTGGTGTTTCGCCATGGCGGCGCGCTGGTAGACCCGCTGACCCAGCAACTCGCCTTCGATTTTGCAACTGTGGATGGGCGGCAGCTGCAGGTGGTGGCGCGTTCGAATGGAGCCAATGCCATGCAGGCCGCGGTGCAGGTGCAGGAGATGTTCGTGCAGGCGGTGCAGTTGGAAGAAAATCCCGCGACGCTGCAGGACGCGATCACCCTGTACGAGACCATTTTGCTTGAGCGGCAGGACCATGCGCCGGCGTGCATCAACCTGGGAACGATTCACTATAACCAGCGGGAGTTTGCCAAGGCCGAGGATCTGTACCGTCGCGCGACCGAGGCCGACCCTGAGTATGCGCTGGCGTTCTTCGACCTGGGCAACGTGCTGGACGAGATGCAGCGGCTGGATGAGGCGATCGAGGCGTACGGGCACGCGATCAAGCTGGTGCCGCAGTACGCCGACGCCCACTACAACATTGCGCTGGCGTTCGAGCGCCAGGGCGAGCGCCGACGCGCGTTGCGGCACTGGATGGCGTACATGCGGCTCGATCCGGTGGGGCCGTGGGCGGCACATGCCAAGGGCCAGGCGCGCAAGATTCTCGGCATGGAAAAGCTGCGGATTGTGAGCCGCGGCGGGCGGCGGGTCTCGGCTTAAGAAGCGACGGCAAAGGCGTCCTGATGCCGGACGGGCGCCACTTCGTGGGTTTTGGACGCTTCGCGTGTTTTGTTGTGGTGAAAGGCGACTGGCCGGGCCACGTAAACTTGCTGCATGGGGTTTGCGGGGCCGGAGATTCGGTTGCGGGCAGATGGGCGTACGCCGGTGGGGCCGTCCACCTGGACGCGCCTCCGCAGCGGTGAGGTCTTCAAGCTGGATGCAGCCACGCTGCTGCGCAAGAACGCCGAAGAGTTTGGCGATCTCGTCTTCTTCAAGGCGTTCGGCCGGCCCGTGCTGCAGTTCAACCACCCGGAGCTGGTGCAGGAGATGCTGGTGCGCGATGCGGCGCATCACCACCGCAATCTCGTCATGCAAAAGGGCAAAGCCGTCCTTGGCGAGGGCCTGTTGACCAGCGAAGAGCCTCTGCACATGCGGCAGCGCAAGCTGGCCGCGCCGGCGTTCCATCGCCAGAGGATTGCCGCGTATGGCGAGGTGATCTCGGCATATACGGTGGCGATGACGTCCGAGTGGAAGGATGGCTCGGTCTTCGATGTGCGCGATGAGATGCTGCTGCTTGCGCTGCGCATCGTGGCGAAGACACTCTTCGACTCGAAGTTCGACGACGAGGTGCATGAGTTTGCAGCGGCGGTGGACTCGTTCCAGGGATTCCTGCCGCTCGCGTTTCTGCCGTTTCCGGAGCTGATCCAGAAGCTGCCGATCCCGGCGATGACGAAGATCCGGCGCGGACGAAGGCTGCTCGACGAGCTGATCTACCGGATGATCGCAGAGCGCCGCGCCGCGCCGGGCGATCGCGGCGACCTGCTCTCCATGCTGCTGGGCAGCGTGGATGAGGAGGGTGGCCGCATGTCCGACGCGCAGGTGCGCGATGAGTGCCTGACGATCCTGCTTGCGGGACATGAGACGACGGCAAATGCGCTGAGCTTCGCGGCGTGGCTGCTGGCGGAGAATCCTGAAGTGCAGGAGGAGCTCGCGCTTGAGACGAACGAGGTGCTCGGCGGGCGCACGCCTGAGGCCGCGGATTACCCGCGCCTGGGCTTCGCGGAGCGCGTGTTTGCCGAGGCGCTGCGGCTGTATCCGCCGGTGTGGGTGACGGCACGCACGGCGGCCGAGGCTTATGAATACCGGGGGTTTTCCATTGTGAAAGGAACGATCCTGGTGGCGCCGCAGTTTGCCGTGCAGCGCGATGCACGCTGGTGGACGCGGCCGGACTCGTTCGATCCTTCGCGGTTTACGGCCGAGGCCAAGGCGGCGCGGCCGAAGTTCGCTTATTTTCCGTTTGGAGGCGGAAGCCGGCAGTGTATTGGCGAGGGTCTTGCCTGGATGGAGGGTGCGTTGAGCCTGGCGGCGATGTGCCAGCAGTGGCGCTTTCTGCCGGGAGGCGCGGTGGGTGAGGCGATGAAGGTGGATCCTTCGGTGTCGTTGCGGCCGAAGGGCCCGGTACTGCTGAAGGTGCAAAGGCGCTAAATGCGGCCTGACGCCGGCCGTGCGGCACTTCGTGCGGTCTTGGGCTTCGCGTTGGCCGCGCGGCACAATCTTCTGTGTCGACACGCGAAGCTCCCGGCGTACGCAGTACCGACCGCCCGGCGTGGGGGCGCACTTGTATATTCTCTTGAAATGAAGAATCTTCTGTTTGCTGCTTGTCTGTTGGGGTGCATGGGTGTCTGCGCGGCGCAACGCGTCGAGGTGACGCTGCCGAGCGCCATGCACGGGCACCTGATCCTGATCTTCGCTAAATCCTCCGACGAAGAGCCGCGTGAGCAGATGACCGAGGATTACCGGTCGGCGCAGGCGTTTGGCGTCGATGCCGACGGCAAATCCGCAACGCTTGTCGTAGACGCCGCAACGGTGGGGTATCCGCGGCATTCTTTGCGGGATTTAGACGCCGGAGACTACACCGTGCAGGGCGTCTTCAACGTGTACGAAGAGTTTCATCTGGCGACGGGCAAGACGCTTTGGCTGCCACCCGATAGGGGCGAAGGCCAGCACTGGAATCGCAAGCCGGGCAATCCGTACAACGCGCCGTTGACTGTGCATTGGGACGGCCATTCCATGTTGCGCGTGACGCTCGACAAGGTGATGCCGCCGATTGCCGGCACGGACGCCGACCCCGAGGTGCTGGCGAAGCGGGAGCCTGCGGCCAAGTGGCTCAAGTACATGAAGTTCAAGAGTGAGAAGCTGAGCGCGTTCTGGGGGCGCGATGTGTATCTCGGCGCGTGGATCCTGCTGCCGGATGGTTTCGACGAGCATCCGAATGCGCGATATCCGCTGGTGGTCTACCAGGACCACTACCATCCGGGCTTCGGTCCGGTGCCGTTTGTCACCTCACTGGCGGATGCGAAGGGTCGCGGCGCCGCCGGCTATAGGTTCTTTCAGGATTGGACGAGCAACCGCCTGCCGCGCGTCATCATGATCTACGTGCAGAATGCGAATCCCTACTACGACGACTCCTACGTGGTGGATTCAGCGAACCTCGGCCCCTACGGCAGCGCCATCAACGAAGAGCTGATTCCGGCGATTGAGAAGCAGTATCGCGGGATCGGCGCAGGCTGGGCGCGTGCGACGTTTGGCGGGTCGACGGGTGGCTGGGAGGCGCTGGCCACGCAGGTCTTCTACCCGGACCTGTACAACGGGGCGTACGTCGCGTGCCCGGACCCGGTCGACTTCCACGGCTACCAGGACATCGACCTTTACGACGATGCCAATGCGTTTCGGCTGAACGGCCCGTTCGCCTCGATTGCGATTGCCGCGGACCGCAAGCCGAACGGAACAGTGATCGCCACCGCTGAGCAGGAGTTTGCGTACGAGTACGTGCTCGGCACGCACGGACGCTCGACCGAGCAGTGGGACATCTGGCAGGCGGTGTTTTCGCCGGCCGGCAAGGATGGCTATCCGGCGGACGTGATCGATCCTCTCACGGGCACGATCCACAAGGACGTAGTGGCGTACTGGCAGAACCATTACGACATCGCCGCGATTTTGAAGCGCGACTGGCCGACGCTGGGGCCGAAGCTTGAAGGCAAGCTGCACATTGCGGTCGGCGATGGCGATACGTATTTCCTGAACAATGCGGTGCATCTGCTGGAGAAGCAGTTGGCGGAGACGCGCGAGCCGCACTCCGATGCGACGTTCCAGTACGGGCCGGGCATGCCGCACTGCTACACGGGCGGCCCGCCGGAGTACACCATGCAGCAGAACAATGCGGACTGGACGCAGCGCGTGCTGCCGCGCATGGTGGAGCACATGCTGGCGACGGCGCCTGCGGGTGCGGACGTGACGAGCTGGCGCTACTAGCGCCGGGGCAATCCAGGCCGGTTTCCGGGACGTAGGATAGGGTGTGGTTTGGGAGCGGGCCTGGACTTGTTAAAGCGTTTGCGGAGGGCCGGAGTATTGCTGATTGCGAGTCTCGCAGGCAGCGTCACCGCTGAAGCACCGGCGCGGGCCGCTGCTCCGCTCATCGTGGTCGGCTTCATGGGCGGGCGTGTCAGGGCCGGCAACCGGGTACATCGCGAGGCCCGGGTTGGGACGGACCTGGAGCGGCGCTATCCGGGTGCGGTGAACGCGATGTTGTTCGCGAATCGGGATGAGCCGGCGGCGATGGCCGCGGTGTTGACGGCTCTCGCCGGCTCACCGAGGGGCGCCGCGCGAATCGTGCTGTTTGGCCATAGCTGGGGCGCATCGGAGACGGTTCACTTTGCGCGGGAGCTCGAGGCACAGGGCATTCCGGTGCTGCTGACCGTGCAGGTGGATAGCGTGCAGAAGAGGGGCGAGGACGATGCGGATATCCCTCCGAACGTGCGGCAGGCGGTGAACTTCTACCAGACCGCCGGGTTGGTGCACGGGCGTCGCGTGATTCGAGCGGAAGATCCGAAGCGAACGCAGATTCTTGGGAACTTCGAGTCGAGCTATGCGGCCAGGCGGATTCCTGTGGACGGGTATAGCTGGTACTCGCGCGCCTTCATGCACTCGCACATCGAGATTGAGAACGACGATGCGCTCTGGACGCGGATTGAGGGCATGATCGCGGCGAAGGTGAAAGCTGGCGATTCTGTAGCGCGTCAGACGGGCGATAAGGCTGCGCCGGCCGAGTAGCTAGATCGGATCGGGCGCAGGATCGATGGCGAGCGTCTCGATGGGATTGGCGCCGGGGTTCTAGATAGGGTCGAAGTCTCCGGCGTTGAAGACGCGAACGTCCTTCGGGAGCGATAGCCGGCCGTCGACCAGGTAGCTGAGGACGACCCCGCCTGCGACCTCCGGCTCGAGGATCACCAGCGGAATCATGTACTTCTTGCTCTTCATCAGCGACTCGGCGACTCCATCGACTGCGTGGCTGCGCTTCACCGTTCCTGGAACCTGATCGATGAGGAAGGCGGACATGTGCCGTTCCGGATGGCGCTCGCCGTACTTCACCAGCGAGCGCGCGACCTGCTTCGGCGTGGTGATGCCGGCGTCGGCGATGAAGCTGCGATGGATGGAGTGCGGGAAGTAGATGTCGAGCACGCTTTTTGAGAAGTCGGCGCAGTTGTGAAAGAACAGGTTGAAGCGGCTCTTGTTGTCGGAATCCGAGAAGTAGTCGATGATGCGCGCATCCTGCTCCGGCGTGGAATCCATCTGGAACCCGTGGATTCGCCGGTCGTACGAGGCGCCGACGAGTTGAGTCCAGTTGCCCTTGGGCACCTTGCCGTGGGCGCGCGGCGGTGCCAGCTCCGTCAGGTGCTCGCGCCAGTACGCATCGCGGATGCGGGCGACGTCTCGCTTCGTCACCGAGTCTGGAACGTCCGCGATGTTATCGACGGCGTAGAGGTACGGGATCAGCGGTATGGCGATCCAGTCGTCGTCGTGGATGCGGTGGTATCGGCTGATGACGACGCCGAGCTCCCCCGGCCGGCAGGGACGGAGCTTGGTTGGCGATTCCGCGAAAACATGGTTCAGGTAGATGGCCGCATGCCCGGTGGGGTTGAACGCGCCAAACTGGCCGTAGGGCTCCTCCATGAGGAAAGCGACCGATGCGCGGGCCGGAGCGGCCGCGGCAAGCGAGACCAGAAGCGCTACACACGAGGTTGAGATTTTAGTCATGCAACCTCGGGGATGGAATGGGGCTGCAGGTTCGCCCTCCTGATTGGATGCACTTTCGCGGCGCAATCTTCCCTCTGATCGCCTTTGGCCTTCTCCGCGGCTGAAAAACAAAACAGCCGTCCCTCGCCGGGACGGCTGTGTTGGTTGAGCATGAGCCTCGGTTTAGCGGAAGCCGTTCGGGCCTGCGTTCAATCCATTTGGGAAGAAGACGCCGGTCGCCGGGCTGACCGCCGCCGTGCCCGCTGCGTTGACCGCGCCGCCGCCGGTGACGATATTCAGCACCTGCGTCGGGTTGCGGGCGAAGGCGACCACGTTCGCCGGATTTGCATCCGTCAGACGCGTTGCCGTGACCGTCGCGGCGCTGCCGCCCAGCGAGACCGAGAAGGTCGCAAGGCCGTAGTCGTCGGGGTTCGGGTCGTATGCGCTGGCCGCCGCGCCGAGCAGGCCAGCCAGCGCAAGCTGCGCACGCAACGCGGAGATGTTGTTGGTGTAGGCAGCGATCGAGGTTCCGGTTGGGTCGATGTAGTTGATCGAGGTGCGGACCAGGCCCGCGTGGTAGGCCTCGACGGCCAGAATGCCGGCCGCGGTCGAGAGGTTCGAAGACGAGGTGAGCAGCGGAGCCGCGCCGTGATACGCTGTGACGCCGACATCCTCAAACACGTACGCGCCGACCAGAAACGTGTCGTCCGAGGCGTACGGGCTGAAGGCTGCGCCGTTCGGAATCTTGGCGGCGGTGGCCAGCGTCTGGAACGACGTGCCGAGGTTGATGGCCGGCTGCGCGACTGCCGAGGAGCCGAGCGCGGTCAGCAGAAGCTGCACGTGCTTGCCCTCTTCGACCGCGGTCTCGGTGGCGTACGAGCCCACCTGCACGGTGGTGAACGGAACCTTGCTGCCGCCGGAGACGGTGCCCGCGGTGCCGACCGTCCCGGTCAGCTTGATGAGCGGAGCGCCGGCGTTGGTGGATGCGCCATTCGCCACGTCGATGGTGGTGCCGAACGCCGCCAGGTAGTAGAAGTTGGCTTCGAGGTACTCGAGGTTGAGTGCGAAATTGAGGATGTCTGCGTCGCTGTACGTTGCGGCGGTGGCGGCGCTGGCCGCCCGCGGGGCGATGCCCGCGGCCACGCCGGCAAAGGCCGCAGCGCCGATCGAGAGCATCTTGCGGCGGCTGGTGACGAGAACCTCGTCGATGAGCTTTGTCTCTTGATTTGCCATGAAAGTGTCCGTCCTTTGGGATTCTTTGGTTTCTTTACCGATTCCGGAGCGCCCAGATGAAGCTTTAGGCAGAGGTGGTGGCGAAGTAGCTGTTCATGCCGTTGGGATAGAAGCCGCCCTTGGCGACACCGACCGTGGGAGAACCGTAGACGATATGAAGGACCTGATTGACCGTGCGCGAGAAACCTACCGCGTCCGCGGCGCTGGCGGCGACGATGGCGCTGGGGGTGGAGGTGGTCGTGGGCAGGACCAGTGCAGTCTCGACTGATCCGGACGTGGACGGAGCGGCGCTGTTGCCGACGGTCAACGTGGCGCGAAGAGCCTCGATCTTGTTGGCGATCGGGATCAACGTGGCCGTACCCGCGGTGATGTCGATCCCGGTGATCGAGGTGCGCACGTAACCCGCGTGGTAGGCTTCGACGGCAAGAATGCCGGCTGCGGCGGTCAGGTATCCGGCTGCGACGCCGGCGGCGCTGATCAGCGGAGCTGCTCCGGCATACGCCGTAACACCTACGTCTTCGAAGATGAAGGAGCCGAGCAGGAAGTTGTTGAAGCTGGAAAAGGGATTGAAGGAGCCGGTGCCGGTTGGGGCGGTCGTCACGCCGGCTGCAACGGCGAGCGGCCCGAAGAAGCTGAGGTCGATGCTCGGCATGGCAACGGCCGCGGAACCAAGCGCGCTGCGCAGAAAGCGCACGTGCGACTGCTCTTCATAGGCGATCTCGTTCAGGATCTCCTGCTGGGCGGAGGTCAGCCCGGGGACCGCGGCTGCGCTGCCCACTGTGACCGAGCCCATGGTGTAGGTGGAGTAGAGGCCGGGAGCGGTATCGGCTGCGGCAAGGCCGGCGCCGGTGGCGGCGTAGAGATAGAACTGCGCTTCGAGGTATTCGAGGTTCAGCGCGAAGTTGAGAATGTCGGCGTCGGTGTACGTCGTCTGGGTGGGAGTCGGCGTGGGCGTGGGGGCAGGAGCATTGTCATTCGGGCCGCTGCAGCCGGCGAGAGTCGCACCGGCGGCGAGGGCACCGGCACCGGCGAAAAAGGAACGCCGCGAAAGTGCTTTTTGTACGAGGGAGTCGAGAGTCTTCACTGTGCTTCTCCTGGTTGGCGTGAGGATTGTGGGCGTACAAGGGCGCCAGCCTGGATTGGCAGACACCTTCGTCATTGGGGCGAATTGGGTCGAAGAGGGGAGGACGATCGGCAGGTCCACCTGCCGTTTTGAAGCGAGCCGCCTGAGACGTCACCTGGTGCGTAAGAACACTACGCGAGAGATTTTGATCGAGGAACCAAGAGCGGGTATTGGAGAACCAAGGCCTGCACGCTAGGGAAACGTAGGAGATGCCGACTTGGATTGCAAGAATTCGAAACGACAGACTCGAACCTGACACTGCCTAGCCGGAAAAGCAATCTTCGACCTGCTGATGCATCTCGAAGCGGAGCATTCTGCAACTGGAAGAACATTGTGCAACCGGAAGAAGGGAGGGAGCAAGGGGCTGGCGGCTTACGCTGACTATCGGCTGCCGCACTCTAGCCAGAAGCATAGATGGTGCAACCCGGCTAAGTGTTGTAGGCCGCGATCGGATTACCTATTGGAATGTTAGACTCAGGTGTTTCTGAAGGAGGATTCAGTGGTTGCGGGAAAGGCTGGAATGCCGCGGGCGTTGACCCAGTTGAGCGGCGACGAAGAACTGTTCCGGGGATCGGTGCGCGGGTTTGCGAAGGACCGGATCGCGCCGCTGGTACGCGCGATGGATGAATCGCAGCACTTCGACCAGGGGCTGCTGAAGCAGTTGTTTGAGCTCGGATTGATGGGCATCGAGATCCCGGAAGAGTACGGCGGCGCGGGCGGAACCTTCTTCGAGGCGATCCTCGCGGTCGAGGCAATCTCGGCCGTGGATCCCAGCGTGGGGGTGCTGGTGGATGTGCAGAATACCCTTTGCATCAATGCGCTCAACCGCTGGGCGACTGCGGATCAGAAAACGCAATGGCTGACGCGGCTGGCGAAGGATACGGTCGGCGCGTACGCCCTCAGCGAGGCCGGCAGCGGCTCCGATGCGTTCGCGCTGCAGACGCGCGCTTCGAAGCAAGGCGACGACTACGTCCTGAACGGGCAGAAGCTTTGGATCACGAATGCGAAGGAAGCCGGCCTCTTCCTCGTGTTCGCCACACTCGATCCGGCGCTCGGCTACAAGGGCATCACCGCGTTCGTAGTGGAAAAAGGTACAGCCGGCTTTGCGCTCGGCAAGAAGGAAGACAAGCTCGGCATCCGCGCGTCGAGCACCTGCGAGCTGGTATTTACCGACTGCGTCGTTCCCGCTGCCAACGTGCTGGGCGAACCGGGCAAGGGATACAAGATCGCGATCGAGACGCTGAACGAAGGACGTATCGGCATCGGCGCGCAGATGCTCGGGCTCGCGCAAGGCGCATGGCAGCACGCGGCCAAATGGGCGAAAGAGCGCAAACAGTTCGGCAAGGCGCTGGTCGAGTTCCAGGCCATGCAGTTTCAGCTTGCGGAGATGGCGACGGAGATCGAGATGGCGCGGCTCGCGGTCTACAACGCAGCCCGGCTGAAGGATAACGGCAGCGAGTTCCTGAAGGAGGCGGCCATGTGCAAGTACGTCACGTCGCAGGTCGCGGAGAAGACCGCAAGCCTCGCCGTCGAGGTCTTCGGCGGCTCCGGCTTCGTCAAGGACTACCCGGTTGAGAAGCTGTATCGGGATGCGAAAATTGGCAAGATCTACGAGGGGACGAGCTTCATGCAGTTGGCGACGATCGCGAAGTTGACGCTTGGTGTTAAGTAGAGGCAGCGGCGCCCTCACGCACGGCAGACGCCACTCCGTGGAGTCAGGAGCGCTTCGCGCGGAGGGTGCGGGTTGGGGCTGCACCTAAGATTCCTGAAGAAGCCTTGTAACTATTGCGGGATCTGGAGATCGAACGGACGACACTTCATGGAGAACCGATGAACCTCAAGTCTTTTGCCGCGCTCCTTCTTCTGCTTCCAACGATCAGCCTTGCCCAGCAACCGGGCGGCCTGATGCCCGGCGCGAAAGCCCCGCAATTCACCCTCACCGACCAGGCCGGCAAGCCGGAGAACCTGCAGACGCTCAGCGGCCGTAACGGCCTGTTGCTGCTCTTCTTCCGCTCGGCGGATTGGTGCCCCTTCTGCAAAGGCCAGCTGGTCGATCTCGAAGGCGCGCAGAAAGCATTTGCGGCCAAGGGCATCAACGTCGCGGCCATCAGCTACGACTCCCCGGCCATCCTTGCCGACTTCACCAAGCGCCGCGCCATTACCTACCCCCTGCTCTCCGACAAGAACTCCGAGCTGATCGACAAGTTTGGAATCCGCAATCCCGAGGGCACGGGGATGCAGGCCGGCATCCCCTATCCGGGCTTCTACCTGATCGACCCGCACGGCGTCATCGTCAAACGGTACTTTGAGACGGCATACGTCAACCGGCTGACGGCGAACAGCCTTTACGCCAACCTCTTCGGCGACGTGCCGCTTCCCGCTGCAAGCAGGACCCTCGACGCCACCCCGCATGTGACCATCTCCACCAGCCAGTCGGACGTAAGCGTGGCGCCGGGCGCGGTCGTGCGGCTCTCGGTCAACCTCACTCCCGCAGCCGAGACCCATGTCTACGCGCCCGGCGCGGAGAAGTACCAGTACATCGTCACCACGCTCAACTTCCCCAAGTCGGATCTGTACACCACGGGAGATACGAGCTACCCGAAGTCCGAGATCCTCTCTGTGCCGGAACTCGACCAAAAGGTTCCCGTCTACGACAATCGCGTTCAACTGAACACGCAGGTTGCGGCCGTCGTCAACCGCACCACGGTTCCGCGATTTGCGCAGGACCCGAAGCTCGACATCCTGGGCGAACTGACCTACCAGGCCTGCACAAAGACGGTCTGCTTTCCGCCGGTCAAGGTGCCGGTGGACTGGACCCTGAACCTGAAGCCGCTCGACCGCGAACGCGTGGCAGAGAACATTCAACACAAGTAGACCGGTCGGGCGCCTCACCCTTACGCTTCTCCGCCCGCTGCGCATGGTCTGGCACCCGGTTCGGTAGACTTAGGTGTGGATACTGATTCGAGTCTGAAGGCGGGTCATAAGGCTCCGCTGCCTTTTCTTGGCCTGGCGTGCGCGGTCAGCGTTTCGGCGATTTATCTGAACCAGCCGCTGCTCTCGGAGATGGCGCACAGCTTTCATACCACCGCCGCAAGCGTCGGGCTGATCGCCGTTGCGACCCAGGTGGGCTACGCGCTCGGCATGCTGTTCTTCGTGCCGCTCGGCGACGTGATGGAGCGGCGCGGGCTGATCGCGAAGATGTACGCCGGCGTGGCCGCGGCGCTGCTGCTTACCGCCGTTGCGCCGACGCTTTGGGCCATGGTCGCGGCCAGCTTCCTCATCGGCGTCACCGCAGCCGTCACCCACATCATCCTGCCGATTGCGCCGGACCTGGTGGACGATACCCAGCGCGGACGGGCGATCGGCATCGTCATGACCGGGCTGCTGCTGGGAATTTTGCTCGCGCGAACCTTCTCCGGCTGGGTCAGCCGCATCCATGGCTGGCGCTGGGTGTTCGTGGCCGCGGCGCTCATCAGCCTGGCCTTCGTGCCGCTCTTCCACACCAAGATGCCGGAGCTGAAACCGAAGCAGGCCCTGACCTATCCGCAGGCCATGCGCTCGCTCTGGACGCTCTGGACTACGCAGCCGCTGCTGCGCGAATCGTCGGTGCTCGGCGGTCTGGTCTTCGCGTCGTTCAGCTGCTTCTGGACGACGCTGGCCTTTCTGCTGGATACGCACTACGGCCTCGGCGCCGGAGTCGCGGGCTCGTTCGGCGTGGTCGGCGCCGCCGGCGCGATGACGGCGACGCTCGCCGGCCGCATGGCGGACCGGCACGGCTCGCGCTGGGTTGCGGGGCTCGGGCTCACCATCCTCGCCGGCTCCTACCTTCTGCTTTGGGGAGTCGTCGCGGTACACGCCGGCCTGTGGGTGCACCTCGCCGGGCTCGTCCTTGGCGTCATCATCCTGGACGTCGGCGCGCAGATGACGCAGGTCGCCAATCAAACCCGCATCTTCGGCCTGGACTCCTCCGCCCGCAGCCGCCTCAACACCGTCTACATGGTCTGCTATTTCTCGGGCGCAGCCGTCGGTTCCTGGCTTTCCAGCCTCGCGTGGGCGAAGTGGGGCTGGAACGGCGTCTCCGGCCTCGCGCTCGGCTTGATGGCGCTCGCCGCGCTCCGCCACCTTACCGGAAGCCGGCCAAAGTCTTCCAAATCGCCCCAGCCTCATGCACACTCTTTGGAGCAAAACGTCCTTTAGTGCAGACCTAAACCTTCTGCCTTGAAAATTTTGCGTAATAAGTAGGGGGTGGGGGTCCGGGCTGGAGATGGTAGGCGAGGCAGGGATCGAACCTGCAACCCCGAGCTTAGAAGGCTCGTGCTCTATCCAATTGAGCTACTCGCCCGTGCGGGCTTCCTGACGATATTGTAACGGCAACCGCAACCGCAGAAGCGTACTAACGCTGGACGGGCGGTGCTTCGTACGGTTCTGGACCGCTTCGCGGTATGCTTTGGGCCACAGGTCTAGGATGTCGCGAAATCCTTGCCGCGGAGCAGCGTGGTAACGGCTTCCAGCGCGCGGGACCAGTTCTCGTACGCGTGCGGCGCGTCCGTGCCGAGCGCCTTCACATACAGCGTGAAGGCAAAGCCCTCCTGCGGCCCGATCAGGTCCAGAAACGCCGGGCGCAGGATGCAGTCGAGCGCGGCGTCCGGGTGATCGAGCTGCTCGGTCAGGCGGGTGAGCCGCGTGAGCCGCTGCTCCTGCTGGTGGAACGAGACGAAGATGGGCCGGTCGCGCCACAGCAGATCGAGATAGCTGGCGAAGCCGTGAGTCGACTGCTCGGCGTTCAAGCCGAGTTCGAACTGGAGCGCGGCGCGTTCTTCGTCGGAGAGCGTCCACACGTCGCACTTGGCGGTGAAGACGGGCGAACGTGGCGCGTTCAGCGCGCGCAGCGCCTGCATCAGCGGCGGGTGCTGCTCGGCTTCGGCAATGTGGTCGAGATCGTAGGGGTTCTGGCGCAGGTCGATGAATTGGCCGATGGTCGGGTGATTTGGATCGGGATCCCACGGCACGACGAGAACGGGGTCGTCGGCGGTACATTCTGCGGACCACTCAGAGAGCATCCAATCATTATCGCAAAGAAAACGGGCTTGGTCGGTAGTTCAGGTCGACCAACGGGAGAGCACGCGAAGCTCTAAAAAGGCGTGCGAACGCCCGCCCCGCGCGCAGCGGGCCCGTCCGGCAGGACAGCCTCGAGGAAGTTCAGCAACGTAGTCTCCGCCCAGTAGCCATCGTCGTCTTCAGTGGGAACGGCCTTGGCAAGGAAGGCACAATGACCGCCGTGTTCTGGCTCAATCAGCGTGATGTTTGGATTGGCAAGGATCTTCGTGCGGCTCTCCGGTGTAAGCCGCACGAAGGGATCGTCGCACGCGTGCAGGATGAGCGTTGGCACGGCGATGCGGTTGAGCACGCGCGCGGCGGCGGCGCGGAAGTAGTAATCGGCCGCATCCTGAAAGCCGCTGTAGGGCGCGGTGATGCGGTCGTCGAACTCGATGAGCGAGCGCAGGTGATCGGCGCGCGCGGGGTCGTAGAGCTGGGGAAAGAGGGCGGCTTTCTGGCGGAAGCGCCGGCTGAGTCCGCGCAGGAAGCGCAGCTCGTACACGCGGTTGATGGGCGCGTGCAGCGCCTGCGCAGACTCGCCGAGATCGAGCGCGGGCGACACGGTGGTTACGGCAAGGAGCCGCGGCTCGGATGCGCCGAGTTCGCCGGCGAGTTTGAGCACCAGGTTGCCGCCCATCGAATAGCCGCAGAGCGCGAAGCGGTTGAGGCCGATGCGCGCGGCGAGCGTGTTGAGCACGGCGCGGATATCGCCCGAGAGGCCCGAGTGATAAAGCGTGGGCGAGAGCGCCTCGGTGCCGCCGCAGTTGCGCATGTTCATCCGTATGACGTTGAAGCCGGCTTGCCACATCTTGTTCGCGTTGCCGACGACGTACTGCGATTCGGACGAGCCTTCCAGGCCGTGCAGCACGATCACCGTGAGGCGGCCGGCGCGGACCTCCGGCGGCTGCCAGTGGCAGTGGCAGAGCACCTGACTCGAGATCTGCGTGGGCTTGGCGGGCTCGACCTCGACGAGTTCGGCGGTGGGCGGCGGAAGGTTGTCGACGCGATGCAGGAAGTTGCCAACGATGGTTTGGAGATGGCCGTTCGAGAGCCACGGGCGCGGATGGAACGGCGCGGGGTGGAAGCCGGTCACTTCCCTGCCCTCGGCTTCGCGAGCCTGGTTGCGGCTTTGAGGAAGGCACGCGCATTCAGAGCGCCGGTGGGTTCGTCTTCGTGCTTGAAGTAGGCGTAGACATCGCGTTCCTGGGCGAGAGCGGTGAGGCGTTCGGCGAGAGCCGTGAGTTGCCGGGGCTTGTAGCCGCCGGGCATGCGCAGGCGGAAGCAGGTGTGGGTGCGGGCGGTGTGGAGCTCGGGGGTTTCCAGCTTTTCGGATTCGGCGATGCAGAGCGCGGCGTTGTGCTCGGTGAGGATCGCGTAGGTTTCGGGGTGGAACCAGCCGTCGTGGCGGAACTCGAAGGCGACGGGCGGAGCCTGCTTAAGTGCAGGAAGCGCAAGGAAGTCGGCCAGGCGTTCCGGCGCGGGTTTGAAGTTTGGCGGAAGCTGAAAGAGGAGGAGACCGGTGCGCTTCGCCTCGATGACCGCCGCGATGGAAGCGAGGAAGTCGGCGACGTGCTGGGCGCAATCGACAAGCCGGCTGAAGTGGGTGATGCGCTGCGGGGCCTTGAAGGTGAAGCGGAATGCTTCAGGGGTCTGGGCGAGCCAGTCTGTGGTTTGCTTCGGCGTGGGCAGCTTGGTGAAGGTGTAGTTCACTTCCACCGAGCTGAGCTGCGAGGAATAGAAGCTAAGGAACTTCTTCGCGGAGACAGACTCCGGGTAGAAGCCGGGTTTCCACGTCGGGTAAGCCCAGCCGGAGGTACCGGCGAAGAGGCGCGCCGGAGCTGAAGTCTTCGCGGTTGGGTGCATGGTGCAGGTTACTTTGCGGAGGAGCGCTTGGTGAATGCGGCAATCATCAGACCGACTACCATCAGCGCACCGAGCGAGATCTCAACGCCGATTTCAAAGCCGTGCCAGAACTGTGTCGACAGCATGGGAAGCCTCGTGGGATGAGATTGAGGAGGAGTTTGGGGCGGCTAGTGGGTTTCGAACCCACGACATCCGCTGCCACAGAGCGGCGTTCTGCCACTGAACTATAGCCGCCACACTGTTTCGAGTATAACGCACGGAGGCGTAGAGTTCATCTAGTAAGTATGACAACGGGTGCGAAGACGATGGGAATTACGGCGAAACCGGAGATTTTACGGCCGCGCAGCAGAAAAGCCGGGGCTGCGTTCTCCGATGAGAATCTGGATCATCTGTCGCATCTGCTGGACGATTTCATCCACGTTCCGGGTACGCCGATCCGGTTTGGGCTGGACGGCATCGTCGGTTTCATTCCGGGCGTCGGCGATATCCTGGGCGGCCTGGCGTCGACGATCATCATCATTGCGGCCTGGGTGCGTGGCGTGCCGAAGGTGACGATCGCGCGCATGGTGGCGAATGTGGCGATTGAGACGGCGGTGGGGTCGGTGCCGGTGGTGGGAAATCTGTTCGATATTGGCTGGCGGGCGAACCGGCGGAACTACAAGCTGCTGGAGGGATCGATCCATGAGCCGGAGAAACACTCGGCGAGCAGTTGGCTGTTCTTCGCGGGAGTTTGCGTGGTGCTGGTGGGCTTGATGATGGTGCCTCTGGTACTGGCGGGATTTGTGGTGGTCGGGGTGAAGCATCTGCTGGGGTGGTAGGGCAGGCGAAAGGCAAGGGCGATGCGCAAAGAACGCTAAGGTTGCGCGAAGGGCGCTATGGGAGCTGCTGCTGAGTTATCCTAGAGTGTGTGGGGCAGGAGTCGGGGCGTAGCGCAGTCTGGTAGCGCATCTGGTTTGGGACCAGAGGGTCGGGGGTTCGAATCCCTCCGCCCCGACCATCAATTTTCGATCACGCGCAGCATCAGGGGGTTCGAATCCCTCCGCCCCGACCATCAATTTTCGATCACGCGCAGCATCAGGGGGTTCGAATCCCTCCGCCCCGACCACTAAAGTTGGAAGTACGCGCAGCATCCGAAGGTTCGAATCCCTCCGCCCCGACCATCAGGATTTGTCAGCGGTAGACTCCCTCTATGGTGTTCAGCAAGCGGCTTCGCGATGGGGTGCGGCGTGGAGAGATTACATGCACTGTCCGCTTCTGGCAGAGTGCCCGGGTAAAGGTGGGTGGGCGCTACCGCATGGACGAAGGTGAGATCGAGGTGGATTCGATTGAGCCGATCGGGCTGCCCGATATCACGCCGCAGCTTGCGCTGGCCTCGGGCTTTCTGGGTGTGCTGGACCTGCTGAAGGTGGCGAAGCATGGCAAAGGCGAGCTCATCTACCTGGTGCGGTTCCATTACGTTCCTCCGGCTGGGCAGAGGGTAAGGCGCGAGCGGACCGGGCTTGCGACGAACGTTCGGCTAGAATGCAAGCTTCAGCATGAAGACAGTTAGCTTGCACGCCAAACGCATCAATACGCCGCGCCAGGTGCTCTTTGCGAGCCTGGTGGGGACGACGGTCGAGTTCTTCGACTTCTACATCTATGCGACGGCTGCGGTGATCGTGTTTCCGCGGCTATTCTTTCCGGCTGCGGATCCAGCTTCGGCGGTGCTGGCTTCGCTGGCTACGTTTGGAATTGCGTTTCTGGCTCGACCGATTGGGTCGGCTCTGTTCGGGCACTTTGGCGATCGCGTCGGACGCAAGCGGACGCTGGTGCTTGCGCTTTCGACCATGGGGCTTTCGACGTTTGCGATCGGGGCGCTGCCAGGGTATCGCGCAATCGGCGTGGCCGCGCCGCTGCTGCTGGCGCTTTGCCGGTTCGGTCAAGGTATCGGGTTGGGCGGCGAGTGGGGTGGCGCGGTGCTGCTGGCGGTCGAGAACGCGCCGCCAGGCAAGCGTGCGCTCTATGGAATGTTTCCGCAGCTGGGTGCACCGATCGGGTTCCTGGCCTCTGGTGGAATCTTCCTGCTGCTCTCGCGTTCGCTGACCAATGAGCAGTTCTTCCGCTTCGGCTGGCGGCTTCCGTTCCTGGCGAGTGCGGTTTTGGTGCTGCTGGGCCTTTACGTGCGGCTTTCGATTACGGAGACGCCGGTCTTTGAGGCAGCGGCGGCGCGGGCGGAGCAGGTGGGCGTGCCGATGGTGACGGTGCTGCGGCGCCACACGCGGGCGCTGGCGGCGGGAATCCTGATCTGCATTGCGACGTTCGTGCTGTTCTACCTGATGACGGTGTTTACCATCTCCTGGGGCACGACCGCGCTGCACTACGGCCGCGATAGTTTTCTGCAGATGCAGCTGATCGGGATTGTCTTCTTTGCGCTGACGATTCCGGTTTCGGCGCTGCTGGCCGAGCGCGGGCGCAAACCGGTGATGTTTGGCGTGACGGTGGCGATCGGGCTGTTTGGCCTGGTGCTTGCGCCGATGTTTACGGCCGGACCGCACGGCGTGCTGCTGATGCTGGCGGTTGGGCTGGCGCTGATGGGGATGACCTACGGCCCGCTGGGGACGGTCGTCTCCGAGTTGTTTCCGACCGCGGTTCGCTATACGGGCAGCTCACTGGCGTTCAGCCTGGCGGGAATCCTGGGCGCGTCGTTAGCACCCTATATCGCAACGTGGCTGGCGAAGAACTATGGCCTGCCCTACGTCGGGTACTACCTGACGGGTGCCGCGGCACTGACGTTTGTGGGGCTGCTGATGGTTCGCGAGACCCGGGACGAAGACCTGACGGGCTGAGCGCCTCAATAGGTACGGAAGCCTAGCGGGCGTAGGCGTAGGTGCCGCAGAGATCGCTTGAGTTTGACAGTGCGTCGATGGTGAGCACAGGCGGTTTTGCGCCGGAGAAAAAGGAGATCTGCAGGTTTTTGCCGTAGGCGTAGGTTGCCATCCAGGTGGTGTCTTCGCCGCCGCACAGCGTGTTCTTGTGCAGGAATTTGGTCGCGCCGGGAACGCTGAGGCGGTAGAGATTGCCGGCTCCGGGCGTGGAGGAATCGGCATCGAAGGCGGCGACCGCCTCCTCCGGCTTGAGAGCGCGGATGGGCGCAATCGTAAACGAGAGGAAGTTGATGGAGACCCGGTCGGCCGAGAGCGCAACGTCACCGGTGATGGCGCTGGAGTTCTTGCTGGCGGCGCGCCAGTAGCCTCGATCCTGCGCCATGGCAACCAGGGTGCTGGCAAAGGTGAGGCCGAGGGTGGCGCGGAGCAGAGTGGAACGCTTCATGCGTTAAGTGTGACACAGGCTCAGGCTGCCGGGCATAGTTTCCGCTACTGGTTCATGAAGCCCTGGGAGACCTTGATGCCGGGCGGCCCGAGCAGCACGATGAAGAGGCTGGGGAAGATGCAGAGGACCAGAGGAAAGATGATCTTGACCGTGGTCTTGGCGGCGAGCTCTTCGGCGTGCTGACGCCGCCGTTCGCGGATGCCGTCGCCGAACTCCGAGAGCGCGCGTGCGATGGGAGTGCCAAAGCGCTCGGTCTGCGCGAGCATGTTGACGAAGCCGTCGATCTCGGGAAGCTGGTTGCGTTTGGCCATGTCCTGCCAGGCGTCCAGCCGCTGCCTGCCGGCGCGCTGCTCGCGATTGATGCGGAGGAACTCCTGCTGCAGCACGGGGTGACGCTTGTGGAGTTCGTTGGCGACGCGCAGCATGGCCTGGTCGAGGCCGAGCCCGGCGTCGACGCAGATGACGAGCAGGTCGACGGCATCGGGAACGCCGAGGCGGATCTTCTCGCGGCGCGCCTTGATGAGGCGGGTGAGGACGATGTCCGGCCCGAGATAGGCTACGGCGGGCATTCCCATGAGGAAGAGCGGACGGCTGAACGGGATGAACGATGCCGCGATGAGCGCGAGGATGGGACCGAGGATGCGGCCAACGAGATACGCGTCGCGGTGCGTGGAGGCGAAGATGCCGGCCTGCTCGAAGCGTTCGGCGAGCACGGGGCTGACCGACATGCCGAGGTTCTCGCGCAGCCAGCCGGTGACGGCGAAGAGCTTTTGCGGCAGGACAGCCGGCTTGCGAATCTCGAGCTCCGACCGGTGCGAGCCGCTGAGGATAAGCTGCGCGCGGCGCTGCATGGCGCGTCCGCTGCGGCTGAGCACCGACATGGCGACCAGGCCGACAGCGCAGGTGCCGCAAAGCATCATCATCGTGTAGAAGATCAGGTTCATATGGTTTGCCTGGGACCTTTCGTTTCAGGGCTTGATGTCGACGATCTTGCGAATGATGAGGCCGCCGATGACGATGAGGACGCCGCCGGCCATGAGCAGGCGCTGGCCAAGCCAGTTGTGAAATAGAAGATCCGAGTAGCCGGGAGTGATGAGGTTCATCAGCAGCAGCATGCCGACGGGCAGCAGGGCGAGGATCATACCGGTGAGGCGGCCTTGCGCGGTGCGCGTCTTGATCTCTCCCTTGAGCTTGATGCGTTCGCGGATGAGGCGGGTGGTGCGATCGAGAATGTCGGTGAGGTCGCCGCCGGTCTCCTTTTGAACGAGGATGGCGGTGATGAAGAAGTGCAGGTCGTCGGATGGGATGCGCTCTCCTATGGCGAGCATGGAATCGCGAAAGGGGATGCCGAACTTCTGCTGCTGGAAGCAGGCCTCGAACTCGCTTGCAAGCGGCTCCGGCGATTGCTGCGCAATGACCTCGATAGAAGAGCTGATGGAGTGGCCGGCGCGCAGCGCACGCGCCATGAGATCGATTGCGTTCGCCAGAGCCTCGTTGAACTTGGCAATGCGTCTGCCCTTCTTGAAGCCGAGAAAGCCGACCGGGGCGAACGCACCAGCCGCGGCGACGAGCAGGCCGAGGGCGAAGACACCCGTAAAGTGATCTGCGAGGAAGCCGCAGGCGAGCGCACAGACAAGACCCGTGAGCACGACTTTACCCGTGGTGGTTTTGACGCCGGAGTGGAGGATGAGCCGCTCGATGAAATCGCCTGCGCTGCGGTTCTCGAAGAACTCGCCGATGCGATCGCTGAGACTCGAGGTGCTCTTGGTGGTGAGAGCGATCTGCCGATCCTGTATCTCGGTGACTGGCTTCTTTGCAATGTCGACGAGTCGGCTGGACGCCAACCGTTGCGCGGGCGTCTTGTTGGTCGCCCAGAGCATGGCGCCGGCAGTGACCAGCATCGAGCATGTGAAGAAGAGGAAGAGCATCGCGACGGTTACACCTCCACCGATTCGTCGAGCGAATCAAGATTGATGGGGATACCCGCGGCCTTCAGCTTCTCCGCGAACTTGGGGACGATGCCAGTAGCGAAGAAGCGTCCCTTCACCTTGCCTGTGCCTGAGAGGCCCTGGCGCTCAAACAGGAAGAGATCCTGCATGGAGATGATGTCGCCGCTGGTGCCGGTGACCTCGCTGATGTGGGTGATGCGGCGGCTGCCATCGGACAGTCGCGAGGCCTGGATGATGATGTGGATGGCCGAGGCGATCTGGGCACGGATGGCCTTCTCAGGCAGCGCCACGGAGCCCATCAGGCACATCGTTTCCAGGCGCGAGATGGCGTCACGCGGGGTGTTGGCGTGGACGGTGGTGATGGAGCCGTCATGGCCGGTGTTCATAGCCTGCAACATGTCCAGCGCCTCTTCACCTCGGATTTCGCCAAGGATGATGCGGTCCGGACGCATACGCAGCGCGTTGATGACGAGTTCGCGCTGGCGGATGGCGCCCTTCCCTTCGACGTTCGGCGGACGGCATTCGAGGCGCGCGACGTGGCGCTGCTTGATCTGCAGTTCTGCGGAGTCTTCGATGGTGACGATGCGTTCTTCGGGCGAGATATAACCGGACAGCACATTCAGCAGCGTGGTTTTGCCGGCGCCGGTGCCGCCGGAGACGACGATGTTCAGGCGAGCTTTGACCGCACCCTTCAGCAGCTCGAGCATCTGCGGCGTCATGGCTTTGTGGCGCAACAGGTCGTCCGCGCCGAGCGGCGAGGAACCGAAGCGGCGGATGGACATGAGCGGGCCGTCGATGGCAAGCGGCGGGATGACGATGTTGACGCGCGAGCCATCGAGCAGGCGGGCATCGACCATGGGCGAAGACTCGTCGATGCGGCGGCCCACGGCGGAGACGATCTTATCGATGATGTGCATCAGGTGGGCGTTATCGCGGAACACGACGTTGGTCTCTTCGATCCGGCCCTTGCGCTCGACGAAGACGATGTTATGCGTGTTGACGAGGATGTCGGAGACGGTGGGGTCGTGCAGCAGGGGTTCCAGCGGGCCGAGGCCGAAGACCTCGTCGAGCACCTCTTTCGCGATGGCATCGCGATCGGCCGCGTTCATGGGCACGGGCTGCTCGCCCACCAGGTTCGAGATGGTCGCGAGCAGCATCTGGCGGCCGCCCGAGTCGTTCTGGATAGAGAGAAGCTGCTCGAGATTGACGCGCTCGATCAACTCCTGGTGGACATCGGCCTTGAGCTGGTTGCGCGCTGCATCGGTGAGCACGAGCGAGTTGCGGGCGTCGGTCCGCACGTCGGTGGTGCCGAGGGTGCGGGCCGGAGCGGTCATGACAAGCGAGACTTCTTTCATCGGGGTACCGGGGTGCTGGGGTGGTTCTACTGTTGATTGTTAGAAGAGGCCGAAAAACGATTTCTTCGCCGGCTTGGCTGCGGTCATGGCGGTGGATTTCTCAACCGCGATCCGTTCGCTCCACTGGGCGATGGCTTGCGTAAAAGGGCCGCGCTGCTGCGGCGCGATGGGTTCGCCCTCGTTGATGGCGCGCAGAAGTCCTGCGTAGTTATTCGCGACCGAGATGGAGATGGGAAACTTGATTGCGGCTTCGATCTCCTTTGGCCCGACGGCATCTTCCGATGTCGCGCGATTGATGACGATCTTGAGCTTGTCCGCAAGGCCCGAGACGGCGCAGAGGTGTTCGACGCGGCGAACGAGATCGCGCAGGGCGGCGACATCCGGCGTGGAGACGAGGGCGACTTCGTCGCTGGACTGGGTGATCGCGAGAAACGAATGCTCGTACTCAAGCGAGCTGTCGATCAGGATGAAGTCGTAGCGCGTGCGCAGGTAGCTGAGCACGCGGGCGATGGCCTCGGGCGAGCCGGCATGGACGCTAGAGCACGAGTCGGGCGAAGGGATGACCTCCAGGCCGCTGGCGTGGCGGGTCACGAAGCCGTCGAGGAGTTCGGCGTCGAGACGATCGGCGTTCCGCAACAGTTCGTCGAAGTGGTAGACGCTCTGCTTGAGACCGAGGTGCAGCGAGATGTGGCCGAGCTCGTGCTTGTGATCGATCAGCAGGACCTTGCGGTTGTGCTTGCGCACGAGGTGTGTGGCCAGATGCACCGCCATGGTGGTGGTGCCGACCCCGCCTTTGACGCCGTAAAACGAGATCACCTTGCCTGCGCCCTTGGGCATGAAAGCCTTCTGGACGAAGCCACGCTGGAAGCGCTGGAGGCTGGCGGCGAGGTGTTCGATATCGATGGGACGCTCAAGCACATCGTCGGCGCCGGCGCGCATGGCGCGGAGGAGGAAGTCGGGCTCTGAACGCGCGGAGACGGCAATCAGCTTGAGGCTGTGCGGGAAGATCTGCTGCAGACGCTCCATGGTTTCGAGCGCCAGGTTGCGGTCCTTGTCGCAGTCGACCAGCGCGACGCAGCCGCCAGCGGTCTTGATGATGTCGGGAAACTGCGGGCGGTGTTCGGCGGAGATGTACTCCTGGAACTGCCCGATGAACTCCGCACCGTTTACCTTGCCCGCTGCTTCGACGACGGCGTTCGCGACGTCTTCCGATGCGCAGACACTGAAGATCGCCTGGAGGATCTGTTCGGGGAGGGCGGCGGCGACCTGAGCTTTTTCCGGGAGTGCGACGCTGGCGCTCATGGTTGGACACCTTCCATGCGCTTCGATGGACCGAGATCTTTGTCGAACAAGGGCTTGTTGAGGAGGGGCACGGGCATCTCCGGGCTGGAGGTCGAGCCCGGATTTGCAATCGGATCGACGACCGAGGCGGTGACCACGATGATGAGCTCGGTGGTGGAGTGATTGAGGTTCTTCGATTTGAAGATTTCGCCAAGGAGCGGAACGCTGGCGATTCCGGGCGTCTTCGAGAGGCTATCGGTCGCGCGGCGGTCGAGCAGCCCGGAGATGGCGTAGCTGTCGCCGTCCTTCAGTTCGACCTCGGTCTCGGTGCGGCGGGTGGAGAGCGCGGGGATGGTGAAGCCGGAGATGACGACCGCGTTGGTGTAGTCGAGGGTGCTGACCTCGGGTGCGATCTTCAGGTGGATGGTGCCGTCCTCGTTGACCGTCGGGGTGAAGTCGACTTTGACGCCGTAAGGGCGAAACTGGATGGTGATGGCGACGCTGGTGCCGGTGCCTCCGCCCTGCGCGACGGGGAATGGAAACTCGCCGCCCGACAGGAAGCGGGCGGGGACGCCGCTCATGGTGGTCAGGTTAGGCTCGGAAAGGATCTGCAGGATGTTGTGCGACTCGAGGTCCTGGATGTTCGCGCCGATGCCCTTCCCGACGTTCGCGAAGAAGAAGTTGAACGGATTGCTGATGGAGAGCAGATTCTGTCCGTTGCTGATGCTGCTGGTCTGGCTGGAGCTGTACTGCTGCGTGGAGCTCGATGCGGCCGTGTTGCCCAAACTCTTGGCCAGGTTGACGGCGAACTGTTCGAGCTTGGTGCGGTCGACCTCTGCGATGCGCAGCTTCAGCTGCACCTGCTTGCCGCGAACGGGCACGACGCGCAGGGAGTTGACGACATCCTTGCTGTAGAAGGCGGCAAGCTTGGCGGCACCTTCGGAGACCTCGGGCGTTGGAACGGTGCCGAGGAGGGTGATGCGATCGGTCGCGGCTTCCACCTCAATGGCGCTGTTGGGGTACGCATCGTGCAGCGCCTGGCGAAGGTTTGCGGGGTCGAGATCGGACGAGACTGTGTACAGGCAGGAGCGGCCCTGGTCGTCCCAGATGACGAGGCTGCTGATGCCGGGTTCCTTCGCTGTGACGACGGTCTCTTCGGGGCCGCCGTTGAAGGTCTGCAGCACCGTGGGATTGCCGATGTAGATGCGGCGCATGGGCGACGTACCGCGCAGGATGATGGATTGCCCGGTGATGACGTGCAGCTTGTCCGTCGCAGTGCTGGCGTCGAGATGCAGGTGGGCGCGCGCGCTTAGGGCACTGGGAATGTCGATGGCAACATCGCGGCGAACGCTCGCGACCTCCGGATGAATGCCGGCGGCGGGAGCTTGGGCACCGGCGCAGAGTGCAGCGAACGCAAGCGAAACGGCGGTTGCGAGAATGCGGGCAGGATGGTTCATTTGGACGCCGCCGTAAAGGTTTCGCTGGTCTTCTTGTCGCCGGCGATGGTTTCGATGACGTACTCGACGGTGGGATGAGCGGACCGCGACAGCAGGCTATCCAGCTTTGCAGCCGCCTTCACCTTGACCGGCTTGACGATGTGGGCGTCGACGAGCTCGCCGAGATCGACGGGGCCGTCCTGCGCCTTCTGCTGGTCGTCGCCGCCGCGCAGGACGAAGTGGATGGCGCCCTGCTGACTGGCCAGCACCGCGCGCTCGGCATCGGATGGGCTGAGCAGCAGGGTAACCACAGTAACGGTGGCGGGCTTGCCCTCGGGATCGGGTTGGAGCTGGTGGCCGGCGGCCAGGACCTCGACGTTCTGCACGACGATCAGCGTCATCGGCTCCGGGTCTTTATCCGTGTGGATGGTGGCGAGAACGTCGACATGGGCGTGCGGCTGCAGGAAGCCGGCGACGCCCATCACCTCGTCGGTGCGCAGCGCGATGGCGCGCATTCCATCCGGGATGCGGCCGGCAAGACCGCTGCCGGTGCCGGGTGCGGCCAGCAGCTTATCGGTAATGGGCTGGTCCTTATCGAGCGGATAGAGCAGAGTGCGGCCAACCAGGTTACCTGGGGTGCTGAAGGCACCGGCAAGCGGCGCATCTGCCGGCCAGTTGACCATCTCGACATCTTCCGCCTTGATCGTTTCGCCGGCGATGAGCGAGCGGGCAGGTGCAAGATAGTGCTGGTCGGGCGCTCGACGCGCAGCGCTCGCCGTAAGCTTGCGCCCGATGAACCAGGTTCCGGCGCCGGAGACGAGCAGACCGATGAGAAGAGCCATGGCGAGCCGTTTCATATTCATCGGCGGGCGCTCCTGGCGACGTGCGGGTAACGATGACTTGCGGCGTCCTTCATGCTTTCGGTATCCCGTCTGAGGCGTCGATGACGTGGAAGCTGATGCTTCGGTAACGGCGCCTCTGGAGAAACGGTAACTCGCACCGGGTGGAGTTTGTAATCACCCGAATGCGGGACAGTATGGCCCGGTCAAGGGATAAAGCCGAAGAGTTTGCAAGGGGGAAGGTAACATCAGGCAGCCCGTCAGTTGAAGACGCCGACCTTCGAGAGCGGGGTGGTGTTGGCGGAGCTGAGCGCAAGCCGGATGGCGCCGCTGCCCGAGAGGTTCACCTCGTCCACCACGATCTCTCCCAGGATGAAGGTCCCGCTGCTGGCACCGCCGCTGATGTTCAGCAGATCGGTGTAGGAGTTGTTATGAAAGTAGAGCGCGCCGGCAAACGACAGCGCCCCCGAGCCCGAGAAGGTGGGCTGGGTGGTGTTTGTATGCGCCTCGTAAAAGAGGAGGCCGCGGCTGCCGGGATTGCCGGCGGAATCGGTCGTGTCGCCGCCGGAGTCGTAGTAGGTGCCGTTGGTGGCACACATACCCCAGAGGACGTTGCCGGAGATGGTGGAACCCATGCCGAGCGAAGACGGCGGAGACGACCCGTCGCAGGTGAGGCTGGTCGTGGACACGGCGTCGATCTTTCCGTTGCCGTTCGAGGTGCAGCCGGAGCAGCCTGAGACGTTGAAGGAGCCGGAGGAGAAGTAGAACATGACGCCCTCTCCCTGCGTGTACCCCGAGGGCTTCGCCATGCGAACGGTGTTGCTGCCGCTGGTGGTGAGCGAGCCATTCATGTAATAAACGCCCGGCAGGAAGAGGATGGTGATGTAGTTTTCAGGATCGATGCCTGATGGGTAGTAGCCTGGACCAAATTCAAGGCAAGCTTGACTGGAGTTCCCCGTCGCTCCGCTGTTGTCGGGACAGCCGTCTACTCCATACGCGACCCACTTGCCGCTGGTGGTTGTGGTCGGGGTAATGTTTTTGACGCTAGCGGGGGCGGGAACATTGGCGTACGGATCGGGGATGGGCAGCGTGGACGCCTGCCACATGCCAGTAGTGCCGCCGTTGAAAGCATTGGACGAGCCGTTCGTCGGCGCGGTGCTGGGGCCGCCGACGATGCCGACGCTCGAGCCCGTGCCGTTGGGGCCGCCGCCGGACAGGTTGATGACGCCCGAGGCAGACCAGGAGACTGCCGTGGTGCTGGAGGAGTTTACCTGCAGGCCGCGCGAGGGACCGCCGACGACATCGAGCAGGCCCCCTCCGGAATACGTAAACGCTCCGGACACTGTGGGATTGAGCACGATCATCGGCGCCGCGCCCATCGTCTGCGCGACGCCGCAGGTACTGGAGACGGTCTCGGTGAGGAAGTGCTGCGCGGTGATGAGGCCCATCAGGTACGTGTTGACGTTTTCCGCGATGCTAACGACCAGAAACGGGTACGATCCCGCCCCGGCGGTCACTCCATTCACCGTCGACGGAAACGTCCAGGAGACGGAATTCGAGGCTGCCGTGGAGCTGAGCCCGGCGCCGTCGTAACCATTTTGATTGGCGTAAAAGCACATGGTTGCGGTGTGGTTGTTGACGCAGTCGCTGGCGGTGCCCGGGGTGAACCCCATGTTCGGCAGGCTTTCGCCGCCGGCCTGCGCGAGCAGGTCCATCGCGCCGGCCTGGCAGGCGGAATCGGCTGCGGCCTGGGCCGCCTGGCGATGGAACCAGATGTTGGTGAGGTCGACCGCGAAGCCGAGCATGCCAATGATCGCAAGCAACACGAAGACCAGAACCATCACCGACTGGCCCGCGTCCGGCGGCATCGGGTCGTCGGCAGAATGAGAGAGGAGCTTGGAGTTCTCGGCGGCCATCAGTAGAGAATCCTCCCCTGGGTCTGGATCTGGAACGCCTGATTGAAGCCCTTGTTACGAACGAACGGGGCGTAGGTATAGGTGATCTTGACCGTAACGCGGGCACCGGGCGCGCTTGAGGAATCGGGATAGCTGGCCACGACCTTCATGCCGGAGATGGTAGTGACATAGCGCGCCGCGTAGGCGTTGACGGCGGAGACGACATTGGCTGCCGTGGCGTCGCCGCAACCGGTGCTTGGCCCGCTGCAGGTGGTGCTATCGGTCCCGTGCTGGACGGCGTAGCGCACGCCGACGCGCGCGGCCTCCGCGTAAACACCGTAGGTGTAGATAAGCTGGCAGAACTGGATGACACCGACCATGGCGAAGAAGAACGCGGTGTAGGACAAGGCGGTCTCGACCAGGCCCAGCCCCGCATCGTCCGCTGCGAAGCGGCGAATGCCTGCGAGTTGGAAACGCTTCTTCAATCGAGCGCCCGCATGGAGACCTGGCGGTGGAAGTTCATGGGCGGCAGCAGCGATAGCTTGCTGAAGAACGAGATCGCGATGGGTGGTTGCACCGTATAGGTGATATCGACGCGCTGCAGCACGAAGTGCGGGGCTTCAGGGTCGGTGGCAGGCGTGTAGGTTGTGGCGGCAGGGCCGTAGTTGGTGCACTGGGCGACGTTGTTGCTGACCCCGTTTACTTTGGAACAGACCTCGACCGAGGTGGTGGTCGAAGATTGCTTGAAGGTGACGAGCCCTGCGAGAGCTTCGGCGGAGACGGTGTTGGTTGTCGTAACAGGGCCGGCCGGCGGGATGGTCGGCTGGCCGGGTGCCTGGTAACCGGAGCTTGCGTACTGCACCGCATCGCGACTGGCGGAGGTGATGGCAGCCTCCGCGATGAAGAAGTAGCCGTAATCGACTGCGTAAGCCGTCAGCGTGAACAGGATGGGAATCGCGACGGCAAGCTCGATCAGGCTTCCGCCCGAGGTGGAGCGGAGCAGATTGTCCGGTGCGCGGCGCTGACTCTTCCCTGGCATCTGGTAAGTACCCAACCTCCACGCTAGCCATCGCAAGCGAACCACGCTATAGCACCAGTGGGTAACCTGTTTGACCCGCCGGGTGATTACGGATGGGGGATGCGCCTATCGGTCAAGCCAGCGGAGAACAGCCTTGTGCGCATCCTCGACGTGGAACTCCGCCATGATGTCCGCGACCATGCCGGGGTCGTCCTTGATCTGCGTATCGCCGGGATCGCCGCAGTGGAAGATCGGCTGCGGGTTGTACTGCATGGCGAGCTGGCAGCGGCGCGCAACGTCCACGCCATACAGCAGCGAGACGATGTACAAGGCGGTGTCGAGCCCCGAGGAGATGCCGCCGCCGGTGACGCGATTGCCGCTTTGAACGTAACGCCGGTAGTCGGGAACGACGTGCACCGGAAAGAGCGCGAGCACCCCCTGGAAGGCCCAGTGCGTGGTGACGGTGTGGCCGTCGAGCAGACCGGCACCGGCTAGCAGGAGGGCGCCAGTGCAGACGGAGCAGACCAGCTTCGCCTTGGGTGCCTGCCGGATGAGGAAGTCGAGGTAGGCATTGTCGGGAGGATGGCCGGCCTCGAGGACGGAGATGGGATTGGAGCTGCCGGGAACGAACAGGACGTCCAGTTGCGGGCAGTCGCGGAAGGTTGTGTCCGCCTGCAATTGCACGCCTTCAAACGACGTGACGAGCCCGGTCTCGGGCGCAATCAGATGCCGGTCCATCCCGGCAAAGGTAAAGGTCTGGTATGGCCCGAGGACATCAAGCGAATCGAAGGTGGGGTACAGAGGAATACCGATCTTGAGAGCATCCATTGGTTTGTCCTCCTGCGCGTTTCTTGGGACCCGCGCGCCGCCGCCTGCGCGCGGGTCTCAACCTGGGTTGGGTTACTTCATGATCATCTTGTGACCGGTCATGTCCATGGGCATGGGGGTGGCGAGGTCGTCGACCACCTTGTCGACCTCCATCATGCCGAGGTCTTCGTGGTCGAGGATGTGGCAGTGCATCACGAACTCGCCGGTGAAGTCCTTATAGGTGGTGAAGAGGTTGATGGTCTGGCCGGCGGGGATGAGCAGGGTGTCCTTCCAGACGATTTCAGGCGCTCCGGTTGGCCCCTGGCGCGTGTACTGAAAGGGATTGACGTGGATGTGGAAGACATGCGGCAGAGGTGGTACTCCGCCACCGGGAACATCCGGAGGATCGCCGACGGTCGTGATGGTCCACTGCTCGGTCGCGCCCAGCTTCAGCTTGCGATAGTTGTTCGGGTCATAAGACTGATAATTGACCTGGAAGTAGTTGGTCGGGCAGCCTTCCTTGTTGTCGGCGCAGGTCTTCGAACCCTGGTTCGGGCCGGGATTGCGAAGATCGCTGCCCAGCTTGAAGACGACCTGTTGCACCCCGATCGGGCCACCGTCCTGGCCGGTGCGCTGGCTCAGATCGCCTTCGGCGGCAAAGGGCGCAAGTGGCTTCATCTCGGCCGCGGTTGGCAACGCCATGTTCATGGGGTCGCCGTCGACCTCAAGGATGGCAAGCAGGCTCTCCTTCTGACGCGTACCGAGCAGCGACTGGTTGGTGGAGATGGCGCGATTCCAGAGGCCGTAGGTGCAGGTCTTGCTGGGCTGAAGTGGCGCCATCAGCTTGAGCTTGTTGCGGACCAGGAGTATGGACTCGCGCTGTTCCCGCGAGGCTGAAGCGGTACACGGTTGGGCCTGGACGAGAACATCGGACCGGTAGCCGGGCTCAAGATCGAGCGGCGGATTGTCCGGGCCCCAGTCGTCGATGGTACCGGTATAGATGCCGTCGAGCGCGATCTCATGCAGCGTGTGGCCGTCGAGCTGGAGCTCGATCGACTCGCGGAAGCTGGTATCGATGAAGCGCCAGCGCGCAACCTCGCCCGGACGCATGGTGATCACCGGAATCAGTTGGCCGTTGACGGTGGTCATCCGATGCGAGCACTCCCAGGTGCCTTCGGAAGTCTGACCCTGGACTGGGCCGGTGAACTGGTCGCAGTTGTTTTTCGTGGGGATAGAGGGTGCCGGGAAGAAGGCTTCGATGTTGTTGACTTCGCCGTTCTTGTTATAGAGGATGCTCTGGAACTCGAGGATCTTCTCATGCTCGGGCGTGCTCGCTTCGCGCAGCGCGGGCGGCAGCTTGGCAGGGTCGTCGTCAATGATCAACGCGCCTGCCATGCCGCTGCCGACCTGCACCGCGGTCGAACCATGCGCGTGCGGGTGATACCAGAAGGTGCCCGAGGGGTGGTCGCCGGGAATCTTGACCTCGTAGTCTTCCTCCTCGCCCGGCGCAATGGCCAGCAGCACGTTGTCGCTGTTGCCGGAGGGCGAGACGTGCAGCCCGTGGTAGTGCATGTTGGTGGTGTTGAAGCTGTGCGGCACGGCAACGATGTGCGCCTGGCTGGCCTCATCCTGATACTGCGCGGCGATCTCCGCGGGTGTCTCCTTGGGAAGCTCGTTCAGCAGCTTCAGCTTCAGCGTGTCGCCCGGCTTGAGGCGGATGGTCGGGCCGCCAAGAGAGCCGTTGAAGGAGCGCAGCTTGACTGGGCATTCGGCGATCTTCGTCGTAGCCGGGTCGGTGTACTTCACGTGCAGCGTCATGTCCAGAACGCCGTTGCTGGCGCTGAGCGTCGGCGGATTCTTGAACGGCATGCCGGAGACGCCGGGCTTATCGAGCGGAATGGGAACGTACGGACACGGGCCCGGAGGGTCAATGCCGGTTTGCGCGAAGGCCGAGGCACCACCAAAGATGAGGCCTGCGAGGAAGAGTGCGGGATGCATGATCGTGCGTTTCATGGTGTCTCCTGAGGTGAATCTCTACGGGGCCCTGGGAGTGCGAAAGAAGCTTGTTTAGGACGTTTGCCTTACAGCCAGCGGGTGCGGCACAGACGTTGGACGATAGAGCGCTCTACATCCCAGGAAGACGGCCAGCAGTATTGCTGCCGCAGCGTAGGCTACGGCAGCCGGCAGAAGCTGTAGACGAAAGCAGAGCAGCACGGAAGCGTTCAACGCGAGAAGGATCAGAGTGGCGTCACGCCGCAGCGCCGCGAAGGTACAGGCCGCGACGAGCGACACCGCAGCGAGCGCAATGCAGACCGTGTTGAGCGCCGCGAGAGGAAGCCCGCAGAGCGACAGCGCGGCTGCGAGGACGGGCCAGCAGAACGGGCAACCGAAGCGCGGCATCACCGCCAGCAGCAGAGTTCCGGCTGTGTGCAGCGTTGCGGGGCGGCTTGCGCAGTGGACGCACATCAGCACACCTCCTGTAACTCATTCGTCGCGGCGGCGAACACGGCAGCGTGGCGCCGCGACCAGAAGCGATTGCCCGGCCAGCGCTGCTCGCGTCCGTAATGGTGGGCGCGCGTACGTTCGTAGCTGGCGCGTTGTGCGCGCAGAATGGCGCCGTACCGCATCAGTGCCTGCGGATGGTTGTGGAGAAGCACATCTCCAGTGGCGAACGCGGCGAGGATGCCGGAGCGGAGAGCGCTCGCGATTCCCTGCCCCGACAGCGGATCGCACGCCGCGGCGCAGTCGCCAGTGGCCAGCCAACCGTCACCGTAGACCGCATCGAGGGTTGAGGTCGCAGCGGAGCGCGTGAGCGGATCCGGTTCGGGAGTGGCACCTTCGATCAACGGCTGGACGTGCCGCGTGGCTTCGAGCAGCTTGGCCCACGCAGTGGGCTCTGCGACGCGAAGTTCGCGTGCGATATCTGCATCCGTGAAGAAGGTGACGACGCGACGATGCTGTGGCAATGGCGCCGTGTACCACCAGCCGTGCCGCGTGGACTCGATCAACGTGCGTGACTCCGCGGAGGCTTCGAGCTCAAAGAATCTTGAGAACGCGATCAACGAGTCCGCCTGGTCAACACGGACGTTCTGCCCGCGGGCGAACGCTGCAGCGCGTCCGGTTGCGTCGACGACCCAGCGCGCCTGCACCGCGGCACCCGTGCTGAGTTCAAGCCGCCAAAGGCTCTGCTCGCGATGTGCCGCACGCAGCGAGGTGCTGCACAGGAGCGTTGCGCCAAGCCGTTCGGCATGAGCGCCCAGCAGCGCATCGAACCGGTTCCGCTCCAGGTGCCACGCTTCGCCGGCAAGGTTTGAGAAGTAGCTGGTCTCCTCAAGCTGTGGCGAGCCCCAGGCAGAGGCGATGCCATGCCCGGTTGCACACAGCGCCGGCTCCATCTGCTCCAGCACGCCGAGATGCTGCAGCAGCCCGCGCGCGGATGGCGGCAACACCTCGCCCGCGCGTGGCTGCGCGTAGTCGGATGCTTCCACGACGATCACACGGAGAGACGGGAAGGTTTGGCGCAGCGCGATCGCGCAGGCCGCACCTGCCGGTCCTCCTCCGATGATGGCGATGTCGAACATGGCTTCCCTTAGGACGAGACCTTGACTGCGTAGAAAGAGGCGACCACGCCTGCGGGTGCCACGCCGCCGGGCGTTCCGGAGGAGTGCGGAATGGTGCGCGTCACCGAGCCCACGATTGCGGTGCCGTCGAGCAGCTCCGTACTGCTGGGCCACACCGGCACGAGCCAGCCGATGTAGTCGTAGATCCACTCTTCCCCGCTGACCAGGCCCTTGCCCTGGAAGCGCACCTGCGCGGGTGAGCCGTATCCGCGCGAGCCGCGCAGCGTAAGCGACCAGCCCGGGCCGCCAATCGTTCCGGTCAGCAGCATCTCCGGCTCTTCGTTGAGGACGATGGTGCCACGCCCGAACTCGAGCGCGTTGAAGTCCGTATTCACGTCCTGGTCGTTGAGCAGGCTGCGGTAGGTCCAGCTGCCGATGAAGGGATTGTCTGCCATGATCTTGATCTCCGGGTTTATGGGTTAGGAATCCTGATTGCGGTCGATGCTGATGTACTTCGGCGGCGGCGAACTGGGTGAAGGCTGGTTGAGGTCGGCGGCCGACGCATACGGGTTGCGAATGACGAAGCCGAGGCGGTCCCACTCCGTCACCATCTTCAGGTCGCCGGCCTTGGTCTGCGGAATGCCGCGCGCCCAGGTGAGATAGATATATGTCGGGTTCGACTCCGTCCCGGGTGCCACTTCAAAGGTCTGCATCGGGCGGTGCGCGGGCCACCACAGGGTCTCCCACACCATCTGCTCGCGCTTCATCCACGGGTCGTTCGGATTGGTAAAGTCGATCTGGTTCCACTCCTCAAACGTGACGTCTATATCCTGCGTCGAACACTCGTTGAAGTCGGCCTGCCAGGGCAGCCCCATCATCTTGGTCAGGTCGCCGGGTTGCAGGCCAACGCTGTAATCGCTGGAAAGACTAAGCGCCACGCCGGTCGCGGAGACGTAGTCCTCTTCGGGGATTGGAAACGCGTTGGCCGTCTGATTTTCGTTGGCCGCGGTCTGCCGAAAGCTGTAGAAGTCAGGATCGGCCTTCAGGCGATAGGGCTTCAGGTAGATGCCGGGATTGCGGATAATCCAGCCCACCTCCGCGCCCGGGCAGAAGGCACCGCCCGCAAGATTGGTGAGGACGTTCCGGTCCAGCTGGCGACCGGTGTGGTTCTGGATTCCAAGGTACGGCTGCCACGGATCGATCGCAGCCTTCGGCACCCAGTGCTCCAGAATCTCGTTGTAGAAGAGCCCGCGCGACCACTGCCGCAGGAGGTAGAGCTGGTAGTCCGTCAGGCGCAGGAACTTCGACGGAAGCTCGTTGCTGATGGGGTTGTCGCCCGAGAGCAGCGGCATCAGCGGCAGATGATGAACGCGGCTGGTGGGCTTCGCCTCCAGGCGAAACACGTTCTCTTCGCCTTCATTGCGCAGCAGGTCATAAAGATACGTTCGATAGGTTGCGAAGGGGTCGGAGGTGTGGTCGCGGCGCAGTTGCGCGAGCTTGCCCGCGAGCAGCTTGCCCGTGCGGTACGAGACGTAGAGGCGTTCGACCGCGGCCTGCACGGGCTCGTCCGGCTGAACCTTCGCGCCATCGGCGGGAACGTCCTGCGTGTCACGCCGTTCGAGCAGCGGCTGGCCGGAGAGGTCGACCTCAAGCTGGAAGAGCACCTGCCGGATGACGCCGTGCAGCTTGTCGGAGGCCGCGTTGTAGTCCGCTGCGCCTTCCGCCTTTGGGTCCTGCGCCGTGAGGTAAGCCTGCTGCCAATGGAGAATGTAACCATCAGGATCACCTTTTGTGGCGGAGCCTGCAATTGTATTGGCGAAGTCGGCCAGGGCCTCCCGCAGTTGGTCGCGTACGTCCGTGCGTTTCACCAGCGCGGCCATCAGCGGTTTGCGCTTCAGGTGCGGCGTATTATCGGCCTGCTGCTCAATCTGTAACAGAACTGGTTCGAGCGCTTCCAGGAAAAGCTGGCCGCTCTGATTCGCAGCGATCGCGGAAGCCTGCGCGGGTGCAAACGATGCCTGGTTGAGCGCCGGTGGGATGGAGAGTTTCGTCGGGTCGAAGTTGCCGCGGCTGGTCTGGTTGTGCGGATAATTCGACTGCTGCAGCACATTGGTGAGGTACGTATACTCGTCCGCCCGGAAGAGGATGGGCCAGATGTCGCGGTAGAACCATGGCTTGTAGTCCGGGTTCCACATCAGGTTGGAGGCCTGCCAGTGCATCAGCGCAGGCAGATTCTCAGGGTCGATCTGCTGTGGCTGCGCGAAGGTGCCGGCAGTACCGAACAGGTCGGTGCGATAGGCAAATTCCGTCACCGCAGTGTTGTACGCGACATCATCGAGGGTAATGATGTCGAGCACCTGCGGCACGTAGGCGGGATACGCAGCGATCACCCACGCCGGGTACTCGACGTCGATGTAGCGGGTGGAATCGATCTCGGACGAATACAGGATGAGGCGCGCCGTGACCGGGCCGTCGGACGTGTCGTCGAACCATCCGTCGTTGTTCGCATAGGTATCGATGCGCGGCTGGCCGAGCCCGGTATTGATGGTGCCGGAGTTGCCGTGGCCGCCAAGCACAAGCAGCCGCCCGGAGTCGTCGGTGAGGAGTTCACCCAGCGTATCGATCTTTCGCGGATGCAGCTTTTCGGGTGGAAAAGTGGGTGCGTAGAGGCCGCCGCCGCTACGGTCGAAGCGCGCGCGCCGGTTGCCCTGCACGTCGACGACGCGCGGCCCCGGATCGATGATCAGGAACTGGCGCTGCACGGGGTCGGTGATGCTGGCGTTGCGCAGCGGATGGTCGGAGGCATAGCCGTGCTCGCCGGCGAGCTGCTGGAACTCGTACCACGAGGCCTTCTTGTTGGCGAGGTAGACGCGCCACTGGATGTCCACCAGCTTGCCGTGATTGCCGCCGCCCTGGACGTTGTTGCCGAGGTTCAGCGGGCGGCCTTCGGGGCTCTCGTCGTCGTAGACGTAGATCTGGAAGCGTGCAGCCTGGCGAATGACCCGGCCTTCAGCGTCCTTGAAGTGCTTGACCGTCTGCTGCGTCTCACCGTCGGGCGAGACCTTCGGGTTGCCGCGGGAGTCGCAGGCCAGCGGCAGCGTGGCAGGCGTCTCCGGCGAGATGCGGAACTCGTCGGGACTGTTGCCGAGACGCGCAATGCCGATAGCTGGATGGATCTTATAGACCGGAACCGATTTCCCGCTCACGTGTCAGTCCTTTCGTTGGAACCGGGTTGCGAAGCTGGTGGGCCGAGATTCGACTAGTCGAGAAAGTTCAAGGAGACGCCATCCATGCGCAGCAAGTCGCGGTCCTCTTCGTAGTCGGCGCCGACGACGACCAGCGTGATCTGGAGGGTCGTCGCACCTTCGTCGAAGAGGTGCCTGGCAGTCTTCGTCACGTTCACGCGGTGATTGCGCGGCGTGTTGTGGCTGCGCGGACGCAGATCGTACCGGTTGCGCTGCGGCACCGCGCAATGGCCCGGGCCGCCGATGCAATCTCCGTGGCCGAAGATGGCGAGGTAGCCGGCGTAGTGCTCGTTGTCGATGGGCGTGTTGGCGTCGGCATCCTTCAGGTTGAGGAAGACGCGGACGAAGCAGGAACGTGGCAGCTGTGGCACGCGATGCAGCCGAACCTCGGCTGTCCGGAAGGATGCGCGGACGGTTTCGGCAATGTCGAGCGGCTTCGAGACGAAACGCGTGACGGGCGACTCGGCGCCGACAGGCAGTAAACACGTGCTCTTCACGTATTCGTAACCGAAACGGTTCATGTCCAGCGTGTCGCGAATCGTGTAGCTCCACGGCGTCAGCACGGAGTCGAGATCGGCCGGCAGCGAGTGTGGATTGAGCTCCTGCCACTCGCCCCACACCCGATCGATGTTGGCGTGGATCGGCCAGAAGACGGGATCGTACGATGCCGTCAGGTTTGAGAACATATCGCCAAGCGGCGGCTGCGAGTAGAGGTCTTCGCGCTTGTGGAAGCGCCGCCCCGCCACCTTGACGCTCCGGTTGCGGTCGCCATGCACCATCTCGGCTTTAGGCTGGTAGGGGTTAAATCCACCCGTCCAAAGGTGCATGGTGTTGTGCGGGTTCTGGTCGAGAAAACCGAAGGCGTCGTTGTATAAACTACCGCCGCCAAAGTCGCGGAAGGTGCGCAGACTCAGGATCTGAGCCATGTCATCCGCGGTCGGATAGTGGTACTGCACCTGCTTGTTGATGGTGGTGCCCTTGAACTCGCCGGGGTAGCGCAGAGGGTACCAGAGGGAGTTCGCATCGAGCAGCGCATCGATGAATCGGTTGCGGTGAACACCCTGCGTGTAGATGGGATCGATGAGCTCCGCGACCGCATCGAAGAACCGCTTCTGCGAGGCGTAGCGCTTGCCAACGATCGGCTGCAGCGGCTGCGCGGGAATGCCGTGCGCTTCCAGGAAGACGAGTGACTCGTCGGTAAGGAAGGCCTTCAGCGCGGGCGGGATGATCTCGCCGGATGCCGGCTTCGACGGCACGTACTGCGGCATCGTCCAGTCCCAGTACGGCATCGTGACACCGGGGCAAAGGTCCTGCAGGATCAGCTCAAACTCGTACAGGTAGACGCGGTGCCACGGCAGAAACCGCTCCCAGCCGTGCTGGCAGTGGTTCTGGTGGATGAGCGCCATGTTGTTGTAGCTGCGCGAATCTTCGGGCCAACTGTTCAGCGCGTACATCTCGCGGAAGGCGTAGCGCAGCTTTTCAATCTGCAGCGGCGTCATGCAGTCGATGTTCATGCGCTGGCGCAGTTCGCCGTTCTGGAACTTGTACTCGTTCGGCAGGCCGGCGTACTCGGCGTATTCAGCGGCTGCGTCCGTGAACGATTCGGGCAGAACCTCGACGCGGGCCTTGTCCGTCGTCCAATCCTGCACGGGCAGCGCGTAGCTCTCGGACTTTGGCTCTTCTTGCGGTGCTCCATCCGCGATCCACTCGGCGATCTCGGCGATCTTCTCCGCCGGCATCGCAGGCTTGCCCCACGGCAGCCGCGGGAACTGCGAGCCGTCGAACGGAGCGTCGCCCCGCAGGCCCAGGAGAAGCGCAGACTGCGCCTGCGGGGCGGTCTTGCTACAGCAGCTCTTGACCGCCTCTGGCTTCGCAGGCTGGATGAGGGGCAGACCGACCAGCTTCGCGGCTAACAGTTGGTCATACGGAAGCGACCACAACTCCATGCCGCAGTAGGCAGAAGGTTCGCCATGGGCTGCGGACTTGAGTAAATCCTGGATGTGTTGAAGACGCGTTTTGCTGGCTACGGGCGGCATCGACGTACTCCCTCCGAACTACTCCGTTACAAGGCGCAACAAGGGTATGGCATGAGACAAGCCATTCCTGATACGTGACGGGTGTCGCGGTGTTGATAGCCGGGAGGGCAGGGCCGAGGACGAGTGGGTCTTGAAATCAGTGGGCCAACATTACCACGCGGATGTTGCAAGTTCAAGGATGGGGGCAGGAAATCTTTTCGCTGGTCGCTTCAGGCGAACAATGCGGCGAAAGCGTAGCAGCGGCATACCTTTGCTCACCGCTAATCCGCCTCGTATCGCCGTAAAGTTAGAGGATCTCGCCTCGCTGATCGGCCTGCTCGTCCATTGGAGACGGGTGCGGCAGCCCAAGCTTCGGCTGCTCCATCTCGCCGAGACCAAGGCCCGCCTCGAAAGATTGGATGAGCTGGACGAGGTGAGCGGCGGGAACGGGGCGTCCGATGTGGAAGCCTTGCGCGTGATCGCAGCCAACCTGCGTGACGTGGCTGAGCTGGTACGACGATTCGACACCCTCCGCAACCGTGCGGACGCCCAGTGTCTTGGCGAAGGCGACGATGCCGTTGAGCACGCGCGCATGGCCGCGATGCTGCACGAAGGACTGGTCAATCTTGATGCAGTCGATCGGGAAACGATAAAGGTAGTTCATGTTGGAGTAGCCTGTGCCGAAGTCGTCGACTGCAATGCCGATCCCGCGACGCCGAAGCTGCAGCAGGTTTTGCTGCGTGGTGGGGCAATCGCGAACCAGAGTTCGTTCGACGACCTCGAGATCGAGCAGGGACGCGGGAAGATTGGCGCGGTTGAGCGCGTTGTCCACCAGCCGAACGAGGTTTGGCTGCTCAATCTGGACGGCAGAGATGTTGATGGCGAGACGGAGGTCGGGCCGGAACTCCTGGTGGAACTGGGCAAGCTGGTTGCACGCGGTGTCGAGCACCCAGGTTCCGATCACGGGTGTGAGACCCTTCTGCTCGGCGAGGTGGATGAAGTGCGCGGGCGTGAGCAGGCGCGAGCCAAAGCGCCAGCGCAGCAGCGCCTCCACCCCGACAATGCGGGGCTGGTGGAGATCGAGAATGGGCTGGTAGAAGAGCTCCAGCTCGTTGTTCTGGACCGCGGCGGCGAAGGTATGAGCATCGATGTGGCGCTCGCCGGAGCTGAGCAGCGGCGTTTTGGGGTTACTCGCCATGCCGCGGTCGGCGCGGCGGCGTTCGACCGAAGGCTTCGTGACACGCACCGTCTGCTGCTGCTTGAACCAGGTGACGGTCTTGTAGAGGCCATCGGCAAAGGAGATTGCGGGATTGAAGCCGAAGGCTTCGCGCGCGGCGGTGATGTCCGCGACGGAGCGCTCCGCATCGAGCGGGCGAGCCTGCACGTGGCGCGGATCGCCGGTGAAACCGAGCATGCAGGCGATGGTCTCGAAGGCGATCTTGATGGACTTGCCGCGTCCGCTGCCGATGTTGAAGGCCTTGCCGGCAACGGCATCGGCTGGCGCGTGCATGGCCGCGAGAGCCGCATTGACGGCGTCCGAGAGGAAGACGAAGTCGCGGATCTGCTCGCCGTCTCCGTAGAGGATCGGTCCGCCCTGATCGGTGGAGAGCATGCGGCTGGTGAGCTGGGCGATGACGCCGGAATCGGCAAAGCCGGAGGACTGGCGCGGGCCGAAGACGTTGAAGTACCGGAGCGTGACCGTCTCTGTGCCGGACATGGTCCAGGCATTTGCGAGGTACTGCTCGCAGCTTAGCTTCTGCGTGGCGTAAGGGGAGAGCGGATTGGGAGTTGCGTCTTCGGCTGTGGGAATGTATGTCGTGTTGCCGTAGATCGCGGCGGTTCCGGCGAAGACGATGCGCTTGACGTTGTGCGCCTGCGCGGCACCGATAAGGTGAAGCGTGCCGTCGAGGTTGACGTGCGAGGAACCGATCGGGTCTTCGATGGAGCGCTGGACGGAATCGATGGCGGCGAAGTGGAAGATGTAGTCGATGTCGCGGCAGGCGAGGTCGAGCGCGTTGGCGCTGCGCAGGTCCGCGTGGAGGAGTTCGACATCGTCCTCGATACCCGCTAGATTGTTGAGCGAGCCGGTGGAGAGATTGTCGAGGCCGCGGACGATTTCTCCGCGGGCGATGAGTTCGCGTGCGATGGCCGAGCCGAGAAATCCGGCGATGCCTGTAACGAGATAACGTGCCATGATGCACTCCTTTGCGGAACGAACCGCGTGCGGATTCTCTGTCCTGTTGGGGAGGCCCGAGTGCGTCGAGTTACAGGTAGCAACGTTCCGGCCCTGATTGAGTTGAGGCAGAGAGGAACACAGTTCGTACGTGCCCGAATGATGATTGGGCGCAGCAAGTAGGCCTGAATGAGTTATAACGCGGTTACGCTGGTTTTGGATGAAATATTACCTGATTTTGGGTGCCACTTTGGTTCCTGGCGCCTGACGCGGTTGTGGGATTGGTGGGTGATCCCCTCCCCCCTACCTTTCGGTAAACTGATGACAGGATTTGACTTAGGTCTGAATAGGATGTCTGGGCCCATGCATGAGGTCCGACTCTTCTGGAGTAGGCTGGGCTGACTGCGACGGAGCGGCCAGCGGGTCGGCAGCAGGTGTTCAGGAGGGGTGCGGAGATGAGGATTGGTGACCTTGGGGAGGTTGGTAACTGCTCGTTCGATCCAGGACCGTCCAACAGGGAGCACCGTGGCTAACTCCCCTTCCATTGCGGGACTAGTCGTGGGGCTCAAGCCGCACGCTTCCACCTGGCTCGCGAGGGCATTTCGAGAGTAAAGAGTGAAGAGTTTAGGAGTTTAGACGGGTTGGCCCCGATCCTCGGCGGATCGGGGCCTGTGGGTTAGTTGGTCTGGATGATGCGGAAGTCTTCGGACTCTTCGGGTTGGGGGCAGTCCCAGCCGCCGGGCGGGATGACGTGCTCATTGCACTCCTGCGGTCCCCACGTATGAATCTCGTAGGGGTAGACGGGGGTGTTCGCCTTGAGGACGGGATCGACGATGCGCCAGGCCTCTTCGACATAGTCCTGGCGGGCGAAGAGGGTAGGGTCTCCGGCCATGGCGTCGGTCAGGACGCGCTCGTACGCTTCCATCTCGCCGGGGCGGGCGTGGCGGCTGGCAATCATCTCGACGGCCTCCTGCTTGCCATCGTCCGAGTAGGAGGTGACGGCGACGGCCATGGCGATGGTCATCTCGGGCGAGATGCGGAAGCGGACGTAATTCTGCGGGAGGTTTGGGTCGGTAGTTCCGGTGGCCGGCGGACGCTTGAGACGGGCGAGGACCTCGGTGCAGGTGATCGGGAGGTTTTTGCCGGCGCGGATGTAGAAGGGCACGCCATCCCAGCGCCAGTTTTTGACCTCGAGCTTGAGCGCGGCGAAGGTTTCGATGTTCGAATCTTTGGCAACGCCGGGCTCGTCGCGGTAGCCCTTGAATTGGCCCCGAACGAGATTTGCGGGGTCGATGGGCGGGATGGATTTGAGGACCTTGACCTTTTCGTCGCGCATGGATTCGGAGTCGTTGCGCGCGGGGCACTCCATGGCGAGATTGCACATGAGCTGGAAGATGTGGTTCTGAATAACGTCGCGGATGGCACCAGTGCCGTCGTAGAAGGCGCCGCGGCCCTGAATGCCGAAGTCTTCGGCCATGGTGATCTGGATGGATTCGACATACTCGCGGCACCAGATGGGTTCAAGGAAGGCGTTGGAGAAACGGAAGGCCACCATGTTGTGCACGGGGCCCTTGGCGAGGTAGTGGTCGATGCGGAAGATGGAGGATTCCGGGAAGGCGTTGAGCAGGATGCGATCGAGCTCCTGAGCCGTTGCGAGATCGTTGCCGAAGGGCTTTTCGACGATCATGCGGGCATTTTCGGCGCAGCCCGATTTGACGAGTTGCTCGACGACTTCAGGAAAGAGAACCGGGGGGATGGCGAGGTAGTGGGCGGGACACTTGGCGTCGCCGAGCAGGGTGCGCACCTGCTTGAAGGTTTCGGCGTCGGCATAATCGCCATCGACATACTGCAGAAGCGATGAGAGCTTCTCCCACGCGGCGGGGTCGAGGCCTCCGTGCTTTTCAAGCGAATCCTTGGCGCGGGCTTTGAGCTGATCGAGGTTCCAGCCGGCCTTGGCGACGCCGATTACCGGAACGTTGAGGTTTCCGCGCTTGATCATGGCCTGGAGGGCGGGAAAGATCTTTTTGTAGGCGAGGTCTCCGGTGGCTCCGAAGAAGACGAGTGCGTCTGCGTGGCAATTGCTCATGGGTACTCCGTCCATCGATTGCGCGAGGCGGCGCGGCTTGCTGGGGCCGTGGGACTCGGATTATTAGATAGTCTGCGGAAGACTTTTGTTGGCGTGATGGATGAGGGCCTTGGCTAAAGCCCACTTTGTTCGGGCGGGCGTGTCGGGAGGCTAGAGCCCCACGCTTCTACCCGTCCCGCTGACTTGGCCATAAACCATGCATGACGATGAGGCCGCCATGCATGGGGCACGCGTTATGAGATCTCAATTACTTCTGGGGCTTTTCGAGGTGGCCGCCGAAGGCGAAGCGCATCGCGGAGAGCACCTTGTTGGAGTAGTCGCCTTCACCGCGGGAGCCGAAGCGTGTGTAGAGGGCAGAGGCGAGGACCGGGGTGGGAACGCCTTCGTCAATGCCGGCCTTGACGGTCCAGCGGCCTTCGCCGGAGTCGGAGACGCGGCCGCCGTACTTCGAGAGCTCGTGGTCGCCGGCCAGGGCGGCGGCGGTGAGATCGAGCAGCCAGGAGGCGATGACCGAACCGCGACGCCAGACCTCAGTGATGTTGGGCAGGTCGAGGTCGTACTGGTAGTGCTCGGGGTCGCGGAGCGGGGTGGTTTCGGCGTCGATTTCGTTGGTTTGCTTGCCGATGTTGGCAGCCTTGAGGATGCCGAGGCCTTCCGCGTATGCGGCCATGATGCCGTATTCGATGCCGTTGTGGACCATCTTGACGAAGTGGCCGGCGCCGTTCATGCCGCAGTGCAGGTAGCCTTGCTCCGAAGTGGTGCCGAGGTCCTCGCGACCGGGAGTTTTCGGGATGTCGCCGATGCCGGGTGCGATGGCCTGGAAGATGGGGTCGAGGTGCTCGACGGTCTTCGGCTGGCCACCGATCATCATGCAATAACCGCGCTCGAGTCCCCAGACGCCGCCGGAGGTGCCGACGTCGACGTAGTGGATGCCCTTGGGGGCGAGTTCTTTGGCGCGGCGGATGTCGTCGATGTAATAGGAGTTGCCGCCGTCGATGACGATGTCTTCGGGCGAGAGGTGCGGAAGGATCTTCTCGATGGTGGAGTCGACGTAGCCGGCGGGGATCATGAGCCAGATGGCGCGCGGGCACTCGAGCTTGGCGACGAAGTCCTCGATGGAGTTAGAGCCGGTGATGTGTTCGCCCTGGGCGAGGTCGTCAATAACCTTCTGGGAGACGTCCCATACGACGCAATCGTGTCCTTTGGCTGCGAGGCGCTTGACCATGTTGGCGCCCATGCGTCCGAGTCCTACCATTCCGAGCTGCATAACTTCTCCTTGGCTTGCGTTTTGTTGGGAATCGAGGATTCCGTGAAGTGTCTCGTCCGTCACACGAGTTCTAACGCTGGGGTGGCGAGGTGCCGAACCCGCATTCAGGCGATGTTCTTAGACTAATCGCTTGACGGGTGGAGTCAAAATGACGGATTGATGAAGATGTGAGGGCGGATGACAACCTGAGCAGGGAATTTCGAATCGCAGTACCTATGAAAATCCTTTTGTATAGCTTGTTCGCCCTCGTTCTCGCTGCACCGTTCGCCAAGCCTGCGGACGCCCAGGTTGTGGTGGATATTGGCCACCATCACCATCACCGTCATTGCTGGTACAGCCATCATCATCGTCATTGCCGCTGGAACTAAGGTTTTTGCGGGGATATAGAGTGGAGAGGGAACAGGCGATGTGAGAAGATGCGCAGATGCGCACTCGCCTGGAGTCCCTCTCTTTCTTTTTAACGGCTGGAATTCTGTTGACGAGCTCTGCGGTGGGGCAGAGCGGCATGGTGGGTTCGGGGCCGACGATGGCAGCGGGACCGTTGGCTGCGCAGTACAAACCGGCGGCAGACCGGCTGATTGCGGATTCGCTGGCAGATGATGACGGGTATAAAAACCTCACATATCTTTGCGATCACATTGGCAAGCGGATTTCGGGTTCGGAGCCGCTGAACCGTGCAATCGCGTGGGCCGTGGACGCGATGAAGCAGGAAGGCCTGGCCAACGTGCATACGCAGGCGGCGACCGTGCCGCACTGGGTGCGTGGCGAGGAATCCGGCGAGATTGTATCGCCGGTGACGAAGAAGCTGGACCTGCTGGGTCTGGGGATGAGCGTGTCGACTCCGCCTGGGGGGATTACGGCGGAGGTTGTTGTAGTGCCGAATTTCGACGCGCTGAAGGCGCTGGGGCGGGTTGGGGTCTCCGGGAAGATCGTGGTTTTCAACGCTCCGTACGAAGGGTACGGAAAGACCGTGGAGTATCGCGTGGCCGGGCCTTCGCGGGCCGCGGCGCTGGGTGCGGTGGGGGTTCTCGTGCGGTCGATTACGCCGCTGGCCGTGCAACTGCCGCATACGGGCACGCTGGTGTACGACGAGAAGCAGCCGAAGATTCCGGCGGCGGCAATCTCGATTGAAGATGCGTTGATGCTGGCGCGGCTGCAGAAGGAAGGCCAGCCGGTGAAGGTTCATTTTGCGATGCAGGCGCACCTGGAGGCGGCGGTGGTGCAGGCGAATGTGATGGGCGAGATCGTGGGCAGCGAACACCCGGAGCAGGTGGTGGTGCTGGGCGGGCATATCGATAGCTGGGACGTGGGGCAGGGCGCGCAGGATGATGGCAGCGGGATTATGGCCTCGCTGGCGGCAGTGAACGTGATCCGGAAGAGCGGGCTGAAGCCGAAGCGAACGATTCGCGTGGTGTTCTGGGTGAATGAAGAGAACGGCGGCGCGGGCGGCAGGGCGTATGAGAAGGCCTTGACGCCGGAGGAACGGAAGAATACCGTCGCGGCGATTGAGATGGATGGCGGCGCGGAGACTCCGGTGGGGTATGGGTATGGGGCGGGTGCGGCTTCGGCGAACACGGAGGAACGGGGTTCGCTGGCGATGTTGCAGGATGCGGCGTCACTGCTGGGGCGGGTAGGCGCTACGTCGGTGAAGGCGGGCGGAGGGGGGTCGGATATTTCGCCGCTGATGGCTGTGGGTGTCCCGGGGCTGGGCGAGGAGACGACGGCCGCGCACTACTTCGACTGGCACCACACGGAGGCGGATACGCTGGACAAGGTGGATCCAGTGGAGTTCCGGAAGAATGTGGCAAGCCTGGCTGTGATGACGTATGTGCTGGCGGATATGCCGGGACGGCTGGCGGGGCATGTGGGGGCTGGGGAGGAGTAGGGCGGGTTCGGGGGGGTAATACACGGATAAGACGGATAGAAGTGGATGACTAGGCGGAGTGGGGTGTGCAGCCGATGGGCTAGAGGCCGCGCAGGATTTCGTCTGCAGCTACGCCTTTCGCGGCGCTTACCTGGCTGAGGATTGTCCGGAAGAGACCGATCCCGATGGCGGTGCGGTTCGGGATTGGGATGCTGTGCCTGGTGGGCGTATCGCTCTCGATGAGGATGTGGCTGCCGGATTGCCGGTCGATGCGGTAGTCCCAGTGCCTGGCGAGATGTCGAATGAGGCGCTCGCTGGAGACGTCGCGCGGCGTCTTCACGCGACGGCGAGTTCTTCGGCCAGAAGCAGCTTAACGGAGGCGGGTTTCTCGCCAGTGCCGTAATAGCAGGCGATGAGGTCCTGGACCTCGGCTTTGAGCTCCTCCCAGGAGGCGCCGTCGGTGGAGATGCCGTTGCCGCGAGCTTGTGCGACGTAGCGGCCGTCTTCGTCGATGGTGACGTCGAGGATGAGGGCGTCGGCGGGCTGTTCCGGCGTGTTCATGCGAGAAGAGTACGCTTTGGCAGGGGAGCAGGCAAGAGATTGCGGCTTAGGAAGCATCCCACGGAGCATGGCAGATATGGCGCAGGCGGCGAAGGTTTGGTGGCGGGATGGGGTGATTTACCAGGTGTATCCGCGATCGTTTCAGGACTCGGGTGCGAATGGCGTGGGCGATTTGCAGGGGATTACGGCGCGGCTGGATTACCTGGCGGGGCTGGGTGTGGATGCGGTTTGGGTGTCGCCGATTTACCCGTCGCCGATGGCGGACTTCGGGTACGATGTCGCGGATTACGTCGGAGTAGACCCGCTGTTTGGCACGATGGCGGACTTCGATGCGCTGCTGGCGGGATGCCATGCGCGCGGGCTGAAGCTGATCCTGGACTTTGTGCCGAATCATACGAGCGACCGGCACCCGTGGTTTGTGGAGTCGAAGAGCTCGCGCATTGGGGCGAAACGGGACTGGTACCTGTGGCGCGATGGCGCGGCGGATGGCGGTTTGCCGAATAATTGGCAGTCGAACTTTGGCGGGCCGGCGTGGACGTGGGATCGAACGGCCGGGCAGTACTACATGCACTCGTTTCTGCCGCAGCAGCCGGATTTGAACTGGCGGAATCCGGCGGTGCGCGAGGCCATGTACGGGGCGATGCGGTTCTGGCTGGATAAGGGCGTCGATGGCTTCCGGATGGATGTGCTCTGGCTGCTGATCAAGGATGAGCTGTTTCGGTCGAATCCGGTGGACGCGAACGGCAACCAGGAGCAGATTTATAACGCCGATCGGCCGGAGACGCTGGAGATTGTGCGCGAGATGCGGGAGTTGATGGATGGGTACGGGGACCGCGTGCTGATCGGGGAGATTTACCTGCCGCTAAAGGAGCTGGTGGCGTACTACGGGGCTTCGCCGGCGCAGGCCGATGCGGGGGCGCAGCCGCAGCTGGTGGATGCGGCTCCAAAGCTCGAGGGCGCGCAGATGCCGTTCAACTTTCACCTGATCCTGATGGGGTGGAAGGCGGAGGCCATTGCAGAGTTTATCCAAAGGTATGAGGCCGCGCTGCCGGCGGGGGCGTGGCCGAACTGGGTGCTGGGGAATCACGATCAGAAGCGGCTGGCGACGCGGATTGGAGCGGCGCAGGCGCGGGTTGCGGCGGTGATGCTGCTGACGCTGCGGGGAACTCCGACGATGTACTACGGAGATGAGCTCGGGATGCCGGATGCGCGGATTGCCGCGGATGAGGTGCAGGATCCGGCGGAGCTGCGACAGCCGGGTCTGGGCCGCGGGCGCGATGCGGAACGGTCGCCGATGCTTTGGGAGAATAAGGAGAATGCCGGGTTTACGGCGAGCGGGGTGAAGACGTGGCTGCCGCTTGTGTGGGATTGGTCTCGGTTTACGGTTGAGAGTGAAGGATACGATGGGCGGTCTTCGCTGGCGCTTTATAAGCGGTTGCTGGCGATGCGGCGAGGGTCGGCGGCGCTCACTTCGGGTGGAGTTTCGGAGGTCAGAGCGGTTGAGGGGGTGCTGAGTTACTTGCGGACAGCGGGCGGCGAGCGCGTGGAGGTTCACTTGAACCTGACCGACGAGGTGCGGTGGGTGGAGTGTATGACCGGGCGGGTGGTGCTGAGTTCGTATCTGGATGGGGATGGAATGGTGGTGGAGGGGTGGGTGAAGTTGCGGGCGGATGAGGGGATCGTGGTGGAGTTGTTCGCGGCGTAGGAGCGAGTGCGCCCTTACGCCGCGCGGGCGCCACTCCGTGGGGTCAGGAGCTTCGCGTGACCGCGCGGCACGAGCTTTTTGGTTAGGGTTCGTTAGGTGCTCTTGCGGATGCGGTCTTTGTTGGCGCGGACCAGGCGCAGGAAGTCTTTGACGACAGGACTTTCGTTTTGCGGCTTCCATGCAATGGAGAGACCGACGTGCGTGGTGCGCGGCAGGATTTTGACGAAGGCGAGGCCGGGGGTGCGCAGGTGATGGACGCCGGCGGGCACGAGCGCGATGCCCTCGCCCGAGGAGACCAGGGTAAGGACGCCGGGCCAGCTGGGCGAGGTGTTGACGATGTTCGGTGAGAAGCCGGCCGAAGAGCAAAGGGCGAGGATGGAATCGAAGAGCACCGGGGTGACGGGGCGCTCGCACATGACGAAACGCTCGGCGGCAAGCGCGGAGAGCTGGACCGAGGTGCCGGCCAATGGGTGGTCGCGCGGGAGCAGGGCGACGATGGGGTCGTTGAGGAGCAGCTCGGCGCTGAGGAGGGTGTCGTAGGGCGGTTCGAGCGGGCGGGTGAAGCCGACGTCGATGCGGTTGTCGAGCAGCGCGGGCATCTGCGCGGAGGCGTGCATCTCGAAGAGGGTGAGCTTCACGTTCGGGTGCAGCTTGCGATAGTCGCGGATGATGGAGGCGAAGAAGTTGCCGGCGCCCCAGAGGAAGAAGCCGATGGCGAGCGAGCCCTCCTGGCCGAGCATGGAGCGGCGGGTAAGGTCGACCGCGTGGTCGGCCTGGGCGAGGGTTTTCCTGGCTTCTTCAAGGAAGACGCGGCCCTGCGCGGTGAGGCGCGTGGCGCGCTGGCTGCGGTCGAGGAGTGGGCCGCCCAGCTCGTGTTCGAGGTCAGCGATCTGTTCCGAGATGGCGGATTGGGCGACGTGGAGATGACGCGAGGCTTCGCGGAAGGTGCCGTATTCGGCGACGGCCAGGAAGTAACGGAGGTGTCGGAGTTCCATGGGGAGTAGGGTTTGAGACTTCGCGAGTAGAGAGTAGAGGGTTAATGAGTGGAGAGTTCGTGGATATGGAGTGGGTGCAGGCTTTCTGAATTGTAGTGGGGTGTTCGGTTTTTCCGTTCGATGCGGTCGGAAATACCTGTGAAACCTGATATGGGTTGGAACTGTCCAACTACTACGGGTATTCAGGCCTCGGCGGCGACGCTTCCGGTTGCGCTATGGTTGGCTTAGGTGCATCCAACTGGGTACCCCTGAAAGATTGAGGAGTTTGTCCTATGTGGATTGTCCGGCTGGCGCTTAACCGTCCCTACACGTTTATCGTGCTGGCGATCTTGATTTTGCTGGCGACGCCGGTCGTGGTCATGCGGACGCCGACGGACATCTTCCCGGACATCAACATTCCGGTGGTTTCGATTGCCTGGCAGTACACGGGGCTGGAGCCGGAGGAGTTGGAAGGCCGGCTGACGACACCGTATGAAAAGGTGCTGACGACGCTGGTCGATAACATCCAGCACGTCGAATCGGTGACGTACCGCGGCCAGGCGATCATCAAGGTTTACCTGCAGCCCGGGGCGTCGCTCGACACGGCGAACTCGCAGGTTTCGGCGGCTTCGGAGTTTATGCTGCGGCAGCTGCCGCCGGGAACGTTGCCGCCGCAGATTATCAACTTCTCCGCATCGTCGGTCCCGATCCTGCAGCTTGCGCTTTCGGGCAATGGGTTGAGCGAGCAGCAGTTGAACGACTACGGGTTGAATGCGATCCGGCCGCAACTGGTGACGATTCCGGGCGCGGTGGTGCCGAACGTGTACGGCGGCAAGCAGCGCTCACTGATGATCTTTATGGACCCGGCGCGGATGCAGGCGACGGGACTTGCGCCGAGCGACATTCTGGCGGCGCTGGGAAGCCAGAACGTGGTGCAGCCGGGCGGCACGGCGAAGATCGGGATGGATGAGTACGACATCCTGGTGAACAGCTCGCCAACGACGATTGAGGGGCTGGCAAACCTTCCCGTGAAGAAGGTGGGCAACACGATCATCTACCTGCGCGACGTGGCGACGGTGACCGACGGCTCGATTCCGCAGACGAACATTGTGCGGCAGGACGGGCAGCGCGGCGTGCTGATCACGATTCTGAAGTCGGGTTCGGCTTCGACACTTTCGGTGGTGAACGGCGTGCTGTCGCTGCTGCCGCGGATCAAGACGCTGGTGCCTCCGAACCTTGTGATCAAGCCGTTGGCAAACCAGGCGATCTTCGTGAAGGCCTCGATCCTTGGGGTCATTCGCGAGGCAGTGATCGCGGCGGTGCTGACCGGGCTGATGATCCTGCTGTTCCTGGGCAGTTGGCGCGCGACGATTATCATCGCGGTCTCGATTCCGCTTTCGATCTTCTGTTCGATCATCATTCTTGGGCTGATCGGGCAGACGATCAACATCATGACGCTGGGCGGGCTGGCGCTGGCGGTCGGCATCCTGGTCGACGACGCGACGGTTGAGATTGAGAATACGAGCCGGTACCTGGAAGAAGGGCTCGACCTGCGCGACGCGATTCTGGAGGGTGCGGCGCAGATTGCGGTGCCGGCGCTGGTCTCGACGCTTTGCATCTGCATCGTGTTTCTGCCGATGTTCTTCCTCTCCGGCGTGTCGCGATATCTATTTGTGCCGCTGGCCGAGGCCGTGGTGTTCGCGATGCTTTCGTCGTACATTCTTTCGCGCACGCTGGTGCCGACGATGGCGATGTACCTGCTGAAAAAGCACGATCCGTACGCGGTGCCTTCGCAGAACGTGTTTGCCAAGTTCCAACGGGTCTTTGAGCGGCGATTCGAGAAGGTTCGTGCGGGGTACGAGAACCTCCTCTCACGTCTGGTGAACCTGCGCTACCTGTTCGTGCCGATCTTTCTGGGCTGCTGCCTGCTGGTGTTTCTGCTGATTCCCTTCCTCGGGCAGAACTTCTTCCCGTCGAGCGATACGGGGTCGTTCCTGCTGCACATGCGGGCCGCCGATGGAACGCGTATCGAGGAGACGGCGCGGCTGGCCGATGAGGTGGAGTCGAAGATCCGGACGGTGGTCCCGAAGAGCGAGCTGAACAACATTCTGGACAACATCGGGCTGCCCTACTCCACGTTGAACACGCAACATGCGACTTCGGGTTTGTATGGTGCGGGCGATGCGGACATCCTGGTTTCGCTGAACGAGAAGCATCACGCGACGGAGGACTACGTCGAGGATTTGCGCAAGGTTCTGCCGGGAGCGTTTCCGGGGACGACGTTCTACTTCCTGCCTTCGGACATCGTGACGCAGATCCTGAACTTTGGGCTGCCGGCGCCGATCGACGTGCAGTTTGAGGGATCGGACATTGCGGGCAATCGCAAGGTGGCGAACGAGGTGCTGGCCGAGATGCAGAAGGTGCCGGGCCTGGTCGACCTGCGAATTGAAGAGCCGGACGATTACCCGGCGTTGAAGATCGATGTGGACCGGACGAAGGCGGAGCAGGGCGGATATACGTTCCAGGATGTGGGGTCGAGCCTGGTGGATATCCTGAGCGGCAGTTCGCAGCTGAATCCGCAGTTCTTTCTGAATCCGAAGAACAAGGTGCTGTACAGCATTGTGGCGGAGTCGCCGCAGTACACCATTCAATCGATGAACGACCTGGAGAACGTGCCGCTGTCTTCGCCGACGGCGGTGAAGCCGGAGATCCTGGCCGACGTGGCGACGATTACGCGCACGACCGAGATGCCGGTGATCGACCACTACAACATCCGGCGGGTGCTGAATATCTACGGCAACGTGCAGGGGCGGGACCTCGGCTCGGTGAGCCGGCAGATCGACAACATCGTGGCGCGGCATACGAAGGAGCTGCCGCGCGGGAGCTTCCTGCGGGTGCGTGGGCAGGTGGAGACGATGAAGGCCTCGTACATCGGGCTGCTGGGCGGCCTGGTGTTCTCGATTGTGCTGGTATACCTGCTGATCGTGGTGAACTTCCAGTCGTGGCTGGATCCGTTCATCATCATTACGGCGCTGCCTGCGGCGCTGGCGGGCATTGTGATGTTCCTGTTTACGACGAACACGACGCTGAGCGTGCCGGCGCTGATGGGCGCAATTATGTGCATGGGCGTGGCGACGGCGAACTCGATCCTGGTGGTGTCGTTTGCGACGACGCAGTATCTGGAACATGGCGATGCGGTCCTGGCGGCAATCGAGGCGGGCGCGACGCGATTCCGGCCGGTGATGATGACGGCGCTGGCGATGATTATCGGCATGGTGCCGATGGCGCTGGGGCTGGGCGAAGGCGGCGAGCAGAATGCGCCGCTGGGACGCGCGGTGATTGGCGGGTTGTGCGCGGCGACGGTGGCGACGCTGGTGTTTGTGCCTTCGGTGTACGCGCTGCTGCACGGGGGCAGGAAGACGCCGGCGGTTGAGGCACGTGTGCTCGAACAGAATCAAGTTTCGGCGGGAGCCTAGAGATGAATCAGCAAGATGGTAGAACTGCTTTGCAGAACGAACGGGATGTGGCGCCGCTGGAGAGCGAAGGCCACGGCTACAACGTGGACGAGACCAACCAGCAAGGGCGGGGCGACCGGCTGACGGGTCGGCCGCTTGAGGCGACGGCGACGGCGACCCCGGCGGAGGCGCATAGCGCGCACGGAGCACTTCACGGCAGTGTGCCGGTGCATGTCTCAGATGGCAAGCTGGGCGGTGGGTTCTGGATCGGGCTGATCGTGCTGCTGGTGGTGATTGCGGCGATCGTGATCTGGGGGATTCATCAGCGGTCGGCGGCGGACGTCGTGCTGACGCAGGAGAACAAGGCTTCGTCGATCCCGGAGGTGAAGGTGGTGTTTCCAACGGGGGGCGTTGCTTCAGGAACGCTGGCGCTGCCGGGCAGCACGCAGGCGTATGTGGATACGCCGATCTATTCGCGGACGAACGGGTATTTGAAGAAGTGGTACTTCGACATCGGCGCGCATGTGCAGAAGGGGCAGCTGATGGCGGTGATCGAGACGCCGGAAGTCGACCAGCAGCTGCAGGCGGCGCAGGCGGATTTGCAGGTGGCGCAGGCGAACCTGAACCTGGCGAAGACGACCGCGGCGCGGTATACGAATCTGCTGAAATCGAACTCGGTTTCGAAGCAGGAGACGGACCAGGCGGTGAGCGACCAGGCGGCGAAGCAGGCGGCGCTCGAGGCGTCAGAGGCGGCTGTGCGGCGGTACCAGCAGCTGCAGTCGTTTGAGCAGATTTACGCGCCATACAGCGGCATTGTGACGGCTCGGAATACGGATATCGGCGATCTGATTCAAGGCGGTTTGAGCGGCGCAGCGGCGGCGCGTCCGCTGTTTCAACTGGCGGAGATCGGCATGCTGCGCGTGTTTGTTTCGGTGCCCGAGGTCTACTCGACCTTTGTGCGCGATGGCGGGACCGCGACGCTGACGGCGGATGAGTATCCAGGACAGACGTTTACCGGGAACATTGCACGGAACGCGAGCGCGATCGATCCGTCGACGCGCACGCTCAACGTCGAAGTGGATGTGCCGAATCCGGGCGGCAAGCTGCTGCCGGGTGCTTACGTGATGGTGCACTTCAAGGTGCCGACGAATGGGAGCAATTTGACGCTGCCTTCGAATACGCTGCTGTTCCGGGCGCAGGGCATGCAGGTGGGCGTGGTGCGCGACGGTAAGGCGGTACTTATCCCGGTCAAGATTGCTGCCGATCACGGCCAGACGGTGGAAGTTTCGTCCGGTTTGAGCAAGGACGATGAGGTGATCGTCGATCCTTCGGACGCGCTGACGAATGGGCAGCCGGTGAAGGTGACGGGCGGGGCGGGCAAATGAACGTGTTTGCGCGCAGATTCGCGGGTTTGGTTGCGGCTGGTTTCGTGTTGAGTTCGACCGGCTGCATGGTGGGACCGAAGTATAAAAAGCCGCTTGTTCCGGCGTATACGGCTCCAGGCGTGACCGTCGACAAGAGCGACGCCGCGTACAAGGAGGCTGGGCCGCCGGATGCGAACTGGCACCCGGCGACGCCGGCGGATGGTACGCTGCGCGGAGATTGGTGGACGATCTTCGGCAACGATGAGCTGAACCTGCTGGAGGTCAAGGCGGGGATTCAGAACGAGTCGTTGAAGAGCTACGCGGCGCGGTATGAGCAGGCGCTGGCGCAGATTGGCATTAGCCGGTCGCAGCTGTTTCCGCAGATTGGGACGCAGGCGCTGGCGCAAGGGGTGAGGTATTCGGCGGGGCGCCCTTATTTTTCGGCGCCGGGCACGAACGCGGGCGTGGCGGATATCCAGCTGCCGCTGACGGCGAGCTGGGAGGTCGACCTGTGGGGGAAGATCCGGCGGCAGGTGAATATCGCAAGGGAAGAGACGCAGGCTACGGCGGCGGACCGGCAGAATGCGCAGCTTTCGGTGCAGTCGGAGCTTGCGGTGGATTATTTCGAGCTGCGGGCGGATGATGCGCAGACGAAGCTGCTCGAGAGCACGGTGAAGGACTACGAAGAGGCGCTGCGGATTACGACGAACCGGTTTGAGGGCGGGATCTCGAACGAGTCGGATGTGTTCCAGGCGAAGACGCAGTTGCAGGCCGCGGTCGTGCAGCTGCAGGACATCAAGGTGCAGCGCGCGCAGTATGAGCATGCGATTGCGGTGCTGATTGGGCAGCCGCCGAACAGCTTCGCGCTGGCCGAGCAGCCGCTCGACACGACGCCGCCAACCATTCCGACTGGACTGCCTTCGCAGTTGCTGGAGCGCCGGCCGGATATTGCCGCGGCGGAGCGGCGGGCGGCTGAGGGCAATCAGCAGGTGGGGATTGCACGCGCCGCGTACTTTCCGACCGTGGGTCTTTCGGCGGCGGGCGGATATGAATCGGGGTCGCTGGCGAACCTGTTCGACGCTTCGAACCTGGTCTATGCGATTGGGCCGACGGTTAACTACAACATCTTCGACTTCGGGCTGAGGAAGAATACGTCGGCGCAGGCGCGGGCTGTGTTCGAGCAGAACTCGGCGGATTACAAGCAGACGGTGCTGACGGCATTCCAGCAGGTGGAAGACAATCTGGCGGCGCTGCGGATTCTGGCGACGGAGGCCGCGCAGCAGCGTGAGGCGACGGTGGCGGCCGAAGGAGCGCAAAAGATCTTCGATAACCGCTATGTGGGCGGGTTGGATACGTATCTGCAGGTGGTCACGGCGCAGCAGACGGCGCTTACGAATCAGCGGAACGACATTGATATCGAACGGCGCAGGATGGATGCTTCGGTGCTGCTGATCAAGGCGCTGGGCGGCGGGTGGTCTACGGCGGATCTGCCGAAGTACTAAAGCGCCCCCACGCCGGGCGGGCACCACTTCGTGGGGTACTGGGCTTCGCGTGCCCCTCCCGTTGGTCGGGAGGGTGGGGGGCTGGTAGCATTGCGGCCATGGATGCGTTTCGTCGGGATTTGCTGAAGTTTTCTCCGTTGGCTTTGGTTGGAGCGGTACCGGGGGTTGCGCAGGAACGGGTTGGAGCTGGTTTGAGCCGGTTGAGCCCGATGTTCTTCGATGTGCGGACGTATGGGGCGACGGGCACGGGAAAGACACTCGACACGCCAGGGGTGAACGCGGCGATTGAAGCTGCGGCCGCGGCAGGTGGCGGGACGGTGGTGTTTCCCGCAGGAACGTATCTTTGCTTTTCAATTCGATTGAAGAGTGGAGTGGGGCTCTACCTGTCGCAGGGTGCGGTGATTCTGGCGGCGGATTCGCCGAAAGCCGGTGAGGCGACAGGGCAGATGGGCGGCACGTACGATGCCGCGGAGCCGAAGACGGAGTGGGATGCGTACCAGGACTACGGCCATAACCACTGGCACAACTCGCTGCTTTGGGGCGAGGGGATTCATGATGTGTCGATTACCGGGCCGGGGTTGATCTTCGGCAAGGGGCTGAGCCGCGGATACCGCGGGGAGGGCGGTTATGCGACGTTTGTGGCGGAGCAGGCGGGCGTCGGCAACAAGGCGATCGCGCTGAAGAACTGTCGCAATGTGACGATGCGGGACTTCTCGATCCTGAAGGGCGGTCACTTCGGCCTGCTGCTGACGGGCGTCGATAACGTGACGATCGACAATGTGACGATCGATACCGATCGCGACGGGATGGACATCGATTGCTGCCGGAATGTCCGCGTTTCGAACTGTACGGTGAACTCGCCGTGGGACGACGCGATCTGCCCAAAGAGCAGCTATGCGCTGGGGTATGCGCGCTCCACCGAAAACGTTACGATCAGCGACTGTTACGTAACGGGCGGCTTTGAGCTCGGGACGGTGATCGACGGGACGCGGAAGCGATTTACGGATGCGGGCAAGAAGTCCGGCACCGGGCAGATCAAGTGCGGGACGGAGTCGAATGGTGGGTTCAGGAACATTACGATTACCGGGTGCGTGCTGGAGGATTGCCACGGGATCACGTTCGAGAGCGAGGATGGCGCGATCTGCGAGGACATTGCGGTCTCGAATATCACCATGCGCGGGACGAACAACTCGCCGCTGTTTGTGCGCCTCGGCTCGCGGCTGCGTGGGCCGAAGGAGACGACGAAGGTGGGGGCGATGCGGCGGATCCTGGTGTCGAATGTGGTGAGTTCGGGGTCGCTGGCGCCGTTGTCGAATATCCTGACGGGGGTGCCAGGGTTTGCGATCGAGGATGTGAAGATTGCGAACTTCTACATGCAGCAAATGGGTGGGGCGGACGCGGCGCAGGCGGCGTTGCGGCCGGCAGAGAAGGCCGAGGAGTACCCGGAGCAGGCGATGTTCGGGCCGATGCCGGCGCAGGGCTTCTTCCTGCGCCATCTGCGCAACCTGGAGATGAGCCATGTGGAGGTTGCCGCGGTGCAACCGGATGCGCGGCCTTCCTTTTACCTTGAGGACGTGCACCGGGCGGACTTCCTCGCGATTACGGCAAAGGCTCCCGGTGCCTTTGCGCTGCACGGCGTCACAGACCTGCGCATCACGTGGAGCCGTGCCGCGAAGGATGTGGAGCTCGCGTCGGTGGAGGAGCAGGTTTTGTAGGGGAACGGATAGCGGGCTGCGGGCGTATTGCGGAAAGAGTTGTGCTTGCGCTAAGTCCGTGTAAGGATCGGACGAACGTTTTCCCCAAGCATTTTCCGCCGCAAGGAGTGGCTCCGATGCACTATCAGATCTCCCGCAATGGCCAGGAGTATGGGCCCTATACGCTTGAAGACCTGCAACGTTACCTGGCGAGCGGCAACGTGCTACCGACCGACCTGGCCAAGAGCGAGACGATGACGGAGTGGGTGCCGGTCTCGCAGATTCTGGCGGGGAATGTGCCTCCTGGCACGGTTCCTCCGGTGAGCGAGCCGATGGCGGGATCGGGACCCGCGTACACCAACGTGGGCACGGTCACGGGTGCGGCCGCGGCAGGATATAGCGGCTTTGACTATGGGCAGCCGGGGTATGTGGCGCCGAATCCGAACGTGCTGGCCGGTTCGCCCTACCCGGATGCACCAAACCTGCATTGGGGGCTGGTGCTGCTGTTTGCGGTGCTGACCTGCTCGCTGTTCATGTTTATCTGGAACCTGATTGTGGCGGCGTGGCTGAAGCGCGTGCAGCCGAATGCGACGTCGCTGTTCTATTACATTGGCGCAGGCGTGCTGCTGGTGATCCAGTGGTTGGAATCGGCGAACTACTCCGTGCACCACGTATTTACGCCGGGGCTTCATGGGATGTCAGGCAACCATGGCGGTCTGTTTATTGGGCTGGTGGCCTGGGTCGTGCGACTGGTCGCGCGCTTCAGCCAGAGGGCGTCGCTGGAAGAGCACTTCAACGGGCCAGAGCCTGTGGGCCTGCAGTTGAACCCGGTGATGACGTTCTTCTTCGGCGGGCTTTACTTTCAGTACCACCTGAACCGGATCAACGCGATGAAGCAGGCGGCGCGGTATGGTGCGGGAGCGGTTCGGCAGTATTAGCGTGCCAGGGCATTGGATAAAGGCCGGGAGCGTGTCTGGGCTGCTGATGGGGGGCGCGGCCGTCTTGCTGTTGTTCCCGCCCGAGCGCTATGGATTCTATCCACAGTGCCCGTTCTTCGAGGCTACGGGCTGGCTCTGTCCCGGGTGCGGTGCAACGCGGGCCCTGGCGGCTTTACTGCGCGGGGATGTGGCGGGAGCTTGGAAGCTGAATGCGTTGATCGTCTCGTTGCTTCCGCTCGCGGCTATCTTCGGAGTTCTTCGGATCTGTCGAAAAGACGTCAGGCTGGCACCTAGTGTTTGGATAGGCGTGGGCGTCCTCGCAGCAGCTTTCGCAATCTTCCGAAACCTGGCCGCGTAACTGCTGTAAACAGGCGACTTACGCGCCCGCACTTCGGGTGCCGCACATAAGTCCTTTCGTTTGAATATTTTAGCTGCAAACCCTTTGTTTGCAATATTTTGCGAGATGGGGGGGGGGAGGGGTCCAATAGAAAAACCCCAGATCTCGGGCGAGATCTGGGGTAGCCAGCGTGGAGGCTGACGGATTAGCTGTTGATCGCGATGGGTTCTTTGCTCTCGACCGGTGTCGGGCGAGCGTCGGAGCCGGGCTTGCGGATGTCGATGCCGCCCTTGAAGAACGCGCCGTCTTCGATGGAGATGCGTGCGGCGATCACGTCGCCGGTGAGCGAGCCTTCGGAGCGGATGTCTACGCGGTCGGAGGCCTGGCAGTTGCCACGGACCTTGCCGAGCACGACGATCTCGCGGGCGAGGATGTTGGCGGCGACCTGGCCGTTGCGGCCTACGGTAACGCGGTTGCCGGGCAGGTTGATGGTGCCTTCGACCTTGCCGTCGATGAAGAGGGATTCGGAGCCGGAGAGCTCGCCCTTGATGATGAGGGACTTGCCGATGGTGGCCTGCTCGCCGGTGGAGGCGGCGGTTGCCGCGCTCGTAGCGGCGGGACGCGCGGGCTGGGCCGCGGTGGAGGTCTCAAAAGTGGAGACGGGAGGTGTTGCAGGGCGCTGTGGCTCTGGCGTCTGGGGGGTAGATCCTGGCTGATTGGGTTTCCACATTGTGCTCAATTTCCTTCCTTTGTGCTGCTCGAATTTCGGTCCGCTGACTCCTCTGAGGATGCCGGGAGCCTGGCGCGGCCGTGCGCTTCCACCAAGACCGCTGATGACACGATACTACTCCGGGGTGGGATTGCAGTTTCTTGAAAAGTCGTCGCGGGGCGGAAAACTTGCACAGGAAATGGAGCAAGGGAATCTTGGGAGGTACGGGAAAGGATAGCTACCAGCTGCTAGCTCCTAGCTGCTAGCTGGTTTAGTGCCGAAATGGAACCCTTTTGGAAGTAAAGTGCGGAGGTTGGGCCGCTTCGGGATGTGTTCCTTGTAGGGTTCCGCTATGTGTAATTCTTATCGATTGTTGTTGGCTACTACCGTGTCTGCGGCGGCATTTGGGCAGGCTGCGGCACCGAAGCTGGCGAAGCCGCCGAAGATCCACGTGGTGACGCTGGGACCGGTGAAGAAGGTTCCTTTTACGCCGGCCGATGTGACGCCGGATGAGAAGAACGAGGAGACGACCACGCTGAAGGTGCGGGCGCTTGTGGTCGATGAGCGACAGCGCGAGTGGACGATGGGCGAGATGCACGAGGTGACGGACCGCAGCTTTGCCATACGGCGCGTAATGCGCGTGAACGATGCGCTGCCGTTGGATCGCGAGGCCAGGTGGGTGTGGGAGCCGGGCCCCTGGCTGCTGGTCGATCGGGTGACCGGGCACATCGCAGCGGTCCATCTTCCGGAGTTCGACGCGGCGTTCTCGAACGTGGTCTGGTACCGGGACTATGCGGCTTACTGTGGCATCGGCACAACGGCGAAGGGCGGGCTGTTTGCCGTCGTCGCGCAGCTGGGTGCGCGGAAGGCCGTCGTGCAGAAGCAGATAGGAGGGTGGCCGCAGGCGAACCACTTTGTGCCGGTATGTGCGCCGGCGGAGTGGGAGCGCGCACCGATGCGGGTGACGGTGAAGGCTACGGGTGGCGAGAGTTATACGTTCGAGGTGGTGGGCGGGAGTTCGCTGATCGAAGAGAATAGCGACGAATGACCGCGCGTAAACTTGGATTATGGGCTTGGATTTCAACGCGCTGGTGGGTGAGGCGGAGGTGGCGCACGGGCACCTTTGTGCCGGGCAGATTCTGGGTGTGCGGATGGCGATGCTAGGGCTGGCGCGGCTGCGGATTGAAGACCCGAAGGGTGCGGACCGCAAGCGGCTGGTGACGTTTGTCGAGATCGACCGTTGCGCGACGGATGCGATTGCGGTTGTGACCGGATGCCGTCTGGGCAAGCGCGCGCTGAAGTTTCGCGACTGGGGCAAGATGGCGGCGACGTTTGTCGATCTGGCGACGGGCCGGGCGATCCGCGTGGCGGCACGGGAGAGCTCGAAGGATCGTGCGCGGGAGCTTTATCCGGAGATCGAGCCGAAGAATCAGCAGCAGATGCATGCGTACCGCGAGATGGCGGATGCAGAGCTGTTTACCGAGGAATGGGTAACGGTGCCGATCGAGGCCAGGGAGATGCCGGGGTATAAGTCCGGCAGGATTGTGTGCGCGGAGTGCGGCGAGGGGATCAACTATGACCGCGAGGTAAGGCGGGATGGAGTGATTCTTTGCCGGGGGTGTGCGGATTTGGAAGGGCGTTACTACAGTAAAAGCTAAAGGCGCGCTCGTCCCGCGCGGGGACCACTTCGTGGGGTGTTGGGCTTCGCGTTGGTCCTCCCGTTGGTCGGCACACGGTTATGTGCCGACCAACGGGAGGACTGGGCAAAGCAGTCGTGACTCACGAAGTGAGCGCTGCCCGCGCAGGGCGCCCGTCCGGCAGGACTTCGCCGTTTAGCGATAGAAGCGGCGATCGTGCCAGCCGAGGTGCCGATCGTAGACGACGCGCGGGCCGTAGTAGCCGTAGACCGGTTCGGGTGCGACGTAGACAGGCGCCGCGTAGTACGGGCGAGACGCGACGTAGACCCGTCCGGGGATTCCGACGCCTACCGCGACGTGTCCGGCGCGGAAGCCGACGGCGACTTGCGCATTGGCTTTGGCGGGAGTTGCCAGGAAGGCGGCGCCGGCGACGAGCGCGACGGCAGCTGCACGGGTGACGGCGGTTTTGACGTTGGTGAGCTTGAGTGCGTTGATGAGCTTCATGACATCCTCCTTGTGTTTCTGAACTTCGTTTGCTTCTAACTTCCCTGCTTCTTACGACCTGCACTGGTAAGAACACGGGTTGATTCGGGGAAGATGTGCGCAACAAATTTAGGATTTTGGGTTGCCCGTATGCGGACTAGAATCTCAGCATGGCGGAGAAACTGCTGCGCGAAAAGATCGGCTGGAAACCCGGAATGCGAGTGCTCGAAGTGGGCCTGCCGCAGGCGTTGGAGTCGCCGTTTGCCGGGGTGGAGCACACGCCGGTGCGGCCGGGGGATGGCGCGCCGGGCGGAGAGTTCGACCTGATCCTGGGGTTTGCGCGGGATAGCAGCGCGCTTGAGGAGATTGCGCCGGTAATGGTGGGCGCGGGGCGAGACGATGCGAAGGTTTGGATCGGCTATCCGAAGATCTCGAGCAAGGTAAAGACGGACCTGACGCGGGATTCAGGCTGGGAGCCAATGACTTACGCAGGGTGGATTGTGGTGTCGATCGTATCGGTGGATGCGGTTTGGAGCGCAGTGCGGTTTCGACCGACGTCGAAGGTCAGAGGACAGGGACTAGGGACTAGGGACTAGGGACTAGGGACTAGGGACTAGGGTTTGGGGAAGTGGTTGAAGCGGTTCCTACCTCCTTGATCTCCAGTCCATAGACCCTAAACCCTAGGCCCTACACCCTAGGCCCTGCCTCACGGCAGGTCGGCTTCGCGGAAGCTGGAGCCTTTGGCGTCTTTGGCGCTGACCGCGGGAGCGATACCGCCAAGGGCGTCGAGCGGCCACTGGATGTTGAGGGTGGGGTCGTCCCAGCGGATGGAGCGCTCGCCGGGTGGGTGGTAGAGATTGGTGGTCTTGTAGAGGACCTCCGCCGAATCCGAGAGGACGAGGAAGCCGTGGGCGAAGCCTTCGGGGATCCAGAGCATGGAGAGTTCGTCTTCGTCGTCGAGCGGTTTGAGGTGGAAGCCTTCATGCTGGCCGAAGGTGGGCGAGCTCCTTCGCAGGTCGACGACGACATCGAAGATGTGGCCGGCGAGGACGCGAACGAGCTTTCCCTGCTCTTTTTCGAGTTGATAGTGGAGTCCGCGGAGAACTCCCTTTGCAGACCTGGACTGGTTGTCCTGCACGAAATGGGTGGGAAGGTTGCGCGCGGCGAAGTTGGAGGCGTTGTAGAACTCGGCAAACCAGCCGCGATCATCTCCAAAACGCTTCGGACGGAGGAGCTTGACGTCGCACAGCGATGTTTCGAAAACCTGCATCCAAGGATGATAGACGACGGGCATTGTGGGTTCACACGCGGAGCATGCGGCCGTTTGGAACCCTTCGCTACACAAGCGCGGATGAAGAACCGGTGCATGTCGTGTTGAGCTTTCCGCGGGGGCTGGTGTGCAGTGCAGGACCTCCACCAACGGGAAAGGAGCTTGTGAGCCGCAGAGAGGTATGGGCTTACGGGCTGCATTCGGGTTGGGTTGGACCGGGCTCGCCCCGGTGATCTCCCACCGAAGGGACGCTAATCGGTTTGTTGTTGGGGCTTCGCATGGCGCAGAACGAGACGGGATTGAACGAAGCGGGCACTGCGGAAATTTTGACCGGCAACGCTGCTTCGTACTCCTACCCTGCTGCGGATTTTGGGCAGTACGAGGGGTCCCAGGTTTGGTCGCGGACGAGAAGCCGAGGCCAGCAGCAGGTGCTGAACCCCTCAAACCTGGTTCGATACCGGGTGGTGAAGCGCGGAGTGGATCTGGCGCTCGCGGCCCTTGCGATGCCGGTGTTACTGCCCATTTTGCTGATTCTGGCTGTACTGGTGAAGTTGACCTCACCCGGTCCCGTGTTCTTTTCGCACCGGCGCATTTGCAAGAATGGTGCGTTCTTTTCGATGTGGAAGTTTCGCACGATGTGCGTAAATTCGTCCGAGGTGTTGGAGCGATACCTGGTGACGCATCCGGAGGCTCGGAAGGAATGGAATCTGACGCATAAGCTGCAGGACGACCCGCGCGTGACGAGGATTGGCAGGGTCATGCGACGGCTGAGCCTGGATGAGCTGCCGCAGATCTGGAACGTGATTACCGGCCGCATGAGCATGGTGGGGCCGAGGCCGATTGTGGCCGCGGAGGTTGAGAAGTATGCCGAGTGTTTCCAGTGCTATACGCGGGTAAAGCCGGGCGTGACCGGGCTGTGGCAGGTCTCGGGCCGGAGCACGTTGAGCTATGAGGCGCGGGTGAAGCTGGATTGTGAGTACGTGAACGGCTGGAGCCTGCTGCGCGATGCGAAGATCCTCGCGCTGACAGTGAAGTCTGTGGTGAACCAGGAAGGCGCTTACTAAGTAGCGCAAAAGGTAAGCGGAGGAGAGCCCCGGGATTCGCTCCGGGGTTTTCTTTGCCCGCAATAGAATCGGGACATGCAGCGAGGGAGCAGGAAGAATCGAGTTTTGGACTACTGGGTGGGAATCCCCCTGCTGAACCTGGTTGCGACGCTGCGGCGGAAGCGAACGATGCCGGCGGACGTGCGGCGCGTGGGAGTGATGTGCTCGCCGGCGCTGGGCGATACGCTGCTGTTTTCGGGAGCGTTGCGGGATGTTCGGAAGCATTTCGGGGCGGGCGTCAAAATCGTGCACTTCTGCGTGAAGCAGAACCTGGCGGCGGCGGAGCTGCTGGAGGGCGCGGACAAGCGGGTGGTGATCGACCTGACGAAGCCGCCTGAGACCATACGGCAGATGCGGGCGGAGCGGCTGGACGTGCTGCTGGATTTTTCGTCGTGGCAGCGGCTGACGGCGTTTTACACGATGATGAGCGGGGCGCGGTTTACGGCGGGCTTTCGGACGGCTGGGATGTATCGGAGCCGGGGGTACGACGTGACCGTGACGCACCGGGACGACCGGCACGAGGTGGATAACTTTCGGGCGTTGCTGGGTGGCGTGGGGATTCCGGCTGGCTCGCCGCCGCAGGTGCGGGTTCCGGAGGCTGCGGGGGCGGAGCCGCTTGCGGAGGTGACGGATCTGGTGGTGTTTCACCTCTGGGCTTCCGGGCAGCGGAGCTGGCTGCGGGAGTGGCCAGAGGAGCGCTGGCTGGAGCTGGCGCGCAGGCTGGCTGGGCCGGGCACGGTGTTTGCGATTACCGGGGCACCTTCAGATCTGCCGCGGACGGAGCCGTTCGTCGCGAAGATGCAGGCTACTGGGCTGGACGCACGGGCCTTTGTGGGGACAGATGGATTCAAGGCGCTGGCGCGGATGCTAATGCGGGCGCGGGTGGTGGTGAGCGTCAATACCGGCGTGATGCACCTGGCGGCGATTGTCGGGGCGCCGACGGTGGCGATCAACGGGCCGAACCGCAACGGGCGCTGGGGGCCGGTGGGGCCGCGGGCGTTTGGCGTGGAGGCGCCGGGCGAGGGTTGCGGCTATCTGCACCTAGGCTTCAACTTCGACGGGCAGGCGACGGATTGCATGGAAAGGATTACGGTGGACCATGTGGAGAGCGCGGTCGAGCTGGTGACGGCGGCGCGGGAGGTTCGCGGTTGATGGAGAGCATGAGAGAGGTGCTGCGCGGGTCGCTGGGGCGCAGCCTGCAGACGATGGAGCCGTTGGACCGCCTGCGCGCAGCTTGGCCGGTGGCGTGCGGGGCGGCGATGGCCCGGAAGGGCGTGGTGGTGGGGTTCGAGGCGGGGACGTTGCGGGTCGAGGTAACAGATTCGGCCTGGATGGAACAGATGAAGGGGATGCAGGCGGTTTTGCAGAGGGAGCTGGGGCGAATCGCGGAGGTGAAGCTGGGCGGGATACACTTCTATAAGGCAGCTTCTAGCTCCTAGCTTCTAGCTTTTCTTGCTGGGGCGGACGACTTTGGATGCCGAGGATGGATTTCTGATGAGTGGAGTGAGTCTGGAGGAGGTTCGGCGGGTGGCCGAACTGGCCAACCTGGAGCTGACAGCCGAGGAAGAGCCGCGGATGCAGCGGGATTTGAACGCGATTCTGGAGCATATTGCAACCTTGAGCGAGCTGGATACGGCCAATGTGGTGCCGATGGCGCAGGTGGGCGATCTGCTGGGGACGCTTTCAGGCGAGGCGGGAGAATCGCTGCGGGCGGATACGCTGCGGCCGTCGATTGACCGCAAGTCGGTGATGGCGTCGGCGCCGGAGACGGATGGACGGTTTTTCAAGGTTCCGAAGGTGATCGAACGGTGACAAGTCAGGGATCAGGGATCAGCGCTCAGGGCTCAGGTGCGGCTGTGTCGCTTGCGAGTGCGCGTGAGGCGGCTCGGACGGGAACTGCTGTCGAGTTGGTTGCGCAGCATTATCGGCGGATTGAAGAGCTCGATGGCGATGCTGGGCTAGGCATCAACAGCTTCCTGGCGCTGAGCCGGGAGCGCGCGCTGGAGCAGGCTGCCCGCGTGGACGAGAAGCTGGCCAGGGGCGAGGATGCCGGGCCGCTGGCCGGGGTGCCGGTTGCGGTGAAGGATGTGTTCGCGATGCAGGGTGCGCCGGCGACGGCGGGATCGAAGATTCTGCGCGGGTGGATGCCGCCGTACGACGCGACGGCGGTGGCGAAGCTCGAGGCTGCGGGCGCGGTGATCCTGGGCAAGCTGAACTGCGATGAGTTCGCCATGGGCAGCTCGAACGAGAACTCGGCCTATGGCGCGGTGCGCAATCCGCGCGCGCTCGACCGCGTTCCGGGCGGGTCGAGCGGAGGTTCGGCGGCGGCGGTTGCGGCGGGCTTTGCGGCGGCGACGCTGGGCACGGATACGGGCGGCTCGATCCGTCAACCGGCGGCGTTTTGCGGAGTGGTGGGTGTGCTGCCGACGTATGGGCGGATCAGCCGTTTCGGGCTGATTGCGTTTGCCTCGTCGCTCGATCGCGTGGGGCCGTTTACGGCGAACGTGGCGGACGCGGCGACGATGTTGAGCGTGCTGGCGGGGAAAGATGCGCTGGATGCGACGAGCGCGGACCGGCCCGTCGATGACTATGCTGCTGCTTTGAAGGAGCCGGTTGCCGGTCTGAAGATCGGCGTGCCGGAAGAGTACTTCGGCGAGGGTCTGGACGAGGAGATCAAGGCTGCGGTGGAGCGCGCGATCGACGGGCTGCGCACGCAGGGCTGCGAGATCGTGAAGATCAGCCTGCCGCATACGCGCTACGCGATTCCGACGTACTACGTGATTGCGACGGCGGAGGCTTCGTCGAATCTTTCGCGGTTCGATGGCGTGCGGTTTGGGCCGAGGTCGGCCGAGGCGAAGACGCTCTCGGAGATGTTCAAGCTGACACGCGAAGAGGGCTTCGGGCCGGAGGTGAAGCGGCGCATTCTGCTGGGCACCTATTCGCTGAGCGCGGGCTACTACGACGCGTACTACAAGAAGGCGCAGCAGGTGCGGACGCTGGTCGCGCGGGACTTCCTCGATGCGTTTGCCAAGGTCGACGCGATCTTGGGGCCGATGACGCCGACGCCGCCGTTCAAGCTGGGCGAGAAGGTGGATGATCCGGTCTCGATGTACCTAGCCGATATCTACTCCGTAGCGGCGAGCCTGGCGGGCATCTGCGGCATGAGTGTGCCGTGCGGGCAGACGAAGGATGGGCTGCCGATTGGCGTGCAGGTGATGGCGAAACATTTTGACGAAGCCACGATGCTGCGGGTCGGGCTGGCTGTGGAAACGAATACGGAGACGAAGTAAGGGATGAGCACTGGTTTGGTTGAGAAGCAAGAGGGATCGATGGCAGAGGAAGCAGCGGGATTGGAAAACGGGCAGGGCGAGCAGGCGCCGGAGACGGTGCGGGCGTTCGACCAGTACGGGCGCGAGGTGATGGTGCCGCGCGAGGAGTGGCGGACGAATGTGATTCCGGGCATGTTGAAGGAGGCCTGGGACGATGCGGACCGGCTCTACGCGGTGATTCTGAACAGCATTAATGAAGGGTTTGTCGCGGAGATGAGCGACGCCGCAGACCATCTGCTGGAGATCGATCCGATTGCCGGACGCGGAGCCTGCATGGCTGCGATCGTAATGGCGAGCACGGGACGGCGCGACGAGGCGGAGAAGCTGCTGACGGAGTTCGCGGAGAAGCACGGCGAAGACGGCTCGGTGCTGGTGAACCTGGCGAAGATCTACGCCGACAAGGGGCAGACCGAGCTTGCGAACGAGACGCTGACGCGCGCGCTGGAGATTGAGCCGAACCACGATTCGGGGCTGGGCTGGTATGCCTCGATGGCGCAGGAGCGCGGCGGCGATGTGGCTGCGGAGGCGGTGCTGCGAGAGATTGCGGCGCGGCCGAACAGCTGGCGGGCGCAGATATGGCTGGCGCGGGGGGAGCTTAACGCTGGCAATGTGGCCGGGGCGCGGGCACTTTACGAGGAGGCGCTCGAGCGGATGCCGAAGCCGGTGCCTCCGGACGTGATGATGCAGATGAGCGGCGACCTGGGCGCGAAGGGGCATCTGCGTGAGTTGATCGAGCTGACGGCGCCGCACTTTGTGCCGGAGTGGCACGGGATGCCGGTCGGAAACAACCTGATCAAGGCGCTGGTGGATACGGGCAATCTGCAGCCGGCGGAGCAGGTGAAGGCTGCGCTTTGGGCGCAGAACCGGCCGGATTGGAAGGATGCGCTTTCCTACTGGGACGCGGAGATTGCAAGGCGCCGCGTGGCCGGCGTGAACGCGAGCGGCAGCGCGCAGCAGCAGCTGCAGGTGGGCATGCTGCGCGTGGATGGGCCGGTCTGGCTTCCGCCGGGGTCGCCGGCTCGTGGGCTGTTCCAGCCGAAGAGCGCGGCTGCGCCGAAGGTGACATTCCTGGGCGGGACGGCGGAGGCGCCGGAGACTTCCCCGGAAGAGCAGATGCAGGTCGCGGATACGATCGGGCGCATGACCCGTTCGCTGCCGCTGTTCTTTGCCGAGCAGGTAGAGATGAGGACGGCAGCGGCTGGCCGCGCGATGGCTCCGTGGGCGATTGCGCCGGTAAGCGGCTTCGTGGTGAGCGGACAGCGCTGGCCGGATGAGGCGGCGGTGCAGACGGTGCAGACCGGCGATCACGCGAGCGACTACGTCGTGAGCGTGCACCTGGATGCGGAGGTAGAACCGTGGACGGCGGAGCTTGCGTTTATCCGCACCATCGACGGCACGCGGATTGGCGAGCTGCAGGCCGAGTTTATGCCAGGCACGCCGGAGGACGGGTTGGGCGACCTGGCGGACGAAGTAGTCGAGCTCCTGAAGGTGCTGGGACCGGCGACGGAGAGTGCGGCGTACCAGGTGCCGGGGCCAACGACGTTTGGCTCGTACCTGCTGCGGCTGGAGCAGTTGCTGGCGGTGCGTTGCGCTTCGATGGATGGAGTGTCGCCGCAGTTTTTGAATGGCGAACGCGAGATTCTGCAGGGCGAGCTGGATCTTTGCCTGGCAGAACCGGCGAATGTGCCGGCGCGGCTGCTGCTGCTTTCGACCGTCGGAGCGCTGGCCAAGGTGAACCCGCAGGTTGCACAGGAGTTCGCACCGAAGCTGGAGCAGTTGAAGGTGGAGTTCCCATTACCCAAGGTGGATGGGCTGCCGGTCTAGGTGGCTTGGCTGCTGGCGTTCAAGGGCGCAAGAAATTAGTGAGCTGACAGCTTTTATGCTGTCAGCTCACAGCTTTTTGCAGCCATGATTGGGCTTCGGCTAGCGTGGCGATCGCGGTGTGGGGGCCGGGGCATGGGGCGGTTTCGGTGCCTTGGATGAGGAAGGCGTGGCGAAGGCCGGCGGCGTGGGCGGCTGCGATGTCGGTGCAGCGGTCGCCGACGAGGAGGGACTGGGTGAGGTCGAGGTTGTGGTCGCGGGCGGCGCGGAGGATCATGCCGGGGGCGGGCTTGCGGTCTTCGGACTCGCGCTGGTACTCGCCGATGCCGTGCGTGGGGTGGTACGGGCAGTGGTAGACGGCGGTGAGGGTGACTCCCTGCGCGGAGAACTGCTGCGTCATCCAGTGCATGAGGGCTTCGAAGTCGGCGGGAGTGTAGAGGCCGCGCGCAATGCCGGACTGGTTGGTGACGACGATCAGCGCGTAGCCGAGCGATTGCGCGGTGCGGCAGAGGTCGAAGATGCCTTCGACGAAGCGGACGTCTGCGGGGCGGTGGAGGTAGCCGACTTCATGGTTGATGACGCCGTCGCGGTCCAGGAACAGGGCCTTTTGCATGACTCCAAGAATACAAGGCAAGGATGAACACAGAGCTCACGGAGAAGCACGGAGGGTCACGGAGGCGCTCTGCGAGCCTCCGTGCTTCTCTGTGCTTTCTGTGTTCATCCTTTTGTTCGGAGTGTCACAAAACCTGTACGAGGTGCGAGAACGCGTGGAGGAGCTTGAGGGTTCTGGAGGAGCGCTTGCATTTCCGCGAGGACCATGCCGGGCGTGATTTGCGCCATGCAGTCGTTTGAGGGGCAGGGGGCGAAGGAGTGGGCGTCGTAACAGGGGCGGCAGGCGAAGCCTTCCCCTCCCCAAAGGGCGACTGCGCCGGGGCGTTGCGGCAGTCGGCCATGCGGGTCGGTGGGGCCGAAGATGCTGACGATGGCGGTGCGGGTGATGCCGGCGAGGTGGAGCGGGCCGGTGTCGTGGGTGACGAGGACGTCCGCTTCGTCGAGTAGCGCGAGGGTTTCGGGGAGGGTGAGTTTGCCGATGAGGTCGGTGACCGGCAGTGCGGCGAAGAGCGGCTGAATCCAGGCATCGCCGGGGCCGCCGATGAGGACGACTTCGATTCCCTGCCCGGTGAGTTCGCGGGCAAGGGCGACGTAGTTTTCCGGCTGCCAGCGGCGCAGGATGTCGTCGGCCATCATGTTTTTTGCGCCGGCGGGGGCGAGGACGACCCGCATGGCCGCGGTGCGCGGGACTGGAGTTGGCGGAAGTACGGGCGGGGCGACGGGCGCGAGTGGCTGCGGCCGGACCTGATCGGGCCAGTTGAGCAGGATGCGGGCGAACTCGTCAGTGTGGTGGCGTCCGGGGATGAGGCGGAAGTTGCGGTCGGTATGCGAGAGCTGGATCTTGCGCTCGGCGTGGATGGGCGCGGTGAGGTAGCGGTAGCGGGCGTCGTAGTAAAGGGTCGCGGCGAGGGTGTAGCGGCGGCCGGCGAGGCGCTTCCAGAGGTCGAGCAGGACGTTGAGCTTGGCCGGGGCGCTGCCTTTGAGCAAGGCGCGGTCGTCGATGGGGATGGCGTTGATCCAGGGGTAGAGCTGCAGGATGGGCAGGACGGCCTGGCCGCAGACCCAGTCGATCTCGTGCCCCTGCAGGTGCAGTTGATGCGCGGCGGGAATCGCCATGATGACATCGCCGATGGCGCCGAATTTGAGCAGGAGGATGCGGGACATGAAAGGCAGCTTCTAGCTTCTAGCTGCTAGCTTCTAGCTTTTGGCGATCGGTTTCTCGCTAGAAGCTAGGAGCTAGAGGCTGGGAGCTACTTCGGTTTGAGGAAGACGCTTTGGTTGCGCAGCACGGAGATGTGGGCGAGGTAGCGCATCAGGAGCTCGTACTTGTTGGGGCCGAGCAGGCGCAGGGCGAGCTTGAGCAGGGTGTGAACGGCTCCGACACGGCGGTCGGTGCCGGAGAACTCGCGCCAGGTGGCTTTTTGCGGGGCGGCTTTGCCGGCGAGCAGGTTGGCGCCTTGGGCGAAGCGGAAGAACGGGCCGGCCGTGTTGAAGGGATCTGAGGTGCCGAATTGGGGTTCGTGCTGGGCGTAGAGACGGCGCGCGAGGCGGGTGATGGTGGTTCCGTCGGAGAAGGCGTCGAAGCCGTAGGGGAGGGCTTCGAGATTGCGATCTTTGCTGGCGAGAACGGTAGCTTTGTAGGCGGCGAAGATCTCGGCGAGATCGGGGCGCGTGGCGAGGGTGAAGCGATCGGTGTTTTTTGAGAGGTTGGTGGGGTCGTCGAGAACGAGGCCTGAAAAGTGAAAGAAGACGAGCGGGAAGGTGCCGTTTACGATAGGTGCGGCGGCTGGGCCGGAGAGGGTGCGGTCGTTCAGGTTCCAGTACGCCATGTTGAGGCCGGGATGGCGGAGGATGGCGACGTTGTCAAAGAGGCAAGGCGCTAGATTCATCCATTTCTGGTCGACGAACAGGCCGGTGCGGCCTTCGGAGAAGCCGAGGTGCAAACAGCGCTGCTCCCACCAGGAGAGGAGGGCGAATGCCTGCGGCGTGTTGCGGAAGGCGGCGAAGCCGAGGTTGTAGGTGCCGTTGTACAGCATCTCCTGCTCGCCAGGCTGCTTGCTGTCGAAGATGGGCGACGTAATGTGCGGAGTGAGGACGCAGTCGGCTGTTTCAAGCGCGTCGAAGACAGGGGCAAGCGGAGCGTAAACGGAGATGTCCGGGTCGAGATAGGTTACGGCGTCGAGCCCGTAATGAATGAGCAGATACTTAAGGAACGTGGGTTTGACGTTGGTATTAAGTTCGAGGATCTCGTAGCGCATGGCGACGGCGCGGAGGTTTTCGACGCCAATTTCGGTCAGCATCACGGCTTCGAAGGGCTCGTTCGCGAAGGGGGTTGCGCTGGTCAGGTCGGCGACGAGGAGAACGAAGAAGCGGTGGCCGGGATGCTGGGCGAGATAGGATTTGGCGACGGTACGGGCGTACGCGAGGTAGTTCGGCGAGACGATGGTGCAGGCCGCGATCGAAGCCTGCGGCTGAGGCTGATTCTGAATCATAAGTCCATTGGATGCCGCTTTATAGCTGTGGAAGAGGAATTTCGTGGAGGACGTCGGCGAGCGAGTGTTGCCAGTCAGGGAAGACGAAGCCGAAGGTGGTCTCGAGCTTGTGGCAGTCGAGCCGGCTGTTGGCGGGACGGCGAGCCGGAGTGGGGTACTCGGTGGTCGAGATGGGGATGAGGTCGGCGAAGCGGGCCTGCGGCTCCCACTGGCGGCGCTGGCGGAGGGCTTCGTCGGCGAACCCGAACCAGGTGGTTTCGCCGCAACCAGCGGCGTGGTAGATGCCCTGGTAGGCTGAGGCCGATTCGGCGTCCGGCGCAGCGACGAGGATGGTGGCGGCCAGGCGCGCGAGATCGCGCGACCAGGTGGGTGCCCCGTGCTGATCGGCGACGATGGTCATCTGCTGCTTTTCGCGGGCGACGCGCAGGATGGTGAGCAAAAAGTTCTTGCCGGTGGCGCCGTACACCCACGAGGTGCGCAGGATGATGTGGGCCGCGCCGGACGCGGCGAGAGCCTGCTCGCCGGCGAGCTTGGTGGCGCCGTAGACGCCGAGCGGACCTGTGGGTGCGTCTTCGGTGTAGGGCTCGGTGCCGGTGCCGGGATAGACATAGTCAGTGGAGAAGTGGAGGACCGCGGCGCCGATCCTGGCGGCCTCTTCGCCGAGCACGCCGGGAGCGACTGCGTTGACGGCTTCGGCGAGGTCGCGTTCCGACTCCGCGCGGTCGACCGCAGTGTAGGCGGCGGGGTTGATGATCCAGCGTGGATTGAGGGCCTGCACCACCTGGCGGATGTTTGCCGGGTTGGTGAGGTCGAGCTCGGCGCGGCTGAGCGCGTGGATGCGGCCGAGGGGTGCGAGCAGGTGGGCGAGTTCCGCGCCGACCTGGCCGTTGACGCCGGTGATGAGGATCGAGCGCTGCGGTTCCTGAATCATGGAAGATCCTGAATCATGCTAGTAGACGGTTCCTTCGAGCAGACGCAGAAGGTAGTGGCCGTAGCTGCTCTTGCCGTATTTGGCGGCCAGCCCGCGTAGCTGCTCTTCGTCGATGTAGCCGAGGCGGTATGCAATCTCTTCCGGGCAGGAGACCTTGAGGCCCTGGCGATGCTCGAGCGTGTGGATGAAGTTGGAGGCATCGAGCAGCGAGTCGTGCGTGCCGGTGTCGAGCCAGGCGATGCCGCGGCCGAGGACCTCGGTGCGGAGCTGGCCGCGTTCAAGATACCAGCGGTTGACGTCGGTGATCTCGAGCTCTCCGCGGGGCGATGGCTTCAGCTGCTCGGCGATGGAGACGACCTGGTTGTCGTAGAAATAGATTCCGGTGACGGCGTAGCGGGACTTGGGCTTGGCCGGCTTCTCTTCGAGCGAGACGGCCTTGCGATCTGCGTCGAACTCGACGACGCCATAGCGCTCCGGGTCGTTGACCGCGTAGGCGAAGACGGTGGCGCCTTCTTTCTGCGCGGCTGCTTCGCGGAGGCAGCGGGCGAAGTCGTGGCCGTAGAAGATGTTATCGCCGAGGACGAGGCAGCAGCCTTCGCCTGCGAGAAACTCCTTGGCGATGAGGAACGCCTGCGCCAGGCCGTCGGGAGAGGGCTGCACGGCGTAGGTGAGGTCGAGACCCCAGGAGCGGCCATCGCCGAGCAGTTGTTCGAAGCGCGGGGTGTCGCTGGGTGTGGAGATGATGAGAATCTCCCGGCAGCCGGCGAGCATGAGCGCCGAGAGCGGGTAGTAGATCATCGGCTTGTCGTAGACCGGCAGGAGCTGCTTGGAGATGGCCTGCGTGACCGGGTGAAGCCGGGTGCCGGAGCCGCCGGCGAGGATGATTCCCTTCATTCTGTCTCCTCCGCCTTATTAACCCCGGTTCGGGCGGAGTAGTTTTGGTCGATCCAGGTTTTGTAGGCGCCGGACGTGACGTTTTCCACCCAGTCCGGGTGGTCGAGATACCACTGGACGGTTTTGCGGAGGCCAGTCTCGAAGGATTCAGCGGCGTGCCAGCCTAGCTCGGACTCGAGCTTGCGGGCATCGATGGCGTAGCGGCGGTCGTGGCCGGGACGGTCCGTGACGAAGTGGATGAGCTGCTTGTGCGGAACGTGCGGCGAGTTGGGGGCGAGTTCGTCGAGCAGCGCGCAGAGGGTGTGGACGACCTCCAGGTTCGAGCGCTGGTTGCCGCCGCCGACGTTATAAGTCTCCCCAACGCGGCCATGATTGAGAACAGTGCGGATGGCGGAACAGTGGTCGAGCACGAAGAGCCAGTCGCGCACCTGCTGACCGTCTCCGTAGACCGGCAGCGGCTTGCCGTTAAGGGCGTTGTTAAGGATCAACGGGATCAGCTTTTCGGGAAATTGGTACGGGCCGTAGTTGTTCGAGCAGTTGGTGACGAGCGTCGGCAGCTTGAAGGTATGGTGCCAGGCGCGGACGAGGTGGTCGGACGAGGCCTTCGAGGCGGCGTAGGGCGAGTTAGGCGCGTACGGCGTCTCTTCGTGAAAGGCGGGGTCGGTGGGCGAGAGCGTGCCGTAGACCTCGTCGGTGGAGACGTGAAGGAAACGGAAGTTCTCCCTGGCTTCGCCTTCGAGCGTCTCGTAGAAGGCGCGAGCGGCCTGGAGCAGCGTGAAGGTTCCGTCGATGTTGGTGCGGAGGAAGGCTTCCGGTCCTGCGATGGAGCGGTCGACGTGCGATTCTGCCGCGAAGTGAAGGATCGCCGAGGGCTTGTGCTGCTCGAAGAGGCTGGCTACGAGCGCGGCGTCGCAGATATCGCCATGGACAAACGTGTAGTCGGGCCGCTGGGCGATAGAGGCGAGGTTTGCGGGATTTCCGGCGTAGGTGAGCTTGTCGAGATTGACGAGCGGGCGGGTTTGCGCGGCGGCATCGGCCTGTGCAAACCAGTCCAGAACGAAGTTGGAACCGATAAAGCCAGCACCGCCGGTGACCAGGACCGTGGGCTTTTGCGAGGTAGTTACAAACATATAGACCTTACGATACTTGGGGTTGCGGGTTTTGTTGTGAAAAAGGCGCGTTGGAGTAGGAAAGTCCGAGTCCGAGGGCGAAGGCGGTCACGACCCAGGGGTAGGTGAGGTTGAGTTGTGCGCCGAAGAGGTGCACGACTGGTTGCACGAGCGCCAGATTGCTGAGCCAGATGGGCGTTTTGAGATGTCGCAGGTAGAAGAAGGGCAGGAAGAGCAGGATGAGCAGGCCGGCCAGCAGGGGGAGACCGATCTCGGCCGCGAGCCCGAAGATGCCGAGGCCGGGGTCGTCGGCGTCTTCGGTAAAGACCGCGGCGCCGCGGTACTCGGGTGCATTGCGCAGCAGGCCGTAGTTGCCCCAGCCGACTCCGGTTAGAGGGTGCGCGGCGATCATGCGTGGGACGATGTAAGCCCCGGCGACGCGGCCGTAGACGAAGTTGGGGTCCTTGGAGTGGTAGTGCGAAAGCCGCTCATAGCGGGCCGCCGTCTCCTGGTAGGCGCGGAGGACGGCAGGCAGGTCGACGATCTGCGTGATGCCGATGAAGATGGCTACGCCGGCACCGAGGATGATCAAGCGCTGCGTGAGGCTGCGGGCGAAGAGGCCGTTGAGCAGGAAGACCATAATGATGGCGCAGAAGCCGGCCTTCGAGTACGTCATCAGGAAGATGATGGCCATGAAGGCCATCGCCAGGCGAGCCTTGCGGCGCGGGATCCAGCCCAGTCGATCGAGGGCATAGCCGATGACGAGGATGCTGATGACGTAGAGGCCGTAGGGGCCGCCCTCGTTGTAAAAGCCCCGCAGGCGGTTTGCTTCATAGGCACCAAGCAGAATGGGTCCCGGGATGGTGTGGCCTGCCATGTTAATGGGGATGCAGAGGATGGAATAGACGCCTGAGGCCACCCCGGTCCAGAAGTAAACGATCATGGTGAAACGGGCCTTGTTGACCTCCTTGCCGAAGATCTGCGCCATGTAGAGCATGGCGCTGCCCGAGGCAATCAGCTCCGCGATACGGGCGAGGGTAATGACGACCGGACCCTTGAGCGGCGGAAGCCAGACAGGCAGGTAGAAAGCAAAGCGGAGCGACGCGACGGCAAGGGCAAAGGCTGCGATGCAGAAGAGGCTGTAGCCGATCGCCATCCGGAAGACGATGCGATACCAGACGCCGCGATATCCATCCTGCACGAAGACCAGGAGCAGGACGAAGATGAGGCCGAAGTAGACGATCTCGAGGTACTGAATTGCACCGAATTTAAGGTCGATGGTGGAGGCAAGAACGGCGGTAAGGAACAGGAAGGACTTCTGCCAGCCGAAGGGAAGTTGCACCGCTGGATAGGGGACGGCTTGTGCGATTTCTGCCAATCTCTACCTCGGCTGGGCTGACGCTTTTTCCTGGTAGGAGCGCACCAGGCTCCGCAGAGGTTCGAAGAAGAGGACGTAGAAGAGTCCCGCGAGAAATCCGAAGAGCACCCCGTACTCGATGATCTGATTGCGGTTGGGGCCCGCCGGAAATTCGGCCGGGACAGCCCGATCGACGACCTCAAGCTGCGGGCCGGGGTCGATCGCCGCGAGGCGCGCCCGGCCGAGCTGGTCGGCGAGGCCGTCGTAGGCGGCTTCCGCGGCTTTGACGTCGCGCTCCTTCTCCTGAAACTCCAGCGTGATTCCGGGCAGTCGATTGTTCGACGGGATGCCGGCGGCCTTGCTGCTGTTGTCCTCCTGCTGGCGGGCGAGCTGCGCGCGAAGCTGGGCGAGCTGCGCGCGAGCCTGAACGACCTGCGGATTCTGATCGGTTCCACCAACCAGCAGGCCGGCGAGACGATCTTCAGCAGCGTTGACCTCCGACTGGAGCTGAACGGTGGCGTTCAGGCCTGCCTGGGCTTCGCCGGTCGGCAAGACAAGGCCGTTTTTCTCCTGGGTCTCCTCAAGCGCTTGTTCGGCCTTGTCGAGCGCGGCGCGGGCCTCGGTAAGCTGCTGCTGGAAAAAGAGGCGACGAGCCTCAGAAGAGGAGGCAACCATCTGCCCGTTGAGCCGGTACAACGCCTCGAGATACGTGTTGGCTATGTCTGCCGCGAGCTGCGGGTTCTGGGCTTTGACCAGGACAGAGATTAAAGCGTTCCGCCCGACACCGAAGGTGGAGTTCTTGAACAGCAGAAAGCGTGCGACGCTCTGATTGGGCGCGTGGTAGACGGCCTTGAGGTTGAGATGGTCGACGACATCATCTTGAACCGTACGGCTGACGAGCAGGCCAAGATAGAGGTCACTCGCGTCGGAGCCTCCGCCGAGCAGCAGCGAAGAAGGGCTGGAACCGCTGAGATCGGAGTAGTGGGGCGGCAGGAACTGGGACTGCGCCAGGTACCAGGGCTTGGTGGTGCGCGCGATGACGACGCCGACGATCGCGCCAATCAGGGTTGTGGCGAGCAGGACGTATTTGCCGCGAAGAACGCGCTGGATAACGGCGACGAGATTGAATTCGACCTGGTTCGACTTTTCTGTCATGGATGTCGCGAGCTTGGTAGATTCCTTGAGACGTTTAGCGGAGACGTTGCGGCATCACTGCAGCAGGTTGATGGCTGCGATTCCGATTCCGAGGCCGCCTATGACCTGCGAGATATCGACGAGGTCTCGCAGGTATGCATGGTGGGCGAAGTTGGGCGGAACAACGATGGTGTCGCCGGGGAACATGTTGGCGCGCTCGACGTCTCCATACTGGCGACTGAAGACGGAGCCATCGGCACGCAGAATAAACATGCGCTTCCGGTCGGCGTTCCGGTCCGGACCGCCGGCCTGCTTCAGGTAGTCGCGCTCGCGGCGGCCGCGCACGTAGACGAAGGCGTTGGCGCTGTAGACCTGGCCTTCAACGGCGACGGTGGAAGGGACGCGAGGCACGACGAAGCGATCTCCATCTTCAAGCGGCAGGTCGGGAACCGCGTCGATGCCGCGGCTGTCCGGTTTGACTTCGAGCACGATGCGGCCGATGGGCTGCACGCTGCGGAGGCGGGCAACGACCTGGTTGGCCTGATCGGCTGCGGCCTGGGTGGCTGCGGTGTCCTGACTGCTGATGGCCTGGGCGTTGGTAGCAGCGGTTTGCGCGGTGATCTGGGCCTGGACGGAGTCGGCGTATTCGTTGAGGCGCTGCTGCTGAACCCGCTTCGTGGATTGGCGCGTGAACTCCGAGCCGTAGAGGTAGGCATCGGGGGTGAACCCGCCGGCGCGCTGCAGCAGATGGCGGAGTGTCTCGCCGGGTTCGACGCTGTAGATTCCGGCGGCGACAAACTCGCCCTCCAGGCGGACGAAACGGGTTTGCTGCGTGGTGGGGACGCGAAGGTCCGCCGTAGAAAAGAAGGTGACGATATCGCCGGGCAGCAGAACGAGATTCTGGCTCTGGTCACCTTGGAGGTAGAGCTTGCCCGGATTGAAGGGGATAAGCGAGGTGATGAGTGTGTCGTGGTTGAGGCGCTCGATGACGGCGTAGGACCAGTCGATGTCGGGCGCGGAGAGCAGGACGTCGTTAGCCGCCGGAAAGAGACCGTTGGAACTGGTGAGCGCCGAGCCGACCGAGCTGCCGCCGCTCGATGAGGCGTTGGAGGCGCCGTTCTGGACGGCATTGTCGCTGGTCGCCGCGTTGCCGTTGGCGCGGCCTTGAAGACTCTGCGCGCCGGCCGGCGCGTAGCCGAGCGGGGAGGTTCCGAGCGCATTCCGGCGGCTATAATATTGGCGGGTGATGAGCGCATCCTTGTTCGGCACCAGGTCCGTGATGCGCATGCCCTCTTTCCACACGTACCGGCCAGGCGAGGCTACGTTGCCGCGTAGAGTGACGGCGTTGAGATAACGTCCAAGGATTTCGCCGACTTCGACGATGTCGCCGTTGTGCAGGACGGGGTCGAGGCGGGTGAGATCGACATCGGCGAGCGAGCGCATGGTGTGCTCGTAGATGCGCTCGATTCGAACCTGCGTACCGAGCGCGACGGCGGTCTCGCCGCCCGCAAGCTTCAGAGCCTGGGTGACGGTGGTATCCGGGAGAATCTCGTAGATGGCGGGATTGTCGATGCTGCCGGAGAGGGCAATCTGCGCACCGACGGGCGGGATAAAGATGACGTCGCCAGGGGCGAGCGTCACGTCCTTCGACTTGTCGCCATGCAGCAGCAGGTCGTAGAGGTCGAAGTGCGTGATGGTGTTGCCGCCGCGCCGGAGCTCGATGTTGCGCAGGCTGCCCTGCGTGGTGGGGCCGCCGGACGCGAAGACGGCGTTCAGCAGCGTAGAGAGCGAGCTGACCGTGTAGCTGCCCGGGCGTCGCGCAAAGCCCGCGACGAAGACCTGGATGGAACGCAGCTGACCGAGGTTAACGTTGAGATCGAAGTTGCGGTAGACACGGGCCAGCTGCGATTTAAGGAAGGCTGGCAGGTCAGAGTATTTGACACCCGCAACGTGAATGGCGCCGACGTCCGGAAAGGTGATGTCGCCGGTGCGGTCGACGATGAGCGATTGCTGCTGGTTGACCTGGCCGAAGACCTGAATACGCAGCTGATCGCCGGGACCGATGACGTAATCGGGCGAGACCGGGATGTTCTCCACCGGCGCGAAGGTGGACGGAACGTTTGAGAACAGGTTCGCGCCGAAGATGGGGAGTTGCTGGCCGGTGGAATCCTGGACGAGACGCTGGAACTCGGTGACGGCGTCAGGAGTCGTGGGAACGGTGCGGGTCTCCTGGGTGCGCTGCGCCTCGCTACTGCGCTGGGCTTCGGTGGTGTTGTTCGTCTGCGTATTGCTGGTTCCGTTGGCCGAGGTAGTAGGCGCGCTTACCGTGCCGGCATTGCCGCTTTGTACGGGCGCCGCAGAGGGTGCGGTAGACGCCGGGGCCGACGGCGCGGAAGCTGCGGGGGCGGCCTGAGCGATCGCGCACCGGGCGCTGAACGATGCCACAAGAGCGAGAAGAGCGGTGGCGACAACCCGCGGAAGTGCAGACTGGCGGCGAAGGCTTGGGATGACAACCGAATTCACGTCCAACATATTCCTGTCTTGCCGAACTCTGTGCGAATTGGCGAATCGTTTCCCGCGAGATCCAAAGCAGAGATGGCAGTAGCCGCGCGGGAGAAAATACGGCCAAGCCCAGTTAGTTTACAAAAGCAGAGAAGACCTGTGACTCGCCCCGGGCAACGCTGCGGGGAGTTTCCGGCTCACATTCGGAGGGCAAGTCTGAAGCGTTTAGAAGCGGACTGGCCGGTAAAGGATGGCTCAGGATGAGCGACAGCGGAGTAAATTCGGAAGACAAGTCTCAACAGAATCAAAAGGTTGAAGGTGCGCCAGTTACGTCGACTCCGGCCGGAACCGATGCCGGGCCGGTGCGGCACGACCAGCAGCATGGAACGCAAGCGTCCGGTCCGAAGGGCGATAATCCTTCGACTGCCGGGCCGGGGCCCACGGCAGTGAGCTCGAACACACCGGAGAACAGGCCGGGGAAGCTGAACCCGTCGGCGCCGGAGGATTCGAATACGACCCCGGGAACGACGTCGGAGAAGTAGAGCAGGGCAAGCTGAAGGGGAGCGCGTGATCGACAGGCGGTAGCCGCACGGTAGAATGGAGGCTCGGTCGCCGGGAGTGGTCTGGCGCGGGGGCCTATAGCTCAATTGGTTAGAGCAGCGGACTCATAATCCGTTGGTTCCAGGTTCAAGTCCTGGTGGGCCCACCATCTATTTTTTCCATTCTGTTTGCGAAAGGCTCTTGCCCGATGAGCGAGTTGACGTCCCAGGAAGTCGTCGAAATCGTACGCACCAGCAACTATGGAACATGGCGTTTTCAGAAGAGCTGGAATCCGCTGCACATCGTCGACGCGAAGGATTGCACGATTACCGACGGCGCGGGCAAAGAGTATCTCGACTTCAGCTCGCAGCTGATGTGCTCGAACATCGGGCACAAGAACGCCGCGGTGATCGCCTCGATCGCCAGGCAGGCGGAAGAGCTTGCCTATGCCATGCCGGGGTATGCGACGACCTGCCGGGCAGAGCTCTCGAAGCTGCTGCTGGAGGTGTTGCCGAAGGGGCTGACCAAGTTCTTCTTCACGACTAGCGGGACCGATGCAAACGAGGCGGCGTTTAAGATCGCGCGGATGTATACGGGCAAGAGCAAGATCCTTGCGCGCTACAAGAGCTATCACGGGTCGACCTCGGGATCGATTGCAGCCACAGGCGATCCGCGGCGCTGGGCGGTTGAGCCGGTCGGCGGCAAGCAGCAGGGATTCATCTTCGCGCCGGAGGTGAACTGCTACCGGTGCCCCATCAAGCACACGTACCCGGGCTGCGGCATCGCCTGCGTCGACTACATCGAGCACATGATTCGCAACGAGAGCGACGTGGCGGCGATTCTGCTGGAGCCGATCGTCGGCACCAATGGCGTGATTGTGCCGCCGGATGAGTACATGCCGAAGCTGCGCAAGGTGTGCGACGAGACCGGCGTGCTGATGATTGCGGACGAGGTGATGGCCGGCTGGGGACGCAGCGGCAAGTGGTTCGCCATGGAGCACTGGGGCGTGACGCCGGATATCCTGACGACCGCCAAGGGGATTACCTCGGCCTACGTGCCGCTTGGACTGTGCGCAACCAGCGGAAAGATCGGCGAGTTCTTCCAGGATCATTACTTTGCGCATGGGCACACGTATGAGGCGCATCCGATGACGCTGGCTCCGGCCGTGGCGACGATCCACGAGATGCAGCGGCTTGGGCTGGTGGAGCGGGCTGCGCAGCTTGCGCCGTACGTCGAAGGCAAGCTGCGCGCGCTGAAAGAGAAACACCCGTGCGTGGGAGATGTGCGCGGCAAGGGTCTGTTCTGGGCGGTGGAGATCGTCAAGAACCGGACCACGAAAGAGCCGTTCAACACGTACTCGGACAAGATCTCGGGCAAGCCGCTGCTGGTCGACCAGATCGCCGGCAAGTGCATGGCCGATGGCGTGATCATGCAGGCGTGGGTGTCGCACTTCGTGATCGCGCCGCCGCTGATCGTGACCACGGCGGAGATCGATCGCGGGATCGACACGCTGGATAAGCACCTGGCGATTGCGGATGCACTGGTGCAAGGCGATGGCGTTGGGGAGTTGGTGAGCGTCGCCGTGGCTTCGGGAGTTACGAGCGACAGCTAAATGTCATGCGAGCTGCCAGCCAGATAGATTCCGACATTACGGGTCGTCCACGTAGCGACTCCGGTGCCGAAGAAGTCGCGGTCCTCGGTCCAGATAGGGCAATCGAGCAGCAGAGCGGTTGCGAGGACCGGCCAGTCCTTTGCGTCTTGCTCGTCGATCCGTCGGCGAGCATCCGCCTTGTGCTGCAGATAGAAGCTGCTATCGATCACCGCGACAGTCGTGAGTACCAACTCGAGGGTACGCAGGCTCGCGCTCAAGTCCACACCTCGCCGTCGCGCGATGAGCGGAAGATGCTCGGTAACCTCTTGGAGACAAATGTCGGGCGTCGAAAGTGCGGCGACATCTCCATAACGCTCCAGGAGCGACGGCACCGCCTTACCGAAGACGGCTCGCAGAAGGATGTTTGCATCCACAGCAAGGGGTTTGAGGTGCGTCAACGGGCTTTTCCTTTTCGCATCTCCTCGAAGTCTGCGAGGATGTCGTCTTCGGTCACCCCAACGGCGTTCATCTGCGCTTGCAGCAGGCTGTGTGCCTCTCGCAACGCCTCGCGCTCGGCTTCATTACGCTTACGGCGGGTTGGCAGGAAGTAGCCCACGGTATCGCCATGACGGGTGATGGCAATGGGCGTCTCCGCTGCGAGCACGTAGGTTGCAAGCTTCTCGCGGAACTCACGAATTCCAACTTTGATGGCTTCCATGGCTTCCCCTCGGCGACGCAGTTGCGTACACAAGTGTACGCTTTTGGTCGCCGAGAAGTCTCCGGAGAGATCTAAAGTGCGGCGATGATCTCCTCGGTGTTGCGCACGCGGCCCATGCGCGGGAAGAGGTTCTTGATCGGGAACTCATGCCATTCGGCGCTCATGGTGGTCATGGCATCTTCGGCGAAGACGAGCGCGTAGCCGGCGTCGTAGGCGGCGCGGGCGGTCGATTCGACGCCCATGTTGGTGGCAATGCCGGCCATGATGATGATCTCGATGCCTTTGCGGTCGAGCGCCTGTTCGAGATGGGTGCCGTAGAAGGCGCCCCATTGCCGCTTGGTGATGATAAGGTCGCCGGGTTGGATGCCGGCTTCGGGCACGAACTCGGAGGCGGAGGCCGGTGGCGGCTCGGACGGGCGCGGCATGGGCGAGTCGACCGGGAGTTGCACGGTGTCGCTGAGGAGGACGTGGACGTAGGCGACGGTGCCGCCCTTGGCGCGGACGGCTTCGGCGAGTTTGCGCGCGCGCTCGACGACTTCGGGGCCGCTGTAAGGTGCGAGGTGAGGACGGCTGACGATGGCGTTCTGGAGGTCGATGACGACGAGTGCGGTTTTGTGGGGGTCAAGTTCGAGCGACATTGCTTGTTTCTCCTTCGTACTGCGGTTTGGATGCGGCGGCACGGAGCCTGGTGCGGAGATGTTGCTTCTTGTCGGCACGGCTGCGGGAGGATAGTCTCGGAGCGAGTGCTTTGCGGAGGATGTGCGATGAAGACGATTCAGAGGATGCTTGCGGCAGTTGCGATGGTTGGGATGAGCATGGCAGGCGCGGCATACGGGCAGGCTCCGGCGCAACCTTCCGGGCCGGCGGCTGAGGCGCAGGCGGCTTATAACCGGGTGAAGCCGAACATCCTGAAGGCCGCGGAGAAGATGCCGGCCGACAGCTACAGCTTCAAGCCGGTACCGGATATCCGCACGTTTGCGCGGGTGGTAAACCACGTGACCGAGGCGCAGCAGCACACGTGCAGCGCGCTGAACGGCACGACCTGGGATCCAAAGACGCTGCCCGCCGAGACGGCGGATAAAGCCGCGATCGTGACCGCGCTCAAAGCTTCGTTCGATGAGTGCGACAAGGCGTTCGGCTCGCTGGCCGACGGGCAGTTGATGGAGGTGCTGACACTGGGACCCGTGAAGCGGTCGAAGATCGGCCTTGCCTGGGGCACCGTATCGCACGACAACGAGCAGTATGCGACGCTGGCGCTCTACCTGCGGTTGAAGGGCCTGGTTCCGCCGAGCAGCGAGAAGTAGCGGCTAGTACTGCAGGATGTGGAAGGACGGGTAGGTGAGTTGGCCGGTCTTCTTCACGTAGTAGATGTCGAGCTTCTGGGGCTCGGGCTTGCCGGCCGCGGTCACGGTGGCGGCGACGATGATGCCGGTGCCGAAGGTGCCGGTTCCGTCAGTCTTTGAGATGTCGACGTGGTGGGTCAGGATGGGGCCGCCCGCGGGGCTCTCCGTCGTCCAGTCGGTGGTGAAGCGGGAGAGCGGGTAATCCTTGTACTTGTCGGGATGCTGCTGCCAGTCGGGGTCGTTGTTATAGATGCCGTAGGCCTTGGCGAAGTCCTTCTGCTCAAGCGCGGTGTAGAACTCGTTGACCTTGTGCTCGACGGGGAGATTGGTGAAGAGCCAGCCGTGGCCAAGCAGGAAGCCGGCGAAGGTGAGGATGATGAGCACGGCGATGGTGATGCCGGTGCCGATGAGCAGAGCTTTTTTGAGGTGTTCCTTACGTTCGTCGTAGGCAGGGGCGTTGAGCAGTGTCATTTCCAGAACCTCATCTTCTCTTAGACACCATACCGGGTGTTCGGGTTCCTCGTCTGGTCTGGATGGAGCGTAAAAGCACTGCGAAGGATCTCGCACTCGACCCTCTCTCCGAGGAGATAGACGGATACGACGTCGAAGCGGAGCGGCGTTTGGCTGTCCGGATTGCGGGGGATCGTTCGCCGGTAGGCTCTGGCCAGGTCGCGCAGGGTGCGGCGTTTGACGTCATCTACCGCCGAAAGCGCCGGAGTGAGGTCGCGGGCGGTGCGGGTTTTTACCTCGACGCAGGCGAGGGTGTCGCCCTCCCAGGCAATCAGGTCGATATCGCCGCGCAGGTCCGGCGCCTTCCAGCGGCGTTCGACGACCTGGAAGCCGAGCCCGCGCAGATAGAAGAGCGCCTCGAACTCGCCGCGTTCGCCCGTGAGCAGGTGCGGGGCCTTGAGGTAGCGGGGATGAATGCGCTGTCCGAGCGCGCGCAGTTGGTGCAGGGCCTGGTGCTGAGCGGAGAGCCAGAGGCGGTCAAGCGGGTTGATGCGGGCGTCTTGACCTATCATCTGGCCCACCGCTTCGCGAAGACGAGCGCGGAGAGGAAAACGTTCGCTTCGTCGGTCGCGCGGATCGCCGCCCAGTCATCGAAGGCTCCACGAGCCTGGCGCAGGAGCTCATCAGCCTCCAGCCGAGTGAAAGCGGCGGCGATGTCGTAGTCGGCGAGGTGCCTGGCGGTTTGGAGGTCGATAAAGGCCTTGGCGGCGCGTCGGAGCTCCGGGGAGAACCCTTTCGGAATCAGCTCCAGGAATACCGGACCGGGATTCAGCCTGACGACCTGGAGACAAACTTCCTTCATCTCCCCGTGCGAAAAGGATCGGGAGATTCTCGCTACGAGCAGAGCCGGCGTCCTGGGTGCGGTTCTTGTTGCGCTCTCCGCCAGCCACAGATGAAACAGGGCATAGTACGCCGCCGAGATGGAGCGGCGGAGATTCGCCTGGCGGGGACGTGTGTTGTCTACGTAGGCGAGGTGCTGTGCCTGGGCGAGCAAGTCGAGCGCGAGCGACAAGCCGGGCTACCTCGCATCGAGAAATCGAACCATCGGCCAACCCGAGATATTGCGCGCGAGCAGTCGATCCTGCAGACGGTCTTTCATCTGTCCGACCTCTTCGACCCGTCGCTTCGTGAGCGGAATGCTCTTGGTCACGGCGAAGTAAATGCGCCAGAGGGGATCACCTGTCCAGTCCACGGAGGCTTCGATTCGCTTGAAGCGCACACCCTTCGGAAGCTCAAGCTGCGCGACTTCCTCGCGAATCAGCGTTTCTTCGTCGAGTTGGACGGGCGCGGTTGCCATATCTCGCACTATACGCCTTGCGGTAATCGCACGGGCGATTTGTGCCGTTGCGCGGGGTGGGCGCGGTCTGCGATACTTGATCGTGCACACCACGCACAACCCAAAAAACTCACAGAAGAGGTCGCGGACATGTCTGCAAAGTACATCTTCGTAACGGGCGGCGTCGTGTCTTCGCTCGGGAAGGGCCTGGCCGCGGCTTCGATCGGCTGCCTGCTCGAGGCGCGCGGAATCAAGATCAACCTGATGAAGTTCGACCCGTACCTGAACGTCGACCCGGGTACGATGAGCCCGTTTCAGCACGGCGAGGTGTTCGTGACCGACGACGGCGCCGAGACCGATCTCGACCTCGGCCACTACGAGCGGTTTACCCACGCGAAGCTGACCCGTGACAACAACCTGACGACCGGGCGAATCTACGAGCAGATCATCACCAAGGAGCGTCGCGGCGACTACCTGGGCAAGACCGTTCAGGTGATTCCGCACGTCACCAACGAGATCAAGAATGCCATGCGTAAGGTGGCGCACGACTGCGAGGTTGCGATCGTCGAGATCGGCGGGACCGTCGGCGACATCGAGTCGCTTCCCTTTCTCGAAGCCATCCGCCAGATGCGGCAGGAACTCGGCCGCGAAAACACCGTCTTCGTCCACATGACGCTGGTGCCGTGGATTGCCGCCGCGCAGGAGTTGAAGACCAAACCGACGCAGCACTCTGTTAAGGAGATGCTGTCGATTGGAATCCAACCGGATATCCTGCTTTGCCGCGCGGACCGTGTGGTGCCGAAGGAGATGCGGTCGAAGATTGCGGCATTCTGCAACGTCGAAGACAAGGCCGTCATCGTCGCGCGCGACGTGCCTTCGATCTACGAGGTGCCGCTGAACCTCGCCGAGCAGAATGTGGACTCGCTCGCGCTGCGATATCTGCACCTGGATAACAAGGAAGCCGACCTGAGCAAGTGGCGCGACATCGTGCACCGCGCCTACAACCCCAAGGACGAGGTTTCGATCGCGATCGTCGGCAAATATGTGGAGTACGAGGACAGCTACAAGTCGCTGAAGGAGGCGCTGGTGCATGGCGCGCTGGCGCACAACCTGAAGCTGCAGGTGACGTGGATTGAAGCCGAAGGCCTGGAAGCGGCGAACTATGAAGAGCAGCTGCGCGGGTTCGACGGCATCCTGGTGCCGGGCGGGTTTGGCAAGCGCGGCATCGAGGGGATGCTGAATGCGATTCGCTATGCGCGCGAGCACAAGGTGCCCTACTTCGGCATCTGCCTGGGCATGCAGACGGCGTGCATTGAATATGCGCGCAATGTTTGCGGCCTGGCCCAAGCCAACTCCGGTGAGTTCGACCCCGCCACGCCGCACCGCATCATCTACAAGCTGCGCGAGCTGACCGGCGTGGAAGAGATGGGCGGCACGATGCGGCTGGGCGCGTGGACCTGCGTGCTGGAGCCGGATTCGCTGGCTGCCAAGGCGTACGGAACGACCGAGATCAGCGAACGCCATCGGCATCGGTACGAATTCAACCGCGAGTACGAAGCGGTGCTGACGGGCGGTGGTCTGCGCCTGACGGGGACGACGCCGGACGCGACCTATGTCGAGATTGTCGAAATTCCGGATCATCCGTTCTTCCTTGGCTGCCAGTTCCATCCGGAGTTCAAGTCCAAGCCGCTGGAGCCGCACCCCTTGTTCAAAGAGTTTGTGGGCGCGGCTTACAAGACGCGAGAGCATCATGCCGGCGGACACGTGCACGAAGAGCAGACACCGCATACGGCTGTACCTGCGGCAAAGGCGTAAAGGCGCGCTCATCCCGCGCGGGGACCACTTCGTGGGGTGTTGGGCTTCGCGTTGCTCCTCGCGATGCTCGGCACAAAGGATCGTGGCGCGTGCCCAAGCGAAGCTCCCGGCGTACGCAGTACCGCCGGCCCGGCGTCAGGGCGCCCGTCCGGCAGGACAAATCTTCTATTCTTGTCGCATGAAGATCCGCTGGTTCGTTACCTCCCTGCTGCTCATCTGCTGTACAACTGCGCAGGCCATCCAGGTGCGTGTCACCGCGCCCGCTCTCGAACGCACCTTGCAGCGCCGGCTCTTCAACCAGCCTGACGCCGATGGCAACCTGACACGGCATTACCTGAAGGGCAACTCGGCCAGAGGCTGCTCCGTCTACGCCGACGAGCCGCACGTCACGTTCAAGGACGATCGCGTCGTCGTCAGCGTAAAAACGCACGCTAAGCTCGGCTTTGGTAAAGCCTGCTTTGGCATCTCGATCACGACCGAGTCCGAAGTCTCGTTCATCCCGGAGGCGGAAGACGAGTCGGTGGGCTTTCGCGACGCGCACATCGAACACCTGACCAACAACAAGGAGCTGGACGCGCTGCTGGAGCCCTTTCTCGCGAAGAAGATGCCGCAGGAGATGAAGGTGAATGCGGCGGACCTGATGCGGAAGCTGCTGGTGAAGGCGCCCGATTCCACCGGCTACACGCTGACGCTCGAGTCGCTGGTGCTTCATTCCATGCAGGTGGATGGTGACGTGCTGCTGGTGGACCTGGACGCGAACTTCCGCGTGGAATGACGCGGGTTTGCAGGGCGTTTGCGCAGCCTATAGACTCAAACGCACTGATGGTTCGCCTATTTCCGCACGTTTCCGCCACGATTTCTCTGCTAGCCGCAACAACCTTCCTCCTTCCGACGAATGGTTCCGCGCAATCGCTGGACCGGTTCGCGGTGCGCACGGTGCCGTTCGTCAACGTGTTCCCTACGGGCTTTCCGCCGCAGGGCGCGGTGTGGAGTCCGGATGGCAAGCTGCTGACGTTTGTGGCGTCCGACCCGGAGATCGGCCAGCCCGGAGATATCGTGCAGGTGGACGCGGCAACCGGCAGAGGCAGCGTGCTTGTGACGGCGGCGGAGATGGCCAAGCTGGGTTCAGACGCGATCAGCGAGAAGGACGCCGACCATCGCAGCCGCTACAACATGTCCAGCTTCCTGTGGGCAGACGATTCCAAGCATCTACTGCTCGACCAGGGCGGCAAGCTGTGGCTGTACGATCTTGCCGCGAAGAAGGGCACGCTGGTCGTCGACACCGGTGCCGGCTCGGGCGACGACCCGAAGTTTTCGCCGGATGCGAAGTCAGTCTCGTACATCCGCAACCATAATCTGTATGTGCATCCGGTCGCCGGCGGCGCGGAGACGCCGCTGACGAAGGATGCGGCCGCGACGCTGCTGAACGGCGAGGTGGACTGGGTTTATCTCGAAGAGCTGGATGTGCGCAGCAACTACTTCTGGGCGCCGGATTCGAGCGCCCTCGCCTACCTGCAGATGGACGAAGCCAAGGTGCCGGAGTACCCGATTACAGACTTCATCGGGCTGCATCCGACGATCGACAACCAGCGCTATCCGCAGCCGGGCGACCCCAATCCGGGGGCGCGCGTGGGCGTGGTGCCGGCCGGTGGCGGCGCGACCAGGTGGATCAAAGTACCGTTCAGCCAGAACAACGATTACGTGCCGCGCTTTGGCTGGGCCGATGCGAAGACGCTCTACATTGAGGTGATGCCGCGCGACCAGAAGAGCCGCAGCCTCTACTTCGCCGATGTGACCACCGGGCAAGTGCGCGAAGTCTATAAGGACATCGATCCGAAATACATGAACATGGACTACGACGTGACCATGCTGCCGCACGGGCGATTCGTGACCAGCAGTTGGCGCGACGGCTACACGCACCTTTATCTGTATCGATATGACCAGGCTCATCCACTCGCTGAACCGGCGACGCTGGTGCGCAAGCTGACCGAAGGCGCATACGACGTGTTCTCGGTGGATGGCTTCGACGAGAAGACAGAGACGCTGTTCTATGTGTCGAATCAGGGCGATCCGCTGGATACCTACCTGTACAGCGTGAAGCTGGATGACGCGGCACCCGTAAAGCTAACGAAGGAAGCGGGCACTCACGACACGTTGTTATCGCCGGACCATCAGCATTACTCCGACCAGTACAGCACCTACAAAACACCGTTTGTGGGGCGGATCTGCGCGGTTGCAGCAGGTGCGGACTGCCAGACGTTCTGGCGCTCGACTCCGATTCCGCCGGCGACCGGGGTTCAATCTTCCATCGTCAGCTTTACTGCCGCCGATGGCGTTACGAAGATCTACGCGACCTTGACGATGCCTGCGGGCAAGAACGATCCGGCATCCGTTCCTCTGGTGATGAATCCTTACGGCGGCCCTCTGCCTACGCCAGGCGTACACAACGGCTGGAGCTCGCCCATCTTCGACGAGCTGATGGCGCAGCACGGGTTTGCGGTGCTGGATGTGGACGGACGCGGCGGCGGCGGTCGCAGCCGCGAAGAGCAGCAGGTGGCGTATGACGACTTTGGCGCGGTGCAGTTCTCCGACCAGATAGCCGCGCTCGACCAGGCGCTCGTGCGCTACCCGCAGTTGGACTCCAAACGCCTGGGCTGGTGGGGCTGGAGCTGGGGCGGCACGTTCACGCTGTACGCAATGACGCACTCCGACCGCTTCAAGGCCGGCGTTGCCGTGGCGCCGGTAACGGACTTCCGCAACTACGACTCCATCTACACCGAGCGCTACATGGGCCTGCCGTCGCAGGATGAGGCCGGCTACAAGGCCGCCTCCGTTACGGCTTCCGCGGCAAATCTCAAGGGGCGGGTACTGATCGCGCTGGGCACGGGCGACGATAACGTCCACATGGCCAACACCATCCAGTTTCTGGAACCTCTAATCGACGCCGGCATTCCTTATGATCTGCAGCTTTTTCCGCGCAAGACCCACTCGATTGCCGGCTACGAGTCGCGCAACGAGCTGTTCGACCGGATTGTGGCGCAGTTCGAAACCTATCTGAAGTAACTTCGTCTCAAACACTTACCCGCGTCTCGCGCGCTGAAAGCATCCAAATACCTCTATGACGACCCAGTATCGATCCGGACGGGATTCTTCGTTTTCACTCTTCGGGTTCGTGTTGGCGCTGGTGCTAGGCGCGGTGCTGCTCGCCATCTTCGTGCACCGCTCGAAGACCGGCCTGGCGGGGCGGCTGGCGACGCTCATTACGGGGCGCAGCACGACCTTCAACGAGTCGGTACCGGTGGTCGTCGAGAAGATTCAAGGCCTCAACCGGCTTGAGTCGGTTGTGTATTCGCTCGATACGGTGGTCGAGGGCAGTGTGTCGACGCCGATGCTGCCGGACGTGTTGGCCGGCGACAAGATCCTGCTGATCGTGCATGGTCAATCCATTGCCGGCGTCGATCTTTCCAAGCTGAAGCCGGAGGATGTTCGGATCGATGGGCCGAACTCGCGATCGATTCACGTGACCCTGCCGCCGAGCGAGATCTTCGTTACGACGCTCGACAATACCAAGACGCGGGTGTACGCGCGGTCAACCGGGCTCCTCGTTCCGGCCGACCAGAACCTGGAGTCGGAGACGCGCGCCAAGGCCCAGCAGCAGTTGCAGGCTGCCGCGATGTCTGACGGAATTCTCGACGTGGCGCGCAAGAATGCACGCGCGTCGATCGCACTGCTGCTGACCTCGCTCGGGTTCGATCACGTTGAGGTGACCTAAACTTTTCGGGACCCGGGCCGATGACGAACTCGGTACGGGCCCTGTTCATCCCCCAAAAGCCGGATTGCCAATGGAGGCTCACCGTGCGTTATCATCCAACCAACATGTTGTCACGTCTAACATCCCGACTCACCGGCCAGAAACTCGAAGATTTGCCCGCGGTGATCGCGGCCACAGCAGAGCAGGCGCTTGAAGATGCGTTGCATAACGGGCTGCCGGAGATCGAGGAGTCGACGCTGCTGCGAACCGTTGGCTGGGTGTCGGCGGGCCTGGGCGCGGTGGCGCTTGGGTTATTCGTGGGCCGCGAGCTGCGGTCGCGCTATCAGTTCAACCGGCGCACGCCGTACGACTTCTACGCGCATTCGGGCGATGAAGTGCAAGATATGGAGTTTGGGGTCGGGATTTAATTAGAGTTGAGACGTCGTCCTGCCGGACGGGCGCCCTGACGCCGGGCCGGTGGTACTGCGTACGCCGGGAGCTTCGCGTTATCCTCCCGTTGGTCGGCATAGAAGTTCGTGCCGCGCGGCCACGCGAAGCGATCACGGCACGAAGTGCTCGCCCCGCGCGATGAGCGGGCCCGTCCGGCAGGACAGTCTTCCATCCACTCATTTACCATCAGACCGATGGTGACGCGTGTGAAACCTGCTTTTCTGTTTCCTGGTCAAGGCTCCCAGGTGGTTGGAATGGGGCTTGAGCTTTACGAGAACTTCCCCGCAGCGAAAGCAGTCTTCAAGGAGGCGGATGAGGCCCTGGGCTTTCACCTGTCGCACCTCATTTTTTCGGGTCCGGCCGAAGCGCTGCAGCTTACCGAACACACCCAGCCTGCAATTCTGACAGTTTCCGTCGCGGCCTTGCGTGTGTTGCAAGAGCTGCTTGGCGGTGAGGTCATCCCGGCATTTGCCGCGGGTCACTCGCTCGGCGAGTATTCGGCGCATGTCGCCGCGGGTTCGATGACGTTCGCCGAAGCCGTCGTGACCGTGCGAGCGCGCGGCCGCTTCATGCAACAGGCGGTGCCCCCGGGCGAAGGTTCGATGGCTGCGATTCTCGGATTGGCGGAGCCGCAGGTGAATGATCTATGTGCGCAGGCGGCGGATGAGCTCTCCGCGCCTCCGCCGGCCGACGTCACTCCGTCAGAGTCGGACCAGCCGCGAGCGCAGGCGGCGAAGTCGATCGTATCGCCCGCGAACATCAACTCGCCGGGGCAGATCGTCATCTCAGGCTCGGTTGCGGCGGTGGAGCGCGCCGTCGAATTGTGCAAGGAGGCGGGCGCGAAGAAGGCGATCTTGCTGAAGGTCTCGGCACCCTTCCACTGCGCGCTGATGGCGCCGGCGCAGGATCAGTTAACCGGCGTACTCGAAGGCGTCAGCTTCAACGACCCGGCCTTTCCCGTCGCGTGCAATGTGGATGCACGGCTGGTGACGCGGCGCGCCGACGTGCGTGACTGCCTGATCCGGCAGGTGACCGGCCCGGTGCGCTGGGTGGAGTGCGTGGAGCTGCTGGTGCAGCAGGGCGTCACCCACCTGGTCGAAATTGGCCCGGGCAAGGTTTTGACCGGGCTCACACGCCAGATTCTCGGACGTGGCGTCGAGTCGCCTGTGAGTTTGAATGTAGAGGACAAGGCTTCGCTCGAAGCCACGGTCAAGGCCCTGACGGAACAGCAGCCTGAGCAAACTGAAGGAGCAAACGCGTGAGCGCACCCAGCAAACCGAACGACATCGTCGAGAACTTCACCGCGCAGGATCAGGATGGCAACACCCACTCGCTGGCCGACTATGCGCAGACGCCCGTGGTGTTGTTCTTCTATCCGCGCGCCGATACACCGGGCTGCACGACCGAAGCCTGCAGCTTTCGCGATGCGATCGACGATCTGAAGGCGGCAGGCGTCACCGTGTTCGGCATCAGCCGCGATACGGTCAAGGCGCAGAAGAAGTTCGCCGACAAGTTCCACCTGAAGTACCCGCTGCTCGCCGACCCGGACGAGACGATCTGCGACTACTTCGAGGTGATCAAGCCGAAGAACATGTACGGCAAGCTGGTGAAGGGCGTCGCGCGCAACACCTACCTGATCGCGGCGGCGGATGCGGAAGGCAAGCAGCGCCTGCTGCACGTGTGGGAGAAGGTAAAGCCCGAAGGCCACGCCGAAGAGGTGCTCGCCTTCGTCAAGGCGCAGAAGTAGCTAGACTAGCCGGATGGGGTTTGTTGCGGAGTGGATTGGCGCGGGTGCGGCTCTGGCGGGTGCGGCTGGGCTTTGCACCTACGGCGTTGTGGCCGACGAAGCGCAGCTCTTCGGCCGCACGTTGGTCGCGCCTCCAGGCCCTCAGCAGCTTGCGCTGACCTTCGACGACGGCCCCAACCCCGCAGCGACGCCGCGCCTGCTGGAAGTCCTGGCGAAGCACAGCGCGCGCGCGACATTCTTTCTCATCGGCGACTACGTGCTGCGCGAGCCGGCGCTGACGCGCGAGCTGATTGCCGCCGGGCACACGGTCGGCAATCACACCATGCATCATCTCTGGCTTCCGCGGCACTCGTCCGCGACCATCCGCGCGGAGCTGCTCGCCTGCAACGCCGCCATCGAGCAGACGACCGGCCAGGCGGTAACCCTGTTCCGCGCGCCGCATGGGGCGAAGCGGCCTGCCGTGATGCGCATCGCGCGTGAGCTCGGCATGCGGACCGTGCAATGGAACCTGATGGTCGGCGACTGGAAGGACCGCTCCGGCGACGACCTGGTGCGGCGTATTCAGCACGGCATCGCCGCGCACCAGCAGCGTGGCCGCGGAACCAGCGTGGTGCTGCACGATGGCAGCCAGTTTTCTCCCAACGCAAACCGGGCCGCGACCGTGGATGCCGTGCAGGCTCTGCTCGCGGCGCTGCCTGCGGAGACGCAATTCGTAACGCCGCCGCAATGGCTCTAATGCGACAATGGTCGGGTCGGGCGAACGCACCTTGCACCGCATTTGCACCACATTCCAGGAGCTTTCATGAAGCGCTTTCACGTCCTCGCCGCCGCCAGCCTTCTCGCCGCCTGTCTTCTCACCGTCTCCTCCGCCGCGATCGTCGCGCAGGATGCCGGCCCCTACAAGGTGCTTGCCGATAAGAAGGTCGGCGGCGCCGGCGGCTGGGACTACGTCTACGCGGATGCGGCGAACCGCAAGCTCTACATCCCCCGCATGGGCGCCGGCTCGCGCGTCACCGTCTTCGACCTGGACACGCTCGCGCCGGTGACCGAGTTCCCCGAGACCGCCGGCCACGGCGTCGCGGTCGCTGCGGGACACGGCTTCTCCTCGTCGAACCCGGTGCTGATGTGGGACGCCAAGGACCTGAAGCAGATCAAGACGATCGCCGTCACAGGCCGGCCGGACGGCATCCTGGCGGATTCGTTCAACGACCGGATTTACGTGCTCTCGCACGCAGTCCCGAACGTCACCGTGATCGACGCCAAGGACGGCAACGTGCTCGGCACGTTCGACGTCGGCGGCGCGCCGGAGCAGGCGGTCTCGGACGGCAAGGGCCACGTCTACATCGATATCGAAGACAAAGGCGCGGTCGCCATTGTCGACGCGAAGGCCATGAAGATGACCGGCAAGATCGATCTCGCCGGCAAGGCTGACGGCTGCGCGGGCCTCGCGATCGACACCAGACACCAGATCTTGTTCGCAAGCTGCCGCGAGCCGCACGTGCTGGCGGTCGTCTTGATCGCCAGCAGCCAGGTGCTGACGACGCTGCCCATCGGCAACGGCTCCGACGGAGCGACCTTCAACCCGGAGACGATGGAAGCCTTCAGCACGCAGGGCGACGGCACACTGACCGTGGTGAAGGAGAGCTCGCCAACCAGCTTTGCCGTCGAGCAGACGGTGACCATGCCGAAAGGCGCCCGCACGCTGACGCTCGACGCCAGGACTGGCCACATCGTCACCATCACCTCAGAGTTCGGCCCCGCGCCCGCATCGCAGCCGGGACAAAGGCCCGCGCGCGCCCCTCAAATCCCGGATACCTTCCAGATCGTCGTCGTCGGGAAGTAGAAGGCTGCTTGCACTCTGAGACACGGCAGAAGCCGGGCTTCTGCCGTTTTCTTTTGCAACTCGCGCAGATGGTCTGCGGTACCATAGCCACACCGCCATGAGCACTGCCGCCACCAATCCCGCGACGCAGGCCGCGCCTGAACCGCTCACCATGGGCGAGGTGCTGCGCGTGCCCATCATGCGGCGGCTCTGGTACGGCCAGTTGATCTCCACCTTCGGCGACTTCCTTGCGCTCTTCGCCGTCATCAACTTCTTCACCTACCAGCTGAAGCTGCCCGCCGACAAGATGACCACGCTGCAGATCTCCTACCTGCTGCCGGTTGCGGTGCTCGGCGTGCTGGCCGGCGTCTTCGTCGATCGCTGGCCGTTGAAGCCGACGATGATCGTCTCGGACGTGAGCCGCGCGGTGCTTTGCCTGCTGCTGCTGGTGGCGCATTCGCCGCTCGAGTTCTACACCATCTTCGCCGTGCTCAGCGTCTTCTCGAGCTTCTTCGGCCCGGCGCAGGGTGTGGCCATCCGCTCCGCCGTCCCGCTGCACGGGCTGCGCTCAGCCAACGCTCTGATGCAGCAGGTCATGTTCGGCATGAGGATCATCGGGCCGGTGATCGCGGGCGTGCTCTACTACTTCCTTGGCGCGCGTGTCTGCTACTGGGGCGACTCCGTCAGCTTCCTCTGTTCCGCCGCGCTCATTGCCTCGCTCGCCCTGACGAAGCCCGTTGCCGAAGCCTTGAACCTTGCCGAAGGTGGCGACAAGCCGCCCGCGCCCAAGGGGTTGGCATCCATCCTGCCCGACATGGCCGAGGGTATCGCCTTCATCCTGCACCACGCCGCGCTGCTGTTCGTCATCCTCGCGCTGGCCGCAGGGATGTTCGTGCTCGGCTGCTTCGGCCCGCTCATCGCGGTGTACGTGCGCGACGTGCTGCACGGCGCGACCGGGCTCTACACCTGGGCGTCGACCATGATCGGCATCGGCATGTTCGTCGGGGTCAACTTCCTCAACTTCTTCGGCAAGAAGGTGCCGAACACCTATCTCGTCTACGGCGGCCTCACCGGCATCGCGCTCGGGCTGTGCCTGATGTTCGCCTTCCCGCACGCGTGGGCGACCATCCTGGGATGCCTGGTGATCGGCATCGCGGTCGCTGGCATCGTGGTGCCGGCTAACACGCTCATCCAGCAGGAGACGCCGGCTGCGCTGATGGGCCGCGTCGGATCGAGCGTGATGAGCTTCGTCTTCGGCGCGCAGTTGCTGGGCCTGGTGCTCTCCGGCGTGCTTGCGGACAAGCTCGGCGTGCAGAAGGTGTTTGCCGTGTGCGCGCTGCTGCTGGTGCTGCTTACGGTTGCCGGCAAGCTGTTCATGGAGCCGAAGCACGACACCCCAGCGCCCGCCGCGGCGTAATCTCCTGTCGCGGCGGCGGCATTTCTCGGCTATGCTCAAGGTCAACCCAACGCATTTGCTGAGGAGTCGTTTGCACGATGGAGCCAGGCGCCACCGCTGAACCGGGCTATATCCCGAAGACTGCTGACACCGCTACAGGGTTGCGTGCGAACAACCTCTCCGCCGTCGAAACGCTGGCGCAGTCGATCTCCACCATTGCGCCGACGGCCACGCCCGCGCTGACGATTCCGCTGGTCTTCGCGCTCGCAGGCAACGGGACCTGGCTCGCGTATGTCTTCGCCATGTCCGCGATTCTGTTGATCGCGTTCTGCATCAGCCGCTTCGCGCGGCATACCTCCTGCTCCGGCTCGCTCTATACCTATGCGACCTCGTCGCTGCCGCCGTGGGCCTCAGGCGTGGCCGGCTGGGCGCTGCTGCTGGCGTATGGGGCGACGGGTGCCTCGGTAGCCGGCGGCTTCATCAATTACGCCAACGTGCTGATGCTCGAGATCACGGGCCATGCGATCAGCACCGTGCTACTCGCGCTCGTTTGCTTGCTGCTTGCCACCTGGATCGCGTACCGCGACGTGCAGGTTTCGGCGCGGCTGATGCTTTGGATGGAAGCGGTTTCGGTCACGGCGATCTCCATCGTGATGGTGCTGCTTTTGTGGCGGAACGGCCTGCATCTCGACCTCGCGCAGGTGCGGCTGACGGGCGTCAGCGTCTCCGGCGTGCGGCTGGGCGTGGTGCTCGCCATCTTCAGCTTTGTGGGTTTTGAGAGCGCGACGGCGCTTGGAGCTGAAGCGCGGAATCCGCTGCGTACGATTCCGCGCGCAGTGCTGCAGAGCGCGGTTTTCGCGGGCATCTTCTTCATCCTGTGCGCGTACCTGATGACCTTCGGCATGGCGCAGGCGCACGAGGATCTCGGCACCTCGCAGGCGCCGCTGCATACGCTGGCCAGGCTCGTCGGCGTGCCGGCGCTTGGGCCGGTGATCGATGTGGGCGCGCTGGTCAGCATGTTCGCTGCGACGCTCGCCTGTATTACCGCCGCAGCGCGCGTGCTGCTGCGCATGGCGACGAATGGCATCGCGCATCGTCTGCTGGCAAGGACGCATTCGAAGAACGCCACGCCGCACCTCGCCGTATTGCTTGTAGGGATCGTTACCCTGTTGCCGGTGGCGATACTTTCAGCGCGCGGCGTTTCAGGTGCGGATGTTTATGGGTGGCTCGGATCGCTGGCTGTCTATGGATTCCTTACTACCTACGGGCTCGCGGCGGTCGCGCTTCCCTTCTATCTGAAGCGCGAGCAGACGCTCTCGCGTCGGACGTTTGGGATGGCGGTAGCGGCTGCGGTGGCGATCGTGCTGGCGATTGCAGGCACGCTTTACCCGGTGCCGGTGGATCGGCCTTACAACTGGCTGCCGTATCTGTACGCCGCCTACCTGATGCTTGGCCTCGGCTGGCAGGCGTGGGCTGGAAGACAAAGGCCTCGCGCAGAGAGCGCAGGCAAGGACGCAGATTTTCGCAGCTAACAGCGCGAATCTGCGCTTTTGCCTGCGCTCTCCGCGCGAACGCTCTTGCCTTACTCCACGCCGATATCCTCGTTCCAGACATCCGGGTGCAGCGCGATGTACTGCTTCATCAGTGAGGCGCAGACTTCGGAGTCGAGATCGATAACGCGGACGCCGTGTTCACGCAGCCAGTCGATGCCACCGGAAAACGTACGGCTCTCGCCCACGACCAGCGTACGGATGCCGAACTGCCGCACCAGCCCGGAGCAGTACCAGCAGGGCGCGAGCGTCGTCACCATGACGACATCGCGGTAGCTCTTCTGCCGGCCGGCGCGGCGGAATGCATCGGTTTCGGCGTGGATGCTCGGGTCGTCCTGCTGCACGCGGCGGTTGTGGCCGCTCGCCAGCAGCGAGCCCGCGCCGTTGAACATCGCCGCGCCGATGGGAATGCCGCCTTCGGCGAGGCCGAGACGCGCTTCGGTGATCGCGACTTCCAGCATCGCGCGGTACTTCGTCTCATCGTCGAGTTCGGCCAAGAAGATCTCCTATCTGCTGCGGTTTCGACGAATCATCCAGACGAGCGCAAGCGTCAGCAACCCGCCCAGCACGTAGAGAATATTGCGGATGCGCCGGCGATCGCCAACGTGTTCGACCTGGCCGTGCTGCCAGGCGTCATGCACGGCGATCAGGTCGGGCGCGAGCCCGGGGATGGTGACCGTGGCAAGCTCCGCGTCCGTGCTTCCAACGGGTAACGACCCGAAGATGCGCTCGGGACTCGGAGGCTTGCCATCGCGATCCTTGGGGATGCGCTTGATCAGGTCGTTGATTTCGGCGTCGCGCGGGTCGGTGAAGAAGGCCGCGTCGGCGGTGTTCGGGAAGAGCGTGGTCTTGCCCGTCAGCTTCAGCTCGATGGCCGCGACCACATCCTGGCAGACGCCAAAGGCGTAGTAGCCGCCGAACGGAATCTTCGGATGCGCCTGGTGCAGCCGCGCGTAGGTCTGCACCATCAGCCCTGCAAGCCGCGTGACTTCGATTGCGTCGGCGCCGGTGTAGGTATGGGCGTCGCGCTTCATCACCCAGGCCTGGTCGAGCTGATCCATCGTGCGGAACTCGGCCTTGCCATCGATGCCAAAGTAGAAGCTCACGTCGGCGTTCAGCAGCGGGCCGCGAATGTGCCACTCATACTCGGCGTGCGAGACGGGCACGAGCAACGGACGCTCCGGGGTGTCAGGCGCGTGCGGGACGACGAGCTGCGAGTTCACCCAGAACGGCATCATCACATCCTGGTTTCCATCGGGGCCGTTGTAGTGCAGGTGACCGAAGTTGGCGAAGTAGCGCGAGTCGGTGACGGTGACCGCGTTCCCGGCTTGCACGATCATGGCGATCAACTGCTGCGGAGTGGCCGCAAGCTGCTGACCGGGCTGTTGGGAGGGCCAGATTGCGTTGACGCTACCGACGCCTTGAGCGCCGTTGATGGCGAGCCGGTTGAGCGTGTCCGCGAGGCGCTGCGACTCGGAGTGTTCGGAGGCAAGCGGGCTCGGGCCGTCGCCACGGCTGACGCCATCGCCGAGGCTTGAAACCAGCGACGCTTCGTCGAAGCCGGGCAGCGTCGAGGGCTTACGCAGGTCGATTGCATTTCCAGTAGCGTCTAGACTGTAAGGACCCACGTCGATGTACTCGGCGAGTGCTTTGCGGATCTCTGCAGGGCCGTTTGCGGGCGCGCCGCCGGCAGTGGCAAGCGAATCGACTTTCTCGTCCTTACCGGCGAAGTGGCCGACGACGCGGACGGTTGGGTTGATGCGCGACATCGTCCAGCCTGGGAAGCGATCGAGTCCCTGCCAATCCTTGCCGAGGATCATGTCTCGCAGATGATGCACGAGCTCTGGCGTGAGATAGGCTGGACCAGCCTTGTGCTTGCCACCGTTGATCTCGGCCAGGAAGGCCTCGGTGAATCCTGGGCGGGAGGAGAGCTGCTGCATCATCTGCGAGAGCGGAATCGTATTCGGAGGCATCTCACCCGCGGGCGTGGCGAAGGCTGTCATGGCGAAGAACAGAAAGGCGTAACACGGATAAAACCGATAAGAGCGGGATAAGAGCGGATGCTTGCGTGTTGGTCGAGAACCCATCGGTCTTGATCCCGTTCTTATCGGTCCTGATCCGTGTTATGCCTGGTCGAGTTTCTTGACGACTAGTTCGTTGAGGACGGCGGGATTTGCCTGGCCTTTGCTGGCTTTCATCACCTGGCCGACGAAGAAGGCGGCTACGGTGCGCTTGCCGCTTTTGAACTGCTCGACCTGGCGTGGATTCGCCGCGATAACCTCTTCGATCAGCTTCTCGATGACGGACGAGTCGGAGATCTGCTGCGGCTTTTCGCGCTGGTAGACGGCGGCGAAGTCTTCCTTGTTGGCGAAGGCAGTGTCGAGCATGGACTTGAGCATCTTGCTCGAGATCTCGCCCGATTCGGCGAGATCGGCGGCGAGGACGAGGCCTTCGAGCGTGATGGGCGATTCGTTCATCTCCATGCTGGCGGCGCGCAGGCGCATGGTGATCTCGCTGGTGAGGAGCGAGGCGACACGGCGCGGCGACCTGGCCTTCTTCGCTGCGGCTTCGAACTGGTCGGCGAAGGCGATGGTGTTGGTGAAGGTGGCGGCGTCCTGCTCGGAGATGCCGTACTCGGCGATCATTCTCGCCCTGCGAGCTGCGGGGAGCTCCGGCAGCGCCTTGAGGATCTCCGCCTGCCAGGCCGCTCCGACGACCAGCGCGGGCAGGTCAGGCTCGGGGAAGTAGCGGTAGTCGTGGGCCTGTTCTTTCGAGCGCATGGAGTAGGTGCGGCCTTCGGCCTGGTTCCAGAGGCGCGATTCCTGGATGACGCGACCGCCTTCTTCGAGCACTCCGATCTGGCGTTCGATCTCGTACTGCACGGCCGAGCGGATGTAGCGGAAGGAGTTGACGTTTTTGACCTCGGCCTTGGTGCCGAACTGAGTTGCGTCTTTGAGCATGACGCTGACGTTGGCGTCGCAGCGGAGCGAACCTTCTTCCATGTTGCAGTCGGAGACTCCGGTGTAGAGGAGGATCTCCTTCAGGCGGGTTAGGTATTCGAAGACCTCGTCGGGCGAGCGGAGGTCGGGCTCGGAGACGATCTCGCAGAGCGGCGTGCCGCAGCGGTTGAGGTCGATGTAGGTGCGCGAGACGGAGTCGGCAAAGCCATCGTGAATGCTCTTTCCGGCGTCTTCTTCCATGTGGAGGCGCGTGATGCCGATGCGCTTGGTGATGCCGCTGGTTCCATCGCCTTCGGGGACATCGAGCCAGCCGTTTTCGGCGATGGGTTTGTCGAACTGGGAGATCTGATAGCCCTTGGGGTTATCGGGGTAGAAGTAGTTTTTTCGGGCGAAGACACTGCGCTCGCGGATCTCGCAGTTGATAGCTTTCGCGGCGAGGACGGCGTACTCGACTGCCTGGCGGTTGAGGACGGGAAGCGCTCCGGGTAGACCGAGGCAGGTGGGGCAGACGTGGGTGTTGGGCTCGCCGCCGTATTTGTTGATGCAGCCGCAGAAGGCCTTGGTCGCGGTGAGGAGCTGGACGTGGACTTCGAGTCCGATGACGGGCTGGTATTTTGCGAGCACGTCGGGTGAGAGAGCCATTCGTTCATCTTACCAACGCGTGCGGAACGCAGAGGAGTTCCGTCGCGGCGACATTGGAGATAATGAAGAGGTGAAGACTTTGACTGCTGTCGGGACCGGGATTGAGGCGATTGAGGAGCGGATTGCTCCGCTGCGGGCGAGGCTGGCGGAACACAAGCTGTATGCGAGCATTCGGACGGAAGAGCAGCTGCGGACGTTTATGGAATCGCATGTGTTTGCGGTTTGGGACTTTATGTCGCTGCTGAAGGCGCTGCAGTCGCGGCTGACTTGTGTTTCTTCGCCTTGGACTCCGACGAAGCTTCCGGAATCTCGCCGGTTTATCAATGAGATTGTGTTGGGCGAAGAGTCGGACGAGTACGAGGGGCGGTTTCTGAGCCATTTTGAGATCTACAAGATGGCGATGGAGCAGTCAGGTGCTTCAACCGCGGGAGTCGATGGGCTGATCTCGCGGTTGGAGTCGGATTCGGTGCTGGAGGCTGTGGAGCTGGCTGCGGTTCCGGAGGGGGCTCGCGGGTTTTTGCGGACTACGTTTGGGTTGATTGAGAGCGGCAAGCTGCATGCGCTGGCTGCGGCGTTTACGTTTGGACGCGAGGACCTGATTCCGGATATGTTTCGGTCGCTGGTGCGCGATTTGAATGAGCAGAGACCGGGAAGATATGGGATGTTTCTCTGGTATCTGGAGCGGCATATCGAGGTGGATGGTGAGGATCACGGGCCGTTGTCGCTGCGGATGGTGCGTGATATCTGCGGCGACGATGAGGGGCGCTGGATCGAGGCTGCGGACGCGGCTGAGGCGGCGCTGGAGGCTCGGCTGGCGCTTTGGGATTCGGTGCTGGAGCAGATCGAGGGGTGAGTACCCCCACCCCCCTCCCTTTTTCGTAAAATATTGCAAACAAACCACTTACGGGGATATTGTCTGTAAAATATTCAAAGGAAAAGGGTTACGGGTAAAATATTGAAAGCTATACACTTAGAAGGCACTCCTGGCAAAACAAAGCCCCGGACGGTGGGTCCGGGGCTTTGTTTTATCTCTCTATTTATAGGATATCAGGTGGGTGGGGGTGAAATGGACATTTTGTTCCGGGGTGGAAGTGGCCTGCTTTGTTTGAGATAAGCTGTTCGCGGAAAGCTGACCCCCTTGACAAGGTTTTCCATAGATGGAGGAAAAGACCCCATGTCTCAGAGACGAGACATGGGGCACCCTGAGTTGGGACTGGGCGAGGGTCTTAGCGAAGGCATTGGAGAAGGTTGAGCGACCAGCAAACCGCGTGGGTGAGCAAGGCGGCGCAGGGGAGGCGCGCTGACTCCGGGGCTGAGGGTGGAAGCGGTGGGGAAGGTGGCAGGGGGACGAGGAAGAGGCCGTGGGGGTTGGCGGGGGCGTGGCTTGGGCGGGGGCTTGCGGCGCGGGGCAGCGGGACCATCAATCTTCTCCAAAGACGTGCAGGATAGGGGGACTGTGCCTTCGGTCGCGCCTGAGCGAAGGATTGGGTGTGCGTGTCCCGCCAAAACGTTCCAGGGCCGGCTGAAAGAGTTCCAGCGGGACAGACATCCCGTGACTATACTGTTGGCACCGGGCCAAACAGGGCAAGCTGCGACAGTGGACAAGATGGGACATTTGCGGACAAAGGACCGTCCTGAGGCATTTTCCGGGGCTCCGTCTGGGGAAGTACGAGCGCGCCTGGGGTCCTGGAAGGAGATTGCTGCCTTCTTCGACAAGGATGTGCGCACGGTACGTCGATGGGAAGCGGAACGAAGTCTGCCGGTGCACCGCATCCCGGGCGGACAGCGCGGGGGTGTGTACGCGTATGTGGGGGAGCTGCAGGCGTGGCTGGAGGACCGGGACGGTGCGCCGGAGATGGAAGCGGAGGCGCCGGCGGGTTTTGAGTTGACCCCGGAGGACGAGGTTTCTGGCACGGTCACCGTCGAGGCGACCGCGGAAGCCGCACCGTTGGAAGCGCGGCGGTTCGGGTTGGGAACGTGGAGTGCGGTTGGGGTGGTGCTGGTTGCGGTGGGGATCTTCGCGGGTTTGAAGCTGGAGGAGCGGCACCGGGAGCGGCTGGTGACGGCGAGCTCCGCGGAGGCGGAGCCGGCGGGGAAGGCTTCGCCGAACGCGGAGGCGCAGGAGCTATACCTGCGGGGGCTTTACCTTTGGAACCAGCGGACGGATCCCAGCTTGCAGGAGTCGGTGGGGGTGTTTCGCGAGGCGATCGCGAAGGACCCGGGGTTTGCCGCGGCGTATGCAGGGTTGGCGGACAGCTATATTCTGCTGCGGCAGTATGGGCAAATGGCGGATGGCGAGGCGTTCCCGCTGGCGCTCCAGGCGAATGAGCGAGCGCTGGCGCTCGACGCGCAATCGCCCGAGGCCCACCGGACGAATGCGTTTCTGCTGAACTACTGGATGTGGGATTTTACGGCGGCGGAGCGGGAGTTCCAGCGCGCGCTGGCGCTGCGGCCGGGAGATGCGCAGGCGCACCACTGGTATGCCACTTCGTTGTACTCGGTGGGGCGGTACCGGGATGCGCTACGGGAGATTGATATTGCACGGCGGCTGCAGCCGGATTCGATTTCGGTGCTGGCGAATCGCGGGCTGCTGCTATCGCCGCTTGACCAGGAGGCTGCGGTGCTGGATTTGGAACAGGTGGAGCGGGTGAACCCAACGTTCGCTTCGGTGCATGTGTATCTCTCGAACATCGACGAGGCGCGCGGGGACCTGATGAGCTACCTGAGGGAGCAGAGGGCGGCGCGGGCGCTGCGACAGGATGCGGCAGGAGTGGCGTTGCTGGATGCGGCGGCGAAGGAGTTGACGGCGCATGGTTCGGCGGCGATGTACCGGGTGCTGGCAGAAGGAGCGGCGCGGGCGGTGGATGCGGGACATGGCGACCCACTACAGGCAGCTTCGTACTATGAGCACCTGGGCGACGACGCGCGGGCGCTGCACTACCTGACGGTCTCGTGCGATCGCCACGAGGCGAGTTTTCTTGAGGTGAACCATAATGCGCTGTTCAGCCGGTTGAGCGGGAACGCGGAGTATGAGGCGTTGATGGTGCGGCGGAGTACGCCGTTGCCGCTGGCCGTGGCGCTGCAACCGGTGGCGGCCAGATAGCCGGGCAAGCCGGGGTTCTTTATGCAGGGGCTGGGCGGTGCGCGCTAGGATGAAGGTCTATGCCGTCTTTGTGGCTTCCGACATCCTGGGGCGATCGTCTGCGCGAACTGCTGGCGCCCACGCCTGAGCTGAAATCCGCACCGTTGCGCCGGGACATCCGGTCGCTGGGTATGTTGCTTGGGAGGGTGCTGCGGGAGCAGGCCTCGCCGGGCGTGTATGAGGATGTGGAGTTGCTGCGGCAGTCGGCGATTGCGCGGCGTGAGGGGAGCGCGGCAGAGATGCCGGTGGACCTGGCGAAGGCTTCGGCGGAGCCGGGGCGGGCATACCAGCTGGCGCGGGCGTTTTCGTTTTACTTCGAACTGATTAACCTGGCGGAGACGAACCACCGCAAGCGGCGGCGGCGGGCGCACCAGTTGGAGGAGTCGGCCGGCGCGGCCAGACCGCAGCGCGGGAGTTTGCAGGGGACGCTGCGGGCGATGCGCGAGGCGGGGTTTACGGCGGCGGAGACGCTGGGGCTGCTGGAGCACATCTGCGTGACGCCGGTGTTTACGGCGCATCCGACCGAGATTGCGCGGCGGTCGGTGATGTTCAAGCGGCGGCGGATCTCGGATCTGCTGGAGTCGCTCGATCGCATCCCGGTGCCGGCGCCGGAGCTGGAGGCGCTCGAAGAGACGCTGCTGGCGGAGATTACGGCGCTTTGGCAGACGGACGATGTGCGGAGTGCGCGGCCGACGGTGCGGGATGAGATAAGGATGGCGCTCGATTACTACGAGTCGTCGCTGTTCGACACGCTGCCGGTGCTGTATGGCGAGGTACACCATGCGCTGGAGGCGGAGTTTGGGAGTGAGGTTCCGAAGGCGGCGGATTTGCCGCTGCTTTTGCAGTTTGGGTCGTGGATTGGCGGGGACCGCGACGGCAACCCGTATGTGACGCCGGAGACGACGACGGACGCGCTGACGATGGCGCGGGAGCTGCTGTTCAGCCACTATCTGGTGCGGCTGCAGACGGTGTTCGACCAGTTGGGGAGTTCGACGCAGCAGGTGCCGGTTTCGGAGGAGCTGCATGTTCGGCTGGAGCAGTATTTAGGCGAGCTGCGGACGAATGGGACGGGGTCGGCGGAGTTGCGGATCTTTGAGCGGTTTCCGACCGAGCAGGTGCGGCTGCTGATTGCGTGCATCATGATGCGGCTGGGCGGGAGTCCGCACCAGAGCGTGCAGCTGGGGGCGCAGCGATCGACGCCGCTGCTGGCGCGGTACACGCGGGCTTCGGACCTGGTGGGCGACCTGGAGGTGATCCGGCAGAGCCTGCAGGCGAACAAGGGGACGCGGCTGGCGGAGCTGCTGATCGACCCGCTGCTGCTGGAGGTGCGGACCTATGGGCTGCATTTGCAGGCGCTGGATATACGGCAGCATGCGAGGGTTCATGCGGTGGCGCTGGCGGAGATTGCAAAGCTGGCGGAGTGCGAAGACGCTGCGCAGCTTTGCGGCGTGCCGGGGCTGAGCGGGCAGACGCTGGAGACGCTAGCGCTGTTTCGGACTTTGGCGCGGTTGAAGCGGGTGTTTCCGCCGGAGTCGCTGCCGCGGTATGTGATCTCGGGTGCGACGTCGGCGGAGGATGTGCTGAACGTGGTGCGGCTGGCGCGGATTGGCGGGGTGGTAGTGGAGGGTGCGGCGGCGACTTTAAGGCAGGATCAAGACCCTGGGTTGCAGCCGGTGCCGCTGTTCGAGTCGATTGAGGATCTGCAACATGCGGCGGCGGTGTGCCGCGGATTGTGGTCTTCGGAGGCTTACAAGCCGTTGCTGGCGGCGTGGGGGAATACCCAGGAGGTGATGCTGGGGTACTCGGATTCGAACAAAGATGGCGGCATGTTGACGAGTACGTGGGAGATCTTCAAGGCGCACCGGGCGCTGTATGAGGCGGCGCGCGAGACGGGGGTGAACCTGCGGCTGTTCCACGGGCGCGGCGGAACGGTGGGGCGTGGCGGCGGGCCGACGCACCGGGCGATCTTCGCGCAGCCGCTTGAGAGCTTCAACGGGGCGCTGCGGCTGACGGAGCAGGGCGAGGTGCTGAACTGGAAGTACTCGGATGTGATTCTGGCGGAGCGGAACCTGGAGCTGATGATTGCGGCTTCGCTGGACGCTGTGGCGCGGCCGGCGCTGAAGGCCGGCGATGAGGCGCACCTGACGGGCGTGCTGCGGCCGGAGTGGGAGGAGACGCTGGAGGCTTTGTCAGCGAGCTCTTATGCGTTTTACCGGAAGCATATTGCGGATAATGCCGACACGTTTACGTATTTTGAGCAGGCTACGCCGGTGGCGGAGCTGGAGCATGCGCGGATTGGGTCGCGGCCGGCGAAGCGGACGGATGCGAGTGCGCAGAAGAAGCGTTCGATTGAGGATCTGCGGGCGATTCCGTGGGTTTTTGGCTGGATGCAGTCGCGGCATCTGGTGCCGGCCTGGTTTGGCGTGGGGTATGCGCTGAAGCAGTATGCGGATGCGACTCCGGATGGGTTAGCGCGTTTGCAGGAGATCTTCAAGTCGTTTCCGCTGTTTATCGACATTGTGCGCAATGTGGAGATGGCGCTGGCGAAGGCGGACTTTGGGATTGCGCGGTTGTATGCGCAGCTGGTGGAGGATGAGGCGCTGCGGGACCGGGTTTACTCGATGCTTGAGGCCGAGTTCAAGCTGACGCGTGAGATGGTGCTGGCGGTGACGGGGCAGGCTACGCTGCTCCAGAGCAACCCGGTGCTGGAGCACTCGATTCGGTTGCGCAACCCGTATGTGGACCCGATGAGTTTGCTGCAGGTGGAGCTGATTCGGAAGAAGCGGGCGGGTGGGGCGAAGGGTGAGGCGGACTCGGCGGAGCTGGACCGGGCGATTACGGCGACGATCAATGGGATTGCGGCGGGGCTGCGGAATACGGGTTGATGGGCGGATGGGGCGGGTTGGAGAGTGCGCAGATCGGTATGATCCAGGCATGGTTGTCTTCCGGAGAGTCTTCGGGGTGCTTTGTCTTGTGCTTGCGGGGACTGTGCTTTCGGCTGCGGGGAGCGGGCAAGCTGTTGCTGGGGCGCAGCCAGCCGGGCCGGCGGCGCTGAAGTTTGACGTGGCTTCGGTGCGTCCGAGCAAGGAGACGGCGGCGGAATCCAATGTGCCTTTGGGGCCGGGTGATGTTTACTCTCCGAGCCATGGCGTGTTCAGCGCGAAGGGGTTCCCGTTGCTGAACTACCTGGTTTTTGCGTATAAGCTGACGGACTACCAGACCGAAGCACTGAAGACCGCGGGGCCGGATTGGATTGCGAACGATGCCTACACGATTGAGGCGCGCACGGAGAAGCTGAACGTGACGAAGGATGAGCTGCGGCTGATGATGCAGTCGCTGCTGGCCGAGCGGTTCAAGCTGGCGGTGCACGATGAGCGGCGGGACGTGCGGGTGTTTGCGTTGGAGACGGCGAAGGGCGGTGAGGTGGGCCCGAAGTTGCGACGGCATCCGGCGGGTGCGGACTGTTCAGACTCCAGGTTGAAGGCCACCGATGCGGACGGCCAACCGGTCGAACTTCCGTTGCAGCCGGTCAAGGGCGGTTTTCCGACGGTCTGCAATGGGATTCTTGGGCTTCCTGCGAGCGCCGAGGATCGATATAACTTTGGGGCATCCAACGTGCCGATGACGTTGATCGCGCGCGCCCTGGCGAGCTGGGGCAATCTTGGTCGGCCGGTGGTTGACAGGACTGGGCTGGACGGCAAGTACGATTTCGTCATGGATTACACGCCCGATCCGCGGCCTTCGTACGCGACGGTCGACTCGGACGGGCCGGGGTTTCAGGAGGCGTTGAAAGAGCAGCTTGGATTGAAGCTCGAGCCGGGGAGAGCGGCGGTGGAGTTCCTGACGCTCGATCATGTGGAGCGGCCGGGAGCGAACTGACCGCGGAGCTAGAGGGTTTTGAGGTAGTTGCGCCAGCTGGTGTGGTCGGTGATGTCGGTAGCGTCGGCGAGTGCGGCGGGTTCGGCGAGGAAGCCTTTGACTTGGGTGCCGTCTTCGAGGCGGAGGGTGCCGATGCAGAGGGGCGGCGGGACGGCGTCGACGAAGCTGCCGACGGTATCTTCGGGGAGGGCCCAGACTTCGAGCTCGATGCCGGGGCCTGCGAAGCCAGGGACCCAGGCGAGACCGGGTTTGGGCGGGGTGGTGTTTTTCAAGGCGTAGAACTTATAACCGGGATCAGTCCGGCAGGTGCGGATGAGGCGGCCTTTGCGCTGGGTGAGCTGCCAGTTGAGGGGTTGGCCGGAGAGATGCGCGCCAACTACGGCCATCAGGAGGCAGCCGGGAGGTGGGGTGGTGACGGCGAGGGTTGGGGTGTCGGCGAGGGGGCGGGGTGATCCGCCGAGGTGCGCACTGGTGGCGCGGTGGAGGCGGTCTGCGAGCACGAGGAGTGCGGGGTCGGAGAACGCCGGGGCGATGAGGCTGACGCCGAAGGGCATGCCGTCGGGGCGCATGCCGGCGGGAACGGCGATGGCGGCGAGGTCGAGGAGGTTTACGAAGTTGGTGTAGTGGCCGAGATGGCTGTTGCGGGCGATGGGGTCTTCGGCGATCTGCGCGTGGGTGTAGGTGCGGGGCGCGGTGGGCAGGACGAGGAGGTCGATGGAGTTCCAGATGGGGCGGGTTTGGGCGCGCAGGGTTTCGAGCTGGTAGGCGGCGTTGAAGGCGTCGGCGGCCGAGTAGGCGGTGGCGGCGGAGATGATGGTGCGGACGGTGGGGTCTATGTCCGCGGTTTGGTTTGTGATGAAGTCGGCGATGGCGGCGTAGCGCTCGGCGACCCAGGGGCCTTTGTAGAGGAGTTGCGCGGCGGCGAGGAAGGGTGCCAGGTCGATTTCGACGGGCGTGCCGCCGAGAGCGACGAGGTGGGCGATGGTTTGCTCGAAGAGCTTCGGGTTTTCGGGGTCGCCGAAGAAGTCCAGGGTGGACGCGGCGGGGACGCCGAAGCGGAAGCTGGTGGCGGCGGCCCAGGGTGCGGCTCCGGCGCCGATGGATGCGGTGCGGGAGTAGGCGTCGGCGGGGTCGAAGCCTTGCGCGGCTTTGAGGATGAGCGAGGCGTCGAGGGCGGTTTCGGCGAAGATGGAGACGCAATCGAGGGTGCGGCAGGCGGGCACGACACCGTGCGCGCTGACGAGGCCGCGGGTGGGTTTGAGGCCGATGAGGTTGTTGAACATGGCGGGCACGCGGCCGGAGCCGGCGGTGTCGGTGCCGAGTGCGAAGCTGACGAGGCCGCTGGCGACAGCGACCGCTGAGCCGGAGCTGGAGCCGCCGGAGATGAAGTCTTTGTTGAAGACGCTGGAGCATGCGCCGTAGGGCGAGCGCGTGCCGACGAGTCCGGTGGCGAACTGGTCCATGTTGGTTTTGCCGAGGAGGATGGCGCCGGCGGCTTCGAGCTTCTGGACGACGGTTGCGGAGCTGCCGGGGGTGTAGGCGTAGCCGGGGCAGCCGGCGGTGGTGGGCAGGCCGGCGACGTTGATGTTGTCCTTGACGGCGAAGGGGATGCCGAACAGCGGGAGCTTGGCGCGGTCTGCGGGGTCGAGCGCTTCGAGGGCCTGGGCGCGGGCAAGGGCTGTCTCCTGCGGGACGAGCGAGATCCATACCGGGCGTTCGCCCTGCTGCGCGATGGCGGCGTAGGCTGCGGTGACGACGGCGGAAGGCGTTGCGGCGCCGGATGCGTAGGCCTGGTGGAGCGAAGTGATATCCATAAGTCCGCGTTGCCTCAGGGTTAGGGTGTGGGGCGGATGGAGACGAGCAGCTGGCCGGCGTTGACGATGGCGCCGAGCTCGCGGTGGATGGCTTCGACGGTGCCGGCGATGTGCGAGGAGACGGAGATCTCGGTCTTCATGGCGTCGAGGACGACGAGCTTGTCGCCTTCTGCGACGAGCTGGCCGACCTGCACGGGGATCTGGAAGATGCTGGCGGTGAGCGGGGAGGAGACGCCTTCGCAGCCGTCGGGGACGGTAGCGTCGGCGCTCTCGTCGATGGTTTCGGGCGGTTCGGCAACGGTGAGGAGGCCGGCCTCGCGCCAGCGTTCGCGCTCGGCGTCGAAGGAGGCTTTCTGGTGCTGCTTGAAGGCGGCGGCTTCGCCGGCGATGGAGGCGAGGAAGCGCTGGTAGTCGGCGAGCGAGAAGGTGGTCTCTTCGACACGGAGCTCGTAGCGGCCATGCGGGAAGCGCTCGCGGGCGTCGAGCAGTTCGTCGGCGGAGACGGGATAGAAGCGGAGCTGGTCGAAGAAGCGCAGCGACCAGGGAGTGCCTTCGGCGAACGCGGGCGTGGACTTCCAGGTGTTCCAGACCTGGATGGTGCGGCCGACGAGCTGGTAGCCGCCGGGGCCTTCCATGCCGTAGACGCAGAGGTACGCGCCGCCGATGCCGACGGCGTTTTCGGGCGTCCAGGTGCGGGCGGGATTGTACTTGGTGGTGACGAGGCGATGGCGCGGGTCGACGGGCGTGGCGACGGGTGCGCCGAGGTAGACGTCGCCGAGGCCGAGCACGAGATAGCTGGCTTCGAAGACGATGCGGTAGACGTCTTCGATGGAGTCAAGCCCGTTGATGCGGCGGATGAACTCGATGTTCGAAGGGCACCAGGGGGCGTCGGGGCGGACGGCCTGCATGTACTTGGATTGGGCGAGGCGTGCCTGCGGGTCGTCCCACGAGAGCGGCAGGTGCACGATGCGCGAGGGGACGGTGATGCCGGCGAGATCGGGCATGGCGCGGTCGAGCGCGGCGAGCTTGTCGATGAGCGTGGCGCGCGGCAGGGTAAGGTTGTCGAAGTGGATGTGGAGCGAACGGATGCCGGGCGTGATATCGAGGATGCCGGGCAGGTTGGCTTCGCGGAGATGCTGCTCGAGGACGTGGACGCGGAAGCGCAGGGTGAGGTCGAGCTCGAGCTTGCCGTACTCGACGAGCAGGTACTTGTCGCCGTCGGCGCGGAAGACCATCAGCTCGGGGCCATCGGTGATGCGGCGGAGGACGGCGGGTTCGGGGCTTGGGTTCGAGGGCAAGGCGGGCGGGGCGGATGCGAAGTCTTCGAGGAAGGCGTTCTGCTCGCGTTCCATGGCTTCGGCTTGCGGCAGGGCGAGCGGCTGGAAATGTACGGTGTCGCCGGCCTTGAGCTGGCCGAGCTTCCAGAGCTCTGCCTGCACGATGGTGGCGGGGCAGACGAATCCGCCGAGCGAGGGTCCATCGGGTCCGAGCAGGATAGGCATGTCGCCGGTGAAGTCGATGGTGCCGACCGCGTAGGCGTTGTCGTGGATATTCGAAGGATGCAGGCCGGCTTCGCCGCCGTCGGGCCGCGCCCAGGTGGGCTTGGGGCCGATGAGCCGGACGCCAGTGCGGTCGCTCTGGTAGTGGACCTTCCAGGGTGTGGCGAAGAGCATCGCGATGTCGTCTTCGGTGAAGAAGTCGGGTGCGGTGTGCGGGCCGATGAGGACGCCGATTTCCCAGGCGTGCGTGAGTTGCGGGATGGATGCGGGTGGGAGTGTGGCGGGGGTTTCGAGGGCGAGGTTCTTCTGACCGATGTGCAGGATGTCTCCTGCGCGCAGGGCGCGGCCGGCGGCGCCGCCGAAGCCGCCGAGGACGAAGGTGCTGCGGCTGCCGAGGTAGGGCTGGGTATCGAAGCCTCCGCGCACGGCGAGGTAGGCGCGGATGCCTTCTTTGGAGGCGGCGCCAAGGCTGAGGACGCTGCCGGGCTGGACTTCGATGGAGGTCCAGCGTGCGATGGGTTTGCCGTCGAGCTTCGCGCCCATGTCGCAGCCGGTGAGGGCTATAAGAGTGGGGGCGTGGAAGCGCAGGCGTGCGCCCATGGTGGCGAACTCGATGACCGTGGCGTTGGCGGTGTTGCCGACGAGGCGGTTGGCGATGCGCGCCGAGAGATGATCCATCGGGCCGGAGGGCGGGACGCCGACGTTCCAATAGCCGAGGCGGCCGGGGTAGTCCTGCAGGGTGGACTGGGTTCCGCCTTCGAGGACTTCGAGGGCGTTGCGGTGGTAGGCGAAGGTGCCGAGGAAGGAGGTGGTGACGGTGCCGGAGACGAACTCCGGCGTGGCGACGACCTCGCGCAGGTAGCGGAGGTTGGTCTCGATACCGTCGATGGAGGTCTCGGCGAGGGCGGTTGAGAGTTTGCGCAGGGCGTCGGCGCGGTCGGTGCCGTGGACGATGATCTTGGCGATCATGGGGTCGTAGAAGGAGGTGACGGTGGTGCCGGATTCGATCCAGGTTTCTGTGCGGGCTACGTTTGGCGGGGGAAACGTGACGAGCGTGAGCTTGCCCGGCGTGGGCTGGAAGTTGTTGGCGGGATCTTCGGCGTAGACGCGGGCTTCAATGGACGCGCCGCGCGGGGCGATGTGGAAGGTGTCGAGCGGCGGCATCTCGCCGGCGGCCTGGAGGATCATCCACTGGACGAGGTCGAAGCCGGTGACCTGCTCCGTTACGCCGTGCTCGACCTGCAGACGGGTGTTGACTTCGAGGAAGTAGAACTGGCGGGTGTCGTCGTCGTAGATGAATTCGACGGTGCCGGCGGAGGCGTAGTTGACGGCCTTCGCGAGCAGGATGGCCGCGGCCTGAAGGCGCTCGCGGGTTTCGCCGGTGAGGCCGGGCGCGGGCGTCTCTTCAAGGACCTTCTGGTGGCGGCGCTGCGCAGAGCAGTCGCGTTCGCCGAGCGCGAGGACGTTGCCGCGGCCGTCGCCGAAGATCTGGACCTCGATGTGGCGGGCGCGGGCGACGTATTTTTCGAGGTAGACGCCGCTATCGCCGAAGTTGGCGCGGCTGAGGCGGAGGACGGAGTCGTAGACTTCCGCAAGCTGCTGGGCGGAGTGGCAGACGCGCATGCCGATGCCGCCGCCGCCGCCGGAGCTTTTGAGCATGACGGGGTAGGTGAGGGTTTCGGCCTGGGCGAGGGCGTCTTCGAGACCGGTGAGCAGGCCGGTGCCGGGCAGCAGCGGAACGCCGCACTGGAGCGCGGTGGCGCGCGCGGTGTGCTTGAGGGCGAAGGCTGCGATGTGGTCCGGTTCCGGGCCGATGAAGACGATGCCACGTGCGGCGCAGGCGCGGGCGAAGTCGATGTTCTCGCTGAGGAAGCCGTAGCCGGGATGGATGGCTTCGGCGCCGGTTTGCGCGGCGGCGGCGAAGATGGCTTCGAACGAGAGATAGCTTTGAGCAGCGGGGGCTTCGCCGATGAAGACGGCTTCGTCGGCGTTGAGGACGTGCAGCGAGTTCTTGTCGGCGGCGGAGTAGACGGCGACGGAGCCGATGCCTATCTGCTTGAGCGTGCGTTCGATGCGGCACGCGATGGCGCCGCGATTGGCGATGAGGACCTTCTTAAACATGGGCGTTCTCAACATTCCGCGAAACGCTTGCAGGCTCCCAGACCAGGACCTCGATGGGCGTTGGGTTGTAGGCGTTGCAGGGGTTGTTCAGTTGCGGGCAGTTGGAGATGACGATGAGGGTGTCCATGTGGGCTTCGAGCTCGACGTACTTGCCGGCGTCGGATACGCCATCGGCGAAGGTGAGCTGGCCGGCGGGGGTGACGGGGACGTTCATGAAGAAGTTGATGTTGGCGGTGAGGTCGCGCTTGTCGAACTCGCGGCCGGTCTGCTGCGCCCAGAGGAGCGCGCCTTTGAGGAAGCTCTGGCGACAGGCATGCATGGAGCGCTTCTCGATGGCATAGCGCACCATGTTGCTTTCGGTGGAGCATGCGCCGCCGAGCGTGTCGTGGCGGCCGCAGGTGTCGGCGACGATGGTGAGCAGGTGATTGCGCCAGGTGGAGATGAGGCGGGTTCCAGTGGTGAGGTAGATGTTGGCCTGCTCGCGGATGGTGTCCTGCGCGCTGTAGCGATCGGCGTAGTGGTGCGCGTTGTAGAAGAGCGTGTCTACGGCCTGGTTGCCTTCGAGGTCTACGATGCGGACGAACTGGCCTTTTTCAATGATGTGGACGAAGGGGTCGCCGGCCTCGACGGTGGCACGGAAGATGGCGTGCTCGGGAGTGCGCGGGCTGGTTTGGATGACGGTTTCGGGCACGCCTTGGAAGCTCCTGGGTTGTGTCTTGGGTTGTTAGAGGAAGTAGCGTTCGGTGAGGGTGAAGCCGCGTGCGTTCTCCGGGCGGAAGGTGCGGCAGAGATCGTCGGCGGCGGGTGGCGCGGCCTGCTTGAGGATGAGCTTGACGGGGCGCTCGGCGTAGGCGGGGTCGGGGTCCATGGGATGCTGGCAGGTGTTGAGGATGACGAGCGTGTTCATCTCGGCGCGGAGCTCGATAGCAGCGCCGGCGGGAGCGTGGTTGGGGATGAAGTGCATGGCGCCGTCTATGGTGCCGTCTCCGCCGACTTCGACCTTCGAAAAGAAGTTGACGTTCATCATCAGGTCGCGGCTATCGAGGCCGTACTTGGCGAGCTCGATGAGGAAGCCGTCGAGCGCGTTCTGATGCCAGGCGTTACGCGCCTGCTGATAGCTGAGGCTGCCGTACTTGCGCGCGACGAGCGTGGCATCACTGCAGCCGCCGAGCGGGTCGTGCCAGCCGAGGGTGTCGACGGTGATGGAGCAGAGGATGCGGGCCATGTCCGAGAAGAGAACGGCGCCGGCGGTGAGGCGCGCGATGTGCTGGGCCTTGAGGGTGTCGGGCAGGTTGAGGCGCTCGGAGAGGTTGTCGGCGTTGAAGAAGATGGCGCCGACGTTCGCGTTGGGGGCGAGCGTTTCGATGCGCAGCGCGGTGCCGCGCTTGAGGATGTGCGACCAGGTGGACGAACCGGGGAGCGTCTCGTCCCAGAGGATCTCTGAGTTCAAAGCGAGCATTTCCTTCCGAGGGGCTGACACCCTCTACGTTACTGCTGATCGGGTGACAAGCGCCACACGTTGCCCTGGCGGCCGTTCGAGAGCCAAAGCGAGCCGAGGCCGAAGCGCAGGCCATCGCCGCCAGGGCCGCCCCACTGCTTGACGACGCGGTTGGTGGCGGGGTCGATTTCGGTGATGGGAAAGTCGAACATGGTGGCCCAGACGTGGCCTGCGCCGAAGGTGATCTCGCCGCCCATGCCGGGGACGCCGCAGGCGATGGTTGCGATGAGTTTGGCGGTTTGGGTGTCGACGCGCGAGACGCTGCCGTCGCCCTGGTTGAGCGTCCAGACGGAGCCTGCGCCGGCGGTGAGGAAGCGCGGTTTGGGACCGATGGGAATGGTTGCGACGACGGATGCAGTTGCGGGATCGACCTTGAGGAGCTGGGCGTGTTCGTAGGAGGAGACCCACACGGCGCCATCGGCGAACAAAGGATTTTCGGAGCCGGAGGGGAGCGGGATGTTGGCGACGACCTTGTTGGTTGCGGGATCGATGCGCACGAGGGTGGAGGGCTTGCTGACCAGCCAGATGGAGCCCGCGCCTACGGTGATGCCGCCTTCGGAGTTGGCGGGATCGGCGGGGATGCGCGCGAGAATGTTGCCGGTTGCGGGGTCGATGCGCACGACGACGTGATCGCCGCAGCTGGGCGACCAGAGCGAGCCGAAGCCGTCGGCGAGGCCGGAGCAGGGTTCCTTGACTTCGAGCTTACGGCCGATGGAGTTGGTGGCTGCCAAGAGTTGTACGACGTGGCCGTCGCGGCCGGTGGTGACCCAGAGCGAGTCTTTCGTGACGATGGACCAGTCGGGGCTGCCGGTGATGGGGAAGACTGCCTGCTTGACGATGGCGTCCATCGAACGCGAGACGCCGGGGGTATGGACGCCGGTGCGGACGATCTTCGGGTGCGGCTTGGGCTGGACTGGCGTGGGCTGGACTGGCGTGGGCTGGACTGGCGTGGGCTGGGCTGGCGTTGCGGGCGCCTGTGCGCGGCTGGCGGCCGCGAGCAGCAACGGCGCGAGGGCGACCAGCCGAAGGAGACGGTGCGGAGGGCTGGCCACACGGTGGTTCGTCGATGACACGTTCGTCACATCTCCTGAGGTTCTTGGGGTGTGGATTGGCTGGAGTAGTGTCCCGATAGTAGCCGATGGAGCGTGATGGAGCGAGACAACATCTGCATCTTCCATGAGCTGTATAGAGGATTTCTATAGTGGCTGATTGGGCTTCGAATGTGTGCAACTGGCCGCTTGCGGAGGCTTCGGATTGCTCTACAATCCAGTGACACGACGACCTTCAAGTGGACCGTGCAGCATGGAATTTGCTTCTCTGGCGCGGTTACCCCAGCTGAGAACGTTGCTTGAATCTCCGCATGGCGGCGCGATGCCATGGACAGAAGAACGCAAGACTACAGGTTTCGACGAGGCGCTGACTACGTGTTTGACGGAATTTTGAGCGAGCGATGCAGCAGGTCAGGCTATGGCAAAGGCCGGCAAGTTACGGTGATCGCGACGTTGGTATTGGGGCTGATGGGTCAGGGTCTGATTGCCGAAGCCGCGGCGCTGCAGAGCCAGCCGGGTGCGGCGAAGGTCGGGAAGGCAAAGGGCGGGCGGGCTGCGACGGCTGATAACCCCAAGGGCGATGCCGCCAAAGCGGAAAAGACTGCGTATGACTTCAACCTGCCCGGGCCGGACGGCAAGGACGTGCCGATCTCGCAGTACAAGGGCAAGTACGTTTTGCTGGTGAACCTGGGGCGGAAGTCGACTTACAGCGACCAGCTTGCGGGACTGACGAAGCTGAACGATGCGTTCAAGGATAAGAACGTGGTGGTGATCGGCATTCCGTCGAACGACTTTGGATTGGCCGAGCCGGGCACGCCGGCCGAGGTGCAGAAGGCTTATGCGGATGCGAAGGTGAGCTTTCCGGTGATGGCTTTGTCGAAGGTTTCGGGCGACGACGCGTTGCCGATCTATGGCTTTCTGACCAAGGGCAAGAATGCGTTGCCGGGCGGCCCGGTCCATTGGAACTACACGAAGTTTGTGATCGGGCCGAAGGGGCAGGTGCTGGCGCGTCTCGACCCCGATGTGGCGCCCGATTCGCCGCAGATGCTTTCGACGATGGACCAGATTCTGGATGGAACGTGGAAGCCGAAGAAGGCGGGCGACAAGGGTCCGGGCGCGAAGGCGGCGGAGGCTGACGATGACGACGATGACGATTAGCGGCGGGGCCGGGGCGGGGCGCATCGGTGTTTTCTATCGACGCCAGAGCAGTTCCCAATGCGACGCACCGTTCGACTGCGATCGTTCTAGACTGGCGGAGTCGGCTTCCATCGAATTCTGCCTGTTTTGAATGCAAGAGAACGTCCCTCGTTTCTCCCTGGGACCGGTGTCCTCGCAAGGGGGACGACCTTACCCGAAACCAAAGCAAAGGTTCTTGCAGTACAAGGTGCGAATGTCTTCGATCAAGTGCAACATCTTCTCGTTCTTCTGCGTGGTGGGCCTGGTGTGCGGGGTGTTGAGTTCGGCGAATGCGGCAGCTCAGGCGCCCTCGTTTACGGTGGGCTGGTCGGTGTACGCGGGCTGGAATCCGTACTTCTACATGCAGAAGTCGGGGATTTTGAAGAAGTGGGCGGATAAGTACGGCATCACGATCAAGGTGCAGCGGTTCGACTACGCGGCGTCGCTGGACTCGTTTGTCGCCAAGAACATCGATGCGTGCACGATGACGAATATGGAGGCGCTGGACATGCCGGCGGCTGCCGGGGTGGATTCGACTGCGATCATCCTGGGCGACTACAGCAACGGCAACGATGCGGTGCTGGTGCGTGACAATCTGAACTTCGCGACGCTGCCGGGCAAGCCGGTCATGCTGGTGCAGAAGACGGTCTCGGAGTACCTGCTGGAGCGGGGGATGGTGCTGAGCGGGCAGCAGGCGCAGCTGAACAAGTTGAAGCTCATCAACACGTCCGACTCCGACATTGTCGCGGCGTTTTTGAACAACAAGTCGAACCAGGCGGTGGTGACGTGGAAGCCGCTGGTGAGCGAGATTCTGGCCGACAAGAGTGTGCATTCGATCTTCGATTCGTCGAAGATTCCGGGCGAGATTCTTGACCTTCTGGTGGTTCGCACGGAGCTGCTAAATACGCCGAACGGACAGAAGTTCGCGAAGGCCATCACGGCGGCGTGGTACGAGACGATTCAACAGGTGGCGGCGGGGCAGGCGAACGCGTTGAAGTATTCTGCAGCGGCTTCGGGCGATACGGTGGACTCGTACAAAGAGCAGTTGAAGACGACGGCGTTGTTTGTTTCACCGAAGTCTGCGGTGGACTTCACAGTCGGAACTGACTTGCAAAAGAAGATGGAGCTGGTGCGTCAGTTCTGCTTTACGCATGGGCTGCTGGGCCAGGGCATCAAGTCGGTGGACGACGTGGCGATCGCCTACCCGAACGGCGCGGTGCAGGGCAAGAAGGATCGGGTTCGGCTGCGCTTCAACGCGGCATACATGCAGGCTGCTGCGGGAGGCAAGCTCTAACGTGGCTACGCTTGCGAAGCTGTCTCCGTTCGACATCCAGGCGCGGCCGAACCGGCTGATCGCACAGGCGCTTTCGTGCCTGCTGTTTGCGATCTGCATTGGCCTGTACATGCACACGTCGGCGTTGCGGCACCGGGATAATCCCGAAGACCGCGTGGTGCCGAGCGGCGCGCAGTTGATGGCGGGCATCCGGTCTTCGGTACTGGAGCCGGCGGAAGAGGACGATTACATTCCGGACGCGAATGCGTCGACTTGGGAACGGGTGCGGCACTCGATGATCTGGAAGGATACGGTTTCGAGCGGGCGGCGTTTTCTGATCAGCCTGCTGCTGCTGGTGCCGGCGATCGTGCTGGCCGTGCACATGGGATTGTTCCCGTGGTTCGGTGCGGGATTTTTGAGGTTCTTTCTTTTCTTCGACAAGATCGTTGCGCTTTCGCTGCTGCCGATCCTGTTTATTGCGTTTGGGATTGAGGAGTGGTCGAAGATTGCGCTGATCGTGATTGGCGTGGCACCGACGCTGATTCTGGACGTGACGCAGATGGTGCGCGCAGTGCCCGAGGAGCAGGTGGTGAAGGCGTTTACGCTGGACGCCAACAACTTCGACGTGGCGTACCGCGTGGTATTCCGGCAGATTATGCCGCAGATCATCAACAGCATCCGGCTGAACCTGAAGCCGATGATGTTGTTCCTGTTCGCGGGCGAGATGATCGCCGCGTCGGATGGGCTGGCGTACCGCATTGCCATCATGCGGCGGCACATGGGGATGGACGTGATTTTGCCGTATGTGCTTTGGGTTGCGTTTCTGCTGTTCGCGTTCGATATGACGTTGCGCATCGCCAACCGGAGGCTGCACCCATGGTTCCAGGCATGAGCACGCCTCCTATGAGTGCCCCGATGGGCGCCACGCTTCCGCTCTATGGCGGGACAGCGACGGTAGAGACTACGGCTTCGGCGGTGAGTTCGCACGCGGTGTCGGTGAGCAATGTTTCCGTTTCCTATCCGCTGGCGGGCGGCGGGGTGCGTTGCGTGCTGGACAACATCTCGCTCCAGATGGAAGCAGGCGAGTTCGTGGTGCTGCTGGGTGAGACGGGCTGCGGCAAGAGCACGCTGCTGCGACTGCTGCTTGGGCAGGAGCGGCCGACGGCCGGGGCGATCAACGTGAGCGGGAGGCCGGTGGAGCGGGTCGATGCGCGGTCGGGCTATGTACCGCAGCGGTATTCGCTGTTTCCGGATCGCACGGTGCTCGACAACCTGACGATGGGGCCGCTGACTTCGAAGTTCCACATTCTGGGCCGGCTGCGGCCGAGCTTCCGGGCGTTTCGGCGGCAGGTGCGCGAGGAGGCATTCCGGCAGTTGGCGCACATGGGGCTGCAGGCCTCGGACGCAGGCAAGTATCCGCACCAGCTTTCTGGCGGCATGCAGCAGCGGGTTGCGATTGCGCAGGCGCTGATGATGAAGAATCGCGTGCTGCTGATGGATGAGGCGTTCAGCGCGCTGGACCCGGCTACGCGGACGAGCCTGCAGAAGCTGCTGCGCACGGTATGGCTGGAGACGAAGCCGACCGTGGTGTTTGTGACACACAATACGGCCGAGGCACTTTATCTGGGCAGCCGCGTGATCGTGCTGGCGCGTGAGAGCCGCGAGGATGCTTGTGGTTCGCGCGTGGTGCTGAACCGGAAGCTGGCGGCGACGGGCATGACGCTGCGCGAACATGGGCAGCAGTTTCTGGACCTGGCCGAAGAGATTGAGGCGTACTCGCGGGGAGATCTTCGCGGAGCGCCGAGTGCGCCGACACCCGATTTTGCGGTAGAGGGAGGGACCCTGTGAAGAACCTTTGGAGCCGCCACCAGGAACTGTTGAGCAAGATTGGATTTGGCACGCTGGCCACGCTTGGCTTTTTTGCCTGCGTCACTCCGATTACGGTGCATGGGCAGAACCAGACCGGTGCGCAGAGTACGCCCGCGCCGCGAGTCGCGCAGTCCTCCGCTCCGACGGAATCGAACGAGGACAACACGCAGTTCTTCACGCAGAAGGTGCGCCCGGTGCTGGCGCAGAGCTGCTACACCTGCCATACGACGGAGACGGCGGGCGGTCTGCGGCTGGATTCGCACGCGGGCGTGCTGAAGGGTGGAGATTCCGGTCCGGCGATGGTTCCGGGAAATCCGGATAAGAGCTTGCTGATCCAGGCGGTGATGCAGACGGGCGATCTGAAGATGCCGCCGAAGGGCCCGAAGCTTTCGGAAGGCGATATCTCCAACCTGAAGGAGTGGGTGCGGCGCGGCGGCACCTGGGACAGCGCAGAGCCGACGATGGCGGTAGCCGTGATGACCACGGCCGAGGCGAAGGGAACGCCGGGTGCGGACTACTTCGAGAACAAGGTACGGCCGATCCTGGTGACCTCCTGTGGAAGCTGCCACCAGGAACGAGCGGCGGGAGGGTTGAGCCTGAACTCTCGGGCTGAGCTGCTGAAGGGCGGCGACAGCGGACCGGCGATTGCGCCGGGTGATCCGGAGAAAAGCCTGTTGCTGCAGGCCGTGCATCAGACCGGCTCGCTGAAGATGCCGAAGGGCGGAAGCAAGCTGACGCAGGACCAGATTGCGGTGCTGACGGACTGGATCCGTATGGGTGCGCCGTGGCCGCAGACTGCGGCTGCTCCAATGATCGCGGGCAAGCAGATTACCGAGGATATGCGGCACTGGTGGTCGTTTGTGCCGCTGCAAGAGCCTGCCATACCGGTGATCAAGGATCCGGAGTTGAAGGCATGGGCGAAGACGGACATCGACCACTTCGTGCTGGCGAAGCTGGAGGAGAAGGACCTGAAGCCCTCGCCGATGGCGGATAAGCGCACGCTGATCCGGCGCGCGACGCTCGACCTTATTGGCTTGCCGCCGACGCCTGAAGAGATTGCGGCTTTTGAGAATGACAACTCGGCGGATGCGTTCGCGAAGGTGGTCGACCGGCTGCTGGCTTCGCCGCACTATGGCGAGCGCTGGGGCCGGCACTGGCTGGACGTGGCACGGTATGCCGACGATGACATTCGCGGGCTCGATCCGCGTGGGCGCGGCTACATGCCGATGGATGGCGCGTGGGTGTACCGCGACTGGGTGATCAAGCAGGTAAACGCGGATGAGCCGTACGACCGGTTTATCAAGCAGCAACTTGCGGGCGACCTGATGTCCGCGCATCCAACGCCCGAGGACTTGAAGGGCACGGGCTTTCTGGGCGGTGCGCCGTGGATTTGGGACCAGGCGGAGCCGATCCAGGGACGTGCCGATGAGCGCAACGAACGCATCGATGCGGTGACGCGCGGGACGCTGGGCCTGACGGTGGCATGTGCGCGCTGCCACGATCACAAGTACGATCCGATTCTGGCGAAGGATTACTACGCGCTGGGCGGAGTGTTCGCGAGCTCCACGTATAAGGAGTACAACTTCGTTCCGGATGCCGAGGTGGAGTGGTGGAAGGACAAGTTCAAGAAGGCGAACGATAAGGACGAGGCCGCGCAGGACTACACCAAGGACGAGACGCAGATGCTGGCGAAGGCTTACGCCGCGCAGACCTCGGACTACATGGTGGCGGCGTGGCGCGTGGCGGGCAAGCCGAAGATGAAGGTGGATGAGGCTGCCGACAAGGACAAGCTGGACCCGGAGATGCTCGATCGCTGGGTGAAGTTCCTGGATAAGAAGCCGCTGTTTTACCCGTACCTGAAGGAGTGGCAGGCGATGGTGGCGCAGGGCGGAAGCGAGGACCAGGCGAAGTTCCTGGCGGACTCGTTCCAGCAGCGCATTGTCGATCTCGAACTGGAAGAGAAGAAGATCGAGGAGGACAACGACAAGATCAAGGCCAAGGCCGGCGTGCCCACCGAGCGTGAGAAGGACGTGAAGCCGAACCAGTTCGATACCTACGATGAGTTTTGTCCGGGCTGCACGCTGGAACTGAAGGTGATGACGACAGAGAAGGCCAACCTTTACGAGGACCTGTTTCTACGCCAGCTTGGCACGGGCGTCTTCGAGGAGCGTGGTTTGCCGGGGTTGTTCGTCTTCCGCGGGTGGGACCTGATGCGCAGAATGGGTCCGGCCGAGCAGGCGTACCTGCAGTCGCTGCAGGCGAACGGCAGCAACGTGAAGAAGGTGGGCGAGGTTTACCCGTTTGTGCACGGCATGGCGGACAAACCGAAGGCCGTCGATATTGCGCTTGATCTACGCGGTAATCCGCATGCCCAGGGGCCGGTGGTGCAGCGGGCTTTCCTTACCGTGTTGAGCCCGCCGGACCATAAGCCGTATACCGCGGGCAGTGGGCGGCTGCAGCTTGCGGACGACATTACTGGCAGCCCGCTGGCGATGCGTGTCTTTGTCAACCGTGTCTGGAAGTGGCACTTCGGCACCGGGATTGTGAACACTGCAGACAACTTCGGCAAGGTGGGCGACCCGCCATCGGACCCGGAGTTGCTTGAGTATCTTGCTTCGGAGTTCCGCAAGAATGGCATGTCGCTGAAGAAGCTGCAGCGCATGATTATGCTTTCGGCGGTTTACCAGCAGAGCAGCAAAGAGACGCCGGACGAGCATGTGAAGGATCCGCAGAATCGGTACTACTCGCACTTCTCGATTCAGCGGCTGGATGCGGAGCAGTTGCGCGACTCGATGCTGTATGTTGCGGGCGACCTGGATACGAAGGACCCCGGCGGCCCGGCGACGCCGCTCGGCATGGAGAACGACAAGCGTACCGTTTACGCGAAGGTGAGCCGCTTCCGCATCGACCCGTTCCTGCAGGCGTTTGACTTCCCTAACCCGACGTTCACGGCGGAGCAGCGCTTCTCCACCAATGTACCGGTGCAGCGGCTCTACTTTATGAACGATCCGTTTGTGTACAAGCAGGCCGAGGTACTTTCGAATCGCGTGTTTCCGAAGGGCGACGATGCTGCCCGAATCACCGAGGCTTACCGCCTTGTCTATGGTCGTACCCCGACGCCGGAAGAATTGAAGGCCGGACTTGATTTTCTGAAGACCACACCCGATAAACCGGGCTACATGGTGAACCAGGAACCGATCAGCGCGTGGAAAGAATACTGCCGCGTGTTGTTCAGCTCGAACGAATTCGAATTTTTGAACTAGGAGTTGCGAACCCGGGTGAGAATGAAATCCGGGGCGCCGCTTTCCAGGAGGAAATGACCATGTCTTGCCTGAAGCCGAAACCAACTACTCGCCGTGAAGCGCTGCGTAAGATCGGCGGTGGATTTGCCATGATGAGCTTCGCCAGCATGATCGGCGAATCGCTTGCGCAAGCTGAGACGCTGGATAAGCTGAACCCCGGCTCGGTGGCGGCCGACACCGCGGCCACGAACCCTTGGATGCTGAACGATCCGAGCTTCAAGCCGAAGGCGAAGCACGTTATCTTCCTTTTTATGAATGGCGGGTTGTCGCACATCGACAGCTTCGATAACAAGCCGATGCTGACCAAGTACCATGGCCAACCGATGCCTGGCGGGGATCTCGGGCACGAGCGCAAGACCGGCACGCTGATGAAGTCGCCGTTCGAGTTTGCGCGCTACGGGAAGAGCGGTCTCGAGGTGTCGGAGCTGTTCCCGAACGTGGGCGCGTGCGCGGACGATATCTGCGTGGTCAAGTCTGTGTTTACTGAGATCCCGAACCATGAGCCTGCGCTGATCATGATGAACACGGGCGCGAACATTATCGGGCGGCCTTCGATGGGGGCGTGGCTGACGTATGGGCTGGGCACGACCAACAAGAACCTTCCAGGATTTGTGGTGCTTTGCCCGCAAGTGCCGACGACGGTTGGCCCGCCGCTTTGGAGCGCGGGCTTTCTGCCGGCGGTGAACCAGGCGACGTATGTTTCGACCGACACGAAGCAGAAGGACTTCGACCCGTACAAGCTGATTCCGGACATTCACAACGACAAGTACGACGTAACGCAGCAGCGCAAGGAGATCGACCTGGTCAAGAAGCTTGACGCACTGAGCGAGCAACAGACCTATGGCGGACCAAGCGACGCGGACCCTCAGTTCGAGGCGACGATCGGTTCAATGGAGACCGCGTACCGCATGCAGACTGAAGCGCCGGATGTATTCGACGTCCGCAAGGAAACGGCAGCGACGATCAAGATGTACGGCGAAGGCTCGACTGCTCGCGGCTGCCTGACGGCCGCGCGGCTGATTGAGAAGGGCGTGCGCATGGTGCAGGTGTACTACTCGCAGGGCGACCCATGGGACGCGCACCAGGATATCCAGGCGCACCGCAAGAATGCCAAGGACTCCGACCAGCCGTTCGCGGCGCTGATCAAGGATCTGAAGGCGCGGGGGTTGCTGGACGAGACGATTATCGTGTGTGGCTCGGAGTTTGGACGCACCCCGGTGGTGGAACTTGGCGGCGCGGGCACGCACGCCGGCCGAGATCACAATCCGCATGGCTTCTCGATGTGGCTCGCAGGCGGAGGCATCAAGGGCGGCATGACCTACGGGGCGACAGACGACTTCGGCTGGAAGGTTGTGGACAAGCCCGTGCATGTGCACGACATTCACGCGACGATCTTGTATCTTATGGGCATCGACCATAAGAAGCTGACGTTCCGGTCCAGCGGCCGCGACTTCCGCCTCACCGATGTCGCAGGCAATGTCATCCACGACATCATCGCTTAATCTGCAAAGTAGCCGAGGAACATGAGAGCACGAGACGATCGCAGGGTGAGAGCACAAAGGATTGGGATTACCCGCGGTGCCGGTCTCTCAATCACTTTCCTTGCGCTTGCTGCACTTGCGGGTTGCCGAGCGACTCCGCCGTCGAAGGCTGAGACCAAGATCGCGGTGTGGACCAAGCACCACATCACGATTCACGGCAAACACGATGTGAATCCGCTGAAAGCTACGGCAGACAACGTTGCCGATGGGAAGGATTCGTTTACATCCTACTGCATGGTGTGCCATGGGCTGGACGGCCAGAACACGGGCGTGCCGTTTGCCGATAGTCTGTCTCCGCCGGTGCCTTCGCTTGCGTCCCCGCAGGTGCAGGCCTACACCGACGGACAGTTGAAGTGGATTATCAAGAACGGGATATGGCCTTCGGGGATGCCGCCTTCTGATGGCGAGTTCTCCGACCGCGAGATGTGGGAGATGGTGCTGTACATACGGCACCTGCCGCCGGCGGGAAGTCTTGGTGCTCCCAAGGTATACAGCGGAAGCACCAAGTAGAAGTGGCGGCTACTGCGGCATGACCGCGCCGGCCTTGATCCACTCCGAGACAACCTGGATATCGTCGTCGGAGAGCTTCGGCTTCTTGGGCGGCATGTCCATGGGGTCGTCTGCCGGTCCTTCATGGCGAATCAGCTTGACGAGCAGTGATTTCGCAGGATCGCCGGGCACGATGACGGCGCCGTCGTGGCCGCCCTTGAGCAAGGACTCACGGGTGTCCATGTTCAAGCCGCCGCGGTGATTCTCCCCGCCGTGGCAGCGCGCGCAGTTTGCGTCGAAGATCGGCTTGACCCTGGTCGTGAAGTATTCGGGCTTCGACGCATCGTCGTGCGCTTCGGCAGGCCTTACCGAACCCAGAACGGTAAAGACAAGTGCGGCGGTGGTGGCTGCGGCGATGGCGGTGAGACGGTACAGCATGGAGCCTCCTGCTTGGTGGTTGCGGTTGCTGTTAGGGCTTCGTCTGGTCCCACATCCTGGCGTGTTGCTCTTCGACATTCTTTTTGTAGGCGTCGCGTTCCGCGGCTGAGCTGAAGCCCGGCCCGGACGGCCACACGGAAAAGTCTCGCAACGCGAGACGCTTCGGCGTGCCGTGCATCGCTACCAGCGCTTCATCGAGCGCCAGCAGTTCGCCGCGCGGCATGGCGAGTTCGTGCTCGTTGGGCTGGTACATGGTGCCGACGGGATAGTCGAGGAAGGGCGTGCTCGTCTCTTCAATGTGGTTGCCGAGCAGGTGGGCGACCGGCTTGCCCTTGGTGAAGGCGATCAGGCGTTCCAAACTGGCCTGGAATGCGGGAAAATCCTGCACGTACAAGCGCCCCGGATACATCGTATCGCCCGAGAGGACGACACCGGTGTTCCGATCGTAAAAAGCGATGCTGGCCTTGCTGTGGCCGGGGATTGGGATAATGTCGAGCACGCGGTCTCCGAGATCGACCTGTCCGTAGCCGGTGGGCCAGGTGGCGATGCCGAAGAAGCGCTGGTTCGCCTCGACCGTCGCGGGAACGAAGGTGATGGGGATGGCGGGGTCGTTGAGCGCCTGGAGCTCCTTGTCGCCCCAGGTGTGGTCTTCATGCTCGTGCGTGTGCGTGACGATGAGCGGAATGCTGGTGCGGCCGCTGCGCTTGAGCCAGTTTTTCATCACCAGTTGCAGCGCCGGCGTAAGGTTGCCGTTGCGCGAGCCGGTATCGACGAGCATCGCCTTATCCTTGCCGAAGAAAAGGAAGATGAAGGGCTTCTCGTAGTCGGTGCAGGGAGACTGCCGCATGATGATGAAGTTTGGATTGTACTCGTGCACCTGCCACTCGGGTATCTCCATGCACTTGGCGTCTTCGGAGTACCAGCGCGCCGGCAGCGTTCCACGCTCGAGGGTGCCTCCGTCGGGCTGCGGGAACTGCGCGATGGCCGTGCCGAAGGCCACACTGAGTGCCAGGCAGGTTCCTGCTATCGCTGTTGTAAGTCGCATGGCGCCTCGCACGTACTTTCCGCAGTTTAGCCGTACTTCGGCTGGACTGCGCGATGAAAATGATAAAGCTGGCGCGGCGCATCAACGCGACGCCAGCCTTTCGTCCACCCTGCCGTTAGAAGGTGTACTTGCCGGAGAACTGCATCTGCCTGGGCGACAGCAACAGCGAGGTTGGGCTGGAGCTGCTGCTGGTGTTGGTGCCTGAGCCGGCGTTCTGGTAGACGCCGAAGTTGGGACTGTCTCCGGCGTTTTCCGGAATGGCGAAGCGGTTGGTATTGATGACGTTGAAGACCTCGGCGGATATCTTGAACTGCTGCTCGTGCCAGGTGCGGAACGACTTTGAGAGGCCGTCGTCCAGGGAGAAGTAGCCGTCGGAACGGAAGTTGTTGCGCTGGCCGGCTTCACCGGGGTAGGCGAAGCGGAGGTTGGCGGCGGCCTGCGCAGAGGTGATGCCCTTGAGCGCCGTCTCTTCGAGGTTGACCTTGTCGTAGTGATGGCCGCCGGTGGGGATGGGCCCGGTCTGCACCATGTTGCTGCTGAACGCGAAGTTTGTGCCCCAGTTGTTGGCGGCAACCGCGCTGAAGGGGAAGCCGGTGCTGTAGTGGACGAGGCCGCTTAGCTGGAAGCCGCCGATGAAGCGATCGAGCCAGCCGCCCTGGTTGAGCAGCATCTGCCCTTTGCCGACTGGGAACGGCAGCACGTAGTTCGCCGTGAGGTTGTGGCGCACGTCAAAGTCGGAGTCTGCATAAAACTGGTGGGGCGAGAACGAGTTGATGATGGGGCTGCCGTTGGCGTTGCGCTCGGGGTCCGATCCCTCGTCGAGCGAGTGCGAGAGGGTGTAGTTTACGTCGTACTCGAAGCCACGGCCGAGCGATTGCCGCACCGAGAGTTGCAACGCGTTGTAGTTGCTGACGCCGGTGGTCGACTGCACGTAGATGGACGAGGTTTGCGGATAGAAGAAGCGGAACATCTGGCCGCTGGGCGAGACGGTGTTGTCGGTATCTGCCTGGAAGAGCGTGTTGGTCTCGTTGCCGCTGTTCGCCATCAGCGAGGCGTAGTAACCCTGCGCTCCGGAGTAGTTGATGCCGGTGACGGGGTCTGACGCGCTGAAGTTCGGGAAGAGGTTTTGGAAGAAGCCGCTGTTCTGGATGGTTGCGGCATCGACGCCGGCATCGATCATCTTGCGGTAGGCGGTCGCCGCCTGGAAGTAGGTCTGTCCGCTGGCGGGATCGTAGAAGTTGGTGGGCATGGCGACGTCTAGATTCTGCAGAAGATGACGGCCGAGACGTCCGACGTAGGATGCGGTGACGGAGAGATTCTTCGCGAACTCATGCTGCAGCGTCAGGTTGAAGGTCTCGGCGTAGGGCGTCTTCTGCTTGTCGTTGATGCTGTAGTCGAAGGTGAAGGGGCTTTCAGCCGGTGTGTACGGAAGCGGCAGAGCCGAGGTGGCCCCGCCGACGGCCGGCACGTCGTGATAACCGGTGAACCGGGGGTTCGAGTTGATGTCCGTGTAGGTTGCGAGGTTGGTCTGCGAGAGCGAGAGCAACGACTGCGGATTGGACTGGTAGGAGTCGATGACAGCGGTGCCGAAATGATCGAAGGCGAGCGCGAAGCCGCCGCGGACGGAGGTCTTGTTGTCCCTGCTGGCATAGGCAAACGCTATGCGGGGCGCGAAGTTGCCCTTCTGCGCGGTCCAGAAGTTCGGCTGGCCGTTCTTCGCTCCGGCGGCGCGGAAGGAGACATCCGTGTCGTAGGCGTTGCCTGCGGCGGCGGCGTTCACGCGGTTCGCGAAGAAGGTATTGAGCGAGATGGTGGGTGCGATCTCCTGGCCGTTTTTCTCGTCGGGCACCCCGAGGTAGACGTAGCGAACGCCGGCCGTGAGGGTGAGTTGATTGCTCACCTTCCACTGATCCTGGACGTAATACTCCTGCTCCAGATTGTTGAAGGTGTGGGTGGGCACGACGCCTGCGCCCAGCGGCACCAGCATGTTGTTCTGCACCTTGAACTCCGTGCCGGAGGTAGCCGCTTCGATCACCCCGGCGTTCGAGATGATGGCGTTGTTGAAGTTCGATTCGAAGGTGGACTGGACGGGTGCGCAGTCGTTGCCGCAGGCTCCGGTGCTGGGGTCGAAGCTGCCTTGCTGGTTGGCGATGGCGGCGGTAGCCAGCAGGTTTGGCGTTACGGAAGCGGACTGCAGAAGCGGCGAGTCGAAGTACTGGGCGTTCGAGATATAGATGAAATTGCCGCCTGCCTGTAGCGTGTGCCGTCCTTTGACGAAGGCGAAGTCCTCGGCAAGATTGTTGGTGGTGACGGTGTAGACGTTCGACGTGGTGGCGGCAGTAAGCGTGTTGAAGGGTCCGAAGTTGACGAAGGGCTGGCTGCCCGTGCCGCGGCTCGCACTGCCGACGCGCACCAGGCCGTAGCGCAGGTTGTTCGTCATGCGGTCGTTGATGGTCCAGGTGTGGCCGGCGGCGATGCCCTTGCTATTGCCGAAGACGTTTGAAGCCGCGGGCAGCCCCGGAAACTGCAGCGCCGTGGCCTGGTTGTCGCTTTGCAGGTTGCCGCGGACGAAGAGGTGTTGTCGGTCGTTCAAGGAGTAGTCGAGGCGGGCGATGTTGGTGATCAGGTGAATCGGCGCGGGTGAGGTGAAGTTATAGCTTCCTGTGTTGATTCCGTCGCCGGCGCCGTTTGCGTTCGAGATGGGGAACTGCTTGAAGTAGGCGACCGCGGCCGTGTTCGTCGCGGGAGCAAAGCAGGTGGTAGTGGCGCAGGCCTTATCGGAGGCGCGGCCATCGAGCTGCGCGATATCGGTGGGCGTCAAGGTCTTTGCGGTGGGGTTCGCGCAGGTGGTGGAGTTGCCGGTGCCGCAGGTCTCGTAGGTGACGTTGCCGGTGACCAGACCGCCGCCGCCGAGGATCGACGGAACGGTCTCGCCGACGGGAATATCGCTTGCCTGCTTGAAGCCTTCGTAGGCGCCGAAGAAGAAGAGCTTGTCCTTCTTGATTGGCAGACCGAGCGATGCGCCGTAAGTGTTTTCGAGCACCTTGGCCTGGATGTTCGGCAGCCCGGACTGCAGCTCGGACTGCTTGTTGTACCACTGGTTGGAGGCTGTGGCCGAGCCGCGATAGTACTCATACGCACTGCCGTGGAAGGTGTTGGTTCCGCTCTTGGTTACGAGTGAGACCTGGCCGCCGGAGGAGCGGCCCGCGTCGGCATTGGCGTTGGTGGTGGTGACGCGAAACTCTTCGACGGAGTCACGCGTGGAGCGCAGTGCGCCGTTGAAGGCGAGGCCGAAGATCTGGTCGTTGTTGTCCACACCGTCGAGCGTGATGTTGGTCTGGTCCTGCCGCGCGCCGTTGACGATGCCGGTGCGGCTATCGGTGTTGACGCCGCCGGACTGCGCGCCGGAGTCGAGCCCGAGCACGCCCGGCTGCAGTGAGAGCAGGTAGGTGACGTTGTTCGCAAGATACGGCAGGTTCGCGACCTGGTTGCTGTTGAACGCTTTACCGAGTGTGGCGTCGGTGCTGTTGATCTCGGCGAGATTGGTCGCAACCTCGACGACTTCGCTCGATCCGACGGTGAGCTTGAACGAGAGCTTCAACGGGGTTGATACGAGGAGCTCCACTTGCTCGACATCCTCAGAGAACCCCGGTGCGCTTACCTTGACCTGGTATGTTCCGGGCGCCACCTGCGTAAACGAGAACTCGCCTTGTTCCTTGCTCACGGTCGACAATGTGTTTCCCGAAGCCGCGCTCGACAGAACGATAGTCGCGCCCGGAAGCAGAGCTCCCGTGGCATCGGAGACAACTCCGGTGAGCGCGGTCGTGTTGGTCTGCGCGAAGAGTCGCGTCCCAGTCAGCAGGACGAGACAAAGCAGGATCATTCCACATCGGATCAGACGGCTGGGCATAGAACTCCTCAAGACGGAAAGGTTGGACGGACACGTCGGAAGCAACTCGAAGCGACAGGATGGAGCGAAGCGTTGACCGGTGCGATTACAGTTCGGATGGACCTGGCAGCAGTCCGGAGATTATGCAAAGGCTGCAAAGGGATCCGTGCAAGAAGACCGGATTTCGGGTGTTTTGAGACGAGCAACCGCGTCTGCGCCGCTTCGGAAGATCGCTTGCGGCAGAGTTCGGCTGGCTAGTGACAAGACTCAGGGGAGTCGTTGAGCTCGGCTAAAGTTCAATGTTTCGCTTGATTATGGGTATCTATCGGGCAGAATGCAAACACTTCAACTCTTCCAAATAGGCTGTATTGAAAAATCAAATACTGGCGTTTTCGGCTTCGTCTTGTGTAACCGCGATAGTCTTCTTCTCTGGCAGTCGCAGCACTTTTTGTGAGTTAGGCAAGTCCGATTCTTCTAACGCCAACGACGTATTCTCGGTTACTGTGAACGGTAGTGCCATCCCCCGCCCTTCAGGAACGACGCCGCTGCACACGTCCTGACGGTACGCGGAAAGAGCGAGGAAGACACTTCCATGGATTTCGACTGGCTGACGACGTTCCTTGAAGTTTCGCGCCTGAAGAGTTTTTCGAAGGCAGGCAAAAAGTTACAGCTGACGCAGCCATCCATCTCGGCGCAGATCCGCTCGCTCGAAACGTTTCTCGGTCATCGGCTGCTCAATCGCGGCGGAGGCAAGGTGACGCTGACGGCTGCGGGCCGCGTGTTTCAACCGTTCGCGGAGCAGTCCCTCGCGCAGCTTCGTCACATTCAGCACACGCTGGCGGATAGCGAACGCATGCCGCGCGGAACGCTGACCATCAGCGCGAACGATTCCACCGCGCTGTATGTGCTTCCGCTGCTGATCAGCCGATTCAAGAAGCAGTATCCGCGGGTGTCGCTGAGCATCGTACGCGCGGAACGCTCGAAGACGCTGGAGCTTGTGCTCGAGCGCGAGGTGGACTTCGGCATCGTCTCGCTGCCCGTGAAGGATCCACGTCTCGACGTGGAGGTAATCCACCAGGACAAGCTGATTCTGGTGGTGCCGGCGGGACATCCACTAACGGAGTTGAAGAAGGCGACACTGGCGGAGATCGCGCGCTACGGGTTTCTGCTTCCGCATAAGGGGCGCCGGCGCGAAGCGCTCGACCTGTTGTTCGAGCAGAACAAGGTTCCCGTTCGCATCGTGATGGAACTCGATTCGAGCGAGCTGCTGAAGCGGCTGATTCTGGCGGGGCTTGGCATTGGGTTTCTGCCGCGAAGCAACGTGCTTGCGGAGCTGCAGCAAGGCACGCTGCATACCATCGACGTAGATGGACTGAACACATCGCGAGATCTCGGGCTGATCTCTCGGCGAGACGCCTTGATGACCCGTGCAAGCACGGCGCTTTATACCTTTGCGACGGGGCAAAGCCAACCCGCGCTCCCACGCGAGACCAGGCGCGCTGCCGCGAGTCCTGAGGCCTAGCGTGGGATGCACGGATTGCGTTATGCGACGCCCATGCCGCCGGTGACGCCGTAGATTTCGCCGGTGATGTAGCTAGCTTCCTGCGAGGCCAGAAGCACGTAGACGGGGGCGAGCTCGACCGGCTGGCCGGGGCGCTTGTAGGGGGTCTTCTCGCCGAGCTTCTTCAGCTTCTTCTCTTCGCCGTCGGCTTCCTGGAGCGGCGTCCAGATGGGGCCAGGTGCGACGGCGTTGATGCGGATGCCATGCTCTTCCATCAGCGGCTCGCTGAGGCCCTTGGTGAAGTTGGCGATGGCGGCCTTGGTGATGGCGTAGTCGAAGATTTTGGGGGAGGGGTCGAAGCCCTGGATGCTGGTGGTGTTGATGATGGACGCACCCGGCTTGAGGTGCGGGATGGCCGCCTTGGTGATCCAGAAGATGGAGTAGAGGTTGGTCTTCATGAGGCTGTCGAAGCGCTCGGTGGAGGTTTCGAGGATGCCTTCGGTGCTGCCCATTTTGCCGGCATTGTTGACCAGAATGTCGAGGCCGCCGAGCTGTTCGATGGCATCGGCAACGAGGCGCTGGCAGAAGCCTTCGTGCGAGACGTCGCCGGGCAGCAGCACGGCTTTGCGGCCGGCTTCGCGGATGTACTGGGCGACTTCTTCTGCGTCCTGCTGCTCCGCGGGAAGGTAGCAGATGGCGACATCTGCGCCTTCGCGGGCGAAGGCGATGGCTGCGGCACGGCCGATGCCGGAATCCGCGCCGGTGAGCAGGGCCTTGCGCCCGGCGAGACGGCCGGAGCCTTTGTAGGACTGCTCGCCGCAGTCGGGCTTCTGGCTCATGGCTTGCTGGGTGGCGGGCGCGGGCTGGAGCTCGACCTCGGAGGGTGGACCGGGGTACTGCGAACGCGGGTCCTGCATGGTGATCAAATCGGTAGGCATGGGGCTCCTTGGGCGGAGAGGCGGGTTGGCGCGGCGAGCCTGAGTGGAAGCCGGCGGATACCTCTCTGAAACCATGCGTTGAGACGCAGGAGCCCATGAAGACGTTGCGCGGGGTTCGACTGGCAACGATGGGGTTACGACGTCGCGAAAAACAGTGGCCAGGCACGCGGAGTTGCCGCGGCCTGGCCACTGGATGGTTTGCGAGGGTTACTTTGACGGCGCCGGTGTGGGGGCTGGAGACGGGAATGGGGTTGCCGGTCCCTGGTCGCGGACGTAGTGGTCGTACCATGCGAACCAGCGGTTGTAGCGGTCGGTGATGAAGCTGGGGCGGGTGAAGCCGTGGAACTGGCCGGGGTAGACGATCAGCTCCGCTGGGGTGCCGACGGAGCGGAGCGCCTGGTACATCTGCTCGCCGCCCTGCACGGGGACGTTGAAGTCCTTGTCGCCGCCCATGAAGAGCGTGGGGGTTTTGATGCGGTCGGCGTGGAGGAAGGGGTAGGAGAGCTTGATGTAGGCGTCGAGGTTCTTCCAGGGCGGGCCGAGCTCGTTTTCATACTGCAGGATGTACTCGTCGATGCCGTAGAAGCCGAGGAGATTGCCCATGCCGGCGCCGGAGGATGCACCCTTGAAGCGGGTGGTGGAGGCGATGGTGTAGTCGGTGAGGATGCCGCCGTAGGACCAGCCGCCGACGCCAAGGTGGTCGGGGTCGATGTTGCCGGTGGCGACGGCGGCGTCGGTGGCGGCGAGCAGGTCGAGGACCTCCTTGTCGCCCCAGTCGGCGTTGATGGCCTCGGAGTAGGCGTGGCCGCGGCCGGTTGAGCCGCGGTAGTTGACGTTGAGCACTGCGTAGCCGTGCGCGGCGAAGAGCTGGCGCTCCGGGTTGAAGCCGTGCGCGTCCTGCGAGGTGGGGCCGCCGTGGATGCGGAGAAGCATCGGGACCTTGGTGCCGGGGGTGTAACCGACGGGCATGGTGAGGAGTCCGTGGACTTCATTGCCGTCTTTGGCTTTGGCGGAGAGGTCTTCGGTTGGGGCGAGGTTGAGGGTGGCGACGACAGCGTCGTTGTGGGTGGTGAGCTTGCGCAGGTTCGAGCCTTCGAGGGCGTAGATCTCAGGCACGGTGGAGTCAGTGGTCCAGAGAAGAGCGGTGTGTCCGCCAGCGGAGTTGAGGGCGCTGGCCGAGCCGGATTCCTTCGTGATGCGCTTCGCCTTGGCATCGTGGCCTTCGAGGGGGATCTCGGCGACGTACTCCTGGCGGTCGTCGGCGACGGTGGTGAGGACGTCCTTGCCTTCGTGGGTCAGGGCCGCGCCGGCAACCCACTGGTCGAGATCGGGCGCGAGCAGACGGGGTTCGCCGCCGGCTGCCGGGATGATGGCGAGGCGGCGTTCGTCGTAGATGGAGTAGTGCGGCGAGAGGCCTTCGTGGAAGATGATGCGGGTGGAGTCGGGCGTCCAGGTAAGCGGGCCGGAGTCGGCGCCGGTGAAGGTGGTGAGCTTGCGCGGGGCGGAGTTGGGCATTGCGGCGACGACGAAGATGTCGGGGTTGGCGACCTTGTCGGGATCCGGCGCGGACTGGTTGGAGACGAAGGCGATGAGCTTGCCGTCAGGGCTGAACTCCGCGCCTTCCTCTTCGTAGGCCTTCGGCCCGCTCACGGGGTCGGTGGTCAGCTTGGTGAGCTTTTTGCTGGCGATATCGAAGAGGTAAAGGTGCGGCTGCTTGTCGGTGAGATAGCCCTGCACGTCCTCTTTGAAGTGGAAGCGATCGAGAACGATGGGCTTGGGTGGCTTGGGTTTGCCACCTTTTTCGTCATCGGGCTCGTCCTTCTGGGTGAGCGCGAGCAGCAGGGTTTTGGAGTCGGGGGACCAGCGGTATTCATCGAGATTTTCTTTAAGGTTGGTGATCTGGTGCGCTTCGCCGCCGCGGCGGTCGAGCACCCAGACCTGCGAGCCCTTGGTGTCGCCGCCCTCGCGGCCGGAGGTGAAGGCGAGGTAGCGGCCGTCGGGTGACCAGCGCGGCGAGCCGGCAGATTCCTTGCCGTAGGTGAGCTGGATGTCTTCGGTGCCGTCCCAGGAGATCATCCAGAGGTTTGTGATCGACTTGTCGTCCGCGGTGTCGGTGTGGGTGAGGGTGTAGGCGATCCACTTGCCGTCGGGCGAGAGCTGCGGCGCGCCGACGCGCTGGAGCTTCTGCATGTCGTCGAGGGTCATGCCGTGCCGGGCGGGGGAGGTCTGGGCAGGGAGAAGGCAGGTAAAGGCCAGGGCTGGCGCGGTGAAGGCAAGCTTGAGGAGATTCATCGCGCCAGTGTACCAGCATGGATTTGTCCTCCCGGACGGGCGCCCTCATGCCGGGCAGGCACCACTTCGTGGGGTTTGGGCTTCGCGTGGGCCTTCCGTTGGTCGGCGTAGGATTTTGGTGTGAGAGAGACGCTGGCGAGTCTGGTGGAGGATTTTCGGCGATGGGGTGACGCTGCGGCAGTGGTGGCGCATCGAGGGAACCGGCGGTATGCCACGTCGTATGCGGAGCTGGCGGGGTTTGCCGGGCGGTTTGCCGCGGAGCTGGAACGGCGCGGCATTGTTCCGGGCGAGCGCGTGGTGCTGTGGGGGGAGAACTCGGCGGAATGGATTGGGGTGTTCTTTGGGTGTTTGCTGCGCGGAGCGCTGGCAGTGCCGTTGGATGCGGCGGGATCACCGGAGTTTGTGACCAAAGTGGTTGCCGATACGCAGGCGCGGCTGCTTGTGGGAGATGCTCGGCTGGTGCAGAGATTTGCAGATGCTGAAGTCGCCGCGCTGGAGGAGTTATCCGCGACGATGCCGCGGGAGCCGCTTTATGCCGTGAGCGCTTCCGTCGAGAAGAGCGCGCCGTTTCAGATCGTGTTTACCTCGGGCACGACCAGCGAGCCGAAGGGGATCGTACACACGCATCGGAACGTTCTCGCGAGCTTGCAGCCGATTGAGGACGAGATTGCGAAGTATAGGAAGTACGAGCGGTGGGTGCATCCGCTGCGCTTTCTGCATAGTCTGCCGCTGAGCCATGTGTTTGGGCAGTTCATGGGGCTTTGGACGCCGGCGCTGCTGGGGGCGGAGGTGCATTTTTCGGATCAGCTGGAGCCTTCTCGGCTGGTGTCGCTGATGCGGCGGGAGCGAGTTTCGGTGCTGATTGCGGTGCCGCGTATTCAGCAGATGTTGCGGGCTTACCTGATGCAGCGGTTTCCCGGATTGGCGAAGGAGATTCAGGCCGCGGAGAGCCTGAAGGTGTGGGTGCGCTGGTGGCGGTTTCGGCGGGTACACGCGGCGCTGGGATGGAAGTTCTGGGCCGTAATCTCGGGCGGCGCGGCGCTGACGGAGGAGATGGAGACGTTCTGGCAGCGGGTTGGCCTGGCGTTGATCCAAGGGTACGGGATGACCGAGACTGCGGCGCTGGTGACGCTGAATCACCCGTTCAGGATCAGCCGCGGGACGATTGGCAAGGCGCTGCCGGGGCGCGAGGTGAAGATCGGCGCGGATGGGGAGATCCTGGTGCGCGGCGACATCGTGGCGCAGGCGACGTGGCAGCACGGAGCGATGAAGCCGCGCGAGAGCGAGTGGCTGGCGACGGGCGATCTTGCGGCCGAGGATGCGGCGGGCAGCCTGCGGTTTCTGGGGCGCAAGGGAGATACGATTGTGACCGGCGCCGGGATGAATGTGCATCCGGCGGACGTGGAGGCTGCGCTGCTGAAGCAGGAGGGAGTGCGCGGCGCGGTGGTGGTAGGGTGCGAGTTTGCGGGCGGGATGGAGCCGGTGGCGGCGGTGCTGTATGGGGCTTCGGACGAGGAGCTGGACGCGGCGCTCGAGCGTGCCAACCAGGGTTTAGCCGAGTTTCAGCGGGTTCGCCGCGTGCTGCGTTGGCCGGAGTCTCGTTCCCGTATACGTCGACGGGCAAGCTGTTGCGCAGGCAGGTGCGGGGGTGGGTCTGCTCGACGCTTGCGGGGCAGGCTGCGACTGCGGGCGGCAACGGCGATGTGCTGTTGGAGCTAATTGCGGGTGTGACGGGCGAACGCGTTGCGGGTGGAGAGGGACTGCGGCTCTCGGAGGACCTGCACCTGGATAGCCTGGGCCGGGTGCAGCTGCAGTCTGCCCTGGAGCAACGTCTCGGTGTGGAGTTGGGCGATGAGATGATTGCCCAGGTTGTGACGGTTGGCGAGTTGCGGGCGATGCTGGGGATCGAGGCTTCGGCAGCCGCGGAAGCTGTTGCGCGGGTTGAGGCTTCCAGCGGCGACGCGGATGTCTATCCACATTGGGCTCTGGGCGGCCTGGCGCACGCGGTGCGCACCGTCTTTGTCGAGTGCATGATGCGGCCTTTGGTTTGGCTGCTTGCCGCGCCTCGCGTTGTGCGGAGAGACGGCGCGGCCACGGAGCTTGGCGGGCCGGTGCTGGTGATTGCGAACCACGTGACGGCGTATGACGGCGCGCTGGTGTTGTATGCGCTGCCGTGGGAGCTGCGCTCGAAGATGGCGATTGCGATGTCGGGCGAGATGCTGCGCGACCTTCGTCTGGGCAGGAATCAGGGGAGTTGGTTGCTGGACCTGGTTGGGCCGGTTGGGTACTGGCTGGTGACGGCGCTCTTCAACGTGTTTCCGTTGCCGCGGCGGGCCGGCTTTCGTCGCAGCTTTGCGTTTGCGGGCGAGGCCATGGACAAGGGCTACTCCGTGCTGGTGTTTCCGGAGGGTACGCGCAGCAAGGATGGAACGATGGCCCGGTTTCGCCCGGGCATTGGCTTGCTGGCGGAGGAGTCGCGCGTGCCTGTTTTGCCGGTGGCGTTGCTGGGGTTGAGCGAGTTGCGGCAGAGTGGACGGTGGTTTCGGTCGGGCAAGCTGGAGGTGCGGGTGGGACGGCCGATCGAGGTGCGGGCTGGAGATGAGGCGAGCGAACTGACGCAGCGGTTTGAGGTGGCGGTCCGAGGGCTGCTGGCGGGGTGAATGACGAACTCCGACATGAATGCCGAGGACTTCGCGAGTGAAGACTTCAGAGTTCTTAAGTACAGAGTCAGGAGTAGAGAGGCAGGCGGTGCCTCAATTGATGATGGTGAAGCTGTAGCAGTTCGGCGCCTGCGCCGGAGTTGCAATCGAGAGCGTGAAGTTCCTGCCGGGTGTGCGCGCGGTGATGCCAAACGGAGCGAACGCGGACGGGAGATCCTGATTGCAGTGAATGCCAAGCTTGGCGCCGAGCGAGGTATCCGGAGTGATGAGTATCTCGCTGGCGGCGGTGACGCGGGATGCGGCGACGAGCACGCTGGTGGTGCCGGGCTGGAGCACGATGCTGCCGGAGGCGGCCTGGCCGCAGTCTGGATGAGCCACAGCGACGGCGCAGTCCTGCAAGGTCGCGAGACTCCCCGCAACGATGCCTTGCGGGAACCCGATCAAGTGGGTGGCGGGGTCGTACGTGACGAAGGTCGTGCCGGGAATGCGCCCCGATGGAAGCGAAAAGAGATCGAACGGCGTGTTGTCTCCGCGTGCGGTGTGGCTGATGGCGATGACCGCCCCAGGGATGAGCGGGTTCCCGGCCGGACCGTCCGAGAAGATCATCATGTCGCTGAACGGGCCTTCGGTCTCGAAGGCGGGAACGGCGCTGAGTTTGCCTCCGTCAGCCTTATACAGAGTGGGCGGGTTGTGGTTGATCATGCGAAAAGGATGGTAGGTGCCGGCGACGCCTGGTCCGTAGAGGTGAATGTGCATGCACCCGGCGGAGACGCTTCCATCGCTGGGAGTGTATGCCTGGCACTGATCCCAGATGCCGACGCCGCCGTAGGATTGAAAACGCGGGTTCTCGACCATGTCTCCGTTCGCCCATTCGACGGAATTCGGTTCGAGCGTCGGCGCGCTGGGCTGAGCGGAGTTCGCGACGATTTCTGCGCTGGGATAGAGGTGAAAGCCGGAGGTCGTGGTCTCCGCATCGGAACCGGGGCGCGGGATGGGATTTCGTGTGATCTCGCCGGCGACCTGGCTGCCGTAGATCAGGTTGGTGCCGTCGAGCGAGCCGAAGACGTAGTAGCTGGTGCGAAAGCCGGTGAACGAGAGATTGTCGTCGAAGCTGAGCGACTGCCCCGCGATACCGCCCTGGAAGAGAAACGAGCCGGCGGGGTTGGGGTTACGCGCGGCAAAGGTAAGCGACTGCATGCCGCCGTCGGGCTCTCCGGCTGCCGTGATCAGCACCTGCTCGGGATAATACTGACCGGCGAGGCTGGCGATCTGCCCTGCATGGAAGGGCGGTGTCGCGCCGGCGATTTGACCCAGCTTGCAGTTGACTGTGCGCGAGGTTCCCACGCCGGCGGTTACGGTGGGCGGAATTGCGGTGGTGAGCGCACACCAGGCATGGGTAAGCGGCAGCCGCGCGGGTGCGCTGTCGACGGTGTCGTTGGTGGTGGGAAGCTGCATCAGGTAGGTATCCGCCACCGGGATTGCCTTGCCGTTCAGCTTGCCGGCGATGCTGCCTTTGGAGAGGTCGAGCAGCATGCAGCCGTCGCAGGTGTACTTCCAGTCGAGCGGCGCGGCGCTGTTGTCCGTCAGGTTCAGGCTGGTGGAACCGGGTCGGCCGCCCGAGGCGATGCTGCCGTGGAAGTAGCCGCCGATCTCGCCTGATTCCACGGTGAGGCCGGTGACGCCCTCGTCCGACTGTGCGGCGCGGCCTCCGCCATAGGCGTGGACGTACAGGCCCGCGAGGTCGCCGGTTCCGTTCTTGACCATGGTGGCGCCGAGAAATTGGTCGATGCCGCTGGTGCCGAAGACGACGTGCGGAGCGTCGATGACGTGGGTGATGGTCCAGCCGCCGGAGTTGCCGAAGTTAATCGAAGGCCCGTAGGTGGTGAGGTCCTCGATCTCGAGCGTGCGCAGTCCGTAGCCGCTGGGCATGTTCGGCCGGGTAAAGATCGCGGTGTGGTGTTCGCACGCACTCCGGTCGGCACCGTGCTCGCAGTCGGGCGCGTACTCGCCCGCGTCGTGCGCTGGGCTCTGGGCGCGAGCCGCGGCGGCGCAGAAGGCAAGGAGGATGAGAACGGATTTCATGCGGTACTCCTCTTGATGGCTGATGGATGGTGTCCCGATGGCTGGGTTGCTGATGGCGAGTTCGGGGGTGCGGGCGTGTCCGATTGTATCGCCGCAGCATCGCCCTATCTGCAAGCTCGGAGTTCTCCGGCTGGAAGCGGGAGCGCGATAGCATGGGTGTATGGTTTTTCGAGAAGGACCGCGGCCGGCGCGGATGAGAAGCGGATTCGCCTCGTGGCTGTTGCTCCTGCTGGTGGTGGGTTGCGGTGTCGGGCAGCTTACGGCGCAGACGCTGGCGCACAAGGGTTGGGCGGGTTCGGGACTCACGATCGACCCCTGGTGGAAGGGCGCGGTGTTCTACCAACTCGACCCGCTTACCTTTCAGGACTCCACCGGCGACGGCTTCGGCGACCTGAACGGGATGACGCAGCGGCTGGACTACCTGCAGGGGCTCGGGGTGGATGCGATCGTGCTTTCGCCGTTTCAGCTCCAGCTTCCGCCGAAGGCGTCAGGTTCGGCCTTCGAGACGGTCTACGGCAACGAAGAGGACTTTGACAAGCTTGAGCAGCAGGCGAGTCTGCACAAGATGCGCGTGCTCGTCGACCTGCCGCTGAGCGCGAAGCAATCCGCCGAACAGACGCTGGCGATGGCGCGCTTCTGGCTGAGCCGCGGAGTGGGCGGATTGCGGCTGGTGGCGGATCGAACGCCCGGCGGTGCGCTGGGCCAGGCGGATGAGGCGGAGCGCGTGCGCCTGCTGCGGCGGATCTGCGCCGGCTATGTTGGAGATCGAGTGCTGCTGGGGGATGTGGCGGGCACGGCTGCGCCGGCGGATACAGCGCATAGCGTCTCCACGCGGCGGGGCGAGAGCAGGTCCGACCAGCCGCAGTTGACGGTCGATCATGCGGCGGCCACTCTAACCATTTGGAATGCGGCCACGATGCGCGCGCTGGTGATGGGTGCCGTCGCGCCGAATGCGGTGCTTGTGAGCGATGCGGCGGACGTGACGAGAAGCTGGACGCGGCTCTCCAGCGCTGGCATGGACGACGCGCAGCGGCTTGCCGTGGCGAAGATGGTGGCGACCGCGATGCTCGCCGGGCGCGAGGCGCCGATGCTGGTCTACGGGCAGGAGATCGGAATGGCCTCGAATGCGGCGGCACCGGCGCCCATGCAGTGGGGCGGTGAGCCCGGATTTACCAGCGGGACGCCGTGGATCGAGATGGGCCCGAACGCCGGTACGGCGACCGTCGCGGCGGAGGATGTGGATCCGGGTTCGCTGCTGAACTGGTACCGGAAACTCAGCGCAATGCGGCAGCAGGGGTTTGCGCTGAAGAGCGGAACCGTGGCGCTGGTCGACACCGGCTATCCGGACGTGGTGGCCTGGGTTCGCAAGGGCTCGACCACCGGCGACCGGCCCGTGCTGGTGATGTGCAATCTCTCCGGGCGCGGCGTGTTGATCTCGGTGGAGCAGCAGTTGAAGCAGATCGGTCTGAAGCCGGCCAGCGGGATGATGCCGATGGCGCTATCGTTTACCGGCATCAATCCCTCGTACACGGCCACGGGGATCAACCTGCCGCCGTACGGGATCTATCTGGGGGAGATTTTGCAGCCAGGCCTCGAAGACGCTCCGGCGCCCTATGTCTCGCACAGAAGAGGGCGGTAGGCGGCGTAGACGCGGTCAAAGACGGCGTCCCAGGAGCAGGTGAGCGCGTATTCGCGAGCCTTGGTGCGCATGGCTTCAAGCTGTACAGGGTCGCGGAGAATGTCCGCGACTGCCCCGGCAAAGTCGAGATCGTCCGCGATTGCACCGGTCTCGCCCTCGCGCACGATAAAGCGCGGTCCGCCGTTGGGCGTGACGACGGCGGGAACGCCGCTGGCGAGCGCTTCGAGCACGACGTTGCCGAAGGTGTCGGTGTGCGAGGGGAAGACGAAGAGATCCATGTTCGCGTAAGCAGCCGAGAGTGCCGCGCCGCGCAGCACGCCGGTGAATTCTGCGGTGGGAAGGTCTCTGCGCAGAACTTCCTCTTCGGAGCCGTGACCGATGATGAGAAACCTTACCGGGACGCCGGCGGCGGTAAGCTCCCGTTGGATCCTGGGCAACAGGGCAACATTCTTTTCGATGGAAAGGCGTCCGCAGAAGCCGAGAAGGAAGGGATTCTGGTTGTTGATCGGCCGGCGGTCGCGGGTGCGGTGCCACGGACTGAAGAGCGTGGTGTCGACGCCGCGCTGCATCAGGTGGCACTCGCGGCCGGTGCCAACCTCCAGCATCTCGCACAGCTGGTTGTTGGGCGCGAAGAGCACCTTGGCGAGCGCGTAGAAACGCATCGTCGCTTCGAGCGCGCCGGTTTGGACGCCAGTCTGGATCGCCTCTCCGGCCGCGACGCCGACGGCGCCCGGGATTACCTGGGTAAGCCAGGACAGGCGCCGAGCCGCATACTCATGTACGTTGGTGTGCCACGAAGCCGCGAGCGGAAGCTTCAGCTTCCAGGCGAAGTACGCGGCAAACATGCCGAGTTCGCTGGGTCCCGTCATGTGCAGCAGGTCGGGTTTGAAGCGGTGAAGCTCGTCTTCGATCAGTTCGGCATGACGCCAGAAGACAGGGTCGAAGGCCAGGTCCTTCTCCATGCCGACCGACGCGGCGGAGCGCGGAAGCTCAAGCGTGCGCAAGGGCCCTTGATCGTCCACCAGCGACTCCCGGCTGCCGGCGCGGACGCACAGGAAGGGGAGTTCGTGGCGTTCGGCATAGGCGACGAAGTTGCGGCTGGTGTGGGCGACTCCATTGACTTCGTGGAAGGAATCGGGGAAGTAGGCAACGCGCGGAAGCCGCATGGGTCTAATGTATCGCGTGCACCCAATTTGGATTGCGAATAGCCCATGTAAATGCCGCGCAGGGTTCCCGGAGTTTATCGGGTGTATCGTCAAGCGTGCTGTTGATGGCATCGCTGCGAATGACGGAGGGGCCCCTCAGGATACCGCAGGAAGTGGTGCGGTCTCCTTATTCTAAGATGAGCGTTTGTTTTTAAACTATGAGGATTGAAAATCAGCAAGTTGGTATAAGAGTGGGCGAGCAAAGCCGCGAAGAGCTCGCGCTTCGATTGAGTGAAGAACGGTTCCGCATGTTTATGAATCATGCGCCGTTCGTCGTCTTCATCAAGGATGCGGAAGGACGGTTTTTGTTCTACAACGCGCGCATGGCCGAACGCTTCGGGATCAGCCCGGAGGCATGGCTGGGGAAGAACGACTTTGAGATTTGGCCGGCGGAGGTCGCGACGACGTTGCGCGCGAACGACCTGGACGTCATCCGCAGCGGCGAGTCGATCGAACGGCTGGAAGAGACAATGGACGAACAGGGCACGGTTACGACCTGGAAGGTTCACAAGTTCTCCTGGAAGAATGAACGCGGCGAGACGCTGCTGGGCGGGATCGGGCTCGATCTGAGCGAGGAGCTGACGCGCGAGCGCGCGCTCGCCGAGGCCAACCACAAGCTGCAGCAGCTGGCGACCACGGACGGATTGACCGGGCTGGCCAATCGCCGCGTCTTGGACGAGCGTGTGGAGTTTGAGTACAGGCTGGCGAGGCGGAACAAGAGCCCACTCTCGCTGGTTCTGTTGGATCTTGATAATTTTAAAAAACGCAATGACTTATATGGACATGCTTCGGGGGACGAGGTGCTGCGTCGGCTCGGGCATTTGGTCACCTCCGCCTTGCGGGTTACCGACATGGCGGCGCGGTACGGCGGCGAGGAGCTGGTGATCCTGCTTGCGGGTGCCGGCCGGGATGGTGCGATGATCTTTACCGAGCGGCTGAAGGCCCGGATGTACGTCGCCGACTGGCCGGATGCGCCCGCCACTGCGAGCTTTGGCATAGCGACCCTCGACGCGGGAATTCCCAGCGGGCGCAGGCTGATCGAGCTGGCAGACTGGGCGATGTACGAGGCAAAGCGTGCCGGCAAAGACCGGATCGTCCACTACGAAGAAGTCGCCCGCCGCTTGCAAAAGGGCACGGCAACGGGAGAAGCCGCGGATTAGCGCCGCGATTGAAGAAGAAGCCCACGTTCGAGGAATCCGAACATGGGCTTCGTTGAGGGTTTGTTGGCGTCAGGCGTCCTGGCGGGCAAGCGCGGCGCGCATGGAACTGCGGTCGTTCCACGCCAGGCGAAGGCCACCCGATACCGGAGCCGCACCCAACATGCGGATGACATTGAGCAGGGCCGTGATGTAAACCGGAACCGGGCCGCCGGGCACACCCTGCTTGTCCGGCCAGAGCGTCGAAAGCGGCTTCAACTCGCCGTTCTTATCGGGGTGGAAGACGCGATCGTCCCAGCGCTGCGAACCTTCGGGAAAGTGCGGATAGTTGCGGATCGCGTCGAGCGTCGACTGCAGGATGCGATGCTTCCACGGTTGCTTGTACTGCGGCATGAAGAGAACATGCGAGACGCGCTCGCGACGCACTTCATGCGCAAACTCGGTAAAGGTGGTCGCCTGCGTCAGGTTGATGTTGGCGTTGGGTTCGATTCCGTGGCGGTCGCCGCCCGAGATCACAAGCTGGTTCCACTGGCGTGCGAGCGTCTGGACGTTGCGGTTTTCGGTCCAGTCGCGCAGGCCGTTCAGTTCCAGCGCATGGATGCACTGACCGTGCTGAGCCAGGAAGTCGTTGGTCAGGACGTCGTGACGCGCCTGGCCGATGCGGTAAAGGTCCCACAGCGGATGGTTGAAGATGAGCAGGACATCCGGCATCCCGTGCAGCTCGTTGAGGATCTCGCCGAGCAGATTTGCTGGACGGGTATTGACGTCCATCGCCGTGAACTCGTTCAGGCGGGCGATCCACTCGGTCGCGGACTGTGACGGAAGGTTATGAACGCCGAGGTGGAAGGCAGTGGGCTTGCAATCCGGGACCGCCGAAGTGTTGGCATAGGGCACGGACCACTCGACCGAAACCGGGATATGGCGCGCCGAGGGCACCGAGCGCAGCAGCAGCGGGGCCGAGATGTCATCATGATCGGAGAGCGAGACCATGCCGGGAAGATTCAGCAGGTTTTCAATCTGCGTACGCTCGAGGTCAAAGGCGAGGCGAGGGGTCAGCGGCGGAGTCCAGAAGGCCTTGGCGTAATCGGGACGAAGGCCAGAGCACTGGGCCGAGCGATCTTCCGCCCAGCGCATGAGGGGCTGCGTGAAGCCCCAGTCGGTGGAGATTTCGGCGATGAAATCAAGCGTCTCGCGCGACTGGCTGGTGTGCGAGTGGAGCGACACGCCGGTGCGGAACGGTTTGGCGGCCTGGGGTTCGCGCCAGAGATAGGAGACGGATGAGTGGCTCACAGAAACCTCCCTTTTGATGCAAGTAGTGTCTCGTGAAGTTGTGACAACGCGGTGACTGCACTGCGAATGAGGCGAGAAATTCTGAAGAAAGCTGTACCAAACTGGATTCATTAGGGCTGATTTCGGGCGTAAACCGCTGATTTCCATTAGAAAAGCCTCAGAAATAGCTCCTCTCAACCCTGCTTCGCTTTGGCACGTTCGGCGAGCAGGCCGATGGCGCGCAGGCTGCTGAGCGCCGCGCCCTCCTGCCAGCCGACCAGGTAGCTGACGTGGTCGCCGACGAAGTAGATGGGGCCGTCGGGTTGAAGCAGCGTCTCGTACCCCGGGTTGGCGTATTTGCCGTTGATCGGGTGTCCCAGTTCAAGCGCTTCGCTGGCTTCGTGCTCCGGCTGGCCGGGCCCATAGGTGTCGATCCAGGCGCCTTCGTTCCACGGAATCTGCGCCCACGGCACGAAGATCGGCTTCTCGAGCTCTTTGCCGTGGCCGGGATGAAGGCGTTCCACGGAGGCGCGTGAGGCCGCGAGTTTGTCCGCGAAGGAGAGCTTGCCGAAGTCGGTCAAGGGGCCGGCATCGCCGTAGCCCGAGACGAGCACGCCGCGCTCACTGGCAAGATGCGCGGATGGCAGCCAGATGGGCGATGGGCCGTCGCTGACGAACTCGAGGCCGCCGTAGACGTTGTAATCCTGCTCCCAGAATCGCCGGCTCTCCCACGCGACTTTATAGTAGGCGGCGTACGTGGATTCTTCGACGACCTTTCGGTACGCGGGGGACAGGTCGGCGTTCACCTTCTTCAAGGTGGAGAGCGGCATGGCGCAGAAGCAGTAATCAGCTTCGAGCGTGTGCGGCGCGCCGTGCTGGGTGTAGGTGACGCGAACGCCGTGCGCGGTTTTTGCGAGGGCGGTGACCGGCGCGTTGTAGCGGATGATTTCGCCGAGTTGCTGGTCGAAGGCATAGGGAATGCGGTCCATGCCGCCGACCGGCTGCATCATGGTGGCCTGCCAATCGTGCGCCTCTTCATAGAGCAGGCCGTCCCAGAAGTTGGCTTCGAGCAGCGTGTGCAGCGGGAGCGGCGTGCTGAAGACGCCGGAGTCGTCGCCGGCGCCGGGCAGTTGCGAGAAGCCCGCGCGCTCCGAACCAACATACTTGCCGGCCTTGTTGAGAGGCCCGTAGGTGTGAAGGAAGTCGAGCATCCGGGTGGTGTCTTCGGGCGTCATGGGCTGGTCGAGCGCGCCGCCGCGGAGGCACTTGGAGAGCATCTCCGAGACGTAGCCGCGGGTGTCGTTGTCGGCCTGCCGTTCGACCACTGGCCTGCCACTGTTGGCCTTGTCGCTCTGGAAGAGCGCGCTACGCGAGCAGTTGACCTCAACTTCAAGCCGCACCCCAAGCTTGCGGCAGTAGCCCAGCATGGTCTTGTGCGTGGAGGGCAGGCGCCCGGGGCCGAAGTTCTGGTAACTATCCTTATCCCAGGTGCAGGTTTGGGTACTGCCGTCGGTGAAGACGACTTGGTCGCCGCCGCGGACAGTCCAGTTGCGTCCGCCGGGGCGGCTGCGCGCCTCGAGCAGGGTGCAGCGATAGCCGAGTGCTTTCAATTCGTAGGCGGCGACCAGGCCGGCGATGCCTCCGCCGAGAATCACGACCGAGATGCCGTTGCCAGAGCCTGGCGCGGCGGCGGGTGCGGCGGCCGGGTGCGCCGCGGGGGCAAGCGGAGCAAGGCCGAGGGCCTGCATGCCGAAGAACGCGGCGGAGGCTCCGCCGGCTTGTCCGAGGCGGGTGAGGAAGGCCCTTCTGGTAAATGCCATGTGCAGAGACTCCTGGAGTGACTGTTGAGTGACTGTTCGGGCCTGATCGGTTGAGGTGATTGAGGGACAGTTTAGCGTACGCACGGTGGGCCGCTGGCGCGGGACGGGATTCCCGGATTGGGAAAGCAGTGGTGAGAGACTGTTTGCGTCTTCCTTTGAGGCTGCTGCGCGCGGGGCAAACGATGGGTGTTGTTCGAAGCTTCGCCTTGCGCGAAGAGAGAATGCCCCGGAGTGAGCGCTCCGGGGCGTTCCGTAAAGAAGGGAGACTAGATCATGAAGAGACTTGGGATTGCCAGAGTTTCAGGATCTATTTCAGTACCGGGGACGTTGGTTGTCGCCGTTACTGCGATGGGACTTGTTGCTCTCGTTGTCGTAGTCAAACTGATCATCTAACAACAACCCTCCGGGTGCGGTGTGCAGCCGCCCTGGGGGCTTTTGTTTCATCGGCTTCCGGCGCCGGGGCGACAGGAGACGACTCACTGTTATGAGTTGATGCCGTCCGCGGACTTTATGTCAAGAACTATCAGCGGTAATCCCGTGCGAAGGTGTCGCGTGGCAAGCCGAAGGAGCGTGCGCGGCGAACCAGGGAGTGAGCCATGCTTTGATCCATGACGCCGTCGATGGAGACGTAAAAGGGAGCGCGTCCGCTTGGAGCGAAGACCTCGGGTTCAAGCGCTGGATGGCTCTTCGCGATCTGAGAGACCTTCTTTTCGGCTTCTGACCGACGGTTGTAGGTGAAGGCGATGACACGCCAACCAGCCCGCGATTCAGCGGGTGCAGGGGCGGTCTCGCGCGGCGACCCCGAGGCAGATTGCTCTGAAGTCGCAATCGGTTGCGCCGCTGCGGCCAACGGTGCCGTCGCTTCCGCTGGCGTTGTGCTCTGCGGGTGGGGATCTCGTCCACGTACGACGGCCCACACAAGAGCAAGGATCAGGAGAGCTACCAGCCCTGCGATGCCGAGCCAGCGCGAGTTGAGCCGGGGGCTTCGATTTTGAATCCAGCCTGACGTGGTGCGGTCTTCCACCCGCAGCGGCAAAGGAAGCTGCGCATCGGGCCGCAGCGAGGGTTTGACCGTGGGCGCTGCCGGAGCTTTCTGCTCAGGCGCGGCTTTCAGGGACGGGGCAAGGGACGGGGCAGGCGCCGCGTTCGCCCAGTTTGGCGCGGCAGGCTGCTGCGAAGTGAAGTTGCCTTCGAGTGCAGCCTTGATATCCGCGAGGCTCCAGGTGCCGTCGAGTCCCTTGCGGATGATGCGGTTGAAGGGCGCAGGCAGCGCGAAATCAGAGACGCCTTCGATGGATTGCTTTTGCGTGAGCGCCTGCAGCAGGACAGCGGCGAGGTCATGCACGTCGCCCGCTTTGGCGGCTCGGCCTTCTTCGCCCTCGGGCGCTTCGCGGATGCAATCGCTTCGCAGCTTCACGACGTCGTTGAGGGCGAAGATGTTGCGCGGTTCAACGTGCTCGTGAATAAAGCCGTGGGTGTGCAGCACGTCGAGCGCGGCCACGAGGCTCGAGGTCAACTGCTCCACGTCGCTGGCCGAGAGGGTTCCCTGGTCGAGCACTTCGGCAAGATTGCCGTCGACCTTCTCGAGGACTGCGTATACGACCGGGCGGCCGTCGATCTCGGTCTGGCCGAAGTTCTCGAATTTGAGGAAGTTCGGGTGGTTCAACGCCTCGACGCAGCGCCAGCGCGAGAGGATCTCCTCCTCATCGAAGTGACACTCGATCAGGCGCACGACCGTCGATTCGCCGTTCGGGCCGGTGGTCGAGTAGAAAGCGCTGCGGCCTTCGGGCATGAGAAGTTTCTTGAGGGGGTAAGCGCCATCGATGGTGACGCCTTCGTAATCGGTCCATAGCTGCATAGGGAGAGTCCTGCGAAAGGGAGTTGAAGACAAGCCAGGAACGCTGCACGAGCGAGTGGTACAGGGAGGCAGGCGAACCGCGCGGGGACTCAGCGGCTCTTGCCATTATTGCAAACAATCGCTGGTGGATTTGTGATGAGGCGTTACAAGTCCTAGAGCGAGTCCGGTGTCGGCGGGGTGGAGTGAGCGCCCAGGGGCATTCCCGGAATGGGACGGCGCTGGTGAGAGACTGTTTGCGTCTTCCTTTGAGGCTGCTGCGCGCGGGGCAAACGATGGTGTGTTGTTCGAGGCTTCGCCTTGCGCGAAGAGAGAACGCCCCGGAGTTAGAGCTCCGGGGCGTTCCGTGAAGAAGGGAGACTAGATCATGAAGAGACTTGGTACAGCCAAAGCTCAAGGATCTAATTCTCCGGGGCTGAGGGCTCCTTCAGTACCGGGACGTTAGTTGTCGCCGTTGCTGCGATGGTACTTGGTACATTGGTCGTCGTAGTCAAACTAATCATCTAACAATAACCCTCCGGGAAACGGTTAGCAGCCACCCCGGGGGCTTTTCCTTCATCGGCTCCCAGCGTCGAAACGTCAGGAGACAACTTACTCTTATGAGTTGATGCTCGATGCGCCTTCTGTGTCAAGCACTTATATTCGGCTGCTGGCTCAGGAGTTCGTAGGCGTAATGTCGGGGCCGAGAAGCTGCTGGGTGTTGAGTGCGGGGATGTGTGGCGGCGCCTGCGATGTGTGCTCTGGCGGTGCGGCGCAGTAAGGCTGCAGGCCGGTGCGGAGGAGTTCGAACGCCTGCTCGGGGGAGTCGGCGTACTGGAAGAGGCTGAGGTCGTCTGCGGCGATGGCGCCTTGCTGAACGAGGAATTCGAGGTTCAGGGCGGATTTCCAGTAGGACGAGCCGTAGAGGACGACCGTAATGCGCCGGACGAGCTTGTTGGTCTGGGCGAGGGTGAGGATCTCGAACATCTCGTCGAAGGTGCCGAAGCCGCCGGGGAAGACGACCAGCGCCTTGGCCAGGTAGGCGAACCAGTACTTGCGCATGAAGAAGTAGTGGAACTCGAAGTTGAGCGCGGGCGTGATGAAGCGGTTGGGCTCCTGTTCGTGCGAGAGCTTGATGTTGAGCCCGATGGATTTCGCGCCGGCCTCCCACGCGCCGCGGTTGGCGGCTTCCATGATGCCCGGGCCTCCGCCGGAGGTGATGACGAAGCGGTGACGCGGGCCGGGCAGGCATTTGGACCACTCTGCGACCAACCGCGCCAGATGGCGTGCGGAGTCGTAGTAGCCAGCGGTTTCGTCGTTGCCTGTGGCTCCTGCGGCGATTTGCTCGCAGGAGCGGAAGCGTGCCGAGCCAAAGAAGACGACGGTATCCTCGATGCGTTCGCGGCGGAAGCGGGCGAGTGGTTCCTGATACTCGGCGATGATGCGGAGGAGGCGACCGTCGGGCGAATCGAGGAAGGGTTCGTTCTGGTAGGCGAGCGGAGCGCGGGGGAGGGATTCGGGAAGAGGGGGTTCGAGCATCGGGTCGGAGGTCACGGGTTGAGTTTACTCGCCGGCGGCTTCTCATATCTGTCCAGACGCCTTGCGCGTGGCGGCTCGGAGGCTTGCATCCCATGTCTCCGGTGCGAGACATGGGGAACCCAGGCCTTCTCGCGAATGCAGAACCTAGCTGCGCTGGTCGTGGTAGTGGATGGCTTCGGAGATGCCGATCCAGATGTCGAGCAGGCCGAAGCCGGAGATGACTCCGCGGGCCGCGCTGGTGCGCAGCACGGCCCAGAGCGCCGGGTGGGACGTGAGGAAGAGGTTACGATCCCACACCGCGCTCCACCACGGCAGGACGGCCACAATTGCGCCCAGGTAGATGCAGAACACTACCAGGATGAAGAGCGAAACCCGCTGCAGCCAGATGGGCGCGACGGCCGAGGTCTCGGGCGCTGGCGCGTGGTTGCCGACTGGCGCGGGCTCACGCGCGGCGGGTGGGGAGTCGGGAAAGAGCTGGGGCTGGACCGGCATACTGCGCACACTCTCCGAACTTCCAAGGTAGCAGAGCGGGTTACTGCGTGTCCTGCCGGACGAGCCCGCTTGTCGCGCGGGGCGAGCACTTCGTGCTGTGATCGCTTCGCGTGGCCGCGCGGCATGAGCTTCCGTGGTGACGCCCGGGAGCACCACGAAGTCCCCGCCGTGCGGCAGGACATATCATGGAGAAATGCTACAACTGGCTGGCGCGGGCAAACGTTTTGGTACCAAACTGCTGTTTGAAGATGTGAACTGGCTGATTACGCCCGATGAGCGCACCGGTCTGGTCGGCGGCAATGGCACCGGCAAATCCACCATGCTGAAGATCCTGGCCGGCATCGAATCGCTTGATTACGGTACGGTTTCGCGCACCAAGGGCATGACGCTCGGCTACCTGCCGCAGGATGGCCTGGCCATGCGCGGCAAGACCGTCTTCGAGGAGTGCCTGAGCGTCTTCGACGAACTCCGCGGAATGGAGACCGAAGCCGAAGAGTTGACGATCAAGCTTAGCGAGCTTGATCCCGAATCGGCCGAATATCAGGCGGCAGCCGACCGCTATTCGCACGTGAGCGATGTGATGCATGCGCACGATATCTACACGCTCGACTACCAGGTGGGCACGGTGCTCGGTGGGCTGGGCTTTTCGAAGGAAGATTGGGAGCGCCGCACCGAGGAGTTCTCCGGCGGCTGGCAGATGCGAATTGCGCTCGCGAAGCTGCTGCTTGCGAAGCCCTCGCTGCTGCTGCTCGACGAGCCGACCAACCACCTCGATCTCGAAACCCGAAACTGGCTGGAAGACTACCTGCGCAACTACGAGCATGCCTTCGTGCTGATCTCGCACGACCGGTATTTTCTGGATGTAACGGTGGGGAAGACGGTTGAGGTGTGGAACAAGCACGCGCACTTCTATACCGGCGGTTACGAAAAGTACGTTGTGCAGAAGGAAGAACGCAAGACGCAGTTGCTGAACGCCTATAAGAATCAGCGCGAGCGCATCGAGGACCTCGAAGCCTTCATCAACCGCTTTCGCTACCAGGCGACCAAGGCCAAGCAGGTGCAGTCGCGCATCAAGGAGCTCGAGAAGATCGAGCGCATCACGGTGCCGGACGAAGAGGCGACGATCCACTTCACGATTCCGCAGCCGCCGGCGTCGGGGCGCACGGTGATTGAGGTGAACCACCTGTTCAAGAGCTATCCGACGCCCGACGGCGGCATCAAGAAGGTGCTCGAGGACGTGAGCTTCCAGATCGATCGCGGCGACCGCATTGCGCTGGTGGGCGCAAACGGCGCGGGCAAATCCACGCTGATCCGCATGTTGAGCGGGCTGGAGCCGCCGGACAAGGGCGAGATCAAGCTGGGCCATAACGTGCTCGCCGACTACTTTGCGCAGGACCAGTACAAGGTACTCGACGGCAATGCCAAGATGCTCGACGACATCGCCGGCACTGCGCCGAAGGTGCCGGTGGTGGAGCTGCGCAGCCTGCTGGGATGCTTCATGTTCTCGGGCGACGATGTGTTCAAGCAGCTTGGCGTGCTTTCGGGCGGCGAGCGCAATCGCTACGCGATGGCCAAGATGCTGGTCTCGCCGGCGAACATGCTGTTGCTCGACGAGCCCACCAACCACCTCGACCTGCGCGCGAAGGATGTGCTGCTCGATGCCATCCGCAACTTCTCGGGTACCGTGCTGTTCGTCTCGCACGACCGCTACTTTATCGACGGGCTGGCGACGCGCGTGTTCGAGGTGGAAGAGCGCCGCGTGCACATCTACCCGGGCAACTACGAGGATTACCTGTGGCGCAAGCAGGGCGGCCCGGAGAAGGTGGCCGAGTCGCTGAAGCCGGCGTCGATCTCGGTGCCTGCACCCCTGCCGGTTGCGCCGGAGCCCGTCGCAGCCCCGAAGGTGGCGGTCAAGAAGCTGAACCCCATCAAGCTGCGCCAGTTGGAGAACGAGCTCGCCGAGGCTGAAGAGGAGATACCTACGCTGGAAGAGAAGATCTCCGCTGCGGAGTTGCGCCTCGGCAGCTATACCTCGGCGGAGGAAGCGCAGCGGGTGTCTGCCGAGCTTGATTGCCTGCGCAAGCAGCACGAAGAACTGCTCGCACGCTGGGAAGATCTGGGCACGCAACTGGAGCTGCAGCGGGACTGATTCGCCGTTGCTATTCAGTTTATGCAAGAGGGAATGGCGGAAGAGGAGGGATTCGAACCCCCGATACCCTCTCGAGTACGCCAGTTTTCAAGACTGGAGCCATCAACCACTCGGCCACTCTTCCGTGTTCAAAGTGTAATTTGCGATGGGCGCGGGGCGCAAAGATTCGTTCGGCAGCCTCACCTTCAAGCCCGCGCTGCGTGTAATCTAACGGCACCCCGTTCGAAAGGCCGATCCCCCGATGCCGGCAAAGTTCCCTCGCCTTCCTTTGCGTTCTCTGCGTACCCTCTGCGTTCTTTGCGCATTACCTTTGGCAGCGCGCGCCCAGGCACCCAACCTGTCACCCAACCGCATGGACCAAGACCTGCTCGAAACCGACATTCCGCACCTGGAACAGCTCTACGCGGCGCACCGTTACACCGTCACCGAGGTGACGCGCTGGTACCTCGCACGCATTCACCGCTACAACCCGATCTACCGCGATGTTGAGACCCTCGACGAGCAGGGCGCGCTGGCCACGGCTGCGCGGCTGGACGCCGAACCGCCCAGCACGCCGCACGGCCCGATGTGGGGTGTGCCGATCGTGCTGAAAGCTAACACCTCCATTGCGGGGCTGGTGACGACCGATGGATGGAAGGGCTTTACGCTTCCGGGTCATGAGCTGATCGCGCCCAAGGATGCGACGATCGTGGCCAAGCTGAAGGCCGCGGACGTGGTGATCCTGGGGCATACGAACATGCCGGACTTTGCGGCGTCCGATACGAACCGCAGCTCGTCATTTGGGCGCACCGGCAATGCGTACGACGTGCGCTTTTCGCCGGGTGGGTCTTCGGGCGGCACGGTGACGGCTGTGACCTCGAACGAGGCGGTGCTGGGCAATGGTACGGACACGGGGAACTCCATCCGCATGCCGGCTTCCACCTCGTCCGTCGTCGGCTACTTCCCTACTCGCGGGCTTGTTTCGATTGCCGGGATTGCGCCGCTGGACTGGCTGCTGGATAACACGGGGCCGATCGCACGCAACGTGACGGATGTTGCGATTGCGCTGAGTGTGATGGCCGGGCCGGATGCCGGCGACCCGCGAACGGCGGAGGCCGCCACGAAGGCGCAGCCGGGGCCGTATACACAGTATCTGAAGAGCGATGCGCTCAAGGGCAAGCGATTCGGTGTGCCGAAGTTCATCCTGGATGGTGCGGGCACGCCGTTTCACGGCACCTGCGAGACCACGCCGCAATCGCTGGCGCAAGATATCGCCGACGCAAAGATTCCGCTGGAGCCGGAGACGCGGGCTGCGTTCCTGAAGGCGATCGAAGGGCTGCGAGCAGCCGGCGCCGAGGTCGTGTTTTCAGACGATATTCTGCCGGACTCCTTCCCGGATATTGCGTCGCGCATCTGCACGATTCCTTACATCAAGGAAGGCGCGAATAACTTTTTTGCGAACTACGGACCGGCGCAGTACCACTCGGCCGAGCAGTACGAGAAGCTGATCGGCTCGCCGATTCCGGGCGCGATGATCGACGGCAGCTACTCCGAGGCGCCCAATCGCGCGAAGGTGATTCAGACGACACTTGAGGCCGACCCCAACGCTCAGGCATTCTACTTCGAGCCGCGCGAGAAGACGCTCGGCATCTACAACGACACGCTCGACCGGCTGCACCTGGATGGTTTCGTCTACCCCGCGGCCTCCATGCCGCCGCCTGATGAGACCATGCCGCAGTACGGGCGGATCTCTGGCGGCCCGCACTCGGATACGGCCTGGGTGAACATGATCGGCGTGCCGGCCATTGTGGTGCCGGGCGGCTTCTATCCGTCCGGGCTGCCGTTCGGATTGGAGATCTCCACGCGACGCTGGCATGATGGCGACCTCATCGGCTACGGGTACGCCTACGAGCAGGCGACGCATCTGCGCCACCCACCGATGCTGGTCGAGAAAGGCCTTCTGCCCAATGCCCCTTAGCCCTTCTTTGCGTCCTTCGCGCATCCTCAGCGTTCTTTGCGCATTGCCGTTGTTCCTCGCCTCTCTTCAAGCCCAGCGCCTCGTCCTAGTCGACCAGGACGGCTCCGGTCCGGGCGGCTCAAACCAGATGGCGATGATGGTGTTGCTGCAGTCACCGCAGTGCAAGGTGCTGGGCATCACCATGGTCTCCGGCAACGCGTGGGAGCCGGAGGAGGTGCAGCACACGCTGCGTATGCTCGAGTTGATTCACCGCACCGATGTTCCGGTGGTTCCAGGCGCCATCTACCCGCTGATCCGCACGCAGGAATCGACCGCGCTCGACATTGCGCGCTACGGCAAGGTGGAGTGGCTGGGCGCCTATGGCAGCCACGCGAACAACACCGGCTCCGCTGACTATCATGCGGCGGAGGTGATTCCGACGCTGCCCGAGGGTGCGCCGGCAACCAGGCCGCTGGCCGAGGACGCGGCGCACTTCCTGGTGCGGCAGGTGCATGCGCATCCGCATGAGGTAACGATCTATGCCGCGGGGCCGTTGACGAACATCGCGCTCGCGCTCGCCATCGACCCGCACTTCGCGGAGCTGACGCAGGGTATCGTGATCATGGGCGGAAGCCTGCAGCCCGGGCTCTCCGACCCGGAGTTCGCGCTGAATCCGCATCACGAGTTCAACTTCTGGTTCGACCCCGAGGCTGCGCACATGACGCTGCGCGCGCACTGGCCGCGCATCGATCTGACGGACGTCGATATCTCAATCAAGGCGATGTTCACGCCGGCGATGCTGGATGAGATCGTCAAATCGCACGAGCCGGCCGCGCAGTATCTGGCGAAGTGGTCTGGAGAAAAGTACTACCTTTGGGATGAGCTTGCGGCTGCGGCGTGGCTCGATCCGAAGATCATTACGGCTGAGCGCATGCTGTATATGGATGTGGACATTTCGCACTCGGCCGGGTACGGCGACACGCTGGCGTGGACGGATGCGAGTAGGCCGGCGGGCGTCGACGTGCAGAAGGTGCATGTGCAGGATGGTCTGGATCTGGGGCGGTTTAGGAAGGACTTTATTGCGTTGATGCAGGCGAAGCCGCAGAAGCCTTGAAGACTTGTCCTGCCGGACGGGCCCGCTTGTCGCGCGGCGCGAGTACTGCGTACGCTGGGAGCTTCGCGTGGCCGCGCGGCACGATCTTCTGTGCCGACCAACGGGAGGCTCACGCGAAGCCCAATACCCCACGAAGTGGCGCCCGCCCGGCGTTAGGGCGCTTTTGAGCCTTTAGAGTATGTAACGACTCAAGTCCTGATTCTTGACGATGCCGGCAACCTGCTGCCGCACGTATTCCGCGTCGACCACGATAACTTTCTCGTACTCCGGCTCGACACCTGGCGCGGTCTCCTTGCGGCGTTCAATCACCGGCAACGGCGCCGAAGATATGGCTGGCGCGTTCGAGCTCCCGAGTTGCGTGGAGACGGCGATCTCCGCCACGACCCCTTCGCGCGAGGCCTCGGTGCGGCTGGATTTGACCACGTCCGGCGCCTGGAAGCTGATCTCGTCGAGCACGCGCTCCATGATGGTGTGCAGACGGCGTGCGCCGATGTTCTCGGTAGTCTCGTTCACCTTGAAGGCGAACTCGGCCATCTCGGCCAGGGCTTCGGGGGTGAATTCGAGGCGCAGACCCTCGGTTTCAAGCAGCGCGGTGGATTGCTTGACGAGGGACGACTTCGGCTCGGTCAGGATGCGGACGAAGTCGCCGACCGTGAGCGATTGCAGCTCGACGCGGATGGGGAAACGGCCCTGCAGCTCGGGGATGAGGTCGGATGGCTTCGAGACGTGGAAGGCGCCGGCAGCGATGAAGAGGATGTGGTCGGTGGAGACCATGCCGTACTTGGTGTTGACGGTGGTGCCTTCTACGATGGGCAGGATATCGCGCTGAACGCCCTCGCGCGATACATCCGGGCCGTGGCCGCCTTCGCGCCCGGCGATCTTGTCGATTTCGTCTAGAAAGACGATGCCGGAGTCTTCAACGCGCTCGACTGCGAGGCGCGTGACCTGGTCCATGTCGATGAGGCGGCCTTCTTCTTCCTGCACGAGATAGTCGAAGGCTTCGGCGACCTTCATCTTGCGCTTTTTGGTGCGCTGGCCGAAGAGGCCGGGGAGCACGTCTTTCAGGCTCATGTCGGATTCGTCCTGGCCGGGTGCGGCGACGAACTCGAAGCTGGGCTGGTTGCGGTCGCGCACGTCGAGCTCGACCATGCGGTCGTCGAGCTTGCCCTCGCGGAACTGCTGGCGGAGCTTCTCGCGGGTGCGCTCGTGACTGGTTTGTTCTTTCTTCGAGGCAGGTTCAGCGGCGTGGTCCGTGATCGCGGTGTCCATCGACGCGGGAAGCTGGATGACGTTGGTGCCGGGAACTTCGGTGGCCGCGGCGGCGTTGGCTGCGGCAACGGCTCCGGGCGAAGCCGGGAGAAGGAGATCGAGCAGGCGGTCTTCGGCGTTGAGCTCAGCCTTCTCTTCGACGTCTTCGAGCTTCTCTTCGCGCACGAGGTCGATGGCGATCTCGACCAGGTCGCGGACGATCGATTCGACGTCACGGCCCACGTAGCCGACCTCGGTAAACTTGCTTGCTTCAACCTTCAGGAAGGGCGAGTTGGTGAGCTTCGCAAGGCGCCGCGCGATCTCGGTTTTGCCGACGCCGGTAGGGCCGATCATGATGATGTTCTTGGGCATGATGTCGTCGGCGAGCTCGGGCGCGAGCTTCTGCCGGCGCATGCGGTTGCGCAGGGCGATGGCGACGGCACGTTTTGCCGCGTGCTGACCGACCACATACTTGTCTAACTCGGCCACGATTTCTCGTGGAGTTAATTCGTCTAATGCGAGCGCCTGATCTTCGGCGGCTCCGGGTAGGAAAATTGCCATGTTTTTCTGAACCTTCTTTGTTGGGACGAGACTATCGGACTTCGGAGAGCAGGTCGGGGTGGCGTTCGAGGACTTTGAGCAGCTTGACCAAGGCAAGCGGCGGACGGGTTTTGCCGTTTTCGTAGCGGGAGAAGGCGTTGACGCCGCCTCCGAAGATTTCCGCGGCTTCTTTCTGGTCGAGGGCGAGTTTCTTGCGGACATTAAGAATGAACTGGGGATCAACGCTGGCGGCATTCACCTGCTTCATGAACTCACCCATCAGCGAACCGGCTCGGTCCGAGTTTTCACCATCGAGGATGATTTCACCGCAGGCTGGGCAAAAATCGCCTTCAATGCCGGGCAGGATTGTCTCTTCACCCTTGTACCTATACGGCACGTCACGCGTGTCGTGAATAAGTTCGGCTTGACCACAGATTGGACACTTCATGGTTATAGCTCCTTGAACGAGACAATCAAGACATCGTTGATAACCGTGAGCTTGAGATACAACATGCCAAAGCTGGTGTTAGGACGGTACACGTCCTGCCAAATCGTCACGTCGGCATAGGTCGTCATGGATTTGTAAAAGTCTTTGGGGGTGAGCGCCATGACGACAGCTTTCATTCCAGCAAAATTGCACCCCAACACCTTTGCGCCTTCCGCCGCACTGAAGGTTGATCGTACTTTGCCTTCGCCGATTAGGTTTCGCACTCTGGCGAGGTCGCAATGCGGTACTCGCTTCTCCATATATAATAACCTATTTGGTTAGTCTGACCTAAGGGTTTGACGGAGGAGGTGTTTGGGACGGGGCGACCAGGGTTTTGACGTCCTCGATGAGCTGCTTGACGCTGGCGGTGAAGGCGGCGTCGCGATGTTTCTTGAAGAAGGCGAAGTTGACCTCTTCGACGAAGCCCCAGAGCGAGACGCGCGCGGTGGAATCCATGATACCGATGCGGATTTGTGGGTGAGCGATGTTGGGCGGGTCGACGAAGCGCACGGCGAAGATGATGTCGGCGTCTTTGGGGTCTGAGACGAGCTGGTAGCGTCCCCAGGCTTTCATCTGGCCGTAGAACTCGGCGTAGGCGCGCTCGGGGCCGCCGCTGTAGTCGGACGGGAAGGCGGTGACGTCGCCGATCTCGTAGGAGATGAAGGCACGTTTCGCGGTGAGCAGCGGCGAAGGCACAGGCGCGTTCGAGTTGTTGATGCCGACTTCGGCGGAACTGCGGTCGCTGCGCTGGTCGAAGATCTGGGCGGAAGCGGACGCCGTAAGGGCAAGGACAAACAACGCGGCGAGGCCTGCCTGCTGAAAGCGATGAAGCCGGAACGTGCGAACTGGATTCATGGTCAGGAGTTCTCCTGATGCGTTGACGTTCAGACCGCGGGCGTGGCCGCAGCGAGTTCTTCGATGGTGACCTGGTCGTTGGTGTAGATGCAGATCTCGCCGGCGATCTTCATGGCTTTTTCGGCGATCTCGCGGGCGTTGAGGTCGGTGTTTTCCATCAGAGCTTTGGCTGCGGCCTGGGCGTAGCTGCCGCCGGAGCCGATGGTCATGATGCCACCGCCGCCGGGGAATGGGTCCGGCTCGATGACGTCGCCGGTGCCCGAGAGCATCAGCGTCTGGTGCGGGTCGGCGACGATGAGCAGGGCTTCGAGCTGGCGGAGCATCTTGTCGGTGCGCCAGTCCTTCGCGAGCTCGACGGCCGAGCGGCCGAGGTTGCCGGCGTACTGCTCGAGCTTGGCCTCGAAGCGGCTGAAGAGCGAGAACGCGTCGGCGGTCGAGCCTGCGAAACCGGCGAGCACCTTATCGTTATAGAGGCGGCGAATCTTCTTCGCCGAACCCTTCATCACCGTGGCCCCGAGCGAGACCTGGCCGTCCGCCGCCATGACCACGCGGTCGCCGCGGCGCACGCAGATGACGGTGGTGGAGCGGATGCGCCGGCCTTCGGCGAGGTCAAGCGGGTGTCCTGAGGGTGGAAAAGGCGTCGGATTTTTCCTGATTTGGGTCGAGTTCTTGCGATTTTCCTGTAAATTTTGCACTCCTCAGTATACCGCCGCAGGCGAATCGCCGTTGGGCGTCAGTGGGTGTCACGGATATCGGCTATGCTCAAACTCAGGCATCCCACTCGACGCGAACATGCTTGCTTCCGCCAGTTTTCTCCGTCATCCGCAAGGTATCGCCGCCGTGGCAACCGGAGCGGCGGCAATCGCGGGAGTGAGCGCGTACCTGCTGATGCGCAAGCGGCTGACGCCTGAGCAGAAGGAAGAGAAGCGGCGTCTGCGGCTGGCTGCGGTGGGCCGGGTGATCGACGGGACACTGATCGATACGGCCCCCGAGAACGCGGACCCGACGGCGCTGATCTACCGCTATCGCGTAAGTGGCGTGACGTATGAGTGCGGGCAGGATGTCTCGATGCTTGCCACACTTTTGCCCGATCTTGGCGAGACCTCCGCTGTGTTCGGGTTGCCGGTTCAGGTGCGCTACGACCGAGACAATCCGGCCGATTCGATCGTGATCTCGGAGACGTGGAACGGGCTCTGGAATCAGCAGCCGGCACCCTCCGAAGAAGAAGCCTGAGCGGCCGGCGTTTCGCAATGACTTGGGCGCGGAGTGCGTCATTCCCCTTTCCTGCCGTTGTCTTTGAAGTTCAGCGCGAAGTAGGTGTAGGTGTACGAGTGGCTGGTGGTGACGTTGGTGAGGAACTGCCCTCCGCCGAAGTACCCGAGTCCGCCGCCTACGTTGAAGTGCCGGTTCAGTTCGTACCAGGAATAGCTGTCGAGTTCCGCGCCCACGTGCCGGCCGTGGTTGGTCTTGTTGGTGATGATCGCGCTGCCGGAGGTGTTGTAGATGGAATCGAGCGCGGACGCTGCCCAGAAGTCCAATCCCTGCACGGTGAACGTGAGGCGCCGGTGCGGCTCGACCGTGGCTCCGGCACGCACCGATTCGAGATTCTGCCAGCCGAAGAGGTCGGCGATTCCGAAGCGGTCGTGGGCGGTGGGATAGATGGTGTCGAAGGTGGAGTGGTCGGCGTTTGATTTTGGATTGCTGTTGCCGGAGGCGTAGTCGTACTGGGCAAAAAGGCGCGGCTTCGAGGGCATCCCCGCAAATTGATAGGCTGCGCCCGCCTGACCCGCATAGGCGCGAATCGTCTGCGGACCGACTTTGCCGTTTTCGTAGATGAACTCTCCGCTCACATCGAGTGAACTGAGCGAGCGCGCCTTGAACCGCAAGCCCTCCGCTTTTTCGTCTTCATGGCCCGTTGTCTTGCTGACTGCAGGCTCGACGACCTCGGCAGGCTGGACGCGCCACAGGAAGAAAGGCTCGATGCTTGAGCGCGGCAACAGGTCGTCGATGCGGCCGTAGGCCCCGTAGATGTTATTGCCTTCCTGGTGCGGGCTCACTCCGAAGGCCTGCGGCACCACCGCCGAGGCAGCGAAGATGCCCACGTGCTCGTGCTTCGCATCGAGGTTCAAAACCGCCGCGTCGTAGGCGCGGCCCTGGTTCCGCCACTCGGAGTTGGCGATGAGGGTGTTGTTGTAATTGATCAGTTGGCGCCCCACGCGCAGGCTGAACCAGTGCTGCTCCGGTGTGCCAACCTCAACGTAAGCCTCCTTCAGGTCCCAGCGAACCGTGTTGGGCGGACCGATGGGCGGATTCTGAAAGCCCGCACGAGCGTCCTGCACCTGCGCCGTCGCGCGCAGCCAATTGCCCGCACGCAAATCCATTTGGAAGCGGAAGCGGTTCAACAAATAGCGGTCGTCGGCATTCGCTTTGAAGCTGTTGTTGTCGTACCCCTCCACGCGGAACCGTTCCTCGGCCTGGAAGTCGATCCAGTGCGGCAGCTTGGCATCGAGGTCTGTGAGAGGCGCGAAGTCGTGGAAGTCGTAGGGGGCCGGGTTGCCGGTGGTGCGGGCGGCGGCACCATTCAGAAAGCTGAGAGGGTTCGATGCCGGCCCTGTGATGTAGGTGCCGTTGTAACCCGAGGTTGCGTTCTGGGTCGTGACATCGTCCTGCGCGGCAGCGTGCTGGGACACCGTGAGAAGTAGAACGAATGCAGCCGCAATCGCAAACGAAGAGCGGCGCACACTGGGAGCCGGAGACGCGGCTGGAACGGCGCAAAGGGCGCTAAGCACTTTGGATTTCTCCTGGATGTTTTGAAGGGAAAGGGGACTCAGGCGCCTGCCCGCAAGGGGCGGCAGCACTCTATCGACAGGATGGTCGACAACAAGTCATGACACGAATGTACCAGCAACCCGGTAGTGTTCGCCACCTGCACAGGCATACACTGAACTCATGCACATGGTGGCGTCCAACAATCGCGTGATGCAGCGAATCCTGAAGATTTCGCTGGCGGCGACCCTGGTCTACGTTGCGGCGACGCTTTACTTTGGCATTCGTGCGCACTCGCTGGCGCTTATCTCAGAGGCCGGGCATAACGCGTCGGATTCGCTGGCGATCATTCTGTCGTTCGTCGCGGTCTACTTTCAGTCGCGGCCCGCAACCGATAAGAAAACCTTTGGTTACCAGCGCGCGGGGGTGCTCGCAGCGTTCGTCAACGCGCTGACGCTGATGGTGCTCTCCGCCTGGATTGCCCTCTCTGCGCTCGGCCGGCTCTACCATCCGGTGGACGTGGCACCGCACATGATGATGATGGTGGCCGCGGCCGGCGTGCTGATGAACGGCGCGATTGCCGGGCTGCTCTGGAAGTTTGCAGGCGACGTAAACATCCGGTCGGTCTTCCTGCACATGCTGGGCGATACGCTTTCGACCGCGGCCGTCATTGCCGGCGGCGCGGCGATCCTCTTCACGCACCAGCAGTGGATCGACCCGGTGCTCTCGCTGATTATCGCCGGGATGATTCTCTACTCGTCGTGGGGCATTGTGCGCGAGACATTGAATATCCTGCTTGAAGGTACGCCGCAGACGCTTTCGCTGGGGGATATCCGCGCCTCAATGGCTGCCGTCGCTGGCGTGGCCGGCGTGCATGACCTGCATGTCTGGAGCCTGGGCTCGAACTCCCACGCGCTGGCCAGCCATGTGCTGATCGATGACATGCCGATGACGGATTGTGCGGTGATTCTGGAAGGCATCAACAACGCGCTGTGGGACCAGCATCACATCGCGCATACGACGATCCAGTTCGAAACCAAAGGCTGCGAGACCACGCACGGTTGTTCCGCGCCGCCGTCGCCAGAGCTGGTGGGGGCGCACGGACACCACCATCATCACGGTCACGACCACTCGCACAGTCACTAAGTTCTTTGCAGCCGGTGCCGGACGCAGTAGACTAGTGTGGTCCCCCAGTCCAACCAATCCTGATCGCCGGATATGCTGCCATGACCGCAGTCGGCACCACGCAGACAGTTCTTTCTGTTGCTGATGGATTCCCTGTTCCAGTAGAGCCGGCACGTCATCGCCTGGAGGCACTCGACCTGCTTCGCGGCCTGCTGATGATCCTGATGGCGCTCGATCACACGCGCGACTACTTCGGGAAGTACACCTTCAATCCCACCGACCCGCAGCAATCCTGGCCTTTGCTCTACCTTACCCGCTGGGTCACGCACCTGTGCGCTCCTGGGTTTATTGCGCTTGCCGGCGCCTCCATTTACCTGCAGCGGCGACGCGGCAAATCCGTAGCGGAGCTGCGACATCTTGTCCTCACTCGCGGTCTTTGGCTGCTGCTGATGGAGGTGACCGTCATCAGCTTCGGCTGGTCGTTTACCTTCGCCCCGTTCCTTCAGGTCATCTGGGCGATTGGCTGGTCGATGGTGTTGTTGTCCTTGCTGCTCGACCTGCCGGTCGTTGCGATCGGCGGTCTCGGCGCGGCCATCGTCACCCTGCACAACCTGCTCGATCCCATCCAGGCGAAGAACCTCGGAATCTGGAGCAATCTCTGGAAGATTCTGCACCAGCCAGGCATGTTGCTGCTGCCAGACGGACATCCCTTCGCGTTTGCCTTTTACTCGGTGCTTCCGTGGTTCGGCGTCATCTGCATCGGATATGCGTTCGGCACTGTAGCGGCGGGGACCGCCGGGAAGCGTCGACGGACCTCCCTGCTGCTCGCCGCAGTCTTTGCCGCGGCGTTCACTGCGTTGCGACTGAACAACCACTACGGCGACGACATCCCGTTTGAGCACCTCGCCACTCCAACCCAGACGCTGATGTCGTTCTTCAACGTCGAGAAGTACCCTCCATCGCTTGAGTACGTGCTCGCCACGTTTACCGTGCTGCTGTTGTTGTACGTGCTGTTCGATGCCCTGGTAGGGCGCGATTGGCTGCCGCCGCTGCGCAGCTTCCTGAGAACCTTCGGACGCGTGCCCTTCTTCTACTACGTGCCCCACATTTATCTAGTCCACGGAGCGGCGCTGCTGACCACGATGGCCGTGGGCGGCGATTGGCAGTTCTGGATCGGCACCGGCTTCTTCACGCAGGGCATCCCGCGGGGCTATGGCTTCTCTCTCGGCGTCATCTACGCAGTCTGGCTTACCATTGTGCTCACGCTCTATTTGCCCTGCCGCTGGTTTGCGTCGGTCAAAGCGCGCCGGAGCGACTGGTGGCTCAGCTATCTCTAGAAGAGGCGTGCCAGTCTGCCAGCGCAACAGAGCTACTGCATTCGTTTCAGCGCGCCAAACGTGTACTTCAGGCTGACCGTCGGCTCGCTGATCACGGTGAACAGACGGCCAGAGGTCTCCGCGCCTCCATCCGAGCCGATGTAGTTCGGCGTCTTCGCCAGCAGGCCGCGATACTCGATGCGAAACCCGAGGTGATCGGTCAGGCGAAGGTCCACCCCGGCGCCGAACAGAAAGGCGGCGCGTGCATCGGACTTGGCCTGAACGCTGGTCGGTTGAAAGAGCAGGACGCCTGCACCTCCCTGGGCAAAGGTCTGCAAGCGGTGGTTGGAGGTTGGCCCCTTGACCACGTAGCCGAACGTCGCCTCGTACATATTCATCCGCGTGGAGTTCTTGCCGAAAGCAGATCCGCTGGTAGGCCCAGTCTCCGAGATGCCGCTGGAGTGGGTCTCGGCCAGGCTTGTGTATCCGACGTTGAAGTCGTAGCCGCGCCAGCCGCTAAACTGCTGGTGAAACACGCCCAGCACACCTGCCGATGGCGATGCTCCGGACGACTCCTCCTGAAAGATGGTTTCGCCGGGTGGGTTCGCGTTGTAGTCGATCGTGCGGGTCGCGGTGAGTTGGCCGAAGACACCCACCGAGAAGTCCACCTTCGAGGAGTCATAGACGAACCAGCGCCGTCTCGCAGCAGTCTGGCCGCCGCCGCCGCCGGCGTCCTCAGAAGCCGCCCCCTGCACGGAACGCAACGCGGAGGTAGCCGAATCCTGGGCAAGACCTGCGCCAGGCGAGACCAGGATGCCACCGATTGATGCCGCCGCGGAAAGAGCGGAGGTGGACGCGATGCGATGAAAACGACCGAGGTACAACTTCTCTTTTCGAACCAAGGCGAATCTCCTGACCGGGGGAATTCGCGTCTCTGCTCTCCACAAAGTTCTGCTGCGCGACCGTGCGACGCCCTTGGACCGCCAGGCGTCTGCGTTAGACATGTGGCGTTTGGACGAAGCGGAGAAGCATCGGTTTCGATGTGAGCGGGTTTGCCTGGACTTTTCTTTACAAAATCGATTTGACAGGCGGTCTTGAGTAAACGTATACCAAGCCACATGCGCCCTCGCACCGCCCTCCTCTTCCTCGCCCTTTCCTCCAGTCTTCTCGTGTTCGCAAACGCCCAGTCCGGCTCCACCATGCCGCGCATCGCGCAGAAGGATGGGCGCTTTGCGTTGATGGTGGATGGCGCGCCGTACCTGATGCTGGGTGCGCAGATCAACAACTCTTCCGCGTGGCCGGCCATGCTGCCGCAGGTTTGGCCGGCCATCGACCAACTGCACGCAAATACGGTCGAGGCCCCCATTTACTGGGAACAGTGGGAGCCGACCAAGGGCCACTTCGATCCGAGCGTTCTGCACACGCTGTTGGACCAGGCGCGCCAGCACCACGTGCACCTCGTGCTGCTTTGGTTTGGAACCTGGAAGAACGGCAGCGGGCACTACACGCCGGAGTTCGTAAAGTTGAACGAGGCGCAGGCACCGCATGTTGTCAATCGCCAGGGCGGCAAGGTGGACTCCCTCTCACCCTATTCGGAGTGGACGCTCAACGCAGACAAATCAGCATTCGCCGCGCTGATGCGCGAGCTGAAGGCCGCGGACCCACAGCACACGGTGCTGATGGTACAGGTAGAAAACGAGATCGGCACCTACGGAAGCGTACGAGACTTCTCACCGGCAGCGCAGAAGCTCTTCGGCCAGGCCGTGCCGCCTGAAGTGTTGAAGGCTTATGGGAAGCAGGCGAATGCCGCTGGAATCACGTGGCCGCAGGCCTTCGGCGCGGATGCGGATGAGTACTTCTACGCCTGGTCGATCGCACGCTACGTCAACCAGGTTGCGGCCGCGGGCAAGGCAGAGGATCCGCTGCCGCTGTACCTGAACGTTGCCGTACGGGAGCCGTTCCATGGCGGTCCGGGCAGCTATCCGAGCGGCGGCGCGGTCGATCGCGTGCTCCCGATCTGGAAGGCCGAGGCGCCCGCGATCGACGTCTACGGCATCGACGAGTACAACCCGGACTATGCCGTGTACACGAAGCTGCTGGACCTGTATGAACGACCGGACAACGCCATGTTCGTCCCTGAAAACGGCAACAAGCCGGAGTATGCGCGGTACTTCTACGCGGCCCTTGGGCACCAGGCAATCGGGTTTGCAGTCTTCGGAATGGACATGACCGGATATTCGAATGCCCCGATGGGTGCGGCGAAGGTGGATGACGCGGCACTGGCTCCCTTTGCTCTCAACTATGAGACCTTCGGACCGATGGATCGCGAGATTGCCCGGCTTAACTTCGAGGGCAAGCTGCAGGCCGTGGCGGAAAACCCGGCGGCCCACTACCAGACGCTGCACTTCGGCGCCTGGGATGCACTTGTGGCCTATGGATTGCCGGAGTTCGGAGGCTCGGTGGATCAGGGAGCGAAGGGCAACGATCCGGTCGACGGCGGGGCCATGGTCGCGCAGCTGGGGCCCGATGAGTTCCTCGTAACCGGAATGCACGCGCGGATCGACTTCCGGCCGACGGCTGCCGGAAAGCAGAGGCAGTTTGTGCGCGTGGAGCAGGGTCGCTATGACGGTGGCATTTGGAAGTTCGAGCGAATCTGGAATGGAGACCAGACCGACTACGGACTGAACTTCACTTCGGCTTCGCAGGTGCTCCGGGTGACGGTTAGCACGTTCTAGGCGGAAGACTGTCCACCGCCGCCGGGAAGTACGCGGACGTTCCGCCGCCTGGCATCCCCGGTTGCCGGGAGCTTTCAGAGCGGCGGAACGGCTTCGCGCTGAAGCAGCCTTATACGAGCTGTGCGTCCAGGGTGATCTCCGCCGCCTTGAGCAGGCGCGAGATGGGGCAGCCTTCCTTGGCCTTGGTCGCCAACTCCTCGAACTTATCCTTCTCGGCGTTCTGGATGCGGGCTTTGGTGGTCAGATGAATCTTGGTGATGGTCGGGCCGTCGTCGGTGTGCTCCATGGTGACGACCGCGGTGGTTTCGAGCGTGTCCGGCGTCATGTTCGCGCTGGTCAGTTGCATCGAGAGCGCCATCGTAAAGCAGCCGGCATGCGCCGCGGCGATCAGCTCCTCGGGATTGGTGCCGGTGCCGTTCTCAAAGCGGCTGCCGAAGCTGTACTGCGTGTCGTGCAGGGTGCCGCTCTGGGTGGAGATGGTGCCTTTGCCTTCTTTCAGGCTGCCGTGCCACACTGCGCTTGCGCTGCGATCCATGGTCGTATCTCCTCTTGAACTTCTTCGATTCGGGCATACCGCCCGGCATCTCGTGTGATGCGCGCTCGACTGGCGACGCACCTTGAATTTCCCGCCAACCCACTCTACGCTTTGATTATGCCGATAGCTGAAAGCCTCGAAGCGCCCGCGTATCCGACATCCGACGAACACCACTCCGTCTTCTGCCCGGCGTGCAGCGCGCGGCTGGAGGAGAGCCGCTGCAAGCTGGTGTGCCGCACCTGCAACTACTTTATGAGCTGCGCGGACTTCTACTAGGCGGATTTCCGTTGAACCGGCGGGCTCGCCGCCCACAAAGACATGCACCGCCACGCCTTGTTTAGAATCTAAAGGTTGACCGTTATGGCGACCTCCACTCCCCCGAAACCGGCAAGCACCCCCACCAGCTTCGACCGGACGCTCGCCAGCGCCACCTCCACCATCGCGTTCACCGAGACGCTACACCTGGCGATCGACAGCTTCCGCGCGTCGAAGGTCCGTTTCCTGCTGACGATGCTCGGCATGGTGATCGGCTCGGCATCGATCATCCTCACGGCGACGCTAGGCCTTACTGGAACCCAGTACGCGCTGCAACAGTTGAACAGTATCGGCCCCAACAAGATCGAGATGCAGTACGGCGGCGGCAGCATCATTGGCCCGGATAATACGAGCACTCCGGACAACATGACGCGCGAAGATCTGGATGCGGTTCTCGGGCAGGTTCCGGGTATCGTCGCTTCGTCACCCATGCTTGAGGATCACGCGGTCATCTCGATGGGATCGGGCCTCACCAAGGACACGATGCTGCTCGGCGTGAGCCCGCAGTACAAGCAGGTTCGTAATCTGCGCATGGTCGCCGGCCGCTTCTTCGACGATCAGGACGCGCTGCTGCATACGCAGGTGGCGGTGCTGGTGAAGCCACTCGCGGTGGCGCTGTTCGGCTCGCCGGCGGACGCTGTGGGCCAGTCGATCACGATCCGCGGCATTCCGTTTACCATCATCGGCGTCTTCGAGGAGGCGTTCAACACCTTTGGACTTTCGGAGATCTCCGAGCAGACCATCCTGGTCCCCTACCAGGTGGCCCGGTACTTTACCGGCACGGACAAGGTGAAGGAGATCTTCTTCACGATGAAGGATTCAGCCGATGTCGCACCTGCGGCGAAGCAGATTGAAAGCATTATTCGCCACCGTCATCGGCCAACCTCGATCTACAGCGCCTTCATCATGACGGACATCATCTCCCTGATGGGGCGAATTGCCAGCTCACTGACGATCGTCTTCACGCTTGCGTCGCTGGTGACGCTGGTGGTTTCGGGTGTGGGCATCATGAACTCGATGTACGCGAATGTGAGCGCGCGAACCAAGGAGATCGGCATCCGCAAGGCGCTGGGAGCAACCAGCCGCGAGATCCGGCTGCAGTTCCTGACCGAAGCGGTCTTCCTTTCGCTGGCCGGCGGCGTGCTGGGCACAATCATCGGTCTGGCGATCCCACTTTCTGTCGGCTTCCTGACCCCATTCCAGATCCCGGTGTCGTATTGGTCGGCAGTGATCGCGCTGGCGAGCTCGGTCGCAGTGGGCGTGTTCTTTGGCATGCTTCCGGCGACGCGGGCGGCTGCGCTGGACCCGGTGGAGACGCTGAAGTACGAGTAAGACAGACGCGGACCAGAACGGACAGAAGCGGACAAAAGAAACAAAACGTTTCGGGGGCCCGGCTCCAAATAGAAGGGCTATAGCTTCCGGCGGAATGAGGTCTTTTGCTTGCCGCCGGTCTTTGGCCTCTTTAGTCCGCTTTTGTCCGGCCTTGTCCGCGTCCGTTTTGTCCCGAATAGAATGGGCTGATGCCTTCTGCGGTTCGTTCGTACTCGAAGATCAATCTTGGCCTGGCGATCGGGCCGCCGCGACCGGATGGATTCCACTCGCTGACGACGCTCTACCAGACCATTGCGCTGCACGATGTGGTGACGGTCGCGGCGCGGCCGGCCGAGCGCACGCGCATTCAGCTCACCTCCAACGACCCCCGCGTGCCGCGCGACCTGCGCAACACTGCGTGGAAGATGGTGACGCGCGTGCTGAGCCACCTGCAGATTGCGGCGACGATCAACATTCGTATCCAGAAGAATCTGCCGATCCAGGGTGGCATGGGTGCCGGTTCGGCGAACGCGGCGGCGGCGCTGATTGGCCTTGAACGCGAGCTCGGCATCCGCATTCCCGAGGACGTGCGGCTGGCCCTGGCCGCCGAGGTTGGCTCCGATGTACCGCTGTTTCTGATCGGCGGGTCGGTTCTCGGGACGGACCGCGGGCAGGTCGTCCACGCCGTACGGGACGTGACGCTGAACGGCTCGGCCGAGATTCCGTGCGTGATCGCGCTGCCGGAGATCGGCGTCTCGACCCCGCAGGCGTTTCGCGACTGGGACGCGTTGCTCGCGGCTCGATCGAAAGAAAACGACCCCGATTTGCACATTTCACCAAAACGCGATACTCTAAATGAGTTGAGCCGCACCTTCGCGTCTGTCTTCCAACCGGAAGCCATGAACAGCAGGTCCGGCACCTCCGGTATCCTTCCGGATCTGGGTTTGGCCGACAGGCTGAACAGCCCTGAGAAACAGCAGGGTCTCGATCGTGAACAACATCACACCAGGCAAGCTTCTTTAGAACCTTCGGTTCCAGGGGTTTCTGCTTCGAGCGGATTCGAGAACGATCTTGCCGAGAACTCCCTTCTCGCGCTCGTCCGCACCGGGATTGAGAACGACTTCGAACAAGTCGTGTTTCCTCAAGTTCCCCTTCTGCGCGACATCAAGCGACAACTGATGGGATCTCAGCATGAGCATTCCGCAGTATATGCGGCGCTCTCCGGCTCCGGCTCTGCGCTCTTTGGTCTCTTTCGTTCGAGCCAGGACGCAATCGCAGCTCAACAACGGCTCCAGCAGGAAGGCGTCAAGGCGATCGTCACTTCGACCATCCCCCGGCCTCTCTACTGGAACGAAATGTTCGCAGAGTGACCGGTCCCGGCTATACTTACGGCAGAGACCAACACTGGGCGATCGATCAATGGTAGGTCAGGTGCCTTTGAAGCACTCAATCTAGGTTCGAATCCTAGTCGCCCAACCAAGCATCCGATCTCCCAGAACCTCCAACCGGCAGAAGCCGGCACGAGGGTTCACCCGGGCAACATCCCCGCTGGAAAGCGGACGGGAGTGAACGGCAACAACCAGGGTTTATGAAGCGGCACCATCCCTCAGAAAGAGGCAAGCCGCTGGAGTAAAAGGAATTTGCACTTCTCGCCTGAACGACAGGCGCTAGTACAAGGAACAACGAAGAACCGGAACGTCTTTACCTCGGAACCGAAGTACCGGCGAAAACAAGCGCCGGAGACAAGACTGAAAGCAGCAAGGAAAACCTCGTGGTCAACCAACCCAAGGAGCTCCAACCGTGAATCAAACCGACACGTCTGCGGTTCTTCCCCCTGATTTAGCGCGCGACGAACAGATGAGCCAGGAAGCCAACAAAGCATCGGCCCTGGGCGTCGCGCAACCCGATTCACCCGCAGGGCTTTCCTCTTCTGCAGGACAAGGCTTTGCGATCGACGCCGGCTCAGCCAAGGGCGCTCCCGAGAAAAAAAGACTCGGTCGCCTGAGCGAAGCCAAGCGTTTCAAGATCTTCTCCGGCGAGGCCAACAAGGCTCTCGCCGAAGAGGTCTGCAAGTTTGTTGGAGTGCCGCTGGGCGAAACGCGCATGCAGCGGTTCTCTGACGGCGAGGTTTACTTTCAGTTGCTGGAAAACGTCCGCGGCGCGGACGTTTTCGTGATTCAGCCGACATGCTTTCCGGTTGACCAGCACCTGGTCGAACTCCTCATCATGATCGACGCGCTCAAGCGCGCGTCTGCTTCCCGCATCACCGTCGTAATTCCGTACTACGGCTACGCCCGGCAGGATCGAAAAGACCGCCCGCGCGTCGCCATCAGCAGCAAGCTGGTAGCGGATTTGCTGACGACTGCCGGCGCCAACCGCGCCCTGCTGGTCGATCTGCACGCCGCCCAGATCCAAGGCTTCTTCAATATTCCGGTCGACCATCTGTTTGCCAGCCCGGTGCTGGTGGGTTACTTCCGGGAGCTCAACCTGCCCAACCTGACCGTGGTCAGCCCGGATGCAGGCGGAGTGGAACGCGCGAGATTTTTCGCGAAAAAGCTTGACGTCCCGTTGGCCATCGTCGATAAGCGGCGGACCGACATCAACGTCACCGAAGTGATGAACGTCATCGGCGATGTGCGCGGCAGAACCTGCCTCATCCTCGACGACATCATCGACACCGGCGGCACGCTCGTCAAAACAGTCGACGCGCTGCTTGCCCAGGGAGCCAGCAAGGTTTACGCCTGCGCCTCCCACCCTGTGCTCAGCGGCCCGGCCATTGAGCGCATTGCAGCAAGCCGGCTGACGGAGCTGGTCGTAACCAACACCATCCCGCTGCGCGAAGAAGCGCAGCAGGTGGCAAAGATCAAGGTGCTTTCGATCGCCGGGCTTCTGGGCCGCGCCATCGAGAGCATCCATATGGAGACCAGCGTTTCGACGCTGTTCAACTAAAGGCAGGGTTTAGGGTGTAGGGACTAGGGTGTAGCAAGTGCCTTGGTACTGAAGCTTGAAGCTCGGCACCACGCAGCACGAACCCGGCGGAACCATCCGCAAACGGAGCGAAAGCAAAATAGGGAGTGGATACAGGCTGTGGGTTTTCCTACACCCTAGTCCCTAAACCCTACACCCTGCTTTCGTGCCCGAAAGGAAACATCATGGCCTCACAGAAGTTTGACGCAGTCGTCGCCACTCCGCGTACCGGCAAGTTCAACAAGAATCATGCTCGCCGCGTTCGCGTCGAAGGCAAGATTCCCGCAGTCGTCTACGGCGCCGGCATTGACCCGGTTGCGGTTGCGGTCGACCCCAAGGTCGTCACCAAGATTCTCCACTCCGAAGCCGGCCATAACACCATCTTCGACCTGAACGTCGAAGGCGCTCCGCTGGTCAAGGCGATGATCGTCGACTGGCAGCACGAGCCCATCAAGGGCAAGCTCCTGCACATCGACTTCAAGCGCATCGCGATGGATAAAGCCATGCGCGTCTCGGTTCCGGTGCAGCTCACCGGTATCCCCGCAGGCGTCAAGAACGGCGGCGGCATTCTCGATCAGGTTCTGCGCGAGGTCGAAGTCGAGTGCCTCCCGGGCGACATTCCGGATCACATCGATATCGACGTCGCCGGCCTTGAGCTCTACGGCGCGATCCACATCTCTGACCTGCCCCACTCGGGCTCGCTGAAGTTCCTCGGCGATGAGCACGCGCTCGTGGCGCACGTCACCATCGTCAAGGAAGAAGCCGGCACCGATGCGGCCGCCGCGCCAGCCGCCGAGCCCGAAGTCGCCAAGAAGGGCAAGCCTGCCGATGCCGCGGCTGCTGCTCCGGCTGCACCTGCCAAGAAGAAGTAATGATAGGGACTAGGGGGTAGGGACTAGGGGGTAGAAAGCAACCAGCAAATCCACACCCTAGTCCCTACACCCTAGTCCCTACACCCTAGTCCCTACACCCTAGTCCCTACACCCTAGTCCCTACACCCTCGCTTATGAAGCTGATCGTCGGTCTTGGAAACCCGGGTATCGAGTATCAGTTCACCCCGCACAACGCCGGGTTTCTTGCGATTGATCGCCTGGCCGAGGTTTGCGGGGTAACGGTTGCCAATCGCCGCGGCAAGGCGCTTACGGCCAAGGCGCGGCTTGCGGGGCAGGATGTCCTGCTCGCCAAGCCGGAAACCTTCATGAACCTGAGCGGCCTTTCCGTGGCCGCGTTGCTGAAGGACTTAGAGCTGGGCGCACCAGCCGAAGACCTCATTATTTTGTACGACGAACTTGCCATTCCGCTCGGTCAACTCCGCATCCGCGAACGCGGTTCGGCGGCCGGACACAACGGCATCAAGTCGATCCTGGCGTCGCTGGGCACGGAAGAGTTTCTCCGCGTCCGCATCGGCGTGGGCAAGCCTCCAACGGTTACCGGCCGCGAGATCAAGGCCGGCGGCACCAACTATCTGCTCGCGCCCATGCGGCGCATGGCGTTGCAGGAGCTGGACGAGGTGCTCGACCAGGTGGTGAAGGCTACCGAGATGATCCTGACGGACGGGGTCAAGAAGGCGATGAATGAGTTCAACCGCAAGGTTATTGGGGCGAATGACTCTCCCGAAGGCCCGGCGGCGCAATAAAGCAGTACACTATTCGTTGGGCCGTTCGCACCACAGCGAGCCCTGGACTTACACCAAACCGACTGGCAGCTTGTGTGAGGGCCACGGTGCGAAGCAGAACTTCGCAGAAAGATGTATCCATGAACCGTACCTACGAAATCATGTTCATCGTCCGTCCGGACGTTGAAGAAGCAGACCTCGACAAGCTCATCGAAGGCTTCCAGAAGAACGTCACCGACGGCGGCGGAGAGATTCGTTCGACCGAGAAGATGGGCCGGCGCCGCCTGGCTTACACCGTCCGCAAGTTCAATGACGGCTTCTACGTTCTGCTTACCGTGCTCGCACCGGGCAGCCTGATCACCGAAATCGAGCGCCGTCTGCGCGTCTCCGAGCCGGTCATCAAGTTCATCACCGTGCGCATCGACGAAGAAGAGAAGCGCCTCGCCAAGATCAAGGAGCATCGCGACACGCACGTGAAGCGGAGCGCCATTCCGGTTCAGCCCGCGCACCCGTTCCCGTCGTCGTCCCCTTCGACCGAGCCCGTTCCGGCCACTGATGCCGCTCCAGCTGCCGAGACCTCGAGCGAACCGGCTGCCGCGGAAGCGCCGGTTGCCCCGGCCGCAGAGGCCCCGGTCGAAGCTCCTGCCGCCGAGCCCGTCACCGCCTAAGCGAACGCGCGCGGACATCGCAAAACGCACATCGAACATACGTTTTCAAAGGAAAAGATCATGGCTGAAGAGACTCCGAACACAACCACCACCTCCGGCACCTCCAACACCACCACCGCCGGCGGAGCACAAGGAACCACCTCGCAAACCAACTCCACCCCCTTCGTCGCTCGTCATCCGCGTCCCGCGGGTGGACCCGGTGGCCCTCGCCCCGCAGGCGGTCCTGGTGGCCCCGGCGGTCCTGGCGGCGGCCCCGGCGGACGCAAGTTCTTCCGCCGCAAGAAGGTCTGCAAGTTCTGCACGGAGAAGATCGACGCGATCAGCTACCGCGATGTGCGCCTGCTGCAGGGCTTCGTCGCCGAGCGCGGCAAGATCGTGCCGCGCCGCCTGACCGGCGTCTGCACCCGCCACCAGCGTCGCCTCTCGCTCGCCATCAAGCAGTCGCGCAACATCGCCCTGCTCGCCTTCGCGGCCCGATTCTAGACGAGCTTCGCTCGCCTAAGGGTGTAGGGACTAGGGTGTAGGGAATACACCTGGTCCTCTACACCCTAAGCCCTACACCCTACACGCTGCCTTTCTCGCGGACGGACCACAGACCCGCGCAAGAACACTGGAGATCCAACATGGAAGTCATTCTGAAAGAAGATGTTCTCAAGCTCGGCCACCGCGGCGACGTCGTCAAGGTTGCCGACGGCTACGGACGCAACTACCTGCTGCCGGGCAAGCTCGCCATCGAAGCCACCACCGCCAACAAGGCCGTCATCGAGCAGATGAAGGCTTCGGCGGTTCGCAAGTCCGCCAAGGAAAAATCGCAGTCCGAAGACCTCGCCAAGCAGATCACCGCCGTCGAGCTCACCTTCGAGCGCAAGGTCGGCGACGGCGAGCACCTCTTCGGGTCCGTCACCTCGGGCGACATCGCCCACGCACTCGAACAGCAGGGCTTCACGGTCGATCGCCGCAAGATCGCGCTCGAAGAGCCGCTCAAGACCCTGGGTGAGTTCCACGTGCCGATCAAGCTGCACCGCGAAGTCACGGCGCACGTCAAGGTGACGATCGTCTCCGACGCACCCGAGCAGGCCGCCAGCGAAACCCCCGCAGCGTAACCAACGCCGCACCAAACACGAAGCCCCTCGGTGATCCTTTCGCCGAGGGGCTTCGCTTTTCACCGGCCCCTCATTGCCGCATCCTCTGCGCTCGGCTAGAATCCGGCTCATGAGCCTTCGTGCACGCATCCTCCCCGCCCTTTTCTGTGCCGCGCTAGTGTTTCCCGCGACCGCCGTCCACGCCGACGACAAGAACCCTGCGGACTATCCTCTGCGCCTGCACATCTTCAACCGCGAAGAGATGACCCACTACCACCGCGGTATGGAGGACTTCTCGAAGGGCACCGGGCGCGCCAACCTCTTCGTCAACGGCGAGGTACACGCCGTCGACTTCCGCTTCGACTGCGGACAGAAGATCGAGCGCTCTGTCGGCTTTGAAACCTATATGGCCAAGTGGCGAAAGCCGGGACAAAAGCTAACCGTGCTCTTCCCCGTCTTCGGCGAATCCGGCAAGTACTTCACCTGCGATCTCGATACCGACGTGAAGCCGGATGTGGCCTACCTGACGCATAACGGAAGCATCGGAACGGAGCCCAGCGACGCCTTCAAGGCCTGGATGCAGAAACACAACTACGACCCCGAACACGGCAAGAACACCCCCGCGACCCCTGGAGCGGAGAAGTAGCCGCACGGAGACCCGCTAAACCCAGCCGCCGTCGACCACGAAGCTCTGATTCGTGATCCCGGCGCTGTCATCCGCCGCCAGGAACAGGATCATGCGGGCCACGTCGCCGGGCTGGATCAGCCGCTTGATCGCCTGGCGCGACAGCACCTCGGCCTTATACTCTGCGCTCAAATGCAGGCGGCGCTGGCGCTCGGTTTCAATCGCGCCTGGCAATACGGCGTTCACGCGAATGCCGTGCGAACCCACCTCGTGCGCCAGCGTGCGCGTCATCCCCACCACGCCGGCCTTGGCCGCGACATACACGGGCACATTGGTCGAAGGGATCACCCACGCGATCGAGCTCATATTGACGATGGACCCGGCGCCTTCCGCCTTCATCGCCGGCAGTACCGCCTGGCACATGAAGAACTGCTGCTTCAGGTTGATCGCGATGGTGCGATCCCACGATTCCGACGTGACCTGGTCGATGGTGTGCCGCGAATCGTTGCCGGCGTTGTTCACCAGCACATCCACACCGCCGAAGCGCTCCAGGATTCGGGCCACCGCACCCCGCAGCGCGGCGATATCCGTCAGATCGCAAAGGTACGAGACCGGGGCCTCAAGCCCTTCTGCCGCCAGCCGCTCCACCAGCTCGCGCGCGGCCTTCACCTCCACGTCGAGGAACGCAACCTGCGCTCCCTGCCGCACGAACGCCTCGACGATCGCCTCCCCGATGCCGCTTGCGCCGCCGGTTACGACGACCACCCGCCCGCGCAGGCTCGGATAAATGCCAAACTCCCCCATCGCTCACCCCTTCAAACCGTCGTCAGCCCCCTGATTCTATCCACTTCGGGCCCGGGCCGTGATAGCGTGGAAAACACCCGGATATGTTACTCCCCCGCAAAATCCTTACCTTCGTCGGCGCGCTGACGCTGCTCAGCGCATCAGCCGCGCTCTGCCAGTCCGCCCCCATCGTCGAACCCGGCGCGCCGGGCCAGCCCAGCCGGACGCTGCCGCCCAACACCACCGGGGTTCCCGCCCGGCTCTCCACCGCCGACGTCGACTTTATGCAGGGCATGATCATGCACCACGGGCAGGCCGTCGAGATGACCGCACTCATCCCCTCACACACGCAAGACCCTGCCATCCGCGAACTCGGCGCCAAGATCTCTCTCTCGCAGACCGATGAGATGAAGTTCATGAAGCGCTGGCTCACCGCGCGCGGTCAGGCCACCGACATGTCGATGCCCGGCATGCCGGACATGGACATGCACGGCAACGCCATGCCGCTGATGCCGGGCATGCTGACGCCGAAACAGATGGACGCCCTGCGCGCCGCGCGAGGCCCGCAGTTCGACCACCTCTTCCTCACCGGCATGATCCAGCATCACACCGGCGCGCTCACCATGGTCGACCAGCTCTTCCAATCTCCCGGCGCCGGGCAGGATGCCGACCTCTTCAACTTCGCCACCGACGTCGACAACACGCAGCGCGCCGAGATCCGCATCATGCAGGGCCTTCTCGCGAAAGAATCCTCACAGCCATCCGTCCCCCAGACATCCAAGGAGAATCAATGAACCGAGTGCAGTCTCTTACCCTCCGTGCAGGTGCTCTCCTGCTTGCGGCGATCGTCGCCATCGCTTCGCCCCTGCTGCGCGCGCAGGAGCATGATGACTCTCCCAAAGCCTTGCCGCCCGGCATGACCGGCTCGAACACCAACGACCCCCGCGTCGGCCTCAAACCCGGCCTCTACGACGCCGGCGAAGCCGCCATGGGCCTCGAACACCTCGCCTTCCTCAAAAAGCCCACGGCTTTTCAGCTTCCGTCGAATGACGTCAACGATCCCAACGTCCAGAAGGCTCTCAGCTCGCTCGGCATCCCTGCAGGCGCCAACATGCCGGACTCCCGCAAGCTCGTGCTCGCCGGCCTGGCCTTCGCCAACTCCGACTTCGCCTTTGAGGGTAATCACCTGTTCCAGGGCAACTTCTACGGCGCCAACATCTACGACATCTCCGACCCGGCGCACGCGAAGCTGATCACCTCGCTCATCTGCCCCGGCGGCCAGGGCGACGTCTCGGTCTACGGCAACCTGCTCTTTTACTCGGTCGAAATGCCCAACGGCCGGCTCGACTGCGGCACCCAAGCCTTCCCGCCTAACCCTCCGCCAGCCGCTGGCGCCGACCCGCACGCGCGCCAACTTCCCGCCGCTAACAAGGAGCGCTTTCGCGGCGTGCGCATCTTCGATATCTCCGACATCAAGAACCCGAAGCAGGTAGCCGCCGTGCAGACCTGCCGCGGCTCCCACACCCACACCCTCGTCGTCGATCCCAACGACAAGGACAACGTCTACATCTATGTCTCCGGTACCTCGTTCGTGCGCCAGTCCGACGAGCTGGCCGGCTGCTCCGGCGGCGACCCCGACAAGAACCCGAACACCTCGCTCTTCTCCATCGACGTGATCAAGGTGCCGGTCGCGCATCCTGAGCAGGCCAAGATCGTCTCCAGCCCGCGCGTCTTCATCGACCCGCGCTCCGGCGCCGTCGCCGGCCTTGAATCCGCCGCAACCCACGGGACCGGCAAGCCGGAACCCACCAACCAGTGCCACGACATCACGGCCTACTCCGCCATCGGTCTCGCCGCGGGCGCCTGCTCCGGAAACGGCATCCTGCTCGACATTCGCGACCCCGAGCATCCGAAGCGTCTCGACGCGGTCAACGACCCCAACTACAGCTACTGGCATTCCGCCAGCTTCTCGAACGACGGCACCAAGGTTGTCTACACCGACGAGTGGGGCGGAGGTATGGGCGCACGCTGCCGTCCAACCGACCCAACGAAGTGGGGCGCGGATGCTATCTTCTCGCTCAAAGACGACAAGCTGAAGCTCGATGGCTACTACAAGATGCCCGCGGCCATGCCCGAGAGCGCCAACTGCGTCGCCCACAACGGCTCGCTCGTGCCCATCCCCGGCCGCGATATTGAAGTGCAGGCCTGGTACCAGGGCGGCGTCTCCATCATGGACTTCACCGACTCCGCGCATCCCTACGAGATCGCCTACTTCGACCGCGGCCCCATCGACCCCAAGACCCTCATCCTGGGCGGCGACTGGTCGGCCTACTGGTACAACGGCTACATCTACGGGTCGGAGATTGCGCGCGGCCTCGACGTCTTCAAGCTGACGCCGACCAAGTTCCTCACGCAGCATGAGATCGACGCAGCCAACCAGGTGCACTTCGCCGAGCTCAACGTGCAGAACCAGCAGAAGCTGGTGTGGCCGCCCACCTTCCTTACCGCCCGCGCGTACCTCGACCAGCTCGAGCGCTCGCAGGCGTTGCCGGCGGAGAAGATCGCAGCCATCAACCAGGCGATCTCCGCAACCGAAGGCGATCATTACAAGAAGAAGTCCATGACCGAGCTGCACCGGCTCTCCGCCAGCCTCAACGACGACGCCAGCGCAGCCAAAACCGAAGCGGACAAGAAGGACCTCGTAGCCCTGGCAGCCATCCTCGACCACCCCGCCCACTAGCCAATCCCCGCAATCCGGGTGCCCCATGTCCGACGCGTCGGACATGGGGTTTTTCTTTGCTTCCAATCAGCCCATCAATCTGCTCATCCGTTCCTTATCCGTCTTATCCGTGTACTCACTTCGCTCCAAACAGCCGCGGCCCTACTGCGTCTCCGTCCACAAGAACCCCATCTCATCCGCATAGTCCTCCACCAGCTGCGTCTGCGAGATGCCCGCGCTGTGGCCGCCCTTCAGCGAGTAATGCAGCAGCACCGGCCGGTCCGATCCGCCCGGCGCAATGCTCGCCGCCTGCATCTCCGGCGTCATCTTTCGCGCGTTCATCGGGTCCACCCGGGTGTCACCGTCGCCCGTGAAGAACATGATCGCCGGGTACTTCGTGCCCATCACCACATGCTGGTACGGCGAGTACTTGTAGATGTAGGAGAAATCGGCCGGCTCCTCCGCCGAGCCGTACTCGGTCGTCCACGTCCGCCCCACCAGGAACTTCTGGTAGCGCAGCATATCCAGCAGCGGATACCCGCACCAGATGGCGCCCCAAAGGTCCGGCCGCTGCGTCATTGAAGCACCCATCAGCAGCCCACCGTTCGAGCGCCCGCGAATCGCAAAGTGCTCGGGCGACGTGTACTTCTCCTTATCGAGATACTCGGCCGCCGCATACCAGTCGTCGAAGACATTCTGCTTCTTCTCAAACATCGCAGCCTTGTGCCACGTCTCGCCGTACTCGTTGCCGCCACGCAGGTTCGGCAGCGCAAACCACCCACCCTGCTCCAGCCACCACGCATACTCCGGGTTCCATGTCGGCGTTTCGCTTACCGCGAAGCCGCCGTACCCGGTCATCAGCAGGCGCTCGCTGCCATCGCGCTTCAAACCTTTCTTGCCGGCGATAAACATCGGCACCCGCGTGCCATCCTTTGAGTTATAGAACACCTGCTTCAACTCATACGCGCCGGAGTCAAACGGGACCTGCGACTTATAGAACACATCGCTCTTCCCCGTCGCAACGTCGTAGTGAAAGATGGTAGGCGGAGTGATAATCGACTGGAAGCTATAGAAACCTTCCTTGTCCTGCGGTCTGCCCGATAACTCCGACCCAGCGCCGATGCCAGGAAAGCTGATCTTCCCCGTCGGCTTCCCGTCCAGCGAGTAGATGCTCAGCTCACTCTTCACATCGTGCAGCCGTAGCACGAAGAACTTGTCATCGACCACGTTTGCCGCTTCCAGCACATCCTTGCCTTCCGGAACCACCGTCTTCCATAATTCCGGCTTGACCCCAAACTCCGCCTTCACAATCCTGTGGTTCGGCGCGTTCAAGTCGGTGTCGAAGTAGAACGTATCGCCCACCACTAACTCTTGGAAGCGGCTGTCCACGCCGTAAACCAGCGGCACGATCTCCGCATGCGGCTCACGCAGATCCTTCACCAGCACGTCCACACGTTTCGCCGGCACGCCACGGTCGATGCTCATCACCAGGTAATGGCCGTTTTCCGTCACGCGAACCTGGATGTAGTCGATCTCACCCAGCGCCTCGCCGTTGTAACTCCGGCCCAGCACCATCGTGTCACTGTTTCCGCCGAACTTGTGGTAGTACACCCGGGAGCCTTCATGCGGAAAATACTCTGAGTAATAAACACCCTGCTTATCCGGAGTAAGCTGCACCCCGCTGTATCTCGCCGACTTCAACTTATCCGCAAGGTCCTTCCGGCTGGCCACGTCGAAGAAGTGAATCTCCGCCTCGTCCGCTCCACCCACCCGCACGCCATAAATCAGCAGCGAACCATCTTCACTTACTCCCTGCAGGTTCACCGAGGTATTTCCGTCGGCACTCATCTTCGTGCCGTCAATCAGCCGGACATCTTGTCCATGCAAGCCATCCCGCATGTAGATCGAACCCTGGTTCTCGTCCGCCAGACGCTTGGTAAAGAAGTAAGTCGAACCACGAGTAATGGGCATGGAAACATAGTCCACTTTCAGCAGCGCCGATAACTGCGTCCGCACCTCCGGCAGAATCTTCACCTGATCGAGATACTTCTGCGTGTAAGCATTCTCTTCCGTGATGTAAGCGCGCGTCTCCGGCGACTTCGAATCTTCGAGCCAGCGGTAGTCATCCGTCACCTGCACGTCCGTCCCGTCGGCGGTCTTGTAGGTATCGACCACCGGGTGCGTGGCGACTACCGGTGGCGCCGGCAGCGTGATCCCTTCCTTGCCGTGAATCACATCCTGCCCACTCGCACACACCGCCGCCCCGAACACTACCGCAAGCCAAGCTCCGCGCATCCTCGCTCCTTATGAAACCGATTTGCATCAGTCTACAGAAAGAGGTCCTGCCGGACGGGCGCCCTGACGCCGGGCCGGCGGTACTGCGTACGCTGGGAGCTTCGCGGGGCCGCGCGGCACAATCCGCCATGCCCGACCAAGGGGAGGAACACGCGAAGTCCAAAAGCCCCACGAAGTGGTCGCCGCCGCGACAAGGGCGCCCGTCCGACGAGGACCTCTTCTCAGTAAATATGGAACGTCACGTCCACGTTCATCTCCACGGCTACCGGCCTGCCATTTTGCATCGCCGGCTTGAACCGGTACTGTCGGACCGCGTCAATCGCCTTCTCATCCAGCCCCATGCCGAGCCCGCGCAGCACGCGAAGATGCGTTGGCCGGCCCTGCTCATCCACCTGCAGGTACACCAGCACATTGCCCGACACCTTCGACTTTCGCGCCTCCTCGGAAAACTCCGGCTCCGGGTGGTACAGAACCACCGGCGCGCTTACTCCACCGCCGATTCGCGCCAGCCCGCCGCCCATGTTGCCGCCGCTCCCCATCCCCACGCCAGCGCCGAACCCGCCGCCTATGCCGGTCCCGCGGCCATCGCCCAGGCTCGTTCCGACCAGCGGTGAGTTTGCCACGCCGAACTGCGGCAAAGGAGTCGGTGCCATCTGCAGGCTCGACTGCATCACGACAGTGGGCTCGACTGCCAGCTTTGGCTCAATGACGGGCAGCTGCTCCACCGGAACCATCTGCTGCGCCGCAGCCTTCGGCGGCGTGCCCCGCGTCACCGGTGCCGGGCCTGCATGACCTCCACCGCCACCAGCAGCGATTGCACTCGGCGGCAAGGCGGGTGGCGGCGCACTCAGCAACACTTCGCTCTCCACCTCCAGAGGAGCTACCATCCTCATCTGCATTGCGCGCATCTCGAAGAACACCAGCAGCAGCACCGCGGCATGAAGCGCCAGCGCGCTCAAAGCGGTCTGACGCGTCTGTGTTCCACCCGCCATCTGGTCCATGGTTCCAAACGTCAGTACCTTCGCGTCCATCACATCCTCCGCTGCAAAGCTCTTCGCCTTCAACCGCTCCGCCAGGCCAACCGGCACCGCGACATTCGCCATGCCGGCGACAACCTCGTTCAGCATCCCTTCCAACTCGAACTCGTTCATCCCCGGCCTCCCTTCGTCCTGCCTGTGCGTTCCGTAAACATCCGTCGAAGCTCGGCCTTCGCCCGCAAGACTCGCGTCCGAACCGTGGCCTCGTTGATCCCCAGAACCTCCGCCGCCTCCTGCGACCGCATGCCCTCGACCGCGGTCAGCAGCAGCGCCTGCCGGAAGCCTTCCGGCAGCTCCTCGATCAGTTTCCGCATCAGCCCTCGTTCGGCGGTGTCAACCGCGTGCTCCTCGGGCGTACGCTGCACGCTTGCAATCTCAATTTCTGCGACGTCGGCTGCGTTGCGCATCACTTTCGCTCCCTGCGCCGAAAGCCGCGTCAGCCCCACGCGCCACACGCTGCGCGCGAGAAATGCCTTCTCATCCTCCATCGCCTGCCACGCCTCGCCGCGGTACAGCTTCAGCAGCGTCTCCTGCACCGCGTCTTCGGCATCCTGCGGATTCTTGAGCAGGGAAAACGCAACCCGATACATCAGCGTCGCGTGACGATCCACGATTGCCGCAAACGCTGCCTCGCGCGCGCCTGCACCGTCTCGAGCCTTCGCACTCAAGGTATCCAACCGCTGGGCTACTCCGTCCATCCCCTCAGGCCCTCACCCCTAAGACCGACGCATCTGCGATTCGTTCCCGGCGCAACGTACATTTTGAAAAAACATTGCTTCTACCCGCTCAAGAGAGCAGACTTGCAGCCACGGGCCCGATACCACTTCGCTGAGGCAACACCATGCGTTTCTTCGTCGCGACTATCGTCTGCCTGCTCGCCTGCGCCGCCGCCATTCCGCAGCAGGAGCCTGCGCTGAACCATCTCTGCACCGTCGCGTTCGACGCGAAAGGCCAGATTGCGCCCGAGAGCGACGGTTGCCTCCAGCTCCTCGCCAGCACTATCAAGGCCTCCGCCGGCATGGAGCTCCTGCTCACCGGCTCAGCCGCCCGCGTCACCGCAGTTAGAAACTATCTCATCGAGCACGAAGCCGTAGCAGCGCCGTCCGTTGGTACAGCCATCAGCGCGGCCAATCCAGAAGGCGTGCAAACCTCCCTGGTTAAGATACCCATCGCCGCTGCCGCTCCGGTGATGGCGATGGAGAGGGTTATCGTTGCACCACCTGCGCCGCCGGTCGTCGCCGCAGCTGCTCCTGCGCCGTCCCCCATCAGCCCGATGGCCGCTGCCCCCGCGCCTGCCGTTGCTTCCAACCCCTACTCCCTGGGCGACCAGGCCGCGGCCTGGAAGGCCTCCCTGCAAAATGGCGCCATCGAGTACAACGTGCCGCCCGTGATGATCGCGCATCAGGCCTCCACCATCACCGTCATCGTGCACGGCTACAAGGATCCCAACCCGCACGTGCTCAAGCCCGGTGCAGGCACCGCCAGCTCTACGCTCAAGGTCTCGGACACCATGGAAGTGGACCTCATCGGCTCGCCCACCGAGTTCACCATCGCGCCGCAAGCCACGCAATCGCAGCAGTTCGTCCCCATCGACGGCTACTCCACCTGGATATGGAGCGTCACGCCCATCAACAAGGCCAGCGCACAGCAGCTCACCATCAAGGTGTCGCTCATCCCCGACCCCGCAAGCGGCCTGCCATCGCAGCCACTCGCGGAGACTCCCTACACCGTCAACGTCAACGTAGAAAGCCTCTGGTCCGTCCTTAGCGATCGCTGGCACCAGGACCCCATGAAGGCCATCGAGTACATCCTGCCTGGCGGTGCCGGCTGGGCTGCGCTCGGCACCCTTCTCACCACGCTCGGCGTCGGCACCTGGCTCCGCAACCGGCTCAACAAGTCTTCGAGCGGCGCTTCAGCCGCCAACCAAAAACCGAACCCTGCCGTCTGATTTGCAAGGCGTCTTTCACGCTACGCTTACGAAGCATGATAAAACTCCGAACTCTCGCGCTGGTCGCTGCATCCCTCTTCTTCGCTGTCCCCAAGCCCGCCGCAGCCTATTCCGTTCAGACTCACGAGCAGCTGATCGACCTGACCTGGAAGGCCTCCATCGTGCCGCTGCTGCGCGACCGCTTCCCCGGCATCACCAACGCCCAACTTGCCGAAGCCCACGCCTACGCTTACGGCGGCTGCGCCATCCAGGATATCGGCTACTATCCCTTCGGCAACGAGTTCTTCTCCGACCTCACCCACTATGTCCGCTCCGGAGATTTCGTCGACTCGCTCCTCCGCAACGCGAAGACTCCCGACGAAGTCGCCTTCGCCATCGGCGCGCTCTCGCACTACGTCGGCGATTCCATCGGCCACTCCGAAGCGACCAACCCCTCGGTGGCAGCACAGTTTCCCGGCCTCGCCGAGAAGTTTCATACAGACGCAGTCACCTACGAAGAGAATCCGCACGACCATGTCCGCGTCGAGTTCGCCTTCGACATCAACGAGATCGCCAAGCATCGCTTCGCCCCGCACAAGTATCTCGACCACGTCGGACTGAAGGTAGCGACCGGCCTGCTCGCCAAAGCTTTCTTCGAAACCTACGGGCTCGAGCTGAACAAAACAGAACACGTCGAGCGCACCAACCTCTTCGGCTATCGCTTCAGCGTGCGCCGCTTCCTGCCGAACATCGCCTACGCCGAAACCCTGCTGCACCGCAAGGGCTTCCCGCCGGATATCCCCAGCCCCGAACTCACCAAGCTCGAAGCCGACCTGCAGCAGGCCGGCAAGGACAACCTGTGGGAGCAATACCGCAGCCACGCCGGGCTTGGCCATTACGCGCTCGCCGGGCTCATCACCGTCATGCCACCGATTGGCCCTCTGGCAGAACTCCGTCTGCGCGGCCCCAATGAAGACGCGGAGACCCGCTACATCACCTCCGTCAACAACACCGTCGCCAGCCTGCGTAACGATATCGAGCGCCTGCATCGTCCGCCACCCGCAGTCGGCCCACCGCCGCGCCGCCAGACCGTCTTCCCCAACCTCGACCTCGACACCGGCGCTCTCGTGCGCCCCGGCGCCTACCGTCTCACCGACCAGACCTACGCGAAGCTGCTGAAGGTGCTTACCAGCGAACCAAACCGCCCCATCCCTATCGGCCTCCAGGAAGACATCCTCGCGTACTACTCGAAGCCGACGGCACCCATCTTCACCAAGCGCCACCCGGAAAAGTGGGCCGCCATTCAGGCCGAACTGCCCGAACTAAAGTCCATGCCAACCACCGCCCAGCCGTGAACCGCGCAGCAACAGCCTGCTAGCCAATAGCCCACTAGCTGTTAGCTGTTAGCTGTTAGCTGTTAGCTGTTAGCTCACAATCATAGTTTTCCCGCCTCGGCCATCCGCCAGGGGCCCGCGCTGCATTATCCTCGCACCATGCGCAAACCGCTCGCCCTATTGCTCGCCGCATCGATCATCGTCCCGTACGCCCCCGCGCAGCAGCCGCCGCCGCAGCACGCCATGGTCGTCACCATCCAGCACTATGCGTCGGATGCCGGCCTGCAGATCCTCAAGCAGGGCGGCAACGCAGTCGACGCAGCCGTGGCCGTGGGCTTCGCACTCGCCGTCGTGCTGCCGAACGCGGGCAACATCGGCGGCGGCGGCTTCATGCTCCTGCGCAACGGCAAGACAGGCGAAGCCCACTTCGTAGACTTCCGCGAGCGCGCTCCGCTCGCCGCCACCGCCACCATGTACCAGGACGCCCAAGGCAACATCGTTCCGGGCCTCAGCACCGTTGGCTACAAGGCCATCGGAGTGCCCGGCACCGTCGCCGGCCTCGCCTACGCGCAGGCGCACTACGGCAAGCTCACGCTGGCACAGGATATGGCGCCCGCCATCGCGCTCGCCACCGATGGCTGGGTGCTCACCGCCGAAGAAGCGCGCTACCTTCACTCGAAGACCCTCAGCCAGTTCCCCGAATCCGCCCGCATCTTCCAACGCGACGGCAACTTCTATGCCACCGGCGACACCCTGAAACAGCCCGACCTCGCCCGCACCCTCACCACGCTCTCGCACCATCCGGAAGACTTCTACCGCGGCAAGATCGCCCAGCAACTCGCCCACTTCGTTCAAGCCCACGGCGGCCTCATCACCACGCAGGACCTCGCCGACTATAAAGTCGCCGACCGCAAACCGCTGCTCGGTGAGTTCACCACCCACGGCGAGACTTACGACGTCATCACCTCGCCGCCACCGTCCTCCGGCGGCATCGCCATCATCGAGACGCTCAACATGCTCTCGCGCTTCGACCTTCCAAAGCTTGGCGCCGACCGCTCGACCGCGCAGGTCCACATCATCACCGAAGCCTTCCGCCGCGCCTACAAGGACCGCACCGACTACCTCGGCGACCCCGACTACACGCCCATCCCCATCGCGCAGCTCGCGTCGCAGCAGTATGCAGACGCCTGGGCCGCGTCCATCCAGCCCGACAAGCCAACACCCTCAGCCGACCTCAAACGCCCTGACGGCTTCCTGCCGCCGCCTGCGCTCAAACCGCAGCCGCACGAATCCAACCAGACCACCCACTTCTCCATCGTCGACCAGGACGGCAACGCCGTCGCCATGACCTACACCCTCAACAACCTGTTCGGCTGCGGCGCCACCGCCGAAGGCCTCGGCTTCCTGCTGAACGACGAGATGGATGACTTCTCCTCAAAACCCGGCACGCCGAACATGTTCGGCCTCATCCAGGGGCCGGCCAACGCCATCGCACCCGGCCACCGGCCGCTCTCGTCGATGACGCCCACCATCGTCACCACGCACGCCACGCCCGGCCACTCCGCGCAGCTTCGCCTCGTCCTCGGCTCACCCGGCGGCGCCACCATCATCACCACGGTGGCGAACGACCTGATCAGCACCCTCGTCAACGGCCTCAGCATCCAGCAGGCGGCAGATGCGCCGCGCTTCCACCAGCAGTACCTGCCGGACACGCTCGACCTCGAAAAGCGCTTCAACCGCGAGACCGCCGCCGCGCTGGCCGCGATGGGCTACACCATCAACCAGGCCAATCCAGCCGACGACACCAGGCCCGGCGTCTGGGGCGACTCCGAACTGATCGAGGTAAATCCGAAGACCGGCGAACTTGAAGGCGGTCACGACTCCCGCCACACCTTCGGCAGCATCGCCAGCTATTAGCAACACGACGCACGGCGAAGCCGTCCAATATCCCACGAAGTGGTGCCCGCCCGGCATGAGGGTGCCTTTGTCTCTATGCCGTCCCCGCGCCAAACCGTGCACCACCTCTTCTCCCGCGAAGACGGCCTGCGCAACCACCTCATCGGCCGCTGGCTCTTCCTGCGTTCTCTCGGCCTCATCTACTTTTCGGCGTTCCTGGCGCTGCTCTTCCAGATTCGCGGTATGGTGGGCACCGACGGCATCCTCCCGGCGAACCTCTACCTCGAGCGCCTGCACGCAGCCGGCGCGGTCCGCTTCTGGTACGCGCCGACGCTGCTCTGGCTCAATGCTTCAAACCACGCGCTGATGGCCCTCGTCTCGATCGGCCTGGTCGCGTCCGTGCTGGTGACGCTCAACCTCATGCCACGCCCCGCGCTCGTCGCCTGCTTCGTCGCGTACCTCAGCTTCATCGCGGTCTCGCAGGACTTCGGCCAGTACCAATCGGACGGCATGCTGCTCGAAGCCGGCTTCCTTGCGCTCTTCCTCGCCCCGGCCGGCCTGCGCCCGCGTCTCGGCCGCGCGTCCCTTCCCGTCCGCGCCGCGCACTACCTTCTGCTTTGGGAGTGGTTTCGCATCTACTTCGAATCCGGCCTGGTCAAGCTGCAATCGGGCGACCCCACCTGGCGCAACCTCACCGCGATGTACGAGTACTACCAAAACGGCCCGCTCCCCACCTGGATCGGCTGGTACCTCGAACAGCTTCCGCACTGGTTCCAGAAGGGCACCGCCGGCCTCACGCTGGTGATGGAGCTCGGCCTCATCTTCGCCGTCTTCATCCCGCGTACCGCCGCGCAGCGCCGCAGTGGCAAGCCGAATTACGTGCGCTTCGCCCTCTTCGTGCTGGTAACGCTGTGGCAGATCGCCGTGATCGCGACCGCCAACTACGCCTTCCTCAACTACCTCGTGCTGGTGCTCGCGTTCCTGCTGCTGGACGACCAGACCTACGCCAGATTTCTCCCGGCCCGTTTCAGACACCGCCTCGCAACCGAGCACGCGCTGCCAATCTCGCTTCCTGAACTGGGCTCTCGCAAGCACCTGCACGCCATCCAGACCGCCGGCTCGACGGTCTGCCTCACGCTTATCGCTTACGTCACTACCGCTGAGCTTCTCCAGATGATCGCGCCCGTGCTGCCGCTGCCGCAATCCCCCATCGTCGCCCTCGAACCCTTCCGAATCGCCAACAGCTACGGCCTCTTCGCCAATATGACCCCGCACCGTTACGAGATCGAGTTCCAGGGCTCGAACGACGGCACTCACTGGACGCCCTATCCCTTTCGCTATAAGCCACAGAACCCCGCCGACCGCCCGCGCATCTACGCGCCCTACCAGCCGCGCTTCGATTGGAACCTCTGGTTCGCGTCGCTCGGCCCGTGGCGGGAGGCTCCCATCGTCCCGCTCACCGAGCAGCGCTTGCTCGAAAACGACAAGGACGTCCTCAGCCTCTTCGCCGGAGACCCCTTCCAGGCCAAGCCTCCGCAGCAGGTTCGCGCCGTGCTCTACCAATACTGGTTCTCCACCCCCGAGGAAAAACGCGCTCAACACGTCTGGTGGACGCGCCAGTACCTCGGCACCTACGCCCCCACCATCGCCCACCTGCCCGATGGTCGTTACACCATCACTGCCAACGCCTACCTCAACGGGCCGCCGGCCTCCTAATCCACTACACCCTACACCCTGTTCCCTATACCCTGTAGTCATGATCCCCGGTATCTCCTCGCAAATCTTCTACCCGCACCGCCTTACCCCTTCGCATCTCGACGCACTCTGCGCATCCGGCGCGCGCACGATTGAACTCTTCGCCGCGCGGTTCCACTTCGACTACACCGACCGCCAGCTGCTGCGCGATACCGCCGCCTGGTTCCGCTCGGCTGAGTGCACGCCAACGCTCCACGCGCCCTTGACGGCGGACTCCTACTTCTCTCGCCACGCTTCGCCCTCGCTCAACCTCGTCGCCAACGAGAAGTCCCGCCGCATCGAGGCCATGGAAGAGATCAAGCGCGCGCTCGAATCCGCCGAACACATCCCGCTCACCACCTGCGTCCTGCACCTGGGGCTCGACGGCGACCTGTGGTCCGATTACGCGCTCGAGTACGCCATCACCGCCATCGAGCACCTGAAAGCCTTCGCCGGGCCGCTGGGCGTCAAGCTGCTGCTCGAAAACCTGCGCAACGACATCGCCACCCCCGGCCACCTGCTGGACATCCTCCGCATCGGCCACTTCGACTCCACGCGCGTCTGCTTCGACGTCGGCCACGCGCACCTGACCGGCCATCTGAACGCCCAGACCTTCGAGCTGCTCCGCGAAAAACTGGCCGAGCTCCATCTGCACGACAACTTCGGCCCACCCCAGGCCGGCGTCCCCTACGCCGGCGATCCCGGCAAGCCCGACGCGCACCTGTGGCCGGCCTCCGGCACAGAGCGCCCCGGCACGCTTACCACCGGCACCATTCCGTGGCCCGAGATCTACTCCCTGATCGCCACCCTGCCCGAGACCACACCCGCAATCCTCGAAATCTCCGACACCCAGGCCACGGACCCCGGCTTCGTTACCCGCACGGCCCGCGAAGTCTTCTCGCACGCCGGCCGCCTCAGCGAATCCTTCTAGCCTTGGGTGCCCCATTCATCCCGATTCCGGGATGAGTGGGCATCGGCGCAGCCCGACCTTCGCAGTATGCTCAGGCGTAAACTGAAGATGCTCATGTCAACCACCGAAACTACCCCCGAAGCGACTCCCGCAACCTCCCCCGTAGCCACCATCGCCACGCTCTCCGCGCACGAAGGCCAGACCGTCACGCTCCACGCCTGGCTCTACAACCTGCGCGCCTCCGGCAAGCTGCTCTTCCCCATCTTCCGCGACGGCTCCGGCACCATCCAGGGCATCGTCCCGAAGGCCGCCGTCCCCGAAGAGCTCTTCGAAACGCTCAAGAACCTCACTCTTGAATCCTCCCTCAAGGTCACCGGCAAGGTCCGCCGCGACGAGCGTGCGCCCTCCGGCTTCGAGCTCGACGTCGAGCAACTTCAGGTCCTGCAGCGCGTGAGCGAGGAGACGCCTTATCCGATCTCCTTGAAAGAACACGGCGTCGATTTCCTCATGGAGCATCGCCACCTCTGGATCCGCACCCCGCGCCAATCCGCCATCCTGCGCGTCCGCGCCACCATCATGAAGGCCGCGGCCGATTACTTCGACAACAACGGCTTCATCCGCACCGATCCGCCGATCCTGACGCCGAACGCCTGCGAAGGCACCTCCGAACTCTTCGAGATGGACTACTTCGACGACGACAAGGCCTATCTCACGCAGTCCGGCCAGCTCTACGTCGAGGCCACCGCGTTAGCGCTCGGCAAGGTCTACTCCTTCGGCCCCACCTTCCGCGCTGAGAAGTCGAAGACCCGCCGTCACCTCACCGAGTTCTGGATGGTCGAACCCGAGATGGCCTATGCCGGCCTCGAAGACCTGCTGCAACTCGCCGAGAACTACCTCACCTACATCGTCACCCAAGTGCTCGCCAAGCACCGCGCCGACCTGAAGGTGATCGGCCGCGACGTCTCCAAGCTCGAAGCCGTCATCGCCCAGGGCGCATTCCCGCGTCTCTCCTATGACGAAGCCCACCAGATGCTCGTCGAAGCCCATGCCGCCGGCAAGATCGACACGCTCCACGTCGACGGCGACGACTTCGGCTCGCCCGACGAGACTTACATCTCCTCGCAGTTCGACAAGCCGGTCCTCGTTCATCGCTACCCTGCCGCGATCAAGGCCTTCTACATGCAGCCCGACCCCGCCGACCCGACGAAGGCGCTGTGCGTCGACGTGCTCGCCCCGGAAGGCTACGGCGAGATCATTGGCGGCTCCGAGCGTGTCAACTCGTACGACCTGCTGAAGCAGCGCATCGAGGAGCATCACCTGCCGCTCGACGCCTTCCAGTGGTATCTCGATCTGCGCAAGTACGGCTCGGTCCCGCACTGCGGCTTCGGCATGGGCATCGAGCGCGTGGTGGCGTGGCTTTGCGGTCTCGACCACGTCCGCGAGACCATCCCTTTCGCCCGCACGCTGAACCGCATCTACCCTTAGCCTTTTACGGCGAAGCCGTCCAAAACCCCACGAAGTGGTGCCCGCCCGGCACGAGGGCGCACTTGCCTTTGCCTTTGCTCTTGCCTTCCCAAAAACAGCGATGCCGGACCAGTAGGTCCGGCATCGCTGTTTCCTGCTCACTTCTTACGACTACTTCTTGTGGTGGTGACGCTTCCCGTGGTGATGCGCCATGCCCAGGGGCTTGCGCGGCTGCGGCTTCACCGCAGACTCGTCCACCGGGGTGGCCGACACAGGCGTCGCACCCTGCGGAACCAGCGTATCCGTCACCGTCTTCGAATCATCCGTGCCGGTAAAGACCGCGACGCGCGATGCATCGATGCCCTTCTCCTTCACCAGATAATCCTTGGTGTTGACGGCGCGCTCAGCAGCCTTCTGCGGACCATCCTTCTCGGTCGAAGCCGCATTGCCGACCACATCGAGCGTTGCATCCGTGCTGCGCTGCAGGCTCAGTGCGAGATCGTCGAGGCAGGCCTTGCCCTCGTTATCCACGCGCGTCGGGCGACGTGAATCGCGATCGAAGCTGATGGAGCAAAGCTGCTGCGAGGCAGGCGCTGCCGGAGCAGGCGGTGCAATCACGGTCACGGTCGTCTGTGCCGTCGCCGTCTGGCCCTTGTCGTCGACCACGTTGCAGGTTACGTTAATGGTGCCCGGCGCCGCGCCCGCGGTTGCAAGGGTCGCCGTGCTGGAGTTGCCGTTGATCGACCCAGCCGAAGCGCTGAAGCTGTAGGTCAGCGGCCGGTTCTGCGGGCTCATGCCACTCGCCGTAATCGTGGCCGAGTCACCCGGATTGACGGTCGAAGGATTCGCCGAGCAGCTGATGGTCGGCGGCTCAAACGCCTTGATTGTAAAGTCGGCCGCGCAATCCGCCATCTGGCCGGGCTTCGCGCCCTCCGCCACATGGCCCTTTACGGAGTAGCTTCCCGGCTGCGCGCTCTTTGTGTCGATATTCACCATCGCGCCCGTACCGGAGATCGTTCCGCCCGTCGCGGTCCAGGTGTACGTCGGCGTCTTCTTCGGGTTCAGGTTCGTCGCCGTGCCGGTCACCGTCAGCGGGTCACCCGGATACGCCGTCGCAGGCGCAACCGAGCAGGCCAGCATGACCGGCGGAGGAGGAACCACAGTGCCAAGCCGGAACACCACACCGCCCGACGCCTTGAACGCCACCAGGTCGCCAACGCCAGAGCTCAACCGGTCGGTCAGCGGTCCGCCGTAGTTCACGTGCATGCCAACAACGTCCGCCTGCCCGCGCAGAGCCAGGTGATTGCTCCAGAACGGCAGCACGTAGTCGGCACCGCCGCCCAGGGTCACCTGCTCGCCCCACTCCAGCGGCTGCAGGTAAGGTCCGTTGATCTTGGCCGGACCAAAGGTTCCATGAACGAACGGTACGAAGTGCCCCAACGGGAACCGCCACACCGGACCGAAGCCCAGCGTGTAGTACATCGGGTCCGGTGCCTCGTCGCTGCATTTGTGGGTAAGGCACTGGTTAAAATTGCCATACGCCGTATTGCCGTTGAAGTAGGCACCTTCGATCTGCAGACCGAAGTGATTTCCCAGGTAACCCGTGATGCTCACCGTAGCATTCGGATTTCCCACGGGCTGATACTCATAGCCGCCAACTTCGCTGATCGAACCGAACGGCCGGATGTATCCATAGCCGCCGTAAATATCCCACTTCGACGGCAGGACGTCCGTGGTGGTGGTTGGCTTGGGCCCGATCTGCGCATGTGCGGTAGACCCAAAAGCGAGCGTTACGACTCCGAGCGCTGCCAAAGTGCGGGCGGTGATGGTGGAAGACGAGGGACGAAGCGGCCCGGAGTATCGAGAGCGCACAGCAGAAAAGCAGACCATGGAAAAGCACCTCACAAAATTTAAACCCCCGAACTCTTCACCATGGACGAACGCCTCTGTCGTACGAGCGACCTTGAACGTTGTGCTCCAGTAGTAACCGACGCTTCAAATGAAACAGCACGGTGAAATTCCGGTAATGAGGATGTGAGCCCAGTCAAATGCAGATGGTTGTCCACGCCCCATGATATTTTTGAGGTCGACACGTTACTTTAAGGGTCACCCTCTGCCTCACCCACTATGCCTCTCGTCATTGCAGCCATTCGTACCGGGCACGAACCCGTCGGCCGACTCCCTGAAGCCGCCTTCCACCGCTGGCTCGACGACCAGATCCTCTGCCCAAAATGCAGCGCCACCTACAACCTCGTATGCGATTACAACGCCTCCGTAGGCCGCTTCTTCGAGGACGAATCCCGCCGGCTCATCCTGCTCCTGCGCAAGGCCATCTTTCTCGGCCACGGGAACGACCACAAGGTTTCGCACTTCGAAACCGCCGGCGTCGTCGTCACCAGCTTCCTGCCCGAAAAGAAGCCGACCATCCAATAGCTTCCGTCCGTTGTCCGGAAACCAGCCCCCCAACCCCATTCCGCGCCATGCCATTAACTGTCCGGCGACCCGCACCGCGGTAACGGCGATGGTGCGCGGAAAACCACGCTAGCTTCCCGTACGCTGGAAGAGCCATGTCCGCGAAAACAAAACGTAAAAAGCCCATGAACAAGCTCCGTATCGGCGTTCTCTTCGGCGGCCGCTCCGGCGAGCACGAAGTCTCGCTCCTCTCCGCCGCCTCCATCCTCAAGGCAATCGACCGCAAGAAGTTCGAGGTGGTCCCCATTGGTATCGCGAAGTCTGGCCAGTGGCTCGGCGCCGACGCCGCCCAGGCCCTGCTGTCCGGCGAAACCGCAAGCCAGCCCCTGCAGCTTGAAGCCTCCGCCGAGACCGACCTCATCCCCCAGTCCGCCTCGCTCACAGGCGCCGTCGACCTCATCTTCCCCGTGCTTCACGGCACCTTCGGCGAAGACGGCACCATCCAGGGCCTGCTGGAGCTCGCCGACCTTCCCTACGTCGGCTCCGGCGTCCTCGGCTCCGCCGCCGGCATGGATAAGGACGTGATGAAGAAGCTCTTCGCCGCCGCCGGCCTGCCGCAGACCCCGCACGTCACCCTGCTCCGCACAGAATGGCGCTCCGACCCGAAGCGCTGCCAGCGCCAGATCGAGAAAGCACTCGCCTACCCGCTCTTCGTCAAACCCGCCAATCTCGGCTCCTCCGTCGGCATCTCCAAGGTCAAATCCCGCGCCGACCTGGTTGCCGCCATGGACCTAGCCGCCACCTTTGACCGCAAGCTCGTCATCGAGCAGGGCGTCGGCGGCCCCGGTGCCAAGCCGCGCGAACTCGAAGTCGCCGTCCTCGGCAACGACACCCCCGAAGCCTCGGTCGTCGGCGAGATCGTCCCGGCCAAGGAGTTCTACGACTACGAGGCCAAATACCAGCTCAAAGGCCCCGATGAGAGCGTCTGCCTCATCCCCGCAAAGCTTACCGCAGTTCAACAGAAGCAGATCCGCGCCATGGCCCTCGCCGCCTTCCGCGCCTGCGACTGCTCCGGCCTCGCCCGCGTCGACTTCCTGATGGAACCGGCCGCTGCCGGCCGCACGCCGGCCATCTTCCTCAACGAAATCAACACCATGCCCGGCTTCACCTCCATCTCCATGTACCCAAAGCTCTGGCAGGCCTCCGGCCTCGCCTATAGGGACCTGATTACCCGCCTCATCGAGCTCGGCGTGGAGCGTCACCGCGAAAAGCAGGCTACGGCGTTCACCCTCGCCTAACCCGAATGGCACGTTCGTATCAGAAAAACGTACATTCCAAGAAAATCTGTGTTCATCGTTACGATTTCGCTCCTCATTTCCGCGAAAACCGTTTAGCGTCTCCTCAGTAACTGTTCACAGAACAGAGGAACACACTGTGGATTCATCCGCGCTCGACCTTCGGTACCTTCCAGAGATCTTCGGTCTCACCATCGTCATCGTTTGCTTCCGTCCGCTCGTGCGGCGGGCGGGATCTCACGTCAACCTCTGGTTCGGCGGCTGGTTCTGCCTGCTGCTCCATTTCGTGGCGCTTACGTTGCTGCCAGCTCCCATGCAGGCCGCCGCGTGGCTAACGTTTGCGGAGCGCGCCACCTTCTCGCTCGCCCTCCTGCTCTTCACCTTCACCGCGGAAAACCACCCCACCCATCGACTGCGGTGGCAGATGCTTCCGGTCCTCGCTGCCCCGCTGCTCTGCCAGGCCGCGGTCAACGTGCTTCCAGCCCATCCCGCCTGGCTCGACCGCCTGACCGTCCTCGTCTTCCTCGCACCGGCGGTGTACCTGCTGCTCGCAGCCCTCGCGCTCAACGGCCGGGCCGAAATGCCGCAAAGGCGACAGGCCTCCATCTTCGGCGCTGCCTACCTGCTCATGGGCGGTCTGGCCCTCGCCTGCGATCCGCGTTTCCCTTCAATCGTCGGTCACGCGGAGTTGACACTTCTTCTGCTGAGCGCAGCCTTCCTCTTCGGTCGTTCCGCTGCGCGCTTCCACCGCGGCGTCATCGCCGCAGTCGCCGGAATGGCCGCGTGGGCGCTCACCTGGCCGGCACTCACGCTCTATGCGCACTTGGCGCGTCCCGCCCACCTGCCCAATACCATCCTGGAGATGCCCATCTACCTGATGGCGGGCGGCATCATCCTTACTCTGCTCGAAGAGCACATCCGCACCACCGAGCGCCTGGCCATGCACGACCCGCTCACCGACCTCGCAAACCGCCGCATGTTCGAGGAACGCCTCACACTCGCGCTCGAAGAAGCCCGCGTCGAACACACCACCATCGCCTGCCTCGTCATCGACGTCGACAACTTCAAGACCATCAACGACACCCTGGGCCATGACGCCGGCGACCAGATTCTCCGCGCGCTCAGCGTACGCCTCGCCTGGCACATCAGCCCGCGCGACCTGCTCGCCCGCACCGGCGGCGACGAGTTCACCGCGCTGCTCGCCGGCGTCCACAACGAGCATCACCTGGAGTTCGTCGCCGGCGCCATGATGTCCGCGGCCAGCGTCCCCATCCTCGTCGACAACAAACCGGTCGACGTGCGCATCAGCATCGGCATCGCGCTCTCACCCGACCACGCCGACGACACCGAAGGCCTCCGCCGCGCGGCCGACCAGGCCATGTACTCCGCCAAACGCCGCGGCGGCAGCATCCTGGCCTTCGCCGGCGAAGAGTGAGTTGGGACTGGATGCCAGATGTTAGTTGCCAGATCTTAGTTGACGGATCTTAGCTGCCAGATGTCAGCCAAGATTGGGTGTCTCTGTCGAATTCTTGGTTTCAGGGCCGCAGGCCCGTCACATAACAGCCCAGGCCGAAGGCCTGGGTGAGGTCGCCCTGAACGAATGAGGGCTGTAAGCCCGACACATCGACCACCTGAACGCCCTCGCCCTGTTCATTCCCTACAGCCGACGCCAAGGAGCCCTGCCTAACATCTGGCATCCAACATCCAGCATCTCGTCCTACAAGAACATCCCCTCCACCTCAACCCAGCTCCGCACCCGCGGAAACTCCTCATTCCTCACATTGTGGTGCGAGTGAAACAACACGCCTTGCCCCTTGAACCGCCGCAACTGACGCGGATTGTCGTCAATTAGGTAGTCGGCGTGCAGAATGCTCTTATCCCCGCAGAACACGATATTCGCCGGCGAGATGTACGGGAAATGCCGCCCGAGCCACTCATACTTCGCCGTGAACGAAGTCGGAACCTCCATCGCCGCGGTCGCGATAAACACCTCGTACCTGTCCTGCAGCGCCCGCACCACGCGTTGCGCATCCGGCATGACGTCCAGCACGGCAAAGAAATCCTCCGACATCAGGAACCGCTCGATCGCCTCATGCCGGCTGGGCTCGATCACCTCCCAGATGGCCTTGCCCTCCATATCCGCGACGCATAACGCCTCGCCAAATTCGGCGTTGTAGCGCTTCAGATTCTCCGCCACCGCGTCCGCCATCACCTCGTCCATGTCGATGCAAATCCGCTTACGGCTCCCGGTCAACTCCCCCTCACAATCTGCGCCGCGATGCTCTCAAACGGCACAACCTTCCGCTGCGGAGAGTCCCGCGCCGGATCGTAGTACAGCAGACGCCCACAGCTCTCGCAGGTCAGCATCTCGTGGTTATCGCGTTCCCGCAGATCGTTCCAGCGCTGCGGCCTTACCAGCATCTGGCACGCCATGCACTTCTGATTCAGCGCCTCGGCCAGCCCCGTACCCTTTGCCTTTGCGATGCGGTCGTACAGGCTCAGCGCATCTTCGCCCACTGCCTTCCGCGCCGACACCCGACGCGCCTCCACATCCGCCAGCGCGACTTTATTCAGCGCAATCGTAGCCGTCGCACGCTCTTTCTCCACGGCATGTTTCTTCTCCGCCGCAGTCACAGCCCCATCCGCAACCGTCTTCTGCTGCTCCAGCTGCTCCGTCCGCTCCATGCTCTCGAGCTCCGCGTCCTCGAGCTTCACGATCTCGCCCTTCGAATAGGCAATCTCATGCTCGAACGCGTTCGCCTGCACGGTCGACGTCGCAAGCTCCGACTGCTTCTGCACCTTCTTGATCTTCTCCTGCTTATCCCGAACGTCGGACTCCTGCCGGCGCCTCAGCGCCTCTTCCTTGCCGATCAGGTCGATCACCACCGCGCGCTGCCCCACCGTCGCCTTCGCCTTCGCGTCCAGCTCCGCCACCATCTTCGGCAGCGCCACCATCTCGTCGCGCAGGCGCTTAGCCTCCAGGTCGTATCGCTGCAGACTCATCAACTTCTCCATGTCCGGATGCATCGCCACCTCCCGCATCCCCGATGCTACAGGCAACACGCGCAAACCCGCCACCCAGCTACCGGGCCAAACCTCGTCCGCACAACTTCCATCCGATAAACTGCATCCGCCTCGCGCCCGATACAATCTGACAGGTACCCATGTCAGCCGCATCCGCGACCCTTTCCGAACAAGACACGCACCATCACGGCAGCGAAGAGCAGATCGCCGCACAGCTCCGCGCCGACAACGCCTGGAAGCCCAAGGCTAACAAGTGGGCTGTAGCCCTCACCGTCACGCTGGCCACGTTCATGGAGGTGCTCGACTCCTCCATCGCGAACGTCAGCCTGCCCCACATCGGCGGTTCGCTCGGCGCCTCGCAGGACGAAGCCACCTGGGTCCTCACCAGCTACCTCGTCGCCAACGCCATCATCCTGCCCGCCTCCGCTTATCTCACCACCTTCATAGGCCGCAAGAAGTTCTACATGATCTGCGTCGTCCTCTTCGGCGTCTCGTCCGCGCTCTGCGGCCTCGCGCCGTCGCTCGGCCTGCTGGTCTTCTTCCGCATCCTGCAAGGAGCCGGCGGTGGCGGCCTCGCACCCTCCGAACAAGCCATCCTCGCCGATACCTTCGAACCCAAAGACCGCGGCAAAGCCTTTGCCCTCTACGGCCTCGCCGTCGTCGTCGCGCCCGCGCTCGGCCCCACCCTCGGCGGCTTCATTACGGATAACTACAACTGGCGCTGGATCTTCTTCATCAACGTCCCTATCGCCATCCTCTCGCTCTTCCTCACCAGCCGTCTCGTCGAAGATCCTCCGCACGTCGTCCGCGAGGTCAAAGAATCCGCTAAATTCGGCCTCAAGCTCGACTTCTTCGGCTTTGGCCTGCTCGCCTCCGGCTTCGGCTCACTCGAGTTCATCCTCGACAAGGGCCAGGAAGACGACTGGTTCGGCTCACACGTCATCACCTTCTTCATCATCCTCTGCGCCGCCTCGCTCATCACCCTCATCTTCTGGGAGCTCTACCAGCTCAAGATGGACAACCGCCCCATCCTCAACCTCACCCTCTTCAAGCGCAAGACGTTCTCCATCCCGTTCATCCTCATGTTCGTCCTCGGCTTCTCCCTCTACGGCACCACCGTGCTCATCCCGCAGATGGTGCAAACCCTCCTCGGCTACACCGCCGAGCTCGCCGGCTTCGTCATCTCTCCCGGCGGCGTCTGCATCATGCTCTGCATGCCTATCGTGGGCATCCTCATCGGCAAGGTGGACCCCCGCTGGCTCATCTGCTGGGGCTTCTTCAACCTCGCCTGCTCCATGCTGCTCATGCACACGCTCTCGCTCGGCTCCAGCTTCTCGTACATCATGTGGGTGCGCGTCTACCAGGCGTCCGGCCTTGCCTTCCTCTTCATCCCCATCAACACCATCAGCTACACCGGCGTCGCTCGAAGCGAGAACAACGACGTCTCCGGCCTCACCAACCTCGCCCGCAACATCGGCGGCTCCTGCGGCACGGCGTTCATCGCCACCATGCTCTCGCGCGGCTCGCAGCGCCACGAAGCCTACATGATCCGTAATCTCACCCCGTCAAGCCCCGGCTTCGCCGACCAGGTTAACCGGCTCAAGGGCGTCTTCCACGGCGGCGCCAACGCCGGCGCGGGCTTCGGCGGCAGGCACGCAGACGGCGTCATGTCCGCGCAGGCCTTCATCTACAACCAGCTGCACATGCAATCCGCCATGCTGGCTTACCTGGACATCATCTCCATCCTCGCGGTCTTCTGCTTCCTCATGATCCCGCTCGTCCTCATGATCCCCCACATTGCCCCACCCAAGGGCGGCCCAGCTATGCACTAAACGGCGAAAGCTTAACACCGATAACACGGATCGAACGGATAAGAACAGATCAAACCGAACGAACAAAAAAGGCAAGAATAAGGCCAAAAGCATACCAAGCTTTTGGCCTTATCCGTCTTCATCCGTTCCTCCGTACAATCCGTGTCAAGCCTGGGCCTAGCGTGGACCGTAAGGACCACCCTGGTAATGTTGCGCCGTCGTGTAGTACCCGCGCTTGAAGCCCGCCCGGTAGTCGCCCCGGACATTTCCCGGCACATGAGGGTGGCGAAACTCATCGCGATTGTTCACGTTCCAGATGCGGTGGTTTGCATAGTCGCGCTCCGCGCCCTGCACGCCGTCGATGTAGCCCTGCCGCTGGAACTCCCGCAGCTCACCCGGAGGCGCATCCCAACCCCGACCCCCATAGTTCGGCGGAGGCCCCTGCTGGTAGCCTGGAGGCGGTCCCTGAGGAGGTCCATACTGCGCGAACGCCGCGCTCCCACCCAACATCAACGAAAGTCCTGCAGCCGGTACAAGCAACTTGGTCAGCTTCATAAACGTGCCCTTTCAAGTAAAGCGAATTAGATGGATAAGAGCGGGCGCCACCCTCTCATCGTTTCTCACATAAACCCAACACCCAAAAAGATGTTGCCCTCCGTCCTCAAAGCCTGACCCCTCAGCTTCGCAAAGAAAAAGGAACCAGAGCCGTAAATCAGGCCCTGGTCCTATCCGTTCATCCGTGTTATCGGTGTTATGCCTTACCTTACGACTGCTTCACCGGGAACGGATTCCGCTCATCGAACTGCACCTGGTGCCAATACGGATACGCCAGCGGCCGCAGGCTCACCTTATCCAGCTTCGCCACCTGCTCCTCCGTCAGCTTCCAGCCGACAGCTCCCAGGTTTGCCTTCAGCTGCTCCTCATTGCGCGCCCCGATGATCAACGTTGAAACCGTGGGCCGGCGCAGCAGCCAGTTCAGCGCCACCTGCGGCACGCTCTTGCCGGTCTCCTGCGCCACCTCATCCAGCACATCCACCACGTCGTACAGGTAATCCTCCGGAACCTGCGGCCCCGCATCCGTAACCATCTTTGACTTCAAACGCGACCCTTCGGGGATTCCCGTGCCACGCCGAATCTTGCCCGTCAACCGTCCCCAGCCCAGCGGCGACCACACCAGCGCACCGACGCCCTGGTCCTCCGCCAGCGGCATCAGCTCCCACTCATAATCCCGGCCCACCAGCGAGTAATACACCTGGTGCCCCACATACTTCGCCCATCCATACCGTTCGCTCACGCTCAGCGACTTCATCAGGTGCCAACCCGAAAAGTTCGAGCAGGCGATGTACCGTACCTTCCCCTGCCTCACAAACCCATCCAGCGTCTCGAGCGTCTCCTCCACCGGCGTCGTTCCGTCGAATGCATGCAGGTGGTACACATCCACATAGTCCGTATTCAGCCGCTTCAGGCTGCTCTCGAGCGACTGGATCAGGTGGTACCGGCTCGATCCCACGTTGTTCGGCCCCGGCCCAAACCGGAACGTCGCCTTGGTCGAGATCAGCACGTCTTCGCGCTTGTAGTGCGCGATCGCCTTGCCCAGCGCCGTCTCGCTGCCGCCGGTCGAGTACACATCCGCCGTATCGAAGAAGTTCAACCCCGCTTCCATGCAGATACCGATAATGCGGTCTGCCTCCTCCTGCGAAGTCTTGCTCCAGGCTTCAAAGAATTCACCGGAAGTGCCAATCGTTCCCGCCCCGAAGCAAAGCTCCGGCACCTTCAATCCACTCCGCCCCAACGAACGATATTCCATAGTCAGCACTCTCCTCCCCCTAAGATGCCCCAACCCCACCGGCCGATTCCAACTCCGCGGCCCCACGTACAATCATCCAAAGGCTTCGCCGAAAGTAGCAGGCCCTGACCTTCGCTCCTGACTCTCTACTCGTTAACTCTCTACTCTTTACTCTCGAATAAGTCCTCTATGTCTCACCCTGATAGCTCACAGCTCAATAGCTGACAGCTCACGAAAATCCATCGCCACCACAACCGCCATCAGAAATCCACATGCCCTACGTCTACATCGACAAGCTCTTCAACGAGCTCCGCGACGAACTCCTCACCGCCATGCACAAGGCGATCGACGCCGAGATGCGGAACGGTCGCGTCGACGTCCAGCGGCTCTACCGCTCCTTCACCCGCGCCGCCGCCAAGCAGATGGCAAATCCCGTGCAGGTCTCCGACAAGTGCGTCGAGACCAACGCCATCCGCTCCAAGAAGGGCTCAAGCGTACGCGCCGAAGACTGATTCTTCAAGCCAAACTCCACTTAAGTGGTAGTGACATGCCCCCGAGGCCGATACAACATAACGAACGGGCCATCTTCTACTACGGCGAACGGTGTACCACCGCCACTCGCCGATTCTGAGCAAAGAATCGAGCCTCATCATGCTGGCCATGGCTAAATCCGTCAATGCAGCGCTATTCGGAAGCCTGCTGGTGTTCCTGCCACTGGCAGTCGCCAGTATTCCGAAGTCCGCCAATCCCTTCCTCATCCCTCATGCGCAGATCGAGCCGCCCCCGGTCGTCGTGCATCCGGCTTTGAAGCATCACCGCGCCGCGCCCGTGCACCGCCTCGCGGAGCCGATTTCGCTTGAGGGCCGCTGCAGTAACTAACCCGGCGCAACGCCAGGCAACCTGACGAATCTTTCATGAATCCGCGCCCGGACCTCCCGCGTCCTATAAGCGAGACCGGAGGAAATCATGAAACATTCGAAGCTTAGCTTGATGACTCTGGCAGCCCTGGCTCTCGTCCTTACCCCGACCCTCGCGCTTGCCCATCCTACCCCCGTCACCACAGGTCGCGCACACACTACGACCTTCCATGACCATACCCCGACCGTGCACGACCACACCCCCACGGCGCACCGCTAAAACAGCACGCGGCACAAAATTCAGCAAGACAAGTACCAAGACGGAAAAGAAGAATAGAAGACGGATCAAGAACAATGAGAGCTGAACTTCATTGTTCCTGATCCGTTCCTTATTGCTCTTATATGCGGAAGCGTTTTGCTATTTGTGCCATGCATTCTTGATGAAGCGTTGAAGCTTCTCAAGATCCTTTTTACCGGCAGAGGCCTCCACCCCGCTCGCCACATCCACCCCATACGGCTTGAGCACCCGCACGGCCTCCGCCACCGTCTCCGGCTTCAACCCGCCCGCGACAATCAGCCGCAGCTCCGAGAATTCGCCCAGCACCTTCGCCGCGCGCTCCCAGTCAAAACTTACGCCCAGCCCCCCGCTCGCGGCGCCCACCTTCGCATCCACCAGCACCCGCTCGCCTGGCGAAAGCTGCCTTAACTGCGCCCGCACCGCATCTTCTGAGGCGTCGTCTTCACCCACCGTCCAGTGCACGGTATGGATGATCTCCACACCCGCTCCCAAAATGGAACGCAACGCCCGAACCGTCTCCAGATTCACCCCGCCGTGCAGCTGTGCCACCGTCAGGCCGCCCGCGCGCATCGCCTCGGCAATCGTCTCCGCATCACTCCCCGCGAACACCCCAACCCGTTCGACGCCCGCCGGCAGCTGCTCCGTAATCGCCCGCACCTGCGCCGCATCGACCTGCCGCTTGCTCGGCGCAAACACGAACCCAACCGCATCCGCACCCAGCTCAGCAGCTTTCAGCGCATCCTCAGCACAGGTGTTGGCACAGATCTTGACCCACATACTACCCAGCATACGCGCCCCGCAGCCCCTGGAATTTGCCGGTGGGTCATGGCAGGCCCAGGCCAGAAGTCCAGACTTAAGTGTTCTGCTTTGAAGACTCTGCACAAAAGGTGGGGGGAGGGGTGCAGCCTCAGATCTCCGCCGCGTAGTCCACGCCCATCAACAACGCCAGCATCGCCGCCGGATCTGGCTGGCGCATCAACACCTCGCCAATCAGGAAAGCGTCATACCCGCTCTTCAGCAGCCGTTCGATGTCCGCGGGCGTCCGAATCCCGCTCTCCGCCACGCGAACCACGTTTGCCGGCATCGCCGGCACAATCCGCTCATGCACCCGCAGATCCACCTGCAGCGTCTTCAAATCGCGGCAGTTCACGCCAATCGCTTCCACGCCCAGATCGACCGCGCGCTTCAGCTCCTCCAGGTCATGCACTTCGCACAGCACATCCATTCCATGTCGCCGCGCAGCCGCATTCAGCTCGTGCAGCTTGGCGTCCGTGTGCGCAGCCACAATCAGCAGAATCGCATCCGCGCCTGCGGCCCGCGCCTCCACAATCTGGTACGAGTCGATCGTGAAGTCCTTGCGCAGCACCGGAATCTTCACCGTCCTCGAAACCGCCTCCAAATCAGCGAGAGACCCCTTGAAGAACTCCTCGTCCGTCAGCACCGAGATCGCCGCCGCGCCCACATCGGCATAGGTCTTCGCGACTGCCGCAGGCCTGTAATCCAGCCGCAAAACCCCCTTCGAGGGCGATGCCTTCTTCAGCTCCGCGATCACGGCCGGACCCTTGGCCGCGGCACTACGCAGCCCGCGCACAAAGCCTCGCGGCGTGTGCAGAGCGGCTCGCCGCTCCAGCGTCGCCACATCTGTTCGCTGCTTGCGCTCCATCACCGTCAGCAAAGTGCGCGAGAGGATTTGATCCAGTTGTGTCGGCATAGTCTGCTTTGCTCCTCCTCTTCCGTTCGGCATCGTGCAGGCACCTGCACAAAGACCCCTCACACATCCGCGTGAGGGGTCTCCACGTGCTCAAAAGTTGGTGCCGAAGAAGGGACTCGAACCCCCACACCCTTGCGGGTACGTGGACCTGAACCACGCGCGTCTGCCAATTCCGCCACTACGGCCTGTAAAACTTCCCGTTACGGTCAAAGGCCAATCGACTCGTAACAACGGGGCGAAACACACAGCCCGTTAGACCTTTAGTCTCGCAAAACGTGAACCAACTGTCAATTCTGCCGAGTCTCACATACACTGGGGCACAGATAGCCCCCAGGAGCAACCGCACCGCCATGACGCAACCGAATCACCCCCAGGACGAAACCAAAGATCCGCACGCATCCCACGAAGTGATTCCCGAAGAGCTCGCCATCGAGATTCGCCGCATGGCCCATGATCTCTCGAATGCGCTGGAGATCATCGTCCAGACCAGCTACCTGCTTTCCACCGCCGAGCTGAAGGAGCCCGCGTCCGACTGGCTCGGGATGCTCGACTCCGGCGTCAACAAGGCGCTCGACATCAACCAGTCCCTGCGCAGCTACATCAAGGCTCACGCGCCGAAATAGCCGGAAAGCAGATGGGGGAAGAGCGCAAGACGCTCCTTCCCCCATCTGCCTCAACTTGAACCCTGCCTCTACTTCTTCGCCGCCTTCTTCGCGACAGCCTTCTTCGCCACAGTCTTCTTTGCCGCGACAGCCTTCTTCGCGCTTGCCGTCTTTTTTACCACTGTCGCGCGCTTCGCACCGGCAGCCTTCGCCGCCGCAGCCTTGGCCGGCGTCACCTTGGTCACGCCTCCGGCCGCAATCCCCGCTGCGAAACCTGCAGCAAGCCCTGCCGCAACTCCGCCAGACTCCAGCTTCTTCAGCTTCGCCTGGTGCGTCTCCAGCAGCTTTTCGATCTGCTGAATCAGTGCTCGCGTCTGCATCGGCTTCACCAGCATCTTGTCCGCGCCCATGTTCTGCCAGTCGTCCTCGGCGACCGGGAAGGCGGTCAGCAGCGCGACTGCCGGGTGGTAGGGCGCAGTGCGTGCCGCGACGATCACCTCGCGCCCGGCTTCCTCGGACTCCATCCGCATGTCCGTGATGACCATGTCGTACGTCCGCGTCTTCAGCCTGGACTTCCCTTCGCGCGCGCTCGCCGCCGTATCCACATCGAACCCGCTGATCTCAAGCACAGCCTTCATCGTCAACAGCACAGCCACTTCGTCATCAACCAGCAAGATACGGCGCTTCATTCAGTTCTCCTCAAACCCTGTTCGCAACCCTCGCGAATACACAACATACCGCCTCTCATCATCCATGTGAAACCGAAAACCTGCAACCTCGGCGGTGCGTCCGCATAAGATATCAGCCCGATTCGGACATGGAGCCTAGGAGCGTGCATCCAAGCGGCCTCGCTTTACATCAATAATCCCCGGGCGATGCTATACTCCACGTTGCGGCGCCTGTGCGCGCAACGGCTCAGCGCCAAGAACTTTCAATCCATAACCAATGCATGGCGTCTGCCCGCGAGGCACGCTGTGGAGGCAGATTATTCCACCGATCGATAAGCGTTCCGCAAAATCCTTTATCCGCACCAACGAACGTGTCCGCGCACGCGAAGTCCGCGTCATCGATGAGAATGGCGAGCAGCTTGGCGTCATGGCTCCCTTTGAAGCCCTCAAGATGGCCCGCGAGCGTTCCCTCGACCTCGTCGAGATCTCGCCCAATGCCGTGCCACCGGTCTGCAAGATCCAGGACTACGGCAAGTATCTTTACGAAAAAGATAAGTCCGACCGCGCCGCACGCAAGAAGCAGAAAGTCATCGTCATCAAGGAAGTCAAGTTCTCCGTCACCGTCGACGAACACGACTATCAGACCAAGAAGAATATGGCTGTCCGCTTCCTCGGCGAAGGCGACAAGGTCAAAGCGTCGCTGCGCTTCAAGGGCCGCCAGATGGCCCACCGCGACCTCGGCTACAAGATCATCAATCGCCTGATTCTCGACATCGGCGATGCCGGCACGGTCGAGTTCATGCCGCGCATGGAAGGCACCACGCTGCACGCAATCCTCGCGCCGACCAAGAAGGCCGAAGTGCAGCAGCCGGCCGTCAAGAAGGCAGCATCGGCACCGACCACAACGCCTGCGGCCCCCACACCTGCCGCACCCGCTCCACCACCCGCGACGCCCCAGGCCTAGAAATCTAACAGAAAGCGCGAACGGACAATCCACTCGGTTGTCCGTTCGTGCTTCTTTGTTCTACGCAGCACTCTCGAGCGCCTGTCCAAGCTCGCGGACGTGTTTCGCTGTCGCCGTCTCTTCGTTCCCTGCGACGGCAACGGTATCCTTGCCCAGCTTCTGCACCAGCGTCTTGATGGCCTCGCCGTCCAGTTCGCTGGCATGCAGCAGCTTCTTCAACTTGCCGAGATCCTGAACCACCTTCTTCACGCCCTCGTGCTCGTGCTTGGACAGGTAGTCTTCCCATCCCTCGATGTTGCTCGTTGCCTTTTCAATGGTGAAGCTCTTTGCACCCTCTTTCAGCGCGTGCAGGGTCGTCTCAAAGCGTGTCGTCGACATCCTTCTACTCCATGGTCCCGGTTGGCGATGCGTTCTCATTCGGGGCGGCTGGTCAAAGCCTTCCCACGTCCTCGCCTTCGGATGCGATGCGCTCCGAGTGGCGCTCCGAGCCTGAGGCCGGCAACTTCACGCCACGAACATGCCGCGCATCGTCTTGCAATGCGCGGCACGAGAGACCGAAATCACAGCGTTCGCTAAAGCTGGGGCGTGGATGCCGGCGGTTGCTGGGTAGGCGCCTGCTGCTGGGTCGGCACCTGCTGGGTCGTCGGGGTGGTAGAGGAAGCGGGTTGAGGGATGGTCTGCGCCGGACCGGGCGCGTCCTGAATCCGGTCGTCCGAATTCACGGGGGCGACCGGCGGACCGGCAGCCGGAACGACTCCCGTCTGCGCGGGGCCGGGCGCATCCTGGATGCGAACTTCGTTTTGAATCTTCTGTTGCTGCTGCTGAGCCTGCTGCACCACCTTGTTGGTGATTGCCGCAGCCTTCGCCGACTGAGCCTGCTGCTGCTGCAGAAGCTTCTGGTCGGCAGCCCTCTGGGCTGTCGTCTCATCCGGCGCCGGCGCGCTGGCCCCCTGGGACTCGCGCGAGATCACCTGCTCCCCTTGCTGCGCCCTCCGGTGTCGATGATGGTGACGATGCACCGATCTCGTACTAGCGGCCGCTTGTCCATTCGGCGGAGCGTTCGTCGTCTGGGCCGAAGCCCCAGCGCCGAAGCCCAGACCTACTGCAACGATTAGACCCCAAACGACGGTCAGTTCACCGGCGACACCCCGTCCACCGACCTGCCCACCAAACCATCCTGCCTTCATTCCAGCACCCCATCCCCACCCTGAGCCGAAAACCTGAAGCGGGCCTGGCAGAATCGCCGAAACGAAACCTCCAGACCCGCTTACGTATTAGACGCTGACTTTGCTCCCTAGGGCTTCGGCTTCTCCTGCGGATGTTCCTGGGGATGCGGTGCCTGATGCTGCTCCTGCGGACGCGGCGCGGCCTGCGGGTGCGGCTGCGCGGGACGAACCTGATCCTGCGGACGCGCCTGAGGAGTCGGATGAGCCTCCTGCGGACGAGCCTGTGGCGTCGGGTGCGGCTCTACCTGGTGCTGCTGCTGAGCTTGCCGCTGCTCCTGCACCTGGCGCTGCTGTTCCTGCTGGTGTGCCTGCTGCTGTTGTTGCACCTGCGCGTTGTGCTGCTGGTTCAGCTGCTGCGTGTGCTGCAGATTCTGCTCCCGTGCCTGTTGTTGCTGCTGCACCTGCGCATTGTGCTGCTCGTTCAGTTGCTGTGTGTGCTGCAGATTCTGCTCCCGCGCCTGTTGTTGCTGTTGCACCTGCGTGTTGTGCTGCTGGTTCAACTGCTGCGTGTGTTGCAGATTCTGCTCTCGCGCCTGCTGCTGCTGTTGCACCTGTTCGTTATGCTGCTGCTGCACCTGTTCGTTATGCTGCTGCTGCACCTGTTCGTTGTGCTGCTGCGCGGCATTCGGCTGGCCGAAGCCGCCACGCTGCGGCTGCCCAGGAGCAACGCCATGCTGCTGAATTGCAGGAGGCGGTGTCCGGTCCGCGGCGAAGTGCTGCGACGCGACTACGACCGCGGGCCGCCCATGGTTCTCCGCGAAGAACTGCTGCCGGTTCTGCGCTGCCTCCTGCACCCGCTGCTGCTGCACCTGCATCGGCGGTGTGCGCTGCTCGCGCAGTACTTCAATCTCGGCTGGACGCGGCGCAACCCGCACCCCGGTCGGCCCGTTGTAGCTCACGCGACCCCAGTGATTGTCCACCGGCACATTCCGCTGGTAGACAAACCGAACATCGTTCACGTTCACCCGATTGACCGAGTTGTTGTAGTAGAAGTGATCGTTATTCCAATAACCGCCCTGGTAGCCGGTTCCCACATACCCGAATCCATAGTTGATGCCGCCATAAAAGCCGATATGCCGGGCCCAATAACCGCGGTGCCAGCCGTAGCGCCCGCTATCGTAACCCCAGTAGCCCGGAGTCCAGAGCGCATCCTGGTAGGGTGGCGCAACCCACGCACCCGGGACCCAGTAGTAGCCCCCGCTGCCCCAGGACCAATAGCCCGGCGTCCAGATGTAGCCCGGTTCGGTAAGCTCCGGCTGCTGATACTCCGGCAACGGCGGCGGTGCCTGCTGCGCGTACTCGACCGGCGCGCTCTGATCGTTATCCGTGTCGTAGTTTCCCGACGCATACTGCTGATTGAACGAGCCCTGATCCTGGTACTGTTCGCCACTCTGCGACTGCGGCGCCGACTCACTCGAGCTCAGGACCGCGGTCCGGCCGGCACTGGAAGAAGCCGAAGAGCTGCCGGTCGAAGTCGTCGTTCCCGTTGTTCCAGACGTCCCGCTTACCGGCGCCATATTTGCCGCTGCCGGGTCGGGGCCATTGTTATCGTTGGCAATCTGCGCCGGCTGATTCTGATCCCCATTCGGGTTGTTGTTGCTCTTGCATCCCACGACGCCGAGGGTCAGCGCCAATCCAAAAGCCGTCCCCGCAGTCATCCCGACGACACCGGTTTGCCACTTCATCATTCGCATACGTTCCTCACGACCTCTCGCAGTTAGGATGCGTCTTTGCACCCATCCTCTTGCTCTAACCCAAAAATTGGCGGAAGTTTCTACTTCAAACCCAACAAAGCAATCGCACAAGCCCCCTTTGTTTCAGGCTTGCAGAACCATATACCGGTTGTAAGAACCCCTGCAATTCGATACCCTCGAAGCTCACCCGAGGCACTGGAATTGCATGGCCGCATCGGCTCCCAAGCCCCTGAAGATCACCTTCCTGCTGCCCCTCGCAGGCACCCATCCCATCGGTGGCTTCAAGGTGGTCTACGAGTACGCGAACTTCCTCGCCGCGCGCGGTCATTTGGTCTCCATCCTCCACCCTGCCATCTTCCGCATCGACCAACCCTTCACGAAACTTCCGCTCAAAGCGCGAGTCAAGACCTTCCGCGAATACCTGGGCCACACGCTGAACGGCACATATAAACCCACCACCTGGTTCCAGGTCGACCCCGCTGTCCAGCTCCTCTGGGAATGGTCGCTCGACGCCGCACACATCCCCGACGGAGACGTCGTCCTCGCCACCGCATGGGAGACCGCCGAGTGGGCGGTGACGTATCCCGCCAGCAAAGGCCGCAGGTTCTACCTCATCCAGCACCTCGAAACCTGGTCCGGCCCCGACGACCGCGTGCTCGCGACCTGGAAGCTGCCGCTCGAAAAGATCGTCATCGCGCGCTGGCTGCAGAAGATTGCCGAGGATCTCAACGAACCCGCGCACCTCATCTACAACGGCCTCGACTTTAAACGCTTCAACCTGCAGACGCCCATCGAATCGCGCGACCCTCACCAGATTCTCGCCATCCATCATTCGCTCGACTGGAAGGGTGCCCCCGACGCTCTCCGTGCCTTCGAACTCGCGCAGGCCGAAGAACCCGGGCTCAAGCTCACCCTCTTCGGCATTCCCCCCCGCCCGGCCGATCTCCACGCCGATATCTCCTACCATCAGAACCCCTCGCAGGAGACCATCGCCGCCCTCTACAACCGGGCAGCGATCTTCATCTCCGCAAGCTGGACCGAAGGCTTTTCGCTGCCGCCCGCCGAGGCGCTGCAATGCGGCGCGGCCATCGCGCTCACCGATATCGAAGGCCCTGCCAGCTACGCCTTCGAGGGCAAGACCGCGCTGCTCAGTCCCGTCAAAGATCCCGCCGCGCTAGCCGCGAACCTTCTCCGACTGTTCCGCGATTCGGAACTTCGCATCGGCCTCGCCCACGCAGGCCATGCGCACATTCAGCAGTTCACATGGGAGCGCGCCGGCGAAGCTCTCGAGCAAGTACTCACACGTCCTTGACACAGAACTCTGCCACTCAGCTATCCTTCCATCAACCGATGCATCGCCCCGGCCGACACGCCTAGCCCAACCAAGCCGCCAGCCGGAGCCCCTTCCATGCCCGCACGCCTCGCCCCAAACGATACCGGCTCCTCCAACATCCGCTGGTTCGTCTGCTTCCTGCTCTTCCTCGCCACCACCATCAACTACATGGACCGCTCGGTCCTCTCGCTCATCGAGCCGCTCCTCCACCTGCCCTTCATGGGCTGGATTCCCGGCCTCGACGCCGCTCACCAGGTCGCCTACAACAACGCCTACGGCGACACCGTTATCTCCTTCCAGATCGCCTACGGCGTTGGCCTGCTTACCGCCGGCCGCATCATCGATCGCCTCGGCACCAAGCGCGGCTACGCCCTGGCCATCTTCCTCTGGGCGATCGCCTCCATGTCGCACTCGCTCGTCCACTCCGTGGTCGGCTTCTGCGTCGCGCGCTTCCTGCTCGGACTCGGCGAATCCGGCAACTTTCCCGCCGCCATCAAGGCCACCACCGAGTGGTTCCCCTCCGAAGACCGCGCGCTCGCCACCGGGCTCTTCAACTCCGGCGCTAACGCCAGCTTCTTCGTCGCGCCCATCCTCATTGCGGCCGTCACCGGGCGCTTCGGCTGGCGCTCGGCCTTCCTCTGCACCGGCTCCATGGGCATGCTCTGGCTCGTCCTGTGGATGCTCTTCCCCTACAACCGCCTGCGCCGCGGCGCCACCCTCACGCAGCAGAACCTCGAAACAGTCGTCCCCAAGCCCAGCGGCCGCGCCCTCTACGCCTCCCTCTTCAGCAGCCGCGGCCTCTACGCCTTCTCCCTCGGCAAGGCGCTCACCGACCCCATCTGGTGGTTCTACCTCTTCTACCTGCCCAAATTCCTCAACGAAAACTACGGCCTCGACCTCAATCACGCCAAGTACCCGCTCATCATCGTCTACTCCGTCTCATCCGTCGGTTCGATCGCCGGCGGCTGGCTCTCCGGCACCTTCATGAAGCGCGGGCGCTCGGTCAACTTCGGCCGCAAGGCCGCGATGCTGCTCTGCGCGCTCGCGGTCGTCCCCATCATGTTCGTGCCGCGGATGCACGTGCTTTCGCCGCACAGCGCCTGGCCCGCCATCGCGCTGTTCTCCATCGCCGCCGCCGCGCACCAGGGCTGGTCGGCTAATATCTTCTCGACGGCGTCCGACATGTTTCCCTCGACCGCCGTCTCCACCGTCGTCGGCCTCGGCGGAGCAGCCGGAGCAGCTGGCGGCGCGCTCTTTACCTGGTTCGTCAAGCAATACTTTTCGCTGCACCCGTTGCCGATCTTCCTCTTCGCCGGCTGCGCCTACTTACTCGCGCTGCTCATCATGCAAATCCTCGTCCCCCGCCTTGGCCCTCCGCGCGAAGCGCTCCCACTCCACGGAGGTCCTGCCGAAGGCCCCGTGGCGCCCGTCCGGCGTTAGGACGCGTTTGTCTTTGCCTATGAAAATTACCTCAGCCCGCCTCATCCTCTGCTCGCCCGACCGCAACTTCGTCACGCTCAAAATCGAAACCGACGCCGGCCTCTACGGCCTCGGCGACGCAACCCTCAACGGCCGCGAGCTCGCCGTCGCCGCCTACCTCTCCGAGCACGTCATCCCCTGCCTGATCGGACGCGACCCCTTCGACATCGAGGACCTCTGGCAGTACCTCTATCGCGGAGCCTACTGGCGTCGCGGCCCCGTTACCATGTCCGCCATCGCCGCCGTCGACGTCGCGCTGTGGGACATCAAGGGCAAGGCCCTCAACACTCCCGTCTACAACCTGCTCGGCGGCAAGTCCCGCCAGGGCGTCCTCGTCTACACCCACGCCAACGGCCGCGACATCGAAGAGGCGGTTGACTCCGTCCGCAAATACCAGGCCGAAGGGTACCTGGCGATCCGCGCCCAGGCCGGCGTTCCCGGCATCGCCAGCAGCTACGGCGTTCCCAAGGCCGGCAAGCCCTACGAACCCGCCGAGCGCGGCCTGCCGTCCGAATCCCTGTGGTCGACCGAGCGCTACCTCAACCACGTCCCCAAACTCTTCGAAAAACTCCGGGCTGATTTGGGTCCTGATCTTCATCTGCTGCATGATGTCCATCACCGCCTCACCCCCATCGAAGCGGCGCGCCTTGGCAAATCGCTCGAGCCCTACCACCTCTTCTGGCTTGAAGATCCCTGCCCGGCCGAACTCCAGGAGGGCTTCGCGCAGATTCGCAAGCACACGACGATTCCGCTCGCCACGGGCGAGGTCTTCAACTCCATCTGGGATTGCCACGACCTGATCCGCAACCAGTGGATCGACTACATCCGCATGACGATCGTCCACGGCGGCGGCATCACGCACCTGAAAAAGACCGCCGACTTCGCTGCCCTGTACCAGGTCCGCACGGGCTTCCACGGCGCGACCGATCTTTCCCCCGTAACGATGGCGGCGGCCCTGCACTTCGGCCTGGCCATCCACAACTTCGGCATCCAGGAGCACATGCACCACACGCCTTTGACCGACGAAGTCTTCCCCCACCACTACACCTTCGAAGCCGGCTACATGCATCCCGGCGAAGCACCAGGTTTGGGCGTGGACATCGACGAAGCGCTAGCCGCAAAATACCCCTACGAACGAGCCTACCTCCCCATCGCAAGAAAACTTGACGGCACCCTGACCGACTGGTAACCACCAGCCACGCGAAGCCCCCAGCGTACGCAGTACCGCCCGTCCGGCGTTAGGACGCACTTGCCGTTGTCTCTACAATCCAACCATGCAGCTTCCTCTCAAACCCGCCGCCGCCTGCCGCTGGGACATCCTCTCCCTCGGCGAGGTGATGCTGCGCTTCGACCCCGGCGAAGACCGCATCGCCACAACCCGCACCTTCCGCGTGTGGGAGGGCGGCGGCGAGTACAACGTCGCGCGCGGGCTGCGCCGCTGCTTCAACCAGCGCGCGTCGATCGTCACCGCACTCGTCGATAATCCAGTCGGCCGCCTCGTCGAAGACCTCATGCTCCAGGGCGGCGTCGACCTCTCGCACATCCTCTGGCAGCCCTTCGATGGCGTCGGCACCGCCGCGCGCAACGGGATCTACTTTCTCGAGCGTGGCTTCGGCGTTCGCCCCGGCCTGGGCGTCATGGACCGCGGCCACACCGCCATCGCGCAGCTTCAGCCAGGCACCATCAACTGGGAAAAAATCTTCGCTGAAGAAGGCGTCCGCTGGTTTCACACCGGCGGCATCATGGCCGCGCTCTCACCCTCCGCCACCGAGGTCGTCCGCGAGGCCATCACCGCCGCCCGCGCGCACGGCACCATCGTCAGCTTCGACTGCAACTACCGGGCGTCGCTATGGAAGGACCGCGGCGGGCGAGCCGCCTCCATCACCGCCAACCGGGCCTTGATGCCGCTTGTAGACGTCTTGTTCGGCCACGAAGGCGACCTCGCCCAAACCCTCGGCGAAGCCTCCGCCGGCCCCGTCTGGCACACCCTCGACACCTTCGCCGCCATGGCCGCGCGCGTCACCGCAGACTTCCCCAACCTCCACGTCCTCGCCTCCACCATCCGCCGCCCGCACACCGCCGGCGCCAACGACTGGAGCGCCTTCGCCTACGCCGACTCGACCGCGCACGACGCCCTCAACCTCCCGCGTCTCGACATCCTCGACCGCGTCGGCGGCGGCGACGCCTTCGCCGCCGGCCTCATCTACGGCCTGCTCAAAAACAATGGCCTCCTCGCCGGCAAGGGCATCCAGTACGCCGTCAACTGCGGCGTAGCCCACGGCGCACTCACCATGACCACACCCGGCGACCAATCCCGGGCCACGCTCGCCGAAGTCGAACGCCTCCTCGAAGGCCAACACGCTGGAACATCCCGCTAGGAAAATCTCCCCATGACCAATCCTTTCGACCTCTCCGGAAAACTTGCTCTTGTCATCGGCGGCACCTCCGGCATCGGCCGCACGCTCGCCCTCGGCCTCGCCCATGCCGGCGCCGACGTCCTCGCCACCTCACGCTCGGCCGAAGGCACCGCTGCCGTCTCCGAAGAAATCAGAAACCTCGGCCGCCGCACCCTCGCTCATCCCGCCGACGTCACGACCCGAGCCTCCCTCGAAGCCCTCCGCACCGCCATCTCCGCCGAATTTGCCGCACCCGACATCCTCGTCAACTGCGCCGGCATCACCAAGCGCATCCCCACCCTCGACTGCTCCGAAGAGCTCTGGAACAACATCTTCAACGTCAACCTGACCGGCACCCTTCGCGCCTGCCAGGTCTTCGGCGCAGACATGATCGCGCGCCGCTCCGGCCGCATTATCAATATCGCCTCGCTCTCCACCTACCTCGCCTTCCACGAGGTCGCACCCTACTGCGCCTCGAAGGCGGCCGTCGGCGCCCTCACCAAATCCCTCGCCATCGAGTGGGCCCCGCACAACGTCTTCGTCAACGCCATCGCGCCCGGCATCTTTCCCACCGCGCTCAACTCCGCCATCCTCGATTCGCCGCGCGGACAGGAGCTCCTGCTCCGCACCCCGCAGCAGCGCTTCGGCCGCGCCGAAGAGCTCGTCACCACAGCGCTCTACCTCGCGTCCGACGCAAGCTCCTTCACCACCGGCCAGATCGTCGCCGTCGATGGCGGCTTTCTCGCCTCAGGCGTCAATCAGTAGCACCATCCCGACTCCGGGAACGGGGCCCAGCTCACCCGCCCGCTCCGTTCACCCGCCGGCTCAGTTCCCGGCCCGCCGCCGATACGGCAAAAACACGTGCATCACCGTTCCACCTGCCTCCGGCCGCACGGAACTCCGCACCCGCACGAATCCTTCGTGCCGCTCCACAATCTCGCGCGTCACCCAAAGGCCGAGCCCCGTGCCGTTCATCCCCTTGGTTGTGAAAAAGGCCTCGAAGATTCGCGGCAGGTCGGCCTCCGGGATGCCGCGGCCTGTATCCGCAATGGTCACCCGCACACCCGGCCGCGTAACGCCGCTCTCGTACGCCATCGATTCCCGCACCCTGACCCAAAGCGTACCGCGCGCGCGCAGGGCCTCCACGGCGTTGCTCAGCACGTGCGCCAGCGCCTGCCGAATCTCGCCCGCCATCACAGTAAGCGGCTCCGTACGCGCGTATCGCCTGCGTAGCTTAATCGACTTCGCATCGAGCGTCGGCCGATGCAGCTCCACCAGGGAATCCAGCACGTCCGCGATGTGCAAGTCCGACGCCCGAGTCGATTGCCGGTGGAAGAGCAGCGTCTGCTTGGTCACCTCGGTCACCCGGGCCAGCTGCACCTGCGCACCCTGCAGCAGACCGCGCAGGTGCGCGTCGATCGACGGATTCGTCTCCATCAGGTACAGCAGATTCATCGCGCCGGTCAGCGGGTTGTTGATCTCGTGCGAGATGCTCGAAGCCATGCGGCCCACGACCGAGAGCTTCTCCGACCGCCGCAGCGCATCCTCGGCCAGCTTGCGTTCATGCACATCGGTTGTGCTTCCAAGCCATCGATCCAGTTCGCCGTGATCGTTGCGCACCGGGATCGCGCGCGCGATCACGTGCCTGTACTCGCCATCGTGCCGGCGCAGCCTGTACTCCTGCATGTAGGCTGTCATCGTCTGCACCGCCATATCCCATGCCTTGGCCGCGGCCGCTCGATCGTCGGGATGCACGCAACTGTGCCACTTCATGTCCATCAGCTCGCAGGTTGCAATCCCCGTGTAATCCAGGTAGCGCTGGTTGCAATAGGTCTTCCGCCCGGTGGCGTCCGTCACCCACACAAACTGCGGCAGGCTCTCCGCCAGGTCGCGGAATCGCCGCTCACTGTGGCGCACAGCGGCCTCGGCTTCTTTCGAATCGGTTACGTCGAAGGCAGCCAGCATCGCGCGCACGGGTCTGCGATCGATCCCTTCGCCTTCGAAGAACACCTGCTTGCGAACCCGCAGCCAACGAACCGTGTCTTCGGGCCAGACCACACGATGATCCATCTCGAACCATCCCGGCCCGCGCGGGTCCAGGCAAGCCGCAATCCTGATCTGCAACTCGGTCACATCCGCCGGGTGGAACGTCGCATGAACCGCCTCCCTCGGAACCGCAACCGCACTTTGCCCCAGCCCGAACAGCCCTGCGGCCTCCGCCGAGAGATGATTCATCCCCGTCTTGTAGTCGATCTCCGCCAGCGCCAGCTTGGCCACGGTCACGCCCAGCCGCAGGCGCTCCTCGCTGCTCTGCAGCGCAGCCTCAGCTGTCTTTCGCTCGGAGATTGCCGTAAAGCTCCCGACCCACTTGAACACGCTTCCATCTGCCGCGAATCTGGGTGCCGCCTGCTTGAGAAACCACACGTACTCTCCCGTGTAATGCCGCAGCCGCAGCTCGGTCGTGCACACGTTGCGCTGCTGGCGGTGCGCCTGCAACTTCGCCAGCGCGACCTCCCGGTCCTCGGGATGCACATACCGAACCCATCCATCGCCGAGGCACTCCTGCACCTGCGCCCCCACGAAGTCCGCGAGCCGTTCGCTCACCCACTCCCGCCGTCCATCCGCGTCCGCGGTCCAAAGCAATTGCGGCACAGACTCTGTCATCGTGCGCAGCAAGACGTTCGTCCTGCGCAGCTCCTCACGCAGCTTGTGCTGCTCGGTCATGTCGCGCTGGATGGCAAACCAGTGCGTGTACCACCCTTTTTCATCGGCCACCGGAATAACCGACAGCTCAACAGAAAACTCGCTGCCGTCCTTGCGATAGTTCAGCATCTCCTCGCGCACCGGTGTCCAGGACCTCAGCGCGTTGTGGATCCGCTTGATCACGGCAGGGTCGGTCCTCGGCCCCTGCAGAATGCGTGGGGTCTTCCCGATAATCTCCTCCGCCGCATACCCTGTCATTCGCTCGAACGCCGGGTTGGCGTAGATGACCCGCGGCCCCGGCGGGTCCAAGGGCTCCGCTTCCGTGATCAGGATGACGTCGTTCGAACGCTCCACCGCGCGCATCAGCGTCTTCATAAAACCGAGGTTCTGCGTCTGTTCTTCGAGCTTCTGCTCCAGATTGTCGCGATGCTTCAGCGCCAGATCACCCAGCTTCTGCGCTGTCACATCCACCGAAAAACTCACCATTCCGGCCGGCTTCCCGTCGCCGTCGCGCAGCAGCGCTACGGAGAGGTGAACGTAGATGTACCCACCGGACTTCGTCCGGTTTCTCGACTCCCCGTTGTATTCGCCAGTCGCAAGCACAGCCGGAATGATCTCATCCACGATCTTGCGGGTGTTCTCGTCAGCACACAACATCAAGACGTTCTTGCCCAGAAGCTCGTCGGCTGTGTACCCATAGAGCCGATGGGTCGTCCGATTCGAACCCGTGATGATTCCCTGCAGGTCCATGGTCACGACCGAGTCGTGCATCTGGTCCATGATCGACGGCTGCAGAAACATCCAGTCAACAGGCCGCGGAGCTTCCGCTGCTGGCTCTGGAGCATTCCTTTGTTGAGATCGCTGTGACGATTGGTCCCCGGACACCTTGGTCCCTCCTTCGGTACACAACAGGGCCCCGCAACACCTTCTCTTCCATAAGGAACGAGCGAAAAGTGTGACGATGATAACACCACATCCTACCGCGCTGTCCACCTATCGAGGACACATTTCAAACACGTTAGGAGTTTCTCATCGTTAGCATCGTGAAGAGAGTGTTACCAAAATCCATTTAGTCTCCCGAAGGCCCAACGTCTCCCAAAGGCGATCCCCTTCGTCCCCCCGCGGCAAAGCCCCCCACTTCCCATCCGTATCCCGCCCGTCCTACAATCACCTCATGCTCCGTCGAGTGCCCCAAGGCGTCTCCGGCCAACCCTCTCTCAAGCGCTACCGCCACGGCCATCGCGACCGTGGACGCACCCTCGCCTGAAACCTACGCCTCCTCCGTTCCCCCCCAAAGACTGAAGCAGCCCACCCGCGCTCGCCGCAGAGGAAAATGATCATGACCACCCATCACCCCGACTCCTTCCAGGCAAAATCCACCCTTACCGCCGGCAACCAGACCGTCACCTACTTCTCGCTGCCCGCGCTGAAGGAGTACGACCTCACCAAGCTGCCGTTTTCTCTTCGCATCCTGTTAGAAAACCTCCTCCGCCACGAAGACGGACGCACCGTGACCGCGGACGATATCAAGTTCCTCGCCAAGTGGGACGCGACCGCCGAACCCTCCCGCGAGATCGCCTACATGCCCGCCCGCGTGCTGATGCAGGACTTCACCGGCGTCCCCGCCATCGTCGACCTCGCCGCCATGCGCGACGCTATGCGCGCCCTCGGCGGCAATCCCGAAAAGATCAATCCGCTGCAGCCTGCCGAGCTCGTCATCGACCACTCCGTGCAGGTCGATGAGTTCGGCACCGTCAACGCCTACGACATGAACGCCGCGCTCGAATTCCAGCGCAACCGCGAACGCTACGCCTTCCTGAAGTGGGGCCAGTCCGCCTTCAACAACTTCTCCGCCGTGCCGCCGGGCATGGGCATCTGCCACCAGGTTAACCTTGAGTACCTCGCCCGCGTCGTCTTCACGACATCTCCAGGCCCCGACGGCTTGATCACTGCCTATCCAGATACTCTCGTCGGCACTGACAGTCACACCACCATGGTCAACGGCCTCGGCGTCCTCGGCTGGGGTGTCGGCGGCATTGAAGCCGAGGCCGCCATGCTCGGGCAGCCCGTCTCCATGCTCGTGCCGCAGGTCGTCGGCTTCAAACTCACCGGCAAGCTGAAGGAAGGGACCACGGCCACCGATCTCGTACTCACGGTGACAGAAGCCCTCCGCAAGCTCGGCGTCGTCGGCAAGTTCGTCGAGTTCTACGGGTCTGGTATCGCCGGTCTGCCCCTGGCCGACAGAGCGACTATCGCTAACATGGCCCCCGAATATGGGGCTACCTGCGGGATTTTTCCGGTCGATCAAGAGACCCTTAATTACCTTCGCCTCACCGGCCGCAGCGAAGACCACATCGCTCTCGTCGAAGCCTACATGCGGGCGCAAGGCCTCTTCCACACCCCCGAAGCCCCCGAAGCGACCTACTCCGCAACCCTCTCGCTCGACCTTTCAACCGTTGAACCCTCAGTAGCCGGCCCCAAGCGCCCGCAGGATCGCGTCCTGCTCTCAAACGCCGCCGCCAGCTTCGCCCAGCAGCTTCCCAACCTGCTCGGCCCCAACGGCAACAAATCCGCCGCCCGCCAGATGGTCCGCTGGGAAGGCGAAGGCGGCCACGCCTCAGCCACCGGCGATGTAACAAGCTCCATCGGCGCACCCGCACCCGGCACGCCCGAACACCTTCCGCTCACCGAGAACGTCGTTCCCGTCGCCACCCTCACGGCTGCTCCCGAAACCCAGCACATCCAGGCCCCTGTCACCAGCGTCAAAGCCCGCTTCGGCGTCGACCCCGACCAGTACCTCGACCACGGTTCCATCGTCATCGCCGCCATCACCTCCTGCACCAACACCTCGAACCCCTACGTCATGATCGCCGCCGGGCTCCTCGCCAAAAAAGCCGTCGAAAAGGGCCTGCGCACCCCACCCTGGGTCAAAACCTCGCTCGCCCCTGGCTCCCGCGTCGTTACCGACTACTACGTCAAATCCGGCCTCATGCCGTACCTCGACCAGCTTCGCTTCCAGGTCGTTGGCTACGGCTGTACGACCTGCATCGGCAACTCCGGCCCACTCCCAACCGACGTCTCGAAGGCCATCGAAGACCACTCGCTCGTCGCCGTCAGCGTCCTCTCAGGCAATCGGAACTTCGAAGGCCGCATCAGCCCCGAAGTGCGCGCCAACTACCTGATGAGCCCGCCGCTGGTCGTCGCCTACGCCCTCGTCGGCAGCATCAACCACAACTTCGAGAGCGATCCCATCGGCTACGACCACGCGCGGCAGCCGGTCTTCCTCAAAGATATCTGGCCAACCCAGCAGGAAGTCTCGGACACCGTCCACGCCTCCATCGGCGCCGAAATGTTCACTCACCAATACGCTACCGTCTCCGACGGCGACCAGAACTGGCAGAACCTCACCTTCCCCCAGGGCGACACCTACGGCTGGGAGGTCGACTCCACCTACATCCGCAAAGCACCGTACTTCGACGGCATGCCCGCAACTCCCGCCCTGGTCGAAGACATACGTGCAGCCCGCTGCCTGGCGGTCCTGGGAGATTCGGTGACGACCGATCATATCTCCCCCGCCGGCTCCATCAAAAAGAACGGCCCCGCCGGCCAGTACCTGATCGAGCACGGCGTAGCCCCCGAGGACTTCAACTCCTACGGCAGCCGCCGCGGCAACCACGAAGTCATGGTCCGTGGCACGTTCGCCAACGTGCGTCTCCGGAACAAAATGGCTCCAGGCACCGAAGGCGGCGTCACCCGCCTGCTCCCCGAACTCACCGAAATGTCCATCTACGACGCCTCGGTGGAGTACGCCAAACGCGGCATACCGCTCGCGATCCTGGCTGGAAAAGAATATGGCTCTGGAAGCTCGCGCGACTGGGCCGCCAAGGGCCCGCGCCTGCTCGGCATCCGCTTCGTCATCGCCGAAAGCTACGAGCGCATCCACCGCTCGAACCTCGTCGGCATGGGCATCCTGCCGCTGCAATTCCAACCCGGCGAATCCGCTGAAACCCTTGGCCTGACCGGCGAAGAGATTTACGAGATCGTCGGCCTCAAAGACATGCTCGACACCAAGTTCGCCGCTGGCAAAAACCTCTGCGTCGTCGCCGAAAATATGACCGGCACCACCGTCGAATTCCCGGTTACCGTCCGCATCGACACCCCGCAGGAGATCCTCTACTACCAGCACGGCGGCATCCTCCAATACGTCCTCCGCCAACTCGCCACCCAAGAAAAGGCTTGACAGAGGATTGATTCCATTATATATATAAATAGCGAGGGTCCTATGGATCCTCCGTTATCCTAAAAAATTACATTATTGGAGTTCAACAATATGAGCAGTGCATCTTTGACCTACCCCGCACCTAATCCAAGGACGATCAGCGATATCGAACAGACGATTGAAACTGCTCTTGAAAACCTGAGACCGGCCCCACTTAGCGGTGACATCACAGCGGCATTCCCATTCCTCCTGCCAAGTGGGTTGAAAATCCGGGTTCAACTCGAGGAAGACGGACGCAAAAAGCGCAGCACTGCGGCCGCTTCGAACTGGACCCCGGAGACAGGCGAAATCGTGATTTATTTCGAGCGTCCGGAGTCCACCACTCCTGCTGACAACGCAACCTCAGCCTCTCAAACGACGAGTCCAGTGCCGACCAGTTATGACAAGTTTAAGGGTCAGATTAAATCCGGAGTGATCCAAGACCCTGTCTCGCTAACTCGGGAAGCAAGGCATGAGCAGACATCTCTCGGCATCCAGAGCGACCTCGAACAAGACATCTCTGACAACGAAATTGAGCAACTCTGTGCCGCGCTTGCCGATGCCGAAAAGGCTGGGAAAAGCTTTATTGCCTTCAAGTGGTTTCGTGACAACGACCTCGCCTCTCGGGGCTATGAGTGGGCGTTGTCTCTGCCACGCCGCCAGGCAGTTATCACCAAGGCAATCGAAGTCGGTGCCGTGATTACGTCGTCTATTCCCAATCCCAGGGCACCCCAATACCCGACCACAACTGTGAAGCTCAACACGCAGTCAAAGTATGCACAAACCATCCCGCCTCGCTTCAGCCCCGTTCGCACCAAGGACGGTGCTTCTGCCTCTGAAATCCTACTGCGGGATCGTGGGAGGCCGTAGATCCATCACTTCATCGACACCAGCTCTCTCGTAAAGCTGTTCATCGCGGAAAAGGGCAGTGACAAGATGCTTCTCTTCGCCACCACCGAAGACGACCGGAACAAGGTCGTTTCGGCGGCGGCGCAGGTAGAAGCTCGTTCCGCTGTCTGCCGCCTCCGCAAAGCAAGCTCCATCTCCCCAGACGATGCCACATTTGCCATGGACGCCATCGCAGCGGAGTCGCGCCGAATGGTCGAGCAGCCGATCAACCCGCAGGTGATCGAAGCCGCAAACACTCTGGTCGATCGCCATCATCTCCGCGCCATGGACGCCATCCAACTCGGCTGTGCGATCATCGCCCGCGACCTGCTTGCGGCACCCACGATGCGCTTCATCGCCTCCGATTTTGAGTTGAAAGCAGCTGCGGCTGCCGAAGGCTTCGACACATGGGACCCGACAGACTGAAGTGCGTAATCAGGAACCCGCAGCCCGCACCATCTCCACCAGCACTGCCCGTGTCTCCCCCGCACTCCTAACCTCCCACAGAAAATTCACCCGCGTCCCCTTCATCCCCTCCACGGTCTTCAGCCGCACCGTAAAACCCAGCCGATCCACGCTCGTCATCGTCGCCTCACTCGCCTCGATGCCCGCATACTTCTTCGCCAGCAGCACCATCGACGAAGCATGATCCGCGTTCATATGCCCGATGATTCCGGTCGCCGCCACGGCCAGTGGATCCATCTCCGCCACCCCATACTCCGCCGCCGCAACCCACCCCATCACCCCAAATCCGCCGACGTAGTACACGTCCACCGGCTCCAGCCGCCAGAACGCAAAATCCGAGAAGTCCACCCAGTACTTCGCGTTCTCATGGCAAGCGAGATAGACCTCTCGCACCCCCGCAACCTCCTCCGCCGGCACCGGCGCCACATCGCCCACCACCGTCCCGCGCGCCGCGCCCAGCACATCCCCGTCGCCGCTCGCCTGCTCCACAAACAGGCTCGCCCGTCCATCCCGCTTCAGGTTGTGGGTGTGCATCGCCATCGTGCTGACCAGGAAAACCGGCCGTCCCCGCTCATCCAGCGCATACGGCATCAACGACCCAAACGGATACCCCGCCACCTTCGCCGAAATCGTCGCCAGCGTCCCCACCGACCGCGTCCCCATCAGTGTGCGCATCCGCTCCGCGTGCGTTGGCTCCGGCACCTGCACCCCGCCCGCCCCACTACCTGAACTACCGCCAGCCCCATGCTCCCGCGCAACCGTATCCGCCATCCGTCACCTCTAACCCCATGCTACGACTCCGGCCCCGAACCTGCACAGACGTTTAGACAATCGATTGACGCAGCATTCACCCAGCGCCCATACTGGCAAGCGAAGCCAAACCCCACTCCACCCAGAGAGTTCCCCATGCCACTCCGCCCCACTGCCCTCCTCCTCGCCGCCTTGCTGACCGCCGCCGCAACCGCAGCACCCGCCCAGCAAACCATCGCCATCGACGCCCACGCCCCCACTACCCCGTTCCCCCACTTCTGGGAGCAGATCTTCGGCGCCGGCCATGCCAACCTCGCGATGCGCCAGGACTACCGCGACGACCTCAGAGCCGTAAAATCCGTCACAGGCCTCCACTACCTCCGCTTCCACGGCATTCTCGACGACGAAAACGGTGTCTACACCGAAGACGAGCACGGCAACCCGGTCTACAACTTCGCCTACGTCGACCAGATCTACGACGGCCTCCTGGCACAGGGCGTCCGTCCCGTCGTCGAGATCTCCTTCATGCCCAAAAAGCTCGCCTTCAACCCCGACGCGCTCCATCCCTTCTGGTACAAACCCAACGTCTCCCCGCCGAAGTCGATGGAACGCTGGGACGCCCTCATCACCGCCTTCGCCCAGAATCTGGTCCAGCGTTACGGCATCGACGAGGTCGCAACCTGGTACTTCGAGGTGTGGAACGAGCCCAATATCGACTTCTGGAACGGCATCCCCCGCGACCGCTCCTACTTCGATCTCTACGACCACACCGCCCGCGCCCTCAAAGCCGTCAGCCCGCGCCTCCGAGTCGGCGGCCCCGCCACCGCAGCCGCCTCCTGGGTCCCGGAGTTCCTCGCCTACGCCGCCCAGCACCACACCCCGGTCGACTTCATCTCCTCGCACGGCTACGCCGACGACACCATCGAAAACCTCTTCCCGCAGTCGCAAATAAACGCCCACACCCTCGACGTCCCGCGGCCGCCCGACAACACCCCCATGGACGACCGGGTCTGCCTCGCTATCGGCAAAGTCCGCGCCCAGATCAACGCCGCCGGCCGCAAAGACCTCCCACTCTTCTGGACCGAGTGGAACGTCCAGGGCCAGTCCGAATCGCGCGACACCACCTTCGTCGGCCCCGGCGTCGCCAACACCATCCGCCAGTGCGACGGACGCGTCCAGCAGATGAGCTTCTGGACCTTCGACGATGTCTTCGAGGAAGGCGGCCCCATCGCCAAACCCTTCGAAGGCAACTTCGGCCTGCGCGCAGAGTTCGGCATCAACAAGCCCAGTTTCTACGATTTCGCGCTCCTCCACCAACTCGGCGACGAGCGCATCGCCAACCCCGCCGACGACGTCCTCGTCACACGGAACCCCGACGGCACCCTCACCCTCGCAGCTTGGAACATTGTCGACCCGGAACCCGACGGCCAGCCGCCCACCGCGCCCAGCGCACCCTCAAAAGCCCTCACTTTCCAGCTATCCGGAGTCCCCGCTGACGCCGCCGTCACCATCTCCCAGGTCAATAACGAGCACGGAAACGTCCTGCCCCTCTACGCCAGGATGGGCAGCCCCAAAGTCTCCACGCCCGAGCAGGTGAAGAAGCTGAACGCCGCCACCGCGCTCCCCCCACCGGAGACCACGCACCTTACCCACTCCACCCTGACCCTCACCCTCGAACCCAACGCCCTGGCCCTCATCCACGTCGCCACTCACTGAGCGCAGAGTGCCCCGGCCCCGTACCCTCTGACTCTCTACTCAAAAACTCTCTACGCTTGACTCGCGAACTCGAGCTGACAGCTCATAGCTCCAAGCTGTCAGCTCACAAAAATCTTCTTTCCAAACGACCAACCCAAAGCCCGCGCGGCAACCGCAGTGCGGGCTCCCTTTTCGCCCGCTCAAGCCGCGGCCGTGACCTCGCGCTCAGCCTGCTCGGTCACCAGCGCGCTCTCGCCCTGCGCCGTCGTCATCAGCACATCGCGCTCGCGGATGACGGAGTAGAACAGCGCCGCCACGGCAGCTCCGCACAGCGGAGCGACGATGAACAGCCATAACTGCTGCAACGCCCAACCCTGCACCAGCAGCGCCGGCCCGATACTCCTCGCCGGGTTCACCGATGTATTTGTAATCGGAATCCCGACCAGGTGAATCAGCACCAGCACCAGCCCGATCGGTATGCCGGCAAACCCCACCGGCGCCTTCACGTCGGTCGTGCCCAGCACCGTCAGCACCAGGAAAGCCGTCAGCACCACCTCCACCAGGAAGCAGGCAAGGAGGGAATATCCCCCCGGCGAGTGCGTCCCAAATCCATTTGCGCCCAGACCTAAAACATGCGCGTCGTAACCTCCCGGGCCACCTTGCGCCACGATCAGAATCGCCACCGAAGCCATGATCGCGCCGAGAATCTGCGCGACGACATACAGGCTCGCATCCTTTGAAGAGATCTTCTTCGACATCAGCACACCCAGCGTCACCGCCGGATTCACATGGCAGCCCGAGATCGGGCCGATCGTATACGCCATCGCCAGCAGCGAGAGCCCGAACGCCAGCGAAACGCCCACATAACCGATCTTGCCGCCGGCCAGCACCGCGCTGCCGACGCCGCCAAACACCAGAACGAAGGTCCCCAGTAACTCAGCCAGATACTTCTTCATAGCGCACACTCCAGTTGGGGTTTCTTAGTACCGCCACTATACCCCGCCCTGTAGTCCATGCAGATCAATTATTTGGGCAGTTATACCTTTGACAAACCCATCCGCTTTCGTGCTTGCTTCACTCGGCGAGTAACCGCAATTGAGCGGCTTGCTCTTGACTAACTTGAAGAGTGAACTTCGTGCCATTCTCAAGGGATCGACGGATGCGGGCGATCAAGTCACGGGAGAGTGCCGCCGACATTGCCTTCAGCAAATCCTCGATGGATCCGAACGACCGCTCCGGGAACACGGGAGGTATCGGTCCGTCAAGTTGTACACCGATGACCCTGTAGAGCACGACATGGCCGTTCAAATCTACTTCGGGAGCGAACGTTAGGTTTATCGGAGTGCATTCCATGCGGTTTATGCTACTCCACGTCCCGGATGAGGTCCGAGAGTTTTACATCCAGCCCCTTGGCGATGGCGACGAGCGTATTGAATCCGACTTCGCGCATCCCGCGCTCGACGTAAGACAAGTGCACTTCCTTGATCCCGGAGTGCTGCGCTAGATCAATCAACCGCCAGCCTCTCGCCTTCCGGATCGCTCGGATGCGCTTGCCCAGTCGGACGCAAATGTCGCTTGCCATCCCTCCAGCATCGGGATACGCTGAGGCTGTTATTTATCGCATACGATAAACGGAGCAAGAATGCGCTTGATTGCCGCTGTCGCGGCGTTCTTGATCGGGTTGAGTGTAAGCGGGTGCGCCAAGACGCCGCCAGCGAAATCGCCGACTCGCACATTAGCGCCTACGGTTCCCCGTATGGTTGTCCAACTTGTGGCTCAGTTTGTCTCGGAAGATAGAGGGGTTGAAGTAGCTGCCGTTGACCTAATTCTGTCAGACGGTAGCCACGCAGTGGGCAACTGTTTCAAATTTATGGCGATGCCCGACTGCATTGTGGAACCCTTTGTTCCCGAAAAGCGCGTTTTCTTCTCTTGCACCAATACACAACGCACAGTAGAAGCGTCCTGCATCAAGGACGAGTTCTACTACGCAGATCGTCGCGGTAACGACCTGCTCGTCTACGGGCAAAGAGGTACAGTCACCTATCACATAACCGGCTCGTGGGATTCTTGGGTACCCGGCAAACTAGACAAGCCCGCATTCAATCCCAACTGGACAGCCTACTGTAACGATGGAACGTATAGCTATAGTCGGGATCGGTCCGGCACGTGCTCAGACCATGGCGGCGTCTACACGTGGCACCCGTAGACGTGCACAATATCGCGATTTACAATACCGCAGACCTTGAAAACCCCGCTGCCGGGCGGGGTCGTCGGTGAAGCGCATCTCTCAATTCGCTTATAGAGGAGTTGCGTCGTAAATGCAAGCCTTCGTAAAGACTATCCAGTCGCCGACATCCTGCGTCGCAGAGACGCGTTCTTCCTCACATGAAAGTTCGGCTCCTGACAGATCAAGTGTTCTGTGCTCGCCGTCCACCCAAAAGACAAGTAGGCCTTCAGCTTCGTCTGTTGCGCCAATGGTCCCGAACTGTTCCCAGAGGGTTTTTCCGCTTTCAATGCACTGCACCTTTAGCAATATGTTGGACTTCTTCCACATATCAAATTTCGAGAATGCTTCCTCTGATGAGACCAAGTTTCTCTCCCTTCTGCATTTTGGCATCCACGCTCAAGCGAAAAGGCTCGCTCGTGAGGCAAACGGAAACTTTGACCGGATCGCTGCGGCTCTGATAGAGGGTATGGCAAAACACAGTGAACGAGTATCATACGGTCGTGAGCGAGAAACAGCTATCGACTGAGGAGAAACTGACGCAGGCAGCGGAGCGCGCCCTGAGCGGAGAAAACCTTGTGACTGAAGATCATGGAAGCGCCGCAAAGCCACTTTCTCTGCACCCGCTCCAGTTTGAGGCGGCCGTGGCGGGCCTACTGCGGGTCAAGCCACCCGCTAAGCCTGAGAAGGCGGAATCACCGTCACCCTCGGCACCAACTGCCGATAGGTAAGCCGCTTGCCTGCAACGCCTTGAATCAGGCGGCATGACCGCTGCCCATCCGTGATCTTCCGGTTGTTGTAGCGGAAATCGAACTCTGCCAGGTAGCGGTGAAGATGCTGTTTGCTGACGTGGTGGAACGTTCCGTTGATCCCACGTTTCAGAAGCGAGAAGAACCCCTCAACTGTGTTTGTGGTGATGCACATACCCCGCTTGGTATAGCGCCCGTACTCGCTTTCCTTATGATTCACCTGATGGTGACGCCGCGGGGCGATTGCCTTGCCGAGAACAGAACTCGTATCGGTCATCACCCGCGCGGTGCTCGAAAGTTGGCGATCAATGATGGGTCTCAGGTTATCAGCGGTGACGCGGCCTACATGAAACGAACGAACCTCGCCGTCACGCTGAAGCAGAGAGAGGACGGCCTGCTTGTCAGCAACGGGGCCAATCTGATCCTTCGGACGAACTCCAGGCTTCACGACGCGGGAGACGCGATCCTTCGGGCGTCGCCGGCCCCCGATGAATGTCTCGTCCACCTCGACAATCCCAGTGAGCTGAGCGGCCAAGGGATCTTGCGTCGTGGCATATCGCAAGCGGTGAACCATGAACCAAGCCGACTTGTAGGTGACCCCGAGCATCCGGTGAATCTGATAGGCACTCATGCCCTTCTTGCTGGAACAGAGGAGATGAATCGTCATCAGCCAAGTATTGAGCGGGATATGGCTGTCCTCGAAAATTGTCCCTTTGGTCACGGTGAACTGCTTCCGGCATCCCTTGCACTTCCAAACGCCCGGACGAACCGGAGATTTGGAGTCCGGTTTCGCCTTTAATCGGTACGCCTCACCGATAACGCCGCAGAACGGGCAAACGGTGCCATCTGGCCAGCGCTGCTTTTCAAAGAACTCACGGGCGGCGTCTGGGTCAGAGAACTGAGCGGCGATAGATTTCAGATTCACAGGGCGGTTTCCTCTGAATCATCATCTCAATTTAGTATGGGTTTGTCAAAGGTATAATCACCATTATTTGCCGATTTACTTTTTCAGAGCCCGCTCGCCGCGCATAACGGCTCTGCCTTCACGGCGTCCTGCCACGCGGTCGTCTCCCACTCGGCCGCAGCCCTCCCCGGCGGAGTCAGCCTTAGGGTTGGCAGCGCCCGCAGGTACTGCAGGTAGAACATGACCTGCTCCAAATTCTTCGAGGCCAGCGCCGGCGTCGCATACTTCCACTCGCCCGGGATCTCCGCGATCGCATCCCACTCGCGCTTCACCGGCTTCACCTTCGTATAGCCCAGGAACTCCATCGTCACCTGCGACGCGTTCACCGGCGGCGGAAACAACTCGCCCTGCTTTGGCTTCCAAGGCGGAACGTACGAAACTGCGTCCACGCCGCCAAAGTCCGCCAGCAGCTCAAACCGCAGCTTGCCATCCGGAGCCTTGGTGCACTGCGCCGTCAGCCGCGGCCCCACGCTCGCGCCGGCAGGGATACCCGCACCTGCCAGCCGGCCCTCTCCGGAGATCAGCACATAGGCAATCCCCGACCCGGCATCCGCCCCGGCAATGCGGGAGACCCCGGTGGCTGCAGGCGTAAACCCACCCTGCAGCCCCAGCCACATCACTACGCCCAGCAGAATGTCTCGCATAGCCGCAGCATACTAGCTCAGCGCGCGGCCAGAGCATGAATCAGTACGACAAACGGCAGAGAGCCGTTACAACCCCTTCGCGTCTTCCCACTCTTCGTTCCACTTCATCTGGATCGCTTCGAGGATCGGCTCCGTGGACTTCTGCGGATCGCCCGTGAATCCCGGCAGCCCCACCACGTACGCGTGCAGATCCGTAAACCTGACGCTGAACGGCTCAATCTCCGGGTACTTCTCCTGCAGTAGAATCCCGATCTCTTCCGACTCTTTCCAATCAATCTCACGCGCCATGCCATCTCCCTTTAAACTCGAAACCGAAAACCTACAACTGAGAACCGACAACTGTCTTCTTCACCTCAACCAGCGTGGAGTAGAAGGTCGCCCCGCCGCCGATATCCGTCAGTCTCTCTGATGTCAGCGCGTTCACATTCGCACCACGGCCGCTCAAATCTCCCTGCAATTTATTCCAGTCCAGCCGCGCCGCGACCACCCCGCGCCCAACCTTACCGCTCAACTTCACCCGCAGCGCAATCCGTCCGCGGGCGTTGAAGACCTCCACCTCGTCGCCCACACCCACGCCGCGCGCCGCCGCATCTTCCGCGTGCATCTCCAGCACGCCCGCCGTTGCCGCTTCCATCCTTTGGTGCACGCCATGGTTGGCGAAGGTTGAGTTCATGTAGTTGTCCGCCTTGCGGGGCAGAAACTCCAGTGGATACGTCGCATTGTCGGCCGCGCGCGATTCAACCGGCGCGACGAACTCCGGCACCGGCAGCAGCTCACCCCGCCCGCTGGCTGTCCGGAACCACGAAGCATCGGAGAACGGAAGCCCTTCGAGTGCCAGCGGCACATGGCCCTCGCGCTCCAGGCGCTCGCGCGTGATCCCCCGCATCCACGGCGATGCGGTCGTCAGCGCGGTATCGATCAGCGCGTCTTCGTCCGCCTCAGCCCACGCCTCGCCCGGAAACATCCTTCGCCCCAGCTCGCCAAAGACCTGCACGTTATTGCGAACCTCGCCCAGCGGCTCAATCGCGCGCTGGTTGATCTGCACCAGCCGATGCCCGTAGCTGCCCTGCACATCCCTGGTTTCGAGAAACGTAGGCGCCGGCAGCAGGATGTCGGCGTAATCCGCCGTATCCGTGAAGAACTGATCGTGCACGACCAGGAAGAGATCGTCTCGCCGCAATCCCGCCAAAACCGCGTTCTGATTCGGCGCTACCGCTGCTGGATTCGAGTTGTAGACGAACAAGGCTTTCACCGGCGGCTCCTGCAGTTCCGTCAGCGCCGCGCCAAGCTGATTCATATTGACCACGCGCGGCATCTTCTCCGGTGACCCCACGCGCATCAACTCCGGCATCTGCAGCTTCGCGTCGTTGAATGGAAACGCCCCGCTCATCGAAAGCAGCAGCCCGCCTCCCTTGTGCTGCCAGGACCCGGTAATCAGCGGCAGCATCGCCACCGCCCGCGCGGCCGTCCCGCCGTTCTCGCTGCGCTGGATCCCGTAGTTCAGCCGGATTGCCGCCGGCCTGCGCCCGTCACGTCCAGCCAAACCGTATGCCCGCGCAAGCCCCTCGATCGCCGAAGCCGCAAGCCCCGTCACCGCCGCAACCCGCTCAGGCGCATGTGCCGGCTTCAGCGCGTGGGCGCGCAGCTCCTCGCCGCCATGCGTACACGCGGCCATGTACTCGCGATCCTCCAGCCCGTCGCGGAAGATCACGTGCATCAGCCCGAGAGCCAGCAGCCCGTCCGTTCCGGGGTTGATCTGGAGGTGCTCGTCCGCCAGCGCGGCTGTACGAGTCTTGTACGGATCGATCACGACCAGCCGCGCGCCACTCCGGCGAGCCTCTTCGATAAACGGCCAAAGGTGCACGTTGTTTCCGTGGATGTTCGCACCCCACGCGATGATCAACCCGGCATCCGCAAACTCCTGCGGCGTCGTTCCCAGCTTCACGCCGTACACCTGCTTCAGCGCCTCGCCGCCGGCCGCCGCGCAGATCGTCCGGTCCAACTGCGACGCGCCCAGCCGGTAGAAAAAACGCCGGTCCATCGAACCGTATCCCAGCTGCCCAATCGTCCCGGCATAGCTATACGGCAGAATGCTCTCCGCCCCAAATTGCGCGGCAATCCCGGTCAGCTTCTCGGCGATCGCACCCAAGGCCTCATCCCACGAAACCCGTTCGAACGCCTCAAGCTCCCGCCCGCGCACCAGCGAGCCCTTCGCTACGCCGGCGCGCCGCCGCATCGGGTACAACAGCCGGTCCGGCGCGTATACCCGGTCGAGATACTTCGCGACCTTGCCGCACAAAAACCCGCGCGTCACCGGATGCGCCGGGTCGCCCTGCACCCGCGTCGCCCGGCCGCTCGCCGTATCCACCGTCACCAACACGCCGCAGCTATCCGGGCAGTCCAGCGAGCAAACCGCATGAACCGTGCGAGTCGTATCCATCTCTCCATCTTAGAACCCGCCGCTGGCCGCACCGAACGGAAAGCTCCTGGCGCAAAACTCCTGGCGCCCGCCTGGTTCGATGTATGCTGCTGTCACACCTCATCTCCCATGCACAAGCAACCCAGCCCGAATCGCCTGGAAGCCTTCTCCGACGGCGTGATCGCCGTCATCGTCACCATCATGGTGCTGGACCTGAAGGTGCCGCACGCCGATGGTCTCGCCGGCTTCCTCACCGTGTTGCCCACCATCGCGGTCTACCTGCTGTCGTTCCTGCTCACCGGTCTCTACTGGCTGAACCACCACGTTCTGATCGACCGGCTCAAGCATGTCGACGCGTTCATCCTCTGGGCCAACATCTTCTTCCTCTTCACCCTCTCGCTCATCCCCTTCTTTACCAACTACCTGGTCGAAAAGGGCATCCGCACGTTTCCCGTCGGCCTCTACGCCGCGTCGCTCTTTCTCGACGGCGTCACCTACACCCTGCTCGCGCACGCCATCGCCCGCCATTCGTGCCTGCGCGCCGACGATCCGGAGGATGCCATCCTCCTCGCCGAGCAGCTGGCCGAAATGCGTAAAGGCATCCTCTGCCTTGCAACCTACCTGGTCGCGATCGCCATCGCGACGGTGCAGCCGTTGGTCGCGCTCGGCCTGGTTGCCTGCATCAACCTCGTCTGGGTTGTTCCCGGCTTCCTCGTCCCGCCGGTACAACTTCCACCTCATCCGGGCCAGCGGCATCCAACGCCATGAAAACCGCACGATCCGCTAGCACGTACACTAGCCGCAAGCCCTCGATCGAAGCCGCACCCGGTGAGTCCAACATGAATCTCCAGACGCCGAACCTCAGCCGTCTTCTCAGCCGCCTTTCCTGCCTTCTTCTGCTTGCCCTCTGCTGCGCTCCCGCGACGCTGCTTTCCCAGTCCACCGCGGCGCAAGGCCCACCCGATCAGCTCCGCACCCTCTCTCGCGACGAGCTCGACGTCGTCAAGGTGATCACGCGGCAGGAAGACGCCTGGAACAAGGGCGATCTCGACGCCTTTACCTCTGCCTATAAGGATTCCCCCGACATCCTCTTCGTCGGCAGCCGCATCTCCCGGGGCTTTACCGAGATGGTCGCCGAGTACAAGCGTGACTATCCCAACAAGGAAGCCATGGGGACGCTCTCGTTCTCAGACCCCGAACCGCGCGTGCTCGATGAGCACTACGCCGTGCTGGTGGGACGGTACAAGCTGGAACGCAACAAGAAGAGCGGCGGCAACGCCGAAGGCGCCTTCTCCATGGTGCTCGAAAAGACCAAAGAAGGCTGGAAGATCATCGTCGACCACACCACCTAGCGGCGCCGTGCCACGCGGAGCGTCTAAAAGGCCACGAAGTGGTCGCCGCCCGCGATCAGGGCGCACTTGCCCTTGCTTTCCCTATTCCTTGATATTCCCGTAATCCCGCGCCGGCGCGCCGCTGACTGGCTTACCTTCCTGCACATAATTGCGATTCCACTTCGGAATCTCAACCACGTACGCGCCCGGCTTCTCGATAATCGCCTGGCAGCCCAGCCGGCTGTTCAGCTGGATATCCGCCGCGGTCTCCATCCGGTCCAGCTCCTTGTCCTCGGCGTCGGAGATCCCCTTCGCGCCTTCCTTCACCCACAGGTGGCAGGTCGTGCAGGCGCACACTCCGCCGCACGCATGATCCAGAAAGATGTCGTAGTTCTCGGCCACGTCGAGGAAGCTCATCGGCTCGCCGTGCCCCTCATACGGCAGCGACCCGAACGGAAATTCCACCGTCTTGTTCTCCGGCAGGAAAGTAACTCGAACCAACCCCTCACCCACGGGCTTCGACAGATCGACAAACGGCAGCTCTTTGGCACCATGCTCAGACATAATGCCCTTATTCTACCGCCCCGGCGCGCGGCACAATCGAGAGCCGGCTTGCGGACGAGCAAGGATCGCCTTCTCGATCGCACCCCAGCGCAACATCCGCCGCAACCCGAAAACCGCGCGAAACCATGCGTTCGAAGCAACTTTGACCCGCATTTGCGGTTCTACCCAATAGGTGCCGTGAAAATTCCTTCGCGACGCACACAGCGGACGCACCTCCCCAGTACGAGCGCCCGTGTCCAGAAAGGGTCCTGTCATGCGTACCCCCAAGTTTTTCCTCGCAGCCTGCGCCATCGTTGCCGCGCTGCTCTTCTGTCCAACGACCCCGGCAAACGCCCAGTTCAGCGTCGGGGTCAATATCGGTGAGCCGCCGGTTTGCCCCTACGGCTACTACGGCTACGCGCCCTACTCCTGCGCGCCCTATGGCTTCTACGGTCCCGGCTATTTCTATAACGGCATCTTCCTCGGCGTCGGACCCTGGTATCACTGGGGTTATGGCCACGGATGGGGCGGTCACCGTTTCGGCGGCCCCGGCGGCGGACGCTACTTTCCCGGTCGCGCAGGTTACCGCGGCGGTTATCGCGGAGGCGGAGCGTACCGAGGCGGAGGGGCATACCGCGGCGGTGGCGGATATCGCGGCGGAGCCCCGGCCGGAGGCTTCCACGGAGGGGCGCCTGCAGGCGGATTCCACGGCGGCGGAGCTCCCGCGGCTCGCGGAGGCTTCGGCGGCAGCCACGGGGGTGGCGGCGGATTCCATGGCGGCGGTGGAGGCTTTCACGGCGGCGGCGGACATGCCGGGGGCGGACACGGCGGCGGACACCACTAACCCAGCCTGAACCTTCAGCCACAGGGCGGAGCTTAGCGGCTCCGCCCGTCCGTTTTTGCACCGATTCACAGGTATCGAGACCGATATCCCCTAAAGGTGTTAGTCCACACTCTGCCTTCGTGCCATAGCCATCCCCCCGGCAGGGGAGGACACTCAACCAATCGGCAACACAGCCGAACGAATAGGGGATACACCATGATTCACGACACCGCCATCGTCTTCTCGTTCTTCGCCATGCTTATCTCTCCCTGCGTACTCGCCTTCCGAAACAACAAGCCAGGCGAAGACACAGCAGCCTGACCGCGGCACAGTCAGCCGAACCCACCGGAGCGCGGCCCGCCGGTGATGCCACGCTGAACACGATAAACTGGGCATGCACCCTTCATCGCCCAACGTGCCAGCCGACATCCAGACCCAACCCGTGCCTACCGGCTTCTTCTCGCTCACCCGCCAGCACAGCGCCCGCTCCGCGACCATCCTGCTGATGCTCTCGTCCATCGGCTCCGGGCTGCTGGGCCTGGTGCGCACCAAGTACATCGCCTTCGTCTTCGGCGCCGGCCACACCACCGACGCCTACAACGCCGCGTTCCAGCTGCCGGACATGCTGAGCTACTTCCTCGTCGGCGGCGTGGCCAGCATCACCCTGGTGTCCATGCTCAGCCGCTTTCGCGAGGCAGGCGCCAACGGCCAGCCGGACGATGCGGGCGCCGACCGCGCCCTCTCCGCCATCCTGGTCGCGATGACCGTCGTCCTTTCGACCGTCATCCTGCTGGCCGAGATCTTCGCCCCGCTCTACACCCGCGTCTTCTTCGGCAAGCTCGACCCCGAAACCGCCGCGCTCTGCACCCATCTCACCCGCCTGCTGCTGCCGGCGCAGCTCTTCTTCTTCGCCGGCGGCGTGCTCGGCTCCCGGCTGCTGGTGCGCAAGATCTTCCTCTACCAGGCGGTGACGCCGCTCATCTACAACCTGGGAATCATTCTGGGCGGCGTCCTGCTGGCGAAGCGCTTCGGCATCGACTCGCTCGCCTTCGGTGTCCTGGCCGGCGCCTTCATCGGGTCTACCCTGATCAACCTGATCGGCGCGGTACGCGGCGGCCTGCGCTTTACCTTCGTCTTCAACCTGCGCCATCCGGCGTTCGTAGAGTGGCTGAAACTTTCGCTGCCGCTCATGATCGGCGTCTCGCTGACCATGGCCGACAAGTGGATCCTCGCGCACTACGCGGCCGCGGATAAAGGCGGCATCACGCTCCTCACCAACGCCAAAGCGCTCTTCAATGCGCCCCTGAGCGTGATCGGCATGGCTGCCGGCGCGGCCTCGCTACCCTTTTTCTCGTCCCTCTACGCTCAGTCCCGTTTCTACGACTTCAACCACGCGGTCACGCGTTCGGTCTCGCGCCTGATCGCAGTCTCACTGCTGGTTAGCGCGTGGCTGATTGCGCTCGCCATCCCCATCGGCGGGCTGCTGAAGGGTGGACGCCTCACCCAGCTCGACGCACTGCTGACCGGCAAGTATCTGGCCACGTTTGCCCTCTCGCTCGCGCTTTGGAGCGCCCAGGGCATCTACGCCCGCGCCTTCTACGCCGCGCGCAACACGCTCACGCCGGCCGTCTCCGGCACGCTGGTCACGCTGTTCTCCATCCCCGTATACGCAATGCTCTTCCACAAGGTTGGCGTCGAGGGCCTCGCCATCGCGTCGGACATCGGCATCCTCGCGCACACCATCGCGCTTGCCATCCTGCTGCACCGCGCGCGCCTGGTTTCGCTCGCCACGCTCGACTTCCCGGAGCTGGCCCGAACCGCGGTCGCCGCCGTCGCGGCCTACGCGGTCACGCAGCAGATCGTCCTGCGCATCCCACTCGCCGCCAGCCTGCGCAACAACCTGATACTGATCGCGCTCGGCACCCTCATCTGGGCGCCGGTCACAGCGCTGATGCTGACCCTGCTCCGCTCCACCCTGCTCACCCAGCTGAAGAATCGCAAGGCTACCTAGCCAGTTCGACTCTGGCGGACGATTTCGCTTGAGTTCCTTCGCATCGCGGTGGAAGATGCTTTGAGACTTTCTTCCCTGGAGCATCTATCCCATGCGTTTCAGCCGACTCGCGATCGTACCGGCATTTCTCGCAGCTTCCGCCCTCTTAGCATCGGCGCAGACGCCGACTCAGTCCGCATCCCCTGCAGCTTCTGCGCAGCCGGTGAAACCGGTCGCACCCGCCTTTGCCTCCGACCCGAAGTTCGTCTCTGCCATGACCGAGGCGAAGCAGATGGAGAGGCAGCGGCAGTATCTGTTCGCAATCGACGCCTACAAGAAGGCGGATAAGATCGCCGGCGGCGAATGCACCGCATGCCTGCGCAACATCTACGAGATGCAGCTCGGCCTGGGCGAGGCCAAGGACGCCATGGCAACGGCGCAGCAGATGGTGGCGGTCGCCACGAGCCCAGTGGCCAAGTCGCTTGGACAGACGGAACTCGGCGCAGCCATCCTGGCCAAAGCGGGCGAAAAGCCCAAGGCCGACCAGCTCTCAGCCGCGCACGAGGCCTTCCAGGCCGCACTCACCACCTACCCCGGGAACAACAACGCGCGCTACGAAGACGCCTGCGTGCTCGCACGCATGGGCAACGACGCCGACGCCAGCAAGGAGTTTGCCGCGTGCGCGGCCGCGGCCAGGCCCAGCGATCCCATGGTGATCCGCGCGCGGCACTTTGCCGAAGACCCCAAGCTCTCGCTCAACAAGATGGCGCCGCCGTTCGAGGTCACGACGCTCGACGGCACCAAGTTCAACCTGGACGACATGCAGGGCCGCGTAGTGCTGATCGACTTCTGGGCGACATGGTGCGGTCCGTGTAACGAGGAACTTCCGCATCTGGCGAAGCTGGTAAAGAAGTTCGCCGGGCAGCCGCTCGTCGTCATCAGCATCTCGGTGGACAAGGACGAGGCGAAATGGAAGCAGTTCGTGACCCAGCACGAGATGACCTGGATCCAATATCGCGATGCGGACGGTTCGATTGCGCGCAGCTTCGGCAACTCACTCATTCCGAGCTATTACATGATCGCGTCGGACGGCGTGATGCTGCAGACGCAGCGCATGGGCGCGGACGATGATGTGGAAGGGCGCATCAAGAAGATGCTGAAGCAAGCCGCCGAACAACCAAAGGCGAGCAAGGAAGTAGCCTCCACCGGCAATTAGCCGTCGGTAGGCCACGCGAAGCCCAAAACAGCACGAAGTGCTCGCCCCGCGCGACCAGCGGGCCCGTCCGGCGAGGACAGCCTTTAGCCTTTGCTGCGGTCTGTAAACCGGAAGAACAAAGACTGCTGCGCCACCGGTGCCGCAGCGTCGTTCAGCGCGGCCATCTGCGTCTGCGAGAGCGGCGTAAAATCCTGCGCGATCTTCACGTTCTCTTCGAGCTGCCCGATGTTGTCGCAGCCGATGATGATCGTGCTCACCGGGTGCGTCAGCGCGAAGTTCATCGCATCCTTCATCGTCATCACGCCCGGGCGCGTGGCGATCGCAGATCCTTCCCACGAGTGGCGCTGCGCGTCGAGCGACGGCGGCGTCCACGACGACAGCAGCCGGCCGCGCGCCGGAACCTTCATCCCGATGATGCCCATCTGCTTCTCGACGACCAGCGGCAGCAGCTTCTCCTGGAACGAATGAATGTGCGAGTCGGCCGCGCTCAACGCCATCAGAATCGTGTCGAACGGGTAGCGGTTGACGGTGTCGATCAGCGCCTCCGGCCGGTAGTGCCCGGTTACGCCCAGGTACCGCACCACCTTCTGATCCTTCATCTCCTGCAGCGCTTCCATCGCGCCGCCCTTGGCGAAGATGGCATCCACATCCTCCGGCAGGCCAACGTCGTGCAGCTGCCACAGGTCGACGTGATCGGTATTCAGCAGCTTCAGCGACTTCTCGATCATGCGCAGCGAGCCCTCGCGCGTGCGCTCCTTGGTCTTCGTCGCGAGAAACGCCTGGTCGCGCCGCGTCTTCATCACCTGGCCGACATACTGCTCGCTCCAGCGCTCCGGGCCGCCGTAGATGGACGACGTGTCGAGGTAGTTGACGCCCAGGTCGAGCGCCCGCTCGATGATCGGCACGGCCACGTCAAAGTTGTTCGGCTTCTCGAGCGAAGCCTGCCCGCCGAGCGAAAAGATGCCGACCTTGTAGCCGGTCTTGCCAAGATTGCGCGTCGGCATCGCGGCCAGGGTGCGCGGGTTCGAGGGCAGTGCGGGCAGGTGGGTGTCGGCTGCGCGGGCGGGGGTCGCGGCCTGCGCGAGAAGGCCCGCGGCGACGGCGCCGCCCGTCTTCAAAAATGTGCGGCGATCGCTTTGCGTGGGTTGGTTCTTCATGGGGGCGCGGCTCCTCGGCGTTATGGCTGCTCGCGCCGATTCTAAACCCATTGAGTCGCAGCCGTCTCGCCCGGGGGCAATCGGCTAGACTAGACGAAGGTTACAACTATGCCGCTCTACGAATACGAATGCACCGCCTGCCATAAGCACACGGAAAAGATCCAGAAGTTTTCCGACCCCGAGATCACCACCTGCCCGCACTGCGGCGGCGCACTGAAGCGCGTCATCTCCGCCCCGGCGTTCTCGCTGAAAGGCGGCGGCTGGTACGCGGATGGATACGGTTCCGCCAAGCCGTCCTCCGGCTCATCCGACAGCGCACCCGCCGCCGCATCAACCGGCGACTCGAGCGCAGCACCGGCTGCTCCTACGGCCGCGGCAACTCCCGCGCCGGCACCGGCGGCCTCGTCCTCCGATAAGAAGTAGCCGCAAGTGTTACTTCTTTGAGGCGGCCTTCTTCACGGTCTTCTTAGCTGCACTCTTCTTGGCTGCAGCCTTCTTCGCAGGAGCTTTCTTCGCGGCCGTTTTCTTGGCTGCTGTCTTCTTGGCTGATGCCTTCTTAGCTGCTGCCTTCTTGGCAGCCGGCTTCTTGGCCGATGCCGTACCTGCTGGCGGTGGGGGCATCTTGGCGCCTTTCTCCCGCGCCTCCGAAAGCCCGATCGCAATCGCCTGCTTCGGGTTCGTCACCTTCGCTCCGCTGCCGCTCTTCAGCTTGCCTTCCTTGAACGCCTTCATCTCGCGTTCGACAGACTTCGACGCCGCCGGTCCGTACTTTCTGCCGCTGCTCTTCTTTGTCGCCATGGGTCTACAGCCTCCTCAGAGTAGGAGAGGGAGCTGCACCAAAATAGTTGCACTTCGCCGCGCATCAACCCAGATTCGTACGCGCCTTACTGCCCCGGAGCGAACGCCTTCAGCTCGATCAAGCGAAAGCGAGCGCCATTCGCAGGCTGGGCAAATAGGACGCGAACGCCCATGGCTGAGACACCCGCAAACTCCACCCGGTTGACCCCACCAGCAATCGCCTGCGCCGGGGTCTGCTTGCGCACCGGCACATCCTTCCAGCCAGCCTCGGTCTTCACCTGCACCCGGTAGCTGGCAGGCGCCTTGAAGCGCCTGCCATCGTCGAGGAAGTAAAGCTCAACCGACCCGACGTTGCGGGCCCCGCCAAAGTCCACCGCGTACCAGCTCTCGGGAGAAGCATCCGAGACAGCCGGCGACCAGCCGTTCGCGATCTCCGGAAAGAACCACATGCGGCCATCGATCCCCTGCTCCAGCCCCTCTTCGGACTCGCTCGAAGACGCCGTCGCGTGCGGTCCATCGGGCACCCCGACATTGACCGCGAGATCGACCCGCGGCTGCGCGGCCCGAACCAGTGGCACGGCGGCCAGCTTCACTTTCATCGGCCCCAACGGCTTCGCACCCGCAGCCAATTTGCCATCGACAAACACCGTCAGCCCGCGTCCAACCCCGTACCGCGTGCCATCCGCGTCGTAGATCACCGAAACCAGGTGCCCGTGGTACGCCAGCCGCTCCAGCGCGAAGTAGCGGATGGGATGATCACCGCCTACGGGCAACAGCGGCCGCAGCTCCAGCACATCGTCCGCCCTCGGCCGCACGCCAATCAGCCCGCTGATCACCAGGTCCACATAGGTGGAGTGGCTGTAGTGGTGCGAGCGCGGCAGCCCAACGATGGGCTTGCCGGAATCCGGATCGTAGTCCTCCTGCAGGTCGGGATGACCGGGCGAGAGATAGTGCTCGTGCGTGTACTGCCGCAGCAGCCGCAGGTAGTCGCTCGCGGTCACGCCGGCGGCCGGGTAGTCGTCCAGCAGATTCGCCATGCCGGTCAGCGCCTCCGACGTCTGGAACGGCCACGAAGGCCCGTTCCACTGGCACTCGCGCAGGCCGGTCGCCGCGTCGTAGCGATACTGCACCATGTACCGCGCGTAGCTGGGCTCGACCGTCCGCAACCCGAACGGACCGCCCAGCTCACCCGGCGAAAGCGCGTGCTGCCACGCCCTGCTGTACTGGCTCGCATTCTCCGGCGGAAGCTCGAACGTCCACGGCACATACCCCACCAGCTCGCGCCCGCGAATAAACTCACCCGCCTTCACATAGGGCGTCGAGCGTTGATAACGATCCGTAAAATGCTCGAAAGCCGGGCTCCAAAGCTGCCCCAGCACCGCGGCCTGGATGCGCGCGGCACGCGCCTCGTAATCCGCCGCAACCTCCGGCTTTCCCGCGAGCTTCGCCAGCCGCGCAATCGCCAGCGCGTTCGCATACTGGTAGCTGTTGATCGAAGGCCGATACGCAAAGCCGCCGGTAAATCCATTGTGATTCTGATCCACGCTCGGCTGCGCCTCAAACCCCGCACCCGAGGCGTCGATCGACGAGATCGTGTACTCGGTCGCATCAAGCAGCGGCTCAATCCAGTACAGCCCGCGCTGCCGGTCCAGGTGATCATCCCAAAGGTTGTAAATATGCTGCATCGTGTCCAGATGCTTCATCGCGGGCGCCGGATTGCCGGTGACGAGCGTCGTATCGACCGTCGCTGCAGCAATCCACTCCGAGAAGTGCCGGTCGTTCGCGCCGCCGGTGTAGAGATGGTCGATCAGGTTATCGACGACCGAAGGGTCGCGCAGCCAACGGCCCTCCATCAGGTGGAACGAAGCCGAGTCGTTCAGGTCGGTGTACGGCTGGCGCGCCCAGGGCACGTTCGGCAGGAACTCCAGCACGGTCGTGCCCTGCTCGCCAATCTCGCGGATGTGCCCGCGAAACAGCTTCCACCGGTAGTAGTAGATCTGCTGAATTTCCGGGTCGTCGATCTCAAGAAACGGAATGTTCCGCTCAAACCAGGGCGCATCCGCCCCGAAGTTTGCCGTCGCAATCTGCTCGACCGGCAGCTTCGGCTCGTGCACAGTCTGCGCGTGCAGCTCACACGTCGCAACGGCGGCGACCAGAAGAAACGACCAACCAAGCCTCACGGCTGGCTCGCCCCGGTCGTCGCAGCATTGCCCATCGCAGCTTTTCCAGTGGCAGGATTGCCCGTCGCAGGATAGTTCGGTGAGTGCGGCGTAAGGTGCTTCAAGGCGAACTCCTGCACGATATTGCCGGCGGCATCCCCCAGTATATTCAACCCACCCTCTTCAAACGTAAGCGCCGCACCCGACCGGCTGCCCGGCGGATAGTACGTGTTCGAGATGGCGCCCGCCGCCAAGTCGCCGAGGATCCCTGAAAAGCTGAACTCATCCTTGCCGTTATCGCCACGACAGATGAAAGCGCGCGTGATCGCGTATGCGATACGCGACTTGATGCTTCCCGTTCCCTTGTAGAAGTAACGCGGGTCCTGGTGGAACAGCGACGGCAGAATGGCCCCGCCAAGATAGGTTCCGGAGATCAGATCACCCGAAGCCGCGCCATAGCGCCGAGCGTACCCAGCCACACCCTGCCCATACCCCGCGAAGGAGTTGTTCGCCTGTTCAATGCCCGCGGTCACGCCGGTGACGAAGAAGCTCCCTGGGTCAATGATGTTCTTCCAGGCCAGCTGGAACTTCTGTTTGCTCGAGAGCGGAGCGGCGTGCCAGTCGTACGCCGTATAAAAGTTCGGCACGATGCCGAGGATGCGCTGGTGCTCTTCGACGTGAATCTCCGCCTCGGCCAGCTCCTCGCGCGTCGCCACCACCTGGATGGACTCAGATGCCGCAGCGTCCAGTTTAATCGGCAGCGTCTTCACCGATTCGCCCGCACGCAGCACCCCGATAAACGTTCCGCTCGTCATCCCCTCATAGCTCGCCTTGATCGTGAACGCTCCTGGCGGCACTCCGGAGAACTGAAAGCCGCCATGCTCGTCCGCCGTCGTCTGGCGTACGTCGCTTTGGCCGTCGTGCGTCAGCGTCAACTGCGCGCCCGGCACCATATCGTCGTCGCCATCGACCACCACGCCGCGAATCTCGCCTGTGCTGGCCTTCGGCGTCTGCGCCTGCAACATCGCGGAGACATCCGGCGCGTCCGGCAGCGCGGCACCCGGCGAAGGCCCACCTTGCGCCCGCGCAACACTGCTCGCGCCCAGGGCCGCCACCAGCAACAGGACGACGCCGGCGCCGTTCGCGCAGGCGAATCGGCGGCGCGTGATCGCCCTTATTGCCGCCCGCCCTGCCACCGCCATTCCAACCATTCCTTTCGCGCGAAGCCCTAAATCTTTCGATGTCCCCGCAAAGCCGTGTAGCGCCCGCACTCCTGCCCTTCGGCGCGGCTTCGACCATCTTCAACTTCGCAATGCTCCGCTCGCGGCCTCCAGCAGCATGTCCACTTGCGGCTGCCCATGCGCCGTGCTCAAGAATGCCGCCTCAAACTGCGACGGCGGCAGCCACACGCCGGACTCCATCATCGAACGGTGAAACCGGCCGAAGCGCGCGGTATCACTCTTAGACGCATCCCCGAAGTCATTCACCGCCTCACCCGTGAAAAACCACGTCCACATGGAGCCCACTCTGTTCATGGTTATCGGCACGCCTGCCTCCCGCGCGAGAGCGACCACCCCGTCAGCAATCGCCGCGGTCGTCTCTTCGAGCTTCGCGTAAACCTCGCCATGATGCTCCACCAGGTAGCCGACCGTCGCAATCCCCGCGGCCATTGCGAGCGGGTTCCCGCTAAGCGTACCGGCCTGGTATACCGGCCCAAGCGGCGCCAGGAACTCCATCACCTCGGCGCGTCCGCCAAACGCCCCGCAGGGCAATCCTCCGCCGATAATCTTGCCCAGCGTGGTGATGTCGGGGTCAATGCCATAGATTTGCTGCGCCCCCCCCAGCGACAGCCGAAAGCCGGTCATGACTTCGTCCAAAATCAGCAGCGCGCCATGCTCACGCGTGATCCGGCGCAGCCCCGCGAGGTAGCCCGTCTCTGGAATGATTGTGCCTGCATTCCCGACCACCGGCTCCACGATCACGCACGCAATCTGCTCCGGGTACGCGTCGAACGCAGCCTGCACCGCGGTCAGATCGTTGTACGGCAGCGCCAGCGTGTGCATCGCAGTCTCCTCGGGCACACCGGCCGACCCGGGAATGCCCAGCGTGGCAATCCCCGAACCCGCCTTCACCAGCAGCGCGTCCGCATGGCCGTGGTAGCAGCCTTCAAACTTAAGGACGAGTTTTCTGCCGGTAAAGCCTCGCGCCAGGCGAATTGCGCTCATACAAGCTTCGGTGCCCGAGCTCACAAACCGCAGCCGCTCCACGCTCGGGAAGCAACGCCGCACCAGCTCCGCCAGGTCGCCCTCGCCCGCGTGCGACGCGCCAAAGCTCGCTCCCTTTGCAGCCGCTTCCCGGATCGCCTCGACGACCGGCGGAAACGCATGACCGAGGATCATCGGGCCCCACGAGCCGAAGCAGTCCAGGTAACGATTTCCGTCGACGTCCCAAAGATAGGCGCCCTCGGCCCGAGCCACAAACGGCGGATCGCCGCCGACCGCACGAAACGCCCGCACCGGCGAGTCCACCCCACCGGGCAGCAAACCCGCTGCCCGCTCCTGCAATACTCTCGATCTCTCCATGGAACGCATTCCTTCAGTCTACCCGCCGGGCCCAGCGCCAGAGCGGTCGCACCTGCGAGCCGCAAACGCTGTTTTCACAAGCGTGGAAATTTACCCTGCTAGACTGAAAGTCCCTCGTCTTACCGGAGATCACGCACTCCGCCCCGAAATATTGATTGCTGAGGAGCCGCGCTTTGCCGGAAGAGAACGAAATCACGCCCCCTGCCAAGCCGTCCCGGCAATCCATCTCCTACTCCGACGCAGGCGTCGACATCTCCGCCGGCGACCGCGCCAAGCAGCGCATCAAGATGCTCGCCCGCAAGACGTTCAATAAGAACGTGCTCTCGGAGATCGGCGGCTTCGGCGGCCTCTTCGCGCTCGACCTCGACAAGTTTCCCGACCCGGTGCTCGTCTCCTCGGCCGACGGCGTCGGCACGAAGCTGAAGGTCGCCTTCGAGCTCGGCATCCACCACACCGTCGGCGCGGACCTCGTCAACCACTGCGTCAACGACATCGCCGTGCAGGGTGCCACGCCGCTCTTCTTCCTCGATTACCTCGCCACGGGGCGTCTCGACGAGGGCTCGGACACGGTAGAAACCGTCGTCCGCGGCATCTCCGAGGCCTGCCGAGCCAACGGCTGCGCGCTCATCGGCGGCGAGACCGCGCAGATGCCCGGCTTCTACCAGGATGGCGAGTACGACCTCGCGGGCACCATCATCGGCGCAGTCAACCGCTCGCACATCCTGACCGGCGCAAGCATTGAACCCGGCGACGTGCTCCTGGGGCTCCCGAGCAACGGCCTCCATACCAACGGCTACTCGCTCGCCCGCAAGCTGCTGTTTGAGACTGCCGGCTACACCGCCGAGCACTACGTCAACGAGCTCAAAGACAAGGTTGGCGCCTCGCTGATGCGCACCCATCGCAGCTACCTCGGTGTCATCAAAAAGCTGACCGCGCACGGCCCCGCAACCCCCGAGAATCCCGCAGGATTAGTCCGCGGCATGGCCCACATCACCGGCGGCGGCATTACCGAGAATCTCCCGCGCATCCTGCCCCGCGGGCTCGACGCCCACGTCGAACTCGCCGCATGGGAGGTTCCTCCGCTCTTCCAGCATCTGCAGCACCTCGGCAACGTCACCGAAGACGAAATGTTCCGCACATTCAACATGGGCATCGGCCTCATCGCCGTCATCCCTGCCGAGCAGGTGAAGAAGGTGAAGGCGATCCTCAACCGCGCCAACGAGCGCCACTGCCTGATCGGCCGCATCGTCAGCCGCGGCAACCGCAAGGTTCTCTACAGCTAGCCAGCCTCTGCGCGAAGCGCGTCCAGCGTACGCAGTACCGCCCGTCCGGCGTAAGGACGCACTTGCCAGTGCCTTTGCTCCCATGGACCTGAAAACACACCTTATTGCCCTCGAAAGGCGTCTCCACGACCCCGCCACCCGCGCCAACCCCGAAGCCGTCGCCAACCTGCTCTCCGCCGGCTTCTTCGAGTTCGGCGCCTCCGGCCGCGTCTGGTCGCGGGAGACCATCCTGCATGCGCTCGCCACCGAAGACCCCGCCGAGATCACGAGTCGCGACTACGCCTGCCAACCGCTCTCACCCGGCGTGGCGCTCCTCACCTACATCTCCGAGACCACCCAACGCCGCGCCCTGCGCAGCTCCCTTTGGCGACTTGAAGGAGAACAGTGGCGCATGGTCTTCCACCAGGGCACACCCATCCCGTAAGTCCCCGCTTGCTCGCGGCGCAAAACTCTGCCACCATCGCTCCATGGACAAAGAGCGCATCCTCGCGACGCTGCGCGAGCACGAAGCCGAGTTGAAGGCCGCCGGCATCCTGCACCTGCGCCTCTTCGGGTCCGTCGCACGTGGCGAAGCGGGTCCGCGATCCGATGTCGATCTCCTCTTCGAGTGCGAAGCCTCCAGCCTCTTCAGAATCTATGGGTCACAGGACGAATTCACTGCGATGCTTGGCGCAAAGGTTCATCTCAGCTCGGAAAAATACCTCCGGCCTGAGTTCCGCGAACACGTTCTTGCAGAGACGGTCGATGTCTTCTAGGTCTGTAAGCACGTACCTCACGGACATCGTCCACAGCGCCACAGCGATCGACACCTTCACTGTTGGACTGCAGTTCGAGGAATACGAAGGAAGCCACCTCATTCGCTCCGCGGTCGAGCGGCAACTCCAGATCCTGACCGAGGCTGCATTTCGCCTGGGAGAGAATGCCGCCATCCTCTGCCCTGACGTTGACTGGCGGAACATACGAGGCCTGGGAAACTTTCTGCGTCACCACTACGACATCATCAGCGATCGCCTGATCTGGGATGCGATCCAGGATGACATTCCGCGCCTCAAGCTGGAGGTTCTGAGAGCATTGCAGGCCACCACTCCGAGGAATGGTGAGTAGCTACCTCGAAGCAGGGCAGGATCCCGGAGAGCAGGCACGCCAGTGAAGCAGCTGGGATTCTTAGCGGTGAAGCTCGGACGAGCCAGTGCAAGCGAGAAATCAGGAAGGTTCCCAAAGTGCTCTCCCAGCACGCCGGGACATCCCCGCCCCTGCCATGCACATCCACCTCAGTAGGAATACGAAAGAGGTTCAAGCATGGCAGAAGACACCATCATCGCAAGCGCAGTTCCCGTTGAGCACCCGGCCACCGAGCACGGGCACAAGGTTCCATCGAGCGAGACGGAGATCAACCCGAAGCTCGCGTCCGATATCCACTACTGGACCCGCGAGCTCAAGGTCACCGGCCAGGTTCTCCACGAGGCGATTCGTGTGCACGGAACCAAGGTTGAGAAGGTTCGTCACGCGCTCGACACTGGACAGGTACAGCTGCCGGAGAAGAACGATCAGAGCGCGCGTTCCGAAGCTTAGGTAATGTTTTCAGCAAGAGAAAGGCTGCGGAGATCTCCGCAGCCTTCGTTATTTTCCGCCCAGACCTACTGAAGCGCGGCGGCCAAAGCGTTCGCCGGGCTCCGCCGCGTCGGAATATCGCGGCGCGGTGCGGCCTGCGGCGTGTACTTCTTGTAGACGCTGATGTGGAAGCACGACTGCTGGAACTCCTCTTCGACATCGATCTTTCCCTGCTGCACCAGCGGCATCAGGTACCCGCGCATCCAGGCAATCTCCGTCATGGAGAGGCCGTGCTTGGCCAGGTCGACTGCCTGGCCGGTCAGGTGCGGCGAAGCGGTCTCACCCTCGGCCGGCGCGGCGTTGCCGTTGCTGTAGCGCAGGCGCTCCTGGAACTCGACCGTGCGGACCGCGGAGTTGACCTGCAGCGGTGTGTGGAAGCGGGCGTAGTGCGCGCGCGCCATGGCCGCGAGAAACTGCGCCGTCCAAGGCCGGCAGTAGCGCCGATTCACCGGAAGCCGCTCGTCCACCCCCAGCTCCTCGCTGACCGGCAGCGCAACCAGTTGCTTCGCCGCGCGCAGGCGTTCGAGATCCGCATCGTTTTGAATCCGCGCCAGCCCATCCTGGTCGGCCATCTCGTTCTGGTGCACCAGGATCTCGTGCGAGCCCTTCATCGCCGGGGGCACGATCAGTCGGCCGCCGGAGCTGTACAGCACCGGCTCGATCACCGGGTCGGGCACGATCACCGGCACAGGCTTCACCACGGGCAGCCTGCGCTCGACCACCGAGACGGGATGCCTGGCCGCGGCCACTCCGGCAGGTCTCGCCGCCGGTGCCGCATCGCCGGATGGCGCAGCCGAGGTATCTGGATCAGCAGGAGCGACCGGAGTGGCCGGACTATCCAGGAAATCCTGCACCGTGGCTTTGCGCGGCGCGGCGGCCGGCTCGGGTGCCGCGTTCTCGGGCGTCAGGTGCACCTTGCGATTGTGGTGAACTTCAATGGGTGGCAGCTCGACCGCCGCAGCCTCGGGGGTTGACGCTTCGGCTCGAGCTTCTACCCGGACCTCGCTGGGCGGGGTAATCCGGGAGCCTTTCCGAAAGGCACTTCGGGGCTGCACGCGAGCCTCTTCCACGGGTGCCGACCGGCGCTTACCGCGGGATTTCGACTCCGCATAACGCTCGTCGACACGGTCTTCCGAGCGCTCGTGCAAGTGCCCTTCTTTGACCGAACGACTTAGCCCGCGACGAGTCTCCACGAACCGCGCCTCGGAGCGCCGATCGCTGACGGGATGCTTGTTGTCGAACCGAGACTTCCCGCGAGGTTCCGGAACGTTGCGTTCGGAGATGTCCCGTTCGGAGAAGTGGGCGGACGAGCGCGAGCCGCGTCGCTCCTCGGACTTTTCCGTCTTCTCAGGCGTGGGGATTTCCTTGCCGCGGGCGTGCGGTGCAATGCGGACAGGCTGCGCGGAATGCACCGGCTTGCGTGCGGCAGCAGCGTGGGTGGGCTTCGCAGGACGAGCCGAGGCTACAGGGACGAGCAGCGCCACGGACAGGAGGAAGAGAGCGGTTTTGGAGGCATTCTCGCGCATGGTGATGAAGTAGGCACGAAGAAGGCCAGAGCAGATTAGAGACTAGATTCCGAGGCGCGAACATGAAAGTATTCAAGTTGATTCTGTTGAGCAATTCACTAATAGGAGCCTGGATGCGCGGTCTCGCAGCAGCTTTCACGGTCGTGGCTATCGCCTTGAGCAGCATCGGTTTAGCCAGAGTTTGGGCGGATGAGGATCCGGCCAGGCCCGAGTTCTACACCACCCGGGTCAAGCCGATATTCGACGCGAACTGTGCGCGCTGCCACGGCGGAGAGAACCATCGCGGGGGCCTGAACATCGATACGCGCGAAGGGATGCTGAAGGGCGGACACGACGGAACCGTGCTGGTGCCGGGTGATCCCGCCAAGTCGCTGCTGGTTCGGTTGATCCGGCACGAAGGTCCCGCGGACGATCCGATGCCGATGCCGCCCAAGCGCCCGAAGCTATCGGACGCGGATATCGCGGTGGTGGAGCGCTGGGTGAAGGCCGGTGCGGTGATGCCTGGGCAGTAGAGCCCCGGATTTCCGCAGGATAGAGGCGGATTGTCGTTGCATGTTCTTGTCTTCGTGCTGTAACACTGTTGCCATAAGGTGATACGTGTGCGGCTAAGCTTCGTGATCCCTGCTTACAATGAAGAACACTATTTGCCTGCTTGCCTGGAATCGATCCTGGCGCAGACGGGGAGTCTCGGCGACCAGGTCGAGATCATTGTGGTCAACAATGCCAGTTCCGACCGGACGCGCGAGGTGGCGCTCAGCTACCCGGGCGTAACCGTCGTGGACGAGGTGCGCAAGGGTCTGCCGTGGGCGCGACAGGCGGGATTCGCGGCGAGCTCGGGCGAGCTGATCGCCAATGTGGACTCGGACTCGCGCCTGACTCCGGGCTGGGTGAAGCAGGTTCTGGATACGTTTGCGGAGTTCGAGCGCAAGGGCAAGAGCCTGGTCGCGCTGAGCGGACCGGTGGAATACTACGACCTGACAGCATCGCAGATGGTGAGCGTTCACCTGTTCTACCTGCTGGCATTCCTGCTGTATGCGCTCAACCGCTACGTGCTGCGCGCGGGCTCGATGGTGCAGGGCGGAAACTTCGTGCTGCGGCGCGACGCCCTGGCTTCGATCGGTGGGTTCAACACCTCGATCGCGTTCTACGGCGAAGATACGGACATCGCGCGGCGGCTGAATCGCGTGGGCAAAGTGGTGTTTACCTTCCAGCTGAAGATGTTCTCGTCCGCGCGACGGCTAAAGAAGGAAGGGATGCTGACGATCGGCATGCGTTACACGATGAACTACCTTTGGACGACCTTCCGCAAGAAGCCGTTCACGGAGGAGTACATCGACATCCGGGAGCAGCACGAAGGGTAAGACGAGAAGCAAGGCGTAACGAGGATAAGAGCGATAAGAACAGGATAAGAGAAGACCTCGGCGGGTGCCGGGGCCTCTTGCTTGGCTTGCGAGGAGCTTTCAGTAGGCGCTGGCCTGGGAGAGGTTCTGGATCTGGGCGTCGGTGAGCTTCAGGCTGGGGGCGGCGATCAGATCCTGGAGCTGTTCGGTGCTGGTGGCAGAAGCGATGGGAGCGAGGATGGTGGGCTGGGCGAGCAGCCAGGCGAGCGAGATGGTCGCTTGCTTTGCGCCGGTTTCGGCGGCGACCTCGTCGAGAGCCTTGAGGATCTTCATGCCGCGTTCGTCGAAGTACTTGGCGACGCGTGAGCCTCGGTTTTTGCCTTCGGAGTCGGCCTTGGTCTTGTACTTGCCGGTGAGGAAGCCGCTGGCGAGCGAGAAGTAGGGGACGACGCCGAGGCCGAGCTCCTGGGCGACGGGCTGGAGGTTCTGCTCGAAGTCCTGGCGGTCGTAGAGGTTGTACTCCGGCTGGAGGGTCTGATAGCAAGGCAGCGACTCGCGTTTTGCGATCTCGATCGCCTCGCGCAGGCGGTCCGCCTTGTAGTTCGAAGCACCGATGATGGTTACTTTGCCTTGTTCGATGAGGGCGCGGTAGGCGCTGAGGGTCTCTTCGAGCGGGGTAGATGCGTCGTCGGTGTGGGACTGGTAGAGGTCGATGTGGTCGGTCTGGAGGCGCTTGAGCGAGGCTTCGGCGGCTTCAATGATGTATTTGCGCGAGAGCCCCTTTTTGCCTTCGCCGAGGTCCATGCCGACCTTTGTCGCGAGCACTACCTTTTCCCGCTTTCCAGACCGCGCGAACCATTGGCCCAAGATGGTTTCGGATTGGCCGCCGCCGGCGTTGCCGGGCTTCCACGCGGAGTAGACGTCGGCGGTATCGATGAAGTTGAAGCCGGCGTCGACGAAGGCGTCGAGGATGCGGAAGCTGGTTTCGGCGTCGATGGTCCAGCCGAAGACGTTGCCGCCGAGCATGAGCGGTGCTACCTGGAGATTGGTGGTTCCGAGACGGCGGGTTTCCATGGTGGCTTGGATGCGGTGAGACGGGCAAAGGCCTCTCGCAAAGAGCGCTAAGGGAGCAAAGTTACGCGAAGTTCCCTGGCGTAACTTCGCGCCTTTCTTCGCGCTCTTTGCGAGAGCGCTGTTGTTTTAGTTCATCCACTTCTTGTCGTTCGGGTCTTTGTCGGGGTCGATGTACTTGCCGTCTTTGTCGAAGTGGACCTGGCGGCCCTGCTTGCTCATGTAGACCTCGAACTTGCGGGCGGCGCGCCGGCGCCTGGCTCGGTAGTAGTCGTTGCGCAGGGCGTACCAGCGCTCGGTGGCGCCGAAGGCGAGGCCGCGACGCGGGGCGAAGCGGATGTACAGGAAGCCGGCGAGCGCGCCGGAGAGCTCGATGAGGGCCTCGAAGGCGCTGCGCGATTTGAGCAGCGTGCCGATGTCGATGAGGATGTAGATCGCGACCAGGTACTTGGCCTTGATGCGAATGATGAAGAGGAAGAGGAACTCGGTGTCGCCCATGAGGACGGCGACGGCGACCAGCAGGCCGTAGATGGCCGGCCACGAGCCGAAGTTGACGGAGTCTCCGCTGAGGCCGAGCAGATGCGTGAACGAGAGCGCGGAGGCGATGATTGCGCCGCCGACGGCCGAGGTAAGGAAGAGCTCGTAGAGCCAGCGCGCGGAGCGCAGGTCTTCAAGCATCGCGCCGACGAACCAGAGCGTAAGCAGCGCGAACAGCGTGCCCATGAGGCCGAGCGGGAGGAACGCGTAGGTAAGGAGTTGCCAGATTTGCCCGCGAACGACCCAGTCCGGGATGAGGCTGAGGTGCAGGTGCAACAGGATGTAGGTGCTATCCGGGATGATGTGCGAGAGGATCGCGTCCACGAAGAAGATGCCGAGGAGGATGAGGATCAGCCGGCGCGTGGCTCCGGTGAAGGGTGGGAGCGCGAGCGTGGTGGGGGTGGAGCGCGGCATGGCTCCATGATAGACGGTTGTGGGGGGAAGTTCTCGGTTCTCAGTTCTCAGTTTCCGGCCAAGGCTGCTTACTGAGAACTGAGAACTGACAACTGTCTTTACCGAGTGGGCAGCGGATAGACCGCCGGGGATTTGTGGCCGGCGGGGTCGGAGGAGCGCACGCCGAAGATGGTGTTGTCCTTTGAGACGGGCAGCTTGATGGAGGTGGCGGCTCCGGCGGATTGGAGCGCCGTCCAGTCGGGGGCGGTGGTGGGGCGCATGAGGATCTCGTAGGTGGTGCCGGCGGGTGCGCCCGCGGGTGCGGCCCAGGTGAGCTCCGTGTTGTTGTCGAGGGCCTTGGTGAGGACGTGGACCTGGGTGGGTTCGCCGGGGGCGGAGGCAAAGGTGGCGAGCGACGCGGCGTTGAGGCGCGCGACGTTGGCGACGTAGTGGAAGTCGACGAACTTGAGGAAGTCGCCGTACTCGACGGGCCCCTGGGTTCCATTTTGGAGCGTGCCCGTTTCGGTGCGCGGCGTCTGGTGCTGGTGGTCGAAGTTCTCCTGCCACTCGGTAAAGCGCACCGCGGCGAAGCCTTCGGCGTTGAAGCTGGAGTGGTCGCCGCCGCGCAGGAAGCGGTCGCGGCGGAAGATGAGTACGGGGTGAAACGCTGGAAGTTCACGGATGAACATGGCGCGGGCGTGGCCGTTGGCGACGGGTGCGGGACGCTCCGAATGCGGATGGAAGTAGGTATGGTCGACATCGACGATGGCGCGGGCGAGCTCGCGCGAGGGCGAGTCGGATTCGGCGCCGAGGGTCTGGATCATGTGGAGCTGCTCGAGCGTGGCCGGGCCCGGGACGCCTTCCGAGAAGACGCGGACGGCGTTCTTGTCCTGGCCAGTCTGGCCGGGCGTGGTGTCGCCGCCGACGATGTCGTTGTTGAGCACGGCTTCAAGGTCCCAGTTCTCCGACTTGGCGAGCCTGGCGAGATGCCGGCTGCCGTTGAGGCCCTGCTCCTCGCCGGCAACGGCGACGAAGACGATGGTGGCGGGGAAGTGCATCTTCGAGAGCACGCGCGCGCATTCGAGCGACACGGCGACGCCGGATGCGTCGTCGTTGGCGCCTGGCGCGGGGTCGTGCGAGTTGAAGTTGTCGGAGTTGCGCGAGTCGTAGTGGCCGGTGACAAGGACGCGGCGGCTGGCTTGTGCTGGGTCGCTTCCTTTCAAGACCGCGTAGAGGTTCTGGATGCGCGTGTCCTTGAGGATGCGGCTCTTGGGCGTGCCGGGTTCGACGAAGTCGTCGCGATGGACTTCGAGGCAGTCGCCGCACTCGTGCGAGATGCGTGTGAACTCGGCGAAGACCCAGTCGGCCGCGGCGGTCACGCCGGTGTTGGGCGGCAGGTCGGTGTCCATGGACGAGAGCGTGGAGCGGTTGCCGAAGGAGACGAGTGTGGCGATATCCTGCTGGATTTTTTCGGGGGAGATCTGCGCGATGGCGTTGGCGATCGCCGGGTCTGCGGGGGCGACCGGGATGGCTGCCTGGACGTCCGGTTGGAGCGCGGGAGTCTGGGCGGATGCTGCGGCTGCGAGCAGGAGCAAAGCGGCGGGGAGAAGCTGTTTTGTCATCGTCATCCTGTACGTTGGTCGTGGGGCAAGAGGGGTGAGGACGCCTTGTTTCTGTGAAAGGCTGGTAAAGCGATCATAAACTCCGGCGGCCGGACGATAAGACCGTTGACCACGCAAAATCCACCGGACAGGGTATAGCGTAGGGTGGGTAGACGTGGTTTAGAGTAGCGGTGGGTTCCTGATAGAAGAAGCTTGAAAGTGGGTGAGGCATGGCGAACGATTTGGTGAGTTTCGTCATCCTATGCCCGTAAGAATGAAGAGAGTGGAGGTTTTGTGATGGCGAAAGTTTGCCCGGAGTGCGATAACCCGTTGGACATCGACGAGGACGAAGTAGAACAGGGTGACACGATTACGTGTGACGAATGCGGCACCGAGCTGGAGGTGGTGACGGTGGACCCGCTGGACCTGGCGCCGGTGGACGCGGAAGGCTACGACGACGAAGATCTGACGCACGATGTGGATGAAGATGACGAAGACGCCTAGGCGCGTCTTCGTCTTGCCGGCCGGACCGCGGTGGAGGAACAGCTGGTGGGAACAACCTTGGCAGCGCATCGGGGTTTAGTCCGTTGGAACGTATACTGGAGGGCATGATGAGCTCCGCTTGGACGGGTAGACGCAGGATGGCCGCGCTGGCGCTGGGGATGATGCTTTCAGGAAGCTTTGCCGGGATGCAGCCGGCAGCGTACGCGCAGACGCGCGGGCCGGTGCAGCGCTCGGTGGAAGGCAAGGTAGAGACCAAGGCCGGGGCGCCGATCGTGGGCGCGGTGGTGTACCTGCAGGATGGCCGCAATCAGTCGGTGCGTAGCGCCATCTCGGAGGCAGATGGTTCGTTTCGGTTCGTGCAGCTTTCGCAAAACACCGACTACCAGATCTGGGCGAAGGCGGATGGGAAGAAGAGCAAGTCGAAGAGCATCAGCTCGTTCGACAGCAAGAACGACTTCAACTTCACTTTGACCATTGAATAGGGCGGGCCTACACACGGCTCCCCAAGAGATGGTATTGACTGTGCTTCTGGATCGCGGAATGCTGTCGGGGACGCTTAGGGCTTTTGCAGTGCCCGGGTTTCAAGGGGGCCATCGTGACCGTAGATTCATGCCATGTTGTGGGTGCCCTCGAACAGGCTGAGGTCGTACCTTTTTTTCAACCGCTGGTCCGGCTGAACAGCGGTAGTCTTTCCGGGTTTGAAGTGTTGGCGCGTTGGCGACATCCCGACCACGGCCCGATACTCCCGACGAACTTTATCGAAGTGACGGAAGGCAACGGCTTGATGAATGCGCTGAGCGAGCAGGTGCTGCGCCGCGCGCTTACAGACGCTATGGGTCTGGGGCTTCCTCCGAGACTGTCGTGTAGGCGTCATTCTGGTCGTGAAGTGCCACTACAGCCTCTGGTGCATGGTGGTGGCCAGGAGCGAGGCCTCAGACCTGGCACCCAGCCCGTCCATCTCATTGTTGGATTCGGTATGGCTGCCAAGCTAGCGGACCGTGACTTTGAGCTGCGGGAAGCGTCGAACCGCCGCTTTCGCGAGGAACTATTGAGCGGTCTATCAGGCCTGCCATTGACTCTCAACGGAAGACAGCCCAGGGTACTTCCACACGTTCTCAACTTCAGCGTGTCAGGCATCTCATCGGAAGCCGCGATGGTGGCGCTCCGAAATCTCGTGGCGGTGTCCAACGGCTCCGCTTGCAGCTCCGCTCGTTACGAGCCAAGTCACGTACTACGCGCTATGGGCCTTGTGGCGGATGACCTAGAAGGTGCGATGCGCTTCTCTTGGTGCCACATGACGCCTTCGGTAGACTGGAACGCCGTTCGCAACGTCTTTGAAGGTTTCCTCTCCTAAATACCATTGGAAGCCGCTTGCCAAGCATCGCTTAGAAGGTTGACGTCAGCTGCCAATCGTTCAGGAGTGAAGTTGAAATCGGCATAGGGATGAGTGGTGTAGAGCACTTTGCCCCCAAAGCTGGCCTTGCCGAAGGCATCGAACGATTCCCGCGCATCAGGACCCATGACGACTACTAGACGAGGCTTGACGGTTTGTATCTGAAAGCGAAGAAACTCACCGCAGAATTCGGCAAACTTCGGCATCTTCTTCCAACTTTGTTTGGTGAGAGCGGTTCCCTCTTCGCGTAGCCCTAGAATGGTGTTTGTGAAGAAAAGCGCCCCGGCTGGCAGCTGCGCGGCAATGGCCCTCTTCTTGATGTGTCTCCATGTCGGGACGTTCTCAAACCCGTTCGCTTGCAGCTTTTTATGGCTCGCTAACGTTCCAAAGTCATTACCCAAAAACATAATTCCATTCAGCCCTACGCTTCCGCTGCTTGGCTCAGAGATGTGCCCTTCATCTCGCCATAGGCCGTCTCCTCCAGGAAAGAAACCCTGGCCTTTTAGGCGAAATGGAAATGAAGTCATACCGCCGGGATATGGTGCCCCGTCAAATCTGTGTTCCCGCTCCATGCTCTCCAGCTTGGCCCAGAGCGTCATCACATCGCTAGAAGAAGTCGTCACGTTTCGCCTCTTCTCCAGCATTACCCGCGAAAAAAACCAATGCAAGCGGTATGAGGCATTTTGTGGTGTTTTGTTCCCTCGCTGATCACACCAGAAGGCTAAGCTGCTCTCGAACATCTGTGAAATGTTCGGACATGAGGAACGCGGTAAGTGCTTTCCGGACATCTCGATCTTGCAGTAGCTTCCAATCGGCAGCTGCAAATTGCGCAGATGCGATGAGGCCCTGTAGTTTGGGAGCGCTCTTAATCTGCGTTTTCGTTGCCATTAGCGAGCCTAATTCCTCTTCTTTCGCAGGTTGCGATACAAACTCCCAGATTTTGGGAGAACCGCTGCCGAGATACCAGAAGGCTTGGGTTACCTTCGTAGAAACATCATCAGAGCCACCGAAAAGACCACAGTAGAGCTGTTGGAAGTCTCGTTCGCAGTCGGCGTATAGAATTCGGTTCTCTGCAGCAGCCGCTAGTGGTTGCTCGATCCTTCTGAGTACCGTCAGGAGCAATACTGGCTTGTATGGAGAGCGTGGAGCGGGGTACTTGCCAACGGAAGTTTGTGTGCCCGTTCAAGCGAGCTAATGCGTTTTAACAGGTCGTAGAGATCGTCCAAGACTGCCTCCTAAAATCCACTTACCTAGAACGAGCTGAATATCGATATCAGTAGGCTCGCACATGCGGAAGTTCATTCCAACACGTTGTCCACCTGGACGAGCGATACTCTGCTCTGAGCTTCCAGACCGCGTCCTTTTGGCCCGGCACCGAGGATACGGACGGTATCGCGCCCGAGGGTGGCGTTGAGCTTATCCATGGCTCTCCACGCCCGTTCCCTCTTCTCGCGATCTAGCTCGCCCCAGAGCGTCGGTTGCCGGATGGTTTCGGGCAGCAACTCGGTCATCATGATTCCTGTCTTCGAGTAGCAGAACCCGTCACGCCAGAGCCTTTCGCTCAGGCGCACGGCTAGGGCGACCACCTCCCCGGTGTCGTTGGTCGTTTCTGCGAACCGTGCCGAGGCTCCATTCGAGTAGAACGGGGCATTATTGAAGTTGGGGTCCCGTCAGAAAACGGACAATAAAGCACACTAAGCGTGGCTGGAGGCAGGAATCCAGCGGTAGAGGACTAGGGACGGAGACGCCGAGGTTGCTGGCCACGTCGCGTGGGGGGACTCCGCTGGCGAGCAGCTTTTTAGCCGACTTGATTTTGCTTTCGGTCATTTTGCGTTTGCGCCCTCCGGTACGGCCGAGTTGACGGGCGACTTTGAGGCCTGCCTGGGTCCGTTCCATGGCGAGCTCTCGTTCCATCTCGGCGAGGCTGGCCATGACGTGGAAGAAGAAGCGTCCTGAGGCTGTGCCGGTGTGGATGGCATCTGTGAGGCTCTTGAACTGCACGCCTTGGTTGTGAAGTTCACCGACCAGGTCAACCAGATGCTTGACGCTGCGGCCCAGGCGGTCCAGTTTCCAGACGACCAGCGTGTCGCCTTCCCGGAAGGATTCCTGCGCTTTGGCCAGACCGGGTCGTTCGGCCCGGCTGCCGCTGATTTTATCCTCGAAGATCTTTTTGCAGCCGGCTTTGGTCAGGGCTTCGGTTTGCATTTCGAGGTTCTGGTCCTGGGTAGAGACGCGGGCATAGCCGATCAGCATGGATGGTCCTTGTGGCTCTCAGAACTGATGGTTTTGCGAGTTGATTGAGAATACTATTTGAGAACTGTTTACGAGAACGGCGAACGTCTGCATTTGCGCGGTTTGCTCTTTGCGGCGGAAGTGTTCTCGTAAACCTACGTTTTCAAGAGGACCATCATGCCCCGTCGCTCGATCCTCTCCGCCACCGAGCGGCAGAGTTTGCTTGCCTTGCCCGATAGCCGTGATGAGTTGATCCGGCGTTACACCTTGAGCGAGTCCGCCCTTGCCATCATTCGGCAAAGGCGTGGCGCTGCCAACAAGCTGGGCTTCGCCGTGCAGTTTTGCTACCTGCGCTTTCCCGGCGTCGTGCTTGGTGTAGATGAACTGCCGTTTGCTCCGTTGCTGCATCTGGTTGCGAAGCAGCTAAAGATCACGGTTGAGCATTGGGCCGAGCACGGCGGTCGGGCGCAAACCAGGCGAGAGCATCTGCTTGAGCTTCAAACGCTCTTTGACTTTGAGTCGTTCACGATGGCTCACCATCGGCTCGCGGTTCAGAACTGATTGAGACGGCCATGCAAACGAACAAAGGCATTGTGCTGGCGACGCGGCTGGTGGAGATGCTTCGGGAGCGCCGCATCCTGCAGCCGGCTTTGAATGCGGTCGAGCGCGTTTGCGCGGAGGCAGTCACACGCGCCAACCGGCGTATCTATAAGCAGCTGACCGAGGGGCTTACGGAAGCTCATCGTGGACGTCTGGACCAGCTACTCGCCCGCAGGCAGGACAGCAGCATGACCTGGCTTGGATGGCTGCAGCAGTCACCACTCAGGTCCAACTCCAGACACATGCTGGAGCATATTGAGCGGCTCCGAAGGTGGCGTGCTCTCGACCTGCCAACCGGCATAGAGCGGCAGATTCATCAGAACCGGCTTCTGAGGATAGCGCGTGAAGGCGGCCAGATGACCTCGGCCGATCTGATGAAGTTCGAGCCGCAACGCCGGTATGCGACGCTCGTCGCGCTGGCCGTTGAAGGGATGGCTACTGTCACCGATGAAGTGATCGAACTCCACGACCGGATCGTCGGCAAGCTGTTCAACGCTGCAAGGCATAGACACCAGGAGCAGTTCCAGGCTGACGGCAAGGCCATCAACGACAAGCTCCGGCTTTATGGGCAAGTCGGGCAGGCTTTGCTCGAAGCCAAGCAGAACGGATCCGATGCCTTCGCCGCTATCGAGACGGTGGTCTCTTGGGAAGACTTCGCAGCAAGCATTACGCAAGCGCAAGAGCTTGCACAGCCGGAAGACTTCGACTTTCTTTATAGAGTCGGCGAGGGCTATGCCACCGTCCGCCGCTATGCACCTGAGCTTCTGAACGTACTTGGATTGCATGCCGCTCACGCCGCAAAGCCGGTTCTTGATGCCATCGAGCTGCTGCGCGAGATGAACGCCGGAAGCATCCGCGAGCTGCCGGAGGACGCTCCACTCGACTTCATTCGCGAACGCTGGGCCAGGCTGATCTTTACCGATACAGGCATCGACCGCCGCTACTACGAGCTATGCGCCCTGGCGGAGCTGAAGAACGCCCTGCGTTCCGGTGACATCTGGGTCGAAGGTTCTCGGCAGTTCAAGAACTTCAATGACTACCTCATGCCTGCTCAGAGCTTCGCGAAGCTCAGAGAAGCCGGTGATCTCCGGCTTGCCGTTGAATCGGACTGCGAGCCCTATCTGAAAAGTCGGCTTGAGGCCCTGAACGAGCAACTTCAGCTGGTCGATTCGCTGGCCGGCACGAACGATCTGCCCGATGCGATCCTTACCGACTCCGGCTTGAAGATTACATCGCTCGACGCGTCGGTACCCCCGGCAGCGCGACGGTTGATCGATCAAACTGCAGCTTCTCTGCCACACATCAAGATCACCGACCTGCTCATGGAAGTGGATAGCTGGACCGGCTTTACAACGCCCTTTACTCACATGAAGAGCAGGGACGCGGCGAAAGACCGCATCCCTCTGCTGACCACGATCCTGGCTGATGCGATCAATATGGGGCTGACCAAGATGGCCGAGTCATGCCCCGGAGCAAGCTATCGAAAGCTGTCGTGGCTGCAGGCTTGGCACATCCGCAATGAGACCTACTCCGCTGCCCTGGCCGAACTCATCAATGCGCAGTCACGGCAACCCTTCGCGGAGCACTGGGGTGACGGAACTACATCGTCCTCGGATGGACAACGCTTCAGGACTGGAGGTAAGGCCGACAGCACCGGGCACATCAATCCCAAGTATGGAGCCGAAAAGCGCCACCGGATAGCGGCTCAGGAGAACAACAAGCCATGAGCAGCGGTGGCGGGTACCCTCCGCTCCAGCGTCCCTCAAGGCTCTCCGCTGCGCTCCGATGAACGCGCACAGAACGCGCGGCCTTGACCGACGCCTCCGCTGCGGGCCATCCCCGGTCATGAGAAGTATGTCTACTTCTCATGTCCGAGGAACATGAGAGCACTTAGCCCGAAGGTTCCAGGCCCAGACGGGGCCGCGTGTCCCGATCAACCCGATGCGAAGCAGCGTTGTCTTGATTTTTACTGGAGTGCTACTTCGTCGATCACCAGATAGCCATCTTCTGCGTCCCACCGACCCTTATCTTTCTCATCGCACACGTAGTCGGATACCTCATCGAACGCAGCGCGTGGGATGGCAAGCGCCACGAGATTGTCGAGGAACTCTAAGAAAACACCCCGGTCGGTGAAGTACCGCACCAGCTCTTTTCTGTCCTCAGTCGGCTTGAGCGATAGCCTCATCGTGCTGTATCCGCTCCGTCGAACGACCTTAGCTACTACCGGAGAGTAGCCTTCAGGAGAAGTATGCGTCTTTACTTCATCCTCCCAGGCCAATCCCCGAGCGTAGAAGGGTATGCTCTTCAGGCGAAAGATGCCCTCCTCCAACTCTTCGCCTCTAAGCTGTTCCCAGTTTTTAGGCGGGTATCCGAGTTCGTCCTTCTGAAGCCTTACATATACCTCGGGAAGGGCGTCCCATTCTGCACGGTTTTCGATTGCCACGGTGTCCTCGTTCACGGATTATGGATTTCGAAGTGGCAGTCTCGGCAAACAACCACCGCCTTTGAATTTTTGCCTCCGCCATCTTTTATCGCAGGGTCATGATGAACCTGCAACTGATCGCCCGGAGGGGACTGCCCCTTCTGGTTGCCAACTCGTTGTACATCTCCTCCGCACTTCTCGCATTTGTTGGCACCGCCATTCTTGTCGGCGTTGTCCTTGATTGCGCCTTCTCGCGTCGAATTGCTGAAGTCTCCAGCCCGTCGCTGCATAGCGGTTCCCACGGCAGCCGCGTTGTTGGAGCCGGCCTGAATCGCCGCTGTACTTATCGTGGCTTCTCCCACACCCACCGCGCCGACAGCTAGGCTTGCTCCCCCTGTTTCCGGTGCCAGCATCATGCCTCCACCTATTTTGGTAGCGGCGTCTGCATCTCCTACGATGCCTGCTGCAGTAACCATGGCGGACCCAAGCATCTGTCCATTCAATGAAGACGCGGAGTCCGAGGAACTCGGAGCGGAACCCAATGCGCCTCCCGTTATGCTAGAGACAAGTCCTTGCACCACTCCCTTAGCGAAGTCGCAGCAATCTTCATGTCCATTCGGATCAGACTTGCTGAGCGGGTTATTCAGAACGTATCCGTACAGATTCAAGCTCTGAGGATTGTCGAGACTTGAGTACGGAACTGCTTCTGGTTTGTCGGCCCAATCGGGCGACATCCACCGACCCATGGATGAACCGTAGTACCTGGCTCCGAAGTAGTCGAGTCCTGATTCTGTGTCTCTTTCTTTGCCGGTATAAAAGTAGGGGTCGTTTGTACCGCCAGTGATGACTTGGCCGAAGGGATTGTGGTCGATCGCGTCGACGAGCGTTCCGCTTGCCGAGAGACTGCCGACGTTCGTTCCGAGGTTGTCGGTAAGCCGGTAAACAGGAACTCCGGTTTGGGTTCCAGGCACCTCTGCCAGCAATCCGGTCGGTCCATAGATGAGGTCGGTCGACTGCCCGGCCGCGTACCGAGCTATCGGCTGCCCGCCGAAGTAAATGGTATCCGTGACCTCAGAGCCCTGCTTCTCTACTCGATTGCCGTCCGCGTCGTAGAGGTACGTTGCACCTCCAACGCTCGTGAGACGACTCTCCGCATCCCAGGTCATATTGTTGAATAGGCCGTCGAAGAGCAGATTGCCCGATGCGTCGTATGCATAGCCAAACATCTGGTTGTTCGCCGTGTAGATGGAGTTGAAGCTGCCATTTTGGAGGATGTTCCCAAAAGAGTCATACGAGTAGGTCTGGTTGAGTCCCGTTTGCACCAGCGTTCCAGTTGCGTTCGTCGCAATGACCGTCGTCGTGCTGGGAGTGGGCGTGTATGCGCCCGGGTCAGTACCAACCGAAAACTGCGCTCCCCAGATCTCAAATCCCTGCCCGGATGTCAGCGTGTTTCCTATCTGCAGGCATAGTTGTGACAGACCGTTCTGAAGCGCCGATGTCAGCTCATAACGCTGCCAGGTAGGGGTGAGAGTGAGGCTCGCCATGTTCGCGATCGCCCAACCTTGATCGCCGACATCGATGAGATACATGTTGACGGTCTCGGAGCCCGACGACGCACTCGACCGCAGGTAAACAGAGGTCGTGACCGTTTCTCCGTCGTAGAGTGAGGGGTTGGGCACAAATGCATCGACGAACCCGTCAGCTGTAGCTGAGTTGATGAAGGTCGCGCCGGTATTGCTCCCGTCTGGTGCCGTCGTGGTGGTCGATGTCAGGTTACCGTTAGTGATCGACCAGTTAGGCCCCGTCGTAGCCTGTGAGTTTGGCAGGATGTTGGTTGGCTCAGAGGCTGTGACAATGGGCATAGCAGAGGTGGCGACATACGGGCCTGCATGACTGTTCAATTCGAGCTGTGCACCCCAAATCTCTTCACTTTGTTCGGAGAATGAGTTTCCAACCTGGAAATAGAGGCCGGTGAGGCCGTTTTGCAAGGTTTCGGTGACACTAAATCGCTGCCATTTTGAGTTTAGGGTGATCGTCTGGTAGAAACTCGTGATCGATCCGCCGGTCAGCACTTGATCGATATAGATGTTCTCCGTCATAGGGGTGCCGGTCGGCGAACGCATATACACCGACGCCGTCACTGTCTGGCCATCGTAGAGCGCGGGATTGGGAACATTGTCAACGACATAGGCGGGATACTCATTGTTGGGCCCCCAACTCGCACCGATCAGGGTCCCGGCGGTATCGCTTCCGTCTGGAGCTGTGTCGGAGCTCACTTTGACCGATCCAGCGACAACGTTCCATGAAGCTCCGTTTATTTGCTGAGAGTACGGGAGCAAGTTCGTTAGAGTCGTTGCTTGTGTGACCGGGATGCCGGCGGTTCCGACGTATGGACCAGCAGAAGATGCAAGTTCTATTTGTGCACCCCACGCTTGGACCGTCTGCCCAGTGTTGAACGTGTTTGCCCCTCCGATTTGTAGTTGCAACGCTGTCAGCGTCGATTGTGTCTGGATGGTCGTTTGGTAGCGCTGCCAGACATTGCTGAGCGTGATAATGCTCCCCTGCAAGCCTAGTCCTCCGGAACTCCAATCCGCTAATCCGAAATATAGTGTCTGCGGCCCACCGGTTGAACGCAGCCAAACCGAGCCGGTGATACTCGACCCTGAATAGGGGGCTGGATTCTGCACATTTCCAAGCATAAAAGCATCTGAGGACTGCGCTACCAACGTCGCCGCCGTGTTTGTCCCGTCAGGTGCGGAGCCTGTGTCATCTTTCACCATGGTCGTCCCGGTGTTGTTCCAGGTCGATGTTGAGAAACGCTCAGAGAAGGGAAGAAAATTGGTAACACTGGTGCCGAGTTGTCCCGCGTCCTCGAGCATGGGGTTCCACATCTGGAAAGGTTGGAATGTGGACTGCCCATTCGCTTGTCCCACATAAAAGGAGAGCCCAGTCAAGCTGTCCGCACCCTGCCCGGTCACCTGGAATTGCTGCCAAACTGGAGTCAGCTGCACTTGCGTGGCCGCAGGAACACCCCACCCTCCGGGAAAGTCGTCGGTTATATCCAAGTTGACGCTTTGATTCCCGTTTACGCTCCGCAGCCAGACGGAAGCCGTCATGGATTCGAGACTATACGATGCAGGCGACGCGACGGCTCCCGCAAGATAAGATGACGTACCGGTCGCTGTCACAGTCACAGCGGTCGCCGATCCATCCGGCGCAGGTCCTTGATTCAAAGCGACCGCACTGTTCGTCAACACCCAGTTAGTCCCAGCCGCACCAAGATCTTCGAGCAAATTCGAATCATCGGAATTTGTCCAGATTGGCAATGCCCCGGTCGCCCCAGGAGTCTCTGCAGCACCACTACCGGAGGTGCTGGTCGAAGTCGTCTCATCATTTGAAACGCTTGCAACGGCAAGATTCGAATAGATGTCTTGCGCGGAAGTAATCCGGTTCAGATTGTCATATCCGAACTGGCGTTGAATGCCTGTGATCAAATCTGTCTGGCTCTGGAGATTACTGTTGGCAGTCCAGGCGTATTGCTTCGACCAGATAGGCGCGGTAAGAGGACCGTAGGCGAGATTCTGGACTCGCTCGCGGTTGTCATAGCCAGCTGTATACAACGTCACATTTCCAAACGTTCCACTATTGAGGTGGCCGGCGGGATCATAGCCGCCGCTTTCAGAGAAGTAGGTTTGCAGACTGGAGGATGCATTGAATTGATTTGTGATTAAGCCCGTACGACCCGCACCGTCGAGCGTGCGGTTCAACAAGCGACCATCCGGATATGTCGTGAGCTGTAACCGTCCTGCCTGATCGTATGTCTGGTAGGTCGTTGACGTGAGCGCCGGCGTGGACGATGTCTCCGCAGTCAGTCGCCCCATTACATCGTAAGCATACGAGGAAGAAGCACTTGCCCCGGAGGTGGCACTCGAAAGCCGTCCATTCTGTCCGATGCCGTTGAAGTTCATTCCCGTCGGAGATCCTGACGGAGTCAGTCCGTTGTAGCCGTAAGCAACGTTTGAGGTCCCGTCATTGTAGGTCTTCGACGTGAGCCAGTTCATGTTGCTGAAGCCATAGGTGGTCGATCTTCCTCGAGCATCGGTTTTGAGAGAGACATTTCCGTCGCCATCGTAGCTGTAGCTCGTGACCCCGCTCGGGAGTGTGGCACTTGCCGATGTCGGGCATGGATTGGAACTGTTCTCCGGATTGGAAGCGCAAAGCAGGCGAGACTCCATGTCATAAGTAAATGTGCGAACGCGGTCACCTGCATTGCCTTCGGGACCGCCCCATTGATCGACCCGCTTCAGATTTCCTAAGGCATCGTACCCGTAGTCCGTTTCATAGTTCAGTGGGTTCGCCGCGATTCCTAGCTCGAATACTTTGAGGAGCCGTCCAATCCCGTCGCTTACCTGCTGATGGTGGACGCCGACTTCATCGTAAGAATCCGTAGTGTTGTTGGAGTACACCAACTGTTTTGCCGCATTGCTGGTACCACAATTTGACGCGCCAACCGTGATAATGCCGGGCTGGCACTCGAAGAGCTTCCGACCGAGCGAGTCGTAAAGATATGTGGTGAAACCAGTCGCTTGAGATCCTGCGTAAGGGTTGGAAACACTGAAGACGCGGCCTAAGGCATCATATGTCGTGTCGACCTTATCTGTCTCAGCCCCACTCGCGACCACTTGCTTCTCGGAAACTCGCCCAAGCCCATCGTAAATAGTTGTGGAGACCAAGGGACCAGCAGCGGTTCCGGTCGCGACCGTTGTTGTGAATTTGAGCGGTAACGCGTCTCCGTTGTAGTTGATCGTGGTAGATCCGATCGGCGGCAGAATAGCGGTCGGACGGTTTAGCGAATCGGCATAGACATAGCTCGTGAGTTGATTGTTCCAGTCGGTGTGACTCGCCAGTTCGCCGGTGTAGTAGTCGAACGAATACGTGTCGCTCATACCGTTGAAATGACTCACCTTCGTCAGGTAACTGTTGGTACCGGATTGCGTCGAACCAGCATAGGAATCAGCGTACGAAAACGAGGTTGTATACTTATTGGGATCGGTTGAGCTGAGCACTTGGCCCGTTGCGTCGTAAGTGTGCGTTGTCTTGAGCCATTGCGTGCAAGCCGCTTGAGCGGTCGTGGGCGTCACAGCGGAGATGCCCGCCATGACGCAATGATTTTCAGAAGTTAGGTTTCCGCGCGGCAGGGCTGAATTTACCCCATAATTGGTGCCGTCATGGTTGATAGTGCTGCCGGCTCCCGTAACGAGCACCTCGTCATACCCGTACACAACGAGGGAAGCGGGTACGCCGTTCCCGTCAGTCACCAGAACTTGACTTGGCTTGTTGACAATATGAGCTGTGACCCAAGCACTCGACTTTTGGTAGTTGTAAGTCGTGAACGTTCTACGAAGCCATCCTAATGGAGGGTTTGTAGGCGCGGAGCACGGACTCCCGCTGCAACCATAGAAATCCGACTCGTCGTGTTCGATGACGTTGTCGTACATGTCATACAAAAATTGCTCTTGGCGCTGTGTGCCCCCGGATGCATTGTAAAGCGTAGTTGCGATTTGTTGTGGACGAGACGGATAGACAAGGTAAGCCGTGCCACCACTCACGGGACTAAAGCCCACCGCAAAGCCAGTCGTGGAGTAGGAGCTAGAAACAGATTCGAGGATCGCGCCGGAGGCACTATAGGTTACGTGCTGAACTTCACGCCATGAAGTCGCCGCGGAGCCGTTTTGGATTGGGCCGCCAGGCGTCCCGTTTCCTGTGTACTCAGTGTAGCTTCCATCTGGAGCAGTTACCGTCGAAGTGAGTTGAGTCGACCCGTACACAAAAGCCGGTAGATTATAGTTCCAATGGTTCTCGATTCCGTTTCCTGAGGAAAGGTAGACGTCGGTCACGACAACTCCAGAGATATACCGATAAGAACTATATCCCCCGATGTTAGACCGAATCCCATAAACAAAGCGGACATATCCGCCTGTCGGGAACGCGATCTTTGAAATCGTCCCGTAGGTAGGATCGTAAGTGAAAGTATAGGCATTTCCGTCCGGAAGGCTGACCTCGGTTACGACGTTGACCTTCACTCCTGGGGTAACCTGCTGCGCATAAGATGTAACAGGCAGGTCTGAGGGTGTCTGCAGCTGGCTAAACTCCGCACTGCCAGAGGGGTGCGTCATCGTATATCCGCCGATGGGAACAGCAGATACAACGACAGAATATTTTTCAGGATTACCGGTAGTCCCGCTCGTTGTGACCGAATACGTTGCCGCCGGAATCACTCCTGGAAGGCCGATCGGGATAGTTGTACTGAAGGGAGTTCGCCCTGTACTATCCTGAGCTAGAGTCGAGATATTCCCGTTCGTATCTTCGAGCGTACTCCCCCCAAGATACTGCATGCCGTCTGGGTACAAGGCTAGAATTTTTTCTGTTGAGTTTCCGATTGATGCAATACCAGGAACGGCTCCCTGAATGGAGGATCCGTCGACGGTCGTTCCTATCGTGGCCTCTTCTGAGTACGCCTCGCTGCAATTCGCCGACGATTGCGCGCCAGCATAGCCGTTCATATACGATACGTCGAGATCATGTGTCGCCCCGTTCTCGTCTGTATACAGAAACGGACCTGAGATTGAACATCCTTGCTGCGTTGGGCCCATGACTCCGTTCGAATAAGTCGGGGTGTAACTGGGTATGAACGCTTGGTTTGTTGAGTTAAATGGCCCGGATGTTGTCCAAGGGCCGACTGGAGCGATCGCTGGGGTCGCTGTGACGTTGCCAGGTGCCCAGAGGAATTCAGCCGTCGTCGTTCCCGTACTTGCATTGAATTCCCCAAGATACCCTGAACTGTTGAACTCTCCGACTGGCTGGAGCGTCACAGTTGCCGAGGAGTTATACAAGAGCGCAAACGGAATTTTGGGCCCGCGACCACCTTGAGGTGTCGTAGTAAACGGAATCTTCACGCTGAGCGCACCCGTGATCGGGTTAACCTGCCATATGCTGTCCTCCTTCATCGGGTCGGGTGCCCCCGAGGGGTTGTTCGCATCGGCGTTGGTGCCCGGCGCCGTCTGGGCGAAGGCCTGCCTCTGAGCTGTAGGCAGGAAAAGCATCACGGTGAGGACATAAAAACAGGACTTCAATGTAATTACAAAGGAGCGGAGGAAGACACGGGATTCATTACAAGCGGCACCTGCTGGAGGCATGGTAACTCTCTGGATAGGAAGTTGAAGTGCAGGCCCGATGCAAATGAAAGAGGAGCCGGTGGTGCTGACATAGTTCGTGGTCGGCCGGTACAACGTTTTGGAAGAGACTCTTTATTGCATCTTCACGTCCTGCAGTCAATCGAATTCTTCGTGAATATGGACATGCCCGATGCTCTCAAGCTCAGGAGAACTATCGTGATGTCTGATCCGTCCTCGTCCGGGATTTCCTCTCCTTTGAGCCTCGCTGCTTTCATGACCTGCTGGAGGAGACTTTCTTCGTTGATAAAGGCGGTTTGGTCCAGAGATTGATGCGCGCTTTGACGCTCAAAGGAATCGTAACCATCCGAAGACGCTTGCCCCTGCCTTTAAGATCGGGAATGACCCAGCGCAACTCTCGTTGTTCGAAATCCTGGGTGTCTAGACGCAGCAACTCCGCCGGTCTGAGACCGCACCCGATCAGAAGGGCCAGGATGCCCGGCCACGGCTACCGGACGAGCGGGTTGAGTAGATCGCTGGCCTGTTCCTTGCCGCTCGGCCGGTACCCGCGCCTTGGCGGAAAAAGCCTTCAACCGGGTCATGTACGGCCGTCGCGAATGCTGTGAGGTGATGCCGTAGAACACTAGATCAAGCCGTTGAGCTTCCCCGGTAAGATTCCCCCGGATTCGCGCAAGTTCGAGCATTCGCGTCAGAGTAGCACGACAAGGCGCATTATTGGGATCTGATCCACGCAGTACAGGAAAGGGGCCGAATGCGGCCTCAAGTTAGTTCCATCGCAGTTGCACGATCCTTGCATCGGGTTTCCGCTACCACTCCCCTCGCCCTAACTTGGCGAGAGCAACTGTCTTCCGGTCACCCCTAAGCGGGACCTTCCCTCCCGCAACGCCCTTCCCTACCTGCAACAGCAAAGACGAAATCCCTCTTCTCGCGCTCCGCGCAAAGCAAGGGAACCAAGCCTCCTGAGGGACTCCGTCCCTGGCGCGCTACAAGAGGCACCCCAATCTTCCGCGCTCCCCACCCCACCGGGCAAAGAACGCCCGTCGGTGACCCCGATTCGCTTGTGCAGACCTCCGCTACGCTCCGCCCTTTCCGTTCCGCTGGCGCTCCTCTTCAAGGGTGGGGCACCCCGCCTCTTGCACTTGCCGCCCCTGCTGGCGTGGGCCAGGGCCAAGGCGTGTTTGTGAGCAAACACAGCACAGCCATTCAAAAGCGGAGGAACCACCCCCATGAGCACCAACCAAGTCCACCATTGCCATCACGACCGAAACCAGCAACATCGCCACCATGCCCACCACCCCCAAGCCCCAGACTTCGAAGGAAGTCATTGCAGCCAACGTTCAGCTTCTCATCGAGCAGTTGGAAGCAGGACACAGCGAAGGCCTCACCGCCTACCTCACGGCTATGGGCAGGTTCCACAACTACTCTTTCGGCAACATCCTTGAGATCGCGCGGCAGAAGCCGGACGCAACCCGCGTTGCAGGACTCTATGCGTGGAATCAGCTTGGCCGCAAGGTGATGAAGGGACAGAAGGGCATCCGCATCCTTGCCCCGATGATCGGCAGCAAGCGCAAGAAAGACAAAGAAGCCGAGAAGGACATCACGAAACAGAACCAGCCTGTACTCGTTGGATTCCGGGCCGTGTACGTCTTTGATGTATCGCAGACCGAAGGCGCAGAGCTTCCCGGGTTCACCGAACGGACGAAGGGCGAAGGTTGCGAGTACCGTGAACGTCTCATCGACTTCACCATTGCCCAGGGCATCGAGCTTGAGTTCAGGGAATCGATCGCACCCGCACTGGATGCCATGGCGATTTTTCCTTCGATGCAGCGGTTCAAATGAATAACTAGTCCGCTAACTATCAGGAACGGCGGAACTCTCTCGTGGTCCTGGAGGAACGTGGTCTTCGAGGTATCTGGCGATCAGCTCCAGCACATGAACGAAAGAGCCTTCTCCCTCCTCGATAGCGTGGGTACGACCCGGGTAGTCCATGAAGTCAAACTCCTTACCCTCTGCAATCAGCCGGTTGACAAGCGCTTCTGTGACGGCGAAGTGAACGTTGTCGTCGCCGGAACCATGAATGATTAGCAGGCTCCCGGTAAGCCCTTGCGTGAAGTTGATGGCCGACCCGTCATGGTATCCCTGCTGATTGGTGGAGGGTAGACCCATATAGCGCTCTTGGTAGATCGTGTCATCGCTTTTGGTCGGCCATCGGGGCAACAGCGATGCCTGCCGCGTAAAGGCCTGGATCGCGGAACATCATGTTTAAAGTGTTGGTTGCTCCGCCGCTCCATCCCCACATCGCCATGCGCGAAGTGTCGATGTAAGGGTGCGACGCAGCAAAAGAGCGGATCGCTTCGGCTTGCTGCTCCGTGGAGAGTACCCCAAGCGCACCGTACCCCGCGTGGCGCCAATCGTGCCCACGCGGTGCAGGGGTTCCCTGGTTATCAAAGCTCAGTACGACATACCCTTCTCGAGCGATCGCGCGCAGATAGATATCGAAAAAGGCAGGCCGATCGGTGACCGTTTGGCCGGCGGGCTCCCCATAGATGTAGGTGAACACAGGGTACTTCTTGGATCGATCGAAGTGTGGCGGCAGGATCATCATCGTGCTCAGGCTTATGCCTTGCGTTATCGGCGTGTCGGCAAACTCTACGGAAGTGTCGAGATCCACGATCTTTGCTGTGGGGGCCTCACCGCTCGCCAACACGCGAATGATTTCACTATCGGCCACGCGAGTGATCGTGTAACGCCCGGCATTGTTCACCGTTCCTCAGTCTTCAACAGCGTACTTCCCGTCCGGCGAAGGGTGAGAGAAGCTATGTGTGCCCTTCTCACCGGGTGGCGTTAGGCGGACGGGCTTTCCCGAACCATCCAAATTCGAACGGTAAAGGTACGCGCGGATTGGATCATCTGGTGAAGAGGTGAAGTAGAGAGATCGGCTTGCTTCATCGATCGCAACGGGAGCAATGATATCTGCGGCGAAGTTCGTTAGAAGCTTCGGCTTCATCTTCATACCGGACAGCGGGATGGCGTAGGCGTGACGCCACCCATCCCGCTCGCTGAACCAGAGGAGAGCCTCCGGAGCTGCTCCTGGCCTACCCTGGGATGAGAGCCAGGTGAAGTCAAGATTCAGCCCATGGAAGCCGTTCGTATCCACGAAGGTAGCGTCTTCATCATCAAAGATCTCTCGTAGTTTGTCCGAGCCCGCCTCCGCAAGATAGATCCGGTCCGATCGCTGCATGCGGTCGAGATACTCTAGAGCAATTGTTCGTGTATGCGGAACCCAATCCATATGCGGGACGTAATGCTCGCGTGGGTCGCCGGGCAGGTTGAGCCAACTGATTTGTCCGGCGCTCTCGATATCCACGACCCCGACACGAACAGCGCTGTTCGTTGTGCCGGCCTGTGGATAGTGGTACGTGCGGGTGGTCGGCACCGGCCCGGACGTGTCGTCGATCTGCGTCCATTCCTGCACGCCGTGTTGGTTGAACTGCCAGAAAGCGATCGAGCGCGAATCAGGACTCCAGCGAAAGGCGTCGCGGATATCGAGCTCTTCCTCGCTCACCCAATCGGAGGTCCCGTTGATGATGTCAGCGGAGCCATCGGTTGTGAGAGCGCGGATCTCGTGCGTCGCAAGGTTCTCGCTGTAGAGATTGTTCTCCCGCACGTAGGCCACATTGCGGCCGTCAGGAGAGAACTTCGCGAACATCAGCGAGGAGGGAGCGGCGTTGGCCCCCCCGAGTTCCCTCAGAGTCTGCTTCTGCAGGTCAAATACCCAGTAGTTTCCGCGCGTGTTGCGGCGCCACACCTTTCGGCTGTCGGTGAACAGGAGGAGCTTCTGCGAATCAGCGGACCACGCGTAGGCTTCCACTGCGAGTGGCCTCTTCGCTGTTACAGGAGTCAGCTGCGCGGCCGTGACGAGTACGGTCCGTCTCTTGCCCGTGACCGTGTCGTAGGCAACCAGGTCGGAGCCGTCCGCGGGTGCGCTCGCGTGTTCTAGTACTGTATAGCGCTCCCCGTTGCCAAGCCACTGGAACGCAGCAGGTGGCTCCGTCGAGTATTCGTTGGCATCGAATGCCTTCATTATCGTTATGAAAGACTCGGACGGATGCGGCGGCCAGGCCTGAGCCATCAACGCGGGAACAAGAAGGCCGACGCACGCAATCGCAAACGCCGCCGGACGCAGCTTGGGGAGAGAGACTGGCGTCACGGCGAAATTGTAGCTCAAGAGCAGCGATCTAGGCCGTATCGACATATCTCTCTAGGTGTAGCCATGTGCATGCGAGGGCGACGGTGGCATGATATGCGACTCTTCGTTTGCAGTAGCGTGTGGCGAGCCTGCGGAAGTGTTTGAGTCGGTTGAAGCATCGCTCGATGCGGTTGCGGAGCTTGTAGAGCGTTCGGTCGTGTGGTCGCTGCACCTTGCGGCAGATCTTGGACGGTATAACGGCTTCGGCGCCCATGGCCTCGATGGCGGCGACGATGGCGTTGGAGTCGTAGCCGCGGTCGGCCGTGACGATCTCGGCCTGGCGACCGGCCAGCAGCGGCAGCGCTTCGGCGAACTCGCCGGCCTGGCCGCCGGTGAGCCGAAACGCGACCGGTTCGCCGAGGCCGTTGGCGAGCAGGTGAATCTTGGTGCTCAGTCCACCTCGGGAACGCCCCAGAGCCTTGTCTTCGCCCCCTTTTTACGGCCCGTGGCCGCTTGCTGGTGAGCCCGGACGATCGTCGAATCGAGCATCAGGTACGGGTTCTTACGATCCCGCACCAGGTCGTCGAATAACTGGTCCCACACGCCGGCTTCGGCCCAGCGGATGAACCGCTTGTGCACGCTTTTGTACTTGCCATAGCGCTCCGGCAGGTCCGCCCAGCGCATGCCCGAGCGGATCACCCAAAGCACACCGTTCACAAATCGCCGGTTGTCCTCCGCAGGACGACCCACCGTGCCAGAACGACCCGGCAACAAAGGCTCCAGCCGTCGCCACTGCGCCTCACTCAACTCATACCGAAGACTTCCCATCTCCCCACTGCACCAAAACTCGTGCAGCGAAGGAAGTGAATATGTCGATACAGCCTAGGGGTCGAGCCCGTAGCCGGCGAATTTGCCGTCGGGATGGAGGAAGATCTTGACGTGAAGCTGCGCCGTGGGGAAGGTGACCTGGTAGGTGTAGAGCGTGCCCTTGGTGTGCTTTTCGGCGGATTCAAACACGACCCGCGTGGGGTCGCCGAGCTGATCGAAGATCGGTTTTTCCTGGGCGAGCGTTTCGGGGTCGAGCGTCTGCGCCATCTCTGGCGTGATGAGCGCGGGGTCGAGGTGGCCTGCGCGAGCCTGGGCGTAGAGCTTGAGGGCGAGCGCGGTGACGTTGGGGTTTTCCTGCTGCTGAGGGGCCGCCGCGGCGGGCTGCTGCGGCGGGCCGAACAGAAGCGCGAGTGTGAGCAGGAGGGGGAGCATCGACGGGGTTAGAGTAGCAGAGGGCGCGGCTGCTGGGGAATGGGTGGATGCTGCAGGCGGTGGATGCTACAGGCAATAACGCCCTCAATCCCCGGTTGTAACGGTGGAGGGTTATTTGAGCCTTGCACCGCAATGCGGTCCGATTTAGCTCTCAGACGTGTTCTGCTCCCATTCCCTGCCGCCGTAGGAGATGGAAAGGATTCGGACGGTATCACCGACGATGCGAAAGGCAATGGTCGCGCTCCTCTCGAAGCCAGTTGTCCGAACTCCAGGACGAAAGCTCTCCTGAGCGGAGCCCCTGATAAGGCGCAAGGGCAATCGCTTCGCAGCGCCGGATGATGCGCTCGACGAACGCTGCGGCATTCCGTGGTGAACCCCTCAGGATGAAGTGGCGTTCGATGCTTTGGAGCTGACGAAGGGCGAGCTTCGAGAAGATGACCTGGTGAGCCATTGACTGGCCTTCGCCAGTTTGCCGCGCTCCTCCGCCAGGATGGATCGAAGATCGTCAGGAGTGTAGCCGCTGGACGGTTCGGCTGAGAGTTCGTCATCGGCCGGCAGCACTTCTTCGCGCATCCATCGCTCAAACTCCGAATGATCCTTCTCTACCGGCGTCGGGGACGCCTCGTCCACCTCGCGCAGCAGTTGTGCAACGCACTCAGACTCCGAAGCGTAGGCTCCGGAGTCAACCTGGTCGCGCAGGACCGCGTACGCAGATTCGGGAAGCTCGATGGTGATCCGTTGAGTCGGCATGGTGAGCACCTCTGACAGGTATGGTACGCCCGCGCGAGGCAGGATCACAGCGGGATGTTGCCGTGCTTCTTGGGTGGGTTTCTGTCGCGTTTGGTGGCCAGCATGTCGAGGGCCTGGTTGAGGCGGCGGCGGGTTTCGGAGGGGCGAATGACCGCGTCGATGTAGCCGCGTTCGGCGGCGACGTAGGGGTTGGCGAAGCGAGTTTTGAACTCATCCACTTTCTCTGCCCGGAGAGAGGCGAGGATGCCGGCTTTTTCTTCTTCGGTGAACGCCTTGCCCTGCGGCCAGACGGCTTCGGCGGTGCGCAGCGCGGCGTCGAACTCGCGCTTGTAGACGATGTTGACCGCGCCCTCGGGGCCCATCACGGCGATCTCCGCGGTCGGCCAGGCGAGGTTCAGGTCGGTGCGCAGGTGCTTCGAGCTCATCACGCAGTACGCGCCGCCGTAGGCCTTGCGCGTGATGACGGTGAGCTTGGGGACGGTCGCTTCGGCGAACGCGTACAGCAGCTTGGCGCCGTGGCGGATGATGCCGCCGTGCTCCTGCTGCACGCCCGGCAGGAAGCCGGGAACGTCCTCGAAGGTGATGAGCGGGATGTTGAAGGCGTCGCAGAAACGGACGAAGCGCGCGGCTTTGACGGAGGCGTCTATATCGAGGACGCCGGCCAGGAACGCCGGCTGGTTGGCGACAACTCCGACTGGACGGCCGGCCATGCGCGCGAAGCCGACGACGATATTCTTCGCGTAGTGCTCGTGCACCTGGAAGAGGTATCCGTCATCGACGACCTTCGTAATGACCTCCAGCATGTCGTAGGGCTGGTTCGATTCAGCCGGGATGATGCTATCGAGCGCTGCGTCGGCGCGCGCTGGATCGTCGGTCGAGGCAGCCCGCGGGGGCAGGTCGAGGTTGTTGGACGGGATAAACGTGAGCAACTCGCGGATGGTGGCGAGCGTCTGCGCGTCGTCCGCGGCCATGAAGTGCGCAACCCCGGAGATCTCGTTATGCGTGGCCGCGCCGCCAAGCCGCGCTTTGGTCACGTCCTCGTGCGTGACCGTCTTGATCACGTCCGGGCCGGTGACGAACATGTAGCTGGTCTGCTCGGTCATCAGGGTGAAGTCGGTGATCGCAGGCGAGTACACGGCACCGCCGGCGCACGGGCCGAGAATGGCCGAGATCTGCGGGATGACGCCCGACGCAAGCGTATTGCGAAGGAAGATGTCGGTGTAGCCGGCGAGCGAGACGACGCCTTCCTGGATGCGCGCGCCGCCCGAATCGTTCAGTCCGATCACCGGCGCACCGACGCGCATCGCCGTATCCATGATGGCGACGATCTTGGCCGCGTTGGCCTCTGATAGCGAGCCGCCGAACACGGTGAAGTCCTGCGCGAAGACGAAGACGATGCGGCCGTGAATGCGGCCGTGGCCGGTGATGAATCCATCGCCCGGAATGCGCTGCTCGGACATGCCGAAGTCGGTGGCGCGCGAGGCGACGAACTTGCCTGTCTCCTCAAAGGTTCCTTCGTCGAGCAGGAGCTCGATGCGCTCGCGGGCGGAGAGTTTTCCGGCTTGTTTTTCGCGGGCGCGACGTTCGGGGCCGCCGCCAGCTTCAGCCTGGGCGTTGCGGAGGGCTAGTTCTTCGAGACGGTTTGGCATCGGTAGGATTCTACCGGATGCGCGCGGCGGCTTCGGGGGCCGGGGTGGGGCCGAGCAGGACGAGGAGGGCGGTGATGAGGAGGAGCGGCTCCGCGAAAAGGATGGCGTGCGCTGGATGGCGCGGCGCGACGTAAGCGCCGGCAAGCGCACCGACGAAGAAGCTGGCGCAGATAAGCCCGAGCTTCCACGCCTGCGCGTAACCCTTCGAACGCAGTTCCGGGTCGGACTGGAAGAAGCGGTCGAAGACGCCTTCGGCTACCATGCGCAGGTTCCCGGTCACAAAGGTGGAGTTGTAGGTAAATCGCCCGACGCGCCGGAACGTCGCCACCTGGAACGCGGAGACGAACGAGACGATCGCCGTAAACGCAAGCTGCGGGAAGCCGACGGGCAGCAGCCCGACGAGGAAGAAGCCGACGATCTCCAGCAGCAGCACCATCAGCGCCGACCGCTGCACCGGCGCAGTCCGGATAATGCGCGCGCCGACCACGCCGAGCAGGAAGCAGGTGATTGGAACGATGTGGCGCAGCGACTGCAGCCAGTTTGCCTGCATCACGGCGATGCCGAGGAAGATGACGTTGCCGGTCATGGCGTTGGCGAAGACATGCCCGTGATCCATATAGACGATCGCGTCCGTCATGCCGCCGGTCGCCGCGAGCAGGACCGCCGAGGCGATGTCGGAGGCGTTGTAGGCGGATTCGTCGGTTTCGGCGGGCGGCGGCATCGGCTGCTAGTTGGATTCTACCGGCGCGTTGGGGTTGGACCGGTAGTGGTCGAACATGGCGTTGGCGATCTCCGGGCTGGAGGGCCAGTGGCCGCGGCGCTGGCCCGCGTGGGTCTGGTAGTCGTCCAGGCGCGACGGGTCGGGCTGCACCACTTTGCCGTCCTTCAGGAAGAGGAGGCCAGCCTTCACCGTGGGCATCCGGGCCACGAAGGCTTCGGCTTCTTCGAGGATCGCGCGCAGTTGCTGGGTGACGAAGATTGGGTCTAGTGGTTCGGTCGTCTCAATCGCGTTCCAGTCTGCCCTGGGATAGTTCGAGTTGCGCCGAATCTCAGCGATCAATCCTTCCGGGGTGAAGCCGGGAGATTTCTCAACCGCAGCCCAGATGACGGCGCCGAGCGGCAAGATGTTCTGGTGAATGGTTGTGAGGTCCACAATATCGCGAAGAGCGCGCCGCCCGGCAGCCGCCATCGCCTTATTCATGGCCAGATCGATTGGGTGCAGCATGAAGCCGAAGGTGTCGTCGGGAACGGTCGGGAAGAATCGAAAGTCGCTGTCTGCGACCCATTCGAGTTGAGTTTCGTGGCCACCGCGAGCAACGCGCGCCGATTGGATTGCCGCGAACTGGCGCATCCAGGTGAGCGAAAATCCTGCTTCGACGAGCGCTTCGGCATCGGACGCAGCGCTTTTCCGCACCTGCTCTTCGATGTCATGGAAGATGTCGATGTCGTCGGAGAAGCGGATTCCGTCTCGATTGAGCGGGGTTGCGCCGGCGACGTAGCTCTCGGGTGTGCGGCGTCTAGCGAGGACGCGCAGGATCTCTGTCTGTAAGCTAGTCAGCGGCACGGCAGGCCTGCTCGATCTGTTCCGCTAGGGCACGTGCGGCAAGATTGCCCTCGACGCGCAAAGCGCGTGCGATCACCAGAGCATCTTCAGGAGTCGGGGATTCCAGAAAGCGCACATTCCAGAGCGCGCGGGAGCGGTGCAAGTCGAAGGCCTGCCGGTAGAGGGTGGCGTATTCAGCGGCTTGCGCTTCGGTCTCGGTGGTCATCGTGCGCTCCTTCGCAGGCAATCTCTTCTCCGATTATGCGCTCGCAGGTCTTTACCTGGACGCTGTGGGATAGGATTTCGGCAGGAGCGGACGGTGACCCGTTGGCAGCTAATCTGGCGAAGCTGGTGGGCAGGTGCTGCGACGTGCGCCTCGCGGCCGGCGTGCCCTGCACGTGATGGCGATGGGGTGGGTTTTTGGATTTGGGCTGCGTCGGAGTTGTACTTAGACCCACGCATCGCGGTGAGGCTGCGATGCATGGGGCACGGTTTGTGTAGGGATTGGGGTTTGGTTTGGGTGCGGGTTAGTCGGCGTTGAGGGCGCCGATGTGGCGTTTGACGATGATGTCGGTTTCGTGGGCAAAGGGTTTGAAGGGGGCGGTGCCGTCATTGGCTTCCTGGGCGAAGAGCTTCTGGTCGTTGTCGTGGATTTGCTTCATGTCGGCGAGGAAGGCGGCGTCGAACTGGTCTTTGGGGACGGCTTTGAGCTTGTCGAGGCGCTGCTGGAACTCCGGGTTGAGAGTGCCGGGGAAGGTGATGCCCTGGCTGTTGGCGATCTGCTTCAGGCGGCGGTTGACGAGGGTGTGATCGTGCGCCTCCATGACGCCGAGGTCGCGGATGTCCTGGGCCTGGCCGTGGGTCTCGGCGTACTGGCCGGCTTCGACCTCGTACTGCCCGCCTTGCGAGACCTTGGCGACGAAGGCGCGGTCGGCGTCGGATGCGGCGACGAGGGGGAGCGCGCAGAGGAGGGTGAGAGCGGCGGCGACGGGTGCGGCTTTGCGAAGGTTCATGAAAGCTCCTGAGATCAACGGGTTAGGGTGCGTTGGTTGGATGATGCGTCGGGCTTCGGGAGCCGTGTTCCGGAGTGAGAAATATGTGAGTGAATCTCTGTCATATTTTGTGAAACTATTTTCGCAGGCATGCGTCCAAGTAAGTGCAGGACCGTTGCAGCCGGGCTGGCGCAGCGGGTCCGCAACCAAATTTCTGAGGAAGTAATAAGGAGAGTGTGATGACCACGATGACTCGATTTGTTCCGTTCCGTACCGCGATGGGTGATGTGGCCGTGTTGCAGAACCGGCTGAACTCGATCTTTTCGGACTTTGCCCGGCCCGAAGCCGGCTCGCAGGAGTCGCTGGCGCTGGGGAACTTCGTTCCCGCAGTGGACATCTATGAGGATGAGCATAAGCTGGTGCTCAAGCTCGAAGTGCCGGGTGTCCAGCAGAGCGATATCGACGTGCGGCTGGAGAACCAGACGCTGACCGTGAAGGGTGAGCGCAAGTTCGAAGCCGAGGAGAAGGAAGAGAACTTCCACCGGATTGAGCGGCGGTTTGGCTCGTTTGTGCGCAGCTTTACGCTGCCGGTGACGGTTGACACCGCGTCTGTGACGGCGAAGTACGAGAATGGCGTTCTGGCGATTCAGCTTGCCAAGAAAGAGGCTGCGAAGCCGCGGCAGGTGAAGATCGAAGTGGGCTCCGGCGGTGCGGAAGCGCAGCCAAAGCAGGTGGAAGGGGCTACGAAGTAAGCAGGCGGAACACGGATCAGAGCCGATAAGGGCGGGATAGGAACGGGTAGGTCCAGAAGAAACCGGTTCTTGTCCCGCCTTGATCCGTCTTAATCCGTGTTGCGCCGTTTTGAGGTGGAGGGGTTATGGCGATTCGTTGGGAGAGGTTGACGGTGAAGTCGCAGGAGGCGGTGCAGACCGCTGCTGCGCATGCCGCGGAGAATGGCAATCCGGAGGTGCTGCCGGTGCATTTGATGGCGGCGCTGCTGGAGGACCGCGAGGGGGTGGTGCTGCCGGTGCTCGAGAAGGTGGGCGTGCCGGTGGAGCAGATGCTGACGGGCGTCAACTCCGCGGTTGAGAAGCTGCCGAAGGTGCAGGGCGGGGCGCAGCCGGGGATGTCGGCTGCGCTGAACAAGGTGCTGGAGCAGGCGTTTAAGGAAGCGGAGAACTTCAAGGACGAGTATGTCTCGACCGAGCATTTGCTGCTGGCGCTGGCGCAGGAGCGCAATGGGACGGTTGCCACGGCGCTGAAGGCGTTTGGGGCGACGCATGATGCGATCTTGAAGGCGCTTTCGGCGGTGCGTGGCTCAAGCCGTGTGACCGACCAGACGCCGGAGGGGAAGTTCCAGGCGCTGGAGAAGTATGCCAAGGATCTGACGGAGCTGGCGCGACGCGGCAAGCTGGACCCGGTGATTGGGCGGGATGAGGAAATCCGGCGCGTGGTGCAGGTGCTTTCGCGGCGCACCAAGAACAACCCTGTGCTGATCGGCGAGCCGGGCGTCGGCAAGACGGCGATCGTGGAAGGGCTGGCGCGGCGGGTGGTGTCGGGCGACGTGCCGGAGAGTTTGAAGGACAAGCGCGTGGTGGCGCTTGACCTGGCGAGCATGATTGCCGGGGCGAAGTTCCGCGGGGAGTTTGAAGAGCGGCTGAAGGCCGTGCTGAAAGAGATTGAGGAGTCGAATGGGGAGATCATTCTCTTCATCGACGAGCTGCATACGCTGGTGGGCGCGGGCGCGAGCGAAGGCGCGATGGACGCGAGCAACATGCTGAAGCCGGCGCTGGCGCGCGGCGGGCTGCGGGCGATCGGCGCGACGACGCTGAACGAATATCGCAAGTACATCGAGAAGGATGCCGCGCTCGAAAGGCGGTTCCAGATCGTGTATGTGGGCGAGCCAAACGTCGAGGATACGATCGCGATTCTGCGTGGGTTGAAGGAGCGGTACGAGGCTCATCACAAGATTCGGATCAAGGATTCGGCGATTGTGGCGGCGGCTACGTTGTCGCACCGGTATATCTCGGACCGGTTTCTGCCGGATAAGGCGATCGACCTGGTGGATGAGGCGGCGGCGGCGCTGGCGATCCAGATTGGCAGTGTGCCGGTCGAGATCGACGACCTGGAGCGGCGTGCGACTTCGCTCGAGATTGAGCGCGCGGCGCTGAAGCGGGAGACCGATGCTTCGTCGCGCGAGCGGCTGGAAGAGGTGGAGCGCGAGCTGGCCGAGGTGCAGGAGAAGGCCAGTGGTCTGCGGGCGCGTTGGCAGACGGAGCGTGGGGCGATCGGCAAGATTGCTTCGCTGAAGGAGACGCTGGAGCGGCTGCGGTTTGAGATGGGCGAGGAGACGCGTAAGGGCAATCTGCAGCGGGCAGCGGAGTTGCAGTATGGGGAGATTCCGCGGCTGGAACGGGAGTTGAAGGAGCTGACGGATGCGGCGGATGGGATGGCGAGCGCCGAGGTTGGGGGTGAGGGTGAGCCCACTCATCGCGATGAGACTGCGATGAATGGGGCACGGGAGGGTTCGGGTCCACCGAAGGGGCGGCATTCGCGGATGCTGAAGGAAGAGGTGGACGAGGAGGACATCGCGCGGATTGTTTCGCGGTGGACTGGGATTCCGGTCTCGAAGATGCTGGAGGGCGAGGTCCAGAAGCTGGTCGAGATGGAAGCCCGTTTGCGCGAGCGCGTGGTGGGGCAGGATGAGGCGCTGAGCGCGGTGGCGAATGCGATTCGCCGGTCGCGGGCGGGTCTGTCCGATCCGAAGCGGCCGATTGGCTCGTTTATCTTCCTGGGGCCGACCGGCGTGGGCAAGACCGAGACAGCGCGTGCGCTGGCGGAGTTTCTGTTCGACGACGAGGCCGCGATGGTGCGGATCGATATGTCCGAGTACATGGAGAAACATGCCGTGGCGCGGTTGATCGGCGCGCCTCCGGGGTATGTCGGCTACGACGAAGGCGGGCAGTTGACCGAGGCGGTACGGCGTCGTCCGTACGCTGTCATCCTGTTCGATGAGATCGAGAAGGCGCATCCCGATGTGTTCAACGTGCTGCTGCAGGTGCTGGATGACGGGCGGCTGACCGACTCGAAGGGTCGCACGGTGGACTTCAAGAACACCGTGCTGATTATGACCTCGAACGTGGGCGCGCAGGCACTGACCACGGCGTGGGCGCAGGGCGAGGAGGGGTTTGAAGAGGCGAAGGTGCGCGTAATGGAGTCGCTGCGGCAGCAGTTCCGGCCGGAGTTTCTGAATCGCGTGGACGATATCGTCGTCTTCCATCCGCTGGCGGAGGATCAACTGGCGCACATCGTCGATCTGCGGCTGAAGGACCTGGAGGCGCTGCTGGCCGACCGGAAGATCACGCTCGAGCTGACGGATGCGGCGCGGCAGGCGATCTTCAAGGCTGGGTACGACCGGGCGTATGGCGCGCGGCCGTTGAAGCGGGCGATCCAGCGCATGGTGCAGGACAAGCTGGCGCTGAGGATTCTCGACGGGACCGTGCTGCACGGGGATCAGGTGGTGGTCGATGCCGGCCAGGATGGGCTTACGTTCGAGGTGCAGGGCAGGACCGCCGTGAAGTGAGGCAGGAAGTGAAGCGCCTATAGGATTGCCATGGGCGCTTCCCTTTTATTTTTGAGAGCTGTGAGCTGGAAGAGCGGTGAGCTTAGAGCTAGAAGCTAAGAGTAGAGAGTTCGTCAGTTGGGAGTTGGGCCGGGGTTGGGTTCGAGGATGAGCTCGCAGGCGGAGTGGCTTTCGCCGAAGCGCATGAAGCGTTCGCCGCAGAACTCGTGGGTGACGTGGTAGCCGTGCTGCTCCCAGAACTCACGGTGGCGGCGGAAGGCGTGCTGGCCGTTCGAGTAGCTGATGGGGATCTGGTTGTAGAAAAAGCCGTCGCGGCTGATGAAATCTTCGAGCACGACGGCGTCGGGATGCTGGTCGAGCGCTTCGGTGCGCCGGCGATTGATGAAGATGGGCGCGCTCCAAACCCAGAAGGCGTGCGGCTGGTTGAAGAAGAGGCTGTGCGGTGCAAAGGATTGCGTGGTGACGGAGGCGTAGCCGAAGCCGGCGACGCGCTTGCCGGCGAAGTGCTGGGTAAGGTATCGCTCGGTTTCGAGGCCGGCGTCGTAGGGGCGGCGCGTTTCGGTGGCGACGGTGTGGATGGTCCAGCCGATCTGCAGCAGGGTGACGACGAGCGCGAGCGCGGCGAAGGCGGGTGCGGCCCAGCGTTGGTTCGGCGCGGGTGCAGGGACGCGGGTTTCAAGCGCAATCCAGACGGCAGCGACGAGCGCAAGCAGCATCAGGCCGGTGTGATGGTCGAAGACCTCGATCTGCACGGCGAGCAGGATGGTGAGGAGATACGGCAGGAAGAGCTCCTGGCGGCCGACGCTGCGCAACCAGTAGAGCGCGGCGAAGAGGAACGCGAAGGCGAGCAGATTGGATTCGGAGACAGGGAAGAAGGCGGTGTCGGCGCCGACGACGAGGGTGCGAACGAGGAAGAGGGCGATGGGGTTCGGCTTCTTGCCGGGGTCGGGATGGGGAGCGGTGGGCGATAGCAGGTCAGGCAGATAGAAGGCGTCGAGCGGGGGGGCGCCGGGCGGCAGGTGCTGCGTGGGGATGAGCTTGCGCAGCCACGGGTAGGTCTTGCCGGAGGTGTCGCCGGGGTTGCCGTCGGTGCAGACATCGGGTGCGGGCGCGGCGACGACGGCGGAGAGGACGGCGAAGAGCAGGAAGAGCGAGACCGCTGTCGCGATGTGGCGTCGGCGCGGGCGTTGGGAGGCGGGGAAACTTTGCCGCGGCCGGTAGAGCTCGCGCAGGTAGAGCAGCGCGAAGAAGCCGGCGAGCATGGCCGCGTGCAGGCTGATGTTGGCCATTACCCCAGCAATGAGCGCGAAGAAGATGGGGCGCGGCTGCTTGAGGGTGTAGACGATGCAGAGGGCAAAGAGCAGCAGCGGAAAGAGCGCGTAGGGCCGCGCGACGACGGCGTACTGGTACTGCAGGAAGAAGGTGAACGGCACCAGCCAGCGGAAGATGCGGGGCAGCGGCGAGAAGCGCAGCCAGAGCAGGATGCCGGCGAGCGCGGCGACGGCGCCGACGCAGCCAATGGCGGCGTAGGGCAGGTGGAGGCGGATGGCGGTCCAGAGGATGAGAGGCCACAGGCCAGGGCCACCTTCGTAGTGCATGCGCTCGAAGAGCAGGGTGAACAGCGAGTTGTCGCGTGCGAGCAGCCAGGCCTGGGCTTCGTCGTCGGACGGAAGATGATGGCGGATGGCGAAGGCGAGCAGCGCGGCGTAGAGCAGGAAGACGATCCACTCTACGGCGGAGAAGCGGTTGTGCGAGATGGCAGGGGTGGCGGGATCGGCTGGGGGGCGTGGAGTGAAGAGGAAGTCGATGAGGGGCTTGAGCCGCGGGGCGGGGTTGTGCCGCGGCGCTAGCGTCGCGGGGGCGAGATCGGCGGTCGGGGTGTCAGCAGCCAGGGAGAGTTCCATGTGCGAGTCCAGAGCTCGAAGAAGGGTGGGGGCCTGTTCTGCTGAAGAATTTGCCGGCACGGATTGCGGGCGAGAGGGGTGCTTGGTTGAGCAGATGATAACGTTCTTAGGTGGGATAGAAAACCACTCGAACGTTCGGCGCCATGACCCGGAACCCGCAGGGTTACGAGGCGAGACCGACGGAAGAATGGTAGATGTGAGACGAACGACCTCATTGAGCAGACGCGCAATCATTATCGGAGCTGGACCGGCTGGCTTGACGGCGGGGCTGGAGCTGCTGCGGCGGACGGACATCAAGCCGATCCTGCTGGAGGCTTCCGGGGAGATCGGCGGCATCTCGCGGACGATCCGGTACAAGGGCAACCGGATGGACATTGGCGGGCACCGTTTTTTTTCAAAGTCCGACCGCGTGATGCAGTGGTGGATGGACCTGATGCCGCCGGACCTGAGCGCGGACGAGGGCGTGCAGGAGATTGCATACCACGGGCAGAAGCGCGTGGTGGCGGTTCCGGCGCACCTGGAGCAGGAGCCTCCGCTGCGCGGGATGGGGCCGCGATCGGGCGAGCGCCCGGCCTACATGGCGCCGCCGGAGGAAGATGAGGAGCACGCCGAGGCGGTTGAGGCCGTGGTGGAAGTGGTACCGGCGGAGCTGACGCCCGACCCCGACCTGGTGATGCTAATTCGGCCGCGCAAGAGCCGGATCTATTACCTCCGCAAGTTCTTCGACTATCCGATCAAGCTGACGGGCCCGACGCTGAGCAACCTGGGCCTGGTGCGGACGGTGCGGGTTGGCGTCAGCTATGTGTGGTCGCGGCTGCGGCAGACTACGCCGGAGAAGAGCCTGGAGGACTTCCTCATCAATCGCTTCGGGCGGGAGCTTTACCTGACCTTCTTCAAAAGCTACACGGAGAAGGTTTGGGGGACGCCGTGCGAGCAAATCTCGGCGGAGTGGGGCGCGCAGCGGATCAAGGGATTGAGCCTGACGACGGCGGTGAAGCATTTTTTGAAGAAGACCTTTGCAGCCGGGAGCAAGGCTTCGGGCGACGTGGCGCAGAAGGGGGTCGATACCAGCCTGATCGAGCGGTTTATGTACCCGAAGTACGGTCCGGGTCAGCTTTGGGAGCACGTCGCCGACGAGATACTCCGGCTGGGCGGCGAGATCCACATGGGCTTGAAGGTGACGACGGTGGAGTGCTCCGGCAAGCGGGTGGTGGGGGTGGAGGCGACGAACGACGCGGGGGAGCCGACGCGGTTCGATGGGGATTACTTTTTTTCGACCATGCCAATGCGCGAGCTGGTGCGCGCCATGGACGCGCCGGTGCCGGCGAACGTGCGCGAGGTAAGCGAAGGGCTGGAGTATCGCGACTTTGTGACGGTGGGGCTGCTTTGCGACAAGCTGAAGGTGCATGAGCCGGATGGCGGGTTGCTGAAGGATACGTGGATCTACGTGCAGGAGCCGGATGTCCTGCTGGGGCGGCTACAGATCTTCAATAACTGGAGCCCGTACCTGGTGGAGGACCCGGCGAAGGTCTGGATCGGGCTGGAGTACTTCTGCTATGAGACGGATGAGCTTTGGAAGATGCAGGACGAAGCTTTGAAGCAGTTTGCCGTGGCAGAGGTTGCGAAGATCGGGATTATCGACGCGGACGCGGTAAGTGATGGGCACGTGGTGCGGGTGCCGAAGACTTATCCGGCTTACTTCGGAACTTACGACAGGTTTGAGGAGTTACGCGAATTTACGGACTCGTTCGAGAATTTGTTTCTTGTGGGTCGCAATGGGATGCATAAGTACAACAACCAGGACCACTCCATGCTGACGGCGATGACGGTGGTGGATGGTTTGTGCGCGGGCGGCGTGGACAAGAGCGCGCTTTGGAGTATCAATACCGAGCAGGAGTACCACGAAGAGAAGGCGGACGGGAAGACGCGATGAAGAAGGTTCTGGCACTTCTCACTTTGGGCTTGATTGTGTTTGTGGTGATCTACCGGCAGCGGATTTTCCTGCGCGATCCTCTGGCTACGGTAACTCGGGATGGCGTGAAGGTACGTGGCGTGGCGGTGATGATCAACTACTCGAACGACGTGTTGCTGCAGGATGCGAGCGCGGGCAAGCACAGGCTCTACCTGGTGCAGAACTGGAATAAGCAGGCGGAGGTTCCAACCGCGGCGTTGACCTGTGTGCAGGGACTGGCGTGCATGACGGATGCGGACCAGGCGTCGGCGACGACGATCGTTGCGGGCAGCCGCGGGCGCCGGCCGGCGTGGGAGGGTGTGACCATGACGAACCGGCGGGTGGAGTTTGTCGACGAAGATGGAGACCTGGTGCAGGTAATTTTGCGGTAGGGTTGTACATCTTCTGTGCTGTAGACAACATCCCACTTTCTTTACCCGGTAATTGCATCAACGGGGGCCAACGTTATGCGAATCAAGAGTGGGTTGTTCGGCGTACTTACGTTAACGGCTTCGATGAGCCTCTGGGCTCTCGGACCGCTTCCTGGAGCAGGGACTCCGGCTAACTTCAACATAACCAGCAAAACGCAGGTTCCGGGTGAGGTTCTGAGGCCCGGTACGTACACGATTCACGTCGTCGACCACATTGAAGATCGCATCGTGATGGAAGTGGATGGAGCCGGCGGCAAGGACCATCAGTTATTCCTCGCGGTGCCGGCGCGGCAGCGAGCGGGCACTCCGGGTCCGGTTGCATGGGACAAGGGTCCGGATGGCACGAGCGCGCTGCGCGGCTTCAAGTTTCCTGACGGGATGGCGGTAGAGTTCGTTTACCCGAAGGCTACGGCAGTGGCGCTGGCGAAGGCCAACGGCACGGCGGTGGTGGCGGTTGACCCGGAGTCTGAAGGCAAGCCGAAGGTGGCAAAGATGTCGCCGGACGACCGGCGCATCGTGACGCTGTGGCTGCTTTCGATGACGACCACGGGGCCGAACGACAAGACACCGGCTGTCCAGGCGAAACGCTACCAGGCGACGGATGCGCAGCAGGGGGTTGAAGCGAGCAACACGCCGCAACACCCGGCGTACGCCCCGCCGGCGAACGAGACGGCAAGCGCAAGCCAGCCGGCTGCACCTCCCGCACGCGCGGCGTACCGCGCACCGAAGCAGAAGCCAGTGGTCTCCGTGCTTCCGCACACGGCGAGTGAGCTTCCGCTGATTGGGCTGGTTGGGCTTGTATCGTTGCTTGCAGCGTGCTGGCTGACGATGCGGCGGCGCTTCAGTCTGTAGGGAATTTATGAAGCGGCGGGAGTTCGCGAGTAGAGAGCAAAGCGTTAAGAAGTAGAGAGTAAATATTTGCTAGCTGTGAGTGATCGCCCATGAAGGTTTCGCCACCACGAAGCAGGTACCGGATCTTGGAACGGTGCCTCTTCGCGGCGGCGATCTTTTGTGGGCTCTACTTTGTGGTGACGCTGGGGCAGGCCTGGGCGGCGAGGCGCGCGGCTTCGCGGATTGGCACGGTTGCTGCTTCTGCAGGTACTGCGCCAGCGCAGGATGTTGTTTCCCAAGGGGCGGGCACGGGCGATGGCACGGTGATTGGGCGGCTGGAGATTCCACGGCTGCAGCTTACGGTTCCGATTCTCTCAAACTATGATCCCGACAGTCTGAAGCGCGGCGTGGGACACATTCCGGGGACGGCGTTTCCGGGCGGGCTGGGGACGGTGGGGCTCGCAGGCCATCGCGATATGTTTCTGCGGCCGCTGCGAAACATCAAGAAGGGCATGGACGTTCGACTGGTGGGCGAGAGCGGGACCTACCACTACGCGGTGGATTCGACCGAGATTGTGAACCCGAGCGACGTGCGGGTGCTGGATATCCAGGACCGGCCGGAGTTGACGCTGATTACGTGCTATCCCTTTTACTTTGTGGGCAGCGCGCCGCAGCGATTTATCGTGCACGCGCACCTGATCTCGGCTCTGCCGGACTGACGCCGGCCGCGGCGAGAGAAAGTGCTGCAGCCTGTTGCAAGAAATTGGCTTGCCTTTCGTCTACCCTTTGGCGCAGCATCGTGGCTGGGCTGAAGCGGAGAAGAGACAATGGACGAAGATGTATCGGAGCCGATCGAGGTTGGGGAGCCGCAGGCCGTTATCGCAGGAACAGCGGCGGATGAGGCCGTGAAGCACGCGGTCGGCGCGGCGATTCCGCTGGTGGGCGTTCCAGATGTCGAAGAGACCGTAGAGACGGAGCCGCAGTCACCGGTCGCGATGCAGGACACCGCTCCCGAATCCACGCTGGTGCTCGAACGCAAGCATCCGCTGGCGATCCGCTGGATGCACTGGATCAACTTCCCGGTGCTGTTCACGATGATCTGGAGCGGGCTGCTGATCTATTGGAACGACTCCGACAATGCATACCAGCATCCGCACCGCGTCTACCGGCTGGGGTTGGGACCGGTGACGGTGTTCCGGTTTTTTCCGGACTGGTTCTACAAGTGGCTGGATGTGCCGTATCACGTGACCCAGGGCCTCGGGTACCACTTCTTCTTTATGTGGCTGTTCGCGCTGAATGGTTTGGCGTACGTCACGTTTCTGCTCTGGTCGAAGGAGTGGAAGTTTATGGTGCCGACGAAGAAGTCGTTCGTCGAGGCGATCCAGGTAACGCTGGTGGACCTGCACCTGCGCAAGGGCCTGCCGCCGCAGACCAAGTACAACGGCGCGCAGCGCATCGCGTATAGCTCCGTGATCGTGATGGGGCTGGGTTCCCTGGTGACTGGGCTGGCGATCTACAAGCCGACCGAGGCGCATTGGCTGACTTCCCTCCTGGGTGGGTACGAGATGGCGCGCTGGCTCCACTTCTGGCTGACGATCGGCTTCTGCGCCTTCTTCGTGGTGCATGTGGGGCAGGTGATTCTGGCCGGATGGAATAACTTCCGGGCGATGGTAAGCGGGTACGAGATCCGGCGGCGCGATGAGCCGTCGCTTGAAGCGGAAAGGAAGTCGTTTTGACCAGCTATCCAACAGATGAAGAAGTGAAGAAGGCGAGTGCGCGGCGGACGCGGCGCAGCTTCCTGATAGCCGGAATCGGTGCCATCGGCGGATACGAGTTCTACCAGTGGATTGCGAAGGCCAAGCAGGAAGAGATGCTGCCGGCGCCGTTGCGCAACACGCTGAACTTCAACGCGAAGGTGACGCGCGGTGTCTTCGACGAACGGGGGCTGGCACCAACGTATCCGGTTTCGCACGCGCGCGAACTGCGGGTGAATGGCAACTACGGGCTGAAGCAGGATCTGGTACCGGAGAGCTACCGGCTGCAGGTGGTGGGAGTCGACGGCGCCGAGCACATGCCGCAGTACGTGAAGGACGTGACCGCGTGGGAGTACCAGTACAAGGCCGCTGCGGGCGCCTACCAGGGGCACGATACCAAGGTGAACCCCAAGGATGAGGCGAAGCCAGCCACGCCGGAAGGGTCGGCCCAGTTTATGAAGCCGACCGGCGCGCCCGCTGCGGGCACCGATCCGAAGGTGCAGGCGATGTTTGCCAAGGCGTTTCAAGAAGCCGATGCGAACAACAGCGGGCGCGCGCCGCGTGGGATGGAAGAGGCCGGCGAGAGCGACTCCACGCTCGACCCGGGAACGCCGGGGCTGCTGCTGCAGATGGACGATGTGACGAAACTTGGCCATAGCGAGCTGGTCACGCAGTTCAAGTGCATCGAGGGCTGGAGCGAGATCGTGCAGTGGGCGGGCGTGCCGTTGCGCGACTTCATCGCGGCATATCCGCCGGCGAAGAACGCTCAGGGGCAGTTGCCCAAGTACGTCTACATGGAGACGCCGAACGGCGACTACTACGTGGGCTTCCACCTGCAGGATTGCCTGCACCCGCAGAGCACGCTGGTGACCCAGATGTCCGGCCAGCCGCTGGCACAGTGGCACGGCGCGCCTATGCGCCTGCATATGCCGATCAAATACGGTTACAAACAGATCAAGCGCATCGGGCTGATTGCGTATACCGACGACAAACCGGACGACTACTGGACCAAGCTGGGATACGACTGGTACGCCGGAATCTAGGATCGCGGCACCGCGACCACATTCCAGGCTGCAAACGATGTACTCTGAGCACAAAGACGCGCATTCCAGCGCGTGAGGATTGTTCCCGGGAGGAAGCTTGGGCGTGCCGGCAACGTCTGTGAGAGATCAGACTGCTCTGTCAACGACGGTAACCGGCGACTCCGGGCCGCCCACCTCTCGTCCAGCGGTGTCCCGATGGGCGATCCGATTGAGCGTGTTGATCCTTGCCGTCGCCTCTCTTGACCTGGCGGGCTGGCTCTTGCATCTTCGGCTGTTGACCTCCGTGCTGCCGGGATACGCGACAATGAAGCCGAACACGGCGATCGGGCTGGCGCTGGCTGCGTTGGCGTGCCTCTTCCGCTATCGAAGCCGTGCGGACACTCCGCGGATGTGGAAGGCGCACGCAGCCGATGCGGCCGCGCTGGCGGCGACGCTGCTGGGCGGCATCACGCTGGCCGAGGTGCTGAGCAGCCGCAGCTTCGGCATCGACACTGCCTTGCTGCGGGTAGCGGCTGACGCTTACGGCGACCCGGCCGGGCGCATGTCGCCGGGCACTGCCTTCTGCATCCTGTGCTCAGGCCTGGCATTGCTGCTGCTGGACCGGCTGCCGCGCTGGAGCGTTGCGCTGGTGGTGCTGGTGACGGGAACCTCGCTGGCAGGCGTGATGGGCTTTGTCTTCGACGCCGGGCCGCTGTTTGGAGTGCCGGCGCTGCGCTCGCTGGCGGTGCATACCGCGCTGGCGTTGCTGGCGTTGCAACTCGCTACGCTCGCGTTGCGCCCGGAGCGTGAGCCGGTACGCTCGCTGCTGCGGCAGCAACACTTCCTGGGCGGCCGACGACGCTGGATCCTGCCCGGTGTCACGCTTCTGCCCACCCTGCTTGCGATTCCGGTGATCGTCGGCCTGAGGATGGGCTGGTTTGACCCGCCGTTTGCCTTGGCTCTGCTGGTGGTGCTGCTGACGGGGATTCAGACGCTGATTCTTTGGAGAGACAGCTCCGAGTTGCTGCGGCTGGAGGAGCGCAGGCGGCTTGCCGAGCAGGCGCTGCTGCGGAGCGAGAAGCTGGCCGTGGTGGGCCGGCTAGCGGCGAGCATCTCGCACGAGATCAACAATCCGCTGGAGGCCGTGGGAAACCTGCTCTACCTCGTCCGCACCGAGCCCTCGCACGAGGAGGCCAGGAGATATGCGCTGATGGCCGAGGAGGAGTTGAGCCGGGTCTCGCAGATCGCCACGCAGACGCTGAGCTTCTACCGCGAGAACCGGAGTGCGATCACGTGCTCCGCGAGTGGCGTGGTCGATTCGGCGATGCGCCTTCTCCAGGCAAAGATCAATGCGAGTGGAGTCCGGGTGGAAACGCAGCTTGCCGATGGCAACGATCGCGTGGACTGCCGCGAGGGTGAGCTGCGGCAGGTGTTCATCAACCTGATCTCAAACGCGCTGGAGGCGACGCCGGTGGGCGGCAGACTGCGCGTGCGTACGCGGTGTTCCCGCAGCTGGCGCGGCGCGGGAGCGAGCGGCGTGCGAATCGTGATTGCGGATACTGGCTGCGGGATGCCGGCGAAGGTGCGGCAGCGCATCTTCGAACCCTTCTTCACGACCAAGACGGACGTGGGCAATGGGCTTGGACTTTGGGTGGCGCGCGAGTTGATCGAGAAGCAGGGTGGATCGATCGACGTGTGGAGCAGCACGGTTGCAGGCCGGTCGGGCACGGCCTTCTGCGTGTTTCTTCCCTGCGCTGCCGAGGAGTCGGCGGCTTTAAAACCGTAGCGGCTTGAGGCAAAGGCCAGAGGCTGGCTTATTGACTCTTTTCCTGTCTCAGGGCTGAGAGCATCTCGCGGCGCAGAACGGCGTTGATGCGGGTCTGGTAGCCGTTGCCCTGCGAGCGCAGCCAGTGCAGCACGTCGGAGTCGAGGCGGACGGTGGTGGGCGTTTTGGTGGGCTTGAAGTAGGGATTGCGAATGGCGTTCTGCCCGAAGGTCTCGTCGAGCTCCCCACTCGGCACCCAAAGTAGTGCTGGTTCGCGATAGGTGATTTCGCGTGCAAACCAGTACCAATCGATGTTGGCAGGATTCGGCGGATACCAGAGCGTCAGATGGTGCTCGATCTTTGCGGCGTTTGGCAGCTCGCGTGACCGATCGGAAAGCCACTGTTCGCATTCGGGTTTGGTAAGGACGTGCAAGATCGTCCTCAGTGATTCTTCGCATCTGCTGATTGAGCTTGAATCCAGTGGTTGACGCGGGCTTCGAGCAGGTCGAGCGGGAGGTTGCCGCCGCTGAGGATCTCGTCGTGGAAGGTGCGGACGTCGAACTTGGGTCCGAGCTGCTGCCTGGCGCGTTCGCGTAGTTCGCTGATCTTGAGCTGGCCGAGCTTGTAGCTGTCGGCTTGTCCCGGCCACGAAATATAGCGGTCGGTTTCAGATTGAATGGTAGGCTCGTCGATGGCGCCCGACTTGCGCATGTAGTCGACGACCTGGTCGCGCGACCAGCCCATGTCGTGGATGCCGGTATCGACGACGAGACGCACGGCGCGGAAGAGTTCCGACCGCAGCCGGCCGTAGTCGGAGCCGGGATCCTGGTAGAAGCCGACCTCTTTGCCGAGCCCCTCGGCGTACAGCGCCCAGCCTTCCGCGTAGGCGGAGTTCCCGCCGTGCTTGCGGAACTCCGGCAGGCCGGGGATGGTCTGGGCGACGGAGATCTGCATGTGGTGGCCGGGAATGCCCTCGTGATAGGCCACCGCCTCGTCGTTGATGAGCGAACGCTGTGCGAAGTCGGAGACCGCGACCGAGACGCGGCCGGGGCGCTTGCCGTCCGGAGTGCCGGACTGGTAGTGGGTTGCGGCGGCGGACTGAAAGGCGGGGATGGGTTCAACCGTGACCGGCGCGGCGGGGATGACGGTGAAGAGCTCGGGCAGCTTGGGGCGCATCTGCGCGATGTAGTGGCGGAAGTCGTCGACGATCTGGTCGGCCGAGTGCGGAACGTACTTCGGGTCGGACTCGACGGCTTTGCGGAAGCTGGCGAGGTCGGGGTAGCCGTTCTTTTTGGCGAGCGCGGTCATCTCGCCGACGATGCGGTCGTACTCGCTGAGGCCGATGGCGTGAATCTGCGCCGGCGTGAGGTTAGTGGTGGTGAGCCGGTGAATATCGTTCTGGTAGCGCTGCTTGCCGCCAGGCAGCGACTCGATGGAGAGCTGCGTGCGACCGTAGGGGATGTAGTCCGTCTGCGCCCACGCGGCGAACTGCTTGTAGGCGGGCAGCACAACGTTGTTGACGGCCTCGGTGATCTGCGCGGTCAGCCGCCGCTTTTCGGCCTCGGAGAAGGATGCGGGAAACTTCTTCAGCGGCAGCAGAAACGGGTCGGAGGCGATGATGCCGTCGCACTGCTGCGGGATCTTGGCGGCGAGAAACTTGACCGGAACGAGGTGGTCGGCGACGCCGGCCCGCAGGACGCCTTCGGTCTGGGTGAAAGCCGTGGGGATCTGATGCAGGCGCGCGATGTAGTCTTCGTAGTGCTTCACCGAGTCGAAGGGGACGGAGAGCGGCAGGTCGGCGAGATTGGTATGGATGCCGCCCTGCGAGTTGATGGGCATCTCGTATTCTTTGAGGTCGAAGTCCGCGTTGCGCTGCTGGATGTTGCGGAGGAAGAGATCGTGCGAGAGGCGATCCTGGTCGGAGAAGCCGTCGGGGGAGATGGCCTGGATGCGCGTGAGCCAGGCCTCGTCGAGTTCGTGGTGCTTTTCGACCGAGGCGAGCGAGTAGTCGCCGAGCTGGTCGTTATAGCGATAGTCGCCGACGTTGGTGGCGAGCAGCGGCGAGAGCTTCAGCGTGGTCTGCCACGATTCTTCGAAGAGCGCGTTCTGCGCCGCGAGGCGATCGGCAAGCGGAGTGTTGACCTGCGCGAAGGCAGCGGCGGACGACAGCAGAAGAGTAGCAGCGAAGGAGAAGCGCATGGGGTTGAGCGTAGCAGAGGCGCGCCGGGAACGGATGGACAATCGCAAGGCTTTGTCCTGCCGGACGGGCCCGCTGACCGCGCGGGGCGGGTACTGCGTACGCTGGGAGCGAAGCCCAAGACGGCACGAAGTGCTCGCCCCGCGCGATGAGCGGGCCCGTCCGGCGAGGACGAGCCCTTGAACATCGTTACTGACCGGCCATCTTGAAGTGCGCGCGGCGATTCTGGTGCCAGCACTCCTCGTCGTCGGTGCTGCAGAAGGGCTTGTCCTTGCCGTAGCTGATGACCTGGATGCGGCTGGCAGGGACGCCATCCGTAACCAGCGCATTCTTAACGGCTTCGGCGCGGCTTTGGCCCAGCGCGATGTTGTACTCTTCCGAGCCGCGGTCATCGCAGTGGCCACCGATGACCACCTTGATATCCGGGTGCTGGCTGAGGAAGGTCGCATCCTGCTGGATGGTGGCGCCGTCCTCAGGCTGCAGGGTGTAGCGATCGTAGTCGAAGTAGACGTCCTTCACCTGCTGCGCGAAGAGCTCGGACTCGCTGAGCGACGACTGCGCCGGGGGAGCGGGTGCCTCCTCGCGGTTGACCGTCACCTCTGCGCTGGACTGGGCGTTGCCGCCGTCACCCTTCGCATTCAGGGTGAAGGTGGTCGAATCGTGCGGCGAAACATTCTGCGTGCCGTTAGGCGGGACGTTGCCGATACCGCTGATGGAAGCGCTGGTGGCGTCCGTCGTCTTCCAGGTGAGGACCGTCGACTGACCGCGGTCGATCACATTAGGCGAAGCGGTGATGGATGCGGTGGGCTGGGCGGCAGTGGCGGCAGGCGGCGGTGGCGGGGGTGGTGGAGCGGGTGTCTTCTTATGGCAACCAGACAGAGCAAAAATACCAGAAAGACTGGCGACAACGGCCAGCTTTCGCAGCGAAGTGGATGACAACGTGAACCTCCCTCATGGGTTGTTCTGCGGGGATAAATGGGTTCTTGCGGCCGCGATTTCGACCGGTGGGGGACCCGTCTGTCGTGCGGGTTCGGCGGCCTGCTCCGAATCCCTTGCGTGCTGATGCTATTGAAGGGGTTCAGGGCTGGGCCTTCTAGGGTGAGGCCAATGCGCGCCAAACGCGAAACTTCAACTGTTCTACAGGGTACTGCAACCAGGCACTCCCGTGAAATTCCCGCTGCGTATGCGATTGCGGCGCGACCGGTTGCGGTTGCATGAGAGCGGGCGTAGGTTGGGATGGGGGAAGGCCGAGGTGCTGCTTGGGGAAGATCTCACGGCGTGATGCTTTGAAAAGCGCGGGAGTGGCCGCGGTGATCGCGCACACGTGGAAACAGGGTGCGGCACAACGTACGAAACCGGGCCTGGCGGCAGGTGTGTTTCAACCTCTGAGGCTGGGTGAGGTAAAGCCCGCAGGCTGGTTGCGGCGTCAGCTTCGGCTGCAGGCGGATGGTCTCGGGGGCCATCTGGATGAGTTCTGGCCGGACGTGGGTCCGAACAGCGGATGGCTCGGCGGGACCGGCGAGAGCTGGGAGCGCGGACCGTACTTTCTCGATGGGTTGATCCCGCTGTCGGTACTGCTCGATGACGATGTCCTCAAGGCAAAGGCGCAGCGCTTCGTCGATTGGACGCTGACCCACCAGGCCGCAGACGGAATGATCGGGCCGCCAACCAACGATGACTGGTGGCCGCGCATGGTGATGGTAAAGGCACTGGCGCAGTGGCAGGAGGCTACGGGCGATCCGCGTGTGGTGCCAGTGCTGACAAAGTACTTTCGGTATCAGTTGGCGCAGTTGCCGGCGCACCCGCTGAAGGAGTGGGGCAAGTTTCGTTGGCAGGATGAGGTGCTGGTCGTCGAGTGGTTGTACGAGCGCACGCATGAGCCTGCCTTGCTGTTGTGCGTATTCGTGTGCCAAAGAGAAAACGATTTCCAGGTTGAACGGCCAAGGAGAGTTCACCATAAGGCTTCTGCCGCAAAACTTCTTGCTCTCTGAGCGTGGAACGGCTGGAAGCAATCAACCGCTACGGACCCAAATCCTTCGAGACAGGGACTATTTCCGTGGAGACATCGATTGCCATCGATGCTACGCTCTTATCGTGATCCTTCACCGATGAGGCAAATATTGGTCCGAAAAGACTCACTCGCCGTAGCTCAAGAACGGAATCCCCATGGCGATGGACGCTACATTCCTATCTTAGACGGCTGGCGAGCTGTGGCTATCCTTCTTGTCCTGCTTTTTCACGGGCTTTACAATTCGGATACATCGGGAAATTCAAGGCTTTCAGCTATGGCCGTTATTGCTGGACGCACAGGAGCGCTAGGTGTACTTGTCTTCTTCTGCATTAGCGGGTATCTCATCACCCAACGCCTCTTGGCAGAAAGTCGGTTGACAGGCAGCTTCTCACTTAGGTCCTTTTACATCAAACGCGCTTTCAGAATCCTGCCGCCGTTAGCGGTCTACCTGATTGTTGCAGTGGCGTTGTACCTAACCGGCGTTATCGCTCTCCGTGGCGGAGATTGGTCTGCCCCCTTTTTTTTAGCGAACTATTACAAAGGTTCCTGGTACACGAGTCACTTCTGGTCACTATCAGTGGAAGAGCATTTCTATCTTTTTTGGCCGATTTGCGCCATCCTCGTCGGTTGGAGACGTGCTATGGGAGTGGGGCTGGCTCTAATTCTTGTCGTAGCGCTGTGGCGCCCGTGGGAATTGCACCATGTCGCCTCGCCAGCAGGCACTTTGCAGCATACTGATATGAGGATCGATTACATCATGATGGGAGCGGTGGTAGCTCTCGCAACCGAGTTTTACCCTTGGGCTGTCAACATCCTCAAGCTTCTTGGAAGCGCCCTAGGACTCACGGTTCTATTTCTTCTTCTGCTAGCATCTACCCGCCCAGCACCTGTAGATTTACGCTCCGTTCAGGCTATCTTGCTCACTCTAATTGTTTGCGCGTCGACTGTGGCGGATGCTCCCCTGGTCCGCTTTCTATTGACAAATCGTCCAATGCTTTTTCTGGGGAAAATGTCTTACAGCCTCTATGTATGGCAGCAGCTATTCCTTGGCAGAAGCGCCAGTAATTTCTGGGACTCGGCTTCTTTATTACCATTGAAATATGCGGCCGCACTATTGACCGCCTATGTTAGTTACCAGTTTGTGGAAAGGCCGTTCATCCGATACGGGCGGACAATTCTTGCGCGCAAGAATTGATAAGCTTTGTATTTTAGAGTTGGAAATATGCCGCTTTCCTCCTGCTATGGCTGTGTTTGCGAGAACAGTCATGTTGCTCACCTGATTCGCGCACGCGCGAATACTTGAACAGTCCTAACAGCGGATAGACTCTCCAGTTTTTAGATCTCGTACTCTCCAAGACCATCCCCTCGCCGAGTTCTCCGGGCTCTCTCCGATAGACGCTTACTGCTTCGGCCATGCGACTCCCCCTGCCTTTCCAGCCTTAATATCGAGCAACATGAGACGTATTCTCCAGCAGGCCCCGCGTTCCGAGCTAACGAGTTCGCATTTTCAATCTCGTGCAGAAGCTTGCACCGATGATGGTTTCGGCAACGCCGACCTTACTCCTGCAAGCGCGACGCGGGGGATCCCTTGCAGATCATCAAGAAACTCCGCGGTGTTCCATCCGCGTAAGAGCTCAGCGATCGCGTCGCGCTGCCCATGACCAATTTCGAGCGCAAGCAAGCCGCCTGGCTTCAGCCGCTGAGATGCCTCCGGAATGAGCCGCTGATAGATCGCCAGTCCGTCGAGACCGGCGTAGAGCGCTAGCGATGGCTCGTGATCGCGCACCTGGGGGTGCAGAGTCGGAGCGTCTGCGATGGAGATATACGGCGGGTTGGAGACGATGGCGTCGAAGCGCTCTTCGGCTGGCATCGCGCCCAGCAGGTCGGATCTGAGAAAGCGAATGCGGCTCTCGAGCGAATGCGTTCTCGCGTTTTCGCCTGCCATCGCAAGGGCCTCCGGAGAAAGATCGAGCGCTGTTACAGACGCCTGCGGCAGCGCGTGTGCGAGAGCGATTGCAATCGCCCCCGAGCCGGTGCCGACATCCGCAATTTGTAACCGATCTAGTCTGCCGAGTCGCTCCACCACCGCTTCCACCAGCAACTCGGTCTCCGGACGCGGGATGAGCACGGCCGGTGTAACCCGCAGCATAAGCCCGTAGAACTCAGTCTCGCCGAGGATGTATTGGATGGGCTCGAACTTCAGGCGGCGTTCGACGAGTCCCTGGTATGCCGCTTGCTGCTCGCGATCGAGCGTGCGCTCGGGGTGCGCAATCAGGGTAGCCCGCTCGATGCCGAGCAGATGCATCAGCAGCACCGCGGCATCGGCCAGCGCGGTTGCGCGCAGGTCCGGGTGCGCGGAGAGCTGGTCGGTCGCGCGGGTTAGGGCTTCGCGGTAGCTGAGCATGAGAGAGTCCTGTCCTGCCGGACGGGCCCGCTTATCGCGCGGGGCGAGCCCTTCGGGCGGTTTTGGGCTTCGCGTTAGTCCTCCCGTTGGTCGGCCGCAAACAGCCTGTGCCCACCAACGGGAGGGGTGAGCGAAGCCCAATACCCCACGAAGTGGTCCCCGCGCGGGATGAGCGCGCCTTTACGCCGCCACCGGCTCGCCCTTCATCTTCTCCGCAATATCGTGCGCGATCAGCGCGTCGATCGTCGGTTGCAACTGGCCTTCCATCACCATGTTCAGGTTGTGGTTCGTATAGCCGATGCGATGGTCCGTAAGCCGGTTCTGCGGGAAGTTATACGTCCGAATCTTTTCCGAGCGATCCCCCGTGCCGACCTGGTCCTTGCGCAGCTTGGCCTCGGCGTCGTGACGCTTCTGCTCTTCCATCTCGTACAGCCGCGCACGCAGCACGCGCATGCCTTTCTCGCGGTTCTTGATCTGCGACTTTTCGTCTTGGCAGCTGACGACGGTGTTGGTCGGCAGATGCGTTATGCGCACGGCCGAGTACGTCGTATTCACCGACTGCCCGCCCGGCCCGGATGAGCAGAACGTGTCGATACGCAGGTCTTTCTGCTCGATCTTGATGTCCACTTCCTCGGCCTCGGGCAGCACCGCAACGGTGATGGCGGAGGTATGCACGCGGCCCTGCGTCTCGGTGGCCGGCACGCGCTGCACGCGATGCACACCGGACTCATACTTCATCTTCGAGTAGACCTTGTCACCCTCGAAAATGGCGGTCACATCCTTCAGGCCGTTGCCGATGCCGGTGTAGGACTCCGACAGCACCTGCACCTTCCACCGATGCTGCTCGGCGTAGCGCAGGTAGACGCGAAACATCTCGGCGACAAACAACGCGGCCTCGTCGCCGCCGGTGCCGGCGCGAAGCTCGATGACGATGTTCTTGTCGTCGTTCGGGTCCTTCGGCAGCAGCATCACCTTCAGCTCGTCCTCAATCGGCTCAAGCTGCGGCTCGAGCGTGGCGAGTTCTTCCTCGGCCATCTCTTTCAGGTCTGGGTCGGCGAGTATGGCCTTCGCCTCGGCGATGCCGTCCGCAACCTTGCGGTACTGGCGATACTTCTCGACGATGGGCTCCATATCGCGATGTTCCTTGGCGATGGCCTGGAACTTCTTCTGGTCGTTGACGAGCGACGGGTCCGACATGTCGCGCGAGAGCGAGTCGTAACGGGCTTCCATTTGGGAGAGGCGATCAAACATATCAATCCTTTAAACAAAGTCTTGTGCCGTTGCGTGTTCTTGCGTTTGCTTATTTGGGGGGAAATTTAGGCGCAGCTAGGCAAAGTCGTGACGATCGCCGGAGAGGCGGACTGTCACGCGGCGCGGGGCCGCTTCGAGGGCCAGGCTCACCGGGTTTGCAGCTTTGAACATACGCACACATTTGATGTTACTCCGCTCTGCGGAGGTGCGGAAGGCATCTGTTTGAGTGAGGACGAGGAATGGTGCGATTCAGACAGCTGGCGGAGCTTGCGGAAGAGATGGCCGGAACTTCGAGCCGCTTGAAAAAGCGTGCGGCGATTGCAGCGGCCATCTTGCAGGTGCAGGAAGAGAGTAACCCCACGTCAGGCGAAGGTCTGCCTGACATGGGGCACCCGGTCGGCTTGTTCTGCCTGTATCTTGCGGGGCTGCCGTTTGCGGAGGCCGATCCGCGCAAGCTGAACGCCGGCGGCGCGCTGCTGTCGAAGCAGCTGCTGAAGGTGAGCGGAGCCACCGACGCGGATCTCGGCCACGCGTACCGGCGCCACGGCGATCTCGGTGCAGCAGCCTACGACCTCTTGCAAGCCCACGCAAAAGGCCCGGGGGCCCCATGTCTCGATTCTGAGACATGGGAGAACGGAATCACCCTCGCCCAGGTATCCGATACCTTCGCCGGCATGGCCACGGCAAAAACCACAGCTATCCGCGCCGCGCTGGTCGAGAGCCTGCTCCGCCGCGCATCGCCGATCGAAGCCAAGTACCTGCTGAAGCTGATGCTTGGCGATATGCGCATCGGCGTGAAGCAGTCGCTGGTGGAGGAGGCGATCGCCGTGGCGGCCGAGGCGGACGTCGCCGCTGTGCGTCATGCCGTGATGCTCGAGGCTGACCTGGGTGCGGCGGCCGAGCGCGCGTTTGCGGGAACGCTGGCTGAGTCGAGAATGCGGCTGTTTCATCCGCTTGGTTTCATGTTGGCGAGCCCGGTTGAGACGCCGCAGGAGGCGGTTGAGCGGTTCAGCGGAAAGAAGCCGAAAGAAAACACAGAGCCCACAGAGGGCGCAGAGAACTTCACAGAGGTTCAAGCGTTTTTAGAGGACAAGTACGACGGGATGCGGGCGCAGATGCACTGCGGGGCCGGGGATGCGCCGGGGCGGGTCGCCATCTACTCGCGCAACCGCGAGGACATTACCGAAAGTTTTCCGGAGCTGGTGGAGGCGTTCGCCGGCGTAACCACCGCCGAGGGTGCGGGGCTGATCTTCGATGGGGAGATTCTCGGCTGGGACTATGCGACCGGGCAGGCGCTGCCGTTCGCCGTGCTCGGCCAGCGCATTGGCCGCAAGCGCGTGGACAATGCGATGCGGGCGCAGGTTCCGGTGGTTTTCATGGCTTTCGACCTGATGTTCGCCGGCGGTGAACTGCTGCTTGGCCTGCCGCTTCGGGAGCGGCGCAACCGGCTCGAAGCCGAGGTTGAGCGGCTGCTGGAGATCACCCAATCGCCCCTGATCCTGCACGAACGCAAGCCGCAGGTCGGCCTCTTCGACGAGCCTCCAACTGAGGAGCCGAAGCTCCCGCGCCTCATGCTCTCCCCCTCGCGCCTCGTTGAAAGCGCCGAGGAGATCGACCGCGCCTACGCCGAGGCCCGCGCCCGCGCCAACGAGGGCGTCATGCTGAAGGCCGCGAACTCCATCTACCAGCCCGGCCGGCGCGGCATCTCCTGGGTCAAGCTGAAGCGCGAACTCGCCACGCTGGACGTCGTCATCACCGGAGCGGAGTGGGGCAACGGCCGCAAAGCCGGCTTCCTCAGCGACTACACCTTCGCCGTCCGCGATGCAGTCGGCGAGTTGAAGAACGTGGGCAAAGCCTACAGCGGCGTCACCGACGCCGAAATCGCCGAACTCACCGACTTTCTGAAAGCGCATACGCTCGAAGACTTCGGCCACTTCCGCACGGTCGAGCCGCTCATCATCCTAGAAGTCGCCTTCAACAACATCATGCGCAGCGACCGCCACGCAAGCGGCTTCGCCCTGCGCTTCCCACGCATCCTGCGCATCCGCACCGACAAGCCGCTGGCCGAAATCGACACCGTAGCCCGGGTGGAAGAGGTGTACCAAAGCCAGGTGGATAAACCCACAGAGGCGTAACACGGATCAAAACCGATCAAAACGGGATTCCCCAAAGATCATGCGTAATCCCGCCTTGATCCGTTCCATCCGTGTTGCGCCTTTTTTGTCTTTGCGTGTAGAGTGGAACGCATGGCGAACTGCTTCAGCCCGTCCTTTACTTACCGCTCGTGGCGCTTTACGGGCCACATGGCGGCTTGGGCGAAGTAGATTCCTCGAAGATGCACCCGTAGAGAGATCGAAACGAGACCAGATGAGCCGCTACCCTAACAGGAGCGGCTTTTGTGTTGTGCGGCTTACAGTTTTCGGAGGCGATATGGCGACGTTGGTGAGTCCAGGAGAAGTAGCGACGCAGTTAAAAGGCCGGTTCGGCGCATACGGCGGCCGTTACGTGCCCGAGACGCTGATGGCCGCGCTCGAAGAACTGGAGCAGGCATACGATACCGCCAACGCGGACCCCGCGTTCCATGTGGAGCTTAACGACCTGCTGCATCACTACTGCGGGCGCCCCACCCCGCTCTACTACGCGAAGCGCCTGAGCGAGCAGCTCGGCGGCGCGAAGATCTACCTGAAGCGCGAAGACCTGCTGCACACCGGTGCGCACAAGATCAACAACGCGCTCGGCCAGGGCCTGCTGGCGCAGCGCATGGGCAAGCAGCGCATCATCGCCGAGACCGGCGCCGGCCAGCATGGTGTAGCGACGGCCACGGTCTGCGCGCTGCTTGGCCTCGAATGCGTCGTCTACATGGGCGAAGAAGACATGCGCCGGCAGGAGCTGAACGTCTACCGCATGCGCCTGCTGGGCGCGGAAGTTCGCGGCGTCAGCGCCGGATCGGCCACCCTCAAAGACGCGATCAACGAGGCCATGCGCGACTGGGTCACGAACGTCCGCACCACCTATTACATTCTCGGCTCGGCACTCGGCGCGCACCCCTACCCGACCATGGTGCGCAACTTTCATCGCGTCATCTCGATTGAAGCCCGTCGGCAGTTTTTGGAAGAAGTCGGCAAGCTCCCGGACACCGTCGTCGCCTGCGTCGGCGGCGGTTCAAATGCGATTGGCGCGTTTTATGAGTTCATCCCCGACCAGAACGTCCGCCTGATCGGCGTCGAAGCCGGCGGCCGCGGCACCGCGCTCGGCGAGCACGCCGCGCGCTTCCAGAAGCAGGGCGGAGGCTCACCCGGCGTGCTACAGGGCACCTACTCGTACGTGCTGCAGGACGATTCCGGACAGGTCTCGCTTACGCACTCGGTCTCTGCCGGGTTGGATTACGCGTCGGTCGGCCCCGAGCACGCCAACCTGCATGACACCGGCCGCGCCCAGTACGTCTCATGCTCAGACGCCGACGCGCTGAAGGCCACGGTCACCCTCTCACGCACCGAAGGCATCGTCCCCGCGCTAGAATCCGCGCACGCGATTGCAGAGGCGATCCGCATTGCGCCGGGCATGTCGCGTGGTTCGATCCTGATGGTGAACCTGAGCGGACGCGGCGATAAAGACATGGGCATCCTGTCGCGGGAACTCGACCTCGGCGGTGCGCCGGCGGAGAATGTTGGGCACTCCGGAGACAAGGCGTAACGGGGACCATAAAGATTTCAAAAGCGGATTAGGAACGGGCAACAGCGAGAGCTTGTGGGAGAGTATGGCGATTCAGTTTGGTAAGAGGCCGGGCTTGGTGGTGTACCTGACGTCGGGTGATCCGGACCTGGCGACGACGCGCGAGATTGCGCTCGCCGCGATTGACAACGGTGCCGATGTGATTGAGCTTGGGGTGCCGTTCAGCGATCCGCTGGCCGACGGCCCCGTCATTCAGCGCGCCAGCGAACGCGCGGTTGCGCGTGGGGTGCGGCTAGCCGACGTCCTGGCGCTTGCGAAGGAGCTGCGTGCCGCTCGGCCGGCGTGCGGGCTGGTGTTGTTCAGCTACCTGAACCCCGTGGTGCGCGTGGGAATGAAGGCATTTTGCGGGGCGGCAGCGGCGGCCGGCGTCGACGGCGTGCTGCTGACGGATATGATTGTCGAGGAAGCAGGCGAGTATCTGGCGGAGATGCGGGCGAACGGGCTGTCGCCGATCTTCCTCGCTGCGCCGACCAGTCCTGACGCGCGGCTGAAGGCAATCGCCGAGGTTTCGCAAGGGTTTGTCTACGCCATCTCGCGGGTCGGCATTACCGGCACACGCGATGCCGTAGCCAGCGATGCGCCTGAACTCGTTGCGCGGCTGCGAAAATTTACGAGCCTGCCCATCGCCGTTGGCTTCGGAATCTCGAACGCGGCGCACGTGAAGGCCGTCGGTGAGTTCGCGGATGCTGCTATCGTGGGCAGCGCGCTTGTGTCGCTGATCGAGCGAACCGCAAAGCAGGACGCAGCAAAGGCTGTCGGCGAGTTCGTAGCCGGCTTGTTGAAGGGCTAAGCAGTGGGGCCAGATTGTTGAAAAGAGTTTGTACGAGGAGCTTCGATGGAGATTGAGGACTGGCGGAAGCAGATCGATGAGCTCGATAATGAGATCGTCAAGCTGATCAGCAAACGGGCGGCGGCCGCGAAGGCCATCGGCCTGGCCAAGCGCGACAAGGGTTTGCCCGTATATGAGCCGAAGCGCGAGCAGGATGTCTTCGCGCATGTGAAGGCCATCAACCCCGGCCCGTTGGGCGACCTGGAGCTGATCCACGTGTACGAACGGCTGATGGACGTGATGCGTACACTTCAGCGGCGTGATATCTAAAGGATTAGGAAGAAAAAGAGAGTGGCGATGATCGTTGCAATGCAAGACCATGCAAAAGAAGAAGACATTCAATCCGTCATCGAACGGATGGTCGACCTAGGCTTCAACGTGCACCGCACCACGGGCACCAACCAGACGATTCTCGCCGGCGTCGGCTCCCCTGGCCACTTCGACGTCGCCGAGTTCGGCGTGCTGCCTGGCGTCTACGAAGCCTATCGCATCTCGTCCCAGTACAAGCTCGCCGGCAAGAGCTTCCGCCCGGAAGGCACGCAGATTCGCTACTCGAACGGCGTCGTGGTGGGCGGCAACCAGGTCATCATCATGGCCGGCCCGTGCTCGGTCGAATCGCGCGAGCAAATCCTGCTCAGCGCCCAGCAAGTCAAAGCCGCCGGAGCACAGTTCCTCCGCGGCGGCGCCTTCAAGCCGCGCTCCTCACCCTACAGCTTCCAAGGCATGGGGCTGGAGGGATTGAAGCTGCTGCGCGAAGTCGCCGACGAAACCGGCCTGCTCGTCATCACCGAGGTGATGGAGATCTCGCAGATCGAGCTGATGCTGCCCTACATCGACACCTTCCAGGTGGGCGCGCGCAACATGCAGAACTTCAACCTGTTGCGCGAGCTCGGCCACGTGCGCAAGCCGGTGCTGATGAAGCGCGGCATCTCCGCCACGATTGAAGAGGTGCTGCTCTCGGCCGAATACATCCTCTCCGGCGGCAACTACGAGCTGATGCTGTGCGAGCGCGGCATTCGCACCTTCGAAACCTACACCCGCAACACGATGGACATCTCCGCCATCCCCGTGCTCAAAAAGCTCACGCACCTGCCCGTCTTCGGCGATCCCTCGCACGGCGTCGGCAAGCGCGACCTCGTGCCGCCGATGGCGCTTGCCAGCGTAGCCGCCGGCGCCGACGGCCTGCTGATGGAGATGCACCCCAACCCCGACAAAGCCATGTCTGACGGCGCGCAAAGCCTCTTCCCCGACCAGCTGGAGAAGCTCGTCGCCCAGCTGCGCCAGCTGGCACCGGTCGTAGGAAGAACCGTCGCTTAGTCCATCTCTCGCGTGCCGGACGCAACTCCGTGCCCCATGCATGACAGCATCATCGTCATGCGTGGGTCCAGGCACCGGACCGCAACGCCGCCTACGACCGCACAGTCAACGCTTCGGGCGAGGAACGCGGCGAGGAGTAAAGTCTGGGCTTCCGTCATTGCTCTTGATCCCCCGCATCGCGTTCAAACGTTGTGCAAGTGCTGTGGCCGCGGCAAGCCGCTCCGGGATGCTCTTGCGGCTCCAGTAGAGACGCTGCTCCATCCTTGCCTGCTCATGCGTCAGCTTGCGAACTAAGATTGGTTCGTCCGGCATAAGCCATCATGACAGATCCTTGTAAAACCATCGCGATCTGCTCTTCCATGCAAGCTCGACGGCATAAAATGAGGCTCGATTTGTCGTCCATGGCTCTCATCGCAGAAGCAGAAAAGCAGCGCCGCCAACAGATCGTCGCCAGCGTTCTCGGCACGAACGTCATGGAAGGTATCACCCTCGACCGGCCGATGATGTCTGCACTCCAGCAGTTCGAGTCGGGAGCAATCACTGTGGAAGAGTTCTCCTCCACCGTGCGCGACCATGGCTGCGCCCGCCTGGCGGCGCGAAGTGCAGAGACTGCCGCGAACGCGGCTTAGCCGCACGTGAGCTTCGACAACGACCCGCACTCCGAACGAGATTTCGCCTGTCCCGCCAACCAGTTCGGCATCACTGACTATGCGGAATTGCGCAGCTACGGAGAACCGCTGGCGACCACACTCCACGCCGCCCTGCTCTCCACTCGTCAAGCGGCGCCGCCAGAGGGTACAACTGAAGCATGATGGAACGCGTGGCGATCGTTGGAACGGGGCTGATCGGAGCCTCAGTGGGGTTAGCCTTACGCACGGCAGGCTTCGAAGGCACCATCATCGGTATCGATGCGAACCATGAAGAAGGCGCGGCGGCCAAGCACCTCGGCGCGATTGACCGCTTTGTCTCGCCGGTCGACCGCGCGGTCGAAGTCTGCGCCACCTGCGACGTCGTCGTGCTCGCCGTGCCGGTGCTCGCAATCATGAACTGGATCGACAAACTCGGCCCCGTGCTCGGCCCGCAGACGCTCGTCACCGACGTCGGCAGCACCAAACTGGCCATCTGCGAGGTCGCGCGCCGAAGCTTCCGCGGCGTTGGCAGCGCGCGTTTCCTGCCCGGACATCCCATGGCCGGCAAGGAGTCCGGTGGCGCGGCCCTTGCCGACGCAAGGCTCTTCGACGGCGCCATGTGGCTCTTCACGCCCACTGATTCGCTCGAGACCGAGCTCGAACGCGAGTGGCGCGCCTGGGTTGCAAAGTTCGGCTGCCGCAGCATGGAACTCGACGCCGCCCGCCACGACCGCATCTGCGCCTGGGTCAGCCATCTGCCGCAGATGGTTTCGACCGCCATGGCCGCCATGTTCGAGGACGAGTTCGCCCAGGAACCTGCGATGGCCGAGGAGTTCCGCCGGATCGGCGGCCGCGCCATGCGCGAGATGACACGGCTCGGCGCAAGCCCCTTCAGCATGTGGCGCGACGTCGCGCAGACCAATACCGTGCCCGTCGCCGCCAGCCTCTACGCCCTCGAGCAGCGGCTCGCCCATCTGCGCGAAAACCTGAAAACCCCCGAGCTACGCGAAGAATTTACCAAAGCCAACCGCTTCCGCAAAGACCCATAGAAAAGACGCAACACGGATCGAGGCCGATCAGAGCGGGACAAAGGCGGATTCTATGAGCGACGTGTTTGAAGGTTTGCATGCTGAGTTGACGGGGCGAATCATCGCGGTCTTCTACCTTGTCGCCAACGAGCTTGGCCACGGCTTCATCGAGTCCGTCTACCGGCGGGCCATGCTCATCGCCCTGCGCGAAGCCGGCCTCGCAGCCGACGAAGAAGTAGCTATCCCCGTCAGCTTCCACGGAGTTGCCGTCGGCACCTTCCACGCCGACATCGTGGTGCAAGGCCTGATCGTGCTCGAACTCAAGACTGCCGACCAGATGATCCCAGCCTTCGAGGCCCAACTCCTACACTACCTGCGCGCCTCCACCATGGAGGTTGGCTTGGTCATGCTCTTCGGCCAAAAACCGAACTTCCGCCGACTCATGATGACCAACAACAGCAAGCGCAAACCCGTTCCTCCGCAACCATCCCGAACATCCCGCCCCGATCGGCCTTGATCCGTGTTACGCCTCTCCTAGTGCGCGGCGAGTTCCTCCGGAGCCGGCTTGGCTGCTTTCGCCGGCAGCCTCATCAGGAACGGCAGCGGTGTCAAACAAAGAATCGTCACCGCGAGAACCGCAAACGCGTTCTTGTACGCCAGCATCGAAGCCTGCCGCAGCATTTCGCCGTAGGCCTGGCCGACCGCCATCTGCCCGGCTTGCGCGGCGCTCATTCCACGCTGCTGCAGCATCGACGAAACCGCCGCGATATACCGCGTATAGCCGATCGACCCCGCGCCTGTATTCGCAGCAAGCTGCTGCTGATGCGTCTGCGCCGTGCGCGCAAGGAAGGTCGTCAGCAGCGCGGTGCCAGACGACCCGCCCAGATTACGCGCAAAGTTCGAGAGGCTGGAGATCTGGTTCGATTTCGAGCGCGGCACGCCCACGTAGTTGAGGGTCGAAATCGGGATGAACACAAAGGGCAGCCCGATCACCTGCAGCATGCGCCAAAGCGTAATCGTGCCAAACGAGCTGTCGAGCGAGAGCCGCGTGAGGTTGTAGAGGCCGGCCGACACCGCAATATACCCGAGGCAGACCATCAACCGCGGGTCCATCTTACCCAGCGTCCGCCCGGCAATTGCCATCATGATCACCAGGATGAAGCCGCCCGGCGAGAGCACCATGCCAGCGCGTTCGGCCGTGTAGCCAAGCAGGTTTTGCAGGAATTGCGGGATCAGCACGGTCGAACCGAAGAGCACCATGCCCAGTACGAGTTGCAGAAAGACGGCCGTGCCGAAGTTGCGATTCTGCAGCAGCCGCAGGTCCACGATGGGGTCGGGATGGTTCCACTCCCAGAAGACGAACGTGATCAGCAGGATCATCGCGGCCACGAACGCGGTAACGATCATGGGAGAGCCGAACCAGTCCTTTTCCTGGCCCTTGTCGAAGAAGAACTCAAGCGTCCCCACGCCCGCGGCGACCAGCGCCAGCCCGGTGAAGTCGATCGGCAGCTTCTCCTTCATCTTCTCTTTCATCTGCGGCGGGTCTTCGACCATGCGGTTCGAGAGCCAAAGTGAGAACAGGCCGATGGGCAGGTTGATGAAGAAGATCCAGTGCCAGTTGAAGTTGTCAGTGATGTAGCCGCCCAGCGTCGGCCCGATCGCCGGCGCAACCACCACTGCCATCCCGTAAAGCGCGAACGCCTTGCCACGGTCCGCGACCGAGAACGTATCGGCAAGAATCGCCTGCTCCGAAGGCGCCAACCCTCCGCCGCCGAGCCCCTGCAACACGCGCGCAAAGATGAGGATCGGCAGCGACGGCGCTAAACCGCAAAACAGCGAACACACCGTGAACATCGCCACGCACGTCATGTAAAAGCGCTTGCGGCCGATGCGATTCGAGATCCAGCCGGAGATCGGCAGGATGATCGCCGAGCTCACCAGGTAGCTCGTCAGCACCCACGTCGCCTCATCCTGCGACGCGCCCAGCGAGCCCGCGATATGCGGCAGCGCCACGTTCGCGATGGAGGTATCGAGCACCTCCATAAACGTAGCCAGCGTCACGGTCAACGCGATCGCCCACGGGTTATGCCGCGGCTTCCAGGGTTCTTCGTGCAGGTCATCGCTCATGAGATCAGTTAACTGATAGAGTATCAGGAAGCTGATATGGATTCAGAAACACGCATCAACTCGGGCAACGGCACCAGGCGATCCTCAGAGACACGACGCGCCACCACACTCATGCGCCGCCTGCTGGTAGGGCTGAAGGGCCGGCTCGACGAAGAGTTGCGTGAACAGAACGTTACCAGCGCTCAGCTCCGCTTCCTGCAGGTCGTCAAGGAGCATCCGGGCAGCTCCGGCGCACAGATGGCGCGAGCCTGCTACGTCACTCCGCAAAGCGCGCAGGCCCTCATGACGCGAGCGGTCGAGCGGGGCTGGGTGGTTCGAGGAACCGATCCCGAAAACCATCGTCTCGTCACCGTCAGGCTCACGCCTGCGGGCGAACGTCTGCTTGCGTACGCAGACGGCGTGCTCGCGCAGCTCTCGGCAGAGGTCTGGGCCGGCGTCTCTGTCGCGGAGTTGCGTACGATGAACGCTGTCATCGAGCAAGGTCTCCAAAATCTGAAAGATTGAAGTTCGTAGCGGCCCATCTACAGATTTGCGGATATTACAATAAGGTTCACGCGAATGTTTGCGGATTTTTCCTTCCGGGGTTGAGGTTCGATCAATGAAGCTGCGTCCGGTTTTGCTGGTCTTGTTGCTGCTCAGTGGCTTTTACTACGTGACGACGCACGGCTCGGCCAGCGGCCACGTGCTGCCCTGGCTGCAGCCCAGCGTCGACGCCGACGGCAACACGCACCTTGCGATGTACAAAGGAGCGCTCGGCGACTTCGAGCTCAAGGAAGCCTCCGCCGCGCCCTCCTTCGATGCCGAAGAGCAGCAGAACATCGCCGTCTACCGCAAGGCGCTGCCCTCGGTCGTCAACATCACCTCCACCGCCATGGCCTTCGACTTCTTCAACCGCCCGGTGCCCCAGCAGGGCCAGGGCTCGGGATTCATCCTCTCGCGTGAAGGCCTCATCCTCACCAACAACCACGTCATCGACAACGCGCAGCGCGTACAGGTCACGCTCTCCGACAAGCACAACTACAAGGCGACCGTCATCGGCGTCGACCACCAGCACGATCTCGCCCTGCTGAAGATCGACGCACCCAACCTCGTGCCCGCTACACTCTCCGATAGCGCCGGCCTGATGGTCGGGCAGCGCGTCTACGCCATCGGCAATCCCTTCGGCCTCAGCGGCACCATGACGCGCGGCATCATCTCTGCCATCCGTTCCATCGGCGGCTCCGGCGGCGAACCCATCGCGGACGCCATCCAGACCGACGCTGCGGTCAATCCCGGCAACTCCGGCGGCCCGCTGCTCAACTCGCGCGGCGAAGTCATCGGCATCACGACGCTCATCGCCTCAAACGGCTCCGACCAATCCGCCGGCATCGGCTTCGCCATCCCCATCAACACCGCCAAGGCAGTGCTCGACGACTTCGCCAAATACGGCCGCGTCCGCCGCCCGTCGCTCGACATCGTCACCCTGCCCATCGGCCCCGATATCGCCGAGCAGATCGGGCTCCCGGCTGACTATGGCATCCTCATCCAGCGCGTGCTGCCCGGTGGCGCGGCTGAAAAGGCCGGCCTGCGCGGCGGCAATCAGCGCCTGTACGACGGCAACGTGCCCGTCATGCTTGGCGGCGACCTGATCGTCGCCATCGACGGCCAGGACATCCAGACGCCGCAGGATCTCAGCGCCGCGCTGAACATGCATCGCGCTGGTGATACAGTTTCCGTGACCATCTTCCGCGGTCAGCGCCGCCTCAACGTCCCGGTCACCCTAGGCGACGCGAAGGACGTTGCGTCCGGCCAGTCCGCCTGAACCGGACGTTGGCCGATGTCCTCAGCGGCATAGAAAGAAGGGCGCACCATGAGCATTCCTGATTTTGACCGCGCAGAGTATCGCGAGCCGACCGTCATCGACGGCTCAACCGGCTATAACGCGCCCGGCTACATCGACGTGCCGCAACGTGTGCCCATGGCGGCGCTTCCGGTTGCCGTCGTCTACGGCGCGGTTGCGGCGGTGGTTGGCGCTGGCGTCTACGCCGCGGTCTCAATGACCGGCTTCATGGTCAGCATCATCTCCATCGGCATCGGCTACGTGGTCGCCCGCGCCATGATGACGGCGACGCGCGGCCTCGGCGGCCGTCCATACCAGATAGCCGCCGTGGCTCTCACTTACTTCTCCTGCACGCTCGGCAGCCTGGCCGGCGCGCTGCTGCGCCAGCACGTCAGCCTGCTCGCGCTCTTTCATCCGGGCAACTTTGTGCAGATTGCCACCTACGTCCTCGTCGGCCCGTTCCTGGAGTTCACCGGCAACATGTTCTGGGCTGCGATGGGTCTGCTCATCCTCTTCTACGGCCTGCGTACCGCGTGGCAGATGGCCGCCGGCACCCCGGGCTTCGGGCAGCCTGGCGGCCCGCGCATGACCGTCATGGGTTTGTGGCGATAAAACCCCGCGCATCGAGCGTTCCGAAATGGGGTCTATCCTAAAGGATAGGAACCCGATGCCCGACGCAATGACCTCCGCCGTATCCGCTTCCGTGCCTGAGACGCTTCAGCCACCGGAGCCCGTCTACAACTGCTTGCAGTGTAGCCACTACCTGCCGCCCGGCACGCTCGCCTGCCCGGAGTGTCAGGCGATCGTCTACTCGGGCCACCTGCGCGCGATCGCGCTCGAAGCCACGGCCGCCGAAAAAGAGCAGCGCCTCGAAGACGCCAAAACCTTGTGGCGCCAAACGCTCGATTGGCTCCCCGCCGGTACCAAGCAAACTGAGGCTGTCGAGACCAAGCTCGCCGCGCTCGACGCACGCACCCAGGCGCAGGACGACTTCAAAGCCCGCTGGACCAAGCGTCTCGGCCCACTCGCACCCGCATTCTTCTTCCTCATGAAGGCGAAGAGCTTCCTCTTCCTGCTCTTCAAGATGAAGTTCCTGCTCAGCATCGTCGGCTTCTTCGGCATCTACTGGGTGCTGCTCGGCTGGAAGTTCGGCCTCGGCATGACGCTCTCCATCCTCACCCACGAGATGGGCCACTACGTCGCCGCCAGGCGTCGCGGCCTCAAGGTCGATCTGCCGGTGTTCATGCCCGGCCTCGGCGCCTACGTGCGCTGGTACTCGCAGGGCGTCTCGCTCGATACCATGTCCGGCATCGCACTCGCCGGGCCGTTCTTCGGCCTGCTCTTCGGGCTCGTGTGTGCCGGCATTGCGATGGCCATGCCCAACTCGTCGCTCGCCCCGCTCTTCGAAGCCGTGGTGCACGTCACCGCATGGCTCAACGTGCTCAACCTGATCCCGGTCCTCGGGCTAGACGGCGCGCAGGCCACCTACGCGCTCGACCGCACGCAGCGCTGGTTGGTCTTCGCCACGTCGCTCATCTTCTTCGGCCTGCTGCAGGAGGCGATGTTCCTCTTCGTCGCGCTCGGCATGGGCTGGCGCCTCTGGTCTGGCGGCTACCCCGAAAAGCCGAGCACCAAGACCATGGTGCAGTACGTGCTGCTGCTCTTCGCACTCGGTCTACTCATGTACCGCTTTCCCGTACCAACCCGCGCCTACTAACCACTCCTTCTTCGCGACCAACGGGAGCGCCACGCGAAGCCCAACACTCCACGAAGTGGCGCCCCCCGGCGCAAGGGCGCACTTGTTGTTGCCTTACGAAAGCGGCGGAACAGTCACTTCTTGTCCAACCTGGATGTGATCCGGATTATCAATGCCGCTGGCTTCCGCGATCTTCGAGTAGTGGTTCGCATCGCCATAGAAGCGCTTCGACACCTTGCTCAGGTTGTCGCCGGATTCGATGGTGTACTTCTGCTCGGCGCCCCCGGTGTTGGTGATCTCGTGCTTCAGGTCGGCGTACTGCGGGTCGCACGATTTGATCGCGTCCCAGACACGGTCGAGCACGACCTGCGAGGGAACCTGCGCGACGAAGTGGAGCTGCTCGCCGGTGAGCTCGGAGCCGACGAACTTGGCGCCGTACGGTTCGAACTCTTTGACGGTGTCTTCAACAGGCTGGTACTTGGCTTTCAGAGCTTCGAAGTCTGCCATGGGGGTTTCTCCTTTGGGCGTGGTTAAAGCACCGGGACTGAAACCCCGGTGTTTGGGGAAGTGGAAGCGTGGGGCAGAAGCCTTACGCTTCAACCCGATACGCAAAAGAATATCGACTCCGGCGCGTCGCTTAGAGGAAGCGGCTGAGCAGGCCGCCGGCCATGCCAGCGAATCCGCTGGATGGCGGTGCGCCGGTGCCCCCCTGGGTGAAGTGCGACATCACCATCGGCAGGACGACCGCGAGGGCTTCCTGCGCGACCTGCGGCGAGACGCCGGCCTTTTCGGCGACGCTTTCGAGCAGGCCCGAGCCCTGCAGCGCGTTGGCGGCTTCAGGCGAGGGCTGCCCGGAGGCGGCTACCGCGTTCGGGTCCACGCCGTTGTTCTGCAGGTGATCCATCACACCCTGCAGGCCGCCGGGATGCTCTTCAAGCGCCTGCATCAGGCCGCCCGCTACCTTTGCCTGCGGGTTTCCGCTGGCTTCCATTGCTGTCGATGCCATCTGTTCCAAACCGTCGAGAAATCCCATGTGCGTTCGTTCTCCTCAGGCATCCAACATACCTGTTTTGTGATGGATAGGCTCGTTATTTTGGAGAACGCCGTGTGAATTTCATCCCTTTCGTTCAAGTTGCACTACTTCCGCACCACCCATGCGAGCCCATCGGGCTCGGTGCCGGGTTGGATGCGGCCGGCGACGCTCATGGAGTGTAGGTCGATGACGGCAACGTAGTTGTCGGGCGAGCAGGAGACGTAGGCGCGTGCGCCGTCCGGCTGGATCCAGACGCCTGCGCCGCCGGTGCCCACGGGAATCTGCTTGAGGACCTTGCGGCTGGCGACGTCGACCACGGCGAGGTTGCCGTTTTTCTCTCGCGAGATAAGGGCGTATTTGCCGTCAGGCGTGAAATGCAGGCGATTGGCGGTGGTGAGGCCGGCTTCGATGGTGCCGGTAACCTGGTGCGTGGCGAAGTCGAGGATGGAGATGGAGCCTTCGACAGCGTTGGCAACCCAGATGGTCTGCGGGTTGCCGTTGGGCGTGGTGAGGACGTCGAAGCCTTCGGGGTAGCCGCCGACCCTGACGACCTGCTCGTCCCAATCCGGTGAGGGTGGGCCGCCCGGGCCGCGGGTGACGATGCCGCCTTGCTTCGAGAGGAGCTTCGGCGGGTAGTCTTCGGGGCGCAGCGGGCGCTCTTCCATCAAGCTCATGGTGCCGGAGCCGACGTTCGCGGTGATGATCTTCTTGCCATCGGGCGAGACCCAGAGCATGTGATCACCAATCTGTCCGGTGCCGATCTCCCAGTCGACGGCTTCGGTGGCCTGGTCGATGCGGCCGACGACCTTGGCGCGCTCGGCGGTGAAGTAGGTTTTGTTGCCGGCGACGGCGAGGCCGTGCGGACCCCATAGCGGGCCGAGGTCGATCACTTTTTCGACTTTCTGGCCGACGAGGTCGATGACGTGGATCTCGTGCGCGGAACCGTTGTCGTAGTTGGTGACCCAGGCGGTGCGCCCGTCGAGCGAGGCGATAACCTCGTGCGGGTTGATGCCGACGGGGATCTTGGCGACGACCTGGAGGGTGGCGGGATCGACGATGGCGAGCGCTGTGTCTTTCTTGGCGAGGACGAGCAGGGCGGTGGCGGGGGTGGGGGTCTGCTGGGCGGCGGCTGCGGCCGTGAAGGCTAGGCTGGCGAGAAGGGTGCGCATCGGGTCTCCGTGCCGGGTGAGATGCGGAAAGGAAAACACAGAGAGACAGAGGGCACGGAGGGGCACAGAGTTCTCTGTGTTCCTTTGTGGCTCTCTGTGCCTCTGTGTTTTCCTTATTCGTTGCCGGGCACTTGGAGTTCGCGGGTGCGGCGGGCTTCGTAGCAGAGCAGGTGGGCGTGGACGATGTTCAGGACTGGCGTGGGGACGGCCAGGCGGCGACCGTGGAGGAGGAGGTCGCCGATGATCTGCTGCGATTCGATGGGGGCGTTAGCGCACATGTCGCGGAACATGGAGGTGCTGAAGGGGGAGCCGGGGCGGGTGAACTTTTCGATGGTGTTGTCGAGGAAGGCCTGCGGGGGTGGGTAGCCCGCGGCGGACGAGATGGCTGAGGTTTCGCCCAGGATTTCGTGGACCAGATGCGACTGGCCGGCCGCGACGATATCCCCGATGGTGCAGCGCAGCAGGCAGGTGGCGCTGGCGGCGGTCGAGATAGTGACCCACTTGTGCCACATGGCGCGCAGGATGTCGGGCTGGAGTTCGGCGGAGAAACCCGGGACGGTGAGAGCTTCGGCGATGCGGTGAATGCGTTCGCCTTCGGGCTCGTCGCGGTCTCCGAAGTGGAGGGCGTCGAGCGGCGCGAGCTGGAGGATGCTGCCGTCGGGCGGCTTGACCGTGGAGATGGTAGTGTCGCCGCCGAGAACGTGCGAGCGGCCGACGCGCGCGTCGAGGATATCGAGGTGCGACATGCCGTTGAGCAGCGGGAGGATCGCGGTGCCGGGGCCGACGGCAGGGGCGAGATCGGCGATCGAGGATTCGAGGTCGTAGGCCTTGCAGCTGAGGAGGATGAGGTCGTACGGGTGCGGAGTGGCGCCGGCGAGGATGGTCTTCGGGGCAGGAAGGTGCAGGTCCGGTTGGTTGGGGTCGAAGGTGAAGACGAGGCGGAGGCCGGATTCGGCAAGTTGCTGGGCGCGTGCGGGCCGGACGAGGAAGGTGACGTCGCGGCCGGCGTTGAGGAGGTGCGCGCCGAAGAAGCCGCCGACGGCCCCGGCACCTACGATAAGGATCTGCATGGACTGATTGTAAGAGCAATAACAACGGCAAATGCGTCCTGGTGCCGGACGGGCTCCACGGGGCCCTTCGGCAGGACCTTCGCGGGGTTTTGGACGGCTTCGCCGTGGGTGCTAGAGTCGGGGGATGGGAAGTGGCATGACAGACGATTTGACGTATCCGGCGGCGCGGGTTTCCGACCACACCGATGTTTACTTCGGCACGACCGTGGCCGATCCGTACCGTTGGATGGAAGATGTGGACTCGGCCGAGGTGAAGCAGTGGGTGGATGCCGAGAACGAGCTCACGCAGGGCTTTCTGGCCGACGTGCCGCAGCGTGCGACGATTCACGCGCGGCTGATGGAACTGGTGAACTTCGAACGGTTTTCCGCGCCGGATGTGGAGAATGGACGCTACTTCTACCAGCGGAACAGCGGGTTGCAGAACCAGGCGGTCCTGTACTGGCAGGAGAGTGAGTTTGCCGAAGCGCAGGTGTTGCTGGACCCGAATACCCTGACGACCGACGGGACGGTGGCGCTGGGAGCGACCGCGGCGAGTGACGATGGCACGCTGCTGGCGTACTCGCTGGCCGAGGCGGGGAGTGACCTGAACACGATTCACGTGCGCGAGGTCGCGACGGGGAAAGACCTGCCGGATGTGGTGGGTTGGGTGAAATTCAGCGGGATAAGCTGGCTGAAGGATGGATCGGGCTTCTTCTATGCAAGCTTTGGAGTGCCGAAGACGGACGCCGAGAAAGCCGAGGCGCTGAAGGCCGCGGCATACTTCCATAAGCTTTACTTCCACCAGCTGGGCACGCCGCAGACGGACGACGTCGTCGTTTACGAGCGCACCGACGATAAGGAAATGACGATTGGCGGCGGGGTGAGCGAGGATGGGCGCTGGCTGGCGATCTACCAGGGGAAGATCAGCACGAACGCTCTGGCGTTGAAGGACCTGCACCAGCCTGGGTGGGAGCAGGCAGACGCGCCGGTGATCTGGATTGCGCCGGTAGACGATGCCGCCTACGACTGGATCGGCAGCGATGGCGACGAGGTCTGGCTGAAGACGAACAAGGATGCGCTGAACTCCAGGATTGTGAAGGTGGATTTGCAGAGCCCGGCACCGGAGAACTGGGTGACGGTGGTGCCGGAGACAGGGAATTCGCTGGAATCGGTGGTGATGGCGGGTGGCAAGCTGATTCTGACGTACCTGGTGGATGCGAAGAGCGAGGTGGAGCTGCGAGGGCTTGACGGTGCGTTGATCGACAAGCTGAAGCTGCCGGGGATTGGGTCAGTCGGTGTGGGCGGCGGGAAGAAGTCGGATGCGGAGACGTTTTACACGTTTACCAACTACACGACGCCGGCGACGGTTTACCGGCTCGATTTGGAGACGTTTGCAAGTACGGTCTGGAAACAGCCAAAGCTGACGTTCGAGCCGGCACAGTTTGAGACGACGCAGGTGTTTGCGTCCAGCAAGGATGGGACGCGGGTTCCGCTGTTCGTCACGCACCGCAAGGGGTTGGCGCTGGATGGGACGGCTCCCACGCTTTTGTACGGGTATGGCGGGTTCAGCGTGTCGCTGGGGCCGGCGTACAGCTCGTCGCGGCTCGCCTGGCTGGAGATGGGCGGGGTGTATGCCGAGGCCATCTTGCGCGGCGGCGGGGAGTACGGTGAGGCCTGGCATGAGGCCGGGACGAAGCTGAAGAAGCAGAATACGTTCGACGACTTTATCGCGTGCGCGGAGCTGCTGATTTCAGACAGGTACACCTCGGCGGCGAAGCTGGCGATCAACGGCGGTTCGAACGGCGGACTGCTGGTGGGCGCGGTTGAGCTGCAGCGGCCGGAGCTGTTTGGCGCGGCCGTGGCGCAGGTGGGCGTAATGGATATGCTGCGGTTCGACAAATTCACGATCGGCTATGCGTGGAAGCCGGACTACGGCTCTCCGAGCGACAATGAGGCGGAGTTCCGGGCGAATTTGAAGTTTTCGCCGGTGCACAATGTGCGGTCGGGAGTGCGGTACCCGGCTACTCTCATTACGACGGCCGACCATGACGACCGCGTGTTTCCGGCGCATAGCTTCAAGTTTGCGGCGGCGATGCAGGCTGCGGCTGGCGAGACGCCGGGGGCGAAGCCCGTGCTGATCCGGGTGGAGACGCGCGCCGGGCATGGGGCCGGGATGCCGCTTACGAAGCAGATGGATGCTACCGCGGATATGTATGCGTTCCTGGTGAAAGAGCTGGCGATGACCTCTTGAAGGGGGACGATTGATCACTTCAAAAGCAGATGCCGGATTGGCGGCCGTGGAGACGACCGAGCCAGAACCGAAGGTTCGCGAAGTTCTGCACCATGTCACCGCGCTTGATGGAGTGCGCGGCCTGGCAGTGGCGATGGTCGTTTGCAACCACCTGCTGATGAGCAACTCGGTGGTGAACGGCCGAGTTGCACAGGGTTTCGTGAATGTGATCGGAGCAGGATGGGTCGGGGTCGATCTCTTCTTTGCTCTCTCGGGATTTTTGATCACGGGCATCTTGTATGACTCGCTGCATGACCGGCGTTATTTTCAGAACTTCTATATGCGCCGCGTTCTTCGAATCTTTCCCCTGTACTACGGGGTGCTTGCTCTGCTGTTCGTCCTCTTCTTCCGGTCGGCTCGTTCGCTTCGTCCGCTCTACCTTTGCCTGGCGTACCTGACGAATACCGGTCTTTGGTACAACCATCCGCATGTTCGGCTCTTATCGGATCTGACCGGCCACCTGTGGTCCCTCGCGGTGGAGGAACAGTTTTATCTCGTGTGGCCGCTGCTGGTATTTGCCATACGCGACCGAAGACGACTGGTCTGGACGTGTGTTGCGCTCTCGCTGGGTGCGCTGGCGAGCCGCCTGTGGCTGCTGCATCACGGAGCATCCGTGGAGGCCACGTACAAACTCACGGTCTGCCGTGCCGACTCGCTCCTTTCGGGCGCGTGGCTCGCCTTGATCGTGCGCGGAAACAGGCGCGAGCAGGTGCTTCAACTCGCGCCCGCAGCCTTTCTGGCCGGCGCGGCCGCTTGCTTCGCAATCGCCTGGAAGGGAGGAGGTTTCAACTGGCAGCAGAACTGGTGGGTCAACGCGTACGGCTACTCCGCGCTCGCGGTCGCAAGCACGGCGCTGCTCGCGATGGCGCTGAATGGGAGCTCGCTGGTGGCAAAGTGCATGCGGCTGAAGGTGATGCGATTCCTGGGAACCTACAGCTATGGCATCTATGTCTACCATCCCTTGCTGGCTGCGTTGGTGTGGTGGCTGCTGGCGCCGCAGTTACAAGCGCATCTTCACTCGAAGGCCCTGTTTCATCTCTCCGTGTTGCTGATTGCAGGCGGAAGCGCGGTCTTGCTGGCGGTGCTGAGCTTCAAGTTCTACGAGCAACCGTTTCTGCGGATGAAACGCTTCTTCAACTACAGGGCGCCGGAAGAGCAGACCGTTGCTCCAATGGCAGCTACTCTGAGCCGTTAGGCGGCCCGACTGGCGGCAAACGTTCCCGGCCCTGCATCCAGTCGCGGAGGATGATGACGGCGGCGACCTGGTCGATGATGGGGGTGCGCTGCTGGCGCGGGACGCCGGCTTCGTTGAGAATCTCGTGGGCGGCGACGGAGGTGAGGCGCTCGTCGAAGAGCTCGAGCGGGATCTGGGCGCGGCGGTGGAGTTCGGCCGCGAACTCCTGCACTTTGGCGGACCAGGAGCTGGGTTCGCCGGAAAGGTGGATGGGTTTGCCGACGACCAGCTGGGTGACCTCGTGCTTGCGGATGAGGCGCAGGAGGTTGCGAAGGTCTTCGCCACGGGACCGGCGATGGATGGTGAGCAGCGGCTGCGCGGTGTAGCCGAGAGGATCGGAAACGGCGACGCCGATGCGAAGGGTGCCGACGTCGAGAGCCATGATGCGCATGAGTCTAGTTTAGTGTCCTGCCGGACGGGCCCGCTGACCGGGCGGTTACGGGTACTGCGTACGCCGGGAGCTTCGCGTGGTCCTCCCGTCGGTTGGAATGGACTTTGTTCGCGGCCAACGGAGCTATGCCCTGGGGGCAAAGCTCTAAAGGATGTAGTGCTCTTCTTCTGCCATCACGGCCTGGTGAAAGAGCTGGCGAGCATGTTCTTCGTACGGGATACCGCGACGCCTGGCCTGCGCCTGCGCGAGCACGATATCGTCTGGATCGAGAATGACTGTAGCGCGTGAGCGGCGTTCGGGGCCGTTATAGGGCTTGCGGGTCGTCTCCGCCATCAGCATGCCGATAAATTTGGCTTCAACTGCTTCGCGGTTTTGGTCCCACCAGGTGGAGTCTTCTGTTGCAGCGTTCGGGCCGTTTACGACGAGGGAGGATTCGAAGTTCGAACTCATGGGCCGGGATATCCTTCAGGGGCAGAGAGGTGGTTGTTCCGAGTGACGTCAATCCCGCAAGGCAGAACTTGGCCGGGGAGGTAATTAGGCAAACGAATAACTTGTGTTACCTACGTGTATACCTGTGAAAAAGCGGTAACGCAACTACTAATTACGGGGCCCGTGCCTGTCAGACGCGCGAACGGAGGAGCTGGATTGCCAAAACCTAGATTTTTTGTACGCGCTGAACATCCCGCACGCCGGGAACCTTGCGCAGGTTCTGGGTGAGCTTGGTGAGATGGCGGACATCGACGGTCTCGATGACGAAGTCGACGACGAAGGCGCCATCGGTGGCGGGCTTCGAATCGACCGAACGGATGTTGGTGCCGTCGTCGGCGATGATTGCGGTGAACTCCCGAAGCATGCCGCTGCGGTCGTCGCAGAGGATGGTGAGTTTGACGGGGTAGGTGGTGGGCTTCTGGGTGGCGGGATCGGCACCCCACTCCACCTGGATGCGGCGGTCGGACTCGTAGAGAAGGTTTTGCACGTTGGGACAGACGCGGGCGTGAACGGCGACGCCCTTGCCGCGGGTGACGTAGCCGATAATCTCCTCGCCGCGGATGGGATTGCAACAACGCGCGCGGTAGACGAGCAGATCGTCCTGGCCTTCGACCTGGAGCGAATCGGAACCCTTGCCGAAGAAGACGCGCTTGACGGCATCTGACATTTGCCCGATGGCGTCCGCGACCGGGTGCGCGGCGGCGTCTTCCGCCGTGTCCGGCGGCATGGTGGAACCGGGTTGCAGCTTGTTGAGGACGACGCGGGCGGAGTATTTGCCGAATCCGACGCCGGCCAGGAGCTCGGGTTCGGAGCCGAGGCCGTAGTCGTTGGCGGCGCGGACGTAGTCGGCCTCCGAGAGTGACTTGAGCGAAATCTTCCACTTGCGGGCTTCGCGCTCCAGCAGCTTCTTGCCGATCTCGATGGCGCGCTCGCGCTGATGCTCGTTCAGCCAGTGCTTGATCTTGTTGCGGGCGCGGCTGGATTTGGTGAACGAGAGCCAGTCGCGCGAGGGCGCGTGGCCGGTCTGCGTGGCGATTTCGACAATATCGCCGTTCCGCAGCCGCGTTCTAAGAGGAACGATGCGCCCGTTGATCTTGGCGCCGATGGTGGTGTTGCCGACCTCGGTGTGGATGGCGTAGGCGAAGTCGATGGGGCTGGAATCCTTGGGCAGGACGACGACCTTGCCCTTGGGCGTGAAGGTGTAGACCTCCTCGGGGTACAGGTCGATCTTGAGCGTCGACATGAACTCGTTGGGGTCGGACATCTCGGTCTGCCACTCCATCAACTGGCGAACCCAGGCGAGACGCTGTTCGTCCTTGGCGGAGACGGCGTCGCCGGCCTTGTACTTCCAGTGCGCGGCAATTCCCTCCTCGGCAATGCGGTGCATCTCTTCCGTCCGCACCTGGACCTCGAACTGGTGGCCGCCCGGTGCAATGAGCGTGGTGTGGAGGGATTGGTAGAGGTTGGGCCGCGGCATCGCGATAAAGTCCTTGATGCGACCGGGAACGGGGCGCCACTGCGCGTGCAGCAGGCCGAGCACGGCGTAGCACTCCGCGACGGTGTGACAGATGACGCGCAGGGCGAGCAGATCGTACACCTGCTCGACCGGGATCTTCTGCGCGACGAGCTTCTGCTGGATGGAGTAGAGGCGCTTGATGCGAGACTCGACGCGGCCCTGGATGCCCGCTTCCTGTAGCTTGTTCTCGAGCGTGCGGACGATGTGGGCGAGGAAGTCCTTGTTGGCGCCGCTGAGGGTTTCGACCTCCTGCGCGACCTTGAGATAGGCGAACGGATCGGTGTAGCGGAAGGCGAGGTCTTCGAGTTCGCCGCGAAGTTTGCCCATTCCGAGGCGGTGCGCGAGCGGCGCGTAAATGTCGAGGGTCTCGCGAGCGATCTTCTGCTGCTTCTCGGGCTTCAGGTGCTCGAGCGTGCGCATGTTGTGCAGGCGGTCGGCGAGCTTGATGAGGACGACGCGGACGTCCGTCACCATGGCGAGCAGCATCTTGCGGATGTTCTCGGCCTGGTGGTCTTCGCGGTTGGCGAACTTGATTTTGTCGAGCTTGGTGACGCCTTCGACGATGTGGGCGACCTGCTCATTGAAGCGCTTGGCGATCTCGGGCGAGGTGACGTTGGTATCTTCGACGGCGTCGTGCAGCAGGCCGGCGGCGATGGCGGTCGAGTCCATCTTCATGTCCGCGAGAATCTGGCAGACTTCGAGCGGATGGATGATGTAGGGCTCGCCCGAGGCGCGGTTTTGGCCTTCGTGCTGCTGGATGCAGAAGGCCCAGGCGCGGCGGATGAGGTCGAGATCGTCCTGCGGGCGGTTGCGATGCACAGTCTCGAGCAGGTGCTCGAAGCGAGCGTCGATGGAGCCGGCGACGTGCGGAACGAGGACTTTGCTGGGCGAATCCTCCAACGGAGGGACGGGTGCGGCGAAGGTGCCGGCAGGCTCGGCCAGCGATTCAAGCGGGCCGGTGGGTGGCGCGGGTGGAATCTGCAAAGCGGCTTCGAGGTCGATGCCGGTGGGCGTCGGCGCGGCCATGCTGGCGGCGTTTGAGGCAACTGTCTTCGACGCAAACGGGGGGCCGGCGACTGCGCGGGGAGCTTGCGAATTGGCCTGTGTTGACCCAGCCTTGGAGGAGGCCGGCGAAGCGCTTGCCATAGTGCATTATAGGCCGCGCCGGTTGGCGAAAGGGTAGCCGACGATGCAGGTTTGGTTACTTCGACGGCAAAGAAGCGCGCGGTTGTTGATGCGAAAGCTGCCTGGGGCCAACCCGCCGATGCTGCGGGGAGTCTGATGGGTTTGCGGGACTGCGATCCCAAAACTGTTGCGAGAGAAGACGAGGGACGACGATGAGCTTACGGGAAGTGTTGATCGACGAGTTGCGGGATCTCTATAGCGCGGAAAATCAGCTGGTGAAGGCATTGCCGAAGGCGGCCAAGGGTGCCGAAAGCCAGGAGCTGAAGCAGATCTTCACGCAGCACCTGGAGGAGACTAAGGGGCAAGTCGAGCGGCTGAAGCAGGCCTTCGAAATCCTCGGGAAGAAGCCCACGGGCAAGCACTGCAGCGGCATGGAAGGCGCGATCGACGAAGTGAAGGAAGCGCTCGAAGAGGATGAAGAGGGCGCGATCTTCGACGCGGGGCTGACGGGCGCGGCGGCCCGCGTGGAGCACTACGAGATCGCTGGTTACTCGGTGGCGATTCTAATCGCGACGACGCTGGGTGAGGCCGAGATCGTTGGCTTGCTGAAGCAGACGCTCACCGAAGAGCAGAACGCGGCGAAGCTGGTAATGACGGCGGCCAAGGGCATTCTGAAGCAGGCGCTTGCGGACGAGGGCGACGACAAAGATGAGCCGGAGAAGAAGCCGAAGACCGCCAAGGAAAAGAAGTCGGAGGCGGAGTCGCAAAAGGACGAACGCGACGCGGCGAAGGACCTGAAGAAGAGTGCGGCGGCGACGGTCGATGAGGCACCGGCGAAGAAGTCTTCTCCCAAAAAGAAGTAGCCATCTTTAGTTTCGATGGGCTCCCGCCTGGCGGGAGCCCTTTCGCGTTTCGGGCAGGCGCACGGTTTGGGTTCGCCACGCTTCGCTAGTGGAAAGCTCAACGCCAATCGCGGTGTTACGCCTCGATCATCTCCGCGCGGAAGTCCTGCGTCGACGCCTCCACTCTGCCGGAGCGGCCGTACAGATACCATGCGAACCAAGCCATCGACGTTCCCAGCGCAAGGCCCTCGCCGAGGCTCTGCTGCGTAATGATGAGCGTAAGCACCGCCGCGTTGATGGCGCAGAACCAGGTTGCCGTGTACCGCGCGCGACTGGGCAGGGAGATCGTGACCAGCACCGCCGGCAGCAGCAGCACCTGATCGGAGACCGAAGCCAATGGCGCGACCAGGATGGTCAGGAACAGCAGCGGCACGGCATCCACGGTCCAGTTCCACACGCGGCGCTTGCTCCAGTAAAAGCACAACGCCCAGATGGCGGCGATAATTCCTGGAATCCACGCCAGCCACGCGGACGGATGCGAGAGGAGCGCGAGAGCATGCGGGAGGTTGCCCCACTTCATGGCGACGTAGTGGGAGAAGAGGTTTGAATCCTGCGAACGCAAGCCGGTGAACGCCACAGCGGAAGCCATGGTAAAGCCTGCTCCAAGACGCCAGTTGCCTCGGTAGAGGCAATCGAGCAGAAGCACCGGAGCCAGAACGACGAGAAGGTGTGGCTCAAACGAGAGCAGAAGCAGCGCCGCGCCGGCCAGCAGCGGGCGCGTCCGCTGGAGCAGCACGAACAGCGCGAAGCCGAGCAGCACGAAGGGAGAGAGTTCTCCGCCCGTGAGGCAGGCGAAGACGGGCGCGAAGCAGTAGGCGAGGATGCGATGGCGGCGCGGGACAGCAAAAGCGTGAAAGCAGGCGGCCAGGCAGCCAAGCGCAGCGGCCATCCACAGGATGAGCCCGGCCTGCACCGGGACAAACGCCAGCGGCAGCGCAAGCAGCAGCGCCGGCGGCGGATTGCCGAGCAGGACCGGTCGTGCGAGATCCGATCCCTGCGAACGCTGTAGTTGCAGCATCGCCGCGGCGTCGTACGGGTTGTGATGGGTTAGCAGCAGGTGGCCGGCACTCCAGGTGCCGAGGAACTCGCCGCCGGCGGACTTGCCTGGAGACGAGACGACCGTGCCGATGGCGAAGGTGATGATGCCGAGCAGGATGGCGCGCACGATTTTATACATGGAGGCAGACTCCTCAAGAAACCTTCCAGCGTGGCCCGTACCACAGTCTGCGTCTACCCGCCGCCAGGCGAAATAACACCTTCGCGTTGCATCATGGCTCGTTCAGGGCATGCGCCTGCGCGACCGCCTCGGGGGACGGTAACATCGCGGCGCTATGCGTTCTGCGGGATGATCGCATTATCAGGGTCGCGAGCGCGACCCCGGTTATTTCTCTTCGACTTCGCTGGGGTGCTTGCCCTTGAACGCCGAGCAACAGATCGGGCCGGACGGTTTGAACTCCATGTACTCGACCCGGGTGAAGTCGGGGTCGAAGACGTTCAACTGCACCTTGCCGTCGCGTCCCATCTGCGTCTTGGCACAGTTGGCAGCCTGCGAGGTTTTGGCGCAGCCGTTGCGGGCAAGCTCGTCGACGACGTCCTGCATGTGCGCGATGCCGAGCGAGAAGTGGTCCAATACGCCCATCTGGTGGAGCTCGCGCGTGGGATCGGCGAAGTGGGGCGAGTTCATCATGTACTCGATCCAGTCGCTGCCGTCGGGAACCTGCAGGCTCATGTAGTCGGTCTTGCCGTCATCCTTCTGGCCGCCGCGCCAGTAGTCGTGGAAGCCGAGCAGGTCTCGGTAGAACTTGTCTTCGGCAGCGTAATCCTTCACTTCGAAACCGGCGTGGATGATGCGGTGCGAGGTTTCCTCGCCAACCCCGTCGCGGTTGGTGGCGAGTGATTTGTGGGAGCCGGTCTGAACGAAAGCTACGTGATTGCCTTCTGGATCAAGCACCATGAACTGACCATGCTTCAGCGGCTCAACCACCTTGGTGCCGTGTGCGGTGAGGTACTTCTCGAGCGCCGCGGCGTTGCGCGTGGTGAAGCCGATGGCTGCGAGCCGGGCCGGCGGTGCCGGTGTCGGCAGGTTGACCACCTCGATCCACTGCGAATCCGAGACGTCGAAACGCTGGAGGAAGTCGTCGGTGCCCTGCGCGCCTCTGATCTCGGGCTCCGGCGCAAAGCCGAGCATCTTGTAAAAGTCGTCGGCGGCCGGCGGGTTCGAGCTGTACATGCGGGCGAACGCGATGCCCGTGATGGCCGGGCGCTGCTGCGCCTGGAGCGACGGGATTGCTGCGAGAACCGAGGCGAGGACTGCCGAACCGACGACGAGAGCTTTCATGCCAGCCACTCTAAGCGACTGGGCAGACGATGGTCAAAAAATCGATTAGGTGGCTGCGTTCTGCGGCGCGAAGACGCGTGTAATCAATTCCTGCGAGAGCAGCAGCTCTTCGTAGGAGACTGTATGCGGGCGGTCAGGGTAACGGCGAAGCGTCACCGCCGCGCCCATGCGCCGCAGGATCTCGGCCGACTCCTCGACGCGCGGCCACGGGATGTACGGATCAGGCTCGCCGCTCAGCAGGAGCGCGGGCATGCCGTCGAGTTCGCCGGGGAAGTCGAAGCGTGTGCCCAGCGGGCCGGCCAACCCTCCGGTCCAGGCGATCAGCGCGCCGTACCGGGCGGGATGGCTGGCGACGAACTGCGTGGAGAGACACGCACCTTGCGAAAATCCCCCGATCACGATGCGCTCGCGAGAAATGCCGGCGGACACTGCTGTTTGCACCAGCGTCTCAACGCGGCGGAGTGCGCTTGAGAGATAAGGCTCGTTCTCTTCGCGCGGCGCGAGGAAGGAGTTGGGATACCAGGTGCGGCCGTTGGCCTCCGGAGCGAGCCAGGCGATGTTGCGGTCGCGCACTCCGTCGTCCAGAACGGCCTTGAGGCCGAGAAGGTCGTCGGCCGAGCCGCCGCGGCCGTGCAGCAGGATGACCATGCCTTCGGCCTGATCGAGCGCAGCGCCGGCATGGAGCAGACGGCTATTTGCGTGCGGGTCCTGCACGGTATTCATGCCGTCACCTTCGCCTGGTGCAGGTTGATCGGCTGCAGGCGCCGTTCGATCGAGGCGCGGCGCGGCTCCAGCCACGCCGGGATGCGCAACTCCTCGCCCAGCGATTCGATCGGCTCGTCGAGCGCGAAGCCCGGGGGGTCGGTCGCCATTTCAAACAGCACGCCGCCCGGCTCGCGGAAGTAGATGGAGTGGAAGTAGGTGCGGTCCTGCACGGTGGTGACCTGCAGATGCTTCTCGATCTCCGCACGCCAGGCGAGCTGCGCCGCATCGTCGGTGTTGCGGAAGGCGATGTGGTGCACGGTGCCGGCGCCCGAGCGCCCATAGCCTGCGCCCGGCTGCACGACGACGTCGATGCGGCGTCCGTATGCGTCGCCGGGAGCCTCGAACCGGATGCGGTTGCCCTCTTGCGCGGTGCGCTCGAAGCCCATCAGCTTGAGCACCGGCTCAGTCGCTGTGAGATCGCGTTCGAGCAGCGTGACGCCGAAGAAGCCGCGGATTGCGTGCTGAGGATCGACCGTGGCGAAGCGTGACGGGTGGGCTGCGGCGGCATCCGCGTGGGCTACGAGTTCAAACTTCATGCCATCGGGATCGGCGAAGGTCAGCACGTCTTCGTCGAAGCGATGGCCGGTGCGTTCCACCAGAACGCCTTCGGCGGTAAGTCGCTGTTGCCAGTAGTCGAGTGAGCCGACGGGCACGCTCAATGCGGTGTGCGTGGTCTCGCCCGCGCCGGCGATGCCGCGCGTGGCGTGGGGCCAGGGGAAGAACGTGAGGATGGTTCCGGGCGAGCCGGTGTCGTCGCCGAAGTAGAAGTGGTAGGTGCCCGGATCGTCGAAGTTAACGGTGCGCTTGACGAAGCGCAGGCCGAGAACCTGCGTGTAGAAGTCGAGATTACGTTGCGGATCGGACGCGTAGGCGGTGACGTGGTGAAGTCCGGCAATCGGTTGTAGGGCCATCCTGGCACTCCTTGTGTTCAACAGGAATATAGATGTTTGAACAGGTAAAGCGATTCATCGAACGAGAGACTGTCCTGCCGGACGGGCTCGCTAACGCCGCGAGGGCGGTACTGCGTACGCTGGGAGCTTCGCGTGGGCACACGCCATACACTCTCGTGCCGACCAACGGGAGGACCACGCGAAGCCCAATACCCCACGAAGTGGTCCCCGCGCGGGATGAGCGCGCCTTTACGCCTCTAAGCGTACGTCCCAGCAGGCAGAATGTACTGCACATCGATGCGCTGCGTGGGGTAGTCGCCGGTGTAGCACGCGGTGCAGAAGCTGCCGGGCGAAAGGCCATTCGGCTTTTCGCCCGTGGTGCAGGAGTGCGTCAGCCCAATCAGCGAAAGATAGGCGAGCGAGTCTGCCTCGATGTACTGGCAGATCTCATCGAGCGACTTCTGCGCGGCGATCAGGTGCTCCTTGTCCGGGGTATCGACACCGTAGAAGCACGGCGCGATGGTCGGCGGGCAGGAGATGCGCATGTGAACCTCGGTGGCGCCGGCGGCTCTTACCATCCGTACGATTTTGCGGGATGTCGTTCCGCGGATGATGGAGTCGTCGATCAGGATCACACGCTTGCCTTCGAGCAGCGCCCGCGACGGGTTCAGCTTCATACGCACGCCGAAGTCGCGCACGCGCTGCGTCGGCTCGATAAAGGTGCGGCCGACGTAGTGGTTGCGGATGAGGCCGAAGTTGAATGGGATACCGGATTCGGCGGCGTAGCCGATGGCGGCGGTAACACCGGAGTCAGGCACGGGCACGACGAGGTCGGCCTTGACGCCGGACTCGCGGGCGAGCTGCCGGCCCATCTCTTCGCGGGACTTCTGCACCCAGCGGCCGTAAACGCGGGAATCCGGCCGGGCAAAGTACACGTGCTCGAAGATGCACGAGGCCTGTGGGGTGCCGCGCGCGAACATGATGCTGGAGACGCCTTCGTCCGATACCATGACGAGCTCGCCGGGTTCGACATCGCGCTCGTACCTGGCGTGCAGCAAGTCGAGCGCGCAGGTTTCGGAGGCGAAGACAAAGGAGTCGGGCGCGCCCTTTTCGCCGCGGATGCGCCCCATGCACAGCGGGCGGAAGCCATGCGGGTCGCGCGCGGCGAAGATCCGGTTGCGCGTCATCATGACGATCGAGAAGGCGCCTTCGACCTGGGCGAGCGCGCCGGCCATGCAGTCCAGCAGCGTGGAGCCCTTGGAGTGCGCGACCAGCTGGATGATGATCTCGGAATCGGAGGTGGTTTGGAAGATGGCGCCGTCGCGTTCGAGCCGCGACTTGGCCGTCCCGAGGTTGATCAGGTTGCCGTTATGCGCAATGGCGATGAGGCCCTTGGTCGAATCGACCGAGATGGGCTGCGCATTGAGCAGCGCGGAGTCGCCCGTAGTGCTATACCGCGTATGGCCTATAGCGAGGTGACCGGGGAGTTTTTCGAGGACGGGGTCGGTGAAGATCTCGGAGACCAGGCCCATGCCCTTGATGTCGTGCACGTCGGTGCCGTCGGCGGAGGCGATGCCGCCCGACTCCTGCCCGCGATGCTGCAGCGCGTAGAGACCCCAGTAGGTGAGGCGCGCGGCCTCGGGGTGGTTGTACACGGCCATTACGCCGCAGTGCTCGCGGAGCTTGTCGAAGGGGCTTTCGTCGTCGGCGTCATTCGCGTCATCGCCTCCGTCCACTCCCAACCGCTCCTCATCGGCTCCGCCTCCTCCCAACCGTTCGCCCTCGGTTGCACCTTCTCTCAACCGTTCGCCATCGGCCGAGCCTTCTCCAAAAATTCCGTCATCCTGAGCGGAGCGAAGGACCCCTGTATTTCGCACTCCCTGCCCGGCCACCGAGCTTTCACGTGCCACGACGGAAGACAAATACAGGGGTCCTTCACTGCGTTCAGGATGACGAGTATCGTTTGTTACGGCTAAGAGGTCGGTCATGCGAGCACCTCTTCGGCGGCAAGTTGCTTCGGCATGGATTCGTAGGCGTCGCCCAGCTCGGCGAGCGGCACGTCGATGACCTGCTCGCCGTTGATGCGAACGCTCAGCGCCGAGCCGGTTACCTTGCCGATCGGAGCCGCGTAGGTACCGGGCACCTCCTGGAGCACGGTGCGGATCTCGTCGAGGCGGGCTGGGTCACAGGTGGCGATGACCGAGGAGCCGATCTCCGCGAACAGGTGTTCGGTGAAGAAGAAGGGTTCGGACTTGCCGCTGCGGGATTCGATCTCCGCACCGAGTCCGGAGGCGAGCGCGGACTTGGCAACCGTGGTGATAAAGCCGCCGTCGCTGACGTCGGCCGCCGAGCGCAGGAGGCCCTTTGCCGCGAGGGCGGGGAGCGTCTTCTGCAAGGCTGCTTCTTCGTTCAGGTCGAGTACGCCTGGCTCGCCCCAGAGCGGCAGGCCGATGGCTTGCGCAAAGGCGGAGGCACCGAGGTCGCGGTCAGCGTTGCGATTGGCCCCGCGGAACGCAGAGAGGAAGAGGATAAGGTCGCCGTCGTGCTGAAATCCGCTCGGGACCGCCTTGGTCACGTCGTCCAGGATGCCGACGACGCCGATAACGGGCGTCGGATAGATGCCTTCGCCGAGGGTTTCGTTGTAAAGCGAGACGTTCCCGCCGGTTATGGGCGTGCCGAGCGCCGTGCACGCCTCGGAGATGCCGTCGATGGCTTGCGAAAGCTGCGCCATGATCTCCGGCTTCTGCGGGTTGCCGAAGTTCAGGCAGTTGGTCGCGGCAACCGGCGTCGCACCGGTACAGGCCACCTTGCGCGCGGCTTCGGCGACCGCGTGCATCGCGCCGAGTTTGGGGTCGAGGTAGCACCAGCGGCCGTTACCGGCGAGCGCCATGGCGAGGCCTCTCTCAGGGCTCAGGTTGGAGGGCTCAGGGCTCAGAAGTGCGGAGTCGTGGCTTCCTGAGCCCTGAGCCCTGGGCCCTGAGCCCTGCTTTCCCGTTCCCTTGATACGCATCACGCCGGCTTCGCCGCCGGGGCCCTGCACGGTGTTGGTCTGGACCATCGAGTCGTACTGCTCGTAGATCCAGCGCTTGGAGCAGATGTTGGGGCTGGCGAGCAGCTTCTTAAGGTCGGCGGTGTAGTCGCGAGGTTTCTTCAGCTCCTCAAGAACCCATGCCGGCGGGTCTTTCGGGACGGGTGGGTTCCAGGTGCCGACCGGCCGGTGATAAACGGGCGCCTCGTCGGTGAGGGCCTTGTTGGGGATCTCGGCGACCAGTTCGCCGTGGTGCAGCACGCGCATCACGTCGTCGGCAGTGACGATGCCGACCTCGGCGCAGTCGAGCCCCCACTTCTTGAAGATGGCGAGCACCTCGGCCTCGCGGCCCTTGGCGGCGACCAGCAGCATGCGCTCCTGCGATTCCGACAGCATGATCTCGTAGCTGGTCATGCCGGTCTCGCGTTGAGGCACGCGGTCGAGCTCGATGGTGACGCCAAGCTCGCCGCGCGCACCCATCTCGCAGGTGGAGCAGGTGAGCCCGGCCGCGCCCATATCCTGTATGCCGAGAACGGCGCCGGTCTGCATCACTTCGAGGCAGGCCTCGAGTAACAACTTTTCGAGGAACGGATCGCCCATCTGGACGTTCGGGCGCTTCTGCTCGGAGCCTTCTGTAAATTCTTCCGAGGCCATCGTGGCCCCGTGAATGCCGTCGCGTCCTGTCTTCGCCCCGACGTAAAACACCGGGTTGCCGACGCCTTCGGCCTTCGCGTAGAAGATCTCGTCCGTCCGCACCAAACCCAGCGCAAACGCATTCAACAGCGGATTGCCGGAGTAGCACTCCTCAAACCGCGTCTCACCGCCGAGGTTCGGCACACCGAAGCAGTTGCCGTAGCCGCCCACGCCGTGGACGACGCCGGTCATGGTGTGGCGGTTCCGGGCAAAATCGATTGCAGGGCCTAGGGACGAGGGACTAGGGACTAGAGGTTCGCTCGCTCCAACGCTATCACCCAGGCCCTCGGCCCTAGGCCCTAGGCTCTCTTGAGGAGCCAGCGGTCCAAACCGCAGCGAATCCATCACCGCCAGCGGCCGTGCGCCCATGGTGAAGATGTCGCGCAGGATGCCGCCGACGCCGGTGGCCGCGCCCTGGTACGGCTCGATGTAGCTGGGGTGGTTGTGCGATTCGATCTTGAAGGCGCAGGCCCAGCCTTCGCCGACGTCGATAATGCCGGCGTTTTCACCGGGCCCCTGTACGACGGCGCCGGGGCCGCTGGTGCGGGTGCCCTTGGTCGGAAGGCGCTTCAGGTGCACCCGCGAAGACTTGTAGCTGCAGTGCTCCGACCACATGACCGAGAAGATGCCGAGTTCGGTGAGCGACGGGGTGCGGCCGAGTTTCTGCTCGATCAGCGCGTACTCTTCGTCGGTAATCGAGTGAGTCTTGAGGAGCGCCGGCGTAATCGTGACCGGCGTGGGGGTGGTGCGGGGAGACGAAAGAGGCTGATCTGGCATGGCTCTTCTAAGATTGTCGCACGTCGTTTACAGACTTTGACTCGTCCTGCAGGACGAGCGCCCTAACGCCGGGCAGGCGCTACTGCGTAGGCCGGGAGCTTCGCTTGGGCACACGCCACAATTTTCTGTGCCGACCAGCGGGAGGTCTGCGTGAAGCTCCTGACCCCACGAAGTGGCGCCCGCCCGGCGCGAGGGCGCCTTTGCTTGTCTACGCACCAGTCGAGCCAAATCCCCCAGCGCCGCGCACCGTCTCCTCGGTGATCGTATCGACCACTTCGAACGTAGCCTCGATGCGCCGGACCAGCCGAAGCTGCGCGATGCGATCTCCGGGAAAGATGCTGTGCGGAATCGGTGCGAGGTTGGTCAGCACCACCTTGATCTCACCCCGGTATCCTGGGTCGATGACGCCGGCGAGCGTGGTCAGCCCGCGCAGCGCCAAACCGGAACGGTCTTGAATGAGCCCGCCAAAATCGGCTGGAAAGGCGAGTGCAAGCCCGGTCGGTACGGCAACGGTTTCTCCGGGTTGGAGCGTCCAAGCCGAAACCGCGAAGAGGTCGGCAGCGAGATCGCCCCACGGGCCGGAGTGGGCGTAGCGCGGAATTTTTGCGTCGGGGTGCAGCTTTTGCACCAGCAGGTGCGGCATATCTGACATAAAGGAAGTGTATCTTCGGGGCCAGCGGGAATCATGCCGGGGGATTTTTAGTGAGGTGAAGCGCTGCAGGATGTTTTCTGCGGCGAGTTGGCACCCGGCGCATCCGATGAAGGACGACAGAGCTGTAGCGGAACGAACATCATGCCCGCGCGAGCCGGCACCGACGGAGAGCATCGCCCATGACAAGCAATACGCCGGCCAGCAGCAAACTGCACACGATGGTGGAAGGCCCCGATGATACGACTGCCCTGGTGTTGATGCACTTTCTCGGCGGCAGCGGGCGCGAGTGGGACGAGGTCGTCGGCCTGCTGGGCGGCGACTTCAAGACGCTGCGGATCGACCTGCCAGGCTTTGGCGGATCGGCCGGGGTGCCCGGCTACTCGATCCCGGAGATGGCCGACTGTGTCGCCGAAGCAATCGAGGCAGCAGGCCTGAAGCGCTACGTGCTGGTGGGCCACAGCATGAGCGGCACGGTTGCCATGGTGCTCGCCCGGCGCGCGCAGGATGCAGCCGACGAACGGCTCGCCGGGCTGGTGCTGGTTGCGCCCTCGCCGCCGGGGCCCGAGCCCATGGACGAGAGCAAGCGCAGCATGATGGTGGGTCTGCTGGGCGAGCGGCACGATGACGACCGCCAACGCGCGCGGGCTTACATCACCAAGAACGAGTTGCGCGATATTCCTGCGGCGGTCGAAGAGCGCGCCAGCCAGGAGGTTCTGCGCATGAATCGCACCGCCTGGGTGGCGTGGGTGACCAAGGGCAGCAAGGAAGATCACGCGCAGTCCATCGGCATGCTCGATGTGCCGGCGCTGGTGATCGCGGGCGAGAAAGACCTCTCGCTGGGGCCGAAGCAGCAGGCCGAACTGACCCTGACGCATCTGCGCCGCGGCGACATGATCACGGTGAAAAACTGTTCGCACCTGGTTCCGATGGAACAGCCTGAGGCGATGACCGCGCTGCTGCGCGGCTTCCTGCAGCGGATCGCTCCGGAGACGCTGGTGCCGGAAGAATATCGCGCATTTATCGCGAGCGAACGGCTCTCCGACAAGACGCGCGAGGTGATCCACGCGCGCATGCAGGCGCCGGCGGATGCACCCGGCGTGCTGAACGCGGGACAGATGGTGACGCTGCGGGCGATGCTCGCGCGCGTAATCCCACAGGAACACCAGGCGCTCGACCTGGCCGGCTACGTGCTCGTCCGGCTGGCCAGCGGCAAGGGCGACGGTTGGCGGTACGACGTGCTGCCCGACGATGTGCAGGCGTACCGCGAAGGACTGGATACGCTGACGGCAAAGGGTTTTCTGGAGATGACCACGGGCGAGCAGGATGCCGCGCTCAAAGCGCTTGACGCGGAGCCGGGTTCAGCGGACGGGCGCTGGTTTGAAGAGGTGCGCGGCGACGCCGTGAGCGCGTACATGGCGCACCCCGCAACGATGGCGCGCATCGGCTATAGCGGCATCGGCGTAGGCGGCGCGGAGACGAAGTACAAAGGCTTTGTGACGCTGGGCCCGAACCAACGCGAGACATGGGAGCCGGAACCCGCACGATGAAGACGTTTTCGACGCAGGATGAAGTGGATGTCGTGGTGATTGGAACGGGCGCAGGCGGCTCTCCAGTGATGGCAGAACTTGCCGAGGCCGGCCTGTCGGTCGTCGCGCTGGAGGCTGGGCGCTGGTGGGATCCGGCCAAGGATTTCGCGGCCGACGAATCGCAGATGTCGGAGCTTTACTGGCTCGGCGAGCGCATCAGCGCAGGCAAGACGCCGACGGCGTTCGGCGGCAATAACTCCGGCACCGGCGTCGGTGGGTCGATGCTGCACTGGGGGGCGTTTGTGCCGCGTGCGGACGCCCGCGACCTGAAACTGCACACAGACTCCGGCAAGGGCGTGGACTTCCCGCTGACGTATGAAGAGCTGGTACCGTTCTACGAAGAGGTCGAGCGCTTCATTGGGGTCTCCGGGCCAAAGCACTATCCGTGGGATCCGGGCCGGCGCTATCCGCTGCCGCCGATCGCGCTGAACGCGCCCGCAGTTGCGATGCAGAAGGGCTACGCAGCGATCGGCGTTGCGACGGCCGAGGCCCCGATAGCCGCCGTCTCGCAGCGCTACACGCAGCCTGGCTATGCCGAACGGCAGCCGTGCGTCGGCTGCGGGTTTTGCCACCAGGGATGCGTCTTCAACGGCGCGAAGGCGAGCATGGACGTCACGTACATTCCGCGCGCCCTTGCTGCCGGCGTAGAGATTCGGCCCAGGAGCTTCGTGCACGGGTTCGAGCGCGATACGAAGGGTCGCATCACCGCCGTCGTGTACCGGCAGGGCGAAGTGGACGTGAAGCAGCGCTGCAAGTCTGTGTTCCTCTGCGCCGGTGCGGTCGAAACACCGCGGCTGCTGCTGCATACGGGCCTGGCGAACTCGTCCGGGCAAGTCGGCCGTAACTTTATGGCGCACGTTGCAACGCAGGTTTGGGGCACCTTCGACGACGAGATGCGCATGAACAAAGGCTTTCCAGCATCGATCATCTCGGAAGCCACGATGCGTCCGAAGAATGCGGATTTTGCCGGGGGATATCTGACGCAGAGCCTGGGCGTCGTTCCGGTCACGTTCGCCCGACAGGTGGCGCGCGGGCGCGGGCTGTGGGGGCAGGAGCTGGTCGATTATCTCGACCAGTACAACCACTTCGCCGGCGTGGGCGCAAACGGCGATTGCCTGCCGTACGACACCAACTTCCTCGAGCTTTCGGACCTAAAAGACGAGTTTGGCGTTGCGATTCCGCGCATTCACTTCAGTTACGGCGAGAACGAGCTGCGCATGAGCGAGCACTCCGCCAAGCTGATGACAGCGGCGTGGGAGGCCGCGGGCGCGACGGATATCTGGACGTTCCAGCGGTCGGCGCACACCATCGGGACGTGCCGCATGGGGGACGATCCAAGCGCCAACGTGGTCGACGCCTACGGGCGCAGCCACGACATCCCGAACCTGTGGATCAGCGACAACTCCACCTTCCCGGCGGCGCTAGCAGCCAACCCCGCGCTCACGATCATGGCGCTGGCGGTACGGTCGGCACGAAGATTTCTTGCTGCGAACGCGCGCTAATCCAAACTACGCTTCCCATGGGTTGAAGACTGTCACGCCGAGCTGCACGAAGTCTCTGACGTTACGCGTCACGAGAGTTAGATCGTGTTTCAGTGCGGTCGCCGCGATGAGTCCATCGGGGACGCTCAGCGGGATACCCGCTACTTGGCGGCCGGCGGTAAGGATGCCCCACCGGTTTGCGATGGTTCCAGTCACCGGCAGGATACGCTTGGAGAACCTCATCAAAAGATCGCCTTCGAACCAGCTCTCAACGTCGAGGCGGCGCTTTCCAGCTGGCATCAACGCGATGCCCTTGCGCAGTTCGCCGACGGTGACTGCGCTTAGGAACAGCAAGTCCTCTGGCTGAGCGTAAAGCCAGAGCCCGACGCGTGGCTCCCCTCTTGGCTTGATCTGTTCGGAAGGAATATTCGTGTCGAGTAGAAATCCGTTCATAAGAGATCGACGGCGCGACCTGCGGCAGGATCGCGACGGAAGAGAGTATCGACTTCCTCGTCCGTCAACAGGCCGCGAGCTTTGGCGAACATCTGCGCGAGACTCTCCTCCGCGATCGGCTTGAGGTGTCCACTTTCAGCGGCTTCGTCTGCCAGTGCAGCCTTGAGGACATCCTCCACGCTTCGGAAGCCACCACGTTCCATCCTCTGGAGGATCAATGCCTCGAGCTCGGGTTCGTGAATTTCGATTGCCATGAGATCCCCTCCTGAAGGCGATTATCAGAACCCAGCCAGTGCATGTCAATAAGGCGGAAGCCCTGGAGCACCTGCTTCTGTTGCGCGGACACCGCGTGGATTCATGACTGCAGGGAAAGGCTTAGAAGCGTCCTTACGCCGGACGGGCGCCACTTCGTGGGGTTCTGGGCTTCGCGTGGCGAAGCTCCCGGCGTACGCAGTACCCGCGCCGCGCGGTAAGCGGGCCCGTCCGGCAGGACATACTATCCTCTATAAGTGCCTACCCGATCCAGACTGACGAAGCTCTTGGCCTGGATACGGGCGGATGACGACCGCACACGGCTGCCGGCGCGGCTCTTCTGGGTGGCGCTCGCCGTGCGGGTCGCGTACCTGACGCTCGCCCACACCTACAAGATCCGCATCATCCTCGATCACTTCCAGTTCGGCTGGGAGATGGGGCGCATCGCACGCGCCCTTGCGACCGGCTACGGCTTTGCCGACCCGTTCGAAGGCCACTCCGGCCCCACTGCCTGGACGCCGCCACTCTACCCCTTGCTGCTCGGCGGCGTCTTCAAGCTCTTCGGCGTGTATACGCGGGCATCGGCGTGGGTGATTTTGACCATCAACAGCATCTTCTCCGCCGCAACCGCGCCGCTGGTGTACGAGATGGCGCGGCGCTGCTTTGCGCGCGGCACCGGAACACGCGCCCAGGCAGCCGGCGTCGCGCTCTGGTCGGGCTGGCTGTGGGCCTTGTACCCCGCGGCGATGCAGTATGCCGTGCACTGGGTGTGGGATATGGCGCTGACCGCGTATCTCTTCACCTGGATCCTGGTGCTCGCGCTGCGCGTGCGCGGCGTGGGCGAAGACGATCCCGGCGCCCCGCGTCACCAAACCGTCCGGCGCTGGGCCGCGTTCGGCCTGCTGTGGGGGACGGTCGGCCTCACCAACAGCTCACTCCTGGCCTTCCTGCCGGCGTGCGGCATCTGGATGATTTGGCCGCTGCTCCGCCAGCGGGTCGCGCTCGCAAGGGCTGCCCGCAACGTCGTGCTGGCCGCAGTCTGCTGCGCGGCTGTCATCGCCCCGTGGATCGCCCGCAACTGGTTCGCCCTGCACGCCTTCATCCCGCTTCGTTCGAACTTCGGCGCCGAACTCTACGAGAGCGTGCGACCCGCAAATGACGGCTTTCCCTGGGGCGGGACGATCCCGCTCGCGACCACCGACCCCGAATACCTGCGCTACAAGCAGCTGGGCGAGGTGGCGTTCTCGAAGCAGCAGGCCACGCGCGCCAAGGTGCTGATCGCCCAGAACAAGCCGCGCTTCTACGGGTACATCGCGCGCCGGGTCTACATGTTCTGGTTCGGTGTGCCGCATCCGATCGAAACCACGCGCACCGGTAAACCCCTTCTGAAAAGCCAACTGGTCGAGTTCTTCCGCGAGTTCAACTTCGGCTTTGTCTCGGTCGCAGGCTTCCTGGGCATCGCGCTCGCCCTGCGCAACCGCATTCCAGGCGCCTGGCTGTTCTTCTGGGCGCTGCTGCTCTTCCCCGCCGTCTACTATGGAATAACGGTGCAGGCGCGTTTTCGCCACCCACTGGAGCCGTTCCTCACAATCCTGATCGTCTACCTCTTCCAGTCAGCCGAGCGAAAGCAAAGCAGAATCAGAAGCAGCCAAGCTCCGTATTAAGCCCCTTCTATCCGTCTTGTCCCTTTTGTCCGCGTCCGTACTTGTTTTTGTTCCTGTATTTGTATTTGTTCTAAGGAGTTGCAAGCGTTGAAGCATGTTCTCGTTACAGGCGGTTCGGGATTCTTCGGTGGCATCCTCAAGCGCAGGCTGCTGGCTGAGGGTTTTACCGTCGTCAATATCGACCTCGTCGCCGACCTCGACAGCCATCCAAACCTCACCAGCATCCAGGGCGACATTCGGGATAAAGGTGTGCTCGAGGAGATCTTCTCGCGCAACAACTTCGTGGCTGTGCAGCACTGTGCGGCCATGCTGGCGCACGACACCATCTCCGCCGACGACCTTTGGACTTCGAACGTCGACGGCACGCGCAACATCGCGCTTGCCTGCCGCCAGGCCGGGGTGACGAAGCTCGTCTTCATCTCGACCAACTGCCTGTGGGCGCACAACGTCGGCCGCGAGGTGACGGAAGACGAGCCGCCGGCGCCGGTCGAGCTCTACGGCCGCTCGAAGCTGGCCGGCGAAGAGGCGCTGCGCGGCTTTCCCGACCTCGACATCGTCACCATCCGCTGCCCGACCATCATCGACGAAGGCCGCCTTGGCCTGCTGGCGATCCTGTTCGAGTTCATCGAAGATGGCAAGCGCGTTTGGGTCGTGGGCGACGGCGGAAACCGCTACCAGTTCATCTACGCGCAGGATCTTGCGGATGCGTGTCTCGCGGCCATGCCGTATGAAGGCTCGGACCTCTTCCACATTGGCAGCGATCACGTGACCTCGCTGCGGCAGGTCTACCAGGCGGTGATCGAGGCCGCCGGCACGAAGGCGCGCGTGGCCGAGCTGCCGAAGGCTCCAACGCTTGCCGCAATGAAGCTGGCGCACAAGCTGGGCGTCTCGCCGCTGGGACCCTACCACTACCGCATGATCGCCGAAGACTTCATCTTTTCGACCGCGAAGATCCGCGAGCGCCTGGGCTGGAAGCCGACGGTCACGAACAACGAGATGATGGTTAAGGCGTTCCTCTATTACAAGCAGCAGCGCGCGGCGATTCACGCGCGCAAGGATGTCTCCGCGCACTCGAAACCAACGCCGATGGGGATCATCCGTCTGCTGAAGTGGTTCTCCTAGGCGTCCAATCGGAGGCCGCATCGTCAGGCGGGAGAGGTTGAATCGTCGACTTTGAAAATGTGAGGAGCATTTGACCTTCCGTGTACGAAGCTGATACCTGTTGTGGCAGGATGTAGACGATTCAGTCCCTGAACGACGGCCCCTCTCTCCCATGCTGCAACTCCACACCATCTACCTGATCTCGCTTATCTCCCAGGCCACGACGTCGTTGGTTCTTTCGCTTCTCGCCCGGGCGGACAGGCGAGCCCGGTGGCTGGTGCCGCTGGCAGTCGCCTGTGGGCTCCACGCGGCCGCCATCTTCCTCGTGCCGCTGTGGAGAGGAAGGGGCCTCTGGCTCCCGCACGCGTTCAGCGCCTCCATCCTGATCCTGATGCTGTACCTGATTCATCTTGGCTTCCAGGCGCTTATCCGTCCGGATCAGCGCCGTTCCGGTTGGGTGGATACCGCCGTTGGCGCGACCATGCTTGTGCTCTTTGGCCTGGCTTATTCCAGTCCGCTCGGGTGTATTGAGGCCTCTGAGGTTGCCGCCGTCGCGCTGATGGCGTGGACCATTCCCATGCTTTGGAAAGGGTCGGTGCCCGAACTCCGCGGCCCACTCCGCGCTACGGCGCTTCTTCTGTTTGCCTTTGCCGTGCTGTTTCTGGTGCGGCTGCCGCTGGAGCGGACGCCCACCTCCCACACTCTCCTGCTTCTGCGGCAAGCGACCGTGCTGGTGGTGACGTCGCTCGCATTTTCATTTCTGGCGACCTACGTCGCGGAGAGCCTGCGCCGGTTACATCACGAAAGCCGCCTCGACTCGCTGACCGGCCTGCCCAATCGCCGCGCCATGGAAGAGAACGCCGCCGACCAACTGAACATGGCCGCTCGCCAGGCAAGACCGTGCGCCCTGCTGATGCTGGATATCGACCACTTCAAACGTTTGAACGACACCTGGGGCCACGAAGCCGGGGACCAGGCCCTGCTGGTCACCGGGGAGTTTCTGCTGCGCACGGCGCGCGAAATTGGAGACAGCAGCGTCGCGCGCATCGGCGGGGAGGAGTTCGCCTTGCTGCTCTGCAATGCCAACGTGGCCGCAGCGCACGCGCTGGCAGAGCAGGTGCGCGAAGGCATCGCGACCCTGCGGATTGCAGTGCAACAGGAGCAGATTGGCTTTACCGCCAGCGTCGGCATCAGCGCCTCGCGCGCCGGCGAGACCAACTGGCTCGCCATGCTGCGCCGAGCCGACTCCGCTATGTACAAGGCCAAGCGCGAGGGACGCAATCGCGTGACGCTGTGCACCGAGGCGCTGGACGAGACGCTTGAAGAAGATGCCTCAAGCGATGTCCTGATGCGGTCGAACTGACCGGGCCTTTGCCGCCGGAACTTCATGCGAGAACGTCGCTCCCTTTTCCGATTGACACCCCTAGCAGCCTAGGGGTAGCATCGCCACACTCAGTTGTTTAGGGGTGCTGCAATCCTATGGCGAAGAATGATCTGCAAGGAACGCTCGATCTTCTGGTGCTGAAGACCCTGGCGCAGATGGGCGAGCTCCACGGGTACGGCATCGTCGTGCACATTCAGCGCGCGTCCGACGAGCTGCTGAAGGTGGAAGAGGGCTCGCTCTACCCCGCGCTCCACCGCATGGAACAGAGCGGATGGGTTTCCTCCGCGTGGGGATTGACGGAGACCAGACGCAAGGCCAAGTTCTACAAGCTGACTGCCAGCGGGCGCAAGCAGCTGAAGGCCGCTGAGGCCGACTTCGAGCATCTGGTTCAAGGCGTGCGCGCCATCCTGCAATACGTGTGAGGTGCGGTATGGCTCTTTGGCGTCGAGTGGCAAATCTGTTTGCGCGAACCAGGGTCGAGCGTGAGATCGACGCGGAGTTGGAGGCGCACCTCGCCCTGCGTGCCGAGGACAACGAGGCGCGGGGCATGGCTCCCGTTGAGGCGCGCCGCGAGGCCCGCGTCCGCTTCGGCAGCCGGGCTGCGATCAAGGAGCAAACCGCCGGCGAGGACATGACCCTGGTCCTCCTCAGCATCTGGTGGGATGTGCGCTATGCCTGCCGGCAGCTACGCAAGAACCCGGGCTTTGCCTGCACGGCCATTCTCGTTCTGGCGCTGGGTATCGGCGCGAGTGTCGCTCTGTTTGCATTCGTCGACGCCGCGTTGATCAAGCCGCTGCCGTTTGCCGCACCCAACCGCTTGGCCGACGTCTCCGAGGTGACGGGGCAGTTTCCCCGCGCGAATCTCTCGTACCTCGACTACATGGACTACAAGCGCATGAGCACGGTCTTTCAATCGATCGACGTCCATCGCTGGCGCGGCTTTCTCCTGCATACCGGCGCACTCTCGGAGCCGGTGCATGGCGCGAAGGTCACGGCCGGCTTCTTCCGAACTCTCGGCATGAAGCCCGCGCTCGGCCGCGACTTTGCCCCAGACGCCGACCAGCCACAGTCTCAGCCGACGCTGCTGATCAGCGATGCGGCGTGGAAGAAGCGCTTTGGCGGAAGCGCCAGCGCGATCGGGCAGACCGTGAAGCTCGACGACCAGACCTACACCCTGATCGGCGTGCTGCCGGCTAGTTTCCAGTTCGCCCTGCAAGGCGACGCCGAATTCTGGGTTCCGCTGCGCATCGGGCCTCCCGGGCCGCAGACACCCTCCTGCTACTGGGAGCGCGGCAGCCACTGCCTCTTCGGCGTCGCGCGGCTGAAGGACGGAGTCACCTTCGCCGAGGCGCGCAGCCAGGTGCAAGGCATCGCCGCGACGCTCGAACGTATGTACCCGGTGACGAACCGAGGCCAGGGCGGCCAGGCCCAGCCTCTCTCCGAGGCGATCGTGGGCAAGGTGCGGCCTCTGCTGCTGTCGCTGCTTGGGGGCGCGGGCCTGCTGCTGGCGATCGCATGCCTGAACGTGGCGAGCCTGCTGCTGGTGCGCACGGAGAATCGCCGGCGCGAGGTCTCACTGCGCAGCGCGCTGGGCGCAAGCCGCGGACGGTTGTTGCGGCAGTTCGTCACCGAAAGTCTTCTCCTCGTCGGCTTTGGCGGTGCGCTCGGCGTGGCCGCTGCGGTCGGTGCCATGCAGTTGCTGCTGAAGTTGGTGCCCAAGTACATGCTGCAGAGCATGCCGTACCTTGAAGGTCTCGGCCTGAACTGGCACGTACTGGCCTTTGCCGGCGTGGTCTGCTTGTTTGCCGCGGCCATCTTTTCCGCGACGCCGCTGGTGCGCCTCGCCTTCAGCGCAGGCGCGGTTCGCGAGGGTCTCGCGGAGGCGGGACGAGGCTCATCAGGGACTCTGTGGCGGCGTCTGGGCGCGAACCTGGTGTCGCTTGAGCTCGCAATCGCCATGGTGCTGCTGGTAGGCGCGGGCTTGCTGGGCAAAAGCTTCTACAAGCTGCTGCACGTCGAACTCGGTTTCGTGCCGCAGCACCTGGCCGCCATGGATGTCGCTCTTCCCGAAGAGCAGTACAGGACGCCCGAGCAGCAGAGGGCGGCCACGCGCGAGATGCTGCGACGCCTGGACGCTCTGCCAGGCATCCTCAGCAGCGGCACCAGCAACGATCTCGCCGTCAACGGCAACGGCGACACGCGCTGGGTACGCTTCATCGGCAAGCCCTACAACGGCGAGCATAACGAGGTGAACGAACGCAATGTCAGTGCGGATTACCTCAGGACGCTGGGCGCGACGCTCCTGCGCGGGAGCTACTTCAGCGACGATCTCGACGCGACGAAGCCCGGTGCCCTCATCATCAACGAGACCTTCGCGCGCACGTATTATCCCGGCGAAGATCCCATCGGGAAACAGGTCGGCAACTTCCGGCTCGATCCCGATTCCATCTGGACGATTGTGGGCGTGATCGCGGACGTGCGCGAGGGCGGGCTGGATGAGCCGGCGCTGCCGGCGATCTATCACCCCTACAATCAAAACCCCGATACCGACATGGTCGTGGTGGTACGCACCCGCGGCGACGCCGGTGCGCTGCTGCCGTCACTCGTGAAGACCGTGCACGAGCTCGATCCCGGCATCTCAGCCTCGAACACGACGACCGTCGTCTCGACCATCGATAGCTCGCCGGCGGCCTATCTGCATCGCTCGGCGGCCTGGCTGGTCGGCGGATTCGCCGGGCTTGCGCTGGCATTGAGCGTCGTCGGCCTTTACGGCGTCATCGCCTACTCGGTAAGCCAACGCACGCGCGAGATCGGGGTTCGGATGGCGCTGGGCGCGGCGCGCAGTTCCGTGACGGCGTTGATTCTGCGCCAGGCCGGCAGGCTGATCGCGATCGGAATTGTGACCGGCGTCTTCTGCGCGGTCGGAGCCGCGATGCTGATGCGCAAGCTGCTGTTCGACACCGCCGCCTGGGATGTGCCGACGCTTGTCGTCGTCGCAGCCGTACTTGGCCTCTCGGCGTTGCTCGCCAGCTACCTCCCCGCACTGCGTGCCGCATCGGTGAATCCCGTGGAAGCGCTACGCGCGGAGTAGCTTTTTGTTGACCGAATACCGCACCTGGGGTATTCTTGATAAGTTCGGCTGGATGCGGGGATTCGTGTCTCTACAAGCACAATCGCACCGCAGGCAACGGCTCGAACGCCAAATCTGAACCAGAAGAACGCGCTGGGACACGGAGAAGCTCAAGACCGTCACCGCGTATGAGGGTAGTCGAATGTATGCAGTGATCCGCACTGGCGGAAAGCAGTACCGCGTGGCCCCGGGCGACGTGTTGAAGGTGGAGAAACTCGCCCATACCGATGGTTCGGTTGAGTTTTCCGATGTGCTTGCCGTTTCGGGCGAAGCAGGCAGCTTCGAGCAGTCGCTTGAAGGCGCCAAGGTAACCGGAACCGTGCTCGGCCAGGGCCGCGGCGAGAAGATTCTGGTCTTCAAGTTCAAGCGCAAGAAGCAGTACAAGCGCATGCAGGGACATCGGCAGGCCTTCACCGAGATCAAGATCGGCGAGATCTCGGTCGGCGGCAAGAGCTTCAAGGCCTAAACACATTCGGCACCAGAGCGTGCAACGAGGCGTTCTGCACAAGGCGTGAACGAGCCAATGGCCGGCGCGCATGAGGGATAGAAATGGCACATAAAAAAGGTTTGGGATCGTCCAAAAACGGGCGCGATTCAAATGCACAACGGCTGGGCGTCAAGCGCTTCGGCGGCGAGACCGTAACCGGCGGCTCCATCCTGGTTCGCCAGCGCGGAACCCCGCTGAAGCCGGGCCTGAACGTCGGCCGTGGCAAGGACGACACCTTGTTCGCCAAGGTTTCGGGCGTGGTCAAGTTCCAGGATCGCGGTCAGCACGGGCGCTTCGTCTCCATCATCGTTGCGGAAGCGCCGGCGCAGACCAACGCAGCGTAAGCCTCGAATCAGCACAGAAAAGCTGCAAAATATATGCGAGCGGGCTGAAGGCATCGACCTTCAGCTCGTTTCTGCGTGCTCGTCAGTTTCATGCGTCCAACCGGCGCTTGGCGCTATGACGCAAGGAGGGTACTGCCAAACAGCGGCCCCATGTGCTTGAATAGAGTCATTGTTTTCTCCCCAGGGCCCTTGTAGACGTAAAGCTGACGCCAGTCTCCGGAAGCGATTTGCCTTTCGCTGGCGTTGGTGCCGCTGGAGCAGAACCCATGACCTTCTTCTCGTGGTTCGACGATCGAACGCTCATGGCATGCTTCTGCATGCTGGTCACCGTCTTTTCGTTTATGTTGCTGACCCTGCGCGTGCTGCACCCGCGGCTGCCCGGGCTGGGTTCCGTGGCGGCGGGTTTCTCTGCTGGCTCCGCGGCGACGATCCTCCTGTTCCTGCAAGGTCAAATTCCTTTAGGTTTGGCGCTTGCCGGCGGTGGAGGCCTTTCGTTCTTCTCTTCGATTCTGCTCTATCGCGGCGTTTTGCAGTTCTGTAACCACCAGCGACCTGTCTCGGGGGCGGGCATCCTTCCGGCGCCGGAACCTGGCGCTCTCTCACGCACCTATTTCGCGCAGGTCTCGGTCTTCAACTTGCTCTGCTTCGCTGTGGTTCTCTGGTTTACGATCGTTAGCCCGAGGGAGGCGGTGCGCGTGGTCGCCATCGCGGGCTCAATGGCGGTGACGCGCTGGCTGATCAGCTGGAAGATGCTCCAGGTCGCGCGGGGTCGCGTGCATCTAATCGCGCTCGGAGTCACCGTCGGGGTCGTGGCCTTCGTAATGACAATCCAGGCGATACGGGGAGCGCTCTTTGCCAGCGCCACGAGTCATCTCGAGCCCGTACATCTGGAGACGCCATCCCTGCTCTTCGGCGTCCTGATGGTGTGCGTGCAGGGCGTGCTCTACCTCATGATGTTTTCCAGCATGGTGACGGAATCGATCCACGAAGAGGCCCAACTCGACCACCTCACAGGCATCCTGAACCGCCGCGGGATCGAGTCCGCGCTGGAGGCGGAGATGGCGCGTACCCGCCGCACCGGGATCTGTTTCTCCATGCTGCTGATCGACGTCGACCACTTCAAGACGATCAACGATCGCTGCGGCCATGCGTGCGGCGACGAGTCACTGCGTCTCGTCGCACAGACCGTGCTGCGTACCGTTCGCATCTACGATCGAATGGGGCGCTACGGCGGAGACGAGTTTATGCTGCTGCTGCCGCAGGCGGATAGCGCCGAAGCCATGTCGACGGCGTCCAGAATCGTCGAGGAGGTCCGCAAGCTGCCTCCTCGGATGAAGGGATTGCCGATGACTGTCAGTATCGGCGTCACCTGCTCGTGGGCGCAGGAGCACTCCGCGGACGTGATGACGCGTGCCGATGCGGCACTCTACGCGGCCAAGCGCGGCGGACGCGACTGCGCTCACCTGAACCTGGGCAGCGTGGCCCATGCCACTGCGTCTGCCGACTCGATGTACTTACCGGAAGATGCCCGGACGCCAGCGCCCGTGCTGGTTGGGGACCGCTCGTTGCCGAGCGAAGCCTGACGGTCTACCATCGGCTTTGTGGACGTTCCCTATAAAAAGCCGAAGCATCCGCTGCACGCCTCGCCCGAGGCCGAGCGCCTGGTCTCTGCCGCCACGACCCTCGACGACGATGCCGCTTTCGAGCTGAAGCTGCGCCCGCAGAAGCTCTCGGAATTCATTGGTCAGACCAAGGCAAAGCAGCAACTCGCCATCGCGCTCGAAGCCGCGAAGTCGCGCGGCGAAGCGCTCGACCATGTGCTGCTGTTCGGGCCGCCAGGCCTTGGCAAGACCACCCTCGCCACCATCATCGCCAACGAGATGGGCGTCGCCTTCCAGCAGACCAGCGGCCCCGCGCTGCAGATTCAGGGCGACCTGACCGCGATCCTCTCCAACATCAAGGACAAACAAGTCCTCTTCCTCGACGAAGTCCACCGCGTGCAGCCCGTGCTGCAGGAAAAACTCTACACCGCGCTCGAGGACTACCGGCTCGACATCATGATCGGCCAGGGACCATCCGCCCGCACGTTCGAGCTCGACATCAAGCCGTTTACCTTCGTCGCCGCGACCACCCGCCCGGGCCTGCTCAGCTCGCCCATGCGCGCGCGCTTCGGCATCCTGCTCCGCCTGGAGTTCTACACCGACGACGAGCTTCGCTTCGTCGTCGAGCGCTCCGGCGAGGTGCTCGGCGTGCCCATCGACCGCGATGGCGCGGCCGAAATCGCCATGCGCTCAAGGGGAACACCGAGGATAGCGAACAGACTGCTGCGGCGCGTGCGCGACTACGCGCAGGTCCGCGCCGCCGGCAAGATCGACCGTGCGACAGCCAATGCCGCGCTTGAACTCCTCGAAGTCGACGCGCACGGCTTCGACGAGCTCGACCGCCGCCTGCTGCGCACCATCATCGAAAAGTACGACGGCGGCCCCGTCGGCCTCAACACCCTCGCCGCCGCACTCGCCGAGGAGCAGGACGCGCTCGAGGAGGTGTACGAGCCGTTCCTCATCCAGATCGGCTTCCTCGATCGCACCCCGCGCGGCCGGGTCGCCACCAAGCTCGCCTACGAACACCTCGGCATCGAAATGCCGCGCAAGATGAGCTTGTTCTAGGGCCTGTCTCCCATCCCATCTCAGGAGCGCACCCCATGTTCGAACGCTTCACTGAATCCTCACGCCGCGCGATCTTTTTCTGCCGCGAGGAAGCCATGCAACGCGGCGCAGCCGAGATTTCGACCGCCGACCTCTTGTTTGGCATCCTCCACGATCCAGCCGAACCCGGCTCCGCAGTCGTGGCCCTGCAGGCACGCGCGGCCGAACTCCGCCAACTCTTCGCAGCGACCGCAGCAACCGGGACCGCAGATCCGAGTCTTCCGCTCTCAACAACCGCCAAGCGTGCGCTCTCGCTGGCCGCGGAAGAGGCGAACCGCCGTCACGTCCGCGAGGTCTCGCGCGATCATCTTCTCCACGGCATCTTGCAGACCAACGACAGCACCGCCCGAACGCTGCGCGCGGCAGGCGCTTAGCCTTCCTAAAATAAAGTTCAAAGCTCTAAAGAGACAGCTCACTATGGGAACCAAGCCTGACGAGCTGCAGCACCTCTGCACTCGGAAGCCGGTAGATCAGGACCAGATCGGGCTTAATATGGCAATCGCGGTGATCCTTCCACTCGCCTGAAAGTGCATGATCGGAGAACCTCCGTGGAAGCGCGACATCGTTTGCAAGCATGCCAAGAACGGCCGAAAACTCAGCGCTCAGCGTCTTTGCGTGAGGCCCTTTCGCCTCGCGTTTGTAGTCCTTCCGAAAACGCGTGGTGATCTCAATCGTCCGCATCGAGGTCGGCCATCAGCTCGTCGACGCTGCTAAAGCGAACCACTTCCCCGCGGCGTGCCGCCTTCATGGCTTCCACCGTCTCCGCGTTTGGAACGAGCGGATCGAACGGCAGGGCGCGCTCCGCCACCGTGCGCATCAGCAACATGCGAAAGGCATCGGAGAGCGTCAGCCCGGCCGCGGCGTAGATGGCCTCCGCCTCTTCCTTCACCCGAACATCGATCCGTGCCCGCACCACCGCGTTCACCGCCATAAAAAGCTCCTGAGCTACATTGTAGCCCACGCAGAGTTCATGAGATCTATAAGGACGCATTCTGACTTTCGAGCGTCATAAAGCGCTGTGATCCGCGCCCAGACGCGCCAAGGAGACTGCTGATGCCTTACCTCGAACTCGAAGACGAAACCGAAATCTACTTCAACGACTGGGGCTCCGGCGACCCCGTCATCCTCATCCACGGCTGGCCGCTCAGCTCCGCCATGTGGGAGCACCAGGCCTCGTTCCTCGTCGAAAACGGCTACCGCGTCATCACCTACGACCGTCGCGGCTTCGGCAAGTCCTCCCACCCCTTCGACGGACACAACTACGACAACCTCTCGGACGACCTCGCCGAGCTGATCAACGCGCTCGACCTGACCGGCGTCACCCTCGTCGGCTTCTCCATGGGCGGCGGCGAAGTCGTGCGCTACCTCAGCCGCCACGGGGCCGCTCGCATCGCGAAAGCTGTCCTCGTCTCGTCGGTCGCCCCCTTCATGCTGAAGACCGACGACAACCCCGACGGCACCGATCCCAAGACCTTCGACCAGTTCCGCGAGAACCTGCGCAAGGATCGCTTCGCCTTCCTCAACGACTTCGGCCCCAAGTTCTACGGACGCTCGGCGCTGCACCACACCGTCTCCGAAGCCTGGCTGAACTGGACCTTCGACATGGCGATCCAGGCCTCGCCCAAGGCCACCATCGACGACGTTACCGCATTCTCCTCAACCGACTTCCGCCAGGAGATGCGCTCGCTCACCACGCCATTCCTCGTCATCCACGGCACCGGCGATTCGACCGTGCCGATCGACGCCGCTGGCCGCGCCGCAGCGAAGATCCTGCGGAACGCCACGCTGATCGAGTACGACGGGGAGCCGCACGGCCTCTTCGCCACGGCGCCCGACCGCCTGAACGCCGACCTGCTCAACTTCCTCGGCGGCGACCGCAACGAAGCCTGAGCAGATAGAAAAGAATGTCCTGCCGGACGGGCGCGCTCATCCCGCGCGGGGACCACTTCGTGGGGTGATTGCTTCGCGTGGCGCTCCCGTTGGTCGCGAAGAAGAATTCCATGCCGACCAACGGGAGGACCACGCGAAGCGATTACGGCCCGAAGTGGTCGCCCCGCGCGACCAGCGGGCCCGTCCGGCAGGACAAGCCTTTTCCTATCTTCGAAGCACCTCAGCAAGCCTGCCGTGATGCGCAGCCAGCAACCCTTCAGCCTCGATCTTCCCCACCCCAAGCACCTGCATCACGATCGCCGTCTTCACGCTGCCCGCCTGCTCCAACATCCGGGCGGCTTCGTCTCGCCCACAGCCTGTTGCCTCGACGATAATCCGCTCCGCCCGGTCGACCAGCTTCGCATTCGTCGGCTGCACGTTCACCATCAAATTGCCGTACACCGCTCCTGAGCGAATCATCACCGCAGTCGAAATCATGTTCAGCACCAGCTTCGTCGCCGTCCCCGCCTTCATCCGCGTCGAGCCCGTCAGCACCTCCGGCCCGGTCGCAATCTCAATCGCAAGCTCAGCCAGCGTAGCCATCCTCGACGCATGCTCTGCGCTCGCTCCGGGAGCATGCCCGGCACACGTCAGCGCAACCGTCAGCGAGCGGCACTCCACCGCGTGAGCCAAAGCCCCGAGCACATACGGCGTCCGCCCGCTGGCTGCGATACCGATCAAGGTATCGTGCTCGCTCAGCCCAAATGCCTCCAGATCCCGCGCCCCAGCCTCTGGCGAATCCTCGCTCGACTCCGACGATTTTCTGAGGGCCGAATCCCCTCCGGCGATCAACCCGACGAACAATCCCGGCTGCACTGAAAACGTAGGCGGACACTCGCTCGCATCGAGCACGCCCAGCCGGCCGCTCGTTCCCGCGCCCACGTAAAATAGTCGGCCGCCGCGCGCAAACCGCTCCGCGATGGCATCCACCACGGACGCAACCTGTGGCAACACCGCGTGCACGGCTACCGCAACGGTCGCGTCCTCGTCGTTGATGACAGACAGCATCTCGAGCGTTGAAAGCTCGTCGATGTGCGCCGAGCGCGGGTTGCGCGCCTCCGTCGGCAGCGCCGCCAGGTGTTCGCTTGCGCTATTCGTCAGCAGAGAGATAGCGTACCTCCATCTCGGAGTGTAGGGCCTTGACGTCTGGGCGAGAAGTCCCTGGAAACCAATGCGTAAACCGGTTGCATCGCTCCTCGCGTCCGCGCAGCGCGCTAAGGCTGTTTGGCACCGAGGCTCGCGCCGCCAACATACCGGGAACGACGCCGCTCTCCCGCGTCCCGCAGCGGCAATCAATTCCCGATGCGGGAAGCAATTCTTCCCGTGCTGCCTCATTCCAGCGCTGAAAGTGCTCTCTTTGATCTACTCTGACGCTACCGCGCGACGAAGCTGTCTTGGAGGCGAGCGCGATTTCAGGTTCATGTGCGTGTTCGATCCGGAATCAGGTGCCCATTTGAAAAAGCTGCTCGGCTCCACGGCCCTCGGTCTTCCTTTCTCCATCCTGCGATGGAGGCTGAGTTCCATCCGGCTCATGCACGAAGCGAAGTGGATGCCACACAGCGTGCCTGCTTCAAACCTCCTCGGGACCCATCCTGTTCCGCTCTCCCTTCTCGGCCTCTCCTTCGCCGCGCTCGCCGGTTGTCTGCTCTGGACCGCGTGGAAGCTGAGGGTAACCCTCCGCGCCAACGTTCGCATGGGCCACATCCTCGAATCCACCTCTGAGGGCATCTTCAAGCTGCGCTTCGACTGGACCATCTCCTATGTCAATCGACAGGCGCTTCGAACCTTGCCCGAGATCGGCCTCGAACGAAACTACTGGGACTGCTACCCAGGGGCGAGAGGCACGCTCGTCGAGGAGAACCTGCGGCGAACCATGATCGAGCGCATCGGCACCCAGTGGGAGAACTTCTGGGAACCTCACGGCCAGTGGTTCTCCGTGCATTGCTTTCCCATCCCGGGCGGAATGAGCGTCTTCTTCACCCAGATCACCGCGCAGAAGCGCCTGGAGCAGGAGCTTCAGGAGGAACTGCTGCTTCGCGCCCAGGGCGAGCAGGCGGAGTGCGACGCCAAGGAACAACTGAACCACATTCTCGACTCCACCTCGGAAGGCATTCAAAAGCTGGATCGAGACTGGATGGTGGTCTACGCAAACCGTCGCGCACACGAGATCTCCCCCGAGATGCGGATTGGATCGTGCTTCTGGACACTCTACCCCGCCCTGCTCGGTACGGCGGCGGAGATTGGTCTGCACCAGGCGATGGACGATCGCGTGGAGGCCCGGTACGAGGTGCACTACCCGCCCTACGCCATGTGGTTCAGCGTGAGCGCCTTCCCGACTCCGCTCGGGATCAGTGTCTTCTACCGTGACATCACGGCCGAGAAGAGCCTGGAGGAACAGCTTGTGTACGAACGGCGGCTCCGTGAGAAACGGATCGAAGCCCTCAGCAACATGGCCGGCGGCCTCGCCCACGAGATTTCTAACCCGCTCGCCATCATCTACGGAACGGCCAGCGATCTACAGCGCCTGGCACAGACCGAAGCGACGTTGCCTGCGGACGACGTTCTCGAAGCTAGCAGCACCATCGTAACAACCTCCGATCGCGCGATCCGCATCCTGCGCGGACTGCGCGGCTTCGCCCGAGAGGCGGGCAGCGACCCCATGGAGTATGCGTCGCTGGCCGAGATCGTCGAACAGGCCATCCAGATGCAGGAGCTGCGCTTTGCGCGTCTCGGAATTGACCTGCGCGCAAGCGTAGCGACGGGGCTGCCCTTGATCCTCTGCCGCGAGACCCAGATCGGCCAGATCGTCACCAACCTGCTCAACAACGCGTATGACGCGATCGTCGAACAGGACTGCATTCAGCGCTGGGTGCTGCTGGAGGTGCGCTGTTCCGGAGAACGACTTCAGCTCGACGTAACCGATAGCGGCCTGGGTATCGACGAGCAAATCCGCGAACGGCTGATGGAGCCGTTCTTCACCACCAAGACGCGCGGTGTCGGCATGGGAATCGGTTTGAGTCTCTCTCAAGCCATCGCCCATGAGCACGGCGGAACCCTGGAGCTCTGCAGGGACACCGCGAACACCTGTTTCCGCCTGACGCTGATCGCCCAACCGCTGACCGTCGAGGTCCACGCGGAGTCACGAAGGGAGGGCTCATGAAGCTGGACGAGGCCAGCGTACTCATCGTCGACGACGAACCGGTCCTGCGGGAGATCTTTGCCAAATGGCTGAGCAAGGCCGGCTGTTGCAGCGTTCGCACCGCGGCACACGGCGAAGAGGCCCTCGATGCCATACGGCAGCAGCCCGTCGACGTCCTCATCACCGACGTCCGAATGCCTGTTATGGATGGCGTTACCCTCGTCCGGAGGCTCTTTGCACAAGGCGAGCGCCTCCACACCATTATCTTCGTCAGTGGCTTCGGTGAGGTCGACCTGCGAGAGATGTACGATCTCGGCGTAGACAGCTTCCTGACCAAGCCATTCCGCGTCGAGGAGCTGGCAGAGGCCGTCGACAAAGCATTGGCCGACCGCGCCCTCTTGTGGGCTTCTCCCATGGAGTTGGCCCCTCGCCAGACCCTGCACCTCGCTCCACCTTCCGCCCCCGTGGAGCAGGTACTGCGGGCAAACGTCGGCAAGAGTGATGCGCCGCCGCCATTCCTTCTTGGCCGCGGAGGCTTCAGCGCACGCACCGAGGAGCCGTTGGTCCTGGGCAAGGTCAGTTTCCGGTGCGCGCTTTCGAGCAGCGACCCGGAAGACTCGGGCAAACCAGATCTTTGCGGCCAGGGTTTCGTCCGCTGGCGTTCCAAGCTGGACCAGGCCGTGGGCATCGAATTTGCCTTCCTCGAATCGCCCGGGCGCGAGTGGGTGGTGCAACAGATCGCCAAAGAAAACCTGCGCTCGTTCCTCCCTGCCCTGAAGGCCGGCAGCGGCTCAGGCTGAGAGCCTGCCCAGCAACTCAGCCACACTGGCTCCAAGCACCGGATGAACCCAATTGGGCGCAAGTTCGGCCAGTGGCGCCAGCACGAACGCACGATCCTGCATCGCGGGATGCGGCAGCGTCAGCTCTTCCGTGACGAGCACAATACGGTCAAAAAAGATGAGGTCGAGATCGATCACGCGCGGGCCCTTCGCGGGAACGTTTGCGCGCTCGCGTCCCATCCGCCGCTCCACGGCCAGGAGTTCCCGCAACAGCTCAGGCGGGGCAAGCCTGGTCTCAAGCAAGAGGGCGCCATTCAGAAAGCGAGGCTGATCGAGGTAGCCCACAGGCTCTGTATCGATAAAGCGGGAGACGCCAAGAACACGGCCCAGACCCCGGATGGAGGCGATCGCCGTCTGCAGTGCCTGCTCGCGGTCGCCGAGATTCGAGCCCAGCGCAATCGCCGCGACGTGTGCGCCTTCCTCAGGCATGGGCCGGAGAAAGATGCATCAGCGGCGATTCCACCGCGCGCGGCGCGGGAACGGGATCGTAGCCGTGCGCAAACTCCCACGCGGAACGGTCGCGCATCAGCTTCTGCACCAGCGCGGTATGCATGGCGTGTCCGGCGCGCTCAGCCACCACGCGCCCCTGAATCCGCCTGCCCGCGAGTGCCAAATCGCCGATCAAATCGAGCACCTTGTGCCGCACGAACTCGTCGTCGAAGCGCAGCGGCCCGTTCTGCACGCGCTTGCCGGCAACGATAATGGCGCATTCTTCCGACGCACCGCGAATCAGTCCCATATTTCGCAGCATCGGCTCATCTTCCTTGAAGCCGAAGGTTCGCGCCGGCGCAATCAACTTCGCGTAGTCGCCCACTGCCAGGTCGCCGCGGAAGTTCGCGCAGCCAATCGGTTCCGGGAAGTCGATGCTGTAGTCGATGGTGTAACCGGTGCCGGGATAGACGCCGATAAACTTCGAGCCATCCCGCACTTCAACCTCTTTGAGTACCTTCAGGTACTCGCGCCGGCGGCGCTGCACGCGCAAGCCGGTCGATTCGAACGCCTGGACGTACGGCAGCGCGGAGCCATCCAGAATCGGCACCTCGAGGTTATCCACCTCGACGATGACGTTATCGACGCCGAAGCCGATCAGCGCCGAGAGCAGATGCTCCGTCGTCTGGATGAGCACCGAGCCGCGCATCAGCGAAGTCGCATAGCTCACCTTCGCCACGTTGCGGCCGTTGGCGGGAATTTCAAAGTTGTCGAGATCGGTGCGGCGGAAGACGATGCCCGAGCCGGCGGGCGCAGGAACCAACCGCATCTGCACGGTGGCGCCGCTATGCAGCCCAACGCCGCTGAAACTGATCTCGGATTGGAGGGTCCGCTCCAGGTGAGCCGGACCTGTGCTCTCGCTCAAACCTAATCGTCTCCGTGCCTTCAGTCAGTGAGACTACACGCGCGGAGGAAAGTTTCAGTGTGGTAAATCAGCCACAGTGCTGCGACAGGTACGCTCATGCTCTGATTTCGTTAGGACTGCACATCCAGCTGTGCAACTTCAGCCAAAAGCGACACCGTCCGGGCGATCGGCAAGCCCACCACGTTGAAATAATCGCCCTCGATTCTTGGAATCCAGCGAGCGGCATACCCCTGGATCGCATAAGCCCCCGCCTTGTCGAGGGGCTCGCCGCCGGCAACGTAGTCGGCAATCTCGTCATCGGTCAGCACTAGGAACGTCACCTGCGTAATCTCCACCGTCGAGACGATCCCCTTGCGGGTCGACGACACAGCAGCCAGGCCCGTCATCACCGCGTGCGTCCGCCCGGAGAGCAGGCCGAGCATCCGACGGGCATCCGCGGCATTCACCGGCTTGGCCAGAATGGCGCCGTCGGGCAAAACGACGGTGGTATCCGCCGCGAGCACCGTCACCGGCTCAGCTTCTTTGTTGTAGAGCGCACATACCGCCTGCGCCTTTTCGATCGCAAGCCGCTCCACATAAGCAGCCGCGGCCTCGTCCGGCAGCGGCGACTCGTCAATGTCCGCCGCCCTCACGTCGAACTCAACCCCTGCCTGCGCCAGCAACTCACGACGGCGAGGCGAGGCAGAGGCCAGAATCAGCCGTTCCCCGGCCGTCAACGCGCGGCCTCGACGGAGATCGTCACGCCCATGGTGTGGGTCGCACCCGGCTCCAGCACAATCGCGTCGGTCGCGGTATTGGCCGCCTCCACGCACAGGAAGTGCGGCCAATCTCCCGGCCCAAGGTCCGCCAGCGGCGCCGAACCCTCGGGCCACGGATTCCAAACCACCGTGGTCGCGGAGTTCTGCTTCTCCACGTGGAGGACGCGGTGATTCGCCTCGTCGTGGATCGTGACGGCAGTCGTGTTTGAGGGGAAGACCCGATCCGAAAACTCTGTGAGCTGCAACGGGCCGTCGGGCGCATGCTTCGCCTTGCCGCCGTCGCGCTTGTCGAGGTACTCCGCACCCTCGAGTCCGCTGATTGGGGCCTGGTGAATGTCCGCGACCTGAAAGTAACTGTGCAGCGCCTCCTCGAACTTCAACGGAGCATCACCAAGATTTGCCACCGTCAGCCGCAGCGAAAGCGTCTTGCCCAGCATGACCTCGTAGGCCACGCGGAACGAGTCGAAACCCAGCGAACGGCTGAGCTCGTTCGACGCCAAAACAAACGTCAGTTGCAAGCGGTCGCCATCGCCGCCCGTATCCGGCATCAGCGCGGCAAACGCCAGCTCCCACTCTGAGATCCTCGCGAACCCATGCGACGGCCCCTTGCCGCCATCGCTGCGGCCGCCGAACCACGGAAAACAGATCGGTACGCCGCCGCGGATCGCCTTCCCAGGCGTAAGCGCGGAGTGCTCGCTCAGGAACAGCACCGGCTTCTGCCCGGCCGGCTGCCAGGCAGTTACGTGCGCGCCCTGCAGGTAAATCGTCGCCTCGCATGCGTGCAGCGTCACCTGCGCGCGCGTCAACTCACCGTGCTCTTCAAACCGCAGCACGCCCTCGAGCCCGTAGTTGTCGTTCAGTTCATTCGCTTTCATCGCGCTCCCAGTGTACGGCGCATCCAACCGCCCATGATTAAGGCGCTGTTGTGCGATATCGATGGGACGCTGGTCCAAAGCAACTGGCTGCACGCCGAGGCGTGGCAGATTGCGCTGGGCGCTGTCGGCGTCCATTGCGAGCTCGAAGCCATTCGCCGGCAGATCGGCAAGGGCGGCGACGAGCTGATCCCCGTCTTTATTCCGTGGTGGAAGCGCAAGCACGTCGAAGAGCCCCTGAAGGAGTTTCGCAACCTCGTCTTCCACCAGGAGTTCCTGTCGCAGGTGAAGCCTATGCCCCGCGTCCGCGAGTTGCTGCTGCGCCTGCGCGATGCCGGCATCCGGCTCTCGCTCGCCAGCTCCGCCAGCAAGGAAGACCTGCTGGTCTACAAGAAAATCGCGCAGATGGAAGACCTGATCGAGGAGGAAAGCTCCGCCGACGACGCCGACCGCACCAAGCCGCATCCGGACATCTTCGAAGCCACACTCAAGCGTCTCGGCTTGAAACCCCACGAGGTGCTCGCGCTCGGCGACACGCCTTACGACGCCGAGGCCGCGGGCCACGCCGGCATCTGGACCATCGGCGTCACCACCGGCGGCTGGACCCGCAAGGAGCTGCTCGCCGAAGGCTGCGTCGAGGTGTACGAAGACGTCGGCGACCTGCTCGACCACTTCGACCAGAGCGCTCTCGTTCGTTAGTTCGGGTATAGACTAAGTCGAGTAGACTAAGTTCGTCCGGGAAGAGTGTGAGCGATGGAAACCGTCAACATGCATGAAGCCAAGACGCACCTCTCGCGGCTGGTTGAAAAAGCAGCAAAAGGTGAGCCGTTCATCATCGCCAAGGCGGGCAAGCCCATGGTGAAGGTGGTCGCCGTGGAACCTGAGCGACTTGTCCAAAGGTCGGGTTTTCTCGCGAACGAGCCCATGGTCCTTCCGGAGGAGTTCGACACCTGGGGCGACGAAGAGATCGCCCAGATGTTCGGGCTCAAGCCGTGAAGCTACTCCTCGATACGCATCTCCTGATTTGGAATGCTCGCGAGCCGCACCGGCTCACTTCGCAGGCCTTCACCCTGATCAACGAACCCGCCAACGAACTCTTCTTCAGCGCGGTCAGTATCTGGGAGATCGCGATCAAGCAGGCGCTGTGCAAACCCGGCTTCGATATCAAGGCCAACATCGTTCGGCGCGGGCTTTTGCAGAATCTCTACCAGGAGGTTCCCTTGTCCAGCCTGCACGCCGTCGCGGTGGAGTCGTTGCCGCTGATCCATCGCGACCCGTTCGACAGAATCCTGATCGCGCAGGCGATCACCGAGGGTCTGACGCTGCTGACCTCTGACGCCCGGCTGTCGCAATACCCTGGCCCGATTCTCAAGGTGTAACCCGCTAGGAGCCCGATTTAGAAGCTCAACCTCGCGCCAAACTGGAACTGCCGCGGGTCGCTCGCCGCGGTCTCCTGCCCGGCACTGGTGTAAAGCAGGTTCACGTCCAGCCAGTTGTTCTTGTTGATGAGGTTGAAGCCGTCTGCCGTAATCTGCAGCGCCAGGTGGTCGCGCAGTTGCACCGCTTTCGCAATCCGCAAGTCGGTAAACGCCACCATCGGCTTGATGCCCGTGTTGCGGCCGAGCGTTCCGTTGAAGTACATCGAATTCGGCCCGGAGGTAGCGCTCGCATCCGCGTAGCACGGCAGGTTCAGCGCGCCCGTCGGCGAGTACTTCGAGAGCACCGGCGCGTTGCCGCAACTCGTCATTCCCGAGCCCGGCGCAACTGCGTTCGGCCGGTCGGTCAGCGGATCGAAGTCGAAGTTCGTGTCCGTGCCGGTCAGGATGTTGAACGGCCGCCCCGAGCTGACTTCAATGATCGGCGCCACCGTGAGCCCCGAGAACACGCCGGGCAGAAAGCCCGAACCCAGCATCTTCCCGCTGATGTGCCCGCTGTTGTACACGCCTGACATCACCAGCCGGTTCCTCTGGTCGAAGCTCGAGGTCGAGCGGTCCGCATTCGGGTTCAGATTGTTCTGCGGGGCATCTGAGGTGCTCACCACGTCGGTCGAATCGTCGATTGCATGCGACCACGTATAGGAGACGAGAAACTCATAGTTCGACGAAAAGCGCTTGCGCAGATTCACCGAAAGTCCGTTGTAGCTCGACGTGCCGGTGGTCAGGTTGGGCGTCATGTCGTCGAACGGAACCGGGATGCCGATGCCGAGATTCTCAGACGCGGCAATCTGCTCTGCGAGTGCGACGCATTGGCCGCCGCCCTGCGCCGTGATGAAGTTGGCGAGCGACGTGTTGAGCCCGGAGCGGCGGAAGAAGTTCAAGAGCGGCGGCGCAACATACGGCCCCTGAGGCCCGATGCCGCACGGATTCACCCCCGAAGCCGTTGCTACCGTGAGCGGGCTGGACGTAGAGTTTGCAGTGCCAGGTTGGGCCACACCGGCATTCACCGCAGCCACTGCCGCCCGCCAGTTCGCCGTCAGCAGCGCCGGATTGACGGGGTTCACGTTGATCGGGCGATTCAGATGCCGGCCGCCGGTCGAGTTATACGCCACGTTCAATACCAGGTTGTGGCCCAGGTCCTGCTCGATGCCAACCGACGTCTGCTGCACATAGGGCGTGCGGTAGTTCAGGTCCGCCGGCAGCCCCGAAGGCAGAATCGCCAGCGGGAAGCCCGCGGCAAGGTAGTTCTGGTTCACGAACAGCGAGTTCGCGTTGTTCGGATCGAACCGCTGCTGTGCCGGCAGGTAGTTCAGCCCCGCAACCGGCAGGCAGTTCGCGTTTGTCAGCGTCCCCTGGAAGGTATTCGACGCATTCAGATTGAGCGGGCTTGCCGTGCTACCCGCGGCGCACGGCGCTCCACCGCCCAGAATGACCAGCGGCACCGTGTTCGCGTTGAAGATCTCCGACTGCGACTCCAGATTGCCCGGCGCACGATCGTAGAACAGTCCGTAGTTCGCCCGCAGCACCGTGTGCCCGTTGCCCGCAACATCCCACGCCGCACCCAGCCGCGGCGCGATGTTCGCCGCGCGCAGCGGAATGCCTTCGCGAACGCCGAACAGCTTCTGCGCCTGGGTCGTCTCGGGATTCAGCGCGCCCGTCGTCGGGAAGGCCTCCACGTCGTACCGCACGCCGTAGTTGAAGGTGACGTGGCCCACATGCCAGGAGTCCTGCGCGAACGCGCCCAGCACCTTCAGGTCGTACTTGAACTGCGTCTGCCCGATGCCCTGCGCGAACGACTGCGGCAGGCCAAGCCCGTAAGCCTGGACCGCCGAAAAGCCCGGCAACCCGGCCAGCGACGGCGAAACATCGGTCGCATTCAGCGCGGCAAACGAGTAATCGCCGCCGCCATAAAGCTGCCCCTGGATCAGGTTGATCGGGATGTAGCGCAGGTCGATCCCAACCTTCGCGGTATGCCCGCCCACCGTATGCGTGAAGTTGTCCTGAAACTGCGACTGATCCTCCACCCGGCTGACAACCGAGAACGGCGTCTTCCCAAAGTAGGCAAATCCCGGAATGTTGACCGCGGTGCCGTTGCCGCCGTCCTGCGTATTGTTCGAAAACAACACCGGGTGCCGGGCAAACTGCAGCCGCGCCTCGTTCACGGAGTTCGCGCTGAGCAGCAGCGTATCCTGGCCCAAAATTGACCAGTCGTGCGAGCTTGAAGTCGCGGTGCGCGAGAAGCTGTTCTCGCCCAGGTTCTGGTTGGCCGCACTCTCCTGGATGCCGCTCACGAAGCTCGGCCCTGCCGTCCCGCGCAGCAGCAACTGCTGCTTGCCGGTCAGCTTATGGTCGATGCGCAGCGAGTAGAGCTCGGTCTTCTCCGTAATCGGAAAGTTCCCGATCAGCGAGTCCAGCGGCACATAGCTGGTCGGCGTCGCGGCGCCCGACGTCGTGAAGTTGTTCGCGCCGATCGTCGGCTGCAGAAACGCCGGATTCTGCCCCGTCAGCGCCAGCGACGAGCTGCCGCCCACCAGCGCGATGTACTGCGTAATCCCCGGCGTTCCGGCTGAAATCGCGGCCAGCGCGGCCTGCTGCTGCGGCGTTCCCTGGATCGCGAGCGAACCCGTCGGCGCGCCGAAGAACTTGCTTACGTCGATATTGACCAGCCCGAAGTTACTCGCGCCGATGGTCGAAAACCCCGACTCCTCGCGCCGCGTAATCTCCGTACCGAAGAAGTAGAAGGTCTTATCCGGCTTGATCGCCCCGCCGATGGTGAAACCGGCCTGCACCCGCGTGTACGCCGGCTGGTAGGTATCGGAAAACGGATTCGTCGCCTGGATATACCGGTTGCGCAGAAAGCCGAACGCGGACGCGTGCGTGTCGTTCGTACCGGACTTCGTGACGATGTTTACCACGCCGCCGGAGGCGCGCCCATACTCCGCGGCAAAACCGTTGGTGATGATCTGGAACTCCTGCACCGCATCCTGCGACACCGTCTCCCGCGTGCCGCCCGAGATGTAATCCCCCACGTCCGCGCCGTCGAGGTTGATGGAGTTCGAGCGCGCCCGCGCCCCGCCAAAGTTCAGTCCCGATGTGGGAATCGCACCCACCGAGGGAGCCGCATCCCGCGCAATCTGCGAGTTCGTCAACGTGAAGTTGATGTAGTTGCGCCCGTTCGTCGGCAGGTTTGTAATTCGAAGCTGGTCTACCGTGGTCGACTGCGACGAGCGCTCCGTCTCGATAATCTCGGCGTCGGCATTCACCACCACCTTCTGCTCGACGTTCCCGATTGCCAGCGAGAACGGCAGGTTCCCCTGCTCGCCCACGGTCAGGATGACGTTGTTCTGCACTGCCTGCTCGAACCCGGGAGCCTTGACGGTCAACGTGTAGGTTCCCGGAGGAAGCTGCAGCAGTTGGTAATTGCCTGCTGAATCGGTCACGTCGCTGCGAGAAAATCCCTTCGTCGAATCGCTTGCGGTCACAGCCGCCCCCGGAATGATCGCTCCGGTCGGATCCTTGACGCTCCCGTTCAACTGCGCGGTCGAGATGCTCTGCGCGTACGCCGGCAGCGGCAGGAGGCAAGCTGCTGAAAGCGACAATGCACCTGCGGCGACTAAACCAAACGAAGCACACAACCGGCGACTCAACACAGGAAGAGACATGGTGAAGAACTCCAATCGACCACCTTCGCAAGCCCCAGCGCCTGCGGGCGCTGAAGCTACTTTGGCGACGGTGCGGCAAACAAGGTAAGCGACGAGGAGTTCTACATGAATGAGTATTCAGTGAGCAAGTGGAAACGGAGTTCGCCCCCCATCGGCGCCCCCCTTCTTCAAGAGTTACGGCTGCGCCATAATCCGGCAGACCCGATTCAGTTCCAGGATGGCCTGCGCCAGGCGCTTCCCGGAGAGCGCGAAGCTCGAGCCCTCCTGGATCCCCTGCGCCGCTCCGGCGTAGTCTTTGCGTGCCAGCAGCATGGCGATCTCCATCATCTCACCGTGAAACTGCGCGTGGTCTTGCACCACCTCCTCGTACTCGCCGCGCCTGCCCAGCTCCGTCCCCGCCTGCGCATTCAGCCACCGGCCAATCGGGCATCGCTCCTGGTGCACAATCTGGTCGACCTGCTCCACCGTGAGCGCTTTGCGCGTAAACACCGCCGCCCAAAGCGTCAGCTTCCATCTCTCATGGCGCGCGATCAGGTCCTTCGCGCTCAGCATCTCGTCTGTCTCAGCCATGTATTCTCCCCCAGAGAAAATCGGCTGAAACCCACAGCGAGACGAGCGCTGGGACGGAGGAAACTAAACCGCTGGCACCCCGGCGAATCCCCGCAAAGGCGGCCCGTCACACCCAGCGGCCAACCAGTTCGGCCGCGTCAGGCCCCCACGCCCGGTGCGCCAGTCTGCCGCTTGCCGTAGGGACACATCCCCAGCAGCGGACACGCCTTACAGCGCGCCTCCGCGAACGTGCAAAGCGTCTGCGCATGCAGCTTCACCAGCGAGTGATGCTCGTCGAGCATCGCCGCATCCCACTCCGCCGGGATGATCCGCATCAGCCGGACCTCGGTCGTTCCCGCGTCCGCCCTCGGCGTCAGCGCCAGCCGCTGCGTCACCCGCAGGTGGTTCGCATCGACGCAGAGCGCGCGCCGGCGCAGCGTCGAAAAGTTCACCACCGCCGCCGAAATCTGCGGCCCAACCCCTTCGAAACCCTCCAGCCACTCGCGGATCTTTTCCGTCCGGTACTTCGCCAGGAAGTCCAGCGTCAACGACCCGTAACGCGCCGTAATCTGCAGCAACGCCGCCTTTAGTCGCGGTGCCTTCACCTCGGGAAACGTCACCACGGCAATCGTTCGCTCCACCTCGTCGAGCGGCGCATCGCGCAGATCCTCCCACGTCGCATACTGCCGGCGCAGGTCGCGCATCACCTGGTGCGCCTCGTCGGTCTTGGTTCGGGACGAAAGCAGCGAGTAGATAAACTGCGTCAGCGGGTCCCACGGCTCGCGCGGCGGCGGCGCACCATAGTGCGCAAGCAGCAGACGATGCATCTCGGGCAGTCGCGGATCGGGCTTGTGCTGGGTGTCGTCAGGAAAGAGTGCCGCGGGCTGCATCTCTCCAATTTTAGCGGCTAGGATTCTGCCGGCTTCCTGCCCTGCAGAATTCCAGGGAAAACCACCGGCACGTGCGTAGAATCCTCCTATCGCTCCAATCCCTGACTCCCGCTGAGGTCCACCCTCTTGAAGCGCTATGTCCTCTTCGGTCTGCTCGTCGCCGCCGTCTGCACTCCATTGTTGTTCGTAGCGCTCCTGCTCACGGCGGCCAACGTTCCCGCCATGGACAAGCTCACCCTCGCGATGCCTCAGACGATCCGCGCGGCGGTCGCGCAGCTCGCGCTCAGCAGCGGCGGCGGAGCTGCCAACAAGAAGACCCACGACCGCGTTCTCAAGCTCGACCCGACGAACGACGCGAGCAATGCTGGATGCAGCGGAAACTATCACGTTGGCACCGGACACTGTGCCGTAACAGTGCTTGGCCTTGACACCGCGAGCGCACAGAAGCTGAATACGCTCGGCCTGCAGCAGGAGCGAGGCGGCGATCCCTGCACAGCCGAAGATACCTTTACCAAGGCGAACTCCGATGCAGGCGGCGGAAGCTCCGAATATCTGCGCAACATGGGCCGCGCCGCCTACGAGTGCGGCCGCTACGCCTACAGCGTCTCGGAGTTCAGCGCCGCGGAGGACGACGACGCACGCGACCTGAAGGCCAATCCGGACGATGCCGTCGACTTCGACTCCGACCTGACCTACGAACGCGAATGGCTGAGCCTTGCCTACACCGCGACGCACCAGCCGCAGCTCGCCAACACCGCCTGCCTGCGCGCTCACACAAGCTGGAAAGCTTGCCACTGCGTGTTGAAAGACAAGAAGGCCACCTGCTCGGAAGTCGCGGCGCGCGGCGCGCGGTAAAACTTCTCGCCGGACATCCGAATCCTAGCGAAGGAAAGCGAAGAGAGGACTGCAAATGAACCATGAACAGGATCGGCCCAACGCCTCACCCGAGCCAGACCCTACCGAGGCGCAGTCTGCCGTCACCGATTCCGACGCGCGCGACACCGTTTCGCGCCGCAGCTTTGTCGGCGCCGCCGCGCTGGCCGGTGCCGGAATCGTCACCGCGCACACCGCGCTCGCGCAAACCCGGACGCAAACGCTCTCCGGCCGGCAGGGCGACAACGCCAGCGACCCCGGCCCGGAGAACCAGACGCTGCTCGCCGAAAACCCCAGCTCCAACGAGCCGCCGTTCACCGATACCGGCAACCCCGGCCCCATCTGGTACTCGTTCGACATCACGCCCAAGCGCCTCGAAGCCGGCGGCTGGACCCACCAGGTCACCGAGCGCGAACTCCAGGCCTCGAAGGACCTCGCCGGCGTCAACATGCGGCTCACCTCGGGCTCCTTCCGCGAGCTGCACTGGCATCTCGCCGACGAGTGGGCCATCATGCTCACCGGCAAAGCGCGCGTCTCCGTAATGCAGCCCGACGGCAAGATGTTCATCGACGACATCGGCCCTAACGACCTCTGGTACTTCCCGGCCGGCTACCCGCACTCCATCCAGGGCCTCGAAGGCCAGGGCTGCGAGTTCCTGCTCGTCTTCGATCAGGGCAACTTCTCCGAAGACGACACCTTCCTGCTCTCCGAGTTCCTCGCCCACATCCCGCCCGAGATCATCCAGAAGAACATGGGCTGGACCCGCCAGGAGTGGGATCAGCTTCCGCCCACGCAGCTCTACATCTTTCCCGCCGAGCTGCCCGGCCCGCTCGAGGACGACAAGAAGTTCCTGGGCGAGAACCTCGAGACGAAGAACAAGTACACCTTCAAACTGTCTGAGATGAAGCCGGCGGTCAACAATACCGGAGGCACCGCAAAGATCGTCGATTCCTCAAACTTCCTCGTCTCCGAAAAGATCGCAGCCGCCCAGGTCGTGCTCAAACCCGGTGCCATCCGCGAGCTGCACTGGCACCCCAACGTCAGCGAGTGGCAGTACTGGATTCAAGGCAAGGGCCGCATGACCATCGTCACCGCCGAAGGCAAGGCCCGCACCATGGACTTCCACGCCAACGACGTGGGCTACGTGCCCGCGATGGCCGGCCACTACATCGAGAACACCGGCACCGAAGACCTCATCTTCCTCGAGATGTTCAAGACCAACCACTACCTGGAGATCTCGCTGAACGAATGGATCGCCCGCATGCCCGACAAGATGGCGATGGCGCACCTCAAGCTGCCGCTCAGCGTCATCCGCCGCGCCCCCCAGCAGAAGACCGTCATCCTCCCCAAATAGCCGCGACAACGGGAGCAATCGGCTGACAAGCACCAGGCCGAAGCTCCCGTTGCGTGAGCTGTCAGCGACCCGCCGTTAACTGACAGTTCTCATTTGGCGCGTAGCTGTCAGCTCTTAGCGAGCCCTTAGCTGTCAGCTCTCGAATCCGATCTCTTAGCTACTTCCCACCCCGAAGCTTGCTTCCTGTTTCTGGCTAAGAGCTAATAGCTAACAGCTCGTTCCCCCGCCTAATCGCCGTTGCCGGGACAACACCCACCCTGCCCGGTATGATTCGGAGGCACTGCGGGAGATGACCATGAACGATCTCTGGACTCGAAGAACACTGCTCAGCCGCGCCGCGTACTCCACGGCTGCGCTGGCCCTCGCATCGCCAGCCGCCAACGCCCTCGCGTCACTGCACGCTCCACCTCTCCGCGGACGCTTCATCACCCACGTCTCCGTGGTACGTGTCAACCAAATCGAGGTCACGCCCACCCGCTCCATCGGCCTCGATGAATCGCCGGACAACACCCCCGCCCACATCCGTTCGCGCCGCGAGGCCTTCGCCCGTGGCTGCCCGAACGGCCGTATGACCTGGGCGATCAGCTGGCTCGCCCTCATCGACTCGCGCCAGCAGTATCAGGATGCGCGCCGCCTGCTTGTCTCCTACCACCACCAGTATGGCGACGAGATCACCTTCATTCCCGGCGGCTACTTCGCCCCCATGTTCGACACTCGCGAACACAACCGCGACACCATCCACAAGGCGCTCGCGATGATCTCGGAGATGGTGGGCGGCGGCTATCGTCCGGAGTGCCTCGTGGCCGGCTTCATGGATGCCGAAAACCAGCGCCTGCTCGCCGCCGACGAGGGCATCCACGTCTGCCAGGGTCAGATCTGGAGCCAGCACGGCATCGACAACGGCGATGGCGACGGCGGCATCTGCTACCCCTACTACCCCAGCCGCGAGCACTACCTGAAGCCTGCGCAGGGCCCCGCCGACTTCATCGACTGCGTCTGCCTGGACGGTTGGACGTGCGACTTCCTCGCCGCACGCCGCAACGGATTCGAGGGCGGCTTCAACAGCCGGTTGGGAGTCGGGCCCATCGAGACCGTCGCAGACCTCGGCCTCGAACGCGGACGCCACGAGATGATGGCCACCACCGCCATGCACTTCGACACGGGCCATGCGCTGAACGGATTCGGCTGGGTCACCGGAATCTGGGAGGTCTCGGTCGGGCACGACGACGATCTTGCCTGGTGGCTGCACGCCGTGCGCGATCGTTGGCCGGACACACAAGTGATGACCGAGGGCGCCTTCGGCCTGGAATGGCGGCGTCACACGCCCAACAACAACGCGCTCAACTACCGCTTCGACGCCAAGGGTACCGGCGCGCCCGGCTCGGAAAAAGACCTCGAACTCCGCTGGTTCATGAACCAGGAGTTCCGGCTCGCGCTCCTCAGCAATTGGACGACGAATAGTCTCCCGATGGTGATCGACTTCACCCGCTACGACCTTCCCGCCCACGAGCCGCAGGGCCTTCAGCGCGAGTGGAGCCTGATGAACGTCATCAACCAGAAGGGCACACGTCCGCAGGACAAGCCCGTTGCCATGGCACAGCTACCCGCCGAAGACCAGCAACGCATCTTCGCGCGTTATCCGGAGCTGAAGGCCCTCAGCTAGGCGCAGCCCTCTCGAAGCTCGGCCCGAAACAAGCAGCTCGAGCACGCGTCCCCGTCGCTGGAAGACGACGACAGCCAGCCCAAATTTTCCCGCGACAAACGCGTCTGCCGTGACTATACTGGCCGCACCTCGCTTGAACCCGAGGCTGCCCGTCCGTCCCATCCGGGGTTAATCCATGCGCCTGTTTCGGCAGATCCTGCTGGTCGTCTTCTCCGTCTTCATCGTTCTGGTCCTCACGGAAGCACGCTTCCCCGCGCTCGATCCCATCACCGTCTACGAGCCGCATCCAATGCGCGCCGTCGTCGCCGGCCTCGCCATGCGAGAGCTCGGCCCGGCCGACAATGACGTCGACCGCATCCTGCGAATCGACATGGAGAACGCGCGCGCGTGGGAGCGCCGCTGCACTGCCGCCATCGGCCCATCGCCCGCATCTTCCGTCTATGACTGCAAGCGCGCGTACGAGTTCGAGCCCACCGCCGCCAACCTTCGCGCAGTCGCCTCCGCCGAAGAATCTGCCGGCCAGGTCTGCGAGGCGGAAGCCGGCTTCCACCAGGACTACGAGAAGTCGGACCTCGCCGTCCGCAAGCCGCTCGTGCTCCGCGACGAGGCGCGTGCCGCTCTCGCCTGCGGACACCCCGAAGCCGCCATGGCCGCGCTCCACCAGGCCGAACTGCTCGACCTCGCCGAATCCACCGACACCCCGCGCGATCCCACCCAGGTCGCCGACCCGTCCGCCGCCGTGCGCGAGTCGCTCGCCTCCGACCGCGGCTACATGGCCGTCGTCTACGACCGCATGAACCAGTCGGACAAGGCGAAACAGATGTGCACCGAAGCCAACCCCGGCTCGCCCGGCTGCGCCTGCGAGCTCACCGGCAACGCCCTCATCTGTTCCCAGACCACCAGCTACACCATCGCCTCCCGCTAGCTCCAAACCAGAGCCCGGGCTCGGACCAGCAACTCAGCACGGATGCCTGGGTGCCCCAGGTCTCGCATCTGAGACCTGGGATCCCGATTCCGCCTCTGAGACCTGGGTTCCCGACCGCGCCGGAATCACGCTGTCCAATGCCCCTCATTCCGCGTAACTCCCAAACTCTTCCCATCCTTGGTCGCCAAGCCCCACGCCATGCGCGGTGTATTGTGCGCCAGCCCGATCCGTCCATCCGGCCCCAGCAGAATCACCCCTCCGTGGCCGCCCAGCCGCTCGTAAAGATAGGCAATCGCCGCCGCAGCCGCGTCCTGCGGAGCCATCCCCGCAGCCACGCGGTCGACCGCCCACTTCCCCAGCACCAGCTTCATAATCGGCTCGCCCCACCCCGTCAGCGAGACCGCCGCCGAAAGATTATCCGCATAGCACCCACACCCGATCAGCGACGAATCCCCCACGCGCCCCGGGGCCTTGTTCAGCGTGCCGCCCGTACTCGTTCCTGCGGCCAGATCCCCATGCACATCCAGCGCCACCGCGCCCACGGTATCGTGCGACAGCATGGGATCGGGCACCATCGAGTCCAGCGTCGGCATCTCGCCCGAAAACAGCGTGTCTTTCAGCCCCTGCAACTCCGCCGCCTGCGCCGCGTACAGGCGCTTCTGCTCGCGCGGAATCACCAGCTCCATGTTGTCGCACAGCCGCATCCCGTGCTGCGTCGCAAAACGCTCCGCGCCGATGCCCATGAAGTACACGTGCGGGCTTTTTTCAAGCACCAGCCGCGCCGCCTTGATCGGGTTCCGCAGATGCTCCACGCAGGCGACCCCGCCCGTGCGCAGGTTTTCGCCATTCATCAGCAGCGCGTCCAGCTGCACCCGGCCGTCGTTCGTCAGGTACGATCCCCGACCCGCATCGAAGATCTCGTCGTCTTCCATCACCACGACGGCGGCTTCCACTGCCTCCACCGCCGTCCCGTCGCGTTCGAGCACGGAGTAGCCCGCGTCCAGCGCCTTGGCGATCCCGTCTTCATGAGCCTTGATATCATCATCCGGCATGGCCCAGGCCCCGCCATGGATCAGCAGCGTCGGCGTATTCTTCCAGTTCGTCATCTCTTCCATTCTACGGAAGTCGAAGGTCGCGACTTTTTCACCACACCTGTGTTCAACTCGTTGCATCGAGCTCCGCGATTCCAGTCCTGTGAGGCGCGAAATCTTCTCCCGCATTGAAGCCCATCTCACCCGATGCCCGTCTTACTCTGACAGACGGTGAGCCGGACCAATCCAAATCATCGGCAGAAATCCTAACCGCCGGAGGGCTCAAGCATTTTGTCTCCAATCGCCGCAGTCGACGTGTACGGCCTCGATTTCGAAGGGCCACAGCAGGTCGACCCACACACTGTCCGCACGCCTCAGCCACTGGACCTCGCCGTCGTTCTGCCCACCTTCAACGAGCGTGACAACATCCCGCTGCTCATCGCGCGCCTCGACCAGGCCCTGCGCGGCCTCAACTGGGAGGCCATCTTCGTCGATGACGACTCGCCCGATGGCACCGCCGAGGTCGTCTCCGCGCACACCCGCGTCAACTCCCCCGTCGCCTCGCGCATCCGGCTCATTCACCGCATCGGCCGCCGCGGTCTCGCCTCCGCCTGCATCGAGGGCATGCTCGCCACCTCCGCACCCATCGTCGCCGTCATGGACGCTGACCTGCAGCACGACGAAACCATCCTCCCCACCATGCTCGACCGCCTGCGCCGCGAATCGCTCGACGTCGTTGTCGGCACCCGCAACGCACAGGGCGGCAGCATGGGCCAGTTTTGCAGCCATCGCGTCCTGCTCAGCAAGCTCGGTCGCAGGATCAGCCACGCGGTCTGCTGCGCCAATCTCTCTGATCCCATGAGCGGCTTCTTCGTCGCGCGCCGCAACTTCTTTCTTGAAGTCGTGCACGAGCTCCAGGGCGGCGGCTTCAAAATCCTCGTCGACATGCTCTCCTCCGCGCGGCGTCCCGTCCGCATCGGCGAGGTCGGCTACACCTTCGGCGTGCGCCGTCACGGAGAAAGCAAGCTCAACGTCGTCGTTGGCATCGAGTATCTCTTCCTCATCCTTAATAAGAAGCTCGGCAGCGCCATCCCCGTCCAGCTCGCGCTCTACCTGCTGGTCGGCGCGCTCGGCCTCGTCACCCACCTGCTGACCCTGCTCGTCCTCACCCATCTCTACGCCGTCCACTTCGTGACCGCGCAGATCGCCGCGACCTTCGTCGCCATGCTCGAAAACTTCTACCTCAATAACGCCATCACCTTCCGCGATCGCCGCTTCGAAGGCGCCCGCGTCCTCATCGGTGCCGCCCGTTTCGTGCTCGCCTGCTCCTTCGGTGCCTGGGCCAACATCATCTTCGCCCGCGCCCTCGTGCAGTCGGGCGTCGAGTGGTACCTCGCCGGACTCGCCGGCATCATCCTCGGCTCCGTCTGGAATCTCTCCATCTCCAGCGTCTTCACCTGGCAGACGCATCGTCCCGTCCACACGCCAGAGCGCCTGCACCAGGCCTTCGCAGCCGATTTCGAGGTCATCCCGTGAGCCTGGGCCAGTATCCCGCCCCGGAGACAACCCCCGCAGACCCTTCTTCACACCCTCTTGACCGCCGGGTTCTCATCGCCTGCATCGCCTTCACCCTGCTCACAGCCATCTATCCCTTCGCCCGCGCCTTCTTTCGCGTGGAAGTCGATTACAACGAAGGCTGGAACATCTATAACGCGGCCCGCTTCGCCAATCACCAGTTCCTCTACCCCACCGCCTACGGCTGGCAAACCCTCAACTACCCCATGCTCTCCTTCGTCGTCATGGCGGGGCTGCATCATTTCACCCACGACTATCTCTTCACCGCCCGCACCCTCTCGCTGCTTTCGCTCGTCGGCTGCTGCACGCTCGTCGGCCTCATCGTCTGCCATCTCGCCGGCCCGGGCAAAGCCTCGAAGACGGCAGCCATCCTCGCCGGCTTCCTCTGTCTCGCCACCTTCTGCACCAACGCCGACCCCTACGTCGGCATGGACGACCCCCAGCTCTTCGCCCACTTTTTCTTCCTGCTCGCCTTCTTCCTCTACCTGCGCGACCGCACCAACTTCGCCGCCGTCACCGCCTCCGCCGCGCTCTTCATCGTCGCCGGCAACATCAAGCACAACCCCATCGACATCCCGCTCACCGTCTTCCTCGATCTCGTCCTGCTCAACGGCCTCCGCGGCCTTCCGCGCGCGCTCTGGTTTGCCTTCGTCGGTCTCGTGCTCGCCGGCCTATCCATCTGCCTCAACCTCCACTTCGGCGGCCCCTACTTCCTCACCCAGATGCTCGCACCCCGCGTCTGGACCCTCGGCAAGGTCTTCGAAGGCATCGCGGCCTCGCTAGGCCCCCTGCTCATCCCCATGCTCTTCGCTCTCGTCGCCGCGGCCGCAATGCTGCGCGACCCGAAGCGCCGCATCGCCGGCATCCTCTTCTTCTCTTCGCTCGTCGTCGGCTCGTTCTTCGGCGGCGGCCTCGGCGTCTTCATCAACACCTTCTTCAGCTGCATCTTCGCCATGGTCATCGTGCTCGGCATCGTCGCCGCGGACCTGATCGCCGGCCGCTACGCCTGGGCCAGCCGCCGCGTCCTCAACCAGCCCCTGCACGCCTGGTTCGTGCCCACGCTCTTCGCCTGGATGATCATCCCCGCCTTCGTCGCCGGCATCTGGAACCCCATCGCCATGCTGCGCCAGACCGCCGCCTCCCAGCGCGAGTTCGACTCCGAAGTCGCCTTCCTCAAGCAGAAATCAGCCCCCGTCCTCTGCGAATCGCTCCTCCGCTGCTACTTCGCCGGCCAGCCCTACGTCTACGACCCCTTCAACGCCACGCGCCTCATCCGCTTCCAGCTGCTCGACCCCGCGCTTGTCGTCAACGGCCTCAAAACCGCCGCCTACTCCGCCGTCCAGCTCGATCAGTCTCCCGGCGCTGCCGTCACCGAAACCGAGCGCTTCTCGCCCGGCATCCTCGCCGGCATCCGCGGCAACTACCACCCAGCTCTGCGTGGCGCGGACGCCACGATCCTCATCCCGAACCCGCGAACCAACCCGCCCGTAGACGCCACCCCCACCCCGTGACCCGAACCTCTATCTCCATCCGCTTCACGCCGTCTGCTCGCCGTTCGCATCTAATTGCTTATTAAGGGGTTTCAGAACGCATGGAGTTGATGGCAGTACTCGCGCAGCACGGTTACGCGGTGGTCGCCGTCGTGCCTTTTCTGGCCGCCGCCGGCCTGCCCCTGCCCACGTCCATCATCCTGCTCACCGCGGGTGCCCTCGCGCACGACCCCCACGCCGGCGTCAGCCTGCCCATCCTTTACCTCATCGCCTGCATCGCCACCCTCTCCGGCGACACGCTGCTCTTCTTCGGCGGACGCTACACCGGCTGGTGGCTTCTAGCCGGCATGTGCCGCCTCTCGATGAACCCCGAAGGCTGCATCTTCTCCTCGTCCGCCTATTTCTACCGCCGCGGCGCTAAAACCCTGCTCTTCTCGAAGTGGATACCCGGCCTCTCCTCCATGGCCGCGCCGCTCGCAGGCTCGCTCAACATGCGCTTCTGGCGCTTTTTCCGGCTGGACATCGTCGGCGTCGCGATGTACCTCGGCATCTGGCTCTCCGTCGGCTACACCTTCAGCCGCTTCCTCGCCAGCATTGAGGCCTGGCTCCATACCCTCGGCCACGCCGTCCTTATCGTCATCCTGGTGCTGGTCGCCGCGTACGCCGTCTCCATCGTGGTCTTCTGGCTCAAGGCCCGCAAGTACAACAAGATCCCCAAGATAGCCGCCGACGAGCTCCGCCTCCGTCTGCTGACCAAAGATCCTTCCCGCCTCATGGTCATCGCCGACGTCCGCAGCCACAACTACTACGACCCCGGCATGCAGCGCATTAAAAACTCCATCCGCGTCGAACCCACGCGCCTCAAGGAAGAGCTCCTCGCCCTGCGCGAGTTCATGGCGCCCGAGTGCGAGATCTACCTCTACTGCTCCTGCATCCGCGACACTACCTCGAAGCGCGTCGCGCACGCGCTGGGTGAAGAAAACTGCCGCACCACGGTCATCGAAGGCGGCCTAAAAGCCTGGATCAACGCCGGCGGCGAACTCGAACTCGTCCCCGCCACCGACATCCAGCGCCTCCCCCAATTCGAATAACCCTGCACGCCCTTGCCCACCCGTGGCTGACCTTGCCCACCCGTGGCTGACCTTGCGCACCCGTGGCTGACACGGGTGACCTTGGGTACATAGGGGACCTTGGGTGCCCCACCCTCGCGGAGCTAGGGTGGGCCGGAGCAGCAACCAGCCTAAACAAACGCCCGCATATTTGGGTGCCCCGCCCCTTACTGCAGCAACACCTCCACCGCGCTATAAGCCGGCACCTGCACCACCAGCTGATTCCCATTCACCGCAACCGCCGTCCCCGTAAGCTGCGCTGCCGTCTGCGTGGTACTCAGCCCATAGCTGTACGCCGTCCCACTCCCCATCCCGCCGTTCATCGTCACCAGCACCGTCTGCGCCTGCGCGGCATTCGCATTCACCAGCACCACGCCGGTCTGCCCGTTTGCCTTCAAACTCGCATGAGCCAGTACCTGCGCACTCGCCGACGTAGCCAAGACCAGCGCATCACCCGCCCCCGTCAACTGGTGCGCCAGCTCGATTCCGTAAAACGCCGGCCCCGGTGCCTCGGACGTCGTACTCAGATACGTGCCCGCCGTGTCATGCATCTCCAGGTACTCGATATTCTGCACCCCGGCCTCCAGCCCGGTCAGAAGCTCATGCAACGCAAACAGCCCGGTCACCGCCGCCGGAACTCCCGCCGCAGTCGTTCCATTCGCGTTGAACTCCGTCAGGTAGATCGGAATCGCAGCCGCGTTCGCCGGGCAATACTGTGCCAGTTCGCCGCGGATGGCGCCCACCATCGCCGGCATATCCACCTGCGGGCTACCCAGCAGCTGCGCCGCCGTCACGGCGTTGTAGGTGCCGGGATAGTAGTGCTCAATCGCAAAATCGAATGTCGTTGCCCCGCACATCGCCGTCAGCACGGCCGGATTCCACGCCGCCGGAATCGGGTCGACCGTCGGCGAACTCAGCACAAGCCCGATCGAAATCGTCGGATCGACCGCGCGCATCGCCTGCGCGTACGCCGCCGCGTTGGTCCCATAAGCCGTCGGCGAAAGCGCCGCCTCACCGGCCCGGGTCGCGTAGGTCCCGCTATAGCCGTTCGCGTAGACATACGGCGCGTGCAGGTCGTTCTCCACGCTAATCCCGGAGTAGCCGTTGTAGTACTCCTCGTTGCCAATCTCCCAGTACTTCACGCCGACCGGCTGCGCCAACCCCAGCCTCAGGAAGTTATACCCATCGTCGACCGCAAGCGGCGTCGCGGCGCGCAGCCCGGCCCAGAACCCCACCGTCTTCCAGTCGAACCCAACCGCATCCACGCCGATCGTCTGCGTGTTCGCAGGGCTTCCGTTCGCGTACGCCACCCACGCCGCCGCCTCCTGCGGCTGCCCGCTGGTATTCGGCTCGGAGCAGCTCGCCGGAAACACCGTTCCGCCGCCCTGCGTTCCGTTCGAGCGCGTCGCGTTCGCATCCGCCACGCTGCTCCCATAGTTCACCGTAATCATCCCGGTCGTGCCGGTCGCCTGCAGCAGCCGTACGAAGTTTCCAAAGTCAGCGTTCGGCGCAAGATACCCATTCGAGATCACCCCGCAAGCCGGAGGCGTCCCTCCAAAGCTCGGCGTCGTCGTGTACTGCGCCCAGTGGTACGTATCCGAGTAGGACCCGCCCGGATACCGCAGCAGCGCAATCCCTGTGTCGGCCAGCAGCGCCGGCAGCGCCGCCGTATCGGACAAGCTCGTGTCATAGACCGACGTATGCAGCCCGTATGCGGTCGCCGGCACCGTCGCCAGCACCTTCGTCGTGTCGACCGCAACCGTCGCATCGTACAGCGTGAACCCCAGGCTGGCGGTCGTATGCTGCGCCGGCACGCTGCTATCCGTCGCCGTCACCTGCACCGTCGCTAGCCCACCCACACTCGCAGAGCCCGACACGCTTCCATCCGCACCCAGCGACAATCCCGCCGGAATCGTCCCGCTCGTCACCGCGAAGCTGTACGGCGGCGCGCCACCCGACAGAGTCGAAGGTACCTGCAGCGGCAGCCCCACGCCAGCCGCCACCTGCGCCTCCGCCCCATACGAAAAAGCCAGCGGAATCGGCAAAATCGTAAAGCTCACGTTGCCCGTCGCCACCTGCGCCGGCACACTGCTATCCTCCACCATCACGCCCAGCGTCACCATCCCGGACGTCACGGGCGTTCCATAAAGCTGTCCCACAGGAGTCAGCAAGAGTCCCTGCGGAACCTGCCCGCTCGTCACCGACACCTGGTAAGGCGGTTCGCCGCCCACCATCCCCAGCGTCGCGTTATACGGCGAAGCCACTTGCCCGCCGGCAAGCCCGCCCACCGTCATCACCGGCCCAACCCACAGCGCGTACGACTGCACCGCGACCTGCTGCGGGCGCGAAGCATCGCTCACCTGGACCGTGAACGAAAACGTCCCCGCCGCCGTCGGCGTGCCGCTCAAGCTCCCATTCGCCGTCAGCGTCAGCCCCGCCGGAAGCCCCGCCGGCGCCGAAAACACGTAGGGCTCAACCCCGCCCGCCGCCCGCAGATTCACCCGGTACGCCGCACCCTGCACACTGTACGGAACCACCGTCGTCGCAAACCCGATCGGCGTCGCGGAACCTCCCGGCGACCCGTTCGTACCCATCCCGCAACCAACACAGAAAACTAAACACAACAAAGTAGATAAGCCGCAAAAAAATCGTTTCAACACGTTGGGGAGTCCTCGTGGAGTCGCTCTCGAACCCCAAGTCTAGCCCACCCTCGGTGAACCTTCGATAACGCCCCCGCGCCTCTTCGCGAACAAAGGTGGCAGGAACCCGGGCAAACCATTGCCCGCCGCTCCAGGCCGAGCCGCTACACTCTATCCGTGACTCTCACCCCGGCAATCATCCTCGCCGCCGCCCTCACACTCGCACCGTTCTTCTACGCCGCGTTCTTCCCGGCGGCGTTCCCCCGCACCATCGGCAACCTTTCCCTGTGGCTGCAGCTCATCCTCCCGGCAACGCTAGCCATTCCCTACGCAATCGTCACCCTCTCCAGCCAAACCTTCCACTGGCAGTGGCTGCTCCTCTACGCCTTGCTGCCCGTCGCCATCACCGGCCTGCTCCACTGCGCTGCAGCCGAAGACCCTCTTCAACACGGCACCTGGCGCGACTTCTTCGTGCTCGCCACCGTCGGCCTCGCGGTCGATCTCCGCTGGTTTGAGCGCGCCTGGCCCCCGCACCTCAGCATCTTCAACAAGATGCTGCTGCTCGACGCCGGCATCTACGGCTTCGTCGCCATACGCCAGCTCCGCGGCACCGGCTTCGACCTCCGCATCCGTCCACGCGACCTGAAATTCGGCCTTCGCGAGCTCGCACTCTACGCCCCCGTCGCCATCCTGCTCGGCCTTGCGCTCGGTTTCTTGCATATAGCCCCGCAGCCGCACTGGCTCCGCGCCGCACCCTTCGCGCTGCTGTTCACCTTCTTCTTCATCGCGGTGCCGGAAGAGCTCTTCTTCCGTGGCTGGCTCCAGAACCTGCTCGAAAAGCGCCTTGGCCCCACGCCCGCGCTCTTCACGACTGCGATCCTCTTCGGCCTCGCTCACTTTAACAAGCGTGCGGCCCACTTCAACTGGCGTTACGTCCTGCTCGCCGCGATCGCCGGCATCTTCTATGGAAGGGCCTGGCGAGCCGAGAGACGAGTCGCCGCGTCAGCGTTCACCCACGCCTGCGTCGACGCCATCTGGTCGCTGTTCCTCCGCTGAACATGCGGCCGAAACCGCCAGTACCCCAGCCCCACCCGCATATTGTGCGTCAGGTGCGCCGGTACCGCGATCGCAACGCAGATGCCGAAGATGGCATGGGCCAACCCCAGCGACCATAGATTCCGATACTCCAGGAAAATCAAACAAGCCGCGAGCCCCCAGATCAGCGTCAGCGGCGCCAGCACCGGGTTCGGGATATGCGCCACGGCGAAGACGATCGCCGTCAACGCCACCGCCAGCTTCGGCGAGGAGACGAGCCGCAGAAGCCGCCCCATGAAGAAATCCACCAGCAGAAACTGCTGCACAAACGACCAGATCGCATACCCGATGTAGGTCTTGAAGAACAAAACCGCGCCATCCGGCGCATGCAGCGTCCCCATCTTCATCGAGACGCTCACCGCCACAGCCGCCATCATCAGCGCAACCGCAACCACCCACGCCGACCGCACCAGGTTGACCGTCCGCCAGCCCATCGCGCGCCAGCTCTCAAACGAAAGCCAGCACGAAACCGCGACCCACGCCACCGGCAGCCAGTACGCCCAGCGCTGGTAAGGCCGCGGACACCAGATGACCAGCAGAATCAGCAGGTATCCAACCGCAAGCTCGACGAAATCCCGCCGCTTGCTCCGGCCCCCCGGCCCGTCCACCGCCTTCTCCACCCGTACATCTGCTGCCAGATCCATCTCGCCCTGCACCTTCAATCCATTCAATTCAAGCGTCCAAGTTCGTTAGACTCTGAATCGGCTGTCGAAGACGGAATATTTACGGCAGAAATTCTCCAGCCAGTAACTTTTCTCCCTTACTATGCCAACGCCTCAACTCAACCACTCTTTACTCTCTACTCGCGAAGTCCCTCCGCGAAAAATCGGCGCCAAAATCACCCCGCCGTCCCACCGACATGCCAGGCCGCCCCGCCCGGAAACTCGAACTCCTCGAGCGACTCCTTGAAGATCTCAATGCTGTACCCCGGCCGCTGCGGCACCAGGTAGCGCCCCTGGCGAATCACCACCGGCGCCACAAAGTGCTCATGCAGGTGATCGACAAACTCGATCACCCGATCCTCCAGCGAGCACGAAACCCGCAGAAAATCGAAGATCGAAAGATGCTGCACGTACTCGCACAACCCTACGCCGCCCGCGTGCGGGCACACCACCACGCCAAACTTCGCCGCCATCAGCAGGATCGCCAGGTTCTCATTTACTCCCGCCACCCGGCAGCTATCGATCTGGCACACATCGATCGCGCCCGCCTGCAGCAACTGCTTGAACATCACGCGATTCTGGCAGTGCTCACCGGTCGCAATCCGCGTCGGCGCAGCCTCCCGCCGGATGCGCGCATGGCCCAGGATGTCGTCCGGGCTGGTCGGCTCTTCCATCCACCACGGCGCGAGTTCCTGCAGACCCTTCGTCCGCTCGATCGCCTCCAGCACTCCCCACTTCTGGTTCGCATCCACCATCAGCTTGTTCGTCCAGCCAATCTCCTCCCGCACGATGCGCCCGCGCCGCAGATCGTCCGCCGCGTCACCGCCCACCTTCAGCTTGAAGTGAGTCCAACCCTCCGCCAGCGCTTCTTTCGCTAGCCGGCGAATCTTCTCCTCCGAGTACCCAAACCAGCCCACGCTGGTCGTGTACGCCGGATACCCCTCAGCCTCCAACTGCGCCAGCCGTTCCGCATACCCGTTCCGGCTTGCGGAAAAAATCGCCAGCGCTTCCTCTGGCGTAATCGCGTCGTCGATATAGCGGAAATCCACCAGCCCAACCAGCTGCTCGGGGGACATCTCCGCCAGCAGCCGCCACACCGGCTTGCCCTCCACCCGCGCCCAAAGATCCCACACCGCGTTGATCAGCGCTCCGCACGCCAGGTGGATCACACCCTTCTCCGGCCCCAGCCAGCGAAACTGCGTCTCATCGGTCAGCAGCCGCGTAAACGCTACAAAATTAGCGGTAATCCCCGCCAGTGTCTTGCCCGCGAGTAACGTTCCCAGGTACTGCGCTGCCTGCACGACCAGGTCGGTCCCGCGTCCCAGCGTAAACGTCAGTCCATGCCCTTCGACCCCGCCATCCGTCTCCAAAATGCAATATGCGGCCGAGTAGTCCGGATCCTTATTCACCGCATCCGAACCGATCTGCTGCCGCGACGTGGGAAACCGCAGATCCACCACCCGCACACCCGTTATCCGCACATCCATTCCGCTCATTCACGCTCCTTGCAACCAGTGAAACACGAACGCCCATCCCCTCGCTCAACGCTTCGGATACGATGGAGACGGCCTATGCAGAACCCACAGAATCCCGTCACCCTCGCCGAAAAACACGCCATCGTCACCGGAGGCGCAAGCGGCATCGGCAACGCCATCGCCCAGCTCTTCGCCTCGTCCGGCGCCCGCGTCACCATCGTCGACCTGAACGCCGAAGCCGCCATCCGCGCCGCCGCGGTGCTCGCCACACCTGGCCAGGGCATCGCCTGCGACGTCTCCGACGAAGCCTCCGTCGCCGCAGCCTTTGCCGCCGCCGGCCCGGCCGACATCCTCGTCAACTCCGCCGGCATCGCCCACATCGGCACCATCCTCTCCACCCAGCCCGCAGACTTCGACCGCCTCTTCCGCGTCAACGTGCGCGGCACCTATCTCGCCATGCAGGCTGTCCTGCCCGCCATGCAGCAGCGCAAATCCGGCGTCATCCTCAACCTAGCCTCCATCGCCGCGACCTCCGGTCTACCCGACCGCTTCGCCTACTCCATGACCAAAGGCGCCGTCCTCTCCATGACGCTCTCGGTCGCCCGCGACCTGCTCACCGACGGCATTCGCTGCAACTGCCTCTCGCCCGCGCGCGTCCGCACCCCGTTCGTCGACAACTTCGTCGCCAAAAACTACCCCGGCCAGGAAGCCGAGACCTTCGCGAGACCTCTCCGCCGCGCAGCCCATCGGCCGCATGGGCACCCCCGCGGAGATCGCCCAACTCGCCCTCTATCTCTGCTCCGACGCCGCATCCTTCCTCACCGGCTGCGACTACCTCATCGACGGCGGCTTCACCAACCTCCGCTAACCCAATCCGGGTGCCCCATGTCCCGATTCTGAGACATGGGAAGTATCCCTCCCACGCCCGCACGCCCCACGCCAAGGAATCCGCATGGACCTCCATCTCAAAGACAAGCTCCTCGTTATCACCGGCGGCGCCTCCGGCATCGGCGAGGCGATCACCCGTGCCGCTCTCGCCGAGGGCGCACGCGTTGCCATCCTCACCCGCATCACCCCAGACGTCGTGCGCTTTCAGACTGAAATGTCCGCAGCCGGCGCGCCCCTCGACCTGATCGCCCTCGAGCTCGCCGACACCGCCGCCTGCGCCGCCGCCATCCGCACCATCGAGCAGCGCCACGGCGACCTCTTCGCCCTCGTCAACAACGCCGGCGTCAACGACGGCGTCTCGCTCGCCACCGGCACGCTCGACCAGTGGAACCAGAGCCTCGCCAACAACCTCACCCACGCCTTCGTGCTCGCGCAGCACGCCCTGCCCTCGCTCCGCCGCACCCAGGGCACCATCCTCAACATCGCCTCCAAGGTCGCGGTCACCGGCCAGGGCGGTACCTCCGGCTACGCCGCCGCCAAGGGCGCATTGCTCGCCCTCACCCGCGAGTGGGCCGTCGAGCTTCTGCCCTTCGGCATCCGCGTCAACGCCATCCTTCCCGCCGAGGTCATGACCCCGCTCTACGAATCCTGGCTCACCCGCCAGTCCGACCCCGCAGCCCGTCTCGCGGAGATTACCCAGCGCATCCCCTTCGGCCACCGCATGACAACCCCGGCCGAGATCGCGGCCGCCGCCATCTTCCTGCTCTCGCCCACCCAAAGCGCGCACACCACCGGCCAGCACCTCTTCATCGACGGCGGCTACACCCACCTCGACCGCGCCATCACCTAAACTGTCCCCGCGCGCCCCCACGCGAAGCCCAAAACCCCACGAAGTGGTCGCCGTCCGCGATGAGGACGCCCTTGCTTTGCCCTACCTGGTCTTCAAATAATCCAACCCACCCAGCACCACCGTCTCCAGCTCAATCCGCTTGTCCGAGTACGGATGATCGGTCGCCAGGTGCACATACTTCAGCTCCTGGTTGCCCTCCGCCTGGATCGCCGCTGCCAGCCTCTCCGTCGCCGGCGCCGTCCCATCGTCCGAGGCAATCAGCAACACCGGCTTCGCCGCCAGACCGGCCGCATCCGCCTGCAGCACCCACTCCGGGTGCGCCATCAGCTCCGCCGCCAGGCCCTCCGGCGTGCATCCGGCGAGCGGCGACAGACCCTCCTCCGCCAGCGACGCCCCCAGCTTCTTCACCGCCGCCGCCTTCGCCTCGGCGCTCGTGCCCGCCGGCAACTGCGCATGCCCCGCCATATCGGCCGCCGAGATCGTCGCCACCGCCAGCACCTTCGCATCGTGCGCCGCCGTATACAGCGCAATCATCCCGCCCATGCTGTGCCCCATCACCACCATCTGCGCCGCATCCACGCGATACTTCTTCGCATTTGCGGGATCGCGTAGGAATGCTACCGCCGCCGCGGCATCCTCCATGCAGTGCTCGAAGCTGAACGCACCCAGCGTCCCCCAGCTTCCGCGATAGTTGAAATAGAGCACGTTCCACCCATCGCGCCGCATCGCCTGCGCCAGGTCGAGGTTCTTCTCATTTCCCGGAAATCCATGCAGCAGCACGACCGTCCCATGTGGCCCGGCGCCACTCGCCTCATACAGCAGCGCATTCAATCCCACGCCATGCGACGGAATCTGGAACGTCTCCATCCCCGCCGGAAACGCCTTATCCGGCGCGGGATCTGCCGTGATCGCATTGGGCACCTGAGCCATCGCAAGAGATCCCATCAACCCGCAGGCAAGTAAACCTAGAAGAATGCGCATGACGAATTCTCCCACAGAAACAAGTGCGTCCTAACGCCGGACCGGCGGTACTGCGTACGCCGTAAGCTTCGCGTGGGCACGCGCCACAATCTTCCATGCCGACCAACGGGAGGGACCAAGCGAAGCCCAAAACCCCACGAAGTGGTCGCCGTCCGCGACAAGGACGCATTTGCCATTGCTTCTAAAATAGAGAAGTGACCACGTACGACATCGTCGTAGTAGGCGCCGGACACGCCGGCTGCGAGGCCGCGGTCGCCGCCGCCCGCATGGGCCTGCGCACTGCCATCTTCACCCTCAACCGCGACCTCGTCGCCCAGATGTCCTGCAACCCCGCCATCGGCGGCATCGCCAAGGGCCATCTCGTCCGCGAAATCGACGCCCTCGGCGGCGTAATGGGCCTCATCGCCGACCAGGCCGGCATCCAGTTCCGCCTGCTCAACACCTCCCGCGGCCCCGCCGTCTGGAGCCCCCGCGCCCAATGCGACAAGGCCATCTACCGCCAGCGCATGAAGGAACTCCTCGAATCCACCCCCAACCTCACCCTCATCGAAGCCGAAGTAGCCGACCTCTTGATCGACAACAGCAGCACTCCCCGTGCCCCATTCATCGCGCCTTTGTCTCACGCGATGAGTGGGTCCAGCCAACATCATCCGGGTGCCCCATGTCTCGCCTCTGAGACATGGGAAGTAGACTCTCACCCGGTCCCACCACCCCAAAAGGGTGGAAGCATGGGGCTTCAGCCTCATGAACCCGGCCCCGCAAATCAAGGCGCTTCAGCCCCGGCCCGCCAGTGCACCGGCCTCATCCTTCGCGACGGAACCCGCATCCACGCCCGCGCCACCATCGTCACCACCGGCACCTTCCTCAACGGCCTTATCCACTGCGGCGAGCGCCAGATCCCTGCCGGCCGCACCCCCACCGAAGCCCCCTCCATCCACCTCGGCGAATCCCTCAAGCGTCTCGGCCTGCGCGGCACGCGCCTGAAGACCGGCACACCCCCTCGTCTCTCCGCCCGCACCATCGACTGGACCCAGTTCGAACCCCAGCCCGGCGACGCCGAGCCCACCCCCTTCAGCCTCCGCACCCGCGCGCTCCCGCTGCGGCAGATCCAGTGCCACATCGCCCGCACCACCGACGAGACCATGCGGCTCATCCGCGAAAACGCCCATCGCTCGCCCATGTACTCTGGGCAAATTCAAGCCATCGGCCCGCGCTACTGTCCGTCGATCGAAGACAAGATCGTCCGCTTCCCCGACAAGACCTCGCACCAGTTCTTCCTCGAACCTGAAGGCCTCACCACCGACGAAATCTACATCAACGGCATGAGCACCTCGCTGCCCGAGGAAGTCCAGCGCGCCATGGTCGCCAGCATCCCCGGCCTCGAAGACGCCGTCATGCTTCGCCCCGGCTACGCCATCGAGTACGACGCCATCGACGCCACCGAACTCAGCCGCTCGCTCGAAGTAAAGTCCATCCAGAACCTCTACCTCGCCGGCCAGATCAACGGAACCTCCGGCTACGAAGAAGCCGCGGCCCAGGGCATCATGGCCGGCATCAACGCGGCACTGGCCCTGCAAAACCGTGAGCCCTTCCACCTCAACCGCACCGAAGCCTACATCGGCATCCTCATCGACGACCTCATCAGCAAAGGCACCGACGAGCCCTACCGCATGTTCACCTCGCGCGCCGAGTTCCGCCTGCACCTCCGCATCGACAACGCCGACACGCGCCTGACCCCGCACGGCCGCCGCCTCGGCCTCATCGACGACCCCACCTGGCTTGCCTTCGAGCAACGCCGCGCCCGCGCCGCGCACCTCCGCCACCAGCTCGAAACCACCCGCGCCGACGCCCGCGCCTTCCCCCCCGAACTCCTCGCCAAGCTATCCGCCATGCCCAGCACATCCGGCACATCGAGCGCCCCGCCCGCACCCACCGAAAATCTCCGTCATCCTGAGCGCAGCGAAGGACCCCTGTATTTGTCTTCCGCAAATGACCGGCGAGACCCCAACCCCCACGGCCAGCTCAACAACCAGACTCTCGCCGAACTCCTACGCCGCCCCGAACTCGACATCACCGACGTGCTCGGCCTCCTCAACGAAGCCGGGTGCCCCACCCTCGCGGAGCTAGGGTGGGACGACTCAGCAGCGAAGTCCCCGCTCGCCCAAGCCACTCTCCGCAACGAACAACGAGCCGTAGCCACCGAACTCAAATACGCCGGCTACCTCGAGCAGCAACTCCGTTCCATCGCCAAGATGAAGCGCGCCGAAACCCAGCGCATCCCCGACTGGTTCGACTACGCCGCCATCTCCGGTCTCTCGCGCGAGATGCAGCAGACCTTCCTGCGCGTCCGCCCCCACACCCTCGGCCAGGCCAGCCGTCTCCCCGGCGTCACGCCCGCCGCCATCTCGCTCCTGCACGTCTACATCGAGATCCAATCCCGCAACCGCAAAGCCGCCGCCCAACTTACCGCCTAGAACAGACCCTACGCTGAACAGCCGCTACGCTCATACACGGCCGAAGGCCCGTCCCATACCAGCCTGGGGCAACGCCCCAGGTCCCCGCACAAAACCCACCTGAGCGCTGAAGGCGCGACCCATGCTACGGCCACCAAAACAACCCCTCCAACAAAAACGGCCGGACCCTCGCGTCGAGAACTCGGTCGCAAACCACCACCTTAGAAAGCGAATCTCCCCCAATCGTCGGCGCAAAGTTGCTGTTGTGAAGAAACGGCACCCCGGGCCCATGCGGAATCGCAATCGCCGACCCACCATACACAAACGAATACGCCAGCCCCACAAACCCATCGAACCGCTTCGTAAAGTGGTGATCGCCATAGAGCGATCCCTCGTTCAGCGCACCCGGGCAAGACGCCCGGAAGCCAGCCGTAGCCGAACACGTCTGCGGCACGCGGAAATCGTTCTGCAGCTGCTCGTACCAGGCAAACGTCACATCCGTCTTCGGGTCGATCGAGTACTTCACGCCCGTCCACCAGATCCGCACAATCTTCTCCGAGTCGAGATTGTTATCCTCCACGCCGCTCAGAAAATACCCGCCCTGGTCCGACGCGCCCACGCCCAGCGGATCATGCGGATTGTTCTGCCAGATGTACTCGAACCCGCCGTACACCTTCCACTGCGCGCCCGCGTACTTGGCCGTCGCCAGGAACGCATTGTTATCCGTCACGATGCCGTACAGCGTGTTGTCGGTCGAGATCAGGTTCGTCCCTGCGATCGGATTCGTGTTGATGCTATCGGTCGTGTTCTGGTACGTCGCCGTCACGCTCTGCGCGCCCAGCAACGGGTTCAGCACGCTGATCGCCTGGTTGTAATGCTGGTACAGCAGGTCCGACGAGAACTTGTGCAGCGTGCCGCCAATCCCACCGCCAAACGCATTGTTATGCGCCGTCTCCGGCGTGCAGTTCGCCGCCGTCCACGTGCTCGCAGCCGAGTAGCAGCCGCCATTGCCATCGGCAAACTTGTACATCGCCTGCAGATGCGCGTGCCCGTACTCCACCTTGTACTTCACCGCGTCATCCCAGCGGCTATCTTCGGTATCGCCGCCGCCCGCCATCGTGCCGTTGTAGCCGATGTATGAGAACGCATACGACCCATTCGCCGGGTCGTACTGCAGCATCACGTCGGTGCCCAGCGAGCGCTCGCGCCCGAACGTCAGCGTGCCGAACTTCTCGGACGAGATGCCGCCATAGTACTCGTCGTTGAACGGCTGCCCCGCGCGCGCACCGTCAATCGCAATCGAGTAGCTGCTGCGCGGCAGCCCGTTGTTGATAATGTCCGTCTTCGAAGCATTCGCCAGCAGTCCCGACTGCGGATTGATACCCGTCGACGCGTTGAACACGGCAAACCAGCCCGGCGCAAACCGGATCTTGCCCCGCACCCCAAAGCCCGTCTGCTGCAGGTTATTGGGTGCCACCACGAACCGCGCCTGCGCGCCATTCCGATTCACCAGCGACTCGCCTTCGTAGTTGTAGCCGTTCTCCGGCAGCCCGTGGCTCACCCATCCCAGGCCGATGTCATACGCACCGTAGAGTGTGATCCCGTGCCACGTCAGCGCATCCTTCTTCGTCGAAGCCGTAGCCGGCTCGCTGGTCTGCGGCTGCGCCGGAGCCTGCGTCGAATACTGGCTGAAGATGGTCGTCTCCGGCAGAACCAATCCGCCACGTACCGGGTCAGCGGCATCGATACCGGCCAGATTTCCAAGGCGTTCAGGGGCCGTCAGCGAAGCAACATACAAGCCACGTCCCGTCGTTCTATGGTCCACGTTCCCGCTCGCCACCGGCACATCGGGAAGGTTCGCCTGCATCTGCCCCCACGCCGGGCAAGCCCCCACTGCGAGCAAAAGAAGAGACAACTTTGCCTTGGTCACACTACCTCCAAACACTGCTCCATAACGCTTCATCGTACGATCGTCATTCGATTCTATACGGATTGCATTAGCGAATATTCAGAGTTGGCTCGCAAGGCAGCGGTCTTCGTCGGCGTCTGGCCAAGACTACTATCGCCCTGGCGACGCATCGTGTCTCTGCTTCCGCATCGGCCACCCTCAACCCCTCGGCAGCCGCTACCGTCCCGCCCGCAGTTCAAACCCGCGGAAACGAGCCGACCGTCCCATCGGCCCTTCGAGCATCAGCCCAATCCGAAGCCCGCGATCCCACGCCGGCAGGTCGCTCGCGTCGTACCGCTCGCCAGCCTCGCCCCAAGGCCCTTCATCCACCGCATACGAGAACTGCAGGTGATGCTCGCTGCCCACGCTCCGCGACCGCAGATGAATCCGCCGAGCCGCCGGCACCTCCACCTCCCACACCACGCCCTGCGTATCGCCCCGCCGGTACCAAAGGCACAGCCTGCTTCCACGCAAACCCAGCCCCACCGTGTTGAAGGGATCGCCAACAATCGAGAGTCCCGCCCACAACGGCTCGTCGGGCTCCGGCGGAACATCCAGCCACACCGATGCCACGTAGTGCAGCCCCGCCGGTCGCGGCACGGCAATCATCGCCGACTCCACCGGCCCTGCAGCCAGCGGCGACTGCAGCGGAATTCCAAGCCGCAGCGCGCCCCCGTCAACCACCACCTCCGGACGCGTATTCACTGGCCACTGCCACGAAGGTCCAAGCTCCGCCGTGTCAAAGCGGTCGGCAAAATCAATCAGCGACGGCGCAGCCGCCTCACCCGGCCCGCGTCCGCCATTCACCGCCGGCCAGCCCGGCGTGCCATCCGCCTCCCGCGCCGGCCACGTAATCTCATCGAGCACCGCCTCGCGCCCCACATAGATCGTCCCGCCCGCGGGATACGCGTGATACAGAAAGTACTCCTGCCCCGGCCTGCCCTTGCTATCCTCGGCCCGCACCGCCGTCCCATGCCCCGGACAACGCCAGTTGTCGTTCGCCCCAATAATCGGGTTCCACGGACACTTCTCCCACGGCCCCAGCAGCCGGTCCGCCCGCGCCACACCCTCCGCATACTTGCACTCGCGCCCACAGCACGAGTTCCCCGCATAGAACATGTAAAACCGGTTCTCGTGCCGCAGAATGTAAGGCCCTTCCACCACCCCTTCTTCCCACGGCTGGTCGTTGACGATCAGCTGCGTCTTCTCACCCGTCAGGTGCAACAAATCGTCCGTCAGTGCCTGCGCCCAGATCGGCGTCGGCCTCTGCTGCGAATTGCCGTCCTCTTTCCAGATCAGGTACGGCTTCCCCTCTTCATCGCGCGCAAAACACGGATCGATCGACCCATCCTCTTCACAAACCGGCGGCCCGAGATCGGTATAAGGCCCACCCGCCGCCGGCGCCGTAGCGACCGCAACACAAAGCGGCCCACCCCGCTTCTTCCCCACATACCAGACGACAAATCGCCCCGTTACTTCGTCATGCACCAGCTCCGGCGCCCAGAACGAGCCCTCCGCCCACGCCGGCTGCGCAGGAAAGATCGAGCCGGCCGGCGTCCACCGCACCAGATCGTCCGACCGGAACAGCGGAAACTGCGGCGACCACTCGCCCGAGGTCGCCGACGCCCAGAACACGCCGTCTACCTCAACAATCGTCGGATCAGGATGATCGCCCGGCACCACCGGATTCGTCCAGACATGCTTCGGCCCCGCCTTGCTTGCAGCGATCGAGAGCTGAACCTTCGCGGAACGCACCTACGTTCGGATGCATTCGAGCGCCCCTAAGAGTCCAGAAGATTTGTTAGCTCCCCGGCTCCCGCAGCGGCACCTGCCGGTCGATCGAAAACTCAACATTCAGCGAGGCATGCCCACTCCCGAGACACACCAGCAGCTTCTTCCCCGGCCCCTTGAAGCTGTAGTTCACATGCGCCACGCCATCCGGGTCGATCCGTGTCACCGCCGGCGGGTTCGGCGAGAGATCGCGAATGTCCACCGCCTCAATCAGCGCCGCCGTCGCCGAGATTACCCGCTCATGCAGCGCCGGGTCGAGCGCCACCGGCACCTGCAGATCCGGGTCCGCGTTCGTCTGGTCGCAACCCGCCGTCAGCCCGCCGATCAGGTTATCCCGCGTCACAACCTGGTCTTCGAGGATCGGATTGTCATGGTAAACCCGCCGAAAGAAGTCATACGCCGGCGCCTTCCGGTCCGCCGGCTTGATCATATGAATGTGGTCCGCCGGGATCTCCTGCGGAGGCGTCGTCACATCGCATCCATACGTCGCGCTGAAGTAGCTCACCACCCGCGTATGCGGCTTCAGATAACGGATCAACCCCTCATCCGCCACCGTATCCTGGTCCTCATACGCGCAGAAACGGTGGATCCCATTCACCGCCGGCGAGCTCCGCCACTTATCTTCCAACTGCGTCAGAAACGTATTGTCGTCGGCATCGCTCAGGTCACTCAGCAGCGGGTCCTTGTCATAGAGCGACGCCACCCGCGCCACGGTCGACCCTTCATGCGGAGTTCCATAGCTCACCACGAAGCGCACCTTCGCCGCGTCCGCCGGATGCCGCAGCAGCATCTCCTCCACCAGGATTCCGCCCAGGCTGTGTGCCACGAACACCACCTCGCGGTGCTCCCACACATGCTGCTGCCGCAGGTTGTTCCAAAGCGTATCGGCCAGCTGCATACTCGAAAGCTTGCCACCCGAAGCTGGCGAAGGATACTCCGCCACCACCACATCCGAGTACGCAAACCGCGGGTCGCTCCTCACCATATCCGGCCAGTACGCCCCATTCGCCGCCCGCCACGAGGTCCTGTCCCCATGCAACCCATGCACAAACACGATCACCCGCGGCTTCCCCACCGTCTGCCCCGCACCCATCCCACTTCCCTGCCCAACCCCCTGTCCATTCCCCTGCCCAACCCCCGACCGGGCCGCCTGCCCCTCGAAACCGCCACGCGGCCCCTCCGCCGCCCAACTCCACGGCGAAAGAGCTCCACCCACCCAACACAGCACAACAAGCCAAAAGGGACAAAAAATACTCATCATCGTCCTCTCCAGTATCGCAAACCACCCATCCCCCCATACGAAACCTCCACCTCCCACGTTCCCCCGCCGCCAGCTCGCGCCTCAACGCAAAGGAGGAGGACGAAGCATTCCGCCTTCCGATGGAAGCGTCCCACCCAACCGCAGGAGCAACACGAAGCATCCGTGCGAGGGTGGCGACTTCAGTCCCACGAACACGACAAACCGAGAAGAAGGGGCCTCAGCCCCGGCGCCGTACCTCCAAAGCGCGTGCCATTTCCCGGAACCACTTCAACTAGCCGCCAGGCACCTCCGGCTATACTTCAAACAGACCCGCATGCCGAGTTCGTCCGGCATCGATGCACACTTATTGGTGCAAGAACGCCCTAAGCCTTTTCGTTTCAATATTTTAGCGATAAATCCTTTGTTTGCAATATTTTAGACAAAACATGGCGGGGGGGGTACCCCCTCAAGCCCTCCAGGAGACCCTCCCAAATGCCGCACATGGTGTTCTGCAGCAAGTACAAGACCGAAATGGAAGGCCTCGATGAGCCGCCCTTCGACTCCGACTTCGGCCACAAGATCTACAACAACGTCAGCAAAAAGGCGTGGGGTGAATGGGTCGAGCGCCAGAAGATGCTCCTCAATGAGTATCGCCTCCAGCCCTGGACCCGCGAAGCCCAGGAGTTCCTCGTCGAGCAGATGAACGGCTTCTTCTTCGCCGAGGGCGAAGGCGGCGCATTGCCCAAGGAATACGTCGCGCCCACGCATTAGCCCCGATCCTGCGTTACACTGGAAAGACCCCGCAGCGCGCACCTCTGCGCGCTGCAAGCATCACAGTCGGGACGTGGCTCAGCCTGGTAGAGCGCACCCTTGGGGTGGGTGAGGTCGCTAGTTCGAATCTAGTCGTCCCGACCATTTTCTTTATTTCTGGTGTCCAAGCGGGTCTGAAGTGGTGTCCACAGGCATCAGGACACAAGGTGCTGTGGATTGTCAAGGGTGGTGTCCAAGTGTCCCGAGGGTTGGTGTCCAGCTTGGACACCTTGGACACCCGCGCTGGACACCTACTTTTTGCGGTATTCGGACGGTGGGCCGGAGGGTGGTTTCAGGCCGTGATGCGCCGGGGTGCGGGCCGGGGCGGGCTTGTCGGGGATGAGTTGCGCGGCGTAGAGCATGGCCCGCGCCGCAGCGGCTTCGATCGAGCCTGCGACCAGGGCTTTGACGACTGCCGCGACGAAGCGTGGTTTGGACGCGGGGGTGAGCGTGGGGAACTGGGCTTGTTTTGGCCCCCGCATCCGCTCGACCACTTTGTTCCAGCCCTCCATGTAGCTGATGTGGGCACAGCGTTCGCAGCGCGGCAGGGCTTCGATACTGGCGGTGAGTTTGGCGTCGCCGCGGGCGAGTTCCGCCGTGAACCCGTCGTTTGGGGTCGGGGGTGGGGGTGGGGTGGTTGCGGTTTCGGTTGAAGGGTTATCGCTCATGGGCCACATTCTAGCGGGTTTTTGCGCCGCAACGGGATGCCAGATCGGCCCCGGAGCGGCGCGGCGCGAGGCTTTTCCGACCCGTTGCCGCCAAGGATTGGGGGTATTTCGCGCCCAGCCCCGGATGATAGGCGGGCCGCATGGCAGTCAACGCCCCGCAGCCCGGAGGGTGCGCGAAGCGCAGGGCTTTACGGCCATGCGACCCTTTATGCCGCTGGGGTGGGCGCGGCCTTTGCCGTTGTGGTTGCGGTTGCGGTTGCGGTTGCTTGCCCCCGCGCCTTTGGAGGAGCGAAGCGACGGCGCGGGGGTGGACACCGCGCGGGGGTGGGCGCAGCGGTGCCCCGCGCAGCGGGAGCGACCAGCGCGCAGCGCGTGGGGTGGGAGCGGCGCAGTTGCCGCGATACCACCCCGACGACGGCACGGAGGAGGGAGCGGAGGCCCGCCCACGGCGGCGGCCGCGCCGGGTGGACCGGAGCGAAGCGAGGACCGCACCGAACGCGCCCGCAGCCGAGCACGACCGAGACGCGGGCACCATCGCGGCGAAGGGCGTTGCTGGCGGAGGGTGGGCGGGATGCCGGGAGGGCGGCGCGCACGGAGCGCAGCGGAGGAGCACCGACCGACCCTACCGTATGCTGTGCCAGTCCGCCCCGCGCAGCGGATGGCGGCAGGGTGGTGACGGCTGACCCTGATGCGGCGTTCGTTCAGCCGCGACGGTGCCGATGCAGCTCCCGGATGGCCGATGCGGCGAGGGCGATCGTGGGTGGTGTGACCGCGTGGGCCGCAAGCCGGGCGGCGGGTAGCGGCTTGCGACTCGCAACGCGGTAGTCGACGACGGCAGAGTGCAGCCGCCCAAGGCGGGATTCGAGCTTGTAGCTCCATCCGTGCTGATTGGACACCACGACCGCTTCGGCAGCGGAGAGTACAGCGTTGGCCTCTGGCGTCATCGTGACGCCAGAGTACCAGCGGTTGGGGTTTGCTCCTAGTGCTTGACGATGGGTTGCGGTTGCGGGTTGTGGATGTGACCCGAGGGAATCTCCTCGCCTTCGTCCATCGAGTCGGCCATGAGGCGTAGGCACCCCGAGCAGACATGATCGGTTTCGCCGCACATGCAGCGCAGCGCCAGGAGAGCGGGTGAGTACGAGTTGCAGTGGCAGCAGGTCATTGCCAGCCCTCCCCGGTGTCGAAGCCGTTTGTATCGGAGTGCGGGGTGTCGAGGCCCGGTAGGAGTGGCGCGGAGTCGCTCCCGGATGGCCCTAGGAGCGATGGTTGGGGGTTTGGCTGCGCTTCGGTGCCGTGTTCGCACTTCAGCGCGGCCCTGAGGGTGATGCAGGTCACGGATTTGTCCCGGATGCCTTGAACGGCGATGCGTTCGGCCTCAGCGGTGCAATCGGGACAACCGATGCGGTAGGTGGTTGAAACTGATACGGTGTAGGACATGCGCTTTCCTCTCGGATGAGTGCTAGATCGACCGTGGAAGGGTCGATTGTTGGTGCGGCGAGGTGCAGGTACCTCAGCGTTGTTACCGGCGATTCGTGGCCCATCGCCCCCTGCACCTGCCGTACGTCTCGACAAGCCGCGTAGGCCCGATGGGCGAAGTCGCGGCGTAGATCGTGGGGCCGGAGGTTGGCTGGTAAGCCGACCTGTTTTTTCCAGTTGCGCCACCTTGCCAGGATGGTTTGGTTGCCGTGGATAACCCGCCGATTGTTCAGCAGGTCGATAAATCTCAAATCCGCGTCGTCCGGGGTCGCCCGAGCGAGTTCCGCGAGGGCTGCGATTCGAGGGGTGATGGGCAGATGGACAGTTCGCCCCCGTTTGGTGGAAGTGACGATGGCACCGGATTCCAGGTGTCGAGGGGTGAGTTGCTCAGACGTGCCTCGCCGGAGCCCGATATCGAGCCCGCATGTGATGACCCAGCGGAGTGCAAGATCGGGGCAACCGAGGGCTCGTCTGGCTTCGGAGTTTGTGGGACGGGTGAGGCGGGGTTGCGGTGCCTTGACCTTGGAGACACAGGCGACAAGATTCGTTCCGCCGCTAGCCGCGATCCCTCGGAGGAGTTGCCGGAGTTTGCGGGCGTAGCCGTATCGCGTGGCGCGCGCTTTGCTGGCGTACCACGCTTCGACGGCTTCGACGTGCCAGGGCCGGAGCTCTGTGAGTCCGACCCCTTCGCAGAGCTCCCCGAGCCGTCTGGCGATGTACCTAAGCGGGCCGGGACGGCTTGCAACCGTCGCGCAGTAGCTGGCGACGGTACCGGGGCCGTAGGGTTTGCGGTTTGTCCCTTTTGTTCGAGTTCGTAGTGCTTTGCTTTGAGGGCTGAATCGAAGCCCTTCCTGTGGCGTTGGCCGTCTGGTGTCCGCCAGTCGGCGTAGAAGGTAAATCCCTTTTGAAACATCGGTGTCCGCCTTGGACACCACTCTGGATTAGACCCGCGTGGGCGTTGTGGTTTGGTCGAATCTAGTCGTCCCGACCATTTACCTCCGCAAACTCCTCTTTGATTTCGGGTGCAACCAGCGCCTCCGGCTCCAGCGCGTCTTCGGGCGCCTCGGCTGCGAGCTGCTCCAGGAACCCGCTCAGCTTGTAGCCGCTCGCACGCAGCATCGCGGCGAACTCGCCTGCTTCCTCGCCCATAGCGGCAGCCTCCTCCGCGAACTCACCGGACGACGCAAGCCGCAGCAGCGCCGGAAGCTGGCACCAGCAGACCAGCTCCTCGAAGCGTTCGCGGTTGATGTATTCCGTGCCTTCGGACGTGTTCACGCCCGCAAGCCAGCGCACATCCGGATCGGTCCAGAACTCCACCGTCTTCATGCACTCCGCGTCCTGCTCGCAGTACTTCAGCAACACGCGCACCTGCGCCGCAGCCTTCCACGCGGCCTCGCCTTCAAGCCCGACCGACGAGACCGTCTCCGCCAGCGCCCAGCGCAGGTTCAAGCGCTCGAACACCTCGATCGCGGAGAACCGCTCCGTCAGCGTCTGGAACACAAGCCACGCCAGCGTTGGCGCCCACGCGTGCGCCGGGTTCAGGTTGGCCGTGTCGCTCGGCAGCGCCACGCGAGCCGCACGCTCAAGCGTCCGCGGGAACGCCGCAACCGCCTCCGGCAGCCGCGTCGAAGCATCGGCAAGCACACGGCACTCGTCTTGATCGGCCTTCGTTGCACTCCTGCGGACGACGGATTCGTACTCCGCGGCACGACCGTCTGCCTGCAGAAACTCCGCGACGCGATTGGCGAACGCGCGCGCCTTGCCTGCAAACTCCTCGAGCCGCGGGTCGGCGATCAGCTCGTCGGCAGGCTCAAGCGAACCCGTCTCGACCTTGCGCACGGCAGAAGGCTCGGCATCGTCGTTGCCGGGCTCATCGGCCAGCGTCAGGATCTCCTGCAGCTCTTCCTCGGCTGCGGCAAGGGCTTCGGGCGTGAACTCCCGCGCAATGCTGTCGAAGACGGCGATCGTTTCCGGCGTCACCGCCTGCCGCAGCGCATCGAGCAGCGGCCGAACCTGCAGCTGCGACAGGGCCTCTTCGACGCTGTAAACACCCGAGCCGTTCAGCGCGTCGCACAGGCGGTCCCACGGATGGCTTGCGGTGGGCCGCAGCTCGCGCCAGTGCAGCAGTGCCATGTGCTGGTAGCCGCGCAGTCCAACGGTCAAGCCGCTGTCGCGCAGGTCGCGCGCGCGCCGCAGATATTCCAGCCCGACCACGTTGTCGCGGAACGACACGATCAGCGATTCGTCGTCCGGCAGATTCAGCCCAAAGGCCAGGCTGCGCTGCGTCAACTCGCCCGAGTGCTTATCCAGGAAGCCCACCGAGGAATGGATCGTCCCATGCGTCGAGTGGTAGCTGTTGTTGTAGAGAATGACGCCGCGCTCGTTGTGGTGCCGGTTCGAGTAGGCGAACACATTCTCGTCGACGGTCCCGTAATCATCCCAGAAGTCGTACATCAGGAAGTTCGTGCTTTCGGCGAAGAGATGGCGGTTCTTCAGCAGCGGCGCGATCAGGTGCTGATGGCGCGCGATCAGGTCTTCGTTGGGGTATTCCTCGAGCCGCGCCTGCTTAAAATCCATGCCGTAGCGTTCGGTGAAGCCTTCGATCTGCCCGTGACCAAACATCGGCAGGCCGGGCAGCGTCGCCAGCAGCACGGAGACCCCGAAGTACTTGTCGCCGGAGCCGAACTGGTCGATCGCGGTCTTCTCGTCCGGATTGCTCATGAAGTTGACGTACCGCTTCAGGATGTCCGGGTCGAACTCGACCGTCTTCTTCAGGTACGAGCGATACTTGGCGTTCTCCTCGTCGCGCAGCATGTTCATGAAGGCGCTGTTGTAGACGCGGTGCATGCCGAGCGTGCGCACGAAGTAGCCTTCGAGCAGCCAGAAGGCTTCAGCCAGCAGCAGCGTTCCGGGAACTTCGGCGGCGACGCGATCGACCACTTCGCGCCAGAACTCCTGCGGCATCAGCGCGTTGAACTGCTCGTCGGACATCGAATCCTCGGCACGCGATGGGATCGATCCACCCGCGCCCGGCAGCGGAAACCAGAGCCGCTGCACGTGGCGCTTGGCCAGCACCATCGCCGCGTCGAAGCGGATGATCGGGAAGCGTCGCGCGACCGCGAGAATGACCTGCATCACGTGCTCGCGCACTTCAGCCTTCGAGTAGTCGAGCTGCGCCGTGTCGTTCCACGCGAACGTGGTGCCGTCGTTGCCGTGATACATAAAGCGCGTGGCGCCATCGCGATGGTGCCGCAGCCGGAAGACCACGGCCGCGTCGGACTGGTCGTAATAATGGTCTTCAATCTTGATCTCGACGCGGCTGTCGGTCGAAAGGTCCGGGCCTTCGAAGCTATAGGAAGGAAACGGGCTCTCCGGCCGCGCCAGGAACCACTCGGGATGCTCGATCACCCAGTCGGAGTCGATGCCCATGTGGTTCGGCACCATGTCGCTCGCGAGCCGCAGCCCGTACGCAGCGGCACGGTCGCGCAGATGCTCGTACGCGGTCTCGCTGCCCAGGTCCTCGGCGATCGCGTAATCCTTCAGCGAATACGCCGAGGCGACAGCATCCGGGTTGCCGCGCAGGCGCTTGATGGTGCGCGACGCGCGGCTGCGCTCCCACAGGCCGATCAGCCAGAGGCCGGTGATGCCGCGCTTGGCGAGCAGGCGCAACTCTTCATCCGGAATCTGGTCGAGCCGGTGAATGTGCCGGCCGTACTTCTTCGAGAGCTGTTCGAGCCACACATACGTGCTCTTGGCCATCAGCACAACCGTCGGCATCCAGGCCTGGTCGGCGCTGAACGCCTCGTACTCGACCAGCGGCGCCTGGTAGTCGTGGTCATACAGCCGCCGGCGCCGCACGCCGTCGGGCCCGGTGATCCAGTCGTCTTCAAAGCCGACGTACTCGTCACCCAGGAAGCCTTCGTTGCCGCGCCGGAACTCGCCGTGCCGGTGCCAGTCCGGGCCGGCCGGATGGAACATCATCCAGACCGCAACCTCTTCCTCGCGCAGCACGTCGATGGCGAGCAGCACGCGATGCAGGTCGTCACCCAGAACCGGCGCCCAAAGCTGCCGGATCACATCCAGCTGCCCGGTCAGCGAGCCCGGCGCGGCACGCATCGGCGCCTCAAGCGCTTCGAGCAGCGTGCCCAGGCCGCTCTCGACCGGCGGCCGCGTGGCGAAGTAGTCGGGAAACGACTTTGTGACCGGCTTGTACGCAGTCTGTTTCTGCAGGGCCTCATCTTCAAACAACATGCGAAAGGGCGCGAACGCCGGGTTCCGGTTGGCGAGCCAAAGCAGCATCATCTCTTCGAAAGCCGCTTCGCGATTCGGGATTTCGTCGGTCTGCCCTGCCAGCCACTGCTGTGCAGTCAGCTCGCCGCGGTAGACGGCGACATTGGGAAACTGCTCCGTAAACTCGAGCAGCAGACGATCGCGCTCGGCCGGGCCGACCTGTTCGCCGAAGTAGCGGAGTGCCTCTGAAAACACGCTGGGATCGACATCCTTGCGGTACTTGGCGACGAGCGCATGGCTCAGTTCGTCGATGAGGCCCATGGCAAAGAGCGCGCCGGCGTGGACGGTCTTGTCGGGCGAAGCGTCTGGCCCCTGGAGCGCGTTCAGCTTATGCGCGAGTTTGCGGCTGGCGGCGACATTCGCGAATAGAACGTTGCCGGAGAAACTAAACAACAACTCATCCAGCCCTACCCGTTCGCGGATAGCCTTGGCAATGTGAAACTCCATCGAGAGCGCTCCTTCTGGGACCTGCTTGCCTGATCGTCGAATACTACCCTCTGAGATGCGCGTCAGAGGATTTTGCTGCACTGGAGAGCGCAGCGCAGCCCAACCCACTGAGGCATAAGGCGCTTTCCCTGTGAATATTCGCGAAAAAGCGGGGAGCCCGCCCGATCGCGGACTCGCTTTCAATGTATCGCGCCGGCGAGGCAGCCGTGTAAAGCGGGCTCCTCATGGCAGATTTCGTGGACGTTCCACGGGTTCTGCCGGCCCGGAGTGCCTTAGGCGACGGGATTGACGAGGGTTCCAACTCCCGCGATGGTGATCGAGATGACATCCCCGGAGTGCAACGTGAACTCGTCCCCCGGAACGATGCCGGTGCCGGTCATCAGGAAGACTCCCCTGGGAAAGCGCTGGTCGCGGAAGAGGTACTCGACCAGCTGCTTCGGCTCGCGTTTGAGCTCGGCAAGCGTGGTGCTCCCCGAGAAAGCCGCCGAGCCGCCGCGGTCGATACGGATCTGGATGGAGGTCGAGGGCGCGATGGGCTCTTCGGCCAGAAGGATCGCCGGGCCGAGCGCGCAACTGCCGTCGTAAACCTTCGCCTGCGGCAGGTAGAGCGGGTTTTCGCCTTCGATATCGCGCGAGCTCATATCGTTGCCGATGGTGTAGCCGATGATCTCGCCCGACGGATTGACGACGAGCGTGAGCTCCGGCTCAGGCACCGACCACTTCGCGTCCGAGCGAATGCGAACCGCGCCGCCCGGCCCGACGACGCGCCAGCCGGCAGCCTTGAAGAAGAGCTCCGGACGCTCCGCCGCGTAGACGCGATCGTAGAACGAACCGCCGCCCGCTTCCTTGCTCTCGGCCATGCGGGCGTCGCGGCTGCGGTAGTAGGTGACGCCCGCGGCCCACACCTCCTGGTCGAGAATTGGCGCGAGCACGCTGGAAGGGTCGAGGGTTGTCTCGCCGTGAGAGGTTGCGCTACGGGCGATTTGGAGCAGGTCCGGGCTCGCCAGCAGCTCGTTCCAGCCGAGGTTTGCCAGCGGGTGGAAGCGGCCTTCGGCTTCGACCAGGATGCCTTGCGTGGTGCGGTAGAGCTTCATAGCGTTTCCTCTTGGTGGCGCGGAATGTTGGGAGGTCTTGTGAGTTGAGCGATGATGCTGTCGGCGTCGTACACGCAGCCGCCCCACACGCCGCCGCTCGCGTGGGTGAGCGCTGCCCACAGACGCGTGTCGTCCGGCAGATCGGGATGCGGTGCGAGATCGGGCCGCGAGCCGCGCGCGGCGAGCCGCTTCGCGCCTTCTTCGGGCGAAAAGCGCTCCGCACCGTCGCCGATCAGATGAACGGTTCCGTGCAGCGCGCGGCGGTCGACGACAATCTCGATCAGGTCGCCCTCGCGAACGCGCCCGATCGGCCCTCCGGCCAGCGCCTCCGGCGAGATGTGCCCGATGCAAGCGCCGGTGGAGACGCCGCTGAAGCGAGCGTCCGTAAGCACGGCAACGTGCTTGCAAAAGGGCAGGTTCTTGAGCGCCGACGTGACCTGGTAGATCTCCTGCATGCCCGCGCCCGCGGGGCCGCCGCAGATGAGCACGATCACATCGCCATGCGAGACAGCACCGCTCTTGATGGCTTCGATCGCCGCAACCTCGGTGATGAAGACGCGGGCCGGGCCTTCGTGCCGGTAGACTTCATCCCCGTCGATCAGGCTGGGATCGATGGACGTGCTCTTGATCACCGAGCCCTCGGGCGCGAGGTTGCCGGATGGGAAGCAAACGGTCGCGGTCATGCCGCGAGCACGCGCACGATCGGGCGACAGGATCACGTCGTCCGCATCGATGCCGTTGAGCGCCTGCAGCCGCGACCGCAGCGCCGCGCGGCGTTCACTCTGCTGCCACCAGTCCAGGTTCTCGCCGAGTGTGGCTCCGGAGACCGTCTTCACCGAGGTGTCGAGCAGGCCGGCTGCGCGCAGGTGCAGCATCACCTCCGGCACGCCGCCCGCGAGGAAGACCTGCACGGTGGCGTAGCCGTGCGGGCCGTTCGGCAGCGCATCGACCAGCCGCGGAACCAGGCGATTTACCGCCGTCCAATCTGCGACCGTGGGGCGCGCGAGCCCGGCCGCATGGGCGATCGCGGGAATGTGCAGCAGCAGATTGGTCGAGCCTCCGAAGGCTGCGTGAAGCACCATGGCGTTGCGCACGGCTGCGCCGGTGAGGATGTCTCGCGTGCCGATCTTCGCCTCCGCCATGCGCCGCAACGCCCGCGCAGACCGAGTAGCCGCATCGAGCCAGATGGGCTGGCCCGAGGGCGCGAGTGCGGTGTGCGGCAGCGACAAGCCGAGCGCTTCGCCCACCAGCTGGGCGGTCGCCGCGGTGCCGAGAAACTGGCAGCCGCCGCCGGGCGAGGCGCATGCCTTGCACCCCATCTCCGCCGCGTATTCGAGCGTGATCTGGCTCTGCGCGTAGCGTGCGCCGATGGTCTGCACCTTGCCGGCGTCTTCGCCTTCTTCGGGCAGCAGCGTAACGCCGCCGGGCACGAGAATGCTGGGGTAGCTACCGGACGAAGCGAGCGCCATCATCATCGCGGGCAGGCCCTTGTCGCAGGTGGCGATGCCCATCACGCCCTTGCGCGTGGGCAGCGAGCGCATCAGCCGACGCAGCACCACGGCCGCGTCGTTGCGGTACGCGAGCGAATCGAGCATACCGGCCGTGCCCTGGGTGCGGCCGTCGCAGGGGTCCGTGCACGCGCCGGCGAAGGGGATGGAGTGCAGGTTGCGCAGCTCGCGGGCAGCCTCGGCGACGAGCAGGCCGACCTCCCAATGGCCGGTGTGGAAGCCGAGCGCGATGGGCGTGCCATCGGCCGCGCGCATGCCGCCATGCGTACTGAGGATGAGGAACTCGGGGTCGGTCATGCGCCCGGGCTCCCAGCCCATGCCGGCGTTCTGCGAGAGCCCGAAGAGGTTGCCGGAGGGCTCGTGCAGCAGCATCTCCGGCGTGATGGGCAGCACGCCGCTGGGGCCGGGCGCGTGGGTCTTCACGTCGGCGAAGAGCGAGGGGTTGCTATTCAGAATGTCGTTGAGCGGAGGCATCGGCTAGATCAGGGTACCTTGGCTGGCTGTGGTTGGTTTTCGCAGGCAGAACATCAGCCCGGCGGAGACGACCAGCGCGACGGCCATCAGCAGAAAACCCGCTTGCGAGTTACCCGTGACCGCCTGCAGCCAGCCCACCGTATAGCTGCCAAAGAAGCCGCCGAGCGCGCCCGAGCTGTTGACTGTCGCAAGCACCTCCGCGGTGACGTTGCTGGGGACCAGCTCCGGGATGACGGCGAAGAACGGGCCGTACGGCGCGTACATGCAGGCGCCGGCGACGACCAGCCCGGCGAAGGCTAGCGGAAAGCTCGTGCGCGCGAAAGCAAACGAGAAGAACAGGCCGCAGCCCGCACAGAGCAGGATGGGCCACACCAGCGAGACGCGGCGCTGCGAGCGGTCGGAGACGCGCGCCACCACCAGCATCATCACGACGGCAGCGAGATACGGTACGGCCGAGAGCAGGCCGGTGCTGCCCATCGAGAGCGCCGCGCCCTGGCGCACGATGGTCGGGAGCCAAAGCACGAAGCCGTAGATGCCGAGACTCCAGCAGAAGTAGACCGCAATCAGCAGAAGCACATCGCGCCGCAGCAAGGCCGCGCGCATGCCGGCCACAGGCGCGATCGCGCGCTGCTCCTGCGCGAGTTGCGCTTCGAGCTGCGCGGCGGCCTCTGGAGTCATCCACGCGGCCTGCACGGGACGGTCGCGAATGATGGCAAGCCAGCCGAACGCCCACACGATCGACGGAATGCCTTCGAGGATGAACGTATGCTGCCAGCCGACCGACTGGATGAGGAAGCCGGTGGCGGCGGACATCCAGAGCACCGTCAGGGGATTGCCGAGGATGAGCCAGGCGTTGGCGCGCGAACGCTCCTGCCGCGTAAACCAGCGCGTGAGCAACAGCAGCATCGCGGGGAAGATAAAGCTCTCGGCAACGCCGAGCAGGAAGCGCACCAGTGCCAGCATCCAGAAGCTGCGCAGCACGCCGGTGAGCGCGGCCAGCGTGCCCCACGCCACCAGCGAGATCGCCACCAGCAGCGACGCGCTGCGCTTGCGTGCGAGCATCACGCCCGGAACCTGGAAGAGGAAGTAGCCGAGGAAGAACAGCGCGCTGAGCAGCGAGCTTTGCCGGCCGTCGATGTGCAGCGTTGCGGCCAGGCCGGCCGCGGCGCCGAAGCCGTAGTTGGCCCGGTCGAGATACGCGAGGCTGTAGGTGACGAAAACCGCCGGAAGGACATACCACCAGCGGCGTTTGAGTGCGGCATGCGTCGTCGCATCCTCCATCGCGGCATGCGTCTTCGCGGCCTCTGCGCTGGTGTTCTGCGCAGAGGCCGCGATGGGTGTTTCGGAGGCGCGGTTCGCGTCGCTCAGACCAGTTCCTACTCCGGCAGAGCGATCTGCCCGTCCACGTGGAAGTGACCGCTGACCGAAGGCGCTGCGGTGTCGGGCTGGCCCCCGCCAACCGACAGCGTGTAGTCACCCGGCGCGATGATCGGCTGGCCAGCCTCCGTCACCATGCTGAGGTCGCGGTTCTTCAGGTCGAACTGTACCTGCTGGCTCTGGCCCGGCTCCAGGTGAACCCGCTTGAAGCCACGCAGCGCGATGCGCGGTGCACCGGCAACGTCGGGGAACTTGACATAGAGCTGCGCCACTTCGTCTCCGGCGAACTTGCCTGTATTCGTAACCGTTACGGTAGCCATTACGGGATCGCCTGCATTGACGTGGGCTTCCGCGACATTCAACCCGCTATAGCTGAAGCTGCTATAGCTGAGGCCGTAGCCGAACGGATAGAGCGGCTTGCCCTTGAAGTAGCGATAAGTGCGGTTCTCCATGGTGTAGTCTTCGAAGTTCGGCAGCTGGCTCACATCCTTATAGAAGGTGACCGGCAGCCTACCCGCGGGATTGTTCTTGCCGCTCAGCGTGCTGGCAATCGCCGCGCCGCCCTCTTCTCCCGAGTACCACGCTTCGAGCACTGCGTTGGCGTGTTTGTCGATCCAGTTGACGCCGAGCGCGCTGCCGTTCATCAGGACGACGACCATGGGTTTGCCGGTTGCGGCAACGGCCTCGACCAACGCCTCTTCGGGCTGCGGCAGGTCAATGCTGGTGCGGTCGCCACCAAGGAAGCCCGGCTGGTTGACGGGCATCTCTTCGCCTTCGAGATGGCTGGTGATGCCGACCGCAGCGATGACCAGGTCCGCATTGCGAGCCGCGGCAACGGCCTCCGGCGACGGCGCATCGTTGACCGCTTTCCAGATTAGCTTCGCGCTCGGCTTGCCGCCGTCGGAGACGCGATAGTCCGCCTCGAACTCAGTCTTCTCGCCCTTCACCAGGTGGATGCGGCCGAGGTTGGTCGCGACTCCCTGCGAGTCGTACTGCAGCGCGACGGTCTTGCCGTCCACGGCGACACGCGCGAAGCCGGCAGCCTCAAGCCCGATCATGTAGTCGCCGGTCTCGGGCGCCGCGAGCTCGCCCTTCCACTGCACGCCGACCGTCTTCTTGCCTTTGGCTGCGGCGGGCATGTCCTGCTCGGTCAGGTTGATGTTCGGTTCCACCCGGCTGGTGATGGGCTTCGGCTTAATGTCGGAGCCGAAGTCGATGCCGTCGTTGTCGGTGTACTTTGCCTCGAGGCCAGGCTTGCCGTCAGCCGTCGTCAGCAGGTTGCTCGGCACCGGCTCGCCATCGTTGCGCAGAAACTGCGTGCCGGGGACGTACGTGATCTTGGCCTCGGGAAACTCAGCCTTCAGCCCTTCAAGCAGCGAGACCGTGTGCGTCGGCGTGCCGTTGTAGTTGCCGAGTAGAACCGCTGTCTGGTCGGCGAGCGGCCCCACCACCAGGATGTTGCGCGTGCCGGATTTGATGGGCAGCGTGCCGTCGTTCTTCAGCAGCACCATCGACTCTTCGGCCAGCTTGCGAGCCAGCGCGCGATGCTCCGGGCTGTTCAGCTCCTTCGGGTCGATGTGACCATACGGATCCTTGTCCGCCGGGTCGAACATGCCGAGCTTCATGCGCGCCGTGAACAGGCGCACCAGCGCGGTATCCATCGCGTCCTGGCTCAGGTATCCCTGCTGCACGGCGTCGATGTAGGGGTGGTAGTCGTGGTCGTCCTTCAGCAGCGCGAAGTCGACGCACTCGTTATCCATGCCGCGCTCAAGCGAGATCGCCGAAGCCTCCGCCTGCGTCGCGCGGTAGTGGTGTCCGCTGTAGATGTCGCGCACCGCGCCGCAATCTGAAACCACATACCCCTGGAAGCCCCAGGAGCCGCGCAGCAGATCCTGCAGCAGGTACTGGTTGGCGCACGCCGGCTGGCCGTTGATGGCGTTGTAGGAGCACATCGTCGAGCCGGCCTTGCCGTCGACCAGCGCCGACCGGAACGCGGGCTCGTACGTATCCACCTGGTCGTGCCGGCTTACGTCCACGTCCGCGATGTGGCGCGTGGGCTCCGGGCCGCTGTGCACGTCGAAGTGCTTGGGCGTGGAGATGACGCGATAGTGGTTGGGGTCGTCGCCCTGCATGCCGGTGACGAAGGCGATCGCCAGGCGCCCGGTGAGGAATGGATCTTCGCCGTAGGTCTCCTGCCCGCGGCCCCAGCGCGGATCGCGAAAGATGTTGACGTTCGGCGCCCAGAAGTCGAGGCCATGGAAGATCACCGAGCCGCCATCCTTCATCGACTGCGCGTGGACGACGCGTCCCTCGGTACCGATGGCAACCGCCATCGTATGAATCGTGGGCGCGTCGAAGGTTGCGGCCAGGCCGATCGGTTCCGGATACTCGGTCGTGCCGTTCACCGCGACGCCGTGCAGCGATTCGCTCCACCAGTCGTACGCCGGAACCTTGAGGCGCGGGATCGCACGCGACTGGTTGACGAGCTGCGACGCCTTCTCCTCAAGCGTCATGCGTCCGACGAGATCGCGCGCCCGCGTCTCGGGCGAGAGCTCAGGATTCAGGTACGGAGCAGCCTTGGCATCCTGTTGCGCGTGTGCCTGCGCCGCGGGCATCGCAAGGCACAAGGCAGCGCCGCAGGCCGCGGCGGAGAACATTGCAGCAAAGCCTCGATGCGAGGCGCGAAGAGAAGAGTCGTTCATGGGTGTCCTTTCATTCCAGCCGCCTACTGGCAGCTTTGGTCAAAGCAGAGATTCTTGCTGAAAAATGGCATGACGTGATTTTGAAAGCGGTCAGCGACTGCGCTGGTGTGGGTGCCGGAGTAGATCTCAAAAGTGTTCGCAATGCTATACCGGTCGAGCACGTCGTGCAGCTTCGCCGTATCCACCTTCAAGCCGTCCTGGTCGCCCACATCGATGCCGATGGCTTTGTACCGGCGCAGGCCGTCGATGTACTGATCGATGAAGTCGAGCGGCGCATTCGCGGCCCACTTGGCGAGAATGTCCGGCTGCGTAACTCCATCCTTGGTCGGCAGATCGAGATAGAGCGGCGGGTTCTTCGGATCGGGCGACCAGGCCGCCGCGGATGCCAGCTGCGCCCGCTCGAAGAATGATAGCTTCGCCGAGTCTTCCGCGTTCTTCACGGCTTCGAGCTTCTTCTCCTCCTCGAGGTTAGGCGGCCCTGGCGGTCGCGCCGACATGCAGCACGGACTCATAATGTAGAGGCTGCCGAAGACATCGGAGTGCTTCATCCCGATGCGCGTCGCGCCGTAGCCGCCCATCGAGTGGCCCACCAGGCCGCGGCTCAGGCGGTTCGGCAGCGTCCGGTAATGCGCGTCGATATACGCCACCACATCGTGCGCGATGAAGTTCTCAAAATCGCCGGTCGTCTGCGAGCTCGAATACATGGAGCCGTTGTGGATCGTCTTCGCGTCCGGCAGCACGACGATCATGTCCTTCGCGCCCTCGGCAAAGGCGCCCTCGATCGTCTGCGGCACCTGGATCTCGTGCGTCCACTGCTCGGCGCCAATCGAGTAGCCGTGCAGCGCGTAGACCACGGGGTAGCGCCGATGCTTCTCCTTCGCGTAGCTCGGCGGCAGGAAGACGATGACGTCGCGATCGACCGCATCGCCTTCGAGATTGCCTTCGAGGTACGTGCCATGCACCTTGATGTGCTCGACTGCGACGGGCTTTGCCCCCGGAACCACTGGCGGAATGATCGTCTTCACCTGCGCCCGCAGCTGCGAGGCCCCGGCAACCGTCAGCAGGCATGCCGCTGCCAGGACCAGTTGCGAAACCTTCTCCCAGGCTCCTGCTTTCGAGCGAACAGCTCGCGGCCGGGAGAAAGGTGTAAAGAAGTTGGCGCGCGTCCGGCTTCCGCACCGGCTCTCGATTGTGCTGCGTCGAACGTTCTCAGTCTGCGGCATGCGACTCCTCAGGCCCGGCTGGCAAGCGCCGGATGTCCTCTTCCCGATCGAAGGTCTTGTGAATCAGGCATCGATACGTTCGCGCCACGGTTTGCGTAAACGTTCTCTGCCAGAGGCACTATACAGAATCGCCAACAACGCTAACAAGCCTAATAAACCGCTTTAATCGAAAGCCGCGAAGGACGCGGCGAATACACGGCAAGGCGCCAGCCGCGGAAGGCAGCCAAGGCGTCCAGTCCCGCCAGAAGAGTAGCCACGGAAGCTTACAAAAAAGGGCTCAGAATCACGGGAAAGCAGCCTGCGGAACGGTTTACCCGGAGCATCCGCTTTGCTCCGTCTGCGCACTCTGCGAGAGCGCCTTGGCCATTGCGGCGGCCCACAGGCCCCCGCAAGCGCCGAGCCAACCGTACAGCGAGGCTTTAGCTGCTTTAGAATCAGGAACGGCGCACCTCGCGCTCAAGGAAGTGAACAAATGGCTTCAGCGATGGCGAACCTTCCGCCCCTCAAAGACACCTACACCCAGCTCAAATCGCGCATGGAGAAGACGGTCGACGACTTCCGCGCCAATCTGCTCTCCGCCCGCACCGGCCGCGCCAATGCGCATATGCTCGACCAGGTGAAGGTCGATTACTACGGCTCCGACGTGCCGGTGTCGCAGGTCGCTCAAATCAGCGTGCCCGAGGCACAGCTGATCGTCGTCCAGCCTTACGAAATCTCGCTCGTCCCCACGATCGAGAAGGCGATCCGCACCTGCGGCCAGGGCTTCAACCCCATGCACGACGGCCGCGTGATCCGCATTCCCATCCCGCCGATGACCGAAGAGCGCCGCAAGGAAGCGGTGAAGAACCTGGCCGGCGTGCTCGAAGGCCACAAGACCAGCATGCGCAATATCCGCCGCGACGGCAACGAGTCGATTAAGAAGGCGGCGAAGGATAAGCTCATCTCCGCCGACGACGAAAAGCGCGCGACCGAAGAGGTGCAGCAGCTGACGGATGCCGAGATCAAGCGGCTTGAGGATCTGTTCAAGGCGAAGGAAAAAGAGCTGATGACGGTTTGAGGCTCGTGTCAGGCCGGGCGGGCGCCCTAACGCCGGGCGGGCAGTACTGCGTACGCCGGGAGCTTCGCGTGGGCACGCGCCACGCTCTTCCGTGCTGACCAACGGGAGGACCACGCGAAGCCCAAGACGGCACGAAGTGCTGCCCGTCCGGCATGAGGACGCACTTGCCTTTATGCACTGGCAACTGAAAACCCGCACCCTAGACCTCGGCAAACGCCCACTGCTGATGGGCATCGTCAACATCACCCCCGACAGCTTCTCCGACGGTGGCCGGTTTTTCAATCCTGAAGCCGCAGTCGGACAGGCCCTGAAGCTTCTCGACGACGGTGCCGACCTGCTCGACCTCGGCGGCGAATCCACCCGCCCCAACGCGAAGCCCATCTCGCCCGCAGAAGAGCAAGCCCGCGTCCTCCCGGCGCTCCAGGCCATCCTCAAAGCGCGGCCCGACACGGTCGTTTCAGTCGATACGTACCACGCCGAAACCGCCGCAGCCGCCGTCGCATCCGGCGCCGAGATCATCAACGACGTCTCCGGCCTGCAGTGGGATTCCGCCATGGCCGAGACGCTCGCGCGCCTGCAACCCGGCGCCATCCTGATGCACACCCGCGGCAAACCCACCGAATGGCGCACCCTCCCACCGCTCGCCCCCGAAGAGGTGATGTCGCTCGTCCTCAACGGCCTGCGCCACACCCTCGTGGAGGCTGCAGCAGCCGGCATCCCGCGCGAAACCATCGTTCTCGACCCCGGTTTCGGCTTCGGCAAGCTCGGCCCCGACAACTTCATCCTGCTCCACCACCTCGCCGAGCTCCACCAACTGGGCTTCCCCATCCTCGCCGGCCTCTCGCGCAAGCGCTTCCTCACCGCGCACCTCACCAGCCCCACACCCGCCCAGGTCCTCGAAGCCACCACCGCCGCCCACCTGGAATGCATCCACGCCGGCGCCCACATTCTCCGCGTCCACGAGATCCCACCCGCACTCCGCGCCGCCGTCCTCACTCTGGGTGCCCCACCCTCGCGGAGCTAGGGTGGGATTGGACCAGCCCAGCCCCTGGCCCAACCTCCCCATACACCACCTGCAACAACTCCCCCGCAAGCTTATGCAGCGGCCTGAAGATCGGGATTGCCGCCAGCTTCAACGTCACCAGCAGCATCTTCAGCGTCTTCTCGTACAGCAGCTTCGTCCGCTCTTGCCCGTCGCTGTTGTCGTACACCCAGAACAGGATCAGCCCCATCTGGTACATCCAGAGTAGCCGCCCGAGGTATGGCGCAACCGACTTCGGCAGCGAGACCCTGCTCTCAGCCGTGGCCCGCTCAAAGCTCGCCACATCCTGTTCTCGAATTGCAGCCGTCTCCGGCGAAAACGGCGACAGGGGATGCTCCGGGTCGGTATGCGCCGTCAGCGCAGCGAGCAGCTTGCGGTTGGGCGCGAAGTAGTCGAACTTGGTCTCGATAATCACACGCAGCCTGTCCTCGAGCGTCTTCGCTTCGTCGAGCGCGGCTTCTATCCCTACGTGCATCGCGCGCTGCGCCTGCTCGTAGAACGCCATCACGATCGCGTCTTTCGAATCGAAGTAGTAGTACGCCGCGCCCACCGCAACGCCGGCCTCCGCGGCAATCTCCCGCATCGTGGCCTTTTCGAATCCACGCTCGCGAAAGACGGAGAGCGCGGCCTCCAGAATCCGGCCGCGCGTCTCCTCCGACTTGCTTGGCTTTTCTGCCTTTGCTTTCAAGCGAAACCTCAGTGCTGCGGGATCACCGTGTACGGCGGTGGCGGTGCGCCAACCCGGCCACGTGCCCGCATCTTCGCGAACACCAGGATGTTGAAGAAGTGCATCGCGCCAAGGATCAACAGCACCACGCCTATCTTTACACTTTCGAGCTCAATGATCTCGCGAAAGGTCGCCATCGGACTGCGCGTCGTCAACGCCAGCGCGATGTAACCGATGTTGATCAGGTAGAAGCCCACCACGAGCAGATGGTTGACGCTGTCGGCCAGCTCCGCATTGCCGTGGAACGCATCGATCAGGAACACCCGGCCGCTCTGGTGCAGGGTCCGCGCCACCCAGATCGTCAACCCAATCGAAATCGCCAGATAGCTGAAGTAACATCCCGCTACATTCATCTCACACCTCGAAACTGCATATTTTGAACACGTTCAACAACAAGATACAACCGTTCGGGCGCGAGTTGCAGATTATTTGAACACGTTCAGTAAATATTTTTGAGAAATCTCCTGGCTCGTTCAACGGCAGCTATAGCAGTCCGAGCCCCGCAGTTGTATTTCTGTTCAGAACTCGGCGAACTCCCGGCTTCCGCGGGTTCGCTTTTCAACCTCGCCTCCTCTGCTATGCTGTGGCGAAGGAAAATCGAAATGCTGCTCGTCCTCGTCGCCATCCAAATCGTCGTCCTGATCGCAGTGATTGCGCTTTTCCTGCGCAAGCCGGCGGTGCCCGCGCCAGACTCCCGGCAGGCGCAGATCCCCGACCAGCTCGCGCGCCTGGAAAGCCTGTTCGAACGCCAGCTCGGACAGCTGCGCAGCGACATCGCCGCCGAAGCCGGCATCTCGCGCGCGGCGAACGGCCATGCAGCCACCACCCTTCGCACCGAGGTGCTGACGACCATCGGGCAGCTTGGCCAGACACTCACTGGCGGCCTAGAGACCTTCCGTGCGGACAACAAGACCTCCGCCGAAGCGCTGCGCACCACCGTGCAGAACACGCTTGAAACGTTAGCCCAGCGCTTCACCGCCTTCACCTCGGAATCGGCTCGCACCCACCTGGCCGCACAGGAGGCGCTGCACCACAAGCTCGGCGAGCTGACGCAGAGCAACTCCGCCCACCAGGAGAAGCTGCGCGCCTCGGTAGAGAACAGCCTCGGAGCGTTATCCGCCTCGAACGAGGCGAAGCTGGAGCAGATGCGCGCCACGGTGGACGAAAAGCTCCACGCCACGCTGCACACCCGCCTCACGGAATCCTTCGGCCAGGTCACCGATCAGCTCAACAAGGTGCATACCGGCCTGGGCGAAATGTCCAAGCTCTCCGAGGGCGTCGACGACCTTTCGCGCATCTTCTCGAACGTCAAATCCCGCGGCGGCTTCGCCGAAGTACAGCTCGGCATGCTGCTCGAACAGATGCTCGCCCCCGCGCAGTTCGAACGCAACGCCTGCGTCAAGCCCGGAACCCAGCAGATCGTCGAGTTCGCCGTGCGCTTCCCATCGAACGCTGGCGAAACCCTCCTGCCGATCGACGCCAAGTTCCCCCGCGAAGACTGGGAGCGGCTCGAAACCGCCTACGCCGGCAACGATCCGGAGCAGATCGCCGCCTGTGGACGCGCCTTCGAAGCTGCCATTCGGGGAGAAGCCAAGCGCATCTGCGAAAAGTACATCAACCCGCCCGTCACCACGCCGCACGCCATCATGTTCCTGCCCACCGAGGGCCTCTACGCGGAAGTCATGCGCCGGGACGCACTCCAATCCGAGATCCAGTCCAAGTGCCAGGTCACCATCGCCGGGCCGTCCACGCTCTCGGCGATTCTCACAAGTTTTCAGATGGGATTCCATATGCTCGCCCTGCAGGAAAAAGGCGACGAAGTCTGGAAGGTGCTCGAGCGCGCGAAGACCGAGTTCGGCAAGTTCGGAGGTTTGCTGGACAAGGTCGAAAAGCAGGTTGGCACCGTTCAAAACACTTTGCGCGACCTGAACAGCAAGACCACCACCATCAACCGCACCCTGCGCGAGGTAAGCGACACCACCACAAGCAACACGCTGGAGTTCGAAGACTTCGCCCCGGCCACCCTGCGGCTAGCCGCCGTCGGCGACGACGCTTGAAACTAGCGGAACTGGAGACCGCACCTTCGGCGCAAAATAGTAGCACCTGGTGCTACTATTCAGTATGGTCACAGGGTCGGAGCGGGTCTTCAAGACAGCTTGGTTCGCCAAGGCCTGCAGAAAGGCTCGCATCAATGACGATGAGCTTTGCTCCGCTATTCGGCAGGTAATCCGGGGCCAGGCTGACGACCTTGGTGGAGGCGTCTTCAAGAAGCGCCTCGGCAAGAACCTCTATCGATCCCTGATCCTTGCCCGCGGTGGCGAAGTCTGGGTATACGCCTATCTGTTCGCGAAGAAGGACCGCGCCAACATCGCTGAGGACGAACTGATTAGTTTCAGGGCTCTGGCCGCCCTGTACGCCCACAAGACTCACGAAGCTTTGGAGCAGGAGCTACGGCTCAAAGTACTGGTGGAGATATGCGCATGAAGACAAAACCGGAGTACAAGAGCGAAGCCTTCGAGGCGATACACAGTGCCGTCGCCGGAATGTACAGCGCAGGCACGATCGACAAGGAGACGATGCGCGGCTTCGATCAGTCATGCCTCAGCCTGCCGGCCTCTCTCGGCCCGGATGAGATCAAGCTCATCCGCGAGAGTCAGCACGTCAGCCAGCCGGTCTTCGCCCGCTACCTCAACACTAGCGAGTCCACCGTCGAAAAGTGGGAGGCTGGCGTGAAAAAGCCCAGCGGCATGGCCATCAAGCTGCTTACGATCGTAAAAAAGCATGGGTTAGGCGTACTGGTCTGATCGAGCGGCCGCTCCTCGTCCCCCGGCATCGGCGCACCGCTCAGGCTTTGCTTACTTGCCCAGCCCCAGCTTCTGCGCCGCCGCATCCAGCGCCGCCTGCGTCTTGAAGAACTCTTTCCCTGGGTTCGACCCCGGATAGCACGTCACCACAATCTCCCGCCCATCCACCGAGTCATCGATCCCGTTCTTCAGCGGGTACCCCAGCGCCCGCACCAGCGCCAGCGACCCCTCCGCTCCGCTGGGATTACCGGAATCCGCCACGATCGCGTAAACAAACTTTCCCGTGCGGCAGCTATACACCGTCGCAAAGTCGCCCATCTGCACGCCGGCCTTCTTCGCCACATCGCCTTCGACCACATAGTTGATCCTGGTCGCGTCCACGTACCGCCGAGGGTCTTCCATGCGCTTGTTCTTCAGGTCCGCAAAGTCGGTCTGCGAGACGTAGTAGCCCGGATACGGGTCTTCCGGCCCCTGCACCGTCGGCGGCCCGCCGTCATAGTCCGTCATGTACCCCACGATCTCCCGCGAGTGCGGCGCTCGCGCGTGCGCCAGAATGTCGAGCGTCTTCTTGCCCTTCGGGCCGTAGGCGTTCGGTGCGCCGTCCACGTCGACATCCATCTTCACCCGCACCTGGGTCGCCTTGCGTCCGTGCTCGTCCACGGTTTGCCCTTTGGCCGGAATCTCCGGACATGGTGGCAATCCCGGCACCTGCGCCGGCTGCTGCGCCCTCAAAGTTGCCGCGCCGCAAAGGGCCAGCGCCACACATCCTGCCACTCCAAATCGTTTCAACGCCATCAACCTCGCAGTCGCTACCTTATCGGACGCCACTTCCGGTCACTTAGTCGCGGTGCGCCAGCATCTTCGCCGCAAAGAAGTAAACAGCCCATTTGGTTTACACTCACCAAGGCGCTCATTATCCTTGGGAGCAGTGCATCCCATTGCGCACAGGATTTCAGACAAGCATCAAACAGGAGACAGCAAAATGGCAGCAGTAGACGAGAAGGTCAAACAAATCATTGTCGAGCAGCTTCAGGTGGATGAGGCTGAAGTCACCCCGGGCGCCAGCTTCCAGGAAGATCTCGGTGCCGATTCGCTCGACGTGGTTGAACTGGTCATGCAGTTCGAAGAGGCCTTCGACATCCAGATTCCCGATGAAGACGCGGAGAAGATCAAGACCGTCAAGGACGCCGTCGACTACATCGAGAAGAACCAGAAAGGCAAGTAAGCGGCAATGTCAGAGACCAATCAGCGGCAAAGCGAGCGGCCCGCCGCGCAGGCCCCCGTGCAAGGCCACGCCCGGCGTGTCGTCGTCACCGGGATCGGGCTCCTGTGCGGTGTAGGCAACACCGTGCCCGAAGTCTGGGCGGGGCTGCTCGCCGGCAAGTCCGGCATGGCGGAGATCAAGGCTTTCGATCTCACCGGGCATCCCGTTCGCTTCGCCGCCGAGGTCAAAGACTTTGACCCGCTCGTCTTTGTGGAGAAGAAAGAGTCCCGCAAGATGGGGCGCTTCATCCACTTCGCGCTCGCAGCTTCGGCCGAGGCGATGGCGCACTCCGGCCTGGTGATCGACGAGAGCAACCGCGACCGCTTCGGAGTACACATCGGCTCCGGCATCGGCGGATTCGACGTGATCGAGCGTGAACACTCGGCGATGCTCGCTGGCGGTCCGCGAAAGATCTCGCCCTTCTTCATCCCGGGCTCGATCGTCAACCTCGCCGCCGGCCACGTCTCCATCAAGTACAACGCGCGCGGCCCTAACGAGGCCACGGCGACCGCCTGCACGTCCTCCGCGCACTCAATCGGCGACGCCTTCCGCATCATTCAGCGCGGCGATGCCGACGCCATGATCGCCGGGGGCACCGAAGCCGCCATCACGCCCATGGGCGTCGGCGGATTCGCCGCCATGAAGGCGCTCAGTACCCGCAACGACGACCCTACGCACGCCTGCCGCCCCTGGGACAAGGATCGCGACGGCTTCGTGGTCGGCGAGGGTGCCGGCATCCTCATCCTCGAAGAACTCGAGTTTGCGAAAGCTCGCGGCGCCAAGATTCTCGGCGAAGTGATCGGCTACGGCATGTCCGCCGACGCCTTCCACATGACTGGCATGGCGCCCGAAGGCGAGGGCTGCTACCGCGCCATGATGAACGCGCTCCGCGTGGCAGGCATCTCGCCCGACCAGATCGACTACGTCAACGCGCACGCCACCTCCACGCCACTCGGCGACGCGATGGAGTCGAAAGCGATTGAGAACGTCTTCGGTCAGCGCGCACTCGATCACGAGCTGCTCGTCTCCTCGACCAAGTCGATGACCGGGCACCTGCTCGGCGGCGCGGGAGGTCTCGAAGCCGGCATCACACTAATGGCGATGCTGGAGCAGACGGCGCCGCCCACCATGAACATCAACGAGCTCGACCCGCAGTGCCGGCTGAACTACGTGCCCAACGAACCGAAGAAGGCGAAGATCGACTACGCGCTTTCGAATTCGTTTGGCTTCGGCGGCACGAACGGCTCGCTCGTCTTCAAGCGTTGGACGGAATAAAACAGCACTTCGGCGGTCTTTCCCGCTAGTAAGCACAAGCTTCCCCGCCTGACCAACGGGAAGGCCACGCGAGGCGATCACCGCACGAGGTGCTCGCCCCGCGCGACCAGCGGGCCCGTCCGGCAGGACAAGTCTTTCCTAAGACTGCATCGCCGCGTAGCCGACGCTTATCACCGTGATCAGCAGCCAGAATCCCACTACAACCACGGCTGACTGCACCACCGTCTTCTTCGCGATTACGGCCATTCCCACGGTCTCAAGTGCCAGCGTCCAAAGCTTCAGGATATCCAGCCGCCCCAGCAGCGACTTCATCCAGAGAGAAGCATCCGGCATGTAGTACGCCAGATTCGTGCCAACTGGGTCGTTGATGTTAAATGCATCCGCATTCGCGCCAAACGTCACGGTTACCCACGTCAGAATGCCAAGCAGCATCCCGGGAAGCGCTGCGTACATCACAACCGCGAACACCTGCGGGTACTTGGTGGTCGCGCCCAGGCCGAAGTTGAACGCGGCCCAAAGGATGAGCGAGTAAATGGCCACGACGATCAGCACGATAACCGGAAACGCGTACGAGATGATCTTGGTGAACTTCACCCCGATCGTCACCTGCGCGGTCCGCTGCTCCGGCGTCAGCTGGCTGATGCGATCCTGCGCCTTCGGGCTCTCGCGCAGAATGTTGTCGTAGACACGGTCGAACCCGACCTGCCGGTCCACGCTAACCGTAAACAGAGCCGAGGTCAGAAGGATCAGCAGGAACGGCAGCCACCAGCTGGAGCTGCGCAGAATATCCTGGAACGTCTTCGTCGGAGCGACGAACGTATCGACCACCCGCTCAACCTGGTTCAAACCCGCCGCCGCTGGAACCGGCGCAGCAACATTAACCACTGCTTCATTCGACATGGCGAATACTCCTAGGAGGTATGGCTGGAATTGTAGATCACGCACGTCGGCGTGCAAGCGAAAACGTAAGCCGCGACGAGAAAGTTCCCGCCAGCCCAGAGAATCTATTCCACAACCAGCAGCACGCCACCCGCTGCAACGATCTCTCCGACCTTCGCCGCCAGCTTTCGCACCACGCCGGCCTTCGGCGCCCTCAGCTCGTTCTGCATCTTCATCGCCTCGATCACGACGCAGCCCTGTCCCGCTTCGACCGCTTCGCCCTCCGCCACCAGCACGCGCACCACGCGCCCCGGCATCGGCGCCTTCAATGCCTTCGGCCCACTCGCAGATGCTCCCGTACTGCTCGCGCGCAGGCTCCGCGGATCGTAGATGGAATACTCCACCCGCTCGCCATTCACCACGACGGCGCCGTCATCCGCCGTGCACCGGTAGCTCCGCGTCCGGCCCTGCGCATCGGTGTAAAGCAGAGAAAGCACACCCGGCTCAAGCTCCTGCAGATTGACCTCACAAGCCGCTCCATCAACCCGTGCCGCGCCTTCGGCTCCCAGCTCCACCTTGAGCCGTCTGCTCCCGATCTCAACCCAAACACCTGCCATCAGCGCAGCCCCTCCCGCCGCCCAGCCGAGGCCCAGGCGCTCTCCGCCGAGCCCGTCGGCGCTGGCACCTCGCCAGCCTTCCGCGAAGCGAACCACGCCGCTGCAATCGCGGCTATCTCCGCCCGTACGGTACTCTCTCGCACCTCCGACGGCGCACCCAGCACTCGCTCCAGCCAACCGGTATCGATGGCCGCGGCGCGAAACTCTTCATCCTCCAAAATCCGTTGGAAGAGCCCCAGATTCGTCTTGATCCCACCCACCATGTAGCCGGAGAGCGCCCCCAGCATCCGCGCAATCGCCGCCTCGCGCGTCTCGCCATAGGCTACGAGCTTCGAGAGCATTGGATCGTACTCCAGCGGCACCGTCCACCCCGCGTACACGCCCGAATCCTCGCGAATGCCGGGTCCCTGTGGCCGCTCCAGCCGCGTGATTATTCCGGGCGAAGGCATAAACCCGTTCTCCCAGTCCTCTGCGTAAATGCGGCACTCGATCGCATGCCCGCGCAGCGCCACATCCTCCTGCTTCAGCGGCAACGGGTGCCCCTCCGCCGCGCCAATCTGCATCCGCACCAGGTCGAGCCCTGTCACCAGCTCGGTCACAGGATGCTCCACCTGCAGCCGCGTGTTCATCTCCAGGAAGTAGAACGCCTCATTCGCTGTGCCGGCGCCGTCCACCAGGAACTCCACCGTCCCCGCATTGGTATACCCGCACGAGAGCGCAAGCCGCACCGCAGCCTCGCCCATCCGCCTGCGCAGCGCGGGTGAGACCACCGCCGACGGTGCCTCTTCCACCACCTTCTGGTGCCGCCGCTGCACCGAACACTCGCGCTCGCCCAGATACAGGCAATGTCCATGCTCATCCGCCATCAACTGGATCTCGATATGCCGTGGCCGCTCGATCAGCTTCTCGAGGTACACCTCACCCGACCCAAACGACCGCTCAGCCTCGCTGGCCGCCGCCGCAAACGCGCCGGCCAACTCACTCTCGGCGAACACCGCGCGCATGCCCTTGCCGCCGCCACCGGCCGCCGCCTTCAGCATCACCGGATAGCCAATCCCCGCCGCAACCGCGATCGCGTCTTCGACGTCCTTCAGCCCTGTCACCGAGCCCGGCACCCGCGGCATTCCGGCCCGGTCCGCCGCCTGCCGAGCGAGCGTCTTCGAGCCCAGCGCCCGCATCGCCGCACCCGGTGGCCCGATAAAGGTGATTCCCGCCGCCGCACACGCATCCGCAAAGCCCGCGTTCTCGGACAGGAAGCCATACCCCGGATGAATCGCATCCGCCCCGCTCTTCGCCGCAATCTCCAGGATCAAGTCCCCGCGCAGGTAGCTTTCACTCGCCGGCGCCGGCCCCAGCCGGTATGCCTCATCCGCCGCCGCTACATGCAGCCCGCGCCGGTCCGCATCGGAGTACACCGCGACCGTCGCAATCCCCATCTCGCGACACGTCCGCATCACCCGCAGCGCAATCTCCCCGCGATTTGCAACCAGCACCTTCCGAATCCGTTCCACTCCGTGCTCCGACCCCATAGACTCGCCATTTTACCCGTTGACCCCACTGTCTTTCAGCTTTGCGCGTACACTAACGTGCAAGGAGACCAGCCATGAAGGTTCTCGATGCAGAGGAAATCGCGCCCCAGGCCGGTGCGCTCTTCGAACAGGTCGGCGACGAACCCGTCCTCATCCGGCGCGGGGAGCAGGAGCTAGCCGTCATGCTTACCGCAGAGGAGTACAGGCGCCTTCGTGCTTCCGAACTGGAGGGCTTCCACGACCTATGCGTGCGTATGTCCGCCTATGCTCAAGCAAGCGGCCTCACTGAAGAGAAGCTTGCCGAAATTCTCGCTGATGATCGCGACTGATTTCCACGCGCGCAGCGTCATCGACACCAACGTCTTTGTAAGCGCAGCTGTTTTCATCGGTTCGGTGTCGGGACGCGCGATGGAAGCTGCCTTTGCCCGAGGCGCGGTGTTGATGGCCGAAGAATTGATTGCGGAGTTGGGGATGGTCCTCGCGCGGCGCAAGTTCGAACGCCACATCACACCCCTCGATCGAAGGTCGTTCCTGTCGCGGGTAACGCAGCTTAGCACACCCGTTACGGTCACCAGCGACATCCGCATCTGCCGCGATCCAAGAGACAATCACATTCTCAATCTCGCAGTGGACGGCCGCGCTACGCACATTATCACCGGCGACGAGGACCTCCTCCTCCTTCATCCATTCCGCGGCGTTGAGATCCTCACCCCCGCCCAGTTCCTCTCCCGCTAAACGCAGAAACGCCTCCCGCTTCCGGGAGGCGTTTCTCTTCCAAGTCCAGCCAGCATTCTTACTGCGTCACGCCGTGCGACTTCTCTTCCTTGATGCGCTCGTTCTCCTTGCGTGCGCCCATCGACTTCTGCGCGTACATATCCGCGTTCTGCACGTCAGCCTTCACCGCGGCCTGGTTGCCGCACTCGAGGTCGGCCTGGCGGCGGCTCATCAGCGAGAGATACGTGTACGCCTGTTCGTAGGTCGGGTTGATCTCGGTCGCGTGCTTCAGGTACTGCGTGCCTTCGGTCACCAGCGGCGTGTTCTCCGCCACCAGCGTGGAGCAGCCGGCCTTCGACAGCTTGAAGTTGCCGTCGCTCTTATCCTGCAGGCCTTCCTTCGCCAGCACGGTCGTCGCATTCTTGTAAGCCTGCAGCCAATCCACTACGCCGATCGTATAGTTCGCCTCGGCATCGTTCGGGTCTTCCGCAATGACCTTCTTCTCATATTGCTTCGCTTCTTCCGGATGGCCCATGTTGCGGTCGAGCGATGCAATCTGCTTCAGCGCATTGATATTGTTCGGGTCGCGCTGCAGCACGTCGTTGAAGCCGTCCAGCGCCTCTTGCGCAATCTTCTTATTATCCGGAGTGTCCAGGTTCGGCACCACCTGCGAGGCATACGTCGTCGCCAGGTAGATCCGCGGATTCATGTTATCCGGATCGATCTGGATGGCCTTCTGGAAGTGATCCTCGGCCTGCTCGTAGTGAGCGTTCTTGAACTCAGCCACACCTTTGTTGATCTGGTCATTGGCGAGCAGGCGCTTGCACCCCGTTGCGGACAAAAGAAGCAGGGCCATCAGACCGGCCGTGACCGGCACTCGTGCAGTCAGTTTCATGGGGCGATTTCTCTCCTTGGAAGAACGCGCAGACTGTTGGATGATAATGCCCAATTCGATCCTCGCTGCCGTCGCTCGATTGTAACGGGTGAAACGCGGAATGCCTAGAGCCTGAAAGCTGACATAACAGCTTCAAAACTAAAAACTCATCCCGCGCTGACAAAATTAGCCTATCGCATCCCGTGCTCGTTCGATTGAGATGCAACCATGAAACGAGTTTTTTTTAGAAACTCTTCGCTCTTGTCCCCTGCGGAGCGGCTAGCCCGCCGGTCCCTGCAGAGGGAGAAACAACGTGAACACAGTACCACTCGCGCCCTTCGCTTGACGACTCCGCACCACTAGCCGCCCATGATGACGCGCCACGATCTCGCTTGAGATCCAAAGTCCAAGCCCCGTGCCCGACGCACCTTTCGTCGTGAAGAATGGCTTGTACAGCTTCTGCATCGTCTCGCGGCTGATACCGCTGCCGGTGTCCGCAATCGTAATCGTCACGCCGCGAACGCCGCTCTTCCGTTCCGTTGTATCGCGACTGCGAATCAGCAACCGCCCGCCCGCCGCGCCCATCGCCTCGATGGCATTGCGAACCAGATTGTTGAGCACCTGGCGGATCTCGCTCTCAAGACAAACCACTGACTCTCGTGACCGCTCACGCCGCTCGATCTTCACCTGCCAGTGCTCCGCCCGTGATGTATAGAGATCGAGCACGCTCTCCAGCAACTCCGCGGCCTTCACCGCCTGCGGCTTCGTCGACTGCTTGTAGAACCGCAGCGACTGCGACGTGATCAGCGAGACCCGCTGCACCTCCTTATCCGCCTGCCCCAGGTACGTCATCACCTGCGGCAGCTCGTGCTCCTGCTGCGCCAGGTAGAGCAGGTTCATCACGCTCTCCAGCGGGTTGTTAATCTCGTGCGCGATGGACGACGCCAGCCGTCCCACCGCGGCCAGCTTCTCGCTCTCCCGCAGCGCAGCCTCAAACTCCACACGCGCCGTGACGTCGGTCTGGATGCCCACGAAGTGCGTCAACTCGCCCTCGCGATTGCGAATCGGCGATAACGAAAGCTCATTCCAGAACGCCGTGCCATCCTTGCGGAAGTTCTTAATGATCGCCGTCACCTCGCGCTCCTCGCGAATCGCTTCGCGAATCAGCGTTAGCCCAGGCTGGTCGCGCTCATACGCCTGCAGGAACCGGCAGTTCTTACCCTGCACCTCTTCAAGCGAGTAGCCCGTCATCACCTCGAACGCAGGGTTGACGTAGACCAGCGGCAGGTCCGGCAAGCTCGCATTCGCCACCGAGATACCGCTCGTCACCGATCGGAAGATGCGCCGGTTCAAGTGCAGCTCTTCAAGCGCAGACTGATATCGCCGTGCGAACGCACGATGCGCGTAAAGAATTAGCGAAAGCTGCGCAGCCACAGGGCCAGGATGCATCGGCAGCGTCAGAACCCCTTCGAAGGTCGAGTCCAGATCGCTGCCGGCGCCTGAATCCGAAGGATCGTAGCTCGCGTGCCGGACCGCGATGACAGCCGGCGTAATCACCGACATATCGCTGCTCTCAGACTGGTCGCGTGTCAACAGGTTGCGTCGGATCTCGCGCGCGAGGGCTTCCTCCGCGACGATCAGCTCGAAACGCGACAGCGTCTCAAGGTCAAGTGAGACCTCTTCCAGAATCTCAGGCACCAGCTCCAGATGAATCGACGCACCTTCCACGAGGCGCCGGTTGATGGGGTCGTGGATGAGGATGCCAACGCCCGCATTGGATGGAGGCGCAACTTCCCGCTCTCCAAATCCGGACTGGAGCCCACTTTCAAAATCAGAAACATACGACGGCTTCATCGGGGGCGCAGTTCTCCACCAAGAAAGACGCCGGATTTTTCACACAGGATGCCTTTGGTTCGCTAGATGACAAGCCGCGTAGAACGCAGCATGGCTATACTGATCCTCAAGGAAGGAGGGAGCTCATGACTCGCTGGGGTGCTACCAAGGCCGAAGAAAACTTCAGTGCCGTCCTTGATCGAGCCGAGATCGAAGGGCCGCAGCTCATCGAGCGACGCAACCAGCGCTTCCTTCTCCTGACCGAGGAACAGTTCCAGAACCGAGAGGGCGCACACGAGAACCCCGCCGCACCAACTTCAGATGAGAGCAACGACACGCCGAAACCGTTCGTAAGCGCATGGGACCTGCTTCGCCCACAAGACGACTGCCTGGTCGACATCGAATTTCCCCGTTCTCCTGGAAAGGTGAGAGCGGCCGAGTTTTGAGCCACCTCATCGACACCAGCGTGTTGTCCGAGACCATCAAGCCTTTGCCACGAGCGCCGGTGATGCTCTGGTGGAGGCAGCTCACCCCGGACGAAATCTATCTGTCCGCAATCACCATCCAGGAGCTTCGGCTCGGCATTGAAATTCTCCCCGTCGGATCGAGGCGCCAAGGGCTTGAACGGTGGTTGGATGAAAAAGTACTTGGCACATTTGCCGGGCGCATCTTACCCGTCGACATCGCTGTTGCAGAGGCCTGCGCGCGGCTTTCGGCACGCGCAAAAAGGGCTGGCAGGGTGCCTGAACTTGGCGATGCACTCATCGCGGCAACGGCCTCCGTCCACAATCTCACCGTCGCTACATTGAACCGCAAGCACTTCGAGCCGCTCGGCTGTAAGCTCGTCAGCTTCTAGTTACACCAAAAAGAAAGAGCCGCCATCCCAAAGGATGACGGCCTTTCACTTCATCGACACCAAACCGCTTAGTCGCCCGATACGGTCTCTTCAATCGAGTTCACAACCTCGACATTCGAAGCCTTCGGAGCGGGCGTGATCCCACCGAGGCCGCCGATCGCTCCAAGCGGAACGAACCCGCCCTCAGGAGCCTTCTCGCCCAGCACTTCCTTGCGATACAGAGCCGCCATCTTCGCGTTCTCCGCATCCTGCTTCAGCTTCGCGTCGCGCGCGCGAATCTTTTCTTCGCGCGAGTTCTTCGCGATACCGCTCTTGTCAAACGTATCGTTCGCCGCCGAGTTCACGTGCGCATCGTTCAACACCAGGTCGTAGCTCGACTCTTTCTCGAGTCCAACCTTCTTGCCGCCCGCGAAGATCTCGTGCCGCCCATGCTCCTCGTACCACTTGGTCAGGGTGGAGGTCATGTGCATCTTCTCAATGATGTTGCGCCAGCCCACACCCGTGTTGTACGCGCAGAAACTGATCTCGCCCTCCTGCGTCGCGTACGGGATAATGCACTGCTCGGTGCGGCGGAAGTCGTAGTTGAACAGGTCCTGGAACCACATGCCCGCGATGAACAGGAAGTTCCAGCGGTCGTTGCGGCGCTTCTTGATGTCCTCGAGCGTACGGTCCGCGGTTACCTTGCCGTAGTTGATGCCCGATGCACCAAAGCTCTTGTCGAACTTCTGCAGCAGGTCCTTGATCTTGAAGTGCGTCGGAGCATTCTGCGGGGTGTAGTTGCGAATCAGCGCCAGTGCCGCGCCAATGCAGGTCAGCACCTTGCCGCGAGCCGCGTCGTTCACGCGGGCAATGTCCTTCGCCAGACGATCCGCATTGATGAACGCCGTCACCGGAGCCGCTTCCTTGGTCTCCTTGTCGATCATCAGCGCCATCGCCGTGCCGCAGTTCGGGTGGCAGCCACAGGAGAGCTGGCCCCAGTCGCGATCCGGTCCGTGCACCAGGTCGGCCCAGTCGGAGAACGTCGACATGAACGAGATCGGGAACCAGTCGCGCGTCGGCTCGCCCATGCCCGTCTGGTTTTTCACGTCGTGCGCCAGGTGCGACAGCGTGTAACGCTGTGCCATACGGCGCTCGTCTGAAATATCTTCGTCGCGGCCCGTAAACGAGACCGGCTGGAACGACAGAAAGTTGATCTTCTTCGGGTTCTCGAGCGCGAACTCGATGATGCGGCCCACCTGCTCGTTGTTGATGCCGTTGATGATGCAGGTTACCGGCACGATGTCGACGCCCGCCTCGTGCAGGTTGTGGATCGCCTGCAGCTTCACGTCGAACGCATTCCCTACCTTGCGGTGCGAGTTCGCCGCGTTGCCGATGCCGTCGAACTGCAGGTACGCATAGCGCAGGCCAGCCTCGGCCGCAGCCTTCGAAAACTCCTTCGACTTCGCAAACTCGATGCCGTTCGTCGCCGCCTGCACGCTGGTGTAGCCCACCTTGCGCGCATACGCAACCGCATCCAGAAAGTATGGGGAAAGCGTCGGCTCGCCGCCCGAGAACTGCACCGACATCTGCCGGCGCGGTTTGATCGTCACCGCGTTGTCCAGCATCGTCTTGATCTCGTCCCACGTCAGCTCATGCACGAAACCAACCTGGTTCGCGTCCATGAAGCACGGGTCGCACATCATGTTGCAGCGGTTGGTCAGGTCGATCGTCAGCACCGAACCACGGCCGTGGGTCACGGTTGAAGTCCCGTGGTTGTGCAGCTTCTCGTCATTGTGTGCACGAATATCACGGCCCGGGAACACCTCTTCGAGGTGCTTGAAGAACGCCGGGTCAATCGACATCACATCTTCGAAGTGACCGTGGATCGGGCAATCCTTCACCATCAGGATCTGGCCGTCGCGCTCGATGATCTGAGCCTTGATCTCGCCGACCTTCTCGTTCAACAAAATCTCATGCGGCAGCTTGCCGTCGATAATCTGCTGCCGGATTGCCGGAACGCACCGGGGGCAAAGCGAATCCGTGGTGCGCGGCCAGCCGAGCGGCGGCTTCTCCTTCTGGTAGCTCTTCAGCAGCGGCTTGTCGCTCCACTTTGGGGTAAAGCTCTCGTTCGGGCTAATGCTGTTCAAGCGGCTGAACACCGCCCAGCCAATCTTCGCTGCCTGCACAAGGCCACGTTCCATATACTTCGCGGGCTTCTTTGCCATTTCGTATCTCTCCTGAACTTTTGCGTCGCGCCTTGCGCTCATACGGTGAGTGTCTGATTCAAAAACCGTCCGGTGGTCGCAACTGTTTCGATGCTGAATTACCGTACCCGCCTGAAAATCAACGGCTAACGGCCTCACCCCGGCCTGCACAGAGGGGCGACTGCCACGCTTAACGCTATGTCTCGAATTGAGTCAAACGGAAGCAAGTTACAGCGAACGGGGAAATTCGCACCTCGAACGGTGCTGAATCCCTCCGATTGGCGACGCTGTTATCGAGCGGTATACTCCCAGCCGCCGAAGCAGCCGCCCGATCCCCCTTGCCAGGCCGGCTGGAGTTGCAGACTGCTCGACCAGCCGTCCTTTCACCCCATCCGGTCCGCCATACCAGCTAGTCGCCCGAAGCTTGCCGTGAATCCGGCCCGTGGCTCAGGTCTACCTTGTGCTTCAGCTGCAGGAACTCCGCGGAGTTCACGATGAACTCGTCGAACAGATATCCAAATGCCGACCCAGCCAGGGAAGTCCCAAACGTCGTCCCAACCTGCTCGAAGTTCCGATTGCCCGGCGGGTAGTATGTCTGCGTCAATGCCGCACCCGTCAGGTTACCCAGAATCAGCGCATAGTCGAACGTCTCTCGCCCCGCGTCGTTCTTCGTGACGAAGACGCGTGAAATCGCATGCACCGTCCGGTTGACGAATCCATACCCGGGCCCAAGGATGTAGTAACGCGGGTCCGTATGGAACAGCGGCGCGTATACCGAGTTCGTGAAGATGCCCTCGGAGCTGCCCCGCGCCGCCGCCGCCCCCAGGCGCTGGGAAAAGCCCTTAAACGTCTGGCCGTACTTCGGGGAGCGGTCGAACGCCTGCTCGTACGTCGAAGCGCCCACCCAGCCAACAATCGAGTAGGGCGAAACCGCACCCTCCAAACCCATCAGCACCTTGTCCATCGGGTGCAGCGTCGGCGCAATCTCGCTGGGATCGATCAGGCGATCGTGCAAACTGGTCACGTGCGTGCGCACGGGGACCGAGGAGGTGGCCACGGGGCTCTGCGCCCCAAAGCTGAACCCAGGCGCACCCGGAACTGAAACCGGAATCGGCGCATCCGGCAGCGCGCTGTCCGCGTCGTCGCTCGGCCCCCGGGCAAGGCTGAAGGATTTCGCCGCCGGCTGAGCAATCGAACTCTGCGTCTGCGCGTGCAACGCGGTCACCGTGCCAAGCGGCCACACGAGCACGGCCGCGAGCGGTAGACAGAGGGTCAAACGACGTGATGATCGTGCCAATCCGCGGTTCCATCCGCCAATGTCGTTCGGCAAGGGGTTCTTCCTTCTTCATTCAGAGATAGGTCCAGCCGGAACACGACGTGAGGTCGAAGCTGGGACAAGAAATAGCTGTCTTTTTGGACGACGACATCCCTCATGAGGTCACTCCCGCCAGAGACGGTGCTACTGGACATCAGGTCGGATGCTTCTCATTTTACAGCAGTTGTTCAGGATTTACCCATGGCCGCCGCCTCGGGAAATCCTCGGTCCTCCGCGAATCCTACTTGCGCCTTCCCTACCGCACCTGCCCTGCTACCCGACCCAGCCGCCGTAACCACCTCGGTAACCGTGAACGCTCTTGCACCTCTGGACCCGGCCAGCGCAGGCGCATACTGAACACTGGCGGCACTCCAGGCGTACTCTTTGTGCAAGAGAACGTCAGAACCAAAGAGAACCGGAGCACACCATGACCACCGAAACCCCCAACAAGCCCCTCGAGACCCGCCTGCGCGAAGCTGCCACCCACGTCGAGGAGGATCTCCGCCGCGTCGCCGCCTACATCAACGACGAGGTCGTCCCCGAGGTTCGCCGCAACTCGTCCGACGCCCTCCGCACCGCATCCGCGGAACTCCGCAAACTAGCCGAGCGCCTCGACGCCGCCAACCACCGAACGCCGCCACCACAATGACACCCCGCCCCAACCCGGCCCTCACTACACGCCGGAACGTGAACCTCCGGGTGCCCCATCTCAGACTGTTTCATTGTCTGAGGTGGGAGGTCCTCCTCTGCACCCTCCTCCTCACCGGTTGCCACCACAAACAAACCCAAACCTCCCAATACCCCGCATACACCGCACCCACCGACACCGAAGCCCGAACCCCGCCGCATCCCTACACTCCCAAGCCGCGAACCCCCGTTCCACCTCCACCTCCCGCAAGCTCCTCTGAAGCCGAAGGCCGCCCCGTCTCCACCGAGATCGGTCTCGCCTCCTGGTACGGGCCGCCCTACCACAACCACGCCGGCGCGGACGGCAGCATCTACAACGAGAACGCCCTCACCGTCGCCCACCGCACCCTGCCCATGGGCACCGTCGTCCGCGTCACCAACCTCGCCACCGGCGAATCGGTTCTCGCGCGCGTCACTGACCGCGGCCCCTTCGTTCCCGGCCGCATTCTCGATCTTTCGCTCGCCGCCGCCAAGGCCATCAGCGTCTACCGCGCCGGCACCGCGCGCGTCCGCATCGAAGCCTACGCCAAACCCGGCGCCGACCCCGAAGGCCGCTGGTGCGTGCAAATCGGCACCTTCCTCACCGCGGACGATGCGATCCAGCTAAAGAACGATCTCCTCCACCGCTACACCACCGCCAAGGTCATCGAGTTCGCCGGCCCCACCGGCTTCTGGGTCCGCATCAACCCCACCCCTGCCGACCACACCTACGCCGCCCGCATCGCCGATTCCATCCACATCCCCGACGCCGAACCCTACCTCGTCCGCCTCAACTAGGGACTAGGGTGTAGGGACTAGGGACTAGGGTGTAGGGTGTGCTTCGGTACTGGGTGCCCCACCCTCGCGGAGCTAGGGTGGGCTCGACCCAGAACCATTTCTCCCGCCACCGGAACAATACGGGTGCCCCATGTCTCGCACCTGAGACATGGGAAGTAAACTCTCCACTCAACCACACCCGAGGCCCTAGCCCCTACACCCTAGTCCCTACACCCTGCTCTTCAGCTTCCTGGCGGAGCATAATACGGCAGCTTCTGCTGCTCCTCCGTCGCCCGCTTCACCCCGATATCATCAAACAGCAGCGCAGGCCCAAGAATCGTCTTCGGCAACGGACCCAGTTGCATCTGCACATACGGCGTATCCCCCGCAGCCATCACATCGCTGCGCAGGCTCCGGTTATCCAGCTCGTCGAACACCGCGCCGCGCACCAGCTGCCGCGTCCCATCCGGATGCACCTTGTAGAGCAGCCGCGGCGTCAACTCGCCGCCCAGCGTCTCCACCTCGTACACGTCGCGACCCTGCTCCTTCGCCATCGCCAGCAGCTTGGCCCGCAACGCCGCATCACTCAACGGCGCGGACGACTTGAACACCAGAATGCTGGCCTCCGCCCGTGCCGCCTGCCCCGGCGCCTCGCGTCCATGCCCATTCGAGGCGGGGAAATCCCGCACCGGCGTCCGCGAGACCAGGTAGTTCATCAGCTTGCCGTTCACGACAACGTTCACCGCCTCGGCCGGCACGCCCTCGTCGTCGACCTCGTAGCTCCCCATCAGCTCGCGCCCGTCAAACATCTTCATCCGCGGGTCATCCGTCACCTGCATAAACTCCGGCAGCACCTTCGCCTTGAAACTCGATTGATACGCCCCCGTCGTCCGCGCCGTCGTGCCCATCTCCGGCCGGTCAGCCTCTAGGTTCGGCACAAACAGCCGGTTCAGCACATCGGTCGCCGCATCGCCCGAAAACAGCACCGGCCCATGGAAATCCTCCGCATCGGCCACCGGCGCGTTCCGCAGCTCTTCCAGGCTCTTCACATCCGCAACCGCCCGCTGGTGAAACGCCTCCGCACTCTCCAACTGGCTCGCCTCCACCGCCGTCGTCCCGTTATCCCGGCTCAGCTGCATCCCATCCTGCGCCTGCCCGCCCACGCTGATGTTCGCCGTATACCCGCCATACCCCTGCCGCAGCACGGTCCCTTCGCTGTTCACCAGGAAGTGATTCACCACCACCCCGCGCACGTTCGCCGAAGAATACTGCACATGCGCCGCATCCGCCTTCAACGCAGGCTCGGCCAGAAACACCCCACTCGCATCCGCAATCCGCCGCTTCCACTCCGCCTCATCCAACTGCAGCTTCACAATCGGCTGCAGGTGAACCTCCGCCTTCGCCTTCGCAAAGTCGTCCTCCGTAGGAGCCTTCTCAAACCGCTTCAACTCCGCCTGCTTCGCCGCATACGCCCGCAGCGCCTGCTTATACGCCTGGTCGGTCGTCACCCAAAGCGCATACTTCAGCGCCTGCGGATCGTTATCCTCGGGCGCCAGCTGCACCGTGCCATCGCCGCGTGTCGAGCTCGAATCGAGCGTGTAATCCCCGATCCTTACCGTTACCCGCACCACCCGCTGGTGGCTGTGTTCCTCCCGCGTCAGCGCGCCGTAGTTCGCCAGCGCCTCATACGTTGAAAAATCATCGAGCCGATACTCAATGAAGTACGGCTTCTGCATCCCCGGCAGCAGCAGCAGATCCTTCTCCCGATCCAGCTCCTGCGTCATCGCCTTGAGCATCGGATCCGTAGCGGCCGCCCTCGTCGCCTCCGCGGAAAACGCGCTGCCACCCTGCCCCCTGGCCGTACCCGCAACCAAAACCAGAGCCGACCAACGGGAGGCCCAGGCGAAGCCCAAGACGGCCCGAAGGGCTCGCCCCGCGCGATCAGCGGGCCCGTCCGGCAGGACAAATCCTTTGCCCGTCATTGCGCACCTCCAGCCGGAGGCGGCGCCACAATCGGCGGACGTGCCGTCCCCTGCGCCTGCCGCTGCGTCTCAATCTTCGCCAGCAGCATCGCCGGCGCCACCGCGCTCACCGGGATACTCCCACTCTCCGCCCCGCAGATCCCGTTGAACACGTCCGGCTTGTCGCCCGTCGCCACGATATCCTTCAACGCCGTCTGCGGCGTCCCCACAATCGAAACCCCGCGCACCAGCTCATCCGGCCGCCCGTCTACATACACCCGGTAGACCACCAGCGGCACAACCGAGAAAGCCTGCGGACTCCGCCGCGTCGTCACCGCAAACCCCGAAGAAATATCCTCAAAGTAAAGCCCGTACGCCTTCCCCTGCTTTTTGGCCTCGGCCTTCAGCATCTCCCGCAGCTCCGCATCGCTCACCGTCTTCGACGAAGTCACAATCAGATTCCCCTGCCGCCCCGTCGGCATATGCCCCACCTCCGCCCGCCCGTGCCCATTGCTGTTCGAGAAGCTCGCAATCGGCAGACGCGACATCAAAAACGTCTCCAGCACCCCATCCTTCACCAGGTCCACCCGCCGCGCCGCCTGCCCCTCGTCGTCGTACACGTAATGCCCGCTCAGCGCCTCGCCGTCGAACTCCTTCAACGTCGGGTCGTCGTACACGCTCATAAACGAAGGCATAATCGGCTTATCCAGCAGCTTCGTAAACGTCTGCCCCTCTTCATCCCCGCGCTGCCGCTGTCCTTCGAGCCTGTGCCCCAGCACCTCGTGAAAGAACACCGCCGTCGCCCGCCCGCTCAAAATCGCCGGCCCATCGAACGGCTCCGTCACCGGCGCAACCCGCAGCGCTTCCAGGTTCTTCCCCATCGCCAGCGTCTTCGCAATCAGCGTCTTCTGGTCCGGCAAACGCCCAAGCTCGTCCGATTCAAACGTCTCCACGCGATAGAGATCCATCCCATCCGCCGCCCGCGTCCGCCCCACAATCACCAGGCGCGCCACGTGGTTCGGCGTACTCACGCGCGTACCCTCGCTCGAAACGAAGTAATCCATCTCGTTTGAAGCCTGCAGCCCCACGTCGTTATAGAACACGTCCGGAAACTGCTTGAACAACCCCGAAAGCTCCCGCAGCCGCGCCTGCCACTCCGCTTTATCCGTCATCAGCGGCGCCGTCGGCGCAAACTTCGGACTCACCGGCACCATCGCATCGACCGGCTTCTCGCTTGAAAAATCCGCCGACGAATCCTCTTCCTTCGCCCGCACCTGCTGCTCCGTCTTCACCTGCAACAGGCTGTCGAGCGCCTTGCCATACCCACGGTTCGTCGCAAACCAAAGGCTCCGCTCAAGCGCAGCCCGGTCATCGCCCAGCGGCAGCGGCATCGTCGTCAGGCCGCTGTTGCGGTGCGTCCCATGCGTGTTGTCTTCCGCGCCCGACCCCAGCCGCACCTGCACATCCGCCGTCCGCCGGCGGCTGCCGCTGTCATCCACCAGCGCGCCAAACTCCGCCGACATCGACACATTCTCCGCGTCCGAAACCTCGTAGCTGATGAAGTACGGCTTCGGCTGCGCGTTCTTCCCCGTCGCCGGCCCCGCCGTCCCAAGCGACGTCATCGCGCGCGTCAACTCCGTCGACATCACCTCCATCAACACCGCATCGTTGCCCGCCGCCGCACCCTCGCCACTCCCACCCATCCGGGTACCCCACCCTCGCGGAGCCAGGGTGGGTCTCTTTCCCACCGGCACAGAACCCTCCGCCTCGCCAACCGTTTTCGGCCCACTCCACGCCCCGGCCGCAACCACCAGAACCCAGGGCACCACCACCAACCCCACCAAACCAATCCGCATCGCTCTGTTCACCACGCGTCCCCGTCCGTCCTGCCGTATCAGCCGAGTCTACCCGACCAGCCTTCCTTCGCGAACCTTCCCGCACTCCTCAGCGCCCTTCGCGAGAGCGCCGTCGTCCTTGCTGCCGTCACCGCACCACCGTCACCAGCACCACATCATTACTCCGCATCGGCACCTCCACCGCCAAAGCCCCATCTTTCCCGGCTTTTATCTTCTTCACACTCTCCGGCACATCCTTCGTCAGCTCATTCAAATGGGCCACCTGCTCCGCCGTCAGCGTCTTCGGCGACCCCATCTGCAACCAGGCCGTATACGCATCGTTCTTCTCAAAGCCCGTCCGCCGCACCGAAACCTCGTACTTCGCCCCAGCTACCAGATGCTCTACATGCAGCGAAACCGGTGCCGCCCGATGATCCGGCAGCACCTTCGTATAGAACGGACGATTGCTCACCGCCTGCACCGGCTGCTCGAAATCCCACACCACCGCCGCTACGTTTCCGTGATCGACCGACATCCACGCCTGCGCATCGGTCGTCGGAATCTCATCCCCCGCAAGCGCATGCAGGTACTTATACGCGAAGAACGCCGGCTTCCGAATCCCCTCCGGATTCAGCAGCCCGAACCCTCCCTGGAACGGCGCCGTCGGCGGCCCTGGCTCCTCGAACAAGTCGGAAAACGTCCAGTAGCTCATCCCCTGTACCAGCCCCTCGCACGCCTTCAGCTTCGCCAGAATGTACGGCGCGCTGATGTAGGAATCGTGCACCGCATCCCGCGGCGTGTAGCTCGTACTCCACTCCGTAAAGTAGACCGGCAGCCCCGGAAACGGCGAAGCCGTCACCTGCTCGCGCACCTTGCGCACATCGCCCACAATCGCATCGGGCGAAGGCGACAGCTTGGTATCGCTCTTGCCTTGCTCATCCAGAAACCCGCCGTCTACTCCATAGGTATGCGTCGAAACAAAGTCCACCGCGGCGCCGCTCTCCTTCCCATGCGCCAGGAACTCCGGCACCCACGCCGCGCCAGCCGTCGCCGGCCCGCCCACGCGCAGCGCCGGGTCCACCGCCTTCAACGCACGCGAGGTCGCGTCGTAGAGGTTGAAGTAATCCTCTTTCTTACCGCCTTCGAAGAACCCCGAAAGATTCGGCTCATTCCAAACCTCGAAGAACCAGCTGCGCACCTCGGCCTGCCCATACCGCTGCTCGATATGCTGCGCAAACGCCGTCACCAGGTCGTGCCAGCCCTGCGGCTGCGGATGCGACGTATTGCCCTTCCAGTAAAAAATGCTCGCATCCGAGGTCTTCAGCGCCTGCGGCGTAAACCCCAGCTCCACGAACGGCTTGATGTGCCGCGCCAGCAGATCGTCATACAGCTCATCGATCTTGGTCCAGTCGTACACCGTCTTGCCGTTCTCGATCTTCACCGTCCCCAGCACATCGTGGAAGATGGCGTGAAACCGGATGTACCGGAAACCCAGCTCATCCACCACCAGCTTCAACTGCGCCATGCTATCCGGCCGCAGCAGCGTCCCCGGATAATCCGACCCCACCGAGAGATCGTAGAAATGATCCACCGGCTTCGTCGCCGCGGCCACATCCGCATCGATCCGCCGCACCGGCCCAGCACCCTGCTGCGCCGTCAAAGGCCCCGCCAACACGCCCGCCGAAACCACAATCCCCGCCGCCCAAACCAGCACCATCGTCATCCCAGCATCATCGCATCCCCGGACTAAGCAGCCAACTGGGTGCCCCACCGTACCGGAGCTATGGTGGACGTTCCACGACGCCCCTCCACCCAAACCGGTCGGGTGGAGTCTCCTGCGTCGCCAGCAAACGACGCTCCTCTCCCGTCGACACATCTCCTTGCCCCATGCATCGCAGCCTCACCGCGATGCGTGGGTCCACCTCAAACCTGAGCCGCCGTGGACAACTATTCAAGAGGGACACCCAGATAGCTGACCCCGCAGCCCACCCCACATTGCCCTACCCCTCACCGCTCATGCACACTGAACCCAAAGGAAACCGCATGCGCCTCCGTACTCTCCTCCTGCTTCTTCTCACCCTTCTGCCCGTCGCCGCGCACGCCGCGCCCACCCCCACCGAAGCCGCCGCCATCGCCGCCGCCAACCAGGATTACACCGCCTATACCCTCCCGCCAGCCTCCCTCGCCAAGGCCCAGCACCTCCACACCTTCCGAGTCGTCGCCCACTTCGGCGGTGAGATCTGGGGCATCCTCTCGCTTTTCCTCATCCTGCAACTCGGAATCGCCGCCCGCCTCCGCAACGTCGCCGTCAATCTGACGAAGAATCGCTGGACCCAATGCTTCCTCTTCTTCTTCGAATTCATGGTCCTCAGCACCCTGCTCGATCTCCCGCTAAGCCTCTATGAGCAGCACGTCGAGCGCGTCTATGGCCTTAGCGTGCAGGGCTGGGGAAGCTGGTTCGGCGACCTCGCCAAGAGCTTCACCCTCACCTGGCTCCTCGGCGGTACCGGCGTCATGATCCTCTTCTTCCTCATGCGCAGATTCCCAAAACGCTGGTGGATTTGGCTGTGGTTCCCAACCATGGCGTTCACCCTGCTCGGCGTCTTCATCACGCCTTACGTCATCGACCCGCTCTTCAACAAGTTCGAACCCCTCCAGCAATCGAACCCCGCCCTTGTCGCCAAACTCGAACAGGTCGTCGCCAAAGGCAACGGGATCCACATCCCGCCCGACCGTATGTTCCTCATGAAGGCCTCCGACAAAGTCACCACGCTCAACGCCTACGTCACCGGCTTCGGCGCCTCCAAGCGCGTCGTGGTCTGGGACACCTCGATCGCGAAAGGCACACCCGACCAGATCCTCTTCATCTTCGGCCACGAGATGGGTCACTACGTCCTCGGCCACATCGTCAGCGGCATCCTGTTCTCGTTCGTCTTCATCCTGATCTCGTTCTTTCTCGGCTTCCACCTCTTCCAGTTCCTGCTCCACCGCTACGGCAAGCGCTGGCGCATTCCGACGCAGGATAACTGGGCCGCGCTCTACGTGTTCGTGCTCGTACTCAGCATCCTCAGCTTCCTCGGCGAACCCATTGAAAACGCCTACTCGCGCACCCACGAGCACGCCGCCGACGTCTACGGCCAGGAGGTCATCCACGGCATCGTCGCCGACCCGCAGCACGCCGCGCAGTCAGCCTTCCAGTTGCTTGGCGAAAACTCCTTCGACGACCCCGAACCCCACCCCTTCGTCCAGTTCTGGACCGGCTCCCACCCGCCCATCTGGTTCCGCGCCGCCTTCGCCGCCCACTACAACCCCTGGACCCCCACCACCCAACCGAAGTACTTCCCAAAACAGAACTAATCAACGGAAAATGAGAACCTGGGTGCCCCACCCTCGCGGAGCTAGGGTGGGCCGGACCTACGATGAACCATGACTCAAGGTCTTGTCCGCCTTCATAACCGAGGAGACTTCCACTTCATCACCTTCAGTTGCGACCAACGTCGTCCTTACCTGAACACTCCGGCGGCCCGCGAAATGGTCGAAGATGCCCTCGAAACAGCTCGCATTCGCTATTAATGCTACATAGCGGGCTACGTCATCATGCCGGAACATGTCCACCTGCTTCTCAGCGAGCCTTTTGCCCGGCCACTTGCCTCAATGACCTGGGTGCCCCACCCGTTCGGAGAGCTAGGGTGGGCCGGAGTGAATACACCATGCCAGACTGCCTCTTCTGCAAGATCGCAAATCATGAAATTCCGGTTCTGGTTAGCGCGTTACTACGATTTCAACGTCTTCACAGAGGAAAAGCGCGTAGAGAAGCTGCGCTACCTGCACCGCAATCCCGTCACACGCGGCCTGGTGGATCAGCCTGAAGACTGGCGCTGGTCGAGCTTTCGTCACTATGCTTTCGGCGAAGAGGGACGAATCGAAATTGAATCGGAGTGGACGGCAGCACGGAAGGAACGTGCCGGCTCCAACCCACCCTAGCTCCGCGAGGGTGGGGCACCCGGTTCGGTTAGCATGGTTTGGGTGCCCCACCCGTTCGGAGAGCTAGGGTGGGCCGGAGTGAATACACCATGCCAGACTGCCTCTTCTGCAAGATCGCAAATCATGAAATTCCGGTCAAAGCCGTCCACGAAGACGACCACTCCCTCGCCTTCCCCGACATCAACCCGCAGGCACCCACCCACTGGCTCCTCATCCCGAAGCAGCACGTCAACAACGTCGCCGAAGCCCCGGCGGAACTCCTCGGACACCTGCTGAAAGAAGCCGCCACCCTGGCCGAACGCGAACTCCCCAACGGCTACCGCCTGGTCGTCAACACCGGAGACGACGGCGGTCAGACCGTCCATCACCTCCACATCCACATCCTCGGCGGACGCCCCCTGCACTGGCCCCCAGGTTAAAAGTGAGTACACGGAAAAGACGGATAACGAACGGATCAGGAGCAATAAGGCCGTTGTCTTATCGCTTGTAATCCGTTCCTTACCGGTCTTATCCGTGTACGTACTTTGCTTTACTGATTGAAGTTCTGCTCGTCGACTTCTTCAATCCCATAACGCCGCAGCAGGTTCGGCAGGTTCTGCGAGAACGCAGCCCGCGGCATCACGGTATCGCATCCAGCCTCAACCGCCTTCGCCTTCAAATCCCCCTGCAGATGCGACAGGAACCCGACGATGGACGTCGTCTTTTTCAACTTCGCCTTCAACTTCGGAATGAGCGTCATCGGCTTCGCATTTGCATTGTTCAGGTCAAATACGATCAGCCCCGGATGGTCTTCGTTCTCACCCGCAGTCAGTGCAGCGATCTGTTCCTTCTCGTTCTTGACGAACGCAACCTTCACGCCGAGCTTCCGCGCCGTCTCCTGGATCTTCGCCGTGAAGAACAGGTCGTCGATGAAGAAGTAAATCCGCGTCGGCGTGCCTTCCGCGATCGGAATAACGCGGCCCTGCGAATAGTCGATCGGCTGGGAGTCGCTCTGCGCCGCGTATCCGCGACCACGTCCGCCTCCGCCGTATCCACCACCACCGCCGTTGCCATGAACCTCGATCGTCGCTGGCGGAATGTCGAACACGTTGCCGTTCACCACGCGGTAGCTGTGGTCCATCGGCCCGACGAACCCGTTGCGCGAGCCGCCGCCGCCTCCGTTGTTCTGCTTGCCGAAGCCGCCTTTGCGTTTGAATCCACCAGCACTGTTGCCCGGCTGATGCGTATCCGGACCGCGGAAGCCGCCGCCGTTCTGCTGGTAGCCGCCTCCGCCATTCGTCCCAAAATTCTGCTGGCCCTGCTGCCCGCCGCCGTCGCTGCGCTGCCGGTCGCGATCGCGGAACTTCTTCTTCCAGCGCTTGGTGCCACCCGGTGCGTTCTGCCCAGCCTGTCCGCCGCCGTTGTTCTGTTGGCCGTTCTGCTGTCCGCCAAAGTTACGGCCCTGCTGCTGGTTGTTCTGACGAAAACCCTGCTGCGGCGGCGCGCCTGGTGCAGCAGCAGGAGCCTGCCCCGCATTCAACGGCAACGAAGCCTGCGCCTCGCCGGACGGAGCGGAGCCACTGCCCTCGCCGGCCGGTGCCGATGCCGCAGCGCCATCGCCGCTCTTGCCTTTGCGCTTCCGCCGCCGTCGCCGACTGCTTTTGGAAACGCCCATCCCGTGCGGGACCCGCTGACCGTCCTCGTCCAACTCGTACCCGCCGGATCCGCTAAAGCTCTCACCGTCCATCTGGTCCGAGGTCTGTGATGCCGGATGCACCGGCACCTCCGTCACATTCTGCTCTGCACTCATGCTTCCGCTTCCTCTTGCACTTCTTCTTGCCCAATGCGTTCCGGTCTTACCCGTGGGTTTGCCGCGCACCGTTTTTGTTCCTTACTTCAGCAACTCGCCGTAACCGTCCACAAACTGGACTCACCGCGTTGGCTGCACACGACATGGAAACGAGAATCCTTCCACCGATTGACCGATCTTCTAACCTTCCGTGGCCATTTTCCTTACGTCAGAGATCCAGATTCCAAGGGCACCCAATTGCCGGAATTCCGGTGCTGCTGCTCTCTTATCTCCTCGCAAGATCGGCCTGTCTCTCTTCGTTCGGGCTTCTAGCCCGGAAGGTGATGCTGTTCGCAATCTGCGCGTACGGTATGCCCTATCCTTCGGCAACGTTATGCTTGCGCTCCTGCTCTGCTGGAGTTCCATGCGAACGCTGGAGCCGCAGTACACAGGCTCGCAGAGGACAACATAACGTCCGGCCAGGTTCCCTCCGTCACATTCCAAACGATTCAGCACACCCGAACGCTCGATATTCACCTTGGACATGACGTTAGTCGTTTGACTTTCCTCAGTCCAAACCGCAGCGAACCTGTTCAGCCAGCCACACTCCGATTCGCACCACTCGTGACCGGCGACCGTGGAGGCCCTTTTTGCGTACCCGCTAACTTGACCTGCGATGCGGCGACCGCTCTCTGGCGATCCTATCCCAGGCGTACATTCCGGAGAAGCCGAACTTCCGTTTCCTTTTCCGCAGGCACCTGCCACGCGCGCCATCCACCACGGACGATCGGTTCGGAAGGTGCCGACTCCCGTCGAAGACACCTCGATACTCGCCGGGGCAGCACACTTCGGCTCAATCCCTGCGATACCGAAGATAAGCCTACTCTGAAATGTCGAAGATGGCAAGAATGCTTTTTACCGGGGGTTCATAGCGGCGCAGATTGAAGGCGGTCGCCACGCTCCACACCCGCTTCGCAGTTCTCTCGTCCCTGCCGAACGAGGAGCCTGCCGGAGAGAACCAAAATGATGGAAAGGAATCTCCCGCCGGCGCCGGCGGCTTGCTCGAGATCCTGTTCCACCTTACCAATGGCCAGTCGCTGGCCTCCGAAAAACCGAAGCTACCCCCGTGGGAGGAACTCCAGAGCCTCTGCCGGATGCCAGCACCTAACGTGGATGCCTGCTGTCTCAGCGAGAGGGCTTACTGCGACGCGCGGTCGATGCGCGCCGGAGATAGAGGTAGCATGTCGATGACCAAACTGGAAACGTTCAGGAATCGGGTAAATTCGCGGATCGCGTTCGCGACACCTCGCAGTAAACTGGAGATCGCTCGGGAGCCAATCCAATAAACTGGATTCCGCCGGCCAATCCCACGTTGACCCAGCCCACCGCCCAGCCTATAATTCAGCTGTATTCTGGCAACCTTTCGCTCCCGCCTCTCATCCCCGGCAAGCTGAGCCCCGGGCGCTGAATGTGGACAGCCGAGAAGTTCGCGCGGAGCCCCAGTGCCGACCTGGCGAAAGCGTACGACGCGGCCCCCGCATCGTATCCACCGCCGAAGAAACTAGATTCCACCATGACCTCATTCCAGCCAGCGACCGACGGAGTTTCACGCGCCTAGCCCACCAAGTTCAGAAGTCTACGAGGCCAGACGCCGAGCTTTCGACGGTCGCACTCTGCCTCCAACACCCATCCCGAACGTTCCGAGCTCTATAACGTTCCCCAATCCCAACGTTCGTCCATCTCCAAGGAGTAAGACAATCCGCATGAACCGCACTCTCACACTTCTGACCGCGCTTGCCGCGGGCCTCGTTTCCGCTCCCTTCGCCGTCGCCCAGGCCCCTGCCGCACCGGCTGCCGCCGCGCACACCGCTCCGGTCGCCATCGACGCCAAGATCGCCCTCGTCAACTTCGAGCAGGTCGTGCTCGCCTCGAACGAAGGCCAGCAAGTCACCGTCGCCACCCAGAAGAAGTACGAGCCCAAGCGCGCCGATCTCGAGAAGCTCGCCGCGGATGTGGACTCCATGAAGAAGAGCCTGCAGGCCGCGCCCACGACTCTGCCGGACGATGAGCGCGCCAGCCGTCTGCGCGCCATCGACGCCAAAGAGAAGCAGCTGAACCGCGACGCCGAAGATGCGCAGACCGCCTACAACGCGGAGTGGCAGGAGGCTCTTGGCAAGGTGGCCCAGAAGATTGCCACCACGATGAAGACCTACGCACAGAGCAACGGCTACACCATCCTGCTCGACGTCTCAGCGCAGAACTCGAACGTCCTGTGGGCGGTTCCGTCGACCGACATCTCGCAGGCCGTGGTCGATGCGTACAACAAGCAGTCCGGCATTGCTGCCCCGCCGCCGCAGGCTCCGCGCGCCAGCGCTCCGCGTCCGTCCGCGCCGGCACCGAAGAAGTAAGTTAGACAAGAAGAACTCGTAAGAAGGAATACGGATGAGGAGCCCAACGGCTCTCATCCGTATTTTTGTTTGCGAGGCCAAGCCGCGGCCCCTCAGTCCCGAATTGGGTCAAGCACCATGCGACACTGGTCGTGCCTTCTTCCTGGTTGCACGTACAGAGCATTCCCCGGGTAACGTCCAAGATTCGCCCTGTGCGAATAGAGAACGCCCCGGAGTTAGAGCTCCGGGGCGTTTCCGTAGGAAGGAGGACTAGACCATGAGCAGACTTGGAACCGCCAAGGCTCAAGGATCTACTTCAGTACCGGGGACAATCATCGTCACCGTTACCGGGATGCTTCTTGTTGCCTTAGGCATTACCGCAGCGCTGGTGTTCTAACTTCAACCCCTCGGTTCGGAATGCAACCGGTCCGAGGGCTACTGCTTCTATCGGCGAAAGAAGCTAGACCACTAGAAGCAATGGCTTTAGTTGAGTCCCACAGAGTTTGTTTGTCAAGCGAATTACTCTTCGCCGACCTTGAGGACCGCGAGGAACGCCTCCTGCGGGATGTCGACTTTGCCGATCCGCTTCATGCGCTTCTTACCCTCTTTCTGCTTGTCGAGCAGCTTGCGCTTGCGGCTGATGTCGCCGCCGTAGCACTTCGCGATCACGTTCTTGCGGATGGCCGTGACCGTCTCACGCGCGATCACCTTCGAGCCGATCGCCGCTTGAATTGCCACCTCGAACATCTGCCGCGGAATCAGTTCCCTCATCTTCGACACCAATGCCCGCCCACGGGTCTGCGCGAAGTCCTTGTGCACGATGATCGAAAGCGCGTCTACGGGATCGCCGCCGATCAGGATATCCATCTTCACCATCGGCGAAGCCCAGCTTCCCGCAAGCTGATAGTCGAGCGAAGCATACCCGCGCGAGACGGACTTGAGCCGGTCGTAGAAGTCGAGCACTATCTCGTTCAGCGGCAGCTCGTAGGTGATCATCACGCGGGTTTCAGAGACGTATTCAAGATTCTGCTGGCGTCCGCGCTTCTCTTCAACCAGCTTCAGGATGCCGCCAACGTACTCCTCGTTGGTGAGGATGCGCGCCGTAATCACCGGCTCCTCAACCTGCTCGATCTCCGATGGATCGGGCCAACGCGAGGGGTTATCGACTTCGATCACGCTGCGGTCCGTCAACGTCACCTTGTAGCGCACACCCGGCGCCGTCGTAATCAGGTCGAGATCGTACTCGCGCTCCAAACGCTCCTGGATGATTTCGAGATGCAGCAGCCCGAGGAAGCCGCAGCGAAAGCCAAAGCCAAGCGCGGCTGAGCTCTCCGGCTCAAACGAGAACGAAGCATCGTTCAGCCGCAGCTTCTCAAGCGCGTCGCGCAGCATCGCATGCTCGTGCGAATCGACCGTGTAGAGCCCGGCGAAGACCATGCTCTTGATGTCCTCGAAGCCAGGCAGCGCGTCCGTGCAGGGGCGTTCCACCTCGGTGATGGTGTCGCCGACCTTCGTGTCCGCGACGTTCTTGATGGTCGCGACAAAAAAGCCAACCTCGCCCGCCGAGAGCTCATCGAGCGGCACCGGCTTCGGCGTCATCACGCCCATGGAGTCCACATCGAACTGCTTGCCATTCGACATGACCTTGATCTTCATGCCCTTCTTCAGGCGTCCATTGATGACGCGGGCGAGCACGATCACGCCGCGGTACGCGTCGAACCACGAGTCGAAGATCAACGCCTGCAGCGGCGCCTCGGGATCGCCCTTGGGCGGCGGCAGCAGCGTCACCACGGCCTCGAGAATCTTCTCGACGTTCAGCCCTGTCTTGGCGCTGACGGCGACGGCATCGTCCGCAGGCAGGCCGACCGACTTTTCGATCATCTCCTTGGTGCGCGCGATGTCGGCTGAGGGCAGGTCGATCTTATTGATGATCGGAATGATCTCAAGCCCACCTGCGATCGCCAGGTACGCGTTCGCGAGCGTCTGGGCTTCCACGCCCTGCGATGCGTCAACCACCAGCAGAGCGCCCTCGCAGCTTGCCAGCGAACGCGAGACCTCGTAGCTGAAGTCCACGTGCCCGGGCGTGTCGATCAGGTTCAGCTGGTAGGTGTGGCCGTCCTCTGCCTTGTACATCATGCGGACGGTATGGGCCTTGATGGTGATGCCGCGCTCGCGTTCGAGATCCATCGCGTCCAGCACCTGCGCCTGCATCTCGCGGTGGGTCAACGACCCGGTCAACTCCAGCAGCCGGTCGGAGAGCGTGGACTTGCCATGATCGATATGCGCGATGATCGCGAAGTTGCGGATGTACTGGGGATCCATGCGGGGTGAAAAGTGCCTCAACGTTTATGTTAACACCCGAGCCCGCAGAAGACGGACGCGGACCGGAACGGACCAAAGCGAACACAAGAGACAAGAACGAAGTGGACGACACAGGCACGGACGGCGGCCGCAGGAGTGCACGAAAGGACCCGGGAGCGAAACGCCGAATCCCGATCGTTTCAGCACGAAAGATGCACCCCGCATCCCTGACGACTTACAATCGGGTGTGAGCCGAACGAGCGCCTCCAAGAGCCCGGGCCAACACCAAATGGAGATTGCCAAAACCTTTGATGATTTCTGCCCCGCTCCTTAGACGCCTGTCGCTCACCCTGCTTTGCGCTCCGCTGGTCCTGCTCGCCGGTTGCCCCGGCGACGATCCCCTCGCTGCCAAGTCGCCGGCGAACTCACCGACGGGCATTGCGCCCACCGTCTCGCAGCCGGCGCAGACCGCAGCCGCTGCGGGTGCGCAGACCACCCAGGCCGCGGCGCAGACGAACGAAGTGCAGAGTCCCGCGCAAGCCGCGAAGATCCAGCAGCTGATCACGTCGGCTGAATCCAGCTACAACTCCGGCGTGGCCAACTACCGCGCCAACCGGCTCGACGCCGCGCGCCTCGACTTCGATTACGCGGTCGATTCCATGCTGTCGTCCGGCTACGATTTGCAGGCGGAAGGCCCGCTGGCCGACGAGTTCGAGCGCCTGATCGACGCGATCAACTCGTTGGAGATGGCCGCATTGCGCCAGGGCAACGGGCTCTCCCCGAAGATTGAAGAGGCACCGGTCGATACGGCAAACGACCTTACCTTCGCCCCAAACCCTGAACTGGTTGCCAAGTTGAAGAGCGAGCTGAACGTGACGTCGGACCTCCCACTCGTCATCAACGATGAAGTCGCCGGCTACATCGGTGTTTACTCCTCCTCTTCCAGCTTCCGTGCCCACATGGCGGCTTCGCTGCAGCGGGTTGGCAAGTACCGGGGCCTTATCCAGAGTGTGCTGAAGGAAGAAGGGGTTCCGCAGGATCTCATCTACCTTGCCGTCGCTGAATCCGGCTTCCAGCCTCAGGTGGTGAATGCACGGTCCGGCGCAGGAGGCATGTGGCAGTTTATGCCCGCCACAGGCGCCGAGTACGGACTGACCCGCAACGGCTACTTCGATTACCGCTTCGACCCGGAGAAGAGCTCCCGCGCCTACGCCCGCTACATCAAGGCGCTCTACAAGCAGTTTGGCGATTGGTACCTGGCGATGGCGGCCTACAACTGGAGCGCCTCCGGCGTGACCCGGGACGTGGAGAAGACAGGCTTTGCCGACTACTGGCAGCTGCGCCGCCTGGGCTTGATGCCCGCCGAGACCCGCGCCTATGTGCCGCAGATTCTGGCCGCAGTCATCATGGCCAAGAACCCGGAGCGCTATGGCCTGGATAAGCTGGTGCCGAGTCCTGCCATCATCTATGACTCGGTCACGATCAACTATGCCATCGACATTCGCCTGGTGGCCGATGTGACGCAGGTGTCCGTTGCTGAGATTGCCGCGCTCAACCCCGCGCTGCTTCGCTACACTACGCCGAACGATGTGCCTTTCGACCTGCACATTCCGCCGGGGACGAAGGACCTTTACCTCGATCGCCTGAAGGACATCCCGGAAGATCGCCGCGGGAGCTGGCGCTTCCACATCGTGAAGCCGGGCGAGACCGTCGCCTCCATCGCGGCCTCGCTGCGTGCGCGTCCTGAAGACATCGCCGAAACCAACGGCATCACCGCGGCCGATCCCATGGCAGTCGATGACGAGCTTGTCATCCCGATCCAGACCTATGCATCGGCCGCAGCACCGCAACGCTATACTGCGCGCCGCGGCGATACGCTCGTCACCATCGCCGACCGCTTCAACATCTCGCTCGACGAGCTGCGCCGCTGGAACAACCTCACCGCATCCAGCGTGAAGCCCGGCCGCTCGCTCTACGTCCAGGAGCCCGTGCGGCTTGCACCGTCGATGCGTGGCCATGGACGCAGTGCCGGCAGAGGCCGCGGACGACACCGTCGCGGCTCGCGTGCGGAGGCCTCGAGCAGTAGTCGCAGAGGCCGCTCTTCGAGCAAGGCAGAACGTTCCTCCCAGTCTAAGAAAAGAGCTGGAAGAGCGTCGGAGAAGCACGGGAAAGCAGCGCCTGCCCACGCAAAGAGCGCACCGTCAAAACGCAGGCGTGGCCGTTAAGCTTCATCACGGAAAAGAGTGCTTGTAATCGCCAGCGCAGTGGTCTAGCGTGTTGCTAGAATTCGTGCGGCTTGTGCATCCCTATGTATTGGCAAGGCACAAGCATTCGCCGGATAAACAGCATCACAAGGGCTTGGGAGATACAACCGATGAAACACAACGAGCACGTGGAAGACATCCTCGAAACCAAGGCCGAAACCGAGGCTCAGCCACACGAAGACGAGACCGAAGACACCCTCTCCGCGAACCCGGCGTTCGACGAGGACGAGGATGAAGAGATCGAAGTAACCCTCTCGTCCGACGACGACGAAGACGATGAGGAAGAGGAAGAAGAGATTGCGGCGGACCTGACGCCTAACACCATCCTCGCCGCCGACATCGACCTTGAAGAGGATGATGACGAAGAGGAAGATGACGAGATCGACGAAGACGAGGAAGAGGCTGACGACGAGGATGAAGAGGACGATGAGGCTGCCAACGAAGATGAGGCCGATTCCGCGTTGACCCGGCACGACACCCACGACGAGGATGCGGTGATCCGCTCCACGCCGTCGAGCCCGGTCAATCCTTATGAACCGCCTTCGAAACCCTCGAAGCGCCCCACACCCAGCAAGACCGAAGCATCGGTTGGTTCGGTGCTCTCGAGCCTGAAGACCGCCGGCAAAACCGTTGCGAAGAAGGCGGCTAAGACCCCGGCCAAGTCCCCAGCCAAGACCGTGGCCAAAGCACCGGCCAAGACAGCAGTCAAGACAGCAACAAAATCCGCAAAGAAAGCAGCCAGAAAGAACGTGCCCGAAAAAATCGCTCCCCCTGCCAAGAAGAGTTCAGCCAAGAAGGTCCCGGCAAAGAAGGCCGTCGTCGCCAAGAAGGCTTTGCCGGCCAAGAAGGCAGCCGCCCCCGCGAAGAAGGTTGTCGCGAAGAAGGCCGTAGCCAAGAAGGCGCCCGCGAAGAAGATCGTCGCAAAGAAAGCCGCTGCGAAGAAGACGCCGGCCAAAACGTTCTCAGCATCTGCCGCGAAGAAGTCCAGTGCTCTGCGCGGCGGTAAGACTGCCTCCAAAAAGGCAGTTGGCAACAAGGGCACACCAGGCAGCAAACAAACCACAACGAGAGGTAATACCTTGGCAACTAAGAAAGCCGCAGCACCCGCAAAGAAAGTCGTCGCAAAGAAGGTCGCTGCTCCTGCAAAGAAGGCTGCTCCAGCGAAGAAGGTCGTCGCAAAGAAGGCTGCTCCCGCGAAGAAGGTCGTTGCGAAGAAGGCCGTAGCCAAGAAGGCTGCCGCGAAGAAGACCACCGCAAAGAAGGCAACCAAGTAAACGCAACATCAACCCGCAACAAGGCAACGTAAGGCAACGTTTCAGGCAAGCAAAAAGGCCCGGTCCCTCAGCAGAGGTTCCGGGCCTTTCTGCGTCTGCTCTACGATTTCGCGGCCGCAATCGCCGCCAGCACTTCGTCGCTGTGCTGCTGGATGTCCTTGACCTCCCACACCTTCAGCACCTTGCCCTCCGGGCTGATCAGGAAGGTGTAGCGCATCGCGATCTTCATCCCGGGGAACGACTTGATCGGCACTCCGTACTCGTCGATCACCTTGTGATCCGGATCGGCCAGCAGCTTGAAGTTCAGACCATCCTTGGTGCAGAACGTCTTGTGGCTCTCGACCGTGTCGAGGCTCACGCCCAGCACCACGGCATTCGCCGCCGCGTACTTCGACGAGTCACGCTCGAAGTTATGCGCCTCCAGCGTGCAGCCGGAGGTCATATCCTTCGGGTAGAAGTAAAGCACCACGAACTTGCCGCGATACTCCTTAAGGCTTACGGGGGTATCCGTCTGTGAAGGCAGCGTGAAGTTCGGCGCCATGGCACCCGGCTGCAGCGGCGTGTTATCCCCACCCGCGGCCATCGCGTGTGCCACTAACCCGGCCGATCCGGCCAACAACACGACAGCCGCGGCAACTCCCACGGCCAACCCTCTCCAAAGTCCTTTGCGCATGGCATCCTCTTTCGTGAATCGTTGGTTTTCGTGAAATCCTGAAGCTGCGTTCCACCCGTGATTCTACTTGGCTCCGGGCTACGCCGGCTGCGCCTCTTCAAAATTCCGCATCCGACACCACAGGACACTCAAAACGATGCGTACCGCGAACATCATCGGCTCCGGTCCCAACGGCCTCTCGGCGGCCATCACGCTGGCGCAGGCCGGCTTTACCGTCAGCGTCTTCGAGCGCAATGCGACGCTGGGCGGAGCCTGCGCCACCGCGGAACTCACCCTGCCAGGCTTCCATCACGACCTGGGCGCCTCAGCCTTCCCCATGGGCGCAGCCTCGCCGTTCTTCCGCTCGCTGCCGCTCGACCAACACGGCCTGCGATGGTGCCAGCCAGAGTTCGCGCTTGCGCATCCGCTCGACGACGGTACCGCCGTCGCGCTCACCTCCACGCTCGACGCCATGGCTGGTCAACTTCCGCGTGAAGACGCCGCAGCCTGGAAGCGCTTCTTCCAACCCATCGTCCGCCACTGGGACGACCTCGTTCCCGACCTGCTCTCGACCGTCGTTCACATCCCCCGGCACCCGCTTTCGATGGCGCGCTTCGGCCTGCCCGCGCTGCTGCCCGCGACCAGCTTTGCCCACACCTTCTTCTCGAAGCCGCGCGCACACGCGCTCTTCGCCGGCTGCGCTGCTCACTCGGTCATGCCGCTCACTACGCCGCTCTCCTCAGCCATCGGCATCGTGCTCGCGGCGGCCGGCCACACCGTCGGCTGGCCAGTCGCCGAGGGCGGCTCGCAGTCCATCACCAACGCGCTCGCCTCCTGCCTGCAGTCGCTCGGCGGCAGCGTCCAGCTCAACCACGCTATCGATTCGCTCGACCAACTCCCGCCTGCAGACCTTACCTTCTTCGACACCAGCGCGCACGCGCTCGAACGCATCGCCGGGCCTCGCTTCACAGCGCCGTTCCGCGAAAGCCTGAAGGCCTTCAAGTCCGGCCCCGGCGCCTTCAAGATCGACTGGGCGCTTTCAGAACCCATCCCCTGGGCTGCCGAGGCCTGCCGGCGCGCCGGCACCGTCCACGTCGGCGGCACGCTCGAAGAGATTGCCCGCGCCGAAGCCGAGGTCTTCGCCGGCAGGCACTCCGACAAGCCTTTCGTCCTGCTCGTCCAACCCTCGGTCATCGACCCATCCCGCGCGCCCGCCGGCAAGCACACCGCGTGGGGGTACTGCCACGTCCCAAATGGCTCCACCCTCGACCGCACCGAAGCCATCGAGTCGCAGATCGCCCGCTTCGCACCAGGCTTCCGCGACGTCATCCTCGCGCGCCGCACCCACACCACCGCGCAACTCGAAGCCTGGAACCCCAACCTGCTCGGTGGCGATCTCTCCGGCGGCGCCATGTCGGTGGGCCAGTTACTCTTCCGCCCCACCGTGCGCGACTATGCAACTACGGATCCGGCGATCTTCCTGTGCAGCTCGTCGACGCCACCTGGCGGAGGCGTCCACGGCATGTGCGGCCAACGCGCCGCGCAGCTCGCCTTGAAACGCTAAATACTTTGTCCTGCCGGACGGGCCCGCTTGTCGCGCGGGGCGAGCACTTCGTGCTGTGATCGCTTCGCGTGGCCGCGCGGCACGATCGTTTGTGCCGACCAACGGGAGGAAGACGCGAAGCCCAAAACCCCACGAAGTGGCGCCCGCCCGGCGTTAGGGCGCCCGTCCGGCAGGACAAGCCTTCACCGCACGACGCGCGCCTGAATCTGTCCGTGCGGCTCGTCGATGGGCACGAAAATTTCGTTCATGTTCTCCTGTCCAAACCGCGAGAGGTCCACCAGATTGTTGTGGCGGTTGGGCATGGCGAGTGTGATCTCCGAGATGCCGGGTTCGACGGCGAGCGCGTCCTCTGCCATCTGGAAGAGTGTCTGCTGAACGGACAGGCTGTCGTGGTCTGCGAAGGTGGTCAGCAGCGTATCCATCAGGCGTGTGCGTGCGGCGGCGTAGTCTTCCTTCGGCTCCGAGTAGACCCAGGTAATGGTCGCCTCGGTGCCGAAGAGACGATCGGCCACTTCGGGCAGGGTCGTCCACTGGTCGCGCTTGAAACCGACGAAACCGGACTTGGCAGTCTTGAGGATGACGAGACCCTTAACGCCCGAGGTGACGACCGCGACGGCATCCGTACCAGGTCGCGCGGGGGTGTAGGAAAGCTCCGTCGTCGCAACGTCCGGGCCGCGCTGCAGGAAGGCAGTGTTCTGCCGCTCGCCGTGCGCCTTAATGCGAATCCACATCTTTTCCTCAACCGTCACGCGCACATGATGGACCTGCGGATTGCGCTCCGACAGCAGGCGCGCGAGATCGTGGGCGTAGTCCTCGGGGGTGAGCGCGGAGGACTCCTTGGCCACCGAGTAGACCGTGTTCTTCATGGTGTCGGTGGCCATCAGGCCGGCGTTATCGCCCGCGGTAAAGTGGCGTTCGAAGTCTCCCTGCAGGTAGACACCGACGGTCCACTCACGCACCTCGTGCTGCGCGCCGGTGCGTACGACCTTGAGCAGCCGAACCCGCGACTTCCCATAATGATTCTCCGCCAACTTCGCCATGCCATCTCCCTCGCTTGCCCTTAGCGTTCTTTGCGCATTGCCTTTCGTCCTGGTCTCAGCTTCCCCGGTAGGTCGAATACCCGAACCCGCTCAGCAGCAGCGGCACGTGGTACGAGCCACCCTCCCGCTCCACCTCAAACGTAACCGTCACCTCCGGAAAGAAGGTGTGACGCCCATCACGGGCAAAGTACTCACCCGTTGCGAAGTTCAGCCGATAGCGGCCCGGGCTGACGTGCTCCGCCGCAAGCAGACCTCGGCAGCGGCCATCCGGATCGGTGGCGGCGGAGGCACAGACGAGCCACGCGTCCAGCTCCCAGCGCTCCAGCGTGACGGCGACGCCGGGTGCGGGCCGGCCATGGCTGGTATCGAGGATATGCGTCGAGATGCCGCTCATGCCGGCTCCTGGAACAGCTTGCCGAGGCGCAGCTTCGTGATCGCCCACTGCTGCCGCGCGGCTTCGTTCAGCTCGGCGGCACGGTCGTGTCCAAGGCGTTCTTCGAGGATCGCGAGCAGCTCCGGCGCGGTGCGGCCGCTCGCAAAGACAATATAGAGGAAGCCGAAGCGTTGCTCGTAAGCGCGATTGCCTTCGAAGAGCGCGCTGGAGACGGCCTCGAGCGTGGCCTGCGCCGAACGCTGCTCGGTACCGGACCATGCGCCAAACTGCTGAGCGGCGGCGCCCAGCGAAGCCGCCTCCGCCTTCCGCTCGCCGATGCGCGGATGGCAGGCGAAGGCCGCGAGCCACTCGGACTCCGGCAGCGCGAACCAGATCTCTTCGGCATCGGCGAAGAGAGCATCGAGCGAGGGGTAAGGCCGCCGCTCCGCAAGCACCTGCGCCCAGCGGGGCGAGCCGCAGCAACTGAGCAGCGCCGTGGCGGCTGGACCGGAGGCGAGATGGTTCCAATCAGCGAAGGTCATGCGCCGTGCCTCTCTGTGCGGATTGTACGAGTTGCGCGAGAAACTCCTCCAGCAGATTGCCAGCGACCTGCGCGCGGTAGGCGCCGGTGGAGCGGATGTCGTCGAGCGGCGCGATCTCGGCGAGCAGCGCCTCGCGCGCCCCCGCCAGATCGCCAAGCTCCCGGCCTTCGAGGAAGGCTTCGGTCCGGCGGCAGCGCAGCGGTGCGAAGGAGACGCTGGCGAGACCGATGCGAACGCCCGATAGCCGGCCTGCGGCAACCGAACCAGTCGCCCCGAGCGCGACCTTCGAGATCGCCTGGGCGTTACGCGGCCCAACCTTCCGCAGGTATTGGACGCCGGCGGAGGGAAAGGGCAGATGCACGGCCCGAACAAGCTCATCCGGCGCAAGCACGCTGGTCTTATAACCGGTGTGGAACTCTGCATAAGGCACGCGCCGGCTGCCGCGCACACTCACCAGCTCCAGCTCCGCCTCATAGGCGAGCAGCGCCGGAGGCGAATCGGCCGCGGGCGAGCCGTTGACCAGATTTCCGCCCAGGGTCCCGCGATTCTGGTTGGCGATCGAGCCGGTCCAACCGGCGGCCGTCGCCAGCAGCGGCAAGCGTTCGGCCACGACGCTGCTACGGCGAAGCGCGGTGTACGTCGTGCCCGCGCCGATGGCGACGCCGTGCGGAGTTTCCTCGATGCCCAGCAGCTCCGGCAGACCGAAGATGTTGACCAGCCTTCGCGCGCGCAGACGCCCGGCACCAAACTGCACCATCAACTCAGTCCCACCCGCGATGGGCGTCCACTCGCCCGGCGCTGCGGCGAGAAGCTCCAGCGCGCCCGCGAGCGTACCGGGCGAGACCAGCTCAAACTCGCTCGCGCGCGCTCTCAAACTGCGTCCTCGGGCGCGTACGCCATCTGCACCGCGTTGAAGATCTTCATGTAGCCGGTACAGCGGCAGAGGTTTCCAGCCAATCCTTCGCGCACCTGGTCGAGCGAGGGATGCGGATTCCGATTCAGGAGATAGACCGCCGCCATCGTCATGCCCGGCGTGCAGATACCGCACTGGGCGCCGCCGTGGCGCAGAAAGCTCTTCTGCACCGGATGCAGCTCTCCTCCGCTCGCCAGCCCCTCGATCGTCACAATCGATGCCCCGGCGACCTGCCCGACCGGGATGAGGCAGCTGTTCACCAGTTCGCCGTCGAGGAGCACGGAGCACGCGCCGCACTCGCCTTCGCCGCAGCCTTCCTTGGTGCCCGTCAGCCCGCATTCGAGCCGCAGCACGTCGAGCAGCCGCTCCATCGCAGGCACGTCGACCGACCGATTCTCGCCGTTGACCGTAAGCGTCACCATCAGTTCGCCGCCAGCGGTTCGAGCGCACCCGTCGCGCTCATGAAGTAGGGAGAGATGACGCCGCTCGAAACCTTGACCGCATGGTTGGTTCCGGGCTGATACGCGTCCTTCGGAATCGTCAGAATAAAGCGGCTTCGCACCAGCCGGAGGATGTCCGCCAACGCATCCTTGCGAAACGTTGTGGTCGACTCCAACGCCAGTCCGCCGTCGTTGGCGCAAAGAAGCTCGAGCGCGTTCGCATCCCGCGACGCCACCTGCGGTGTGATCACTTGATTGCCGGAGTTGTGCGACGTGGAAAGCGATCCGGCGGTGTAGGTATCGGCGTCGACATAGCGCTGATCGCGCAGGCCGAAGATCGCCACCCCTTTGTCGAAGGCGTACTGACGCACGGCCTCGGAGTTGTACTTGCTGCCTCTATCCAAGCCGCTTGAGATAAGCAGCAGGACACGCCGGCCGGGCTCGTGCGAGAGCGCCGCGATGGCCGCGGCGGAGTCGTCCCAAAGGTGAACCGTCTTGCCGCACGCGGATCCCTGCTTGCCCCCGTGCAGGTTTGGGTAGCTGATGGCCTCGTCGACCGCCTTGCGCAGGACAGCCGCATCCGGCGGTGCGTCGCGCAGCGAACGCGTCATCGTGCAATCGACCGCATAGACGGTAACGCGATCGTTGGGATGCAGCGCTGCGCTCGCCAGCGCAGACAGATCGTTGTCGATCTCATGAAGATCGTGCCAGCTATCGCGGCTGGCGTCGATCAGGATCGCGAGCGAGATCGGGTCGTCGCCCTCCTGGCGCATAGCCGTCGGAGCGAAGGCTGCGCCCGCGCCTGCTTTCACGCGCAGCTGGTCGAGATGAACGTCGTTGACCGGATTGTGCGCATGGTCGACGACCAGGACCGGCAACTCGAGCGTGGCGCCGGCTGGCGGGACGCCCTGCGCAACACCGCAACCAGCCGAGACCACCGCCAGCAGGAGGAGACGGCGGAGTGACGGTCGGCGGAATGGGCCGGAGCGGCTGGGCATGAAGTCCTCGGTCGGGAGTGCGGTCAGCATAGCACGGCCGGTGCGGGAGCCCGCCTTGTTCACGCCTGCCGCTTGCCGCGGATCTCAACCGTCACTTCATGAACCTCCGTTTTGCGGCCAGGGCCGCCAGAGAGAACGCAATAAGGGGCGCGATCAGGAGCCCATAGGGGTAGCGGACGGCGCCCACGCCAAATAGCAGAAGGTGAAGTCCGACGACGCAGAGCGCAAGCCCAGCCAGCCCGGCGAAAGCTATGGGAAATCCCACTGCCAAGCTCCTCTGTTGCGGAGGCAGCGTTGCCACGGTGCGCCAATCGACGAGCACCTTCGTGCCGAAGAGCAGCACCAGAACGGAGACTCCGAGCACCAGAAACAAGGCGGCAAGCTCGTTTGTCGTCATACCCCTACCTCCACCAGGTCAGCGGCGACTGGAGCCGGCTTCAACGCGCACACTGCCGCAAACACATCCTCCGGCATCAGCGGCACCTCGTTGAACGCGATACCCGTCGCATCCTCAATGGCATTCAGGATCGCTGGTGCCGGCCCATCCATCGGCAGTTCGCCAATCCCCTTGGCTCCGAACGCTCCATGCGCGAATGGCACCTCCGCGAAGTGAACGTGGATCGGCGGCAGATCGGCTGATGTTGGCATGATGTAGTTGGTCATCTGATTGTTGATCATGCGGCCGTTCTGCCAGACGACCTTCTCGTACAGCGCGTAGCCGATGCCCTGGGCAACGCCGCCTTCAATCTGCCCGGCGGCCAGGATCGGATGCAGCACGCGGCCCACCTCCTGCAGCGCGTGGAACTCCGTAACGCTGGGCGTATAGGTGGTCATGTCGACCGCGACCTCCGCGACGTAGATGGCCCAGGTGTAAGTGGGGTAGGCGTCGCCCCTGTACTTCTGGTCGTCCCAGAAGATCATCTCCGGCGCCTCGTAACGCTCGTAGATCTTGAGTTCGCCGACTTGCTCGCGGTAGGTCTTCACGGCGGCGCAGAACTGCGCCGGCGAGTGCTGCGGGGCGAGGCAGCCGCTGAGTTGCAGGGTATCGACCAGCGCATGGCCGGCGCGTTCGACTAACTTGCCGACGACCATCGCGGTGCGCGAGGCGACCGTAGGGCCGGAGTTGGGCACGTGCGCCGTGTCGGGCTGCGCGACCTCCACATGGTCGTAGTCGGCACCTGTGGATTCAGCGGCAATCTGCGCGAGGATGGTGTTGGTGCCCTGGCCGAACTCCGTCGACGAAACAAGCACCCGCAACCTGCCCTCCGGCGTACCTTCGAGGCCGACCAGCGAGTTGAGGTAGCGCTCACCGCTGCCGGTAAAGCCCGTACCGTGCATGAAGGCGGCAAAGCCGATGCCGCGCTTGATGGTAGCCGTCTGGTTGGTCTGGGCGAATAGCCGCTTCTTCTCGTGATAGCCGGCCGCGGCGAGCGCCTGGTCGAGCAGCCCGTTCATATCCACGGGATCGCGCAACAACTGGCCTGTAGCCGTGGTGCCGCCGGTCTGGAGGAAGTTGCGGCGGCGCAGCTCTTCCGGCGTCAGGCCGACGACTTTGGCGATCTTCTCCATGTGCCGCTCCATGGCAAACAGGCTCTGCGGCGCGCCAAAGCCGCGAAACGCACCGCTGGGCGGCGTATTCGTCGCCACGGCGCAGGAGCGCACCCGCACCGCGGGCCACTGGTACGGCCCGGCCGCGTGGATCGTCGCGCGCGAGCAGACGGTCGCCGAAAGCGTCGCGTAGGCTCCGCCGTCGATGACCACCTCGATCTCGCAGCCAAGCAGTTTGCCCGCGCTCGAGACGGCGGTACGATGGCGCACGCGCGAGGGATGGCGCTTGGTGGTCGCGGCCATATCCTCGGCGCGATCGTAGATCATCTTCACCGGGCGGCCGCTCTTCTGCGCCAGCAGCGCGGCGTGCGCGGCGAGGATCGACGGGTAATCTTCCTTGCCGCCGAAGGCGCCGCCGGTTTCGGTCTGGATCACGCGCACGGCGTCATCCGGCAGCGCGAAGATGGCCTTCAACGCGCGATGCACGTAGAACGGGCACTGCATCGAACCCCAGACGGTGACGTGCTCCGTATCGGCCTCGGCGATCATGCCGTTCGGCTCGATGTAGAGCTGCTCCTGCGCACCGGTGCGGTACTCGCCTTCGACGATGTAATCGGCGTTGGCGAAGGCCTCATCCACCTCGCCGAGTTCGAGATGAAAGCGCTTGAAGGTGTTGGCCGTACCCTCTTCGGCTGAGCCCCAGATGATCTCTTTGCATGCGAGGCTGTCTTCCATGGTGAAGACCGGCGGCAGCGGCTCGTAGTCGATCTCGACCGCGGCAACGGCCTCGGCGAGGCGTTCGCGGTCTGCGTGCGCGAGCAGGAGGATCGGCTCTTCGGGATGGTTGACCTGGTCTGACGCCAGCAGCGGCTGATCTTCGAGGAACATTGCCACCATATTGCGGCCGGGGATGTCCGCTGCGGTGGCGATGGTGAACTCGTGCCACGGGATGTGGTCGGGGAAGCGGATGGCGAGGATTGTTCCACGCGCAATTGTCGAACGCACGGTTGCCCCGTGGAGCATGTTCGGGCGCGTCAGGTCGTCGACGTACCTGGCTTCGCCGAGGACCTTGGCGGGGCCTTCCTTGCGCGGGACGTTGGTGCCAACGATACGTTCGTTCGACATACATTCCCTCCTTGCCTGCAACGACGAAAGGCGCCCTGATGCCGGGCGGGCACCACTTCGTGGGGTCTTGGGCTTCGCGTGTCAGGGCAGCTTTGTGCTCAGCTCCGCCAAAACCCTTGCCAAGACAGTAACACCGCTTGCAATATCTTCCGCCTTCGCAAATTCATCCGGCCGGTGGCTGACGCCGCTGCGGCACGGGATAAAGATCATGCCGGCCGGGCAGAGCCGGCTCATAAAGAGCGTGTCATGGTAGGCGCGGCTGACCATACGCCGTGCGGCAATGCCCGCGCTCGCGCAAGCGGCTTCCGTCGCCGAGAGGATGCCAGCGTCGCAGGAGCACGGCGCGTCCGCGTTCACCGTCTCGCGCGAGACCGTGACGCCGCGGCGCGAGGCCACCTCGTCGCAGGCGGCGAAGATTGCGGCAAGTACGCCGTCGCGCCGCGCCAGATCGATATCGCGCACATCGAGCGAGAGCCGCACCCGCGAAGGCACCGAGTTGACCGCGCCGGGAAACACATCGCAGATGCCCACGGTTGCCACCGTATCCACTGCGCCAGTAGCGAGCGCCGCGCGTTCCACCGCCTGGATGATCTCGGCCGCGGCAACCAGCGCGTCGTGCCGCACCGGCATCAGCATGGCACCGGCGTGGCCACCTTCCCCGTGAACCTCTATCCGGAAGGCTGCGGGTGCGGCGATGGCGGTGACCATGCCGATGCTTTCGCCTTCCGCTTCGAGGATCGGGCCCTGTTCGATATGCAGCTCGACGAAGCCGGCGTAGGCGTCCGGCTCGAGCTGGACTTCGCCCAGTTCGCCCGCGAAGCCCGCCGCAGCGCGCAGCTCTTCAAGGCTTCGGCCGTCGGCATCGCGAAGCTTGACCGCGTCCCTGGCGCTGAGCACCCCGGCCATCATGCGCGAACCGAGGCAGCCGATGCCGAAGCGGGTGGGTTCCTCGCTGGTGAAGAGGATCACGTCGATGGAGCGCCGGGGCTGAAAGCCGGCCTGCTTCAGCGCGCGCACGGCGGCGAGTCCGCCCAGGACGCCGACCGTCCCATCGAACATGCCGGCGTTTGGAATGGCGTCGATGTGCGAACCGGTTCCGACCGGCGGCAGGTCTGGCTCCGTACCCTCCCAGCGGAAGAAGGTGTTGCCGACGGCATCGCGGCGCGCAGTCAAGCCCGCGTCCGCAGCCAGGCGTTCTACATAGTCACGCGCCTGCCGGTCCGCGGGGCCGAAGACGACGCGCGTCACCGCGACGCCCACGGCCGGCTCCTCGCACGGCTCGCTGATCGGCTCGCTGATCATCGCGAGCGTCACCAGCTCCATCACCAGGCGGTGCGCGTCGACGTTCACGTCGAGCGGGCTCACAGGCGCGGCCTCCGGTTCCAATCCTTGTAGATGAGGTACTTCGCGGGGGCCGTGCCTTCGGCGACGAACCACTGCGGGCAGTACGGCGCCATCCAGATAAAGTCGCAGGCTTCGACGCCGTAGCCTTCGTCCCCGAGCCGGTAGGTGCCTTCGCCTTCGAGCATGACGAGGCCGTGCTCCATGACGTGTATCTCCACCTGCGAGAGCGAGGCGCCCGGCGCGTAGCTCATGGTGTTGACGGCGAAGTCGAAGCTGAAATCGCCCGGCAGCAGGCTGCGCACGAGCAGATCGGGGTCTCCATTGAGCGGGACGCCGGCGATCTCCGCCTCGATGCCGAACAGGGCCTGTGGCGCGGCGATGCCGGCAAGTGGACGGTACTTCTTCTCGATGACACTCAACGTTGCGGGCTCGGTTGTTGCAATGCCGCCCGGATAACCGGCGGGCAGGTAGCAGAACTCTCCCGCGCCCAGGTGCCGAACGGTATCGCCATCGGCTACCTGTACCTCGCCCGCGAGCACCCAGACGAAGCGCTGAATCCCTTCGGGGCCAAGCAGCGGGGCGAGCTCGCCCTCGGCCTCGAGCTCCAGCGTGTAGTGCAGAAAGCCCGCGCCCAGCTGCGGCGAGCAATGCAGAATGACGACGCCGCGCGTCACCTCCGCAAGCGGCATGCGAACCCATGCGTCGGGGGTGTGCAGCAGGTACTCCCGGCGAACCACGCTGCGCGTCTGCCCAGCCTTACCATCCATGCGAACTCTCCTTGGCTTCCTCGATCTGGAACGCTACAGGCCCGTGCCCAATCCATCCAGCAACCGCAACATCACCGCACACGCCGCGCTCACATCTGCCTCGCTCACAGCCTCTTCGGGGTGATGACTCAACCCGTTAGGAGTCCGGAGAAACAGCATACCGGCTGGCACCGCCGATGCAAGAATCATCGCATCATGTCCCGCCCCAGAAACCATGCGGTGCGTTGCGAAGCCGGCGTGCGACACCGCCGAAGCAAGGGCCTCCACCATCCGCGGGTCCATCGCGACGGCGCCCTGGCGGCTGGTCTCGCGCGTCTCGACGCCCACGCCCCGAGCCGTGGCTGCACCTTCCGCCGCTGCCTGCAGCTCAACCACCGCCTGCTCGCGCATCGCATCTTCCGCATGGCGCACGTCCAGCGAGAGCACGGCCGTGCCCGGCACCACATTCGCCGCGCCTGGACTCACCGCGATCATCCCCACCGTCGCCACCAGCCCGGGCACATTGCGCGCGTGGCGCTCGACTGTGCCGATCCACTCCGCCGCCGCAGCCAGGGCATCCTGCCGCAGGTGCATCGGCGTCGTCCCCGCATGGTTCGCGCGGCCGCGAAAGGTTATCTCCAACCGCGTCTGGCCAACGATCGCCGTCACCAGGCCAAGCGGGAAGTCCAGCGCTTCGAGTACAGGCCCCTGCTCGATGTGAACTTCGACGAAAGCCAGTGTTCCGGGGGTTAAGCCGGCGGCAGGTATCGCCCTGGCGTCCAGGCCGAAGTCGTGAATCGCCTGCGCGATGGAAACCCCCTCCGCGTCTTCGCGCTGAAGCTCCGACACACCAAGCGAGCCGACAACCGAGCGGCTACCAAGAAACGGCAGGCGAAAGCGTATCCCCTCTTCCTCCGAAAACGCGATGACTTCAACTGCGTACGGCAGCCTGCGGCCGGCAACGGCCCGTAAGCAAGCCAACGGAATTGCCACACCCAGCACGCCGTCGAACGCACCTGCATTGGGCACGGTATCGATGTGCGAACCGGTTAGCAATACCGGGGCGCCCTTCGATTCTGCGGGATAGATGCCGCGAAGATTCCCCGCGGCATCGACCCGCACGCCCATGCCAAGGTCCTGCATCTCGGCTCGCAGCAGGTCGTGGACGCGATGCGTCGCCTCTGAGAGAAACAGCCGCGTGATGCCTCCGGGCACGTCGGTGCACGCAGCCATCCGCGCACAGAGTTGGAGCGCGTACCGCGCGCACTCCTCCGCAACGGGTTCCCTCAAATCGACACCTCGCGTCCGACCGACCAGTCGCAGAACTCGCCTTCGTCGAAGACCAGCTGCCCTCGCACATACGTCTTGCGCACCATGCCGCGCAGTGGCTCGTCCACGTAGGGCGAGATGGGATGCCGGAAGTAGAGGTCGTTTGCGCTTACGGTGAAGGCATCCTCGGGCGAAAAAGAGACCAGGTCGGCTTCGAAGCCGGCAGCGATTCTTCCCTTGCGCGCCGCAACCCCCGCGAGCCTCGCCGGTTGAGCCGACATCCAGCGTGCTACATCCGCCAAGCCGAACCCGTTCGCAAGCGCCAGCGTCCACACCACGGGCAGCCCCAGCGAAAGGGATGCGATGCCGCCCCAGGCTTCACGGAACGAGCCTGCGGCAAGCCCCTTCATCTCCGGCGGACAGGGCGAGTGGTCACTGGCGATCAGGTCGATCACCCCTTCGCGCAGGCCTTGCCAAAGCGCCTTGCGGTTTGCTTCCGAACGGATCGGCGGCGCGCACTTCAGCAGCGTGTTTTCATCGGCGATGGTCTCCGCCGCGAAGTAGAGATAGTGCGGGCAGGTTTCGACCGTCAGCTGCAACCCCTCGGCCTTCGCTTCCCGCAGCATCGGCAGCGCCTGCGCGGTCGAGAGATGGACGATGTGGACGCGGCAGTCGAACTCGCGGCAGAGCCCAGTCATCAAGGAGATGGCTTGCAGCTCGGCCCCGGGCGGGCGCGATGCGAGATAGGTGCTGTACCTTCGCCAGTCATCGGCTGCCAACGCAGCAGCCGCAGCGTCGCAGGGCCCAGCGAGTTCGGCGTGAACCAGAAGCGGCAGCCCGGTCTTCGCGATCTCCGGCATAGCCTGCCGAAGCTCCACCTCGTCGATCAGCCCAAATCCCTCGCACCCAGGGTAGATAAGGAAGCATTTGTAGCCGGGAACACCTGCGGCAGCGAGCGCGGCGAGCTCGCCCGCGTTGCCGTTGACGGCTCCGCCCCAGGGCAGCCAATCCACCCAGCACTTGCCTGCCGCGGCAGCGCGCTTGGCTTCGAGTGCCGCAACACTCGTCGTCTCGGGCAAGCAGTTCAGCGGCATATCGACGATGGTCGTAACGCCGCCGGCCGCGGCAGCGCGCGTGCCGGTCTCGAAACCCTCCCAGTCGGTACGGCCCGGCTCGTTCAGGTGGACGTGGGTGTCGACCAGGCCGGGCAGCAGCGCGTCGTCACCGAAGTCGTCCACCATCGCTCCAGCCGGCACGTCTCCATGCTCGCGAACCTCTGCGATTCGACCGGTCTCCGTGTCCACCACCACACACGCGGCGCGGACGCCATCCTCGAAGACCACCCGCCGCGAGATGAATGCATGAACCGCCATGTCAGGGTGCTTCTAACTTACACGAGCACTCGCAGCGCCGGTCTTGAGCGATACACTCGCCGTATGCGAGCGATTCTCTTCCTGGCCTTGTCGTCGTTGCTGCTTGCGCCTTGCGCCCTTGCGCAGCAAAGCCCCGCCTGCACGCAGATTCAGGCGCTGACGGCAGCATCGCCCGCGCACTGGGGAGTTTCGGTGACGACGCTGGACGGGAGTCCGCTCTGCCAGCTCGACGCCGGCAAGCTCTTCCGCCCGGCAAGCAACAACAAGCTGCTGACGACTTCCGCCGCGCTTGCGATCCTCGGCCCGGCGCACACCTTTGAGACGAAGATAACCGGCAGCCTCGATGCAGCGACCGGCGCGGTGCAGGGCGACCTCACGATCGTGGGCGGCGGCGACGCCAACCTCGACTCGGGCGACCTGCCCTACACGATGCACCTGACGCAGCCCGCGCCAGTCTTCGCGTTTCACGACCTGGAGGCGCTTGCGGCGCAGCTTACGGCCAGGGGCGTGCGCTCCGTGACGGGGGATGTGGTGGGCGACGACACGCTCTTCCCCTACCAGCCCTACGTCGGCTCGTGGGAGCTCGAGGATGTGGTCGGCAACGATGGCCCGCCGGTCTCCGCGCTGACGATCGCGGACAACCAGCTGAAGCTGACGGTCACGCCAGGCGCGCCGAACCAGCCCGCACTCGTGACGCTCGACCAACACAGCGTCCCGTTCTACACGGTCGTCGCCGAGGTGCAGACGCGCCCGGCAAAGGCGGTCGCGGGCTTCCAGATCGAGCGCTATCCCGGCTCCCGTACCCTCCACGTCTATGGCGCGATCGCCGCCGATGCACCACCCGAGGCGGAAGAGATTGCGATCGACGATCCGGCCGCTTACGCAGCGATGGCGTTTCGCCAGATTCTGGCTGCCGACGGCATTACGGTTGCGGGCACCGCGCGCGCCGAGCATCAGACCTCGCACCTGAAGGGCGAAGGGTTTCTGACCCAACTCCGCGAGCCCTTGGACGCAGAGACGCGGGCAGTTGGAGGCGGCGTCGCGGGTTTCTCCTGCATGGCGCCGCTTAGCCGCCCGACGCTCGCAATGCACAGCTCCGCACCGCTTGCGGAAGATGTCGTCTACACCGACAAGGTCAGCCAGAACCTCCACGCGGAGCTGCTGCTTCATGCGTTGGGACGAGTCGTTCCCTGCTTCGAAGGTTCTACTGCAGCCGGAGCGCGGATGGTGCGGGCATTTCTGCTGAGGGCCGGTGTCGCTCCGGACGATTTCCTGCTCTACGACGGCTCCGGCCTCAGCTCACACGACCTGGTCGCGCCGCGCGCGCTGACGGGACTGCTGATCTATGCGGCAGGGCAGCCGTGGTTTGCCGACTTCAAGGCAGCGTTGCCGGTCGGCGGTGTGGACGGGTCGTTGAAGTTTCGGTTCAGCGGCGAGGACCAGCCGCAGTTGAAGGGGAAGGTCTTCGCGAAGACCGGTTCGCTGGGCGAATCGCGTGCGCTCTCCGGCTACGTGACCGCAACGTCGGGGCAGACGCTTGTGTTTTCGATCATGGACGATAATCATCCGCCGGCTTCGAGCGTGGACCGAATGCTGATGGATCGCTTGCTTGCGCTGATTGCCAGTGCTTACTAACTAAAGGCAAGTGCGCCCTTATCGCGGGCGGCGAGCACTTCGTGCCGTCTTGGGCTTCGCGTGGTCCTCGCGATACTCGGCACAAACTCTCGTGCCGACCAACGGGAGGACCACGCAAAGCTCCCAGCGTACGCAGTACCCGCCCCACGCGGTAAGCGGGCCCGTCCGGCAGGACATTTCTTTCAAGAATGAGAAGATAAAGGAGCGATGAAGTTCCTCCTCTTAGTTCTAACGACGGCCGCCCTGACCGGCTGCCGCTCCACCCCGCCGCCCACGCCGCTGGCCAACCTGAACCCGCAGCAGCAGCGCGGCCACGACGTCTTCCAGGCCAACTGCGCGCAGTGCCACTACGACCGCCAGCGCGGCGACCTGCACGGGCCCTCGCTGCTCGGCGTCTTCAAGAAGCCTGCACTGCCCTCAGGCGCAGCGGCCACGGACGAACGCGTCACTGCGACCATCGTGCACGGCCGCAACAACATGCCTGCACTCGGCAACAAGCTTGACCAAAGCGACATCGACGACGTGCTCGCCTACCTGCACACGCTATGAACGAGATCACTTCGAACCGCGTAATCGAAAAGGGCCGCATGCTGCCGGGTCTCGCCGGCATTTCGCTCTTCCTGCTATTCCTCACGCTGGTCAACGTGTATGGCGCGCTGGTGAACGCGTACGGCAAGGGCGCGCTGAAGATTGGTGTGCTCTGCCTGTGCAGCATCCTGGTCGCCGGCATCTTCGGCGTGCTGCGGATGAAGCGCTGGGGCTGGGCGATCATATCGGCCGGCACGATCCTGCTCTCAGCCGGCTACTTTTATGAGTTTCGCGTGGTGCACAGCCCCTTCTACATCATCCAGGGCCTGCTGATGCTGGTCTTCTTCCTCTACCTGATTCGGCCTGAAGTGCGCGACCGCATGGTTTAGGCCGAAAGGCGTGTCCTGCCGGACGGGCCCGCTTATCGCGCGGGGCGAGCACTTTGTGCCGTATGGGCTTCGCGTGGCCCGAGCGTTGCTCGGAAGGAATCTCGTGCCGACCAACGGGAGGAGAACGCGAAGCCCAACCCGGTACGAAGTACCGCCCGCCCGGCGTGAGGGCGCCTTTGGCTTCGTCTTTGCATACAATCAAGAAGTGACGTCTCTCGTCCAAATCGACCTCGCTCCGCCGAAGCCCGCGCCAAAGCCCGCCTGGCTGAAAGCCAAGGCGCCCGGCGGCGAGACCTTCCACGCGCTGAAGAAGCTCGCGCGCGACCTGAACCTGCACACCGTATGCGAGTCCGCGCACTGCCCCAACATCGGCGAGTGCTGGAACCAGAAGGCCGCGACTTTCATGATGCTCGGCAACCTGTGCACGCGGCGTTGCGGCTTCTGCGCCGTGCCCAAGGGCAAGCCGGAGCCGATCGACCACGACGAGCCACGGCGCGTCGCCTACGCAGTCGCGCAGCTTGGCCTCGCGCACGCGGTCGTCACCAGCGTCAACCGCGACGACGATAACCTAGGCGCGGCGCAGGCCTTCGTCTCGGTGATCCGCGAAATCCGCGAACAGGCACCGGGCTGCCGCGTCGAGGTCCTCACGCCCGATTTCCAGGGCAACGAAGATGCCTTACGGCTGGTTGTCGACGCCGCGCCCGAGATCCTGAACCACAACATCGAGACGGTGCCGCGGCTCTATCGCGTGGCGAAGTCCGGCGGCCGCTATCCGCGCTCCTTACGCTTCCTCGAGCAGATCAAAGAGATGAACCCGTCGCAGGTCTCGAAGACCGGGATCATCGTCGGTATGGGCGAAGAGACGCATGAGCTGCTCGCCGTGTTTGAGGATCTTGCCGCACGCAAGGTCGACATCCTGACCATCGGCCAGTACCTGCGCCCCTCGCGCGACCACCTGCCGATGTCGCGCTTCTACACGCCAGAGGAGTTCGCCTTCCTCAAGCACGAAGCCCTTCGCATAGGTTTTCGCCACGTCGAATCCGGCCCGCTCGTGCGCTCCAGCTACCACGCCCACGAACAGGCGCAATCCACTGGGCTGGTCTGATGCCCGAACGCGGCACCCACCCCGTCGACGGCGATCATCTCCGCGAACCGGTCTGGATCGAAATTCGCAAAGTCCTCATGCAATGTTGGGATCCAATCGGTGTAAGCGACGAGCCCTTTGCTTCCGACGAGTACGACGCCTACATTCCAAGGATCAAAGCGCTCCTGCGAGCAGGCACAACCGTCCAAGGGCTCGCAACTTATCTGGACAGCATTGCCACGGAGCGGATGGGTTTCACCAGCCAGAGAGAACGCTGCAGGCCAGCAGCAGAGGCACTTTTACCCCTTCGAACCAGGCTCGATCCGCTAGTGTGAGAGAGGCTTCCGTGCTGAGTGGCGTATGCGTACGATTTCGACTCTGGCATTGAGTATTCTGTACGTCACAACGTAGTGCAGGTCGACGAATACGAGCTGCCGTGTTCCTTCCGGCTTCGCAGGACGTCCCCGTTCCGGCATCGTCTCGAGCGACTTGATGCCTGCATACAACTCACGGATGACGCGACGTTCTGCGTAGGGCGCATTTTCGGAGAGATACACTGAGATTCGCTCAAGATCGCGAGCTGCGATGGGCATCCAGCGGAGAGTCATCCTCGGTTGAGCATCTTCTCAACGCGAGCGTCCATCTCTTCTGAGGAGATCCAATTAACGCCTCGATCCGCCTCTTCGATCCTCGCCGCGATGAGCTTCCGCTCTTCCTGGTCCTCTGCCAAAGATTGCAGCCAAAGCGCGGTTTCGATCAGAACGTCGCCGGGGCTTGTTCCGTTTTGGCGGGCAATGTCCAGGATAAGGCTTTCCTGTTCGGCGGTGAGGTCGAGCGTCATGGCTCCACGCTATGCCCGTCCCCTTCGGCTGTCAATCGTTGTCCGCGCGCGCATCAAACCCTACAGAGGCGTACCCCTTACCTCACCGGAGCCCCACTTATGATCGAACGCCTCAACCAATCGCACGGCCCTGCCTTCGGCTTCAAAGTCCTTGGCAAGCTGACGCCGGAAGACATCGCCACGCTCTCACCCATGATTGAAGAAGCCATCCTCGCCAACAAGCATCCCATCGGCTTGCTCGCCGATGTCTCCGAGATGCACGGCGCCACCTGGGCCGCACGCTGGGACGAGATGCGCTTCCTGCAGAAGCACTCCGACCACATCGCCCGCTTCGCCATCGTCTGCAACGACGAGTGGCAGGAGCTGTCGGAGATGGTCCTCATCGCCACCTCGCACCTGCAGGCCGAGACCGTCTACTGCCACCGCTCGGAGATCAGCCACGCCTGGCACTGGGTCCGCATGAATCCGCGCGACGAAGCCATGCCGCTGCGCGTGATGTACCCCGGCAAGGGATTGTTCCAGGACTACACCCCGGAGTACATGGGAATCTAGCGCGGTAACCGGGGCTCGTCAGCGTTCAGGCGAGCCCCTACAATCTCCTCATGGCAGTTCCCAGCGAAGTGCGCCGCGTCCAGGCCGCCATCGACAACAACAACCGCAAGGAACTCGAGTGGTCCCTGTGGTACGCCCGCATGCGCCAGACCGTCGCATCGGCGCGTCCGGCCGACGTCAAATACTGGTCGGCGGTCGAGCAGCAGATCGACGAAATTCTGAACCCGCCGCCGGCCGACGTGACCTACCCGACGCGCAAGAAGAAGAAGGAAAATCGTGGATTTGGCCTTTCGCCACTGCCCGGCGAAAAGGTAGAAGGCGAAGCCGCGCCCGGACAGAGCCCAAAGGAGCCCGGCACCCAGCATCTGGACGATCCCACCTTCAAATCGCTGGTGCGCGAGCACCGCGAGATCCTCACTGCGTTCTCCCGCCCCATCAAGCGCAAGCCGTAGCCTAAGCGGTCACGTTGTTCGGCATCAGGGCGCGAAGGTCGTCGCTTTCGGCTTCGGCTGCCTTTGCCTGCTCCGCCGCCGCACGCTGCCCCGCGGCGCTCCTCTGCCAGGCGCGGTCGAGCGCGGAGACGCACATCGGGTCCAGCGAGGCGCTACGCAGGATCGTCATCGCGTCCGGATGCGACATACCCTGCCGATACGGGCGGTCTTCGACCAGCGCCCGATAGAAGTCCGCCACCGCCACCAGCTTCGATTCCAGGCTCAGCGTGTCGCCGCTCAGTTGGTCCGGGTAGCCGGTCCCGTTTACCCGTTCGTGATGCGCGCCGGCGATAACGGCCATCTCCTGGAACGGCTTGATGCGCGCGAGGATCTCGCGCGACAGCCGCGGATGATCCTTCACGATGGCGAACTCTTCCTCGGTCAGGCGGCCGGGCTTGTCCAGAATGGTGTTCGGCACGGCCAGTTTTCCCAGGTCGTGCAGCAGCGCGGCGCGCCACACCAGTTGGCACCGCGAGCGCGGCAGCCCAAGCGTATGCGCAATCTCCTGCGCCACCTCCGCCACGCCCACGGAGTGCCGGTAGGTGAACGGGCTCTTCGCGTCCACCACGTCGGCGAACGCCTCGCAGATCATATCGATCTGGTCGTGCTGCACGCCCATGCGGATGCCGGAGCCGGGAAACGGCTCAAGCCCGACCACAATCTCGCGCGCGCTTTCAATATCGTCGGTCGGCAGGCACGAGGTCCACAGCCGGCCCTCGCGCTCCATGCCCATCACAATCTTTACCAGCGCAGGATCGAACCAGGTGCCGCTGCGCTCGCACAGCGTTGCGATGGCAACGTCGGGGTTGCGCTCGCAGGCGAAGATATCCAGATGCTGCGCCACGGCCAGGATGCGCGCAAGCAGCGGAATCTCCTTGCCGCGCAGGCTGTCCGGGTAGCCCGTGCCATTCCAATGTTCATCGAGCGCGCGGATCGCCTGAGCGGTCTCGGCTGAGAGCCCCAGCTTGCGGGCAATCTGGGCGCCACGTTCGCACCGCAGCTTGATCATCTCCGCGTTGTTCTCGTGCTGGGTCAGGCCAATCTGCACAATGCGTACGGCTCTCTTCCACGCGGGAGCGCCGGGCAACACCTCGCGCCAAAGCAGCTTCAGCGATGCCATGGAGGGACGATGCGGCTTGGTCCAATCCTCCAGCTTTGCCCCGTTCTTCACCGTGCGATCGTCGCCACCCACAATCTCGCACATGCGGGCCGCATTGTTACTGCACCCGGTATCCTTCAGCAGCAGCGCGTAGTACAGCGAGACGAGCTCTGAGAGCGAAAGCTTCAGCTCCCGGCCGATGCGCATGCCCAGGATGCAGCTTCGCACCGCGTGCCCCGGAACCGCACCTTCCGTAAGGTCCACCGCAAACGAAAGCGCGGAGATGATCTCTGCAAAGGAGAGAACCGCGACAGAATCCATCTCAGCAGCGGATTGGTCTTGGACTGCAAACGTAGTCTTCATGGGCCGTTTTCTTGTTTCCTTCAACCTGGATCCGAATCGACACAGCAACGTACCTGGAACTCTACGGAAGGAGAATCGTGGGGCAACATCCATCCTCCCAGAACAACCCCATTCGTCATGTGCCACTTCCGTTGCAGAACCGTTACCGCGGAGGGCGGACGAAAACTGGCGTGGAGGCGAAGTACCATAGCGCCGGCGTTTGCTGCACTCCCTGCAGTCCCCTATCGGCAGCCGCCGCTTGCGGCTAGAATCGTGTGCATCATGCCTTCGCAGCCGGTTCAAACTGAAGCCCTTCACCTCAGCGATCTCGCTCCGCGCACCGTCCAGTCGGAGATTCGCGCGATGTCGGTCGCCTGCGACAACATGGGCGGCGTCAACCTCGCACAGGGCGTCTGCGACACCGAGCCTCCCGCCGTCGTGCTGGCAGGCGCCGAGAAAGCCATCCGCGACGGCCACAACATCTACACGCGGCTGGACGGCATCGCGCGGTTGCGTAACGCCATCGCCGCGCAGCTCGCGCGCACCCACTACATCGACGTCGACCCAGACCACGAAGTCCTCATCACCTCAGGCGCCACCGGCGCGTTCCAGGCCGCGCTCGCCGCGCTGCTGAACCCCGGCGACGAAGTTCTGCTGTTTGAGCCCTTCTACGGCTACCACGCCGGCATGGTGCGCGGCATACGCGCCGTCCCCGTCCCGGTCGCGCTCCTGCAGCCTGCCACGCCAGAGGCCGAATGGCAGCTGGACGAGGGCGCCGTCCGCGCCGCCATCTCCCCGCGCACGCGCGCCCTGGTGCTGTGCACGCCCTGCAACCCCGCGGGCAAGATCTTCACCCTTCCCGAGCTCGAGCAACTCGTAGCGATCGCCGAAGAGCATAACCTCTTCCTCTTTTCGGACGAGATCTACGAGCACTTCCTCTATCCGCGTGCGGATGGCACGCCGGCCAGGCACCTCAGCCCAGCGTCGCTGCCCGGCCTGCGCGAGCGCACCATCCTCATCTCCGGCTTCTCCAAAACGTTCTCCGTCACCGGCTGGCGCGTCGGCTACCTGGTGGCCGACGCGAAGTGGATCCCATCCATCGGCTACTTCCACGACCTGCTGTACGTCTGCGCGCCGGCGCCCTTCCAGCACGCCTGCGCCGACGGCGTCGAGCAGCTTCCACAGGCCTTCTACACGGCGCTCGCCGGCGACCACCTGCGCAAGCGCACCGTGCTGGTCGAAGCCTTGCGCGCCGCCGGCCTGACCCCGCACATCCCCGACGGTGCCTACTACATCCTCGCCTCCACCGGTTCCCTCCAAGGCACAAACGCCGCTGAAAAATCCCGCGACCTGCTCGCCCGCACCGGGGTGGCGTCGGTCGCCGGCTCGGCCTTCTTCCGCCCCGGCAGCCCGACGGGCGAGGCGCTGCTGCGCTTCTGTTTCGCGAAACAGGATGCGGAGCTCGCCGAGGCTTGCCGGCGGCTGGCAACTCTGGCGTAGACGGGTGGCCTCCGGCAGGGAAAGCGCGCGGACGGAGGGTGGCTGCTGGCCCTCACCTGTCATCGCCGACAAGTAGAGGAAGAGCCTTCGGAACAGGGCTGAGGCCGCACCCACCGGTGGCCGCTTCGCGCCCGCAATACGCCCCGAAGTCTCATCTCTTCTTCACTTTGCGGTCTCGCGACCACACGCCGGGGCTGCTTCCCAAAATAACTGTTGACAGTGGTAGAGCGTCTTGTGTAAAGAATTGGACCGGTATTAAAGCGCATTAACCCTCGGCTCCCCAGTAAGAAGCATTCTGGAAACAGCCTCATCCGGACACCTCGTCCGGATGTCGTGCGCACATAGCCCCGGGCAATGAACCCAGGAAATGTGCGTTCCCCGATCCAGTACTACGAAAAGAAACACTTCAGGAGACTCTGATGCAAACCCCCCTCTGGCAGCCAGAGGAGAAGCGTGTCCCTAACCGGACCACTTTTCCAACGGTAAAGCCCAACACCCCCATGGGGACCCTGTGCCGTTTTGGCGCAGGCCTCCTCGCCATGCTGGCACTGATCCTCTTCATGCCGTCGCTCTACGCGCAGACCACCGCCCAACTCTCCGGTACCATCACCGACCCCACCGGCGCAGTCGTCCCCGGCGCCACGGTCACCCTCGTCAACGAGGCGAACAAGGATACCCGCGTCGTCACCTCGAACGGTGACGGCCTGTTCTCGTTTCCGGCGCTGCTTCCCTCCCTGTACGACCTGAAGGTGACGGCCAAGGGCTTCGAAGGCAAGAACCTGAACGGCATCGAACTGCACGCCGGCGACCAGCGCACGGTTCCTGCCTTCGCTCTCCCGCTCGGCTCGGACACGCAGTCCGTCAGCGTCGAAGCCGACAGCGAGATGATCCCGGTCGACAACGGCCAGCGTGAAGACGTGCTGACCAGCAAGGACATCGAGAACCTGGCCCTCCAGGGACGCGATACCACCGAGCTTCTGAAGATTCTGCCCGGCGCCACCACGCAGGCCAGCGGGCTTACCCAGAACAGCGCCGGCTTCTCCGACCTCAACATCTCGGCCAACGAGAGCGCGATCGGTTCCGGTATCGACATCAACGGCGCCCCGAACCGCGGCGGTACCGCCCTGCTGTCGGACGGCGTCAGCGATCTTGACCCGGGCGACGCGGCCAGCTCCATCGGCATCATCAACCCGGAAATGACGCAGGAAGTCAGCGTCCAGACCTCCAACTTCGGCGCCTACCAGCAGAACGGTCCGGTCGTCGTCTCCGCCATCAGTAAGTCGGGTACCAGCCACTATCACGGGGAAGGCTACTTCGACGCCCGCAACGACGTGTTGAACGCCAACAACTGGTACAACAACCACAACGGCATCGCAAAGGGCGGCGCCCACTACTACTACCCGGGCGGCAACATCGGCGGCCCCGTTCCGTTCACCCACAAGAAGCTGTTCTTCTGGGGCGGCTACGAGCGCTTCCTCCAGAACCCAGGCAGCGGCAACACGCTCACCTCGTACATCCCCTCGCCGGAAATGCTCGCTGGTGACTTCAGCAGCGACAACGCCGACAACCAGACCCTTTGCCCGAACGGCTTCGGCACCGGCAACGGCACCTGGTGCAACAACCTGGCCGGAACCACCCTGCCCGACGGCACCAGCCCCATCGCTGCCACCGGCGGCAACACCGGCGCGATCATCCCCGCGGCCTACCTCGACCCGGGTGCCAAGGCACTTGCGTCGTTCTGGCCCAAGGCGAATGCTAACCCCTGCACCAACGGCACCGCCTGCACCGGACCGAACTACGTTCAGCCGATCGTCAGCGTAAACAACGGTTGGGTCTGGCGTACGCGCATGGACTACAGCCTGAACGACAACAACAAGTTCTACGTCTCCTACCAGCAGGCCTACAGCTCCACGCTTGCGCAAGGCAACGGCGCCCACATCTACTGGACCCCCGGCAACTCCATCCCCGCTCCGGGCGGTGGTCTCGTCGGACAGGTCTTCACCAAGGCCATCTCCGGTCACTTCGTCCACGTCTTCAACCCCTCCACCACCAACGAGTTCATCGCGGCGTGGGGCTTCGGCAGCTTCCCCTTCGGTCCTCCGAACCAGGCCGCCGAAGACAAGACGACCCTGGGCTACCCGTATGGCTCGGTCTACAACGTCTCCAAGCTCGTCCCGGCGTACAGCTCGGCCGGCAACCAGACCTTCCCCGACTTCTCCCAGGGCGACTGGTTTGAGCCGAACGGCTACTACCTCGTTCGCAAGGAAGTTCCGAGCTTCACCGACAACTTCACCAAGGTTTTTGGCAAGCACACCATCAAGCTGGGTGCGTTTACCATGAACACCAGCAACCTCCAGGGCAACGATGGCGTCAGCCCCAACGGCGCGGTCAACAGCTTCAGCGGCAAGGCGAACAATATCTTCTCGGGCATCAACACTGGCTCGCCGGGTAACCCCACGGCCAACTTCGTGGTGGGCACGGTCACCAGCTATACGGAGAGCAACTCGGCTCCGGTTAGCGACATGGCCTACCAGAACACGGCGTTCTACATCGACGACCAGTGGAAGACGACGTCGCGTCTTTCGATCGAAGGCGGCATCCGCTTCGAGCATGTTGGTCACTGGTACGACCGGCAGGGTGTCGGTATGGCCGTCTTCGAACCGCAGAAGGTCTTCTCCGACTACTACTCCGGCAAGATCGATCCGGGCTTCTACTGGCACGCCATCGATCCGTCCATCCCGCTCAGCGGTCAGCCGAATCGTCTGGCCTTCGTCTCCCCGCGCTTCGGTATGTCCTACGATGCGTTCGGTAACGGCAACACGGTCATCCGCGGCGGTTGGGGCGTCTATCGCTTTACCGGCCAGTACAACGACTACGCGCCTTCGCTGACCACCGCCCAGGCCGTCCAAACCTACAACCTGCCCGGCCAGAAGAGTGTTCTGCTCTCGCAGATCTCCAGGCTCTCCGCTCCGGTCTGCACCACGCCGCCTTGCGGCATCACGGGAACGCAGAACGGTCTCGATGCCAACGACTACGGTCAGCCGATCACCTACGCCTATAACCTGACCATCGATCACCGCTTCAAGTGGAACACCCTGCTCGACGTCGCCTACGTGGGCAACAAGAGCAGCCAGCTCCTCGACAACGGTGAGACCATCCAGGGCAGCGGCTTCGGCGCCATCGCGGATCAGAACAAGACGCCCATCGGCGCCTTCTTCCTCCCCGACCCGAAGACCGGTGTCACCTCCCTCAACCCTGAAAACCTGGGAACGCAGCCGAGCGGCGCGCCGACCGGCAACAGCGCGGCGGACTATCGTCCGTACGGCTACGCCTATGGCACCAACAGCGTCTACCGGGACGAGAGCACCGACTACGCCAACTACAACGGTCTGCAGGTCGCCTATCTCAAGACGAGCGGCAAGCTGACCTTCGACTTCAACTTCACCTGGTCGAAGTCTCTCGGAACGGGTCTCCAGAACAATCCCTTCGTCCTGCGCTACAACTACGGGCCGGAGTCGATTGACCGTCCCTATGTCTTCAACTCCTCCTACACCTATCAGACCGGCAAGTTCAACCACGGCAACGAGATCGTTCGCGGCGCCATCGGCGGCTGGACCATCTCCGGCATCTCCACCTGGCAGGCCGGCGGCAACCTCCTCGCCCTGCTCGGAAACAACGTGCCGAACTTCGGCCTCAGCGAACAGTACACCAACGTTCCTACCAGCTACACCGCCGCCGGCACCGTCACCACGGGCATCGGCGACGCCACCTACTACGGTACGGATGCGCCCATCGCCATCCAGCCCGTCCTGACCTGCAACCCGAACCAGGGCCTCGCCAAGTATCAGCGTCTCCAGCTGAAGTGCTTCTCGGCGCCTTCGGTCGGAACCTACGGGGGTAAGAACTACCCCTACTTCAGCAACGCCTCATACTTCGACAACGACCTCGCATTCTACAAAACCTTCCATATCGTCCGGGAGCAGAATGTGCAGTTCCGTGCGTCGATCTTCAACTGGCTCAACCACCCCCTGCCGCAGTTCAGCAGCGCCAGCCAGGTCACGCTGAAGTACAACGTGGACTACAACAGCAAGGCAATCACAACCAACAATGCTTCGGAAAGCCAGGGTGGCGTCTCGCCGACCTTCGGCTTCCTCGACGCAAAGACCGCCGGCCCGTACGAGCGCATCGTCGAGCTGAACGTCAAGTACATCTTCTAACCCTTTCCTCCAACCAGCCGGAGCGCCGCCAACCAGCGCGCTCCGGCTGATTTTTTTTGCACCCCTCAACGCCCATCGACAGCCCACCCGCTCACCCGCTATCCTCCGGAAAGTACCTCCCTCGCATGAGCCCTCGTATCGAATCCCGCTTCATCACCTCCGCACTCCTCCTCACCGCAAGCCTGGCCCCCGCCGCCCGCGCGCAGGCGCCCGCTGCCGGCTCGCAGCCCCCCGCCCGGACATCCGGCGATTCCATCCTGCATAAGCGCTACCAGGCCGCCCAGAAGTTCCAGGCCGCGAACGATCTCGATCACGCCGCCGAGCAGTACCGCATCTTCCTCGCCGATGCGCTTGGCGAAGTTGCCATCGGCCGCGCCGAGGCCGGCCAGTACGATCGCGCCGAAGACGACTTCGACGAGTCGCTCAAGCTCGTCCCGGACTTCCCCATGCTGCAGCTCGAGTACGCCCGCGCCGCACTCACCGCCGGCCAGGCCGAGCACGCCAGCCTGCTCGCCAGGGCGCTGCTCGCGAGCCCGTCCGCCAACCAGAAGATCCAGACCGAGGCCCACGCGCTGCTCGGCCGCGCCCTGCTCAAGCTCGACAAGGACTCTGAGGCGCGCGCGCAGTTCGAAGCCGCCGTCGCCCTCGACCCCACCTTCGACAACGGCTACCAGCTTGGCATCGCCGACCTCAACCTCGACGACGCCGACGCCGCGCGCAAGGTCTTCGCGGAGATGCTCACCTCCTTCGGCGACACGCCCGGCATCCACATGGACTTCGGCGAGGCCTACAACAACTCCGACTTCCAGTCCGATGCCGTCGCCGAGTTCCGCAAAGCCATCGCCGAGAGCCCAAAGCAGCCCGGCGCACACTACGCTCTCGCCGTCGCGCTGCTCGCCACCGGCGGCAACTCGCAGCTGCACGAAGCCGAAGACGAGCTCCGCCAGGAGATTGCGAACAGCCCAAAAGACGCCGCATCCTACGCCGCGCTCGGCCACCTGCTCGCCCGCAACAGCCCCTCGCCGGCCGAAGCCACCGAAGCCGAATTCGACCTCAAGCACGCCACCGCACTCGATCCCGCCAACCCCGACGCCTTTCTCTACCTCGGCCAGTTTTACGCGGAACAGCAGCGCATTCCCGACGCCGAGGCCGCGTTGCGCCAGTCCATCGCCCTTACGCTCGACCCCTCGCGCAATCACTACCAGGTGCAGAAGGCGCACTACCTGCTTGGGCGCCTGCTCGTCCAATCCGGCGACAAGGCCGCCGCCGACCAGCAGATCGCCGCCTCCCAGGCGCTGATGGAGCAAAGCCGCAACCACGACCAGAGCCGCCTCTCCGACTACCTGCAGGAGAAGAAACCATCCGGCATGGGCGCCGACCTCGCACCCTCCGCGCAGCCCACTCCCGCGAAACCGCCCGCGGCGCACAAGTCCTCCGCCGCCGTCGAAGCCTTCGAAAAGCAGATCACGCCCGCCGTCGCCGACAGCTACAACAACCTGGGAGCCATCGCCGCAAGCCAGCAGCGGTACCCCGCCGCCCTTACCTACTTCGCCCGCGCCGCCGAGTGGCAACCCGCGCTTCCGGGGCTCGACTTCAACTGGGGCCGCGCCGCCTTCGAAGCCGGCGCCTACTCCCAGGCCATCGGCCCGCTCTCCCGCTACCTGAAGGCCAACCCGGCTGAAGACGGCGCACGCCGCGTCCTCGGCATCAGCCTGTTCCTCACCCATGACTTCCGCGCTGCCCGCACCACCCTGGCACCGCTCGCCAATAACCCCGCCGAGGCCCCGCTGCTACAGTTCGCCTACGCCGACTCCCTCGTCAAGACCGGTGACGCCGCCGACGCAATCCCGCGCCTCGAAGCCCTCGCCAAAACAACACCTACGCTACCCGACCTGCCCGCAGCCCTCAGCGAAGCCCGCGCCGCCGCCCATCCAGTCAACCCCAACTAACCTCCCGCGTTCGAGATACGCACCGCCGAAGACGCACGACGCCGCCCCATGTTCGCTCACGTCACGAGGCACGGCAGCTAATTCCAATTCAATTTTCAGCGGGGGGAGAACGGTCACAGAACGTGACACCAAGAAGGCGGCACTGCAGACTGGGTCGCAAACGTTTGTGGCGGAGAGTGGGGGATTCGAACCCCCGGTACGGGTTTCCCCGTACAACGGTTTAGCAAACCGCCGCCTTCAGCCACTCGGCCAACTCTCCAAACCCTGCGCAACGAACGCTACACGATTATAGCCCACGTCGTCCTGCGCCAACGCAGGGGGACCGCCGGTCCTGGCAGCCCCTCCGCGCCGTCCTCCACGTTACTCCTCCACCAGCGAGAACGTCACCGTATTCGTCAGCGACCCCGAAGTGGCCGTCACCATCACCGTCTGCGTCACGATCGGCGGAAGCGGCGCCTGGCTCGTGCCGCAGCCGCTCAGCATCCCCATTCCGGCCACTCCGGCCAGCAGCATCAGCACCACCTGCAGCCGGCGCCGCTTCCGCAGCCCAATCACGCACAGCGCTGCCGCAAACGCCGCGCCACCCGGCAGCATCGGGTTGCTCTTCCGCTCCAGCCTCGCGCTCGTCGTCGGTGCCGTCACGTTCACCGTGGCCGTCACGGAGCCATTCGCCGCAAGCACCACCGTCGCCGGCGAGAACGAGCAGCTCGCGCCCGTCGGCAGCCCGGAGCACGCCAGGCTCACATTCCCGGTATAACCCTGGGTCGAGGTCAGCGTCAGCGTTACCGGCGTCGTGTAGCCGTACGTCACCTGCACCGTGCTCTCGTTCGCCGCGATCGTGAAGTTCGGCGGCGGCAGGTTGATCGTGTAGGCAGCCGTCGCCACTGCGCTGTTGGTGTAGCCGGTCGCAACCGCAATCGCCTCGATCGTCTCCGTCACGCCCACCGAGATGGCCGTCCCGCTGTATTGCGCGGAGGCTGTCGTCGGCGTCGTGCCGTTGGTCGTGTAGTAGATGGTCGTACCCGCCGTCGTATCGGCAATCGCCACCGACTTCACCGAGGTAAACGTGCCCGCAGCCGGCGAGAACGTCGGCGTAGCCACCACGCCCACCGGGTTCACTACCACGCTCTGCGACACCGCAGCCGCAGCCGCATAGTTCGTATTTCCCGCCTGGTTCGCCGCCACGACGATGGTACCCACGCCCGTTACGGTCAGTGTGTTGCCGCTCACCGTCCCAGGTCCCGAGGTCACCGAGAACGCGACCGCAAGCCCAGAGCTCGCACTCGCCGAGAGCGTGATCGGACCCACGCCATATGTCACCGGGCTCATCGGCGCCGTAAACGTAATCGTCTGCTGCGCCGGGTTGACCACGATGCTCTGGGAGACAGCCGCAGCAGCCGCGTAGCTCGCATTCCCCGCCTGATTGGCCGCAACGACGATCGTTCCCGCGCCCGTCACCGTCAGCGTATTGCCGCTGAGCATTCCCGGCCCCGAAGTCACCGAGAACGTCACCGCAAGCCCAGAGCTCGCACTCGCCGAAAGCGTGATCGGAGCCACGCCATACGTCACCGGCGTTGTTGGAGCCGTAAAGGTGATGGTCTGCGACTCCCCGTTCACCACGATGCTCTGCGAAACCGCCGTCGCAGCCGCGTAGTCCGTATTGCCAGCCTGGTTCGCCGCGACCACGATCGTTCCCACGCCAGTCACCGTCAGCATGTTGCCGCTCACCGTGCCCGGTCCAGAAGTCACCGAGAATGTCACCGCAAGCCCCGAGCTCGCGCTCGCCGAAAGCGTGATCGGTGCCACGCCATACTGCACCGGGCTCGCCGGAGCCGTAAACGTAATCGTCTGCGCAGCCGGGTTCACCACGATGCTCTGCGAAACCGTCGGCGCCGCCGTGTAGGTCGTGTTGCCGGCCTGGTTCGCCGCCACCACGATCGTTCCCACGCCCGTCACCGTCAGCGTGTTGCCGCTGATCGTGCCCGGGCCCGAGGTCACCGAGAACGACACCGCCAGCCCGGAGCTCGCACTCGCCGACAGCGTAATCGGTGCCACGCCATAAGAGACCGGCGAAGTGGGTGCCGGGAACATAATCGTCTGCGAGGTCACCGTGGCCGTCTGGCCCACGGCCGTCACCGTCGCCATCCCGCTATTGCCCAGGTTGTCCGTCGCGGTCAGCGTCGCGGTCTGCGGGCCGCTCGCGCTCGGGGTAAACGTCACCGTCGTCGGCAGCGAAGCCCCGCCGTACAGCGTCGAGGAACACCCTCCCGTTGTCGCCGCCGCAAACTGCGCCGAACTCGACGCAAACGTAGCCGCCGAAGCGCCTCCGCATGCCGCATCGTTCAGCACCGTGGATACGCTCGCGTTCGTCGCCGGCGCTCCGCCGATGGTCGCTGCCGGAACGGTCAACGTGCCCGAAGAGATCTTCTGCAGCACATCGCCCCCGGCCGAATTCGAATACGTATCGACATAGAAGTTGCCCGCGCCATCCGTCACCAGCGCCTTGCCGCCCTGGCTCGTGTTGATCGCGTAAACGTTCGCCGTGTTCACCACGCCCGCCGCATCCGGCAGCGCGAAGATGCCGTCGTACAGCGTCGAAAAGTACACCACGCCGTTCGCCACGCTCACACCGGCCAGCTCGTTGTCATCGCCTGAGACCGTCGCCGGCGTATAGGTCTCGAGCGTGATCGCAGTCGACGCAAAGCCTGTGCCGCTCGTGTAAACCAGCTCCTTCAAGTTCGACACATAGCTGTACGGCGTATAGCTTGAGTCGTAGTAATAGTCCGAATCCGTGAAGAACAAGTTGCCCGAAGCATCCACTGACATCGCGCCCGTCAGGTACGCCGCGCCGTTCGTCGCAGGGCCGCCCGTCTCGCCGTAGATCGGAATCGCCGCCGGCGTTCCCGTCGCGAGGCACGCCGCGATGCACTCGTAGATACCCACCGCGGGCGCCGTCGCCCCATTCCCTACCGCGCCATACCCGTAGTACAGATTGCCCTTCGAGTCGAAGGTCATGGAACGGATCTGGATGTAGTAGCCATTCGACGCATTGGTCAAATTGCCCGGGGTGCACTCCACCGTGTCCGACCCCGTGCACGCAGGCGTCGCGCCCGTCGGCGCCGCAGCCGCGACGTACGCGCCCGAAACGTACGGGATCTTGATAATCCCGCCATAGATGTTCGCCACCCACAGGTTGTTGTTCGGGTCGACCGCAACCGGCCCGATGTTGCTCCAGCCCGTCAGCAGCTTCGTCGTCGCACCCGTTACCGCGTTGAACGCAACCACATCGCCGCCGTTCGGCTCCGTCGCAATCACCAGCCCCTGCTGGTTGATCACCATGTCCGCACCCGCATAGTTTCCCGCCGCGATGGTGCCTCCGTTTGCAAACACACCCAGCTGGCTCGTCTGGCTCACGACCACCGGCACCGGCCCAACCGAAGGCGCCGTCGTAATCGTGTACGTCGCCGTCGCAACCGCGCTGTTCGCGTAGTTCGGCGCAATCGCAATCGCCTGGATCGTCTCGCTCGACGAAACCGCAAACGCGCCCATGTACAGCGTCGAGCTCGCGCTCGGCGTCGTGTTGTTCGTCGTGTAGTAGATCGACGCGCCCATCGTCGAATCCATGATTGTCACCGACTGCGTCCCCACATACACGCCGGTTCCCTGCAGAATCGTCGGCGTCGCCGCGGGCGGCTCAATCGTATAAAGCCCCGTCGCCACCGCACTGTTCGTCAGCCCGGAGTATGTCGCAATCGCCTTGATCGTCTCCGTCGAAGCCACCGTGACCGGTGCCGTATACAACGTCGACGAGGTCGAAGGCGGCGTGCCGTCGGTCGTATAGTAGATCGCCGCGCCCATCGTCCCGTCGGAGATCATCACCGTCTGCGTGCTCGTAAACGTTCCCGGCATCGGAGAAAACGTCGGCGTATCCGTAGTCGTCGAGATCCCGGTGCCGCTTGCCGTCGCCGTGCCCGAGCTCCCGTACGTGTCGGTCGCGGTCAGTATGGCCGTGCGTGTCCCTCCCGTCGCAGGCGTAAACGTCAGCGTCGCCGGAAATGACGAGCTGGTCGCAAGGTACCCACCCGCGCACGACCCGCTGGTCGCAGCCGTAAACTCCGTCGTCGCCGCGCCACTCTCCGTCGCGGCAAACGAAACCCCGGTCGAGTTGCACGAGCCATCGTTCACCACCGTCAGGAAGCTCGCCGTGGTCGGCGCACCGCCCACCGTCGCCGAAGGCGCCACTACGCTGCCGATCGACGTCCGCGTCAGCGCATCGCCGCTGCTTACATAGCCCACCTCGTCCAGGTTGCCGTTCCCGTCGAATCCCAACAGCTTCGCGCCCTGCGTCGTCACCGTGTACAGCTGGCCGGTCTGCACCACGCCGGCAACCGCCGGAAACGCGAACACACCCTCGTTCTGCATCGCAAACAGGATCGTCCCGTCGGAGCGGATCGCCAACCCGTCCAGCTCGTCGTCGTAGCTGCCAGGCGAGGCCGTCGTAAAGGTGTAGAGCGTCGTCGGCGTAGCCGCATACCCCGTCGCCGTCGTGGCCACCGGGAGCTCCTTCAACGTCGACGACAAGCTCTCCTCCGTGCCGCTGCTCAGAAACGTCGAATCCGTGAAGAACAGGTTGCCGTAGCTATCCACCGCCATGCTCCCGACCTCCGTCTGCGACGTCGTGCCGGTCGGCTCCTGGAACAGCTGCACCGCGGTCCCGGTGCCCGCAAGGCACGCCACGTTGCACTCGAAGATCGCGTTCGGATCGGCGTTCTGGTCCACCGTCGCAAAATAGAAGTCACCCGCCGCATCGAACGCCATCGAAAGCACGCCAAAATACCCGTTCGCCGAGGTCTTCAGCACCGGCGTCAGGTCGCACTCGCCCGTGGTCGTCGAGCTGCACGCCGGCACCGTGCCCGTCAGCAGCGTGTACGTGCCATTCGCGTACGGAATCTTCGCCACCGCCGGCCCGCTGCCCGGAAACAGGTACGCGACATACAGGTTATTGTTACTATCCACCAGCGTCGAGCCCACCTGCCCCTGCGTCGAACCCAGCGTCGTCGCCACGCCCGTCTGCCCGTTGAACAGGTACAGATCGCCGCCATACGTGTTGCCGACGATCACATCCCCGTTCTGGTCGATGCCGATGCTGCCGCCCGCCGGGTTATACCCCGAAAACGCTCCCCCCGACGCAAAGTGCGCCAGCACCGTGGACTGGCTCATCACCACCTTCGGCGCCGTCTGCCCGCGCGCATCGCGCCCCGCCAACCCAACCGTCAGAACCAGCCAAACGGCAGAGAACGCCGTCATCGCGACCCGCGAGGAAAACTTCAGTGTGCTTAGAATTGCGCGCATTGCAACAGCTCCTGGTAAGGTTCCCCAGTGGGGAGGGGGCGTTTCCTGTTCACTGCGTCCGGCGCGGCGTTCACTCCGGTCTTCCAACCTCGTCCGTCATCGAACCCACCCGTGCCCGCCCCACATCCGGCCAGACTCGAGAGCAATCCGCTTCAGCACACGACTCCGCGTTCTCCCCGGACCGGAGCACCGGCGGGAGATCGGCTAAAGCCTGCAACTTTTCTTCGAGCGATACCGCGCGACGGCGTCCGCCAGGCTGCTCTCGCAGCACGTAACGGGCCGTCCGAAGGGCGCGAAATGCTGTCCCCAAAACGGTCCGCGACGCCGGAATTCGCCGTCGTTTGAAACAGAATTCTTGAATCGAAGGGAACGCTACCCGACCGCTTTCTCCGTTGTCAAGAAAAAACTAAAGCGGTTTAATCCAACCTGAAACCCGCCTCCAACCCTTTCACCCAACCCCGCACTCCGCCCGGAATCCAACGCAAGACCCTCCCGCCGCCCGTCCCCATCCCCCTGCCCGTGCACCGTCTCCCTCGTCCCGTTCCAACCTCCCGCGAAAGACGTAATCCGGCCCCGTCCCGTGCGATTGCCTCCCGCAGCGTGCTTCCCTACAGTGGAAACAGGCCACCTTGGTCCAGACCCCTGTTTTGAATGCTTCAGCCCGGCGCGCCCGAGCCGCAACGCCCCAGCCTGAAGCAGGAGCCCCCGATGAAGACTCCCCGCACCCTCCTCAGCGCGCCGCTTCTGGCGCTCTGCGCGCTCCACCCCTCGTTTGCCCAGTCGGCCACACCAAACCAGCAGCCCGCGCTCCTCGCCTTCACCACCCAGCCCACCCTCCTCCCCAACCCGTCCTACTCCAGCTCCCGCGGCGAAGATCCCGAAGCCCCCAACGCCAGCATCACCCCGGCAACCCCCTTCACTGGCCGCACCCTCACCTCCTACCCCGGCGCCGCACCCTCCGGCGACGTCTCCTACCGCCCCTTCCTCAGCTACGCCGTCGCATTCCGGGTCGGCACCGGCGGCCTCGGCGGCGACATCGCCACCCCGCTCCTCCATCGCCTCGCCCTCCGCGCCGGCGGCGAAGCCTTCAGCTACTCCACCACCATCTCGACCAACGGCTTCAACGCCAACGGCACCATCAAGCTCGGCGAAACCTTCGCCGCGCTCGATCTTCACCCCTTCGGCGGCGGCTTCCGCATCTCACCCGGCGTCGCCTTCCACAACCGCAACAACGTCAACTCGCTGCTCAACGTGCCCGCCGGCGCCACCATCACCCTCAACGACGTCGACTACACCTCCGAGCCCTCCGACCCCATCCACGGCACCGCCGCCGCCACCTTCAGCAACAAGGTCGCACCCCGCCCGACCATCGGCTGGGGCAACTCCTTCCCGCGCAACGGCGGCCACTGGAGCTTCCCCGTCGAACTCGGCGTCTACTTCACCTCTAAACCCAAGGTTGCCATCGCCCTCACCGGCTCCGCCTGCTCGTCCGAGGGCTGCGGCTCCATCAACACACCCGAAAACCAGTCCAACATCACCGCCGAAGAGGTCACCCTCACCAACGACCTCGCCCCCGCCCGCTTCTTTCCCGTCGCCACCTTTGGCGTCGCCTACCGCTTCGGCCACTAACCCGCCGAGCCCGGCGCTCCCGCAACACACACCCTCCTCGCGTACCAGCGGGAGCGCCGAGCGAAGCAATCACCGCATGAAGGGCTCGCACCGCGCGATCAGCGGGCTCGTCCGGCAGGACAGCTCTTTTTACGCGCATCTCAAACTTGCGGCTAGAATGAATCACCGCCCATGATGCTCCGCCCTGCCGCGATCTTCCTGACCGTCACCCTCGCCGCAGCCCCCCTACGCGCCGGCGCCCTCGCGCAAAACCCGCCGCCCGACATCCTCCGCACCGCCGCCGGCCTCACCGAAATCGGCACCCTCAACGCCGTCCCCTACCGCATCGACATCCCTTCTGCCTGGAATCACAAGCTCATCGTCTACTTTCACGGATACTCCGAGACCCCCTACACCTATCGCCCCGGCTCCCTGCTCAACGACCAGGTCGCCCCCCTCTTCGAACGCGGCTACGCCATCATCGAATCCGGCTACTCCACCTCCGGCTGGGCGCTCGCCGAGGCCTACCCCGAAACCGAACAGCTCCGCCTCTACTTCCTCAAGAAGTACGCCGAACCCGCCCTCGGCAAGTCCTCCAAGAAGATCGCTAAAAATCCCGAGACCATCGAGACCATCGCCGCCGGCGGCTCCATGGGCGGAGCCCTCGTCGCCGCCGTCCTCGAGCTCAACCCCAAGCCCTACGCCGGCGGCCTCAACCTCTGCGGCTCCGTCGGCCCCACCGACCTCGCCTTCCAACGCCGCTTTGCCTGGCGCGCCGCCTTCGACTTCTACTTCCCCAACCTCCTGCCGCCCATCGACCCCGTCCCCGCAGACTACGAAGAGACGCGCACCCTCCGCCTCCGCGTGCAGCAGGCCCTCAACGAAAACCCCGCCGGCGCGCTCGCCATGCGCAACCTCACATGGCTCCACTCCAACCACGATCTCGCCCTCGCCATGGTTTACTTCGAGTACGTCATTGGCGACATCCAGCGACGCGCCCACGGCAACGCCTTCGACAACCGCAACTTCGTCTACACCGGCACCGACCCCGCCAACACCTACTCCGACAACCTCCTCAACGACAACGTCCGCCGCTACGCTGCCGATCCCCGCGCCCGCGAGTACCTGCTCCACCACTACACGCCCAACGGCCGCCTCCAGCACCCCATGCTCGCCCTCCACACCGTCTACGACCCCCGCATTCCCGTCAGCACCCTCGCCGTCTACGCCGAGCAGGTCGCCGTCGCCGGTTACGCCGATAACCTCGTCCAGCAATTCGTCAACCGCGACGGCCACTGCACCTTCAGCGAAGACGAAATCGGCCGCACCTTCGACGAGCTCACCGCCTGGATCGACCAGCACCACCGCCCCACCCCCGGCCTCCTCCCCGCCACCCCCACCGCCCGCTAAGCCCCGGGTACTCGGTCCCGGGTGCCCCATCCTTCGGACAGTCTCACCGTCCGAAGGGTGGGGTATCGTTTGTGGAAGCAAACGACCGCCCTCCTCAAACCCCTCGGCCGCCCAACTTCTCCTCCCGCCGGCCACACTCCGGACGCCGCCGTCCACTAACCCGGCACTGGGTGCCCCATCCTTCGGACAGTCTCACCGTCCGAAGGGTGGGTTATCGTTTGCGGAAGCAAACGACCGCCCTCCCCAAACCCCACCAACAATCCCCAATTTGGCCCCATAAAACCTACCGCCCCCATCCCCTTGCAGGTCATGCCCCCAAAAGAGTACCGTCTCCCGCGGTGTCGAGGAGCACCACCCGCATGTCGCAAATCGAAGTAACCAGAAGGCGCTTTTTCGGTATGGGAACCACCGCTGCCCTGCTCGCTGCCACCCCCGCAGCACTCAGCGGCCTCCCCCGCGAGGCGAACGCCTCACCCGCAATCCCCGCCGGCCTGCTCGGCGAAGTCGAAGCGCTGGCCGCCTCGCTCAACAACGCGTTCACCTTCGTCAACCTGATGATGGACGCCTACGCCACCGGCTCCACCGTCCGCCTCGCGCAAAGCTACAGCGACCAGGCCCTCGGCGCCACCGCCTTCACCTACGACAACGCCGTCCTGCTCCACGCCTATCTCGCCAGCGGCGACCCCGACAACCTGCCACGCGCCGAGGTCCTCGGCCAGGGCATGCTTTACGCCCAGGCCAACAACTTCCCCGTCGCCGACGGCCGCTTCGCCCAGGCCTACTTCGTCAACGTCGCCGCACCCGGCACCAATGTCTTCATCACCCCCGCTGCCGCGCCGTATTACTTCTACACCAGCGCCGTGGGAGACCAGGCCTGGGCCGGCATGGCGCTCGCTCAGCTCTACAAGCGCACCGGCAACGAGAGCTACCTTACCGGTGCCCTCAAGGTCGCCAACTGGATCGTCACCAACGCCTACAGCACCACCGGCCAGGGCGGCTACTCCTTCGGCACGAACATCAACCAGTACAACCAGTCCGTGCCCTCCACCAACGGCAAATCGACAGAACACAATATCGATACCTACGCCTTCTTCACCATGCTCGACACCCTCACCCACAACGGCACCGCCGTCAACAGCATGACGTGGAAGGCCCTTGCCGAGCACGCGCTCGCCTTCCTCCGCCTCCTCTACAACGCCTCCGGCCCCTACTTCTATACCGGCACCGTCCCGCCCAACGACGCCATCAGCACCTCACCCATTCCCGAGGACTGCCAGACCTGGTCCTACATGGCCCTGCTCGGCAGCGGCATCGACCTGCCCGGCCGCAAGAAGACCATCGACTGGGCCCTCAACAACCTCGAAACCACCGACTCCGCCTCCGCCCCGGACTCCAGCATTCAAGGCACCCAGAAGTTCACCGGCCTCGTCTTCGACACCGCCAGCCTCACCACCACCGCCGACGACCCGCACGCCGTATGGCTCGAAGGCACCGCCCACGCCGCCGCCGCGCTCGACGCCCGCATCCTCCGCGGCAACGACGGCATCCCCCAGCTCGTCGCCGACCTCGAGCGCGCCGTCGGCCTCTTCCAGGACATCATGCATGCTCAGAAGCTCCTCGGCGCCGGCCAGACCGTCGCCGGCAAGACCATCCCCGCCGGCCTCGGCCTGGTCGCCTCCACCAGCGTCATGGATACCGGCTTCGGCTACACCTACGGCCCATCGCTCCACATCGGCGCCACCGGCTGGTACCTGCTCGCAGGCTACGCCGGCAACCCCTTCCAACTCGAATACCGCGTCCTTGGCTAACCACCCTCATGTCATAGCGCTTCCCACAACACCGAAGCCAGGGTGCCCCAGGTCTCGCTTCTGAGACCTGGGATCCCAGACTCCTCAATCCGGCACAAACCCCCGCGTCCGCATGAAGATTCCCATTCCGGAACGGCACCCTCAAAATACCCGATCGGTAACCGCACGAACTTCAACAAAACACCGCAATAAACCTCAGCAAATCCGCAAAGTACCTCCATCGCCCGCAACTGCAACAAAACAAAGCCACTATCGCTGTCCAACTGACTCCGATCAAACGCTTATAATAAAAACAGAAGGTTAAACAAAAACAAGCCCCACCGTCCACCAGCGTGGGGCTTTTCCCATCCCCATCTCTCCCGAATCTGTCATCCCCGCGGGGGATCTGCGTGTGCCGTCCTAGCCCCGGCGGCCATCATCCGTGCCCCATTCATCGCAGCCTCACCGCGATGAGTGGGTCCACCCACACCTAACCCTTTTGTAATGTATATTTTACCCGTAACCCCAATGTTTTGAATATTTTACCGGAGGCAAAATGACAACTCGAACAAAACAAACCATTTACGCCGACGGTACCCCGGGGGGGGGTACCCCCAACGCTCTCCATCCAATGTCCCGCCGAAACTGCATCCCCTCAAACGAGATCCGCTTCAGCGCCCCATACACCTCGTCCAGCGCCTCCCGCAGATCGCTGCCCGCAGCCGAAACCGCGAGCACCCGTCCACCCGCCGTCACCACCTGCCCGTCGCGCAGCGCAGTTCCCGCATGGAAGACCGAAACACCCTCCGGCGCCTCATCCAGCCCCGAAATCACCTTCCCCGAACCGTACCTGCCCGGATACCCCCCGCTCGCCGCGATCACGCACGCACTCGCCCCCGGCTTCAACCGGATCTCCACCTCACCCACCCGCCCCGCAACCGCAGCCTCCAGAATCTCGACCAGCGGAGTCTCCAGCCGCAGCACGATCGCCTCCGTCTCCGGATCGCCGAACCGCGTGTTGAACTCCAGCACCTTCGGCCCGTTCGGCGTCATCATCAGCCCCGTAAACAGCACCCCCTGGAACGGCATTCCCTCGGCCGCCATGCCATCGACCACGCGCTGCGCCACATGCACTCGCAGCCACTCCGCCATCTCCGCCGAGACCAGGTCGTCGGTCGAATACGCCCCCATCCCGCCAGTATTCGGCCCCGTGTCCCCCTCGCCCACGCGCTTGTGGTCCTGCGCAAACGCGAGCGTCCTCGCGGTCTTGCCGTCGCACACGGAAAAGAACGAAACTTCGGGGCCTATCAGCATCTCTTCGAGCACCAGGCTCTCCACCTTCGCGCCCAGCAGCGCACCGCCGAACATCTCCTCGGCCGCGAGCACCGCCTCCTCATGCGACTCGCACATCACCACGCCCTTGCCCGCGGCCAGCCCGTCCGCCTTCACTACCACCTTCGCCGCAAACCCGCCCAGCGTGCGCCTCGCCTCATTCCCCGAACGGCAAACCGCATATGCCGCCGTGGGAATGCCCCAGCGCTCCATAAACCCCTTCGCAAACCCCTTGCTCGACTCCAACTGCGCCGCAGCCCGCGTCGGCCCGAACACCTTCACCCCATGCGCCTGGAGCGCATCCACCACCCCCGCCGCAAGCGGAACCTCCGGCCCGACGACCACCAGTCCCGGCGCCTCCCGTTCCACCAGCGCCGTCACCGCCGCCACATCCGCCACGTCCACCGCTTCGCACCGTGCGATCGCGGCGATCCCGCCGTTTCCCGGCGCGCACACCACCTCGCCCGCACCACGCAACGCCCAAACCAGGGCGTGTTCGCGCCCGCCCGCACCAATCACCAGAATCTTCATCTTGTCCTTGTCTAAAATCTCAATCTACTTCCCGACTGGCTCCGGCACGATCCGGACGTCGCCGGCCACCTCGCGGGGCACCTCGAACGCCTTCGACGACCGCCCCACGCTTACCGAGTACCCCTCCGCCCGGGCGTCCAGCCGCACCTTCAGCCGCTTGCCCGGCGTCATCCCGCAGGCCTCGATCATGCGCAGCGTACCCGCATCCCGGTCCGACACGCTCTCGATCACAAACGTCCCATCCCGCACCACGTCACTCAGCAAAATGGAGGTTCGCGCAATCATCTCGCCGTCCATCGTCGGAATCGCATGTCCATGCGGGTCGGTTGTCGGGTACCCCAGCTTCGCCGCAATCCGCTCTTCGAATCGCTCGGAGATGAAGTGCTCCAAACGCTCCGCCTCCTCATGTACCTCTTCGAGCGGATAGTCCAGCACCTCGTACAAAAACGTCTCGATCAGCCGGTGGTGCCGCAGCACCTCGAGCGCGCGCCGCTTGCCCGCAGCCGAGAGCGTCACGCCGCGATGCCGTTCGTACTCCACCAGCGGCATCGCCGCGGCAGCCAGCTTCTGCAGCATATTGGTTACGCTCGCCGGCGCCACACCCAGCTTCTCCGCCAGCGACGTACTGGTCACGCGCCGTCCTTCCGCTCCCATCGCACTCAGAGCGAGAATCGCCTTCAGATAGTTATCGACCGATTCCGTATTCTCGCGCCCGTGCCGCCGTGCCACCATCGTCGATCTCCAAAACTCACCACGCTGGGATGGCCGCACCACCCACCTGTTCAGTTTGACTCAAAACCATCATTTAGGTATACCTAATATTTAGGTGAGCCTACAGAATGCCAGAGTTGTTCCCTCCTCCGTCACTCGAAGTAGAGCCTGCAGTAGAGCCTGCACTGGAGCCTGTAGACGCTTCCGTTTCGACGGCTGAGGCTGCACCGCTTCTCGCCAAGGCAAGCAGGCTCCGCTCCTATCTCGGCCCAGCGTTCGTCGCCTCGGTCGCCTACATCGATCCAGGCAACTTCGCGACCAACATTCAAGGTGGAACGCAGTTCGGCTATCGCCTGCTTTGGGTCCTGCTGTGGTCGAACGCCATGGCGATCGTCATCCAGTACCTCTCGGCGAAGCTCGGCATCGTCACTGGCCTCACGCTGCCGCAGAACTGCCGAAAACACTTTCGCAGACGCACCACGCACCTGCTCTGGGTTGCGGCAGAGATCTCGGCCATCGCAACCGATCTTGCCGAGTTCCTCGGTGCCGCGATCGGGCTCGACCTGCTCTTCGGCCCGCTGCTCTACGCGCATGGCGTTACGCCGATGACCACATTGCTGATCGCGGCCATCGTCTCCGCGGTCCTGGTCTTCGGCATCCTGGCGCTCGATCTCGCGGGCCATCTGTGGCTGGAGCGCGGCATTATCGTCCTGGTCGGGATCATCGGCCTCTGCTACGGCTTTGAAGTGTTCCTGGTTCATCCGGACTGGCATCGCGCCTTCCTGGCCACCTTGATCCCGACGCTCGACACTTCGTCGTCGCAGTACTTCCACGACTCCATCTACGCCGCGGTCGGAATGCTTGGCGCGACCGTGATGCCGCACGTGATCTACCTTCACTCTGCGCTGGTTCAGCCGCGATTGAAGGAGCTGACCGGCAGTCTCTCCCCCGCAAACGCCACGCTGCACGCCGAATCGCTGCAACACCACGCGATTGCGCCGAAGCGCCGCGAGATCCTGAGCCGCTTCCTGCGCTACGAGCTGGTCGACGTCTTCATCGCGATGAACGGCGCGTGGATTATCAACTCGGCGATGATCCTGATGGCCGCAGTCGCCTTCGTCCACTCGAACACACTGCAGCCGACGATTCAGGATGCGTATCACACGCTGGGACCGCTCTTCGGCCGCGCGGCCGCTATCGTGTTTGCCGTGGCGCTTCTCTGTTCCGGCCTATCGAGTTCGACGGTCGGTGTGATGGCTGGACAGGTGATCATCGAAGGCTTTCTCGACATCAAGTTTCCGATTTACCTGCGCCGTCTAATCACGATTGTGCCGGCGATTGCGGTGATTGCGATCGGGCTCGATCCTCTGAAGATTCTCGTGCTCTCGCAAGTTGTGCTCAGCTTCACGCTTCCGTTCGCGTTGATCCCGCTGCTTCTGCTTACCAACCGGCGGGACGTGATGGAGACCTTCGCGAGCGCCCGTCGCACGCGTCTGACGGGCTGGCTGATCGTCTCGATCATTCTTGCGCTGAATGCGATCTTGATCGGGCAGCTCCTCTTCTCGAATTAGAGCTCTCGAAGCGTCAGCCGCTGGTCTCAAGGTGGCGAAGCCTATTCCTGGTCATCTGTCAAAGCAATTACCTCAGTAACCAGACATAGTTATTATCTCTATATATTATTCATTCCATTCGACTTAGAGACCTCTCCATACTATGGTTACACCATAAGTTCTGTCTACGGAAATGTAGCGGACTACCACTTTAGAACCAAATTGAAAAGAGGATTCCCCAAATGAAGAACATCATTCGCGCTTTCGCTCTCTCCCTCGTCGTCACCGGTGCCTTCGCTTCCTCCCACCTCAGCACCTCCTCGAAGGCCGTCGTCGGCAAAGTTAGCGCGTTTCCCGTTCCTCAGTGCCCTCCGGGCGATAAGGATGGTTGCGGAATCTGCAATGGCGGCGGCTGTTTCGTCAACTAGCACGAAAGTGCCACCTTTTTGTTCTTCAAAGCCCTTCCACTGCGCTATGCTGAGCGGTGGGAGGGCTTTTGCATGATCAGCGCGGCCAACATACTGAGCTGGCTTGAGCCAATCTTGTGTCTAGTTGGCCTGCTTGCCATCCTGCGAGCGAAGCAGATAGGCCCCTACCGCTTTCTAGCTATGCTGTTGGCAACAAGAGTCTTCTCGATCTGCCTTATGTTGCCCTTACTACACAGCGAGAAGACATTTCACTTCTCTCCCAGGCAAGCTTACGACGCCTACTTTTACATTTACTGGGCGAGCGATGCGATCGAAGCTGTTTTGGGTTTTGCCATCATTCTCAGCATCTATCGGCTGGCCATGGAGCCGCTTGAAGGACTGCAGCGCCTGGGCATGATTATGTTTCGCTGGGCAGGCTGGATCTCCGTAGCTCTAGCTTGCTCGATTGCGGTCGGGCCGCACGTCAGCAGCGGCAGCTTCATTACACGCGCAGTAAGCCAGCTGCAGCAGACACAGAGCGTACTCACCCTCTGCATGCTGGTCTTTGTCTGCTTCGCAATCCACCCAATGGGGCTTAGCTTTCGGAGCCGAATCTTCGGGGTATGCTTAGGCCTCGGGATTATGGCCGCGACCCAGCTTGTCACGGCTGCGTGGCTCATCCATTCACCGAACCTTTACTCGTTTTCTTCCACACTTGACAGCATCGCTGTGTGTCTAACGTTTGTAACCTGGACGGTTTACTTCACCGTTCCGGAGCCCAAGCGCAAGATGATTCTGGTGCCGACTACTTCGCCGTTCTTCCACTGGAATGAGATCTCGAAGGCCCTGGGAGACGAACCCGGTTTTGTCGCAGTCGGTCCCGTGACGCTGGACAACTTTGCTCCTGCTGAGCTTGAGATCATGCGCCGGGCATCGGACAAGATGGACCGGGCGATCAGCGCGTAAACGAACTTCTTTGGGAAGAGCAAAGGCCACCCGAACGGGTGGCCTTTGCTTCTTTTCTGGAACGAACTACAAGGCCTATTCGCCGCGTCCGGAGAAGCTCCATTGCCGAACTGGGCCCACATCGACGTGCACGAACTGGGAGACCGGGTAGTAGCCCACCCCGCCCTCGTGCAGAGACAAGGCTGCGTCGCGAAGAGTCCTGGTCGCGACGCCCGGGACGCGGATGTCGATCGCCTTCGCCTGCATGTGCTGGCTGTTTTTGGCGACTCCGGTCACGGCCGAGCGGGTACGCAGAAAGTTGTTGCTCCAGGGTGTTCTATATCCGCAGACAACATCGATCACCGCGTTGGGCTTGCCGAGCTTTGTGAGCACCTGGTGCAGCACGTCAAACTCTTTCGGATCGTAGTGGCTTACGTCGTTCGTCCGGTGATCGCGCAGGAAGTAGTTGAGCTTCGCCATCGCGGACGGCACGTACTGGTTCCCGATCTTGTAGACAACATCCAGATCTTCGCCAGTGTGCAGGTGGTGCAGATGCAGCACGTACTGAACGCGTGAAGCCGTTGAAGAACCTGCTCCACCGGTCCCGCCGGCTGAGGCTGTTGATTCCGCCGCGACGGAATTCGCGCTTACCGTGAAGCAAATTGCAGCCAAGGCACCTGCAATGGCCACTTTTTTACCGAACGTCTTACCCGAAAACAAGGTCCGCATCCATACTCCCCAGGGGTCTTTGGTACGACCGGGATAGATTTGATTCCGCCCGGCCAGAATGGCAGACCCGAATGAACTTCGGGAATCCCCATTCCGTGTTACGAGTTTACCCGGTCAGGCGCGGTCCATCTCGCCCCGAGACGCAAACTTTCGGGGTACATCGGCAAGAGCCGACGATTGCGATACAACTTGATACCGTGGTGATATGAACCTCGCCTTCGAACCGCTTCGCATCCTCGGTGCCCTTATGGAGAAGGAGATGGTCACGCCCGACATCTACCCGCTCTCGATCAACGCGCTTGTCAACGCGGCGAACCAGCGGTCCAGCCGCGAGCCGGTGACGGACCTGACGGAAGACCAGGTGCGCGAAGCGCTGGAGGTCCTGGAGGCCAACCAACTGGTCTCTCCGGCGCGGGATGGCGGGCGCGTGGTCAAGTTCGAACACCGCATCCGGACCGTGTTGAACCTGCGACGAGACGAGACTGCGGTGCTTTGCCTGCTGCTGCTGCGTGGCGCGCAGACACCGGGGGAACTGCGCAGCCGATCCGATCGGATGTTCCAGTTCGACGATCTGGCCCAGCTGCAAAGCACGCTGGAGCGGCTTGCCGGGCGCGAGCAGCCGCTGGTCGCCGTGCTGGCGAGGGTTCCTGGCTCGCGCGAGGCGCGCTGGACCCACCTGCTCGGCGATGCGGCCGACCAGCCGGTGGAGACCGCGGGCAGGGTTAGCGAAGGCTCTTCCGAACTCCAGGCCCTGCACTCCGCGGTGGCGGCGCTCGAGGCCCGAGTCGCGGCACTCGAGTTACGGCTTCAGGGTTGGGAGACGCGACAGGAGTAGCAGGGTTTCGGCGCAGCGTGCTATCACCCTGTAGAATTGGGTTGCTCCTGCGGTACATGCCACACGATGAGCGATACGTACCCTCCCCTTTCGCAATCGCCTGAATGGGCTTCCGAGCCACCCCTGGCAGCGGACGCTCAGACTCCGCACCTCGCCGCGATCCTCGCCGCGCTGCCGGACGCGATCCTGTGCATCAACCGTTCCTGGCACATGACCTATGCCAATGCGGAGGCGATGCGCCTTTCGAAGCTTCGCCCCGAGCTTTTCGTAGAACTGGATTTCTGGCAGACCTACCCGCACCTGGGCGGCACGGAGATGGAAACCCGCTATCGCCGGGCAATGGATACCGCAGGCAGCGACCATTTCGAGTTTTACTACAAGCCATTCGACGTATGGGTCGATATTCATGTCCTTCCCACCGCAGAGGGCATCGCCCTCTGCTATCGCGACATCTCCGAGCGGAAGCGTGCGGAGCGTCGTGAGGCCGAAGCCGCGGAGCAGGTACGGCTTGCCTTCGAAGCGATTCCAGACGGGGTCGTGATCATCGACAGCCACTGGCGCTTCAGCTTTGCCAATCAGCGCGCCTTCGAGATGGTTGGCCGCAGCGACATCCTCGGCAAAGATATCTTCGAGTTATTTCCAGGCAACACGCAGGAACCGTTCCACTCCGCCTATCGGAATACGATGGTGACTCGGCAGGCGATCGAGTTCGAAGCGTTTAATGGCGAGCCACTGAACACCTGGTTCCAGGTGCAGGTTAAGCCGTACACGCAGGCGGCTGACGATGGCATCATCGTCTTCTTCTCGAACATCTCGGAGAGAAAACGCGCCGAGATCCGTGAGCAAGAGTCCGCCCGAAGTCTTGCGCAGGTCCTCGATGTCACCTCCGACGCCGTCGCCGCGATCGACCGGGAGTGGCGCTACACCTACCTGAACGCCAATGCGCAGAGATTGATCGATCCGGAGAGGACGTTGCTTGGCAGGAACATCTGGGAGGCATTTCCATCTGCCGTTGGGGGTCCGGCGTGGGAGATCTACCAGAAGACCATGAAGGAAGGGATTACCGGACACGTTGAAGGGGTCTCTCACGCGGCCGCGGAAAAGTGGTTATCGATCACGTCGCAGGCCACCGCCGATGGTATCGTCGTCTTCTTCCGCGATATTACGGAAGAGCGTACTCATGACGAGATCGTCCGGCGCCAGCAAAATCTACTCGCTTCGGTGCAAGCCGCCGCGCGGATGGCAACCTGGGAGTTCGACCTGACGGCCGGCACGATCTTCTACGGACCTGGCTCGTTCGACGTATTCGGTCACCCTGTCTCGCAGGTTGCCAGCCTCTCGCAGATGGTTCCTATTCTGCTTCCGGGGCACCTTGAGCGCATTCAGGCCGAGATCGAACGCTCAACGGCAGCCGGTGGACCGATGTTCATCGAGTTTGCGGTCCATTCGGCCGCCGGCGAGAGCATCTGGGTAGAATCCCGGGGCGAAGCCTACCGAACGCCGGAGGGCGATGCCCGGATTCGCGGGATGTTTATCGACGTCACGCAGCGTCATCTCGACCAGCAGGACCTGGTCGCCTCGGAGGCACGGTACAGGGTGCTCGCGGACCTGAACCCGCAGGCGATCTGGATGGGCGACGCGCAGGGCAATATCACCTACGCCAACCAGGGATTCATGGCGTACATTGGCCTGACGCCCGCCGACCTTGGTGCCAACGGCTGGCTTGAGGCCTTTGCGCCAGCGGAACGGACCCGCGTGCGCAACGTTTGGGCGCACTCGGTAACGACCGGCGACGACTACGATACGGAGGCTTTAATTCGGCACGTCGCCACCGGAGAGTACCGATACTGGCATCTGCGCGCAGCCCCGGTCCGCGATACGTCCGGCAAGATTCTCCATTGGCTCGGAGTAGGCCAGGACATCCACGACAGCAAGACCTACACGGCCGCGCTGCGCGCCGAGCAGATGGAGACGGAGCGGCAGCGCGCGGAACTTGAAACGATCTACAAGACGACCCCGATCGGGCTCGCGCTGCTCGATCCGGTGAACCTCACCTTTCTGAACCTGAACGAGCAGGAGGCGCAGATGCTTGGGGCTCCGCGCGAAGAGCTGCTGGGGAGAGGGCTCGCGGAGATCGCGCCGCCGGACAAGATTCCGCAGGTGTTCGAGTTTATGCGTATGGCGGCGGCGGGTGTCCCGGTCAGGAACCAGCTTCTGGAGGGAGAACTGACCGCGCGGCCGGGCGAACGCCGCTCCTGGAGCGTCAACTACTCGCCCATCCTGAACGAGGACGGCAGCGTGCGCGCCATCTCAACGGCTTCGATCGAGATCACCCACCAGAAGCGGGCGGAGGCTGCGCTGGTGCAGAGCGAGAAGCTGGCGGCTGTAGGCCGGCTCGCAAGCTCCATCTCGCACGAGATCAACAACCCGCTCGAAGCCATCACGAACCTGCTATACCTCATCTCGCTCGACACCAAGCTCCCCAGCGATTTGAGCGTGTACGTTCAGATGGCGCAGTCGGAGCTCTCGCGCGTGTCGCAGATCGCCACGCAGACTCTTCGCTTCCATCGGCAGGCAGTCGCACCGACCCTGGTTACGGCGGCGGAGCTGGTGAGCGCGGTGGTCCGGCTCTACACAGGCCGGCTTGCCAACTCCAACATCCAGGTTGATGCCAAGTACCTGACGGATACGCCGATTCTTTGCTTCGAGAACGACATCCGCCAGGTGCTGAACAACCTGATCGCCAACGCGATCGATGCGATGCGGACCGGAGGGCGGCTGATCGTGCGCGCCCACAAGGCTTGTCTCCGGATACCCGGCCTGGAGGCGGATGTGGAACGGCCGGGCGTGCGCATCACGATTGCGGATACCGGCCACGGCATGGATGAGGCCACGATGCGCCGGATCTTCGAACCGTTCTTCACCACCAAGGACCTGAACGGCACGGGGCTCGGCCTGTGGATCTCCGCGGGAATCATTGAACGGCACCAGGGCTCGATCCGCGTGCGTTCGAGCGTGCGACCAGGTCACAGCGGGACCGTCTTCACGCTGTTTCTGCCTTGTAGAGAACAGCCTTCGCCCCAGATGTAGTGACTTGAAGATTTGAAGTTCGCGAGCTGTCAGCCTGGGAGCTGTAAGCGCACAGCTTGCAGCGTCGAGGTGACTGATTACAGGCCGCGCAGGGCGCGATCGACCTTGATCTTTTCGACCGTCAGGGTCTCGACCATGGAGGCGTCGCCGCGGCGTTCGGCCTCGGAGATGGAGGCGCGCATCTCGCGCTGGCGGCGTTGAAGGTAGCGGACCTGTAGGGCGTGGAGAGCGTTTTCGATCTGCTCGGCGGCGGACTGGCCTTCGCCGCGTGCCTGCATCTGGCTGGCGGTGGAGGTGTCGACCTGGGTGGCGAGGACCTCGGCGAGCATGGCGCGACTTTCGTTGTCGGGGGCGGCGTCGAGAGGATTACCGGGGACGGCGCCGTGAACGAGGGCGTCGATCAAGGGCGCGGCGGGCATGCCTTCGTACCATTCGGGATGTTCTTCGAGGCCGGCGACTGCGGCGGTGCGGGCGTCGTTGCCTTCGGGCAAGACCAGCGCGCGAAGCAGGACGCGCTCGGTTTCGCTGGCCGGAGCCGGGCGGTAGGCGCGGACGCTTTCCAGGCGCTGGGCCGCGGCCTGCTTGATCTCCTGGCGCAGCAGTGCGGAGTCGATGCCGAGTTTCTGCGCGGCGTCGTCGACGAACTCGGCGCGGGCGATGGCGTTGGGCATGCGGCGAATGTGCGGGAGCAGGTAGTTCATCGCCTTGACCTTGGCCTCGGAGGAGCGGCCGGGGAAGAGCTGGCGGGCGCGTTCGATGAGGTAGTCGGAGTGGCGTTTGGCGGTGCGGAGCGCGGCCATGTAGGCCTGGATGCCATTTTCGCGGACGAAGCGGTCAGGGTCCAGGCCGCCTTCGAGGGCGATGACCTTAACCTCGAAGCCTTCTTCCGTGAGGAGCGCGATGGACTTTTCGGCGGCGGTGGCGCCGGCGAGGTCGGGGTCGAAGTTGACGACGACACGCTTCGTGAAGCGGCTGAGGAGGCGGACCTGCATCTCAGTGAAGGCGGTGCCGCTGGTGGCGAGGACGTTTTTGACGCCGGCCATGTAGACGGAGATGCAATCCATCTGGCCTTCGACGAGCAGCGCGAAGTCGAGGGTACGCATGTCCGATTTGGCTTTGTCCAGGTTGAAGAGGACGTTGCCCTTGGTGTAGAGCGGGGTTTCGGGGGAGTTGAGGTACTTGGCGACGGGTCTGCCTTTGTCGTCGACGTCTTCGAGAGCGCGGGCGGTGAAGGCGATGGTTTTGCCCTGCTCGCTGGCGATGGGGAAGGTGATGCGCTTGCGGAAGCGGGCGTAGAGCGGGCCGAGCGGGGCGCCTTCATCGTTCTTTTCGCTGGAGGAAAACAAGCCGCTGGCGCGCATGGCTTCGTCGCTGAAGTGCGATTTGAGGCGTTCGCGCATGTCGTTGAAGTCGTCCGGGGCGTAGCCGATGCGGAATTTGGCGATGGTTTCCGCGGTGACGCCGCGGCCGGTGAGGTACTCGCGGGCGCGGGCGGCGGCGGGAGCGTTGAGCATGGCCTGGAAGTACTGGGTGGCGGCCTCGTGGAGGTCGATGAGCTGGCGGCGGATGCCGGCTTCCTGGGCTTCTTCGGGCGAGGAGAACTCGCGTTTGGGCAGCGGGATGCCGGCTTTGGCGGCGACGGCGCGGACGGCTTCGGGAAAGCTGACGACGTCCATCTTCATGACGAAGGTGAAGACGTCGCCCTTTTCGTGGCAGCCGAAGCAGTAGAAGTAGCCGTGGGTGGCGTTGACGGAGAAGGAGCCGGTTTTTTCCTTGTGGAAGGGGCAGAGACCGGAGTAGTTCTGGGCGCCGGATTTGCGCAGCTTGACGTAGTCGCCGATGATCTTGACGATGTCGACCTGGGATTTGACGGTTTGGGCAAAGTTGTCGGCCATCGCGCTCCTCCTAGTCTAGAGGAGCGCACGTTGTGGCTCGTGGAGACATGGCCGAAGGCGACTCGCTGCCGCTCCTAGGAGCTTGTCGAAGACGAGGCAAGGACTTTCCTCCTCGCCTAACGCCGGACGCTGGAATCAGCGTTTCACGGCACGACTAACGGACTGTGGGCAAACGTCTCCGATTGGTCCATCGGAGACCCAGGGCTAAAGCCCTTGTTTACTCGATGGAATTTAGTCGTGGGGCTGAAGCCCCACGCTTCCACCTTTTTTGTTGCCAAAGTGGTTTGTCCGCAGCCTGTGAAGCCGTGTCCTTATCTGAAATCTACTACTTCTACAACGTCCTAGTCCTTCATGTGGAACAGGGCGTTGTTCACGTCGGGCCAGAACTCGTGGACCATGAAGGTGAGGGCGTCGATGCCGAGGCTGGTGCCGTAGGTTTCCATGGTGTTGCCGATGGTGCGCTGCTGCGACGGGTAGTAGAGGTTCGAGATGCCCGCGGCGCCGAGTGCGCCGAAGACTTCGCTCGAATTGAAGACTTCGCGATCGTCGTCCGAGCGGGTAATGACGACGCGGCTAAGGGAGTAGCCGGTGCGTTTAAGGAAGCCGCCGCGACCCTTGGTGTAGTAGCGCGGATCCTCGTGCGTGAGGGCGGGCCCGATGAACTCCACGGCGTAGTTTTCGATGGTCTGATCGGCCGCTGAGTGCCACAAGTAGCGCGCGTAGGCGATGCCGCCGTGGCCGAACTGGGGGACCGACCGGCGCGCGTCATCGTAGCCGGCGACGGCCGCGGGCAGGAAGATGGAGGAGTAGTCGAAGCTATCCTGTGTGGCCTCGCTGAATTTCTCTTTCGTGGTGAGCGGAGCGAGCTTGGTGTCCGCGCTGACGGAGCGAAAGTTGGGAATAATGCCCAGAATGCGCTTGGTTTGCTTCCCGTCGTTTTCGGAATCCGTACCCTGCGTGGCCTTCTGCGGCGCGTTCGAAGCTTGTGCGTTCGAATCCTGCTGCGAGGACGAGAACGTGCCGGGCGCATCCGGCAGATCGGACGGGCCCTCCTGGGCTTGGATACACGAAGCCCCGACTACTAGAACACTGAGCGCCAAAACGCGCGTCCAACACGACCCAATCACCATAGACTCCTCATCCGTACTTCCCTGCGTAGACGCAGCTGCGCCAAGTTTGTTTCCGGGAGACTTCTATGTGATGCCGTTGGTTACGTTTCCAGTGCAGAATTTACGGCATGTGTCGCGGTTGTCCTGTTCGGTTGTGCCGCGGGAAAACTGAGAGCAGTGTTATGCTTCGCCCATGAAAACCCTTCCCTGCCTCTTCTCCGCCGTGGCACTCGTTCTCTCTTCCGCGTCCGCATTGCGGGCGCAGCAAACGACGCCTGACCGCACGGAGGTGCTGCTGCAACGGCTCTCCGATGCACCCGGACCTCCGGGCGCCGAGGACGCCGTGCGCGCGATCATGGTGCCGGAGATGAAGCAGTTTGCGGCCGCGCCGATTCGGTATGACGGCGTCGGCTCCGTGATCGCGCAGCAGGGTGCCACCGGGCCGCGCATCATGATCGACGCGCATATGGACGAGCTGGGCGGGATGGTGCGGAGGATTACGCCAGGCGGCTTTTTGACCATGCAGATGCTGGGTGGATGGCTGGACCAGGCGCTGCCGGATCAGCGTTGGATCGTGATCGGGTCGAAGGGGCCGGTGCACGCGGTGACGGGGATTCGCGATATCCACGTGGTGCCGGCGGAGGAGCGTACGAAGGTGTTTCCGCGGGACCAGATGTACCTGGATATCGGCGCGAAAGACCCTGCGGAGGCCGCGGCGATGGGGATCGAGCCGGGCGATCCGGTGGTGCCGGATTCGCCGTTTGTGGTGATGAACGGGAGCCAGAACTACCTGGGCAAGGCGTGGGACGACCGGATTGGCTGCGCGGTGCTGCTGGAAGCGATGCGGCGGACAGCGACCATGCCGCATGCGAATACGCTGATTTACGTGGCGACGGTGCAGGAAGAGGTTGGGCTGCGCGGGGCGCGAGCGGCGGTGCAGCTTGTAAAGCCGGAGATCGGGATTGCGATCGAGGGCGGGATTACGGGCGATACGGCGGGGACGCATCCGGAGGAGACGCAGGCAAAGCTGGGCGCGGGACCGGGGCTGTTTCTGTATGACTCCAGTACGCTGCCGAGCCGGAAGCTGGTGGCGTTTACCAAGCAGACGGCCGCGGCGAACGATATTCCGCTGCAGCTTGACCTGGTGCAGGGGTATGGGGATGATTCGGCGGAGATGCAGGCTTCGAATGGCGGAACGCCGACCGTGAACCTGGTCGTCCCTGTCCGCTACACGCACGCGCACAACGGCATCGTGAACCGGCATGACTTCGACCGCATGGTGGATCTCGTGGTCGACATGCTGACGCACCTGGACCAGAAGAAGGTAGACGAGCTACGCGACTTCACGCCCAAACCCTAGCTTCTCGCCGGCCGGTCCGCTAACCCTGGCCTGCCATCACGTCTCTGCCCGAGGAAAGGCGGCCTTGGCGACCTCTGTGCCTAGGCGCCTTCGTTCTCCGCTGCAACCGGAGGTGGTGGAGCTCCGCCAAACGGAGCGCCCGGGCCCACCTGCGCGTAGACTGTCCCTCCATTGGCGTACGCCAAGCCGACCACCGGATAGGCCGTGCTGCCGAGGATTACGCTCGAACCGATCTCCGGAACCGCCGCGAGGGTGAGCGGCGTCGATCCAACCGTTCCCCAAAGTGCTACCTGAACGCCCATCTGAGAACCTCTGTTCTGATGTTGTGGGGAGAGGCAAAGCATATCGTATAAATCTCGTCAGCTCAACGAGCGATATTGCAACACGAGCTCCGCGGGCCGCTGGACCATGAATAAAAGGCTCTCCACGGAAAACTACTCCTGGCATCCCGTGTTCCTTACGAGCGAGGGCGCTTGCAGAAGAAAAGGCCCAGCAGTGACAAAGCTAAAAGAGGGATATTCCATGATCTTCCAAAAAATCGCACGTAGATTCGCTCTCGTTGCCGCATTGCTCCTGGCGGCTCCGATGGCTTCGTTCGCTCAGTTCGCTATCGCTATTTCGGTGCATACTGCGCCTCCACCGCTTCCCGTGTATGTGCAGCCGGCGCTCCCGGCTGAGGGGTATATCTGGACGCCCGGCTACTGGGGCTATAACGAGGATGCAGGCTACTACTGGGTACCTGGCGTGTGGGTGCAGCCGCCCACCGTGGGTGTGCTTTGGACCCCGGCATGGTGGGGATATGACGGCGGCGTGTATGGCTTTCACTCCGGCTACTGGGGACCGCGGGTTGGGTACTACGGCGGCATCAACTATGGCTTCGGCTACACGGGCATCGGCTTCGGAGGCGGCCTTTGGGTTGGCGGACGCTTCTCGTATAACTCGGCTGTAAACAACTTCGGCGGCGTGCATGTGACGAACGTGTATGTAAACCGCAACGTGATTGCGGGCGGGGGAATGCATGCGAGCTTCAACGGGCCGGGCGGGTGGAATGCACGGCCTACGCCGGAGCAGATGAACTACGCGCATGAGAACCACATTGCGCCGACGGCTAACCAGCAGGCACACTTCCAGACTGCAGCGGCAACGCCGGGGCAGCGGTTTAGCGCGAACGGCGGACGGCCCGCAGTGACGGCGGCGGCTTCGCCGGCGGCGTTCCACCAGCAGGCGGCGCGGCTGGGTACACCGGTGCAGCGCGATGGCTTCGGCAGCCGCAACGAGGTGAATACGCGGCAGGGCAACCAGCAGGCGCGCATCAACAATGGCGTTCGCGATGGGCAGATGACGCCGGGCGAGGCTCGGAATGTCGAGAATCGCGATTCGAGCATCAACCGGCAGGCGCAGGCCGACCGCGCCACCAATAGTGGACGGCTGACCGGGCAGGAGCGTCAGCAGATCAACCAGCGGCAGAATAACGTGTCGAACTCGATCAACCGCGACAACCACAACGCCAACAATGATGCGGCAGCGGCGGCGCGGCAGGGCCGGGCTCCGCAGCAGGAGAGGCAGCAGGCGCAGCATGTGGAGAAGAACAATGCTCCACACCCGAAGGAAGATCACCCCAAGAAGTAGTGCTGTCTGTGTTTTCCAGTGAGACGGCCGGAGCGCAAAAGCTCCGGCCGTTTCGTCTTTCGCCGCGCACCTCTGCGCCTTTCTTCGCGCTCTTTGCGAGAGCGCCGTTGCTGGTTCTTCCTTTAGAACCCGATACGATGGAATTCATGCACTCGCACTACCAGGACCGCCTCGTCGTTGTTCTCGTTCGCGCCCGCAACCCTTCGAATATCGGCGCCGTTGCGCGCGCCATGCACGACCTGGGCTATGCGCATCTGCGGGTGGTGAATGACTTTCATGCGCCGTTTGAAGCTGCGGTGCTGGAGGACCGCGGGGCGCAGAAGTCCGCGGTTCATGCGGCCTCTGTGCTTGAGCGGGCGACGCAGCATGAGACGCTTGCCGGAGCGGTGGCCGATTGCACGCTGGTGCTGGGAACGACGGCTGTGGGCGCGCGGGTGCTGGAGCATCCGCTGCATACGCTGGGCGAGGCGGTGCCGCTGGTACAGTCGCACCTGGCGCTGACGGATGAGACGAGGGTCGCGCTGCTGTTCGGCTCGGAGAAGACCGGGCTTTCGAACGAGGAGCTTTCCTTTTGCCACGCGTTGCTGACGATTCCGATGAACAGCCGCGCGGTGGCGGGGGAACCTGCACGCCACCTTTCGATGAACCTGGGGCAGGCTGCGGCGGTTTGCCTGTACACGCTGGCGCAGGCTTCTTCGCCTGCAAGAAGCCCGGGTGCCCCATGTCTCGATTTTGAGACATGGGAAGAAGAAAGCCCGGCCCAGCAAGAAGAAGTTTTACCCCGCTCCGCCGAGGAGGAACGCCTCACCACGCTGCTCCTCGAAGTGCTCACCCGATCCGGCTACACGCGGCGGCATCCGGCCAACGCACGCGAGCCGGTGATTCGCCGGCTTGTTCGCCGCATGGCGAACTCCGCAACCGACGCCACGGTCTGGGCGGGCATTCTGAGGCAGATGCTGCATGCGTTGGGCGAGGAGAGCTGAACGCCGGGGCAAGGCCCTAATAGACGCCGCGAGATTTGATCAGACCGTTATCGTCTGAAATCCTACCTGCGCCGCAGCATCGAGCAGTTGCGCGTCCCCGGAGAGGAAGGCGCAGCCTTGCGGAGCGCCGGACGACCAGACCCAAGCCGCCGCGAGCTGTAAGGAATCGGCGGCTTTCAGCGGGTAGATGGAGAGAAAGCCCTGTGCTTTCTCTCGCAGTCGATCGCTCGGCCGCATCTCGCGCCAGCTTAGTCGAAGCCGCTCGAGCCGTGTTCCGGCCGCGGTGTGCTGCGCCTGTGTAAGCGGGCCCACCCGGAGGAGGCGCTCGAAAGCACTCCGCATTTCTACCTGCGTCGCCCACCAGACGACGATTTCATACTGCGAAAGCAACTGATGAACCGTCGAACTGGACCGCTGCTGGACACAAAGCGGGACTAAAGCGCTGGTATCCCAAAAAGCCGGAGTCACCGATCGCCCCGGCTATCGATCGCCGCCTTCACGGCCGCCTCTAGCGGAACGTTGCCGGCATCGATTGCGAAGAACTGATCCCAGTCCATCTCCTGCTCGGGCATCTTCATCGCCCCGGAGGCAACCAGCTCCGCCTCGCGGTCCCAATCGTCACCGTGACGGAACGGCAGAATACGCGCGACCGGAACGTCGCAATCCTGGACTACGACTTCTTCCCCGTTCTTCACGTACTGCAGGTAGCCACTTAGGTGGTCCTTGAGTTCGCCAATGTTCACGGTTCTCATGTCGTCACGATACGCCGTCAAGTTCAACTTAGCTACAACTGGCACACCACTGGACTCCAATCAGATCGTCTTCGTCCGATACACTACTCGCACCAACTGCCTTCGTTCGGAGAACTCCACCTTGAAGCCTGCCGTTATTCGCGCCCTCCTCGTTGCACTGCTTGTTTGCCCGTTTGCTGCCGCCTTTGCGCAGGAGACTGGGCGGACCTATACCGATGCGGATTATGCGCAGGCGGAGAAGTTTATGTCGTACAACGTGAACCCGCTGGTGTTCCATGCGGTGCGGGATCCGCAGTGGATGGCGGATGCGCGGGTCTGGTACCGGGATACAGGGCCAAGAGGTGTGTCTTACATCGTGATCGACCCGGTGAAGGGCACGAAGCACGTGGCGTTCGACCAGGCGAAGCTGGCGGCGGGGTTGCAGCCGTTTTCGAAGCAGCCGCTCGAGGCGAACCAGTTGCGCATTGCGGACTTCTCGCTGGCGGATAACGACCAGACGGTGGATTTGAGCTTTCATGGGCAGAACCTGACGTGTGACCTTTCGGGCAGTGGCGTGTGCAAGCCCGCGCCGATTACGGCGCCGGTGGCACCGCGAACGCATGAGCCAATGGTGGTTTCGCCCGATGGAACGAAGGCTGCGTTTATCCGGAACTGGAACCTTTGGCTGCGCGATGTGCCGACGGGCAAGGAGTATGCGCTGACGACGGATGGCGTGCCGAACTTTGGCTATGCGACCGACAATGCGGGGTGGACGCACTCGGATAACGCCATCCTGGTGTGGTCGCCGGATTCGAAGCGGATTGCGACGTTCCAGCAGGACCAGCGGAAGACGGGCGAGATGTACATCATCCCGGTGACGAACCGGCATCCGGAGCTGGTGACGCTGAAGTATCCGCTGGTGGGCGATAAAGACGTGACGATGATCGAGCGGGTGATCATCGACCTGGAGAAGCCCGAGCACGCGAAGGTTGTCCGGCTGAAGATGCCGCCGGACCAGCATCGCAGCAGCCTGTGCGACGACATTGCGTGCTTCGACCACAAGTGGGAGGACGTGCAGTGGGCCGCCGACTCGAACACGCTGGCGTTCGTTTCGACCTCGCGCGACCACAAGCAGGAGTGGCTGCGCATCGCCAACCCAAAGAACGGCGACGTGCGCGAGGTGATGGGCGAGACGGTGCCGAAGTTCTTTGAATCCGGCAACGACAAGGTGAACTGGAAGTACCTGTCGAAGTCGAACGAGATTCTGTGGTTTTCAGAGCGCGACAACTGGGGGCACCTGTTCCTGTACGACGCGACCACCGGCAAGCTGAAGAACCAGATTACGAAGGGCGACTGGAACGTGACGCAGGTGCTGGGCGTGGACCAGGCGGCGCGGACGATCTTCTTTCTGGGCGTGGGCCGCGAGCCGGGCGTCGACCCGTACTACAGCCAGTACTACCGGGTGAACTTCGACGGCAACGGCCTCGAACTGCTGACGCCCGAGAAGATGGACAATGCGATTACGCCCTCGCCCGACAACCGCTTCTTTGTCGACGTGGTCTCGACACCGATCGACCCGCAGGTGACGGTGGTGCGGGATGCGCACGGCAAGATTGTCGTCGATGTGGTGCGAGAGGATATTACGAAGCTGAAGGCGACGGGTTGGATACCGCCGGTACAGATCGAGGTGAAGGCGCGGGATGGGCAGACGGATCTGTACGGATTCTTGTTCCGCCCGACGAACTTCTCAACCGCGCGCAAGTACCCGATCGTGAACCATGTTTACCCGGGGCCGCAGACCGGGTCGTGCGGCTCGCGTGCGTTTGCGCCGTCGCATGGCGATATGCAGTCGCTGGCGGAACTTGGATTTATCGTGGTGTGCATCGATGGGATGGGGACGCCGTTCCGGTCGAAGAGCTTCCACGAGGCGTACTACGGGAACCTGGGCGACAATACGATTCCGGACCAGGTGGCGGGGATGAAGCAGCTGGCGGACCGTTATCCGTGGATCGACCTGGAGCGTGCAGGCATGTATGGGCACTCAGGAGGCGGCAACGCGACGGCGGCGGCGATGTTCCACTATCCCGACTTCTTCAAGGTGGGGATTGCGGAGAGTGGCAACCACGACAATCGCGAGTATGAAGATGACTGGGCGGAGAAGTGGGCCGGGCTCGAGGTGATCGGCCCGGACGGGAAGTCGAACTACGACTCGCAGGCGAACCAGAACTTTGCCAAGAACCTGAAGGGCCACCTGCTGCTGGCGCACGGGACATCGGACGACAACGTACCGCTGAACCAGACGCTGTTGGTGGTGGATGCACTGATCAAGGCCAATAAGGACTTCGATCTGATCTTGTTTCCGAATGCGCATCACGGCTACGGCGAAGGCGCCGCGTACATGACACGGAGACGCTGGGACTACTTCGTGCGCTACCTCGCGGATTCCATTCCGCCCCATGAGTACGAGATGAAGGAGATGCGGCCGGCTGGCAAGGGCAACGGGCCGGATGATGAGGATCGTTAGAGGCTGTCCTGCCGGACGGGCTCGCTGACGCCGCGAGGGCGGTACTGCGTACGCTGGGAGCTTCGCGGGGCCGCGCGGCACAGTCTTCTGTACCGACCAACGGGAGGACCGACACGGAGTCCAAGACGGTACGAGGTACCGGCCGTCCGGCGTGAGGACGCTCTTATTGGACGACTTGTCCGTCGGCTGGGACGACTGCGCCCTGAGGGTTGGCACCGGATGGGCCTTGCGGCTTGCTGGTGACGGCCCAGCCGCCGCTGGTATCCGTCAAGGTGGCGGAGGTGACCACGGGTTGCGCCAGGTCCGCCTTCACCTGCGGGAACGCCGTCTGCGTCTCGGGCGCCTGCGCCCACGATGGTGCGTCGGTCAGGTACGCGTGGTAGCTGACGGTTGTCGTGGCGCCGGGCTGCGCAGCTGTGGGCGTGTAGTTGTCCAGGCTGGTCACCTTCAGCACTCCGTAGCAGAAGTTGCCATAGCCCGGCTCCTGCGAGTCGGCTTTCCATTCGCCACGGCCTTTGTCGGAGATGTCGTAGTTGGTAACTTGCTTGGACCCAAGAAGGAAGACCTTCTTTTCGCCCGTGGAGCGCGTAAGCAGGCCGGCATCGACCAGGGCGTCGTAGCCCTGGGTCTTGCTGCTGTCGCTGGAGTCGACCTGCACCGGAAACTTGATCGGGTCGGACCAGAGGCAGGCCGGACGCTGCGCATAGTAGCGATTAACGGCCGCGGTAAAGTTTGCCTTGCTGTCGTCCGTCTTCTTGCAACCGACACTTGCCATTGCACCCAAAATGCCAATTCCTGCCGCAATCTGCAAAGCCTTCATCGAAACGCTCCTTGACTTAATGCAGTCGGATGCGTCGAAACGCCGAGCCGTTTCCCGAGGGTCTGCCATCGGATCAGTGTGTCCAGCTAGGAGCCAGGAGCTAGAAGCTGCCCTTTAGAGCCAGCCCTTCGCCCTCGCAATGCGTGCGGCATCGACGCGATTCTCTGCGCCCAGCTTGCTGATGGCTTCTGAGAGGTAGTTGCGGACGGTGCCCTCGGAGAGGCGCAGCTCGCCCGCGATGGCGCTGCTGGAGCGGCCGTCGCCGGCGAGTTGGAGGATCTGGCGTTCGCGGTCGGTGAGGGGGTCGTCCTCGGCGTTCCAGGCCTCGGCGGCGAGTGCGGGATCGACGACGCGCAGGCCCTGGTTGACGCGGCGGACGGCATCGGCGAGTTCAGAGGCGGGGCGGTCTTTGAGCAGGTAGCCGCGGGCGCCGGAATCTAGTGCGCGCCGCAGGTAGCCGGGGCGGGCGAAGGTGGTGAGGATGATGGTGCGGATGGCGGGGCGACTGAGCTTGAGGGCGGCGGCGACTTCGAGACCGGTCATGCCGGGCATCTCGATGTCGGTGACGAGGACGTCGGGCTTGAGCGTCTCCGCGGCTTTGAGGGCGTCGCGGCCGTTGGCGGCTTTGGCGACGACCTGGATGTCGCCTTCGAGCTCCAGCAACGCGGCGAGCGCGCCTAGCACCATCACCTGATCTTCTGCGAGCACTACTCGGATTGACAACGAATTCTCCCTTTTGAAGACTTGTCCTGCCGGACGGGCGCGCTCATCCCGCGCGGGGACCACTTCGTGGGGTGATTGCTTCGCGTGGGCCTCCCGTTGGTCGGCGGATAGAGTATGTGCCGACCAAGGGGAGGGCAACGCGAAGCCCAACACGGTACGAAGTACCGCCCGCCCGGCGTGAGGGCGCCTTTAAGCAGGTAGTTCGATCACCAGTCTGGTTCCCTGCACCGGTGCGCGCTCGATGCGGAATCTACCGCCGAGTTCTTCAACACGCGCGCGCATTCCGCGCAGGCCGTTGCCCTCGCGCTCCACGCATTGGCACCCGTTATCTTCCACTTCAAGCGTCATGTATCCATCCTTCGCCACGGCAAAACGCATGATGCACTCCGTAGCCTGCGCATGGCGCACGATATTTGTAACTGCTTCGCGCACGGACAGCGAAAGCGCTGTTTCTTCGCGGGCTTTCAACGTGGGCGGCATCGTCTCACAGCGCAGTCTCACGCCGGCGGCGTCGAGCGTCATGCGCGCCATATCGACCTCAGCCTGCAAGCCTTTGGCGCGATATCCTCCGATCGCCTCCCGTACCTCGGCAAGCGCCGTGCGTGCGGTCTTTTCAACATCGGCGATCTCGACCGCGGCCCGCGCGTCGTCCTTGCCCATCAGCCGGCCGGCCAGTTCTGCCTTCAGCACGATCACACTCAGCGTATGCCCCAGCACGTCGTGCAGGTCGCGTGCGATGCGTTCGCGCTCGGCCACCTGGGCGAGTGCGGCGTTTTCCTCCTGCGCCTTGCGCAGCCGGCACTCGGAGCGTTTCTGCTCCGCCATGAAGAGGTTGACCGAGCCGACGACCAGGACGAAGGCTGCGCTGATGCCGAAGTTGATGGGATCCTCTCGCAGCAATAGCCACATGGCGCCGAGTCCGATCGCGTCGGCGATGATAAGCGACAATGCGGTGCGCATGCTGCGAACGGCGAACGGCGCCAGGGCCGACGCGAAGATGAAGAAGAAGGTCGCGCCGGAGTTCCAGTGGATGGTCGCGATGCCGATCGAGAAGATCACGATCACCAGCGGAAGCCGGTACTGCGGTCGCTTCGTCTCGACGTACCAGATGTAGAACCCGAGGAAGACGGCGAAGACGCCGAGGCATTCTGCCAGGTACGCCCAGTTCCTGCGCAAGACCGGCTCGATGAAGAAGAAGACCGAGTAGATGAGCCAGATGTAGTTTGCGCCGAAGCGGCGGAATCCCTTGAGGCCCGAGAAGCTTTCGTGAAACTCCGGCTTGTAGTGTTCCTGCTTCATTGCTCACCGCCAGTCTAATGCAGCTTCCAGCTTCTAGCTCAGGAGCCTAAGCCCTGGGCCCTGATCCCTGGGCCCTGCTTTACGCGTCCTGCTCGGCCCGGTGGAAGACGGCCCAGCTTAGGCCGAGCATGAGCATGAGGAAGCCGGCGAGGGCGAACCAGTGATGGCTGGGGAGGCTGCTGCGCTCCTGGTAGCCGAAGACGGTCTCCGTTAGCTGCGCGAGGTGATACGTCGGCATGCCCGGCGCGATCGTTTGCAGCCACTTCGGAAGCACGTGGATCGGGATCCAGAGGCCTCCCATAAAGGACATCGGCAGGTAGATGAGGTTGACGACACCGGGCGCGGCGGCGGGCGGCACCAGGAGCGCGACGAGCAGGCCCATTGCGGCGAAGGGAACTGTGCCGATGATCGCCATGCCGAGCAGGCCGGCCAGTTCCAGCGCACTCAGGCGCACGCCACCGAAGGCAGTTGCAACGCCGACCAGCACCCCCACGATGATCAACCCGAAAGCCTGCGCGGTGATGCATTTGGCCAGCAGGTACGCCATGGGCGGCATGGGGCTGGCTCGCTTGAGTTCCAGCCAGCCGGCGGCACGCTCGCTGCCCAGGCCGACGCCGATGCCGAACAGCGCCGCGCCGATCATCCCGAAGCAGCAGTAGCCGGCGAGCATGTACTTCGACACCTCGGTGCTGCCATCGTAGTTGCCGCGGTTCACGATGCCGAAGAGCGCATAGAACATGACGGGAAAGCCAATGACGGAGAGCGAGAACGACTTCATCCGCCAGAGCTTCAGGAACTCGTACTTGGTTTCGTTCGCAAACAGCTTGAGCGTTGCCGCGAAGCTCCGCCGCGTAGGTATCGCACTATAGTTTGTTGCCAGGGTAGCCATCGCAATCTCCTTGTTTGCCGTTTTTGGTGGAAGCGTAGGGCTTCAGCCCTACGAATGAGCAACTCCGATGGGCTGGGCTTTAGCCCCGGAGCTGCCTTGGATCCCTTCACTTCTGCGTGAGAGCGAGGAAGGCGTCTTCGAGGCCGGGGTTCACGACCTCGAGCTCGCTGAGGTGCTCGTCATAGGTGAGCATCTTGCGCAGGACAGCTTCGGGATTCCCGGCGGTGATGCAGGTGTGATTCCCGGTTTGCTCGACGTCGACGACCCCGGGGAGGGCCCAGAGCTGCGCGCTCGACAGCGATGTGACGCACTTGATCTTGCGGCTGGCGAAGCGGCCTTTGACCTCCTGCGGCGTGCCTTCGCTGACAACTTTTCCCTTGTTGATGACGATGATGCGATGGGCGAGGGCGTCCGCCTCTTCAAGGTAGTGGGTTGTCAGCAGGACGGTCTTGCCCTGGGCGGCGAGCGCGCGAATCTGCGTCCAGAGGCCGCGGCGGGCTTCGATGTCCAGGCCGACGGTGGGCTCGTCGAGAAAGACGATTTCGGGGTTGCCGCAGACGGCGAGGCCGAAGAGCAGACGCTGCCGCTGGCCGCCGCTGAGCTTCTCGAACAGGCGGTCTTCTATGCCTTCGAGCTGGGCAATCCGGACGACTTCAGCGAAGGAAAGCGGCGCGGGAAAGTAGCTGCGGAAGAGGTCGATGTGCTCTTTGACCTTGAGGGTTTTGGGAACGCTGGCCACCTGCAGCATGGCGCCGATGCGTGTGCGCGTCTTCGCATCGCGAGGATTGCCGTTGAAGATGCGCGCGGTGCCGGAGGTTGGGCTCGAGAGCCCGAGGAGAAGACGCACGGCGGTGGATTTGCCGGCGCCGTTGGGGCCGAGGAGGGCGACGATTTCGCCGGGGCGGAGGGCGAGCGAGAGGCCGTCGAGGGCGGTGACGTTGCCGTACTTTTTGGTGACGCGGTCGAGGACGGCGATGGGTGCGGATGGCGTGTGCGTGAGCGGGCTTTCGGTGGCTTCGTAGGTTGCAACCATGGGGTGGCTCTCCTGACGCGTGGTGAAGTGCTTACAGGATCAAGTCTGGGCCGGGCGCGGCTTGGGTTGCAGTGTGCGGAGTCAGTAAAGGCGGGTGACAAGTGTCATGCGTAGGTAAGACTCTGTCCTGCCGGACGGGCCCGCTTCTCGCGCGGCGCGAGCCCTTCGGGCTGTCTTGGGCTTCGCGTCGGTCCTTCCGTTGGTCGGCACAGAAGTTTGTGGCGCGTGCCCGCGCGAAGCTCCCGGCGTACGCAGTACCCGGCGTACGCAGTACCCGCCGCCCGCGGTCAGGGCGCCCGTCCGGCAGGACATGTTTTCACATGAAGTCGACGCCGTATTGGACCGGGATTTGTGTGAAGGCGATGCGGGTTGGGGCAGTCTCGCGCGCGGGCAACATGCCGGCGAAGTGCAGCGTGGTGTGACCGTACTTCAGGTTCAGCTTGTCCATCGTGGAGGAGAGTTGCGCGCGGTTGTCCTGCGCGGCGAAGAGGCCGTCCTGGTGCTCGCTTGCGGGGATGAGCTCGCGCAGCGTGACGCCGACGAAGAAGGGCTTGTCGTACTCCGGCCCGCGCGGGCGTTTCGACCAGGTTTTGCGCAGCACGTCGAGCAGCGTGAGGGTGTCCTGCGACTCCTCGAATTTGGCTTCCATGCCCCAGGAGGTGTGCTGGATGCCGCTGGTGTGCTGCTTCGCGGTGGTGCGCGATGCCTGCTCGCGGTTGAGCGCGTACTTGAGCGTAACGGCCATGCGGCCGGAGTAAAAGTGTTCCATGCGCAGGCGCATCGCGGCCTTGTGGAGGAGCTTGTGCGCGACCGACCAGGCGCCTTCGTCGGAGCGGAACTCCGGGCCGAGAACGTGCGAGTGGCCGAGCGACTTCTGGATGTCGCTTGGAACGGGAGCTCCGTCGTCTCCCGTCTCCGCGCCACGTAACCAATGGTATAAACGATCTCCCCAGACGGAGTCCCAAAGCTGGTGCATGCCGGGACGGTCGAGCGCGAGGAGTTGCTGCATGGTTTGGATTCCCTTGGTGTTGAGGCGGACTTCGGTGCGCGCGCCGACTCCGGGAAGATCGCGGAGTTCGAGGTGTTCGATGGCGCGTGGGAGTTGCGACGGCAGGAGGCCGATCAAGCCGTCGGGCTTCTGCATGTCGCTGGCGATCTTGGCGAGATAGCGGTTTGGTGCCATTCCGATGGAGCAGCGGAGGGTTTCGCCGACATCTTCCTTGATGGCCTGCTTGATGGAGAGTGCGATGGCGCGGGCGTTGGGCGGTTCGCACTCGCGGCCGATGAGCTCGCAGACCATCTCGTCGATGGAGGGGGTGTGCGCGACAGGACAGCAGCGCTCGACCGCGGCGGCGATGTTGTGGCTGAACTGCGCGTAGACGGAGTGCGAGCCGTTGACGAGGATGATGTCCGGGCAGATGCGTTTGGCTTCGCCTACCTTGGTGAGGGTCTTGATGCCGAGCGCTTTGGCCTCGTAGCTGGCGGCGATGAGCGCGCCGGTATCGGCCATGGTGCCGCAGACGCCCACGGGTTTGCCGCGGTATTCGGGGTGAAGCTGCTGCTCGACGGACGCGAAGAAGCTGTTGAGATCGATGTGGAGGAAGCGGAAGCGATCGGTTTGTGCGCTCGCTGTCACGAGATGATTATATTCGCCTGGGTTTCGCTTGGGCGGGTTTTAGTTTGACCAGTGGGTTGGTACCCCCTCCCCCGTTCTTCTTTGCAAAGTATTCAAAAGGTTAGGGTTAGCTTGGGGGTACTCGGATTTTTTGGCTTGGTGGGCGAGGTGCGAGGGGTTCGGTGGTGGACCCACGCATCGCGGTGAGGCTGCGATGCATGGGGCACCGAGGCTTTTGGGGTGGTGGGGAGGGCGGTCGTTTGCTGCCGCAAACGATACCCCACCCTTGCTGGTGAGGCGTCGCAAGGATGGGGCACACGGTTTGGGTGTGCACCGGTTTGGTCGGCTGCGTGGTGGGGAGGGCGCTAGAGCCAGGCGCTGAGGAGGCGGCCGGATTGGCCGTAGAGGCGCAGGGCTGGCTGGTTCGGGACGGAAGGGCGGGTGTCGAAGTAGAGGCTGTTGAGCTCGGGGGTACCCAGGTCTTCGAGGTTGAAGAAGGCGGCGTGGTGAGGGGCGGCGGCCGATTCCAGTTCCTGGGCGGCTTCGCGCGGGGTGAAGAAGAGCTGGAAGGGCTCGCCGGCGCGGGCTACGCGGGCGGCGAAGAGGTCGCGGGCGAGCTGCTCGCGCAGGGGGAGGACGTGGCGGGGTTGGGAGTAGTCGAAGACGAGGCCGGAGCCGGGTGGGCGGGCGGCGACGTAGGCGAGGGTGGCGCGGAAGGCGTGCAGGGTGAGGTAAGGGACGACGCCAAGCCACGCGAAGAAGGCGGGAGCATCGGGTTGGAAGCCGGAGGCGGCCAGGCGGTCGGGCAGGGCTTCCGTTTCGAAGTTGACGGGGACGTAGGTGAGCAGGGGCTGCGGCGGGAGGTGGGCGGCGGCGGCGAGTTGCCGCTTCCAGGCCTGGGTGGCGGGGTGATCAATTTCGAAGACGCGGAGGTGCGGGTGCGGGTTGCGGTGGGCGAAGGTGTCGAGGCCGGCGCCCAGGAGGACGTATTGGCGGACGCCGGCGGCGTAGGCTTCGGCGAGCTTGTCTTCGGCGTAGCGGGCGCGGGCAACGAGCCAGGCGCGGAGGATGAGGTTGGCGGGGTCGGAAAGCTGGGCTTTGGCGGCGGCGAGTTCGGGGAGGGCTTCGGGGCCGAGGATGGGGACGGCGATGGGGTCGTTGAGGACGAGCGGGTGGGGGTCGTGGAGCTGGTGGCAGGCTCGGCGGAAGGCTACGCCGCGGGCGGTGCGGGATGGCTTGGCGGCTTGCATGTTTGGGAGAGTGCAAGTGCGCCCTCATCGCGGGCGGCGACCACTTCGTGGGGTGGGGAGCTTCGCTCGCCGGGGTGAGGGTTGGGGTGGACCCACGCATCGCGGTGAGGCTGCGATGCATGGGGCACGGTTTTTGGGTTGGGGTACGGTTTGTGGTTAGGCGGCGGGCGTTTGGGTTTCGGTGGTGAGCCAGGCCAGGGCGTTTTGCAGGTAGGATTTGAGGTCTTTGCGTTCGACGATGGCGTCGAGGAAGCCGTGTTCGAGGAGGAATTCCGAGCGCTGGAAGCCCTCGGGGAGCTTCTGGCGGATGGTTTGCTCGATGACGCGGGGGCCGGCGAAGCCGATGAGGGCGCCGGGCTCCGCGATGTTGAGGTCGCCGAGCATGGCGAAGGAGGCGGTGACGCCGCCGGTGGTTGGGTCGGTCATTAAGGAGACGTAGGGGATTTTTGCCTCGGAGAGGCGAGCGAGGGCGGCCGAGATTTTGGCGAGCTGCATGAGGGAGGCGATGCCTTCCATCATGCGCGCGCCGCCCGAGGCCGAGACGATGATGAGGGGGGTGCGGGTTTCGTAGGCGCGGTCGACGGCGCGGGCGATGGTTTCGCCGACGACGGCGCCCATGCTGCCACCGATGAAGGCGTACTCCATGACGGAGAGGACGACGGGCTGCGGGCCGATGTGGCCGACGGCGTTGAGGATGGCGTCGTCGAGGCCGGTCTTCTTCTGGGCTTCTTCGAGGCGGCGCTTGTAGGGCTTGAGATCGGTGAATTTGAGGGGGTCGGTGGAGCGGAGGCCCTGGTCGACGAGTTCGTAGCCGGGTTCGAGGAGGTTTTCGATGCGGGCGCGGGCGTCGAAGCGGAAGTGCCGGCCGCACTTGGGGCAGACCTGGAGGTTGGCGTCGAGCTCGGTTTTGACGAGGAAGGCGCCGCAGGCGGCGCACTTGGTGAAGACGCCTTCGGTACGTACGGTTTTAGTGGAGTCTGTGACGATTTCGTTCTTGTCGCGCTTGAACCAGCTCATGGGGTGTGAGACCTCGGTGCCTTGGCTATTGTAAATGTCCGTCAGCTGCGGGGCAGATGGGAGAAGCGGTTTCGCGCGGGGAGGTGAGGGGTTTGCCGGGCGAGCGCTTTCGCAGGAACCCATAAGTATTTCGTGAATATCTACTGTTTTTCATTTCTCCGTAATACCGGAGAGGGAAGGAAGCGGGGATTTCCGTGGTTTTTCTTAGGGCGACGGCTCTGTCGGCTTTGGCCCGCAACGTGCTCTCTCACTGAGTATCCGTAAAACTATTTTTTTCTTCACTCTCCCCGGTGAAGGTAGCGATCTGTCGCGCCTTTACGGGGAGTTTTGATTTTTTATCCAGGAGATCCGAAGAATGCAACGTACTCGATTCCTACTTTCTTTTCTGGGTCTGAGCGTAAGCGCAGCGTGCGCTTACGGGCAGGCTACGAGCGGCGACCTTGTCGGTACCGTGAAAGACACGAGCGGCGCGATGGTGGCGAACGCGACGATCAAGGTGACGGATCAGGCCACCGGGATCAGCACGACGGTGACGACGGGCACGTCGGGCGAGTTCCGGGTGGCGAACCTGCTGCCGGACAAGTACGACCTGAACGTGACGGCTGCGGGCTTTCAGGGGTACGACCTGAAGGGGGTGCAAATCGATCTGAGCAAGACGGACACGGAGAATGTGACACTTTCGATTGGCTCGATTACGTCGGTTGAGGTGGTCGCGGATGCCGGCGTGGTGCTGGACACGACGAGTACAAATCTTTCGCAGACGTTCGATGCGTTGGAGCTGGATGTGTTGCCGACAACCTCGGCCAACATTTTGAATGCGTCGCTGCTGAGCCCGGGTGTGGCGTCGGGCGGCGCGATCGGCATCGGGACGGGGCCGTCGGTTGGCGGGCAGCGTCCGCGCAATAACAACTTCACCATTGAAGGCATCGACAACAACAGCAAGAGTGTTACGGGTCCGCTGGTGTATATTCCGCAGGACGCGGTGGGCTCGTTCACGCTGATCACGAACCAGTTTTCGCCGGAGTTCGGGCACTCGTCGGGTGGGCAGTTCAACACCAACGTGACGACCGGTACGAATCACTTCCACGGCAAGCTGTACGAGTACTTCCAGAACCGCAACCTGAATGCGGCGGAGGGTGCCGAAGGACAGAAGGAGCCGAATACCCGCTATGACAACAACCGTTATGGCGGCGAGCTGGGTGGTCCGATCCTCCGCGACCGGCTGTTCTTCTTCGGCAACTACGAGCGCCAGTCGATCGGCTCGGCGGGCGGCGCGGGTGTGCTTTGCACGCCGACGGCGGCGGGCCTGGCGACGCTGAATTCGCTCGCCACGTCCTACGGCTTTGCGGCGAACAACCTGGCGATCTACGAGAAGTACATGCCGGCATCGGCGTCGCAGGTGACGAACGCGGCCGACGGTGCGTGCTTCAACTCACCGACCGCGGCGAACCCGAACACGCAGGCGCTGCAGGTGTTTTCCGGCACGCAGCAGACGACGCCGGGCAGCGGTGTTTTCGAATCCGGCAGCGAAACGGATATTCCGCTGGGCAACTATCCGATTGTGGCGCCGAGCTACAGCAACTTCTGGGATACGACGGTGGGCGTGGACTACACCATTACCCGCCGGGATAACCTGCGGGTTCGCTACCTGTACAACAACCTGGCCTCGCAGGATACGGCGGCGACGCTGCCGGTGTTCTGGCTGAGCCTGCCGACCAAGTGGCACCTGTTCTCGCTGAGCGAATTCCACACGTTTACGCCGAACCTGACGAACGAGTTTCGCCTGGGCTACAACCGCAACGAGAGCAACACGCCCTCGGGTCCGGCGACCTTTCCGGGGTTGAACATGTTCCCGAACCTGACGTTCTACGACCAGAACGGCCTGAACGTAGGACCGGATGGCAACGCGCCGCAGTCCGGAATTCAGAACCTTTACGAAGCTACGGATAACGTGAGCTACGTGCGCGGGAAGCATACGTTTGTGGTGGGGTTCGACGGACGCAAGTACATTGCGCCGCAGACGTTTACGCAGCGTGTGCGCGGCGACTACCAGTGGGATTATCTTTCTGAGTACCTGCACGACCTGGCCCCGACCAGCTTCGGCCAGCGTTCGACCGGCGACGTGATCTACTACGGCGACCAGACGGCGCTGTATGGCTACTTCAACGACACGTGGCGCGCGAGCCAGACGATTACGGTGAATGCTGGCCTGCGGTATGAGTTCACCTCAGTGCCGTTCGGCGAGCGGGCACAGGAACTGAACGCGGCAGCCTCGGTGCCGGGAGTGATTGACTTCCACACGCCGCAGCCGCAGTACACCAACTTCGCACCGCGGGTTGGCATCAACTGGGCTCCGGATAGTAAGACCTCGGTGCGTGCCGGCTTCGGCATGGCGTACGACGTGCTGTTTGACAACCTGGGCCTGCTGACGTTTCCGCCGCAGTACAGCTCGACGAACAGCGTTGGCGACGTGGGCCAACCGCAGCCGGGCGATCCGAACTTCCTGAAGAATGGCGGGTTGCCCTCGGGCGGCTCCGGCATTGCGACGTTCTCGTCGGTAGCGGCGCAGCGCGCGGCTACTTCGGCGACGGTTCCGGACCAGGTGTTGCCGTATGCGGAGACGTACACGCTGACGGTGCAACGGACGATCGGAAACGCGATGACGGCGGAGCTCGGCTACGTGGGTACACGCGGCATTCACCTGGCGACGCAGGATCAGATCAACGTGCAGCCGAAGGTGACGGCGGCGAACCAGTTGACGACGTCGTTGCAGGGGCCGTTGTATACGGCGTCGAACGGCAGCACGGTGAGCGTCATCTCCACGGGCGCGAATGCGAGCACGCTGGGCCAGATCAACGCGCTATCGAACATCGTTCCCAAGTATCTTGCGGCGGGCTTCACCAGCAAGATGACGTCGTACCAGCCGTTCTCGCAGTCAGATTACAACGGTCTGATCGCGAATCTGCAGCGGCGGCTTCAGCACGGGTTGCAGATGGACATCTCCTACACGTGGTCGAAGACGATGGACGACGCGACGGCGGAGGTGTTTGCGACGGTGTTGACGCCGCGCCGGCAGCAAAACAGTCAGTGCATCTCCTGCGACTACAGCGTCTCGGCGCTGAATCGTGCGAACCGGTTCTCTGCCGAGGTGCTTTACGACCTGCCGTTCTTCAAGAACTCGAACTTCCTGATGAAGAACCTGGTGGGCAACTGGACGGTCTCGTCGATCTACACGTACGAGTCTCCGGAGTATGCGACGGCGCTCTCGGGCGTGAACTCCAACCTGAACGGGGACAGCGGTTCTGCGATCGATCGGCCGATCGTGAATAACGCGGGAAACCGTTCGAAGTCGAGCCTGGTGTACTCGCAGTACAGCAACACGCTGGCGGCGAATTGCCCGGCCGGTTCTCCGACGGCGAACGGCGTGGCATTCTGCACGGCGAGCCTGACGGGCTATGTGGCTGAGGATCCGACGGCTTACTACATCAAGGCTGGCCTGGGTACGCTTCCGAATGTCTCCCGCAACACGCTGCCGATCCGGCCCATCGACAACATCGATATGTCGGCTTACAAGAAAATCACGTTCCTTGAACACTACAACTTCGAATTCGGAGCGCAGGCGTTCAACGTTCTCAACCACGCACAGTACCTTCCCGGCTCGATTGACAGCGTTTCGGTCAACGGGTTTACCTCCACGTACGCTTTCCAGACGGTCGGCAACTCAGCCTTCGGGGTGCCGGGCAAGGTGTTCGGAAACAACCCGCGTTCGATGATCCTGACGACGAAGATCGTGTTTTAGCGATTCTTTCGGCGGCGAGTTGCAAGCAGCGGAGGAGCCCTTTGGGGCTCCTTTGCTGCTTAAGGCGTGTCCTGCCGGACGGGCGCCCTGGTCGCGGGCGGCGACCACTTCGTGGGGTTTTGGGCTTGGCGTGGCCGCCCGGCGTTGCGGCTAGTGGCCGGAGTGGTAGGGGTGGTTGGCGAGGATGGTGAGAGCGCGGTAGGTTTGCTCGGCGAGGATGACGCGGGCGAGTTCGTGGGGAAGAGTGATGCGGCCGAAGGAGAGGGTGCGCGTGGCGGCGGCGCGGGCAGCGGCGGACCAGCCGTCGGCGGGGCCGATGGCAAGCACGAGGCGCGGGGTGGAATCGTCACGCAGGCGGCGGAGGAGCTCGGCGAACTGGGACGAGGTGAGCTGGTCGCCGGTGGAGTCCGCGAGCAGGAGCGTGGCGGCGGGACGGTTGGGGGCACGGCTGGTGGATTCGAGCAGGGCGGCTTCGGTGGGGAAGATGGTGGCTTCGACCGACGGGATGCCGAGCGAGGCGAAGCGTGAGGCGCGTGCGAGGTAGTCGCGCACAAGCGACTCGCAGGCGTCGTTCTTGCTGGTCTTGCGCGGCGAGACGGAGGCGAGCTGGAGCTTCACGGTCGGGTTCGATAGCTTTCGGGAGTGGCGTGCGTGGGTTGGTGCGGGGAGTTGAAGATTCTCCTGATTTTTACACACGGGCTGGCGGGCGGCTTCGGTATTTCATATATCACTCACGCGGAAGGTTTCAGAAACTTGAAATTGTGGGCAGATTTCACACTTTGAATTGGCAGGCAGATTGCACCGCACTCCAACATCCACACAACATGGGCGGGCCAGCCCTCTATCCGTGTCTACGGAAATAGACCCTTTGCAGGTATTCCACTGAGGAGTTCCCCATTGATGAGTTATCTCTCTTTTCTGCGTAATGCGAGTCTCGCCGCGCTGCTGACGATTTCGTCGCTGCCGGCATTTTCGCAAGGCATCATCACCGGCACCATCAACGGAACGGTTGTGGACGCTACGGGTGCGGTCGTGCCCAATGCAACGATTACGGCGCTGAACCCGGTGGTCGGACAAAGCTACACGGAGAAGGCGAACGCGCAGGGCGAGTTCACGTTTTCGTCGCTGCCGGTGGGCGACTACACGTTGACGATTACGATGGGCGGGTTTGGTGATTTGAAGCTGCAGCATGTTCTGGTGGCCACGGGTAAATCGACGGACCTTGGCAGCGAGAAGCTGGCGCCGGGCTCGGCACAGGAGACGGTGGAGGTCTCCGCGGCGCGGGACCTGCTGGAGACGTCGCAGTCGCAGGTGACGACGACGTTTTCGGCGCAGGAGATCCAGGACCTGCCGACGGGCGGCGGTCTGGACAAGTTGACGCTTCTGATTCCGGGGGTGGTGCGAACGCTGAGCGATAACTACTCGAATACGAACGGTGTCGGCGTCTCTTCGAACGGACAACGTGGCCGCTCGAACAACTTTGAGCTGGATGGGCAGACGAATAATGACAATTCGGTGACGGGCCCGCAGGTGTTCTTCCGCAATGAGGACGCGCTTTCGGAAGTGCAGGTGATTACGAACAACTTCAGCGCCCAGTACGGGCGCAACATGGGCTCGGTGGTGAACTACATCACGAAGAGTGGAACGAACAGCATTCACGGCACGGCGTTTGAGAACTACGTTGGCTCGTGGGGCAGCTCGTTGACGCAAGGGCAGAAGAGCCCTTTGCTCGGCTTCTGCAATCCGGCGGCGCCGACGACCGGATGCATCACGCCGGTGGTTCCGCGCGTGACGGCGAATGAGTACGGTGGTACGGTGGGCTTTCCGATCTGGAAGGACCGGCTGTTTGGATTTGGCGGCACGCTGTTTCGCGACGTGACGAACGGCGCCTCCGCAAGCACGACGACCACTCCGACCCCGACGCCGACGGGCATCTCCGAGCTGGCGGCGGCGTTTCCCGGCAATCCGTTTGTCACCTCGTTACAGAACACGGGACCGTACTCGGTGAAGCTGGGGAATCCGCAGCCGATCGCTTCGACGATTTCGACGGTGACGGTATGCGCGGCGGCGGTCTCGGCGTGCCCGGCCGGCACCGGCACGGCGATCCAGGTGGCGGGCATCTCGCGCAAGCTGCCAAGCACCTCAAACGACCAGGAGGATCTGGGGCGCATCGACTTCCAGGTGACGCCGAAGGACCGGCTCTTCCTGCGCTACTTCTACCAGAAGGCTCCGACGTTTGTTTCGGGCGGCACCATTACCTCCGGCGCCTACTACGACACGCATGACATCGCGCACTCGGTCGGCTCGGACCTGACGCATACCTTTTCGCCGCACTGGATCGATCAGCTCCGATACGCGTTCCAGCAGACGACGGTGCTGTTTGGCGCGGGCGGGTATCCAACCTGCGTGGACGCGTCGATTGCCAGCTGCCCCGCGAACGTTTCGATCAGCGGCGAGCTGGGGTACGGACCGGCGACGAACATTCCGCAGGGACGCGTGGTGAAGGTGAACCAGGTGCAGAACAACGTGAACTGGACCATCGGCCGGCACTCGATTACGTTTGGCGGTGAGTTCGACTACCAGAATTCACCCAACACCTTCCTGCCGGATACAAGTGGCGCGTTCTCGTTCACGAACGGAATCAACTATGCGCTTGCGGGCGTGGGCACGCTGAGCCTGGCCAACGGCGCGCCGACCCTGGCGTACAAGGAGCCGGATACGGCGTTGTACTTTCAGGACGACTGGAAGGTGTCGTCGGCGCTGACGTTGAACCTGGGCCTCCGCTGGGAGTTCTTCGATCAGAGCATCAATGAGCTGCACAACCTGTCGCTGGCGCGGCAAACGGGTTCGGATCCGATCTGGCTGACGACGCTGCCGTTGAACCTGACGACGATTCCGCAGATTCCGCAGAACTGGAAGAACTTTGAGCCACGGCTTGGTTTTGCGTATAACCCGACGGCGATGCCGAAGCTGGTGCTGCGCGGCGGGTTTGCGGTGAACTTCGATCCGGCGTTCTACAACCTGTTCCTGAACGTGTATGAGTATGCACCGGTTGTGAATACGGGCATTATCACCTGCAATGGCACGACGGTGAACTGCCTGCCTGCAAGCGGAACGATTAGCGCCGCGGTGCATACGCAGGACGACCAGTACAACCCGACGGGGGTAAACCCGGGCACGAAGCTGGAATCGTACGTGGGCTCGCCGTTCAAGAACCCGTATGCGGAGAGCTACACGCTGGGCGTGCAGTACCAGGTAAGCCGGTTTGCGGTGGCGGAGGTGCGGTATGTGGGGAACCACTCGCTGCATAACTTCCAAAGCAATAATGCGAACCCGGACATCAACCTGGCGCCGCCCGCCTCGGCGAATACGACCGGGTACCAGACGCTGGCGTCAGCCTTTCCGTTGGCCTTTCCTTCGTCTTCGTATTGCACAACGGCGGGCGCGATCGGGATCGGGCGGGTGGACTGCAACCGGACGTATGAGCTGGTGCGCAACAACGGCGCGTACAGCATCTATAACGCGTTGCAGACGAGCCTGACGATGGCGAACTTCCACGGGCTGACGGGTACGGCGACGTATACGTGGAGCCATACCCTCGATAACTCGAGCGAGGCGTATAGCACCGATGGCGGTGGCAACACGGTGGCGTACCCGGAGAATCCCTTCGATCCGAGCTTCGCGGAGCATGGGACGAGCGGCAACTCGTACCCGAACGTGACCTCGGCCGGCCTGACCTACACGCCGAAGTGGTACTCGAACCAGGCCGGGATCCTGGGCCATGCGCTGGGCGGGTTCAAGCTGAACACGCTGTACACGTTCAACAGTGGGCAGCCGTACACGCCGTACCAGGCTTCGGCGGCTACCTCGATCAACGCGGCGGCGCTGGCGAAGATACCCACGGCAAATCGCGGACAGGCACTTTACAGCTTCTGCGATTACTACTTCAACACCGGGGTGATCGGGCTGGATAGCTGCCGTCCGATTGCGGCGAACCTTTCCGCACCGAAGGGCACGGTTGGGATCAACGGCGGGCCGGGGGTCGGCTATCTGGATATCTCCAACGGAGAGACGATCGCAAGAAGCGCGGTGAAGTACCTGATCAACAACGAGTACGAGGCGGAGAGCCTGGGCACGCCGTACCCCGGGGTCTCCCGTAACACGGAGCGCGGGAACACGGTCAACGAGCTGGACATGAGCATCTTCAAGGATACGAAGATCACGGAGCGGGTGACGTCGGAGCTTCGGCTGAACGTGTACAACCTGCCGAATCGCGCGTACTACGGCACGCCCGACGCGTACGTTGCGGACTACAACCCGGCGCTGCACAGCGGAACCTCCAGCTTCCAGACGTTCCTGGAAAATGGCGGTACAACCGGTCTGAGCAATCCGTTCGGGAAGGGGATGCGCAACATCCAGATTGGGGGGAAGATCCTGTTCTAGAGGTTGGTGTGAAGACGAAAGGGGAACGCTTCGGCGTTCCCCTTTTTTCGTGCGGATTGGCCCCTGGGGTGTTGTTTGCGAGCCCACTCATCGCAAAATACGCGATGAATGGGGCACCGAGGAGTTTTTACAGCTACCAGCCGAAGGCTGCGGGGGAGATGCTACTTCGCTGCCTTCTTTTTGGCCGGGGTTTTGCTGACAGGCGTTTTCTTGGCTGGGGCCTTCTTTGCGGCGGCTTTCTTTGCTGGGGCCTTCTTCGCCGCAGACTTTTTTGCCGGGGCGGGCTTGGCTTCGGTGGAGCTGGTGGCTGCGGCGGTCTTTTTGCGGGTGCTGGCGATCAGGGCTTTGAGCTCGGCGCTGAGCTCTGCGATGGAGATGGTGGTGGCGGATTTGCGCAGGCGCTCCAACCCGTAGTGGGCGCGCTTCTCCGCGGAGAAGACGTGGACGATGAAGTCGACGTAATCCATCAGAATCCACTCGCCTTCGCGGCGGCCTTCGACCGAGTTGGGGTAGGTGCCGAACTCGCGCTTGAGGCGCAGTTCGATCTCGTCGGTGATGGCGACGTTCTGGCGGTCGTTGGTGCCGTTGCAGATGAGGAAGTAGTCAGTGAGGCCGGACTCGGAAGGGTCGAGCGCGAGGATGCGGATGTCCTCCGCTTTTTTGTCTTCGCAGGCGGCGGCCGCGGCGAGAAGAAGTTGATAACTTTCGGTAGAGGGCATGGGACTCCTGTTTGTATGGTAATCCTTTGGGGGAGATGGGGACCGGAGAATGAGAGGGCGAGCAGCCTGGCGGCGGGTGCGGCGAGGCTTTGAGTGGTTTGCGGGTGGACCCACGCATGACGGTGGGGCTGTCATGCATGGGGCACGTGGAGTTGGAAGGTTGGAGGTGCGGGGAGGAGAGTGGCTTTGCGGCCTTATTGCAGGAGAGTGGTGTAGAGGTGATGGGCGGCGATATAGGCGGCTACGGAGGATGGGAGGAGGTCGTCGAGAGTGTCGGGGGAGGCGCCGGACGAGGCCTGCTGGGCGAGGCGGTGGCGGAGGGTGGTGGCGGCTACGTCCTCGTGGACGGTGTTGAGGAGGTGGATGCGGGCGCGCTGGGCTTCGGTGAGCGGGAGGTTTTCGGGGAGCTTGAGCGGGATGCCGGGGCGGCTGACGACGATCCATTCTGCGAGCTGGATGAGGCGGTGTGGTTCGCGCCACTTGCCGAGGTGCTGGAAGGTGTCGGCGCCGACGAGGTTGAAGCGCTGGGCGGCGGGATACTGGTCGGCGAGCAGCTCGAGCGTGCGGACGGTGTAGTTGGGGGAGCCGTCGGCGAGCGGAGCGTCGAGGGTGGAGGTGGCGAAGCGGGTGGGGTCGGCTTCGGCGCAGGCGAGTGCGCACATTTCGAGGCGCTGGTCGTAGGTGGCGGCGTGGCCGTTGCGCTTGAGCGGCTGGCGGGCGGCGGGGGCGAACAGGATGCGATCGAGCGAGAAGGCGTCTGCCGCGGCGGTAGCGATGGCGACGTGGCCGCGGTGAGGTGGGTCGAAGGAGCCGCCGAAGAGGGCTACGCGCATGGGAGTCAGATGCTTGTGAGAACGAAAAGCCTTTCGGAAGGGCGCGAGAGGCTGGGACAGGGTGATCCTTCTGGATCGAGGGTGGGATGCTAGAGAAGGCTGAAGAGGGCTGTCCCTGCTGGTTAGGTCGAACCTTCGATCTTGGAGAGCCGCTGCTCGTGGCTACGAACGACCGAGACAAGATCCCGGATGCCTCCGGTGACCTCTCGCACAATCAGCTCCAGCTTCTGCAGACGAACATCGGTTGCCCTACCTTCGAGAGAGAGTAATTCGACGCTCTGAGCAAGCGCTTCGTGCCGTTCCGCGAGCTTTTCCAGCCGTTCATCGATGTTCATGGCGAATCTCCTTGAAAGAGATGCCTCTTGATTATGGCAGACGGAAGGTGAGGCCGGTGGTGACCGAGAGGACGGTCGCGGCGGGGATGGACTCCGACGCGCCGATGGTGCCGCCGGAGGCGGTGGTGAGCGAGCTGTAGCCGACTTCGGCGACGCGCCAGGAGACGACGTGGCCAAGGTTGAGGTCGGCGCCGACGAAGACGCCGTACTGCGGCTTGGTCACCTTGATGGCGGTATTGGGGGCGCGGGTGGAGCCGGCTCCGATGAACGGTTCTACATACGGATGAATGCGCGGATGGCTATCGAGCACGATGGCGATGCGCGGGCCGACGAGGAAGCTGTTGAGCAGCGCGTTGTTGCCGTGGAGGATGGCGTCGCGGAGGTCGAGGCCGACCTCAACCTGCTTCAGGTTCAAGGGCGCGTTGTAGAAGCCGCCGAACTGCACGCCGTAGAACATGCGCGAGGTGGTATTGGGGCCGAGGAACGAGTAGAGCCCGGGATCGGCCTTCGAGATGGAGATGCGATCGAAGACCGGGGTGATGTAGAGCGCGCCCTGGGCGGATGCGACGGCGGAGAAGCCGGCGGCAAGGGCGAGGGCGAGGACGAGCGAGCGCAATTTCATGAGTGAGTGTCCTTAGAACGGGCTTGCGGAGAGACTGGCAACACTAAGAGTAGAGGTAAGACTGACGGATTGCGAAACGGTTTGGTCGCAGGCGTTGCGCGAGATGGTTCTAGGCACGGCCGCGGGCGGAGGCGGCGAGCGGCGGGTAGGCCGGTTTGCGCTTCTTCGAGAGCGCGGGTTCGGTGTCGAGCGAGACCGGGCGATGGATCTGGACGAGCTCGGCGATGGCGTATTTGAGGGGCTCGATGCCGCTGCCGGCGACGGCGGAGATCTCGTAGAACGGGCTTTTGCGTCGCTTGGCGAACGCCCGCAGCTTCTTGAGCTTGTCGGGGTTGGCGACGTCGATCTTGGCGGCGACGATGAGGGTCGGCTTGGCGGCGAGGGCGGGGTCGAAGGCCTTCAGCTCGGCGGTGATGGTTTTGAAGTCTTCGACGGGGTCTTCGCGGCCGGAGCCGTCGGAGACGTCGACGAGGTGCACGATGACGGAGGTGCGCTCGATGTGCTTGAGGAACTGGATGCCGAGGCCGGCGCCGTCGCTGGCGCCTTCGATGAGGCCGGGGAGGTCGGCGATGGTGAAGGACTGCTCGTGCGGGTAGTCGCCGATAGAGACGACGCCGAGGTTGGGTTCGAGCGTGGTGAAGGCGTAGTTGGCGATCTTTGGCTTGGCGGCGGAGACGCGCGAGATGAGCGTCGATTTGCCGACGTTGGGGTAGCCAACGAGGCCGGCGTCTGCGAGCAGGCGGAGTTCGAGGCGGTAGTTGCGCTCTTCGCCGGCGCGGCCGAGTTCATGTTCGCGCGGGGCCTGGTGGGTGGAGGTGGCGAAGTGCTGGTTGCCGCGGCCACCGCGGCCGCCCCGTGCGATGACGATGGATTCGCCGGCGCGGGTGAAGTCGTGGATCTGCTCACCGGTTGCGTCGTCGTAGAGGACGGTGCCGACGGGGACTTTGAGGGTGAGCGGCTCACCGGAGTAGCCGGAGCAGTTGGAGCCGAGGCCGTGCCCGCCGCGCTGCGATTTGTGTTCGGGGTTGAAGCGGAAGTGAACGAGCGTGTTGTGGCTGAGCGAGGACTCCATGAGGATGTCTCCGCCGTGGCCGCCGTCGCCGCCGGAGGGACCGCCGCGGGGCACGAACTTTTCGCGGCGGAAGGCCATGCAGCCGTTGCCGCCGTCGCCGGCCTTGACTCGAATTCGTGCTTCGTCGATGAACATCGCAACCTTCAGTCTAACCGAGACCCTTGCGGGGGTGAAATTCGGATGGTTTTGGCCGATGGGTTCCGGGATTTAACGTACAGTTCACGCTACGGTAAAGGGCTCCTGCGAGACTCGTAATATATCAACGGCGCGGAACCAGGTACCAGCGGGACTAGCTCTCAATAGCGGGCTCGAGCTCCAGGGCTAGGAGTTTGCGTCCAAAACGTTACAACTTTTAGGAGAACCAGAAGATGCGCAACAAGCTCATGCAATTTGGGCTGTGCACGGCCGTGTGCCTTTTTGGCGCCGTCACCGGCTACGGGCAATCGGCAGTCGACGGCGCGATTGGTGGAACGGTTGAGGATTCGTCCTCGGCTGTTATCCCCAACGCAGCCGTTACCATCCACTTCAATGCGACCAATGCGGAGCAGCAGCTGACGACGGACAGCTCCGGCTTCTTTCGCGTGATTCACCTTACTCCCGGTACCTACACGGTAACGATCGCCGCCCCCGGCTTTGAGAACTTCAAGCAGGAGAATGTGGTCGTGACGGTCGGTTCGCTGATCAACGTGACGCCCAAGCTCACGACGGGCTCGACGAGCGAGACGGTGGATGTGACGGACGCGCCGCCACCGATCGACACGACCAACAATGACTTCTCGTCGACGATCGGGCTGAAGACGCTTGAAGATGTCCCGGTGAACACCTATCGCTGGAGCGCCTATGCCCTGCTGACGCCGGGTGTGGTGGCTGACTCAAGCGGCTTCGGGCTGTTGAGCTTCCGCGGCCAGTCCACCCTGCTGAACAACGTGACCTTCGACGGCGCGGACGACAACCAGGCCTTCTTCTCAGAAGAGCGCGGACGGACGCGCGCGGGCTACTCGACAGCCAAGGCTTCGGTGCAGGAGTTCCAGGTGAATACCTCGAACTACTCGGTGGAGTATGGGCGTTCGGCCGGCGGTGTGGTGAACGCGGTGACGCGGTCGGGCTCGAACGAGTTCCATGGCGAGGCGTACTTTCTGGATCGTGACGCGGACTGGGGTGCGACCAACCCGTTTACGACGCATGCGGTCGAGGTAAGCAACGCGCCGCCGACGTTCGTCAGCGAGGTGTTCAAGCCGAAGGACTGGCGCAAGCAGATGGGTATGGGCGTGGGCGGTCCGATCCTGAAGGACAAGCTCTTCTTCTACTTCGCGTTCGACCGCTTTCTGCGCAACTTCCCGGCAGTGAGCGCACCTTCGAGCCCGACTACCTTCTACGCGATTGTTCCGGCGACCTTCACCGGTTCGACCTCCGGCACGTGCGCGGGCACGACGACGGCGAACGCGCTGGGTGCGGTTTGCCAGCTGGCGGCGAACCTGAACGGCACGGCGACCGTGGGTAAGGCGGGCACGACGCCGCTTGCTCTGGGCGCGGTGACGGCAGCGCAGTATACGGCGGCTTACAACACGTACGAGGCCGACACGGTTGCGCTCAATACGGACTTCGGCCTGGTGCCGCGTACGGGCGACCAGTACATCTGGTTCCCGAAGGTGGACTGGCAGATCAACTCGAAGAACCACCTGACCGCGGAGGTAAACCGCCTGCGGTGGACCTCACCGGCCGGCATCCAGACCAGCACTGGCGCGTTCTCCTACGGCATCGACAGCTTCGGCAACGACTTCGTGAAGGACACGTTCGGCATCGCGAAGCTGGACACGGTGCTTACGAATACGCTGACCAACGAAGTTCGCTACCAGTATGGACGCGACTTCGAGTACGAGTACAACCAGACGCCGAGCGCGTACGAGCAGTCGACGCTGCTGAATACGCCGAGCTACTCCAACCCGTTCGGGATTCCGCCGCTGGTGACCATCTCGAACGTCTTCAGCTCCGGCATCGGCACACCGACCTTCCTCAATCGGCCGGCGTATCCGGATGAGCGCCGCTGGCAGTTGACGGACGTGCTGAATAAGGTGCGCGGCAATCACAACCTGAAGTTCGGCGTGGACTACGTTCACACGTACGACCTGAGCGAGAACCTGACGGCGGTCTTCGGCGAGTTTGCGTACGGGCAGTCGAACTTCGGCGCGCTGGAGTCGTACTTTACCGACCTGAACAAGAACAACGCCTGCACCAACGCCGAATGCTATAGCGGCTACGAGCAGGGTTTCGGGCCGCTGGGCTTCAACTTCACGACCGGCGACTACGCAGGCTTCATCCAGGATGAGTGGAAGGTAAGGCCGCGGCTCTCGGTGACGCTTGGCGTTCGCTATGAGTATGAGCAGCTGCCTTTGCCGCAGATTCCGAATCCCGCGGCGACTTCCGCGACGCTGGTGAACGGCTCGACCAACGCGTTCCCGGATAATCGCACCAACATCGGGCCACGTGTGGGCTTCGCGTTCGACGTCTACGGCAACGGCAAGACGGTGATCCGCGGCGGCTACGGCGAGTTCTTCGCACGGTTGATCAACTCGACCATCTACAACGCAATCGCGCAGACCGGTGTTTCGCCCGCAGCGGGCGGACAGCAGGTGCTGGGCAGCACGACGACGGCGAGCACGACGACCTTCGGCACCAATGCGGGTGGCAACGTGACCGGCCCGGTGTTCCCACAGATCATCAATCCGACCGGCTTTACGCCGGGCGGCGGGGCGATCAACCTGTACTACTTCGATAAGAACTTCAAGATGCCGGAGATTCAGCAGGCAGACTTGACGCTGGAGCAGGACCTTGGCTTCAAGTCGGTATTCAGCCTGACGTGGCTGTTTGCCGGCGGACGCCGCCTGCCGGACTTCGAAGATACCAACCTACCCACCACGACCGACACGGTGCAGTACACGGTGGTGGACACGACGGGCCTGAGCCCGGTGAAGAACGGAACCATCATCTCGGTGCCGTACTACAAGGCTCCGCGTCCCAACACGGCCTTCAACCAGACGACGGACATCTTCAGCGGTGTGAACTCCAACTACGAGGGCCTGGTTGCGCAGTTCCGTCATCAGGCGACGCGGAACCTGGTGTTCAACGCCAACTACACGTGGTCACACGCGCTGGACTACGGTGAGAACAACACCACGTTTACCTCAAGCAACGCAGTGTTCGATCCGCACAACCTGCGGGCGGACTACGGCAACTCCAACCAGAACGTGGCGAACCGTTTTGTGGTGTACGGCGTCTACAACACGCCCTCGCCGTTTACCGGGTGGCGCGGTCTCCTGCTGAATAACTACGAGATCGCTCCGTCGTTCCAGGCGCAGAACGGTCTGCCGTACTCGGCGGGTGTGAGCGGCAGCGCGACGCACCCAATCGATATCACAGGGGCCGCGGTGACGGGGGCGAGCTCTGGCTCGCTGAACGGTTCGGGCGGTGTGGCGCGGTATCCGGGTCTGATTCGCAATACGTTCCAGTACCGGCGCGATGGGGTGCTCGATGCTCGTATCTCAAAGCGCTTCCAGATTCACGATCGCTACAACGTGGAGCTGCTGGCGGAGTCGTTCAACCTGTTCAATCACCTGAATGTGACCGGGGTTTCAAGCACCACCGGCTACGCGTTGGGTGCAGGTGCGGCGGCGACGGCGACCAAGGCTGCAACTCCCAACACGCTTACCTATAACTCGAGCTTCGGCGTCTTCAATCCGCAGACGTTCTCGGGTAACGCGAACAGCACGCTGTTCTACACGCCACGGCAGGTGCAGTTGGGCGTGCGGGTACAGTTCTAACCAGACAACAGAAGCAAGGCGTGAGGGCGGTGGCTTCGGCTGCCGCCCTTTTGCTTTGCGCGCCGAGGGTTTTCCTGTTTTGGAACGGATTGGTGTGCGTTGGTGGTGATTTTGGGAGGATTTCGAAGCGGTTGGAGGTAGTCTGCGGAGGTTCCCGATGCGTGTGTCGATGAGCTTCGGCGGGAGTTGCGATGGAGGGTTTGGGCCGCGCGGAGAGGTTTCCGGCTGGGTTGGCGGCTGGATGGGTGGCGGCGGCAGGGCTGTGCCTGCTGGGTTGCGCGGGTGCGGGCGCACAGGGGCTGGCGGATGGGGTGCTTGTGGGGACGGTGCGCGGCCCCGATGCCGAGGGGCTGGCGCATGTGCAGGTGACGGTTGTGGACCGGGAGACGGGGCTGGCGCGGACGGTGGAGACGCGGCGGGGCGGTGGGTTCATCCTGGTGGGGTTGGCGCCGGGGGAGTATGTGGTGGAGGTGGATGGGGCGCCGCTGACGGAGCTGATTACGGTGGACGCCGGCGCGGCGGTGAACGCGCGGGTGAATGTGGCGGCGAGTGGCGCGGCCGCCCTGGTGGTGACCCCGGGTGACGGGGAGCTGGCGAAGGCGGGGTTGGAGCCGGATGAGAACGACGACGGGCTGGTGAGTCTGCATGGGCTGGCCTCGAACCAGGGGGAGACGGCGTTCGATGGGTTGAACGCCGGGCAGGCGCTGGGTGGCGTGCCGGTGGGGGCGGGGCGGGAGCTTGTGGGGGATGGCGATGCCGGCGGCAACGGCGATGCGGCGGAGGTTTCGACGGGGCCGGCACATGGGTTGTCGCGCGGGAGGCATGCGGGGGTGGCGTACACGTATGCGGAGGGTTCGGTACGGGAGTTTCGGCTGGGGGAGGATGGGTACTCGGCGCAGGCGGGGCGCGCGGGTGGCGTGCTGACGGCGGTGACGCGCGAGGGCGGCGAGAAGTTGCATGGGAGCGCGGTGTTCAACCTGCGGTCGAGTGCGCTGGCGGCACGGAGTCCGCTGGCGATTGCGACCAGCTATGCCGATGGCGTGGTGACGACGGGCGAGGTAAAGCCGAGCGATCTGCGGCTGAACGGGGCGGGAACGCTGGGTGGGCCGGTGGGGTTTGGACCGCAGCTGCTGCGGGCGGTGAGATGGTTCTATGCGGGGGATGTGCAGCGGCGGGGGTTTGCGGGGGTTTCGTCGCCGGCTTCGGCTACGTTTTATGAGCTGACGAATGAGCAGGTGGATCTGCTGGCGAATCGTGGGGTGAACGCGGCGAAGACCGAGGCGGCGTTGAACTTTCTCTCTGGTGAGACCGGAACCGTGGCGCGGAGGCAGGACCAGAGCATCAACTTTGGGCGGCTGGACTGGCTGGTGCGGCCGCGGTTTGCGTTGGGGGCGGAGTTGAACCGCGTGCGTTGGAGCTCGCCGGCCGGGCTGGTGGATGCGCCGGTGGTGGCGCGGGGGCGGGCGAGCCTGGGCAATGCCGCGGGCAGCGTGGACCAGGTGCTGGTGCGGGCTTCGTCCGAGGGGCGTGGTGGGACAAGGATGGAGGTGCGGGCGGCGCTGACGCGGGATCTGCAGTACGAGACGCCGCAGGCTCCGCTGGCGCAGGAGGCGGCGATCGGGCCGGGGGGTCTGTCGCCCGAGGTGACGATTGGGCCGGATGGGCTGCTGTTTGGGACGCCGGCGACGCTTTCGCAGATTGCGTATCCGGACGAGCACCGGTGGGAGGTGGGCGATGTGTTGACGCTGGTGCGCGGGCGGCACGTGGCGGAGATTGGCGGGACGTTTGCCTACGTGCAGGAGCGTGTGGCGACGCTCGCTAATGCTGCAGGGACGTTTCGGTATGACTCGGGGACGACGGGTGGGCGGGATGGCGGGCTGGTGGACTTCATCACGGACTACGCGTTGAGTGCGCAGTCCGCGCGGAGTGGGGGGTGCACGACGGCGACGGCAGGGGTGCATGATTACTGTTTTCGGAGCTATACGCAGAGCTTCGGCGAGCAGCAGGTGGCGTTTACCACGCAGGAGTGGGCGGGATTTATCGAAGACACGTGGCGCGCCGGCGGCCGGTTGATGCTGCATGCCGGGGTGCGGTATGAGTACCAGTTTCTGCCGCTGCCGCAGCAGCCGAATGCGGCTTTGGATGCGGTGTTTGGCAGCCGAGGGGCTACGAGTGTGTTCCCGGAGGATCGGAATAACTTTGGGCCGCGTGTCTCGGCTTCGTTTGAGCCGCTGGGACGCGGGCGCCTGCTGGTGAAGGTGGGGTACGGGGCGTTCTTCGGGAGGGTGCCGGGGGCGACGATCCAGGCGGCGCTGACGGACACGGCGGAGGCTTCTTCAACGACGAAGATTCGGATTACACCGACGACGGTGACGGCTTGTCCGCAGACGGCGAATGAGGGGTTTGGATATCTGTGCAGCTTCACCGCGGTGCCGGTGGGCGTGGCGGCTGCTACTACTTCGGCGGTGGTGTTCGACCGCAGGTTTCGTTTGCCCGTCGTCCAGCAGGGGAGCTTGTACCTGGAAAAGGAGCTGCGGCGTGGGACAACGGTGGAGGTTGGATTTGTAACCAATTTGGATCGCCAGTTGCCGGGTTCGTTGGATTTGAACATTGCGCCTTCGACCGGGACGGGGATGTTCCAGCTGCAGGGTGGGACGGGGGCGGTTGGCGTGCGGGATGGCGAGACGTTTGTGGTGCCGGTGTATACGGCGCGGCTGACGCCGAGCTTTGGACCTGTAACCGATGTGGTGTCAAATGGGAATGCGTACTACGATGCGCTGGTGGCGAAGGTGCAGACGCGGCCGGTGCACGGGCTGCTGGTGGGTGGGACGTATACGTGGTCCAAGGCGATTGATTTTGGGACGAACTCGTCGGCCACGCCGAGGACGAACGGGCAATTCGATCCGTTTGCGGTGGGGTACGATCGCGGGCTTTCGTCGTTGAACTATCCGCAGGCGCTGCATGTGGTGGGGGCGTGGACGCCGGGTGGCGAGGTGGTTCGGCGTGGGCTGAAGAAGTGGGAGGATGGGTGGGCGCTGACGGGGATTTCGACTGCGCGGAGTGGGCGGCCGTATAGCTACGATGTGTCGGGTGGCACGTATCTGCCCGGTGGACATGAGAGCTTGAATGGGGCGGGTGGGGCGTTGTATCTGCCGACGGTGGGGCGGAATACGCTGCGGCTGCCGGCGACCGTGAAGACGGACCTGCGGCTGGCGAAAGGGTTTTCGGCCTGGCGCGGGGTGCATGGGACGGCTTCGGCGGAGGCGCTGAATGTGTTCAATCACCAGAGTGTTTCTTCGGTGGAGCAGCGGGCTTACCTGGTTGGGACCGCGGTGGGTGGGGTGATGCCGCTGGTGTTTCAGAGTGCGGCGGAGGTTGCGGCGGAAGGGTTGAATACGCCGGCTTTTGGGGCCGTGACAGGGACGGGGAGCAGCTTGAACCGGGAGCGGCAGGTGCAGTTTTCGGTAAAGGTTTCGTTCTAGGGCTGAAGAACAAAAGCCTCTCGCAAAGAGCGCTAAGGGAGCCAAGGTACGCGAAGAAGTGCTTTGCGTACCTTGGCGCTTTTCTTAGCGGGCTTTGCGAGAGGCTTTGTTCTTGTTGTTGTCTCTTTCGAGGCGATGTTCGAGAGCTATGAGCCGGGAGCTATTCAGCTGTGAGCCATCTTAGATGGATTGGTTGAGGACGCGGTTGAGGCGCTGGACGAAGGCTGCGGGATCTTTGAGTGGGACCCCCTCCATCAGCAGGGCCTGGTCGAAGAGGAGCCATGCGGCGTCCTGGGTGATGGTGTCTGAGGTTTCGGAGCCTTCGGGGCGGGCTACGAGCTTTTTGACGATCTCGTGGTCGGGGTTGATCTCGAGCGTGGGCGCGGGCATGGGCATCTCTTTCTGGCCCATGGCGCGGAGCATCTGCTGCATCTGCAACGACGGTTCTTCTTCGTCGGAGACGATGCATGAGGGGCTGTCGGCCAGGCGGACGGAGACGCGGACGTCCTTGACGCGGTCGCCAAGGATGGTTTTGAGCTTTTCGAGCAGCGGCTTGAGGGCTTCGGATTGTTCCGACTGCTCGGGGTTGGATTCATCCTTGAGGTCTTCCGAGGTGTAGGACTTGTTGACGGATTTGAGCTCGGTTTCTCCGTACTTGTCGATGCCGGAGAAGACGATCTCGTCGATCTCGTCGTCGAGGATGAGGACTTCGATGTCCTTCTTTTTGTAGATCTCAAGCAGCGGCGAGGTGCGGAGCAAAGACTCGGCGCCGCCGGTGATGTAGTAGATGGCCTTCTGCTCGGGTTTCATGCGGCTCTTGACGTCGGCGAGCGAGGTGAGGCCTTCGACCTTGGTGGATTTGAAGCGGACGAGGTCGAGCAGGGTCTCGCGGTTGGGGTAGTCGCCGTAGAGGCCTTCCTTCAAGGGGCGGTTATATTGCTCGATGAACTCGAGGTACTTCTCGGGCTGGTTGGTGGCGATGAGCTTGAGCTCGGAGAGGATCTTCTTGACCGAGGCGGTGCGGATGCTGGTGAGCACCCGGTTCTGCTGCAGGAGCTCGCGGCTGACGTTGAGCGGGAGGTCTTCGGAGTCGATGATGCCGCGGACGAAGCGCAGGTACTGCGGCAGCAGGTCTTTCGAGTCGTCGAGGATGAAGACGCGCTTGACGTAGAGCTTGACGCCGCCCTTGTACTCGGCCTGGTAGAGATCGAGCGGGGCTTTGGCGGGGATGAAGAAGAGGGTGGTGTATTCGAGTGAGCCTTCGGCCCTGGTGTGGAACCAGAAGAGCGGGTCGGCGAAGTCGCCGGAGATGGACTTGTAGAGCTCCTTGTAGTCGTCGTCGGTAAGCTCGGATTTGGAGCGGCGCCAGAGGGCGGAGGCGGCGTTGACCTGCTCGGTGGTGCGGATCTTTTCGGACTTCTTCTCTTCTTCGTTCCACTCGGATTTGTCGTAGGTGAGGAAGATGGGGAAGGCGATGTGGTTGGAGTACTTCTTGACGACTTCCTTCAGGCGCCAGCCATTGGCGTACTGCTTGCCCTCATCGTTGAGGTGCAGGGTGATGGTGGTGCCGGCGACCTCGCGCGAGGCGGGTTCGATCGAGAAGCCGGTTTTGCCGTCGGAGGTCCAGCGCCAGGCGAGCTCTTCGCCGGCCTTGCGGGAGACTACCTCGATGGTGTCCGCGACCATGAAGGCGGAGTAGAAGCCGACGCCGAACTGGCCGATGAGGTTGGAATCTTTGCGCGCGTCGCCGGAGAGCTGCGAGAGGAAGTTTTTGGTGCCGGAGCGGGCGATGGTGCCGAGATTGGACGTTAAGTCCTCTTCGTTCATGCCGATGCCGGTGTCGGAGAGGGTGAGGGTGTTTGCTTCCTCGTCGAGCGAGAGCTCGATTCTGGGGTCAAAGGGGAGCTGCTTGAAGGCCTCGTCGGTGAGGGTGAGGTGGCGCAGCTTGTCGAGCGCGTCGGAGGAGTTGGAGATGAGCTCGCGCAGGAAGATTTCGGGGTGCGAGTAGAGCGAGTGGATGATGAGCTGGAGGAGCTGGGAGACTTCGGTTTGGAACTCTTGTTTCGCCATAAAAACATTATAAAAACATGTCCTGCCGGACGGGCGCCCTAACCGCGGGCGGCGGGTACTGCGTACGCCGGGAGCTTCGCGTGGTCCTCCCGTTGGTCGGCACGAAATTCCTGCTCGCGACCAGCGGGAGCGCCACGCGAAGCGACTACGGCACGAAGTGCTCGCCCCGCGCGATAAGCGGGCCCGTCCGGCAGGACAAAGCCTTTCAGCCTCAACGAGTAGAATCGGGATGCCTGTGACGCGTGGAGGAACCCGATGGACGAGTACCCGGAGTACATTGAGCCGCTGGAAGTGAAAGAGAAGAAGCGGAGACGGCGGAAGCTTTGGGTGGTTGGCGGAGCACTGCTGGTTCTGCTGATGCTGGCGCAGACAATCATCGCGGACTGGGTGGATCTGCTGTGGTTCGAGTCGTTGGGATTTGGCGAGGTGTTCTGGAAGACGTTTGCGCTGAAGACGACGGTGTTTTGCTTGTTTACGGCAGCCACCTTCGCGCTGTTATACGGGGCGTTTGCGTTGATTCGGCGCTGCCATGCGGACGATCTGCCGAAGGATCACGCGATCATCCTTGCCGGGCAGAAGGTGACGCTTTCAGTGGCGCCGGTGCTGAAGTGGCTCTCGCTGGGCGTGGCGGTGGTGATGGCGCTGTTTGCCGGGCTGGCGATGCTGGCGGAGTGGCCGACGCTCGCGATGTTCTGGTATGCGCCGCACGCGGGTGCGGGTGGAATCACGGACCCGATCTTCGGCAAGCCGCTGAACTTCTACCTGTTCGATCTGCCGGCGTGGCAGTTGGTGGATGGCTGGCTGCTGACGCTGGCGTTCGCGTGCTGTGGCGTGGCGATTGCGTTCCTGGTGATTACGAGCGGGGCGCGCACGGTGGAGAAGCGAAAGTTCAGCTATGGGCAGAGCCCGTTTCGCGGGTTGTCGGCGACAGGTGCGCTGCTGCTGGCGGTGATTGGCGTCTCCGTGTACGTGGACCGGTACCAGCAACTGCTGGAACACCATACGCTGTTCGACGGGATCAACTATACGGACGCGCATGTGACGATCCACGGATTGCTGATCCTGGCGATTGCACTGGTGCTGGGGGCGGTTGCGCTGGCGGTGAATGCGGTGCGGGAGTCGCGTGGGGTTTGGATTGCCGGGGCGGTGGCGCCGGCGGCGGTTGTTTTCGTGGTGATGAACCTGGCGAGTTGGTACACGGGTACGTTCATCGTAAAGCCCAATGAGCTGGTGGATGAGACGCCGTACATTGCGCACAATATCGAGCTGACGCGGCAGGCGTATGGGCTGGACAAGTTTTCGCAGAGCGAGTTCCCTGCCGAGACGAATGTGGATGCGGCTGACCCGGCCAACAACCAGCCGACGCTGAACAATATCCGGCTGTGGGATTGGCATGCGCTCCAGGATACGTTGCGGCAGGTGCAGGAGATTCGCACGTACTACGACTTTCCGGACATCGATATTGACCGCTATGTGCTGGATGGGAAGCTGAGCGAGGTAATGCTGGCGGAGCGCGAGTTGAACGTGGATAAGCTGCCGGTGAGCAGCCGGAACTGGATCAACGAGAAGCTGATTTACACGCATGGCTACGGCGTGACCATGAACGGCGTGAACGGGTTTACGCCAGAGGGTCTGCCGATTCTGCTGTTGAGCAATATGCCGGTGCAGAGCACGGTGCCGGGGCTGAAGGTGACGCGGCCGGAGCTCTACTTTGGCGAGATGACGGACACGGATGTGTACGTGAAGACGCGGCAGCAGGAGTTCGATTACCCGCAGGGGCAGAACAATACGCTGACCTCGTATGAGGGCACGGGCGGGATCAGGGTGGGTGGGTTCTTCAAGCGGGTGCTGCTGGCGGCGGACCGCGGCGATTTGGGGACGCTGCCGTTTTCGGACGATGTGAACTCCGAGAGCCGGCTGCTGATGCGGCGGAATATTCGCGAGCGCGTGGCGCGGCTGGCGCCGTTTCTGGAGTACGACCAGGATCCGTACGTGGTGGTGGGAGACGATGGGCGGCTTTCGTGGATGATGGATGCGTTTACCACCTCGAATAGCTATCCGTATGCGACGCATTACGCGCTGACGGGCGACGCGGTGAACTACATGCGGAACTCCGTGAAGGTGGTGATCGATGCGTATAACGGCAGCGTGACGTTTTACACATTCGACGATTCCGACCCGGTGCTGGGCGTGTACCGGCGGATGTTTCCGGGGATGTTCAAGGAGGCTGCGGCGATGCCGGCCGACCTGCGCAAGCATGTGCGGTATCCGGAGGCGCTGTTCAACCTGCAGTCGGAGGTTTATGGGCTGTACCACATGACGAATCCGGAGGTTTTCTTCAATCGCGAAGACCTTTGGACAGTGGCGACGGAGACCTCGACCGATGCGGCGGGGAACCAGGTGGTACAGGCGATGCAGCCGAACTTCGTGCTGATGAAGCTGCCGGGCGGGAAGAGCGAGGAGTTTGTGGAGATACTGCCGTTTACGCCGGCAAACCGGAACAACCTGATCGGGTGGATTGCCGGGCGCTGCGATGGGGATGCGTATGGGACGGCGGTGGTGTACGACTTTCCGAAGACGCGGCTGATCGATGGGCCGCAGCAGATTGAGGCGCGCATCGACCAGAACGCGCAGCTTTCGGGGCAGTTGACGCTTTGGAATCAGCAGGGGTCGCACGTGCTGCGCGGGAGCCTGCTGGTGATTCCTTCGGGCAAGGCGCTGCTGTATGCAGAGCCGATCTACCTGCAGGCGCAGCAGAGCCCGATGCCGGAGCTGCGGCTGGTGGTGCTGGCGCTGCAGGACAAGCTGGCGTACGGGACGACGTTCCAGGCGGCGTTGAGTTCTCTGTTCGGGGGTGAGGCTTCATCGTTGACTGCGTCGGAGGAGGCGCCGCAGAGCGCGCAGGCTGCGGCTGCGGGCGCTGCGCCGAGTGCGGCAGGGGGCCAGGCCGCGACGGATGTGAAGGGGTTGATTGGGCAGGCTAGCCAGGATTTCGACGACTACCAGAAGCTGACGGCGCAGGGCAAGCTGGCGGAGGCCGGGCAGAAGCTGGATGCGCTGAAGGGTGTGCTGGCGAAGCTGGAGGCCGGGAAGTGATTTGTCCTGCCGGACGGGCCCGCTGATCGCGCGGGGCGACCACTTCGTGGTGTAATCGCTTCGCGTGGGGCTTGGTGGGCGGAGTTCAGGGGGTTTGCAGGTCTTGTTCGCCGACGATCTTCCAGCCGTCGGGGAACTTCTGGAGCCACAGGCGGGAACGCGTGGATTTGCGCACCGAGGCGGTCTGATCGCGGCTCATCTGGTTCCAGGATTTCACAACGTCGAGCGCGGCGGAGTTCGTGCTCAGGCGATCGAACCGGACGTCGGTGATGGCGAAGAAGTGGGCGCGGAGACCGCGGTCCAGGTACGCCTGGTGATCCGCGACGACGTAGCTTCTGGGCACGTTTCTGCGAAGAAAATAGCGTTGCACGTCTGGCGCGTAGAAGTGACCTACCTGCTCCGCGGCGTCATCTGCCTCGGCTGAAGACCAGTTCGTGAGGAAGTGCTGGATCTCTCCGGCTGGATCATCCTGGGGGGTTGGCGGCTCAGGCGGAGACGGGGTTGGCGCGCGGGCGATGACGGTTCGAATCACGGGCGCCGGAGCAGTTAGGGGACTGGACGGCGGCTGAATGGGGCGCGCGGGCTGAATAGCAAGAGGCCGGGGTGCAAACGGCCGGGGTTGGGTTGCGATGGGTGCGGGCCGGCTGGGCGTGGCTGGGCTGGTGGGCTCAGCAAGAACCATTGCCGAGGGTTTGGCGGCAGGGGCCTCGAACCGGGGACGCAGGGTGTAGGACACGGCAAGGGGCGCTCCATGCTGCGAGTCAGGGGTTGGCTGAGAGGCGTGCGCCCCCTTCACCGGCTGCTGCAGCGTGGGTGCGAGCAGCGCCGAGACGAGCAAGAGCATGAAGGCGGCAAGATACGGCACGGGCCAAAGCGGCTGCTCCGCGGGAGCAGCCGGAGCAACGAGTGAAGATTGGCTTCGCGCGAGGACCACGGTTCCCGCCATCTTGTCGTGCCAGGCTCGTCGGTCACCATCGCGCAGGGCGGAAAGATAGCCGAGACCGAGAGCGGCTGCACCCACCAGTTTGCCGAGAGTCTCGCGCAGCAGCATCCGCTTGAGGCCGGGAGCATGCGCCTGCCATACGTCGACGGTTGCGAGGCCGAAGACGAGTTTGCCGAGGGTTTGCCCGCTCGAAAGGCCCCGGAGGAAGGCAAAAATATAGAGGAGAGAAGCCGCGGCGACGACCGCAACCATGTGGGTCGGGATGGGGCCATCCTGCTTGCCGAAGCGCATCGCCCAGGCCGCGGCGACGAGAAAGAGAAAGAGGATCAGGGCGTCCAGCAGGAAGGCGAAGGCGCGGGGAGCGAGACCGGCACGAACCCCAAACGCGGTTCGCGGCAGGTACGTATGGCAGTCGTGGCAGCAAGCGTGGGGCCCAGAGTCGCCATTGCAGTTGGGACAGAACATGGTTTACGCGCTCCCGTGTTTAAGAACACGCTGATTGCGCGAAAGTTGCCGGCGGAAACTGTGGGAGGGGACGCTGGGCGGGCAAGGAAGCGGCTCAGGCACTTGGGACGAGCTGGCGGCGCTTGGTTTCGAGGTAGGTGAAGCGGATACGGTGGATGACCGTGACGGTCGAGAAAAAGGCCAGCACCCAAAGCGCGGGCGCCATGACGCCCCAGCGGTTGAAGAGCGCGCCGAGGATGACGCAGACGATGCGTTCCGGCCGCTCCATGAAGCCGACCTTGCACTGGCCGATGAGCGCTTCGGCGCGGGCGCGGGTGTAGGAGACCATGACCGAGGCGGTCATGACGAAGGCGACCAGGCCGACGTAGAAGAGGCGGTTGCCGCGGGCGTAGTAGACCAGCAGGCCGAAGAAGATGGCGACGTCGGAGTAGCGGTCGATGACGGAATCGAAGAAGGCACCGAAGACCGAGACCTGGTTGGTCTGGCGGGCGACGCGGCCGTCGACCATATCGAAGATGCCCGCGCCGATGATAGTGAGGCCGGCGTAGAGGAAGAAGCGCACGGCGTGGTCGCCGCGGGCGAAGCCGAAGAAGAGCGCGGCGACGATATTGATGAGCAGCCCCACGAAGGTGAGGGCGTTGGGCGAGATCCTGCTGATGGCGAGGCCATTGACGATCTTCTGCAGCAACCAGCCGCTTCCTCTGCCGAATTGTCCGGTCCAGCTCATACTGGCTAGGCTTTTTCCTTGTTTTCGAGTTCTTCTGCGGCGATGTCGTGGATGGTGGCGAGCTTGAGCACTTCGAGCTCGCGCTTGCCGTTGGGGGTTACGACCGTGGCGATGTCGCCGACGCGCTTGCCGAGCAGCGCGCGGCCGATGGGCGAGGTGGTGGAGATGAGGCCCTGCGAGACGTCGGACTCCTCGCTGGTGACGAGCTTGTAGACGATCTCTTCGTCTTTGGTGGAGTCGAAGACGGTGAGGCGCGAGCCGAAGCCGACCTTGTCGTGCGGAATGTTGGCGAGATTGACCATCGCGAGCTCGCCCATGCGCTTTTTCAGCTGGCCGAGGCGTGCGTTGACGAAGACCTGGCGCTGCTTGGCCATATGGTATTCGGCGTTTTCGGAGAGGTCGCCGAGGGCGACGGCCTTCTTGATCTCCGCAGGCAGCTCGGTGGTGAGTTCGTACTCGAGGGCCTTGATCTCTTCTGCGAGCTTGGCGTTGATGTGGTCGAGCATGAGGCGTTGTTGTCTCTCTGTGCGCTGGTTTGCGCGCTTTCTTGTGCGATAAGGCACCCGGAGCTCGGCGGCGGCAACGCTTGGAAGAGCCGGCAATGCGCGGGTCTGAAGCTAAAATTATATCGTGCGCCGGGGCCGTCCGCGCCGGGCTGGTCAGCGGCGAGATTGGCTCTATCTCGCAAGGAGGGTTCTGCCCGCTCGCGAGTCGGTTTCCGGGCGTCAGGGAGCGAGCAGTGTGGTAGTATTCGTCCTGTTCCGAGAGAGTTTTATTGGCCAGTATCGGCCTGGCCCGCCGAATCTGCCGCAACGGACTTGGGGAGATCGAAATGAATCGTCACGAATATGCTGCGCTCATCCGGGCAAGACTCGCGCAGGAAGCTGATCGTATGAGGCTCGAGTTCCCCCAAAATGCAGTCCAGAGTTGCTACATCGACAATCTTCTACCGGAGGAGCTTGCGCTGGAGATCTTCGAAGCGTTCCCGGACAAGAGCACCATGGTCCTAAGAAAGAGCCTGCGCGAGAACAAGCACGTCGCCGCGCAGATGGACCAGTACAACCCTCTGTTGGAAGAGATTATCTATGCGTTTCAGGATCCAGAGGTTCTGAGCCTCGTCGCCGACATCACAGGCATCAAGGGCATGGTACCGGACGACAAGCTCTACGCCGGCGGAATCAGCCTGATGGCCCATGGAAACTTCCTCAATCCCCATCTCGACAACTCGCATGACAAGGGGCGGGAACTGTATCGGGTGCTGAATTTGCTCTACTACGTCACTCCGGATTGGAGCCATGAGCAAGGCGGAAATCTGGAGCTTTGGGACCATGGGCCCAAACAGCCGCAGCGAGAGATTACAAGTCATTTCAACCGTCTGGCCCTGATGGCCACCCATGAAAAGTCCTGGCACTCCGTAAGCGAGGTTGTGGCCGACCGGTCCCGCTGCTGCGTCTCCAACTACTACTTCTCGCCTCAGCCACTGGAAGATCACGAATACTTTCATGTGACCTCTTTCCGAGGACGCCCGGAACAGCCGGTCCGCGATCTCGTGCTGCAGGGAGATGTCGCCCTGCGCCAGGGCATCCGTAAGGTGTTCAAGAAGGGCATCGTCGACAACAAGCACGTCTACGTAAAACCGCAACTCTGAGGCGAAGCGCGCGGAACTTGCGGCTTGCCTTGAGCAGGGCATTGGGCGAGGAACTCATGCTATCGAACTGCGAGCTGATCGGGATTGTGCCGACGACGGACACGGCGCGGGCCAAGGAGTTCTACGCGAGTGTGCTGCATCTGAAGTTCGTTGAAGATGATGGGTTTGCGCTGGTCTTCCAGGTGCATCATGCGCTGATTCGCATTGTGAAGATGCCGGAGTACAAGGCGCAGGCGTTCACCTTGCTGGGGTGGGAGGTTCCGGAGATCGGCGACGAGGTGCGGGAACTGGGCGCCTCGGGCGTGGTCTTCGAGCGGTACGCCTGGTTTGAACAGGATGAGTGGGGGATCTGGACGGCGCCGAACGGGAGCAAGGTGGCGTGGTTCAAGGATCCGGATGGGAATGTGCTGTCGCTCTCGCAGCATACCTTCTAGCGTGCGTCGGGGCCGGGCGGCGACGGGGCCGAGTTGGATTTGCCCTGCTGGGCGTCGTAGCGCTGCCGCGCCGCGCGGAAGATGGGGAGGTTCTGTGCGCCCCACATCCAAAGCGGCATGACCTGCTCCAGCAGCTCCATGCCGATGGGCGTGATGGCGTACTCGACGCGCGGTGGAAGCTCAAGGAACATGGTGCGCGTCAGCAGACCGTCGCGTTCCAGTTGACGGAGCGTCTTGGTGAGGGACTTCTGGCTGATGCCTTCCACCTGTTCGAGTACGCGGGTAAAGCGGAGCGGCGCGCTGGCGGTGGCTAGAATTTCGAGCACCCACAGCGACCACTTGTCGGCCACGCGGCTGACGAGCTCACGCGCCATGGCATCGTCTGCTTCGGAGAGCGCGGCGCAGAAGTCGCGGCATTGCTGCACGGTGTAATGCGAAGTCATGGGTTACCTCGAGGTAAGTATCTGTTGGAAAAGTGCCGTATTGTGGAGAGTCAGTATCCGTTCGATACTGAAGCCATGACAAGTGTACCGAAGTGGAAAGCGGACGTAATTCCCTCGCAGGCTGGCAGGCGAGTGGTGGTGACGGGCGGCAACAGCGGCATTGGATTCCACACGGCGCTGGAACTGGCGCGAAAGGGTGCAGAGGTGGTTTTGCCGGCGAGGACGATGGCGAAGGCCGAGGCTGCAGCCGGGCGGATTCGCGCGGAGGTGCGCGGCGCCAACGTGCAGGCTGAGGTGCTGGACCTGGCGGACCTGGGCTCCGTACGGAGCTTTGCGCAGCGGGCGGGTACGTTGCCGCTGGATCTGTTGATCAACAATGCCGGGGTGATGGCCGTTCCGCAGCGGGAGTTGACGGTGGATGGGTTCGAGCGGCAGTTTGCCACCAACTTTCTGGGGCCGTTTGCCTTGACTGCCCTTCTGCTTCCGGCGCTGCTACGCAGGGCGGGTGCGAGGGTGGTGATGGTGGCGAGCACGGCGGCGAACTTCGGGGCGATCGAGTTTGACAATCTTCAAAGCCAACGGAAGTACTCGCCGATGTGGGGTGCGTACGCACAGTCCAAGCTGGCTGACCTGATCTTCGCGCGGGAGTTGCAACGGCGAGCCACGTCCGCGGGGCTTGCGCTGACGAGTACGGCGGCGCACCCGGGCTATGCCATCACCAACCTGCAGCAGGATGACCAGGGACTTGTCCTGGTGACGGTGATGCGGCTGCTGAAGCCTATCCTTTCGCAGGATGCGGCGCATGGAGCGTTGCCGACGTTGTACGCGGCAGTGGCGGGCGAACCCGGTGGATACTACGGGCCTGATGGCTTCCAGGAGATGAAAGGCTACCCGAAGGACGCGAAGGTGCCAGCCAACGCCAGGGACGAGGCCGTCGCAAAGCGGCTTTGGAGCGAGGCGGAGCGGATGACCGGGGTTACCTTCGCGGGGCTTGGGGCCTAAGGAGTCTTTGCGCTGGCTTCGCCGTTTTCGAAGCTGGGCACCTTGGGGGTGAACCGCTTCAGCACGAACTCGCGCACGAGGTTGTCGAAGGCGTGCCCGCCGATGTTGAGGAAGGCGTTTTCGAAGGTGAGTCCTACGCCGCGGTCGCCGGAGTCGTGGTACAGGTTGGCGATGGCGCCGGCGGTGAGGCGGCCGAGAAAGAGCGAGTAGTTCGGCTCCGGTTTCCCGTTGTTGCCGCGCGTGACGAAGACGCGCGTGACCGCGTACAGGGCGCGCCGCGGCTTGGTGCCGGAGCCCTTGTAGAAGTAGCGGGGATCCTGGTGGAAGAGCGAGGGGTAGACGGCGCTGGCGAAGAAGCGGCCGATGGCCTCGTCGCCGAACGACGCACCATAGCGTTTGCCGTAGCTGGCGGCGTTTGTTCCGTAGCCGGGGTAGATGTTGCGCCACTGCTCGATGCCCGCAACGGCGGCGATGGAAAGAAAGCTGACGGGATCGAAGGCGGATTTCGAGGCGAGGACGAACTTCTGGTGGGTGTCGAGCGGAGCCGCATCCCAGATGTAGCTGCTGTAGAAGTCGGGGGCGATGCCGAGGACGCGCTGCTTCTCCTCGGCGTGAATCTGCACCTCGGCGACCTGCTCTTCGGTGGCCGTCACCTGGACGTTGGCGTTGACGCTGGCGACGGCGAGCGTTACCGGCGGCAGCTCCTGCGAAGCACCGGCGGAGACCTCAATCTCCGGGGAGAGATAAGTCTGCAGCCCGGGAGAGACGATGGTGAGCTTGTACTTGCCGGGTGGAATTCCTTCGAGCGAAAAGTGGCCTGCCGGATCGGCTTGCGTGGTACGCACGTCCGGATGGCCGGTGCTTGCAAGGGTGACCTGCGCGCCCGGTACGAGTGAGCCGTTCGCATCCTGGACGATGCCGGAGAGTGTGGCTGTGCCCCGCGGCGCCGGTGCAGACTGGCCAAGGCCAACCGCTGGGCTCGCGTAGCCGGGCGCGTCGGGTAAATCGTCTGGCAGAGCGACAGAGGCCTGCGCCTGCTGCGCCTGGGCAGGCGGCATGCTGCAGCACAGGAGTGTGAGCAGCGCGGCGGGCAGGATGAGCGGGAGACGCACTCTTTTGAGGAAAGCGGTGGGCATAGGGGTTTCGAGGTAGAAGTTGCTCACTTCGAGATGGATGCATCCCTAGAGTAAAGGTTCCGTTAACCTTTGTTCAGGTGGAGCGAACAATCCCGGCCGAGGACGCGAACGGTAGAATCGCGGGATGAAGGCTTTGGCTTGGGTGGTGGTGCTGGCGTTGCTGTTAGCTGGCGGCGTGGCGTGGCTTTACGAGGCACCGTTCGGCCCGAGCAAGGAGACCTTTGTCGAGATCCCCGCGGGAACGGGGACGGTCGGCATCGCCGCGGCGCTGAAGGCGGGTGGCGTGATCCGCAGCGCGACCGCGTTTGAGTTCTTTCGCAAGTACGCCGGCGGAACGCTGAAGGCGGGCGAGTACCGGTTCGAAGGCCCGCTGAAGCTGGGCGATGTGTACCGGAAGATCGCGCGGGGTGAGGTTTATACGAAGACCGTGGTGGTGCCGGAAGGATTCAACATCTTCGATATTGCCGCGGCGGTGGAGGGCGCGGGGTTGGGTTCCGCGGCGAAGATGCTTGCGGCGGAGAACCGCGATGTAGCGCTGATCAAGGATCTGAGCCCGGGAGCGGTGTCGCTCGAAGGGTATTTGTTTCCTTCGACGTATTCGTTTGGGCGTCATGCGACGCCGGACCAGATGGTGGCGGCGATGGTGAAGCGGTTTCGCGTTGCGGCGGCGCAGTTGGGGCTGTTGGGCACGCCCGGGCTGGCGCGTACGGTGACGCTGGCGTCGCTGATTGAGAAAGAGGTAAATGTGGATGCGGAGCGTGGGCTGGTGGCCGGCGTGTTCGAGAACCGGCTGCGGGTTGGGATGCCGCTGGCGACCGATCCGAGCGTGAGCTACGCGGCGATGCTGGATGGGCGGTGGCGCGGGACCATCTACCAGTCGGACCTGCAGTCGGAGTCGCCCTACAACACGTATCGCCATGCCGGGCTGCCGCCGGGGCCGATCGCGAACCCGGGGATTGCGGCTCTGAAGGCGGCGATGCACCCGACGGCTACGGATTACCTCTATTTTGTTGCGGATGCGCAGGGGCACAGCCAGTTTTCGGTCGATTTGAAGAGCCATGCGGCGCAGGTGCAGGCGTACCGGCGGGCGGCCGGCGGCGGCCGATAGGTGCTGGTTACGGAACCTTCTGATTAAAACCACGTAAACTGTACGAAGCGCTTTGGGCGTTCCGAACATCCAAGCTAGGACGAATCCCGAAGGAGATTTTGCGTTAGGGCGGTTTTTTCGCTGAATGCCCGCGTATCGGCGGCCTTGGCCGGGTTTGACACGGAGAAAGGCCGCTGGTCGAGTAGTTTTCCCCATAATGAAGGCATTAGGTACAGGTTGTCGTTTCGCGCGTGGTCTGGGGTTGTCGCTGGTGGGAGCAGTCTCGCTGCTGCCGTTGACGGGCTGTCTTTCCGTGAAGACGCGCGCGGTCGATAAGACGATCGTCGCGCCAAATGTGCGCGAGGCGACACTGGACGAGTTATTGAAGCAGATGGCGGACCAGTACACCGCGATCAATACGCTGAATATGAGCGTAAACATCACGGCGTCCACCGGCGGAGCGCACCAGGGCGCGGTCAAGGAGTATCCGAGCTTCGCGGGGTACATCTTCCTGCGCAAGCCGGAGGACCTGCGGGTGCTGATGCTGGTGCCGTTTGTGCGCTCGCGCGCGCTCGACATGGTGTCCGACGGCAAGAACTTCAAGCTGCTGATCTCCGCGCCGAAGGCGAAGGCGATTGTGGGACCGGAGGTGATGACCACCCCTTCGAAAAACGGACTGGAGAACCTGCGTCCGAGCATTATTCGGGATGCGCTGCAAATTCCGCCCGTCCATGCAGACGATTATGTGGCGTTGACGACGAACTTTCGCGTGCTGGCACCCGCGCATGGGCACAAGGAAGCGATCGAAGAGCCCGACTACGACCTGACGATCCTCGAACACAAGACCGGCGAGACGAACCAGCATGTGCTCGATCGGGTGCGGCTGATCCACATCAGTCGCGTGACGCTGCTGCCATACGAGCAGGATCTGTATGACGAAAACGGACGGCTGGTGACGACGATCCAGTACGGGAAGTTCCAGAAGTTTGGGGATGTAATGTACCCGACCAGCATCTTCATCAAGCGGCCGATCGACGAGTACACGCTGCAGATCGACGTGACCAAGCTGACGGTGAACCAGCACCTGGATGATGAGCAGTTCAAGCTGACGATTCCGGAGGGGGTTCCGGTGCAGCGGATGTGAGGGGTTCCAGCGAAAGACGGACGCGGACAAGAACGGACAAGAACGGATAAAGGGGCTAGAAACTTGTTAGGGGCTCCTGTTTAGGGGTTTAGGCCGGCGCGTTGGGCGTGAGCGGCGATGGCGGCATTGATGTCGAGGGCTAGGGCGAGGGCGCGCCGGCCGGCATGGGCGGTGACGACGGGTGGGCGGCGGTTGCGGACGGAATCCAGGAAGGATTCGAGTTCGAGACGGAGCGGCTCGCCGGGGGCGACGGGGATTTTGCTCAGGTTGAGGCCGGCGGTGGGGTGTTTGGGTTCGCCGGGGGCTTCCGGTTTCGAATGCTTTTCAATGAGCGCGGCGAGCTGTGCGTCGGTGAGGCCGGCGACGGCGGTAACGTCGATCAGCAGCAGGTCTTGCCTGGCGAAGTCGAGTGAAAGATATTGGTGCGGCTGGAAGAAACGCAGCTTGCGCACGCGCTCGGTGGAGACGCGCGACGCGGTGAAGTTGGCGATGCAGCCGTTTTCGAAGGCGACGCGAACGTTGGCGATATCCGTGGTGTGCGAGAGCACGGGCAGGCCGACGGCGCGAATCTCCTCGACTTCGGAGTCGACCAGCGATAGCACCACGTCGAGATCATGAATCATCAGGTCGAGGACGACATCGACGTCGAGCGAGCGCGCGGTGAAGATGCTGAGGCGGTGCGCCTCAAAAAACATGGGCCGGTTGAGGTGGGCGCGGGCGGCGGCGACGGCCGGGTTGAAGCGTTCGAGGTGACCGATCTGGAGGATGCGGTCGTGTTTTTCAGTGAGCGCTATCAGTGCGTCGGCTTCGGCAATGCTGGCGGCGAAGGGCTTTTCGATCAGGAGGTCGAGGCCGGCGGCGAGCAACGGAGTGGCTGCGGCGGCGTGGTGGATCGTCGGAACGCAGATGCTGGCGGCGTCTAGTTCGAGCCTGGCTGCGAGCAGGGCGTCGACGGATGCGAAGGCCGGGATGCTGTAGGTGGAGGCGGCGGTGTCGCGGACCTCGGCCGACGCGTCGACGACGGCGGCGAGTTGAACGGGCGAGCCGGAGTTTTGAAGCTCGCGATAGACGCGGAGGTGGTTGCGGCCGAAGGCGCCGGCGCCGATGACCGCTACGCGGGTGGGCGGCAACGCGCTACTGTTCGAGCGGGGCTTCGACAGCCTCGCGGCAGCGTGCGTACAGCTTGAAGAGCGCCTCGACCTGGTCTTCGGACTTGGCGGCGGTGGGCGCAACGAAGCCGGTGCCGCCGGAGCTCTTGCCGCCGACGTTGGCGACGGAGGCGACGAACTTGAGGAGATCGAGCGCAATATCTTCCTTGCTGCGCGAGGTTGCGGGGGTTGCAGTCACGGGAGCTTCCATACGGTGATGATAATGCAAGGCGTGACGGAGTGGGTGGTGGTCCCACGCATCGCGATGATGCTGCGATGCATGGGGCACCGAGCGCCACTTGGTGGGGTGCTGGACGCGTCGCGGGAAGGGCTAGTTGCAGGGGTGGATGCCGCAGAGGATCTCGTAGGAGATGGTGTGGGCGAGCGCGGCGTGATCGTCGGCGGTGATGCCGTCGCCGAGCACGATGGCTTCGTCGTTGGGCTGGACGCCCGGGATGTGGGTGATGTCGACGACGGTGAGGTTCATGGAGATGCGGCCGAGGATGGGGGCTCGCTGGCCGTGCAGCATGACCCAGCCGCCGGGTTTGTCGGTGGTGCTCGAAAGCTCGCGGCGCAGGCCGTCCGCGTAGCCTACCGGGAGGAGCGCGACGCGCATGGGGCGCGAGGCGGTGAAGGTGGCGTTGTAGCCGACGGTGTCTCCGGTCGAGAGCGACCGCGTGGCGAGGACGTGGGCCTTCCAGGTGAGGACCGGCTGGAGTTTGGAGCGCAGGTGCGGGACGGCTTCGCCTTCGATGGGGAGGGTGTAGCCGTAGAGGCTGAGGCCGGGGCGGGCCATGGGGGTTGCGCCGAGCGATGCTGCAAGTTGGGGCAGCCATTGGGCGTCAGGTGCCGGGTTGTCGAGGAACGAGGAGTTGCCGGCATGGATATAAGTCGGCTGGATGGAGGACTTGTGCAGCTTGCCGAGGAAGGCCTCGAAGCGGGACTGCTGGAGCGCGGTCTGCGGCGAGTTGGCGACTTCGGAGCTGCAGAAGTGGGTGAAGACGCCGTCAATGATGATTGCGCTTTTGGAGTGGACGTAGAACTGGATGAGGTCAACGAGGCTGGTGGCGAGGCCCTGCCGGCCCATGCCGGTGTCGACCTCGAGGTGGACGCGCGTGCCGGGGTAGGCGGCGAGCGCTGCGATCTGGTCGTGCGTCCAGACCACCGGGGTGAGCGCGTAGTCGCGGATGAGCGGGGCGTCGGACGGGAGGAAGCCGGACATGATGAGGATCTCCGCTGCGAGGCCTTGCGCGTCGAGCGCCTGGCGGATGCGCGCGCCCTCGTTGGCGCAGGTGACGCCGAGCCATTGGGCGCCGGCACGCACGAGGATGGGCGCGCAGGTTTCGGCGCCGTGGCCGTAGGCGTTCGCCTTGATGACGGCGAGAATCGTGGTGGCCGGGCCGACTTCTGCCTGGATAGCCTGGAAGTTGGCGGTGAGTCGGTCGGCTGAGACCTCGATCCAGTTGTTCAAGTGCTTGGGGCTCCTGATTCAAGGATAAATGCCGAAGACAAGTGCGCCCTCATGCCGGGCGGGCACCACTTCGTGGGGTCTTGGGCTTCGCGTTGCTCCTCCCGTTGGTCGGCACAGACTGTATGTGCCGACCAACGGGATGACTCCGCGAAGCAATCACCCCACGAAGTGGTCGCCCCGCGCGATGAGCAGGCCCGTCCGGCAGGACAAAGCTCTTTCGCTTGGTTACGTCGTTATGGTACAAATCGCCGTTCTCCGGAATCAGGTTTCTGTTCGCTTGAAGCGAGGCCTTGTCATGAAAATGAATCATTGTTCAGTTGCTGCCGTTGTCTTGAGCGCGGCGGCGCTTGCGCTTTGCTCCTGCTCGACCAGCTCGTCGTCGAACCCGCAGGCCTCGCGGACGTCGGCGCAGAAGGCGAATGCCGGCAACTTTTCGAGTGTGTACTTCCTCGGCGACTCGCTGACCGCGGGCTTTCAGTCGGATTCGCTGATCGACACGTCGCAGCCGAATGGCTGGGCGCCAAGGGTTGCGGCGCAGGTTGGGTTTCCGATTGCTTTGCCGCTGATTGCTCCCCCGGGTGCGCCGAACCAAATCACGCTGGTGCACCTTTCGCCGCTGACGTTGGGGACGCTGCCCGGCACCACAAGCGGACGCGATAACTTTGCGCTGCAGCCGACGAATGTAGCGGTTCCGGGGGCGCTGACCAACGATGTGCTGAACACGCTGCCGCTGCTGAACCCGACGACCGGGCAGCAGCAGTTGAACCAACTGGTGCTGGGCTATCCGGGCTTCGGCTACAACGTGGAGTTGAGCCAGGCGCAGCAGGCCGCGGCGGCGGATCCGACGACGATTTTTCTGTGGATCGGCAACAACGATGTGCTCGTAGCGGACGAGACGGGGATGCCCTCGTCGATGACCTCGCTAGCTACGTTTACGACGCAATATCAGCAGCTGATCGACTACCTGGAGGAGAATAGCAACGCGCACCTGGTGATCGCGAACATCCCGGATGTGACCGCAGTGCCGTACCTGACGCCGGCGATCGAGGTGCTGGAGGAGGCGTCGGCCGAGACCGGCTACCCGGTAGCGACGCTGAGCCAGGTGCTCGGCATTGTGCCGGGCGACCTGGTGAACCCTACCGGCACGGCCGAGGTGCCGTTGATCCTAACCGGGCAGCAGGCTGGGCCGATCACCGATTCCGGTGTGCTTTCGGTGGCCGAGCAGGTGACGGTGCGGGCGCAGGTGACGGCCTTCAACCAGGTGATCGCGTCGAACGCGCAAGCGGCTGGAGCGACGCTAATCGACATCAACGCGCTGTTTGCGCAGACGGCGTCGAACGGGGTTGTTGAGAACGGCATTCCTGGCACGACGGCGTTCCTGGGCGGTGTTTTCTCACTTGACGGCATTCACCCGACCAACACGGGGTATGCGGTGATCGCGAACAAGTTTATCGACACCATCAACTCATCGCTGGGCAAGACGTATGCGGACGTGAACGTATCGGCAATCGCCGCAACCGACCCGCTGTACCCGCCATACCCCGGGCACCACGTGATTCTCGGCCACGCCGTCCCCAGGCTGCCGCAGTCGGCGATACAGTCCATCCACGAACTCTTCGGGCCCAGAAAATAGAACTTAACACGGATGACACGGATGAGAACAGATCAAAAACAAAATGCTTTGGTTTGATCCGTGGTGATCCGTTCCTCCGTGTTCATCCGTGTTAAGTTTCTGTTCTTAGTAGTCGCCGCCGCCGGAGTCGTGGGCGGTGTCGAGGTTTTCGAAGCGGGTGTAGTCGGCGATGTAGGCGAGGTGGACGGTGCCGGTGGGGCCGTTGCGCTGCTTGGCGATGATGATCTCGGCTTTGCCCTTCAGGTCTTCGTTTTCGCGGTCGTAGTACTCCTCGCGGTGGATGAAGCAGACGACGTCGGCGTCCTGTTCGATCGAGCCGGATTCGCGGAGGTCCGAGAGCAGCGGCTTTTTGTCGCCGGTGCGTTGCTCGGAGCCGCGGGAGAGCTGCGAGAGCGCGACGACCGGGACTTTGAGCTCCTTGGCCAGGGCTTTGAGGCCGCGGCTGACGGACGAGACTTCCTGGGTGCGATTTTCGAACTTCTTCTGGCTGGCGCCGGCTGAGCCGGTCATCAGCTGCAGGTAGTCGATGACGATGAGGTCGAGCGAGCCTTCCTGCTGCTTGAGGCGGCGGGCCTTGGCGCGCATCTCGGCGAGCGTGATGCCGGGGGTGTCGTCGACGAAGAGCTTGGATTCCATGAGGCGTTCGAGGCCGGCCATCAGTTTTTGCTTGTCTTCGCGGGTGGTGAAGCCCTGCTGCAGGTTGCGGGCATTGACCATGGCTTCGCCGGCGAGCATGCGGCGGAGCAGCGATTCCTTGGACATTTCCAGCGAGAAGACGGCGACGACCTTGCCGTCGCGCACGGCAGAGTTTTGCGCCATGTTGATGGCGAAGGCGGTTTTTCCCATCGAAGGACGCGCGGCGATGATGATGAGTTCGGACGGCTGCAGGCCGCTGGTGCGCTTGTCGAGCTCCGTGTAGTGGGTGCGGAGGCCGGTGACTTCCTTGCCTTGTTCGAGCAGCTTTTCGATGGAGCCGAAGCTCTCGCGCACGATATCCGAGATGCCGGAGAAGCTGCCGGTGACGGCGTGCTCGGAGATATCCATCAGGCGGGTTTCGACCTTGTTGAGGACGTCGATGGCCTCGAGCGACTGGTCGCCGGCCTCCATCATGCCCATGTCGCAGACGCTCATGAGCTGGCGCATGAGGGATTTGTCGCGGACGATGCGGACGTAGGATTCGATGGAGAGCTTGCGCGGCAGGCCTTCGGAGAGCGAGGCAAGGTAGGCCATGCCGCCGATGGAGTCGAGTTCCTTGCGGCGGCGGAGATCTTCGGAGACGGTGATGATGTCGACGCCGTAGCCGACCTCAGACAGGTGGAGGATGACCTCGTAGATCTTGCGGTGGGAGTCGAGTGAGAAGTCGTCGGTTTTGAGCAGCATGGTCGCGTCGGTAATCGCGAGCGGCTCAACGAGCATGGCGCCCAGGATGGTCTGCTCGGCGTGGAGCGATGCGGGGCGGTGGTCGTCGTCGGGGTTTACGAGGCGGGGCAGGGATGACATGGTGAGGCCTTCTTCCGGGTGCGGGTAAGTTTAAGCATACGGCGGGGTCGCCTGCGGATTTGCGCGGCCGGGCGTGCATATGTGGGTAACTCAGAGGAAAGCGCTCTCGCAAAGAGCGCGAAGAAGTGCGCCAAGGTACGCGAAGGCCTTCTTGGCGTAACTTCGCTTCCCTGGCGCTCTTTGCGAGAGCGCTTTCGCTGGGACTACCATGAGTCTCATGGGACAGGAGAAGCAGTTAGCGATTCCGAAGGTGGCGGCGGCGGATGGCGCGGCGTTTGAGCTGCTGCGCGTCTGGGTGGCGAAGCAGGCGCAGCAGATCACGCTGCGGGCGGGGGTTTGGGAGGATCCGTCAGCATGGGGCGTGATGCTGGCCGACCTGGCGCGGAGCATCGTGAAGGTGCACGCCGAGCAGGATGAGGACCTGGATACCGAGGCGTTCCTGGCGGCGCTGCTTGAAGGCTTCGACACCGAGATTGAGGATGTGCTGAACGAATTTGGCGACGCGGATGACGAGGCTGAAGGGAAGGAAGTTTAGCGCAAGGATTACGGGTATGGCTGTGCTAATCTTTCGGGACTTGAAGTCTGAAGCGTTTTCGGGGTTCCTCTTCCTATGGAGCAAGCCAGCGGGTCTTCGGGATACGGGTTCGGGTACGCGGCCGCGGCTGTGCCGCCTCCGCCGCCGCCGCAACCGGTGGCGATGTACGAATTGCGGCCGCTGAGCACGGGCGAGGTTCTCGACCGCACGTTTTCGCTCTACCGGCGACGGTTTTGGTTGTATTGCGGGCTTTCGGCGCTGGCGGCTACGCTTTCGACCGTGCTGCAATTGATACGGTTTGTACTGTTGGGCGTGCCTGGGCGGCTGGGCACGGCACAGGCGCCGAGGGCGCTTGCGCTGGGCGGCCTGGCGACGCTGATGACGGTGCTGCTTTATCTGCTGGCGTACGCGGTCACGCAGGCGGCGACCATCTCCGCGGTTTCGAGCGTGTACCTGGGGCATGAGACTTCGCTGGGCAAGGCCATGGGCGCGGTGCGGCAGAAGTGGTGGCGGTACATCCTGATTGCGCTGTGGCAGGGTTGGAGCGTGGTGTGGATCTTTATGCTGCTGTTCATCCCGGCGGTGGTGCTGATTGCTTTGCGCGTGAGCGGCCTGGCGGACCTCGGGTACGTGTTGATGGTTCTGAGTGTGCTGAGCCTGATCTACGGCTTGATCGCTTACCTGCGCAACTCGCTCGCGGTGCCGGCTTCGGTGTTTGAGAGACTTGGCGTGCGGGCGTCGATGCGGCGGTCGAAGGTGCTTTCTGCCGGGCGCAAGGGTAGCCTGTTTCTGCTGCTGGTGCTGCTATATGCGCTGAACCTGGTGGCTTCGGGATTGCAGATGCCGTTTGTGTTTCTGCTGATTTCGACTGAGAGTGGCAAGCGCTTTCTGGGACAGGGGATGTCACTGGCGCTGGCGTTTGTGTCGAATTCGCTGATTGGGCCGGTGGGAGCGATTGCGCTTTGTTTGTTCTACTTCGACCAGCGGGTGCGCAAGGAAGGGTTCGATATCGAGGCGCTGATGGACCCGACGATCGGCTCGGGCGCGCCGCGGCCGGAGGCGGCGATGGCCACGCTGCCTTCTGGTTTTGCGCCGAGCGGCTTTACCGCGGAGGCTTTGGCGGTCGGTCCGTTCGCGCCGAGCGGGTTTGCGGCCGAAAGCTCGCCGTTTCCGCCATCGCAGTTTACGGCAGAACCGCTCCGGACAGTCGAGACGCTGAACCCCGAGCCCGCCGAACCGCCGGTCACGGAGCCGGACGCGCATGGCTGAGGCGCGGCGCTTCGCTCTGAGGCTGAGCTTGTTTGTGCTTTCCTGCGGTCTGCTGGCGCGCGACCCGGCGCGCGCCGTTGCCCAACAGCCTAACGGTCTTGTCGCGTTCGATAGCCCGGCGAGCGATCTGAAGGTGATTTCGCAGCAGCAGTATCTTGGCGAGATGCAGCTGTTGCAGGGTCTGGTTGCGAGCTGCAAGGCGAAGGCTAGCGCGTGCGACGGCGACAAGGTGGTTGCGGACGAGACCGTCGCAAGCGGCAGCCAGCGCTTCGATGTGCGGCGCGCCTGGTTGCGCAACGCGCTGACCGACGCCAAGGGCAAGAACGACGCGGACCGCGCGGAGTTGATGGCGAAGGCGTCCGCACGGTTGAGCGCCGACGCGCAGGAGGTTCCGAATCCCGCCCAAACGCCGGACGGAGCACCGGAGAAGCTGGCGCGAGCGAAGGTGGATGCGATCCTGAGTCGCGGAGAGTTTCGCACCGTGCAGCAGGAGGGTTGGCTGGACCAGAAGTGGGCGCTGCTGATGACGTGGATCGGGATGGTGCTCGACGGGTTCTTCAACCGGCTGCCGCATTCTTCGTGGGTGGCCCCAGTGATTGAGTGGGGGTTGCTGGTAGCGGCGGCGGTCGCGTTGATCGTGTGGGCGTGGCGCGTGACGCAGCAGCAGCGGGTGGCGCTTGCGGTGCCCGATGCGGACCGGCAGATGGTGTGGCAGAAGGAATCGGACGACTGGGCACGGCGCGCGCAGGTGGAGGCCGAAGCTGAGGCCTGGCGCGAGGCCGTGCACTGCCTCTACTGGGCGGCGATTGTGATGCTCGAAGGGCGGCGGTTCTGGCGTCCGAACCGGGCGCGCACGCCGCGGGAGTATCTGCCGCTGCTGGAGGCGGGTTCGCAGCGGCAGCGGGCGCTGAGCGGGCTGACGCGCCTCTTCGAGCTCATCTGGTACGGGCTGCGGCCGGCAGCTCGCGCAGACTTCGAGCGGGCGCAGGCTCTGCTCGAAGAGCTGAAGGCGGCCTGATGGCAAAGACGAATGACCCGACCGACCGGAACATCGTGATCGGACTTGGCGTGGCGGTGCTGCTGGCGCTGATCGCATTCACCATCTGGGGGCCGCGACGCGACGACAACCCGGACCCGTCGGTGACGAACTCCGGCTCACAGGGTGCGAAGGCGCTGTACCTGCTTGCGGGCGAGCTCGGTTACTATGCGCAGGATTGGCAGCAGCCGACCGACGCGCTGAAGCAGGTGGACGCCGCACGCACGACGCTGGTGCTGGCGGAGCCGATTTTGCCGGTGGAGAGCCTGGCGGCGACGCAGGCCGCGATTGCCGACTTTCTGCGCCGCGGCGGGCGCGTGCTCGCCACCGGCGTCAACGGCGCGAAGCTACTGCCGAATGGGCGGACTGCCGAGGCCACGGGGTTCGACAAGGCCCTGTGCCGGACGCGGCCGGAGGGTGCGGGCGAGCTGGCGCGGGCGGGGCGCGTCAACATGAGCGTGCCGGTGCGGTGGGATGCGCATGGGCCGGAGTTTCGCGTGGAAGAGCGCTGCGGCAAGGATGCCGTCGTGGTTCGGTACCCCTATGGGCGCGGTGAGGCGATCTGGTGGAGCTCGCCGATGCCGCTGACGAACGCGGGGCTGAAGGACGATGCCAGCCTGGCACTGACGCTTGCGAGTCTTGGGCCGGTGAAGGTGGATGGAGCCGCGCGCACGGTGTTGTTCGATGAGTATCTGCATACCGAGCGGGAGACGGTGAACGACACGCTGGCGGGCTTGCCGTGGTGGGCTTTGAAGCTGCAGGCCGCAGTGATCGCCGCGCTGCTGGTGTTCAGCTTCAGCCGCCGGAATGGTCCGCTGCGGATGCCGGTCGCGGTGCCGCGCACTTCGCCGCTGGAGTTTGCGGATTCGATGGGGCGGCTGTACGAGCGCGCCGGGGCGACCGAGGCCCCGCTGGCTGCGGCGCGGGCGCAGACACTGCGCTTTCTGGGTGCGGAGTGCGGGCTTTCGCACGAGATGCTGCGGCAGACGCCGGATGCGATCGCGGAGGCGCTCTCGTTGCGCATCGGCGGCGACTGGAATGCACTGGCTTCGCACCTTGATGCGGCAGCGGGCCGCGGAGATCGTCCGCAGACGAGTAAGGGTGCGTTGAAGCTGGTGCAAGCGCTTGAGGACGACCGGCGGCAGCTTGCGCTGCAGGTTTCTTCCGCACGGCAGACGGTTGGGCAGTAGAGTGGGGCAAGAGTTTCAGGCGAATCGAGGGTGAGAGCGAGTGGAAGAACGACAGGAGCAAGGTGGAAGTGGAGCGGCATCGGGCGTCGAGGCGGCGCAGCGGCTGTTTGAGCTTGGGCGCGCGCAGATTGGCGTTGTGATCGCCGGCCAGGGTGAACTGGTCGACCAGGCGCTGCTGACGCTGTTGTGTGGCGGCCACGCGCTGGTGGAAGGTGTGCCGGGCGTGGCCAAGACGCTGGCGGTGAAAACGCTGGCGCGTTTTCTGCAGTTGCAGTTTCAGCGGGTGCAGGGCACGCCGGATATGATGCCGGCCGATATCCTGGGTACGACGGTCTTCAACCAGCGCACGAGCGAGTTTTCGCTGCACAAAGGCCCGGTATTTACGCAGTTTCTGCTGGCCGACGAGATCAACCGCATGCCGCCGCGCACGCAGGCGGCGCTGCTCGAAAGCATGGAAGAGCGGCAGGTAACGATGGACGGCGAGGCGCATCGGCTTGACGACTTCTTCACCGTCTTTGCGACGCAGAATCCGCTGGAGTTCGAAGGGACGTACCCGCTGCCGGAAGCGCAGCTGGACCGCTTTCTGCTGAAGATTCGCGTTGGCTATCCGGCGCTTGCCGAAGAGCGCGAGATCCTGGAGCGGCATCACGCCAGCGCGGAGGCAAAGGACCTGGAACGCCGCGAGATGGAGCCGGTCGACTTTGCGCTGCTGACAGCGGCACGTGCGGAGGTGCGCGCGGTGCGGGTGGAACCGGCGCTGTTCGATTACCTGCTGGCCTTCGTGCGGCGCACGCGCGAGTGGCCTACCATCGCGCTGGGTGCCTCGCCGCGTGCAGCCGCCGCGCTGCTGCTGGTGGCGAAGGCGTACGCGGCGCGCGAGGGACGCGACTTCCTGATTCCCGATGACGTGAAGCAGGCGGCGTTTCCAGTGTTGCGCCATCGGCTGAGCCTGCGGCCGGAGGCGGAGCTCGAAGGCTTCGACCCGGATCGCGTGATCGCCGATGTGCTGGCGGCGACGGCGCTGCCGAAGTAATGCGGACGCTGATTCCACCCCCGGTGACGGCTGTGGCACGGCCGTTGAGCCGCGTAAAGCGCGTGCTCGGCTTCGGGCTGACGCGGCGCGCGCTGTTGCTGCTGGTGGCGGGGCTTGCGTGGCTGATCCCGGCATTCTTCCGGCCGCGGCTTTGGTGGATGATGGTCGCCTGGGATGGCATGGTGCTGGGTTTGGCTGGGTTCGATCTCGCGATGCTGCCGGCTGCTGGGCGGTTCTCGGTGACCCGGAGGTTCTTGGAGTCGCCGAAGCTGGGCGAGCGGATCGAGGTGGAGCTCGAGCTGGTGCAGGATTCCAACCGCCTGCTCGATGTGACCCTTACGGACGAGCTTGAGAGCTCGCTTGCCCCGGTGCCAGTGGCGCTGGAGGTGGTTGCGTATCCGCGCGACGCGGTGCGGGTGGTGCAGGCAGTGTACCCGGGGCGGCGCGGCGACCTTCGTCTGGGCGGCGTCTTTCTGCGCTATCGCGGCGGGTTGAAGCTGGTGGAGCGCTGGGCGGTCGCTGACTGCGCGCAGGATATCCGCGTCTTTCCGCGGATGGATGAGGCTGGGGCCGACTCAGCGCTCTACCTGATGCGCGCGCGGCAGATCGAACTGCAGAAGCGGCGGCTGCGGCTGCGCGGCATCGGGCGCGAGTTTGAGAGCCTGCGCGACTACCAGCGCGGCGACGAGCTGCGTAACATCAGCTGGACGGCGACGGCGCGGCGCGCGCGGCTGATTACGCGGCAGTACACGACCGAGCGCTCGCAGCAGGTGTGGGTGGTGCTCGACGCGGGACGGCTTTCGCGGACGGCGTTTGAGCTGCGCCGGCGCGGCGAGGCGCTGAAGGGCGAGAGCGAGCAGGAAGCGGCCGAAAACCTGCAACTGACCGTCATGCAGTTGGACCAGGCCGCGACCGCGACCGTGATGCTGGCCGAGGCGGTGCAGAGCTCCGGCGACAAGTTTGCGCTGCTGACGTATGGCCGCGGCATTCAGCAGCAGTTGCTGCCCGGCGCGGGGCCATCGCATCTGCGGATTTTGATCGATCAGCTTTCGCAGGTGAGGGGCGAGGCTGCGGAGGCGAATCACCTGGTGGCCTCGACCCGGCTGAAGCAGTTGCAGCGGCGACGGGCGCTGATCGTCTGGATTACCGAGGTTTCGGACTCGGCGGGACTGCCGGAGGTGGTCGCGGCTGCGATCGATTTGGTGCGACGGCACCTGGTGCTGCTGGTGCTGTTGAAGCATCCGGAGCTCGATATGCTGGCTGCGAGTGCGAGCACGAATGTGGAGCAGATGTACCGCATCGCCGCCGCGCAGGAGATGCTGGAGCGCCGCCGCGGCGTGATTGCGAAGCTGCGGCAGCAAGGGGTGCTGGTGGTGGAAAGCGCTCCGGGCGAAGTGGGGTTGAGGACGATCAACTCCTATCTTGAGATCAAAGCCAAGGGACTGTTGTAGGGAACATGCGAAGGAGAACACAGAGACACGGAGGGCACAGAGGTTCACAGAGGTTTTCTGTGGCCCTCCGTGTCCTCTGTGCCTCTGTGTTTTCCTTCCGCCCGAGGAGCCGCAGCGCTTGAGACCAACGGCCGGCGCCAGCCTTCGGAGAGCCAGAGGATCAGCGCCGTCAGCAGCACCGCGGAGACCGAGAACTTGAGTGCGATGGGCGCGTGCGAGGGGCTGAGGAACGATTCGAGCGTACCCGCGATGAAGAGCATCGGCACCGTGACCGCGACCAGGCGCACGGCTTCGCGGCCGCCCTGGACGACCGAATCGCGCCTGCGCAGATATCCCGGGAAGAGCATGGCCGCGCCCAGCCGGAGTCCGGCCGCGCCGGCGATGAAGATGCTGGGAAGCTCCAGCGCGCCGTGCGCCGCGACGAACGACCACAGGCTGAGCGAAAGGCCGTACTGATGGCAGGCCGTGCCGATGACGCCGAGCAGGAAGCCGTTGTAGAGCATGAAATAAAGCGAACCGAGGCCGGCGAGAACGCCGCCCGCAAAGGTGAAGAAGCAGACGGTGATGTTGTGCGTCATGATGCCCGAAGCCTCCTGCGGCTGCGAGCCGAGGATGGATTCGGTCCACATCTTGTGGTGTTCCATGGTCGAGATCATGTCGGGCCCGAGCATCGCGTGGACGAACTCCGGGCGCACCAGCGTGATGATGGTGCCGAGGATGGCGCCGGCGATGCACAGCGAGAACGAGAGCACGACGTACGGGAAGAGCCGGCGGAAGAGGCGGGGATACTCATACGCCAGGTAGCGCGCGACCGAGCGCGGCGAGAGCCGATGGCCGGCGTAGACGAAATTATGCGCGCGGGCGACGAGGCGGTTGAGGTACGCTTCGAGGGTACGGGATGCGGCATCGGTGCGAACGGCGGAGAGATCGGCGGCGGCTTGCCGGTAGAGCAGGCCGAGGTCGCGCAGATCGTGTGCCGAGAGGGTCTTGAGCCCGGAGGTTTCGGCCTGCAGCGCGAGCTGTTCAAGGCGCGTCCAGTGCGGTTTGCGGGTTTCGATCCAGCGGTTTGAGATCACAGGGGAAGGGCTCCGACGAACGATATGGCCAGTGACAATAGCTTCGTGCATCCGGTGCAGTTTGACCAGTTGAATGTGGAGACGCCGGAGCTTGTGGAGCTGCGGTTCCCCGTGGCGGGCATCGGCAGCCGGTTTCTGGCGCAGCTGATCGATGTGCTCTTGATCTTCGTCTTCTACGTGCTGGTGGGCATCGTGGTTGCCATTGCGGCGAGCGGCGGGGCTTCGGCCGGGGCGGTGGACCACCTGTCGACCGCCGGCAAGTGGTTTGTGGCGGGCATCATCTTCGTTAACTTTGTCCTGCTTTGGGGCTACTTTTCGCTGTTCGAAGGGCTTTGGCATGGGCAGACGCCGGGCAAGCACTGGATGAAGCTGCGCGTGATCAAGGACTCCGGGCGCGCGATTACGCTGTTCGAGGCCATGGCGCGCAACCTGCTGCGCGTCGTCGACGTGTTTCCGACCATGTACCTGGTGGGCGTGATTGCGATGCTCTGCAACCGGTCGCAGAAGCGCGTGGGCGACCTGGTCGCGGGAACCATCGTGGTGCACGAGCGCAGGGACGAGCAGCCGCTGATGACGCACCACCAGAGCCGCACGTTTACGGCGAACGTCTTCGAAGAGACGCCGGTGGTCGGGCGGTTGAAGCCGATGATCGCGGCGACGGAGACGGCACCCGGTGCCGAGGTATCGCTGCCGGCGGATGCGATCGCGCGCATGAGAAATGACGACCTGCACCTGATCGACACGTTCTTCAGCCGGGCGCTGGATTTGAGCGTCGAGCGGCGGGAGGTGCTGGCGGAGCGGGTGGCGACGACGATCTGCGCGAAGATGGGCGTGGAGCGGCCGGCGGGCATCGATTCGGAGCGCTTGCTCGAGGCGGTCGCGTACCGCATGCGCGGGCAGGGCCGATTCTAGCCGGGGCTTTCCTTCGAGAGCGAGAGGGAATGGTGCAAAAGGAGGACAGAATTTCCGCCTGTTGACGACAAGGGCTCAAGAAGATGCGCTGTAAGCCGATTGAAATCAGCAGCGGTTGGTTGCCGCGGAAGATGTACCATCCTCGGTACTTTCATGTAGAATTTCGTCTGAGTTTAGCGGCGAGAGAATGGTATGCTCTGCGTGGCTGATCCAAAGGAGAGCAGCGCTGAGATGCCACATTTGCATGGAAGGTTACCTGTTGTCTGGAGTATTTCCGCTTTGTCGTTAGGAGCACCCCTGGTAGTCGTGGGCGTCGCCTCAATGCTGTCGGACCTGGCGGAGATTCTGCAGATTCGTGGTCTTGCCGCAACCCAGCACTTCGGGTTGGGCCTGGGACTTGGACCGATGTTCGCTGTCGTAGGCCTGTCGTTTTTATGGCCGCTGCGGCTGAGCTATAGCAATCACTAACTGATCCAAAACAACTCGGCCGCGGCCGGCGGCTCGAGAAGACCCTAGTTAGTGTTCCTTGTATTCGGTGAAGAGATGCGGGAACTGCGCCTCGAGCGCGTGAATCTTGGGCACGTCGCAGACCTGGATGTACGGATTGCCTGGGTTCTTGGTTGCGTAGTCCTGGTGGTACTCTTCGGCCTTGTAGAAGCCTTTCAGCGGCGTCAGCTCCGTAACGATCTTTCCGGAATAGACGTGCTCGGAGTCGAGCTGCTGGATGTATGCGGCGGCAAGCTTGTGCTGTTCGGGCGACGTGTAGAAGATGGCCGAGCGGTAGCTGGTGCCGACGTCGGGACCCTGTCGATTGAGCTGGGTGGGATCATGAGCCACGGAGAAGAAGATTCGCAGGAGCGTACCATAGGTGATGCGCGACGGGTCGTAGGTGACCTGGACGGATTCGGCGTGGCCGGTCGTTTCCGTGGTGACCTGGTCGTATGTGGCTGTGGAGGCTGAGCCGCCAGCGTAACCGGCTTCGGTGGCAGTGACACCCTTGACGCGCTGGAAGACGGATTGCGTGCCCCAGAAGCAGCCGCCGGCGAAGACCGCGGTTTCGTGCGAGGGGTGCTGGGCGATTGGTTCATCCTGCGTGGGAGCAGGGATGGGCGTGGTGCGAGCAGCGGCTCCAAAGGCCATGCGACGGTACCCCGTGAAAAGAATTGCCGCTAACGCGAGAGCTGCGATGAGGATCTGCGAGCGAGTCATACCGATAGGACGTAGCGCGATGGCTTGTGGATGCTATCTGCGCGTGATGCGCTTGATCCAGAGCATCGCCATGTAGGAAACAGACAGGACCATGACCGTGACACCGACGGGAAAGCCGACCAGCCGGTAGCTTTGGGCGAAATCGACTTTGTGGCCGGTTGACAAGGCGATCAGCAGGCCGACGATGCCAAGAAACGTCGCGAAGAAGAAGGCGGCCATGCCGGTGGCGAGACCGATGAGCAGCGAGGCGAACCAGCCCATGTCGCCGACGGGCGCGCCGAAGACGTAGCCGTTGAGGAACGTCTTGCGCTCGACCGGCGCGGGAAACGGGCTGCGATACGTTGGGCTTGCCATAACGGTAGAATAACGCTTCATGGCGGATAGCGTAAAAAGCGGTGCGAGCGTTCTTTTGCAGGCAGTGGATTTGGCTTCAACGTTGGCGCCGAGGACGGCGCCGAATGGAATGCGGTTTTCCGTCTTCGGCGATACCAAGATCGCGGACGCAGAGTTACAGAAGATTGTGCAGGCGGTGCCGGCGGTGATTGCGCCCGCGCTCAACGATCGCGTGTTTTACTTTGTGCCGCTGGCGATCCCGGAGATGCGGAGTGCCGAGGGTGCGAGTACCGGGCTGCCGGAGTTTCGCGAGCAGGAGTCGGGGCGCACGCTGATTGCGCGCGAGGCGCTGCCGGAGCTGTTCGACGAGGCAATCTGCCACCGGAATGTCTCCGTGGCGGCTTCACCGGGCGTCGGCGCGCATGAGGGTGTGTTCATCTCGTCGCGGCTGCTGCGCGATACGTTTGCACTGGCCTTTGAATTCTTTATCAACGTCGGCCATGCGTTTTCGGATAAGGCGGGGATTCCGGAGGCGTTTAGCAACCTGGTGTGGGCGCAGGCGCTGGCGGAAGTCCGCGGTGAAACCAGCCAGGATGCGTTTGAGACCAGGACAGCCGCGCTGGCGGGCCGGGCTGATGGCGGGAAGATCGACGAGAAGGCGAAGCTCGATTACATGGAGTCTTCGTTTGCGGATGCGCTGGCGATTTACCAGCTTTCGCTTGCGGTGGATTTCGATTATGCGGAGTTGCGCGAGCGCGAGTATCCGCTGCTGGCGCCCGCTGCACTGGCGGACCGTCTGCGGCTGGTGGCGCAGCTGTTTCCGCCGAATGCTGGATACGATTTTTCGATTCGGTATCGACGCAGAGCCTAAAGACAAAAAGGCGCCCTGATGCCGGGCGGGCACCACTTCGTGGGGTTTTGGGCTTCGCGTTGGGCTGCACGAGAGCTTGCGCCGACCAGCGGGAGGACCACGCAAAGCTCCCGGCGTGCGCAGCACCCGCCCCGCGCCGTAAGCGGGCTCGTCCGGCGGGGCACGTTTTTACCCATCTCGGACTAATCTTGTCGTATATTCAAAGCATCAACAGAAAAGAGGCTTCGCGCGCATCCTGGCAGAGAACGCGAAGCCCCTTGGATTCACAGCGAGCGCCGCAAACCGTAGGTCGATTTTAGAGGAATCTGCGGACGTGCGGCTCCATCACCGCAATTGGGAGCCTGGATTTGTTTTCGACACGAACGTGTTTTCTAGCCTTTATGTTTGGAAGTTTTGTCTGCTCGGAGAGTGTCTGCGCTCAGGGTGGAGTGTGCCGCCTGCGCGGCACCGTGACCGATGCAACCGGGGCCGCGATCGGCGGAGCGGCCGTGACGCTTAGCCCGGATGCTGCGGGTAGCGGGTTGATCCAGATCACGGCCTCGGCGGCGGGTGCGTTTGAGGCGTGCGATGCGCCGGCTTCGGGCTATACGGCGAGCGTTACAGCCGCTGGTTTTGCCGGCGCAAGCGAGCATGTGGAGGTGCCGGCAGTGAAGGCGCTGACCATTGTGCTGGGCGTGGCGAGCGCGTCTGACGTCGCGACGGTGACGGCTGCCGAGAACGACAAGGTGGAGGTCGATCCGGCGTCCGTCGGGACCGGGCTGGCGCTGAACGAGAAGCAGATTGCAGATATCCCGCTGAATGGGCGGAGCTTTACGGATACGTTGGCGATTGCGCCGGGGGTAGTGCCGATCAGCTCCGCGCAGCCGAACGCCGTGGTGATGAGCGGCGTGGCGAGCACGCCGCCGTCGGGCGATCTTGATATCGGGGCGCTTTCGGTGAGCGGGCAGCGGGAGACCTCGAATGCGTTCCGGGTGAACGCCGCGAACGTGCAGGAAGACGTGAATATGGGCGTCGCGGTGGTGCCGACGATCGATTCGATTGCGGACCTGCAGGTGCTGACCGCGGCGATGGATGCGAAGTACGGCAACCAGAGCGGCGGGCAGATTCTGGTGACGACGAAAAGTGGCAGCGATGCACTGCACGGCAGCGCGTTCGACTATTTCCGCAACACGGCGCTCGATGCGCGCAACTACTTCTCGCTGACGCGGGCGCCGTTCCATCAGAACCAGTTTGGCGGGACGGTGGGCGGCTTGATTGCCAGGTTGCAGACTTACTTCTTTGTCGATTATCAAGGGACACGCCAGACGCAGGGGATCGACACGGGATTGATTGCGGTTCCTTCCGCGGCGGACCGGACGGGGAACTTAGGAGATGTTAGCTCGGAGCTTACCGGATCGGTTTCGGGGAGTTACTTTGCCGGGTTGCTCTCGCAGCGCTTGGGTTACACGGTAACGCAGGGTGAGCCCTACGATGCGAGTGGCTGTGTAAGTACTGCGGCTTGTGTCTTTCCAAGTGGAGTGATTCCCAGCGCGGCTTTTTCTTCTCCGGCGCAGCACCTGTTGCCATATATTCCTTCACCGAACGATGGGTCTTCTGAGTTTTCTACTTCGAGTTACGCACAGAAGGTGCGGGACGATAAGGGTGCGGTACGGCTGGATCGTGAGACGGTCGCTGGGCAGTTGAGCGGGTACTACTTTGCAGACGACTACACGCTGCTGAATCCGTATCCGACCGGCCAGGGTGGGGCGACAGTTCCCGGCTTCAACGCCGAGAACGATGGACGGGCGCAGTTGTTCAGCGCGAACCTGACGAGTGCGATCCACTCGAAATGGATGAACCAGGCGCATGCGAGTTACATGCGGAATGCGGCGGCGGTGGGGCAGCCCATTGGCGGAGTCGGCGTTTCGCTGGCTTCGCAAGGGTTTGTAACTGGATCGGGTACAACCGGAATCGTCCCGCAGAACGCTGCCATCGAAGGCGTCGAGAATGTGATCTTCAACGACTTCACCCTGGGCGTGGATGTCACCAGCCTGTTTCAAGCCGAGAACATCTACGAAGGCACCGATGATGTGACACGGGTTGCCGGGCGGCATACCCTGGCCTTCGGCGTGGGATTCCATGCGGATGAGATTAATAATCATCCGGGAGTTTATGACAATGGAAGCTTCTCGTTTACGGGGTCCGAAACCGGGTCGGACTTTGCCGATTTTCTACTTGGGATTGATTCGAGTTACACGCAGGGACACGGGCAATACTTTTACAACCGCAACCACTACCTGGGACTTTACGCGCAGGATAAGTTCGATGTAACTCCGAAGCTGACGGTGAGTTATGGGCTGCGGTACGACGTGCTGCCGCCCTGGAGCGAGAAGTACAACCAGTTACTGACGCTCGATCCAAGTGAACAGTCGGTAGTATTCCCGAATGCGCCGAAGGGAATTCTTTTTCCGGGCGATCCGGGTGTGCCGAAGACGCTTTCGCCGACGCGTTATGCCAACTTTGCGCCGCGCATCTCCGCGGCATGGACGCCGCGTAATGGGACCGTCGTGCGTGGCGGCTACGGGCTCTACTACACGGCGTTCGAGGGGCTCTCGGCGGGCATTATGAGCGGCAATCCGCCGTACGGTTTCACCGATACCAGCGCGGCGCCCACGCTGTTCGACCAGCCGTTTGTGACGGCGGCAACCGGCGTAAGCGTGGGCCAGCGATTCCCGCTGCAGACGGTGGCGTTTGGGGCTTCGCCCGGGCATCCGAATACGTCGGTGGATTGGGCGAACTTCGAGCCGCTCACCGGAATCCCCGCCTTCGCGAAGGACAACGTGACGCCCTATGCGGAGAACTATAACTTCGCCGTCGAGCACAGCTTTGGCGAGCACGATTCCGTGACGGCGAGCTACGTGGGGACGCAGTCGCACCATCTGCTGGTGATCCAAGAGGTAAATCCGGGTGATCCGGAGTTGTGTCTCGCCCTCTCTCAGCCGAGCGAGGTGGCGGCGAACTCCGCCACCTGCGGAGCCTTCGGCGAGAGCAGCAGCTACACGGCGGCAAACGGGACGGTGTACCAGGGCACGCGTTCGGCGTTCAACTCTTCGTTTGGCAGCGTCAACCTGCAGCGGACGATTGCAAACGCGCACGATAACGCGCTGGAGTTGAGCGCGCGGCATGTGAGCCGTTCGCTGTATCTGCAGGTTGGGTATACGTGGAGTAAGTCGATCGACCAGTCTTCGTCGCTTGCGGAGGCGGTGTATCCGCAGGCGGTGCCGGGAGGCGCAGGTGCGAGCCGGGGTTTGTCGGCGTTCGACCTGACGCATAACTTCGTTGCCTCGTACCGGTACACGTTACCGCTGGCCGCTGCGCTGCGGGTGCATGGCCACGAGCGTTGGACGAGCGGTTGGCAGGTGTCGGGGCTGACACGTTTTTCGAGTGGGCTGCCGGTGACGCTGATCAATAACAACGACACGTCGCTGCTGGGAACGCAGCCAAACGGCATCAACAACAATGGCGTGGATGAGCCGGAGTACACGCCGGGGAATCTGGCGTTGCTGCGGCATCCGCGAGGGTCGGATTCTGCGTTCAATACCGGGTTGTTTTCGCTGCCGGCGCTGGGGACTTTGGGCAACGCGCGCCGTCGCTTCTTCTACGGGCCGGGCGCGGATAATACCGATCTTGCGGTGGCGAAGGAGACCCGGCTGGAGCGTGGTTCGCTGGAGGTGCGGGCCGAGGCGTTCAACGTGTTGAATCACTCGCAGTTCTTCTCGCCGGCGGCGGTGAATGGGAACATTTCGTCGACGGCTTTCGGGCAGTTTCAGACGGCATCGCCGCCGCGGTTGATGCAGGTAGCGGTGCGGTTCTCCTTCTAAATAGAAAGGAAAAAGGCGCCCTACCGCCGGGCGGGCGGTACTTCGTACCGTCTTGGACTTCGTGTCGCTCCTCCCGTTGGTCGGCATAATCGTATGTGCCGACCAACGGGAGGACCAACGCGAAGCCCAAAACCCCACGAAGTGGTCGCCCCGCGCGATGAGCGGGCCCGTCCGGCAGGACACGCCATTACCTGATATTCGCCATAGCAGCGCGAAACAACGTCTCAAACGACTCCTTCACGCCCGCATCCTTCTCAATCGCCGTCTCAACCGCCTTCTGCGCGATCGGCCGCGGATATCCCAGATTGATCAACGCCGAGAGCGCATCGTCAGCCACCGCGCCGAGCTGCGGACGCGCCGGGGAGCTGGCAGCCGCAAACCCCTGCAAGTCGTCCAGCTTGTCTTTCAGCTCCAGCACGATGCGTTCGGCCGTCTTCTTGCCGATGCCAGGAATCTTGACGAGGGAGGCATGGTCGGCAGCGCGGATGGCAGTGACGAGGCGCTCGGACGCGATCCCGCTGAGCACGGTGATGGCGAGCTTCGGACCGATGCCGGAGACGGCGATCAGCCGCTCAAACAAGCGTTTTTCATCGAGCTCGGAGAAGCCGAACAGCGCGAGCTGGTCTTCGGCGACCTTGGTGAAGATGTGCAGGCGCGCCTCGGCGCCTTCGCGTGGCAGTGCGGAGAAGGTGGCGACGGAGATGGCAACGTCGTAGCCGACGCCGGCGCACTCGATGAGCGCCTGGTTGGGGGATTTGATGAGCAGGATGCCGCGCAGCGAAGCGATCATTGCTGCTGATTGTAAGCCTTGCCGGATTACTGGCTCGGCAGCTTCGCGCCGTCGGTGCACAGCGCGGTAAAGGCGTACGGGGCGCACGACCAGTGATGACTCGGGATGGGATCCTGTTTGAGCGTTAGGTCGAGGCCGGGCGGCATGGGGAACGCCGCGTAGTTGATGATGGCGCCGGTGAGGGGTGGGAAGATGATGGAACGCGCCTCAGCGGAACTGGCGAGCTGCTGCCGCATAAAGTAGGAGGTCTCCAGGCTATACGCCGGCAACCGTCCGGTAGGCAGCACCGGCTGCGCGCCGATGGGGATGATGGCGAGATCGAGCCACGGCGCCGTGAAGAGGATGGAGTTGCTGCGGCGAAGCGGACGTGCGACGGCCCAGTAGTAGGGGTCGTAGGTAAGCGAGGGTGCGGTCCTGGCGTAGTCCGGGTCGAGCAGCGCGAGGTAGATCCCCTGGGGCGGCGGCGGCAGGGTCTCGAGCTTGTCGATGCGGGCGGCAACGGGAGCGATGGCGCGCTGGGCTTCGACGATCGTGCCGATGAGCGAGACAATCCCGATGGCCGAGCACGCAAAGAGGATGCGTTTCGCGCCGATGCGCGGCAGCGTAAGGCCGCCGGCACCCGCAAACCCCGTAAGAACGGCGATGATCATGAGCCGCGACGAGAACAGATGGGAGTTGTTCAGATCCGGCGGCAGAAACGGAATCGCTACCCACAGAAGCAGCGCGAGCGCGGAAAAGGTGTGCGAGAGGCGCCACTCCGGGCTGCGCAGCGACCGCGGTACAGCGGCGACAGCCATCATGAGCACGGCAATGAACAGCACGTAGATGCCGAAGCGATGGAGCACGGACAGGAAGCCGCGCGGCGAGAACGCATCCACGGAGCCGAAGATGGCGATGGCTTCGAGCACCGGCGCAAGCTGCGTCATGTACGTCTTGTGCACGGGATCGATCTGCTGGACAACATGGCTGTTGGTGAAGGCCTTAACGTAGAGCAGGGTGGTGCCGGCGAGGACGAACGCGATTGCATCCCGGCGAAGCGTGGGCTGGCTGAAGCTGAAGGTGCGGAAGACCCGCAGGCACAGTTCGATGGAGCAGAAGCCGAGCAGGAAGAGCAACGGCACGGGATGCGTGAACATGATGACCCAAGCGAGAATCGCGAAGCCCACAAGGCGACGCGTATTGCGCGGGGATTCCGGCTGCTGCGCCACGCGGCACCACAGCCCTAGCGCCCAGCACGTGAGCGCAAGCGAGAGGCAGAAGTTGACGAAGCCCATGCCGAGCGGCCAGTTCAGCACGTAGGGAATGGCAAGCAGGGAGGCGGCATCGCCCGAGGGGCCGAGGCTGCGCGCGAGAAAGCGGAACCCGAACAGGAACAGCACCACGTAGAGACAGATGACGAGCTTATCCGCGGTGACGAGCGAGACGAAGTGCCCCAGGATAAGCAGCAGGTAGTAGTACAGGGCGTACGGTGGCGCGAGGTGTTTGACCAGGAAGTACTGCGGAAAGATACCGGGATCGCGGTGGAAGAGCAGCGCCTGCAGGATGCGGACGAAGTAGAGGTGGATGGGCCCGTCCTGCGTGGGGAAGAGCGGCAGCGAAAGTATCCACGCGCAGTAGGCAATGGCGGCAACAGCAAGGATGAGCAGCGAGGTTCGTTCTGCGGAGGGCCAGCGGCTTTTCGTGTCTGCGCGGCCTGCTTCGGTGTTCCGTGTGGTTTCAAGCACGTTCTACGGTCTCCTGCGGCTGCTGCTCGGGCTCGGCCGGGGTATAGAGGTTCTGGACTTTTGCCGGGGTGAAGGGCATGCGCACGCCGCGAAACTCTTCCGGAAGAACCTCGTACCGCGGCGGACGGTTGGGCTGATCGCGCAGCAGGAACAGCGGGCGCTGCTTGGATTCGGTGTAGATGCGCGCGACGTACTCGCCGAGGATGCCGAGCGAGAGGAGCTGAACGCCGGACATGAAGAGCATGCCGATGAAGGAGATGGCCCAGCCGCGGACCCACTCGTGAGTGAAGAGGCGCACGCCGAGCGAATAGACGATGCCGAAGAAGGCTAAAGCGGCGGAGAGGAAACCGATGAGTGTGACGAAGCGCAGCGGCAGGGTGGAGAAGCTGACGATGCCGTCGATTGCGAGCGTCATCATCTTTTTCAACGGATACTTGGTTTCTCCGGCAAAACGCTCGTCGCGTTGATAGCGGATGCCCGTTTGTTTGAAGCCGATCCAACTGGACATACCTCGGAGGAGGCGATGCCGCTCCGGCATCTGGAGGAGCGCGTCGACGGCGCGACGATCCAGCAGGCGGAAGTCTCCGGTGTCGAGCGGGATGGGCACATCCGAGAGCCGATTGATGATGACGTAGAAGAGGCGGGCGGTGAAGAGCTTGAAGGCAGTTTCTCCGGCACGGGTGTCGCGCACTCCGTAGACGACCTGGTACCCCTGCTGCCACAGCGCGAGCATGTCCGGGATGAGCTCCGGCGGGTCCTGCAGGTCGCTATCGATGATGACGGTGGCCTGGCCGTGCACGTGCTCAAGGCCGGCTGAGACCGCCGCCTGGTGGCCGAAGTTGCGCGAAAGCCGCAGCAGAACGACGGCGGGATCGCCCGCCGTGTGCGGGCCGGCGGCCATACGCGTGAGGATCTCCGCGGTATGGTCCGAGGAGCCATCGTCGACGTACAGAATCTCCGTCGGCGCGTCGACGGAGCGCAGCACGCGCGACAGGCGCTCGTGGCAGGCGGCGATTCCCTGCTCCTCGTTGAAACACGGCACGATGACGCTAAGCAGAGGAGCGTTCACGATCGAAACCCGTAAACATGCGGACGAACCGGCGGGCCCGTTGCGCATACCTTCCAGAAAGGTAAATTACATCCTAATTTTAGATGCGGGCAGAGCGTTCGAATGCAGCCTCGCACCTTCGCCAATACGGGTGAGAGAATCCAAACGATGGGGGAAGCGAGACAAAACGAGCGGAAAGTGACGGTCGGAGTCTGCGGCGGGGTCGCGGCGTACCGCGCGGTGGAGTTGGTACGCGCGCTGCAGCAGGCCGGTTTCGACCCGCATGTGGTGATGACCGAGGCGGCGAAGGAGTTTGTGACGCCGTTGACGTTTGCCGCGGTCAGCGGCCATCGCGTGATCGACACGCTTTGGACCGGCGCCGAGGTGCCAGAGGGCACGTCGTCCGTCGAACACATTGAAGAGGCGCAGACGACCGGAGCTCTGGTGATTGTGCCCGCAACGGCCAACACGCTGGCCAGGCTGGCGCACGGCATCGCCGACGACTTCTTGACCACCATGTATCTGGCGACGCCGGCCCCGGTGGTGATTGCGCCCGCGATGAACGTGGTGATGTGGCAGCATCCGGCGGTGCAGGCGAACGTGGCCACGCTGCGCGCGCGCGGGAACGTCATCGTCGAGCCTGGCGCGGGTTATCTCGCCTGCGGGATGCAGGGCAGCGGCCGGCTGGCCGATCTGCGGGAGATTGTCGCGGCTGTTTCGGCTGCGATCGGGTCAGCACTTGAGAAGAGGCGCGATCTGGCCGGGCATACGGTGCTGGTGACGGCGGGTGGGACGCGGGAGCCGATCGATGGGGTGCGGTTCTTGGGGAATCGGTCGAGTGGCCGCATGGGCTATGCATTGGCCGAAGAGGCGCTCGCGCATGGGGCGAAGGTGATTCTGGTGACGGCGGCGCAGGGGATTGCCGCTCCGCTAGGAGCAGAGGTGGTGTGCGTGGCCACCGCGACGGAGATGCGGGATGCGGTGCTCCAGGCGCTGCCAAGGGCGACAGTCGTGGTGAAGGCTGCAGCGGTTGCCGACTTCCGTGTCCGGCTGCAGGTTGCTGGAAAGATCGAACGCAAGGACGGCTTGACCCTGGAGCTTGAGCCGACCGAGGACATCGTGGCCGAGGTGGTGAGGCGGAAGGTGTCGGGAACGGTGGTGGTGGCGTTTGCGGCGGAGATTCCAGGCCCGGCGGGCGACGCGGTGGCGCGTGGGCGCGCGAAGATGCTGCGTAAGGGGGTGGATGCGATGGTGGTGAATGATGTGTCGGTGGCGGGGCTGGGGTTTGATGCAGAGCGGAATGCGGGGGTGTTGCTGGTGGGCGAGCGTGAGGTGGAGTTGCCGGTGAGCAGCAAGCGCGAGATGGCGAAGAGGATCTTCGACAACCTTGTCCTGCCGGACGGGCCCGCTGCGCGCGGGGCGGGCGTTCGCACGCCTCTTTAGAGCTTCGCGCGGTCCTCCCGTTGGTCGGCACAATCGCACGTGCCGACCAACGGGAGGATCAACGCGAAGCCCAAAACCCCACGAAGTGGTCGCCCCGCGCGACGAGCGGGCCCGTCCGGCGAGGACAAGATTTGTCGCCTCAGGGCCGGAAGGCGTAGTCTTTCGCTTGGCGGTACCTGTCTGAGATGGGGCTGCACAGGAGAAGTTGCACAATGAGCGTTTGGTCCATCCCTCGCAGCCCTGCGTCCGGTTCCCCCAAGGTCACAGTCCCTTCCCTGCTCGAACACAAACGATCCTCCACGAAGATCGCGGCCGTCACCGCGTATGACTTCCCCAGCGCACGCCTGGCCGACCAGGCCGGCGTGGACGTGGTGCTGGTGGGCGATTCTCTCGCTATGACAATGCTCGGCCACGAGTCCACGCTCGCCGTCACCATGGACGAGATGCTGGTGTTCACGCGCGCCGTGCGCCGTGGCCTGGAGCGCGCGCTCCTGGTGGCGGATATGCCATTCGGCAGCTACCAGGCGAGCGACGCGGTAGGCATCGAGAACGCGGTGCGGTTTGTGAAGGAAGCCGGCGCGGAGGCGGTGAAGCTCGAAGGCGCCCGAATTTCGCTGGTCGAGCGGATCGTCGAGGCGGAGATTCCGGTGATGGGGCATCTGGGCCTGACGCCGCAGGCCGTGAATCGCATGGGCGGGTACAAGGTACAGGCTAAATCGCGCGAGGCGATTGCAAGGCTGAGGGACGATGCGCATCGGCTCGCGGATGCGGGGTGCTTTGCGATTGTGCTTGAGGGGATTCCGCGGGAGGTTGCGGCGGAGTTGACGCACGAGCTTGAGGTTCCGACGATTGGCATAGGCGCGGGGCCGGAGTGCGATGGACAGATCCTGGTGTGGCACGATCTGCTGGGGCTGGGGCAGAGTGCGCCGGCCAAATTTGTGCGGCAGTACCTGCGCGGCGGCGAGTTGATGGGCGCGGCGCTCGAGAGCTACGTGGCGGATGTGAGGGATGGAGTGTTTCCGGCGGATGCGGAGAGCTACCACCTGCCGGCGGAGAAAGCCAAGGCGGTTGAGGAGCTGGCGGGATCGGTTCGTTAGTGTTTCGACGGTAAGGGGACTTCAAGAGGAAAGAGTTCAGAGTAGGCCACTAAAGAGTCGGGCGCTGCGGTGGCCGGCGTGGTGTGAGAGGCGAATGCAGGTTTTGACTACGATTGCGGAGGTGCGCAGCGCCTTGAAGGCTGCGCGCGGTGCGGATGGCAAGCAGCTGGGTCTGGTGCCGACGATGGGTGCGCTGCATCGGGGGCATCTCTCGCTGGTCGCACGAGCCAAGGCCGAATGCGCAGTGGTAGCCGCGAGCATCTTCGTCAACCCCCTACAATTTGGGCCGAGCGAGGATTTCGACCGGTATCCGCGGCAGTTGGAGCGGGACTGCGCGATGTTCGAGGCGGCGGGGGTGGACCTCGTCTTCGCGCCGGGTGTGACTGAAATGTATCCGGTGGGCGCTACGACGACGGTGGATGTGGGGCCGATTGGGACGCGGCTCGACGGGGCACACCGGCCGGGGCATTTTCTGGGTGTGGCGACGGTGGTGGCGAAGCTGTTTCACGTCATCCAGCCAGACCGCGCCTACTTCGGCCAGAAGGATGCCGTGCAGGTGGCGGTGCTGCGGCAGATGGTGCGCGACCTGAACTTCCCGGTCGAAGTGGTGGGGTGCGAAATCGTGCGCGACGAGGACGGGCTGGCACTGAGCTCGCGCAACGCCTACCTCACAGCCGAGGAACGGGCCCGTGCGCTGACGATTCCCGAAGCGCTGAACGCGATGCGCGAGGAGATTGCAGCCGGCATTGTCGATGGGGACTTTGTGCTCAACGCAGGGATCAACGTCGTGCAGCAGCGCGGCGGCATTGACCTGGAGTACCTGGAGATTGTAGATGCGGCAACGCTCGAGCCGGTGGAGACGATCCGGCCGGGAACGCTGGTTGCGATTGCGGCCAGGGTGGGTAAGACGCGGCTGATCGATAACTTTGTGTGTGAGCCGCACCCATCCAGAACAAACGCCTCGACGGATAAGAGCAATAAAATACGGATGATCTTCAATGTCTAATTCCGAGTGTTCTTAGATATTGAAGACCATCCGTTCCTATTTTTTTATCCGTCTAGAAGGCGTTTGACGGGCTCGCAGCAGCGAACCGCCTTGACTTTTCTGGCCTGTGGGACTGAGACTGCGGAGAGTTGTCCCGAACAGATTGAGTCCGCATCCTGACTTGCATTTCGCTTCTGGAAAGGTCCGAGTGAGTTGATGACCGACGGTACAACAAGCCGGCAGAGCCTCACGCTCGGGTCCGAGTTGACGAGCATCGATACTGTGGAACATACCGCGATGGAGTTCGCAGGGCGCGCCGGGTTCGACGAGGATACCGCTTCGAACATCGCGATGGTGGCGCGCGAGGCGGCGGCCAACGCGGTCATCCACGGGAACAAATACGACGCTCACAAGCACGTTGCGGCGACGTTTGAGGCGAGTTCGGATTCGGTCCTGATCCGGATTGCGGATGAGGGCACGGGATTCGATGCCAGCAGTATTCCGGACCCGCTGGCGCCCGAAAATCTGCTGCGCAGCTCCGGCCGCGGAGTGTTCCTGATGCGCGCTTTTATGGATGAGGTAAACTTTCGCCAGTTGTCTCCGGGCACGGAGATTACGCTGATCAAGCGACGCAAGAGCTGACACACGGTAAGCTTCAGAGTGGAATAGCAGAACGAACCAGACGGCTACAAGGAGACTGAACAGATGTCCATGAAATTCAAGACGCGGCAGGTAGACGGCGTAACCATCCTCGACCTGAGCGGCCGCATTACGTTGGGTGAAGGCAGCGTGACGCTGCGCGACGCAGTACGCGACGCAGTGCAAAAGGGCGAAAAGAAGATTCTGCTCAACCTGGCGAACGTCGACTACATCGATAGCTCCGGGCTTGGCGAGCTGGTAAGCGCGTTCACCACGGTGAAGAACGCCGGTGGCGAGCTGCGACTGCTGCACCTGACCAAGAAGGTGCACGACCTGCTGCAGATTACGAAGCTCTACACCGTCTTCGACGTCAAGGACGATGAAGCGGCGGCGGTTTCTTCCTTCGGAGCTTAGGCTTCACACCCGGAGGCTTCGGCCGAAGGGACGGACTTCCAAGCAGAGTGGAATACTCGCTCCACGACAAGGCCGGCGCCCGAGGCGTCGGCCTTATCGCGTTACGCGCTGAGGATGACCTTGCCGATGCCGCCTTTTTCCGCAGCGCGTTGGCCTTCGCCTGCTTCGGAGAGGGGGATAATGCGGTCGATCGGAATGGTGAACTTCTTGTCGCGCGCAGCTTCGGCCAGCTGCACCATGCGCTCCGGGTCAGGCATGCACATCACCGGCACAACCTTCACCTGCGGGTGCAGATTCGCGTTGGCCGGCGGCCCCAGCACGCTGGCGAAGATGCCGCCGGGTGTAACTCTGCCAATCAGCTTCTCGGCGGTTTCGTGGTTTACCGTGTCGGCGATGGCGTCGATCAGGCCAAGCTTCTCGATGGCTTTGTCGTCGTCAATGGCAAGAACTTCGTCCGCGCCCAGGCTCCTGGCTTCTTCCAGCTGCTTGCCCCGGACGCCGGCGATCACCTTGGCGCCCGCCTGCTTCGCGGTGAAGACCGCCGAGCGTCCTACGCCGCCGAGCGCGCCGGTGACCAGGATGGTCTGGCCGGACTGAATGCCGGTGCCGATGCGGATCAGCTGCTCGCCCGTGAGCGTGACCAGCGGCAGCGCGGCAGCGTGGACCAACTCGATGCCTTCCGGAACCTTCGCAAGCTCAGACGCCTTCACGACGCAGAGTTCGGCGTACGTCTTGTGAGCGAGCGCGAAGACCTTGTCGCCAGGTTCGAAGCCGGTGACGCCTTCGCCGACTTCGCGGACTACGCCCGAGACATCGCGGCCGAGAATGCCGGGGAACTCGACCGGGAAGCGCGACTTGGCTTCGCCTGAGCGCATCTTCCAGTCGACCGGGTTGATGCTCGCCGCCGCGACGCGCACAAGCACCTCGCCGGGACCGGGTGTCGGATCGTCGAAGTCTTCGTATTTCAGTTTTTCAGGACCGCCGTATTCGTGGAGAACGATTGCCTTCATTGCCAAAGCACCTCAAGCGCCTTGGATGCTGTCTGCGACGGCGGGGAGTTCTGCCGTGCTCCGTTCTTCCGTAGGCAGCCCGGCGATGCGGCGGTCTTCCTCCTCCGGAATCCAACTGCGCCACTCGTCGCCTTCGGCCAGGCGCTTGATCAGCGCGAACCGGCTCTGCATCAGGTTCAGCACATGCGGCACGACAATCTGCTTACCGGCGATGCGGCCGGGCATGCCGAACGGCAGTGAAAAGCGCACCACATCCCACATCGTGGTTTGCCCGTCGAGAAAGTGGAAGTGGTGATCGTGCTGAAAGTGTCGGAAGTACCCGCGGCCCATGGTGTCCTGAAAGAACGTGGGCCGGGTATAGCCGGTGATCAGCGTCTCGTGCATTGCCGGAACGCCGAACTTCCAGCCGCGCCATAGCAGCTGGTCGTCCGGCTGGATCAGACCGCTGGTCTTGCCGGAGACCGGCTTCATTTTGAGCGTCTGCCGCACGAGGTCGATGCTGGTCGAGAGCAGAAAACACCGCTCGATCGGCGCGTTGACGTGGATGCTTTCCTTCAGCCGAAACACGAACACCTCACAGACGTTATACGCTTCTGCCTGTGATTCGACGCGGCGAAATGCACTCGCAGCCCGCTGGCGCGTGCCTATATTGAGGCGACTTCAATATCCGCGGCCTGGTGCAGTTTCAGCAAGTCGATCGCGCGGTCCGCGTCTTCCTGGCGGGTTACGTGGAGCGTCAGTAACGCGCCGCCGGTCGGATCGCCCTCGCTGCCGGTGCCTTCGAGTATTTCGTGCTTGCCGAGCAGACCGTTGACTGCCTTGCCGATCTTTTCTTCAAATCCTGCGAAGCCCACTCCGCGGGATTCCCCAACCTCGATTTCCGCGTCTTCGGGCGGTTCGGTAGCGGCACGGTTGGCGAGGACGACCATATCGGCTTCGTAGAAGCCATGCTCTGTGAGCATGTCTTTCATGGAGTCGGCAATGTCACGAGTGGCGAAGGTGGCTAGGACGCGCATAAGTGATGAGATGCGGGGAGAGGCCTAAAGGCGTCCTAACGCCGGACGGGCGGTACTGCGTACGCTGGGGGCTTCGCGTATCGGCACAGAAGATCGTGCCGCGCGGCCAAGCGAAGCGATCACGGCACGAAGTGCTCGCCCCGCGCGACCAGCGGGCCCGTCCGGCAGGACAAGCCGTTTACAGCGTAGCTCCCTTATCTTGATTCAGTTGCGCGCAGCGGCTCAGGAACGCCTCAAGCGGCGTGCTGCCCTCATCGCCCTTGCCGCGAACCCGCACGCTCACGCTGCCCGTCGCCGCTTCCTTATCGCCCATGACCAGGATGAACGGCGCCTTGGCGTTCGCAAAGTCGCGGATCTTCGCCTTCATCACGTCGTTGCGTTCGTCGAGCTCCACGCGGATACCGGCGCCCTCAAGCTTCTGTTTTACCTCGCGCGCGTAGTCCATATGCTTCTCGGTCGAGATGGGCACCAGCCCCACCTGCACGGGCGCCAGCCAGAACGGAAACGCGCCGGCGTAGTGCTCGATCAGCACGCCGAAGAAGCGCTCGACCGAGCCGAAGAGCGCGCGGTGGACCATCACGGGCTGATGCAGTTCGCCGTCCTCGCCCTTATAGGTGAGGTCGAAGCGTGCGGGCAGATTCCAGTCGAACTGCACGGTGGAAAGCTGCCACATGCGGCCCAGCACGTCGACCAGCTTGATGTCGATCTTCGGCCCGTAGAACGCCGCTTCACCCGGAATCGTTTTGAACGGAATGTTCTTGCGCTCAAGCACCTTCACCAGCGACCCGACGGCGAAGTCCCACTGCGACTCTTCGCCGATAAACTTCTTGTCCTCGGGGTCCCACGTCGAGAGCTCGACCTTGAACTCCATGAACCCGAACGTGTGCAGCACGGCTTCGGCGAAGTCGATGCAGGCTTCAATCTCCGATTCGATCTGCGACGGCATGCAGAAGATGTGCGCATCATCCTGCGTAAAGCCGCGCACGCGCAGCAGCCCGTGCATCGTTCCGGAGCGCTCGTAGCGGTAGACATTCCCAAGCTCCGCGTAACGCTGCGGCAGGTCGCGATAGCTCTTCGGCGTGTTTTTGTAGATGAGGATGTGGCCCGGGCAGTTCATCGGCTTCAGCCGGTACTCGGCGTCGTCGAGCTCCATCGCCGGGTACATATTCTCGCCATAGTTCACCTCGTGCCCGCTGATCTTCCAGAGCTCGCGCCGCATGATGTGCGGGGTGAAAACCATATCGTAACCACGCCGGATACATTCTTCGCGCATCCAGTCTTCCATGGTCTTGCGGATGAGCCCGCCCTTGGGATGCCAGAAGATAAGCCCCGCGCCCGCAACCTCCTGGATGGAAAAGAGGTCGAGTTGCTTGCCGAGCACGCGGTGGTCGCGCGCCTTGATCTCTTCAAGCCGGGCGAAGTGCGCCTTCAGGTCCTTTTCGTTGAAAAAGGCCGTGCCATAGATGCGCTGCAGCTGCTGGTTCTTCTCATCGCCCAGCCAGTACGCACCTGCGACAGAGGTCACCTTGAACGCCTTTACGCGTCCCGTCGACGGCACATGCGGCCCGCGGCAAAAGTCGGTGAAGTTGCCGTTGCGGTAGAGCGAGATCGCATCGCCCGGCTGCGTAAAACGTTCAATAAAGTGAACTTTCATAAATTCACCCAGCTGCTCGTAATCCGCAATGCCCTGCTCGCGCGGTTCCACCTCGCGCACAAACTTCTCGTCGCGCGCGACGACCTCGGCCATGCGCGCCTCGATGGCCGCGAGGTCGGCTTCGGTAAACGGCGTCTCGCGATACACGTCGTAGAAGAATCCCTGCTCCGTTGCAGGGCCGTGGCCCAGCTTCGTCTCTGGAAACAGCTCCAAGATCGCCGTCGCCATGACGTGCGCGGCGGAGTGCCGAACCACCTTCAGTGCAGCCTCATCCTGCTCCTTCAGCAGCCAAAGCTCGACATCCTCGGTCAGCGGCGTGCTCAGGTCGACGATCTTCTCGGCCTGCGGATCTCCCGCACCGTACATCGTCTCTGCAGATTCGGGCGCATCGTCGGTGCCGCCTTCGGGGGTATTGATGTCCAGGCCGGCCAAGGGGCGAATGCGCGCTACCACGACGGCCGCGGCGAGGCGCGGCGAGATGGCATTGGCAATGTCGAGCGCGGTCGTCCCCTGCGGAACCTCGCGGACGCTGCCGTCCGGAAGCTGGACCTTGATGGTTTCCGGGTGAGTGCCGGGGGCGGAAGTGTTTGAAACGACTGCGGGTGAGCTCATGGTTTTGGCTTCCTGGGCCTGTTTGCGGCCAGTTATCAGCATAGTGGGTTTCGCTATGCTGTACCAACGGGCAAACACGCAGGCTAAAACCCAGCACGGCGGGTCGCAATGGCAAGAAGACGCATTGCAATCCCCCGAAGGGGTCATTGCCGGAGGGCTTTGCGATTTCTACTCTCCTGCTATCGGCACAACCTTGCCCAACTCCCCGCCATCTGAAAGGCTCAGCATATGCAAGTTCTCTGCAAAGTTTCGAATACCGTAAGTGACGTCCGTTGTAAGGTGTGCGGACAAGGGTTCCTGGTTTACTGGTCGCGGACCTCCCCCGCGGAACAGGAAGCGACGCGACGCCAGGTGATCGAGGCCTTGGAGCGTCATCACTCCACCACCAGCAGCGCGCAGGCTCACCCACGCACGGGCTTCAATGTTCCAGACTGGTCGGGACTGGCACGCTTTTCGGGTGCTGCTCTGTTGGGCGGTGCGGAGAACTGGTCCGTCTAGCGCCTTGGCTCCCCACAGGGTCCGCCGCGGGAGAACAAAGCCGGGCTCAGTGCCCGGCTTTGGTGCGTCTGGGCACCCGCTCGGCGAATTCTTGCTGCATTAAGCATCGCCAGGGTTGCCCGGGGAATCCTAAGAGTGCGGCAGTTTACTGTTGCAACATCTAACTTCGAGGATTCCAATATGGCGACTCTGCTCTCCGTTGTTTCCAGCCCGCGTGGCGACTACTCCATCTCCCGCAAACTTACCCACACCTTCGTGGAAGAGTGGAAGAAGAACCATCAGGGCGACGTCATCACGCGCGACCTGTGCCAGACCAAGCTCGGCTTTGTCGACCTGCCCTGGATCGCCGGCGCTTACACCCCGGCGGAGCAGCACTCGCCCGAGATGAAGCAGGCGCTCGAGCTCTCAAACGAGCTCATCGCCGAGGCCGAGAAAGCAGATCACATCGTGATCGGCACCTCGATGTACAACTTCAACCTGCCAGCCATCCTGAAGGCCTACATCGACCAGATCGTGCGCGTGAATCGCACCTTTACGGAGTCATACGAGGGCTTGCTGAAGGGCAAGAAAGTTACCGTCATCATCGCTTCGAGCGGTGTCTACACGCCTGGCTCCCATACCGAGAACTATAACGCCGAGTCCGGCTATCTGAAGCAGGTTCTCGGCTTTATCGGGTTGACCGATGTCAACATCCTGCTCGCCGGCGGCACCAGCGCGGTCGATCGCGGCCAGAAATCGCGGGAAGAGCTGCTCGCCGAATTCACGCCCGCTGTGGTTGCAGCTGCCAAATAACGACGAGCAGTGATTCCGGCCAGGGGATGAAGCCGTCAGCCGGGAATGTAGAGATTGTCGGAGTCCGTGAAGCCGGGCTCCGACGGATCCCTCGTCCCAAGTTCGGCGCCCGTCGGAATGCCCGTCGCCATGGCGACAAAGCAGGGCGAGAGCACCATCGCAAAAAAGGTAAAAATTACAAACAGGTCCATCATGGTTCGAGCTCCTCTGCAGGGCCCGCCCGATTGCCCGGTGCGCTTGTCCCTGCACGTCTTCTCTCAGACCTATCGTCGGTTTCCCCTTTTGGAGCGGACACGGCACACAGGCAAGAAACCTCTGTAATGTGACCTGTTTCAGATCGCGACATAGAATGGTGGGGATGAATTACGAGCAAGCGATCGCGCACCTGCACGCGATGGGGCCGGAGATGGCGCCATCCGCTGTACCGGCAGGAACACCTGCGCCGCGGCGTAAGTTTGATCTCGCGCATATGCGCCGGCTCTGCGCGGAGCTTGGCGATCCGCAGACGAAGGTTCCCGCGGTCCTGATCGCCGGAACCAACGGGAAGGGCTCGACAGCCGCGACTCTGGCCGCGATCCTGACCGCCGCGGGCTATCGAACCGGCCTCTACACCAGCCCGCACCTTACCCGTGTGAACGAGCGCATCCAACTCGCCCACGCCACGCTCCCTTCGGAGTACGGCTCCGAACAAGTGCGCGGTGGCGACGGCCCACTCACCCTGACGCCGATCGCAGACGACGACTTTGCGCGCCTGTACACGCTCGTGGAGGAAGCGGCGATACGGCTCGTCGCATCCGGCGAGCTGCCTCACCCGCCCAGCTTCTTTGAGCGGCTGACCGCCATCGCCTTCGGCTTCTACGCCGGCATCGACCGGCTCAACTCCGGCCTGCGCGCCGAGATCGTCGTGCTCGAAGTGGGGCTCGGCGGCAGGCTCGATGCCACCAATATCGTCGAGCCGCTGCTCTCCGTCATCACCGATATCGCGCTCGATCACCAGGACTATCTCGGCGATACCATCCGCGAAATCGCCGGCGAGAAGTGCGGCATCCTGCGCGAGAACGGAATCCTCGTGACGCTGTCGCAACACCCCGAGGCAAACCAGGCCATCGGCGAGGCAGCCGCGCGGCTGCACGTGCGCGGAGTCAACGCCGCGGCCTTTCTGCCGCCCGCACGCCGCAACTCCGAAGAACCCCGCACGCCGGACGCGTGGCGCAACCAGTATGCGCTGCCGGTCGAGGGGTTTGGAACAATTCACGTCGATTCGCCGCTCGCCGGAGACCATCAGCAGCGCAATCTTGCGCTCGCACTTGCGTCGGCCGTGGAGTTACGTAACGTATTTGGTTACAAAATCGAAATCACCGCGATAGAAGAGGGCTTACGCGATACCGTGTGGCCCGGTCGCCTGGAGTGGTTGAACCCCCATTTGTTACTGGATGTGGCACATAATCCCGCAGGCGCCTGGACCCTGCGTTCCGCCATCGCCGCGCTGCCGGAGACGCAGCCGCGCACCCTGCTGTTCTCCTGCCTGAAGGATAAAGACCTGCGCGAGATGGCGCGCATCCTGTTTCCACTCTTCGATGCCTCGGCCGACGGAGACCCGCTGCGCCGCGGCGACCACATCGTGCTGGCGCCCATTCCAAATCCGCGAGCTGCCGCGCTTGAAGACCTCGTCGCAGTAGCCGGCGAACTCGGCACCCCCGCCAGCGCTGCGCCGGATGTCCCGGCCGCTCTACGGCTTGCGCAAGAGTGGACGCCGGCCGGCGGAGTCGTCATTGCAACCGGCTCGGTATACCTGGTGGGCGAACTACGCGCCCTCGCGCTCGAACGCGCTCCGGAGCGAGCCGAGGTGCTGGTTTGAGCGAGCAGGATGCCGCGGCAGGGATTCCGGCACGGACCGCGCCGGCGATTCGCTGGCTTACCTACCTGCTGCTCATGCCGCTTGTCGCGCTGGCGACTGCATTCTTCGGCTGCATCTCGCTCGTCTGCGGCCTCTGGGATACTTCGGGCCGTCAACAGCATCTCGTCGCGCGTATCTGGGCGCGTGTCCTGCTGCTCCTCTGCCTTTCGCCGGTTGAGCTGATTGGCCGCGAGAACCTCGTTCCAGGCAGCTCGGCCGTCTACGCCTCGAACCATCTCAGTTACTACGACACGCCGGTGCTCTTCGCCAAACTTCCCTTCCAGTTCCGCATTCTGGCCAAGGAATCTCTCTGGAAGATCCCCTTCATCGGCTGGTACCTCAATCGCTCCGGCCAGTTGCCCATCGACATTCATACCGGCCGATCCGCCGTTGCCGGGCTGCTGCGCGGCGTAAAGACGCTACAGTCCGGCATGCCGCTCGTGCTCTTTCCCGAGGGCGGACGCTCGGAGACCGGCAGAATGACGCCCTTTCAATCCGGTGCCGCGTTCATGGCCATCAAGGCGAAGGTGCCGCTGGTTCCCGTCGCCCTTATCGGCACGTATGAGCTCCTGCCCATCCACGTCTACCACCTCACGCCGCATCCGGTGAAGATCGTCATCGGCGAGCCCATCGCCACCGCGAGCCTGACGACCCGCGAGGCCGAAGCCCTGACCGCCCGGCTGTTTGCCGAGATTGAACGGCTCTACGCGATGCACCAGCTGCCACTAGACTAGAACCATGGTACGCATCGCGATTCCGACGCCGACGAGCTTCGACCTGGAGTACAACCGACTGAATTGGGCCGCCTACGCTGCCGCGGTCTCAGACGCGGGCGGCGAACCGGTCGAGATCCTGCTCGATCTGAATCCGCGGGCCGTCGCGGAGCTGGCGAACTCCTGCCAGGCGGTCCTGCTGCCGGGAAGCCCGGCCGATGTGAACCCGGCGAAGTTCGGGCAGGAACGGGATGCAGCCACCGCCGCGGCGGACCTGCCGCGGGAGAATGTAGACGAGCTGCTGCTGCAGGACGCACACAACCTCTACAAACCCATCGTCGGCATCTGCTTCGGCGCGCAGATCCTCAACGTATGGCGCGGCGGCACGCTGGTACAGGACCTCACCATCCTGCCGGTCAACCACTCCGCCGCGCGCGGCGTGCTGGTCGCCCATAGCGCGCTGATCCCCCAGGAGTCTCTCCTGTCCGAAATCGTTGACCTCGTCGAACCGGCGCAGGAGGGGAATTTTCTCCGCCTGCCGGTCAACTCCTCGCACCACCAGGCGATCGGCATCCCCGGAGACGGCCTGCGCGTCGTCGCGCGCTGCCCGCAGGACGGCGTCGTCGAGGCCGTGGAAGGCCCGCAGCACCCACGCGAACCCCATTTCGTCCTCGGAATCCAGTGGCACCCCGAGCGCACGACAGCCGTCAGCGCCACATCTCGCGCAATCTTCGCGCGCCTGGTCCGCGAAGCCGCAGCATGGACCCCACGATCCGTAACAACCTCGGTCCTGGTGAGCTAGTTGGCCACGCTTTCGCAAGCGGAGATCGCTCGCCTCCTCGCGCCCTACTATTCCGAGCCGACGGCGCTCCTGCTGAAGCAGCTTTCCATCTACCTGGATCTTCTGGTCAAGTGGAATCCCCGAACGAATCTTTCCGCCATCCGTGAGCCGCGGGAGATGGTGACGCGGCACTTCGGCGAGTCGCTGTTTGCGTCGCGCCATCTGCCGGATTGCCGGACACTCCTCGATCTTGGCTCTGGGGCAGGCTTTCCCGGATTGCCGATCGCACTTTCGCGGCCCCAGCTGAGTGTTACCCTCGCGGAATCGCAGAACAAGAAGGCCTCCTTTCTGCGCGAGGTCGTCCGCACCCTGGGAGTCCAGGTCGAGGTCTGGGCCGCACGCGCTGAGGAGATGCCCGCAGACCGCCTGTTTGACGTGGTGACTCTGCGTGCAGTCGACCGGCCCGATGCTGCACTCCTCGCAGCCCGCTCCCGGCTTGCGGAGAGCGGAGCGATTTTGCACCTCACGGTGGGCGAACCCGGCGAATACAAGATCCCAATACCCGGCACCCACTCCGGAGTTTTAGAGATCCTTCGCCAATAATGTTCCACGTGGAACATCGCCGCGATCGCGATCCTGGCCCGAAAGTGCCATTCCCCTCCCTTCTGGGTGGGATGGGTAACGCGACCAAGAGGCCATACATTCTAGAGATTGCCATCACCCAGATGGCCTGGAGACGCTATGGCTTTGCTGACAGCCCTTCGCAACGCGACCACTTACTTCCGCCCATTTGGACTGGCGGAGGCTGAATCCCTGATGAACTTCTCCACGCTTGGTTCGCTGCGCTGCCACTGCGAGCCTACCGACGCCGCAGAGGCATGCAACGACCGTCGGCGCTCATGCCGGGCGTGCGGCAACGCCATCATGGCAACCGAACCAACGCGTCTCTACGAGCACCTCACCCATTCAGAGATTCGCCACGTAACACGCAACCTGCGCCGAGCGGCTATCGACGCGCGAACCGTCGAGATCGCGCCGCGCCTCACCAGCCTCGCCGGTCTGCATCTGGTCGATTCGCTGGCAGAGCTCGGCGAGCAGGCAGTTTAGTCTCACAAGGTCGTACCGGGGAAGCAAACGGCTATGTTCCACGTGGAACATCGCCGTTTGCGCGTTTGCCTGCATCCCGTTAGGCTTGGCAAGAGTCTCCATGCCAGCCACCGCTTCAACCCCGCGCACCAACCCGCCCAACCCCGCCAAACTGCCGCCCACCAAGGTGCTCGCAGTCGTCAACCAGAAGGGCGGAGTCGGCAAAACCACCACCGCCATCAACCTCGGCGCGGCACTCGCACTCGAAGGACTCAACGTCCTCCTCATCGACTGCGACCCCCAGGCAAATACCACGGGCGGCCTCGGCCTCCGGCGCCAGAAGGACGACGAGCCCCAGCGCCTCTCCATCTACGACGTGCTCCTCGGCCCCACCACCCTCGCCGAAGCCATGCAGCCGACCAACATCCCCTCCCTCACGCTCGTGCCCGGAAGCAAGAACCTCATCGGCGCCAACATCGAGCTCGTCTCCGCCGACCGGCGCGAATATCGCCTCAAAGACGCTATCGCCAATCTCGAAGAGCACTACCAGTTCATCCTGTTGGACTGCCCGCCCGCCCTCGACCTTCTCACGCTCAACGCGCTCGTCGCCGCGCATGGCCTCCTCGTCCCGCTTCAAGCCGAGTACTTCGCCCTCGAAGGCATCTCCGAGCTCATCTCCACCCTCGATCGCGTCGCGCAGGCCTTCAACCCCGAACTCGGCCTCGAAGGCGTCCTCCTCACCATGTACGACGACCGCACCAACCTCTCGCAGCAGGTAACCGCCAACCTCAACGAGTTCTTCGGCGAGAAGATGTTCCAGACCACCATCCCGCGCAATATCCGCGTCGCCGAGGCACCCAGCCACGGACTCCCCGTAGCCACCTACGATCCACGCTCCCGCGGTGCCGAAGCCTACCGCCAGCTCGCGCTCGAACTCCTCACCCGCAACGGCATCACCACCGCCGCACACGAACCAAAGCAAGCACAAGAGAGCACCGAAGCATGAGCCTTCTCCCGCAAAAGCCCGCAAGCAAGCCGACCGACGCATCTCCCAGCCAGGCCGCCACCCAGGCAAACAAGCTGGACCCCAAACGTCGCGCCCTCGGCCGCGGCCTGGAGGTCCTGCTCCCCGCCCGCCCAACTCCCGCCCCTGCAGCCACTGCGACACCAACTGCACCACCCGACGGCAAACCCCTCGAGATTCCGGTCGAAGACATCGAGCGTAACCCTTTCCAGACCCGCACCAGCTTCGACCCGGAGAAGCTGACGGAGCTCGCCCAGAGTATCGCCGCCTCCGGCGTTGTGCAGCCTATCGTGGTCCGCAGCCTCGGCGAGGGCAAGTTCCAGTTGATCGCCGGCGAGCGGCGCTGGCTCGCCTCGAAGCAGGCCGGCAAGCCCACTATCCCAGCCATCGTGCGCTCCGTCTCGGACGAGCAGGCGATGGAGATGACCATCGTCGAGAACCTGCAGCGCGCGGACCTGAACCCCATGGAGCAGGCACGCGCCTACCATCGGCTCTCGAACGACTTCAAGATGACACAGGAGCAGATGGCCGTCCGCACCGGCAAGGAGCGCGCCTCCGTCGCCAACTTCCTGCGCCTGCTCAAGCTACCTGAGTCTGTGCAGCACCAGGTAGAAAACGGCACCCTCAGCTTCGGCCACGCGCGTACGCTGCTCTCACTCCCCAGCGGAGAAGCCATCGCGGCCGCCGCGCAGAAAGTAACCGTACTCTCCATGTCCGTTCGCCAGACCGAAAGCTTCGTGCAAGGACTGCTCAATCCCGAAGCCAAGGCTGCCAAAGCAGAGAAGCAGGAAGCCCCGCGCGATCCTAACGTGGGCGAGGCCGAGAGCCGTCTGCGCCGCGCACTTGGTCTAAAGGTAAAGATCGAGGACAAAAAGGGCAAAGGCCGTGTCATCATCGAATACTCCGGCCTGGAAGATTTCGACGCCCTGCTGACCGCGCTCAACGCGCAGCCTGAGGACTAGCACTGCAAAGCGGCGCGGCCAAGGCCGTGCCCGCACAAGGAGAACGGCGATGCGCAGCCTTCGTTATTTGTATCTCTCACTGTTACTTATTCCCGGCTTCTCCAACACCCACGCGCAGACGCCTGTCACCCGCAGCCTTGTCCGCGCCGGCTTCGTACTCGACGTACACACTGGCAAGGAGATCCCGGACGAGACGATCATCATTACGGGCGATCGCATCGCCGGCATCGCGCCTACCGCGCAAACGCCAGCACAGCCCGGCGACCGCGAGATCGACCTGACGCATTCAACCGTAATGCCCGGCCTGATGGACGTCCATACGCACCTCACCATGGCCACCAACTTCGATCCCTACTTCGAGCTCTCGATGACGCCGGCGAAGGAGGCGATTATCGGCGTCGAGAACGCCAAGGTGACGCTCGAAGCCGGCTTCACCACCGTCCGCAACGTTGGTGCCAACGACTTCACGGACGTCGCCCTGCGCGACGAGATCAACGCCGGCCACATTCCCGGCCCGCACATGCAGGTGTCAGGACCTGCTCTTGGAATCACCGGCGGCCATATGGACGAGAACCTGCTGCCCTACCAGTACCACGTCCAGGGCGAGGCTGTTGCCGATGGCATCCCCGCCGTGCAGCACATGGTGCGGCAGAATATCAAGTACGGTGCAGACCTGATCAAGATCGGCGCATCCGGCGGCGTGCTCTCGAAGGGCGACGACCCGCAGGCCTCCCAGTACACGCTCGAAGAGATGCAGGCCATCTGCGCCGATGCCCATCGCCTCGGCCGCAAGGTCGCCGCGCACGCGCACGGCGCGCAGGCCATCAAGCTCGCAACCCTGGCGGGCGTCGACTCCATCGAGCACGGCAGCTACATCGACGACGAAGACATCGCGCTGATGAAGCAGCACGGGACGTACCTCGTGCCGACCGCGTACCTCGTCGACTGGATGAACCAGAATGGTCACCTCCCCGACCTCTACGCGCAGAAGATGAAGGACGTCGGCGCCGCGATGAAGGCCAATCACAAGCGCGCCATCCAGGCCGGCGTCAAGGTCGCGCTCGGCACCGATGCGGCCGTCTACCCGCACGGCCTGAACGCGCATGAGCTCGATGTATACGTCAACCAGTACGGCATGACTCCGCTCGCCGCCATTCAATCCGCCACGCTGAACGCGGCCGACCTGATGGGCTGGACCGATCGCACCGGCTCCATCGAGACCGGCAAATGGGCCGACCTGATCGCAGTCGACGGCGACCCGTTGAAGGACGTGCGCATCCTCGAGCATGTGCCCTTCGTCATGAAGTCCGGCGTCGTCTACAAGGACGAGGCACACCCCGAGCTCGTCAAGCAGATCAGCGAGATCCAGCAGATGACTCCTCCGGAAGCGGCGGTGCCGTCCCTGTGAGCCAGTTCGTCTTTCGCATTCGCTACGCGCTGCACCTGATCGTCTTCTTCCTCGGCTTTACGGCTCCCTGGAACTACCTGGTGCAGCTCGATCCAAAGGGCCCGAACGCGCACGTGTGGGGCATTCTCGCGGCTAACCTGGCGCAGCTGGGCATCGGCAGCCTGGCCGCGCCGGTCTTCAACCCGTTCAATCTCCTGCTGGTCGCGGCCATCGCCTGTGCGCTGGCGGGCGCGGGGCTGCGCACCTGGGGCGCAGCCTACCTGGGCTCGAATGTAGTGAAGAGCTCCGTCATGCAGAGCGCCGCGGCACAGGACGCGAACGCCGCGGCACCCGAAGCGAGCGCTGCGGCAAACAACAGATTGCCAGATGGCATCCTCACCGATGGGCCCTTCGGCCATCTGCGCAATCCACTCTATCTTGGGACGTTTCTGCACACACTGGCCATCTCGCTGCTGATGCCGCGCTCCGGCGCCATCTTCGCCATTGTCGCCATCGCGGCGCTTCAGCTCTGGCTGATCCACGCCGAGGAAGGCTTCCTCACGCGAAAGCTTGGCGAGCCGTACAAGGCCTACTGCGCCCTCGTGCCGCGGCTGCTGCCGGCTCTGCGGCGCAAGGTTGCGGCCTCCGGGCTTATCCCACGCTGGGCCCAGGCGGTCGTCGGCGAGGTCTACTTCTGGGGCGTGGCCCTGTCGTTCGCGGCGCTCGGCTGGCGCTACAACGCCGCGCTGCTCATCCAGTGCGTGGTGGTCTCGGTTGGCCTCTCCATCGTCGCCCGCGCCTTCGGCGCGAATCCGCTCCGACCCAAAGAGAGCCAATAGCGTACGTCGCCTTCCAGTGCGGCTCGCCCAGGCACCATTCCACTGCACGTCGCGTCGCACGCTTCACGCGGTCATGGATTAGCTGAGGTATTCTTCCTTTCTACGGAGGAACAGACGCGTGTCCACAACCCCGCACGTCGGTGCGTTCGCCATCGTTCCAAGCAACGACCTGGCCGCCGCGATCCCGTTCTGGGAACGTCTCGGCTTTGCGCGCACCGGCGGCGACGCCAACTACGTCATCATGACCGGTTGGGGCTGCGAGGTGCACCTCACCCAGGCGGGGAGCGGTCCGTGGCGCGTACCGGAGGAGAACAATCCTTTCGGTGTTTTTATCCGCACGCCGGACGTCGATGCCATCGCCGCACGCGTGGAGGACCTGATCATCCGTCCAGGCGGCGTACTGCGCCACCGCGAATGGGGTCTCTACGAGGTGGGAATAAACGGGCCGGACGGACTCCTCATCCGCGTCGGCTGGCCTTCCCACCTGATACACCGGTCCGCTGGGTCACCCGCATAACTCCCTGTCCAGGACGCACCAAAACATACCCCAGCGGCCCCTTCTTTGCAAGAAACAGGAACACCCCCCAGGGCGATCGCCAAGGGAGCAGACCCTCGCTCTAAACCGCGAAAATCTGCTCCCTCAGCGAAAATCTGCGCGAGCGCTGTTGTCCTTCGAACCCGAAACTACTTCTTGACCGGCGCGATGGTGTCCTTGGCGGTCTTCGCCACGCGGAACTTGACCACGGTCTTGGCCTTGATTTTGATGGTCTCACCCGTCTGCGGGTTGCGGCCGAGGCGCGCCTTGCGCTCTGCCTTCACGAGCTTGCCGATGCCGGGAATGGTAAACTCGCCGTTCTTCTTGGTTTCCTTCACTGCGGTCTCAGCCAGCAGCTCGAGGAAGGTGGACGACTGCTTGTTGGTGATCTCGAGCTTTTCTGCGAGCGCGCGGACGAGTGCTGTTTTGGTCATGCCTTTTGCCATTGAGGAACTCCTTGATGAAATAGTTTTTGGTGCAAGTTCGAATCGCTGTCCTTTGCGATTACCGGCACCCAACCGCCTTGCAGAACGAAATCGCCTGTATTCATGCGGGTTTGAGAACCGTACCGCAATCAACCATCCACTGTCTGAAAAGCTTTGTCAACGGCATTAGCCGTGTTTTTCCCATATTTCTGTGGTTTTCTCCGGTTTTGTTCCCTATTCGACCCAAAAATGGCCTGTTTGTGGGAGTTTCACGCGCCCGAGTCGTCAATCCCCGCTACCAGAGCGGCGTCTTCGCAGCCGGCACCAAAGGCTCGTTCAGCAGCGAAACCAGCGGTGCGGCAGCCCGAAAACGCTGGAGAATCTCGCTCGAAAGCGACGGCGTAAGCGCCACATCCGCGGGCAAATGCGCGGAAAGACCCCACTGCCGCTGCATGATCAGATCGATGGCCGGATGGTCCGCGGAGAAGCCCTTGGGGGGACGTGTCATCATAACCGGTTCAAGCGACGTCATGCCGAGCGCCTTCAGCCTCTTCGCGCCGGCCAGCTCCCGAAACCGTTCGTGATGGTCCAGCAGGTGCCGCCGGATCGCCAGAAGCTGCTCGCGCTCCGGCATGTAGCAGCCCGCGGCGATGGTCAGTTGCGTGGGGCTCAGGTCGAAGTAAAACCCGCCGCCGGAGGTCTTCTCCATGCCTTGCCGCGCCCACCACGCCGCGGCATGATCCTTGTACGGCAGCTTGTTCTTGCTAAAGCGGGTATCGCGATAGATGCGCATCATGCACTTGGCCGGATCGCGCACAAATTCGGGGGCGAAGCCGGCGAACGCGTCGTTGATCGCGCCGATCAGCTCCAGCATTGGCGCCTTCACCTCGGCCTCGTACACCGGCTTGCGCGGGTTGAACCATTCGCGATCGTTATTACGCTTCAGCCCGCGCAGAAACTTGAAGGCAGCTTCATCAAAGTGGGGCTTTTCACCAGACGGCATAGCTCCATCGTACCGCGCGCAGCCGCCCGAACGGGGTGCCCGGACGGGGTGTATGCTGGGCGCAATGGTGCCGGCTCCGCTCCGGCCGCAAAAGGACGTCCCTCCATGCAGTTTGCCCCCGTCGCCCTGGTCTTCCTGCTCTTCCTCGCGCTGGTTGTCCTCATCTTCGTCGCCAAGACCCTGCTCACCGTGCGCACCGCGACCGCCGGCGTCGTCGAGCGCTTCGGCAAGTTCAACCGCATCCTGCGCCCCGGCCTGCACGTCCTCATGCCCTTCGCCGAGCGCGCCTTCATGGTCGACCTCCAGGTCAAGCAGGCGCAGTTCTCGGTCGAGACCAAGACCCGCGACAACGTCTTCGTCCAGATTCCCGTTTCGGTCCAGTACCAGGTCCTCGACGACAAGATCTACGAGTCCTTCTACAAGCTCTCCAACCCGCAAAAGCAGATCGAGTCCTTCGTCTTCAACTCCATTCTCGGCCACGTGCCGAAGCTCACGCTCGACGAGACCTTCGAGCAGCAATCCGGCATCTCCGTCGCCGTCAAGGTGGAGCTCGACCAGATCATGTCCGGCTTCGGCTTCAACATTCTCACCGCGCTCGTCACCGACATCGTTCCCGACGTGAAGGTGAAGGCCGCGATGAACGACATCAACGCCGCCCAGCGCTCGCAGGTGGCGGCGCAGGCGCGCGGCGAGGCCGAAAAGATCCTCAAGGTCAAGCAGGCGGAGGCCGAAGCCGAATCCAAGGCGCTGCAGGGCAAGGGCATCGCCGCCGAACGCCAGGCCATCATCGACGGCCTCAGCGCCTCCATCGAGCACTTCCAGCAGGGCGTCCCCGGCGCCACCAACGAGGACGTCATGGCGCTCGTCCTCCTCACCCAGTACTTCGATACCCTGCGCGACATCGGCACCCGCGGCGGCACCAACACCATCTTCCTGCCCAACCACCCCGGCGCCGCGCACGACTTCCAGACCCAGATTCTCGCCGGCCTGCGCGGCGGCCTCATGGCCGGCACCGCCCCCAAATCCACGCCGTCGTCCGACCCGACGCACCCCGCCGCACCTCCGCCGCCCAGCAGCTAGCCCCCATCCCGCGCAGTATGATGGGCGCATGAGCAGCTGGAAACCCTCGCTCCCTCTCCTCTTCGCTCTCCTCGCGTTCTGCGCTGCCGCGTCCGGTCAAAGTCCCGGCCCCGCGCACAATCCAACCGACCAGCTTCGCGCACGCGCCCTCCAGGCCGTGCAAGCCGAGCGTGCGCGAGCGCAGCAGCCCGTATGTCCCAACGTAGCCGTCACCCTCGAGGTCAACGAGTGCGACTCCGCCGAACTAGACAAAACCAACCAGAACTACCTCAAGCTCACGCGCGCGCTCGGAGCCCTGCTGCGCGAGCGCGTCGACAAACAGTCCGCCGTTACGCGAATACCCTTTGACGACGCCGAGTCCACCTGGGCAACCTACCGCGACCAGCAATGCACGGTCGCCGGCAGCGTCTTCGAGGGCGGCACCATTCGCCCGTCCGTCGAACTCCTGTGCAAGATCACCCTCACGCGCCATCACATGGACGGCCTCTGGGCGGTCTACCACGACCTTGGCACCAACTAGCCGCATGCCCGACCCCGACACCGCGCAAGCCTCGCTGCAGGACACCATCGTAGCCATCTCCACGCCACCCGGCCGCGGCGGCATCGGCATCGTCCGGCTCTCCGGCCCCAAAGCCCGCGCCATCGCCGAACCCTCCCTGCGCCTGCGCCACCCGCTCGCCCACGGGCAATCCCGCTTTGCCCACCTCATCGACGAAGCCAGCCAAACCCTCGACGAAGCCGTCGTCACCCTCTTCGCGGCCCCTCACTCGTACACAACCGAAGACGTTGTAGAGATCGCCACCCACGGCGCCCCTGTGCTGCTCGATCACCTCGTCCGCGTCGCCATCGCCCGCGGCGCGCGCCTCGCCCACCCCGGCGAGTTCACCCAGCGCGCCTTCCTCTCCGGCCGCCTGGATCTCACCCAGGCCGAAGCCGTCCACGACCTCATCGCCGCGCACACCCTGCACCAGGCGAAGACAGCTGCCGCCCAGCTCGGTGGCGCGCTCGCCCACGCCGTCACACCCATCAAGTCGCAGCTCCTCACCCTCATCGCGGCGCTTGAAGCCGGCGTCGACTTCGCCGAAGACGACCTCGACCTCCTCCCCGACGCCGAGATCCTCACTCGCATCGCCGCGCTCGAAGCCCCTCTCGCCGCGCTCGCCGGCACCTACGCCTACGGCCGCATCGTCCGCGAAGGTCTCACCCTCGCCATCGTCGGCGCGCCCAACGCCGGCAAATCCTCCCTCTTCAATCGCCTGCTCGAGCGCGAACGCGCCATCGTCACGCCACTGCCTGGCACCACGCGCGACACCATCACCGAGCAGCTCGCGCTCGACGGCATCCCCATCCACCTTGTCGACACCGCCGGCCTGCGCGACCTCGCGGACACCCCGGAAACCGCAGCCGAGCGCGCCGGCATCGAACGCTCCCGCCGCACCCTCGCCGAGGCCGACCTCGTCCTGCACGTCGTCGACAGCACCTCGTTCCCGCCCGGCGAAGCCGAGGCCCGCCGCCTGCCCGCCGCAGACGAGTCGCTCGCACGCGAGCTGGCCTCGCGCGCGTCCCTCCTCGTCCTCAACAAGTCCGATCTCGCGCCGCTGCGTATCTCCGGCTTCGCAGCCGCGATCGCCACATCCGCCGTCACCGGTGCCGGCCTCGATACGCTGCGTTCGGCCATCCGGCAGAAGCTGGCTGCCCAGCCCGCGGTCGAATCCGCACTCGTCACCAACCTGCGCCAGTCCCAGGCCATCGAGGCCGCACTCGCAAGCCTGCGCCGTGCTGCGTCGTCTGCCCGCGAACACTTTCCACAGGAATTCCTCCTGCTCGATCTGCACGAGGTCTTGGCCCAGCTCGACGAGCTAACCGGCGCAACTGCACCCGAAGCCGTCCTGAACCTTATCTTCTCGGCCTTCTGCATTGGAAAATAACGGCACAAGCCCTGCCGGTTTGACCGGGCTACAATCGGCACCCTGCGATTCCAGTACCCTCCGTGGTCGCCCTGCTTACAGAATTTGTGACGAAACTGTAATAAAGTTTAGCGACCATAGTGCCATTGCTGCACTTTTAGGAGACCCATGCGGAATCGCTTTGTCGCTTCGTTGTTCGCCCTTGTGTGCCTGTTTGCTCCGGCCGTCTACGCCCAGCAGACCCTCGGCTCCGTCAACGGAACCGTCGTCGACCCCAGTGGCGCCGCCATTCCCGCAGCCAGCATCACCATCACCGATTCCGACATCGGCGTCACTCGCACCGTTACGGCCCAGGCCGACGGCTTCTTCCAGATCTTCAATCTGCCGGTCGGCACTTATAAGGTGTCCGTCCAGCACGAAGGCTTCGACACCACCCAGCTCACCGGCATCGCCGTGCAGGAAGCCCACGCCGCCACCCTCAGCGTCCACCTCAAGATCGGCCAGACCACCGAGTCCATCGATGTCAGCGCCAACCCGTTGCTCAACGCCTCCGACAACACCAACGGCTACACCCTCGATAGCGCGCAGATCGCGACCCTGCCCCTCTCCGCGACCGGCAGCTTCACCCAGGCAGCGATCCTTTCTCCGGGTGTGAACGCGGAACTCCTCTCCAACCTCGATTCGAACTCCGGCATCGGCAACCAGCCCATCTGGGCCAACGGCCAGCGCGATACCTCGAACACCTTCCAGGTCAACGGTGTCGACGCCACCAACCTCTTCAACGGCAAGTCCTCCTCCGGTTCCAACTCCCAGCGCTACGCCTTCAACATCGGCCAAAGCTCCTCGGTCGGCGGCGCGGCCGGCGTCGGCACCTCGGTCTACGGCTCAAACGGCAACTCGCTGCCCTCGCCCCCGCCGGAGTTCATCCAGGAACTTCGCGTCAACACGTCCATGTACGACGCGCAGCAGGGCGCAACCGCCGGCGCGCAGATCGACATCAACACCCTCAGCGGAACCAACAGCTTCCACGGCCAGGCCTACGGCTCCTTCGCCAACAACGACATCAACGCCGATCCGTTCTTCTTCAAGCAGCAGGCCCTGCTGCACTCCGCGCTCAACATCGGCTCCTTCCCCAACGCCCTGGCCAACCCCTACCTGCAGCGCTGGACAGCCGGTGCCACCGTGGGCGGCCCGATCAAGAAGGACAAGCTCTTCTTCTTCTTCGCCTATCAGTATCGCGATAACCGCGACGAAGGCACCGGCCTTTCGCAGCTCTACGTTCCTTCCGGCCTTACCAACGATCGCTCCACCGCCGGCATCGACGCCGCCTACGCCTCTTACTCGGGTGGCACCGCCTACACCGGAACCATCTCGCCCATCGCGGCCGCTCTCCTCAACGCCAAGACCCCCGGCGGCCAGTACCTGATTCCCTCCTCGCAAAACACCAGCGGCTACTTGTCTGGCGCACCCAACGTCACCCTCTTCGGCACCTCCACCCTGCTCGCCCAGCAGGCCACCGCGTCCATTGACTACGACGTCTCGAACAGCGACCGCTTCTCGGTCAAGTATTACTACCAGACCGACCCGGTCACGAAGCCGTACACCTACTCGCAGACCCCTGGCTTTCCTGCGCTGCAGGCCAACGGCTCGCAGGTCCTCGCCCTCGATAACACTATCCGCTTTGGCTCCCGCATCAACTGGGAGCAGCGTCTCGGCTACGACCTGATGAACTCCTACAGCTCCTATAACCAGAACCTCACGCCCGATGCCACGCTCGGTCCCACCTTCGGCGTCGGCGCCGGTTCGGCCGGCCTCACACCCAATCTTCTTCCCGGGCTCGACCTGCAGAAGTTCGCGTCCAGCCAACAGAGTTCGAGCGCCGGTCTCGACGTCGGCCCTTACAGCGCCTTCGTCAACCTCGGCTATTACCAGAACCGCCTCAATCCCTCGAGCAACCTGATCTACTCGCTCGGCAAACACACCATCATCGTCGGCGGCGGCTACAGCTACACCCAGCTCAACATCGAAAACAATCGCCCCGGCCTGGCCGAGATCAAGACCAAGACCCTCGCGACCTTCCTTGCCGGCTCTGCGCAGAGCTCCTCCGTCCTCCAGTCCGTCTCGAACGGCCACAACCTCGCCGACCGCTACTATCGCTCGAACGAGTACGACGCCTACGTGCAGGATAAGTGGCAGGCGCTTTCGAACCTCTCCATCACCGCTGGCGTCCGCTTCGATGATCACGGCGGCCTCACGGAGAAGTACGGCAACATCTTCAACTTCAACCCCAGCCTCTACAGCGTCACCGGAACCGTCGCGGGTGGCTTCCAGGTCAACAACTCCGGCTTCGTCGTCGCCGGCAACAACGCCTACGATCCCACCCAGGGCGAAAGCAACAGCACCCTCAACGGTCGGCAGTGGGGCATCTCGCCGCGCGTCGGCTTCGCCTGGTCGCCCAAGCGCGATAACGGCCGCTTCGTTATCAACGGCGGTTTCGGTCTCTACTTCGATCGCGGCGAACTCTTCACCTACCTCTCGCAGCCCGCAGGCGGATCCTACGGCGGTCCCTTCGGCGTCACCGAGTCCGCGCCGCTGGTCAGCTACGTCGTCGGAAACGGCACCACGCTCAACGATCCCATCGGCACCGCCAACATCGTCGCCGGCCAGACTCACAACGGCGTCACCTCCACCTCCGGCTACGTTCCGCCGAACGCAAACCCCGCAACCATCAAGAACCAGCTACAGAACACGCTCGGCATCGGACCCTCCGCCGCCTACGGCTACTCCGGCCAGGCCCACTCCAAGTCCGGCCAGAACTGCACCGGCGTCGACAACCAGGACAACTACACCGACTGCCCGGACGCCCTCAACTTTGGCGCCTACGACAGCAACAACGTCCTGCCCTACACCATGAACTGGAACCTGAGCATGCAGTGGCAGCCCCGCAATGACATCGCCGTCTCCATTGGCTACGTCGGCAATCGCGGCCGTCACTCCGTCATCCCTATCCCGTTCAACGAGCCGCAGCTCGCCACCGCTTCGAACCCCATCCACGGCGAAACCGCCTCCTACGGCTTTGAAGTCCTGAACGCCAACAACGACAAGGTCGGGGCCTACGGAGACGACTACGCACCCATCGCAACCGAGCCCTGGAACTCCGAAGACGGCGGTAACTCCGACTTCCGCGTACCGTACATCGGGTACAGCCCTAATGCCGCCCTCTTCGAGACCTCCGGAACCTCGGCCTACGACGCGCTCCAGACGCACCTCGAAAAGCGCCTCTCGCACCACATCGCCGGGGGCGTCAGCTACACCTGGAGCCATGCGCTTGACGAACAGTCCGATATCGGCCTCTTCTTCACCGGCAACAACCCGAACAACCTCCGCTCCTCGTACGCCGCCTCGGACTTCGACCGGACCAACGTCATCACGGTCAACTTCGACGCCCAGCTTCCGAACGTAGCCAGCCAGCACAGCTTCCTCGGCTACCTCGCCGATAACTGGGAGATGACCGGAATCGGTGTCGTACAGTCCGGCGAGCCCTACTCGCTGTACGAGTACTACGGCGCCGTCGGCAGCGTCTACTTCGGCGACTACCCCACCCTCCTCAACCCCATCCTCCCGGTCAAGAATCCGTCGCAGGCCCGCACCGCCGACCTGACCGGCAACACCGGAAGCTTCCGCAGCCCCAACGGCTCCTACATGCCTTCGATCGATCCTAGAAACATCGAGATCAACTACCTCGCACCGGGTCAGAAGGGTGTTCCGGTCTCCACCGGCACCGATCCGCAGGACATCTTCGAGACGGACTTCGCGCCCAGCAATCAGCGCAACATCTTCCGCCAGGCCGCGCAGCGCCGTCTCGACGTCTCCTTCCGCAAGTCGGTCAGGATCGGCGACCGTTACAGCCTCCTCTACAACTTCGATCTCTACAACATCACCAACACCACCAGCCTCGACGTACCCCAGAACCAGGCCCAGATTCGCCAGAACGATGCCTGCTCCACCGGTGCCGCCCTGGTCGCAGCCGGCAAGAACAACTGCACCGCCGACTACGTCAACTACGGCCAGATCGCAACCACCAACAACTCCGCCGACCAGGCCACCGCAATCGCGGCCCTCGACCGCATTCCGCAGGCAACGGGAACGGGACAATCGACCACCATCCCGCTCTCGAGCAACGGCGCAAACTTCGGCTCCGTTACCAATTCGATCGGCGGCAACCGCGCCGTCGTCATGGGCCTCCACTTCACCTACTAACCCCAACCCACGCGGCACCCAGGGCAATCCCCTGGGTGCCCCAACCTCGCGGAGCTAGGGTGGGACCTCCTGCACCCCAAATCCGCCCCCGGCCCAAGCTCCCCTAACCCCATCTCCTGAAGACCTTAGCAATAAAGCAGGGGGGAAGGGGGTACCTTCCCGCGAACAAATTGCGTCCCCTTTCCTCCCCCGCGCGTCCAAGCAGAATGACGACGACGCCCAATCTCAGCCAGGCCGCAATCCCGCCCATCCAGTGGCCCGAGCAGTACGCGCCTGCTCGCGCCGCCGTCTTCGCCCACAACGAAATCATCATTCCCGCTCCGGCAGCAACCATCTGGCGCATTCTGCTGCGTGCCGAAGAATGGCCAAGCTGGTATCCCAACGCGCACAGCATCCACTTCGTCTCGCACACCGGACCAGATCTGCGCTATCGCTCCCGCTTCCGCTGGAACACCTTCGGCCTGCGCATCACGTCGAAGGTGCTGGAGTTTGAGCCGGAACGAATGATCGCCTGGAACGCGCACGGAATCGGCGTCGATGCGTATCACGTCTGGCTGCTCACGCCACTCGAAGACGGAAGCACACACGTCCTCACCGAGGAGACGCAAAACGGCTGGCTCGCAAGCCTGGCCAGGCGCTTCATGCCCTCGCGGCTCGAACAGCAGCATCAGGTCTGGCTCGAAGAGCTCAGTCGCCAGTCGCAGCGCAGCTAACTCTCAATACTCGCAGCCCGTGAAGCGCACCGATGCGGTCAAATGGCTGTCCGCAACGCGGCAATCGAGGTCGAGCGTCCCATCGACCGTGGGCTTTCCGCCTGCAATCACCGGCTTTCCCGGCGTTGTCGTGGCCTGCAAGGTGGAACAGACCTTGCCGTTCAGCTCGACGTCTGAATCGAGCAGCGTCGTCTTCACCGAGCCGGCGAGGCCATCGGGCAAACGCGCAATCTGAATGCTTTTCAGCTGGTTTCCAGGCGGCAGCTTGCGCTTCGGCTCGTCTCTTCGATGTTCCGGGTTGTCCCAATACAAGGTAAACAACGTGGCCGATTTGCCCACAGGCTGACCGTCCAGCGGGTCCGGACTGCAGCCCTGAACCGGCCTCGACCAGGACGACAGTTGACCGCCATCGCTCGCGACCACGCCTTGCGCCTTGAAGAAGCGCTCTTCGCAGCCGCTCAGCAGGCTTACCGCGCAGGCCAGCGAAGCCGCCAGAGCAAGTGTGCGCTTCATTTCGCCGCCGAACGGCTTACGCGAACCGCCTCATAGAAGACACCGCACGCGCTGACGACGATGCGTCCCGGTCCGGCGAGTACAACCGTATCTCCGGGAACTTCGGTGGTTGCGCCCGTGATGTCCGCGTCCTCGTGCTGCAGATCGATCTCGGTAACAGGCTCGCCATGAATACCGAGCTCGGCGAGATCCACCTTGTACTCGTCCTCGAACTTGCGCTTGCTCAGCTCGCGGCTCAACGCCTCGGGAATGTCGACTGCGCCGCCCTGCCAGATCATGGCGCCCTGGCGATATTTCAGGGTCGAGCCGACAAGGGTTTTCGCGCGATCAGCATCCCAGCATTGCGGGTTGTGCGTTGGGAGAATCTTGACGATGCGCCACGAACCGGTAATGGAAGCAGGCATGGCCTGGGCGTTTGCCGTCGATACAGCGCACAGTGCGAGGCCACCCAATACTCCAAGTTTTCCGATAAAAGACATCGATCTCAGGATATCAAAGCGAGCGAAAGGCCCGGAATTGTGGCTCCGGGCCTTTCGCTTTGTCTCTGCGGCAAAGCCGCTCTTCGCCGTGCGCGCAGCACCTCAGATGCGCATGGGCATCAGGATGTAGCGGTAGCGGACGTCTTCGTTGCCGTCCTCGGGGCGCATCTGGCCGGCAGATTGCGCGTCCTTGAACTCGAGACGGACCTCGCCGGTGTTGCCGATCGCCTTCAGGAAGTCGATCAGGTACTGCGAGTTGAAGCCGACAACCAGCGGATCGTAGTTGTAGGGGGTCTCGATCGTGTCTTCGGACTCACCCGCGTCCGTTGACTGCGAAGACAGCTTGAGCTCGTTCTGCTCCAGCCGAATCTTGATTGCGCCCGAGCGCTCGTCGGCGAACTGGGCGACGCGCTGGATGCAACCCATCAGGTCTTCCGAGCGGACGATGACGAACTTGTTGTTGTCGCGCGGCAGCACGGCTTCGTAGTTCGGAAACTGGCCGGTCAGCTTGCGGCTGGTGAGGACGCGTCCGCCGACCTTGAAGAACAGCGTGGAGTCGTCGTCGGCGAACTCGAGCGTCTCGGCGTCGGTCGCGCTGAGCAGGCCGGAGAGTTCCGAGAGCGCCTTGCGCGGGATGAGCGTCTTCTTCTCGCCGGTGATGCCTTCGAGCACCTCGCCCAGCTTCTCGACGTGCGCAAGCCGGTGTCCGTCGGTCGCAACCATCGCCATCGACTCGGCCTTGAGGACGAGCAGCGCGCCGTTGAGCGTGTAGCGCGACTCCTCGTTCGAGATGGCGAAGATGGTCTTCGAGACCATGTTCTTCAGGCTGGGCACCGAGATCTTGTAACCGCCGGTCGTGGGGAACTCCGCCACCTGGGGGAAGTTGGCACGCGCCATGCCGACCATCTTGGTGTTGGAGCGGCCGGCGCGAATCTGCACCCAGTGGTTGTCCATCAGCTTGATGGAGATGTCGCCCTCGGGCAGCAGGCGAATGTAGTCGTAGAGCTTGCGCGCGGGGATGGTGCAGGCGCCGGGCTTCTTCACCTTGGCCGCGCAGCTGGTGCGGAGGCTCTGATCAAGGTCGGTGGCGGTGATGGTGAGACGCCCGGTTTCGCCCTCGTTGGTGGCCTCGAAGAGGAAGTTCGAGAGGATTGGGATGGTGGTCTTGCGCTCCACCACGGACTGGGCTGCCGTGAGCTCACGCAGGAGCTCGGCACGCGAAACGGTGATCTCCAGGTTCCCGGTCGGGGTCACGGCCGGCGTCGTCGGGGTTTCGGGATCTTCAGTCAGTGTGGTCACGGTTGTCTCCAGTCAAGAACGGTTGAGCGGCTTTGTTGTGCGGAGTGCGCTAACCCTCTTGATTCTAGGGCGCGAACGCCATCCTACGCGACACAAATAACTGTGGGAAAGGGCGCCGCTTCTCTGGGTTACACAGACGCTCACCCTTTTGGTCGATGGGATCGAACTTCGGGCCTGCAGGGAGCTTCCACTGCGAACGCTTCTAAGAAAGACGTGAAAGAAGAAGCAAAGAAAGCAGTAGTAACCGTTGTCGCTTGAAATGTGGAAAGGCGGTTGAAGGCGTGTGAGATCAACGGGTTGGGGTCGCGTCCTGATTTAGAAAAACGCACCAGCGTAAACCGAAGGGTTGGCAAAGCGGGCTACGGACTCGAAAAGCTTCCTCTGTTCTCCTTTTTCTTCACAGGCGGTTGCACAGGGCCTTGCGAAGACCGGCGCTGAAAGGTGCAAGGTGCGGGCAACGAGTTCAAAACAAAAGCACTTCGAACATTCCTTTTATGAACACGGGCATCGAGACGCAGAGGATAATGAGGCACATTGGGTTTCAGGTTCAAGTTGGTTTGCGGAGCGGTTTCTTAGCCGCGGTCGAGGAGATTCACAGCCATGCATCTTGCACTTTTTGGGGCATCCGGCCGGACCGGGCAGCTGCTGACCGAAGGCGCTCTGGCCAAGGGGCATACGCTCTCTGTGCTGGTGCGCAAGCCGGCTTCGTATCCGTATGCTGCGCGGGTGAAGGTGGTCGAAGGCGATGCGTTTACGCCGCGTGCGATTGCGGAGACGCTGATGGGTGCGGAGGCGGTGCTCTCGGCGCTGGGGGCGCGGTCCCTGGGCAAGGAAGATGTGCTGGAGCGGGCGGTGCCGCTGATCGTTCGCGCGATGGACGATGTAGGACTGAAGAGGATCGTGGTGTTGGGCTCGGCAGGCGCGCTCGATTCGGCCCTGGATAAGCAGCCGGCATACCGGCGGTGGATCGTCGAGAACCTCGTCTACAAGACCATGCTGAAGTGGCCGGTGGCGTCGCAGCGCGCGCAGATACAGGCTCTTGAAGCCAGTGATCTGGACTGGACGATGGTGATGCCGCCGATGCTGACGAACGGGGCTGCACGGGGCGCGTATCGCGTGGATGGGGCGGCGCTGCCGCGCAATGGATCGAGCATCTCGCGCGCGGACGTGGCGGAGTTTATGCTGCAGCAAGTTGGTAGCTCAACGTGGTCGCGAAAGGGTGTTTACATCACATGGTGAAGCTGGCGAAGTATGCGCTGGTGTTGGGTTGGGCTTCTTGCTTGCCGCTGCTGGCGCAGACCCCGGCCGTGGCTCCGGTGAAGGTGCCGGAGGGTGCGATTCTTTCGCAGGCGAACTGGCCGCAGCCGAAGACCGAGGACGTCGACTCCCCGGTGCACATCGTGGCGGCGCTCTATGACGTCATCTCCGGGCCGGCGCATCAGCCGCGCGACTGGGAGCGGATGCGCTCGCTGTTTGTGCCGGGAGCGCGGCTGATTCCGGTGCGGATTCAGCCGGGCACGCCGAACCGGAAGACCAGTCCAAACACGGATGTTCTGCTGCTGAGCATCGACGACTACATTGCGATTGCCTCGTCGCGGATGGAGTCGGACGGGTTCTTCGAGCACTCGGTGCACAACGTGACGGAGCAGTTTGGCAACATTGTGAGCGTGTGGTCGACGTATGAGTCGCGTCACGTGGAGAGCGATGCGAAGCCGTTCGCGCGCGGGATCAACTCGATCCAGTTGCTGAAGGATGGCGGGCGGTACTGGATCGTGGATGTGTACTGGGATGCGGAGCGGCCGGAGACGCCTTTGCCGGACAAGTACCTGAGAAACAAAGACTAAAGGCGCCCTGACGCCGGGCGGGCGGCACTTCGTGCGGTGTTGGGCTTCGCACGGCCCTCCCGTTGGTCGCGAACAAGATTCTTCACGCCGACCAACGGGAGGGTCAAGCGAAGCTCCCAGCGTACGCAGTACCCGCCCCGCGCGGTAAGCGGGCCCGTCCGGCAGGACAAGCCTCTAGCTCAAGCTCTCCATCAGCTTGTTGATGGTGCGGTTCAGGTCTTTGTCCTGACGGCGCTGCTCGTCGATTTTGGCGATGGAGTGCATCACGGTCGTGTGGTGCTTGCCGCCGAACTGCCGGCCGATCTCGGGCAGGCTGGCTTCGGTCATCTGCTTGGCGAGGTACATGGCGATCTGGCGCGGGACGACGATCTGGCGCGAGTTGTTCTTCTGCTTCAGCTCCGGAACCTTCATGCCGAAGTGCTCGGCAACCGTGCGCTGGATCGCCTCAATGGTGATCTTGCGGACCTGGTTGTCGATGAACTGCTTGAGACACTGCTGGGCGACAGCCAGCGAGCACTCGACCGCGTGGTGCGAGCACCACGCCATGACGCGGATGAGCGCGCCTTCGAGCTCGCGGACGTTGGTGCGGACGTTCGAGGCGATGAAGAGGGCGACGTCGCCGGGGATGACGGCGTTTTCGGCCTCGGCCTTGCGCTGCAGGATCGCGACCTTGGTTTCGAGGTCGGGTGGCTGGATGTCGGCGATCAGACCCCATTCGAAGCGCGAGCGCAGGCGATCTTCGATGTCGCCGAGCTCCTTGGGCGGACGGTCTGAGGCGATGACGATCTGCTTCATGTCCTCGTGCAGCGCGTTGAAGGTGTGGAAGAACTCCTCCTGCATGCGTTCTTTGCCTGCCAAAAACTGAACATCATCCACGAGCAGCACGTCGACCGAGCGGAACTTGTCGCGGAAGCTGGTCATCTTGTTGTAGCGCAGCGAGTCGATGAGCTCGTTGACGAATTTTTCGCCGGAGACGTAGCTGATGGCCGCGTGCGGCATGCGCCGCTTCACTTCGTGGCCGATGGCATGCATCAGGTGGGTTTTGCCCATGCCGACGCCGCCGTAGAGGAACAGCGGGTTGTAGGCCTTCGAGGGGCGCTCTGCGACAGCCTGCGCGGCGGCAAGGGCGAACTGGTTGCCGGAGCCGGCGACGAAGCCGTCGAACTGGTAGCGCGGATTCAGCTGCGAGGCGGTGTGCCAGTCGAAGGTGGCCTGTTCTCGACCTGCGGGCGGCGCGGCTGGAGCCTTGCCGGCTCCGTTGCTTCCGCTGCGGGGCGCGTTGGCGGAGTGGCTCGGGACGGGGCCGAAGCCGCCATCTTCGCGCACGCGGGGCGCGTTTGGATCCTGTGCGGGAGTTTCGAAGACGACGCTGTCAATCTCAAACCCGAGCTTTTCGATGGCTTCTTCAATCAACTGCGCGTACTTTTCGCCCACGTGCTCGAACTGGGTGGAGGGGATGCGCACATAAAGCGTCTTTCCCACCAGCCGGGAGAACCGAGTCGGCTTGAGCCACGTCTCGAAGGACTTGCGATTGAGCTTTTTCTCGAGCGCGCCCAGGATGTGAGCCCACTGATTGATCACGGCTGCGGCCGTAGGGACGAATGACATGCGTTGACTTTCCTTCTCTTAACTTTTTTGCCAAGGCCGTTCAAGTCCAGCAACGAGCCCGCGTCCCGAAAAGTAGGAACGAAAAATGAAACAGAAGTCTTGCCGCCCCTCCGGCGTAGGAGGGCTGATGGACTCCGGTTATGCCCGCTTCGACTTCGCTGTTACGGCTCTCAGAGCCTGCCCGGAATAGAAGTGGAAAAACGTGATGGAGTCAAGCAATATTCACGAGAAAAACAGAGAAGCACTGTAGCCTGACTTGTTGAGCGGGTTTGATGGTAGCACGGAAAACGGCGCGATTTTCAAGCCAATTCGGGGTTGCACCAATCTCGGTGAAGCCAGGTTTCTTTGGTTCGATGCTCCAATCCGAAGTACCCGTTGGCTCCGTACATAAGGCATCGTGCATGGCCCCCTTCCACCCATCCCTAGAGTAACGTGGGCTAACCGGAACGGCAACGGCCCGACGAAACTTCTTCCCGCGCAGCACCATTTTGGGTATAATCAGGACTTGTCGCCGTAGCCCCGCGCGCCTGCCTGTACATAACCAACCGCAGCCGAGCCGCAGGCCCATTCGACACACTTTTGAGAATTGCTCCCGAGGCGGGATGAGTCAGGCAGTCGCGACTGAAGCCGAGGGGAGTTTAGGAGTTTTGCAATGCCGAAGCGTACCTTCCAGCCCAACCGCCGCCACCGCGCCAAGACGCATGGCTTCCTCTCCCGCATGAAGACCAAGGCCGGCGCTGCCGTGCTGAGCCGCCGCCGCGCCAAGGGCCGTCACAAGATTGCTGTTTCTGCCGGGTATCGCGACTAGTCGCTCCTTCGTTGCTTTCGTGAAAACCCGCGCTTCGGCGTGGGTTTTCTGTTTTGGCGGAACGGTAGACTGAAGGTATGGACAAGCCGATCTCACTTGCCGCTGCGTGTGCCTCCCTCACCGAGCTTTGGAGTCCGCGTGTGGTGGCGCGGGTGAACGACCAGTATCTGAAGGTGGCGCGGGTGCAGGGCGAGTTTCCGTGGCACGCGCATGAGGCCGAGGATGAGTTGTTCCTGGTGCTGAAGGGCGCGCTGACGATTGGCCGGTCTGCGGAGGATGGCGGGCCGGTGACGCTAAGGCCGGGCGAGGCGTTCGTGGTGCCGAAGGGTGTGCGGCACAACACGAGCGCCGAGGAAGAGACCTGGATTGCGCTGGTCGAGACGGTGACGACACGGCACTCCGGCGCGGAAGAGAGTGGTCTGACGCGAAGCGTGGCGGACCAGCTTCGGCCTTTGGAGATCAGGACCTCGTAGAACCCGGGCCGCCGTAGAATATGGGCATGGCAACCGGCTCGCCCAACTCGCTGCTGCGGCTGAGGAAACATGCGGATTATGGGCGCGTGTACAACGCCTCGCGCAAGCAGTTCGCCAAGCAGATGACGTACTTTTACTCGCTGCGGCCGGCGGAGGGTCCGGATGGCAAAGCCCGGCGGAGCGAGACGCCAGGGCCGCGGATTGGGCTTACGGTGCCGAAGGTGCTGGGCAAAGCGCACGAGCGCAACCGCATCAAGCGGCGGGTGCGCGAGTGTATTCGGCGTCACGCGGGCGTGCTGACGTTTCCCGTGGATGTGATTCTGCATCCGCGGCGCTCGACGATGGAGCTGGAGGCGCAGGCGCTCGACCGGGAGGTGGCGCAGATCTTCCGCGGGATTCAGGCGGCGTTGGCGAAGGCTTCGAAGGCTGCTGTTCCGACGTCATGAACGCGCGGCTGCTGGACCTGGTTTTCGCCGTGTACAAGCGGGTGATCTCGCCGGTGCTGCATTCGTTTGGGGTTTCGAACTGCATCTTCCTGCCGACGTGTTCGGAGTACGCGTATGTGGCGATCGCGCGGCACGGGTGGTGGCGCGGGGGATGGCTGGCGGCGAAGCGTATCGGAAGATGTCATCCGCTGGGTAAAGGCGGGTTGGATCCGGTGCCGTAGGGTGGGCGGCCGCGGTGGAGCATTCCCACCCTAGCTCCGCGAGGGTGGGGCACCCAGAGGCGCTGAAATTTGGCCTAACCCGTTCGCACTTTGAGGTTTTAACGGGGGAGTGGCGCGTAGCATTTATCATGAAGGGCAGGCCGAATTGTGGCCGCAGCTTCCCTCCAGCACTGGAAAGACAGGCAAAGTGGCAGAGTTTAAGAACCCGAACCAGCAAGGCGCACCAGACAGCCGACCCACGCTCCTCATCATGGCGGTGATGCTTATCACCTTCCTGGTGCTGCAGTATTACAAGCACCAGAACCCGCAGACGGCGTCGCCGCAGGCTCCGGTGCAGGCTTCGAACCAGTCTGGTAGCCAGGGCTCCGCGCAGGGTTTGGGCGGCAGTGGCGCTCCGACCGTTGCGAAGACGGTTGCCGGGCAGACGATCCAGGTGCCGGCCTTGACGCCGGTGGTTGCGCAGGCGGAGTCGACGACCACGGTCGAGAATGAGCTGTACAAGATCACGTTTTCAAACCGCGGCGCGGATGTGACGAGCTGGATTCTGAAGAAGTACACGGACAGCTACGGCAAGCCGCTGGACCTGGTGCATACCGAGGCCGCGGCGGCTTACGGCTATCCGCTTTCTCTGTACACGTACGACCCGGCGCTGACGGCGAACCTGGCGAAGACGCTCTATCTGCCTTCGGCCACGGGGAACCTGACCGCGCCGGCGACGCTGACGTTCAAGTTTGTGTCCGGTGAGTACAGCGTTACCAAGACGTTCACCTTCAACGATACGTACGTGCTGCATGCGGATACGGTGGTGCTGCACAATGGCGAACCGGTCCGTGCGCTGCTCTCGTGGCCGGGCGGGTTTGGCGACCAGGAGAATGCGATCTCGTACGGCAGCTCGCAGATTGACTACAGCGAGAATGGCAGCGAGAAGCACGAGGCGGCAAAGAAGATTTCGGGCGGCAACACGCTGAGCGGAGCGTTCGACTGGGCGGGTGTTTCGGACCTTTACTTCGCGACCGTCTTCCTGCCGGACCATCCTGCGGATGCGACCATCGCGACGCTGCATAACGACCTGGTGGTGCCGAAGGCCGATCGTCACAACGGGCTCGGCAGCGGCATGGCGGTGAAGCCGAACACGACCAACCCGGGCAAGAACGAGGTGAAGGTTCCGCTGCTTGGCGCGGCAGTGGGCGATCTCTCCGGACACAATGAAGAGCGGGTCTTCGTCGGGCCAAAGGCGGTCGACGTGCTGCGCAACATCCACGCGGCGAACCCTTCGATTACGCTGCAACCGCTGCTCGACTTTGGCTTCTTCGGCATCATCGGCAAGTACCTGTTCCTTGCGCTGCGGTTCTTCCATGAGCATGTGACGGCGAACTGGGGCTGGGACATCATCTGGCTGACGATTCTGATCAATCTGGTGATTCTGCCGCTGCGCATCAAGACCATGCAGTCCGGGCTGAAGATGCAGCGCATCCAGCCGCAGATGGACGAGATCAAGAAGAAGTACGCGACCTACAAGGTGACCGACCCGAAGCGCGCGGACATGAACGCCGAGATCATGCAGTTGCAAAAAGATAACGGCGTGAACATGTTCGGCGGGTGCATTCCGACGCTGATCCAGATGCCGCTGCTGTTTGCGTTCTTCGGCATGCTGCCGAAGGTGGTCGAACTGCGGCACGCGCACTGGGCGTGGCTGCCGGACTTGTCGGCCGCCGACCCGTATCACATCCTGCCGATCTTCATGGGTGTGTCGATGTTCCTGGTGCAGTTCTACACGCCGTCTCCGGGCGTCGATCCGCAGCAGCAGAAGATGATGGCGTTTATGATGCCGGCGTTCTCGTTCTACATGACGTGGAACTATGCTTCGGGGCTGGCGCTGTACTGGTCGATCGGCAACGTAATCTCGATTGCGACGCAGATGATTATGAACCGGACGTCGGTCGGTAAGGAGATGCGCGAGATCGCGATGAAGCGGGCTCGACGCAAGGCTGGGTTGGGAACGAACGCGGGGAAGACGATTCAGGGTAAGGCTGTAAGGCGATAAGACTGTCCTGCCGGACGGGCGCCCTGACGCCGGGCCGGCGGTACTGCGTACGCTGGGAGCTTCGCGTGGGCACGCGCCACGGTCCTTTGTGCCGAGCATCGCGAGCGCCACGCGAAGCCCAGCACCCCACGAAGTGGTCCCCGCGCGGGATGAGCGCGCCTTTGGTATTTTCTCGTCATTGCCGCAGTTCAACTAGCGTAGCCCCTTGGCCGCCTTCGTTCTGGGCGGCCTCCGCGAAGGTGGCGACGTGCGGGTGGGATTTCAGAAACTCCCTGAGCGTCCGGCGCAGGACGCCCATGCCCGTGCCATGCACGATGCGGACGCGCGGCAGCCCGGCCAGGAACGCCTGGTCGATGTAGCGCGCCACCTCGTCTTCCGCCTCTTCGGCGCGGCGGCCGATGACGTTGATCTCCATGGGGGTGCCGTCGAGGTCGTTGCGGGTTTGCACGGTGACCCCACCGCGACGGCGTGCGGCTTCGAGTGGAGTGGCGACGCGAATGGTTTCAATGTCGCTGATTTCGGCGCGGGTGACGCGCATCTTCATCTGGCCCATGGAAACTTCGAAGGCCTTGTCGTCGATAAGCCGGTCGACGCGTGCCTGCCTGCCGAGCGACTTCAAGGTGACGAGATCTCCCACCTTGATGGGCTTCGGGGCTTTGGGGTCGGGTCGCTTGCCGGCGGCGGGATCGTTCTTGTCGGCGCCGGTGTTGTGGGCGAGGACGGTGGACGAGAACTGCTCGGAAAACTCCCGGCGCAGGCGCGACATGCGCAGGGCGGAGTCGCGTGCGATCTTCTGCGAGACGGTCTTGTCTTCGATCGCTTTAACCGAGTCTTTGAGTTGCGAGTCGAAGTCTTCGAGCAGTTGGTGGAGTTTTGTTTCGAGTTCGCGGGTGCGCTGTTTCTGTTCGGCGCGGCCTTCAGTTTCGAGGCGCGTGCGTTCGGCGGCAACCTCTTCGAGGCGGCGCTTCAGCGAGACGCGTTCGGCGGTGGCAGAGGCGAGCTGCTCGTGGAGCTGGTCGAGGAAGGCTCCGATGTCGGCTTGCTGCGAGGTCATCTGGGCACGGGCGGCGGCGACGATCTCGGGCTGCATGCCGAGGCGCTCGGCGATGTTGAGGCCGGCGGAGGCGCCGGGAACGCCGAGGCGAAGTTCGTAGGTGGGGGCGAGCGTCTGCTGGTTGAACCCGACCGCGGCGTTGAGGACGCCGGCGTGTTGCGCGGCGTAGACCTTCAGCGAGGTAAGGTGCGTGGTGATGCAGGTCCAGGCGTTGAGCGCGAGAAAGTGCGATGCGACCGCGACGGCGAGGGCCGCGCCCTCTTCGGGGTCGGTGGCGGAGCCGAGTTCGTCCAGCAGCACGAGCGAGTGCGGGCCGGCGTGGCGGCTGATGTGATCCACGTTGACGACGTGGGCGGAGAAGCTGGAGAGGTTGCGTTCGATGGACTGGGCGTCGCCGATGTCGGCGAAGATGGCGGTGAAGAGCGGGAAGGTGGCGTCTTCGGCAGGGACGGGTAGGCCCGCCTGGGCCATCAGGGCGAGAAGCCCGGTTGTTTTGAGCGAGACGGTCTTGCCGCCGGTGTTGGGGCCGGAGATGATGAGCTGACGGGCCTGGGCGGTGAGGGCCAGGGTGAGGGGGATGGGTTTGGTGGGAGTGGGTTCGGGGGTAGACCCACCCATCGCTTGAGACAAAGGCGCGATGGATGGGGCACGGAGCGTGGCTGCTTCCTTCTTCATGCGGAGTTCCAACAGCGGGTGGCGGGCGTTGCGGAGGGAGAGTTCGGTGGCGAAGGTGGGGGTGGTGCAGTCGAGTTCGAGGGCGAAGCGGGCGCGGACGAAGTGCGATTCGACCTCGGCGAGGATGGCGGCGCCGAGCGTCAGGGTGGGGGCTTCGGCGGCGAGCGCGGCGGTCATGGCGACGAGGATGCGGTGGATTTCGGATTGCTCTTCGTCGAGCAGGCGGACGAGCTCGTTGTTTTGCTCGATGGTCTCGAAGGGTTCGACGAAGACGGTTTGGCCGGACGAAGACGACCCGTGGATCACGCCGGGAACCTTGCGTTTGAACTCGGCCTTGATCGGGATGACGAAGCGCTCGCCGCGAACGGTGATGACGTCGTCTTGCGTGCTGCCATCCTCCCGAAGGGAGCGGGCCGCCCGGCGCAGGCTGGCCTCGATGGCGCGGTGCTGCGATTCCATCGCACGGCGGATGCGGCGGAGTTCCGGGCTGGCGTCGTCGGCGAGCGACCCGTCGGGCTCGATCTTGCCGCGGAGGGTGCGGAGCAGGGGGGCGAGATCCTGGAAGAGCAGGTCGGCCGAGAGGGCGTGGATGGAGGGGCCAATGTTAGCGGGGCGGGCGCCGTTGGGGGAGTCGCGGGCGGTAAGCAGGTTGCGCCAGGCGGCGACACGTTCGACGACGTTGAGGAGCGAGACGATTTCCAGCGCTTCGAGCGCGGCGCCGGTGATGCGGGCCTTGTCGAGCAGGGGGCCGGGGTCGAAGAGGCCGTGGAAGTCAAACGAGCCGCCGCCGGCGAGGAAGGCGCGCATCTCCGCGGTGCGGGTTTGTTGCGGGATGATCCAGGCGATGTCGGTCGACGGCTCTAAAGCGAGCGTGAAGGCGCGGCCAAGCGGGCTGACGGCCTTGGCGGCGATGTGCTCGCGCAGGCGCGGCCATTCGAGGGCAGCGGCCGAGGATTCGAGGAGTGGAGACGGGATTTGGGGGAGCAGGGTTGGCACTTGTTTATGGTAGACGCGAAAGCAACAGCAAGTGCGCCCTCACGCCGGGCGGGCGGTACTGCGTACGCTGGGAGCTTCGCGTAGTTTTCATGGAATGAACCGGTGAGTCACGGATTGCGTATGTTTCCTTGCTGATGTTGGAGGTGTGCGATGGTTTGTGCGGCGTGTGGTTGCGATCAGGCTCCGGAGGCGCAGTATTGCCGGCAATGCGGGCAGAGAATCTCCATGGTGAGCGCGGCCGCGGGTGCGGCACAGCAGCAACAGGCCTGGATGCCGCTGGGTGGGCCGCCGGTGCTTCCCATGACCATGAAGGAGGCCGACCAGCGCCAGCGCGTGCGGCAAAATGCGCAGCCGCTGGGGATTACGTGGATCATCTATGGCGTGTACCGGATGATCGGCGGCTTGGTGGGGGCGCTGGTGCTGCATCGCCTGGCGTTTGGCGGAATGTTCGACGAAGCGCCGCCGTTTCTGCCGCATCTGCTGGGCTCGATGGTACCGGTGGTCGCGACGATCTCGGTTGCGATGGGGCTGGCTGGTGTGTTGGTGGGGTACGGGTTGCTGGCGAGGCAGCAATGGGTCCGAGTGCTGGCGATCGTGTTCGCGATTCTTGCGCTGATCAAAATTCCGTTTGGCACGGCGCTGGGCATCTACACGCTTTGGGTGTTGGCGCCGGGCGCGGCGGGTTTGGAGTGGCAGAGGATGTCGCGCGAGGTGTAGGCAAGGTCAGGCCGGGCAGCCGACGTACACTGGAGCCATGGATTTTCCTGTAACGCGAATGCGGCGGATGCGCCGGACGGAGAGTTTGCGGGCGCTGGTGCGGGAGACGCATCTGCGGCCGGGTGCGTTGATTTACCCGTTGTTTCTCGTGCCTGGGGAGGGTATCCGGAAGCCGATCAGCTCAATGCCGGGGTGCTTCAACCTGTCGGTGGATGAGGCGCTGAAGGAAGCACGGGAGTGCGCGGAGCTTGGGGTTGGGGGCTTGCTGCTGTTTGGGTTGCCGGCGGAGAAGGATGATGCGGCGACCGGTGCGTGGGCGGAGGACGGGATCGTACAGACCGGGCTGCGGGCGATCAAGGCGGAGCGTGGGCTGGACTCGCTGGTGACGATTGCGGATGTCTGTTTGTGCGAGTACACGTCGCACGGGCATTGCGGCATCGTCGCGCGGGATGGTGAGGGTGCGGACGCGCGTTACGAGGTGGAGAACGATACGAGCGTGGCGCTGCTGGCGAAGACGAGCGTGTCTTTGGCGCGGGCGGGTGCCGATATCGTGGCGCCGAGCGACATGATGGACGGGCGCGTGGGTGCGATGCGCAAAGCGATGGACTCGGCGGGATTGGAGCAGACGCCGATTCTGAGTTATGCGGCGAAGTTTGCTTCGGCGTTCTACGGGCCGTTCCGCGAAGCGGCGGATTCGGCACCGCAGTTTGGCGATCGCCGCAGCTACCAGATGGATGGCGCGAACCTGCGCGAGGCGATGCGCGAGATCGACCAGGATCTGCGCGAGGGCGCTGATATGATCCTGATGAAGCCGGCGATGCCGTACCTGGATGTGCTGCAGGAGGCGCGACGCCGGTTCGATGTGCCGGTTGGGGCGTACCAGGTTTCCGGTGAGTTCAGTATGCTGCAGGCTGCATTCGAGAGGGGCTGGTTGGAGCGGGACCGGGCCATCCTGGAGTCGTTGTTGTCCATTCGACGAGCGGGGGCCGAGTTTATCGTGACGTACTTCGCAAGGGACGCGGCCAGGTTGTTGCAGTAGATAGCATCTTCAGTTCGGGCGGGAAGACACAGAGATGACGCCAGCGATACAGATCGAAAAGACCGACACGAGTGGAGCAGGCTATGTCACGGCCTGGCGACGGTTTGCGGTTCGTCGCCATCTGGCGTTGTTCCTGCTTTGGAGCTGGGTGCCGGCTTGCGTGGGGCTTTTCCTGCTTTCGAGACTTCGGATTCACCAGCCGGAGCTTTCCCTGGTCGCGATGGCGTTGTGGCTGATGGCGGCGCTGGCCGCGGTTTGGTGGGCGGGGGAATTTCGTTGTCCGCGCTGCCGACGGCGCTACGCCGCGCTGGGCCATGGCCGTCACGTCAAGCTGACGCGCGGTCTGTTTGACGACACCTGCGCGAATTGCAAGCTGACGAAGTTCGAACGGGAGCAGTAGCCGGCTGCTTCGCGTGCCTGTCGCTGCTGGGCGTAAAATTACGGTATGCAGGCGTGGGTGAATCCGCTTCGCGTGACGACGGGAGAGAGCTTTGGCAGAGACAGTGTTCGATGTGGTGATTGTGGGCGGCGGGCCCGCTGGGTATACGTGCGCGATTCGCGCAGGGCAGTATGGGCTGAAGGTTGCGCTGATTGAGAAGACGGATAAGCTCGGCGGCACGTGCCTGCACTGGGGCTGCATTCCAACCAAGGCGATGCTGTTTTCGGCCGAGGTGTGGGACCACCTGAAGCATGCGGCCAGCTACGGGATCGACGGCGTGGACGCGCCGAAGCTGAACTGGGACAACCTGCTGAAGCGCAAGAACGACATCACCATCAAGCACACCAAGGGGCTTGAGTTTCTGATGAAGAAGAACAAGGTGACGGTGTTCAACGGGCACGGACGCCTGACCGGGCCGGCGAAGGATGGGGTGCATACCATCAGCGTGACGGCCGAGGATATCGGCAAGGGCAAGGACGCGCAGGCCGAGGGTTATACGAAGCAGAAGGTCTCTGAAGTCAAAGCGAAGAAGGTGGTGCTCGCGACCGGTTCCGACGCGCGCATGCTGCCGGGCTACAAGGCCGATGAGACGATTCTGACGAATATGGAGATCCTGACGCTGCCCGCGATGCCGAAGTCGCTGGTGGTGATCGGTGCGGGCGCGGTTGGAGTGGAGTTTGCGTCGGTCTTCAAGAGCTTTGGCGCGGACGTGACGATTATCGAGGCGCTGCCGCGCATCGTGAACGTTGAGGACGAGGACATCTCGAAGGAGCTGACGCGCATGTACAAGAAGCGCGGCATCGAGATGTTCGTTGGGGCAAAGGTCGACAAGATTGAGAAGAAGGATGGCGGGGCTGTGGTCTCATTCACTGACTCCGCTGGGAAGGCCCAGACGAAGACGGCCGAGAAGGTGCTGGTTGCCGTCGGCCGCGCGCCGCGCACGTACGACTGCGGCATCGACACGGTGAACATCCCGCTCGAGCGTGGATTTGTGATGACCAACGAGTGGATGGAGACTACGGAGCCGGGCATCTATGCGATCGGCGATATCGTCGGCGGGCTGCCGCAGCTGGCGCACGTCGGCGCGATGTCTGGGCTGGTGGTGGCGGCGAAGCTTGCCGGCAAGTATGCGCGGGCTGTCAATCGCCAGCGGGTTCCAGGCTGCACGTACTGCGATCCGCAGATCGGGTCGGTTGGTCTGACGGAGGCGCAGGCGAAGGCGAAGGGGTACGACGTGAAGGTGGGCAAGTTCCCGTTCGTCGGCAACTCGAAGGCGACGATTGTGGACTCGCACGACGGCTTCGTGAAGATCGTTTCGGATGCGAAGTACGGCGAGATCCTGGGCGCGCACATCATCGGGCCGCAGGCGACGGAGCTGATCGCGGAGTGTGTCACCGCCATCGAGCTTGAGGCCACCGTAGAAGAGATGATGTTCACGATTCACGCGCACCCGACACTGGCGGAGAGTCTGCTGGATGGATTTTCGAGCGTTGAGGGGCTGGCGGTGAACGTCTAGCGGATTTCGAGTTCTGAGGAGAACGCTGTGCGATATCGAGTGGAACTCATCAAGTCGGAAGAGGGGTACGCCGTGAGCTGCCCCGACCTTCGCGGTTGCTGGTCTCAGGGAGCTACGGAAGAAGAGGCGCTTGAGAACATCAAGTCCGCAATCGCCGAATATCTGGAAGCCGAGGCTGAAGTAGCAAAACGGAAGGAAGTGCGCTACGTCGAAGTGCTCGCCTCCTGATGGGGAAGCTTCCCGGTATCAACCACCAGCGAGCCATTCGCGCTTTGCAGCGTGCGGGATTTGAGGTCCTACGAGACAGCGGCCCGCACGTTTCTCTCTCTAACGGTCTGCAAACGTTGACCTTGCCTCGGAACAACCCGATCAACCCCTACACGATGTTCGGAATCGTCCGTGATGCGGGACTCACGGTCGAGCAGTTCCGCAAGTTGCTCTAGATGCTCATCCACCTCGTCTCTCCGGGCCGAATCTCCTACGCTGAAGGGCTGGCGCTGCAGCAGCGCGTTGTTGCCGCGCGCAAGGCGGGCGCGATTGGCGACACGCTGCTGCTGCTGGAGCATCCGCCGGTGTTGACGCTGGGACGCAACTCCAGGCGGGAGCACGTGCTGGCGAGCGACGAGTTGCTGCGGGTGAAGGGAATTGAGCTGCACGAGATCAATCGCGGCGGGGACGTGACGTACCATGGGCCGGGGCAGTTGGTGGGTTATCCCATTGTCGATCTGCGGGGGGACTTGCCGGGGAAGAAGGGGCCGCATCTTGGTCCGGTCGACTTCGTGCGGCTGCTTGAAGAGGTGCTGATTCGCGTCTGCGGGGAGTACCGGGTGATGGCGCAGCGGATCAAGGGGCGCACAGGCGTTTGGACGCTTGCGAACGGGAGCGTCCAGGAGAAGAAGATCGCGGCGATCGGGGTGCACGTGTCGCAGGGCGTGACGTCGCATGGCTTTGCGTTGAATGTGACGACCGATCTGCGGGACTTCCAGTGGATTGTGCCATGCGGCATTGCCGATCGCGAAGTGACGAGCCTGGAGCTGGAATCCCCCGTGGATCCGACGCCTGCGCTGGAGGATGTGCTGAATGCGACGGCCCGCAACTTCGGCAGGGTGTTCGAGCGCCAGATGATCTGGAGCGAGTCACTGGAGCGGCTACTCGAAGACAAGGCGTAACGGGGACCAGAGGGATCTAAGAGCGGATCAAAAAAGGGCAGCCGTAACGCTTGCCAGGTTTCGATCTGCTTTAATCCTTTCCAATCCGTTTGATCCTAGTTCCACTCTGGCTGTTCTATAACCGGCCACGCCGGGCCAGGGCCGTGCGCCAAGACTTATAATCCAAGGGCGCAGAAGGAATTTCGCAGGACAGAAGGATGGACCATGCCGATTGACGTGCAGATGCCCCAGATGGGCGAGAGCATCACCGAAGGAACGCTGACCAAGTGGTTGAAGAAGCCGGGTGACGCGGTGGAGCGGGACGAGCCGTTGTTCGAGATTTCGACCGACAAGGTGGACGCGGAGATCCCTTCGCCGGCCGCGGGCGTGATGGGCAAGATCAAGATCCAGGAGGGCGCGACGGTGGAGGTGAATACCGTCGTCTGCACCATCAACGAGGCGGGTTCGGCTCCGGCGCCGGCTGCTGCTGATCTGAAGGAAGATTCGGCGACGCCGGCGGCTGAGGCAGTCGCCGCGCAGGAGGAGAAGGTGAACGCGCCGGCTGCGGGTTCGGACGCGAAGGCTGCGGAAGCTGGGCAGGCTGCCGGGCAGGCTGCCGTTATCGGCACCGAGGTGCTGATGCCGCAGATGGGCGAGTCCATCACCGAGGGCACGATTACCAAGTGGCTGAAGAACGTGGGCGACACGGTGGCGCGGGATGAGCCGATCTTCGAGATTTCGACCGACAAGGTTGACGCGGAGATCCCTTCGCCCGTGGCGGGAACGCTGACCGAGATTCGCGTGCAGGAGGGTTCGACCGTCACCATCAACACCGTGGTTGCGGTGATTGGCGGAGGTGCGAGTGCACCGGCGGCGAAGAGTGCGGCTCCGGCTGCTGCGGCACCTGGTACCACTGCCAGCGCGCCGGCTGCGAGCGCTTCGGTAGGCGAGACGCCGCGTTCCTCGCCGCTGGTGCGGAAGATTGCGTCCGAGAACAACGTCGACCTGCACCAGGTTCCAGGGACCGGCGCTTCCGGACGCATCACGAAGTCGGACATTCTGGGACACATCGAGAAGCCGGCCGGTCAGGCAACAGCAGGGCAGCCGACGACTCCGGGGATTGCGGCTGCGGCGCAGGCTCCGCAGCAGAGCCCGGCGCAGGCTGCCGCTTCGGTTGGCGCGGGTACGGGCACGACTGCGATCCAGGCTTCTGTCTCGGCAGTGCAGTCCGCTCCGGCTACAACTGCTCCCGCGAAGGCCGCGGGTGGGACGCAGCAGGCCGGCGAGCTGGTGCCGATGACCAAGATGCGGTCGATCATCGCCAGGCGCATGGTCGAATCGAAGCAGACCAGCCCGCACGTGCATACGATCTTCAAGATCGACATGACGCGCATCGTGAGGCTTCGTGAGAAGGAAAAGGCCAAGTACGAGCAGCGCAATGGCGTGAAGCTGACCTACATGCCGTTTATCACGCGGGCGGCCGTGGTGGCGCTGCGCAAGCATCCGGTGGTGAATGCGGCGATCCAGGGCGATGCGATCTTCTATAACCGCAATATCAACATCGGAATTGCGGTCGCGCTCGACTGGGGCCTGATCGTTCCGGTGGTGAAGCAGGCTGAGGAGAAGAACTTCCTGGGCGTGGCGCGGTCGATTGTGGACCTCGCGGAGCGTGCGCGTTCGAAGAAACTCGCGCCGGACGAGGTTTCGGGCGGGACGTTTACGTTGACGAACGCGGGCATCTTCGGCGAGCAGTTTGGCACGCCGATCATCAACCAACCGCAGGCGGCGATCCTCGGCATCGGCGGCCTGAACAAGGAAGCCTTGGTGCTGACCGACAAGGATGGGCAGGATACGATTGCGATCCGGTCGATTCAGCGGTTCACGCTGGGCTTCGATCACCGCATCGTGGATGGGGCGGATGCCGGCAAGTTCATGACCGACTTCAAGCAGTACCTCGAAAACTGGTCCGAAGACATCGGCTAATCAAGGGAGCGCTTCGCGCCTCAGCGCGAAGCGCTCCTAACCCCACGAAGTGGCGCCCGCCCGGCGCAAGGGCGCACTTGTTGTTGCCTGTCCTTACCGAACCGGCGTCATCAGCCCACGCGCTTCCATCCACCAGGCGAGTTCCTGGAACCAGTGCTCGCTGGTGGTGCCGTGGTTGGCGGCGAAGCCGTGTCCGCCCTTCTCGTACAGGTGCAGCTCGACCGGCTTCTTTGCGGCCTGCCAGGCTTCGATCAACCCGAAACCTTTGCTGCCGAAGAGCGGGTCGTCGCTGGCGATGGCGACGAACATCGGCGGCGCGTCCGCCGGCACGACGACCCTGCTCATCGGCGGATAGATGGGCGCGATGAAGTCGGGCCGAGCGTCGGGCGCGTCGGCCTCGGTGACGCCGAGCGTGGTCATGGCTCCGGCGGAAAAGCCCATGAAGCCGACCCGCCTGGGGTCGATGCCCCACTCGGCGGCGCGCGAGCGGACGAGGCGCAACGCGGCCTGGCCGTCGGCGACGGCGTCCGCTTCGGGCTTCAGGGCGTCCGGGCTTTCGGTACCGCTCGAGAGCGGCGTCATCACGCCGGCGAGCTGCTGACTAAAGATGTTGAGGTCGGCCGCGGAGGGATCGAGCCGGTACTTGAGGACGAACGCCGCGATCCCGCGGTCGGCGAGCTTCTGCGCGACGTCCCAGCCCTCGCTCTTCATGGAAAGTAGCAGGAAGGCGCCGCCGGGCGCGACGATGACGGCGGTGCCGCTGCCCTTGCCTTTGGCCGGCAGGACCGGAGTCAGCGTCGGCTGCGAGACGTTGCGCACCGCGGAGAAGCCACCGCCGAAGTCGACCCAGGTCTCGGGCTGCGCGGCGGATTTCGGGTTCGCGACCGGGAGCGGGATAGCGCCCGCTGGCTGGGGTGGTGGTGAAACGGTGCGGAGGCCGGGCGACTGTGCGAGCAGCGGTGTCGAGACGAGGGCGCACGCGAGTGCGAGAGGGCGGAAGAACATTCGGAGCACTCCTGAGGGTTGAAGACCCCCGCGCACTGCCCGGGGTGCCACCATCCTACTGGGATTTTTCCGGCCAGCCAAAACGAGCTTCAATGCTTCTTCTTCCTCGGGTAGAGCTGGATCAGAGCATCGATGTCCTCGCCGGTGCGGACGATGGAGCATTGGTGCTGCGCGACCTGGGCCGCGGTGCAGACGGTGATGCCGTCTCTCGGGCACATCTTCAAGCACGGAACCTTGAGTACCGTGACCGATACCTTCTGGGATGAGGCCTTGGCGCGCTGCTTGAGTGCCTTCTTGAGCGATGCGATACCGTTTGGGGCGCCGTCGTCTTTGAGTTTGCGCTGGCATTTGCCGCAAGCGAGCAGGAACGGGCCGCGGGTGGGGGCGGGGTAGGAACGGATTTGCTTCACATGGGTTGGATGCACGAAGCAAGACTCTCTACCGGCCCAACGCTCGCTACGAGTTTGGCGGCGGGCTGGACGGGATGGCGGCGGGGGCGATCTGGCCGGTCATGCTGCGCAGGAAGTTGCGATCGTCGGAGGTGAGCTGACCGGGGGCGGGCCGCGTGTCCGGGCGCACGTAGTGCACGTTCATGTTGATGATGTCGTTGCCGAGCAGGATGAAGATGTCTCCCGGTATAAGCCGCCAGAAGGCCTCGCGTTCGACCGCAGGATCGTCTGCCCTGGCTTTCTTGAACTCGTCGCGGAGGAAGCGGCGCGGCTGGCTGAGCGTGAGCGCCTGGAGCGAGCCGTCGGTGCCGAGGGTACGTTTCCCGACGGCGCCCTGGTAAAGCGTCTCGTTTTTGGTGAGGACGTCCACGACGACGGTCAGATTGTCTTCGAGCAGCAGCATGTCCGAGAGCCAGACGTGCCATTCGGCGATCTGCGGCGTGACCAGCCGGGCCAGGAGCTCGCGCTGCCAGGGCGAACGCATTCTGCGGCGGAGACGGCTGAAGTTCCGGATCAGCAAGCCGAAGACGCCGGCCCCGGCGAGAACCACCAGGTACTCGCGCAGAATGAGCGAAAAGTTCATGCCGAGCACGCCGCGCAGGTTTGCCGGCAGGTTGGTGCGGTCGGCGCCGGAGCAGGTGCTGCTGAGGCAGACGTAGACGTTATCGACGGCGGACCAGTTGCCCCAGAGCAGCAGCGTGCCGCGGAACCATACCCAGGCGATGGCGATGGCGAGAGGAATGGAAGCCCAAAGCACGGCACGGGTCACTTCTTCGCCGCGATTGGACGGAACCCCTTTTTGCGGGGCGACAAAGGAAAGAATCCAGCGTGAGAGCAGGTTGGGACCGTAGAGATAGATGGCCGCCAGGAAGGTGACGGAAAGCGCCAGCATCAGCCGGAAAGGCTCTCGAGTTCGGCGAGGCTGAGGGTACGCATGCCGATGGAGGTCGGCACCCTGACCTGGCGGGTCTCGTTCAGCTGCCGCACGGCCTCGTCGTGGTGCGAACGAAGGTAGGTCATCACGTCATCCCAGACGCGCTGCTGGGTGGTTTCGATGTTCTGGTCGATCAGGGTAAGTGCGCCTTCGAGTTCGTGACCGCTCATTGCGTGTGCCTCCTTCAGGATTGGACACCTGTTTGCGGGTTATGGTAGCACGCGCCGCCACGCACGTACATCCGATCCGCGCTACAGGGCGGCTTTGGCGCGAAGGACGAGTTCGACGGCTTCATCGGCAGTTTTTCCGATTGCGCTGAGGTGTCCCATCTTGCGGCCGCGGCGGGGTTTCAGCTTTTCGTACAGGTGCAGCTTCACGCCGGGGACGGCGAGAGCCTTGTCGAAGCTGGGTTGGCGGGGCTTGCCGTCGGCGTCGAGCCAGAGGTCGCCGAGCAGGTTGGCGATGGCGGACGGCTGGACGACGTCGACGTCGCCGAGGGGCAGGTCGCAGACGGCGCGGATGGCCTGCTCGAACTGCGAGGTGACGCAGGCGCGTTCGCTTTCGTGGTAGCTGTTGTGTGGGCGCGGGGCGAGCTCGTTGATGAGGAGTTCGCCTGAGGTTGAGACGAACATCTCGACCGCGAGCAGGCCTTCGAGGGCGAAGGTGTCGGCGATCTCGCCGGCGATTTGGCGGGCTTTGGCTTCGAGCTCGGACGGGATTGGCGCGGGGATCACCGACCAGGTGAGGATTTGATTTTCGTGGTGGTTCCAGGCCGCGGGATACACCTTTACTTCGCCGCGTGGGCTGCGGGCGACCATAACGGAGATCTCGCGTTCGAGGTCGATGCCTTTCTCGACCACGCCGGGGCCTTCGCCGAGGGCTTCCCAGGCGCCGCGAATCTCCTGCTCGGAGACTTTTACCTCCCAGGTCTCGGAATCGAGACCTGGGGCACCCGGGCTCTTGGCGAAGCCGACTTTGCCCTGGCCGCGGCCGTCGTAGCCTCCGGTGGCGGACTTGCAGAAGCAGCGTGGGCCGAGCGCGGTGATGGCTTCGCGGGTTTCGTCGAGCGAGCGCACGGCGCGAAATTCGCCTACCGGGAAGCCGTGTTTGACGAGCCAGTTCTTCTGCTCGATGCGGTCTTGAACTACAGCAAGCAAAGCGCCGCTGGGGCGGACGGGGCAGAAGGTGGCGGCCGAGGCCATGGAGTGTTCGCCGATTTGTTCTATTTCGAGGGTGACGACGTCGCAGCCGCGGGCGAGCATGGCGGCGCCGCGGGAGTCGTCCCACGCGGCCTCGATGCAGCCGTCGACGACGAAGCGCGCGGGGCAGCCGGGGTCGGGATCGAGGACGAGGATGCGGTAGCCCATGGCGCGCGCGGCCATGGCCATCATGCGGCCGAGCTGGCCGCCGCCGAAGATGCCGATCGTTGAGCCGGGGAGTAAGGGTGTGCTCACAGCTGGGTTCCTTCTTCGATGGTTTCGGCGAGCACCTTGTCGCGCGTGGCTTCGCGCCGGGCGATCAGCTTCTGTTGCAGCGCCGGATCGGTGGTGGCGAGCATGGCAATGGCGAGGAGCGCGGCGTTGGCGGCGCCGGAGGCTCCGATGGCGAGGGTGCCGACAGGCACGCCTTTGGGCATCTGGACAATCGAGAGCAGGGCGTCGAAGCCCTGGAGCGCGGTGGCGGCGACGGGCACGCCGAGGACCGGAACGACTGTCAATGCGGCAAGCATTCCCGGTAAGTGGGCTGCCCCGCCGGCTCCGGCGATGATCGAGCGGAGGCCGCGGCCGGCGGCGGATTTGGCGTAGTCGACCATGAGGTCGGGGGTGCGGTGCGCGGAGACGACGCGGACCTCGTGCGGGATGTCGAATTCGCGCAGGATTTCGACGGCAGCCCGCATCACGGAGTAGTCGCTGCGGCTGCCCATGACGACGCCGATGAGAGGGTTGGGGACGGCCTGCATAAGCAATGATTATAAAGATATGTCCTGCCGGACGAGCCCGCTGCGCGCGGGGCGCTCACTTCGTGAGTCACGACTGCTTCGCGTGGCCGCGCGGCACAATCTTCTGTGCCGACCAACGGGAGAACCACGCGAAGCCCAATACCCCACGAAGTGGTCCCCGCGCGGGATGAGCGCGCCTTTACGTCTTTAGGGGTGTTTGCCCGATAAGTAGCTGATGACGACGTGCCCGACGGCCAGCAGCGGCCCCAGCGCGGCGACGATGCCCTTCATGCGTTGCATGGAGCGTTCGGTCGACGCGAGGCGGCCTTCGAGTTCGTGCAGCCGGCCAGGCTGGCCGATACCGAGAATCTGTTCCATCTGGGCCTTCAAGACTTGCAGATCGCCGAGAACTTGCCCTTCAAATTCGGTCATTTGCTTTGGTTCCCTTCTGGCTAGCTGCCGGGTTGATGGTTCACGATGGCGGTGGAGAAGCGCGAGTAGAGCGGCGGCGTGGATGCGTCGTACATACGGATAAAGAAGATCTCGTCGGAGGCGGCGAGCGGGATGGAGAAGCCGTGGACGGGGCTGCGCAGGACGAGATCGCCGCTGTTGGTGGGGGTGGTGAGCGAGCCAAAGCCACCGTCGCGGCGGCGGACTTCGAAGCCACCACCGGTCGGAGGTGCGGTGCCGGCGTCGACGGTCAACGAGGTGGTGGAGGCCGGGGTGATGGTGACCTGGGGCAGGTTGGCGAGGGTGTGGGCAGGCAGCGTGTTGCCGGTCGGGGCATCAACGAGGTTTACGGCTGAACTGGGAATCAGCGCGTCGGCTTCGATGGTTTCGGAGAGCTTGAGGCCGAGACCTTCGGCCCAGTCGTTGGCGAAGGCGAGGCGGTAGGTGAGGGCTTCGGGGCATGCGCCCTGCTGCGAGACGGTGACGCGGCGGATCATGCAGTTGAGGGTGTCGCCAGCCGTGTCCAGAATGAGCAGGTCACCGGGCCAGATATCGTTGGTGGGCGGGTTGACGGCCTCGTACGAGCCGCTGAGTGCGGCCGCGCGGGTGGCGGCGAAGCTGAGGATGGCCTGGGCGGCGGCTTCGCAGTCCTCGGAAGAGCGTGCGGGCGGCTGGGCTACATGTCCCAACCATCTGGCGCTCCCAACCGCGCCGCCGGCTGCCTCGGCGGCGAGGCTGGCGGGGTCCGCGACGCGGGCGATGGCGCGCTGGCGTCCGCGGTAGGAGACGGCGATGGTCTCGCCCGCGGCGGGGACGCGGCCGGCGAAGAAGGCCACATGGCCCGTCGCCGACGAGGTGACCGCACAGTCGGCGCCGTCGGCGGCCTTGCCGATGAGACGCGTCCACTGGGAACCGGTCGAGGAGGTGCTCCGGACCCAGGCGGTGCCGGTGCGAGTCAGGGTCAGCGCACCGATAGAGCCCATGAGCGTGAGGCTGTTGATGGGAACGAACGTGGCCTGCGCGGGTGAGAGCGCGACCGCGCCATCGTAGAGGATCGACGCGGGCGTGTTCGAGGCGGCGGCCTGGTCACGCGCTTCGAAGACGAGCGAGGCGGGCGCCGGGCTGGTGCCGGAGCCGAACTGGTCGACGACGGGGCCGGCGGCAGTGTCGACCAGCGCATAGAACGACTGCTGGACGCGCAGGAGCTCCGGGCAGTGGAGGCGCAGGCGCAGGGTGTAGGTGTGGCCGGGCGTAAGGGTGAGCGACGTACCGGCTTCGACGCCGAGCACCATGGGTGTGGCGATGGTGTTGCCGGCGCTCTGGCGGATGTTGAAGCCGGCGAAGCAGTTGGCCTGCTGCGTGGGGCCGTTGTAAAGGCCGCCGAGGATGCCGGCCGAGCCGGTGGCGAAGGTCACGGTGTCGAGCTCGAGAACCACGGTGCCGCCGACTTCCAGCGGATCCCAGGCGGTGAGGGTGGTCTGGCCGTCCAGGCCGTTGCCGCCGGTGACGGCGAGGCCGGCGGAGCTGAGCGCGAGGTGGGCGCCGGGATCGGTGAGCTGCCACACCTGCAGGTTGAGGGTGGACTCGGTGAAGGGTTCGGCGAGGAGTGTGGCGTGCGCGGCGTTGGGGGTCTCGGGTTCGCCGAGCAGGTCGAAGGTGGTGGTGGTACCGTCGCCGGTGAAGAGCTCGGTCCAGTAGGCCGCAGGCTCTTCGGCCCCGGTGACGGTGACGTCGTTGGCGAGTTCTTTGAGCGAGGTGGTTTTAAGCGCGGCGACTTCGAGCGAGCCGTCGCCATCGGACAAGGTGTGGCGGACGAGCGCGAGTTCGCCGAGGCCGATGGCACCGCCGATCGCGCGATAGCCGCTGTAGGTGGAGCTGGCGACGAGGCCCGCGTTCTGCGACCAGACGCTTCCCTTCTCCGGCTCGAAGATGCCGGCGAGGTTATTGGCCGAGCCGCCGGTCGCGAGCACGCCTGGTGCAAGCCGCTGGACGAGGGCGTCGATCAGGTTGGAGGTGGATGCGCCGATGCCGGTGCCGACGGTCGAGCCCCAGGATTGCTTGTCGAGGAGCCATTCGTCTGAGACGGCGGAGAGCGCGAGGCGGTAGACGGGGCCGGAGCTCGACTCGCCAGCGTAGAGGTTTGCGGGTTCGGTGGTGAGGTAGCCGGTGAAGAGCGTGACGCCCGCCGCGCTGGTGACGACGACGCGGCCGCGGCGGACAGGCGTGGGCAGGATGGACGCGGCGAGGCAGAGCATGCCCTTGAGGACTGAGGGCGCATTGAGGGTGCGGACGATCTCAAAGGGCGCGGAGGCGTCGATGGCGGGGGTGTAGTCGATGGGCCCGAGGCCATCCAGATTGTCGATGGTCAGCTGCATGCGATCGGCTCCTGGGCTACGTCCTCGCTTGCCGTTGGGATTGCGGGCGGCAGTCCGCGCATAGCCCGGACCTCGGCGACCGACAAGACGCCGGCGTTGAGGAGCTGGATCTGGATGTTGAGTTCGCCCTGTTCGTCGCGGGATTCGAGGTCGTTGAAGAGGAACTCGAACTCGGGCCAGCCGATGCATTTGCTGAAGAGATCGCGGGTGATGTGTTCGGCGAGCAGGCGCGCGACCGGCACGATGGCGGACTGGAAGGCCTCGTCGGCGAACTCGCCGGCGGTCGACTGGTTGACGTCGGCCTCGAGGCCGAGCAGCATGGGCGGCAGGTCGAAGGCGTTGCCGATCATTCTGATCAGGAACTCCTGCCAGGCGATGCGGAGGTCGGCATCGGTACCGCCGGCGAAGCGCAGGACCTCGGGTTTCTTCTCGCAGGAGAGCACGGGCACGCGGCCGGTGCCTTCGATCTCGTCCTGCCACCAGCGGATCAGGCGGTCGTGCTGCTCGGGCGTGGTCTCATCGAGCCAGAGGGCGTACTGGACGACGGAGTTCGAGGCGAGGCGACCGGCGTAGCGGTTAGCGCTGAGCAGCTGGCTGATGGACTCGTAGGCGACCTCCAAGCGGCCGAGGCCGAAGGGGGTGTAGGTGCGGGGGTTGAGCCGGATGTACATCAGTTCGGAGTCGAGCAAGGGGGTGACGGCCTCGGTGCCGACGCGACCGGTCTGGAAGCCGTAGCGTGCGGTTTCGGGATCGCCGTTCCAGCGCGGGTCGACCTGGATGGCGGCGCCGTCGATGGCCCAGAGCTCGAAGGGTTTTGTTTGGTCGCCGGTGGGCTTCATCTCGACTGCGCCGAAGCCGCCGACGAGCGTGTCTTCGAGAACCTGTTCGAACAGCGTGCGGAAGCTGTCGGAGACGTTGGGTTGCTCGAGGGCGAGGCGCAGCGCGTTCAGCTTCGCCTGGACGTCGTCGATGGAGTCCGGCTCGACGCCGCGGCGGACGCGGATCTGCCAGTCCATGGACGCGATGCGGTCTTTGACCAGGTTGATGGCGCGCCGGGCGACCGGGGTTTCAGCGAACTTGCGCAGGCTGACGGCGGAGGGTTTGGGGAGCGCGTTGAGTGAGTTCGAGACGGGGGATTGATACGGGCTGAGGATGGCGGGGAGCGCTTGCGTCTTGCGGGGGTTGGGTGGCTTTGACTGGGCTCTAAGAGCGGTCCAGGCGTTTTGAATGCGGGTGGTGAGTGGCATAAGAGGTGCACCTTCGTGCAAAAGGTGAAGGGCACAGCCTTGGCTGTGCCCTTTTGGGAAAAGATGGAAATATTTGTCCTGCCGGACGGGCCCGCTGGTCGCGCGGGGCGAGCACTTCGTGCTGTGATCGCTTCGCGTGGCCGCGCGGCACGATCTTCTGTGCCGACCAGCGGGAGGAGCGAGCGAAGGCGTCGTAACTCACGAAGTGAGCGCCCCGCGCGCAGCGGGCCCGTCCGGCAGGACAGAGTCCTTACAGGCCCAGATCGAATTGCGCTGTTTTGGCCGCCTCTTCCAGGCGACCCATGGGCAGGACGCGGATCAGATGCTCGTTCTCCATGGTTTCGACGCCGAAGCGATATCGCTCTTCCAGCTCGCCGTCCTCCGGGGCGAGGGCCATTCGCGGCTCGACCACGGCTGTCAGTTGCAGCTTCGCTTGATCGCGGCGCGCTACGGCAGCGTGCAACTGCGGAGCCATAAAGGATAAGACCTTTGCGCTCTCCAGATCCCCCTCGAGCGAAACTGCCTGGAAGATGTGAAGCACTTTGTCGAATCGCGGATCGTTCCAATAGCCGCAGTCGAGCCGCAGCGGGTCGCCCTTGCGGGTGTAGCGCTCGGCCGGAATGCGCTTGTTCATCAGCTGCCAGACGCCGGCGCGTTCGAAGTGCGTGCGCATGGCGGACTGAATCGCGGGCCGGCCGGTATTCTTGCGAGCTCCCTTGGCGGGCGCGGCGGACCGCATCGGGTCGACGTAGAGGCGCATGAGCTGCTCGAGCTCCGTGGCCAGGTTCTCGGCCAGCGCGGCACGCGGTTCGGTGATCTGGATCGAGTTCGAAAGCGAGGCTTCAAGGATCGGAAGCAGCGCGCGCGCCTCAGAGCCGGTTGCGCCCTGCGCAAGCTGACGATTGAGCTCCTGTTCCAGATCTTCGAGCAGCGCGACATCGGCCGAGGCATCGACGCAGCGGACGCGCGACCAGTCGCGGGTGAACCGGATTCGCATGGGGGAAGGTTGATCAGGCGATCCGGCCGCTTCGCGCAGCAGCACGCCGATATTGACGAACTCACCCTTCACCACGTCGGGAACGTAGCGAACGACGAAGAACTCGCAGGGGACTCGATCGTGCATTGGTAGCCTCCGGGAGAGAAAAGCTTAACACCGATAACACGGATTGGACCGATAAGGACGGATCAAGACAAAGACAGAAAGCTATTGGGAAGAACAACAATGACACAAGCAAAGAAACAGTAGATTAAGAATAAGGTGGTGAGGCACCGGTTTCATTCATCGGCAGAACAGCGTTGACCCTAGCTCTCGATCCCTTCTTATCCGTCCCATCCGTATGATCCGTGTTAAGTCTTTCGCCTGGCTACATGACAAACTTCATGGGAGCGGGCTCCAAGGGGTGCGGGAGTGCGATGGGGACCGCGGAGTTCCAGTTTGGAAACGGGTTGCGGTCGGAATCTTTGAAGGCGGTGATGAGGTCCCGGACCTTGGCACGGCGATGGAGGAGTTGCTCCATCAGGAGTTCGATCGTGGTGAGGTCGCCGCCGTACCAGGCCGGCGGTACGGCTTCGGCGATGGCCCAGAGCTGGTCGGCGTTGATGGTTTCGAGGCGGCTGAGCCACGGTTCAAACGAGTCCCAGCCGCGGATTCGTGCGTAGACGCTCGCGCGCGGGTAGATGCCGCGGAGGGGTGAATCCGGGAAGGTCCAGTCGCCGGCGTTGAAGCAGAAGCCCTGGTCGATGAAGATGGCGCGGTACTTGCGCTCGCGCTGCCTGCGCTCGAACACCGCCTGCCGGCCGTTGCAGTTGCCGGTCCACTTGTCGAGCGCGAGCATGCCGGCGAACTCTGCGTGGTTGCGCAGGTCGTCGAGCTGCGGTTCGGGCAGGAAGTCGACCACCTGCCCGGGCATGAGGCCGCCCACGAAGGCGCTGCCGAAGTGCAGGCCGCCCGGGCAACGTTCGCGGCGGCCCTTGCCGTGATCGACGAAGAGATCCGGTGTGTGCTGCGCGAGCCAGTCCGTGACTTCGATGACGTCGGTGGCGGGGACGCTCAGTCCGAGTGCCTCTGCGAGGCGCGTGGCGATAAGTTCGTTGGCGAGCACGCGAAGGTGCTGCGGATTGTTCTGGAACTTGACCACCCAGAGGCGCGAGTCGGCGCCGAGCATCAGCTGGCTTTGGGCGCCGCCGCGCATTCTTCGGATTGCCTGGACGGCGAGAACGGCCATGCGGAGAAGCATACAAGCATGTCCTGCCGGACGGGCGCCCTGACGCCGGGCGGGCGGTACTGCGTACGCTGGGAGCTTCGCGTGGCCGCGCGGCACAATCTTCTGTGCCGACCAACGGGAGGACCACGCGAAGCCCAACACCCCACGAAGTGGTCGCCCCGCGCGATGAGCGGGCCCGTCCGGCAGGACACGCACTTATCGTTTCAGTTCATTCCTCACAGCATGCGCGACTGCCATGGCCATCAGGCAGTCGTCGTGCGCGCCTGGCGCGGCGCCCGAGCCTCCGTTCTCAAACGACACGAACGTGCGGCACTCTGCGAGAAAACGCCGTGAGGAAAACAGCTTTGCATCTTCTTCGAGCAGCGCGCCGATGCGACTGATCATCGCGGGTTTGTTGCCCGCGGTGGTCAGCCACCCCGCTTCGCCATTGCGGGCGTAGACGCGCTCGTAGCGCTCTGTCGCGTCGAGATACGCGAGCACCGCGGCGCCGTGGTTGTTGCGCTCCACGCAGATCATCGCGTTGTTGTACTCGCGGGCAAGCTGCGTGGCCACACGCGCGAGCTCGAGCGGCGTAAGGCGTTCCCGCAGCTCGGCACACTGCAGGCCGCTCGATCGCTCGATCACCTGGATCGCGGCGTAGTCGCCTTCAGGGCCGCCGCCGGCCGTGTCGACCCCCAGCAGGTAGCCGCGGCCGCGCACGACCGGAAGCCACACCTGCAAGGCCCCGGAACGCCTGGTGAGGAATGGTTCGCTCAGCTGCGCGAGCCGGCGCTCGATCGGCTCGGGCGGGAAGCAGCCGTCGCCGGAGGCGCGGAAGCAGCTTTCGGGGTCTTCGGCGTACTCCTGTGCGCGCAGCCCGCGGAAGCTCCGTTCGAGCTCGCGGCGGAAGCCGATCTGGCGCGGCGTCAGGTTGTGCCGGGCCATCAGGTCTAGCTCAATGGTCGTGAGGTCGGAAGGCGCGCCGGCGGTGTAGGCCGGTTCGAGCCACCACGGAAAGAAGTGCTGCACCAGGCCGGTCTCGGCGGCGTGTGTCCACTCCTCGTAGAACGCGCCGCAGGCGCCGCACGGGGTCGATTCGAGCGTCATCTCGCCGCCGGGTGCGAGCGCGGCGCGCAGCCCGGCCAGCGTGGCCTGCGCGTCGCCAGGCCAGCGGCCGATCTCGCTTAGGTGCAGGTTCTGGATGGTGAGGCTGCGGCCGGCGTTCTCTTCGCCTGCGCTGATGACGCGGAACTCGCTGTCGAGCGCGCGGAAGACCATGCGGTTGGAGCTTGCGCGCGCGAGCTTCAGCGGCCCTTTGCGCAGGTCGTCCGGCAGGTTCTGCCACAGGCGGTGGACGATGGCGAAGAGGCCTTCGGAAGCCTCGCGGGTGTGGGCGCAGAGCACGGTCAGCGTTCCCGGAATGGTGATGGTCTTGAGAAAGAAGCGCGCGGCGATCCAGGTGGTGATGCCCATCTGCCGCGCCTTGAGGACGATGTTCTGCTGTCCGCGCCGCTCTTCAAACAGGCGCTGGACGGGATTGGCGGCGAGCGGGTTGGTCTTGCCGGTGCGGTCGCGGATGTGCAGCAGCTCTGTGGCCATCCAGACTGCGGGCAAGTCACCGTGCTCGTTGCGTTGGTTGGTGGCGAGTTTACGGCCCATTTGGAGCAGTTGATCTTCGGTCATGCGTGGCTCCGTTTTCCTGCTGAACTACTTGTCCTGCCGGACGGGCCCGCTCATCGCGCGGGGCGAGCCCTTCGGGCCGTCTTGGGCTTCGCGTGGTCCTCCCGTTGGTCGGCACATACACTCTGTGCCGACCAACGGGAGGACCAACGCGAAGCAGTCGTAACTCACGAAGTGAGCGCCCCGCGCGCAGCGGGCCCGTCCGGCAGGACATGTCCTTCACGCCTTAAAACTCCCAGTGCCAGCCGGCGGTTGTCTTTGGGTTAGGAACGAGGCGCAGATTGAGCGTACTGTTGGCCGGGATCGTGACCGCGCCGCTGCTGCCGTTGACCGGATGCGCCGAGGAGTCCGCGGTAACCGTGACAGCATAAGTGGACTGCGGGTTGTTGAAGCGGAACGTGGCGCCGCTTGCGCCGGTGCAGTCCGGCAGCGTGATGTTGCCGCCAGCGGTGAGGCCGCTCAGGTCGAGGTAGCCATCCGAGCAGGCCATGGTGAAGCCGCTGAGGGTGGTCAGCACATGCGGGTTCGACTCGTTGTAGCCGAAGTACCAGTTGAGGCCGTTTGAGACGGCTGTTCCCATGAGCTGATTCCCGAGCGTTGTCGGGTGGATGTGGTCGACGGACTGGAAGTACGTGGAGTTGGCTGAGGCGCCGTCCGCGCCGAGCAGCGGGTTGGCGGCGACGTCGAGTACACCGGCGAAGCCGACGGACTTCGCCTGCTGCAGGATCAGCGCGTCGTAGGTGTCTTTCAGCGCATCCATGGTCAGGTTGTTATAGCCGTTGGCGGTGCGCGAGATCATCGTGTTGATGAACGGGGTGCAGCCGGCCTTGCGCATCAGCGCGGCCCATGCGGCAGCCTCGCTCCAGACCGCCTGCGGGCTGATGGGATTGCCTGCGGCGAGATCGTTGGTACCGCCTTCGAGGATCGCGACGGCGGGACCCGACTGCGTATTGCAGAGGGGAGCGGCGCGGTTGGCCTCGTGCGAGAGGATGGCGCCCAGGCGGATGCCGATGATGCCGTAGTTCGAGATGGTGTACGACGGCTGGTTGGTCAGCGTGAGCTGCGCCGTGTAGGGCGTCTGGCCGTTGGTGCCGGCCGTGATGGAGTCGCCGAGTGCAAGCAGTTGCGGCAGCGCGAGCGACACCGGCAGCGGCGAGGTGGGGACGCCCTTGGCCGCGGCCAGCGCGAAGAACGCGCTGACGTTCTGCTGCACCTGCGCGGCTGTGTGCTGGGTGGAACTGGCACCGAACCCGTAGAACGTGCCGGGGAAGTAGTTTCCGCTCCAGGGCGCGACACCGGAGGAGCCGAGATACAGGTTGCCGGTGGTCTGGACGCCGCAGTTTGCCGCCTGCGTGCTATAGCTCACCTCCACGCCGTTCAGGTAGATGTGATCGACGGAGCTTCCGCTGGTTCCACAAACAACGGTCAGTACCTCGAAGCCGGAGAGGGTGTTGAGGGATGCGGTGGAGAGCGCGTTGGGATAAAGCGTGGTGGTGTAGAGGTGGTCGGATTGCCCGGTGGAGATCTCGCCCGGTAGCTGCAGGATCACGTTGAAGCCGGAGCCGCCGGTACTGCTCGACATAATCGGCGGATAGACATCGCTGGCCTGGACTCCCGAGGTGATGGGGTTCACGTACACGGCGTAATAGAAGGTCTTTTCGCCGTTCAGCGCGGCGGGCAGGGCAACGTTCGATCCCAGGCTGAAGGAGAGTCCGTTGCCGGTCCAGGCCGGCAGCGTGCTGCCGCCCAGGGTGCCGTTGTTCGAGCCGATGCGGTCGGAGACGGTGGTGCCGGACTGGTTGGTGAAGTCGTACAACGTATCGAGCGTGGTGAACGAGGTGCCGCGTGCCGCGCCGATGACGCCCAGGCCCGTGTTCGCCGCGAACGCGGAGACGGGCTGCGCGGCGGCTGAACCGAGTACGGCGGAGGTCTGGCCGGCGGCAAGCTGCACGGTGCCGAGCGACGTGGAGGTGGCAGCGGCTGGCGTACCGGCCACGACCCAGGTGCCGTCTTCGCGCAGGAAGCGGGTGTTGCCGGCGGTGGCACCGGGGTCCGGGACGGCGCCGATGGAGTGGCCGGAGCCGGAGGCGACGAAGACGGGCAGGCTGGCCGGGGTGACGGATCCTGAGAACGACCCGGTGAAGGCGCCATGCACGGTGCTCGCGTTGATGGTGGAGACGTTGATGGTGTTGGCCGTGAATCCTGTCGGAGAAAACTGGTACGCGCCCCCGCGCAGGTTCAGGTTCAGGATGCTCGTCGCGGGCGAGTAGTTGACGGTGTCGACGCCGCTGCTGTTATCGAGCTCGAAGAGGTTGTAGGCGGAGTTCCAGGTGTTGCAGCCGTGCGAGTTGCAGTGGACCGCGATGGCGGCGTCCTCGCCGCCTTCGAGCTCGAGCGCGTGGTTCCATACGCCGGTAACGCTGAGGCCGACGCTGGGCGCGGTGTGGGTTCCGCCGTTGCCGAAGTAATTCGTCACAGGCGACTCGTTCGCAACCTGGAAGCCGTACAGGCCAGGGCCATTGTTGCCGTAGTAGAACAGGCCGGGGATGACGTTATACGAAGGCCGCGGCGTGTACTGGGTGATGGCTTCGGGGTCGGCGTGCACGTTCTCCTGGTAGTAGTGCGGTTGCTCGACGGCGTCGCCGGCGGCCCAGGGAACGGTGTTCGCCGCGAGGCTCATGTAGCCGTCGACCGCCTTGGTGGAGGGGTTGAAGACGGTGAGGACCTCGGCCATGGGGTAGAGATTGTAGGCGCCGGTAGAGTACGAGAGAGTTCCTCCGGAGCTGGTGGAGTTGGCACCGGAGTTCGTGTAGGTGAGCGTGTTAGCGCTGGTCGTGGTGACTTGGAAGCTGCCGTCGTAGCTGGTGTCGGCGACGCCGGTGACGCTCAGCGTGAGGCCGTTGACATCGGCCGGCAGATTGCCGGAGGTGGTGACGGTGACGACGTTGGCACTGCGCGCGATGGAGGCGACGGCGAGGTTGATGTTGGCGTACGCGCTGTTCTCCCCTTGAACCCCGACCACCGGCGTAGAACCGCCGGCGTAGAGCAGGCTGGTGGACGAAGGAGAGCCGATGACCGAGAAGACCTGGCGGATGCCGTTGCTGGTGTCGACGGTCTGCTCCAGGCCGTAGCCGCAGAGTCCGCCAACGGCGATGGTGGCGCCGGTGGCGTGGGGCCGGTTCAGCGTCAGCTGGATGTGGCTGGCATCGGTGACGGTGTAGGCGGCGGTCTCGAAGTTGAGCGCGCGGCCATCGCCGACGGCCACGTCCGACAGGCACGCGACGCCCGAGGTCGTGGGCAAGGCCGCCGTGTTGGTGGCGAAGCCGGTGGGCACGCCGGAGGTGACGATGGGCACGTTGACCGTGCCCGGAGCCATGTTGTTCGACTGGCTGGGGATGGTCTCGTTGGTCTCAAGGAAGGTGCTGACGGGGAAGCTGGTGCCGGTGAAGGTGGCGAGCGGCTGGCGGCCACCGGAGGGAGAACCGCCGGAGATCGTGCCGGTGTTGAGGATGTGGGCGGGATTTTTATCGATCAGGAAGCGGCCCTCACCTTGCGTGCCGGGGCTTGCGGTCGCGGCAATCTTCAGCGTGGTGGAGCCGGTGGAGCAGCCGGTGGAACAGGTTCCCACGAAGACATGGGTGTCTTCAGAGAAAGCGAGGTCGAACGGGTGCGCGCCCTCGTCGGCGTCGTCGCGGAAGCCGCCGGAGGCAAACATCTCCAGGCTGCCCATCAGGCAGTCGCCCACGCCGTAGCAGTTCTGCACCTCGGGCGCGAGAACGTGCTGGCCGGGAGTGTTCGATGTGCCGGTAAGGTTGAGTGCGCTGTAGGTGGTCTTGAAGTAGGGCACCGTGCCCTGCACGTGCGAGGGAAAGGTGTTGTTGCCACCGGTGAGCCCCTCCTGGCTGATGGCGAGGCCGGTGGAGTAGATGACGGTCTGCCCGGTCTGCGCCAGCACACTGGGCGCGGACTGCGTGGACTGGACATCGATGGCCGCACCGTTGTTCTGGCTGCCCTGGGTGTTGATGGGGTTGAAGAAGGTATCCTTGCGGCCGCCGCCGCGCTCATCCACCATGTGCGTTTCGTTGTTCCAGGTTGTTGGCGCAAGCGGCTCGGTGGCGGGGTAGGTCTGCTCTGCGACAACCTCGCAGCCGGAGGTGCAATTGGCGCTGGCGGCGGCGTTTGCGATGCCGTTGTTGCCGGTGCCGGAGACGAAGTCCGCCGCATACTGCACGCTGTTCAGCGTGTTGACGGCAAGCTCGGTGCTGGGGGGTTGAATGACCGTCTGCGTGGCAAACGGCGTGATGCTCACCTTCTGTCCGAGCCCGGCGGTGACGCCCGCGATCTGCTCGCCGACGTAGTTCATATCCGCGGCCTGGAGTGGCGAAGTGGGATCGCCGGGCAGGTTGAGCGCGCCGGTCATGCTGTCGCCCGCCTTGAGGACGTAGGGCGAGCTGTCGAGCGGGGTGCCCGTGGCTGCGACCGCGATGGCGTTGTCGACGTACGTCTTCGACACGGTCTGCATCGCTACGCTGGCGGGCAGCACGGAGGTGCTGATGGCCGAAACCTGCACCGGGTAGGCGCTGACCGGGACCACCCAGTAGGAGCGCGTCACGGTGCCGTCGTTCAGCTGGAAGACCGCCGTGTAGTAGCTGCCCATGGGGGTCGAGCCGGAGTTGGCAACGAGCGGCACGCTTAGCGAGCCGCCGGAGCCGATCGTCACCGAGGTGGAGCCGGCGGCGATGGTACGGCCGCTGGCCGTGGTAAACGCCGGCCAGCTGATGAGGACGGTGCCTCCGGCGGCTGTGCCGTCGGCGCGGTAGACGGTGTCCTGGACCGTCGTGGTGGGGATGGGCGTCGTGGGTGCGGTCTGGCCAGAGGCAAAGGCCGTGGCCGCCGTCATGCTGAGCGTTCCGAGCATGAGGAAGGCGGCGACGAAAAGCTCCGCCAGCTTCCAGTGGGTGCGTTGGTTCATGGAACCTCCTTGTGAGGTGTTGTGCGGTGATGTGAAGGGGCGTGCTCGATCCCACGCATCGCAAAGTGCGCGATGCATGGGGCACGGAGGTGGTGGGGTGATCCCACGCATCGCAAAGGGCGCGATGCATGGGGCACGGGGATTTTCCGGGTGGGGGATAGGTTGGCTAGACCGCGCGCATGGGGCCGGGCAGGTAGCTGCGGAAGCAGACGATCTTCTCGCCGTCGTTGGCGTCGGTGATTGGCAGGGCGCGAAAGGTGCCGGCGAGGCGGACGCGTTCGAGCGAACCGAACTTTGACGCCGTGAGGCTTTCTGCTTTCTCTGCCGGTCCTTGCGCGGCTTGCAGGCGCGGGTAGTGGAAGACGATGCGGTCGCCCTGCTCGCCGTCGAGGAGGAAGAGCGCGGACCACTCCTGGAAGAAGCTGCCGCCTTCGCGGTCGCAGAAGCCGGCGACGTGCGAGACCTTCATGCCGGCGGCGGGTGCGCCCGCGAGCAGCGGTGCGCCCAGCGTGAGGATGTTGCCCGCGCTTCCGGTACCGATCGCGACGACGCGCCCAACGTTGAGCGTGACGCGCCGGATGTAGTCGGCGTCGCTTCCGATCGAAGCCGCCGACTTCACGTAGCCTCCGCTGACCCCGGAGCCGACGAAGCCGGTCTGAGCTGCATAGTCGATATCGACAGCGACGACCTCGCCAACGGTGAAGCCGGCGGCCGCGGTGCCGACATCGAGCGTGGTTGCGGTCGAGTCAGATGCGAGTGGGACTGCGGCGACGGCTGTTCCCCCGCTTCCGTTGGCCGTGGCTCCGGACGCCGTGCGCAGGACGTTCATCTGCTGGACGCCGGCGGTGAGCGCGAGCGCCAGCTTGCCCCAGGATTCGAACTCGAGCGAGACGTTGGCCTCGATGGCGGTGCGGGCTTGCGCAAGCGGCACCGCGGGAGCGCCGCCGGTGAGGACAGTCGACCTGGTGCCGGAGGTGCGGACGAAGTTCGAGCACCAGCCGAGATCGACCCAGGGTGCGGGCGGCGCGGCGGGGTTGAAGGCCGCGATGCCGGCTGGATCCCACGTGGTGGGTTGCGCGGTGACCCGGTTGACGGGCGCGAAGAAGGCGCGGACGCGGCGCGAGACCGGAGCCACGGAAGCGATCAGTTCACTGGCCATAGCCGAAGACCTCCAGTTGCGCGGTGCGTTCCAGGCGCTCGCCGCGCGGCACGATGGGGGCGAAGGTGGCCTCGCTCCAGAAGATGTTGGAGCCAAGCGGCGTGGCGGTTGAGGCACCGCCGCCGGGGATTTCGGCGAGGGCTTCAGCCGGTGTGTGGAGCGGCCAGCATGTAAGCGCGGTGGCGAGTTCCGCGTCCATGGCGGCGAGGGTCCGGCCGCGATCCATGCTGGCGTTGCCGGCAGTTCCGTCGGAGGCGTAGCGGATCTCGCAGCCGAGGGTGAGCAGCGGGCCGGCGCTCTGCGCATCCACATTCAGCGAAGTCCAGCGGATGCAGAAGGCCTCGGCGGGCGCGATGCCGTCGACCGCGGCGCCGGGCAGCTCGTTCTCGGGTACGAGTACGCCGGGCCGCAGCACGCCGCGAATGACGATCGTGCGCGCCGGATTGAGCGCTGCGATGCGGGTTTGCAGCATCGTGTAGAAGGTGTCTTTGGTGGCTTGGACGTTCAACATTCGACGTTCCTGTCCTTTCCGGAGCTGCACGAGTGCGAGCTCTTAGGTGAGGTTGCTGATGGCGCCTCGCAGGCCGAGGCGATAGAGGTACGGCGAGCCGAAGGCCTCGGCGGTGGCGACCCACGTGATGCCGTAGAGCGTGCCGTCGATGAGCAGGCCGCCGGCCTGCGCCAAGAGAACGTCTCCGGCGTTGAAGCCGAGCGTGCCCGCCGCGCGTTCGACTGCGGAGGCGGAGATCAGCAGTTCGTAGGAGTCTTCATCCGGACGGTCCGCAGTGCCGGTCTTTGCCCGGACACGGCGAAAGAGCGCGGGTGCAAGCGGAACATCCTGAAACTGCGGCGTGGCCAGGCCGAGCTGTTCGCCGGGGTCGCCCGGAACGGCCGGTGCGGGCAGGTGCAGCAGCACGGTGGTGCCGCCGACGCCGCGGAGGAGAGCGTTGACCATGCGCTGATGGGCGGTCACCCTAGACGCTCCGCGCGGTAGGGTGCGAGCATCCGCTCCACTCCAGGGTCAATCAGCTCGTTCGAGAAGTACTGCATCTCGAGCGTGTCCAGGCGGCTCATCTTCACGTTGAGCGCGGGGATGGCCTGCGCGTTCTTGACGATCTGCGCGCACGCCGCCATCACCTGCGTGGGTACGGTGACGAAGCCTGCGGTGTAGGTAAGCTCGACCTCGTTGTAGCCGATTTCCGCACCAAGGAAGGTTGCCGGCAGCGTGACCTCGCGCGGGCCGGGGTAGAGATCGACGGTGGTGACGTCGAGGCTGGTCCAGGTGCCGGGCAGGCCGAAGGCAGTGGCGATCTCCTGGATGAAGAAGCCGTCGCGCTCGAGCATCCGGCTCTCTTCTTCGCCGCGACGCGGGCGGGCATAGCGAACGCGGCCGCTCAGCAACGCGCCCGGCAGCAGCGGGCCGTAGCTGAGGCGGATAGTCTGCGAGCCGGCGATCAGGCGGACGCGCTCGGTGTACTGCGTGGCGAAGAGCGAAGGCCGCCGGCACCAGGCTTCCATCAGGGCCGAAGCCATGGTGACGAGCTCCGCGGCCGTCTCCGGCTGCAGGCCGTAGGCTTCGTATTCGGTGGGTAAAAGATAGCCCATCGCGTAACTCCTTTCGGAAGGCAGGAAGGCTTAACACCGAGGAACACCGATGAACCGATTAGGAACGATAAGGCTGAAGCCGGATTCTAAGCGTCCGCAAATGTGTCGCTCATCCTCTGTCTTCGACAGACAAAGTCGAATCCGTCTTGATCGGTTCATCGATGTTTCTCGGTGTTAAGCTTTTGTCTTAGCGGTCGACGAGGACCTGGTAGTGGGCGTAGTTGGCGCCCTTGACGACGATGCCGCCGAACTTGACCACGACGTACTGCGAGGCCAGGTTGCCGGGAACGCCGAGCTGGAAGACGCGCGGGTTCGGATCAGACAGCCAGTGGTACTCGATCAGGTCTTCGGTGACGATGTAGGCGGGCAGCACGGCTGAGCCGGAGCCGGGCGTGCCGGTGTACGGCAGCGTCCACTCCGGGATCAGCGGGATGTCGCCGGCCTGGGTGGAGAGCTGCTTCACCGTCAGGCCGCCCTCGATGTTGCGCGTGGTGAGAACGACGTTGTACTCCGTCTTCATCTCGCGATCGATCAGATCGAGCAGCACCGGATTGGCGTAGATGGCCGTCGGCCGCACGCCGTAGCTGCTGTTCGCAAGCATCTGCGCGATGGTCGACTTGAGGCCGTCGACGATCGACTGCGTGGTACCGATGGTGGTCGTGTTGCCGCCCGCTACGATCTGGCCGACAACGCCGAAGTACTGCGCGGAGGTCGGCGTCGAGAAGCTGGTGTCGGTGCCGTTCCAGAGGGCGAGGTCATGCGTGCGCAGGACGCCGTCGACGGTGTCCGTCAGGTCTTTCGCCTGCAGGTAGGCGAACTGCGACTGCTGCTTGCCGAGCTCGAGATCGAACAGGTTGTAGTTGATCTGCGAGACCAGGGCCTTTAGCGGCACGGCGCGCTCGACGCGCGTGGGGCTGACGACCGGCGCGACGATGTTACGCGGGTCGACGAAGGTGCTTGCCGCGGCGGCGACGGGGATGGCCGTCTCCTCGAAGTAGCGCGAGGGGTGGCCGGTGGCCGGCACCTGCTTGATGCGCTGGCCGAAGACGCCGCGGCGCCGCACCAGATCGACGATTTCAGACTGGTAGTGCGGGACTTCGATGGCGCCGGGTCCGATGTAGTCGGCGGTCGCGTGGATGTCGGTAAACTTTGCGTTCATGCTTCTCCTTTTTTCAGGGCTAAGGGATCAGGGGTCAGGGCTCAGTCCGGCGCAGGGATGAGGGTCTTGCTGATCCCTGAGCTCTGAGCCCTGCCTTTTAGAGCAGGCCGGTGCGCAGCATCTCGGATTTGACCGCGATGCGCTGCTCGATCGAGAGGCTGCGCAGCGAGGCGTCGAGTGCGGAGGCTTCGACCGCAACTCCCTCACGCGAGGCGAGCGCGGGCGCGCCGGCGGGTGCGGTCTTGCGGCCCGCATAGCTTGCCGATGCGCGTGCGGTCTCGGTGCGGGCGGCTTCGGCGCGCAGCGAGACGATCGTCGCCTCCGCCTCGGCGAGACGCTGCTCGAGCTGCTGCTCGCGCGCGCTGGGCAGCGATGCGTTCAGCGCGACGCTCAGGTCGAGGCCGGCGAAGCGCTCGGCTGCCTGTTCCAGCAGGCCGGCGGCCGCGTTGAGGCGCTCGAGCGCCATGCCGAGATCGTCACTGGTGCCGGCGCTCAGGCCGGCGGGGATTTGCATTTCCATCTCCATGAAGAGATCTCCTTTTGCTAGTTGCTGGAGCTGGCGGCAGGTGCCGGGGTCGAAGCCGGTGCGGGTTGCACGTTGAGGATGGCGACGACCGCGTTCACGAGGTTGGTCACGTATTCGGGATCGGCCTTGATGCCGGCCTGGGTGAGCAGCGTGGTGACGGCTCCCTGCGAGAGCGTGAGCACGTCGGCAAGCTTCTGCGGGCCGGTGCCGCTCTGCATGCCGGCCGCGGCGAACTTCTGCTCGACCGCGATGACGGAGTTCTGGATCAGCGTCGTGGCATCCTCGGCCGCGGACATGACGGGCGCGGTCGTCGGGAAGAGCAGGGCGACCAGGCTTTCGACCGGAATCGCATAGGTAAGGGCGAACTTCAGGCCTTTGACAAAGTCCTTGCCAATGGCCTCTAAAAAGCCAAGAAACGACATTGTTTCTCCTTGGACTGCGGGTTGTTGAGGATTTCGGTTACCGGGTTAGCGACGGCTCGCTTCGAGACGGCTCACGGGCTTCTTCATGCCTCGCCTGACGCGGAAGCTGGTGCCGCGATAAGCGGCCTTGTCGCGCAGCAGGATGGCCGCGCCGGTGAAGGTCGCCTTGGTGAGGGTCCAGATGGACGCGCGCATGTCCGCCACGTGGGCGTCGGCGAGCTCGTAGCTCATGCCCATGCCTGTTCCGGAGCCGGCGCCCAGCGCAGGCTCCATCTCCGGGAAGTCGCGGGCGTAGAGGTATCCGGCGACCATCAGCTTCTTGTCTTCGAGCGCGGCCGAGGTGATGATGCCGCACTTCTGGCGGGCGTCGTGTCCATCCCAGCCGGCCTTGTAGTCGACGGCCATGCCAAGCAGGCTGGGGATGGCGGCCTCGGCGGCGGCGTGGGTAAGTACGACGCGGTGGCCGCGGGCGCCGGATGGAGCGCGGTCGCTGGGCGTATCGACGAGCGTGAGGCAGCCTTCGAAGGGAAGCCGATTGGGGTGGCCGGCGACCTCGGGGAAGTCGACGGCCATGGCGTTCAGCGCGAGGGTTCGGACTCGCCGGGCGGCATCGAGCGCGAGCGTCGGATTACGGCAGAGGGCATGGCCTGCGGGCCACAGCCCGTGCTGCGTCTGGGGTTGGTTCCACTCCATTCAAAGGCTCCTTTCGTCCTGGTGGCAGGGTCGGTGAGGCAAGGCTGTTGCCTTGGGGTGGATTCTGATGTGTGGAGGGGTTGGAGGTATAAGCAGGCACGAAAAACGGGAGCCTCGCCTGGTGTGGCGCGCGCTCCCGTCTCTCATTTCTTACTTATATTAATAGAATAGCAGGTTGAAGGCAGTGGAATGGACATTTATTTTTCGAAGCTAAGTCGTTGCAGCGAATGGGGTAATTCCATTTGCGCAAACCTGACCCCCTTGACAAACTTTTCCACAGGTGCTTACTTCACCGGTCTAGTGGACTCCCTCCTGGATGCGAAGCAGTCCGGCACCAATCAGCATCGACGTGAGCTGATCGAGAGCCTCTGCGTAATGACGGCAGACCGTCTTGTGGCTGATTCCGAGCATGGCCGCCGTTTCAGCCTGTCCGTAGCCTTGAAGCGCGATGCGGCGAACCAGATGCTGCTGCCCGGGGGTAAGCCGTTCGAGGCATTTGCCGACGTCGTGGCAGAAGATGACCACGTCGTCAAAGCCCTGAACGGCACAGTGACTGACGTCGCCGCGGAAGAGTTCGCGACCCATCAGCGATGGGACGCGGCCGGCTTCGAGCGATAGCTTCAGATACCGCTGCAGCATGGCCTCGGTGTACTTGCGATAGAAGGCGACCTCGGGCTGCGGCGCAGGCAATGCCCGCGCGGGAGGAGCCTCGGCTGAGACCAGCCGCAGCGAGTGCGGTCCTTTGCGGCTGGCGGGGTCGGGAGTTGGCCGTGTGGACTGGTTGGGAGGCGGTGTCAGCGAGAGGCGTTGACCGCCGGTATAGTTGGCGTCTGCGGTTGCCCAGACGTGCGGAAGAATGACCAGGGCAGCGCTCACCGGGCACCTCCGATGGACTGTACGGTGCGGGCGAGAAGGACGGGCCGGTGCGCGGCCCGGCGCGCCTTGCGCCGAAGCCCTTGGGCTGCGGGAAAGTCGGCAAGCAAGGGAGCGCAACGCCGGCAGTAGACCCTTCCCGGCATCGAGCGGAGCCAGAGAGCTCCGCATCCTTCACATACTTTGAGATCGACAAGCAGGCTGTTCATGATGTCTCCAAAGGCACAGTTTCCCCCTGGCGAGCCTCAGGTACATCCGACGGTGGAAAGGGCTCGCTCAGGCTGCTATAAGGTGCGGGACTGCGAACCTCAGGGATTCTTCTGATCCTGATGGCGTGACAGTCGGCACCGCTTTGTCGTACGGTTCTTGGCGTGGATCCTGGGAACCCATTGGCCTCTCTCCCGTGGTGCGAAACGGTCGCGTACCAGGCCTTTAGGGGACATGCCTTTCCACCTTGTCCCATCGCGCTGGCCGATGACGGATTCATCGAGAAAGTTCCTGAGGTATACCGCTCCGAACATCAAGTGTCAACCAGCTTTTTTCAAGAGCGTCCCGAAATGAATAAAGCCATATTTGTCTATGTGTTAGGGCTTAAAATGGGGAGTAGTGTACAAGTTTTCCACGAAATCCACACGCGTGTCGCAGTTTCGCCTTTATTTCGCCACAACAGAAGCCATCTTGTAAACTATGGCCATGGTCTCTCAGCTGTACGCTAAGTGGATGTTTTCATGGGAGACAGCGCTGACGACGCGCGACACCAACCGCATCGTTCGGCCGCTCGAATGGGGTGCGGAGTGGTTGCGCGACTTCGGTGTCTCGAATCGGGAAATGCCCGCCCAGAATCTGCAGGAGATGGCCGCGCTGAGCGAAGAGATCGCCGCTCACTCCGACAAGTTTTTCGGTTATGTGACACCATGCGACTTCCGTTTGGAAGAGCGCTATCCGCAGCTGTATCCGACGAATGTACGTCCGGAGACGCTGGCGCAGGACGCCGAGTGGAAGCGCAAGGCGGAGGCCGGCGAGATCGAGACGGCGCCCTTTCTGCGATTCACCTCGCCGCTCCCAAGTGAATATCCGGAGAATGATCTGGTGAATGCGCGCTGGTTCCCGGCGAGCGCCGAACAGGAAGAGAAGTTTCGCCGTGCGGGCAAGCCGCGGCAGGCCATGGTGGTGATGCCGCAGTGGAACGCGGATGCGTTCTCGCACAATGCGCTGTGCCAGATCTTCAACCGCTTCGGGATCAGCTGCCTTCGGCTTTCGAAGCCCTACCACGACACGCGGCGGCCGGCGGAGCTCGAACGGTCGGATTATGCGGTCTCGTCGAACATTGGGCGGACGATCGCCGCGTGCCGGCAGGCGGTGGTGGACATCCGCTCGTGCCTGGACTGGCTGGAGACGCAGGGCTACGAGCAGTTCGGCGTGCTGGGAACGAGCCTGGGTTCGTGCTATGCGTTCATCGCGGCGGCGCACGATCCGCGACTGGAGGTGTGCGCGTTCAACCATGCGTCCACCTCGTTTGGCGACGTGGTTTGGACCGGGCAGAGCACGCGGCATGTGCGCGAGGCGTTTGAGCAGGCAGGCTTGAGTCAGGACCAGGTGCGCCAGTTGTTTCGGGCGATCAGCCCCATCTCCTACATGGACCGGTTCGCCGCGACGCGGACGCGCCGGAGCCTGGTGGTGCACGCCAAATACGACCTGACGTTTCTCGAGGAGTTCTCGCTCGATGTGTTGAAGAGCTTTGAGGAGTACGGCGTGGATTACGTCTCGAAGGTGCTGCCGTGCGGGCACTACACGACGGGCGAGACGCCGTACAAGTACATCGATGCGTGGTACCTGTCGACCTTCCTCCACAAGGCATTCAAGGACCTGGCGTTCAAGGCGATCGAGGCCCGGGCGGAAGATCGGGAACTGGTTTCGCGGTAGCTCGTGCGAAGTGCGTACACGGATAAGACGGATAAAGAACGGATCAGGACTGGATCAGGCTTGTTGTCTGTTCCGGGTAGTGGCTTTGTCTTAAGAAAAAGAAAAACTTCACAGCCGGGGACTTGAGGTTCTACCTCTTTCGCCAAAGTCCACTCTTATCCGTCTTTTATCCGTCCTATCCGTGTCAAGGTTCTTGACTGCCCGTGGAGGGACGGCTGCTGGCATAAGATGGTGGTCTATGCCGATTGACTTGACCGCAACCCTGCTCGCCTCGGACCCTGAGGTCGCCGAGCAGTTGAAGAACGAAGTGAACCGCCAGCACGAGGGGCTGGAGATGATCGCTTCGGAGAACTTTGTGAGCCGCGCCGTGCTCGAGGCCGCGGGTTCCGTGTTTACCAACAAGTACGCCGAGGGGTACCCGGGCAAGCGGTACTACGGTGGCTGCGAGTACGCCGACGTGGTGGAGAACCTGGCGCGCGACCGGGCGAAGCAATTATTTGGGGCGGAGCACGTTAACGTGCAGCCGCACTCGGGTTCGCAGGCGAATGCTGCGGCGTTTATGGCGCTGATTGCGCCGGGCGATACGATTCTCGGGCTTGACCTGGCGCATGGCGGCCACCTGACCCACGGGCATAAGCTCAACTTCTCCGGCAAGCTGTACCGCATTGCGGGGTACCAGGTCCGTAAGGATACCGAGACCATTGACTACGACGAGCTCGAAGCGCAGGCGATGCGCGAGCAGCCGAAGCTGATGATCGGCGGCGGAAGTGCGTATCCCCGGCAGTTCGACTTTCCGCGAATGCGGGAGATTGCGGATAAGGTTGGCGCTTACTTCCTGGTCGACATGGCGCACTTTGCCGGGCTGGTGGCCGGCGGCGCGCATCCGTCGCCGGTGCCGCATGCGCACGTGGTAACGACGACGACGCACAAGACGCTGCGCGGTCCACGTTCGGGCCTGATTCTTTGCCGTCAGGAGTTTGCAGCAGGCGTAGATCGCAGCGTGTTTCCCGGGCAGCAGGGAGGGCCGCTGGTGCACGTCGTCGCGGCCAAGGCGGTGGCGTTCAAGGAGGCGTTGCAACCGGCATTTGCCGACTACGCCGCGCAGGTGGTGAGGAACGCAAAGGTGCTGGCGGCGGAACTCGCGGAGAAGGGCCTGCGCATCATCTCCGGCGGCACGGATACACACGTGCTGCTGGTGGATGTCTTTCAGAAGGGCATGCTGGGTTCCGAGGCCGAGCACGCGCTGGGTGAGGCCGGAATCACCGTGAATAAAAACGCGATTCCGTACGATACCAATCCGCCGATGAAGCCGAGCGGCATCCGCATCGGGACGCCGGCGCTGACCACGCGCGGGATGGGCGAAGCGGAGATGAAGCGGATTGCGGTATGGATTATGAACGCGCTCGAACACCGCGGCGACCCGGCCGCCCTGGGCAGGATTCGCACTGAAGTTGCGGCGCTGGCGGAGGAGTTCCCGCTGTACGAGTTTCTACGCAGCTAGCGTACCGGAGCGGATGCATACAAAGTAAAAGATCGTTGAGGTAGGCCAATGGCTCTGGTTTTTCTTTCGTGGGTGATTGCAATTCCGCTTCTGGGCGGTATGACGGGGCTGCGCACGATCACGCCGATGGCGGTGCTCTGCTGGTTTTCCTACGCGGGGGTGCTGCCGGTGCATCGGTCCTGGGCCTTCTGGACGACCAAACTCGTGACCGCGGTGGTGTTTACCGTGCTGGCTGCAGGCGAATTGATCGGCGACAAGCTGCCGCAGACGCCCGCGCGCACAGCGCCATTTCCTCTGATCGCGCGCGTGGCTTTCGGCGGGTTGGTCGGCGCCATCGCCGCGGCCGGGCTGCACGGCTCGGAGTTGGAGGGCGTTGTGCTGGGGGTCATCTCCGCCGTCGCGGGAACCTTCCTCGGGTTCCATCTGCGGCAACACCTGGTGAAGGACCGGGCGTTTTCGGATTTGCCCGTGGCCCTGGTTGAGGATGCGCTGGCAATCGGGCTTTCTGTGATCGCGATGGGAATCATCACGGCTTAGGCTTTGGGTGGTGGACCTTCCCGAGTCGCGTAACGAACGATGAGAGGACCCCTGAAGCCAGGGGTCCCTCTCCTTCGAGCGCCGCACCGCACCGAAGGACTGGTGGCGGAGGGTCAGGAATACTTCATGTTGGTGAGGTCTTCGATCATTCCCGGTCCGGATGGGCTCCAACCCAGGGTCTTCCTTGTCCATTCGCTGGACCCGGGCATGTCGAGCGACACGAAGTATCCGAACATGCCGAAGTGTTCGCCAGCCTTTTCCGGCGGGATGGAGAGAGCGGGAAGGTTCAGACCCCTGGCGACGGTCTCAGCGATGTCGCGCAACGAAACGCCCTCTTCCTCGACGGCGTGGTAGGTGGTGACGCCGGGGCCAGTCTTCTCGACAGCCAGCCGGTAGAGGTGGGCGACATCCTTGAGCGGAGCGGCAGCCCAGCGATTTGCGCCCTCTCCCACGTAAGCCGAGACGCCTTTGTCGCGCGCCGTCTGGACCAGGTAGGTGACCAGTCCCTGCTTATGGGTATCGTGCACCTGCGGCAGCCGCACGATGCCCACGTGAACGCCCCGCTCGGCGACTGCCTGCGCCGCCTGCTCCGGCCTGCGCGGGATCGTGGGCGAATCGACCGGCGGGTCCGTCTCCACGCGTATGCGGCCGGGTGCGCCGGCCGTGATGCCGATGCCCGAGGTCACGATCAGCAGTTTTCCCGGTTCCAGGACCGATCCCAGTGCCTCGATGGCCTTTACCTCGTCCTGCCCACTCTTCGCAAACCTGGACCAGTCATGGTTGAACGCCAGGTTCACCACGGCGTCCATGCCGGTGGCACCGCTGCGCAGGCTGTCCAGGTCTTCGATATCGCCGCGCTGCACCTCAACGCCGGCAGCTTGCAACTGCTCCGCTCCGGCATTGCTGCGTGCCAGTCCACGCACCTGATGCCCAGCCTCGATCAGTTCCTTGACCAGCTCTGTTCCGATAAATCCTGTCGCTCCCGTAACGAAAACTCGCATCGACCCTCCTCCTGCTGTTTGCCGGCATGCCTGTGAAAACAGCATGCGGGAAGTAAAAGACCCGGCCTCCCCATTAAGTGGAGACCATCTCCGTTTATCAGACTGGCGAAGTCCTCGCGGGGTTGCAGAATCTTTCTGCGAAACTGGGATATGCCAGAACAGCAGGCTTCGCCACCTTCGGCAATACGCAAGCCGCGCGCCGATGCGCAGCGCAACCGGGAACGCATCCTGGAGGTGGCACGGCACGCCTTTACGCAGCATGGCGCGGACGCGACACTCGACGAGATCGCGCGACTGGCGGAGATTGGCCCGGGCACGCTGTACCGGCACTTTCCCACGCGCGACGACTTGATCGAGGCGGTCTACCGCAGCGAGGTTGAAAAACTTGCGGCTGCGGGCGATCGTTTTGAGACCACGATGCCTCCGCTCGCCGCCCTGCGTGCGTGGATGCTGCTGTTTATCGACCACGTGGCGGACAAGCGGCTGATCCTGCCCGCAATGGAGACTGTGGCGGGCGGCTCCATGCGCTTGATTGAAGGGGCGCGCGGCATGATCTACGGGACGTTTCTCCGCCTGATCCAGAGTGCGGTCGGGCATGGCGATCTGCGGCCCGAGGTCGAGCCAGATGATCTGGTTCGCGGCCTCATCGGCGTGTTCCACACGACGTCGATGCCGGGATGGGAGTCGAGCGCGCGGCGAATCGTGGATCTCTTGATCGACGGAGCAAGGGCGAAGGGAACAGGTGGAGACGGGCAGGGTTGAGGGTTCGCTGAAGTCCGGCCCTGGAGCTGGAAGCCCGGATTCTTTTGTCGCAGCGTAACAGATGGAGGACGGCCCCGGACTCCGGTTGGAGTGCGGGGCCGATGCTCTCTTGCAGACGGCCCGTAAGCCGAATTCTGTTCTAGGCGATCATTCCTCTAGGCTCGTCATTACTGGCGAGCTCCAGCAACCTACCCGCAGGTTTCGACGCGTTTCCTCTTCGTCTGGGCGCATCGGGCCGATACGCGCCGGTCGCCTGAAGAGGGGCGGCCGGACTCCCTGCCTATTTGGTCTTGCTCCGTGTGGGGTTTACCATGCGGCTCAACTTACGCTGCGCCCGGTGCGCTCTTACCGCACCGTTTCACCCTTACCGTCCGCTTGCGCGGGTTTGGCGGTTTGTTTTCTGTTGCACTGGCCGTCCCCCGGCCTTGACGCCGGGGTCCCGGACGTTATCCGGCACACTGCCCTGCGGAGTTCGGACTTTCCTCCCCTGCCCGACCCTCCTCGCGGAAGACGGGCAGCAGCGATCGCCCGGCCGCCTGCAGCTCTAGTTTAGTCGATCTCAGCGTCACGTCGGAGAAAAGAAAGCACAGAGAGCACGGAGGACACAGAGTTCCACAGAGATAAACTCTGTGTTCCTCTGTGTCCTTTGTGCTCTCTGTGCTTTCCTTTTGCCGGTTAGGGAACCGCCGCCCGACTCCTTGCGTAAAGGAAGCCTGAGCCCCTCTGCGTCTGCGCGAAAGGATTTCGGACCGGCGGCGGCATGGCGCGTTAGCATAGGGCTACTGGACAGTCGAAGGAACGGCCGCACGCTATGGAATTCAAAGAAGCGCTCAAGCTCGCGTTGCAATCGCTGTGGGCGAACAAGCTGCGCACCATGTTGACGCTGCTGGGCGTCGTCATCGGCGTGGCCAGCGTCATCGCCGTCGTCACCCTGGTCAACGGCGCCAACACCTTCGTCCAAACCAAGTTCACCAGCTACGGCGCGGACACCTTCACCATCAGCAAGTCCCCCACCCTCATCACCAGTCCTGACCAGTACTCGCGCATCCAGAAGCGCAAGAACATCCTCTTCGACGACTATAAGTACGTGCAGGAGAACTGCAAGCGCTGCGTCGGCATGGGCGCGCAGCAGGCGGCCACCGGCAAGCTGGTGCGAGGCACGCAATCCATCACGGACGCGCAGATTCGCGGCTACACCTGGATGATGCCGCAGCTGCAGAACCTGAACATCACCCAGGGACGTGGCTTCACCGAGTTCGACGAGGAGCACGCCTCAAAGGTCGCGGTCATCGGCACGGACGTGCAGGAGAACCTCTTTCCCGGCATCGATCCTATCGGGCAGGAGCTTCGCGCGGATGGAACGCAATACACCGTGATTGGCGTGTGCGAGAAGCAGGGCAGCACCTTCGGGCAGTCGCAGGACAACTTCATCGGCGTACCGCTGACCTCGTTCATGAAGGACTACGGCTCGCAGAAGACGGTGACGATCTATATCAAGGCGGGCAGCGCGGGGGCGCCGCTTGAGGCTGCCGCCGACGAGGTGCGCGTGCTGATGCGCGCGCGCCGGCACGATATGCCCGGGCAGCCGGACGACTTCGAGCTCGACACCAACAACACGCTGGTCGGTTTCTTCTCGCAGATCACAAATTCCTTCGGCGCGGTGGCCGGCGCCATCGCGATGATCTCGCTGGTGGTTGGCGGCATCGTCATCATGAACATCATGCTGGTGAGCGTGACCGAGCGAACCCGCGAAATCGGCATCCGCAAGGCGCTGGGAGCGCGGCGCAACGACATCCTGCTCCAGTTCCTGATCGAATCCGCCTTGATGGCGCTGGTTGGCGGCGCAGTCGGCGTGCTGGGCGGCGTCGCCGTCGCGGAGGTGATTACAATTCTCGCCGGCTTCCCGTCTACAGTGGCGCTTTGGAGCGTCTTCGCGGGCCTGATCATGGCGACGGCTACCGGATTGTTCTTCGGCGTGTATCCCGCGCGCAAGGCCGCGGAGCTCGACCCAATTGTGGCGTTGCGAGCTGACTAGGTAGCATGTTGATGAGCAGGAAGGTGGCAAAACGATGAGGCTCGGGGACAGCAAAGAGACGGTTCGCATGGCGATCGACACGCTGCGCACGAACAAGCTGCGCAGCGGGCTCACGATTCTGGGCATCGTCATCGGCGTGATGACGGTCATCGTGATCTCGTCGGTGGTGAACGGTTTGAACAGCAACGTCGCCGGCGTGGTGGAGTCGCTGGGCTCGAACGTGCTCTTCGTCTTTCGTTTTCCGGTCTTCACCGGCCGGCCCACCACCGAGATGCTGACGCGCAAGCAGTTGACCTACGACGACGCCATCGCCATCGGGCAGTTGCCGCACGTAACCGCGGTTTCGCCGATTCTGCAGTATCAGGATCACTCCAGCCCCTTTGGAACCGGCTCCAGCAGCGTGAAGGCCGGTGGTCGAACCATCACGAACGTTTCGCTCCAGGGCTCGACGCCCGCCGACAAGGATGTGGCGAACCTGGAGATTGTTGAAGGGCGCTTCTTCAACGAGTCCGACATGGAGCGCGGAGCGAAAGTTGCGGTGCTTGGGCACGACACGGCGGAGGACCTCTTCGGGATCGGGAACTCGGTGGGCAAGGAGATCGATGTCGGCGGTGACATCTTCACCGTGATCGGCGTACGTGACAAGGAGAAGACCGCATTTGGCGGAGGCAAGAATCCGGACGACAACAAAGTCTTCATGCCGTTGACCACCTTCCACCACATGCATCCGGAGGTTCTCGATTACTGGATCACGCTGAAGTACGACGACGAGAAGAACCGGCCGCTGGTGCAGGACGAGATGACCGAGCTGCTGCGGCGCCGCCGCAAGGTGGCCAATGCAGCGCCTGACAACTTCGCAATCTTCGGCATGGATTCGCTCACGCGGCTCTGGACCTCGCTCACCGGCGGCCTGTTCATCCTGCTGTTTACGCTTTCGAGCGTGGCCCTGATGGTGGGCGGTGTCGGCGTGATGAACATCATGCTGGTCAGCGTGACCGAGCGAACTCGGGAGATCGGCGTTCGCAAGGCCATCGGCGCCACTCGAACGACCATCATGGCGCAGTTCACGCTCGAGGCCGTCACGCTCTGCGCGATCGGCGGGCTGATCGGCATCCTGCTGGGCGGGTTGATCGGGTTCGGCCTGAGCTTCTCGCCGGTCCCATCGCATCTCTCGGTGCTTTGGATCAGCATTGCGTTCGGCAGTGCCTGCGGCATTGGGCTCATCTTTGGAATTTACCCGGCGTACAAGGCGGCAAGCCTGAACCCGATCGAAGCGCTGCGCTACGAATAAATGGCGTCGGGCCAACCGCTTAGCCGCTTTGGTACTCCTAGCGTTAGTAGACTTAACCGATGGGGATTGCCATAGAAACGGTGACAGCGCTCCTGACGCTGGCCGGAATTGCGTACCTGCTGCTCGCTCTTTGGGGTGCCCGCGACTATGTCGCCGCGGTCCGGCGAGCGCGGTCGGGCGAGAGCTTTGTCCGCGGCGTGTCCCTGCTGAAACCTCTGAAGGGGATCGACCCGCGCATGTACGCAGGGCTCCAAAGCCACTGCCGGCAGGAGTACGCGGCACCCTTTGAGCTGGTGTTCGGCGTCCACAGCCTAAGCGATCCGGCGGTCGCCGAGGTGGAACGTCTGCGCGCGGAGTTCCCGCAGACGATCATCAAGCTGGTCGAGTGCAAGGAACGGCTCGGCACCAGCGGTAAGGTCTCGAACCTGGTGCAGATGCTGCCGCACGCCAGCTACGGCTACGTCGTCATCAACGACAGCGATATCTTTGTAGCTCCGCATTATCTGGCCGGGGTCATCGGTTACTTCCGCGATCCCGGCGTTGGCATGGTGACGGCACCCTACATCGGTCGGACCGGCGCAGGCGGACGCGAAAAGACGGTGTGGTCGCGGCTGGAGGCGCTGGGCATCTCGACCGACTTCCTGCCGGGTGTGCTCACCGCGCGGAAGATCGAAGGCGGCATTCGCTTTGGCATGGGCTCCACCCTGGCCTTCAGCAAGACGGCACTGGCGAAGGCCGGCGGGCTTGAGCCGCTGGTCGAGTTCCTGGCCGACGACTACGAACTGGGCAAGCGCATCTCGAAGGCGGGCTACGCGGTCCGGCTGTGTGGCGAGACGGTTGAGACGACAGTTCCGGCGTACGGCTTGCGTGGCTTCTGGGACCACCAGATGCGCTGGGCGCGATCGACGCGGGACTCGCGCAAGCTGGGGTACGTGGGGCTGGGCGTGACCTACGCTGTGCCCTGGGCGCTGATGACCGTGGTCGCCAGCGGAGGCGCGCTGTGGAGCTTCACCCTGCTGGTGCTGGCGCTGCTGGCGCGGGTGACCGTGGCGCTGACCATTGGGGTTGGCGTACTCCGCGACGACCAGGTGATCCGCGACCTGTGGCTGCTGCCGGTCCGCGATCTCTTCGGGCTGTTGTTCTGGGCATGGAGCTTCGCAGGCGATACGGTGATCTGGCGCGGCGAGGAGTTCCGGCTGAAAGACGGGCGAATCTCTCCGATCTAAACAGAAAACAGCCTCGCGCCGAGAGCGCAGGCGAAGGCGCAGATTTTCGCAGTGAACAGCGTGAATCTGCGCTCTTAACTGCGCTCTCCGCGCGAGGGCTGTTGCCTCTTTAGCTCTTCGGCTCTCGCAAAAGGTGGTCGTGCACGTCGTCGATCTTCTCGTGCAGCAGGCTCAGCCGCCGCGAGAGCGTCTGGATCTCGCTCTCGGACCGCACATTCACGTCGAAGTCCAGCTCCGACCGCAGGCGGTCTTTCTTATCCTGACGGTTCTGGCTCATCATAATCACCGGCGCCTGGATGGCAGCCAGCATCGACAGAAACAGGTTCAGCAGGATGAACGGATACGGATCCCACGCCTTCCCTTTGAGCAGGATGTTGATGACCGTGTAGATGGTCAGGACCAGCCCGAAGACGATGATAAAGGTCCACGAGCCGCCGAATGAGGCAACGTGGTCGGCGATGCGCTCGCCAAAGGTTTCTTCTTCTTCGATCAGCATGTTCGGATTGCGCGCCGCTCGAATCCGAATAATCTGCTGCGACTCGTGGTTCTGGCGCGCCAGCACCGTCATGATGTCCAGCCCGGCCATCGGTTTGCGCTGGATCAGGACGGCGATGTCGTCGCGGTCGACCTCGAGGCAGGTCGCCTGCTCCACCGCCATTGCGGCCGTTTGGTGCGGCGTCTGGTCCAGCATGGACGCGAAGCCGAACGGCTCGCCGTGCGCCGGCATCGGCAGCTCCACCTCCTGGTGGTCCTCATCGAAGGTGCTGACCTGCACCTTGCCGCTCAGCAGCAGGTAGGCGTGCGCTCCGGGGTCTCCCAGCTTGTAGATCGATTGACGCGGTGCAAAGCTACGAAGCTCAACCTGCGACGCAAGCACCGCAAGTTCTTCATCATCGAGGAGCGAAAAGAGCTGGACGTGGCGCAGCTCATCGGGAGGGCATGGCATGGTGCAGCCAGTGTAGATGGTTCGGCCTTCAGCAGGATTAACGATTCGGCTGATTCGACAGGATCTGCTTCCCGCCGGAGTTCGCGATCACGTACATCGGCGCAGGCAGGGCAAGCGGCGGCCGCTCCTGGTCGCTCGGATCCTGCCAAAGGAAGATGCGCTGCGGCCCGGGCCAGCGTTGCGCGATGCTCTGGCGCGTCTCGAAGATGGGCGGGGCGTCCGGGAAGAACGAGCCGTACCAGAGGTTGGAGCTGCGGCCCTCGACGATATGCAGGTCGTTGCGGTGGAGGTAGAAGCCGAGCGTGCTGCCGGCCTCGTACTCGCCGTGGACGGCGACCAGGTCGCCCGGACGAAGCTGCGGCGCGATGGCGCGGGCAAGCTGCTCGGAAGTCAGGGTCGGCGAGAAGATCACCAGCGCCTTCCACGCGGCGAACAGGAAGACGAACGCGGCGGCGGCGAGTGAGAGGTTGGCCGCGTGGGCGCGGTTGCAGCGCACCAGCAGGAAGTACGCCAGCGAACCGCCCAGCCACGAGACGATTACCAGCCAGAGGCAGATGCGGAACAGGCCCAGCGAACGCGCGTTCAGGTCGAGAAAGTGCCCAAAGCTCATGGCGTAGTCGGCCGGATTCTGGCTCAACAGCGTGCTCAGGTCGGTGTTCGGCGCGGGCGTCTTTGCGTGGATCAGGAAGTAGAGGCTTGCCGCGGACGCGATAATGCCGGCGGCGAGCATCAGCCCGGGCAGAATACGTGGGCGGCGTTCGAGCGCCAGGGCGCGGGCGAGCGTCAACGTGCGGGCGATCAGGAGCATCATCGGCGGCAGCGCGGGCAGCACGTAATACTCCTGCCGGGTGGAGAAGCAGAAAAACGCCAGCGGAAGCACTGCCCACAGCAGCAGCAGGACGTTCGTACGCTCTTCGGCTGTAAGCGTGTGGGTGCGGAGGCGAGCGCGGAAGCTGGAGCTGCGGAACGGCAGCGATCCAGCGATCGCCTGCGGCAGAAAGGCTGACCACGGCAGCAGCCAGGCCAGGATCAGTCCCAGGAAGATCCACAGCGGAACGGTATCGTAATCGCGGGGAACGCGCAGATTCAGGTAGCGCAGCACCTGTTCGTTGATGAAGTAGAACCACGCCCAGCCATGCACGTTGCCGTCGGTCGGCAGCGGCACGGAGAAGTGTCCGTTGGCGAAGGTAACGCCGCCCGGATGGCCTTGCGTGGGGTTCCGAAGCGCAGCCAGCACGTGCCACGGCACCGAGAGCACCAGGAACAACGCCGTGCTGCTGAGCAGGTGGAATTGGCTGAGGCGGCGCACTCCGGCCCGCACGCCGCGCGTGACGATGAGCGTGAACACGACGATGCCTACTGGGAAGACGATGCCGATCAGGCCCTTGGTCAGGATGTTCAGCGCGCACGCGACGGCAAAGAGCCAGCACATTCTTCCCGATGGCTGCGTGTCGGCTTCCGTGCGCCAGAAGGCGTAGAGCGCCAGGACCAGCCAGTCGCACACCAGCACATCCGGGATGTTGATGCGCGAGAAGATGAAGATGCCGAAGCTCGACAGGGTGATGAGGCCGGCGTAGAGACCGGCTCGCGAGCTCGCATAGGCGCGGCGCCCGAAGCTTTCGAGCAGCAGCGCCAACAGCAACACGCCGAAGGCCAGCGGCAGCCGCGAGGCCGCGGTCGAGACGCCGAAGAGCTTGAACGAGGCCGCCATCGACCAGTAGTAGAGCGGCGCCTTCTCGAGGTAACGGATGCCGTTGGCGTAGAGCGTCACGAAGTCGTGGCGCGTGAGCATCTCGCGCGCGACCTCTGCATGTACCGAGTCGGCGTCGTCGAGCAGCGGCGGCGAGAACAGCGTGAAGGAGCAGTAGAAGACCAGCCAGCAGGCAAGCAGAATGAGGCGGGATTTGCGTGGCTCGGGGATCGCGGTCACTCTTCAAGCGTACATGCGCCGTTATGATGGGCTTGTGGACGATCGCGCGAGTGCATTAGGGGCCGGGCCGCCGGCGGAGCTGATCTTCGGGGAGTGGTACCCGGCCGCGCGCGTGGATACGCTGAAGCGCGGCAAGACCTCGACCGCCCTGCTGCTGGGCGTGCCGCTGCTGCTCGGCCGCAAGAACGACAACTCGCTCTTCGCCATGAAGGACCTGTGCCCGCATCGCGGCATCCCGCTGTCGGCGGGCTGGTTCGACGGCGATCAGGTCCAATGCAAGTACCACGGGTGGAAGTTCGAGCCGTGCTCCGGCCAATGCACGGAGATTCCGTCGCTGACCAGCTTCGACGTGCTCGAACCGACCAAGATCTACGCCAGCAGCTACCCGTGCGAGGAGCGCGACGGCTTTGCCTGGGTGTATCTGCCCGAGGCCGGCGCGGGCAAGCTGAAGGGTGAGCTGCCGCCGGTGCCGGAGCTGCCGAAGTTCTCGGCCAGGTTCCGGGCCGCGCATCTCACGGCGGACCTGCCGTGCAATGTGGATCACGGCATTATCGGGCTCATGGATCCGGCGCATGGCCCGTTCGTGCACCAGGCTTGGTGGTGGCGCTCGCGGGCTTCGATTCACGAGAAGACCAAGCACTTCGAACCGATACCGGACGGCTTTCGCATGTCGGCGCATGCACCTTCGGGGAACTCGGCGCCGTACAAGCTGCTGGGTGTTTATGGCGAGCCGATCACGACGACCATCGACTTCGTGCTGCCGAATCGGCGCTACGAGACGATTCGCTGCGGGGACAAGTGGTTCGCGAGCCTGACGACCGTGACGCCGGTGACGCCTTCGACGTGCCGGATTGACGTGATCGCGGCGTGGAACGTGTTCTATTGGGTGCCGTTTGTGACGTCGATTGCTATGTTCTTCGGGGCGCGCTTTGTGAGACAGGACCAGGAGACGATGGTGGAGCAGGCGCGAGGGCTGCGCTTTCATCCGGCGCTGATGCTGATCGACGATGCGGACAAGCCGGCGAAGTGGTACTTTGCGCTGAAGCAGGCGCGGCTGGCTAAGAGCGGGGCGCATCCGCTGGCCGGCCCGGTGGAGCTGCACTGGCGGTCCTGACCCACGGGTGGCCCCCCCAGTAACTAAGTGGTACTTTGCGCTTTCGAATGAATAACTTACCTTGTAGCCCCTAGGCAAAATATTGCAAACAAAGGGTTTACAGGTAAAATATTCGAAACAAAGGGTTTAGGGTTCGTTGCACCACTTTTAGTGCCACCACTGTTGCATGTTGAAGTTGCTGGACGACCGCCATCGGGCGCTCGGCACGAGAGTTGTGCCGTTTCGGACCCACCCTAGCTCCGCGAGGGTGGGGCACCCAGAGTGCGGGTGGGGGATCAGGCCTGGGTGTGGGAGATGGCTTGCTGGAGGGCGGGAATGCCGCCCTCGCGGATGGGGCCGTGGCCTGCGGCGAAGCGGGTGATGGGGTAGGTGAGGAGCTCTTTTGCGCTTTGGAGCGCAAGCGGCTTGGACCACATCACGAAGGTGGGCAATGGGAAGTACCACGGGGTCCAACCGCAGACGGAGAGCCGCCCGACGTTGACCAGCGCGTCGCCGGCGTAGAGCGTGCCGTCGCGCTCATCCAGCAAGGAGACGTGGCCGGGAATGTGGCCCGGCGTCGGGAGGCAGCGCAGTGAGCCGAACAACTCGCCTTCGGCCAGCACGTGGGTGACGGGTGTCTTGATGCCGGGCAAGCCGCCGCCAAACTTGTCCTTTGGTTCTGTTGGCAGCAGCGTCTTGTCGGCCGGCTTGCGCAGCAGCGGCAGGCTGCGGGCGTTGGCAGCGAGCGTCACGCCGGGAAGCTTCGCGGCGAGCCCGTCGACGGAGCCGACGTGGTCCACATGTGCATGGGTCAGCACGATGCGCCGGATCGGGCAGCCCGCAGAGGCTGCAGCGGCAAGAATGGCTGCCTCGGAGTTCGCCACGCCGGTGTCGATCAGCGTGAATGAGTCGGGCTCATCCGTAGACCCGGACTCGCGAACGAGATAGCAGTTGACCAGGCCGAAGCGGGTGAGTTGGAGACCATACTGGCCTACTGGAGTGATCTTCATGGAGTCGCATCCTTCGTTCCGTTTTGGGAATGGCTGAAGAGGATTCTACCTTTTACGAACTTTCGTCCGGCTCCGAGCCACTGCGGCGGGTAGACTCCCGGTCTATGCCGCTTGTGATTCGCCATCGTGGGTTCCGCTTCTTTTTCTATGCCAATGAGGGCGTCCCTCGTGAACCGGTGCAAATTCACGTAGAGAGGGATGGAGATTACGCTCGCCTACAATGGTGGCAACGGGGCGCGGACGCTCGGGGAGATCGCTGCGATCGTTCGAGCGAACCGAGAGCTGATTGAGAGGACCTGGTATGACTTCTTTGGCGGTTAGCCCGACAGCGGTTCGGTTCGACGAGTACAGCATGTGGGTCGACTTGAGCGACGGTCGCGTGCTGGGGGTTCCGCTTGCCTGGTTTCCGCGGCTGTTTAACGCGTCGGTGGAGCAGCGCGAGGAGGTCCGGCTCAGCCAGCGCGGACTGCACTGGGAGAGCCTTGATGAGGACATCTCTGTAGCGGGACTGCTCGACGGCCTGGGTGACCAGACGCGGCGCGGGCGAACGGTTGCGGCTTAGCGACCCGCCGGCGGATGAGGTGCTGCTTCAAACCCAGACTTACAAACCCGGATTCCCTTCGCTATGAGAGGGAGGGTGCCATAGCGCCCAGCGCCAGCTAGATGGTCGGGAAGAACAGGTCGATGCTGATGACCAGGATGAGGCCGAAGGCGATGACGAGCCAGTACCAGTTGCGCTCGAGCCAGTGCTCGCGTTGGTGCGAAGAACTCATGGGTTTCTCCCTTGCTTTGGTCTTCTCATGCTAACCGATGCCACAGCTTGCCGCCAGCAGACCGGCTAGCACCCCGTTTAGGGCCGGGTCGTGATGCGGCGGATGATGACCGGCGTGAGCGGCCGGTTGGAGGCGTCGCGGGGCATGTGCGCGATCTTCTCCAACAGCCTGACCGAAGGCGCGTCGCACTGGCCGATGATGGTGAAGCCGCCGTCGAGCGCATGGTTTGGGGATAGCGAGAAGAAGAGTTCGCTGTTGTTGGTGTCCGGGCCGCCGTTGCCGAAGGCGAGCCGGCCAGGCCGGTCGTAGGTGAGGCCGGGGGTGTTCTCGTTCTTGAAGCGGAAGCCGATGTCGGTATCGCCGCTGATGTCGCCCGTGATGTCGCCGAACTGGATGTAGTAGTCGGGCAGCACGCGGTCGATGGGGATGCCGTCGTAGAAGCGGTGATGGTGCTGGAGGGTATGGTTGCGCGGGTCGGTCCAATCCTTGGTGCCGTCGGCGAGGGCGAGGAAGGTGGAGGTGGCGATGGGGCTTTCGCGGGTGAAGAGGCGGCAGGCGATGGTGCCCGCTGAGGTCTCGATGAGCGCGACCGGGCCGGTCGGTTCGGGGCCGGATGGTGGCGGGAGTGGAGCGGTACTCTGCGGGGGCAGGATGGCTTCTGCGGGGATGTTGGCTGCGGGGGGTGGAAGAGGCTTGCCGGCTTGCACGATGGCGATATGGTTGATGGTTATGGGAGTTGCCGGGTGATTGTCGGTGGATTGAAGTTCGTGGCGGAGCTTCGTTACGAGCTTGACCGAGGCTTGGTCGCACTGGCCGAAGACGACTGCGTGTCCGTCGACCTCGGTGTTGGCGTGGTCGGTGATGAGGAAGCGCGAGGGGCCGGCTTGTCCCTTGGCCGAGGTCATGGCAAGCAGGCCGGGACGGTCGAAGAGGAGCGTGGGTGTGGTCTCGGCGGGGATGGTTGGGGCGGCTGGTTGCTCGGCTTTGGTGGCGCGGGTGCCGGACGAGATGCCGGCGGAGTTGGGGAAGATGCGAGTGCCATCAAAGAACGGCTTGCCTTGGACGATGGAGCCGTCGGGTGCTGTCCAGGGCGCCGTGCCCTGGGCGAGAGCGATGAAGCGCGCGGTGGTTGCTGGGCGCTCGCGCGTCAGAAGGCTGCAGGTGAGGCGGCCGGCGGTGGTGTCGATGACTGCTGTCTGGGCGAGCGTTTTGGAGGAGCAGGAGATGAGAAAGGCTGCAAGGAGTGGCAAGAGTCGCATTGGGAGGTTATACACCGTGGTGGGCGGGATCTTTGCCAGCGCTGAATCTTGTAACCCCACCTCAGACTTGAAGCTGTCTGAGATGGGGCACCCTGGTACTGTGATCGGGGATGAATCGTGGGTAGGTTGATCGGAAGTCTTGTAACCCCACCTCAGACGTGAAGCTGTCTGAGATGGGGCACCCGGGCACTTTGTTTGGGGGTGAATCGTGGGCGGTCGATCGGAAATCCTTTAACCCCACCTCAGACTTGAAGCTGTCTGAGATGGGGCACCCGGTAGGTGGGGGTTAGAAGGCGGGGACGCCTTCTTCGACGACGAGCTCGTCGACGGCGATGTTCATCGCCTGGCCGAGCTCTTTGAAGCCGGCCTTCCACTCCGGCGACCAGTAGGTGGAGTCGGAGCGCTGCAGCAGGTCGTTCCAGATGTTCTGCGCCTGCCAGATGGTCACCTCGAACGGCATGGTGCGGATACACTCGGCAATCCCCAGCGCGTTGTGCAGGGTGTGGAGCGAGGCATCCGGATGCTGGTCGGAGACGGCGGCTTCGAGGCGCACCATGGCGCGCTTCATGCGCTGGCCGGCCGCGAAGGCGAGCACCGGCGTCTCCAGGGTCACGTGGTCAACGGCGCCGCGGGTGAGCAGGTCGGCGACGAGGTCGGAGTCGAACTCGTCGGCCTCGATGGCGCGCCGCAGGCTGGCATTGATGGCGAAACTGGCGGCGAGCGCGAGTGCTGGCGGCGGGCTCATGCCGGACTCAGTCAGGAAGTGCAGAAGCGAGGCATGATCCTCGTAGATCTTACGGAGGGAGTCCTCCATCTCGCCGACGGTCTGGTCGAGGATGGTGTGGAGGATGCGGTGCTGCTCGTCGGCGAAGAGCGACATGAGGGAGTAGACGATGGGCGCCTCGGGTGCCTGCGTGGCTGAGATCGCGGGCGGCGGAGTCAGGTCGTGAGCGATGCCCGTGGGGTTGGCACCGGGGGCGTCGGCGAGCTGGCCGGGCTGTGGATTCTGCGGGTCCAGGTTGACGTGAGTGGGAGCGTCGGACGGTTGTTTCCGGCGGTCGATGCCGTTAGCAAAAAAGCGGTCGATGAGCCGGATGACCTCGGGCAGATTGGCTTTGCGCATGGCCGTGCGGACGTCGGACGAGAAGGTGATGAAGGCCGCAGCGTCTGCTTCGGTGTAGCGGCGGACGGCCGCAGAAAGGTTTTGATCGCCGAGATGGAGAACGGCGTAGCAGATCTCTTCGGACTCTTCGGTGATGCGCGAGCGGACCTTGGCGCGGCCGAGTGCGACCTTGCCGCGGCCGGAGGTGAAGACCTCGTGGGTGTCGCGGTGCAGCGAAAAGCAGAAGAGTTCGCCATCTTCGGGATAGCTGCGGAAGATGGACGAGATGGCGTAGTGCGCGCCGACCTGTTCGAGGCCGATCTTCATGCCGTTGACGTAGCGACTGTAGATGTCTGCGCCCGTTTTGTACTGGACGTCGTTGGGGATCGCCTCGGCGAGGATCGAGAGGAACCTGGGCTCGAGCGGCTTGGCTTCGTCGCCGAAGAGCTTGGCCGCAAGCTGCAGGACGCGGCCGGCATAGGCGATGATCTGGACAGTTTCGATGCCGGAGATCTCGTCGAAGAACCACCCGCACGAGGTGTACATCAGCTGGGTGTGGCGTTCGAGCTCCATGAGTTCGAGCACGGTGGTGCGCTCTTCGGATGTGAGCGTGCGCGTGGCGTGCGTTTCGAGGAAGCGGTCGATCGACTCGTCGGAGCGGTCGAGGATGACCTCGATGAAAGCGTCGCGAGCGGCCCAGAGGTCGAGCAGGAGGCCTTCGGCTAGCTTTTCGGCGAGGGGCGCCGTGGCGTCGCGCAGGGAGTCGAGCGCCTCGCGCAAGGGTGCGCGCCACTTCTGGTTCCAGCCGACCTTGCCCCCGTTGCAGCCGCAGTCGGAGCGCCAGCGCTCCACACCGTGGGCGCACGACCAGGAGGTGTTTTCTTCGATCTCGGCCTCCCACGATGGCGGGAACTTGGCAAGGAATTCGCCGTAGTTGGTAAGGCGCGCGAGTCCGTTGTCTTCGATGTAGTGCATGGCGAAGGAGAGCGCCATCTCGCCGTGCTTGTGATGGTGGCCGTAGGATTCGCCGTCGGTGGCGACGTGGGAGAGCTGCGGCGGGTTGTTTTGTGGGGTGGATGGGTTGAAGCCTTCAAGCAGGCGGTTGCCGAACTTTTCGCCGGAGTCGAGCAGACCCTCAAACGCAATGGCGCGTGAGTTCGGCCCGTTGTAGAAGAAGACTGCGATGGAGCGGCCTTCGTCCAGCTTGACCAGGTACGGCTGGGTTGAGTCGACGCTCGCGTCGGGCGTCTCGGTCCAGGCCGGGACTGGGGTCTTCGCGTCCACCAGCCTGCGCACGCGGGCGCACTGGTTGGGCGCGAGGATGGTGAACCGGATGCCTTCGCGTGCGAGCAGGTCGAGCGTGGCGCGGTTGGCGGCGGTTTCGGCGAGCCACATGCCTTCAGGCTTGCGGCCGAAGCGGAACTCGAAGTCCGTCATGCCCCAGCGAATCTGCGTCAGCGCGTCGCGCTCGTTCGCAAGCGGCATGATGATGTGGTTGTAGACCTGTGCGACGGCCGAGCCGTGCCCGCTGTAGCGAAGCGCGCTGAAGCGGTCGGCTTCGAGGATCATGTGGTAGGTGCGAGGCGCTTTATCGTGCAGCCAGGAGAGCAGCGTGGGCCCGAAGTTGAAGCTCATGCGCGCGTAGTTGTTGAGGATGCGGACGATCTCGTTCTGCTTGTTCTGAATGCGCGAGGCGCCGTTCGGAGCGTAGCACTCGGCCGTGATGCGGTCGTTCCAGTCGTGGTAAGGCGCGGCGGAGTCCTGCACTTCGACGGTTTCAAGCCAGGGGTTCTCCCGCGGCGGCTGGTAGAAGTGGCCGTGCACGCAGACATACCGATTGGGAGGAGGCGTGGGGGGAGGCGTCGGCTTGGCGGTCTTGTCAGCGAGTTTTTGCGGGGTCGGCATCGGTGTTGGTTCGATGCTACCGGATGCTGATGCGCGGGTGTTTACAAGACAGTGCGTGACGAGTAGTTATAACAGTGTTATAACTAGACCATGGAGCTCAAGGTCCGCAAAATCGGAAACGGTCACGGCGTTCTTTTGCCGAAACAACTTCTTGATGAACTTGCGCTTGCTGAAGGGTCGCTACTCACCGTAGAGAAGGTCGATGGAACCTACCGCATGGTTCCGGCTGACGAGCAGTTTACGCGGCAGGTCGAGGCCTTCCTTCGTACCGAGCCTCTGCACCGGAATACCTATCGCGAGTTGGCAAAGTGAGCATCGAGTTCCTTCGCGCTGACGTTCTCCGGAATGTTCAAGGTCGCATCATCGAGACCTACGGAGGCTTGCCCGGTGTGCGTGACGAGAATGCACTCGAAGCTGCAGCTGGGCGCCCGAAGAACCTTGAGGCCTATGGTGATGTGAGCTCCATCCCCGTTCTGGCTGCGTGCGTTTCGTGGGCTCTCATCAAGAGCCACGCATTCAATGATGGAAACAAGAGGATTGGCTTCGCAGCGTTAGTCATGTTCCTCGAACTGAACGGCTATCGCCTGAACTGTTCAGAGGTCGAAGAGACTGCAATGACGCTACGCGCCGCCGCCAGCGAGATCCAGGAAGCCGACTGGACGGCGTGGGTCGAGTTGGTGGCAGTTCCGCGATAGCCGCCATTCAGCTCTTCTCCTGGCGTTTCGAGGTTCTCGGCGAGCGCTTGCTCTTCGCGTGAGTGCGACAGCTGCCTCAACTACTGACTCGCCTCAGCGGGTATCTTTCCTTGGGATGGGGCGCCATTGCGTCGCCAAAAGCCTACGCTCTGTCAGCCGTTGTCTTCGAGCGGGCGTACTGGCGCGGCGAACGACCCATCACCCGCTTGAACGTAGCGCCGAACGCGCTCTCCGACTCGTAGCCGAGTGAAAGCGCGATGTCCGAAACAGAATCGGCCGTGTTCGTCAGGCGGTCGGCGGCGCGGGCCATTCGCCAGCGCGTCAGGTACTCCATCGCGGAGACGCCCACCTTCTGCTTGAAGCGCAGCGCGAAGATCGACCGCGACATGCCCGCGCGTTCGCCCAGCTGCTTCAGCGTCCAGCGACGGCCTGGCTTTGCGTGCATGGCCGTGATGGCCGCGTTCAACGGCTTGTCGGCCAGCGCATACAGCCACCCGACACCCTGGTTCAGTTTGTCCGAAAGATAGAGCCGCAGCGCCTCAATCAGAATCATCTGCGCCAGGTGCTGCCCGAGCAGAAATCCGCCCGGCTGCGGCTCCCGCAGGACCTTCATCATGCGCTCGATGTACCAGCGCATGGCGGCGCGATCGGCGTCGTCGGAGATGTGGATGATCGTCGGCAGCACTCCCAGCAGGAGTTCCGGGTGCTCGCCCGAAAGGGTAAACAACGCGCTCAGGCCCAGGCAGCTTCCGCCGCCGTTCCACTGCGCGATGCGACCGTAGAGAGGCTCCTGGATGACCGTCATGATGTCCAAAGGGCGAAGGCTGAGGTCACTCGCCAGGCGGAAGGCGCGCGGATGCGGTAAGACGACGCAGTCTCCACCTTTCAGGAGAACGGGCTCGGGCACCCCGTCGACCGCCAGCCAGCACTCCCCGTGAACGAGGGCGAAGCACAGCACTCCTTCAAATCGCTCGAATCCAATACACCACGCGCCGCCGAGATCGAGGCCACCGGACATGTAGCCGCGCGGCTTCAGCAAGGCCAGCACGTCAGAGAGGGGATCGGCTCCGATGCTGAACGAGCTGGACGATCGCGAGATTAAGGAAGACTCCACAGCATGGATTGTACGGCCAAGGTGCTCTAGGTTGAATGAAGAGGAGACGCGATGCGAGTTTTCGTCACAGGTGCAACAGGTTTCATCGGGTTTGCGATCGTCAAAGAGCTGGTCGGCGCAGGCCACCAGGTAACCGGCCTCGCCCGCTCGGAAGCATCGGGCCAAAAGCTCGTGGGGGCGGGTGCAAAGGCGCAGGTGGGGTCTATTGAAGATCTCGCCGGGTTGCGTCGCGCGGCTGCCAATGCAGATGGCGCCATCCACACCGCCTTTTACCATAAGCCCGGCCATATTCCGCTCCGGAAGAGACTCGGCGTCATCCTCGGCGGGCCACCGAGCGCCATCGCGGAACGGTTCATGGCTGCAGCCGTCGCCAGCGATCGTGCCGCGGTCCAGGCGATCGGCGAATCGCTCTCCGGTTCCGATCGCCCGCTGGTGGCGACCTTTGGAACCCTCTCGATGGCTCCCGGCAGACTCGCCACTGAAGACCAGCACTACGACCCCGGCTTCGTGGGAGCGCCCCGTGCGGAGACCGAAGACACGCTACAGCAGATGGCCTCCCATGGCGTCCGCACGTCGGCAATCCGGCTACCGCCGATCGTGCACGGACCCGGCGATCATGGTTTTGCGTCGCGACTGATCGGTATCGCGCGCAAGAAGAAGGCATCCGCGTACGTGGGCGACGGTCTCAATCGCTGGCCGTCCGTGCACCGCGACGATGTCGCCCGCCTCTACCGGTTGGCACTCGAGAACGGCCCCGGGGGAGGGACGTACCATGGCGTTGCCGAAGAGGGTATTCCGTTCCGGGAGATCGCCGGGCTGCTGGGAAAACGGCTAAACCTGCCCCTCGTCACCAAGACTCCCGCCGAGGCTGCCAGGCACTTCAGCTTCCTGAGCCTCTTCGTCGGGATCGACAACCCGACCTCCAGCAGGCTGACGCAGGAGCGGCTTGGCTGGCGTCCCACGGAACGAGGTCTGATGGAGGACCTGGAGAAAGCTGACTACTTTGCCGGCTAAGCGGTCTCCACGCCTTCCCTTAGGATTTTGCCTTATCGTGCACGGCCAAATCGCACGCGCGCCAGAGGTACCAGCTGGCGACTGAGCACCAGGGGTGCCACTTCTTCGCGCGCTTTTCCATCACGTCCGGCTTGGGCAGGTCGGCGGGCGTGACCTTGTCTGTCGGCTTCAACTTGCCGAAGGTGAGGGCGAAGCCCTTGCGGACGCCGTAGTCGTTGGTCGGCAGAATGTCCGGGCGGCCGAGCCGGAAGATGAGGAACATCTCGACCGTCCAGCGGCCGACGCCGCGAACCTGGGTCAGGTGCTCGATGATGGCTTCATCCGGCATTCTGCGGATCTTCGCGAGCGTTGGCACGGTACCATCCACCGTCTTTGCGGCCAGATCGCGCACCGCCAGCGCCTTGTTGTGCGAGAGGCCGGCCTGGCGAAGCTGCTCGTTCGGGCATTCCAGCAGGTGCTGCGGCGACGGGTGAACTCCCAGGCCGGCGATCGGCTCGAAGCTGGCGATCAGCCTGGCGTGAATGGCCGCGGCTGCTTTGCCATGAAGCTGCTGGTAGATGATCGACTCCAGCAGCGCCTCGAACGGCGACTGCGTGGAGGCGAGCTTCATCGTAAACGGACCCGCGCGTGCGATCAGTTTCCCGAGCCTGGGGTCGGCGTGGCTGAGCGCCTGGACGGCGAGCTGCGTGTCGTAGGCGGGAGTGCGTGTACGCGCGTGAAGTCGGGGCATGGCTGGGGAGAAGAGTAAATCACGTGCGATGTTCGATACGGGATATCGGACCGAAACGGGTCTGTTTATGAGGTGAATCCTTCGATTCCATGGGGTGTCCGGCCCGGTATGCACGACAGGTAGTGCATGGCTGGAAGTGCAGTTCCGATAATCGAATCTCCGCGGTAAAAAAACGCATGTGGCGTGACCCCCATCACAAATGTGACCTTTTCAGGCTGCTATATTGGAAGCTCTAAGGGACTGACTCCTTCACGACCCGCGCACACCGGGAATTTTGTCTCTCGGTATTCCTCTGTTAGAGGACATCCGGGCGCAGGAGTTTTGGGACCCTGAGGGTAGAAAAGAAGCGGCCTGCCGGTAAGCGGGTCGCGGAATCGACGCAGAGGAAGCAGGAAGCACTCATGGCGCAAGTTTTTGACCGTAGTTCGAACGCGTTGGCCCGGGCGAGCCTGGTGCTCTCCGGCCTCATCGTAATCGCGCTCGGGGTTGGCTTGAATGAATTGCAGCGTTCCCCGTGGGTGACGCGGCAGGGCCAGCGTCCGGATCAGCCGGTGCCGTTCAGCCACAAACATCACGTTGAGGGGCTTGGCCTCCAGTGTCAGTACTGCCATACCCAGGTGGAGAAAGCCGCGTACGCCGGTATTCCCCCGACCAAGACCTGCATTAACTGTCACGCGCAGATATGGACGAACGCCGAGCTGCTCGAGCCGGTTCGCCATAGCTGGGCGACGGGGCAATCCATCCAGTGGATCCGTGTGCACGACCTGCCGGACTACGTCTACTTCAACCACGAGATCCACGTGAACAAGGGCATCGGCTGCGCCAGCTGCCACGGACGCGTCGACGAGATGCCGCTGATGTACCAGCAGAATTCGCTGCAGATGGAGTGGTGCCTCAACTGCCATCGCAACCCCGCACCGAACCTGCGCCCAACCTCCGAGATCTACAACATGAGCTGGAACGGCGCCAGCGGCGATAAGCCGGTGTGGTGCGCGGAGACGGACAAGAACGGCAGTGCGAATGGCCCCTATGTGGATGGCATGCGCACTCCGACGGCGCAGGCGGTCAGCTGCACCACCACCGATCCGGGCAGCAAGAATCCCACCGTGGCGATGCTGCAGGGCTTCACCCAGGGTCCGGCAAGCATGAGCCAGTCCCACTCCGGCACGATGGGCAGCCCGAACGCAACCTCCGGCGAAGATGAGACGGTGAGCGATACGCCGCCCGCCTCCATGCCGCTGCCGACGAACTACCACAAGTTCACCAACCAGGGTGACCTGGGCCGTTACCTGACGGGGCAGTACCACATCCGCACCGCGAATCAACTTTCGAGCTGCGAGGTCTGCCACCGATGAAAGAGAACCTCGGACTACAGAAGACGCTGGAGACTATGGCGATCAACGAAGAGATGATAGGGATGAAGGCGCAAGTCGTGACCTCGATTGCGCCCGCAGCACCCGCAATGCCCGCAGCGGAAGAGAAGCGTGAGAAGCTGACGCTCGACGCAGTACGCGAGAAGCTCGCCGGCCAGACCGGCCGCCGTTACTGGAAGAACCTCGACGAACTGGCCGCGACCCGGGAGTTCAATGACCTGATGCAGGAGGAGTTTCCCCGTCAGGCGATGCAGGGCGAGTGGGTCGATGCGGTCTCGCGGCGCGGCTTCCTCAAGGTCATGGGTGCGTCTCTCGCGCTGGCCGGCCTGGCTGGTTGCACCAAGCAGCCTGACGAGCCGATCTATCCCTACATCCGGCAGCCTGAGGATCTGGTTCTCGGCCGCCCCATGTACTTCGCGACCGCCCACCCGTTCCCGACCGGTGCGATTCCGGTCCTGGTCAAGTCCGATGCGTTCCGTCCCATCAAGCTTGAAGGCAACCCCGATCACCCGATCTCAAAGGGCAAGTCCGATCCGATCACGCAGGGCACGTTGCTTGAGCTGTACGATCCGGACCGTTCGCACCAGACCCTTTACAAGGGCTTTACGGCCGACTTTGGCAACTTCCAGCAGCAGCTTCTTGCCGCAGCCAAGGCCAGCCAGGGCAACGGCATCTACTTCCTCTCGGAGACGATCACCTCGCCGACCCTCGCCGCACAGTGGCAGGGCGTGCAGAAGGCATTCCCTGGCGCGAAGCTCGTCCAGTGGGATCCGATCAACCAGGATTCCTCCCGCGCCGCCTCGAAGGCCGCGTTCGGCAGCTACACCGATGCGCAGTACAAGCTTGAAAACGCCGACGTCATCGTCTCGCTGGACGCGGACTTTCTGGGTGGCATCGCGCACCCAGGCTTCCTGCCCCTGGCGGCGACTTATGCGGAACGTCACCGGTACGATGCCGAAGATCCCAACAAGCAGATGAACCGGCTGTATGTGATCGAGTCGATGCCGACCGTCACCGGCTTCAAGGCGGAGCACCGCCTCGGGCTTAAGCCAAGCGAGATCCCGGTGTTCGCGGATGCGCTCGCCAACGGCGGTTCGCCCAGCTTCTCGAATCCCGATGCAGCCAAGTTCCTCGCGGCCTTGCAGCAGGACCTGAAGGCCGCGAACGGCAAGGCTGTCGTGATCCCCGGCGAACTGGCTGCACCCTCGGTTCACTCGGCTGCTTACAAGCTGAACGCAAGCATCGGCGCAGTGGGCAAGACGGTTGTCTACACCGAGACGGTGAATCCGCTGCCGACGGAACAGCTGAACGACCTGAAGAACCTCGTCGGCGCCCTGAATGCCGGCCAGGTCAACTGGCTCGTCATGCTCGGCGTGAACCCGGTCTACACGGCGCCGCGGGATCTCGAGTTCAAGGCTGCGCTGGACAAGGCAAAGGTCACGGCGCACCTCGGCAACCTCTACGACGAGACGGCCACCGAGTCGATGTGGCATATCAACAAGGCACATTATCTGGAGTCGTGGTCCGATGCGCGTGCGTACGACGGTACCCTCACCATCATCCAGCCGATGATCGACCCGCTCTACGGCGGCCACTCGGCGCACGACATCTTCCAGGGCCTGCTCGATAACCCCGAAGCGTCGGCCTTCGACGCCGTCAAGGCGAACGCCAAGCAGTACATCCAGGGCGACTTCGACAAGGGCTTCAAGAAGGCCATCCACGATGGCTGGGTCGATGGCACCGCGTTCACGCCGAAGACCGGCGGGGCAAGTGGCGGCGGCATTCCGGTTGTCCCGGCCTCGTCCGCCGGTGGTCTTGAGATCGCTTTCAAGAACGATCCGTCCCTTTTCGACGGGCGCTATGCGAATGTCGGCTGGCTGCAGGAGCTGCCCAAGCAGGTTACCTCGCTGAGCTGGGACAACGCCGCGCTGATCAGCGTCGACACCATGAAGAAGCTCGGCGTCGCCGAGAATGAAGCCGTGGAGCTCGACCTGAACGGCCGCAAAGTTATCGCGCCGGTGCTGATGGTGCCCGGGCATCCGGACGACGTCGTCACCGTCTACCTCGGTTTCGGCCGCAGCGATGCCGGCCGCGTGGGTTCAGGTGTCGGGTTCGACGCCTACACGCTGCGCACCAGCGACGCGCCGCTTATGGCGTCGGGTCTGAAGCTCACGCGCGGCAAGGGCACGTACGACCTGTGCGTCACCAAGGTTCACTCCATCGAGCACCGCGGCGCGTACGCGCAGCACGACCTTGAAAGCAAGCTGTACGACACCCAGGGCACGTACTCGCTGCCCGGCCACGAAGCCCAGGAGCGCGGCATCATCCGCTACGCGACCGTCGAAGAGGCCCGCAAGGAGCCGAACTTCGCGCACGAAGGCTCGAAAGAGACCTTGATCAACAAGGTCGGCTACGGCCCCGAAGGCGAAGACCCGAAGCAGGACGACAGCATGTTCGGCTGGGCCTGGCAGTACGACCACCAGGACCCCTCCACCCAGCAGGTGCAGTACAAGTGGGGCATGGCGATCGACCTGAACAGCTGCATCGGCTGCAACGCGTGCATCGTCGCCTGCTACGCGGAGAACAATATTCCCGTCGTCGGCCGCGAACAGGTCAAGATCGGCCGCAACATGCAGTGGCTGCGCATCGATACCTACTTCGAGGGCGACCTGCACGCGCCCAAGGCACACTTCCAGCCGATGGCCTGCCAGCACTGCGAAAACGCCGGCTGCGAACAGGTTTGCCCAGTGGGCGCCACGGTGCACACGCCCGAAGGCATCAACACGATGGTTTATAACCGTTGCGTTGGAACCCGCTATTGCTCGAACAACTGTCCGTATAAGGTGCGCCGGTTCAACTTCCTGCTCTACTCCGACTACGACACCGAGAGCCTGAAGTTCATGCGCAATCCCGACGTCACGGTTCGTTCACGCGGTGTCATGGAGAAGTGCTCCTACTGCATTCAGCGCATCGAGTACGCCAAGATCGACGCCGACAAGGAAAACCGTCCGGTGCGCGAAGGCGACATCGTAACCGCCTGCCAGCAGAGCTGCCCGACCGAAGCGATCGCCTTCGGCAACCTGAACGATTCAGGCAGCAAGGTGGCGAAACGCAAGGCGCAGGAGCGCGACTACCCCGTGCTCGCTGACCTCAACTTCCGGCCGCGCACGACGTATACGGCAGGCGTGATCAACCCGAATCCGGAGCTGGCATAAGATGGCGACCAAACCAATTGATCCAATCGATTCTCAGCTTGATCCGATGATCGATCCCCGTACCGGCGAGTACGCGGTCATCGCGCCAGGTCATAACTTCAAGTCGGTGACGCAGAAGATCGCCTCGATCGTGCTGACGTCGAATACGCCGCTCGGCTGGTTCTTTGGCCTGGTGGTTGGCGGCGGCGTCGCCACGGGCGTGGTCATCGGCATCACCTGGCTGTTCCTCAAGGGTGTCGGCATCTGGGGTGTCACCATTCCGGGCGCCTGGGGCTTCGCCATCATCAACTTCGTATGGTGGATCGGTATCGGCCACGCCGGCACACTGATCTCGGCCATCCTGCTGCTGTTCAAGCAGACCTGGCGTAACTCCATCAACCGGTTTGCCGAAGCGATGACCATCTTTGCCGTGGTCTGCGCGGGAACCTTCCCGCTCATCCACGTCGGCCGCCCGTGGCTTGCGTACTGGCTCTTCCCTTATCCGAACACGATGAACGTGTGGCCGCAGTTCCGCAGTCCCCTGGCCTGGGACGTGTTCGCGGTATCCACGTACGCGACCATCTCGATCGTCTTCTGGTACGTGGGCATGATCCCGGACTTCGGCACCCTGCGCGATCGCGCAACGCTGCCGCTGGCCAAGTACTTCTACGGCCTGCTTTCGCTCGGCTGGCGCGGTTCCACCCGGCACTGGATCCGGTATGAGTCGGCTTCGCTGCTTCTGGCCGGGCTTTCGACGCCGCTCGTACTCTCGGTGCACACGGTCATCTCCTTCGACTTCGCGGTCGCCTCCTTGGCCGGCTGGCACACGACCATCTTCCCGCCCTACTTCGTCGCCGGTGCCGTCTACTCCGGCTTCGCCATGGTGCTGACGCTGGCCATTCCGCTGCGCAAGTTCTACCACCTGGAAGACCTGGTAACGCTTCGTCACCTCGATAACATGGCCAAGGTCATGATCGGGACCGGTGGCATCGTGGCCTACGGGTACGGCATGGAGGTCTTCATGTCGTGGTACTCGGCCTCGCACTGGGAGTTCTTCATGATGTGGAACCGCATGTTCGGGCCGATGGGCTGGGCCTATTGGATTCTCATCCTCACCAACATCGCCATTCCGCTGACTACCCTCTGGTCGCGCAAGCTGCGGGTGAACGTGACGTTCCTCTTTATCCTGTCGCTGATCGTCAACACGGGTATGTGGTTTGAGCGCTTCGTCATCGTCGTCACCTCGCTCTACCGCGACTACCTGCCGTCGAGCTGGGGTACCTACCGCGCGACCCTTTGGGACTACATGATCTATGTCGGCACCATGGGTCTGTTTACCGTGCTGTTCTTCCTCTTCGTGCGCTTCCTGCCGATGATTCCAATGTCCGAGGTGCGCATGATGCTGCCCCAGACCAAGATCCACCGTGGCGGAGAAGATGCCGAAGCCGTGATTCAGGAGACTGTCTAATGCCACCGCGTGAGGGAGTTTACGGGTTTCTCGCAGAGTTCAATACGCCCAGCGAGCTGGTGCACGCCACCGAGATGGCCTACCGCGCGGGCTATCGCCGGATGGAATGCTACACGCCCTACCCGGTTGAAGAAGCGGCCGAGGCGCTGCGCTTCCACAAGACGCGCGTGCCGCTGGTCTGTTTGTTAGGGGGCCTCATGGGAGTGACGACGGCCTTCCTGATGGAGACCTGGATCAACGTCTGGGGGTATCCGCTCAACATCGCGGGCCGCCCGCTATGGAGCTGGCCGGCCTTCATCATCCCGGCCTACGAGTGGACGATTCTGTTCGCCGGCCTCTCCGCCGCCTTTGGCATGATTGCCATGTGCGGGCTGCCGCAGACGTATCACCCGGTCTTCAACGCGCCCAACTTCCGTAACGGCGCGACGACTGACAAGTTTTTCCTGTGCATCGAGGCGTTCGACCCCAAGTTCTCGCTCGGCGACACGCGGGCGTTCCTCGAGCAGTTTCCCGCGGTCTCCGTGGTGGAGGTAGAGCATTGAGACAGGGATCAGGGATCAGGACACAGAGATCAGCAATGACGACGAAACACATCACCACACTGGCCTCGCTAGGCAGCGTTCTGCTGCTCGCCGGCTGCCGCCAGGACATGCACAACCAGCCCAAGTTCTATCCGCAGCGCGGCACCACCTTCTACGCGGACGGCCGCTCTGTGCGGCCGCAGGTTGAAGACACCGTCGCCCGCGGACAACTGAACGAAGGCGACTACTTCCATACCGGCCTGATCAACGGCCAGGAAGGCAACGCGCTTCCCTTCCCGGTCAACATGGACGTGCTTGCCCGCGGGCAGGAGCGGTATAACGTCTACTGCACTCCGTGTCACTCGCGCGTCGGCAACGGCGCCGGCATGATCGTGCAGCGCGGCTACGCCAAGGCCGGCAACTTCCACACCGCACGGCTTGAGGCCGCGCCGCTTGGGCACTTCTTCAACGTCATCACCAACGGCTACGGCGCCATGCCGGACTACTCGGCGCAGGTAACGCCTGAAGACCGCTGGGCGATCGTCGCCTACATCAAGGCGCTGCAGTTGAGCCAGAACGCCCAGCAATCGGACGTCGCGGCGGGCGAACACGTACAGCCCCTGGCGGATATCGCCGAGCAGGAGGGCTTCCCGCGCAGCTTCGCCGCGGAGTGGACCTTGCCTCCGACCGCTGTCGAAGGCACGACCAGCGGCGACAACTTCGTCATCCAGCCCGGCCAGATCGGCCACGCGACCGCCAACATCGGCAAGCCCGGCGGGCAGGATCAGTCCAAGAGCCAGACGAGCGACGGTTACCCGCTTCCGCCGTACTCTCCGGTCGACCCGAACCAGGTGCGCGCAAGTCGTCCGTAACCGGGAACACAGCTTGGAACCAGCAGCAGGTTTGACCAATTCGATTTGCATGAAGGCTTGAAACGTATGGCATCGGAACACGCACAACACGAGGCACACTCTAACCACTCGGGGCACCACGACGGCCCGCGCGCCCTGCCGGCGGTGCTGGGTTCGCCGGAGCTGCTGTCCAAGTGGCGGACGCAGGCCCTGATCGTCTTCGTCGTCGCCGCGCTGGTATCGCTCCTCTTCTTCGCGGCACCGCTCGGCCCGCAACATATCCTGCGCGCCTACCTGCTCGGGTTCATGATCGCGTTCTCACTCGCCGGTGGTGGGCTGGTGATGCTGATGCTGCAGTATGTCTCCGGCGGCAAGTGGGGCATGTTGCTGCGCCGGCCGCTCGAGGCCATGTCCCGCACCATGTGGCTGGTCGCCTTTCTCTACATTCCGGTCGGTATTTTCGCCAAGTACCTGTACCAGTGGGCGCGCTACACCTCGCCGAGCGCCGAGTACGCGGCCATGGAGCAGGGCCTGGTCACCAAGGAGCAGGCCCTTACCGCGATCTCGAAGTACACGATGTTCAACCCGGTCAGTGCCACTATCCAGACCGTGCTGATCTTCGCGATCACCTTGCTCTTCATCTCGCTGCTCAACAAGTGGTCGCTCCAGCGCGACGCCGATCCGGCTCGCGGCACCGTGGCCAGCTATGACAAGTGGCGCATCCGGTTTGAGAACCTTTCCGGCCCCGGCATCTTCATCTACGTCGTCTGCCTTACGGACGCGGCGCTGCTTTGGATCATGTCGCTCGACGTAACCTGGTACTCCTCGATCTGGGGTTTGCAGTTTCTGGTCGGCCAAGGCTTCATTGTGCTCGCGGTCGGCATCCTCACCGTCATCAAGCTCTCGAAGGTTGAGCCGATGAAGACGCTGCTGCGCACCACCGAGCAGCACGACCTCGGCAAGTTCGCCTTCGCGTTCGTCATGCTCAACATCTACCTGACCTTCGCCGAGTTCCTCATCATCTGGTCGGGCAACGTGCCGGACGAAATCCCCTGGTACCTGGCGCGCATCCGCGGTGGCTGGTGGACGATCTGCACCCTGGACTTCGTCTGCCACTGGCTGATTCCCTTCTGCCTGCTGCTCTCGCGCAACCTGAAGCGGGACAAGAAGCGGCTTGCGGCGCTTGCCATCTTCATGATCTTCGCTCGCTGCCTGGATATGTTCTGGCTCATCGAGCCGAACTTCAAGGACGCTGCCGCCAATCTGCACCTCGCCGGCAACTGGGGCATCCTGGCCTACATTCCGGTGCCCATCGCCATCCTCGCACTTTGGGCGGCCTACTACTTCCATCAGCTGATGTCGCGTCCGCTGGTCAACGTCAACGATCCTCACCTCGAGGAGATGCTGGAGCCTGAACATGCTCACTAGAAAAGATGGCGACGAGTACAAGGCGCCAAACGAGGGCCATAACTTCCCCACTCCTGGCGCAGAGAGCGCCAAGCTGGGCTACGAGACGAGCGACGTCAACGTCGGCGGCGTGGTGGTCTTCATCGGCGGCCTCTTCGGCTTCGTTCTGATCTTCTTCGTCTTCTGCTTCCTTATGGGCCGCGTGATCAACGACGGCTTGAACAAGCAGGACGGACCTCCGAACAAGTGGCACGCGCAGGCGATGGTCGGTTCGAGCGGTGGCCCAACTACCAAGGGCGCAAAGCGCGAGGACCTGAAATCCAACGCAGCGATGGAGCAGCAGGAGCTGCAGCAGATGACCACGCAGTTTCCGCAGCCGAGGCTGGAGATGGATGACGGCAATCAGGACATCTCCGACCTGCACGCGCGGGAGGATCTCCTGCTCGATCACTACAGCCAGGTTCCGGGCGAGACCGGCATCCGCATCCCCATCGATCGTGCCATGCAGCTGGTCGCGCAACGTGGGCTTCCGGTTGCACCCGCGGCCCCTGACAGCGACAAGCTTGCCTACGACACGCAGCCTGTCGTGACCGCGCCTTTGACCAGTGGGTTTGCCCGGACGGGATACGAGTTGGATCAGATGAAGGCACGCGAGCAGAGGCTGGACTTCGGCAAGGCCGAGCAAGCGGAGCACGCGGAGTTGCATCCGGTGAAATAGGGATCCATTGCCGCTCAAATCGCGGCATGATGCGGGCCTTAGCATGGAAGTATGACAGTTTTTCAAGGAATGACGGCGATGAAGCTGGGATGGACAACTCGGAGGATGCTGGGAGCGATGGCGATGTGCTGTCTGCTCGCGGGTCCGCTGGCCCATGCCCAGGTCTCGTCGTACGGGGACAAGACCGAAGGCGAGAACCGCGGCGATGAGCTCCCGAAGGTGCTCAAGGGTGTGCAGGTTTCCCAGCACCTCAACCAGCAGTTGCCGATGGATGCGCAGTTTGTCGACGAGACCGGCAAAACAGTCCGGCTAGGCGACTACTTCGGCCAGAAGCCCGCCATTCTGACGATGGTCTACTATAACTGCCCGATGCTCTGCTCGGAGGAGCTGGACGGCCTCACGGGCGCGCTCGAGATGGTGAAGCTCGACCCCGGCAAAGACTTCAACGTAATCGTCATCAGCATCGACCCGTCCGAAGGCCCGGCACTCGCCGCGAAGAAGAAGGCGTTTTACCTGAAGCGCTACGGCCGGCCGGAGACGGCGAGCGGCTGGCACTTCCTCACCGGGCAGAAGCCGGCAATCGATGCCGTCTCAGCGGCAACGGGCTACGGGTATGTCAGGGTTCCCGGACCGGATGGAACCATGTCCCAGTTCGCTCATGCCAGTGCGATCGAGGTGGTGACCACGGACGGAAAGCTGGCGCAGTACTACCTGGGCGTGGAGTACTCGCCCAAGGACATGCTGCTGGGCCTGATCGAGGCCTCCGGCAACAAGATCGGGTCGCCGGTGGCGAACATTCTCACCTACTGCTACCACTACGATCCGGAGACGAACAAGCACTCGCTTATCGTGGCGCGGGTGGTGCAACTGGGCGGAATGGTCACCATGGCCAGCCTGGGCGGCTTCATGTTTTTGATGTTTCGCAAGGATATACAGCTCGCGCGCGAGAATGCTCTAACCAAAAACGCGGCGAACAACGACTTGGATAAAGGGTAACGATGAACAGGTTTATTAGTCCGGTTCTGTGGGAATTTCTGGTGAAGTGGCTGCACGCCTCCGCGCTGTTTCCAGCCGAAGCGTCCACCATCGCGCCGTACGCGGATGCGCTGTACTTCTTCCTGATCGGCATGACGCTGGTCGGCCTGCTGCTGGTGGGTGTGCTGGTCTTTGGCTTCTCCATCCGCTACCGCAAGGCGCGCAACCCGGTTGCCACGCAGGTAGAAGGCTCCACCCTGCTTGAAGCCACGTGGACGATCATTCCGCTCGCCATCTTCCTGGTCACCTTTGTGTGGGGCGCGCTGCTCTACTTCCGTATCTACAATCCGCCAGCCAACGCGATGAACATCTACATCGTAGGCAAGCAGTGGATGTGGAAGGCCGAGCACCCGGGCGGCCAGCACGAGATCAACGCGCTGCACGTGCCCGCCGGACGTCCGGTCCAGCTCACCATGATCTCGATGGACGTGTTCCACAGCTTCTCGATTCCGGACTTCCGCGTGAAGCGCGAGGTCATCCCGGGCCGCTACTCCACCGTCTGGTTTCAGGCGACCGAGCCCGGAACCTACCACCTGTTCTGCACCCAGTACTGCGGCACGAAGCACTCTGGAATGATCGGCGAAGTAACCGTGATGACGCCGGAGGACTACCAGCGGTGGACCGAGGAGTCGACCAGCGGAACGTCGCTGGCGCAGAATGGCGAGCGTCTGTTCGCCAGCATGGGGTGTAACCAGTGCCACAACGGCTCCCCCGCTGCACGCGGCCCCAGCCTGGCGGGAGTTTATGGTGCAAAACTTCAGCTCACGAACGGGTCGCAAGTTCTTGTGAACGACGCTTACCTGAGAGACGCTATTCTAAATCCGTCGGAGCACGTCACCGCAGGCTACGCGCCGATCATGCCGACTTACCAGGGGCAGATCAGCGAAGATGGCTTGATCGATCTGGTCGAGTTCATCAAGCAGCAAAACAACAACTATCGGGTCCAGCAGACGCTGGGCACGGAACAATCAGGTGTTACGGCGCCCACGGTGCCGGGTAACGCGGCGCCCACAACGCCGGGGATGGTCAAGCCATGAGTGCAACCCCTAATACGATCGTCAATCTGCCGGACCAGCGTACGGCTACGTTGCCGAAGCGGCACTACCTCAACAATGAGCACGGGCTGCTCAGCTGGCTACTGACCGGCGACCACAAGCGTATCGCCATGCTGTACCTGATTTCGATCACGTTCTTCTTTTTCATTGGAGGGGCGTTCGCCGGTCTCATCCGTCTGGAGCTGCTGACGCCGCAGCCGGACCTGGTTGCCTCGGACACGTACAACAAGTTCTTCACCATGCACGGCATCATCATGATCTTCCTGTTCCTGGTGCCGTCGGTTCCGGCGACGCTGGGTAACTTCCTGATCCCGATCATGCTGGGCGCGAAGGACCTCGCCTTCCCGAAGATCAACCTGCTGAGCTGGTACCTGTACCTCGCCGGCGGCACCTTTACCCTGGCCGCGCTGGTCCTCGGCGGCGTCGATACCGGCTGGACGTTTACCACGCCGCTCTCGACTCACTACCTGAACACCCATGTGATCACGGCCGCGACTGCGATCTTCATCGCCGGCTTCAGTTCGATCTTTACGGGGCTGAATTTTATCGTCACCATTCACCGTATGCGCGCACCTGGTATGACATGGTTCCGCATGCCGCTCTTCGTCTGGTCGAACTACGCGGCGTCCATCCTCATGGTGCTCGGCACCCCGGTCCTTGCTATCGCCATCGTGCTTGTGGCGCTTGAGCGGCTCATCGGCATCGGAGTTTTCGACCCCACCAAGGGTGGCGATCCCCTGCTCTTCCAGCACCTCTTCTGGTTCTACTCGCACCCTGCCGTTTACATCATGATTCTTCCGGGTATGGGTGTGATCTCAGAGGTTATCTCCACCTTCAGCCGCAAACGCGTATTCGGCTATACGGCCGTCGCGTTCTCCTCGGTGGCCATTGCCGTCTTCGGCTTCTTCGTCTGGGCGCACCACATGTTCATCATGGGTGTCTCCAACTACTCGGCGCTGGTGTTTTCTCTGTTGACCATGCTGGTTGCCGTTCCTTCGGCCATCAAGATTTTCAACTGGGCCTTCACCTTGCAGAAGGGTTCGATCACCTTCGAGACGCCGATGCTGTACGCCTTCGGCTTCATGGGCCTGTTTACTATCGGCGGTCTTACCGGCGTCTTCCTGGGAGCGCTCGGTATGGACATCCACCTGACCGAGACCTACTTCATCGTCGCGCACTTCCACTTCGTCATGGTGGGCGGCATGTTGATGGCCTTTCTCGCCGGAATTCACTTCTGGTGGCCGAAGATGACCGGCCGGATGTACTCCGAATCGCTCTCGAGGCTTGCTGCCGTCACCACGTTCATCGGCTTCAACCTGACCTTCATGCCGCAGTTCATCCTTGGCTACCTGGGCATGCCGCGGCGCTACCATGCTTATCCCCCTGAGTTCCAGGTGCTGAACGTGCTGTCGACTGCGGGTGCCACGGTGCTGGGTGTTGGTTACATGCTCCCGCTGCTGTACCTCGCGTGGTCGCTGCGCTACGGTGCCATTGCGGGCAACAATCCCTGGCAGGCCACCGGGTTGGAATGGCAGATTCAGTCTCCTCCTCTGACGGAGAACTTCATCGAGGTTCCAGTGGTCGACCATGAGGCGTACGACTATGAATGGCTGGCGAATAAGACCGCAAACGAGGTAACCACCGTTGGCTAATACGATCACAACAACACACGGCGACGATACGCAGCTGGCTGGCGTGCACGAGCACGAGGAACATATCTACCTGCCGCAACATCGTCACCACTTTGAGACGGAAGAACAGCAGCGGGAGGCCGGCAGCTTCGGTATGTGGCTCTTCCTGCTGACCGAAATCATGTTCTTCGGCGGCATGTTCTTCGCGTACCTACTGTACCGCAACTGGTACTACGACGCCTTCGTGCCTGCCTCAAACCAGCTCAGCATTCCGCTTGGTACCGCGAACACCCTCATCCTCATCACCTCGGGCTTCTGCATGGCGATCGGGGTGTGGGCGGCGGAGGTGCGCAAGCGCCAGCTGCTGGTGCTGATGCTCATCCTCACCAACGTCTTCGGCCTCGCCTTTCTTGGAATCAAGAGCGTCGAATACAAGGAGAAGTGGGATAAGAACCACATTCCGGGCGCACGCTTCGACATCAGCGAGTTTGTGAACCCGCCGATCGACGCGAAGACAGGCAAGCCGTCCGAGAATCCGCTTCCGCCCGACATGGCGCAGAAGACCCAGATCTTCTTCTTCCTCTACTTCGCGATGACCGGCATGCACGCGGTCCACATGATTATCGGAATCGTGGTTCTGTGCTGGCTCACCTGGCGAGCCCATCGAGGGGAGTTCTCAAACGGGTACGTTGCGCCGATTGAGAACTTCGGACTCTATTGGCACTTCGTCGATATTGTGTGGCTGTTCCTGTTTCCGCTTCTTTACCTTATCAACCGGCACCCGCTGCAGCACTAAAGCGCGATTGAAGCCCAAGACTATCCCGACGGAGAGCTAAACGTGTCTGACGTAAACGACGATCTGAATATCACCAACCCGGAGCACGCCGAACACCACATCGTGACTCCGATGAACTACCTGTTCGTCTACATCGCTCTGATCATCGGAACGATCCTGACGGTCGTCGCGGCGGACATCGATATGGGGGTCTTCAATCCCATCATCGCGCTTGGGATTGCCTGCACGAAGGCCTGCATAGTGATCCTCTTCTTCATGCACGTAAAGTATCAGTCGCGTTTGGTGAAGCTGACCGTAAGCGCGGGTTTCTTCACCTTTATCGTGCTCATCACGATGACGCTCACCGACTACATGAGCCGTGCGTGGGGCCTCTGGTAAATTTCACGCGGTTGCACGCTGGCTGGACCACAGGCTGAGAGGCGACTCTCAGCCTTTCTCTTTCCGCCATTCATCCCATCGAACATTGACTTGGCGTTCCTTTGCACGGCTCAGCCATGCGATCTCCGCGGTTCCAGGTAGCGGGCTGGCGATTTAGCTTGAATACGTATGGATGAGACGAAGATTCCCGAAGAGGTTCCGCTGGGCGAAGACGCTCCCGCCTGGATGAAGAAGATGGCGCGGGATCCCCGCGTCATCGTCCGACGCGGCGGATTGCCGGCTGCTGACGGCAAGTGTGTCGTGTACTGGATGCAGCGGGCGCAGCGCGGGCTCGACAACCACGCGGTCAACCTGGCGGTCGAGATCGCCAACGAGCTTGGGCTACCGCTCGTCGTCTACTTTGCCGGCATCTCGAACTTTCCACATGCGAACTTGCGGCATTACGTGTTTCTACAGCAGGGCCTGCCTGACATCGAGGAGGATCTCGCGAAGCGCAACATCAGCTTCGTGATGCGACGCGCTCCGCACGAATCGCACGAGCGCTTGCTGCATGATGTCGACGCGGCGATGGTGATCGGCGACGAGAACCCTATGAACGTCCCTGAGAGTTGGCGGCGAGAACTCGCGACCAAGATCAAGATCCCCTTTTGGACCGTCGATACCGATGTCGTCGTGCCGTCGAAGCTGATCGAGAAGGCGCAGTACGGCGCTTATACGATTCGGCCGCGGTTGTACAAGGCTCTGCCCGAATACCTGGTGCCTTACGAGAATCCTCATGCGAAGGTGGAATGGAAGCGGCCAAAAAGCTTTCATGCGGACAGCTTGACCGAGGACATGACGAAGGACTGGAAGGACTTTGACCGCAGCGTTGGGCCTGTGGACAGCTTCCGCGGCGGAACGCACGCGGGGCTGAAGCGGCTGAAGCTGTTTACGTCCAAGCTGCTGCCTGAGTACGAGACGAATCGCAACAAGCCCGAAGAGGATGGAACCTCCGCGATGTCGCCTTACCTGCATTACGGGCATCTTGGGCCGCAGACGATTGCGCTCGCGGTGGCGAAGGCTGCGGAAGGCGACCCGAAGCTGAAGTCGGCGAAGGAGAGCTACTTCAACGAGCTGATTGCGTGGCGCGAGCTAGCAGTGAACTTCGTGCGCTTCACCACTGAGTACGAAACGCCCGCAGTTGCGGAGAACTGGGCGAAGACGACCATTGCGGAGCACGCGAAGGACGAGCGGGAACGACTCTACACGCTGAAGCAGCTTGAGGCCGCGCAGACCTACGACGAGCTCTGGAACGCGGCGCAGATCCAGATGGTGGAACATGGCTGGATGCATAACTACATGCGCATGTACTGGGCCAAGAAGATCCTTGAGTGGACTCCCGATGTTGCAACGGCGATGAAGTATGCGATCTGGCTGAACGATCGCTACTTCCTGGATGGACGCGATCCGAACGGCTATGCGGGAGTCGCGTGGTCGATGCTGGGCAAGTTCGATCGGCCGTGGGGAACTCGCGCCGTGTTCGGCAAGATTCGGTACATGAGCGGCGCGAGCACGGGGAAGAAGTTCAACTCCAAGCGGTATGTCCAGCAGATGAACGCGTTGCGGCAAGGCTCGCTGCAGATGGGGTGAAGGTGACGCTGCTGCATCCGCGCGGGCCGGCGAAACATCCTAGCTTGCGGAGGACTGACGATGGAGTTTGGGAGACTGGGTTCAACCGGAGTGACGGTTTCGCGGCTTTCGCTCGGAATGATGACTTACGGGGCGAAGAGCTGGCGCGAATGGGTGTTGGAGTGGGATGAATCTGCGCCGATTATCCGCAGGGCGATCGAGGCGGGAATCAACTTCCTCGATACCGCGGACATGTATTCCCTGGGCGCGAGCGAGGAGATTACCGGACGCGCAGTAAAGGAGTTTGCGGCGGATCGCGACGAGATGGTGATCGCGACCAAGGTCTTCAACCCGATGAGCGAGGGGCGAAACGACAAGGGATTGTCGCGCAAGCACATCATGGCTTCGATCGACCGCAGCCTGAAGCGCCTGGGAACTGATTATGTGGATTTGTACCAGATTCACCGTTTCGACTATGAGACTCCGATCGAGGAGACCTGCGAGGCGCTAAACGACGTGGTTCGAGCCGGGAAAGCGCTTTATGTTGGGGCTTCGAGTATGTTTGCGTGGCAGTTTCAGGCGATGCTGCAGTTCCAGCGCGCGAATGGACTTGCGGAGTTTGTGACCATGCAGAATCACTACAATCTGGTCTACCGCGAGGAAGAGCGCGAGATGATTCCGCTTTGCCTGCACGAAGGAATTGGGCTAATTCCGTGGAGTCCGCTGGCGCGCGGATTTCTGGCGGGAAATCGGAAGGCCAACGAAGACAAGCAGAAGGCGCAGACGACTCGCGCGCGGACGGACGATTTCGCGCACAAGCTTTACTATCGCGAGTCGGACTTTACGCTTGTGGATCGAATCAGCGAGGTTGCGGAAGCTCGCGGAGTGAAAAACGCGCAGGTTGCGCTTGCGTGGATTTTGGGAAAACCGGGGGTTTCAGCGCCGATTATCGGGGCGAGCAAGATGTACCAGTTGGAAGATGCAATTGATGCGTTGGAGATCGAGCTGACGGCTGACGAGGTGAAGAAGCTGGAGGAGGTCTACGAGCCTCACCCGGTTCTGGGGCACAGCTAGGGTATTCCCTACTTTCTGGCCAAGTCTTCAAGGTTGACACTTTGCGTGGTCCACCACTGGCTGCACCAATTCAGGTGCAGCCAATTTGTCGGCTATGTGCTGAGGCATGTAGTCGCCAGCTTAGGCGAACAGGCAGAGGATTCCGAGGTAGGCGCTGAAGGCGCCAAGAATGACGCTCGCCACCCAGGTGTAGGAGCTGATCCTCGGTGTGCCCATCTTTAGCGCCCAGATGGCCGTGCCGAGGCCGAGAGCGGTGAGGAGATCGAGATGCGCCAGAAGCACGTTGACCGAGGCGAGGTTGGTGTGGAGGTAATAAGCGAGGTTTGTCCCAATCGGGTTCATGATGTTGAACCGTTGCGGATCAATGCCGTAGACGACGGGGATAAGGATTAAAAAGCGCAGCAGGCCGAGGTACAGGGTGACGTGCGCGAGAACCGAGAAGATGAAGCGAAACCTTACCGCGCCGAAGAAGCTGGTGAACAGCAGCCAGAGCCCGCAGGAGGCCATGAGCACGGTTCCGAACGGGCCGAAGACGCTCGATAAGGCCTCTGACGCAATGATGGACTGCTGATGTTGGACGGCGGCCTGCATCAGCGCGTTGGGGTCGACACTTCCCTTCGCCCCGATGATGGAAGCCAGAAGATTCTGCAGGCCGAGCCGGCGGACGATCAAGTAGTTCTCGACGAGTGCGATCGCGCCTGAGGCTAGGATGGGAAAGACCCACCGTGGCTGATTGGGAAGACTGCCGAAGACGAGTTCCGGCGCGAGGAGAAGATTGCGGAGATAGTTTGCAGATGGACTGGTGGATGGGTCGGCGGTGTGGACGGGAAGGACGTTTGCGGCACTGCTCATGGTTAGTCTCCTTTAGTTGAACCAGGACAGGGGTTTGTACTCGGGAAAACCGACGAGGTTCCACATGGCGAGCTCGAGCTCACTGACGGCGGCGGTGGCACGCGTCTGCTGCGTGTCAAGAGAGAGAACGCTGACACACTGGCCCTTCTGCATGACAGCTACGCGGTCACACAGGCGCTGCAGGAGGGTGAGGTCGTGACTCGCAAAGAGGACACCGCGACCGGTTTCGACGAGTGATTCCATCAGCTTCGTGAGCCGGTAGACCGCTGCGTGGTCAAGCCCTTCAAACGGCTCGTCGAGCAGCAAAAGACGCGGGCCGTGGATGAGGGCGCAGCCAAGGCTTACCTTTTTCTTCATGCCGAGTGAGCACTGATAGATGAACTTGTCGGCAGCGTCGGCCAGCTCGAAAAAGGAGATGAGTTCGCTGGTCCTTAGGTCGGCGATGTGGCCGCTGAGGCCGCTGAGGCGGCCGAAGGCGAGGAAGAGTTCTTGGACGGTGAGGTAGTCGAGCGGCGCCGCGCGGTTTGAGCTGAAGCCGATTTGCCTTGCGACGGCTTCAGGAAAAGGACAGATCGCAGGCTGGTCCACGACGACGACCGAACCTTGCGTACAGGCGATCATTCCCGCTGCGATCGAGAGAGCGGTCGTTTTCCCGGCTCCGTTGGGGCCGACCATCCCTATGATTTCGCCTTCGCGCACCTGCAGGGAGACATCTTCGAGGACGCCATGCGAGCCGTACATTTTGCCGATCTGCTGTAGTTCGAGAAGACACGATTTATCCAAGGTTGAACCCATCCAGAACGATTTCACGCCGATTGCAGAGGACTTCCGGGAGAAGGCGTGCCATGAGACCTGCACGCATGAGGAGGAGAAGAGCTATGCCGGCTCCCGCGATATCAAGGGCTACCGATGAAGACACATGCCGCTCCAGCGCCCAGACGGCAAGACAGTAAGCGGCCACACTGACGAGCTGGATGATGGGCAGGATGACTGCGCCCATGGTCATGGAGCCTGAGTAGTATGCTTCGCGTTCGATGGCGGAAGCTCCCCACAAGCTTGACCACGCGCCGGCGACCTCTCCTGCCAGAACGAGGACGACGACAGCTTCGCTACAGAAGACCCAGGATTCGATACCCCGGATCAGCGGAACGGGATGTGCGATGGATGCGGCGAAGACGGCGGCGACCATGCTGAGCTGAATGGCGGTGAAGCTTGCGCTCTTGGCGCGGAAGAACGCTTCCATTCTCTCTCTGCTGGACCACATGAGCATGAGTCCCTGATGTTCAACGCCGAGCAGGTTGCCGCGGAGATAGCAATGGAAGACCAGTACCATCCAGCCGAAGATGATGTAGGAGAGTTTGCCCTTCATGTTGGTGACGAAGGGGTAGCCGAATCCGTAGACGCAAGCCCACAGGTACATCGGCACGCCGCTCCGGGTTCTGATCCAGCCCAACATGGCGATCCGGAACATGACGCTGCTCTCGGAAGCGCGCCGCAGGTATTCGACCGCGGCGCTTGCCAGGAGAGAAGATCCTGCGCCGTTCGCCGCGGCGCCAAAGCGAAAGACCTGTCTTTCGTGGAAGAACGAAAGGGTAAGAACGACGGCGCAACAGCACGCCAGGCAAAGAGCGACGGTGCCACTTCGCTGTGGGTGATGAGGCCACCAGCTCCAAAACCGCCAGATGAATGCGAGGTAGGCGAGAGATGCCAGAAGGGTCGCGACGATGAGCGGTGCGGAGAGCGCGGAACGCACCCTGAGAAGATTTCGAAAGCTGAAGATGATGGCTCGCTGCGTATACGCGAGCAGCACGGCGGAGACGAAGGCGGTGATCCAGGGGATGCCCGGCAGGAGAGATGACCAGGCGATGCTCAGCAGGAGGATGGTCAGCAGGAACGGGATACTGGCTGAGGCCAGCGTCCACGTGATGAAGAAGAGCCGGTTGAAACCAACATGACACTGCTTGAGTTCGGAGGCGCTGATTCTCCAGGTGAGGTCTCTTCCGGTAAGGACGCCCAGCATCGCCCATGAGAGCAGGAGTGAGCTGAGCAGCTTTGCGGATAGTGCGACGTAGTTCCCATCGGGGGTTTTGTAAAGGAAGAACACGAGACGAAGGAGCAGCAGCAGAGGGAGGAGGCCGGCGCTGATTCGAGCCGGCCACTCCCCATTTCTGGAGATCTGCCTGGTGCGGTTTTTGACGAGCAGGGAAGCCAACGGGATCACAGCAGTTCCTTTGTTGGAGTTAGCAGGCGAAGGTCGTTACAGCCGCGATGCCGAGCGATGCGAAGCCACAGACGACGCATCCGAACAGACTGGCAACGCCAAGGCCCAGACTGACCCCGTTGGCGAAGTCGCAGTTCTGGCTGCCACCCATCGCGTGCAGCTCCGCCGCGGTGGTCATGGGATGAGCGCTGTTGGTGTGGAGAGTGGTAAGGGCGATGAGGACCATGCAAAGCGAAAGCAGCAGGATGCTCCGGTTTACGGAGAGAGATTTTAGAGTCTGCATTGTTGAACCTTTCCTTTCGTTTGGGTGAGCGATTAGTGGCTAAGATACCCGTGGCCGCGCAAGATCACGTAGAGGCTGAGGAGTATCCCGAACGTTCCCAGAACACGCGAGATGGTTTTCTTGGTTGCAAGCGTCATCAGCAACCGGCGACCAACATGCCGCCGATGACGTAGAAGCTGAGGGCGAGACAGACGAAGGAGCACGGGCTGAAGACGCCGAGCGCCACACCCACCGCAACGCCGGCTCCTGCCGCGCAGACATCCGCGCCCCCGGTAATCTTCAGTTCCTGTGCGGACTGAAGGTGAGTTGCAATGGTTGCGACGTGGTGTGTTCCCATCGCGTTGGCGTGCAGGCTGCCCATGGCGACGAGGGTGCACAGGCAGATCATCAAGGCCCAACCGAAGCATTTCCTTTTCATGTAGCTCTCCTTAGTGGGACGTGTTGGGCGACCAGCTTCGGTCGAAGACGAGGGTTTCTCCTGACCACGCGGACAGGAAGGAACGTGAGGTCCAACTCATTCGGCCCATGGCTGGATCTCTGACTTCTACTGCACCGGGCAGCAGCCTATCGACAACGATGAAGTGCCTTCTGTCGACAAGAACGATAAGTGGGTAAGGTGCCGAGGCAAGATCCTGCGGGCGCAGCTTCCACGATGTTGCCGCCAATCCATGCGCCAGGGCCACGGTGCGCAGGTTGTATAGGCTGGTTCCGTTGGTTGTGGTGTGCAATTCCGTGTCGAGCGACCTTACTTCAGAAGAAACGCCGTGAGACGCGAGCACCATCGCGAGTGCGGCTGCGCCGCAGTCGTAGGGTGTGGGCTGGCGCACGACATTTTCTTCTCCTATATACCGCGCGCCCTTCCACCAGGCTCTGAGTTGGAGGCGTCGCGCAGGAGAGCTTTGTATCTTTGCGACTGCGACATGCAGCCAGACTAAGCTGGCTAACAAGCCAATCAGCAGGCCTCTCGAAAGTATCTTTCCTTGGCTAGCTCTAGTCATGGGATAACCTACCGAGAGCGGATTGCACTTGATCTTTTGACTTATGACCGATAAGTCCTTCCCGCACCTGACCGTGTTCGTCGACAAAGATGAGAGTAGGTATTCCACCTAAGGGGACGAGCCGCGGAAAGATCTTTTGTGTGTCGTAAAACTCATGGACTGAATCTGTCTCGGCGACGGAGAGCTCTTTTCCCGGAGCATTCCTGATATCTACCAGGATGAGCTGGACGTTAGGCGGCAGTGGGAATAGCTCCGGTAACACGACCTCGCAGACGCCACACGTCGGCGAGGCAAATCCAATCACGGTGCGCCTTTTGCTTATAAGCGGTAGAACATCCGTCAGATTCCCATTCTTTGTTGCGAAGGACAACGAGGGGAGTGGTTGGTTAAGAATGAATGGCTGGGTTTGCTGCGATATCTTCCGATGCTGGCGCGCAAGGTAGATCGCACCCAGCAGAACGAACAATAAAAATGTGGATGCGACGACGCGTGAGCGCACAAGAGTTATCGACTCCAATCAAATGGAAATATCTGCGGATAGAGCAGATTCTAAGTTCTCTTAATTTCACAAGTGAGGAACTATACCGCATGCACACAGCTAGGAAGAAGGGCACTACGGAAGCAAGTCGATAACAATCGGTGTGATGTTTGCCAAGAGTAGGGTCAAAGCAGATCAATGTCAACAGCTTATTTCTATCTTCGAATTTTTCTATCGACTTAGCTGGGACGAGCTCGATTCCATTCGCAGTTGGTATGGAGCGGAGGTCGGTGTGGTACCGTCTCGGTACTGGAGGTGCGGTGGGCGAGGCCTTGGGGGTGGGGAGTGTGGGGGCGGCCGCGCTGCGCAAAGCTACCTGGCGGCTGGTGCCGCTGATTGGGCTGGGGTATGGCGCGGCGTACATGGACCGGGTGAACATCAGCTTTGCCGCGGTGCAGATGAACCAGGATCTGCACTTTTCGGCGGCGATGTATGGGCTGGGGGCGGGGCTGTTCTTCGTCAGCTATGGGTTGTGCGAGGTGCCGTCGAATATGCTGCTGGTGCGGTTTGGGGCGCGACGATGGCTGGCGCGGATCATGCTGACGTGGGGTGTGCTGGCGATGGGGATGATGCTTGTGCGCACTCCGCGGGAGTTTTATGCGATGCGGTTTCTGCTGGGGATGGCGGAGGCCGGGTTCTTTCCGGGTGTGGTGTATTACCTGACGGAGTGGTTTCCACCAGAGTGGCGGGCGCGGGCGATCAGCCGGTTTTATGTGGCGCTGCCGCTGAGCTCGACGGTGATGGGGTCGGTGGCGGGGTGGCTGCTGGGGTTGAATGGACGGATGGGACTGCGGGGGTGGCAGTGGTTATTCTTGCTGGAGGGGATGCCGCCGCTGGTGTTGAGCGTGGTGTTCTGGCGGTATCTGCCGGACTCGCCGAACGAGGCGAGGTGGCTGACGGATGAGGAGCGTGGGTGGCTGTTGACGCGGCTGGCGGCGGCGCGGGTGAGTGGGCACGACGACGGGGGTCATGCGTGGGCTCGGCTGGCGGGAGTGGTGCGGGATAAGCGCGTGCTGATGCTGGCGGGGGCGTATCTGTGTCAGTTGACGGTCTTGTATGCGTGGGCATTTTCGGCTCCGGTGATTTTGCAGGGGCTGACGGGTTGGAGCATCGGAAGCGTGGGCCGGTTGATTGCATGGCTGGGCGTGGCGGGTGCGGTGGCGATGCTGGCAGGGGCGAGCCACTCCGATCGGACGGGGGAGCGGACGTGGCATATTGCGGGGCCGTTCCTGGTGATGGGTGGGGCGTATGCGGTGGGCGGGATGATGCATCGGCCGTGGCTGGCGGTGGTGGCGTTCGGCGTGGCGGTGGTGGCGTATAACGCGATGCAGGGGCCGCTGCTGATTTTGCCGTCGATGTTCTTTTCGGGGCCAACTGGGGCGGTGGGGTATGCGGCGGTGAATGCGGTCGGGATTCTGGGCGGATTTCTGGGGCCGGCGTGGATGGGTTGGGCGCGGGATTGGACGGGGAATTATCAGCGGGGGTTGATGTCGCTGGTGGTGCCGAGTTTGGTGGCGGCGGGGTTGGTTTGGGGGTTGGGGCGGGGTGGGCGAGTGGCTGCCCGGTGAGGGAGGTGCCCGGTGTGGGGAAAGCGCTCGCGCAGAGAGCGCGGGGAAAGACGCAGAAACGCGCGGCTGAGAGCGGCGGCTAAGAGCGGCGGTTAGGTTCGGCGGTTGCTGGGTGGGATGGTTTCTGTGGGGACGCTTTGACGCGGCCGGAGGCGTGATTGTCGGGTGTCTGGCTAGTGGGTGGTTTGGGCGTGGGCCAGGATGATGGCGCTGTCGTTGGCGGCGGCTTCGTAGTACTTGACCATTCGCTGTGGCTCGCTTGCGTTGTAGGGGGCGAGGTTGTGGGCCCAGCGGAAGCCGATGGGCTGATACCAGAGCTCCGCGGTGATGGTGAGGGGGCCGACGGCGTTAGCGGTGGGCACGAGGTAATGAATGCGGCTGCCCCCGCCGGTGAAGTTGGGATCCTTGGCGGCTGCGCCGACGACCTGGATGTCGGAGTCCGCGGTGGCTTTGTCAAAGCCGGCGGGGAGCAGGCGGTTGTCCTTGCCGTAGCGCGCGGCGGCCAGGATGCCGGTGGTGACGTGGCCAGCGGCGTCGAGCAGGATGGGCTCGAAGATTTCGACCTGGTCGGGGCGGGTAATTTCGCGGTAGTGGGGTTCGTAGCGGGTGGGGTCTTCGTCGTTGGCGTTGCCGACGATAGAGCCGTTGGGGTTGAGTTTGCCGGATTCAAAGACGATGTGGCCGGTTGCGTCGGTGACGACGACGTGCAGCCAGGCGCGTCGTGAGGGGAAGGCCGTGGGGAGCTTGTGGCCGGAGAGGTTCTGCGCGAGGACGTCGATGGCGAGCTTGCCGGGGGTGGACTGGACGCTCTCGATGGAGACTTTGGCGGTCTGGGTTTGGAGGAACTCGCGGGTGCGGGCGACCTGGGCGGTGAGCTCCTTGGGGAGGGCTTCGACGGCGAGGTCGTTGCGGTGGTCGTTGAGGATGTTGAACATGACGAAGTCGGCGCCGACGAAGACGTGACGTCGCGCACCGTCGCGCATGGGGCCGTAGAGCGCGGTTACGGGCGTGGGCTCGGGGACTTCGGGCATGTGGCACTGCTGGCAGGTCTGCTTCTGCTCGTAGTTGCTGTGCTTCCACTCGAGGTAAGGCATCTGCTCCGGGAAGCGCGGGAGCTTGGCGCCGTTGGGGGCGATGGGATCGGTGTAGAGGGTGTGGCAGCTGGCGCAGAGGGCGGCGTCGCGGATGTGGTCGCTGTGCACGGGCAGGTAGCCGGCGGTGGAGGAGTGCATCATCGTCTGGTGACCGTGGTCGGGGTCGTAGGGGCCGTATTCGGGGCGTTCGTCCTCGCGGACGGCCTTGGAGATGACGACGTTGCCGTTGTAGGTGGCGTCGGTGCCGAGGCCTTCGCGTTCAATCTGATGGCAGACGGAGCAGTCGACGCCATCCTGCGCGAGGCGCTGGGCGTCGGAGCTCTTCGATGTGACCTTCATGAACGGAAAGCGGGCGAATGGGTGGGTGTCGCGGCCGGCATCGCGGTCTGCGAGGCGGATGCCGGCCATGTGGCAGAAGGTGCACTCGTTCTGGATGTGCTGCGAGTCCTTGGGATGGTCCATTGTCTCGCGGCGGATGCTGCCCTGCCAGTAGGGGTCGCGGGAGGAGTTGGCCATCAGGCTGGCGCGCCAGTCGAAGCCGATGTCGTAGTCGCCGCCGGTGCTGGTCTTCATGCCGACATGGCAGGCGATGCAGCGGTCGGAGGAACGGAAGGCGGTGGGGACGTTCTTCTTGTAGGCGATGCGCGGTTTTTCCGCGGTGGGGGTCTCCTGGTCGGCATGGACCTGGGAGGCGACGGAGGGTGTGGATTGCTGTTGCTGCTGCGCGAGCGGCTGCTGCAGCAGGGCGGGGGTGCCTGCGAGAGCGAAGCCGGCGAAGAGGAGGAGACTAAAGAGAGTTTTCATCGCCAACCGTTCCAGAAGTGGCCTTCCGCCCAATCCCAAAGGACGTAGAAGTCGATTTGCGGTGCGCGTCCGCTGACGTCGGTGAAGGGCTTGCGATAGCCGACGGCGGCGCGAATGTGCTGGCGTTTGCTGACGGTGACCTGCATCTCCGGCACGACATCCCACTGGGTGCTTTCGCCGGCGGCGAAGTCGCGGTTGGCGACGAACTCAACCATGGGGGTGTAGAGGCGGCCGAGGCCGTGGTCGGGTGCGAAGGAGGCACCGAAGGCGGAGTTGAAGAAGAGGCTGCGCGGCGCGACGCTGGTGTCGACGGGGAGATCGGAGCCGAGCTGGAGCTGGACGAAGGTGCGGTTGGTGATGAGCTGATCGTAGGCGGCGAAGGGCTCGAACTGCGTGGTGCCGGCGCCGAAGCCGCGATTGCTATCGCCGGTGGGCAGCAGGATGCCGCCCTGCACGCTGAAGATGGAGCCGGCACGCTCGTTGGAGTAGAGCGCGCGCTTGAGGCCGACGGTGATGTCGCCGACGCCGCTGGTCCAGTTGCCGTTCAGGTTCGCGTAGTTGATGGGGACGTCGACTTCGAGCTGGTTTTTACCGGCGAAGGTCTCCTCGTGGATGACGTCGGTGGTCCAGGATCCGGGGCCGCTGATGTTGGCGGCGGTGGAGAGGACGAGCTCGTCTTCGGGGAAGGCTTTTTCGGTAACGATGGCACGCGGGAGATTGAGGACGCCGAGCGGGTAATGCTTGTCGTTGCTGCAGAAGGTGCGCAGATAGGCGACGACATCGTCGACCTGCGAGTCGGTGAGGATGTCTCCGAACGCGGGCATGATCTGCGAGAATCCAAGGCCTCGGCCGCCATGCAGGATGACGGCCTTGTAGGCGGAGTCAGGTTCGGGCGTGGTCTGGTCGCAGCGGGTGAAGTCGGGCCAGGTGTCCGGGCGGGTGAAGACGGTGTAGCTTTCGGGTGCGCCCTTGCCGCTGGCGCCGTGGCAGGCGATGCAGCCGGAGTTCCAGATGACCTTTCCGGCCTTCAGGTCGGGATGCCGGGCGACGGTCATGCGCTGGCCGGGCGATGTGGTGACGGCCGCGAGGCAGAGCAGGATCGCCGCGATGGTTGCGACGGCGAACGCCCCGATGCTGGTTCTGTCGACGCGTTTCGGCACGGTTGCAACTGCTCCTCGGGGTGTGTTCCACGTGCAGACGCAACGTGCGGCGGCGCGGGGCGCAAAGCGCTGGAATGAGGTCTAGGATGCTGGGGGGTGAAGCGGGGGCCACCTCCAGGGAAGGGTGTTGAAGATGACGTTTCGGTCATGAAGGGGCACGATCCGTGGCTGTCCGGGTCGGTGGGGAGAGACGACCCGGGGCTCAGGGTTTGCTGGCGGGGGTGGAGGCGGCTACCGCGGCGGCAAGTGGGGTGAGGACGGGGGCGGCGAGGCCGAGGATCTCGGTGACGGAGTTGCTGGAGGAATCGGTTACCCAAAGGTTGCCGCTGGTGTCGATAGAGGCGGCGGTGGGATGGGTGAGGGTGGAGGATTGTGCGGTGAGGGTGGGGATGCCGGTGGCTGAGGGAATCGCGTAGATGTTGCCGGTATCGGCGGTGACGATGTAAGCCCGGGAGGCGCCGTCGAAGACGAGTGCCGCGGCGTTGGCGAGGGTTCCGCTGCCGATGGTGCCGGTGAGGAGCTGGCCAACGTCGGTGAACTGCGAGAGCGCGGATTGGCTGGCGTTGATGGACCACGCGTCGCCGGCCTGGTCGATGGCGAGGCCGATGCCGCCGCCGGCGATGGGGCCGGACTGCAGTTGGCCGTTGGTGTAGAAGGACGAGAGGGTGCCGTTGGCGTTGGCGGCGAAGACGGATTCGGGCGAGACGGTGATGGTGATGGATTTGGTGGTGACGGAGTAGACGGCGGAGTCGGTGGGGGTGAAGGTGGCGACGAGATCGAAGGTTCCGGTGGGGAGGATGGAGGATGCCGTAACCGCGCCCTGGATGTTGGCTGGCAGGAGCCCGGCGGTGTAGGTGATGAGGCCGGGTGCGGACGCGGTGGCGTCGAGGACGGCGGCGGTGAGCGGCAAGCCGGAGGGGATGATGAGGCTGGAGGGGTTCCAGGTGATGATGGCTGTGCCCTTGATGGGGACGTTGAAGCCTACGGAGGGTGCCGCCGCGTAGTTGGCGTTGCCGGGCTGCGTGGCGGTGAAGCTGGCTTCGCCCGGGGCTGTGGGGGTGAAGGGGTTGGAGCCGGTGGCGAGCGCGGAGGTGGAGGTGATGGTGACGGGAAGGCCGGAGGTGGCGGTTGCGGTGAGGGTAAACGGTGAGCCTGGGTAAGAGACTGAGGGGATGGCTCCGAGCTGGATGGTTTGCGCGGCCTGCGCGATGACGAGGGTGTACTGAACTGTACTCTGGCTGACGGAGTCCTTGGCCGTGATGCTGAAGGGGTAGGAGCCGACTGCGGTGGGCGTTCCGGAGAGCACAATGGTCGACGTGTGGTTTGTCAGGCTCATGCCGGGTGCGGGGCTGCCGCTGGAGGAGAGCGTGACCGGGCCGCTATTGCCGACGCCGGCAAAGGTGATGGGCGTGTAGGCCTGGGAGTAGGCACCGGAGGCAATGGTTGCGGGGGAGATGCCGATGGCGGCCTGGATGGTGATGATGTCGTTAAGGGTGATGGTCTCGGCCACGTTGGTGGCTTTCGGGAAGAAGACGTCGACGGTGTCGGTGAGCGTGATCGGCTCGCCGATTTTCGGCATGGTGGGGCCGAACTCGTTCGGGGAGTCGTCGAGGACGATGGACTCCGTGTCGTGGAGGACGACGGGGAAGAAGACGTGCGGAGTATCGGTGAGGGTAATGGTTTCGGGATCGGAGATGTTGATCGCCGGCGGCGTGGTCTCCGGGTGCACGTCGAGGGAGAAGTCGCGGGTGATGGTGAGGCCGTTGCGGTCGTTGGCGAAGATATGAACTTCGTAGAGACCGGCGTGGGTGGGTGCTCCGGCGAGGGTGAGAACCGAACCTGCGAACTGGCCGGCGATGCCGGGCGGGAGATCGCCGGTGAGGTTGAGCGTGAAGGGAGCGATGCCGCCGCGGATCTGGATGGAGGCGCGGAAGGGAAGGTTGAGGTAGGCGTCGGGAAGGCTCTGCTCGAAGAGGTCAATTCTGCCTGAGGGCAGGACAGGGTGTGCGGCCGCCGCGCCGGACGCGGGCGGAGGTGCCTGCGCGGGAGCGCGACCGGGCGGACATGCTGCCGCGAGCAGCAATACAGCTGTTTGAAGAATCCGGGTTGGAAGCGAACGGCTCATCGCATCTCCTGACAGGGACTGGGCGGCTGAGGGCACGCCGGCGGCCACGTTTCTGCTAGGAGAAGGAGATGGTCACGGTGACCTGGATGATCTGACCCACGATGACGGAGATGGGCGAGCTGAGAGCAGTCGAAGTCATGGTGCCGCCGAATGCACCGTTGACGGTCGAGGTCTGGCAGGCGGCGGGGGTGGTAGTGGACGGCCCCGCCGGGTAGCTTGCGCCCTGTGCAAGGGGAATGTTGCAGGCGTTCATGCTGGTAGCGACGGTGCCGATGTAGCCGTTGCTGACGGCGGTGATATTGCCGGCGAGCTTGAGGGTTGGGCCGACGCCGAAGGTCGGTGTGACGGTAAGCCCGGAGACGCAGTAGTAGACGGAACAGAGGAAGGCACCGGGCTGCGCGGTGGTCGACTGGACGATGCCGCAGAAGGGGTAGGTTGCGCTGGTCCCGCTGCATGGCGAGGTGTCGCCATTCGGGGCGTACATGTAGATGGCGTACTGCCCGGCGGCGCCGTAGCCGGACATGAGGCCGATGAGGAAGTTCTGGCCGTCGTACTGGATCGAGTTGTCGAACTCGTGATGCTGCGCGCGCTTGCCGTCCGGGTTTACGATGTCGATGGTCCAGTGGCCGTGCATGCGGACGCCCTGGTGCGAGGCGTCATCCGGGACTGCGCCGGTCTCGGCCTGCTGTTTGCCGGGCTGGACTGTGCCAGGCGGAGCGGGAGCTGGCGCTGCTTGTTTCAGTGCGGAGGATGCCGGGGACACGAGCGCCTGAGCCGAGATTGCTTGCGCATGGCTGGAGAGCGTGACTGCCAGCGAGAGGCAGAGCGGGACGAAGAGCGAAAGGGCGCGACGGGTGGCGGGCATGGGTAGCTCCGGAGGGTGAAGTGGTGAAGATGGCCCGGGACCCGCTGCTCGCTTGCCAGATGAGGATTGCTGGTGTGGGTGTGACGCTACAGCTTCGCCATTAACTTGTCAACAAACAAAGGTTAAGAGAGTAGCCGGTGATAACGTCGGCTTGAAAATGCTGCGTGGGTTGTGCAATTCGTTGATAAGCTTGACTGCGAACCGGAGAGCAGAGCGTGGCGAACTATCTGATTACAGGCGTTGCGGGTTTTATCGGGTCGCACCTGGCGCATGCGCTGGTAGAGTGCGGCGAGAGCGTTCGCGGACTGGATAACTTCTCAACCGGCTTGATTCAGAACCTGGCAGGCCTGCAGGACAAGCTCGACCTGCACGAGATCGACCTGCGCGACGCGAAGATGGTGGCGGCGGCGTGCGAGGGGATGGACTACATTCTGCACCAGGGGGCGCTGCCGAGCGTGCCGCGTTCCGTGAAAGATCCGCGGACGAGCCACGAGAGCAATGTGGATGGAACGTTCAACCTGCTGGAGGGCGCGCGGGCGGCGGGGGTGAAGCGGGTGGTGTACGCGGCGTCGAGCTCGGCGTATGGAAATCAGCCTGGTTTTCCGCGGCAGGAGACGATGTGTCCGGCACCGGTTGCGCCGTACCCGGCGCAAAAGGTGATGGGCGAGCTATACATGCAGGCTTACTGGCGGGTGTATGGGCTGGAGACGGTCTGCCTCCGGTACTTCAACATCTTCGGGCCGCGGCAGGTGCCTGATTCGCCGTATTCCGGGGTGATGGCGAAGTTCATCCTGCAGATGATGCGGGGGGAACGGCCGGTGATCTTCGGCGATGGCGAGCAGGGGCGCGACTTCACGTATGTCGACAACGCGGTGCAGGCGAACCTGCTGGCGTTGCATGCGGAGAAGGATAAGGTTGCGGGAAGGGTGTTCAACGTGGCGTGCGGGCAGCGACATACGTTGAACGAGACCTACGGAATCCTGGCGAGGCTGTTGCAGTACGAGTTGCCGGCGGAGCATGGGCCGGAGCGGCGTGGCGACGTGCGGGATTCGCTGGCGGATATTTCGGCCGCGGCGGAGGCGTTCGGGTATAAACCGCACGTGGGGTTTGAAGAGGGTCTGCGCCGCACGGTGGAGTGGTATGTGCGGCAGACGGTGGGAGCCGGGCGGTAGCGTTTCGCCGGCAAATTCCCGGAACGGAACGGGTGGACGATTTCGTTGCGGATGCCTGGATGCGGTGAAGTGCGGCGGTGGTAGGGTGAGGGCACCGCGGGTGTCACGATGAGTCTGGAGCGTGCCGATGAACGCTTCGGGGACTGTGTGTCCGCGAGGCTGCTTTCGGATGGCGTCGATGCTCTTGTGCGGGACGGATGGACGAGTTCTGCGGCGGCTTGCGGTGTGGGCGCTGGCGTCGGCCGCGGGCCTGAGCGCGGCGTGTGCGCAGGCGGCTCTGGGGGTTCGGCCAGGCGAGCTGCGGCAGAGGTTTTTGCATGGAAGAAGCGTGCGTGGGGGTGGGTCGGCGGCGGCGGCGCTGGTCCGGGCGCGGCGGCAGCATCTTGCCATGGCAGCGAGGCCGCGGGCGACCAACCTGAGCGCGGGGTGGACCGCCGTGGGACCGGCTTCGGTGGCGAACCCGGTCTTTGGCGCGGTGACGGGAAGGGTGACCGCGATCGTCGTCGATCCGGCTGCGTCGTCTGGCAACGTGGTGTATGTGGGGACGACCGGCGGCGGGGTGTGGAAGTCGGTGAATGCCGCGGGGCCGGCGGGCGCGGTGAGCTTTACGCCGCTGACGGATACGCTGCCGGTGTTCGATCTGAATGCGGGGTCGGCGGTACTGCCGTCGCTCAGCATCGGGTCGCTGGCGGTGAGCGGGGGCTTGCTGCTGGCCGGGACGGGCGATCCGAATGACGCGACGGATTCCTACTACGGCGAAGGGATTCTGCGTTCTGCCGATGGGGGACAGACGTGGACGATTGCGACCGAGGCGGCGGACGGAACGAATGTGACGCAGAGCTTTGTCGGCTCGAGCATTGCAGGGCTTGCGTTTTCGACGGCGAATCCGCTGGTGGTGGTTGCGGCGGTCGCGGAATCGGCCGAGGGGCTGCTGGTGAACGCGGATGTGGGGAATACGTCGCTCAAAGGGATTTACGTTTCGCAGGACGCGGGTTTGACTTGGCAGGTGGCGACGGTGATGGATGGGAGCCAGACGGTGGCGTCGGCCTCCGATGTGCCGGGGGATGCCGGCGGGCTGGGCGCGACGGCGGTGGTGTGGAACCCGGTCCGCCAGATGTTCTTCGCGGCGCTGAGCGGGCATGGCTACTATGGGTCTGCCGATGGCGTGAACTGGACGCGGCTGGCAGGGCAGCCGGGGACTGGGATGAATGTCGTGAACTGCCCCACGCACTCCTCGCTGAGCGCGAGCTGCCCGATCTTTCGCGGAGCGTTGGCGGTGAACACTGCGACGGGCGACACCTTCGCATTGACGGTGGATGCATCGGACGGAGACCAGGGGCTCTACCAGGATGTTTGCGCGAAGAACGCTTCGGGAGTTTGCGCGAATGCGGAGGCGTTCGGGACGGCGTTGAACTCCGCGCCGCTGGAGGTGGGAGGCGGCAGCAGTGCAATCGAACAGGGCGCCTACGACCTGTCGCTGGCGGCTGTGAGTTCCGGCACCGACACGCTATTGTATGTGGGGACGATCGATCTGTACCGGTGCAGCCTGGCCGCGGGTTGCGTGCTGCGGGATACGACGAACGCGCAGAACGGGTGCGCGACTCCAGCGGGCGTGGCGGGTGCGCAACATGCGATCGCGGCCGGGGTGGCGCAGATGATCTTTACCGGGAACGATGGGGGATTGTGGCGCTCGGTGGATGGCGTGGCGGAGGCTGGGGGCGTGTGTTCGGCGGGCGATGCGGGGCACTTCGATAACCTGAACGGCGGGTTGGGCTCACTGGCGGAGGTGGTTGGGTTCGCGCAGGATCCGGTCGATGCGGGGACGTTGCTGGTGGGGTTGGGGGCGCTAGGTTCGGCCGGGACGGGAACGGCGAACTCGGCGGCGAGTTGGACGCAGATGTCGACGGGCGAAGGCGGCCGGGTGGCTATCGACCAGGTAAACCCGACGAATTGGTATGTGACGACCGGTGCGGGCATAGAGATTGCGGAGTGCACGCAGGGTTCCGCTTGCCGGTTGGCGGACTTTGCGACGACGGAGATCGGCGCGGCGCAGGTGGATTTGGACGAGGCACCGGACCATGCTGCTTGGTCGCTCGACCCGGGTAGGAGTGGCGAGGTGCTGGTGGGCACGTGCCGGATGTGGCGGGGGACGGCGGCGGGGTGGGCGTCGAACGACGTGCTGAGCGCGCCGTTTGCCGCGCCGCTTGCCAGCGGGTGCGGGCCGAGCTTCCCGACCGTACGATCGCTTGCGGCGGGCGGTGCCGTGGCCGCGAATGTGCCTGATCCGGGCGCGGGGTCTGAGGTGGTGTACGCCGGGCTAAGCGGTGCCGCGGGCGTCGGGCCGGGCGTGAGCGGGCATGTGTTTACGACGGCCGCTGCGCAGGGTTCCGGACCCACCATCGCCTGGACGGATGCGGGATTAGGTTCCGTGACGAACGATCCGGAAGAGGCGGGCAAGTTCAACCCGGGCGAGTTCGATGTGTCTTCGATCGCGGTGGATTCGCACGACAGCACGGGGCAGACGGTGTATGCGACGATCATGGGATTTGCTGGGCTGGCTGCGGGCGCGCCGCATCTGTACCGGTCGACGAACGGCGGGGGGAGTTGGCTGGATGTTTCGGCTAACCTGCCGAATGCGCCCGCGAACAGCGTGGTGGTGGACCCGAACGATGCGAACACGGTGTACGTGGCGATGGACACGGGAGTCTATGTAACGACTTCGATTACGAGCTGTCCGAGCGCTGACTGCTGGGATGTGTACGGGGTCGGGTTACCGAATTCGCCGGCGATGCAACTGACGGCTGCGGTGGGGATGGCTACTGGCGATGGGCGCACGGGCGAGTTGCGCGTTGGAACCTATGGGCGCGGCATCTGGACGATTCCTCTGGTGACGGCGGTACTGCCGGCGGCACCGGCCATGGTGCTAGCGCCGACTTCGGTGGCATACAACTCGCAGCAAGTGGGGACGGTTAGCGCTGCTGTAACTGTTACGGTTACCAATACCGGAGATGCACCGCTTTCTGTGACCAGTGTGGTTACGAGTGGCGATTTTGTGGAGACGGACGACTGCACAGGGCAGGCGGTTGCGCCGGGCGCAACCTGCGCGGTCTCGGTCGCCTTTGCGCCGACGGTTACGGGTACGCGGACGGCGCTGCTAACGGTGTACGGGAATGTCGCCGGCGGCCAGGCGACGGCAACGCTGACCGGGGTGGGGACGGCGCCGGCATCAATCGTGTTGACGCCGACCGCGTTGGCATTCGGCTCGCTGAACGTAGGCTCGACGAGCGCGCCGCAGAACATTACGATTTCGAACCTGGGTGGGACCTCGGCTGCCTTGCAGACGATTATCGCGTCGGGGGATTTCGCGGTCTCGGCGAATAGCTGCGGGGCGGCACTGCCGCCGAGTGTTGGCTGCACCGTGTCGATCGAATTCGCACCGACGGCTTCCGGTGTTCGCAGCGGTACGCTGACGGTCGTCGACGCAGTCGGAACGCAGGTAGCGCAGCTGACTGGGACGGGCGTCAACCCCGCGACCGATGGCCTGGCACCGCAAATGCTGAGCTTTGCGGCGCAGGAGATAACGACGAGCAGCGCGGCGCAGCAGGTGACGCTGACCAACGTCGGCGACGTGGCGCTGACGTTGGTTACCGCGAGCGCGACGGGCGATTTCTCGGTTGTGAACGGGTGCGGCGCTTCGCTGGCGGGACATGCCAGCTGCGCGTTCCAGGTGACGTATGTGCCGAAGAATGTGGGCGCGGAGGCGGGCCTCCTAACGGTCTCAGACGAATACAGGACGCAGACCGTTGCGCTTACCGGAACTGGTCTGGCGCCGCCTGGGGTGTCGCTCGCGCCGACGGGTGGGCTGGCGTTTGCGGCAACGGCGGTGGGGCAGACGTCCGCGGGGCAGGTGGTGACGCTGACGAACAACGGCGGCATCCCGTTGACGGTGGGCGGAGCTTCCGTGACTGGGGACTTCGCGATTGCGGCGAGTACCTGCGGGAGTTCGGTAGCGGCTGGCGCGAACTGTACGTTGACGGTTACATTTTCTTCGACCTTTGCGGGTGCGAGGTCGGGCGTGCTGACGCTGACGGACAACGCGGCGTCGTCTCCGCAGACGCTGAACCTGAGCGGGGTGGGGGTCGACTTCGCGGTTGCGGCGGATGGGCCGGTCACACAGACGATATCGAGCGGGAAGTCCGCGACTTATCTGCTGCTGCTGACCTCGGTTGCGGGCGTGCCGGGGGATGCGGCATTCACCTGCTCGGGCGTGCCCGCGAATGCGCTGTGCACGGTGACTCCATCGTCGGCTCCCCTTTATGCGGCGAACGGCACGGTTGTCACGGTAACGGTGGCAACCGGGGCGACGGGGGCACGGCTCGAGGGGCCGAAGCTGCCCTGGAGTTCGCGGGTGGGATGGTTGGCGTTGATGCTACCGGTGGGGTTGGTTGCGCTTCGCCGGCGGCGTGGCTTGCTGCTGGTGCTTCTGGTTGGGCTGGCGGGCTGCGCGACCGAGGGGCGCACGATTCCTTCGAGCGGCGGGAGCAGCGGCGGCGGTGGGACGACGTCGCCGGTGACGCCGAGTGGGACCTACACGCTTGTGGTGGCGGGGTCGAGCGATGGGTTGGTGCGGGCGGTGGATCTGACGTTGGTGGTGCAGTAAGCGAGTGCGCGCTCATCCCGCGCGGGGACCACTTCGTGGGGTCTTGGGCTTCGCGTGGTCCTCCCGCTGGTCGGCATGGGCGTCACGCGGATTGCCCGGCGCAGAAACCGCTGGCCCATGCCCACTGGAAGTTATAGCCGCCCAGCCAGCCGGTGACGTCGACGACTTCGCCGATGAAGTGGAGGCCGGGAATCTTGATGGCTTCAAGTGTCTTCGGGTTCAGTTCGGCGGTGGAGACGCCGCCGGCGGTGACCTCGGCCTTGGCGTAGCCTTCGGTGCCAGCGGGGGTGAGTTGCCAGTGATGGAGTTGATCTTCAAGCGTGGCGATGGCCTGGTTGGAGAGGTCTTTGGCGGCGGTGGGCGGATGCACGGTGAGCCAGCGCTCGGCCCAGCGAGAGGGAAGCGTGGCGCGGATGAGGGACGCCGCGGCTGCGGGGTCGCGGCGCGATTTTGGTGCGAGCAGCGGGGCGAGGATCTCGCGGCCTGGAGCGAGGTCGAGGGTAATTGGTTGGCCAGGTCGCCAGTAGGACGAGATCTGCAGGATGGCGGGGCCGCTGAGGCCGCGATGGGTGATGAGAATCTTCTCGCGGAAGGCTGGCGTGGCCGGCTTGCGGTTGCGCGGCGTGACGGTTGCGGTGGTGGATGCGATGGCTTCGGTGGAGACACCGGAGAGGTCGCACCAGCGGGCGTGATCCTCGGGGTTGAGGGTGAAGGGCACGAGCGCGGGTCGGGGTTCGACGATGGCGAGGCCGTACTGGCGGGCGATGTCGTAGCCAAGCGCGGTGGCGCCCATCTTCGGGATGGAGAGGCCGCCGGTTGCGACGATGAGCGACTGACAGAGAAAGGCCCCGCGGCTGGTTTCGACGCGGAAGCGGGTGTTTGGTTGCTGGCTTGGCGCGACTGACTCGATGCGGGTTTCAAGCTGGATTTCGGCGCGGGCGGCGGCGCATTCGGCCAGGAGAAGGGTGACGAGGTCGCGGGCGGTGCGGTCGCAGAAGAGCTGGCCGAGGGTTTTTTCGTGGTAGGGGATGCGGTGTTTTTCAACGAGCGCGACAAAGTGTTGCGGGGTGTAGCGGGCGAGGGCGGAGCGGGCGAAATGGGGGTTTTCGGAGAGGTAGTTTTCGGGGGTGGCGTGGAGGTTGGTAAAGTTGGCGCGGCCGCCGCCGGAGATGAGGATCTTGGCGCCGGCGCGGTCGGCGTGGTCGAGGACCAGGGTGCGGCGGTTGCGCTTGGCGGACTCGATGGCGGCCATGAGGCCGGCGGCGCCTGCGCCGAGGATGATGACGTCGTAGGTGCGGGGTGGGGGCACTGCTCTGATTGTAAGTTCCGGAAGGTAGAGATAGGACGCCGGGTGAAGCGCAGACTTCGCGAGTAGAGAGTTTAGAGTTCGCCAGTAGAGAGTAAGGCGTGGCTTGCGTGGGAAGATGGAAGGATGGCGAAGACGGAAGAGTTGAGGCCGCTGCGGGTTGGGGCGGCGAGAGAAGATGGGCCGGCGGTGGTGATCTCGCGGAGGGCGGCGGACCGGCTGCGGGAGGGATCGGTCTGGGTGTATCGGAGCGAGGTGGAGCAGGTTTTGCCTCGTGTGGGCGAGACGACGGTTGAGGGCGGGAGCGTGGTCTCCGTGCTCGATACGCGGGGTACGGGGGTTGGGAGCGCGCTGTTCAGCTCGGCTTCGCTGATTACGCTGCGGATGGTTTCGGGGTTGGTAGGACTGGACCGGGCCGGGTACCTGGCGGAGGTTGAGGGTCGGCTGAATGCAGCGCTCGATTTGCGGGACGAGCTTGCGCCGGAGGACGCGGAGAACGATGCTTGCCGGCTGGTGTTTTCGGAGGCGGACCGGCTGCCGGGGATTGTGGCAGACAAGTACGGCGACCTGCTGTTGGTGCAGATGCTGACGCAGGCGACGGCTCAGGCGGACGTGCGCACGGTGGTGGCGCGGGTGTTGAGCGAGCGATTGCAGGTGGCGACGATCGTCGAGCGGCCGGACCCGAGGATTCGGCAGGTGGAGGAACTGGGCGAATCGCCCGAGGAGCCGCTGTTTGTGCGTGATGGCTCGGCGGTTGAAGGGCCGAAGCTGAAGACGGTGTTTACGATCAACGGGCTGAAGTTTGCCTATGACGCGACGGCGGGGCAGAAGACGGGCGCGTTCCTCGACCAGCGGCTGAACTATGCGGCTGCGGCGGCGCGAGGGCGCGGCAAAGCGTTGGATATCTGCACGTACCAGGGCGGATTCGCACTGCACCTGGCACGGACGTGCGAGCGTGTGACGGGCGTGGATGCGAGCCGGGCGGCGCTCGAGGTGGCGGATGGAAACTTGGAGCTGAACGCGGCGCAGATGAAGGCCAAGGTGGACTGGCTGGAGGCGGATGCGTTCGACGTGCTGCGCGAGTATGAGGCGGCGGGCATGCGGTATGACACGATTGTGCTCGATCCGCCGGCGTTTGCGAAGTCGAAGCGCGCGCTTGAGGGCGCGATGCGTGGATATAAAGAGATGAACCTGCGCGCGCTGAAGATGGTGGAAGCGGGTGGAACGCTGGTGACTTGCTCGTGCTCGCAGCATGTGTCGCTGGCGGAGTTTCAGGCGATGCTGGCGAGCGCGGCCGCGGATGCGAAGCGCCGGGTGCAGGTGCTGGAGGTGCGGGGCGCGGCACCGGATCATCCGGCGATTGCGACGCTGGCGGAGACGAGTTATTTGAAATGTCTGGTGTGTCGCGTGGCGTAGTTGCATCGTGAGGAGCGCGGGTGCGGCGAGCTCGATTCCGGCTGGGATTGTTCATGGTCGGGTTGGTGCTGAGTGGCGCGACTGCGTTTCCGCTGGTGTGGGAGACCGGGCTGCGGAGATAGCAGAGGCCGAGATCTGGGTCGAACTGTTCGCCGCGATAGAGGTAGCTGTTTGGCGTAGTTCCCGTGCTGGTGAGCAGGTACCCGAAGGCATCGTACTCGTAGGTGTTGGTCACGGCGGCGGCGGCATTCGTGAGTTGCCGCACACTTCGAAGCCGTCATAGCCATAGAAGCTATGGCGTCCCACTAGACTACGGTTTCAAGCCGAACAACCTCGGCCAACACCATGATTGATGCCCCAATCACCGGTTCGATCTCTATCAATTGGAGTCTTCCGTCTCGCACCATGGAGATTTTTTCCTTCAGGATTGGCCAATCCAGATCAGCGGCAACGAGTTCCCTCCTCTGTAGCAGGTAGAACAGTCGCGCTATCCAATTCGATTCCTTATCTACGTCTTCTTTGCCGACGATCCGAATCCTATCGATGATGTTATAGCAGCGCATATCATCAATCATCAGTTCATCGACGCCGCTGGCAATGATCTTCTTTTGTCCTTTGTCTCCCCAAACGCAAGCTGCGCCGATCTGAATCTCTTTTCGCGCGCTGTCAAAGTAAAAAGCCACAATAGTTGCTTCTATAAGCTGGTCAAAGCCATCCATTACGTTTCTCCTTCAGTGGGCGGTTCTCCGCCCGGAGGTTGCTCCCCTGTCGGTAGTCCTCGCTCTGGAGGCCAAGGCGAGTAGGCGGCCGGGATGTTCTCTGACCCCCCGGCCAGTCATGAATATGGGGATCATCCGCCCCCTGATGCGGTTTGTCATAGTCCCTTATCTTTTCTCCATTGGGGCCACAATCCCGCCCACGATGTGGGCCATCAACGTGTCCATTTGGGGGACCATACTATGGAGGGGCCGTCGCCCTCTTGAATGTCCACGTACGATCGCCGACTTGAATCGCTTGGCCACTACTACCGTACAATTCCGATTCAACTCCTGCCAACGATTTCGAGCCAACATTCTCAAGCGAGCAGGCTGCCGTTATCCCGAGAGCACCAAGAGCTCCCGAATTTGTTGTTGTATGGGTCATGGCAACAGCCGTTGCGCCGGTTGCTGCGCCCAGGACGACAATCTTGTAAATGAGCGTGAGCTATGCCGCCTCGATGGATCAGTCTCACTCCCGAGTTCGTCGTCGGGGTTGAAGGTGAAGCTGCCGGAGGCGAAGCCCGCGATGCTCGATGACTCGGAAGTGCCGGACTGCTGGTGCGGGTGGTAGCGCGGTTTGGCACCGGAACGGTTGCTTATGCCTGGATCGCACGCGTGCACGATGGGCTGGTTGTGACGGGCGAGCACTACCCATTTCTGGCCTATGGGACGGATTGGCTGGCGTTTGCACACCCGGTGCTTGCCGCGGCATTTCTAGGGCCATGGCGAGAGCCCGTTCGGAATCAGTGGGTGATCCAGTTTGGATTGATTGCGTGTGCGGGCGTCGTTCCGCTGGCGCTGATCGCGGGTGCGGTGCGCGGGATTCCATTGTGGTGGCGCCTCGGGGACTGCTGCTTTGGGATCTTCGGAACAATTCCGCTGTGGTTTACGTTGAGGGAGATAAAGCAGATGGAAGCTGGGGCTATACTGCGGACTTAGCCGCTCGGAGGATTTTGCATGGACTTTTTGAAGGTTGCGGGAGTTCTGTTGTTTGGTGCGGCTTGCGTGGGAGCGCAGGCGCAGGCGAAGCCGGATGCGGCGAAGGATGGCGACAAGAAGGTCGTGGTTGAGGGCAAGCCCGAGATCAAGACTCCGCCGCCGGAGCCGGATTCGACGACGGAGCACTCGATCGTAGTGGGTGGGCAGGCGATCGCGTACAAGGCTGTGGCAGGCACGATTACGGTGGGTGGGACTGAAACGTTCGACGCGATGCTTGGGCTCGACGGCAAGCTGCTGCCGGATACAGGGATGAATCCGCTGGATGCGGCGAAGCCGGAAGAGTGGCCGGCGACCGCGAAGATCTTCTACACGGCTTACTTCAAGAAAGATGCTGTGCCCGGGACGCGGCCGGTAATGTTTTTGTACAACGGTGGACCGGGTTCGGCAACGATGTGGCTGCACATGGGATCGTTTGGGCCGCGGCGCGTGGTGGTCCCGGATACCGAGCACCAGGAGGGCGCGCCGTACACGATGGTCGACAACAAGTACAGCCTGCTCGATGTGACGGACCTGGTTTTCATCGATGCGCCGGGGACGGGCTTCAGCCGGATTATGGGGAAGAACGCGGCGAAGGAGTTCTGGGGCGTCGATGAAGATGCGCACGCGTTTGACCGGTTTATCCGGCGATTTTTGACGAAGTACGACCGGTGGAACTCGCCCAAGTACTTGTTTGGGGAGAGCTATGGGACACCGCGTTCGGCGGTGCTGAGTGCGGATTTGCAGTCGCAGGTGGACTTGAACGGCGTCGTGCTGCTTTCGGCGATTTTGAGCTTCGATAACTCGATCGACGGGCCGCAGGCGAACCCCGGCGTTGACCAGGCGTATGCGATCGGGCTGCCGACGTATGCGGCGACGGCTTACTTCCATCACAAGCTGCCAACGCAGCCAGCGGCGCTTGAGCCGTTTCTTCACGAGGTGGAGACCTTTGCGATGGGTGAGTATGAGAGCGCGTTGTTGCAGGGTTCGGCGCTGCCGGATGCGCAGAAACAGGCGATTGCGGAGAAGCTGCACACCTACACCGGGCTGCCGACGGCTTATCTGCTGAAGAGCAACCTGCGCGTTCCTGGCGGTGCGTTTACCAAGAACTTGCTGGACATGGAAGACCAGACGACGGGAAGGCTGGATACGCGGTTCCAGGCTCCGTCTCTCGATCCGCTGAGTGAGTATGCGGAGAGCGATCCTCAGTCGGATGCTATCTCGTCGGCTTACACGACGGCGATCAACACGTATCTGCGGAACGAACTGAAGTTCGGCAAGGACTGGACGTACAAGCCGGGTGCATATTCCGACCCGACATTTACGTGGGACATGAAGCACAATGAGCCGGGCTTCGGGCCGCAGGATGGGCCGACCAACGTGATGCCGGACCTGGCGTACACGATGAAGACGAATCCGAAGATGAAGGTTTTTCTGGCGGGTGGGTATTACGACCTGGCGACACCTTACTACGAGGGCGAGTTCGAGATGCATCATCTGCCGATACCGCAGAGGCTGCAGTCGAACATCAGCTACCACTACTATCCCGCGGGACACATGGTGTACGTGAACGAGCAGGTGCTGAGCCAGTTTCACGACGATGTCGCTGCGTTTGTGAAGAGTACGGAGAGTGGGAAGTAGTTGTGAGTGGTCGGTTTGACCGTTGTGGGTTGGTCGTGCTCCTGCTGCTCGTGCGTGGGTTAGTTTGTAACTTACGCTTCTGTGGCGTTGAGGTGTCGCAGCTATGGAGTTGTTAGGAATGTATGGGAGAGGCCCCGCGGGTTTCGCGGGGCTTTCTTGCGTTGACTGTCGGAGGCGATCACGAGTCGCGCGCAAAGCCGGCGCCACGTGCGGAGGGATCCTGATGGGGGTGCGGATAGGGCGCAACCAGATGCAGCCAGATGCAGAACGGCCCGGCTTTTGAGAGCCGGGCCGTTGCTGGGTTGGTTGGATGGTGGATTAGAACTCGATCCGCAGAGCACCCTGGAGGACACGAGCGGGGTAGTCGGCGCCGGCAGCCGTCGCCTGACCGGCGACAACACCAAACTCATCGGGCGGAGCAACGAGGGACATGTTGTTTTCAAAGCTTGGTGCGAGGAAGTTGACGTGGTTGAGGGCGTTGTAGGCATCGGCGCGGAACTTCAGTTTGACCCGCTCCGGGGTGAGGCGGAAGGTCTTGCCGACCCCGAGGTCGAGGTTGAAGAAGTTGGGTCCGAAGAGGTTGTTGCGGGGACCGAACTGGAAGCCGACGGGAGCGACGTAGTCGGAGAACGCCTTGGTGTGGTTCGCGAAGGCGTAGACCTGTCCGTTCTGGATGGTGACGTGGGACTTCATGTCACCCTTGTTGCCGACCAGCAGGGCGGGATCTTCGTTGGAGTAGCTCATGAGGAAGGCCACCGAATTCGCCATGTAGGGGCTGCCTGTCTGGAAGGACGGAAGTCCGCTCACCTCCCAGCCGCCGACCAGTTCATCGAGGTACCAAGGCATGTTGGCGCCGAAGTCCCTTCCTTTACCGATGGGAAGCTGGTATTCGAAGCTGCCGTTGATTGCGTTGCGCACGTCGAAGTCTGAGTTTGCGCGGCAGATGCGCGGACGCAGGATGTCGCAGAGGTAGCCGTACCCGTTATAGGCGTAGGAGTTTGCGGGCATGGATACGTTGTCGATGGAGTGCGACCAGGTGTAGTTGAGGTCGAACTGCAGGCCGTGGCTCATGTTTTTGTGGATGGTGGTGAGCAGCCCGTTGTAGTTGGAGAAGCCCCCGTCGGTGAAGAAGGTGTTTTCGGAGAACTGGGCGGCCATGCCTACGTTTGCGGGCAGGAGGCCGAAGTAGGACATCAATTCCACGGAGTCTGCGACGTCGCCACGTGCGGGATAGGGGGCCAGGTTTTGTGCGATGAAGGCGGTGTTGGAGATACCCGTCCCATTGTTGGTAAGCACATTCTCAAAGAATGGCTGCGGCGGGGGCGTTAAGGAACTGGGGTTCTGCCTGATATAGGTGGTCAGCGCGGCCATGGCCTGGCTGAGGGTCTGTCCCGAAACCTTGTCCGGGAAGTCGATGAGCTGCTCGGCGTCGGCCTGCCCGAGCAGACGACGACCTTCGCGGTTGACCCAGCTGAGCTTGAAGAGGAAGCCCTTGCCGAGGTCCTGTTGAACGCCGAGGTTGAACATGAGGTTGTAGGGCGTGGGCAGTTTGCGGTCGACCGTGATGTTGAAGGCTCCGCCATTGGCCAGGCCATAGGGCTGACCGCCCGAAACAAACGGAGCATCGGGATTGGTGATGGCCGGAGCGGTGGGTTGCATGGGAGGGGTGGCAAGCGATGTGAAGCGTGGATTCTGCTGCAGCGAGTTGTATGCGGCCGAGTTTTTCGCGGAGCCGCTTACGCCGTAGTCCAGGGTTCCGGCACTCTGGAAGAGGTAGGAGTAATTAGCCTCTTCCTGCAGGAGTGCGTTGATGATGGTTTCGTCGTACACGACCCCGGCTCCGCCATTGATCACGAACTTGTGGTCGTTGTAGGGGGTCCAGGCGAAGGAGAAGCGTGGAGCGAAGTCCTTGTTGTCGGGCGCGTAGAAGCTTGGTCCTTTGTTGGCTTTGCCGCCGAGCCCGTAGGTGATGAGGGGAACGGGATTGGTGCCGCCCGGCAGGGACGCGTTGCCTCCTACTCCAGCTGCGCTCTGCGAGATGCGAGCGTCCATGAAGTTCCAGAAGCTTTCGTTCTGGACGGATTGAATGCCGTGGACTTCATAAGGGACGGTGAAGTTCTGATAGCGCAGGCCGTAGGTGATCGTGAGCTTCGGTGTAATCTTCCAGGTATCGGTGCCGTAGATCTCGGTTTCGTAGTAACGGTAGGTGGTCTGCAGACCCGTGCCAGCCGGCACGACAGCGGCCGAGGCGTTGTAGTTCCAGGTTTCGCCGTCGCTGGCGAAGCGACCCAGGCCGTACACGAGAGCGGAGTCGTATACCGTCAGGCTGGTCTGGTCACGGTCGAGGTCGCCGGGCCGGAACTGAAAGCCGCTGGGGTCTGTGTCGGTGAGTCCGGTAACGCCGCCGCCGAGGCCGACGGTCGCGCCGTTGAAGTCGTTGAAGACGCCGTAATGGGGCTCGGGATACTTGAAGTCGCCGCCGATGCCGATGGTGTGCGAGCCCTTCTGCCAAGTGAAGTCATCACGCACGATTGGGACGGGGAAGCGGAGTTTGCTGGAGCCGCCAGGACCGGCGTAGAGGCCGGAGAGGAAGGTTCCTCCCGTCGGATCGCCATCCAGACCATAGCCGGTGGTTCCCTGCGGTGTGCCTGGGACGGTATAGCCGGACTTGGCGACATTCTCGCCCCAGATGAGGCTGTTGGTCTTGTTCGATCCCCAGTTTGAGTCCCAACCGACCACCCAAGCGTGGCTGGGTGTGGATTGCGCGAGGTACGCATCCCCTGTGAACTGAGCGATATTGTTCACGGTTTCCTGGTTGTAGGTTACGCGGCCCCAAATGCGGTTTTTCGAGTTGAGATTGAAATCAAGCCGGCCGACATAGACGTTCTCCTTCAGAGGGGTCGGCGTGTTGAAGCGATAGCCTGCGGTGTTGAGCAGGTCGCCCGCATCTCCGGTGAAGTCATTCGGCGCAGGGAAGCGAGCGGCGGTGGTCGTTGCCAGGGATGAGCTTAAGCCGACTCCCTGGGGGTCATAGGATTTGATTTGAGGAGCTGCGGCGGTATTCGTCGTGCCGGCGGCGATGTTCGTGTAGTAGGTGATGACGTCTGGGGCGACCATCCCATTGCGGTTGAGGAAGCTGGTGGTGGGCACCGTACGCGTCGCTGAAGCGGCGAGCGTGTCGCGGCGTCCATCGTAGTCGAAGAAGAAGAAGATCTTATCGCGCCAGATGGGTCCGCCGATGTTTCCGCCGAACTGGTTGCGGATGAGGGGCGAGCGGGGTACGCCGTCGAAGTTGTTGAAGAAGGTGTTGGCTTCGAGGTCGGTGTCGCGGTGGTACTCGTTGATGTTGCCGTGAAATTTGTTGGTGCCGCCCTTGGTGACGAGGGCGAACTGTGCGCCGCCGCCGACTGCATCGTTGGCGGTAAGGCCGGCGGTGGTGCCGCGGAACTCTTCGACCGAGTCCACGGGAGCATTGCCGGCGATGAGAGCGGTGGAGACCGCGGGTCCGTCAGCATTCGCGACGCCGCCCAGGGCCTGGTCGCTCACATCGAGGCCGTCGAGCGTGATACGGTTTTGGTCGACTCTGGCACCAGTGGCGGAGCCGGACTGGGTGAAGCCGGGCTGCTGATAGAAGAGCGCCGACGGAGAGTCGCGGAACTGGACGGGGAGCTCGTTGAGCGAATCGACCTGCACGACGTTGCCGATGGTGGCATCCGTTGTGTTCAGGGTTTCATCCTGGTTGGTGGCTGAGACTTCGACGGTTTCGTTGACTCCACCGGCAGTAAGAGTGACGTTCTGGGTACGCGTGGTGGCGACGCTGAGCGCCATTCCGGAGATCGCTTCCGCGGTGAAGCCGGCGTGGGAGACGGTCTCCTTGTAGCCCTGGCCGGGCGTCACATTGGAGATGGTGTAGGAGCCGTTGCCACTGGTGATTGCGGTGTACTTCTGGCCGGTCGCCGGATTGACGAGCAGGACGGTTGCGCCCGGGATGCTGGCTCCGGTGGAGTCGGTGACTGTTCCTGCGAGGGAGGCCGATGTTTCCTGAGCGAGGAGGGAAGCGACTGGCGTGAGAACGAAAGCGAGGGCCGCAAGGTATTTCAGAGTAGGTTGATTCGTCACCATCATCTCCTGTGGTATGTGGAATTTACCGAAGTAGGAAAACGGGCAAGCTGGGGATAGGTTTTGCGGTTGTTTTACAGAAGTTATCCCGGCATTCGCGTTGCGTCAACAAAAGTTTTCGAAAAAGCAAACCTTTTCCCGGTTGGTGCGTCGACGGGAGCTCAGCTTGGGATAAGTACGGTGCGGTGAAGGGCCTTGCTGCCGGGGTGTTAGGGGTCTCGAAACGTCGCGGCGTAGACCACTCCATAAACGGGAACAATCGCTGGCCTGGAGACTTCCGACGTGGTGAAAGGAGGATCGGAATCGTTCTACAGGGGGAAAGGGAGGGCGGTGACGCGGGCGCGCGGGTTTGCATCCTACGTCGGCAGTTATGCAGGCTGAGGGTTCAGGTGCGATGGGTTCAAATGCGATGGGTGCGATTCCGATGAGGCGGTTCGGGAAGACGGATGTGCAGATATCGGCGCTCGGGCTGGGTGGGCATCATCTTGGCGCGGCCGAGGATGAGAAGACCGCGGTGGAGATTGTTCACAAGGCCATCGACGGTGGAGTGACGTTCTTCGACAACTGCTGGGAGTACAACCGCGGCAAGAGTGAGGACTGGCTGGGCAAGGGGATTAAGGGCAGGCGCGACAAGGTCTTCCTGATGACGAAGGTATGCACACACGGGCGGGATGCGGCGCTGGCGATCCAGATGCTGGAGCAGAGCCTGCGGCGGCTGCAGACGGACCATCTCGATCTATGGCAGATCCACGCGGTGACGTATAACAACGATCCGGAGCTGTTTATCCGGCCGGGCGGCGCGGCCGAGGCGCTGATGAAGGCAAAGAAAGACGGTAAAGTGCGGCACGTGGGCTTTACCGGGCATAAGGATCCGGAGTTCCACCTGAAGATGCTGGAGACCGGATTTCCATTTGATGCATGCCAGTTTCCTCTGAATCCGTTCGACGCGAACTTCCGCAGCTTCGAGCGGGAGGTGCTGCCGGTGCTGAACCAGCGGGGGATTGCGCCGCTGGGGATGAAGCCGATCGGCGGGCATGGCGAGCCGGTGCAGAAGGGTATCTTCACCGCCGAGGAGCTGCTGCGTTACGCAATGAGCCTGCCGGTGGCGACGACGATTACAGGCATGGAGAAGATGGTGATCCTCGAGCAGAATTTGAAGGTGGCGCAGGGCTTTACGCCGCTTACCGCGGAGGAGATGCAGAACCTGCGTGAGCGGGCGAAGCCCTATGCGGGAGATGGGCGGTTCGAGCCGTACAAGACGTCGATCAAGTTCGACAACCCGGAGACGCGGCTGGCGCATGATTTTCCGCAGGATCTGCAATCGATTGAGACGCGGCAGATTGTGAAACAGACCAACAACACCGGGAGACCGTTTCCTGAGGTGAAGGATCCGAGTAAGTCGCCGTGGCCGCAGACGATGGATTTTTAGGGCGACGGCCGCTCGGGCAAGGGCAAATACAGGGGTTCTTCGCTGCGCTCAGAATGACGGGCTTTTGGTGGCATCGGGTCGTGGGAGATATGGCATGGGGTTTGAGAGTGAGAAGGATTTTTCGCGGCGCGGGTTTCTGAAGGGCGCGGCGTTTACGGGTGCGGCGGCGGTGGTGCCGGCGGGAGCTCAGCAGAAGGGGAGTGCAGCGATGGAGGAGCATGGAAGCGCGGCGGTCGATGCGAAGCTGGGGCCGAACCCGCTGATACCGAACTTCAGTGGCGAGTATGGGGCGCCGGTGCCGTCGTTTACCTGCCCAAAGCGGGCGATGGGGAGCACCGGGTTGCAGGTGTCGATTCTGGGCATGGGTGGGTTTCACCTGGGGACGGCGAAGACGCAGGAAGAGGTGAACAACATGGTGGCGAAGGCGCTGGACCATGGGATCAACTTCTTCGATAACGCGTGGGAGTACCACAAGGGTCTGAGCGAGGAGCGCGTGGGGACGGCGCTGAAGGGCAAGCGCGACCAGGCAATCGTGATGACGAAGGTGTGTACGCACGGGCGGACGAAAGATGTCGCGATGAAGCAGTTGGAGAACTCGCTGACGCGGCTACAGACGGACCACCTGGATGTGTGGCAGGTGCATGAGGTGATTTACTACAACGATCCGGAGATGATCTATGAGCCGGAGGGTGTGCTCGAAGCGCTGACGGCGGCGAAGCAGCAGGGGAAGGTTCGGTTTGTGGGCTTCACGGGCCACAAGAATCCAAGCATCCATTTAGACATGCTGAATCGCGGGTTCAAGTTCGATACGGTGCAGATGCCGATCAACGTGTTCGATCCGGGGTGGCGGTCGTTTGAGCTGCAGGTTCTGCCGGTTGCGGTGCAGAAGGGCATGGCGGTGTTCGGGATGAAGAGCATGGGCGGGTCGGGGGAGCCGATTGTGCATGGCGCGCTGACGCCGACCGAAGCGCTGAGCTATGCGATGAGCGTTCCGGGCATTTCGACGACGGTCTCGGGGATGGATTCGATGGAGGTTCTGGATCAGAACCTGGCGATCCTGGCGAACTGGAAGCCGCTGGATAAGCCGCAGATGGATGCGCTGCGGGAGCATGGGCGGCAGTTCAACGATGGGCGGTACGAGCTGTTCAAGAGCACGGTGAAATACGACGGATGGGTGGGGCGCGAGCAGCACCAGTATCCGACGGCGGAGGAGTTGCCGGCTTAGGGTTGGGGCCTGGTGGGAGATCCCACGCATGACGGTGGGGCTGTCATGCATGGGGCACGTTTGCTCTTAAAATTTGGTTCCCAGGTCTCAGAGGCGAGACTTGGGACACCCGGGCATGTGTTAGTGTTGCGCGGCGACGAAGGTGCCGGAGATGAGGCCGCCCGGCGCGGGTGGCGTCCAGGTGTGGGTGAGCACGCCGTTTGCGGCGGGGCTGAAGGTCTCCGTGAGTAGGACGTTGTTCTGCTGAATGTCGCGGTACGCGATGGTGAGGTTGGCGCCGTCGAGCGTAGCGGTGACGTGGCCGTTGTAGCCGACGAGCGTGCTCGTGTCCTGGTCGTCGATGGAGTGGGCACGGGGATCGTAGAAGAGGATAGAGGGCGTGGATTGGCTGAGGGTTGAGACGGAGACCGGCATGCCGCCGTGGCCGATGCAGCGGGGATGGACTTTGAGGCCGCCGGGCAGCGATTGCGGGTTGTAGAGGGTGAGCCGATGCTCGTGGCCGTAGAGCCAGACAACCTCGCGGTTGAGGAGCTGGGGGAACTTCGCGAGTTGCGCGGCGGCCTTGGGGAATGCTTTCTCAAAGGTGCTGAAGGGCTGGTGATGCGAGAGCAGCAGCAGGCTCTTCTGCGGAGCGCCGGCGGGCTCGAGCGTCTTCAAGGTCTGGTCGAGCCAGGCGAGAAGCTTGTCGTCGAGGCGCGCGTCGATGTCGAGAAACGGGAGGCTGTTGAGCAGCGGAACATCGGCGACGAGGGGAAAACCGCCAGAGTGATAGCCGGTGTCGAGACCGAGGATGATCCAGTGCGAGGATTCGAGCGCGAAGAAGCTGGCGAGTTGCGGGTCGCGGACGCTGCGGTCGGGATTGCGCAGGCCGAGCTTGGGCAGGAACTGGGTAAAGTAGGGCTGGCCGCCGGAGTACATCTCATGGTTGCCCATGAGGGCGAAGCTGCCGGCGGAGCCGAACGGCCAATCGACGCCGGAGTAATTGTTGGTGGTGAGGCCGAAGCAGTTTTCTTCGATCTCGGAGGTTTGGCCCATGTAGTAGATGTCGCCCAGGTGGATGGTGAGGTGGGGGTCTGTGGCGAGCATGTTGTCGGCGACCGTCTCGGCTTCGAGGGTTCCGGTGCCCCAGTCAGCAACGATGGAGAGGCGGATGGGGGTGTCTTGCGGCTCCGTCGCCTTCGGGGTGAGCGGGAAGATGCCGGTGCTGGGGGCAAGGTAAGTCTGATAGGCGGCGTTCTTGTGCAAGAGCGTGCGCAGGTAGGGGCCGAGCCACTTCCAGAACTGGAGGAAGGCGATGAGACGCGGAAATTTGGCGGTGGGTGGGGCTTGCGCGGCGACGCGCTGGATCTGTGAGATAAGTGTGGTCCGGCCGAGAACAGGAACGTTCGAGAGGTCGGCAACGTGGCGGGACTTGTGGCCGCTGGCGCGGGAGGTGGGCGGGGCGGAGAGATTGACCGGCGGCTGCGATGCGGTTGCCATGACGAGGACTCGCTTTCCCTGGTGAGGTCGAGACGCTGCGCTGGCAAGTGTAGCGGATGCGGGTACGGTACAGGATTATTTCGAAGGAGAAAAGACGGACGCGGACAAAGACGGACAGGAACGGAGAAAACAGACCAAGGCGTGTTGCTTTGCTCCATTCTTGTCCGTTCTGGTCCGCGTCCGTCTGTGCTCTAGTTCTCTTTGCGGAAGCGGTCGGCGTTGGTGGGTTCGTCGCCGAAGTCGCGTGCGCCGTACTCGTAGTTAGTGCCTCCGGAGGTGTCCTGCGGGCCTTCGGGCGGTAGCTGGGTGCGCTCGGCCTCGTCGATCTGCCAGCCTTGCTCGTGGGCGTATTCGGCGGTGAGGCCGCGGGTGTGCTCACCCAGGCCGCGTGGTTCGGTAGGCTGTTGCTCGGATGCTTTGTGTTCGGCCATGGAATGTCTCCCTTTCAGCTTGGATGCGGAAGGTCAGGACCGGGAGGAGTGGGTTGCTCGGGCAGTGCGGCGGATGCGCGTCGATTGCCAATCCCTTGTGCGGGTACACGACGCTAGCGGCGCTTTTTCGGTTTGGTGATGGTGCGGGCTTTGGGTTTGCGCTTGCCGGTGCGGGTGGGGCTGGAGTGCTGTTCTGGCTTGGCGGCTTTCGCGGGTTTTGCAGCTTTCGCCGGCTTGGTTTTGCGCGGGGCGCGGAGTCCGGCCGGGTCGGTGAGGGATTCGGGGACGAGGGCGAACTGCAGACGGCGCGCGGGGCGGTCGATGCGGTCGAGCAGGACGTGGACGCGCTGGCCGAGCTGGAAGACGCGTCCGGTTTGCTGGCCGACGATGGCGCGGTCGCCGTCGCGGAAGAAGAATCTGTCTTGTTCATGGTAGGGCAGCGCGTCGGCGATGTTCTGGAGCGGGACGAGGCCTTCGATGAAGAGGTCGTCGAGTTCGACGAAGAAGCCGTATTTGGTGCAGGAGAGGATGGTCGCCTGGAAGTCTTCGCCGACGCGGTCCTGCATGAACTTAATCTTTTTGCACTCCATGAGCTCGCGCTCGGCTTCGTCGGCGCGGCGTTCGGCTTGGGAGGATTCGAGGGCGATCGCGGCTAGTTCGGCTTCGGGGAGGAGGAATCCGCTCGAGCCCACCTCAGACGATGGGACCGTCTGAGATGGGGCACCCGGATTCTTTTCTCTTCTGGCGGGCTTGGAGGACCAGGGTTGGGGGTCGGTGGAGAGGATGGGGCCGCCGGTGGGGGTGGCGCCGGCGCGGAGGGCGGCGCGGAGCAGGCGGTGGACGATGAGGTCGGGGTAGCGGCGGATGGGTGAAGTGAAGTGGGTGTAGCTGGGGCTGGCGAGGGCGAAGTGGCCTTCGTTCTTCTCGCTGTAGCGAGCCTGTTTCAGCGAGCGCAACATCAGAAAAGACAGGATGCGCTCTTCGGGGGTGCCGGCGATCTTGGCCGTGAGGCGCTGGTACATCTGCGGGGTGACGGGGATGGATTCGGGGACGTCGTGGGTTTGGGCTTCGCGGGTGCGGCCGCCGAAACGCTGGGACTTGGCGCGAGAGTCGCGACGGTCGGACTTCATCTGGAACTTTTTGACGGGAAGACTGGCGAAGCCGAGGGTCTGGCCGTACTGGGCGGCTGTTTCTTCGAAGTCGAGGATGCGCTTGGGGTCGGGGAGTTCGTGGATGCGGTAGAGGGAGCCGGCGAGGCGTGGAGGGTGAGGGTTGGGGTGGACCCACGCATCGCGGTGAGACTGCGATGCATGGGGCACGGAGAGGTCTTGGGGTACGGAGTGGTTCTGGGGTGCGGAGTGGTTCACCTGGGCCTCGAGCCAGTGGGCTACGCACTCGTTGGCGGTGAGCATGAACTCTTCGATGAGGCGGTTGGACCAGCCGCGCTCGGATTTGGTGATCGCGGCCATGTTGCCCTGCGGGTCGAAGCGGATGACAGGCTCGGGGAGGTCGAAGTCGATGGATCCGCGGCGGTGGCGCTTCTGGTTGAGGAGGAGGGCGAGCTCGTACATTTGTTCCAAATTGGGAACGAAGTCGATGTTTGAAAATCTTGTTTCAGGATCGCCATCCAGGACGGCTTGCACAGCCGTATACGTCATGCGGCGGGCAGAGCGGATGATTCCCTCGCAGAGCTTGAACTCCGCTACTTCACCCGCCGCATCGATCTCAGAGATGCAGCTGAGGACGAGACGATCTTCGTTTGGGCGCAGCGAGCACATGCCGGAGCTGAGGCTGGGCGGCAGCATGGGGACGGCGCGGTCGGGGAAGTAGACGCTGGTGCCCCTAAGTCTGGCCTCCAGATCCAAAGCGGTGCCGGGCTGGACGTAGTGGGAGACGTCGGCGATGTGGACCTGGAGCTGCCAGTTGCCGTTGGCGAGGCGCTGCACGTGGACGGCGTCGTCGAAGTCGCGGGCGGTTTCGCCGTCGATGGTGATGATGGGAAGGCCGCGGAAGTCGTGTCTTAGATCCCAGGTCTCAGAATCGAGACCTGGGGCACCCAATTCGATGGGCTGGGATGAGGCCTCGGCGGCTTCGGCGAGGACGTTGGCCGGGAAGGCGTAGGGCAGGTGGTGCTTGCGGATAACGATCTCAACGTCGACGCCGAAGTCGTCGGGGTGGCCGAGGACTTCGAGGATGCGGCCGCGGGCGGGTTTGGAGAGGGTGGGGAACTCGGTGATTTCGATGTCGACGGCCAGGCCTTCGAGCGGGTCGGGGGTGGTGGGGAGGGTGACGATGCGCCTGGCTTCGTCGCCGATGGTGCGATGTTCTTCCGATGGCGGCGGAAGGGTGGGCTGGCCGTCCGGGCCGTCGGGAATGAGGATGGGTTGGGTCATGCGCTCGTCGAGCGGGGTGACGTAGTTGAACTGGGCGGTTGCGTTGGGGAGCGAGTCGTAGGTGCGGCGGCCGTGGTTGCGGGCGTAGTGGAAGATGCCGACGACGGTGGGGTTGCGGCGGGTGAGGATGCGGAGGATGCGGCCGGAGCGGCGGGCTTTGCCGTCAGGACCGGGCCGGCCGGGCGGCGCTTCGTCGACGAGGACTTCGTCGCCTTGCATGGCGCCGTTGAGCTCGTTGGGTGGGATGAAGAGATCGTCTTCGCGGGCGGTTGAACCGTTGGGGCGGACGAAGCCGAAGCCGTCGCGGTGCAGGTCCAGCTTGCCGGCCACGAGCTTGTCACGGGTGATCCGCTGCGGTTCAACTTCGGTGTTCCTGGCGGGGCGTGCGGTCTTCTCGGGGGTGGCGTGGGGGAGGGACCAGAAGCCCGTGTCGAGCTTGGCGAGCTCGCCGCGGAGGGTGATGCGGGCGAGCTGCTCGAGCAGGAGGCGGCGTTCGCGACCGCCGCCGAGGCCGAGCTCGCGGATGAGCTGTTTGTAGCCGGCGCGATGCTGGGGGCTGCGCTCGATGAGCCGGATGATCTCGCGGTCGGAGTGCGGGTACGGGGTGTTCTTCGGCATCTACGGAGATTGTAGGCCGAAAGCAAGGGCAAAGGCGTAACGGGGATAAAGGGGATCAGGACGGGATTTGGTGGGATTTGAAACAGGCAACGGCGAAGGATTGTTTAAGACAACAGCAACTGCGACGGCAACTGCAACGGCAAGAACTGAGAGCTAGCAGCTAACAGCTAATAGCTAGAAGCTAGAAGCTAGGAGCTGCTTCTCCGCGTCTGGGGCGCAGCGCGCGATTGAGCGGCTCGGAGAAGAAGCGGGCGAGCAGCCAGCCGAGGGGCGCGGTGAGGAGGAGGATGCCGAGGAACCAGGGCCAGAGCGGTCCGGCCTGGTGGGTGGGGGTTAGCTTGAGGTAGAGGTTGGCACCGGCGAGGACGAGGAACTCGTGGGTCAGGTAGATCTCGTAGGAGTGGCGGCCGAACCAGCGGATCGGGGCGGTGATCGGGTTATCGCGGGTGGTGCTGTCGTGCTTCAGCAGCACGCTGGCCAGCATGACGAGGCAGGTGCCGAGCGGCAGGATGAGGTCGTCGAGATCGGCCTTGGCGATGCGGTGCATCAGGGGATGAAGCCAGTGCCAGCGCGGCCAGGCGACCATCCAGACGAGGAGGAAGGCGCCGAAGGCTTCGACGGCGTAGAGGGTCTTGCGGGTGGGAGGGCGCTTTTGGAGGTGCGCGGTGAGGAGGGCGGTGAGGCAGCCGAGGGCAATGGGGCTCATGCCGCCGAGATAGGTGTTTTCGGCCCAGATTTCGTTACCAACGGCCCAGATGGTGCGGGCAAAGGGGCCGAGGATGATGAAGGTGGTGAGCAGCGCGACCCAGAGCCAGAGGCCGCGTTTGCGCGCAAGCAGGATCACGCAGGTGAGGGGAAAGAAGAGGTAGAACATTTCCTCGATGGAGAGGGACCAGAGAACGGTCCAGACGGGCGGGAGCCAGCCGTATTTGGCTTCGTACCAGTTGAGGGTGAAGGTGAGGGCGCTGAGGATGGCTCCGTGGAGGGTGCCGTGTTTGACGACGTAGTCGTTGAAGCCGGCGAGGGCGAGGGCGGTGAGTACGGCGATGAGCAGCAGAAGGGGCGGGGCGATGCGGGCGAAGCGGATGCGGTAGAAGATGGCCGGGCGCATGGCGGCGAGGGAGCCGAAGCGGCGGATGGAAGTGATGGTGATGAGGAAGCCGGAGATGGCGAAGAAGAGGGTGACTCCGTTGCCGCCCTGGTGGAAGAGGATGTGGGCGAGCCACTCGGGGAGCAGCGGGTCGGCGTCGTGGCCGTCGATGTAGAAGCGCAGCCAGGTGTGGAGGAGGACGACGGCGAGGATGGAGAGACCGCGGAGGAGGTCGATGGTGTCGAAGCGGGAGGGAGGCGACTTCGCAGCAGCCCCGGTGGTTTGCAGGGAACGTTCCAAAAGGGGCATTACTGGCGATATTAGCCGTTGCACTGCTCGGGGCGCTAACAGAAGGGGGCATACAATAGTGGGCAGGAGGCGCCGATGTTGACTGAGAGTTTGAAAGAGGTGGGTGGCTCTGTGATGTTGGCGGTGCCTCCGGCTGTGCTCGAACAGCTCGATCTGAAGGTGGGGTCTGAAGTTGCCCTGCTGGTAGAGGGGAACCGGTTGGTGATCGAGACGAAGGGAACGCCGAAGTACACCTTGCAGGGACTCCTGGACGAATGCGACTTCGATCTGCCGATGAGCCAGGAAGAGCGTGAGTGGCTGTATGCTCCGACTGTAGGCCGAGAAGCACTATGAAGCGAGGCGAGATCTACGTGGTCTCGCTCGATCCGACGACCGGCCATGAACAGCAGGGTACGAGGCCCGTACTGATCGTATCTCCCGACGCGTTCAACCTACGGAACGGAATGCCGCTGGTGGTCCCGATCACCTCGGGTGGCTCCTTTGCGCGCAACATGGGATTCGCGGTATCGCTCGCAGGTTGCGGTACGCAGACGACTGGCATGGTCCTTTGCAATCAGGTGCGAACCCTGGATGTGGTTGCGAGGCGCGGACGAAGAGTGGAGGTTGTCCCAACTTCCATCATTCAAGAGGTGTTGGCCAGGCTCATTGTGCTCTTTCAGTAGCTAGTGGATTTCTTTCAGGATTTCGTCGGCTTGCTGGAGGGTTTGGGCGGGGGAGGGTTTGAAGTCGGTGCGGGCTTCGTCTTCGTCGGAGCCGATGGATTTGAAGAAGAGGGCGTGGCCGTTGATGTGCACGTTCGAAGTGACCATCTGCCAGTGGCCGGGAGTGATCTCCTTGCGGGTGTAGGCGAAGTAGCCGCCCTTGTGCAGGCGCGCCAGCAGGCCGCCGAGGAAGGTGACGTCGTCGAGGAGCGTGCCTTTGAGCGAGACGATGCGCATCTCGGCGCGGTCGACGGTGAGCTGGCCGCCCATGGCGGAGAGCACCTTGGCTTCGAAGCCGGAGGGAGAGAAGTTGGGGTCGGGTTTGAAGTTGAGCGTCACGGAGTTACCCTCTTCGCCCGCGATGGTCCAGATATAGGCGTTGGGGAAGAGGCGCAGCATCTGCTCGGCTTCGTTGTCGTCGTGGTTGGAGTTGGAGCGCGCCTTCTGCTGGGCGGCGGCGTCGTTGAGCAGGGCCTGGATGCGCTGGTCGTCGCCCTGACGCTGCTGCGGATTCAGCGGATGGCCGTGATCTTCCATCTTCTTTTTCAGGTTGCCCTGTGGGGTCTCGACGACGTAGAAGACGGTGTCGTGATCGGGGGTGACGTCGTGGTCGTAGTACTGGAAGGCGGAGTGGTCGTTGCGGTCGGCGGCGAGCTCGTTGTTGACGGCGGTGGTGATGAGGGCTTTGGCGTCCTGGGCGTGGGCTTTGGTTGCGAGGAGGCAAAAGGCAATGGCAACGGCAGTGCGCAAAGAACGCGAAGGAAGGGCCGCGAAGGGCGCTAAGGGGGACGGGGTTCGGGGACGGACAAACATTAAGGGGTTGGACGCTCCGGCGCGAGGTTGTGTGCGCTTTAAATGCGACGTTTAGGTGACGATTGCGCGTTTGGCCTTTTTGCCGAGGCGGACGGTGAGGGTTGCAGGGAGGTCCGCGAGGGGGTAGGTGAGGTCTTTGCGGGCTTCGCCTTCGATTTTGACGGCGCCTTCGGCGAGCTTGCGCGTGCCCTCGGCGTTCGAGGCGACGAGGCCGAGATGGACGAGAAGTTTGGGGACGCGGATGAGCAGCGCCTCGGTTTCAGAGGGGGGGGCGGCGATCTCGGATTGCGCGATGCCGATCTCTTCAATGTCGTCCGAGACGCCGCCTTGCTGGAATTGTTTGGACCAGTTCTCTTCGGCGTGGGCGGCTTCGGCCTGGGAGTGGAAGTCGGCGGTGATGGTGCGGGCGAGGTCGCGCTTGGCCTGCATGGGGTGGAGCTGGCCGCTCGCGATACGCTGCGCGATCGCGGAGATCTCGGCTGGGAGGACGTCCGTCAGCAGCTCGTAGTAGCGGGGGATGAGCGCGTCGGGGATCGTCATGAGCTTGGTGAACATGTCGAAGGGCGAGTCGGTGACGCCGACGGCGTTGTGGAGCGACTTGGACATCTTCTGCACGCCGTCGAGACCTTCGATGATCGGCGTCATGAGGACGATCTGCGGGGCCTGGCCGGCGTCGCGCTGGAGCCGGCGGCCCTGGAGCAGGTTGAACTTCTGGTCGGTGCCGCCGAGCTCGACGTCGCATTTGAGGGCGACGGAGTCGTAGCCCTGGGCGAGCGGGTAGAGCAGTTCGTGCAGCGAGATGGGCTCCTCCGCCGAGAAGCGCGCGTGGAAGTCTTCGCGTTCGAGGGCCTGCGAGACGGTGATCTTCGCGGCTAGGCGGATCATGTCGGCGAAGCCGAGCTTCGAGAGCCATTCGGAGTTGTAGCGGACTTCGGTCTTGGCCTCGTCGAGGATCTTGAAGACCTGGTGCTTGTAGGTCTCGGCGTTGGCGTCGATTTCTTCCTGCGTGAGCTGCTTGCGCGTGGCGGATTTGCCCGTGGGGTCGCCGATGAGCGCGGTGGAGTCGCCGATGAGGAAGATGACAGTGTGGCCGAGCTGCTGGAAGTGCCGCAGCTTGCGCATCAGCACGGTGTGGCCGAGGTGGAGGTCGGGCGCGGTGGGGTCGAAGCCGGCTTTGATGCGGAGCGGCGTGCCGGACTGGCGCGACGCTTCGAGGCGGTTGCGGAGGTCTTCGAGCGGGATGATCTCGGCGGCGCCTTTGGTGAGGAGCGCGAGCTGTTCTTCTACGCGGGCGAAATTAGGCATACAAGATTAGGATACCTGTCCTGCTGGACGGGCCCGCTCATCGCGCGGGGCGACCACTTCGTGGGGTGATTGCTTTGCGTGGCCGCGCGGCACGATCTTTTGTGCCGACCAACGGGAGGATAGCGCGAAGCTCCCGGCGTACGCAGTACCGCCGGCCCGGCGTCAGGGCGCATCTAGGCCTTTATATGCCGGATAAGATCCACAAACGCGAACAAGAGACGCCGAAGAAGGAAAAGATCTGCAAGACGTGCGGGCGCACGTTTGCCTGGCGTAAGAAGTGGGAGAAAGACTGGGACGCGGTGAAGTACTGCTCGGACGCCTGCCGCGGCAGCAAGCCGGGCGAGGCGGACGCGGCGCTTGAAGCGGCGATCCTGGAGCTGCTGGCCGAGCGTGGACGCGATAAGACGATCTGCCCGAGCGAGGCGGCGAAGCAGGTGGGCGGTAAGGAAGAACGTCGCGACTGGGAAGGTTTGATGGAGCCGGCGCGAGCCGCGGCGCGGAGGCTGGTGGCGGCAGGAAAGATCGTGATCACGCAGGGTGGGCGAGTCGTGGATGGGAGCACGGCGAAAGGGCCTATCCGGTTGAGGCTGCGGTGAACCAGTGCAAGAGGCTTAACACCGAAAAACACCGATGCACCGATTTAGGGCAATTCTTCTTTCTTTGTCGGTGTTCATCGGTGTTGCATCGGGGTTGGTTTTTTGCAGCTCTGCTTGAACGGACGAGTAACGGAGTAGACGCTTGGTGCTTCTAAGCGGGGATGGCTACTGCGAAGAAGAGTTCGGCGAAGAAAGCGGCTGCGAAGAAGACTCCGGCGAAGAAGAAAGCGGCGAAGAAGAGCGCGGCTCACAAGTCGACTGCCCACAAGAGTGCGGCGAAGACGGCTAGCAACAAAACGGCGCACAAGAAGAGTGCGAAGAAGAGTACCAAGCCCGCAGAGCAGACGAGCCAGTGCTGGCCCGGGTTTACGCCGGTTCCGGGCAAGGAGCCGGGAACGAAGGGGAGCTGCAAGCCGAAGGCGAAGCAGACGGCGGGGGAGAAGAAGGCGGATTCACGAGCGGCTGCGGCTTCGAAGCGAAAGTAGCATCGTGTTGGTCCAGCCCAGCCTGACTGCGCGTGGTTGGGGGACCCAGCCGTGCCGGGGCCTCGTGGTATGGTTTCGGCATGAATGCTGAGTCGGCGCGCGCGTTTTTGCTAAAGCTTCCGCATGTGGTGGAGACGGAGCAGTGGGGCGGGCTTGTCTTCTGGGTGGGAGACAAGGCGATCGGCGGCAAGATGTTCGTGCTGATGAACCTGGATGCGGCGCAGCTGCCCATCAGCTACGCGGCCGGTCCGGAGCGGGCGGCTTCGCTGCTGGAGCTGGACGGGATGATTCCGGCTCCTTATCTGGCGAGGATTCACTGGGTGGCGGCGGAGCGCTGGGGTGTGCTGCGCAATGCGGAGTGGGAGAGTGAGCTGTCGGCTGCGCGGGAGATCACGTTTGAGAAGCTGCCGCCGAAGGTAAAGGCTGCGCTGGCGCTGCCGAAGGCGGAGCTGAAGAAGCTCGTGGCGGAGCGGCGGGTGGTGTTGGCTCAGAAGGATGCGGCGAAGAAGGCTGCGGCGGCGGAGGAGAAGACGGAGATGCCGACGAAGAGGGTTGCGAAGAGAGCGAAGTAGGCGGCAGGCCTTGTAACCCCACCTCAGACTTGAAGCTGTCTGAGATGGGGCACCCGGAGCTTTGGCTTGGGTAGCCGTGGGCTAGAGGATTTCGGGGGCGGGGTAAAAGAGGGTGTAGAAGCTGCGGCGGTAGACGGTGATGAGGAGGACCTCGAGAACCGTGGCGACGATGCCAGGGATGGCGGCTTTGACGCCGCTGGCGGGGTCGATGAGTGCGTGGTAGAGCAGGATGTTGACCAGGATGGGCCCGAGGATGACGAGGGCGAGCGGCACGAAGCGGCCGACGAGCAGAAGCAGGCCGGCGATGACCATGAGCAGGCCGACGACAGTCATCACGCCGTGATGGACGAGGATCATCGAGTAGGTGGTGGCGTCGCTGGGCGGCATGGCCGGCATGGGGAGGAAGTGCAGGATGTTGTTCAGGCCGAAGACAAAGAAGATGAGGCCGAGCAGCAGACGAGCGATGAGTACGACGATCTTCATGGCGATTCTCCGGCTGGAATGGTGTTTAGATAAACGAGCATACTCGTAGATGCAGAAGTTTTCGACGGAGAAGTAATGAGCGGTGTTTTGTTGTCGTTGGATGGCAAGGTTGCGCTGGTGACCGGGGGCTCGCGCGGGATCGGCGCGGCGACGGTAAGGATGTTCCGGCAGGCGGGGGCGAAGGTGGTGTTCAGCTACCAGAGTGCGGCTGCGGCGGCTGCGGACCTGGTGGGTGAACTGGGGGGAGATGAGGTTTGCCGGGCGGTGCAGCAGGAGCTCAAGACGCCGGAGGATGGGCGTGCGCTGGTTGCGGCAGCGGTTGCGGCTTTCGGGAGATTGGACTGTCTAATTGTTAACCATGGGGTTTGGCCTGCGCACGATCAGCCGATCGACACGATGACGGATGCGCAGTGGCGGTCGACGCTTTCGATCAATCTGGATAGTGTGTTTGGGCTGGTGCAGGCAGGGGTGGCCCAGATGCTGGAGCAGTCCACGAAAACCCATGTCTCAGACGCGAGACATGGGGCACCCAGTGCTGCGCGAGGGCATATTGTGCTGATTGCTTCGACGGCGGCGCAGCGCGGGGAGGCGTTCCATGCGGATTATGCGGCGAGCAAGGGGGCGTTGGTTTCGCTGACGAAGAGTTTGTCGAGCGAGCTGATGGGGCGCGGGATCTATGTGAATTGCGTGGCGCCGGGCTGGGTGGCGACGGAGATGGCGGCCGCAGCTTTGAGCGATCCGGTGACGTCTAAGAAGGTGCTGTCGCTGATTCCGTTAGGGCGTCCGGGGCATGTGGATGAGATTGCTGCGCCGGTGGTGTTTTTGTGCACGCCGCTGGCGGGGTTCATCTCGGGCGAGATCTTCAATGTGAATGGCGGGGCGGTACTGGTTGGGTAGTGCAGGAGCTTGAACGATGAAGAAGGTGCTGGCGGCGGTTCTGATGGTTGGCGGGATGGGCGTTGCCTTGGTTTCGGGGGCGCACGCGCAGACCGCACAGGAAATGGAAAGCGCCGCGCCCAAGACCCTGCCGGGTGAGACGCAGGAGCAGCACGGCAAGCGGCTTCTGGACGAGATGCTGAAGGCACTGGGCGGGGACGCGTGGCTGAACAAGCAGACTTCGGTGATCGAAGGGCAGACGGCGACGTTTTTTCGCGGGACGCCCACCGGCAGTGTGACTCGGTTTGTTCAATACAAGCGGTATGAGAGCGCGACCATGCCAGAAGCTACGAGGGTAGAGTTTCTGACGGTGCGGGGCATGATTATGCCGGGAATGAAGAGGGACGTGATTCATCTTTGGGAGGATGGACACGGCTACGAGACGACGTACAAGGGTACGACCGATCTGCCGGAGAAGCAGGTGACGGCTTATTACATGCGGCAGGCGCACTCGCTTGAGACGATCATGCGCGACTGGGTGAAGCAGCCGGGCGTGACGATTCTGTACGAAGGCCAGGGCACTCGGGACCGGCGGGCGATCGACAAGGTAAGCATCCTGGCGGCGAATAACGATTCCGCGACGATTGAGATTGAGCAGAATTCGCACTTTCCGTTGCAGCGTGCGTTCCAGTCCAGAAACGAACAGTTCAAGGATTACGACCTGGATGAAGAGGTCTACGGCGACTGGCGGGTCTACGACGGGATTGCGCAGCCGATGAATATGACCGAGTACCACGACGGCGATATGGCGGCGCAGACGTTCTATACGAAGGCGAAGTTCAACGAGCCGCTAAGCCCGGATCTGTTTGAGAAGGATAAGGTGCGGACGAAGAAGTAAATGCAACGGCAAGTGCGCCCTGACGCCGGACGGGCGGTACTGCGTACGCTTGATCGCTTCGCGTGGCGGGTGAGGAGTTTATACTCGGGGTTGCTATGAGTGAGCTTGTTACAAAGCCTGAAGCCGGTGCACCCGAAATTGCTGCGAAGACCACGCTCGATATTCTCGAGATTATGGCGATCCTGCCGCATCGCTATCCGTTCCTGCTGATCGATCGCGTGGTCGAGATGGAGCGCAAGCAGCGCATCGTCGCCATCAAGAACGTCACCATGAACGAGCCGCACTTTCAGGGCCACTTCCCCGATTACCCGATCATGCCGGGCGTGCTGATGGTCGAGGCGATCGCCCAGACGGGCGGCGCGCTGCTGCTGACCGAGATCCCGGATCGTGACGACAAGCTGATGGTTTTTACCGGCATTGACGACGCCAAGTTCAAGCGGCCGGTAACCCCCGGCGACCAGCTTCGCATTGAAGTGACGGTGGTGAACTGGCGCACGCGCGCGGTGAAGATGCACGGGGTGATTACGGTGGAGGGCAAGGTGGTTTGCGAATCGACCGTGACCTGCATGGTGGTGCCGCGGGTGCGCAAGGCTGCGGCGCCTGCTCCGGCTGCTGCGGAGACCGCCGAGTGAGCGTTCACCCGACTGCCATCATCGCCGAGGGCGCGGTTGTGCCGGCCAGTTGCACGGTGGGGCCGTACTGCACGATCTCCGCGAACGTGGTGCTGGGTGAGGAATGCGAACTGCTGTCGCACGTTGTGCTGGACGGGCACACGACCCTGGGGCGCGGGGTTCGGGTGTTCTCATTTGCCTGCGTGGGGATTGCGCCGCAGGACCTGAAGTACAAGGGCGAGCCGACGCGATGCACGATCGGCGACAACACCGTCATTCGGGAGTATGTGACCATTTCGCGCGGGACGGCTGGCGGCGGAGGGCACACGCAGGTGGGCGCCGATTGCCTGATCATGGCGTACACGCATATCGGGCATGATTCTTCGATCGGCAAGGGCTGCATCCTCGCGAACTCGGCGACGCTGGCCGGGCATGTGACGGTGGAGGACTACGCAACCGTGGGTGCTCTTTGCCCGGTGCACCAGTTCTGCACGATCGGCAGATATGCCTTCATCGGCGGCGGTACGACGATTACGCAGGACGTGCTGCCGTACTCGTTGACCTGCATCGTGCGGGATAACCATGCGTATGGGCTGAACAAGATTGGACTGGAGCGCAAGGGGTTTACTCCGGAGCAGCTGAAGGAGTTGCGCGCGGCGTATCGAGTGCTGGTGGGCGGCAAGAAGAATGTGTCGCAGGCGCTGGAGGAGTTGCGCGCGAAGCTGGATGCTGGAGGGGCCGGCGAGCATGTGCGCTATTTGGTGGAGTTTGTGGCGAAGAGTGAGCGCGGGGTAATTCGGTAGGCGGTGGCCATCCGGCGAGGGCTATACTTCTTCGTGTGAAGCCTGTTCGATTTCTTGGCGACTCCGTGAAGCGGCTTAGCCTGTTCCCGAAAGCAGTGCGGAAGAAGGCCGGGTTTCAGCTGAAGAAAGTACAGCTTGGTGGCGTGCCGGCGGACTTCAAGCCTCTCCCGTCGATGGGGCCTGGAGTCTACGAGATTAGAATTTGGGAGACGGGCGACACATACAGACTCATCTACGTTGCGCGATTTGAGGAAGCCGTCTATGTTCTTCATGCGTTTCAGAAGAAGACAGAGGCAACATCCAAGCAGGATGCTGCTCTGATCGGGCAGCGATATGAAGAGCTCAGGAGGATTCGTGAGCGGCTCTGAAGAGTTTGAACAGTTTGAAAACGTCTGGGACGCGCTGGCGGACACTCCGGAAGAAGCCGCGTTTCTCACGGTTTTGTCTGACATCATGATTTCGTTGACCAAGGTGATCGACCGGGCAAACTGGTCGAGGAGCGAGGGTGCGCGCCGTTGCGGGCTGACGCAACCGCGTTTCGATGCTCTGCGGCACGGCGACATTCAAAACTTCACGCTCGAAGATGTGATCGGCATTGCGACCCGTCTCGGATGCAAAGTTACCGTGGGGTTCGAGGAGCCGAAGATGGTGGACGAGAAGCTTTATTCAGACTTCAGCCGCACCGGGGAACGCGAAGTCGCGTGAGCGTCGATACTCTGGGCTTGATCGCCGGCAATGGGCGTTTTCCGTTCTTGCTGCTGGAGGCGGCGCGGGCGCATGGGCTCCGGGTGGTCGTGGCCGCCATCAAGGAAGAGACCGAGCCGGAGATGAACGAGCGGGCCGCCGCGGACGCCGGTGTGACCGTGCACTGGATGTCACTGGGAGAACTGTCACGGCTCATCGACACGTTCAAGGCTGAGGGCGTGAGCCGTGCGGTAATGGCTGGGCAGGTGAAGCACAAGCAGATCTTCTCCAGCATCCGGCCCGACTGGCGGCTGGCCAAGCTGCTGATGAGCCTGCGTACGCGCAACACCGACATGCTGCTGGGTGCCGTGGCGAAGGTGCTCGGAGACGAAGGCATCGAGCTGATCTCGTCGACGGCTTACCTGGAGCCGCTGCTGGCGAAAGCCGGGGTCATGACGGCGCGGGAGCCGAACGAGGCGGAACTGCGGGACATTGCATACGGGGTGGAGGTTGCGCGGGGGATCGCCAGTTTCGACCTGGGGCAGACCGTTGTCGTGGCGGCGCAGGCGTGCGTGTCGGTCGAGGCGATGGAAGGCACGGACGCCACGATTGCGCGCGCGGGTGAGCTATTCCGGACGCTCGAAGAAGGCGATACGACGCTGTCGCGCGCGCTGACGGTGGTGAAGGTGGCGAAGCCGAATCAGGATATGCGGTTCGATGTGCCGGTGGTGGGCGTGGCGACGATTTCGGCTATGAGGGAAGCTCGGGCGACGTGCTTGTGCGTGGAAGCGGGGCGCACGCTGTTGTTTGATCTGGCGGCAATGGTGAAGGTTGCGGATGAAGCAGGGATTGCGATTCTAGGGCGGTAGAGGCTTGTCCTGCCGTACGGGCGCCCTAACGCCGGGCGGGCGCCACTTCGTGGGGTATTAGGCTTCGCGTCTTCCTCCCGTTGGTCGGCACAAACGATCGTGCCGCGCGGCCACGCGAAGCGATCACAGCACGAAGTGCTCGCCCCGCGCGACAAGCGGGCCCGTCCGGCAGGACAGTCTTTTTATCGTTGACGGATTGTGACCCGGCACGTCCAAGCCAGTATCGTTTGATGGAAAACAATGTCTGAACCGGTTCTGAGCAGCAGCGGAGTTCGCAACCCGGCACCGGCTCCCCTATAATCGAAGTTCCCCTGGAATTTGTGCGGGACGGATCTTCAAAGGCAGTGAGGGTGTGCGTATCTTTACCGAGAACCAAGTGAACGAACGGGCTGGAATCCTGCTGGATCGCCAGAGCCAGGGGAAAACGCCAGGGAACCAGGCTAAGACGGCAACCCCTGCAACAAATCCGGATCAAAGACAGCCGCACGCGGGCCGCGCGACCCGACCGTCGCCCTCGCTGGCCGCGGTTCTCGCTGTCTCTACCCTCATTCCATGCGCGTGGGGCCTTACCTCTGCCGCGGCCCAGACCGCAGAGCCGCAGGCTCAGCTCCAGACACCCGCACAGTCGGCCGAGCCGGCCCAGAACGGCAACGCCGCCGACCTCTGCACCCCGGAGGTCATCGGCAACCGCCGCATCCCCAAGGAGTCCGTGCTTGCACGGCTCTTTTCGCACCAGGGTAACCTCTACGATCCCGCCATCGTCGAGCGCGACTTCAACTCGCTTTGGAACACCGGCTACTTCGAAGATGTACGCATCGAGCGCGTCGACACCCCAGCCTGCGTCCAGCTCATCGTCTACGTCAAGGAAAAGCCGACTATCCGCGAGATCAACTACACCGGCCTCAACGCCGTCTCGCTTTCGGATGTCGCCGAGCGCCTGAAGAAAGAAAAAGTCGGCCTCACCCAAGAGAGCCAGTACGATCCCACCCGCGTGAAGCGCGCCGAAGTCGTGCTGAAGGACCTGCTCGCCGAGCACGGGCACCAGTTCGCGACTATCAAGACCGAGGTCAAGACCATCCCGCCCGCGGCCGTCGCCATCACCTTCAAGATCAAGGAAGGGCCGACCGTGAAGGTCGGCAAGATCCTGTTCGACGGCAACCAGAACCTCTCGGACCGTACCCTGCGCAATGCGATGGTGAACCTCAAGCCCATCGGCATTCCGCATTCGATCATTCTCGAAGATCTCTTCGCGAGGACCTTCGACGCGTCGAAGCTCGATGAAGACGGGGAGCGCGTGCGCCAGGCCTATCGCGACCGCGGCTACTTCAAGGCCGTCACGCTCGAGCCGAAGACCAAGATTCGCACCACCACCGGCTTCAACCCGTTCCTGTTCAAGCCCACCGTCGGCAAGAAGATCGATATTCTGATCCCGGTCGAAGAGGGCGAGCGCTATCGGCTTGGCGGCATCACCTTTGTCAACAACAAGGCGGTGCAGAACACCCGCGTGCTGCGCGCGCAGTTCGCCATCAAGGATGGCGACTGGTTCGACGCGACCACCTTCTCAAAGGGTCTTGAAAACCTGCGCAAGGCTTACGGCGCGCAGGGCTACATCAACTTCACCGGAGTTCCGACGCCGCGCACCGATGAGGCCAAGCACCTCGTCTATCTCGAGATTGATTGCCAGGAAGGCAAGCAGTTCCGCGTCGCGCGTATCGAGTTCCAGGGCAACACCATCACCCGCGACAAGGTCATCCGGCGCGAGCTTCTGCTCGAAGAAGGCCAGACCTATAACTCGCAGCTTTGGGATCTGTCGCTGCTCCGCCTCAACCAGTTGAACTACTTTGAGCCGCTGAAGGCTGATCAGGACTCCGAATCGCGCCAGAATGCGGACGACGGCACCGTCGACCTGCTGCTTAAGCTGAAGGAGAAAGGCAAGAACTCCATCGGCCTCAACGGCGGTCTCTCGGGGCTTTCGGGAACCTTCGTCGGCTTGAACTACGAGACCAACAACTTCCTCGGCCTCGGCGAAACGCTCGCGCTTGTCGCCAATATTGGCGACCTCTCGCGCAACCTGACATTCGGCTTCACCGAGCCGTACCTGCGCAACAAGCCGATCTCGCTCGGCGTGCAGGTGTTCGATTCGAAGTACGACTACAACCCGGCCAAGGCGTACAGCGCCACCGGCCAGTCGGCGAATCTTTCCACCGCGCAGAACTCGCAGTTCACCAACTACAACACCTCCACCAAGGGCGTCACGCTCTCGCTGTCGGAGCCGCTGCGTCACCTGTTCGCGCATACCGGCGTTACCCGCGCCGGCGCCTCGTACTCGTTGTCGCGGTCGTCGGTCACGACGTTCAACCAGAACACCCAGAACGTCTTCTCGTCGCTGGCCTTCCGCTCGGGCGTCGCCGGCCTCAACCAGCTCACCGGCATCGTGACCTCGGTGGTCACTCCCACGTTCTCGTTCTCGTCGCTCGACCGCGCGGTCGGCCCGCATAACGGCAAGGATTTCTCGGCGCAGGTGCAGTTGGCCGGCATCGGTGGCAACGTCAAGTACTACTCGCCCGCCATCGCATATCGCCAGTTCTTCCCGATGAAGGGCCTCAAGCGTAACCGCGAAGGCCACAACGTGCTCGGCTACCGCCTGCAGCTGGCGCACACCGCCGGCTACGGTGGCGAGGTCGCCCCGCCCCAGGGCCGCATCTACGGCGGCGGCGAGTCTGACGTCCGCGGCTTCGATATCCGCGCCTCGTCGCCCTACGTCTTCATCCCCAACAAGATCCTCTTCAACCTGACCAATCCCGATGGCAGCACCGTCCCGGTCAACCCAACCAACTCGGCTGACGGTCCCGTGCAGATTCCGCTGCCCATCTACCGGCTCGTCTCCATCGGCGGCGATACCCAGTTCACCTCGAACCTCGAGTACCGCATCCCGATCGTCAACCAGGTCACCTTCGCCTTCTTCACCGACTTCGGCATGACCTTCAACGCGCAGGCCTCGCAGCTGCGGCAGAACGTCGCCGGCACCGCGGTCGAATCGTCCCCCTCCTATGGCTGCCCGGTTCTGATCAACGGCGCCTGCTACGGCGGCCAGCACATCAACTTCTCGGAGTACCTGAAGACGGTGCCCGGAACCAACTTTGTGCCGCGCATGTCCAACGGCATCGAGCTGCAGGTCATCCTGCCCGTGGTCAACGCGCCGTTCCGCGTCTACTACGCGTACAACCCGCTGCGCCTCTACCGCAGCGTCCCCCAGAAGCTCGCGCTGCCGCTTACCGCGCCGGCCAACGACCCCACCGCGCCCACCTTCCGCAGCCTCTTCCCGAACACGCCCGCCGGCGACTACACCTACGACGAGGCCGTCCAGTTCTACGGCTCCAACTACCTGCTCCGCGAACCGCGCAAGACCTTCCGCATCACGGTCAGCACCACGTTCTAGGGTTTAGGGACTAGGGACTAGGGACTAGGGTGTAGGGTGTAGGGTGTAGAAAAGCTAAAGGACCGGGATGATCCCCGGTCCTTTAGCTTTTTCGATCCCGCAAGTAGGTTCGCCTAGTCCCTACACCCAGTCCCTACACCCTAGTCCCTACACCCTCGCCTCTAGTACGCCCGCTGGTACATCCGCGAGATCCTGTCATGCCAGCCCAGTCCATCTTCATCCAGCAGCGCCCACAGCACGCCCAGCCCGAACGGGCAAAGCGCCACCAATTGAGCAAGGATGCGCTTGCGGATCGCGGCTCGCGTTGGGTTCTCATCCGTCAGCGTGCATAGCCCGATGCGCGCGTAACGCATGCCCGGCGTCTGGTCGGAGAGCGTGAAGAACAGCAGCTCGTAGGTGGGATACAGCACCGCGTACGTGATCGCACCCGTGATGGCGCCCGGAACTCCCATCGGCACGCGATGCGCGAAGTGCGCCGTCACCCCGACGAACAGCGTAAACGCAAGCCCGACCACGATCAGGTCGACCGCCGTCGCCATCGCCCGCAGCTCCAGCGGCGCCGTCTGCGGCGGCAGCATGGAGACCAGCAGCGGCGTCGCGGATGCCGCCGGATGCTGCTCCGCCATCTGTGCCGCGTGGGCCTCAGGCGTGGGCGTCGGCTGTGCATCCAGGTGGATATTCGCCCACTCCGGCGTCACCGAAGCCGGGGTCGGCGCGGTCGAGATTTGCTCCGGCTCGACTTCAAAGATGCGAAGCTGCGGGCTGCGCGGCTCTTCCTCGATCAGCGGCCCCTCGGCCAGCCGCGGACGGGCCTTACGCGCCGCCACCAACTGCCGCGGAAACTCCAGCAGATTCGCGGGCAGCGGAGTCGGCGGCTCGATGTCGAACGGCTCGAAGACCGGCGCCTGTCGAAACAGGATCTCCTCGTCGAGGGCCCGCGACTCCTCGGGGTCGGGAGCAGCGTCGTGCTCGCCCTTGGGCCGGGCCGGGTTCGCAACCCGCGGCTTGGCGCCGATATCTTCATACAGCCGTACCGTCAGGCCAGCGGTCGAAACCTGCTTGACCGGTGCGGCGGAAACCGGAGTTGGCGGAACAGGCGTGGCAGCGATCTTCGTCCTGCGCGCGGGTGTTGGAGCCTCTATCCGCGCCGGGCTCGGAGCCTCCGTCACCTCGGCTCGCGGAGCCTCAATCTGCGCCGCCGTCACCTCGGCCGTCGCCGCCGTAAACGCCTGCGGAGCATTCCACAGCTCAAGCTCCGCCAGCAACTGCTGCTGCACCTGGGCCACGGCCTTTGCGTTGCGCGCGGCCACCTCGGCCTCCGCCGCGGCATTCTCCGCTTCGGCTGCGGCCAGCTCCGCATCGCGCTTCGCCTGCTCCATCGCGCGCTGCGCCTGCTCGGCCAGGAACGCACGGTAGCTCGGAGTCTGCGCGTAGCGCTCGGCGACTGCCGCTGCAATTGGATTGTGCTTCTGGCGAACAGGTTCTGCCGGCGTAGTCTCTTCCGCCGCCTGCTGCCGGTTGCGCCGCTCGCGATGCAGTCGAATCCGCTCGGCGGCCTGCTGCTTCAGGTCCAGCGTCACCGCCCGCGGAGCAGCGTGCTCCGTGCCCGTGGCGGCCTCTTCTTCCAATGCAAGCGTGTCGCGCTGTGCGGAGCCCATGTTTTTCAAACCGAAACCCACTTCCTGTGAAATCGTCTAACCTTATATCTGTGTCAAACCGGTCGAACGAGCTGTTGTCCCTGGAGCGCGATTCCTGCAGGCGTGGCCCCTGCAAGTTAGATGTTGAAGACGCAGCGTGCGGGCAGCCTTCGATGTTGTCAGGACGAGGAAGACGGCACATGCTGTGCGCCGCCTCCCTCTTCATAGTTACCACGCTGCCAACAGCTTTCCATCCGCAACTATGGGCGCAGGACGTTACAAGTTATGCACCCGCCGCCAGCGGACGCCAAAATCCTGCCAATCGGCAGCCAAACCCCGGTCCACAACCTGCTACGCAGCAGGATTATCCCGAAGCCGTGCCCGCCGGCCTCGCCCAGCAGGGTGATCTCGTCGGCATCGAATCCGACCGTCAAAGCCTCCACAACAAGGTCTACACCCTCGATGGCAAGGTCGATATCACCTACCGCGATCGCGAGCTGCGCGCCGACCACATCGAGTATGACGCCAACACCGGTGACGTCACCGCGACCGGCCACGTCGTGCTCACCGGCGGACGCAACAACGAGCGCATCGTCGCCTCACACGGCACCTTCAACCTGAAAACCGAGACCGGCCGCTTCTACGACGTACACGGCACCGTGGGCCTTACGCCGCCTCGGCCCGGCGCGGTCACGAAGATCTACCAGAACTCGAACCCCTTCCTCTTCACCGGGAAGGTCGTGGTCAAAACCGGCCCGGAGAGCTACGACGTCTACGGGGGCTCCGTCACCTCGTGCCTGCTGCCGAAGCCCGACTGGATCTTCACCGCGGACCACTTCGCGGTCGCCGATGGCGTGGCCAGGGGCTACAACTCCACCTTCCACGTGCTCGGCCTGCCGGTTCTCTGGCTGCCCTATATCGATCACCCCACCACGCCCGGCCAGCGCGAGACCGGCCTTGAGATTCCATCGCCCGGTCGCAGCTCCACCAAGGGCCTTACCCTGCGCCAGCAGTTCTTCATCGTGCTCAACCGCTCCATGGATCTCACCGTCGGTGCCACTTACTACTCCTCCGTCGGCTGGGCGCAGGACGCCACCTTCCGTTATCGCGGCTCCGGGCTCGACTTCGTCAAGTTCCGCTACACCGAGGTGCTCGACAAGCGAGCCCCGGCCCTGAACGAAGGCGGTGAAGACGCCGTCCTCTCGCTGCGCCACGACTTCGCCTCCGACACCCGGCTCGCCTCGGACGTCGAATATCTCTCCAGCTACGTCTACCGCGAGGCCTTCGCCGATAATTTCAGCCAGGCCGTCACCTCGGACATCGTCTCCACCGCTTACCTCACGCACCAGACCAGCGGCTTCGAGATCGCCGGCCTCGTCGACCGCTACCAGGGCATCAAGCTCGTCGCCGAGGGCACCACGGCCGAGCAGCAGGTCCACATCCTGCACACGCCCACCTTCTCGTTCGACGCCACCCAGCACACCCTCGGCAACACCGGCCTCGAATGGTCCTTCGAGTCCTCGCTCTCCGGCCTCAAACGCACGCAGCCCAACTTCGCCACGGGCGGCGTCGTCGAGCGCGTCGATCTCCATCCGGAGGTCACGCGTCCATTTCACCCTGGCGGTTGGAGCCTGATCCCGACGGTGGGCCTTGAGGAGACCGCATACAGCCGCTCGCAGGTGCCCAACGCGGCCATCAACCAGGCGCCGCAGCAAAACTTCTCCGCCATCTCGCGTTCGGATGTGCACTTCTCCTTCCAGGTCCGCACCCCCGTGCTGGAGCGAACCTTCGCCCCGACAAAGTTCACCGGGCTGCTGGGCAACCAGGTGAAGCACACCATCGAGGCCGAGACCACCTACCGCGTCACACGAGGCATCGACAACTTCCGCGATATCCTCCGCTTCGATCCCATCGACGTCGTCGCCGATACCGACGAGGTGGAGTACGGCGTCACGCAGCGGCTCTTCCGCAAGCGCAAAGCCGACACATCCTGCGTTCCGCAGCCGGATCAGGCCGCCGCCGCCGCCCTGCCGGACGCGCCAGACGCCGCGCAGCTCGAAGGCGGTCTCAACCCCGATCCAACCCTCTCGGTCGCCAACGAAGTGGGAGTCGACGCCTCGCGCGACTCCTGCCAGACCGACGAGCTCATCTCCTGGCGCCTCACGCAGAAGTACTTCCTCGACCCCAACTTCGGCGGCGCGGTCGTCGACGGTCGCCGCAACATCTTCGATACCACGCTCAGCCTCTCCGGCGTCGCCTTCCTTACGGAGCCGCGCAACATCTCGCCGCTACTCTCGCGCCTGCGCCTCCGCTCCTCCGCCCATACCGATGTCGAGTGGGACTTCGACTACGACACCGGCGCGAAGAAGTTCACCAGCTCCAACGTCTTTCTCGATCTCCACGCCACCGACGGGTTGTTCGGCGCGCTCAGCTACGCCCGGCTCGACGCCCCAGGCCGCTTCTACACCGAAGCCTCCACCAGCACCGCCACCACCGGCGTCACCACCAACATCTCGGACTTCAACCAGCTGCGTCTGCTGCTCGGCTACGGCAGCCCCATCAAGCCCGGCCTGTCGCTCGCGGGCAGCAGCGCCCTGGACCTGAAAAACATCAACGGGGCAACCGGCACCACCACCTCTGCCACCGGTGCCGTCTCCACCACCACCGTCTTCCCCGCGCTGTTGCAGTTCGCCACCATCGAGGCCAACTACAACTGGAACTGCTGCGGCCTCTCCGTCGAATACCGCCGGCAGGGACAGCTGGGCCCCGTGCCCAGCGAGGGCACCTACAAATTCAACTTCACATTGGCCAACATCGGCAACGCCGGAGACCTGCGCAAAGCCGAACGCCTCTTCTAAATCCCCCGCAGCAGCTGTAAATGGATGTGAAGGCCCTACGTGCCTCATTCATCGCGTTCTTCGCGATGAGTGGGCTTACGAGCCATTCCCCACGGCCAGTATGCGGTAGCGCATCTCCCGCACCACCCTCCGGGTGCCCCAAATCTCGCCCTTGGGACCTGGATTGAACTCCTCGTCCACAACCCATCCCCCCGCCCGGCTTCCACACTACCCGGCAGGGTAGCTCCGCTCCTCGGAAGTGTTATTGCTCCGCCTTTCGTAATCGCCGAAAGTTACCCAGACGAAGTGTTTTTGCAGTAACGACGAACCGAGGTTCCGCCGACACCGGCTGGCCATTCGGTGCATGGGACAGGAGAGCAAGTGGACGGACCTCTCGTCGATATCGTGCTTCTAGGCCTGCTGGTGACCTTCTTTGGAATCCAGCAGCGTACCCGTCCGCAGCTTTACTTCCGCTTCTGGTTCGCCGGCTGGGTTCTGGTCTTCCTCAGCTTTCTTGCCTGGGAGTTCCGGTTCACCCCGCATTCCTATAGTCCGGTCTCCCATATCCTCAAGCTCGAATGCCTGCTGCTTGGAGGCATTTCCTTTCTGCTCTCCTTTATCGTGCGCCCGGGCCACGCACGCCGCACCGCGCTGCTTGGCCTGGTGGTCGCCGTTCCAGCCAGCCTGCTCATCCGCTTCTCCGATGTCGACGGCCCCAATCGCTGGCTCATCTATCTCCTCATCTTCCTCGTCGAGTTCGCCTGCATCCGGCTTGCGTCGGTCCTGCTGCCAGGCACGTGGATTCGCCGCCGCACCGCCCTCGGCGTAACCGGTCTCGCCTTCGGCTTTCTCATGTTCGTCACCGCGTACGTCGGTCCGCGGCACGAGATTGAGCAGTGGCTGCTTGCGCAGATCTTCTGTTCGGTCGCCATCCTCTACGCCGGCACTGGCGCCGTCCGCAGCCTGGATCGCATCGTCGGCACTCTCGGCTTTACCGCCTGGGGCCTGCTCTATCCGTTCGCCTTCCTGCTGCAGCACAACGTCGTCGCGCTGCACGTCCTCTACCAGCTCTGGAACATCCCCAAGTACGCCGTTGGCTTCGCCATGACGCTGCGCATGTTCGAGGGCGCGCGCCACGACATGGTCCGCCTCGCCGACGGCTACAAGGTCCTCTACGAAGACTTCCGCCTGCTCTACGAGCACCACCCGCTGCCCATGTGGATCTACGATCCCGGCACCACGCTCTTCCTCTCCGCCAACGCCGCCGCCAGCGAAACCTACGGCTACGCCCCGGACGAATTCCTGCGCATGAGCGTCGAGCAGATTCGCCTGCCCGCGGAAAACCCCGCCGCCGGCACCACCACCGGCAAGCGCGCCGAAGATACCGTCCCAGCGCAAACCTCGGCCACGCCCGAGAGCGCCCGCCGCGCCCGGCATCGGCGCAAAGACGGCAGCGCCCTGGCCGTCGAGCTCACCGAGCACGACATCCTCTTCCAGGGCCGCGAAGCCCGCTTCGTCCTCGCCGTCGACGTCACCGAGCAGGAAAAGCTCAACCAGGAGCTCTTCCACCGCGCCCAGCACGACGTCCTCACCGGCCTGCCCAACCGACTGCTGCTCGACGACCGCATCGAACAGTGCCTGCTGCGCAGCTCCCGCGAGCACAAAAAAGCCGTCCTCTTCACCATGGACGCCGACCGCTTCAAGCTCATCAACGATACCTACGGGCACCTCGTCGGCGACGAAACCCTGAAAGCCATCGCCGATCGCCTCAAGCTTCGCATCCGCTCCGTCGATACCATCGCCCGCACCGGCGGCGAGGAGTTCACCGCCATCATCGGCGGCCTGCACAACGCGGAAGACGCCGAGAAGATCGCCGCCATGCTCGTCCGCCTCTTCGACGCGCCACTCAGCCTCCCGGCGCAGGATCTCAAGGTCTCCATCTCCGTCGGCGGCGCAATCTATCCCGACGACGCCACCGACGCCGACACCCTGCGCAAGCGCTCCGACCAGGCTCTCTACCACGCCAAGCGCATGGGCCGGAACCGCTACGCGCTCGCCTCGCGCGAGGTTTGCGCCGCCTTCGACCAGGCCATGGCCATCGAGATGGCGTTGCGCGAGGCCCTGCGCACCGACGGCTTCGAGCTCTGCTACCAGCCCATCTTCGATTGCAACGGCGCCACGCACCACTTCGAAGCGCTGCTGCGCATGAAGCAGCAGAGCCACGACACCTACCTGCCCAACCTCTTCATCCCGGTCGCCGAAGAGAGCGGCCTCATCGTGCCCATCGGCAACTGGGTCGTCGAGGAGGCCTGCCGTCAGCTCGCCGCGTGGCGCAGCCGCGGCTTCGACGAGGCGAGCGTCGCCATCAACATCTCCGGCAAGCAGCTGCTGCAAAAAGGCTTCGGCGCGTCCATCGTTCAGCTGCTGCGGCAGTTCGGGCTACCCGCCAGCGCGCTCCAGCTGGAACTCACCGAGACCTCGCTCATGACCGAGCCCGTCCTCATCCGCGATGCCATGGCCGAGCTCGCGGAGGGCGGCGTCCGCTTCGCCATCGACGACTTCGGCACCGGCTACTCGTCGCTCGCGCGCCTGGCCGACCTGCCCATCTCGCTGCTCAAGATCGACCGCTCCTTTACCGCGCAGCTCGATATCGCACGTCGCGGCGACGGAATCGTCACCGCCATCATCCAGATGGCGCAGACGCTGCTCGTCCAGGTCGTCGCCGAGGGCGTCGAAAACGAAGGCCAGCTCAACCTGCTGCTGCGCCGCGGCTGCGACCTCTTCCAGGGCTTCTATCTCTCGCAGCCACTCACCGGCGATCAGATCGCGCTCGCCCTCGGGGATCCAGCCTCGGATCTCCACAATCATCCCCACTTCAGCCATACGCGCGTCGCGGTCAGCAAGCGCGTCCGCAAGGTAACTCAGTTGCCTTCCTTGCTCGCCGCCGGCGAAGGGTCCTTGTAAGGCGGCGGCGGTGTCTTGCCCGCGGCGACCAGCGCCTGGTCGACGATGCGGAACACATCCACCAGCGGGTACGCGCCGTCCACCTCTTCGCCGTTGATGTAGACCGTCGGCGTGGCCTCCACGTTCAGCCCCTCGCCCAGCTTCACCGAAGCCTTGATCGCCGTGTCGTCCTGCTTCTTGATGCAGGTGTCGACTGCCTCGGTGTTCAGCCTGTCCTTCTTCGCCTCATCCCGTGCAAGCTGATCGAGCGAGTCCAGCGCCTTCTGCAGGCTATGCTCCGACCCGCCAAAATCGTCGGCGTGCGTATGGATGTAATCGACTATATTCCAATAGCCCGTCTCGCTCTGCGCCCCCACGCAGTTCGTATCGATCGCCGCCCGCATCGCCCACGGGTGCTTCGGAATCGGGAAGTCGCGGTATACGATGTGCACCTCGTCGCCGTAACGATTGATCAGCGCCGGAAAAAGCTGCTTGTGCATGCGCGCGCAGAACGGGCACTCCAGGTCGTCGAAGACCACAATCTGCACCGGCGACGCATCGTTGCCGCCGCGTCCCGGCCGCCCCGCCGCTGAAACGAGAGTCTTCGGATCCTTGCTGATGTCGAACTTGTTGAACTGCGCCAGCGTCTGGCCGTCTTTCGAGAGCAAGAACGGCACCGCATGCGCCGGCTGCCCTTCCGTGCTCAACTGCACCTCGATCTTGTCGAAGCCGGGCACATCCGAAGGCTCGCGCGGGCCGACTGAGACCAGGTCCTCGGGAGTAAGGTGCGCGCGCTGGCGAATCAGAATCTCGACCCGCCGCGCCAGCTGCGGAGAGAGCGCAGCGCCGGCGGGCGGAACCTGCGCATGGCAGCCAATACCGGTCAAACCGGCGGTAAGCAGAAGGGCGAAGAGGAGGCGGGACGCGATTTTCACAGGATTATTATCTCACCGGCTACCCCGTCAAAGCCCTCATCGAACAACCCCGGTCCCGCCTCGCGCAGCTTCTCACCCTTCGCCCCGCCCTGGTGCCGCGGGCACAGCCGCTTGGATACATCCGTCCCGTTCGACCCGTACTCATGCCCGCAATGCACGCAGCGCAGGTGGTACACCCGCTGCCCGGGAAAGCTTTCGGACGCAAATCCCGTATCCCTCACCACCCGCTGCCCGTTCTCGTTCTCGTACCCCGGAACCGTCGTGCCCGTCGTCTGCTTGATCTTGATCCTGCGCAACCCCAAAGCCCCCAAATCTCTCAGCTCACAGCTCGTAAGCTGTCAGCTCATAGATCATTCCTCCTCTACCGTAGCAAAATAGACCATGCCTCACGAACCGACCCAACCCGGCCCCCTTCGCATCGACAAATGGCTGTGGGCGGCGCGCTTCTTCAAAACCCGCGCCCTCGCCACCGCCGCCTGCGACGCTGGCCACGTCAGCTGCAACGGCCAGACTGCCAAGCCCTCGCGCATTCTCAAACTCGCCGACAAGCTCCAGGTCCGCTCCGACGCCGGCGAGCACACGCTTGAGGTTCTCGCGCTCTCCGATCAGCGCGGCTCCGCGGCCGTCGCCCACGAGCTTTACAGCGAGTCCGACGAAAGCCGCGAGCTCCGCGCCAAGGTCGCCGCCGAGCGCCGCGCCCTCTTCCTCGCCGAGCCCAACTTCGCCGCCGGCCGTCCTAACAAGCGCGATCGCCGGCTGATCCACAAGTTCAGCGGCCGCGACTAAAAAGCCGCTCTCCAGGGGAACGCTCGAGCAGATTAATGAGGCGTGGTGCAACAACAAACGCAGATTCCCTACGGGAATGACAAACAAAGGCAGGAGAGCCTACGCCCAAGCAGGAACTGCTCTACGCTCTACTCGCCAAATCTCCCGTCCCAGCTAAACGAAAGCGGCCCGGCACAGAGCCCGGACCGCCTCGTCAAGTCTTCAGCTAAAAGCTAAAAGCCAGAAGCTAATAGCTGCCTCTACGGTGCCAGCGTCGTAATCAGCCCCGCCTTCGGGCTGCCCCAGCCCGTCACCAGGTCATACCCCGTCACCGCCGAGTAGCTCCCCGAAGTCCCGCTCGTTATGTCGTGGAAGTCCGCCGCGTAGGTCGCCGCCGTGCCGTTTTCGGAGTAGATCGTCGGATTCAGGAAGCCGATTGTCTTTTTGCCCTGCGAGACCAGCTCCTGGTTCACCAGCGCGATATAGCCCGCCCACATCGGCGCCGCGAAGCTCGTGCCGCCGTACTCATTCGCGAGGCAAGTCGTCTGGTCCGCGCACGTATAGAAGGTGAAGTTCGCGTTCGCCGAGACATCCGGGCCGTTGCGGTACGTCGTGGACCCCTTGTTGCTGGAGTTGATGTACGGCTTCTGCCAGCTCGGAATCGCAATCTTGTCCGGCGAGATGCCGCCGCCCGAATCCACCCACGCTGTCTCCGACTTCCAAGGTCCCGCCGCGCTCGCCGTCACCAGGTCCGTGCCCCCCACCGCGACGACGTTCGCATCGTCCGCTGGCCAGGCCTCGTTCCGCGAAGACCACGTCGAGCTGTCGCCCGAAGCGGCAAAGAAGTTCTGCCCCTGCGCCGACATCTTCTCGAAGTACGGATCGAGCGTCGATGGATCGGCCGGCGTCCAGCCCCACGAGCAGCCGATCGTCGTCGGCAGCGGGCTGTGCGTCGTCATCGCGCTGATGATCGCCGTATCCACCGATCCGATGTACATCACGAGGCTGTTCAATCCCGGCGCCATGCCCAGCGCCTGCGTCATGTCGAGCGTCTGCTCGGTGTCGTCGCAGTCGCCGCCCTTGCGGGTATCCAGGCACGCGGTGCTGGTGCCATCGGTCGAAAGCAGCGTGATCGGCACCTTGTTCGTCTGCTTCACGTTCGTGTAGTACGTCGTCAGGTCGGCCAGGTCTGTGCCCAGGTACTCAAACAGCCCCAGGTTCTGCCCCGCACCCGTCAGCGCCGTGCCGCCATAGTACGCGGCCCGCATATCGCTGCCGAGGAACGACGCCGAAGGACCAGAGCCTGTCGTCGCGTGCTTCACCACGTCTGTTTCGGCCATCCCATGCGCCGCGGCGTAGTCGCTCTTCTTTTCGAGCAGCGGGTGTGGAATCGAATAGTTATCCATGCCCGAGACATGCCACAGGTTGAAGGCAAGGTCGGTCGTCGGCTGCCGGTTCGGTGCGTAGAACACGCGATTCTCAGTCGGGTGCTGATACTGCATCATGGTCACGTGGAACGCCGTCTCCACCGCCCGCGCCGAACCCTGCACCTGCACCTCCATCCCATCGCGGCTGCCGCCGGTCACGGTCAGGCCGTGCGTTTTGGCGAACGTCACCACCGCGTCATACTGCGCCTGCGTTGGGCCGAAATCCGCCGTAAACTCCGCCGGTGTCAGGTAATGTTTGTACACCGCGCTGCCCGGCGTATACAGCTCGGTCAAGAACGCCTCCAGCCCGCTTGGATCGCGCACCGGCAGCACCAGGTCAAGGTTCATCATCTGCGCCGCCGGCAGCTCGCCCACCGGCGCGGCTTCGCCGGTCAACGTCACCTCGCGTACATGGTTCGTCATCACCGATTGCGCCTGCAACCCCGTTACCGCACCGAAAACCAGCGCGGCGCCTGCTAAGAACAATGAACCTGACTTGCAATTCATGAAGAACTCCTCGAATCGTTGAAGTGGGTCGTTCTGTGTATTTACGGTGAATTGAGGCTCATTCTCGCTATACCCCATGTCCCTGTCAACGGAGTTACCACGGTACCTTCGTCTATATCCTGTGGAATCTCCCGGAACAGAACCGCTTCCCGCGCGGAAGCACGTCATCCTTGGAAGCAAACGCGCACTCTGAAGAAACCGGAGCGCTCAGGGTGGAAGCGTGCGGCTTAAGCCTTGGCTCTAACAGCCCCGGCACCCTCCAGCCTTGCCCAACCCACACCTGCCAAGGCACAATCAGCCATGCCCAAATCCGCCATCGCCACGCCCGCTGCACCTGCCGCCATCGGCCCTTACTCGCAGGCCATCCGCGTCGGCGACATGCTCTTCACCTCCGGCCAGATTCCGCTCGATCCCAAAACAGGCGAGTTCGTCGCCGGCGGCATCACGGAGCAGACTACCCAGGTGCTAGAAAACCTCAAAGCCGTGCTCGCCCACGCCGGCCTAGACCTGACCCACGCCGTCAAGACCACCGTCTTCCTCAAGTCCATGGCGGACTTTGCCGCGATGAACGCGGTATACGCCAGGTACTTCGCACCAGAAGGCGCCATCCCGCCCGCCCGCTCCACCGTTCAGGTCGCCGCCCTCCCGAAGGATGCCCTGGTCGAAATCGAACTCATCGCGAAAGATCCCGCCTAACCCCGCACCGGCACGCATCTTACCCCACACATGCCCTATCGTTCGCGCACCAGTCGTCTGCTCATGCCGTTCATCCTCGTCGCGGCCATCGCCGTGGTGGGGCTCAATACCATCTTTGCCGTTCGCGCGCTCACCACGCTCGACGAAAGCCAGTTCTGGGTTGAACACACCTACCAGGTCATCAACCAGGTCGAACGCATCATGGGCTCGGCCAAGGACGCGGAAACCGGTGCCCGTGGCTACCTGATCACCAACGACTCCGCCTATCTGGCCCCGTACACCAACGGCACCCGCGAGCTCCCGGCCGAACTTGAAGCCTTTACCCAGCTCACCCGCGATAACCCCACCCAGTCCCGCAACGCCGCGGAGATGCGCGCCGTCATCGCCGAGCGCCTCGCCCTTCTGCAGCAGGGGCTGGACCTGCGCACCGGCGGCCAGAACGACGGACTCCACGCCCTCATCGTCTCCGGTACCGGCAAGGCGCAGATGGATCACCTGCGCTCGATTGCCGATTCCATGGAAGCCGAAGAGCATCACCTGCTCATCACCCGGGTAGCCCAGCAGAAGGCCGCCGCCGCCCGTGCCCGCCTTACACTCCTGCTCGCCAGCAGTCTCGATCTCCTGCTCATCTTCCTGATGTTCCGTTACATCGCGCACGAGCGCGACCTGCGCTTCCAAACCGAAGAGACCGCGCGCAACCTCGCCGTCGCCCGCACTGAAGTCGAACGCAAAGCCGCCGAGGTTCACGAGCTCAACGTCACCCTCGAAGAACGCGTCCGCCAGCGCACCGCAGAGCTCGAAGCCACCAATCGAGAGCTCGAAGCCTTCTCCTACTCCGTCTCGCACGATCTCCGCGCGCCGCTGCGCACCATCGACGGCTTCTCACTCGCGCTCGAAGAGGACTACACCGACGCCGTCGACGCCACCGGCCGCGACTACATCAAGCGCGTCCGCACCGGCGTCCAGCGCATGGGCCAGCTGATCGATTCGCTGCTCCAGCTCTCCCGCATCACCCGCGCCGAGATCGCCCGCGAGCCCGTCGACATGTCTGCCCTCGGTGAATCCGTCGTCGCCAACCTGCGCGACGAGTACCCCGGCCGCCAGCTCGATATCCTCGTCGACCCCAACATGCACGTCGACGCCGACCCCAAGCTGCTGCGCGTCGCACTCGAAAACCTGCTCGGCAACGCCGCCAAGTTCACCTCCAAGGTCGAGCACCCCACCATCCACTTCGGCCACGACGCCGCGCAAGACGCCTACTTCGTGCGCGATAATGGTGCCGGCTTCGACATGTACTACAAGGACAAGCTCTTCAACGCCTTCAACCGTCTTCACGGCGATAAAGACTTCAAGGGCTCCGGCATCGGACTCGCCACGGTCGCCCGCGTCATCCGCCGGCATCACGGTACCATTTGGGCTGACGCCCAGGTCGACCGCGGCGCAACGTTCTATTTCACACTAAGATAAAGTCAAGGTATGGCCGAAGACATGAAGCTCATTCTCCTCGTAGAGGACGACCCGGACCACGAACTGCTCACCATCCGGGCTCTCAAGCGTTCGAACATCGCCAACGACGTCCGCGTCGCGCGCGACGGCGAAGAGGCCATCGATCTCCTCTTCGGCGAGAACGCCATCCATCCCCAGGTCATCCTGCTCGATCTCAAACTTCCCAAAGTCGACGGTCTCGAGGTTCTGCGCCGGATCCGCGAATCCAAAGACACGCGCATGCTTCCCGTCGTCGTCCTCACCTCGTCTGACGAAGAGCGCGATGTCGTCCGCAGCTATCAGCTTGGCGTCAACAGCTACATCCGCAAGCCCGTCAACTTCAACGACTTCGCCGAGGCTACGCGACAGCTCGGTATGTACTGGCTGGTACTGAACGAATGTCCTCCCCTGGGCTAACGCCCTCGCCCGAAGACCGCATTCCCCTCCATGTCCTCCTCGTAGAGGACAACGCAGACGATGCTTTCCTTCTGGAGCGGCACCTGCGAAAAAACGGCTTTGACCCGCAGCTCGTTCGCGTCGAAACCGCGGACGAGCTGCTCGCCGCGCTCTCCCAGGCCACCCGGCCCGATCTCATCCTCGCCGACTACAATCTGCCCACCTTCAGCGGCCCCGAAGCCCTGCAGATCGTCAAATCCAGCGGCCTCGATATCCCCTTCATCATGCTCTCGGGCGCCATGTCCGAGACCACCGCCGTTGAATCCATGCGCGCCGGCGCCCAGGATTACGTCACCAAGCAAAACCTCTCGCGCCTCGTTCCCGCGGTCGAACGCGAGTTGAAGGAAGCCGAAGACCGCCGCAAGAAGCTTGCCGCCGAGCTCGCCCTCCAGGCCTCCGAGGACCGCTTTCACCGCCTCGTCGAAGCCATGCCGCTCGGCCTGCTCATCACCGGCGCCAATGGCGACATCCTCTACACCAACATCGCCGCCAAGCGCCTCTTCTGCCTGGACAGCGTCGACTGCCTCGACGACCCGCACGCCGTCAAGCTCGACAAGCTCTTCCCCGATCTCAAGCCCGAAGTCTTCTTCAACGCCCGCATACCCCTCAGCGAGCCGTTCGAGGCCACCTGCCGCACCCTCGCCGGCGAAAGCAAACCCGCCCAGAGCATCGAAGTCCTGGTCGGCGTCGCGCTGCTCAATCCCGACGCCATGCCGGAGCATCGCCAGCTTGCCGCCTTCGTCGCCGATCTCACCCTGCAGAAGAAATCCGAAGAGCTCCTTCGCCGGACGGAGAAACTCGCCGTCGCCGGGCGCCTCGCCGCCTCCATCGCGCACGAGATCAACAACCCACTCGAAGCCATCACTAACCTTCTCTATCTTGTCGGCTGTACCCAGCTCTCGGACGATGCCCGCAACTACCTCGAACTTGCCTCGCACGAGCTCGACCGCGTCGCCCAGATCACCGTCCAGACCCTCCGCTTCCACCGCCGCTCCTCGCGCCCGGTCGAAACCGACCTGGCCGACCTCGTCGCCACGGTCCTGCCGCTCTTCGAATCGCGCACCCGCCTGCTGCACGCCAGCGTCGAACAGCGCTTTCGAAGCGCTCCCAAAGTCCTTATCCACGACGGCGAAGTCCGCCAGGTCGTCGCCAATCTCATCTCAAACGCCACCGACGCCCTCGGCGAAAATGGCCGCCTCGCCCTCCGCATCGCGCCCGTCTGCCATCCGCGCACCGGCATTCCCGGCGTCGTCCTCACCGTCGCCGATACCGGCCACGGCATGTCGCACGAGACCCTCACCCGCATCTACGAGCCGTTCTTCTCCACCAAGGGCGCCACCGGCACCGGCCTCGGCCTCTGGGTCTCACTCGAAATCGTCGAGAAGCACGGCGGAACCCTCCGCGTCCGCAGCCGCCACGCCCACGCCGACCGCCGCGGCGGCACCGTCTTCCGCTTCTTCCTCCCGCTCACCCATACCTTCGCCGCGAACCTGCCCGAACCCGCCGCACCCTGACTCTGTGCTCACTCTTTACTCCCAAATCCCACCCCCACCAACTCCTGTGCCCCATTCATCGCGCGCTCCGCGATGAGTGGGCCAGCTAGCGGTTCGATGAGCAAATCGCCGATCAACCAGCCCATCATCCCGCGCTACGCCGCTCCCCCGCTCATCTCTCCAGCCGCCGCCGTCTTCTTCGCTTCCATCGTCGCGCTGCTAATCCCGTTGCACGCATCCAGCTGCGAAACGTTCCCACCTCTGCACTGCCTCTACCCCCCGACCAACGGGAGGGAAGGCGCGAAGCCCAAAACGGCCCGAAGGGCTCGCCCCGCGCGACCAGCGGGCCCGTCCGGCAGGACATGTACCTGCCGCCGAATCTTTTTCCTCTTGAATACGTCTAAACGTATGGTATTCTTGTGATTCGCTGGGGACGTGCGCCTACGAATGCCCGACTTCGCCCAATGCGGCCATAAGTCAATGGGTTTGCGCCATCGCGGTCTTTACCGTACCTGTCCTCCGAAAATCCTAGTAACAACCCAGGGAGAACTTCGCCAGAAATGTCGCCCAGCGACAACTTCCCGGCGCGGTACGGGGCTGTGACAACAGCATCCCAACCATTCAAGACGCCTACAACCAGGCAGGAGTGCGCACAAACGTGGCAGACGAGCTGGATAAGTACGAAGACGACATCGTAGAAGTTGGCAAGGAAAAGGGTTATCTGACCTTCGGCGAGGTTAACGACCTGCTGCCGGGCGAAATCACGTCCCCAGATGACCTCGACGACCTGCTGACCACCATCAACACCCAGGGCATCGAGCTCGGCGAGCGCGAACGCGATCGCGATAAATACGAGCCGGAAGCCGGAGAAGAAGGCGACGACGTCGAACTCGACCTCTCGCCCGGGACCCTCGAAAAAACCAACGACCCCGTCCGCATGTACCTGCGCGAGATGGGTACCGTCCCCCTGCTCACCCGCGAAGGCGAAGTCGAGATCGCCAAGCGTATCGAGCGCGGACAGCTTCGCGTCATGAAGGCCATCTCGCGCTCGCCTATCGTCATTCGCGAGATCGTCGGACTTGGCGAGGACCTGCGCCGCGGCGTCCGCAACATCAAGGAAGTCGTTACCTTCGACGAGGAAGAGCTCACCGAGGAGATCCTGCAGGCGCGCGTCCGCCAGACCGCCTCGCGCATCGACGTCATCCTCAAGCACCAGAAGAAGATCGTCAGCTACGAAGAGAAGTTCGAGCAGGCCAATACCACCAAAGACGCGAAGGCCAAGCATAAAGAGCAGCGTCGCCTGCGCTGGCTGGTCGGCCGCGAGCACGTCTACATCAACCGCGTCGTGCGCGAGCTGAAGTACACCAACGCGGAGAAGAAGCGGCTGCTCGACAAGGTTAACAAGACCGTCGACGCCATGCGCACGCTCGAGCGCCAGATCAAGTCGCTTGAAACCAAGTTCGAGGCCTCGAAGTCCGAGGAGCTGAAGAAGGAATACAAGCGCCAGCAGAAGAACTGCAAGCTCGATCTCGAACGCGTGGAGCAGGATGCCGGCATCACCATCGCCGACCTCAAGCGCACCCAGCGCGAGATGATACAGGGCGACATGGACGCCGAAAAGGCCAAGCGCGAGCTGATCGAAGCCAACCTGCGCCTCGTCGTCTCCATCGCCAAGAAGTACACCAACCGCGGGCTCCAGTTCCTCGACCTCATCCAGGAAGGCAACATTGGCCTGATGAAGGCCGTGGACAAGTTCGAGTACCGCCGCGGCTACAAGTTCTCGACCTATGCCACCTGGTGGATCCGGCAGGCCATCACCCGCGCCATCGCGGACCAGGCCCGCACCATCCGCATCCCGGTGCACATGATCGAGACCATCAACAAGCTCATCCGCACCAGCCGCCAGCTGGTTCAGGAGCTTGGCCGCGAAGCCTCGTCCGAAGAGATTGCACGGCGCATGGACATTCCCGTCGCGAAGGTCCGCAAGGTCCTCAAGATCGCGCAGGAGCCCATCTCGCTCGAGACCCCGATCGGCGAAGAGGAAGATTCACACCTCGGCGACTTCATCGAAGACCGCATGGCCGTCTCGCCGGCCGACGCGGTCATCTCGGTCAACCTGAAGGAGTACACCTCGCAGGTTCTGCGCACGCTTACCCCGCGCGAAGAACGCGTGATCAAGATGCGTTTCGGCCTCGAAGACGGCTCCGAGCACACGCTCGAAGAAGTCGGCCAGAGCTTCCAGGTTACGCGCGAGCGCATCCGCCAGATCGAAGCCAAGGCCCTGCGCAAACTCCGCCACCCCAGCCGCAGCCGCAAGCTGAAGGCCTTCGTCGACGGCGTCAAAGACGCGTAAAGCGCCCTGACGCCGGGCGGGCGGTACTGCGTACGCCGGGAGCTTCGCATGTTCCTCCCGTTGGTCGGCACAGAAGACTGTGCCGCGCGGCCACGCAAAGCGATCACGGCACGAAGTGCTCGCCCCGCGCGACCAGCGGGCCCGTCCGGCAGGACAGTCCTGAACAAAAAAAGCCTCCGGCACATCCGGAGGCTTTTTCCTTCATCCCGTACCGCTATTTATCCCACTGCCCTTGACGCGATTTCAGCGCCACGTGCTCCGGATTCTCAAGCAGTGCACGCGCCTCGGCGAGCGTGATATCAATATCGTCGACGCGAAATTCGTATTCGCCGGCGTTGTTTGGGATAGAGATGATGTCGTCGACCCGATAGCCGCGGGCGCGAAGTTCTTGGGCGATCAATCCGGTATCTACCATGTGGAAGTAGATGCCGAAACCTACTGCCACGTAATCGTCGTCGCCTTCAAAAGATCGAACTCCACTGCCGGAGTTCCATTCTTATCCGCCGCGATCGTCGCACTCGAACCATTCACGCTCGCCGTATGTGGCGTCGCAAACCGCCAGCGCAGAATCACATGCGTCTTCACCGGCTTTTCCCCGTCTTTCAGCGGCGCAGGCGTAATCGTCAGCGTATTCCCCGACCGCACAATCGTTCGCCCTTCGAAGTCCGTAAACTTCGTCTCGCCATCCGCCGCAGCACCCACAATCTCGTAAACGCGCCGGCTGTCGAGCGTCTGCAGATGGGTATCGCCCGATTCCGCCTCAGGCACCAGCGTCATCACGTCTTCCGGGATCTTCGGCAGCACGGTTCCGCGCCGCGCGTAGACCGGAATCTCGTTCAGCGCGGCCTTCGCGATCACCGTCTGCGGACCGGTAATCTGCTCGCCGGTAAACAGCTCAATCCACTCCCCCGCAGGCAGGTAAACCGCGCGGCTCGTATTCTCGTCGATCACTGGCGCAACCAGCAGATCCGGCCCAAACAGATACTCATCCTTGATCGCCCGCGCTTTCGGATCGTCCTGGTAATCCAGCATCAGCCCGCGCATGATCGGCTCGCCCGTCAGCGCCGCCTGCTGCGCCGCCGCATAGCGATACGGAAACAGTGACATGTTCAACACCGCAAACTTCCGGTAGGTATCGAGCGCCGGCGTTCCCGCTTTGCTGTTCTTGTCGAATGTCCAGGGAGTCAGGTTCGCCGACGACATCACCTCCATCGTCGGCGTAAACGCAGAGAACTCCGTCCAGCGCTCGAGCAGCGTCGCATTCGGCGTGTCCGGCTGCTTCAGGTAACCTCCCAGATCGCACGCCCAAAGCGGCATGCCCGAAAGCCCGGCCGAAATCCCCGCGGTCACAACCGTCGGCAAGCCATTCAACTGCGAGAACGAAGCCTCGTTGTCGCCGGCCCACAGAAATCCCAGCCCGTTCGCGCCCGTCGTCACCGACCGCGCGAAGATCACGCCATTGCCCTTCAGGTCCTTCTGGATCACATCTTCAACCGCGTTCTGGTAGAGCGTCGCATAGCGATTCCGCATCATGCGCGGATCGGTTCCGTCGGCGAACTTCACATCCTGCGTGATGAAGCCGCCTTCCGCATCGTCATCCTTGAAGCCGTCCGCGCCTGCGTCGATCGCCTTCCGCAACTGGTCTTGCCACCACGCGGTCGCCTTCGGGTTGGTGAAGTCGATCAGCGAGCCTTGTCCCTTCCACCAGCGTCCCACATACGGCGAGCCGTTCTGGTTCTTGACGAAGAAACCCGCGATCGGCCGCAACCTGGTAGTTTGGGCTCATCTCGGCAATCTTTCCCTCGAACCCCGGTTCGTGCGGCGCGTCCGACTTGTTGTTGATCCAGCTCGTGTGCCAAAGCACCAGCTTGAAGCCGTTCTCATGCAGGTTTTTCACCATTCCGGGCGCGTCTTCGAACTGCTTCGGGTTGAACTCGTACGAGTTATACGCGGTGGCCCACGGCGAATCGATCAGGATCACACTCGCGGGCAGCCCAAGCTCGCGCGTCTTCTGCACGTCTTCGAGCACCTGCGCTTGATCCTGGTGGAAGTCGCGCGCCTGCCATGGCGCAAAGGCCCAGTAAGGCGGCAGAATCGCACGCTGTGTCTGCGCCGTGAAGGCAGAGAGAATCGCCGGAAACTTGCCCGGCGCGTCCGGCGCACCGGTAAACAGGTAGATCCGAAGCCGGTTCGCAGCGAAGTCCACCGTAATCTGGTCGCGGTCGGTCGCGTTCAGGTCGAAGGTCGCGTCGCCGGTCGTATCCAGCCAAAGTCCGTAACCGCTCGTGGACAGGAAGAACGGGATCGGCTTGTAGGTGTTCGAGCCCTTGGGCCCGGGTGTGTCGAGCGAGAGATTGTGCACCACAGTGTGCGCATGATCGAGCGTGTCGAAGCGCTCGCCGAAGCCGTAGTAGGACGCCGAATCCGAGACGTAGAAGCGCCAGTAACCAGTGTCATACGCGAGCGAGGTGAGCTCGTAGACGCCGGGCGCAACCAGCTTCAGGTGCAGCTTGCTGGTATCGACCGCATCGCCGTTGAAGTCGAAGTCATGCAGCACCAGCTTCTTGTCGCCGGGCAGGTCGAGCACGACCTCCTGCGCCGACTTGCGCACAAACCCCTCAACGGCCGGCTCGGTGCGCGGCGCGGTGTGAATCGCGCCCGGTGTAATGTCGGTCTGATCCTGCTGCGCGGGAGCGGCCGCCTGCGCCGGAGGCGCGGGCTTGTTGTCCTGCGCGGATCCATTTGCCGCGACGGAAAGCAGTGTGACGGCGAGGAGCAGGTTTGCCGGATGCAGGGAACGGGCGTGCATTGCGACCTCTCGTGCGTGGTGGCGATTCCCGTTAACTCTACCGGAGAGCCGCGCGCAGCGCTCCAGACCCCACGAAGTGGTCGCCGTCCGCGACAAGGACGCTGTTGCAGTTGCACTTACGGCGCCGGCTTGAAACCACCAGGCACGATTCCCGGCAAAGTCGCCGGGCAAGCAGGCGCGGTGAAGCAGACCTTGCTCGCCAGCATCCGGTTGAAGACTGCAAGATCGTTGGCGTTGAAGGTGAAGAAGAAGGCGCGGTCGCCGACCAGCGCCGCGGCGGTTCCTGCGTAGGTTGTGCCCGCGGAGCCGTTACGGTGGCCCTTCTCGTCGGCCGTCGGCCCGGAAGACGCGGCGAAGATCACCTTCGCCCCCGCGACGTCGAACGTGAGCGCGCGCGGCATCGGCTTCAACCCGTCGATGTGGCGCGAGTTCTCGACCAGGTCAGCGAGGTTCTTCTCAGGTGTCTGCTGCGAGTTGTCCCGATCCAGGCAAGCCAGCTTGATCTCGCTGACGGTCAGGCCACCGGTCGGCTGCAGCGGCACGATCTTTCCCGGCTTGGCCTTCTTGGCATCGAGCGGCTGATCCGGTCCCATGCCGACGGCCAGCAGCAACGGCGAGCAGGGGTCCGCGCCCTTCGATTCGGGATCGGAGTCCGGATGCAGCGCAAAGCGCGCCCGGTAGGAGTAGCCGTCAGGATTCACTGGGTCTTCGGCGTCCAGCGTCGCAGGATACTCGACCACTAAATGCAGGGCCGGATTTCGGTAGGTCTTGGAGTCAGTCTGGGCTGGAGCGGAGAGCGGGAAGGCGGCAAGTGCTGAGAACAGGACCGATGCGGCTGCGATGCGAAACATGGGGACCTCGGCGTTGGGAACGCTTATGGTCAGTTTATCGGATGTTGTCGCTGGACCTTCTCTTCCTCATTTGGGACGGAAACGGGAAGATGACTCCTGATACCGCTGGCACGGGACCATCGAGTGCAATACTGGCGAGGCCTGTTCAGAGGGCTGGACGCTCGAAGGGCACACCGGAGGGTCACAAAGTTTCGCCCTGAAAAGCGAAACGCCTCGGGGGTGCGACCCCGAGGCGATCCTCTGAAGAGGTAAGGTTCCCATGAGACTACTTCGAGTCAAATGGGCGAAGCTGTTGATTGAGTTGCCGGGTGAAATTTTTCTGGCCCTGCTGCTCAAAGCTTTCCTGATGATCCACAACACGAACGTCTGACGTTCTTAGCACTCTTGAGGCGGTTCCAGCCGCTTCAAGAGCTATTTGTCTCATCGGCCAAGACGAATGAGACTGCAGCTGGGATGGCGCAGGGTCCACAAGATGTCAAGAGATCTGACACGTTACATATTCGTGTGGCCGCCGCGCATGTCTTCGTTGAAGGTGGGTTTGATGAAGGCGAGCGCTTCGCCGAGGTGCGCCTGGAACTCGGTGGCGCGGGCGGCGAGCGCGGGCGTTGCGGCGGCAAACTCAGCGTCCTGTGCGAGCGTGACCATGCCTTCCTTGGCCAGCGCCGCGGCAGACTTCTTCAGGTCTTCGGTCGTGGTGTTCAGGTACTGCGCGTCGCGCGGGTCGGCGAGCCAGACCGGCGCGTTGCCGCCGAGCACGGCCGAGAACCAGTAGGCTTTCGCGGTGAGAAACTGGTGCCGCTGCGCTTCCGTCGTGTCGTTAAAGCTGAACTTCTTCTGCCACGGCGAGTAGTAACGCGTGGTGACCGGCACAGGCTGGCGATTGCCGGATTTGACGAGCTCGAGCTGCCCCTGGTCGAAGGTCTTGCGCACCGCGTTGAGGATGAAGGATTCGGAGAACGGCTGCTCGGGCGCCTTGACGATCTCGCGGAAGGTGACGGTCATCGCGGCGGCGATCTTGGCGTGCAGCGGCGAAGGCTTGCCTTCAGCGTCGGGCACTGCGAGGTTCACCTGCCCGTGGACGACCGAGGTGTCGGCGCCGGCAGTCGACTCATGGAAGGGCCACTCGAAGTGCGTGTACGTAAGCGGAATGCCGCCGAGCGTGAGGATGGCGGTCGGAAGCGGGTTGCGCAGGCGCCGGGCGAGGTCGCGGACGAAGAGGTTGAGCTGCTCGGCAAACTCGGTCTTGTCGACGTCGAAGGAGTCGGAGAGTTCGAGCAGCAGGCTCTTGGACGGGTCGGCGGAGAGCGCGAGCGCGAACCGCGTCGTGGGCGCGCCGGCAAAGCTGGTGGAAGCTTCGGAGCTGAGCACCTGGAGGCCGTGCTGCGAGGCGAACGCGGTGAGGCGGGGAATGATGTTGGAGGCGGTGGCAGAAGACATGCCCATATTCTAGCTGGTTCGGGCGCCGGTCTCACCACAGAACAGACGCGCTGGAGGAAGACGCGGGGATACGAGGTTCGAACTGCTCAGCCTGCGAAATAGTGTTTTATAGAGTCTTATGACGATGGGTTTACGGCGTTGGGTTGGGTTGTGGGTGTTCTGCGCGGTGGCAGGCGGAGCGATTTGCGAGGGTCAGAGTGCAAGTGAGACGGTCTCCTTGCTGGTACAGCACGAGGCTGCAGCCGCGCAGCACCGCGGCCACTATCTGTACACGTCGGAGGAGCGGTCGGAGCGAACCGGCGGGCACCTGTGGCAGGAGCGCGTGGCGGAGACGAACTGGGGCAAGGTGCGCTACCTGGTCGCGGTCGATGGACAACCGCTGACGGGCGATGCGCTTGGAAAAGAGAAGGCCCGCGTGGCCGGCGAGGCCAGCGATCCCGAGGCGTTCAAGCGCTCCGAGGCCGCGCGTGTTGATGACGAGCAGCACGCCAAGCAGATGCTGGAGCTGCTGCCGAAGGCCTTCCTCTTTGATCCGCCGGTGCATGAGGGGGAGTCTCTGCGCGTGGCGTTCCGGCCCAACCCGCAGTACGAGCCGCAGAGCCTGGAGGAACGGGTGCTGCACGGGATGAACGGCTCCGTGCTGATCGACGCGCAGGCGATCCGTCTGCGCGGCATCGAGGGGAAGATGGGGCAGGACGTCAGCATCGGGTTTGGACTCCTGGCGACGATTCACGCAGGCAGCAACTTCTCGACCACGCGCGAACACGTTGGCGGCGAGGACTGGAAGACGCAGCTGCTGCACACCGATATCCAGGGCAAGGCGTTGTTTCTGAAGACGATCGCGCGGCAGCAGGACGCGAAGCACTGGGGCTTCCAGAAGATTGCGGACGGCATGACCGTGGCGCAAGCGGTGACGCAGTTGGAGCAGTAAGCCTCTTTGTTGCAGCACCTTGGCACGAAGAATTGGGTAGACTCGGGCTATGACGATGCTGGGTCTTCTGAGCGTGTTGTTTACCGCCGCGGCGCTGTTTGGCTGGCTGAGCGAGCGCGTGCTGAAGGTGCCGCAGACGATCGGTTCGATGGGACTGACCGTGTTTGCTTCGGTGGCTGCGATCCTTCTGGGTGGGATCGACCCGGCGCTGCATCAATGGGCTCTCGGCGTCGTAGGGCAGGTCGATCTGCGCGCGCTGATCCTGAACGGCGGGCTTGGATTGCTGCTGTTTGCCGGGGCGTTCCTGCTGAACCTGGACGTGCTGCGTTGCGAGAAGCTGCCGGTGGGCATGCTCGCGATCTTTGCCACGCTGATCTCGACGGCGGGCGTTTCCGCGATGATGTTCTACACGTTGCCGCTGATCGGAATGAAGGCGAACTGGATCGATTGCATGTTGTTCGGTGCCTTGATCTCGCCGACCGACCCGATCGCAGTGCTGGAGATGCTGGGCCGCGAGGGCGTCTCGAAGGAGATTGAGGCGCAGCTGGCGGGCGAATCGCTGTTCAACGATGGCGTGGGCGCTGTGCTCTTCCTCGCCGTCCTGGGAGTGGCCGAGGGAAAGAACATCTCGATTGCGCATACGGCCTGGCTGCTGGTGGCGCAGTCGGGCGGCGGGCTGGCGCTGGGCGTGGCACTTGCATGGCTGGCAAGCGAGATGATGAGCCGCGTCGACCGCTACCAGGTGGAGATCCTGACTACGATCGCCCTGGCGCTGGGCGGCTACGCGATGGCTGGAACGCTGCATGTCTCGGGTCCACTGGAGGCAGTGGCCGCGGGGCTTGCGCTGCGTCAGTTCAACTCCACGCATCCGCATCGCCAGATCTCGCACGAGGATCTGCAGAAGTTCTGGACGCTGTTCGACGAGGTGCAGAACGCAATTTTGTTTGTGCTGCTTGGGCTGGAGGTGCTGGCGATCTCGTTTACGCGGTCCAGCTTCGAGGCGGGTTCGGCTGCGATCGTGATGGTAAACGTGGCGCGGGTGGTAAGCGTGGTCGCCGTGATGAGCGCCGTGCGCCTGATCCGGCCGCACCTGAAGTGTTCGCTGATGGCCTTGAGCTGGGGTGGATTGCGGGGCGGGCTGTCGATTGCGCTGGCGCTGAGTGTGCCGGTGGTTGCGGGGCGGCACTGGATCCTGGCGACGACGTATCTGGTGGTCGTCTTCTCGGTGATCGTGCAGGGCGGAACGCTGAACCGGGCCGTGAACTGGCGTCGGCGGCAGGTTCAGTCACGACTGACGGCTTGACAAAGGGACGCGGAGAAAGCGATCGAGGCGGCCAAACGAAACCAGGACGGCACGTTTTGCCGCATTGGGAATCCGGTGTGGAACTGGTTCAATTTGTTTGACAACGGGCGGCCGCAAGCATCGAATAGGGATGGCGGTGTTGTCTACTGCCGATAAGCGCTATGCCCTGAGGGCTGGAAGAGCCTCCTCAAGGCGTTGCGAACGTTAGACGTTCAGTGAATGCAGCATCAAGGAAGCTCTGAGAATCAGGAAGAGAAGAATCTCAACCGGAATATCGATGTAGAGTTTCCCCCATTTGACTCGCAGTGGTCTCATGGGCCGTACCTCCTCAAAAGATCGCCTCGGGGCTCTAACCCCCGAGGCGCTTCGCTTTTCAGGGCGAAGCTTGTGCGATCCCTCCGGCGTTTGCCCTGCAAGCGTTCCAGCTTTGAGTTGGCAAGGGTGAGTGTTTCACTCGCAACGACGATTGCCGCGGTCGTAAGCGACTATATTTCCAATGCTGTTCCAAACCGGAACTGCAAGGCTCCCTGCATAGAATGAGGAGATGGATTCAGGGTTCGAAGTTCTGCGGACTGCCGCGGAGGGTGGGCGTCGCGGGCGGTTGATGCTGCCGCATGGCGCGGTGGAGACGCCGGTGTTTATGCCCGTAGGGACCGCTGCGACCGTCAAGGCGGTCGATCAAACGACGCTCGAAACGATGGGCGCGGATAGCGCGGGCGCGCAGATCATCCTGGCGAATACGTATCACCTGTATCTGCGGCCAGGACATGAGCTGATCCGGCGGCTTGGCGGTGTGCACAAGTTCATGAGCTGGGATCGGCCGATGCTGACGGATTCGGGCGGGTTCCAGGTGTTTTCGCTGAGCAAGCTGCGCAAGATTACGGCAGATGGCGTGGAGTTCCGGTCGCATCTGGATGGGAGCAAGCACTTCTTCTCGCCGGAGCACTCGATGGCGGTGCAGATTGCGCTGGGAGCGGACGTGATGATGGCGTTCGACGAGTGCGTGGAGACGCCGGCGACGTGGGAGCGCACGCGCGAGTCGCTTGGGCTGACGCACGCGTGGGCGGAACGCTCGGTTGCGTACTGGCGCGCGCACCGGGAGGAAGTTCCGTGGTTCGAGGAGCGCGCCCGCCTCTCGGGAACAAGCAATACGCAGAGCCTGTTCGGGATTGTGCAGGGCGGAATGTATGCGGACTTGCGCAAGGAGTCGGCGGAGCGGCTGGTCGAGATGGATTTGCCCGGCTACGCGATTGGCGGGCTTGCGGTGGGCGAGCCGCGCGAGGTGACCCGCGAGATGATCGCGCGGACGCTCGAGTACCTGCCGAAGGAGAAGCCGCGCTACGTGATGGGAGTTGGCTATCCGGATGAGATTGAGGAGTACGCGCGCATGGGCGTCGACATGATGGATTGCGTGCTGCCGACGCGCGCGGGACGGCATGGGCTGGTATTTGCGCGAGTCGAGGGCAAGGTGGAGCGGCTGAATATCAAGAAGCTGGAGTTTGCGGAGGATTCAGGGCCGATCGACGCGAGCTGCGGTTGCCGAGTGTGTGCGCGCTACTCGCGGGCTTATCTGCGGCACCTGTTTTCGTCGGGTGAGCCGCTGGCGGCGACGCTGCTTTCGGTGCACAACCTGAGCTTCTACCTGGATACGATGGCGCGGGTACGGCGCGATTTGGAGCGGGCGGGGAGGTAGGCGCCCTCCCCCCCCTGTTTTTTTGCAAAGTATTCAAAAGTAAGTGGTTAGGTCCGGACCTGCGGGGCCCCTGTTTACACCAAAAATGGGCACGCGCTTATTGGCAGGTGGAGGTGGCGAGGATGGCACCGGTTGCGGTGTAGACGGCGCTGCAGAGGAACTTCGAGGTGCCGGGCGACACGGACTGGTTCGCGATTTGCGGGTCGAGCTCGGTGTTGAAGGCGGAGAAGCTGCCCTGGGTGAGGATGCGCGAGGCGCCGAGGAGCGAGTCGTAGACAAGGAATTTGCCGGAGCCGTCGGCGGGCTGGAGCAGGTTGGCGCCGTCCGTGCCCGGGAGGGTGCGGACGTGGTCGATGGTGAAGAGGCCCTTGTTCTGGATGGAGAGAGGCTCGGAGTTGGCGGAGCCGATGATGGTGAGGTTCGAAAGATTGCCGGTGTCGGTGGCGTTATTCAGGACGACCGAGAGGGTGGTGTTGCCGGCGCAGGTGAGGCAGAGCGGTTCGATGAAGGTGGAGAGCATACCGGCGCCGACGAGCGAGTAGCCGGGCGAGAGTTGCAGCGTGGAGGGAACGTCGTAGCCGCCGGGACCGAGCTGGAAGACGACGGTGGCGCTGGCGTTGACGGCCTGCGAGGCGGCAACGGCGTTGGCGAGCGCCTGTCCGTTGGCGACGTAGTTGTCGGTGGCCGGGACGATGATGAAGAGCGGGCCGAGGCCGGTGGTGGTCGGGGTTTGCTCGAGGCCGGGCCTGGCCTGGAGGACGAGCAGGGGATTTGTGGCTGCCGGAGTGGCTGCCAAAGTGGCCGCCTGACTCGAAGCCCCGGGCAGGCCGGCCGGCTGCGGCGCGGCCTGGGCGACGAGGACGGGGACTGCCGGTTGCGAGGTGCGCGTCGCGAGGGCAAGCTGGCCGGATTGCCCGGTGGCGCTCCACTGGGTAAAGGTTTCAGTGGTCGCGTTGCAGGCTGTGGCGCTTTCGGCGAGGCGGCTTTCGCCGGTGGTCCTGCTGGTGCAGGCGTCGATGGCCTGGGCCTGCGATTGGCCTTGGACGAGAACCGAAACGAGGAGGTACGACAAGGCGAGAGCTACGGGGAAAGGCAGGCAGCGCATGGTGAATCTCCGGGAGACTAGGGTGGGGTGCCCTACAGGGTGCGGAAGCGGATTGCGCTTCCCCCATTGTGGGTACCTCATATGCAACTAGCGGGAGTCTTCCATGCACGAACGGGGGAGGGCATCCCACGAAGGTTGTAGGTGATTGGGGTATCCCGGGAGCTTCGGGACCCCGTGCAGCCCTCGGCTCTGCGTTGGTCTACGTGTTGGCGGGCCCGGTTGGTGGCGTGAGCGTTCTCGCTCGGGGGTGGAAGGGCTTTGGTCGTGAGCTGAGAGCTTTAAGCTGAACAGCTGACAGCTTGAAGCAGTGGCTGATGGCCTGGTGCTGGGTGTCGGCCGCGTGGTGAGTTGGCTGGGTGCGGGGTATCGACGGGAGGGTCAACGGTCGTTGCAAAGTGGTAATCTTCCGGGATGACGAATGATGTGTCGGGTGAGCTGGGTCGTTTGCGAACGGTGTATGGGGAACTTGGGGATGGCGAGCTGGTGCGGATGGCCGGCGAGCCGGATAGCCTGACGACTGCAGGGCAGACGGCCCTGGCCGAGGAGCTGCGGAAGCGCGGGTTGAAGGCACCGGTGGTGGAGAAGCTGGATGATGGCTCCGCCGTTTTGCCGCAGGTGCAGCCGGCGACGGCCGCGGATGAGCGTGCGGATGCGTTTGGGGTGGGGGTTCCGGGGATGGTGCCGGCGGCGGGTGCGGCGGTGGAGCAGGCGCTCGAGCCGGGCGGCGAGACCAGGCTGGGGATGACGTCGCTGGTGTCGTTTTACGACGGGATGCAGTTGTCGCAGGCGTGCGAGGCGCTGGATGCGGCGGGAGTTTCGCCGGCGGTGCACGAGATTGAAGGCGATGCGACGACGGGAACGCCTTCGCGGTTCGAGATCTGGGTGGATGAAAAAGATGTGGAGCGTGGCAAGGCTGCGCTGCGGGTAAGGCTGGGGCTGTTTCCCGTGGCGGAGTCGGACGAGGTGGAGGGTGCGCTGCCGGAGGGTGAGATCGACGAAGAGCAGGAGCGGGTGGTGGGGGAGTTCGAGACAGCGGAAGAGGCCGGCGAGGTAAAGGCGATGCTGGTTGAGGCCGGGATTCCGGCGGAGTCGAGCGCGAGCGAGATGGATGAGGGGATGACGTCGGTGATGGTGGAACCGCAGGATTATGAGCGGGCGCTGGAGCTGGTGGCGGAGAAGCTGGGGTTGAATTGAGGCCGAAGTGCGTCCACGGATGAGACGGCTAAGAGCGATCAAGGCGGGTTACGGCTGGGTTTGGTGCGGGTTGGGTGGTGTTTGGCGAAGCCGGGATCAATCCGGACGTTTCTGGGTAAGCGTTTCTGGTTAAGGCTCAGGCCTCGATGCGTGTGGTGTGGGGGCGAATGCTTGTAACCCCACCTCAGACGGGTGAAGCTTCGTCTGAGATGGGGCACCCGGATGTGTGGGTTTCTTGACAGGGGGGGTGGGGTCGGCGATGCTTAACCGTTGACGGGCCTGATATTTTGCGGGCTTTTCGTGATCTTCTACTTGGCGGCGAACCCTGGCGGGTTCTGCGACAGCCTGATCGGTAAGAGTGCAGTGAGTGTATTTGGGATGTACATGCAGAGCCTGGGCAGTTTTGGCAGCTTTGCTTCGTTGAGCCAGCTGGGTTTGCCGGTGATTTTGATTGCGGGGATGTACTTCCTGCTGATCGCTCCGAACCAGAAGAAGCAGAAGGCCTGGCAGCAGATGCTGGGCGCGATCAAGGCTGGCGACAAGGTGACGACGAACGGCGGGCTGCGCGGCACGGTGCTCCAGGTGAAGGACGATGTGATCATCCTGCGGGTGCAGCCGGATGGCGTGAAGCTGGAGTTTGTGAAGAGCTCGATTGCGGCTGTGACGACGGACGAGAAGAGCTAGGGCTGCCCGAAGGCGCTTCGCCTGCTGTCGAGTTGTTGATTTATCAGGTTAGACTGTACGGACACGATTCAGACCGTTTAGAGACGGGTTAAGGAAGAGATAAGGCGGCGTGCGTTCTCTGGTTGGATGGGAGGATGCGGCCGGCTTGAAAAACACACATGGGCAAGAATCTCGCCACGAAGCTGGGCATCATCATCGCGCTGCTGCTGTTTTTTATCTACGGCATCCTGGGACCGCATACGTCGGGCAGCAGTTTTAAGCAGTCTCCGAAGGAGGCTTTGGCGCAGAACATCAACCTCGGGCTCGACCTGAAGGGCGGCACGCACCTGGTGCTGCAGGTGCATGTGATCGAGGCGGTTGCGGCGGCGACAGACCGCGACATTCAGCGGATTGAGACGGCGCTGCAGGGTGCGGGGATTGTGGGCGCGACGGTGTCGAAGCCGGACCCGACCGGGCAGCCGCAGACGATTGTGATCTCGGGCGTGACGCCGGCGAACACGGCGCAGGTTACCTCGATGCTCGAAGGCTCGGACTACGCGAACTATGATGTGGCGCGGCAGTCGGACGGCACGATCAAGGTGACGATGAAGCCGGCCGCGGTGACGGATCTTGAAAACCGGACGCTGGATACGTCGATCGAGGTGATTCGCGACCGTATCGACGCGCTGGGAACGAAGGAGCCGCTGATCCAGAAGTATGGGTTGGGCGACAACGAGATCCTGGTCGAGGTTCCGGGGCAGGACGATCCGGGCAAGGTGGATGAGGCCATTCATTCGGCCTCGAAGCTGGCGGTTTACGCCGTGATCAGCGGGCCGTATGACAACGATCAGGCGGCGCTGCAGGCGCTGAACGGGCAGATTCCGCCGGACGGCATGCTGGTGCACGGCAACGCGACGCCGGCGAGCCCGGACCAGGTGTTTCTGTTGAAGCGCGAGAGCGAGGTGGAAGGTACGGACTTCCGCGATGCGCAGCCTTCGACCGATATCAACGGCCGGCCGAACATCCGGTTTACGCTGACGACCGAGGCCGGAAATCGCTTCTACAAGTACACGAGCGAGCACCAGAAGAGCGGGCCGACGCCGGGCGATATGGCGATCGTGATGGGCAACCGTGTGCGTGAGGTTGCGGGCATTGACGGCGCGATTCGCGACCAGGGCGAGCTGACCGGAAGCTTTACGGACCAGGAGGTTCGCGATCTTTCGTTGATGCTGCGGACGGGTTCGCTGCCGGCGTCGATTACGTCGCTGGAGACGCGGACGGTTGGGCCCTCGCTGGGCGCGCTGAGCATCAAGCAGGGAACCGAGGCGGCGATTGCGGGCATGGTCGCCGTGATGGTGTTCATGCTGATTTATTACAAGGGCGCGGGCATCAACGCGGACCTGGCGCTGGTGCTGAACCTGATCATCCTGCTTGGGTTTATGGGCTGGAGCGGATCGGTGCTGACGCTGCCGGGCATTGCGGGTGTGATTCTGACGGTCGGTATGGGCGTCGACTCGAACGTGCTGATCTTCGAGCGGATTCGTGAAGAGCTGCGCGCGGGCAAGACGGCCGCGGCCGCGGTGAAGGAAGGGTTCGCGCACGCGTGGATCACGATTGTGGATACGCACGTGACGACGATCGTCTCCGCCGCGATTTTGTACTTTGCGGGCAGCGGGCCGGTGAAGGGGTTTGCGGTGACGCTGATCGTCGGTCTGTTTGCGAACTTGGTGACCGCGGTGTTTGTGTCGCGCATGATCTTCGACTGGCATTTGCAGGATCGTCCGAAGACGGCTGCGCTTTCAATTTAGGGATCAGGGATCAGGCTTAGGTTTTTTTGGAGAAGTGATGGAACTGTTTCGGCAACCGAATATCGATTGGCTCGGGAAGAAGTGGTTCTTCCTGGGCTTTTCGCTGATTTTTTCTGTCGCGGGCGTGCTGAGCCTGCTGTTCTGGCACCATCTGCCGCTTGGGGTGGACTTCAAGGGTGGAACCCACGTGACGGTAAGCTTCGCGTCGACGCCGAACGAGGGCGACGTGCGGCGGGCGCTGGATCAGGGCGGCATTCACAACTTTACGGTGCAGAAGATCAGCGGTAACCCGGGACAGGCTTCGAACCAGGAAGTGATCGCGCTGCCGGAGTCGATGGCGTCGGATGCGAACCATGATGCGGGGCGGCAGGCGGTGGAGAGTGCGCTGCGGGCGAACTACCACGACAGCGGGTTTGAGGTGCTGCAGGTGGATATCGTGGGGCCGACGGCGGGCAAGCAGCTGCAGCAGCAGGCGCTTTGGGCGACGATGTACTCGCTGGTGGGCATGCTGATGTACCTGTGGTTCCGGTTTGAGTTGATCTATGGCGTTGCGGCCGTGGTTGCGGTGTTCCACGACACGCTGATTACGGTGGGCGCGTTTTCGCTGTTCAACCTGGACATTACGCTGACGGTGATTGCGGCGATTCTGACGCTGATCGGTTACTCGATGAACGATACGGTGGTGGTGTTCGATCGTATCCGCGAGAACCTGGCGATGAGCCGGCGCGAAAGCCTGAGCGATGTGGTGAACCGGAGCATCAACCAGACGCTGAGCCGGACGGTGCTGTCGTCGGGGCTGACGTTTTTGACGGTGATGAGCTTGTTCCTGTTCGGCGGCGAGGTGCTGCATGGCTTCTCGTTTGCGCTGGTGGTGGGCATTATGATCGGCACGTATTCGTCGATCGCGGTGGCCGCGCCGATGCTGGTGGCGTGGCAGGATTACCGCGCGAAGCAGGGGAAGGCGGCGCCGACTTTGCCAGCGGGTAAGGTTCGGGCGTAGGATCGTCAGACAGTTTCGGCAGGCTGTGGAAAGCCTGTCGAAATGCGGTCCGGTAGGATGCAGCCAGGGTTGTGGAAGCCGGGAACATTTTGAAACGGGTCGGTGTCTAAGGTTTTATCCTTTGGTTCTTCCCCCGATCCGGGGAAGGAATTCAGGGAGAAAGGCTTGATCGCAGCGCATGTCGCTGCGACGGGTTTTAGCAGGATTCGCATAGATTCAAAGTCCGCAAGCAAATCTGTCTTAGAGGCTGCCACCATGTTTGAAGATTCTCTCGTCGATTCCGGCGGTCGGCTGAAAACCAACTCCAAGTACTGGGTGTGGGCGACGTTGGTCCTGAACCTCTGTATTTTGATGTTGATGATCATCATCCCGCTGATCAACCCGGAGGCTTTGCCGAAGGCCGCGATGACGGCGATGTTGACCGCGCCTCCTCCGCCTCCTCCTCCTCCGCCCCCACCGCCGCCGGCGGTTGTCGTCCACGAGATCAAGGTGGTCGCGGTTAACGATGCGATGACGGTGCCCAAGATTCCGAAGAAGGTGGATATGTCCAAGGAAGAGGCGACGCCTCCTCCTGCGGTCGCCAGCGTGGCGGGCATGACCGGTATGTCGGGCGGAATGCCTGGCGGCGTGCTGGGCGGGATGCCCGGCGGCGCGGGTGATGCTCATCCGGTTGTGGTGAAGGCTCCGCCACCGAAGCCGACTGGTCCGGTCCGCATCTCGGGCGGCGTGATCTCGGGTAACATTCTTGAGAAGACGCAGCCGGTGTATCCGCCGATCGCCAAGCAGGCCCACGTGCAGGGTGCGGTGGTGCTGCACGCCGTGATCGGCAAGGATGGCCGCATCAAGAACCTGAGCGTCATCAGCGGAAACGCAATGCTGACGCAGGCGGCTGTGGATGCGGTGCAGAACTGGCGGTACAAGCCTTATCTTTTGAACGGCGAGCCGACCGAGGTCGACACGACGGTTACCGTGAACTTCAGCTTCGGTGGCGGTTAGGACCTCGCTGCTTCTTACGACTTCTCTTTCCGGAGTCGCCGCGGCAACTCGCAGCTAGTCCAGGGCGCGGCGGATTCCAAGACAATCATCTCGATCGACTAACGTAACCGGAGGAAAGATTCCAGTGATTCTCGCGCACATTGCTAACGTTGCTTCCAGCCATGCCTTTGCTTCGCTCGCCATGTTCCAGGAGCAGGCCACGACGTCCTTCTCGCTGACCGACATGTGGGGCCACATGAGCTGGATCCCGAAGGGCATCGTCATTCTGCTCTTCGTCATGTCGATCTGGTCGCTGGCCGTGATGATCGACCGCGCTCTTTACTTCTCGGCTGCCCGCACGCAGTCTCGCGAGTTTGCTCCGAAGGTCGCCGGCGCTTTGAAGAACGGCAACCTGGACGAGGCGATCAAGGTCGCCGACCGTACGAAGAAGTCGCACCTGGCTGAAGTCGTCACCGCCGGCCTGCAGGAGTTCCGCAGCTTCGGTTCGGGCGGCGCGATCACCGAAGAGCAGATCGAATCGTCCAAGCGCGCTCTCGAGCGCTCGGAGGCGATCGTCCACTCGAAGCTGAAGCGTGGTCTCGGCGGTCTCGCGACGATCGGTTCGACGGCTCCGTTTATCGGCCTGCTCGGCACGGTCATCGGTATTTTGAACGCGTTCCAACAGATCGCGACGCAGAAGACTTCGGGAATCGGCGCGGTCGCCGGCGGTATCTCGGAAGCGCTGGTCACGACCGCCTTCGGTCTGGTCGTCGCCATCCCGGCCGTTATGACGTTCAACTACTTCACGAACAAGGTTGAGGCCTTCGACGTGGAGATGGATAACAGCTCGTCGGAACTCGTGGACTACTTCATCAAGCAGAGCCACCGCTAAGGAAGACTTACCACGGATGGACACGGAGAAACGGATTTCAAACCAAAGCACCGCATACCTGATCCGTTGATCCGTGCTTCATCCGTGCTAAGCATTTGCTGTTGATCAGATTCCGATGGAGTGAGTGTACATGTCGATTTCGAAGCGGGACGAAGGCAAGAAAGTAAACTCAAACATCAACGTGACGCCGATGGTGGACGTGATGCTGGTGCTGCTGATCATCTTCATGGTCATCACGCCGATGCTGAACAACAAGGTAAACGTCGATCTGCCGACCGAGTCGGCGGCGGTCGTGATGGACAACGCGAATAAGGAAGATGCGGTGACCATTGCCGTAACCCGTGATGGGAAGATCTTCCTCGGTGCGGACCAGATGGCAACCCCTGAAGATCTCGGGACCCGCGTTGCCGACAAGCTGCAGAACAAGACCGACAAGGAAGTGTATCTGCGCGCCGACAACCGTGCGATGTACGGCAGGGTGATGGATGCGGTGGACGGGATTCGCTCGGCTGGTGTGAGCCAGCTTGGGTTGCTGACCGAGAAGCCGGAGCAGTAGAGATCAGCTCGCTGGATTTGCGTATCTGAAGGACGAAGGACAAGGAGATTCGATATGGGAATGGGTGGTGGAGGCGGAACGAACACCGCGGTGTCCGAGATCAATGTGACGCCGCTGATCGACGTGCTTCTGGTGCTGCTGATCATCTTCATGGTGATCGTGCCGGTGACGCCGAAGGGCTTGGATACGCTGGTACCTCAGCCTCCGAAGAACAAGGATGCACAGCCCGACCCGCATACGGTCGTGGTCTCGGTCACCGGCGGCAACGGAGCGCCCGTGGGCTACCTGATCAACACGGATGCCTACACCAAGCAGGACCTCGAGCCAAAGCTGCAGCAGATCTACGCTGTTCGCCAGGACAAGATCATGTTTGTGAAGGGTGATGCCAACCTGAACTACGGTGCGGTTGCGGACGTGATCAACATGGGCACGGCAGCGGGCGTGACCAACATCGGCATTATTACGCCCAAGGTTGCGCAGGGCGAGTAAGCAGGGCTAGTTAGGGTTTGGCGGCTCGGTCCTTTGGGACCGGGCCGTTTTGCTTTGTGCTGACAGGGGTGCAAAGCGCTCTCGCAAGGAGCGCAAAGGGAGCGAAGGTGCGCAAACGAATGCGCTCCGCCGGCCTGGCATGGGTCGGGGTGAGGATTCAGTCCAGGAATCTGTTGGGTAAATGGAAAGGCCGCCCACCCGGGCGGCCTTTCCATGTGGTGCGGTAAAGAGGGTTACTCGTTCTCTTCGCGTTCGGAGCGCTTCCAGTTGAGGAGGTCGCCGAGCGTGGTGGACGAGGAGGAGGAGCTGGAGGACGAAGAGCCGGAGTTACCGCCCTTCTTGTTTCCGCCACCCTTGTTGGAGTCGCCGCGTGCCGCCGACTCCTTGTAGAGCTCGACCTCGGCGCGGCTGGCCTCTTCTCCGACTGCGCGGATGGAGAGCCCAACCTTCTTCTCTTCCTGGTTCATCTTGACGATCTTGAACTCGTGCTCTTCCCCAACGACAAGCTCAACCGGCTTGTTGTTGGCATCGACCGCCTCGGAGACGTGGCAGAGACCCTCGACCCCTTCGGCGATTTCAATGAAGGCGCCGAACTGCGCGGTGCGCAGAACCTTGCCCTTGATGACGTCGCCAATGCGGTGCTGCGCGAAGAAGGTATCCCAAACGTCGGGCTGAAGCTGCTTGACGCCAAGGGAAAGCCGACGGTTTTCCGGCTCGACGCCGAGAACGATCGCGCGGACCTTCTCACCCTTCTTGAGGACTTCGGAGGGATGCTTGATGCGCTTGGTCCAGCTAAGGTTCGAGACGTGAACGAGACCATCGATGCCGTCTTCGATCTCGATGAACGCGCCGAAGTCGGTGAGGTTGCGTACGCGGCCTTCGATGATGGCGCCGGTCGGGTACTTGTCCTCAAGCTGCTCCCAGGGGTTTTCCTGCAGCTGCTTCATGCCGAGCGAGATGCGGCGGTCGTTCGGGTTGACCGAAAGGATGATGGTATCGACCTCATCGCCAGGCTTGACCATCTTCGACGGATGCTTCATCCGCTTGGACCAGGTCATCTCGGAGACGTGGACGAGACCTTCGATGCCCTGCTCGAGCTCGACGAACGCGCCGTAGTCAGTGACGGAGAGGACGCGGCCGCGAACCTGGGCACCGATGGGGTAGCGCTCGGTGGCGTCGAGCCACGGGTCAGGCGTGAGCTGCTTGAAGCCGAGCGAGACGCGCTGCTTATCCTTGTCGAACTTGAGCACCTTCACCTGGATCTCGTCGCCAACGTTGACGAGGTCGCGCGGGTGGGTAAGACGGCCCCAGCTCATGTCGGTGATGTGCAGCAGGCCGTCGAGGCCGCCGAGATCGACGAACGCGCCGTAGTCGGTAAGGTTCTTGACCGTGCCGGTGAGGATGGAGCCCTCTTCGAGCGTGGCCAGCGTGACCGACTTCTTGGCGTTCTGTTCCTCTTCGAGCAGCTCCTTGCGGGAGATGACGACGTTGCCGCGCTTTTTGTTCAGCTTGATGACGCGGACTTCGATCTCGGTGCCGACATAGCCGTCGAGATTGCGGACGGGACGGACCTCGATCTGCGAGCCGGGAAGGAACGCCTTGATTCCGATATCGACGGTAAGGCCGCCCTTGACGCGCGAAACCACCATGCCCTTGACGGGCGTCTTGGTGTTCGCGGCTTCTTCGAGCTTGTCCCACACCTTATGGCGCAGCGCCTTCTCGTGCGAGACGACGTATCCGCCGCCGTGCGCTTCTTCGCGCTCGACGACGACTTCGACGGAGTCGCCGGGTTGGAACTTGGAGACGCCGTTGACGTCCACCACCTGATCGAGCGGAAGCAGACCCTCGGACTTGAGACCGATGTCGACCACCACATGCTTGTCGGTGATCTTGACAACGGTTCCGGTGACGATGACCTCTTCCGTGGTCAGGTTCTGGGCGGCTGCTGACTCAACGGCCTGTTCGCGGTCAAAGCTGGCGAGAGCGGCGGCAAAGTCAGAGTCGTCGTAGTCCTGCTCGGGCTCTTCCGTCGTCTCGGTGGACGCGGAGAGGGAGGGGGCAATCTCGCCGGAGGCCGGATCTTCAGAAGGGGTGACCGACGTGTCGGTATGCTCTTCCGAGGAGCTCGGGTTAGGGGTGGAATCGGTTGACAGGGAGGCGTGCTCCTCTGTCGCTTCGGGCGCCAGGGTTTCCAGTTCGGTGTTCAGGGGTTTGCTCTCGATGTACTCAGGATTATGGTCGTCTACCATGTTGATTGCGGACTCCGGGATCCAAAAACTAACGCTTCCAAGGCCTCTTTACAGATGTGACGCGCCTGGAGACGGGAGACTTCGGAGTGGAGGCCTCCAGTGGGATGGGAGACATCGAGCCGAACAACTTACTCCCCGGGCTAGGTGCGCACACAGGAAAGACGGATTGGCGAGGTAGAACGGAGCGCCTGCAGTTGGATCCCACACGCAGTAACTCAGTCAAAAGAATAGCAACCGCAGCATAAGCCGTCAAACACGTGGTGTTAACGAATCCTGAGATTCGATGCGGCAGCGGTTCCCGAAGATGCAGTTGGAGCCGTTCTCCTATACTTGGGGGATGGATCGACTTTGGACGCCGTGGCGATATAGCTACATTACTGGTGCAAAGACGGACGGGCGCAAGGGAGTGCCGGCAGAGCTGCGGGACTGGCCGGGCGAGCCGGGCCTTGCGGCAGATTGCGTGTTCTGCAACCTGATCCATTCGGTGGAGTGGGGGATTGCGCAGGCCGGTGGCGTAGCGGAGCCGGCAGAGAAGGCGGGGCTGGTGATCGTGCGACTAAAGTACAGCTTTGTCTGTCTGAACCTGTTTCCTTACTCAAGCGGGCATGTACTGCTGGTGCCTTACCGTCACACCGACTCGCTGGCGAAGCTGGAGCCGGCGGAGGCGCAGGAGCTGATGGAGACGGCGCAGAAGATGGAGCGGGTGCTGCGCGAGGTGTATCGTCCGGATGGCGTCAACCTGGGTTTGAATCTGGGTGAGGCCGCAGGTGCCGGTGTGGCCGAGCACATGCACATTCATATGTTGCCGCGATGGTTTGGAGATACTAATTTTATGACCGTGATTTCGGAGGCTCGCGTGCTGCCCGAGAACCTGGATGTTACGTGGCTAAGAATTCGAGAAGCCTTTCAGGCGTCTCCTGATTCAATATTTTGATGTCGTCGATTGACGATAGGGGGAGATTCAAGTTAGGCAACAAACTATTTTGTCGTGGCATCTCATCTATGAAGCTATGGTTGCGTTATGCCATGGATTCACGGGCCCCTTTCGCGGACACCGAGGAGAACTGCCATGTCCAACTTACACGATGCAACCCCCTCATCGCTCCGGAGGCCAGTCGAGCCGTCGCGATTCGCTTATAACCTGACGACCCGGTCGAATCGGCCGGTAATGATGGCTGCTGGTCCAGCCCGTGCGGCTGCTCTCTCGAAAAGCCGTTTCGCGCGTCTGCCGCAGGAGCCGGAAGATGCACGCATGACGGGCGTGACGCGTTCGCTGCAACGCCGTCTGCTCGCACTGAATGTAAATGGTACCCGCATCCAGGCAGAGGCGATTGTCGAACCGAAGATCGCCTAGAGCTAGTTTCGATCGGCTGAATGCGCGGATGAGCCGAACCGCCTTTCAGGAAACAAGATGCAAGAGATCAGGCAGTAAAGAACTCCCGCCCTATCATGGCGGGTTTGCTGTTTAAGCGCGTTCCTACTGCATGCTGCGATTGCGGTGCGGGTGGTCGCTTCCGGGCTCGGGGACACGGGTCGCTTCGAAGTTGGTGATCTTCCAGGCGCCGGAGGGCAGGTGCTGGTAGACGCGGGTGTAGCGGAAGGTGCCTATCATATCGGCACCGTCTGATGTGCCTTGCACCTCGGCGCGTGCGGTCACGATGGCGACATTGCCGACGATCTTTACCTTGGCGTCCGAGAGGTCGAGCCGCGTGAGGGCAAAGGTGCGGTTCCGGGTTCGGTCGAGCTGCATCGCCTTGGTATTGAGCTGGCCGTTCCAGGAGATACCAACGTAGTCGTCCGAGAGCAGACGATCCATGGCGGGCACATCGGCGGCAAGGGTGGCGACGCGCCATTGCTGCTCCAGCTCTTCAATCTGTTGCCGGGCTTCCTTATGCGGATGGGGCATCCAGGCGTGGGCACGCTGCAATCCGACCGTCAGCGCGAACGCGATGGCGACCAGGAAATGAAGACGCGAAAGCGGCGACGGGCGCAACATGGACTTACGCGGATAGTAAGCCGAGATGAAGGTAGAGTCAAAACAAAGCTCGGTGAGAGCCCCGACGGTTTGCGTGACGTGCGAAATCAGGCGACTGCGGTAAGGTTTTCCATCGAACGCTCGCGCATGCGCTGGTAGAGGCCGCCGATGGCGTGCTCCTTGAAGTGCGGCGTGTTGCGGTGAGCTTCGAGCGCGGCGTCATCCGCATACTGCTCGTAGATGAGGACGGTTGTCGGGTCGTCGGAGACGAAGTGGGCGATGTAGCTGACGCAACCGGGCTCCTGGCGGGAGCCCTGCTGTAGTGCGACCAGATTCTGGCGGATCGCGTCGTGGTCGGCTTCTTCAAAGCGCATGCGAACGGTAAAGCTGAGCATTGTCCATCCCAAGCCGTGAGGCTGCGGTTAGGCGCGGAGGAAATCCTCGAACGCGGGTAGGTTGATGGTCTGGGTACGGTCGGGTCCGGTGGAGATCATGCCGATCTTGGCGCCGGTGTTCTGCTCGATGAAGTGCAGGTATTCCTGCGCGAGCTTGGGTAGCTTGTCGAACTCGGTGATGCCTTCGGTAGACTCGTGCCAGCCCTTGAGCGTGGTGTAGATGGGCTTGATGGACTTGAAGCCGCGCACGTCGGCGGGGATCCGGTCGGTGATCTTGCCGTCGATCTCATAGGCGGTGCAGACGGGAATCTCGGCGCACTCGTCCATAACGTCCATCTTGGTGACGACCAGCCATTCGGTGCCGTTGATCATGTTGGAGTAGCGGAGCAGCGGGAGGTCGAGCCAGCCGCAGCGGCGCGGACGGCCGGTGACGGCGCCGTACTCCTGCCCGCGTGAGCGGAGGAGTTCGGAGGAATGGCCGTCGATCTCGGTTGGGAACGGGCCTTCGCCGACGCGCGTGACGTACGCCTTGGTGACGCCGATGACGGTGCCGATCTTCGTCGGGCCGACGCCGGTGCCGGTGACCGCGCCGCCGGCCGTTGCGGAAGAGCTGGTGACGAAGGGGTAGGTCCCGTGGTCGATATCGAGCAGCGCGCCCTGGGCGCCTTCGAACATCACCTTGTCGCCGTTGGCGATGGCGTTGTTCAGGAGCTCGGCGGTGTCGGTGACGAAGGGCGCGACCTGCTCGGCGAGGCGCGCGTACTCCTCGTACATGGCGCGGGGGTCGAGCGGTTCAGTGCCGAAGAGCGCGTGCGCGATGGTGTTCTTCTCGTGGCAGGCGTTCTGAATGTGGGTGCGGAGCAGCGAGGAGTTGAGCAGGTCGACGACGCGGAGGCCGTTGCGGTGGATCTTGTCTTCGTACGCCGGCCCGATGCCGCGGCGGGTGGTGCCGATGGGCTGGCGGCCGGGTGCGGTCTCGGCGGCAAGCTCGATCATGCGGTGATAGGGCAGGATCACCTGGGCGCGGTTTGACACGAAGAGCTGGCCGTCGACAGGCAAGCCGGCCTCGCGAAGCTTCTTGACCTCACCGAGGAAGGCGGCGGGATCGAGCACGACGCCGTTGCCGATGACGCCTTTGCATCCGGGACGCAGCACGCCGCAGGGGATAAGCTGCAGGACGTACTTTTTGCCGTGAATGATGACGGTGTGACCCGCGTTGTGGCCGCCGGCGTAGCGGGCTACGACGTTGAACTGCTCGGAGAGGACGTCGACGATCTTGCCCTTGCCCTCATCGCCCCATTGGGCGCCGAGGATGACGGCGGACTGGCGCTGGATCTTGCTCACGTGTGGGATGCTCCAGGAAAACTTCCGGTGGGAGTGCGCGTGCGAAGGTTCGGGGCCGCTCGCGCCCATAGCTGATTTTATACCGGCGGCTGGTTGAGGGTTGGGCGGCGGAGCGCGTAGTCTGGAGGACGTTAGCGGAGGCTTGCGGATGCGGTGTGCAGGATGCTGGGTGGCGGCGATGAGTTTGGGTTTGTTTGCAGCGATGGGATTTGGGCAGGCTGGCACGGGTGCGGCTGCGCCGGGCCAGACATCGGGTCAGGCGCCGGCGGCGATCGACCCGGTGTATACAGCGTCGGAGGCTACGTTGACGCCGCAGCAGATTGCGGGCTTGCAGAAGCTGGGTGCGGACTGGCCGCAGCTGGGACGGTATCGCGCGGACAACGAGAAGCTGGGGCCGCCCGCGCCGGGCGAGCAGCGCGTGGTGTTTTACGGGGATTCGATTACGGATGCCTGGGGACGGCGCGGGGATGAGACGAAGTTCTTTCCGGGCAAGCCGTATGTGAATCGCGGCATCTCCGGGCAGACGACCGCGCAGATGCTGGTGCGGTTCCGGCAGGATGTGGTCGACCTGCACCCGAAGGTGGTCGTGATCCTGGCTGGGACGAACGACCTGGCGGGCAACACCGGGCTTTCCACGCTGAAGATGATCGAGGATAACTTCGAGTCGATGAATGAGATTGCGAAGGCGAATCACATCAAGGTGGTGCTCTCGTCGGTGCTTCCGGTAAGCGACTATCCGTGGCGGCGCGGGCTGCACCCGGCGGAGAAGGTGCGGGAGCTGAATGCATGGCTGAAAAATTACGCCGCCGACCACGGCGATGTGTACCTGGACTACTACTCGACGATGACGAACGCGGAGGGTGGGCTGGATGCGAAGCTGGCATCCGACGGCGTACACCCGACGCCTGCGGGATACGCGATCATGGCTCCGCTGGCGGAGAAGGCGGTTGCGCAGGCGCTGTCGAAATAGGAATGCAACAAAGGTGTTCTGTTTCGGAAGGCGTGAGCGGGCTTCGGCGGATTAGGTATTGACATCGCATGGGCGCAGGCATCGCATAAAGAGAGATCGGGTTGTCTCCGATGAAAGATCGCCTTGGGGCCTATAACCCCGAGGCGCTTCGCTTTTCAGGGCGAAGATTGTTGGTTCCCTCTGGGTGCCCTGAACTGCGTCCAGCCTTTGAGGAGGCGGTTCAGTATTGCACCTGGAGTGAGGGTTTGCGGGGCTTCGGGCTTCTATACTGGCGAAGAAGTCTGGTGGAGGTCCCGATTTGAAACTTGGGCTGGCGGTTTGGGCCGGTTGCATGGCGGCCGCGATGGGAAACGGCTTGGCGCAGTCTCCGGCTTCAGGTGCGGCTGTGCCGGATATATCGGGGCAGAGCCAGACAGCGACACTCCGGGTGGGGACGTCGATCGTGCTGGTGCCGGCGCTGGTGACGACCAAAAATGGTCAGCCGGTATTTACGCTGACAGCCGATGATTTTGCGCTTTGGGACGATGGCGTACCGCAGACGCTGCGGCTGGAAGAGGACGCCGACAAGCAGCCCGTGGCGTTGGTGATCGTGGTCGAGGCGGGCGGCGAGGGTGCAACGCACCTGGACGACTACGCCGAGATCGGGCCGATGATCGACCAGCTTGTCGGCAGCGTCGAGCACACCGTCGCGGTCGTGGGCTTCGATAGCGAAGCGGCGCTGGTGCAGCCGTTTACGGGCGATCTGAATAAGGCGGAGCAGGCGGTGTACGGCATCGGGCCGGGCGATGGCAAAGCGGCGATGGTGGATGCGCTGGGTTTTTCTGTCGATTTGTTGAAGAAGGAGCCGCCGAAGTATCGGCGCATGATCCTGACGCTGACCGAGACGCACGACCATGGCAGCCACCTGAAGGTCGCCGACGCGGTGCGTGCGGTGAGCGATACGAATACGGCGATCTACAGCTTTGCGTTCTCTTCGACGAAGGCGGATGCGAAGGAAGAGGCGAATGGCTTCAACTCGAGCGAACCGGGGCCGGCGCATGGGTGTTTCTCGCGCCAGTGGACGGGCGATCCGACCAAGCAGCCGAGCGTGGCGTCGCAGGATTACGACTGCCTGGCCATGCTGGCGCCGCCTCTACGCCTGGCGCGCATCGCATTCATCGCGGCGACCGGCGCGCTGAAGAAGAATGTGCCGGAGACGGTCGCTCACCTCACGGGCGGCGAGTACTACTCGTTCAGCAACAAGAAGAACCTGGAAAAAGGTTTGCAGGAGCTGGCGAATCACATTCCGAATCGCTACATGCTGAGCTTCCATCCGCAGAACCCGCATCCGGGGTTTCACTCCGTGGTGCTGCAGTTGAAAGATCGGCCGAACCTGAAGGTGGCAGCTCGCACGAGCTACTGGGTCGAAAGCGCGGACGGCGAGCCGGCGAATCCCTAAACAAAAGCAACACAGAGACGGACGCGGACAAAGACGGACAAGAGCGGACAAAAGAAACCGACATTGTTTTTTCGGTCCGCTCTTGTCCGCTCTTGTTCGCGTCCGTTTCTCTTTGAAGGCTGCTGTGGACTCTCCGGAGTTATGGGGTTTGCGCGAGCGCCATCACGGCGATGGAGATGCCGATGACATCGTTCTCATCGTCGAACGTGGGCTGGAAGGAGAGGGCGAAGAGCTGGTCGGGGTCGCCGGGGATGGCGGAGGGCTTGGGAACGGTGATGCCGGAGATGGGGTTGCCGGCAAGCGCCTGACGGAAGATGGGTTCGAACGTCGGGAAGGCCTCGGGCAACGCTTCGGCGACGGTGCGGCCGATGAGGAGTTCGGGTGCGGTGTCGTGGAAGGCGGCGAGGCGTTGGTTGGCGCTGACGAAGCGGAGATCGCGGTCGAGCAGGCCAAGCGCGACGGGTGCGCTGTCGTAGAGAGCCTGCAGTTCGGCCAGGCGGTGGGGCGATGGCACGGTGGGTGCCGGTGCGCGATAGGGTAGGGGCGCGGTGACGGGTTGCCAGGGCTCTGCGGCAATCAGTGCGGGCAGCTTTTCGGCGGGGACGGGCCGGCCGAGCAGCCAGCCCTGGCCGAGATCACAGCCCAGGCGCTGCAGCAGGGCGGCTTGCGCTTCGGTTTCGATGCCCTCGGCGATGGTGGTAAGCGAGAGGCTCTGCCCGAGGCCGATGACGGCGGAGACGATCTTGCGGGCGTCGCGCTCGCCTGTCATGGCGTTGACGAAGCTGCGGTCGACCTTGAGATCGGTAAAGGGTAGTGCGGAGAGGTGCTTCAGGCTGGAGTATCCGGTTCCGAAGTCGTCGAGCGCGAGCCGGCAGCCGAGCGCGCGAAGCTCGCGGGCGGTGCGGCCGGCGAGCTCGAGGTTTCGCGCGAGCGCGGACTCGGTGACCTCGATGGTGAGGCGCCGGAGGTCGAAGCCGGACTCTTCCGCCGCGAGCTGGAGCTGGGATGGGAGGGTCACATAGTGAAGCTGTATCGGCGAGACGTTGACTGCGAGTGTGATCTCCGGCGGCAACGTTGCGGCGCAGACAGCAAAGCTGCGGGCGAGGATCTGCTGGGTGAGCTGGCCGATCAAGCCGTTCTCCTCGGCGAGCGAGATGAAGTTGGCGGGCAGCGTCAAGCCGAGCGCGGGATGATCCCAACGCGCGAGCACCTCGAAACCGACGATGGAACCGGTACGCAGGTCGACCTGGGGCTGGAAGACCGGCACCAGAGCGTTGAAGTTGAGGGCTTGAACGACGTCGTGCAGCGTTGCGAGCATGGACCGTACTTTGGGGAGGATTTTGGAGTTCCCGCGCGAGCGGCTCGCCGAAGCGATGAGGCCCCTTGATGCTAGGATGCTGGTTTTGATCTTACTGAAACTCCAGCCATTTGTTTCTGGTGAGCGAATAGTACGAAGGTGGGACTCGGGTGCAAAGACATTTGCGAGGTTTTCACGGGCTGAAGACGCGGCATTCAGGAAAATTCATTGGAATTCAGGACATAACGTAGCCCCTTCAACCGGCCGCGTGGTGGAGTGAGGGTGTTGGCGACGTGAACCCCAGACACTCCACAGGGCTGTGCTGAGCTGGGACCCGGATCGAAAACCCAAAATGAACATGAGGATAGACGCGATGCGTGACTTTCTGAACTGGATGGTAGTGGCAGGTGTGATGTGTGGAACGGCTGCCGGACAAGCCTCCTCCGGCTTCACGGTGGACTTCACAAATTGTACGGAGTTTGCGGGCGAAGGCCCGGTCTCGCTGGCCAAGGCGCAGCCGCTGGTGCCGTCCGGCTTTACGATTGCGCCGGCTGGAGCGGGCAAGGCCAACATTGTGATCCGGGCGACGAGCTGCGCGAGCGTCTCGGTAAACGGTCACGGCGGCGAGCCGACGGAGCTTTCGCAGATCGGCATCAATATCGTCTCGCCGGATGGAACGGGCACGATCAACAACTACACGCTGGTCTACCTGAGCAACAACCTGGAGCTGGTGAAGAACTTCAACGAGGCGGGTCTGCCGGCGAAGTTCGATCCCGGGCTGACCTACCAGTTCAGCGCCGCGGTGACTGGAAATGGAAACCTGTTCGTCTCGGCGGGCGCGTGGGATGTGCCGGACTACTTTATCTACGGACCGGAGACAGCGCCGCCGGCGAACTCCGCCGAGGTATTTCTGGCGAACTGGTGGTACGCGCCCAAGGGTCTGTTCGGCGAAGTCGAGACGATGCGGCAGCAATCGCTATTTCCGGCGATCAGTTTCGGCACGTCGGGTGTGACGTTTTATACCAGCAGCACGTCGCCGCTGGGCGAGCTGGTGGGCGGAAACGCCTTCGGCAACTTCTCGGCGCTGGCGCTGCGCGGGGTGTATCCGGCCGCGCACATGGATGTGACCGTGAAGAAGTAACGCTCACGACAATTCGAGGTTGCTGTCTGGCGTGACGGGGTGATGTCCGGCTTGCCAGACAGGACACAGGGGAACAGGGAACGCGATCGCCGGCCAGGCCGCGACTCCCTGTTCTCCTAAAGTTTTAGTTGACAAAGGGAATAAGTCGGAACACAATCTACTAACAGATTAGGAGTTTAGCGGGATGACGATCGCAGGCAAGAAGAACGAGGGTTTGACGCCGCTGGAGCTGGAGATCATGCAGGTGATCTGGGGAGACGAAACGGGTGCCGGGTGCACGGTCTCGGACGTGCAGCCGAAGCTGCGGGCGGGACTGGCGTACACGACCGTGCAGACGATGCTGAACGTGCTGCTGCGCAAGGGCAAGGTGGTGCGGGAGCAGGATGGCCGGGCGTTTCGGTATAAGGCCGCGGTGAGCAAAGAGCGCGCGACCGGCGGTGCGTTGCAGGATCTGGTGCGGCGGATGTTCGGCGGGTCGCCCGAGGCGATGCTGATGGCGATGGTGGATTCAAGGCAGATCAGCGCCGAAGAGCTGGAGCGCGTGGCCAAGCGCCTGGCCGAGGCGGAACGGGAATCGGCGGTTGTGCAGGAGGCGTAACGATGGAGATGGGTCGGCTGGTGATGGAGTATTGCCTGAATGCGATGTGGCTTGTCCCGGTGGTTGCGGGGGCAGCCTGGCTGTTGGTGAAGGTGGCGAGACTGCGACCGTTGGGAGAGCATTGGGTGTGGCTGGGCGCGCTGGTGGTTTGCCTGACGTTGCCTGCGGTTGGGACCAGGCGGCCGCAATTGCAGGGAGCATCGGTCGTGTTGGAGCCGCACCGGTTTTCCGCCAGTGCGGAGCCGGTGCAGTCAGATTTCTGGCCGGTTGCGTCGCAGTCTATGGAAGCGGCTTCTGCTGAGGCGGCGCCGGCGGAACGGGCTTCCGTAGAACCGGCTTCGTTGAAATCGATGGGCGTCGAGTTCGTTTCGCCGAATTCGGCACTGGCGACGCAGCGGGAGTGGCTGTTGCGGCGGCTGCATGAGGTTCCGATGACTCCCGGTGTGATGGCCTGGTTCGGTTGGGTGTACGCCGGGGTGGTGGGCTTTGCGGCGTTTCGGCTGGTGCGGGTGTGGTGGGCGGCGTTGCGGCTGGTGCGTGAGGCGAGTCCGTATGCGATGAACGAGGCGGAGCGTGCGGTGTTTCGCGAGCTGGGCTCTCATTTCGGGGTGAAGCTGCCGGCGGTGCTGCTCTCGCGCGGAGTGCGGAGCCCGGTGGTGGTTGGCGTCTGGCGCACCGTGTTGCTGCTGCCTGCAGGATTTGCCCAGTGCTCGGAGGCGGAACGGCGTGCTGCGCTGTGCCATGAGCTGGGCCACGTGCGGCGACGGGATTGCCTGGTTCATGCCGGGGTGCAGGTGCTGATGCTGCCGCTGGTGTGGCATCCGGCAACGCACGTCGCGGCGCGCCGGATCGCCCGGACGCGGGAGATGGTGTGTGACCAGATGGCAGCCGACGCGATGAGTTCGGGTGAGGGAGAGCTCACCTACGCGCGCTGCCTGCTGAATCTGGCAACGAGGATGTCCGGCGAAGGCGCGGAGGCGCTTGCGGGTGTGGGCCTGGGATTATTTCGAACGAACAAACTGGAGGAGCGGGTTATGCGACTGACTGAAGCGAAGCAGGTTCTGGGCGTGCGGGAGATGTTGGCGCGACGGGTTGGCGGCGTCGCAGTGGCTACAGCGGTGCTGGTGGCGGGAGCCATGGTGCATGTGGCTCCGGTAGTCGCGCAGGAGAGTTCGCCGGTGGCTCCGGGTTCGCCCATTGCTCCACCAGCGCCTGCTTCAGCAGTGCCTGCTCCAGCAGCGCCTGCTGCACCCAAGGTCGCTGCAGCACGGCAAGTGGCGGTCGCGCCAGTTGCGCCCGCTCCTCCCGCGGCGCCAGATCCCATTCCACAGCCACATCCCGCACCTGCGCCGGCGCCAGACGTGGCCGGGTCGGCAACGCGCGTGGGGGACGCAAGCTCGTTCCGCTTTGGGCCGATGGTGCCGGATGCGCGCTTCAATTTTCCAGGGCCGATCTTCCAGGACGATCATGGCGAACACGTGATGGTGAAGGACGGTTCGCACATTCACCAGTGGGTGGGCGCGGATGGCGAGCGGTACGAGGTGCGGGATGCGCAATCCGCCCCCTACACCAGGGAGCAGGAGCGCGCCGCCGAGGCGGAGTACAAGCGCAAGATGGTGCAGGCGCAAGCCGAGATCGACAAGGCGCAGAAGACGCTGAACAGCCCTGAGTTCAAGGCGCAGTTGGATTTGATCTCCAGCAAGGCCAATCGGGACGCGATGGCGAGGGCTGAAGCTGAGCTGGCGAAGGCGGCGGCGAACTTCAACTCACCGGAGTTCAAGGCGCAGATGGCGCAACTGAACTCGCCGGAGTTCAAGGCGCGGATGGATGCGCAGTCGAAGGCGATCGAGGCGCAGATTCATGGCAAGGCGTTCCAGGACCAGATCGCGCAGCTCAACTCCGCGGAGTTCTCGGCGAAGATGGCCGAGGCCGAGCGGCAGGCGTCGCTGGTAAATACGCCGGAGATGGAGCAGAAGCTGAACGATGCGGCGAAGCGGATGGACGAGGCTTCCGCCCGGCTGGAGGCTGCGACGAAGGCGCTGGCTGAGGCGCAGAAGCGGCTGCAGGAGCAGACGGCGAAGTAGGTTTGGAGCACGGTTTCCGCGGAGGGCGGGCAGCCCGGTATTCTGGGGTGAGATGCCGGAGCTGCCAGAGGTCGAAACCGTCGCGAATGGAGTGCACGAACGCGTGCATGGCCAGGTGATTGAGCGGGTGTGGACGAGCGGCAAGCCGCAGACGTTCAAGAGCCCTGAGAGCGAGATCGTCGAGGTACTGACGGGCGCGCGGATCGAGCGGGTTCGCAGGGTGGGGAAGACGGTGGTGGTGTCGCTGAACCGGGAGAATCGATCCACCGCGGAGTTTCTGGTGCATTTGGGGATGACGGGGCGGTTGCTGGTCTCGGCGCCGGAGGTCGAGGTGCCGAAGCATACCCACGCGATCTTGAGCCTGAGCGGCGGCAACGAGCTGCGGTTTGTGGATGCGCGGCGGTTTGGGCGGCTTTCGGTGCGCGCTTCGGAGGCGGAGGCGTATCGCGGCCCGGGCGTCGAGCCGCTGACCGTGGGTGAGGATGAGTTTGTCGCGCTCTTTCGCGGGCGCAAGACTCCCATCAAGGCGGCGCTGCTGAACCAGTCGCTGCTGCACGGCGTCGGCAACATCTACGCGGATGAGAGCTTGTTCCGCGCCGGAATCCGTCCGCGCAAGCAGGCCGGCCGGCTTGCGCGCAAGGAGTTGCTGGCATTGCGCGAGGCCTTGAAGGTGGTGCTTGCGCACGCCATTGAGCTGGGCGGGTCTTCGGTGTCGGACTACGTGGACGCGGATGGGGTGCGCGGCTTCTTCCAACTGGAACATCGCGTGTACATGCGCACCGGGCAGCCGTGCCTGGTGTGCGGCGCGCCGATCAAGAAGATCACCGTGGGCGGCCGCAGCACGCACTATTGTGCTTCCTGTCAGAAGTAGCGCTGCCAGACGTAGCTTGCACTATTTCTCGCTTACGGGATGCTCGGTAATGCGCTGGTAGATGCGTTCGAGCGGTTGGGCACCCACGCTTACCTTGCCGCGAAATGGGTTGTCGAGCGTGCCGATGAGGAAGATGATGAGGCCGAGCAGGCCAGAGACGAAGCACGTCATCACCAGGTGCATGGAGAAACTGGGCGTATCGAAGAAGAACGTCACCGTGATGCTGACCAGGCCGCCGATGATGACGAGCAGCCAAAGCGACGAGGGGATAGAGGCCGTCACGCTATCCAGGCGCGAACGCCGCGCTTCCACCAGCAGGTTGAACTGCTTGAAGGCTTCGGCGTGGAGGATCTGCTGGCCGGGCGTCTTGGGCTCGAAGGTGAGCAGATCGGTCTGGTAGCGATCGAGATAGACGCCGGAGCCGACTGGAACGATGCCCTGGCGCTGCTGCGGCCAGCTGTTGACGATGACCTCGTGCAGGTAGCCGGTAAGGTCGGCGGTCAGCGTGCTGCGGATGGGCTCGGGGTAGGCGCTGGTGTCGCGGTAGAGCGAGGCGACGACCTGCGCTTCGTGATCCACCTTGGTCTCGACGCCGGAGTAGGTGTTCCAGGTGCCGACGGCGACCAGGCCGAGCGTGATGCCGTAGAAGACGGTAATGGCAGCGAGATAGTGCGCGACGATGTCGTTGTGGGAGTGGTCGATCTGGTGCAGGCGCCGCACCCAGCGTCGCGTCGCAAACAGCCCGGCGATGCCATAGGTAAGGAAGGTTGCGATGCAGAGCAGGCCGAAGAGCCAGTTGGGCAGGTCGTAGACCCAGTAGAGCGACATGAGGAGGCCTTTGCGGTTATTTCCTGGTTGGATGTTTCCTGGTTGGATGCGAAGAAGCGCAACGCTGGGGGGGCCGGGCGCTGGTAGGTTACCGTGGTGCCAGGGACTGTGCCGTGCAAGGGACAAGGATGAGAGTTTGGATTGCGGGATCTCTGTTGGTTTGCCTGGTTGGGGCGGGGTTTGCCGCTGCGCAGCAGGGTGCGGCTGGAGCAACAAACGCGGCGACGGCAAAGCCCGCGAAGGTAAGTTGCGCGATCGACCGCAGTGAGCCGTCCGATGCGGACCTGGCGCTTTCGCGCGAGGAATATGCGCAGGCGGCCGATCTGTATGCGAAGATGACCGCGACCGATCCGACCGCGAGCAAGCTGGGCGCGATTCGCGTGCTGATCGAGCAGAATCAGTTCGTTGAGGCCCAGGCGAAGGCCCAGGCGTGGATGGATGCGGCGCAGGCTGAAGGCACAGCCGGCGCAATCGAGCAGTCGGCGGCGAACGAGGCGATGGGTGAGGCGCTCTATCGCGCGGGCGAGCTGCAGCAGGCGTTCGATGCCGCGGGGAAGGCGCTGAAGCTCGACCCGTGCTATGCGCGGAACTACCTGCTGGTCGCGCGGGTGGAGCGGCTGGTGGCAAACTTTGCGACCGCGCAGAAGCGTATCCAGACTGCGCACACGCTCAAACCGAACGACCTGGAGATCCATTCGGCGTGGATGCGTACGCTCTCGCGCAAACAGCGGCTTGAAGAACAGGCAGCCATGCTGAAGGATGGCAGATCGCTGAACGACCATGATCGCGCACGACTGGAAGAGGCCCTGGCGCACGCCAGCGACTACGGCAGGAACGACTGCCGGCTGGCCCAGCCCATGGATGCCGCCAAACTGAAGATTGTGCCGATCATGGATGGTCCGACCCGGCGCACGGGGCTGGCGCTGGACGTGCTCTTCAACGGCAAGCAGCGGCGGCTGGAGATCGATACCGGCGCCAGCGGCATCCTGCTGACGCATGGCGCGGCCAACGGGCTGGGGCTGGTGGAGGGACAGCGTATCGAAGCCGGCGGCGTGGGCGATCAGGGGCGCGTCGCAAGTGCGGTGGCGCATGTGGCGAGCATCAAGATCGGCGGGCTGGAGTTTGAGAATTGCCCGGTGGAGTACCTGGCGAAGAGCGGACGGCTCAATGTCGACGGGCTGATTGGCGGCAACGTCTTCAGCCGATGGATTGTGACGCTGGATTACCCGGATCTGGAGATGCGGCTCGATCCCTTGCCGAAGCGGCCGCCCGCGGCTGGGTCGAACGCACCTGGGTCGAACGCACCTGGGTCGAACGCACCTGCGCCTTCCTCTTCCCCTTCTGACGAAGAGCAGACGAAGGAGGATGCGGCGGATAAACCGCCCGTGGTGCACGACCGGTATATCGCTCCGGAGATGAAGGACTGGCAGTCGGTCTTTCGCTTTGGGCACGAGCTGTTGCTGCCGGTGAGCCTGAATGGAAGCAAGGAGAAGCTGTTCCTGGTGGATACGGGCGCCGGGTTGATGTCGATCTCGCCAGCTGCGGCGCGGGAGGTGACGAAGGTTTACGAAGGCTCCAACATGCGGGTGTACGGCATCTCCGGCGAGGTGAACAAGGTGCTGGAGACGGAGGACTTCACGCTGACGTTTGCGCATCTGCGCCAGATGGTACGGAGCATGACCGCCTTCGATACGACCGAGCTCTCGCACCGGACGGGGATCGAAATCTCCGGCTTCCTGGGCGCGCCGATTCTAAACCGGCTCACCATGCACATCGACTACCGCGACAACCTGATCAAGTTCGAGTACGACCAGAAGAAAGATACTATGCGTTAGCCGGGAAGCTCGCCGAGAAAAATTAGATTGGAGTGATGTTGTCTATCGGCTAAGGTGGAGCGATGAGATTCTCGAGGGCGTTTTTCTGGCTCACGCTGGGCCTGGGTGGCCTGGGCCTTTCTGGTTTCACCAGCATTGCGCACGGGCAGGGGGCTTCGGCTGCTGCGCAACCTGCAGGCAAGTCCGCAGGGGTCAGTTGCCAGGTCGATCACGCGCCCGCGTCCGCGGCCGACATGGCGCTTTCGCGGCGGGAGTATGACGCCGCGCTCGGCCTCTATCGCGGGATGGAGACGGAGTCCCCGGATGCCAGCAAGGCCGGCGTTATCCGTACGCTGCTCGCGCAGGGCAAGGTGCGGGAGGCTGAGGACCACGCGAAACAGTGGACCGCCGCCGCGCCAACAAGCGGGCTCGCCATGGAGACCTGGGGCGAGGTGCTGTTCCGTGAAGGCCAGCTGCCCGAGGCTCTGAGGACCGTGCTCGATTCGCAGAAGCTCTCCTTCTGCAATCCCCGTGCTTACCTGGTGGCCGGCCGGGTGGAGGGACTGGCGGGCAATCATGCGACCGCCGCCCGTCAGTTCAAGGTGGCTCATCTGCTTGCGCCCAACGACCTCGATATCGATCAAGAGTTCACGAGCACACTTCCACGGTCGCAGCAGATCGAACACGCGCATGCCGTCACGAAGGAAGAAGGTCTGCTGAACGTGCGTCAGCGCAAGGAGTTGATTGAAACGCTCGACCACACCAAGGACTACAGCAAGGACGACTGCAAACTGTTGCAGCCGGTCGCAAGCGCAGAGATGCACATGGAAGAGATTTTGGAGGACTCCAATCACCGCCAGAGTTTCGGCCTCTATGTAAAGTTCGACGGCAAGCAGAGGACGCTTGAGATCGACAGCGGTGCCAGCGGCATCCTGCTTTCGCGCGAGGCTGCGGCCCGTATGGGTCTGGTCCGCGGCGAAGTCGTATACAGCGGCGGAGTTGGCGATCAAGGCAGTGCCGAAAGCTTTGTCGCGCATGTTCCCAGCATCCGGATCGGCGACATGGAGTTTCAGAACTGCCCGATCACCGTTCTTTCCAAGCACGACGAGCTCGGCGTTGACGGGCTTATCGGAACGGATTTTTTCCGAAAATATCTGGTGACGCTCGACTTCTACGATCGCAAGCTGCGCCTTACCCCGCTGCCGCCGCGCCCAGGCGAGACCGGCGAGTCTGCGGCGCAGATGGACGATCCCGAAAAACCTGTTTTCCGGGATCAGGATATCCCGCCTGTCATGCAGACCTGGACCAAGGTCTGGCGCATCGGACACGAGATGTTCGTTCCCGTCGCCATAAACAAAACAAAGGAGAAGCTCTTCCTTGTAGACACCGGCGCCAGCCTGATGGCAGTCTCGACCGGCGCGGCCCATGAATTCACCAAGGTGCACGGAGATCCGCTGCAAGAGATCGTGGGAGTTTCAGGTGAGGTGGCCAAGACCTACATCACGGAGGATTTTCTAGTCACTGTCGCCCGTATTCGCCTGCACGTGCAAAGCATGGAATCCTTCGAGATGAGCAGTCTCGCACGCGCTAACGGTTTCGATACGGCGGGCTTTCTGGGCGCGCCGGTGCTGAACCGCATGACGCTGCAGATCGACTACCGCGATAATCTCGTCAACTTCGATTACGACCCCAAAAGGGATCCTAACAATGCCGCGCCTTTGCCGTTCTACTAGGGCATCTTCCCTGCGGGGATATGGCGATGGTATGGGGCGCGCCGTCAGCGCTTTGGATCCGGTCGACGCGCGGACCTGGGCCGTTGGCCCAGGCTGGTATAGGGTGGGGCCTTCGGCCCCGCAGGACGACAGCTCTATCGGGAGCAGGACAGCGGGCGGGAAGGTGCCGTGAGACTCAGAGGTTAGTGGGCGGCCTGGGCGGCCACGGCGGAGCCGATGACGCGGGTTTCGGGGGTGTCGTCGACGATTTCGAGCGTGTACCCCTGCAGCGGCGACATCTTCACCATCTGGTGGATGTACTCCTTCAGCAGGTTCATGTCGACAAACTTGGCGTTGAAGCCGGTGATGAAGAACTTGCCCGGGCCGGTCATGTGGATCTGCGTGGCGGTGCCGGCGGCGAGCGCCTTGTGCCAGAGACGCACGAAGTCGCGGCAGCGTGCCACATCCTTGCTGTTCGTTTGCTCGCCGTCGTTGCCGTTCTGGCGCGCGGTGGCGAAGACCTCTTCGGGCTCCATGTCCAGGAAGCGCAGGCGCATGGCGCGATGGCCCATGATGCCCTCGATGTGGCCGCGGCCGCCGCAGCCGCAGTAGTTTTCCTTCTCGTCGAGCGTGACCACGGTGTGTCCGCCTTCGAGCACGCCTTCGACGAAGGGGTAGCGCCCGTAGCCGATGCCGATGCCGAGCGTCCAGACGCGGATGAGCGAGTCGAGCCGGCCGATAGTGGAGGCGAGTCCGGCGGCGAATCCGTCAGCATCGTTGACGACGTGGACGAACGTGTCGAGGCCGTTGGCACGCAGTTCGAGCGTCAGCAGCTCCGCGATGCGCGCGCCTTTGAGCTGCGGCAGGTTGGGCGAATCTTCCACCACGCCGTGGCGGATGATGCCGGGCAACGCGACGCCGACTTCCGTAATGTCCGAGTGGCCTTTGGCGACTGCCATTACCTGCTCGCAGGTAGCCTTGACGAGACCGTCTGTGTGCAGCTCGACGAGTGCCGCTTCGTCGTCGTCCGAGGCGTCTGGGAACGAGTGGAGGGGGCCGTCGAGCTTGTAGTCGACGACGAGGCCTACGCTGATCCGGTGAGAGAGAACGACGCCGATGGTCTTAGCCATTTTCTGTTCCGCCTGTGGTGCGAGCTTCCAGCTTCTAGCTCCTGGCTTCTAGCCGACTGGCTAGGGGCCGGGAGTAAACGCAAGATGTTCCTTTTGACGAGTGACCGCGGACCTTTTCTACTCGAACTTACTGACGCGGTTCAATCCGTTGAACGCCGCAACTTTATAACATTCCGCGAGAGTTGGATAGTTGAAGACCGTTTCGACGAAGTAATCGAGCTTTCCGCCGAGCGCCATCACGGCCTGACCGATGTGGACGAGCTCGCTGGCGCCCTCGCCGATAATGTGTACGCCGAGCAGGGCGTGGGTGACGCGATGGAAGATCAGCTTCAGCCGGCCGGTGGTATCGCCCCGGATCTGGCCGCGCGCGATTTCGCGATAGTAGGCGACGCCAACCTCGTAGGGAACGTCCTCTTCGGTCAACTGCTCTTCGGTCTTGCCGAGGAAGCTGATCTCGGGGATGGTCCAGATGCCGTAGGGGTAGAAGCTCGGGTTTGAGATCACCGACTCGTCGCCGAAGGCACGGGCGGAGGCGATGCGGCCTTGCTCCATCGAGACCGACGCGAGCGACGGGAAGCCGATGACGTCGCCGACGGCGTAGATGTTTGGAATCTTGGTGGCGAAGTTCTTGTCCACGGGGATGCGGCCGCGCGAGTCGGAGTCGATGCCGACGGCGGCGAGGTTCAACTCGTCGACATTGCCTTGTCTGCCTACGGCGTACAGGAGGGCATCGCCCTGCAGCTTCTTCTTCGATTCGAGATTGGCGACGACGGTGCCGTCCGGCATCTCTTCCACCGACTCGACTTCCTCGTTAAGGCGCATGGTCACGCGCGAGTCGCGCAGGTGATAGCTCAGCGCTTCGACAATCTCCTGGTCGGCGAACTCGAGCAGCCGCGGCCGGCGCTCGATCAGCGTGACGCGGACACCGAGCGCCGAGAACATGCAGGTGTATTCCACGCCGATGACGCCGCCGCCGACCACGATCATGGTCTTCGGCAGGTTGACGAGGTCGAGGACGAGGTCCGAATTGATGATGGAGCGGCCGTTGATAGGAACCTTCGGCGAGCTGGCCGGCTTGGTTCCGGTGGCGATCAGGATGTTCTTCGCTTCGTAGATGTTCTCGCCACGCGAGTTGGTGACCTTGACGTGGGTCTGATCGACGAAGCTGGCGACGCCGACGAGCATCTCGATGTTGTTACGCTGCAGCTGGGCTTCGGTAACGTCGACCTCGGTCTTGATGACGTGCTGAACGCGGAAGGCCAGGTCGGCCATCGTGATGCGCTCTTTTACCCGGTAGTTCATCCCGTAGATGGACTTGTAGTTGTAGCCGGAGAGGTGCAGAACGGCCTCTCGCATGGTCTTCGAGGGGATGGTGCCGGTGTTGATGCAGGCTCCGCCGACGACTTCGCGCATCTCGACCAGGGCGACCTTCTTGCCGAGTTTGGATGCATAGATAGCGGCGCGTTGGCCTGCTGGGCCCGAGCCGATGACGAGGAGATCGTAGACACTGCTCATACGCGTGAGGCTTCTTCCAGGCAGCGGGATCGCTCTGGCGCACGCCGGCAGGGCCGGACGGGCGGAGATGTGCTTTTGCCGCTGCACCTTGAAGCTACCACAACTCGATTGAAGGCAATAGACTTGACGCGTGAAGAGATTTGCCATCACGCCGGGGTTGCTGGCGAGCGGAGGCGATGGTTCCGATTTGGAGCGGCTCGCTGAACGCTGCGCCGAACTTGGCCGCGACGGCCTCGAATTTCTGCTCGTGCGGGAGAAGCAGCTTACCGACCGCGAGCTCTACCTGGCCACGCGGCGGCTGCTGAAGGCGCTTGGGGACAGCCGGACGCGCGTGATGGTGGCCGGAAGTCCGCAGGTAGCGGTCGCGGCCAATGCGGACGGCGTGCACGTTGGCTCAGACTACGCGTCTGCGCGCGAGGCCAGGCGGGTGTTTATCGAGACGTGGATCACCGGCTCCTGCCACAGCCTGGAGGAGGTGCAAGCCGCCAACGCAGCGGGAGTGAACGTCATCCTCTTCGGGCCGGTCTTCGGCAAGACGGTGGACGGCGTGGAGGTTGTGCCGGGGGTCGGCCTGGAGGCGCTGCGCGCGGCCAGCGAGATCGCCCAAGAGGATGTGCCGGTGTTTGCCCTGGGAGGCGTGACGGCGGAAAACGCCGACGCCTGCATTGCCGCCGGTGCGAGCGGCGTGGCAGGGATCCGGATGTTCTTCGGCTGAGCTCAGGAAAGTGGCGCGCGAGCGCCCAGCCGCACCGCAAGCGCTTGCTGCAGCGACTGCGCCCGCGACAGCCAGGTCTCGCTGCGCGCGGAGTGCCAACGCTGTTCGATCAAGCCGTCGTCGAAGCCGCGAAGTTGCAAATCCGCCATCAGGCTGGCAGCCTGCTGGGCGGAGTCAGCGATGCTGACCAGCGGCTGTTTGCTCAGCAGCTCGGAGACACCGGGAAACGCGATCATCGGCCGGCAGGCGGCCAGATGTTCGTAAAAGCGGGTGGAAGAGCCGGAAAACGTGGGTTCGCGCCGGGCGTACGGCAACACGGCCACGTCCAGCGCGCGGCTGAACTGTACCAGCTCCGCGTACGGACGGTTGCCGATGAAGGTGCAGCGCGGATGGTGCATCACGCAGTCGCGGGCGTGACTCTGCGCGATCTCGTCGATGGGCATACCGGTCGGGCCGACGAAGAGCCAGCTGAACTCCGGCGTCCGGTCGATCAACTGCTCCAGCATCACCCAGTCGTGATTGCCGGCCATGTTGCCGATCACGCCGGCGACGGGGCGCTCGAGGTGGGCGATCTCGGCCGGCAGCGGCGCAGACTGGAAGAGGGGTTCCGGCGTCAGATTTTGGACGCGCACGGCATTCGGTAGGACGTGGATCTTGGCCGGATCGCACTCTACTTTATGGTGCAGGTAGTTGGCGAGTCGCTTTGAGTTGGGACAGATGAGGGTCGCGGCCTGGCACATCCGGCGGTCAGAGCGAATAACCAGGCTGCGATCGGCCCCGCTGTACGCGGCAATCAGGTCGGTGAGCCAGTAGACCACGGGTCCGGGCCAACGTTCGGCCACACCGGCAAAGTACGGCACCGTGCAGATAAGAGGCGAGTGTTCGGGATCAGGCGTGGACCGCAGCAGAAGCTCCAGCAGGATGCGATCCGTGGGAACCAGCCGCGACAGCGGAAAGCGGGTATACCCGCGCATGACCGGAAAATCGCAGATGCGGAACGTGGGGGTTAGAACCTGGCACGAGGGCTTGCTGATGCGCGCACGGGGCGGCGAGAGTCGGCGCTGGGGGCGCCATGCAGTCACGCTGACGGAGTCAGCGAGAGCGGTCGATAGTTCAAGATCCAAGGAGTCAGAAAATTGCAGCAGATTCCACATGGGGGCCCGGGAGACGTACGTACGGGGAAAGTTGAGGTGCTTATGTTTCCTGGTTTCGAGTGCCCTACGGGTATATCTGCGCTGCAACCAAATGTAAAGCGATTTTTACTGATGTTTCATGCTCCAGCGAGGGCAAGCTGGCTGACCGTCTGGAACTGGAAGCCGCGTGCCTTCAACTCCGGCACAATCAGGCGCAACGACTTCAGCGTCTCGGAGATATCCGGGTTCGGGCGGATGTCGCGCCCGTCGTGCAGGCACAGGATGCCTCCGTTGGCAGTCCGGCGCAGGATGAGGCTTGCGATCTCGCCTCCCGGAAGCTCCCAGTCGCGGCCGATCACAGTCCATTGCACCCCGGTAAGCTGGAGCCGCCGCTGAGCTTCGCGCAGTCCAAACCAGCGAAAGCCGTAGGGTGGCCGAAACAGCCGCGGAGTAAAGCCGGTGGCCTCGCGGATGATCTGCTGCGTGCGGGCGAGCTCGGTGTAGATCTCCTCGGGCGAACGCAGGTTCAGCTTGAAACCCAGTCGCGGGCACAGGCGGATATGCGACCAGGTGTGATTGCCGAGTTCATGCCCCTCGTCCTCTATGCGCCGCGCGATCGCGGGCAGGCGCTGCACGTTCAGGCCGCACACGAAGAACGTGGCCGGCACCTGCTGCTGGGCAAGATAGTCGAGCACAAGCGGTGTCGATTCGCACGGGCCATCGTCAAAGGTGAGGGCGATGCCTGGCCGATGCGGGTCGCCGCGGTGGATGGACGGAGCAAACAGCTGCGAGGTGCGCGAGCGCGCTCCGTACGTCAGCATCGCGGCGACGGCACCCGCGCCTGCGGTGAGAACGGAAGCCGGTAGGAGGAAGGTCATTGGGGGCCCTGTTGGCTTTGAGGCTAACAGGGCTTCCCGGGTTAGCGTGCCGCCGCGAGGACGGCCGGACGAAACTGTGCCGCGATTTGTTCGACTGTGGTGGTGCCGAAGGCGACCGCAGCGGTGCCGCCTGCCAGGATCACCTCAACGTCCGTAATGCCGATGAAGCCGAGAATGCGCTTCAGGTAGCCGGACTCGTAATCGGAGCCTGCCGCAGGCAGGCCTTCGTCGTAGACTCCGCCCGACGCCACGATGATCTTGCACGTTTTGCCAGTGACGAGGCCCTTGCGCTCAGGCGGGCCGGAGTGCGTGGCCCGCGGGCGCACAATCAGGTCGATCCAGGCCTTCAGGTTCGCCGGCACGGTGAAGTTGTACATCGGCGTGCCGATCAGGATCTCGTCGGCGGCGAAGAGCTCGGCAATCAAATCGTCGGAGAGCTTCATGGCTTGCCCTACCTCCTGCGTGTGCTCGCCCACCGGCTGGAACAGCCCGGTAATCCACGGAACGCCGACGAACGGCAGGTGATCTTCGGCCAGGTCGCGCAGAACGACCGTGCCGTCGGGATGATTCTTCTGCCATTCCGCGACGAACTCCTGGCTGAGGGTGCGCGAGATGGAGTTCTGGCCGCGTGGGCTGGATTGGACGTTGAGCAATGTGGGCATATGATTCCTTTCAATGGTGCGGCGGGTTCAAACGCGAAGATAGTCAACAACATTGACTTACCCGACCAAGTTCACCACGCCGGCGTGCGATAGTCAAGCAGGTTTACCGAATAATGAAGAACGATTTGCATAACGTTGCGCACAGCCTGATGGCCGCGGCACGGGCGCATACGGCGGCGGTGATCGCGCGTCTGGCTGAGCGCGGCTACGCCGACTTCCCGTTTGCCTCGGCGAGCCTGCTTTGGCTGCTGGACGAGGGCGGCACGCGATCGACGCTGTTGGCCCAGCGCGCCGGCGTCTCCAAGCAGGCAACGAGCCAGCTGGTGCGCCTGATGGAGCGCCAGGGCTACCTGGAGCAGGTGCCGGACCCGACCGACACCCGGGCGAAAGTCGTCCGAATGACGGAACGCGGAGAGGCGGTGAAGACCGCCTGCGTGGAGGTTCGCGAGGAGCTGAACCGGCATATTGCGGAGTTGGTCGGCGCGGAAAAGGCTTCGGAGCTGGAGGCGAATCTGGCCGCCACGGCCGCCTCGTTCCTGGAGATCGCCAGGTCCGGCGCACGGTCTGCCTGCCCTGCGTCCGGTGAGATAATGGAGGGGAGACGACTATGCTGATTACGACGTTGGAGCTGCAGAAGGAACCGCTGATCTTCCGGGAGGAGATTGCCGAAGGTGCGATTGAGTACACGCCGGACACGCGGCAGGTGGGGATGCTTCCGGTCGAAGGCAAGGCCGACCTGATCGTCGAGCATCGCGGACCGCAGGAAGAAGTGGAAGACATCCGGGTTCGCGCCGCCTACGACGGGAACTTCGAAGTGCTGTGCGCGCGCTGCGTGGAGCCGGTCGCGGTGCCGCTGAAGGGCGAGTTTGACCTGCTCTTCCGGCCCGAAGGTGCCGATGCCGAGGCGGGCGAACGCGCAATTACCGAGGATGAGACCGAAATAGGGTATTATGGAAAGAGCGGCCTGGAGCTGGAGGACGTCGTGCGGGAGCAGGTGCTGTTGACGCTGCCCGGGCGCACGCTGTGCCAGCCGGATTGCAAAGGTCTTTGCGCCCACTGCGGGCAGAATCTTAATGTCAAAGCCTGTGATTGCGAACAGAATGCGGGGTTCCACGATCCCCGCTGGAGCGCGTTGCAGGGTCTGACGTTGAAAAATTGAGCAACCAGGCCCTGGAGACCAGGACTTGGCCATAGGAGTTTGACATGCCTAATCCAAAACGGCGCCATTCGAAGCAGCGGACTGCGAAGCGGCGGAGCCACGATTTTCTTACCCCGGTGAACAGCAACGCGTGCCCGAACTGTGGCGAGCGCAAGCAGTCGCACCGTGCCTGCCCCAAGTGCGGCGAGTACAAGGGTCGCGCAGTTCTCGCTGTTGTAGCCGCAAAATAGCCGTCAGGGCACGGCTTCGGCCGTGCCGTCAGTGCTTCCCTGCAAAGCGGCTCCAGCCGCCGAGGTCATGGTGGACGACTTCCGGAACGACTCCTTACGGAAAGCTGAGCGCGAGCGGAGCTGATGCCAGTTGAGATTGTCGTCGATGCCATGGGATCGGACCGAGCTCCCGAATCTGAGATTCGCGGGGCTATTCTTGCTGCGCGCCAGTTGGAAGACGTCAAGATCACGCTCGTCGGCCCCGAGGACACGATCCGCCCGGCGCTGAACGCGGCGCTCGAGGCGTCGTCGCGCGTGCGCTGGTTCGAACAGCTTTCGGAGTCCATCTCCGTCTGCCATGCCAGCGAGTGGATCACGATGGAAGACAAAGCTGCCCAGGCCGTGCGCTCGAAACGCGATTCTTCCATGCGGGTCGGGCTGAAGCGCGTGCGCGAGGGTATTTCGCAGGGTTTTTTCACCGCCGGTAACACCGGCGCGGCGATGGCGACCGCGAAGATGGTCCTGGGTGGACTGAGCGGGGTCGACCGGCCCGCGCTGGCGACGGTCTTTCCGACCTCGACCGGGAACCCGACGCTGGTGCTCGATGTCGGCGCCAACGTCGACTCCGACCCCGAGAACCTGCTGCAGTTTGCCATTATGGGCTCCATGTACGCACAGAACGTGCTGAAGATGCGCTGGCCGCGCGTCGGACTGCTTTCGATCGGCGAGGAAGATTCCAAGGGCAACACGCTGACGCGCGACACGCTGCCGCTGATGAGTGCGCTCAACGGCATCAACTTCATCGGCAATGTGGAAGGCCGCGACCTGTTCAACGGGCGCGTCGACGTGGTCGTCTGCGATGGATTCGTTGGAAACGTCGCGCTGAAGACGAGCGAGGGCGTCGCCAAGCTGGTGAACGTCTCGCTGCGCCAGTCGCTGAAGTCGACGGTCACGTCGCAGGTGGGTGCGTTGCTGTCGCAGGCCGCGCTGAAGGCGTTCAAGAAACGGCTGGATTACTCGGAGTATGGCGGTGCGCCGTTGCTGGGGGTGCGGGGCGTCTGCATCGTGGGGCATGGGTCGTCGAACGACAAGGCTGTGATGAACGGGATTCGCGTTGCAGCGGAGTTCGCACAGGCTGAGGTCAACTCCGGGATTGAAGCGGCGCTGGCCGCGCGTTAGAGGCACGAAAAGCTTGTCCTGCCGGACGGGCGCCCTGACCGCGGGCGGCGGGTACTGCGTACGCTGGAAGCTTCGCGTGGGCCTCCCGTTAGTCGGCATAGAAGTTCGTGCCGCGCGGCCACGCGAAGCGATCACGGCCCGAAGGGCTCGCCCCGCGCGATGAGCGGGCCCGTCCGGCAGGACAAGTCTTTCGTCTTGTCGTGTAACGGACGATGGTCAACAGCCTTTAGAGCTAGAATCTGCGATATGAGCGGAATCTGGTCATTGGCGCAGATGAGTTCGCAGGCAGGGAAGCGCTTCTTCCTTACCGGTGCGAACAGCGGCGTGGGATACTCGGCTGCGGTGGAGTTGGCGCGCCATGGCGGAACTGTGGTGATGGCGTGCCGCGACAAAACGCGGGGCGAAGCTGCGCTGGCGAAGCTGAAGACGGATGCGGCGGGACCGCACTCGGCTGCCGGCGAGGCAGAGCTGGTCCAGCTCGATCTGGCTTCGCTCGATTCCGTAAAGCGCGTGGCGGAAGAGGAGCTGGCGCGAGGGGTGCCGATTCATGGATTGATCAATAACGCCGGCGTAATGGCTCCGCCGAAGCGGCTGGAGACCAAGGATGGGTTCGAGCTGCAGTTTGGCACCAACGTGCTCGGCCACTTCGCGTTGACGTGCCGGTTGACCCGCGCGCTGGAGATGGGCCGCGGAGTCGTGCGCGAGGAGCACTCGCGCGTGGTGACGCTCGCCTCCATCGCGCATAAGCGCGGCAAAATCCACTTCGACGACCTGCAGTTCACGCGGCGGTATAACCCGATGGACGCTTATGCGCAGTCGAAGCTGGCGGACCTGATGTTTGCGATGGAGCTGGAACGGCGCTACCGCTCGATGAACGCCGGCGTTGCCAGCATCGCGGTGCATCCGGGCGTTGCGCGGACCAACCTGTTCAAGGTTGGGTCGAGCACGGGGCTCGCGGCGGTTGCGGAGAAGGTCATCCAGGGATCGATCGGTACACTGCTGAATTCGGAGCTCGGCGGAGCAATTCCAACACTGTTTGCCGCGACCGCGCCGGAGGCACAGGGCGGCGCATACTACGGGTCGCAGGGGTTCTTCGAGATGCGCGGCAGCGATGTCGGGCCGGCGCAGGTGTCGGACGCCGCGAAGGACGTTGCGGCGCAGAAGCGGCTCTGGGAGATCTGTGAGGAGCTGACCGGGGTCTCGTTGAACGCGTAAGAACAGGCAACAACGCTCTCGCAAAGAGCGGAAAGAAAGACGCAAAGGCGCGCGAAGGAGAGGTCGTTGGTTAGAGGGCTTGTAGGGATTTGGGTGTTGGGTTCGGCTGCGCTGCTAAACGGCCAAATGAGTGGCCAGATGTCGCCCACGTTGCGGGCGCGGGTGGATGTGGCCGCCCAGCAGGTGCTGAAAGATACCGGGGTGCCCAGCGCCGAGGTGGGCGTCGTCGTGGGCGGCAAGGTGGTGCTGACGGCTGCGTACGGCGACGCAAGTATCGATCCGCTGGTGAAGGCGACGGCGGAGATGAAGTACCCGATCGGCTCCATCTCCAAGCAATTTACGGCGGCTGCCATTCTTCTGTTGCAGCAGGACGGCAAGCTCTCGCTCGACGACACCGTGAGCCGCTGGTTTCCGGAGCTGACGCGCGCGAATGAGGTGACGGTGCGCGAGATTTTGTCGCATACCAGCGGCTACGAGGACTACGCACCGCAGGATTACACCATCCCGCTGTGGGTGCAGCCTGCGGATCCGCTGAAGCTGGTGCACCTTTGGGCGGAGAAGCCGCTCGACTTTACGCCCGGCACGCAGTGGCAGTACAGCAATACCAACTTCGTGCTGGCCGCGTTGATCGTTGAAAAGGCCAGCGGCATGCCGTACTGGAAGTTCATGGAGACGCGGGTGATCCAGCCGCTCGGCCTCAAGCATGTGATCAACCTCGATACCGATCGCAAGGCTGTGGAACCGGTGGGTTACATGCAGAATGCGCTGGGACCGTTGCGGCCGGCGCAGATGGAAGGACCAGGCTGGTACTTCGGGGACGCGAGCCTAGCCATGCCGGTCGGATCGCTGCTCGACTGGGACATCAGCATCATGGACCAGACGCTGCTTGCGCCCGCGAGCTACAAGCAGATGGAGACCGAGGTGACGCTGAAGGACGGCAGCGGCTCCCACTACGGCCTTGGCGTGCAGGTGCTGAACCGCGGCGGACGCCGGGTGATCGAGCACTCCGGCGAGGTGGGCGGTTTCGTCGCGGAGAACGTGGTGTTCCCGGACGATAAGGTCGCGATCGCGGTTCTGACGAACGAAGAGGCAAGCTCAGCGGCGTCGGAGATTGCCCGCGCGATCGCACCCATGGTGCTGCCGGTGATGACCGCGGCGAAGTCCGAAGACGCCGGCAAGGCAGCGGCGGAGAGCCAGGCGAAGGAGATTTTGAGCGGCTTGATCGCGGGCACGATCGATCGAAGCCTGTTTACCCCGGATTGCAACTTCTACTTCTCGCAGCAGGCGATTGGTGATTTCGAGAGCAGTCTGTCGCCGCTGGGCGGGATCGATGCCCTGACAGAACAGGCGCAGGAGCTGCGTGGGGGAATGACGTTTCGCGAGTTCTCGGTGCGCTTCGCGAGCGGAAGAAGGTTAACGTTGACCACCTACACCATGCCGGATGGAAAGCTGGAGCAGTTTCTTATTGGGCCGTAGGGTCTGGTTTCGTTTGGCGAAGGTTCGCCGGGACCAGGTCGGAGGAGAGGTGCTCGGGCAGTTCGGTCAAGTAGACGGTGACGATGTCCGGGTGCTGCTCTTCGACGAGCTGGAGGGTGCGGAAGTCGAAGGACTGGATGTCGGAGCGGGACTCCATGTGGGCGTCGTGGATGGCCCTGGTGAGGGTGTCGACGAAGACCTGCGGGCCGAAGGTGTGGTTGGTGGTGGGTTCGGCGTTATCGTTGGGCGGGGTGGTGCCGCCATCGGGAAAGGGAAGGATCTTGGTCTCGAGGTTGAAGTGGACGCGGGCGGCGTTGGCGGCGCGGGCTGCGGCGTTCGGTGCGGACTTGCCCGGGCCGTCGCGGTAGTAGTCGGCGTAGAAGGCGGTGAAGCGGAAGAGCTGATCGGCGTAGGTGGGGGAATACGGGCTGACCATGTGCTCTTTTGCGGCGAAGGCGACGGCTACGGGTGAGAGCGCGAGGTCGTTCTTCTGCTCGGGAAAGCGGGGGTGCAGCTTGTCGCAGATAAAGGTGGATTGCAGCTCGGCGAGGGTGTGGTCGCGGTGCCAGAAGGCGGTGGCGTAGTCGTAGGGTTTTCCGTCGGCGCGGCGGCAGGACTCTGGGTTGAGGAACTGGTCGTGCCAGATGACGGAGTGATGGTCTGCGGTGACTCCGGTGTCGGTTTCGATGGTGGTGATGAGATTGTCGAGACCGGCTTCAAAGGCGGGGAGCGTGTTCTCGGGGCGCAGGCCGCGCCCGCCGCGGTGGCCTTCGTGGTCGAAGTTCGCGGGGATGTTGGGGTCGGTCTGGCGGGCTTCGGTGAGGGCTTGCAGCAGCAGGTCGGGACGGTCGGAGATGAGGCCGTCCGGATGCAGCGCGATGACGGCCTTCATCTTCGCGGGATCGTTGGTCGTCCACGGGATGACGCGAATGCCGAGCGCGTGGAGCGCGGGAATATCGACTTTCGGGTCGGTGGTGAGGAGCGAGGCGTCGACCGGCGAAAGGATGGGCGTGAGCGCGTGATGGGCGTCGGCGTGGGCCTTCGCGGCGGTCATCAGGGCGGTATAGGGATTCTGGCTGGGCATGGGGGTGGCCTGGGAGAACGAGTGCGCTGTCAGCAAGGATACGGCGAGGAGCGTTGCGAGCTGGATGAAGCGCTGAGACGGCATGGTTTCTCCCTCGGGTGGGGGACCCCCCCCGGTTAACTGCCTGGTAATTTGAGGTTTAGAATGAATGACTTAGAGAATGAGTGTCTGCAAAATATTGCAGACAAACGGGTTACGGGTAAAATCTTGCAAAGAAACGACTTAGACCATTTCTCCAGCAGGGGTAGAGTCCCGTTTCCCACGCATCGCAAGGAGCGCGATGCATGGGGCACACGAGGATCGCTACAGCTTAGATAGGAATGCTCTAGCAGCAAGTTAAACGAAAAGACCCAACGCTTGGGGCGTCAGGTCTTTTTCTTACTTACTGTTAACAGTATAGCCGTTTGGAGTGGGTGAAATGGACATTGATTTTTTGGGCGTATGTTGCTGATAGGGCGGAGGATAGGCCGATTGCGCGAACGCGATCCCCGTGACAAGGTTATCCACAGTTTGTGACTCGAGTTCGGGAGCATGAGTGCATCCGGAAGGATACTTCCCACCTCTGCTCGCAAAGTACGCGAGCAGAGGTGGGGCACCCGGAAGAATACTTCCCACCTCTGCTCGCGAAGTACGCGAGCAGAGGTGGGGCACCCGGGCCTTCGGGGGGTGGTCAGGATTTGCTGAGTTCGATGGTGCGGACGGTGGCGATGGCCTCGACGGCTTTGAGGGCCGCGATGGCGGGTGCGAGGGTTTGGGTGTCGGGGACGTCGACCTGGACGACCGCGATGGCCTGGCCTTCGGGGACGCGCGTGGTGCGGGTGGCGCGAGACTCGGCGCTGCGTGCTTGCTGGACGCGGCCGAGCGCGAAGTTGGCGATGTTGATGCCGTGCTCGCCGAGGATGGTGCCGATATTGCCGACGACCCCCGGCACATCCAGATTGCGGATGGCGACGAGCGTGCCCTGGAGCGGGGCTTCGATGTCGATGCCGTCGTAGGTGAGCAGGCGCGGTGAGGTGCCGTGGAGCACGGTGGCGGAGGCGGCGGTGTCGCCCTTCGTGCCTTCGGCGCCTGAGCTGTGGAGGGTGAGCTTGAGGACCGAGCCCGAGCCGCCGGCGACGAACTCCTTCTTGTCTTCCTGGATGCGGATGCCGCGGTCCTGCGCCACGCTGGCCGCGTTGATGCGGTTTACGGAGTCGCCGGACTCCGTTCCAGAAAAGATACCGGCGATGGCCGCGTTACGGATAAGGTCGGTCTTGCCCTGGGCGATGCGGCCGGTGTAGGTGATGGCGATGGATTCCAGGTGCCCTTCGGTCGCGTGCGAGAGGAACTGCCCGAGCCGGCCGGCCATCTCGATGTAGGGTGCGACTTCGAGATACTCTTCGTGCGAGAGCGAGGGCAGGTTGACGGCGTTTTGCACGACGCCGAGCTTGAGGTAGTCGCGGACCTGCATGGCGAGCTGGATGCCGATGGCCTCCTGCGCCTCGTCGGTGGCACCGGCGATGTGCGGCGAGAGGAGCACGTTCGGCATGCCGAAGTAGACCGAATCCTTGAGCGGCTCCTTGTGGAAGACGTCGAGGGCGGCGCCGGCGACCTTGCCGGACTTCAGCCCTTCCGCCAGCGCCGCATCGACGATCAGTTCGCCGCGGGCGCAGTTGACGATGCGAACGCCCGGCTTCATGATGGCGATCGAGTGCGCGTTGATCATGCCCTCGGTCTGCGTCGTCAGCCCCACGTGCAACGTCAGGTAGTCGGCCGAGTTGAACACCTGGTCGAGCGAGGTGAGGGTGACGCCATTTTCACGCGCGATCACCGGCGCGAGAAAGGGGTCGTACGCGATCAGGTCCATTCCGAAGGCAGCGGCGCGGCGGGCGACTTCGAGGCCGATGCGGCCGAGACCGACGATGCCGAGGGTCTTGCCGCGGAGCTCCGAGCCTTGCAGCGATTTCTTATCCCAGACGCCGGTGTGCAGGCTGGCGTTCGCTTTGGGAATCTGCCGCGCCATCGAGATCATCAGGCCGAGCGTGAGTTCGGCGACCGCAACGGCATTTGCGCCGGGCGTGTTCATCACCACGATGCCGCGATGCGTGGCGGCGGCGGTGTCGATGTTGTCGACGCCCACTCCGGCGCGTCCGATGACGCGAAGCTTCGGGGCATGCTCCAGCAGCGCCGCATCGGCTTGAACAGCCGAACGCACGATCAAAGCATCAGCGTCCGCCAGTTCCTCGGGCAGCGACTTGATCTTGTCGGCGGTGATGCAGGTCCAGCCGGGCTCTTGGTTCAGGAGGGCGAGGGTTGCGGGCGAGACTTTCTCAGCAAGAACGATCTTCAAGAATTTCCCCTTCGTGTGTGTCTTCCATTGTATGGAAGCGCGCACGCGAGAACGCTGCCGCACGATAAATATCGTGCGGCAGCGCGGCTTCCTTTGCTTCCACCGCTTAGATAAACTGCTTCGGCTTCACCGGTTTAGGGAGAATCGGATGAACCGGAATCGGCTCAATCGGCTTCGGCAGCACCGGCGGCTTGGGCTGGATCGGCGTCGGCACCGGCGGCTTGGGCTGGATCGGCGTCGGCGTGGGCACCACCGGCTTTGGTGGCAGCGCGCGTACCGGGAAGCCATCCACCTGGCCGAAGACGAAGGTCTGCCCACCGACGATCTTCTGGGCCCCGTTGTCGGTCGCGTACTGGATCACTCGAACCGCGTAGTTGGGCTCATCGGCAGGCGGCGTTACGGTCACCTGCAACGGCAGAATCTGGTGCGGCGCAATCTGGATGGGCGCTGTTGTATGAACCATCGTAGAGAGTTCAGGCTCGGCGACAGCCGTCTCCTTCTTGAGCATGAGAACAGGGTGTGGGCCGCCACCGATGGGACCGGTCGGGGCATGGATCGCAACCGGCGGTTGCATGGCGAGCAGCCTGCCGTTGCCGCCCAGCGTCTGCACCTGGAGGTGGATGGTGCCATGCCCGTAGTTCGCGCCCAGCACGTTGATCGGGACGGGCCGCGGCGGAGCCTTTGGAGACCCCATCGGTGCTGCGCTGGCGACGATCGCGATATTCCGCCAGCCGATCCCACGGTTGGCGGCGACGTTATCACCTAAGGGGTTGACCGTGCTGGACAGGTTCGTCTCTTCCGCCACATCCAGCCCATAGGGGTACACGCCGGTGGTTTCAATGCGCGCCAGCAGGCAGAAGTGCTCGTCGTTGACGGTGAAGGTGGCGGAGTCGGGCGGATTCGACCAGGGAACCGTGAAGAACGTCTCGTTCCCGGGGCTGATGATGCCGATCTCCGTCGCCCCGATGAAGCCGCCGAGCGCGGGGTGCGTCGCGGTGGTGTCGAAGGTGCTGCCATCCCACGGCAGCGGCCAGCTAAGGCCGGCGCTTGCCTTGGCGTAGTACACCTTCAGCACCTCGGTGCCGGTGGAGGCGACGCCGCCGATGTTATGCACGCGCACGACGATTCCCGCGGCCTGGCCGTGTTCGATGCTGCCGGAGCCAAGCACCACCGCGGCGTTGTAGGGCTGGTTGGCTGCGGGCAGGGCTACAGGCGACGATTGCTCGTTGACTGCAATGTCGGGGCTCTCCCACAGGACGCCGGCGGCGCCAGTGTCCGGCTCCGTGCCGCTGTCGGTTGCCGTGTCGCGAATGAGGAGCTGCGCGGGCGTGGAGTTATACAGGAACGAACCGCCGTTGCCGGGGTAGTCGGTGGAGATAGCGGTCTTGGTGAAGGTGACGGGAGACGCGGCGTAGGTGGTGGTGTCGAAGTTCCACACGACCGCATCCGCGGTTCCGCCGTTGTCCTGGTCATGAGCGTAGAGAGTGCAGCCGTCGAACACCAGCCCACCGAACTTGGCACCGTAGAGGAAGTAGACGGTGATGAGCGGGTTGTCGGCGTAGTGGGTTGCGTCGATGTTCAAGCTGAGCGGTACACCGTTCGCGCCAGCGGCAGCGGCTGCCTGGATGCTGGTGTAATTGAGGAGGTTGGCCGCGATCCAGGAACGATCGATCCGGACAAGCGTTCCGTTATTAGACCCGTTGATGGCGACGAAGTCGTTGTTGTTCGCGAGCCAGAGATTGCCGTTCGGGTCGAAGGCGATGCCTTCCGGCGCGGAGAGGGCGTAGAGCGAGGCCGGCGGAGACTGCGGCGAGGGCGGCAGCTTAACCACGCGGCTGGAGAAGGTAACCGGGTGGGTGTTGCCGCCGGCGTCTTTGTAGAGATTGCCGATCAGGAAGAAGTTGGTCTTGGCCAGGACGCCGTTAAGGTTGAGGTAACAGACGAGGAACTGGTTGCCCACTCCGTTGTCGATGCTGTAGGAGTCGTCCCAGGTGGTCATCCAGAGATTGCCGCACTCGTCGAACGCCAGGTTCGCGCAATACTTGGTTACGGAGTTGTCGTTGTTGTCGCAGAACTGCGTCGCCGCCGCCGGCGCGTAGCCGGGCGCGTTGAAGACGATGACGCCGCCGTTGCCGGTAAGTCCGGGCTCGGACGCGATCGTCTCCCCTTCGTTGAAGGTGGCGCAGAAGAGATTGCCGGTGCCGGGCTGGATCGCCATGCCGACGACGGAGGTGGCGACGGGGATGCTGGAGATTGGCGTGGGGCTGATGCTGGCGGTGCCGAGGTGGGGCAGGATGTCGTTGGTGAAGTCGTAGATTTCGATCAGGCCGGAGCTGCCGAGATCGTACGAGACGAACATCTTCGAGCCGGCGGGGGACTGGTAGAGGACGACGTCGTTCGGACCCTGGCTGGCGCTGGCAAGGGAGACGGTGGTCTGGAGTGTGGCGGCGGACCCGCTTGGCAGGGCGTAGATCTGCACCTGGCGGGCGTTGTAATCGGGCTGTGCGTAGTACTTCATGGTGTGGCTCCTCGCTGCATGTTCGCGGGCAGCCCGTGGGCCGGCCTTGCGACATCTGCAGTCTCCTGCCGGGCAGGCAGCGAGTCCAATGAAGCGTTCTCAATCGTTGTAAAGGTTGGAGAAACGAGCGGCCTTCATAAAAATTCACACCTCTACAGGGTTTCGAGGGCATGTTTGTAGCTGGGCAGCACGGAAGTTGCCAGAATCTGCACATACTGAATCTGGTTCAGGTTGGCCGCGCACAGACGGATCAGTTCGTCGATCTGCGCGGGGGTGAGCGCGTTGAGATTGGGCTCGACGGTAAGGGGGATGGTGGCGCGGGTCATGTCGCGGGTGAGTTCGAGCGCGGCGCGATCGACGAGATCCTGCTGCGAGTAGACCGCGTCGTACTGCTGGACGACCTCGTTTTCCATCAGCGCGAGCGCACCCGTTTCTTTGGCGGTTTGCCACGCGGTGTCGGAGGTTCCATCCCAGCCCCAGGCGAATTGGAGGTCGTCTCCGGGCTTGGTGAGCTGATGGGCGCGGAGACGCTGGAGCAGCGCGATATCGTCTTTGAGTTCGCGGGTTTCGCCTTCGAGCGCGCGCAGATCTTTGGCGAAGGTCTGTTGATTGTCCTTGATCTCCGCCCGCAGGTTCTGGCGGGTCTCCGCGCGCAGATGCCGATGGTGCAGGGCTTCGACCGCAGCCTCGAGGCCGATCGCGATCAGCAGGCCAATGGTGATGGTGGCGATGTGGATGAAGAAATCGCGCCAAGTATGGATAGGATGTTCCGGGGCATGGACTTCCATGCAGGTATCGTACCGCAGGCGGGTTGAAGGGTTAGGAGGTCTGCCAGAGCGGCGCGCAGTCCAGGAGGAATCCTTCGACAGTGGCCGTCGCTGCGATGGAGGCTGGGCGAGATGCTGTCGCCGACGGCTGATCCGGGCGGTAGACGGTGACGCTTTCGTCGATCGGATCGACCAGCCAGGCGAGTTGCGCGCCATTGTCGAGCCAGAGCTGCATCTTCGCTTCGAGTTCGCGGCGCGGGTCGCGCTGCGAGCGCACTTCGATCAGGAAGCTGGGGCAGACCGGTGGAAAGCCAGCCTGCTGCTTCGCGGTAAGAGAGTTCCAGCGTTCGAGCGGCATCCAGGCCACGTCGGGCGAAAGGCAGGAGCCGTCGGGCAGGTTGAAGCCGCCGCTCGGGCTGAAGCTCTTGCCGGTGCCATCCTGCTTGGTCCAGATGTAGAACTCGCCCGAGACGTATTCTTCGTGGGCGCTGCCGATACCGCCAACTGGGGTCATGATGGTGATCTCTCCGTGGCGATTGCGCTCGATCTTGTACGGCTTGTTTTCGCGGGAGAAACGCATCAACTCCTCGTCTGACAGAGTGATGGCAGGGCGCAGGGCGATGGGCGTGGCAAGGCTGTCGAGATTGAGAGGCATTGAGGTCCCTCCTGCCGTTGCCACGATCTTACAACGCCCGAACTGCGAACGTGGCTAGGCGCGCGGCGGTGGCGGGCCGCCGAAGCCCTGCACGGGCGCGGGCGTGGCGGCAGGATTCACGGCTATCCGGAGCTCCGCGACGTAGCCGGCGGCGGGATCTTCGGGCTTGATGGGAACGACGGTGGCGATGCACATGCTGCCGTGCTGCTCGTTGAAGACGTGATCTTCAGCCTCGGTGGTGCGATGGATCTTGTGGTCGGCGTAGGGTGGGTGCGCCATCAGCTTGACGTTATGATTTTCGGGGAAGAAGACCTGGCCGGTGTGCGCGGTGTGGCCGGCCGCGTAGGTCGAGCCGTCGCGATGGCCGTCCAGCCGCACCTTCATGTGGATGTGGTTGACCCGGCCCTGGTAGAAGCCCGGGAAGATGGTGTGGAACTCGACCGCGCCGTCGGCGGAGGTGAACTGGATGCCGCGGCAGAAGGTCAGCTTGTCGGTCGGCTTCATGCCGCCGCCGGGTCCGCCGGGGCCTCCGAAGCCTGGGGGTGGGCCCTCCGGTGGCGGACCTCCACCCGGTGCGCCACCCGGTGCGCCTTCGCCACCCGGCGGCGGTCCCATCTTCACGTCCGTGTAGCCGGAGTAGAGGCCGTGCGCGTCGCAGTGCCAGAGGTCGATCGCCGCATTCTTGACCGGCTTGCAGGTAGCCTCCTCGACGAAGACCAGCCGTAGCCACAGGGGGATTCCCGTCTTGTCTTCGGCGATCTTCGCGCGGATCATCTCGCCCGCAACGTAGAACGGCCCGACCTCCTGCTCGGCGGTCAGGGTGCAGGTTTCGCCGGCTACGAGGCCGAAGGCACGCGGCGAGAGGTGCAGGGCGGAGGCAGTGGCGAGGGTCTTCGAGAGAAAGCCGCGGCGAGAGATTGAGATGGCGTGCTCCTTACGCGCGTGGGTGCGCACCACCCTAGACGGGTTTCTGTTGCAGCCGATTACGGTCGCAGGTTTATTTTCGCGGAGACTTGGCGCGGCGTTTCGGCTTAGCTTTGGCGGCGCGCCGGGCGGTTGCGTGGGAAGCTCGCGTGCGGGGTGCGCGCGCGATGGCCACTGCGCGCGGCGGCTCGGGTGGTAGATTCGGCAGGCCGGCCAGGGTGAGGAGCACGTCGTTGGCGGCGCGGAAGAGGTTGAGGTGCGTCTCGATGCGGCCGTCGGTGGCGGCGACGAAGATGCCGATGTGCTGCGGCTGGCTGAGCGCGATGTAGGTGAGGAACCCTGCGCCGCCGCCGGTCTTCTCGATGATCTCGTTGGGCGCGGGTTCGGCCGGGGCGAGCGTGTGAACCCAGCCGAGGCCGATGCCGGAGGGTTCGCCGGCGTGGTCGAGGCCCTGGACGCGCCGGAGCGAATCAGGCTGGATGTAGGTGGCTTGCGCCGTGGCCGACTGCGCCGGAATCTGCGGCGTGCCGGTGCCGAGCAGGTACTTGAGCCAACGCACCATGTCGCGCGCGGTGGAGTAGAGGCCGGAGCTGGCGGCGGTTGCGTCCGTGCTGGTGCAGGGGCCTTCGTCGTGTGCGCCCTGGAGCAGGCGCGCGCACTGTGCGCCCGTCGGGTCGAAGCCGGTCTCGTGCATGGCGAGCGGTGTGGTCGTGCGCTCGGCTAGCAGCGTGGGATACGGCGTATGCGCGGAAGTTTGGAGCGCGTCGCCGAGCAAGTCGAAGCCCACGTTCGAGTAGAGCGCGGCGGTTCCGGGGACGGAGAGCAGATGCTGCTTCGGCAGCCAGGCCCAGCGCTGGGCGCGGTCGGGAAAGGTGAAGTGCGCAACGCCCGCAGGCACCGGATGCACCTCGCGCGGCAGCCCTGCAGTATGCGTGGCGAGATCGCCGAGCGTGATGACGTGGCTGTCTTTGGAGGGTACCTCGATGCCTTGCGGGGCGAGATGCTTGAGTGGCGTGTCGAGGCGGACGAGCTTGTCGGCGGCGAGCTTGAGGAAGAGATCGGTGGCAAAGATCTTCGAGAGCGAGCAGAGGCGCAGGAGCGAGTCGGCGCTGGGTGATTGGCCGCTACCGATGGAGGTTTCGCCGTAGCCGCGGAGGAAGACCTCGTTGCCGCGGACCACGACGAGTACGAGGCCGGTCGAGCCGGAGCGGACGTAGAGGTCCTGGCCGAGGGCTTCGGCGGCTTGAAGCGGAGGCGCTTGCGCGCAAGCCGCGAGGCCGGCAAGCGCAACGACAGAGCAGAGAAGGCTGGCAAGCGAAGAGATGCGCACGTGCGATTAGTTTACTCAACGGCTTTGTCCTGCCGGACGGGCCCGCTCATCGCGCGGCGCGACCACTTCGTGGGGTATACCGCTTCGCGCGGTCCGAGCGATGCTCGGCACAGAAGGTTTGTGCCGACCAACGGGAGGAGCGACGCGAAGCCCAAAACGGCCCGAAGGGCTCGCGCCGCGCGATGAGCGGGCCCGTCCGGCAGGACAGGTCTCTAGACGAAGTAGTGCGGGAGGAAGGAGCTGAGGTTGTCGGTGATGGGGCCTGCGGATTCGCGGATGCCGAGGCCGCTCGCGTCCTGGTCGATCATCCAGAGGCCGAGGACCGGGAAACGCGGCTCGCCGTGCTGGTTGCGGAAGACTGCGTCCGGCGCGATCGCCTGGCGGATGAACGGACCATCGCCGTAAGGGCCGCCGTTTTGGATGGTTTGCGCGTTCGGGCGCACGATGGCAATGTTTGCGCCTTCGCGCGAGTGCAGCGGCTTGCGGACGTATGCGGACAGATCGCCGCGATCGCCGTGGTTCTCGAAGTATGCGGGCAGAAGCAGCGGATGATTCGGGTAGAGCTGCCAGAGGATCGGCAGCAAGCCCTTGTTGGAGAGGAGCAGCTTCCAGATGGGCTCGATCCAGGTCATCGCGTGGTAGGTTTCGAGCGCGTGCGGACCGAACTCTTCGGCCAACATCGCTTCCCACGGATAGAGCTTGAAGATGCTGGAGATCTGCTGCTCGTCCAGGTCGACGAAGCAGAGACGCTCGTCGTTCCAGCCGACGTCCTGAAGGGCTATCTGCGCGGTTTGCAGGCCCGCTTGATTCGCGGTGTCGCGCAAGTAGGTGACTGTGAGCATGTCTTCGGCAGTGTCTGGATCTGTTTGAGAGCCGTCCGGCTGATCGGATTCGAGCGCGGCGAAATAGACCGGCTGCGTGAGGTACTCGGAGACGTCTTTCCATTTGGCGATCAGGCGATCGTGAATGGAGTTGAACTGGTCGGGTTTATGGAAAAAGCTGGTATTCGGGAGATTGGTGCCGAGCTGTTCCATCCATTCCCATTGAATCACCGCGGCTTCGATGAGGGACGTGGGAGTGTCGGCGTTGTATTCGAGGAGTTTGGGCTGTTGACCGGAACTTGCGCCTGCCCAGCTGAGGTCGAAGCGTCCGTAGATTGCGGGCGGTTCCTGGTTCCAGGCCCATTCGATGAGGGGGATGGCGGCGGGCGGAATGGCGAGCTCGGCGTAGCGCTGCTTATCGATGACGTGCTGCGCGGCGGCGAGACACATCTGCTGAAGCTCGTTGCCGGCGGCTTCAAGGGTGTCGATCTCGGCGGAGGTGAACTGGTAGGCGGCGGATTCGTCCCAATACGGCTGCGGCGCCATTGCGGCGGGCGAGTGGAAGGTGAGGCCGTGACGCTCGACGATCTGCTGCCAATTGGTGCGGGGAGTAAGGTTGACGCGCTGCATTTCGGAGCTCCTGGGCGTTTCGTCCGGCTCATTCATATTAAAGGAAGGGTGAGCTTATTCGCCGCCGCCCCCGCCGTGGCCTCCGCCCCCTTCCCCGCCGCCGCCGAAGCTGGAGCCGAAGCCGCCGCGGGTGGTGGTGGAGTAGCTGACGCCGGCGCTGGGAGTTCTGGAGCCGCCGGTGAGGATGGCGCCGGGCGTGAAGCCTCCGTGGCCGCCGTAGTAGTAGTGGTAGGGCCAGCCGGAGCCATGGTAGAGCGGGTTGTTGGGTTGCTGGTTTGGGACGTCGCAGAAGCTGGGATCGACGACCTGGTTTTTGTCGTCGACGCAGCGCTTGGGCTGCGGCTGGCGGCAGCCGGTGGTGACGAGGGCGATGGCTGCAGCGGCGAGGAGCGGGGCGGAGACGTGGGTGGAGCGGCGGGTCGTGCCGGATGGCATGGATGGATCGCTCCTGAGGCGATCTGTGGATAATATATTGCAGATTGCGATATTATGCAAGAAGAAAAAGATCACCACGGATAGGAGGGATAAAAACACGGATGGACACGGATCAGACAATAGGGACTGTTTTATCTGTGGTGATCCGTGCTTTTATCCGTTTGATCCGTGGTGAGGTCTTGGGGCTTAGGGGTTCTGGGTGGACCCACTCATCGCAAAGTGCGCGATGAATGGGGCACGGTCACGGGGCACGGGTGGGTGGGTTAGTGCTTAGGGGGTGGGGTTAGTTTGATTTCGAAGACGGTGGGCCATTGCTTGCCGGTGACGAAGAGGCGGTCGCCCTTAGCGTCGTAGGCGATGCCGTTGAGGACGGATTCGGCGTTGATGCGCTGGTTGTCGGGCAGGAGGCCGGTGCAGTCGATGTAGCCGAGGATGCGGCCGTCTTTGGGGGAGATGCGGGCGATGCGGTCGGAGTGCCAGATGTTGGCGTAGATCTCGCCTTTGACCCATTCGAGCTCGTTGAGCTGATCGATCTTGGTGGCGCCGTCGTGGACGACGATGTGGCGGGTTTCGGCGAAGGTTTTGGGATTGCGGAAGCGCAGGGTGTCGGTGCCGTCGGAGGTGACGAGCTGGGTGGCGTTGCGGGTCATACCCCAGCCTTCGCCGGTGTAGTGGAACTGGCCTACGACGCGGAAGCTGAAGCGGTCGATGAGGAAGCCGAGGTGCGTCTGCCAGGTCCACTCGAGGATGTTGGGGCCGACGTCGACGATGCCTTCGCCGAAGAGGTGCGGGTCGAGGTCGTTTTCCTGGATGATCTTGCCGGTGACCGGGTTCTCCGCAAGTAAAGCGGAGTGGCCGGTGATGCCGGTGCCCTCGTAGAAGATGCCGTCGAGGTAGAAGAAGCCCTCGGTGTAGCTGGAGGTGGAGTGCGGATAGGTGTGGACGACCTGATAGCCGTAGACGGGTGGCGCAGCGTGGGCCTGGATGGTGACGAGCAGCAGGAGGAGGGTGAGGATCGTCGATTTCAGGACTATCATGCTGAAGGCTAGCGTAACAGGGCTGGGAGCCCGGAGGTTTCGGCTGAGGGTACGGGACACCCCTGACAGGACGGTTGGGCATGGATCGGGCATGGATCGGGCGCGGATCGGGCACTGACGGATGCTCGCTCCCTTTCTGCCGTCGGGAAACGTCACACCAACGCACGAAAGCCCAAGCCGGACTAAAATAGACGAAGTTTCGCGCGCATTCTTCCAGGTTCTGGCCAGCGCGAGGCGGATGAGGTTTCAACCCACGTGATGCTAGTTCGTCAGATTTCAGCTCGTTCCTTCTTTCCCACCGTTCGTGCTTCCGTGCTGGCCGCCGCTGCCGTAGCCGCGGCTGCCTGCCTCTCCGCGCAGGCGCAGCAGCCGACCGTGCCGACCCCGGCGCCGACGACTACAACGAGCCAGGATGGCTCGACGACCACGACGACCAGCACCACGACTGACTCGTCCGGCAAGCAGAGCCAGTCCGTCTCCACATCGCACATCTTCGGCCGCGGCAAGAAGAAGGACGACAAAGTGGTGGCGTCGAAGGACACGCGGAAGAACCTTAGGAACGAGAAGAAGAACGATGCGATGATCGGCGCGGATGCGAAGCTGCCGGACAAGCAGCTGTACGACAAGGCGATGGTCGCGACCAAGAAGGGCCACTTCGACGTGGCGCGGCTGGATTTGCAGACGATGCTGAACACGTATCCGGACTCGCAGTACCAGATGCGCGCGAAGCTCGCCATTGCGGACAGCTGGTATAAGGAGGGCGGCACCGCGGCGTTGACGCAGGCGGAGCAGGAGTACCGCGACTTCTGCGTGTTCTTCCCGAATGCGCCCGAGGCGGCTGAGGCGCAGATGCGCATCGGCGACATCTACTTCAAGCAGATGGATAAGCCGGACCGCGATTACTCGAAGGCGCTGCACGCCGAGGAAGAGTATCGCCGGATGATTACGGACTATCCCGATTCGAAGCTGGTGCCGGATGCGAAGCAGCGTCTGCGCGAGGTGCAGGAGGTTCTCGCCACGCGCGAGGCCGATATCGCGGCCTACTACGCGACGCGTGAAAACTGGGCCGCGGTGATTGCGCGCTACCAGACCGTGATCGACACGTACCCGCTCTACAGCCATATCGACGACGCGTACATTGGGCTGGGCGACGCGTACGAGGCGCAGGCCAGGTATGTGCGCAACCTGAAGATTGCCGAAGGGCCGAAGACCAAGCTGGAGCGGCTGTATGACGACCGCGCCGCTGCCGCCTACCGCGAGGTGGTGCTGAACCACGCGGCCGCGCCGCACGTGGAAGATGCGAAGGATCGCCTGGCCGCGATGAACCTGCCGGTTCCGACGCCGTCGCCAGAGCAGCTTGCCGCGTCCGAGGCGCTCGAGAACAGCCGCCGCACGTACACGATGACGGATAAGGCGCTGCTGTTCATCCTGCATAAGCCGGATACGGTGCTGACTGCGCAGACGGGCGACCCGGCCATGACGGATCCGAAACCGACGGTTGCGCCGACCATCATCAACCGGGTAACCGAGGACTTCAAGGGTGCGTTCAGCAATACGAACGCCCCGGTCGATCACGCCCCGATCGGCACCGATACCAGCGCGGCGCCTGCGCCGACGACTTCAGCGGCAGCGGGTAGCACGACGGCGCCGGCTACGTCGGCAGCTCCGCTGGCCTTCCAGCCGGTGGGCAACGGTACGGGCGATGCGGGATCGAGCGAGATGTCGCCGGCCTCGTCTGGCACCTCCGCGGCACCGAGCGGCGCGAGCATGGGCGTCGAGGTGCTGACGGGCACGTCGAATGCCACGCCGGCACCGGCTTCGGTTCCGAACCCATCGGTGGAGACCACGCTGAAGAACGCGGCGACGCCGTCGGACGCTCCGGTCGCGACGGGTGCGCCCGATCCGAACTACGGGCTGAAGGCCGTCGGCAATGCGAATACCTCGCTCCCGCCGGTTGAGAAACCGTCGGAAGCGCCAAGCACGCTGAACACGATTACCGCGCCCACGCCTGCTGCGCAGGCCCAGCCGGCGGCTGGCAAGAAGGCGAAGCCGGCACCGGACTTCGACAAGTCGGATGAATCGTCGAGCAAGCACAAGAAGAAAAAGGGCATCAAGAAGATCATTCCGCCGAACCCGTTCTAAGGCTTGAACAGCTTCACAGAGGAACCCCATGGTCGAAGTGCTGACCATGGGTTTCTTGTTTGCGAAGAGGCTTGTCCTGCCGGAGGTGCGGTACTTCGTATCGTCTTGGACTTCGTTTGGCTCCTCCCGTTGGTCGGCACATTCTTCACGCGCCGACCGACGGGAGGCCCGCGCGAAGCGATCACCGCACGAAGTGTTCGCCGCCCGCGATTAGGGCGCCCGTCCGGCAGGACAAGTATTTAATCTTTCCATCCTCGCCCGCAGGCATCCTACGGTCATGGCAAACCCTTACGACGCAATCATCATCGGCACCGGAGCCGGCGGCGGCCCGCTCGCCCTGCGCCTCGCGCAAGCCGGCAAGCGCATCCTCCTGCTCGAGCGCGGACCTTTCCTGCCCCAGGAAAAACTCAACTGGTCCACGTCGGCGGTTTTCCTGCAGAACCGCTACCACACGCGCGAAACCTGGCACGACAAAGACGGCAAAGACCTCCATCCGCAGCAGGCCTACTTCGTTGGCGGCCAGACTAAGGTCTACGGCGCCGCCATGTTCCGTATGCGTGCTGAGGATTTCGGCGTCATCCGGCACCAGGGCGGCATCTCGCCCGCGTGGCCCATCTCCTACGCCGATCTCGAACCCTTCTACACCGAGGCCGAAGAGCTCTTCCATGTACATGGCGCGCTCGCGCCCGACGGCCAGACTCCGCCGTCCGTCCCCGGCGGCTTCGGCTCCGCGTTCGATCCGACGGAGCCCTTCCACTCCAAGCCCTACCCGCACCCCGCCTTCACCAACGAGCCGCGCATGGCGGCCATTGAAGCCGGCGTCCGCAAGTGCGGCATCAACACCTTCCCCATTCCGCTCGGCCTCAAGCGTAACGAAGTCGACCCGCTGACCGCGCCCTGCGTCCGCTGCGATACCTGCGACGGCTACCCCTGCCTCGTCCATGCCAAATCCGACGCCGACATCAACTGCGTCCGGCAGATTCTGCACATGGACAATGTCACCTTGATGACCAACACCCGCGTCCTGCGCCTCATCACCAATGCGGCGGGCACCGCGGTCACTGCCGTCGAGGTGGAACACTCCGGCCGTCAACTTCATGAACCCGGTTCGCAGACCCCGGAGAAGGGGATCGCCCGCTACGAAGCCGGATTCTTCGCGCTCGCGGCCGGCGCCATCAACTCCGCCGTCATCCTGCTCGCGTCCGCGAACGACAAGCACCCCACCGGCCTTGCCAACGGGTCGGACCAGGTTGGCCGCAACTTCATGTACCACCAGGCCGACGCCCTGCTCTCCATCTCGCTGCAGGAAAATACGGACGCCTACACCAAAACCTGGGGCACCAACGACTTCTACATCAAGGATCCCGATCCCAAATACCCCTACCCGCTCGGCCAGGTGCAGCCCGTCGGCAGCTTCCACCACGAGATGATGAAGGGCGACGCTCCACCGCTCACGCCCGGCTTCGTCCTTGAAGGCATGAAGCACCGCGCCGTGCCCTGGTGGCTCACCACCGAAGACCTGCCCGCCGCCGAAAACCGCGTGACCCTCGAAAACGCCACACCCTCCTCTCTATATAGAGACGGCGATTCCAGCGAACCCGGCGAGATCACCCCCACACCCGACGCCTCCGGCCCGCACCCCGCCAGCGACACCGACCCCACCCACGCCGATAACCAGTGCGGCACCGTCAGCGTCCACCGTCCCGGCCGCATCAAGCTCTCGTACACACCCAACAACGTCGAATCCTTCAACCGCCTCAAAGACCGCTGGGTCGACGTCCTGAAGCAGGCCGGCCACGCCGACACCCACCTCCCGCTGCACGCCTACTTCAAAAAGCGTATTCCGCTTGAAGGCGTCGGCCACCAGAACGGCACCTGCCGTATGGGCGACGATCCGGCTTCAAGCGTTCTCGATGCCACCTGCAAAGCCCACCAGCTCGACAATCTCTACCTCGTCGATGCCAGCGTCTTCGTCTCCGCGTCGGCCGTGAATCCATCCCTCACCGTAATCGCCAACTCCCTCCGGGTAGCCCACCACATCCTCGACACCCGCCTCAACTAGATGCCTAACACCGAAAAACCGATGGACCGATCCAAACCCGAAACGGGTTCTTGATCGATCCATCGGTGTGATCGGTGTTAAGCTTTCGGTTCCCGTGTACTACTTTTCAGATAACGGCTTCGCCATGTCGTCGTGCATCTTGGCCTTCAGACTGCCGGGCACGAAGTTCGCGACAAGGCCCGGGAAGGCCCATTGCCGGCTTGAAGCCAAACACAGAAGAGGAGCCACGTGGGCTCCTCTTCTGTTTCCTGCGGGGTTGTAAGTGGGTTAGAAGCTGTACTTCAGCTGCAACCGAATCGTCCTCGGCTGCTGGAAGTACAACGGCTTGCCGTACTCCGAGCTGATCGTCTCAGGCGACGAACCGTTACTGTTGCCGTTCGCGACCGTTCCATTCAACGAGCCGCTCACGTTGTACGGGTGCTCCGCCGCCGCGTAGAACGCTGCGCCGTAGTAGAAGGGGTATCCGCCCGGCGTGATGTACTGGTTGCCGAGGTAAGGGGAGTCAACCTGCTCGTTCACCGCCGTCACGGCGTGTTCGTTCAGCAGGTTGGTGAAGGTGGCCGAGAACGTAAGAGACTGCGCTTCGGTGATCTTGTAGGACTGAGTGATGTCGAAGTCCGACTGGTCGTACCAGGGATTGCGATAGGTGCGCGGAGTACCGACCGTGATCACGCCGGTATCCGGGTTCTGGGTGATGTCCGCCCACTTGCCGCGGTTGAACAGGTCCACGGGGAAGGCGTTTTCGCTGTAGCCTACGTTCGCGTACGTCGTGTTCGGCGAACCCTGGTAGAGCGTCTGGAACAGGCCGAAGTCAGTCGTGAACTTCCGCAGGAAGCCAAGCCGATAGTAGGCGTAGCCCTTCATCGTGTTCGGACGATCCGTCGGCAGCAAGCCGCTCGAAGAACCGCCATTCGCGTTGTACTGGAAGTAGGGCTCGTCGAAGGAGCGGCTGTTGTTGGGAGCGTTGCGTCCGCCCGAACCGCCATCGGCGATATCCGAGCTCGTCAAGCCTGTGTAGTTTCCACGGAAGTGGCTGTAGGTGTAGGAGAACATGCCCATCCAGTGGTGGCTGAGCGCCTTGTTCAACCGCAGTTCCACGCCATCGTAGCTACGCGCCGCGGCAATCTGCTGATTGATCGGGTTCTGGCCGGACGATGAGGCGCAGTCCGGTGCACCCGTTCCATACAGGAACTGGCAGAAGCCGCTGAACGTCGCATTTGATCCATAACCGGGGTTGACGACGACGAACGTTTCACTGCCCGTTACCGATGATGCCAGCGACGCGTCCTCGATCACACGGTCAAGACGCCGTCGGTCGTAACGTGCTTCGAAGGCGAGGGTGTGGGTCAACTGGCGGTCAATGCCGAACACCGCCTCATGCTGCTGGTACGGCTTCAGCCCGGGTGCGACGCCTTCCTGCTGCGCGCTGCAGGTGGAGCAGGTGGTCGGGAACGCGCGGAAGTCCTGGCTTTCGATAAAGCTCAGGCCCGCCGGCGCGGTGGTGCCGCCGCCGAAGTTCGTCACGCTGTTGGGTGCCGTGCCGCTGCAATAACGGCCCGCGCTGTTGAAGGTGGGATCGATGCTGGCAAGGTTCGCCGTGTTCAGCGCGAAGTAGCAGTTCTGCCAGTATTGACCGCCGAACGAGCTGATCGCGAGGTTCAGCTTCATGGTGTCGTAGAACTTGCCGTAGTCGCCGAAGACCTTCGTCTTGCCGTCGCCCTTGGGGTCCCACGAAGCGCCGATACGCGGTGCGAACTTGTCGCCCCAGCTGAAGTCGATCGGCTTGGCCAGCGATGCGCCGGTCGCGGTGGTTGCGCCCTCTGCTTCACCCGGCAGGTACTCCTTATCGAAACGAACGCCGTAGTCGATCGTCAGCCGCTTTTTGATCGTCCACGAGTCCTGCGCGTAGAGGCCGTGGTCGAAGCTGGTCGCATGGCCCTTCGAACCGAAGTCCTGGATCGAGATGTAGCCGTACTGGCCCTGGCAACCGGCGTAGCCACTCGAGGAGGGGGTCTCCGGGATGAGCGTTGCTGCCGAGATGGCCATGCAGTTGGTGTTACCAGTTCCGCTTGAAGGAAAGTAAACGACCGAGTCCGTGTCGCCTACGTAGAGGTTTACCAGGGGCTCGTTGTAGTGCTGGTCGAGTGTGTTGGAGTTCCGGGTGAGCTGGTAGCCGAACTTGAAGTTGTGCGTACCGGCCGCATTCTTGAACCAGGCGATGTCCTGATCGAACTGGATCGCCTTGCTCGCGTTGTACTGGGTAAAGTTCTGGTCGAGCGGCGCGTTGTAGGTTCCGGCCAGCTGCTGGTACACAGCAGGTAGCGTTGCTCCGTAAGCGTCGGTACTCGCTTTGTCAGTGCTTGTGTTGAACAGATTCAGGACCCCGGTCGTCGGGAATCCGAAGTCATGGTAGTTCTCAAAGTAGTAGCCGAAGTGTGACGTGGCGACGATGCTCGGTGTGATGGTGATGTCGGCACCGGTGTTGACCGTCACGTTCGGAGCCACATAACCCAGCGTGTGAGCGTTTGCGAACTGCGGCACTCCATTACCAATGCATGGGTTTGCGGTCGAGGTGGTCGCAGCTCCAAAGCAGCCAGTTGACGTATTCACATATCCCTGGACCGAATCGGGATTGGGAAGGTCCTCGCCATTCTCACGCTGAAGCTGGTACAGGTAGGAACCATAAAGTCGAATGCGCTTTGTCGCCTGCCCGTCCACGCGGGCGTAGGTGTAGTAGGTGTTCTGGTTCTGGCTGAACGGAGTCAGCCCGCCATTGGTCGGCCCGTAGTTGACCGTGCGTGAGTCGCGGGAGAGATTTGGATTGAAGCCGACCACGAAGAACAGCTTGTCCTTGAGACTTTCGGAGAAGGGAACCAGCGGGCCGCCCACGAGGAAACCCGGGAAGAAGACGCTGTATTTGTCCTTCACCGGCTGGTACTGCTGGTACGCAGGATCGATGAAGCCCCATTTAGAGGTGGAGCCTGGGTCTTGCGGGTCGTAGCGCGAATATCCATTCGGCGAAGCATTGAAGGAGGAGTCGTTGAACTGCGCGAACACGCCTCCATGATAGTGCGTCGAGCCCTTCTTCATGATGACGTTGACCACGCCACCCATCGAGCCGCCGTACTCCGACGCAATGCCCGACGTCTTCACCTGAACCTCTTCGATAAAGTCGAACGGCACGTTGGTGTGGGAGTAGCCGCCGATCAGGTTCGCCGTCTCCTGCCCTTCCACCAGGTAGGAGTTCTCCGAGTCCGACCCACCGGCGATCGAATAACCATACGGGCTGCCGTTGCTGCCATTGCCCGGCGAAACGCTGCCGCCGCCGTTGGTCGTCGTATTGCCCATCAGCGGCTCGTTGCGGGCCGCCGGCGCAAACTGAATGACCGACTGGAACGACGTGCCGCGCGGAACCAGGTCGATCACGTCCTGCGTCAGGTTGGTCTGCGTCGTCACGGAGGTCGTGTCGATCTGCGGCGCCTCCGAGCTCACATCCACCGTCGTCTGGGCCGAACCCACCGTCAACGTCAGGTTCACCGTCGGACTGTGGCCCACTTCGATCACCAACCCGGTCTGCTTCAACGTGTCGAAGCCCGGCGCGTCGGCGGTGATGACGTACGACCCCGGAGGGAGATTCGAAAAGTGGTAGTTTCCCTTCGCATCGGTCGTGGCCGTCTTGGTCCCGACCAGCGTCGGGGTAGTCGCCCGCACGGTCGCGTTCGAAACCACGGCACCTGTGGGATCGGCGACTGTGCCCTGCAGCGAGCCAGTCGTCTCCTGTGCGCCTAACGTGTAGTTGGGGAGAAGGGGAGAAATCGCAGCGGCGGAACAAAAGGAGAGCGCCAGTGCGGTGGTGCGGAGAATGCGCATACCAAAAGCCTCCAAAAGCCTGAGTCGGGTGGATGGGAAAGTGCAACGGAAGAGCGTTTGCCGCGCCACGAGCAACAGCTGCGCTGCTGGTCCTGTCGCGTACAGACGACTGCAGGTACTTGTCTGAATAACAAGTTTCATGCAATTTCAATACCACTCTCACACGGAGGTCGTAATCGCCAATCCGCCCTAATTTCCACTGTCGGCTTTGGTCGCTATGCAGGCAACTCCGGGACGCCGGAGAATTATCCACTTTTTCATAGAACAGAATGTTCGAAGCCGTACGAGTGCGATATAGCAGCTTCCTTCCCGCAGGGTTGCCCCAAGAAAGTGGGCTGCTTTCGCTGCTTCTTGCGCCATGGCATGCAAGCCGGCTGGTTTGGCAGCTCAGTTGCTACAGGAGTTGTATCCGCGGAATACCATAAGTCTTGGCTGTTCCCCGAAACAAAGCTTTGGAGTCTCCCCCGAACATGAAGCCGAATCTCCCCCGTACCGCCGGCAGCACCACCTCCCTAACCTCAACCCGCCCTGCGGTTACAAGTCAGTTCACTTCCTGTTAGCTCATTACGGTGCAGACCCCGTCTTGCTGTCGCGCTGCGGTCGATCTCGGTTTCTCCCGCGATTGAGCTTCTCCATCGTTCCGACGGATGCGGCTCGTTCGGGCCGCTGAACACAAACCCGCCAACCGACCGCGAATGAGCCGTCCTGTCATTCTGCTGGTGCTCGCTGGGGCCGAAACTCTCGTTCGAACTTTGCCTTCGTTCTCAATCGTCTTTGGTGCATCCATCCTGCCCGGCGCAGAGTTCCTGCTCTGCTTTCGCTGCCAAGGCCCTGGGTGTCGCTGTCGGTCAACGCAACCGTTCTGCCTAGCAGTTCTTGTTCATTCCACGTTCCTGGGAGTATGCATGTCATCAAGGAAGTTTGCTCAATATGTCGTTGCGGGAGCCATCCTTACCGCCGTTGCGGGTTCGGCTGGCGCGCAAACCAGTCTCGGCATCCTCGCCGGCGTCGCTCGCGACCAGACCGGTGCAGCCGTACCCAACGCCAAGGTCACCATCATCAACGAGCAGAACGGTCAGAAGCGCTCCATCACCTCGCAGGCTGATGGAGCCTACCGCTTCGACGCGATCTCGGTGGGCATGTATAGCATCGACGTGCAGGCCGCAGGCTTTGCCGAGGCGAAGGTCAAGGATCTGAACGTCACCCCCTCGTCTACTACGACCTACGACGTCAAGCTCCAGGTGGGCGGCGCAAGCACCGAGGTTGAGGTTGAGGCAAACTCCAGCACCATCGACGCGGAAGACGGTACTCTGACCGGCGTCGTCGGCTCGGTTGAGATCAACAAGCTTCCCATCTTCACCCTGAACCCGATCGAGCTGGCATCCACCGTGCCCGGCGTGCAGACTGTCTCGAACGGCGGCGGCTTCTCGAACGGCGTCAACATCCAGGTGAACGGCGCCCGTCCCCGCTCCAACAACTTCCTGCTCGACGGCCAGGAGATCAACGACGTCAGCATCGGCGGTCAGGCCTTCCAGCCCATCATCCCCGATGTCTTCGACTCGGTCAGCGTCATCACCAACTCGGCGTCGGCGGAGTATGGACGCGCCGGCGGTGCGGTCGTCAACCTCGTCACCAAGTCTGGTTCGAACACCTTCCACGGCGAAGTCTTCGAGCGTTACACCGGCTCCGGCCTCGATTCCGTCCCCGGCGTCCTCCGCGGCTCGCCAGGCTTCCAGAAGACCCGCTTCGACCAGCACAACTACGGCTTCATCGCCAGCGGCCCGGTAATCAAGGATAAGCTCTTCGCCCTCGGTGCCGCGGAATACTCGCGCTACTACGGCCAGGAGACCCCGGGCATCAACCTGCTGCCCAATGCCGCCGGCTACGCCACGCTGCAGACCATTACCGGAGCACCTGCCGCCCAAGTCGCCACGCTCGACAACTACCTCAACAACGGCTCGTACCTGACCAACGACGTCGTCTACCCGGTCGGCATCACCCAGAACGTCGGCGCGTTGCCCGGCTGCCCGGCTTCCGGCTGCGTCGTCACTTTGGATGGCTTCCAGCGCCCGAACGCCCCGGAAAACAGCCCGGAGACGCAGTGGATGTACCGCGTCGACTACCGTCCGTGGCTGCGGGACAGCTTCTTTGTCCGCTACCTGCACGACCGCTCGTCCCTTACGCCAGACTTCTTTAATAACCCTAACGCCCTCTCTGGATTCGACACCGACCAGGGTGGTCCCGCCGAACTCGGCGAGGGTGGATGGACGCACGTCTTCTCGCCAAACCTCGAAAACGAGTTCCGCCTGGCCGAGACACGGATCGCGTATACCTTCTCCCCTACCGCACAGACGGTTGCCAATCCGCTGAACGCCCTGCCGAGCCTCAGCTTTGCAGGAATTACGTCCAGCGCACTCGGCGCAAGCTTCCCAACCCTGGGCCCCAACCAGAACTTCCCCCAGGGCCGTCGCGAAGACCTTTACCAGGCGCAGGATACGCTGGGTTGGACCAAGGGCCGCCAGAGCTTCCGCATCGGGTACGACCTCGGACGCCAGATCGAAATCGATCTCGTATCGCAGAATGCCCTCGGAACCATCGACTATGTAAAGGGCGGAACCGCAGGAGCCACCGTCTCCTCGCTGGGCAACTTCCTGCTCAACCAGACCGGACCTTCCGGCACCGTGACCAAGACCTTCGGTCCCACACGTGACGATGCGCACAACTGGCGCAACGGCGTCTTTGTCGAAGACGACGTGAAGTTGACCTCCGACCTCACCGTCAACCTCGGACTCCGCTGGGATTACCTCACCGATCCGGAAAACTCCCTCAAGTACCCCGGTCTCGATCCTGCCAACCCCTTCGCGCCGATCACCAACGTCTATAAGATCGCGCCCGACTACACCAACTTCTCGCCTCGCTTCGGCTTCGCGTTCGCGCCGAACAACGGCGGCTTCCTGCAGGATGGCAAGTCCGTCATTCGCGGCGGCTTCGGCATCTTCTACGACAGCACGTTCTCCAACATCCTCGTAAACTCCACCCAGAGCTCGCCGAACTCAGTCGCGTACACGGACGAGATTACGACCGGCAACGGCGTGGCGAATCCAGCGGCTGCGCTCGCATCCGCCACCCCGGTCCTCAGCCCGCTCTCCACGGTGGAGAACGAGGTCGACAACTTCAAGCACCCGCTCACCTATCAGTACAACCTGGGCGTGGAGCGTGAGCTCCCCGGCAGCAATGTCGTGGCCATCCGCTACGTGGGCGATCGCGCCTACCGGCTGTACGCCAACCAGCAGTACAACTACTTCGCCAATGGTGCGCGGCTCAACCCCACGCGCGGTGCCATCATCGCTCGCGGCAACTTCGCCGCGTCCGACTACAACTCGGTCATCGCCGAGTACACCCACAACTTCCGCAAGGGCTTCCTGGTGAAGGCGAACTATGTCTTCGGCAAGGACCTGGATGACGGCTCCGAGGTCTTCACCACTTTCTCCTCGCCCACGTCCTACTCCGCAAACCTCGCACCCGGTGGACGCGGTCAGGACTGGGGCCCGTCGGCTTACGATCACCGTCAGTACTTCTCCGTCGCCTACGTGTGGGAGCCGAAGGGCTTCAGCTCCAGCAACAAGGCACTCGACGCGGCAGAAGGCGTCCTCACCCGTCACTGGACCGTCTCCGGCGTCTCCCAGCTGCAGAGCGGTGCTTTTGCCACCTTCAACAGCAGTGGTCTTGACACCAACGGCGACGGAAGCACGTCCAACGATCGTCCGATCCTCGGCAACGCGGGCGCGCCGCTCTCCGCTGTCGGCATCGACGGTGCGTACCTCGGGGCGACTCCGGGTCAGTACTACGATCTCACCCAGGCAAACGTCGGTGGCCCAGGCGGCACCGGTGCCATCGTCCCCGTCAACCCGAGCCAGGTTCACTTCATCGTTCCTTACGGTCCGCAGAACCAGTTCCTGAAGCAGGAGATCGGTCGCAACAGCTACCAGCTTCCGGGCACCACAACCCACAACATGGCGCTTGAGAAGGGTTTCGGCCTCGCCTACCTGCACTTCGAGCGCGGAACCTTCATCTTCCGGGCTGAAGCGCAGAACGTCTTCAACCACAACGACGGCTCGCAGCCGGACCTCAACCTACTCGATGCCGGAACCAGCTATCTGACGCCTGGCCGCCAGCAAACCAACCGTACCCTCGTTCTCTGGGGCAAGCTGCAGTTCTAGCTCTCGCCCTGCCGTTCGAAAGCAATCGAAAAAGGCGCCTTCGGGTGCCTTTTTCTGTGCCCATTCTGGTCCTCCGCAAACCCTTCCCAGCCGCCTTCTGACGCCTATCTTCTGCCCTCCAAACGGCCTATAATCATAGATAAATCATGGCTGACGAACTCTTCCCGCAAGATCCGGCAAACCCGGACGAAATCCCCTCCGCGCAGGACGCCAATTCGAACAACCCGCCTCCCGCCGGGTCTCCACCGCCGGACGCTCCGAACACCGTCCAGGGCCGCGGCGCGCTCTCCATGCTCTCGATCAATATCGAGGAGGAGATGCGCCGGTCGTACCTCGATTACTCCATGTCGGTCATCATCGGGCGCGCGCTGCCTGACGTCCGCGATGGCCTCAAGCCCGTGCATCGCCGCATCCTCTACGGCATGCAGGAGATGGGCCTCCAGTACAACAAGAAGTACACCAAGTCCGCGAAAGTCGTCGGCCACGTCATGGGTAACTACCACCCGCACGGCGACTCCGCTATCTACGACACCATGGTCCGGCTCGCGCAGCCGTTCAGCCTGCGCTACATGATGGTCGACGGCCAGGGTAACTTCGGCTCGGTCGACGGCGACCCGCCCGCGGCCATGCGCTACACCGAATCCCGCCTCACCCGCATCGCCGGCGAGATGCTCGCCGACATCGACATGGATACGGTCGACTTCGTCCCCAACTACGACGAATCGACGCTCGAGCCCTCGGTCCTGCCCGCCCGCATCCCGAACCTCATCGTCAACGGCTCATCAGGAATCGCCGTCGGCATGGCGACCAACATCCCGCCGCACAACCTCACCGAGGTCGTCAACGCGGCCATCGCGCTGCTCACCAAGTCCCCGCAGGATCACCGTAGCGATCTCGACCTCGTCCTCGAGCACGTGCAGGGCCCGGACTTCCCCACCGGCGGCTACATCTTCGGCAAGACCACCATCCCCAACGCCTACCGCACCGGCCGCGGCCGCTTTATGATGCGCGCCAAAACCAAGCTCGAAAACATCTCCGGCGGCCGCCAGGCCATCATCGTCACCGAGATCCCCTACCAGGTCAACAAGGCCAAGCTCATCGAGCGCATCGCCGAGCTCGTCAACGAGCAAGTCATCACGGACATCGCCCGCGACGAGTTCCGCGACGAATCCGACCGCGACGGCATGCGCATCGTCATCGGCCTTAAGCGCGGCGCCGAACACCAGATCGTCCTCAACCAGCTGCACAAGCACACGCAGATGCAGGAGTCCTTCTCCATGATCTTCCTGGCCGTCCACAACGGCCAGCCCAAGGAGCTCCCGCTCGACCAGGCCATTCGCGCCTTCCTCGACCACCGGGGCGACGTCGTCCGCCGCCGGACTGCTTTCCTTCTCGCCAAAGCCCGCGACCGCGAGCACATCCTGCTCGGCCTGCAGATAGCCCTCGACCACCTCGACCAGGTCATCCGCATCATCCGGCAGTCGTCCAGCCGCGCCGACGCCCGCGAAAACCTCTTCGCCTACTTCTCAAACCGCACCATCACCCTGCGCGGTACGGAGATCGCCGGCATCACGCTCGACCCGGCGAAATACGGGATCGACCCCAACACCCTGCCGGCCGTTCCTGGGACGACAGGGGCGACGACGGCCGCCGGCGCGTCGCTCATCCTCAGCCTCCGCCAGATCGACGCCATTCTCGAGCTGCAGCTCTACCGCCTCACCCAGCTCTCCATCGACGAGCTCCTCCGCGAACTCGGCGTCCTCCGCGAAAACATCGCCGAGTACGAATCCATCCTCGCCTCGCCGCAGAAGCTCCGCGCCGTCATCGCCGACGAGCTCGCCCAGATCCGCGACAAGTACGGCGATCCCCGCCGCACCCAGATCCTCGACGAAACCGTCGACATGACCCTCGAAGACCTCATCATGGATGAGCAGGTCGCGGTCACCGTCTCGCACACCGGCTACCTCAAGCGCACGCCCATCAGCACCTACCGCCAGCAGCGCCGCGGCGGCACCGGCCGCATCGGCATGAAGACCCGCGACGAAGACTTTGTCGCCCAGCTCATCATCGATTCCACCCACGCCTACCTGCTCTGCTTCACCAACACCGGCCGCGTCTACTGGGTCAAAATCTACGAAGTCCCGGACGTCGGCACCACCGGCAAGGGCAAGGCGATGGCCTCGCTCGTCGATCTCCAGCCCGGCGAAAAGGTCGTCACCATCCTGCCCGTCCGCAACCTCAGCGAAGAGGGCAAAAACATCCTCTTCGCCACCCGCAACGGCACCGTCAAGAAGACGCCGCTCAAAGACTTCTCGAACGTCATGGCCCGCGGCATCATCGCCATCAACATCGATAAAACCGACGAGCTCGTCCAGGTACGCGTCACCACCGGCGCCGACGTCGTCTTCCTCGCCACTCGCGACGGCATGGCCATCCGCTTCAACGAGCAGGATCTCCGCCCCATGGGCCGGCCCGCCACCGGCAACCGCGGCATCAATCTCCGCAAGGGCGACTACGTCATCGGCGCCGCCGTCACTCCCTCGCCCGAGGCCCGCGAAGCCCAGCGCCGCGCCAAGGCCGCCGAGCTCGGCCTCACCACCCAGCTTGAAGCCGTCATCGGGGCCGGCTCCCCCACCGCTCCGGGTGCCCCATCTCAGCCGGCTCTATCGCCTGCGGTGGGTTCCACCGCCCCCACCCTCTCCGACATCGCCCCCCGTCAATCCGCACCAGACGGCCAGGAGATCCTCGGCTCGAACGACGACCTCGAGCTCGACGCCGCCGCCCAGGCCAAGCTCGACAAGCTCGACGAAAAGCTCGGCCTCACACCCTGCCTTATCCTCACCGTCTCCGAAAACGGCTTCGGCAAGCGCACCGACGTCGACCGCTACCGCCTCCAATCCCGCGGCGGCACCGGCGTCATCAACATGAAGACGACGCCCAAGGTCGGCAAGGTCGCCTCCATCCAGCTGGTCGACGACACCACGGAGATGATGGTCATCTCGCAGTTCGGCAAAATCATCCGCATCGACACCAAGCAGGTTCGCTCCGCCGGCCGCAGCACCTCCGGCGTCAAGCTCCTCGATCTCGACCCGGACGACAAGGTAGCCGCCGCCATGACCATCCCTCCCGAAGACCCCAAAACCCCCACCGAACCCGGCACCCTCCTGCAATAACCCAAACACCCGCGGCACGACTCCCAAGTCGTGCCGCAACCCCGCGCCAGGTCGCCTTTCAAGGTGGAAGCGTAGCGCTTCAGCCCTACGTCCACCCCTAACCCCACCCCAGGGGCTTCAGCCCCGGCGCTCTCCCCCCGCCCCAAGCTTCTCTGTCACTCGCAGCGCAGGAATCTGCTTCTCGCCCACCCGACCCAAACCCGAACCGCCGCAACCCCCGCCCATTAGACTACCGACAGCAGACGAGCCATGAACACCCCACCCACTCCAACGGAAGACATGACCGACATCGAATTCGACCGGCACGTCTTGCACATCCTCGCCCGCGAGCTCGGCCCGGGAGGCTTCGCCCGCTACCTCATGCTTCACCGCTCCGGCCCCGGCAACTACACCGCCGAACGCCACCAATGGCTCGACCAACTCACCGACGACGAAATCGCCCGCGAGCTTCTCCCAAACCAATAGCCATCCTTAAAGATGAGTTGCTCAAGCGGGAATTCGACAAGGATCGCATCGCAGTCGTGAAGCGCAGCCGAAGCGATCTACCAAAACGGCGGGCGTGCCAGCGGCACGCATCAACGCCTACGCCGCTTCCGTCAAAACGATCCAGCCGTCATGTTCGTCGCGGCGCGCAACGATTCGCTCTTCATTACAAAGCTCAGCCGTCCAGCGAATCTTAGCAACCTCCTCCGATTCGTTCGGAGGAACCTTGGCCAGAATCGCGTAAAGCAAGCGAACGACGCGTTCCACGGTCGGCGTCACCGTTACGCCCCCATTTTCGATGCGTGAGTACTGCTCGCTGCTCAGACCAACTAAGCCTGCAAACTCCTTCGAAGCAAAACGAAGCCGCTTTCGCAGAAACCGAATCTCGTCAGCCGTGAGCGCAGACTTCTTCTCGACAACCACACGCCCAATAGCCTCCAACAACGCCGGGACGTAAGGGATTACAGCCCGCTGGGTCTCGGCTACCGCGTCAATCTCGTACTCAACGCCAACCAAAAAGACGTTCCGCAGACCTGAGCCCACGAAGTGGTACGGTTCGCTTTCGCTTGCAATCTTCACACCCACAGCCTCGTGCCGAGTGTCTTCCGCCGTAAGACGCTCCATAGTACCTCTCAAAACTTCGTAATGACAGTGATGCGCTTCAACTCCAGATTCACCGCGATCTTCAAAACCAGCTTGTCGCCCTCTAAGTCCGAACCAGCTAGCTTGTACTCCCACGTCCCGTGGTCATCATCCCAATCAGCAGAACCGACCAGCACCCATGCGCCGTCAAGCATCGCGACGATATCCTCCTGGGAGATACTCCGGTGCGCTCGTTCGTTCACCGAATGGCTGCTCTCTTGGATGTTCCCGTAGTAGACGATCCGCTGTACCGCTGCCCGCAACGCTTCTTCATCCAAGGCTGGCGACCTTGACGCATAACTTGCGTTTACATCAATACTAGACGCTGATATCGGCGGTTTGGCAACGAAACTTTTGCTGAATTCTACGACTTTCGTTCGCTTCGGTCCCAACCTCGTACCCCCCTCGCTCTCAGCGAACGTCTCGATCTTCGCCTTCCATTCTAGGGTGGGCGGGGTCCCTTGACTCATGACTTGTGCATAGTAAATCCGAGCTGGACCAATATCGGTGAAATCACCGCTTGGGCTCAAGCTTCACATCATCCGTACCGAAGTCCCGACACATTTCTCGTGCATGATCAAGCCGCATACCTCTTCTTCTTGCCCGAGATCCTATGCTGGCCTGCCGTCACTGCCCGTTTCGAAGGCGGGTAGCCCGGCAAACGCGCCATCAACCTCAACGTTCGCGCCTGCCAAGGGGCGGTGTGCCTACATCCCGGGCGGCGGAGCAGCTGGTGGCAGCGCGATATCGTCTCCCACAAACGCGTGCAGCGACTGTCCTTGCTGGATCTCCACGTTCTTCCCGTGCTTGATCAGGCCGATCGGGCCAAACAGCACAGTTAGCACCACGGCGCCGGTCACGCCGCTCTCGCCCTCTTTGCCCTTGGTGCCGCGCAGTCTGATCTTGTTGTCGCCATCCTTCAGGTAGTCGAGTCGGATCGCGAGGTCGCCTGCCTGGCCCATCATGCCGGCCTTCTTTGCGCGCGTCACCTCGCCCATAGCCTTCGATCCCGCGCGGGCCACAACGACGTTTCCGACCTTCAGGTCGTCGACGAGTTCGAGCGTCACCGGATCGCCCTCGGTCGCGGTCTTCGACGTGAGCGACTGGGAGAACTTCAGGTTCACATCCTCGCCTTCGCGCAGCATGTACCTGCCATTCGCATCGGGAGCAGCTGCACTCAAGGGAGCGGGAGCCGGAGTCACAGGGGCCGCAGCCGGAGCCGCCGGTGCAACCAGGGTGGAAGCAGGAGCGACGGCGGGAGTCACCGGAGCCTGTTGCGCGGAGACGGACGCGCCTGCACCAAGCAGGCACACAAAACCGAGGGAGAGCCTCTTCACGGGAAAACCTCTGCAGTGAAATTGATATTCGGGAGCCGGGCCAGCCTACTCCACGGCCCGACCATAACACCACATAATTCGGTGCACCAAGCAAAATCGCGAGCCGGAAGCCAGTCAGCGAAGCCAAACGAGCGATCCGCCAATTTGCTTTAGAAGAATCGCGAAACCCGCAAAAAGTCAAAGTACCCCCAAAGCTAACCCACCTCCTTTGAGGACTTTGCAGAAAAGTAGGGGGATGGGGGTACCCGGCACACCGATCCCCGCCGGACCCGCGCGCTATCCTGTTGGGGATGAAACGTCTGGGTATTCTGCTCTCCGGCCGAGGCTCCAACTTCCTCGCCATCCATGAAGCCATCGCGCAGGGAACGCTGCCCGAAACCGGGATCGCCCTCGTACTTTCGAATAAGTCCGATGCTCCCGGACTCGCCGCCGCGCGCGAGCTCGGAATTCCCAGCGCGCACATTCCCATTTCGGGTCGGACCCCGCTCGAACGCGACGAGGAGTTCATCGCGCGCTTGCGCGAAGCCGAAGTCGATCTCGTCTGTCTCGCCGGTTACATGCGCATCATCTCGCCGCCGTTCGTCGAGGCCTTTCCCGACCGCATCCTCAACGTTCACCCCAGTCTTCTGCCCAGCTTTCCCGGCCTCGAAGCCCAGGCGCAAGCGCTGGAGTTCGGCGCCAAAGTCGCCGGTTGCACCGTCCACTTCGTCGACGAGCGCGTCGATCACGGAGTCATCATCCTGCAGCGCGCGGTCGAAATCCTCGACCACGACACCGCGGAAACGCTCTCCGCCCGCATCCTCGCCGAAGAGCACAAGGCTTATCCTGAGGCAATCGCGCGCGTCCTCAGCGGCGAATACGCGGTCGAAGGCCGACGCTTCGTGCGCCGCAGCCCGCGCGCGGTGCCGTAGCCAAGAAATCAGCACACCTTCCCGGAACGGGAACCCGCGCGCCGCAACCCAGCGTCCGCAGCGCCAATCCGTCTACAATCGAGGTCGTGCCTGCCGTCTTCCAGCTCGAGCACTCGGTCCCTTTTGCCCCGGAATCCGCTGCTGACACGCTTCGCCAGATCCCGACGCTTCCGGGTGTCTTCGCGCTCTACGGCGATGCCGAACACGCTGAACCGTATCTGACGCGCGCGGCCGATCTTCGCCGGCGTCTCACGCGTCTGCTGGCGCCGCCGGAGCTCGGCGCGGACGGCTTCGAGGTGCAGTCCAAGCGGCTGAACCTGCGCGAGCGCGTGCGGCGCATCGAGTACACAATCACGGGCTCGGAGTTCGCGTCGCTGCTGGCGCTCTACACGGCTGCGCGCGGCATCTTCGGCGCGGAGCAGGCGCGCAAGCGTCTGCGGCTGCACGCGCCGTACTTCCTCCGTCTGACGATGGAACACGCGCACCCGCGCGTTTACGCCACGAACCGCCTCACCAAGCGCGGTCTGGCGCAGACTTACGGGCCGTTTCCGTCGCGCGCCGCTGCCGAGCGCTACTGCGACGCGGCATTGGACCTGTTCAAGCTGCGCCGCTGCTACGAGGATCTTGAGGTCTCGCCGACGCACCCTGGTTGCGCCTACGGCGAGATGAAGAAGTGCATGGCTCCGTGCAACCAGAGCTGCACGGCCGAGGCGTATGCGGAGGAGGCTCGCGCGGTGGAGCGCTTCTTCGCCACGCACGGGCAGTCGATGCTGGAAGAGATTGCGACGCGGAGAGATGCGGCTTCGGCGGAGATGGAGTTCGAGCAGGCTGCGGCGCTGCACCTGCAGCACGAGAAGGTGAAGGCGATCGCTGCGCTGGCTGCGGAGCTGGTGCGGCCCGTGCTGCAGCTTCGGGCGGTGATTGTCCAGCCCACGGCCGAGCGGGTTGAGGCACGTGACGCACAGGAAGCTGCAGTGTTTCTGCTGGAAGGCGGTTGCATCGCCGGGCCGGGAGCGCTGTCGACGCTCGGGGTGAGGGCGGTGAAGGAGCAGACGAGCGTGGGCAGCTCGCTGTTTGCGCAGCCGCTGATGCTGCAGGCGGTGCCGCTCGAAAGCGACGCCGCAACGGCACAGACTCCGGTGGAGTCGCCGGAGGTGCGGGCGGAGCGGGTGCTTGCGGCGTTGAACGCGCTTACGGGCGAGGTGAGCGATCTGCCGACGCTGGCGGATCATCTTTCGCTGCTGCGACGGTGGTATTACCGGCCGGAGAAGCAGCGGGTGGGCGAGATCTTCTTTCCGAATGCGGATGGAAGCTGGCCGGTGCGCAGGATTCTGCGCGGCGCGGCGCGGATGGCACTGGGCGATCCGGCGCCGATGGCGGAGACCGATCGCGAGGGCGCGGCTGCGCTGAAGACGAAGATGCTGCACGCGGGCCGGCCGGATGTGGAACGGCCGATTGCGGTGCTGCCGAAGAAGACAAAGACGCCCTAGTCGCGGGCGGCGACCACTTCGTGGGGTCTTGGGCTTCGCTTGGCCCTCCCGTTGGTCGGGTTGGCGAAGAGGCTGCGCGGGCGGCTGTAGACTGGGGTCATGCTGGAACTTGCGTTTTCCATCCTCGCCGCCGACTTCGCCCACCTCGCGTCCGAGATCGCCGCAGCCGAGCGCGGCGGTGGCACCATCGTCCACTTCGACGTGATGGATGGCCACTTCGTTCCCAATATCAGCTTCGGGCCGCCCGTGTTGAAGGCGATCCGCCCGTACACGAAGCTGCCTATCGACTGCCATCTTATGATCGAGAACCCAGACGCGTTTATCGCAGATTTCGCGGCTGCCGGCGCGGATATGATCGGCGTGCACCAGGAGGTGTGCCGGCACCTGCACCGGACGCTCCAAGTGATCGAGTCGCACAATGTAAAGCCCGCGGTCGTCATCAATCCGGCGACGCCGGTTGAAACGCTGATCGAAGTGCTGCCGATGGTTCACCACGTGCTGGTGATGAGCGTAAATCCGGGATTTGGCGGGCAGAAGTTTCTGCCGCTGGCACTCGACAAGATCGCACACCTGGCGGAGTTACGCGCCGAGATGGGCCTGAACTTCCGGATCGAGGTGGATGGCGGCGTCGCGCACGACACGGTTGCGCAGGTGGTGAAGGCCGGCGCCGATATGCTGGTCGCCGGCTCTGCCATCTTTGCTCCAGGCGATCAAGCAGAGACCGAGGCGCACGCCCGCGAGTTCCTGTCGCTGGCGCGCGCCGCAGCTGCTATGGAGTAATGCTGAAGCTTTTCGCGGGGTCGTGTTCCCTGGAGAAGGAGCTACTTCGCTTCGGCGTGGAGCAGAGAGCAGCAGGCTTCGCTGCGGCCGCAGAGGCAGGGGTTGTCGGCGGCGGCGGTTGGGCTGCGGTTGGCGTAGACGTTTTGCGCGGCGATGAGGCCGGCGCCGAAGGTTGCGTTGGCCTGGGGGATGGATTTGACGATGACTTGCTCGAGTGCGCCGATGAGGGCGATGGTGTCCATGTAGTCGAAGAAGCCGAGATGGGCGATGCGGAAGATCTGCCCCTTCATCTCGCCCTGGCCGTTGGTGATGATGGCGCCGAAGCGGGATTTCAGTTCCTTGACGAAGACGCCGGAGTCGACGCCCGTGGGTGGGAGCACGGCGGTGGCGGCGGATGCGGGGGCGTCCGGCGCGAAGAGCGTGCAGCCGAGCGCGAGCATGGCGGCGCGGGTCATGGCGGCGATGGTTTCAGCGTTTTCGACGAGCTTGCGGCGGCCGGCGACGATGTCTCCGGCGGGATTTTCGGGCGTGGCGGCCTGGGCTGCGATCCAGTCCAAAGCTGCGCCGAGGGCGGCGATGAGCGCGACGGCCGGGGTGTAGGCGGATTCGCCGGCGCGTGCGTTCTTGCGCTCCTTGCGCAGGTCGAAGTAGTAGCGGGGGTTGTAGGTGGCTTCCATGCGGTCCCAGGCCTTGGGGCCGACGGCGAGGTAGGAGAGGCCGGGGGGGATCATGACGGCCTTTTGCGAGCCGCCGATGAGGACGTCGATGCCCCACTCGTCCATTTCGAGGTGGGTCGTTCCCAAGCCGGTGATGGCGTCGACGACGAGCAGCGCTTCGGACTGCGTGTCCTTCAACAGTTTGGCGACTGCGGGAACGCAGTGGCGCACGCCGGTGGAGGTTTCGGTGGCCTGCATGAAGACGGCGCGGGTTTCGAGCTTGAGGGCGGCTTTGACTTCGTCGAGCGAAAAGGTGTGGCCGTAGGGCGCTTGCACGACGTCGACGGCGCAGCCGAAGGCCTTGGCGAGGGCAGACCAGCGCTCGCCGAACTTGCCGGCGGTAAGGACGAGGACGCGATCGCCGGGCGAGGTGAGGTTCGAGACGGCGGCTTCCATGGCTCCGGTGCCGGAGGACGAGAGGATGACGACGTCGCCGGTCTGGGTGCCGACGAACTGCTTCAGTTGAACCAGCACTCGGGTGTAGAGGGCGCGGAACTCTGCGGTGCGGTGGTGGATATCGGCGGCGGCCATGGCGAACTGCGCGGCGGGGAGAAGCGGGGTTGGGCCAGGAGTGAAGAGGCGAGTTTTACGGATCATATGGAGACATTGTATGACTTGTCCTGCCGGACGGGCCCGCTAACCGCGCGGGGCGGGTACTGCGTCCGCTGGGAGCTTCGCGTGGGCACGCGTCCTGTTCTGCTGTGCCGACCAGCGGGAGGACCATGCGAAGCGATTACCCCACGAAGTGGTCGCCGCCCGCGATTAGGGCGCCCGTCAGGCAGGACTAAGATGGTGGGGAGGAATCGATGATGAGTGAAGACGTGAAGAGCGGTGCGGCTAGTATCTCGGCGAGGATCGGCAAGGACATTATTACGGCGATGAAGGCGAAGGACGAGCATGTGCTGACGACGCTGCGCATGGTGAAGTCCGCGCTGAGGTCGAAGGAGATCGATAAGCGCGAGCCGCTGACCGAGCAGGAAGAGCAGCAGATGCTGACGACGCTGATCAAGCAGAGGCGCGAGTCGGTGGAGTCGTTTACCAAGGGCGGGCGGCCGGAGCTGGCGGAGAAAGAGCAGCAGGAGATTGGGATTATCGAGGCGTACCTGCCGCAGGCCGCGGGTGAGGAGGAGATACGCGCGGTGATCGCGGGGGCGATCGAGCACCTGACGAAGGATGCCAATGGAGTGCGACCCGGGCCGAAGGATCTGGGCGTGACGATGCGGGTGGTGCAGCAGCGGATTATGGCGAGCGGACTGAGGGCGGATGGCAAGATGGTGAGTGAGATCGTGCGGGCGGAGTTGGGGAAGTAGGCCGTTGCTCCGTGTCTTGCCACGGTCCCACGCATGACGGTGGAGCTGTCATGCATGGGGCACGGTCATGTTTGGTTTCCTTAACGTTCGGGCCAGGCGAGGGTGATGCCGGCGAGGAGGGTGCGGCCGGGGAGGGGGACGCCGAGGAGTTCCTGGTAGCGGATGTTGGCGAGGTCGTCGGCGCGGATGTAGGGGCGGACGAGGCCGCGGGTGCGGGTGAGCGCGAGCGTCCAAAGCGGGTAGGCGGTGCGGGTGACTTGCTGGACGACGGAGACCTGGGTGCGCAGGGCGAGTTGGGCGCGGGGGGAGATGGCCTGGTAGGCGAAGCTCGCGTTGTGGCTGGCGTAGTTGAAGGCGTACTCGGAGATGAGACCGGTGAGGGCGGGTGGCGCGTGCAGGAAGGTCTCGCCGAGGTCGATCTGCTGGCGTGGGGTGAGGTGCAGGGTTGCGGTCGTCTCGACGCCGGAGTAGGCGATTTTGCCGACGTTGGTGGCCTGCCAGGGCGCGGTGAGGACGTATTTTGAGTAGTCGATGGCGTTGGTCTGGCGCAGGGTGAAGGCGGTGACTCCGAACGCGAGGCGCGGCTGGGTGCCGACGGGGGCGAGGTGGGGGATCCAGTCGAGGCCGGCTTCGTAGCTGGCGGCGGTTTCGGGTTTTAGGTTGGGATTGCCGATGGTTGCGGGGTCGGAGTAGAAGAGGTCGACGTAGGTGGGCAGGCGGAAGCCACGGCCGGCGGCGGCATGGGCGTGCAGCCCGCGGCCGAGGAAATACCCGGCGGAGGCGGTGGGGGTGAAGACGGAACTCGGGCCGGCGTAGAGCTCTTCGCGGGCACCGGCGGAGAGGGTGAGACGGCCGAGCGCGTGCAGCGAGAGGTTGGCATAGCCGGCGCCCTGGTTGCGCGCGTGACGGCCGAGCGAGTTGCTGCGGATGGCGTCGGCGTCGGATTCGAGGCCGTAGGCGAGTTGGAAATGGCTGCCGGCGGTGGCGCCGCCGCGGAGTCGGCCTGCCAGAGGGTGTCGACGTGGTTGTTTTCGTAGAGGGCGGGGTTTTGTACTTCGAGGATGTACTCGTCGGTGTGCTTGCGGTAGGCGAAGTCGGCCTGGAAGTTGTCGGGGAGGGGTTGGCGGATGGCGGCGAGCCAGCCCTTGGTATGTTCGGCGGAGTCGTATGGGCCGTAGAAGAGGTTTGCGCCGTACGGGCGGTCGGATGCGCCGAGGAGGATCTCGGTGGGTGGGAGTGATTGGAGTGGGGTGAGGAAGGTGTCGAGGGCGAGGACGTTCGAGTGGAAGCCGCGATCGTTCTGGCCCTGGTAGAAGAAACCGTCGGAGGTGTCGCGGGCGCCGGTGAGGCGGGTGGCGAGGCGTTGGGCGACGTAGGAGAGCTGGAGGTGCTGCTCGGTGGCGGCCATGTTGCCGCCGCCCAGGGTCAGAGATGCGGAGGTGTGCGTGGGATGGGCGGTGATGAGGTTGACCGCGCCGCCGATGGCGTCTGAGCCGAAGAACGTGGAGCCGGAGCCGTGGAGGACGTCGATGCGCTGGACGGCTTCGAGCGGGAGGGAGAGGTCCAGGTTCAGGTGGCCGGTTTCGGGGTCGTTGAGGCGGAGGCCGTCGACGAGGACGAGGGTTTGCTCGAAGGTGGTGCCGCGGATGGAGAGATCGGCTTGCACACCCATTAGGGCTGCGTTCTTCCAGGGTGACGGAAGGGTCGAGGCGCAGGAGATCTTCGGGCGAGGCGTAGAGGGGTTGGGTGGCGGCGTCGCCGACGGAGAGACGGCGCACGGAACGGTCGATGGCGTCGGGCGCGTTGAGCGGCAGGGGTTCGTCGGCCGTTACGTTTACGGACTGGCTGATGGACTGCGGCGCTGCAGAGGGTGTGGGCGGCTGCTGGGCGGGCTGCTGGGCGGGCAGGGGTGCCGCGAAGATCAGAAAGGGGAGGAGGCGGTGCACGGCTACTCGCGGATGATCTTGACGAAGACGCCGTCGGGCAGCGAAGCGCCGCCGAGCAGGTGGATTTGGCCATCTTTGGTGAAGCCGCGGAGCATGGTGGGTGCGGCGGATTGCGGCGGGCGGACGGGCGCGGGGCGGGGTGTTGCGGCTGTCGGTGCGGGTGCGGCGGGTGCGGGTGCGGCGGCCGGGCGGGGGCGCAGGGGCAGGGAGTCGACGCCAGCGGTGCCGTTGCCGCGGCCCATGCCGCGGTCCATGGCCTGGTTGGCGAGGGCGTCGGCTTCCTTGTTCTTGTGGCGCAGGGCGTGCGAGATCTCGAAGGCTTCGAGCTTGGCGATGCGGTTGCGGGCTTCCTGCCAGAGGGGTTTGAGGTCGGGTGAGTTGACCTTGTACTTGCCCTGGATCTGCTTCACCATGAGTTCGGAGTCGGAGACGACCTTCACGCGGGGGTGGTGGTTGGCGAGTGCCCAGTCAAGGACGGCGAGGAGGCCGGAGTATTCGGCGAAGTTGTTGGTGCGGGTGCCGAGGAACTGGGAGAGTTCGGCGAGGGTGCGGCCTTGCGCGTCGGTGACGAGCGCGCCGTAGCCGGCCGGGCCGGGGTTGCCGCGCGAGCCTCCGTCGCAGTGCGCATGAATCCAGGTGGCCGCGCCGGAGATTCGGACTGCCGGTGTTTCGGTGGGAAAGAGAGACATGAAAGCTAGAATAAATGCCGCGGTGTGGATGTGCGGCGACAGCCCACCAACCCGGTAAAGGTCTTTCGCATCGCTGCCGGGCGATGCTACATTGCAGACAGGCCCCCTTCCGACCCCGTCAGAACGCCCCAAGGATTTCCCTGTATGCGCTCCCTTCGGCTCGCCCTCCTCTGCGTCTGCACCCTTCTTCTGACTACTTTTACCATCGGCTGCACGACCATCTCCGAGGCGGCTTCGAGTGCGGCGAGCATTGATACACTGCATGGTCCTCCGGCCGATCCTCCACCGACGACGCCGTTTCCGTCGAGTGGGTCCCCGAATAGCTGGGTGACGACGGTGACGCCTGTGGCGGGCGAAGATCTTGCGGGCCCCTGCAGCTACTATCTGTACCTGGCGCATCCCTCGGCCACGCTGCGGGGCGTCTTTGTGGTCTTCGACCGCGCCGACAGTGGCGAGCTGTTCAACGATGCGGCGCTGCAGGCCTTCGCCGGCGCGATGAATCTTGGGATGGTTCGCGTGCAGCAGTGCAACGCGGCGTCGTTTGGTGACATTCAGCAAAATGCCTTCGCGGGCCCTGGGCGCGAGCTGTATACGGGGCTGGATCAGCTCGCCGCGGCCAGCTCTCATCCGGAGCTCGCGACCTCGAACGTGGTACTCTTCGGGTTTTCCGCGGCCGGCGTGCTTGCAGCGACCACGGCTAACTATAAGCCTGGCCGCGTGATCGGCGTGATTGTCTACTGCGGGGCATCTGCTCCGGAGCAGTTGAATGCGGTCGTCCCGAGCCAGGGCGGTGTTGCAGATCCCGTTCCTGGTGCTTGCGAACGATCAGGACGTGGATGCCGGAACGTCACGCGACCAGATGTTTTTTGCCCAGGGTTGGAAGAAGAATGCGCCCTGGGCCTACGCGGTGCAGCATGGCCAGGGCCACTGCTGCGCGATCACGACGGCGCCCCTCATTATGCCGTGGATCGCGGCGACGACAGCACTCAGGGTGACGAATACAAGCACGCTGGCGACGGTGCCGCTGGCGATGGGCGTCTTCGAAAACTACACCTGCACGCCCAACGGGAAGTGGGACGTGACGGGCTACCAGAACTGCACGTTTACGGCGGCATCGCTGATTCCGGGTGGGAGCTCGATTGTGAATGCGCAGGGTTGGCTGCCGGATGCGACGACGAGCGCGGCGTGGCTTGCGTGGGTGGGGCAGTAGATTTCGAAGGGTGCTTTGATGACCTTTTGCGAGCGGTCGCGGTCTATCTATGCAGAAGTTGATCTCTGACTCCGGAGTCGGAAACAGTATGGGCGCTGAGGCGTTGGGTTTAGGCGTGGAGGGTGAATTGTCGCCGGTGATGGCGGCTCTGCGCCGGGCTCCATTCGGTGTCGGCAACGGACTGGCAAATCTGGCGATTGGAGCCAGCGCGGCTATTTCGGGCGTAGAATCTGCGCTAGTGGCGAAAGCGGCGGCACAAACCGGGGCACGAGGGGCGAAGCTGACGCCTGCGCAGATTGAGGCGCGCGCCCAGCAGCGGGTCGAGGACGATGACCTGATTCGCGAGGCGCAGAAGGGCGACCGGACCGCGTTCGACGCGTTGGTTCGCCGCTACGACCAAAGCGTGCTGCGGCTGGCGCTGCATATGCTGGCGAATGAGCAGGACGCGCAGGACGTGCACCAGGAAGCCTTTATCAAGGCGTACCGGCACCTGGGCAACTTCCGGTTCGAATGCTCGTTTTATACGTGGCTGTACCGGATTGTGACGAATCTTTGCCTTGACCAGCTGCGCCGGCGCAAGAGCCGCCGGGAAGATCCGGCAACGGTGCTGGATGCGAGCGGCGATGAGATGGATTTGATGGCGAACATCACCGACGACCGCGCGATGGCGAATCCGGGGCGGGAGCTCGATCGCAAGGTGATGGGCGAGCGGATTGCGGCCGCGCTGGATAAGTTGACGCCGCGCGAGCGTACGGTGTTCGAGCTGAAGCACTACCAGGGGCTGAAGCTGCGGACGATTGGCGAGATGTTGAGCACGACCGAGGAGACCGCGAAGAATACGTTGTTTCGCGCAACCCGCAAGCTGAGGTTGAACCTTGCGGAGTTGAAGGGGCTGTAGAGGCAGGGTGTAGGGACTAGGGTGTAGGGACTAGGGCCTGAAGAGCCCGTGAGATTAATTGACCAGCCCCTAGGCCCTAGTCCCTGACCGAAAGGCGTTCTGATTGGCTTACCGGGCAAAGAACCGGAAGTAAGTAGTAGAAGCACAATTTTTGAGGCTGGATTGAGGCGAAAGCAATGAACTGTGATGGAGCACGCGACAGTATCATCCTGGCAGCGTACGGTGAGCTGCCGGACCAGGACACGATTGGATTAGAGCAGCATCTTGCGGTGTGCGAGGCTTGTCTCGAGGAGCTCGAGAGCCTGCGGCAGATGGATGAGCTGACCCGGCTCTACCCAATGTCAGACCCCGACCCGAACCTGCTGGCGCAGAGCCGCATGCGGCTGGACGAAGCGCTCGACGCGATGCCGCAGCATGGGTTCCTGACACGCCTTACCGCGAATGCGATGTCCTGGCTGGGACACATCCAGGGTGCGCCTGCGCTGGCGACGTTGCTGGTGGGCGTGGGCTTCCTTGGCGGTAACTTCACATATCGCTACCAGGTGGCGCATCAGCCGATGAAGCATCCGCCTGTGACGATCGTGAACCAGTCCGGCGGCGGCATTTCGAACATCTCGGGGATTACGCAGCTCCCCGGCAATCTCGTGCAGGTGAGCTACAACCGCGTTGTGCCGGAGATGGCGCAGGGCACGCTGGACGACCCGCAGATCCGGCAGTTGCTGATGGTGGCGACGCATGACGCGACGACGAACGTGGTGCGCGTCGACTCGGTCGCGATCCTGGCCGACGAGTGCAAAGTGGGGCACGAGTGCAAGGTGGAGACGGACGGCACGGGCATCCGAGCGGCGCTGCTTACCAGCCTGCGCTCGGATAAGAATCCGGGTGTACGCCTGAAGGCGCTTGAAGGGTTGCAGCCGTACATTGCGCAAGACGACAAGGTGCGCGACGCGGTGCTGCAGTCGCTGCTTTCGGATTCGAGCGCGAGCGTTCGTACGCGTGCCATTTCGATGCTGGAGCCGGTTGACTCCGACACGAGCGTGCGCCAGGCGCTGCGCACGGTCTCCACGCGCGACGATAACCCGTACATCCGCACGGTGAGCACGCAGGCTCTCGCAGGGGCGTCGACTCTCCAGTGAGCGGCCTCCGAGTTGATAAGATTCCCGTAGGACATTTGGGCCAGAGGAACAGGCAGTCGATGAAGATGAGGGGTGGCTACGGGCTCGTACTCCTGGCGACTCTGTCGCTCAGCGGCTTTGCCGTGTGCGAGGATCCTACCGCCTTCAACCCGCACGTGACGCAGCGCGGCAGCGTCCACTCCGGCCCCGCGCAACCGTATCTCGGCATCGACTTTCGGGATGTCGGCGATGACCAGGTGGCGCAGCTGAAACTGAAAGACACGAAGGGCGCCGAGATTATCCGCGTGGACCACGACGCGCCGGCGGGCAAGATGGGCCTGCAGGTGCACGATGTCGTGCTGCAGATGAATGGCGTCCTGATCGACGGCGAGGAGCAGCTTCGGCGCATGTTGAAGGATTGCCCGCCGGGGAGAAACGTTGTGATGACGATTGCGCGCGATGGCCAGACGATCGTCACGTCGGCCCCGATGGCGGATCGTGCGGAGCTCGAACGCGAGGCGTGGGAGCAGCACCTTGCCGGCCCGCAGGCGCCTGCGTTTGCCCTGCCGACGGGCGATGGGGCTGCCGTGGCGCTTCCGCCACCGTCGCCGCCCACGGTGGCCTCGAAGTACAGCCGCGGGTTTATCAGCAGTCTGCTCGCCAGCCCCACCTACACGGGGCTGATGCTGGAGGTGGTGGGGCCGCAACTCGGCTCGTTCTTCGGCGTAAATGGGGGTGGGTTGCTGATTCGGTCGGTCGCGGATAACAGCCCGGCAGCGATGGCGGGGCTCAGGGCGGGCGATGTAGTCGTGAAGGCGAATACGCTGCCGATCAACAATCTAAGCCATTGGACGAAGACGATCCGCGAGGCCAAGGGAAGGCCCATCCCAATTGTCATCATGCGTGACCGGCAGGAGAAGATCCTGACACTGGTGCCGGATGTGAAACATAAGTCCGCGCTGGAGATGCCGCAGGATGAGCATGAGCCGAACCGGCTTGCGTGCTTGTTGAGGCTGTAGGGATTTCGTCCTGCCGGACGGGCCCGCTCGTCGCGCGGGGCGACCACTTCGTGGGGTGATTGCTTCGCGTGGCCGCGCGGCACGAACTCCTGTGCCGACCAACGGGAGGACTACGCGAAGCCCAATACGGCCCGAAGGGCTCGCCCCGCGCGACGAGCGGGCCCGTCCGGCAGGACACGCAGTTATACTTAGAACATCATGTCTGACGGAACCATCGGCCGGCGTATGACGGCAAAGCGGCGGTTGATCGGGGCCTCACGCAAGGTTCGCGAACTCGCGTCGATCGGATCGGCGCTGCTCTCTACCGGCCATCCCTACATGGCGCACATCATCCCGATGCGCCGCTGCAACCTGGCCTGCACCTACTGCAATGAGTTCGACGACCATAGCGAGGCAGTTCCGATCGAAGAGATGGAACGGCGCATAGACGAGCTTGGGCGGCTGGGGACTTCGGTGATTACGATCTCCGGCGGCGAGCCGTTGCTGCACCCGGAACTCGACCGGATTATCGCGCGGATTCGCAAGACGGGTGCGATCGCGGGCATGATCACGAATGGTTACTTATTGATGCCGGACCGGATTGAGCGGCTGAACCGGGCAGGGCTCGACCATATGCAGATCTCGATCGATAACGTGATGCCGGATGCGGTCTCGAAGAAGTCGTTGAAGGTGCTGGATGCGAAGCTGAAGATGCTGGCGGAGCATGCGGATTTTCATGTGAATATCAACTCCGTGGTGGGCGGCGGCGTGGCGAATCCGGAGGATGCGTTGACCGTCTCGGAACGGGCGCTGGCGCTGGGCTTCTCGTCGACCATCGGGATTATTCATGATGGGTCCGGGCAGTTGAAGCCGCTGGGCGAGAAGGAACGCGGCGTGTGGGACAAGGTGCGGAACCTGACGCGGCGAAGCTATTCGAGGTTCAATCATTTTCAGCTGGCGATTGCGAATGGCAAGCCGAACGACTGGCGCTGCAGGGCGGGGGCGCGGTATTTGTACATCTGCGAGAACGGGCTGGTGCACTACTGCTCGCAGAAGCGCGGGAACCCGGGTGTGCCGATTGCGGAGTATAGCCGGGAGGATGTGAAGCGGGAGTTCATCACGGAGAAGGGCTGCGCGCCGAACTGCACGATCTCTTGCGTGCACCAGGTGAGCTATATCGACCACTGGAGATCGCCGCAGACGATTCCGCCGAGGCATGGGCATGAGCCGGGTGGGCTGGTGCAGATTCACTAGTGAATCAATTCGCCAAGGGACTTCGCGAGTACAGAGTAGAGAGTTTTTGAGTCAAGACTTGGGTGTGGTTCCCACTCATCGCAAAATCGCGATGAATGGGGCACGGTGATGCGTTAGCTGTCTTTGCGGTAGAGCAGGTTTTTCATGGCGGCGCGGCGCTCGGCGTCGAGGGCTCGCTTTTCGGTGGCGCCGAGGTTTGCGCCGGTCGCGGAGGAGTCTGCTTCGGGTTCGCTGCACTCTGGGCAGCGGTTGGCGAAACCGGGTTTGCCGGGCTTCAGTTCAAACTCTTCGCCACAGTTTACGCACTCTTTGATCGGGAACGCCATGGCTCTATTTTACGACGGCAGGTTGTTCGAGAGCTGATAGCTGACCAGCTTTGAGCTGGGAGCTTCATACTTCCAGGAGGGCCAGCAGGGCGGACTCGTCGAGGACTTTAACGCTGAGGGATTCGGCCTTTTCGAGCTTGGAGCCGGCGTCTTCGCCGGCTACGAGGTAGCTGGTTTTCTTCGAGACGGAGCCGGAGACCTTGCCGCCGGCGGATTCGATCTTCTCCTTGGCCTGCTCGCGGGTGAGGGTGGGGAGCGTGCCGGTGAGGACGAAGGTGAGGCCTTCGAAGGTGGTGGTGGTGACGCGCTTTTCGGCGGTCATGACGACGCCGGCGGCTTTCAGGTTTTCGACCAGCGTGACGTTGCGTGGTTCGGCGAAGAATTCGGTGATGGCCTCGGCGACCTTGGGGCCGACTTCGTTGACGGCAGTGAGGTCTTCGGTCGAGGCGGCCATGAGGGCATCGATCGAGCCGAAGCCAGCGGCGAGAAGGCCGGCGGTGCGCTCGCCGACGAAGCGAATGCCGAGGCCGAGGAGGACGCGGGCGAGGCCGGCTTGCTTCGAGCGTTCGATCTGGTCGAGCAGGGCTTGCGCGGTTTTGTCGCCGACGCGTTCGAGGTTCAGCAGCTGCTCCTTGGTGAGGGAGTAGAGGTCGGAGAGGGTGTGGACGAGCGGCTCGCGGATGGTCTTCGGGGCGCCGTCGGCTTCAGGGGTTTCTTCGTCGATTCCCTGGCCGAGGAGTTGCCCGACCATGGCGTCGCCGAGGCCTTCGATGTTCATGACGCCGCGTGAGCCGAAGTGGACGAGCTCTTCGCGCAGGCGTGCGGGACAGCTGGCGTTGACGCAGCGCCAGTCGACCTCGCCGGGCTCTTTGACGAGGGCGGTGGCGCAGACCGGGCAGTCTGTGGGGAAGATAATGTCGCGGCCGTCTTCGCCTGCGGGGGTGACGATGCCGGTGATCTTGGGGATGACGTCGCCGCCGCGTTCGACCGAGATCTGGTCGCCGATTCGGACGCCGAGACGGGCGATCTCGTCGGCGTTGTGGAGCGTGGCGCGCGAGACCGTGGTGCCGCCGACGAAGACGGGCTGCAGGTCCGCGACGGGCGTGACCTTGCCGGTGCGGCCGACCTGAAAGAGCACGCCGTTGAGGCGGGTGACGGCGGCGCGTGCGGCGAATTTGTAGGCGATGGCCCAGCGCGGGGCCTTGCCGGTGAAGCCGAGGCGGCGCTGCTGGCGGGTGTCGTCAACCTTGATGACGATGCCGTCGATGTCGTAGGGGAGGGTGTCGCGGAGGGGTTCGGCTCGTTCGATGAAAGCCCAGACTTCGTCGATGGTGGAGACGGTGGCGACCTGGGGGTTGACGCGCATGCCGATGCTGCCCAGGGCCGCGAGCGCAGCAGACTGGGATGCCAGGAGCATCTCGCCGCCTTCGCTTTGGAGGAGGAAGTAGGCGTAGAAGTCGAGGCGGCGCTGGGCGACGATGGAGGGTTCGAGCGTGCGGATGGTGCCGGCGGCGGCGTTGCGCGGGTTGACGGCGGGGGTGAGGCCGGCGGCTTCGCGCTCTTCGTTCATCTTCTGGAAGGCGGCCTGCGGCATCACGCATTCGCCGCGGACTTCGAAGCTCTGCGGCAGGCCGGCGTGTTTGAGCTTCTCTGCCGAAATAGTCAGTGGAATCGAGCGTATCGTTCGGACGTTCGAGGTGACGTCCTCGCCGATGGCGCCGTCGCCGCGGGTGAGGCCACGTTCGAGACGGGCGGTATGGCCGGCGGCGCGGTAGTGCAGGGCGAGCGAGAGGCCGTCGAGCTTGAGCTCGCAGGTGTAGCGGATGGTGTCGCCGGGGGGCAGGCCGTTGCGGACGCGGGTGTCCCAGGCTTTGAGCTCGTCTTCGTTGTAGGCGTTGTCGAGCGAGAGCATGGGGCGCGAGTGCGGGACCTTCTGGAAGCCGTCGGCGGGCTTGCCGCCTACGCGCTGGGTGGGGGAGTCGGGGGTGACGAGGTCGGGGTGCTCGGCTTCGAGGGCCTTGAGCTTGTTCATCAGCGCGTCGTACTGGGCGTCGGTGAGGACAGGGGCGTCGAGGCCGTAGTAGAGGTACTCGTGGTGGCGCAGTTCGTCGCGGAGCTGGTCGATTTCGGGATGGAAATCCATGAGCCTCAGTATAGATTCGGCGAGTTGCGGAGGTCGTTCCGCGCTGTACCCTTGCCTGTATGGAACCCGTCACCCACATGCTTACCGGCGCCGTGCTTGCTCGCACTGGCGTAAACCGTCGTGCTGCTTATGCCACTGCTGCGATGGTGATTGCGGCGGAGTTTCCGGATATCGATACGTTGTGGTCGGCTGGTGGGCCGGTTACGGGCTTTGAACATCATCGCGGGATTACCCATACGTTTGTTGGTGTGCCGGTGGAAGCGGCTTTGATTACGCTGGGGGTTTACCTGTGGCATCGGTTTCGCAAAAGGCCGACGAAGGCTGCGCCCAACTGGGGTTGGCTGTATGCGGGGACGCTGCTCGCGCTCGCGAGCCATCTGCTGCTGGACTGGACCAACAACTACGGGATACGGCCGTTTTTTCCGTTCAATCCACGGTGGTATGCGGGGTCGTTCGTATTTATCTTCGAGCCGGTGATGTTCGGGATCCTGATGCTGGGGCTGGTGCTGCCGGGGCTGTTCGGGCTGATCAATGCGGAGGTGGGCGCGCGCAAGCGGAAGTTTGCGAGTACGGGCTGGTCGTGGGTGGCGCTGCTGTTGATTGGCGCGCTGTACGTGCTGCGGTACGACCAGCGGCAGATTGCGATGCACCTGGTCGGGCAGACGCAGGCCGCGGACCGGGTGTTTGCGAGCCCGCAGCCGACCGATCCGTTTTCGTGGGCGGTGGTGGCGGATTCGGCCGATGCGTACCGGCTTTATTCAGTGTCGACGCGTGCGGGTGGAGACGTGCCGGCGCCGTATGACACGCTGTTCAAGCCGCAGACGACGCTGCCGCTGCTGGTGGCGAAGCGGAGTTACCTGGGGCGGATTTATTTGGATTGGTCGATGTTTCCGGTGCTGACGGTGACGCCGGATACGAGTGACCCGCACCATCCGCTGACCAGGGTTTCGTTTGCGGATGCGCGGTTTATGTATGCGAGCTTGTTGATGAATGGGAAGGAGCGGCCGCCGCTGAGTGGGTGGGTGCTGCTGGATATGGAGGAGCCGGAGGGTAGCAGGGTGGTGGAGACTCAGTTTGATGGTCGTGGGCAGAAGTAGGGAGTGAGTACACGGATAAGACGGATAAAGAACGGATAAGAGCGGGAGGGAAGATGATGCCTATTGCAGAGTTTGAAGGGCAGGATGCGGAACTGACCAAGAAGACTATTTCGGTGTTTTATCGTGTGGCGAATGACCTTGGGTTTGGTTTTATGGAATGCGTCTATCGGCGTTCTATGCTCATTGGATTGCGTGAGGCGGGCTTGCAAGCGGAAGAGGAAGTCCCCATACCAGTAAGTTACCGAGGCCATTGGGTCGGTACGTTCTATGCAGATATTGTGGTTGACCGCAGGATCATTCTTGAGCTGAAGACGGCGGAGGAAATTACTAAACAGTTTGAGGCTCAGCTGCTCCACTACCTGCGCTCCACGCCCATCGAGGTCGGCCTCATTTTGGCTTTCGGCGAACGTGCCAAGTTTCGCCGGCTGCTTTTCACAAACGATCGCAAACCCGGCCTGCACCACCCGTGATCATCCGTTCTTTATCCGTCTTATCCGTGGTGATTCTTAGAGTGCATCCCCGGGTCCGACTTCCAGTTCACCCTCCACGGGGAGGGGGACGCCTTTGCGGCGGTCGAAGACTTTGCGGATGATCCAGAAGGCGAGGGCGGCTATGCCGGCGCCAACTACGCCGAAGGAGATGCCGGCGTGCTGGCGGAAGACGTGCAGGACGGTGGAGAGGATGGTGGGGCCGTAGACGATGACCAGGATGGATTCGATGAGGAAGCGCAGGAACTTGCCGGCGGCGATGGCGAGGAAGTAGGAGAGGACGCGCATCTCGAAGACGCCGGCGGCGAGCTCGAAGATTTTCACCGGCATGGGCGGGGGGCACATGGCGGGGAGCATGATGGCGAGGAACTCCTGCTTTTCAAAACGGTCGCGAAGCTGCTCGTAGCGCGCGCGGTTGATGCGTTTGAGCAGGAAGAGCTCGCCGCCGGCGCGGCCGAGGTAGTAGGGAAGCATGGAGCCGATGGCTGAGCCGATGGCGCCGGCCAGGCAGTAGAAGAAGCACATGGCGTGGTTGTTGACGCCGTAGCTGACGATGAGCGGGTCGAGAAACGGCATGGGGATGGCCGCGGAATCGATAGTCGAGAGCAGCAGCAGACCCCAGACTCCGAAGGGTTTCAATGCGAGCAGTAGCCAGACCTTGGCTTTGACGAGCCAGTGGCCGATGGCGCCGAAGATCTTTTTCCAGGGGATGCCGAGCAGCCAGGCCGCGGCGGCGATCAAGACGCTGCCTCTTCGTGGTTCGAATCGCCGGTGAGCAGGCGCAGCGCGTGCGGCAGTAGCTCCAGAATGGCCTTGAGCGAGGTGGTCGCGCCGGCTGGACTGCCTGGCAGGTTCACGACCAGGGTTGCTCCGAGGCAGCCGCAGACGCTTCGGCTGAGCGGCGCCATCGGCGTTTCAGCGAGGCCGGCGGCGCGCATGCGCTCGCTGAGGCCGTCGACGAGCCGGTCGCATACCATGCGCGTGGCCTCGGGCGTAACGTCGCGCGGCGCCAGGCCGGTGCCACCAGTGGTCACGATCAGGTTCACGTTGGCCGCGTGATGGCGCAGGGCATGGGCGATCTCGCCCACTTCATCCGGCAGGGTCGCGGTCGCGGTCACCGGCAGCCCGGCCTCTTCCAGCATGCGCTTCACCGCCGGCCCGCTTGCATCCACCTGCGTCCCTGCCGCGCAGCGATCGCTGATGGTCAGAACCGCTGCTTCCAAATCTGTTGCAAAACCGTCCATACCCTCTCAGTCTAAATTGCACAAACCTGCAAACCCTGCGAAGAATCCATGAACACACGCTCGAGGGATGCTGTTGCCCGTTTTGCCCGTTCTTTGGCTATCCTCCCTTCGAAGCCTGTATCCCTTACACTTGGTTAGGGTCTAAAACTTATGCACCGTCCCAAGCGTCAGACGCTTAGGCCCGTTTCCGCGTTAATTCATGCCCATACTCGAGACCCCACCCACTACGCCTCCGCCGACCCCGCCCGGCCAGTCACCCGGCAACCAGCCTGTGAAGGTGACGACACGCCGCTTCGGCGAGCTCGAAGAGCATGAGCTGATTCATCTGCTCGACTCGATCGATGACGAGATTGCGAAGGCGCGGTTCCGCGAGTCGATCTACATCTCGGTGATCATCTGCCTGGCGCTGGCGTGGTTTGCGATCTATGGGCCGCGGGTACTGTTCCACCAGGGGCGCATCGTGAACCCGAAGGAACAAGTAACGGAGCTGAACAAGAAAGAGCTTCCGTTCCTCGACCTGCCGAAGAACCTGATTCAGAAGGTTCCGCCGAAGCCAAAGGCGATCGCAGAGCAAAATCATGTTGCGCAGACTCCGCATCCGGACCAGAAGCCGCCGACTCCGCGGGCGGGCGCGCCGGGCACGCATGCGCCGGCTCCGAAGCCTGCACCGCAGCCGCAGCCACAACCCGCGCCGCAGCAGCAGGCGCAGGTGCAGCGTCCGCAGCCGCCCGCACCGCAGCCACAACCGCAGCAGCGTCCGGCGCCGAGCACGCCGATTCCCGATGCGCCGAAGCCGGCGCAATCGGCCACACAGCAGCCGACGCGGCCGAACTTCGGCTCACAGGAGAGCCCGCAGCAGGCGATGCGGGACCTTGCCAACTCGCTTGCGCACGGGCAGGGCGGCAACTACGGGGTGAATGCGCCGAGCGGCCATGGCTCGAATCTTGGGGCGGGTGCCGAGATTCTGTCGGATACGCTGGGAGTCGACTTCGGCCCATACATCAAGCGTTTGCTTCGGATTCTGTACGACTCCTGGCTGCCGCTGATTCCGGAAGAGACGCGGCCGCCGCTGAACAAGGAAGGCAACACGCTGATCCGGTTCACGATCAACAAGGATGGCACCGTGAGCGCGATGCACCTGGACGCGAGCACGCATGACCAGGCGATCGACCGGGCGGCGTGGGGTTCGATTACGGGCGTGGGGCAGATGCCGCCGCTGCCGAAGAACTTCAATGGGCCGAATCTGGAGTTGAGGATCGACTTCATCATCAGCCATAATGCGCCGAAGAATGATTTCTAGGGGTTGGTGCGGGTGCGGGGGAGGCTCGGGTTCCCACTCATCGCAGAAGCGCGATGAATGGGGCACGGAGTGGGGTTGGAGCGGGAATTCGGGAGTAAAGAGTAGAGAGTTTTTTAGTTGAGAGTTGAGGCTCGCACGGGTGAACCGTATGGCGCGACTTGCGAAGAGCGATGCGGCTGGGCGCGCGGAGGCGCTGGCGCGGGAACGGCGAAGCCAGCTGCGTGGGCTGCTGGTGCTGGCGCTGGTGACGCTGCTGATTGTGTTGCTGAGGGCGAATCGCGCGGCGATCTTCCATGCGGGATGGTGGAGGCCGTAGTGGTTCGATGAGGGCGATTGGAGCTTTGGGGATCCCAGGTCTCAGAAGCGAGACCTGGGGCACCCAAGATGTTTTCGCTGGCGCGGTTTTGTTTAGCTTTGGAAGAAGGCTAGCAGGTCGGCGTTGATGACGTCGGCGTGCGTGGTGGGCATGCCGTGGGGGTAGTCCTTGTAGGTTTTCAGGGTGCCGTTGGGGAGCAGCTTGGCGGCGAGCGGGCCGGCAGCCTGGTAGGGCACGATCTGGTCGTCTTCGCTGTGCATGACGAGGACGGGGATGGTGATCTTCTTCAGGTCTTCGGTGAAGTCGGTTTGGGAGAAGGCGACGATGCCGTCGTAGTGGGCCTTGGCGCCGCCGATCATACCCTGCCGCCACCAGTTGCCGATGACTCCCTGTGACGGCTTTGCGCCGGGACGGTTGTAGCCGTAGAACGGGCCTTCGGGCAGGGCGCGGTAGAAGTCCGCGCGGCTGGCGGCGAGCTGCGCCTGCAGGCCGTCGAAGACTTCTTTCGCCAGGCCGAGCGGGTTGGCCTCGGTCTTGAGCATGAGCGGGGTGACGGCACACACGAGCGCGGCCTTCGAGGCGCGGGCTTCGCCGTGGCGCGCGAGGTAGTGCGCGACTTCGCCGCCGCCGGTGGAATGCCCGACGTGGATGGCATCGTGCAGATCGAGGTGGTCGACGACGGCTTTGAGGTCGTCGGCGTAGTGATCCATGTCATGGCCGTCGCCGACTTGGGAGGACCGGCCGTGGCCGCGGCGGTCGTGCGCGACGACGCGGTAGCCATGGTTGATAAAGAACAGCATCTGGGTGTCCCAGTCATCGGACGAAAGCGGCCATCCGTGGCTGAAGACGATGGGCTGGCCTGTGCCCCAGTCCTTGTAGTAGATATCGACACCATCGTGGGTTTTGAGGATCGGCATAAAGCTCCTTCGTGCAGGGAGTAGGAAACACGCCGATTAGACCACACGATGGTGTCGCCTGAATGATGAAGCTAGCGGCCGACGACCTCCACGGTCTCGTTGGCGCCGGAGAAGCCGACGGGCGCGCCGGTGTGGGTGAGCTTGCCGGCGGCGTCGGACCAGTGCAGCTTTGAGATGGCAAACTTGCCCTGCTCGTAGGCGTAGGTGGTGCCGTCGTCGGTGTAGAGGTCGAAGTCAGCGTCGGCGCCGGGGTAGACCTTCAGGGTTGCAATTTTCTGCAGCTGATTGGTGCTCTCGACGGGTTCTCCAAGGGGCAGGATGGAGCCGGCCTTGACGAAGAGCGGGATGGTGTCGATGGGGGCGTTGACGGTGATGGTCTGGCCGCCGTGCAGGCGTTCGTTGGTCCAGTAGTTGTACCAGTCGGTGCCGGCGGGCAGGTAGACCTGGCGCGTGGTCATGCCCTGGTCGGTGACGGGCGCGACGAGCAGGGCGGGGCCGAACATGTACTCATCGCCGATGTCAGCGACTTTCGGATCGCTTCCGAAGTCCATGAAGAGGCCGCGCATGAAGGGTGCGCCGGTGACGTTGCTGAAGTGGCCGAGCGAGTAGATGTAGGGCATGAGCTGGTAGCGCAGGCGCAGGTATTTTTCGAGGATCGGCTCGGCCTGCTTGCCGTAGCTCCAGACCTCGTTGTGCGGGCGCGTGCCGTGGGTACGGAAGTTGGGCTGGAAGGCTCCGTACTCGAACCAGCGCACGTAGAGCTCGGGGTAGTCGTCGTACTGGCCGACCTCTTCGCGGGCGTCCGAGGGATCGATGAGGACGGGGCGTTCCGGCTTGTGGTAGTACGGCAGGCCCTGCCAGCCGCCGATGTCGGTGCTCCAGTAGGGCATGCCGGAGGCGGCGAAGTTGATGCCGGTGGGCACCTGGCGCTTGAGCGTGTCCCAGTTGGGGCTGATGTCCGACGACCAGAAGATGGTGCCGTTGCGCTGGGCACCGAGATAGGTGTCGCGGGCGAGGATGAGGGCGCGCTCGTGCATGTCTTTGCGCATGCCGTCGTAGAAGGCCTCGGTGTGGTAGAGCGGGTAGACGTTGAAGTACTCGGTGCCCGGGCCGATGTGGAAGTAGCTGCCGTTCGGGGGAAGGTCGGGCTCGGTTTCGTCGGCCCAGAAGGCGTCGAAGCCCTTCTTCACGTAGTTCTCGTTGATCTTGTCCCAGTACCAGGCGCGCGCGGCGGGGTTGGTGGAGTCGATGTCGGACCCGGCGCGGTCATAGGGCAGGCCGTTGGTTGGGGTGCCGTCGGCGAGGTGCTCGAACCAGCCGTTCTGGAGCAGGGTGTCATAGTAGCGGCTGCCGGGGACGAAGCGCGGCCACACACTGATCATGGTGTGGATGTTCATCGCGTGCAGCTCTTTGTTCATCCCGGTTGGGTCCGGCCACTTGGCAGGGTCCATGTCCATCTGGCCCATCTTGGTGTAGGTGAACCAGTCGATGACGATGTCGTCGATGGGGAGATGGCGCTCGCGATAGCCCTTGGCCACGCTCATTACCTCTTCCTGAGAGCTGTAGCGCTGCTTGCACTGGATGTAACCGTAGGCGGACTTGGGCAGCATCTGCGTGGTGCCGGTGAGCTTGCGGTAGCCTTCGTAGATTTCGTCGTAGGTGTTGCCGGCGATGACGAAGAACGAGACGCGCTGACCCACCTGCGACTTCCAGTTGACGGAGTTGTTGAAGCCGAAGGCTACGGTGGTTTTGGAAGGATTGTCCCAGACCAGGCCGTATCCCTTATTTGTAACGATGAAGGGCACACATACGCTTTGGCCGCTGGGTGCGTTGTAATCGTGCTCGCAGTGCAGCACGTGGCCGAGGCGGTCGAGGAAGCCTTCCTGGTTCTGGCCGAGACCGTAGTAGTGCTCGTCCTTTTGCGCGGCGAAGTTCGCGCCGACTTCGAAGAACGGGTCGTCCGTGGGGCGGCGGTCGTAGAGCACGTCGTGGTTGCCGTCCTTGTAGTTGGGCACGGCCATCTCCCAACCCTGCATCTGCAGCAGGTCTTTGCCTTCGGGCGTCTTGATGGAGACGTCGACGCCGGGGGTGGTTCCGCCGAAGAACTGTGCGATATCGGCGGAGTTGCCGGTCGGCACCCACGGCTTGGCCGGCTGCGGCGAGACCGTGACGACCATGCGCGAGGAGGTGAGGTGATCACCGTGCGCGTCACTGCTGGCGGTCCAGCCGTCGGCTGCGCGTTCGGCCAGGAAGCCCGGCCCCGGACCCTGTAACGCGTACTTCTTCTCAAGGCTCATGGTGACGCGCACGATGTTGGGCGCGTAGGGTTCGACGACGACGGTTGCCACGCCGGTGCGGTCCTGGGTGAAGCCGCGTTGAAGCGTCAGAACCTGCGCGGCGGCTGTCATTGAAGCCGCAATCATTCCGAGTGCGGCGAGTGCCGCGCGAATCCGTGCTTTGCTCATTGTGTTGCTCCTTACCCTAAACTTCATACTCAACTTCAAAATACGTCGGGCGCTCCAGCGTACCTCAGCGGCTAAAGCCGCGTCATGGTCTGCGGCAAGGATGGCACGGCTGAAGCCGTGCCATAAGTGGATTTCGTTGGAATCGCTGATCAGGTTGTTGCTTCGAAGGGGCTGAAGCCGTGGAGTTGGGAAGTGTGGTTCCCACTCATCGCATGGGGAGCGATGAATGGGGCACGGAGAGTTCGAGGGTTGGGGATCCTCAAGGCACAGGATGGAAAGCCGGTTAGCGCGTCACCTGCAACGTTGCGTTCACGGGAAGGCTGTCGGAAGAGCCGCCGGCCATCACCTGCACCTTGTCGGGCTCGAGCACCCAGCTCTTCGTCGCGTCATCCCAGTAGGCGAGGTCCTTTGAGGCCAGGGGCATGTGCACTGTGGTCGATTCGCCGGCACCAAGGTGGATGCGGCCGAAGCCGGCAAGCTGTTCGAGCGGCCGGGGCACGTTGCTGTCGAGATGCTTGACGTACATCTGTACTACCTCGTCGCCTTCGCGCGTGCCCGTGTTCTTCACATCCACGTTCACCATGACGGTCTCGCCGGTGCGGATGTGGCTTTCGCTTAGCCGGACCTTGCCGTACTCGAAGGTCGTATAGCTTAGCCCGTAGCCGAAGGCGTAGAGCGGCTTCTGCTTGGCGTACATATACGTGCGGCCGTCGCGGATGTTGTAGTCCATCATAGGCGGCAGATCGGCCATGTCCTTGACCCACGTCTGCGTGAGCCGGCCCGCGGGATTGTAGGCGCCGAAGAGCACATCGGCGAGGCCATCGCCCTGCTCCTCGCTGTTGTGCGTCATCTCGAGGATTGCCGGCACATTCTCCTGGGTCCAGTTGGTCGTGTAGGGGAAGCTCGCCTGCAGCACGATGACGGTCTTCGGATTCGCGGCGTAGACGGCCTTGGCAATATCTTCCTGCGCCAGTGTCATGCTCTTGCGGTCGATCGCTTCCTTGCCGTCGCTGGGCACCGGACATTTATTCCAGCCCGCGTCGCAGGTTGGATGATTGCCGATGATCACGATGGCGACGTCCGCTGCCTTGGCGAGCTCCGCTGCCGAGGCCAGATCGCTGCCGTCGGCATAGGTTACGCGTATGGCCGAACCGGCACGGGCACGAATGCCCGCAAGTGGCGTTACGGTGAAGGGCGGGGTTCCGCTGTACCAGTCGAGCGCGACCTTATCCGCGAGCGGGCCGATGACCGCGATGGTCTTGAGCTGCTTTGCGTCGAGCGGCAGCAGCTTTGGCCGGTCGTTGGCTTCGGTATAGCCCAGGAACTTCTGCATCGGCTTCAGCTTCGGCGCGGGCGGCCCACCGGCTGGCGGCTCATTTTTGAGCAGCACGATGGATTCATCCGTGACCTTACGCGCCAGCGCCTTGGGCTCCGGCTTGTTCCACGGGTCGGGCCCATCGTCGTTGAAGCCGATGGAGGCGTACGGTACCACGGAATTGGGATCCAGCATGCCAAGCTTGATCATGACGCGGAAGACCCCGCGCAGATTGCGATCGAGGTCCGACTCGCTGACCAGCCCTTGCTTGACGGCGTCGGTGAGCCCCTCCTTATAGTTATCGAGAAACTGGTTGATGCCGGCGTGAATGGCGGCCGCGGTCGCCTGGGTCATGTCTGGAAAGCGATGGTATTCCTTGACCAGGTTGGTGAGGGCGCCGCCATCCGTGCAGATAATGCCGTCCTCGCCCCACTCCTTCTGGACGACGTCGCGGAGTACCGGATTGAGCATCATGGGGATGCCGTTCCATGCGTTGTACGAGGCCATGAATGCGTTAGCGTGACCCTGCTCGATGGCCATGCGGAAGGGAACGCCGTAGTACTCGTGGAAGAGCTGTTCATCGAAGTCCGAGGACGAACTGCCGCGGCCGTCTTCGTTGCTGTTGGCCATGAAGTGCTTCAGCAGGGAAGCGGTCATCCAATACTTCTGCGTGCCTTGCAGACCCCTGGTGAAGGCGGTTGCCATGGTCCCCACCAGCAGCGGGTCTTCGCCGTAAGACTCTTCACTGCGGCCCCAGCGTGGGTCGCGGCTGAGGTCGGCGTTGGGCGCGCGCACGACCAGTCCGCCGCGATGATACTTGCCGTAGGCAAAGCGGGTTTCGAATGACTCTTGAGCTGCAGCCTGGCTGAGCAGCGCGGGGTCCCAGGTCTGACCCAGACCACGCGACTGGGGAAACGTTGTCGTGGGAATGACGGTCAGGCCGCGGCCCTCCCAGCCGCCGGGACCGCCCAGCGCGAGGCCGTGCAGACCCTCCACGTGATTCGTACCCACCACGCCCAGCCGAGGCACGCTGGGGTTGGTTGAGAACGCATCGATCTTCTCTTCGACCGTCATCTTCTTCAGCAAATCGTCGATTCGCGCCTCGATGGGCGCACTCGGATCGCTGTAGGTGGCAGGCTTTGCTGCACCGGGAAGATGAGGCAGTTGGCCAGAGGCACTGACGGCGGCAAGGGCGAGAAATAAACCGGTTTTTTTCATAGAAAACGCTCTCTGGAACTCTAACTGCTTGCCCGCCGGCTTGTACAGATGCGTTTTTTTGGAGAGGCAAAGACTTTGTCCTGCCGGACAAGCCCGCTTACCGCGCGGGGCGGGTACTGCGTACGCTGGGAGCTTCGCGTGAGCCTCCCGTTGGTCGGAATGAAGTTTTGTGCCGACCAGCGGGAGGGGAAAGCGAAGCGATTACGGCACGAAGTGCTCGCCCCGCGCGACAAGCGGGCCTGTCCGGCGAGGACAATGTCTTTGATACCTTCGTGAGGAGACCCTATGCGCCCGCTTATCGCCCTCTTCGGCGCCACCGCCTCCGGCAAGACCGCACTCTCGCTTGCGCTCGCGCAGCATTTTGGGGCCGAGATCCTGTCGTGTGACTCGGTCGCCGTGTATCGGCACATGGAGCTGGGGACAGCAAAGCCAAGCTTCGCCGAACGCAAGCTGGTGCCGCACCACCTGCTCGACCTGTATGACCCCACCGAAGCCTGCACCGCGGGCGACTACGCGCGGCACGCGCGCGCCGCGCTGGCGTCGCTGGCCGAACTTGGGACGCTGCCGATTCTGGCCGGAGGGACAGGGCTGTATGCGCGTGCGCTGCTGGACGGGCTGTTTCCCGCACCGCCGCAAGATCCTGCGCTGCGGGAGTTGCTGCGCCGGCGCGCGGCGACCCGCGGCGCCGCCAGCCTGCACCGGACGCTTGCGCGGCTGGACGCCGCGGCTGCGGAGAGAATTCATCCGAATGACGTACCGAAGGCCATTCGCGCGATTGAAGTGTCCTTTGCCGCGCGCCGGCCAATCTCCGAACAGTGGCAGGCAGGGCGCGACGCGCTGACCGGCTACAGGGTGCTTCGTCTGACGCTCGCGCCGTCTCGCCCGGAGCTCTACCGGCGCATCGATGCACGCGCTGCTGCGATGTTCGAGCGGGGCCTGGTGGAGGAGACGCGGGAGTTGATTGCACAGTTCGGCCGTGACTGCCGGCCGTTTGAGTCGCTTGGCTACGCGCAGGCGGCCGCGGTGTTGTCGGGCGCGCTCAGCGAGTCCGAGGCCGTTGCAGAAGCTCAGCGGGGGCATCGGAATTACGCCAAGCGGCAGACGACCTGGTTTCGCCGCGAAGCCGAACTGCACCCGACGCACCTGCTGGAAGGGGCCGGGGATTCGCCGCACGTGCAGGCGGAAGCCTTGCGCCTCGTCGCTGAATTCCTAAGCCGGCCGTAGCAGGATCACCGCGGCGTTCTCGTTACAGTGATTTGTTCGGCTGGGTCACCGGGCTGCGGCGGTTGCACCAGGGTGGTGACCGTGCTGCCATCGGCGTCCCGGTAGAGCACCGTCTGCGCCACTCCGGTGAGCGCTGCCTGTTGCCGGGCGTGATTCAGTTCCGCCGCATGATCGTTCCCGCGAACTCCCCTGCATCCGGTAGCCACGGAGATGAGGCCTATTGCCAGAGGTCGAATCCACACCTTCATCGGGACTACTCCAAAAAGAAAATCGACTTATAGCATGGCCGCAGCCATGCCATAAGTCGATGGGGAAGCAAATTACCTGAGCCCTCACCGAAAAATTCTTCGGGCAAACCATCAAAACAACAGGAGCCGGTGAAACGCGACACAGGGGCCGGGACAACAAGGAACCGTAACAACATGCGACAGGTGCCGTGCAACAGGGGGCCGAGCAACAGGGAGCCGAACGAAGGGGCCGAACAACAGGGGGCCAAATAAAATGAACCGCACAACAGGAGCCGACACAACAGGAGAACACTAAAGATCGATGGGACTGGGGGCCTGCGTAGTCTGATGCCTAAACTTCCCCGCCAGCTTTCTGGGGGATAAAAAGAGTTAAGATAAACCCATGTCGACTGCCACAGCCCGCCCCCAGCTCTCGCACCTGACCGACGTCCTCGACGACCTGAAACAGCGCGGCACCTTCTTCCGGCTGCGCGAGCTCGACGACGTGCAGGGCCCGGTGTGCACTTACGACGGCAAGCAGGTGATCAACCTGGCGAGCAACAACTATCTCGGGCTGTGCAACCACCCGAAGCTTGAAGAGGCGGCGATCCAGGCGATCAAGGACCATGGCGTGGGCTCGGGCGCCGTGCGCACCATCGCCGGCACCATGCGCATCCACATGGAGCTTGAAGAGAAGATTGCGCGGTTTAAGAACGTCGAGGCTTGCGTAGTGTTTCAGTCCGGCTTCACGGCCAACGCGGGCACGGTTGGGTCGATTCTGGGCAAGGACGATTTCATCCTCTCGGACGAGCTGAACCATGCGTCGATCATCGACGGCGCGCGGCTTTCCAAAGCCAAGATCAAGGTCTTTCGGCATAAAGATGTTGCGCACTGCGAGGAGCTGCTGAAGGAAGTCGAAAACGAGCCGGGCAAGAAGCTGATCATCACAGATGGCGTGTTTTCGATGGACGGGGATATTGGGCCGGTAGGCGCGCTGGCGGAGCTGGCGGAGAAGTACGGCGCGATCATGATGGTGGACGACGCGCATGCATCGGGCGTGCTGGGGCGCAACGGGCGTGGTTCGGTCGACCACTTTGGCGCGCATGGCAAGGTGGATGTGCAGGTGGGTACGCTCTCGAAGGCGATCGGGGCGCTGGGAGGCTATGTCTGCGGCTCGCGCGATCTGATCGATTTTCTGTACCATCGCGCGCGGCCGTTTCTGTTTTCGACCTCGCATCCACCATCGGTCGCGGCCACGTGCATCGCGGCGTTCGACATCCTGGAGAATGAGCCGGAGCGGATTGAGCGGCTTTGGGACAACACGCGCTACTTCAAACAGCAGCTTGCGGGCGCGGGGTTCGACATTGGGGGAGTTTCGACGCCTGCTTCCGAGACGCCGATTATTCCGATCATTCTGGGTGACGGGCGCATAACGATGGAGTTTTCGCGCGAGCTGTTTGCGCAGGGCCTGATGGCGACCGGCATTGCGTTTCCGACGGTGCCGGAGGGGAAGGCGCGCATTCGCACGATTATGACGAGCGAGCATACGCGCGGGCAGCTGGATCAGGCGTTGGAAATCCTGACTACCACCGCAAAGCGCATGGCAATCCTCTAAGCACGCGAAGCGTCCAACACCCCACGAAGTGGCGCCCGCCCGGCGTCAGGGCGTAGTTGCGGTTGCCTGTTCCTCGTCACCGGCGCTAACCAGCATCGCGACCGGTTTCCCCCACCGCGTGATCAGGAAGACCTCACCGGCCCTCACGCGTTTTACGAGCGCGTAGAGATTCTTCCTGGACTCGGTCGTAGACACGGTTGTCACAAGCTTCCTCTGATGCTGATCGTAACCGCGACTTCAACGCCGAGCCGCGTAGATCTTCAACCGACGAAGAATCTCATCCCGTTCTGAACCTAAGACCCGAATCCGGTCGGTCTCGTCCAGCCCGGCGTACTTGTGGCTGGTCTTGTAAAAGAAAGTCTCAACATAGCGATCTGACCTCGGGTCGAACTCATAAGCGGCAACGGTGTAGAAATGCCGCGCGAAGTGAGTCTCGTGCGCCGCGAAGTTCCATAGGAAATCCGCCGTAATGAGCACGGGATAGTCCGAAATTTCGGGCAGGCGCCACATCTGGCGTTCGCTCTGGTCCGTCACGGCAACATACGGTAGCAAATTCTCGATCTTGCCGCCCGAGTCGTAGCGCAGCAGGGCCGCTCGCTCCAGGGTGCCGCTTCCCCCGCCAGAGAACGTCGCCAGGAAAAAGACCACCGATCCACCTTCCCGTAGCGGAATGCGCTCCGAGACGGGGTCAAGCCCGAACTCATAAACAACGTTGGGACTGCCCTCTGCTATCGCTGACGGCATCCGAAAACAGACGGTCGGCGGAGCAACTGTGCAGAGCTTCGCGCCGGAAGTCGGCAAGCCGTCCGTGTCCATAGCCCCGGCCTCCACACGGTAACGCGGAAAGTCCAACGACCTGTTCTGTTGAGCCGACCCACCACAGAGTGAAAGCGCCACTAGCGTCGCCAGGAAATTTTGTCTCATGCCATCATCTCGACCAGCTTGCCGACTGTGTTCCAGTTGCGTGCGGTGCTGACCGTCTTCAGTCGGGCGTCGAAGTAGGCATTTGTGAGTTTGGTGCGCGCCATGCCTTGCGGCAGGTGCAGGTAGATCTCGCGCGCCTTAAGGGCGAAGGAATCGCCCGGCGAGCGCTCCGGGTCGAGTGCTCTAACGGCGTTCGCGTCTGGCCGGTCCGCCAGTAAGTAGACGTGGAGCGTATCGAGGGGCGCGCCTGCCTTTGCGAAGGGATTGGACTGGAACGCCTTGCGCAGCTCGTCGGCGGTGCGCAGGACGATGCGCCCGGGATAGCCGTACACCCGAGCGATCTCCGCCGTTACCTGGGCGCAGACCGCCTCGGCATCCGCGCATCCGAAGATGACGTTTCCGCTTTGGATATAGGTCGTGACCGAGGAGGCGCCGGCGGCGGCGAAGATTGCGGCGAGCTCCTTCATTGGCAGCTTCGCCTTGCCACCAACGTTGATTCCACGCAGCAGTGCCAAGTGGGTCATCGCTCCTCCTACTGAAGCGCACCGTTCGGGAGGGTACTTATGATGGTCTGCAAAGCGCGAAACCCCGGCTGGGCCGCGTTCTGCCATGGATAGCACTTCTGCCGGTCCGGCCAGATCATCTGCACTGCTTCAAACTGGTCGTTCCCGTCGTAGAACCAGCGGTCTGCGGCAAACCAGTCGCCGAAAGCCGCTTCTGAGATTGGTTGGAAGTAACAGACATACTCACCCTCCAAAACGTCGTCGACCGCAGCACCATTCTCAAAGCGTCGTCCTTCGTCTCGGATCGCACGGTTCATCCAGTTGATGAGTCGTCCGGAGAGCGTCTGATCCAAGCCCACGATAAGGACCTCCGGATGGCGGTACTGTTGCCAGAACCCAATCGAATATGTCCACGATGGTCCCGGGTCCGGGTCCTCTGCGCTTGATGCCACGCCGATGATGGAGACGCCGTGCTCTTCAATCCAAAGAAGATGATTCCGTTGTGTATCGTTCTGGCAGCGTCTAGGGTCCATCCGTTCTTGGCGTGTCATGATCAAACCTCACGATAGACGATCCTACCTGCAACCACGGTCGCCTTCACGCGCCCGAGCATCGGTTCGCCGTCGAATGGCGTGTTCTTCGATTTTGAGCGCGTGGCTGCGGCCTCGTACTTCCACGAAGCGGTTGCGTCAAAGACGACCACATCGCCCCACTGGCCGGGCGCCAGGGAACCGGCGCGGTCGAGCGAGACCACGCCGGCGGGGGCAGATGACATCAGCTCCACGACGTGGGCGATGGAGGCGCCGTGCTCGGCGTGCAGGATGCGCAGCGCCAAGCCGAGCGCGGTTTCGAGGCCGGTGATGCCATTGGGCGAACGGTCAAACTCGACTTCCTTCTCGTGCCGCGCGTGCGGGGCGTGGTCCGTGGCGATGCAGTCGATGGTGCCATCGAGCAGGCCGGCGATGACGGCCTGGCGGTCGGCCTCAGACCGCAGCGGCGGGTTCATCTTGGCGTTGGTGTCGTAGGGAATCTCTCCATGTTGGCCGCCGGCGCTGACGGCTTCGTCGGTGAGGGTGAAGTGGTGCGGCGCGGCCTCGCAGGTGACGCGCAGGCCATCGGCCTTGGCGGCGCGGACCGCTGCGATGGCAGCTGCGGTGGACACATGCTGCACGTGCAGGTGGGCGCGGACGCCCTCCCGCGCCTGGATGTCGCGGACGATGGCGATGTCGCGTTCTACTACGCTTGATTCGGCTGAAGCCGGGTAGCCGCGCAGGCCGAGCCGGAAGGCGACTGGACCGGCGTTCATGATGGCACCGTGCGAGAGGCTGGGGTCTTCGGAGTGCTGACTGATCGGGAGCCCGAGACGCCCGGCGTGCAGCAGGCACTCGCGCATGACCTCCGGGGTGAGGATTGGCTTGCCGTCGTCGGTGAATCCGAGCGCTCCGGCTTTGGCCAGAGCCTCGAAGCCCGTGAGTTCGTGGCCTAGGCTGCCGACGGTTGCGGCGGGCATGGCGAACAACCGCACCTTCGATCCACGTTCGGGCGCGAGCATCCACTGCATTCGCTCGACAGTATCGTTGACCGGCAGCGTGTTGGGCATGGCGACGACGGTCGTGAAGCCGCCGGCCGCCGCGGCCGCCGTGCCGGTGGCGATGGTCTCCTTGTAGGTTTGGCCGGGCTCGCGCAGGTGGACGTGGATGTCGATCAGGCCCGGTGCAACGATGCAGCCGGTGGCGTCGAGCGTCTCGTCGACCGCGACGCCAGAGAAGGCACCCGGCGCCTCCACTCCGGTGACGAGGCCGTCGCGGAGGAGCAGGTCGCGCGGCTCGTCGATGCGGCTCTTCGGGTCGACGACTCGGCCGCCGTGAATCAGTATGCTGCTCATTGCATTCTCATTTCTAGCTTCCAGCGATCAGCTGGCCATTTTCGCTATCGGTCAGAGCGCGTACCAGGAGCGCTGTTCGTATGGCCAAGCCGTGGCTTACCTGTTCTTCGATGGCGGACTGTGGGCAGTCCGCGACTTCACCCTGGATCTCGAGCCCGCGAATCATGGGGCCGGGATGCATCACGACGGCCTTGGGAGCGAGCCGCGCGAGGCGCTCTTCGGTCAACTGGTATTGCTCGATGTATGCGGCCAGGTCGACCTCCAACCCGGCGAGACGTTCTTTCTGAATGCGCAGCATCATCGCAACGTGCGACTGCGCCAGAGCTGTTTCGAAATCCCGCACGATCTCGACGCCTTCGCTCAGCGAAGCAGCCTCTTCCGGCAGTAACTCCACCGGCCCGCACAGCAGAACCTTCGCCCCCAGCCGGGGCAGCAAGAGTGCGTTCGAACGCGCCACGCGGCTGTGGCGGATGTCGCCGGTGATGGTCACGGTGATGCCCTTCAGGAGCTCCGCATCGATGGGTTTTTCGCGCAGACCAAGCCGCGCGATCATCGTGCGCAGGTCGAGGAGTGCCTGCGACGGATGCTGGTGCATGCCGTCGCCGGCGTTCAGCACGGGCAGGTCCGTAGCGCGTTCGAGCACGTACGGCGAGCCGCTCGAAGGATGCCGCAGGATGATGCACTCAGCGCCGAGCGCGCGTAGCGTCAGCCCGGTGTCCTTCAGGCTTTCACCCTTTTCGATCGACGAGGACTTATCGGAGACCAGCGTGGTCGTGGCACCCAGGGACTTTGCGGCCAGCTCGAACGAAGTGCGGGTGCGTGTGCTCGACTCGTAAAAGAGCAACGCTACCTTACGCCCGGCCAGCAGCTTCGCCTTCTCCGCCGCGGCCATCTGCTCCAACTGCGAGGTGAGTTCGAGGACGTGGGCGACCTCGCCGATGCTCAGATCCGCTATTGAGATGAGCGAGCCCGGATGACCCACGCTCAACCTGCCTGGTCCGTCAGCTCGACCAGCTGCACCTGCTCGTCGCCGTCGATCTCCTTGAGCTTAACCTCGATGATCTCGCGTGAGGATGTCGGTACGGAGCGGCCTGTGTAGGTCGCCTGGATGGGCAGCTCGCGGTGGCCGCGGTCGATGAGCACCAGGAGCTGCACGCTCTTGGGGCGGCCGTGGTCGAACAGTGCGTCCATGGCGGCGCGGATGGTGCGGCCGGTGTAGAGCACGTCGTCCATCAGGACGATGTCGCGGCCGTTGACGTCGAAGCCGATGTCGCTCTTGTTCACCGTGGGCCGCGGCCCGGAGGTGGTCAGGTCGTCGCGGTAGAAGCTGATGTCCAGCACGCCTGTGTCGATCTTTTTCTTCTCGATCTTGCCGATATGGGCCGCGATCCGCTCTGCGAGCGGGACGCCGCGGCGCTTGATGCCGACCAGCCCGACGTTCTCCGCGCCGGCGTTCTTCTCCACAATCTCGTGCGCCAGCCGTACCAGCGTGCGTTCAATCTCCGACGCCGACATGAGCCGGCCCTTCAGCCTCAGCTTCGGCGTTGCTTTCCCCGCATCTTCGCTCATTCCACTTTGCCTTTCAAATCGTGATGATATCAGCCTGAGGTGCTTGTTAGAGGCTTGTCCTGCCGGACGGGCCCGCTTGCCGCGCGGGGCGGGTGCTGCGCACGCCGGGAGCTTTGCGTGGTCCTCCCGTTGGTCGGCACAGAAGATAGTGCCGCGCGGCCAGGCGAAGCGATTACGGCACGAAGTGCTCGCCCCGCGCGATGAGCGGGCCCGTCCGGCAGGACACGCCTCTAGTCGCCGCGCCGCAAAGCCCTTCGCCTGGTTTGCAGCAGGCCGGCAAACCCGCCGAGCGCGCTGGTCAGCACGACGACAAACCCGCCGATAAATCCGAGCCAGACCAGCACCCAGCCGGCGCGTCCTTCGCGGGACAGGAACAAGCCCATCACGTGCGCCTGCGCTGCCGGATCCTGATCCTTCCCCTGCAAAGAGGTTGTCATCTGCGTGCGGATGAGCGCGAAGTACTGGTCGACGTCGTTGTCGAACCCGCTTAGTCCATGAACGCCAAACCGCTCGATCGCTCCGGTGGCGGCGAGTCCGATCCCCATGGCCGCGCACATCAACAGCCCGGTTACCAGGCCGATGCGAAGGCCCACGCGCCCGTCCATCCGCGCCAGCGGACGGCGCGATCGGTAAACCCCCAGCGCGACCCCGGACCCGCCAAGGATGCACAGCGTATTCAGCAGGCCGGCGGTCGGCACGGCGAAGGATGCCACGACCAGGATGCCCGTCGCGAGGGCCATCGGGAGCGCGCTGGTCAAGGCAATGGGCCAGTCGACCATCTGCGGTCTGGGCGGAGGCACGGCGCCGGTGGTCGAACCCTCGAGAACCGGCGTTGCGGCGATCTCGGCCCGCATGTACTCGGGCAGCAGAATCTGCGGGGCTCCGCAGCGTGGGCAAAACAGAGGTTGATCTTCATCGCCGCCGTACGCCGCACCGGCGGTCAACTCGCCGGGCAAATCCGCGTGGCAACGATGGCAGGTCCGGTACATCCCTCCATTGTAGTCATTCTGGAGATGCCCTCCGCACGAACCGCACCACTCCTGTGGCGGGCGCTCCTGCGGCGTCGCACGTGAGGGCGAGGTTGGACCCGAGCTGACAGCTCAAAAGCTTCAAGCGGTCAGCCGGCGAAGGATCAGCAGGAAGTTCGCCGGTCTACTGTTCGGAGTCCTTATCCTCGATGCCCAGGTGCCCGGGTAGGTCGAGTGCGACCAGGCCGAACTTGGTTCCCGAGCCCATCTCGTCGATGGAGACGATGTGCTGGTGCAGCTTCGAGCCAGCCTTCAGTTCGCCGTAGGATCCGTCGTCGTCCGTATCGACGTTCACGCCCTGGACGTTAACCTTCTTGGTGCTGTCGGAGCAGGTCAGGCCATCCTGCGTCTCGGCCGGAGAGCCGACGGCGTGCTTGCCTTTGCAGAGGATGACGGTTCCGTACCGCGCCATGTCCTTACGGTAAAAGGCCACTACCTTGTCCGGTGCGTCCTGCGTGGAGTAGCTAAGCGCCTTCACTCCCAGGTGGAAGCTCCCGAAGCTCAGGTTCACATCTGCGGCGCTGTCCTCGTGCTGCCCATCCTTGTCGGTGTGCTCTTTCTTGACCAGGGTGGCACCGGGGTAGAGGGAGAGGCCGACGCCCGCCTGCACCGCCGCGTCGTTCGTCTTCACGCTCATGCCGCCGAAGGGCGTGGCAATCTTTACATTTTCGTTGTTGCCGTCTTTGTGCTCATCCACTCGGCAGCCGGATGTAGTCCAGGCTGCGGTCGTCAGCGCAATCAACGCGACGCCCGTGGCCCATCTCCCCGTCGGCTGAAAATCCTTCTTCCTCTTCATCTTGACCTCTCCATGCTTCACGCTGACACTAAAGGTTCACCACGGATACCACACTCTTGGCCTGCCCGGCACACACCCTCACCATACGCCGGTGGCTGCTGCCCGGTTCCAAATAATTATTGCCGCACCTCGCGCCTATCTGCCGCCACCTGGGTTTGCTCCCAAGGAACCTGCACCAGGACAAGATTGCAGAAGGCCAAGCTTCATAGAACGGAGACATCAACATGCCAGCCCGCAACAAACTCTCTTCCGAATCTCGCACCCGCCGCACGCTTCTTCTCGCTGTCAGCCTCGTCTTCTGCGCCGTTGCCATCGCGCAGGGGCAGGCCGACCCCTACGCCGCGGGCCAGGATCCGCCGAACCGCGTCGCCCGCATCGCGTGGGCGCAGGGGAATGTCTCGCTTGAGCCCAGCGGCACGGAATACTTCGCGCCTGCCGAGGTCAACTACCCGCTGACCAACGGCGACCGTCTCTACCTCGATCTCACGTCGGTCTCGGAGCTGCAGTCCTCCGGCTTCGCGGTCCGTCTCGGCAACGCGGCGGACTTCACCATCACGCAGCTGACCGACAATGCCGCGCAGTTCGCGCTCGCGCAGGGCAGCATCCGTCTGCGTACGCGCGACTTGTACGCTCCACCCGACGCGTACGGCAACGCGCAGAACGCGCTGGAGGAGATCGACACCGTCAACTCCACGGTTGTCGTTCAGCAGCCGGGCGACATCCGCGTCGACGCCTACCCGCAGGACGGCAGCTCGGTCGTCACGGTTACCAGCGGCCAGGCCGAGGTCTCCGGCCCGGGATTCGACCTCGTGCTGCAGTCGGGCCAGGCGCTGCGCCTGCTCGGCATTGGCCAGGTGTACCCGGAGTACGTGGGCCTGCTGCCGCCCGATCAGCTCGACCAGTTCGATATGTCGCGTGAGCAGCAGCGCAACAACTCGCTCGCCATCCGCAACCGCTACGTCGATCCGGATATGATCGGCGTCGCGGATCTCGACCAGTACGGCGACTGGACTCCTACGCCGCAGTTTGGGCCGGTCTGGTTTCCGCGCACCGTTGCCTCCGGCTGGAGCCCGTACTCGATCGGCCACTGGGTCAATGTGTCTCCGTGGGGTTACACCTGGGTCGATACGCAGCCGTGGGGCTTCGCGCCGTTTCATTACGGGCGCTGGAACAACTTCAGCGGACGCTGGGGCTGGGTGCCCGGACCGCCGCCCTCGGTCTTCCGCGGTGGCGGCTGGGGCGGACCTCCGCCGCGGCCGGTGTATTCTCCGGCTCTTGTGGCCTTCGTCGGCGGCTCCGGATTTTCGGTCTCGGTCGGCGGCGTCGGTGTAACGGCGTGGTTCCCGCTCGGACCGTCCGAGCCGTACGTCCCCTGGTACCGGACCAGCCCGGCGTACGTAAATCGCGTCAACGTCACCAACGTCTACAACACTAACGCGACGCAGATTCACAACAACTACGTCACCCGGAACGTGACGGCGTACAACGTGACCAACGTTGCCTACGTAAACCGCACCGTCGCGACGGTCGCTGTCAACCAGCGCGACTTCGCCGCCGGCCACACGGTCGCGCAGTCGGCGCCGGTCAGACTCGACGCCAATGTGCGGGCGCAGCTGGTGGCGGCGCCGGTCCTCACCCATGCCGCACCGCCGCCGCCGCGCGCGCCGATTGCGCCGGCAGCCCAGGCGCGGGTAGTTCCAGCGAGCGCCTCCCGGCCCGTGGTGCAGACGAAGCAGGGATTCCAGCGCGCGGGCGCACCCCCGGCAGCGGCTCCGCTGAGAGCCCCAACGCCGCCGCCGGCCCGCACCGGCAGCCCGGCACCCGCGCCTCCGCGGCCGATGCAGACGCTTGCCCCGGCAAGGACCAGCATTCCGGTAACCCGCCCGGGCAGTGCGCCCGCAGCGATCGAGCGGGCGGAGCCCGGCAACCGGCTGGCTCCTGAGCCAGCCGTGCGGCCAGCTCCAGCACCGATCACTCGGCCGGCGATGGACCCGACCCCCAGACCTGCTCCGGCAGTCAGACCTGCTCCGGAGCCCAGACCGGTTCCGGAAGTCAGGCCCGCGCTCGAACCCGGGGTCAAACCTGCTCCCATGCCGCTGGCAAAGCCGGTGCCAGCACCGAATCCCGTGGTCGCGCCGAGGCCCATAGCGCCAGTTCCGCCACCGGCGATGAAGCCTGCGCCCCCGGCTCCCGACAAGAGGGTCCCACCTGCGAACGAGGAGAAAAATAGACCGAAGGACGAAAAGCCCCATGGCGAGAAGCCCAGCTAACCGCGCAAACGCATCTGCTTTTCGCCCCCCGGCCGGGTGAGTGCCTAGCTGAGAACGCTACGCACTCACCCGGCCGGGTGAGTGCCTAGCTGAGAACGCTACGCACTCACCGGGCAAAAACTGCTATCAACGCCGCCAACCCGCAGCTATACTTACCGTTATGGCGCAACAGGAGCCAATCCGCAAGCGCACCGGATCGAACGGTTCCGCATCCGGCTCCACGCCTCAAATTCCCGACAAGCTTTACTTCCGCATCGGCGAGGTCGCACGTCTGTGCGAGGTTCCTGCGTACGTGCTGCGCTTCTGGGAAGGGGAGTTTCCCCAGCTGAAACCCAACAAGGGCGGCACCGGCCAGCGACTCTACCGCCGGCGCGACGTCGAGATGGCGCTCCGCATCAAGACGCTGCTTTACGACGAGGGCTACACCATTCCGGGTGCGCGCCAGGCCTTCAAGGCTGAGCTTCGGACGTCGAAAGACCCACAGCTGGGGCTGAATGGAGTCGCCGAACAGGTGGATGCCAAGCACCTGGTCGCCCTGCGGAAGGAGCTCCAGGAGCTGCACAACCTGCTCTCGAAGCCAGCGGTGCCCCGCGCCGCGGTCCAGCCCATCCGCACGCCGCGTGCTTTCCCTGTGCCTGAACAGTCCGCGCTGCGCCCTGCGCCACCAGCTCCGCGCGCCTTCCCCAAGCCGCAGTTGCTGCAGCCGAAGTCCACGTCACCGTTCTTTGACTCGCTCTTCGACGCCCTGCCGTCTGAAGACTAGGAATTCGGGAGACTAGGACTTCGGGCGAGAAGGCCTAGTCTTCGGCTGATTCGCCCGGCGTGTCGACGTCCTGTTCCGCCTTCTCGATCGCGGACTGTTCCTTGGCGAACTCCGCCGGGGCGAAGGCGTGGGGTGCGCTGGGGCTTGCGCCGAGCTTCTGATCGATCGACTCGCCGGCCTGGGCCATGGTCTGTCCCTTCATCGCGCCCGAGACGGCGGAATCCATCATCAGCTCCGCGAATCGCCGCGTCGCCTTGTCGAGACGCTCAATGGCCTGGCGGATGATCTTGTAATCGCCGCCCTGGATCGAGGCCTTCACCTCGAGTTCCATGGCGGAGATGTTGTCGAGCTCGGCAAACGTCAGGTGCTGCCAGGCGGGGTGCTTTTTGCCCTTCTTCACCGCTTCCAGAATCGTCTCGGCCTCGTTCTTCGCTTCGATCGTCTGCCGCTCCGTTATGTCCTGTTCCGCATTGTCAAAGGATTCCAAGATCATTGTCTCCACCTGTTCGTCGGTCAGTCCGTACGTTGGTTTGACGTCAATCTGCGCCTCGGTGCCGCTTCGCTGTTCGCGCGCGCTCACCTTCAGGATTCCATTGGCGTCGATCAAGAACTTCACTTCGATGCGCGGGAGGCCGGCGACCATCGGCGGGATGCCCTTAAGGTCGAACCGTGCCAGCGAACGGCAATCCTTTGCCAACTCCCGCTCGCCCTGCACGACGTGGATCGCGACGTTCGTCTGGCCGTCCACGCCAGTGGTGAAGTGCTCGGTCGCGCTGGCCGGAATGGTGGAGTTGCGCTGGATGATCTTCGCGACGACTCCGCCGAGCGCCTCGATGCCAAGCGAGAGCGGGGTTACGTCGAGCAGCAGCAGATCCTCGGTTGCGGCCGATCCGCCGGCGAGAATCTGAGCCTGCACCGCGGCGCCCAACGCGACCACCTCATCGGGGTTCAGCTCGGTGTGCAGCTTTTTGCCGCGCGAATCCATGTCGAACAGGCCGGCAACCAGCTTGCGGACGGCCGGGATGCGGGTAGAACCGCCGACCATGACGACTTCGTCGATCTGCCCCGGGGTGAGGCTCGCATCCTTCAGCGCCTGCTTCACCGGCGCGGCGGTCCGGGCTACGACAGGTGCGATGAGGCCCTCAAACTGCTCGCGGGAGATCTCGCGTGCGTAGAGTTTGCCGTCGGGCAGAGTGACCTGCAGGCGAGCGGAATCCTTTTCCGAGAGGGCAATCTTGGCCTCGATCACGGCCTTGCGTACTGCCTGGATCGCCTCGGGGTTCGAGCGCACCTCCACGCCCAGGTCGCCAGCGATGTCGTCGAGCGCGATGGCGATCAGCAGGTTGTCGATGTCGTCGCCGCCGAGGTGGGTGTCGCCGCCGGTCGCGATTACCTCAAAGATGCCCTCGTGCAGCTTCAGGATCGAGATATCGAAGGTTCCGCCGCCGAAGTCATAGACCGCGATGACGCCGTCTTTTTGCTTATCGAGCCCGTACGCCAGCGCTGCCGCGGTGGGCTCGTTGACCAGGCGCAGCACCTCCAGCCCGGCGATGCGGCCGGCGTCCTTGGTCGCCTGGCGCTGCGCGTCGTTGAAGTAGGCGGGAACGGTGACGACGGCCTTGATTACGGGCGCACCGAAGAAGCGTTCGGCGTTGCGCTTCAACTGCTGTAGCACATAGGCCGAAATCTCGGGCGGCGTCATGGTCAGGCCGCCGACGTTCAGGCGCAGAACTTCTCCGGCCTTCGCGTCGTCGGCTACTCGGAAGGGAAACAGCTTCAACTCGTCCTGCACGTCGTCGAGGTCGCGTCCCATCAGGCGTTTGGCGGAGTAGACGGCGGCACCGGCATCTTCGACGAGCGTCGCACGCGCGGCGTTGCCGACCTTGACTCCGTCTTCCGTCCACGCCACGACCGAGGGCACGAGCCGCTCGCCGTCTTCGCCGGGGATGACCACCGGCGTCTCGTCCTGCATGAAGGCCACCAGCGAGTTGGTGGTGCCAAGATCGATCCCTACCACGATGCTGCGTGCTTCCGCCATAACCTTCCGATCCTCTGCCGTTTGTTCGATGCGCCGCGTCCCGTGGAGTTGCGGGGGAGGGCGCGGCTGCCGCATAAACGTGCTTTCTACCTGCATCCTCATTGTCCTACAATCAGCGCGTCGGCACGTCCTCACCCGCAAGGAGACATCATGACTTCGCCCCAGCTTGGCGGTTCCTCCATCGTTCCCGCACTCCGCTATGCCGATGCACATGCCGCGGTCGCTTGGCTCCAGAAAGCGCTCGGTTTCGAGGTGCGCGCGCTCTTCGACGGCGCGGACCATACAGTAGCTCACGCGGAACTTACGCTTGGTACGGGCATGATCATGCTTGGCTCGGCAACGAACCCTGGGCCTTCGGCACAGTTCCTGGTGCAGCCTGACGAAGTTGGACGACGCTCCACGCAATCCAACTACGTGCTCGTGCCGGATGTGGCGGCGACGTATGCGTCCGCGCAGGAGGCTGGCGCGGAGATCACGATGGCGCTGACGGAGATGCCGTACGGCGGCAAAGCCTTCGCCTGTCTCGATCCCGAAGGGCACCTCTGGTCAGTCGGCGAGTACGATCCGTGGGCGCAGCCTGGAAGCTGAACGCGGGACATGCTACTGTTTCGCCATGTCTAATCCTTATGCAGCCAACCTCGGCACGCAGGATGCACGCGCTGTCCTCGCCTCTACGCCCGGCCTGCTCCAGCAGGCGACTGGCGCGCTCTCCCAGGAACAAATTGCCGCGCCGATTGCGCCCGGCAAGTGGAGCCCGCGGGAGATCGTCGCGCATCTCGCCGACTGCGAGCTGGCGTTCAGCTTTCGTCTGCGCCAGATTCTGGCTGCACCTGCCGCCGAACCAGCGTTTCTGCAGCCGTTTGATCAGACTGCCTGGGCGGAACACTACTCCGCCTACGACCTGCCTGCGGGGCTCGAACTCTTTCGCGCCAATCGGCTCTGGAACCTGAAGCTGGTCGGCACCCTGAGCCAGGCCGATCTCGATCGCCCCGCGCACCACCCCGAGCGTGGCGACGTGACCTTTCGCACGCAGTTGGAGACGATGGCCGGCCACGACCTCAACCATCTTGCGCAGCTTCAACGCCTCAGTGAGCCGGAGGTTGCCGCGGGACCAGCCGGCAGGTGAAGCCGAGCGTCAACATCACCGCAACAAAGCCCATCGGCAACAGCCAGAAGGACCCCACGCCGCTCGCCTGCAGCACTCGTTCCAGAAAGAACAGATACACGATCGATCCAAGGACCACCTTCGCGGCTGGCTTTCGCCGATGTCGCACCGCATAGGCAAGCGGAATGAGTAGAACAACTGCGTCGTAGACGTGGTGCTTGAAGAGCGCATAGCTCATCGTCGCCATAACTGCCATCTGCCATCGCACATCCGCTTCGCGATGCACCCGGAACGCGAAGAAACTGATGACGACGCACACCACGACGGCCGTTGCGATCTCAACTCTTCCGACCGTAGTGGCTGGCCAGCCATGCAGCACCTGCTCCAAAACGTTCATCAGGTTTGGGTCGCCGGAATCGGGTTTGAAGCCGTCCCGCGATACTCCTACCGGCTCCCACACCAGCCGCAGCATCTCCGCCGGCTGCCGGCCACCGGTAAGCCAAAGCCAGACCAGAACGATGCCCGCCGCCGCCGGCAGCAGGCTCAGTGCGAAGGCTCGCACTCCTCGCCGAAACAACAAAAAGAAAATCATGGGAGGAGCGAAGCTGTACTTGAAGTATGCAATCCCTGAGAGCGCCGCCCCGCGCACACTCAGCCTCGCCGTCAACAAGGTCAGGCACCAAACCATCAGCACCAACAGGCTTTGCTGGCCGTTTCCAATCGCGATCCGCGTTGGAGTTGCCATCATCATCAGGCCTATCAAGCCCAGGGTCTGCCATCGCTCTATCTCGAAGGCACGGCTTGTCGCCACTGCAGCAACAACCGCGAAGATAACGTTCGCCAAAGCCCATGCAACGTTTGCATAAAGAAGCGGAAGAAGTCCGAAAGGAACGATTAGCACATAAAGAATCGGCAGATAATTCGGAATCTGGGTTCCAAGGAAGCGGTGTTTTGGATCACCCGCCAGATAGACCGCCCATGGATCCACATGCTGGAGGAGTACCCGTTCGCCGCTCCACTGAAAGTCCTGGCTCTGATGCAGGGCATTCCTCACCCCGATCGAGGTTGAGACCGTCGCACACAACATCAGGAAGATGAGCAGCCAATGTCGTCCGGGCGTGAGACGCTCGCTTCCGTGAACCTCATTTGGCATAGCGAGATCATACCGCTGACTGACAGCCGAGAGGTTCGGAGCCGCAAGGCGGCTTGGAAGCTACTCCAACGCAGACGCCACGTCTCGTACCAGGTTGCGGAGATAGCTGCGCTTGTTCAGCAACGTTACGAGTTCCTCCTTCACCGTGGCTCGCGCAGCATCGTCGCCGGCGTCTAGGGCCGCATCCCAGCGCACCCACAGGGCTTCGAGCTCGCGTTGCGTGTCCGCCATCTTCGCGTCGAAGGCACGGGCGGCGGCTTCGAGATCGCGTCTCAGGTCCGGGTCGGCCTCATCGCCGAACTGCTTCGCTGCCTTCATCTCGGCCAGTTGCATGTTCAGCTCGAAGACCTCTTCGAGCAGCTCGGGCGGGATGAGTTGCTTCTTCTCCACGCCGGACGAGCGTGCGGCCTCGGTTGCCGCTTTGGACTGCTCTTCAAGCTCCACGCCTTCGAGCGATAGCACGTACTGGGTGCGCAGGATGGGGTCTTTGAGAGTGCGGTAGGCGTCGTTCAGGCGCGAGGATTCGGCCAGCGCGGCCTCCTGCTCGGCGGCTGGTTTGGCGGCAAAGCGGTCCGGATGCAGCTTGCGTGACTGCGCGTAAAAGGCCTTCTCCAGTGCTGGCAGATCAACTTGAAGATGCCGCGGAAGCCCGAAAACCTCGAAGAAATCCATACCTTCAGCATACCGCCCCGGTCGTTCCTTTGCGAAGGCCACACGCGAAGCGCTTCCAGGACCGCACGAAGTGCCGCCCGTTCCGGCGTAAGGACGCACTTGTCTTTGCATCTGCTTCCCGCAACCGTGCGTCCAATGCGGCATGGAATACAAAACGCTTGGCAACACCGGTCTCCTCGTCTCCACGCTCTGCCTCGGCACGATGACGTTTCATGGCGGCTCCGGCTTCTGGTCGAAGATCGGCACGGTTGACCAGGCGGGCGCGGATGAGCTGATGAAGTCATCGCTCGACGCGGGCATCAACTTTTCGATACGGCGGATGTGTACTCCGAGGGCGAGAGCGAGAAGACGCTGGGGCAGTCGCTGAAGAACCTGAACATCGCGCGCAAGGACGTCGTGATCGCGAGCAAGGTTTATGGACGCACAGGTCCTGGGCGGAATGACGTGGGTGCGTCGCGCGGGCACATCATGGATGCCGTCGAGGCCAGCCTGCAGCGGCTTCAGACCGACCATATCGACCTCTACCAGATTCACGGAAACGATACGATTACGCCGATCGAGGAGACGCTGCGGGCGCTCGATTTGCTAGTGCAGCAGGGCAAGGTGCGGTATATCGGCGTCTCGAACTGGCTGAGCTGGAAGATCGCGAAGGCGCTGACGGTTTCCGAGTGGAAGGGCCTGGCGAAGTTCGACACGTTGCAGGCCTATTACTCGATTGCAGGGCGCGACCTCGAACGCGACATTGTGCCGCTGCTGGAGGCGGAAAAGACCGGGCTGCTGGTGTGGAGTCCGCTGGCCGGCGGGTTGCTCTCCGGCAAATTCAGTCGCGAGAACCAGAAGCCGGAAGGGACGCGGCGGTCGGAGTTCGACTTTCCGATTGTCGATAAAGAGCGGACGTGGAAGGTTCTGGATGCGATGAAGCCGATTGCGGAGGCGCACGGCTGCTCGGAGGCGCGGGTGTCGCTGGCGTGGCTGCTGGCAAAGCCGTTTGTCACGTCGGTGATTATCGGAGCGAAGCGGCCGGATCAGTTGCAAGACAACCTGGCTGCCGTCGACCTGAAGCTGAGCGAGACCGAGATGAAGACGCTCGATGAGGTGAGCGCATTGCCGCCTGAGTATCCGGGGTGGATGCTGCCGTTCCAGGGTGCGGCGAGGCTCAAACCCGTGCCGCGGCCGGAGTAAGGGAGCGGTTACAGGGTGAGTTCTCCGCGAATGAACAGCCATAGCCCCTGCTCAGCTGTTCCGTCGTTCGGCATCAAGATGTTCTCGCCGGGGAGGAAGACTGCTGCGCAGTTTTCTCCTGAAAGCTTCTGTGCCAGTCGGGCGAGAGGTTGGTAGACCTCCTGCCGAGGTGAGTCGAAGTTCCATGAATCGATGCTGACCCAAGCAAAGTGCTCCATAAACGCTCTCTTCTGCTCGGGCTGGTAAAGCTGTTTCAGCACCTCTGGGGTATGGGGTAGGTAGGGATTGTTGCCTTGCAGGATCTGCAAGACGTTCCCGCCCACCTTCACAATCGTTAGTGGCGCTTGGTCGAAGACGAAATACGTTGCGTCCGCTTGTCCGTCGAAGCTGCGCTCCCAGGCTGCTTCGGCCGCGCCTTGCAGCTCTTCCTTTGAGAAGTGATAAGGCTTTCGAAGCAGCAGAACGATCGATCTCAGCGGAGTTTCTTCAGCTTGCGGCTCCGGCTTTCGCCAGAGCCTTGCCCAGAGGCTTCGCAGCCTCATAGACCGGACCCTTTCGTTGGCGAGCCGCTCATCGTGAACTCGAGCGTGCCGCCGGCGTTCAGTGCTTTGTGCGTGATCGTCTTCTCCTTGTGCTCGACTCCGTTCACCGCTACGCGCTGCACGTAGAAGTTCGCTGGGGAGTTGTTGCGGCTGGTGATGGTGAGCACGCCGCCCTGCTCGGGTGTGAGCGTCACCTGGTCGAACAGCGGACTGCCGAGTACATACTCCGCCTTGCCCGGACAGAACTGGTACAAGCCGCAGGAACTGAGTAGAAACCAGGCGGCCATCGAGCCGGTATCCTCGTCACCGGCATAGTTGTCGGGCGAGTAGAGCTCGGTCAGTACCTTGCGCACCCAGTACTGTGTCCGGTCTGGGCGGCCGGCAAGGGTGAACAGGTAGAGCACGTGATGCACGGGCTGGTTGCTGTGGGCGTACTGGCCGAAGTCGACCGCGGCCATCTCCGACATCTCGTGAATCTCCGATTGATAGACGCCGACGCGAAACGCCGGCGGCATGGTGCACATCCGTTCCAGCTGCTCAGTGACGTACTCCGGCCCGCCCATAGCCTGCATCAACTGCTCCGGCGCATGGGGCACATCCCAGCGGTGCTGCCAGGCGGAGCCTTCGACGTAGGGACTGCCCCACTGGATGGGGTCGAATGGCGCGAGCCAGCTGCCGTCGGCGTTCTTCCCGCGAAGGAATCGGACCTGCGGGTCGTACAGATGCTTCCAATTTTCGGAGCGCTTCAGGAACATCGCCGCGTCGTCCGTCTTGCCGAGCGCCTTTGCTACCTGCGCGATGCAGAAGTCGCCATAGGCGGAGTCCACCGTCTCTGCGGCGGATTGATCGACATTCGCGGGCACGTAGCCAAGCTTCATGTACTGCGTGATGCCTTGCCGCCCGTAGCCCTTATCGGGGTCTCCCGGCTCGGTCGCGTGGCGGTGCAGTCCGGCGTAGGCGCCTGCGAGATCAAAGCCGGCGATGCCCTTGCACGCCGCGTCGCCGAAGATCGAATCGATGAGGCTGCCCGTCATACACGCGCGATAGCCGGGCGCAGGGAATTGCGGCAGCCAGCCACCCTCCTTTGAGGCGTTGACCCACGCTTGCAGGATCTCGCCGAGGCGATCCTGGAAGAGGATCGACATGAACGGGTACCAGGCGCGGTAGACGTCCCAGTAGCCATGGTCGGCGTACATCACGCCGGGCTCGACCTTGCCGTTGTATGCGCTGTAGTGGATGGTCTTGCCGTCGGGAGCGATCTCGTGGAAGGTGCGCGGGAACAGCAGCGCGCGGTACATGCCGGAGTAGAACGTTCTTCGCTGATCAGGCGTTCCGCCCTGTACGACGGCGCGTCCCAGGTGCTTTTCCCAGGTGGCAAGCGCCTGCGCTCGCAGCGGTTCGACGGGCTGCTGCCCGACCTCCTGCTCGAGGTTATGGATGCCCTGCTCAGCCGAGATAAAGGAGGTGCCGATGCGAACGTTTACCGGGACACCTTCAGCAGCGCGATAGCGGACAATGGCAAGCTGTCCCTCCCTGGTGGCCTTGACCTCGAGCCCCAAAATGGACGAATCGGAGCCCGCATCGATCCGCACGGCGTAGAAGGTCTTGAAGTTGGATGGCGTTCCGCCTGAGGTGGACAGCGACGTGCACACCACGGTGCCGGTCGCCTGATCGAAGCTTGCACTCGAACCCTTGTCGGGAAGATCGATGGTGAGCGCAGCCTCGGGGCTAAAGAGCTTGTCGAAGGTGACCTGCATGAGTGCGCCGCGCACCGTTGGCACCAGGTTGATGTCGACGGCATAGCGTTCGAGCCGAAGCTTCATCTCGTACGGAGAGAGCTTGGAACGCTCCGGCCGATAGGAGGCGGAGCGGCTGCCGGGGGCAAGCTCGATCTCGCCCTGGCACGGCAGGAACGTGGCTTGGCCGTAGTCGCCGAGCCAAGGGCTGAGCTGGTGCGTACAGCGGATGCCCAGGATGCGGCGGTCGTCGGGGTGGAAGAACCAGGGTTCGCGGTCGGTGCTTTGGAGCGTCCAGTGCGCCATGCCGAAGGGCAGCGCGACGATGGGCAGCGTGTTTCCGCGCGAGAAGATGCCGGTGGAGTTGGTGCCCTGCAGGATGTTGACCTGATCAGCGAGTGCGCGGCTGGGCTCCGCGTGCAGTGGATGATCCACTGCTTGCTCGGCCTCGACCGCAGCCGTAGGCAAGGGGAGGGAAGCGCTGACAAGGCCCACAGAGGCCGTCTTCAAAAACGTACGCCGACTTGAACTCATGCACCCATTCTGCATGTTCAAGCCGGCGAAAGCACGTCGCGAAGTTGAGAGGAGAAAGCGCTATGCGGAAAAGCTGCTGCCGCATCCGCAACTCTTCGTCGAATTCGGGTTGATGAAGTTGAAGCCCTGCCGCATCAGCGTCTCTTCAAAGTCGAGCACCATGCCGGCCAGGTAAATAAAGCTCTTCGGGTCGACGAAGAGGCGCACGGCCTGCGCGCCGGAGGGATCGTTCGGGGTTTCGAGGCCTTCGCCGAAGATAAAGGTACGGTCGCGCTCACGCGGCTTAGTGTCGAAGCGGATGTTGTACGAAAGGCCGGAGCAGCCGCCGCCGGTGATGCCCACGCGAAGGCCGCCGTCAACCGGCGAGATGCCTTCCTTGGCCATGGCCACGCGGATGCGCTTGAGCGCATTTTTGGTGATCTCGATGGCCTGCTTGGCGCGCGGTTGCTGGCCTTCGGCGGTTAGCAGGGTCATGCCGGCAAGAGCGTCTTTCGGTGCGGCGGGTACGGGTGCGGACATCAATTGCGAGGTGCTGCTGGAGATGGAAACAGTGGACATAGTCTGGTGCCTTCGGAATGATGACGGGTACGAGAAACCCCATGTCTCAGAGGCGAGACATGGGGCACCCGGGGTTCGTGGGTGAGATTAGTGGGCGACGGCTACGGCGGCGTCCGCAGTCTCTGCGACGCCGTTCTTCTTTTTCCAGTCACCGATCGCTGCGCGAATCGCGTCTTCCGCGAGCACTGAGCAGTGAATCTTCACCGGCGGCAGCGCCAATTCCTTGACGATGTCGGTGTTCGAGATGGTCAGCGCCTCGGCGACCGTCTTGCCCTTCACCCACTCGGTGGCGAGCGAACTGGAGGCGATGGCCGAGCCGCAGCCGAAGGTCTTGAACTTCGCGTCTTCGATGACCTGCGTCTCGGGATTCACGCGAATCTGCAGACGCATCACGTCGCCGCACTCTGGCGCGCCCACCAGGCCGGTACCGACTTCCGACGAAGCCTTATCCAACTGCCCAACGTTGCGCGGATTGCTGTAGTGATCGACTACCTTATCGCTGTATGCCATGTGCTTTTCTCCTGATGCTGAACGTTAGATGATGTTGAACCCTAAATGTTGCTGGAAGACAGCCGCGTCGCATTCCGCTGCCCCTTTTGCCACCTGGACCGGGCGAGCCACCAGGTAAGACTTCCGCCGACCAGACCCGATGTGAGCGCTGCCGCAAGATCCGTTCTGTGAAGCGTGTGATGAATGACGGCTCCGGTCAGCCAGTAAAAAGCTGCCCAGACCAGGACACCCGCAATCCACGATAACAAGCCCGGTTTCTTCATTGCGAGGCCCTCTTGTCTACTCCGAGGAACTTAGTGCGCGGCCCACTCGATCTTGCTGAGGTCGATGCCTTCCTTCACCATTTCGTACAGCGGGCTCATCTCGCGGAGGTGCTGAACGACCGTGATCACCTTGTCCGAAACGTAATCGACCTCAGCCTTGTTGTTGAAGCGACCGAGCCCAAAGCGGATGGAAGAGTGTGCAACGTCGTCTCCCAAGCCAAGTGCCTTCAGCACATAGCTCGGTTCGAGCGTGGCCGAGGTGCAGGCCGAACCGGACGAAACCGCGATGTCGTTGATGCCCATCAGTAGCGACTCACCTTCCACATGCACGAAGCTCATGTTCAGGTTGCCGGGCAGGTGGTGGTCCATGTTGCCGTTCACGTGGACGTAGTCGAGCGCGTTCTCAAACTTCGCCTTGAGGTACTCGCGCAGCTCCTTCAACCGCGCAGCCTCGGTCTCCATCTCAGCGCCGGCGATCTCACACGCCGCACCCAGGCCGACGATGCCCGGAACGTTCAGCGTGCCCGAGCGCATGCCGCGCTCGTGCCCGCCGCCGTTGATCTGCTCGGTAATCTGCACGCGCGGGTTGCGCCGGCGAACGTACAGCGCGCCCACGCCCTTGGGACCGTAGATCTTGTGCGCGGTCAGCGAGAGCACGTCGATGTTGTCCTTCTGCACGTCGACCGGAATCTTGCCGACCGCCTGCACGCCGTCCGTGTGGAAGATGATGCCCTTCTCGTGGCAGAGCGCGCCAATCTGGCGGATTGGCTGGATGACGCCAATCTCGTTGTTGGCGTACATGATCGTGACCAGGATGGTCTTGTCGGTGATTGCGGCTTTCAGCTTCTCAACCGAGACCAGGCCGTCGGTTTCGACGGGGAGGTAGGTCACGTCGTAGCCCATGCGCTCGAGCTTCTTGCAGGTGTCGAGCACGGCCTTGTGCTCGGTGACCTGGGTGATGATGTGGTTGCCGCGCTCGCGGTACATCTCCGCGATGCCCTTGATCGCGAGGTTGTTCGATTCGGTCGCGCCGGAGGTGAAGATGATCTCTTTTGGAGTGCAGCCGATCAGCTTCGCCACCTGCTCGCGCGCCTTATCGACCGCCTGCTCGGCCTCCCAGCCGAACTGGTGGTTGCGGCTGGCCGCATTGCCGAAGACCTTGCCGAAGTACGGCAGCATGGCATCAAGCACGCGCGGATCCATCGGCGTGGTCGCGTGGTTATCCATGTAGATCGGCAGCTGTACGCCGGCCGGCAGCGGCTCGTTCGACTCGGTAATCACCACGCCGTTGTGCGTCATGTTCGCGCTCTGTTCCATCTCTTCCGCTACAAACTCGTTCATATCCCTGTTCTCCTCAAAACCGTTGAATCGTCGATCTAAAAGTCGTCTATACCAAGTCGTCTAAACCGCGATCGAAACTAATCCGCCGCCCACCATGGTCACCTGCCCCTCGCCGTCGGGAGCCTCGATCAAATCTGCAATCCGGATCGCGCTCAGCAGGTCCTTGATCGAATCATTGACCTTGCGCAATGGCTCTTTGATGGTGCAATGTCCGGCGAGGTCGCAGGTTCCGTGGATCGTAATGCAACTGGTGATGAAAAGCGGACCGTCGATCGCCCGTATCACTTCAAATGCTGAAATCTCGCTGGCCGGCCGGGCCAAGGCGTAGCCGCCGTTGGTGCCGGCGTGTGAAATCAGCAGCCCTGCCCGTGCGAGTGTCTGAAGAATCTTCGCCAGCAACTGCGGCGGGATATGGTACGCATCCGCGATATCCTTGGCCGACTGCGCAGCCGAGGCCTTCCCGCCTGGCACCAGCGCCTGCTCCGCCAGATACTTCAGAGCCATCAGTCCGTAATCCGCTTTTTTGGTGAGACGAAGCATAGGCGAAAGGGGACCACTCCAGTCCTACATAGTGTACGACCGGCTGCCAGCCTGCGCAAGACTTGTCCTACCGGACGGGCCCGCTTACCGCGCGGGGCGGGTGCTGCGTACGATGGGAGCTTCGCTTGGTCCTCCCGTTGGTCGGCGGAAGATTCCTGTGCCGAGCATCGCGAGGACCACGCGAAGCCCAAGACGGCACGAAGTGCTCGCCCCGCGCGACGAGCGGGCCCGTCCGGAAGGACAAGTCTCTAATGCGCCTCAATCGGCGTCGACACCCGCCGAATCACGATCCACGCATACTGCGCCGCGCTGACCGGCGCGAGTACGGCGATGACGCGCAGCAGCCAGTAGTCAGCCGCAGGCAGGTGCGGGATGGGCCAGACCTGGTTCGCCATCACGCAGACCACCGCCACAATCTGCAGAAAGGTGTTGAGCTTGCCGAGCATAGATGGACGGAAGTCTTTTAGTGTGTTGGTGACGAAGAGCAGCGTGGAGATGAGCAGGATACCTAAATCACGGCTGAAGACCAGCACCGTCACGTACCGCGGAATCAGCCCGACGGTCGTGAGCGTGATGAACAGTGTGCTCAGTAGCAGCTTATCGGCGATGGGGTCCAGGTACTGCCCCAGCCGGGTATGCTGGTCGAGCCAACGAGCCAGCAACCCGTCGAACGCGTCGGTAATGCCGGCGATCATCATCAAGGAAAAGCCAAACTCCCACCGGCCATCGAGGATCAGGATCACCAGGAAGGGCAGAGCGAAGAGCCGCGCCATCGTCAACATATTGGGAGCGGCGCGGAATTGGCTTAGAAGTGGCACGTCGGAGGAGAGCAGAAGGTCAATTCATGCTAAACCAACCTTGCCTCCAGGCCCGATCCCGGTTACACTAGCTAGACGCACTGCAGGCGCGTAGCTCAGTTGGTTAGAGCGCTACCTTGACACGGTAGAGGTCAGCGGTTCGAATCCGCTCGTGCCTACCACCTCCGGCTGAAGACAACGCCTCGAGTGGAAGGCCACTGCGAACAAATTGATATCGATTCAGGAGTTTTACCATGGCAGCCAAATGTGAACTCTGCGGCAAAGGCCCGCAGTCCGGCAACAACGTCTCGCACGCGAACAACAAGACCCGCCGTCGCTGGTCGGTCAACCTGCAGCCGGTGAAGGCCAAGGTTGAGGGTTCGTCGAACTCCAAGCGCATGCGCGTGTGCACGTCCTGTATTAAGGGCGGCAAGATCGTCAAAGGCTAAGAGCAGCTTCTAGCCGCTAGCTTAGAAACAACGACCCCGGCAGCTCTCGGCTGCTGGGGTTTTCGTGTTTGTTCTCGAAGCTGTGTGTCCTGCCGGACGGGCGCCCTGCGCGGGCGGCGCTCACTTCGTGAGTTACGATTGCTTCGCGTGGGCGCGCGCCGCAGAATTCTGTGCCGACCAACGGGAGGACCGTGCTAAGCTCCCAGCGTACGCAGTACCCGCCGCCCGCGGTTAGGGCGCCCGTCCGGCAGGACAGTCCTTTATTTCTTCTCAAAAGCAAGCGACGCCGAATTGATACAAAACCGCTCGCCAGTCGGCCGCGGCCCATCCGGAAAGACGTGCCCAAGGTGCGCTCCGCAGGTGGCACACGTAACCTCCACCCGCCGCATGCCGTAGGTGCGGTCTTCATGCTCGACCACCGCGGTCGGCGAAACCGGCTGATAGAAGCTCGGCCAGCCCGAGCCGCTTTCGAATTTCGTCTCCGACGTGAACAGCGGCGCGTTGCAGGCGCCGCAGTGGTACATCCCGTCCTCATGATTGTTCACGAGCGCACCGGTAAATGCGCGCTCCGTACCCTTTTCGAACATCACGTGAAACTGCTCAGGCGTCAGCTCCTCGCGCCATTCTTCCATCGACTTCTGCACCTTCGGTGTTGCCTGCACATCCGCCATTTTAAATCCCTCCACACGATTAGATGTGCATCGCGCAACTTCGCTTCCTTCGCGCTCATTGCGAGAGCGCTTTTCCTAATGCGCAGACATCATCTCATTGAACTTCGTTACGAAGCCGCCTTCGTTCGGACCGGGATTGTTGCGAAGCGGCAAAACGTTCTTCACCAGGATCTCGTCCGCATCGCCCGCAAGCAGCTGCATCGTTTCCGTGATGTATGCGTCCAGCGGCATCGCGCGCGGGTCGGTCTGCTGCTGAGCCCCCATCAGCTCCGTCTGCACGTACGGCGGCGCTACCTCAATCACCTTCACCTTGCTATCGCGCAGCAGGAATCGCAGCGAAAGCGTGTAGCTGTGCAGGGCGGCCTTCGTCGAGCAGTAAACCGCGGTCATCGCCAGCGGCGTAAACGCCAGGCCGGAGGTGACGTTGAGGATCGCCGCACTCTCCTGTTGCTTTAGCACCGGCAGCAGCGCGGAGGTCAGCCGCATCGGGCCGTAAAGATTCGTTTCGATGGTGGAGGTCAGCAGTTCGTCATCGAGCGCACCGCTCACGTCATCCACCTTCATGATGCCGGAGTTGTTCACGAGCACATTCAGCGCGGGAAACTCTTCCGCAAGCTGCTTCGCCACGTTCCTGATGCTCTCGGGGTCGCGCACGTCGAGCTCGACGGACTTCATGCCCGGATTCGCCTTCGTCACTTCGTCGAGCACGGCCTTGCGCCGTCCTGCAACGATCACCGTATTGCCCGCCTTCAAAAACGCCTCAGCCAGCCCGCGTCCAATGCCGGACCCGCCGCCTGTAATGAGTATCGTGTTTCCTGTGGTCTTCAATGTCTCTCCCAGTCTTCTGTCGTCTCAAAAGATGCCGTAGCTGGCGCAAAGGTGCATGAATCGCCTGAGGGCTTCACTCGAGCGATGTTCTTCTGAAAGAAGGGAAACTACTTGACCTTGCCGGACGGCCCGCTCATCGCGCGCGGCGACCACTTCGTAGGGTGCTGGGCTTCGCGTCATCCTTCCGTTGGGCGGCACGCACGGCAAGCTCTGTTTTCAGTCGAGCTCGGCAGGCCGTATCATTCCCCATGCCGCGTTTCTCGTTCCTGCTCGCGTTCACCCTGTGTGCTGCCGCCAGCGCGGCTCAGGGGCAGGCACGCTTCGGTACGACGCTCGATGGCAAACCGCTCACGCGTCTCGCGCCCGCCGGGGCTCGCGCCGTCGTGCTCTTTTTCGTGGCGACGGAGTGTCCTGTCTCCAACCGCACGTTTCCGGAGATGGAACGCCTGCGCGAGACTTACGAGCGACATGACATTCGCTTCCTGTACGTCTATCCGAACGCCGGCGAGACCCAGGCGGACATCCGCACCCATCAAGCCTCCTACGACCCGCAGGGTACGGCGATTCTCGATCCCGACGCTGCGCTCGTCCGCCTGACCCATGCCTTCGTCACGCCGGAGGCCGCGATACTCACGCCCTCGCCGAATCACGCCTGGAAGCTGGCCTACATCGGCCGCATCGACGACCGCTACGTGCACATCGGGCTGCAGCGTCCGCAGCCGACGCTGCTTCTCGCCGATCGCGCGCTGACGCAACTGACCGCCGCGCAACCGATCACACCCGACACCGGCACTCCGGTTGGCTGCACCATCCTCCCCGCCCACGCCGCGCGATGAACCGATTCCTACGCATCCTCGTAATTGGCAGCCTGGCATCGACTGCACAGGCACAACAGCCCCCAACCTACCGCGGCCAAATTGCGCCCATCATCAATCGCAGCTGCACCAGTTGCCACCACGTTGGAGGCTCCGGGCCGTTTTCGCTGACCGACTACGCGCAGGTGAAGCGCTTTCTTTCCGTAATCGACGACGCGACCTCCACGCGCTTCATGCCGCCGTGGCTCCCCGTGCCGGGGCATGATGAGTTTGCCGACAGCCGCCGGCTCCCGGATACGGATCTCGCGCTGCTGCACCAGTGGATCAAGGCCGGGGCGCCCGAAGGCGCGGGACCGGTTCCCACGCCGCCGGTGTACGATGCCAACTGGCAGCTCGGCAAGCCCGACCTGATCCTGCAGATGGATGCGCCCATCTCCATCCCGGCCAACGGTACCGATCTGTTCACCAACGTCATCCTGCCCAACCCTTTGAAGGGCACACATTGGGTTCGCGCGATGGAGATCCATCCCGGCACCCCGCAGGTCGTTCACCACGCGAATGTCCTCATCGACCGCACGGCCTCGCTGCGGCGCACGCATCCGGACTGGCGCAACGGCATCCCGGGCATGGACATCAACGTCGACTCCGGCGATAATTTCGACCCGGACAGCCACTTCCTCTTCTGGAAGCCGGATTCGACTGCGCTGGTCGAACCGGCGGGCATGCCCTGGCGTCTCGACGAGGGTAACGATCTCGTACTCAACCTGCACCTGAAGCCCACCGGCAAGCCGGAGACGACGCGCGCCCGGATCGCCCTCTACTTTACGGACTCGCCCGCAACCGAACACCCCATGCTGCTGCAGCTTGAGAACGATGCCGCGCTCAACATTCCGGCGGGCGACGCCGACTTCCTGGTCGAAGACTCGCTCAAGCTCCCGGTTGCGGTGGAGGTGCTCGGCGTTTATCCGCACGCGCATTACCTGGGCCATCGCATGGAGGCCTGGGCGGCGCTGCCCGACGGCACCCGCAAAGACCTGATCCTGATCGAGGATTGGGATATCGACCGGCAGTCCGTCTACCGGCTGGCGAATCCGCTGCCGCTGCCTGCCGGCACCGTACTGCACATGCGCTACACCTACGACAACTCCGCCGCGAACGTGCGCAATCCGCACTCGCCGCCCATCCGCGTGCGCGCCGGCAACCGCTCCGAGGACGAGATGGCGCACTTCTGGGTGCAGGTGCTGCCGGTCCCGACGCAAGGCCAGACGGAGCTTGAAGCACGCGAGGCGCTCGAACGCGCGTGGATGGAGAATCGCCTCACCAAGTCACCGAACGATGCACTCGCCCTCTATAACCTCGCGTCGCTGGACTTGACGACCAATCAGCCGGCACGCGCGATCGAGCTCTTGCGACAGCTCTTGACGCTCACGCCCAAAGACGCGCGAGCTCACACTGCACTCGGCACCGCGCTTAACGCCACCGGCCAGACTACCGAAGCCGAATCGCAATTTCGCGCTGCGCTCGCCGCTGATCCCGCCTACACCGACGCGGCGTTCGACCTGGCCTCGCTGGACGTGCAAAGCGGCAACTTGCCCGAAGCCGAAACTCTCCTCAGAGCCGCGCTCGCCGCACATCCCAACGACCCCGACGCCCATCGCCTGCTGGCCATGGTGTACGCCGGTCAAAGCCACTTCGTGCAGACGCTTGCCGAGCTTAAATCCTGGCAGGCGCTTAAACCGAATGACCCAGACCCGCGCCGCGCGCTGGCCCAGACGTACGCGCAGATGGGCCAGATGCCGGAGGCTCTTCGCGAACAGCAAGCGGTGCTCGCGCTTGCGCCGAAATCCGCCTCCGACTTCAACGACATGGGCGTGATGCAGGCGCAGGCGGGCAACGCCGCCGCGGCTCGAAAAGCCTTCACGCAGGCGCTTGCGCTTGACCCTTCACTGGAAGCAGCCAGTGCGAATCTACAGAAGCTGAAGCCTTAGAGACTTTGTCCTGCCGGACGGGCCCGCTTGTCGCGCGGGGCGAGCACTTCGTTCGGTGATTGCTTCGCTTGGTCGCGTTTAGGATTTGGAGGAGCTACGATGGCGGCGTAGGGCGTCTGCGTGGATGAGCAGCGCGATCGCTGCGCCCGCCGCCGTGCAGGCTGCGCGTCGATGCGCAATCTCCGGGCCGGGCAGCGCATTCAGCGATAGCAGGAACACGATGTAGCTCGTCAGAAACAAGCTGAACATGCCGTAATTCACCGAGGTCGTTACAAATCCGCCAAACGCGCACAGTGTGACGCCAACCGCAAGCCACCACGGGGCCATCGCCACATGCTGCACCAGCAGCGTCGCCAGCACCGCACCCGCAAGTGTCCCGCCCACCCGCATCAGCCCGCGCGTCAGCGTCTCGAAGAACGCCGGCTTCTGCACCAGCATCGCGGTCATCGGAATCCAGTAGCCGGATTGAATGCCAAGCCGGTGGTACAGCTCGGACGCGACACCCACCGTCACCACAAGGCGTCCCGCATACAGCGCGGCAGCCGCACGGTCGGGTGCTGGCAGAGCCTTCGGCAGCTCCTGCAATCGCCGGAAAAACTCCGCCCGCTGTTCGTGCAGCGACGAGTAAACCACCTTCGGTATCGCCAGCAGATCGGTCTGCAGCTCCGGGATCAGCCGCAGTCCCGCCGTGGTGAACACCATCTGCACCAGGCCGCCGGCAAGAAGAAGCCCCGCCCGCACAAACGATCCGTGCAGGTTGGATGGAAATGCCGACGCCACGAACAACGCCACAGCCGCCTGCTGCCCAACCCACGCGAGCCCGGCATTCCGAATCGTCAGCACGCCGTAAATTGCCGCCGCCGCAGCCGAGGCGATCACCAGCGCGTAGCCGCGATGGCCGACGATCGTCCCGGTGAACGCGGCAATGGAGCAGGAGAGCGTTGCCAGCTCCATCGGCCACAGGCGCGAATCGGAGATGCGCTGGTTCGCTCCGAAGCCGATGGTGAATGCGCCGCCGGCTGCGATCAGCGCTCCACCCGGATGTCCCAGGCCGATACCGATCACGAGGCACAGCGCCACCGCGGCCGCGCTGACGGCCGGCAGCCGGAACTCCATGACGTCCCAGTGGAACGTGTACAGGTCGGCGAGGAAATGCGCCGGCCGTATCGTTTTTGCCGGCCGCGTGTCTATTCCTATTGAAGCTGGAGCTGTCCCCACATCCATACAATAGCTCCCCGCGCCCGCGCTTTTGCCTGATATCCGGCAACTTTCCCCAAAATATCGGACAATAGATTCTGTAGAATCACGAGGCTGTCTTATAGTGCAGATTTCGCGCCCGACCCGCATGACCCGTTCGAACCCCAAGTCTTCTACCATCTCGGTCCGCGCCCGACGTCCGACGCCTCTGCGTGCGATCGCCCTCGCAGCTGTCGCCGCGGTCGCATTGACGGGTTGTCAGCCGAAGCGTGGCGCGGATGTGGTCGCCACGGTGAACGGTCATCCCATCATGCGCGCGGACCTCGACAAGTCGTACAACGACCAGCTCGGCGACAACCCGCAGGAGAAGCCCTCCGAAGAACAGGCCGACTCGCTGCGCCTGCAGCTGCTGGGCGAGCTTATCAACTACCAGATCGTCGAGCAGCGTGCCGCCAAGATGAACCTTACGGCCACGCCCGACGAGGTCGACGCCAAGCTTGCCGAGATGAAGGCGCCGTATACCGAAGATCAGTTCAACCAGCGCCTGGCCGAGCACCACACCACCGTCGAGGGCATCAAGCGCGATCTCCGCCGCAGCATCACCTACAACAAGCTGATCAACAAGGAGATCAACACCCGCATCACGGTCTCCGATGCCGACATCAGCAACTACTTCAACGCGCACATGGCCGAGTTCAACAATATCGAGACCCAGTACCACATCGCGCAGATCCTCGTTACCAACACGCCGCCGCCGCCGAACACCGGGCCCATGAACCTGCAGGGCAACAAGGCCATGAACGACGATGAGGCGCGCAAGAAGATCCAGGCGCTGAAGAATCGTGTGGACTCCGGCGAAGACTTCGGCACGCTCGCCATGAACTTTTCGGAGAACCAGGGGAACTCCTCCTCGGGCGGCGACATGGGCACCATCCCGCAGTCGCAGCTCGAGCAGAGCGTCGGTCCGGTCTTGTTTGGCATCATCGACAAGCTGAAGGCGGGCCAGACGACCGACATCATTCCGCTGCCCGACCCGCGCGACCCGAAGAAGACTAGCGGCTACATGATCCTGCAGCTGATCTCCAAGGAACCGGCCGGCCAGCACGATCTCTCCGAGCCACAGGTGCAGCAGCGGATCCGGCAGGGTCTGCGCGATGCGCGTTCGCAACTGCTGAAGGCGGCGTACTTCGAGATGCTGCGCGATCAGTCGAAGATCGAAAACTACTTCGCGGAAGATATCTTCAAGACCGACGCGCATTAAGGACTTGTCCTGCCGGACGGGCCCGCTCGTCGCGCGGGGCGAGCCCTTCGGGCCGTTTTGGGCTTCGCGTCGCCCCTCCCGTTGGTCGGAACATACATTTTTGCCGACCAACGGGAGGACCACGCGAAGCAATCACCCCACGAAGTGGTCGCCCCGCGCGACGAGCGGGCCCGTCCGGCAGGACAGCTTACTAATCCTTGTGCCGTGCGCGCCGCAGCAGTGCATACACGAACTCACCCTCGCCCACGTGCCGTGTAAACATCTGCTGAACCTCGAACCCCAGCTTCGCCTCAATCTCCAACAACAAATCCGCCCCGCTGGTCTTGTCCAGATGATCCGTCAGGTGAAGAACCTTGTATTCGAATGCCGCCGCATCGTGTGCCATGGCGGAAGACTATCGCAATCGCGTTCGCGAAGCCAACCCTGCGATGCCTCCCACAAAAGTTCGTGGGCGTATCCCCCACGGTTCCGCGTCAATCCCACAAAAGGGTGACGCCCTGTAACCCGGAAGCGTTATTGTTAACCCATCAGTTGCAGACTAACTTCGCATTGGGCCCGTTGTGGTAGACGCAACCCGCCGCGCCCGGGCCGTCTACCACACGGACCAGCACGTTGCTTCGCTTTCCCACGCACCACTCGGCCCCGCAGGGATTACAGGCCAGGAATGAACTCAAACCCCACACCAACGTACCTGGCTCTCCCCGTGCTGCTGCTTGTCGCGTTCGCCTTCTTGGGGGCGCAGACGTCAGGGGCGCAGACGACACCCGCGAACCCCGTCACTCCCACGCGCCTGCCCAGCAGCGACGACGCCAAGATGTCGCCTGCCGCCAAGCCTTGTCCCGCAGCCGACGCGCCGGACGACAGCACCTACTTCATCCGGCAGAAGGCCTTTGACGCGATCGCACTGCACCAGCCCGCGGAGGCCCGGCGCCTGATGCGCTGCGCCATCGTCGCCGACCCGGCGGACCAGATCGCGCTGCGCCAGGAGGTCTACCTCGACATTGACGCCGGCGATTCGACCGACGCGATCGAAGACATCGAGATGCTGCGCAAGCTCGGCGAAACCGACCCGCAACTCGATGCGCAGGAAGGCTATATCTACGCCGAGAAGAAGCAGTACGCGCTGGCCAAGCAGGCGTTCCGCCGCGCCATCGAGACGGGCGATAACGACACGCGGCTGCAGGCGTTTGCCGCCCTTCGCAATATCAACGCGGAGTATGCCGGCCGCACCATCGAGTTCAGCGTGGACTCGCAGTATCTCAATCGCTTCAACGATGGCGTCGTCGATGCGTCCGTGCACCTGAATCAGCGGCTTGGGCAGGGAAGTCCCTTCCAGGCGTACCTGAATGCGCGCCTGCTGCGCGATACCGCCTCGCAGGTGGGCAAGCTGCCGGAGATCTTCGACGACAACGCCTTCCTGTTCGGCGTGGGCACGGTCTTTCAGCCCGCGGAGGCGCACTACGCCATCTCCGCCGAGGCGAACGAGGCGTACGTCTTTTACGCCGGTGCCAACCACACCGCGGCGCTGGTGCCGGACTTCCGCGTCGTGGCCGGCTACTTCAACATCTTTCGCCCTTCGGCAAACAGCCGCCTGCCGCAGCGCCTCAGCTTCCAGGCCAATGGCTCCATCGGCTTTTACTCGCGCTACGATCACGACGGCATCGCGTACCTGCAGCCGCAGGAGAATATCGACCTCGTCGATCGCGAACGCTACCGCATAGCGCCCTACCTGCAGGAAAACTTCGCCTTCGACACCAACCAACAGTATTACAACAACATCGCCGAGGTGATTCCCGGCCTCGCCGTCTACTTCAAGCACTTCACCAATCTCGCGCTCTCCGCGGAGTACGTGCGCGGGTATTATCTACCGTTCCATACCAACAGCTACAATCCCTACGGCACCAGCTACAACGACTTCCGCATCCACCTGACGCTCTCGAAGTCGATTCCGCTGGTGCACGGAGGCGAGCGTTGATTGCACCGCCTGAGACCTTTCATTTCGGCTGGATCGACCTCGAGTGGCTGCTGGCCATCGTGTATCTTCTGGGCGGCCTCAACGACTTCTTCCTCGACCTCGTCTTCTACTTGAAGCCGCTGCGACAGTTGCTCGCGCAAGGCCGGCAGAACCCGCGCTGCGAAGAGTGGGAGCTGCACGACGCCAGGGAAAAGCCGATCGCCATCCTCATCCCGGCCTGGGATGAATCTGCCGTCATCGGCGCGATGCTGGAGTCCACCTCCGACCGACTGGATTATGCCAACTACGATATCTTCGTCGGCTGCTATCCCAACGACGAGGCCACGCAGTTCGAGGTCGCACGCGCTGCCTTCGACCGTCCGCACATCCACCGGGTCGTCTGCCCGAATCCCGGCCCCACGAGCAAGGCCGACTGCCTCAACTGGATCGTCGAAGCCATCAAGCTGAACGAGACCGAGACCGGCAAGCGCTACGAGATCTTCGTGCTGCACGACGCCGAAGACGTCGTTCATCCGCTCGCGCTCAAGGTGCACAATCGCTTCGTCCCCGAGTACGATCTCATCCAGCTTCCGGTCATCCCGTACGAGCGCGCGCTGCGCAACTTCACCGGCAACACCTATCTGGATGAGTTTGCCGAAACCCACCTGAAGTCGCTCGTCTCGCGCCTTGCCGTCGGCGGCATGGTTCCGTCCGCCGGCGTCGGCACAGGCTTTTCCCGCGCCGCCTGCGACGAGCTCGCCGAGCAGACCAACCACGTGCTCTTCCCTCCGGTCTCGCTCACCGAAGACTATGATTTCTCGTTCCGGCTCTTTCGCAACCAGCGCAAATCGGGGCTAGCCGAGGTCTGGGTCGATCGCACCGACGCCCGCGGTCGCCACGTAAAAGAGCTCGTCGCCATCCGCGAGTTCTTTCCCGCGACCTTCGGCGACTCCATCCGCCAGAAGCAGCGCTGGCTGCTCGGCATCACCTTTCAGGGCGCGCAGAAGCTCGGCTGGGGCTCGTCCCTGCGTGAGCGCTACATGCTCTTCCGCGATCGCGTCGGCGTCGCCACCAGCTTCTTCAACCTCATCGCCTTGCTCATCTTTCTGCTCATCGGAGAGCATATCGCCGAGGCGCTCACACTGCATCAGGCCTGGAACTCGCAGCTCGCGCCCTTCACGCCCACCCATACGCTCTCGTTTCTAATCGACATCAACCTGCTGCTGCTGGCGAATCGCATGTTTCAGCGCGGTGCTTTCGTCGCTCGTGTCGCCCGCCGCCGGCAAGCGCTCGTCGCGCCCTTCCGCATGGTGTGGTCAAACGTCATCGACTTCTACTGCGCGGTGCACGCGGTGCGCCGCTTTACCTACTCGGAGTACACGGGCAAGCCGCTGAAGTGGCTCAAAACCGCGCACGAGTATCCAAACGTCGAGACCCTGCTGCGCCGCCATCGCCCGCTCGGCGACATCCTGCTCGAACGCCGGCTCATCTCGCCCGACCAGCTTCGCGACGGGCTCGCCATCCAGCAGCGTCCCGCCTTCCGCGATCGCTACCTGGGCGAAATTTTGGTCGAGACGGCGCTGTTGACGCAGGATCAACTGCTCGACGCCCTCGCCGTGCAGAGCTTTACCAAGGCCAACCTGCGTACGCCGGTCGAGGAGCTCGTCGACGAGCGCGAATCTACGCCGCTCAACATCAACCAGGCGGTGCCGCAGCCGGCCGGCGTGGAGCCTCGTCCCTCGTACTTTCCCAGCCAGCTCACCCCGGCTGCTGCGCCCTCCGGCAGCGGAGCCCATGCTGTCGCGGCCGGCGTTCCAGTCGGCATCGCTACTGATCCCGTCGCGCGCTCCTCCCGCAGCCTTCCTCACCTGCGTACCGAGCGGACCGGCGTACGTTCGTTCCACTTCGCCGGCGCAGCCCAGCGCCCGGCCCGCACCACAACTCCCCCCAAGCCCGAGGCTGTGCGCTCCAGCGCCGCTGGCCCGGAGATCGTCACTGAAGTTACCCGCCTCGTCTCCCCGGAACCCACGCCGTCCAGCACAAGGAGATTCAAGATGCTTCACGCCCTTTCATCCGACCGCACAGCAAATTCGACGCCGGAATCCAAGCCAGACCAGCCGAAGCACCCGCAGCTCGTGCCTAAGCGCTTCGTCGTCGTCATCGGCACCCGGCCAGAGGCTATCAAGCTTGCGCCGGTCATCGCCGAGCTTCGTGCCCGCGCCCAGGCAGAGAACCGTCCCGACGACGTCTTCGTCTGCACCACCGGTCAGCATCGCGAGATGGTCGCCGAACCGCTCACGCTCTTCCACATCACGCCCGACCTCGACCTCAACCTTATGCAACCCGGTGCCTCGCTGGCGGAGATCTCCGCGCGCGTGCTCGAACACTTCTCGCAGGTGCTCAACCAGGTCAAGCCGGAGTGGGTGATCGTGCAGGGCGACACCGCCACCACCTCCATGGCCGCGCTCGCCGCCTTCTATTCGAAGATCAAGATCGCCCACATCGAAGCCGGGCTGCGCACCCACGACCTGCAGAATCCGTTTCCCGAAGAGGCCAATCGGCGCATGGTCGGGATCGTCGCCTCCATGCACTTCGCCGCGACCGAAGCCGCGCGGAAGAATCTGCTGCGCGAAGGCGTCGACCAGTCTTCGATCCGCGTCACCGGCAACACCGGCATCGATGCCTTGCGTCTGCACTGCCAGCGCCTCGGGCTCTCTCTCGCCGCACCGAACGCCTCAGGTCCCGGTCCGGTTCGCGTGCTGGTCACCGCGCATCGGCGGGAGAATCTTGAGTCCGGCATTCAAAGCATCTGCCAGGCTATCCGCGCGCTCGTCACGGCGTATCCTGACCGCTTCCACTTTGTCTGGCCGCTGCACCCCAATCCGAAGGTCTCGGAGCTCGCCCAGAGTGAGCTTGCCGGCCTGCGCGACGCCACGCTTACCCCGGCCGTCTCCTACGATCGCCTGCTCGCGCTGCTTGCGCAGTGCGATCTTGTGCTCACCGACTCCGGCGGTCTGCAGGAGGAGGCACCCAGCTTCGGCAAGCCTGTGCTCATTCTGCGCGAAGCCACTGAGCGCCCGGAAGGCGTCTGGGCCGGAGTCGCCCGGCTGGTCGGCACCAATCCGGCGCAGATTCAGTCCGCGCTCGAGGAACTCGCGGCGACGGTCGAAGCGCAGAAGATTCGCAACCTCACCACTGATATTCACCCCGCGATCCCGGCCAACCCCTACGGCGACGGGCACGCCTCCGCCCGCATCGCAAATTTCTTCCTTGACCAGCCACTCGAGGAGTTCGTCCACCATGCCGCCGCCCAGCAACCGCAGAAGCGTCCGGTTCTGCCGTCCCGTCACACCACCTCGGGCATGCGTGCGGCCGCAGCCCTGCAGTCGGTCAACTAAATCAATGTCATCTTAGTGGAAGCGCCGGCCGTGACCTAGGCCACCCAACGGCAGACGATAGGTGAGCCCAAGGGTAAACGCCTTCGCGTACACCGAGCCGGAGGTTGTCACCGGGCTGCTGTAGTGCTGGAACTGGAAGTCTGCCTTCCCCGCAAAGTGTTCCGAAAAGAAGAAATTTGCGCCCGCCCCGGGTGAGAGAACAGCCGAAGCCGTCTGCACGTATACCTCGGTATCCTGCGGATTCGGATAGGGCGTTTTGAAGTCGATCTCACCGCGCCCCACCAGGATGTCACCATACGGCTGAATCCAGCTTAGGTGCGGCCCCACCGTCAGTCCGGCCAGGATGTTCTTCTGTCCGTCCAGAGCGCCGCTGTCCACCGGATAGGTTCCGCGCACTTCGACACTCGGAAATAGCCCGCGAAACGGACGAAAGGTCGCATCCGCGCCGGCCGTGATGGAGAGGTTCTTGCCCAGCCCGACGCCGGTATAAACCCCCGTCGCCCCGCCGAACACCGAAAGCTGCAAACCTGCGGTCGCGGTCGCACCCGCCTGTCCCCACGCACTTCCGGACAGACCGGCTGCCGCGACGAAGATACAAAAACATCCGTGCAGTCGCAATTTCGCTCCTTGCTGTTTCCAACTACCCCTGTTTCCGCGTGGCATCTACCGGTTGGACGCACTTTTCTGACCATCGGCTACACTCCGTCCAAACTTAACCTTCAGCCCTTCAGAATCGTCTTCAGGCTCAACTCCCTCATCTGTTGCTCACCCACCGGCGTCGGCGCGTCCACCATCAGGTCGATGGCCTTGGCCGTCTTCGGGAACGCGATTACCTCGCGCAGGCTGCTGGCACCTGCCAGAATCATCACAATCCGGTCCAGCCCCAGGGCGATGCCGCCGTGCGGAGGCGTTCCGTACTCGAGCGCATCCAGAAAGAAGCCAAAGCGAGCCTTCTGTTCGGCTTCGTCCATGCCCAGCGAACGGAAGATCTCCGCCTGCACATCCTTGCGATGGATACGGATCGAACCCGACCCCAACTCGGTCCCGTTCAGAACGATGTCGTACGCCAGCGCGCGCACGGCGCCCTTGTCGTTCGTCAGCCGGCCCGCCTTGATGTCCTCCTCGTGCGGAGACGTGAAGGGATGATGCGCGGCCTGCCACACCTTCGCCTCTTCATCCCACTCGTACATGGGAAAGTCGGTGACCCAGCAGAAGCGATAGTCCGCCGCGGTTCCGGTCTGTTTGAAGAGGCCGTGCTTGTCGGCGTACTTCTTTGCCAGCTCCAGCCGAAGCCCGCCCACTTTCTTGTAGATCCACTGCGGATCGTAGTTCCACTTCTCGGGCGTGCCCAGCTTCGGCGTAATCACGATCTCGAGGTTGTCGGGTGATATCGGGACAGAGTCTTGAGCAGTGAAAAGAGCCACGAAGATATTGGCCGCTAGGGGTGCAAAGCCCTCGTTAGTACTCAGCCTCGCGGTGTCCAGAACGTCAAGGCCCGTGTCGCCGAGAGATGCTCGAATTTCTGAGATAAGTGACTTGCGGGCCGTTCCGCTCAGAAGCCCGACGCCCGGAATGACGAAGCCAAGTACCGGCAGCTTCGGCTCGATCTTCAGCGCCTCGCGCAGCTCGGGCGTCAGCACCTCGGTCAGCTCCACCATCGCCGGCAGCCGCATATCCGGCTTGTCGATGCCGTAGCGACGAATCGCCTCGTCGTAGGTCATGTGGACGAACGGCGGCTCCAGCTCGATCCCCGCACCAGCCCGGAATGCCGCCTTCAGAAAGCCTTCGACGGTCTTGAAGATCGTCGCCTGCTGGGGGAACGTCATCTCCAGGTCGATCTGGGTGAACTCCGGCTGGCGATCGGCGCGCAGGTCCTCGTCGCGGAAGCAGCGCGCAATCTGGAAGTACTTGTCGAAGCCGCTCACCATCAGGATCTGCTTGAAGATCTGCGGCGACTGCGGCAGCGCGTAGAAGCTGCCCGCATGAACGCGGCTGGGGACGAGGTAGTCTCTTGCTCCCTCGGGTGTCGACCGCGTCATGAACGGCGTCTCGATCTCCAGAAATCCGGCGTCCGACAGGTAGTTGCGGATCGCCCGCGCGACCTCGTGCCGGACGCGGAAGTTCTTCTGCATCTCCACGCGGCGCAGGTCCAAATACCGGTACTTCAGCCGGACTTCCTCGTTCGCGATCGCATCTTCGGCGGGAGAAAATGGCGGCGTTTTTGCATCGTTCAGCAGCAGCAGCTCGCTTGCGACGACTTCTACCTCGCCGGTCGGCATGTTTGGGTTTTCGAGGCCGGCCTCGCGCCTGCGCACCTTGCCCGCCGCCGCGACGACGAACTCCGGCCGCGCCGTTTCGCCCTTGGCGTGCGCCGCGGGTGCAAGCTCCTTGTCGAGCACCACCTGGACCAGGCCGGTGCGGTCGCGCACATCCAGAAAGATCAGGTTGCCATGGTCACGCCGCCGGTTCACCCAGCCCATCACCACCACGTGCTCGCCGGCATTGCCGGCACGAAGCTCACCGCACATCTGGGTGCGTTCCAACGTTCCTAAAAAGTCGAGGGTCACAATGCATCCATTGTACGAACATCCAGCCCCGGCAACACGCGAAGCGTCCAAAACCCCACCAAGTGGCAGCCACCCGCGATGAGGGCGCACTTTGCAGTTGTCTCCGCGAAGCACCCTTAGGCGCGCCGCACACCCTACCGCCCGGCTCGCATCTCAGCGGCTGCTTCCTGAACCGCCTGCTCCGGCACGCCGTGTGCGATTAGCCTCTTGCTGAACTCCTCGACCATGCTGTCCTTCGCACGCTGCGCTTCCCGCTCGGCCAGGTGCTTGCGCAGGCCGTTCGAAATATAGGCGCGGATCAGTGCCTGGTACCCGCCAAAGCCGAGCGTCGGCGCAATCTCCTTCAGGTCGTCGATTACATGGTCGGGCAGCCGCAGGGAGATCAGCGTCATCGGCTTGTCGGGCTCCATATTGCGCTTGATGCGTTCACTCATCTTCATAGCGTCTCCTTTCCGCCGGCTCCGCTTGCCGTGCGCAGATGAGGCGAAGTACATCCCCTTCGCGAACCACAGGAACGACAGACAGCAGGCGGAATTCTAATGTGAGGCCAATGCATGCCTGCCGGGCCTCGTCTTCCGGGCTCGCGTCCTCGTAGCGGGCCAACTGGTCGAGAAGGACCTCGCGCGCATGTTCAAAGCGTATTCCGTGCCGCAATAGGTTGGACGCGGCTTTGTCGCTGTCCCAGACAAAGCTCTGCCGTCCAGCGTGGAGTAAACGTCCATATAGCCATTGTATATACGCGATGCACGTGCCATCCGTAGAGATCCCGGCATAGGTTCAAGGAAGGGGACGGCTCCCGTCGAAAACGCTTCTGCACCCCACCGTTCACCTAATCGTTACAACGCGCATCGAACAGCTTGAAAGCTGATGCGATCCCTCATGAAAAAGAAATCGGCCCCTGTAGAACTACTGACTGACCCTGCCGCCAGTGCCAAATCCGCCGGGCTCCGCTACGTCACCACGGACGAGCCCGGTATCGAGCGCAAGCGCGTACGCGGCGGCTTCCGCTACTACAAACCCGACGGCACGCAGATCCATGACGCGCAACTGCTCAAACGCATCCGCGCGCTTGTTATCCCACCCGCCTGGCGCGAGGTCTGGATCTGCCTCGATCCCAACGGGCACCTGCAGGCCGCCGGACGCGATCAGCGCGGGCGCAAGCAGAGCCGCTACCACCCACGCTGGCGCGAGGTCCGCAGCGAGACCAAGTACGAGCGCATGATCCAGTTCGGCGAGGCGCTGCCCGTCATCCGCAACCGGGTCGAGCACGACCTCACCCTGCCCGGTCTGCCGCGCGAAAAGATTCTCGCCACGCTTGTCCGCCTGCTCGAAACCACTTGCATCCGCGTCGGCAACGAGGAGTACGCGCGCGAAAACGGCTCCTACGGCCTGACCACCATGCACAACCGCCACGTCGTCGTCCACGGCAACACCATCACCTTCGACTTCACCGGCAAAAGCGGCATTCATCACACCATCGACATCCAGAACCGGCGCCTCGCCGGCATCGTTCAAAAATGCCACGACCTTCCCGGCTACGAGCTCTTCCAGTACATCGACGAGGACGGCAAGCGCCATACCGTGCAGTCCTCGGACGTGAACGACTACCTGCACCAGATCACCGGCCAGCACTTTACCGCGAAGGACTTCCGCACCTGGGCCGGCACCGTCCTCGCCGCCATGCTGCTGCGCGAGTTTGAACCGTACGAGACGCAGACGCAGGCCAAGAAGAACGTCATCCAGGCGATTAAGTCAGTCGCCGAACGTCTCGGCAACACGCCGACGGTGTGCCGCAAGTGCTACATCCACCCGGCGGTGCTGGAGCAGTACTACAGCGGCGCAATGCTGCATGCGATCGAGACCGAGGTGGCCGAGCAGGTCGACCGGCAGTTGAAGGACCTGCGCGACGAGGAGTTTGCGTTGTTGAGGATGCTGGCGCAAGCGGCCTGAAAGGCGCGCTCATCCCGCGCGGGGACCACTTTGTGGGGTCTTGGGCTTCACGTCTGTCCTCCCGTTGGTCGGCACATGCTTTTCGCGCCGACCAACGGGAGGGCCAAGCGAAGCCCAAGACGGCCCGAAGGGCTCGCCCCGCGCGATAAGCGGGCCCGTCCGGCAGGACACGTCTTATCCTCTTTCTATGCCAGAGCTTCCCGACATTGAAGCCTACCTCTTCGCGCTGCGCCGGCGCATCCTCAACCAGCGCCTCGAACACGTTCGCCTGGGCAGCCCATTCCTCCTGCGCACCGTAACTCCGCCCTTAAACGATGCGGAAGGTAAACTCGTCACCGGCCTGCGCCGCGTCGGCAAGCGCATTGCCATTGGCCTCGAAGGCGACCTGTGGCTGGTCTTCCACCTGATGATCGCCGGACGCCTGCACTGGCGCGAGCCCAACGCGAAGCTCATCCCGCGCCGGACGCTTGCCGCGCTCGACTTTGCCGACGGCACATTAACCCTTACAGAAGCCGGCTCCAAGCGGCGTGCGTCGCTGCACGTCGTCCACGGTGAGCAGGCTCTCGAAGCGCTCGACCCAGGCGGCTTGGACGTGTTGGCAGCCTCATTGGAGGAGTTCAAAGCGCGTCTGGTGACGGAGAACCACACCCTCAAGCGCGCCCTCACCGATCCACGCACGCTCTCCGGCATCGGCAACGCGTACTCCGACGAGATACTCCACGCGGCGCGCCTTTCGCCCATCGCGCAGACTGCCAAACTGACTGACGCCCAGTGGCAGGCGCTTCACCGCGCCACGCTCCAGACGCTTGCACTCTGGCGCGACCGGTTCGTCGCCGAAGCCGCCAAAACCTTCCCGGAGAAGGTCACGGCCTTCCGCCCGGAGATGGCCGTTCATGGCCGCTACAACCAGCCTTGCCCGACCTGTGCCGCGCCCATCCAGCGCATCCGCTACGCGGACAACGAGACCAACTACTGCCCGCAGTGCCAGACCGAAGGCAAACTCCTCGCCGACCGCAGTCTTTCGCGCCTGCTCGGCAAAGACTGGCCGAAGACCCTCGACGCGCTCGAACTCCTGAAGCGCAAGTAAGCAGACATGCATACGGCGAAGCCGTCCAGAACCCCACGCCCTGGTCGCCGCCCGCGACCAGGGCGCCATTGTCGTCGTGTGTTGATCTTTCTTTAGAGATCGCCCGGGGTCAGGCCGGTACTCTTTGCAATGCGAGCCAGCATGCGCGGCCCAATCTCGTCGCCATCATGAAACGCCCATGTAAACGGCTCAAAGTCATCGCGGATCAGAAGCCGATGCGAACCCGAAGAGACGCGCTGAGCATCGCGCCAGCCGATCCTGAACAGCGCCCTCAGCACTTTCTTAGCCTTCGAACTTGGCCAGCTGCTCACGCTGCGGCAAACTGCACGTGGTCCGTCGTTGTCTGCTCGCGCTCCAGCCGATCGGCGATCACGCGCAGCGCAATCGCCTGCACCTTCGATTCTGCCTCTTGGCGAGTCGCTCCATAGGCCATTACGCCCGGCAGATCGACTACATCGGCGATCCACCGCCCATCGGCTTCCAACTCGAATTCGATGCGAAAATTCATGGCACCTCCTGCGCTTCCTTGAGTCTATGCTTGGCGTAAACCGCTAAACAGCAGAAAGCGAATTCACCAGCTCACTATGCTGCACCTTCACCTGCTCGCCGGTGGCAAACATCTTCACCGTGGCTACGCCGCTCGCAACCTCATCCTCACCCAGCAACACAACAGCCCGTGCCACCCGGTCCGCGGCCTCGAAGCTTTTCTTCAGGCGGAAACTTCCGTCGCCCACCTCGACCGATAACCCGGCCCGTCGCAGCTCCCGCGCCAGCGCCAAGGCCGCCGCGTTCCGCTCCGCACCCATGGGCGCAATGTAGGCGTCGAGCTTCTTAGCCACCGCTTCCGGCGCCTGCGCCTGCAGCGTCAGAATCAGCCGGTCTTCGCCAATTGCAAACCCGATTCCCGGCGCCTTCGGCCCACCGAGCATCTCGCTCAAGCCGTCGTAGCGGCCGCCGCCGAGCAGCGCATTTTGCGTGCCCAGCCCGCTTCCATCCGGCACCGTGAACTCAAAGGTCGTGCGCGTGTAGTAGTCGAGCCCGCGCACCAGCCGCGGTTCCACCGTGTACGCCACGCCGCAGGCATCGAGCGCCGCCTTCACCTCGGCGAAGTGCGCCGCGGAAGCCTCATCCAGATAATCCGCAATCTTCGGCAACGCATTGATCGTCGCCTGGTCCTCCGGCACCTTGCAGTCCAGCACGCGCAGCGGGTTCGTCTCCGCGCGCCGCTGGCAGTCCTCACACATCGTCGCCTGCACCGGCTCGAGCGCCGCCTTCAGCGCGGCGATATACCGCGGCCGATCCGTCGACGAGCCAACCGAATTAAGCGCCAGTCGCCAGCCCTTTACGCCCAGCTCATCCAGCAGCGACGCCAGCATCTCCAGCACCTCCGCATCGCGCACCGGGCTCTCGCTTCCACTCGAAGCCGGCCCGATTACCTCGACACCAATCTGCCAGAACTGCCGGTACCGCCCACGCTGCGGACGTTCGCGCCGGAACTGCGGCCCGATGTAGTACAGCTTTTGCAGATGCCCGGTCTCCCCCAGCTTATGTTCGATATAAGCCCTCACCACGCCGGCCGTATTCTCCGGCCGCAGCGCAAGGCTCTCTTGGCTCGTGACGAACTTTCCCTCTACTGCCTCGAGAGTGATCCCAATTTGCTTGTATGCGCCAGCATCCACCAACTGATAGCGCCACATGGGGACGACCAGAAGATAGGCGAGCCCGAGCTTACTCAATTCCCCAGCCCGACTGCGAATGTCAAAGTCGGGCCTTTCCTTCAGGAATACCTGAAACTCTATGTAGGTCTCGACGCCATCTAAAATCAGGCGCGTGAACATCAGCGGCTGAAGCTGCAACTCCACGGACGCGGACTGCGAACCCTCGGAAATACCATGCCTCTCGCGCCACGTTCGATGAAGAAAGGTGAGGTCGGCCCGACCTCGCTCCTCCCACGTGTACATCTCTTTCGAGACGACGTCGGTCTCTTCGCCCACGCCGCGCACAAACAGCTCCGTCGCCTCGAAGACCGGCGTGCGGATCTCACCAAACCCATAGCGCGCGAACACCGCGCGCGCGGTCGCCTCCACGCGATTCCAAAGCTCCGTATCCGGCGGCAACAGATCGCGCGTCCCGCGCACTGCCTTTACGATCGACCCAGCATTCGACATACCTTTCAGTTTACCGAACTCTCAGCCGCGCACTCAGCCGCCGCTCTCTTCCAGGTAGATCTTCGTGTAGTCCAGATAATTCCGGGCGTACTGCAAAATCAGTTCACGATCCCTCTCCCCAAGCTCCCGCTTCACCTTCGCCGGCACGCCCACCACCAGGCTACGCGGCGGGATGACCATGCCCTCGGGAATCACCGCGCCGGCGGCGACGATCGACCCCGTGCCCACGCGGGCGTTGTTCAGGATGGTCGCGCCGATGCCGACCAGGACCTCATCCTCGAGCACGCAGCCATGCACGGTCGCGTTATGCCCAATCGTCACCATCTCGCCCACAATCACCGGGTAAAGATTCCTCATCCCGTGCAACACGGCGCAGTCCTGCACGTTCGAGCGGGCGCCAATCCGGATCGAGTTCACATCGCCTCGTATGACGGCGTTCATCCAGACGCTGGCCTGTTCACCCAGCACCACGTCGCCAATCACCTGGGCGCTAACATCCACATAACAACTCGCCGGCACCTCCGGCGTCACTCCGCGATAGCTGCGAATCATACGTTAAGGATAGCTGGCGAGATGCTCTTGATGCTTCTCCTCGCGAAAAGTGCTTGACGCGTATGTTCTACATAGAGGAAGCTTAAATCCATCAATTCTCAACAAAATGGCGTATCCTTAGGGAAGCCATCCTGGCAAGGATTGTGAGGTGTTTTTTCATTGGCAGAGATTCGAGTTCAAGAAGGGGAACCGCTCGAGAACGCGTTGCGCCGTTTCAAGCGCAAAGTCCAGACCGAAGACATTATCAAAGAGGTCAAGCGTCACTCCTTTTATCTCAAACCTGGCGAAAAGAAGCGCGTGAAAGAAGCTCTTGCACGCAAGCGCAATCGCAAGAAGGTCCGTAAAGAGCAGGACTAATCCGCATAAAGATTAGCCGTTATCTTTTAACATTCATCGGGCCGGTTCGCTTGAGCCGGCCCCGTAATCCCAGTAAACTGAATGCAACTGCTTTCCTTGCAGCACCGTGTGCGATCCTCCAGCACATATGAACGATTGAACAAGAGTTTCTTCCGGGCCCCTCGAACGATAACCAAGCGCAACAATAAAGCTTGACCGCTCCTCAGGACCCGCACTCCCCCGGCCTCAGAGTGATCATCCTTTTCCGAAACACAGGAGAAGTGATATGGAACCTCAATTCGTCGATCGCATTCTAACGTGCTCCGATTGCCATGGGGAATTCATCTTTACGGCAGGCGAACAGCTTTTCTTCTACGATAAGCAGTTCAAGAACGACCCCAAGCGCTGCAAACCATGCAAGAGCCGCCGTTCCGGGCTCTCTGCGGCAGCTAACGGAACAGGTCCCGCAGCCGCCGGCCTCTCCCGAACAGAGACTCGCACCGAGTGTTCCGAGTGCGGCGTCCAGACTACCGTACCCTTCAAACCCACTCAAGGCCGTCCGGTCCTCTGTCGCCAGTGTTTTCAGGCGAAGGCCCGCGCAGTCGCAGCCAAGCCGGCCGAAGCATCACCCGGCCCTGTCGCGATGCCGCTTTCCGCGCCAGCCACCATTGCGCCTGGTATGGAAACCATCGCCGCCTTGCAGGATGCTTCCGCAAACGGCAATGGCTCTACGCTCTCGCCGGTCGGAGCCGTCGTCGCAGCAGCCTCCATGGCCGCGGCCTCGCCGCACTCCTCTGTCGCCAGCGCAGCGGATCTCGCCTCCATCACCTCAGCAGGGTCCACCCATGCTGAACCGATGGAATCGACGATTCCCGCGGAGCTTGTAGCGGCTGTGGCCAACGGCGACAGCATCGCGCACGCGCAAGATCTGCACGCGCTCGCTGCCGAAGCACCGAAGGCCTAGCGCCGTACGTTCCCGACGTCCCGTGCGGCTCGACCGCACGGGACTATCCTTGCTGTATGGCTTCTTCCTGGATGGCTCCTTGCACCCCGCACCCCGCCGCGCGCCCCACGGATGCCCAACTCCTCCGCGGCCACACCACGCTCGGCGCGTTTGAGCTCACCTTCTGCTCCGACGGTACGTACCTGCTCGATGGCGGAGCCATGTTCGGCGTCGTGCCTAAGACGCTGTGGCAAAAGCGAGCCCCCGCCGATGCAGACAACTGCATCCTGCTCGGGCTCAACACCGTCATCATCCGCACCGGCCAGGCGACGGTGCTGATCGAGACCGGCGTCGGCAACAAGCAATCCGCCAAGATGCGAGAGATCCACCAGAACCAGGAGCTTCTGCCCGCATCGCTCGCCGCCGCTGGCATACGGCCGGAGGAGATCACGCACGTCATCAACACGCATCTCCACTTCGATCACTGCGGCTGGAACACCACGCTCCACCCCGACGGCTCCGTCACCCCGACCTTCGCCAACGCGCGTTACTTCGCGCATCGCTCCGAGGTCGAGCACGGCCATCTCCAGCTCGACCGCGACAAGGTCAGCTATCTCTCGCCCAACTACGATCCGCTCATCGCCTCCGGCCAGATGACGCTGCTCGACGACGAGTTCATCCGCCGCGATCCGACCATCGTTCAGGGCATCTCGGTCGAGCTCTTCCCCGGCCACACCGCGCACATGCTCGGGGTACACATTCGCTGCACCGGGCCGAGCGCCACCGAGCAGCACGCCTGTTACATCGGCGACCTCATCCCGACCGCGCACCACGTCGAGCCCACCTGGGTGATGGGCTACGATCTCGACCCGCTCACCTGCATCGAGCAGCGCAAGCGCTTCCTCGCCCGCGCCATCCCGGAGCGATGGCTCGTGCTCTTCACGCACGATCACCACACGCCCGCGGCCACGCTCAGCCTCAACGACAAGGGCAAACCGACCGCGAAGCCCTTCTTTGCGCTTTAGCCGCGCAGCCTACTTCGTATCCAGCGGCGCGCGCGGTGCCGGAACCCCGGTCGTCTTCGGATCGTGGGTCACCAGCCACGCAATCTCCACCAGGCTGTCGCGCTGGATCGCGCCGTACCGCTTCACGGTGTACCCGGGGGTCTTCGCAAACCGCAGCACCAGCGGATTGCCGATCTCCGGCGGCACCTGCGGCAGATCCCAGTAGTGCTGGCCGTCGACCACCAGGAATGCCGGCGTCGACTGAAGAAAATCCTTCAGGTTCACGATCGAGCCGGAGAAGTAGCCCGCCTTGCGCCAGTTGTTCATCAGGTTATGCTGCGTCACCTCCAGCCGCGGCGCAAACGGCTCGGTTGCCTCCTCCCAGTCGAGCGGGAACAGGTACTCCACGCCCGAGCCATGCTGGCGCCCGATAATCTCCGTGAACGATATGCCGTCCTCGATCAGCACCGGCACCCCCTTCGGCAGCATCGCCGTCAATTGGCCCGTGTAGTCCTTCTGCTCAATTAGGTACGCCGGAATATGCTGGAAGTCCCAATGCACCACCACGGCCGCCAGGGCGGCGGCCGCCGCCCAGCGCAAGCCGCGCAGGGCTCCCGCACTCAGCGCCGGCAGGATGCTCGCAACATCCACCCACGCCAGCATCTCCGCGTTCAGAAAGACGGTCAAGATGACCAGCGGCATCAGGTAGCGGCTCACAAACAAAACCGGCCCCACATACCCCTCCAGGAGGTATCCGATTGCCAGCAGCACAAACGAAGCGGTGAACACGTAAATGAACCTGCGCCCGCGCCAACCCTCCATCCAACGCGTGCGCCAACCCAAGCGACTGCGCAGCCGCGTCAGCACGATGCCAATCACCAGCAGCCCCATCACCGCGACGATCTCCGCGCTGTATCCGGTCAGCGGCCCCAGCAGGTGGACGGGCGTGGGCTGCGTCGTCCAGAACCACGGCTTGCCCACCTGCGCCGACGCGTGAATCGCCGCGCGCTCCGGCAGCAGCAGCAGCCAGGTTGCAGCCACGCCGGCGTACAACCCCAGCCGCAACCGCCCTGCCAACCGGTCGAGCACGACCATCGCCGCCAGCACGCAGGCGCTATACGTTACGCCCAAAATGTGGCTGGTCACCAGCAGCGCATGAGCCATTACCACCGCAACGTAAAACCCAACGGGCAGTCGCCGCTCGCAATCCTCCAGCTTCGCGGCCAGCCAGACCGTCAGCGCCAGCGCAAACACAAGCAGCCCGTAGAACCGTCCCTCCACCATGTGCAGCACCAGCGGCTGGCTGCAAAAGTACGTGTTGAACATGGCGAACGCCGCAACCCAACGCCCGTAGAAGCGCCGCAGCGTCGCGTACGTCAGCACAAAGCCCAGCCCGAATCCTGTCGCCGAAAACAACCGGAATGCCGTCTCAGACGGCCCGAACAGGTGCAGCCACGCGCGCCCCAGCACGTAGAACGAGAAGCCGCCGCCATCCGCGCCCATTCGCCACGCGGCCACCATGTGGTGCCACGACGGATCCGTCAGCAGCATCCAGCCCAGCATCTCGTCTTCCCAGAAGATGCGCCCATGCCCCAGCACCACGCTCAGCAGCAGCGTAAAGCCGAAGCCCAGCGCCATCAGCACGTAGTCCGCTGTAGTCATCCTCTCGACCGGCCGCTCGCTGATCTTCTCCAAGCCTGTTCGTCTCCTCGGGTTATCGGTCGCGAGCTCGAAGCGGCTCGCTGACTCCTATGATGATGTCTTCCCAGTTATGATCGCCCGTACCCTTGACGCAGGCGACGAAATCCAGCCAGTTCGGCATCCAACCGTTATGACGCTCCGGCGCGTTCGTCCCGCTGGAAAGCCGTTCCACCCCAACCCCCAGGAGTAAGCCAGCGTGTCCGTCTCTTTGGATTGGTTGCAGCCGCGCGCCGATTGGAACGAGGCCCTCGCGCAGGCGCAGCAATCCGAACCCGCCGCGGCCTTCGCCGCCTTTCGCGCGCTCGCCAACTCCCGCATCGACTTCATCAGTGCCAATCGCCTCGACAAGACGATCCGGCGCTTCATCGCCCGCCACGGCGCGCCTAATCTCCCATCCCTCAAGCTCGCCGTCCTCGGCTCCTCCACGCTCTCGCACCTGCTGCCACACATCCGCATCGCCGCCCTCCGCCGCGGCCTCCTGGTCGACATCCACCTCGGCGACTACGGCCTCTACCGCCAGGAACTCGCCGACCCCACCAGCTCACTGCACTCCTTCAAGCCGGATGTCGTCCTGCTCGCGCTCGACGCCGACCACATCGCCGGCCACTCCGGCGCCAACGCAGAGGCCGCCGTCGAAAATCTGCGCCAGTCCTGGCAAGCCGCGCATGCGCTAGGCGCCATCGTGCTGCAGCAGACGGTGCTCCCGCGCTTGCTGCCCGTGCTCGGCAACAACGAAGACCGCCTGCAATCCTCCCCCGCCGCCATCGTCCGCCGTATCAACGCGCTGCTGCGCGATAACGCCGTCGCGGACAATATCTATCTGCTCGCGCTTGACGAATGGGGCACCCTCACCGGCGGCCTCACGGCCTGGTTCGACCCTGGCCTCTGGCATCTCTCGAAGCACGAGATCGTACACACCGCCGCGCCGTTCTACGGCGACCAGGTGGGCCGGATGCTCGCCGCCATTCGCGGCCGCTCGTCCAAATGCCTGGTGCTCGACCTCGACAACACGCTCTGGGGCGGAGTCATCGGCGACGACGGCGTCGAAGGCATCGTGCTCGGCCAGGGCACCGCGGCCGGCGAAGCCCACCTCGCCCTCCAGCGCTACGCCAAACGCCTGTCGGATCGCGGCATCATCCTGGCGGTCTGTTCCAAAAACGACGAGGCCAACGCGCTCGCACCCTTCCAGCAGCATCCCGAGATGATCCTCAGGCAGGCCGATATCGCCTGCTTCGTCGCCAACTGGCAGGACAAAGCCGAGAACCTGAAGCACATCGCCCGCACCCTCAACATCGGCCTCGACTCCCTGGTCTTCGTCGACGATAATCCCGCCGAGCGCGCGCTCGTCCGCCGCGAACTCCCCCAGGTCGCCGTCCCCGAGCTCCCTGAAGACCCCGCGCTCTACGTCCAGACGATCGCCCTCGCCGGCTACTTCGAAGCGCTCGACCTCACCGCCGAAGACCAGGCCCGCGCCGAGCTCTACCGGCAGAACGCATCCCGCGAAGCTCTCCGTACTTCCTCAACGGATATGAGCAGTTTTCTAGCCTCGCTGCAGATGCAGCTCACGTACGGCCCCTTCGATCAGCCCGGCTTCAAGCGCATCGTGCAGCTCCTCAACAAGACGAACCAGTTCAACCTCACCACCCGGCGCTACACCGAGGCACAGGTCGCCGAGGTCATGCGCGGCGAAGAGGAAGGCCGCTTCGTCACCCTCCAACTTCGCCTCGCCGACATCTACGGCGACAACGGCATCGTCGGCCTCGTCATCGGCCAGCTCACTCCGCGCTTCGATCTCGAGATCGACCTCTGGCTCATGAGCTGCCGCGTCCTCGGCCGCGAGGTCGAGCAAGCCACGCTCAACCTGCTCGCCGCACGTGCCATCGCGCTCGGCTGCCAGCGCCTCTACGGCACCTACATCCCCACCGAAAAAAACGGTATGGTGCGCGACCTCTACAGCAAACTCGGCTTCACCCTCGACGAGACGCAGCCGGACGGCACCACGCGCTGGTCGCTCGCGCTCGCCGGCTTCGATCCTCGTCCCCTTCACATGCAACTTATCCAGGGAGCTCCATGGCAAACGATCACCTCTACCGTCAGCTAGACGAAATCTTCCGCGACGTCTTCGACAACGACACCATCACGCTCACCCCCGAGACCACCGCCGCCGACATCGACGGCTGGGACTCGGTCGCGCACGTCGACCTCATCGTCTCCATCGAGACCCGCCTCAAGATCAAGTTCAAAACCTCCGAGCTCGGCAACCTCCACAACGTCGGCCAACTCGTCGGCATCATCGAGTACAAACTCGAAAACGCCCGCCAACCCGCCTGACCGCCGCCGCCCTGACTCTTTACTCCAAAACTCTCTACTCTTTACTCACGAACCAAGCACCCCAGCCGGTCTACGCCCCAAGCTGACAGCTCCAAGCTAACCAGCTAAGAGCTCACGAAAAGTATCTCTACCAACCCGGAGCCAAACTCCTGCTCTTCAACTCCTACCCCTTCCTCTTCGGCTTCCTCCCGGTCGCGCTCATCGGCTACCAGGTCGCCGCGCACTTCCATCGTCGCGCGGTGGTGCTCTGGCTCGGCTTTACGTCGCTTGCCTTCTACGGCTACTGGAAGCCCGCGTTTCTCCTCGTGCTCGGCGCCTCCATCCTCTTCAACTACGCCATGGCGAGCCTCATCAGCCGCAAGCTCCCCAACCGCATCCCCACACCCGCAATCCTTACCTTCGCCATCGCCTTCGATCTCGGCGCGCTCTGCTACTACAAGTACCTCTTCCCCACGCTCAACTTCTTCGCGCGCCACGCCACCGGCCACGATCGCTTCGCCGCCGTCGCGCTTCCGCTCGGCATCTCCTTCTTCACCTTCACCCAGATCGCCTACCTGGTCGACCTGCAGGAGGGCGGCTTTCAGCAGCACGGCTTCGCCGACTACCTCCTCTTCGCCACCTTCTTCCCCCACCTCATCGCCGGCCCCATCATCCACCACGCGGAAATAATGCCGCAGTTCCAGCAGCAGCGCGATTACCGCCTGCGCGCCGACGACCTCGCCGTCGGCTTCTCCTGGTTCATCATGGGCCTGCTCAAGAAGGTTCTGCTCGCGGACCACTTCGCCCTCTTCGCCGACCCCGCCTTCGCCGATCCGCACTCGCTCGGCCTGCGCGCCGCCTGGGCAGGCTCGCTCAGCTACGCGCTGCAGCTTTACTTCGACTTTTCCGGCTACTCGGACATGGCGCTCGGCCTCGCGCGCATGTTCTCCATCGACTTCCCGCTCAACTTCTCCTCACCCTACAAAGCCACCAACATCATCGACTTCTGGCAGCGCTGGCATATCACCCTCACGCGCTACATCACGCTCTACATCTACAATCCCGTCGCCGTCCGCATCACGCGGGACCGTGTCGCCCATGGGCTCAAGTCGTCCCGCAAAGCCATGCAGACGCCCTCGGGCTTCCTCGCCCTCATCGCCACGCCCACCCTCATCACCCTTTTCCTCGCCGGCGTCTGGCACGGTGCCGGGCAGCAGTTCATTATCTTCGGCCTGCTGCACGCGCTCTACCTCTGCATCAACCACGCCTGGCGTCTCTACCGCGGCCTCAAGAAGGCGCCGCCGCTCGCCTCCGGCACGGTCTCCACGCGTTCCATTCCCGCATACGTCAGCTCCGCCGGCTCCTGCCTGCTCACCTTTGCTGCCGTCCTGCTCGCGCAGGTCTTCTTCCGCGCCAACGGCGTGCGCGACGCCTTTGCCTTCTGTGCCGCGCTGCTTGGCCGCCACTCCGCCGCCGCGGTCGCCGCCAACCCCGCCGCCTTTCACCCCCCGCACAGCGTCTTCGCCCTCATCGCGGCCGGCTTCGTCATCGTCTGGTGCTTCCCCAACACGCAGCAGATCCTCGCCAACTTCAAACCCGCGCTCGAAGTCACCGGTGCCGACCGCAAACCCGCGCTCATCCCCTGGCTCTGGCGCCCGAATGCAGCCTGGGCTCTCACCCTCGGCGTCCTACTCTTCGTCGCCGTCATCAAGATGCAGGACCCCAGCTCCTTCCTCTACTTCCAGTTCTAGCCTCGGAGCCCAAGCATGACCCCACAACCCACGCTCCCACGGCCCAACCAGACTCCCGAAGCCTTCCTCACCGCGCCCCCGCCAGAGCCCACCCCGGCTCAATCCTCGCCGTTCCGTCGCTACTTCTTCTGGCTCTTCCTCATCCCGGCCCTCCTCTACCTCACTGCGATTCCGCTTGTCCGCACCGCCGGCTACTATCGCTGGGCGCCCAGCCACTACGGCCCCATCCTGGACTTCGCCTTCCACACCCAGAACCAGAACGCCGACATCGTCCTCTTCGGCGACTCCAGCGCCTTTCTCGGCATCGACCCGCGCCTCGTCAACCGCCAGCTCCACCTCAAGACCCTCGTCCTGCCCAACACCGTCGGCAGCCTGCCCGTGCTCGGCGATACCGCGCTCGACTTCTACCTCGCGCACAACACCCGCCCGCGCCTCATCGTCCTCTACCTCACCGCCTGGGATCTCGATTACGCGCACTCCACCGAAACGCACCTCTACGAAGGCGAGGAGATGCTGCTGCGCCACGGAACCCCCGGTCAGATAGCCGCCTTCACCCGGCAGCATCCGCTCGAGATCGCCGCCTTCCCGCTGCGCAGCTACTCGAGCCTCGGCCCCGGCGTGCTCAAATCGTTGCTGCGCGGCACCAACCGCGAGCAGCAGGCCGCGCAGGCGCTCGGCCACGCCGACGACACCGAAGACTACCCGCCGCTCACCCCCAACTGCACCATCCCGCAGCGCGACGTCGCCGACCAGCGCACGGCCACTGCTCGCGCCCTGGTCGCCAGGTACACGGCCCAGGGATACCACGTCGCCGTCTACCTTGCGCCGATTCCGGCGTGCACCAACTCGCAAGCTTTCGCCGGCCGAAGCTACAACGGCCTAGCCCTCGCGCCGCCCGCCGTCCTGCCCGCGCAGGACTTTCTCGCCGACGGCCTCTACGCCCACATGGAGCCCGCCAGCGTCCCTGCCGCCTCGCAGCGTTTCGCCCAAACCATCCAGCGGCAATTGCGAAATGCGCCCTGACGCCGGGCGGGCGGTACTGCGTACGCCGGGAGCTTCGCCTGCCCTCCCGTTGGTCGGCCCAAGCCTCTATGCCGACCAACGGGAGGACCACGCGGAGCTCAATACCCCACGAAGTGGTGCCTGCCCGGCATGAGGGCACCCGTCCGGCAGGACAAGTCTTTTACTCTTAACGGGATGCCGGCCCGCACCTACCTCTACAAACTCACCTCCGACCGCGGCGGCGCACCCTGCGCCACGCCGCCCGCCGAAGGCGAGGCCCCGTTCCTCACCCTCGCCATCTGCAAGCCCGCCATTCGCCGCACCGCGCAACCGGGCGACCGCATCCTCGGCATCACCAGCCACGCCCTCGCCAACCGCGAAGGCTACCCACTCTGCGCCGTCATCTACGCCGCGGTAGTCCAAGAGGGGATCGAAGCCCGCGACTACTTCACCGCCGGCAGCCCCTTCGCCGCGCGCCCGGACTGCATCTACGAGTTCCACCAGCAGAACGGCCGCGCCGCCCACACCGGCCGCACCAACCTGCACCGCGCCCCCGCCAACCTGCTCAAAGATCTCGGCGCCTACCCCTACTACCGCAACGGCCGCGTGCTCCTCGCGCACGACTTCCGCTACTTCGGTTCAGCCGCCGTGCCCCTCCCGCCACGCCTGCACCTGCTCTACACGGCCGCCGAAGCCCTCGGCCAGGGCCACCGCGTCTTTACCCCGCGCGACCCCGAATTCCGCGAAGCCGACACTCTCTTCCGCGCCCTCTGGAAGCACCCCACGCGCCACACACCGGCACACGTCGACGCTGACGCCTACGATCACTAACCTTTTAGATCAATCAGACAATACGGACGCGGACCACAACGGACAAAGACGGACAACAAGAACAAAGCTTCTGACCCTTTTGTCCGTCTTTGTCCGCCCTTGTCCGCGTCCGTAATTTGAGATTCTCAGTCTCACCTAGAGCGACTTCAGGAAGCGCAGCAACCCTTCGAAGTAAACCGCCTGGTCATCCCACATCGCTAGATGACTCCCCTCCGGGCAAATCACCGACTCCCCATTCGGCATCAACTCCGCCATTCGCTTCAAATCCGCCGGATCCATCGTGTCGTGCGCCGCCCCAATCGTCAGTGCCCGCACGCCGATCTTCGGCAGATCGTCCCACCGCTCCCAATCTTTGAAGTTCCCCGTCACCACAAACTCGCTCTTCCCCTGCATCTCGTTGTAGATATTCAGCGCCGCATCGCGAAACGCCCGGCTCACCGGCTCCGGCCACGGCTTCGTCCGGCAGATGCACTGCGGATACAGCTCCTCCATCATGATCCGCTGATACTCCGGATGGTCGTAGTCCTCGGCCGCCTCCAGCCGCTCCAACTCCGCACGCGACTCCGCCCCCAGCAAACCCTTCAGGTAGTCCAAACGCCCAAGATACGCCTGAATGCCAGCAGTCATATTGCTGATCACCAGCCCGCGCAGATGCTGCTGGTACTTCAGCGCATACTCGATCGCCAGCATCCCGCCCCAACTCTGCCCGTACAGCACAAAGTCGTCGAGACCGAGCCCAATCCGAACCTCTTCCACTTCCTCGCGATAGCGTTCCCGCGTCCAAAGCGCCGGATCCTCCGGCCGGTCGGAGTTCCCGCACCCCAACTGGTCGTAGTAGTACATCTCGATCCCCGCCTCGGGCAGAAACGACTCCATCGCCTCCAGGTACTGGTGCGTAAATCCCGGACCACCGTGAAGCAGCAGCACCTTCAGCCGCGGCTCACCGGAAAGCGGCCCCATCCGTTTCGTCCAAACCTTGTACTTACCCCCACAAACCGGCACCATCGTGATGCCCGCAACCCGAATACCCTCAGGATTCAATCCATCGCCCATGCCAGCCAGTATAGCCACACAGAAAAACGGGCGCGGACAAGGGCGGACGAAGACGGACAAAAGAGACGAAGGCTTTGTTTCTTTTGTCCGTCTTTGTCCGTCGTGGTCCGCGTCCGTCTTTTCAGGCGCCGATTGCGTCCTGCCAAGGGTCGATCACGATCTTCGTCACGGCATCCTGCTTGTCGCGCCAGGTCTTGTACATCTCCGGCACCTGCTCGATGCCAATACGGTGCGAGATCAGGAACGACGGATCGATCTTGCGCTCTTCAATCGTCTTCAGCAGCGGTGCCAAGAACTTGTGCATGTTGGTCTGGCCCATGCCCATCTTGATGCCCTTGCCAAAGGCCGCGCCAAAGTTCACCTTGTCCAGCACACCCCCGTAAACGCCAGGCACCGAGAGAGAACCGCCTTTGCGGATAGACTGAATCGCCTGCCGCAGCACGAACGGCCGGTCCGTCTCCATCATCAGCGTCTGCTTCACCTTGTCGTACATGCCAACCGCGGTGGTCGAGTGCGCCTCCATGCCCACCGCGTCGATGCATCCGTCAGGTCCGACGCCGCCGGTCAGGTCGCGCAGCGCTTCGACGACCGTCACATCGTCCTCGCTATAGTCGATCGTGGTCGCGCCGCAGTACTCGCGCGCCAGCTTCAGCCGCTCGGGGAAGCGGTCGATCGCGATCACCTTGCCCGCGCCAAGCATGTACGCGCTGGCGATGGCGAACAAGCCCACCGGTCCGCAACCCCAGACTGCGACCGTGTCGCCTTCCTCGATGTTGCAGTTCACCGCACCCTGGTAGCCGGTTGGGTAGATGTCCGAGAGAAACAGAACCTGCTCATCCGTCACATCGCTCTCGATCTTGATCGGCCCCACATCGGCAAACGGAACGCGCACATATTGCGCCTGTCCGCCGGCATATCCACCATAGATGTGCGAGTAGCCGAACAGCGCGGAGCCGGTGTACCCGTACATCGCCTCGCAGATATGCGCGTTGGGGTTGGTGTTATCGCACAGCGACCACAGCTCGCGCTTGCAGAACTGGCAGTTGCCGCACGCGATGGTGAACGGCACGACGACACGATCGCCGCGCTTCAGCTTCTTCACCTCGCTGCCCACCTCTTCGACGATCCCCATAAACTCGTGCCCGAGAATGTCGCCCGATTCCATCGTCGGGATGTACCCGTCGAACAGGTGCAGGTCGCTTCCGCAGATTGCGGTGCGCGTCACGCGGATCACGCAATCGTGCGGATTCACGATCTGCGGATCGGCGACCTCATGCACTTCCACATTGCTCTTACCCATCCAGCAAACAGCCTTCATAAAGTCTCTCCAAAAATCCGTTGGTAGTTACACGCGAAGCGCCCAGCCTACGCAGTAGCGCCCGTCCGGCGTCAGGACGCGGTTGCCTGTTCCTGCGTCCCCATCGGCGTCGGATTCGTCTCGCCGTACATCCATTCCTTGATGCCGCCGGAGATGCCGCGCAGCCCGTGCGGCTGGCCGGCGACGGTCGGTATCTCGCCCGTCTCGGCAAGCTCCTTGAAATGCCGCAGATCCTCGATCACGGTCTGCAGCGGTCCGCGTTGTGCGGTCGAAGCGGCTGCATTCGCAATCGCACCGATCTTGAAGTGCTGGATCAGCGTAACGACGGTGCCGCGGCCATCGCGCCGTGCGTGAAACTGCACCTCGCCCGACTGCTCGATGTCGCCACCAATGGACTTCCAGGCAATCTTCCCACCGGGAACATCTTCCGTGATCTCGGAGTCGAACTCGATGCGTTTGCCCTTGGGATCTTCGGGGTTACCCATCACCCAGTGGCTCTTGTTGCCTTCGGTCGGAGTGACCGAAACCACATGCTCCTGCCAGAGCGGAAACGCTTCCTGCCGCTTCCAAAGCGCGTACAGCGGCTGCGGCTCGACCAGGATGGTCTGCCGAGCGTGCGCGTGCACCCAACCGTCCTTCTGCTCGTCGGGCAATCTGACGTAGCTCTCTCCCTGCTGCTTCGCCTCGGGGAACAAGGTGAAGGTCTTGGGCGCGGTGTTTACCGGCGCCGGAATCTCTTCGTTATCTGGCATTGCGTCCTCCATCTCAACAACATCTGCATGGATGGCAGCAGCCGCTCGCCGCGTCGCCTGAGTTCTGCCGCGTCGCGCGGGTGTGGCCGCAAGACGGCAAAGCAAAGCGGCCAGCGAGAAGTTCGCTGGCCGCTGCCGTCAATGACGAAGAGGTTTTACTGCGCCTTCTTCATTCCCAGTTCATTCAATCCGCGACCCTGCAACCCGCCCGCCAGCGTGGCGCGTGCACGAGCCGAGGTGTAGCTGCCGCTCCGGCCCTGCGCCTGCGATGTGACCGGCTGCTGCAGCGTCACGATCAGCGCAGTCGCGGGCGTGTCTCCAGCGCAGGAGTAGCTGTGGATGGTGGTCGCATCGAAGTACACCGCGTCGCCGGCGTCAACGTGATGGGTTACGTCGCCGTGCGTCACATCCAGATTGCCCGTCAGCAAATAGAGGAATTCGGCGCCAACATGCTGGTGCGCCCGCGCCTCACGGCCTTCTTTCTTCGGCAGAAACTCGGCGAAGTACGGATCAAGCTGACGATCGGGCACGAGATAGCCAAGGCTCTCGAAGAAGTACGCCGGATCGGTGACGCCAGTCTGCGGCAGACGAACGCGGTCCTTCTTGCGGTGCACGCGGAACAGCGTCTGCGGCTCCGGATCGAAGAAGTAGCTCAGGTCCTTGGAGAAGACCATCGCGATGCGCGCCAGGTTACGCAGCGTCGGAACCACGCGACCGGTTTCGAGCTGCGACAGGAAGCTGGCCGAAAGGCCCGTGTGGCGCCCAAGTTCGACCAGGCCCATCGACTTCTTCAGCCGCAGATATTTGATGCGCTCGCCGATGCGCTTTTCCGCGATAAACGACTCCGCGGCTTCGCCATCGATCTGGACGGAGCTCACGTCAGTGGGCTCTGGAAGCGGGTGAATGACCCCTGCAACCTCCGGAACCGAGAATGGCGACTTCGAGAGAGTTTTCATACTGTCAATAGATGTTCCAGTGGGGTAAAAAGTTTCATTCGCAGTTGAAGATTTGTTTTGGTGGCTGTCCGGGACGCATTTCAGCGCTACTTCAAGTACGAGTGCTAGCCTGAGTTGGATGTTTCCACGTTCAAAATATGGGTTTGCCTCGCAATCGCGCGCGCGACACAACTCCGCATTCTGCCTCGCAAACTACGGATTCGGGGCCAAAGATGAAATTTTGCCTTCGGGGGAGACGCTGGCGCGGCTCCTGCTGTCCCTTTTCGCCGGAGTCTGCCTCGTGGGGTGTGCGAACCCCGGACCGCCGAAACCCCCAAGTCTCCACCTGCCGGAGCCTGCGAAGGGACTTGCGGCGGAACGCGTCGGCAATCACGTGGTGCTGACCTGGCAGACGTCTGCGGACACGACGGACGGTCAGACGCTGACGGGGCCGATTGTGGCGGAGGTGTGTCGCGACGAATCGCCCAAGGCGCCGCCCGCAGCAGCCGTTTTTCCGGTGCCCGCTGATCCGTGCAGAGTGGTACACGACGAGAGGGTTGCGCCGACCGCGCAAGCAGCGCCAACGCGTCTGGTGGACGAGTTGCCGCGGCAGCTTGCGGCCGGCGAACCGCGTTTCGTGGCTTATCGGGTGACGCTGCTGAACCAAAAGGGACGTTCCGCGGGGGCTTCGGCGCCGGTTTACACGCTCGCGGGCGCGGCTCCGGCTGCGGTGGGAGCGATTACGGTGACGCCGCGGCGCAATGGCGCGCTGATTCGTTGGGCCGCGACGGATCAGGCTCCTGAGGCGCCGATGCAGGTGACGCGGACGCTGGTGGCGAATGCGGCTGGAGCGGTGACGCCGAAGAAGGCCAAAGCTGGGGGGAAGCCTGCGGCGCAGCCTGCAGCGCCGATGAAGCCTTCCACCGCGCCAACGCTCCAGGAGGTGACGCTGATGCCTGAAGGCGAGGCGAAGGGCGATGCGGGCGGAATGATCGACCACGGGATTCATGATGGGGATGTTGTGCGCTATGTCGCGCAGCGCGTGCTGCAGGTGACGCTGACTCCGCCTGCGGCGATCGTTGAGGGCAAGAAGGGCAAGATGAGGGAGACGAAGCCAGTTGCGCAGGTGTTTGAGGCGAAGTCTGAGCCTTCCGCAGCGGTAACGTTTGCGTTTCACGATGTGATTCCGCCCGCAGCGTCAACGCATCTGGCGGCGATTACGGGATCAGGATTCGGCGAAGCGCCTTCGATTGATCTGAGCTGGGAGCCGAATGCGGAACTGGATCTTGCGGGTTACAACGTCTATCGGGCGGAAGAGGGCTCCCAATTTGGGAAGGTGAATGGCGCACTGGTTTCGGGGCCGGAGTTTCGCGATACGTCCGTCGAGGCGGGGAAGAAGTATGTCTACCGCGTGACGGCGATCGACCAGCACCACAACGAGAGTGCGCCGAGTGCGACGGTGACGGCGGAGATCCGACGCTGAAGGGGTGTACCCCCTCTTTTTCGCAAAGTCTTCAAAGCAGAGTTGTTAGGTCTGGACGTCGGCGCCGGGAAGTTGCACTCCTTGGGGCGGTCACTTTTCCGGGGCGAGGGTGTTGGTCAGGGTGCCGAGGCCGGGGATGGTGACGGTCACGGTGTCGCCGGGCTGCATGGGACCTACGCCGGCGGGGGTGCCGGTGGGGATGAGGTCGCCCGGGTGGAGGGTCATGAAGGCGGTGATGTAGCGCAGGAGTTCCGGAACGGGAAAGATGAGGTCGGCGGTGGAGCCGGTCTGGCGGAGCTCGCCGTTGAGGTGAGTGGTGAGGGTGACGGGTTCCGTGATGGGGTCGATCTCGTTGGAGACCAGCGGGCCGGTGGGGCAGAAGGTGTCCCAGCCTTTGCCGCGGGTCCATTGCCCGTCGGACTTCTGGATGTCGCGCGCGGTGACGTCGTTGACGAGGGTGTAGCCGCGGATGTAGTCGTGAGGGTCGTCGGCGTCGGTGAGGTTGCGGCAGGTGCGTCCGATGACGATCGCCAGCTCGCCTTCGAAGTCGATGCGTTTGGAGAGCGCGGGCATGAGGATGGTGCCGCCCGAGGGCAGGAGCGACGAGGGCGGTTTGAGGAAGAGCAGCGGCTCTTTGGGCACGTCGTTGCCGAGTTCGGCGGCGTGGTCGCGGTAGTTGCGGCCGACGCAGACGATCTTCGAGGGGCGGGCGGGGACGAGGAGCGGGAAGGATGCCAAGGGAGCGGGGGGGAAGGTCTGTTGTGGGGTGGGGTCTTCTTCGGGCGCGGGGATGGGAGCGACGGCGTAGAGGACGCCGTCGCGGGTTTCGACGGAGGTGTAGGTGGGGCCGGTGGGGGTGAGGATTTTGGCGTAACGCATGGTGAAGCCTAGGGTACGCGGGCGGCTTGCGCCAGTCCAGAGCCCGGAGTTCCCGGGCAAGGACCACGCCGCAGGCACGGAAAGGAGGAGGTGGACCCACGCATGACGGTGAAGCTGTCATGCATGGGGCACGGGAGGTTTTCGCGTGGCTCTAGTGTGGCTTTGGGGTGGGTGGTGGTGTCGGTTGGAGGAAGGGGCGGTCGAGCCTGCGGTAGGTCGATGCCGCTTCGGTGATTTCGAGGTACTGGTCGACGGCGACGCCGGTGAAGTGCTGGCGCGTTCTGCTGGTGGGCCAGAAGATGTCGATGGCCTGCAGGGCGGCGTGGTGGCCGAGACCGATGTGCTGCTCCATGGGGTTGGCCCCGAAGGAGCTGCTGTCGCCGACGATGCGAAAGATGGTGCGCGGCGGTTCGCCGTCGTCTGTGACCGTGAGCGTGATCTCGGCTCCGAAGGCTTCGCGGTTGGTGGTGACGCCGACGAGCCGCAGGTTGATCCAGTCATTGTCGTTGTTGCGATTGCGAAAGACGCGCATGGCGTGTTTGTCGGCGGGGACGGCGCCGCCGATCTCCGCGAGGATGTCTTCGTGGCCGCTGCGGTCGAGATCGGCGAAGACGATGCCGTGGCCTTTGTGGAGTTCGCCTGTGCCGGAGGAGGCAGTGATATCGACGAACTTTTTGCCGGCGTCGTTGCGGAGCAGGACGTGCGGCATGAGATCGGCGAACGAGGGTTGGCCCATGCCGAGGTAGATATCGAGAAAGCCGTCGTTGTCGGCATCTCCGAAGTTGGCACCCATGGGCATGTAGACCTTGTCCAGTCCGACCCTGGCGCTGACGTCCTCGAAGGTGCCGTCGTGGAGGTTGCGGTAGAGCTTCGCGGTCTCCACCGCCACGGGCAGGTTGAGGTAGCTGCGCAGGACCTGGTCGACGGTGGAGTTGTAGTAGCTGGTGACGAAGAGGTCGGGCCAGCCGTCGTTGTCGTAGTCGAAGAACCAGGTGGCAAAGCTGAGGGCGGGGCCCTGAACGCCTGCCTGGCGGGCTACGTCTGTGAAGGTGAGGTCGTGATTGTTGTGGTAAAGGAAGTTGGCGCCGGCGTAGTTGGAAAGGTAGAAGTCGGGGTATCCATCCTTGTCGTAGTCGGCCGCAACGACGCCCTTGGTGAAGGCGACCTTGTCGATGCCGGCGGCGTGCGAGATGTCTTCGAAGGTACCGTTGCCTTTGTTGCGAAAGAGCTGGCTGGGGGCATTCTCCCTTCCGAGAAAGAGATCGAGGAAGCCGTCGTTGTCGATGTCCGCCCAGGCGGCGGTCTGCGTGGGCGCCAGCGGACCTTTGGCGAGGCCGGCCTGCGCGGTTACGTCGGTGAAGGTTCCGTTGCAGTTGTTGCGCAGCAGCGAAGGGCGCAGGCCGAACTCCCAGCCCCCGCGCAGCACGAGCAGGTCCATGCAGCCATCGTTGTTGTAGTCCGCCTGGATGATGTTGAGAGCGCCGAGCTGGTTGGTGAGGCCGGCTTGGGCGGTGCGCTCGGTAAAGGTTCCGTCGCCGTTGTTGTGGAAGAAGTGCAGCGAGTCGCAGAAGTCGGTGCTGGAGGTGATGACGTCGAGCAGGCCGTTCTGTTCGAAGTCGTCGACGATGACGCCTCCGGCTGCAGCGAAGACGTTGAGGCCGATCTGGCGGGCGACATCGGTGAAGCGGCCGATGTCCTGGCTGGACTTGAAGGGATTGAGTGGGAGGACATACTGGGTGGGGACGCCGGCCGGGTACTTGCCGAGTGTCATGTAGGCGAGGTTGAGCAGCCAGCGGACTTGCAGGTCGTGGGGTGCGAGCTTGAGAAAGTCTGTGAAGTAGTCGATGGCCTTCTGTGAGTCTTCGGGCCGGGCGTAGTGCGCGGTGGGGTCGACGGGCGGAAAAATGTCCAGCGTGCCGGAGTCGCGCATGACGCCGTTCTCGATGCCGGCGCGATGGAGGTAGCTGACGGCGAGCGCTTCTTCGAGGTAGGGAGCGGCGCCGGGGACGTGAGCCTTTGCGATCTCGTAGGCGCTGTTCCACTCGCGGATGGCGTCGTTCATCTCGCCGGCGAAGGAGTGCAGTTGGGCGATGGAAACGTAGTCGCGCATGAGGGCGGCAAAGTCCGGAGGGTTGGAGCTGCGCTCGGCGGCGGAGATGGAGCTCTGCAAGTTGGCGAGGGCTTCGGCATGCGAATCCTTGCGGATTCTGCAGGGTTCCTTCAGGTCGAAGTTCCAGTCGGATCTCTTAGGATATTGGGCGAAGGCCGCGTCTTCTTCCGACATGCCGGCCACGTTGATGCTCTGGCGTATGCCGCTGCTTGTCGAGGCCGCTGCGAGCCTTTGCGCGTCGAGATCCTGTACTGCAGGCGCTGTGCGGAAGATCGTCAAGATGGCGAAGCCGTCGGGCGTTGCGATCGATGCGGTGAACTGGCCGGGCTGCAGGTGCCGGAATGCTTCTCGCAGGGGCGCGCTGAGCTGGGCTGCGTGGGATGAGCCAAGGTAGCCGCCATCCTGCGCAGAGGGATCAACGGAGTGCTCCTTCGCGAGGACTGCGAAGTTCATGCCTTGTTTCAGCTGGAGGAGGACGGCGTTCGATTGGTCCGCTGTCCGGGTGAGGATGAGCCCGACAGGCTGTGGATTTGGCGGGGGAACCTGCTGTGCGGAGGCGAGGAGTGCGGCCAGGACGATGAGCAACGTTAGCAGGCCCAGGGGAAAGGGACTCATGGAGGCCGGCCCTGCTGCAATACGGCACAATCTGACCCTCGGTTCTTTCAACCAACCGGATACTAGCATGATGGTTGTCGCTTCGTCGCCGGCCCTGATTGGGGAGGTGAAGCCGCGGTGGGAACTGTTCCAGTACATGAAACGTTCGGTTATAGAGCGGGAACGGCGCGAGAGCGACGAGTGGAGGCGGAGGAGTTACTGCTTCGTGGTTGCGAGGGTGGAGGGTTGGATGAAGTAGGTGCTGGACCAGGGCTGGCGGAGGCGCGGGTCGCGGCGTGTGCCGATGTATTCGGCGAGGAAATCGAGCAGCACCTGCACCTTGGGGGTGAGGCGCGACTGGCCAGAGAAGAGGGCGCAGAGGGTGAGCGGTTCGAGCTTCCATTGCGGGAGGATGGGGACGAGCTTTTCGCGGGCTTCGGGCCAGCCGGCCATCCAGAGGGGGAGGATGCAGATGCCAAAGCCCTGGAGGGCGAGCGTGAGGTTGACGTTGGGGTCGCTGGTGACGACGCGGAAGGCGATGGAGGGTGCGCCGAGTTGCTGGCCGCGGGTGAGTTTCCAGGTGCCGGAGCCGACGCAGGTGTGCGCGGGGAGGTCGTCGGGCTTGCGCGGCATGCCGCTTCGCTCCACGTAGGCGTGGCTGGCGAAGAGGCCGCGGGCGGTGGAGGGATAGGGGCGGATGCGGCGCACGGAGTCTTTGGGGGCGCGCAGTTTGAAGAAGACGTCGACGTCTTCGCGCGGCTCCTGGTCGAAGCCGGAGGAGTAGGATTCGATCTCGACGCGGAGGCCGGGGTAGCGGCTGAGGAACTCCGGTTGCAGGGGGGCGAGGACGTCGCGCGCCATGGTGACGGGGCAGACTATTTTGAGCAGGCCACGAGGTTGTGAGCGCTGCTCGGTGAGAAGTTCGCCGCCTTCTTTGAGTGTGCGCAGGGCGCGGCGGCAGGTTTGCAGGTAGTCCTTGCCGGCGTCGGTGAGGGTGAGGCCTTTGGAGGTGCGCTGAAGGAGCAGGACGCCGAGATGCTTTTCGAGGCGGGTAAGCGCGCGGCTGACGGTGGAGGGTGGGACGCGCAGTTCGCGGCCGGCGGCGCTGAGGGTTCCGGCTTGCGCGGCGGCTACGAGGAAGCGGACATCGTTGAGGTCGGGGAGCTTCATGCGGGGTTGTCCTGGTCTGAGGAGAGCACAGGCTTTGCGTTCGCGCAAAGCGCTATTGCGCTGGCGCACGCTTCGCCGGCTAAAGGCAGGGCGTCTGATGTTGCAGAGTGAGGCCGCAGCAACGGCCGAAGGAGAAGCGATGAAGATTCTGGTGACGGGCGGAACGGGCAATGTGGGCAGCGCAGTGGTGAAGGAGTTGCTGAAGCGTGACGCCGAGGTGCGGGTGCTGGCGCGGAAGCAGCCGGAGACGGGTAAGCTTCCGGCGGGGGTTGAGGCTGCGATCGGCGATCTGATGGATCCGCCGTCGGTTGAGGCGGCGCTTGCGGGGGTCGACAAGATGTTTCTGCTGAACGCGGTGGTGCCGGAGGAGCTGACGCAGGCGCTGATCGCGTATGGGGTTGCGCGGCGCAACGGGATCAAGCACATCACGTATCTTTCGGTGTTCAAGGCGGATGAGTTTCGCGATGTGCCGCACTTCGCGTCGAAGCTGACGATGGAGGGTGCGCTGCGGGAGTTTGGCGTTCCGTTTACGATCCTGCGGCCGGGTTATTACATGCAGAATGACGCGACGCTGAAGCAGGCGCTGCTGGGTGCGGGCGTGTATCCGATGCCGCTGGGTACGGCGGGCATTTGTGCGGTGGATGTGCGCGATATCGCGGAGGCTGCGGCGATTACGCTGACCGAGGACGGGCACGATGGGCAGACGTACGACCTGGTGGGGCCGGGGCTGGTCAGCGGGCCTTCGTCGGCGGCGTTGTGGAGTGAGCTGCTGGGCAAGGAGATTCACTATACGGGACACGATTTCGACGCGTTCGAGAAGCAGATGCGTTCGCGCGGACCGGCGTGGACGGCGTTCGACATTCGCATGATGTTCCAGGGGTACTTCGATCGCGGGTTCGCGTCGACCGAGACCGAAGTGGCGCGGATTACGAGGCTGCTGGGCCGTGCGCCGCGGAGTTACGAGAGCTTTGCGAAGGAGACCGCGGCGGCCTGGAAGGCGTAGGTCTGGCTTTGGTTTTTTGGCTTCTTAACTGAGCAAGATGCACCGGAAAAGGAGATGCGATGTCGAATCAAGCGGAAGAGAAAGCGATTTTGCCTGCGGACGATCTGAGCCGCGCGCTGGGGTTGGCCAGACTGGGAGACGAAGGCAGCCTGCCGCACGTAGGTCTGGTGGGCGATACGTACACGATTACGGTGCCGGGTGAGCAGACGGCGGGGCGGTACACGGTGATCGATATGCATGTGCCGCCGGGGGGCGGTCCACCACCGCACCGGCATGATTTCGAGGAGAGCTTTATTTTGCTGGAGGGCGAGATGGAGGCTACGTTTCGCGGGCAGAAGCGCGTGGTGAGGGCTGGTGATACGGCGACGGTGCCGGCGAATGCGCCGCATCAATTCAAGAATGTGTCGGATAGGCCGGTGCGGATGCTTTGTATCTGCTCGCCGGCGGGGCAGGAGCAGTTTTTTGAGGAGGTGGGGGTACCGGTGGAAACGCGGACGACGGCTCCGCCGAAGCTGAGTGAGGCGGAGGAGAAGGCGTTTATACAGAAGGTGGTGGGTTTGGCGCCGAAGTATAAGACGGAGTTGTTGAAGGAGGCTTAGTGGGTGGGTTGGGGGGTGGTTTTACTTCCCATGTCTCAGGATCGAGACATGGGGCACCCGGGATTTGGTGGCTGGGTGAGGCTGGTCGTTTGCTTCCGCAAACGATACCCCACCCTTCGCGGTGAGGCTGCGAAGGATGGGGCACCCGGGGTCGTGGGGGGGGGGATCCTGGGTTAGGGCGGGGTTGGATTGTACTTCCCATGTCTCAGAATCGAGACATGGGGCACCCGGGCTTTGGTGGCGGCGAACTGTCATCGAGACTTAATCCTCTGTTTCCGCATCTTGATAGACTGTGTGGGTTGAAGGAAGAGGGAGATTAAGATATGGCTACACTGCTGGAACAGCTTCGGAATGTAACGACTGTGGTCGCCGACTCGGGTGACATCAATTCGATTAGGAAGTTTCAGCCGACGGATTCGACGACGAATCCTTCGCTGATCGCCGCGGCGGCGCAGATGCCGGAGTATCAGCAGATTGTGGATGATGTGCTGAAGCAGGCGAAGAAAGATGCGGGCGACGGTGCGTCGGACAAGGACGTGGCCGCACTGGCGTTCAAGACGCTGGCCGTGGCGTTCGGGCGCAAGATTCTGGATATCGTTCCGGGGCGGGTTTCTACCGAGGTGGATGCGCGGTTGTCGTACGACACCGACAAGACGCTGGAGCAGGCGCGCGACATCATCTCGCAGTACGACAAGGCGGGGATCTCGCGGGATCGCGTGCTGATCAAGATTGCGTCGACGTGGCCGGGTATCAAGGCGGCGGAGATTCTCGAAAAAGAGGGCATTCACTGCAACCTGACGCTGCTGTTCGGGCTGCACCAGGCGATCGCGTGCGCGGAGGCGAAGGTCACGCTGATCTCGCCGTTCGTGGGACGCATTCTGGACTGGTACAAGAAGGATACGGCCCAGGATTATTCGGGTGCGGACGATCCCGGCGTGAAATCCGTCACGACGATCTACAACTACTACAAGAAGTTCGACTACAAGACCGTGGTGATGGGCGCGAGCTTCCGCAATATCGGTGAGATTACCGAGCTTGCCGGGTGCGACCTGCTGACGATTGCGCCGAAGCTGCTGGAAGAGCTGGATACGACCGAAGGTGACCTGCCGCGGAAGCTCGATCCGGCCAACTCGAAGGATTTGGACATCGAGAAGATTCCGATGGACGAGGCGACGTTTGAGAAGATGCATGCCGAGGACCGGATGGCGCACGACAAGCTGAAGGAAGGGATTGAAGGCTTCTCGAAGGCGCTGGAAGATCTGGAGAAGCTGCTGGCAAAGCGTTTGTCGGAGATGTAGAGGTTGGTCCTCGCCGGACGGGCGCGCTCATCCCGCGCGGGACCACTTCGTGGGGTGTTGGGCTTCGCTTGGTCCTCCCGTTGGTCGGCACTTGGATTCGTGCCGACCAACGGGAGGACTACGCGAAGCTCCCAGCGTACGCAGTACCCGCCGCCCGCGGTCAGGGCGCCCGTCCGGCAGGACACGTCTTTAGAAGAGTTTGCCGAGGGTGAAGGTGAACTTGCGTTCGCCGTTGGTACCGATGGCAGGCGCGAGCGTGATGACGCCGAGTGGGGTTTCGGCGACTAATCCGAAGTAAATATCTTGTCGGCTGATGTTGAGGGTGTTGGGTGCGCGCATCTGGCCGTACTCGTAGCCGGCGCCGAGGTAGATGTTCTGGCCGAGTGGGGCCGGCAGGCTGGCGATGCGGCGGAGCATCGCGGGCTCGATGAGGAAGTAGTCGGTGCCGCGGTACTGGTCGATGGTGGAGGCGGTGAGGCGCTCTGGTCCGCCGAGGGTGAAGCGGAAGGGCTGGGCGACGTTGCGGCCGAACAGGGTGCCGCCTTCGGTGGCAAAGACGAAGATCTCGTGGCCGCTCTTCGAGAGTGGGTCTACCGTTTTGAAGGGGTGCAGCGCGCTGAAGCGGTGGGCGTAGGAGATTCTTCCGTCGAGGTAGGGTGCGTTTTGCGAGGGTTCGCCGGGTGCGGCGAGGGAACCGGCGTTGAAGAGGAAGCCGCTGTCGAGCTTAATACGGGTGCCGAACTGGGGGACGAGGGCGCTATCCTGAGCGTCGCGGGTGAAGCTGAGGTGGGCGCGAGCGGCATTGCCGGCGAGGTTGGGCTGGTTGTCGCTGCCGATGGTGGTGGTCCAGTCGATGTGGAGGAAGTCGAGGCCGGCGCGGAGTTCCTGCGTGCGCTGATTGGTGAGGCCGAGGTCGGCGCCGGCGGTGGTTTGCGAGAGCTGGCGAGTGGCGATGCGAGTGCGGTTGGTGAAGACGGGGAAGGGTTCGCGCAGCAGGCCAGCGTGGGGCGCGATGAAGAAGGTGCGGGCTTCGTCGCGGTTGGCGGCGGCGAGGAAGTTGAGTGGGTGGAAGTACTCGGTGTCGAGGTGGGTAAGGTAGCCGAGGACGATGTGCGAACGGAGCTCGGAGCCATAGGAGCCGAAGTCCTGGTCGGTGACGATGCCTTCGACGGTGGCGCGCGTGATGCCGCCGCCCTGGGCTTCGACGTTGGCACCGAGGCGTAGGAAGGGCGGCCCGGTCTTGCTGTCGGTTACCGTGACGAGGATGGTGGGACGGTCGGGGATGTCTTCGAGCGAGCCGGCGGTGACGGGGAGGGTTGTAGCCTGGCCTTGTGCGCCGGGCTGGTCGGTTGCGGCGGTGGTGGCGCTGACTTTGGGGTCGGGCGCGCCGGCCTGGGCTGCGGGGGTGGGCGGCGGTGTCGGGGTGCTGGTGGGCTGAAGTTTGACCGGGACGGGGTCGGTGCCTTTGGGCAGTGGGGCGGCGCCGGATTGCTGCGCGGCGAATTGCGATGCGGATTCGTAGCCTACGGTGTAGTCGGCGTCGTAACGGCCGTCGGCGCGGACCTGGTCGAGGAGGGCTTCGATCTTGGTGGTGTCGACGGGCTGGTTGACGAGCGGCGCGAAGAGCTTCTGGACTTCGATAGTTGCGGATTCGGTGGGCGCGGCAACGCGGACGCGAAGCACGGGTGCGGCGGGGCCGCGGCGCAGGGAGTTGCGGTGCGCGAGGTAGGCCTGCCAGTCGGCGTCGTCGAGCGCGTACTTCAGCAGCTCGGCGCGGTGGGATTGGGCGGCGGCGTAGCCGCGCTTGGAGAGCTCGACCGTCTTGAGGTAGTCGCCGGCGGTGAAGCCGGTGGTGTCCGGCGTGATGACGACGTCGGCCTGTTTGCGGAGCTGGCGCTCGCTGGCCTCGATGGCGACGGACGCGGTGCGGCCGACGACGCCGAGGATGGAGTCGAGATCGCCTTTGCCGACAGGTTGCAGCGGAAGCGAGACGGCCAGGACGACGTCTGCCTGCATGGTGTGGACAGTGGGAGTGGGCAGGTTTTCGAGGATGCCGCCGTCGACGTACTCGTGTCCGTTCATGGAGAAAGGTTGGAAGACGGCGGGAATGGAGACAGAGGCGCGGACGGCATCCGGGATGGAGCCGCGCGCGAACGTGACGGGAACGGCGTCATTGAGGTCGGTGGAGATGCAACGCAGGGGAATGGGGAGCGAATTGAAGTCGGTCTGGTCGTCGTAGCGGAGGAACTCGCGTGCAAGGAAGGCGTTGAGGCCCTGGTCGGTGAGCAGCGCGTTGCGGAAGGAGACGCCGTGGCGCAGGCCGATGGTGATGCCGTTGGGAAGTTCGCGTGCGTCTTCGCGGCGGCGGAAGGAGCGCGCGGTGTAGGCGTTCGAAAAGGTGAAGACCGAGGCGAAGACCTTATCGTTCATCACGGTCTTGAGCTGTTCGGGCGAGCGCCCGGTGGAGTAGAGGGCGGAGATCATGCAGCCCATGGAGGTGCCGGCGATGACGTCGACGGGGATATGGTTTTCTTCGAACCATTGGAGTACGCCGACCTCGGAGAGTGCGAGCGCGGCACCGCCGCCGAGAGCGAGGCCGATGCGCGGGCGGCTGAAGATTCTGGGCGGGGGCGGTGCGGGGTCGAGCGGTCCAAGCGAGGTGGTACGACCGGAGGCGTGCTGTTCTCCGGATTCGCCGGCGGCCTTGGCGTCGCCGCCGGGTGCGCCGGGTTTGCCGGAGGTTGGGCCGGTCATGCTGGGCGCTTTGGGGTTTGCTTGGTTCGGTGCGGGTGTTACGGGCGGGTTGGCGGTTTGCGCATGGCTGAAGGAAGCAGCGAAGAGAACGACAAAGGCACAGCGGAACGCGGCTCGTGCCCGGACGGGTATTAAGGCCATGACTTCAGGATACTGAACGGGCGTCAGCGGCTGCGTTCCTTACATGACCCAGGCCAACTTTTCGAGCTCCTCCTGCATGCGGGGCAGGGCAAACCCGACCTGCTCGATGCGGACGGCGGCAACGCGCGCCTCGTGGTTGGAGACACCATATCCGTGCTGGGTCAAGAACGCGGCGAGCAGTTCGGCGGACTGAAAGGAGTCCATGCCGGTCTGTCGCAGCTCATCGCGAAGGGTTTTGAGCTCGTCCTGGGGAAACTGCTCGAAGGCACTCATGCAGAATGTGATGCGCAGCTGGGCGGAAATGTTCCAACGAGCCTCCTTATTTGACTACAACTTGCGTGGGCTCAAAGTTGCCCTGGCGGGTCTGCAAGGGCAGCGCGGGAGGCGATGAGGACGGGAAGTCCGTCGACGATGGGATAGCGGCGGGTGCAATTTGAGCAGTCGATGTGCGCGGCGGCGAGCAGGAGCGGGCCGTGGCAGACGGGGCAAACGAGAAGGTCGAGGGTCTGCTGGGTGAGCTGCATGATGCAAGTTTAGAAGCAAAGGCGTCCTTACGCCGGACGGGCGGCACTTCGTGCGGTTCTGGGCTTCGCCTGGCGCTCCCGTTGGTCGCGAGGTGAAGAATGCGGGGTTCTATGATGGAGGAATGGATATGCCGTTGGTGCTGGATGGAGTTGCGATTGCCGCTGAGATCAAGGCGGAAGTGTCGGAAGAAGTGAAGGCGCTGGCCGAGCGTGGGATCAAGCCGGGACTGGCCGTGATCCTGGTGGGCAGCGTGGCCGCGAGCGAGATTTACGTGCGCAGCAAGGTGAAGACGTGCGGCGAGCTGGGGATTCACTCTGAGTTGATTACGCCGGCGGAGACGGTGACGACGGAAGAGCTGCTGGCGATGGTGGCCGAGCTGAATGGGCGCGATGAGATTGACGGGATCCTGATTCAACTGCCGCTGCCGGCGCACGTAGATACGAAGCGGCTGCTTGAGGCGGTGACACCGGAGAAGGATGTGGATGGCTTCCACCCGGTGAACGTGGGGCGATTGCAGAGTGGGCAGCCAGGGCTGCAGCCGTGTACTCCGGCGGGCGTGATGGAGATGCTGCGGCGGCGGTCGATTGAGGTGAGCGGCAAGCATGCGGTGGTGATTGGGCGCAGCGACATTGTCGGCAAGCCGATGGCGATGCTGCTGCTGAATGCTTCGGCGACGGTGACGGTGTGCCACTCGAAGACGCAGGACCTGGCGGCGGTGACGCGCGGCGCGGATATTCTGGTGGCGGCGATTGGCCGGCCGGGCTTTGTGACCGAAGACATGGTGAAGCAGGGCGCGGTGATCGTGGATGTGGGGATCAACCGGGTGACGGATGAGCGGAAGTTTGTCGAGTTCTTCGGCGACGATCCGGCGCGACGGGCGACGTTTGCGAAGCGGGGTTCGGTGGTGGTGGGGGATGTGCATCCGGAGGCGTTTCGGGCGAGCAGCGCGTATACGCCGGTTCCGGGTGGTGTGGGCGCGCTGACGATTGCGATGCTGATGGCGAATACGGTGAAGGCGGCGAAGCTGCGGCGGTAGAGCAAGGCGTAACGGGACCGAGGGGACCAAAGCCGGATAGAACAGGCAACGACTTGGAGAGGAGTTGCGATGCTGCGTGTCGGGTTGACGGGTGGGTTGGGGAGTGGGAAGTCGACCGTGTTGCGGATGCTGGTGGAGCTGGGGGCGCATGGGCTTTCGGCGGATGACATTGGGCGCGAGTTGATGGAGCCGGGAACGGCAGTGTTCGCGGCGATTGTTGCGCGGTTTGGGAGTGGCGTGGTGGGCGCGGAGGGACGGCTGAACCGGCCGGAGCTGGCGCGGATTGCGTTTGGCGAAGGGCGGGTCGAGGAGCTGAATGCGATTGTGCATCCGGCGACGATTGCGCGGCAGGGGGAGCTGGCGGCTGAGATCTTTGCGCGGGATCCGGATGCGGTGGTGGTGGTGGAGTCGGCGCTGATCTTTGAAACCAAATACGGGGAGACGAACTCTGGGGCTGGGTGGCGCGAGCGGTTCGACCGGCTGGCTTTGGTGACGGCGCCGGAGGAGTTGAAGGTTGCGCGGTTTGTGGAGCGGGCTGGGGGTGGAGACCGCGCGGCGCTGAAGGCTGAGGCGCGGCGGCGGCTGGCTCGGATGATTCCCGATGCTGTGAAGGCAAAGCAGTGTGATTTTGTGATTGAGAATGATGGGTCGGTGGAGGAGTTGCGGGTGCGGGTGGTGGATGTGTGGGAGAGGCTGAACGCGTAACACGGATCAGGTGGATCAGGGCGGGGTGGACGCGGATCAGGCGAGTTGGAGAAGAGTGCCGGGGTATTTTTATTCTTCTTGTTGTTGCTGGTTCTTATCCCGTCTTGATCGGTCTTGATCCGTGTTACGCCTCTCTGGCGTTTAGTCTGGTGGGATGAGTTCGAAGGTAGCGATTGGTTTAAATGACGTGCTGGCGGCACGGGAACGGCTGCGCGATGCGATCTACTATTCGCCGTGTGCGCGGTCGCAGATGCTCTCGAAGTTGACGGGGCAGCAGGTGTACCTGAAGCTCGAAAACCTGCAGATGACGGGGAGCTTCAAGGAGCGCGGTGCGCTGAACCGGCTGTCGCTGCTTTCGCCTGACGAGGCTGCCAGAGGCGTTGTCGCCGCGAGCGCGGGGAATCATGCGCAGGGCGTGGCCTACCATGCGACGCGACGCGGAGTGCGGTCGATCATCGTGATGCCGCTGGCGACGCCGCTGGTGAAGGTGACGGCGACGCGCGAGTTTGGCGCGGAGGTGGTGCTGCACGGGGCCAATTACGACGAGGCGTGCGCGGAGGCGACGCGGCTTTGCGAGAGCGAAGGCATGGTGTTTCTGCATCCGTTTGACGACGCGGCGGTGATGGCGGGGCAGGGAACGATCGCGCTCGAGATGATGGAGCAGATTGCCGACCTGGATGCGGTGATTGTGCCGATCGGCGGGGGCGGGTTGATCGGCGGGATGGCGTGCGCGATCAAGGAGACGCGGCCGGGATGCCGGGTGATCGGGGTGCAGACGTCGCGGCTGCCTTCAATGGTGGAGGCGGTGGCGGCGCATGGGCCGGTGACGGTGGAGGCCGGAACGACGATCGCGGACGGTATCGCGGTGCGGCGTGCGGGCGAGCTGACGTATCCCGTGGTGGCGAAGTATGTGGACGAGATTGTGACAGTGGACGAGGATGAGATCGCGTCGGCGATCCTGGTGCTGCTGGAGCGCGAGAAGACGCTGGCTGAGGGTGCGGGCGCCGCGGCGCTGGCGGCGCTGCTGCAGGGAAAGACTTCGTTATCGCTGACTGCGGGGAAGAATGTTGGAGTCTTGGTGTGCGGCGGGAATATCGATGTGACGCTGCTCTCGCGGATTATCGAACGCGGCCTGGTGCAGGATGGGCGCATGATCCTGCTGCGCATTCACCTGCTGGATAAGCCGGGCGCGCTGGCGGATCTGACGAAGATCATCGCGAGCCATCGGGCGAATATCGTGAATACGCTATACAACCGGGCGTATTACGGGGTGAACCTTGGGGATACGGCGATCGATATTACGCTGGAGACGCGCGGGCGGGAACAGGTGGCGGAGCTGCTGGGCGCGCTGACGCGGGAGGGATATCGGCATAGCCGGGTGCAGTAGCAGTGGACTTGTCCCCACGTGCAACCGAGGATGTAAGATCTTGGTGACGGAGGCGACCATGAGTGCCAGCGTAATGGTGGATGAAGAGTTGTTGCGGAATGCGCTTCGGAGCGGCGATGAAACGTCTGAGTCGGAAGTCGTCGAAGCGGCATTGCGCCTGCTGGTGCAGCTTCGGTCGCAGCGAGCCGCAGCCAACCTGTGGGGGAAGGTTGCGTGGGAAGGCGATCTCGAAGAATCCCGGCTTGGCCATGTCTAGCGCCGGCGGCGCTGCATGGTAATCGTCGATACGACAGTTGGCGTTGATTACTTGAATGGAGTTCGTAACGCCGAGACCGCCTGGCTTCGAACCGAGTTCTACCGGCAGCCGATTGGCCTGACCGATCTGATCCTTTGCGAGCTGCTTCAAGGATTGAAGGACGAGCGTCAGGTGGAATCCACCCGCCGTGCGCTTGCCGGGTGCGTGGTCTTCGACTCGGGTGGCGAATCCATTGCAGTTGCTGCTGCGCTGAATTATCGAAGGCTGCGTGCCGTCGGCGTCACGGTCCGGAAGACCATCGACTGTGTAATTGCTACCTTTTGTATGCAGAATGGACACGCGTTGCTGCACCGCGACCGTGACTTCGACGGGTTCGAGCGGCACCTCGGACTCAAGGTGGTTCACCCTCCCTTGGTTCCGTAGAGCTATTAGGCGTACAGGGCGGCTTCGAAGCGTTGCAGGGCGGCCTCGTTCCAGGCGTGGGAGGATTTCTGCCAGGGATCGCCTTGCTCGGAGAGGAAGTTGGGGAAGTCCATGCGGCAGTAGCCGGCGCGGGCGGCGAAGTCAAAGAGGGCCTGCGCGGTGCCGTCGAGGTAGAGCACGGCCTGCAGGCCGTCGCGCGACCACTCGACGGCGGCGAGGCGCTCGCCCGTTTCACCAGGGCCGGTGGGCTCTTTCAATGAGCCGACGTTGTAGATGAGCATCGCGTCGAGGATGGAGGCTTCCTGCGTCTGCTGCGAGCGGTCGCACGCGTAGAAGTAGCCGGCGACGCCTTCGTCCTCGAAGACGACGGTCCAGGGTACGGCGGGCGAGTTGACGGAGAGGAAGGCACGGCCGGGGCGGAAGGAAAGCGACTCCATATCCCTCACGATACACTCGGAGGAGGACAAGAGAAAAAGCCAAGCAATGCGCAACGTGACGCAAAGGAAACGCGAAGTGATGCAAAGGGAAGGCGCGTGAGGCTACCGCGGGGCTTTCAGTTCCGGATGGGCCGGCCGCAGCAGTTGGCACTGGTGATGCTGCTGGTGTTCCTGGTGGAATGTTGCGTCACCATCTCGCGGCAGCAGCTTTCGAGTGAAGATTTCCGTTATGCGCGGTGCGGGCGCGAGATGTGGGAGCGGCCTTCGCCTCTTCCGGGCTTCTTTACGACCTGCGGCAATTTGAATGGGGAAGAGACGTTTGCGTATCGGCTGGCGGGGTTTCCGCTGACGATGCAGCGGCTGGTCATGCTTGGGGCTGACCACTTTCGCAAGCCGGAGAACCGGCTGTATCCGGGCAACTCGCTGGGCGGGTCGAACTGGGAGACGCGGCATGTGATCTCGCTGGTCGAGGTGAAGTGGCTGATGCATCTGCCGTTCGTGCTGATGGCGATGTGGCTGGGCGGCGGCCTGTGGTGGGTGGCGCGGCGGCTGTTTGGCAATGAGGGCGGGTTCTTCGCCTTGGCGCTGTATATCTTCAGCCCGGCGGTGGTGCGGTACTCGGTTTCACCAAACAACGAGCTGCTGGCGATGTGGGGGCTGTATGGGCTTGTTTACACGGCGATTGGCGTGGCGCACGCGATGCAGGGGCCGCGGCGCAAGTGGAAGCCGCGGATTGTGCTGCTGAGCGTGGCGCTCGGCCTGACCGCGACCGCGCATCTGCTTGCGGCGATCGTTGGATTTGTGGCGAGCGTGGCGCTGATGTTTTACCTGGCGGAGCGGCGGCGAAGTGCGGTCTTGCTGATCCTTACCTACGCGGCGATCGGCGCGGGGCTGGTGGATCTGGCGTTTTACAGCTTTCGTCTGCCTGCGTTTACGTATGTGTTTACCGGGGGTGCGGCGCGCTTCTGGTTTACGACCGAAGGGGTGCGGGCTTATCTGCACGATGTGGCCAACTGGCCGACGCTGATTGCCGTCGCGGTGGGGCTGCTGCTGTTCGTTGGGGTGCGGCGCAGCAGGTACTTCGGCAATGCGGTGCCTCTGCTGATGTGGTTCGTGATTGCGTTTCTGGAGACGACACAGGTGCGTTCGGCTCCATGGTTCTGGGCGCTGCCCTTTCTGTTTACGTTTGTGGGCGGGGTGTTTGCGGATGCGCTGGAGACGAAACAGCGCAAGCTTTACCTGGGGATGGCGGGGATGGTGATTGTGACGCAGGCGATTGTTTGTTGGGCTATGCTGCCGGGGCTGGCGAGGCTTTCTTAGAGGCCTAATCCCCGCCCAACGGGCGCGCTCGTCCCGCGCGGGGACCACTTCAGGGGTGTTGGGCCTCGCGTGATGCTCTGTTGGCCGTTTTCACGCGATTTGCATCGTACCTGGTACAACGTCACAGATAGAATCCTTGCTACAAGCATTCAGGAACGGTGGGAACAGATGATGAAGGTGCAGATGCGCGGCCGGTGCGCCGGCGTAGTGGTCTGTGGTTTGTTTTTGCTTTCGACGGCCGGATGCCATGCCAAGCGCAAGACGCGCTCGGCGCCGAAGAGCGATGCGTATGCCGACGCGTTGAAGCCGATCGTTCAGGCCAAGCAGATCAAGGTGATGCACTGGCCAAACTTCGCCGACTACGAGCCCGCGGTGCAGCAGTTCTATGACGACCGCAACTACGAGGTCGCGTGGGTGGAAGATAGCGGCGGCCCGAGCAAGCAGGCGACTGCCTTCATCCAGGCGTTCAAGGATGCGGCGAAAAAGGGCCTGAACCCCGAGGACTACGACGCGAGCCTGTGGGATGCGCGGGTGAAGAAGCTTGCGAGCAAGAACGACGACGATGTGGCGACGTTCGACGCGGCGATGACGGTGAGCGTGATGCGGTTTATCTCTGACTTGCGCATTGGCCGGGTGAACCCGACGCACTTCAACTTCGATATCGATACGGACCAGAAGAAGTACGATTTGCCGGAGTTTGTCTCGGACAACGCGGTGGATGCAGCGGATGTGCCGGCGCTGATCCGGTCGGTTGAGCCGGATAATGACCAGTATCGCAAGCTCGAAGATGCGCTGCAGGGGTACCTTGCGCAGTTGAATCCTCCGCCTGCGCCTGCTGCACCCGCGCCTGCTGCTGACGCCCAGCCGGGCGCTCCGGCAAAGCCGCAGAAGAAGCTTCCAGTTGTCTTCAATTCGATCAAGCCTGGAGGCACGTACATTGCCGCGAACGACCTGGCGCAGCGGCTGGAAGAGGACGGCGATCTGCCGGCCGGCGCAAGCACGCAGTGGACTTCGGGGCAAACCGGGGCGTACAACGCGGAGCTTTCAGGGGCGGTAAAGCAGTACCAAGCGAAGCATCACCTGCCGGGTAATGGCGACCTCACGCTGGTCACGATTTTGAGTCTGAACCATCAAAAGCAGGGTTCGCGCGCCAGCGGAACCGCGGTTGCGGCTGTGCAGGCGCCGCCGCCGGTCGATCCGAACCTGCAGCCGGAGATTCACAAGATCGACGACTCGCTGGAGCGCTGGCGCTGGTTGCCGAATGAGTACGTCAATGCGCCGCTGATGGTGAATCTGCCGGAGTTTGTGTTGCGTGGCTACAATCCGGATCATTCGCTGGACTTCACCATGAAGGTGGTGGTGGGCAAGGTGGTGGGCGAGCACCAGACGCCGGTCTTTACGCATGAGATGAAGTACGTGATCTTCCGCCCGTTCTGGAATGTGCCCATCTCGATTATCAAGAAAGAGTTGATGGCGCACATCGACAAGAGCGGCGTGGGTTACCTGGCGTCGCACAGTTTTGAGACGGTCGACAGCCATGGCGATCATGTGGACGCGACGGCGGCGGAGATCGAGCGTGGGGGCGTGGTGGTGCGGCAGAAGCCTGGGCCGAAGAACTCGCTGGGGCTGATCAAGTTCATGTTTCCGAATGAGTACAACATCTATCTGCACTCCACGCCGGAGCCGCTGTTGTTCGACCGGTCGCGCCGCGACTTCTCGCACGGGTGCATTCGGGTGCAGAAACCGGCGGACCTTGCGGTTTGGGTGCTGAATCGGGGCAATGCGGCACCGGGCGATTGGGATCTGGACAAGGTGACGGACGCGATGCAGAGCGGTCCGGACAACCACACGGTCGGACTGAAGAACGAGATTCCGATCGTGATCTTCTACCTGACGGCGAATATCGGCGATGACGGCCAGGTGCATTTCTTCGACGATATTTACGGCTATGACAAGCAGCTGGAGGATGTCCTGGCGCAGGGAAGGCCGTATCCGTCGCAGCAGGTGAAGGTGAATCCAAATGCGATTGCTAACCCGGGGGACACGGATTAGAACGTGGGGTGGAACGAATAGAATCGCACGATGGGCTCTGACGTTCCGGGTGTTCGGCAAGGGCTTTCGAGGCGGGAAGCCACGGCGTTTCGCAAGCGCCTGATCGAGTGGTACAGACTCTGCGCACGGGAGTTGCCGTGGCGTGGTATCTCCGACCCGTACCGTACGTGGGTCTCCGAGGTAATGCTGCAGCAGACGCGCGTGGCCGCGGTGCTGGAGCACTACGAGCGCTTTCTGCGGCTGTTTCCTTCGATTGTCGCGCTGGCGCTCGCGAGTGAGAACGACGTGCTGGCGGCATGGTCGGGGCTGGGCTACTACCGGCGCGCGCGGATGTTGCACAGGGCCGCGCGCTTCGTGGTGCAGGAACTGGACGGAACCATTCCGCAGACGTCGGAAGCGCTGCGTACGCTGCCCGGGGTGGGCGAGTACACGTGCGCGGCGATCGCCAGTATTGCGTTTGGGGAGAGCATTGCCGTGGTCGACGGGAATGTGGAACGCGTGTTGCTGCGGGTGACCGGCCGACCGGAGGATATGAGCGCAGCGGGGCGGCGATTTGTGCGCGAGCAGGCGGCGTTGTTGATGCCGAAGCAGCTGGTGACGCACGAGGTGAACGCCGCCGGCGACCACAACCAGGCGATGATGGAGCTGGGCGCGATGATCTGCACGCCGAAATCTCCGTTGTGCTTGCAGTGCCCGGTGTACGACCTATGCAAGACGCGCGGGGAGCACCTGACGGGAGCGCGTGGACGCCAGGTAAGCCGGCCGGTGGCGTTCCTGCTGGCAACGCGCAGGCATGGCATGTCGACCGAGGTGCTGCTCGAACAGCGCAGTGCCGAGGCGAGCCTGATGCCGGGCATGATGGAGCTGCCGCCGCTGCCGCTCGATGCAGTGACCGGGCGCGAACCGATTATGACGGTGCGCCACGCGATTACGAACACGAACTACTATGTGTCGGTCTACGCGGAGAGCGATGGGGTGCTGGAGCGGCAGGTGCCGGCGCGGGCGGATGCGCTGACGTGGTGTGGGGTGGGGAGGCTTTGGGATCTGCCGCTGACCGGGCTGGCGCGGAAGATTTTGAAGCGGGTGGATCTGATGTCGGTGGTAGGGGTGGAGACGCCAGAGAGAGAGCTGGAACGGCGCCGGTAGAGGCGTGTCCTGCCGGACGGGCTCGCTAACGCCGCGAGGGCGGTACTGCGTACGCTGGGAGCTTCGCGTGGCCGCGCGGCACGAGCTTCTGTGTCGACCAGCGCGAGGTCCGCACGAAGCTCCTGACCGCACGAAGTGCCGCCCGTCCGGCGCGAGGACGCCTTTAGAGCACTTTGCCGTCGCGCATCTGGATGGTGCGGTCGGCGTAGGCGGCAGCCTCGGGGTTGTGAGTAATCATCAGGATGGTCTGCCCGAGGCGCCTGTTCAGGTCGCGCAGCAGCGTCAACACGATGTCGGAGTTCTTGCTGTCGAGGTTGCCGGTGGGCTCGTCGGCCAGCAGGATTGCGGGGTTGTTGACGATGGCGCGCGCAATGGCGACGCGCTGCTGCTCGCCGCCGGAGAGTGCGCGAGGCTTGTGATGAAGGCGCTTGGCGATGCCGAGCATCTCCAGCACCTGCTTGAAGTTTTCGTCGAAGGCGATGGGGCGGCCGGCGACGTCGCGAACGATCTGGATGTTCTGCTCGGCCGTGAGCGTGGGCAGCAGGTTGTACTTCTGGAAGACGAAGCCGACGGTGCGTTTGCGCAGGTCGTTGCGGTCGGCGTCGGACATCTTCGTCAGGTCGCGGCCATTGATCTGCACGGTGCCGCTGGTGGGCGGGGTGAGCCCACCGAGGATGTTGAAGAGCGTCGACTTGCCTGAGCCCGAGGTGCCGACGATCGAGAGAAACTCGCCGCGGCGAACCTCGAGCGACGCGCCGTTGAGCGCGTGGATATCGACCTCGCCGACGCGGTACGTCTTATAGAGGTCGCGCACCTCGATGATGGGCGCGGAGACGACGTTCCGCGGCAGCGGTTCCAAGGTACTCGCGTCTCCCGAAGGCTGTTTATTCATAGCTGAGCGCCTCGGTTGCGTCCTGCTTAACGGCGCGGTAGGCGGGCACGATGGTGCCGAGCAGCGCGCCGACGATGGCGATGGCGGCGGCGATCAGCCACCAGTTGTAGACGGTCTCCTGCACCAGCGAGGCGGGCACGGCGTGGGACATCAGCCACTGGGTGCCGTAGGTCATGAGGATTCCGAGCATGGTGCCGAAGATGGCCAGCAGGAGGGTCTCGCGGAAGAGGATGTTGAGGATGTACGCGGGGCCGGCACCGACGGCTTTGAGGATGCCGATCTCTCGCGTGCGTTCGAGCACGGCGGTGTACATGGCCATGAAGACGACGATGAAGCCGACGATGGTGGCGACTCCGATGACGACGTAGATAAAGTCCTTCAGCATGGCGACGTTGTTCACGGAAAGCTGCGAGATGAAGTCTTCCATGGTGTAGATCATGTAGCCGTGTTCGGGATCGCCGGGGTTCAGCTCCTTGCGCAGCTTGACGACGAAGGCGTTGGCCTGGCTGGGATCTTTCAACTTCAGGTATACGGCGGAGATGTGGCCTTCGTTGCCGGTGACGCTCTGCAGGACGTGGATGTTGGCGAGGATGCGCGAAAGCTTGCCGGACTCGAAGATGCCGGCGATGCGCCAGGTGTGGTTGATCAGCACCAGGTGATCGCCGACGCGCACCTTCTTCTGCCGGGCGTAGTACTCGTCGACGATAATGTCGTCGTCCTGCTGCATGGGGCCGCCGGCGAGGAAGTGGAAGCCGCACTGCGGGCAGGCGTCGGTGGCGCCCGCCATCCTGTCGATGGCGGGGAAGTCGACGCCCTGCATGGTGTCGAAGCCGCCGATACCCTGCACCATGGTGCCGGTGGCGAGCGCGACCTCGGGGTTCTCGTTGGCGAGGATCTGCACGATCTTCTCGGGCATGGGCGCGGAGGAGAGTGAGATGGCGGTCGAGCCTGGAGGCCGCACGAAGATATCCGCGCCGATGCCGCGTGCGCGCCGTGCGCTGGCGTCGAGTGTGCCGTAGGCGACGCCCACGAGCGTAAGAATCATGGTGACTTCAACGCCGATAGCGAGGACGGAGAGGAAGGTCCTGAGGGGCCGATGGGCCAGGTTGGCGAAGATGAGCTTATTGACCAAGGGTTCCAGTATACCGTTGCGGCTACCGAGGTTTTGCCGCCGGTCGCCACATTCTTCTGCTTGCGACCAGCGGGAGCACCACGCAAAGCCCAGGACCGAACGAATCCCTGTGCGTCCGGCGTGAGGACGCCTTTACTACTGTCCTGAGTGTGAGGCCTTGTGCGTGGCGGGACGCCCGGCAGACTGGGCCAGGGCCTGGTCGATGGCGGAGTAGAGGTCGGTCACATCCTTGACCTGAATCCAGCCGTGGGGTGCGAGGACGATGATGGTGGGGGTCTCGTGCAGTCCGAGACGGTCGCCGAGGGTGCAGTCCGCCTGGACCTCCGCTGCGAAGCGTCCGGAGGGGTCGATCTCAAAAGGCTGCGGAATCTTGTGCGTGGCGAACCACTTTCGGGTGAAGTTCTGCAGATCTTCCGGGCCGGAGATGCTCATCTGCGCCGCAAACGTGTCGCGGCGGAACTGCTCGGCAGTCTCGGGCGAGACCTTGTCCTGCAGATAGCGCGCGGTGATGGCGGCCTGGCGCGACCAGGTGTGCGACGGAATGATGAAGTCGTGCCGAATCAACGGGATGTGGTAACGCTCGACGGCCGAATGCGTGATGGGAAAGGCGTGGGCGCAGGCCGGGCACTCGAGATCCTCGAAGTCGAAGATGGCGGCGCGATCGCCGGCGGGCAGCTTCAGCATGGAGGTGTCTTTGAACTGCGTGACGGCACCGCCCACGGCGATTTGCGCGTGAGAGGCAGCGGGAACGGCGAGGGCGAGGGCAGCGGCGAGAACGAGTGAACCGAATCGAGTCATAGGTATAGGACGTAAACAGCCCGTCCGGGTTATTTTAGCTGGTCGTAAGCGGCTTTTTGGAGTGTGCAGAGAAGTTCCTATTCATTTCGCAACCGGGGTGGGGGCATGGCACTCTAATAGACGTGATGGAGATCAGTGCAAGAGTAGGAGTGGGGCTCGCCTCGCTGGCGTTGGCTTGTGCCGGCGCGTCGGCGCAAAGTTCGGCTGCCCCGCAGATGTCCGACCAACAGCAGAACCCCGCGAACAACCTGCCCGTTGCGCCCAGCGCGATCGTCCGCCCGCTGGTGCTTACCGGCGGTGTGGTGGTAGAGCGCGAACAGCCAGGTGTCGTCCGGCTTACGCTCGACGATGCGATCGCCACGGCCCTGAAGCAGAATACCGAGATCATTCTGCGCGGGGAGCAGACGAAGTTCGACCATGGCGAGTTGCTGACGGTGGGGAACGCGCTTGCGCCGAATATCTCCGCCGAAGCCTACGGGCAGGCGCAGGAGGTCGATCTGGCCGCACTCGGCTTTAAGCCGGGCACGCTGGCCGGGCTGACGATCGCCGGCATGACATTTGGCAACATCGCGCCGATCGTGAAGGTTCAGGAAGGCGCCGCGCAGGTCAATCTGCAGCAGGCCGTCTTCAATGCTCCCGCGTTCTTTCTCTACCGCGCAGCCAAGAAGGCGATTGAGGCCAGCAACTGGCAGGATCTGAATTCGCGCGGAGGCGTGGTGATTACGGTGGGCGGTCTTTACCTGCGCGCGCTGGCCGATGCCGCCCAGGTGAAGAATGCGCAGGGCCTGATCCAGCAGGATGAACTGGTGTTTGAGCATGCGAAGGCCTCGCGGGACGCCGGCGTCGGCATCAACCTGGACGTGCTGCGCGCGCAGGTGGAGCTGCAGCAGGAGCAGCAGGCTCTGATCCAGGCTGAAAACGCCGAGGCCAAAGACAAGATTATGCTGAACCGCGAGATGGGCCAGCCGGCCGGCCAGGAGCTCGACCTGGTGGACACCATTCCGTTTGCGGAGTTCGACGCCCTGCCACTGGACGATGCGCTGAAGCTTGCCTACGAGCGCCGCAAGGATCTGCGCGGATACGAGGCGCAGCTTGAGGTGGCGCAGGAGACGCAGCGCGCCGTGAAGTACGAGCGGCTGCCGACGCTCGGGGTCGGCGGGTACTACGGCGTGGTCGACGTGGTCGGCAGCGTGGCGCACGGCAACTTTGCCGCTGCCGGCGAGCTCAGTGTTCCCGTCTTTGAAGAGGGCGAGCTGCGCGGCCAGAAAGAAGTTGCCGTAGCCCAGACACGCGGGCTGCAGCAGCAGATTGCGGCGACCCGGGCCAACATCGAAGGGGAGATCCGGACCGCGACGCTCGATGTTGAATCCGATGCCGAGCTGGTGAAGGTGGCGCAGAGCAATGTCAACCTGGCCAACCAGGCGCTAAGCGACGCAACCATGCGGTTTACCGCGGGAGTCGACGACAACCTGCCGGCGGTGCGGGCGCAGGCTGCGCTGGTGAGCGCGCAGACCAACCTGATCCAGGCCACGTTCGAGTACAACTACGCCAAGCTGACGCTCGCGCGTAACACCGGAGTGGTGGAGTCTCAGTACAAGCAGTACCTGGGCAAGTAGTTGACGCTTCGCTGCTGGCAGGAAGCTTGTTTACCAGGCGGCTGCAACCGCGCGCCGTAAGTATGAAACCATAGGGGCAATGGGCAGTTCGGGTGCGGTGACGAAGGGTTCCAAGGCCGGTGCCGATGCGGCGCCACCGTCCAAAGGCGGCACATTGCTCTCGCGGCGCGGGGCGTTTCGATCCAGAGACTTCCGTCTGTACCAGGGCGCGCGGTTGCTCGTTATCCTGGGTGCGGAGGCGCAATCGGTCGCAGTCGCTTGGCAGGTCTACCAGATCACACACTCGGCGTTGAGCCTGGGATACACCGGCCTGGCACTGTTTCTGCCCGGGCTGTTTTTCATGCTGCCGGCGGGGCATGTGGCGGATCGTTACGATAAGCGCGCCGTCATCCTGACGTGCTACTCCGTGCAGGCGCTTGCGACGCTGGGGCTGCTTCGGATCGCGCTTCATCCGATCCACTCGATTATGCCAATCTACGCGGTGCTTTTTCTGGTGGGGACGGGCAGGTGTTTTTCGGGTCCGGCCGCCAGCGCGATGCTGCCGACGCTGGTGCCGAAGGACGATTTTGTGAACGCGGTGACGTGGGGCGCAAGCATCTACCAGACGGCGAATGCGGTCGGCCCGATGTTTGGCGGCCTGCTGTTTACGGCGACGTTCGCCTGGCTTGGCCGCTGGCGCGGCGCGCCGGTCGTCTACGTCTTCACCCTCGTCACGCTGATCGGGTTCCTCACCCTGGTCAGCAGTATCGGCCCGCGGCCGCAGACGGGCGAGAAGAAGGCGTTCGACGCGAAGACAGTACTGGCCGGGCTTAAGTACGTGGCGGAGACGAAGCTGCTGCTCGGCTCCATCTCGCTCGATCTCTTTGCCGTGCTGCTGGGCGGCGCGGTTGCGCTGATGCCGATCTTCGCGCAGCAAGTTCTTCATGCGGGGCCGTCGGGCCTTGGTTTGCTGCGTGCGATGCCCAGCCTGGGTGCGCTTGCGGTGAGCCTGACGCTGGTGTTCAGGCCGATCAAGCGGCGCGCCGGGAAGACGATGCTGGTGTGCGTCGGCATCTTCGGCGCGGCGACCGTGCTCTTTGGGCTGAGCCGCAGCCTGTGGCTAAGTATGCTGGCGCTGCTGCTGGTGGGCGCAAGCGACATGGTGAGCGTGGTGATCCGCTCGAGCGTGCTGCAGCTGGCTACGCCGCCGGAGATGCGTGGCCGCGTCAGCGCGGTCAACTGGCTATTTATCGGGGCGTCGAACGAGTTTGGCGAGTTTGAGAGCGGCTTGACAGCGCATTGGTGGGGCGCGGTGCCGGCGGTGATTGTCGGCGGCGTTGGATCGCTGATTGTGACGGCGGTCAGCGCGGGCATCTTCCCCGCGCTGCGACGCGCCGACGCGCTGACGGCTGAGAGCCTGCGGGCGGCAGAGACGGAGTTGGCGGAAGCTGAGCCGATTGATTAGAGGCTTGTCCTGCCGGACGGGCGCCCTGACGCCGGGCGGGCGGTACTGCGTACGCTGGGAGCTTCGCATGGCCGCGCGGCACGATCTTCTGTACCGACCAACGGGAGGCCCACGCGAAGCCTAAGACCGCACGAAGTGCTCCCCGCGCGGGATGAGCGCGCCTTGGCTTGCATGAAATGAAAGTGAACTGGCGGAGGCTGAGCCGATTGATTAGAGACGTGTCCTGCCGGACGGGTGCCCTGACGCCGGGCGGGCGGTACTGCGTACGCCGGGAGCTTCGCATGGCCGCGCGGCACGTTCTTCTGTACCGACCAGCGGGAGGCCTCCGCGAAGCCCAGGACCGCACGAAGTGCTCCCCGCGCGGGATGAGCGCGCCTTGCCTTGCATCATAGTTCGGTAGAATTCGGCACAGGAGGGTTCAATGGCTGGAGTGGCAAAGTGGATCGGTGCAGGAGCGGCAGTGCTCGTGCTGGCAGTTGGCGGGGAGTTGCTCTACCTCCACCACCGGAACGTGCTCGACCAGACCGCACCCACTTCCGCAGCCGACAACTACAAGATGGATCCGGACGACGAGGTCTACGTCAAGCAGGATCACCCCATGTCGCTGAAGGATGAGAAGGATTTGAAGGGCTCGACGATCTGGGTGAGCGCGGGCGACCAGATGGACTACTATCCCTACTCCGGCGGCAAGATCGACTTCAAGAGCGCGGGCGTTCTGCTGGGGGCCGAACCGATCGTGGTGAAGGATGCCGTCGAGGCCGTCGCGCCGGCTCGCACCGCCATCCGCATCCCGGTGGGCGATAAGCAGGTGTTCCTGATCTTCACGCACGGCACCGATCCCAAGGAGTACGCGACGCCGGTCGGCTTCAAGAAGGATGGCGACTACACCTTCCTCACCGACCAGATCTACTTTTACGACGACCCACACAAGCTGTATAGCTACTGGGGTCCGCAGGTGTGGGCGGCGATCGACGCGCACAAAGCCATTCCCGGAATGACCGAGCGGCAGACGCAGATGGCGCTTGGCCAGGTGAGCACGCCGCACGGCGACAACCCTGGTAACCGCGCGGTGGAGTACTTCAACAACAACCACCCTGTTGACGTGACGTTCGTCAATGGAAAGTCGACGAAGATTGAAGACGTGAAGCAGTAAAAACGGGCCTGCCGCCTATAGCGTGCAGGCCCGTTTGCGCTTGCGTTCAAGGGTGCTAGGCGACGGTCAGCGTGACGTCGATGTTGTTGCGCGTGGCATTCGAGTACGGACAAATCTCGTGTGCCTCGTGCACCAGCTTTTCCGCCGCGGCGTGGTCGAGCCCGGGAACGTGAACTTCGAGCGCCACCGCGATGCCGAAGCCGTTGCCGCCGTTGGCGAGTGGGCCGAAGGAGACCTTCGATTCGATCTTCGTATCGGCGGGAAGCTGTTCCTTCCGGCTGGCGGCAACATGCCGCATCGCGCCGATGAAGCAGGCCGCGTAGCCGGCCGCGAAGAGCTGTTCGGGGTTGGTGCCCTGGTTGTGGCCGCCCATTGCCTTCGGCATGTCCAGCTTCACTTCGAGGTTGCCGTCATCGGACTTCGCCGTTCCTTCCCGGCCGCCGGTTGCGGTCACGTGCGCGGTATAAACAACCTTTTCAAGTGCCATCGTTTTCATCCTCCTGGAGATGTTCCCCGTTTGGATTCTTGCACGGCGCATAACGATTCTTCAGAAACCATTTCCTTCTTCGACCTGCAGCTTCTTCGTTCAGAAAAATAGAGAACGATTCATTGGACAATTCTGCCGGAGCCGGCGCAGTCTCGCAGCCATGGCAAATCTCACGTACAACTACGTCTACTTCGCGAGCGGGCCACACACGCGGCAGCCGAGGTCGTCCAGCGGTGCGGGCGGCTTCACCTCCATCGACAGCTTCTCCGGCGGCACCCTCTCTGCCGGCGACACCTTTGCTTCTACACTGCAGCCGGCGACGCGCACAGTCGACGGCGCGACGTACGACTTTGCCTTTCTGAGCGTTTCCGGTGGGACTGGCGGGGGCGTCGTTTCGACCAATGCCAACACGCCTCCCCCCGCGGTTACGGTAGGCTCCGCGGCGATTAACGTTCTGGTCGTTTATGGGCCGCCGTCCGGTGGCATCGGGTCTGGCGGGGTCGACGGCGCGACGATCGACTCGTTCGACATAACGACGGGCGCGCTGTTCAACGACACCTTCGTCAAGGTGACGCCGGACGCGTCCGGCTCGCTGACCGGCAGCGGCAACGTGGAAGGCTGGGTGCCGTCGGCGACGGGGCCCATTACCATCGCAGCGCTCTCGCCTACGTCCCCCACCGGGGTTGATTTCGAGTATTGGCTCAACCTCGGAACGGATGGAAAGAGTACGTCGGCAAACCTGGTGGTTGGCAAAGACGGATCGGTGGCGGCGCTCGCCTTTTACCAGAGTCCACCGCAGGGGACGCCGCCCGAATCCTCTTGCCAGGGTGCCCTCCAGTACCTGCAAACCATCGTCAGAGATGGAGACAAGCCGGCGATCCCTCTTGCTCAATTCGAGCTGCTCACCAGGCAACTTAACGCGTGCGTCGCGGCCGGGAAGCTTTCGCAGGCTGAAGTCACAGCTGCGATCAACGCCTACCTCGACGGCTTTCGGCAACCTGATCCGATTAAGGATCCTGGGTTCAACCCGCCCTCGCAATCCTCGTAGGGCCGTGAATGGTTTGTAGAGCGGACAAGCCTCGGATGCGTCCGAGGCTTGTCCGTCAGCAGGTTGGCGGGGTTTGCGGCAGCTCTGGTGCACGCAGTAGGAGTCGTGCTTCGAGAGAGCGATACGTTGGGTTAGGATCGGTTAGGAAAGGTGTCCAAACGACCGGCACACTCGCGCCGCCCAGGAGCTCTCTTGACCTTAGCCTTTGCCTCCACCCTTCTCGTCGCACTCGCCATCGTTCCCGCCGCCGCGCAGAACGCCGACCCCGTCCGCCACGAGTTCGTCATCAAGAACTTCAAGACGGAATCCGGCAAAGTTCTGCCCGAAGCGCGCGTTGTTTACGGGAGCTACGGAACGCTCAACGCGGACAAGTCGAACGCCATCCTGCTGCCGTCGCACTACATGGCGGAGCTGCATGGCTACGGCTTCCTGATCAAGGATGCGAAGAACCCCGATCACGCGCTCGATCCGACGAAGCTCTTCCTCATTACGTCGGAAGAGTTCGGCAACGGACGCTCCAGCTCGCCGTCGAACACGCCGGAGCCGTTCCACGGCCCGCGCTTCCCGGTGATGACCATCCGCGACAACGTCAACGCCGTGCACCAGCTGCTGACGGAGCAGCTCGGCATTACGCACCTGAAGGCGGTCATCGGCTTTTCCATGGGCGCGCAGCAGGCGCTGCAGTGGGCGGTCAGCTACCCCACGTACATGGATAAGATTGTCGCGACCAGCGGCACCGCGAAGACGTACGGGCACGGCATCGTGCGCAACGAAGGCCAGATTCTCGCCATCACCAACGATCCCGCGTGGCGGAACGGCGATTACAAGACTCAGCCCGTCGCCGGCATCCAGACCTTCAACCTGATGTGGACCGGCTGGCTGTTCTCGCAGGAGTGGTGGCGCAAGGAGCTGTGGCGCGAGGACGCTAAACCCGGCACTACGCTGCAGCAGTACATCGACCAGATGAAGACGCACTTCATCCCGAACGCCGATGCGAACAACCTCATCCTGCAACTGCGCACGTGGGAGTCGAACGACGTGGGCGCGACGCCAGGCTTCAACGGCGACGAGAAGAAGGCGCTCGCGTCCATCCAGGCGCCCGTGCTCTACATGCCGTCGGCGACGGATCTGTACTTCCCGCTGGAAGACGCGCAGTATGAAGCGCAGTTCATCCCGCACGTAACGCTCATGCCGATTCCATCGTTGTGGGGACATCCAGCCGGCGCCGGCGCAAGCCCAGCCGACGAAAAATTCCTCAACGAGCACATCGCCGCCTTCCTGGCTCAGTAAGCTACGGCGAAGCCGTCCAACACCCCACGAAGTGGCGCCCGTCCGGCGTGAGGACGCCTTTGCCTTTAGTCTTTATGTAACTTGAAACGGCCCTTCTACAAAACTCTCTACTTCCGCGTCCTGGTCGGCATCGCAGCCGGAGTCGTTCTCGGCCTCGTTTCGCCGCACCGGGGCGTGGCGATGAAGCCGTTTGCCGACGGCTTCATCAAACTGATCCGCATGTTGATCGCGCCGGTAATCTTCTTCACCATCGTGCTCGGCATCGCGGGCGTTGGAGACCTGAAGCGCCTCGGCCGCGTCGGCCTCAAGGCGATCCTCTACTTCGAAGCCGTGAGCACGCTCGCGCTCGGCATCGGCCTCGCCATCGCAAATGTCTTCCATCCCGGGCGCGGGCTCAACATCAATCCTGCAACGCTCAACACTGCGGACATCGCGCAATACACGTCGCCCGCCTCCCACCCCACGGTCATCGGCTTCCTGCTCAACATCCTGCCGGATAGCTTTGTCGGTGCGTTCACCCAGGGCGAGATCCTGCAGGTGCTGCTGCTTGCCGTGCTCAGCGGCATCGCGCTCGCGATGCTGCCGGCCCATGGAGTCTCAGGGCAGGCCCAGCACGAACGCCTTACCAGCCTGGTGCAGGCGCTCAACAAATGGTTCTTCAAGCTGGTCGCCCTGGTGATGGAGTTTGCGCCGCTCGGGGCTTTCGGCGCGATGGCATTCACGGTCGGACATTCGGGCGTTGCCGTGCTGCTGAAGCTGCTCAACCTGCTGCTTTGTGTCTACGCCACCAGCTTCGCGTTCGTCTTCGTGGTGCTCGGCACCATCTGCTGGCGCAATGGCATCAGTTTGTGGCGCCTGCTCGTGTATCTTCGCGGCGAGCTGTTGCTCGTGCTCGCGACCAGTTCTTCCGAGCCCGCGCTGCCTGGCCTGCTCGAGAAGATGGAAGCGCTCGGCTGCTCAAAGACTGTCACCGGTCTCGTCATTCCGGCGGGCTACTCGTTCAATCTCGACGGCACGAGCATTTACCTCACCATCGCCGCACTCTTCATCGCGCAGGCGACCAACATCCATCTGGATCTGAAGCAGCAGCTGTTCATCCTCGCCATCCTGATGCTCAACTCCAAGGGGGCGGCCGCGGTCACCGGCGGAGGCTTCATCACGCTGGCCGCGACGCTTGCGGCGATCGGCACGATTCCGGTTGCGGGCATTACGCTGATTCTCGGCGTAGACCGCTTCATGTCCGAGATGCGATCCCTGACGAACCTTGTCGGCAACAGTGTCGCAACCATTGTGGTCGCGCGCTGGGAAGATCAGTTCGACGACACACAAGCGCAGGCAATCCTTGCAGCAAAACAGTAGTTGCCATTCGCAAGCGAAGCCCAGAACCGTGCGAGGCACTTACCGTCCGCGATAGGTCGCATTGGTCTTTTCTATTTCGGGCGCATTCACAGCCGTTCCGCGGTACAGTGGCCTCACAAGGAGCCTTCCACATGCGCCCAACCGAACCCTCCCGCCGCTCGTTCCTCCGGTACGCTTCGCTGGCCGCGGCCGCGCCCATTTTCACCGAAGCGCACTTCGCGCACGCCGCTTTCGAGCCGGCTCAGCAGAACGCCACCGCAGCGCAAGCGGCGCCGCGTCGCACCTGGACTCCGCCGCCTCCGGGTGCCGTGTTGATCAACGCGAACGAAAATCCACTCGGCCCGTGCAAGGCCGCGTGTGACGTGATCGGGAACATCGCGCCGATGGGCGGCCGCTACGACTTCTACGGCGAAACCGCCAAGCTGACCAAGACCTTCGCTGCACAGCACGGCCTCAAGGACGACTACGTTGCGGTGTACGCCGGCTCGTCCGAACCGCTGCACTACAGCGTTCTCGCGTTTACCTCGCCCAGCAAGGGCCTGGTCATCGCCGATCCCTCGTACGAGGCGCCGGTGCGCGCCGCGCAGGTTGCCGGCGCCAAGATCAGCAAGGTTCCGCTCACGCCCGCCTACGCGCACGACCTCAAAGCGATGGTCGCAGCCGACCCCACGGCCGGCGTGCTTTACATCTGCAACCCCAACAACCCCACTGGCACGATCACCTCCAAAGCCGACATTGCATGGGCGTACGACAACAAGCCAAAAGGCTCCATCCTGCTGGTCGACGAGGCCTACATCCATCTGTCCGATTCGCCCGACGTGCTGGACATGGTCGCCGCGGACAAAGATGTCATCGTGCTAAGAACCTTCAGCAAAATCTACGGCATGGCGGGCATCCGCTGCGGCTTCGCCATCGGGCGGCCGGACCTGCTCGCCAAGCTGCAGCCCTTCGGACAGAACGCCATGCCGATCACCGGTTCGGCGGCGGCCAATGTCTCGCTGCTCGACGCCGAACTGATCCCCACGCGCAAGAAGATCATCGGCGACACACGGAAGCAAACCGTCGCATGGCTCGCCGCCAACAATTACAAGGTGATCGGAGACTCGCAGTCGAACTGCTTTATGATCGATGCCGGCCGCAACGGCAAGCAGGTGATCGCGGCGATGCAGGCGAAGAACGTCTACATCGGCCGCACCTGGCCCATCTGGCCCAACGCCGTGCGCATCACGGTCGGCACACCGGCCGAGATGGCGAAGTTCCAGACCGCCTTCAAGGATGTGATGGATGCGCCCGCTACCGCATTCTCCGGCGTTGCTCCCGAGCTAAGCCACGCCGACGGCGTCGCCATCGCATAAATCCCGAGAGAAGCCCACGCCCAACGCGTGGGCTTCTCCTCACCTGCCTTCAAGGAGAACCGTTGCCTTCCTTCGCGTCCTTCGCGCAACCTTCCCGCCCTTTGCGCATTGCCTTTGTCGTTCTCTCCACCCTTCTCCTCACCCCGATTCTTCAAGCTCAGAAGCCTGTCTCCCAGGCCGAAGTCGACAAGATCACGCGCGAAGCCATCCTCATCGACACGCACAACGACGTGCCCTCGAACACCATCGACGGCTACGACATCGGCACGCCCAACCTGAAGGCGCAGACCGATCTCCCGCGGATGCGCGGCTTCCTCGGCGCCGAGTTCTTCTCCGTCTTTGTGGACGCCGAGTACGTCAATGGCAACCACGCAGCCAACCGCACGCTGCAGATGATCGACACCGTCAAGACCGACATCGTCCATCGCTACCCTAACGACTTCGTCTTCGCCACCACGGCCGACGACATCGTGCGCGCTCACAACGACCACAAGATCGCTGCGCTGATGGGCATCGAAGGCGGCCACGCCATCGAAGACTCGCTGCGCCTGCTGCGCGACTACTACGCCCTAGGCATCCGCTACATGACGCTCACGCACTTCAACACCAACAACTGGGCAGACGCGCAGGGCGACGCTGAAAACCCCAAGGTGCATCACCACGGCGGCCTCACGCCTTTCGGCAAAGATGTGGTGCGCGAGATGAACCGGCTGGGCATGATGGTTGATATCTCGCACACTGCTGATACCACGTTCTACGACGCCATCGCCACCTCCACCGCGCCCATCATCGCCTCGCACAGCTCCTGCCGCGCGCTCGACAATCACACGCGCAACATGACCGACGACATGATCCGCGCGCTGGCGAAAAACGGCGGCACGCTGCAGATCAACTTCGAATGCGCATACCTCTCGCAGCGCTACAACGATGCTTCGAAGCCGCTGCGAGCGAAGCTGATGCCGCGCTACCATGAGGCGCAGAAGATCGCCGACCCGGTAGCCCCAGAGGCCGCCATCGACGCGCTCATGAAGGAGAGCGCAAGCATTCCCCCGGCGACGCTCCAGGATGTGGTCGCGCAGATCGATCACGCAGTAAAGATAGGCGGCATCGACCACGTCGGCATCGGCACGGACTTCGACGGCTCGGACTGCGTGCCTGCGGACCTCGACAGCTACAGCAAGTTTCCCGCGCTCACCCGCGCGCTGCTCGAACGTGGGTATTCAGCGGACGACATCAAGAAGATTTACGGCGGCAACATCCTGCGGGTCATGCGCGCGGTCGAGCAGCGCTCCCGCGAACTCGCCTCGATGCCGCCACTCGAAAGCAAAATCGACAAGAAGGATTAGCTTTCACGGCGAAGCCGTCCAGAACTCCACGAAGTGACGCCCGTCTGGCGTCAGGACGCACTTGTTCTTCCCTCTTTCCCGACGCAACTTCATCCTCCCCGCCGTGTCTTCAAACACAGCAGGGAGACATCGTTCGGCCTACTAAGCTTTCGCGCAGCAGGGACCTCGCTTGTGACTCGGCATCACTCCTGGGGTCCCTGCATTTTTTACTTGCCCCTAACGGCAATCACTTCGATCTCGAGCAAAGCCCAGGGCGCAGCCAGCGCCGCCACCTGGAACGCCGAACGAGCCGGCTTGTTCGGTTGATCCTTGGTGCCGAAGTACTTCACAAACTCCGACTGCATTCCCGCAAAATCCAGCTTGCCCGTCGAAGGATCTGGTCCAAGGAAGACCGTCATCTTGACGACATCCTTCATGTCGAGTCCCTGCTCCTGCAAGGCCTTCTGGATCTTCGCAAACACGCTCGCCGCCTGCGTCTTCGTATCGCCGTAGACTGCCGGCGTGCCCTTCGCTGCATCGGCGGGCGTCACCGGGGAAGCAAGCTGACCGCTCAGGTAATACGTGTCGGCCGCCCAGACGCCTTGCGCGATCGGCGACTTCTCACTCTGGATGTGCTTCACCACAATCTGCCCCTGCGCCGCGCATACTCCGAACGCCGCAACCATCGCTGCCAGCAACATAAAACGCTTCATCGCACTCTCCTCATGTCCTTCAAATCTAACCAACAATAGCGCCTGACAAACCAACTACAGGCGAAGCCAGCCGCGCCATCTTCACCTTCTCCGTCAACTGATTCACCGCGTACAGCGCACTCAGCGCCGCACCCTCCTGCCACGCGACCACGTGGCTGCAATGGTCGCCGGCAAAGATGATCGGGCCGTCGGGCGTAATCATCTGCTCATACGCCGGGTCCGTCTGCGTGCGCGAGAACGCCGGGTTTGTCCCCTGTCCCGTCTGCTTGTTCAACGAAACGCCAGGCGCCTTCTGCTGCGGCGTATACCGGCGCAGCCACGAGCCCTCGTTGTACTGAATCTTGCCCCACTCCACGATCATCGGCTTCTCGAGCTCCTTGCCGTGTCCCGCATGCAACCGCTCAATGGACTTGCGGCTCTCCTCGAACTTCTGCGCCATCGGCAGCGCCTCAAACGGCGAGCCCGTCTCGTCCGTATACCCGCTCACCAGCACGCCCCGCTGCGAGAACAAGCCCGCACTCGGAAACCAGATGGGGCTGCAGCCCACGTTCACAAACTCCAGCCCGCCGTAGATGTTGTAATCCTGCTCCCAGAAGCGGCGGCTCTCCCATGCCACCTTGTAGGCGTTCGCGTAGGTCGTCTCCGCGAAGATCTTTTTATAGGGCTCGCTAATGTCGCTGGGCGTGTTCTTCAGGATGGTGATCGGCATCGCGCAGATGCAGTAGTCCGCCTCAACCGACTTCGCCGCGCCCTTCTGTGTGTAGCCGATGCGCACGCCCTTCGCCGTCTTGCGAATCTCCGTCACCGGCGCGCCATACACGACGATCTTTCCCAGCGACTTTGCGAATGCATAGGGGATGCGGTCCATGCCACCCACCGGCTGGAACATCGTGGCCTGCATGTCGAAGGCTTCGTCGAACAACATGCCCTGCCAGAAGTTCTCTTCGAGCAGCGTGTGCATGTCGATGGGCGTCGAGAGCACACCAGTCTCGTTGCCGGCACCCGCTGTCTTCGCGTACCCGGCGCGGTCGCTTCCGTTGTACTTGCCCGCGTCGTCGAGCGGTCCATAGATCCGCAGGAAGTCGAGCATCTTCGTCTTGTCGTCGCCGGTCAAGTCCGCGTCCAGCGCGCCCTGGTCGATGCTCTTCCTCAACAGCTCGCTTACATGACCGCGGGTATCGTTCTCCACCTGCCGCATCACCTCGGGCTTGGCGCCGTTGGCATTGTCGTTCTGCAGGTGCGCGGAGCGCGTCATGTTGACTTCCACCTGCAGCTCCACGCCAAGCTTGCGACAGTAACCGAGAATCGTCGGGTGAATAGATGGCAGACGCGCCGGCCCAAAGTTCTGATAGTTGCCCGCATCCCATGTACACTTCTGCGTGCTGCCGTCCATCATCGCGACGGTGTCGCCGCCGCGCACGGTCCAGTTGCGCCCGCCGGGCCGCTCGCGCGCTTCGAGCACGGTCACGTCATACCCCAGCGCGCGCAGCTCATACGCGCTGACCAGTCCGGCGATGCCGCCGCCCAGCACCACCACCTTTACGCCCTTGCCCGAGCCCGGAACCGCCGCAATGGTCGCCGGCGCCTCAGCCTTCATCTCCATCAGTCCAAGGCCCTGCATCGCCAGAAACGCCGCGCTATAGCCGCCCGCCTGTCCAACGCGTGTAAGAAAATCCCGCCGGCTCAATCCCATCGAATGCATCCTCCGCAGAAAAAACGTAAGAGACGCCGCCGGCCCGTTCGCGAGGAACGGCAGCGCTCGGAATGCGTTATAGGTCCCTCAGCAGACGCAGCCCCTTCGCAGAAGAGAAAGCGTATCTCCTGGCGTTCATCATGGAACGCGCAGTTTTCGCTGACAGACCAGCTTGTAGAAGTTGGTTCTTCCACTCTAACGCACAGCGGCACAAATTTTCACACACAACCACGCGAAGCCCAATACCCCACGAAGTGGTGCCCGTCCGGCATAAGGACGCTCTTGCTGTTGTTTTACTTCACCTGAAAGATCAAAAAGTAATCCTGACCATCCGCCTTCGTGAAGTCGTACAAGCCCACCCGCTTGTACCCGGCCTCGGCCATCTCTTTCTCAACCACGTCGCGATTCAGCCCATGGTCGGTGCCGTTGCCGTTGCGGTCGACGATGGCGACGCGGCCTCCGGGCGCAAGGCTCTCACGCAGATGCTGCATGAACGGCACCGGCCGCGCGATCTCGTGGTACACCTTCAGCAACAGCACCGCGTCCACCGAATGCTCGGGCAGCTTCGCATCGTCAGGGGTGCCGAGCACCTCCCTGATGTTGTCGAGCTTCTCCTGCCGCGCGCGGTTCTCGATATAGGCGATCGCCTTCGGGTTGATGTCCTCGGCATAGACCACGCCCTTCGGCGCGACGCGCCTGGCCGCGCGAACGGTAAACCAGCCCGAGCCCGCGCCGATATCGGCGAAGCTTGAGCCGGCCTTCACGTGCATCAGGTCCATGATCTTCTGCGGCTGCAGCTTCTGGTCGCGATCCGGGTACTCAAAGATGGAGAGATCGCCCGAGTACGGCGTGCTGGTGGGTCGCGGCTGCTGCGCCGCCGGAGCCTGAGCCCAGACCGTCCCTGCACTCAACATCATTCCCAACGCGACGGCGACCACGCGAACTCGAGAGATCATCATCCCCCAAGCATCCGCCAACAAGCGCCCCTTCGGCAAATCCCCCGCTTCACCCCACGAAAACACGCGAAGCGTCCAACACCCCACGAAGTGGTGCCCGTCCGGCATGAGGACGCTTTTGCTTTTGCCGTTACAATCACCTTCGACGCTTCAATGACCCCATCCCGTAAACTCTTCCTCCAATCCCTCCTCGTCGCCCTGCTTGGCGTCCTCACGGCGTTCGCCGCGCTCACCCTGCTGCACGCGCAACTTCCGCATCTCGCCGGCTTCGATCATCGCGTCCAGGCCGAAGTTCACTCCTGGACACGACCCGACCTGACCTATGTGATGCGCGGCTTCACCTTCATCGGCTCCATCGAGATCTTTATCCCCACGCTGATTGCCGCGGTCGTCGTCCTGCTGCTCATCGGCCAGAAACAGCAGGGAATTCGCCTCGTGCGCAAGCGCCAGGTCTCCACGCTCTTTGCGGTCGGCGTCGGCGGCGCGCTGGTGCTCAACGAAACCTTCAAAGCCTACTTCCATCGCGCTCGCCCGCAAGTGCCCTGGGTTATCGACCACGAGCATACGTTCTCGTTCCCCAGCGGCCACTCGCTCTTCAGCTTCGTACTCTACGGCTTGATCTCGTACTCAGTGCTCACGCGCCGCGACCCGCTTCCGCGACGCCTGGTCTTCACCCTCGGCTGCGCCAGCCTTGTGCTCGGCATCGGCCTCAGCCGCATCTACCTCGGCGCGCACTGGCCAACCGATGTTCTCGCCGGCTACCTCACCGCAGCCACATGGCTCACCGCCACCATCGCCATCGACCGCCGCTGGCGCGCATCCTTCGCACGCAGCCGCACCGGATTAGGCACCTCGCCAACGCCGTAACTCAAAAACTCTTTACTCTTTACGCGCGAAATCCCACGAGCGCAGAGAGATCACACCAGCCCCCACCCATCCGCGCCTTTGGCATACCGCTCCACATCCCCCGGAGTAAAGCGATGCCCGCTCCACTCCATGCGTTCCACCTCGATCGCACCCGGCTGAATGCAAATCAAGTTCCATCCATTCGCCTCCTTGCGCGTGCGCGTCGAAACCGACGTTCCCGCATGGACCATCACGGCGCTGTACCCCGCAATCGGGTACCGCACACTGCTCGCCAGCGTAAGCCCGACGTGAAGATGGCCCGACAGGAACAGGTCAACGCCGCACGCGGCAAACCCCTCCATCGCCATCTTCGCCCTGGTCACTACCGGGTGACTCGTATCCTCCGCGGGCACATCGAGCGGCTGATGCGTCACCACCAGGCGTACCTGCTCGCCCTGCAACTCCGCAAAGCGCGCACACACACCCTCCACCTGCGAGCGATTGATACGCCCATCCTTGGTCGACATCAGGCGAACCGTATTCACCCCCGCAATCGCAATCTCGTCGTCATTCCAGAACGGCGCCAGGTCGCGCTCGATGAACTTGCGATACCGCTTCAACGGCCGCACCACCCGCTCAAATAAGTTCGTCGTGGATACGTCATGATTTCCCGGCACCACCACCCGCGGCACCTGGGGCATCTCGTCCAGAAACTCCTTCGCCGCGCGAAACTGCTTCTTCTTCGCGCGCTGCGTCAGGTCGCCCGAGACGACGATCGCGTCCGGCTTCGCCGCTTCGAGCGCACGCAGCAGGCCTTTCACCACTGCGGGATCGTCCTTGCCGAAGTGCAGGTCGGAGATGTGCGCAAGCGTCCTCACCGGGCCTCTCCTTCGCCGGTCAGCGACGTCGCAATCACCCGTAACGCCCTGGGCCTCACCCTGTACTCGAGCGGGCCGCCCAGCCGCTTCACCTCGCCATCGAAGGCGACGCGCAGCCTGCGCCGTCCATGCGCCGTCACCTTGAAGCTTTCCACCACAAACTCCTCCAACTCGCCCGCGTCCTTCGCCCTGCCTATCAGCGCGGCGGCAAATACCTTCAGCATGCGCCAGCGCGTGGTCCCCGCAATCAACGCTACGGACAGTACTCCTTCGTCTAGCCGCTTCCTCTGCCCAATCTGCCCACCCTCTTTCTCGTACCGATTGTTACCCACAAACAGCAGCGCCGTCCGACACCGCCGCACGCTGCCCTTAAACTCCACATCCACCTCCAGGCAGCGAAACCGCGCAAACGCCCGCGCGGAGGCTCGAACCATCGCCCACCACTTGCTCGCGCCGCCCTTGCGCAGCCGGTCGCGATCGAGCACCATCGCAGGATAGACGCCCAGGCTGGAGTTATTGACGAACACTATGCCATTCGCCTCGGCCACATCCACCCGCCGCTCCGGCCCCGTCGCCATCAGCTTGATCGCCTCTTCCAGCCGTAGCGATACGCCCAGATCCCGCGCGAAGTGATTCAACGTTCCGACCGGCAGCACACCCATTGTGCGGCCATTGCCCGCACAGGCAGCGGCAACGGCGTTCACCGTGCCGTCGCCGCCCGCCGCAACCCAAATCCGATCGGTATCGTCCTGCGCGTGCAGTGCGCGCCAGTCCAGGCGCTGCTTCAACGCAGTGACCTCGCACTCGCAACCCTCTGCCGCGAAGGCGGCGCGGAGCGTGGCCCCGGAGACCTCGCCTGCACCGGAGTCCTGGTTCAAAAACACTCGCACCTGTCGCTGCTGCGCCATATCTCCTTTGGATGCAAAGACCGAACCTGCATCCAACGGATATGCCCTTTCGCCTCAGACGCCAGAAACCCGAGCCCGATAACTCCAGCGGCGAACACCAGAAGAACCTTGCCCGGCCTTCCGCCGAAGAGATCTACGCGCAGGTTGCGGACAACGCGCGCCAGGAACTGAAACGTTCGTCGGTGGCGCTCGCCATCTCCGGCTTCGCGGGTGGCACGTTCATGGGCTTATCCGCGCTCGGCACCGCCATCGCACTCGCGATGCTCGGCCACTCCGAAGGCGACCAGATGATCTCGCGGGCCTTCTATCCGCTTGGATTCATCGTGGTCATCGTTGGCCGCGCGCAGCTCTTCACCGAGAACACCCTCTACCCCGTCGCACTCGTGCTCGCGGAAAAGCGCGAGTTCTGGAATACCATGCGACTCTGGGCCGTCGTCTTGCCGTCGAACGTGCTCGGCGCGCTGGCGTTTGCCTCACTCGTCTCGCTTACGCCTGCGCTCAACCCGCATGTTGTGGACGCGCTTTCGCAGCTCGGGCTCGACGCCGTCGCCAACCCCTGGCCAACGGTCTTCTGGTCCGGAGTCATGGGCGGCTGGATTATCGCGCTGGCCGCGTGGCTCGTCTCCGGTTCGCACTCCATCACCGGGTCGGTGATGATCATCTGGATGCTGACCTTCATCGTTGGACTGGGCAACTTTGCCCACTGCATCGCCACATCGGGTGAAATTCTGACGGCGATCCTTACCCATCATGCAGCATGGTCGCAATACCCGCGGTGGTTTCTGCCGGCGGTCACGGGCAATATCTGCGGCGGCGTAGGCATGGTCACGGTGCTGGAGTACGGTCAGGCCATCTACGGCAGCAACCAAACCGACAAAAAAGAATCCGAAACCGCAAGCTAGCGCAATTCACATCCAACCGCGAACTCCCCGTGCCCCATTTCATCGCGCTTCTGCGATGAGTGGAACCTCAAGCTTCAACGCAGCAAACCCAGCCTTAGCCCTCTCTTGGTGGACCAATCAGGAAGTGGCCGGAGTTGCATGTTTCTGCGGCCATAACCAGGCCGCGCCGCGCACCCCGCTGGAATCGCCGAACTTGGCCTGCAGCAGCGGCGTATGGAACTCGCCGCCGAAGACGTACTGCGGCAGCAATCGCGCGACGTTGCCGTAGATTCGCTCCGCCTTGGACAAGCCGCCGCCGAAGACGAAGACATCCGGGTCGACGATGTTTACCACTTGCGCCAGCCCGCGAGCCAGCCTGTCTTCGAGCCGCTCGACCGCTGCTACCGCCTCCGGATCGCCGGCCTCGCAGGCTGCCATGAGCTCCGGCCCGGAGAGCTGACGCCCCGTAACGCGCAGGAAGTCCAACCCGAGCGCTGTGCCCGAAACCCACATCTCCATGCACCCTCGCTTGCCGCAATAGCACTCCGGCCCCGGCAGCTCGTCGCCTGCGGCCCACGGCAGCGGATTGTGTCCCCACTCGCCACCTACGCCGTTCAGCCCATCGTGTACGCACCCATCGAACGCAAGGCCGCCGCCGCAGCCGGTGCCCAGAATCACCCCAAACACCACCTGCTGGCCCGCCGCTGCACCGTCGGTCGCCTCGCTTACCGCCAGGCAGTTTGCATCGTTCGCCACACGCACCTCGCGCCCCAGCTCGGCGGATAGATCCTCACGCAGCTTGCGTCCATTCAGCCAGGTGGAGTTCGCGTTTTTCACCAGCCCGGTCAGCCGCGACACCGTGCCCGGAATCCCTGCGCCGACCGTCCCAATCTCCCCCGTCTCGCGCTCGATGCGGTGTACCAGGCCGAGCATGGCGGCAATCGTTCCGGCATAGTCGCCGCGCGGCGTCGGCACACGATGCCTGACGAGTTCCTTGCCGCTGTTATCGATACCTAACGCCTCGACCTTTGTTCCACCTAAATCAATTCCGATACGCATGAAGAAGATTATCGCGCAGAAAGGAGCACCCCGCGATCAACGCAAAGAATGATTTGATAGGCAAACGCTCAGATCGCCGGGAACTGATTGCGTCCGTTCGTTCATGCCGCGCTTTACTGCCCGACGGCGACTGCAGGTGTCTCCGGTTTCACGTAGGTGTCGAGCCAGCGGCTCATCTCCCACAGCATGTGCGACAGGCTCTCGTGCGCTTCGTAGCCGTGCGCCTCGAGCGGCAGGTACACCAGACGCACGGTCGCGCCCTGACCCTTCAGCGCCACATAAAATCGCTCGCTCTGGATCGGAAACGTTCCCTGGTTGTCGTCGGCCTCGCCGTGGATCAGCAGGATCGGCGTCTTGATCTTGTCCGCATAGCTGAATGGAGACATCTTGTAATAGACATCCGGCGCCTGCCAGTACGTGCGTTCCTCGGCCTGGAAGCCATAGGGCGTCAGCGTGCGGTTGTAGGCGCCGCTGCGTGCGATGCCCGCGCGGAACATGCTGCTGTGCGCCAGCAGGTTTGCGGTCATGAAGGCGCCGTAGCTATGCCCCATCACCGCCACCCGCTTCGGGTCGACGACGCCGAGCGACGCACCATAATCGATCGCGGCCTTCGCGCCCGCAACCAGTTGCTCAACGTACGTATCGTTCGGCTGCGCATCGCCTTCGCCGATAATCGGAATCGAAGCATTCTCAAGCACAGCGTAGCCCGTCTGCGTGAAGAACACCGGAGACGCCCAGGAGATACGCGGGAAACGATAGGGCGAGCCGCTTACCTGGCCGGCCGCGGCGCGCGTCTTGAACTCCGCCGGGTATGCCTCCATCAGCGTCGGCAGCGGGCCCTGGCTCTTGTCGTAGCCCGCCGGAACCCACAACGTAGCGGTCAACTCTACGCCGTCGGCGCGCTTATACCGGAGCAGCTGCTTGGTCGGCATCTTGATGCCCGCGTACGGCGAAGCGAAGTTCGTCAGCGGCTTCATCGCGTCTGAACCCAGAGTGGTTACAAAATAGTTCGGCGCGACCGTCTCACTCTCAGACCGCACCAGCACCTTGCCGCCGGTCAGCAGCGCCACCGGATCGGCGTACTTCTTCTCCGCCTTCGAGCGCCAGACCACCTGCTCTTCACCGCCAGCAATCGGCATGACGCCGACGAAAGGGACATCCCCTTTCGGGGTTGCGCCCGGCGAAACAAAGTAGATGCCCTTGCCGTCTTCCGTCAGCCGCAGCACCGGCTCGCCCTGGGCATTGCGCATCGTTACGGGCCGTCCAGGGCTGTGGTAACGATCCTGCGACGAGCCCTGGTACAGCGTGCTCAGCGTGCCGCCTGGCGCGGCAGGGTCGAAGGTCACGAGTGCCATCTTGCGGTCGGACCAGCGCATCTCCGTCACCAGCGCCAGGTGATCGTTGCCCCACTCGACTCCACGGTAGCGCATGGGCAGCGCCGCCATCAGCACTGGCGTCCCTGCAAAGGGCGCGGACAAGGCCATCAGCCGGTCGCGTACCTCCACCTTCACCTTCGGATCGCCGCCGTCGCCAGCCTCGGCCCACACCAGCGTCGCCGGCGCATCGCTGCGCCACTCGTAGTCGCGCGGGCCGGTCTGCACCGCGTCAAACGCGATCGGCAGATTATCTTCAAGCGGCTGGTCGGAGAGTTCCTTCGCCGCGCCGGTCTTCAGCGTGACCACCTCGGTCTTCAGCGGAAAGTTCTCTTCCGGCAGCGCGTAGCTGAACGGCCGGTGCTCCATCGAGACCAGCGCGTACCGCCCATCGGGCGAGGGCTCCGCGTCGTTGATCAGCCCCTTCACCGGCAACATCTTCGCCGCGCCAGACAACGGCATTACCGCCAGCTGCGATGTCGCATAGAACTCGAACGTCGCCTCATCTCCAGGCGTCTTCAGCAGATCCTCGTACGTCCGTGCGGGCGTCACCTTGCCCAGGTTTTCCTCGACGTTCGGCCCCGCCGGCACGTCGCTCGCCTTGGGCGCGGGACCGCGTCCCGGCGGTACAATCCGGCACAGCAGAGCCGTGGAATCCGGCATCCACTCGCACGGCGCGCCCAGCACGGCATTCAGCTTCACCATGCCGACTCTGCGCGCTGAAGCGGCAGCCACGTCCACTACCCAAAGCTGCAACCCCGCGCCGCCTGCCGCGCTTGCATCTGTCTTCTGTACGAACGCCAGCCGTTTCGAATCCGGCGACCACATCGCGTGACTCGCCTTCAGCTTCGCCGGCAACCCGGCGATCGGTCTTGCCGCGCCCCCTGCAATCGGTTGCAGCGACATGCCGACGATCGAGACCTCGCGGCTCGGCCCATTGGTCGCCGGGTTGAATCGAATGCCCGCCAAACGGTAGCGCGGCTGCGCCACATCCGCGATCGTCGGAAACGTCTGCGGCTGCGCCACCAGCATCGTCGCCCGATCGGGTGAAACGATCACGACCGGCGTCGGGGCTGCATCCAGCACCTCTTCAATCGCCGCCGGTGCCTTCTGGTACGTTAATCCTTGCGCCCACGCGGCCTGTAGACCAGCCGCACCCATCGCCAAAGACACCGCCGCCACGGCTACTCGCATCGTCTCTCCTTGTCACACCGATGCAAGCACTATATCAATCAGCCGATCGATAGCCCTGCAAGAGTTCAAGAAATCTTCCTCTCAACACTCCCGTGCGGGCGCTCCGAACCCCGCGTCCATCCTGCAATCGCCGTAAGCTGCAGCCATCCCTCGAAACTGCCACGCGAACTCCCACCGTTTGTCGCCAAATCCCCCACTCGCATTTGCTAGCATCAGGCTCTAAACTGAACACGAAAGAGCAAACATCGTCATGACCTCACAGAAAATACGCAAAGCCGTGTTCCCCGCTGCCGGTCTCGGCACGCGTTTCCTCCCTGCCACCAAGGCCATTCCAAAGGAGATGCTCTGCCTGGTCGACAAGCCGCTGATCCAGTACGGCGTTGAAGAGGCTGTGGCAGCCGGCTGCACCGAGATCATCCTGGTCTCGTCGCGCGGTAAGTCCTCGATGGAAGACCACTTCGACAAGTCGCCCGAGCTCGAAGCCTCGCTCGCGGCCAAGAACAAGACCGCGCTGCTTGAGATCGCGCAATCCGTTGCAAAGCTCGCCAAGGTGACCGTCACGCGCCAGGCTGAGCCGCTCGGCCTCGGGCACGCCGTGCTGATGGCCAAGGAACTCGTCGGCAACGAGCCCTTCGCCGTGATCCTGCCGGACGATATCGTCGACGCGGACGTTGCGTGCATGAAGCAGATGGTCGCGGCGTTCGAAGAGACCGGCTCGTCCATCCTCGGCTCCGAGGTGGTTGAGGGCGATGCCATCTCCGCTTACGGCTGCCTCGACTGCACGCCCGACGCGAAGAACCCGCGCCTGCTCGACGTCAAAAACATGGTGGAGAAGCCGGCACCCGGCACCCAGCCCTCGCAGAATGCCATCATCGGCCGCTACATTCTTACCCCGCGCATCTTCGAGATGATCGAAGGCATTACGCCGGGTGCGGGCGGCGAACTGCAACTAACCGACGCCATCAAGGCGCTGCTGCAGTACGAGAAGGTCTACGGCTACAGTTACGTGGGCAAGCGCCACGATGCCGGCGATAAGCAGGGCTTCCTGCGCGCCACCGTCGAGCTCGGCCTCAAGCACCCGAAGCTTGGCCCCGACCTGCGCGCTTGGCTCAAAGCCCAATCCTTCTAACCAATCCTTCTAACCGATGCAGCCAGGGTGCCCCATGTCTCGATGCTGAGACATGGGATCACCGCTGGCCCATACCCTCGACGCGGATCGGCGGCAAACCGACAATCTCGTACGTCCCCGAAGCGATCCCGATTCCCGCTCCTTCCAGGCCACTCAGAATCTCGCGGCTGATCCTATCCTTCAGCGCGCGGATATCGTGCGTCTTGCACAGGAACCGCACCGCGAGCTCCACCCAGTTGTCGGTGATGCGCAGGTAAATCTTCGGCTTCAGATCCGTCCTGTCGATGAAGAAGTCTTTCTTCAGCTTCTCAAGGTCGGGCTCGGCCATCGCCGCGATGTCCTCGGTGTACTTCGAGACCGCCGCGAAGATGATCTGCTCGGCCTTCGCGCGGTCGTCCTTGTAGGCGATGGGTAGATGCATCTCCTCCCAGATGTAGGGAAGCTCGCGCGTGTAGTTATAGACCGGCTCGTCGAAGATCTTCGAGTTGGAAACCGTTACGATCCGTCCGGAGTACTGGCGGCTCTGCACCCACATGCCAGGATCTTCATTTTGCACGGAGGGCGGCTCGCCCATCTCCATAATCACCGTCTGGATAAAGTTGAGCGCGATGACGTCGCCGCGCACGCCGCCCATCCGGATGCGGTCGCCGACGTTGAAGGTCTGCCCGCGCAGGATGACGAAGTAGCCGGCAAAACTGGTGACCACCTTCTGCAGCGCGAATGCCAGGCCCGCACTCATCAGCCCCAGGCCTGTCGCCAGCCGGGCCGGATTATCGAACCAGATGGAGAGCAGTCCGGCGATTCCAAGCAGGAACGTCACCAGGCTGACGCCCTGGCCGGTCCAGAACGCCGTCTTTTGCCGCGCGCCGCCAACCCTCGCGGCCAGGTAGCGCAGCGCCGCGCTGACGCCAAAGATGATGACGAGGAAGACCAGCGTAAACAGCAGCTTGTGCGCGTTCTTGGCGTCGAAGCCCAGCAGCTTCACGCCGCCAACCTGCAGGTTGTGCGCCGGCCCGACAAACTCAATCCACGGAGCGATCATGCCTGCGTAGGATGACCTGCACTCCGAAGAAGGGTGCCCGCGCTACACTAAGCCACGCACCTGCTTACAAGCCCCCATCGAGGCCAAGTTTGCGCAAGTTCCCGCTTTTCCTCTTCGTCTTGCTCGTCCTGGCAAGCCACGCGCATGCCTCCGTAACCCCGCAAATCCTCATCCCCGAAGATGACGGCTGGCGCGTCCACTCCGGCGATAACCCCGCCTACGCCAACTCGGGCTTCGATGACTCGTCGTGGCCTGCCGTCAGCTTCGGCGTGCCGGAGGCGGTCGCCGGCGGAGATTTTCGCTGGTTCCGCAAACGTCTTACCCTCCCGGCAGACGCTGGTGCACTCAATCTGCTGTTGGTCGGCAAGGGAGGCTCGTACGAGGTCTACCTCGATGGCCGACGCGCGGGGCCTCCGCTGCGCTCCTCGCTCACCTGGGTTCGAAATTCCAGCGGAATATTTCCGCTCCGTTCGCCAGGCGACACCGGGGCGCGCGAAATTGAGGTAGCCATCCGTTCGCACCTCGCAACAACGGAGTTTTCGGGCGGGCTGAACTTCGACTATGCGGCCATCGGCAGTCCAGCCGCAATCGACAACACAGTTGGCGCGCGTCGCGGCGAAGATCGCAACCGCTACATCGCCGCGCTTGCGATGATCCTGCTGGCCTGTGGCTTCGGGCTCTTCCTCATCACTCTTTTTCTCAAGCAGCGCAATCATCCCGAGTATCTATGGCTCGGACTCAGCATCATCTTCTTCTCACTCAGCATCTGCTCGGTAGAGGTGGATCAAAATGGCGGGATGCCGTACTCGGTGACTGCCTTCCTCTGCGATCCTTTTACCTACTTCTCCATCGCCGCGCAACTGCAATTTATCTACGCCTTCATTCGGCGGAGGCCTGGGAAGCTGGTCCGCGTCTACCAGGTTCTGCTCTTCACCACACCGTTTGCCTTGAATTCTTTGCTCTGGACCGGCGTTCTCCCCAACGGGACCCTGGAAAGGGTGGAAGGTCTGCTGATCTCTCCTGGTATCTTCCTCGTTGTGGCACTTCTGATCGCCTGGTACCGGCGCGGCAGCCGCGAGGCGGGTCTGCTGATCCTGCCGATCCTCTTGGCCAACATAAGTCTCTTTCTGCAGGAGATAGAAACGCTCACCCAGATGGTGCGTGCGAACTTCGCCTTTCCTGCCCTAACCATTGATGGTGTCCGATTTACGTACGCACCGCTGTCCACGATCCTGTTTCTGGTCTCTTGTGGTCTCCTGGTCTTCTACCGCTTTACCCAGGTCTCGCAGCAACAGGCGCAAGCCGAAGCCGACCTCGAATCTGCGCGCACCATCCAGCAGATCCTGGTGCCCGAAGCCCTGCCAACCATCCCCGGCTTTCGCATTCAAGCGGTCTACCAGCCTGCGCAGCAGGTCGGCGGCGACTTCTTCCAGATCATCCCCCTGCTTACAGGCGGAGTGCTCGCCGTGTTGGGTGACGTCTCCGGCAAAGGTCTCCCGGCTGCTATGAACGTCGCGCTGCTGGTGGGCACGCTGCGCACGCTCGCCGAGACTACCGCAGAACCCGCGGCGATTCTCGCCGGGCTCAACCGACGCCTGGTCGGCCGTTCCAAGGGCTTCACCACCGCAATCGCGCTGCGCGTGTTGCCTGGGGGCGACGCTACCTTCGCAATCGCCGGCCACCTGAACCCTTACCTGAACGGCAGCGAACTCCCTCTCAATACGGGCCTTCCCCTGGGCCTGATCGACGACGCCGTGTACACCAACACCCCGTTCCTGCTCGCTCCGGGCGATACTCTCACCCTGCTGACCGATGGGGTGGTCGAAGCGCGTGATCCGCGGACGCAGGAACTCTTCGGGTTTGCACGTACCCTCGCTGTGAGCGCCAAATCCGCCAGCGAGATCGCCGCCACCGCGCAGCGCTTCGGCCAGGAAGACGACATCGCGGTGCTCACCCTGGCGCTTACAACGCCGGCTATTCCGTAGAGCCGGAGAGGAACACCTGGTCCGCCTGCGCGCCGATTACGCGGTAGAGCGCGAACTGCCGCGTGTGCTGCGCCCGCAGCTCCATCAGCATTGAGGCTCGGTTCGACGCATCGGCATCCACCACGTCCACGAAGCGCATCCACGGCGTCCGGTCCAGGTGAGACGAATCGGTGACGCTGGCCAGCGCTACCTTCAGCCCGACCGTCGGCTCCTCCTGCGCAACCACGGCAACATACCGCGACACCCCGTTTGCCCCGGGGGAAGTCGCCGTGTACACGTAGGTCGCGGCGCCGCCGTAGCTGAGCGTGTAGCCCTTCAGCGATTCCTCATCGAGCGACAGCGGAGGCACGGTAGCCGCGGCCGCGGCCGCCGCAGCTGCCTTCCTCTTCGCAGCCCGTTGCGCTGCCGTGGTCGCCCTGGAAGACGAAGTCGTCTTCGACGATGCGGCTCTTGAGGAAGCTGCCGGCGCGGGCGTCGATGCCGCCACAGCCGGACCAACTCCCTTGTAGCCGGCGAGCTGCTCCCGCGCAAACGCCTGCATCTTGCCCAGAACCTCGGCTCGTTCGCCCTCGCTCTGCCACGGCCTTAGGAATTCGTGCTCAGGCCGGTCCCTGGCGTCCGAGACCGCGACCAACTGCTTCATGTCCTTCGGCGTGCCGCGCAGCGGCGGAACCTCTTCCTCGTCGGACATCGTCTTTGAGCCACGGTGCAGCGTCGGCCGGTCCGGATCGTCGTTCAGGTCGTTGCCGGCCACCACGCGCGCCGCGTCCCTCTGCTTCTTGTTCGCCTTGATCTCCGAAGGCGTACGCCGCTTCAGCGTCGGGCGATCGGCATCGTCCTCCGAGTCCGTGCTGGACGCGGAACTGCGGCTGGAGGCCGTAGTCGTCGTCCTGGAGCTGGCATCGGAGGCTGTATCCCCGGAAGCAGTATCGGCCGGAGCAGGCGTGGCCGCTGCTCCAGTCCCTGCGGGCGTTCCTGTAGATGCAGTGGTCGTCGCATCGCCGGCGCCTCCCGCCCGCCGGTGCAACGTCGGCCCGTTCGAATCGTCGTCGTCCGCATCCGCTGATGCGGTGGTTGACGCGCCTTTCGTCGCCGGAGCGCTCGAGGCTGCCGTTCCTGAACTCTTACTCCCGCTGCTCGAGCCTGAATCTCCCGTCGAGCCGGACCGCGACACCAGCTTCGGACCGCCGGAATCAGAACTCCGGCTTCCGCTCACAACAAGCTTCGATACCGGCCGGTTGGTGTTCCTCGCAACCAGTGTCTCCTTGGGCTTCACCTTGAACTGCCCATATCCCAGCCAGCCGTCGTCGATCTCGGCTGTGTCGCCGCTGGTCAGGTGCCGCTCGTAGACCAGCTCCAGCGTGCCCGCGTCGACGCCCGCCTTGCGCACCTCGTACACCGTGCCGGTATCGAGCGCAAACGGCACTGGCCGCGCCAGGTAAATGGCCGCATCCTGAAACTGCCCGTCGATAAACAGCGAGACGGGTACGACCCGGCTCGCGGTCGGCTTGCCTTCCTCACCCGTCCACTCGTACACAGCGACCGCGCGCACCACCTGGTCGGGCTTCTTGACCGCGTGCATCTGCGCCCACGCAGGCATGGTGCAGGAAGCTGCCAGAGCCGCCAGGCCAAGGAAAATTCGTCGCATCATCTCACCCTCTTAGACGCACATTTGCGCTTAACTTCCTCACCCCGTGCCGAAACCGCTAGTCTAACCCCATCGCATGTCGTTTCCCCAACAGAACTCGCCGCTGCTCGCCGTCTCCCATCTCTCCATCGCCTTCCGGGGCCGCAACGTGAACGAACGGCCAAAGACCGTCGTCGATTCCATCTCCTTCTCGATCGAACCCGGCCAGACGCTCGGTCTGGTGGGCGAGTCGGGCTCCGGCAAATCCGCAACCTCTCTCGCCATCCTGCGCCTGCTCGCGTCCTCCGCGAGCGTGTCCGGCGAGATTCTCTTCGACCATACGAACATCCTCGCACTGCCCGAACCGCGGATGCGCACCCTGCGCGGCAGCCAGATCGCGATGATCTTCCAGGAGCCGATGACCGCGCTCAATCCGGTCATGCGCATCGGAGACCAGATCGCAGAAGCCCTGCTGGCGCACCATCCGCGTACGCCGAAGGCCGAGGTGGAGCGACGTGTAATCACCGCGATGCACGAAGTCGGGCTGCCGAACCCGGAGACGCGCCTTCGCGACTATCCACACCAGTTCTCCGGCGGCCAGCGCCAGCGCATCCTGATCGCCACGGCGCTGATCAACCGGCCGCGCCTGCTGATCGCCGACGAACCAACCACCGCGCTCGACGTGACGGTGCAGGCGCAGATTCTGGCGCTACTCAAGTCTCTGCGCCAGACCCACAATCTGGCCATGCTGTTTATCTCGCACGATCTCGCCGTTGTGGCCCAGGCGTGCGACCAACTGGGCGACCAGATCGCCGTGATGCAGCACGGCCGCTTCGTCGAAACCGCTCCAACGCTCGACCTCTTCCGCAACCCGCAGCATCCTTACACGCGGCGTCTGCTGGCGAGCGCACCGACGATGCGAACGGATAGAGACCAGCTTCTAGCTTCTAGCTCCTAGCTTCTAGCTCGCCGTTACGGCTCCGGACAAAAGGCAGCTTCTAGCTTCTAGCTGCTAGCTTCTAGCTGTTCGTTGCGGGTCCAGGCAGCCTCACTTCGGAACGCACATTTCGCTCGATCAGCAAGCGCGCGCGTGCGAGACCGCAAATGTTGGCGCGGCACGAACAAGCTAGCAGCTAGGAGCTAGCGGCTAGAAGCTGTACTCTGGTTCCTGCACCAATGCGCGCTCTCATCCTCTCGGACATCCACGGTAATCTCGAAGCTCTTGAAGCAGTCCTCACCGCCGCAGCCGGCCAGTGGGACGAACTCTGGAACCTCGGCGACATCGTCGGCTACGGAGGCGCTCCGAACCAGGTGCTCGATCTCATCCGGCCGATCCAGACGCTGGTCGTCCGCGGCAATCACGATCGCGTCTGCTGCGGTCTTACCTCGCCCAACGCCTTCAATCCCGTGGCGCGCGATGCTGCCATCTGGACTCGCGACAATCTGACCGCGGACAACCTGGCGTGGCTGAAGGAAGTTCCGCAGGGGCCGGTAAATCCTGCGCAGGAAGGCATCTCCTGCGCGCACGGCTCGCCGCTCGACGAGGACCGCTACATCCTGAACATGCGCGATGCGTGGATGCCGCTGCAGCAGAGCGCCACGCCGCTTACGTTCTTCGGTCATACGCACATCCAGGGCGGTTTCGCGCAACACGAGAACACTTGGCAGGAGCTCCGTCCGGCTATCTCGCGGCCTCGCTACATCCCGCCGTACGCGAAGAGCAAGCGCTCGGGCGACCTGCAGAACCGGGCCGAATCGTGGACGCTGACGCTGCAGCCAGGATCGCGTCACCTGATCAATCCAGGCTCCGTGGGGCAGCCTCGCGACTTCGACTGGCGGGCGGCGTTCGCGATCCTGACGATTACGGCAAACGAGGGGGATTCGGCGGCGCCAAACCGCGAGATCACCTTCCACCGGGTTCCCTACGACGTGATCACGTCGCAGGGGCGGATCCTGATGGCCGGGCTGCCGGAGCGGCTGGCCGCGCGGCTGCGCGAAGGCCGCTGAGCCGGTTTACTGGGCTGGAGCCGTTTGGGCTGGAATCGCCTGCTTGTAGATGCGGGCTTCCCAGGGTTGCAGGTGGAGGGTTGAGGCTTGCTCCTCGGGTGCGGTGGTGTAGTCGCTGAGGAGTTCGTGGGCGGCTTTCAAGTTTTTCGGCAGAGTGTAGGTGACGGGCTGCGAGGAGAAGTTCTCAATGACCAGGAACCGGTTGGCACCGAGCGTGCGGGTGTAGGCGTAGACCTTCGGGTCGGTGGGGTCGACATCCTGGTAGTCGCCGTAGACGAAGGCTGGGGACTGGGCGCGAAGCTCGATCACCTGGCGGACGTAGTTGTAGATGGAGTTGGGGTCGGCGAGCTCCTGGGCGGCGTTGATCTGGGTGTAGTTGGGATTGACGGCGAGCCAGGGGTGGGTGCCGGTGGTGAAGCCGGCTTCGGGGCTGGCGTCCCACTGCATGGGAGTGCGGGCGTTGTCGCGTGCGACTTTGGCGGTTGCAGCGAGAAAGGAGGCTTCAGAGACCTTGCCGGTCTGGACCATGGCTTTGTAGGCGTTCTTCACCGCGATGTCGTCATAGTCGGCGAGCGTTTTGAAGGGGTAGTTGGTCATGCCGAGCTCGTCGCCCTGGTAGAGGTAGGGCGTGCCGCGGAGGGTGAGGATCATCGTCTCGAAGAGTTTGGCGGAGGGCACGCGCATGGCGGGCGAGTCGTCGCCGAAGGTGGAGACGATGCGCGGGTTGTCGTGGTTGGAGAGGAAGACGGTGTCCCAATCATGCTTGCCGAGGATGCGGGCGTGATCGTCGTAGATGCCTTTCAGATCGGGCAGCGACCAGGTGCCGATCTTGCTGGGCCCGAAGTCGGAGCGGCCGAGCTTGATGGCGTCGAAGTTGAAGATCATGTTGAGTTCGTGACGGCGGTCGTCGACGAGCGAACCCGTTTGGGCCAGGGTGGTCCCGGTGGCTTCGCCGACGCTCATGTCGTCGTATTTAGACAGGACATCGCGGTTCATCTGCTGCAGGTACTCAGCGAGGTGCGGGCCGTTGGCGTAGGCGTTGGGCGGGGCTTTGAGCTGTTCGGCGGTGAGGTCGGGCATGCCGGTGGGTTTTGAGATGAGCGGGATGACATCCATGCGGAAGCCGGAGACGCCTTTGTCGAGCCAGAAGCGCATGAGCGAGAAGACTTCCTCGCGCACCTTCGGGTTGGCCCAGTTGAGGTCGGGCTGCTTGACGGCGAAGTAGTGGAGGTACCACTCGTCGGTCTTGGCGTCGTAGGTCCAGGCGGAGCCGGAGAAGTAGGACGGGTAGTTGTTGGGTGGGAGCTTGGCGCCGTCGGGCGCCGTCTTGCCGGGACGCCAGATGTAGAAGTTGCGGTAGGGGTTCGTCTTGCTGGAGCGCGAGGCGACGAACCATTGGTGCTCGTCGGAGGTGTGGTTGACGACGAGATCGATGATGAGGCGCATGTGGCGCGCCTTGATGCCGTCGAGCAGGGTGTCGAAGTCGGCCATGGTGCCGAACTCTTTCATCACCTTGCGATAGTCGCGGATGTCGTAGCCGTTGTCGGCGTTGGGCGAGTCGAAGTGGGGCGAGAGCCAGATGACGTTGACGCCGAGGTGCTGGAGATAGTCGAGGTGCTGGGTGATTCCGGGCAGGTCGCCGATGCCGTCGCCGTTCGAATCCTGGAAGGAGCGTGGGTAGACCTGGTAGACAACGGCTTCTTTCCACCACTTGGGCTCGTAGCCATTGATGAGCCTGGGCTGCTGGGCGGAGAGCGCGAGGGTGGTGAACGCCATGAGGATGGCGGCGAAGAACGCTGTAGAGGACATAGGGGGGAAGTGTACGCGCTGCGTGGCTGCGGTGGCGAGGCGGGACTTTGTGGAGTCTGGCATAATGGGTTCCTTTCTGGGGTACTCCCCCCCGGTTAATGGAAGAGTTATTTAGTCAATGGAATGAATGGTTTAGCCCGGTTCTATGGTGCAAAATATTGTAAACAATAGAGTTGCGGGTAAAATATTGCAAATACAGGACTTAGGGTACGTAGAAGACGAAAGCCCCGCCGGTTAGTGCGAGGCTTTTTTGAACTCTTCTTCAATTATAGAGGGTGGAGCCGGGTGAAATGGACATTGATTTTTTTGGTGTAAGTTGTTGCATGCAATAGGTTTATTGCGTTGACGCAAACCCGACCCCCTTGACAGGACGTTTTTGGCTGATTTTTGGCGGAATTCTTTTTGAACGGGTTTAGTGCGGAATTTGGGGTTGGCGGGGAGGGGTGGAGCGGGTGCGCTGCGGGCGCAGCTTGAGGCCTTGAGGAGCGGCGTGGCGGAAGGTTTCGGGGTTTGCGGAAGGAGAGCGTCTGCGCGTGATAGCGTTAGCGCATGGTTGTGGCATGAGCGATAACGTCCTGGAGACCGTGCGGGCGACCGTGCAGGACTTTCTTGCGCCGGAGCTGAAGACGCATGGGGTGCGGCTGGAGGGTCTGGAGAAGCGTCTGGACGATACGCGGCATAGCCTGGAGCAGCGGATCGATGATTCGAAGGATGTGCTGCGGGCGGAGATCAAGACGCTTGAGGCGAAGATGGACGGGCGGTTTGCGGGGATGGAAGGGCGTTTCGCGGGGATGGAAGGGCGGTTCGCGGCGATCGACGCGCAGTTTGCAACGCTTGAGGGACTGATCAGGGGGCTGATGCAGCAGGTGACGTTCGAATCTGGGCTGCGGGAGCGGATGGCTTCGCTTGAGGCGAGGATGCCGAAGCAGTAGGGGGATTGCTGATCGAGGGGAATGCGGTCGTTGCTTCCGCAAACGATACCCCACCCTTCCCTGGTGAAGCGCCGGGAAGGATGGGGCACCCGGGATGGACACCCGGGGAGTCGGCGCGCTTCGATCAGTTCTCAGAGGGTGGTTCGACGCGGTCGATGATGTAGACGGGAGCGGGGCCGGTTTGCTTGAGGAGTTTGAGGCCGGCCTGCTGCTTAAGAGCGTCTTCGAAGGTTGCGCCAGGGGTTTCGAGTGGCGCCTCGGGTGTGGAGGTGCCGTCGTGCTTGCTGGGCGGCAGGAACTCGACGGTGAAGTCGTAATACCCGTTGAGGCCGGTGCGGTTGAGGACCGGGCGCGGATCGAGCGCGCCGAGGCTCGCGAGAACGAGATTTCCGGCGATTTGATCGAGGCTGTAGTCGTCCATGTGGGCCTGGCGGAGGTCTCCGTTACGAAGGATAAAGAGCTGACATGACCGACTGAGACTGGTAGGGCGCGGAGGCGGCTTCGGCTGATCGAATGGCTTGGCGCAGAGGCCGTCGTCCGGCGCGGGATTGAGCCCCGGAGCGGGCCGGCGGCTGGGCTTCTCATCCAGCACGAGCGCATAGATGGGTTGCTCGCGAAGTTCCGTGTGGAGCTTGAGGTGAAAGCGTTCGGCGAGAAGCGATTGCATCATGAGGCGAAGCTGATCTTTGGTGGAGTTTGGCGCTGCTGTGGCGCGCAGGGTGTACTCCTGTTGCGTCCAAGCGGGGAGATGCGCGTAGATAAAGTCCGCCTGGCTTCTGTCCTGAATCCTGTAGGCGAAGATGAGGTAATTGATGAGGGTACCGGACGCGGTGATGGGGCCGCCGGTGTAGCGGAAGTAGTCGGAGGGATCGAGGTCGAGGTTGGTGGGAGTGTTCCTGTTCGAGCTGGCCGGGCGGATGGAGGCGACTTCAAAGGAGAGATTCGCGCCGGCGTCCAGTTGCCACTGCGGGGCCGGGGATTGGGCGCTAAGAAGGGAGGCTGAGAGAAGGACCAGGAGGATTCTGGAGCGGAAGAGCATCGGGATGTCCTCGGCAGCGGATGTGGGACCAGCATTGAGACGCGCGGGTGAGGAATTTGTTAGGAGCTCCGCCGCTTGAGGCGAGGATGCCGAAGCAGTAGGGGGATTGCTGATCGAGGGGAATGCGGTCGTTGCTTCCGCAAACGATACCCCACCCTTCCCTGGTGAAGCGCCGGGAAGGATGGGGCACCCGGGATGGGTACGCGGGGAGTCGAGGAGACCCACTCTAGCTCCGCGAGGGTGGGGCACCCAAGGGTGGGTGGCAAGGGGTGAGGTGCCCGGCACCCGGTTAGGGGGTGAGGGAGTCGAGGAGTGTGCGGGTTTCGGCGAGGACGTCTTCGGCTTTGGCGGAGGTGAGGGGCCAGCGGAAGATGCCCTGGGGGGTGAATTGTGCGCCGCGCTTGGCGTTGCGGGCGATGAGCTTCATGAGGAGGCCGGGGTCGACCTGGGCGTGGGCCAGGGTGGTGCTGCCGTCTTCGGGGACGGCGAAGCGGAGGTGGAGCATTTCGACGAAGGTTTTGATCGGTTGTTTCTTATTTCCGTTCGGGTTGGGGAGTTCCACTTGGGTGCGTTTGCGGTCGAGCTGGGCGATGCCGAGTTGCTCGCATTTGAGGCGGAGTTCGCCGGCGGCTAGGAGGTTCTGGACGGATTCGGGGGGCGCGCCGTAGCGGTCGTGGAGCTCGGAGCGGACGTCGTCGATGGTGGCCTGGTCGAGCGCGCCGGCGATGCGTTTGTACATGCGCAGACGCTGGTTTTCTTCGGGGATGTAGTCGGAGTCGATGCGGACGGAGATGCCGAGGTTGAGGACGGTGGTGGCGTGCGCGGGTTTGTCGCCTTCGCCCTTGAGCTTGTTGACGGCCTCTTCGAGCATCGTGGTGTACATTTCGAAGCCGATGGCTTCGATGTGGCCGGATTGCTCGCCGCCAAGCATATTGCCGGCACCGCGGAGTTCAAGGTCGAGTGCGGCGATTTTGAAGCCGGCGCCGAGGTCGGAGAATTCCTTGAGCGCGGCGAGGCGGCGGCGGGCGATCTCGGTGAGTTCGGTGTCGGGCGGGATGAGCAGGTAGGCGTATGCCCGGCGGTTGGAGCGGCCTACGCGGCCTCGGAGCTGGTACAGCTCCGACAACCCATGGCGGTCGGCCCGGTTGACGATGATGGTGTTGGCGAGCGGGATGTCGAGGCCGTTTTCGATGATGCTGGTGGCGACGAGGACGTCGTACTCGTGGTTCATGAAGGCGAGCATGACGCGTTCGAGCTCGGCCTCGGGGAGCTGGCCGTGGCCGACGACGACGCGGGCGGAGGGGACCTGTTCGCGGATCATGGCGGCGAGTTCGTAGATGGTCTCCACGCGATTATTGACAAAGTAAATCTGCCCGCCGCGTTCGAGCTCCATCTCGATGGCGGTCCGGATGAGCTTCTCGTCGAACTTGGCGACGATGGTCTGGATGGCCATGCGGTCTTTGGGCGGGGTCTCGATGACCGACATATCGCGCAGGCCGACGAGCGACATGTGCAGGGTGCGCGGGATAGGCGTGGCGGACATGGCGAGGACGTCGACCGAGGTGCGCATGGACTTGAGGCGTTCTTTGTGGCGGACGCCGAAGCGCTGCTCTTCGTCGACGATGAGGAGGCCGAGGTCCTGGAATTTGAGCTTCTGGGCGAGGATGGCGTGGGTGCCGATGAGGATATCGACTTTGCCGGCTTCAACCTGCTCGACGATGGCGGTTTTTTCCTTGGCGGTGCGGAAGCGGGAGAGCATTTCGATGTTGACGGGGAAGTTGGCGAAGCGGCGCTTGAAGGATTCGAAGTGCTGGAACGAGAGGACGGTGGTAGGGGTGAGGACGGCGACCTGCTTGCTATCCTGCACGGCCTTGAAGGCGGCGCGCATGGCGACTTCGGTTTTGCCATAACCCACATCCCCACAGAGAAGCCGATCCATGGGCTGGGTGGATTCCATGTCGCTTTTGATGTCGCGGATGGCGGCGAGCTGGTCGTCGGTTTCGGTGAAGGGGAAGGAGTCTTCGAACTCGCGCTGGAGGTTCGAGTCGGGCGAGTAGGAGGTGCCGACGGCGGCCTTGCGCTGGGCGTAGAGCTTGAGGAGCTCGGCGGCCATATCCTGCATGGCTTTTTTTACGCGGGCTTTGGTTTTCTGCCAGGCCTGGGAGCCGAGTTTGTTGAGGACGGGCGCGGGGCCGGTTTCGGTGGAGCGGTACTTCTGGATGAGGTCCAGGCGGGTGAGCGGGACGTAGAGTTTGGCGTCGTCGGCGAACTCGAGGATCATGAGTTCGAGTTGATTGTCTGAGTTCTCATCGAGGACGCGGAGGCCGGCGTAGCGGGCGATGCCGTGTTCTATATGGACGACGTAGTCGCCGACGGCGAGGTCGCGGAAGTCGGAGATGAAGGCGGCGGTTTTGGATTTGCGGGTGGCGGGCCGGGCCTGGATGTCGGCTTCGTCGGAGAGGTCGTTGGCGCCGAAGACGACGATCTGGGCGCCGCCTCGGGGGTAGGTGGACGATAGATCTTGGGTGGACCCACTCATCGACGATGAGGCTGTCGATGAATGGGGCACGGAGGTTTGGATAGAGGGATGGGGTACGGATTGCATCAGGTCCAACACCTGGACGCCGTTGGCGATGGGGGTGCGGACGATGACCGGGGTGCTGGTGTTGCCGGCGAGGTAGGAGGATTCGGAGTAGATCGTTTCAGAACCGGCGGCCATGTTGCGCGAGCCGAGGCGGTAGGGGACCTGGTATTCCTGGAGGAGCGAGGCGAGGCGTTCGACTTCGCCCTGGTTTGGCGCGGTGAGCAGGACGCGGGCTTCCTGCTTGATAAGCGACTGCACCGCGTCGATCATGGCGGGAATGCTGCCGTGGAAGCGTGCGGTGGGGCGGGTGTGGAACTCGATTTCGGAGAGGGCGGAGTTGTCGGAGTCGAGGACGTCGACGGCGCCGAGCTGGTCGAGATCGCAGCCGTTGAAGCGGCGCAGACGGTCGTCGAGGTCCCAGGGGCTGGTGTAGATGTCTTCGGGGCGGATGAGGTTTCCGATGCCGGAGCGGTCGTGGCGCTGCTCGACCTTGTTCCACCAGCGCTCGCCCTGGTTTTTGATCATGGCGGGCTCTTCGACGAAGACGCGGGTGTCGGGGCCGAGGAGATCGAGGAGAGATTTGCTGGCGCCGGCTACGGGTGCGAAGAACTCCCATCCGGGAAAGACGGTGGCTTCTGAACCCACCTCACGCGATGATGCTGCGTGAGATGGGGCACCCGGTTCCGTGGCCGTTCCCTGTTTGGTGAGGCGGGCGTTGATGGCTTCGAGCACACGCTCGGTGATGGGGATTTCAGTGAGCGGAAGCAGCAGCGCGGTGTCGAGCGATGAGGAGCTGCGCTGGGTTTCGGGGTCGAACTTGCGGATGGATTCGATCTCGTCGCCGAAGAAGTCGATGCGCACGGGGCGGTCTTGCTCGGGGGAGTAGACGTCGAGGATGCCGCCGCGGAGGGTGAGTTGGCCTGGCATCTCGACGACATCGACGCGGGTGTAGCCGACCGAGAGCAGGTGCTCGACGAGCATGTCGGTCAGGTACTCTTCGCCGACCTTGAGGGTGAGGGCGAGGGCGGCGTAGAAGTCGGCGCCGAAGAGCTTGAGGCAGGCGGATTCGACCGGCGCGATGATGACCCTGGCGGAGCGCGAGGCGATCTTCCAGAGGGTGGCGGCACGGGTTTCCTGGATTTCGGGATGGGGCGAGAGGTTCTCGAAGGGGAGAACGTCGTGGGCCGGCAGGCGGACGACGCCGGCGGGGTCGAGCGCGCCGGTGAGATCGCAGGCGGCGAGGATGGCCTGGTGGAGGGCCTCGGCCGCCTTGTTGTCGGCGACGAGGATGAGGGCGGGGGTTTTCTCCGGGATAGCCTGCACGAAGAGCGGCAGGTAGAGGGCGCGCGCGGTGAAGGTGAGGCCGGCGACGCGACGGCGCGGGGCACCGGTGCCGGTTCCGGACTGGAGGTGGCGGCGGACGCGATCGTACGAGTCGGAGAGTTTGAGGTCCGCGAGGAGATCGCGGACGAAGGGCAGGACCATGCTTCGACTAGTTTATCGGGAAGTGGGTTGAGGGGCTAACCAGAAGCGGGGGGGGCGGCCTGCGGAATCGGCGGTCTGAACCAGCGCTATGTTTCCTGGCGCGTTGAATCGTGGGGATGGCTGGCGATGCCGGAGGAGATGGGATTGGCATCCTAGCCGCAGGAGGTGGAAGCCGATGCGGGGATTGCTGGTGGCGCTGGGTGGGTTGGTGTTGGCGATGGGGCTGTCGGGCTGCGTGGTGGTGGGTTGGTCGAGCGCGGGCGGCGGGTTTATCTGGCCGGGTGGGCTGGGGCTGCTGGTGATGATTTTGCTGGTGGTCTGGCTGGTGCGGCGGCGGTAGGGTTGCAGCGGGGGATGGAACGGCTCGGTTCAGTTGTCGGTCGGGGGCGTGAGCTGATCGATGACCAGGACCTGGACGGGCCCTTTTTGGGATTCGAGCTTGAGGCCTAGCTGCTCCTGGAGGGCGGTGAAGAAGGCGGGGGGAGCGTCGGGTGCGGCAGCCTGCTGGAGGTCGTCGGGTGTCCAGCGGAGCTTCAGGTCGTAGCGGCCGGGTAGGGCGGTCTGGTCGACAACGGGCTGGTCGAGGATCTGGGCGATTTGTTGGGCCATGTCGGAGATGGAGATGCCCTGGTCGTCGATATAATCGCGGCCGCGGTTGTAGGTGTGGCCGTTCGCTTTGGATTGGCTAACCCTGGCACCGGTCTTGACGACAACCAGGGCGTACTCGGGCAGTTCACGGGTTTCCAGGTGTGCCTTGAGGTTGAAGCGGTCGGTGAGAAGGCCTTGCACCATCTTGCGCTTGATGGCGCGGCTTTCGGCGGTGGGGAGTTTTGAGAGCTCGGCATCGAGCGCGGGATCGGATTTGGCGGTGACGTCCCACATGGCGGTGCGGGCGAAGGCGGGGGCTTCGAGGATCTGGGTGACGGGGATGTCGAAGGCGAAGTTCAGCAGGGCGAGCGCGGAGACGTTGACGGTGCGGAATTCGGCGTTGGCGGGGTCGTTGTAGATGTGGTGGCGGCCGTCGGTGGAGTTGTTGTTGAGGCGGATGGATGCTACGGCGAAGGTTGGGGCGGCGGTTTGGGCGTGGAGGGCGGGGGATGCGAGTAGGAGGAGTGCCACGGCCGGTAGGAATCGTTGCTTGTTCATCGATGGGCTTCCTTCGGCTGGATTGCCTGGAGACCCACCCTAGCTCCGCGAGGGTGGGGCACCCGGCTAGGGTTGGACGTTGGTCAGGGGAAGTTGGGTGGGGGTTGGCGGTGGTGGGTGGCTTGTTCGTAGGCGTAGGCGTACTGGATGAGTTGGGGCTCGGAGAAGGCGCGGCCGAGGATCGTCAGGCCGGCGGGTAGGGACTCGCCGTCCACGTGGGTGAAGCCCATGGGAACGGTGATGGCGGGGAAGCCGGTTTGCGGGCTGAGCACCTGCGAGTTGTCGCCGGCGGGGCTGGTGGTGTCGCCGACCTTGCGGGGCGGGCTCGACCAGGTGGGGTAGACGATCGCGTCGAGGTGGTCGCGCTCCATGGCGGCGAGCAGGGCGTTGCGGAAGGCGATCTTGGGTGGGTCGTGGTAGACGTCGAGGCAGGGCGAGCGGCGGTCGTCCTTATCCGGCGGGGCGATGCTGGCTTTCATCTCGGATTCGATGTACGGGAGATACAAGCCGGAGGCGACGACCTCGGCGAGGGAGTGGAACTGGGCGTTTCGCGCGTGTTTGGCAAACCAGGCGTCGAGATCGACCTGGAAGTCGCCGCACCAGAGGTTTTTGGTGAGGGCTTCGTAGTCGGCGAAGACGAAGGGGTCGACGATGATGGCGCCCTCGGCTTTGAGGTCGGCGATGGCTTGCTCGGTGAGGGCTTTGATCTGCGGGTCGGTGTGGGGTGCGTCGAGGTAGGGGCGGAAGACGCCGATGCGGGCGCCGCGCAGGCCGTCCTTTTTGAGGAATGCGGTGTAATCGATGGGCGTTCTGGGGGCTTGCGCGGTGACGGGGTCGGCGGGGTCGGGGCCGGCGACCGCAGTGAGGAGCGCTGCGGCGTCTGCGACGTTGCGCGCCATGGGGCCGCCTACGTCGTTGTTTGCGAAGAGCGGGATGATGCCGTCGCGGCTGGTGAGGCCAATGGTGGGACGGATGCCGACGAGCATGTTGTGCGATGAGGGGCCGCGGATGGAGTTGCCGGTGTCGGTGCCGAGGCCGGCGGCCCCGAGCGAGGCGGCGACCGCTGCCGCGGTTCCACCCGACGATCCGGCGGGGACCCGATCGAGCGCGTAGGGATTGCGGGTGATGCCGGCGATCGAAGACGCGGTTACGTAGGGCGAGAAGGCCCATTCGGCCATGTTCGATTTGGCGAGGATGATGGCACCGGCTGCGCGGAGCTTCGCGACCATGAAGGCGTCGGTCTCCGGGGCAAAATGCTTCAGCGCTAACGAACCGCCCGTGGTTTGGAGGCCTTGGGTGTCGTAGTTGTCCTTGATGATGAGCGGGATGCCGTGCAGGGGGCGGAGTTTGCCGGTGCGGGCGAACTCCGCGTCGAGAACGTCGGCATCGGCGAGCGCGTGGGGGTTGATAAGGATGATGGCGTTGAGCGGGTGCGGCTTCGACGATTGGTCGAGCGCATTGATGCGGGCGATGTAGGCCTCGACGAGCTGGCGGCAGGTGACGCGATGGGTGCGGATGGCCTCGCGGAGCTGCGCGATAGAGGCTTCGGCGACCGGGTATGGGGCGGATTGGGCGCGAAGCGTGGGCATGAGGAGGAGGAAGAGAGCCAGGATGCGCATTTTGATTGAGGGTACAACATGCAGAAACACGTGCGCCCTCATGCCGGGCGGGCACCACTTCGTGGGGTGTTGGGCTGCGCGTGGTTTTCTGTTGACAGCTATTGCAAATCGTAATAATGTTATTGCAGATTGTGATTGAGGTTTGGGCGTGAAGCTTTCGGAGAAGATTCGGTACCTGCGGGAGGTGGAAGGTTCGCTGCGTGGTTTGGACCGGGCGATGACCCAGCAGGAGGTGGTGCGGGCGATTGCGGAAGAGACGAAGGGCAAGACGATCTCGCAGTCGTACCTTTCGCAGATTGAGTCGGGCGCGAGGCCGCACCTGACGAACACGACCAGGCTGCTTCTGGCGAAGTTCTTCAAGGTGCATCCCGGCTACCTGGTTGAGGACCCCGAGAACTTCCAGTCGGAGTTGCGGACCAGCGAGGTGATGGACGACAAGCTGGATCTCTGGCTGGTCGCGGGCGCGGACCGCTTCGGCAGGCAGGACCCGGAGTTGTGCCGGGCGCTGCTGGCGATTGCGCATCATGAGGATTCGCGCAGGTGCTTGTTGCTGCTGGAGTCAGTGCTGAAGACGCCGAAGCTGGTGGAGAGGCTGGGCTCGGTGTTGAAGACGGCAGCGGTTGTGGATAAGACGAAGGTTGGGGCGAAGGAGAAGGTTTCGCGATGAATACGTTCTATCTGGTTTGCTTTGTGCTCGGTTTGGTGCTGAGTGTGCTGGCGGCGTTTTCGGGTCTGGGCCGGTTGCACTTTGGACATATTCGCCTGGGTCATGCGCATGTGAAGACCCACGCCGGACATTCAGGGCAGATGTCGGCTCTCAACGGATTTACGCTGCCGGCGTTTCTTTGCTGGTTTGGCGGGGCGGGCTACCTGCTTTGGAACTACTCGCCGTTCGTCTCAACTGCGGTTCTGATTATGGCTGTGGCTGCGGGGCTTTTGGGCGGAGGGCTGCTGTATGTTGCGCTGTTCAAGGTGTTGCTGCCGCGTGAGCGCGTGATGCTGCCGGAAGATACGCGGATGGATGGTGTGGTTGGGCGGGTGTCGGATGAGATTCGGGCCGGTGGCGGGACGGGCGAGATTCTGTTTACGCAGATGGATGCGCGGAGGAGTGCGGCGGCGCGGAGTGAGAGCGGGGTTGCGATTCCGCGTGGAACGGAGGTTGTGGTGTTGCGGTATGCGAAGGGGATTGCTTATGTGGCGGAGTTGGAAGGGTTGATGGATGCGAAGGTGTCGTGAGGCCGGGGCTAAAGCCCCCTTTTATCTGGGGCATGGATCGTGGGGCTGAAGCCCCACGCTTCCACCCTAAAGACGACAAGCGCTTATGAGTCAGATGAGTAAGGATTGTGCCGACCAACGGGAGGGCCACGCGAAGCCCAACACCCCACGAAGTGGTCGCCCCGCGCGACTAGCGGGCACGTCCGGCAGGACAAAGTTTCTCGTTGCTGCAGCAGTTGGTGCAGCGTGGTTTCCAACCCTCTAACTTGTGCTTTCAAAGGAAAGTCAAATGCTTACGCCGGTCGTCGTTGTTGTCGTCGGTTGTTGTGTTGTTGCGGTTCTTCTTCTGCTGTTTTCGCTTGGTCGGATGTTTCGTAAAGCCGCGCCCAATCAGGCCATCATCGTTTACGGCTTCCGCAAGCCGCGCGTCATCAAGTCGGGTGCGGCCGTTATCTTCCCGGTGGTGGAGACGTATCGCGAATTGACGCTGGAGCTGATGAGCTTCGACGTTGCGCCGCAGCAGGATCTGTACACCAAGCAGGGTGTTGCGGTGACGGTGGAGGCGGTCGCGCAGATCAAAGTGCGGTCGGATAATGAGTCGATCCTGACGGCGGCCGAGCAGTTTCTCAGCAAGTCCCCGGACCAGCGTGAGGGACTTATCCGGCTGGTGATGGAAGGCCATCTGCGTGGCATCATCGGCCAGTTGACGGTCGAGCAGATCGTCAAAGAGCCGGAGATGGTGGCGGAGCGCATGCGGTCGACCTGCATGGACGATATGTCGAAGATGGGGCTCGAGGTGGTGAGCTTCACGATTCGCGAGGTGCGCGACAAGAACGAGTACATCACCAACATGGGCCGGCCGGACATTGCGCGGATCAAGCGCGACGCGGAGATTGCCGCAGCCGAGGCGGAGCGTGACACCGCGATTCGGCGCGCCAACGCACTGCGCGAGGCGGCGATTGCAAAGGCTGCGAGCGACCAGGACCGTGTCATTGCGGAGACGGCTTCGCTGGGCAAACAGGCGGAGGCACAGCGCGACCTGGCGATCCAGAAGGCGCAGTATACGGAGCAGTCGCGGCGGCAGGAGGCGCAGGCCGACAAGGCGTACGAGCTGCAGACGAACGTGATGCAGCAGCAGGTTGTCGCCGAGCAGGTGAAGGTGCAGCAGATTGAAAAAGAGCAGCAGGTGAAGGTGCAGGAGGCCGAGATTCGGCGGCACGAGGCGGAGTTGATCTCGACCGTGTTGAAGGGATCGGAGATTGAGGCGCGGCGCATTCAAAACATTGCCGCGGCCGAGAAGGCTCGGATCACGATTGAGGCTGAGGGACGGGCTGCGGCGGCACGTGCACAAGGCGAGGCGCAGGCTGCGATTACCAGGCTGCAGGGTTCGGCTGAGGCGGACATCATCTTCTCGAAGGGCGAGGCCGAGGCAAAGGCGATGAACGTGAAGGCCGAGGCGTACCAGGAGTGGTCGCAGGCTGCGGTTGTCGACAAGCTGATTACGAACATGGCCGAGGTGGTGCGTGCGATGGCGGAGCCGCTGAGCAAGGTCGACAAGATCACGATCGTTTCGACCGGAGGCGATGAGCAGACGGGCGTGAACAAGCTGACCGGCGATATGACGAAGATTGCGGCTCAGGTGCCGGCGCTGTTCGAGGCCCTGAGCGGCATGAAGATGTCCGAGCTGATGTCCAACGTGAAGGCGATGAAGCCGCGCGAGGATAAATCCAGCGACGAAGCGCGTTAGATGTTTTCACGGGTTCCGGGTGGTTCGCTTCGGCCATCGGGAACCCATAACCCTTGTGCGTACGCCTAAGGAGTGTGCGTGATGATTCACCTGATTGTGTTTCTGGTTTTGCTTTTGATTGTGGTGCGGCTGATCGTTCGGATCGTTTTATCGCCCTTTCGGTACGGCGGTTATCGGCGTCGCGGCTGGGGGCGTGGGTATGGATATGGCTGCGGGCCGCGGTTTGGCGGTGGCTTGTTGCCGCTGCTTGGGCTTTTGGCGTTGGGCAGATTGTTCGGGCGGCGCTGGTAGGGTCTGCCGGGGCTGAAGCCCTTGCTTGAGGGTGGGTGATTCGTGGGGCTGAAGCCCCACGCTTCCACCCGGTAAAAACCTGGGTGGGGGGCGGGGATTCGTGGGGCTGAAGCCCCACGCTTCCACCCTTAAGACGGCGTGCAGGGGGGACCGGATGAGCGTCGATAGGAAGTTACGGGAGACGGTGTCGCTCTCCCACTCATCGCAGAGTGCGCGATGAATGGGGCACGGGAGTTTGGCTGGGGAGATTTGCGAAGGATGGCTTTGAGCCTGACGGCTTGAATGAGGAGGTAAGGCGATGGCACTTTTGGAACGAGTTTCTACGCTGCTGCGGGCGAACGTGAACGATCTTCTGAGCCGGGCGGAGGATCCGGAGAAGCTGGCGAAACAACTGGTTCTGGATATGGAGAACCAGTTGGTGCAGGTGAAGACGCAGGTGGCGATTGCCATCGCGGACCAGCACCTGCTGAACAAGAAGAAGACCGAGCAGGACGAGCTTCAGGGGCAGTGGGTGCGCAAGGCGGAGTTGGCGGTCGGCAAGGGCCAGGACGACCTGGCGCGCGCGGCGCTGGAGCGTTCGCTCTCGCACCAGAGGATGAGCGAGGGACTGGCGCAGCAACTTGCGGATCAGACGGCTGAGACCGATACGCTGCGCGGCGCGTACCAGCGGCTGCAGCAGAAGCTGACCGAGACGCAGGCGCGGGTCGACCTGCTGGTGGCGCAGTTGCGCAGGAGCCGGGCGGTCGAAAAGGCGGGGACGGCGCAGGCGGTGCTGCAGAGCGGCGCTGCGCAGGGTAAGCTGGCGCGGCTGGCGGGGAAGGTGGACGAGCTGGAGTCGAAGTCGGTGGCTTCGCGCACGATGCTTGCGGTGGCTTCGGCCGAGACGCTCGACGAGCGGTTCGAGACGATGGAGCGCAACGACAAGATTGAAGAGCTGCTGCTGGAGTTGAAGGAGAAGCAGCCGCGGTTGACGTCTTAGCGGGATGGTGGAGGAAGTAGAGAGTAGAGAGTAATTCAGTTTGAGAGCGGGCTAAAGCTTGGTGTACTCGGTGCGGGCTTGCTGGAGGATGGGGATGTCGGGGTCGGCGTCGGGCCAGAGGGTGAAGAACTTCTGGTATTCGGCCCTGGCGTCTTCGGTCTTTCGCTGGAGGGCATAGGCGCGCGCGAGGCCGACGTGGGCGATGACGGTGCGCGGCTGCATGGGATCTTCGACGGCTGGATTGTTGATGAGCTTGCGAAACTCCTGTTCGGCGTGCACGCCGTCTTTGAGGGCGAGATACGCGTCGCCACGAATCTCGATGACCTCAGGATGAATCAGTTCGTAGGCCTCTGAGATCTTCAGGGCGGCCACAGCCTCGGCCGGATTCCTTCGATTCAAAGCGATCAGCGCATTCATCTCCGGACGAAACAGGGTAAGAGCTACCGTCTCACGCGGGTAGGCCATCGGCGAAGTGAGGTAGTGTTCCGTAGCAGCCGTGTCTCCGGCTCGTGCTGCGAAGACTGCGAAGTTGGCCGTGTCGTCCGGTACATTCTGCCGCAGAAGCACCTTCGCCTGCTGTAGCCGGCCGGCCTGGAGTTCGATACCCGCTTCATCGTTGCGCATGTACCGTGCGTAGTCGGTCCCGACCTCCCGCGCGCCCTGGGCGATGGCTGCGCGGAAGAGGTCCTCGGACGTGGTGAAGTGGCCCTGGTCAGCTTGCGCGATGGCCTGGTCTTCAAGCAAGCGGCTGACTGGGGACTTCTTTCGGCTCCAGGCGATCTCTCGCTCGATGGCCTGGCGGTCCCGTTCCACGATGCCCATATCGAAGAGCAGCCGGTGGAGCTCGGGCGCATCCAGGTTTTCCGCCTGCGCGGCCGCGATGGTGCGTTTTGCTTCGGCAAAGCGGTTCGCGCGTTTGTAGGCGCGCGCCAGAACCTCGTAGTTGACCTCCTGGTGCGGGCTTGGGATTGTCAGGGCGTGCTCTGCGGCGGCGACCGCCGCACCGTAATCGCCAAGCTGGTTGTTGATACCCGCCAAAAAGACCCAACCGGTGCGATCGGCTGGATAGACCTTCGTCTGCTCTTCGTAGATCTCGCGGGCAGCGACCAGATCTCGCACGACCATGCGATCGTAGTTCGCGCGGATGTAGAGTCTTTCGGGTGCGCTGACGCTATCGCTCAGGGCGAGGGCTTGTTTGTAGTAGGGCGCGGCTTGCTCCTCGTCGTTCAGGACGAAGTAGGCCGTACCGACAGCTGCCAGGGCCATCGCGAAGTTCGGGTCCCGGTCTACGGCTTTGCGAAACCACGGCAGGGCCTCGCTGACCTTTCCTGCGTTGCCGAGTTCGACTCCTTTCGTGTAATCCTCGAGCGCTTCGAACGAGAACGTGGTGGCTTCGCGGATAGGAACGTTGTACTGATCAATGGATTGGCTGGTCTCGCCGAGCTGGTGGCGGGCGCTGTTGGCGAGCGAGTCGAGCGTGTTCAGGACGCGGTCTTTGCTGGTTGCCTGGGCGTGCGAGGTTGCGAGTACGGAGCCGTTGGCGCAGTTGACCTCGTCGATCGAGAGCTGGTAGCCGGTTCCATCGGGTGCGATCTGTCCGCGGAGCATGGCCTGGAAGCCGGCGCGGCGGCAGACTTCGAGCGCGGTATCGCCGAGGAGCGGCGTGTCAAGCGGCTTTTCCATCAGGTGGAGCGTGGAGTGAACGTCGCCCTTGCTCATCAGTTGGATGTAGGGCGACTGGCCGAGGCCGGCGGCGAGCGCGGTGTTGAGCGAGCGATCGAACTCGGGATCTCCGGTCGTGTTGAGGAAGTCCGCGATCATGACGCGCTGGAGTTTCGGCGGAGGGGTGAGCCGGTGAATGGTGTAGAAGAGGACAGCGGCGATGGGAAAGGCGGCAGCAATCGTCCAAAGCGCCCAGCGCGGCACCAGGGCACGCTCCCGGGCTACGGGACGCGAGGTCTCTTCGATGACCAGGTGGGTACGCTCGCGGACGCGCTGGATGAGGATGTCCGCGGTGGGAGCGTCGGGCTGCTGGTCTTCCGGTGCTGGAACCTCGCGAGTTTGTTCCGGTGCAACCGGCTCGTGGACGCGAGCGGTGAACTGGTAGCCTCGCCCGGGGATGGTGACGATCAGGCTCGCCCGATCGCCGAACGCCTTGCGCAGGGAGGAGATGTGCTGGGCGAGGTTGCCTTCTTCGACAAACGAACCGGGCCATACGGCTTTGAGGAGTTCATCCTTGGTGATGACGCGAGCGGGGTTCTGGACCAGGTAGGAGAGGACGTCGAAGGCCTTGGGCGAGAGCGGGACGACGGTGCCGTCGCGCTCCAGGGTGCGGCGAGCCGGATCGAGTTCAAACTCCTCGAATTGGAAGGATGCGGTAAGCGAGAGCGACATGACGGCAGCCCTTGGGAATCTGAAGAAACCGAGCCTGACGTGCGATATTCACGAAATTTCAAACGGATTCAGGACTCCCAAGCGCTGAGTGCGCTGAAGTGAACTCAGGCAGGCGCCGAGAGGCTCGGCTGGCGAGAGGAGATCCTTGATGAAGATGCTATCCCGGACTGGGCCTGTCGTGGAACCGGTTTGGAAAGAAATTAGCGGACCCGTCACGGAAGATGGCCGGATCGTGACGCGCTCCGTGCAGATTACGGTGGAGCGCGAAGTGCTCTCGGTGCTGTTGCACCAGCCGGGGGTGAGCTTTGCTGGCCGATGCGTGGCGTGCGGCGGGGAGGTAATGTTGCTGACCGTGGAGACGGCTGCGCAGGTAGCCGGAGTGACTCCACGGGCGATTTACCGCTGGGTCGAGAGCGGCGAGGTGCACTTCCAGGAGGATTCCCAAGGTGCGGTATTTATCTGTTCGGAGTCGCTGAAGTTGTCAGCAGCGCCGAAGAAGAGGCTGAGAGAGGGAGGTGTGGTGTGATGCGGAACAGAGTTTGGCCCCAGCGGGAACGGGCGTTGCACTTCCAGGTGATGCCCGGCGGGCGGCGCGGCGGAGAGCCTAGCCCTGAGCGCCGGGCGAGGCTGCAGCTGGTTGCGAAGCAGCCGCGGGATGTGAGCAAGAGGGATATCCGGATGCTGATCAGGACGGGGATGCTGGGCGCGGCTTCGTGGGTGCTACCGGTGTGCGGGTGGTTGCGGTAGCCGGTGGGGTTCGTGCCGGTTAGAGCAAATTTTGCCTGGGTAGAATTTTCGAGCCCACTCATCGCAGCGAACGCGATGAATGGGGCACCAGAGAGCTTTCAGGTACTAAAGAGATGCTTTAGCCGCGGCGGGCGTGCCAGAGTGCGCCAAGAATGGGGTCTACGACGCCTTCGACGGTGTGGATGCCGGGGAACTCGCGCTGGACGTCTGCGATGAGAGCTTCGCGTACGGGGGCAACGTGCTGCATGATGGAGCCGGCGAAGGCGATGGGTGGGGGTTCAACCGAGGAGGAGGCGAGGCGGCGCAGAAGCAAGCGCGTGAGATAGCCGAGCTGTTCCCCTTCGCTGCACAGCACGGCGGCGGCGAGCGCGTCGTTTTGTTGCGCGGCGCTGAGGATGAGCGGCACGAGTTGTGAGAAGTCTGGCGCCGGGATTGCGTTGGCGAACTCGATGAGGTGGTTGAGCGATTGGAGCTGCCAGTGGTGGAGGATGGCTTCGAGAAGAATGCTTTCGCGTCGTTCGTCGAGCGCCAGGAAGGTGGCGCGCAGGGCGGCGTGGCCGATGCGATGCCCGCTGCCCTGGTCGGCGAGGTTTGGTCCCCAGCCGCCGGTGGTCGAAATCTCTCCCTGGGCGTTGCGTCCGGCAACGTTCGAGCCGGTTCCGGCGAGGACCAGGACACCGGGCTGACCGGGAAAGGCGGCGTCCAGCGCGATCTCTACGTCGCCGAGCAGGATGAGCTCGCCCGAGACGCGAAGGGTGAATGCGGCGCGCAGCCATGAGGTGACGAGCGGCACGGTTTCACCGGCGGTGCCGATGCAGGTGCGGGTGATCGAACGGAGAGAGATGCCGGTTTTAGTGGTGAGGTCTTTGAGCGCCGCGTCAAGGTTTGCGGCGGCTGAGGAGGCATCGGTGCGCATGCGCTTGATGGTGCCGGAGCGCGTGCGTGCGAGCTCCTGGGTCTCGTCGGCGAGCAGGTAGTCGGTCTTGGTGCCACCGGCATCGAGGGCAAGGTAGTAGGGCATACGTCAGCTTCCAGCTCCGAGCTGCAGCCAGAGGCTTTAGCTTCCTGGGACGGTGAAGGTGCAGATTTCATTATGAGGTAAAAACGGTGTTGCCGATGAAGGACAGGGAAGTGGTAGGTTTTGAAGGCACCCCTCGTTTCTGATACAGGTTTTGGAACTGTTTCTGGTCGTCCGTTCGCGTTGCTTACGGTTGCCAACGCGAACCGCGGACTGCGGTCCGCCGGAGGTCTCCCAATGATTCGTCGGGCCCTTGTTGCATGGTTTTCATGTAGCACGTTCGGTTTCGCTGGACGGCTTGCGGCTTTGCTTCTGGTTGTGTGGGCTGCTGCTTCGAGCGCAACGGCGCAGAGCGCGAGCGGCTTCGCGTACAACGGCATTGTGTACACGTCGTACCAGGCGAACGAGTACCTGGAGACGCCACAGGGACCGACCAGCGCGGCGGCGCTACGCGCGACCGGAGCCAACTACGCCTCGGTGGTGGTGACCCAGTACGTGCAGGCGTCTACGTCGAATACGATCGCACCCGAGACGGCGACGACGCCGGGGTACAACAGCAGCATCGACCCGCTGACGCCGACCGATGCAGCGGTAGTGGCAGCGATCCAGAATTTACAGGCGCAGGGTTTGACCGTGTTTCTGAAGCCGCATGTGGACTCGCTGGACGGGACGTACCGCGGCAACCTGGCGCCGACCGATGTGGCCGCGTGGTTTGCGAGCTACCAGACGTTCCTTCTGCACTATGCGCAGCTTGCGTCGCAGAACGGCGTGGGCGGCTTGGTGATCGGGACGGAGTTGGGATCCTTGAGTAACTCCTCTTATTTCCTTTACTGGAAGGATCTGATCGCTCAGCTTCGGGCGCAGTATCCCAGCCTGACGCTGGCCTACGGGGCGAATGCGACGTATGCGACCGATGAGTTTGCGACCGTCTCCTTCTGGAGTCTGGTCGACCTTATCGGAGTGGATGGTTACTTTCCGCTTACGAGCCAGGCAGACCCGACGGTGGCCGAGTTGGTGGCGGCCTGGACGGACAACCAGAGCGGCCTGAACATCGTGCAGGCGCTGAAGAATCTGCAGAGTACGTATAACAAGCCGCTGATCTTTACCGAACTCAGGTATGTAAGCGCTGCCGGGACGAACGAGGCGCCGTTTGACTCGGCGGCCGCAGGGGCGGCGTACGATGCGACCGAACAGGAGAATTGCTATGAGGCTTTCTTCGAGGTGTTCAGCCAGCAGACGGCGTGGATGAAGGGAGTCTTCTGGTGGGATTGGACGGTGTCTCCGCCAGCGGCCGCTGACACCGGGTACTCGCCGCAGACGAAGCCGGCCGGCATGGTTACGCTGCCGAAGTGGTATGGGGCGGGCACGCCGGGCTTTACGATTGCGGCTTCCAATCAGAACCTGCAGGTGGGGCAGGGACTGAACGCGGCGGATACCATCGCGGTGACTTACCAGGGCGGCTTTACGGGAGCGGTCTCGCTGGCTGTGGCGGGCCTGCCGGCGGGTGTGACCGCCGCGGTGACGCCCGGCAGCGTGGCCGGCACGCAGATTCTGACGTTCAGCGCATCCTCCGGAGCGACGAATGGGGTGACGGCGGTGACGGTAACCGGCAGCTCCGGCGCGATCACTGCGACGGCGGCTATCGCATTGAACGTGGAGGCCGCGACGGCGCAGACGATCTCGTTCCTCAATCCCGGCCCGCAAACGGTTGGAGTTTCTTCGACGCTGGCCGCGACCGCAAGCTCGGGTCTTCCGGTTGTGTTTACCTCGTCGACGACCAGCGTTTGCACGGTGAGCGGGACGGCCACCAGCTTCGTGACGAGTGGAAGCTGCACGATTACGGCCGCGCAAGGCGGCAACTCGGTCTATGCGCAGGCTTCGCCGGTCTCGCAGAGCTTCCTGGTGAGCTTTGTGCCGGCGACGCCGGTGCCGGCTGCGGATGAGATCCTCGTCAGCCAGGTGAACTGGTTAGAGGCGCTGGGTGGAAGCGCCATCACCAGCGATAATCCGGCGGGCGGCAACCTGGCCGTGAACTCGCTGGGTGAGGTCGTGGCAGGCACGGGCAGCGCTCTGGCGCTGTTCAACACGCAAACCGGCGCGGAGACGGCGTTGGGCACGTGGAACGGAGCGGGGGCGGCGGCTGTCGATAGCAGCAACAACATCTACCTCGGCAACTACTATGCCGGAGCGCCCATCGTGAAGCTGCCCTACGTGGGCGGCTCGGCAAACGGCGGGTATGCGCCGTTCACGATCCCTGGCGCCAGCACTCCGGCCTGCACGAGCGCGAGCAGCGATGAGTGCACGATTGCGGCCGCCGGCGGAGTGAACGTGGGTGCGCTCACCCTCGATACGGCGGGTGATCTGTTCTACGCGACGGCGTACACGGGTTCGGGCGAGAACGCTATCTATGAGTGCACGGTGGCTTGCCTCGGCGGGACTGCGAGCCCGGTGCTGATCTACCAGGAGCCAGCTGCGGCCACGCCGGCTTCGGCTTCCTCGGGACAGCTGGTGGTTGGAGCGATTGCTGTCGATCCGATGGGCAATCTCTTCTTTACCGATAGCTTGGTGTATGTGAATGAGACCAACTATCAGTTCACCAGCTTTGGTTCGAACCTGAAGGAGTTGCCGAAGACTTCCGGTGGGGTGGACAGCGGTGGCGTGCTGGGGTACGCGTTGCAGCCGGCGGTGCTGTATGCGGAGACGCCGAGCTCAATCGCGCCGTACAACAACGAAGAGGATGCCGTGGTTGTGAGTCAGGCGACCGGCACCGTGTACTTCGCGGACCAGAGCAGCGGCTTGCTGGCGTTTCCAAACAGCGGCGCAACGATTCCGCTGGCGAACGGACAGCCGACTGCGCTGTATACGATTTCCACCCAGGGTGCGAAGGCGCTGGCTTTGGATAGCACGGGGAACTTCTCCTTCGTGGCTTCTTCGAATGCCATCACGGCTGGAGCGGATACGGTGGGGCGGATCACGTTGAACAGCGTGTCGGTGCCGAGTTCGCCGGCGGGGGTCGTGGTCAGCCCGTCCGCGACGCTGAATTCGGTGACGACTATTCTGAACAGCGGCAGCTGTGCTTCCAACCCGCAGCCTTCGATCACGTTCGCAGGCGGCGCCAGCGCGACCGCGGCTGCTACGCTAAGCGCGAACAGTACCTGCACGTCGACCGTCAGCGGCGCTGCGGCGTTGGCGACGAACGTAAGCTTCACCCCGAGTGTGCTTGGAGCTGACAGTGTGACAGTGACCGGGACCGACGAACTGAGTAACAGCCTCGCGGTGGTGGTGAGTGGGGTGGGCCTGGCACCACTAACGGCGCAGACGATTACCTTCGGCAATCCGGGAGCACAGTCGCAAGGTACGCCGTTGACGCTCGTCGCATCCGCGAGCTCCGGGTTGGCTGTGACGTTTACCTCTGCGACTCTTAACGTTTGCACCGTCTCGGGCGCGACCGCGACCTTCGTGGCAGCGGGAACGTGCACGATCGATGCGAACCAGCCGGGGAATACAACGTACGCGGCGGCGTCGCAGGTGCAGCAGAGCTTCAGCGTAAGCCCCGCACCGAGCTACACGCTGGTTTCCACGAGCGGAACGCTGTCGGTCACGCAGGGAGCAGCAGCGACGGACACCATCACGATTGTGCCCGCGAACGGCTTTACGGGTGGTGTGACGCTGATGGCGATGGGAGTTCCAAGCGGCGTCACCGTGAGCTTTGGAACGAATCCGGCGAACGGTGCGAGCGGCATTACGTTTACTGCGGCCGGCACGGCAACGCCGGGCAGTTCCACGGTAACGATCGCCGGGATCTCTGGCTCGCTCTCGGCTTCCACGACGATCGTCCTGACGGTGAACGCGGCCCCGAGCTTTACGATTGCGCCGGCTGCGGGTGCGATTGCGCTGGTGCAGGGAGCGAGTGCTACAGATACCGTGAACCTGAACGCGGTGAACGGCTTCACCGGGAGCGTGAGCCTGACGGCAACTGGTCTGCCAACCGGAGTGACGGCCAGCTTCGCGACCAATCCGGCGACCGCTTCAAGCGTGTTGACGTTTACCGCGAGCAGCGCGGCCCGAGCGGGGACTGCTACGGTGACCATCACTGGAAGCTCCGGGCCGCTGACCGCTTCGACGACGATTGCGCTTACGGTTGCGGCCTCTCCGAGCTTTACGCTGATGCCGGTTGCTGCCGCTGTTTCCCTCTCGCAAGGCGGCACCGCTACGGACACGATCGACATAAGCGCCGCGAATGGCTTTACAGGCAGCGTGACGCTGGTCGCATCGGGTTTGCCGAGCGGCGTGAGCGCCAGCTTCGGGACGAATCCGGCGACGGCTAGCACTGTGCTGACGCTGACGGCGAGTAGCGCGGCCGCGCCGGGCACGGCGAACGTCACGATCACGGGGACGTCCGGAGCGCTGGCGGCTTCCACGACCTTGTCTGTCACGGTAAGTGCGCCTGCCGGCATCCTGGTTACTCCGGCTTCGGTGACCGTAAGTCTGAACCCGGGTGCAAGCGGCAGCGATGCCATCACGGTGGCGGGCACGGATGGCTTCAGCGGCAGCGTCTCGTTGTCGGCCGCGATTGCGGCGAGCCCGCAGGGTGCGCAGGATCTGCCGACGCTGAGCTTCGGCTCGACGAGCCCGGTGACGGTGACGCCGACCGCGTCGGGGGTTGCAACGCTCAGCATCGGCACCACGGCCGCTACGTCGGGGGCGGTTCAATATCCGTTATGGAGAGGCTTGGCGGGTAGTGCGGTTCTTGCGTGGCTGGTGATGCTCCCCCTATCGTCCAAGCGGCGCCGGTGGCCGCGCATGCTGGCGTTAGCGGCTCTGCTCTGCACCCTGGGAACCATTGCAGGTTGCGGCGGCGGCAGTAACGGCGGCGGGACGGGAGGCAGCGGCGGGACCACCGCCGGCAACTACACGGTGACGATTACAGCCACCTCCGGGACGATCGTGCAGAGGACGACGGTCATGATCGCGGTGCAATAGCCAACGGGCTCAGGCGTGGTCTGCGCTGTGTTCCGGGTCGCAATGGTAGTCTTTTGTCTGTATTGAAACGATATCTGGAAGTGAGTTCCCTCTGAAGACCGCGAAGCGTCTCTACCTGATCCCCGTGCTCTCGAAGGCGCTCGACATTCTCGAGTTGCTGCAGGCTGAGAACAAGCCGCTGTCGCTTGAGACGATCCACCGTGAGACCAAGATCTCGAAGACGACGGTGTACCGGATTCTGAAGACCTTCGTGCATCGGGGTTATCTGTCGCAGTCGCCGGACGGCTTATACCGGCAGATCTCTCGTCCGAAGAAGATGCGCTTTGGTTTTGGTGGACAGAGCGCGGAGATGCCGTTTTCGATTGAGGTGACCGAGAGCCTGCGCGAGGCGGCACGGTCCACGGGCGTCGACCTGATCGTGCTCGACAATGGGTATGACGGGCCGACGGCCATTCGCAACGCAGAGCAGTTTGTCGAGGCCAACGTGGACCTGATCATCGAGTTCCAGGTGGAGCAGGACGTCGCGCCGATCATCGCGGACAAGGTGGCTGCGGCCGGCATTCCCATGATTGCGATCGACATTCCGCACCCCCATGCAACGTACTTCGGTGTGGACAACTTCCGGGTCGGGGTAGAAGCCGGCGAGGCGCTTTCGGCGCATGCGGTACGCGAGTGGGCGGGCCAGGTGGACTGGGTCCTGGGACTCGATTTGCCGGAGGCGGGGCAGCTGGTGCAAAGCCGTATTACAGGCGCATTCGAAGGCATTCGGCAGAGCTTTCCGACGCTGCCGGATGAGTCGTTTGTGAGGATGAACGGCCGGGGAATGCGCGATCGCAGCGCGAAACTGGTCTCGGATTTTCTACAACGGCATCCCCGTGATAAACGCATCCTGATTGCGGCTGCGACCGACTCGAGTGCGCTTGGCGCCGTCGAGGCGGTGCGCGAGCTGAAGCGCAGCCGCCACGTCGCCATCATCGGGCAGGACTGCATTGCCGAAGCGGTGGCCGAGATGCGCAAGCCGAACTCGCCGCTGATCGGTTCGGTCTCGCACGAGGCCGGCAGCTATGGGCAAAGTCTTATCGATATAGGACTTTCCATTTTGCGCGGGCACAAGGTTCCGCCTTACAACTATGTTTCGCACAAGCTGGTGACACGGGAGACGCTACCGGCGCTCTGACGCGACTCGGGACAGGGCGGCAATCCGGGCGAGCCAGAAATTTATATCGTTTGAGTTGACAAGTCGCCACCGCTCGACGACTATGTTCGCACGTGGTGAGAGCAGGCGAGGAGTGGCCGCAAACAGCGTCCAGCCCTGCGCCGCTACTCATCGGCCCGGCGCACGGGCACCGGCAGGATCTACTGCACGCTAATCGGCCTTTTTCCTTCTGCCAGGCTCCGCTCTCTCGTGTCATTTCCATTTCCGCAGTGATGGCGCGCGGCGAGAGCGTTGTGTGTGCCTTCGATGACTGATTCTGTTTCCTTCTCATTTTTCTCTGCCGGGCCATTCAGCAAGGTTTTGGTCTCCAGCAGCATGGCCGGTGCCTGATTGTGCGCTGACCGGGCCCGATACGGAGGATGATGGTGCCGAATCTCTCGTTAGCATTGCAGGGCGGAGTCGCCTCAGGCTCGGAGCAGACGTTCGACGGCCAGCCGATGCAGGCCGGTACCCACCTGCGTTGGAGTTTTTCCTCCGCCCTCGGCTTTCCGCCGGGCGGCTTCCAGCTTTGGCGGCGCATCGCCACGGATGGCCTTCGCATTGTGCCGCCGCGGATTCCGCAGCCGCCCACGGACATTGCCTTCCTGCCGTCGCCGGCAGTCACGGGCGCGCCATCTTCTGCCGCGCCCGGGTGGAGCGCACCGGACGCCACGGACAACGGCTGGCAGTCCTGGGGTTCGATCTTCACGCTGCCCGTAACGAACGCCAACTGGCCCGCGCGATACTACAACGCGCCTGTTCCCACGGCGGCAAACGTCATTGCGGACGACGTTGCTGAAGCCGGAAGACGCCTTGGCACGCTGAAGCTTGCGGCCGGCGATTCCGCCGCGCAGCAAAGCCTGAACCTCAAGGATCTCCGCAGCGAACTGAACCGGCTGGTCAACGGTTACCCTGCGACACCGCTCGCCAGCGTTCCCCTGCAGGCACCGGCGTCTGGCGCCAATGCGCCTTCGCTGAGCATCCTTGTGATGGACCAGCTCCTGCTGCTGGCGCTCGATCCTTACTTCGCCCGTGTGCTCGGCCTCTACTTTGTAGACACGGAGACCGAACCGGGCGTCAAGTACGACTACGCGATTGCCGGTTACTGGGGCCGAAATACCGCCGTGCCGGACGTCATCTACTTCGGGCTTGCGCCCGGAGCGCAGCTGGCGAAGGGCAAGTGCACCTACCAGGGCTTGCGGCTGATCAGCGCGCAGGGCACCTCCATCTGGCGCTGGATAAAAGCCGGCGGCGCGAACCACCAGCTCGATCCCACATGCCCTTCCCAGGCGCTCGCGGTTGTGAACACCGCGCTCTCTACGCTCAGCATCACGGCGCAGCCGGCGGGCGTGATGATTCTCTCGAGCGATGGCAACGCCAAAGGCGGTAACAGCGGAGCGCCCGGGGTCACGATTACGATCCTGCAGGGAACGCCGGCGGTCGATATCCAGATTGCAGGGCACGGAACTATCACCGCGTATACGCAGGCATTCGGTTCCGCGCAGACTACCGCGATGCCGGCGGTCAGCTTCAGCGCTGCGGAGTTCACGACCGTCAGCATCGCCGCGCCCGGCTATTACGCGCCGATTATTGGCTTTGTCATCGACGGGATAGTGCTGCCGGCACCCGAACTTCAATTCCTTCTCGTCGGTGCCATCACCGTCTATGCGACGGCTCCGGGTGCCATCGGCAATCTCTACGCATTGCTGACGGTCCCGGCCGCCATCACGGCGCCACCCGCTCCCGGCCAGCCCGTTACGACGTTTCGTAAACGGGTTGCGGTTATCGACACTTCGGCGCTGAAGCTGGTGCCGCAGAGCCTGTTCGATGTGGAATGGCCCGCGCCGACTATCGATCCAGCCTCGCAGACCGGCGATCCGTACACCGATCCCTCGTCTTTGCCGCCGCCCGTTACCGCGATTGGCTTCGTGGTAACGCGCAAAGACAACACGCCCGCGACGCCGACCACCCGGCTGCCGAACTGGATCGCCAGCCGCGGCGTGCCCAAGGAAAAGGGCTCGAAGATCGCGAGCGCGAATCTCTTCCGCTGCAGCGACTCGCAGTTGCCCGATCCCGAGGCCAACTCGACGGGCTACTCGCACGCGGTCTCGGCCTTCAACCTGTTCGGTGTAACCGGTCCCGCGAGCCCGTACTCCGCGCCCGTGGGCGTGCTGAAGATTGCGCCGGCACCGACCGCGCTGCGCATTCTGCAGTTCGACAACACTACCGCGAGCGGTGGTGCGGCGTTGCCCGACGGCTCGGCCTGGGTGGGCGGCACGCTGAACCTGCAGGTGGCGTGGGATGCCTCCGCGTTTCTGATCTATCCCGACATCCAAACCGCTGAGGCGCAGGTCGTTTCCATTGATAAGACCGGAAGCAGTACCGGTTCGCTCGCCAACTACACGTTCAACGTACCGGCTCCGGTGATCACGAAGCTCACAGCGACGGTCACTGTCACCCAGAGCGGCGTCGGCTACATCGCGTCCGTCCAGACCACGCCGCCGCTGCCGAAGCTGGCCGACACCGATCCTGGCGCGATCCTGATGCTGACCGCTGCCGCACCCGACGCGACCAGCCTGCGCTTCGTGATCAACGCAAGCGTCCTGGGCACGAACGGTGCGGCGAACCTCAACGTCAGCGCCGTATCGCGGCTGGTGACGACGACTTCCAGCTTTCAGAATCAACCTGCGTACCTGGTGTCCGGCTGGCGACCCGCAAGCAGCTTCCTGATCCCGGTTCCGCTGAGCGTGCCGGTCGGGGCGCAGACCGCGCGCGGCCAGGTCTCGATCGTAGGCTCAACCAGGACGCCATTCGAAGCGAACGAACAGATCGTTGACCCGAATGGCGTCATCGCCAACCGGCCTGAGCCGCAGTCGGCACCGCTGACGTTTACCGGGCCACAGCGCCTCGTACCCGCGGCGCCGCAGACCCCTCTGCCGGACGTGAATCACGTCTACTACGACCCTGCGGACGCCACGGGCCAGGCCGGCAAGGACCTGCCGTTTACGACTCCCACCGGCGCCGGCATCTACGGCTACGTGCTCAAGCGCGCGGCGATCCATTCGCTCGCCATTGCGGATATGAACCGCCGCAACGCACTCGGGAATGCCTTCGACCCGAATCCAACGCTCGCCTTGAATGGGCAGAACCTCGCGGCCTGGGTGGACGACCTGCCCCAATGGCTTGCGGCCTACAACGCGATCAACCACACTACTGCGACGGCTGCCAACGTACTCACGACCGGGGCAGGGCAGCGCTCGTTCCTTGATCACTTTTATGGCGGTTTGCTCGATGAAGAGCTGCGCGCTCTTGGCAATCTCGCGGCAAACTCCGTTGCGTTCGCACGCGTGAACCCGTCGCCCATCGTCCCAACGGCTGCGCCTCCGCCCATCCACGACAGCGTGGATGGCACCGGCTATGCGCGCAACCTCTACAAGCTCGCGGCCGTGAACCAGGCGGGCAGCCTCAGCGACGACACCGGCTCGGTCGGCCCCTACTACACGCGCATCGTCACGCCGCCGCGGCCGCCGGTGCTCTACAAGGTGCAATCCGCTTCGGCGGCCATCATCGTCGCATGGGCGCTCGATACCAACCCCGACGTCGCGGCGTACATGGTGTACCGCGCCGCAGACCCCAGCGCGTTGGCTGACCTGCGCTTCTTCGGCCAGGACCCGACTCATCCGGCCGCCCTGAACACCCTGCCGTCGGTCACTGCCAGCACGCAGACCTACCCACCGCTCAGCTTTTTGCAGGGCACCGGCGGCAACGTCGATCCGCGCCTCGTCGGGTTCGTTCCGGACCCGCGCCTGGTCGCCCGCGATTACCCCGACAGCGTGATGGCGGAGATTGTTTTGCCGCCCGGGCCGCCGCCCGACAAAGTCAACGCGGTCTATCGCCTCTCCGACTACAGCACCAAGGCGGGACAGGCGCAGGCCGGCTTCAACTACTGGACTGCACCGGTCAGCACGCTGCCTGCCGTCGTCCAGACCTCACCCACGGAGACCCGACTTACCGGCCTGCGGATTGGGCTTGGCCGCGGCGTGCCGGTTGTGGTCGTCGCAACCTGGGCCGGCGTGCCAAAGGCGATTGGCGTGGTACCCATACGCCGTGCGGGGTTCGTCGATGTCGTCCGCTCGCCTTCGACGCCGGCCGATCCGAACGCGATCGCCGCCGCGCCCCCACCGAGCGCCACCTCGCCCAACTTCTACGCCGTGGTTGCGGTCGACGTCTTCGGCAACCGTTCGGCTCCCTCTAAAATCTTCGCCGGCCAGATGTTCGGTACGCCGTAAGCTCGTCATCCACTTCAACCTTGCCGCAGGAAGGAAGCCTCCATGCCCGACCCGATCTTAGATATCGTCAACGCTCTCTCTGATGTCCTGGTTGCCCCCAACCCTGCCGTGCCCACCACCGCGGCGGGCGCACAAGCTACCAGCGCATGGAGCGGCGCAGCCAAGAACGGCTCGGCGTACACCGCCATCGATACCCTGCTGGGCATTATCTTTCATGCCTCGCCGGACCTGACCACGGCCAGCAAGGCAATCAATGGCGCCATGACCGACGTCACGGGCGTGTTGAACAAGATCGCAACCGCGCTGTACGGCCTGCCGTCCGCCTCGGACGCAAGCTCCGCGCTGAGCGGCCTGCAGCAGGCGCTGACGCTGGCCGGAACACTCGCTCCCGGGGCTGCCGCGCCTGTGCTTAGCTCAGGCAGCGCGTTGTTTACGCAGCTCTCCGGCATGCTTTCGAGCGTGCCCAGCCCGCAGGTCGCGGCCGACGAGATCGCCGCGCTTGCGCAACAGATCAATGCCCTGGCCGCGCTGTTCCCCACCTCGTAACGAAAGGTCGAGCCATGTCCACATCGCTCCTACCCACGTCGCTGCTCGAATCGATCGGCATCCAGGCCGTGCAGGAGGCGATCGCTGCAAGCCCGCTCGCGGGCATGCTCACGCTGGGCGATGATGGCAGCGGCATCGACGCGGCACTAAAACTTTCCGCCGATCAATCTCTTAACATCGACGGGCTCTCCTTCAGCGGTGGGCTCAATGGCCGCGTCTACCTTGATGGGCTCGACACCGACCCGCTGAAAGCCACGCTCTTCTCCGGCTTCGACATTGCGCTGACCGCGTTCGATCTTACCTTCGCGCAGAGCGGCCTGGCCGCCAGCAATATCGGCGGATCGCTTACCATACCCTTCTTCACCAACTCCAGCGGCCAGCCCAATACCGTCGATATCGAGATCGCCACCAAGTCCGACGGCACCATCAACATCTCGGTTGCCGCACAGCAATCCACGCAATCGACCACGCCGGATGGCCTCATCCAGCTCTTCTGCCCACTGCCCGGCTCGGTGGGCACGGTCGAGCTCGACGTGGCGTCGCTCGAGATTGACAAGGCCGCGGATGGCACCTGGAGCATCATCTTTTCCGGCAACCTGATCATCGATGTTGCCGGCCTCAACTTCCCGACGATTGCCCTGCAGGGACTCGGTATCGATAGCAAAGGAGATGTCTCGCTCAAGGGCGGCTGGCTCGACCTGCCGAGCCAGCTGGCGCTCGACTTCTTCGGCTTCCACGTCGGCCTGCAGAAGCTCGGCTTCGGTACCGAGGCCAACGGTGACCGCTGGATCGGCTTCAATGGCGACATCAGCCTGGTCGAAGGCCTCTCGCTCGGCGGCAGCGTGCGCGGGCTGCAGATCAACCTCTCCACCGGCAGCGTCTCGCTCGATGGCGTCAGCATCTCGTTCGAGATCCCCGACGTGCTTTCGATCGACGGCGAGATCGACCACATCCATGTGGACGCCACAAGCTCGCAGGACTTCGTGAACGCGGGCCTGAACGGCAGCCTCTACGCAACCCTCGCGCCTCACGGCGGCTCCGTCAGTGTCGATCTTTTCGCCGGGCAGGTTAGCGTCGTCATCGAGGCGGCCGGCGACCTAGAAGTGGACGCCGTCTTCATCACTGGCAGCTTCGCAGGGCACTCCGTCTTTTTCCTCGACCTGGACGTCGAACTTCCCGTCGGCATCCCGCTCTTCCTCGATGTCTCGCTGTGGGGCATCCAGGGGCTGGTTGCCACCAGCCTCGAACCGCACCCAGAGCCGGCGCAGACGTGGTGGCAGTGGTACAAGTACACCGACGGCACCGACACGACTACCGACTACAGCGCCACCGACGTGAACAAGTGGATCAGCGCCTACCAGCCCGGGGCGTTTGCCATCGGCGGCGGCGTGACCATCGGCACCGAGTTCGACGACGGCTTCACCGTCTCGGCCGCCATCATGCTCATCATCATGATGCCCGGGCCGGTGATCTCGCTGATCGGCAAGGCCAACATCCTCTCGAAGCGCCTCGGAGGCGCAAGCCAGGACGCCAACTTCGAGGCGATGGCCACGTACGACGGCAACTCCGACACCTTCGACCTCGTCATCCAGGCGCAGTATTCGATTCCGATCGTGCTCGATATCTCCGCCACGGCAGAGCTTTACGTCGGCGGCGGCGACTGGTTCTTCGCGCTTGGCAAACCGCCGCGCGAGAAACGCGTCAGCGCCCGCATCTTCGACCTGTTCGAAACCGACGCGTACTTCGTCATCAGCAACCAGGGGCTCGTCACCGGCACCTGGACCGGCTACCAGAACTCGTGGAGCTTCGGCCCGCTCTCTGCCTCGCTCGACGCATACCTCGCCACGCTTGCCGCCATCCAGTGGTCGCCGTTTCAGCTGGGCGGCGGCATCGAGCTCTACGGCAATGTGCACCTCAGCGCCTTCGGTATTGGCATCGGCATCACGGCGGACGCGCTGCTCGAAGGCTCCGCGCCCCACCCCTTCTACATCCACGGCGAACTGAGCCTGGAACTCGATCTACCCTGGCCGCTGCCAAACATCGGCGCAACGGTCTCGCTTTCGTGGGGCGGCGATGACGGCTCGGTTCCGCCCGCGCCGCTTGCGCTCGGCCATGTCGATGCCACGCTGATCGACCACTGCGACGCGAACTCCAAGCCTGCGAGCGATCACTACACGCTGCTCGCACACCGCAGCCAGCCGATTCAGCCGGACCTCGTCGACGGCGTACCGCTTACCTACGACGTCGCGGGCAAGCCCGGGATCTTGAATCTGCAAGGCACTGCACTCGCCGCATGGACAGCGCGCGAGGGTGCGCCCGGCACCTTCGCGGGCTTCACGCCCGATAACACCAGCACCGTGCAGATGGCACCCGTCGTTCCGCAGGACGCCCACATCACCCTCAACTTCTCACACCCAACGCAGGATTCCACCAACTTCTTCAGCGGCGCGATCGCTTACGGCGCGTCGAACTTTCCGAAGGAGATCGTCGCTCCGGTCGTGCCAGACAATCCTCTGATCGGCCCGGACGACATGTCCAACATTAACCCCGTTCCGCCGACGGTCGACTTCGTGATCCGCCATTCGCTCACCGAGGTTGCGCTCTACCAGTGGGTCTTCGATGCGTGGAACCTGGTCTACACCACGTCCAATCCGGTGGCCGCAACGGCCGACGGCCCCACCGTCTTTACCGGCGTCTGGCTGCAGGGCGATCCCAGCAAGACCGACAAGAACTCAGTGATGACGCAGCTCAAGATCGTCCCATATTCGCTGCTCACGCTGGCGGCCGAGAAATCACCGGCCAAGCTGGGCATCCTGCCGGCGTCGCCTGCGCTTTACGCGCTCCGGGCCGTTACCCGCATTGAAGCGGCGCGGGTCGGCAGCGGCAGCTACCAGACCGTCGCGGACGGCTACCCCATCGTTGAGTACACCTACTTTCAAACGGCCGCCGGCCCCGGCACCGCGGTCGGTGTTCCGGCGCCGCAGACGGCACCCAAGCCGAGCGGGCCCGCACCCTTTCTGCAGCTCGCGAAGAACTGCGGCGTGCAGCAACAGCCCGCGTCTTCGTTTCCGGTAGCTGGTTCGCTCGCCGACCTCAGCAGCTACACGCAGTGGTCGTGGCCGCCTGATGGCGCAGCGACCGCATACTACGGCTACGACATCTCCGTCGAATTTGTGGAGAGTTATGTCAACCAGCTGTACAGCCGGTTCACCGGCAGGGGGCAAAGCTCACTGCACTTCCGCTGTGTCGACCGGAACAACGGCTACGTCGCTCTCGTGCCCAATGTCACGCATGTGCCATCCGTGCCGGTGAACTCTGCGCTGGTTGCCACCGAAGCCATGCCTGCACTGCCGGCAACGCTTACCCCTGCGAGCACCATCAGCCTCAACCCGGTGCGCTTCCCGGTCATCCACCCGGAGCTGTTCAACCTGGTCCCCGCCCCAGTGTCGACCGCGCTCGTTTCGCCCATGCCGCAGCCGGTGCCCGTTCCGCAAAAGCCGGTCGCGGTCGGCACCGTCCAACCCGTCGCGCTCATCCACACCGCGACCATTCCGTCCATCGTGACCGTCAGGCCTATCATTGATCCCATTGCGCCGATCGGCCCTGCGAAGCCGGTCGAACCCATCATCAACCCGTCCAAACCGATCGTGAACCCGGGCGGCGGCATTACGGGAATCATCGAGCACGAAGGGCAGGAGGCGGCCGCGGCCGCGCAGGCGCGCTCCCTCTGGTTCCGGCCGTTCTACCCCAGCACTCTGTACACGCTCGATGTCGTCGCCGGTCCTATTTTCCGCGTCTCGGACGTTGACGTGGCTGCGGTGTCCCCGCTGACGGGCAGCGCGGAGGCCATCTTTGCCGCGAAAGACGCGATCGGCGCGCTGGCGGCGTTGCAGGCCTTCTACGCCTACGAGGATGCGCTGACCTCGCTGAAGCGCATCACGTTCACCACGTCGCGCTACGCCACCTTCACCGCGCAGATGCACAACGTCACCATGCAGCTTGCAGGAGCCGCAGGCGCGCCGCCCATCCGCCACTACGCCGCGCTCATTGATCCCATCACCTGGATTGAAGGCAACAGCGCCGTCATCACGCCGATTCAGACCGCGCTCACCGCCTACACCGCCGATCGTGGCGCGCTTGCGGGCATCGCCGACGACCTCGATTCGCTCGCCGACGCGCTCCAGCTTCCGGCGTCGCCCGCCACCAACGGCAACGCCGAGCTGGTGCAAAAGCGGCAGACCGTGGCCTCCGACTGGAGCAAGCTCACGCAAGTATTCAGCGCCGGTTTCGACGCACTGATCACAGCGCTCGGACACCCGGAGTACACGAGCGGCAAACCGCCGATCGCGGTTCCCGACACCGAGCTCAGCCTCTTCCTCAACTCGGACGACTTCGTCGTGGCCCTCCTGCTCGAGAGCCCGGAACCGCTCCCATGGCAGCGCATCTGGCGCTACTTCACCCTGGGCACGGCAGGCGTCGACCTGCAAACCCTCGTCCCTCTGTGGAGCGCGGACGGCACCCGCGCCATCCTTATCTCCTCCACCCAGGTGCGTGGAGGCCTGCCGTTTACTGCGCGCTTCGCCGGCAACATCGGCGCCGAAGCGCCCTGCATCCTGCTGGACGGTACAGCCGTTGATGAGACGGTTCAGCTCGGCACCGTGATGATGGGGCCGAAGTTGATTCCCCGGCCAGGCTGGCCGCCGGTCGTGCAGCACCCGTTTCTCGATCAGGTAGCCACTCTTATGCTCAAGCCGAGTTAGAGCAAGTTGCCCCTGGGTGGAGTGCTTGCGAACCCACGTATCGCAGAGGACGCAAAGAAGCGGCACGCAAGAGCCTCAACAGCTTCGTGAGAGATGCACCAGGTGCGGGTCTAAGTACGGACGGGAACCCCACCGGGCAGGGCGGAGGCTAGACCGATGTGAGCCGTTCCTCCTGGCTGCGCGACGAAGCCCTTGGGGAGCGGCGTGCCGACAACCATCTTCGACGCTGGCGATTGGTCGGGCACGGAGCCCTTTGGAGCCAACGCCTCGATTTTGTTGTAGATCGCCTCTACTTCCTGGAAGGACTTCTGGCGGATCTCGACGGGTCCGACTTTGGGATTGGCTTTCTGGTCGGAAGGCGACAGCTTTGCCCAGAGGACGGAGTACGCTACGGCCAGATTGTTTTTCTTGTCCCGCTGTTCGTGCTCATTGGCGGCAGCTTTCTGACGAGCCTTGTAGGCGCTCTCCGCGTCTGTCTCCTTCTCGTAAACGGTGTAGCCGGCGCCGGACAGTTTTTTCAGGAAAAGGCTGGCGATGTCACCGCAGTCTTCCAGCAGATACTTGTCGTAGTTGTAGAACGAGGCGTCGACAACATTTCCGTTCGGGCCGGCCTTGTAATAGATAAGGCGTTGGAACGAAATGCCGTAGTAGATGGATCTCCCCATATTCTCGTTCTTGACGTGGAAGCGGTCCACGACGTTACCACCCTCTACCGGATGCCATTTGACGTGAAAGTGGTGGTCCCGATTTTCTCTCGCACGGGTGCTGTAGCCCACCCCCGCACTTTCGTTCGAGGTCTTGGCGAAGTGCATGACCCCAGGCATTCCTTTGACAAAAAGGTTCAACTCGTCGAAACCAACGTATCCCATGGCGGACTCCTGTGATTGATAGTCTTTGCTGGCCTGTCTGAATCTTCCAAAACAGGCTTCGCGGTGACAGTCCTGTTTGCACAGACAAAGGGTGAAGGTGGCGCAGATTATGCGGGTGCGAAAGCTTTAAGCTGCAAACCCGATCGAATCGGAGACTTGCGAGCCGGGGACACCGCAGCCGAGGCCCCAGGAGCTTTGGGCTACCGGGGGTTGGGGGCGACCTTCGGGGAATTGGAGGCGGTGGTCTCGCCGGGGGGGAAGGGCGCGCTGCCCTTGGGATCGGCGGCGGTGTTCGGGCTGGCATCGGTGGAAGGATCGAATGGCCGCATCGCTGTCATGGACCTGGTTGTCAATGAGCTTGTTGAGCTGCCACTTCACAATGGTCCAACGCATGCGGGGGCCCGCCTCGATCCCATGGCTGGAGCCGATCCGGCCCAGCTGGGTTGGATTTTCGCTACCGAAGACTCTCAATGAATAGTCTCAGCCTGGACTCCTGTCAATGCGCTTCTTCTGCGTATGCGCGGGCGCAAACGCCTTTGCGCCGGACATCGTGGTCATGGCAAGCAAGGTCGCGGAGCCGCCGCACCGGCGGGAAAGAGCGCTTGTTTAAGAATCTTCCCGGTGCGAGCGCCCATAACCTCTCCGCCGGGAGATAATTGTTGCCAAACGAATCAAGGTGGGCCATGAACGTTTATCTGTCTCAGCGTCGCACGACTCTGTTCCGCGATTGCGGACAAGCTCTTCGTATGCGCGTACGTCGTGCAGGCTTGTCCCTGCGACTGTTTGCGGGGCTGTTGGCCGTCATTGGTATGCTCGGCAGCGCCAACACGGCTTGCTGGGCGCAGCTTTGCTCGACCACCCACACGACGGATCTTTATTGTTTGTTGCCTGCGACGTACCATACGCCAGCGGCACCGTTTAATGCGTTGTTCACGCCGTTTGGCACCGAGTTGAGTGAGCTGCCGACGGCCCGGCCAGCCGGTGCGATTCTCGGCTTCGAGCACGGCGCGCTCGTGGTCTCGCATGAGAGCCTGGGCGCGGTCTTCAGTGAGCGCCCGGAGAGTGTCGGCAAGGAACGTATCTTCCTCGGCGCCACCTATCAGAATTTCAGCTTCAGCCGATTGGACAGCTTGAACCTGAAGCAGGTGCCGATCGTTCTGTACTACCCGCCCGATAACGTTTACACCGCGACGAACAGCCGTTTCGATGTGCGGGTGGGCCAGTACGCTCTTGTGGCCGCACTGGGCATTACCAGCCGGATCGATGTCTCGGTTGCGGTGCCGTTTGAGAATGTCTCCTTTGCTGCGACGGTAAACGGCACAGAGTACGGCAACACCGGGGTGAGCGCGACCTTTCAGGAGCACGTTCCCGGAAGCGCGTACGGCCTTGCAGACGTCGTGGTAGGGGCCAAGGCGCTGGTGTTGGAGCGTGGCGATTCCCGCCTGGCGGGCGGCGTCGACGTGCGTTTGCCGTCGGGCGACGAGCTGAACTTTCTGGGGTCGGGGACGGTGGGCGTGCGTCCTTATGCCGCCTACTCCCACCGCGGCCGAGTCTCGCCGCACCTGAATGTGGGCTACCAATGGAACGGCAACTCCATCCTGAATCCGAACAATGCGGGGGATAAGCAGCAGCTGCCAACGAACTTCTTTTATGCGGCTGGTGCCAACCTGGAGCTGGGAAAGCGGTGGACGGTGACCGAAGATGTGCTGGGGAAACGATTCTTCAGCGCGCCGCGGCTAACGGCACCGACCGAGATTGCCATTCCGAATGCGGGGAATGCGCTTTCGGTGCAGCCGTACGTGGGCTCCTACACGACGACGGACTTCAGCGTTGGCTTCAAGGCGCGTCTGAGCGAGAGCTTTCTCGCCACGGGAAACGTGACTCTGAAGCTGAACGATGGTGGTCTCCGGGCGACAGCGGTCCCGCTGCTGGAAGTCTCCTACTCGTTCTAGGCGCTTTGCGCTTGTTGCGTATGGCTGCTATCGGGGGTGCGTGCTCTCCGCGCGCGTGCGCCCAAAGCAGATGGCTGGGCGCAGCAACCGCCTCGCCGCGTTCCATCTGAGCATTTATGCTGTGTTGCAGTGTCGGTCCCCACTTTCAAGCGAGTAAAGGCAGCCGGCGGAGAAGATATCCATGAGTGAAACTCAACCGAGATCGATTGGCCGGTACCAGCTTCTTGAGGTGATCGGGCAGGGCGGAATGGGCGTGGTCTACCGCGGGGTGGACACCAGTATCGATCGTACGGTCGCGATCAAGATGTTGCATGTCTCCTACTCGGAAGACAAGGATCTGCTGACACGCTTTCACCGTGAGGCCCGGTCGACGGCGAATCTGCAACATAGAAACATCGTCACTGTGTTCGCGCTCGACGACTTCGAGGGCGCTCCGTTCATGGTGATGGAGTTTCTGGAAGGCCAGAGCATGGCCGACATGATCAAGAGCAGCGCACCGTTGCGACTGGATGAAAAGATCGGGCTCGTGGTCCAGGTGTGCGAAGGCCTGCACTACGCCCATCAGCGCCAGATCATCCACCGCGACATCAAGCCGGCGAACGTGCTGGTGCTGAAGGATGGTACGGCCAAGATCGTGGACTTCGGGATTGCCCGGGCCGGGGTAAGCGAGACGCTGACGCAGACGGGTCAGATTATCGGCAGCATGCATTACATGTCGCCGGAGCAGATATCCGGCAAGACGATCGATACCCGTTCGGATATCTATTCGCTGGGGGTACTGCTCTTCCAGTTTCTGACCGGAGAGTTGCCCTTCAAGGGCAACGACGCGGATGTTCATGCAATCTTCATGCGCATTCTGAGCGATCCGGCGCCGTCGCTCAAGACCTACAGCGATCAGTTTCCGCCGGAGCTGGATGAGATTGTGGCCAGGGCGCTGGCGAAGGACGTTGGAGAGCGGTACCAGACGGCGGAGGATCTCGGCTATGAGCTTGCCCGGCTGCAGGAGAGCATGCAGCGGGGGATGACGGCAGAGTTCCTGGCCGAGGGCAAGGCAGCCATCGCGCGGCAGGACTGGGAGTCTGCCCGGCATCATCTGCAGGAGCTGCTTCGGGTGGAGCGCCGCCATACCGAGGCCAACCGGCTGCTTACCGAGGTTCGGCAACAGCTGCAACAGCAGCAGCGTTCCGCCCAGATCGGGCAGCTGCGCTCGCAGGCAGAGATTGCGTTGGCAGACCAGCGTTATGACGAGGCGCTGGGGTGTGTGGAACAGGCCCGCCATCTCGATTCCGGCGATCCCGAGCTGGAGAAGCTTGCGACGACGATCCGCGAGCAGATGGAGCGGGCGCAGGTTCTTACCGAGGCGTTGCGGCAAGGCCACGCCGCGCTCGATGAAGGGAACCTCGATGGTGCGGAAACAGCGGTGCGTCGTGCGCTGGAAGCAGACCCGACCCACGCCGAGGCACGCGCGCTTCAGTCGCTGATTGGAAGAGAGCGGGAGGAGCGCGACCGTCGTGCTGCCCTGGACCGGCTGCTGGACGGCGCGCGCCAGCAGATTGCCGGGCGAGATTTTATCGCGGCGCTGCATACGCTTGGCCGCGCGCAGGAGATCGCGCCAAACGATCCGAATATCGTCGAGCTGCTGAACTGGGCCGCACGAGGCCATCAGCAGGAGAAGCAGCGCAAGGAGCTTCAGCAGGTCACCGAGAGCATCAGCCAGATGCTGCAGGAAGATCCTGCGAAGGCGCTCACGATTACCAGGGAGGCGTTGGAGCGCTTCCCGCGCGACACGTCTTTGCAGAAGCTGCAGCAACTGGCGCAGCGGCAGTGTGACGTCATCGCCCGGCGCGAGGCCGTCGGCGAGATCAGCGCGGAGGTGCGCAGGTTGATCGATTCCGGTCAGCGCCAGCAAGCTCTCGCCACGCTGGAACGCGCGCTGCAGCGGTTTCAAGGTGATCCGAACCTGCAGACGCTGTTGACCATTACGCAGGCGGAGCTGGAAGCGGAGACCTCCCAGAGGCGTCACCCCGGCGACGCATTTGCAGCCGGCGACTCCGCGGGGTCCGGCGAGCGTCAACGTCTGCTGGAGCAGCTGTATCTGCTTCAGAACGGCCTGCTCCGGCGTCGTCCTGTAGCCGAATTGCGACTTCCCGCCGAGCATCTGAGGATTGCCGGGGCTCAGGCCTTTGAGGGGGATGAAGCCTCGCAGTACGCTGCGCTGCTGACTGAGTTCAACGCCCGGGTGGAACAGTGGGAGAGTGCCGACGCCGAGCTCGAGGGACTGCACCAGGCGATGCTGGAGGCGCAGAGCGGAGGGCAGATTGAAACGCTGCTCGACCGCGGCCGCCTGCTTGCCGAACAGCAGGGGCAAGAGCCCGAACTCCATGCGCGCTACCAGAGATTGCAGGAGCTAGCCGAGGAGAGGAAGCGCGAGCGGCAACAGGCCAGCCGTACGATCTCCGACTTGCTGCGCTCCATGCAGGATTCGCAGAACCTGGCCATGCTGGAGGAGGCCGGTGCGAAGATCAGCGAGGCAGCCGTTCCATGGGCGCAGGACGATTTCCTTCAGAATCTCGTCTCGCAGTCTGAGCTCTTGCTTCAGAACGCGCGGCAGCGCAAGGACCAGATTCTGCACCGGCTGACCGAGTTGCAGCCGGAGATGACGCGCAGCCAAAGCATTGGCCGGATACGGCTGTTGGAAGGGCAGGCAAAGATGCTTGCCGCTGAGCTCGAAGACTCGCAGGTGGAACATGCTTTGCGCGAGGTGGTCGCGAACGCCGAGACTCGCCTGAAGGCTCTTGAAGAGGTGCTCGGGCAGCTGCAGCAGCTGACTGCGCAGGCTCTCAACGCGCCCAACCTGACCGAGGCCGAGGAGTACACCGCCAAGGCGAGGCTTCTGCTGGAGCAGCAGCAGGCGACGGAGGAGCTGCAGGATCTTCTGCGGCGCATGGAGCATGCGGTTGGCGAGCGGAAACGCGCGCATCGTCGCATCTCCGCGCATTTGGAGCGGCTGGCCGGCAGCGTGGAGCAGGCGAACTCTCCAGCCGAGCTCGACATGATCCTCGCCGAGACCAGGGAACTGATCCAGCCGCACGCTGCGACGGCGGATTTCCGCGACGCCACGGAGCTGGTTGAGCGGTCCGTGGCAGAGCGTCGCGGAGCAGTGACTGCGATGATGTCGGCGGTACAGCCACTTGGCAGCGAGGCGGTTCCGGCTGCTGTGGTTGCTCCCGGACAGGAGGCGAGGCGGGTTGAGGAGGCGCAGCCTGTCGCGCCCAAGCAGCGTTCGTCCCTGCTTCCGCTGGCAGCTGCTGCGGCTGGTCTGTTTGTGGTTCTGGGGGCTGCCGCGGCATGGTTTGACCGGGGCCAACCGGAGACGTTTATGCCCGGCAATCCGGGCGCGGCGGTGAGCGTGGACGGGGTGGCGTGCGGCTCTCCGTGCAGTCCATCGCTACGCCCGGGAAGTCATCAGGTTGTGGAAAGCCAGGCTGGCTTCGCGGACGTGCAGCAGCAGATCACGGTTCCGTGGGGTTCGCGTGGAGACTCCATGCACCACCTGCCGGTGCTGTCAGCGTCTGCGACAGCTGCGAGTGCCCCTGCGGTCTCCGGGGTTTCTGCGGGCGCTCCCGCCGCCAAGCCGGCGGGGCCCGTCCACCAGGATCGGCTGCTGGTCGAGACGAAGGTTCCGGATGTTTCGGTTTATTTGAATGGGCGAATGGCGGGTGTCACCTCGACGAAGGGTGAGCTATCGGTGTTGGCCGACGACGGCGTGACGGAGGTCCGGGTCGAGAAGGCCGGCTATCAGTCCGCGAGCCCCCACACGGTGGATGTCCGATCGAACCAGACGGCCCGTGCTTCGTTCAACCTGGTGCCGGGAACGTCCTCTGCCCCACTGGTTGCTGCTTTGCCGCCTGCTGCCGGGCCGCATGCCGCTGGGCCGCCTGCGGCGGTGACGGCGACGGCGCCGGCTGCCGCAGCGCCTGCGCCGGTCGCGACGGCACCCGCTGCCGCTCCGCCTACGGTGCGGTTTACCGCGAGCTCGGACAGCATCGTCGCCGGTCAGCCCGTGACCCTAACCTGGCACACCGACAATGCCAGGGAGGTGAGCATCGATGGGCTTGGCACGGTTGAGCCCTCGGGCTCGCGAACCCTTTCCCCGCCGGGCTCGACGACGTTCCGGATGGTTGCCAAAGGACCCGCGGGCACTGCGGCCGAGTCGCTCCATGTGGACGTGCGTCCGGCGCCGGCCGCTGCTGCGCCGGCCGCTGCGGCCGTTTCCGCTGCGCCGAATGTGGATCGCCAGGGTGTTCAGCAGGCGCTGCGAAGTTACGTGGACGCGTACCAGGATGAAAGCCTGGACGAGGTCCGGAAATCCTGGCCGACGATTACCAAGTCTCAGCAGAAGGGGCTGCAGGAGGCTTTCAAGCAATTCAATGCCATCCACGTCAACCTCTCGTACGGCGACGAAGATATCCATGTGTCCGGGGATCAGGCGACGGTGAATCTGCGACAGGCTTTCACTTACACGCAAAATGGAAAGAAGACGCCGGGGCCCGCTCAGCCAGTCCATGTCGTCCTGCACAAGGGCGGGAGCGGCTGGAGCATTGCCTCGATCGAAGATCGCTGACGGTGGCCCGGCCGGCTGGCAACGAGGACATGGATTGGGCCGAAACTCGATCGGCGGTCGGTGGAGTAAGCCGGTAGACGACAGCGAGCGTTTCGCGAAAGGCGATCTACGCTTGTCTGTCACAGGAAGGTCAGGTAGGCTAGGTACGCTAATCACACAAGCTGCCTGATCGTTGTAGGAGTCCTCATGTCTCCCCTGGTTTCTCGCACCTTCGTCCGCAATCTTCTGCATCGGATCAGCCGCGCATCTGTTGGGCTTCTGCTTCTCGCATCCTGGGCCAGCCAAGTGACGAGCGCTTCGGCGCAGACGGCGCAGTTTTGTAACACCACGTGCAGCGTTGCGACCGGAGTCGACGACCCGTACGGGGTCGTGGTCGATTCCAGCGGGAACGTCTACGTTGCGGCCTACAGCGGGGTATACAAAGAGACGCCCAATGGCAGCGGCTATATCTCCACGACTCTCTTTGGGGGAACTGAGGAGAGCAGCGTCTACTACGCGGGTATTGCGCGAGATGCAAGCGGGAACCTCTACCTCTCGGAGGAGAACGATGAATCGGATAGCAACGTAGGAAGCGTGGTGAAGGAGACGCTCTCCGGGGGGACTTACACGCCCACCACAATCGCGAATAATCTCTCCGGGCCTCAGAACCTTGTGGTCGACAGCAACGGAAACGTCTTCATTGCGGAGACCGGCGCGAACACGATCCTGGAAGAGACTCCTTCCGGGGGCGGATATGTTCAGACCGTGATTCTGAACGGCTCGCAAAATTCATCCATCCTGAACGCGCCGGGAGGCGTGGCGGTTGACAGCAACAACAACCTCTACATTGCGGATACAGGCAATGGCCGCGTTCTGAAGGAGACGCTGGCTAACGGTACCTATACCGAATCCGTCTTTGCCACTGGCTTGACCAGCCCGACCGCGCTGGCTTTCGACAGCAACGGCAATCTTTTCGTCGCGGAGAGCACGGGCGTGACGGAATATCCGGCTGGCACCGCGACACCCGTGGCGTTGGTGACCGGGGGGCAAGCTCCGGATAGCATTGCGACGGACGCAAACGGCAATCTCTATACCTCCGACACTGAAAATTTCGAGGTTCTTCGCTACCAGCTCGCTCCTATCAACTTCGCTGCCTCGAATATCGGGACGGCGACCGCGGCGCAAGCCCTCACTTTCACCTTCAACACCGCGGGTACGCTCGGTGCCGATGCGGTGTTGACGGATGGGAATGCCAGTCTCGATTTCTCCGATACGGGAACGGGCAGCTGCAAGGCGGGGACGTCCTATGCCGTGAACGATACCTGCACCGTTGCTGTCCGATTCAAGCCGTCCCTCGCCGGAGTTCGGAATGGGGCGGTCGTCCTGTACAACAGCTCCGGGACGGCGATTGCGACTGGCTACCTTACGGGCACTGGAACCGGGCCGCAGGTGGTCTTCACGCCCGCTACCGTCAGCACGGTCGAGAGTGGCGAAGTACCCACCGGGATCGCCGTGGACGCCGCCGGGAATGTCTTTTACGGGAGCGAAACCTCTTCCGTTGTCTATAAGCTGTCGGGCAATACGTCGACGGTGGTTAGTGCCAACGTGTATTCACCACAAGACCTCGCGATCGACGGCGCAGGAAATCTCTTCCTGGGCAGCAGCTCCAGTGAAGTGAGGGAGCTGGCGTTGTCGTCGTCCGGCACCTATAGCAGCTACACCGTGGACGCAAGTGAGTACGATTCACCCTCCGGCGTAGCGGTCGACAGCGCCGGAAACGTCTATTACTCCGATGGAACGGGTAACGTCATCTATAAGGAGACGCCTTCCGGGGAATTCAGCTACACCAAGAGCGTGATCGCGAGTGGATTGAACCAGCCCTTCGGAATCGCTGTCGACGGCAGCGGAAACGTGTATGTGGCGGATGCGGGGAACGACCGGATCGTCAAAGAGACACCCTCGGTTACGGGGTATACGCAAAGTGTTGTCGCCAGCAATCTCAGTGCTCCAAATGCCGTCGCTGTCGACGCTACAGGAAACCTGTACGTGGCGGACACCGGCAACAACCGCGTCGTAAAAGAAACTCTGGCTGGCGGACAGTACAGCCTGAGTGTGCTTCTGAGTGATATCGCCTCGCCGGCGTATCTGGCTCTCGATGGGCACGGCAACCTGTACGTCGCTGACGCCGAAAATAGCCGCATGGTGAAGCTGGACATGGCCGATGCACCGTCGCTCGCTTTCGCCTCGACCGGCGCTGGAACGACCAGCGCGGATAGCCCGCAGACGGTAACGCTGAACAATATCGGCAATGTGTCCCTGAGCTTCCCCGTCCCGGCCAGCGGCACCAACCCGACCAGCCCGGTAGATTTCAGCGTCGCGACGGGATCCGTGACGACTTGCCCGACGGAGACGAGCGCGAGCTCGGCTGCGGGCACCCTGGGGGCCGGCGACACGTGCACCTTGGGGTACCAGTTCGTTCCTCAGCACCCTGGCACCTTCGCGGAGAGTTCCGTCCTTACCGACAGCAACCTGGGCGCGACGACAGCGACCCAGACAGTCGCCCTGGCAGGAACTGCGATCCAGGACTCGACGACGATCACCGTGCAGCCGGATCAGGTTGTGTACGGTAACTCGACGACGATCTCTGCGACGATTAGTTTCAGCGGCTCAACGCCGACGGGTGCCGTTACGGTGTCGCTGGGCGGGGACCCGAACTCCACGCAAACGGCTACCTGCACCGGTTCGACCTCGCCGCTCTCCTGCCACACTACCTACAGCAACCTGACGCTGGAGCCGAGTCAATACACCATTACCGTCTCCGAAGCGGCAGATACGAACAACACCGCGGGCACAGGCACGGGGACCTTGACGATCGCCGATCCGACCGCCACAGTGACGGTGCAATCGGCAAGCGCTTCGGTAGGGACGGCCAACACTACGCTCAATGCGACGGTTGCCTATAACGGCGGCAGCGCTGCGCCGGGTGGTGGTTTGACATTTTCAGTCAACGGGGGAGCGGCGGTTGCGGCCAATTGCAGCGGATCTGCCACGCCGCTGGTTTGTACGGCATCCTATCCCACCGGTTCGCTGGTGGCTGGCACGTATACGATTACGGCGACCGAGGCCGCTTACCAGTACTACAGCGCTGCCAGCGGAAACGGCACACTGTCTGTCGGCAAGGCGTCGGCTACGCTCGGCGTGGCCACAGCCAGCAGTGTCTACGGAGCCACTTCCACTACCCTTGCGGCAAGCCTCACGTACTCCGGCGCTGTTGTTCCCACGGGCGCGGTGACGATTGTCGTGGGCGGCGGCTCCGCAGCCACGGCAACGTGCTCGGGAAGCACGTCGCCGCGAACCTGCACGGTCAGCTATCCCACAGGGACCGTTGCCCCGGGCAGTTACACCATCACCGCGACCCTGGCTGCGGATAGCAACTACAACTCGTCGTCCGGTACCAACTCTCTGAGCGTGGCAAAGGCAACGCCTACGGTCACCGTCTCCCAGCCGGCTTCGCTTATCTATGGCGCAAGCAGCGCCACGCTGACGGCGAGCGTCGCGTATACGGGGGCCGCTCCCGCAGGAGCTACAAGCTTCGTGGTCGGTTCCGGAGCGGCGGTTACCGGTTCGTGCTCGGGCACAACTTCGCCGCTCACTTGCACGGCGTCCTATCCCGTGTCGACCCTGTCTCCCGGCAGCTACACCGTCACGGTAACCCAGGCGGGCGACACGAACTACAACCTTGCGTCGGGTACAAACAGGCTGACGATCTCGGCTTCGACCCCCACGATCGCTGTCAACTCCGCGACCTCGGCCTTCGGCTCCACGACGCCGGTCACCCTATCCGGAACGCTCTCCTACAGCGGAAGCACGCGGCCCAGCGGCGCCTTCAGTTTCAACGTAAACGGCACGTCTGTCGCCGGCACTTGTTCCGGCACCGCTTCTCCGCTCGCCTGCACCGGCAGCTACAATGCCGCAACGCTGGCGACGGGATCGTACCCGATCACCGCCTCGCTCGCCGCCGACACGCTCTATAACGCGGCGTCCTCCACCGGTTCCGCCACGCTGACGATCAGCAAGGCATCGTCGAACTTGAGCGTGGCTGCCGCGAATCTCGTGTACGGAGGCACATCCACCGCACTGACTACCAACATTACCTACTCCGGCGCAGTTGCACCCACGGGCGCGGTCACCTTTGTGGTTGGCACTGGCTCGTCGGTAACAGCAACCTGCACCGGCAGCACTTCGCCTCGGACCTGCACCGCCACGTATCCTACGACGGGCCTGGCCGCTGGCACTTACGTCATCACGGCTGCTCTTGCCGCAGACGCCAACTACGGTCAGGTCTCCGGGACCGGTACCCTGACGATCTCGAAAGCAACCCCGTCGATCGCAGTCGCGCAGCCGGGCTCCTCCGCGTATGGTGCGAGCAATACCACGCTGACCGCCACGATCACTTACGTCGGCGCGACTCCCACCGGGGTGACGAGCTTCGTTGTGGGCAGCGGGAACCCGGTGACAGGCACCTGCACGGGCGCGAACTCTCCTCTCAGCTGCACGGCTTACTATCCGACGGCGAGCTTCGCTCCCGGCACGTACCCCATTACCGTAACCGAAACGGCCGACGCAAACTATAACGTGGCTTCCGGAACGAGTTCGCTTACGATCTCGAACTCGGCGCCTGCGATTGTCGTCAACTCCGCAACCATCAGCTACGGCTCGACGACGCCGGTGGCCTTATCCGGAACGCTCTCGTATGGTGGCACCGTTCGGCCGACGGGCTCCTTCGCCTTCACGGTGAACGGCGTGTCGGTTGCCGGTGTATGTTCCGGCTCGGCGTCTCCGCTTACCTGTACCGGCAGCTATAACGCGGCATCGCTGGGAACGGGTGTGTACCCGATCACAGCCACCATAGCCGCCGACGCCACGTATGCGGCGGCGTCTTCCTCGGTTAGCAGCACCCTGACGATTACGGCTGCCCTGCCCAGCATTGCGGTCACGCCTCTCTCGGTCTCCTACGGAACGCCGAGCGCATCACTACAGGCCGTTGTGACCTACAGCGGAAGCACGGCACCGACCGGGAATGTGATCTTCACGGTGAACAACACGTCCTTCAACGCTACCTGCACAGTGGCGGCTTCGATGCGAACCTGCACGGCGGCGGATTCGGCCGTGAATGCGCTGAGCCCCGGCACCTACCCGATCACGGTGGGGGAGCAGGCTGATGGAAACTACCTGCAGGCGAGTGGCTCCGGCAGCCTGACGGTCGCCTCGTCTGCGGCAACGGTCGCGGTCTATCCGCAATCTATTGTGGCTGGAACGGCGTCGACGGTTTTGACGGCCGCCATCTCCTACACAGCTGCTGTAGCTCCCTCGGGCGCAGTCACCTTCACCGTCAATAATGCTTCGCTGAATGCAAGCTGCACCGCGGCGGCCTCGGTGCGGACCTGCACGGCGACAGACCCGTCCACGGGAACCCTCGCAGCGGGCAACTATCCCATCACGGTTCGGGAGGCGGCCGATGCGAACTACGCAGCGGCCTCCGGCACGAGTACCCTGAGCGTGGCCAACACGGCTGCTTCGACGCCGATCTTCAGTGTGACGACGGGCTCCTACAACGGGCCACAAAGCGTCACGCTTTCCGATAGTCAGCTGGGCGCCACCTTCTTTTACACCGTGGACGGGACTGCGCCGACCACCTCGTCCACTCTGTACAACGGGGCGATCGTCGTCAATGGGACGGAGACAATCAACGCCATTGCAGTCGTGAACGGCTACCTTCCAAGTGGAATCGCGAGTGCCAGCTACAGCCTGCTTGGCGCTCCCACCTGCACGCTGGCGGTCAATGGGTCCTCTAACTCGCTCGCGGCCACGGTGAATGCAGGCTGTACCGATCCACAGGGCCTGCCCCTGGTGACCACGATCAACTACGGCGACGGAACCATCACCCCGGCCTCGAACACGATCCACACCTACGCGAAGGCTGGGACGTACACCATTGTGCTTACGGGGTCGGACAGCTCGGGACTCATGGGCACCGCCTCGCGGGACCTCACCCTCAACATCCTGCCCTCGGTGACGGCTGGCTCTCCGTCGTTGGCGACGGCGATTGTGCCCTCCTCCGCGACTGCGGCGCAGGTAACCTTCCAATGCAGCAGCGTATCGCTTGAGGGAACGAGCAACGTGAATGTGCTGCCGTCACAGTACGGCATCTCCTGCATGGCACCGACGGTGACAACCGCCGGCTCAAGCGTGCCGGTTCAGATCACGATCCAGACGACGGCAGGGAATTTGGCGCGGAACCGGATACCGGCGAATCCAGCTCTGCTTGCGGCGGAGGCTGGTATTCCAGGAGCTTTCTTCTTCCTCTGGTTCTTCCGTGGTCCGGCTGGCGCAAAGCGGCGCCGTCTGCCGATGGCTGGGCTCGGGCTGATCGTCCTGTGCCTGACCATGAGCTCCTGCGCTAAAGACTCGTTCAACCCACCGGTCACGGTGACGCCCACCGGCGTCTACATTATCAACGTCACCGAGGTGATTACGTCGTCCGCTTCGCCGACGAACTTCGTGCAGAGTTCCTTGATCGTGCAGCTTCCGGTGAATTAGGGCAAATAGCCCCTGGGGGTAGTGCTTGCGAGTCCAAACATCGCAGAGGACGCGATGGGCCAGCCGAAAGCTTGTACGGCTACGAGAGCGATGCTTCAGGCCCCGCGAGTTCCGGGGCCTCAGCGGCTTCAGGCGAGGGGCGAGGGTGGCTCCTCGCCTGAGGCGTTCGGTCGACTTATAAGCTGCAGCAGCAGGACGGTGATGTTGTCGGCTCCGCCCCGTTCTTTGGCTACGGCGACCATGTTCCTGGCGGTGGTTGCAAGGTCACAGGCGCCCACCAGCAGGCTGATCTCACTCTGCTTGACATAGCGGGTGAGACCGTCGGATGCGAGCAGCACGATATCGCCTACGTCGAGGTCCAGGGCAAAGAAGTCCGGCTCGACCTTGGGCGCGACGCCAATGGCACGGGTGATTACAGAGTTCAACCCGGTGAGATCGAAGTTGTCGGCATCCTCAACCTTCACCTTACCCGTCCGAATCAGTTCGTTACGGAAGGAATGGTCGACGGTGAGTTGCATGCATTGATGGCCTTTGATCAGGTAGGCCCGGCTATCGCCAACATTGCCGATGTAGAGCCGCGCCTCCTGCACGCAGGCTGCGACCAGGGTTGTGCCCATGCCATGATGCTGCGGGTCTTGCCCGGCCTCGTTGACTGCGCGATTTGCAGCGGCGATGGCGTGGTTCATGCTCGATTCGAGTGCTGTAGCCGGTGCCGCGCCGATCATGGCTTGCAGGAAGGCGGTGACGGCCATCTGACTGGCCACTTCGCCGCTGGCCATGCCGCCCATGCCATCGCACACGACGTAGACCTGGTGTTCGGGATCGTAACCGAACGAGTCCTCATTGTTGGTGCGAACGCAACCGATGTCGCTGAAAGCGAATACATCCACCTGGTATCCCAAGGAAGCTCCTGAGGCGAGGCTATTTAGCAACAGTGGCGACACAATGAAGTTGACGGCGCATGAAGTCGGGATTGAGCATGCGTGCACCGGCATCGTCGAGAGTGAAGTTGTAGATGATATCGACGCCATTCACCGATTTTTCCGTGATGCCATTGTTCTGGAAGATGTACTCCAGCTGGTTCGACGAAGGGTGTTTGGCAGCATAAGCGAAGTGGAAGATGGACCAGGGCCCGAAGTTGTTCTTGGTCTGGCCAGCGCCCGCGAGTTTGACGGATCCTTGCGCTCGATATTGCCAGTTGACGTGGTTTGCGACCTCTACATTGGCGAAGGATGCGCCATCGACGTCCAGCGTCGCGGGGCTGAGATTGGGCGTTGGCTGCTGTGTGATGCTGAAGGCCAGCGCAGGCAGCGTGGTGCCGTTCGGGAACAGAGTCGACGAGACGTACCGCGTGTTATTCAGGAAGTTGAGCAGCGCCGGGTTGACCTGGGTTCCGGGTACAGCTGTGTAGATGCTTCCGTTGTAGGCGATGAACTTGGACTGCGCCGCGACGAACTGCGCGATGGGCCCGGCCGCGCTGAAGAAGGCGGCAACCTCATCGGGTGCGGCGTCCAGCTTCGAGTCTGGATTGAAGGGAAACTTGGTGAGGACGGTCGCGGCTTTGCAGAAGTCGGCGCCCGCTCCGTTGGCGGCTTTGGCAGGCGCTTTGCCGGCAAGGGCTTCAACGCCCTTGATGGGCTCACCCAGCAGGCGTTCGGAGTTGCTGTCGGCTATGCCCGCGGGGTCAGGCGGCTGGAAGCCGCCGCGCAGGGTGCTGACCGTCTGGTTCGCGGCGACGACCGCGGCGTTGACCTGTGTGGGGTCGGGTGCGCCGCCCGGCGCGGCAAGCATCTGGCGGAGCGCCTGTTCGATCGCACTCAGCTTCTCCGTGTAGCCGGGGTTGACTGCGGGACCATCGCCGGCCGGGACGATGGAGCGCGGCGCTTGGAACGGCTGGCTGAAGGCGGGGTTATCCACCGAGGTATTTCGCGCGACGACGCCGAAGATCTGCAGCAGCGGGGAGGCCGGTCCGTCGAGCTCATGCAGCTTGGTCGCGGCATCTTCTTCGTTGGCGAACGGCAGCACAAGGGCGGACTTGAGGAAGGTGCGCCAGGCGGCGAGGAAGTCTTCCTGGTAGCGTTGGCTCAGCTGCGCACGGAGCGAACCTCGATCGATGGGTTGCGTTGACGGTCCGGTCACCCACTCCTCGCCGGAGAGGTAGGAATCCGGATGGTTGATCGCGTCCTGCATGAAGCTGAAGCCGGCCTTGCTGAACGAGCCATCCACGATGGTAGGAGCAGCGACGAAGCGGACAGAGTTCGGGTAGAGCTTCTTGAAGTCGATCGGCGGAAACTTGCGATCGGCCGCGGACTTCATGCTGAGGTAGACGTGATCGATGCCTGCGAAGCTGTTCAGGTAGCCGCGTGTGTTCGCAACAAGGTTGGCATCGGGCCTGGTGCCGCCCAGGCCGGCGAGGCAGGAGTTTGGCTCAGGCAGGACGGTGGAGTAGTAGTCGAACTGGTTTTGGGCCAGCTGCTGTACCTCGGGCGAGATAGGACGGTTGGCAATCCACTCCGATTCGAGCACAGGCGAGAGGAAATCGGTCGTGCTCTTTTCCGGGTTGGAGGTGGTGATGAGCCAGGCTTTCAAAGGTTTATAGGTGGCCTGGTATTCGTCGCTTGGGCCGGCCTTGGCGGGAAGTGCGGAGAGCCTGGCGACGATATTGGCCTGGGTCTGGGCGAGCAGGAGCTTTTCGAACCGCTGACCGTAAGCCCGGCAGGCGGCGATTCGGATGTCCTCGCCGCGATAGAGTCCCCAGCGATCCATCAGCGGTGCACCGTCGCGATGATAGCCGTCGAGCTCGACGAGGAGCAGGCGCAGCTGGTCGAGCGACTGCAGGTCGGCGACAGAAGCGACGTCGGTCTTGCCAACGGGGGTTACATTGGTTGCGGCTGCGGCGGCGCGTTGTTCGAGCGTGCGGTTGCGGAAGAAGGAGATGGTGAGGAGGACGAGGTAGATCGCCAGCAGAGCACAGAGCGCGGCGACGAGTGCGCGCTTGACTCCGGAGACCCGGGTGCTTGCGCGGCTGCTTTCGAGCGCTGTTTTATCGGTCAAAACCAGGCGCGAGAAGAAGTGGGGAAGGAAGACCCACTGCGCAACCTTGCGCGTGGACATGCTGCGCGCCGGAGCGGCCGGCGGCTGCTGCATGGCGGCGAAGGAGAAGACCTGGGTTGCGCCGGCATCCTGCGGGACGATGGGAGCCGACCGTTGCGCGCCGACGGAGAGAACATCTTCAACGATGTGCGCGCGCACGCCGGAGAAGAAAAAGCCACGCAGGAAGGGATTGATGCCGAGCTGGCTGGGGCGCGCGACTTCCACCAGAAAGTCGACGATGCCGGTGCGGATCTTGCGCAGATCTCGGGGAAACTCGTAGGAGCGGGCGAGATCGGCGGCCTGGCCGCCGCGGGCGAGCAGTTCGAGGCGAAACTCGGAGAGGAGGTAGGTGACCTCGTCGAAACGAGTGCCGATCTGCTGGGCGGCACGTTCGGCGTAGAGTCCGGCGCCGGCCGTGTAGGTCTCGGCGAGCATCGAGCCGAGGGGTGTAGTCGTCTCCGATTCGGTAAGGTTCGCCGCGTACTCGGCAAAGGCTGTGACGGTATCGACCTTGGTGAAGAGGACGTACACCGGAAGCGAGATGCCGAGGGTCTGCGAAAGCTCGCGCAGACGAGTATTCATCGTCTGGGCGAGTGCGCGGATCTGCTCGCTGGTGCTTGGGGCGAGGATGCGTTCGATACTGACGCAGAGCACAACCGCGCGGGCGGGCAGCTGTCCGGATTTTGACAGTGCGCCACTCATCGAGCCGGGTGCGGTGAGCTTCAGCAGCCGCTGCCAGAGAGCGGGCTGCCGCAGCAGGGCGCCTCCTGCCTCGACGACGGCGGCGGAGCCGGTGAGCCAGACGTTGACGGCCGCGGTTGGGATGATCGTCTGCTCGCGGTAGACCTGTCCCGCGAGCAGCTCCGGCTCTAACCCGGACTGCAGGATGGTCTGAGTCTTCGCGCTGTTCTCATCGCCAATGACATAAATGAGCGGCATCGACGCGAGCGACTTGACGCCGGGACGGTTGGCTTGCTTCAGCTTTGCATCGGCATCGCGGATGAGGGCGTCGAGGTTCGCCTGGTCCGCTGCGCTGGCGGGCTCAGCGTCCGCGGGCTGCAGGCTCTTCCGGTACCAAAGGATAACCACGTAGGCAGCGAGGCCCAGCACACCGAGGATGACGTCGAAGAGAATCATCCGCATGGAGGGCAGATGCAGCAGAAAGCCCAAGCCGACGACAACTGCCAGGTAGAGGATGAAGCCGAGGATGATCCACCAGAGAAGCTTCACAGGGAGACCCTCGTGTCCGTTTGAGATGGAAGCCCGACGGAGACGGGCTGGACCGCGCTGCGGATGGACGCCAGGCCGGAACCGAGCGCCAGCGTATAGACAGTAAACAAAGCCAGCGTCAGGACGAAGAGGACCATGGCACAGATGCTGAGGCCTCTGAGCCAGCGGTCGGGTTTGCGCGCGATCGCGATCTCCGGGACGGCGCTGAGGCGAGCAAGCGCGAGCGGACCCCGGATACGAACGATCTTGTCGCGGATGCGGGCGAGGATCGAGGAGATCTCACCCGCGTCGCCGAAGGCGTACTTGCCGCGATAGCCGAGCAGCAGGCAGATAGCGTGCAATTCCAGCGTATCGGCGACCTGGATGGTCTCCGGGGCGTTCAGCAGATCAGCGATCTGGCGGAAGAACGTCTCGCCGGCGAAGTGACCGCCGAACATCTCTTCCTGTAGCGGCCGCCGCGACCAGTCTGCAAAGGCCGGGTCCTGCGAGTTGAGTACGCTCTCGTCCAGATACCCGACGATCGCGTAAAGGGCCATGCGGCTGGCATCGTCGGAGTAGCCCTGGTTGCGGACTTCCTGGACGGCGCCGGCGATCATGCCGCGGATGCTGGTGCGGAAGGCCGCTGCGTCGGGAACACGCTGTGCGCCATAGCGCATCCGCAGGATGACGGTGATGACGTCCTGGAATGCAAGCGCCATGCTGTTGCTGCGGGCTGCGAGCGGCGCCGGATTAGCGGTTTCGGCACCTGCTGGGTTGGGGCTCATGCACTTGTCTCCAGGATCACGGTGACTTCGAAGATTGCGTCGCGGATGTCGCCGGGAATGTATATACCGACGCGTTTCGTCTGCAAGATGTGCTGCCAGCAGGCACCCGCGGTGTTGATGCTGAAGTAGTGCATGTCGGCCTCGGCTGAGATCGCCGAGGGCGGCACCTGCAGATGCAGCAGTTCCAGCCCAGGCAGGGCGCGTTGCACCAGCTTTGTGACGCCTTCGGCGGAGCAGATCTTGACCAGTGCCGGGGTGAGTCGCAGAAGTTCGGACTCAGGCAGCTTGGAGCGGATGCCGAAGATCCAGCGGGCGCGCCGGAAACAACGCTCGTCGTTGACTTCGGCGACTTGGACGTAGGGCTCGGAACGCGTGAAGTCGAGGGTGATGGTGTTCGACGGAACCACGATCTCCAGATGACGCCGGATATGTTCATCGAGCGTGCGGAAGACCGTGGAAAGATCGAGGTGCGAGTAGGCAGGGATGTCGCTGGGCTCAGACTCAAGCGAGAACGTGCACAAGGCACCGGAGAGCCGGACAAGATCCGTGTAGAGCTGTTCCGGGTGGTTGTGCTTGGCGTGAAACTGCTGCTGCAGCGCAGGAAGAGCAGAACAGAGCGCGTGCAGAAACCAGTAGTTGGCGACGTCGAGCGAAGAGGTGCCAACCTCGAATTGACCCTCGCGCCGCTTGCCACGGCTGACGGTGCTAATCCGCTCATTGAGCGTCTCAATAAGACGCTTGAGCAGGATCAGCAGATGTTCATTTGCGCTGATGCGCAGGCAGGGCGGGATGTACTCGGGATCGACGGCAAAGCCGCCCTTGGCATCGCGGAAGATGCGGGTGATCGGGAAGGAGATGGAGTTTGGTGTGAGTTGGGACTGGATGCAGAGCGTGATGTTCTTGTGGCCGAAGGCCACGGTGTACTCATCCTGGCCGCTGGTGTCGTCGATGATGGAGCGGTCGGATGCGCGATAACGCGAGTCACTGTTTGGCTCGCCGTTCAGATCGCAGTCCAGGCCGCGCTGGCTGCGGCGCGGCACGGCCAGATACAGCGTGATCTCGCTGTCGGTGGGGGAAAACAGGTCCCGCAAGCTGACGGGCGGCGGGGCGGGGTCGCTGTCGGGGATGTCGAACACCAGGCCATCGGGGAAGATGCCGGAGGCGTGGCGCAGGATGACGTTCCCGTTGCGAATAGCTTCTGTATCCAGCGAGAGTGTGATGAGCCCGAAGGGATGGCGCCGAAGCCCTGCCGCTAGAAACCAGAGGGAATCTTCGAAGTAGCGGCTTTGTGTCTGAAAATGCTGGGGGCCGAGATGCATTCCCTCCGACCAGACCACGCGCGAGAGAGACTTCATAGGTGACGATCCATTGGGCTGCGGGTGAGGGAACGCAGGGAAAGGCTCTGAGACACGATCTGTGCAGGGTAAGTCGCCGCAACCGAAGAAGCTTTAGCGTCATACTAGAAACCTTCCCGAGGGGTGTCAAGAAACATTCAGTCGATCGGGATATCATCCATGTCGTAGCGATCAAGCAACGGAGAAGCGACTGATGGCGGACGCGAAGAGCCAAGACCCGAGGAACGCTGTACCCGGCACGCCTGAACCCGCTGGCGGAGCGACGGGTGTCTTCAAGACACTTGGGCCGGAGCCGTCAGGAGCGAGCTCGGCTGATGATGAGCTTGCGCGGCTGCTGGGGTTGGCCCCCACTCCCGCTGTTGCGAAGGTTGAGCCTGAGGCCGACAAGGCGCCGGCTGAAACGATCGCCGCGCCGGTGGCACCCGTGCTGCACCAGATGGTGTTCAAGGCGGAGGCGGGAACGCCGGCCGAATCGGAGGCGCTGCGCAATGTCATGCGAGCGTCTTCAGCCGCACGAACGTCAGAACCGGCGGTTCCAGCCAAACAGCCAGTGACAGAGAAGGAGCCCCCGGCGCAAGGCCAGGAGGGGATGCCGGACGGTGGGTTTACCCAGCTTCTGGGAGCCTTTTCCCCAGCGGCTGCCGCGCCTGCGACACCCGCTAAAGGCGCGGTGGCATCGGTCCATAGCCCGCTGCCAGTTGATTCCATGTCGCCGCCGGGCAGTGCGCCTGCCGCGCCTCCCGCTTCGTCAACAGCCGCTGCGGAGCCGGAGCCTGGTTCATTTACCAGGCTCTTCACCAGCTTTGCCGTTCCTTCCACTCCCCCGCCCAGCGCGCCCGCTGCGCCAACGCCCTCCCCGGCTCCTGCTGCACCGGAGCCTCCGTCCCATGCGAGCGAAGGTTCCTTCACACAGTTGTTCAGTGCATTCGGGACGGAGACTCAGAGCCATCGGCAAGATCCTCCCGAGGCTTCCGCTCCGGCGGGTGCTTCAAGTCAACACGCTGCCGTGGAAGCGTTCCCCACGGTGCCCGCACCGGCGACGGAACCTGCTTCTTTTACCCAGCTTTTCAGCGCGGTCACCACCCCTGCGACAGCCCCACCGCATCCGCCGCCGCCGCACTTCAACGAAGCGTCCAGCACGCCCTCGCCGCTGCAGGCGTCGCCGGCGACGCAGCAAACGGCCTCGCCGGAGTCCTTCACGCAGATGTTCCAGGCGCTATCTCCGCGCGCAGAGACGGCCGGACAGGAGCTGCCTCGCGCGGCGTCCCCCTTTGCTGACCCTCCTGCGACAAGGAACGACGCGTCTCTGCGACAAGGTCCGGCCGAGCCGCAGGGCGGAACGTTTACTCAACTCTTCAACACACTCGATGACCAGCGTGAGCCAGGCAAGCCGCAGGACAAGGGGTTTGCCGATCCCGGGTTTGCCGCGAGGCCGCTTCCACCGGGACCCTCCGGGGTGTCGGCGCAGTCCGATCTGGGAGCGTCGCAGGTCTTCTCCTCGCTTAGAGCCTCGCCGCCGGCCCCGCAGACCCCGTCCTTTTCGCCGTTGGAGTCGTCTGCATCGCAGCCGCCTGCCGCGGGTCCTCGACAAACCCCGGGTTTTCCCTCGTCGCAAGCGGCTCCCGGCGAGCTTACCCGGCTGCTTCGAAGCCTGGGCCAGGAGACTGTCCCGGCCGCTGCTCCGGCCGCCTATCGGCCACCGCTGGCTGCGCAGGATGCCGGTTCTGATGCCAGACTGGATGCTCTCAACAGCCGTGGAGCGGCTCCTGTTCCTTACCCAAGCGCTCCTGTCGTGCCACAGCCGGCCGCGCCCTCCCTGCCTGCCCAGCCGCAGTTTCCGGCTTCGGCGAGTTCAGGGCCGAGCGAGTTCACGCGCATTATGAATGCCTCCGCCTTGCGGGAGGCAGCGCTGCGTGAGACAGGGGCCGCACCTGCAAACGCGGCGGCTCCGGCAGCTCCACAGCTGGCCGCGTCCGTGAAGCTCCCGGAGTTGAAGGCCCCGGAGGTCAAGCTTCCCGAAGTAAAAAGTCCGGAACCGGCCGCGACCATGATGCAGAAGTACCTGCCGCTGCTTCTGATCCTGATCATTCTCCTGCTGGTGGGTATCCTGGCCGTGGTGCTGCTGATGAAGAAGTAATCGGCTGGGCGACGGGAAAGCCGCACAGGCCACCGCATTGCGATCTGACGCCAAATGTGCGGAGCGCCGGTCAGTTTGCCCGCGGCAGCAGGATGATCAGCTCCATCTGCGGATTGAGCAGATCGGACGGGGCATAGACGGCGAAGTTGCGGGCTCGCTGTACGGCGTCCCAGGCGGCTCCGCTTCGCTCGATGCTGAAGTACTGGTAGCGAAGTTTAACCGGGATGGCCCGCGGCGGTTGTTCCACGTGGGTGAGTGCGATGCCCGGCAGCGCCTGCCGGACGAGTGTTTCGATGTGCGTGGCGGAGCATACCTTGGTGAGCTTGGGGATGCGGTCGATCAGGTCGGCATCGCGCATATCGGCCGACACCGCAAGGTAAAAGCGGGAGTTCTCAAACCAGATATCCTTATCGATCGACGCGGAGTAAATCGTATCGCGGGACAAGGTAAGCGGGATTGAGACAAAGTTGCTTGGCACCACGGTTTCGAGCATGACGCGGAGCAAGCGATCGAGCTCTATAAAGCAGGGGCCAAGAGCCTCGTGATCGTAGCGCGGCAGGTCCCGGGGATCGATCTGGGTGGAAAAGGCGGTCAGAGCTCCGGCCAGGTTGGCGAGATGATCGAAGAGCATCTGCGGCTGCACTCCGCCGGACTGCAGAAAGTGCCGCAAGCCGGGAAGGTGCGTGTTGATGGTATAGAGCAGCCAGAAGTTCGCGACGTCGGACGCGGTGAAGTCGGCGAGAGTCTGGTTCTTCTGGCGGCGGCTGCCGGCCAGTTGACTGCTGCGGGTTACGAGTACCTCCACCAGGCCGCGTGCGATGCCGATCAGGGTCTCGTTGCCATGCACGTCCAACATGGGCGGCACGTAGCCCGGGTCGAGGCTATAGGTCCCGGTTTCAGCACGTACTACGCGAACGCAGGGAAGGAGGACTGAACCTTCGAGATTCTCCCCTTCGCAAAGGATCTGGAGGTTCTTGCGGGCGACCTGCACCGGCTTCTCGTTGATGCCGCCGTTTTCATCGCGCATCATCTGCGTCTGCGCAAGATACCGCGTGCTGACGCGGCCGCGCTGCAGGGAGATGTTCATCCCTCCCTGCAAGTACTGCGGGATGGCGAGGTAGAAGATGCAGCTCTCGCGGCCGTCGCGGAAGCATTCCTTGAGGACGCGCGAAGCGGGCACCGGGTCCGACGAGGGAAGATCGATGGGGAGCGAGTCGGGGAAGATGCCGGTTGCAACGGCGATGGTGAGGGTGCCTTCCGTCAATGCTTTCGCGTCGATCTGAATGCGGAGAAAACCCCAGGACCTGGAGACCAGCGAATCGAGGTAAAAGCGCACGGTGTCCTCGACAAAGCGCTCCTGGGATTGCAGGTGCTGCGGAGAAAGGAAGGTTCCTTTCGACCAGATAACGGGCTGGAGTTGTCGCATGCGAAAGGCTCCGTACGGCAGGAAGAGATAGCTTGGCTAGCTTACTCTAGATGGGCCAAAGCGGCGCATGACCGAAGCTCGAGCTGCCGCCGCCTTCTTCCTCCGTTTTGAGAAGAAAGCTTTAAAATTCACTTGAAGGGCTCCGCGCATTGCGTTAGAGTTCAATGCCTGGGCAGGCCTCCCTTATTTTCGGTTCTACTTTGTTTCATTAGTTTGCGCTGGGTTTGTCTGGAGCGGCTCGATAGCAGGCGTTCTTGACGAACAAAAAAGAACGCGTCGCTCCTCAGACGCAGTTACGCGCTTCGAAGGCACTTACGCGCTTTATCGCTCATAACCGGCAATTGTTGACCATTGCATTGACGCTGTGTACTGTCTGAAGCATCGCAAATTCAGGATCGGGGAAGCACTATGGCTGAAAGTACTCAACATAAGCTTGATCGTGTCAGGTCGCCGCGCGTTCATATCACCTACGACGTCGAGGTAGGTAATGCAATCGAGATGAAGGAGCTGCCCTTCGTCATGGGTGTGCTTGGTGATTTGACGGGTCAGCCCGAGACTCCTCTCGCGGCCCTGAAAGATCGGAAGTTCGTGGAGATCAATCCCGATAACTTCGATACGGTGCTGAAGGGCATGCAGCCGCACCTTGCGTACGCCGTGGACAACAAGCTGAGTGACGATCCGAATGCCGGCCAGGTGAAGGTCGATCTCCACTTCGAGAGCATGGACGACTTCTCTCCGGAGAACGTGGCCAAGCAGGTAAAGCCGCTGAAGGAGCTTTTGGATTTGCGTACCCGTCTCTCGGACCTGCGCGGCACGCTGCAGGGGAATGACAAACTCGACCAGATGCTCTTCGACGCCGTTTCCAACACTGAAGAGCGGAACAAGCTTCGTGCCGAGATCGACACCAACAAGGAGGGCTAACAATGAGCACTGCAGCGAATCCGTTGGCGGGCACCGCGGCGGCAACCGAGACTACGAAAGAAGAAACGTCGCTTCTTGACCAGATTGTGGCGCAAGGGCGCTTCAGCCGCGAGGCCGGAGACCTGGAGCGCGGCAAGGATCTCGTCAAGGAGTTCGTCAATCAGGTTCTGGATGGGCAGATGGCGCTCAGCAAGGATGCTGAAGCGACGATCAGCGCGCGTATCGCGCAGATCGACCGGCTGATCTCCGTCCAGTTGAACGAAGTATTGCATCATCCTTCGTTCCAGAAGCTTGAGGCGACCTGGCGCGGCATCAAGTACCTGATGGATCAGAGCGAAACGAATGACATGCTCAAGATCAAGGTTCTGAACGCCTCGAAGAAGGATCTGCTGCGCGATCTTCAGCGTGCGCCGGAGTTCGATCAGAGCGCCTTGTTCAAGAAGGTGTACGAAGAGGAGTTCGGCGTCTTTGGCGGCGCACCGTTCGCGGCGATGGTGGGGGATTATGAGTTCGGCCGCGGGCCCGAGGATCTGGAGCTGCTCGAGAAGATCGGGCAGGTCGCCTCGGCGGCGCACGCTCCGTTCCTCTCTGCTGCTTCGCCGCAGCTGATGAACCTGGGCGACTACACGCAGCTTGGCGCTCCGCGGGATATGTCGAAGATCTTCGACAGCACCGAGTACGCGAAGTGGAAGTCGTTCCGGCAGTCGGACGACTCGCGCTATGTTGCGCTGACTTTGCCGCACATCCTGATGCGGCAGCCCTACGGACAAGACACCAAGCAGATCGAGGCTTTCGCGTATGAGGAAGCCGTGGACGGCCGCGATCACTCCAAGTACCTTTGGGGCAATGCCGCCTACGGGTTGGCAGCGCGCATGACGAACTCCTTTGCCCGTTCGGGATGGTGCGCGGCGATCCGTGGCGTCGAAGGCGGCGGGCTGGTCGAGGGCCTGACAGCGCACAACTTTTTGACCGATGAAGGAGATATCGCCCTCAAGTGTCCGACGGAGGTGACCATCACCGACCGTCGCGAGAAGGAGCTGGCGGATCAAGGCTTCGTTCCGCTGGTGCACTGCAAGGGTACGGATAAGGCGGCCTTCTTCAGCGTGCAGACGGTCAACAAGCCCAAGCTGTACGACAAGCCGGAGGCGAACGCGAATGCGCGGCTCTCCGCGCAGCTTCCCTACATCATGGCGATGTCTCGTTTCGCTCATTACCTGAAAGCGATGATGCGCGACAAGATCGGAAGTGCGATGAGCCGGGTTGAAGCCGAAAGGTTTCTCAACCAGTGGGTGAATCAATACGTGCTTGCGGACGACACGGGGTCCGCGGCGGCCAAGGCAGAACGGCCGTTGCGTGAGGCCCGCATCGAGGTGATGTCGGTTCCCGGGAACGCCGGTGCTTTGCGCGCCGTAGCGTTCATGAGGCCGCACTTCCAGCTCGACGAGTTGACGGTCTCTCTGAGACTCGTTGCGGAGTTGCCGGCGTCAGCGAAGTAAGCTGGCGCGGCTGCCCGGCAATAAGTTTTGCAACGCAATGAAGGCTTAGCTAACGGACTTTACACAAGGAGCGATCATGGCGGTAGATTTTTTTCTGAAGCTTGACAGTATCGACGGTGAATCCCAGGACGACAAACACAAGAACGAGATCACGGTGCTTTCGTTTAGCTGGGGCGCGAGCCAGACGACCACGGTTTCAGGCAGTGGGGGCTCGGGCGCAGGCAAGGCGAGTCTTGCCGACCTGAGCATCATGAAGAATTATGACGTGGCGAGCACACCTCTCTACAAATCTCTCCTCCTGGGAACTCACATCAAGACTGGTGTTCTCACGGCCATCAAGTCCGGCGGCGACGGGTCGCCCTTCCTGACGTTGAGCCTGGGCGAACTGTTTGTGACGAGCATCCAGATCAGCGGTTCGAGCGAAGTGCCGATGGAGAGTGTCTCCTTCAGCTACAACACGATCAAGACCCAGTACGCGCAGCAGGACGAGACAGGCAAACTGAATGTCAAGGCTGCTGTTACCTACGACCTGAAGGCAAACAAAGTCAGCTAGGTTGATTCATGACCCCTTTCGATCTCTACCGCTCCGGTAGGTTGGCTGAAGCGATCCAGGTGCTTGGTGAAGAGATGAGAGCTTTTCCTCTCGACACCAAGCGCCGGACCTTTTTGTTTGAACTGCTTTGCTTCAACGGCAATTTGGACCGAGCTGAGAAACAGTTGGATGTCCTGGCAGGCGACGGCGGAAACACGGCTGCCGGCACTCTGATGTATCGGAGCGCTCTCCATGCTGAGCGCACGCGGCAGGACTTGTTCTCGCGAAAGGCATATCCAGAGAAGACAGTCTCGGAACCACAGCACGGAGAATGGAACGGTCAGCCGTTCTCAGATCTTCGTGATGCGGACCCTCGCATCGGCGCGAATCTGGAAGTGTTTATCGCCGGAAGTTACACCTGGATTCCGATGAAATATATGGAGCGGCTGGAGATGGAGAAGCCGCAGACACTGCGCGATCTGATCTGGGCTCGTGCGCGAGTTGAGACGAGCTCCGCATTTCGCCTGCAGGATCTCGGAGAGGTTCTGATCCCCGTGCTTGCGCCCTTCTCTTCGCGGCATGCGGACGATAATGTGAAACTCGGCCGCACCACAGTCTGGGAGTCGGAAGACGGGCAGGTAGAGGTTCCCTTCGGTCAGCGCATGCTGCAGATCGATGGCGAGGAGATCCCTCTGCTCGAGATCAAGAGCATCGTCTGGAACCAGAGCTCGGGAGAAGGTACCGATGCCCCTGCGTGACGATCTGCTTGAGCCCATCCCGGGCGATAATCCCGCAGGCCCCAACCTTTATTACGACAAGGTCTTCGATCAGATCAAGGACGCACGGATTGAGGAGGACGATTCTGGGTCCGCCGGAGCATGGGAGCGGACGGCGAAGAAGGCTGATCACGTCCTGGTCATCAAGCTGGCGGGTGAAACGCTGGCGAAGCGAACCAAGGATCTGCGCCTGGCCGGATGGCTGATCGAATCGCACCTGAAACGCGAAGGCCTTCTTCTACTGCCCGCCTGCCTGGAGCTTCTATGGAAGCTGCAGGAAGATTTCTGGGAGACCATTCATCCGGAGATCGAGGAGGATGGTGACGTTGGACTGCGAGTGAGCGCCATAGAAGGTCCCGTCAACCGGATCGGATCGTTCCTGGCGACGCTTCCGGTGACACGCGCGGGAATGGGCGCGGCGTTGTACCTGGAGTCGCGCCGCGTCGGCTACGAAGAAGCGGCCGATACGAGTGATAAGCAAAAGGCGCGCCAGGATGCTATGGAACAAGGCCAAGTGACGGCCGAAGCCTTCGACGCGGCGTTTGCGGCCACTTCGAAGGCCACGTTTGTGGCCTTGGACGAGGTGTTGGCCTCCAGCCTCGACGTTCTCGATCAGATGAGCGCCTTCCAGGAAGGCAAGTATGGTGATGATTACCCCGGCATGAACAAGCTGGTCACCGCCGTGCAACAGGTGAAACAGGTCGTCTCCGCGCTGCTGAACGAACGGCGCAAGACCGATCCGGACCCGGTGGCGGTGCAAGAGGAAGAATCGGACGCTGTAGCCGAGGAGGAGCCTGAGACCTTTGCCGATGAGCCGCCAGCTGAGCCCGTCGCCGCGGCGGCAGGGCAGCAGGCTGCTCCAGCGCCGGCCAAAGGTGCAAGCCGCTCGAAGGGGTTTCAGGGTTTGCCGGAGACCGCAGAGCAGGCGACCTCGGCGATCCTCGAAGGAGTGCGGTATCTGCACGGTCAGGACCCGGCCTCGCCCGTTGCCTACCTGGTCTGTGCGGGCCTGCGATTGGGAGAGACGCGTGCCCGAGGCGGCATGTACGACCCGGAATTTGTCGTTGCGCCTTCGACCGAGACCCGGCAGGCCCTGCGCCGGCTGTTGAACGACAGCGATTGGAACGGGCTGATGACGCTGGGACTGAACACGCTGGCAGAACCCTGCGCTCGGGCATGGCTCGATCTGCAACGGTACCTCTGGCGCGCGGCCTCGGGGCTCGGTGCGAATGCTCTCGCGACTGCGATCCTCAGCACGGTGCGCAGTCTCTTGCTGGATATCCCGGAACTGCGTTCCTGGTCGCTTGACGATGACACGCCGGTCGCCAACGCAGAGACGCAGCAGTGGATTGATGCAGAGATTCTGCCGCCTCCCGCAGTAGTCGTCGAAGAGACACCAGACGAGACGCCGGCTCCCGTCTATACGCCTCCTGCCGCGGACGCGAACGAACCTGCAGAACCGGGAATCTATGAGCAGGCGACTGCCTTGCTGGACCGCGGCAGATCGGCGGAAGCTATCGCGATGCTCGTTCGCGATGCCGAGATACAGCCCAGTGGACGCATGCGCTTTCAGCGCCGGGTGCAGGTCGCGCAGCTCTGTCTGCAGGCCGGGCAGGGCGCTGTTGCTTATCCATTGCTGACTGACCTGTCCAAAGAGGTGCAGCGCCGTGCTCTCGAAAGCTGGGAGACGGGCGAAATGCTGGCGCATCCCTTAGCCCTGCTGTTGCAGTGTATGGATCAGAGGACCGTGGCAGCGGAGGATCGCGACCAACTCTTCGACCGTCTTTGCTGTCTCGATCCCAAGCTGGCGATGACAGTGCAGCGCTAAGGCTGCGGAAGGTCTAAAAGGGGGCGCATTGGCGAAGATCAAGTCAGAGAACCTGGTAACGCAATCGCTGATGGATCGTCTCTGCGACGTCGACGAATGGCCGACGACCCGGCAGCATTCAATACGGGCTCTCCGCGATTCCATCAAGCGAGACGTCGAAGCGCTCCTCAACTCACGGCGTCCTCCGATAGCCGAGTTGCACCGTTACCCCCGGGCGGCGGCCTCGGTCATCAACTACGGCTTGCCGGACATCAACAGCTTTTCAGAATCGGCTCACGATAAGAATGCGTTGTTGTCCGGGATCGTGCAGACACTACGCCGGTATGAGCCACGCATCCAGAACGTGCGGGTATTTGTGCATCCGTCTGACTCCATCAATCGCAGCCTGCGCTTTCACATTGAAGGCAAGATGGTGTTCGATACGACCGTCGAAAACATCGAGTTCGACACCGTGCTGGAGCTTACGCGCGGTGAATATGAGGTGAAGTAAGAGGATGTCGGAAGAGCTGTTGGAGTATTACGAGCGGGAGCTGAACTATCTGCGGCAGATGGGAGGCGACTTCGCGCGTCGCTACCCCCGTGTGGCCGGACGGCTCCTGCTGAGTGACGACTCCTGCGAAGACCCCCACGTCGAACGACTGCTCGAGGGGTTCGCGCTGATGGCGGCGCGCGTTCACCGCCGTATCGACGGAGATTTTCCTGAGATCAGCGAGTCGCTGCTGAACATGATCTACCCGGCCTACCTGCGGCCGATTCCGTCGATGACGGTCGTCGAATGCGTGTCCGATCCGGCGCAGGGCAAGAAGACCGCGGGTACGTTGGTTCCGCGCGGAACGGTTATGGTGACAAAGGCTACGATCGACGGGATGCCATGCCGTTTTCGCAGCTCCTATGATGTGGAGCTATGGCCCTTTGCCGTGGCTGAGGCGGAGTGGCGCCAGGCCGAGCGCCTTCAGTACCCGGTGCGTTCTTCGGGTGACGTTCCCGCAGTGGCTGCGGCGCGGCTGCTGCTGCGCTGCTTTCCGGATGTCGTCTTTGAGGGCCTGCCGGTCAGTAAGCTCCGCGTCTATCTCTCCGGCGACGCGAGCGTGGTTTACAACCTGTACGAGCTCATCTTCTCCAACTGCATTGAAGTGCTGCTGCGCAATCCACGCGACCGAACGCGCACGATCAGCCTGAGCCCCGACCAGATTACGATGGTCGGCTTTGATAAAGAGGATGCGGTGATCCCGCACGAGCGCCGCTCCGCAGAAGGACATCGCCTGCTGCAGGAGTACTTTGCGCTGCCGGAAAAGTTCCTCTTCTTCGACCTGAGTGGCCTGGAGGCGCTAGGCGAGGGCGGCTTTGGCGAAGAGGCTGAGATCATTCTTTTGTTTTCGCGCTTCGAGCGTCCCGAACGCCAGCAGGTAATGGAGTTAGGGGTCGGTCAACGTACCTTCCGGCTGGGTTGTACACCGGTGATCAACCTGTTCCCGCAGACTGCTGAGCCCATCCTGTTGAGCCAGACAAGGCACGAGTATGCCATCAACCCCGACAGCCGCCATGCGGCCATGATGGAGGTCTTCAGCATTGACGAGGTAGTTGCCGCCAACCCAAAGCTCCGCCAGTCGGTCACGCTGGAGCCCGTTCACGCGCATCGGCACGTCACGCGAGACCAAAAAGACCTGGTCTACTGGACTGCAACGCGGACGGCAAACGAACTGGGCGAGCGGGAGCCCTCGGTGCTCACAATCTCTGTCGTGGACTTGAACGGTCAGATGCGGAGTCCGGAGGCGGACGTGCTTACGGTACGTTGCACCTGCTCCAACTTCGACTTACCTTCACGGTTCAACCTGGGAACCGGGACCGGCGATCTGGAGGCGGTGGGCTACGCAGCCGCCAAGACAGTGAGTGTGTTGCGTCGGCCTACGCCGAGTTCCGATCCTCCGCAAGGCAAAGGCCAGGTATGGCGACTGGTGTCGCTGCTTTCCCTGAATTACCTCTCGCTGACCGAGGAGGGGCGCTCCGCGCTGCAGGAGATCCTTCGACTGCACAACTTCTCCGACTCGGCTTTCCTTGAGAATCACATCGGCAGTATCCAGAAGTTGACCTCGCAACCGCACTTCGCCCTGGTGCAGTCGGACTACGGACTCGTGCCGGCGCGCGGAACCCTGGTGCAGTTGGAACTGGACGAGCAGCAGTTTGCCGGCGGCGGCGTGTACCTGTTCGCAGCTGTGCTGGACCGGTTTCTGGCAGGGTATGCCTCGATCAACAGCTTCACGCAGCTATCCGTTCGCACCAATCTCAGGAAGGAGGTGATGGGCAAATGGTCTCCGAGAGCAGGAACGAAGGTCTTGATCTAGAACGAAGCCCATCGCCTGAAACGGCCGAAGATCCATTCGCAGCCATCCTGAAGATCCTCGAAGAGGAGCCTTTCAGCGTTCGCTTCTTTCAAGCGATGCGCCTGCTGGAGCGTGCGGCAGGAAGCGGCGCTCCGGTGGGCCACTTCTCCCGGCCGGAGGACGAAGCTGTCCGCTTCAAGTCTCTGCCATCGCTTGGCTTCCCGCCCAGCGAACTCTACGACCTGACGCGGTCGCCGGGTGGTCAGTGGCAGATGACGGTGCAGTTCATGGGCCTGACGGCAGCCCTGTCGGCCCTTCCGGCGGTGTATACCGAGGCTGTGCTGCTGCGCATGCGTGAAAAAGACCATGCGATGCGGGATTTCTTCGATATCTTCAACCATCGCATCATCTCGCTCTTCTACCGCGCCTGGGAGAAGCACCGTTTCTTCATCGGCTATGAGGCCGGCCACGACGATCTGCTGAGCCTGCGCCTGTTTGACTTACTCGGACTCGGAACGGAAGGCATGCGCAATCGCGGTCGGCTGGCCGACGGTGCGTGCATGTATTACGCCGGGCTGCTCGGGCGCCAGGTTCGTTCGGCAACCTCTTTGCGGCAGATTCTTGAGGACTTCTTCGAGGTGCCGATTCAGATCAACCAGTTTGCCGGCACCTGGCGGGCGCTTCCGCCGGAGAACCGTACCTGCCTGCTCGGCACCCTGAGCATTAATGAACAGCTGGGCTTCGGCGTAGTCGCCGGCGACGAGGTGTGGGATCACCATGGGCGCATCCAGATCTCGATCGGGCCGATGCGATTCGAGCGCTACCAGCAGTTTCTGCCGCAGGAGTCGGCGTATCGCGAGTTGGTAGGATGGATGCAATTTTATGCAGACGGAGCGTACGAGACGCAGGTGCAACTGATCCTGGAGAAGCAGGACGTGCCGGCATGTGAGCTTGGCGACCCGGGCGCACGGACCCCGCGACTGGGTCTTGCGAGCTGGCTGACCACCAAGCCGAGAAAGACGGATGCAGACGAAGCAACCTACCTTCTTCCTTCGTTATAGTGGAGTGGGTTTGACGAGATAGCAGCAGAGCGTGTGCAGCAAGAAAGGGTACCCCGTGAGCCTCAACCTGAAGTCCTTGATTGCGAAGTTGAACGACACCACCCGCAGCGTGCTGGAAGCCTCGGCCGGCTTGTGTATGTCGCGCACCCACTATGACATCGAGATCGAACACTATCTCGTGAAGGCGATGGACAGCAGCGAAAACGACATCGCGTCCATCCTGAAGCACTATGGCGTGGATAAGTCGCGCCTGGCAACAGAACTCCAGCGCAGCCTGGACCGGATCAAGACGGGGAACGCCCGCTCGCCGGCGTTCAGCCCGCAGCTGGTCAAGATGCTGACAGAGGCCTGGGCGATCGCCAGCATCGAGTACGACGCAGGCAGCGTCCGCACGGGCTTTACGCTGCTCGCTCTGCTCTCGAACGAGGAACTGGCGCGCGCGGTGCGAGATATAAGCCGCGAGTTGCAGAAGATCGAAGCGGAAGGTTTACGCAAGGATTTTTACACCATCGTGGCGAACTCGCGTGAGGTCCAGTCGAGCCTGAAGCCGGTAGCTGAAGGTGGCAGCACAACGACGAGTGACGGCGCCCCTGCGGCTGCCGGCAAGACACCGAACCTCGACCAGTTCTGTGTGAACCTGACCGGCAATGCCAAGGCCGGCAAGATCGATCCGGTGCTGGGACGCGACAGCGAAGTGCGCCAGATGATCGATATCCTGATGCGGCGCAGGCAGAACAACCCGATCCTCACGGGCGAGGCTGGTGTGGGCAAAACCGCGGTCGTCGAAGGCCTGGCGAACCGCATCGTGCAGGGTGATGTGCCGCCGGCGCTTCAGGGCGTTCACATCTACAGCCTGGACCTTGCCCTTCTTCAAGCGGGCGCAAGCGTCAAGGGCGAGTTCGAGCAGCGCCTGAAGGGATTGATCAACGAAGTCAAATCTTCGACAGAGAAGATCATCCTGTTTATCGACGAGGCTCACACCATGATTGGCGCAGGCGGGACGGCAGGCCAGAATGACGCAGCCAACCTGTTGAAGCCGGCGCTTGCCCGCGGGGAGTTGCGCACCATCGCCGCGACGACGTGGTCGGAGTACAAGAAGTACTTCGAAAAAGACCCGGCCCTGGCCCGGCGTTTCCAGGTTGTGAAAGTTGAAGAGCCCAGCGAGGAAGTGTGCTGCACCATGCTGCGCGGGATTGTGGGATCGCTCGAGAAGCACCACGGCCTGCGCATCCTGGACGAAGCGATCACGGCAACCGTGAAGCTCTCGCATCGCTATATCGCGGGTCGTCAGCTTCCGGATAAGGCCGTCAGCGTGCTCGATACTGCCTGCGCACGACTTGCTTTAGGGCAGAACTCGATGCCGCCGCAGCTTGAGGACGTTATGCGGCAGATCGACAGTCTTGAGGTGCAGAAGCGGGTGCTCGAGCGCGAAAACGTGATCGGAGCCAACCACGCGGAGCGGGTTACGGAGATTGACGAGAAGATCGCCAAGAACCAGCGCACGCTGGACGATCTGAAGACGCGATGGGAGAAGGAAAAGGAGCTGGTGGCAGGCATACGGGCGCTGCATATCGAGCTGGAAACCGAAGCCGCCAAATCTCCTGAAGCAACCGCCGCGGCGCGCGCCAAGCTGGCCGGGATCGAAGAGGAACTGGCGACCCTGCAGGGCGAGACAGGCTTGATGAGCGTCTCCGTGGATGCGCAGATCTGTGGTGCGGTCATCTCCGCCTGGACCGGCATCCCGCTGGGCAAGATGATGAAGGACGAGATCTCAACCGTCCTCACGCTGGATACGCACCTGAAGAAGCGTGTGATTGGCCAGGACCATGCACTCTCTGCCATCGCGCAGCGAATCCTCACTTCGCGCGCCAACATGGACGATCCGGTCAAGCCGGTCGGCGTGTTCATGCTGGTCGGCCCCAGCGGCGTCGGCAAGACGGAGACCGCCATTGCGCTTGCCGATCTGCTCTACGGTGGCGAAAAGAACATGATCACGATCAACATGTCCGAGTTCCAGGAGGCGCACACGGTCTCCACCCTGAAGGGATCGCCTCCGGGGTACGTGGGCTATGGCGAGGGCGGCGTGCTCACCGAGGCAGTGCGGCGCCGGCCTTATTCCGTGGTGCTGCTCGACGAATGTGAGAAAGCCCATCCGGATGTCCTCGAACTCTTCTTCCAGGTCTTCGACAAGGGGCGTATGGAGGATGGCGAGGGGCGGGAGATCGACTTCCGCAACACGATCATTCTGCTGACGAGCAATGCAGCCACGGACACCTTGATGAAGTTATGCGCAGATCCGGAGACCATGCCGTTTGCCGATGGCTTGCTGGCTGCGATCAAACCGGAGCTGAACAAGATCTTCAAGCCGGCGTTCCTGGGCAGAATGATCACCGTTCCGTATTTTCCCGTGCGCGACGAAGCGCTCAAGCAGATCATCCGCTTGAAGCTGGGCAAGATCCAACGGCGCCTGCTGGAAACCCACAAAGTTACCATGACCTACGACGACGCGTTGCTGAATGAGGTGGCGTCTCGCTGCACGGAGGTTGAGAGCGGCGCCCGCAACGTGGACAACATCCTGTCGAACACGATGCTCCCCGAGATTTCGCGGCAGATGCTCGGCAAGATGGCGGAGGGGGAGACAGTGGAAAGCGTGGCAATCTCCGTTGCCGAAGGCAAGCTCGTTTACGAGTGGCAGCAGGTGCCGCAGGCGGCATAGAAGTATCGCGCACACCCTCCGCGGCTTTGCTGGGGGCGGAGGGTGGAGCGGGCAGATTGACGAAGGATGGATGCGGTTCGATCTTGAGGCCGCGCCTTCCGTTCCACCGAAGAATCGGGGAACGAACTGAAGCGCAGGCTTGGAAAGCAGGTGAACGATGGCAGCGCAACAAGACCGCTTGATGAAGTTCACCAGCCCGCTCGGCACGGATACGCTCGTGATCGAATCGCTCGTCGGTTCCGAGGGTATCTCGCGCCTTTTCAGCTTCCAGGCGGAGTTGTTTGCCGATGCGGGAACCGCCATCCAACTGCCCGCCATCGTCGGCCAGAAAGTCACCATTGAAGTTGCGCTCCTCGATGTTCAGGGCAGCCGCTACATCAATGGAATGGTCGAAAGCTTTATCCAGATGGCGGGAGACACGGAGTTCGACGTCTACCGCGTCAACATTGTGCCATCGCTCTGGCAGCTTACGCTGAGTTCGAGCTGCAGGGTCTTCCAGAATAAGACCGTGATGGACATTATCAAGGCGGTGATTTCGCCGTACGCTCTCAGCGTGTCCGATAAGACCTCCGGTCCCTGGCAGCCGTTGGACTATTGCACGCAGTACAACGAGACCGACTTCAACTTCATCTCGCGGCTGGCGGAGCAGCATGGCATCTTTTACTGGTTTGAGCACTCGGATTCCGACAACAAGGTCCTCTTCAGCGATGTTCGGACGCCCTACACCGACTGTCCGCTGGTGAGCAGCGCCACCTACGCGCCGAACGTCGACCGCAGCGTCGATCTCTACGCATCTTTCGTGCGCGAGTTCAGCAGCGTCGCGACCATGGTTACCGGCAAGCATGGCACGGCCGACTATGACTTCAGGAATTTCGCGATCAACAAGGTAGATAGTGTGGCCACTACCAGCGCCTTCGCCAACAACACCTTCGTCGCCTCACGCTATCCAGCCGGGGAAGAAGGCTATGTCAAGCTGACCGACAAGCATCTGTCGCAGCCCACGCATGGAGCCGGCTTTCTGGCGGCGCGGTCCGCAGCAAGTGACACACAGGCCGAGGTTCTGCACGGCGCCTCGAACGCCCGCACCTTCGTAAGCGGCTACACCTTTACGTTGACGGACCATCCAAGAAGCGCGTGGAACCGCAAGTATCTCCTGACCGAAGTTACGCATGACCTGGAACAACTACCCTCCTACCGCAGTACGAAGGTTGGCAGGGAACGGGAGTACGGCAACCGCTTCTCTGCGATTTCCAGCGATCTTGTCTACCGGCCGCAGCAGGTGACGCCCAAGCCAATTATCGCCGGTCCGCAGACCGCCTTCGTGGTCACGCCGTCGGGTGACGATATGCAGGTGGATTCGCTGGGACGGGTCTGTGTTCAGTTCTGGTGGGATGATGTTCGCGATGGCAGCACCATCGACAACACCTGGGTGCGCGTGGCGCAATCCTGGGCCGGTAGCGGCTGGGGAACGTACTTCTGGCCGCGGGTCAAAGACGAGGTGATCGTTCAGTTTCTTAACGGCGACCCTGATAATCCGATCATCGTGGGTTCGGTCTACAACGGCACCAACACCCCCAAGTACGCGCTGCCCGATATGAGCACGCGAAGCGGTATTCTCACCCGCAGCAGCCAGAACGGCGGCGCGTCGAACGCGAACGAGCTTCGCTTCGAAGATAAAAAGGGAAGCGAGCAAATCTTCCTGAACGCGGAGTTCGACCTGGACCAGCGGGTGGAAAACGACGCACGCGAGTACGTCGGCAATCAGAAATCGACCATCGTCAAAGCAGCGCACTACGACAAGGTTACCGGTGACCGGCACTCGGACCTGGGCGCCAACCGCGTCGAGAAGGTCGCCCAGAAGTCCAGCCTCGACATCGGTACCGATCGCAACGAAAAGGTGGGGCAGAGCTACTCCCTGAACGTGGGCCAGAATATGGCGGAGAAGATTGGCGAGAACTACGCCATGGATGCCGGGATGGCGGTTTACATCAAGGCTGGGATGACGCTCGTGATCGAAAGCGGCATGGAGTTGTGTCTGAAGGGTGCTGGAGGTTTCATCACCATCGGGCCGGCAGGAATCGCCATCTCGGGAACCATGGTGCTGATCAACAGCGGCGGCGCTGCCGTGTCGGGGAGTCCTGGACAGATCGTGAGTCCAGATGCGCCCAAGGCACCGGATGAGGCCGACGACGGTACGAAAGGTACCAAGATGTAGGAATTCCAAGCAGGCCGGAGAGAGGCTTGCTGTCGCTCTTCTCAGACTTCGCAGCCAGGAATCGACGTGATTCAATCCCACAATCCGCCGGCCAACACCGCAGGCCTTCCCACGGTCGGACCGTGGGTGCTGACCGTGATGCCAACAGGGTGGCTCTTTCTCGAAGGCTTCGGCATCAAGCAGCAGGTTAGCGGGGAGCAAGCCGTGGCAGCCAGTATTGGCCTGGGGCAGGATGAACTCAAGGATGGGCAGGATCTTGCAAGCTACATCACGGTGCAGACAGGCATGATCACGAACCATCTGGGCGAGGCCCAGGTTGCCGGCCCCCGAGCGGTCGAGTTCGAGGGTGCGGCGGAAGCTTGTCTGCTCTTCATCCGGCACACGCCCGCGAACGTTGGTTCCATGCTGCACGCGCAGACCTATGCTCGCCGCGGACGCTGGGTCGGCATCATCACGCTTACCACGTTGGAATCGCAGCTCAGGTTTGTTCGAGCGGACTATGATGCCTTCTTGAAAGGTCTACGGATTGGGAACGATCCAGCCCCGTAGCTTGTGCCAGACTCAACAGAAAGGGAGACTCACCTATGCCGCCAGCCGCTCGAGCTACCGATATGCACACCTGTCCCATGGTGACGGTCCTGGTCCCGCATGTCGGCGGGCCGATTCTGCCTCCCTGTTCCCCAACGGTCCTGATCGATTTTCTGCCGGCCGCCCGCGTCACGGATATGCTGACGTGCGTGGGGCCTCCCGATGTCATCATCATGGGATCGCTGGGCGTATTTATCGACTTTCTGCCGGCGGCGCGCATGGGAGATCCTACCGCACACGGTGGCGTCATCGTGCTGGGCGCACCGACCTGCCTGATTGGTGAGGTGGGGGCGCCCTCGCCGGGTGCTGGCGGTCTTGGTGGGGTAACCGGAGGTCTGGCGGCAAGCGGAGCCAGCACCCCCTCCGCCTAGCCCGGCCGCTCATTAGAAGCACGAAACCATGACGAAAGCGCTTGCGACACTCCCCTATGCCCGATGCACTGAACTCCTACGACTCTGTCGCCTATCCCGGGCACGCGAATGCTGAGACGCATCCCGACAACCTCGCAACGATCGCGCGGCTGCACGGGCTCACCACGCCTGACGTGGCGACCTGCCGGGTGCTCGAATTGGGCTGCAGCCGAGGGAACAACCTGATCCCTATGGCTTACGCGATGCCGGGCGCACAATTCTTCGGAGTCGATCTTGCAAGAGAGCCAATCGCTTATGGCCAGCAGAAGATCGAGGAGCTTGGTTTGTCCAACATCCATCTGCGCCAGGCTGACCTGATGGAGCTAGACGAGACCATCGGCAGCTTCGACTACATCATCGCCCATGGCGTCTACGCCTGGGTTCCTGAGCCGGTGCGCGATGGACTGCTTGCCCAGTGCAAGCGCCTTCTCTCGCCGAATGGCGTCGTCTTCCTAAGCTACAACACCTTGCCGGGTGGGCATCTTCGTCGCATGATCCGGGAGATGATGCTCTTCCAGGCGGGTGGCGTGTGCGAGAACGAGCAGGCGGCAAACCGCGCTCTGGATTACGTGCAATTCATCTCGGAGTGCCTCCCGGAGGACGATCTTTATCGGCCGATCATCGAGCGTCAGATCAGGCAGATGCGCAAGAAGGGCGCGAACACCCTGTTTCACGACGAGTTGGAACCGGCCTACCAGCCGATCTCGTTCGTCGATTTCGTCTCGCACGCCGCGCGCCACGGGCTGCAATACCTTGGCGAGTCAACAGTACCTCCGCCGACGGATCCCTGCTATAACCCTGAGGTTACCGCTAAACTACGCATCGTCGCGGGCGGAGATCCCATTGCCACAGAACAAAGCCTCGATTACCTGCGTATGCGGATGTACCGCGAGACCCTGCTCTGCCATTCGACCTGCGACATCACCCACGATCTCAGCCTGCCGGCCCTGAACAGCTTGCGGATCTCTTCCCGCGTGCACGCAGAGGAGCCTGCTGCAACTGGCGAACGCACCTACACTCTGCCGGATGGGAAGAGCATCGAAAGCAGGCATCCTGCGGTGATTGCCATCCTCGACGCGCTGATCGCGGCATGGCCGCGGTCTGTTTCGATGGCCGATTTGGAAGCGAAGCTCATGGCGAGCGGCCTGCCCATCGACGCCGATCTGTTCCCGCAGATCCTGCGGCTTTTCAGCGCGCGGATCGTGCAGTTGCGAACCTGGCAGGCGCCCGTTGCCGCCTCTATGGGACCCACGCCCCGCATCAGCGCGTGGGTTCGAAGCTCGCTCTCCGAGCCATACGGCGCGGCGTCGCTGCTTCATCTCGATGTGCTGGTCAACGATCCGGTGCTGCGCGATCTTGTGCTCCTCCTCGACGGAAGCCGCGACCGCGATCGTCTTCTGGAGTCCCTGTCCGCCTTACACCCGGAGATCCCAAAGTTTGACCTGGAGGCTGGACTGGACTCGGCGCTGGCACTCTTGCTGCGCGAAGGATGTTGTGTCGATGCAACGCTCACCTGACCCCGTCACACCTCGACGTACTCGACTGGTGGGCACTGGCATCGGCAGTCCCGTATTATCGTCGAATGGCAGGGTTCGAACCAGGGCAGATTGTCGGCGAATACAGGATTGTTCGTACCCTTGGGCGCGGTGGGCTGGGCGCCGTGTACGAAGCAACTCACCTTATCAGCCAACGCTCCGACGCGATGAAGGTCATGCTCCCCGAGCAGACCGGAACGCCGGAGATGGCGGAGCGTTTTCGGCGAGAGATCCAGATGCTCGCAAGCCTCAGTCATCCGCATATCTCCGGCTTGCACAACGCGTTTCACCACGACAACCAGCTCATTATGATCATGGAGCTTGCCGAAGGCGAGGACTTGCGGTCGCTCAGCCAGCGCAGCCGCATCGCACTGCCGGCGCTGCTCGGCTTCGCGGAGCAGGTCCTCGAGGCGCTGCAATACGCCCACTCGCGCGGAGTGATCCATCGTGATATCAAGCCAGCGAACATCATGGTCTCGCCCGTCGGCCAGGTGAAGGTGCTGGACTTCGGTATCGCCATCGCTGAAGCTGCCACGAACCTGACTGCCGCAGGTGCCCTGATCGGCTCGCCCATCTACATGGCGCCGGAGCAGATCCTCGGCGGAAAGGCTACGGTCCAATCGGATATCTACTCATTCGGCGTAACTCTCTACGAGTTGATTGCCGGCAAGACTCCGATTGAGGGTGCGACCACCTACGAGCTGCTGATGGGGCACGTTAACAACGTTCCCGTTCCTTTGCATCAGCTCCGTTCGGACATCCCGCTGCACCTGTCGCTGGCAATCATGAAGGCGCTTGAGAAAAATCCCGCGCAGCGTTTTGCGAGCGCCCTGGACTTCCTGGCCGATCTGCAAGCTGGCGGCCGCGAGTACCTGGCTGGCGTTACGACTGTTCCAGTCGCGAGCTGGCAGCGCGTCAGCACCGACGAGCTACGCAAACCGATCACCGCGTCGACCACGCTCCCACTCGAACCCGTGATCCGGCACCTGGCTTCGTTCATCGGGCCGATCGCGAAGATCGTGGTGAACCGGCTGGCAAAGCAGTGTAACGATCTCGATCAGCTCTATGCCGAAGCGGCGAAGCAGATCGAGACGCCGGCCGAGCGGCAACGATTCCTGTTGACCCGGCCCGATCGCGTCAGCTGAACTATTCGTTCAGAAGGTCCATCGCTTTCTTCAGGCTCGTATGCATCCGGTTGAACGAACGGGTGACCTGCGCGACCTCGTCTTTTCCCTTGGCCTGCAACGGATCGAGATCCATCTCTCCCTGGCTGATGCGGTCGGCGGCTGACGAGATCATGCGCAAGGGCCGAATGACGATCTGGTAGAGACCCAGGTCGACTAGGATCATGGTCACTGCGAAGATCACCGCCAGATCGACGAGCAAGCCGCTCAGGCTGCGATGGGCCATCTCCTCGGCGACCGAGGTGGGTACAGCGATAATCTGTGCCCCGACGATCTCCCCGGGATTCCAGCCAAAGCCATTCTGACTGCCGTAATGCGTCAGCATCGCCTTGGGCGCCAGGCTTGGCTGGCTATGGCACTGCAGGCAGCCTGCCTCTGCCTTGATCGGGTGCGCCAGGTAGAGGCTGGTCCCGGACGCGCCCTCGTGGGTACGTACTAACTCCGTGGCATTCGGATTGTCGCGGAAGTACGTGATAATCTCCGACTCCCAGTCGTTCGCGCGATCTCTGAGGTTCGTCGGGTTCAGCGCGGCTTCTTTGTAGGTGTAGTCCGGGTAGTTCTTGCGGAGCTGCGCGAAGGTGGTCGTCGCTGCATAAAACGGAATCGTCTGCGGCAGGAAGACACGCGCATGTTCGGCAGTCTTCTCCAGAATGGGGCTTACATCATCCGCTGTATAGGCGCGCGTGGCGCTGGCGCTGGCTGCCACCAGGCCAGCCTCGTGCAGGATATTAGCCTCGGCCTGCTTTTGCAGGAAGTCCTTCGCCTCAAACGTAATGAGTGCCAGGCCGAGGCTAAATACGACCAGCAAAAGCAGGTTCACTTTCATCAGTAGCTTCAAAGCTGAGCCCTCATTTGGTTGAGTTCCGGCGGCAGAAACAATGCCGCGACAGACCTCCAACAAATACCACACTCCGCGGCATTTGAACGCCGTATTCACGCGCTTCAGTGATCTCTGCGAGAATCTTTCGGACGAACGAAGCCCTACGCTCTAGCCTGAGACAATCCACCAAAAGCGAACGGCCAGTGAGGAAGCAGTCCCGGATGGGCTTCAAACAAACGAAAGAGTGGTGGCCAGAGACGGGATCGAACCGCCGACGCCGGCCTTTTCAGGGCCGCCTTCCAATCTGCTAAGCGGCTTAGAATCATCGTATCTCGTTGATAATAAGAGCCACTGAAACGTTGTTTGTAGTATCAAGTGGTATCAAGAGGTGCCTTCTGGAGTCTGAAATGTGTCCTATATGTGTCCGTGCTCCCTAGGCTGATGCGGGGTTGTCCCAGCGCACTGAACTAGCGTTTGGGCGATGGTCTACTGAGAGCAGCTTGTTTAACGTTGCTGTAAATAAAACTGGAATAGTGCCCGGGAGAAAGCGTTGCTCCAGTACGCGAAAGGAATCCGCATTGGTATCGCCCGCGACAGGGCGTTCTCGTTCTATTACCAAGACAACCTAGACCTGCTTCGGCAACAGGGTGCAACACTCGTTTCGTTCAGCCCGTTGAACGATGCCGAATTCCACCCGATCTGGACGCTCCCTATCTCGGCGGGGATACCCGGAATTACATGCATCCCAGCTCAGTTGCAACGTGTCCATGCTTTCGCAGTCCGTGAGTTCTTTTCATCGGGCGCCCGGTCTATGCCGAATGTGGCGGCATGATCTTCCTGTCCGAGCAACTCACCACGATTGATGGCACAAGCCAACCCATCGGCGCAGATTTTGCCGTTTGAGATCGAGATGACGAGCAAGCTTGTGAACTTTGGTTATATGACAGTCGAACTTACACATAATTGCCTGCTTGGATCGGTCGGTACCACGCTCCGCGGCCACAGCTTCCACTACTCACGTATCGTCAACGAACCGCATTTCGACTCAACGTACCGAATCGTCTACTCACTGTCGCGACGCGAGGAAGAAGATGAAGAGTTCCGCGTTGCCAATGTGCTTGCCAGCTACGTGCATCTACATTTCCGCACCAGTCCTGGCGTGGCGGAGGTCTTCGTCAACGCCGCTATCTTGAGTCGTAAACAGGAGGTGGTGGGCCGATCAAGTCCCTCATTGCCCTTTCCAGGAACCTGACCGTGCGCGTCGGTTGCATAGCGACGGCAAGCTGGCCTTCGAGACGACTCAGGCGATGAAGCCTTTACCGCTGGGTATGATTTGACTTGAGACTTTCGGCTCAGAAATCCCGGCTTGTCGCTGGCTCACGCCAGAGCATACGGTTCACCAATTGCTGACTCTGGTGTTCAAGCCACTGTTCACTTATCCAAGCAACTGGAATAGCAATAGCCAAGAGCAGGCAGCCGCAAACGAGATTCAAGGTGAAGTCTCGAATTGGTCTAGTGATATTTTTCTCTGAGTTGCTTCGCGCTCCACAGAAGGGGCAGAACTCACTCCGAACCGCTTCCTGAAGCGTCTTCCGCGTCTTGGATCGTCGCCTCCAAATCCGCGCGATAGTGTCCTCCAGCATCTTCATACTCGTCCTCCTCCTTGTCTCTGGAGTCTTCGATTCGCTTCGCCCCTGTTGCCGCAAACGCAGCTCGCTCCCGTTTGTCCCTTCGAACGTCGAGCAACTGCTCTCCAACTGTGTGCTTGGGGGAATAGCAATATTGAAGGTAGGCCTCAAAGAGTGAAAGGTTTCGGATACCGCGTTTCAAGAGGTCTGTCTGATGGTGCTTGTAGAGTTGCTGTAGTGCTTCAGGTGGGATCACATAAAAGTGTCTTTTGCCTCGACTACCGATTGAAGCGTCGAGCCATTTTTGCTCAATCCAGAAGACGATTTCACTCTTTCGGACATGCAAGACGCTTGCAAGACTCTCGACTGAAAACAGATCGCAACGGATCTCGCGGACGCTGAGATGGTTTCTCCTGAGCATACTGCGGATCGCTTTAGGAGTTCGATGCAGCTTTTTTGCAACCTCTTCGACAGACCGCTTCACGAGTTCTTCGCGAACAACTTCGATCTCCGGTTCAGTCCATCGGCGGTGATCGACCTTACCTTTGATCCCATACTGGATAATGAATCGCCAGCACGCATCCTTGGTTCGGCCACTGTGGCGCTGAAGCCGAACTACAAGTTGTTCGAGTTTATTCCCGGATAGCACTTTGGCCACTTCGGCCATCGCGAAGGCCTCTTGGCTCCAACCTGATGCGTGGTTCGGGGATGGTATCGAAGAAGTCATCACGCTCACCGCTTAGGTGCAACCTATGACCTGCAAGTCCTATTGTCCAGCGACTTTTCGTCCATCAGTTATTCCCGTCCGGCATATGAAGACTTTCGCCATCAAACAGACGAAGTGAATGTCCCAAACTTCACAGAGGATGAATAAAAGTTAGCCCTTGAGATTGATGATCAGAAAAGAAAGCTGATTTTGCGGAGGTGACAGCTTTTACAGAACCGGAAAACATCACGCATGGGCTTTGACGGATTTTTCCTATCCCGGCACCCTAACCTGAACCCGTGTCGCATGTGTCTTGACGGTGGTGTTTGTGTCAGGCTTCGCCCATTGAATCGAGACCATAGGTCCGAAGAACCTCTGGATGGCCGACACCGGGACGAATCAAGCTCGCTTCGAACACCGGCTTGGGAGAAAAGCAACACGTAAAGCTTGTCCCGTCGGGAAAGTCGATTTGGAGTTCAGTACCATCCCCAGTGTCTTTATAGATGCGGAGTGCAAGGATTGTTTTCCCAACCACTTCCGCGCATTCAACGTAATCGCATGCCATACTTTGTGCCTCCAAGGGAGTATGTTGTCGTTCCGCGTTGGTTCACTTCCTCAGACCTAGAGGAAAAATTGACAGTTGTAAGCGGCAATCAGCCTCTGCAGAGGAGGCGAATCATATTGCAGCAACCGAATCCCATGCTGGTGCAACGAACCTGGTTTACGGTTCATAAAGCTGACCGTGCAACCGAGCAGGAGGTTATCACACTTATCGTGTGTAGACTCATAGTAGTCATATCGCAAGTATTGGGATGTGGCCACTTCTCCGATCAAAGTGCGGTTCGGAACCTCGGTACGTGAGCTGCGCACTCAAAGGGGGTTGTCCCAGGAAGAACTTGCTGAGCGGGCCGGACTTCATCGCAACTACATCGGGGGGGTAGAGCGCGGGGAGCGCAATATCGCTCTTGAAAATATCATCAAGCTTGCTAAAGCACTGTCTGTTGCGTCGAAAGACCTGTTCGCCGATCTCCCTTGACTCCGTTGCAAACGACCATCGCTTTCGGGTCGCATAACTGTTTTGCATCATGATCTCCCGCAAATGTGAGCTTTATCATAAGCGGATACGTTCAGAACGTCTTCCACAGATTTGTCAGCGAACAATTAGAACGGGACTCATTCCTCGCCGGAATGAATTTGTAAGCTTGCTTCAACTCAAGGCCAATTTTTATATCGGCTATTCCTCGTGGTGTTGACACAAAGCGGGCGGTAACCAACACTGAACATGATCGGGGCCTTTTACCCGTCCGTGCCCCGAAAAGTATGCCGGGGTCAGGCCATGTCAGGAGTCGACACCAAGCTTATGCGAGCAGCCATCGCGGTTGCCGATGCGGGTGGGCTTTCGTTGGCGGCCATTGAGTTGGGTATTAGCCAATCTGCGGTGAGCAAGCAAGTCTTGGCCTTGGAAGACTTCCTTGGGCACCCCGTCTTCTCACGAAATACACGCCACTTAGCCATGACTCCCGCCGGGGAAGTGTTCGTCGAGCAAGCTCGTCACGCAATGTTGATTCAAGAGCGGGCCATTCAACTCTCGCGGGAGGCACACGCAGCGTCCAGACTCCTGGTGCGCATGGGCAAATCGCCGGATACCGATCCGAGGTTCATCTCGGTCATTTCAGAGATTCAACTGGCACAATTTCCAAAGCTAAGGCTCGACATCGAGAGCAACTTTTCGCTGGAACTGGCCAAACGGGTGATCGCAGGTACGCTTGACCTCGCAGTCCTGACCGAAGGAATACCTAACCCGTATCTCTCAGAACTCGAATTGTCGAATCTGCCGTTCTACGTTCTGTTCAGGGACACGGAGGAGCTAGCCCACCGCGAACAGCTAAAACTGGATGACCTGCAGGGACGAATCTGGATCACGTTTGGCAGGCATGTCCATCCCGAAATTTACGACAGAGTCAATCAGATTCTCGAGAGACGAGGAATTGAACCTGCGAGTAGGCATCACGTGACGACGGCAGATGAGTCTGCACAACTTGTCCAAGAACTGGGTGGCATCGCTCTCCTGACAACGACAGGCGCTCGTCGAGTGCTGAGTTCTGGACTAGCTATTCGTCCACTCGCGGAGGGTGATCTGACGCTTCGCACTGTTCTTGCCATACGCGCCGAAAACAAGTCTCCGGTCATCGGAGAGTTGGTGAAAGCCATTGGCAAGGAACTGGGCGGCAGAAAGCGTTTAGCCCCGGGAGAAATCGACAACAACTAGGTAGTAACAATAAGGCACCCATTGAACACATCGCAAACGAAGCGCTCCAACCGGTCAGACATGACGGCAAGACCGGCTATCTACCAGTAGGGGACCGCTGCGACGCATGGATTAGCTTGAGTCCAGCTTCATCATCCCTAAGACATCCGTTACAACCCTCCATAGCTCTGGCATAGAACGGCATGTTCTTGCCAACCAGAACTAAGAGCGATTCATTTCGGAGAGCCCATTATTCCTTTGGTCGGGTATGCAAGATGGTGTTTAACAAGAGCGAGACAAAGTCCGGCGCAATTATGCTTGGGCGCGCTTTATTTCTGATTAGGTTCCGAGACTTGTCATGGGTGCTATTCATGGATCTCGCGGTGCAGCTCGTTAACATTGATTCTGGCCTGTTCGAGGGCGCGTCTGCGCACCGCGGTTCTTCTTGTAGAAGCGCCGGGGGAGTGCCCGACTCGAAGTGTGCCAGTGGATGAGAGATACAGATTTACCACCTTCTCAGGTCCTCATCCCACACGCTCTCCTTGTCCAGTGCTGGACCTCATCCAGGCCGGTAAGCCGGTGAAGAAGGAACACATCGAGAGCGTTGATTCGGTGTGGTCGACGATGTTTCACAGCAAGCGTCAGCAATAAGGGATCGATCCCCTAAACGTTCTTACACTATCTTTTCCGCACCGCGGGTCTCAAAAACCATTCATAGCAACAGCAAAGCACCTGTAGGTTTCTGTAGGTACATCTACCTAACACCCGATGTAAAACTGATGTCGATGATCCTTGCTTTGTCGACTTCACCGACCGCCGTTTGTGTTTTTGATTAATCCGGTCGTCATCAGACTGTGGCGTTTTCGCGGTCACTATCAACCGTCTTGTGAAATGAGCGACCTCTATGAGAACAAATCCGCTTTTGGACAGCTTGAAGTACATTTTGACGTTCGCCAAGTGGACGACCCCCACCTTTGACGTTCTTCTGCTGCTCGGGGTTCTGTTTGCGATCTGGGCGTACCGGCGAAATCCGGAGCAACGGACAGGGACGCACCTCTGGACCTGGTTTGCGCGGACAGTCATGGGCGCGATGTGGTGGCAGCAGGTGATCTGGAAGACCCCGCCAGACTTTGGCGGTCTGGAGTTCTGGACAAAGCAGATGGTGCAGTATTCCTCGACCGACCTGCAGCGGCTCTTCGTTCAGAAAGTCATTCTTGGCCACTTCGCATTCTTCGCTCCCCAGGTGTTCCTGATTGAGGCGATCATCAGCATTACCCTCCTGCTCGGATTCTGGACCCGGTTTGGTTCTCTGCTGGGCGCGGCAATGGCAGTCAATCTATCGCAGGGACTATACCGTTCACCGAGCGAATGGCCTTGGCAGTACATCTTTCTTATCATCGTGATGGTGCAGTTTTGCATCACGCCCCCGGGCCGAAGCCTGGGACTCGACGTGATCCTGGCTAAGCGAGACGACGGTAATCCGGGCCGGCTTCCCCGCCTTCTACGATGGTTGCGCTAACCCTTACCCATACGTGGAGGTTTCATGCTGCGTCCTGCAAAGACTTGCTGCTCTAAAGTTCTTAGTGTCGGCCTTGCTTGCCTGGGGCTTCTTCCTTCGTTGCTGATTGGCAGCCTGACAGGCTGTCACGGGACACCACCCGACGCGTCGAAGCTACGCATTAGTATGATTCCGACGACTGATCCGGGCAAGGCCTTGCGTTACAATCAGCCTCTTCTTGCTTACTGGCAACAGAAGACCTCGAGAACACCAGAGTTGACGATTCCGACCAACTACGCAGCCGTGGTGGAGGCATTGGCAAACAACAAAGTGGACATAGCATACCTAGGAGGTTTCACATACGTACAGGCCGCCGCACGTTCTGGAGTCAGGCCTCTGGTACAGCGCCCTATCGATCAGCAGTTTCGGTCGGTCTTCATCACTCCGGCCAATTCCAAAATCCATTCGCTGGCTGATCTTCACGGACACTTTGTGTTCGGCGACGTCAATTCGACCTCCGGTCACTTGATGCCCCTTTACTACATGCAACAGCAGCATGTGGATCCCGAGGTGATTATGAATGCAAGCTTCAGCGGCGCGCATGACGCCACCGCTCTGGCTATCGCTAACGGCAGGGCTGAGGCTGGAGCCATGGATGAACAGGTCTACAAAAGGATGGTGGCCAACGGAACCTTGAAGCCCGAGGCAGTTCGCATCTTCTATACAACGCCACCGTTCTTTGATTATGTCTGGGTAGCGAGCAAAAACCTCGATCCTGCAGTGGCGGAGTCTTTTGCGGCTTCGATGAAGTCGTTGAATCCGGAGAACGCCGACCAGAAAAAATTACTCGATCTGTTGAACGCCAAAGGGTATGTGACCGCCAATGATGCGGACTACGACAAATTGAGGGAAGCAGGAAAGAGTGCAGGGTTACTGCATTGATTTACGATTTGAAGGACGTCAGTAAAACATTCGGAGAACGCGGAGCTGTAACCGCTGCGATTCGCAAGATCACGCTGAACATCTCGCCGGGAGAACAAGTTGCTTTGCTTGGCGCTTCAGGCTCTGGAAAAACAACTCTGCTTCGCCTTCTGAATGGCAGCATCTTTCCATCCTCCGGGCACATGTTCTATCGCGAGAGCGACGTGGCCGCGATGAACCAAGTGCAGTTGCGCGAAATGCGCCGCAGGACCGGCTCCATTTACCAGCAGCACTACCTCGTCTCCAGCATGTCGGTGCTGGCAAACACCCTGAGCGGAGCGCTTGGCCGGTGGGGGCTGGCCAATACACTTGTCAATTTTGTCCATCCAAGACGGGCTGAGGTAGAACGCGCCGAGGAGTGTCTGGAAGCAGTCGGTCTAAAGGAGAAACGCAGGTACCGCTGCGACCAGTTGTCAGGCGGTCAGCAGCAGCGATTGGCAATCGCCAGGACCTTGATGCAGAAGCCGGATGTCATTCTAGCCGACGAGCCGGTGGCGTCGCTGGACCCGGCTTTGTCAGACGAGGTACTTGAACTCCTCGTAAGACTGGCGGACGCTGCACAATTGACTCTCGTCATCTCGTTGCACCAGGTGGAACTTGCGCAGCGCCACGCCAAGCGGATTGTTGCCCTTCGAGACGGTGAGATAGCTTTCGATCTCGCCGCGGGCGAGTTGGATCGAGGGACTGTGAGTCATCTTTACCGCAGTTCTCGGGAAGGCGGCGCACACGCCAGCGTTCAGGCGGCAACGCAGATCACGGGAGGTCATGGTGTCATCCAGTCTAGCCAACGGCGTTCCTGCATTCGTTGAACCAAGCCTGAACCGCTTGACCAGATGGCGCCTCGTTCTGGGCGTGCTTGCCCTTCTGCTATGGGCGGGGTGGAACTCCAAAATCGACTTTCGGCTGCTCTGGTCTGCGCAAACGTGGCGAGCCGTAGGGGCCTTGCTGGTTCGTCTTTTCCCTCCCGACCTTTCCCCCGGGTTCGTGCGAGTTGCGCTGAAGGCGACCCTGGCCACCGCTGCTACCGCTCTGGTTGCAACCGTGATAGCCTCAATCGTCGCCCTTCCTTTGGGAGTCCTCGCAAGCGGCAGACTGTGGCGCAGTGGTCTTGCTTCCGGCGAGGGGACGAGCGGCATGCTCATGAGCCGTGGAAGCTGGGCCGTCCTCCACACCATGGGCTTTATACGGTCAATTCCCGATCTTGTCTGGGCACTGCTCTTTGTCGCCGGAGTCGGCCTGGGACCACTCGCCGGAACACTCGCGCTTATCGTCTCCTACGCGGCACTTCTCGGCCGTGTTTACGCGGATATCTTCGACGAGGCCGATCACCGCCCGCTGGAGGCTCTCAAAGGCCTCGGAGCGACCAAACTGCAGATCTTCCTCTTTGGCATCTTGCCGCAGAGCCGGACTTTGCTCATTTCGTACACGCTCTATTCCTTTGAGTGTGCGGTGCGTTCAGCGGCTGTGCTTGGCTTTGTGGGCGGAGGAGGTCTCGGATACGAGATCAACCTTTCGATGCGTCTCTTCGCGTTCCCCCAGGTCTTGACTCTTCTGATGTGCTTCATCCTGCTGCTGCTGATGGTTGACATCTTGAGCAGGACGTTGCGAGCGCCGCTCGAGGCTACGCCGGAGCCCCTACCCGGTCTCACGATGCAGAATTTGTTCGGCAAGCATCGTCGCAATCGCTGGCTCGCCCTGGTTGTCCTTCCGCTGGCACTGCTCGGATCTCTTTCCGCAGCGGGCTTCTTACACAGCGACCTCTTGCAGAGCGACACGCTGAGCAACCTCGGGCACTTCGTGCAAGCGCTGCTTACGCCTTCCGTGTCCCTGTCGTTCCTGGGTGAGGTTGTCCTGCTTTCTCTGCAGACAATCAGCATCTCTCTCCTGGGCACCGCGTGCGGGGTTGCACTGGGCTTTCTGCTTGGCTTCCCCGCAACCCGTTTACGGTCCGATCGGCATGAATCGCTCAGACGAACGTTCGGCACCCGGGTTCGTACGGAACTTGTCTTCTGGTCTGCCCGCATGGTGCTGAACCTGTTGCGATCAATCCCTGAGCTGGTCTGGGTATTAGTTTGTGTGATCGCAGTGGGCTTCGGCCCGTTCGCGGGATCGATCGCACTCGGGTTGCATACGGGGGGCGTGCTTGGCAAGTTGTTTGCCGAGTCGATGGAAGAAAGCCCACAGCAGCCGGTGGAGGCGATGCTCGCGCTCGGTGCAAGCGAGATGCAATGTCTATGCTGGGCGCTGCTCCCGCAGTCCTGGCCGGTGATGAAACGCTACATCCTGCTCCGGTGGGACATGAATTTACGTGCCGCTACGATTCTGGGTCTGGTTGGCGGCGGCGGATTAGGCCAGGCGATCTACAACGACGTTCAGTTGGCCGACTACAGCAAGGTATCCACATTGATCGTGGCTATCGTAATCCTGGTCGTCGCTTGCGACTGGTTGAGCCGGACCAGGATCAGCATGACGCTCCAGACGTGATACGGGACAGGTAGACAAGCATGGAAATCGAGGGAGTGATGAAAACAGAAATGGCACCTGCACAACAAGGGTTCGCGCTTGGATTGGGACTTACGAATGAATGCAACCTTGCATGTTCATTTTGCTATCGCGACCCTTCACGGACTGACCGGATGTCGCTTGAGCAGGTTCAGCGTGTCCTCGCCGCGCTGCCTGTCCGGTCGGTCAACCTGGGAACAGGAGAGAACGGGATGCACCCGGACTTCCACCCCATCATCGGCTGGTTGAAAGATCAGCCATTGCGCATGACCATCACATCAAACGGGCACAGCATCGACCTGCTCTCCGATGAAGAACTTGGCTTCTTCAGCGATATCGAGTTTTCGCTTGACTACGACAACCGCGCCCAGCAGGATGGGCAACGGGGTTCAGGAAACTGGGAACTGATTCATCGCCAGGCTATGCGCTGCCGCAAGGTAGGCGTTTCCGTCACGATTATCGCCGTGATGATGAAATCCAATTACAAGACCCTCGCCAATGTAGCGCGTATCGCCAGGAGATACGACTCGCCCCTGCGCATTAACGTCTATCAATCGGTCCAGACCGACATCTATGCGCTCTCCTACAACGAATACTGGGAAGGCTTCCGTCTCCTATTCGAGCAGACTGACCTCATCAGCACCGGGGAGCCGCTCGTCCGCGCCATGGCCGGGCTGCCTATCCGCAAAGGCGGCTGTGGCTGTGGAACGGTGCGAGTTACCCCGCGAGGGACGATACAGCCCTGCGTCTACTGGCCCGGCGAGGGCGAGCCGATGAGATTACTACTCGACCAAGGTTCCGGCATTCTCGACACCCAGTCGTTCCGTGATGCTCGCTCATTGCCTCCGGCGTGCGCACCCTGCGTTCACGTGGATGCATGTCATGGCGGCTGTGCCGGCCGCCGCCGCCTGCACCATGAGCTCGCCAAACCAGACTTCTATTGCCCTATCGTTCGCGGCGAAACCAAGCCGCTTACCGTCACGATGGCACCTCACCGTGATCTACCCAAGAGCGAAAGCGCGTGCACAACCATCGTGCTGGCGCGCGAAGCAGACACATCCAATCTAGGAGGAATTACCTTATGAGCCGTTCGCATACGGTCAAGTTGACCGAGCAAGTGAAGGCGGGTGGATGCGCAAGCAAGATCAGCCCCGCGATTCTCGATCAGGTTTTGTCGCAGCTTCCAAAGCAAAGCAATCCCAATGTACTCGTTGGGTTTGAGACCGCGGACGACGCTGGAATTTATAAGATCAATGACGAACTGGCGCTGGTCCAGACCGTCGACTTCTTCACGCCGATGGTCGACGACCCTTACATCTACGGCCAGATTGCGGCGACCAATGCTCTGAGTGACGTGTATGCGATGGGGGGCATCCCGATCAGTGCGCTGGCCATTCTCGGCTACCCGGAGGATGGGGATCTGGAGACGCTTGCTGCTATTATGGCCGGCGGCCTTTCGAAGATGCGGGAAGCCGGCTGCGCCGTGATCGGCGGCCACAGCGTCAAGGATGCCGAGATGAAATTCGGCTACGCTGTTACCGGAACCATCCATCCGGACCGGGTGCTGAAAAATAAAGGTGCTAAAGTGGGCGACGCAATCTTTATCACCAAAGCCATCGGGACCGGCGTTATCACTACGGCGATCAAGCGCGGGTTGGCAAAACAGGAATGGATCGAGGCCGCCACAAAGAGCATGACCACGCTAAACAAAAATGCCGCGATCGCAATCATCGAAGCCGGTCTGAACGTGAGCGCGATGACGGATGTGACCGGGTTCGGTCTGGCAGGGCACGCCCGGGAGATGGCCCTGGCCAGTCATGTGACGATCGAGTTTACCGTCAACGATATACCCTTGCTCAATGGTGCGATCGAGTGCGTGCGGGCCAAAACCATTCCCGGAGGACTGGTCGCAAATCGCGAGTTCGCCGAGTGTGTTGTCTCCGCTCAGGTAGAGATCGCTCCGGAGCTTCTGACCTTGTTCTTCGACCCACAGACCGCGGGAGGTCTGCTGATCTCGATCTCCCAGGAAGACTCCGACAGGTTGGAGCAACTGACGCGCGAGGCTGGGACCCCGGCTATCCGGGTCGGCAGAGTGGTAGAACGGGGAGACGGAAAACCTATCCAGCTCGTTTGATCAGAGCTTGGACGCGACCACATTCCATACTCCCTTGGATTGTTCCCGCGTCTGGATGGCGAAGCCCTGATTTTCAAGCTGCGAACACACCCAGGCCAGGCTCAGCCGGAGTTTGCGGTATGCACTCTTAAGCAACTCCCAGCCTTCACCCTGGCGTATATACAGGAGATCGTGAACGATCACGGTCTCCTGCTCGAACTCAAGAAAACAGGTCATAATCCGCTCGTGGTCGCTGCGAATAGGAACAAAGCGGTCCATGCCGAAGCGTTCCTCGGACAGGTCGCGAAACCCGAGAATAAAGCGGCCGTTCGCCACCAGGAGCTCGCTGACTTTCTGGAACACGGATGTGACGCATTGCCGGCTGGGCAGGTGCGGGAGAATGTCACCCAGGCACAACGCGAGGTCGACGCGTGCAGGCAACGAGGAGCAGCTTGAGAGCTCGCAAAGATCGTGTAATACGGGAAGAATTGGCAGATCGCCGGCATGTAACTTCAACTCGTCCAGCAGCTGCCGATTGGCGTCGATAGAGACGACGGAGTAGCCCAGTTGAGCAAGTGCAATCGACTGCGCGCCGGGGCCACAGGCAAGATCCAAAGCGGTCAACGACGCCGCGGGAGCGACCCCCGATCGCGTCAGCAGATCGTGCTGATCGATCACCTTATCGGCGAAAGAGCCGGACATCCAGGTGTAATGCTGTGCAAGAAAGCTTTCATAGTGCTCGATTGCGGTGACTGGCTCCGATTTCATTTCGTGCTTCCTCCAAACAAGAGTTGATCGTCGCAGGTGGTTTCCCTTGTCCCTCGAGTCGCGCGGGTTAGACATCAATCCCTTGGACTGCCCGGCAATCCTCTTCCTAGAACTCTGCAAAGTGACCGCCGGCTTTCCGCTCTCAAGCGCTGGTTGCTGGGGCGTAGCTCAGAAGCGGAGACCCAAACGCGGCTCCCTAACGGCGGCATTGGAGGTGATCGACGCTGGCACAGTCTTTGTGTCTTCCGTTGCGCGGAAGGAAACGTACTGCACAATGTCCTTGGAGAACAGAAGATCAAAGGTCCAGTTAAGCGCCACATGCAGACGCTTTTCAAACCTCGGCAGCTTTGCAAGATAGATCGTCCTCCACATCCACCAGGCACCAAAACCAGAGATCGTATGCCCCATAATCTGCGCCACGCCAGTGCGGCGACCGATCGCGGCAAGCTGCCCGAGTGTCTTGAAGGTAAAGGAGCGCAGCGCTCCGCCTCGAAGGGTAGCGGTGATGTTGGAGGCCAGTGTCCGCGCCTGCCGCAAGGCATGTTGCGCAGTCGGCGGGTGGAAACCCCCGTTTCCATCCGGAACCAACGCACAGTCACCCAGCGCCCATACACCTGGAATGGAAGGAACCTGCAGCATGGGATTGGTCTCAACTTTCCCATTTGCGTTGGCGCAGGCGAGCGCCGCAATCTGCGGTGTGGGTGCGCTGCCAGCCGTCCACACAACAAACGTGGTGGGAATTGACGTACCGTTTCTCAAGGTAACCGCTGCCGCGGTGACGGAGGCGACTTTTTGTTGGGTCAGGATTTCGATCCCGCGTGCACGCAGCTTCTCCTCGGCGTATCGACCCAGACGCTCCCCCAGTTCTGGCAACAGGTGCGGTCCGGAGTGAACGAGAACAACCCGAAGCATGGAAGGACGCAAATTGCGGTAAGACCGCATAGCGGACGCGAGGAAATCATGCATGGCCCCTATGGTCTCCACGCCCGCAAAACCGCCGCCTACAATAACGAAGGTCAGTAGCGCATTGCGGGAGTCCGCGGCGCAGTCAGGGTCCGCCTCTTCCAGGTGCGCAATCATTCGATTGCGAAGCAGGATCGCATCCTCGAGAGACTTCATCGTTAGAGTATGGGTTTTCAGATCGTCAATGCCGGATAGGTTGGTTATCGAACCCATCGCAAGGACAAGGTGGTCGAACTCCAACCGATGTTTGTGGCCGTCCTGTCCATGGGCGACCGTTACGCTATGTGTCTCGAAGTCGATATTCTGGACTTCGGCCTGCATGAACTGCGTACGCCGTACCATATCGCGGACGGGGTTGACGATCGTCGTGATGTCGAGATCACTGGCCGCGACCTCGTGCAACATGGGCGTGAACAGGACGAAGTTGTCCCGGCTGACCAGGTGCAATTCGGCTTCTTCGGGGGAGAGCATCGTTTCCAGATGACGTGCCGTCTCGACGCCGGCAAAACCGCCGCCGAGAATCAGGACCTTTGCCTTATGACTTATTGTGTTAGTTGCCATCATTGATATCCTTTGCTACCTTACGATTCGTTGAACGTTCTACGACGCGAAGCTTGGCGAGTTGGAGAATTTCCGCGATGCTCCAGGCTTGCGCGATGCATCCGCGAGGTAAGTGCGGGGAGTCTCCGTCAAAGATCTCCGAGACCTGCCCGACACCACCGTCCCCAAGGTGATTCGCGAAGCAGGTCAGCCAACTGTCCAGCTGATCCAACGTCTCGCTCGAAGATGCATGAACGAGGAGCTTAGCCCGGAAAAAGGGGCCTGCCAGCCATGGCCACACCGTGCCCTGATGGTAAGCGCTGTCTCGGCTCCATGCGTCACCGTGATAGATCCCGCGGTAGTGAGGGTCTGTGGCGGCAAGCGTCCGCAGACCAAAAGGGGTCAGAAGCGTCTTCTCGACCACTTCGATCACCTGTCGCGCGCGCTCTCCAGACAACAGCGGGTGGTGGAGGCTGATGGTGAGTAGCTGGTTCGGCCGAATCGACGGGTCGTTACCCCCGTCGCCGGCCACGTCGAGGAGACATGACGTCTCCTCGTTCCAGAAGGTAGCTTCGAAGTTCCTCTTCAGCCTGTCAGCTATCCCAGCGTAAGGAGTGGCGGCAGGAGCATCGTCAAGCAATTGCGCGAAGCCGACAAACGTACAGAGTGCGTTGTACCAAAGGGCCTGAATCTCGACGGGGCGTCCGTGGCGCGGCGTGATGGCTACTCCTCCCACCCGCGCATCCATCCACGTCAGCTGGGTGTCAGCATTGCCTGCCCACAGGAAGCCCTTTTCGTCACAATGTATGTCATAGCGGGTGCCCTCCATGTGCCAGCGAAGGATATCCCTGAGCGGCTCATAGAGTTCGTCCCGCAAAAGCTGGATGGCTTCCCTGCGCCACGCCGCATCACTCCGATGGTGCACATACTGTCGGATTGACTCAAAGAACCACAAGGTGGCATCCACCGTGTTGTACTCAGGCTGCTCACCATCGTCGGGAAAGCGGTTCGGCAGCATACCTTGATCTACATGACTGAGGTATTGCCGGAGGATCTCTCTGGCGAGAAAAGGCTGGTCCGTCGCCAGGAGCAGGCCAGGCAGGGCAATCATGGTGTCGCGCCCCCAGTCACCGAACCAGTGATAGCCTGCGATTACGGTCTTGAACGGTGCTCGTGTCACGACAAACTGTTCGGCCGCTCTGGAGAGTTCCAAGATCAAGTCGCCCGGGGTAGATTGGGCTGGAGTTGGACGGGACATTTCCTTCCTTTGGATGAGGAAGGGCTTCGCTTCTTCGAGCACGGAGACCGGAATCGGCTCAGTGGAGGCGATCAGCCTGAAATGACCTGAATGATCGAGCGGCGCGTGTAGCACGAAGGGACTGAATAGATCCTCTGTAAAGTCGAGCCCTCGCTCCCGCTCCTGCTCATAGACGAAACCCTTGTACCAGTGTTGGTCCAACTGTACTGTGGCGGCATCGTGCGACATATAAAGTGTGGGTAGACCGGCGTAGGGCTCAACTGAAACCAGCCCATCTGCCTGCACCACTGTCCGATCCAGAACGTCATTCTCATGCGTGGTGCCGTGATAATCACGGAAGGCAAGCAGTGGCCTTATCTCAATTGAGACTTCGGGTGGCCGGCCAGTGCTGCTCAGAGCATATTCAACGATAGTGGCATTACGATCGTGAATCATCGAAATCTTTTTTGTTATCTTCCAGGCTCCGTCACCGTAAGTAAAGACCGGATCAGGGTCGAGACGAAAATCGCGGAGAAGAAGATATCCCTGCGGAGAAACGACCTCACCTTGATACAAGTGAGTCGACAAAGGGTAGCGCACTCCGTCTACTATCAGGGTTTCTTCCATTTTTGACAGCAGCACCATCCTTCCCAAAGGAGGTGCCGTCGCCGCAACCAGCAGTGCGTGGTAGCGTCGTGTGTTCATGCCGGCGATCGTGGACGAGGCGTAGCCGCCGATGCCATTTGTGACCAGCCATTCTCTTGAGCGAACAAATTGCAGATCATGGCATTGCTCCGCATTGAAGTGTACCGACATCTTTCCTCCTCAGCTTCAATCGATTGTCTGCGTCTCGCGCCTTTGACTTACATGGTCTACTTCGTTACCGGCGCGTATCCGTGGGTTTGTTGCAGCAGCTTGGCGACAAGCCCCGTCCATCCGGTCTGGTGACTTGCTCCGACGCCTGCTCCCGTGTCGCCGTGAAAGTACTCGAAGAAGAGAATGAGGTCTTTCCAGTGTGGGTCCGTTTGGAACTTCTCCATCCGTTCGTACACGGGACGTCTTCCGCTTTCATCGCGTAGGAAGATTCGAGTAAGACGCAGTGAGAGTTCGTTCGCCACCTCGGCCAATGTCATCATCTGCCCAGACCCGGTGGGGCATTCCACCTTGAAGCTGTTGCCGTAGAAAAAATGGTACTTCTGCAAGGATTCGATGAGGAGATAGTTCATCGGAAACCAGATGGGGCCGCGCCAGTTGGAGTTGCCGCCGAACAGATTCGTTCCCGATTCGGCCGGCTCATAGTCGACACGGTAGACCTTCTCACCTACTTTTTTGAGGTAGGGACTCTCTCGATGAGCTTGCGACAAGGCTCGAATTCCATATGGAGAAAGGAACTCCTTCTCATCGAGCATCAGGCGAAGGATGCCGCGCAATTTCTCTTCGTCGACGATCGAGAGGAGCAGGCGGTCATGCTGGCCGCCATGCATATGGGCGATGTTTGAGGTAAGGTCTTCACGGTTCTCGACAAACCATTGAAGGCGCCGCGTGAATCCATGCATCCGCTCGAGGTCCTCACTCTCCAACGTCTCGACCGCGAAGAGAGCCGTCAAGCCGACCAGCGAGCGTACCTTCATGCGTTCCCAATCGCCGCTTGGATCGTAGAGCACGTCGTAGAAGAACTCATCCGTGCTGTCCCATAGGCCTTTCCCATCAGGACACACATGCGTCATGGCGTGGGCTATGTGCAGAAAGTGTTCAAGAAACTTGCTGGCGATGTCCTCATACGCAGGGTTTTCCCGGGCAAGTTCGCTGGCAATGGTCAACATGTTCAGGGTGTACATGGCCATCCAACTGGTGCCATCCGACTGCTCAATGAGCCCAGGCGTTGGCAACGGCGCACTGCGATCGAAGACGCCAATGTTGTCAAGGCCCAGAAATCCTCCCTCGAAGACGTTCAGTCCGTCGGAGTCCTTCTGGTTGACCCACCAGGTGAAGTTCATCAAGAGCTTGTGAAAGACAGACTCAAGAAAACGGATATCACCCTTGCCATTCTTCCGGCGCTGTTCGATCCGGTACACACGCCAGGCCGCCCACGCATGGACGGGTGGATTTACGTCACCGAAGGCCCACTCGTACGCCGGCAGCTGACCGTTTGGGTGCATGTACCACTCGCGCAGCAGCAACGAGAGTTGGTCCTTGGCGAAGTCTGCATCGACGATGGAAAGCGCCACGCAGTGGAAGGCAAGATCCCACGCCGCAAACCATGGGTACTCCCACTTGTCGGGCATGGAGAGAACATCCTCATTGTAGAGATGGTTCCACTGTGCGTTGCGCCCCGTCATCCTCTCGACTGGTGGCGGCGGTTGTTTCGCATCGCCGTCCAGCCAATCCTTGATGGCGTAGTGGTAAAACTGTTTGGACCACAGCAGCCCTGCCAGAGATTGCCGCATGACGCGCCGTTCGTCCTTCCCCAATGTCTCCGGCAGAATGGTCTCGTAGTACCGGTCGGCCTCCGCGATGCGATGAGCGAAAATGGTATCGAAGGTTGCGAATGCATCCTGCACACTGCCGGCTTCTGCCAACCGGAGGCGCAGCGTCGCCGAGCAGCCGGCATCGACCCACAGTGTGTATCGAGCGGAGGCCTTGCTTCCACGTTGGGCGGGGTTCACGGCACCCGTGCGATTGTGTACGACAGCCTCATGCATCGCGTCCTTGGTGAAAGGCGTTCCGGGCGAACCATAAAGACGCTCGTAATTAGTCTCGTTCTCCGTAAAGAGAGTCTCGCACGATCCCTCGCAATGTAGGTGATAAGGTGTGAAGCCCTGCTTAACGGCCGCAAGCGTGGTCTGCGCGGACGTGCGCTCCATCAAGGTGATCTCCGGCCGCGATTCTTTCCCATTCCAGGACCAGGTGTTCCGAAACCAGAGAGTCGGCAGGATGTCGATCGATGCAGCTTCTGTCCCTCGATTCGCGACCGTGATCCGGATGGCGATGTCGTTGACATCTTCCTTGGCATATTCCATCTCGACATCAAAGTAACGATCCTCATCGAATATACCCGTGTCCAACAGTTCGAACTCCGGTTGATTCTTGCCTCGGCGAGCGTTTTCTTCTACCAGCCAGGAATAGGGGTAGGCTCGTTGGGGATACTTGTACAAAAACTTCATGTAGGAGTGTGTCGGAGTTGCGTCGAGATAGAAGTAATACTCCTTGACGTCCTCACCGTGGTTGCCTTCCTGTCCATTGAGACCGAACAAGCGTTCCTTGAGAATGGGATCCGCCCCGTTCCATAACGCGAGCGCGAAGCAGAGATTTTGATGGTTGTCACAAATGCCACCTAGACCGTCTTCATTCCAGCGGTAGGCCCGGGAACGAGCGTGGTCGTGCGGGAAGGAATCCCATGCCGTTCCATTTGCGCTGTAGTCCTCCCGCACGGTTCCCCAGGCACGCTCACTCAAGTAGGGTCCCCAGCGTTTCCAGTGCTTGGCGCGACGTCTCGATTCGTCAAGACGCCGGTGCTCGGCGTCAGCGGCTTCGTTTGCTGTACTCTCATTCTTCATGGCTTGATCAACTCCAGTAGATGTCCGTCGGGATCTTTGATCCATGCTGCTCTTGGACCAGCTTTGGAAGCAGATGGCAACGCTTTCCAGCGGGTCCCATCCAGGGCTTGGCTGTTAGGAGAGACCTGGTCTGCCCCGACTTCAACGGGGATCTGCCAACTCGCGAGATCGTCCGGCCGCTGGCGGGACGGGATCGCGCGGCCATCGGTAGGCGTGACGTAACAGAGGAGCTCAATGCCGATGCCGGCTGCGCCGCGCAGGCCGGCGATCAGAACATGCGCGTTGAACACACCACTCAGGTGCTCCTGCTCCAAACCGAAATTGTCACTTTCTCCCACCTCATGCAGACCAAGTTCATCGCGATAGAAATGTAGGCTGCGCTCCATATTGCTGACGGCGATGGCAGTATGGTCGATCCCTAGAAAGAGTCGGTTCGCAGACTGCTGCCACTTTGCCTGTCCCTTACCGGGCGGGAAATGAATTAGTTCGAGATAGTGCCCGTCAGGATCGCGGAAGTAGAACGCGCCGATCCCACTCGCAGCCTTGTTCGATAGCGGAAGAACCTGCGGCTCGTTGGAGACGGACCGGACATTCGCCTTGCGAAGGCGCAGGTAGGCCGCATCCATATCAGAGACGACGATGGCGATATGCTGAAACCAGAGATCATCGGCGTGCGAGTCAACCGGGAAAGCTTTGCCCTGTGGAGATCCGTACTGCGTTAGATCCAGGCATTCATCCCCAAGCGTTAGATGGGCTGTTCTCGCGGTCGTCGTAGCAGGCAAGCCTGGCTCTAGCCGGACCATCTGTGAGCTGTCCTTTGTCGATTGCTGCTTGAACGCGAGGATGGACGTGTAAAACGTCACCGAACGATCCAAAGTATGGACCGCAAGATTCGGGCAGCCAACATGAGGTACTACGATCGCTTGGGCGCGCTGCATGGGTGCGACCACGAAGACCACCAGGATGGCTTGCCTACAGAGATGCCAAACAAGGCTCATGCGCATCATGCTTGACCAGCCTGAAGAGCTTGTCCGGTCGCATCCGACTCATGAGGTAGTCGCCCACGCGAAGGGTACCAGAGCCGGCACCTTACAATAGCAATCTGCCCTTTGAGAACGTTCATTCGGCTCCCCGTGCTCGCAGAATCTTCACATATGCTTAGCTCTGCAAGCTTGTGACTCTCCTAGTATTCACGCGAACTGCTTGGCTTCCGCTGTCGCTTTCTACGGCTCCGATCCTGCATTTTTCTTCAGGTGTGCGGGCCCGACGTACACTCGCCAGGAGCACGGGCTTCTTCGTTGCACGGCACTGTCGGACCGAGCACGATGAGGCCATGTATAGAAGAGCTCGTCCGAATCTACTCCTGAGGTATCTGCCAACCACCCGGTGGAGTAACCGCATGCCGACTCTGAAGGTCCCCACGAGTTGGGCTCATACGGGTAGACAGGTGCGGGCGACTGGAGAACCGGATTTAGAATCCGCCACGCCGTCTCCACATAGTCCTGCCGCTCAAAGAGAGAGGCGTCCTCTGTAACCGCATCGGTCAGGACGCGTTCATGGGGTTCCATTCCTTTCATATTGTGATGGCAAGCTGCCACGAGTTCCACTGGTTCTCGTTTGTCGGGATCGCTTTGAGAAGCCACAGACACTGACAACGCCATCGCCATCTCCGGATTAATCGGAAGCAGAATTAAGTCTGCGAAGCTTGCTTGTTCACGATCTGTGTTGCAGGAGCTTGCGGAACCGTGCGATCACCCCCCGTACAAGTCTGAGGAAGATTCTTGCCGGCGCGGATGTAAAAAGGCACATCTTTCCAGCGCCAGGATTTCACTTCGAGGCAAAGCGCGGCAAACGTCTCCGTCCGAGAGTCAGGGGTGACACCCTTTCCGTCCAGATGCCCGCGAAAGTGTCCGCGGCCACGGTTCTTCTGCTCCAGTTGGGCAATGGCTTCCAGTACCTTGGCCTTTTCGTCGCGTGAAGACTCGCTAAACTCAAGAGCTGCCGGCTCCATGGCGAGGTTGCACATCATCTGAAAGATATGATTCTGCACCACGTCGCGAGTCGCCCACCTCTGGTCGTAGAAGGCATAGCGGGCTTGCACGCCGAAGTTCTCCGCCATGGTGATTTGCACGCTCAGAGGGGTTCCAGCAACGAGTTGGAGAAGCGAAACGAGACCATCTCCCAAAACCGGCCCTTTGGCCAGATGGCAAAGATCGGCGATTCGACGAAGCCCGAAAGGAGGATCCGGTTCAGTTCCTGCGCTGATTGCGGATCTTTGCCAGGGGGTTCCGAAATGATGATGCGAGCACCGGCGGCACAACCCGAACTTTCCAGTTGGTTCACCACCATCGTAAAGAACGCCGGAGGCATCGCAAGATAGTAAGCAGCGTGGCCGGCCCGAGTTCTGTACGTACAGCCTTGAACGTGCCGACGTTTGCGTAGTCGCCGTCCACGTAGCGAAGGAGTGCGCTCAGAGCTTTCCGGGCCGATGGATCCAAGCCGCCATGTTGCTCAAGACTGTCCTTTGCTCGTGCCCGAACTGATCGATGTTACAGCCTGAGCGTGCGACCCTGATCACCGGGCCGGTCATGGTGCCACGTTTAACCATGGCGTTCAGTGAAGGAAAGATTTTCTTTTAGGCGAGGTCACCTGTGGCCTCAAAGAAGACGAGGGCGTCGAAATGAATGGCATTCGTAGATACTCTCCTGACGGTCCGAACTATTTGGAAGACTTCTCGAGATGGCCGCCAAATTCATAGCGCATCGCAGAGAGGAGCTTGTTGGAGAAGTTTGCGTCTCCGCGTGAGCTGAAACGCTCATAAAGCGCTGTTGTAAGCACCGGCGTTGGGATGCCCTCGTCGATGCCGGCTTGAATCGTCCAGCGACCCTCTCCCGAGTCGGAGACCTGTCCGCCGAATTTGCTGAGTTGGGGGTCGTCGATCAACGCGGTCGCCGTGAGGTCAAGCAACCAGGAAGCGATGACGCTGCCGCGACGCCACACTTCGGCAATCTCCGGAAGATCGAAATCATACTGGTATAGTTCGGGCTTTCGGAGCGGAGTGGTTTCAGCATTCACTTCGCCTATCTGACGGCCTATATCGGCTGCGTTCAGAATAGCAAGCCCTTCAGAGTACGATGCCATCATGCCGTACTCAATTCCGTTGTGGACCATTTTCACGAAGTGCCCGGCCCCGCTGACACCACAATGCAGGTACCCCATCTCAGCTGTTCCCTGCATAGGTTTGCGCCCTGGTGTGCGTCCAAGGTCGCCCCGGCCGGGCGCGATCGCCTGGAAGATCGGGTCCAGATGAGTGACCGCGTCCTTGGCGCCCCCGATCATCATGCAATAACCCCGCTCCAATCCCCACACGCCGCCGCTTGTACCGACGTCGACGTACTCAAGGCCCTTGAGAGCAAGCTCTTTCGACCGGCGGATATCGTCGACATAGTAGGAGTTTCCACCGTCGATCAGGATGTCTCCGGCCTGCAGGTAGGGGACGACTTCCGCGATTGTTTCGTCCACGACTGCAGCCGGAATCATCAGCCAGATGACGCGCGGCGTTTCAAGCTTGTTGATAAGATCCTCGATCGAAGACGCTCCCACAATACCCTTTTCTTGCGCAAGGTTACTGACTGCTTTCGGAGAAACGTCGAAAACGAGAGGCTCATGGCCGTTTGCAGCCAGCCGCCTTGCCATGTTCGCGCCCATTCTGCCAAGTCCTACCATTCCGATCTGCATGTATCGCTCCTTCTTGTCATTTGCTACCGTTGATCGAACTATGATTGATCGAAAAGCTGCACGTCAGGCTCAACCGGACGGCCCTCATCAGCTTGCCTAATAACCTGATTTATCCCGCGAGAGCTGCTCGCATCTCACGTAACCTGGACTTATGAATGAGCTGTTTTGCTCGGTCGACGATGTTGTTTGTGCTTATCCCGTAGTGGTCCATCACAATCGGACCAGGAGCGGATGCGCCAAAGCAGTCGACACCGATGACATCTCCACTGCGCCCTACGTGTTTCCACCAACCTAGGGTTGCGCCAGCTTCGACAGCTAGCTTTGGAATCTCCTCCGGAAGCAGGGCCTCCTTGTAGGCATCGTCCTGCTCATCAAAGATGCGAAAGCTGGGCATCGATACGACCGTCGCGCCGAATCCGTCTGCCTTAAGCTGCTCTGCCGCGCTCAATAGCAGGGCGACCTCTGAACCTGTACCGATCAGAATTATGTCGTCCCCATGGGAGGTGAGGTTGTACGCTCCGCGCCGGACACCCTGCTCAACTTGATAAACCTGGGTGTCAAGGACCGGTAGGTCTTGACGCGACAAGGCAAAGAAGCACGCCGCTTTACGCTCCAGAGCAAGGCGCCAACAGGTGACGGTTTCATTCGCATCCGCTGGACGAAAATCTGTAAGCTGCGGGATAGATCGCAGGCTCATCAGGTGTTCTACCGGTTGATGCGTGGGTCCATCCGCGCCGAGGCCGATGGAGTCGTGCGTAAAGATGAAAAGGGAGTGCAGTTCCATGAGGGCCGCCATACGGATGGCCGAGCGACAGTAATCCGAGAACATGAAGAACGTGGACCCGAATGGAATGAGCCCACCGTGTGCCGCGATGCCGTTGACGATCGCAGCCATCCCGAACTCACGGACGCCGAAGAAGACATTTCGTGCCGTCGCGTCCACATGAAAGCTGCGCGCATCCTTGAAGATGGTCTTGGTTGAGCTGGTGAGATCTGCAGCGCCGCCAATCAGCTCCGGAACGACTTTTTCAATCGCGTGCAGGACCATCTGCCCTGCATTCCGGGTGGCGATCGGCTTATCCACCGGGAAGACAGGGAGACACGCTTCCCAGCCGTCGGGTAGCTTATCACGTTGCGCTCTCTCGAAGTCAGCAGCCAAAGCTGGATCACAGCGCCGGTACTCCTCGAAGGCAGCATCCCATTCCGCATGGTCCCGTTCGCCTTTGACCTTGGTTTGGTTCCACTCTTTACGTGCGTCGTCGGGAACGTAGAAAGACTTGTCCGGTGGCCACCCCAGACTCAGCTTGGTCGCCTTGACATCGGCGGCTCCGAGGGCCTCGCCGTGAACCTTGTTCGTACCCGCTTTCGGGCTTCCATAGCCGATCACGGTACGAACCCGGATCAGCGTAGGTCTAGTAGTCTCTGCTTTGGCCTCTGAGACAGCGCGATCTATCGCGCCCAGATCATTGCCGTCCAAAACACTGAGCACCTGCCAGTGGTACGCCTCAAAGCGCTTCGCAACATCTTCCGTGAACGAGAGCGCCGTGGGACCATCAAGTGAGATCTGGTTGTCGTCATAGAAGACGATTAATTTACCCAACCCAAGCGTGCCCGCCAGGGACGCGGCTTCATGCGAGACGCCCTCCATCAAGCAGCCATCCCCACAGAGCACGTAAGTATGGTGGTCGACGATCGTGTGGCCCTCCCTGTTGTAAACGGCACCCAGGTGTGACTCCGCCACGGCCATGCCGACAGCCATAGCGAGTCCCTGGCCGAGAGGCCCGGTCGTGACCTCGACACCAGGCGTTAGGCCAACCTCGGGGTGCCCCGGCGTGATGGACCCCCATTGCCGAAAGTTCTCCAGTTCCTCCAGGGGCACGGCATAACCTGAGAGGTGAAGAGCTCCATATAGAAGCGTAGACGCATGGCCATTGGACAAGACAAATCGATCCCGATTGATCCAGCCAGGGTCCATAGGATCGTGCCTCATCCTCTTTTGGAAGAGCAGGTATGCGATCGGCGCGCATCCGAGCGGTGCGCCCGGATGTCCGTTTTGTGCCTTTTCGACTGCATCTACAGCGAGAAAGCGAAGAGAGTTGATGCAGAGCTGATCTAGCTCTTCAGTAGCTGCAATGCTTTCAAAGTTTTTCATTATCAACACTCCTTTAGATCTCCAGTAGGCAGGTCTACCTGCCGCGGGTAAAACCAAGGCCCAGTCGATTCAAATGCGTGGATTGGAGTAGTTGTAAAAGAGCTGTTTACTCTCCAAGCGCCTATCAGCCAGTTACTGGGTGACGACCGCATCAAGTTCACTCAGGCGCCGGGTAAGCAGCAACTCGAGATCGACGAGAGCTTTCGAGAAGCCTGCGATGCCCTCGGAAAGCTTATCTGTGGCCATGCGATCTTTGGCATGCATGCGCCGGAATGTCTCCTCGTCCATGCCGATTCGTTCCATTGAGAGTTGCTTCGCGTTGGCAGGATCAAGCTTGCGCACCAGTACGCCCGCACCTGAAGCAAGCTCCGCCAACAGCTTTGGAGAGATCGTCAGCAAGTCGCAACCGGCTAGTTCCCTGATCTCACCTATATTGCGGAAGCTGGCACCCATGACGACGGTCTTGTAGCCGAACTTCTTGAAGTAGTTGTAGATGGTCGTGACCGACTGCACGCCGGGATCGTCGGCGTCATGGTAGTCCTTGCCGGTTTCCGTCCTGTACCAATCGAGGATGCGGCCAACAAAGGGTGATATCAGAGTCACTCCCGCTTCAGCGCATGCGATGGCCTGGTGGAGACCGAACACCAGGGTCAGATTGCAGTGGACACCTTCAAGCTCAAGCTGCTTTGCGGCTTGTATCCCTTCCCATGTGCTCGCGATTTTCACCAGAACGCGTTCGCGGAAAATACCGGCCTTGTCATACTGGCCGATGATATTGTGGGCTTGCTTGATCGTCTGCGCGCTGTCATAACTCAGCCGAGCGTCGACCTCGGTTGAGACGCGACCCGGAACGATCTCAAGAATCTTCTTGCCGAAAGCGACGGCAAGGGTCTGGAAGGCCAGGCTGGTGACCTTCTCATCGGAGGCCGCTTCGCCGGCATCCTGGCGAGCCTGCTTGAGTGTGTCATCTACGATGGATTGATACGCGGGCATGGCTGCTGCTGCGCTTATGAGTGAGGGGTTCGTGGTGGAATCCGTCGGCTTGAACTGCTGGATGGACTGGATGTCGCCGCTATCGGCAACCACCGTCGTAAAGCTTCGAAGCTGTTCCAATAAGGAAAACATAGACTGCTCCTTGTTAGGTGATTTGTGAGTCGAGCGACATAGAATGCGCCGTTCATAATTGCACGGCGAATGGCTTAGGTTTACTTCTGCTGATTACTTCCTAAGTAGCAGGTTAGCCAACAAGATTTGCCTTAGGTCTGCACCTTCTCATGCCACGAGTGGGCGCATGCCAGCGCTCTGTTTACGTTCTCGATGTTCTGTGCGCCGGTCATACCAAGCCAGTCCTCAAATGCGCCTCGACCCTGCTTTGCATAGACAGCAATGCCGTCCATCCAGGTAGCGCGGCCGCAAAGGACCCCATTGAAACTTGTGCCAGATTCCCCGGCCAGTTCCAACGTCTCAACGAAAACGGGATTCGATACACCCGCTGAAAGGTAAATGAAAGGCTTCTGTGTGTTAGCAGCCGCATTCCGAAAATGTTGCAGCGCCTCCGCTCTCGTATAGGCCTGCTCACCTTCGAAGGCCTTCGTCCCCTGGACGAAAGACATCTCGACAGGAACTTCTACCTTCAACACGTCTACGTGATAGCGCTCCTGATTGAACTCGGCCATCGCACCACCAACAATGGCGGGCTTCCTTCTGGCGTATTCGAGGCCTTTCTCACTTCGGCCGTCGGAATCGTATCCGACGAGTTCGAGAAAGAACGGCGTGTCATTGGCGAGACACTCGTCTCCGATGCGCTCAATCCAGGCGTGTTTGACGTCGTTCACGGAACTTTTTTCAAACGGATTGTAGTAGAGGAGGATCTTGATGCAGTCGGCACCAGCATCCTTCAGTCGGCGAACGCTCCACAAGTCCAGCAAGTCAGGGAGACGACCAGGAGTCTCAGCATCGTAGCCTGTCTTCTCGTAAGCTAGAAGTAGGCCCTTACCATTGCGCTGTTTGGAGGCGGGTAGACCGTACTCAGGATCAAGCAAAATGGCTGACGCATACTGGGTTAGAGTAGAAGTTACGAGAGCCTTGAACTCCACAAGATCGTTGATCAAGGCTGCAGAACCACGCGCATGGGCGATCTCTTTCTGGAGCGAGCCGCGCTGGTCCATTGCTGCCGCGGCGATGACCCCGCGAGTATCGGAAACAGCTTTCAATCCAGACAGCTTTCCAGCGGACAGCTTGATCTTCATTTGTTCTCCTCTGAACAATCCGGGTTTACCGATTGTTTTTATAGATCGCATGCTGCTCTGCTAGCCATTCCCGCCGGCTGGCTCAAAACCAAATAGCCGGCGAATGGGCATATCTGTTCGACCTCCCAATCTTCTTCAAGTCTTGAGGCTAAAGAACCATTCGCGGCGATAGCGATGTACCTATATTTTTCTCTAGGCGAGCGGACTGCTGCACGCCGATCCATTCAGCCTGGGAGGCTGGGCGCCCTGTCTTACATCACTAAGAGTCCCTATTCCGCCTTCCGAGACCCCCGCCGGTGTTCGCAATCCCGGGCTCAGAGGGTGACCAGTTCCCACAAGTCAAGTTGGTCGGCTTTGCGTCGCCGAGATGCTGAAAGCCAAGTGAGGTCTTCGCAACGGAAGTGTCATAGCGAATTTGGTGGTGCACAGTGGGCAGGATGTAGCACCCCGTGAAGACTGCTGGACTATCGAAGCGCGAGCTCGGCGGGACGCACGAGATGCGCAAGACTGTGCCGCCAACTTTATGAAAGGTCGGGCGTTTAACTCTTCACGTGCGACAGGCTTGTATCAAGAAAAAGTCATCGCCTTCGGCGCATCACGGTCGGGGCCGACGAGGCCTTTGACGAGAAGAACTCTTCATCACCGGCTCCCGTGCCCTCAACGTCACCGCGCATGTACAGAAGAACCTCAGCAAGCGAAGACGTCGCGGAGCTTGTTGCATGGCGCGCGGTGCCGACACAGCTTCGTGGAACCCTCACCCTTGACGTTAAAGATCCTTGTATCGGAGTAGAGCGAGAGTGGCACCCGCTCATACTTGGAGCATCTCTATCTTCTTCACAGCTCGTTTTCATCGGTTCCTTATGGTTCACCGAGCGGATGGTTCGACGGGCAGTCCCGACAAGGCTCGATGCGAAGCAGGCTTAGATTTGGAAAGAGATAGGCATAAGGTTTGCATCTGCTCACGGTATATTCTTGACCTCTAAAGAGGCCCTTGGTCCGCTCACGCTCTTGGTGCATGGACCAGTACTTCTGCTCCCTGAGCGGTTTACCGAGATAATTCACTCAGGGACTTGAGGGCAGCACTGGCGCATGAAGGTGCGCATCCGCAGCGCAATGATTTTCTGAAAAACCTGGTCTATGAAGCGGTCAGCCTGTTAATCGCTTTTTACCCGATGACTTGGCTCATCAAGGCAAAAATCTCTCAAAGGCGGGAGGTCGTGTGCGATCTTCTGGCAGCCGAAGCCGCAGGCGGCCGACGGAGTTATGTGCAAGCGCTGCTGCAGCTCGCTAGTGCCATTGCAAATGGCCCGCGAGCTACCAACACTCACGCCGTCGGAATTTTCGATGCCAGAATCCTGGAAAAGAGGGTCATAATGCTTCTAACGAAGAAAACACCGATTTCAGCAGCAAAGCAGCTTTGGTAGGTTTTCGCAGCGAGTGCATGTTTCGTTCTGGCCACAGCAGGTGGTGCGGCGGCAACTGTGCGGATTGGAGCAGATGCCACGACAAAGGTCTACGCAGTGGGAGGGGATGTGAGTACACCTAAGTTGTTGAACGCACCGGAGCCGGAGTTCCAAAAGGACCGCCTGAAGTCGAAGGAGCCTTTCAACGGCACAGGCACGATTGGGCTCACGGTTGATGAGCAAGGTAAGCCACGACAATTCCATGTGGTTCGCTCACTGTCAGCCGACTTCGACCAAGAGGCGGTGAGCGCGGTAGAAAAGTACCGCTTCGCTCCGGCAATGCGTCATAGCAAGGCAGTACCCGTCGCCTTGAAGATCGAGGTGAATTACCAGAGATTTTAGCTAAGTGGGCGAGGGCCTTGTATATGACGGGCCCTCGGTCTGCTGGTGCGGCGCTATTGCGCCTCCTTCTCCTTCGCAGCTTGATCAGGTCTCTGTTCCTTACAGACGGTGCTGTACGAAACCACGCGCCAAGGGTCTCCACGCACCTGTTACATCCTTTTCGAGCCACTGTCGGGTCGCGCCCTCGCGGGCGCATGGCTTGAGACGCTACGAACTCGACGCAAACGTTGCGCGCATGACGTCGCGCCCCTCGCGGGCGCGTGGATTGGAACTCCTAAGTCCCTCAGAAACTTCTCAATCGATCAGGTGCCGGCAAATGACGATCAGGATGGGTCCGCAGATCCAGCCGGTAGGATGGCTATCGGCACATGCATCTGCCTGACTCTTACTGGCGTGGCTACAGTCTCGAGGGATGCCGCCAGACGTTTATGCTCCGGCTTAGTGATCCTTGGGCTAGTCGGGTCAGTAGCTGGACTGCTGGGCTCCGTATTCCGAACAGGACCTCTGACTCAAGTTCCATGGTGATTTTGGCATTCTGATTTGGCCCACTCTGGCGGTTTAAGTTGGCCCACCCCTGGGGAGAGCGGACTCTACCCTGTTTCTCAGTGGATCTGAGGGGCGGAGGGAGAGTTGGACTGGAGAGCCAAGGTGGAGTTATACGAGCAGATACGCCGGGAGTATGAGTTTGGGGTTGGGTCGGTGATCGGTGTTGCGCGGAAGCTGGGCGTGCATCGCCGGATGGTGCGCGAAGCGGTGCGGAACGCGGTCCCTGCACAGAGGAAGAAGACGGAGCGTCCTGCGTTGAAGATGGCTCCTGCGGTGTCGCTGATCGACGCGATCCTGGAAGGTGACCGGAAGGCGCCGCGCAAGCAGCGGCACACGGCGCGTCGGATCTTTGATCGGATCCATGCCGAGGTTCCGGGCTGCGCACCGGCCGAGCGGACGGTGCGGCAGTATGTGGAGCGGCGCAGGCGCGAGCTGGGCCTCATCGTTCATGAGACGTTCGTTCCGCAGAGCTACGACTGGGGCGTCGAAGCGCAGGTCGACTGGTATGAGGCGTTCGCCGATCTGGACGGTGAACGGGTGAAGCTCTATGTCTTCTCGATGCGGTCGATGGCCAGTGGAGCGGCATTCCACCGAGCTTATCCCTGCGCGACGCAGCAGGCTTTTCTTGAAGCTCACGAGCTGGCCTTCGCCTATTTCGAGGGCGTCTTTCGGGTGCTTCGCTACGATAACCTGACGAGCGCGGTGAAGAAGATCCTGCGCGGCCAGCAGCGCGAGTTGACGGCGCGTTTCATCGCCTTCCGTTCGCACTGGCAGTATCGGGCGGAGTTCTGCACGCCGAGCGAAGGCCATGAAAAGGGTGGCGTCGAAGGAGAGGTGGGCTACTTCCGCCGCAACCACTGGGTCCCGGTGCCGGTGGCGTCGGACCTTGCGGAGTTGAACCGGAAGCTGCTGGCGGACTGCCGCGCCGATGAGGGCCGGACGATCTCGGGCCAGAGCGAGTGTGTGGGAGTGAGGCTGCTGATCGAGAAGGAACAGCTGCTGCCGCTGGCCGCCGATCCCTTCGACCTGGCCGAGGTCAGCTATCCGCGCGTCGACCAGACGGGCTGCGCGAAGGTGCGAACGAACTCGTACTCGGTTCCGTTGAAGGCCGGCTTGCTGGTCGAAGCCCGCGTCTCTTCGACGACGATCGAGTTCCGGCATGACGGCAAGCGGATCGCCAGCCACGCGCGTTGCTACAGCCGTCAGCAGAAGATCCTCGATCTCGAACACTACCTTGATGTGCTGGGGCGCAAGCCCGGCGCGTTGCGCGGCTCGACCCCGCTGGCGCAGTGGCGGGCACAGGGGCGATGGCCCATAAGCTATGACCGTATCTGGGAGCGGCTGATCGAGCGGCAGGGACGTCAACCGGGCACGCGGGCCATGGTGGAGCTGGTCCGCATCGGCCGCGAGGCAGGCTACGGGAAGCTTACCGCCGCGATCGAAGAGGCGCTCGATCTGGGCTGCGCCGATGTCGCTGCGATCCGTCACTTGATGATGTCCGATCAGTTGAGTCATACCGTTGGCGAGGCTGTCGATATCGGCAGCCTGTCCGCCTATGAACGTCCTCTGCCGACCATGATCGAGTACGACCAGCTCTTCTCAGCCAACGTGCAGGCGGTGCAGGCATGAGCCCTCAGACTTCAAGCCTTCAGACGGCAAGCATCGCTCAACACGCCAAGGCGCTTCGACTCGCCGCCGTCGGTGCGCAGTTCGCTTCGCTCGCCGAAGAGGCCGCGCAGCGCAGCCACTCCCATCTGCACTACCTCGAAGCTCTGCTGCAGGCCGAGGTCGAGGACCGCGAACGGCGCTCCATCGAACTGCGCATGCAGGAGGCGCATCTGCCCCGCATCAAGACGCTCGAAGAGTTCGACTTCGCCCAGTCGCCGCACATCCCGTCGGCCCGCATCCGCGCCCTCGCCGAGGGCGGCTATCTCGAACGCGCCGAGCCGGTGCTCTTGGTCGGCGATCCCGGCACCGGCAAGAGCCATCTTGCCACTGGGCTCGCAATCGCCGCCTGCCGTCAACGCCGGCGGGTGCGCTTCACCACCGCCGCCGCGCTCGTCAACCAACTGGTCGAGGCACAACGCGACCACAGCCTGAGCCGGATGCTCGCCCGCTGGTCGCGCGTGGAGCTGATCGTCATCGATGAACTTGGCTATGTGCCGCTGGCCGAGGTAGCTGCCGAACTGCTCTTCCAGATCGTTGCCGAGCGGGCCGAAAAGGCAGCCGTCATCGTCACCACCAACCTGCCCTTCTCGGAATGGCCCCAGGTCTTCACCAACGCAAGGCTCTGCAAGGCCATGCTCGATCGGCTCACCGACCAGGCTCACATCATCGAAACAGGTTCGGAGTCTTACCGCTTCCGCAGAACCATGAGGAAGAGTAAGCCTGGGTGTTCGGTTGTGCTTCCGCTCCGCCCTTCGGGCTACGCTCCAGCAGAACCGAGCACCCTCAACATCAACGTCCCACAGGGTGGGCCAAAACAAACCGCCGAAGTGGGCCAAGCCAAGTTGCCAAAGTCACATGGCTCCGCTCGCTCGCCGTGCATACGGCGACGGGACTTACTTTGTTGCAGCTCGCTGTCCTAGCGTCGCGCCCCCAGAAAGAGCCCTTCTTTTCTCTCAGTCTGCAGTTGTTTGTACGAGGGCCGCGTTCATACTTGTTGACCGGGATCACCCTCTTGCCCGTGCTCTTGGGACTTCCTGTTCGGCATAAATATACTTGACTAACCCACCGTGATTCTGTAGAGTTGGGTTAGTCAAGGTGAATTTATGCTAAATGAACAGCCCAAAAGCATTATCGAAGCGATCAAACTCTACAGCGATGAGAACTACTGCATCAAGCTCCTCGCCTTTCTGCGTTGGGATGACGGCAAGCCTGTCTGCTCCAAGTGCGGCCTCATGGAGAGTGAGCGCAAACATATGTGGCTGGCGAAGCAAAAGCGGTGGAAGTGCTACGGATGCCGCAAGCAGTTTTCGGTAAAGCAGGGAACGATCTTCGAGGATAGCCCGATCCCACTGAGCAAGTGGTTCACAGCCCTGTGGCTCTTAGTCAACTGCAAGAATGGCGTTTCCTCGTATGAAGTGGCCCGCGATGTGGAGATCACCCAAAAGAGCGCGTGGTTCGTTCTCCAGCGTCTTCGCTACATCCTTCAGGACGTGACCGTAGAGAAGATGGGCGCAACTGGCACGCCAGTGCAGATGGATGAGTCGTTTCATGGCGGCAAGCCGAAGAACATGCACGAATCGCGGCGTCTCAAACTGCAACTCGGAATGAACGGCTATGCTACGAAAACCGCAGTGTTCGGGATGCTGGAGACTGGTACGCGTCAAGTGCGGGCGATGGTCGTTCCCAACGTCAAGCGGGCCACCTTACAGAAAGCGATCCTAGACAACGTGGATTCGGTTCGACCGTGCATAGCGATTCGTGGCCCGGTTATGACGGGCTGGGCAAGCAGTACATCCACGAGACCGTAAATCACATGGAAGAATACGTTACGGCTAGCGGAGTCCACACGCAAGCGATTGAGAATTTTTGGTCGCTGCTCAAGCGTGGACTTCAGGGAACGTACGTCGCAGTCGAGCCGTTCCACATGAACCGCTATTTGGATGAGCAGTGTTTCCGCTTCAATAACCGCGTGGGCTGGAATGACGGTCAGCGGTTCGTAAAGGCTCTCTCGCAGTCGCCCAGCCGTCGCCTCACGTACAAGGGACTGACGGGTAAGGAGGCGGCCTCAGAAGCCTAAGCCCGGCCCTTTGCGGGGTCGTAGACGAATTGAGTATGAAGTGAAGGCTTCTCTGACTTCGACGCGTCAATTGCGGCCCGGGAGGAAGCCGGGCTAGCGGTAGCAATCTTGCTAAGTGCCGCCGCGAATGCCTGTTCTGCTTTTCCCAGTGATGATGGCTCAGTCTTCATGGCAAAAGGGTATCATCATTCGTAGCGTTGGTCGTGCTACGATTGGGCGCGCCAAACGAATCCGCTGTCTCCCGCGTCAACGGGTACAACGTGAACCTAGCTTCATCTCAGATGACTGTTAACCAAACCTCTGCATTGTTGCCCATCGGCTCAGACACCGAGGTCAACGAGCGGCCTACCCAAATTGTACCAAAAGGTGAGTCGTCATGGCGGTTCTGAGAATTGACATAGCTGGGAATCCTAAAGCGATCCCGTACAGATCGTTCCTTGACGTTGCGACCAATTCATTAGCGGTTCTTTCTGACCTCGACCGCGCTTTTTCGCGCCGATACGACGGGGCTTTGGAGTGGTATATTAACGACCTTGCACGCAACGGAGTACTCCGGCTGGAGATTTACTCGCGCGCTAGGAGTATGAAATATAGAGACTTACCAGATGTGGGGCGGGATGTCGCCAACTCCTTCGTGCGTGGCTTTGACATGCTTGAGCATCAGGGTCGTAGTCCCGAATTTATGACTTCTATGGGGATGAACAGGGCCCAGAAAATGACCAATATTCTAGGCCGAGATGGTGCAACCAAACTAATCGCAAGCATCCCCGACACTGCAATTGAAACCGATATTACCCATTTGTCTAACGCCAACCTCAGAAGGTTGCTCCCCGAAGCATCGCGCTCTCTCGGGTCGATTGAAGGCAAGTTGGAGGGGATTTCCGTTCACAAGAAACTGGATGTAGTGGTCTACGAATCCGTTCACGACAAAGCTGTGACTTGCCATATTGCAAATTCTGATTTGCTCGGAAGAATCAAAGATTCACTTGGTTCTAGAGTTCAAATCACTGGCGAGATTTCGCGCAACGCGCGGTCTGAACCACGCAAGGTTACTGTCATGCGGGCGGAGGACTTCAAGGTATTTGGTAGCGACCTAAAAGTTCTACCGTTCCGACGTTTAGGCGGAACGGATCCAAACTTCACTGGCGATATGAGTACAGAAGAATTCATCCGAGACGTTAGGGGATAGCGAATGTACAAGAGGCCGTATATGGAGTCCTCCGTCTTCATTGCCTTCATAAAGGGGGAGATGATAGATGACCACGACTGCAAAGCGGTCGTGGATTCCATCCTAGCTGGCGCAGAGGATGGAACTTTCCCTATATGTACATCCTCATTGACCATAGCCGAAGTTTTCAAAACGAAGAAAAGTACTCCGCTCACGGAAAAGGAAAACGAAGACCTGCGGCCCTACTTTCGAGCCGAATACATTCGGCTAATCGAGGTGGACCGCGACATTGCAGAACACGCTAACGAATTGTGTCGTATCGCGGCCTCGAAACCAGGGGCGCATAAGTTGAGACCCAACGATGCTATTCACATCGCCTGCGCCGAGCGCGCCGGATGCGATGTGCTTTTATCGTATGACACTGACCTGACAAAGCAAGTTCATGATTCATTCAGCATCCAATGGCCCGAACGGATCGGTCCGTTGCTCAATTTTGGCCCTCTAGAACTCACGGAAGGTGAAGTCGCCACGCAGGGCCTTCTCCGACTCGGGTCAGGCTCTTCGACTGAAATGGCAGAAGATGATTTGACTGCGTTTCCTACACAGGCGGAAGGCGAGACGAAGGAAGCCGATTCTGCGGAGCCAGCTATTGAGCCTTCAGAGGAGGCTAAACTTGCGGTACCAATTCCGGTCCCATCGGCGAATAATGGCGCGGGGACGGTGCAAGAGGAAGGGTCAAGCGGTTTCAAAGCGCCTGACCCCCCGGTCCGTTCCGAGTCGCTTCCCGATAAAACATCGGACAGTGGCCCGTCTCTCGCAGAGAACCTTTAGAATAGCGCGTCCCCTGCTCGTTCATCAAATATTTTGCCCCCGGCAGGAATCGAACCCGCTACGGCCGTCTCTGCGAGAAACGCGCTCTATCCGATGAGCTACGGGGGCCATTTCAGTGTAGGCCACAAAAAACCCTAGAATCCAAATCTCGAGCAGATGTCCAATTGCAGATTCTTGATCTATTAGTCAATAGCTTTAGGCTAAACATAGGCGTGGGTTAGTCAAGTAAGTTTATGCCTCCTGTTCTTTATAGTCTGCGGAAAGGCACTTTCAACGCCCCGTTTGCGATAGCCCTCGTCCTCGTTCTGCTCATGATTACGCAGATGGCGATCTTCTGGGCAGACACCCGTGCTTTGGCTCGGGTCGAGAAGGAATTGCGCAAAAGCAAAGCTCATTCTGCACGGATTCTGGCAAGCATCGGTGATGCGGTCATCGTTACGGACGCTAGCGGACGAATTACTCGAATGAATCCGGTGGCGGAGGAGCTAACCGGATGGACATTGGTAGAGGCAGAGAGCTCGCCCCTCACAAGTACCTACAAGATTTACAACGAACACACGAGACAGATAGTGGAGAACCCCGGCGACAAGGTGAGACGATTTGGAACCGTCGTCGGATTGGCGAATCATACGATCCTTGAACGGAAGGATGGCGAAGGGACCCACATCGAAGACAAGCTTTCCTGAGGCTACCCTCAGACCTCTTCGAAGCCCGAGGATCCTCTCCTGTGCGCCTTCGTGTACATAGATTGCCTCTCTTGAGGTGCCCGCAAACGCAGCAGCTTATCCGATCGATTCGAGAGTTCTACCGCGGGTTTCCGGAAAGAACCTAAGGACGACGACTGCCTGCGTGACTGTCGCAAGCGTAAAGAAGAGAAACGCAAAGCCGCTCGATGCCTCCGCGACTCTCGGGAAGATGCCGGTGACTATCGCTGTAAGCGTCCAGAGCCAGAAGCTAGCCAGAGTTTGGCCCTTCTCGCGCACGCTGTTCGGGAAGATCTCACTCAGGTAGACCCAGATAACAGCTCCCTGTGATGCAGCGAAGAAAGCGATGAAGACGATCAGGAGGGGCAACAACAAGCTGCGGTGGCTTCCGCTGAAGAAGATCGCCGTGACGCCGGCGAGTGCTGCCGACATCCCTACCGATCCGGCCAGCAGCAGAATTTTCCGGCCTACTCGATCGATTAGCGCCATACCAACGAAGGTGAAGACTAAGTTGGCTGCACCTACTGCGACAGTTTGTTCTCCCGAAGAGATCGAGGCGAAGCCTGCCTGGGCAAAGATGTCGTTCGCGTAGTACAGTATCGCGTTGATGCCGGTGAACTGATTGAAGAGCCCGACCGCCAGTGCGATCAACAGCGGGCGACGGTACGCAGGTGCTAAAACTCTTTCGGCACGACTGCCTGATTCATGATTAAGACTCGCCTGAATCCTGAGAACTTCGTGCGGAGCATCGGCCAAACCAATCCACGCAAGCGATCGGCGCGCTTCATCGAAGTGGCCTTTTCGAACAAGCCACCGAGGACTGCGAGGAATGAAAGCGAGTGCAACGAAAAAGAGCAGGGACGGCAAGGCTGCGACACCAAGTTCAATCCTCCACTCGAGGCGGCCGAGGTGCATTCTAACGATGAGATCGTTGGAAGCGTAAGCTAGGAGAATTCCAGTGACAATCGACAATTGGAAGCAGCCGACAAGTTTGCCACGGATCTCAGCGGGCGAGATTTCTGCGATGTACATGGGAGCGAAGATGGAACATCCACCCACGGCGACTCCGCTCAGGAAGCGAAAGGCGAGGAAGCTATACCAATGCTGGCATATGGCGCAGCCAAGCGCTGAAACCAAGTAGAGCACACCCACAATGCGCAGACTTTCGCGTCCGCCCAGCCGTCCTGCAGGATACCAGGCCACCAGACACCCGGCAACCGTTCCCCAAAGGGCGCAGGAGACCGTAACACCAAGAGTAATAGAAGTCAGATTGAAGTAGAGAGAGAGTGCATGAGTGACTCCAGCAATAACAGCGGTATCGAAGCCGAAGAGGAGCCCTCCGAGTGCGGCAACGGCAGTCGAAAGACTAACCGTAGAGGGGAACGAAGGCCTGTCGGGCGATAGGGGCACGCTTCTCACTTCCGTGGACGATTGTTAGGCCTGACAAACATCATCAACACTGATGAGTATTGCACGTTTAGATCAATTCATTTGACTTTCTTCCACACTGTTGTCCAAGATGGCGTTGTGCTCATGATTCACCATTCAGTTGGGATTAATAGGTGGATCTTGTGAGGACACGAAATGGTGGACCGATTGACGACTCTTTCTTTTGATCTCGGCGGCTCGCATTGTGCGGTGGCAGTCGTGCGCGGCACTGAAATACTGGCTGAAGCATTTCTGGAGACGAGCGCTCATGCGCTCGCGGAGGAACTCGGCGCCTTAGCCCAGTTGGCACATGTTTGCATCGCCGACAGCGGTATCTCGATGGACGACCTGAAGGGGGTCGCGCTTGCGTTCTGCGGCATTGTTGACGGTGAGACCAACGAGATTCTCTCCACACTGAACAAGTACTCCGATGCCGGCGGCTTGGATTTGGAACTCTGGGCGCAACAGGAGTTTGGTCTTCCGCTGCGGATCGAGAACGATGCCTGTATGGCACTGCTAGGCGAGCACCTGGCTGGCGCGGCAAGGGGCGCGCGGGATGTTGTCATGATTACGTTGGGAACCGGCATCGGAGGTGCAGCCATGCTCGGTGGGCGACTCCTCCGGAGCCATTCGGGACAGGCAGGCAGCCTTGGCGGACATCTTCCGGTGAATTTTCAGGGTCGCCGCTGCAGTTGTGGGGGGATCGGATGCGCGGAGTCTGAGGCCTCCACGGCAGTTCTGCCAACCCTCTGCCGCGAAGCTCCGGGATTTTCCACCAGCCTCCTCTCGACGGCAAACAGACTTGACTTCAAGGCGGTCTTCCAGGCTGTGGATGCCGGGGACTCTGTTGCGCTGAGTGTTCTCGCGCACTGTATTAGAGTCTGGTCGGTGCTTACTGTCGGGTTGGTTCATGCGTATGGACCGGAGCTGGTCGTCTTCGGCGGAGGCGTAATGCAGCGCGGAGAGGCACTGCTAGAGCCCATCCGCGCCTACGTGGACGACCACACCTGGGGTACGAAACGCGGGCGTCCTCGAATCGCGGCGGCGCAGCTGGGTGCTTACGCTGCTCTCCTTGGCGGAGGAACTCTGTTTGACAACGGTTCACCTGATCCAGGAGATGCGGGACGTTGGGTGGAACTCCATGGATAGCTACGATCTGCGCCCGATAACCCGGATCTCCGCCTCTGCCGACCAGTGTCTTCTTGGCTGGCCTGAAATCTTTGATCAGCTTAGAGTGAAGCTCTCTCGTGCGGAACGATGTGTTGTTGCCGTCGAGATCTATCCAGGAATCGACGTGAGAAGGATAGCGGAACAGCTCAGCCGCGAACTTCAGCCGGAGCTTCTCATCGTTGCAGAAGAACATTATCTTCCGGCTGAGACACTCCGGGAAATCTTTGCCGAGACGCTAAGCGACGACCCCGTTTTTAACTTTATGCGACCTTGGACCATCGATGCCTACTTCGACATGGAGAAGACTCAGCTTACGCGGAGACGGATCGCCGAGACACGTGGCAAGCTTATTGTGATCGGAACGGGGGCGGCCTGGCTGGCAGCGAAGCCCGATGTGACAATCTCGGTGAACCTTGGACGATGGGAGATCCAACAGAGACAGCGTAGGCGTCTGACTGGCAACCTGGGCTTCGATAATGTTGGCGCATCTCCAAGCGAGATCTACAAGACCGCCTTTTTTTTAGATTGGCGCGTTGCCGACCGCTGTCGGCACGAACTCTATGCAACGGCTGATTTCTTCATCGACATGACCAACGAGGATGCGCCGGCGATGCTCTCCGGTTCCATCTTGCGCGATGCCGTTCGCAAAGTGGTAAGCCAGCCGTTTCGAGTTGTTCCTTTCTTCGATCCTGGGCCATGGGGCGGCCAGTGGATGCGGCGCCGTTTCAATCTTCCCGATGGCCCGCAAAATTACGCCTGGGGCTTTGATTGCGTGCCCGAAGAAAACAGTGTTCTCCTCGCCTTCGGAGACCGCTGCTTTCAGCTTCCGGCTATCGTCCTGGTGCACGAGGAAGCCGAGGCACTGTTAGGCACAAGTGTTTTGAATCGGTTTGGTGCCGAGTTCCCCATTAGATTCGACCTCCTTGACACTGTGAACGGCGGCAATCTTTCGCTGCAGGTTCATCCCACCGAGACGTATATCCGAGATCACTTCGGGATGCCCTATACGCAGGATGAGAGCTACTACATGCTCCACAGCGAGCCCGGTGCATCGATGGTTCTGGGTCTTTGCGAAGGAGTTAATCGGCAGTCGATGGCCGCGGCCATTACCGAGGCGAATCATGGCGGAAGGCCGTTCCCTGCGGAAACCTATGTGGCGAGCTGGCCAACGGCGAAGCATAATCACTTTTCTATTCCCGCCGGTACCGTGCATTGCTCGGGCGCGGGCAATGTTGTGCTCGAAATCAGCGCCACTCCTTACATCTTTACCTTCAAACTTTGGGATTGGGGTCGTACCGGACTCGATGGGCGTCCGCGGCCAATCCATCTGCAGCATGGTCTTGCGAACATCTGCTGGGATCGCACGACAAACTGGGTCCGTGATGAGTTGGTCGGACAGACAACCCTTGTCCAACAAGGAGAGGGATGGCGTGAAGAGCGAACCGGGCTCCATAGCAGCCAATTTCTCGAGACGCGCCGACACTGGTTTGTACGGGCGGTGCCGCATCATACCGACGGCAATCTCAACGTTCTGAACCTTGTCGAAGGGAATGCTGCGATCATTTCGAGTCCCTTGGGGAAGTTCGCACCTATGACTGTTCACTACGCGGAGACATTCATAGTACCGGCGTCAGTAGGTGCTTACACCATCGCGCCCGCCACCGAGTCATGTGAGCCGCTGGCTACGCTCAAAGCGTTCGTACGCCGGTAGGTCGAACCGACAAGGCTCAGACGCGGATGACCTCGATGCCCATCTGATCGAAGGGAGCGATGCTCTCATCGCTTGCGCCTGTGTCGGTAATCAGAGTGCTGATCTCGTTAGTTGGGCACAGCATCCACTTGCTCTGCACACCGATTTTGCTGTGATCCGTCACGACGATCTTTCGCTTCGCGTGCTGCGCCATCAATCTCAGGTACTCAGCTTCCTGCGGGTTCTGACATGAGAGGCCAAAGTCCGCACGGATTCCATCCACGCCCAGGAACATGATGTCTGCGTACACCATCTGTGCCGCCATGTTGGCAATAGGACCGACCATCGTGAACCAATTACCGCGCAGCATGCCGCCGGTGACGATCACTTCGATCTCTTTGCATGCACTCAGTTCCATCGCGACGTTGACAGTATTGGTAATGACGGTGATCCCGCGCATCGACATAAAGCCGCGCACAACTTCGGTTGTGGTCGTACCTCCGCTCAGTGCCACGGTGTAACCTTCGTTGACAAAGTCGGCCGCGGCACGTGCAATGCGCCGCTTCTCATCCGCGAAACTCCCTACTTTGTCTTGAAACGAAGAGTCATGGCGGAACGGCTCATAGAAGAGGGGTCCCATCGTGACGGCACCGCCGCGAGTTCGCCGAAGCAGGGCACGCTCCTCGAGATCCTGGAGATCACGCCGAACCGTAGCCAAGGAAGTATCGAGCGTCGTGCAAAGACCCTCGATGGTGACGGAGCCAGCCGAGTGCAGCATTTGCAGGATGAGTTCTTGACGGCTTGCCGGATTGCTGGACTTTTCCTTCATAGCAGAAGCATATCTGAAGATGCGCCTCTGATCTCAGTTCTTGGCTCGTACTAACATCATGGTAAGTGAGCAGAAAATCACCTTCCACTCACTTCTAATGATTTTATCATTGACATTGCTTCACGAGACCGCGTAGCGTTTCGCTGCGTGAGAGTTTACGGATGGTGAGCAAGTCGGATGAAGCGAATTGATCGGCGGACAATCCTGAGGGCTACAGCGATCGGCGGATTAGTCGCCGCTGCTCCTGCCGGCCTGGGTTCAGTGCTCTCTGCGCAGGGCTCTACGGCTTCAGCGGTACACACGGTTCTCTTGGTTACGAAGTGTCATCTGGATGTTGGCTTCACCAAGACGCAGGCACAGGTGATGCGGCAGTACTTTGACGTTTATTTCCCGCAGGCGATGAAGACGGCAGCGTATCTCCGGGGCGCCGGTGGGGATCGCTACATCTGGACGACCGGCTCGTGGCTGCTTTATGAGTACCTGGAGCAGGCCTCGCCGGCAGATCGCCGGGCTATGGAGATGGCGATCGCAGCAGACGATATTGCGTGGCATGCTCTGCCCTTCAATTGGCAGACCGAGATGATGGACCAATCGATGATCTCGGGGTCCCTCGGGTTTTCGGCCGAGTTGGATCGGCGCTTCGGTAAGAAGACGATTGGCGCCAAGATGACCGATGTTCCAGGTCACACTCGCGGGATCATCGCACCGCTCAGCGCTGCGGGAATCCGGATGTTGGACATCGGGGTGAACCCCGCGAGCACACCTCCGGATGTGCCGGATGTCTTCCTATGGAAGAATTCCTCCGGAAGTTCCCTCGCAATGCTTTATCATCGCCACGACTATGGCAGCGTCATCGAAATTCCTGGTTCCGGCGTCGCCGTCGATGTCGAAGTTCGAGGCGATAATAGCGGGCCCCACACACCGGCGGAGATTGCAGTCATTTACGCAAGGTTGCGCACCATGTATCCCGCAGCCGTCATAAAAGCGGCCAATCTCAGCGAAGTTGCGGCCAGCGTTGATCGAGTAAGAGCTCAACTCCCGGTCGTGACCGCGGAGATTGGCGATACCTGGATCTATGGTTGCGCCAGTGATCCGGTGAAGGTTGCTCGGTATCGTACTGCTGCGCGATTACGTCGCACCTGGATTGATACGGGTAGGTTCATGGTGGGAGATGAGACCGACCGCAACCTGTTGCGTCGGCTTGCACTTGCGGCAGAGCATACCTGGGGTACGGATACGAAGAAGTATCTGGATTACCAGCACTACCGTCCGGCTGACCTCGACAAGGTGCTCGGAGAACCGAACTACGTCGTCATGGAGACCAGTTGGGAGGAGAAGCGTGACGACATCGATTCTGGCCTGCGCTCGCTTCCGCAGGATCTTCAAGCAAAAGCTGCAAATGAACTCGCTTTGCTGAAAGCGACAGCACCGGTCAGGACAGGTTTGAAGAGAGCTGCGCTCGAGCAGCCGATTGAGATGAGACATTTCACGCTCAGCTTCGATGCCTCCACGGGTGCGATGCGGGGACTTCGTGGACGAGCCGCGAGCCATGAGTGGGCATCGCGCGAACATCCTCTGGCAATGTTCAGCTACCAGACGCTCGACCCGGCCGAGTACACGGCGTTCATGGGTCGCTATCTCAAGACCGATGCGGCATGGGCACCACGTGACTTCGGCAAACCCGGCATCGACGTGTTCGGCGCGAAGGCTCGCACCTGGCACCCTCGCCTAACTGCCCTGTGGGCTGGCCGGCATGAAGCAGCGAATAACGTCGGACACCGCATTCTTGCAGAACTCAGCATCGAGGATCAGCCTGTCTTGGCAGAGGGAAATGCCGCATGGCCTCTGGAATTAGCTCTCGAAATTGTTCTTCCAGACGCGGAGCCACGCCTCGACCTCCGGTTTATTTCTCTCAACAAGAGTGAGAATCGAATGCCTGAAGCGATGTGGCTGACCTTCTTGCCGAACGGTGCGGACCCGGGCGGATGGAGTTTGGAGAAGAGCGGAGAAACTGTGCTGCCGCAGGATGTGCTTCGGGGTGGAGGCCGTGCGATGCATGCAGTCTCTGGCCCGGTGCGCTGCCGTGCCACGGGCGGACCAGTATTGTCGATCGAGTCGCTGGATGCACCGGTAGTGGCCCTGGGCGAGCGTTCTCCTCTCAACTTCAGTCTCGATCAGCCGGATCTGTCAGGCGGAGTCCACTTCAGTCTCTTCAACAACGCTTGGGGGACGAACTACCCACAATGGAGCGGGGGAGATTGGTCACAGCGGTTCACGATTCGGGTTTAGGAGCGCTGAGCCCGATGAAAGTAGACCAACGCAGTTCCGAGTTCATCACTTGTTCCACTATGGAGAGCCACATGAAGTTGCTGACACGATCTTTGCACATCCTCAGGTCCAGCCTGCTATCGTTGACGCTGGTCTTTGCGCTTACACCCGCTCTCTACGCCCAGATTGATACTGGACGCGTAGAAGGGACGGTCAAAGATGCTACCGGAGCGGTGGTGCCGGGTACGAAGATCACCCTCACGAACGTGGATACGGGCGTGATCCAGACTGCGACGACCTCTACGGCCGGAAGTTACATCTTTGAGGCCGTCAATCCTGGAACCTATAGCCTGCTTGCGGAGATGAAGGGTTTTCAGCGGTACACAGTCAGTGGGGTCATCGCGCACGTGCAACAGAGCTTGACCGAGGACGTTACGCTTACACCCGGAGCAGTTACGACGGATGTGACCGTCACCTCCGCGGCGCCGCTGTTACAGGCTGAGGATGCGTCGCTTGGTCAGACAATTACCGGCGAAGAGGTAAACGATCTGCCGCTGCAGCAACGAAACTGGGTTTCCCTCGCTCAGCTCTCGGCAGGCGTCACGACCACCGCTGGGGGCACAACCGCGAGCGCGCTTTTCGTGACCAATGGGGTCAACTTCTGGCAGAACGATATTCGCTTGGACGGTATCGACGACAACGAAGAGGTGTACGGTGGAACGCAATTCGGCACCAATGCTGCGTTTACCCCGCCTCCCGATGCGATTCAGGAGTTCAAGCTGCAGACCGGCGACTTCAGTGCCGAGTTCGGTCATTCAACCGGCTCCGTACTAAACGCCGTCATCAAATCTGGGACAAACGCCATCCACGGCGATCTGTGGGAGTATTTGCGCAACACAGACTTCAACGCGAGCGACTACTTCGCCAAGCAGACTCCGGGGTATACGCGTCCTGCTTACCACCAGAACGTTTTCGGCGGAACCGTCGGTGGTCCGGTCTGGATTCCGAAGCTCTACAACGGACGCGACAAGACATTTTTCTTCTTTGACTACCAGGGCACTCGCATCGCTACTCCCAGCCCGAGTACCTCGTATGTGCCGACGCTGGCCGAGCGCACCAGTGGATTCACGAACTTCCAGGACTACATCGGACTTGCCGCGGGTAATCAGCCGAACGTTGATGCGCTCGGCCGTAAGATCGCCCTTGGCACCTTTCTCGATCCGGCAACCACCCGCACGGTAGCTGCTAATGCCATCGATCCTGTCAGCGGTTTAACGAATCCCACGAGCAGCGTGATCACGGTTCGTGATCCGTTCTACACGCAAGGCAGCATCGCCGGCATCACTGATTTCACGAAAGTCGAGCAGTACCTCAATCAACTACCGGCCGGCCGTCTCGATCCGAACGCAGTCAAAATCATGAGTCTGTTTCCAACACCGACTCCCGGTCTCACTGGGCGCCAGAACTACCAATCGTTCGCCGGCGCCACCCAGACGATCAACCAATATGACGTGCGGATCGACGAGAACTTCAGCCAGAAGGACATTCTGTTTGGTGTTTTCAATCGCAGCAGCACGGTAGATGTCACGCCGCCAAATCTCCCCGGTTATGCAGAGGGGCAGAACTTTGGCGGAGGTGACACCACGGCCCCACGTTATGCGGTTGCGCTTGGGTATACTCACGTCTTCACCCCTACCCTGACGAACGAAATCCATGCGGGCTGGACCCACAGCATCGAGCACATCACACCCTTTGAGGCAAATGTATCCGGTATACCTGCTGAGTACGGTATCAGTGGCGTGCCTCAGAGTTCCGGGAACGGAGGACTGCCTGATCTGAATATCTATGGATACACAGGGTTGGGTGTTGCCGCTTATGAACCCACGCTTGAGACGGTGACCGATCTCGAGATCTTGGACAACGTCACGAAGGTCTATGGATCAAACACGTTCAAGATGGGTGGTCAAATCGATAAAATCAACGCCGGAATTATCCAGCCGCCGTATGGCAAAGGCACCTTTACCTTCACTGGGCAATATTCTGACATTCCTAATGCGAACAATGGTTATAACGGTGCGTCGGACTTCCTCCTGACTCCCGAGGCCGCAACGGTTCCGAACGGCATCAGCAATCTTGGGGGCGCCGCTTCTTACGGCAGCTCCAATTACGCGGAAACGAAGACGCAGCGGTACTACACCGGGCTGTTCTTTCAGGATGACTGGAAAGCAACTCCCCGGCTTACTTTGAACCTTGGTCTGCGTTGGGATCATTACACTCCGTATGCCGAGGTGGATGGACGGCAGGCTAATTTCATCGCCAACGGAGGAGACGGGACATCAGGTACGTATTATCTTTCGCAGGAAGGATGCAATGTGCCGCGATCGACTTCCTTCAATGCGCTGCTTGCAGCGAGCAATATTGCAGTGAACTGCAATTCGTCCAACGCTACGGGGGAAGCGCAATCGCTCAACTTTGCGCCTCGTGTCGGCTTCGCTCTTAGGGCCACGAACAACCTGGTCATCCGCGGTGGATACGGCATTGCGTATGGCGCACTCGATAACATCGGCTTCGGTGGCACGCTTGGGACCAACTATCCATTCTCCTATACCGTCAGCTTCAACGCGCCAAACTCGCAGATTCCGCTGACTACACCGACGGGAGCGACGGCGACCATTGAGAATGCCCTCAGCGGCACCAATCTACAGAATCCACTCAATGTTGCGGGCAATGGAGTCGGTCTCTCAGGACGTCAATACGACTTCCAGACACCATATACTGAGACTTTCAACCTCACCATCCAGGATCAGTTCACCAAGCATGACTCAGTCCAGCTGGCCTACGTAGGCACAGTGGGACGGCATCTGGACAACACTGGTTATACAAACTCGCCGAGCGCACTCGCACCTCCGGGCACGAATGACCTTGATCCCACGGTGCTTGGTCACGATCCATTCCCAGACTTCTCGACATACTCTTCTTTTCAGTCGACGAATGGATCGAGCAGCTATAACTCGATGCAGGCGACGTATCAGCATCAACTAAGCCTTGGTCTCACTGTCCTCGCGAACTATACCTTCGCCAAGTGCCTGACGGATCAGCGTACGATCTCCGGAGCCTCTCCCGGCTATCGGGCGGAATGGCTACCAGGGTTCGGCGTGCAGGGTGAATATGGACTTTGCGATAGTGATACCGCACAGGTCACGCACGTGTCCGGGACATACAACCTACCAGTCGGACGCGGTGCGATGTTCTTCTCGAACGACAGCCGTCTGGTCGACGAAGTAATAGGCGGATGGAAGACGAACTTCATCATCACTCATCAGAGCGGGCAGCCTTTCAATGTCGGCTGTCTCACCTCAACCTCAAACCTGGGCTGCGATGCCAATCTCGTCTCCGGTGTGAGCCCTTACGCTGCCAATAAGGGACCAAAGGGCTGGCTCAATCCCGCAGCTTTTGCTGAGCCACCTACTGCGACCGCAATCGGACAGACCAACTACGCTCCTTTGGGCGGTCAGCCGGACCAGGTGCGCGGACCGGGGTTTTCTAACACGGACCTCTCCTTATTCAAGCAGTTCACACTTCACGAGGCGGTAAAGCTGCAATTCCGTGCTGAGGCGTTCAACGTCTTTAACGATCACAGCTTTGGTCAACCAGGTAATCTCAACTTCAACACGACGTCAGGCTTCAGCACGATCACCTACGAGCGCAACAATGCAAGGATTGGGCAGTTTGCCCTGAAGCTTACCTACTGATCCTCGTGCATGTAGACGACCAGGCGAAGCTGCCCGGAAGGCTGGCTTTGCCTGGTCAGCCAGCGACTAGGTCCTGCTGTCGGCAATTCAGGTCGAGTTGAAGTGAGGCTGGCGTGGCTTGTTGTTGCAGCAATGATAGTGATATCAGCGGGAGGGTGCTTCGGGCAGAGTCCTGTCGCACACAGCACCATTGAGCCTCCAGCTGGAGCCGATCAGCGGTAAGTATTATTTGTTGTGTCGGAGCCTGGCTGCGATATGGATGGTCAAATGATCTCAGGTGCAAACTCTTCAAAGCGGCCGGTCTTCCTGCCTCGGGAGTCATTTCATGCCTGCTTTAGTGTTGCCCACTCCACGCTGCTGGCTGCTCTCCTAATGACTCCGTACCCAGGTGCGGGGCAGATCTGTAAGGGCCGTCTGCCGCAATTCGAAGATGTGACTGCTACCACCGCAATTCACTTTCAACATGCTTCCAGTGCCACGAAAGACTTCATCTCGGAGTCTATGGGAGGTGGCGTCCTCCTGCTTGATTTCGACGGCGACGGCTGGCTGGATATTTACTTCACAAATGCTCCAACCGTCGCAATGATGTCGCAGGGCCAACAGGCACGCAGCGCTCTTTACCGCAACAACCATAACGGTACCTTCACTGACGTGACCGACACGGCTGGCGTCGGGTATCCTTGCGCGGCTATGGGTGGTTCCGTAGGCGATTATGACAATGATGGCTGGCCCGACATGTACATCACCTGTCTCAAAGGCAATGTGCTGTATCACAACAACGGAAACGGAACCTTCACAAATGTCGCAGCACAAGCTGGCGTGGCTGATGGGCGCTGGTCTACCGGCTCTGCATTTGGCGATTATGATGGCGATGGGTTTCTCGACCTTATGGTTGCGAACTATGTCGAGCTTGATCTGCAACATCTGCCGCTGCCGGGCACTTCATCGACCTGCCTCTACCGTGGCGTAGCAGTCCAATGCGGACCGCACGGCATGAAAGGGGCGGGCGATTCACTCTTCCACAACAACGGTGACGGAACCTTTACAAACCTTTCCAAGCAGACCGGCATCGAGGATGCGGCCGGCTACTACGGCCTCGGCGTCCTGTGGGGTGATTTTGATGGAAGCGGACGTCCAAGTCTCTTCGTGGCGAACGACTCGACTCCCAATTACTTGTACCGCAATCTCGGACACGGACGTTTTAAAGAAGACGGACTCGCAGCAGGGGTCGCTCTGAACGTAGATGGTAAAGAGCAGGCGAACATGGGTGTCACGGCAGGGGACTATTTACACACGGGTCGTCAGTCCATCCTCACGACAACGTTTTCCGATGAGACAAAGCCGCTTTACCGCAACGATGGTGAGTTCAATTTCAAGGAGGTCAGCGAGTCTTCCGGGATGAAGTTTGCGACTCTTCCGCTGCTCGGATGGGGAATCAGCCTGTCAGATTTCGACAATGATGGGTGGCTCGACCTGCTCTCTGTGTACGGGCATGTATACCCGCAAGTCGACACGATCCCGCACTCTAACGGTTATCGTGAACCGAAGACTCTTTTCCTCAATGAACGCAACGGTTCGTTTTGTAACGCGAGCACGCTGGTCGGAGACGCGATAGAAGCTAGGTCAGCGGGGCGCGGACTGGCCGTCGGCGACCTCTTCAACGATGGCAATCTTGACGCGGTTATCGAGAACATCGATGGTTCGCCGATGATCCTGCGCAATCATGGAGTGGCAGGCAGCCACTGGATTTCGTTTGAACTTGCTGGAACAAGTTCAAACCGCTCCGCGATTGGTGCCGAACTGAAACTTACCGCAGGTGGGGTGACGCAAACAGCAGAGATCCGCAGTGGCGGAAGCTATCTTTCGCAGAGTGATCTACGGGCTCACTTCGGGCTGGCCACAGCAACAGTGGCGGAGAAAGTGGAGATCCGTTGGCCTTCGGGGCTTATGGAGGTGCTGCGCAACCTGCCCGCAAACCGGTTCTACACCGTGCTTGAAGGCGCCGGGATCGTAGAGCGCAGCCGGATCGGGCCGTCGGCCCGAGCAGCGCGCAGGGTCCAGACAAAGCACAACTGATGCCTACTGTGCGAATCGCGTCATGGCCTCACTGTGCAGTGACTCGTAGAGAGCCAGTTCACGCCTATAGTCGGCCATGTCGCCCGCTTGGCGGTAAGCAAACGCAAGACGGTAGTGATATTTCTCTACCTTGTCATCGAGATCAATCGCACTCTTTAAAGCTGCGATCTCATCTCTGAAGTCTTTCTCATCGTCGTAAAGCGCGCCGAGCTCGAAGAACGCTTTTGACAGATGCGGATCGAGCTTTAGTGCAGACTTGATCTGATCGATCAGCCCTTCCGATCGAGAACGGTGCTCACCCGACCAGCGACCAGAACGAACCATTGCCTCATCAAAAAGGATCAGACCATCCGCAGGATGGCTGCGGCGAAGATCCGCCAAATGGCGCTCCACCTGAGCACGAACGGACGGTGGCACGATGCTCGTATCCGCAAGCACCTCCATCGGATGAACGTCGCTCGGATCGAGGTCCGACGCCTTGCAAAGTAGTAGAGCTCCTTCTTCGTCACGGTCTTGCGCGTAAAGCGCAAGTGCGAGTGCGACGTGCATCTTGACTGAAACTGGGTAGTTCTTCAGCCCGTACTGGAGCACGGTTGTCGCTGCGGGAATATTGAGCCTCATCAGGGATGTGCCAAGCGCAAAAACATTCTCTTCGCTCGGGTTCATCTCGGCCGCAATCTGGAACTGGGCAGCTGCATCCCTAGTCTTCTTCTCGGCGGCAGCTATGGTGCCGAGTAGAAAATGAAGCTCTGAAGTATCTTGGCGGAAAAGCAACAACCTAGCCAAGGGCTCCGCTTTGTCGTACTCACCTACTGTAATCTCGGCCTGAAGTAGGTCACGAATGTTCGTAGAATCTTGCGGACATAGCGTTTGTGCCTTTTCAAAGAGCTGCACTGCCTTGGTTGCACGTCCCGCCTCCTCCTGCTCTATTGCCGCTGCCCGCGTCTCAGCGAAAGTAGACGATGCCGAGCTGCATTGATCCTCCTGAGCTCGAAGCGGGGATCTAGCCGCGATCAGAAACATGGTCAAGATCATAGGGAATGACAACAGCAGATGTTTAGCCATAGGCTTTGCTCAACAGTCTAGATTCGTCTTTGAACTTCTGTCACCATCCCAGACCGCAACAGTCGAGGAAGACCAGTAGCGTGCGAGCCTCGCCGCGTTGCTTGAACCACCTCTGGTCGCTGCCGTCGATCTGGATCAGCTCGCCGCAACCTTCACGCCGAAGATGGTTGATCGAAGACTTTGCGCTGCTTGCGTGACTGTTAGAGACCTTCCTCCAACATCCACGTCCGCAGGGTCTCGCAGCCTACGGATGTTATGCTTCGCCAGCAGGACTTCGGTCGCGAGCGTCGGTCCGAAGTCGGCGTACTTGGACTTCGAGCACGTAACTCGAATGCCGGCGCTCACGGGATGTTTACGACCTTTCACCACTTCCTACCCGAGTGGCATTTTCAAACAGGCCAAAGCTCACGCGGGACAATATGACTGGCTGATTTGAGCGTGAGGTGACTGCTACATCTGGCGGGCGAGTAGCAGTGTCATGTCGTCGGGCTGCTCGTTGTCACCAATCCATTGGTTTACGGCTCGAAAGACATTCTCCGTAATGATCGGTAGGGCGGATTCGCGATGAGCTTCGACGATTGTCATCAGACGCCCCACGCCGAAGTCTTCCTGGTTCTCTTCGTTCTCAGGTTCGGTAATGCCATCCGAGTAGGCGACAAAGAGGTCACCCGGATTGAGTTGAACCGTCTGCTCCTCGAAGGTTAGCCCTGGCAATAAGCCGATGACAGAACCACCCACTTCAAGGCTTCTCATGCCTCCGTCCGCGCCCAGGATCAGCGGCGGCAGTTGCCCGCCGTTCGAGTACGTCAGAGTTTGCGTGGCACTGTGGTAGAAGGCGATAAAAAGAGTCGCATACTTCTCCGCCGACGTGCTTTGCAATAGGTGTCGATTCAGAAGGTCGAGCATGCGCGCCGGGGACGAGATGTCTTCTTCTCCCAAGCCGAAGGCTCGAACGGCCGAGTGCAGTGTCGCCATCAGCAACGCTGCGGACATACCCTTGCCGCTGATGTCGCCTAGCGCGATGCAGGTGGTCGTCCCAACTCTCAAAGTCGCCTTAGCTTCAAAAATGAAGTCGACGTAATCGCCGCTAACCGACCGCGCGGGAACGCAGACTGCGTGTAATTGCAGGCCGGAGACGGCGGCTGGTGATGCCGGGAAAAGATTCCGCTGCACCTCCTGAGCGATAGCCAGCTCACTGAGCAGCCGCTCCTTCTCACGTTGCTGCACCAGCAGCTCTTCGATGGACCCTGCCATCCTGTTGAATGAGGTGGCAAGTGCTCCGAGTTCGTCCTGCCGCCGAGGCTGGATGCGGTAGGCCAGATTCCCGTTATCGATCTCGGCCGTGCCTTGAGAAAGCCCAGCGACCGACTCGGTGATTGTGCTGCTCAGTCTGGTCGCCATCCAGAGTGCCAGGATCTCGAGCAGTGCAAACAGGAGGATGATCGCGAGTAACATCGTGCGTAGGACGCTACCCATCCGCACAGAGGTGGAGAACAGCCGCGTGTACAGTAGGCTTGGACGCGAAATGACCACCAGCATGGCTGGCCTGGTTGCACTGCTTGACCAAACGACGACAGGCAACGGCGCCGTAAAGTACACACGTGGATCCAACAAAAAAGCAGCGGCAGGGACCCGCCCGCCGCTGACCGCAGTAAAGTCCTGCTCTTGGGTGTCAGCATGAATTGACGGCTGCGCTCCGTCTGGTGAGCCACCTTGTCCATGGTTTGTAGAAGCCCCGGGGCTGAAGGGTGGCCTAGGCACAGTGGTTTGCGGTGGATTTGGTGGAGAAATGCTTGGCAGCTTCTCTTGTGCGAACTGCTCTGTCTTCTGCACCTGCCTCTGCGTCTCTTCGAGCGTGCGTTGCGCCTCCTGCAGACTTTGCTGCGCTTTCCTTTGTTCGTCTGGATCGTGAGCCCTCGCGGCGTCCCGGTGCGCCCCTTGTACCTCACGCTGGGCGTCTCGCAGGTTCTCGTCGGCGTCCCGGGTCGCTTCGCGTGCCTCCTGCTCTGCGTCGCGTGCTTGCTCCCTCGCATCCTGAGCTCTATCTGCTGCATCCTCAGCTCGCTGCGCTGTGTCTTCCGCATCATCAAGGCCACCGCTTCGAAAGGCGAAGCCGGAGTACAACAGAATGCGGCCTAGCGAAGTGGACATGGAGTTCAACGTGGCGTGGTTCAGCTCTAGGGTTCCCGCTACCTCTGCGGTCCGGCCGTTCTCGACCGTTGTCGTGACATGGGAGAGGTAGAGCTTTCCATTCAGCAGCACCATGCCTTGATAGCCGGAAGGCAGCCACATGGGGTTTGGCTTGCCGTCGAGGGGACTCGGTGGAGTTCCACCGCGCCGGGTCACCAGAGGCACCGTGTGCCATGTGCCGGCGTGCAAGACAGCGACGGCGTTCTCGGCCTCTCGTGCGTTGCTGGCCTGATCAAACACGAGCGGCTCGCTTGTGGCTTTGCGATCGGGCGAGACAAGAATGTTTGCGACGCTTGCAGTCTCTGCCCGCAACTGCTGCTGCGCGTCATCGAGCGCCGAAAGCGCGGAGTTAATCGCGTACTGACCGGCAAGAATGTAGTCGGTAATGGCTGTGAGCGTGACAAAGAGCACCACAGGAGCCAGGCCCATCAGAACATACGTCATGATGAGCCGGTTACGAACCTTCCAGAGAAGGTGCCGGTTCAGCACGCGCAGCAGTAAGAAAAGCAGAAATGGCAGATCCAAGCAGAGGCAGATCATCCCGCATAAGAAAGAGCCGCCGCCATGGGCGGAGAGAGAACCAAGAACAAGCAACACCAGTGACGCCGCGGAGATCCAAAGTGCGATCCGGTCTACCCGAGGACGCGGTTTTGAGATCGCGTGCCGCCAGGGCCGCCGCTTTGCTTCCATCCCTTCAGTCATTCTTGCTTCCGCCCTCACACTGCCTAAGCTTATTGTACTTATGCGATGTGCGAGAGTACCTACTCTTCAGTCACACGTCCAGGCCGTCCTGCGTGACAGAAGCTGACTGACTCCATCTCAAAAGACAAACGAAAGATGGCGAGTGAAGTCATGCAACAGTACACCGGGCCACCCGTTAACAGCGAGCCGTCGTGACTCTTCACTAGGGAGTAACGACGCCGACTGACTGTTTACCAGAAACGCTTTTTAGGTTGGCAATGAACCCTGAATGTTTGCTTGCGCCGTTCTGATCAGTGAATTGCACTGTAAGCCAGTCAACGCTACGCAGTAGTTAGAAGCCGCATTGCCTGCAAATGGAACATAGGCATCAGCGCGCTTAAGGATCATTACATCTTGGAGTTTACCCTGGCCTCATAACGCGGTCTTCCAACGGCTGAAGTGTCCTCAAGGGCAGGTAGTGACAACTGAAGAGTAGCTGCTGTGAGAACTCCGAGTGCTAGTGTTTCGAAAGTGAACTGCGCGTAGCTGAGCACGGCAGCGAAAGCACTTGTGTTTGCATAAAAGATATTTAGGATCGGAGCAAATACTGGACCTTTTAGCGCGAGGATGAGAGCCGCTGTGATGCCAAAGCGAGCAGCGGGCTTGAGTGGCAGTGTGGGGCGAATCGCATAGCCAATAATGAAAGCGGCTACTACGGGCTCAAAGAATGTAAAGTAGGCGGGCAGGAGAATGTGCCAATCATACGGAAGACCATACCGCTGGTGTCCCTCCCTCGCCTCCGTAAAGTGAGTGACACCAAGGAAGGCATACTGTGCAAAGGGCGTAACGATCAAAATGACGATTGCAGCGAGCAGGACGGCGGTGACGGTGCTACTAACAAGGCTACGCTCTCGTCGAGTCCAGCTCTCAACCCCGATTGCTACGATGGCGTATGGGATCAGCCTTGGAATATTGTCGATAAACGGATAAAGCGTGAAGTTGCTCAAATTAACGAAGTCCATGAAGGGGCCACGGAAGAGGTCTTCTTTAACGGTCGCGAGAAGAAGGAACAGGAGTACACAGCGAACGCTGAAGCGACGGTCGCGAAAATTTTCCGGAAGATGCGTTGACAAATAGATAGCGCCCAACACGAGGAGGATTCCGTCTGGCAACCTGGCAAGACCTGTCTTAGGAAAGTTGTACGGAAAGGACACGTGGAGTCCCTGAATCATGACAGCATGGACACTAAGTGAAGCTACCATGGTGATGACTGCTCCGGTTATCAGGACTGGCCATGAAACGTTTGTTCGCTGCATCGGTATATTCCTCATCCTCCACGTGCCATAAACCAGAAAACGGATCCCGCGTGCCGGTGCGTATCCACGCCCATGCTGAACACTTGCCGAGTTCAACTTGCGCTTGCTGAATGCTCGGTCAATCCATCCGCTTCACTTCCGCAGAAAACTTCAGGCGCCAGTACAAGGCATGACCGACGTGACACATCCGAAGCCGCCGCTGCGGCTTGACGTCGTCTGGGGGTACCAGTAGGAGATCGTGTGACATTGAGTGTGGGCACCCTGGTGCTCAGCATGGGACTTCCATACTGCTAATCCGAGGGTGCGCACGAGAGTTCGTCTGACCCTCTGAGCAGCGCCTTCGCCGCCTCTAGCAAGAAGGTGACAACGACGGCCGGCTCGGAGATCTGAGGTGCGTGATCAACGTCGTGAGAACGGACCACTGCTCCCATGCGCTCTGCCACATATCTTTGTGTCTTCGGGCTGAACATACGATCGTCTTCAGCCAGCAGAAACCACGAACGCTTGGTCCTCCACGCGGGCATCTCTATCACTTCGCCGAGACACTGCATGGCTATCGGCCGTTGTGCTGCTGTGGCGATTGAGCTTTGCTCCGCCGTAGCTCGATGAGCAACCGCATTCTTCATTCCGTCTTCCGACATCCATAGTAGGCCATGCCGGTCGGGGCTCAGATGGGGCGCGTTTTCGTGAGGAGGCTCTCGGAAGAACAGATCACCCACCGTTTCACCTTCGGCTGGCGGCATAGCTGCCACAAAGGCAAGGCCTTGGACACGATCGTCGCCTTGGAGGGAGGTGATAACAGCGCCAGAGTAAGAGTGAGAGACAAGGAGGATCGGCCCCTCGCCGGCTCTCTCTAGGGTCATTTTCAGTGCAGCAACATCGTCAGACAGGGAGGTCATTGGGATCTGGGCAGCAATCACCTTGACACCTGCTCCAAGGAGCGGGCCTATTACGGCTGACCAAGACGATGCATCCGCCCATGCGGCATGCACCAAGACAATCGTTGCATTTGAGGGAAGAGTCTCCATAAATGCCTTTCGTCGATCTGGCAATCCCGCGGTGAGTCAGCGTCGTGTAGCTGTCAGACCGGGATTGTGTGGCATCCGTCTTTCACACTCGAGGTCGCAGAGGGACTACAACCGCGCTGTCGTGAGTATACGAGTGACGAGAGTTCGCGAAAATAGACAAATTCTCACAGTACCGGTGAGAATGCCTCAACTATGCTCCTTGAGAACCTCAGCTAGAAAGTCTTCGGACATTGGTTGCCACCCAAGACCTAGATAGTTCTTACGGAACAACGAGAGATCGCCATTAGGTATGACCTTAGGGCACTCTAGCTGACCGAGTCCCATGACAAGATACGCGTTGTCCTCTCCTGGTGAGAGCGAAGCACCTCCTTCGGAAGGAGTTGCATGACCAGACGTGCGCCAGACGAACCTAGCACGTTGGCCATGCGCAGTACACATCTGCGGAGCGCAGCGTAGACACCAATCTAGTGCGGTAAAGCAGTCGGCTCCTGCTCCTTTTCGAGCACCCGCGATTGTGCGGTGCGCGGTGAGTCGTAATGATGGAACCATGCTAAGATTGCCGCGATGATCGCGGCGTTCTGTGAGGGCCGTGTGCCCAAGCTTGCATGGCCTGCGCCCGGTGCTCGTAGGAGTGCCGTGGGGATGCCTCGGAGTTGAAGCGCATCGTACATCTGCAGCGTCTCCTCCATCGGTGTTCTGAAGTCCTGTTCTCCTATGATGAACAGGATTGGCGTCGTAACTGAGCCTACAAGCGAGATCGATGAATGTGCCCAGAGTTCAGTCTCGTGGGTCCAAGGCAAACCATACACGAGTGGGGATGCAAGATATTGATCCGATACGAGGGCCTCACTAACCTGATTTATTACTGGCTTTTCTGCGGCTGCGGCCCGGAAACGGCTGGTTTTCCCTGTTATCCATGCCGTCAGCTCCCCTCCAGCAGAACCTCCCGTTACAAACAGTCGATCGGGATCAACAAAACCCAGGCTGATAGCCTCGTCTACCAAGCTCATCTCATCGTCATAGGCGATCCCCGGAAAATCGTGGTTGGCCGGCTCTGAAAAGGCTGTGCCGTAAGAGGTCGAGCCGCGGTAGTTTCCATAAACGACTACGTAGCCTGCGGCGGCAAAGAGTTGAAACCTGGTTGACCAATATGGACCGTCACTTCCAAACGGTCCTCCGTGCATCGATAGGATCATCGGCAGCTTTTCTTTGCCTGTGCTTCCAGGTGGTAACAGCGCCCACCCCTCCACGGGCGATTTGTCACCACCTGATCGCGCTTCGAGGTGCATCAACGTGCCGAGTTGCCGTTGTCTCAAGAACTGGTTTAAGGCGGTGAGCGCTTTTGCTGCTTTGCCCTCACTTTGCAACATCAATTCATTTGGACCATCCGCCCTTCTACCCGGGTAAGCGATCGCTCCGTTCCGAGAAATAGAAAACCCGCCACCCAGTCCAGAAACAAGGGTGCTGCTACGACCATCAAGTGCAAAGAGTCCTACGTGAGAGACTCCGTGGTCATCAAACTTCGCGTACACACCGCGGCCGTCGGGTGCCCACAAAGGGGCGGAGAGATCACGATCCAGATCGGTGGCGAGCTGGTGTGCCTGAGTCCCGTTTGCTTGCATGACATAGAGGTCGCTACGCGTGTAGTTCACTTGCCGATACGGGATCTCGATATAGGCGATCCGATGACCGTCCGGGCTTGCTTGAGGTGCGAAGAAACTGCCGTTCCCGTAGGTAAGTCTAGTGACTTGTCCCATCAAGTTGGTCGTGTAGATCGCGGGAACTGGATAGGCACGCTCACGCTCCGGCCGCCGATCTGAGGTGAAAAGCAGGGTCTTGCTATCGGGCAACCACGCGGGATCATCATCATTGAAGGGCTCACTTCCTATTTGCCGGAGAGCACCGTCAACGGTCGATAGCACGAAGATGTGGCGGTGCCCGCTCTTGAGCCACGTCCCTCCGTCCTCTCGGTAGTGCGCGGACTGCGTAAGCTGCACAAGCGGTGCCCATTGCGCGCCCTCAGGCTTCTGTAGGCCGGCTTCGGCTGTGTTCACAGCCAGCTGCAGAAAAGAGGGAGTATCACCATTCGTAACATCGAGGGTGAAAGCCAAGTACTTACCATCTGGCGACCAGACCAGCGTCTCAGGCCTTGAGGGAACAGTGAAAGTATGTTCGACCTTAAGGGTGTCTTCACGGAGCAACTGCACTACCTCCTTACCTCCGATGTTACTCACAACGGCCAGCAGCTTACCGTCAGGAGACCAGGATGGTTCACTCATGTGCGGTAGCGCAATCGGCGCAAGTGACGCACCAGACAGCCGAACTAACCAGAGGTTTTGATCGTTGCTGTCATGTTGTTCATCGACAGAGTGCACGCTGTACGCGATCGCATTGCCGTTCGGATTCATCTGCACATTCCCAACGGATTGCAGTCGTTGAAGATCAGAGTAGCTGAAAAGAGTCCCGTAGCGGGGCGGATCATGCGCACCTTCTTGTGCATGAAGGAGGAAAGGTAGTCGTAGCAAAAGGATGCCGAGGAGAAGAGAGAGCCAGCCAAAGGAGGTTGAGTCCTTCGTGATTTCGCGATGGATCCCCACTGCAGATTTGCTGCGTCCGCAACGACGTCTTTTGCAGACTGAGGCTTTGGCGTAGATGGCATCGTGGTCAGGTTGCTGGCTCCTTCGTGAGACATTGGTGATCATTGGGTTTTCCTCCGCTTTCGAGTGGCTAGGCTGTGTTTGCTCAAAAACACGCGGTCTCCTGACCGACGCCGAACAGACGGCAAGGACACGCCGCAGTTTCCTTCCGCGCAGTGCAACGGGGAACCAGTTTTTGAATGTTTCACCAGGAATTTCTCTGCGTCACGTCACGGCGGCGGTGCTAATGATCGGAGTGACGAGCAATCCTGTTCTTCCAGAAGTTGGGAAGCAGCTTTGAACCCCTGATGCGTTCAGTTATGGTTTCATCGGCTGTCTGCTGCTTCGCGCTCAAACGCCAGATGTCAGCTATCGTTAGACGTTCCTGGGCGCGCTCGAGAAAACAAATGTCGTCTCCGGCTGTAAATGCGCCCTCTTCTAGCACCGAAGCATACCAACCTGGCTTCGCTTGATGGAAAAATAGCGCGGTCATGTCAGGTCGACCAAACCGTATTTGGAGCTTGTAGCATGGGCTTCGGGGCTGCAGCACCTGGAGTGTCGCTGTACCGATGCGAAGTTTATCGCCAACGCTCAGATCCGCTTCCAGCAGACCCTGCGAGGTGATATTCTCCCCGAAGCTTCCTGGCGGCAGCGGCCCTGAACCAAGCAGAGTCTCCCATCCAGCGTAGTGCTCACGTGCGTAGAAATACACCGCTTTCTCCGGGCCGCCATGGACACTCAGGTCACCTTGAGCGTCTCCTTCGATTCCGAGCTTGTGCGCATAGGCAACTCCACTTCGCGAACTCTTGAAGAAGCCGGTAGTAATCCAGTGACCGCCGAAGAGCACATTTCGTAACTCCCCACTCACGTTGATAGAGAGAACCTTGGCTGCTGCTGGCTCGTTTGGCATAGAGTCTCTCAAAGATTCCTTTCGCTCGCTCGAGACGACCAGCTTTAGTTGGTGCTCAGGACAACAGCGCGCATCAGAATGACCGCGCCATTTCACTCCGGAGGACTGACAAGTGGGAGTCACAGATTCGGGGTTCTGCAACAAGTTCAGCTCGACCGGTGAGCAGCCCCAAGAACATCATTGATCTGCAGCTACAGTCCTCCATACCAGTCGTAGCCGAGTTCGGTCCAATAATCGTCGGGCTTCTGATTGGTGTAGGCGATCAGGCCGATGCGCTTAATCTGCTTGTAGCCATACTTGTTCGGGGTATAAAGGCGCAGGGGGGCACCGTGATACTGGGCTAACGGCTCGCCCATCATCTCAGTGACAAGCAGCGCCTGAGGGTGACGCAGGGCGTCAAGATCATAACCCACGTAGTAGTCGCCATCAGGAGTTTCCATGTAAACGAAGCGAGGATCCCTGCCGTTGATTGGGGCTGGTGGGAACATATCCAGAAAGTCCGAGAAGCGGACGCCGGCCCACTGCACAATTTGGCTCCAACCCTCAATGCATTTGAACTGGAGGACCAGTTCCTGCCGCGGAAGCTTTGGCACAAAGTCATCGAGTTGCAGCAGCAAGCCGGCTGTGCCGGGGCGCAGGGTGGAGTGGCTTTCTCCGGCCTCTTCAAGGCCGCGCGGTTTACGTCCGGTATGGTTTTCATCATCCGCGCACTTCTGCTGCATGCCCGCCGGAGCCATCTTGACCGAAGACATTTTGCTCGGGTCCGTTTTGTTGTCGTGGCCCTGGTCACCAGCCTTAGCGTCTTCGTAAGCGTAGTTCCACGCGGTCACGTCAGGGACGTACTGCGGCAAAGTTTCGGCATTCCGAACGCCGACTACCTGAAGGCGATAGCTATCCGGTACAAGTGGCTTCTTCAAGCCGAAGACACCATTCACGCGAAGTGTCTGCGCCTCATTGAGATGGTAAGTAGGAGCCAATTCATGGTCGCCCAAGACGGCGCGCGACACATCCGCGTTCCAGCGGTAGTTCGCGTGTAGCAGACTCGGGATCATTTCGGTGGTCGGTCCATCCTCGAGGTAACGTCTGAGGCCGTACGCGGCCGCAGCGCCGGCAGCAAGGCCAACGAAAGCGCGCCGCGTCCGCGTGCGAGATGCCGCCAGCACTGCTGCATCCGCAGTGTTCCGCTCCACGGCCGACGGTGCCTGGTTGTTGAGCTTGTGGGTCAAGACATCGTCAGCGTCCTGCGGGGCAGCGGGACGGGCTCTGCCCTCTCGAACCGCTTCGTCCTCGCCGCTGGGCGAAGCGCTTTGCTCGTCTGGCTTGTGCTCTTGCGAAGGCGAGGAGACACCGATGCCTGACTCCTTTGTCGGCACCGGTGTCACCTTACGAGTATCCTCAGGTAGTTCGCTGCTCATCGCCCGCTCCTTCGTTCCGCTTCAATCGAGGGTGCTTCAACGCGCTGCACCTCATACCCGCTCACCATGGCGCGGAAGTTGTTCCATCCAGCGAGTGCAACCTGCCCTATATGCACAACGAAGAAGCCTAGGAAGCCCATAGTCGTCCAGAAATGGAGCCATCGTGCCGTCTCATAGCCACCAAAGAGTGACGTGAGCCAATGCAACTGTGTGGGCTTGTAGATCGAGAGACCAGTCAGCAGCATAAGGGCGCCCATCAGTGCGCAAGCGGTGTAGGCAATGCGTTGCGCCCCGTTGTACTTGGTCTGCGGCGGCAGGCCCTTGCGCAGATGCAGGTCAACCAGAATCACCTCTAGGGCGTCGCGGAGACTCCGCCGCTGGGGCAGAATCAGTCGCCACTCTCCCGACAGCCAAGTGTAAAGAACCCAAGCAACGCCGTTCAGCGCAAAGAACCATGCGAAGAAGAAGTGATAGCTGAGCCCCCGCGTGACATGGTACGGGACGTGGAGCCAGTTGTAGAACCAATCCGGGAAAAAGCGGAAGAGCGTCACCTTGCCGACGCCGATGCGGTACACACGATGAGGGTGCTGGTAGGCATTGTCCGAATCATTCCAGTAGATCAGAATGCCGCTCCAGATCATCGTAAAGAGCACGGGAAAGTTGATCCAGTGCATCCAGCGAATGGCGAGCGGATGCTTGCGCTCTAGGCGAATCGAGGCTTTCGAGGATCTCATTGGTAGACTTTGCCCTTTTAGTAATGCGCACCTGTTATCAGGGCTGGGAGATGGTTCATGTCGTCCTCTCTCGTTCCTTTTGGTTCTGCTATGAAAACCATACTCCCGAGACTTAGTGACAGAACACCGACTTCAGGAGTCTCCGCTCTGAAGATCCAAATTAGGCCGTTTGCACCTTATGCGCAAAGTATGAGCTGGGCAATCCGACGAAGAGAGCATGACCGATGATGCCGTTGAACCATGCCGCAACCGGAATCGGGCCATGTGCGACCGAGGTGAGCGGTAAGAAGATAAGGTTCATGACCGCCCATACGGCCGCGCCGTATAGCAATCCCACGGCAATCCACTGGGTACGCAAGATAGTTATTCGCCGGCTCGCAAGGATGTAGATTGCTGCCACTACGAGGGAAACGGTGAAATGCAGGACAAGGCCGAGACCTGCCGTTGCAACGCCGCCCGCGAAGGCGCGCGGGCCAAGCACGCTGCTCGCGATATATTGCAGCACCTGCAGCGGATTTTGGCCTTGCAGGCCAAAGAAGACGACGCCGTCGGTTGCATCGAGCAGGCCTAGCACTAGAGTGGCGTAGAGGATAGCTTGAAAGATGGACAGGATACGCGCGGGACGCTGCGACTCATTTACAGCGATCTTAGGTGGCATGGAAGGTGTCATTTGCCTACCTCCGCAGTCTGGGCCGTTCCCAGGAAGCCGATGATCTTGTCTGCGACAAAGTCGCTGTGCTCTTCCAGCAGAAAGTGGCCGCCGTCGATCAGGTGCAGTTCCGCCTCGGGCAGGTCACGCAGGAATGCTTGCGCTCCTGGAACAGTAAAGAAGGGATCATTCTGCCCCCACACGACCAAGGTGCGCGGCTGGTGCTTGCGGAAGTACTCGTGCCACTCGTCGTAGAGCGCCAGGTTCGAGGTGTAGTCGTAAAGCAAGTCGAGTTGTATGGCATCATTGCCCGGCCGGTCCAGGAGTGCCTGGTCGAAGGTGTACCCGTCAGGGCTTACCGCCGCCGTATTCTTTGCACCGTGCGTGTACTGGAAGACGGTGGTCTGCCTAGTCAGCAAGGTGCGCGGCGCCTTCTCCGTCTCTTCGCTACGCGAGGCCCAGAAGGGCTGCAGCGGTTCAAACGCGGCGCTGATGCCTTCCACGTAGGCATTGCCGTTCTGCACCACGATGCCTTGGATCGCTTCGGGATGACGCGAGGCAATGCGGAAGCCAACGGGTGCGCCGTAGTCCTGCACGTAGATGCTGAACTTCTTGAGCCCCAGCGTCGCGAAGAGTAGCTCCTCAATTTGCGCGGTGATGCTGTCAAAGGTATATCGAAATTGGGTCGCTGAGGGAGCATCGCTATAGCCGAACCCAAGAAAGTCAGGGGCGATCACGTGGAAGCTGCCGGCGAGCTGTGGGATGAGTTCCCGGAACATGTGCGACGAAGCTGGAAAGCCATGAAGCAGAACAATGGTCGGATTAGTTCTCGACCCAGCCTCGCGGTAGAAGATCTTGTGACCCTGGATGACGGCATGCTGGTACGTGATCATAGGTTCCCCTTGTTCGAAATGCCATGGTTGACAGACGAGATGAGCGATCGCCGCAGCACCTTCCCGGTAGCCTTCAGCGCGGAACCGCCATGGAGGCAGGCGGTGAGATCTGGACTTGAACGCCGGCGCACAAGGTGCATGGATCGTAAGCGGCCCAAGTCAACACTGCGCCGTATGGTGCGCTAGTTGGAGCATACAAAGGTCGAAACCTGAACAAAAGTGAAAAGTTTTCACGCCATTGGTGAGAAAAGGTAACGTATACCTCTGAGCCAGTTCAGCCGAAGTAATCATCACGCCTCTCTGCTGATCCACCCAGGACGCGGGTGGATGCGCTGTGCTTTGCATACGATCAGTAGTGGTACTTCTACGTTCGACAGAGCGGCGTTAGGCAGCTACTTTCTCCAGGCAGGGAGTAAGGTCATAGCCCGCCTTCAGCCACCCCTCGAAACCGCCTCGCAGTAAATGTACCTTCACGATCCCAAGTCTTCGTAACTTAAAGGCCCAAAGTGTGCTGGTCGCCTCGCCCGGACAACTACAGTACAGGACGACCTCTCGATCTCTGGGAATGATGTGATGTTTGGCCTGGAGGCTCTTCGGTTCCACCCGGATGGCATTCGGAATCTGCCTCGGGTCCAAAGCAACATCCTGCGGTATCCGTAAATCCAGCACGTAGGGCGGAACCTCCGCATGGTCTTTCGCGGAAAAGATCATCGCTTGCAATGCTTCCGGACTTACGCGCATCTTGCGGAAAACAAACACGAATCGTAGGTAAACCGCGACTCTCCAAAGGACGATCACTGCGACCAGGTACAGAGCAATGTGCATCCCGGCACTGGATTCAATTCGGAGGAACTGATTGGAAGCCTTGAGCGCCGCGATCAAGAGCCGGCCACCCACCAACCAGACGAACGCCCAAATCGTCGAGCCGACCAGATCCCAAAGAACAAACCTGGATCGAGCCATGCCGCTGTGGCCGGAAAGCGGTGGGGCCAGGGTCGACAGCCCAGGGATGAACTTGGCAAAAACCAAGGCGGAGCTGTTGTACTTCGCGAGCTTTTCGGTTGCCTTGATGAGGGACGCCGGTGACATCAGCGACATTCGCAATAAGCAGCTGAGTAAGCTACGCCCGTAGCTCCGACCTAGTTGGTACCAAAAGAAGTCGGCCAGGATGCAAGCAATAATGACGGTTGCGAAGGTGAAGATCCACGCTGAGCTGCTCACCGCACACAAGGCTCCGGCTGCAATCAGTACCGGAGCGCTGGGTATCGGTATACCCATTTGCTCACAGAAGACCCACAGGAAGAGAATCGCATAGGTATGCTGCGCGAAGAGGGAAAGTAGTTTGGCGGTTAGCACGTTGAACTCCTCGTCTGATCACTGCAGAATCATTCGCTTGAAGGAGCCATCGGCTCCGATTTTGCCACTTGCAGCTGGCCCGCAGCTTCAGGAGAGCCTGAGGCTGCGGACCAGCCGCGATGCTGGTTAGCGTGCCGGCAGTTCGGGGTGCGCGATAACGGGGCAGTTGATAATCGCCTCGGAGGGATGCAGGCCACCGACAAATGCGTTAGTCGGCGAAGAGGCATCTCCGGTCGCGCTGGTCAGATAACCATCCGCAATGAGCTGCTTCTGTTCGTCCATTGAAAGGATCCTATGGACTTTGCCTTCCTGAATCGCCTTGGGCGTCCATGCACTGATGTGTGCATCCCACAGCGGGCTATAGTTGTTCGACTCTGAGCTGTTTTCGTTGTCAGGTCCGAGCGGAAAGACATTGATGGGGTCGATACCGCCGTTAGCAAGAGAAGCCGCGAAGCCTTGCTCCTGGCCAGAGTTCAGAGTCGTGATGCCGTTAGCATTCGGAGAGAAGCCAAGGAGCGCCGAGTCATCCGAAGGCTCAGATTTACCGAAGGCCGGAAGCATAGCAAGGCGCGGAGCATACACACCCTTTTCGATAACTGCTGGCAAGCTCGCAGACACGTCCGTTACGAGGTGATAGAAGTACTGCCTTCCGCCCTGGACGCCGTCGAGAATGGAGAGCTTGACCGTCCGGTTCTTGAGATCAACGTTGAGAAGGCGATCATGGGTGCCCGTCTTGTTGTCTACAATTTGAGCGTTGATCACGATACCGCTTGGCAAGACGACGATGGAAGACCAGTCTGCATCCGCCACGGCGCCAGGGTCAGCAACGGCTGGAGGGAAAGGGTTCGGGGAGCCCGGAACCACCTTGTAGACGGGGGTGAAGTCTACCTTACCGTTGAAGGTAATCAGACCATCTTTGATCGTTGCAGTCTGAGCACCCGGGCTGCCGGCGGCCTTGCGCAGTTTGGGCGCGTAGTTGATCCCCATCGTACGCGCAAAGTTGTAATCAGAGGCATCGGTCAGGATGTAATACACGGAGTTCCCGCTCGGATCCAACCCGCGGAAGAGCGGCAGGACAACGCTTGCCTTGCGGTAGGTGAAATCCACGGCAAGCGCGCTCTGAACGAACACGTGGTCGGTGGGCTTGAACTTTGACGGAGCGTCAGGATTGTATGCCGGACGGTGGCTCTCGCGTGCTTCGAAATTGCTGAGAGCGGCGGCTTCGGATTGGGTTTGCGCAAAGGCAACGGCCGGCGCACAGAGTGTCAGGAGGAGCAGGATCGATTTGCTGTTCATTGTCATGACCTTTCTTCGTGTTCGGCCATTCCCTTTGGAGAACGACAGGCTGGAACCAAAATCAAGAACCTTCTTGATCGCTGGAAGTGAACTCTTGTCATGCGCTGGCATTCGTCTCAGCGAGTTATCGCCACTGGGTGAATGCCAAGGGCAGTTGCCGGAGTTGTTGGCCTAACTCTTCGACTTCTCGATAATCTCTGAACAGCCTGTTTCCTAAACCATTGGTAGCGACAGCGAAAAACCTGTATGTTTCTTCAGGCAGGTTGACGCTACGAGTGACAAGACTTCGATTGCGGCGAGGGCGATGCAGGCCTCGCTTGTCCAGGTTCTTGCTCAATCTCCGCCCATGCGGGCGCGGCGGCGGTCGCATTGAAGTCTGGGCGCGGACGCACGAAGACGCACCCGTCGTGAGCAGGGTGCACCTGACGTTGCTTCGACTGTGAAGGGGCACAGGTCGCGTACGTGTGAAGATCTCCGCAGTTGCCAAAGGTAACCGACGTCGTTCGCAACTAGGTTTTGCGGTGGTGCTCATGCACTGCCAGACCTCACGCGAACAACGCATGAGTGTTCGTTCTGCATAACTCTCTTGGGGAAGTCTGTGCGGCAGACATACAGCGAGACAACTGTACTCTTGTCGTCACATGGCATGAGACGATTGAGAAGGAATCAAGCAGCGTACAAAAGTTATGCGTTCACAGTTGCAAAAGGCCTCGCCGTAGCGCGATGGTGACGGCATGCGTTCGATCATTTGCCTGCAGTTTGTCCACGATGTTCTTGATGTGAAAGTTTACGGTTGTCTCTGAGATTTTGAGCTCATACGCGATCTGCTTATTTTTATTCCCTTCCCGTATGAGTTCGAGGACTTCCAGCTCGCGCGGTGTGAGGTCTTCCTGACCCATGTGTTCCGCTACGGTGCTTGCCACGTCGGAAGGTATGTGCTTCCGGCCGGTCGACACCGTCCTGATAATTCTAAGTAGCTCGTTCTTGGGTGTACTCTTCAGAACGTACGCCGCCGCACCCGCGCGAAGAGCGCGCTGGATTTCGATGTCACCGCTTGAGGTGGTGAGCATCATGATCTTGGCTTCAGGGAACTCGCTTTTAATCGAGACGAGGGCATCCGTCCCGCTCAAACCGGGCAGGCGCTGGTCCATAAGGATGACGTCCGGTCGAACTCGACGGTACTCCTGCAAAGCCTCCTCTGCGGTGGAGACCTGCGCGACAGTCTCCATATCGGTCTGGGCTGCGATAATCATGATCAAACCTTCACGAAAAACTGGATGATCCTCGACGATCATGATGCGGATTTGTTTGGTAGGCATATGCTCCTTTTGCAATGTGGCCAGATCAGGAACTTCTTTCTAGCCGCGCTGATTTATCTTGCCTGGATTTCGTTCAAGCGTCCTGAGAGCACGATCGCATTCTCCTTCTGCTCCTTTGAGCTTTTCTGACACGTGCGTCAAGGCAGCGATACGTTCCGGTTCGCCCCCATTTTCCCGTATCGCCCGATTCACGGCCGCCTTTGTTACATCGATCGTGTGTGCCAGGTAGGGGTGAACTGATTTCGCGACGACAGTCTGCTGGGCAAACCGTGCAGAGTAGCTCCGCGCTATCTTTGCTTCGCATCGTCGGGCTGCGCGCCCGTATAGCAACCAAAGACCCATCCCGATAGCTGCCAACGCTAAGACCCCCATGAAAGGCGGGATCAAGAGACCGAGACAAAGTGTTTCCATGAAAGCGCCCTCGGCGGTTGCTAAACACTGTTCTGAGCCAGGACAGTACACCAGCCAACAATCCGCGATTCTCCGGTATGCGACAGCCCGCCTTTGCGCACCGTTGAGGCCAAGCATATCGATCTGGCCTTTGCTTGCAAAGTCACTTTCCACAGGGCAAAGCCTATAGTTCTCTCTAGTCAGACAGCCGAGGGTCAGTGATCACGATGCGGGGATTGCTCCCGGTTGAATGATGCCCTTCGTGAGACGTGACAAGCTTTGGAGCGTAGCCGCTTCGCCCACGTAGAAAGGTTTTCGGCCGCGCAGAGGTGGACAGAGGAGCCGGTTAAGGCTTGGCCATCGTGATTCTTGCCGCGAGCGTCTTCTAAGGTGGCTCTGTCAAGCGCCAGAGTGGCGGTGAGCCAACATGGCGAAGCCACCTAGAGTAAACAAGGGGGTGGCTACCGTAGCAGGGCACGGGTGTGTTCTTAGGCATGTGCAAGAGAATCAATTAGCTTGTCAGAACGCAGTCATCCCTAAGAAGAAGAGGGCATCGAGGCCTGAAGGTGCGTGGCTTCTGGCATGGTTGTCGAGATGTCTTTAGGAAGTACTCGCAGGTTTCGAAACATCGCATAGGAAGGTCAACGAACATGACTAGGCTGCTTGAAAGATCACGTACGGCTTATCGCAAGGGCGTGGATTCGTCTGCGCCAATATGCGAGCCAACCTCGGTGCTCTCCTCAAGCATGAGGCAACGCCTCATGGAATACGGAGAGGTGCAAAGGTATAAGGATGCAACGATGCTGTTCGAAAGGGGGTCTCGTAGTCGCGAAATGTTTTTGGTAATCGAGGGGAGCATAGAGCTCTCAAAGGAGAAGCCTCAACACTTTCCCGATGTAGTAATGTCCCTGATGAAGGGCCAGTTCTCAGGTGAGTTGGATCTGTTGAGCGGGAGAAACGGACTACTGTGCGGGCGAGCTGCAAGGGGAAGTACGCTGCTGCGTATAGATGCGGACTCATTGCGTCGACTAATGCGAGCAGAGTTGGACATTGCCGACATCCTTGTTCGCGCATGGGTAGAACGACGCCACGGCCTCATGCAGCGCTCCTATGGTGGTGTAATCGTGATTGGGCACAAACACGACGGGAAGACTATGCGATTGCATCAGTTTCTAGTGCGCAACGGGTATCCTAATCGACTCATCGACGCTGAGAGTGATGCGGGGGCTCAAGTGCTTCTGAATGGATTGACCGCTAGTCCCTTAGAGACCCCGGTCGTCTTCCTGCCGGGCCAGCGGATTATGCGAAATCCGAGTCATGCGAAGTTGGCGGATGAGTTAGGGATCAGTAAAGTGTTCAGCCCTAAAGAGATCTTTGATGTTGCAATCGTCGGAGCTGGTCCGTCTGGTCTGGCGGCCGCGGTCTATGCAGCCTCAGAGGGGCTGTCGACGATTGTATTGGAAGGTCTAGCTCCAGGGGGGCAGGCAGGTACGAGCTCCAGAATCGAGAACTACCTTGGGTTTCCGACCGGCATAACAGGTCAGGAGCTCGCGTCCCGCGCGGAGATACAGGCCCAGCGGTTCGGCGCGCGCCTCGAAGTTGCGCGTAATGTTGTTAGCCTTTGCACATCGAACCAGTTGCATCGCCTGTGTCTGGCTGGTGGACGAACGGTGAACTCGCGGAGTGTCGTGATTGCTACAGGAGCACGCTATCGAAAATTACAGGTTGCGGGTTACGAACGATATGAGTTTTCGAACATCCACTATGCCGCTACACCAGTCGAAACGGAGCGATGTTGTGGAGAAGATGTGATCGTCGTGGGGGGCGGAAACTCAGCAGGGCAGGCAGCATTGCACCTCGCCAAGAACGCCCGTAGCGTCAATCTCATGGTACGAGGAGCAGCGCTTGAGAGCTCCATGTCTGACTATCTTGTAAGGCGTATCGTCTGTTGTCCTCTGATCAGGGTGCATCTGAGTTCAGAAATCGATGCGATTATGGGCGATGAGCGGCTCCATGGAGTTCAAATTCGAAACCAACTGACTGGCGAAAGGAGGGAACTCAAATCCTCCAACCTCTTTGTCATGATCGGAGCGGATCCGAATACCGGTTGGCTCAAGAAGCATGTTGATCTAGACCGGAATGGCTTCGTCCAGACTGGTGAAACGGAGTGGGGTGCTCACTCGAGGTTTGCCACTAGCCAACGCGGCTTGTTCGCGATCGGCGACGTGAGAGCTGGCTCTGTGAAACGTGTCGCCTCTGCAGTAGGGGAGGGTTCGGTCGTGATCTCAGATGTTCATAGCTATCTAGAGCAGTTGAGTGCCACTCAATGCGCGTCGAGTTGACCTGAAGCTGATTTAGCTCTCAGGCCCCACCTTTTAGCTCCTGCATAGGTGGATGAAGGCATTTTATTCCAAGTGTCGCAGCCGCCACCTACCAAGTGGAGGCTTTATTCATGGTGGGTGAAGCTGGCGCCGGGAACGTTACCTGCGGGAGGGTAGGCGGGCAAAGGTGACGGCGCTTTGAGGGGGTGCGGAGGTGTGCGCTTGATCTGGGCAATCGCCCATCTGGTCGCTGCCCGAAGTTGCGCATCGGTGTGAGTCACGGCTTCTTCGGGCCTGGCGAACACAGCCAAGTCTGGCGTTACACCTTCATTCTCGATAATCCACTTCCCACTTAGCGCAGCAAGCGAGTCCTTGGGAATCGTGATGTACGATCCATCCATCAATCTCCACGGCCCGTTGATACCCTGCACGCCTCCCCAGGTTCGCTCCCCCACGAGCCGCCCAAGACCGAACTTGCGGAAAAAATACGGGAACTGGTCTCCATCCGATGCAGAGGCATAGTTGATGATCGTGACCATCACTTTGGGTGCTGTAGAGCTCGGTAGCGGCGAGATGGCGGCTTCGCGATTCACGAAAAAACCTGCTCGCTTTCGACGAAGAACGTCAAGAACAGCTTGACTTGTGAAGCCGCCACGGTTCCAGCGCACATCGATAACGAGACCTGCCTTGTTTCGTTGAGGGTAGAACTGGCGCACAAAAGCCTTCGAGCCTTCGCTTTCGAAATCCGCTAGAAACATGTATCCAAGCTGACCTCCTGATAGCTGATCGACTTCTCTTCGATTGTCTTCGATCCATGCTTCGCGCCTCACGCTGGTGTCATCTACAACCGCTTGTACTTCAATGACGTGGCGTTTCCCAAGTGCAGAGGAGGCCAGGGTAAGTTTTACGTCCCCGGTGATGCCACTGAGCAGACTGTCGGGATTCGCCGGCGCGATCAACTCACGACCATTGATGGCGAGCAGGTAGTCGCCTTCACTCACGTTGAGACCGGGCCGACCAAGTGGGCCGGCCATCTCCGGTCGCGTTTGATCACCGCGGTAGATGCGTGAGAAACGGTAGCGCCCGGAGGAAGAGTCGAGGGCATAGTCCGCCGCGAGCAAACCGGTTGGAGACGGCTTTCGCGGGTCGCTGTCGTCGCCTCGGCCGATGAAAGTATGAGAGCTGGCAATCTCGCCCTGCATTTGGCCAAGCAGATAGAGAAAGTCTTCTTGAGAACCCACATGGGGCAGCAGCTTTGCGTAGGCGTCATGCACAGCCTCCCAGTCGCTGCCGTTCATCACCCTGCTAAAGAAAAGATCGCGGTCGAGACGCCATGCGTTCTCGAACATTTCAGCCCATTCACGCGCGGGATCAACCAGGATCGTCAACCCGCTTAGGTCGATAGCTTCGCTATGCTCAGCAACTGTCGGTTTGGACGAGCTAATCCACCAGGCTCCCTTACGGCGAAACGCCACATGGTTGCCATCAGCAGCCAAGCTGAAGCTGTCGACGTCATCAAGCACCGTTCGATCCGTCAATGTGTCGATGTTAAAGGCATGCAGCGCGTTCGTTGCTCCAGAAAGCTCGCCGCCGATGAGCTGAACAGGTTCTGTCTGATAAAAGAGTTCAGAGCTCCGCACCTCAAGCGAAGCGATGACGCCCGGCGTAACGGGCAGCGCTACTGCACGTTTCATCAAGCCATCGAGGTCGATATGCACGGAGAAGCTGTGGGAGGAAGTCGATAAGGAAGCTTTAAGCAGCGGCGACTGCGAGCGGCGGTCGAGCGTGACCGCATAGAGGCCATCGGAGTTAATGGTCGAGATGAGGCTTTCGTCGTCGCGGTCAGAGACGAAAGGCTGCTCGTTGCGCTGAGAGATGAAAACCAGAAGGCGCCCGTCTGGAGTAAACACAGGGGATCGGTCGCTCTCCATCGGAGAGCTAATGATCGTATCGCGACCGGAAGTAAGCTCACGCAGATGGAGCGCGTGAAGCTGGTTCGGCCGTTGCGTGCTATAAGCGAGCCAGCGGCCGTCGGGGGAGAATGCCGCGTCTCGGATTTCCGCATACGGATCGGCAGCGATGCGCTGAGGCGGCTCACCATCTAGGTGAACCCACCAAAGCTCGTGGTTGGCATCGGCTATCGCCATACTGTCGCCAAGAGGGGACCAGAGAGGGGTATAGAAGTAGCCCGTTGCGAAATGGGTGATGACTCGTCCCGGTCCCCCATCCGCGGGTCGCACAGAGATCTGCTGAGCGCCGCTGCTATCCGTTTCGTAAGCGATGGTCTTTCCGTCCGGTGACCAAGCCGGGTGATCTTCGTCGGCCCCAGGAGTGCGGGTCAGGTTCTTCCAGGAAGCCTGCGGTGCCACACGGAAGAGATCGCCTCGAGCAGAGACCAAAATCGCGTCACCAGTGGGTGAGAGCGCGTAATCCACGCCACCCGTCGCATCTTTCACGCGCACAGCGTGTTCAACAGCGACAGATCTACGCGCTGTGGGCTGATCATCTTCGGGGATGCTGACCTCTACCTTCCGAAGGTGCTCTGAAGGCAAGTCAATTGCGTAGAGGTGACCGCCCTGCTGGAATGTGATGGTGGAACTCCCCAGCGAAGGCCAGTCGACATCGTAATCTGCGAAACGGGTAACTTGATGGTATTTGTGAGTGCGAAGATCGTAACTCCAGATGTTGGCACGAAACCCGGCTCCACGGTCGGACAAAAAGTAGATGGTGTGTTCGAACCACATCGGAGAAGTGTCCGTTCCCTTCCATTTTGTCAGCCGAACAAGCCGTCGAGTAACAAAGTTGTAGGTATAAATGTCCTGCGCTCGCCCGCCGACGTAACGCTTGCGCAGTTCCAAATTGCGAAAGTTTCGGTTGTAGGCAATCGTGTGGCCGTCTGGGGCATAGGACATCATCCCGGCACGGTCAAGCGGCAGTAACTCGGCCGGACCACCCTGAATTGGAACGGAGAAGGCGCGCACTAGCTGCTCGACCGGCGCACCTCGGTGCGAAAGAAAGATGATGTGATGAGAGTCGGGTGTCCAGGCAATGACCATAGCGCCATCTCCATAGCTGCTGGCCTCAAACGTGAGGCGCCGCGGCTCACCGCCGCCCGCAGGCAGAACGTACACATCTCTCAACCCACCCTTCCGGGAGGTATAGGCGATCCACCGCCCATCCGGTGAAAACAAGGGAGTGGAGATTGAGCCCGGATCCCTCGTGAGACGTTGCGCAACGCCGCCAGCGAGCGGAACAGTCCAGAGTTCGCCGTAGGAAACAAAGGCGACTTTGGTATTACTGGAAGTCGGATACCGGGTAAATGGCGCACCTTCAGCGTGTCTCCGCGATGCCAATGCGAGAGCTATGAGAAAGACTACCCTCCGCAGTCGTCTACACCATCTCAAGCCGCACCACTGACCGCGGAGTGTCAAGCCTTGAATTTTCATCAGCCTATATTCCCCTTCAACATGACGCATTGCTTCGACTTAAGCCGCCACGGCTAACGTGATCTTCAGCATGCAACGGAGCTGGCCTCTTCCTATCAGATTGACCTTCTGTTAGCGTGACGACCTACTTCGTCACGGGTGCATAGTCGTGTGTCTGTTGCAGCAAGTAACCACAAGCTCAGTCCATCCGGTCTGATGGCCCGGTCCACACCTGCTCCCGTGTTTCCATGAGAGTACTAGAAGAAAAGAATGGGGTCCTTCCAATGTGAATATGTCTGAAGCTTCTACATTCGTTCGTACACGGGACGTCGTCCGTTCTCGACGCCGATAAAGATACGGGTCCGCCGCACCGATAGTTCATTAGCCTCTTCGGCCAAGGTCATCAGTTTTCCTGATCCGGTAGGGCACTCCGCCTTGGGTCCGTCGCAACAGAAGAAATGATATGGGCGGTTCGTGCGGTCACTGTCTCGGGCAGGCTAGGCTCCAAGCGGCCAAAACCTGAGCTGTCCTTGGTAAACTCCAGCGTGAGATCGAGAACAGATGTGAAAAGCTTACCGAACGATCAGCGTATGCACCGGATTGTTTGGACAGCCAACCTGCGGAAGCGCAGTTGCTCGAGCAGTCCCCACGGAGGAGATGGCGAGAATCAGGATGATGGCCCGCTTGCAGCAGAAGGGCATACGAGTCACGCCTGCGAGGCTTGTCCAGGCCGCATTCGTGCGACAAGGTGGTCTCCCACGCGAAGTGCATTCGCGATGATCGTCAGACCAGGATTGACGGCCGCGCTTGAAGGAAAAAAGCTGCCATCGACGACATATAGGTTTTCTAAATCATGGGCTTTACAGTGTACGTCGAGGGCGCTGGTCGCCGGGTCGTGACCAAAGCGAATTGTCCCATTCTGGTGTGCCACGCCCGCCAACGGGATCTGCTGGCCGATGAACAGGTTACGGTCAAAGAGACCCTGATGGCACTCCGTCCCGTGCTTGTCGCAATGCGTCTGTTTCATAATCTTTGAAAGCTGCTTCTTCAACCGCTTATGCGCTTCCAAGTTGTTCGGCGTATAGCTGAGTACAACCTCACCCTGGCGATTGATTGTTACTCGGTTATTTGGGTCCGGAAGATCCTCAGAGGTCAGCCAGAAGTCGAGGGAGTGTCTCGCCATGAGCTCAAGGCTCCATCCCGGGGCGATCTCGGGCGCGCCCGCTCGCAGAGTATCGAGGTCGAGCTTACCGACGAACGAAATGTGCCCCATGGGGTACTCCCATTCGCTGGATGCCCTGTAAAAATCGTTTACAGAAAGTGTCTTCTGAAATACGGTGTGGTTCTCACAAAGTGAAAGCGCCATAACGACCGAGTTGGTGTGCCCCATGTAATGGCGTCCGACCACGTCGGAGGTATTGGCGAGCCCGTTAGGATAGGCGCTGCTGGCTGATCGCAGAAGCAAGGCCGCCGAGTTGATGGCGCCACAGGCAAGGACCACAATGTCTGCGGATACCTGCACTGTTTCGCCTTCATGCTCGAAGCAAAGGCTCTCCACTGTTTTCGCATCAACTCCGGTGTTGAGCTTTGTAACCTTCGCATTTGTTAGAAGCGTTACGTTCGGGTTTTCTTTGAGCATTGGTTCAATACACATCATCTCCGCATCCGCCTTAGCATGGATGAGACATGGATATCCGTCACAGGTACTGCAACGAATGCAGCGACTGGTCCGAAGGTTCCGCTCGTCCAATCGAACCCCGAGCGGCGTATGAAAGGGATGAAGCCCGGCCGCCGCAAAGTCGGCGCTCAGCTCTCCTAGCCGAGTTTCATGGGAGACGGGCGGAAAGGGATACGGACCCGTCGATGGCGGGTCAGTTGGATCGACGCCGCGCTCTCCTCGTACTTCGAATAGATGCTCTGCCTGCGTGTAGTAAGGCTCGAGCTCACTGTAAGAGATGGGCCAGGCCGGGGAGACACCTCCGTGGTGACGCACCTCACCGAAATCCGACTCGCGAAGGCGGAAGAGCGCTGCGCCGTAAAACTTCGTATTGCCCCCGACGTTATAGTTGGTGTGCGGTTCTAGCACTTCGCCGTCTTTGGTTCGCCACTTCTCCTTAGTCTGATAGCGGCCTTTCAGGTTTACCTCAAGCGAGTTCCAGTTAGCTTTTTCACGCGGCACATAGTCGCCACGCTCGAGGATAAGCAGCTTCATCCCAGTAGCAGCGAGCCGCTGCGCAAGGGTTGCGCCCCCTGCTCCGGTGCCGACGATAACGATGTCGTAGTGTTCATCTTGCATCATGTATTGTTCTCCTCTTTGGGTGGTCGAACGGGAAGTGTGCTTGGGTTAACAGTGATGTTTGAATGCACAAAATGCTGGAACTGGCAGCGAAATGGGCAGGGGCTGTGCAGGTCGTGGAAAAGCTTTCCGCAATAGACGGCCTGCGACCCGGACGTGAGGACATACAGCCTCGCGCTGAGGAGCATGCCCAGAAGCGGAGCCGAAAAATACAACCACATGGTGGTCCACACGCCGGCAAACAACGCTGAGGAAACCGTTCTGGCCGGGTTCAAGCTGAAGCCGGATACGGGCGAGAAGAGGATGACGTACGCAGTTACAAGTAGACCAACCCACAGCCAGGTGTAGCGCGAGAGCCATCGATGTGCGTTAGCCACAAGGACCACGCTCATTGTGAGAAAGCCCATGAACAACTCAGCCCAGAAAGCATCGGCCGTCCCATACCGGCCCGGCACAGTGATTACGTAACGGACGGAGGGCGCCGCGAGGTATGGCTTGAAAAAAAGTTTGGCAAGCCATACGCCGAAAGCGCCGCCTGTAAACTGAGCCGCGATGTAACAAACCATATCCACCCAGTACATCCGACCAAGGCAGAAGAATGTGAGGGAGATTGACGGATTGAAGTGTGCGCCGGAGCGTACCCCTATAGGCGACCGGATGATCACGACAGCCGTCACTCCCATCACCAAACCCATTAATACAAGCCGCATCAACGGCGATGGGAGGTGATGAACAACCGGAGATCCAGCGTAGAAGCACAAGGTTCCGAACGCGCAAGCGGAGAACATGAAGAGGCCGAGCTCAACGCCTTCCATTATGTACACCGGCCAATGCTGCACGAAGGTCTCACCTGGTGTGCTGGGCGCAAGAAGAGGTTGTCCCCGTGACGGCTCCGACACCATTACACAACTCCTTCCTGTGCTTTATGAGACGCCCGTTCACAGTCACTCAGCTCGCCGGCGACTAGCCACCTGTGGCGAAGCCGGGATACAGAGTCATGCCCCCATCAACAAACATCGTGGTGCCAGTCAGATAATCCGAGTCGTCGGAAGCGAGCCAAACTGCCGCCTTGGCGATGTCTTCGGGCAGGCCGACCCGGTCATAGGGGATCAAGGTACGCAGAGATGCCTCAGCCATCGGCGTCTCCCACGCTACCCGATTTATGTCTGTCTTAATGGCGCCGGGCGCAATGGAGTTGACCCTTATTTTGTGCGGAGCTAACTCCTGGGCGATACTCTCCATGAACAGCTTGATACCGCCTTTCGACGTGGCGTAGTTACAGTGTCCTGCCCACGGAATCTGCTGGTGCACTGAACTCATGCAGATAATCTTCCCGGTCGCAACTGATCGCGACGGCACCGGTCCACGCCTCAGAAACTCACGTGCCGCTTCACGCGCACAGAGAAACTGTCCCGTCAGGTTGACGCCGAGCACAAACTGCCATTCCGCTAACGTCATTTCGGTAAACGGCGCGTCGCGCTGCAATCCTGCGTTCGCCACGAGAATGTCGACTGTGCCGAAACGCACCACAGTTTCACGGAACATCGCGAACACTTCTTCTTCTTTACTTACATCCGCAGCGATCGCGATAGCTGCACCCCCGCTCGAGACGATCCGTTCCACCACTGCTTCGGCCGGAGCCGGAGCATGCGGATGATTGATCACGACCGTCGCCCCAGCTTTCGCTAGACCTTCGGCGACCGCAGCGCCTATACCTGACCCTGCACCCGTAACAATTGCAATCTGTCCGCTCAGTAATGCATCCATCGCTACACCTCGTATCCGATTCGAAAGTTTCGCCAGATTCGTTCTCACAATCGTGCTACTTGCTTAGTATTCACGGGAGCTCCCCGGGTTTCGCTATCAAGTCCTCCAGTTGCACTCCTGTACTTTTCTTCAGCTTCGAAGACGATGAGCGAGTCATACTCACCATGCAGGTATCGGTCACCTCGCCCGGAGGCGGGGAGGCGCGAGGTTCAACACCGTCTGACTGTATCGAGTCGTTTTAAAAGCTGCGACCGAGGTCAGCATCTCCGTTCGAAGGTGCGTTCCGGCTTAGGATGAATTGCTTTTATCCACAGAGAGCAGAAGGTCTAACGCCGAGCGGGACACGAGAACACATGCAAAGCGGTCTTTACCATCTCGCTGCAGCGTGACTGGACAAACTTATATGTCGAAGCTGCTGTCGAGTGAGAACGAAAGCGACAGGGTCACGTAGTCAGGCTCGAGCATTCCCTAACTGAGGCCTTCGTAGAACGCGATCATTTTTCTCGAAATTTCGGGGAGGCAATCCTCGAGGGCAAAGTGGCCGGATGCCAATCGATGCATCTCTGCGTGTGGCAGGTCTATCAGGAAGCTTTCACCGCCCTCACGCGTAAAGAAGATGTCGTCCTGACCCCAGAAGATAATGGTCTTTGGCTTCTCTTTCCGCAGAAACTGCTGCCACTCAGCGTAAAGGGGCACATTGGTTCGGTAGTCGTAAAAGAAATCGAGCTGCACCTGTTTGGCTCCGGGTCGCGCTAAATAGTGCAGATCCATATTCCAGTTGTCAGGGCTGATCCGTTCCGGGTCGGGATGACCGTGGGTGTAGACGGTCTTCACTGTTTCCGGTTCCAGAAAGCCAAGCAAGGCCGCCTCAGCCTCCGGATCGCGGCTCTGCCAATAGGAGCCGCGGATGGAACTCCAAACGTCTGTGAAGCCGATCTCGTAGGCGTTGGTATTTTGAATCGTGAGCCATTCAAGCCACTCCGGGTGTCTGGAGAGAATGCGAAATCCAACGGGCCCGCCGTAGTCCTGCACGTAAAGACCGAACCTGGTAAACCCAAGCTTCTCCAGAAGCTTCTCAGTGATTTCGGACGTGCGATCAAAGGTATAGTCATACTCTTCGCGGCTTGGCATATCAGATAAGCCAAAGCCAGGGTAGTCCGGAGCGATGACGTGAAAGTGCTCCGACAGCACCGGCATCAGGTAGCGATATTGATGGGAGGACGCCGGAAAGCCATGCAGCAACACGAGTTTTGGCAATCCTTCGGTACCTGCCTCGCGATAGAACACATTAACACCGTCGATGCTCACTGTTTTGTACCGCATGCTGTCTCCTTCGTGCCGACCACTGGGGAGGCCAGGACTTCCCTCAGAGCGCTCCTGATGTAATTAGGTGCGTTATGATGACCATACGTATGCTCGAACGTGAACAAAAGCAATTTGTATTTACCTGATTGGTGAGGATAACTAAACTATGCTGCTAAACAATGTCAGCCTGGATAGCCTTCGAACATTGGTGATCACGCAGGACGTGGGTGGGTTCGGGCGTGCGTCGGAGCACCTGGGCCGCACACCCTCGGCTATCAGTCTGCAGATGAAGCGGCTTCAGGAAGAAATAGGTGTGCCTCTCTTTCGCAAGCAAGGAAGGAAGACGCTGCTCACCGAACAGGGAGAGATCGCTCTCCGGTACGCGCGGAAAGTACTTGAGCTTAATGATGAGATGATCGATACTCTGCGTGGATCGTCTCTCTCTGGTACGGTCCGAGTCGGCTTCGTGCAGGATTTCACGGGGAATGTTCTGCCTCTTGTGATCGAGCGCTTTGGCGCGCTGTATCCCTTGGTGAAGTTAGAGGTCACGGTAGACTTGGGCCAAGTGCTTCTGCAGTCGCTGGATTCAGGCGACCTCGATCTTGTTTTGGGTTTAGGTGGTTCACAGAGGAAAACTGCCCACGTTATCAGTGAGCGACCGTTGCATTGGATAGCAAGCCCGAAGTTTAATGAGCGACCAGATCAGCCGTTGCCGCTAGCTCTATTCAAACCACCATGTCTTTGTCAAACACGCGGGCTGGAAGTTTTGGAAGAGGTAGGACGTCCCTGGCGGGTCGCCATGACTAGCCCAAGTCTGTCTGGCCTGTGGGCTGGTGTCAGCGCAGGACTGGGAATGACCGCGCGAGCGGAACTCGGTCTGCCAGCAGACGTGCAGATCGTCGATATGGGCCTGCCGCCACTGGGAACGATCCCTCTCGTGCTTCATCGAAGGCGCAACCTTCGTGCTGCTAATGCCCTGCGATTTGCAGAGCTCACTGAAGAGGTGGTCAACATCTACCTTCGCTCCCTCCATGGCAGGAGCTGACTTGGCGTGCTGTATTGGGTCTCTAACATCCGCATGCACCTGACAGTTCATGAACGACGCCAATGTGTTTGGCGTACCTGCAACCTGCTGTGAACGATCTCGACGTCCGAAGGAGTCGCAAGCAACAACAAACTAACCGAAGTCGAGTGGATGCCCAGCGGTAATCAAGGCCACCTGTGGCGACTGCTGAAGCCAACAGTTGCACGGAGAACAATGATGAGCGAAGCGGACGACAAACTAACTCCAGCAGCCGAGTCTGCGCACACGCAAGCCACACCTTCGTGGAGCCCTGACGTGCAGTTCCGACATGATCTGGCCTTCCCCAGGTTAAGCGAAGAAGTACTTCAAAGACTCCGGTCGTATGGGCAGGAAGAAACTGTCCCTGAAGACACACTTCTCTACACCTACGGCGATCGCGACACAGACATGTTTGTGGTGCTCAGCGGACGAATCGAGAGCCGACTTCTGGTGGAGGGGGGCGGAACGAAATTCTTTCGCTCGTTGTGTGCCGGCGAGTTCAGTGGAGAGCTGAACCTGCTCAACACGCAGAGGACGGTGGCGTTGGCTCGCACGACCTTGCCAAGCCAGCTGCTACGCATCTCGCGCAGGAATCTGCGGCTCCTCCTGCGTGCCGAGGGCGACATCGGGAACATCATCGTCTCCGCTTGTATTTGGCGCCGCATCGCTATGACGAGCGATCCATCCATCGGGGTGATCCTGCGAGGCCGTAGCGGGGATCCGGACCTGCTGAGGCTCCGTCGCTTTCTAGTCCGCAATTATTACCCGCACCGCACCGAAGAGCTGCCGGGGACAGACTACGGAGGCACTATAGAGGCGGTGACGAGTGCGCCGGAAGTCGAATTGCTGGACGGCCGCGTCCTCGTTGCGCCAGCCTTGTGCGACCTCGCTGATGAGTTGGGCATCACGGAGATTCCTGAAGCTAACATGACCTATGACGTTGCAATCGTTGGCGCGGGCCCCGCGGGTTTGGCTGCTGCTGTCTACGCGGCTTCCGAAGGTCTTTCCACTATCGTTATCGAGGGAAACGCTCCGGGAGGACAGGCCGGCACCAGCTCAAAGATTGAAAACTATCTAGGATTCCCGACGGGTATCTCAGGAGCGCAACTGGCGAGCCGTGGCCATTTGCAGGCTCTGAAATTCGGCGTTCACTTCGCCATCTCGCGCGATGTGGTGAGCGTAGCGCATGTTGACGGTCTGCATCGACTTACGCTGTCGGACGGCCCCGCCGTTTGTGCCCGCTCTGTCGTGATTGCCAGCGGGGCGCGATACAGACGATTGAACGTGAGCAACCACGAGGAGTATGAGAATCGCGGACTCCACTATGCCGCTACCTCAATGGAGTCCCTGCTTTGCCGGGACCGGGAGATCATCGTCGTAGGAGGAGGGAATTCTGCCGGGCAGGCCTCTGTCTTCCTCTCGGGAGTTGCGAAACATGTGCATCACATTATTCGCAGCGCTTCTCTGGCGAGTTCCATGTCGCAGTACCTCGTCTCGCGCATCGAGCGCTCTCCCCACATCACTCTCCACACGCACACGGAGATCAATAGGCTCGAAGGTGATGCGTCTCTCGAGTTTGTCACTTGGACGAATGAGAATGGGGAATTAGCTCGAAAGCCGATATCCAGCGTCTTCGTTATGATCGGAGCTGAGCCAAACTCCGGTTGGCTCTACGGTTCTGTGAAGCTCGACGAGAAAGGGTTTGTTCTCACCGGTGGGGAGTGGGGATTCGAAGCCACATCTTTCGCGACAAGCGTACCCGGAATTTATGCGGTTGGTGATATAAGAGCCGAGTCCGTGAAGCGCGTAGCATCGGCGGTCGGCGAAGGCTCCGTGGTCATCTCGAACATACATCGTTATTTGGCTCAGCGCCGCTTAGTTTCCCCGGAGCAAGCGGACCCAGAGCTCAGATGAGTCCGGACTTCGGGCTGCTGAGCATTAGTGGCCAACCGAGGATCCTTGAGTTTTCCTTATCTAATAGTCAAGAACTTGAAACTGTTTTTTTTCTCATTGGCGCCGTAGCGTACAGAGGGAGGGTGCGAGAGCCTTGGCTTTGTCTCAGTAAAGCTAGTCTCCGCGTCCCGTAAGGAGAAGACGGCCCAGATGAACTGCTTGTCGACCTGTGCTCTTGTCGCCGGCCTGGTTGCGGGCTCGGTACAAGCGGTGCCACTCCCTTCCACTCATGCAACGACGACCTATCGTCGCATGCAGGTTAATGGCGTCGGCATTTTCTATCGGGAAGCGGGCCCGGTGGACGCTCCAACGATCGTGCTCCTGCATGGTTTCCCGTCGTCGTCACGTGAGTTCGACAGTCTCATCCCTCTACTAGCCACGAAGTACCATGTAATCGCACCGGATTACCCCGGCTTTGGGCTGAGCGACGCGCCGTCCCCCGCTTCTTATACCTACACGTTCGACCACCTTGCTCAGACCATGAGTGACCTCCTTGAACTGCTGAAGGTCTCGCGATACACCATGTACCTCCACGATTACGGAGCACCCATCGGTTTTCGCGTGATCATGGCACACCCAGACCGACTCCAGTCGCTTGTGATACAGAACGGAAATATTTATAAGGCCGGTCTTGGAGTCAAGTGGGCAAAGATTGAGGACTACTGGGCAGACCCAACTGCTCACCCTGAGGTGCTGGATGCTTTCCTTTCCTTCGAGGCGACCAGAGAGCGGCATATCGCTGGCACCTCACATCCGGAACGCTACGATCCTGATACTTGGAACGACGAATTTGTTAGCTTGTCCCGGCCCGATCAGCGGAAGATTCAAGCGCATCTGCTGTACGACTATCGGACCAATGTCGCGTCGTATTCGAGGTGGCAGGCATGGCTCCGGCAACACCAACCTCCGACGCTCGTCGTATGGGGTGAGCACGACCCATCTTTCATCGCGGCAGGTGCAGAAGCCTTCCTGCACGATGTACCGAAGGCGGAGGTTCACCTGCTGGACGCAGGGCACTTTGCACTGGACGAAAAAACGGATGAAATCGCGAGACTGATGTTGCACTTCATGGCTGCGCAGCCGAAGTAACGAGTTGGAGTTTGAGCGTGGCCTTTGCAGCTGTAATCCAATCTCGTTTGCTAATCAGTTCGCTTTGCACGATGCATCACACGGCAACTATGGGAGCCGTTTTAGTTCTTACTGTTTGATCCTGGAGGAAGAAGATGACAGACCCCGTCGCAATTGTTCGCAGCTTCTACGAGAAGCTGAAGGCTGGAGATGCTCCTGGTGCGCTCGGATTGATGGCATCTGACATTGAGTGGATCACGATGTGGCACTACAAGGTTAGCGGTCTTGGTCCTGAGCACGTTGCCGAGGGCTTGTTCAAGCCGTTGATGGCGGAGTGGTCAAGTTTCTCGCTTGAACCCGCTGAGTTCCTGATGGACGGCAACAATGTGGTCTCTCTCGGTCACTTCAGCGGGGTCCACAGGATCACGGGTAAGCAGGCAGATGCTGGCTATGCGCATGTCTGGACAATCAAAGACGGCAAAATCGCACGGTTTCGCCAGTACATCGATACATTGGCCGTTGCCGAGGCGCGCCGGTGATGAGTCGCCCTCCACTCCCTCCCTTCAGCGAAGACACAGCCATCCAGAAAGTCCGTGCAGCTGAAGATGCTTGGAACACACGTGACCCGGCAATCGTCGTGCTTGCCTACACACCCGATAGCCGCTGGCGAAACCGAGCTGAATTTCCAAGCGGGCGCTTGGAGATCGAAGAGTTCTTGATCCGTAAATGGCGGCGGGAACTCGACTACCGGCTTACGAAGGAACTCTGGACCTTCCATGGGGACCGGATCGCTGTGCGTTTTGCATATGAGTATCACGATGACAGTGGGCAATGGTTCCGGGCCTACGGCAACGAGAATTGGCGGTTTGCCACCACCGGGCTTATGGAAGCGCGCTTCGCCAGCATCAACGAACACCCAATTGCCGAAGGTGAACGCAAATTCCGGTGGCCGCTTGGTCGACGGCCGGACGATCATCCAGGGCTAAGTGATCTGGGTTTATGAGCAGCTACTTTGCTTCCACCGGCCGAAATCTGCACTAGCAGCTACAAGGTCACTCCACGCTTGCCGACGACCGGCTCTGTTCGATGTGCTGCTGCTTCGCCAGCAGTGAGGAGAAACAAGGATGGATCCCTCGACCATGAAAGCGCCAGCCACACCGCCCTGCCTGATGACGATCTTCGGCGCAACTGGAGATCTCACCAAGCGTCTCCTGCTCCCGTCGCTTTATAACCTTGTCGCGCAAGAAGTGCTGCCGGAGAGCTTTCGCCTGCAGGGCGTCGCGATGGAGTCTTGGGACGACACGGCTTTTCGTAATCACATCGCGGAGACTCTGCCGCAGTTCTGGGGTCCGGAAGCTGACCCGGCCATCGTGCGATGGCTGACCTCCCGCGCCAGCTATCGACAGGTGAACTTCGACCAGCCCTCGTCGTTCGACGAGCTGGCGGCGTCGATCGGGGAACTGGAGCGGCAGGAGCGGACCGGCGGCAATCGGCTGTTTTACCTGGCTGTTGCGCCGACCTTCATCGCCGGTATTGCCGCGCAGCTCGCCCGCGTTAACCTGATCCACGAAGACGGCGACCACTGGCGGCGGCTGGTAATTGAGAAGCCGTTTGGACGCGATCTGGCCTCCGCCGTGGCGCTGAATGCGGAACTGCAAAGCTCGTTACGCGAAGACCAGATCTACCGCATTGACCACTTCGCCGGGAAAGATGCAGTACAAGACCTAGCTGTATTCCGCTTTTCGAACGCAATTGTCGAGCCGTTGTGGCACCGTTCGCAGATCGACAATGTGCAGATCACAGTGGCCGAAACCGTCGGCGTGGAGCGGCGCGCGGGATACTACGAGAATTCGGGTGCGCTGCGCGATATGGTGCCAAACCATCTTGCTGAGCTGCTTTCCTTGCTGGCAATGGAGCCGCCTGTATCCTTCGACGCCGAGCATATGCGCGCTAAGCAGGTGGAACTGCTCTCGTCTGTCCGTAGGCTTGGGGCTGACGAGGTCGGCCGCTACGCAGTACGCGGACAGTACGGTGCGGGCGAGGTTAATGGCAAGCCGACCGTCGCTTACCGTGATGAGCCGGGCGTTATATCAGGTTCGACTACCGAGACCTATGTGGCGATACAGCTGGAAATCGCCAACTGGCGGTGGGCCGGCGTGCCATTCTATCTACGCACAGGCAAGCGCATGACGCGCGCCCTTACGGAGATCGTCGTCACTTTTCGTCAACCGCCGGCGCGTCTCTTTCCCAACCCGGGCCGCAGCGATCACTCGCCCAACCAACTGATCTTCAATCTGCAGCCGGACCAGCAGATCAATCTCAGCTTTGCCGCCCGCTCCCCTGGCATGGAAACGATCGTCATGCAGGGACAGATGAGCTTCCAGTTTCCTGCCGGACCCTTCAGTACGCACGGCAAGGGTTACGAGCGTCTGTTACGCGATGCCATGGTGGGCGATGCAACACTCTTCCCGAGCGCCGCTTTTGTGGAGCAGGGCTGGAGGCTGGTGCAGCCACTACTCGATGCGTGGCAACAGCCACCCAACGAGCCGTTCCCGAACTATGCCTCGGGCTCGGCCGGCCCCGGGGCCGCAGACGCCCTGCTGGCGACCAACGGACACGAGTGGCAATCGCTTGAGCAGGCATGAGTACCATTGCCGTAGACCCCGGTGGGATACGTGAGATCCTGTGCGCGACAACGCCAACAGATCGTCCGGACACGTCTGCACGCTTTGCCTTCTCGCTTGAGATCAGGCGGCGGTGGCTGGCTGCAATCGTTCTTTGCGTCACCTTCCTTTGCGGTAGCGCTCGAATTTACGGTCTAAACCCTTCCACGCAGATTACGCAATATGGACATACGGTCTGGCGACTCGGCCAAGACGGTCTCGATGCCACCCCGTTGGCGATCGCGCAGACGGCAGACGGGTACATCTGGATTGGAACGTCGAACGGTTTGTTGCGGTTCGACGGTGTTCGCTTCACCCCTTGGCCCGCGCAGGGCGGGGAACAGCTCAGAGGCTCGAATATCTTGAATCTCCTCGGAGATCGTGATGGAAGCTTGTACATAGGGACACTTCAGGATCTCGCTCGAGTTACGGATGGCAGAGTCTATTACTATCGAACTTCTCTTTATAAGCCCGGTCCTTTCATAGAGGACGAAGAGGGTTCAATTTGGATGACCGACTTCTGGAATTTCACTGCTGCGAATACGCTTTGCAAGCTGGGCCCTGAAAGTCTGGCCTGCCTCGGAACCAAAGATGGTTTGAAGTGCGTTGACGGATCGGCCTTGATGTCGGATCGTGGGGGATCGCTTTGGGTCGGTAGCCGAGAGGGTATCTGTCATTGGCAACGCGGTATAAAGCCTGAGTTCTACGCCACGGGTAAAGTTCTTGCGCTCGCCGCCGGCGCGGGCGACGCACTGTGGGCTGGAAGCGGAAGCACGGGCAAGGGGAGCGGCCTGCTGAGGTTTTCCGAGGGGAAATGGCGGAGCTACATTACGCGAGCTGTGGACGGCACTGCACTGCCTGTCGGATCCCTTCTCACAGACCGCCATGCTTCGTTGTGGATTGGGACAAACGGTAAAGGGTTATACAAGCTCGCGGCAGGACAGTTGGACCGATTTAGCACAATGGACGGGCTTAGTGGCAACAACATTAAGCGCATCATGGAGGATCGAGAAGGGGATATCTGGGTCATCACCGACCGCGGGGTAGATATGTTTCGCGATCTTGCCGTGATCTCCTACGCAGCACGCGAAGGCCTTCCATATGACAACCCCTACGGCATCACAGCTCAGGATGATGGGACGGTATGGATTGGCACCAAAGGCGGCGGACTGATCCGCTTCAAGGACAACGTGTTCTCAAGCGTTGCTCCCAAAAGAGGCCAACCCTTCTCCTGCAGTCTCTTCAGCGACTCCCGGAACCAGTTGTGGATTTCGGATTGTAAGCAGCGGCTTTATCTCTACAAAGACGGTCGCTTTCAAGCTGTGGAAGACTCCGGCAGCATAGATGTCGGCTACGTAGGCACCATAACAGAGGATCGTGATCACCACATCTGGGCTTCGTCACAGGATCCCAAGACGGGTAAAGTCTACCTCCTCCAGGTGGAGGGATTGCGCGTCTCGAAGAGAGTAGCCGAACTCTATGTTCCGACAGGTGGAGAGACCCCTAGTTCGATCGCCGCAGACCCTCATGGAGGTCTCTGGGTAGAAGAGTCTCAACATGGGATATTCCACTTCCTCAATGGAAAATTCAAACGAATCAACCTTGGCGGATATAAAGGACTGATCCTGGCGATGTCTTCCGACCCGGATGGGGCACTTTGGGTCGTCACCGGCGAGGAAGGAGTGGTGCGGTACAGCAATGGCAAAGCTCGATACCTTACCGAGGAGAACGGTCTTCCGTGCGATTCCGGGATGGCTGTTGTCGACGACCATGCGGGCAGTCATTGGATTTATATGGCCTGCGGAATCGTGAAAGTTGCTGATAGCGAGTTAGCCGCCTGGTGGAGCGATCCGAAGCATTATGTTCGTACCACCGTGTATAACGTTCTGGACGGCGCCGAACCGCGGATGTCGGGGAACTCTCCTGTTATCACCTCCGATGGACGCATTTGGTCCGAAAACCAGACCTATTTGCAGGTTATCGACACAAGGCACCTGCCTCACAACCAGATCGCTCCCCCCGTTCATCTCGATAGATTGCTGGTGGATCATGAACAATATGATGTCACCGCTGCTACTCAACTCCCCATGAACTCTCGGGAAGTGGAGATTGACTACTCGGCACTAAGTTATGTCGACCCGGAAAGAGTCAGATTTCGGTACCAACTGAACGGACATGACACGGAGTGGGTTGACGCTGGCACCAGGCGACAGGCCTTCTACAATGATCTTCCCCCAGGGAAATATACTTTTCAGGTTATTGCATGTAACAACGACGGAGTATGGAATCTTTCAGGCACGCGTTTTGGCTTCACAATTCCTCCAGCCTGGTATCAAAGCGTGTGGTTCAGACTGCTGTGCCTTGTGCTTTTAGCGTTGCTCGTCTATGCCTTCTATCAATCACGGCTCAGACGATACGCAGCCCTGCTGAAGGTCAAGTTTGACGAACGGATAGAAGAACGAACCCGCTTAGCCCGCGACCTCCACGACACGCTGCTTCAAACGATCCAGGGTAGCAAGCTGGTGGCCGACGATGCTCTTGAGAGGCCAACAGACACTGCTCGCATGCATAAAGCTCTCAACTTGGTCTCACAATGGTTGGAGCGAGCTTCGCTAGAGGGTCGAGCTGCCTTGAACTCACTGCGCAGTTCCACGATCGATACCAATGACCTGGCTCAGGCCTTTCGCGAGGCAGCCGAAACATGTCGCGTGGGCAGTAGCGTAGAGATCGACTTCGCTCTGAACGGCAGTAGCAGTGATATGCACCCAATTGTCAGGGACGAGATCTACCGGATTGGGTATGAGGCAATCAGTAACGCCTGCACCCATTCGAAAGGAAGTGTCGTCACCATTGAACTCACCTATAACCACAATGTCCTGCTGTTTGTTGGAGATAACGGGGTTGGGATCGAGGAAGAAGTCATCCAGTTCGGCCGACAGGGACATTTCGGCTTGAAAGGAATGCGCGAGAGAGCGGAGCGAATCGGTGCGAAGCTTTTGTTGAGAACCGCCCCAGGCGCAGGAACCGAATTGACCCTTCTTGTTCCAGGGGCAGTCGCCTTTAAGACGTATGACCCGCAACAGAAGAGGTCGAAGCTCGCTAATCTATTTTCAGGAGATGGTGGGTCGGGCCACCATGACCAATCCTAGAGCGCGGGTCGGTACAGAGAGGAACCGAAACCCGGCTGTATTGGAGCTTCAGATGTTGCTCAGTTGCCATTTCCTCGCTTGTGGATGCCGTTGCTGTGTATGTTTAGAATCCGCCCATCCGTGATGCGACACGTGCGCCGCTCGTAGCATCCAGTGGTAGCTCAAGCAGGCGTAATCGTCAAACAGATTTTGTTTCTGTAGTTACGCCGACAGTGTCGCCCGATGGGGTACGATACCCGGACGACCACTACAGAGTTGACCTTGCCGCTGATATCGATGTGCCGGCGGAGGGCGGGTACACGTTCACCGTCATCGCGAACGACGGAAGTTCCGTTGCTATCGATGGCATGGAACTTGGCAAAGGACCGACTTCTTTCCTCAAGTTTGCGGACTTCCAGGAACTGCGGCATAAGCTCGAACTGTTTCGACGGAGCTGAGCAAGGGTATCAACACATCGAGATCACCGATGAACATGAAGCTGGTGTAGACAATTTCCAGCTATCTGGCGAAGCGCCCTGGTCCTTCTGCAAACGATTTCATCACAGCTGCTTTTACACCTCTAATCAGTCCAACGCGATGCTAGGTGAAGAACCAGATCCACGATACATGGAACGAGCTTTGCTTATGTTTCTCACGACAATTATAAACTAGTATTTTTAGGTTTCGGATCCTAACCTAGAGGAGCTATGCAGGAGTAACAAGCAAGCGCGATCCGCTCTGCTCTTGAGGTGACGGCTTGCTACCCGCAGCCCCGCTCACTGCAGGGAAAGAACCAATGACTGAGGTTGTTCTCGAACGAAGTGAGTCGTGTTTCAGTCCGCTATCGATAGGTGTAGCTCAATCGGGGGGGCCGAGCGGCTTGCATCGGAGTCTTTTTGGGGTTCGGCGGCGACTTCAGTGCGATCACGCTTTAGGGAGTTTCAAAGTGCCGATATGTCGGGATGAGTTTGAAGAGGCATATCCCACTCTTTTTCATGTCTCGCTGGCGCAGAACATCGGCCAAGTGATGCGTCATGGTCTTCTCAGCACATCGGCCCTCCTCGACTTGTGCGACGTGCACGGCGAAGAGCGTTTCGCAATCGAGAGCTGCCAACGGCCTCGCTCGGTGCCGATCAGCCACAGCATTCACGGCTGTTTTCTGATCAACGATCAGGCTCCCATGATTGCCGCAGCTCTTGCGAAATGCCTCATCGACCTTTCACCTGAGCAATGGTGCAGAAGCCTCAACCGCAGACTTTTCTTTTGGCCCACCCAAAGGAGGCTAGCGAGGCACATCGGAGCACGGTTTGCCGCTGCTCTTCCCAGGATAGTGATCGCTTTAGACACCAAGTCCACCTTTGAGGTTCTTGACTTCGACGCATTTGAGTTCTCGGCGATTAATTCCGGTAACACCATGCGCAAGGCTGCACCAAGAGGCTCGGCGACTTTTCTCAAGGCAAGCGACTATCCCTTCCAGGAGCGACGCAAGAGCAGAGGCCGAAGTGATGCGATCGCGGAAGTCACCTATCCATACACGGTCACTTCGTCACAGCTCACTGCGATATGCATGACAAGCGAGATCGTCTCGCTAGCTACAAAGGTTCCATTCGCGCCCTAATGACCTCAGCCAGCGAGACTGGTCAGAGACAACCTGAAGCAGGACAAAAGGAGACCCACATGACGACCCCACTCGAGACTGTGCGTGCGTTCTACTCCGCGATCACAGCAGGTGACAGCGACAGAATGATTCAGCTCATGAGTCCAGACATCGAATGGATTTCAGTTGTTGACTTTGGCATTCAGGAGAATGGGCCTGCCGAGGTCATGAAGAAGGTTTTTGCTCCGTTAATGGAGGAATGGGAAAGCTTCTCGCCGGCGCCTTCCGAGTTTGTCGTGGAGGGGGCAACCGTGGTGTCCTTAGGTCGTTTCGCATGCGTCCACCGGGCAACGCACAAACGCGCAGATCTTCCGTATGCTCACGCTTGGAATGTTAAGGATGGCAAGATTTGGCGACATCGCCAATACCTTGACACAGTGGCACTTCAGGAAGCTCGGCGTGTTTAAGTTGCCGCCGAAAGCCACTGCGATCGTCCGATGTGGCTCTCCATTTACGCCAGATAAAATCCAGCCCTTGTACTTGCCGCCCTTATTGGCACTGAGCCATGAGCATTGTCGGTGCGCGAGCGTTCACAAACATCACAGGAGTTGTCTTTTGAGGTCAGAAGTGATACTTACTAGGCAGGCAGGTGTTTCGATTGCCAAGAGGGGTTTATCTCGAACGCTCAGTGTAAGTTGCTTGATTCTAGCGGCTTCACAGCTTGTCCGGTGCCAGACGCCTGACAAGTCAGAAAAGATAAGAGATCTGCTGCAGAGGGTCTCCACTCCCACAGCCGTGGATTTGCATGCATTCGAAGAGTCCGGCATGAAAGGTGTTCGTCCGCATATTCTGTCGGCTGGTGAACAAGCCAAACTCGGGGCTGCATTGGCGCGGCTCCCCGCGCTCAACCTTGACGCGCTTAGTACGCATCTACACCGCTTTGGATTTGTAGACGGCATACCTGGTGAAGGAACCGGACTCACTGGCCCTGCTGCGAATAGGACTCAGTACGACATGACTTTGCGTGCCAGCCTCTTCGAAGAAAGCCTGTCAGACTTCCTGACTCGCAAGGAAAATTTTGTCTTCGCAAAGGGCAACTCAGGGGTTGAAGTCATAGTCGTGGGTACCGGTACGGACGCCCTAACTTACGTGCTGCTTCACGAATCGACCCACGTACTCGACCTCAGTTGCGGGATCACCGCAGCGCCTCAGAACAAGTTCGCTCAGCACATCTGGAGCACCCCAGATACGCTCGTTCCCTCGTTACGAGGCTTACTTGCAACACAAACCCACTTCCGTGGGAAGCCATACCTCTCGTTGGCGAAAGCGCCCGATCTATATACTTCGCTCGCAAAATCTCCTTTTGTGAGTCTCTACTCGACGGCCTCCGCACGAGAAGACCTGGCTGAACTGGTTGCCCATCGAGAGATCTTTCTGAATTACGGCGGTGACTTCACCATCTCGGTTCGACTGCCCGGTCACAAGGACACTCTGACGTGGCACCCTCTCACGTTTCCCTCTGTACAGGCGCGTCTTACCCAGGTGGATAAGCTAGAACAAACAACCCGAGGTTGCCCAAGGAAGTGAACGTCGAGGGGCCTTGGAGAATGAGGCTTAGAGCATGCCTTGAAGCGGATGATCCCTAGCGTTTGGCCGCGCTTTGCCGTTAGGAGCTATGCCAGGGTTTGCTTGCGACGGTGCGAGGGGATCGCCCCTGTGCGAGTCCGGGACTGAGCAAATACCAGAGCCACGAAGAAGCTGAGACCGTTCTCCTCTAAACTCCGTCTCCGGCGGCCGGTCGCCGGAGGTTTGCAGCAGGAAAGTGGTTCCGGCATCATGGGCAGTACAGAACAACGGAAAGATGTCGCTCTCCCGGTCGCCGATATGTACGATACGTTCCGGGTGGCCGAGCAGTACTGTAGAATACCGCAGGTTTTCCGGCCAGCGATAACTCTCCTTTTGCTCAATTGGCACCGGTGTGGGGTTGATCCTGCGCTTGAGCGCGTTGGCTCAGTGGAGCTTGTCCCTAGTCCAGAACTTGGTGGCCGCAAGGCCAAGAGAAAGGCCCGCTGCGGTCGCCACCAGACCGGCGTGCATAAGGACCCCGCAAGTCGCGTGATAGCGGGGAGGCTGTCATAGCGTGTCTGCTGCTTCCTCACGATGCTAATCGCTCCAGGCTTCTCGCGGCGGTAGATGAACTCTGTCGCTCCACTTACAAATCACGTTTGCTCGAACAGAAATCCGTTCTGGCTTCCGATCCCGCGTGCGACCGTTGGTGCAGTCTCAATGAGCGCATCGCCTGTTTGGCATGGGCCGAAGGCCTCAATCCGGCGAATTCCGCTCTTAGCACCTCAGCTTGCTGCTCACGCTCATTCTTCATTCAATACGCACAACTTCTGTCAAATCCTGGGGTCCAGATGGTGTAATGCCACTCTACGGGGAAGACTGTATGCGCGTACTCCTTGTTTCCTGTTTGCTGTGCTTGAGCGTTGCGCTCAGCTCGTGCGGGGGCTCTCCGCAACTCGCCCCGCAGCCAACTCAAGGGGTGTTCACCGTTTCAGCCTCTCCTGCAAGCACTTTGCTCACCCCGGCGCAACGGACCGCATTAGGCTTCCAATATGGGCCGCCGGATGGCACGATCGGTGTGCTGTTGAATGGTGGAACGTATACCTTCTTCATGGCAGCTCGCGGTTCTTCCTCATGCGCGGGCACACCGTCTACGCAGGGCACATACCGTTTCGGAGGTTCGCTCACCTCGATCACTGCGCCTTACGGCTGTGCGGCGGAGATCACTCTCAGCTCTCATGGTGATCCTAACGGCTACACCTTCGATCAAGACTATGCAGGCGGAGGGCCTGTTCTCGCCGTTACCAGCGTCAGCGGCGCGGCCGCAATTTTACACATCTATCATGGGGAATCGCATGGGGGCACATGCGTAAGTTCGGGGTTCTGCAACTACTCGTCGCTCGGGATGGCATTTTCCACCGATAACGGAGCCTCGTTCTCCAAGCTCGGCGAGATCGTGCAGCCTTACCTCACGCGTTCTGCCGTCTTCAGCTCGAACCAAGGGATTGACGTTGGCGGGGGAACCCTGGTCGTCGCAGACGGTAACGGCCGACATATTGCAGATCTCGCGACGGCAGATCCTTCCAACACTTATCTCTACGTTTTCTACTCCGACCGCGATCCCTCCGCGGCAACTGCTGCTGCCTGCAACCAAACCCCTTGTATCGCTGTCGCCCGCGCTCAGCTCGCCACCGTGATTGCCGATGCGTTCGCTGGTAACACCGCCGCCTTTCCCACTCTCTTCAAGAAGTTTTATAACGGCGCGTTCACAGAACCGGGCACGAGCGGTGATCCAAACGCCGCCGTCAACTCCGGCCACTACACAGCTGTCATCGCAGCCGCCGGCAGCTTCCCCTCTGTACTCTACGACGCGAGCACGCAGCAGTATCTGATCGCCTACACAACCGGCAACAATGCGATTGCGATGCGACACGGATCAACGCTTCTTTCGTGGTCCGATCCCGTTCTATCGGGAGCCATCACGGATGGCACGAACACAATCCTCTATCCCACCTTGGTCGGAGAGGGTACTGACCCCAACACCGGGAACGGTAATCCGTGGCTGTTCTATCTGGATGCGACGGCCTGGCCCCAATGGCCTTCAGCGACGATCGTCAACCGCCGCCTGCAGCTTACATACCAATGAACGCCAGAGACTTTCTCAGCTACGGTCGCTCGGCTGCAAAGGTTTCGATCGGGTGCCTCAATCTGGCGAGTCCAACAGCCCCGCTAAATCCTCAGACGGCAACAACAGGCCGATGCGCTCACCAAGCGGTTTTGCGAAGGTGCGCACTTGGAGGCCCCGACTGAATGAAGCGCTGTCATCAAGACCCATCGATAACCAAATGCCGTAATAGGTCAGCTGGGTCTTTCGGAAGACTGATCAAAGGTCGCCACCAGCCGAGGATGGTCCCTCGCGTCATGACTCAAAAACGTGGAAGTGGAACGAAATGTTTTTCTTCATCCGTGTGCTGCCCAGTTGGGGGTCACTACACCAAAATGGTCCATAGTGTTCTCCAATCGTATGCACGGCCCATGTAATGCGTGCCAGCTTGTTCGCCATGGCAACCACGACGACGTTCCTGAGAGCTCTGGCATCGAGTCGATCCGGCCATGGGCCGATGGACGTTCCACCTCGCTTGATCCGTAAGACGGCAGCTCGCGCGCCATGTATGAGAACCTTGCGCAGATATACGTTGCCCGCTTGCTGATGCCCAGCAGCCTCGCGTTGCCACCGGTGGAATACTGCCGTGGCACGACACCGAGCCATGCAGCGAAGTCTCGCCCCTTACGGAAGGCATCACCGTTGCCGATAGCCGCGACAATCGCTGTTGCACGATCGGTGCGATGCCCGGGATCTGACCGAATGCGTGTACAGCCTGCGGGGCGGCGGTGCTGCGTTCCAACTGTTCGGTGTGCTCCTTGATCTGGTGCTCCACCGTTTTCCACTCCCTCCCACAGTATGTCGATGAGGTTGCGCATTATCGGTGTGTTTGCGGGACTCGATCAGACCGCGGAGTGTCCGAAGGAGTGGGGCAACGCGCGCCAAGCTACCTCAACGGTCTAGGACGCAGCGCGGCCAGTATCAGATCAGCGCATTCTGTGACTTCGGCGGGGGCTGCAGTTGGAAGAGCAGTTCGAGGTCTCGCCGGTCGTAGTGCGAGCGAACCGGATTCGTCACCGATCGGGTGATCTTGTGGAGGCGGGGAAGCCAGGAGATTGGACGGGGCAAGAGTATCCTTTGGTAGTGCTGGCTTGAGCTTAGCTGGTTTCAGAAGCGGAGGAAATGGCTGCGCGCTCACGCAATATTAGCCACACTTCTCGGATAAAGCTACCAACGACAATGTATATTATCTATGCTAAACCCGTGCTACGCTCGTTTCAGCCGTTCTTAGGGCGATGCTGAGAGAAGTGCCACAGCTGTGGCACTTCTGGGCACCAGGAATGCCGGACTACCCTTAATCTGGAGCGTCCCCGGCTTCAGCCCCCAATTGTGCAGCAGCTTGTTGCACAATTGCTCTCAGAACCGTGCTTGAACGCTCATGAGCGAGATAACCCCAGTCCCGAAACCGTCCGACAGCCTGGTCTCTCCTGTGTTGGTCGACGAACTGAAGCAGCTGATCGCAGTCGCCCGGCACCAGGCCGCCCTCGCGGTGAACGCCGGACTGACCCTGCTTTACTGGAAGGTAGGGGATCGAATCCTGCGGGAGGTGCTCGGCTCCGAGCGGGCGGGGTACGGGGAGCAGATTGTCGCCACGCTGTCGCACCAATTGGTCGCTGAGTTCGGACGCGGCTACTCTGACAAGAACCTTCGACGGATGCTTCAATTCGCGGAGGCGTTCCCCGAGGTCGAGATTGTCGCCACACTGTCGCGACAATTGAGCTGGTCCCACTTTCGGGAGCTGCTGCCTTTGCGCCAGTCCTTTCAGCGCGAGTTCTATGCAGAAATGTGCCGGGTGGAGGGCTGGAGCGTCCGCACTTTACACGAAAGGATCGAGTCCATGCTTTACGAGCGGACCGCCCTTGCGAAACAGCCAGACAAGGTCATCGAACAGGAGCTGGCGACAATGCAGAGCAAAGGGGAGGTCAGCCAGGCGCTGATCCTGAAAGACCCGTACATCCTCGACTTCCTGGAGCTCGACGACCGGTACCTCGAACGGGATCTCGAGGACGCCATCCTGCGTGAGCTCGAATCCTTCTTGCTGGAGCTTGGGGCGGGCTTCTCTTTTATCGCACGACAGAAGCGTATCCAGCTCGACGGGGTCGACTTTTACATCGATCTGCTCTTCTATAACCGCAAGCTCAAGCGTCTGGTCGCGATCGACCTTAAGCAGACGCCCTTCAAACCCGAGTTCAAGGGCCAGATGGAGCTTTATCTCCGGTGGCTTGCCCGGTACGAGACCGTGCCGGGCGAGGGCTCGCCGCTTGGGATCATCCTGTGCACGGACAAGAGCACCGAACAGGTTGAGCTCTTGGAACTCGACTCGGCTGGCATCCACGTCGCCGAGTACCTGACCGTGCTGCCGCCCGCCGCGGTGCTAGAACGCAAGCTGCACGAGGCGATCCGAAAGGCGCGCCTGCGCTTCGAGAACAGGCAGCTTGAGGACGGCATCCGTTGAGCGCCGCCCCCGCTCCTTTACTCCTTCCGTCGGAGGCACTGCCGGAGTCGAGTCGCTTCGACGAACTACGCCTCGCCGTGCTCAACGGAGTCACGGCAGAAAACTCCAAACGGAGTTACGCACTTGCGCTCCATGAGCTCGCTGCATTCTGTAAGGAACGCGAGCAGCCGATCTCGCGTGGGCTCTTGCTTGCCTTTCGGGAAGCGCTGCTAGGGCGTAAGCTTGGCGCTTCTACAATCAATGTCAAGCTCTCTGCCGTTCGCAAGCTTCTCGGTGAGGCCCGACGCGCCGGCGTGATTTCTGGCGAAGAGGCCACGCAGATGGCCGATGTGCCGAACATCCCCCAACGCGGAGCCCGACTCGGGAATTGGCTGACCAAGGAGCAGGCTAAAGAGCTTCTTGCCGTTCCCGATCGCTCAACCCTCAAAGGCAAGCGCGATTACGTGATCCTGGCTCTGCTGACCGGCTGCGCTCTGCGTCGGAACGAGCTGGCAGAGCTCGAAGTCAATACCATCCAGCTACGGGAAGGCCGCTGGGTGCTGGCCGATCTGAAAGGGAAGGGAGGTCGCGTCCGCACCGTCGCTGTACCAGTCTGGATCAAGCAGGCGATTGACGCCTGGCTGGTCGCAAGCGGTATCGAAGCAGGGCGTCTGCTTCGCAGCATCCGCAAGGGCGGCAAAACGATTGGAGAAGACTTGAGCGACTGGGCAGTCTGGTCCGTCGTTGAACGAGCGGCGAAGGAGATCGGGATCGAACAGTTCGGAGCTCATGATCTGCGTCGTACCTGTGCCAAGCTCTGCCGTAAGGCAGGAGGCGATCTCGAACAGATCAAGTTCCTGCTCGGACACTCGTCGATCCAAACCACAGAGCGATACCTCGGGTCCGAGCAGGAGATTCAAGTCGCAGTCAACGACAACATCGGGCTGTGACGTCTCAAGGTAAGGCTTGCCAAAGTCAAATCCAACCTCACCTTCCTGAGCACCGGCACGAGCCAGACTCCGGGCCTCATTGTCATGCGCCTCGACGATCACGGCACCAACTATGGTGGCGACATTCATCACTTAGTCGTACTCTTCCATGCGAGTTCTCACCTTGTCAGCTTCACGAACTCCAGCTTGGCTGGGGCAAATTTGAGGCTCCACCTGGTGCAGGCCCAGTCAGCGGACGCGGTGCTGCGGCAATCTGCTTTCGACAAAAAGCCTGGTACTACCACGATTAACCCCACTCATCAAGGCGGTCTCCGTTGCAACGCAGGAGTAGGCTCAACGCGCGAACGAGGCATTTGCTCCGTTCGTGCTTTACAAGTGAATGAGTTGGTAAGGACCTGAAGCCGAGCGACAACCGCTACCACATCAGCGTCGAATCTGGCGGACTTTCATCGCGGATTCCGTTGGCCCTGAGCGATCTCCGTTGTTCCAAAAGACGTTGACAAAAGGTCAGGCGCAAGAGACCTTAGGTGTGGCAGGCTGGCAACAGACTGCTCAAGCCCTAAGTGTAGTGTGCGGTTAGCTCCGGTTGCGGGAGCTTACCCACACGTTTGCATGATCAAGTCGCACTATCTCTAATGTGTCCGATTGCTGTGGGGGTCCCTTGTCTCGAGTCAGCGGTTTTGATCGTCTCTTGTCCAGCAGCGCATCTCTGCTTTTGTTAGCTTTGGCAACTTCGCTCGCGGCGCAAACGATAGAGGGGCCCGGTCAGCGCTTTCACATAATACGGTCCTCTCCGCAGACCATCACCGCTGAAGCGGGGCTGGCTGCACGACTCGCACTTGGGGACCGCCAAGCAATTTCTCTGGCCGAGGGAAACTTCTTTGAGGACGGTCAGCACGCCTTGGTGACAGGCTTCGCCCTGGGCTCGAGCGGTGTGCTTTCCGTGCAGAAGGGTGTTGTGCCCGGGGCAACCGCGGCACCGTTCGCGGCCGCCGCCACGCTTACCGACCTGAGCCTGCGTCCAGATTTTCTAGTTACCGCGGATCTGAACGGCGACGGTCACCTCGATCTCGTGACGGCCTCACGTGGCGGCAGCACTTTTCTGGTGCTTCTCGGGGATGGTCAGGGTGGCTTCACGCCGCAACCCGCGCTGGCTGCCGGCGGTGCCATCAGCGCCCTCACAACATGGCAGAATCCAGCCTCAGGCGAGCGTCTGATCGCGCTCGGCAGCTGCGCCAATTCCTGCGCTGTGGTGCTGGAGCATCTGGATGGCACGGTCGCAGGCCGCGTGCCCGTAGCGGGTACACCGTCGATCCTTGAGGCCGCGCGGCTAAACGGGCGTGGCGACGATCTGGTGGCGGGCGGGCCGGCAGGGCTCGCGGTCCTGGACGCACGCTCGCTGCTGTCCACGTCGCCGCGTGTCGATGAACTTCCGATTGCGGGTGCCGTTGCTGCGACGACGGGCTCGTTTGTCTACGACCGGCGCTTCTTGCCCCAGGTCGCAGTCCTCACCGAGGATGGCTCTATCCACACGCTGGCACGGGCCGGCGTGCAGTCCACGCCTCCGGGGCCCGGGGACTTCCACGTACCGGCACAAGGTAAAGGCAAGGGCACACGATCCTCTTCGCCCCATGGCGATCCAGCGTTGCTGGTCTGGGTGGATGCGGAACAGCTACCCGCAGCCGTGACGTTTGCCGCGGATGCCCGCCCCCTGTTGGTGCGTGCACGCATCAGCGGCAGCGGCGGCGATGACCTGGTCGCGTTTGGCGGCAGCCTCGGCCGGTGGACGATTGTGCGCCATCCCGTGGTTCCCACAGGCGGGGCCGCCGGGCAGAGCGTGGCTTCGCTCGACGTGCTGCCGGCACAAATCGAGACTGAGCCCGGGACCGGTGCCACCGTCGCGGCGGCTCTGCCTATGCGCGTCAGCTCCGACGCCCGCCAGGGGCTGGTGATTGCGGACAGCACCGCGCAGCCGGCCGTGGCCCAGCAGACGGCGTACAAGACCTACACGGTCGGCACAACGGCGGACCACGCAGCAAATGCATCGAACTGCTCGCCAAATACCGGTAACAGCGGCGCCGCCTCCTGCAGCCTGCGCGACGCTGTCGCTGCCGCCATGGCGGACTATACCCACAACGAAAGTGCCGGGACCGCCGACACCGTCTACGTACCGGAGGGGACCTATACGCTCTCCTACAGCTACGGTCTCGACGACCAGGGCGCCGCGACCTACCACCTCGAGATCTATGGTCCGATCAACCTGATCGGGATCAGTGGCAGCGTCACCACGATCATCAACGCGGCCAGCAAGGATAAGGTCATCTCCATCAACTCGGGGTTCAACACGCAGAGCATCCCACTGACGTCTTTTGACGCGTACATCAGTGGGTTTACGCTAGAAAACGGCAAGAACCCCAACAGCAATCTTTCAAATCCGGACGCCGGCCTGCTTGACTTCGAGACCGACGGCAACGGAAACCTGACCATGAGCGGCATGGTCCTCACTGCAGGCGTCTCACCTTATTCTTCCGGCGGCGCTGTGTACCTCAGCGACAACATCTACGGAAACAACAGCGGTCCTGGAAACGGCACCTTCGAGCTCGATAACAGCACAGTCTCCAGCAGCCAAACTCCTGAGCTGGGTGGCGCCGTCTCCGATGTCTCTAATGCCAATGGGGACGTGCCGGTCATCCTGAACGGCGACATTTTCTCCGGCAACACAGCCAGCCTGAGCCTCAACACATCCGACGATCCGACCTTCGGCTCCGGTTCCGGCGGTGGCGTCTATCTCGACAACTACACCGAGGATTCAGGCTACGTGACACTGAAGGAGCAGACCATCGCGAACTGCACCTTCAGCGGAAACTCCGGGATCTACGATAGCACCAACAAGCTGGCGCAAGGCGGCGGCCTCTACTCCGCAAACGGCCTGAGCGTTACAACCTCCGTCTTCACCGGCAACAAGGTGACGGGGAGCACGTCCGAGGCGTTCGGCGGCGGGCTATGGGTGGGATCCTATCTCTACCCAACGACGATTACCGGGTCGAAGTTCACGACGAATAGCTCTTCGGGATACGGCGGCGGGCTCTTCGTCAGTACAGTGGCCAATGCTGAGTCGGGCACCGGCGCCAGTGACGCGTATGCCACGGTGATCCAATTCGACCTAATCTCCGGCAACGTGGCTGCGACGGGCGAGTGGACGGGGCTCGGCATCGGCAACACCACAGGTGTCAATAAGCCCGTGACCGCCACCGAGGACTTTTGGGGCTGTAACAAAGGCGCTAACGGTACCGGCTGCGACACCGCGGGTTTGATGACCAGCCCGGCCCAGACCGGTGCGAATCTGCTTCTGACTCCGTACGTGATCTTCAGCGGTACGCTCAACACGACGACACCGGCCCCGGGAACAAACCTCGTTTTGACAGCTGGATTGACGAAGGACTCGGCTGGCAATATTCTGTCAGGAACGTCTGAGTTGAACGCGTTTAGCAGTCTAGGGACGACCTACACGGTGACGCAGAACTCCTCGCAGGTGGCAAGCGGCACCGCAACGACAAGCACCGGGGCTGTCATCCAGCCGAGCTACACGCCGACCGCGAGCGGCTCGGGAACCTTTGCGGCCAGCTACAACGCCAACGCAAGTGTCTCGATCGGCTTCGCGGTGACGGTCGCTTCGCCTACCATCGCGGCCGCGTTCAACCCCGCGAGCGTTGGCCTGAATGGCACGTCGACGTTGACGTTCACCCTCACCAACCCAAACACCAACGTCTCAGCGACGGGGGTTGCGTTCAGTGATTCGCTGCCGGCGGGGCTCGTTGTCGCGTCCACACCTGCTGTTTCGAACACGTGCGGTGGCAGTGTGACGACAACTGCCGGTGGATCGACTATCGCGCTGAACGGGGGAACCGTCAACGCACAGGGCACCTGCAGGGTCGCCGTCAATGTGACCGCGACCACATCAGGCAATAAATCCGACACCACCGGCGCCATTACCTCGAGTAATGAGACCAGCAGCGGCGCACCGTCGAACACGGCAGTGCTGATGGTCAAGGCCACCCCTTCCCTGGTGCTGGTGGCACCTGCAACGGCAGACCGTGGAAAATCCACAACCCTCAACGCCACGTTGACCATCCCCTCCGGATCCCCGGCTCCTACCGCGCAGGTCAGCTTTTACGCGGGCTCTACCTTGCTGGGCTCGCAGACACTCACTGGCAGCGGCACCACCTACACGGCGGCGTTCACCACCTCTCAGCTGCCTGCCGACCAGCAGAGCCTGACCGTGCAGTATCCGGGAGACACGGCGTACAACTCCGTAACCTCCGCGGCACAGGGCACGTACGTCATCGCAAATAATCTCTGGATTGCGAATGGAAACCGCACGACCACGGTCTACCAGGCGACGGGCACGCCGTTTCTCGCCTCGCCGGAAACGAGCGGCGGCACGGGCGTGGCGATCGACAGCAGCGGCAACGTCTGGAGCCTGAACTCGTCGGCTAACTCGCTGGCGGAGTTCACCAGCACGGGCTCGGTGGTGAGCTCCGGCTACACGGGCGGTGGCCTCTCGACACCACTCAGCCTCGCAATCGACGGGGGTGGGCAGGTCTGGATCACGAACAATTCGAACTCGATCTCGGTGTTCAACTCCAGCGGCAGCGCGGTCTCTGCGACGGCGTACACGGGCGGTAGCTCCGCCAGTCCAACCTCCCTGAACAAACCGACCGGTGTTGCCATCGACGCGTCGGGCAATCTGTGGATCGCGAACTCCGGCGGCAATAGCGTCACGGAGGTGATCGGCGCGGCAGCGCCGACAGTCTCCCCGATCGCAGCGGGTGTGGCAAATAACACGCTGGCAGCAAGGCCATGAGGGATCCCGTCAGAAACTGACAATAACGGGGCCCTTTCAGAAAACGGATCAGATCGTACGTTAGGCCATCGTGGATGCCGGAATCCACCGCCGCTTTCGGCCACCTTTGCGGCGGCAGGAGCTCGCCTCGCTGGACGTCGAGACGATTCAGCTGCGGGAGGGGCGCTGAGTGCTGGCCGACCTCGAAGGGAAGGGAAAACGGGTCCGAACCGTTGCCGTCCCGCTTTGGGTGAAACACGGAATCAACGCTTGGATGACTGCGTCTGGAATCGAGGAGGGCCGGCTACTGCGCAGTATCCGGAAGGGCGGCAAGAAGATTGGAAGCGAATTGGGCGACTGGGCCATATGGTCGGTCGTGGAGCAGGCGGCGAAGCAGATCGGGATCGAGCGCTTTGGGGCTCCCGACCTGCGCAGGACTTGCGCAAAGCTCTGCCGCAAAACCGGAGGCGATCTCGAACAGATCAAGTTCCTGCTCGGGCACTCATCCATCCAAACCACAGAGCGGTACCTTGGGTCCGAACAAGAGATTGCAGTTGCCGTGAACGATGATTTGGGGATTGGGTAGCATCCGATCCGCTTCATCGCCACGTGTTGCCGCTTTGCCCGTAGGTTTTTGCCGCTCGTGGTGATCAACCACTCCCTAAGGGCGCCGAAGCTGAAGACATCAGGAAGTTCTGGGCTTGATTGTTCATGAGCCGCAACGAGCGCTTGAACAAAGGCAACGGCAGCCCGACAGTCACCCTCCCACCTCTACGATCCAGAAAAGGATCTATTTGCAGGCGTAATTAGTGAGCGGACCCTGGGCCATGACTGGGATAACCAATATTGTCGAACGTAACCTGGTAGCGATTTCCAACGAGCGGAATCAAGGCGAACGCTTGGCCGCTGTGCAGGATCTTTGGGCTCAGCATGGAGTGTTGATGACAGATGATGGAACCCACGTCGGTCATATTGAAGTAGAGCTTGCAGCCGGGGCCCTGTTGAGACGTTATCCCGAGTTTGACTTCACTTTGCTGGGCACGACAGATGAGGTAGCGGCAGCTGGCCGGCAGAGATGGGCGTTTGGAGCTCCCGGTGAGCGCCCAGCGATCACCAGTGAGGACGTAGTCCTGGTCTCGGAAGGCCGAATCGTGGCACTCTATCGATTCCTCGACGGCCCCGCGATGTGACGAGCGGCCCCTCAGCCCCAGATTGAGACGTAGAGGATTAGTTAGGCCGCATGTCAACGAGCGCATTGGCGATTTGGTACTCATTGAGGTCACAACTGACAGCAACCGCGTTTTATCAGGACTTGGATCGCTGACTTGGCTTTTCAATCTTGGGAAGAGCATCACAAAGAGCCAGAGCAAGCATTGGGTATGCTGTGCCGCTATAGCTGATGAACTGCCAGCCGTCACGGATAAGCGACCGCGTCCACCATCTTCCTGAAGATCGCTGATTGCTTAGCAGCCACTGCACACCGCTCCGGATGCGCGGATCACTGCTCGGAACGCCGGCTTTCCGCAGCGCGATGATGGCAAGTCCTGTCATATGTCCGTCGCTCTGTGGAAAGCCGAACTCTAACTCAGACCGAAGCTTCGCGGCGCGCGTCCCTCTCCCCCACTCCTCTGGTGAGGCAAACGAGCGGATCGACCAGCCTCCATCGAATTGCTGATGCGCGAAGATCATGGAAATGAGATCCCGCTTTCGCTTTGCATCCAAGAGCCCCGGGTACTCGGTCGCAGTCCAGAGAAGGTCTGTCCGATCGTAGTCTCCCTGCATTTTCTGGGGAGTACGAAGGTAGTGCTTCAGCAACTCCACATGCGAACCTATTGCCGTACCGTGCTGTCGTGCCAGCCAGCCGGGGGCGTTCGCAACGGCTCGCGCCGCTACCGTCGCTACTTGGTAGGGGCTCGATTCAAACGGCGGGTTGACGTCATCTTCGATATACCAATCGCCGGCGGGACGCTGAAACTGGAACATCAGCTCCAGCGCCTGCACCGTCTCAGGAGAGAGGTGGTGCAGCACGTGCGCATCCCAGATCGCGAGTCCCGCCGCAAGGTAAACCGCTTCTGTCCCATCGAATTTACCGTTCCGCTGTTTAGGATCGACGCCAAGCGCAGTCTTCAGCTCAGACACCCAAAAGTCGTGAATTGCCTGCTGCGGCGCACCTAGCTCGGGCGACATCAGGGGACGTACCATCATGTACGTTCCATTGCTGTGGCAAGAGATACAGCCTCGCTCCTCGGTCCATGCCATGGCTCCCTGTTCCATGTAGTCCACGGCCAGACGAGGCGTGAACGGAATCTTGGGCTCATCAGGCGAAGGCCGGGCATATGTGATTGCTTTGTGATGGTACTGGTAGTTCAACGGCGTGTGCCACGCCGCTTCTTCCGGCACACGTCTCAGTTCGACACTGACAGGCCGTTTGTCCCACGTCCATGTGCCGTCAAGCCGCGTGCCATCCGGATTGAAGTGGGCGTCGTAAGCCCCTTCTCCGGTGTTTGTAGAAGCTACAACATGGCCATCCTGGACAGAAGCGCTGTCAAGCTTCACGGCATACGGGAGGAAATCGACCGCGATCGATCGGACAATCCAGCAACCATCAGCTGCCTGATCGGCTTGCACTACCATACGATGAACTTCGCCATTGTCGATGAAGCGGCCTTGCCACGCCGCCTGGATCCCTTGAGCATGAGCTCTCAGGGATCCGAGAGAAAACAGGAGCACGGCGGTAGTGGACAGCTTCACGAATGAAAATCCTGTCTTTGAAACCGTAACCGGACGACCTTCGAAGTCTATCAAAGTGGTTCGCCGTTTGCTGCGGCAGCGCGGCGGTTCAGCCGCGCTGCCGTTCGCCATTTCTGTGCTATCGGCGATCTGTCGAAATCGTCACCGACCGCGTTTGCTAATTGGCAACTCCAGGCCGATACACTCATTGATCGAGATGGGACGTGGAATGTGTTTGTGCAGGTGACTGCAGTTGAATGAGGGTGAATGAGGCGGAACCTCACTCACCCCTGCCTGGCGACTACTCGTCGTCTGCCCCGTCGGTGGGATCATCTGTGGCCTCCACCTTCGAGAGCCGCTTCATGCTGATGGCGTGGATCTCAGCGATCCGGTGCTTGAACATGATGCCCTTGCTCTCGTCCTCCACCTCGCGATACCGGAGAACTCCTTCCAACGTGATGAGCTGCCCTTTCTGGAGAGTCCTGGCGAACTTCGAGAGATTCCTCCAGGCATAGACGCGATGCCATTCGGTGCGGTTCTCGTAATCGCCCTTATCATTCTTCCAGCTCTCCTGGGTAGCGATGTTGAGGACGACGAACTCTTTGTTGTTCTGAGTGGTTTTGGCTTCTGCGTTCTGTCCGAGGCGGCCGATGAGGATGACTTTGTTGAACATGGTGTTTGGCTCCGTTGCTTCTGGTTTGACCGCTGTCTGCGGTACATGCTTACCCAACGGGTGTGCCGTCGCGACCCACTCCCTCGGCGACTGGCCGGGATTTGCGGAAGGGGACCCAAGCTCGTCTTGGGGCAGGAGTCCGCACCTTGAAGAGGCGCGTAGCGGATTCTGGGAAGGAGAGCGTGCGTCCGAAGGGCGTGGGTGTTTTGAGCGCGGCACGCTGAACGCAGACAGAAAGGCAAACCGGAAGGGAGCCGGCCTGTTCAACGGTTTGGTCCTCATGGAAGGGAGTTCGCTGAAGCCTGCTCAGAGCAGGGAAGTCGTCCGAGAAACCTAGGCTGGAAAACACAACGGCGATCTAGAACTGAATGGCCTAGCGGCTTGCCCAGTCTCTCGCCTTCGTCATGGTTCTGCGGATGTAGGAAGCTCGTTTGGAAGGGTTGGGATCGCGAGAGAGGTAATCGTCTTTAAGGGCACGTTCAATCCGTGTCTCATCCATGCCATTGGCGTAAGCGGCGACACAGAAGGCGATGTCTGCTGCGGCGGGGCGGTCCTGGTACTTGCTGGAGATGCGGAAGCGTTCAAGCGAAAGAGTAGATAACCTCGGTCCCCTTTGGGGGGAAAGAGAAGCCCGGCGGCGTCTTTCTTCACGCTCCTGCTCCCGCGCTTCGTAGAGTCTGGCGATCTCCTGCGCGAAGGCTTCGGCCATCGGGTACTGCTCGCCGGTGTGGCTCTTGAGGCGAACGAAAGGAAAGAGGCCGTCAGGCCTTTTGTACTTGGGTTTGCAGTTGGTAAAGCCGGGGAGTCTGCCGAACCGCCTCCAGTCCGCCGCACTGGGATCGGCGTCATAGCGGCTGGCAAGAATCTGAGCGGCGAAGGTGCCGAGCAGCTTCGGTAAAACGGCTGGATGCTTGAGCCATGCCTGGAAGTTGCCGGCACTGGTCTCGACGACGGCACACGGAGTGAAGCCGTCGACCGTGAGCTTCGCGAGCGAGACCTCGGAGAGGTCGTCGAGGACAGTGTAGCGGTGTTCGCCGGAAGGACGGATGTAGATGTGAGAGCCGCGTGCATTGCGGTACTTGAGAAGAGAGAGCCTTGCCAGCACGGTCGCGGCAGGTATGGCGTCGAGACCTGGAAGCATACCTCTGTCGCTTAAGACTCCTACATCGTAGAGCGGCGCCTCGATCGCTGAAAGCATGTTGCGAACTGTCGCTTCGGTTCTGTCCACGGTCTTGGCCTTAGAGATGTCTTTCTGCGAGGGAGGGGTGCAGGGGCAGGGAACGGACCCTGCCGCCTGCGTTTAGCGGGCGCAAAGAGAACAATCAGGCTGCCGCATCTGACTGGACGCAGAGGCTCACCTTCTGGGTATCCCACTCGTGTACGCTCCTGGGATTAGAGTCTCCGGTGCGGCCAGCATAACGGCTGGCGTTGTGAGTCTCATGCAGGTACTCGGCAAGCATGGACATCTGGGCGATCTCTCTTGCGGAGTGGTCGTTGTGGTTGTTAGCCTGGCGGCGGCGGTAGTAGGCGAGGGCGCGGTAGACGGCTGATAAAGCGGCGGCTTGATTCATGGCGAGGCTCCTTCCGTGAGGCGTGAGAAATGGGGGCTGTTGCCAGCCCCCGTGAGGTTAGGCCGCGATCTTCTTTTTCGCGGCTGGCTTCTTGGGTTTGATGGTGGGTGCATCCGGCTTGATGGGCGTGGGCTGCTTCTGCTTCTTCTGTGTCCTGGCTTGTTTCGGTTCTGGCACAGTGAAGACGGCTTCGGCTTCGCTAAGGAGGTCGAGTTCGCCTTCGCGCGGGATGCCGACGTGTCCTGAGAGAGCAAGGCGGATGGCGAAGCGGGTTAGCTTGTCGTCTGCAGTCGCGTCGATGGTGGCCAGCAACACCTCTTCGGCGCTGCGGCGTTCGTTCTCGTCGGCGATCTCTTCTGCCAGATCGTCAGCGAAGGTGTAGGGGTCAAGGTTCACGATGGCGCGTAGCAGGACGCGCAACTGAGCCGCATCCAGGGTTTCGGGGGCGTTCTCAAGGATGTGCTCGAAAGTCGCGGTACGGGCCTTGCGCTCTTCTTCTCTGCGGGCCTGTTCCGCCTCGTACTCCTGCTCCTGACGTTCCTGCTGCTGGCGGTGCTGCTCGGCCCTGCGCTCCTGCTCTTCCTGGTACTCCTTTCTCTGCTGCTCGTGCTGCTGCCTCCGTGCCTCGGCTTCCTCTTCGGTCTCGGTTGGCTGTGCAGGCGGCATGACGGGTTCGGGGTTTTCGGCCCTGCGTGCTGCTGCGCGGGGGTCATGGACGGGGCACTGGTTGTCGGTGCATACGGCGAGGGTGGTTCCTACGCGCTTGCCGTAGACGATGATGGCGGTCTTGGCTGCCTCGCACGGTGCTACCGGCTCGGCGTCGCGGTTGTCGGTGTGCCCAATCTCGCGGAAATGTCCACGCTGCACGGCTCCGGGTCGCTGTTCTCTCGGGCTGCGGTAACCGTTCTCGATCTGGACAAGCTCGGGACGGGCCGCGACCTCGCGGTCGATATGGGCGTTCACCTTGATCTGGTAGCAGGGTCCGTCAAGGCATTATGTGGAATCAGGGCAACTGGCAAGTGTTTTCCGCTGGCCCGCCGCCGCCGCGCTCCCCGCGTGAGGCGTTGATGCCGTGACGACGGGCTGTGCCGCAGGTCTAGAAACAGTGATCTGTACAAGACCGGAGCCGATCTGCCGCTGAGTGGGACCTGCAGGCGTGGGGACATCGGCGAGCTTGAGGAGGAGCTTTTCATAGGCTGCGACGCCTTCTTCTACTGCGGCCTGTTCGGCCTCACCAAGTGGAATCTCCTGAAGTAATCTCAGCAAGTGCTGCTTGCCTTCGAGCAGAAGTGCTGCGGTCGATTGCTTCGGCATGTAGAAGTCGCACTTGGCACAAGCCATGCGGTGCGGGCACTGCTCAAAGAAGTCATAGGTGCAGTAGCCATGTCCGAGGTCATAGAACTTCCATGGTTCAGTTGAGGTGATCCCAGCACGGACGGCGTCCTGGTCGATCAGTACCTCGATAGCACGCAGGTTGCGTGCAAAGTATCCAGCATCAGCGTATGACTTGGCCATCTTCAGAGGCGTAATCTTCGCATAATGCTGAGTGGCTGACGGACTCGAGTGCCCGAGCCACTCCTGCAGTTCGAAGAGGGTCATCGGCTCCTTCGCGTTGAAGAGCTGCGAAGCGATGGTGGAACGTGCTCGATGCGTCGTAATGTTGCCGCGCACATCGGCTAGCGGCACGCCGGCCTTGGCGCAGAGCGCGGGGATGAGGGCGTTGTTCAGATAGGACTTGCCAACGCCTGTGAGCCTGACCATGAAGAGAAAGTCCACAAACTCTCCGGTCTTCCAGTCGGCCCGCTTTGCACCCTGCGGACGCACCTTCTCCCAGGCTGCGATGGCATCTCCGACGATGCGATCCACCGGCTTCGTGAAGGCTGTTGCGGTCTTGTTGACCGGCACATCGAGCAGGCAGACCGCATCGGCGGCGAGCATGTCGCCCGTACCAGGAACCATGACTTGCTCGCGCTGCCAGCGTATGCAGCCGACTCGCAGTCTGAGAATCTCGTTGTTGCGAAGTCCAGCGAAAAGCCAGATCGTCGCGAGTGCCCGGCACAACTCTATGGGATAACTGTTGGGTCGAAAGTTCCCTCGATGGGCCGGGCCACGACGGGGAAGATCGTCGGGAACGAGGTTGAGGCCTGCCCAGACGAGCTTGGCCCAGACATCGTCGGCGATGACCCGCGGGTTGGGGCCGATCAAAGCGGCAAGACTCTTCGGTATGGTCAGATGCCGCATGGGATCGAACCGTCGCGGGATCAGGTCCCACTCCTGAAGATCGCGAAAGAAGATGCGCAGCGTGGAGATGCGGCTCGCGCGAGTGCTTGGGGCGAGTATCTTGCCTCGGCTTCTAATATGGACGGGATCGATGCTTCCCCAGTCTCCACCATGCCACTGACAGACGACGGAGATGAGTTCCGCTGCAAGATCGCGAGTCCAATCGCCTGGTGATAGAACCGTTGGATGTACATGACCGAGCCAACGGCCCACGTTGAGCAGGAAGTAATAGCTCTGGGTTCTGGAGCTTCTCGCATACGTGGATCGATCAAACCAGAGACGGCAGAGGCGCGCCCACTCAGGCGGCACGCCGAGAGTAAGGGCGGGCGAAGACTTCTTGTCGGGAACTGGTCGATGGATCTCAAGAGCCTCTGGAACAGTTCCCATGCTGGCCAGCACGCGGGAGAAAGCCACGATGGAATAGCTGCCAATGCGCGGTGGCTTGCGGGCGATCACCGTCTTCAAATGCTCCAACGTGAGCTGGTCGAGATGGGGCGAGCGGATGAAAAGGAGCGTCTCGAAGACAGTCCGCATGATGCGATCGCTCATGCCGTGCTTGATGTATCCCCACTCCAGAAGCAAGGCGAAGACACGGTCGGAGACAGTCTTCATGTAATCGCGTCCAAATACCTTGCGCGCAAGGCACCCGTAAACGACATGGTCGCACTTGAGACGGTGTAGGTCAGCAAAGTCACAAAGCAGATAAGCGATGGCGACGATGTGCTGACGCTCCATCCTTCTCCGCTCGATGGAATCGATCCACTCTTCAGTGGTCCATCCCCAGAAGGAACGCCTGCGCTCAGCCATCTCACGCAGGAAGAACAGCAGCACATACTTGCGATGGTTGGTCTTGATGCCCGTATAGTCGAGCGCATCGTTCAGCGGCTGCACCAGCCGGTTGAGCGACGGACCAAAGTCCATCGTTCGCCCGTATCTGTAAAAGCGATACGCCTCCGCATAGCGTGTCAACAGGTCCTCTTCGCTCGCGGTGAGCGTGAAACTACGGTCGTATCGGTCGAGACCGATCGGCCAGGTCCAGGGTCCGTCGTCTGCCTTCTTAGGCATCTCCTTCTCTGGTCCCCACTGGGCACGGGCTCCGCTCTGAAAGAGCGATGCGCGCTGTTCGACGGTCAGGGTGTCAACCCAACGCCCGATGTTGTTGTGCCATGGCTGTCCATCCTTCCTTACTCGCTTGACTGTCACTGGGCAACCTCCGCAAGCATCTGAACTCGGCGGGCGTGGATCTGAGCCATGCTAGCCGCGAGCTTCAGGGAAAGATCGCGGCCACTGAGATGGATATAGAGCAGCGTGGTCTGCACGCTGCGATGCCCGGCAAACGTTGCAATCTCGTGGATATCCCAACCCGCATGGGCGAGATCGGTCAGACAAAGATGACGAAGTGTGTGCGTTGAGAACCGTTCGACGCCAGCTCTGCGTGCAATATGGAGTACGGTCTTCGACCAACTCCATATCGAGATGGGTTCGCCATAGTTACGGCGTGACTCGGAGAGAAAGAGCGGCCCACGCTTGTTGCCGAAGGTCCTGCGATGTTCGAGATAGAGGACAAGCAACTCGCCGCTCGATGCGGAATAAGGAAGAGTGCGCTCGCGGCGTCCCTTCGTCCTCTCGGCTCGAATCTTGAGCAGGCGTCTCGAAGGGTCGATGTCGGTACTCTGGAGACTGCAAAGCTCTTCGCGGCGGAGTCCAGCGTCATACGCAAATGCGAGCATCGTCCTGTTACGGATGGACTCCTGTCGTGCCGCCGCAAGAATGCGGTGCCAGTCTTCCTCGTTCGGAATCCAGGGCAGCTTGTGATGGCGTGCAACCATCGCCCGTCCGCTACTGGTCTGTGCGGCTGGGTTGTTGGAACGTGTTCCTTCTTCCATCAAATATCCATGGAACAAACGAACAACAGTTAGTAGCTGCTGTATCGTTGCGTTCGCGAGAATAACCTCGCCTCCTTGCAACGCAGCGAGATAAAGTCCCACATCCGCCCGCGTCGCGGAGACGGACGCAACGCGGGCGGACTTCAAGAATGTAAGATACCTCTCCAATGCCCGCGAATAAGCATCGAGCGTGTTGGAGGACAGGCCACGGTGCGACTGCAACAAAAGCCACGCATGGGCGTGAGCGTCGCAGGTGGCCAAGGGGCACCGATCCCAACGGATCGGGTGAACAGTGAACTCGAACGGCACATGAACCTCCTGGTGGAGATCCAAGGAGAACAGGCACGACGGCATCAACGCCTTACGCGGAGAGCGCGGCGGCGGCGAGCCAGCGGAAAACACTTGCGGTTGCCCTGATTCCACATAACTTACATTGGTCGCCCTGAACGTCTGAGAAGAGGGAAGTGTTGAAACCGCTGCGGCATGGGCATGTAACGCAAGCTCCTGCGGCGGGGTTGAGGGTGGGGTCTTCCTTGTCGAACGGTGCATCGGCAAGGGAAAGATAGAGGTTGGCTTGTATCCACGCTGAAAGGTGCTTCGCGGGTAGCAGGTGCGGTTCCTTGTCCTGCCAGTCCTTACGCCAGCACTGCTCGAAGGCCTCGGCCTGGGTCTCCTGCGGAAGTCTTGCAAGCAGGTTGGCATGGCTGGCCGTGATGCGCTCGGCGCTGAATGCCTCGGCAATCGACGGAATGAGTTGGAGAAGAGACAAACGGGCGTAGACGTGGCTTGCGCTCTTGCCCGATTTCTCAACCAAGGTTGCGACATCGTAGCCGGGCATGTCGAGCAAACGCTGAAAGCCCTGCGCCTCATCGTAGGGATGAACGTCGACGCGCTGGCTGTTCTCGACTAACTGCCATTCCAGGGTCTGCGCGTCGTTGATGTCGACGATGCGGGCTGGAAGGGAGAAGAGTTCCGCAAGCTGTGCAGCGCGGAAGCGTCTCGCTCCTGCCACGATCTCGAAGCCATTGGAGTTCGGTCGCACGGTGATCGGCTGAATGAGTCCGTTGGTACGGATGCTTTCGGCAAGCTCCTGCAGATTGGCTTCGTCAAACGTGCGACGGGGGTTGGTGGCGGACTCGTGGATGGTGTCGATGGCGATGTACTGGAATTCGCTGCTGTTCTGCATGGTGGCTCTCCTTGAGCGTGGGTTGGGGCTGAAGGTTGGGAGCGAACGTGGTTCCGTCCGCTCCGTAGTTGGGAAAGATCGGACTATCCGCGTACAAGCTGTTGAGGGTCGTAGGCTTCGGCGAAGCCCTGGCAACGCAGGTTGTTGTCCCACACTCGGGCGAATCGCTGGTGTTGCTGGTAGAGGTTGGCGAGAACGACATACTCCCCGCAGATGGTGTTGCGGCTCCACTGCTCCACGCCTACGTAGTCGTTGCGGTAGTAATAGGCGCTAAGCTCCCCATCTCGAAGCTCGAAGCACATCTCCGGGTCGCGCATGAGGTCGCCGTTCTGCTCGCCGTAGTGGGTGACTGAAATGGCTGGCAGTCCTGACGGGCCTTGCTCGATTGCCTCGATAACGAGGTCCATGTAGGGGGCGTTGACTATTTTGAGGAAGAGGCCGGGGTGCCAGCCTCCGGCCTTCTCGATGATCTGGAGTACGGTCTGCATTAAGCCACCTCCGCAAGGGCTGCATCGGTGGCGTTCTGGGTGGTTGTGGGCTGCGCGTCGGTCTGCTCGGCTTCGACCTGCTTCGTCTCGATGGCGGAGAGGATGAGGGCTGAGGTCCGCTGGATGACTTCAAGGCTTTCGGTCAGGAGTGCCGCGTTACCGTGGTACAGGTGGATGTAGTCGGCGGATGCCCGTCCGGCGTCAAGGCCGATGGTCTGCGAGACCACAAAGGCGATTGCCTCGGCTTCTGTCTCCCGTACCGTCTTGGTGGTTGCGGTACGGCGCTCGGCCTTGTGCAAGAGTTCATGCGCGAGCTCGTGAACAAGGGTGCTGAACTCCTCGGCTGGCTCCTGTCCGGGGAGAATCGCAATGTTGCCGCCGTAGCTCATGCCCAACGCGGGTGCGATGGATTCCTTGAACTCAAGCTCGATGCCCTGGGCAATGGTGAAGTCGATCAGGCGTTCGCGATACTCGCCTACTTCTCCCTTCGTCCGTTCGGTGAACCCGGGAAGCTCTGCGCCTTCGGTCTGCGACACATCGAAGACGTACACGGCCCGGAAGCCTACGAGTACAGGCTGGTTCTGTTTGGTGATGTCCTTCTCGGCCTCCTTGTCTTTCTTGCGCTTGCTGCCGATCATCGGGGCAAGAATGCGGATGCCCTTCTGTCCCTTCATCACCTTGCGTCCAAGCTGGTTCCACGCATAAAGCCCTGCAACGCGGGTTGCGTCGGGCTTCTGCCGCGCGATCTCAAGGATGTTCCCGAAAGAATAGTTGTGGAACTTGCCCATCGCGGTGAGGTAGGCGGTCAGGCCTTCCGAGTGTCCTGCTTCCAACTGCTCGATGAGAAGCTGAACGTTGGCCGCAATGACTTCCTTCGAAGTCTGGGGCTTCGGGGTGGTGGGCATGGTGGCGATGTTGCTGGTTTCGTTCGTGGTGGCGATGATGCTCATTGGGTGGTTCCTCCGCTTTTGAATGGCTGTGCTGTGTTTGCTCACAAACACGCCTTGGCCCTGGCCCACGCCAGCAGGGGCGGCAAGTGCAAGGAGAGGGGTATCTCCCACCCTTGAAGAGGAAGCGGAACGCTGGAACGGAAAGGGCGGCCGAAGGCCGGTCTGCACGCAGGAAGACTGGGGACACTCCTTGCGCGCGCCAGGGACGGAGTCCCTCAGGAGGTTTGGTTTCCTTGCTTTGCGCGGAGCGCGGGAAGAGGCATTTCGTCTTTGCTGTTGCAGGTAGGGAAGGGCGTTGCGGGAAGGGACGTCCCGCTCAAGGGGGTGACCGGAAGACGCCTGCTCTCGCCGGCTGAAGGCAGGGGGAGCCATCCCCCGCCCGCTGCTGGTCAATTTCTCAAGCTGGAGGCGCTGACACCGCACGAAGCCACACACGCATCAGACCGACTATGAAAAGTCAGCTGACAGTAACCGCGCAAGACCATCAGCAAGGCCCACCGAGCGCCCCTTATACCCTGCTTGAGTATGGCGATTACCAGTGCCCTTCCTGCAAACAGGTTCTGCCGCTCATCAAGAAGCTCGAGAAGCATTTCGGCGACAAACTCAAATTCATTTTCCGCAACTTCCCGCTTGAGCAACACGAGTTCGCCGAGATGGCTGCCGAAACTGCTGAATTCGCCGCCGAACACGGCAAGTTCTGGGAGATGCACGACCTGCTCTACAAAGAGCAGGATCACTTCAGCGAAGAGCTCTTCCCAAAGCTCGCCAGCCAGCTCGGCCTCGACCCCGCGGCCCTCACCAAGGCTCTCGACTCTGGTAAATACGCCGCCAAGGTAAAAGCCGACCTCACTAGCGGCGAAAAGGTGGGCGTCCAGGCCACCCCGACCTTCTACGTCAATGGAGTCCAGACCGAGGCTTTCGACTTCGACTCACTCGTAGCCGAAGTCGAACGATAACCTGATCTTCCGTCGGCTTCTTGCGGGTAGCGCAATCGCCACCAGCCCCGGCTACAGCTCTGCGTTATCTACGGCGAGCATTGCGCTATGCTTGTGATCGCAAAGATTTAATAGGATGCGAGGGACCGCAGAAACCAAGCGGTACTGATTACGCGCAGTTTTCACCGTTGGTTGCAAAGTTTCGGGAGTGCACATGCATAAAGCAATCAAGCTGCTCTCCGTCTTCGCTTTCGCTTGCTCCTGGTGGACAGTTGGCTTGAAGGCTCAGGAAAGTGAATTGCGATCTGACTTGGCACGTCGCGACTTTGCGATTCGCTGGCCCGCCGGGTATGAACCTTCAATCGCCCCTGTGTTCAGCCATAACCAACTGCTGATCCATGCTGACTGCCATCGTGTGTTTGCGCGTCTCGCCGACGCGGTTGATTGGCCCAAGTGGTTTGTTCTCGTCAAAGACGTAACGAACGAAACACCGGGCAACAGTAGTCAGGGCGCGCTTTATCGACTGAGGATCTTCGACTCCCCTATTCAGTCCCGGATCGCTGAGTTTGTTCCCGACGAGCGAATCAGCTGGATACCATTTGGCTCCGATGAAACCGAGACACTTCACGGACATTATCACGCGTGGCACTTGATCCGAAAAGCTGGCAACTGCCTCGTCATCACCGAAGAAACGGGGATCGGTCCGGAAGATTTCAAGGATCCAGTCCATGGCAGTCATCTCATGCACAAAGCTCACGAACTGTGGCTCGCCAGTCTCAAGGTGACTAGCGAGCCTTAGCACCGGACTGTATAAGCGGCTCGCGGGATGGGACCTTTCGAGAACAGCGGTTTTTACTAGCCAGGGTGCTGCGCGAGCGTGCACAAACCTTCCCAGGCCCTTCGCTCGACTGCGGTTCACCGGAGCGAATACCAACTGTGAATGCCGGTGGATCGCTTCCGAGAACGCGACATCTCGGCAATTTGCATCGGCTTGGATTCGAGCTGGGGACTGCCCAGAACCGAGGGCTTTGCCAGCCCGTGTAGATGCGTTAGGCTTATGACAGTCGCGAAAAACGACTTCCCCGTCAGCAGTTCGCTGACAGGGTTGTCGAGTACAGGTCAATCATGCGCTCTGTGTGATTCGGCCAGCGTCTCCGAATGCAACTGCCTAGTGCAGGTTGCGGCGGTCAGCCACAAGGCTGATTACGTTCAAAGGAGCGCTATCATGCAACAACCAATCACAATCATCGGTGCCGGACTCGGCGGTCTTACGCTTGCGCGGATTCTCCATCTCCATGGTATGGAAGCTACCGTGTATGAAGCGGAAGCATCGGCTGATGCAAGGGCGCAAGGGGGGCTTCTGGATCTTCATGAATACAATGGACAGCTTGCCGTCAAAGCTGCGGGTTTGTTCAAGTCCTTTCTTTGCCTCGTCCGTCCGGGGGAGGATGCAAAACGCGTTGTGGACAAGTACGGCACTATCCTCCTGGACAAACCCGGTGGATATAGCGTCAAGCGGCCCGAAGTGGATCGCGGCGAACTGCGGAAACTGCTAATCGAGTCGATACCTAAGGACATGATCCAGTGGGGTCACAAGGTGGTCTCCGCAAGGGCCAGTGCTGACGGAAGACACGAAGTGACCTTCTCCGATGGCTTGACGATTTTCTGTGCTGTGCTTGTTGCTGCCGATGGCGCTTGGTCGAAGGTGCGTCCACTTGTATCAGACGAAAAGCCGCACTATACCGGCACCTGCTTCATCGAAACCTTCCTCTCTGACGGCGACACGCGTCACAAAGCAAGTGCGGATGCGATTGGGAGCGGCACCTGTATGGCGGTGGCCCCGGGCAAGGGCATCCTGGCGCATCGCAACGCCGATGGGACGCTGAAGACCTACGTTGCTTTGAACAAGCCGGAGAACTGGATTGCTTCATTAAGATCCCGCGACGCTCAGTCCAGCTTGTCCCACATCGCGGATGAATTTGTGGGATGGGCTCCGGAGCTCATCTCCCTGATTGCTAGTAGTGAAGTCGATCCATTGATCCGACCCATCTACGCTCTGCGGGTCGACCACAGGTGGAAACGGGTTCCAGGCGTAACCCTGCTTGGAGATGCGGCTCATTTGATGAGCCCGTTCGCAGGCGAGGGTGCCAATCTCGCCATGTACGATGGCGCGGAACTTGCACGAGCCCTGCTCGCCCATCCTGAGGACATCGAAGTCGCATTGGGAACCTATGAGAACGAACTCTTCCCTCGTAGCGAAAGATTTGCTCGTGAAACTGCACAGAATCTCGAAAGGTTCTTCGACGACAATGCTCCGCAGAGTGTGGTGGACCTCTTCAGGAAGCATCTTGTGTGACATGGAAAATGCGAGGGTAGGAGTTAAGCGAGTGCTGCTTTCGGGGCTAGTGCCTGGAGTGATCGGCTAAGTGTATCCCCGGAGAGGCAGCATAGCCATAGCGTCCCGACGGCTCTGCCGACAGCTGCCGTGTTTTCTGAACCCATCGGTGCGCCGGCGTCAACGCCGGAACTCCAGCTAAGCGTCTTGCAGACCAGCGACAGGTTGGTCTGACGGCACTCGCCGAAGATGGACGCGGAAATCAGCACGCCGTTCGGTAGTCCCATGACGGCGGTGCTTGGATAGCGCGAGGCCGGCGACGTAAACCGCCCCGTCACAGTTTGCGGCTGCTTTCCGGCTGCAGGCGCCGGTGCGTTTCAGCGCGTCCTCGGGGCGCGATGCCGAAGAAGCCGGCGCCGGGTTGATGGCGCAGCTGACCAGTTGCGTCAGGTTCGCTGGAACAATTTGTCTTGACAAGGTTCGTCCCGATTAGTACAACTTGTGCTCGTAATGGAAGCGCATACATCCACGTATGCAAGCGCTTCCATAATCCGTGCCACAGCATTCCGGAGGCAATATGAGTTCTATATGGAAGCTTTTCGCGTTAGCGATTTTCATTGTGACGTCCTGTTTGACCTGGGGACAAAGCACAACCAGCTCACTTATCGGTACCATTGCCGACAGTACGGGTGCTCTCGTCCCAAGCGCAAGCGTTACTGTTACAAACAGAGCCACAAACATCGCTTACCACGCCGGTGTTGATGCCGAAGGCACCTATCGCGTATCCCAGCTGCCTCCGGGAACATACAGCGTCATGATCACGGCTCCAGGGTTCCAAGCCTACGACATCCAGGCGATCACCCTGCAGGTAGATCAGCAGGCTCGACAAGATGTCACGCTTTCCGTAGGTCAAAGCACCCAGACGATCGAAGTGTCCGGAACAGAACCCCTCTTGGATACGGTCGCGTCGAATGTTGGACAAGTTGTTGAGCCCCGTCAGATTCAGGATCTCCCTCTCAACGGTCGAGACTACCTCCAGCTAGCGACACTAGCGGCTGGCGTGTCGCCGATTGCTCCCGGCGTCAGTTCGCCCGCTTCGACCTGGACCGGAACTTCGGTGGTAAGCATCTCGATCGCAGGACTCCGAGAAGATGACGTCAGCTACCTCTATGATGGGATCGAAACGCGCAATGGTTGGTATGGGGCAGCTGGCCTACTTCCGTCCATCGACAATATTCAGGAGTTCAAGGTGGAGCAAGCCGGATCGTCGGCAGCCTTTGGCGATGCAGGCGGATTCATTAACGTTGTGACTAAATCGGGTACCAACCAGGTACACGGCACAATCTATGAATTTCTGCGCAATAACGATTTGGATGCCAGAGCTTACTTCGATCCACTTTCAGGTCCACCTGCTTTCCACCAGAATCAGTTTGGCGCCAGCTTGGGTGGTCCAATCCTTAAGAACAAGATGTTTTATTTCTTGAACTACGAAGGATTTCGGCAAACCCAACCAAACGACACCATCACCACCGTGCCAACGGCCGCGGAGTTGACCGGCGATTTCAGCGCACTCCCTCAGCAGCTGATCAATCCGTACACTGGAGCTCCGTTCACCGGGAATATCATTCCGACAACCTATTTCTCGCCGGTGGGACTCAAACTCCTGAGCTACTTCCCTACGGCTAACGGAGCATATTCTGGCGGAAGCAACTATCTCGAGGTCGCCGATACGACAAACAACTGGGATCAGGGCAGCGGTCGGGTTGACTATGTAATCTCAAGCAAAGACAGCGTCTTTGGCCGCTATACGCAGCAGGCACAAACCACCGTTCTTGGTGGCATCAACATCTACAACTCACAAACATTCCCGACGCACCCTAAGAGTGTAGCGATCGGATGGACGCACATCTTAAATCCCACGCTCGTCAATAACTTGCGCTTCGGCTTTACTCATACCGAGACCGGCGAGACGCGCGCCTTTGGCTTCGATCCTACCTATGCTAACCCTGTTGGCTTGAAGAACGTAGGTCTCGAGCCCGGTTCCTACGGTGTACCGCGGCTCTCAATCGCCGGCTACGCGAATCCGGGTGGAGCAAACGGCACAGAGGTGATACGCGAAGGGTTGTTCATGTTCACAGATGGAGTGTCCCTGACTAAGGGAAGGCACAACATTACTGCAGGGGTCGACATCCGGTACGATCCAACCTACCTTTATGAAGACTGGCAGGGAACCAACCTTTCTTTCAACGGAAACTACACAGGGAATTCCATTGCCGATCTTCTTGTAGGGGTGCCCTCCTCAGGCGGAAGCGCTGACGGGGACCCGACGTTGAACTTTCGCAGATGGTACCAAGCTTATTACGTGGAGGATAGCTTTCAGGTAAATAAGCACCTCAATGTGAACGGAGGAATTAGATACGAATACTCTCAGCCGCCGGTGGACACACGAAATCATGTTGGTAGCTTTGACTTAGCAACCGGCACATCGCTCACCTACCCGGATACGAGCGCACTGGGACTTGGGCGTGAGATGGTGCATCCGCGCTACTTGAACGTTTCTCCGCGACTTGGCTTCAACCTTCTCCCATTTGCAAACGAAAAAACCGTTGTGAAGGGTGGTTTCGGGCTGTACTATTTGCAACCCAACCTAAATCAATATGAGGTGGAAGTGGATACGCCGAAGTACTATTCGGTCAACTTCTACAATAACTCGCCGGCCGGTCAGCCTCTCCAATTCACAGCCGATCAGCTCTTCAATCCTGCCTTGGCTGGAACTTCACCTGGTTCTGGGCAATCCGTATCCTTCATCAACCCGAACAACGCAACACCATACAGCTATGAGTGGTCTCTCGGGGTCCAGCAGACCTTTTTGAAGACATGGCTTTTGGATGTCACCTATCTCGGCTCGGCAGCGCACCACTTCGAACAGCGAATCATTTCGAATCCCCTTTTGCCGAACGACACGACCCGCTTCCCGATGTATCCCGGCGGGGCTCAAGAGAACCTGAATGAAGGAAGTTCCATCTACGACGCTATAACGGCGCGTGTTGAAAGGCGTTATGCGTCTGGATTCTCATTTTTGGGAGCCTATACTTTCTCGAAGTGTCTCTCTGACCCCTGGCAGGATCAATTCAGCTGGCACCCGTTAGACACCAAGCTCGACCGCGGCCATTGCGCGGATGATCTCAATCAGCGTCTGAGCCTAAACTCGATCTATGAACTTCCGTTTGGTCAAGGCAAGAGGTTTCTCGACCAAAGGGGCTTGCTGAACGAAGCAGTGGGCGGGTGGCAAGTGAGTGCGATTAGCAGCTTCTACACCGGTCCATGGCTGACGCTCAGCAGCAACCAGAACCTTGGTAACTTCATCAACGCTCTCCCCAATGTGACCGGTCCAGTGAACAATTCATCATCTAGCAAGGGGCTAGGAAAGAACGGTAAGCTTGGACCATACTTCAATGTGCAGAATGTCCAGCCGGTGACGGCGCTTGGCGTCCAGGGCAACGCATCTGTTGCGAACATCCGGTCTCCGGGAGCACAGGATTGGGATCTCGCCCTCTTCAAGACGTTCAAGTTTACAGAGCGCTACAACCTTACCTTCCGAACCGACTTCTTCAACGCCTTCAATCATGCGAACTTCACTGGTTTGGTGACAAACGTGAACACCAGCAACTTCGGAGATGTCAGCAGTTCGTTGGCCGGACGGGAAATACAGTTTAGTCTTCGATTGAACTTCTGAGGGTAAAGAGCTTGTGACCAATCGCTGCAAGCCACAGCTGCAACTCATGATTATGTATTTCGTTCTTGCCGTCGGCGTTCTCGCTGTGGGAGCGCCGACGGCAAGAGCTGCGAAAACGCCTAACTCTCAGCCTGAGAGGCAGGCTAACTCAACTGCTGAGCCTGCCTGTCCGTCGTCCTCCGAGATCAGTGGATTACTTTCCACCGCGAGCGCGTCCATGCAACAGGGGCAATTTGGCGCCGTCATCAGTCTGCTTACCCCCGCGCCTCTCGCTGCGTGTGACCCTCGGATTGACCTTTTACTCGGGGCTGCGTTCGAAGGCTCCGGCGATAGCAAGGAGGAGCAACTCATCTTGGAAAAAGCTCATCAGCGGTGGCCTTCCAACCACGGCCTGGCTGCTTCTTTGGCCCGCAGGTTCTGGCTCCTTGGCAAACCCGAAGAGGCAGCGGCGGCACTGGCTCCTGTCGGTGTCGAGCCCACCCTACCCTTGCAGGAGCTCGAGCTAGAAGCTGATGTTTATCTAGCCGTACACCGATTGGCTCTTGCACAAGCGGCAGCGGAATATGCGTACCGCAAAAGTCAATCTACGGAAACTCTCCTCTTGCTAGCCAATATCATCCAGACTCAAGGGCGCGCCCACGACGCGCATACTCTCCTGGAGAGCAGGCGGAAAAAAAGTCTATCGTCGGTTCCCTTTCTCATAACGATCGCGGAGACTGAGTTTGATTGCCAGCTCTATCCAGCAGCCCGCCGCGATCTTGTAGAGGCACTTGCCTTTGACCCAAGTTCATACCAGGCTCATTATCTACTCGCAAATACGCTCGTTCAGCAAGCGAAGGCTCAAGAAGCGGTTTCAGAGTACGAAACGGCCATCCAAATTGCTCCAGACAAGCCACGAACCTACTATCAACTCGCACTTGCTAAGGTGATCATAGGAGACGTAAAAGGCGCTCGCGAGTCACTGGGTCTGTGCGTGGCCGAAGATCCAAGCTATGCGCCCGCATACACCGAAATTGGAGAGCTGCTGCTACAAGAAGGCCGCTATGCGGAAGCAGTTGAGCCGCTTCAAAAGGCCATCGAATACGGCCCAAAGCAGGAATTTTCATATTATCTTCTGACGCGTGTCTACGCGAGACTGGGTCAAAAACAGCAGAGCGACGAGATGCTTGAACGTTATAAAGCGGCTAAAGCTGCTAACCTTGAGCGCCCGACGCGAGTTGAATCAGATGATTCGTCGATGGTTGGCCAAGATGCCTTTCGCCATCCGCAACACACAGGGGAGCCGAAACCATGACGTGTTCGAGGCACACAAAGGGACGTCGGACCTGCGCGGGGAAAGAGCTTTGCGTGATCCTGTGGGCACTTCTACTGTCGGTGAATGTGCGCGCGCAGACCATCACCGTGGCGACGGTCAACAATGGCGACATGATCGTCATGCAGAAGCTTTCCAAAGTGTTTGAACTTGAGCATCCGGAGATCAAGCTGAACTGGATCGTTCTCGAAGAGAATATTCTGCGCGAGAAGACGACGACAGATGTCGCTGCACACGGGGGACAATACGATGTGGTAACGATTGGGCCACTTGAGACACCCATTTGGGGACGACGCGGGTGGCTGCTTCCTTTGAACGCTCAACTCCCAAAATCTTACGAAGTGGACGATCTGCTTAGGCCCATTCGAGATGGAGCATCTTACGATGGCAAATTGTACGCTCTACCGTTTTACGCAGAAAGCTCACTTACTTACTATCGTAAGGACCTCTTCCAAAAAGCTGGCCTGACGATGCCAGCCCAGCCCACATATTCGGACATCGCCCATTTCGCCAAGGTGCTTCATGACCCTGCGCACGGCGTCTATGGAGTTTGTCTGCGAGGAAAGCCTGGTTGGGGAGAGAACATGGCTTATATCTCCACCCTCGTTGATACCTTTGGTGGCCGATGGTTTGATGAGAACTGGGTGCCGCAGCTAACCTCGCCGGAGTGGCACGACGCCGTGAGCTTCTATGTGAGCCTTCTTCAGTCCTATGGCCCTCCAGGAGAAAGCTCAAACGGCTTCAACGAGTCATTAACCCTATTTGAAAACGGTCGCTGCGCCGTGTGGATTGACGCTACTGTAGCCGCGGGGACGCTGTCCGATTCTTCACAATCGAAAGTCTCTGATGCAGTGGGATTCGCGCCTGCACCGATCGCAAGAACTCCCATCGGTGCCCGTTGGCTATGGTTTTGGGCGCTTGCTGTGCCTTCATCTTCGAAACATCCCGAGGCCGCGCTTCAGTTTATAGAGTGGGCCACTTCCAAGAACTACATCCGACTCGTCGCGGCCCAGCGGGGCTGGGCCGCTATTCCGCCCGGCACTCGAACCTCCACTTACCATGAGCCCGCGTACCTCGCCGCGGCTCCGTTTGCTACTCTCACGTTCCATTCCATACTCGCAGCCGATCCGCTTCACCCAACGGAGAAGCCGGTCCCATACACGGGCATCCAATGTCCCGTGATCCCGACCTTCCCCACTATCGGAGATCAGGTGGGTCAGTTGATCGCATCAGCGCTAGTAGGGACGATCTCCGTCGATGATGCCCTCAAAGCGGCACAGAAAGCCGTTGAACGCATCCAGCGGCGTCACTCTGAAGCCGCAGCAGGTGAACGAAGATGATGGGCGGCCACAAAGAGAATGATCCAAGGAAAACGTGGAAGGGCCGTAGAGGTCAACGTGATGGGTGGAACCTCAAGCTGCCCTCGATTGTCGTCCTTCTTGTATGGTCCGTCATTCCCCTGCTGATGACCCTCTGGTTTTCCTTCCGACGCTATGACCTGATGGAACCGAGCCAGAAGGGCTTTGACGGTTTGGGGAATTATCACTATCTGTTTTGCGACCCCGCCCTCCTAGTGTCGATCTGGCATACGATCCTGCTTGTGGGCGCGGTGCCCGTCATTACGATCGGCCTGGGAACTCTACTTGCAGTTCTTTTCAATCAAGAGTTCTTTGGCCGCGGCATCGCCCGTGTGCTTACACTCGCCCCTTTCTTTGTCATGCCTACAGTGAGCGCCCTCGTGTGGAAAAACATGATGCTGCACCCCGACAACGGTGTCGCCGCTTTTGTCATGCGCAGCGTTCACCTCGAGCCGATCGACTGGTTTGCTGTCGCGCCCATGACTACCATCATCGCAATCGTCTCGTGGGAGTGGCTTCCATTCGCGTTTCTTACCCTGCTTACGGCGGTGCAATCTCTGGATGCGGAGCGCATGGAAGCTGCGCGCATGGACGGAGCGGGGCCAATCGCACTATTCCGCTACATCATCTGGCCGCATCTGGATCGCGCCATCATCGCCGTCACCATGATCGAGAGCATTTTCCTGCTCGGCATCTTCGCAGAAATTTACGTAACCACCTCGGGTGGTCCAGGATACGCTTCTTCCAATCTTGCCTTTCTCATCTACCGCTATGCCTTGTCGGAGTATGACATTGGAGCCGCCTCCGTATGTGGGGTCATCGCCATCGTCCTCTCAAACCTCTGGGCCCTCCTCCTGATGCGTTCTTTCGCGCGGAATGTGGAGGGCTAAAGACCATGAGCAAAAATACTTTGCGGCGTAAGTGGGCTATGACGCTTCTGGGCTGGTCCGTGGCTGTCCTCATCTTTTTTCCTATCTTCTGGATGATGCTCACGAGCTTCAAGTCCGAGGGGGATGCTATCTCTCGCATCCCGCACTTCTTTTTCAAGCCCACGCTAGAAAACTATAGGGCGGTCCAGGAGCGCGCAAACTGGTTCCATTTCGCTTGGAACAGCATCGTGGCCTCCGTGGGATCGACTCTCCTTGCTCTGCTCTTCGCCATTCCGTGCGCCTACTCTCTGGCATTCCGATCGAAGAAGTACGTTAAGGACACGTTGCTATGGATGCTCTCGACAAAGATGATGCCCTCCGCCGGTGTGCTTGTTCCCGTCTATATAATCTGCCGCGACCTAAACCTGCTCGACACGCGCTTCTGCCTGGTCATCATCTACACCCTGATGAACCTGCCGATCATCGTTTGGATGATGTTCACGTACTTCAGAGAAGTTCCTCGTGAGATCCTTGAGGCTGCTCGCATGGACGGTGCGCGGCCAATGCGGGAATTCTTTGATCTGCTGCTCCCTCTCTCAATGCCGGGCATCGTGTCCACTAGTCTGCTTGCGATCATTCTCTCCTGGAACGAAGCGTTTTGGAGCCTGAATCTCACGTCTTCAAACGCAGCTCCGCTCACCGCTTTCATTGCTTCCTTCTCGAGCCCGCAAGGTCTCTTCTACGCGAAATTATCGGCGGCTTCCACTATGGCCATCGCTCCCATTCTTGTTTTGGGATGGTTAACACAGAAACAACTTGTCCGCGGCCTCACCTTTGGCGCGGTGAAGTAGAAAGCTGGGGAGTGAGAGATGGCGACGGTAGAACTCAAACAGCTCCGCAAAAGCTATGGCACGGCGGAGATTATCAAAGGGATTGATCTGACGATCGAGGATCGCGAACTTACCGTGTTCGTTGGTCCGTCCGGCTGCGGAAAATCAACCCTGCTCCGCATGATCGCTGGCCTTGAAGAGATTACCTCCGGCGACCTGTTCATTGATGGCCAAAGAGTCAATGATATCGCCCCAGCTCAGCGGGGTCTCGCCTTAGTCTTTCAAAGTTACGCTCTCTACCCCCATATGAGCGTTGCGGAAAACATGGCGTTTAGCTTGAAGTTAGCCGGCGTTCCAAGGGGAGAACGCGTCCGGAAGATAGCCGAGGCTGCTCGTATTCTGCACCTCGAGCCTTATCTTGAGCGCAAGCCAAAAGATCTATCCGGCGGCCAGCGGCAGCGCGTCGCAATAGGGCGTGCGATTGTTCGGAATCCACGTGTCTTCCTCTTCGACGAGCCGCTTTCCAATCTCGATGCGGCGCTTCGGGTCAAAATGCGTCTTGAACTCACCCGTCTCCATGCGGAGCTAAACGCCACGATGATCTATGTGACTCATGACCAGATCGAGGCCATGACCATGGCCGACCGCATTGTAGTTCTACAGGGAGGGACTCTTGAACAGGTGGGTGAGCCTATGGAACTTTATCGTAATCCGTGTAACCAATTCGTTGCTGGATTTATAGGTTCGCCACGCATGAACTTCCTTACCGTTAGATCGCAGGTATCAAGTGCCGAGGCACGCATCCTGACCTTTTCCGGTGGAACATCAATAAGTCTTCCTGCATCCATTATCCCCCTAAACGCCAGTTGCGAGATCGCAACTCTGGGCATCCGGCCCGAGCACATCTCTATCGCAAGCTCTAACGGTTTGCCGGCGTATGTCCAGATGGTCGAGCGCCTGGGTGTCGAAAGCTATGTCCACGTTGCGGTACCTGGAGGGGAAACTCTTATCGTCCGGTCAAGCGGGGAGGTTTACCTCAAGCCAGATCAACAAGTCCATCTCAGCTTCGACCTAGCGCTTGTCCATCTTTTCGACACCTCCGGAAATGCCTTGCCGAAACCGAACTGATTTTCCATGTTGTCCGTCCGAACTGACCGTAGCTTTTCAGCAGAAAAGGATTCCATCATGTCACTCCCAATCGCTCTGAACCTCGCCAATCTTCCGAAAATGCGCTCCGACATTGCCGTTCCAACCTATGACAGGTCGCTGCTTCCTCAACATACAGTGCACATGGGAGTCGGGGGCTTCCACCGGGCGCACCAGGCTGTCTACCTCGACGACCTCATGCACCTGCCCGACACGGAGCGTTGGGGCGAGTGCGGCGTCGGCGTCCTCACAAGCGACTCTCGCATGCGCGACGCCCTGAAGCCGCAGAATTGCCTCTATACGGTAGTCGAACGAAGCGAAGACACCCAGGCAGCCCGTGTGATCGGCTCGCTTGTCGACTATGTCTACGCCCCGGCCGAACTGGAAACTGCTGTCGAGAAGATCGCTGATCCCGCTTGTCGTATTCTCTCCCTCACGATTACTGAAGGGGGGTACTTCATCGATGAAGCTACGGGTGCCTTCAATGACACGCATCCCGATATACTGCACGATCTAGAGCACCCAGAAGCGCCCATCTCCTCGCTTGGTACAATCGCCCTCGCCCTCGACCGCAGACGGTCGCGTGATCTGCCGCCGCTTACCGTCATGTCCTGTGACAATTTACAAGGAAATGGAGACGTTATCAAGAGAGTTCTTGAAGCTTTCTCCGAAATGCGCGATCCACTCCTGCGCCGCTGGATAAGCGTCAACGTAGCTTTTCCTAACAGTATGGTCGATCGGATCACCCCAGCGACCACCGCATCTGATATCGCGCTTGTTTCAGACGCGTTCGGAATATCTGACCGATGGCCGGTGCTTACCGAACCGTTCCGTCAATGGGTAATAGAAGATCATTTCGCAGCTGGCAGGCCGTCCTGGGAGCGGGTGGGAGCTGAAATCGTGACCAACGTCGCTCCATACGAAATTATGAAGATGCGGCTGCTAAATGGCAGCCACTTAGCCATGGCCTACCTCGGTGCCATCGCAGGCTTCCGGTACGTCCACGAAATCATGCTCGATCGGCTTTTCCTTGACTTCATACGCGAGTTCATGGAAGAGGTAACTCCTGTGGTCCCCCTCATCCCGGGAACCTCCATCCCGGAGTACAAAGACACTCTTATTGCGCGCTTCTCGAATCCAACCATCAACGATCAGGTCACGCGCATTTGCTCTGAGGGCTCAGCGAAGATGCCGAAGTGGGTACTTCCTTCGATCGCGGAGTTGTTTGATCGTAGCGCCCCAACGCCTTTACTTAGCCTAGTCATCGCCAGCTGGATCTCCTATCTCGGACGAGAACAGGATGAGCTAGGCAATCCGATGCAGATTGTTGATGCGCGTGCCTCGGAACTCACTCCAATCTGCAAAAGATCTTTTGCGGACCCCGGACCCATGTTGGCAGTAAGGTCCATCTTCGGTGAACTTCCGAAAAACGCTGCCTTCGTCACCGGGGTGGAGGAGGCTCTGCAGATCCTGTCGGTGAGGGGCGCCGCAGCAACCATCGAACACTACCTAAAGGGCACAGGCCTGTAGTGTGGGTTGGCGTGCAAGGGACACTGGAAACGCCGGCTCACATCAACAGCATTATTTAGCGTATTGAACTAGTCGTCCGCTGAAGAGGTACGCATCGACGCCAAAGAAGCAGCCATATCGTTCCTCTGAAAATCGCACTCCTGCACCGCTTTCATAACCGCACGACGTGTTTCCTCTGTGTGCATTCCTTTTTCATGCAACACGCGCGAGACAGTCGCCATAGATACGCCTGCTTTGCGGGCGATGTCAGACATTGTCGGTCGGCGGCCCGGGGAGTCTTTGCTGCCCGCGGGAACAGGGCTGCTCATCACGTCAATCGTTGCACGAAGCTCCGCCCAGACTTCTTCTAGACTCATTCCCATTTCTGCTGCTGTCTGGTGATCTGTTAATCCTCGCACAAGATGTCCCAAGACATCACTTTGCGCTCGACTAAGTTGGGCTCGAGGCAGGCGCTCGGCAAGTCTTGCCGCCACGGATTGCGGCAAATAGCGGCCGCCCCGATGTACTGCATCAATCGCTCCGAGCATCTCTTCTTCCGAACAGGCTTTCAAAAGATAGGCAGACGCACCTGCCCGTAGCGCCTCGAAGATGTAGTCGTCGTTCTCGTAGCTAGTCAGTACGATAACGCGAAGGGGGGAGCAACTCTCCTTCAGCGCTTTTAGAATTTCGATGCCGCTCATCCCTGGCATGCGCAGATCTAAAAGAATGACGTCGATTTGCACCTTGGCGAGCAGCGCAAGCATCTGGCTCCCATCCGAGACGCCCGCCACAACCTCAAGGCGCGGATATGTGCGCAACATACTGATTAGCCCAGCTCGCACCACTGGATGATCATCAACAATCAGTATTCTTATCATCTCGCCTCTTGACCGCCTTCATTTCTCGGATGGTCGCTCTTCTTAAGATGATAAGGTACAGGCCAGAATCGTCGTCTCTTTGTTGACAATGGCACCTCCACTATGATCCTTGTACCTTTATCCGAAGCGGTCTCTATTGCCAGCGTCGCACCGATCGTCTCGGCACGCTTCCGTATTCCCGTTAGGCCGAAACCATCTGATTCCTGGCCGGGTATAAAGCCAATGCCATTGTCCTCAATCATCAAAATGATTGCCGAAGTGGTGTAGGTTGCCGCTATCATCAACGAGCTTGGGTGTCCATGCTGCACAGCATTCGCGATCGCCTCTTGTCCGATCCGAAAAAGGCTATCCAGCACCTGCAATGGAGTTGCCCGCAACTCACCTTCCACTGCCGTCGTGATCTCCACATGTGCCGTTCCCACCATCTGCCCGGCTGTCTGCCGAAGCGCCGCGACTAGCCCACCCGCTTCCGTCGCATCCGGACGCAATGTGGTAATCGTTCGGCGGGCCTCATCGTGACTCTGCCGAACCAAATTACAAGCTTGATTTAGCTGCTCCACCAGCTCTGCCGAATTTACATCCCGGGCTTTTGAAACTCGATTAACGATGGCACGCAATTGAAATCCGATTCCTGCAAAGCTCTGCGCCAGGGTGTCATGAATTTCATGCGCTAAGCGTTCTCTCTCTTCAATCACCGCCCGCAGTCGCCACTCCTCCGCTTGGCTATACAGAAGGTGGGCGACAAATCCCAGCACGGACATCAGAAGCGCCATCTCGATTAGGTGGCCAGCGCTCCACCACGGGGGCCCGGCAAGCACCTTGACATCGTCCCTGCCGGTCACTAGGAGCGCAAATGGCACCAAGCTCTGTGTGTACTCAGCGTTCACGAGGCACAGCCCGCGCAGCTTCAGCAAGCTTTCTGTTTTTAACTGCCCGAAAGAATCGTCGATCAGCTCTGAGTTCCCAAGCGCGTAGAAAACCTGCTGCCCATCTTGAATCTCCAATCCAACTCGTCCGCCAGTGAGCTTAATCTTTGCAACGAGCTTCCCTTGGACTTCAATGAACATAGCCTGATACGCTCCCGTCGCTGCTTGATCCGCCGTCACGGAGAGCGGCGGCGGGGTTGCAATCCCGCCACCCATCGACCGTACCGTGGCGTCGCGGATGGTCGCAGTCAAGCCATCCAAAGAGACGTTGCCTTCGACTTGCACCTCTTCGCCCGATCGTAAGCTTGCGTCATTTTGGGTTTCGACCAGCACCCCGCCGCTTGCATCCTGGATGTACAGGGGCTCCGTCAGGATCACCGTGCCGCGTACAAAGACTCGAACCGGCCGAGTTGTCGTTAGCAGTCGCAGATTTCTGATGGACTGTATCGGACTCGCCTCCATCGGTGGCTGGAAGGGCGAGTTGGCCGGAGGGTGCACATCTGGAGGAATCGTTCCCCTATCCACAACTTTAGGGGTGTATGGCGGAAGGCTTACCGCCTCTTGGGCATCTTGTTCGTCCTTCAACTGCGCCACGTGAACGTTCTTCCAGGCACCACCCGCGTATAGCGACCGCAAACCGAACTTTCCCTTTGCAAAGCAGTGCGCATCCTCTACCGAGACGCTTTGTCGATTGTCCGTCCCAAATTCGCTGGCTACCACGCTGATCTTGCAACCATATGCGCTGAGCTTGAGATGAAACCATTTGCCGGCGGCAACGCCTCTCGGCATCTTTTTCGACGGAAACTCCGTCCAGCCATGATCCGCTCTTCCTAGCACAAGCTTGTCATCTCTTGTCCGCAGCCCCGCGTAGTAGCCTCGGTAAGAGTCCGCTCCTGCCTCTATGTCGCTCGCTCGGATTACAAGACCTGCATCGCCTTCACCAAAAAGCTCTACGTCTGTCTCTACGGAGTAGTTACTCCAGTGCGGGGATCCTGACATCAGCTTGGCGCCGGGATCGATAGAGTCGTTCTTGATGCCGCCATCCGCCAGACGCCAATTGCCCGAATACGGGACCCAACCGTCTGTCCCTCCCATTGCAAATGAATCCTTATATGGCAGTCCCCGCCCTGGACTCCATAAGTACAACCACAGGATTGTCGCCACCACCAGCAGCAGGACTGACACGATCAGTGCCCCACACGTCCGCCGTTTCCACCCGCTCACGGCTTCACGCCCCATTCGAGGCGCACGAGATGCTGCATCTCCTGTGAATCGATGTTCTCCGAGGTGAGCAGCGTTGGTTCCAATTGCCTAATCTCCGGAGGCATGTTGCGCCCGCGGTTAGCCGCAAGCAACTCCATCGCTTGCCGGCCCATTTCGTAGCTGTCTTCCGCGATCAAAGAATCCATTACCCCCGTGCGCACTCTATCGGCCAACGTGGGGCTCTGCTCAAATCCGACCAGCTTGATTGTTCTCTCGCGACTGCGGGATTGCAATGAGGTGAGTGCGCCGTAACTTGCAACCGCCGATAGCGAAAACAGCGCGCCCAGGTCGGGATGGGCACTGAGTTCTTCGTCTGCAATCTCCTGGGCTTCCGACTGATTATGACTACCAGTTCGGCAATCCGCTATCGTCACCCCTGGAAATCTCTGCTCGAGCGTGGCCTCAAACGAGTGGAGGATCGTCAACTCACTAAGCGATTCGGTGTCGACTCCCAACACTGCGACGGTTCCTTTGCCATGTAGAACCTTGTTGATGCGTTCTGCCGCCATCCGTCCCGCGGCTACGTCGTCGTTCACTATGTAGGCCAGGTTTGGCCGCGGTGGAATCGGCAGTGGAGAAACAATCACCACTGTTTTCACTCCGCGCGAAACCGCCCGCTGGATAGTTGTTATCAGGGGAAGGGGCTGGTCAGGAGCAACGATTAGGCCGCTATACCGCTGCTCGACGACACGGTCGATCAAAGCGGCCTGCTGTTGAATGTCATCTTCACTTTGGGGTGCATTCCAATACATGGTCATGCCATGCTTTGTCGCAGCAGCAAGCGCTCCCGCATGCGCCGCTTCCCAGATCGACGCCGCTGCTGTTCGCGCAATCATTGCCACCTCTAAATGATGATCTTGGCAGGCCAAGAGAGATCCCAGAACAATCGCGACACTCCCAAAGCGCAGCAACCTCGATGCCCGCATCAGTAAAGGACCTCTCCAGGATTCCTCCGGGTGATCGATTAAACACTTAAGTCTGTTGGATCTGCCTAGTATGTTCACAACGCCCCCGCCTACACTCTGCACAACCTGCAATCGCCGGTCGTCAGGCAATCGGCGATGTTACCCGGACTACGACCTGCAGTCGAAGAATCCATTGACAGTATTCCACTTTTCTGAAACAACTGTATCAGGACGTAAGCGCTTCCACTCCCCACATCGCCCCTACGCTGTGAATCAAAGAGAGGACCAACAGATCTTTTTAGGTACAAATGGAAGCGCTTCCATCTTCCACCCAGAAGCTTCAACCGAGCACTAGGAATGGGAAATCACATGAGCCGACATCGTAGCAATGTCACAATCGTTGTATTCACCATTCTCATCCTGGCGGGAGTCAAGCTCTCCGCGCAGGACCATCGCTGGACCGAAGAGAAGGCAGCTAAATGGTACGCTCAACAACCCTGGCTGGTTGGTGCCAACTTCGTCCCTTCGGACTCGATCAACGAACTAGAAATGTGGCAGGCTTCTTCCTTCGACCCAAATGAGATTGATCGCGAGTTCGCTTGGGCCGAGGGCATCGGCATGAACACCATGCGAGTCTTTCTTCACAACCTGGTCTGGGAAGAAGATCCGGCTGGCTTTGACGCGCGACTCGACCAATTCCTCACGCTTGCCCAGAAACACCACATCAGGCCGATCCTCGTTCTCTTTGACTCCTGCTGGGATCCAAATCCGAAACTAGGACCACAGCATCCTCCGATTCCCGGTGTACACAATTCAGGGTGGGTCCAAGCGCCCGGTAAGGAAATGCTAAGCAACCCCGCAGAGTACCCGCGCCTCAGGTCCTATGTTCAGGGCGTCCTTCAAAAGTTTGCTCAAGACTCTCGAATACTTGCGTGGGATCTCTGGAACGAGCCAGACAACGATAATGCGTCAACGTACGGGCAGGTCGAACTTCGGAACAAGAAGGAAGTTGTCACTGGCCTCCTTCCTCAAGTATTTGCCTGGGCTCGTGCATCCCACCCTTCGCAGCCGCTTACAAGCGGGGTCTGGGGAGATTGGACTTCACTCGATGAGCTCACTCCAATAGCCCATGTTCAGCTTGAACAGTCTGACGTGATCAGCTTTCACATCTACAGCTGGCCCGAGCAGTTCGAAGCTCGTGTACATCAGCTTCAGAAATTCAATCGTCCGCTCCTTTGCACGGAGTACATGGCACGCGGGGTGGGCAGCACGTTCGACACCACTTTGCCCATCGCCAAACGCCTAAAGGTCGGGGCGATTAACTGGGGATTGGTGGCGGGCAAAACTCAGACCTACCTTCCATGGGACTCATGGCAGCGACCGTACGTTCTTGAAAAGCCTCCGGTTTGGTTCCACGACGTCTTTCACGAGGACGGCACCCTCTACAGGGAGCGGGAGGGCACTATCATCCGTGATCTCAGTAGAACGCCGTAAGCCTTCACCCCCTGGGTCACCTCGGGTTGTGTGCGGCCTACTTTTGTCTTCGCCGCCACTGCTACCAGCTGTCCGAGTACTCGACTTCCAACGTCTCGGCACCACGTCTGGCCGCTCGTCACCCGCAATTCTGCACGACCTCGAAGGCCGCGCATCAGGGGCAGTGAACTGAGGCCACTGCTTCGTACCTGACTCATCAAAGGCCCACACCAATCAACGAGTTGAGCTTGTAAGGTGCGAAAATGTGCAACATCCAACGTGCAGCTTACTGAGGGTACATCACGGAGCATTCATGTCTGGATACAACAGGCCCATAGACCTCTCGCTCGCCAGAGATCTTGAGAAGCAATTACCTCGGGAGGCCCAAGCCTCCGCATCCACTCACGTCCAGCGTGATGGTTTGTCCGACCCGGAGAGAGGCCGGGCCTTTGCAGCTCCGGGACGTGTAAATCTCATCGGGGAGCATACTGATTACACCGGCGGCTACGTAATGCCGATGGCGATTCCCTTAACCACGTTTGCTGTGGTGAGCTCGTCACCCGACTCTCACATTCACGTCTTCAGTGAGCTGTTCCCGCACGACGAGCGCATCATCCACCCGGCAGACTGTTCAGGAAAGATCGGCGCCTGGAGCGACTATCCTGTGGGCGTCCTGCGAGAATTGCAACAACTCGGCATTATTGTGCCCCCTTTCACACTCAATTTTCGAAGCACCGTCCCTCTGGGCTCGGGCCTAAGTTCGTCAGCTTCAGTAGAAGTCGCTACTGCGGTAGCTCTCCTCGCTCACGCCGGTGCGCGCCTCCCCTTGCACGAGATCGCGCTGCTTTCCCAACGGGCTGAAAATCTTTACGTAGGCTCTCCGTGTGGCATTATGGATCAGTTCGCCAGTACTGCTGCTGTTAGAGGTCATGCACTTCTGCTCCAGACTCGCACACTCCAGTTTGAACTTCTTCCCGTGAACACCGGCCAGCTCGCTGATTGCCGCATTGTCGTCGTCAACAGCGGAGTCAAACACTCTATTACAGCGGGCGGTGACTACGAGGTCCGCAGACGTGCCGCAGAAGAAGGACAACAGATTGTGCGGAACAATTTCGACGTCGCAGACCTTGGAGTCACCACGCTGGATCAACTCTCCGCTTGCCGAACGCAGATAAGCGCGGAAGCCTTCAAACGTTGCCGCCATATCGTCACTGAGAACACGCGCACCTTGCAGGCAGCCTCCGCGATGCGCGCCGGCGACCCCGCTGGAGTGGGACAGGCCATGATTTGCTCACATATCAGCCAGCGAGATGATTTTGAGTGTAGCGTTCCCGAAATCGACTTTCTCGTCGAGACCGCCTTGAACCTTGACGGCTGTTACGGGTCACGTCTCACTGGCGGCGGCTTCGGCGGTTGTACCGTCAGTCTCGTTCACGCCAAGAGGGTAGAACGATTTGTATCAGCCATCCTGCAGTTGTACCAAATCCGCTACGGCCACACTCCCGAGGCATACGTCTTCGACGCGTCTGATGGTGCTCTTGCGTTTCACCCGGAGGTCGTCGCCTAATAATGTCGCTGGACCGTTCTCTGCGGGTCTGCGTTTCCATTGAAAAACGTCGCTCTTCCGTGGGGGAACATGTCCAGCCAGCACGACGAAGCGGTTACGTTCTTCTCTTTGGAGGCGCGCGTATGGCGCTGGAGGCATGCCCACGTGGCGCGAAAGCTACCGTAAAGGTACTGGCCTAACGATAACCCTCACTCTCACCACCTGCTCGACGGCAAGATCCCTTCCGCGCAAGAGTTTCTTCGCCAGTGCCATGCGCCATGCCAGCAGATACTCCGTGGGAGCGATGCCTACCCTGCGGGGGAAGCGCGCGAAGAATGCCGAGCGCGAGAGAGCCGCCTCGGTCGCGAGCTTCTCCACGTCCATGGATGGACGGTACGAGCATGCACAACGTAGATTGCTGTGGCGAGGCGTTCGTAGTTGAGACCGCGAGCTGGCCCGGCGCGAACGCTGGATCGCTGCAGCTTCGTAGTGCTTCGATTAACATGATCTTCAGCAGTCTTTCCAGCACAAGCTCTCGTGCGGAGCGCTCACTGAGTGTCTCGCCGATCAGCTGGATCAGCACGGTGAGCCGTGGCTCCCGGCACGCGTTTGTAGCGGAGGTATCGGCAGTTGCTCTTGTAGTGAAGACCGGCGCTTTGCTTCTGGCGCTCAACGGAGTGACAGGCCGCCGCTCGATGAGCCAAGCTTATGCGTGAAGACATGCTTGGTTTGCCGCGCAGTTGAGAGTTCGAAGATTGCCAACGAGTTCGTCCGCGCATACATGCGAAACTTCCGGACAAGAAGAGGCACTAACAACTGCTACTTCCGATAGCAGCCTAGTGTGTTATGCAGTTGAAGTCGGCTTTTTCGAGGCACTTGGCCGACGACTTGTATTTCGATCTGTCCAGACCAGTTGCAGCCCGGACACTCAACGACTCCTTTGGTGATTGCCCTCAGGTCCCAATCCGCGAGCTTGATCACCTTTCCGCAATCGGGCAGACGTGGACGCTCTCCCAATGCTTCCTTTATTTGCAAGCTGGTACCTCGGGAGTCATTAGCGCACCCTCCAGAAAACTGTCTCTTGTTCGCTGTGCCGATGGGCTCTTGTCTTACCTGCAAGCTGGCGCCAACATGAAATCAGCTTTGTGAACCGGCTTTTCCAAAGTTGCGGCGCCTCGGTAGAACCATCGACTGCTCTGCACTTCCGCTAGTTAGTTCAACAGTGCCGTCGCCCGAGCATGAGATCACCCGCTGGCCTGCGCGCTCGTGTTTCCTGCCAATCAGTGGCGATACCCCAGCGGGCGGGCCGACGCTGATCTGCAAGGGAGCGGCTACCGCGTGTCTCGCATATCGGCTGTCTAAAATTTCTTCGGTCTTCAAGTCTTCAATGCGGAACCGGTGAGACGTTCCCAGTTGCCCGACCCAATAGCGCGTTTCTCCTCGTCGGTAAAGGGTGCGTTCTCAAGGAAGGTACGGCCGACCCCCGCACTTGTGTCGAGACCGCGATAGTCGCCGGGTCTGTTTTCAAACGTATATGGGTAATCCGTGGAGTACAGCATCCGGTCTGTACCGACCATTTCGGCCGCCCAACGAAGGTAACGTTCGCTGACCGTGCCGCTGCCGGCGACGAAGAAATTTTTCCTGTAGTAGTCGATCAAGGTACGCTCAAGGCCAGCCATGCTGGCCAGATTTTGCGTGTGATCGAGGTAGAACAACACCAGTTCTCCCCAATGACCAGCGATGACTTGCAATGTCGGGTGTCGGTCGAAAACACCAGAAAAGATCATGCGTAAATGTTCAATGCCGGCTTCGTAGTACCAACCAACGCCTGCTGTAGCTAACCCGAGCCCGATCGGTGCCGAACCGACTCCCTCGATATCGACCTTACGGGGTGTGTCCGAGTAGAGCGCGCTTATGCTTTGCTGGCTAGGCATCTGCGGGTGGAAATGCAACGGAACTCCTAGCCGCGCTGCGGTGGCGTAAAGTTCATCGAAACCATCAGAGTCAGCGTGAGTTGCGCCAGTTCTTCCATAAATCATAGCGCCTTTTAGACCCAAAATTGTGACTGCACGTTCCAGCTCGGCGGAAGCTCTTTTCGGATCCGCCGTGGGGATCGCTGCAAGAGCCTGGAAGCGCTCAGGTTGGGTGTCGACGATCTCTGCGAGTAAGTCATTGACGTCGTGCGCGACATGGGTGGCGTCAGCGGCGCTGAGATTTTGCACACCGGGAGTAGTCAGGGACAATACGGCAACATCGATCCCTTGCTCGTCCATATCCGCCAGGCGCAACTCTCCCACGTCGCGCAGTCGCCGCGCGACCAAGCTATCTCCAAACCCGAGTTGCGGGGTTAGCTCCAGTCCAGCCGCCTTATATGCGTCCATGACCGGCCGGAGGGCGACGTGTTCCTCGATCGCGATGATCTTCAATGGTTCAGCCATAGAGTTCTCCGCTCTTATTGAGTTCTTTCAACGCCGGTCGTCGCCATCGCTTAGGAATGGTGGAAGCTGCCAATACACGCCGCATCCAGCTTTTTGGGACAGTTCGGACACAGCCGGTTTTGACCTGTGCTTGAAAAGACCGAAAAAGCGGGCAGGCGACCTGCGCCTTGGCCGCTCGCCGCCCTCAGTGCTTTGCCTGCGCTTGCGACAAGAACTTCCGAAGTATCTGGCTCATTGGTGTGGGTTGGCGGCCAAGAATGCGCTCCAGCGTGGGATCGACCACATCAAATTCGTGCGCCCGGGTCGCGCTGAAAAGCGACGCGAGCAGATTGACCATGGGCTCCGGGAACCCATGCGCAATCTGAGCGCTCCGATACTCCTCATCTTTGATGACGACCCTCGTCACCTCCCGTCGAAGCATCTCGGAGATGAGCCTTGCGATGTCCGCAAAGGTGATCGCCTCGGAGGCCGTCAGCGCTGGCGTGATGCCGTCGAAGAGGCTGGGCTGGGTCAATGTAGCCACGGCCGCAGCCGCCAGATCGGCGCGAGCCGTCCAAGAAACGGGACCGTCCTCCGGTAGGGCGAGCCGGCCGGTTTCCTTTATCCCGCCAAGTTGATACAAAGCAGATTCGGCATAGAATCCATTGCGCAGCGAAACGAACGGAACTCCGGACGCCAGCAGCAAAGCTTCCGTCGCGGCATGATCGCGGGCAAAAGCAACGGCAGAGGAAGCGTTCGCCGCCTGATGACTGGTATAAAGAATCCGTTTCGCACCGGCTTGTTTTGCGGCTCGGATCGCGTTACCGTGCTGGCGGACACCTTCGTTGCCGAGCGTGCTTCCAGAAATGATGAGTACCTGTTCCGCGCCTTCGAAAGCCTTGTATAAACTCGCGGGATCGGTGAAGTCTCCTGCAGATACCCTTACTCCACGTCGCTCGAAATCCGCGGCTTTTTCCGGATTCCGGACGCTCACACCGATGGGGGCGCCCGGTGATTGCTTTAGAAGTCCTTCGACAATCTGTCGGCCCAGTTGTCCGGTAGCACCTGTTACAAGAATCATGCTGATTCACCTCTTGCAGCGGGAGGCCTGCTGCTGTTTCCATTGTTATCACAATAACGATTCCATTGGAAGCAAGCAGTAAAATGAAGAGACCATGAAAAAAAACGTCACCGCTGCGTCTAACGAAAAGGAAGGTCCAGTCGCTGGCGCCCTAGCAGGTCACCGTCATTCCATCCTTAAGGCTGCGCTGACAATCCTTAGCAAAGGAGGTCGAGATGCGCTTACAACGCGGTCAGTAGCAGAAGCTGCTAATGTGCAGCCCCCCATTCTGTATCGCCTCTTTCACGATAAAGCAGGCCTTCTCAATGCTGTCGCGGACTACGGTTTCGACACGTACATGGCAAAGAAAAGGAACTCGGAAGTTGAGAGAGATCCCGTCGCCAGCCTTCGTTTGGGTTGGCGGATACATGTTGAGTTCGGGCTGAGCCACCCGGAACTTTACTTATTGATGTATGCAGACCCGCAACCAGAAGTGGTCGGCAAGGCTGCCGAACGATCACGCCGCCTGCTCCAGGATCACATGCGGCGTGTGGCCGTTGCCGGACTGTTAAGGGTTAGCGAAGAACGTGCCGCTCATCTCTTCCACTCGACCGCTTGTGGCATAGTACTGACGCTTCTTGGCACGGAAGTCGAGCACCGCGATATGTCACTATCAAATGCGGCTTGTGATGCAGCGTTGGCCGCCATCTTGACGGACCAAACCATTGTCGATGTTTCTCCGGCAATTCCCGCGGCCATCACATTACGAGCTTTTCTCAGTGGCGGCGAAACGGTCTATCAGTCCGGAGCTAAGGTGTTTACGAATGCTGAGCGAGTTCTGTTCCTGGAATGGCTTAGCCGTCTAGGTGAAATTCGTCAGTTGGAACGCGGGTGAAGTTGGCGTCCATGCCTTGAGGAACAACATAACTATCACATTACATTTCGGGGATCGCAGGTGCCCGGGTGTAAGCACAGTGCCCAACATAGAACGCTAGGAACGGGAGCGTCCGCTGTGGTCCCTTACGAGGAGCGAAACTTTCTTTTCCGAGATGCACTCAACATGGGAGCACCGCTGACAACAGGCCCTCATCTAGTGCGTGCGTGGCACTCAGGACGTCTTGGAAAGATTTCTGCACCAAGAGCGCAGCTAGGACACCATTGCACCAGGGCCAGCACAACACTACGCCGCTGACAGATCGTAATCTGGCGGGCCGCGCTCGGAGACGGCGAAACCGGCGAGAGCCCGATGATTGCAGGAGAAAATTTACTGAAATTTGCTTCCTAATTTATTTGTTACCATTGGTAACGATGAATGACTCCATTGGAAACATGATTAGGAGGCGAAGATCCATGATTGTCGTAACAGGAGCAACAGGTAAGCTCGGCAAACTCATCGTTGAGGAACTTGCATCTCGTATGCCGCCAGAGGAAATCGGCGTAAGCGTTCGTGATCCAAAAAAGGCCGCGGACCTTCAGCAGCGTGGTATTCGCGTCCGTCATGGCGATTTCGCACAGCCGGACACACTTACTCATGCCTTCGCAGGAGCGTCCCAGCTGTTGTTGGTGTCTTCCAACGCGCGCGTGTATGGTGGCGACCCGTTGGTTCAACATCGCGCTGCGATTGCGGCGGCAAGAGACGCTGGCGTAAAGAGAATCGTTTACACGAGTCAAATCGCATCCAGTGAGTTCTCAGCGTTCCCCCCGGCCCTGGACCATGCCGCGACAGAAACGATGCTCGCTGACTCCGGCCTGGCCTGGACCGCACTGCGCAACGGTTTCTATACGGACTCTGCTCTGTTCTTTATGGGGAGCGAGTGGCGGAACGGAAAGATCGAGGCGCCAGCAGATGGGAAGGTCTCATGGACAACGCATACCGATCTTGCCGCGGCGGCGGCCGCAATTCTTGTCGGAGTGAAGACCTTCGACGGACCCACGCCACCGCTGACCGGCTCGGAAGCTTTGGACTTCACCGACCTCGCCTCCCTGGCATCGAGTCTGATCGGTAGCCCTGTCACCCGCCACACTTTGAGCGATGATGCTTTCCGTGAAAGAGCAAAGGAGCGCGGCTGGCCGGAGGCAATCGTGAGAACTTCCTTTGGCTACTATGAGGCAAGCAGAAGGGGCGAGTTCGGCAAAGTCGATCCTACCCTCGAAAACCTCATTGGCCGACGGCCCAAAACGATGAGCGATGTTCTGCAAGCCGCTACCAACGATCCCGCTGGCTCGTGGTCGAAATAGCCGAGTACAAGATCCATACCGGAAGTTGTCGTGCTGTCTTCGATAGCCCATGAATCGAGATCGTTCACGCAAGCTAGCGAACCTGCGCCGCTTACCGAACGGACCACCTGTCCATGCGGCGCAACCCGAACATACCACCCTCCACCTTAAGGATATTCTTATGGCTGCTTCCAGATTCGTCATTCCCTCAGGCAAAGCTCCATCGCATTCCGGACCAACCAACGTCGGTCAGGTCGACCCGAACAGCATGCGGTCGATGCTGATGCTTGAGTCCGTGTCCCATATGATGACCGAGACAGACTGGCCCTATCGCGCAGCGTCTATTGACCTTACTAGCCAAGGAGACGAGGTCGGTGCCTTTCGGTTGTTTGGTGCGAACAACCCCAACTCGATTTGGGACGTGTTCGAGCGCAAGATCGACATATCCATCATGAATCCGAGCGCCATTCTCCGCATGGCTGATCGTGGCGTAGGACTCTTTTCCGAGCCAATGCAAGTGGCGCTGATTGCGGTCATGCCTCATTACGATCAGCTAGGCTTTGCAGTCAGCAACTCTTCTGGTCTCACGTCGTTGACCGAGATTCGCGAAAAGCGGTATCCGTTAAGGCTGTCCGTGCGTGGTTCTCTAGATGCATGCACAACCCTTTTGGTGGAGCAGGTCTTGAAGTCACATGGCTTCAGCTATGAAGACATCCTGTCGTGGGGCGGGTCGGTATCCCACGATCAGTCCATTCCATCAGAGTCGTCCCCAAATCAACCGTCAAGAATTGAACGAATGGCCAACGGCGAGTTGGATGCCATATTTGAAGAAGCCGTTATGGCATGGGCAAATGATGCTGTCGATGCCGGCATGAAGTTTCTCGATTTAGACGAAGATCACCTTGTCATGCTGGAGCAGGAAGGATTCACGCGCGCAACAATGGAGAAGTCGCGCCTCACCCGCCTTCCGGCAGACGTTGCTACCGTCGATTTTTGCGGCTGGCCGATCTACACGCGAGTAGATGCGTCCGATCTTCTTATACGAAAGTTCTGCGAGGCTCTGGAGGCCAGGAAGAACACAATCCCGTGGACCTGGGGTCCCGTAAAACAAAAAGCCATGCCTCTGGAACGAATGGTACTGAATGCGCCCGACACGCCGATAGATGTTGCTTTCCATCCAGCAGCGCGAGAGTGCTGGACCAAGTTGGGATATTTAAAATAGCCGAGGGTGAACGCGATTGAGGGTCAGTTTAGTGCACTTGCCAAGCTCTTTGCAGTGGCCGCCGAAGTGCCACAGCGGCGTTGAGCGGGATCTCTGCACAAGCCATCGAGCTAGATAGTTGACTGTCCAGACACTTGCTAATACACTTCATGAATGCCTCGACCACGAAGTGACGAGAAGCGGATTGCCCTCCTGGAGGCAGCAACCCGCATCATTGTGACGCAGGGACTAAGTGCCCCGACCGCCGGGATCGCGAAAGAGGCAGGTGTTCCGAACGGCTCTTTGTTCACCTACTTCGAGACCAAGACCGAGCTCTTGAACCAGCTCTACTTGGAACTGAAGGGGGAGATGGCCGCCACGGCCTTGAAGGGTATCCCCTCCAGCGCGGAGGATCGTGAGCGATTTTTTCAGGTATGGCAAAACTGGACGAGCTGGGCCGTCAAGTTTCCTGAGAAGCGGCAAGTGCTTGCTCAACTCTCCGTCTCTGGGGAGATCTCGGCTGAAAGCCGCGCAGCCGGTCACAAAATGATGGCTGATATCGCTGACTTAGCTGATCGAAGTCGCGCGAACGGCCCTATGCGCAAGGCACCACTTGGATTTGTACTCGCGATAATGAATTCAGTGGCAGAGGCTACGATGGATTTTATGAAACAAGATGCTGCAAACACGAGGAAACACTGCAAAGAGGGCTTTGATGCACTATGGCGAATGTTGGCTTGAGATTCAGGCAGCATAATGACTGACCAGACACATACCAAAGGAGTTGAAAATGGGAACTTCGATGTTGAGAATGCAGTCAGCAGAAAGCAAGGCGTACATCGTCACTGGCCCGACCTCAGGGATTGGTCGCCGCACAGCGCTTGATGTGGCCGCACACGGCACCGTTGTACTCGTCGGGCGCGACCGGGCAAAGCTGAACGGATTAGAGCAAGAGATAACGCAAAATGGCGGGAATGCTGTTTCAGTTGTGTGTGACTTGTCAAATCTTCCAAGCGTGCGACGTGCGGCTGCTGAGATCGCAGGCCTAAAACTTCCTCTCGCAGGGCTCGTAAACAATGCGGGCATTATGCAGATGCGCCCCACGAAGAACGCGCACGGCTGGGATATGTCATACGCCACAAATCATCTTGGACCTTTCGTGCTGACCGAAGCGCTCCTACCGTATCTTCCCGATGGTGCTAACGTGGTTTTCGTAGTCTCTGCCGTAGAAGACCCTGGACGGAAGCCCGCTCTATCTGCTGGTTTCCGCGGTGCCCGCTATATCTCCGCAGAGGCCAGTGCGCGCGGCGAATGGAAGCCAGGAGGCTCAACAAAACCTGGCTTCGATGCATATGCGACTACCAAACAAGCCATCCTTGCTGCGGCGCTGGCATTCGCTCGTGAGAATCCACGACTGCACATCAACGTGATCGAACCCGGCTTCAATCCAAGTACCGGCCTGGGGGCAGCAGACGCTAACGCATTCGTACGGTTCTTGCAAAAGTTCGTTGTGCCAGTGATCGTGCCGCTGCTCATGCCATTTATCAAGATCTTGAGCACTTCGAAGCGAGCCGCGCGTGAGATCACCAAGATCCTGATCGATGCATCTGGTCATACCGGCGTCTACTACGATGAGCGTGGCAATCCGATGCAAGGCTCGGCACTTGTGAGCGATCCGAAGTTTCAAGATCGCGTTGTAGCCGAGAGCCGTGCTTTTCTTGCGGCGTACTCGAACGCAGAAGCCAACCTGGCTCGTTAGACTGCTACGACTCCATAACAGCGTCAGGTGGATTAGTTCTGACAAATGGGAATAGTTTGCTCCTCCCGCCGGAGGACCTGCTCATCCCCATCTGTCATTAGTAGCTGAGCGGGCTGAAAGAGTTATGAGGCGATCTTCGCTTCTTTCATCCACGCCTCCGCATCTGCACCCGCTGCGGTACGTAGCGGTGAGGAGGGACCGTTGGCAACTTGCCAGATAGCTTCTGCCACATCCGAGGAGTGGGTCACGGGGGCGGAGGTTTCCCGCATGCCGGCCAAGACGGCGTCTATCATTGGCGAATAATCCGCGTTATCGCGCCCACGCAGATGCGGGAACGCATTTTCCCCGAAGCGCGTTTCGGGTGAACGCCCGGGCAGGACTAAGTGTACGCGGATATCAAAAGGTTTAACCTCCAACGCAAGTGACTCGGTGAACGAATTTACTGCAGCTTTGCTGGCGCTGTAGATACCGATCAGTGGAAGCGTCTTCATAGTCACGGACGAGCTGACATTGATGATGACGCCTGCGCGACGTTTTCGAAACAGCGGAAGCACAGCCTGCACCATGGCGAGTGTACCCAGCGTGTTGGTCTCGAATAAGGCGCGCGCGGTCTGGAGCTCGATCAATTCGACGGGTGCTGGTACACCGAAGCCGGCGTTGTTGACAAGGACATCGATCTGCCCGGCATCGGCTACGGCCTGGGAAACGCTGGCGGCATCGGTGACGTCGAGCGACAGTACACGCAGACGATCGGACTTCGGCAGCAGCTCGGTGTTGAGTGTGCGCATGGTCGCGACCACCTCCCAACCGCGCTCCAGGAACAACCTTGCAGTTTCTAGACCGAAGCCGGACGAACAACCTGTGATGAGAATCTTAGACATAGAGCACCTCCCGATGCGTTCCAACAAGATCGAGGATAGATGGACGCAATGGGACGTTCTATACTTGACAGTCCATGATTCTTTTGCGAGAGTCCAAGCATGATCGTCGATCCCTTGGCGGAAGTTGTCACGCTGCTTCAGCCCACTGCTCGGTTCTCGAAATTGGTGGAGTGCGCCGGAGATTGGAGAATTCATCGCGAAGGAACGGGGGAGCCTTTCTTCTGTGCGGTGCTGGAAGGGCGTTGCAACGTGATGGTGGACGGGCATCCTCCGATAACGTTACAGGCTGGCGACTTCATACTTGTTCCCGCGATGCGGGACCTGATCCATACAAGCGTGGATGCGCCGCCGAACGAGGTCTCGGCCAGTCCGTTGGAGGTTGCTCCCGGTCGATTCCGTGTGGGCAGCCAGGACGAACCGCTAGTGTTGCGGGTGCAGATTGGGCATTGCATGTTCGCTTCGCCCAATGCAAAACTGCTCGTCCCGCTGCTTCCGCAAATTGTCCTGGTACGCGACGAGCCAAGGCTTGCAGCGCTGATGCATCTAGTTGACGGGGAAACGCGAGCACGCAGGCCGGCGCGTGAACTCGTGCTTGAGCGTCTGCTGCAAGTGCTGCTCATCGAGGCTCTGCGTTGCGGCAGCGAGACTCCGTTCGCGCCGGGTCTGGCTCGCGGGCTTGCCGATGAGCGGCTCGCCACCGCACTATGCGCGCTGCACGCCCGCCCTGAGCTTCCCTGGACGGTGCCTAAGCTGGCCGCGGAGGCGGCGCTCTCCCGCTCCGCATTTTTCGCTCGTTTCGCCCGCACCGTGGGTTTGCCACCCATGGAGTATCTGCTGACTTGGAGGATGGCACTTGCGCGGCGGCTTTTGCATACTCACGAACTTGGCATGGACCAGGTAGCAGAACGCGTGGGCTACAGCTCGGCTAGCAGCTTTAGCGTTGCTTTTGGTCGACATGTAGGGGTCTCGCCCGCAAGGTATGCCCGAGGACACTTCGCTTTACAAGCTCTGAACGACCGGTCCTCATAAAACGCGCTTTACGCGAGGAAAACCAATCCGTTGCCATTGATCTTCGCCTTTTCTTGGCACAGGCTCGGACGCGTGGGTTACATGAAACAGCAAGCCAGACGAGAGGAGGAGGAGGCACGTGCCAAAGGCTACCTGTCCGGCCATGCCGAGCACCCTCCGGCCTGGTGCCAGACGCAGCGGCTTCTGGAGTGGCCGGGGTGCTCCATCGAGGCGCGATGCGGGTGCGGCTCCTCGTCTTCCTATCCATGCAAACTCATGGCGTCACGCTACGGCAACGGAACCTTCGTAGACATCCTGCAACGGCTCAAATGCAGCCGATGCAAAGCCCCTCCCAACGAGATGTACCTGGTTGCCGGACACCATCGGACTTTCGGCTCCGGTGGCCCCGCCCCCAACTGGTCTCTGCCCATCCGCCTGCGCTGATGGGCGGCGTACCACCTGGATACACATGCAGCGTCTGCGCATAGATCAGTTTATCGGTATAAATGGATGGAATGACAAATGTCTGTGGGCAACCTCAGAGCGACCTGGAGCGGGAGACTGCCGCTATAGACGGCGCGAGGAGACGACTTGGCATCTATTCAGTTGAAGAGCCCTTACAAAACGTCATCAGGTAAGGCCTGGATGCGGAATTCCTGGGTCATCTACCTAGACATTTTGGGTTTCAGAGCCTTGTTTAGGAGCGCCTCCGAGGCTGGTACCGCGAACGAACTTCTTATTAACCTCACTGCGGCTCTCGAACAGGCGAAGGTCAGTTCTTCACTTGACCCAGACGGACACGCACATCACGGAATCGAAGAGGCTCCGTATGCGGTCAAGATGTTCACCGATAACGTCGTCTTGGGATTCTCTGTACATGATGACGGGGAGAGTGAGTTCGGCAGAATGATCTACATTGTAGGTCTCTGGCAATATGCCCTCTTGCAGCATGGTTTCTTCGTTCGAGGAGGGATGGCTGTGGGTCCGGTGTACATGGACGATGATGTTGTTTTTGGCAAAGGACTGTTGGACGCTTACGACGCAGAGACGACGCTCGCCCGTGATCCAAGAGTGGTGTTGGCACCCTCGGCCATGGACCTAATTCATCATCATCTTGCCTATTACGCCAATATGTCAGAGACCCCACATAACTCTTCGTTGCTCGTCGATGCCGACTCTCAGATGTTCGTGAATTACCTCTACCTGCCCGTCGATGGTGCTGAAGAACTATCGGAAGAATTTGCAATGGGTGTCGAACGTCATCGGAATCACATCATTTATCGCCTAAACGGTTCACTGGGACCCCGGCAATCTGGAGTAAATATGCATGGGTAGGTGCCTATCACAATCACTTCTGCAGTCACTATGCAGGATTGGGACATTTGAAAGTGGACTTGGCGCTGCTCGCACAAGCCCCTCGTTTCATAGGGCAGCTTTACACGAAGAAGGGCAACAAGGTGCTCCGCGAAGGGATTGAGGTCGCGACAAAGAAGACAATCTGGGAATGGCCCGTAGAGAAGGAACCTGAGTGACGAGGCTACGTGCCACTGTGCGTTAAAGATCGGTCGCCCAATTCACCAGAGCGGAGAGTTCCTCCACTTGGGCGAAGGCTTTGTCGTTTGTGACGAGCGTAGCCTTGGCGACAATGGCATGAGCAGCGATCATCATGTCCAAGTTGCCAAGCGTGATGCCTTTCTTCTCCAGTTTGGCTCGCACAGAGCCGTAGACTTCGGCCTCGTCCGTTCCCCATGGGAGAACCTGGATGCTGGCTAGAAAACTGTTCATGAGGGATTTGAGCGCCGTTGCCTCGGGCCTCTTAGCCAGGCCGTAACGAATCTCGGCAACGGTGATCGTGGACACAGCGGCAACCTGATCGCCGGAAAGAGCTACCAACTTGTCACTCGCTACAAGCGAGCGTCCTTTGACGATGTAGCTCACCATGTTGGTGTCGAGAAGGTACATCACCATTCAAGTCGTTCCTCTGAAACCTGTGCGTGGGCGCGTTCGGCAGGGGAGAGGAAGTCATCCGGGGTGTCTAGCTTATGAAGTGCATCAAGAATCTCCCGCAGGCTGCTGGGACTCTGGGACAGAATCACATCGCCATTCTTCGGGTCTCGGCGAATGTAGACTTCGGTACTGGGAAAGCGGAACTGAGCCGGGATGCGGACCGCCTGGCTTCTACCACTCATAAAGACTTTGGCTTTCTCAAGCTGCGCCATCCTCTCACCTCTGGTATATATCGTGCTATATTACAGGGACGGAGGTCAAGTGCAGCACATCAGCACTGGATGCTCCAACTGGAAGGCGCTGTAGCAAATCAACCTCGAAGGTGAGAGCTTGTCCGAAGTCGTTGAACGTCTGAGTAGTTTCGTTACGTATGCTCAAGGACTCGGAGATGAGAAGGGGGAAGCGCAGGTCTTCTGTGACCGTCTCTTCCGCGCGTTTGGACATGCCGGATACAAGGAAGCCGGAGCCACTCTTGAGGCTCGCATCCCTAAAAAGGGGTCCAAAGGCAAGAAGTACATCGATCTCCTTTGGAAGCCTCGTGTCCTTATTGAGATGAAAAGCGCAGCTGAAAACCTCAGCTTGCACTACCAACAGGCTTTCGATTACTGGCTTGCTGCGGTACCCAACAGACCTCGGTATGTTGTTCTCTGCAACTTCAAAGAGTTTTGGATCTACGACTTCGACCGTCAGTTGGATCAGCCAGTCGACTGCATCAACCTCGCGGATCTTCCGCTACGCTACACCGCGCTCAACTTCCTCTTCCCAGATAACCCAAAGCCGTATTTCAAGAACGATCTTGAACCGGTCTCGCGCGAGGCGGCTGACCGTATGGCAGCACTGTTCAGGAATTTGGTGAGGCGACCAGGTCACCCGATTCCTAGAGAACAGGCCCAGCGCTTCGTCTTGCAGCTTCTGGTCTCTATGTTTGCAGAAGATCTTGATCTCTTGCCCGCAGTCACGATCAAACGGATTGTCGATGATTGCTTCCACAACAAGCAGTCAAGCTATGACCTGTTTGGGGCTTTGTTCAAGCAGATGGATAATCCAAAGCCCGCGACAGCAGGAAGGTTCAAAGGCGTCCGATACTTCAATGGAGGTCTGTTCAGCACGGTTGATCCCATCGAGCTAACCAAGTACGAGTTGGAACTGATTGGAGACGACGACTCGGGCGCAGCGTTAAAAAACTGGTCGAAGGTAAACCCTGCCATCTTCGGAACGCTCTTTCAAGACAGCATGGAGAAGGTGGAACGCCATGCCTTCGGCGCACACTACACCGCTGAGGCGGATATCCTGCGAATTGTTGGGCCTACGATTATTCGCCCCTGGACTGAGCTCATCGATACAGCAAGCTCAATGAAGCAGCTCCTTGACCTGCGAGCGCGTCTGGCAAAATTCACCGTTCTTGATCCAGCCTGCGGAAGCGGCAACTTTCTCTATGTCTGCTACCGGGAGCTTTCACGCCTTGACCTCAGGATTCTTGAGAGAATCCGTGGCTTGGTCTCTGCGGCTGAATTCGCAAAGCAGGTGAAAACGCTGAGTGTTCTCAGCCCTAAACAGTTTTATGGGATTGAATACGACACCTTTGGTCTTGAACTGGCCAAAGTGACGCTCATGCTAGCGAAGAAGCTGGCCATTGATGAAGCAAAACGGGCATTTGGAACGACACAAGGGGAGCTTGCGCTTCAAGAGGAAGGTCTTCCGCTAGACAATCTGGACGCGAACTTCACACCGGGGGACGCTTTGCTACTTCGATGGCCAGCGGTTGACGCGGTGATAGGAAACCCTCCTTACCAAAGCAAGAACAAGCGACAAGGCGAGATGGAGCCTGGGTACGAGCTAACGCTGCGGAAGCACTTTCCTGATGTGGATGGAAGAGCCGATTACTGTACCTATTGGTTCCGAAAGGCTCATGATGTACTTCAACCCGGAAGTCGTGCTGGGCTTGTAGGGACAAACACAATACGACAGAATTACAGCCGCGAGGCGAGTCTCGACTACATCCTGGACCATGATGGGACCATCACCGAAGCGGTTTCAAGCTTGGTCTGGCCTGGGGAGGCGGTTGTACACGTCTCGATAGTGAACTGGATAAAAGGGCAGGCACCTGGGCCTAAGCAGCTGTTCTTCCAGGATGGTAATAAGGCTGGGGTCGGAGAGAGGAAAGTGATCGTTGATTATATCGGCCCGGCACTTTCCACTGGAGAAGATGTCACAAAGGCACGGGCTCTCGTCGCAAACAAGAATGCCCCCTGCTTTCAAGGACAGACGCATGGCCACGCTGCTTTCCTGCTCAAAGCTGAGGATGCGAAAAGCTTACTTTCTAACGGTAAAAATGCAGGCATGGCGAAGGTCTTGCGCCCGTTTCTAATTGCAAACGACATCGTCGGGCTAAAGACTCCCAGACCGAGGCGGTATGTGATTGATTTCGCCGGTCTGGATCTTCTCGATGCCGAACAGTTTCCGCAGCTCTTGAACCGGATTAAGGCAAAGGCACTTCCTGCAAGGCAGGCTGCAGAGGAGAAGGAAGCTGCCAGAAATGCCGCCTTGCGTAAGGTTCATCCAGATAAAAGGGGAAACACGCATCATGGCGCGTTCCTGAGACACTGGTGGCAGCTATCCTATGCACGTGAAGAGATGGTGCAGAGGCTCTCAAAGTTACCGCGCTACATCGCTTGTGGACGCGTCACAAAACGGCCGATCTTTGCGTTTGTCAGCTCCGCAATTCGCCCGAATGACGCACTCCAAGTCTTTGCATACGCTGACGATTACACTTTTGGCATCTTGCAGTCAGGTCCTCATTGGGAATGGTTCACTTCACGATGCTCGACCATGAAAGCCGATCCTCGATACACGTCTAATACAGTGTGGGACAGCTTTCCGTGGCCTCAAGAACCGAGCGTCAAAGCCATAAAGGCTGTTGCGGATGCTGCTGTCTCGTTTCGGACAGTGCGAGACCAGCTAGCAAAGAAGCATAACCGCTCATATAGGGATCTCTATCGGACCCTAGAGCTGCCTGGGGACAACCCTCTTAAAACGGCCCAAGGAACTCTTGATGAAGCCGTGCGACGCGCATATGGCTTCAGTTCGAAAGCCGACATCCGCTTAGCTTTACTCACCTTAAACCTGGAAATGAGCGAGTTGGAGAAGAGTGGAACTCCCATCCGGTCGGGCGGCGTCCCAGAATACGCCGGTAAAGACACGTTCATCACAGACGATGCAATTGACGCTTAGGGCCGAGAGCGGTCGGCATCTTTAGCGTAGGGCCAAAGGACGCAGCTTGTGAGCTGCGGGGCTGAATACCGGTCGCCACGGTGGACAACGCGGTGGGAAGAGCTGCCGACAGCGAGGGTTAGTTAACTCACGTTTAGGCGATTATGAATCTAAATTGGCGACGAGCTCCGCAAGCTTAGCTGCAACTTCGACCATCGTGTTCTCCCTGGTGCTTAGACCGGATCGCGACGCAAGCAGGGGACTGACGTTGCGAAGGTCTTCGTACGTCGTGCCGTGCACAATCGGGATGAGTTGGTCACGCGCTAGAAGTGCTGATAGCTCTTTGTCGGCGATGCTCTCGCATTGAAGTCGGCGCAGCAACGCAGGCGCCACCAGTACGATGCCTACCCGTGACTTCGCCAGACCCTTGTCGATTTCGCGGAGTAACGATGTACCAAGGCTGACATCCTTTTCGCTAAACCAGACCGAGACACGGCGTGACTCAAGCAGATCGTGCAGTTCCTTCGCGGAGCCTGCTCGGTCGTCCCATGCGTGGCATAAAAAGTAATCTCGACGTTCTGGTAGGAGCACCAGCTTCTCGACTGTTTCGCGAACCGGCGTAAGCGCGCGAACCTCACCAGGTGTGTAGGTCACGGACGACCCGGCTCCTGACCATCTCGGCTTTGAGCTGCTGCCGGACCCACCGCCGCTACTCCGACCGCCTCCGCTGCCCATTGATGAGGAGTATGACGGGGACGAGTACGAGTATGGGGAGGAGTACGAAGCGTAAGAGCCACCATAGCGACGGCCACGGCATGCAGGACACGCCTCCGCAGCGGCTGATGAGCGGTGGCCATTTACCGGTGCTGTGCATTGAGCCATATCAGTCAATCTCCATTTACTTGCGTGGGTTTAGGCCCTAGAGTTAACCGCTTGTAGTAGCGATCGAAGTAGAGCTTCTGCGTCCTCAAGCTTCTTCAACAAGTTGGGATCGCCTCTCAGCTCATCGAGGGCCGTCCAGGGAACATTCTTCATGGTGTCAACGGCGACCTCCAAGTCTGCGAGAAGACCTTTATGCTTCCTTTCTGGTAGCCGGACTCTGAGCTGGGCGGAATCTAGGTCGCCTCCTTCGCTCAGGAAATCAGCTCTAGCGATAGGATGGGCCGTGGCGCGTTGGTTCTCTGAGCCCATGAATCGCAGGCTACGCGGTGCTAGGCCCCCTGCTCCAGCAAAGATCTGACGAGATGCCGTACCTTGCGGTATTGAAGGGCAGAGCGGCCCAAACGGCAGTCGGTTCCTTTAGTGGTTTCGGCGTACTCTCAAGAAAGGGGCAATTTACGTACGCTAGCGATCTCTTGTCGTTGATCTAAACAGCTTACCAGTGTGACCCGCGCTGCGAATGTAGCGAAAACGACCGTTTCTCTGACGACCGCAAAGGGGCTTGCAGAAGGCGTCCGGGACGCCAAAACCTGTCCATTAGGGGGCCCGTCAGAAAACGGACAATAAAGCACGCTAAGAGATCCGGAAGCCTGTGGAGAGTACCGTTTGGGTATCGGGATGGCCCACCGACACCGCCGCGGCCTCTCAGACGGCATTGTGGCGAGGTTATTTTGCCAGCGGATCTCAGGAGCATCGAGTCGGTGGTTCTCGCAAACGCTGGTTTGTGAGAACAGTTGCAATCGAGAAAACCCGGGCCGAAAACCTCGCTTTGTGGTTCTCACAATCAGTTCTCATTTGCTGTTTTGCTGACGTTTAGCAACAGTATGACTATTGAGAACGGCGACGGCTGATGAACGGCTCAGCGGATCCGGCAAATCACTAACGTGCTTTATTGTCCGTTTTCTGACGGGACCCCTTAAGACCTTCAGGGCTCTGGTGAACTCTCTTCAGCAGTGTTCTCTGCATATTGTGGACCTGGATCGCGGTCCTAAACCGTGTCCGTAGATGATCCTTCACACACAGCTTCGAAACCTGACTGGATAGACGGAACCCACGCAGAGTGCCCGGCCATCCTCCTACGGTGTGGACCGACGACTCATCTCCATCGTTTCACGGGTCAACGTCACCGTTCGAGTATCTCTTCGTTCAGCATCTCTCTGGGTGACATGGATCTCTTCGCGCAGAATGAGCTGCGTTGTCAAAACCAGCTGCTCTTCGACGAGGGAATAGATTGTCGTACCGCCTTCGGTCCGAACGGGCGGAGCGGACTGCACGGGCTTGTTGACCAACACTCTTTCAACATCGAACGAACGAACGGCCAAGGGAATGTCTAGCATTTCTTGGTACTCCTGAAGATGCTTTTCGAGCAAAACCTTGCCCGTCACGACCGTACGCTTCTCTACCGTAAGCCGCTCCTCGACAATGGGTATTATCTGCTCTGACTCCGAAGAGGGCGCAATCTCTGCCGAGGATCCAACCTGATCGGCACCTTGTTCGTCTCGGTAAAGCAGAAGGGCTGTCGGCAGCGTGACGGTCTGTCCATCGGGAAGCTGCAGTTGTGTCCGTGGAGCCTCTTTGTTGAAGGAACCTGATGCGATCAGCTGATTGTTTGGAGCGGAATCTCCAATCTGATCTCCTTTGAAATCCTCTGCGGCGTTTGGCACGAAAGCTCTCCTTGACACTTGCACACGACATAAAGGGAAGGGGTCGGACCGTGAGTCCGACCCCTGTCATAGTCACCGAACCCTACGTTCAATTTCTTGCCACACGGCCGACGGGGATCTCTTCAACCTCGACTTCAGTCTTCCGAACCGTGTCGTGAACGGCTTCGGTACGCTCGGTGGCTTGCTTGCCAATGGTGACTTCCTCGATGACTCGGCTGTTTTTGCCCACGACAGCTTCTTCGCCTGTGGCGCGCACTTCGAAGCTCTCGCTTCCAGATGCAAAATCGGCCGCCGTCGCTGGCCGGTTTACAGGGCGGCGCTCGATGTTGATCCGCTCATCATGAAGAGTGACATCCGCTTCGACCGGGCGCTCCACCACATGCGAGTAGACGCGAACACCTCCGCGATCCACCTCACGCTTGCCGACAACCAACTCTTCCTCGACAACTGGGATCGCAGTCTGACCCTCAACGACGCCAGTGGCCGAGCTATCGGCTGCCCGCTGTCCGCCATTCTCGATATCGCGTGCACCATGCTCGCGGAGGAGAGCCGCGACTTCAGTGGCTTGCTGATCATCCACCGTTACGGCAAGGAGAGCCCCACCTTCATTAACTCCGTGGGCGTAGTGGTGATGCGTATCTTCATCGCCGCCGGTTAGATTGCGGAAAAAGCCGCTGATCTTCTCCCCTATGCCGGTCCCGCCGCCGCTACCGATGTCGGTGTAGCCGGCTTCGCGCGTGGTGGGAACGGTGTCCGTCTCCGCGCCGTCGTTCGCCATGATCCTGATCTGGTTCGCTTCGTAGCCGTCAGCAACTAGCTGACTCTTCGCCTGCATTGCCTGTGCGTTGGTGCTGAATAATCCCACTACAGTCTTCATCATGTTCTCCTGTCTTGTTTGGTTTACTGCTGTGAAAAGAGCTCGACGCGGCGATTGTCCGCTTTGCCCTGATCGGTAGCGTTCGAATCTACGGGCTTCGCCGCCCCGAACCCTCCCCCAGTCAACCGGCTACGATCAATTCCTTGAGATTGAAGGTACTCGGCAACCGTCCGGGCTCGCTGGTCCGAGAGAGATTCGTTATGCGAAGCCGAACCAGAGGCATCGGTATAACCCTCGAGCCGTAGATGAACATTCGGATTGCTCTTCATGGCAGCCGCAGCTTGTTGAAGCGTGGCTTGTCCCTGGGGGGTGAGCGTGGCCTTATCTGTGTCGAAATGCACTGTACCGAGGTCGGGAAGGGCAGTGGTGGAGGTACTTTGCGTTGTAGGAGCTGCTTCTGTCGCATTCCTATGCCAGAGGAAGAGAGCAAGTAGAGCAAGCAGTAGAAGAAGAGGCAGGAGCCAAGCCCATATGGGTACACCCTTCTTTCCTTCTTCATAAATCTTTACGTTTCGTTCTGCCATTCGAGGGTCTCCGTGTGGACGTGCTTGGTTGGTCATGCGCTATTGACGCTGGGATTTGTTTGACGCTGGTAGCTCTTCCACTTCGACTTCTGTCCGCCGAACCGTTTCGTGAATGTGCTCGACGTGCTCCCCAACTTCCTTGCCTATCACTACTTCTTCAACGACGTGAGCGGTCTTGGTGAGCACTGCTTCTTCAGCTGTCTCCGTCAACTCGATCGAACGATCCTTTGCGGCCAGATCCGCTTCGCCAGCAGGCCGATCCACTACCTTGCGTTCAACCACGACACGCTCATCACGAAGACTGACAGACTGCTCGACAGGGATCTCGATGACGCGACGGTACACCCGGACACCGCCCCGATCGACCGTGCGCTTACCGACCTTCAACTCTTCTTCAACAATCGGGACCACACCCTGATCCTGAGCGGCGACAGGCTCCACTCTCTGCTGCGCTTCATCGGTTTTGGCGGCTCGATGGGCTCCAAAGATGCGCTCGACCAAATGCACCTGAGTTGCCTCAGCAGCGACGGCGATGATGAAGCCACCGTGGTTAAGACCGTCAACAAGATGTTTCTGGTCGCGGTCAGGAACGCCGAACGAAGCCAGAACTGAAGTGTTTGTAGATGAAGATGAAGTCCCGTCAACCGTGGAAATTGCCGTCCGCGGCACCCCTGCATCCCGAAGGTCCTCTAATGCCGCTTCAGCCTGCTCACGATGGTGAAACAGACAGACAAGAAGGTTGTTGTCGTTCTCAGTTGGCATAGTTTCTCCGCGCTCGAAAGGCGCATTTGGCGTGAAGGACACACCCTGGGACAGATCGACATAATCACCGGGCGGAAGTTTCACGTGATTGAAGTTTGCGCTCTGTGCAAACGCTGAACAGCGTCTTGGTGTGGCGTCCTTCGGGTCTATACCTGCAGCCGCGCAACCAGAATGTAAGTTGCGCGCTTGATAAAGAGTGTTGTATTGTGGCCCAAAATGAGGTCTTAGGTCGACTACTTCACGCTCAGAGGTTTGTAGGTTCCGGTTAAGACCGGCTCCAACCCGCCTAAAATATCCAGTGAAGGAAAAACAATCTGGGCTGTTAGAACGTGGCGCTGCAAGGCGCTCTATGATTTCATGCGGAGAAAAAACTCCCTCATGGTCCTCTGCGTTTAGGAGCGAAGAAGCATTCTCGGGAGGGCTAAGACGAAGTCGAGTGTGATCTGCGGGAGAATCCCGATGTCATGGCGAATAGTAGTGCTGTCATCACCTCCCAGTAGTGAACCTCGGCGCATGGCAAACAATGTGAACGCTGCGCACAGAATGGAACCAACGAGCGAAACAACGATCCCTGCTCCCACATGAGGCGTGTGCACTAGGCGATGCATAGCGAACTGTGCCAGGATCATAATGCCAGGCAGCACAAGACACGTGAGGCTTGCTGTCGCCCACAGCGGCTTCGCAGCACGAAGCCGCTGTGAGACCGCACCGATGAGCCCTGCCGTTAGAACTGCGTAGACACCTTCGAGCAACATCGCTTGGAGAGCCGGCCTCGTGCCCGCTTTTAGATTGTTCACGAAGAAAAATCCACCGCGGAACAAGGCATTGATTGCTGCCGCCTTCCAGCTCCATGGAGGGACGAGGGTCTGCCAGGGGTGGAGAATGATCTCCCTCAGGCCAGGAAGCAAGCTGTTAGGAAGCGCAGATCGACGGACGCCATTAGCAGGTAGAGTCATGGATGAGCCGGATGGTGGGCAGCCTTACCGGGCTGCATGCGAGAAGACTGGGCTGACCTCCTCCATTCTCCAGATCGGACCGTCCTGGTAGAGCGGTCCTTCTTCCCGGATGAAGAAGAGTCGGTTCAGCGAAGAGCAGATCATTGGGATTTTGAAGCAGCATGAGGCTGGGGTAAAGACGGCGGATGTGTGCCGGGAACACGGGATCTCGGCGGCGACATTTTATGGCTGGAAGCAGAAGTTCGGCGGGATGGAGGTTGCCGAAGCTCAGCGTTTGAAGGGCCTGGAAGATGAGAACCGTCGGCTGAAGATGTTGGTGGCTGAGTTGAGCCTGCACGGCGAAGTTCTGAAGACGGTCATAAGAAAAAACGGGTGGAGCTTGCCGGCCTGAGAGACGATGTTGCGTTGGCGATGACGGTGCATCGTCTGAGCGAGCGCACGGCCTGCAAGCTGCTGTGCCTGGAGCGGTCGAGCTATCGGTATGAGCCTCGACCCGACCGCAACATGGAACTGCGAGAGGAGCTGTTGAAGCTGGCGCGGCAGAAGCCTCGCTATGGCTATCGACGGCTGCATGCACTGCTCGAACGGCGAGGCTATGAGGTGAACGTGAAGCGCGTCTACCGGCTGTATCTGGAGGAGGGCTTGAGCGTGCGGAGGAAGAAGCGCAAGCGCCTGGTGCGGGATCGCGCAGCGGCACCGCGACTGACGGGCGCCAACCAGGAGTGGGCGATGGACTTCATCGTGGATGGGCTGGCGACGGGCCGGATGGTGCGCATCCTGAGCGTGGTCGATGCGTACACGCGCGAGTGCCTGGCGCTTGAAGCCGACACCAGCCTGGGTTCGAGCCGTGTGACGCGGGTTCTGGAGCGGCTGATCGCCGAGCGGGGCCGCCCGGAAAACGTGCGCTCGGACAACGGACCTGAGTTCACCTCGCGGAGGATGCTGGGCTGGGCGGAGGACTGGAAGGTCGGCCTGGTCCATATCCAACCCGGAAGACCCATGCAGAACGGACACGTCGAGAGCTTCCATGGGCGGCTGCGCGACGAATGCCTCAACGCCAGCTGGTTCCGAACCCTTGGCGATGTGCGGGAGAAGCTGGCAGACTGGCAGCAGGAGTACAACCACGAGCGGCCCCACAGCTCGCTCGACTACAGAACCCCGGCAGAGTTCCGGGCCACCCTCAACCTTGGCATGGGCTATGGAGATGTGGAAAGCAAAGTACGCTTCCCACATCCCCACAGCCCCGACGACGGCTGCGAGATCAAAATCTCAAAGCAAAAGCAAACCCAGAAAACTCCAGTTATGAATGGATGAGAAAAAGGGGGCAGGTCAATCCCTATCTAAGGTATAACCCATGAACTGGCTCCCACCCCCTCCAAAGCTCTTAGTGGCCGGTGTGGATGAGAATTGACCAACTGGTCAGTCAAGTGTATGGTGTGTACAAGGAGTTGCCATGAGAATTGAAGCCACCGTCGAAAAACCTATTCGGGCGCAGTTGAGAGATCGGGAGGTGACGGTTCCCGCCATCCTTGCGGCGGCAGAAGTCGAGTTCGCCGCTCACGGCTTTGCAGGGGCGCGAACGGAAAGTATCGCTGCCCGGGCCAATGTCGTGAAAGGTATGATCTTTCATTATTTCAAGAGCAAGGAAGGTCTATTTGAGGCCGTGCTGGAGCGGAGCTATCGGCCGTTCAGCGAGGCTCTCGATAGAGCTCTGCAGAACAATCAAAGTGCCACAGAAGGATTGCTGTCATTCGTCGAAAGCGTACTAACCGCGATGGCGGAACGTCCACTATCTCCGGCTATCCTGACTCTGGAGAGTGTCCGGGAAGGCGGAGAACATTTTCGAAAGTTGGGAATGCCGTCGCTTTATGCCCGGGTTGAGTCTTTATTGAAGAGAGGCATGGCGACGGGCGAGTTTCGGCAGATGGATGCCTGGCACGGAGCGATCAACATTGTGGGTCTGTGCGGCTTCTATTACCTTGCGGCGAACAACTTTTCCTCTGCGCGGAAAGGCATCAACGCGCTGAGCTCAACCTCGCTCAAGAAGCATACCGCTGAGGTGATGGCATTCGTGAAAAGCGGGGTCACAGAAAAGAAGTAAAAAGATTGCGACCGACGTGATTGGTCGCAGCATCTACTAGTTGACTAACCAGTTGGTCAACAAAGGAGCCGCCAATGTTTTGGGAAAACACCTTCCGTCGTAGCTTCCATCATGCGTCGCCTCTCCTTGTGTCCCTCCTGTTCATTGCAGGAGCGACTAAGAAGGCAAGCAGTCAGGACATGCAGGGTAACACTGAGAATCTGACGATGAGTCAGGCCGTGACGCTTGCGTTACATCAGAATCTAGACCTTCAGGTCGCCAACATCGGAACTGCGGTGCAGCAACAGAATCGACTCGTTGCCCGCTCCGCGTTGATGCCCCACGCGGAGTTCGATGCAAACGAGGCCATCACGCGTTACAACACGAAGGCGCAGCTCGGGGTGCAGCCGTCGATCATCCCGCATGACGTTGGCCCGTACCAGGCCATCCATATGGGATCCTCGTTCTCTACACCGGTCTTCGATCTGACGCTGATCCGCCGATATCAAGAGAGCGGTCACAGGCTGCTGGCCACGAGTGCCGACGAGCAGACGGTTCGTGAAGAGACTGTGCTGCTTACAGTCAGCGAATACATGTCGCATCTCCGCGCCGAGGCAAGTGTCCAGGCGGCGCAATCACGAGTGACGCTCGCGGAGCAACTGGCTCGTCAAGCGGACGATCTGCTGGTCGATGGAGTCGCCACAAAGATCGATGTTTCCCGCGCCCAGGTGAGGCTCAAAGAGGAGCAGCAGAAACTAATCGATGCGCAAAGCGATGCGAAGACTTCTCTGTATGCATTGAAACGCATCCTGAACATGCCGGACAGCGAAGAGATCGAATTTGCGGACCAGCAAGATTTCTTTTCGACCCCCGCGTTCGAGCTTTCCAATCCAGTTTCGACGGCGCTGGCGCAGCGCCCGGAATTGCGCTCCATGAATGAAAACGTTAAGGCCGCACAGCTGGCGCACAAGGCAGTTGTAGACGACTCTTTACCGAAGCTGGCCTTCAACGGCAGCTGGAACGAGCAGGGGCAGACGTTTACAAAGATCACCCCCGGCTACCAGTACAGCGTTGGTGTCGAGATTCCGATCTTTACAGGCAGCCGGCTCCATGCGGAGCGAGAGCGTACATCTCTGCTTGCCCAGCAGGCACAAAAGCAAATTGCGCAGGAACGCAACCGCGTGACGGAGCAGGTCCGCGATGGCCAGGTGGAGCTCCAAGCCGCAGCTCATCAGGTGACACTTGGACGTGAGCAGGTCCAGCTGGCAAACGAGGAAGTGTCACTCTCGCAGGGACGTTTTCAGGCTGGCGTCACAGACAACATCGAGGTGACTGCAGCCCAGGATTCGCTTGCTCGTGCCAACGATACGGAGATCGCCGCGCTCTTCCGCTACAACATTGCACGAGCGCAGCTTGCCCGCGCCGTCGGAAGTATGGAACAGACCTACACACACTGAAAGCCAACCGCTTGAGAAAGGAAGAATGCCATGAGTGAATCAGTCCTGGAAGCTCAAACCGATATACAGACGGAACCAACCGTAAAACCGCAAGAGGGCGCAACAATGGGTCACAAGAAAATGCTGCTGATCTTCGCTGGCGTTGTTGCTTTGATCCTGTTGCTGATCTTCGGAGTGAGATACCTCCTCTGGTCCGCTCATCATGAGGAGACAGACGATGCGTATCTTGCAGGACATGTGCATCCGATCAGCGCACGCGTTGCGGATACCGTACAACAAGTATTGATCGACGATAACCAGCATGTCGTCGCCGGACAGACTCTTCTCATTCTCGACCCGAGTGACTACAAAGTCAGGCTTGATCGCGCCAGTGCTGCACTCGCTGCGGCAAGTCGCCAAGCCGATACTGCGGCAGCAGCCATCCGTTCTACCTCTCAATCTGCAACGGCACAGACAACGCAGGCGCAAGGGTCAATCGGAGACGCGAAGGCAACGATCGAAGCAGCAAAGGCTTCGGTCACTGCGGCTGCGGCAGGTGTGCCCCGAGCGGTGGCTCAGATGAACGAGGCCAGTGCAACGCTCCAGCGGGAAGAAGCCGATCTTCAGCGGTACGAAGACCTGTTCGCGAAGCAGCAGGTTTCGAAGCAATCGCTTGATCATCAAAGAGCAAGTTATCAGGTAGCTTTGGCCGGACGCGCGGCGACTGAGGAGCAAGTGCACCAGGCAGAGGCGCAGCTCGTAGCCGCGCAGCAAGGTGTGGTTCGCGCACAGTCCGGGTTGACCAGCTCCGAGGGTGGATTGCAGTCGGCGCAGGCTACAAAGCTTGAGACTGGCGTTCGCGAGGGACAGTTTGCCACAGCAGAGGCTGCAGTCACCGAAGCGAAGGCGGCCCTTGAAGATGCACAGCTTCAACTTTCGTACACCGTCGTCAAGGCCCCCGCAGGCGGCAGGATCGGCAAGAAATCGGTGGAGGCTGGACAGCGTGTCCAAGTCGGTCAGCCACTGCTAGCGATTGTCGAAGACCATCCTTGGGTGGTGGCAAATTTCAAGGAGACGCAGCTGAGGAAGATGCGGGCCGGCCAGCCTGTCGAGGTAGAGATCGATACGTTTCCAAATCACAAATTTTATGGACGTGTGGATAGCCTAGCACCGGGATCGGGCAATGAATTCGCCCTCCTACCGCCCGACAATGCAACCGGCAACTTCACCAAGATCGTTCAGCGCATCCCGGTCAAGATCGTTCTTGACCAGGACAGCACCCGAGGCTACGAGAACCTGATCGCCCCTGGCATGTCTTCCGTCGTAACCGTCACCACGAAGTAAGGAGCATCCCATGGCAAGCTCAACGATGAGCCAAGTATCAAACGCAGTAAATGGCCCGACCGAAGACTCCGAGCATGTGTCCTTGAAGACGTGGATCTGTGTGATGGGAGTTCTGCTCGGCTGCTTCATGGCCGTGCTCGACATCATCGTCACGAACTCTTCCCTGCGTGAGATTGCGGGAACCCTTTCGGCCAGTTCGGACGAGATCTCATGGGTTCCTACCGCTTACCTCGTGGCCGAGATCATCGTGATTCCGCTCACATCGTGGCTGTCGGCTGTGTTCTCCCTGAGAAAGTATCTTCTCGTGAATTCCATCTTGTTCGTCTTCTTCTCCGTTTGCTGTGGGCAGGTGCATTCCTTGCAGTTGATGATCCTTTTTCGGGTGCTTCAGGGCTTTACAGGCGGCGTCCTAATTCCGCTCTCTTTTGTGGTCATCCTTACATATCTTCCGGCATCGAAGCGCGCCATCGGCATGGCGATGTTCACCATCACGGCCACGTTCGCGCCTGCGGTTGGACCGCTCATCGGCGGATGGTTGACGGACAACTATGGCTGGCCCTTCATCTTCTACCTCAACATCGTCCCAGGCGTTCTGCTCATCACAGCCGTCTATTTCACGATGGAGAAGCAGCCCATGAACCTCGGTTTGCTGAAGAAAGGAGACTGGTGGGGCATTCTCACCATGGCGATCGGTCTGGCTGCACTAGAGATTGTTCTCGAAGATGGAAACCGCAAGGACTGGTTTGGCGATCCCGGAATCGTGAAGCTCGCACTCGTTGCCGCCATCTTCATCCCTGCATTCATCCTCATTGAGTTGCGAGAGAACGAACCCCTCGTCGATCTTCGCTTGTTCACCCGCAGAAACTTCTGGCTGGGCAGCGTCATCAACGTCATTCTGGGGGTTGGCCTCTACGGTGTCGTCTTTATCCTCCCGCTCTATCTGGGCCAGATGCATGGCTACAGCGCCACTCAGATAGGAATGGTCATCATCTGGCTCGGCCTACCGCAGCTGGTTGTGATCCCGTTTATCCCTAAGCTGATGAAGATGTTCGATCCGCGCCTCATCATTGGCGCAGGTGTGCTCTTATTCGGTGGCAGTTGCTTCTTCAACATTCATCTAGATTCCAACTTCGCGGGACCACAGTTCTACATGCCTTTGATCATCCGCGCGCTGGGCCAGCCTCTCATCATGACGCCACTGTCTGCCGTCACAACTTCCGGCATGGCCAAGGGACGGGAGAGCGGCGCAGCATCGGCGCTCTTCAACATGATGCGCAACATCGGTGGATCGCTTGGCATCGCCGGTTTATCGACATTGCTTTCGCTCAGAGAGCGATTTCATTCGGAGCGCGTTGGCGAATTCGTCACCATCTATTCGGGTGCGGTGCAGTCGCGGATGCAGCAGGCAGCCGATTACTTCATCTCTCAAGGTAGCGATCCATCTTCTGCGCAGATGCGCGCGGTCGGTGCCATCGGAGGGATCGTTCGCCACGAGTCCTTCCTGCTGGCCTACAGCGATTGCTTCCTGGCTCTTGGCGGTGTCTTGCTCGCCAGCGGCTTTGCTCTGATCTTTATGAAAAAAGCGGCAATTACCGGCGCGGCTGGCGGTCATTGATGTCACATGGTTCGTATGGATGGCGGTGCTCAACCCTTTACTCTGATGCCGCCTCAAGCACTTCACTTCAACCAGGACGAAAGGATTTGATATGAAAATTATCGTAATTGGCGGCACAGGCCTGATCGGGACAAAAGTTGTGAACAGACTCTCAACACGCGGGCATCAAGCCATCGCAGCGTCACCAAAGACAGGCGTTAACACGGTTACTGGGGAGGGCCTCGCTGCTGCGCTGAAGGACGCTGAGCTGATCGTGGACGTGTCAAACTCACCTTCGTTTGAAGATCAGGCAGTGATGGATTTCTTCACCACCTCCACAACCAATCTTTTGAAGTATGGGGTGGCGGCGGGTGTTCGCCATCTCGTCGCGCTCTCCGTTGTCGGCTCGGACCGGCTCAGCGAAAGCGGATACATCCGTGGCAAGCTCGCACAGGAGAATCTGATCAAACAGGGCATGTTGCCCCACACCATCCTTCACGCAACACAGTTCTTTGAGTTCTGGAAGGCTATCGCGGAACTGGGAATGCAGCAGGGGAAGGTCCATCTAGCCCCCGTGTTTGTTCAACCTGTAGCGTCGGATGAAGTAGCAGAGGCACTGGAGCAAATTACTTTGAACGCGCCACTCAACGGCGTAGTAGAGTTCGCCGGCCCAGATAGATTTAATCTCGAAAACTTTATTCATCGCGGACTGAAGGCGATGAAAGATGATCGCGAGATCGTCTCAGACCCGGATGCGCGCTACTTTGGCGCACGCTTGACAGATGACATGCTTGTACCCGCCGCAGGTGCAAGGCTTGGCCATTTACGGTTTGACGATTGGCTCGCTCAAAACACACAAGTGAAGTAGTACGTCAACAAATTGCAAAGGAGTAGAGCATGAAAGCAGTGCGAATCAATAAGTTTGGCGGCCCTGAGGAAGTGCTGGTCGAAGAAGTACCTGTTCCAGCGCCGCGCGCGGGCGAAGTTCTCGTACGCATCATAGCGGCGGGCGTCGCTCCGTGGGATGCTCTCATTCGCAGCGGAGGAAGCAAGGTGAGCCCGCAACCGCCATTGACCCTGGGGTCAGATCTGTCAGGAGTGGTCGCATCCGTTGGATCTGGAGTGAGTGGCTTCAGCGTTGGCGATGAGGTATATGGTGTGACAAACCCGCAGTTCTGTGGGGCGCAGGCAGAGTATGCCGTCGTGCAGGGGGGAATGATCGCTCTAAAGCCGAAACGCCTATCCTTCCTTGATGCCGCATCTATTCCGGTCATCGCTGTAACTGCATGGCAGATGCTGTTCGAATACGCCAAAGTGAAGTCAGGCGAGACAGTAATGATCCTGGGAGGGGTGGGGAATGTAGGCGCATACGTAGTGCAGATGGCGCTTGATGCCGGGCTGAACGTAGTGGCGGTCGCGCGTGAAAAGGATGAGCAGATTATTCACGACCTGGGCGTCTCCGCCATCGTTCAAAGCGGTACGCCCCATTTCAAAAAGCACTCGTCTTCTGTGGATGTGATTCTCGACATGATCGGCGCCGACATGTTGGAACGCTGCCTCGACGCTTTGAAGCCGGGCGGTAGAGTGGTTTCTGTAGCGACGGCGGGTCTACTGCCGAAAAAGCCTAACCTGCAGATAACTTTTTTCTACGCGGACGTGACAACTGCCCGTTTGCAGCACCTCAACATGCTGTTCGAGTGTAGAAAGATAACTGCGCGTGTCGGCTCCGTGCTGCCACTCGAAGACGCGCGCGAGGCACATCGTATGCTGGCCGGTGCACCTCACAAGCCTGGCAAGATTATCCTGCAGACTTCGTGAAAAGCGCATACCTGGTGCAACCTCGACATCAACAAGCTTTGTGCCGCACCGTCGGGCGTCGCAATGGGTCACCGTTCCTGCATGCGGCGCTGGCTTACTACCGCGGCTGAGCAACCTGCCCCGCGCCGGACGGTCGGCATTGCTTCACCCGGCCCAACACGCCGCGCACCAACGGCAAGGCGAACGCTTCATCCAGACCGCACCCCGAGGTTGGGCATGGCACTCACCTACCAGAACTCAAACGAACGCACCCAGGAGTTTCGCCCCTCGCTGCATCAATACAACTGGCGTCGCCCCCTTGCTAGCTTCGGGCTTTCGCCACCTATCACCGATCCGATGTTGATCGGAACAACCTGCAGAAACTCTGGGCCTAGCCCCAAACTTCCAAGCAAGGCTCGCTTCCTTTCATCCGTGCGGGCTGCCTCCCGTCATCGATGGCAAGAACGACTTCCTGAATACCGAGTATGCGCGACAGCTGTTCTAGCTTGCTCATTCCTCGTCCTCGCGTCTGAGTCGCCGCGGGTTCCCGTGTCCTCATGGATTTGGCTTGGGGTTGAGCCGAGACTGCCTCGATATTGACGAGTCCTGAATGCGCGGGATGGAGTTGGCGGCAACTACAATCGCGATCTGCAGACCTAGAGGATGCCTGCCACCGCAAGGGAAGCTGCAACTCCTCAAATTATGCTCCCATGTGTCGGCAGCAAGACAGAAGCCGCTTGTGGTATGGGGTTAAGAGTGCGTGAACGCAGCCTCACACCAGGCTTCACCATTCAAGGTGTGTATCGCTGGAAGCCAGCGCACGAAGTATCGATGACCCGGGCGTTCAGGGAGCACGGCTGCCTTGCCCGATGTAATACCAACAAAGGGGCGGAAACGTGGCGTCATTGATCTCGACCGGCGGTTCGCGAGCTTTGGATCGATGACGATGCCGCCCGATAGCAACCTCAAATGTGCGCTGAAACAGGAGTCGCTGAGAAGACTACGGTCTCGAAATGAGGCGTTTTCGAGGTCCGCAGAGCTCGGAAATCCTCTGATGTTGACGCGCGTGGAATTGCTGCAGATCACCGAGATCTCCAGATGCCGACTCTTCGGCTGGAGCTGGCCGATGCATGTTGTTTGTGGAAACCAGTCGAGGCATCCTGAGCTTGCCTGAGCTATGCCGCCCGAAGGAATGATCATCGGGTTGGATTCGGTGAGCCTGCCTGTTTGTGAGAACAAGGTACGGTTTCAGCGGAACCGAACCGGGCGAGACGTACGCGTGGCGCGCTGACGTTGATGAGGGTTGTTCATCGTTGGAATCTGAGCCCCACGTCGACCTTGTGGCGATGACACAGGGGAGCAGGAGAAATAAGCAAAACGACGCGCATAGCAAAACATCGACCATGGACGGCCTCTTTGAAAGCGGTTAAGTGGACGTTGCGCGCCACTTGGAGACTACCATAAAGTTGTAGTCGGATGACGACATGACGTTTCGTTTGTCTATGTTCGTGATTGCGGGGCAAAAGCAGTGGAACACCATGGAGTCTTCCAGGGGGGAGCTATTTCTAGAAGCTTGTGAGAGCATCCCGGTTGGTGCATGTGATCGAGTGCGACCCGCCCAAGTATGCGGTGATCATAGTCTGTTTTCTGTTAACACAACCGGCAGTGATCCCCTGAGGAGTCGCCTGCGTTGAGGGCCTTACCGAAAGTTGTAGTGACCGCGAGCCAAGCTAAATGTACGGTATGGTTTGACTCGGTCCGGGGTTCCCCGAGTCAAGGGCCAACCCGAGAAACGCTCCGCCAACTTGGGGAGCGTTCTTTGCTATATGCGAGAACTTCAAAGGCCTCTCCGCCGTGAAGTGATTTCAAGCGCTTTGTGTCCACCGCCAAAGCACAGCAGAAGGGGAGCCTCGCTGCCTGAGACTGCGCGCTGTTCGGTTAAAGAAGCAGTGCCTTTCACTCGCCTTCGAGAATGCTGGTCAGTGCATTCTCCGCTATAGCTTTATACTCCAGGGTATCTGCCTTCGATTGCGAAAAGCCAGAACACATCCCGCAGGGGGACCGAGCAACAGTGTCACCACCGATGCACAGCTACAGCCCGGCTACCTTTTTTCGTTAACGCCGTTTCTGTTTGGCGTGAGAGAATTTCGCGTGCTCGATCCGTTAGACATTGTCGATGTTGAGATCATCCGTGGCTGCGGAATCGTTGTGACGTTCTCGGATAAGACTGTAGCCAGCTATCCACCCGAAGAGCTTGCTGAACTCCGTCCTTACCGGGATCCGGTCGATAAGGCAACTCTCAGTCGGAAGGCTAGAAAACTCTGAGAGACACGAGGACTTTGCCATGTCGTCATTCTTGCCGGCTTTGATTTCAGCCTTCCGAGGCACCCCGGTCCACCTATCAGTCCAGGACAGCAGGTCGAGAACCACTTTCCGAAGGAAGTCCGTATGTGACTGAGCAAAGACTTCTGATTACCATAAAACTGAGAAGTAGTAAAGAGAGACCGGGACGGAGCATCCATCTGCCGTATGGAAGCCGATGATGATAAGAACTGCATTACGCGATGCAGTCCATAGATGAGAGACGCGAACCAACAAAGCACGGCGGAGTGACTTCTAAATGCTCGACGGCATCTTCACCTTCGAGAGCACGCGGCAGCGTCATTACGATGCTCCGCTCCTGGCTGAAAGGGACGCACTTCTGCGGGCGATGTTGAAGCAGGGGACTTCGGTACAACGTCTCCGCTCCGTTTCTTCGATGCTGCTACATGTGGTCCGAATCATGAACCTGCAAGGTGTTCGGCGCATGGACGTGGAGGAGATTCACGCAGCAGCCAAACAATGGGCCACTCAGACGGAACACAAGAACAGGAACGGCCAAAAGAACCAAGAGTCCCTCTTCGTCTATGTGGCGCTCAAGTGGTGCTGATTTCACGCGGTATTACGAATCGAAAACCTCCGGGATGAACCAAACGACACCTATACAGAGCAGTTTGTATATCACATCAGGTTCGTGCGCGGCCTCGCTCCCGACACGATTCGAGCTTCTCGCCTCCGCGTGAGGGCCTTCCTGCGATGGAATTCCGCACAAAAGCGCTCTTTGTCCGACGTCAACATGAATCATGTTGATGACTACCTAAAGCTGAAGCGGGAATCGGGCTATTTGCCCCGATCCATCGTGGGTGTGTGTGGCGCTCTTCGTCTCTTCTTTCAATTTGCTGAGAGGGAGGGTCTAACCAGTCAGAAAATTGCTTTGGCGATTCGTAGGCCAAGAATCGATAGAGACGACAGCAAGCCGAAAGGACCCGAATGGGCTGCGGTGCGGAACATGCTCGATTGGGACTTTGGATCAACACCGGCGGATCTTCGAGGAGATGCCATATTAGCGCTCGCCGCGATCTATGCCTTACGAAGCAACGAGATCATGCGCCTTCGACTTGGTGATCTGGACTGGACAAACGAGATCCTGACGCTAAGAAGAGCTAAGTCTCAGCGTCTGCAGCAGTTCCCGCTTCAAGTTGAGGTTGGAGATACGATCCTTCGGTACCTTAAGTACTCTCGACCTAAATGCACCTGTAGGAACCTTTTTGTGACGCTCAAGCCGCCCTATCGTCAGGTTGACCCTTGCTCGGTCTGGATGGTGATCTCCCGGAGAATGAAGAAGCTGAATATCACTTCTACGACATTCGGTTCACATGCATTACGTCACGCCTGCGCCACGCAACTTCTGCACCAAGGTTCTTCGCTGCCTGAGATCGCCCAATTCCTGGGGCACACGGATCTGGCATCCGTCAGTATCTATGCGAAGCATGACGTCCGCGCGCTGAGAGAAGTGGCTTCAGTCAGTCTGGAGGCGTTTTATGACAATTGCTGATGGGGTCAGGCGATACGTGCAGTGGAAGCGTGACAACGGATTTCGCTTTAATCAGAGCGAGCGCACTCTGCTTTGCTTCTCGAAGACCTTCCCGGGGTTCTCTCTGGAGGACATAAGCGCGGATCACATCCTCGGCTACCTCAACCATCGTGCGGTTTCAGTGTCTACATGGAGGTTCAAGTATTTCGCTTTGTCGCGATTCTTTGAACACTGGTCATACCGCGGTGAAGTCGCTCAACTCATCATGCCCCTCCCGAAAGCGTATGTCAGACCGAGCTTTGTACCCTTCGTCTTCACCACATCCGAAATTCGCGCACTCTTGACGGCAATCACGCAAAGCTACAATACACACCGGTATATCGATCCTCCAACTCTGCGGACCATGATTCTGACCCTCTACGCAACGGGGATGTCGATCGGGGAGCTAGCGCTCGTTCGAAGAAGCGATCTCGATTTGGAGAACGGCAACCTTAACATCATGAGCACGCGGCCTAATCGTTCTCGTCGCATCCCGATTGGACCAGACTTGTGTCAATTGCTTGGATCATTCCTGAAAGGTCGGCCGGACGAACAGCCGCCTAGCGGAAGGTTGTTTGTAACCAAGAGAGGTCTTACGATATCGACTCTACGCTTTGGGAGGCACTTCCGAAGGGTGCGTCGGATCGCGGGCGTGCGACGGAGGGATGGGAGCCAGCAACAGCCTCGGGTTGACGACCTTCGCTATACCTTTGCAGTCAACCGCATCACAACCTGGATTGAAGGAGGCTTGGACCTCAACCGGATGCTGCCTGCGCTGGCTGCATACATGGGGCAAATTGGTCTTGGTGCGACAATGCGCTATCTGCTACTAACGCCTGAGCGCTTTCGCAAGGACTTGGACAAGCTCAGCCCATACAAGGGGAGAGGGATGTGGGGGGAGAACAAAGATCTTCTGCAGTTCCTGTCATCGCTCTGAGAGCCGAGGCGCAGCAGTGATCACAAGGAGTAATGAACAGCCAGGCCGGCAGATATTTACGCCGGGAAAACGGTCCTTTCGCCGACTAGCCAAAACAATGATACTGATTTGGTAAGGAGTAGAAAGCCTTTGTCAGAGGTAGTTTCTGTTGCGGATACACGGGTTAGGATGAGCGACTTCCTGAACAGACGTTGAGACCGTACCGGTTGCAGCGTTACCGTCAGCTTTCGGAGGCTCAGCAGGCCCGCGGTCAATGAAGGAGTTGCTAGCCTTGCGGCCTTACCGGGAAGAGGCATCTCTACGCACCAAAGCCGTAGAGACATGGGCCATACACCGAAGTAGCGTCATTCACAGGCCCTCCCTAACGGAACGCCTCGCCCCAATCAAGGGTGGGGCGTCTTCATCTGAACTACAGACTGAACTCCTAACTAGCGCGGTTCATTTTGTAGAAGTTCAGTACGTCTCGGCAGAGGGCAGGGAAGTTCAGAGTGTGTGTACAAAGAAAATCTACCTGCTTGGAACAGAACGACAATCTACAGACTTGCGCCAACAGTCTCGCCCAAGTGCTTTAGCCTCATATAGTCCGGCATCAGCGGTCTGGATGAGCTCCTTCATACACTCTGCGAGTGAAATCTCGTAACCGGGTCTTAGCATCGCCAGACCCGCGCTGATAGTAACGCTTTGTACCGCAGCATCGGCGTGTTCGAAGGTTAGTGCTCTGACCGCAGCGATCGCTTTGCTCACAATCTGCTCTGCACCGCTCTCACAGGTCTCCGGCAGGATGATGGCGAACTCTTCTCCACCGAAGCGTGCCGCTATATCGGCGGGCCTGCGTATAACCCCTTCGAGAGTCTTGGCAACGGCCACTAAACAGTCATCGCCCGCGAGGTGACCGGCTAGGTCGTTAAACTTTTTAAAGTGATCTATATCCAGAAGAATAAGCGCTAGGGGCAGCTTGGTACGGCGAGCGCGATTGATCTCACGTTTCAGCACTTCATCGAAGCGGCGCCGATTCGGAAGGCCGGTGAGATGATCTTCTTGCGCCCTCCTTGCAAGTTCTTCGGTCGCCTCTTCAAGGCGCATCGCGATGAGCTTTCGCTCGTGGACATCCTCGACAGTCCCATACCACCGAACGATTGCTCCGGACGAATCCAGCCGGGGATAAGCGCGGGCGCGCACCCAAAGCCACCCTGTCTCTGCGGAACGAATCCGATACTCCGCGTCGTAGGGCTCACCGGTGCGAACCGAATGATCCCACAGCCCTGCTGTCTTCTCTGCATCGTCAGGGTGCAGCACATCCTTCCAATCTTTGAGACGGACGACCCCGGGTTCCCCCCCTGTCAAAAGATGCCACCGCGGGCTCATGAACGTGAGTTCACCTGTCGGATCAGTCGTCCACGGAATGTGTGGCGTCAGCTCGACGGTATGGCGAAGATTCTCCTCGCTTTCCCGCAAGGCTGCATCGGCACGCTTGCGAGCGGTGACGTCTGAGAGAGCAACCGAGATGCCACAGACAACACCTTTTTGGTCCAGGACCGGCTGGGCAGAACGGAGGTAAATCAATTGATCCGTCGAGATCCCGTCCTTCTTGAAAGGGTCGTCGAGCGTGATCTCCCGTTCGACGATCCTCCCGGAGTTGAGTGCCTCTCGAAGATGCTCCATGATCTGAGAGGCAGGTCCCGGTAACGCTTCGACTACGGTTTGACCGATGAAGTGTTCTCGGGAATGACCATACATTTGTGCGAAGCACGCGTTCACGGTGACATACCGAAAGTCCAGGTCCAAAACGCAGAGTCCAATGGGAGCCGCTTGAAACGCGCTTTCCAACCCGGAAAGTCTGCGTCTGATCTTATCTGTCTTTGAAGTAGGTGCTGAACTGCTATGCATCATGTTGAAACCTGTCATGTCCTATTGACGTCATTACACCTGCAAGTCTACATAACCTTAACAGTTGATCTCAATCACCAGTCGGGGGTACAACCGTCAAAGACACATCGGTAGCACTCACCAGTGACTAGGATTCGGGTAAGCTTCCCACAAATCGGGCGAAAGCATCGTCGCGCGCGCCTGCGAGGGCTTGTAATTGCCCTGTCTGCATGGGTGTTAGGCGATTGGAACTCATGCATCCGAATGCTTTGATCTCTTCGGCGAATCGTGTCGGCGCATCGGGCAGGCTATCGCGACCGTTCATGCGGAATGATGTCGGAGTAAGTGGGCCAAACATCAACCCGCGTCCGAGTTCGGGCCACTGCTCCAGATTCGGTTCTACACCGGCCGAGCGCGCGAAGAGCAGGGCTGCGGCATGGCAGGGGAGTTCCTGCGGGCCGCCGCGCCGTGCACGATAGGCTTTTACACCGGCCTGCAGGTGGCAACCTCGTTTACGAGCACAGGATCGGGGTTCAGGAATCTGGACATGGGTCTTCAGTAACAGAGGAGATGCAGAAATAGGACTGGCTCGTGGATTACATGAGTGCAGCGATCCGCTCGAGTTCCCGATCGGAGGCAAGCTGCTCAAGTGAGAGGGACGTCTTGCGCCGCCAATTAGGATGTTCATTGGACGTTCCCGGAACGTTGACCTGTTCCGATTCCTGAGCAAGGTCGTCGAGTTGAACCATGGTCAGCAGGGAACTGGTGCGCGCCAAGAACTGGTGGGCGAGAACGCAGAACTGTTCTTCACTCAGAACCTGCTCCGACTCGACTAATCCTTCCGCTTGGAACGCGGCAATCATGTCCTTACGATCACGCTCTCGCATTGACTGTGCCTCTGCTGCCCCGTCATCCGTGGGAAAGAGCTTCAGCTCTTCTCGAAGGTGAATGTCACCGCCACTCCACCAACCTGCGAGGGTAGTGAGGTCGTGATTACCAGCGACACTAAGCGAAAGCCAGGGATAATCCTGCGCACGATTGAATGCCTTTCCATCGCGTTCAAACGACAAGACGCGATAAGAGAGAATGTTCGCTTCTGCTAGACGCTCTCTGAGTCCATCGGGAACACCGCCGAGGTCTTCTCCTATCACGAGGCATCGATTGCGCTGGCTTTCGAGCGCGATGATGCCGACCAGGTCGTCGATTGGATAATGAACGTAGGCTCCCATCTCAGTACCGCCGCTTTGGGGAATCCAATACAGCCGGCGAAGTGCCATGACATGATCGATCCGAAGAGCGCCAGCATGCCGCATGTTCGCGCGCAGCAAGTCGATGAACGGACCGTAGGCTTTATTCCTAAGAGCCTGAGGATCGAGTGGGGGCAATCCCCAGTTCTGCCCTTTGGGATTGAACTGATCCGGAGGAGCACCGATCATTACTCCCCTGGCAAACTGATCTGGGTGGCTCCAGGTCTCGGCTCCAGAGCTGTGGGACCCCACAGCTAAATCTCGGTAAAGACCTACGGCCATCCCGCTCGCCGCCTTCGCTACGTCGCTGAGCTGGCGGTCGGCGATCCATTGCAACCAAAGTTGAAATCGGACGAGCTCCGGATGGCTGTTGCGGAAATCCTGAACTCCCGAAGCGTTATAGGAGCGGTACTCGGCGGGCCAGCGTGCTGAGTCGGTGAAGGAAGCATCCTGAGCAGTCAAGTAGAGCCGTAAAGCCTGGAAGACACAGGACCGGTCCAGCAGCTCAGTTCTCTCCTCGTGAAATGCTTTCAGAGCCTCGTGTGCCTCGCTAGCTGGAGCAGCCTCGAAAACTTCAAAAAGCAATCGAAGGACGGGTAGTTTCAAGGATGCGACAGTCTCATAATCGACGTAGCTGTCCTCTCGCGACTTCTTCAGCTGTTGTTGGAACTGTTCCGATGCAGTCAGAGCTTTCGCTTCCGGGCACGCTTCAAGTTCCGGCAATCCTCCTATAGAAATATTAAGCACGTTGAGAAGAAGCCGATCCGACGGAGAGTAGGGGCTCGCGTCAGCTGGCCTGTCCTGAGACATGGCATGGAGAGGGTTGACTCCAACGATGTCTGCGCCGTGTTCGCCGCTCAACTCGACGAGCCCGCGAAGATCGCCAAAATCTCCTATTCCCCAGTTGCTGTTCGATTGGAGAAGGTAGAGTTGAACCGCAAGCCCCCAGAGCCGATGAATTTCAACAGGCTTCGCCGGCAGCCAGCACCTGCCTGGGGTCAGAATGAGACGGCAAGACTCTGCAGCATCGATTAGCTTCAGGGTGTGATAGCCCTCCGCGTGACGACCCGGCAGAGGAAGGATGCGGCGCTCCATGCGACGTCCAGCAACTTCTCGCTCTTCGAGCAAGGCAAGCGTTTCGAATTCAACGTTTCCAGTTCGGGTGCTCCCGTCCTCAAGGGTGAGCACCCATTCGAACGCTGCGTTGCCAGCAGGCAGTACGACGGGAACCGTAATCTCTTTTTTTTGCGCAGGCAAGACCAGCACCGCGGGAAGAGTCAACTTCCAGGGAGCGTTCTTCTACAGCGAACAGGGACGCCGCGACCTCATGCTCGTCGCTGACCGCCAGTCCCAAACTCCTAAGCAAGGCTCGCTTCGTTTCATCCGTGACCGGCTGCTCTCCGCCATCGATAGTAGGAACGACCACCTGAATACCGACCTGGCGCGCTAACGGTTCTAGTTTGCTCATTCCTCATCCTCGAGTTTTGTGTTGCTGCAGGCTCTGGCGTCCGATGGTACTGGATCTGCCGGAAGATATCGACGATTGACGAGCGTTGTGATGCGGGGGGTAGAGGTGACGGAACCTGCAATGAAAAGCTGCAAGCCGGAGGACGCCTGCAAGCGCGAGCGAAGCTACAACTCTACAATTTCCTCTCCCATGTGTCGGCAGGAAGACAGAACCCGCCTCGTGGCTCCGGTAAAACAAGTTTGAATGCAGCCTCACGCCAGAGCTCACCATCCAAGTTGCCGTGGCAATCACAGGACCCACCACAGACCACCGCCAGATCAGAGCTTGGGCGGACTCACAAGGATTTGCTCCCGCAAATGTAGAGCTCAACAGGACCGATGCCGAGCCTGCATTGATGTGCCTTCTTGACAAGAAACCATTGACGAACAACTTTCTGAAGAGATGTCATCGGAGAACTTCTTCGCGCGCTTCAAGTATCCCAAACTGACCCTCGTTGAGGACGACCCTAACGCTGTTCAACGAGAGTCTGCGGAACGACGACGAGATCTACCCGCCTCCTGTGTATTGAACACTCACGTCACACCGCTAACAGATAACGTTTCAACTGCTTCGGCATCAACTTCTGCTTCACGAAGGAAGCATTATGGACCTAAAGGCTGTAGCCACCCATCCGGAGCCCCGCGGTCAGAAGTGTAGCCCGATCCTCTTCTTCCTCATCGCGGGAATCGTGATCGCTTTCTTGGCCGTCTTTGTCGTCCTAAAACCCAATCGCAATGCTGCAATTCCGAAGCCGCCCGTTGCCACTCCTGCTGTTCTGAAGACCCCGGTTCATTAGAGGTCTTGGCTGGACGGTTTCGCTATCAGAGAGCGCGATCCAGAAGGAGCTACGTGCGAAAAATACTTAAACACTCCAGCATGGTTAGCTCCCCCTCAGCCGGTACAGACTGGATCGATCTGTTGAGTCTCGCGTCGGCAGAACTCGCTTCTGAGGACCCGGCCTTCCCATTTGAAAAGGCCCTGAAGCCGGGAGAGACGGAAGGATTTCGCGCCGGATTGCCAGGTCCCCAGAGCATCCGGCTCGTCTTCGACCATCCGCGAATAATTCGCAAAATTCGGCTGGAGTTTGAAGAGAAAACGTTCAGCCGCTTCCAGGAGTTTGCACTCTCGGTGACCCACGCAGATGGTTCGAAACGAGAAATCGTTCGCCAGCAATGGAGCTTTAGCCCGGGCGGTTCGAGCGAAGAGATTGAGGAATACCCGGTTGCAGAGGAGAATGTCGTGTCCTTGGAACTGATCGTGGATCCTGGGCGCCATGACAAATCCGTCTTTGTCACGTTGAAGACGTTGCGCATTGCCTGACGACAGGCGCCCCATCACTGTGGAGGTCCGAGCGTTTTGGCTGCCGTGGGTGCACGACGCAATCGGACTGGCGCGCCGCCCGCTGGAACCACGAGCGACAGACGAAAGACAGCGCCGTGCTCTTAATTCCCCGACGGGAACGCAGACGCAACCCTCTGGCAATTGAGGTAATCCAAGCGGTTGTCTCACGGCCTGAACGCTCGGCTGCAAGTCCATCCACGAAAGGCAAAGGAGGTTTGGCTATGCACAAGTTTGGCGTCTGGGCTCCACAAGCCAAGAATATGTCCCTCAAGTGGCGGGACCAGATTTCACCGATGAACGGCCCCAACAAGCGCGGTTGGTGGACGCTGGAAGTCCCTGAAGCGGGTTGCGGCGACAAGTATGCCTTCCTGCTTAATGACGAGAAGAACCCCATTCCTGACCCGCGGAGTCTACGGCAGACCGAGGGTGTACACGGACTCTCTGAACTCTATGACCATACTCTTTTCGAGTGGCATGACCAGCTCTGGAGAGGATCTCCGAAGACTGGTTCGATCATCTACGAACTGCACATCGGGACTTTCAGCAAAGAAGGCACCTTCGACAGTGCCATTCAACACCTGCCCTACCTGGCTGACCTTGGCGTGACCCATGTGGAAGTCATGCCGGTCGCGGCCTGGGCAGGGAAGCAGGGTTGGGGCTACGACAGCGTCGCACTCTTTGCGACTCATGAGCCCTATGGCGGCCCCGACGGCTTCAAACGCTTTGTGGATGCATGCCACGCAAACGGCCTGAGCGTGATCCTGGACGTCGTTTATAACCACTTCGGTCCGGTGGGAAATTACACGACGAAGTTCGGTCCGTATCTCAACGCCGATCGGAAGACTCCGTGGGGAAGCGCAGTTAATCTCGATGGAGAAGGAAGTGATGAAGTGCGTCGCTTCTTTGTTGACAACGCCCTCATGTGGTTGAGGGATTATCACTGCGACGGCCTTCGGTTCGACGCTGTGCACGCCTTTCTGGACCTGTCTTCGGTCCACTTCATGGAACAATTGTCGACCGAAGTCGAGCGTCTGGGAGCGACCTTGGGAAAAGAGTTCCTCCTTATTGCCGAAAGTGATCTGAATGATCCGAGGATTGTGAGACCGCGGGAAGCGAGTGGCTACGGTATGGATTCGCAGTGGAGCGACGATTTTCATCATGCGCTCTTCGCATTGCTGTACAAACCTAAAGAAAGCGAGGGGGGCTACTACTCCGACTTCGGTACGCTCGCGGATCTTCACAAGGCGCTCAAGCATGCGTACGTGTACGACGGGCAATACTCAACCTTTCGCAAAAGGCGGCATGGTCGTCCTGCAGACGGTCTTTCCGCGCATCACTTCGTTCACTTCGATCAGAACCACGATCAGGTAGGGAATCGAGGGTGGGGAGAACGCCTTGAACATCTGGTCGGTCTGAACGCAGCCAAGGTTTCGATCGGCCTCCTGCTGACGGCTCCCTATATGCCCATGTTGTTTATGGGTGAGGAGTGGGCGACCTCGTCACCGTTCCTCTACTTCGCGGATCACGAAGATGAGGAGATGCGCCGTCTTGTGGCCGAAGGACGCAAGAAGGAGTTTGCGGCGTTCGGCTTCGGAGAGGACATCCCGGATCCGGAAGACGGAAAGACTTATGAGATGTCGAAGTTGAAGTGGGAGGAGCAACGAGAAGGTAAGCACGCTGAGATGCTCGCGTGGGTAAAGTCGCTGATCAAGCTGCGGCGGAGCAGGGTTTGTTTCAATGACGGAGACATGCATCATCTGTTCGTCACAAGAGACGATGAGCGGCTTACGTTGGTCATGGGCAGAGACGAGGCTCGAATCCTGATCAACTTTGGTCACGAGAGCTCCAAGTTCGAGCTGTTGGAAGGGGAGCAGCTTGCGGTCGTCTCGCGTGAAGGACTCACCATTCGTGACCGGGAGCTTGAGCTGCCATCACTGACGTTGGCTGTTCTACTCTCCACCTCGGAAGATACGGAGGACCGTCAGGTGGCTGAACGACAGCGAACCGTCTAGCACACTACTGAAAGACTTCTTTCAAGCCTGCGAGAAGGATTAGACACAGATCCGAGAGACAGGTAATCCCCGAGCCCAAAATTGGTCGGTGTTCGGCTTTCAAGCGCACGCCTAAAACCTCATCAAACCGGAGTGACTCATGTATTACACAGATAAGAAGCTTCAATTCCCAGTTACCGTAGAAAAGCCGAACCCCGTATTTGCACGCATGCTGCAGCAGGCAATCGGAGGTGTAGAAGGCGAAATCCGCGTTTGTATGCAGTACTTCTTCCAAGCCTGGGGCTCACGTGGCCCAGCAAAATACCGCGACATGCTCTTGAACACTGCCACGGAGGAAATCTCGCACATTGAGATGCTCGCGACGGCAGTAGCTCTCAATCTAGAAAAGGCGCCAGTCGCTTTCCAGGAGGAGATGGCAGCCGATCCAATCGCGGGAGCCGTTATGAACGGAATGGATATGCGCCATATCCTCTCAACCGGCCTGTCGGCTATGCCGTCCGACTCGAACGGTGTGCCGTTCGATATGTCTCACATCTACGCCAGCGGCAATCTTGCCGGGGATATGTACTGCAATGTAGCCGCTGAGGCAACAGGGCGGGTACTGGCGGTCAGGCTTTATAACGCAACCGACGACCCGGGCATGAAAAAGATGCTGGCCTTCAATATCGCCCGGGACACGATGCACCAGCAGCAGTGGCTCGCGGTCCTAGAGGAACTTGGCCCGTCGCATCTGCCTGTTCCAAATTCCTTTCCACAATCTAAGGAGAATCAGGATTACAGCTACAAATTCTTCATTACGACAACCGATAAGCAGGCTGGCAACCAGGAAAATCAAGCGTGGACTTCGGGGACGGCACCTGATGGTCACGGGCAGTTTGAGCCGTTCATCGCCGTCCCACTGGAAGGTGCTGGCGAGCCAAACCTGGGGTTCGGTCGCCCGGACACCTTTGGACAAAAAGAACAGGCCCTTGGATCTCCGACAGGCGTGATGGAAAAAGGCAAAGACCTCCTATCCCGCATGACTCACCCGAATCTCATGTCAGATAAAGACGAGATCGCATAAGCAGTGGCAACTGTAGCAAGGGGGTCGACTCATCGAGTCGACCCCCTTCTTGGTCATTCACACGACTTGTGCTGTTGTTCATGTCCAGGAACGCTGGTTTCTCTCGCTCTTTCATCTACCGTTTTCCTGGAGGTTCTTGTCGGAAGCTTGAGCCATTGTCGATGCTCTCAATCTGTACTTCGTGAGAAACCCCGTGAGCTACCAACCCCTGCAATGTAGCGGGTCTCTATCGCTCAGGAACGGAGAAAGACCATCGCAGCCGAGCCGAACAAAGCCAGCCCAGCGGTCAAATAGAGTACGTAGTCGCCAGGGTGTCCGCTCTGGAGGGTACGTAGGAGGTGCAGCTCGCCTTCGAGTCGCGGACCGAGGCGAAGCCACCGCTTGAGCTTGAGCCGGAAGACCGAAGTGCAGGCGAGAAGCCAGGCGAGCACGAGCGTGATGGCACCGCGTACAGCGGCAGCAGGTACGGCCTGCTGCCAGGTCGGTTGGCTGAGGTCCACGGTTTGGCCGGTGTATAAGGTGTGAAGATACGCAGCCTGGCTGACCGGCTGCGCGGCGAGCGAGACAGAAGCATTTGAGAGAACCGGTAGCCAGCCGGGCAGCAAGGGCAGTACCAGTGCGAAGGCGAGCAGGAGGGTTGGCGGCGCGACGTGGTACCAGGAGATGCGGGGGTCGGCATCGCTGGTCTCTGGTAGTTCGCCCACGTCTGCGGATTCATCTGTGAGGGGCATCGATCCCCAGCCAAGAAACGTGTGCATACCGACGCGAAAGACCGCGGCTCCGGTAAGGATGCCGCCGGTCATGAAGAGCAACGAAATGCCAGGAACATGGGCGAGTTCTTCCGCCCGTGCGACGCCGGCCTCGGCCAGCATGGTGGCGAAGCCCGGTGCGGCTGCAAGGCCGGCTCCGCCGAGGAACCAGAGAGCGGCAGTTATGGGAAGCTTCGTGCCCTTGCGGAAAAGAACCTGCTCGCTGATAGAGCGCAGCCGATGAAGGATGATGCCGCTGGTGAAGAACAGGGCCGATTTGATCAGCGCGTGCGCGAGCAGGTAGGTAAGCATCGCGGCGACGGCAAGGGGGGAGCCGATTGCCAGGGCGAGCAGCATCATGCCAGCATGCGAGATGGTGGAAAACGCGAGCAATCGTTTGAGGTGGTGTTCTGCGTAGCACATGACGCCGCCAACGAGGGTTGTGATCGCACCAAAGGTGATGAGGATGGCCCGAAGTTGCGAAGCGTGGGGCGCCAGCGATTGCGCGAAAAGTACGCTATGCAGGCGGAGCACCGCATACAAGCCAAGCTCGACCATGATGCCGGAGAACAGCACGCAAACGGGCGTAGGCGCAACCGCATGGGCATCGGGTAGCCAGAAGTGGAAGGGTGTGATGGCAGCCTTAACGCAGAATCCACATGTGAGCAGGGTGAAGGCGAAGAGCACGAGAGGATCGTGGCGGTGACCGAGTGCGAGGCCGATCTGCGCCATGTTGAGCGCACCGGTCATGGCGTAGACCAGGGCAATGCCGGTGAGGACGAGGAAAGCCGCGATGGTGTTGGTCACGGCAAAGTTGAAGGAGCCTTGCAGCGGCGCTGGCTCCGCGGTTTTGAGTCCGCAGAGTGCGAATGCTGCCGTACTCATTAGTTCAAAGAAGACAAACAGGTTGAACAGGTCGGCCGTGAGAGAAAAGCCGCACATGGCAGCGAGAAAAATCAGCATCAGCGGCTGGAAGTGATTGTCGCCGGAGTCGACGAAGCGCCAGGAGAAGACGAGCGCGAGCAGGGTCAGCAGCGAGGCAAGCATGGCTAGGCCAGCGCCGATGGGATCGACGACGAAGGCGATTCCGAGCACCATCGGACCGCGCGGATACCAGTTACCGAACCAGTAAACCTGGCTGGAATGAGCGGCGTGGAGCAGCAACGTGGTCGTGATAGCCAGGGTGGCCGCGCCAAACAGGATTCCGAGGCTGTCGGCAGCCGCGCGCGGAAGCCACTTACGCGTGGCCGCAATTAATGCCGCGCCGAGCAGCGGAACGGCAACCGGGAGCGGCGGCAGGTTACTGGGATGCGGTATCACCGGTTCAACCTCGCATCGTGCGCAGGTCCGATGGGGAGACGCTGCCGGATTTCTCGTGCGCCTTTACGACCATGGCGAGCAGCAGCGCGACCACTACCGCTTCGACGACAACATCGGTAAGCATGAGCGCCTGAACCACAGGGTCGACGGTGAGCCGGCCAGGTGCGATATCTGAGAAGACAGGAGCAGCGCCCCCGATGCGATAGCCAATCGAGAGCAGCAGCACGTAGGTAGAGCTTTGTAGCAAAGCAAGGCAGACAACGGAGTGTACGAGATGGGTGCTGGTCACGAGCCCGTAAAGTCCGCAGCAGAAGAGCCACGCGGCAACGAAGTAAGGAAATGCATCAAGGATGTGGGGCATGCGTTACTCCTCCGGGATCTCGCCCGTAATGATCTCTTCAAGGTAGGTGTAGGCGACGAGCAGAAATGCCCCAGTGACTTCGACCCCAACGCATGCGCTGATCAGGGCGATGGTGCCAGCGGAGAAGACGTCTCCGGTGGTTCCAAGCGGAAGCATATTCGTCAAGAGCGGCAGGCCAAAGAGCAGAGGCGCAATCCCAATCAGCGCGTACGATGCCGCCCCAAGGGCATCGAAGACTTCAATCGCGCTGTGCGAGGTGATGCGCTTGAAGGCTTCGGTATTTTCAGCGATGTAGATGAGCAGCGGCACTGTAGAGAGGATCACCCCGGCCTGGAACCCTCCCCCGGGCGTAAGTTGCCCGTGGAGGCCTATGTAAAAGCCGAAGACAGTGGTGAGTAGGACGGCGGGCAGCGCGGCCGCCCGCACGGTGACGCTCATCTTATGTTGATCTTCGACTTTACCGACCGCACGGGTTTTGACGGAAGGCTCACGGCGCAGAAGCATGGTGACGCCGAGGACGGCAGCGAAGAGAATGTTTTCTTCGCCAAGAGTGTCGAAGCCACGATAGTCGTAATTGATGGCGTTGACCGCGTCCGTGGCGTGGCGCTCGTAGACGACTAAGCGGGAGATGGCGTCGCCGTAGGGCCCACGATAGTGTCCCCACGCGGGTAGGTTGAGCGACGCGTAGCAGTAGAGACTGAAAAAGATGACACCGAAAACGTAGAAGAGGCGGAGCCGTAGGCCGTCAGTCATGAGTGTCTCTCTCCTGTGTCTTCTTCTTGAGGGCGCTCCGAAACTTCATGCGAGAGATGGCAAGCATTACCATGAGCGGTAATGCGACGGCGCCGACCGTGATCTGCGACAGCGCAACATCAGGAGCCTGAAAGTAGAAGAAGACAAGCGCCATGAGGATGCCGTAGAAGCCGAGTGCGATCACCTGCTCCGTAACGTCGCGCGTGCTAACGACGCCCAGGCCGGAGATGGCGACGACCAGAAGCATCGCGGCGCCGAACCAGGTCATTGCTTCCCTCCAGGTTCTGTATCGCGCACGAACTCGATTGGGTCGCCGTCGAGTGGTTCCCAGTGTCCGAGTTCGCGAGTTCGAAAGGCGCGGGCGGTCGCATGAGCCCCAACAGAGTTGATCGCGAACAGGATTAGCGAAATCAAGAGAGTCTTCCAGGAGATCTGTGAGCTGCCAAGTTGGAGAAAGACCGCTATGACAAGGAACGTGGCTCCGGCAGATGCAGGCAGCGAGAGGTAGTGAAGGGCTTGCATGGGTTCGCGCATGCGCCACATGCCGAGAACGCCGATCCAGCAGGAAGCGACGATCAAGATCAGCAACACGGTTACTTGAACGGAAACATGGAGCGATGGGTTCACAGGTGCTTACCGAGAAAACGTGCAAAGATCAGGCCTCCTCCGAAGGACATCACGGCGAGGGCTAACGGAAGCTCGATGAAGGCGCTGCGGCCGAATGCGACCGTGAAGAGGACCATGACAATGGTGACGATGATGCTCGCCATCTCCAATCCGACGAGGCGACGTTCAGGGGTGCCGCGGAGGCACATATCGGCGCACGGAAGCAGGCCGGTGGAAACGGCGACCGCGGCGATAAGCCAGACGTTCATGAGTTGGCACCGAGCCTTCGGGTCATCTCAGAGACGGCCCTACGCTCAAGCTGGTGGAAGAGCAATCTGCTTTGCTTGCAATCGATGCCGATGACGATTGAGTTGGGAGAGGTGGTGGTGTATACGGTGGCAAGCACGCGCCGCGTGACCATGCGAGGATCGTTCTTGCTGGTTTTGAAACCACTCACGCGGTAGAGGGAACGAGTAGGGCCGAGGGAACAAAGGTCACGCAGTAAGACCCTGGCAAGGATGACGCAATCGCAGAGGACGTACCAGGGGATGCGCCAGCCTTCTTTTACATCGGAGACGTGGAAGTCGAGAGTCAAAGTGGAAGTCTTGCAGACGGAGGAAAGGAAGACAGTCGAGACCAAGACGCATGCTGCACCGACCAACAATTCGTGAACGTGGATACCGGCAACCAGGAGAATCCATTCAGAAGCCATGAGCAGGACGGCGCAAATTGCGAACAGCGATCGGAATCTTATGAAAGGCATGAGAATGATTTCCCCACACCTGCGTGGATGTTTCTAGAAGAAAAAAAGATGCTCGCATGGAGAGCGACACGGTGAGAAGAAAACAATTGCTGCAAGCAACTCCTGGGGCTGCACTAGCTGTGAGGTTTCAATATGTTGTGCATCTGAGGGAGCCGACCGGGGCGGTTGAGGCCGTAACGAGCAGCTGCTGCAGAAAGTCGAAGCGGTCCTCCAAGGCCGCGACCTGCCGGGCGCAAAAGAGATACGCTCCACTGCCCCAAGGATGATGTTCTGCTCGTACTGGCGGCAAAAGCGCGCAAAGGAGAATGCCCTCTGGCAGAGCCGGATCCCACGCCGCGCCTTCGGTTTAGGATTGCGGAAACGTCATAAAACAAAGCGGGAGTGTAGCTGGATGGCAACTGTCCATGACACCATGGCTGCGGCTGGCAGGGCAATTAAGGCGACGATCAGCAAGTAGTTTGAGCCGTTCATCGCCGTTCCACTGGAAGGTGCTGGCGAGCCAAACCTGGGATTCGGTCGCCCGGACACCTTGGGACAAAAAGAATAGGCGCTTGGATCTGCGACAGGCGTGATGGAAAAAGGCAAAGACCTCCTATCCCGCATCACTCAACCGAATCTCATGTCAGATAAAGACGAGATTGCATAAGTAGTTGCAGTTGTAGCAAGGGGGGCGACTCATCGAGTCGACCCCCCTTCTTGATAGTTCACTCGATTTGTTCTGCTTTACATGGCATGCGAGGTGAAGACGTATCGTGTATGTGCCACTTGTCCAGCCTGCGAATCCTGTTCTCGGAAAGTGAATAACCGGTATACCAGCTTCTGGCTGGCCTGCCATGGGGCGGTGTCCCGGTGGAATCCCGCCTTGAGTCACGAAGGGTTCTTCTGTGTGGAACCGAGTTGCGCTCCACGCGAACTATGCTGCCTCTTCAAACCTCGCGCTTCAACTCCGCACTTGAAGATGGCGAAGATATCTATTCCAGTACATCAGGAGGCCAGTCAAAGTAAGGACGGTGAGCGAGAGGCCGAGAAGGAAGTAGAGAAGCTTGACGGCGGGGCCCCAGAGGGTGCCAAAGTGCAGTGGGTGCATGGACCAGAGCATCCAGTCGCCCAGGCTGTGACGTTCTCCGTAGCGCCAGATGCTGAGGACATGGGCGTCGGCGGTGCGGATGCGAAGGATGTCGCGGTGCGAGAAGTCGCCGGGGGCGGCGCGGTCGAGCAGGAGGTAGGTTTCGGGGGTTTGGAGGGTGGGGTCGCTGATGCTCCAAAGGCGGCCGTGGGGTGAGGCGGTGTCGGCGGCTGCCAGGATGTCAGACAGTGTGACGTGGGCGCCGGCTGGGGGCGGCGGGAGCGGGTTCTGGGAGGGCGATCTCATGCCTGCGAGGGGTGAGACCGCGGCGATGGCGGCGGATACCTGGCGGTACCAGCCGAAGGTACATACCGGAAAAGGCCCACCAGAGGACGATAGCGAGAGTCCAGAAGCCGATGGCGCTGTGCAGGTCATAGTTAAGGCGACGCCAGTTGGAGCGCGGGTTCATGCGGAGGGCGCGCGTCCACATGCGGGAATCGGTTCGTGGTCCATATCCTGGCCGCAGTTGCTGAGTAGGAGGCTGAGGCCATCTCAAAAAGAACCAAGGCAGGCCTCGCGGCCGCAAAAGCGCGGGGAACGAAGCTCGGCGGCCGCCGCGTCTCGGCTGAACGGTTTGCAGAGATCGGAGCTGCAGCGCGGCAGGAGCGTTGCCAGAAAGCGAGCCGGAACCGCGCGGAGCTCCTTCCGACGATCACAGCCATTCAAGCCACCGGCGCGAGCTCGCTCCGCGCGATCGCAGCAGAACTCAATGCTCGTGAGATCCCCACGCCCCGAAAAACTGGGGGAATGGTCTGCGGTCCAGGTTCAAATGGCGATGGAACAATAGTGGAGACAATCGTCTAAAAGCGTATACACAGGAAAAGATAGGGCATACTCAGAGGCGATGAAACAGTGCCCCGGTTGCAAAAAATGGAAGCGGTCACGCGTCGTTCCTAGGGGAACACGAATGATCTTGCTTCTAGCTGTCGCGGTCGGACTTCTCTCCAGCTTTGCCGTTGGGCAGACGCCAGCTGAACGGTATCAGGAAGCCAAGCATGAACTTGAGAGCCATTCTCCTAATCAGGATTTTCTTGATGACGACTCCGCTGTTGCCGTTCAAGCTCTATCAGACATGTGGCGTGCAAGTTCCGATGCCATTGTAATTTTCTTGGGCCAGCAGCCAGATGCAACGACACAACAGATTAGCCTTGTTCTCTGCAAGCTCGACGGTCCTTTCACAGATTGCAAAGGTAATAACGGTCCGGTGCCGGACATTATTCAATTGGGACCGCAACTCTTTGCGGCCGCTCTATTTAGCGGAGAAGTAGGGACCGTGTTCGTCGTAGGTCCGCGCAACGGTAAACCCACCTTGCTCTGGTCCATTGAGGATGCCGCTCCACAACCGGCTGATCCTCGGGGTTTGCTAGGTGCGTGGAAGCTCGACCGTGCAGGCGGAAAGTGTAGAGAAACCAACTCCGAACACAAACCCGGAACATGCGGCCCTTTGTACGCCGCTCTTGGACTGCTAACACCAGACGCGAACGGGTACCCCCGGTTCTATATTAGCGCTGGGTATGCGCAGATCATGGGAGCAACCATCGGGAAACAGGCAAGCGTCTGGCGCTGGGCAGGGGATCGGGCAGATTTGCTGTGGATCGACTGGTACGACTTCATGATCGATCAGAGACTCGGGGAGCACTTTAAAGACGGCATTCTAAGCTTTGGAGAAAAAGAGGAGTTTCGCAGCTTCTTCGCATGTGGGTCGTGCGACGGGCGGGCGGTCATGCAGCGGCTTCGGATCACTCCAAATGGCGTATACAACCTGGGCAAAAAGTCGACGATGCCCGAGCTCGATCTCATCGACGAGCTCTTCTGGAGGCTGTCCGAAGGGAGATCGACAGCAAACATTGCCACTCCTCAGGTGTCGCAGCTTCTCCGGCCTCAGATCGCCGACGTAAAGCGTGAGTCTCACAAAATTGAGCCCGACTTTTTCTCTGTCGGCATGTTGGATGACTTCTCGGTCCATCGGTCAGCTCAAGGGACCAAGGTGTGTTTCACGGCTGATGGGGACGTTGGCCGCCTTTACTTCAATCTTGAGAAAGCCGCCGACGGCAAGACACGGATCACGCATGTGGTGCAGCCAACGGGAAATTACGGCGTGTGTCCAAAGTAGGGTGCCTTTTAGGAGACTCGAACCGAGTCGACGAACGCATCTGAAGCGTCCGTATCAGGGGTAACAGCTCTGGGACGAACGCATATTGATCCTCCATCGGTCTCTGTCGATGATAGACGCACGGGTTACCAAGCATCTGGGATCTCCTCCGCAGTCGTTCAGAATTGCAATCGTTGGAATGGGCGGTATCGGAAGCACATTCGCCTTTCGTTTGGCGCACGCCAACGGTCACGACGGGACGGCGATCGTGCGTCCTGAGTCGTCGCGGCTTCGGCAGCTGAAGCGCGACGGCGGCGTCATCAATACCTTGGGAGAACGAGCCGGCCTGCGTATCGCTGAGCACTTGCACGAAGCGATCCCCTACGATCTGGTGCTCGTAACTCTGCCTGCTCACCAGGTGGAAGCTGTGCTGCCTGCCTTGCAACGAAGCGCCGCAACATCGATCCAGTTCATGTTCAACACGCTCGATCCAGAGCGCCTGCGCGATTTCGTGGGAGCTCACCGTGGCGCGTTTGGTATGCCGTTCGTCCAGGGCAGCATCGATCCGGTCGGCAGGTTGAACGCGAAGATCGGAGCCAGTGGCCAGAAGACGAAGATGGACAACCAGGACTGGGTCAAGCTCTTTGCAAGCGCCGGCTTGCCAGCGGTGTTTGAACCGGACATGCTTCTCTGGCCGCGGTGCCATGTTCCTGTGTGCATTTCGTTCGAAAGCGTATCGGTTGCGGCGATGCGGCGATGCGGCGGGGAGGCGGCGCCTCCTGAGCAAGGCAGTTGCGATCGCACGCGGTATGCAGGAGAGCTTCACGCTGATTCAACGGCTTGGATATCGACTCTATCCCTCCGGCAAAGCGCGTCTGCATGCAGGGCTGTCTTCGTGGGCAAGCATGCTGTGGTTTATGTCGCGCATACCTTCGTTCCGTCAATTGTTGGCGACAGGAGCAAACGAGTGCCGGGCACTGGTGGATGTTCTGGTGGCTCATGCAACAGAAGAACGCGGCTCGATTTCGTTGGCGGCGATCGAGGCGATGAAGCCATCAGACCATTGAGATGAGCTTGGTCGCGTCACTCCACCCGGAAAGGGATGGCTCCGGGGCCGGAGTTCCGTGTAGAGTTGGTTACGGATACCTGCCAGATGAGAGCCGTGAGAAATGCAAGCGCGAGCGTCTCAAACAGGAACTGACTCTCGCTCAACATCGCCATCGGAAGCCGCAACTTGCTGTAGAAACTATAGACAAATGTTGGCAAGAGCATCCCGCGGATCGAGAGGATAAGCAGGCAAAACTGGAGCATTCGCTTCCCAGGCTTTCTACTTAGGCCTTCCCACACGAGATAAGCGACAGCCATGCAGGCGATGACCGGCTCCGCGTAGGTCAAATAAGCCGGAATGAGTACCTGCCAGCCATAGGGAAAGGCGTAGACCTCCGGGTGTTCGAGATGCGCCACGGCCTTCAACGCGGGAGCAAAGAGGACACCAAGCGCTGGCCGGAACGCGAACGTCCCGATCGCCGGAACGATCGCAGCGCCACACAGCCTGGCCCAGGGGCCGCGCAGCACCGGAGTCAACATGACGACGAGACTGCTTAGGATGAGGCGTACGTCAAGCCTGGCAGACCCGACACGATGTCGAAACCCCAACCTGTCGTTACGACTCCATTCATCAGGATGCCACGCAGGGATTCCTTCAGCGTGGCGTAAAGAAGGAAGACAATGACGCATTGTTTGACTTTGGAGCAACGGCCAAGTCGCGGTTGGGCGATGATGCATGTCACGATCAGGGCGAACATGGCGAGACCAGTACTCAAGAGCCGCGCCCAGAGGCTTACGCCTTCGAAGTCGGGAAATGGAGTGCGCAGAACTTGAAGCAGGTAAACGTGAATGCTAAGAGAGACGAGAAGAGTTCCCAGCATCCCTGGTAGCAGCCATCTGTACTTCAGGTTTGGAATGCTGGGAACTGTTAGTTGTGTCAAGCCAGGCCTGCTTTCCATGATCTCTGTCGTCCTACGTTCGTTCGAGTGGACTTGTTCCAACGGCTTTGAGAGGTCTCCAGAAAGCCAACGCTGTGAGGAAGAGGGCGCATGTCAACGTGGTGCTCAAGGGAAGTCCGAAGTTGAGACCGTTGCGCAACCCGGGATCGTCCCGGAAGGCAAGCCAATCGCCCGCTGTTGTTCCCGCCGCACGCACCGCGATAATTGCGAGCCAGTAAGCCGCCTTCGTGCTCCAGCGTGATCGTCTTCCCAGCGCGAGGACGATGACGAAGATGGCACTGAGCAACAAGGTGCCATATCCGGTGCCGATATGACGTTCCTCCGCTACCCAGTCCCCTACGGCGGTGCCCAGCGTTCCGGCTGTCAGTAAGGAAAGCCAATACCAACCGTTGGTTGCAGGGCGGCCAGCCTGATTGGATGCGGCAGGAATCAGTCTGGGCAGAACGGCCCATGCGACGAGAACCTGCAGGATGGCCAGACCGACGATGACACGTCCATAAGGCCATTCCAAGGTATGGGTCGCGAGATCTGCCAGGTTAGTTGCCGCCGCTCGCAAGACGATCACGACGCCCCAATACCAGGCCTGTGTCGTGCGCGGAGAGCGAGTTTCCCCAAAGATCAGCGCGGCAAAGATCAGGGCCAGGGGAGCTAATCCGATCCAGTGATTCCAGCCGGCGTAAAAAGAAAAGCAGTCGCCCAGGTTACAGCCGAAGATGCTTGCCAGTGTGATAGCCGTCCAGTACCGGGCATCTACACCCGGTACGTTCCCATAGCGCATGGGACGAATCATGGCTGCACCGCCCAGGCGAGACCGTCGACCCGTTTGCCTGTCGGGATGAGCTTCGTCACAGCCCAATCCGACACTCTGATTGCGGCGATCTGTTGCTTGTCCGTGCAGGAGACGTACGCTGTCGATCCGTCGGGAGACATGAGAATTTCGCTCGGTGAGGCGGGAAGATCGATCGTCTTCACGACTCTGTCCGAGCGGAGATCGACGACCGCGATCTGTGATTCGCTGTCAAAGCCGACGAGCAACCAACGACCATCCTCCGTGGTGGTGAGGGTGTATGCGATCGCGGACAGCGGAATCCATGAATCGACATGATGCGTTGCGGTGTTGATCACTGCGACTCGCGGCTTGCTTTGATCTGCCGTGAAGAGCCTCTTGTCGTCGGCGGAGATGGCGATCCTCTGCATCTTCGGAGCGACGGGAATCACCGCCAGGAGCTTTCTTGCGCGCAGGTCGAGCACGGACACACTGCCCGGCTGGATGTTGGCCGTGTATCCGAAGCGTCCCGCGTGATCGAGGACGAGCATATGGCTCAAGGCCTGCCCGGTGGGAATCGTGCCCACTCGCTTCATTGAGGTGGGATCGATGATCGTGATCGTACGATCCAGCTCCGTGGTGACGTAGAGCATGCCGTCGTGAGGGTTGAGTACGGGCTCATGCGGTCTGACTCCATGACCGAAGTCGAAACGTTCAATGACCTTGTGCAAAGCCAGATCCACTACCACCATCTCACTGCCGTTCGAGCCCGGCTTACCGGCGAAGGAGTCGCTGTAGATCGGCACATAGGCTTTTGTGCCATCGGGAGAAGCCACCACCTCGTGGCCGGCTACTCCTCCTTCGTCAATCCTTGCCAACTCCCGGCCCGTCTCCGGATTGATAACGGAAAGTGTCGACTCCCCTTCGTTGATGGCCAGCAGTGTCCGTGTCTGTGCGGATGCTCTGCCAGGGAACGGCAAGCACAGAGCAAGAAGGACCAGCCCCAACATGGGGGTAGATGGAAGCGGCCACTTAGCAGAAGCGACAGATCCGACGAGACGTTCAAACTCGCTGGTCACGCGAGCGCGCGCTGCAGATACGTAAGTTCCAAGAGTGACTTGCATAGATAAATCCTCCTGATCCGAACTCTAGGGAGCCAATCTGTAGATTTGCTGAAGCGCGTAGCCAGGCCTGAAACCGTCTGGCGCAAGGCGATCGATCGAGCCCTTACAAACGCCTGCGACTGAGCCGGCTGTCTGTCCAGAGACCCACCTCTTGGCGTCTTCAGCGAACCTTAAGAAAGCGCACTTAGCCTGGTTGCTAAATGAAGCGCATAGACCAGCAAGCCGTAGACTCTTGAAGGGAGACGTAGCGCCGTGCATATCCTGATTGTGGAAGACAAGAAGAGCCTCTCCAGGGCGCTCAAGACAAGCCTTGAAGAAAAGGGCCATACGGTTGTCCTCGCGTTCGACGGCTTGGACGGTCTTGCGCAGGCAGAAACCGGTCACTTCGACATTATGGTGCTCGATATCATGCTGCCGGAGATCGATGGCTTAGAAGTGATCCGAAGACTGCGGAAGAGCAAACAACAACTTCCGGTCCTGGCACTAACCGCGCGCGACACGGTAGGTGATATTGTCACCGCTCTTGATCTTGGGGTGGACGACTACTTGACCAAACCCTTTGCCATGGCTGAATTCATGGCGCGCCTGCGTGCGGTAGCACGTAAGGGACCGTCGGTTCAGGACGTAAGACTCGAAGTCGCAGATCTTGTGCTCGATTGTAAGAGCGGGCAGGTCAGCCGCTCGGGCGTGCCGCTGACACTGACCCGCACGCAGTTTGCGTTGCTGGAATACTTCATGCGACGTGCGGGCCACGTGCTGACACGGGAATCGATCCTCGAACGCATCTGGAGCGACAACCCTGAGATCGAGGCCAACACACTGGAAGTGTTTATCCGCACACTGCGCGCGAAGATCGATGTCGATCGGAATGCCAGCCTGATCACAACGATTCGTGGCGTAGGCTATCGCATGGATGCCGTGGTCAGAGTATGAGGCCACCTTCCATCCGCTTTCGATTGACCGGCTGGTACCTTGCCGTGATCTTTGCGTCGCTGGTCCTTTACTCCGTCGGGATGTACTTCGGGCTGGAACGTGCGATTGAAAAGACGGTCGACAACCAGCTGCAGGTGCGGAGCGAAAACATCGCGCAGTTCCTGAAAACAGGCGGGCTTCAGCAGGCGAATCCTGGCCCGCAACTGCTACCGCACACCAGCAGGCTGGGGCCGAGCGATGATCTTTACCAGATCACAGACGCCTCATCCGCCGTGCTCTATCAGTCGCCTGCGATGCGAGACCTGGATGTTCCGCTTGACACCAACCAGCTTCGCCACCACTACCGCCATCATCGCGATGAGGGTGACTTCACGACGTACTACCATCGCCAGGGCGACGTCCGTGTGCTGGCTTCAAAGGTGCAGGTTGGCGTCAGGGAATACAAAGTTCAGGTGGCGACGATCGTCAGTCCACTTTATGACGTGCTGGAGACATTTGGCGTGTGGGCCTGGACGAGTTTGCCGCTCATCCTGTGCGCCGCCGGGCTGGGGGGCTACTGGCTCAGCGGGCATGCCATGAAGCCGGTTCACAACCTCGTCCTCTCCACGCGTGAGATCACGGAACGGAACCTGTCCCGAAGGATTCAAGTGCCCGCGGCGCAGGATGAGCTACGAGAGCTGTCTGAGACGATCAACGCCATGCTCGGCCGGTTGGAAACCGCATTCATGAGGATCACCCGCTTCACGTCCGATGCCTCGCACGAGTTGCGAACTCCAATCACGGTGATCCGCACAACCTCCGAAGTGATTCTGGAAAGAGATCGGTCCGTGCAGGAGTACAGAGAGATGGTTGGGCAGATTTTGCAGGAGTCCGAATGTACTTCCGCGTTGATCGAACAGCTGCTCACCCTGGCTCGTGCTGACGCTGACACCGAGCTGCTTTGCTTAGAGACGATGGATTTGTGCACCTTGGTCCGGGAGCTGGATCCGACCAGCAAAGCTCTTGCCGAGAAACGGAACCTTCACTGGTTGGTGGAGATGACGAGCGAGCCCATTGTAGTTTTAGGAGACCGGCCGCACTTGCGGCGCTTGCTGCTGATCCTGATTGACAATGCGTGCCGTTACACGGCGAGGGACGGTTCAGTTGGACTCACGTTGGCGATGAATACAGGCGAAGTAATCCTTGAGGTGACCGACAGCGGAATCGGTATCCCACCAGAGGAATTGCCGCACATCTTCGATCGCTTTTACCGTGCCTCGAATGCACGCTTCTTCGATCAGGATGGAAGCGGCCTGGGTCTCTCTATCGCTAACTGGATCGTGACCGCCCACGGTGGCACCTTGACAGCGCAAAGCGCGCTCGGTTCCGGCACTACGATGTCAATCCGCCTCAAGACCATCGCGGTTGACTGAGCAGAATGCTCTGGGGCACTTATAACTCTGCCGCTTCCTGAAGCGGATCCATCACATCGTTCCCACTCGAGTGCGCTGCGCTAGATGTGGAGGCTCAACAGGTTATTCCTATCGAAGCTGGAACGGCTGATGGAGGTTGATGGTTGAGGCTGGCATGTGGACGGTGCCAGTTGTAGTCATGCAGCCAGGAGTATAGCTGTTGGGAGTTGTTGTAGGAGCGGGCGTCGGCCCATTCTCTGAGGGCGGTCTGGATGAAGCGTTCGGCCTTGCCGTTGGTGCGCGGGTATAGGGTCTGGTGACGCGGTGTCGGGAGTCCGAGTTCGCGGCATACCTGGGCGAACTGGAGGGAGCGGTAGGCTGGTCCATTGTCGGTGAGCACGGCCTTGAAGCGGATGCCCAGCCCTGCATACCAGTCCAGCGTGGAGCGCAGAGCGGCGATTACCGAGCCTTGCTTCTCGTCCGGATAGATGCCCGAGGTGGCGATGCGCGAGTGGTCGTCGATGGCCACATGAACGTACTCCCAGCCGACCTCCGGACAGTGTCGCGGCGGGTTGATCCTGAGCCGGCGCAGGATGCGGCTGACCGTGGCCCGGCTCAGGCCGGTCTGCAGAGCGATGCGGTAGCCTGTCCAGCGCTGCCGCCGCAGCTGTTCGACCCGCTCGATCCGGTCGCTCGATGTGGGCCGTACAGATGATAAAGATCGTGTTCGTCGCGACCGGGTCGATCTGAAGATGGGTCAAGTCGATGTGAGCAGGTATTCGCAAGCAGGCCGCTCCGCAGGAAGGCCGCGGCTTGGAAAGGCTCGAGCCATCCCTCCTAATACTGCGTTTGGAGCACAGCTTGCTCGTTTTGCAATATGCTGAATGAGAGCATTTGAGATGCATCGCAACGGAGACGCCAAGACATGGGGGCAGAGAGCTTGTTCGGCGTGCACTTGGCTGCGTTGTTCAGCCTGAGCGGTGTTGTGGTGCTGCCGTGCTGGCTGCTGTTGCTTGTGGCACCGCGCTGGCGTGTGACGCAGGTACTTGCAACTTTCATTGCGCCGCTCTTGATTGCAGGGGTATACATCGGGCTGCTGGTCTCGCACAAACCAGCGCCAGGGGCAGGCTTCAATTCGCTTGCGCAGGTGGGTGTACTCTTCAGCTCACCTTATGCTCTTTTAGCCGGCTGGGTTCATTACCTGGCCTTTGATCTGTTTACCGGCGCTTGGGAAGCGCGCGACGCTGCGCGGGTTGAGATCTCACGTTGGCTTGTGGCACCCTGCCTCTTGTTGACGTTCTTTTTTGGACCGGCGGGCCTGGCAATTTATCTCCTTCTGAAGCTATCACTGCGTCGCGAAATCGGTGCGAAGGATAGATTCGCATGACCCTACACTCCAGTCTGCGTCCATTACGGTCCGCGCTACAGGAGAGCGGGGGCTTGCGGTTCGGGCTGTATTGGCAGTGGGCCTTACTGGTCTTGAGCCTGTCGGCTTTGCCATTCGACCGTCGCCAGGTTTTGGGCCTGAACCCGTGGGTGAAGCCGATCAAGTTCGAGTTGAGCGTGATCATTTTCCTGGCAACTATGGCGCTAGTGCTGTCTGCGTTGGGCTCGACCGGTCGCTGGCCGAGAGCACGGAAGTACATTGGATGGGGCCTAAGTGTTTGCATGATCGTTGAAAACACGATTATTACCTTGCAAAGTCTGCGTGGCGTGCGTTCCCATATGAATGTTACAACGCTGACCGACGGCGTGTTATTTGCGATCATGGGCCTCTTCATCGCGCTGAATACTGCGTTCGTAGGCTGGGTGCTGGTGCTCTGGCTCATCACGAAGAAGAGCATCCGCGCGGGAATAGCATGGGGTGTCGGTTTTGGGCTCACGTTCCAACTGGCGGCTGCTGCCGAGGGCGTGCGAATTGTGATGAACTCGGGTCATGTTGTCGGCCCGATCAACGCTGCCGCCGGCCATCAGATGAGTCAGCATGTCGCACTTGACAGCGGACCGGGGCTTCCATTCTTAAACTGGAGCACAGTACATGGGGATTTTCGCGTTGCGCACTTCTTTGCGCTCCATGCCCTGCAACTTCTGCCGCTCGTCGCCCTAATCCTGGCAGCGACTCCCCTGCGCGAGCGAGTGCAAGTGACGCTTGTGTGCCTGGTTGCGTTTGTCTATGCGGCAGGCGTCTGGTGGACGTTCTCAACGGCTCTGAAGGGGCTTCCTTTGATAGCGCTCCATTGAGACATGAAGTAAGTACAGGCAACGCCTGACGCCCCATTTGTCGTGCTGTAGCGCTTTTCTACGAACGTTCAGGGCGAGGTGTTTCGTGCTCTGCCCTGCGAGGAGTAGATAGACTTAGCGAAGTGCGTGCTCCTTAACCAACCGAAACACACCATGACGTTGATGAGGGCTGTTTATAAACTAAGCGAAGGCGCCATCAGCAATGCAATGTGTCGTGCCCGACTCGACCTAAGAGAGCGCGCTTGAGATGTCCTTACCGGGATAGCCGTGAGGTGATCACAGCATCCGACCCAATGGGGAGGGTGATCAATGTTCCATCCTGTCCGCTGATCCACCCAGTTCGGCGAACGGTATCCATGCTCTTGTAGAACATCCAGTACAGCAGTGGGTTCGATACCGGTGGGTCGAGGTGATTGAGGACGAGTAGCCGCACATGGGCTTCGTTGGCAATGCGGGCAGCATCCAGCGGGTCTGTGTGGTAGTGCTGGATATCCGACATGGTCTGTGTCAGTCTTTCATCGCCCGCGCCGGCGGCTGCTTTGCCGATCAATTGCACAAGGTGCTGCGACTGCGCCTCATGGACCAAGACATCGGCGTCCTGAGCGGCTGCGGCAAGTGGTGGATGGAATGCGGTGTCGCCGCTGACGACGACGGAGCGTCCGCGATAGTCGAAGCGGTAGCCGTAGGCTGGTGCGGCTGGATCGTGATTGACCTCGATAGCCGTGACCGTGAGCTCACCGAAGTGGAGGGGAAGGCTGCGGCGATCTTTCTGCGGATCTGGCGTGCCCTGCATTACAATCGGGAAGGCCTCCATGGCATGGGCTTCAGGCGGTAGCAGCTGCGGTCCGGAGTTGGCGGTCCGGTATCTCTGGTCGAGGCCGTAGGCCTGGTTGAATCCCGCGACGACCTGCTCCACACCTGGTCCGCCATAAACCGGCAGGCGACCGGCATGGCCGGCCAGCCAGGCGTTGGTGTTGATCTCACCTAGATCGCCGATATGGTCGGAATGAAAATGCGTCAAAAACACGGCCTGAAGTTCGCGTCCGCGAAGCTGCCACAGCTCAAGATTTCGTCCGCTTCCAGGGCCCGCATCGACAAGGTAATACCGGCCACCGGCGATAATCGCGGTACAGGTTTGAGCGCGGTGCGGATCGGCGAAGGGTGCGGACGTTCCACATAGCAGCACCTTCAGCGAGTCACCCTTGAGCAGGGCTGCGTTCCCGGCTTGCAGATGGTGCTCGACCAATCGCGTAAAGAGGGCGTCGTCAACACCTGGAATCAGAAGCGCTGCGGTTCCGGCTGTCAGAAAGCCGAGCAATAACGCTCCTCCAAGAAGCAGCCGGCGTCTCGTCTTCGTCATTGTGCGTCCTTGCCTGCCCCTTGGTAAACAGGGGCTGATGGTGGTCTGGTCGCGAGGAGCAGGTACGCGGCATGACCGCCACCGGTATGCAGAGTGCATACTCCTGCCGGGCTGGCCTGGTAGGCCGCGGGGAACTGCCCGCGCATCTTGCTCTTCGGATAGAACCAGCGCCCCTGAACGTCCAGGCGCAACTGATCGCCTTTCCGTAGGCGGGTGGCGTGCGGACGCATTGCGATGGCGGTCGGCACGATCTCACCGGCACCAATAGAAGCGGGATGCCGGTGAGTGTAGACCGGCTGCTCCGGCGTGGAAAGCTCGCGACCGAGTTCGCGATGCGCGAGCCGCTGCCAGCCTTTGCTGACCATATCTCCGGAAAAGCCGTAGGAACCCTCGAAGACTGTCTTCGCTCCATCGTGGAACTTACGCAGCCCGGCAAAGAGGAAGGCATCCCCGCCAGCTTCCGACTCGACCTTTAGATAGAGCGCCATGGGACCGATGACGTCGACATCTTCGGGCACCGTCCATCTAAAGGACAAGCGGCCCTTCGGCAGTTTGAAGCTTGCTGCGCTTGCCGATGCGGCTCTCTTGGAACCCATCGTTCCATCGCCGGCATTCAGAGACAGGCGCTGCCACTGCACATCGCGGGGCGGCCATGCGTCTTCATCGATCACGGCCGCAGGGTCGGGCCCAGCTTCGGTAAGCTCCAGGCGGACACGCGGCTGTTTGTCCCAGCCATTCTTCTCCTCTTTCAGAAAGTGATCGAAGAAGCGGATGCGGGTCCGCGTAGCCTCGTCACTGTAGTACGCGCACCACTTTCCGTTTCGGTGGGTGTAGAGCCACTTCTGAGCAGATCCCGCGCGTCGAAACAGCTCGAACGAGCCGCGCGTATGCAAGAGGTGGTCAGAGAAGCTCCCGCAAACCAGCAGCGGGACGTGGATGTTCTCGATGTGCGGCGTCCGCTCCTGATACCAGTCGTCCCGCTCCGGATGTTCGCCGATGGCTTCATAGAGCGACGTGCGGACACGGGCCTCTTTGCCCGTCAGCCAGCTCCACAATTTGCTGAAGCCCTGCTCCCTGACTCCGCCAGGACGGGCAAAGTCGCGGTAGATGTCGGTCAGCCCCTCCCACGGGCAGATGGCGACGAGGTGCGGAGGGTGGAGGGCCGCCACCTTGTACTGGCTGATCGCGAGGTACGAGACACCGTCCAGGCCAACCCTCCCTGTGCACCAGCTTTGCGCGGCGACCCACTCAATCAGGTCGTAGTAGTCCAAGGCCTCGGCGTTTGAAAAGAGGTCGCCGATACCCTGGGAAGTGCCGCCGCCGCGCAGATCGGCGTTGACCACCGCATAGCCTTCGCCAACCCAGACGGCGGGGTCCGGCGCCTCCCAACTGGTGTAGGACGAGATGCAAACGGTATGCGGCTGGGGCAGAAGACGCGACTGCAAGGGCACGCCGCGTCCACTGCGCGTCTTCGCAGGAATTTTGTCCTTGCCATAGGGGTGAGCGGACATGATGACCGGGAAGCGTCCAGCACCCTGCGGCCGAAAGACGTTGACGCGCAAGACGGTGCCGTCGCGGACAGTGACCTGCGCGTTCCAATCGACATGGATCGATGCGGGTGCCGCAGTCACCTTCACGTTGGGATGGATGGCGTTTCCGACGAGGCTAAGCGCGCGACGAAACGTCCGCCAGGCCGGGTATCGATTGAACATCAGAGCTCCTCTTTGGCGGCGGCGGACTGCTGCTCAAAACGGTTGAGCACCGTTTGCAAGACCTGCAGAGCGGCCTCGATCTCATGGGCTTCCGGACCTTCTCCGAGCCTGGTGGCCCAGGGAATCTGCCGCTTTCTGGCCGCCCTCTCCACCTCTTCCTCGTCCGCCGGCTACTCAGTCTTCACTGTTTGGCAAGTCCGCGGGAGGCTCCGACAGTTCGTTCCATTCGGCTCATGAGCGTGGAAGATCCTATCTCGTCGACCTGATCGGCCCCACCGCATTCATCGCTCCCGCGTTTGAAAGCGGCATCGATACCGCGCGTTCGCTCAAGGTGCCTTATCCGTCGACCGGGTACGTTGCCTGGGCAAACATCCAGCACACGGCGATGTCCCGGAGTGAGGGTGCGCAGGGCTACGCGAAGCGCTACGCAGACCGCTTCGGGCAGGGTCTGGTGACTACGACCAGCCGCTACGCACTGGGAGAGGCTCTCAGGCAGGATGTGACCTACCATCGATGCGAGTGCTCAGGGATTTTGCCGCGAACGGGCCATGCCCTGCTCAGTGCATATGTCGCGCACACCCGCAGCGGACGGGCGGTGCCCTCGTTGCCTGCCCTGGTGTCCCCTTTCCTCGGCTCGGAGGTTGCAGTCGCGGCCTGGTATCCGAATCGCTTCGACACCATCTGCTGGCGGTTTACGTCGCCTGGGTACTGTCTAGCTGCGGTCGATTTGAATGGCTGTCGTGGCACGGCGTTCTTGAGTTGAGTGTCGAGTCGCACGGCATCATCCGCACACAAGGACCGTATGTGAGCTATCTTCCCTTTGAGGCTCTGGACATCACGCTCTCGGCCTTGCTCGGTGAATTTCCCATGCGAAAGGTTAGTGATACCCGCACGGATCTCTCTCATCTTAATCCGGCACGCGCGTGGGCCATCCTTACCAAGTCGGACACCTGTGATGAGCTTGGTGTCTCTCGGGCCGAGAATGACCCTCTTTTTTCGCGAGTCCTTTAGCCCATTGGCTGCGAGGGTCTGTCTGACAATCTCCATGATCTGTCTCGCGCTCGATCCTGAAAATGTTAAGTCATCGACCCAAACAGTCACAGTGATGTCTTTTGCGGAAGCAAGAGCCAGAACAGGACCGTAGATAGCACTGAGAAAGAGATTGGCAAGAGCCGGGCTCGTAGGGGCACCTTGGGGCAAGTGAAAGGCACAAGTTGTTAGCTTCGTTAGCAACTTTGCAACTTCAGGTGAGCAGCCAAGAACATTGCGCCAAACACCGTAAACGTGGTGAGTTGTGACGCTTGGGTAATAGCTCTTGATATCCATTTTGACGACTGTCGCGGCCCCTTGATGAGCGACAGCATGATCGCGAACAGACCGTTTAGGTACGGCGCCATAGAGGAAGCCGGGCAGTTCTACTGATATCAGCAGCCTCTTCAAAATGCGCGTCTGGACGCGCTTAAGCTGCTCCCGTGGATTATCAATCTCCCGAGTCTTGACTGCTCCGACTTTCCTACTATGTGGCTTGGCGGGTTTCTGTTGTTTGAAGGGGGCATAGTGTTGCTCCCATTCAGCCAAATGCAACAGATCTGCCCGCGGGACGCCGAGGAGATGCTCCAGCTCTCTGAGGCTTTTTAGAGGAGACTTCTGGAGCGGTTCTCGAGTTGTGAGGTTCTTCGTCGTTGTCATCTGAACCGACATGCATTAGGAGTTTGGTAAGGGCGAGCGAGAGACTTTCGATCTGCCCTGGGTTTGCTTTTTCTACATCTGACTCTTCACTCCCCAACAAGCTCAGCAGATGAAATGGCATCTTCAGGGCTTGGGCAAGTTTCTCTAGCGTTTCGATGGTTGGTTGTCGTTTGCCGGACTCGATGAGCGATAGGTAGCTGCGATCGATCTCAGCGCGGTCCGCTAGCTGCCCCTGAGACAGGTCTGCAAGCGAGCGAGCTACACGAATAGCTTTCGGATAATTCATAAAGTACCGCCTAAAGAAGGAAAAACGGCTCCCTTGAGACTCACGCGCCGACTCCGACTTCCAGAAGCTGGTGCGCTGCTTGAGCTATGCGAGCTACTACCAAGTAGACTTCCTGGTGTGTGAGCCGCGTTGCCTTTTGCAAACGCTTCAGCTCGCGAATACAGTCTGTCAGTTCTTCGCGTTGCCCCGACGTCAGTTCGTTGTTTGCGTCACCGAGCATCTTCTTGAGTTCTTGGATGCACGACTCGATAAGCTTTGACGTTTTCATTGTTTTGGACCTCTTCTCGCGGTTTTAAGCGCGGGCGTGTACGCCGGAACCAGAGAAAGGAACGAAAGACGTCGGGGAGCCGTTCTCTGTGTGTGAGCCAAGCGAACATGGGCGTGCGCTGGCTGCCAGCGCTGAGGGCTACGCGCCTCGCACTCTGGACTTTAGAGGCAGGTTCGGCCTGCCTAGAAGCCGGTGGATTGGCTCCTGATTATGCCTATACTAGGCACCTGATTCCGTAGAAATCACGCCGAGGAATTGTCAAAGAACCGAAAACACCGGCAGTAGCGCCGATCCACCTGAAGATTACCGAACATCCAAGGGCCTGTCAACAAAAAATGACTGTCAGTAAGCAATAGTTCAGAACTTCGAGCTGGCCGTACGGCTGAAACCGCTTGTTACGAGAGCTTGATCTGAGCAGCTTTCTCGAGAAAATTGAGGCGCTTAGAGCCTTACTCCGGTCGCGGCCACTTCAGCAAGCAGCGTTTTAGCCTGCTCGTATCGTGTGGTGGTACCAAGCCACTCCGCAGTCGCGGGCGATATCCAATAGACACATTCCAGCACCGCTGGTAGATCGATCTTTGGATGGCTGAGATTGCCCGTGTACACCTCGTTTGTGCTGCTTATTATGGGCTCGTGATGAGCAATGCGATTCCGCAGCCGCTGTATGGTCTCTAGTCGTGTATGAACAAAAGAGCGCGGTATGCGGGCGTATGGAAATGCGTTGTGTGAACTCGCAATCCATAGGTTGTGGTAGCTGCCTGAAATCAAGAACGGCCAGAATCCAAAGGTCAGTTCTGCGATCAATTTCCCAACCGGTGCTCCAGGGCCGACGTTCCGTCGAGCTTTTTCAAGCGTGTGCCGCATGGGTGCCGTAAGAGACAATTGTGGGTAGGTTCCGAAGGGAAGCCCAAGGCCGTGCTGGTACCAGTCAGTCACGCCGATGTCGTCACTCAAAGCATGATGAAGGCTGTTTCGAACCGCGACCTCCAAGCCATGGAGAATGCCAAAAAGCGCTTCTGAAACGGCGACGTTCTTCTCGTAGAGCTGCAGGGCGTCATCAAGATTGCCGCCCGTTGCCGCCAAGTATCGAGAGATCCGACCTCGGCTTAGGGTCCGGTCCAGGTCGGCAAGGAATTCGATACTGTAGGCCATCTCCTAAATCTAACGATATTGACGGAGCCGTCAACATGGCGTAGCGTTAACTAGAAAGCTGCCGGAGCCATCCCTGCTGAAAAGCATATGATCGGGGCAACGATAAGAAGGGGAGCCTTAGGGCTCCCCTTCTTTGTGTGTGCCGATGCCGCTAGCTTGGTTCAGATGGAAGGAACTTAGCATAAGTGCTGCGAAGGAAAGCTAAGGAGTCGTCCTTGTCTGCGTTGTAATTCAACTCCTTTTCGAAAAGCTGAAGCCTTGCCCGGCTGTCGTTGAGAATTTCCGACCAGGTTCGAATCCAGATGTTGCAATTCGTTTTCCGGTCCAACATTCCATAAGGGCGGTCACTGCTCGTAACCTCCTGCACAGCGTATGAAGTCATATCGTTGGAGACAACCCAGAACTCCCATCTGACCTTCATGTTTCTGAAACGTTCGTCATCCTGAACCGCATACGCATAGGATCGAAGCTGCCCAGTTTCTTTGGGTCCCACCTTCACTGAAGGTGCCTTCAACTCGACCACAAGGTACTCATGTTCGTCGGCACGAGCTGTAGGTATCTTTTGCGTGAGGAAGAGGTCAATAATCCCTGTTCGTCCATCCAAACGCTTTAGCTTCTTACCTTTTTCCTCGCCGACTCCTGCCGCCAACTGATGTTTCTTCAAAACCTCATGTAAAGATTTGTCGCTAAGCGTCAACGCAAACTGCTCCCCAAAGATCCATGTGTTCTCGGCCAGGATCTTATGCAACTGCGATCGCTCTTTGAAATGCTTCTTGAGGTCCGGGTCGAAAAGCATTGCTTCGAGGCCTGTCAGGAATTCCAAACGTTCCGCCACCATCTTCGCAGCGCTTATCACGGCAGATAGTGTCGTCTTGCGAAGGAGCTTCGCCAGCTCTTCCTGTTTATGCTTCGGAAGGCCAAGCACTTCGGTCATGATGAGCTGGACTTCTTCAGGGCTTTTCTCGATAGCCTGCCTGAGCATCCTCATTTGGAATCGCTTGTTGCGGCTATCTTGCCCTTCAAAGTCGGGAAGAGCGTTAGCTACGTTTAGCGCGATGATATCGAAAACCTGTCGCTCGGCCTTCTGAACGGGCGTGTTCGGGTCGCCCTGATAGGGATAGACAGCCTCTTGTTTCCATCGTTCAACAAGAGATCGGGTGTCTTCGGCTTCTCTAGTCTTGAAGTGAAGCCTGAGACGTTCCTTGGAATCATCAACGGCTTTAGATAAACCTGGATCAAGCTCCCCTACATCCAATGTCCCCTGCTGATTTAATTTCGAGTTGTAGGGGCTCTTGAGGTAGGCGGAGAACTCAAACCCGGGTGCCTGAATCATTGGCGGAATGCGATGAAGAGGGAGTCCCCCTTCATCGCACAAGTACAGCATTCGCTCAGTCTGGCGTTTCCACTCGATCACTTGTAAAGAGGCAGGAAAGGATTCCTTTCCTGCCACGATGGCGTCCAGCTCATATGTTCTTTGATCGAAGATTGCTGCAGCAGGGTCAATGGTTTGTCCGTCAACCGTTATTGACACGTCTGGATACTCGGTCATGTACAGCGCAAATGACTCAGCAATCTCTTGCGTCACTCCGGGAGCATCAAGTCGCCAGTCCTTGTCCATCTCAGAGATGCGCACGCGTGTTCCCGGCCTGTCACCCTTCGCAGCAGCTGTGGCCTGAGTGATCCGAGCGGCCCGCACATCGTCCCTGATTATCGTGATCTCGAACGTTTCTAAGTCTCCTTCTTTGTTCTTTCCTGTGACGGACCATTCCGCTACCCGGCCGATCGCCAAGGCTCGTAGACGACCTCTACCTTCTTTGCCGTGGAGGTGTCGAATTCCGTTTCTCGATGCATTGTTTGCTTTTTTCCATGAGCCGCCCAGAATTTCAAAGTAGTGGGCTGCATCTGCCCTGGACATGCCATGCCCGTTGTCTTGAATGGTCACCGAGCGAAGTCGTAAATCATCCGTTTCAGCAGTTACCTTGATGCGCGTGGCCTCCGCATCAAGGCCATTCCAGATGAGTTCCGCTATCGCCTGCACGGGGCGGCCAGCCGCAAGTTTTCCCGCGAAATCGTCCTGCATGCTCAACGTGAGAATCTGCTCTGTTGCTGCCGTCATGTGCGTCATCCTTAACAGCTCTATCTTCTGTCATGCAGGCTGCGTCCAATCCGCCGTCGGTAAATGTATAGGCGAAGATATGGCGAATCCCGCTTTTGGCAAAATCCTGTGCTTCGCTGGGGTTCATTTGGGTATACCCCTGCGTGACGCCGCTTCTGTGACAGATTCACGTCTCACAGGTATTGCATTTCTGATAGTGTGACACACGATGGTGAAGGCTAAAGAACCTAACGTGACAAAAGGGGAGCGGCGGGCCGGTCAAATGGTCGGTTACCTCCGCGTGAGCGCCCTAGACCAGAAAGAGCTTCGTCAGCTCGACGGCATCACGGTTGCAAAGCGATTTACCGATAAGGCCTCTGGAAAGGACATGCACCGTCCCCAACTTCAGCTGCTTCTGGAGTACGTGCGCGACGGCGACACTGTTGTGTGTCATGCGATGGACCGACTGGCCCGCAACCTGGATGACCTTCGCAAGATTGTGCTCGGTCTAACGGAGCGGGGGATACATGTCCGATTTGAAAAGGAGAACCTGACTTTTACCGGGGCTGATTCACCCATGTCGCACTTGCTTCTGAGCGTCATGGGAGCGTTTGCGCAGTTCGAACGGGACCTGATCCGTGAGCGGCAACGGGAGGGGATCGCTCTGGCCAAGCTAAGAGAGGGTGCATACGTTGGGAGAAAACATTCCCTCACCCCAGTCCAGGCGAAAGAGCTTCGTCGCCGGGTCACGATCGGGGAGTCAAAGACTAAGCTTGCCGACGAGTTTGGAATCAGCCGGCAGACGCTCTATCGGTATGTCGCGGGAGAAGGGAATTGAAGATTGGCCGTCAGCAAGTGCTGCATTGTCCTTGCGGTAACGCGAAGGTGCTTGCGCTTGGTCTCTGTGCGACTTGTTACACGCTGAAACGGCAGGATGAAGAACACTTCGGAGGACTGCGAGAGGCGGTACTGGAGCGCGACGGCTATCGCTGCCGTGTCTGCGACGCCTCGGGCCGGGATAAGCGCTCCATCATCGTGCATCACCGCAGTCCAGGAAAGTCGGTTCTGAACCTGATGCTTTCGTTATGTCCTGCCTGCCACGCGAAGGTCCACCGCACCAGGGCCGTGCTTTCGGCTATGCCGCCGCTTTTGCTGAAGCTATGGCGAGAGCAGCATCCTGATGGTCATGAGCAAGTCCAGCTTGACTTCACTAGCAAGAAGTCTGCGGCCAAGCCTGTCCATTTGTTTCGAGAGGATCGCGAGACGGACCCATCCTGATTTTAAGTCCGTGCTTCGAATCACCGCCTACGTCCAGCCCGTTCCACCCTGCTGGACAGAATGGCCGCTCGGTAGTTGCAAAGGCTTGAATGAGAGGGGTGAGGATCTATTCGTGCCACCTCCCGCAGCCTTTTGGCTCAGTATGGTGCTGCGCTCAGTGATTATCAACGGCAGTGGCCACTGAGGAAAATAGGACGATCAATCCTTCGGCGAGCGTCGGGTGGGTCAGAATCGCATCTCGCAGGGCGGTGTACGGAAGGCCGCCAATCATTGCGATCTGCACAGCCGACATGATCTCTCCGCCGTCGACTCCGAAAACGGTAAAGCCAAGGATGCTGTCGTCCTCTCCAATCAGGGCCTTCATAAAGCCTCGTGTCTCTGAGAGCGTGCGCGTCCGCAGGTCCGCCGCCATGGGTATCTTAAGCAGGCGGTAGGAGATGCCCTTGGTCTTCGCCTCGGTCTCGCTCAACCCGACCTTCGCGAACTCTGGATCGGTGAACATGGTGTAGGGAACCTGGCGTCCAGTCGTCACATGATCCTTACCGGCAAGGTTGTCACGAATGACACGAAAGTCGTCGAAGCCGATGTGTGTGAACTGTGGGGTCCCGGCGACTTCACCGATCGCCCACGTACCGAGTGCGGTCGTCTCCAGCCGCTCGTTCACCTTGATGTATCCACGGCCTGTTAACTCCACTCCCGCAAGCTCGAGTCCGAGACCGTCGGTATTGGGACTCCGCCCTGTAGCGACGAGCAGGTGAGAGCCCTGGGCGGTTTCTGACGTGCCGTTTTGCTGGTAGGTCACGGTGACTGCCTGTCCTGACACACCAGCGACCTCTTCGACTTTGGCACTCAGGATGAGCGCAATGCCCTCGTCATGGAAGAGCGTCTCCATCCCGGCTGAGACGTCTTGATCTTCACGGTGGAGCAACCGAGGATTTCGCTCAACGATGGTCACGCGGCTTCCCAGCCGGCGCATCGCCTGCGCGAATTCAAGCCCGATGTACCCGCCACCAAGCACGATGAGTTGGTCGGGCAGGGTTTCCAACTCCAGCGTTTCAATATGGGTGAGCGGTTGTGACGCAGCGAGCCCAGGTATCGTATCCAGAGTCGCGTGGGTGCCAGTGCCGATCACGACGTCCTTGCCGCGCAGCAGACGTGTAGTGCCATCATGTAAGTGAACCTGGATCAGCCGAGGGCCTACGAAGTGTCCTCGACCAAGCACCAGGTCGACGCCGCTCGTCTCAAAGTTGCGAACGTGGATGTCGACCAGCGCCTTGACCATCGCTCGCTTGCGGTTCGTTACCCCGGCCATGTTGACCTCGTAGCCGGCGCTTTCGATGCCGAACTCGGCGGCTCTGGCGAAGTACGACGCAACTTTGGCGCTGTGGATGATGTTCTTGCTTGGGAGACAAGCGACGTTGGGGCATGATCCGCCAATCCACTTCTCTTCCACGGAGGCCACGCGCTTACCTTGCTTCGCGAGTGTCCAGGCAAGATACTTCGCACCTTCACCGGTGCCCAGTACAACGATGTCGAACTCTTCCGGAACGATGCCTTGGGTCGTCGGCGCTGCAGATGTGCTCATACTCTCCTCAAGTGAAATAAGTAAAAGGGTGCTTGGTGTCTGGAAAGCTACCGTTGAGCGTCGTTGCTGCGAAGGTCAGTTGAAGTGGGCGATGCTACGAGCTGGAACGCGAAGGGGTATTCAAGCGACGGAGGTAGGTTTTCGCGGAGTCAGCCATGGTCAACACCGCCGCGCCGAGCATGATGGAGTCCTTGATGATAAGCCTGCCGACGCCCGACAGATAAGGAAAACCGTGGTGCACGTCACCGAGTGCTGGCACCCACGCTTCCGGTGTCGTCACTAGGAACGATAGCGTTGTGAAGGACATCAGAACGAGGAGCGCACTGCCAATTGCCGATACTTGCGGAAGCACAGGATACAGCGCGATGAGTAGTCCCAAGCTTACGATGACAATGCCGAGACCGTTGGAAACAAGATAGGTGTTGTTCGACTGCTGCCATTCCCGATTGGTGGGCTTCAGCTCCCCCTCCTTATTCATATGCGGACGGTATTCCGGTGCCGGGTGGTGGTACATAAAGTTGGCCAGTGGGCTATTGGCAATGAGTGGAACGATGCTGTCGGCTTCATAACTAGCAAACTTCAAGCCACCGATCCAAAGAAGAACGATCACCAAGCCCAGCCGGAGAAGTCCCATCCCGAACCTATCGAGACCAGCGGCGAGGGTGAAAACATGAACGATTCGATCTCTAGTTACAGCTTCCGAAGTGCTGGTCATAATTTCTCCTGAGATCTAGCTCTGTTTTACTCCAACAACACGTCTACCAACCCGGAAGCAACGTGATACCAAACCGCGGAGCTGCTATCTTCATTCGTTCGATCTCACCGGGAGTAGGCGGTTGCGGTTGTTCCCGGGAAGCACGCAGATGTCCAGCTTCGGCCAAGAATCCCTCGAAGCCGCTAGGTGTGCAGAGCAGGAGGTAGTGCGTTGGAAGGCCGCCGACATTCATCAATCGGTGAGGTACACCCCGTGGAAGGAAGAGTAGCTCCCCAGCTTTCACCGACTGTTCCTTGCCAGCGATCATTGCTCTCATTTCGCCCCCTAGCATGTAAAGCGTTTCGTCGTCGTGTTCGTGGACATGGATTGGTGTTCGCGAAGGACCCTGGCTCCTGTTTTCGAACATGGAGAATGCACCCGCAGTGTCTTTCGCTGCAAGATGCTGCTTCATGAGAACACCAGCGAGAATGTATTCGGGTTGATTTGACATAAGACTCCTTTGAACTCGCTGAAGCATGTGCCGCCGATACACCGATTCACATCGTCCAGGTTCAACAGCAGCTCAGCGGTCCCTGTCGGTCCATAATCACGCAACGGGTAGCAACGACCTTCACTCTCCGTATCACGGTCTTCACCTCCCGTCTCATTACCGGGGTAAAGCCGCCGGGGTAGCACTTCATCTACCTTCGTCTGTACGCTGTGCCGCAAGCCACGCCATCGGAGGCTTGCCGACCAACTGGGAAAAGGAACGAGTAAGCGCTCCGGTACTGCTGTAGCCCACAGCAGGCGCCACCATCTTAAGCGGCTCTCCTTTCTTGAGAAGAGATTGTGCAACTCCGATGCGCCACTGGGTCAGGTACTCGAAGGGCGTCTGTGCCATGACGGCCAGAAAATGAGCGGCAAAACGCGCCCGCGACATGCCGCCCATGTGGGCCAATTCCTCGAGGCTCCAGGTTCTTTCAGGCTCGCGATGAAGGGCCTCAAGTACTTGCGAAAGATGTGGGTCGGAGAGGGCAGTCAATATACCGCCAGCCATCAGGTGGGAATCGATTGCGAAGCGAAGCAGCAGGACCAGAAAGTATTCCGCCAACCGGTCGACGGCCACTTGCCTGCCATCTTTGCTGTCAAAAGCCTCCGAAAAGAGGCAGTCTGCTGTGGGGATAAGTGCGGGGGCGGCAGCAAGCGGGACCATCAGGAGCTTAGGCAGGGCCGTCGCCAGCGGATTGAGCATGCCCGCGCCGAACTCCACAAAGGCACATACGATGTCTGCCCCTTCTGATTTAAATGTATGTTGCGCTGGCCGGGGGTAAAGTAGAACGCTTGGCTCCTCGATCTGCACCGGAGCCTGGCCTGGCTCGAATATCGTCAGCTTACCTCGACGAAGAACATGGAGGTGGCCGGCCGTCTTCGTGATGTGGTCGCTCGACGTTCCACAAAGTGTGCCCGCAAGGAAAATCTGCGCGGAAAGCGAGAAGTGGGAGAAAAAGGGGGATAGTCGATCCAATCGGATACTCCTGAGCAATCTATGGAGACTCTGAGTGCGCTTCGGTGCTTTTAAGTCCTGCATGATGACCTTGGCGGATCGATTGACAGGTCATTTGTCGCAACTCGGACGGGCTGAATGGCAGAGAAGGAGTACGGCGTGCAAACAATACTTCGGGATGGCGTAGGACTGGCATACAGCAGGAGCGGAGATCAGGACAGAGTTCTATTGCTGATCCACGGCTGGGGCTGTGACCACACGACCCTCCTGCGGCAGCAAACCTTCTTCGAGACTTCTCATACTGTAATCAATGTGGACCTGCGCGGCCATGGGGAAAGCGATGCGCCGGAACAGGTGTACTCCGTTTCACAATATGCGGAAGACATGGTGTGGCTTTGCGCTGAATTAGGGGTTCGACGTGCATCGGTGGTCGGCCACAGCATGGGCCGAGCTGTCGCTCTGGAGATGGGCTCGAGGACTCCCTCGCTCGTCGAATCGGTGGCGATGCTTGACACGGTGTTTCAGCCACCGCCCAGCTTGAATGACATCCTCGAGCCACTTATCCCCGGACTAGTGGGTGCTGGATATGAGGCAAGTTACCGATCGATTATGAAAGCACTCAGCCCGCCTTCAGATCACGCGGCATTAGACCCTGTGCTTCAAAGATTTCCCCGAGCGACGCAGAACGTTCTTCTGTCTGCACTGAAGGGTCACATGGAGGACCATGACTTTTTGGCGGCTGCTGCAGGTTGCACAGTGCCAGTGGCCTACATCGGGGCCGCTCAGCCGCTCGCCGATCTCTGCAGGCTGAAAGAGCTTGTCCCTGACCTCATTACTGGAAAGTCTCTCGAGGCCGGCCACTTTGCCCCGCTACTTGCCGCCGCCCAGGTTAATGCAATGCTGCAGCGCTTCCTGGACCTGGTACAACACGACCAGCGTGAGGCGATGGAGTCTGGAAGCCTATTCTTGTCGTGAAACCCAGCACACTATGAGCCATGAACGTTGGCTCGTGAAACCAAGAGCATGTCCAGAGAACTACAGGAGATCAGGAATGAAAGCTTACGTTGTCGAAAGCGCTAACGGTGACTTCAAGAAGGTGGAAATAAAGCAGCCGGAACCTACTGCCAATCAGGTCTTGGTGAGGGTCAGCTCGAGTGGAGTCAATCCCCTGGATACGAAGATCCGGTCAGGTCAGGCCGGGCACGCCAAGCAGCCTCTCCCCGCCGTGTTGGGGCTGGATATGGCAGGGATCGTCGAGTCAGTTGGATCGGACGTCACCTCGTTTCGTCCCGGCGACGAAGTATTTGGAATGGTTGGAGGCGTTGGCGGGCTTCAGGGGACGTTGGCGGAGTTCGTGGCGGCCGATGCAGCCTTGGTGGCGCACAAACCGACGCTGCTAACCATGCAGCAAGCAGCGGCCCTGCCACTGGTCACCATCACGGCCTGGGAGGGTCTGGTAGACAAAGCTAACCTGCAGTCAGGGCAGACGGTTCTCATCCATGCGGGCGCTGGAGGAGTTGGATATGCCGCCGTGCAGATTGCTCTCGCCCGTGGAGCAAAGGTCTACGCGACGGTCTCTCAAGAGAAGCGGTCGCTGGTGGAGGCGCTTGGTGCGACTGCAATCGACAGGTATGCCGCAGTGGACAACTATCTGGACGAATACACCGGCGGTGAAGGTTTCGATGTGGTTTACGACACGCTGGGCGGCGGTGTTCTCGACGCGTCGTTCGCGGCGGTAAAGCGATACACAGGGCACGTGGTGAGTTGTCTCGGTTGGGGCACTCATTCGCTCGCTCCGCTCTCCTTTCGCAGTGCAAGCTATTCCGGCGTATTCACACTCTTTCCCTTGTTGACGGGGCTCCAGCGTAGCCATCAAGGATCGATTCTCGCCGATATAGCGAGGCTTGTGGAGAAGGAGGATTTGAAACCCCTGCTCGCTGATGTGCACTTCGGCGGAAACGAGATCGCGACAGCGTACGACCTGGTTGCGCGGGGAAGCAGTGGCAAGGTCGTCATACAGCTCTAAGCAGTTTCACTTGAGGACATCATGGAAACTTCAAGCAAGGCACCCGTCACGAAGCAAGCAAAAGAAACCCACTACGACTTCATCATTTGCGGTGCGGGATCGGCTGGTTCGGTGGTTGCGGGGAGACTCGTCGCGAACCCAGATGTCAGCGTACTCCTCCTCGAAGCAGGCGGTAGCGACGAGACGGATCAAGTTCTTGATACCGACCGCTGGCCAATGAACCTCGGCACAGACCTGGACTGGAGTTTTCTTACCGAACCCAATCCAACATGAATGGCCGCGCTCTCCTTTATTCCATGGGGAAGGTCCTGGGCGGCGGCTCAAGTATCAACGTTGGCACCTGGTCGAAAGGACACAAGGCAGACTGGGACTTGTACGCGGCCGAATCCGGTGATCCGGCCTGGTCTCACGATTCCATCCTCGACCTCTACCGAAATCGTGTAGAGGATTGGAACGGTGTGCCCGACCCGCATTTTTATGGCACGGGCGGCCCCATGCATGTTCAGCCCACCACAGATCCGGATAACTTTTCGCTTGCGATGCTCGATGGTGCATCCTCGACCGGGCTGGAACGCTTTCAGAACTCGGGCGGCGCAATGATGAAGGGGGCGGGTGGGTGCTCTATTGTCGACAACATCATCCATGACGGCAAGCGGCAGTCCGCCTACCGCTCCTATGTCTTCCCACGTCTGCAGCAATCTAACCTCACCGTCCTGACCGGGGCGCTTACGACACGGATCCTGTTCGATGGCAATCGTGCGAGCGGGATTGACTTTGAGTATGAAGGGAGGCTCTGCCAGGTTCAGTCGACATTCGAGATCATCCTCGCTCAGGGGGCCATTCAGACACCGAAGCTACTGATGCAGTCGGGTGTCGGAGATGAGAAGGAACTGACTCAGTTTGGGATTGCGGTCAGGCAAAATCTGCCCGGCGTGAGACGAAACATGCATGATCACGTTGCGCTCAGCCTCGTGTGGAACGCCACCGATCTGCCTCTACCGCAGAATGCCAGGAGCGCAGGCGTGGCGTTCTGGAAGTCAGATGCGTCCCTCGATGCCCCCAACTTCTACACGTACGGCATCGGCATCCCTTTCCTTACACCAGAGAACGCGGCCAACTTCCCACCCACTGGCCCTGCCTGGACTCTGTTCATGGGAATGCGGCCCACAAGTCGAGGCTCTATCCACCTGACAGGAGCAAAGGCCTCCGACCCGTTGCGGATTGATGCTGGTTATCTTTCGAACGCAGATGATATGCGAGATCTGATTCTTGGGGTGGAGCGTGCTCGTGACATTGGCAACGCTGCTGCCCTAGACCCCTACAGGAAGAGCGAACTAGCCCCAGGAGCTCTCAAGGGTGCAGCGTTGGAGCAGTACATCCGCAATGCTCTGACAACTTTCTGGCATCAATCATGCACGGCGAAGATGGGGCGCGATTCGATGTCAGTTGTCGACGGTGAACTGAAGGTCTACGGCGTCGAAGGTCTGCGCATCGCGGATGCATCTATTTTGCCACGCGTCACGACTGGAAACACCATGGCACCGTGCGTCATCATCGGCGAACGAGCTGCTGGTATGTTGCAGGCGAAGCACGGCGCATAAGTGCCAGCGAAAGCATCCTTCAACTCTCACCTTTAACCCTATACCGAGCGAAGCCAAACCATGACGGACCCAAATCACCTATCTTCCAAACAAACAGAAACGGCGAACTCTGCGAAGTCCAGGGTCGCAATCGTCACTGGCGCGTCGAGCGGCATCGGCCTCGAAATGACAAAGAAGTTGATCGCACATGGCTATTACGTCGTGGCAAACTCCCGTCACCTTACCTCTGCAAAGACCTTATCGGAGACGGGTTCACTGAAGCTGGTGGATGGAGATATCGGGCTTGAAGAGACGGCTCAGCGAGTGGTCGCTAACCGCTAAGGATCACTTTGGGCGTATCGATCTACTGGTGAATAATGCGGGCATCTTTATCCCTAAGTTCTTCACGGAATACACCTCTGAAGACTTCCGCTTGGCGACTGCTACAAACCTGGCCGGATTCCTCTATGTGTCGCAGCTAGCGGTGTCACAGATGCGTATCCAGAAGGCGGGGCACGTCGTCAACATCACAACGTCACTTGTAAGCCAACCGATCGCGGGAGTGTCGGCAAGTCTCGCAAACCTGACGAAGGGTGGCCTGGAGTCGGTCACGCGAGCGTTAGCAATAGAGTTTGCCGAGCCCGGAATCCGTTTCAACGCGATCGCGCCAGGAGTTGTGAACACGCCGATGCATCCGGCGGATGCACACGAATACCTGAAGCAGCTAAGCCCCCTGAAGAGGTTGGCAGAGGTGGGGGAAGTTGCAGATCTACTTCTCTATCTTGATTCAGCATCATTTCTGAATGGCGAGGTGGTGCATCTCGACGGAGGGGCTCATGCAGGCAAATGGTGATGAAGCTAAATCGTGGAACAAAACCAGAGTTGCGAGCCTGCTTGGCATCGACTACCCCATTGTCCAGGCACCGTTTGGCGGCTTTCCATCTCAGCGGCTCACAGCAACGGTGTCGAATCTAGGCGGGTTAGGTTCACTGGGCGCCGTGACGCTCAGCGGTCCAGCGATCCGGGAGGCCGTAGCTGAGATCCGCACACTCACCGACAAGCCTTTTGCCGTAAACCTATGGGTGTCAAGCTCCGGATCTCGAAACCTCGCAGATTGGCCCCGATGCAATCGCAAAGAAGATTCGTCAACTCGCCCACGTTTACGACGAACTAGGCATTCGGCCGCCACTTGATGTGGAAGCCAGGCCACAGAACTTCGAGGAACAAGTTCATGCCGCGTTTGACGCGGGCGCTCCCGTACTCAGCTTCATCTACGGAGTTCCGGCCCCGGAAATACTGGATGATTGTCATAGACGCGGCATAAGGACGATTGGCACCGCAACAACACCGGAAGAAGCGAGAGTGCTGGAAGAGGCTGGACTCGATATCATCGTGGCTTCCGGCTTTGAAGGGGGCGGTCATCGAGCATCTTTCCTTCGACCACCAAGGATTCTCTGGTTGGGAGCATTTCGTTGATTCCGTTGGTTGCGGATGCAGTTCACATCCCTGTGATCGCGGCCGGTGGCATTGCAGATGGGAGAGGTCTCGTCGCAGCCCTTGCGCTGGGTGCAGAAGGCATTCAGATTGGTACTGCCTTTCTCACGTGTATCGGTTCTGGTATTAGCCAAGCCTACCGCGCAGCTCTATTGTCTGAATCGGTGCAGCAAACTGCTCTCACCTCAAGCTTGTCTGGGCGGTTAGCAAGGGGCATCAAGAATCGGCTCATGGACGAATTTGACGCTCTGGGGGATGCTCTGCCTTTTCCTCTCCAACATGCCCTGGTCCAAACTATTGCCTTGCCAGCACTTGAGGCGGAACGAAAAGACCTCTTGCCTCTCTGGGCCGGTCAAAGCGTCGGGCTGAGTCATTACACTCAAGCGAGTGAGCTGATGGCTAAGTTCATTGCAATGGCCAACGCCTCAGGCCGCGGATAAACTCTTTGGTAGCAGTCGTTTTGCGGGCCTGCCAATCTTTGGAGAGCGTATTAGGAGGACACGATGCATGCTTTACCTGAAAACGGCATCTTGCAGCGGTCTGCCATGGGTAGCGTAGACGAAGTGGTTGAGCGGCTTTTAACTATACTTCGAACAAAAGCTATCAAGGTGTTTGCAGTTGTTGACCACAGTGGCGAGGCCGAAAAGGTTGGTCTTCGAATGCCAAATACGAAACTCGTCGTATTTGGAAACCCGCGAGCCGGCACTCCGCTCATGCTCGCCGTACCCAGCAGCGCGCTCGATCTTCCGCTCAAGATCCTCATCGCAGAAGGCGCAGACGGAAGCACTCAAATCAGCTATAACGCCGTTGCCTATTTGCAAATGCGTCACGGATTGAGCAATCTTGTGATCGAGAACGTGGTGACTATAGAAAACATAGTCGAAGCGCTAGCTCACTAGGGATGAGCGGGACCCACATAGACTTCAGTAACAGTCGTAATCCGCTTAGATGGCGCTGCGGCGAATTGGTGCCACCGGAGCCTGTGTTCTACTTTGCAAGGGGATCCTTCGACTTGACGTAGGCATCTCCGGCTTGAAGACTACTGGCGATGCTGTGAGACTTTGCGACGATATAAAGGGCCGTTTCAATAGGAAATGTTTCATGCGCAGTCTCATCAAAGAGAGTGAGCCATCGAGCAAAATGCTGCCGATCGAGTCCAAGCTGGAGGTGGCGCATCATGGGATCGCCTTTGTAACGTCCCGTGGTGAGTAGGACCGTGGACCAGAAGTCTTTCAGCAGGGAAAGGTGATGGGGCCAATCGCTAACAACGGCGTTGAAGATCGGACCAATCTCTGGATCGAGGCGGACCTTCTCATAGAAGGCGTCAACAAGGTTGCTGATCCGCTCTTCAGTGATGTCTGGGGCCATGTCTCATTGTCCAATCTGACTGCATACACTGTGCTCCGTGATGATGACAGCGAGTGGTACGTCAAAGTTCTGAGGGAAGATTGTCTCTAGCCTCGCATCTTCAAAGCCCACACCAAGTGTATGTATTTGTTTCCGGCTTTGAGCGAGTGTTCGATCATAGAAACCGCCACCATAACCCAGCCGGTAGCATGCTTTGTCGAAGCCCAGAAGCGGCACAATGAGCGTATCGGGCTCCACGACTGTACCTTGGGCCGGATAGGGAATCCCGTAGACGCCAGCAGCCATGACGTCACCCGCTTTCCACGACTTGAATTGAAGAGGCCTACCTTTTCCCATCACGACAGGAAGTGCCAAGGAGTGGCCGTAGTCGAGGAGCCTATCGATAAGAGGCCTGATATCGACCTCTCCCTTGTAAGGCCAATAGAGTCCAACGATGCCGCTGATCTGGTTGCGCATGCTCCAGACGGTATCGAGGATCTGAGCGCTCTTCTCGCGGTGTTCTTGGGTGCTTAGAGAGGCTCTGCGAGACAGCAATTCGACCCGCTTGTGCCTTCTCCATGTCAGCACATCAGCAGGGATTTGTTCACCTTGGCCAATCATGTTGCTACCGCGTGCGCGACATCCGTTGTAGCGAGATCATCTCCTTCAAGCCTTGGCTCTCTTGTTCGCTCTTCCTCATGGAGCCGCTGGTCGCCTGAGATGGAGGCGTCACCCGAAATTGCATAGGCTACAGCGGCACCGATGAGAGCGGGAATGATGAAGGCGTGCCCTCCGGTGGCTTCCGCCACGAAGACGACGGCAGCCAGTGGGGTTTTGTAGGCAGCAGCAATGAATGAAGCCATTCCAACAGCTGCGTAAAGTTCGTAAGAAGAGGTATGGACGACGGATTGGGCGAATGCAACGCCGAGACCACCGCCTGTCAGAAATAAAGGCACAAACATCGCGCTCACACCGCCCGCACCCAGCGTGAACGCAGTTGCCGCCAACTTCAGGACACTGAAGACTATAAGCTCCCCAGAGCTATGGGAACGACTGAGTAGCTCACGGACCGCTTCGTAGTTGGGTCCGATCGGCACCAGGCTCCCTGGATAGAAGTAAATAAAGCAGACGCCGCAAAGACCTGTGAGCAAGCCGCCGAGAGCCAGCTTAAGCCAATGCGGTGCGCTCCAGAGCACTACGAAGCGTCGCAGGCGTCGGAAGGTAATGACGAACGCCATCGCAATCAGGCCGATTAGTGCGCCAAGAACCGCACACCAAAGAAGATCTTTCATGGTGTAGGTGGAGGAGCTGCCAAAGTCGAAGAGTGGTGCGCCTCCGAGCATCGATCCTAACGTCATGTAAGACACCACAGAAGCGATGAGCGACGGAAGAAGAGCCTCGTGGGCGAGATCGTCTTTATATGGCATTTCCAATGCGAATACGATTCCCGTGAGAGGCGCCCGGAAAACAGCCGACATGCCGGCTGCTGCGCCGCAGATGAGCATGATGCGTCTGTCGCGAGCTGTCAGACCCAGGCGCTGCACGCCTCTCAGTCGTGTCCATAACCAGGATCCGAGTGCTGCGCCTCCGTAGATGCTTGGCCCTTCGAGAGCCGCACTGCCTCCAAAACCCACTGTAGTAACGGCCGCCAGAAGCTTAGCAGGGAAGGAGCGCATCGCGATTTGGCCGCCATGTTCGTGGTAAGAGCGGATCACTTCTTCTGTCGAGTGCTCGTTTGGGTCCGGTGTGAAGAACTGCATAATCAGCCCAGTAAGCGCACATCCGAAAACCAGCCCGGGAACAATCGCCCAATGATGGCCAAGGTAGTACCTGAGTACGGCGGGCCACATCTCCTGGAGGATGACGACAGCGACTCCGGTGATGGCAAGACCAACGATCACTCCAATGATCGGGGCGATGATCAGCCACTTGTGCAAATTACGGGAGTACGTTGCTGCCATATCCTCCCGGAAAAGAGGCAGGTAGCGATGGAGCAACTGCTCGTGTGAACCACGGGCATCAACTTTCAATGTCTTCACGCTTGCACCGTTCCTGCCTGCTTCTTCGTCAAAGGAGCTAGTCTTTTGATCAAAGCCGGGCCAAGTACGTAGAGTTCCTGAAGATGGGCTTCAGACAAGGTATGCAGGAGCCTGACTCCCTGCGCAGTGAGCGTCAGGATCACGTGTCGGTATTCACCTTGCTCACTCGTCCGGACGACCAGACCAGCCTCTTCAGAACGTTTACTGAGCTCGACCACGGTATGATGCCGCAACCCGAGGCGTCCGGCGATATAGCCGACTGTGACACGGACGCCCGCTGCTGCTCCTGCAATCTGCAATAACAGTTGGTGCTGCTGTGTGGTTATACCCGCTGCTGACGCGGCCTCCTCACTGAACTGGAGGAATCGTCGGAGGGTATAGCGGAAGTCCGCTAGCTCCTGCAAGGGAGGGGCGGAAATCAGGGGTTGCAGTTCAGCATTCATGAGACTAGTATATCGTAGTACGATATCGATTTGGGATATGAGAGCCGCGTGTTGCCATCGAGGAATGGAGGAAAATTGATCTTTTACTTCTCTTCCTCTTACCCACTGTAGCCACCATGAGCGCTGTCATGGTCATAGCCCGGGACAGACAAACGTCAAACAATCCGAAGGCTCATCATCGGTAGAGAGGCTTTCGACGTGCATGCGAAAAGAGACGCTAAGGAGGTTAGGATTGCTGCAGATAGTCACCTGTGATGACCGTAAGATTGAGCTCAGCCTGGAGAGTGGGAGGGTTCTGACTTTTACTTTGGAGCTGCCGTACCCAGAAATTGGCGCCTTTCATTTAGGGGATCTGATCGAGGCCGATCATGTGCCGTTCCATCCAGTAATCGCGCAGATGCAGGCAGAAAAAGGTGAGTACCTTCCGGGTCTTTATGACCTGATAAGCCTTCGCAGCGGATTGAAGATGCGAGCTTCTCATCGTTCGTCATCTTGACGGTGTATACTCTGATTTTCCCGCCAGATTCATGCTGTTCCCTCCGATCTGGCTTCCCCATTCTGCATCCTCACTCCGCACTCAGAGGGAGGCTCTTAGAGCATCAAGAGCCTTCCTGGTCCTCCAGGCTATGGCAGCTTAGAAACATCAACATCACTGGACTCAGGTAGGGGGTCATGTGAAACCAAACGGATCGTTGTATCTACATCGGCGCAAACAGGACGGATCTTTTGACTCGATCTGTCTCGGTTGCCTTGCCACAATCGCAAGTCGGGAAACGACGGAGGCCCTGATTCGAGAAGAAGAAGATCATGTCTGCAGGTTTTCCCATGCTCTGAGGCGAGGCAAAAGGGTCCCTTCTAGCCAAACTGATCCGACAAGACACTAGCGTTTGGAAGCCTTCTCGTTTGACCAGGACATTGCTTTCGGGCCAGACCATGACATTTCTAATGAGCCGCTACATATCGTGTTGCTGCAAAGCGATAACGTCGCTGTTTCTGCAAAGCGGTTCTGTCATCATAGTGCGTCGTAGTCGTCGTGCGGTGGGTAATGTGGGAATCGACGTTCTTTGTCGATTTCCAAGGACTGTGGGAAGAGAGGTAAACGGCTTCATGTTTTCCTCGCTTTCCATCAGGCCGTCATTTCCACCGCGGGCGCCGGCGCGCTTTTTGGCTTGTATTTCTCGCCGTAGAGTTGACGAGGATTTTTCTTGTAGCCGATCTTCTCGCTATTGGTCTGGATCTTTGGTTCGAACTTTCGATCCTGCTGTGCCTTGATGATCGTCAGAGCGTGGCTGAGCCGTTTATTCTCAACGACCGCAGTGTGGCTTACACGCTGATCTTTGCTGAAGAGGCGATAGGGAAGCGTGCGATCTTTTGATCGGACCTCGAGCGTGCCATCCGGGAACTCGTAGAGGTCAACATACTTGCCACCCAGACCCTCCGAGAACTGATTCCGTTCGAGGATGATCTGCTTGCGGTCGTAGGACATGGTGAGCTGTTTGCTCACGTAGCGTTGTTCACGATGGCACAGGATGTCGTTGAGCCGACCCTCCTTGAGGGTTAGAGGACGATGCAGGTTCGCAGGCTTGGCCGCAGGCAGCGCGAACCGTTCGTTGAAGCGTTTCAGGAACCTTGGCAGGAAGGCGTTGCCAGCATCCATATCGCAGACGTTCTCCAGGCGAAGTTCCTTAACCAGACGATCCTGTAGCGTGCGGTTCGCTCGCTCCACACGGCCCTTCGCCTGGCTGGAGTTCGCACAGATGATCTCGATGTTCAACTCGGCCAGAGCGCGTCCGAACTGCGTCATGCCGGAGCCACCTTGCGCGTCGCGGTTGATCCGAAAGACCGAGTGTTTGTCCGAGTAGAAGGCCACTGGACATCCATGGGTTGCGAGATATCCTTGCAACGCCTCGAAGTAAGAGCCTGTGCTCTCGCTTGGAACGAAGCGCAGCTGCATGAGGCTGCTCGTGGCATCGTCGATGAACACCAGCAACGTACAGGGCTCGCCTCGGTTCTCGAACCAGCGATGTTCACTGCCGTCGATCTGCACCAACTCACCCTGCGACTCACGTCGCAGCCTGGGCTGGTGGAAGCTCCTGCGCTGCTTGCGTGACAGCCACACACCGGCTTCGACCATCCACTTGCGCAAGGTCTCGCGAGAGATGTCGACACCGTGCCGCTCCAGCAGAACCTCGGCTGCGAGCGTCGGCCCGAAGTCTCGGTAGTTCTGGCGAACGAGTTCTAGAACCAGCTCCCGAACGCCTGAGCCTAACTTGTTGCTTGCAGGTCGGCCGCGGCTCTTATGGATCAAAGCTCCGCCACCGCCTTCACGGTATCTTGCCACCAGCCGTTGCGCCTGTCGCAAGCTCACACCCAACACGCCCGCCGCCGACTCCGTCGTGCGACTGCCTGCTAGCACCTCGGTCAAGACCTCAACCCGCCGCAACTCCTGCTTGCTCATCTGTAGCCAACCCATCTGCTGCCTCCAACCCTAGACTCAGGATGGGGCAGCGACACTTTGGCTTTGCAGAGCTACGACATTATCGCTTTGCGCTTACATCGACGACTATACATAAGTTGCATTATCAGACAGAAGTTATTTGCAATGAACAACATACAAGATAGGACTATTTGGCTGAAGAGTCAAGCCCTTGGGAGACATCGCCGGTGGTGATCGTCGTAAGGGGCACTCCAAACGCCTTCGCGATGCGAAGCAAGGACTGCACGTTTCCGACTCCTTCACGTTCAATCCGTCTCCAGTTGGAATCGTGATAGCCATGAACCACGACCATGTCTCGTAGGGTCAACCCTCGCTCACGGCGCAGCTCTTTGATCCGCTTAGCGGTGTGAGCAAGAAAAGCTTTGTATTCCTCAGTGACATCCTGTGTGTTCACGACGGCCCCTTGTGTTCAATGGTGCTTCTCGTACGCATCGTTCAATCCGCGCGCCACAGGGATATGCGACCGCAAGGACGAAGCGCCTCAAGAGAAAAGCGCAGGGATACTCCCCCGCGCTCTCCTGTTTGGACTGAACTACTTCTTCGGTGGCACTACAGCATCCTTGGCAGACTTGGAAAGACGGAACTTGACGGTCGTCTTCGCCGCGATCTTGATCGACTCGCCAGTGGCCGGGTTGCGGCCCATACGGGCTGCGCGTTGTGCCTTCACGAGCTTGCCGAGACCAGGAATCGTAAACTCACCGGCCTTCCTCGTCTGGGTAGTCGCGATCTCGGTCAGGAGGTCGAAGAACGCCCCAATCTGCTTAGGCGGCACCTCCAACTGCTCGGCCATCTGCCGGATTACCTGGGTCTTTGTCATCTTGGGCATCGGTGCCTTCACTGCAGCCGGAGCCTTGCCAGGGACAGACTTCGCTACGATCTTCTTTGCTGGTACAGCCGTCTTCTTCGCTACTGCTTTCTTGGTTGCCACTGATTCCCTCTCGATCTCAGAATTATGCTTCTGCTGCCGGCATCTTCTTCGGACGGCCGCGCTTCGCAGGTGCTTTCGTGGCCGTCATCTTCTTTCCTGCACTCTTCTTCATCGCACGCTTGCGAGGTGTCTTCGCTTCTGAAGTTGCTAGTGTTGCTTCACTCTGGATTATCGTCTGTACTTGGTCACGAAGCTGCTGTAACCGCTCGATCTCGGCATCGATCTGGTGGACGTACGCTTCTGAATGATTGATGAATATGGTTGCCATCGCTCCAGTGTAGCGACTCTGCTCGGAAATCGCAGGTTCACTCGTCCTCAACAGGCGTGAATGGCGTTTATGGGGATTAATTCCCTTCTTGCGTGAGGACCCTGCTCTGAGTGCAAAGGCATGTGACCGCCAATCCAGAGGAGCGGCGCTCTCAATGGTTAGAAGAACCACCTCTGGACGTGATCGGGCCTGGGCGCAACACATTCAGGTCGCAAAATGGAACAGTCCATACCAGATCACGAACATGAGAAGACAAAGTCCTGACACTAGGGCACCCAGAAATGCCTTCGCGCTTAGCGTCTGACTTTCAAGAGTAGCTGTACCAATCACGAGGGAAATCGGCAGATAGAGAAGGGACGAAGTTATCAGGCCCGGCGAATAGCGGTCGAACCAGGCGGTTGTCACCACGTGAAATAATGCGTCCCAGAAGATATTGCCACTGGCCCATGCGATAAAGAGAAAAACGGCCAGCCGCGAATGAGACTTGCTCACCCAAACGGCAAGGCCCACCATAATCGCAACAAAGGCAGCGTTGTTGAATGCGAAAGCAAGGTCGTTGAACGAGCCGCCGAGTACATGTGTGACCCAGGCTGGGAAGCCGCCCCGGTATTCCTCTACGATGTGAAGCAGGAACGCGGGAGGCACAATCCAGATCAGTCGTCGAAACGGCTGTCCCCAAAATGTGTAAGAGTTCATACCGTCTAGCGTCTCCTGTTAGTGAGTCATGCAGCTTCGCGTATCCCGAATTATAGGTGGTTGTCACCAGAACGATCTGGAGTAACGCGTGGTCGCCGACACGCTCGTTGAATGCGCATTAGGACCGACAATGTATGGTCCGCCGCGCGACTGCAAGGTTGAGTTCGGTCGAGAGACAAGTCTGCGGCAATGTATTCGGCCTTCGATGGAGCCGCGTGCTCCTGGCCAGGATGAGTTCCGCTGCGTGTCTGTCCTTACAAGTCGGTCGGTCGTCGAAGACCATTATCGGTATCAGGTTGCGGACACGCTGTTTGACTGTTCTTTCGTCCTTGCTGTTCCTGTGCAGACCTTGGTGGGTAAAGTAGTCGTCGTAGAGCGGTAAAGTGGGAGCGCGAAGCGCTTCCAAGCCGCAGGCGCCTTTTCCGCTCTATCTCATGCCGCTGCCACGATCACTCCAGGCCGGTAGTGTTCTCCGGTGGAGAGCACAGCCCATGCAATACGGGCGAGCTTGTTGGGCATGGCCACGACCAGTACGTTGCGCGGCGCTCGCGCTTCAAGTGCGTTCATCCATCCTCCGATCGCGAAACGATCTCGTTTTATACGCATCGCAGCGGCGCGTGCGCCTTGGATCAATACCTTGCGTAGGTAGATGTTGCCTCGCTTACTGATGCCGAGTACCTTGGCCTTGCCTCGGGTCGAGTACTGCCGCGGAACTAAGCCGAGCCAGGCTGCAAAATCGCGCCCCTTGCGGAACGCTGCACCGTTGCCGATGGCGGCAACGATGGCCGTCGCGACTATGGGTCCGATGCCTGGGATCTGTCGTATCCGGCAGCACCCTGCATCGCTGGCGGAGATATGTTCGAGCTTGTCGGTCAGTTCATCAATCTGCTTCTCGACGGTCTTCCACTCATCCCATAGGACGCCGATCAGGTTGCGCATCATCGGCGTTAGCGCGTTGTCCGCGTTCTCCAGAACATCGATCATCGCAGCCTTCAGCTTGGCCGGCTTCTGCGCAAAGACCATGCCGCGTTCGAGCAGAAAAGCCCTTATCTGGTTGATGACCGCGGTGCGCCGGGAGACGAGCCGGTCACGAATCCGGTGAATCGCCTGCAGGTCGAGCTGGTCGTCAGTCTTGATCGGAACGAAACGCATGTTCTTGCGGTCCACGGCTTCAGCGATAGCCTCCGCGTCAACGAAGTCGTTCTTGTTGGACTTCACAAACGGCTTCACGAACTGCGCTGCGATCAACCGCACATCATGACCTTGCTGCCTCAAACCCGTCCGAGGAAATGCGCTCCGGCGCAGGCTTCAAGGCCGATCAGCGAAGTCTGCATGTTCGCTGTGAAAGCCAGCAGTTGCTTAAGCGTGAACTTCTTCTTCACAAGCACCTTGCCCGATGCTCCCAGTGCCACGAGGTGAAACGTCGTCTTGCCCAAGTCGATGCCTACCGAACGAATCTGCATGTTGATGATCCTCCTGTCAGAAGCTGCTTCTACGATCCTCCTGCTCTCGCAGGAGAATCAAGCGGCGGACCATCTCACTAGTCGGCTTCCCGGCAGGTGACGAGATGATGACAGCGGCGTTGAGGAGATTCTGCGCGTCCGTTATCTAAGGTCAAGGCCCGAGCGTCAGCTTGAGCCAGATTCAGGGACTCTCACCGTGGGTGGATGAGATCCATAATGAGCAGATCGCTGATCTTCTCCGCACCGTGCTTCTTTACCTTCACTCGACCGCATGCCGACGTTCATCGCGAGAGCAAACAAACCTCGTCTTTGTGCCCGTAGATCACCGCAATGAACGGCATCGCCGATTCGACGTCGAATCCTGGCAGATGACATCGTTGCTGCCGGGGCAGATTGACATCCTCGGCCAAGTTTGCAGGAGCAGCTTCCATCGCCCTCCTGTCGCAATGACAAGAAGAGGACCGCATGCGTAGAGCGGATCGTGCCCGCCGACAGCGGCAAGTTGAGTAGTTCGCTGTAGAACGTCTAGATTTATCCGGGCATAAGCTCCGCAAGCGGTCTTACACCCAGTCGCGGCAAATCGTACCGTTCGAGCCGCTGTATGTACTCACGAAAGCTCTCGGCTCGCAGCCCCGGCATCAGGCTACTCTCACATGCCATCCCCGCTGCACCTGCGCTCCAGGTACCTGTTCATTCTGTGCCACCGCTTCCTTGATTGCCTCATTGTCCGGACGGGCCTCCTGCACGGACAACTCCAGCGTCCTGGCAAGCTCGTCGGGCAAAAGCGACAGGACCGTCTGCCAGACAATGCCAGAGACGCGCGCCTCGATCCAGCAATAGGACTTCGGGACCGCAGCCTGATCGGTGATCCGCACCGAATCCTGGCTGTTTTTCTGTGCTCGCAACGTGAACTGATGTCCTTCAATTCTCTTGAGGTCTCGGCTGAGCAGGTAGAAGAGGACCATATTCTTGGTTCGCACGATCTTGCCGGACGCGGAGCGTGCCCGATCCGTCAGCCGTGCTGCCTCGCTTCGGCAGAGCTGTTCGCGGTTCTCCATTGTGCGTATGAAACGTCCGATCCGGTCTACCTTTTCTCCATGAGCTTCACAAAATTGACGGAAGCGTGAAAGTAACTCTTCGGAGGGTTCTCCTTCAGTTTCAACCTGCTCCTCGATCTGCTCGAGAAGGTCGTCCAGCTCTACGTCAATTTCAAATAACGAGTTTGATACGGCAATCATCATGAATTCTCCAACTGAGAGTTTGCGCCCGCGGATCGAGGGTCGGTGGGTGATGTCAGGCGGCGAGGCGGTGGGAGTTGAGCAGGCTCTTCGCGGCCCAATATGCGAGAGAATCGGCGCGGGTGTGCAGTGGATGACCATTGTGACCCTTGAGCCATCGCCACTGAATGTGAAGCTCGCTATCGAGGCGAATCAGTTGGGTCCAAAGGTCACGGTTCTGCAAGGCCACACCGCGCCTGTTCCGCCATCCCTGGTCTTGCCAGCGGAAGACAAAACCACGCATGCCACGGATCAGGAGTTCGGAGTCGGAGTAAAGCTCAATTCGCGCCCCTGTGGCCATCGAGCGAAGCGCCTCGACCGCCGCGAAGAGTTCCATCTCGGAGATGTCCGCCCACGGAAAAGCTCCGGACATCTCTCGCATCTCGTTCCTCTGAACGATGACCGCACCCCATCCGCCGGGACCGGGATTCCCGATCGAGGAACCGTCCGTATAAATGCGAAACAATCGACTCATCGTGAGCCTCCTCTCCCTCCTCCCGGTCGGCACCATCAGGCAGCCTGCATCGGGATGACCTTGCCAAAGGGAGCTTTGCGGCCCCCGGTTGAAGCCCACAAAACCGGATAAGGAGGCTCCTCAGATGGAAACGAACCGTAGAGGTCAGTCAGAAAGACCAGGGTTTGAGGCACCACGCCGTGCTGATCAAGCCATTCGAAGCACGGCGTAAACTCGGTGCCTCCACCGCCTACGGGGTTAAGCGAGACAGGTTGGCCGGCTTCGAACTTTTCGACTTTATGCACTACCGCGTCGAAATAGAGGACATAGACGCGCTCCGGTCGCTGGCCTTCGAGGATCGACCGGACCTCGGCCTCGAAGAGCCGCAACTGCCGTGAGTTGACGGAGCCGGAACAATCGACCGCGATCGCGACTTCACCGATGCCCTCCCTCACCACTCCGGGCAGATAGAGTCCTGCCCAGATGTGGCGCCGGTTGGGACGCATCCAGCTGTAGTCCGCTGGGGTGGTCTCCGACCAAAGTCGCCGCAGCAACTCCCGCCAGTCGACGCCGGCCTCAGTCGCTCCATCGAGCGTTCTGCGGATGCCTGCCGGGACCCTTCCGGCCTGCTTCGAGAGGGTGACCGCTTGATTGACCGCCACGCTCCATTCCCGAACCTGCTGTTCGACGGCTGGAGTCTCCTCGTCCGGCAATGGCGCATCCAGCACCTGCCCAATTCCGCCTTCTGTCACTGGAGCCGAGATTGCATCGGAGTTCCCAGGATACGGCGAGGGATTGATCGGTCCCGTCCCCTCGGGATCTTCGGCATCGTCCTGTTTGTCGGGTTCTGGCTCTACCTCGGTCTGGATCTGGCTGTAGATCTGCTCGGCGCTCATCTCGCGGAAACGGTCGTCTACCAGAACCCCGTCCGGGAGATGAAGTCCGGCATCGAGCAGCAGCGGGTTGATCGCATAATCGCAGGCCTCATTCCACCGCTTGGGATCGCGCCCCGACCGGCGCGCGTGATGATGAAGCGCAGGATGTAACACCTCATGGGCCAGGACACCGCAGAGCGTTGCTCCATTGAGCGTCGCCACGAAGTCCGGGTTGTAGTAGATCGAGATGCCATCGGTAGCCATCGTCTTGACGGTCCGGCTCTCCCGCCCCTTCAAACGGAACAGGAGAGAGCCAAAGAAGGGATGGTCGAGCAGCAGAGTGGTGCGCGCCTTCTGGAGGCGACGCTCGATGTCCGTTTGGGCCTTCATGCCGCCGGCTCCATGTAGGCGGACATATGGGCAAAGATGCTCTCGACGCTCGACACTTCACCGGCTTGCGGGATTACGGCAGCCTCGCGGTTTTGTAGGAGACCGTCCATCTGCGCGACGATGTTCGCGGCGTCAGCCGCAGTCGTGACGCGCAGCAGATCATGCCTTTTGAGGTCCTGAGCCGAATAATTGCACAGCCTCTGCTTCACCTGCTCCGCGAACCGGTTCAGATCCTCGTCCCCGTTGACATTCAGGCGCGGCAGGATCTCCACCAAATCAAAGACATTGGTCACCAAGGATCCATGGAAACGGGACTCGGGCTCATTCAGCCGATCAACCATATGCGAGACCACCTCGCGGAGCCGCTTCCAGAGGTCTTCCATGCCGCGAGTCAGGGATTGGCGCACGCTCGCATCGATCTCGCGGGAGACGCGAGCTTGCTCCTCGGCCGACATCTGGACGCGAAAGTCAGCACCGGAGGGGATTGGAAGAATCTCAAGCTTAACGGCGAACTTCGCCCGCAGCTTTTCGGCTGAAGGGTAGTCTTCCTCACGAAAGAGCCCATTCAACTCCGGACGCACCTGGTCGATGTACTGGGGATATACCGCAAGGAAGTTGTCCACTCCCCGCTCGAAGCTGGCTTCGAACTCGCGCATCTTTTCCATCAGGTCGAAGTAGAAATTCGATGGTAAGAGCCTGAAGCCCTCGTCGGACCACGGCAGCGTGATCTTGTAGAAGTGCTGGCGTATCTGGCCTGCGAGCGTACGCAGTTCGTCCAGCTTATCCGCGCCGCGCAGGAGTTGCTTGTTGTAGCGGCCAGCGCTCTGGTGCGCTCCATGTTGATCTGCGACATCGCGGCTAACCTTGCGGTCGTGTTTGACGGCCGTCCAGATGCTGATGTGGACGGCTGCGAGCATAGCGCGTTCCGTAATCATTGAACTACCTCCCGGTACTCGACCCCGAATCGGATGAACTCAGGAGTGTGGGTGATGGCGGTCTCTCGCGCCGCCGCATCGCGGATCGCCATCACCCGCATCTCGGTCGGCATTCGATCGAGATATGTAAGGCCGCGGGCGATTGAGTTGTCGGTCAACACGCGCCCGAGCGCTGTAGCAATAGCTATCTGGGCGGACGGCTCGGTGGGAACTAGAGCCGTCGCCGGGTTGAGGAGAATTTCGTCAATCGACGGCAACTGGCGGAACAGTCTCAGGAAAGCGACGAATTCCGAAGCTGCCGCCTCGCCTACCGTTCCATCCAGAAGCTGCGCCTCAAACTCACTGGTTCCAGAAAGCAGGACAGCATTCTGGCGCCGGGCTATTCCGCAGAGGACGTTCGAGGCCATCTCCCAGGAGCGGGGAGTGGGCCATGCGTTGGAGTCGGCGGTGGTGTCAGCCGAGTGCAGTAGTTCCGGCTTGAATCTCAGGAACGCTATGATTTCGGGGCGGACACCAGCTTTGACTGCCCACTTGCACCAATCTTGTAGGTCGGCCTCAAGATCGAGATGCACGAACCGGTTGCGCAGCGGTCGCGGCATCGCAAAGTGGACTCCACGCTCGGAGGCGGGATTGCCGGCGGCAATAACTACCCATCCATCGGGCAGCTCGTACTCGCCGAGCTTGCGATCAAGGACAAGTTGATAGCAGCCAGCCTGAGTCATCTGTGGAGCGGAAGTCAGTTCGTCTAGAAACAAGATGCCCTTCCCAGCGGTGGGAAGAAACTTCGGCGGCACCCATTCGGTCTGGTTCGATGCAATGCGGGGCAGACCGCGAAGGTCGACGGGATCGAGTTGCACCGCCCGCACATCGAGGAAGTTGTAGCCGAGGTCGGCAGCCACCTGGCCGACGATCTGCGATTTGCCGACGCCGCACGGTCCCCAGATATGCAGGGGCACACGCTCGCCAATGAGCGCATGAAGCGCTTCATAGAGCTTAGAGGGTTTCATGATTTGTCCTTGGAGAGGTGAAATTGTGCTTACAAAGAGAAATGCCGGATTGGGCCGTCCGATGGTGCGGCTACTGTTAGCCGCAATCATGCGTTCTGACGCGCAGCTTACTCTTCGGGGAGAAAACCGCACCGACGCAGGAAGTCACACAAGGATGGCTCTACCCCGCATGCGGCGGTGACCTCTCCAATTCCAATACGAGATGCGAGACGCATCGCGGACATTGGCTTGCGGTACTCCGGCCAGCGACGCATCAACTCCTGCTCGGCCAGCGGGGTTGTAGCAGGACGCAGATTCTGACATCCGGGAAGATGTCTGAGCAAGAGGGCCTCATGGCTCGGGCCCTGCCAGATGAGTTGAAGGTCGCTCTGCGCAGCCTCCGCATAGAGCAGTTGGTCGCGCTCCGGTGCTTGCCCTAGCTTGTCCTGATCCAGCAAGACCGCCTTGATCGAAAACTCCCCACGCTTTCTCTCATCCTCGCGAATCTTCGCAATCGCCAGTTGCACGAGCGCTAAAGGATCTCCGCCGCCAGGCCGAAGGAGCACGATCTGCGGTGCCAGATGGAGACCATGTTTCTCGGCGATTCTGCTTAGCAGCGCGCCATATCCTTGCTCGCTCTCTCCCTCGCAACCGAGAAAGATGCGACGGCGAGGCGGTATGGTGGCGTGACGGCGCCTCATCCGAGTTGCGGCACGGCACCGTACACGCCCCCCAGATACTTCTGGTAGTAGTTATCGTTGCGTCGGACGGCCTGGATGTCCTGCAACCCATAGAGGCGAGTCCGTCCACGCGAGTCCTTCTCGCAGAAATAGACCTCTTCCTTGATCAATTCATCGAGCAAAGAGACGTTGTGACAGCTCATCCAAAGTTGCGCGTTGCGCGGATTCCTCTCCGGATCGTGGAACCAGCGCAGAATCTCCGGCAGCACGAGCGGATGAATGGCGAGGTCCAACTCGTCGATCACCGCCACTCCTCCCGTAGCGAGCACCTGAACGACGAGCGGAAAGATGCGGATGAACTGACGAGTGCCATGGCTCTCCAGATGTAACGGCATCAGGTTGGCGAGTCCCTCGTGTTCGAAACGGGCCACCGGTCCACCGTTTGTAGAATCGATGGACATGCCCTTGATCCCCAGATCGATCCTCTCGATCTCGCGATTGAGAGCCTCGAGCATTAACGGATTGTCTGCATAGAAGCGGACGACATTTGGCTCCGTAAAATCGACCTTCTCGACCAGAATATTTGTCAAGATGCTGGCAGCGAGGCGCTGCAACAGAAGTGAGGGAGCGTGATCGAACTGCGCCAAGGTCGCGACCAGACTGGCATTACCACGAACTTTGGAGAGCACCTGTTTATATCCGGCAAGCGCAAATCCCTTGCCAAACCGCACCTCCCCAGTTGCGTCGCGCTCGAAGAATCGAACCGCCTTGCCGCCGCTCGCGGGCCACTGCCGCAGGATCTCCGAGACGACGGTCTTGGGTTTCCCATTCTCGCTGCGGAAGGTGACCTCGTAGACATACTTGGCGCACGCCTCTTCTTTTGGTTCGACCAGATCTGCGGGAGCGGCGAAATGGATCGCCAGCCGGGTGGGTAGGTGAATCGCCTCGTGATCGTTGAAACACTCACAGGGCTGCGAGCCATCCGGAGGGAGTTGGAAGCTGTGCTGGACAAACCAACCCACAAAGGCCAGCGCCCGAAGCACGGTGGACTTTCCGGACGCATTGGGTCCAAACAAAGCGACGACCTTCGGCGCGCGCTCGCGGGAGCCGACGCATGCATTCCCAAAGCGGCCCTCTATGTTAGGAACATTCTCCGCGACCCGCAGATCGAGCGACTGAGCCTGTCGTACCGAATAAAAGTTCTCGATTTCTATGCGCGAGATCATCAAAGTTCTCCATAAACTAGGTTAGTATAGGGCATGTTACCTTCTACTTTGACAAAATAATGCTAAAGTTGAATGTAAACACACTCCAAGCCACTCTTATAGAGGAAATGATGAGCTTCGCGCCAAGACAGCAAATTCAAGAACCGGCTTGCCTCTCTGCTGGCCGGATCCGAAGATGGGCCTATCTCGTAAATAGCTATAAATGAATAATTTACAAAACTCGCGCGCGTCGCGCAAGTTTAGTGAAAGCATCATTTGCCGCTTGGCGGCTCGGGTACTACCCCATAGTCCCGGAGAGTTTTGATATTCCCGCCGTCGTCCCTGAGGAAGCGTACTCGAAACTGAACGCGCGGGAGCGGCTCAATGAAAAGGAACGTCCCATCCAGGAACCTGATCTCAAACGCAGGCTAGTGGTTCGACTGACCTGCGTACCGAATGTAGTGAACGATCTTGCCCGCCGCTTCGCTGTAGAGCGAACCGCGAGCCGCTTTGCCTGGAGCGGCAGACGGCTCCAACGGACGTGCTCTTGATACCGATTTTGACTGTCCAGATTTCCGCTCCATTCCATCTCCTTATTCACAAATCCATCCCCGGCAGTCCGGGCAATGGAAGCGCAACGAAGCGCCGTCTGGTCGGAAGAGCCCTGACATAGAGACGCAAGTTCCTTCAACCTTCTGAGCAACGTCGGAGCTTAACCGCGATAAACGAGCGAACTGCTTAGGCGGCTTGGTCGATTTCCCCGTCTTCTTCCTCGTCTTCGTTTGCGGTGCTCTCCGCGAGAATCTCCTCTTCCTCATCTACTTCTTTCGCCGAAGCGGTCGCAGGTGTAGGGGTGTCAAAGAGGCTGAAGGTCATCGGAGGCTCGACCTTCGCGGCTTCAACCGGCTTCGCGGTTGTATTAGCCTTTTCAGGCTCTAGCTTTGTCGGCTCTTTCTTCACCGGCGCTTTCTTCGCACGCGCTTCCTCCTGGGCAGCTTTCCCGGCAGCGTCCATCTCGGCCTTCGCTCTCTCGAGCGTGTTCTTGAGCTGCAAGTGAGCGGCAACAAAATCGACGATGGAAGATGGCAGATCTCGATCAAGCTCTTCGGCGGTTCCAGTGAGTTTGAAGGGCGTAGTGAGTGCAGTATTCTCGCCCTCTTTCAGCTTCTTCGGAATGATGTTGACGCTGATCTGATCGCCTTCAAGGCGGGTGACGGTCAGCAGTACGGCGCGCTGCCTGAGATAGGGAGCAAGTTCCTTGAACATGGGTATCTCCTGATGAAGTGGGTCACTTAGGGCGTGACCCTCCCCTCATCGACTTCTTGAGTTCCGGATCATCCCAATGGATAGTGTGGCGTCGTCCAAACGCCAGCGATTCGTTGTAGGCCGCAGGTTCGTATTCCCGCTGCCATAGGAGGCGGTAGAGCGCATTGACCGCCGACTTCATGACAACCTTCATTTCGTCATCGGAGATATGGGATATCTCCTGCCTGCCAACGCAAACCGTGCATGGCCTTCCAGAATGCAGGTCTTCGATAGGGCCGTTGCGAAAGGCCAGCGCAACGAGGGCTTTGGCTTCGGCTGCAAGGTTGGGATCAAGCTTCATCTTCATGGGGGTGTCTCCGGTATGTTCCACCATACCGCCGCAGTCCCAGTGAAGTCTTACATCGCCGCGCAACTATGCCGCGATCTTGCGCGAACGCCTCCGTGTGTTCGACCAGAGCTTCGGATCGACAGGCAGCGCACTCATCTGTCCCGTTCTCGCGTTGAAGAATGCGCCGTGATAACTGAGCTTGCCGTACCGGAAGAGCTGTCCCAACATCGCGAGTGCACTCAACGCAAGCGTTTGGTTGATGAACGGCTCCTGACGGTCCAGCGCCTCGACTGCGGAACAACTCGGCAGCGGATCTTCCCCGGCGTCTGTATCGACGATCTCCGGATACAACTCGCTCACCGTTCGCAGGCGTTCAGTCTTCCGGCGATTCCGGCCGTTCAGGGGTTGACCGAGAACATACTGACCGCTGGCGGCGTTGTTGCCGAGATCGAGCCAATAACAGGTCTGGCTCAACGCTCGGGCGAACGACTGCTCGATAGCCTTTCTGGCGTCGCGGGAATCGACACAGCCGATCAAGATGTCTGGAAACTCTTGACGTTCCCGCTCGAAAGAGTGCGCGTGAAAGCGGTTGGGGATGGCCGTCCACTTCAGTCCCCAGAAGATGTTGATCCGATTGATTAGCACTGTTGCCTTGTTCTGGCCGATGTCCGATGCCGAAAAAGGCTGGCGGACGCAGTTCGTCGCTGAGACCGTATCGGCATCCATCATAGCCACGTCGAGACCGCTTGTATGTCCCCAGACCCGCATGGCCTGGTCCAGGTACGGCAGGTTCATCGCGATGGAACTGCCGGTGCCCCCTGCTCCAACGATCAGGATGCGTACTGGTCTCCGCCGTATCAGGTCAGAGGGCAACCTGTGTTCGATCCGCATACTAGCTCCTTTCGCCACGCACGAACTGCGAGAGCGTTTGCGGCAGAGCGATCAGGGTTTCCCGAGGAAACGGTCTTCGCTTTCCTGCCAGTTCCATCCACAGGCCTTCGAAGCCCTCGGGATGGCGCGTCAGCCGCCCGATGTTTGCGTGGGTAAAGGCACTCTCGTAGAAGCCTCGCTCCCAATCGGTGATGGAGGAAACGGTCGCCCCATCCGGACGGCGCATGGAGCCCGTACACACGCGGCCATTGTCCGAGAGGTTCCAGAAAGGAGCTACCGCGAGCTTTGTCATCGACTGCGGCCGTTTGTTTTCCGCAAGGGCACGGATCATGAGATTCCCATTGTCCACTCGCCAAATCAGCGGCGGCTGCGGGAAGGTGCGCCCATTCAACTCAACGACCTTGCCTTCGGAGTTCTGATAGAACATCTGGCGCCGCCGCGCCGGGGTCCACCATGCGATCATCCGGTCGCCCTTTGACAGGATGTTGTCTGGGAGCACCTCGACGGCACAGCTTCCACTGAGGGAACGAACCAGAGACTCGACGAAAGACACGGTGAGCGGCTGTGCCGGTCCAAGTGTAGGCGGAGCGTCCTTCTGGAGGGATACATCGTGACGGGTCACGAAGCTCTTTTGGCGATCGCCGTAAACGAGTAACGCTTCACGCAGCTCGAAGCGATGGTTCTCCCCGATCGAGATTTGGATCTGCATGGCGTTTCTCCCATTCCTGCAAGGCTTCTACCATCTCGTAGAGTTCATGATTGAACAAGACAAAGCGCTCCACGATTCGAAGTGCATTGTGGACTTCTTCGGCATTTTGGGGGCAGAACGCAACGCCGACGGCGGGCTCCGAAGTCCCCTCGAGCATGTACTGGCCCTCTTCGTCGAAGCAGGCTGTGATGGCGTCCCGTTCCTTGAATGCCACAAGCAGGGACGGCAACGGCGGGCTATCGTAATTACCCTCTTCGATGAAGCCGTACGAGGGGCGAACGCGAATCCGGGAGAGTTGCTGGAGCTTGCGTAATCGATCAATCCACGAGCGGAATCTCCCCTGGCTGTGCTTGCGTAGGAGACGGCGGGCATCGAAGGTCCATCGATCATGGTTGTCTTTATTCAGGCTCAACCGGATACACTCGGGCAGCGCGTTCTCCACTTCAGGAAACTCGTATTGACCCTTATTTTCCTCTTCGTCCTGGTCGGCGTACCCCCGCATGCGCTCTTCGTATTGGAGAGCGTCGTCGTGGTTGTAGACCCGCATCACGCGATAGAGCGCGTATGTGAGGGTCCAGTAGAACGCAGCGCCCAATCCGGGCTCCTCCGCTTCAAGTGCCTCGATAGCCGGTCCGATCTTCACATAGCCAGACCCGCTGCAAACCACCGTCACAGCCAAACGGCCATGTTCTAGGATCTCGTCGAAGCCTTCTCGCTCGGCTACGTCGCTCACTTCCAGGTGATACTCGACGTTACGCTGCAAGAGGTTCCAGCGGTCCTCGCCGATGGCACTCATGATCGCGTGCTTCGCGAAGACGAGAGCACTCCCGCCGCAGGTTTTCCAACCCTCGCAGGTTGCAAACCCTTCCCGCACCAGTGCGGCGCAGAGGTCATACACCATCTCTGCCCTGAACTCGTGGCTGTATTCGGTAGGTAAGCCACCAAGGGATGGCAACGCCAGAGGGAACGACGGCGCGAGAGTAGCTACGCCAGTGGCGGCAGTAGCTCCGTCGGTGCCGGGAGCAACTGCCCGTTGTTTGTTGTGTAGCGGTCGATTGCCTCGGTCACGTACCGGGCGAGTGCGATGGATTCTTTGCATTGAAGGTGCCTCGCGAGCGCTTGGCTCGTTTCCGGAGGCGGCGCGGCCGCCTTTGCGGCGAACAAAGCAATTAGCTCCTCCGGGCTCATGCAGGGTGGGCTCATCTCGGGCGCAGACATCGTCAGCCCTTCGTCCCGATGGCCCGAGAGAAGGTATAGCGTAGTGCGCTGCCGGTATCTTCGGGGCCGTTCACCAACGCCGTTGCGATCTCAGGATAAGCAGGTGTAAGAAGATCGCGGACCTGGTCCACCGTCAGCTCGGGACCAGGGTCAGGAATTCGGACGCCGTTGTATTGGAACTCTCGCGGAAGCACTTCCGCCTTGAGGCTGCTCATAACATCTCTCCTTCTTGAACATCGTTGGGGTGAGGTTTGGATTGAAGCATCCGCTCCCAATAGTGGTCGGCTATAGAATGGCCCATGCTGCGGCGCAGTAGCTCCAACGTCTCCGACTCGCTGAGAACGAACGCAAAGAACGCATGTCGATCTCGCAGAGCCCGCGCGGCGCGATGGTTGCCGTCGATCACAGGCATCACGCACCGGCTGGGCAGCGTTGCCATGATGCCGGGACCAAGAATGCTCGGAAGATGGTCGACGTGCTCCCAGTCAATGCGGGCATGTTCGAGCCAGCGCTCCAGAGGAGAAATGTTGACGAGATGCGCGGCATGGCTTCGACACAGCTCCCGAGCGATGCGAATGTTGAAGCGGAGCGAAAGAATCTCATAGATCTGTTCTCCCGGAATGTCCTCGGCTCCGATGACGGGACAGCGTAGGCAATTGTTGTAGTGGCGGGATGGAAGTCCATGCATGAGGTCACCTATGTGGGGCGACCACCGCGCAAAAACAGCCCGGCGAGTGCCGGACTGTCATGGGGGTCGCATCGTTGTATGGGGAAAGACGGACCGCTAGGATTCAGGCATCCGCGAACGGACTGTCTCAAGTTCCGTCGCAGCGACTACCGTTAGGTCTGGGGAGCAGCCAGTATTGTCTGCGGAGTTGAGAAGCCCGCAAATGGCTTCCTTTAGGTGATCGTCGGCAAAGTGAGTCGGTGCCCAGCTTGGACCGGCGTTGAAGATCTGATCTTCGATGGCTTCGACTTGGTTGCCCTTAACGAAGATCGTGCCGCTGTCATCGCGGTCCTCACCTTCCCAGGTAACCTCGCCATTCAATACGTACCCGCGCCGCGCCAAGTAGTGATCGATCAGAAGTTTGAGCCATCGCCGAAATCCGTGACGGCTCTCATCGTCTTCCGGAAGGATGCGCCCACGATCTTCCGATACGTCCAACAATCCGGTGTACCCCGGAAGGTCTGGTTCCGGACTGGCGGCAATCGCCGCGAAGATCGCTCGCGTCTCTTCTGTGTCCTCACGGTTGACCGCTGCTCGAAGCACCGCAGCATCGGTATCGGTCAAAGCCGGGGTGACGGCCACCTCGCCGTTGTAATAGACGTCATAGCCCATAGGTGCCTCCTGATGGTTGTGGGTCGGACTGATTGAAAACTCTCCCCAACGCGGCCTGCTTTAAAACAGGCTGCCTTGCACAGGAACCGTAACCTCGGGGACGGTCGCAGAGGAGTTCTCCGGAGTCGCTGGCACGAATGTCTCGTCTAAGATCCGGACCGCGACCGGCCGGTACTTTGCCTCGAGCCGTTCGAGAATAGCCATCTCCGAGGAACGCGAAGAATCGGCAGCTTTCAACTCGTAGTGTGCGACGTAGTTGCGCCTTCGAATCTCGCGCTGAAGGGCACGCTCCACATCACAAAAAGTGAACTCAGCGTCACCCCAACAAGGCCACTCGAGTGAGCGTTCGATGAAACGCAACCGGTCTGCGTCGCAAGTGAACCAAGTGGAATAAAACGTCGCTCGATCGTAATGCGCAATGTGCCCAAACGTATTGGAGAGCCGGTTGTAGAACTTCTCGGTGAAGAGAGTCCGTTTCCACTCCGACTCGATGAAGTGCAAAAAGGCGTTGCCGAAGTCTGCCTTGTCTGCATTCGTCGAGAACTTTGTTGGTACGAAGTTCGATGGAAGAAATGGTCCTTTGGACATGGGCATCTCCGCGCAAAGGAAAAAGGCCAGCCGTCAGACTGACCTTCTCTTTGCCTGTTGATCGAAGCCGAAAACGAACGGGATCGTCGGAGCTGTTCTCCCGCCGCTACGCTACCACTGTCGTTGGCAGTTTGAATGACTCTCAAGCTCGAGACATCACCGCGGCGCGCTTTCAGCCAAACAATTTGAGCTGCGCGTCATCCTGGGTTGCTGTCGGCCAGAGAGATGCCTTCTCGCGCTTCCTCTCTTTCACCGGAGGTTCGATAAGATGAATGCCCGTCCACACAGGCACCGGCTCGGGACTCATGACCGGCGGAAGGTCAAGCATCTCGACTGGCTCTTGCTCCACCTCGACGACGATAGGACGCGGTTGCACCTTCTCGCGCTCATGATCCAACTCTCGCCAAATGGCATCGGCTGATTCGCCGACTCCGGCCTTTTCGACAAGTTCACGCGCCATCGCACTCATCAGGTCGTCGTCTGCATCGAGTGACTGTAGACCTTCTCCGGAGAACTTTCCCTCCATCATGAGTGCGACGAGCATCTTTTTGCCCATGAGGCGAAGACACGTCTCCTGCATCGTGCCTGAGTACGTGACGAACTTGACTCGCACATCCAACCGCTGGCCGATGCGCCAGGAACGGCGACTCGCCTGGCGTAGAGTGTGAAGTGAGTAGCCGGTCTCGTAGAAGTAGAGGGTCGGGAACGCCAGCAAGTCGAGTCCCGTCTCCACTAGCTTCGGGTGACAGATGACCACCTCGACGCCAGCCTTGAGCTGTCTCTCGTACCAGTCCTCGCGCTTGTCGGTCGGAACCGTCGAACGCAGAACAGCTACTCGAAATCCAGCTTGTAGCAAAACGTGCTCAAGCCGGAGATTGACATCTTTTTCTCCGGTAAAGGTGGCGTAGACCTGGCATCTCCTGCCCTGCCGCAGTTCCTCTCGGATATCTGTGATCAGAGCGCGCTCTTTGGCATAGAGAAAATCCTCCCTCTGGTTTTCGGGCTTGGTCACCAGGAACTTCACGTACTCCTTCGCTGCTGGGTCGAAAGCTCGAGCCCAGATCTCATCGAATCCATAAGGGTGGTCTGGATAGAGCAACAGCGTATTGAGCAGGATGCTCATCAAGCTCTTGTTCCCGCGATGGTCCTGCATGGCGTCCCGTATGTCCTCCTCTAGCTTGTCGTAGGCCTTCTGGAGGTCCTCGTCCATCTCGACGGAGACGACGCTCTCGTCGTACCGGGGCAGATTGTCCGAGATGTCCTCAAGGGACAGGAATGCGGTGGTATTCATCAGGAACTTGCCGAATAGCAACGGCGAAGCTCCAGGCTTCCTCAGGACATGGATCGTCTTCCTCGTTGTCCTTGTGCAGGCGTTGTCGGTCTCCTTCACCCGTTCAACAGTCTCCAGAACGCCATATTGTTCCTGAAAGTCGCGTCTTCCCTGTCCCCCGTAGGCGAAGCCTTCGCGCACCATGGTGCGAGGCTCCATGCGGTAGAAGATATTGAAGAGATCGTCCGCATAGCCGCCCATCAGCGTTCCCGTCAAGGCGATCAGCCTCTTGGCGGCGCGTCCGAGTACACCCAGTCCATTGCCCTGCGCCGTGTCACCCGCCAGTTGATGGAGTTCGTCCGCAATCGCGAAGTCGAACCAACCACCCATGTAGCGTCCGATGAACTCGATCGGTGCCATGCGCTGGATGCGGGTCCGGTCTGCCTTCCAGAGTGCCGAAAAACGAGTTGTTCCTTGCTTCGCTGACGTGATCAACTCTGAGACCTTCAGCTTGTCAATGAAGTCCAGGTGTGTAAGCTTTTGCCGCTCGGAATCGAGGATCGCGAGACCGGAGTCGGGATTGACGACACCCCCACGATTCGGTCCCGATTTCGGGGTCAGGTAGGCATGGTCCCAGAAGTATCCCAGTTTGCCTTTGTCCTTCCCGGTGATGAAGAAGACTGGTCCGGGAAACCGCTTCCGCCACTCGCGGCGGCCCATGCGGCGCATATCGGCGAGGGCCAAACGCTTGCCCTCGTAGATCGTCCGTCCCTTACTCAACTTCACCTCGCAAATCCCATGTGGCTTCTTGGGATCGCCTCCGTTGCGCATGTCCTCGACCAGGAAAGCTCGGGCACCGGGGACCGTGAGCAATACCTCGCGCGCCCACTTGTGGGTGATATGCGAAGGACACACGACAAGGGTGGTGCTCGGCCCTTCAGCGAGGACGTGGATCGTGCCCAGAGCCATGAACGTCTTGCCCGCGCCACACTCGGCGACGATGCGCACCGCCTTTCCCGTACGCAGGTACTCGGCTGTCCCTGTGATAGCCAATGCCTGAGCGGGCAGCGCTTTCCGCAACAGTGTCGCGATTCGCGGTGCTACAGGGTCCTTGGTGCTTTGGAGAGGTGGGTAGGTCTCCAGAATGCGGGAGCCCAACTCGGCGGCGTGGGCACGTAGGTAGTCGAACGTGGTCTCCATCGGGACACCTCGGGATTTGAAATTTGCTTGACGTGAGCGCTCAGGTGCAAAGAGAAGAGCGCTCCGAAGAGCGCCCTAGGAAGGCTCGACTATCTTTCGCAGGATTCGTCGAATTTCACTGCTGATCTGTCAGCCGATCGAGGGCGTCGCTTGTGATGACCGGTAGCAACGCATGGCTCAGCGAGAATTGAGGCCACGCTATCGCACCGTTGCCTTCGGGAAATGACAGCGCTTTTGACCGCAACCCCTCTCCTACCCACATAAGGGCTTCCTCGGTCGTCACGGACACTAGCACCGGTTGACATCCGATCCCATCGAGGTCCTTGATCCGGTCATTCTTCTCGACAACGCCCAAGACATGATCTGCCCAGGAAGGTTCGGCAGGGAGCCCCAGGAAGCTCACGAGAGTAGCCCAAGCCTCATCCCGCTTGTAGCGAAGCAGAATAGTTCGGCCCAGGCTCCCATTGATATGTAGATCCTCCGATACAGCGAGGAGGTGGCGGACGGGATGTTTCCGGTCGCGCAGGTTGACCGTGCCCTTGTAACAGGATGCGTGTTCGCCAAGCGAGACTTGCTTGTCCGAACCATCGGGAAAGGTCAGCGTAAACGTTGCGTTCTCGTGAATCGCAGCGGTGATCGCCCCAATATCGGAGTCGTTGCCGAAGACGCTCAGCAAGTGCGCCTTCGAATCCTCGCCGATGTAGCGGTCGATTCGAACGCGCACCCGGCTGGAAATCTTCTCAGTGAAACGTTGATATTCAAGCAGCCCTAGCCGCAGGTGCGCATTCTGCATTGGCGTCTCCTTCCTGTTTTGGAGGCGTCTCCGTGAGCTTCAGGGTCCTGCCGTCGGCGTACACAAGGCGTAGCTCATTAGTCCAGCGCTCACGATGGTGAACGACCTCAGTGTCGCCCTCTTCCTCCACAAACGTCGTCACATGCTTGACTGACCGCCAACGTGCAATATGCCTCTCGCCGCCCTGGCCGAAAACCCCATTCAACAATCCGGCCGTGCACAGCAATCCGACATGGCCTCCATGCAAAGGCGTGATCGGACGTCCCGTTGCCACGTCCTCATGCGGAAGGAGAAAAGGGGTTGCCTGCTTCCACGCACCCGATGCTGGGAGCAAGTCTTCCAGCAAGTCGTAAGGAAGACCTCGGTAGCTCAGCGTCGTTGGTTGAGAAGCGGGTACCGTGTACGGAGCGCAAGCTCCCGGTGCCAGTTCAGGTAAGGCTTGGAAGCTGCCGTACGGGCTTATCCGCTCAAGTTGGCGTTTGTTCTGCTCAAGCGTGGTTCCTCGTACGTTGTGTCGAACCCCCAATACAGCGATCTGTCGAAACCGAGCGGACTCCTCATCGGTCATTCGAAAGACGGTCAACTCGCCGAAGTGTGAACTGAGCACTCCTATGCAGTCATAGAGGCGCTCAAACGGGATGACCATGACAAGAACCCCCTCCATTACCAGCCACCGATAGGTGTGTTCGAGGAAGAGGCGCTCCAGGCGCTTATTGGCCACTGAGCCAATCTCCGAGTCATAGGGGGGATTCAAATACAGCAATGAGAACGACTCCGCTTTGGCCATGGCATCGAAGGCGTTGCCCTGGATCGTTTCAATGCCAGCCTCGCTCGCGATCGTCGCACGGTCCGCATCCAGTTCGACCCCGTATCTGTTGACGGGTGCTTCGCTTGTGATAAGCCCAAGCGCTATGCCCTTTCCCACGCAAGGGTCGACGACGGATGCAGGCTTAGGAAAGGACAAGAGCGAACGAAGCTTACCTCCTTCGCTCACCGGCAAAGGGTAATAACCCATTTTCAAACGCGCGACGTTTCGCATTGGTTTACCTCCCGGAGGGGCCTTGCGGCTGCTGTGATCTAAAGCAAAGTTTGGCCGAAAATACGCATATTCTGGCCGCCCTGAAGTCAAGCACCCTCGGGCCAGATAGCCTAATCATTGGCAACTTGTCGCGGAAAAGGCCTCATATTGGATAGCTCGATGAGTGACTCGGCCTGATATGGAGTGACCGTGTCAACTCCGCACAACTGTGGGGTTGTTCTTGTCGTTGTCGTTGCTTTTGTCCTTTCCCGAAGACAGAGCGAGCAGCAGTCGGAGCAGTTTTGAGCGACGATTGATCAGTCTGATATTCGCGGGTCGAAACCGCATAATCATGATCCGTCGGGAGCTGCCTCTGACTGTTATCGCGAGTCCGGTTGAGCCTGTCGCATAGGCCGAGCGAGGGTTCTCCTTCGTGCTTGCCCTGGCTGCTGCTGGCTCTGTGTTCGAGATGGATGTCAGCGTTCATCGATTGAGTTCTATCTTTCCTTCTTAGGAGGTTTTTGTTTTGCGTTGTTGTCAGGCTGCAACGTGCTGCCCGGAGACAGTCTCTGCTCTGGTTCCAATAGCCCAGATAAAGCCGAGCAGCTCTCGAGCTACAGCTGTGACGATCTTCCTCTGGTCCTTGCCAGCCGCACCCAGCTTCAAATATCGCTTGTGCAGCCTGTGTTGCGCCTTCCATGCAATCTCCCTGGTCTCCGCAGAGATGCTCTCCTGTCGTCTTCGCAGACCGTACCAGATATCTGGCGGACGACGGTAGCTCCATGCGGCTTCGACAACGATGCGTCGCAGGTGCGCGTTGCCAGTCTTGGTGATGCCTCCGCGTCTCGTTCGTTTACCGCTGGAATCCTCGCTTGGTACAACGCCGCAGTACCCCATCAGTTGGCGAGCACTCTCGAAGCGAGATACCTGGCCCAACTCACTCGCAATGGTCACAGCCGAGATGTCTGCGATACCGCGCAGTGCCTGTAGATCGTTAATGACTTGTTGCAGCGCGGGCGATGCCAGCTTCACCGCTTCCATGATGGCTTGCTCCAGACGTTCTACGCGTCCCCGCATGTGCTCGACTTCGTGTAGATAATCCTGGCGAGTGGACTCTTGAGCTATCTGCGTGAAACGCAGCTGCGCGACCCAGATCAAATAAGGTCGTGTCCAAGGCCTGACTCCGGTCGGTGGCCGTTGTCCGGAGCGCAGAAGGAACTTGCTCAAGCGATGTCGCGCTCGTGTCTGATCTTGCTTGGCTGCTTCGCGGGCTCGCACCAGATCGCGTAGCGCTTCTGAACCCTCATCCGGAACCCACATCGCCGTCAGATCTCCGGACCGATGACAACGTGCCAGCTTCTCGGCATCTCGCCGATCGGTCTTCACTCGATCACCAGCCTTGACGGGTACCAGCGTGGGTGCCACAACTTCGCACTCGACGCCCAGCTCCGCCAGCTGCCAGTACACGACGTAGCCCGTCGGTCCGGCTTCATAACAGGCTCTCAGCTTGGCTACAGGACCAAGCTTCTTGATCAACTTGCGAATAGACTCAGCGCGGTTCGGAATCGTTCCAAGACTCCGCACTTCACCTTCTGGCTCCGCGACCGCCACGGCGATCGTCTCAGCATGGACATCCAATCCTAGAAATCGTACCTTCTCCTTCATGACCGGCTCCCTTCCGCTTGTGGCTCGGAACTGTGCGTCCGTAAGGACGCTCACAGCCTAACCCACGGTCGGCGGCATCGGCGCCGGTCACTCCATAGTGACTGTTCTCATCATTTGAGTGAATATTGAGCGCGGTACTCCCAACAAGGCGGCCAGTTAGGAACTAAAACTCTGCCGCCATGGAAGCGAGCTGTTCCTACGGATTCGCACCGTAACGCAACCCGTCGATCAGGACATCCACCATCTTGCCCGCATAAGCGGGTTTTTCTCCATAGGGCCCGCGGCACATCGTAGCCACCGTCCATATGAGTTCCTCTGCGTCAATATCGCTGCGGACAGCCTTAACGGCGATGGCGCCGTCGAGCAGCTTACGAAGTGCACCGCCCAAACGTTCCATCACGTACCCAGGCAGGGCTGCGTAGGCGGGATCGCCCGAGTGCAGTGCAGCCGCCAGGCCGCGCTTTGCCCCGACAAAATCCATCAAGTGGTGGAGCCAGCGTGCCAGCGCTTCCGCCGGTTCATATTCGCTTGCCAACAAAGCAGCGGCATCCGAGCAGGCTTCCACATGCGATTGCATGACCGCCACGATAAGGTCGGAGCGCTGCGGAAAATGGCGATACACGGTTCCTAGGCCAACGCCCGCTCGCTGCGCAATCTCGCGCACAGGAGCATCCACGCCGGACGTCGCGAACACATCGGCTGCAGCACTTAGAAGAGTTGCGAGATTCTGCTTGGCATGCGCACGCACCGGCGGCAGCTTCGTTGTTGTGGTCTTCTTCGGCGCGCGGGTAGTGGGTGTTTTCACGATGCTTGTCTTGCAAGCGGAACAACGTTCCGGTAATATCGGAACACTGTTCCGTTGTTCTTTGAGAATAGCAGGACAGTGCCAAGGAGGACACAAAATGTCGAATCAACGTATAGCTCTCGTGACTGGAGCCAATCAGGGAGTCGGTTTCCAGGTTGCGAAGGAACTCGCCGCCAATGGTGTGATGGTTTATGTCGGGTCGCGCAATCTGGAGCGTGGCGAAGCTGCCGCGAAAGAGATCGGCAACGGTGCGATCGCGCTGCAGATCGATGTCACCGATCAGGCGTCGATCCGTGCTGCGGCTGAGCGTGTCCGCACGGAGTTTGGCCGCCTTGATCTGCTGGTCAACAACGCAGCTATCTCGAACACAAGTAGGGGCGACCGCTCGATCGAGGAGTTTTCCAAACTCACCCGTGCAAGCAAGATTTCTCTGGACGAGGTCCGCGCCATCTGGGAGACGAACGTCTTCGGTGCGCTTGCCGTGTATCAAGCCATGTTGCCACTCCTGGGGGATCCGCGCACGCACATATCGTCAATGTCTCCAGCGGCGTAGGTTCATTGACTACGAATGCGGATCCGGATTTCCATATCGCAAGATTTACAGCCCGGGCTATGCCGCTTGGAAAACAGCTCTGAACGCCATCACCCTAGCCATGATGATCGAACTGGAAGGCAGCGGCATCAAGGTCAACCTCGTTTCCCCAGGCTTTACGAAAACGAATCTCAACGGCTATGCCGGGCTGGAGTCGCTTGAGGACGGCTCTCGTGAGGTTGTGCGGGTTGCGTTGCTCGGACCGGATGGTCCTACAGGCACCTTCACGCGCTGGGAAGGTGAAACGATCCCCTGGTAAGTAGAAATTCCGTCCATAGAACCATCAAAGGCCGCTTTGGCCGTACACCGAGAGAAGAAAGGAAACTGCCATGAACTACCGCACGCTAGGCCGAACAGGCATCAAGGTCAGCCCATATTGCTTAGGCGCGATGATGTTCGGCGGCCTCGCTAACTCCGATCACGACGACTGCATTCGTATCATCCACAAGGCCTTGGATTTCGGCATCAACTTCGTCGACACCGCCGATCGATACAGCAACGGCGAGTCGGAGGAGATCGTCGGCAAGGCGCTCAAGGGTCGTCGCCAGAATATCGTGCTGGCCACCAAGGTGAACGGCGCAATGGGCGAGGATCCGAATCAGCAGGGCAATTCGCGCCGTTGGATCACACAGGCCGTGGAGGCGTCGTTGCGCCGCCTTCAGACCGACCACATCGATCTTTACCAGATCCACCGGCCCTCCCCCGATACCGACATCGAGGAGACATTGTCGGTGCTCACGGACCTGATGCGCGCGGGCAAGGTGCGCGCCATCGGGTCATCGACGTTTCCTGCTTCCGAGATCGTGGAGGCGCAATGGGTGGCGGAGCGCCGTGGCCTGGCTCGCTTCCGAACCGAGCAGCCACCTTATTCGATCCTCAACCGCAGTATCGAACAGGAGGTTCTGCCCATCTGTGAGAAGTATGGGATGGGCGCGCTGGTCTGGAGCCCGCTGGCGAAGGGTATGCTCACCGGGCGCTACCGCAAGGGCCATTCTTTGCCGGAGAGCCTGCGCGTCAAGGTCTTTCCCAAACAGATGTCCGACGAGCGCAATCTGGAGGCGGTCGAACGTCTCATCCCCATCGCCGAGGGAGCGGGGATTTCTTTGACGCACATGGCGATGGCATTTGTGATGGCTCACCCCGGTGTAACCTCGGCGATTCTCGGTCCACGCACGATGCAACAGCTGGACGATCTGCTCGCCGGCGCCGAAGTTGCGCTTAGCGACGAAATCCTGGATAGGATCGACGAAGTCGTCGCGCCGGGGACCGACGCGGGGCCGATGGGCGCACTCTACACTCCGCCCGCAGTGACTCAGGCGAGCTTACGGCGTCGTCCAGATCGGGTTGCAGTTTGACCGAAGTGATGGAACTTGCGGGTTCAAGGAGTTCTTCGATTTATGCAAATCGGCGATGCACCCATCGAGTCCAATCTCGATGTCGAAACGCGCATTGGCCTGAATGCGCCAGATGAGACATTGCAGCATTGGCGATCAGTAAACATGAGCCCACATATCCGAAGCGAAGCGCCAGTTCCAATCACTTGTGGGGTCTTATACGTCTCGAGAATTTGCGGCCAAACATGAGAGTCGATGGCATTCCGCCAAACTAAATGGACGAATTCATGAGCTTAAATTCAATTTCATTGACACCGCGGACCACCTGAACTCGCTTCATCCTGGGATCAGGCTTGTTAAGAATTTTGCGAAGATCCATAAGAGATGTAACGGGTCTGCCTTCAATGGCGCAGACCAGATCGCCTTTGCGAAAACCAAGCTCCTCTGCTCGGCTACCTGCCGCAACGATATTCACCAGAAGACCTGGGACATCGGGCAAGCCGACAGCTCGGCGCATCTTTGTCGACGCTCGGGAATCGAGTAGCGTCATGCCGAGATACAGCTGGCGGCCATGCGCCACCTCCTCCTCAAGGCTAACCAGCCACTTCCGCAACAAAGTAATGAGTTGTGCTCGCTCAGCCTTGGTCAACCCAGCAATCAGGCTATTCTCATTCTCAAGATGTTCAGGAATGAGAATTTCCAGGAGGTCGATGCCCTTTGTGGTAAGCCTCACAAAGACAGATCGTCGGTCGTCGTTGTCCGGTTTTCGTTCCACAAGGCCTTGTTTCTCAAGAGAGTCGATCCTGAGACTCATGCTCCCAGAGGTGCGAAACAAACTACGCATCAGTTCTCTTTGGGTCAGCTCGTAGGGCTTGCCATTGCGCCGAAGTGCCACAAGCACATCGAACGAGGCCCGAGAAATCTGAAACTCCTCGAACTTAGCCTCCAAAGCGCGATCGACATGCTCCATGATCCGGCCTGCCCTCCCGATGATCTCGACGGGCGCTAGGTCGTAGTCTGGCCGTTCCGCTTTCCAAAGTTGGACGACTCGAGCAATATGGTCTGAATCCATTGCTTCTCCAATCTCATCGAACTCGTTAGCTTTGTCAAAAGCAGCTTTGTATAAAGTTGCTTTGATTCAAGCAAAAAGCTACAGTGAAAGTTGAGACGTGCGATGAAAAATGGAGAACCCGAGCTTCATGAGCAGCAATCAAAACACCGTCAAGAGCAGCCCAGAGCCGAGTGCCGTCGCCTTTGAATCAGGAAGAGAAAAGTATGCAAATCCAGCGCCGGCAATCTCTCGTCGTGCTTGCCTGGTCGGTGGGGCCGCCGTGGGTTTAAGTCTGCTGCTAAGTCGACAAGCAATAGCGAAAGGCGTTGAAGGTGTCATTATGCCCTCTCTTAAGGAGTACGACATCGATGTGAATGGCATTTCCCTGCACGTAACAGAGCAAGGGACAGGGCCAGCGGTTCTCTTCTGCCACGGGTTTCCGGACACGTCCTACACTTGGCGCCGACAGATGAAAGCCATCGCGTCGGCCGGCTACCGCGCCATCGCTCCGGATATGCGCGGCTACGGACGCAGCTCCGCTCCGTCAGAGGCAAGCTTGTACACACCATTGCAGACGGCCGGTGACCTGGCTGGCCTGCTCGATGTGTTGCATATCCCCAGCGCGGTCCTTGTCGGGCATGACTGGGGCGCAACTCACGCGTGGAATGCGGCGCTCATGCGTCCTGACCGGTTCAAGGCAGTGTTTTGCCTGAGCGTGCCATACGTTCCGCGGGGGGATGTCAGCGTATTCGAAAGAATGCGCAAAGCGGGGCATCAAAATGATTTCTACATGTTCGAACAGATCCTCCCTGAGGCCGACCAGATTTGGGCTGACGCCGCAGTCACCATCCCAGGGATTCTGTATTGGGCGTCCGGTTCGGCTCCTGCAGACACGCGATGGAGCCCATTGGACCCTGCGCGAAGCCTCTATCGTCCGGCTCCCGGGCCAATGCCGGCATGGGCTGAGATTGATTACGTCGAGCACAATATCGCTGAATTCAGGCGCACAGGCTTTCACGGTGGTCTCAATTACTATCGTGCCGCAGAACCATATTTTTATCTTTCAGGCGCGTTCAAAGGAGCGAAGATCAGCCAGCCTTCCTTCCTGATGATGGGCAACGCCGATGGGCTGAAGCAACTCTACCCCCTAACCGAAGATCAACTGCGCCTTGGCCTTCCCGGACTTGTGGGATATATGGAGCTCGACAATGTTGGCCACTGGGTCCAGCACGAAGCGTCCGCCGAGGTCAGTGAGCAGCTCTTGAAGTTCTTGCGTACGGTAAGCCCCAGCCAGAACTCCGCCGCATCAACAGGGAGCGTCTCCAACCTGGCCACGCGCACGTTCAGTTCGCCGCGCCACACAACACGCTACTGGGAGGCTGGTCCGGAGGGCGGACCGTTGATGATCTTCCTCCACGGTTGGCCGCAGATTGGCCTGATGTGGCGTGCGCAGATGGAAGCCTTCGCGTCTGAAGGTTGGCATTGCATCGCCCCGGACATGCGCGGCTATGGCGGCTCCTCCGCACCGGCCAACAGCGCGGCCTATGCGCTGTCGGAGATTGTAGAAGACATGGTCGAACTTCACGATCACCTGGGCGCTCAGCCGGCCATCTGGGTCGGCCACGACTTGGGAAGCCCTGTAGCCGGAGCACTCGCCGCGCATCATCCGAAGCGCAGTCGTGGCGTGGTGTTCACATCCGTCCCCTACTCCCCGGATAGCTTCGCGCTGCCCAGTCTCGTGCCGCTCATTGATCGGAACATCTATCCAGCCGACCGGTATCCAGACGGGCAGTGGGACTACTACCGCTTCTACCTCACCCATTTCGATCAGACGGTCACAGACTTCAATGCGGACATCGCGGCCAGTCTTTCAATGATCTATCGTCGCGGAGACCCCAAGATCGTAGGCAACGTCTACCGGTCCGCTTTGATCACTCAGAACGGCGGCTGGTTCGGCTCGGCAGGTCGCGCGCCGTCAATCCCGCCCGATCCCGCGCTTTGGCCAGCCGCCGATTTCAATGCCCTGGTCGAAGCCTTCCGCGCAACTGGATTCCGTCCGGGTAATTCCTGGTACCTGAACGACGACGCCAATATCGCCTACGCTCATAGTGCTTCCGATGACGGTCGCCTCCGCCAACCGGTGCTGTTCGTCAACGGCGACTTCGATGGTATCTGCGACATCACACGCACGCACCTCGGAGATCCTATGCGAAGCACCTGCCCGGACCTCACTGTGACGAGTATGCCGGCTGGCCACTGGTTGCCACTCGAGAACAAGACCGAGCTTGTTGACGCCATTCGGTCATGGCTCAAGACGAAGAAACTGTAGAAGATGAGCTCCGGAACAGCCAAGCTCGGAAAGAAGAAGAGAAATGTTCACAACGTCTCCCGCCGTCGATACGTCAAATCCATTCGCTTCCTGGAAATTGGAGCACGCAGCGATTCGAGTGTCGGACTTCGAAACAGCTGTCGCCTGGTATATCGAGAAACTCGATCTCAGGCTGGTGAAGAGCTCGCCACTGAACGAAAAGACATATGGCTTTCTGACCGCGCCGGCACTCAACTCTAATTTCAGCATTGAGCTGATCGCCGGGCCAGGTGCAGAAAATCGCCCAGCATATGAAAATCTCGGTTCCAGTCTCAAACTATCGGGTCTGCATCATCTTGCGTTCCGGGTGAGCAGCGTCGATGACGCCATCGCCGAACTGCACCGTCGAGGCGTAACCATCGTCAGTGAACCTCACGATGTGCCGAAGCTCGGTCTTCGAGTCGCCTTCTTCGCCGATCCGTGGAGCAATCTCTTCGAAGTGATTCAAGCGATGAAGGATGAGTAATGGACAACGCGCTTACCGGCTCGAAGGGCGATAAACTGCCAACGCACTCGTTGGGGATGGATCACGACCACCGATTGGGGGGAGCCGGTTGGCTCACGAAGGACGAGGGCAACCGTATTCATGCTGCCTTATGGACAATGCCAGCAAACGCGAGCGCGGGTGCAGGCCCTGGATCGGATGGGCCTCCAAAGAGAGGAGCCAGTTCGACGATCTCCTCCGATCCGCAAAGACCGCACCGGCGCCAGGCCGAGTTCGAGACCTTCTCACAATTTTCGCAGTAGACGGCTCTCTCCACGGGGATTGAAACGAGACCAGGCTCCTTGCGAATCATCTGCACGTTGCGCATCGCACCCTCCTGCAGCACGCGGGTGGCTAGTCTGCCACCCACTCTTTCCGCGATCACGCCGCTTGTCGCTCTGCGACGCGTTCGAGTTCCACTACCAACTGCTTGAGTACCTCAAGATTGCGGATCGTTGTCATCGACCCAATCTCCAGCCGGTCCAGCACTGACACGAACTGCGTATCGCCGACCACTTCTGCCAAAGAATGCGCCTTGCGGATTCCACGTGCGGCACGCTCCACGGCATCAGCGATCTCCATCTGGAGTTGTGCGTTCGGAATCTCGTTGGCCCTTCGTGCGTGTGCGATGCGCCAAAGGATTTCTCCGTAGACGGAATCTCCGAGAATGCGCCGGAAACCTTCGATCTTCGCGGTTGTTTCCTGATCGACGGGTCCGCGTTGCACCATCGGAGGCCGGGGTCCGGAAGCAGCACTACTCTTGCTTGCCGCCGCGCCTGTCTTCGGCAGCGCCCACTGCGGCAGCGCCGGAATTTGGAGCGGTTGGCGATGTTTGTTGAGCGGCACCCACATCTCCGCGAAGTTATAGAGGTATCGGCCGAGACCGAAGCAAGTGCAAGCCCGTTTAAACGCCTGGGCCTCCGACTTTGTCATCGCATTTTGCTCATCGGCCCAATCCTCGCCGCTTCCGGTGTGGCATCCAAGCCCGTGAATCGTAAGGGTGCAAGTGACTAATACCTTGCCGCTCTGGATCGCCTTGTCGCGTTTCATTCGGCTCACCGCTGAGACCGTAGACACGTCATAGGTCCGCGTCCAGCCTGTCGGAGTGAACATCTGGTTGAGCCGGTCGGTATATGCTCGCGGGTCCGCAAAGGCGATGACGGCACCTCGGCTTCCATCCTGGGTCGTATGCGTAACGCGCCACTTGATCTCGGAAGGATCAAAGGGTTCCGCTAGCTGCGTGAACAAAGCGTTCGGTTGGGAAGCAGTCTTGACTTCTTCGGTTTCCATCGCGGTCCTCCTCAAAGAAATCGGCGCTCCGAAGAGCGCCGTGGTCTTGCCTGTAAATCATCCGCTCAAAAGGGGATGTCGTCGTCAGTAATCCCCCGGCCGGTGTACTCATCGCTGGCGCTCCGAGACTGTCCAAAGCTGCCCGTATCGCTGCGAGAGCGATCCCGGCTGACGTTGTGGCCAGAGCCACTCCCGTTTTCGATCCCCTCGCGACCACCCAGCAGAGTCAACTCGTCGATAAGGATCTCGGTTCGGTACTTCCGTTCTCCGCTGGCCTTATCGTCCCAGGACCGAGTCTGGATCTTGCCTTCGCAGAAGAGTTGCGTGCCCTTCTTCACATAGTCGCGAACAATCTCCGCGGTGCGGCCCAAGGCAACCAGATTGTGCCATTCTGTTTTGTCCGTCCAGTTGCCCTGGCTGTCCTTCCGGCGGTCGGCAGTGGCGAGAGAGAAGGTGGCGACGATCATTCCACTGGCGGTCGAGCGAGTCTCGGGGTCTTTGCCTACGTGCCCGAGCAGAAGCGCTTTGTTTGTGCCCGTTGGCATGATGGTGTTCCTTTCTGAAAAATTTAATTGCATACGTGATTGAGAGCGACGGCGCGTTCAATTTCGAAATATTCGCCACCGGAGTAGCGATAAAAGGTCTGGCCATCCGGCGCGATGTTCAGATACCGGCGTGTCCAGCGGTGCTTGTAAAGCTCGATCTCACCGGCACGGCCCATATACATGAAGTCCGCGCATTCTTCACGCGGAAGGACACTCTCAAGAGGCACCCAGTTCGGTTCACCCACGGTAAGCGTCCATCTCGTGTCCGGGATCATATTTGAGCTCCCGACCCGACAGGCGGGATGGCGACATGCGTGTGCCTGCAGCCGATGCAGCAAACTGCCGCGGTCATCTTCGTGATCGCGGCTTCAAACCGTTCCGGCAACCCGACAACTTCGCCGGCACGGCTGTAGAAGATTGGAGTCAACTGCCCTCGTAAAGGCTTGTGATCCTCCTGCCACAGATCGACTGGAAGCGTGCCATCCGTGCCACGGAAGAGGATTTTCGACGAAACCTCTGGACGGGTTCGTCCGGGCGCCACCAAAAGCGTATGGAGGGTGATCGCCAATTCACACGTGCGTATCACCCGCAGCATCTCTATCCGCACCAGACTTTCCGCCAGGACGATGGCATGGCGCCCGTTGACCGCAATGGAATCGATCGATTGCAACCACGGCAACGGTCTGCCTTCCGGAGTGAGAAAGGCACATGCGCGCCCCATGTCAATCACTGCTCCACCCGATTCAACTCCGCGAAGAACGTAGCGCTTGGCAAGATGCTGATGCTCAACTGAGACGCCAGGCACACAGTAGATCCCGCGCTTTTGGAGAGCCTTGAGGGCGGTCGCAGGCAGGGCGAGCCCATGGAGGTCGTAGCTGGGAGAGCTAGAAGTCTGCCGCTTACTTTGAGGAAGGTCGCTCATCTTCTCACCTATGCTGTCGCAACTTTACGTATTGGCTGACCGAGGGCGGCGCGGATGTCCTCTTTGGTGCATCCTGCACGGCATACATAGAAGCGGCTATCCGAAATCCTGATCCCGAGATTGTCTCGGGAACGGTCTCTTCCGGCTTGCGCGCAGGAAGGACATTGCGCCTTCCAGTTACGACTGTCCTGCTTGCCGGTTGTCTCTACGTAGTCGAGGATGCGAAACTGTCGCTGCCCAGGAACGCAAAGGCGCGGCACGAAATGAGCTGGAGTGGGAGGCTGGTATGCACACGGCAGGTCCATGCCGCGTGTGAGTTCCCCCAGCTGGTCTGCGGTCAGCCTTTTCAAACTTTGCAAATAGGCGAGTTGTGCCTCGGGATTGAGGTCTGCTTCATAAAACCAGTAACGGCGGTTGCTCTTGCGATGGACCCCAAGTGGCGCACGAATCGCGTTACCGTAGGCACCTTCTTCGATACGGTCTTGCCTTGGGAACACCTCAATTCCTTCTTTGAGGCCCGCACCCTTGATCGGAACGCCAAGCCGGAGAGCGAGATTGTAGATATAGATACGGCACTCGGATGCAAGCAGCGGCTTCTCCCCAAAGATCCAGAGATGGCCCCCGCGGCGCGATTGTTCGAGCGCCGAATCGATCCCATCCTGCTTCAACTCCCATTGCAGTTGAAACAGGTCTTCGAGCGATCCGTCATAGTCCGCATCGATAGCTACCCATTTCGCGCTCTGGGTTTGCGGATTTATGGCGTACAGATTGATGGTTATATCGCCGTTGAGGTGCATCCGGACCGAGCCGCAATCGAGCGGACGGGTTTGCTTGATGTACGGCACGCTGCCATCCGGCAAGGGCTTTTCTCGTTGAATTCCATACGCCAGGCGGTTCACGAACAGTTTGATGAACTCCTCGGCGGTGTGGCGGCTTACGCAAAAGTGTGTCGGCATAACCGGGATCTCCTTTCTCAGTGCGGTGGTTGTATCCCGGCTCCAAAACTCGGTCAAATTCCTGGAAACGCGGGCTGAAGATGGCTATCTGGCCATCCTCGCCCGCCGATTCCGGCAACATCGGAGCTATACCGTAGGGGGTTTCGGGACTGCGACGATTCGGATGGTGTGCGCCGGGATCGCCGAGGTTGGGAGCGTGGCGTCATCGAAGTGACGGCGGCCGTTCCCGTTCCGCGACGTGTAGGCGAATGCATGGGTTCTGGCGATTGAACGATTGATTGAGCGGATACGGCCTGCGGACATACGCATGGTGACTCCTCCTGGAGTTGAGGTTGAGAGTGGGTTGGATGGGGGCGGTGCGAGAAGGCTAAGCGCTGGCGATTTGAAGTTGAGAGAGGAGCAGGCCGGGCTGCTCGACGTAATTGAACAGCTTGTACTCCGTGAAGACACGGTCAAACTCCTCAGACGTAAACTGGTCTTCACAGCCTTCGAACGACAGCATGTACCAGTCATCGCGCTGCCGGTCGAAAACGTATATTGCTCCGGATGCGGTGTTGTCGGGAACCATTTGCAGGAGCAGAACGCCCTTCGGCGTCTGGATCCAGCGGGTGGCGATTGCCTCTCCGACTTCGAGAAAAGTAGAGACGGTCTGTTGAATCGTGCTTGCGGCGCGGTCGCGCCAGTTGAACATATTGTAGGCAGACATCTTTCCTAAGCTGCGTTGCATGGTGACTCTCCTTTCTTACGTGATATGAGTTGGATCGGAATGGGATTAGCAGAATCGACTGCGGAACATCTCTACCCAAACGCGGAGAAGCGATGCGATAAGGGCGCTGAAAAGAAGCGTGAGGCCAGCCAGCCAGAGAGGGTGATTGCTGCTCACTCGGTACAACAGTGGGCCGAACGTGAGAATGACTGCGGCATTGAGCGCGGTAAGCGCCACGCAGAAGAACATTGGAAGGACGAAGCGCCGACACAAGAGGGGGACATATTGGACCGGAGCCAAGAGAGTACGGGGAAGATTGGGCATGGGATTTCCTTTCCGCGGTAGCAGAGGTTGTAGGGTTAGGTTGAGTTGGTGGAAGTACAACCGGACCGTCCGCTGTTGTTACGCTGACGAGAAGTGCGAACCAACAGTTCTTCAGTTGTTGCCAGGGTCAACGATGGTCATTCAACTGCTTGGAGCCTACGGTTGTGCGAGCCTGATGAACTAAGAGGAAGACAACCACCCCGGCCGACAACCGATATGAAAAGCAAAGTCTCTGTTGTCGAGCTTCTTCGCAGCGAGCCGATTGACACGCCTCCACGATCTGCACCAGGCTCTTACCCGGGCGCATCGTGAGCCGCAGCTTGCCTTTGAGTTTCGAGATCATCCCCTAATGCGGCATGCAGCGAATGAACCGCTTGCTCGGTCCGCGCTTCAAATCGGAGGTGCAATGCCGGAATTGGTACGGCGGAACAACGTGAGTACCGAACCGAAGTCTGTGCACCATGCTCGCGCGAAAAGGCAGCCGACATCGGCGACACGTGCTCAAAACCAGAGTCAGCCAGGACTGCGGAAGGTTGGGGAATGAGGGTAGGCCGACCCGATTATCCCAAGCATTCTTGTTGAGTCTTTGCACTGGAGCGGTTCACCATAAACGCAAGATCATCACCGCGCATCGCCACCAACCGGCGCACTTCGTCCAGTTCTTTCATATTTGCCACCAGCTTTTAGGTGACTGTACGCACGTCCAGAGCGATTACACTCCCTGATCTATCTCTTGCCATCCCTAAATGACGAAGTGTACGAGGGGATAGTCAGGACATAAGTGTAAGTAAATAAGAGACCTAACGAGGGCGCTTTCTGGTCAATGGGCAAGCAAAGCAGGTCAATCGGCAGGCAATGGGATAGAAATAGGCAGTCAATTGGTAAGCAACCGGTACTCAATAGCCAGGGTGCCGCCGCGGCGCGGCGTGCGCGAAATTGAGAAGGCCGGGTGCGGCGAAGAGATCTCGGAAGAGAACAACCTCAGCACCTTCCGTGTTCAGAAGAATTCTTGTGTCGAGCAGATATTGCCGGAACGATTCGCTTAGCGCAAAGCCAATGCGCTTGCTGGACGATCGCATTTCCATGGCAAGCAGGTACAAAATGTCGTCATTCGCGGTGAGATACAGGACCGTATCGACGGCCGTGTCTCTGTCCAGAGCCTCGCGTATTGCTCGATATCGAGTCGAACCTTTGGCGCTTCTCTCGTACTCGATCGCAAAGCTCCTGCTCGTTCCACCCACTTCGATTTCCGCGATTGCGTCGTAATCCTTGGTGACAGGATTCTCCACCATGAGGTTCCTTGATGAGATCTCAAGTTCGCACTTCCACGAACGAAGTATCCCTGCCTGTGCAAGAGCGGTGCGGATGCTAACTAGCTCCAGAGCATGGGGGACCTGAGATGGATGGATAATCTGCTCAGTTGTGCTCGGAAGCGAGAGCAGATAAAGCCCACGTGATTCGAGAAAAATGAGGCCTGACTGCGTAATCTCGAACACCGGCTTGCCGAAATGACGAGTACCTTGTGACCGCATAAAGAGCCCTGCATTCTCTAAACGTGCGACGCGCCAGCGGAATGTACGGGGAGACTGCGATATTCCGTCGTGCGCCAGGAGGTTCATCAACTGATCCAAGCATATTGCCCGAGCATTCCGAACATGCATCAGCATTGGCACATCCAAGGTGTCGGAGAGAGCAATGTGTCCTTTGTAATACCTCAATGGGGCCACTCCTTTTTGGCTTCGGAGAGCAGCAACCGGCACTTGAAAGGATCGACTTGCCAACATCCTAGGTCAGTTTCAATCCAGTCCCTTTCTCTCATCAGCAGCATGGCCTCGTATCGCGGTGCCCGCAAACTGATCGATATCGGAAGCACACCTGACGACCGCCACCCCGGTTGATCGAATTGAATTGATCCGTGATCGGATAGATTAAGAGTCGCAAGATAAGCCTCCGGCTTAGTGTTAGCGGCTGGTCGTGCGAATAACATGTGACTTCGTCCCTCCAGACGCCGCGGTCCAGAACAGAGAAACGTCTTACCGATGGCGCGAGTCGGAAACTCCGGGTCGAAGCCGCTCGTTGCATTGAAACGAATCTGTCCGGGATAGATCGCGCTGTGGCGCAGGCGTTTTCCGAACAAGAGGGCAGCCGCATTGAAGTAAGCGGCCCTGCGCTCGAAACACAGAGGATCATCGATGTCGCTTGAGCGCATCGACCACCAATTTGTCCCGAAACTGATTACGCGGACGTACATGCGTCGATCTCCGCCATAAGCAGGGTCAGAACAGAGCGCGTTTGGAGCATTCTTTCCGGTGCCCGCAGATGGTGTAAAAACCACAACCGCTCAGAAGAGAATTTGGGAAGAGCAGTTTCGGCGCTTTGAAAGAACTCAAGGAGTTTGTCCAGTTCAGCCATTGCATCGGCAAATTCGATCTCCTCTGCGCTGCGTGGCCCAAGATTTTGGACCAGGTATTCGCCCCACGCCGGGGCGTTAGCGTTCAGCCTCCGGTTCTTGAAATCAATCCACAACCGGAAGTAGGGGTTCGCATTTGTAATGTAGTTGCGCAATTCGAGCACAGGCTCGGGCGCGCTCGGGATAACTACGGGCACCCCTTGCGAAGCATTTGCGTGGCTGTGATCGAACAAGAGGGCTGTCAAATTCTTGAGAATCTGTTCGTTCAGAAGCTCCAGATCGGCGGAGGATTCCACCTCTCCACGATCATGGATGCGATTTAGTTCCATCGAGAACTCGGAGGGGAATGGCCAGTTACGAAGTTCGTAGAAGAGTTTCAAGAGCTCGATGCGACCAGCGGCGAGAGCATAGGCACGCTCCGCCGCAGGCACATAGAGGTCCACGTAAGCTAGCCATTCGTCGTGAGTGCCGAACTCTGATCGAGTTTTATTGGCCATGTGTCTTCTTTCTAAGCCCCTTTTAGCGCGCCGTTGCGGCGGCGTTCTTGATCGAGCAGGAGCGTGGTCTGGTTGAGCCTCTGCTTGAGATTTTGTTCGCTGTTCCGTGTCGCCTCAAGCTGTCGTTGGAGTAGTAGGTGCTCTTGGTGTGACGGAGCGCCCGGCTCTTCAGGCGCAGTCGACGCACGCGCGGACGAACTGCTGCCCTCAGTTGAGGCCGCTTTGTCACCAGTATTCGTGCCTTTGCCGACTAGCTTTTGGACGCTTCTGGTGAGATTGCCTGCGGCCTCTCGGGCCTGGTCAGTTGACTGCGTCTTGAGGATCAGCGCTTTTTCGACTTCCGCGTTGTGCGCTTCCACAAGCTCGTTGAATTGTGAAGTGCGTCGTTCGAGTTCGACGCGATCACTCACGCGGCCATTCCACAATTCGGCGATCAAGGACGCCGCGATGACCTCCCGCTGCTCCGCAGAACGCCACTGCAGGAAGACGACAGAGGTCGTCCCGCAGAGCAAGAGCAGTGTCACCACGTTCGACCAGAAGTAGAGATCGTCGATCGAGTGGTCGACAATGCCGGCGCGCGTTGCCTGTAAGGAGACACCATAATCGTTTCCACTCGGGTTGACTTTGCCTAGCGCATAGTCGAAGAATCCCTGTGGTTTGCGTTGGGAGTGTTGCTGTGCTGCAGGCGGTTGATTCTGGGATTGCGCACCGCAGGAGACGGCACCGGGGCATACCAGTATCAGAGCCATGAGGCAATGGATGGCGAAACAGTGTTTCATGCGCGTTCTCCAGAAGAACTGTCGAGCGAGATGCCAGCCGTTCGTCTGCGTCGCTGCTTACGGTTTTCCACTTCCTTGAACCGCAGATTGACCCCGATTTCCGGATTCAGATAGCTGTTCATCTTCGGGTAGAGACGGGGTGCCAAACCCTCAATTCGGAAGCTCGGCGCGCGACGGACGTGGAGATGAGAGTAACGAGTGCCTTCCCGGCTATCGACCATCAAAATCTCCATCTGGCCGACCGGAAGATTCTTGATATGCTCTTCCCGAGCTCTCGTCTCCTTGATTTCGCTCTCGCTTCCTGTACCGATCTCGGTGTATTTAGTGGAGAAGATCCCCGTCCTGCGCACCGAGAGACTGCGACGCTTGGTTGCGATCTTCGCGGAAGCTTTCAGAAACCACTGCGCAGTATTCTCCTCGGAGACGTTCATGATCATCTTGGTTCCAGGGGCGGAGGATACTTCGTCCGAGAAAGCCTGGCTGACACGTTGTAGCTGCGGCAGGCTCTGGAATGAGAAGAGAAACGAGACCTTGGCACCTCGGGCAGTTTGCAGAACCTGAGTGAAACCCGGATAGGCGAAGGGAGCGAACTCATCGAGGATGACCGACAGCATCGGCTCATCCGCCTGCCGGTCCGTGGACGCGCGAGCGTAGCGCTTTCCGACCATCAACTGAATGTTCTGGAGGAGGATCTTGCCCAGTGCTTCCACAGCGCGCTGATTGCGATTGGTGTTGAGCGAAACAAACAGGATCAGATCCTTCTCAAAGACGTCATCGAGCGTGAGGAGGTCCTGATAGGAGCCGGTCACGATCGACAATTCATCCTCTAGAAAGCTAAGAAGCTCATTGAGCAGACCCTGGATCTTCTCCACGCGCTCGCGGTCGGAGAGTGATCGCTGAAGCATTCGCACCGACATCTCGAAGTTCAGCCGTTGCTGTGCAGAGATTCTAGGCAGCGTATCGAGCCGAGTCTTCGCGATGCCAATCTGCTCCTGAAGGACGTTCTCGTCGAGAGCCATGACAAGCACGTCGTAGACATTGAAGAGCTTGCCGGTGTACTGCAGGATGCGGACGAGATCGGAAAGGTACGCCTCCTGGTGACCTTTGAAGAAATCTTCGCGTAATCCGAAGGAACGGAAGATGAAGTTCACATGCTCCTGATACGCATCGTCAAGCGCATAGAAGGGGTTGTACCGTGCAGACTCAGAAGGATGGGTCGGATCAAGAACGCGAAGGTCCTGCAGGCGACCCGCGGCTTCGATGTGAGGCAGGAGCCGATCCAGAAAGTCCCGTTCGCCCTTGCCGTCGAAGATGATCATCGGCATCTTGCGATTGCCAAATGTCCGCCCAAGGTCCTGCGCGACGATGTTCTCAAGGAAGGTCGACTTGCCAGCGCCCGTCCCGCCCACGACGATGCCATGCTTCATCCTCACATCGTCCGACCACAGCCAGGGTTCGCTGTGAACGTTGTACCCAAGCAGCGTGGAGGCATTTTGGTTTGCGCTACGAGTAGCGGATCGATCTCGCGCTCCCGAAATGGAGACTGGCGGATGTGGCCAGTTATCTTCACGCTTTGCTCGTCTACCGGCGAACTGTGCGATGATGAGCCCTCCCCCGAAGAAGAGCACAGCGGAGTCCATGAAAATTTCGAGGCACTGCGCGTTGCGAAGATGAAGCCGAGATACAGCAACGTACCAGCAGAATGCCATCACTCCGCACCCAACCAAGACGAGAACGCCGACGATGTCTTCCGGACCAGATGGGTTGCGGCGGGGTGGTGAGTCGTAAGCGGGACTCATGCGTGGGCTCCCAAAGTGAAATAGAGGAAGACTCCGATTAGGGCGCAGGCCAGCAAGGCGAGAAGAAGCAGTAATGGACTTGGTTTCCAGCGACCCTTTTCATCGACCGGCTTCAAATCGTCTGCGAGAAGACGAAGCAGAGCTTTTTGCAGGTTCGACTCTGGATCAGTGCGGCAGACTGCGCGGAGAGCCGCACGGATCTCTTCCGGCGAAACATGCCCTTGGGCGTCCATGACTAAAGGACGACCGCTACGGTGAGCGGAGCGTTCTGATCGTTGCCGAAATTGAGCTGATAGATCTGAGGCTGGTTTCCGGAACTGCTTGCGATGCTGACGACACCAGTCGTCTTCTCTCCGGGACCGAGATCTTTGCTAGCGGATTCTGCCTGGACTAATGTGATGCTGATGCCGGGCTTGGCTTTGAAGGAGGCGAGGGTTTCCGGAGAAAGCTGATGATTCCGCAGGCTCACAAGTGATACCGGCTGCTGGGTCGGAAGAGGGGCGTAGACGTCGGGCGTCGTGAGTCGAAAAGGAGCTTTCGTTTGATTGGTCACGGAGTAGCGAAGGTAGAGCTGATCCTTTGAGCGATAAATCTGATCGATCACGACCTGAACGCGATCGGAAGTCGATTTATTGTTGTCATTGCAGATGTTTTGAGTGCCCATCATGGCCTGCATCAGTACCAGGGATGCGATCTTCTTGATGTCCGCATCTGTGGCTTCGGACGCAATGTGTCCCGCCGGATGCGGGGTGAGGATTGGTTCTGTCCGGATCAGGACGTCCATCGAGGCGAGCTGACCCGCCGGGTCCAACTCGTAGCTAAGCTCCCTTGAGGCGGTCCACACAAAGAGATTGGTCGAGACCCCTTCGCGTACGGGCTTAACGAAGACCTTGTCGTCGTGGCGTTCTACCTGGAAACTGTCGGTGTCGGCAATGGCGAGAGTCGTGACCTGCTCACCGAATTCGATGACGGTCAGATGGTTCAACGACGTCTCGACATGACGGACCTGATTCTGGTTGGTCGTCTGCGCGCTGGCGACTGCCGCCGCCAGGGCGAAAGGTAGAGTGATTAAATTCTTCATAGCGGCCTCCTTGGGCGCACTGTCGATACAAAACGAAAGGAGAAGCCGAGCCAATGGCGTCAGCTTCTCCTTGCGGGTTAAGAGTTCTCCATTACTCCCGAAGTACTCGTATTTTCGAAGATCAGCTTCCTCTTGCCTTTGTAGTGAAAGAGGAAGATCTTCTTTGCCCCATCTGGACCTTCCGTGTTGACGATCCGTTCGATCAGCCACGCTCGCTGCTCTTCGTCAAACCGGACAAAGCCGTTGATGGTTTTGGGAAGGCGTACTCGTACCCTCTGACCGCCCGTGACCTCCGCGAATGCATCGACCACTTCTTGAGGGAACGATTGAAAGAGGACAGCCCCAGAACCTGAGCCACCCGTGACGACGGTATTCATCGCCTGTGCCCATGCCCGACGGTTCTCTTGCTTGCCTTGCGCCCAGTAATGCACAAACAGGTGAAGCGAACTGAACTGATCTTTCGCGTCCTGCTCATGTTCCCAGAGAGCCGCTTGTGCTTTGTTGCGAGCAATCACAGCGGACCGCTTTTGTTCTTTATCTTCACCCTTGCGCACAGCTTCCCAGTGCGCCTGAGCGTTCTTGAGTTGCAGCTTGATATCTTCCTCTCGCTGAACGATCCGGCTTGCGATGTCAGCATAGATGGAATTGACGAGCTGGCACTCCTCGAACATCTCTTTCGGCACGCTCTCACCGAAGAAGAGGCCCCGGAAGTCCTCGATCGACATTCTGTCTTCGCTGCTATTGCCCTTCTCGCCCGGGAGGAATCCGAGTTCTTTACGCAGCATGTTGTAGAGCCTGCCAACCTTGTCCGTGTCGGCAACCTCCAGATGGGCAGGCAGATCCGAGACTCTGCGCTCCCGTTTGTAACGGAGCCAGGGTGCCGGCGCTACTTCCTTCCGGATGTCGCTGACCACGGCTTCATCGATCTCGACCTTGTGCTTCAAAGAGTCGAGCGCGTTCTGGAGTTGCTCGACGAGCTTATAGGCCAGTTGGGGCCGTCCCGCCGCAAGACATGAAGTCTTCAGATCGGTAATCGACCCGATCCGATTTCCTCGTGCCTTCATCGCTACCAGATACACATTCCACCAGGGAGACTTGGCCTTTGCATGCTTCGTCTTCTCCTGCTGGAACTCGTCTTTGTGAGCAATCCTTCCATCAACGAACTTCGGAAACTGGTCGGATGGCATCACGCAGATGGTGTCGAAGTCGAAGTCGCCGCCGTTCTTGCTTGCCGTTTTCGAGTGGAGGATATAGGTGCCCTCCATGCGAAGCTGACGCTCAAGAATGTAAGCAATCAACGTCTCGTCAAGATCGGGTACACCCAATGCCTGTTTCAGCATCGGGACAAGCTCATCGTGTGTGAGGTGACGGATCGGAAGCAAGTCCTCTAGCATTCGGATGGGATACCGAATACAAAGGCCTTTCTCAGCCGTCAATGAGGTGATGGAAGTGTCTTCAGGGATCCAGTCGGATGCCGAGAGAATCTTCCCTCGGTATTCGATCAGGACACCATCATCCGCAAGAGCGAAGGACGGTAGCCGGAAGCCGCCGCCAGTACAGGTACGGAACGCCCATCGCGCCAACTTGCGATTGATCTGGTTCGAGACGTAGGGGAACTTGATGCTCGATCCACTCGTGTCGGCCAAAAGCACCGCTTCCGCTGGCTCCCACCCCTCTGAAGCAAGATTCGTTCCTTGCTCCAGAGCTTCAGGGTCGAAGCTCGCGTCATCTTCAAACGTGGGAATGTCCGACTTGCCCAAAAGTTCGAACAAGGCATCGTAATCACCACCGTCCCAGGCCTTTCTTACCTTGCGAATCTGCTCGATCGCTCGAGGCATGATCTCAAGTTGAAGGCTGTCCTCCGAAGCATGTTCGACCAGCGTATAGCTCGATCCAAACTCCGATACACGGGACAGTTCTTTAATCCCGAGAATCGCTGGACCTGTGTAAAGGCGGCCGGACGTGCCCAACTGCGGAAGGAAGCGAACGCCTCCCTTCAGAGATGGTTTGCAAGAACTCTCCGGCAGAATAACGTCGACCCCGAGCTTGTCAGCTACGCGGTCGCTCACAGCCTTCAGAGCACCTTTTGCCTGCTTCGGTTCGCGCGTATCGAAGGCCAGCCGAAATTGGCAGAATCGATTTGTGCCGATCTTCAGCTTGCGGTAGAGGGACTCGCGTACCCAGCCACGGCAATCGTTGGTGCCCAAGACATGGTCCTGGACGACAGCGATGCGCATTTCGGGTTCCTCCACCATCAGCTTGCAGTCGGAGACAAGGATCGAGAAGTACACGATCGCTGCCTCGGGCCAATGCTGAAAGCGCTCAGCAATCTGTTTGGAGTGCGCTTGGTCGACGAAGTAAAACTTGCCATCCTTCGCAGATCCACTCGCGCCAACCAGCTTGTACTCGACCCCGCCATAGAAGAGCTTCGCCATGCGGCTTTCGACCACAGACTGCTCGTAGGGCGTCAACTCAAACGGCACACTCACACGCGCTACCTGGATACCGGGATAGATCTGCGCGAGGAGCTTTCCCTCGAGCGTGTCTTTCCGGCCCAGTTTGCTTTGCTTACGGGTCACTTCTCCAGACGCATCGATCTTCAGCTCAAGAATGAGCTGCTGGTCTATCGCCGTATTCTGTGTCCTGGTCGCTGTCATATTCTCCTCACTTGTCTGGCGCTTGAAGACGAGTGACAAGAGGTGGCTGATCGCCGGTCTTGTCTGTCGCCTGGCCGCCCGGGTTAGGGGTGGGTGTAGACCGATCCAGGCTCGAGAGTGCAAACCGGGTCAGCGGAATTCCTCATCGCTCGTGCGATAAGGCGTCAAAGGAGAAACATGAGCCGTGTTTCAGGTATGTCTCTCTTTGAATCCGTACTGACCTTTTGGCCCTATTTACGGAGGGGCCGCTTTACCAATGTCGGAGATCCTCCCTGTATCTCCGCCTCCGCCTTAAAGGCAAGGAGGGCATAGATCACACCGTCCTTCGACTGGAAGGCTTTGATCAAAGCTTCGCCTTCATTCGCGACTTCAGCTCCTAGTTCTGGCTTCTCAGGCGCTGAACCCTCTTTCGCGAGGAAATACCGGATGGTCTCCTCAGCTTGCTGACGCGAACGTCTGCCGCGCTTCGAATCTCCAGGCGTCGCTGCGGGTGGCCTGGCATCTGCTCCGACTGTCTGTACTGTCTCCATCACTGAGCTCCTTTGTTCACTGTGGTGTCGGTGTCAGGCGCGGCATCTGGGGCTGCAAGGATTTGGTCCCTGCGTTCGCCATCGATTGGATGTTCGCTGTATTCGGCGATCCAAAGCCCATCGGGGTTTAAATCCGATCGACGATCTGCGATCAGCCGCACGCGGTACTCGTTCACGAAGTGATCAGTGAACTCCGATCCATTCGTCAGATGATGAACGTCTTTCACGCCGTAGATGAGGTAAGTCAGGGGTTCACCCGGAACTTTTTCGATCTGCCGCCAATGGAACACGGACTCGATCTGGCCGTCGTCGATCTTGCCGCGAGCGTTATCGTCCGCAATCGCCTTGATCGTGTAGGCGCGTAGGTTGCGCGTCATCATGTTGAGACTGCTTGCCCAGTGGTCGTCTACGTTCGCCGGGGAATAGTTGAGATAATTTGCGAGAAAACGCTTCACGAAAGCTTCATCCAGGAACTCGTCCGTGCCGCTCGTCGAGTCGGAAGATGCGGGTTTGGCCGACTGCCCAACGACTGCCGCTTCGCCATCGGGTCCAATACGAATGACAGTAGGTGGTTGCATACGAACAAAGACAGCAAAGCCGATGGCGAGCAAAGCAACCGGAACGGTCAAGAACGCAAGCAGCCATGCCTTGTTGGCATTTGCTTTCAGGGCACCGTCCACCTCGTAGTACTTTGGCTTCAACGGGATGGCTTGCTCTGACGTCATGGCATTAGTTTTCATGAACCACCTCTTAGTTCTGGTCTGATTCTTCGTTTCTAGTTGTCACACTGGCGACAGCGCGCGTGGCAATCCGGGCTGCATGGAATGCGCTCCAGGTCCCGATGTTGTAGCGGTGAACCGTTGGCCCTCTTCTGGCTGGAACGGATGGTCTGGAATTGCCGCGCGGTGCGCGGGGAGTGGCAGCCATTGCCTGGTTACCCGCTACAGATGCCTGGCTGACAGACTGATCTTCCATGGCACCGCCGACACTCTCCTCGTCCGCCCCATCCGCGCTCATCGCTTCCCCGATGGAGCTGCGCATCTGTTCTGCGTGACTCTCCAATGTGGGTTCTCCTGTCGAAGCGTACCCAGACCGATCAGTTGAAAAGTCGGAAGTTGACGAACCTGACGCCGGCTTGTTCGCAGCAGCGGAACTTCTAGGACTGAGTTGGCCGGGAGTCGGCTGATTGGAGCCGGCAGTCATCGAAGCGGACCTGCCGGCGCTGGCCGACGAAGCTGAGGTTCCCGCCGGCGAGCCACTCGGCGCACCTGTACCGCCGACGGAGGCTCCAACGGCTGCGCCCTCCACTGCGGCAGCACCCAACGTAACTGCCGTGGCCGCTGTGCCGATCAAGGCGGCAGCTGTGGATCCCACATCACCGGTCACAATTCGTTTTGCGATGAACGGAATAACCGCGATAGCGAGCGAATATATGATGCTTGCGATCCCTATGAGAATGGAACCTTCAAGATTGCCGAGGCCACCTAAGAAGTTGTTCTGGTTCAGCATCTGTCCGATCTGTCCCATCTGTACTGCACTCAAAAGCGCTCCAAAGCCACCGTATAAAATCGGCCACGCATTCCAAATGAACACGTTTTCTATGTAAGCTTTTGCGATTCGATTTGTCGCGCCCAGTGGCATGAGTGCGATTACCATCGGACCGAAGATATACAAGACCGATCCATAGAAGATGTAAAAAAAACCGAAGATGGCAATGACGATTGGATAGAGCAGGTATGCGACGATGATCAGGAGACCATCGATTAGACCTGCGATATCGCCAGTCACGATGCCCCACAGCTTTTGGTAACCGAATTGATTGAATTGGTTTTGTAGATCGGTCTTCCAGTTGTCCAAAAGACTCCCTAAGCCAGAAGAATTGCTGACCCAATTCCCCGCGTTCACGAAGCCCTGATTTACCGTCGTGAAGATAGCGGTGTAGTTCATGACGACGATCGCAGTAACAACATACTTGACCAAGCTCGTCCCAAGTCCTCGAACATCTCCACCATGCATGGCCGACTGGTAGACCTGCCACAGAAAACCCACTAGCAAGACAACGTAGGCGGCGTTCTGCATTCCAGAGATAACGCCAGTCGAACTGATTCCAGAGACCGCTTGTGTCAAAAAGCGCTCGAAAAGGCTCAGCTGCGTTCCTTGAAAAAACGCCAGTGCCGCGAGACTCGGATGGAAGAGCATCATGGTCAAGTCACCTGTTTGTCAGCGAACCGTTGATGAGACCGTTATTGCTCTTGTTGTTGATGGTTGCGAGTTTTGCGGTCTTGCTCTGGTTGGCCAGGTCGATGCCGCGAGTCCTCATCAGTTCGGCAAGCGCGGCCTGAGTGTAAGCGTTGGCCCGAACGACCCAGACGTCTGCTTCGGCTTCAAGTATCGGTGCGCTGCCTGGAGCGGCAACCGATATCTGCTGGCCCATTTGGTCCGCGGCCGAGAGTTCCGCGTCCGCGAGTGCATCAATTTGAACCGCTCGTTTCATCGCGTCTTGTGCCTGAGCATCGGTCATATCAGTCATCGTCCGAACCGCGGGCGATGCGGTGTTCTGTCCCATGACGACGCCGTATACGTTTTGAAACTGTGTGGTCACGGCAGGTACGTTGCCGGCATTCCGAGAGAGAAGTAGCGATTCAAGGTTTTGCGATTGCGGCAGGGTGGCACTCGATACATTCACAGTGCGGAACATGTTGCTCACCTGAGAGAACCTGCTCTCGAACTGCATCACGGAACTCTTGGCCTGATTGATCGCATTCAGCGGATACATCACTTCCTGCTCGTACTTCGCCGTATTCTGCTCTGCCTGGTTGATGTACTG
>CBDDBI010000009.1:0-11534 GCA_965225725.1 uncultured Granulicella sp.
ACTACGCCGTCTACTTCGTGCGCGCGCAGCAGCAGGGCGACGGACGCCGCGCCACCAGCCAGTACGAAGCCCTGCTGCGGAGCGCCTGCAAGCGCGCCACCGGCGACAAGCTCACCTGCACCACCTGCCACGATCCGCACAGCGACGTTGCCCCGGCGGAGCGCGTGCAGTACTTCCGAGCCAGGTGCCTCGCCTGCCACACGGATGCGAAGATGGCCGCGCACCACCCGGAGCAGCAGGACTGCGCGCTCTGCCACATGCCGTCCCGCAGCACAACCGACATCTCGCACGAACAGGTAACCGACCACGACATCGAAGCGCGGCCCGCCACCAGCGCCAGGCTGCGCGACCTGGTGGAGAGAACCGAGCTTGTGCCGGTTGGCGGATTTGCGGCGAACGATCGGACCACCGGCCTTGCGTACGCGCAGATGGCGTTTCACGGCGATCGCGGCGCAGGCGAGATCGCGCTGCGACTGCTCACCAGGGCTTCGGCCGCGGGTGCGAATGACCCTGAGATGAATGTGCGGCTTGGATATCTGCGGCAGATTGCAGGCGATGCGGCAGGCGCGCGCGCCGCCTACTCGGCAGCCCTGGAAGCGGATCCTTACGAAGCGATTGCGCTCGGAAATCTGGCCGTTCTGGATGCGGGCAGTGGACACTTGCCGGATGCGGTCCGTCTGCTCGAGCGGCTGACCGGCAACGATCCGAGCCAGGCCGCGGCCGGGCTCAACCTGGTGTTCATCGACTGCCGTCTGGGCAAAAAGCAGGAAGCACTCGCGCTCTCAAAAAGCCTCCTCCGCGACAACCCCGACTTCGCCCCGCTACGCGACTTCCTCCGTTCCGGCGACTACGCCGGCGAGCACTGCGACCTAACCACGCCCTCACCAAACTGAAGCCGAGGCAAGCCCCACCCCGAAAGCATCTCTCCGTCAGCTGTAAAGCCTAGGTGCCCCATTCATCGCGTTCTCTGCGATGAGTGGGCGGGCAAACACTACGCCAAAAGAGCACCAGATCGTCCCACTCCTATGCACACTCTTTGGTGCATAAGCCGCAAAGTACCCACCTAAAGTTTTTGCTTTCAATACTTTACAAAAAAGTATTGGGGGGGGGGGGGGGGGGGGGGGGGGGTACCCCCGCTACGCTCGAATCACCTGCGCCGAGAAGCGTTCCATCTCCTCCAGCTGCGGGCTCGACTGCAGCAGCACCAGATCGCAACCAACCGCTTCAAAATCGGCAATCCGCTGGTTCACCATCTCCGGAGTTCCGATGAAACCCGACCGCAAACCACGATTCGAAACCGAGTAATCCTCGAGCGAGATCTTCTGCTCCAGCTTGGAACCCGTTATCCATTGCTGATAGTTCGCGTAACCGCGCGCAGAAGCCTTCACATCCGTAATGCGAGCGACTTCGGCCTGCGCTTCAGCCTCCGAATCGCGCACAATCGCGTATCCCGAAACGCCGAAAGTCATCGGCGGCAAACCGAAGGCTTCGCGTCGTCGACTCATATCGGCAATCTTCGCGCCCACAATCTCCGGTGGATCGCCGTGCATCAGGTAAGCATCGCACTTCTGCGCAATCAGGTTCTTGGCCGTCTCCGATTCACCGCCCGCATAAAGCGTTGGACGACCATTCTTCGGCTGCACCGCTCTGGGCAAACCTGATAGGTTCCGCGCAGCAACCGGCTTCGGACTCAGGACGTTCTCCTGCACGTTGTAGAGCGAACCCGCGTGCGTGAAGCGATCCTGCGACCAGCAGCCATCGAGCACGTCGAGCCACTCGGAGGTTCGGGCGTAGCGCTGCTCGTGCTCGTCGAACGGAATGCCGTACTTCGTCGCCTCATCCTTCCACCAGCTCGAAACCACGTTCAGCGTCAGCCGACCGCCGCTGATCTGGTCGATGTTGGCAGCCTGCTTGGCCATCAGCGCGGGATTGTGGAACGTCGGTCGCACCGCGACCATCAGCTCGAGCGTCTCGGTCACCGCGGCCAGCGCGGCGGCTGTGGACCAGGCATCGAGCGACGGGGCTTCGACGCCCTTGATGTCGTTGAGGTTGAGTTCGGCGATCAGCGTAAGGTCGAAGCCGAGCTGCTCGGCGCGCTGGCAGAGATGCTTGACGTAGGGCCAGCTTGTTTCCATCTTTTCGTCGTCAAGGTTGCGGAGCCACCCGCCGAAGACGGGAAGCCAAAAGCCATAGCGCATACACTCAGGATACAGGACTGCCAGTTTCTCTTCGGGAGACCATGGAGTGGACAGAATGTCCACTTTCAAAGCTCAAAACTTAGCCTCTAAGTTGATTATTTCCAAGTATTTTCCGGATTTTTATGCTCAAATGATGCAGCCTCATCTGTTCGCGTCTATTTCGTTTTGAAAGTTAGAGGGTCCATGGCACGACAAATCGGAGACAAGAATTATTCACCGCGCGAGAAGCGTCTAGAAGCGCAAAATGCCGTCCTTAAGACTAAGGTCGACACCGCAAAGAAGCAGATTGAAGTGACGAAAGCCCGCAATAAGGAGCTTATCGCCAAGATAAAGGAACTAAACGCAAAGAAGTGAGCCTGAAGTCCTCGCCGCCTCTTCCCCTCCGACTTCGGAGGCAAAGGGGGTGGCCTAAGCGAGGACGTGATCGGTCTGCAGGCTTTGCATCCACTTCTCGGAGCCGTAGCGGTGGACGAGGAGCGAGCGCAGGTTGTGGTCGACGTCGAGGTCGGGCCACGCGATGTCGGTGCCGCCGAAGATCTCGATGTGCGCGAGCTGGGCTTCGGTGGCGTTCTGGAGGCCCTGCAGCAGCTCGCGCTGGAGCACGAGGCGGCGGCCGTTGTCGAGATGCAGGACGATGAGGTCGTGTGCGGGCAGGTACTCGCCGGAGAGGGCGTGGGGTTCGGGCGGGAGGGACTTCGCGCGCTCCAGAGCCGCGTCGACTTCGGCATCTGTTGTCAGGTCCTGCACTTCGGTCTCGATGTTCATCGTGCGTCCTCCCACAGCTGCACCAGTTGGTTGAAGTGCCTTTGCGCCACCTTGCGGATGTGATTGATGTCCGAGCGCTTCGCGTTGCGGGGCTTTACGTTGTCGTCTCGCTGCGCCAGGCGAACCGCTCTTCGGGCGATCAAGAGTTCCATGATGACTTCCGTCTCCGCGTAGAAGCCGTGCACGTGCGGCGGAAGATGGTCATCCGTGTAGGCCGAGAACCGAACTCCGTCGAACGTTCTTGAGCCCACACGTTGACTGTAACGCCGCGTGTGGGCTTCGACAAGCTAAACAGAAGCGGCCATGGCGTGCGGTTGAACGGCGTTGGCCTTGGCGGCTTCGGCTTCCAGCCAGTCGACGAGTTTGGCGAAGGGATCGAAGCCGAGGACGTTGGGGCCGTCGGCGACGAAGTTACTGAGGGCGTTGATGTCGTAGTAGTAGCGCTGCTGATCTCGGCTGTCGGTGATGTATTCGACGCCGCCGATGTCGATGGTGGACGCGGCCATGATGCGTTCTACGTCGGCCACCACCGCCGGTGGCGGGTTGTAGGCTTCGACGGTGATGCCGGATTTGGGGGCGTCGATGGCGCATGCAGCCCGGTTCAAGTCCACTCCAGACGAAGTCCGGCAGATGTCCGCGGGGCAGAGGTCGAAGGTCTCGCCGGTGATGTGGACTTTAATGGCGTAGAGGTACTTGCCGTTGAGGACTTCGACGCGCACGATGTGGGCGCCTTCGGCCGGGATGAACTCCTGGACGAGGGCGGTGGAGTCCATGCCGAGGGCGAGGGCGTCGGGATCGGAGAGCGGGAGCTTGGACGCGGCTTCAAGCTGGGAGATGTGGTCGAAGCGCTTGACGCCGGCGCCGCTGCCGCCGATGTTCGGCTTTACAACAACCGGCCAGCGCAAGCCTTCCGTCGCTTGCGGCGCTTGCCCAGCCCGGTGGATGACGCGGGACTTGGGGTAGGGCAGGTTGAGCGAGTCGAGCAGCGCGAGCTGGCCGGCCTTTGAGAGTTCGGACCGGTATGCGGCGAGGCCGTTGAGGACGCGGACGCCGCGCGATTCGAGGTGCTCGAGGAAGCCGAGGGTGTAGAAGATCTGGTCACCGTGGTCGCGGTTCCAGGCGCTCGGGCTCATGCGGTTGAAGACCAGCGCGTACTGCTCTTCCGGGTGGTCTTCCGGCGCCCAGGTGTGGTCGGGGGCGAAGAGCTTCACGTATTCCACGCCGCGGCGGTCGAGCTCGGCGAAGAGGGGTTTGAACCAGTTGGGCTGCTCGTAATAGATGGCGATGGGAAGGGGCATCTCGGTCCTCAGATATCAGGATAATTGGGCGCGCGTCCGAGGGGCAAAGGATTGATACTCAGATGCAAGTGCAAAGACGTCCTCATCGCGGACGGCGACCACTTCGTGGGGTTTTGGACGGCTTCGCCGTAAAAGCAAAAGGAATTGCGAGGTGTGAGGGTTGACCAGGAAGATGCGGCTACTGCCGCTGGTGGGCGCGACGTTCTTCATGGTCGCGGGTGGGCCGTATGGGCTTGAAGACATTATCGGCAAGGCCGGATATGGCTGGGCGCTAGTGCTGCTGCTGGTGGTGCCGTGGGTTTGGAGTCTGCCGACCAGCTTGATGGTGGGCGAGCTGGCGAGTGCGATTCCGGCGGAGGGAGGCTTCTATGCGTGGGTGCTGCGTGCGCTGGGAGGATTCTGGGGGTTCCAGGAGGCGTGGCTGTCGCTGGCGGCAAGCATCTTCGACATGGCGATTTATCCGGTGATCTTTGTGCTTTATCTGAGCCAGTTGGAGCCCTCGTGGACAGCCGGGTACAAGGGGATGCTTTGGAAGCTGGCCGTGGTCGCGGCTTGCACGGTGTGGAACCTGCGCGGGGCCAAGGCGGTGGGGGATGGGTCGGTAGGGCTGGGATGCGTGCTGATGTCGCCGTTTGTGGTGATGATTGGCCTGGGAATCTGGCGCGGGGTAACGCATCATGCGGGGTTGGGGGCACTGTCGCTTCATTCTGGAACGGCGGAGCGGGATATGGCGGGGGCGGTGAGCGTTTGCCTTTGGAATTACATGGGGTGGGATAACGCGTCGACGGTGGCACAGGAGGTGGAAGATCCGACGCGGACGTATCCGCGGGCAATGCTGCTGGCGGCAGGGCTGGTGGCGCTTACGTACTCGCTGCCGCTGTTCGCGGTGGCCGTGGCCGGGATGCCGGCGGAGGCGTTTTCGACCGGAGCCTGGGTGTCGGCGGCGAAGGTGCTGGGCTCAGGTGGGAGTGGCGCGGGATGGCTGGGTGCGGGGCTGGCGCTGGCGGTGGTTGCGGGAGGAATGATCAATGGCGGCGGGATGTTCAACTCGCTGATGATGAGCTACACGCGGCTGCCGTTTGCGCTGGCGGAGGATGGCTTTCTGCCGAAGGTGCTGACGCGGAGGACTTCCCGGGGCGTGCCGTGGGTGAGTGTGCTGCTGTGCGCGGGAGCCTGGGCGCTGGCGTTGGGGATGACATTTGAGCGGCTGATCTCGATCGACCTGGTGCTCTATGGGGCGAGCCTGGTGCTGGAGTTCGTGGCGCTGGTGGTGCTGCGGGTGAAGGAGCCGGAGCTGGTGCGGCCGTTTAAAATTCCGGGCGGGACGATGGGGGCTGTGGTGGCGGGGGTGGGGCCTACCGTGCTGATTGGATATGCGCTTTGGGCCGCGCGGGATGAGCAGGTGCTGGGGGTGCCGGCGTTGGGGTTCGCGGCGGGGGTGGGGGTCGCGGGGTGGGTGGTGTATTGGGCTGCGGCGGGGGTGAGGCGGAGGGTGGGGCGGTAGGGTCTTACTTCCCATGTCTCAGGTGCGAGACATGGGGCACCCGGGATTTGTGGGTCGGGCAGGGAGTGCGGTCGTTTGCTTCCGCAAACGATACCCCACCCTTCGCGATGAAGCGTTGCGAAGGATGGGGCACGCGGCGTTGACGGATGGGGCACCCGGGTGGGGTGAGGTTTAGCCGTTGTGCGGGACTGGCTTGGGTTCGGGATTGGTCTTGTTGTCGATGAAGCGCTGCTGGGCTTCGAGCACCTTGTTGCGGGCGAAGGCCGCGTCGCGCCAGCCCTTGATCTCGACGCGCTTGCCTTCGAGATCCTTGTAGATGGCGAAGAAGTGCGTGATCTCGCGGAGCATGTGCGGGTAGATCTCGGAAAAGTTCCAAACGTCTTTGTAGCGGGGGTTGCCCATGCCGACGCAGAGGACTTTTTCGTCGCCGAGGCCCTGGTCCATCATCTCGAGCAGGCCGATAGGGCGGACTTCCATGACGCAGCCGGGGAACGAGGGTGCATCGACGAGGACGAGGACGTCGAGGGGGTCGCCGTCGTCGCCCAGGGTGGAGGGGATGAAGCCGTAGTCGCCGGGGTAGTGAACGGGCGAGTAGAGATTACGGTCGAGTCGGAAGACTTTGAGCTCTTTGTCGTATTCGTACTTGTTGACGCCTTCTCCGGGGATTTCAATGACGACGTTGATGATTTCGGGGCTCTTGGCGCCGACCGGCAACTCCAGATAATCGGTCATGGGGACTGAGGTCTCTTCTCGGTGGATGATTTAGATTCGCGGGCGGATTGGCGGGAGCGGTCGCCGTTGAGGTCTTTTGCCGCTCGCCGTAGTTCGCCTGATGCAAGTCTATAATCAGACCTGATGAAAGCCCATGTTTATGTGACGTTGAAGCGGACGGTGCTCGATGCGCAAGGCCAGACGGTGGCCGATGCGTTGCAGCGGATGAACTACAAGGGTGTGGCGGATGTGCGGCAGGGAAAGTACTTTCTGCTGACGCTGGATGGGACGTTCGCCCATGAGGACGAGGCGCGCGCCGAGGTAGAGCGGATTGCGCGCGAGGTACTGGTAAACCCGGTGATTGAAGAGTTCAGCTTTCGGCTTGAGGCTTGACCAACGGTCGGCTTGACCAATGACAGTCTGATGAGCGGGAGGCTTGATGAAGCTGATCCCTCCTGCTTGAATTCACCAGGAAATATCGGAAAGTAGAAGCTTTATTTCCCTATTCGGGATAATTTGTGTAAACAGGCCCCCTACATCTGCAAGAGAGCGGAGGGCGCACTGAAGCCTCCGCTTCGGAGGATTCATGTCGATGCATAAGCGGCTGTGCGCCAGGAGCCGGGTGTTGGCTCGGTTGGCGCTGATTCTGTTGGTCCCAGTGTGGTTATTGGGTGCGCTTTGTGGAAGCGCGACGGGACAGGCTTCGCCTACGGCGACGAGGGCCTTCGGCTTCGCGGCTTTTGGGGCGGCGAGCGAGATGGATCCGGACTATGGGCAGCCGAGGGACTACGGTTTCGTTCTAGGGGGAGACATCACTCGTCATACCCGCTGGGTCGACTTGACGATCGAGCCTCGATTTGGAAGTACGAGCGGCCCGCAAGTGGGTCAACGGTACTTCGTCGGCATGATCGAGGCTGGGCGGGCGTTTGGCCCAGATCGTCGAATTCATCCATATGGCGGGATTGGGATTGGCTACGGCACCTTCGACTTCAAGCAGAACGGCTATACCGATAATTCCACGGTGTACGTTCTGAATGGCGGCTTGAACCTGGATCTGGTGGGGAATCTGGGCGTGAAGTTGGACTACCAGTACCAGTTCTGGAACCTGGGCGGAAACGATACGTTCACCCCGAATGGATTGTCCGCGGGCGTGTTTTATCGGATCAACTCGCTGCCATTTTTGCGTCGGTAGGGGCTTCCAGCCGGCAAGCGCGGAGTGAGGTGTGGAAGGCGCGGACGGGAATTTTTGATGAGGGCGTTCTGCTGCCAGATGGTGACTCACGGGACCGCGTGCGGCGAGGCCGGGTGCTAGGCTCAAAGTAGGAGAACAGCCTGGCAGTGAGGGACGAGACAGCAGCAACGATCGCGTTGGACGCGAAGGACTTGGGTGGGGTGGGGAGCAGCCGCTTTGTGCGGGCTTGCCTGCGGCAGCCGGTGGACCGGACGCCGGTATGGTTTTTGCGCCAGGCGGGCCGGTATATGCCGGAGTACATGGCGGTGCGGAAACATCATTCGCTGCTCGAGATCTGCCGGACGCCGGAGATTGCTTCCGAGGTGACGATTACCGCGGCTGAACGGCTGGGGGTGGACGCGGCGATCATCTTCGCGGATCTGCTGCTGCCATTTACGCCGATGGGCTTGGACTTTGAGTTTGTCGCCGGCGAAGGCCCGCAGGTGCATACGCCGGTGCGGACGCTCGAGCAGGTACAGGCTTTGGCGACCGACCGCGTGGGCGAGCTGGGGTATGTGGGCGAGTCGATCTCACGGGTGGTCTCGCACTTTTCAAGGCCGCGGGCGGATGGGGATCAGCTTGGCATCATCGGATTCTGCGGCGCGCCGTTTACGCTGGCGAGCTACATGATCGAGGGCGGGAGTTCGAGGAACTACATCCATACGAAGAAGATGATGTACGCTTCGGGCGTGCAGGGTGGGGTGGATTCCACGGCCTGGCCTACGCTGATGGCGAAGTTGGTGGAGGTGCTGGCGGAGTTTGCGGCGCAGCAGGTGGAGGGCGGCGCGGATGTAGTCCAGATCTTCGATAGCTGGGCGGGTGCGCTGTCGGTGGAGGACTACCGTGAGTTTTGCCTGGGACCGACGACCGAGCTGGTGAAGCGCGTGCAGGCGCTAGGTGTGCCGGTGATCTACTTTGGCGTCGATACGGCTTCCCTGCTGCCCGCGATGCGCGAGACGGGCGCGGATGTGATTGGGCTGGACTGGCGGACGCCGCTGCTGGAGGGCTGGAAGGCTGTGGGGCCGGGATGTGCGGTGCAGGGAAATCTGGACCCAATTGCGCTGTTTGCGCCGGAAGAGGTGCTTCGCGCGCGTGTGGCCGAAGTGCTGAAACAGGCAGCGGGGCGGAATGGGCACATCTTCAACCTGGGCCATGGGGTCGTGCCGGAGACGCCGGTTGAGAATGTGATCAAGGTGGTGGAGTGGGTGAAGGAGATGAGTCGGCGATGACGACTTCGGGCGAAAAGGTTGACGCAATTCTGTTGCTGGCGCACGGAACTCCGGATGTCCTGGGCGAGATGGCGGAGTATTTGAAGAAAGTGACGGGTGGGCGGCCGCTGCCGGATTCCGTGGTGGAGGAGTTGCAGCACCGTTATGCGGAGATCGGGCTGCGGGATGAGCCTTTGCCCGAAGGTCCGCCGCTGACGAAGTGGACTTTGCTGCAGGGCAAGCTGCTGGGCGAGGCGCTCGGGATGCCGGTGTATGTGGGGATGAGAAACTGGCATCCGTACATTGCCGATGTGATGGCGCAGATGAAGACGGACGGGGTGAAGCGCTTCAAGGCGATCTGCCTGGCGCCGCAGAATTCGCGGACGAGTGTGGGGCTGTATCGGCGGGCGGCGCAGGCGGCATGCGACGAGCAGGGCGGGATGGAGATGGAGTTTGTGGCCGGGTGGAGCGAGCATCCGCTGCTGGCGGAGGCCTTCGCGCTGGAGCTTTGGCCGGCGTGGGCGGAGGCTTGCGCGAAGGTGGGCGAGCGGGTTCCGGTGCTGTTCAGCGCGCACTCAGTTCCCTGCAGGACGATCATGTCGGGAACGGTGAGCACGGCGGCCAGCCCGAGCGCGGCGCGGCCGGGTGCTCCGGTGCCGGCCGAGGGGATTCAGAACTACGGCGCGGTGCAGACACCCGATCCGTACCCGGTGGAGTGCAAGCAGACGGCGGCGGCGATTGCGCGGGCGATGGCCGCGGTGGGGATGACGGAGAAGGATTGGTACTTCGCATTCCAGAGCCAGGGGATTGCCGGTGCGCCGTGGATTGGGCCGACGGTTGAGGACACGCTGAAGGCGCTGGCGGAGCAGGGTGTGAAGGGCGTGGTAATGCAGCCGGTCGGGTTCCTTTGCGACCACGTCGAGATTCTTTACGACATTGATATTGCGTTTACCGAGACGGCGAAAGAGCTGAGGATGCAGCTTTCGCGGGCGGCGAGTCTGAACGGGTCGCCGACGCTGGTGCGCGCGCTGGCGGAGGTGGCTACGGGAGCGTTCCAGGCGCAGGTGGATGAAGCCCCGGTGCCGGCGTGAGTGGGGGCGGCCGGATCGCCATCCTGGGGGGTGGGATCTCCGGGGTAACGGCTGCGTGGCAGCTGGCGAAGCTGGGCGCAAAGGACGTAACGCTGTATGAATCGACCGACCGTCTGGGCGGGACGGTCGAGACGATCCGGACCGGCGGGTTCGTGGTCGAGGGCGGGCCGGATGGCTGGGTGAGCGAGAAGCCCTGGGCGCGGCAGTTGGTCGAGGAGCTTGGGCTGGGGGAAGAGCTGGTGGGCTCGCTCGACGAGGGGCGCGTGACCTACATCGTGCAGAACGGCAAGCTGGTGGCGATGCCGGACGGTATGCGGATGATGGTTCCGACGGACGTGGGGGCGCTGCGCGGGTCGGTGCTGTTTTCGGCGGCTGCGGTGCAGGCGTACGAGGAGGAGGTTGCCCGGGCGGAGGAGTTGCGGGCGACGGCTCCGGACCATGATGAGAGTGTGGCGGATTTCGTGCGACGGCACTTTGGCGACGAGGTGCTGACGAAGATTGGCGGGCCGCTGCTGAGCGGGGTGTTTGGCGGGGACGTGGCGAAGCTGAGCGTGCGCGCGGTGATGCCGAGGTTTGTGGAGATGGAGCGTGCGTCGGGATCGCTGGTGCGGGCGCTTGATGGGGCGGCGGCGAAGGCGCGGGGGAGTGTGTTTACTTCGCTTTCCGGCGGCGTCGGGTCGCTCGTGGACAAGATGGTGGAGGAGATTCCGGCGGGGTGGGTGCGGCTTTCGAGCGTAGCGAGCGCGATCAGGCGGGAGGAGGGGCGCTGGCGGGTGAGCTCGCTGGGAGATGGCGCGGCGGACACGCGGGAGTGGTTCGACGTGGTGATTGTGGCGCTGCCGGCACCGGTTGCGCGAGCGCTGATGCGGCCGGTGAGTGCGCGGATGGCGGAGCTGCTGACGCTTGAGACGAGCTCGGCAGTGCTGGCGGCGCTGGCGTTCGATGAGGAGTTTGAGCTGCCGCGGGGGTTTGGATTTCTGGTGCCGGAGGGCGAGGGCAGTGGGCTTCTGGCGGGAACGTTTGTGGATCAGAAGTTTCCGGACCGGGTGCCGACCGGGTGCAGACTGCTGCGCGGGTTCTTCGGAGGCGAGCTGGGGGTGCAGTTGGCAGCGAAGAGCGATGCGTTTCTTGCAGCGCGGACCCTGACGGAACTTCGTAGCTTGCTGGGGCCGCTGCCGGAGCCGATCTTCAGCGTGGTGCGGAGATGGCCGCGGAGTTTGCCGCAATATGGGGTCGGGCACCTGGAGCGGATGGCCGAGCTGGACGGTTTGGTGAAGGAGCAGCCGAGGCTCTGGCTGCTGGGGAATGCGTATCGTGGGGTGGGATTGCCGGACCTCGTGCGGGATGCGCGGGCGGCGGCGCGGGCGATTGGGTGAGGTGTGCGGGTTCTGACGCAGGGCTGGGCGGGCGGCGTACTTCCCACCCATCCTCGCAAGGGCGCGAGGATGGATGGGGCACAGAGGGATTCGGGTTGATGCGGAGTTCCGCTGGCGACAAGCGGAACCCAGGTCTCAAAAGCGAGACCTGG
>CBDDBI010000010.1:0-242922 GCA_965225725.1 uncultured Granulicella sp.
GCCGCCGGAGAGGCTGGTAACGGCTGTCCACAGGGGATAGTCGGGCGCGGGCAGCAGGAGTTCGTCGCCGTCGTCGAGCAGCGCGGTGGTGGCCATGGCGATAAGGTCGGACGCGCCGTTGCCGAGGTAGATGTCGTCGAGGGTGACGCCTTGCACGCCCTGCATCTGGGTGTAGTGCATGACGGCCTTGCGCGCGGCGAAGATGCCTTTGCTGTCGGAGTAGCCCGCCGAGTTGGGCAGGTTGCGGATCATGTCGCGCCGGACTTCTTCGGGAGCTTCAAAGCCGAAGGTGGCGAGGTTGCCGATGTTGAGCTTGATGAGCTGCTGGCCTTCGTCCTCCATCTGGCGGGCGCGATCCATGATGGGCCCGCGGATGTCGTAGAGGACGTTGTCGAGCTTGGCGGGATTTTGTGATGGGTTTCATGGGTGTGCTGACACTACGATACCGTTCCCGAGGGGCAACGGGCGAGTGTCGGTTGAGGAGTAACCCCGCCCGAGGGATGGAACGGCCTGCCGCGGGCACCGCGACGTGAGCAGAACAAAAAAGAGGCGGCCGGGTTTAGCCGGGCCGCCGTATGTTCGCTGCGTTCTGTTGAGTTAGACGTGGGGGAGCCGCAGACGTTTACACCCGGACCGCGCAGGGTGGCGCCGAGTGTGAATTACTTGGTGGCGAGTGCGTCGCGGTGCGACTTGACGTAGTCGTGCGAGTTCATGATGTGGGCGTTCTGCTCAGAGAGGAGCTGGTGCAGCGGAAGGGGGAGTTCCTGCGAGAGGGCGTCGGCGTAGGTCTTCTTGGCGGTGTCTTCGCCCTGTTCGGCCGTGGCGAGGATGTCGTGGTCGTCCGTGCCAAACACCTTTGCCTTCAGATCACCCCAGGTGCGGTGGAGCGAGCCGGCGGTGGTGCCCTCTTCGTGAACGTCCTTGACGCCGTGGCGGTGGAGCTCGTTTTCGAGCTCGGCGCGGAAGTTTGCGCGCTTCAGGGACTCGGCGAGGAAGTAGCGCTTGAGGGTGTCGTCCTTCAGGTGGGCGCCGAGATCGGCGAAGCCCTTCTGGCCATCTTCGAGGACGTTGATGACGTTTTTGACCACTTTTTCGAATTCTGCGTTCTTGTTGGAGTCGATTGACATGATTGATCCTTCGAGTGCTGGTATGAGCCGTAAGGCTTAACGCTAAGTGCCAGTTCGTGCAATGGGGGTAGGGCCTGGTGCAGGGTCCATCGGTTACCCGCGATTCTCATTCGCCGATGGCAAGCGGGAGAAATCGCGAAAATCCCACTCCCCTGCCAGATCCCACCATGCCGCCCGGCGATATTGGCCGGTCGGCGTGCATGGCGGTATATAGATGCCCGGGGGTGGTGAGGGTTTGCATCCTGATTCCGGGATGCGGAGAACAAGGTTTGATGGGGGCGGCGATGCTGTAATGAAGAATGGGCGAAGAGTCGAGTTCTTTGGACGGGAACCCGCGCTTCTCGCCGACACGAGGAACCCCTGGATGAAGACACTTCGGCTGGTACAGAGCCCGACGCGGAACCGACGATTGAACGAAATTCTTGGCCTGACGATGCTGGTGGGCGCGGGGCTGATGCTGCTGGCGCTGGCGAGCTACACGCCGACCGACCCGTCGTTCGATACCGTGGGCGGGGTGGGTGCGTCGATTCACGGAATCGTGCGGCCGGCGCATAACTGGACTGGGTTGGTGGGAGCGTACTTCGCCGACGGAATGCTGCAGATTCTGGGTGTGGCTGCGTTCTTTCTGCCGCTGCTGCTGGTGAGGCTGGGAATCTGCTGGATGCGGTCGAAGCCGGCGGGCGGACCGGTGGCGAAGACGGTTGGGCTGGTACTTTGGGTGGTGTTTGCGCCGGCGGCGGTTGCGCTTTTGCCGGGAAACCTGCTTTGGCGGGGCTCGCTGCCGATTGCGGGATTCAGCGGGCGGATCGTGGCGGATGCGATGGTGCAGATGCTGAATCTGCCGGGGGCGTCGATCGTGGTGGCGCTGATGGTGGCGCTTTCACTCTATCTCGCGACTACGTTTACCTTCAACACGGCGCGGGAGTGGACGGACGAGCGGTTTGGTTTTATCGGCGCGGCGCGGGAACGCTGGTCGGCATGGCGCGGGCGTGGGGCCGCGGTGGGTGAACAGAATGACGACGGCGAGGTGTACGGGTCGCGCCGGGCGAGGCTGGATGAGGCGGTGCGTCGGGAGCGAGAGAAGTTGGAGCGGGAGGCGGCGAAGGCGGCTTCAGGCGGCGGGGATACGCTGCTGGGTGGGCTGTTCGGGTGGTTGCGAACCGTCGGCGGCGTGGGCGGAGGTGCTGGCGTTTGAGGAGCCGGCGGCCCCTGCTCCGGCGGGGTCGATGTGGAGGCGATGCCGCGGACGAATGTGGATGCGCCGGCGGTGACGGGCGCTGGGGACGGCGGCCGCGGCCGCGGCTCCGTATGCGCACGCGCTTGCGGCGGCGGCGGCTCCGCTGCCGTTGCAGCCGGATGAGATGGATTGGGCGGAGCCGCGTGCTGCAGCGCGGCCGATGCTGCGGTTTGTAGAGGAGGAAGAAGAGCCGTTTTCGTTTTTGTCGAAGCCGGCTGTGGAGCCGGCTCCGGTGAGGGCTCCGGCTCAGGCTCCGGTTGGGGGGTTTGGTGGTCGCCCCACCCATCGCGATGAAGCTGCGATGGATGGGGCACGGAGGGTTGCGCCAGTAGCGGCGCCGGTCGCGCCGATGCCGGTTGCTGCTCCGGTGGCGGCGGAGGCGGGGATTTCGTTTGGCAGGCGCGCGGATACGGATGTGAAGGCGGTTGCGATTACCGCGAAGAGTGTGCGCGGGTACAAGCTACCGTCGTCGTCGCTGCTGTACCGGAATGAAGAGCAGGCGGTGGTGCGCGAAGAGGCTCTGCGCGAAGAGGCGCGGGTGCTGGTGGAGAAGTGCGGCGAGTTCGGGGTGGATGGGCAGGTGACGCAGATCAATCCCGGGCCGGTGGTGACGACGTTTGAGTTCCGGCCGGATGCGGGCGTGAAGTACAGCCCGCGTGACCGGACTGGCGGACGATCTGTGCCTGGCGATGGCGGCGGAGAGCATCCTGATCGAGCGCATGGCGGGCAAATCGACGGTCGGGATCCAGGTGCCGAACCACGAGCGCGAGACCATCTGGCTGCGCGATGTGGTGGAGTGCGAGAGCTTCGCGCAGTCGAAAGCAAGCTGGCGATTGCGCTGGGTAAGGACATCAACGGGCGCATCGTGACGGCGGACCTGGCGAGCATGCCGCATGTGCTGATTGCCGGCTCGACCGGGTCGGGCAAGTCGGTGGCGATCAACGCAATGATTATGAGCGTGCTGTTCAAGAGCACGCCGGAGCAGGTGAGGATGATCCTGGTCGACCCAAAGCGGGTCGAGCTGGGGATGTACGAGGGCATCCCGCACCTGTTTACGCCGATCATCACGGAGGCGAAGCTGGCGGCGAATGCGCTGCGCAACGCGGTGCGCGAGATGGAGCGCCGGCTGAAGCTGCTGGCGGCGAACCATGTGCGCAACATCGACCAGTTCAACAAGCTGTTCGACCATGGCAGCGAGTACCTGTTTGAGGATGTGAACCAGGAGCCGCTGCCGTACATCATCATCATCATCGACGAGCTGGCGGACCTGATGATGCTGGACCGGTCGAACGTGGAAGAGTCGATTACGCGGCTGGCGCAGATGGCGCGGGCGGTGGGGATCCACCTGATCCTGGCGACGCAGCGGCCGAGCGTGGACGTGATCACCGGGCTGATCAAGGCGAATGTGCCGACGCGCATGAGCTTCCGGCTGGCGACCAAGGTGGACTCGCGGACGATCATTGACTCGAACGGCGCGGAGAGCCTGCTGGGCCGCGGCGACATGCTGTACCTGCCGCCAGGGACGAGCCGGCTGCAGCGCGTTCACGCGCCATTTGTGACCGAGAAGGAGATCTCGGCGGTGACGGAGTTCTGGCGCGCGCAGGGCGAGGCCGAGTATGTGCAGGGCTTCCTCGAAGGGCCGAAGGACGAGAAGGGCGATCCGGATGAGGGCGGCGAGCCCGGGTCGGAGGCGAACGACGAGCTGTTCGACGATGCGGTGCGGCTGGTGTTCGAGTTCGGCAAGGCGAGCACCTCCCTGCTGCAGCGGCGGCTGCGGATCGGGTATGGGCGCGCGGCTCACCTGATCGACATGATGTACAACGATGGGCTGGTGGGGCCGGCGGATGGGTCCAAGCCGCGCGAGCTGTTGAAGTCGGCGGACTTTTACAAGGAAGTGGATACGGCGATGCGGTAACGGGGAGATGCCAGAAGCCAGGGCGTAACGGGGACCGGAGGGATGTAAAGGCGGGATTAAGAACGCAGGTGTTGGAACCAGGGGGCCGTGCTTCGCGTAGGGAAGGTATCTTCTCTTTGCGAGGTGCGGCTTTGTTGCGTTTGAACGGTTGGTGGATGGCGGGAGCGCTGGTGCCGCTGTTTGGATTGCAGAGTACGCCTGTGCGGATCGCGGATGGGCCGGCATACACAGCCGATGGGCAGTTGAAGTTTCCGCAGAAGTACCGGGAGTGGGTCTTTCTGGCCTCCGGGCTGGATATGAGCTATGACCCGAAGCCTATGCCCATGGGCGCGGGTGTGTTCAATAACGTGTTCGTCAATCCGGAGGCTTACAAGGCATACCAGGTAACGGGGCATTGGCCGGAGGGGACGGAGCTTGTGCTCGAGAACCGGGGCGCGGAGGCGGCGCGGTCGATCAACAAGGCCGGCCGGACGCAGTCGGCGGAGTTGATGGGGTTGGAGGTGCATGTGCTCGACTCGGCGCATCTGGCCCCAAAGACCAAGGGCGATGGCTGGACGTTCTACAGCTTCGATAACCCGGTGAGCGCGAAGGCGATTGCGCGGCCGGCAAGTTGCTATACGTGCCACGAGGAGCATGGCGCGGTGGACACGACCTTTGTGCAGTTCTATCCCACACTGATAGACGCGGCGGAGAAGCACAAGACGCTGAGCGCTGCGTACCTTAGGGAGCTACCGGCGAAGTGAGTCGTTGTGGCCGCGGTGGAGTGCGCGGTAAGCGATGACGGCGAGCAGGCTGACGGCGACGAGGATGGAGAGCCAAAGATAGGCGGGGTAGCGGTCGAAGCGGGATTGGTGCAGCGGCTCTGCGATGAAGAGCGCGTTGGGGTGCTCGTGGAGGAGGATGGCGCGGCGGGCGGGGGCGGCGGCGTTGAAGGTGCGGGCGAATTCGTAGGACGGTGGTTGGGCGCTGGTGGAGTCGGCGCCGTAGGCGAGGGTGGCATTGGTGCCGGCGGCTGGAAAACAGAGGTCGCGCTGGCGCATTTCAAGGCGAACACTGTGGAGCTTGAGAGGGGGCTGCGGGCCGTTCTCGATGGAGACCTGGACGGTGGCGGGAGATTGCGCGTTCGAGCCGAGGATGGCGGGGATGGAGAGGGATTGCTGCTGGATTTCGTCGCCGGCGAGGTTGAGGTGCACGCGGGAGATTTGGCCGGTGAGGGTTTCGGTGGGTGCAGACTCTCCCGTGGACGCCGAGATCGTGACGGGGCGGTCAAAGTTCGAGGTTTCGCCGGGGTCGAGGTCGAAGGTGACGCGTTCGACGGGAACGCGGGCGGGAACCTGGAAGGTGACGACGGTCTGCGAGCCGCGCTGGGAAATGGCGAAGCTTTGCGCGATGCCGGTGTAGAGGGTCTGCGCCTGGCGGGCGGGTGGCACCTGCGCAGACGCCACGGTGGATGGCGTGATGAGCAGGGCGGCGTTGCCGGGTGCGGGCTGGAAGTCGAGGCGCAGGTGGAGGTAGGGGAAGGTGGATTCGGCGATGGGGATGGAGGTGCTGCTGCCGAGGTGCTGCGCGGTGAGATCGAAGAGGGTGATGTCGCCGAGGAAGACTGGGTGCGGGTCGGTCGGGGTTTGGAGACCGGTGACGTGCGCGGTGGCGACGAAGTCGCGGGCGTTGAGGGCGAGGTTGACCTGGGAGTAGGGCCGGTGCGGCATCGCGAGGTCGAGGTTGAGCTGTCGGACGCTGGAGGCGGAGATGCGGGCGATACGGGCGGGGTCGCTGGTGTGCGAGGTGCTCGAGAGCGTGACGACGTAGGGGAGTTCGGACTTGCCGGTGGGATCGAAGACGCGGAGATCGGGCAGGCCGGTGGCGGAGTGGGCGAACACGTTGGCGTCGAGCACAGCGCAGGCGTTGGGCGAGGGGGATTGCGGCGATGCGGCGGGGTAAAGGACCTGGCGTTCATAGCGGTAGGAGTCGAGGGCCGGCGCGGTGGCGAGTTGAGACGGAGCGGTCAGGATAAGCAGGATGGCAGCGGCGAGGAGCTTCATCGGCGGGCTCCGGCATGTTGGCGTGGAGTGCGGCGCGACCGGGATGCGGGTGCGGCGGGAGTGGCGATGCGGAATGCTGTAGCTGCCGGGCCGTCTTCCATGATGGATACTGTAGAGCTTTCGCGGAGCGGTTGCGAGTGGAAGTGACGCGGGGGTTCCTCGGGGCGTACTTCCCTAGGCAAGCGGTTACTGGTAACGTTACTGGACATGAACCATGCAGGCAGTGTGAGCGCGGCGGCCGGAGGCGGGCGGCGGATGGTCGTGATCGACGACGACGACCTGAGCCGGGAGTTGCTGGCGCTGATCGCGGCTGAGGCTGGGTTCGACGTGGAAAGCTTCGCTTCAGGCGATGACGCGATCGCTGGGATCTCTCAAGCTCCTGCTGCTGTTTTGACGGATATGCAGATGCCCGGGCTCTCCGGGCGGGAGCTGGCAGTGCGGCTTCGCGCAGTGTGCGGCGCGGGGACGAAGCTGCTGGCGATGAGCGGGAGCAAGGTCGCTGACGATGAGCTTGCGCGGTACGATGGCTTTCTGCTGAAGCCGTTCTCAGCGGATGAACTGAAAGCGGCGTTCGAAGAGAGGAACATGCAGGCGGCTGCCGACATAGGCGAAGGCTCCGTGATGTTGAATGAAGCTGTGTTTGAGAACTTTGCGCGCAGCATGCCGGCGGGACAGGTATTCGGTCTGTACAGGATGTGCCTGGACGATGCGGGCAAGCGTGTTGCGACAATGCGTAGGGCGGCTGCAGTCGGCGACGATGCCGCGTACCGGCGCGCGGCGCATGCCATCAAGGGCGGTTGCGGCATGGTGGGAGCGCTGGAGTTGCAAAAGCTGGCATCTGACATGGAGAACGCCGGTTTATCCGCTGGAAACGATGTAGCACCTTTGGACCTTTTCCTGGCCGCATCCGAGCGGCTGGGGCGTATGCTGGACATCAAAGCTGGTGGTAGCGGAGAAAACGCCACAGCAGTTCGGCCCTTATAATGTTGAAACAGCTGTCTTTGGAGACCACGTTCGCATGAGTTTGCATAGTAAGCCCGCTCCCCTTCCCGGCTCGATCCGCATTGTGGTGGCGGACGATCATCCTGTGGTGCGCTTCGGCGTGAAGAACATGTTGATGAGCGAGCCCGGCTTCGAGGTCGTCGGCGAGGCCGAAGACGGCGATGACGCGATTACGCAGACGCTCGAACTGGAGCCCGATATTCTGCTGCTGGACTTGCAGATGCCGCGGCTGCCGGGACTCGAGGCGATGCGGGCGATCATGTCGCGTTCGCCGCGGGTGAAGATCATCCTGCTGACGAGCACGATTTCCACCCAGCAGGTGATTGAGGCGCTACAGATTGGCGCGCGCGGCATCGTGCTGAAGGATTCGGTTGCTGGGGATTTGGCTCAGTCGCTGCGTGCGGTGCTCTCTGGTGACTACTGGATCGGCGGCGAGCGTGTCGTGAACCTGCTGAAGGCGCTGCACGAGCTGATGCAGCAGGCGGCGCAGGTGCCGGAGCGCAAGACGTACGGACTGACGCCGCGTGAGCTGGAAGTGGTGCAGTGCATCGTCGAAGGCTGCAGCAATAAGGACATCGCGAAGCAGTTCGGGATCTCGGAGGAGACGGTGAAGCGTCATCTGTCAAACATCTTCGACAAGACGGGCGTTTCGACGCGGTTGGAGTTGGCTCTGTTTGCCATCGCACATAAGCTGGTGAGCCCGGACGGAGAGTAGGCCGGCGGTATGGGGCAATTAGAGGTCCTTAGCCCCGGAGGTGCAGCACATGCACGAGTACATTCCGGTTCTGGTGACGCTGGTTGCAATTTTGGCTGGCATTTTGATGAACAAGTCGGATTTGAGAGAACTGAAGTCGGATGTCAACGCGCGGTTCGACGAGGTGGATCGCCGCTTTGACCGGCTGGAGGCAAAGCAGGATCGGATGCAGGCTGATCTGGCCGAGTTCCACCGGGTGATGGGGCAGCACGATAAGGCGATTGAACTGCTGGAGAAGCGAAAGTAAGGAAACGGTTTTTTGAGTGAGGGGCTGCCGGTGACGGCAGCCCCTTCTTTTTGGCGCCGTAAATGTCTCCTGCAACGTGGCTTGGCGTTCGGCATCCATAGAATATGGATATGAGTGATGCGGTGACGGATGTTCTGGTGATTGGCGCGGGCCCAACGGGGCTGGCCTGCGCGATCGACGCGCAGCGGGCGGGGTTTTCGGTGGTGGTGGTGGATAAGGGCTGCCTGTGCAACTCGCTGTTTCACTATCCGTCGAACATGACGTTTTTCACGACGCCGGAGCTGCTGGAGATTGGCAACATGCCGTTTTCGAGCCCGAACCAAAAGCCCAACCGCAACGAGGCGCTGGAGTATTACCGCAAGGTGGCGGAGCACTACGGCCTGAAGGTGTTGCAGTACCACACGGTGGACGGGGTGGATGGGCAGGACGGGGACTTCGGGGTAAGGACAACGGATCGCTTCGGGCGCAAGGTGACGATTCGGGCGCGCAAGCTGATCGTCGCGACGGGCTACTACGATCTGCCGAACTACCTGGGAATTCCCGGCGAAGAGCTGAGCAAGGTGGAGCACTATTACCATGAGCCGCACCCGTACTTCGGGCTAAAGGTGCTGGTCATCGGCGGCAAGAACTCGGCGGCCATTGCGGCGCTCGACTTGTGGAGGCATGGAGCGCACGTGACGCTGGTGCACCGCGGGGCGGCGCTGCACCGGCACATCAAGTACTGGATCAAGCCGGATATCGAAAACCGGATCAAGAATGGGGAGATCGCGGGCTATTTCTCAAGCAATGTGAAGCAGATTACCGAGGACTCGGTGACGCTCGGCACCCTGGAGGGTGAAGTGGTGCTCGAGAACGACTTTGTGTTTGCGCTGACCGGGTACCATCCGGACTTCGGATTTCTGGAGCAGCTTGGCGTGCATCTGGATGAGGCGAACGATCGCTGCCCGATCTGCAATCCCTCGACGCTCGAATCGAATGTTCCGGGGATTTACCTTGCCGGGGTGATTGTGGCGGGCGAGCGGACCAACGAAATCTTCATTGAGAATGGGCGGTTTCACGGCAAGCTGATCGCCGATTCGCTGCGTTCGAAGCTGTTGCTGCAACATGCGGTGGAGTAGCGAAATGTTTGTGTATACTCCATAAAAAACAGATAAACGTTGTCACATCTTCTTCCCCAGGGTCAACGACTTGCTACGAGAGTATGACCTGCGAGTGACCTATTCAGCTTTAAAGAGATTTGGGCCCCTCCAGCGGATTTGCTTAGGGTTCGCCTTGTTCTGCGCCGGGTTGAGCTGGTGCGGGGGGCAGACAACGGCACGTACGGGTTTGCTGTCCGGGGTGGTGTTGGACCCCTCAGGCGCGCGGGTGGCGCATGCGCCTGTACGAGTGTGCGCGCAGGCGGCCACGTGTGGTTCGGCCAGCCCCACGCTCACCGATCGTTTTGGACGCTTTTCGATCAAGCTGCCGCTCGGTGTCTACGAGGTAGTCGTGGATGTGCCCGGCTTCCTGCGCATGCAGCTGGATAAAGTCGCGGTGGCGGGGGATGGAGCGGTGGCGCTGACGCTGACGCTTGCGATGGCCGCGGTGTCGGAGGACGTGGATGTCGGCGCGGACGAGTCGTGGACGACAAGTGCGGCGGACAACAAGGGCGCGCTGATCTTCGACGAGCGCCGGTTGGCAGAGTTATCGAGCGACGATGCCACGTTTCAGCAGCAGTTGAATGCACTGACCGGCGCCGATCCGTCGCATCCGGCGGAGATTCTGGTGGACGGGTTTACGGGCGGGAGAGTTCCTCCCAAGAATGCGATCCGTCAGGTGAAGATCAATCAAAATCCTTACTCGGCGCAGTACTCCGGATATGGGATGAACCGGATTGAGATTACGACCAAGCCCGGCGGCGGGCAGATGCACGGCAGTCTACAGGCGCAGGGGTACGACGGACCGTTCAACGGCACCAATCCGTATGCGGGGGCGGAGCCGCCGTACTACGACTACCGTCTGGATGGGCGGTTGAGCGGACCGCTGGATAAGCGAACGTCCTTCTTCGCTTCAGGATTCTTCCGCGATATGGAGAACAACGCGGTCGTGGATGCGGTCGACCCAGGAACGCTCGCGGGGCTCTCCGAGGCGGTGCGGGCTCCGGACCGCGCGCATGATGTCTCCGGAAGGATCGACCGGCAGAGTGCGGCGAACAATCTTGTGACGGTGCGGTACGAGCTGAATGAGCAGAAGATTGCGAACAATGGAGTAGGCGAGCTGGTGTTGCCCTCCGACGGCTATGACAGCTCGACCGATTACCAGAGTGTGCAGGGGAGCGATACGTGGATTGTCTCGCCGAGGCTGGTGAACGAGGCAAGGGTTCAGTACGTGCGAACTCGGATGCAGCAGAACGCTACTGTGGATGCGCCGACCGTGATCGTGGAGGGATCGTTCAACGGCGGCGGAAGCACAGTGGGAACGGTGCACGACAACCTGGATCGGTTCGAGTTTCAGGAGCTGCTGTCGCTGGATTTGGGAAGGCACCTTGTACGGACGGGTGTGCAGGATGTGCTGCTGCGGGACGCGAACGAATCGACCACCAACTACAACCAGACCTTTACGTTTTCGGATCTGACCACGTATCAGCTGACGCTCGTGGGCGAGAGCCTGGCACAGATTCAAACCGTGGATCCGAGTGCGACGACCCAGTACCAGGTAACGCGAGGGCAACCATCGGCTGAACTCTCGACGAGTTGGCTCGGGGTCTATGGGGAGGACGAATGGAAGACGTCGCAGAACCTGACGCTCGATTTTGGACTACGCTTTGAGAGCCAGACGGCAATTCCAGACCGTGGGGACTGGGCTCCGCGGGTGGGCTTTGCCTGGGGCGTTGGGCAGAAAGGCAAGAAGGCTGCGGCGGCGGTGGTGCGGGGCGGGTTCGGCATCTTCTACGACCGGTTTGCGGCGGGAAATCTGCTAACGTCGGTGCGTCAGAACGGGGTTACGCAGCAGAGCTACTTTGTCGAGAATCCGGCAATCTGTCCGACGAACTCCGGCGATGTGACCAACCCGGTTTACCTGTGCGGGACGGCGATGGCGCAGGCACCGACGACTTACAGCGTGAGTCCGCGGCTGCGTTCGCAGTCTGTGACGTATTGGAGCCTGGGCGTGGATCGCTCGTTCGGACGGATGGGCGACGTATCGGTGAACTACATTGGCGAGCGCGGGGTGCATAACTTCCTCTCGCGGAATGTAAATGCCCCACTGCCGGGAACGTATAGTGCGGACGATCCGGGCAGCGCCGTGTATCCGCTGGGCAGCGCGCAGGCGGTGTACCAGTTTGCGTCCGACGGCATCATGAAGGGCCAGCAGCTGACGGTGAACACGAGCCTTCGGCTTACGAGCAAGTTGCGCATGTACGGGCGCTACTGGTTTCAACAGGAGGACGGCGACACCTCGGGTACGACCAGCTTTCCCTCAGACCAGTACGAGCTGGGTGCGGACTACGCGCAATCTTCCGACGTTCGCAAGCATCACTTCTACCTAACCGGATCGTATGACCTGCCGCTGGGCGTGAGCCTGTCCTCGACGCTGTTGCTGGCGTCGGGGGCGCCGTTCGACATTACGACCGGAACCGACCTGAACGGAGACACAATCTATAACGATCGGCCCGCGTTTGCGACCGATCTAACGCGGGCCTCTGTGGTCGAGACGGCGTATGGGAATTTCGACACGCAGCCGGTGGCTGGACAGAGGATCATACCAAGGAACTATGCCTTGGGCCCGGGGTACGAGGTGCTGTTTGCCTCGGCGTCGAAGACGGTGGGAGTGGGGCGAAGAAAGATGCTGTCGGCAACTGCGGGCAAGCCGGCGGTGAAGGGGGACGCGCCGTATGAGCTACGGTTCGGGGTGGAATCGCAGAACGCGCTGAACCATGTGAATCGGGGTTTGCCGATCGGGGTTCTGAACTCGCCGCTGTTCGGGAAGTCCATCTCCTTGAGCCCGCTTTATACAAACAACCAGGCGGCGAACCGCGTCGTGACGCTTTCGACGACGTTCAGCTTCTGAGGCGTGGGGCAGTGCTTGCTTGTGAGCTGTCAGCTGCTGAGCTTTGCGCTGACAGCTTGAAGCCTGAACCAGAAGCTTGCTAGCTGATGACGCGGCGTAGGAAGCCGCGCAGGCCGAGCGTATAGAGGGCGCAGAGGAAGACAATGAGCATGACGATCACGGCGACGTTATTCATGTGGCCGAGCGAGGGAGTGAGCGCGGAGCGAAGGCCCTCGGACATGTAGACGATGGGGTTGATGAGGACGGCGTGCTGCAGGATCGGCAGCGGCTTGAGCGCGGCCCAGGGGTAGTAGACGCAGCCCAGAAAGGTGATTGGAATGACGACAACGCCGAAGATGAGGCCAATCTGCTGGGGTTTGACGGAGGTGCCGATGGTAAGACCGAGTGCGCCGGCCAGCAGGCTGGACAAGATCACCACCACGATCAGAAAGGGCCAGCTTGTAACGTGCGCTACCGCGGGTTGCGCGGGGACGTAGAGCGCGAGCGGGAAGACGATGCAGGCGGCGACGATGGATTGAAGCGCGGAAAAGACAATCTTTTCCGCAGCTACGGCGGCGACGGGCAGCGGACACATGACTCGGTCGTCAATCTCGCGGGTGAAGCCGAAATCCTGCGCGAGCGGCAGCGCGACGGCAGCGATGCCGGAGAACATGATGGCAACGGCCATCAGGCCGGGAAGCAGGATGGTGGAGAAGCTGACGTTGCCGCCGCCGGGATGTGCCATGGGGTTGCCGGTCATGCCGCCGGACATGTGCGGGAAGACATAGGTGAAGACGAAGAGGAACAGCAGCGGGTTCATGAGGACGCGGATGGCAAAGGGAAAGAGCTCGCGGCGAAGGACGTAGAGATCGCGCAGGAAGAGACCGAAGAAGGCGCGGGCGTAGAGGTTCATGGCTTCTCTCCTAAGTGCAAAGGCAAGTGCAAGTGCGTCCTAACGCCGGACGGGCGCCACTTCTTGGGGTGTTGGGCAAGTGCTATTCGCGCAGGTCGCGGCCGGTGAGCTGGATGAAGACAGTTTCGAGTGAAGTTTCGTTGATGGTGAGGTCGCGCAGGCCGTAAGGGTCGGCGGCAGCGACAACCTGGGCCAGCATGCCGTCGCCCTTGGTGAAGACGCGGACGCCATCCCCGATCTTCTCGGTGTGGGTGACGCCATCGATAATGGGCAACGACGCCAGGAGGGTTTCGCAGCCGGATTGGTCTTTGAGGTGAAGCTCGTAGACTTTCTCGGCGCCGACGGAGGACTTGAGATTGGCGGGGGTGTCCTGCACAAGGATCTTGCCGTGGTCGATGATGGCCACGCGATCGCAGAGCTCATCGGCCTCTTCCATGTAGTGCGTGGTGAGGACGACAGTGATGCCTTCTTTGCGGAGCTGCTGCACGGCCTCCCACATGGCGAGGCGGGATTGCGGGTCGAGGCCGGCGGAGGGTTCGTCGAGGAACAGGACCTTGGGCCGGTGAGCGATGGCGCGGGCAATCTGGACGCGCTGGGCCAGGCCGCCGGAGAGTTGCGAGGGATACGCCGCAGCGCGGTCTGCGAGGCGGAACTGGTCGAGCAGCTGCGCGGTGCGGGCCTTGGCGTCAGCGCGCGAGAAGCCGAAGTAGAGGCAGTGGAACGAGATGTTTTCGGCGATGGTGCAGGAGCGATCGAGCGTGTTGTACTGTGGCACGACTCCAATGCCTCGGCGTGCGACGGCGGGGTATGCGACGACGTCGATGCCGGCGATGCGAACCTGGCCGGAGGTGGGCAGGGTGCGAGTGGTGCAGATGCTGATGGTGGTGGTCTTACCGGCGCCGTTGGGGCCAAGCAGGCCGAAGAGCTCGCCTTCGTTGACCTCGAGGTTCAGACCATCTACGGCGGTGACGGATTGTTTACCGGTGAAGACTTTTCTAAGACCCTGGACTTCGACGATCACGCCTTGTGGCTCCTGTAGGTTCGCCTTCGATTATAGGATTGCAGGCGTCCGGGAGCGGTGTGTGGGACTAGAATCGAGATATGTCGCGTGGATGGGAGAGCAAAAACGTGGAGAATCAGCAGTCTTTGCAAGAACAGACGGGACAGGAGACGGCAGCGAAGCCGGAGGGTAACACGGCGGCTCACAAGGCTGGCGTCGTCCAGTTACGAGCCAATATTGCAGCCGACGCGGAGTTGAAGCGCAAGCGGCAGGCGCTGGAGTTGCAGCGGGAGCTGATCCTGTCACAGCGCACGTCGAGCCCGCATCGCCGGACGGCGCTCGAAGCAGCGCTGCTGGAGATTGAAGAGAAGTTGAGCGAGCTGGGCTGGACGGTGCACCTCTGAAGCAGAGACGGACGCGGACCGGAGCGGACAACGACGGACAAAAGAGACCGGTGCGTTTTGTTCTTTTTGTCCGTCGTTGTCCGCTCTAGTCCACGTCCGTCTTCGTCTTACTTGATCTGGCCGAAGCGGTAGACGATGCCAAAGTTGACGCCCTTGGAGTTTTGAAGGGTGCCGGTGTAGGTGGTGCCGAGATAGCTGGGGGTCACGCGGAAGGCCAGGTTCGGGTAGAGGTTGTAGTCCAGGTTGACGCCCGCGGTAAAGGAGGCGGCGGTGTTGGCGTTCCAGACACCGATGTCCGACGCGCTGAGTCCCTTGGAGTCGCCGTCGAACTTGCCGAGACCGGCACCGCCTTCGGCGAAGACGCTGGCCGAGAACTTCTCCTTGCGCAGGAAGCGGTAGCTGGGGCCGGCCATGAAGTTGTACTCGGAGATCTTCGGGTTGTAGGGCAGCACGTTGCCGGAGGGCAGGATGTTGCCGATCTTGGCGTTTCCGTAGGCGCCGCGGACCTCGCCGATGATTCCCAGTCTGGGATTGAGCGAGTACATGGTGGAGGCCCAGAAGGTGACCTGATTATCCTGCTGCTGGTACTGGCCGGAGCGGAAGCGCTCGTAACCGCCGCCGCCGCCGACCTCCCAGCGATGGGCGTAGGTCTCTGCGATGGTGCGTGCGATACGGGCTTTGCGATTGGCGTTTGACTCGCGACGGGGAACCCGGCTCCGCTGAGCCGAGGCGGGATGTGCGGCGAACAGGAGGGTGGCGACGCCGATACCGAGAGAGAAAAGCAGCCGGGCAGGCAGCCTCTTGGGGTTTAGGTTCATCATCAGAGCTTTGGGGTCTTTCTGTGGTGTTGTGGTTGTGCGGACCGGGCTGTTGGGACGAGCAATCAACGGAACTTCTCCTGCTGCGTAAACTTTTTGTTGCGGTGGGGTGTCCTTGATGCTGAGCAGCCGGGCGCAGTCTCTATTAGAACATCCGCGCGGGTTTCAGACACCTTGCGGGTGAATTTCGTGGACGGCCGGAGCCGTTGCAAAAGGGGTAAAAACAATGGCGACAGGTTCGCGCAGAGGGTACACGCAGAATGGACGTTCAGGCGGGGGGTTTGTTGCCTTTGTGCTGGGGATTTTGTTTACGGTTGTTGCGCTGGCAGCGGGCGGATGGGCCTACCTGAAATACGGCAATCTGCCCGTGGCGACAGCCGATCCGGCGTTTCCGCTGGAGAAGCAGATCGTGCGTCTGCCGTTGAATGCCCGGATCGCACGGCAGATGGAGCAGCCGCCGTTTGGGACGAGCGAGGACGTGTATGAGGCGGGCGCAAAGGTCTATGTAGCGGAGTGCTCAAGCTGCCACGGGACACCCGGGCACGATGTCGCGTATGCGAAGTGGATGTACCCGACCGCGCCGCAGCTTTGGAAAAAACATGCCCGTGGGAACGTGGTGGGGGTTTCGGACGATGAACCGGGCGAGACGTATTGGAAGGTGAAGAACGGTATCCGGCTGACCGGGATGCCTTCCTACGAGCACGTGTTGACGCCGTCGCAGATGTGGGATGTGACGCTGCTGGTGAAGAATGCGGACCAGACGTTGCCAGACCCGGTGCTGTCGATCCTGGCTGAAGGTAACAAGCGCGCCGCAGCGCAGTAACCGCTGTTGCAACAGAGACGCGGCGAAGTGCCTCAGCACTGGTGCGATCTCGCTCAGAATGCTGAGTTTACGGCTGCCTGCGCGTGCGTGCGGGTGTGCTGAAGGAAAGTGTTGCCAAGCGTCTCATTTTGGGCATAGTATCCGTTTCGCACTCGATTAGTTTTCCTTAATGCGTTAACCGGCCGAGTGGCTTTTGAGGCCTTAATCCGAAGCAATCCAAGCTGAGAACCAACGCATGATTGGGCGAAGAGACCCGTCAGCGTGCATTGGAGCGAAAGTTATGTCGTGGTACGCCTACTGCATCGCAGAACGCGCAAGTTTTCCAGAGCTCAACCGCCACCGTCGTCCGATGCCCCTGACTGGGGTTTCGGGACTCTTCGGTAACCAGACGTTCCTCTTTCCAGCCGGCGATTTGGCCGTGATTGTCTCCGAACACGCAGCAAGCGATACCGAACGGTTTGACCAGCAGGCGGCAAAAGATCACGCGCGGGTGATCTCGGACTGCTTCAAACTTTCGACCGTACTTCCCTTCCGTTTTGCCACTACGTTTCACGATGACGATGCGCTACGGCGCTCGGTGCGATCCAACCAGCGTCACTTTCTGGCCAATGTCGAGCGTCTGCGCGGTAAGGCGGAGATGCACCTGAAGGTGTTGATGGACGATACGTGCCCGGGCAATGCGGCGCGCGATATGACCGTTGGCCAGCAGTATTTGACCAGCTTGCGCGAGAGCGCGAGCCGGCAGCGGGAGCGCCAGTCCAAGGCGCGGGCGCTGTCGATCCAGATGCATCGCATGTTTCTTCCCATTGCGGAAGAGGTGACGTGCAAGCGGATGGAGAGCGGCAAGATGCTGCTGGATATCGCTCACCTGATCGACCATAAGACCGTGGAACGGTACCAGAACAAGTATTCGTCGGCCACGCAGGAGCTGAAGGAGTGCCGCATGCAGCTGTCGGGCCCGTGGCCTCCGTACCACTTTGTGCAGCGCAGCGGGGCTCAGCACCACGCTTAGAACAGGAAGCGGTTGAAAAGAAAGCGGATGAGCCCTAAGATGGGCTGGTCCGCTTTCTTTTTGGGATCACGATCAGGCCAATTCGGCACTCATCTTACGAATTGCTTCCGACGATGAAGGGAATTAGTTTCAAGCGGGTCTCCCCCTCGGGATGTTGCACTTGGCGCGGGCCCCTTGAAAAATGTTCGTTTCAGAGGTCTCGATGAGCGATCTGACGCTGGTGTCGTGCTTTTTTTGCATGCTGATGGTGCCGTGTGTGCTTGCGGCGCGCAGTCTGCGGACGAAGGGTTCTCCGCGCGCGAGGCGTGGCGGAGTATTTGCCTTTGCGGAAAATTATGAGGAAGGCGAGGGCTTCGTGCTCTTGCGTGAAGTGTCTGTCGATCGACGGGCGCTGGCAATTCAACGGAACCGGGAGATTTATTTCAGAACATCTGGAACATTATCCCGGCTGGATTATGGGCCGCTGACGGAACGCGTCACAGTACTTGGGTCAACCCCACTGAGCCGCCGGGCCGGGTAAGAGTCGTCGGAATCCTGCGGCAGGGAGGTAGATACTTGCAGCAGGGCTGTACAAGCTTGGAGCTTGGATGCAGAAGACGAGCGGGCGTTGTCCCACGGGGACGCCCGCTCGTTTTTCCTTCTGCGACCTCGAGTTTTCGCACGATTGCCCGGCAAATCGGCTTGCCAAGGACACCCTTTGGCTTTGGCGGGGCATCCGTATGAGAGGTAGCAAGCCGGTTCCGTAGAAGATTTGCTCAGGCCAAGTAATTCTCTTTGAGCGGTTTACGGGTCGACACCGGGCTTCGCCCAAGGAGATCACCTCGATGCAACGCAGCTTCCGTACGACCTTCTCTTCTCTGCCCACCCGACTGATTGCGGCCGGAGTTCTTTCAGGCTTGGCGTTTGCCTCGGCATCGTACGCGCAGGACGCAAACCCGACCAGCGTCCAGGCGCCTTCAAGCGCTGCTGTGGTCACGCAGAATGGCGACATCTTCTTCTACAAGGTTCGCGCCGTACAGCAGGATATCGACTGCATCAACTACCTGCACCGCAGTGGGTCTACCGACATACGGTTCGTGGGGACCAGCCTGCTACCGGGCGGTGAAGGCAAGGCGACGGTAAAGAGCGAACGCGGCGGCATTACGATCGACGCGGAGTTCAAGGGGCTGACACCGGCGAACGGCTTCGGACCGAAGTTCCTGACCTACGTGCTGTGGGCGATCTCCCCGGACGGACGCGCGAACAACCTGGGCGAGGTGCTGCCGGCGGGTACGAAGAACAACATCCATGTGACCACCGCGCTGCAGAGCTTCGGCCTGATCGTGACAGCGGAACCCTACTTCTCCGTCAGCACGCCGTCTGACTTGATCGTGCTGAAGAACGTGGCGACCGACAACACCAATGGGGTGCTCGAAAAAGTTACCGCGCACGCCACGCTGTTCCCGCACGGGATGTACGACGTGGAGACCGATGGATCGCATACGGTGAGCCATCCGATCACGCGCAACGAGCACTCGCCACTGGAGTTGTACGAGGCTTACAACGCGCTCGCTTTTGCGCAGGCAACGGGTTCTGAGAAGTACTCTCCGGAGATCTATTCGGAGGCCAACAAGGATCTTCAGAATGCAGCCGACATCGACCAGAGCAAGCACCGCGACGAGAAGATGGAGATCACCTTCGCTCGCGAGGCCGTCGAACGCGCTGAGGATGCACGCGTAGACACGCTGCGCAAGAAGTCAGCGGAGCGGCAGCGCAACGCTGAGATTGCGAAGAACGATGCGCAACAGCAGGCTGCGCAGTCGCAGATGCAGGCGGAGCAGGCCCAGCTGGCGGCAGCGCAGGCGCAGGCAGCCAAGCAGCAGGCAGATGCGGCTCGCGCCGAGGCCGAGGCACAGGCTGCCATGGCGAAGGCGCAAGCAGCAGCGGCCAGCCAGCAGGCAGCGAGTGCGCAGGAGAGTGCGGAGCAGGTTCGCGAGAAGCTGCGCAACCAACTGAATGCGGTATTGGCGACGACCGAGAGCGCGCGCGGCCTGATCGTGAACATGTCGGACGTGCTGTTCGACACCGGCAAGTACACGTTGAAGACGAACACGCAGATCTCGCTGGCGAAGGTTGCGGGCATCCTGGAGGCGTATCCGGGGCTTAAAGTACAGGTTGAGGGTTACACCGACTCCGTTGGCGGCGACGACTACAACCAGAAGCTGAGTGAGAATCGCGCGAACGCAGTGATGAACTTCCTGGTGTCGCAGGGTGTGAACCAGGCGAACATAACGGCGCAGGGCTATGGCAAGGCAGACCCGGTGGCGGATAACTCCACGGCTCCGGGACGCGCGCAGAACCGCCGCGTCAACATGGTGGTCTCGGGCGATGCCATCGGTATCCAGGAGACCTCCGGACCGAACGCGCAGTAAACGAGACCGACGCGGACCAAGATGGACAAGAGCGGACCAAAGAAGCCTTCAGCACTCGCTTCTTTGGTCCGTTCTTGTCCGTTTCTGTCCACGTCCGTATAAAGGGGAGCATGGAAACTCTACGCGGAAAGATCGTGTTTGTGACGGGAGCCAGCAGCGGCATCGGGCAGGCGACGGCCAAGGCATTTGCGGCTGAGGGTGCGAAGCTGCTGCTATGTGCGCGGCGGCAGGAGAAGCTGAGCGAGTTGGCGGCGCAGCTGGATGGTGCCGAGGATGTGCAGACGTTGCGCCTGGATGTGCGGGATCGGACGGCGGTGGACGAGACCTTGGCGAACCTGCCGGATGAGTGGAAGGCCGTGGACGTGCTCGTCAATAACGCCGGGCTTAGCCGCGGATTGGCGAAGCTGTACGAAGACGACCCGGAGAACTGGGAAGAGATGCTCGACACCAATGTGAAGGGTCTGCTCTACGTCACCCGTGCCGTGGTTCCGGGAATGGTAGCGCGTGGGCGCGGGCACGTCATCAACCTGGGGTCGACGGCGGGCAACCAGACGTACGCGAATGGCGCGGTGTACTGCGCGAGCAAGGCGGCGGAGAAGGTGATCAGCGAGGGCCTGAAGCTCGACCTGATGGGCACGCCGGTGCGTGTGACCACGATCGATCCGGGCATGGTCGAGACGGAGTTCAGCGAAGTGCGGTTTCGCGGCGACAAAGACCGTGCGGCGAAGGTGTATGCGAACTTCACGCCGCTTGTGGCGGAGGATATTGCGGATGCGATCATGTGGGTTGCGACACGGCCGCCGCGCGTGAACATTCACTCGGTGCTGATGACATCGATCGATCAAGCGAACTCGAATGTGGTGGTGAGACGAGAAAAGGCGTAACGGGGATAGGGCGGGATTTGGAAGAGCGGATAAGAACAAAGCTTGGTCACTCTTTGCACTTATTCGCTCTTATCTTTGTTTTCCCCGTTGCGCCTTTCTTTCTTAGGCAGCTAGCGGAGCTTCCTGATTGAGCGGCAGCCAGAGGGAGAAGAGTGTGCCGTGGGAGGTCGGGGAGTGTTCCTGCAGGCGGCTGCGCATCTTGATGCGGCCCTTATGCTTGTCGATGATGCCCTTCGAGATCCAGAGGCCGAGGCCGGTGCCGGTGATCTCCTTGCTGGTGTGGAAGGGCTCGAACAGATGCTTTCTCATCTTCGGCAGAAAGCCGGTCCCGGTATCGGCAACTGAGATGCGCAAGCCCGGAACGCTGGTGATGGGGCAACGCGCGGGGCGCAGGCGGACGTGGAGCTTACCACCCTTGGGCATGGCGTCGTACGCATTGCGGATGAGGTTGTTAAGCACCTGGCGAAGATCGCCTTCGAGCAGCATCGCGTGTGGCGTCTGGCGCAGGCGGAGTTTGACCTCGACCTTGCGTGAGGCGAAGCGCGAGGCGTACAGCCGCAGCACCGCGGGGATCGTGTCGTGCAGATCAACCGGCGCGGCGGCAGTCTGCTGACGATGAAAGCGCAGGGTCTGCATCGTGATGTCGGAAATGCGGGCGATTTCCTGCTCGGCGAGCGTGGCGTAGGTGCGCATGTCTTCCATAGTTTCAGCGGTGCGCACCAGGTAGAGGAGGTTGATGACGGCTTCGAGAGGGTTGTTAATCTCGTGCGCGATAGAGCTTGCGAGTTGACCAACGGCGGCCAGCTTTTCGCTGCGACGCAGCGCTTCTTCGGCGAGGCGGGCGTTGGTGACATCGCGGAAAGTGACGACAGCACCCCGGGTTTTTCCTTCGTGCACAATGGGCTGCGCGGACATCTCTGCATAGAAGAACGTGCCGTCTTTGCGGAAGACGTGGTCGAGCTTGTTCGAGAACGGGCTGTTGTGCCAGAAGACGTTGTAGACACTGCACTCGTGCGTGGGGTAGTCGCGCCCGTCGGGATAGTGGTGATGCACCATGTTGTGCATATTCTTGCCGACGAGTTCCTCCGCACCTTCGTAACCGAGCATTGCGAGCGCGGCGCGATTGACAAAGGTGCAGTCGCCATTGAGGTCCACACCCCAAATACCTTCACCAGCCGAATCGAGCAGCGCCTGCCAAGGCTGGTCGTCGGATTTCAGCATACCAATGCGGTCGTACATGGCGGGCCCCGGTTTCTCTACAGCGATGTTCACTACGCCATAGGATGCATTATTTTCATAGGGGTGAGACAAAGGGTTTCTGTGGGATGAATGGGAGCCGCTATGATGGCGAACGGGAAGAGGGAAGCATTGATCGGGACGCGGAGGGCAATCGAAGTGAATTTCCGCAGGTTTTGCGCGGCTGTGGCGCTGGTTGCAGGGTTTGGGATCGCTTATGGGCAGGAAACGTCGGTCACGATTCGGGTAGACGCCGGAACGTCGATTGGCGACTACAAACCGGCTTGGAACTACTTCGGTGCGGATGAACCGAACTACACCTATGCGCCAAACGGGACCAAGCTGCTGAAGGAGTTGTCGGCGATCAACCGAGCGGTCCCGGTATACTTTCGCGCGCATAACCTGCTGACGAGCGGCGATGGAAGCGGCTCGCTGAAGTGGGGTTCGACTGGCGTCTACAGCGAGAAGCCAGACGGAACGCCGGTCTACAACTGGGCCATCACGGACAAGCTCTTCGATAACTTCAAAGCGGCGGGGATTACGCCGATCGTCGAGATCGGCTTCATGCCGGAGGCGCTCTCCACCCATCCGCAGCCGTACCGTCATACCTTTCCCAACGGCGACATCTTCACGGGTTGGAGCTATCCGCCGAAGGATTATGCCAAATGGCGCGGGCTGATTGTCGCCTGGGTGACCCATCTGCACGAGCGTTACGGAACGGCGGTGGATGGCTGGCTGTGGGAGGTGTGGAACGAGCCCGACATTCCCTACTTCCACGGGACGGAGCAGGAGTACGAAAAGCTGTACGACGTGACCACGGGCGCGGTGCGGCAGGTGCTGCCCAATGCGAAGGTGGGTGGACCGGCCGCAACCGGGCCTTATCCGCATGAGGAAGCGTCGAAGAACAGCCCGTTTCTGCGTGATTTCCTAGAGCACTGCGCGCATGGCGTGAATGCGGATACGGGCAAGCCGGGTGTGCCGCTGGACTTCATCTCGTTCCATCCGAAGGGTTCGCCGAAGTTTGTAGAGGCGAAGGGCGACGTGCCGGCGCACGTGCAGATGAACCTGGTACCGCAGATGGGCGCGACCGATCTGGGGATGAAGATCGTCGCATCGTTTCCGGAGTACAGGAACACGCCGATCATCCTGTCGGAGAGCGATCCCGAGGGCTGCGCGGCGTGCAAGGGGCCGCAGATGGCCTATCGTAACGGCCCATTGTACGGGGTCAGCGTAGCGGAGATGCTGGCGCGGTCCGCGGCGCTTGCGCGTGAGCGCGGGGTGAATCTGCAGGGAGCCGTGACGTGGGCGTTCGAGATGATGGATCAGCCCTGGTTTGCAGGGTTCCGTGCCCTCGCGACCAACGGCGTCGACAAGCCGGTGATGAGCGTGTTCCGGATGTTCGGGATGCTGCAGGGCGAGCAGTTGGCGGTGACTTCGTCGGGCGCTGTCCCGGAGGCTCAGGTGGAGAGGAGTTCGGTGGTTGGGGCTCCGGATGTCAATGCGATGGCTACTAAGAACGGCAATAGCCTGGATGTTCTGGTGTGGAACTATGAGGATGAGGATTTGCCTGCGGCCGCGGCGAAGGTTGCGCTCCAGGTGAGTGGAATACCGGCGAAGCAGGTGCGCGTGACGGAGTACCGGATGGACGGCGAGCACTCGAATGCGTATGCTGCCTGGTTGAAGATGGGGAGTCCGCAGGCGCCGACGGCTGCGCAGGTGAAGGAGCTCGAGACGGCTTCGAAGCTGGCGGTGTTGCGGACGAGTTCGGCCCGGGTTGACGGGGGGGTGGTTTCGTTGACGACGAGCTTACCGCGGCAGGCGGTTGGGCTGATTCATCTCACCTGGTAAGGACAACAGCAAGTGCGCCCTTGTCGCGGGCGGCGACCACTTCGTGGGGGGTTGGACGCTTCGCGTGTTTTCAGGGGTGAGCGAGACTATGCTTGGTAGGGGAAGGTTTCAATGACCGAGATTAAGCAAGCAGACTTGATCGAAAGCGTGCGCGCGGCGCTGCAATACATCAGCTTCTACCACCCGGAAGACTACATCACCAACCTCGCACGAGCGTATGAGATGGAAGAGTCACACGCGGCCAAGGACGCCATGGCACAGATCCTCATCAACTCCCGCATGTGCGCTGAGGGCCACAGGCCGATCTGCCAGGACACGGGAATTGTGACCATCTTTCTCAAGCTGGGGCTTTCGGTGGGGCTGGTTGCCGACGACGGCGGTGAGCCGACGATCTCGTTGCAGCAGATGTGCGATGAGGGCGTGCGGCAGGCGTGGCTCGATCCGGATAACAAGCTGCGCGGCTCGATACTGCGGGACCCAGCATTCTCGCGCAAAAACACGGTCGACAACACGCCGTGCGTCGTTGAAGTTTCGCTGGTGCCAGGGGACAAGATCGATGTCACCGTCGCCGCCAAGGGCGGAGGCTCGGAGGCGAAGTCGAAGTTCGTGATGCTGAATCCTTCAGACTCCGTGATCGACTGGGTCGTGAAGACGGTGCCGACGATGGGCGCGGGGTGGTGTCCGCCAGGCATGCTCGGCATCGGCATCGGCGGTACGGCGGAGAAGGCGATGCTGCTGGCAAAGCAGTCGCTGATGGACCCGATCGACATGCAGGAGCTGAAGGCGCGCGGGCCGAAGACCAACATCGAGCAGCTGCGCATCGACCTGTACGACCGGGTAAACGCGCTCGGCATCGGCGCGCAGGGGCTCGGCGGACTGACGACGGTCCTGGACGTGAAGATTCTGGACTGGCCGACGCACGCGGCGAACCTGCCCGTGGCGATGATTCCGAACTGCGCGGCGACGCGGCATGCGCACTTCGTGCTCGAGGGCGAAGGGCCGGTGTACCTGGACCCGCCACCGCTCGACAAATGGCCGAAGCTGACCTACGACGTGCATACCGCGCGCCGGGTGAACCTGGATGAGGTGACGCGGGCCGACGTTGAAACCTGGAAGCCGGGTGAGGTGGTACTGCTGACGGGCAAGCTGCTGACCGGGCGCGATGCGGCGCACAAGCGCATGACTGACATGCTGAACCGGGGCGAGGAGCTCCCGGTCGACTTCACCAACAAGTTCATCTACTATGTGGGGCCGGTGGATGCCGTGCGCGACGAGGCGGTTGGGCCGGCCGGGCCGACGACCGCGACGCGTATGGACAAGTTCACGCGGCAGATGCTCGAGGCGACGGGGCTTCTTGGGATGGTGGGGAAAGCGGAACGCGGCGACGCGGCAATTGACGCAATCCGCGACTACCATGCGGTATACCTGATGGCCGTCGGCGGCGCGGCTTACCTGGTGTCGAAGGCCATCAAGCATTCGCGCGTGCTGGCGTTCGACGATCTGGGCATGGAGGCGATCTATGAGTTCGATGTCGTGGATATGCCGGTGACGGTCGCCGTGTCAGCTGATGGCACGAGCGTCCATAAGACCGGGCCGGCGGAGTGGCAGGCGCGCATTGCGTCGAGCCGGTCCCTCGTGGGAACTCCGATCCTCGGGCAGTAATTAGGGCATGCGGATGAAATACAAATACAGGGGTCCTTCGCTGCGCTCAGGATGACGAACTGTTGTGGCAGATGCGCATTGAGAATGCGTCGTGGCGGACGACACTCCGTCAGCCAATCCGCTCCCCGCATTGCCGAAAATGCTCGTCATCCTGAGCGCAGCGAAGGACCCCTGTATTCTGTTGTTTCAGCGGAGGAGCACGCATGACCACCGACCGCGCCCACGTCTACATCCTCGCGAACGGATACAAGCGGCTCTACACTGGCGTCACCGCGCGGCTGGTGAGCCGCATGCGGGAACACAAGCAGCGGCTCGATCCCAACAGCTTTACCGCGCGGTACAACATCGATCAGTTGGTGTGGTACGAAGAGCACCTCAGCATCGTTACGGCGATCGCACGAGAAAAGCAGATCAAGGGATGGCTGCGGATTCGGAAGATCCAGCTGATCGTCAGCGGCAATCCGACCTGGCGAGACCTGTCGGTGGAGTTGTTGCGTATGCCTGGGTTCGAGGAAGCAAAGATGCGGAAGCCGGAAACGTTCTAGCAGGCACAACGACCGATACAGGGGCCCTTCCCTTCGCAGGCTCGGGGTCAGGATGACCGATATTTCTGGATGTTCCGGGAGCGAGACGCTGAAGGAGTAGCATCGGCCACACATAGGTTTACCATTGCACGCAACGGTTGATAATCCCCACCGAAGCTCGTCATCCTGAGCGCAGCGAAGGACCCCTGTATTCCGCTTTGCCTTCATAGGATCAGGCATGACAAGGCTCACGAACAGTCTGGCGCAATCGTGCAGGGCCCCATCGCTTATGCTGAGGGGTATGGCGAAGGAGTTGGGCTATCACGCGACGGAGCATATCTCCGCGGACACGGCTGCTGACGGGTATCTGCGGCCGGCGTTCTCGTTCGAGAATCGCTTGAGGCGCCTGCTTTGGAACGTCGTTTGGACGTTGTTCTACCGGATATCGCCGCGGCCGTTTCACGCGTGGCGTGCCATGCTGCTGCGGATGTTTGGCGCCAGCATGGGGCCGAACTGCCATTTCTACCCGGGATCGAAGGTGTGGGCGCCCTGGAATCTCGTGTGCGCAGACCAGGTGACGGCGGGGGATGGTGCGGAGATTTATAACCCGGCGAAGATTGAGTTTGGGTCTCATGCCATCGTTTCGCAGGGCGCGTACGTGTGCGGAGCGACGCATGACTTTGAGGATCCGGCGTTCCCGCTGCTGGCGTACGCGATGCGGATTGAGGCGTACTCATGGGTTTGCGCGCGGGCTTGTGTGGGGCCGGGCGTGAATGTGGGCGAGGGTGCGGTGCTGGGGTTGGGGTCGGTCGCGAGCCGGGATTTGGAGCCCTGGACGGTGTATGCGGGGGCGCCGGCGGTGCGGGTAAAGGATAGGAAGAAGATCATTTAGAGGCTTTGTCCTGCCGGACGGGCGCCCTGACGCCGGGCCGGCGGTACTGCGTACGCCGGGAGCTTCGCGTGGCCGCGCGGCATAGTCTCCTGTGCCGACCAGCGGGAGGACTACGCGAAGCGATTACGGTACGAAGTACCGCCCGCCCGGCGTTAGGGCGCTTTTAGCTTATTCTTGAAGGATTTTCCGCCGCCGTTTGCTTCCGACGCGTCAGCAGCTTGCTGCGGCGCGTGCGCGCACGTTCGCTGGCATGGTCGATCTTCTTCCAAAAGCCGATGAAGTAATCCGCCGCGGAGATGATCGAAACGATCGTCATCCAATAGATCGCGGTGACTGCGATCAGGTGGACGGCGACGACGAAATGGCCGCCAAACCAAAGCCAGTAATCCCACCGGTGCGCGAGGATTGCGGCGACGACGGAGACGATCTGAATGACGGTTTTGAGCTTGCCGATCTCGCTGGCGTCGATGGTGAAACCTTCGGAGGCGGCGATGGAGCGCAGGCCGGAGACGAGGAACTCGCGCCCAATGATGAGCACGGCAATCCACGCGGGGACGATGCGTGGATTGTAGGCGACAAGGATGATGTAGGCTGCGGTCACCATCAGCTTGTCGGCGAGCGGGTCCAGCAGCATGCCCATGGTTGTGATTTGCTTGCGCTTGCGGGCCAAATAGCCGTCGAGCCCGTCTGTAATCGAAGCCAGAATGAAGAGCCCGGACGCCGCAAGTTCCTGTTCGCCGTTATTGCCGTGAAACGGCGAATGCGGCGAGAGGAACCAGATGAGCAGCGGAACGCTGGCTATGCGGCTCATCGTGATGGAGTTCGGCAGGTTCACTGGGCCTCGAGGCGGGTGAGAGTTGATGGCGTGGCGGACGCTACGGCGCGGTTCGGATCGAAACGCTTACCAGACACGCTTATTCTGCCACATGCAACCATGCGCCGGTTTGGGAATGGCGGAGGATGGCAGGCGGCGTGATAGAGTTTGCGTGTTCGCAGGTAAAACTCCCCTCTTGGTTGGTACCGTGCCCATCTGGTTTTCGCGCGCATTCCGTTCGCTCCTGTCGTTCTCTGTGATGGCTGCGCTCGGCATTCTGGCCCACGCCGGGCCGGTGGAAGCGCAGGGGTTTGCCGCGCCTGTGCTGGTGCCAACCGGCAACCAGCCGGTGTTTGTGGCGACCGCGGATGTGAATGGGGACGGAATTCCTGATCTGATCTACATCGATGCGGGTGCGACAGAGACGGCGTCGACGACGCATGTGCTGTTGGGCGATGGCAAGGGCGGGTTTGCACAGTCGGCGGTGCTACAAACGGCGGGTACGGTGGTTGCGTTCGGGAACTTGTCGGATGGGGGCCATGTCGACATCGGCTGGGTTTACCTGGCGCCCACACCGGCCGGACCTGATACCGCGCTTGGCTGGACGATCGCGCCAGGAGTGGGGGATGGTACCTTCGGCACCCCAACTCCGAAGGCGCTCTCTGGCGGGCTTTTCTCAAACTCAGCTTCGCTGCAGATCATTTCGGTGGATGCATCCAACCTGAACCATCGTGCGGTGACGAGCCCTGAGATTGTTGGCATCGACGCCGGGAGCGGGTATTTCTTCGAGATCCTGCTCGATCCGACTGCTGTAACAGGCTCATCCCAACCGCTGATCGACGGCGTTGGACCTCTTACGATTGCGGATCTCAACGGGGATGGCATTGATGATTACCTCATCAATGGAGCGCGATTCTCGATTGTGGAGACGTTTCTAGGAGCGCCCTCAACCGGCGGTCCGCTGCTGAAAGTTCCGAACCCGCCGGTCTTCAGCGGAACGTCCGGCGTCCGTTCTCTCTTGATCAAGGACTTCAACGGCGACGGCAGACCGGACATGGCGGCTGAGGGAGCCTCCGGCCGTATCGATGTCTACGCTGGCAATGGCGATGGAACGTTTCAGACCTCGCCGTTCGGCGGAACCATGTCGCCGGACGACTCTGCCGGGGATGGCGGGCACCTGGTTGCGGCCGCGGATGTGGACGGGGACGGCATTCTCGACCTGCTGGCGTATACGTCGTTGGGAGTGTCGGTTGAGCTTGGCTCCGCAAACGGGAATTACACGCTGCAAGGGGTGTACCGGGTGGGTGCCCGGGCCGGGGCGAACGGGCAGTTTGTAACGGCGGACTTCAACGGCGATGGTGCGTTGGATGTGGCGCTCGATGCGCCCGGTGGAATCGAAATTCTGTACGGCAAGGCGGCGAGTGCGCCGAGCGCCTGCCTGGCCCCGGCGGGTCTGGTCCTGGCCTGCCCGGAGCCTTCGGCGTTTGAAGGAGCGTTTACGTTTTCCGCTACCGTGCCGGGCGGGTCTTCGGCGGGCGGGACTGTAACCTTCTCGATTGCAGGTTCGCAGAGCTACGAGACGCAGGCGGCGACGCTGGGCACGGCGCAGGTGGTAAACGGAACTGCCACGCTGACGGTGACGGGCAAGCCGCTGACCGGGAGCACGCCGATCATTCCGGGGACGTACGCGGTAACGGCTGGGTATCTGGCTGCAAACAGTGCGCTGGCCTTGAATCTGCCGGGAACGCACACGATCAGCCTGGCGCCGACGACCGTCACGCTGACCCCTGCACCGCCTTCGACGACGCTTGCGTCAACGTACTTCTATGGACAGGGCGTGAATGGGTACGTTTACTTCAACACGCTCGATCCGGCGTATCCAGCGACGGGGACCTGGACTCAGTTGAGCAATGGGGTCGGAGTTCCCGGCTGTATCGACCTTTCGGTGACTGCGGCGGGCGGTTCGGAGTGCCCTTACGGCTATCCGACTCTGCTCGATGCAGGCAACTATGTGTTTACCGAGGCGTACAACGGCGGCCCGGCGAATGGCGATCCGATCAACGCCTCGAGCGTGTCGTCGCCGTACGCATTCACCGTCTTACCCGATGCAACGACGGTGAGCGCGTTGACCTCGTCGCTGAACCCAGCGCCCGCTGGCACGGCCGTGACGTTCACGGTGACGCTGACGGGAAATGCCGCGGTGCCGATCGGTACGGTGAGGTTTTCGGATGGGGCAACGGTGATCGGAAGCGCTACGCTGAATGCTGCCGGGCAGGCTTCGTTTACCACCTCCACCCTGACGGTTGGAACTCACCCGATCACCGCCTTCTACGCGGGGACGCTCGACTTCAACGGCGTCACCTCCGCGGTGCTGGACCAGGTGATCCAGGCGGTTCCGCTGACCAGCGCGGTTTCGCTGACTTCGAGTCTTAATCCCTCCATCGTTGGGCAACCGGTGACGTTTACGGCCGCGGTCAGCGTGCCCGGGCCGATGGCATACCTCGTCCAATCTGGAACGGTCACCTTCCTGGATGGCACTGGAGCCATTGGAACAGGGACGATCGACCAGAATGGGCGGACCACCCTTACGACTGCGAGTCTGGCGGTTGGCAGCCATCCCATCACGGCTTCGTATGCGGGCGGCAAGAGTGCGAACGGAGAGACGGTCGCGCCCGGCGTCTCTGCCGTGCTGACGCAGGTGGTGAACTCAGCAATGCGTACTGCGCCGCCCGGGTTCTCGTTGACGGTAACGCCGAACCCGGTGCAGCTGAAGCCGGGCAGCACGGCCGTCGAGCTGGTGACGGTGACGGAGACCTCCGGCTTTAGCCAGGCGGTGACGCTGAGCTGCACGGGCGCCAATAGCAGCAACGAGCTGAGTTGCGGGTTCCTCGAAGGGGTTATCCCGGCCGGGGGCGGGACGACGACGCTCGATGTGGTGACGACGGCGCCATACCCCTGCGGCGGAGGCCCGACCAAGCCATACGGGGTGGCTCAGGTGCAGACGGTGCCGGGTTGCGGGGTGGGCTCGCCGGCTGGTGCGAAGATGCAGGGGATCGGCTGGCGAACGCTTGCCGCGGGCGGGGCGATGATTGCTGGACTCCTCTGGATTTGGCCGCGGCGGACACGACGCTGGGCTCGGCTGCTCGCGGTGATGATGCTGGCTGGGGTGGCCGGGCTCTCCGGCTGCGGAAACTGCTCGAACCTGGGCACACGCCCGGGGAACTATCAGATTACGGTCGCGGGCACGGCTGGCAGCGTGACGGAGTCAGTGGTGTTGAAGATCAAGGTGCTCGACCCGTAACGGCAGATGCCAGATGCCAGTAGAGGCTAAAAGAGCCCCAACTAACATCTGGCTACTAACAACTATTTCTACGCGTACATGCCGCGCTGCTTGGTGGTGTAGGCGACGCGGTCGATGGCGAGCATGTAGGCCGCGATGCGGTTGTTAACCTTGTGCTGCTCCCCATAGGCGACGACGTCCTTGAACGATTCGGACATGATGGCGTCGAGCCGTTGATTGACTTCGAGCTCGGTCCAGAAGTAGCCCATGCGGTCCTGCACCCACTCGAAGTAGCTGGCGGTGACGCCGCCGGCATTCGCGAGAATGTCCGGGATGACGAAGATGCCCTTCGCTTCGAGGATGTCGTCGGCGACCGTGGTGGTGGGGCCGTTGGCGCCCTCACACAGGATCTTGCAATGGAGGTCGGCGGCATTGAGGCTGGTGATGACGTTTTCGGTTGCGGCCGGGATGAGAATCTCGCACTCGCGCGTAAGCAGTTCGAAGCGGTCCGCGGCTGCCGCCTTGGCAAAGCCGTTGATGGTGCCTGCGCTGGCGCGATGCTCGATGAGGCCGGGGATGTCGATGCCGTCCTCGTGGTAGAGGCCGCCGTCGTACTCGGCAATTCCAACGATGGTATAGCCCTTGTTGTAGAGAATCTTTGCCGTATTAGCGCCCACGTTGCCGAAGCCCTGGATGATGACGCGAGTGCCTTCGATGGTCATGCCGAGGTGCTTGATGGCCTCGTCGCAGACGACCGAGACGCCGCGGCCGGTGGCTTCCTTGCGCCCGCGCGACCCGCCGAGGTTGACCGGCTTGCCGGTGACGACCGCGTTGACGGTCTGCCGCATGTGCATGGAGTAGGTATCCATGATCCACGCCATCGTCTGCTCGTTGGTGTTCATGTCGGGTGCGGGGATGTCTTTTTCCGGGCCGATAAACTCGATCAGCTCGGCGGTGAAGCGGCGGGTCATGCGTTCGAGCTCGCCCTGCGACATCTTCTTCGGGTCGCAGATGACGCCGCCCTTGGCGCCTCCGAAGGGGATATTGACGACGGCGCACTTCCAGGTCATCCAGCTCGCCAGGGCACGAACTTCGTCGAGAGAGACATCGGGCGCATAGCGAATACCGCCCTTCGCCGGGCCGCGGGACATGGAATGCTGCACGCGATAGCCGGTGAAGACTTCGATGGAGCCGTTATCCATCTGGACGGGGATGTGCACGATAATTTCGCGGGTGGGGTAGCGGAGGACCTTCCAGATGCCTTCATCGAGATTGAGCTTGCGTGCGGCGAGATCGAATCGTGCGGCCTGGGCCTCCCAGGGATTTTTCTCGTGATCGAGCGCAAGTTGCTGGTCGAGCGTAAGCGTACGCCCTGAAACGGGGGTGTTTACTGCCATGGGGTTCAACTTCCTTTTCTGTTCGAGTGCTGGTATCAGCGATTCTCCGGCCATCGAGATACTCTCCTGTCAACATCCAGTCATTTGACGGTGACAATCTGCCGAAGTGCTCGGCTTATTTTGCTCAACCAGACCGGTCAGTGGTCGAGCCCAGCGGAGTATAGGCTTTGGGTACGATGACGGGCAAGATGGCGGCGATGCCTCTTTCGAGTCATGGAGATAGGCCCTGCCGGACGGGCGCGCTTGTCGCGCGGGGCGACCACTTCGTGGGGTAATCGCTTCGCCTGGTCCTCCCGTTGGTCGGCGCATACCTCTGTGCCGAGCATCGCGAGGACCACGCGAAGCCCAGGACGGCCCGAAGGGCTCGCCCCGCGCGATAAGCGGGCCCGTCCGGCAGGACAACGCAGTTTACGATGGTCCAGAGTATCTATCGACTATGAAACCGAAGCACGAGAGCACCCCCACGCGCGCAGCATTCCAGAAGCTGGCAAAAGAACACACCCTGGTTCCGGTCTACCGGACCGTTACCGCCGACCTGGAAACCCCGGTCTCGGCCTTCCTGCGCATGGCCGACGACGAACCCGAGGCCTTCCTGCTGGAGAGCGTCGAGGGCGGCGAGCACGTGGGGCGATACACGTTTATCGGCATCGCGCCCTACAAGAAGATGGTGGCGCGCGGGCGCTCGCTCGAGGTGGCGGAAGGCAAAAAGCGCCGCAAGTTCGAAGGCGACGTCTTCGAGGAGCTGAAGCTCGCGCTGGATGGACATACACCGGCCAAGCTGGCCGGCTTACCTCCATTCACGGCCGGCGCAGTGGGATTCTTTGCCTACGATGTCGTTCGCCTGATCGAACGCCTGCCGGAGCTCGCAAAAGACGAACTTGGTGTCCCTGACGCATGCCTGATGTTCTTCGACCAGGTGCTGGCGTTCGACCACGTGAAGAAAGAAATCCTGCTGATTGCGACAGCCGACCTGAAGCGCGGCGGCAGCTACGAACAAGCCGAGAAGCGCCTGGACAAGATGGAGAAGCGCCTGGCGCGCGCGCTGCCTGAGTCGGCGATTTCACGGCGCAGCGTCAAGGGTGCGCTGAAGATGAAGGCGCGAACCTCCAAGCCGGCGTTCCTGAAGTCGGTTGAGAAAGCCAAGGAGTACATCGCGAGCGGCGACGTCTTTCAATGCGTGCTGTCGCAACGGTTCGATTGCGAGCCAGGGGTGCCGGCGTTCGACGTCTACCGCTCGCTGCGGATCGTCAATCCGTCACCGTACATGTACTTCCTGCGCTTCGGCGAGGGCGAGCAGCACATCGTGGGTTCATCGCCGGAGCTGCTGGTGCGCGTCCACGGCCGCAAGGTGGAGTACCGGCCGATTGCGGGCACGCGCAAGCGCTCTGCGGATGAAGTGGAAGACCGCGCGCTCGAAGCCGACCTGCGCGCCGACGAAAAAGAAGTCGCCGAGCACATCATGCTGGTCGACCTGGGCCGTAACGACGTCGGCCGCGTGAGTGAGTTCGGCAGCGTGCGCGTGAAGGACCTGATGTTCGTCGAGCGGTACAGCCACGTGATGCACCTGGTCTCGTCGATTGAAGGCAACCTGAAGCCGGAGATGAACGCGATCGACGCCTTCAAGGCCTGCTTCCCTGCCGGCACGCTGAGCGGCGCGCCCAAGATTCGCGCGATGGAAGTGATCGAGGAGCTGGAGCCGTCGCGGCGCGGCGTCTACGGCGGCAGCGTCTTCTACGCGGACTTTAGCGGCAATCTGGATAGCTGCATCGCAATCCGCACACTGTACATGGACGGCAAGCGAGGGCATATCCAGGCGGGCGCGGGGATCGTGGCGGACTCGGTGCCGGAGTCGGAGTTCGCGGAGTGCGGAAACAAAGCCGCCGCGGTCGTGCGCGCGATCGAGCGGGCAAGAAGCTAATACGGGCGGTGTTGTGCGCGCGATAAACTGTTTGCAGACAGGAGACTGCGATGCCCGGAATGGTAGAGACGGTTGTGGCGAAGCTCCAGACGCTCAATCAGGAGCAGCTTGCCGAGCTTGACGCCTTCATAGCGAAAATGCAGCCATCTTTGAATGGCGACGAGGACGGGGCACATGCCTCCGCAGCTACGAATCTGAGCGAGGCCGCCTTCGCTGCTGTCTGGAGCAACCCCGAAGACGACGCCTACGATGAGCTATAGCTTCGGCGACGTCGTGCTGGTGCGTTTTCCGTTCACCCACCAGGGAGCCTCGAAGCAGCGGCCTGCTGTTGTCGTGAGCAATGCCACCTACAATTCCGCGAAACCCGACGTGGTGATGATGGCGATTACAAGCCAGCTACGATCCACGGCTGCCTTCGGTGAGGTGTGGATTGGGGAGTGGCACGGAGCCGGACTGCTGAAACCGTCCGCGATCAAGCCGGTCTTTGCCACCATCGAGCAGGCCCTCATCCTGAAGCAGCTTGGGTCGCTCTCGGACATTGATGAAGTCGCGTTGCGCTCGGCAATTGACGCCGTGCTCGGCTAGTCTTCGCTCTTCTCGACGCTGAGCGCCCACCAGATGCCCCCGATCACCTGCGCGGCACCGATAGTGCGCGTCAGCGCCGGACGCTCGTGCAGAGCCCGCATCAGTGACCGCCATGGAGCGGGACCCGCTGCCCAGGCGCGGGCGTCGCGCTTCGGGTGAACCACGGCCATGACGCCGTCGCCGATCAGGGCCATGGCGGCGAAGTGTTTCCAACGTTGCGGTGCAAAGAACATTCTCGGGTGCCTCTGCGGTGGTTAGAGGCAGGGCTGGCCCAGCGTGTTGCCGCGGAGTAGAATTTGGTCGGTAGCCGGGCCCAGATTGAGAACGAGCTCTGAAGGAGGAGCGATGATCTCTCCGGTGCGTGGGATGAAGGCGACAGCAGGCTGGTGCGCGATCGCCTGCCTGATGATGGTGGCGCTGGCAAACGGCGCGCAGGCACAGCAGCATCCGTCCATCGGGTATTCGGCGGCATGGAACGATTCGTTCGGATTGGAGCAAAAGTACGCCGCGGGGTATGCGACGTGGTCGTTCTACTCAAGCATCCTGATGGTGCCGGACAAGCCGTTTACGGCACAGAGAACGTTCACCTACACGGCCGCGGACAAGACCGGAAAGCTGCAACTGGCGGCAGACGCGCAGACCCGGACGTTTACCGTGGCGCGGGATCACCAGGGCCGCATCCACTACGAGTTTGCCGGAGGACCGGGAACGCCCGTCACGGTGAATATCGTCGATCCGGTGGAGCATCGCATGCTGCGCTACGAGGTTGCGGTCTCGGGTCTTCCGCACGGCGAAGCGCAGGCGTGTACGCAGCCGCGGATGAGCGAGATCTCGCGTCCGTCTACGCCGACGGAGCGCTTGTTAGGGGAGCAGGCGTCGATGCTCTCGAAAGCGCAGCAGGTGGCCGTGGCGCCGCCCATCCACGAAGAACTTGGGAGCAAGCAGATAGAAGGCGTACGGGCAGTCGGGCAGCGCGAATCGTCTTCGTCAGCGCTGCCGGATGGAACGGTAAAGAACTTTTCGTCTGAGCACTGGTTCGCGCCGGATCTGGGGCTGAACGTGGTCGATCTGCAGGCGAACGAGCAGGGCCTGCGCGAGCTGCGCACGCATGATGTGGTGCCGGGTGAGCCGGACCCGGAGTTGTTCCGGCTGCCTACGGGCTACACCGTGGCAGCGGAGATCCCAAGCTGCATCCCGAAGCTGCAATAGCAGGCATAAGCGAGCCGACGCCGGTAGGAATCGAGGCGTAAACTTGCAGTATGGTTTTCGTGCTCGACAACTACGATTCCTTTACCTACAACCTGGTGCAGTACATGGGCGAGCTGGGCGCGGAGATGGTGATTCGGCGCAACGATGAGCTTTCGCCCGCGGAGGTGGAGGCGCTGAAGCCGGATCGGATCCTGATCTCGCCCGGCCCGTGCACGCCGCAGGAGGCAGGCATCTCGATTGGGCTGCTGAAGCACTTTGCAGAGAGCCAGCAGAACGGCGGACGGCGAGTTCCGATCCTCGGTGTTTGCCTCGGACACCAGGCCATCGGCGCGGCCTTTGGCGGCGAAGTGGTTCGCGCAAAGAAGCTGATGCACGGCAAGACCAGCGAGGTGGAGCACGACGGCAAGACCATCTTTGAAGGCATCCCGAGCGCTATGACGTGTACGCGTTACCACTCGCTGATCGTGGCCGAGAAGGGCCTGCCGGAGGAGCTGGAGGTCTCGGCTAAAACGACCGATGTGGCAACTGGCGAGACGACCATCATGGCGCTGCGGCATCGTTCCCTGCCGATCGAGGGCGTGCAGTTTCATCCGGAGAGCGTGCTGACCAGCCATGGCCGCACGATGATCGAAAACTTCCTCAAGATGTAGGAGCGTGGATGCGGATTTGCATGGTGGTTCTGTCGTTCCTGGTGGCGACGGCTTGCCGTGCGCAAAACTCTGCCCCGGCGATTGGGACCGTATCTCCGGCGGATGCCACGGTGACCGTCGCCCCTGGAGCGCCCGCACTGCAGTTGACGGGCAGCCGCGATGTGCTGGTGGGCAGCGCCACCGTGACGGCAAAGGACCATACGGCACCCGTCGCCTTGGCGCGCGGAGGTCAGGTGCTGGCGTGTATCGGCACGTCCGTGCATCTGACGCAGTCTCCGGATGAGTCGTTGCTGCTGGGGCTCGACCGCGGCGCCATGGAGGTAAGGACCGATGCCAACGCCGGCGACGTGCTGGTGACGCCTGATCTACGCTTCACGATGAGCGGCGCCGCGCCGCTCGACCTGCAGATGCGGGTAACGAGCGCAGGCGACACCTGCGTGGATAACCGTGGGCATCGCGCCCCGACGCTGATGATCAGCGATGCCTTTGGGGAGGCTACGTATGAGCTGAAGCCGGGCCAGCACGTTACCTTTGAGCACGGCAGCCTGCGCGAGGTCGTCGACAAGGAGAACGTGCCGTGCGGATGCCCGCCCGACGACCTGAAGCGCGGCTCGCTGGCTGATGCGGCACTGGCCGGCGGAGCCAACGGGAAGCCGATGACACCCGCCGAGAAGTCCGCCGCGGAGAATCCGTTCCCTGCCGCGGTCAGCGAGGGCCTTGTGCCGCCGTCGCCTACGCCGCCGCAGGCTTCGAACGTGACGCATGTGCAGGTTGCGGCGACCCTGGGTTACGATGCGGACGCGCCGGCCACAGCGCCCGAGACCCCTGCGGCCCCTGCCCCAGTTGTGGAGGCCGCACCGACTCCAGCCCAGCACAAGGGTAGCCCGTTTGCGGCGATCGGCCGGTTCTTCAAGCGGCTGTTTGCCCGCTAGCCAGGCTGCCTCCCCTCGCTTGCTACAATGGGAGGCTGTAGGCGGCTCGGGTTTGCGCCGGGGTTACGGCTGACGAACGAAGGCGGCGCGCCACACAATCTTGCAAGAAGAAACAGGGGTTTTCACGATGTCGATTCCTGCCACGCAGATGCGTCCGGGCATGATTATCAAGTTCAAAGACGATCTTCACCTGGTGTTCTCGGTGGAGCACCGCACGCCCGGCAACCTGCGGGCGTTCATCCAGGCAAAGCTGAAGAACGTGCGCACGGGCGCATCGTTCACCGAGCGCTTTCGTTCGCCGGACCCGATCGACCGCGTCTATGTCGATGAGATCAAAATGGAGTACCTGTACAACGACGGCGACGAGTACTACTTCATGGATGACAAGTACGAGCAGACCATGTTGAAGCGCGACACGCTGGGCGACGCCGTCGACTACCTGACGCCGAACCTCAACATCAGCGTCAGCTTCCACGACGGCAAGGCGGTCGGCATCGAGCTCCCGACCGCGGTCGAGATGACCGTCGTCGAGACGGAACCCGGCATCAAGTCCGCGACGGCCTCCAGCGTAACCAAGCCCGCCAAGACAGAGACCGGCCTCGTGGTACAAGTACCGCCCTTCATCAACGAGGGGGAAAAGATCCGCGTGGACACGGCCGAAGGCGCTTACATGAGCCGCGCCTAGCAGAAGAAAAAGCATCTCGAAAAGAGCGCAAAGGGAGCCAGGATTCGCAAAGAACTTCTTCGCGAAACTTGGCTCCCTTTGCGCTCTTTGCGAGAGCTGTCTTCGTCCTAGAAGCGGTAATACACCCCGAACATGGGCTCCGATGTTGCGACCCACTGGTGCGATGCCAGATCCGGCTGATTGAAGTTCGGGCTGCGATAGATCAGCTCGCGGCCTTGCACCTTGAAGCCGAAGTGCGGGTTGGAGGTGGGGATGTCGAAGCCGACCTCCACGAGGCCTGTGCCGCGCCATTGGTTTGAGCCTGCAAAGGTGGGCACAAAGTCGATATAGCCGCCGCCGATGGCGACGAAGGGCTGAATCTTCTTGCTGAAGAAGCGGCTGCGTGGATGGAATAGATACGCGGCGGTCGCCTCATGCGAATCGGTATGCACGTACTGCGAGTAGGAGGGCTTCGCAAACTGCGTAATCGTGCTGCCGTATTCGTTGTACGCGTAGTTGAACTCGAGGCCCGCCCACGGCACAGGGTGCTCACTGATGGTAAACATACCGCCCAATGAGTCCTTGTTGTCTGCTTCAACCGTCGAGCCGGAGCCATTGGTGAGCGGAGTCGTGAACTGGCCGATGGCGCCGCCGCTGATGTCGGTTTGGTGAAGCTTGTAGAACTGGGCCTGGGCGGAAGCGGCTGCTACAGCAAAACCGCACAACGAGGTAAGCAAACGCGTGGACATCTTCATAATTGGGTCTCCGAAAGTTGGGGAGCAGTGCAGGTTCTGCGATGTTTCGTGACAGAATCGAGTCTCTGCATCCCTCTGGTGTTTCCGTAATACGGCGGCCTGAAAAGGGAGCCTGCGCCGTCGTCAGCGAAGTGACTTCGCTTGAATTTCCAGTAAAGACGCGACCGCGGAGCGAATAGGTTGTATTTTTGCCGGGTTGCCTCGGGAGCGCATGGAAACTGTTCTCACGCGATTTGCGCGGGCCGTCGCACCGATGCGACACTGGAGGACGTGCCTGCGGACCTGCTCGTCAAACATTTCCTGGTGAAGGGCCGCGTTCAGGGCGTCGGCTTCCGCTGGTTCGTCCACCGCGAAGCCGCGGAGATCGGCCTGCGCGGCTGGGTCCGCAATACCGAGGACGGGCATGTCGAGGTCGTAGCGGCAGGCGAGCCAGCACAACTGGCTGAGTTGAACGCGGCGCTGCACAAGGGCTCGCGCGGAAGCCGCGTGGACGTAGTAGTCGAGCACGACCTCGCAGATAGCGAAGGCGAAACGTTGGAAGAGTTCAAGATCGAGGGAGCCTGGTAGCAATGACGCATTCCGTAGACCCAAAACAGATTAATTGTGAGCCGTTGAAACAACTGATCCGGACCGTTCCGGACTTCCCCAAGCCCGGGATCCTGTTCTACGACATCACGACCCTGCTGAAGGAAAAGACCGGCATGGCGCAGTTGATCGATGCCTTTGCGGCTTACTACATCGGCAAAGAGATTGACCTGGTGCTCGGCATCGAGGCGCGCGGCTTCATCTTTGGGCCGGCGCTGGCCTACCGGCTGAACGCAGGCTTTGTCCCCGTACGCAAGCCGAAGAAGCTTCCCGCGCCGACAGCGAAGGTGAACTACGAGCTTGAGTACGGAACCGACTCGCTTGAGATCCACCTCGACGCGATCGAACCGGGGCAGCGCGTGATCATCGTCGACGACCTTCTGGCGACCGGCGGCACCATGGAAGCCACCGTAAAGCTGGTGCGGCAGTTGGGTGGCGAAATCGCGGGCCTTGCGTTTGCCATCGAGCTGGACTTCCTGAAGGGTCGCGAGAAATTCCAGGAGTACGACGTCTTCAGCCTGTTGCACTACGACGAGTAGTTCGCCACATAGTCCCCATCGCTCGCTAGCGGCATCCAATCGCCAGACTTCAACAGGAGAAGACAGAAATGCTTCAGTCAAAAGGTTATGCCGCGCAGTCGACCACGTCTGGACTTGCGCCATTCAGTTTCGAGCGCCGCGATCCGGCAGCCGGCGACGTCGTCGTCGAGATTCTGTACTCGGGTATCTGCCACTCGGATATCCACCAGGTCCGCGATGAGTGGGGCGGTTCCATCTACCCCATGGTTCCCGGTCACGAGATCGTCGGCCGCGTGACCAAAGTCGGCAGCGGCGTAACGCGCTTCAAGGAAGGCGATATCGCCGGCGTCGGCGTCATGGTCGATTCGTGCCGCGTCTGCGACAACTGCAAGGCGCAGGAAGAGGCTTACTGCGAGAAGGGCTTTGTCGGCACCTACAACGCGAAGGATTACGACGGCAACGTCACCTACGGCGGCTACTCGAACAACATCGTGGTGAACGAGCGTTATGTGCACACCATCTCTTCGAAGCTGGAGCCGAAGCTGGCTGCGGTGGCGCCGCTGCTTTGCGCCGGCATCACGACCTACAGCCCGCTGCGCCACTGGAAAGTCGGCGCGGGCAAGAAGGTTGGCATCGTCGGGCTCGGCGGACTCGGGCACATGGGGCTGAAGTTCGCGCACTCCTTTGGGGCTGAGGTGACGCTGTTCACGACCTCCGCAGGCAAGGAAGCCGACGCGAAGCGGCTGGGCGCGGACCAGGTGGTGCTCTCAAAGGACCCGGACGCGATGGCGAAGGAGAAGAGCAAGTATGACTTCATACTCGACTGCGTCTCAGCGCCACACAGTCTCGATCAGTACCTCGGGCTGCTGCGGCTCGACGGCACGCTCTGCCAGGTCGGTCTGCCCGACCAGCCACAGCCGCTGAGCGCGTTCTCGATCGTGCAGAATCGACGCAGCTTGTCCGGATCGATGATCGGCGGCATGCCGGAGACCCAGCAGATGCTGGACTACTGCGCGGAGCACGACATCGTCTCAGATATCGAGATGGTGACGGTCGACAAGCTGAACGAGGCTTACGATCGCGTGGTGAAGGCCGATGTGAAGTACCGGTTCGTGATCGATATGGCGAGCCTGTAAAAGCAAGTTGTAAGTTGTTGGATGTTAGTTGTGGGCATCCCTCGCAACTAACATCTGGCAACTAACATCTGGCAACTGTTCTCAAGCGAACAGAATCATCTGGGGCATCTCCACCGGCAGCGTCTGCACCGGGCCGGTGAGATGCCCTGTTGCTTCGTTGCGGGAAAAGACGGTGATGGAGCCGGAGTCCTGATTGCCGCAGAGAAGCCACTTGCCGGTGGGGTCGAGCGTGAACATACGTGGCGTCTTTCCGCCGCAGGAGACGCGCTGCACGAACGTCGGCGCGCCGGTGATGGGTTCGATGTGGAAGACGACCAGCGAGTTCTCGCCGCGATTGCTGCACATGAGGTAGTCGCCTTCGGGGCTCAGGGTGATCTCTGCGGCCGTGTTTGGGCCGTGGAAGCTGGGGTCAAGCGTAGAGAGCGCAGGACCGGCCTCCGTGAGCAGAGCTACGGGCGCAGCGGCGTGAGTTGTGTTCCAGAGGTATTGCTGGATGGTCGATGACAGCTCATTGATGCCGTAGACCCAGCGCTCATTCGGGTGAAATGCAACGTGACGCGGACCGGAGTTGGGAGCCCGGCAGCCATTGAGCTGCGGGGGGCCAAGTTCGGCGGTGTCGGGATGGATGTAGAAGGTGACGATGTTGTCGTTGCCTAGATCGTTGACGACCAGGAAGCGGTTATCGGGCGAGAGCGTCGCCGAGTGCGGGTGCGAGGCGTCCTGGCGTGCGGCGTTGGGGCCGTGATGGCCGAAGATCGGCTTGCGGAAGTCAAGGCGGCTGACAGGCTCGCTGAGGCTGCCGTCGGGTTTGACCTGGAAGCTGGCGACCGCGCTGCCGGCGTAATCGGCGCAGAAGGCGGCGGAGCCGGTGGCGTTGACCGAGACATAACACGGGCCCGAGCCCCCGGCGGAGACCTTGTTGAGGGGCTTGAGCGCCCCGGTTGCTGGATCGATCAGGAACGAGCTGATGCCGCTGGTGTTCTCATCCTGGCCTTCGTTAGCCGCATAAAGGATCTGACGCTTGCCGACGCTTCCTGAGGCCAGGAACGACGGGCGAACGGTCTCGGCAGCAAGCGAAGGCGCGGAGAGCTGGCCGCTTATTGAGTTGAAGCGAGCGAGATAAACACCTTTGGCCGGGGAATTGATCGTATCGGTGCCGAGGTAGACGAGCGCGGGAGCGGTAGAGGGCTTTGGCTTGCGCCTGCGGGCGAACGGGTTCTGGGCCATAAGAGGCGAGTGCATCGCAGCAGCGGCGGCGGGCAGAAGAGCGAGGAGCTTGCGTCGATTCAGAGGCGTTTTGATCGGCGTTGGCTTTCTTGGGCAGATTTTTTAGAGCTTGACCGTTTGGTTCTCGTCGGGCAGCGGCGCGCCGAAGTAGGCAGCGGAGCCGGGGTCGCCCGGCAGTTGGCCGAGGAACTGTTCGGGCTTGATGTTGTCGTTGATGACCGGCAGCGTAGGCAGGTTGAGGGTGTTCCCAGCTTCCTTGACGACGGCATTGGCGTGCTCGAGCACCTCATCGACCGTCATGGTGTACATCTCGCGGCCGTTGTCGTAGCCGGTTTCAATGATGGACTTGAGGTAGCGGCCTGCGGCCTGCGCGGCGAGGTAGTCGGTGATGATGTGACCGGTCTCGCGCTTCATCCGGACCCACGCAAGGTTTGGCATGGCGATCCAGACGGGGCGGCCATTGACGGCGAAGCGGATGTCCGTAGCATCGGCGTGACGCGTGGCGATGGCAACGACGGTTCCCTTCCAGGTGCAGTGGAGCAACTCGTTCGTCCAGCGATCGTTTACCGAGAAGTCTTCATACATGGCTTTAGCTTAGTTGAGCGCGAGGGCCGCGGCAAGGTTCCGCCGTAGAAGTATTGACCCAGGCCCACGGTGAACAGCAGGCAGCCGTAAAGAGCGTGTTCGAGCGATGAGAGCGCGAGCGAGTGGGTGTGTTGGTAGCGCCAGGCGAAGAGAATACCACCGAAGAACGTGAGGGCGGGGGCGATCGGGTTGCGGAAGACCAGGTGCATGAAGCCGAACGCAGCGGCGCTGATGAGGAGGAGCACGGTCGGGTTCGGGAACAGACCCGCATAGCGGTGTAGCAGGAACGCACGGTAGACGATGCCCTGCGGATAGACCGAGAGAATGGGGTAGAGGACCATGACGATCGCCCAGAGTGCGGGCCGGGAGCGGACGAGATCAAAGAGCAGTTGCGGCGCGAAGAGACGAACGCTGAGCGTGATGGCGAGACCGATTGCGGCGAAGAGTGCGAGGACGCCTAGGAGGTTTGGCGCAATGGCGGCGTCGTTCCAAAGGTCAGCGCGCGGGAAGGTGGGGTCGTGGCGGAGGACGAGGTAGCAGTAGAGGGCGGCGAGCCAAAGGAGCGGAAGCAGCGGCAGGCGGACGGGCAGAAAGCGAATGGCGAGCGGGAGCAGGAGGAAGAGGAAGCAGAACTCCAGGATGAGAGCAGCTTCGGGCATGGTGGGGGTTGATCCTGGCGTTCGGCGGCTGGCGCAAATTGGGCGTTTCTGCGGCTGAAACGATTATGGCCGTCGGAGCGTCCAAGGTTGATGAAAGCGCGGTGAGTGGTCGATCATGGAGAGAGCAAGGCTTGGCGCTGGTCAGGCTGGGTGTATACTCTTGGGCGGGAGAAAGAATATGACGAACGCATTCCTTGGCGGGGACGTTATCTAGATTCGAGTTCCTGTGCCCTGCGCTTTTGAGCTACCTGGGGCGCGCAGTGACCCGAGAGTTCGCCGCAGTTTATCGCGCGTGGACATCGGAGCGGCCTCCACGCGGGGCTTATCGGCATCAGCTATCAACTTCAGTTTGATCTCTGTGAGTTCCGCGATGAGCTGTGGGTCGGCTGCGGCCTGAAGTCCCGCAAAATCTCCCTCTGGGTTGTCGAAGTCGTAGAGCAGCAGTTCTTTCCGCACCGAGCCATACGAGAGAGAACGTCCAAGATGGTGCAGAAGATCCTGGCACTCGGCCACGGCAACGGGCGCGCTCGTTGGAGCCTGTGAAGCGTTCAGGTTGAGGGGTTGGGTCGCGGCCGGCACTGAGACGACGCCCGGGCGGTGCGCTTCAGCGATCGTTTGCGCGTCGTAGCAGGCGATGTTGTAGTGGATGATGCTCCTCATATAGTCGGAGCGGCCACGCTGCCAATTGTTCAAGCGTAGTATCTTTTTCAGGCGTTCGGCGGCCTTGGCGTAACAATGCGGATGCGTCTGGTCTCCGTACTTCGCGTCGATGACGGCGAGATTGTAGTGAGCTCGCTGCTGGTTGGGTTCAAGCCTGAGGCTGGCCTCGAAGAGTTCCCGTCCATGGTGGAGGATCTTTCGATTGCGCGCCTCCATCCCTGCATCCGGCCGCCTGAGGCTAAGCTGCAGGTATGCGAGGTAGAGTGAGCCCAGTTCGTTCTTCGTGGTGAAGTCGGGTTTCTTGTCGTAAGACAGGCGCAGGTAGCTCTCCGCGCGTTCGAGATCACAGTAGAGACCGCCGTATAGCGCATCTTCATAGAGAAACTTAGACCGGTAGAAGAGCGCGAACTTGGTCAGAACGTCGGCGTGCTCAGTCTGGTTGAAGGGTCCGGGGTGAAGGTCGATGGAGGCGAAGCTTTCAACCGAGAGCAGGAGCTGGCGTCCTTCGACGCCCAGCTTTCTGTAGAGATTGTCCTTCCAGTCGAGGGCTTCGGTGCTGCCCGCTTCGGCATCCTTCGCCTTCGACGCCTGGCTGAACGCTTTGTCGAGCATCTGGAAAGCTTTGTTGCGGAGGCGTTCGACCTCGGCGAAGAGCGGGTACCGGTCGGTGACGGCCTTCTGCACTTCGGCGATGCGGGCGAGGCCGTCTTCGGCCTGCTTGGTATAAACCTGCGCGGTAAACCATGCGGCACCGGCCTGCGCGATGACGAAGAAGGCACCCAGCGACCCGATGATGGTGAGCATCCACTTGAGCTCGTCGAGGCGGGGCTTGGCGGCGTCGTCGAACGCTTGCGCCGTGTTCTTGTTTTTATCCAGGCAGGATTGCACCGCGGCGGACTGGACCGGAGCGCCGGCGGCTGCGAGGCAGGCGGAGAGGTCGGCTGCATTGGGCGAGTGAAAGGCTGCGCTGACTTCCTGCTCGCGCATGGTGCTGCCGATCAAGTCCATGGTGTGCCAGGTGACGATGGCCACAACGAGGATGAAGACCCAGGGGAGAAACACGATCGTGTTTTTCAACGAGAAGGTGCTCTTCAGCGGCATGGCCACATCGTAGCGCGAATATCGCACAGCTGCGTACAGGAAATTTCAGGGTGGGCGGACGTTTTTGCGCTTGCGGCGTTTGAGGCGGCCGGTTAGCTAGCCGCCGGCGATGGCCCCGAGGATGATAAAGGGCTCGCGGCCGGCGAGCACGGCTGCCGGGAGTTCGACGTCGGGGGAATCGTGCGAGAGATCTTCGTTACAGGCGAAGAACCGCAGGAACGCGCGGCGGAGCTTGGTCTGGTGGTCGCGGATGGTGCCGCGAAGCATGGGATATTCGAGTTCGAGGGCGTCGAGGACAGTGCGCTGGGTGATGGGGGATTCAAGGCTTAGGGTGATGCGGTGGTGTACGTGGGCGAGTTGGCAGAGGTGAGCGGGAAGTTCGACGTGGATGGTGGGCATGAGGGTGGAGTGGCTCAAGAGGATTGTATGGCTGATTGGCGAGAGACGGTCTTACAGTCTGGTGGCGAGAGCGGTCGCTTGCTTCCGCAAACGATACCCCACCCTTCGCGGTGAGGCTGCGAAGAATGGGGCACCCGGTGGTGGAGGTTAGGGGAACGTTTGAGCTTCGACCGACAGGACCGCGGGCAGGTCGTGGACGATCGCCTGCCAGGTGTCGCCGCCATCGGGCGAGCAGTAGACCTGGCCGCCTGTGGTCCCGAAGTAGATGCCACAATCGTCCAGGGTGTCGACCGACATCGCATCGCGCAGGACGTTGACGTAGCAGTTCTGCTGCGGCAGGCCATTGGTCAGGGGTTCCCAGTCGTTGCCGCCGGATCTGCTGCGGAAGACCTTCAGCGCCCCGTCGATCGGAAAGTGTTGTGAGTCAGACTTGATGGGAACGACGTACAGGGTTTCGGGCTGGTGGGCGTGGACGTCGATGACGAACCCAAAATCCGTCGGGAGATTGCCGGAGATCTCGCGCCAGTTCTCGCCGGCGTCGTCGGTGCGCATCACGTCCCAATGCTTCTGCATGAAGAGCGTTTCAGGTTTAGCTGGGTGCATGGCGACATGGTGGACGCAGTGCCCAACTTCTGCCGTCGGGTTGGGGATGTAGAGCGAGTGCAGGCCGCGGTTGATCGGCTTCCAGGTTGCGCCGGCGTCGTCCGTACGAAAGGCGCCCGCGGCAGAGATAGCGATATACATCCGATCTGGATTGTGTGGATCGAGGATGATCGTGTGCAGGCACATGCCGCCCGCGCCGGGCTGCCAGGCCGGACCGGTGCCGTGGCCGCGCAGGCCGGAGAGCTCGTTCCAGGTCTGCCCGGCGTCCACCGAGCGAAACAGCGCCGCGTCTTCGATGCCGGCGTAGACGGTGTCCGCGCAGGTGAGCGAAGGCTCGAGGTGCCAGACCCGCTTGAACTCCCAGGGGTGGGCCGTGCCATCGTACCACTGGTGGGTGCCGGGCACGCCGTCGTAGGCGAAGGCGTTGCCGACCGTCTCCCACGTGAGCCCGCCGTCGGACGAGCGCTGGATCACCTGCCCGAACCACGCCGAGGATTGTGAGGCGTAGATGCGGTTGGGGTCAACCGGCGAACCCTTCAGGTGGTAGATCTCCCAGCCGGGAAAGTGCGGTCCGGCGACGGACCAGTTCGTGCGCGCAGCGTCCGACGTGAGGATAAAGGCGCCTTTGCGGGTGCCGACGAGGAGACGAACCTGGCTCATGGGGCTTTCCCTTCGTGAAGGATGTGGGGATCGGGGGCCGGGCCAGCCTAGTGGAACGGACGGGGTCGAGGCAAGGGGAATGTTGGGGGATCGGTCATTCGCCGGCCACGACGAGACCCCACCCGAGGTCTCGTGCCGTATTAGGTGCCGAGAGTTTCGAGGTGGGCTAAGAGAGCGGTGCAGGCGTCGTCGAGGGGCTGTCGGGTGGCTTCGAGGCGGGCGAGGAGCAGGGCGCCTTCAAGGGTGGCGACGAGGAGGTTGGCGAGCGCTTGGGGGTTGGTGCCGGGGCAAATCTGGCCGGACTGAATCCCGGCGCAGACGGTGGCGACGATGCGGGACTTCCACGCCTGGACGCCTTCGCGGGCGAGCAAGAGGAGCTCCGGGTTGGTGTCGTCGGCGTCGACGGCGGTGTTCATGATGGGGCACCCGCCGGGGACGGGGGACGGTCGCTCGGCAAAGGCCTGGACCATATGGCGGAGTTGCGCGAGTGCGGGGGCTTGGGGGTCGAGGTCGGCGATGCGGGCCTGGATGGCCTGATCGAGCGAGTAGCGGAAGGTTTCGGCGGCGAGCTGCTGCTTGGTCTCGAAGTGGCGGTAAATGCCGCCTTTTTCGAGGCCAGTGGCCTGCATGATGTCGTGCATGGAGGCACCGGCGAAGCCGCGCTGGTTGAAGACCGGCGCGGCCTTGCGGATGATCTGCTGCCGGGTTGTTTCGCCTTTGGTCACTGGGAATCAGGGTACGGAAAAGAACAGGTAACGGCAACAGCACTCGCGCAGAGAGCGCGGAGAGAAACGCGAGAGAACGCAGAGAAAGACTTTTGCATCGTGCCGTGCTGCTGAGGAGTCTGATGCAGGAAGAGACTGAGTGGTCTCATTTTTCCGGAAGGTTGGGCTCGGGGCATGGCTACGGCAGTGATGGCGGTGGATGCGGAGGCGGTGCGCGGCGGGATGGCGATGAAGCCGCGGCCGGTGATCAATCCGTGGGTGGTGGCTCTGACGGTGACGCTGGCTACGTTTATGGAGCTGCTAGATACGTCAATTGCGAATGTTTCGCTGCCGTACATTGCGGGTGGGCTGGGCCGGTCGTTCGACGAGGTGACGTGGATTTTGACGACGTACCTGGTGGCGAATGCGGTGGTGCTGCCGATGTCGGCGTGGCTTTCCAGGGTGTTTGGGCGGAAAAACTACTACATGGCGTGTGTGGCGCTGTTTACGGTCACTTCGTTCTTCTGCGGGATCGCGCCGAGCCTGGAGATCATGCTGATGGCGCGAGTGCTGCAAGGCATCGGCGGGGGCGGGCTGGCACCGGTGGAGCAGGCAATCCTGGTAGATACTTTTGAGCCTTCGAAGCGGGCTTCGGCGTTCGCGCTCTACACCGTCGCAATTGTGACGGCGCCGGCGATCGGTCCGGTGCTCGGCGGGTACATCACCGACAACTACAACTGGCGTTGGGTGTTCCTGATCAATATTCCGATCGGGTTCCTGTCGCTTTTCCTGACACAGCGATTTGTGCACGATCCGGTTACGTATGCGGAGGAGCGTAAGACGGTGCGGGTGAATGGCAAGCTGCGGGTGGATGGGATCGGGATTGCGCTGATTGGGATCGGCTCCGCCGCGCTCGAGATTCTGCTCGATCGGGGACAGATCGACGACTGGTTTGGATCGACGACCATCGTATGGTGCTGCGTGATCGCCGCGGTGTGCCTGACGTCGGCGGTGTTCTGGGAGCTGCATGTGCCGGATCCGGTGATCGACTTCCGGCTGCTGAAGGTGAGGAACTTCGCGATAGCCAACCTGTTTTACTTCATCTTCGGCGTCGGACTGTTTGCGTCGACGACGATGATTCCGCAGATTCTGCAGTCGCTCTATGGGTATCGCGCGATCGATGCCGGGCTGGTGCTTGGGCCCGGGGCATTTGTGATTACGCTGCTGGCGCCGGTGGGTGCGCAGTTGGTTCAGCGCGGGGTGATCAAGCCAAAAATTCTGCTGTTCGGCGCGGTGATGGTGGTGGGCATCTCGTTTATCCACTACAGCCGGCTGACACTGGCGGCGGACTACTGGCACTATGCGTGGTCGCGTGCGCTACAGGGGCTGGGGTATGCATTTTTCTTTGTTCCGCTTTCCGTGATCGCGTACTCGGAGCTGTCGCCGGCGCAGAATAACAAGGCTTCGTCGCTGACGAACTTCTTCAGAAACTGGGGTGGGAGCTTTGGGATTGCGCTGATTACGACCATGAGCGACCGGCGTGCGGCGTTCCACCAGTCGGTGGTGGGCGCCAACCAAACGTCGTCGTCGCAGACGCTACAGAATAGCGTGACGCAGATGGCGAAGTACCTGCAGGTGCATGGGTTTTCGCACGCGGATGCCGTGGCGGCGGCGTATGCGCGGGTATACGAGCAGTTGGGTGCCCAGACACGGTTTCTGGCGTTCATGGATTGCTTCTACGTGCTGGGGGTGATGACGCTGATCGCGGCCCCGGTGGTGCTTCTGACGCGAAGCTTCCAGATGGGCGGGAAGGCCCCGGCGGGACATTAGGAGCGGAGCTCACGGGGATGGTGATGTCCCACTCATCGCAAAGTGCGCGATGAATGGGGCACGGAGTCAGTCCGGGGAGGACGGCGCTAGGCTGAGGCCGGAGGGGCGATCTTGATGGATTGCATGCCGGCGGCGGTTGCGGACTGGATGCCGAGGTCGGCGTCCTCGAAGACTAGGCAGTCGGCGGGTGGGATGCCGAGCTTTTCGGCGGCAATGAGGAAGGGATCGGGGGCGGGTTTGCCCTTGGGGTACTCGCCGGCGCAGACGAGGACTTCGAAGAGCGGCAGGATGTTGAGGGTTTCGAGGGTGCGGATGACGGAGTCGCGCGGGCTGCCGGAGACGACGGCGAAGGGGATCTTGCCGTGCATGCGGTCGATCTCTTCGAGGACCTCGGGGATGGCGGTGAGCTGGGGAAGGAGTTCGAGGTAGAGGTTCTCTTTCTCCTCGCTGACTTGCTCGACGTTCATGCTGAGGCCATGGTCGTGATTGAGCTGGGCGATGATCTCGGGGACGGGACGGCCGCCCCAGGCGTAGAAGAGGTCTTCGGGGAACGGGCAGTCGTGCTGCGCGAGGGCTTTGTTCCAGGCGAGGAAGTGCAGCGGCATGGAGTGGGCGATGGTGCCGTCACAGTCGAAGAGGTAGGCGCGGAAAGAATGGGGTGGGATGGCGAGGGGCATGGGTTCTCCGAGAGGCGGAAAGACGGACGCGGACAAGAAGGAGAAGACGGATGAAAGTGGCAGGGACGAAAGGCTGGTTGAGGGCGAAGGGAACGGCAACGGCAGGTGCGGAATAGAGGGGTTCTTCGCTTCGCTCGGAATGACGAAGGTTGTTGCAGAGGAAGCACCTTCTCTGTGAGGGAGACTTCCCACCTCAGTCGCGATGGGGCTGCAACTGAGATGGGGCACCCGAGTTTTGTGTCGGCGTGGTTATTCGGTGGAGTGGCGGACGGGGCGGTCTTTCAGGCGGCGGTTGCCGGTGGGTGGAGCGTTGTCAGGCGCCTTGGGGTTGCGGCGGCGGCGCTTCTTTTCTTCGACCACCGCGCGCATCCAGTAGTTCCCTTCCGTGTCGGTTTCGATGCCGTGAACCTCGCGCTCGAAGCCCGGAAAGCGCTTGCCGAACTCCTCCATCGCAAGGATCAGCTTGATGACCGGAGAATCCGGGCCGCCGAGCCGCTCGCCCGGCATGGACATCGGGATGCCCGGCGGGTACGGCACGAGCATGACAGCGGCGATGCGACCGGCCATGTCCGCAAAGCGGAGCTTTTCGGTCTCGTTGCGGACGAGCTTCTGGTAGGTCTGCGACGGCGTGAGCACGGGATCGAAGTCCTCGTCGCAGGCGGCATTGACCAGGTTGGCAAGGTCGAGTTCGAGCATCACCTGGTGCATCTCGTCCGACAGCTCCTTGAGCGTCAGATTGCGATACCGGCCGGGGTACTTCTGGACGAGTTCGGGCAGGGCCTCGGTAAGTGTGGCCTCGGTATCGTACAGACGCTTGAACTCGAAGAGGGTTTCGAGAAGCGAGCCCCACTTCCCTTTTGAAGTTCCCACCGAAAACAGGACGAGTACGGTGTAGTCGCCGGTGCGCGCGATCTCCACATGACGGGAGTCAAGAAACTCCGTCAAAACAGCGCCAGGAATGCCCCAGTCCGAGCAGACGCCCTGGGCGTTGACGCCGGGGGTGAGGATGGTGACCTTGGCGGGGTCGAGCATGCAGTAGTCGCCGTCGATATCCTCGTCGGCGTAGCCGTGCCAGTCCTCGCCCGGGGTCAGCGTCCAGCAGGAGGGCGTGGACATCAGCAGCTCGTCTTCGGCATTTTCAAAGAGGATGGTTTCTCCGGTGGAGGGGTCGGTCACCTGCTCCGGCTGGTAGATGCCGAAGAACCAGGCTTCGCCGTTCTCGCTCTCGTTGCGCAGGCGGTGCGCGATGGAGGACATGGCCTGGCGGAAGCTGATGGCGTCGCCGATGGTCTCGTCCATCAGCGTGGGGCCGGCGGGTTCGTCCATCATGGCGGCGGCGACGTCGAGCGACGCGATCAGGGGGTAGAAGGGCGAGGTTGTTCCGTGCATCATGAACGCTTCGTTGAATTGGTCGAAGTCCAGCGGGGCGCGGTCGGCGAGCTTGACATGGATCATGGAGCCCATGGAGAAGGCGGCGAGCATCTTGTGGGTGGATTGCACGGAGAAGATGGTGGGGCGGTCGGGCATCTCGTCGGGGACGCCCATGGCGTAGCGGCCGGCGTAGATGGGGTGGAACTTGGCGTAGGCGTACCAGGCTTCGTCGAAGTGGACGCGGGGGACGGACTTGGCGAGCTGCTCGACGACCTGATCGACGTTGTAGCAGAGCCCGTCGTAGGTGGAGTTGGTGACGACGGCGTAGGTGGGCTCCTGCGAGCGCGCGCCCTTGGCGAAGGGCGAACGGGCGATGAGCTTCTGGACGTTTTTTGGGCTGAACCGCTTCAACGGAACCAGCCCGATCATGCCGTAGCCGTTGCGTGTGGGCTTGAAGTAGACGGGGCGCGCGCCGGTGACGGTGAGCGAGTGGCAGATGGACTTGTGGCAGTTGGCGTCGGCGAGGACGATGTCGTCCTGGGCGATGACGCCGTGGCCGATGATCTGGTTGGAGGTGCTGGAGCCGCCGAGGACGTAAAAGGTCCAGTCTGCGCCGAAGATGCGGGCGGAGTTGCGTTCGGAGTCACCCGGGGGGCCGATGTGATCGAGCCACGAGCCGAGCGGGGCGGAGGAGATGCCGAGGTCGGAGCGGAGGAGGTTTTCGCCGAAGAAGCGATGGAACTCCTGCCCGACGGGGTGCTTCAAAAACGCTACCCCGCCCATGTGGCCGGGTGCGTCCCATGAGTAGGCGGACTGGTCGTTATACTTCAGCAGCTCGCGGAAGTAGGGTGGGAGCAGCTGCTCGTGGTAGCGTTCGACAGCGGTGTCGAGGCGCGAGGCGATAAAAGCCGGTGTATCGCCGAACAGGTGGATGTACTCGTGGACCTGCTTGATGACCTCGAGCGGGAGTTCCGAGACGAGCGTTCGGTCCGCGATGAGGAAGATGGGGACGCGCTTGTTGCGGTGACGGACGCCGCGGATGATATCGAGCGCGGCGCGCTCTTCGAACTGCGAGTCGCCTTCGAGGTCCCAGTCGAGCAGGATGGCCGAGTAGCTGGGGTCGGACGTGACGAGCGAGAGCCCGTCTTCGGGAGACGTGGTGCGGACGACCTCGTAGCCTTCATCGCCGATGGCGTCCACCAGACGCTCCATGGCACGGTCGGAGACGGAGTCGGTACGGCCGACCTCACTCGCAATCAACAACACCCAACGCTTTTCGCTCAACTTCACCTCTTCGTGTGCAACATCCAATCGTACTAAATGCGGACGCGGACAAACAAAACAGGACGGACAAAAGACGCTACAGACCAGAGCTTTTTGCCCTTCTTGTCGTTCTTGTCCGCGTCCGCTTTTGGGCCTCGGGGGGTTAGGATGGTGGAATGAAATGGCTTGCTTGTCTGGTGATGATGGGTTTTTTAGGTGCGTTGGGGCAGGGACTGCCGCTTGATCCCGAAATGGGAATCACGACGATTCCGCTCTACAGCCAGCCGCTGCCCGGCGTCGACGCGGCGGATCAGCCGACGCTGACCGTATTCGTGCCGCAGAAGGGGCATGGCACGGGAAGCGCCGTCGTGGTAGCACCGGGAGGCGCTTACCTGCACCTGGCCAGCAACCTCGAAGGCCGGCAGGTTGCGGATTGGTTCGCCGCGCGCGGGGTTACGGCGTTCGTGCTGAAGTACAGGCTCGGCGGCAAGTATCCGTACCCTGCTCCGCTGCTCGATGCGCAGCGGGCGATTCGGCTGGTGCGGTCGGAGGCCGCGCAATATGGGTATTCAGCCAGCAGAGTGGGGATCATCGGGTTCTCAGCGGGTGGACACCTGGCCGGCGCGGCGGAGACGCTTTACGACCTGCCGGCACCATCAACAGCCGACCCCGTCGACCATCTGAGCGCGCGGCCGGACTGGGCGGTGCTGGGGTATCCTTGGCTCGATTCGATGCAGCCCCCCGTAGGCAAGGAGATTACCTACTGCGGCGTCATTCCGTCGATCCCAAAGGTCGATTGTGCGCGGTTTGCTACCGAATACACGCCGAAGCTGCACGTGACCAGCCAGACGCCCACCACCTTCCTCTGGGCAACGACCGACGACGGGACCGTGCCGGTGCGGGCCAGCGTCGAGTTCTACGACGCGATGCAGAAGGCGGGCGCGCCGGTGGAGATGCACCTGTTCCGGCATGGGCCGCATGGGACCGGGCTGGGCAGTGGGGATCCGGCGCTCGATCTTTGGCCGGTGCTGCTGGAAGAGTGGATGCGCGCGCAGGGGTTGCTGACAAAGGGCTGAGGATTGGGGCGGAGGGTAGATCGCCGCTGGCTTTATACCGTGAGCTGACAGCTGGTTAGCTTCAAGTTATGAGCTCTCAGTAGCGATTTTGGAGAATGGACCCCAGTGCCTTTACGGCTTCAACGGAGCCGTGGCGTAGGCTACGTCGGAGTCGGCGCAGCCGTAGAAGAGGAACCATCTCTTGTGAAAGAGGACCAGGCCCTCGGCGAAGGTGGTGCCGGCGGCGTACTGACCGGTCTTCTCGTAGGGTTCTTCGGGTTGGAGAACGGGCGCGTCGGTCTGGGTGATCAGGTGGCTCGGGTCGTCGGGGTCGAAGAGCGCTTCGCCGGCGGCGTAGGCGTTAGGGCCGAGGTCCGGGTCGGCGTCGGGGCCTGCGGCATTCTTGCCGTTGTAAATCACCACGATGCCTTGCTTGGTTAAGACCGGCGGCGGGCCGACCTCCGGGAAGGTGCTGTCGAAGTGGTGCGGGCGCGGCTTCAGGACTTCGACGTAGTTGCCGTGGTCATCTTCCATCGGGGTCCAATGGATGAGGTCGGGCGAACTGGCGACGTGGATCGCACCTTCGCCCCAATACATCCAGAAGACATCGTGAATGCGCGCGGCGACGAGCATACCTTTGACCTCGCGCGTGAGGATGCCGGCGGATTTGTACTTTAGCTGGCCGAACTTGCCGACGGTGCCGAAGGCTGGGCCGTGCTTCGTCCAGTGGATGAGGTCTTTGCTGGTGGCAATTCCGACTGAGTAGGTGATGCGGTTCCACTGGGTGTAGGTGAGGACGTAGGTGCCGTCGGGTGCCTGCACGAGGCGCGGGTCTTCGACGCCGCCGGGCCACTCGCGGTCTTTCTGGGCGTCGTAGGCTGGGTAGAAGACGGGATCGGGGCGGCGCGTCCAGGTGACGCCGTCGGCGGATTCGGCCAGACCGAGGCGCGAGGTATGGCCGCCGATCTCCATCGAACCGGAGTCGTCTTCGGCGCGGTAGAGCACGACGATGTGCTCCTGCCCGTCGTCGGCGCGGCGGACGATAGCGGCGGGGTTGAAGGTGTGCAGCGCTTCCCAGTGGACGGGCTTGTGGTCGATGGGATCGGTAAAGACGGAGGCTGGCTGCGGCACCAGAATGGGATTGCCGGTTGCGGGACGCGTGAACGGGCCGATCTGCCAGCGCGGTAACGTTTGGCCGGAGACGGGGAGCGCCAGGGCCAGAAGCGACGAGCAGGCTAGAGTCTTCAGGAAGATTCGCACGGCGTAAGTGTATGCCTTTGCAAGGATCGTTCGCAGCGGCTGCGGCCTGAAGATTTTGCCGGGTAACCCTCTCGATGCAAAGAGATTCTAATCGTGCGGAGGGGTTTACCACGATGAAAAACTTGAGGTTGGCGCTCGCCGCAGTTGCTGCCGGTGGGTTGATGCTGGGGACGCACGGGGTCGCGAACGCGCAGATTTCGTTGTCGATTGGAGCCGAGCCGGCCTGTCCTTACGGGTACTACGACTACGCTCCCTACAACTGCGCGCCGTACGGGTACTATGGGCCGGACTGGTTTAACGGTGGGGTCTTCCTTGGGGCCGGGCCCTGGTTTCACGGACCGCATGGATTCTACGGACATGTCGATAACCGCTACGACCCGCACCATGGATATCATGGGCCGTTCCCGGATCGCGGCGATCACGCGTTCAACCACTTCCATGGCAATGGCATGCGCGACGGGCATGGACACGAACGCGGTGATGATCACGGACACGGACGTTAGTTCTTGCCGTTTGAGGAGGGCGCAAGGGGAGCCCCTTGCGCCCTCGGTGCTTTGCGGGATTGTTGTCCATGGGCGACAGAATTCGGGATTCATCAGGCTGTAGCTTGGCTGTAACAAAGGGAAGCATCCGTCTGCTTGGGCGGCGAGGGCCCTGGGCTATGGCGGATGCAAAGGTTCTGCAGTTTGAAGAGATGGATAACGCGAAGGTCTCGAAAGAACATTGGAAGATCATGTTCATTTCGGGCATGGGCTTCTTCACCGATGCGTATGACCTGTTCATCATCGGCGTCGTGATGACGCTGGTGAAGCCGATCTGGCATACGGGCAAGTTGGAAGAAGGCCTGGTGGATTCCACCGCGCTGCTGGCTTCGGCCATCGGCGCGTTATTGTTTGGGCGTGTGGCGGACATGCTCGGGCGCAAGCGCATTTACGGGGTGGAAGTGCTGGTGTTGGCCGCGGGCGCGATTGCCAGTGCGTTTTCTCCCAACATCTGGTGGCTGATCGGGTTCCGGTTCATTCTCGGCATCGGCATCGGCGGGGATTATCCAGTCTCCGCGACGATTATGAGTGAGTACGCCGGCAAGGCGACACGCGGCATGATGGTTTCGCTGGTGTTTGCGATGCAGGCCGCGGGCTTGATTGTGGGGCCGCTGCTTGCGGCCGGACTGCTCTCCACCCATCTGTCGCATGACATCATCTGGCGCATCCTGATCTCTTTTGGCGCGGTACCGGCGTTGGCGGTTTACGGCGCACGCAGACACCTGAAGGAGTCGCCGCGCTTCCTCGCTGCGACAGGTCAGCAGGAAGATGAGGGTGGCAAGATTGGAAAGGCCGACCACTACAACGAGAAGGAGCACTCAGTCTCGTTCTGGGATGGATACCACCGGTTCGTCTCCGATAAGAAGCTTGGTATTCGCCTGATCGGCGCAAGCGTCGCGTGGTTCATGATGGACGCGGCGTACTACGGCAACACAGTTTCGAGTCCGCTGGTGCTGAATGCGCTGGGGGGAACCCACTCCCTGCTGCATAAGACGCTGACGCAGTTGGGGATCTTCGCCGTATTTGCGGCGCCGGGCTATGCGTTCTCCGCGTACTTCATGGACAAGATGGGGCGCAAGACGATCCAGGTGATGGGCTTCGCGATGATGACGGTGACGTTCGGGCTGCTGGCGCTGATTCCGAACCTCGAGAAGCAAGCGATTCCGTTCCTCGTCATCTACGGCTTCAGCTACTTCTTTACGGAGTTTGGGCCGAACGCGACGACGTTCGTTTATCCCTCAGAGATCTTTCCGGTCAAAGTTCGCACAACGGGGCATGGGATTGCCGCAGCGATGGGCAAGCTGGGAGGGTTCCTTGGAGTATTCGTGTTCCCGTTCCTGATGGCGTGGCATGGCTTGCTGAGCGCGGAGCTGGCGGCGGCGATTGCAAGTGTGATCGCGCTGGTGGTGACGGTGCTGATGCTGCCGGAGACGAAGGGCAAGAGCCTGGAGGAGATCGAGAACGAGGAGATTGCGCCGGCCGAGAAGATGGCGGCATAGAGGAGTGTCCTGCCGGACGGCCCCGCTACGCGCGGGGCGCTCACTTCGTGAGTCACGACTGCTTCGCGTGGTGCTCCCGTTGGTCGCAAGGCAGAGTTTGCGTACCGACCAACGGGAGGACCTGGCGAAGCTCCCAGCGTACGCAGTACCCGCCGCCCGCGGTCAGGGCGCCCGTCCGGCAGGACACGTTGTAGAGTCTTTTCATGTCTTCCGCCGTCTTCATTGCCGTCGCATTCTCCACCATCTTCTGTGCGGCCGTGAACGCGTACACCTACCAGATCGCATATCCGCTTTGGCGATTCGTGGGCCGCGCGGAGTTTCCCGCTGTACATCGCGAGTACCTGCGAAGGATCGACTGGATCATTACGGTTCCGCATGTCGTCATGTTCTTCAGCGCGGCCTTGTTGGTGTGGTTGCGCCCGGGCTTTGTGGGGCTGGCCGAGGCGATCACACTATTTGCGCTGGCTTCAGTTGTCATCGGCGTGAGCGCGTTTGTGGCGGGGCCGGTACATGGGCGCTTTACGCGCACCGGCGTTTGCGATGAGGCGGGGCTGCGTCTGCTGGTGCGGATCAGCGCGCTGCGCGTGGTGCTGATGGCAGGAGCTTGTGGGCTGGTGGCGCGGTGGCTTTGGGTGCTGCTTCGGGGGTAGGGTGCTTGGTGGGGTGTGGATGCCGGGTGTATCAGGTTCCCACTGATCGCAGGTGCGCGATGAATGGGGCACGGAGCGTTTGTTGCGGCGGCTAGAGGCCGATTTCGTTGCGGATCGCGGCGGCGATGGCGTTGGCGTGGTGGGTCATCGTGGCTTCGTTCTCGGCTTCAATCATCACGCGCGCGAGGGCTTCGGTGCCGGAGTAGCGGATGACGACGCGGCCGGTGCCGGCCAGGGCCTGCTCCGCCGCGGCGATGGTTTCGACGACGGCGGGAATCTCTGCCATCGGCTTCTTCTCACGGACTTTGACGTTGACGATGACCTGCGGGAAGGTCTTGAGGTCAGCGGTAAGTTCAGCCAACGACTTGCCGGAGCGGTGAATCGTGTCGAGGACGAGCAGCGCGGTGAGCAGGCCGTCGCCGGTGGTGGAGCGGCCGGAGAAGATGATGTGGCCGGATTGCTCACCGCCGAGGGTGGCGCCGGTTGCGAGCATCTGCTCCAGAACGTATTTGTCGCCGACCGCGGCGCGCAGCATGGCGATGCCGCTGCGCTTCAGCGCGGCTTCGAGCCCCATGTTCGACATCGTAGTGGCAACCACGGTCGCGTTCGCAAGCAGGCCGCGAGCATGGAGATCGCGCGCGGCGAGCAGCAGCACGGCGTCTCCGTTGACGACCTTGCCGGTGTGATCGGCAAAGAGCGCGCGGTCGGCGTCGCCGTCGAAGGTGATGCCGAGCGAGGCTTTGTGCTTCGTCACTTCGGCGGCGACGACCTCGGGGTGCAGCGCGCCGCAACCCTGGTTGATGTTGCGGCCGTCGGGCGAGGCATGGGTGACGAGGACGTTGCCGCCGAGGTCGGCGAAGAGCTGCGGCGCGACCGCGGAGGCGGCGCCATTGGCACAGTCGATCACGATGTGCTTGTTATCCAACGACAAGTCCGGCACCGCGGCCAGCAGGAAGCGGATGTATTCGGCGCGATCGGATTCGTTGATTGCAGGCGGAGCATTGGAGTTCCAGGTCTCAGAAGCGAGACCGGGGGCACCCAATTGCCTAAAAATCTCCTCTTCGATGGCGAGTTCGGTGGCATCGGGGAGTTTGAAGCCGTCCGGGCCGAAGAGCTTGATGCCGTTATCCTGCCAGGGATTGTGCGAGGCGGAGATGACGATGCCGGCGGCGAAGTGATGCGTGTGCGCGAGGTGCGCGACGGCGGGCGTGGTGATGACGCCGGCATTTTCAACCGATGCTCCCGCCTGGGTGAGGCCTGCCGTCAGGACGGCGGCGATGTGCTCGCTCGACTCGCGCGTGTCCATACCCAGGAGCACGCGGGGCGTGGGCTGCGTGCGCTTGAGGGTGGTGGCGAGAGCGAGGCCGATGGCGTGGACGGTGCGGTCGTCGAGCGGGGGCTGGCCGGCGACGGCGCGAATGCCGTCGGTGCCGAAGAGCTTCTTCATGTTGGCAGTATCTCAGGTGGGGCGGAGGGTGACAAAATAAGGCGTAACAGGGAACGAAGGGGTTGGAGAGTCGGATTAGCGACAAACAAGAGCTGCGGGTTACGGCGGACCATGTTTTCGCGAGTAAAGAGATGAGAGTTCTTGAGTTAAGAGTGACTTCGCAACCTAATTGGATTCTCTTCTAATCCGGCTTTTATCCTTCTGCTCCCCTTTACGCCTTTTCCAGGACTTCGGCGTGGAGGGTGCCTTCGGCGAGGCGCGCGGTGATCTCGGTGCCGGGTGGGGCGGCCGCGGGGGTGGTAAGGATGCGGCCGTCCGCGGCGTAAACGATGGCGTAGCCGCGGCTAAGGACGGCGAGCGGCGAGAGCGCCGTGAGGCGCAGCGTGGCGCGTTCCAGGCGGGTCTGTCGGGTACGCGTGATGTGTTGCGAAGCGGCGCTCAGGCGGGTCTTCGCGGTTTCGAGGCGTCGAGCGATGTGCGCGATGCGGATCGTGGGGTCATGGCGGCGCAGGCGGGTTTCGAGCGCGGCGACTCGGGCGGCGTTGTGCCGTTGCAGGCGCATGTTGGCGTAATCGAGGCGGAAGCGGAGCTCGTCTATTTTCTGTTGGCGAAGGTTGATGGCGTCACGCAGGCGGGCGAGCACCTGTTCAGCAGAGAGGCGGTGCAGGCGCTGGCGGGCACGTAGGAGGTGGAACTCGGAGGCGCGCAGGACGCGGCGTTCGAGCGACGTAACGCGCTCCTCGATGCGGTGCTGCGCGGCGGTGATGAGCTCGGCGGCGGCTGAGGGCGTGGGGGCGCGGAGGTCGGCGACGAAGTCAGCGATGGTGTGGTCGATCTCGTGGCCGATGGCGGATACCACCGGAAGAGTAGAAGTGACGATAGCCCGGGCGAGCGCTTCGTCGTTGAAGCCGGCGAGATCTTCGAGCGAGCCGCCACCGCGCGCGACGAGGATGAGGTCGACCCGCTCGGGGTGGCGGTTGAACCAACGGATGCCCTGGATGACCGTGGGCGGGCATTGCGTGCCCTGCATTACCGCGGGGTAGATGAGCAGGTTGAGGCGGGCGTGGCGGCGGCGGACGACGTGGATGATGTCGCGGATTGCCGCGCCGGAGGGCGAGGTGACGATACCGATGCAGTGCGGGAACGGCGGCAGCGGGCGTTTGCGCTCGGAGTCGAAGAGCCCTTCGGCGGCGAGCCTGCGCTTGAGCTGGTCGAAGGCGATTTGCAGAGCTCCTTCACCGCGCGGGCGAAGGGTTTCGGCGATCAGCTGGAGCTGGCCGCGGGTCTCGTAGACGGAGATGCGACCGCGAACTTCGACGGCGAGACCGTCTTTCGGTTTGAAGGCGAGAAGCTGGGCGTTGCGGCGAAAGAGCACGACGGGGAGCTGCGCGTCGCCATCCTTGAGCGTGAAGTAGAGGTGGCCGGAGGCGGCGGGACGGCAGTTGGAGATCTCGCCTTCGACGTTGAGGATGCCGGTGTAGGCGCCTTCTACGTGCAGGCGCAGCTCCGCGATCAGCTGGCGGACGGTGTAGAGGATCGGTTCGACGGGGCGGCGGAGGGGGGGCGATATTGGAGCGGGCGATATTGAGGCGGCCGTGGAAGTTGGCGCGGACACTGGGGCTGGATCTGGGGTTGGTGGAGTCAGGTCGAAGGCGAGTTGCGGGAGTGGGCTTCTGACGGCGCGGGTTACGGTTTTGCGAGATCGGGCCTTGCGCAGATCGAGGAAGCTCGGAATGGATTTCTCGTCGGCACCCATCATGCTTGATGGTAAATCAGCAACGGGCTGGTTCATGAGCTATCAGCCTGAAGCAGCTCAGCTTGACTCGATTAGGCGGTCTTGAGCAGGCTGCTGGCGGTGGCGAGAACGTCGAGCGGCTGGCACGGTTTTACCAGGACGCTGACCTCCTGGTTCATGGTGCCGGCGCGGGCGCGTACCTTGTTGAGGCTGCGGTAGGAGCCGGTCAGCACGAGAATCGGGCAGTTGGGGAGTTCTTCGCCGAGGTCCGACATCAATTCAAGGCCGTCGCGGATCGGCATCTCAATGTCGCAGAGGACGAGATTGGGCGGAGTCTTGCGGGCAAACGAGATGGCTTCGTCAGCGGTGTGCACCACTTCGGTCTTATAGCCGCTCTTGCGAAAGATGAGTCCGAGAGTCTGTGCGACCATCGGTTCATCGTCGACGATTAGGACGAGCATGTGTTTCTCCCACGAGCCCTGTACTGTGAACCCCTTTGACGACCACTTTCATTGGATGGATGCCTAAGCATCCGACTAGAGAAGACCCTCTGTCAAGATAGACCCAACCGATGTGAATTCGTTGCGTTCTTTTTTGGAATTGGTGTCGAATTCGGAAACTGCACTATTTTGCCGCAATTTTTCATCCGGCTGCATCCCCTATAAGGTGGAGCAATGCGCATCCTGGCTCTGATTTTGGGTTTGCTATGTTGTTTGAGCGTCGCGTTGGACGCGCTGCAGACGATTATTCTGCCGCGGCGACCCAAGGGTCGCGTGCGGCTGACCCGCGTCTTCTACATCCTGACGTGGCGCCCGCTGGTCGCAGTTGCGGGATGGGTAAAGGATCACCGGGTGCGGGAGCGGATGTACGGAGCGTATGGCCCGGTCTCGCTGTTGCTGCTGCTGGGATTGTGGGCGACGCTGCTGGTGGTGGGGTTCGGCTGTCTCTATTTTGCTCTGGGGACGCCGTTTGCCGACGCCATCAACGGGCATGCGCGAATGTCCGCGATGCTGCGGACGGACCTGTATGTAAGCGGGACGACGCTGTTTACGCTGGGACTGGGCGATGTGACGCCGCAGAGCCACTGGGCGCGCGCGCTGGTGGTGGTGCAATCGGGCACTGGGCTGGGGTTTGTGGCGCTGGTGATTGGCTATTTGCCAGTGCTCTACCAGGCGTTTTCGCGGCGGGAGATCAGCGTGGCGATGCTGGACGGGCGTGCCGGTTCGCCCCCAACAGCGACCGAGCTGCTGAAGCGGCATGGACACGAAGGCGGCGAACGCGATTTGAGCCGGCTGCTGGAGGAGTGGGAGCGCTGGTCGGCGGAGATCCTGGAGACGCACATCTCGTACCCGATTCTCTGCTACTACCGGTCGCAGCACGACAACCAGAGCTGGCTCTCCGGGCTGGTGGCTGTGCTGGATGCGTGCGCGCTGCTGATTACGACGATCGAAGGGCCGATCGCACGGCAGGCGCAACTGACGTTCGCCATGGGACGCCACGCGTTGCTCGATCTGGGACACGTCTTCCACCTGGAGCGTGCAAACGAGCGGCTGCCGAGCACCCTGGAGACCGACCGCCTGCCGAAAGAGACGTTCTATAGGCTGTGCGGCGAGATGGGCGATCTGCACATGAGATTGTGCGGCGATCCGGCGGCGCAGCTGCGGCTGACCGCGATCCGAACGCTGTACGAGCCGCACGCGCAGGTACTGGCCGAGTACCTGAAGATGCCGCTTCCGCTGTGGGTGGCGGAGCCAAAGACGAACGACCCGTGGAAGAAGGTGGCCGAGCTACGCATGGGGGCGGAGGCTCACGAGGCGCTGATGGGAACGATTCAGCACGTGAGCGACCGCTCGACGGCGGCGCATCTGCATGATGAAGAACATGGGTTTTGACAAGCTTGTCCTGCCAGACGGGCGCCCTCATCGCGGGTCACGACCACTTCGTGGCGAGATTGCTTCGCGAGAGCGATCCCGCTGGTCGGGTAGCAGGGGTTGCGGCGACCTACGGGAGCGGGGTTGCGGCTATTGGCCGAGACTGACGCCCGCGGGTGGGGCGCTGGGGTTCAGCTTCTGCGCGGCGATGGCGCCGGCTGCACCCTTGGCGTCCTTATCCTTCAACTGCGCGTAGATCTTATGCGCCTGGTCGATCTTGCCCTCGGCCGTGTAGAGGTCCGCAAGCTGCAGTTGCGCAAGGCCGGCGGGCACGGAGTCAGTCGGATGCGCCGTTAGGTCGTTGTAGATATCGACGGCCTGTTGGTTGCGGCCGGTCTGCCGGTAGAGGTCGGCAAGCGCAAGCTTGGCGAGCGAGGCGAGCTGCGAGTTCCAGCCGCTGGAAACCTTCTTCAAAGTGTCTTCGGCCGATTGCATCTGGCCTTCTTCGAGGTAGGTGAGGCCGGCAAAGTAGAGTGCATTCTTGCCGTCGGCGGTCATGCCGTACTTGTTTGCGACGGAGAGGAAGGCGGCGTTCGCAGACTTGGCGCGCTCGGCGGCGGTTTGGAAGGTCTTGGTGCCGGGCGGCAGGGGCTGGCCGGGCGTGGCGATCGGCGTCTGGTAGACCGTCATCGCATCGCCGAAGGCTGTGGCCGCGGCCTGGCTGCGATGCGCCCAGAAGACGCCGGCGAGAACGACCACGATAATCACCGCGAGCAGCAGGAGCACGGTCGTGATGACCGACTTGCGGTTTTCACTGGCCCACTCCAGGCCCGACGCGGTTGTGGTGACGAAATGATCCTGCTTCAAGGCAACTTTGGTCTGGTGATCCACGGTTTCGTTTCTTCTTTCGAGAGCGAAGGCTTGGCCGGGCTCCGAATACGGGCGCAGCGGCCGATGGCACAGTCTTGAAGTCTATCAGGGGGGATGGACCGGACGTGCGCTCTCTTAGTATAGCGGGTTCCATAGCGGACGCGTCGCTACTCGGCGGGAAAGCGTTCGCGCGGGAGCGCGGAGTAAGCAGATTTTCGCGGCTAAACGCGAAAACCTGCTCTCTCGGCGGCTACCAGATTTTCACCCGTTCGGCGGGAGCCACGTAGAGTGTCTCGCCGGACTTGACGTTGAAGGCCGGGTACCAGGCGTCCAGATTGCGGACGGTATCGGCGCGGTACTGGCTGGGCGAGTGCGGGTCCGTGAGGACCTGCTGGCGCAGCGCGGCTTCGCGGGCTTTGCTTTCGTAGTTCTGGGCGAAGGCGATAAAGAACTGCTGGTCGCCGGTGAAGCCATCTTGCTCAGACGCTGCCTTTCCGTGTAACGCCGCGTGGAAGCCGTCGTAGGCGGCGTTTAGCCCGGCCACGTCAGCGGTGTTTTCGTCGACCGTCTGCTTGCCGTTCACGTGGAGATCAGGAAACGGGTAGTAGCTGTTGTACTGCGCCTCCAGCTTTGCGGTGGAGGCTTCGAAGTGGGCGAAGTCGGCGGGCGTCCACCAGTTGCGGACGCGGCCTTCGGAGTCGAACGCCGATCCCTCCGAGTCGAAGGTGTGGGAGATCTCGTGGCCGATGATGGCGCCGATGGCCCCGTAGTTGGCGGCGTCCGGCGCCTGCGGGTCGAAGAACGGCGGCTGCAGGATGGCGGCGGGGAAGTTGAGCGCATTGTGCAGCGGCATGTTGACCGCGTTGACGGTCTGCGGCTCCATGCACCACTCGTGGCGGTTGACCGGCGCGCCGATGCGCGCGAGTTGGTAGTGCAGGTCGAACATGCCGGCCTCGCGCACGTTGTCGAAGAGCGCGCCGGGCTTGGGGTTGTAGCCTTCGTAGCTGCGCCAGGAGTCGGGATAGCCAACACTCACCGCCAGGGTGGTGAGCTTCTTCTGCGCTTCGGCTTTGGTGGAGGCGGCCATCCAGTCGAGGTTGTTGATGCGGATGCGGAAGGCCGCGATCAGCTCCGCGACGAGCGCCTGCACCTTGGCTTTGGCCTCGGGCGAAAAGTACTCCCGCGCGTAGATCTTGCCGACTTCATCCCCTAAGACACTGTTCACCAGCGCCATGGCTCGTTGCTCGCGTGGCCGCTGTTCGGTGACGCCGGAGAGCGTCCTGCCGAAGAGGTCAAACCGCTCGTCGGCGAAGGCCCGGGGCAGGACAGCGGAGTACTGTTCGAGCGCGTGGTAGGCGAGGTAGTCCTTCCAGGTATCGAGCGGCGTCGCAGCGAAGATGGCGGCTTCGGCGGTGACGGCAGCGGGCTGCCAGACGTAGAAGCTGGGCTGGTTGACGAGACCGGCCGCTGAGAAGTAGGCAGGCCAGTCGAGGCCGGGAGCTTTGGCAGTGAAGTCGGCGAGCGTCCACGAGTTGTTGGCTTTGTGGATGTCTTCGTTGTCGGCGAGGGGCTGGTGCTTCTGCGCGATGGAGGTTTCGAGAGCGAGGATCTTCTGGGCGCGTGCTTCCGGGTCGGAGAAGTTCGCGAGCTTCAAGACGGCGGCGATGTGCGCGACGTACGTGGTGCGGATGGACTTCATGCGGTCAGAGCCGCTGAGGTAGAACTCGCGGTCGGGCAGCACGAGCCCGCCCTGGAAAAGGTATGGCGCGTAATGCGCTGGGTCGTTGAAGCCGGGCGCGACCCAAAGCCCGAAGAGATTGGGCGTGTGGAAGTTCGTGTTGTTGAGCGCGTCTACGTCTGCGCGAAGCGTCAGGCCGAGGGCATGTGCGAGTTCGCGCTGGGTCTGGATCGCGGCGATGCTCTTGAGTTCGGGTTCGATCGGCTTTAGGCCTGCGGCCTCAATGGCGTGCTCGTTCATATACGAGGCGTAGAGATCGGCGATCTTGCGGTCGGGGGTGCCCGCTGCGGGGGTCGGGGTAGACGCCTGCTCGATGATGGCGGCGACGTTCTTGTTCGAGCGATCGGCCAAGGTGGCGAAGACGCCGATGCTGGCGCGATCTGCGGGAATCTGCTCGCGCGCGACGCCGCGGCCATCGGCGTAGTGGAAGAAGTCGTTGCCGGGGGTGATGGCCAGGTCCATATCCTGCGTGCGGATGCCGTGGGTTTGCTGGGCGCAGAGAGGAAGGGTGAGGGCGGCGAAGGCGGCAGTGCAGATCAGCGAACGTTTCAAGCCAGTGTCTCCGAGCATGAGGCTATAGCGCCGCGGGCTTGCGGGCAAGTAGAGGCTCACGCGGGGACGCGCAGATTTCCTGCTATACGGTTGGTGAGAGGCGGTCTACAATCATCCGCAAACCAAAGCATCACCTTTCGATCCTGCTCTATTCGTTCTACCGGGGCGCGTTTCCTTGAACATGCGGGCCAGGCTGCTTCCCTTCTGGAGTTGCGATGAGCAATGTAAACGGCAAGGTCTACGCGATGAACGTGGTGACGCCGATGCGGCCCTGGAAGACGCCGATTCTGCGGCTGCTCTTCTTTGTGCTTTGGCATGTAAAGCCGCTGCAGAACGACCTGATCAACCTTTCATTTATCGAGTTTGCGCGTTGGGTGATTATCCCGCGGGATCGTTTTCCGTGCCTGGGCAACGGCCAATCAAGGGATGAGTTGCAGTATGACTACCTGCTCTTCTTCAGCAACTTCAACGGAACCTGGAACCAGTACATCGATGCGTTTTCCGCGGTGCTGAGCCGAGGCCTGGACCTGATCTGGCGATGGAGCGAGAAGTTTCCCGGCTCGCAGCCCGTGACGCTCTTTAAGGAGTACATCGCGCGCGTCCAGTTTGATACCGACTACTACTACACTGCGTATCCGAACGCGACGGCAAACGACCTGAAGTCCGCGCACGTAGTGCAGAGTGCGTTTGATGCGCTGCACGCGCGGGCGCAGGCATGCAGCGTGGAAGAGTTCGCCGAGGCGTATCGCGACTTCGTGCTGCAGGTACAGACGCACCTGGGCGAGACCGGCGAAGCTCCGGTGGCTTGCTGAGAGAGGGTCGATGCCGAACCAGAATGGAAATCTCTACGGACTAACGATTCTTTCGCCGATCATCGAGGATGCGCGCGCGACTCCGTCGCACGATCTTCAGATCCGGAACTACCTTGCGACCCTGCCAACCGATGAACGAAGCCCCTTCGCGATCGCGCCCGGGACGCACCTGGCGCGGCTCGCAGTGATGGATGACGTGATCTATGTCGGCATGCCGGCCTGTGAGGAGCACCTGAAGTCGAAGTACCTCGTCTTCGAGTCGAACTGCGATGCCGATCTGGACGGCTACCTCGCAGGTCTGGCGCGGTCTGCGCCGGCGGAGATTGAGGCTGTCTGGAGTCACTGCGTGGGTTTCCCGGGCGTCAGCGATCTCGGCAAGTTTGTGGCTTACATGAAGGCTTGCCAGTTGGAGACGACGTTCTTTTTCGCAGCGGTGAATGACAGGACGCTCCCGCAGACGCAGCGCGCGCTGCTGACGCAGGATGCGGTGACAGCCTTCATCGCGCAACATCAGGGCGTCGACGCGGGACGCCTGCAAGCGGAGTTCCTCGCGTTTGCCGCGGCGTTGGCTGCAACCGCGGTGCCTGCGCCTGGTTCGATGGCGCCGCATCGCGCAATCAAGACAGGAGGCCGCAATGAGTAAGCTGAATGCGACCGATATCCAGGGCTTCGTGCTGCGTGGTTACAATCTGCCGGTCGCGCGTTATCTGTTTCTTCACTTCGAAGATGCGAAGCGCGCGAGGACGCTGATCGAGAGACTCTTGCCGGGGATTACGACCGGGCAGAAGTGGGATGGCGGCAAGCCCGCCGCCACGGTCAACATCGCGTTTACCTTCGCGGGGCTTGAGGCTCTCAAGCTTCCGCTGGCTACGCTGGTCAGCTTTCCGGTGGAGTTTCAGCAGGGCATGAAGGCGCGCGCTGCCATCCTGGGCGACACGAAGAAGAACGCGCCGCAGCACTGGGATGAGGTCTGGCGCGGCAACGAGGTTCATGCCTGGCTGGGGCTGAATGCGACGTCGGCGGCGGCGCTCGATGCGTGTACGGCCGAGGTGATGGCAATGCTTGCTGCGACTGCCGGAGCGAAGGTTGTGGGGTCGCAGGATGCGGCTGCGGTGGTGGTCGACGGCAAACCCACGACGAAAGAGCACTTCGGCTACACGGATGGTTTTGGCAATCCGGATTACCTGGGCGTCGAACGCTCGACGCAGCCCGGGCAGGGCAAGCTGACGCCGGATGGCACGTGGGCTCCGCTGGCCACGGGCGAATTGCTGTTGGGGTATGCGGATGAGGCCGGGGAGTTGCCTGTGGCGCCGGTGCCGCACATCCTCGCAAGCAATGGGACGTTCATGGTTTATCGCAAGCTGCACCAGAACGTGGCGACATTTCGGGCGTACCTCACCGAACAAGCCGCTCGCTATGGCGCCGGCGATGCTGCAGCGAAGGAGAAGCTGGCGGCCAAGTTCATCGGGCGGTGGCAGGATGGCACACCGCTTGAACTCTCGCCCGACAAGCCCGACTTTGCACTGACGCAGGACCCCAATCGCAGCACCGACTTTACCTACGGGAAAGACCCTGACGGCGCAAAGTGTCCGCTCGGCGCGCATGTGCGGCGAGTGCATCCGCGCGATGCATTCGGCTTCAGCGGGAGGTTGGTGGACCGGCGGCGGATTACGCGGCGTGGGCTGCCGTACGGACCGTTTGCGGCAGAGGATGCGCCGGTTTCGGACGCGGAGGAACGCGGCGTCGTGTTTATGGTGCTGAACGCGAGCATCGCACGCCAGTTTGAATTCGTGCAGCAGCAGTGGATTGAGTACGGCAACGACGCCAAGCAAGGCAACGACAAGGACATGCTGATGGGCAATCACGGCGGTCACGGCCGCTTCGTGGTGCAGGGCACCCGCAGCCCGGATAATCCTCCGTTTGTGTGCAGCGGCTTGCCGAACTTCGTCGAACTACGCGGTGGCGCCTACTTCTTTCTGCCGAGCATCACCGCGCTCGGGATGATCGGCATGGGCTTGGTCGACCCTCGATAATCATCTTTCGGTGCACCCTACTTGATGTCCCGCCAGTTATCGCCGAGGCCTACGTCGGCGACGATGGGGATGGAGAACTGGGCGACGTTTTCCATCTCGTGCTTGACGAGTTGCTGCATCTCTTCGGCTTCCTCGGGAACTACGTCGAAAAGGAGTTCGTCGTGGACCTGGAGGGTCATCTTTGAGCGGAAATTCCGTTCTGAAATCTTCCGGTCCAGCGCGATCATGGCCAGCTTGATCAGGTCCGCAGCGGTGCCTTGCAGCGGGGTGTTGACGGCGGTGCGCTCGGCGAAGCCGCGCATGTTGGGGTTACGCGAGCCGATGTCCGGGATGGGGCGGACTCGGCCGAAGGCGGTGCGCACGGCCTGGTCGCGGCGTACCGTTTCGAGCGTCTCGTCGATGAAGCGGCGCACACCCTGGTACCGCTCGAAGTAGGTTTCGATATAGGTCTTGGCGATCTGTTGATCTATCCCTAGTTGAGCCGCCAAACCAAATGGGGATATTCCATAGACAATGCCGAAGTTGACGGCTTTGGCGCGGGCGCGAGTCTCCTTGTCGAGCTCGGCTATGGGGATGCCGAAGACTTCCGACGCGGTCAGGGTATGGATGTCAATGCCTGTTCGATACGCGTTGAGTAACAGCGGATCCTGGCTGAAGTGAGCCATCAAGCGAAGTTCGATCTGGCTGTAGTCCGCGGACATGAGCAGGTTACCCGGCGCCGCGACAAACGCCGCGCGAATCTCGCGGCCGATGGCTGTACGGGTGGGGATATTTTGTAAGTTCGGGTTAGTCGACGAGAGGCGTCCCGTGGCAGTGCCTACCTGGTTGAAGGTGGTGTGGATGCGCCCTTCTGAATCGACGAGCTGGGGGAGCGCGTCAAGGTAAGTGCCTTTTAGTTTTTGTAGCTGCCTATGCTCGATGACTAATGCGGCGATCGGGTGATTTTCGGCTAACTCCTCCAGCACATCCTGAGCGGTCGAGACTACTTTTCCCTTGCCGTACTTCATCGGCTTCGGTAAGTCCATCTTGTTGAAGAGGATGTCGCCGAGCTGCTTCGGGGAGTTGATGTTGAAGCGGTGACCGGAGTCTGAGTAGATGCGCTCGGCGAGGTTATCGATCTCGACCGAGAGGCGAGAGGACATCTGGTTGAGTACGCCGGTGTCGATACGTACGCCGGCCTGTTCCATGCGCAGCAGCACGGGGACGAGCGGGAGGTCGATAGTCTGGTAGACGCCCATCAGCGGCGAGGTCTTGGTCGGGTCGACCGTTACCGGCGTCGAGTAGATCATCTCGGGGGTCATGGCGCCGCCGAGGGTGGGCTCGTCCTTCGGGATGTGGTGGGTGAAGGTGCCGGCTTCGGCAACCTGCGTGGCGAGCGCCTCGGCGAGACGCGCGATGGCGGCCGCTGCTTCAGGCAGGCGCTTCGGATCGGAGGGATGATCCTTCGTGGGTTGATGCACGAGGGCGCGGCTGGTGGTCCGCGCGGCGATGTCCGGCAGGGTGTGCGAGCTGTGCGTGGGGTTGACGAGATAGCTCAGCAGCATCACGTCGTCGCGTACGCCGCGGAGCGTGACGTTATGCGGGGCAAGCGCGCGCAGCACGGCTTTGAGGTCGTGAACGTCTTTGGGCAGGGATTCGTCTTCAAGCGTTTCGCGGATCCCGGGCGCGTCGAGGGAGACTTCAATGGCGGCGTTGGCGTCGATCGCTAAGCCTAGTCTGCAAGCAGGGTCCGGAGATGTTACCTCCCAGGTCTCAGAAGCGAGACCTGGGGCACCCAGAAGTGGTTCGGCTCCGAATAAAGACATGGTTGCGGCTGGCGGAGGCTCGGCAGCGTCTTCTTCGGAGGGTTCGGCTGCCGTCTCTTCGGATATGGCGCGGGCGTCTTCAAAGATGGCGATCGCGAGGCCTTGAGGCTGGTCAAGGGTGGAAGTTTCGGGTGATTCGGAACCCACCCTAGCTCCGCGAGGGTGGGGCACCCGGGCTCTTGCTTGCTGCAGGAGGGCGGCGATTTCTTCGGGGGTGGGATTGGTGTTCAGGGTGACGACGCTATTGTCGACAGCGGGTGCAAGTTCCTTGAGGAGCGTGGTGAACTCGAGTTCCGAGAAGAGCTCGCGGCAGGCGGCGTTGTCGACGGGCTGCGTGCGCATGGCTTCGAGCGTGTACTCGATGGGAACGGTGGTGTGAATCGTGACGAGTTCTTTTGAGAGGAGGATATTGTCGCGGTTGTTTTGTAACGATTCGCGATACGTTTTCTTTTTGACCTCTTCGGCGCGGTCGAGCGCGGCCTCCACGGTGCCGAACTGCTGGATCAGTTCGACCGAACCCTTGTCGCCGATGCCCGGTGCGCCGGGGATGTTGTCGATGGAGTCGCCGCGAAGCGCCATCACATCGACGACGCGTTCGGGCGGTACGCCCAGGATGCCCTCCACGCCGGTGGAGTCGAGGATCAGGTTGTCTTTCGTCGGGTTGAGGATGGAGACGTTCTGGTTGACGAGCTGCATCATGTCCTTGTCGGAGGAGACCACGAAGACGTGGTGGCCGAGCGCGCTCAGCTTGCACGACAAGGTGCCGATGACGTCGTCTGCCTCGAACCCCTCGTAGTAGAGGATGGGGATGCGGAAGGCTTCGAGGGCGCGGCGGATGTAGGGCTGCTGCTGGATGAGGTCGGGTGGAGTTTCCGCGCGGTTGGCCTTGTAGCCTCCGTATTTGATGGTTTCGAAGGCTTGGGTCTTGCTGTTGAACTTCTGCACGTCCTTCATCTGCGCGGCCATTTCGTTCCGGTGCACAGGTGCTCCTACATCGTAGATGGCGGCGAGATAGTGCGGGCTGAAGTCCTTGCGCAGCTTGTTGATCATGTTGACGAAGACATACGTCGCGGCGGTGGGGATGCCCGTGCGCGTGGACATAGGCCGCTGCCGCTGCATGGCGTGGTAGGCGCGGAAGATGAAGGCCATGGAGTCAAGCAGGTAGACAGGCGGTTTGGTCGTCGCGGACATAGGTTGATGGTAAATAAAGACAACAACAAGTGCGTCCTAACGCCGGACGGGCGCCACTCCGTGGGGTGAAAGCGCTTCGCGCGCGAAGCGCCTCCACCGCACGAAGTGGTCGCCGCCCGCGATGAGGGCGACTTTGTTGTTGCCTTTAGACGATCAACATGCAGTCGCCGTAGCTGAAGAATCGGTAGCGCTCGCGGACCGCGTGGGCGTAGGCGGCGAGCGCCGCTTCCCTGCTGCCGAGAGAGGCGCTGACCAGCATCAGCAGGGTCGATTGGGGCAGGTGGAAGTTGGTGAGGAGACCGTCGATAATCCGGAAAGGATGCCCTGGGCTGATGAAGATGTTCGTTGCCCCGGAGTGCGGTTCAAGCTGTCCGGTAGCGGCGCAATGTTCGAGAGTGCGGGTGGTGGTAGTGCCGGCGGCAATAATCCGGCGGCCTTCGCCGAGTGCGGAGGCGATGGCCTGCGCGGTGGCAGCGGGGAGCGTGTAGTGCTCGGTGTGCAGGCGGATGTCGGCAAGGAGTTCCGCGCGGACTGGCTGGAAGGTGCCAAGGCCGACGTGGAGAGTGATGGTCTCGATCTGCACGCCCTGGGCGCGGAGTTCTGAGAGGATTTCCGGGGTAAAGTGCAGCCCGGCCGTAGGTGCAGCAGCAGAGCCCGGCTGGTTCGCATAGACAGTTTGATAACGAGTCTTGTCTTCGGCGGCGTCGTCTCGATGAATGTAAGGCGGGAGCGGCATGTGGCCGATGCGATCGAGGTGTTCGAGGAAGCGCGGTTCGGGCTGGAAGCGCAGCGTGCGCTCGCCAAATTCGCCAGCCGTGAGGACCTCGGCTTCGAGGATCGGCGTGCCGTTAGCGTCGGGGAAGACGAGGGTCTCACCTGGTTGAACTTTGCGGCCGGGGCGCACGAGCGCGGACCACTCGTGCGGGGCGATTTGCTGCGTCAAAAGAACTTCGATCTTGCCGGTCGGCGCCGGGGAAGAAGCCTGCATGGCGAGACCGCGGCGGTATGCGTAGAGCCGCGCCGGCAGGACGCGCGAGTCGTTGAGGATGAGCAGATCACCAGCGCGGAGATGGCGCGGGAGATTGGCGAAGACATCGTCAGCGACGGCACCTGTGGCCCGGTCGACGCGCAGCATCCGGCTGCTGCCGCGTACGGCGGGTGGAGTCTGGGCGATGAGCTCTTCTGGGAGATCGAAGTGGAAGTCGGAGACACGCACTGGATTTAGTTTAAACGCAAGAGCAAGTGCGTCCTAACGCCGGACGAGCGGTACTGCGTACGCGGGACGCTTCGCGTGCTCGCCCATCTTGACGGAGTCTTCGAGAGATTGCTGGATAGCGGAGTGGAGGTCGGGAGTGGTGGTTGGAATGGGTGGAGGAAAGGTGAGGAGCACGGTGCTGAAGGGTTTTGGGATGAGGAAGCGGTCCCAGGTCTTCAGCTCCCATGCGTTCAGCGGGATGGCGTTGAAGGTACCCACCCACGGTGCATGCACAAGCTGTGCAAGCTGCGCGGTACCGGGTTTGGCGACCTGCGCAGGGCCACGCGGACCGTCTGCAGTGATGGCGCAGCGATGGCCGGCGGCGTAGGCCTCGGCCATGCCGCGCAGGCCGGCCGCACCGCCGCGCGAGCTCGAACCGCGAATCGCTTTGAAGCCAAGCAGCTCAACTGTGCGCGCGATCAGTTCGCCGTCGAAGCTCTGCGAGATCAGGATGGCGATGTCCTTGTTGCGGAAGCGGTGCGCGCAGGCGAGCAGCGACCGGTGCCAGAAGGCGTAGACGGTCGGGCCAGGGATCGCGTCGCCTGGGATGGGGTTAACCGCGCCCGGCGGGAAAACGTCTTCGTAGCGCAGCGTCATGCCGAGCACGCGGATCAGCAGCGCGGCAAGTGGCGGAACAATCCTGAGCAGGAGGCGCTGTTTCGCGCTGAATGGACGCTGTGGGGGCACGAGCCCAGTTTACTAGGGTGCAGGTGCCGCCTCGCAGTGGAAGCTGGCGGCGAGGTTGGGATCACCCGAGTCGTACTTCGGCCATTGGGGGTAGGCGCACAGCGGACGCGTGCGGGTTGCGCCGAGGTTCTGGTCGGTGGCCGCCAGGTTGGTCGGCGCTTGCTGCTGGTCGGCCCATGCGTCGAGCGTGCCGACCGTGTCGAAACCCGCGTCGAAGACGCCGCGTGCATGGCCATAGCCGGGGATGAGGTACAGGCGCACGAAGGAGTCGGCCCGCGCCTGCCCCATGGCGGCGACGATGCGTTGATAGAGCAGCACGGAGGCATCGGTGGGGATGGTGGTGTCGGCTTCACCGTGGACGAGGAGGAGTTTGCCGCCGTGTGAGGCAAATGGTGTCAGGTCGGCACGGCTGGCGTCGTCTTCGGCCGATTGCTCGCGGATGGCCGGGATGAACCGGCCGTCGGTGCCGCCGGACTTCCAGTCGAAGGTGAGCGCGCTGAGCTTCGGATCCTTGAGGAAGTCGCGCAGCACGCCGTCTGCGACGAGATAGTAGAAGGAGTTGAACGGGAAGAACGGGTGCTTCATAGGATGGCGCCAAAGGCCCATGTTGCCGGTCAGGTCGGCACCGCGGAGAACGTCGAACCCCGGCTCGAAGGTCATGCCATTCTCGACCGCGAAGTCGGAGGCTGTTGGCTGCGCGAAGGCTTCGACGGTGTGCAGTTCGGCGTCCGAAAGGCAGCCGTGCTGGTCCGCGCCTTCGGGGCAGCGCAGCGTTGCGGGAGTGAAGGTGCAGGCTGCGGGATTGCTCACGATGCCGTCTTTAAGGCCATCCCGCGCGTCGCATTGCTTCATCACGGCGTCGCGCACCAGTTCTGTCTTCTCAAAGGGCATGTAACCGCCTTTGGCGTACATCGCCTGCGAGATGCGGATGTACTGGAGGTCGGATTCGATCTGGTTCCACGCCGCATAGGCGGCGAGCACACCGTCGTAGTCGGCGGGCCACCGGTCGATCACCATCATGGCTTCACGTCCGCCGGTCGAGCCTCCGACGAAGTACATGCGGCGGGGTGGATTTCCGTAATAAAGCTTTGTGAGTGCGACCGCGACATCGTGCGTCTTCTTCAACGATTCGGAGGCAAAGTTCTTACGCTCTTCGTCGTTGAGCCCGAACTTGGGATTGAGGGCATTGAAGATGTCAGGGAGCAGAAGGTAGTGGTGATGATGGCCTGAGTCGCTGCCGAACGTGACGTAGCCACGGGCGAGTGGAGTGGGCAGGTTTTTGTCGCCGACAACGGTATGCCCAAGCCCGTCGGATTGATGCAACCAGCCGTCGAAGGCTCCGCCGCCGAACTGCACGGCCTTCTGGTTCCACGTGTCGGGCAGGTTGACTTCGAAGCGGATGGGCTGCGCGCCTGCGCTGACAGGATGAATCTTACCGAGCACACGGCAGAAGCCCGGGCCGGCCTGCGTGATGTGGCGCGCGGAGCTGATTTCGGCTCCGCGGGTAGGCAGAGCGAGCTCCGACGGCGCCAAAGTTTTGTGCTTGAGCGAGGCGCAGTCGGCTGGTGCTGCAAAGGTGAGGGCGGGTTGGAAGAGGGCGAGCAGGAGTGCGAAGCGAAAAAAACTCATTCCTTCAATTGTGAAGCACGAACGGGCGAGCGCAAACGTTTTGGCCCGGAGGCGCACGCTCGATCGCAGGGATTAGCATGGGAGGGTATTTCAGGATCGATCGATGCGAAAGAGGCTCGGAATGAAGAAGCTAATGTTGGTTGGTGCGCTGCTGCTCGCGGCGGCGCAGGCGGCGAGTGCGGCTCCGATAAAAGTAGCGATTGTGGGGCTTGAGCACGGGCATGTTGGAGGCTTCTTCAGCAAGAGCGCGCTGACCCCCGCGGGCGGCATTCTGTCGAGGCCAGACGTGCAGTTGGTAGCGGTTGTCGACACCGATAAGGTGCTGTTCGATCGGTATGCGGCACGTTATCACCTGCCGCAGAGCATGCGGTTCGACACCATTGCGGAGATGGTGGCGAAGACGCATCCGCAGGCCGCGCTCGTGTTTACTGCGCCGGACAAGCATCGCACCATCGTCGAGCAGTGCGCGAAGCTGGGCGTGAACGTCATGATGGAAAAGCCGCTGGCGATTACCTATGCCGATGCGCTGGCGATGCAAAAGGCATCTGAAACCGGCCACATCCATGTACTGGTCGACTACGAGACGAGCTGGTATTCCAGCAATACCGAGGCTTACAACCTGGTAAAGTCCGGCGCGCTGGGACCGGTGGTGAAGACTGTCATTCGCGATGGGCACCAGGGGCCGAAGGAGATTGGTGTGCAGCCGGAGTTTCTCTCGTGGCTTACCGATCCGAAGCAGGGCGGCGACGGCGCGTTGATCGACTTCGGCTGCTACGGGCCGGACCTGATGACTTGGCTGATGGATGGGCAGGTGCCGACGTCGGTGTTCGCGGTGACCAAACGGATCAAGCCCGATATCTACCCGCGCGTCGATGATGAGGCGGATATCGTCCTGAATTATCCGAATGCGGTCGCCATCATCCAGGGTTCGTGGAACTGGCCGTTCGCTCTGAAGCAGATGGATGTCTACGGCAAGACCGGTTACGCGAAGGCGATGGATCCGACCGCGATTGAAGTACGCAAGAAAGGCGAAGAGGCGGGCGTCGTCGGCACAGGCACGCCGCTGGTCGCACCCTATGACGACCCCTTGCACTACCTTGAAGCCGTGCTGAGTGGCGCAGTCGATGAGGGAAACAGCGTCTCGGGGTTGAAGACCAATGTGACGGTAAGCGAGATTCTCGATGCGGCGCGTCGGTCTTCGCTCAGCGGCAAGGCTGTTTCGCTTCCCCTGCCGAAGTAACGAGTCGATGAGCCTTCCGCTGGCCGCTACCCTGCATGAGGTGCCGACCAGCGGGAGAGCTGGATTAGCTGTATCGGAGCCAGCGCATGATCTCCGGCAGGTTGGGCTTCTTGCCGTACATCAGGATTCCCACCCGGTAGATTCGGCTCGCGACCCACAGAATGGCCACGATGGTCAGCGACATCAGCACGAAGCTGAGGGCGATCTGCCAGGGCGGCACCGTCGTGAGCGAGATGCGCAGGTTCATCAGCAGCGGGCTGCAGAATGGGATCAGCGAAACCACCGTCGATAGCGTGGAGTTGGGCGCGGTGCCGATGACGAAGAGCATCAACATGCAGAAGGCGAGCGGCATGACGAGGAACATGTTGAGCTGCTGCAGCTCCTGCTCGGAGTTCGTCATGGCGCCGAGCGCGGCGGCGATCGACGAGTAAACGAGGAAGCCGAAGAGGAAGTACACGACGAAGAAGATCGCCTGGCCGAGTGAGATGGGCAGCTTGCCGGAGCCGAGCAGGCCGGCCGCAAGCCCGGTGCTGCCGAGCACAATCGCCGCGACCATCCAGACGCCGATCTGCGTAAGCCCGACCGCGCCCACGCCGAGAATCTTGCCCGCAAGCATCTCATCCGGCTTGATGGTGGAGAGCAGCACCTCGAAGACGCGGCTGGTCTTCTCTTCGATGATCGAACGCGCGGTGTTCATGCCGTAGAGCATGATGACCATGTACATGAGCAGGAAGAGCACGAGCGCGGCCGAGTAAGCGGCGCGGCTGTCACCGGTGGCGCTGGTGTCGATATCGACCGGCGCAAGCAGGCTATCGATATCCTTCGACGCAACGCCGGTGTGGGTGAGCTCCTCGCGCGTCAGCACGGTCTGGATCGAGTTGTTGAGGATGGACACCGTGGTGGCATCGCCAGCAGAGCGAGCAATATAGGCGAACGTCGGACGCTGATGCGGAAGCGGCGACGGAGTGACCCACAGATAGCCGGCAATGCCGTTCTTATTCTTCAGGTCTTCTACGAGCGCGCTACGCGTGGAAGCCGATGGAGTGTACGTATCCACCGACATGCGTGAGCGCTTGCCGGTCTCCAGCTGGTGCTTCAGATCGGCGGAGAATAGCGGGTCCGCGGAGACGACTGCGATGTGCGCGTTCGACTTCGTCTTCGTCCCAAGATAGCCGCTGGCGAAGACGAAGCCGCCCATAAGCAACGGAATAAGAACCGTGGCGACGAGGAAGGCGCGCGTCCGGACGCGCTCAAGGTACTCGCGCCTGGCGATGAGCCAGATGTTGCTGAAGCTGCTAGGCATCGACGTTTTCTCCTACAGTCTCGATGAAGATCTCTTCCAGCGTTGGTTCCATGACTTCAAACCGGGTGATGGCGGTGCCGTTCGAAATGGCATGCGCCAGCAGAGTCTGTGCGGCGGCTGGGTCCGAGAGAACGACCTCCGCAAGCCCGGAGTAATTTTTTGCCGTGGCGATCGACGGATGCTGCAGGAAGCTGGCGTCGCCTTCGAAGTGCACATGGACGCGGTTGGCAGGGTAACGCGACTTGATCTCGCGCATGGCGCCGCTCAGCACGAGCTTGCCCTTGTAGATGATGGCGATCTCGTCGCACAGCTTCTCCACCTGGTCCATGCGATGCGTACTGAAGAGGATGGCCTTGCCCTGCTTCCGGAGATCGACGAGCGTATCCATCAGCAGGCTGGCGTTTACCGGGTCGAGACCGCTGAAGGGCTCGTCCATGATGATGAGGTCGGGCTCATGCAGCAGCGCGGCGATAAACTGGATCTTCTGCTGCATACCCTTTGAGAGCTCCTCGGTCTTCTTATCCATCACCTCGGCGATCTGCATACGATGGCACCATGCCTTCGCGCGCTCGGTGGCCAGGGAGACGCTGAGACCGTGAAGCTGCCCAAGGAAGACGAGTTGATCGAGCACCTTCATCTTCTTGTAGAGGCCGCGCTCTTCGGGCAGGTAGCCGATGCGCTTCAGGGCCTCGCGCCGGAACGGCTGGTCGAAGAGCCGCACCGTGCCGGAGTCGGGCCGCGTAATGCCGATCATCATGCGGATGGAGCTGGATTTGCCGCTTCCATTGGGACCGAGCAGCCCGAACATGGTGCCGGGTTGGATGGTGAGGGAGAGTCCTTCAACGGCGACTTTGGTGTCGTAAGCCTTGCGGATATTGTCGAGTTCGACGATGGGCATGGAGATAATTCAAGTTTAGCAGGGGAGGTTCAGACTGCTTGACAGGAATTCGTTTTAAGACGAATATCGCGTTGTGTATCAGGTCCGTACGTATCTCACACGTGACGGCAAGAACTTGTTTGCAACCTGGCTGAACCGGCTCCGGACGAGAAGGCGCGTCTCGCAATCAACAGGCGCTTGAATCGGATAGTTCTTGGAAATCTCGGCGATCACAAGTCCTGCGGAGATGGTGTGTGGGAGCTTCGGATCGATGTGGGTGCAGGATACCGCGTCTATTACGCAGTGCATGGACATGAGGTGATCTTGCTGCTTTGCGGAGGAGATAAGGACTCCCAGCAATCCGATATCGCACGTGCGGTGCATTGCTGGAAGGACTGGAGGGAACGAGGCGATGAGGGATAAGGACTATGAAGAGGTAATCGCGGAACGGTATGCGGAGCATCCCGAGGAGGCGCTGGAGATGCTAAATGCAGTACTGGAGGATGGAGAACCAGGGGAGCTGTTGGTATTGCTTCGACAGCTCGCCAAGGCCTTTGGCGGTGTGACTTCCGTCGCTGAGAAAGCTGATTTGAACCCGACCCAGCTCTACCGTACCCTTTCGGATGATGGAAACCCGTCCTTGAACAGCTTGAATGCCGTGCTCCGCGCCATGAAGCTTCGGATCGCCATTGTGCCCATGAAGAGCGACGAGAGGGAATTGGCGAGAACGGGTTGAAGAAGCACGATCCTTCCAATGCGCGTTCGAACACCGTCGCTTGGTAGCATCAACTGCGTGCCCTTAGAACTCTCGACGCCGGTAAAGTACATCAAGCGCGTAGGCGAGCGTGTCGCCGAGGCGCTGGCGAAGCGCGGCGTCGAGACCGTCGAGGACCTGCTCTACCACCTGCCCTTTCGCTATGAAGACCGCCTCAACCCGCGCCCCATAGCGGAGATGCAACTGGGTGAGATGGCGACGCTGATGGGCGACGTGCGGGGCTCGACGCTGCTCCGCACCAAGGGCGGCAGCGCCATCTTCGAACTGCTGCTGGGGCTGGCTGCTCCTGGCGTCGACGTCTCCGGCGACATCCCCAAACTTGGGCAGAGCACCATCAAGTGCATCTGGTTCAACGGCACCTACCTGCGCGAAAAGTTCCGGCTCGGCCAGCGCGTCGCCGTCTACGGCAAGCTTGAGACCTCGCGCAGCGGCGGCAACGGACGCTTCAAGCTGGTGCAGCCCACCTTCGAGCTGCTGCCCGAGCCCGGCGCGACTGGCCCCGACGCCGAGTTCATCCAGCTCGAGATGGGCCGCATCGTGCCCGTATATGAGAGCCTCGGCGGGACGACACCCTGGGGCTCGAAGCTCACCTCGAAGTGGACGCGCCGCGTGATGTGGAGCGTCTTCGAAGAGCTGACCGAGAGCGGCGTCGAAGCTGAAGAGACCATGCCGGCCGTGCTGCGCCAGCGCCTCAAACTACCCGCCCGCATGGAAGCCCTGAAGGCCCTGCACTTCCCTGCTGCCGGCACCTCGATAGCGGAGCTGCAGGCCGCGCGAACCCCGGCGCATCAGCGACTGATCTTCGAAGAACTCTGGTACCTGGAACTTGGCCTGGAGTTGAAGCGGCGTCGCCTGCGCGAGCGCGTGGGAACGAAGTTCGAAACCGCGGCCCCGGTGCGCGAGGCCATCAAGCAAGTGCTTCCGTTTCACCCGACGACCGCGCAGAAGCGCGTGCTGGGCGAGATTGTCGCGGACATGTGCAAGCCGCAGCCCATGCGGCGTCTGCTGCAGGGCGATGTCGGCTCGGGCAAGACGATCGTCGCCATGCAGGCCGCGCTGGTCGCCATTGAAAACGGCTACCAGGCCGCGCTCATGGCGCCGACCGAGATCCTCGCCACGCAGCATTATCTGAGCGCAAAGAAGCTGCTGGCGGAGAAGATCTCACCAACCACCGGCAAACCCTATCGTGTGACGCTGCTGACCGGGTCGCTCGACGAAGAGCGCAAGCGCGAGGGACGCGGGCGCATCTATCGCGGCGAGACGCAGCTTGCGATCGGCACTCACGCCCTAATCGAAGACAAGGTAGACTTCGCCAATCTTGGCCTGGTGGTCGTCGACGAGCAGCATCGCTTCGGTGTGCAGCAGCGCTTCAAGCTGATGAAGAAGCCGAACGCCGCCGGCGTGATGGCTGATCCTGACGTCCTGGTCATGACGGCCACGCCGATTCCGCGCACGCTCGCGCTGACCATCTACGGCGACATGGACCTGAGCATCATCGACGAGCTTCCGCCCGGGCGTACCCCGATCGTCACGCGGCGGACGAGTGAAGAGAAGGCTGCAGAAGTGTGGGGCTTCATTCGCAAGCAGGTCGCGCTCGGCAGGCAGGCTTACATTGTCTACCCGGTGATCGAAGGCGCGAAGGACGACCAGCCTGAGCTGGATTTTGCGAAAGACGAGGGCTCAGGGGTCGGGGATCAGGGATCAGGAGAGCCGAAGCGACGTGGCAAAAGAAACGGCGCGGAACTATTCCCAAAGACCAAGCTGCGCTCGGCGACGCAGATGTACGACGAGCTGCGCAAGGGACCGCTTGCCGATCTGAAGCTTGGCCTGCTGCACGGCCGCATGAACGCCGACGACAAGGAAGTAGCCATGCGGCGCTTCCAGCGCGGTGAAATCGACGTGCTGATCGCAACCACCGTGATCGAGGTCGGCGTCGATGTGCCGAACGCGAGCGTGATGGTCATCGAACACGCGGAGCGCTTTGGCCTGGCGCAGATGCACCAACTACGCGGACGCGTCGGACGCGGTGCGGCGAAAAGCTACTGCATCCTGCTCACGGGCGGCAAGGTGAGCGAGTCTGCCGAGGCTCGACTGAACGCGATGGTGCGAACACAGAACGGTTTTGAGTTGGCGGAGCTCGACCTGGCGCAGCGCGGCCCGGGTGAGTTCTTCGGCACGCGCCAGGCCGGTATGCCGGAGTTCCGCGTTGCCAACCTCGTCCGCGATCGCAGCCTGCTCGAACTCGCAAAGACAGAAGCCGCTCGCTTCGTCGAGAAGCCCGATCCAGACTTGCCCGAGGGCGAGAAAAATGCAGTCTGGGCCAGGCTCAAGCAGGAATGGCAGCGTCGCTACGGGCTGGTGGAAGCGTAAGAACGTCTTAGGTTGTCAGTTGTATGTTGTGTGTGCACAAAGTGTTGCAGGCTTGCAGCGTTACTGACCTGCAACATACAACCCACAACATACAACCCTCTACTAGCTCGCAATCGCGTGCTTGATCTTCTGCTCCTGCTGCGAGCTGGGCACAAGCATCGGCTGTGCCGGCAGGGTCGGGGTAGGTACATGCTTCTTCGGGCCGCGCTTACGGGCGACCAGCACGCGGATTCGCTCCAGCAGCTCCGACGGCGAGCCGGCGCCTTTGGGCAGGAAGGCATCGGCGGCAAGCGCACGATCGTAGTTGGCCACGGTGCCGCTTACGATCAGCGTAGGAAGGGAGGGGTGCATCTGCTTGGCGCGCCGCACGAGTTCGTTGCCGTCCATCCCGGGCAACAGTAGATCGGCAATCAGCAGGTCGAGCGTACCCGGAACGGTTCGTTCCAGGATTTCCAGCGCCTCGGCAGAGGTGAGGGCGCTGATGACACGATAGCCGCGGGTTTCCAGGAGAAAGGTCCTTACGGACAAGATGGTTTCGTTATCGTCGACACAGAGAATCACTTTTTTTGGACGCATTCTTGCTGTTCTCGCTCTCTGGCCGCGCGCTGGTTCAAGGGCGCCGGCGGGTTGTGGTCCAAGGTGTAGCGGGCTGGTTAGCCGGTCCACATCCAGGACGTCGTTCTACATTGTGTCCGCGGCTCCCCTCGCGAATCGCGAGGCGAGGCTCTCCCATCTGGCCCATACGCGGCATGGCGGCGCACAGTCCAGTGGTTCGGCTCCGGCTGCAGGGCATGACCCGGCAGCGGTACCGCGGTGTTCGAGCGAGGCCGGCCGTCGTCCGCGCAGGTTGCCACGCGTACCCAGAATCCGGTTTAGGATTTCGCCCGGGCGCGTCTTTCCCGCTGCTGCGATTCACAGCCTTTGGACCCGCCAGGCTTGTTCCTAAGGAACGTTGGAGCCTGGTCGTATCCGGCTGCCGGGGCAGACAGGATTTTTGAGCGCACGGGAGGGAGCGACTGCCTTGGGCGGTCGAGCCTCTCTCGAGTCAGGTTGTTCGAAAATTCAGTAAATTCCTTTGCTTTCGGAGTTTCGCAGGGCTTCGAACCACGTTCGCGACCCGCTCATTCCTGCAACGCTTCCCAACATTACGGAGGGGGAACCATCTTGGCAACTGGCGAAAATAAAGAGAAAGTTCACGAGATTAGGGGTTACTCATCCACCGTTTTTCGCAGACCCGCTCCATTGTTGCGGTTTGATGACAAACTGCTGTGGGAAACTTCCGAATCACCGGAGCGAAAAGCTCCCGGTTGCCACCAAAATGGTGCGTCCGCCAACGAACACGTGTCCCACTTCGCTGCATGTCAAGCGAGCCGAGACGAAAATCTTGGATGGACGGAAGATTTCAATGCCTTGTTCCAAAACGGTCTCGTGACCACTTTCCGCCATCCCATACCGCACCATGTACGAGATCGCGCAACCCGATGCCGATCCGGTCGCGGGATCTTCGCCGTTGTAAAACTGCATGCGCGCATGGAAGTCAGCAGGCGAATCCGCAGACGCACGGCTCAAGACGTAGAAAAATTTGGCGTCAGTCGTTGCCAGGTAGTTCTGGGCCGCCGCCTGCGGCACCTCCAGGCGCTTGACGGTCTCGATCGACCGAACGGGCACGATGCAGAACGGCAGGCCCGTGGAGACCGTCTGGATCGGCAGCGAAGGGTCGAAGTCCTCAAGAGGAATGCCCGTGGCATGGGCGATTGTCGCGGGATCGTGGATACGACCGAAGACTGGGTCGTGCTGCTGCATGGTGCCGAAGACGCCTTCTTCGTCCTCAGCCGGAGCGCGGAAGCGCACCGTCACCGGCCCGCCGTTGAGCAGGAGCGTAATTGCCTCCGCACCGCGTAGTTGCGGATGGTGCCAGTAGAGCCAGGAGGCCGTACCGAGCGTCGGGTGCCCGGCAAACGGCAGCTCCTCCTGCGTGGTGAAGATGCGCACGCGCACGCCCTGCTCACGCTCCTCTGCGGGGTCGTCCGCGGGTAGGATGAAGGTGGTCTCGGCCAGATTAGTCTCGCGCGCGATCGACAGCATCTCGGAATCCGTGAGCCCGCGGGCGTCGGTAAAGATGGCCAGCATATTGCCTTCAAGCGCGCGCTCGGCGAACACATCCACCAGCGAGTAGTCGAAGCGACGAAGATTGGGGAAAGTTGACATGAGGACTCCGGGAGTGAGAAAGTTTGACTACCGCACGGGAGGCAAAACTGCTTCTTCGATGCTACCCGAACTAAACCACGGGCTGGCCGCGGTACGAATCGAGTGGGCGAGACGCCCACGGAAGGATCTACCCTCGATGTCGAAGATGCTCACCCTCACCGCCTGCCGCTGCCTCTGCTGTTGCCGTGGCCGCTTGCGGGTGCGTGGATGAGCGAATCGAAGTAAAGCCTTCGAAGAGACTCAGAGACCCACCCAAGGCCAATGCGCCGGGTGGGTTTTTCATTGCGGCAAATTGGGCTTGCGACGATTGCACGGAAGTTTGAATCTGAACAAAGGAAACAGCTACGCTGCTGACGAGGAAACAGAAGATCATGTCACTCCGCATCAACGATATCGCCCCCGACTTCACCGCAGAAACCACCCAGGGCACCATCCACTTCCACGAGTGGATCGGCGACAGCTACGCCGTTTTGTTCTCGCACCCGAAGGACTTCACCCCGGTCTGCACCACCGAACTCGGTGCCGTGGCCAACCTTCAGGAAGAGTTTGCGGCGCGCGGCGCCAAGGTGATCGGACTCTCGGTCGATCCGGTTGGCAGCCACGAAAAGTGGTCGCAGGACATTGAAGACGTAGGCGGCACGAAGGTCAACTATCCGCTGATCGGCGACCCCGAGCTCAAGGTTGCCAAGCTCTACGACATGCTGGCTGCCGACGCCGGCGAGAACTCCGAAGGCCGCACGCCCGCGAACAACGCGCCCGTGCGCACGGTCTTCATCATCGGGCCCGACAAACGCATCAAGCTGACGCTCGCCTACCCCATGACGACTGGACGCAACTTCGACGAGGTCATCCGCGTCCTCGACTCCATCCAACTCACCGCGAAGCACAAGGTGGCGACGCCGGCGAACTGGAAGCAGGGCGATGACATCATCATCACGGGAGCGGTCTCAAACGAGGAAGCGGAAAAGATCTTTCCTGGTTACAAAACCGTCAAGCCTTACCTGCGCACGGCTGCGCAGCCGAAGTAAAACACTGTCTTGCTGCCACAGCCGATGGGCTGTGGCAGCCAAGGGCACCGATGGCGAAGTGGCTAACGCGCCGGTCTGCAAAACCGGTATTCATGGGTTCAAATCCCATTCGGTGCTCCAAAAACTCCAAGCCGGGCTGTTGTATCTTCGAACTTCCCTCGCCAGGGATCCCGTTCTGGGGCTCATTTCGCGTTCCGTTCCGGCACCTCTTCCCACTATGAACTGAGGTTGTCGGGAACCGATGACAGCGGCTATCCTGCCCCCTTCTCTCACTGGTATTCTCGACCCGCAGCCGAACCTTCCTCCCAGTTCCGCGGCGCTGCGAGGTTCGGGTGAAAAAGTTCATCAGTCTCTTTTTTGTCTTCGCTTCAGGCACATTTCTTCTCATCCGCAGCGGTGTGCTTCCTGCGCTTGCCTCGGCGAATTACCTGCCGCATCGGTATTGCCTGCTTGCGCAGCCGGGTTTGATCTGGACGAATGTAGCGGCGGATAGCGCCATTGCGGCCTCCTATGCTGCCATCTTCGGCAGCCTGTTCTGGCTGGCGTGGCGGCTGTGGAACGTTTCGCAGTTCCGCACCTATCGCTGGCTGATGCCAAGTTTCGGCATCTTCATCCTGGCCTGTGGCGCAACCCACGCCATGGAGGTGGTGACGCTGTGGTGGCCGGCTTATCCGCTGGCCGCGGCACTGAAGGTGGTGTGTGCGGTCGCATCGGTTCCGATCGCCGTGCTGTTATCGCGCTCAGCGCCTGCGATTGCCGGCAGCATCACCGAAACCCTGGACGCCCTGGGTGTGGAAGGTAAACGGCTGGCGCGCCTGGCGGCAAACAATCATGCACGGATGGAGGCAATCGACCGCTCGACCATGATCTGCGAGTTCGGGATGGACGGAACCGTCCTTGCTGCGAACGAGAATTACCTGCGGGTCTTCGGCATGCAGGCGGAGGAGGTGATCGGGAAGCATCACCGGATGTTCGTCACCGAGGAACATGCACGGAGTGAGGAGTATCGGCACTTTTGGGAGCGGCTACGCAAGGGTGAGTTTCAGTCCGGAGAGTTCACCCGGGTGGCCAAAAACGGGGATACCGTGTGGCTGGAGGCAAGCTATAACCCGATTCTTGGCCCCGAAGGAGTTCCCATCAGTGTTCTGAAGTTTGCGGCCGACATCTCGCAACGCGTAAGCCAACAGTTCGCATTAAACGAGATCAGTAAGCGGGCCGCGCTGGCGACCGAAAAAGGACACATCGGCATCTGGAGCTGGGATCAGGCGAGCGGTCGGGTGGTTTGGGATTCGATCATGCAGCAGCTTCATGGGCAGGCGCAGTGCGAACCAGAGAACCTGAGCTTCGAGCAGTGGATGGAGATGCTAGATCCCGACGATCGCGAATCTAATTGCCTCGCGCTGCGGGCGTGCGCCGAGCAGGGCCAGCCGTACGAGTGTACCTACCGCGTACCGTGGAACGATGGTACGCTGCATCACCTGCGCGCGGCGGGTGATCGGGAGCTCGATAGGGATGGTCGCGCCGTGCGCGTTGTAGGCGCCACGTGGGACATGACGGAGTTGGCCAAGGCAATGGAGGAAGTGCAGGAATCCAACCGAGCCAAGTCGGAGTTCCTTGCGAACATGAGCCATGAGATTCGTACCCCGATGAACGCCGTGCTGGGGATGTCATACCTGGCGCTGCGCACGGATCTGACGCCGCGGCAACGCGGCTATCTGGAGAAGATGGAGAACGCGGCGCAGTCCTTGCTGAGCATTCTGAACGACATTCTGGATTACTCCAAAATCGGAGCGGGCAAGCTGCAGCTGGAGCAGATCCTGTTCTCGCTCGATGACGTTCTTCGAAATATGCTGGATATCGTCGGCGTGAGAGCACGCGAGAAGACGATTTCCTTCACCGTGCAGGTAGCCCCGGACGTGCCGGCGAACTTGGTCGGAGATCCGGTACGACTGCGTCAGATCCTTATCAACCTGGCGAACAACGCGATCAAGTTCACGACCGAGGGCTCGGTTACGGTAAGCATTGCCGTGGAGCGCAGGGAAGCCAGCGCCTGCACCCTTGGGTTTGCCGTCACCGATAGCGGGATCGGCATGAGCAAGGAACAGGTGGCGGGATTGTTCCAGTCATTCCACCAGGCGGATGCCTCGTTTACGCGGCGCTTCGGCGGGACCGGACTGGGACTCGCAATCAGCAAGCAGTTATGCGAGCTGATGGGCGGAACGATCTCGGTCGCGAGCCAACCCGGCCAGGGAAGCACATTCCGCTTCACCGCAAGCTTCGAGGTTGCGGTGGCCTCTGCGTCCGCCCCATCGCACGTGGGCACGTCTCCTGGGCGAGCGCGAATTCTGATCGTGGACGATAACGAAAGTGAGCGAAGTCGACTGGTCGAGATGCTGCAAGACAACACGTTTCGTGCCCGCGGTGTAGCCTCTGGCGAAGAGGCGGTGGCCGCGCTGATGGGGGGCGTTCAGACGGGCGATCCCTACCAGCTTGTCCTTATGGATTGGCAGCTTCCTGGAAGCGACGGCGTTGCGACGGCCAAGCGGATTCGGGCGACGCCAGCCATCCGGCATACACCCGCGATCCTGATGGTCTCCGCGTTCGACATCCATTCCATCGTGCGTCAGCTCGACGAAGCGGTGGTGCAGGGTTTTCTCAGTAAGCCGCTGAGCGAGGTTCAACTGCTCTACATCATAGAATCTGCGCTCAGGAAGGATGAGGAAATCGATCGTCACGGCGCGCCCGCGGGAGACGACAGCTTAAAAGCGCAGCTAAGCGGAAGACGCGTGCTGCTGGTCGAAGACAACGAGATCAATCGCGATCTGGCGGTGGAGCTGCTGGAAGATCTGGGCGTAAAGGTAAGTATCGCGGTGGATGGCGCGGAGGGGGCGGAACGCGTGATGACCGAACCGTATGACCTGGTCCTGATGGATATCCAGATGCCCGTGATGGACGGCCTTGCGGCGACGCGGTTGGTCCGCTCCGACAGCCGTTTTGATCGCCTGCCCATTATCGCGATGACGGCTCACGCAATGGCCAGCGATCGCGAACGCAGCCTGAGCGCGGGCATGAACGATCATCTGACCAAGCCGATCAGCCATCGTACGCTTTCCGAGATGCTGCGGCAGTGGATTGTTGGCGGCGAAAGGGTCTCGGGCGACGGGCTTGCGGAGCGGCCGGCGCAGGAGAGAGCGGAGGAAACGGCTCCTGCATATAACATCCCGGACGAGTTGCTTCCGTTCAACATCCATGCGGCGCTTGCCCGTGCGAATAACAACCCCAAGCTGCTACGCAAGATGATGACCCGCTTCCACCAGCAGTACGCGGGTGCGGCGGACCAGATGCGAGAGCTGTTGCAGCAGGGCAGAACGGAAGAGGCGATGCGTCTTGCCCACTCCCTGCGAGGCGTCGCCGCGACTTTGGAAGCGAAAGAGGTTGCCGTCCGTTCGGGAGCGATCGAAGAGTGCCTGCGGGCGGGGACAAGCGACTCCATGGAGCGAATGCTTGCAGAATTTGCGCCTACGCTGCTCGCGGCGATTGAAGCTGCCCGTTCTCTCGATAGCCAGGTGTAGCGCGTTCCGAGGGGAGAGACCTATCGCGTTCCGCGACAGTTCGAAGTCATGGCGCGGTACTTTTGGGGTAGGAATCTCTGACCGGGAAGGTGTAGAACGCCCACTGGTCCGATACACAACGCAAGGAGTTTGGATCATGCCCACAATGAAAAACGAGCTGCTCGACGTCCCGTCCGACCGCCCTGAAGACCTTTCCCCCACTCGACTCCACCTGGTCGCGATCCCTGCATCGAACGTGACCCCAGAGCTCCAGACGAGCCGAGGATTCCCCGGCAGAGAAAATCATTTCGTGCCCATCACCACCATCGACGTGATGCTGAAGGGCGCCATCTCAAAGTGCAAGTTCCTTCCAGACCGCAAGCGACCGAGCATCCTGGTGGTGGACGACGATCCCGACACGTTCGACCTCATCGAAGACATCTTCGAGGGTGAGTGTGAGGTGCAGTACGTGACGAACGGGCTAAGGGCGCTGCGCAGCATCGCCGGTACGGTCCCAGACCTGGTCGTGCTTGACGTAATGATGCCCTTCATGGACGGGTACGAGGTGTGCCGCAAATTAAAAGCGCAGGTATGGAGCCGGGACATTCCTGTCCTGTTTGTTTCATCGCTAAGGAGCGAGGGCGCACAAGGGAGTGGCGTGGGAATGGGTGCGGTCGGCTACCTGTGTAAACCGATCGATCCCATGACAGTCAAGCAATGCATCGACGCGCACCTGCGGGAGCATCTTGCCTGACAGGCGCAGCTTCGGCCGCTCCCATACGAGGGCAGCAGCTACGAGGTCGACGTTTGACCGCGTGGATCTTGTTCTCCGGGCCCCGGCTCGGCCAGGTGTCACCGCCATGAGAGCACCGTCCATCGAGAAACGAGCTGCTCCACCTATCTAATCCCGAAGTGCCTTTGCCGATGTGCTTTCAAAGGAGCGTCCGTGTCCACGATCTGGAATCTGGTTGTACCGCCCGCGAACCTGAAAGCCGCCGAACGCCCGGGCTTGTTTTCTGCCGGGGAAACGTGGCTTGCCGACGCAGGGCTCGTCACCCTCTTGCCCGCCTCGCACCCTCCCGCCATGGAATTCGATGGGCGCCCCAAGCCGTGTGTACTTGTGGTCGACGACGATCCGATCAATATCGACCTGATGGAGGATACGCTTGCCGGCGAGTATAACGTGCTCTCGGCACCGGATGGACTGGCTGCACTCCGTCTTGCGGCCGAGCGGCGGCCGGATGCAATTCTGCTCGACGTAGTGATGCCCGATATGGATGGCTATGAGGTGTGCCGCCGGCTGAAGGCGCAGATCGCGACCCGGGATATTCCGGTGATCTTTGCCACAAGCCTCTCCCATCCGGGCGAGGAGACGCGCGGACTTGAGCTTGGTGCGGTCGATTTTGTGACCAAGCCGCTACACCCGTGCGCGGTGCGCGCACGGGTTCGGAACCAGGTGCTACTGAAGCAGGCGCACGACCAGCTGCTGCACATCGCGGAAACGGATGCCTTGACCGGACTTGCGAATCGCGGCCACTTCAACCGCATGCTGGCATACGAACACGCGCGGCATGCACGCTACTCGACGGAGTTCAGCCTGGTGCTCTTGGACATCGACCATTTCAAGCGATTCAACGATCAATATGGGCACGCCTGCGGTGACGAATGCCTGCGGCTGGTCGCGGGGGTGATTAGCAGTGTCGCGCGCCGGGAGACTGATCTGGCGGCGCGGTTTGGGGGCGAAGAGTTCGCCATGTTACTTCCTGAGACTCCCTTATCCGGCGCTGTCTGCGTCGCCGAAACGATGCGTCGAGGTATCGAACGAATCTCTCTCTCGCAAATCGGTTCGACAATCACGGGCCCCGTGACCGCGAGCTTCGGCGTGATCGGCGTTCCCGGCCATGTGCTCACTTCAACCGACACCGTCGTGCAGCTTGCGGATGAACGCCTCTACGAGGCGAAACACGCCGGACGTAACCGGGTTTCTGGATCGATCGCTGCCTGAGCCGATTTTGTTCTGCCGCCCAATCCAGGCAACCGAGCCCGTTCATCGCACCCCGGGAAGCGGGATCGACGAGCGGAGTTAGCCTTCTCTTCCCAGCATGGCTGCTTCCGAGCCCCTCGCAGCCCTTACATCAAAGTGAGCCACCTTTGGTTTCTGCGGCTTGTGCCAGCCCGCGACGGCACAAGTCCAGGCAGCGATCTCCGCGACCGTCCCAGCATCCTGCCAGAAGCCGACCACAACCTTGCCTGCCAGGCTCCAGTCGTCCACTAAATGCTTCAGGAGACGACTACTCCATCGCTAAGCAATTCGCCGCATCTCTTGATGTCAATCACGAGACCACTAACTCGCTGAAGCAGGATGTTCCTTCATCTTCTTCAAGGCATCCAGCATCTTCTGCGAGTCGGCACGCCTGCCAAGCTTCTGGTAAATCCGCCCTAACTCGTAGTAGTCGCTCTGCCGGATGAAGTCGGTCGGTTGATTCTCCAGCACCTGCTCCAGCCAGTGCACCGCCTCTTCGTTCTTGCCCATTTTCGCCAGGCCGAAGCCAAGATAGAAGTTGGTTGGGGCAGCCGCCGTATGCGCCTCAAGCGCGCGCCGCAGGTATTCGACACCTTGCGCCGGATCACCGGTCTGCACCTGTATCTTACCGAGATTGTAGAGAGCGATGCCGCTATGCGGGTTGATCTTCAGCTCCGCTTCGTACGCGCTGCTGGCCTCCGCTGTGTGGCTTATCTTCTGCAGCGCATCGCCCAATGCCTCGTAGAGTTCCGGGTCGTTCGGCGAGCGCTTGAGCGCTGCCTGGTACTCTACGACGGCTTTATCCGGCTGCTGGGCCTCGGCATAAATCTCCGCTTGCGCGCGATGGACGAACGCAGAATCAGGGTCACGCGCAAACAGCGAGCGGAACGATTGCTGCGCCGCCAGCGTGTGCGCGCGCACCTGGTAGTACAGCAGGCTTTGGTCGTCCGGCCGAAGCGTGCCCGCGTGGTCAAACGCGGTCGCCGCCGCCTGCGGCTTGCCGGCCTGCAGGTTTGCGATGCCCAGCCATGTGTACGCCTCCGCGTTCTTCGGCTGCAGTGCGACCTCCGCTTCGAAGTCCGGTAGTGCAGCGTCCACCGCATTCATCTGGAACTCGGCAATCCCGCGAAACAGGTGCGCCCCCGGCAACGTCGGGGCAAGCTCCGTTGCCTTGCCCAACGCTGCCCTCGCCTCGTCGGCGTTGCCTTGCCGCAGTTCCGCGAGGCCAAGGCCGAGGTACGCGTCGGCAGAGTTCGGCACAGCATCCAGCTCATGACGGAAGTCCGCCTCAGCCTCTTGCGGATGGCCTTGCCGCAGCGCAAGACCACCTGCCTCCAACCAACGCGAAGGCTGCGTCTGCGCACGAAGATCCGCACGCGCAGCCAGGCCTCCCGCCAGAACCGCCAGCAGAGCGAAGATTGGAAGCTTTGTCGTCATGGAGCACCCGCCGGGTTCTGTATGCGCAGCCGGCTCGCAGCTTGCTGGCTGTCTCTCTCGGAGAGTGTGGCCGCGAGATCGAGTTCGTGCTTTGAGTCCGCTGCGTCTCCCAGGCGCGCCAGCGTAAGCCCAAGGTAGTAGTGGCCCGGTTGATACTCCGGCGCCGCCGCAATGCCCTTACTCAGCCACTCCTTCGCCGCGGGATAATCTTTCCTCTTGAAGTAAGCCGTTCCCAGCCCAACCAGGGCGCCGCCATGCTTCGGATCGCGTCCGAGAGCCGTCTGAAACTGGGCAATCGCAGCTTCGAACTTACCCTGTTGTAAGTAGAGCTGCCCGAGTTGATAGTAGCTCTCCACCTGCTTCGGCTGAAGCTCTATCGACCTATGCAACTCCTTCTCTGCTGGGTCGAATTGAAGCCCCGTCGCATAGATCGTGCCGAGCCCGTAGTGAGCAGAGGCATCGTCCGGGCGCGCCTGCAAGTACGTTTCGAACGCCTTCTCCGCTAACTCCAACTTACCCAGGTCGAGATCGGCCCGGCCAAGCGCATAGTACGCTGCAGGATCGGACGGCTTCAGCGCGACCAGGTGTTCCAGCGTGCTTGCGGAGTCAAGATAGAGCTTCATCTGGTCCTCAAGAATGCCGAGATCGAGCAGTACCTTCTCGTTATCCGGCTCAGCCTGTCGCGCCCGAATCAGGGTCGCCAAGGCTCCGTCCCCGTCGTTGTCCGACACTTGCTTCAGGGCGATGCGCTCGCTCGCTATAGCCATACCGTCGCGCGCGGCAGCATCCCCGGGACGAAGGAGCAGGGCTCGCTCGTAAAGGTCGCGCGCGGCTTCCATGCTTCCATCCTTCTCGTCCTGCTGCGCCGCCAGCACGATGGACTTCGCGTCGGTCGACGCTGTCGCTTGCGGCGCCGTAAACGAACTCAGCAACAGGAGCGATACCACCCACATAGACTCACGCGGACTGATTCTAGTTAGTGCAATCCCCCATGACAAGAAAGAACTCTTATCGAACAACGGCTGAGAGGGTGAAGCCTTCGCTTCACCCTAACGATACGACCATCCACCTCGCCAGCCACTTAGAAGGTAATCCTCCCCGTCACCTGCATATTGCGTGGACCATAGTCTGTGAACGTCGGGATACCGAAGCCGGTGGACTGGGACGAGTCCCCAGGCGACTGATCCGGCAGGCCCATCCGGTGGCGGTTGAACAAGTCGAATGCTTCACCCTTCAGTTCGAACTTCACGCGCTCGGTAATCGCAAAGTCCTTCAGCAGACTAAGGTCTTCCGCCTTGTACAGCGGCCCCGTAATCGCCAGGGTCTCGCGCGGAATGTTGCCGAATTGGAACGGTGTAAGCGAGCACGGCGGGTCGCCAACCGGAGCGCAGCCAGGCGTGTACGGCCGAGCCCAACCAGTGCCCTCGCGATTCTCATCGTAGAAGGCAGCCTGATTCAACGGCACACCCGGGTCGACATAGCTTCCGCTGGAGTTGGTTCCGGCCACGCGATAGGCAGGCTTGAACCACGACTGGCCGTTGAACGCGCTCGGACCGTTCTTGTTCTTCGTAAAGGCCGCGCTCGCATAGCTCCGTCCGCCATTCGAAGCCGGGCCGTACTGGAACGAGAGGCAGTTCTGATAATACGGAACGCCCGTTGCGCAACCGAAGCCGATCGGCTGCCCGCTGGAGTAACGCTGAATGGCACCGACCTGCCAACCGCCAACCAGGTAGTCGAGCGCGCGGTTGTTATTCAGGAACTTGCGTCCCTTACCAAAGGGAAACTGGTAGAGGTAACTGAGAGAAAACTGTTGCGGCAGGTCCTGCACGCTGACCGCCTTATCCAGCTTCAGGTTGCCCGAACCCTGCGCCTGCTCCAACTGGTTGCCGGAGACATAGCTGAAGGGAATCGTCGAGTCCGCATCCGTCAGCGTCTTCGACCAGGTATACGAAGCCTGCAGGTTGAAGCCGTTGCGGAAGCGACGCTCCAGCGAAACCACCATCGCGTTGTAGGAGGAGTGGCCCAGGTTCTCCAGGCAGCAATCGCCCTGAATGTAGTCATACTGCGGAAAAGGCCGCAGCGCCTGACCCAGCGGACCCGTAAAGGTGGAGTACGGCGCCTTCACACCCTGGCTCGATCCACCCGTCGGGATGTAGTAGGTGGAGTAGTTCAACTTATCGCCAAGGCTGAAGTAGGACGAGTTGATGTTGTTGATGTTGCTCAGGTCGCCCGAACGCAGGTTCTGCGCCACCTCTCCGATGTACCCGATGGTGAAGATGAGGTCCTGCGCAAGTTCATCCTGCAACTGGAGGCTCCAGTTGCTGGTCATCGACGGACGCCCATCCTTCGGCAGAATCACTTCGCCGCCGACGGCTGAGAACGTTCCCAGGCCATTCGGCGAAGTAAGCTGCGTCGGATCTGTACTCGGCGCGTAGCTCACGTTCGGGAAGCCCACCGTGCTGTTCGTCGGGTCAGCCGCGGAGGTCGAATCCAAACGAAACGCCGGCGTAAATGCGCCGCCGGTGGTCGCCGTTTGCCCGTCTGCAAACGAACGCGACTGGTTGTAGCCGAACGTCATGCTCGCGCCGAAGTCGTTGTACTGAAGCGGCCCGTAGATAATGCCCGCTCCACCACGCAGCGCAGCCTTGCCGTTCGTTCCCGGAAGCACATACGCAAAGCCCAGACGAGGCGCGACGTCCTTCTTCCATGTGTTCGCCCACTCCGTATTACAGTGGCAAGTCGTGCCGAAGACCAGCGCACCGGGCAGGTTGCCGGCTGCCGCGTCCGGAGCCGTCAGGCTCAGGTCCGACGTCTCGTTATTCGCTTCCTTGCGTGGAACATCCACGTCATAGCGCAGGCCGAGGTTCAAGGTAAGGTTTCTGCTCACCTTCATGTCGTCCTCAATGAAACCCGCAATGTACTGCGAGTTCCACCGCGGATGCACGTTGTACACACCCTGGCCGCCATTCCCCACTTCGCCCAGCAGGAAGCTCGCGTAAGGCGCGCCGGAGTAGCAGCAGCTATTGTTCAGGCCCGCCGTCTGGTCGCGATAGAAGCTGAACGAGTCCGTGTTGTAGTCGATCACCGAGTACTGCTGGTGACGGTAATCCACGCCAAGCCGAATGCTGCTGCGGCCCTTCTGCCAGCTGACGATATCGTTCAGGCGGATGCCGTTATCGATGTTGTCGCCATTTTGCTGCTGGCCCAGGGTCGTCGGCTGGTCCGGACTCGGGAACTGGATGATCGGATAAAAGACCGAGTTGTCATTGGCCACGCCAGCCGCCGACGCGGTCAGCTTGGAGTTCAGTTCACTCGACAGGTTGACGCTGTTCGTACGGTTATAGCCCACGTTCACATGGTTCAACACCGTCGGCGTCAACGTGTAGTCCCACCCCGCGCGCGTGTAGTGTGTCGTAAACGTCTGGATGTAGCCCTGGCTGTTGAAGGCTCCGGGAAGATTCGGCGCAGCCGTCAGTTTGAAGTTCTGCCGCGTGTTGTACGAAGCGAAGATCTTGCTGCGGTTAGAGAGATTCTGATCGACGCGAATCGTGTACGTCGTGTTCGTGTTTGGAGCGACCGCTTCATACGAGTAGTTGCCAAGGTACCCGGACACGTCGGTCGATTGCGGTGCCTGGTTCGGCGCGGGAAGCCCAGCAATCAACTTCTGCGCAGCCTGGCTCAGCATCGAAGAGGGAATCGTGTTGTTGGCAAACGGCTGGCGGCAGAAGACGCCGGGCGAGATCTGCGTCGAGGTCGCCGGGTTGAAGATCTGGTTGTAGAGAATGGCTTGCCCCGTACACGGGTTCAACAGCAGGTTCGGCACACCGTTGATCGTGTTGCCGCCCGGTGCCGGGCCGCCCAGAATGTCCGAGAAGTTTCCGCCCAGCTCCGCCGTCGTCGGCACGGTGCTCACCGACGTCTGGCCCAGGTGCAGCTGGTACTTCTCCCACGCGAAGAGGAAGAACGAGCGGTCCTTGCCGTTGTACAGGTGCGGAATCCGAACCGGACCGCTAAACACCCCGCCGTAATCGTACTTGCTGTCTTGCGCCTTCTTGTAACCGCAATCGATCTCCGCCACGCCGGCGCAGTTCAGCTTCTCGTACCCGTTGTTAAACCAGTTGTTCGCATCGAAGATGCGGTTCTTCACAATCGCATAGCCCGTGCCGTGGAAGCTGTTGGTTCCCGACTTCGTCGAGAAGCTCTCGATACCCGAGGTCGTGCGGCCAAACTCGGCCGACGGCGTCGAGGTCGTCACCTTGAACTCCTGTAGTGCTTCAATCGACGGCGAGGTCTCGTCGAACGAAGAGCCGTTCTCACTGCGCTGAATGCTGGCGCCATCGAGCAGCACTTCGGAGCCGTACGCCTGGCCTCCACTCAAACGCGAAAAGAAGACGCCGTTGCCGGTGTTGCCGGAGGTACCGCTACCCGGACCGGTCGTGCCCGGCAGCAGAAACACAAAGGTCTCTGGCGAACGCAGACCGCCCACACCGGATGCGAGCGAAAGCGGCAGGTCTTCAATCTGCTTGTTTGAGATTGTGCCGCTGATGTCCGAGGTCTCGGATTCGATGCGCAGTCCGCTGGCATCCACATTCACCGTCTCAGACTGCGAGCCAACCTGCATCGTCACGTTCAGCGCGGCGGTACTGTTCACCGTCACCTGGATGCCCGTCGCATTCGCGGTCTGGAAGCCGTTTGCGGTGGTCGTGATGTTGTACGCACCCACCGGCAGATCTGGCAGGCGATAGGTACCGGCGGAGGTCGAAACTGTCTGGCTCTTTGCGCCGGTGCTGGTCTCCGTGGCGACGATGGTTGCGCCGGGGATGACCGCGCCGCTCGAGTCGGCCACCGTGCCGGCAACTGCTCCGCGCACCGACTGCGCCATGCCCGGGATCGCAAGCGCAAGGCCAGCAACGATCACAAAGCACACAAACTTGAAAAACCGTCCTGCACTCTTCATTGGCTCTCCTCAAAAGGAACTTGGGCGTGCGTTCAAGAAAACGCTATCCGGATCTTTACAATCCTTCCAGACTGCGTCTCCGCGGACGCGACAGGGTACATCAGCGGGTTCGGGTGGTTGATCGTGCGTTAGAGGTCAAACGTTCGTTCTTGCGAAGTCGGGGGAGGTCTACCGTGGGTCCTGCGAGAAGTTCTTGCCTCTACGTGGGGAAGGTTGATCGTGCGCCGCAAGCGAATCCTCGTCGGAATACTGACAGCCAGCAGGCGAGAGGAAAGCGTTTACCGGGAAACAAGGTGCAGCTTTCCGTAAACGCGACACTGACACTAGGGCACTCGCATGGAGCTTGTCAAGAAAAAATAGCCAGCCTGAAGGGCATGTGAAATAAAGCGCTTTAACTCGGAGGCTCCCGCCTAGTAACTCCCCGGCGTCGCCTTGTACCCGCTCAGCGAAGAGGCTAGCCCGAACTCCGACTTGGCCTGCTGTTCCCTGCCCTCCAGGTGGTACACCCTGCCTAAAAGAAAGTGCAGCGAGGACTTCTTCGGGTCCAGCCGGATCGCCGCCTGCAGCTGCGCTTCAGCCGGCGGCAGCATCGTCCGTTCCAGGTATACATGGCCCAGTTCCTCGTGGATCCGGGGGTCGTTCGGCGCAATCGCCAGCGCCTTCTCCAGCAGCTGCTGCGTCTCTTCCAGTTTGCCCTGATGGACCAGCACAATACCCAGGTTCAGCAACGGCTGTTCGCTCGGATGCGGGTCGTCCTGCTGCCACGCGATCGCCTGCCGGTAGGCCGCCACCGCATCGTCCTGCCGGTTCAACCCCTCGTAGGAAAGCCCCAGGTTGTTCTCCGCCTTCACGCTGCGCGGCAGCAGCGCAAGCGAGTGTGAAAAGCAGTCCGCAGCCTCCTGAAAACGCTGCGCCGTAAACCGGATGCGGCCCAGCGCGTACCAAGCCTCGGGGTCACGCGGGTCGAGCTCGGTCGCGACCTTCGCCCAGTGCTCGGCGCTCGCCATGTCACCCAGCAGCACGTAATCCTTGGCAACATTTTCGAGATCGACCGCGCTCGGCCGCTCGATCGCCGCCAACTTCGTATACTCGGTCAGCGACCCCTTCGGATCGTCCAGCCGCTGGAGCGTCAGCGCAAGCAAGGCATGGGCCTTGGCCGACTTGTCGTTCTGGCTCAGGTAATTCCCAAGCACCGCCTTCGCCTGCTGGAACTTCCCGGCACCAATCAGGCCGCGAGCCTCTGCAAGCGTCGCGTGCCGGCTTGCACTCTGCGGCTTCGGAGCATCCGGAACCTGTCCCGCCAGCTCCGCCGCTGAAACCAGTCCGAAGACCACGCAGTTGATCAGCCCCCACCGCGCACAGCGCGTCCAGACTCGCAGATCCAGGCGCCGTAAATACGCAATCCCGAAGATCGTTCCCCCTCGCATCACCGCGATTATAGAAGCCGAGCCGTGCTCCTCTCGACCGGTTCCTCTCGACCAAGCGATGGATTGGAAATCGTTTTCCACGTCCTGTATGCTGGCTACGCCTTCCGGAGCATCGACTTGCAGCGCATCATCCACCTCCAGCTCAAAGACTGCACGAAAGCAAGCTTTTCGGTCGCGCTCGCGCAGGTACTTCTCACCGCCAGCCTCGCAGCCCAGGCTCCAACACGCGCGCAGAACGTCACTCCCGGCAACTTCGTCGACATCACCCAGGCCAGCCACATCGACTTCGTCGGCTTGGCCTCGCACACCAGCAAGAAGTACCTCATCGAGACCATGGGCTCCGGCGTCGGCCTCTTCGACTACGACGGCGACGGCCGCCTCGACATCTTCTTCGCCAACGGAGCACCACTCACCGACCCCGAGCCCAAGGACGCCATCCCGCAAAAATCCGGCCCCGCCTCCTGGAACCGCCTCTACCACCAGAAACCCGACGGGACCTTCGAAGATGTAACCGAAAAGGCCGGCCTCCAAGGCACCGGCTACGACATGGGAGTGGCCGCGGGCGACTACGACAACGACGGCCACGAAGATCTCTACGTCACCGGCTACGGCGGAAACCACCTCTACCACAACAACGGCAACGGGACGTTCACCGACGTCACGACGCAATCCGGTACCGGCGGCAGCGGCTGGTCCACCTCTGCCCAATGGGTCGACCTCGACGACGACGGGCTGCTGGACCTGGTCGTCCTGCGCTACATGCAATGGGACTTTACCGACATCTGGTGCGGCGAGCATCGCGAGGGCTTCCGCGCCTACTGCCACCCGGACGTCTTCCAGCCCGCCACGCCACTCGTCTACCACAACGACGGCAACGGCCACTTCACCGAGGTCTCCGCCAGGATCGGCCTCAACAAGCCCGGCAAAGGACTCGGCATCTCCATCGCAGACTTCGACCGCGACGGCAAGACCGATATCGCCATCGCCAACGACTCCATGCTCGAGTACCTCTACCGCAACAAGGGCGACGGCAGCTTCGAAGAGGTCGGCCTGCCCGCCGAGATCGCCGTCGACGGGGACGGCCGCACCTACGCCGGGATGGGCATCGCCTTCCAGGACTACGACAACGATGGTCTGCCCGACCTCGTCATCACCAACCTCGCCAACCAAAAGTACGCGCTCTACCGCAACAACGGCGACGCCAGCTTTACCTACGACAGCTACGTGAGCGGCCTCGGCGGCATGACCCTGCTGCACTCCGGTTGGGGCGTCGGCTTCTTCGACTATGCCAACGAAGGCCGCAAAGACCTCCTCTTCGCCCAGGGGCACGACCTCGACACCATCCAGCTCAACTTCCCACAGCTGCGCTACAAGGAGCCGCTGCTGCTCGCCTACAACACCGGCAAAGGCTTCGTCGACGTATCGGCCCAATCCGGCGCCGTCTTCCAGCAGAAGTGGGTCGGCCGCGGCCTCGCTCTCGGCGACCTCGACAACGACGGCCGCGTCGACGCCGTCGTCACCACCAACGGCGGCCCCGCCTACATCCTGCGCAACGAAACTCAAACCGGCAACCACTGGCTCACGCTCAACCTGGTCGGGCACAAGAGCAACCGCGACGGCATCGGAGCCGAAATCAAGCTCTCCACCTCGGCCGGTTCGCAGTGGGTCACCGTCACCACCGGCGGCAGCTATCTTTCCGCCAGCGACAAGCGCGCGCACTTCGGCCTCGGCCCCGCCAAATCCGCGCAAACCGTCGAGATTCACTGGCCCAGCGGCATCCTCCAAACCCTCAAAGACGTCTCCGCCGACCAGATCCTCACCGTCAACGAGCCCACAAAAAGCACCTCGCAGCTTCCCAGCAGCCCTAAGCCTTAACTGGAAAACTCTCTACTCTTAACTCGCGAATTCTCCCGCAGCGTCCCCCAACCTCAGGCCGAATCCCGAAAATTTCAGCGAAGCCTGCGCTCGCTGGTTTAGAATTCCGGGACGAACGGAAAACGTTTTCAACTCAAGCTTCAAACCCAAAGCCGCTCCAGGAGACCTCATGCCCCACTTCCCGCGCGCCGCCGCCGCCCTCACGCTCCCGGCGCTCTGCCTCGCCCCGTTCCTGTCCGCGCAATCACCCGGCGCACCCGCCCAGCTCAAAATCGAAACCGCCAACATCGTCCATCCCGTCAGCCCCACGCTCTACGGCATGATGACGGAAGAGATCAACCACGCCTTCGACGGCGGCCTTTATGCCGAGTTGCTCAGCAATCGCACCTTCCGCCCCATCTTCTACGGCATCGACCACTGGGAGATCGTCCGCAATGGCAACGCCGAGGCGAAGCTCACGCCCGACCGCACCACCGGCCCCAGCGAAGCGCTGCCGCACAGCCTCAAGGTCTCAGTCACCAGCGCCGCACCCGGCAGTGCGGCTGGCCTCTCGAACACCGGCTACTGGGGCGTCCCGGTAAAGCCGCACACCACCTACCACGGTTCGTTCTATGCCAAGGTGGATGACTCCGCCATCGGCCCCGTCACCGCCCGCATCGTCAGCGACAAGACCGGCGCCACCATTGCGGAAGCCCACGTCTCCGTCAACGGCCCCTGGAAAAGATACGAGTACACCCTCACCACCGGCGAGCTCACCCCCTCCGAGACCAACCACTTCGAGCTGACCGTTGCCCATCCCGGCACTATCTGGCTCCAACTCGCCTCGCTCATGCCGCCCACCTACAAGGGCACCCCGAACGGCAACCGCATCGACCTGATGGAGAAGATGGCTGGCCTGCACCCCACGTTCCTGCGCCTGCCCGGCGGTAACTACCTCGAAGGCGACACCCTTAAAGATTGGTACAACTGGAAGGAAACCATCGGCCCCCTGATCGACCGTCCCGGCCACCAGGCACCCTGGACCTACTGGTCCTCCGACGGCCTCGGCCTGCTTGAGTTCCTGGAATGGTGCGAAGACCTGAAAATCGAGCCGGTCCTCGCCGTCTACGCCGGCTACTCGCTGCACGGCGAACACATCACCCCCGGCAAGGATCTCGACAAGTACGTCCAATCCGCCCTGGATGAAGTGGAGTACGTCACCGGCGACACCAGCACCAAGTGGGGCGCCGAGCGCGCCAAAGACGGCCATGCCGCACCCTTCCCGCTTCACTACATCGAGATCGGCAACGAGGACGAGTTCGACAAATCCGGCAGCTACGACGCACGCTTTGCGCAGTTCACCAAGGCTCTCCGCGCCAAATACCCGCAGTACAAGATCATCGCCACCGCGAAGACCGAAAAGTCCGACGTCCAGCCCGACGTGCTCGACGACCACTACTACAAACCGCCGGCCGAGATGATGGACATGGCGCACTTCTACGACAGCTACTCCCGCACCACCGGCCCGAAGATCTTCGTCGGCGAGTGGGCCTCGATGGGCGGCTCGCCCACCCCGAACTTCGGTTCCGCGCTCGGCGACGCCGCCTTCATGACCGGCCTCGAGCACAACAGCGACCTCATCCTCATGGCCAGCTACGCGCCTCTGCTCGTCAATGTCAATCCCGGCGCCCTGCAGTGGACGCCCGACCTCATCGGCTACGACGCGCTCCACTCCTACGTCTCGCCCAGCTACTACGCCCAGTCGCTCTTCGCCGGCCACCTCGGCGATAGCTACCCGCAATCCACGCTCACCGGCGCAGACTCCAACCCGCGTTTCTTCTACTCGGCAACCGTCGATTCCGAGGCGCACATCCTTCACCTCAAGCTGGTCAACGCCTCAACCGCCGCGCAGCCGCTCACCATCGCGCTCGACGGCAAGGCACATAGCGCAACCGTGAACAGCCTGCACGCCGGCAGCTACGACGCGACCAACTCCCTCACCGACCCCGACGCCGTCACACCGAAGAAGTCGACCGAAGCCATCCCAGCCGCAAGCTGGAAGCACAACGTCCCCGCCCTCACCATCCAGGTCATCGACATCCCGCTCAAGTAAACCGGGTGCCCCATGTCCGTCGCAGCTTCATCGCGGCGGACGTGGGGTTTCTCATTGGACCTCCGCTACCGCAAGGTTGAACCTCTCGAAGCTCCCCGCACTCCCGGCCGCCCCGTCCACCACCAGCCCCACCCGCAAGCCCGAATCCCAAGGCAGCAACTCCCTCAGCTGATACGGCAACCCGGCGTTCCTCCAAACCCCATCGCCCACCCGATAGCTGAACTGCGCCTGTCCCGGCTGGCTCGAAGTCACCCTAAGCCAAACCGTCCCAGCCTCTTCCACTGGCTTCTGCCACAGCACGTGCTTTCCATCGTGATCCGCCCGCCAAAGCTGCAGGTTCGCGCCTTCTTGCGCCAGCACCACATCATCGTACGCATCGCCAACAATCCCCAGTGCCGCGCCGGCGCTTGCACCCGCAGGCACGCCGACCGTCGCCGTGTAGGTTGCCGTCAGCAGCGGCCGCGCCACAAAGCTCTGCCAACCATTCTTCGGCATCGTCAGCGTCAGCTTGCTGCCGGCAACTGTCGCCTGAGGCTCATGCCCAATCGGCCATTTCCACTCGTCGCCGAGCGCCGCACCCGCAAAATCATCCGTCATCGCAGGCATCGCGGTTGCGGGGCCCGCGTCCGTCCCCGGCCCGCGCCCCTGGTTCACCACCGGCCATCCATCCTTGTTCCACGTGATCGAGTCGATCAGCGACTCGCGCCCGAGATACGCAAACCCTGACGCCGGGTACGCATGGTAGACAAACAGGTACTTGCCCTCCGGCGTCTCCACCGCCGTGCCATGCCCCGGACACTTCCAAACCCCGTTCGGCCGAATAATCGGGTTCGCCGGATCCTTCACCCACGGCCCCAGCAGCCGGTCCGCCCGCGCCACACCCTCAGCGTATTTGCAGTTCACTCCGCAGCACGCATTGCCCGCATAGAACAGGAAGAACGCGCCATCATGCCGCAGGATGTACGGCGCCTCCACCACTCCGCCCTCCCAGCTCGCCGGATCGTTCTCAATCAACTCCTTTTTCTCCCCGGTCAGCATCAACAGATCGGGCGTCAGCGGCTGCGCCCAGATGATCGTCGGCTTCTTCTGCGAGTTGCCGTCTTCCTTCCAGATCAGGTACGGCGTCCCATGCTCATCGCGCACAAACGCCGGGTCGATGGATCCATCGCTCTGGCACTCGATCGGCCCGTGATCCTCATACGGACCCTGCGGCTCACTCGCCGTTCCCACCCCCACGCACAGCCCGCCACCACGCTTGCGCGCAACGTAGTACACCAGGGTGCGGCCACCATCGGACACCAGCTCGGGCGCCCAGAAGTCTCGGTCCGCCCACTCCGGAGTATGCGCAAAGATCGCCCCCGCCGCCGTCCAGTGGTGCAGGTCGGTCGACTTGTACAACGAGAACTCCGGCGCCCAGTTCCCTGCCGTACTGGCCGTCCAGTACGTCTGTCCCACGCGAATGATCGTGGGATCAGGATGGTCGCCCGGGATAATCGGGTTCCGCAGCGAACCATCCACCTGCCCCAGGCAAACTCCCGCCCAAAGCACCATCACCATTAGGAAACCGAAATTGCGAGTAAACTGCACGCTTGCCCCTTGTTAGACCGCTTGGATACGGAACAGCTAGCGCCGTCCGGTATCTCTCCTTGGCTTGGGTGGTCCGAAGCGTCCCATCGCCAGCTTCTTCCGTTTCTTCTTGTAAGGCTTGCGCATATTTTGACCTCCGGCCTCATTTTGGAGGGAGCCCGTGACGGAGCACAAGCAGGTTGCAAAGTTTATTTACTACGCCGGCAACGCTTCAGCCCGCAGCGCCTCGGCCGCAATCAACCGCAACTCCGGCAGCACATCGCCCAGCGCCCGCGGCTCGCTTGTCCTCTGTCCCAGCGCGAAATAAACATCCGTATACAGCTTGAACAAACGGTCGTACCGCTCGACCGCCACCCCCTCAGGCTCAAACACCTTGAAGTCCAGGCACATCTTCGCCTGCGCCGCCTCGATCGTCGGAAACACCCCCGCAGCTACCAGCGCAAAGATTCCCGAGCCCAGGCTCGTCGGAATCCCATTCGGCACCAGCACAGGCTTGCCCAGCACATTCGCATAAACCTGGTTTAGCACCGCGTTGTGCTGCGGAATGCCGCCGGCGTTGATTACCCGCTCCACCGGCACGCCATGCTCGGCCATGCGCTCGAGAATGATGCGCGTATGGAACGCCGTGCCTTCGATCGCCGCAAACAGCTCATCCTTCGCCGTATGGATCAGGTTCCAGCCCAGCGTCACGCCGCCCAGCTCCGGATTCACCAGCACCGTGCGATCGCCGTTATCCCAGCTCAAACGCAGCAGCCCCGTCTGCCCGCCGCGATAACCATCAAGCCCAACCGCCAGCGTCTTCACATCCGTGCCCGCGCGCTTCGCAATCGCCTCGAAGATATCCCCCGTCGCCGAAAGCCCGGCTTCGATCCCCGTCAGCTTCGGGTCCACCGAACCCGGCACCACGCCGCACACCCCGGGCACCAGTTCCGTCTCGCTCGCCATGGCGATGATGCACGTGGACGTCCCCACCACGTTCACCACATCGCCTTCCTTGCAGCCCGCGCCAATCGCATCCCAATGCGCATCGAACGCCCCCACCGGGATCGGAATGCCGGCAGCCAGCCCCAGCTTCGCAGCCCACTCTGCGCTCAGTTTCCCGGCCACTGCATCGGACGTCTGGTAAGGCCCGCCTAGCTTCTCGCGCACTCCGTCAAACAGAGGATCGAGCTTCGACAGAAACTCCTGCGGCGGCAGCCCGTCCCACCGCGGATTCCACATCCACTTGTGGCCCATGGCGCAGACACTGCGCGGCACCTGCTTCGGATCCGTAATCCCGATTAACGTCGCCGCCACCATGTCGCAGTGCTCGAACGCCGACGCAAATTTCTCCCGCTTCTCCGGGTTGTTCCGCAACCAATACAGCAGCTTCGCAAAACCCCACTCGTGCGAGTACACCCCACCGCACCATTCAATCGCTTCGAGCTTCTCCGCATGCGCCAGCGCCGTAATCTGCTGCGCCTCTTTATGCGCGCGGTGGTCGCACCACAGCATGTACTCATCGAGCGGCTGCATCTCGGCGTCGACGGGGATCACACTCGACCCTGTCGTATCGAGCGCCAGCGCGACCACGTCCTTACTATCCACGCCGCTCTGCGCCAACACCTCGCGCGTCGCCTTCGCCAGCGCCTGCATCTGATCGTCATGCGATTGCGTCGCATAGTCCGGATCTTCGCGCTTACGATGCAGCGGATAACTTGCCGACGCTGTGCCAAGCCTGCCCTTTTCGCTATCGAGCAGCGTCACCCGCACGCTCAGCGTCCCAAAATCCACACCCGCTACAATCGCCATTCCTCTTCCCCTTCGTTCAGCCTGCGCACCCATCATGCCAGATGTTGGGGACGTTGCTCACCTGTCATTCGACCTTTTGCATCCAATTTGCGAAAACGTTTCCCGTATCATCGCCGAAGCTATATCGTCCCATCCTCGCATGTCAAACGATTTTCCCGCCACGCGCCGCGCCACGGCTCACCCTTTCACTGCAATAATGGCTGCGTCGAGGAAAATGCACGAATGAAACGTTCTCCCAAGGGCGGCACGGCAAAGATTGATATTCGCGGCGTCGCCTCGCACGCCAGGGTCTCCATCGCCACCGTCTCCCGCACCATCAACCACGTCCCCACGGTGGACCCCACGCTCGCCGCCCGCGTGTGGAAGGCCGTCGCCGAGCTCAACTACTTTCCGAATACCCAGGCGCGCGCGCTCGTCTCCGGCAAGTCCCGCCTGCTCGGCCTCATCATCTCGGAGATCACCAACCCATTCTTCCCCGAACTCATTCAGGAGTTCGAACAAGTCGCCGTCGCGCGCGGCTACGAGATCCTGATCGGGTCCACCAACTACGAGCGCAAGACCATGGAGGTCTGCGCCCGCCGTATGCTCGAACGCAAGGTCGACGGCATCGCCATCATGACCTTCGGCGTCGAGGAGTTCATGCTCGATCGCATTACCGAAGAGAACATCCCCGTCGTCTTCATCGACTCCGGAGCCAAAAGCCCGCAACACACCACGCTCTCGGTCGACTACCGCAACGGCATCCACGAAGGCGTGCAGCATCTCGCCGTCCTCGGCCATCGCAAGATCGCCTTCATCTCCGGCCCGCTCAAACTCTGGTCCGCCGGCGCGCGTCGCATCGCATTCACCGAATGCATGCGGCTCGCCGGCCTCACCGTCAATCCAGACTGGGTCATCGAAGGCAACCACACCCTCGATGGCGGACGCGATGCCATGCAGCGGCTCCTGGCAAAACCCGAACTCCCCACCGCGGTCGTCTGCTCCAATGACATGACCGCCATCGGCGTGCAGCACGCGCTCTTCGAGGCCAACCTCAAAGTCCCCGATGACTTCTCGCTCGTCGGCTTCGACGATATCCACCTCGCCGAGTACACGATCCCGCCGCTCACCACCATCCGCATGTCCTGCAAGGACCTCGCACTCGCCGCAGTCAACAGCCTGCTCGGTCAAATCCAGCACGACGCCGAGCCCACCACCTTGCAGGCGCAGCCAATCATTCCGACGCACCTCATCGTCCGCCAGACCACCGGCCTGCCCAAAAACGCCCTCAGGGACCTCACCCCCAAGCCTCGCGCACGCAAGGCCGCCCCAAAGCCTTAGCTAAAGAACTCTCTACTCGCGACTCGCAAAATCCAGCAGTCGCTCCTAGAGACCACCATCCCCCACCTGGGCAGCCTGCACAGGAGGCACAGGCTTCTTCGCCGGCACATGCTTATCCCTGCACTTATGCAGGTAAACCACCAGCGCTGCAATCTCCTCGCTTGGCAAAGCCTGCCCGAACGCCGGCATCGTATCTCCGCCCTGCACGATCTGCCGCTCGATGGCATCCTTCTTCATGCGCCGGCCCACACCGCTCAAGTCCGGCCCCTTATCCCCACCCACGCCTTCGATCGCGTGACAATGCGAACATCCACGCTCCCGAAAAAGAGTCGGCCCATCCATGCTCAGCGGCTTTGCGACCGCGGCAGCGCCAGCATCCGCCTGCAGCCCGCGAGCCCCAGTCGCCATCGCGCCAAACAACGTCAACCCAGCGCCCAACAAAGCTAATCCCACACTCTTCAACGACCCGCGCCCACCTTCGCACTTCCCGTATCGATGTCGCTATGCACATGCCACGGCACGCTCTCCGCAGCAATCTCATCGTGCTTCCGCAGATACTCAAGCGCGTAGGTATTCGCCGTCGGATCGTCCTTCTGATCCGCAAACCTCGCCGCTTCGATCGTTGCCTTGTCCTTCATGCCCAGCCGGCGGTACAAGATAGATAGATTGTAGTGCGCCGCCAGGTCATCCGGATCGATCGATTGCACGCGCTCGTACTCTACCCGTGCAGGCTCGTACTTGTGTTGTTGATAGTATGAGAATCCGAGCTCACGGTGTGCATCGCGCGACTCTGGAAACATCTCGGCCACCTTCTTCAAATCCTCAATGGCCCCGTCCAGGCTGCCTTCGTTCCGCTCCACCAGCGCCATGTAATAGAGCGCCCGTGCGCGGCTCGTCTTCGTCATATCTCCCGGCTTGGCCGCATCCAGCAGCTTCAAAGCCTTCTCCAGCGCAGCCCGTGACTGGTCGTACTTCTCCCACTGGAAGTTCGCCAGCGCAATATTGGTATACGCATCCGGATACTCTGGCCTCAGCTTCGCCACCTGCTCAAACGCATGCACCGAGTCCGCATACTGCTGCGCATCGAGCAGCCCGATACCATAGTTGTTCCAGCGCATCCAGACCGCATTATCCGCCGGGTCTGGTGCTGCATCCACCTCGTTCCGCCCGACCTGCAGCACCCGGGTCCGCGAGGCCATCACGACCACCGGCTGCTCGTACCCGTTCTTCAATCCGAAGTTGATAAAGTGCTGATTGAAACGACGGTAGTTCACCTGCGCCGTTACCGTCAGTGCGCCGCTCTTCATCGTCTCCGGCACCCGGAACTGGTAACGCACAATCTGCGACCGCCCCGACTGGATCGTGTTGTTATACGCCACCACGCGGTTCGCCCACACCTGGTGCAGATCGTTCAGCGTGCCCTCCTTGTTGATCAAGCGGTTGGTGAAGCTGTGCGCACGCTCATCGAGGTCGCCATTCGGCTTCAGAAACCCGCTCTGCATCACCATCGAACCCTTGTCGTCCTTCACCGTGAACTGCACCCAGGATTCATACATATCGCGCTGCTCCGGCACATGCGAGTGCCCGATCCCCTTGTTCTGGATCACCACCGACACCGTCACCGGGTCGCCCGCATTCAGCGTGTACGGCTGCAATCCAAGTGGCGCCACCAGCGTCGAATCCTTGCCCGCCTCCAGCGCAAACAGGTCCACATTGAAAACGCCGTTCTGCAGAAACGCCGTCGTCTTCTGCAACTGATCCGGATACTTGTAATAAACCGGCAGCAACGTATTCGCGCCCAGCCACCGATGCGACGCCAGCTTCCCGTCCTTCGCACCCGAATCCGGTGCATCCAGCGTCTCGCGCGTCATGTGACACGTCTGGCAATTCGAGACCGCAGGCTTGACATAAAACGGCAGCGGCGACTGCTTCGCAAACGAGCTGTTCTGCCATTCATCCGAAAGGAAGATCGCCCGCTGCCACTTGTAGTCGTTAAGCTCCTTCGGCAGCGCGGCCTTGTGGCACGCCGCGCAAAAATCCGTCGTCTTGTAAAACGGCTTCATCACCGCCGCGCTATGCCGGTCGAGATGCGCCAGGATCTCCGCATCCGGCACCTTCCCATAGATCGGCTTACCATCCGCATCGAGCAGCGCCGTAGCCTGCGCCAGCACATAGCTTCCCGTGCCGCGCTTATCCACCGACTGAATCGAGTGGCACACCGTGCACGTAATCCCGTCGTTATCCGTCGGCCGGTTCTGCGAAGCGCCTGGTGTCAACGTGCCCGAAAGCATCGCCAGCGGATTGTGGCAGCCCTCGCAATGCCGCGCGTCCGAGTTACCCTTCTGCGCCATCAGCAGGTTGACGTTCTTCTTGTACCAGGGCGCGCGAAACGAGTTCGCATGCGCTGACTCGCGCCACTCCTTGTGCGACTCCTGATGGCAGTGCCCGCAGTAGTTCGCATCCGGAAACGTCTTTGGATCCAGAAACTCGCCCGTATCTGTCGTCGCATTGGAAGGCAGAAACGGCTTGTCCCTCCCCCACTTGAACTCGTACGTCTCCGCAACCTTCTCGCTATACGCATGACGAACCGCAATCGGATCTTCGCTAGCCTCCGCAGTCTTCGCCGTCAGCATCCGCGCCCCCGCGCCAGCCGCCGCAAGCACCCCCGCCAGCGCCAGCACCACCGAGACTCTGTGCCCCATGCATGACGGCACCTTCGTCATGCGTGGGACCAGCCCCGCACGCTCTCGCAACGTAACCTTCGTGCCGCGAAGACGATCCCCCACCCAACGCCTCATCATCGTGCACTCCCAGTCTTCGCAGACGCTGTCATAACCTTACCCACACCACTTCCCTCAACCACCGTATAGATCGCATCGATCCCCGGCAGCTTCACCTGCTCCACCGCCCCGTCCGGCCAATGCACCTCCACCGAATCAACCGTCGTCGCCTGCCCCAATCCAAAGTGCAGCCGCGGATCCGACGTCGACGCAAAGCTCCCACCGCTCGTCACATCCGCACGCTGCTTGAAGCCATTCGCCTTCACATACACCGTCGCGCCCACCGCGTCGCGCGGACTCTTCGGCCCACCCACCAGCTTCATCCCCACCCAGTGGTTCGTATCCTTGTTCACGTTCCGCAGCAGCGTCGGGGTGCCGTCCATGTTGTTGATCACCACATCTACCTTGCCGTCGTTGAAGAGGTCACCATACGCCAGCCCACGCCCTACCCCGAGCTTCGCCAACCCCGTACCCTCAACCGGTGCCACCACCTCCAGCTTGCCGGCGACGTTATGGAACAGCAGCGGCCGCTGCGCAAAGCTCGTTCCCCACGGCAGCTTGTCAGCCTCCGGATACACATGCCCGTTGGCCTCGATCAAATCCAGCCAGCCATCGTTGTCATAGTCGAGAAACGCATCGCCCCAACCCAGGAACGGCACCGAAGGCTCCGCAATGCCCATCTGGTAGCTCACATCGGTAAAGTTCGCGTCGCCATCATTGCGATAGAGCGGCTTGTAGTCATCCGAAAATGTCGTGTTGTACAGGTCGATCCGGCCGTTGTGCGAGATGTCCCCGGCAGCAATCCCCATCGTCGCCGTCTCGCGTCCGCCCTCGTTCAGCGCATAGCCCGACGCAAAACTGGCATCGTCAAACCCACCCTTGCCGTTGTTCAGATAAAGATAATTAGGCGTCGAGTCATCCGCCACCAGCAGGTCCACCTTGCCATCGTTGTTCACATCGACGAACAGCGATGTCAGCCCATAGTAAGCCGACTTATCACCCGTCCCCGTCGCCTCGCTTACATCGGTGAACGTGCCGTCGCCATTGTTATGGAACAGATGATCCTGTTCGCCCTTTAACCCGCGCGGCCCGCACATCACCTTCACCCCGCGAAACTGGCAGAACTGGTAGTTCACATTCTTCGACCCCTGCGCCGGCGGCTCGTTCACGTCGTAGTGCACATACCCCGGCACAAACAGATCAAGCTCCCCGTCGCCGTCGTAGTCCCCCCACGTCGCGCCCGTCGACCAGTTGCCCAGCGCCACGCCGGCCTTCTCCGCCACATCGGTAAACGTCCCATCGTGGTTGTTGTGATACAGCCGGTTCTTTCCAAAGTTCGAAACAAAAATATCCGGCCAGCCATCGTTGTCATAGTCGGCGATCGCCACACCCTCGCCCCAGCGATCGTTCGCTACACCCGCCTTCGCCGTCACATCCGTAAACGTGCCATCGTGATTGTTGTGGAACAGCGCTGCGTGCGGCGGAGTCGCTTTGCCCGACAGCGAATCGTACGTCGCCCCGTTCACCAGGTAGATATCCAGCCAGCCGTCGTTGTCGTAGTCCAGCAGCCCCACACCCGCGCCTACTGTCTCGATAATGTACGTCTTCTCCGGCGTTCCCGTCGTGTTATGCCACTTCGCCAGCCCGCTGCTGCCGGAGATATCCATGAACACCGTCGGCCCGTCCTTCACGAACCCACCCGCCGTAATCGGCCGATGCTGCGCGTCATACACCGCATCGTGCGGCGAACCAGTCCCCACCCCAGCCTTCGACGGTTCCTGCGCGCCCTCGCTCGGGTGCTGCGCCTGCTGATCCACCGTGCTCTGCCCACTCGCCGCACCGGCCAGCACCCCAGCCAGAACGGCTGCTCCGAACCTCACCATACCCAAACTCAATCTCATATCGACTATCGTAGAACGCGCTCTCTTCAGGGTCGGGACATTTCTATCACCCTGAAAACACCAGTGTCCTCCACCATTCGGTTGATTCAAGCAAAGCTGGTCAGCCGGACAAACGCCCTGATCGCGGGCGGCGACCACTTCGTGGGGTGATCGCTTCACGGAGCACTCCCGTTGGTCGGCACGTAATTCTAAGCCGACCATCGGGAGGAGCAACGCGAAGCCCAAGACAGCCCGAAGGGCTCGCGCCGCGCGACAAGCGGGCCCGTCCGGCAGGACAAGGCTTTACTTGCCATCCCCCTCCATCCTCGCCGCCGGCCACCCATCCTTCCATCCCACCGTCGAGATGTGCAGCGCCGGCCGTCCATTCACCGCGCTATACGCATGAAACACCATCAAATCCTCACCCCGCAGCCGCAACAGCGACTCCCCACCCGGTCCAATCCACTTCGCATTCGAGAACAGCACCTGCGTCCCCCCGCCCTCTTCCATCGGCTTGCCATCTTGATCCAGATACGGCCCCGTAACCGACTTGCTCCGCCCCACCATCGTCCGGTACGTGCTCTTCTGCCCGCGGCAGCACAAATCCCAGCTCACAAACAGGTAGTAGTAATCGCCATGGTGGTACACAAACGGAGCCTCCACCGCCTCCGTATCCGGTGGCAGATCCGGATTCCGCGGTCCATCGCTCTTCACTCCGCGCGAAGCCAGCGCATACGTCTTCGGATCGCTCGGCGAAAGCAGCCCGGTCTTCCGGTCCAGCTTCCGCATCTTGATCCCCGACCAGAAGCTCCCAAACGCCAGCCACGCCTGGCCTTTCGCATCGAGTACCAGGTTCGGATCGATCGCATTGAAGTCACCCTGCACATACGAACGCAGCACCAATCCCTTATCCACCCACTTGTACTTCGGACTCGCCTGGTCCAGCGTCTCGTTCTCCGCCAGCGCGATCCCCGACGTGTTCTTCCCGAACGCCGAAAACGCATAGTACAGGTGGTACATGCCATCGAAGTACGAAATATCCGGCGCCCAAAGCTCGGTCGTCTTTGGGCTCATCGCCTGGATCCAATCCGGAATCTTGGGAAACACCTCACCGCACCGCGTCCAGTGGTGCAGATCGTCCGAGCAGCGAATCGGCAACTGCGGAAGCTGCCGCGTATCCAGCTTCGCCGCCTCAGCCCCCGGCGTTCCCGGCGGCGCTGGCGGCGGCGGCACATCCGACCCATCCGGCGCATGATGCGGAAACGCCGCGCCTGTGGCAAACACATAGTACTTGCCATGGTCTTCAGCGATCGAAGGGTCATGCGTTCCGGCAAACTGGCCGCTCAAGACCAGCGCCTGCGGAGCCGTCCCATGATCCTGCCCCAGGCCACAAGCACCCGCACCCAGCAGCCCCACCGCAACCAGAAAACGAAGCAATCGCATACACCCTCCGAGGCCGAGAAAACCTTTTCTCAGCCAACCTATCACACCCACCCAGCACACGCGAAGCTCCCGGCGTGCGCAGCACCGCCCGTCCGGCGTCAGGACGCATTGCCTTTGCTCTAGCCTTACTTCCCAAACGCGATCTTGAAGCACGAAGCATACGGCGTAGGCGCCGCCCCCGGCACATGCAGCACCAGTCCCTCCGCTGTCTGCGCAAACGCCACCGGCGCCTCCGACCCCAGCAGCGACACGCTCGCCACCTTAGCCTGGCCCGGCGCATCCGCCAGCGCTACGATGACCGCCTTGCCATCCGTTGGCCACGCCAGCTCCGTCGCGTACAGCACGCCACCCTTGGTCGTAAAGCGGAAATCCCCCGGCGTATACGGACGCACATCCGTATCGTGGAACGAGCCCGCCTCCATCTTCGTCGGCCCCTCGCCAAACGTCGTCCACGGCCGGGTCCCGTAGATCGCCTCGCCGTTCACCTTCAGCCATCCACCCACCGCAAGCAGCACCTGCTTCACCTCATCCGGAATCGTCCCATCCGACTTCGGCCCGATGTTCAGCAGCAGATTCCCATTCTTACTTACGATATCCACCAGTTGCTGCACAATCGACTGCGGCGTCTTGAACGTGTCGTGCTCGATATACCCCCACGACCCAATGCTCACCGACGTATCCGTCTGCCAATACAGCTTGCGAATCCCCTCCAGGCCGCCCCGCTCGATATCCAGCGTCCCGGTCCCTTCATACATCGCCTGGTCCTTGTAGTTGATAATCCCCTGCGTCCCGCGCCCCGTCGACTCGTTGTAGTAAAAAGCCGCGAACTTCGCCAGATACGGCCGCACCGAAGCCTGCCCAATCCACCAGTCGAAGTACATCAAATCCGGATGATACTTCTCCACGATCTCCGACGACCGCGCCAGCCAATCGCTCAAATAATCCTTGCTGGCATACGTAAAATCCCACGGCAGGGGATCATGCCCGCCCCCCTGCAAACGATCTTGCGCCGGCCCATAAAACGCCGCATACTTCGGATCGTTCAAATCCGCCGCCTGCTCGCGCCCCGGATGCAGAAACCAGTCATGCTCCACGCGGTGCGACGACGCGCCAAAGTGCATCCCATCCGCACGCACTGCCTTCTCCAGGTCGCCCCACAGATCGCGGTGCGGCCCCATCTTCTTCGCCGTCCAATCCGAAAGCCCCGAGTCATACATTGCAAAGCCATCGTGATGCTCGAACACCGGCACCACGTACTTCGCGCCGGCATCCTTGAAAAGCTGCGCCCAGGCCTGCGGATCGTACTGCGCTGCCTTGAACATCGGGATGAAGTCCTTATACCCGAACTTCGTCAGCGGCCCGTACGTCTCCACCTGGTGCTTGTTCTCGCGCGACCCCTCCGTGTACATATTGCGCGGATACCACTCGTTCGCAAACGCCGGCACGGAATACACACCCCAGTGAATAAAGATCCCAAACTTCGCGTCCTTGTACCACTCCGGCTCGCTGTACTGCCCCAGCGAAGCCCAATCGGGCTTGAATTTGCCCTCCGCGTTCACCTCGTCCACATGCTTCAGAATCTCGTTGCGCGGCCCGTCGTACTTTGCGCTCGCCTTCACCCACTCCTCGTTGATCGCCGCCGGCGACAGCTTCGCGGTCGGCTCGTCCGCCGGCGGCACGCCCTGCCCCAGCACGAGGCCCGTTCCCAAAACCAACCACGCAGACGCTGCCACCACCCCAAAAGTGTTCATCCGATGTCCTCCGCAAAATCGTTTTTCAAGCGCCAGCGTAGTCTCCTCCATCGCCACCAGCCTTGGCAAGAGTAAACGCTTCCTGCAGCGTTTTCTCGAAAAGGCTCAAAGCCGCCGCATACCCATGCGTCTCCGTGAGAGACTGTTTTCCCATGCAGATCACCACCGCACCCCGCACCCAACGAAGGCCCGCCACCAACGAACCCGTCTTCCCCACCGGCCATCTGCTCCCCTTCCTGCTCGTCACCGGGATCTTCTTCCTCTGGGGCATGTCCAACAACCTCACCGACATCCTCGTCCAGCAGTTCAAAAAATCCTTCGAGCTCAACCTCCTCCAGGCACAGCTTGTTCAAACCAGCGTCTTCCTCGCCTACGGCACCATGGCCATTCCAGCCGCGCTGCTCATCCGGCGCCTCGGCTATAAGGGCGGCATCATCTCCGGCCTGTGCGTCTTCGCCACCGGAACCCTGCTCTTCTGGCCCGCCGCCGTCATCGGCCGTTACACCCCGTTCCTCATCGCGCTCTTCGTCGTCGGCGCCGGCACTGCCATCCTCGAAACCGCCTGCAATCCCTTCATCGCGGAGTTCGGCCCTGAATGCACCTCCGAGCAACGCCTCAACGTCTCCCAGGCCTTCAACCCGCCCGGCACCATCGTCGGCGTTCTCATCGGCACCTACTGGATCTTCTCCGGCATCGAAAAATCTCCGACCCAGGTCGCCGCCATGAAGGCCGCCGGCACCTACGCCGCCTACCTCCACTCCGAACTCGTCCGCGTCGTCCCCACCTACGTCGGTCTCGGCCTCGTGCTACTCGCGCTCGCCTTCCTCCTCAGCCGCACGACCTTCCCCTCCACCCAAAGCACCCTGCTCGACGCAGGCCCGCCCCTTGACGGCCAGCCCGCCCAGCAGCGCAACCTCTTCCAGATCGTCGCCCGCTACCCGCAGCTCCGCCTCGCCATCATCGCGCAGTTCTTTTACGTAGGTGCCCAGGTCGGCACGTGGTCCAACTTCATCCCGTACATCAAGGCGTACACCGTCGCATCGGAGCGCCACGCCGGCCAGCTCCTCACCTACACCCTGGTCGCCTTCGCCCTCGGTCGCATCATCTCCACCCCGCTCATGCGCATCCTGCCGCCGCCCCGGATGCTCACCCTCTACGCCGCCGTCAACATCCTGCTGCTCGCCGTCGGGATCGCCCACCCCGGCCTCGCCGGCACCTGGGCCATCCTGCTCACCAGCCTCTTCATGTCCATCATGTTCCCCACCATCTTCGCCATCGGCCTCAAAGGTCTCGGCGAAGACACCAAGCTCGGCGGCTCGCTGATTGTCATGGCCATCCTCGGCGGCGCCATCTTCCCGCCGATGATGGGACTCATCCGCGATCGCACCGGCTCCCTCGCCCTCGGCTACGCGCTGCCGCTGCTAGGCTATGCTGTAGTCGCGGCCTACGGAATCTTCGCCCCACGCATCGGCGCACACGAAGTCCTCACCGCACCCGTTGAGCCCTGAACACGCGAAGCGTCCAACACCCCACGAAGTGGCGCCCGCGCGGCGCTAGCGCGCTGTTGCCGTTGCTCTTGTCCTAAGGAGAACCAGTGCTGAAAACCGGCATCCTCAACCCCCAACTCGCCGCCCTCCTCGCCCGCTTCCGCCACACCAACACCCTCGTCATCGCGGACCGCGGCTTCCCCTTCTGGCCGCAGGTCGAAACCATCGACCTCGCCCTCACCGACGACATCCCCACTGTCGCCCACGTCCTCCGCGCCATCCTCCCCGCCGTCACCGTCGGACCCATCTTCATGGCCGAGGAGTTCCGCACCCACAACTCCCCTGCCATCATTCAGCAGCGCCTCACCCTCCTGCCAAAGATCGCCTGGGAACCCCACCCCGCCTTCAAACTCCGCGTCCCCCGCGCCATCGGCCTCATCCGTACCGCCGACACCACCCCCTACGCCAACATCATCCTAGAATCCGCTTAGGCGTCTTTCTCTGCGCCCTCTGCGCACTCCTCCGCGCTCATTGCGAGAGCGCCGTTGCCGCTGCAGTTGTCTTTGTCCTTGTCTTTGTCTTCACTCCCCCCTAAAGCCCATAAACCCAAGCCGCCGTCTCTCCAAACACATCCCCCCGCTCCACCTCGGAGAACCCCGCAAAATACTCCTCCAGCATCCGCCACCACTCCCCATACCCCATCGCCACCGTACAAACCGGCCAATCCGACCCCGCCATCAGCCGCTCAGTCCCGAACGCCTCCACCACCACATCCAGGTAAGGCCGCAGAGCATCGAGGGTCACCCTCTTCCCCACCCAATCTGCCTCCGTCACCATCCCCGAGACCTTGCAGAACACATGCTCCCGCCGCGCCAGCTCCCGCATGTGCGTCGCCCAGGGCTCCATCGTCCCGGCCGCAATCAGCGGCTTCGCCACATGGTCCACCACAAACACCTGCTTCGGATGCTCATCCACAAAATCGATCGTCTGCGGCAGATGCCGTTCAAAGATCAGGATGTCGTACACCAGCCCGCTCCCCTGCATCGCCGTAATCCCGGAGTTGAAGTCCGCCCTCAGAATGTAGTTCTCATCCTTCTCGTCATGGATCACGTGCCGCAAGCCTTTCAGCTTATCGCGCCCGTCGAACTCCGCCATGCACTCGGGAAACTCCTCGCCTGCAATCGGCGCCCACCCCACCACCCCGCGCATGAAGTCATTCTTTTCCGCCAAATCCAGCAGCCACCGCGTCTCTTCCAGCGTCTGCCGCGCCTGCACCGCCACCGCGCCGGCAATTCCCGCCGCAACCATCTCGCGCTTCAGATCTTCCGGCCCGAAGTCGCGCCGAATCGCGGCCATCGTCTCATCGATCCACCCAAACTCCTCCGGCGTATACCGCCACACATGCTGATGCGCGTCAATCCTATCCATTCCGCAATCCTATTCCTTACCACGCGAAGCCCAACACCGCCCGAAGGGCTCTCCCCGCGCGACAAGCGGGCCCGTCCGGCGAGGACAAGCCTCTACCTCACTTCCCCCGCCCCATCCGCAATCTCGCAAACAAAGATATCTGCCGCCACCCCGGTCTTCTCTTCATATCGCGCCCGCAACGTCGCCGCAAACCCATCCGCCGCCTCCGCCGCCACCAGCGAAACCGTACACCCGCCAAATCCACCACCCGTCAGCCTCGACCCTAGACAACCCGGCAGCGCCTGCGCCAGCTCCACCAGCAAATCGCACTCCTCGCAGCTCGCTCCAAAGTCATCGCGGAAGCTCACATGCGCCTCATCCATCAGCCTGCCGAACTTCGCCACATCCCCCGCGCGCAAAGCGGCCAAACCATCCAACACCCGCTGCGAATCCGAGATTACGTGCCGCCCACGCAAATACGCCTCGGCAGACATCCCTTCCTTCGCCTCATCCAGCTCGGCAAGCGTCGCATCCCGCAACTGCTTTACGCCCGGATGCATTCGCCCGATCGCCTCCGCGGCCTCTTCCACCTGGCTGCGCCGCTCACCGTACTCGCCGCCACCCACCGAGTGCCGCACCATCGAATTGCAAACCACCAGCCGCAGCCCATCCGGAATCGGTGCCAGCTCCGCCGTCAGCGCACGCGTGTCGATCGCCAGCGCATTGCCCGCAACCCCACTCGCGGAGATGAACTGGTCCATAATCCCGCACGGTGCGCCCACATAAACGTTCTCGGCCCGCTGACAAGCCAGCGCCACCTCGGCCTTCGCCAGCGACACCCCCGCCAGCGCCAGCAGCGTCGTCGCCGTCGCCACCTCCACCGATGCCGAAGAGCTCAAGCCCGCACCCGGCGGAACATTCCCCTGCATCGTCATGTCTGCGCCCGTCGGCCTCACGCCGCGCTCACCCAGGCTCCACGCCACGCCCGCCGGATAAGCACTCCAATGGCCTTCGCCCTTGCCCGTCCGCCAGGCCTCCAGCTCCGTGAGCGCAACCTCCACCGTCTCGTCAAAGTCCATGGAGTGCAGCCGCAGCACTCCATCCGTCCGCAGAGTCGCCGCCACCAGCGTGTTGAAATCCAGCGCCGCCGGCATGCAGAATCCGCCGCTATAGTCCGTATGCTCGCCCAGCAGGTTCACCCGGCCCGGAGCTTGAAACACCCGCGCCGCCGAATTCCCCATCTTCTCCGCATGACAACGCCGCAACGCCTCGACTCGACTCGCTGTGCCAGGACCTGTCATACCTCTCCTTCACCGGTCGATGCATCGCCAACCGCGCGCAGCATCTCGGCTGCCTTCTCCGGGGTAATGTCGCGCTGCGGCATGCCCAGCAACTCGAACCCCACCATAAACTTACGAATCTCCGCACTGCGCAGCAGCGGCGGATAAAAGTGCCCATGCCAGACCCACTCCGGGTACTCCGCGCCGTCGGTGGGCCGTTGGTGGAAGCCCATCGTGTACGGAAAGCTTGTCTGAAACAGCCCGTCGTAGATCGTCGTCAGCCGCTTCAGCACATCCGCCAAGCCGGCAACCTGCGCCGCATCGAAGTCGACAAAACTCCCCAAAGCTCGCTTTGACAAAATCAACGTCTCAAAGGGCCAAACCGCCCAGAACGGCACCACCGCCGCAAACTCCGCGTTCTCCACCACCACCCGTGCGCCCGCCTTCAACTCCTGCGCCAGGTAATCGGCCAGCAGCGTCCGCCCATGCTCCGCCAGATAAGCCTTCTGCGTCCGCGTCTCCGCCGCCGGCTCATCCGGCACATGCCCTGTCGCCCATATCTGCCCATGCGGGTGCGGATTGCTCGAGCCCATCATCTGCCCGCGATTCTCAAACACCTGCACATACCGGATCTCCGGCACCGACCCAAGTTCCGCCGTCTCCGCCATCCACGTCTCGACCACGCGACCAATCCCCTGCCGCGTCATCCCCGAAAGCGTCAGGCTGTGGTTCGGGTCGAAACAAACCACGCGGCAACGCCCCACCTCCGCCTCCGCGATCAGCAGACCATCCGCCTTCAACTCCGGCACCGTCGCATCCGCCGGCAGCAACGCCGGGTAGTCGTTATCGAAGACGTAAACGCCCTTATACTTCGGCGTCACCTCGCCCCCCGCGCGCGGGTTCCCCGGACACAGGTAACAAGCCGGGTCGTACGCAACCTTCTCCGCCGCCACAGGCTTATTCGTCTGCCCCTGCCACGGCCTCTGCGTCCTTTGTGGCGACACCAGCACCCACCGCCCACCCAGCGGATTGAACCGCCGGTGAGGCCGCATCATCGCCCGTCCAACTTCCTGCTCCATCAGTTCCTTCTCCGCGTCCTTCGCGTACCCTTAGCGTTCGTTGCGCATTGCCGTTGCAGTTGCCTTTGCTCTTACTCCTCCACCGAAAACCCAAACACAGTCGTCGACTTCAGCACATTCTCAGCCTTCAACTCCACGCTCGGAAACTCCGGCTGGTTCGGCGCATCCGGATACCCCTGCGTCTCCAGGCAAAGCCCGGACCGGTACGCGACCAACGCCTTCCCATCCCGCGTCTCCACCGTTCCATCCAGAAAATTCCCGGAATAGAACTGCATCCCCGGCTCCGTCGTCGCGACTGTCATCACCCGCCCGCTCGCCGCATCCTTCAGCTTCGCCGCCTGCTTCAGCTCGCCCTTGCGCCCGAAAGCCCAGTTATGGTCGTACCCTCTGGCCCGCTCCAACTGCACATCCCCGGCATTGATCCGGTCGCCAATTCTCGTCGCCGTCGTGAAGTCAAACGGCGTCCCAGCCACTGCCTTCATTTCACCAGTCGGAATCAGCGTCTCGCTCACCGGCGTAAAGCGCTCCGCCGGAATCATCAGTTCGTGCTCCAGAATCGTTTTGCTCTCCTCGCCCGCCAGGTTGAAGTAAGCATGGTTCGTCACGTTGCACACCGTCGTCTTATCCGTCGTGGCCGAATAATCCAAACGCAGCCTGCCGCTCGTCAAGCTATACCGCACACTCACCGTCAAGGTACCCGGAAACCCCATATCGCCGTCCGGGCTGACCAGGGTAAACGTTACCGCATCCTCCGCCTCTTCCGCCAGCCAAACTTTCCGGTCAAATCCCACCGGGCCGCCATGCAACGCGTTCGGTCCATCGTTCAAAGGAATCTGATAGGTCTCGCCATCCAGTGAAAACCGACCCTTTGCAATCCGATTCCCAAAACGCCCCACCACCGCGCCGGAAAACGTCTTCTGATCCGCCAGGTAACCCGCCAGATCGTCGTGCCCCTGCACAACCTCCGCCTTCACCCCGTCGCGCCCCGCGGCCTTCACCGACGTCAACCGCGCCCCATACCCGCACACGCTTACTTCCACCACGCCGTCGTTCAACGTGTACAAATCGATGCTCGTCCCATCCGGCATCGTCCCAAAAGCCCGCTTCGCAATCGATAACGACATAGCCCATAGAATAGCGCGGCTCGATTGAACCTGAACAACCGCCGCATTCCAACTTGCGCATCCAAGCGCTCAGGCACCATCCTGTATTCATTCGCCATCCTCTCTAAGGACGCCATGACCTCTCTGCTCAATCGCCGCCTGCTCACCGCAGCCCTCCTCGCCTTCCCCACCGTCGCCCACGCCCGCAAACCCAAGCCGCTGCCCGACCACTGGATCGCCACCTGGGCCGCCGCGGAAGTCGCCCTGCCCGTTGCCGCCATCCCTGCAACCTCGAAAGACTTCGTCCCCGGTGCGGCCGATACCACCCTCCGCGAGATCGTCCACACCTCCATCCCAACCGCCACCACCCCGCTCGTGCGCCTCGAGTTCACCAACGCCCTCGGCACCGACCCCCTCACCCTCGGCGAAGTCCACGTCGCACTCGCCGACCCCAAAGCCGCCAAGCCTCCCACCGGCGACATCACCCTTCTCACCGCGAACGCCCTCACCTTCAACGGCGCAACCTCCGTCACCATTCCCGCTGGCGCCGAGGTCATCTCCGACCCCATAGCCCTCACCCTCCCAGCCGACACCGACCTCGTCATCAGCATCTTCGTCCCCGCCCAGAAGATCACCACCGCAACCTTCCACCCCGACGCCTTCCAGACCAGCTTCTTCGCCCCCGGCAACGTCGTCAAACAACGCTCCCTCGCCGAGCCGGCGACGCAATTCCACACCACCAACCACTGGTGGTTCCTCAAATCGGTCGACGTCCAGGAACCCGCCGCAGCCTCCACCGTCGTCGCCTTCGGCGACTCCATCACCGACGGCTACGGCAGCACACCCAACACCAACCAGCGCTGGCCCAGCATCCTCGCCCAGCGCATCGCCGACGCAGCCCAGGCTAAAGAACAAGCCGGTAAAGAAACCAATCCGAAACCAAAGACCCCACCCGAACCCGCCCAGACCCTCGCCGTCGTCGACGAAGGCATCGGCGGCAACCGCATCCTGCTCGACGGCTACGGCCCCAGCGCCCTCGCCCGCTTCAATCGCGACGTCATCGCCATCCCCGGGGTCAGCTCCGTCATCCTGATGGAAGGCATCAACGACATCGGAGTAGCCACCGGGCCGCCCGACCCACGTCGCACCGCACCCGCCACCCCGCTCACCGCCGCCGCGCTTGAAGACGGACTCTCGCAGCTGGCCGCCCAGGCCCACGCCCACCAGATCAAGGTCATCGGCGCGACGCTCACCCCCTACGTCGGCGCTGGCTACGCGTCACCCGCCGGCGAGGCCATCCGCCAGCAGCTCAACACCTGGATCCGCACCACCCCACTCTTCGACGGCGTTCTCGACTTCGACAAAGTCACCGCCAGCCCCGCCGACCCCACCACCTTCAACCCCGCCTACGACCACGGCGACCACCTCCACCCCTCCGACGCCGGCTACAAAGCCATGGCCGACAGCATCCCCCTCACCCTCCTCACACTCGCCACCAAATAGAAATGCCGCGAAGCCCGCACCGGAGATACCCTCCTTTGCGTCCTTCGCGGCACTTCCTTTGCGCCATTAGCGCATTGCCTTCGCCTCTACTTCAATTCGATGCCAGCAAAGAAATATCCAATCTCAAACGCCGCAGTCTCCTCAGCATCCGAGCCATGCACCGCGTTCTCGCCAATCGAGCTCGCAAACATCTTCCGCAGCGTGCCCTCTTCCGCCTTCGCCGGGTCCGTCGCGCCCATCAGCTTCCGCAGGTCCGCAATGGCATTCTCTTTCTCAAGCACCATCGGGAAGATAGGCCCCGACGACATGAACTCCGTCAGCTCGCCAAAGAACCCGCGCTCCGCGTGCACGTAATAGAACCCCTCGGCCTGTGCCTTCGAGATGCTCATCCGCTTGATCGCAACAATCTTGAATCCGGCCTTCTCAATCTCCGCCAAGATGGCCGCCGTGTACCCCTTCTTTACCGCGTCCGGCTTAACAATGCTGAATGTACGCTGTGACACAATCTTCTCCTTGAACAATCTCCACCCAGTCTACCGGAACCCCGCAACAACCTTCATGAATCCGCCTTCACTCCTAAACTCTCTACTCTTTACTCACGAATTCAAGCTCCAGCTAACCAGCTCTCAGTTCTCGAACAAAGCCGTTGCTTTTATCCGCCCTTCAAATCCCACCGTAATCCCCGTTACGCCTCTTCAATACTTCCAGCTCATATCCGCCCCAGCCGGCGCCGTCTTCGCAATCCGCTCCATGATCTTCGGCAGATACATCGTGTTGTAGTGCAGCCTCGAATACGCGTTCGGCAGCGACGGATCGCCGTTCCAGCAATGCTCTGCCCGCGGCCCGTACTTCACCTCGCCGTCATAGGGCACGCCATACCCGGGCGTCCCCGTCTTCTTCAGGAAGTCCTCCATAAGGTACACGGCGTCGTTCAAAAAGTACGTGTCGTCGCTGCCCACATAGATGTGCAGCTTGCCCTGCAGCTTCGGCCCCAGAGTAGCCCAGTCTCGCTGCAGAATCGCATCCAGATCATAGTGCTGCTTCCAGTACTCCGCAGTCGAGTGGTCGATCACCCCCGTTACCTTGTCGAAGATCGGCTTCGGATACCCATCCACGCCCACCGGCGAGTACACCGCCTGCCAGATATCGAACTGATCGCCCGATCGTCCGTGATCCCCCAGCGCCGCCTCATACGCCACGTTATCCCTCACCGAGATCAGTGTGTGCCCCAGGTAATCCCGCATCGCCGGCTGGTCGACCTTCTTGTTCGCCCCCCGCAGGTAAAACATATTGTCCTGTTTGTACAAATCCGTCGTCCCGTAAGCATGGAAGTCCACCGGATCCGGACACGCGATAAACGCACCGTTGTAGTGCTCCGGATAAAACATCTGCACCGCGATCGACTCCCACCCGCCCGTCGAACCGCCATACAGAAACCGTGCCCACCCTGCACCGATCCCGCGAAACTGCTTCTCCACCGCCGGAATCAGCTCCGTCTCGATCGCATCCCCATATGGCCCCACGTTCGCAGAGTTCACCGCATACGAGTCGTCATAAAACGGATTCGCATGTTGAATCTGCAGCACGAGAACCCGCGGAAAGCCCGGCGCAATCCACTTCTTATACTCGTCGTACGCCTCCTGCTGCTGAATCCGGTTGTATCCCGCCAGGTGAAAACGCTCCGAGTAGTCCGGCTTTAAATCCGCATCCGGCGGCGTCGTCCGAAAGTCGTCGAACCCCGTCTCATAGTGCCCATGAAACACCATCAGCGGGTAATGCGCCTGCGGATGCGTTTCCCAGCCCTCCGGCAGCAGCACCACCGCAGACAGGTACATCGGGGTCCCCCAGAACTTCGTCAGCAGCGCACTCTGTATCCGCAGATGCTTGATGTACTTCGTATCCGGCTCCGGGGCAATCGGCCCAATTACCTTCTTCATCGAAACCGCAATCGGCGCGCTCCCGCGGCCAATATGGACCTTCTTCGGTGCTGAATAAAAATTCCCGGGCGCAATATTCCAATGCTGCCCCTCACCCCGGTCCGGCGCCAGCTTTACCGTCATCCCATCCGCCCGGTGGAACGTCTGGTACACGTTCAGCACCGCCTGCACCGTGTAATCGCCCGGCGGCACATCGTTGATGTCATGCACTGGATACCCCCACGCCGCATCCGTAATCGCCACCGCCTGCCCCGGCTTCAGCCCATCAACCGTCACGCCAAACACCATCTGCGTCCGCGGCGTGTCGTCGATCTGCATCCGCGGCTCAGCCGCATCATCGTTCGACAGCAGAAACAGCACACGCCCATCCACCGGCGTCGCCGACACAGAAGCCGGAAACGAGACCGTAATGGCCTGGTTCTGCGGCAGCGAACCCTGCCCGCAAGCAAACGAAGCCAAACTCCCCAGGAGAGCAGCAAACACAATCAATCGGCGCATATCCGCCAGTATAACCACGCGAAGCCGTTCACCCACGCCGCGCCCGTCACGCCCGGACGGGCACCCTCACCGCGTCTTCGCGACCAACGCCAGCGCCACGCGAAGCCCAACACCCCACGAAGTGGTCGCCGCCCGCGATGAGGGCGCCTTTGTCCTTGTCTCTAAGCCTTCCCCAGCAACCCCGCCATCGTAGCCCCCATCTCCGCCGGCGACTTCACCACCGTGATCCCCGCCGATTCCATCGCCTTCATCTTCTCGGCAGCCGTCCCTTCGCCGCCCGAGATAATCGCGCCCGCATGCCCCATCCGTCGTCCCGGAGGTGCCGTCTGCCCCGCAATAAACCCAACCACCGGCTTCTTCACATGCTCCTTGATAAACGCCGCCGCCGCCTCTTCCGCCGAGCCGCCAATCTCCCCGATCATGATGATCGCCTCGGTCTCCGGATCGTCATTCAGCAGCTTCAGCGCCTCAATGTGCGTGGTGCCGATAATCGGGTCACCCCCAATCCCGATCGCCGTCGACTGCCCAATCCCGCGCGTCGTCAACTGATACACCGCCTCATACGTCAGCGTGCCCGACTTCGAAACGATCCCGACATTCCCTTCCTTGTGAATCCGCCCCGGCATAATCCCCACCTTGGCCTTCCCCGGCGAGATCACCCCCGGGCAGTTCGGGCCGATCAGTCTTGTCTCAGACCGACGCACCACCTCCCAAACTTTGACCATATCTAAGGTAGGAATCCCCTCCGTAATGCAGATGACGAGCGGAAGACCGGCGGCCGCCGCCTCCAGAATGCCATCAGCGGCAAACGGTGGCGGCACAAAGATCACGCTCACATTTGCGCCCGTCTCCTTCACCGCCTCTTCGACGGTGTTGAACACCGGCCACCCCTCATGCGTCGTCCCGCCCTTACCCGGCGTCACCCCACCGACGACGTTCGTCCCATACTCCGCGCAGCCCTTGGCATGAAACGTCCCCTCACGCCCGGTAATCCCCTGCACAATTAATCGCGTATTCTTATCCACCAAAACTGCCATTTTTATTCTCCCAAATCTCAACCGAACCCAAATATCTCAATGCGGGTGAGCGCCAGTCTGCTCAGTCTCGCGAATGTTTATCGCCGCCTGCGTATAACGAGCCCACACATCCGTCTCATCCCAGCCCGCTGGCATTTTGGATCGGAGCCCCTTCGTGTTCAAGCGATTGTCTTCTTCCTTAGTAATCACGGCGCCTTTGCAATAGGTCGTAAGCAGTTCATTCACTGAACCCGCGGTCGCTTTTGGTGCTAACGCTATTAGACGTTGAATGATGATGCTCTTTGGAATGACATGTTCGTGGACCAGCATCTTTCTTTGATCTCGAATCCTCCAAGCTGCTTCTGACCAATGTTCACAGCCGACATATTTGCCTTCGAATTCGGTCCAGACCCAGGTCGCCTCGCTTAGCACGGCATACTTGGTTCCATACTGAAGTTCTGAATTCACAATCAAGGCCAGGTCGGCGCAGAGCTGGTCCTTTGTTCGATATCGCGGATTCTTGATTGGTATCTTGGGCATCACTTCCGTCCTAGGACACGGGAACTAAACTGTGCTTACGAACTGATGGTTGGGATCCTATTGTTTCGCTGCCGCGACAGCTAGATCCGCAGCATCCTTCATGGTTGTTCCCACTTCAAACTTCAAGCCGGAATCCTTGAGAATCTTCCTACCCTCTTCGACGTTGGTACCCTCCAAGCGGAGAATAATGGGCAACTGAACATTTAGCTTCTTAGCCGCCGCAACCACCGCATTCGCCAAAACATCCACCCGCAAAATCCCACCAAAGATATTGATGAAAATAGCTTTCACATTCGGGTCGCTCAGCAATATTCCGAAAGCATTCTCGATCTGCTCCTGGTTCGCCCCGCCGCCCACATCCAGGAAGTTAGCCGCACTCCCACCGGCGTAGCTGATGATATCCATCGTAGCCATCGCCAACCCCGCGCCATTCACCATGCAGGCGATGTTCCCATCCAGCTTGATGTAGTTCAGCGCAAACTTACTCGCTTCTACCTCCAGCGGATCTTCCTCGGCTAAGTCGCGTAACTCCTTCAAGTCCTTATGCCGGAACATCGCGTTGTCGTCGAAGTTGATCTTGCAATCGAGCGCCAGCAGCTTATCGTCCTTCGTCGTGATAAACGGATTGATTTCCATCAAGGTAGAATCCGTCTCAACGAAAGCCTTGTACAACCCCATCATGAAGCCGACCGCCTGGTTGATCTGCGTCGGCTTCAGCCCCAGCTTGAACGCCAGCTTGCGCGCCTGGTAGGGCTGGAAACCCACTGCCGGCTCCACATACTCCTTGTAGATCAGCTCCGGTGTCGCATGAGCTACTTCCTCAATCTCCATCCCACCCGACTGCGAAGCCATAAACACGATCTTGCCGCTCGTCCTGTCCAGCACCAGCCCCAGGTACAGCTCGCGCTCAATCGCCGACCCCTCTTCAATCAGGAGCCTTTGCACTTTTTGTCCGGCTGCGCCCGTCTGGTGGGTGACGAGCTGCATTCCCAGAATGGCCTTCGACGCTGCATCCGCCTCGTCCATCGTGCGCGCCAGCTTCACGCCGCCGCCCTTGCCGCGCCCGCCCGCATGAATCTGCGCCTTCACCACCACGACCTTGTTCCCCGCCGCAAACAGCGACTTCGCCGCCGTATCCGCCTGCTCCAGCGTCATCACCATCTCGCCATTCGGCACCGGTACGTTGTACTTCCGCAGAATCTCTTTCGCCTGGTACTCGTGAATCTTCATCGTCTACCCTCTCGCAACCGAACGCCCGTTCATGGTATCCAACGCAGATGACAGCAAGCAAACGAACACCGGATTCTGCACCCGATAACCGCACAGAAGCAGCTCCTAGCTTCTAGCCTCCAGCTTCCTCTAAAGAGACCCCTTGGGTGCCCCACCCTCGCGGAGCTAGGGTGGGATCTCCACCCCAACCCCGCCTCCACTCCAAAACTCTCTACTCTCTACCCGCAAACCCCCGCCCCAAGCTCAAAGCTGAAAAGCTGCAAGCTGTCAGCTGTCAGCTGTCAGCTGTCAGCTGTCAGCTGTCAGCTGTCAGCTGTCAGCTCACGAGTAAAACCCACCCATCCCCTCCACCCCAAGCCGTCCCTCAAAACTCTCTACTCTTTACTCACGAATTCCCCACCCACCCCTTTCAAACCCCACCCCCTGTATCCTCCTCTTTGTATGCCCGCGCCCTCTGACCTCATCCACGCCACCCTCAAGCGCATCCTCGAACACCACGCCACCCTCACGCGCCCCGAGGCCGCCGAACTCCTCGCCGCAATCCTCGATGTCGACCAATTTGGCTCCGAGCTCCGCACCGCCGCACTCCTCGGCGCCCTCGCAGCCCGCGGCGAAACCACCGAAGAACTCGCCGGCTTCGTCGACACCCTCCGCGCCCGCATGGTCCCCGTGCCACTAAGCCCTCGCGAACGCGAGCAGTGTACCGACACCTGCGGCACCGGCGGCGACCTCTCCGGAACCTTCAACATCTCCACCGCCGCCGCCCTCGTCGCCGCCGCCGCCGGCGCAACCGTCGCCAAACACGGCAATCGCGCCGTCACCTCGCGCTCGGGCTCCGCCGACGTCCTCGAAGCCCTCGGCATCCCCGTCGACCTCACCCCCGCCGAAGCCGCCGCCACCCTCCGCACCCATCACTTCGCCTTCCTCCCTGCGCCTGCGTACCACCCGGCGCTCAAGGCCGTCATGCCCATCCGCCGCGCGCTCGGCGTTCGCACCGCCTTCAACATCCTCGGCCCCATGGTCAATCCGCTGAACCCCGCAGGCGCCAGCGCCCAGGTCCTCGGCGTCTACGCCGAGCATCTCGTCGCAACCGTCGCCCACACTCTGGCCCGTCTCAACACCCGCCACGCCCTCGTCGTCCACGGCAGCGGCCTCGACGAAATCGCGCTTCACGCCCCCACGCAAATCGCCGAGATCCGAGGCGAATCCGTCACCTTCGCCACCATCACGCCCGAAACCTTCGGCCTCACAACCGCTCCGCTCGAAACCCTCGCCGGCGGCAACGCCGAACAGAACGCCCACATCCTCCGCAGCATCTTCGCCGGCCACCCCGGCCCCCCGCGCGATGTCGTCGTCCTCAACGCCGCCGCCGTCCTAGTCGTCGCAGGGCTTGCCAAAACTTTTCACTCGGCCGCCCGCCTCGCTGAGCATACAATCGACTCCGGCAGCGTCACCGCCCTCATCACCCATCTCTCCGCACCGCAGGAGTAGCTCATGGCACGCGTCACCGGCATCGGCGGCATCTTCCTCAAGGCAAGCGACCCCAAAGCCCTCGAAGCCTGGTACGCCAAGCACCTCGGAATCCAGCTCGCGCCCTGGGGCGGCACCGTCTTCCAATGGTCCGACGAACTCCCCGCCGACACCGGCCAAACCACCTGGTCGCTCTTCAAGCAGGACTCCACCCACTTCGGCCCCGGACCCCAGACCGCCATGGTCAACTACCGCGTCGACGACCTCGCCGCCCTGCTCACCCAGCTTGTAGCCGACGGCGTCGAGATCGACCCCAAACGCGAATCCGCCGAATACGGCCACTTCGCCTGGATCACCGACCCCGAAGGCAACCGCCTCGAACTCTGGCAACCCCTGGCCGACGAACCCGAAGCCAAGCCCGCCTGAGTCTCACACTCTTTACCGAAACTCCAAACCCTCAACTCCCAAAAACCAGCCTTTCCCCCCGGAGCACGACCCCATGGACGGCCCCAACATCGAACAAGCCGTCCCCTTCCTCATGGTCGCGGACATTCAATCTTCAGTCCGCTTCTACACCGAAGGCCTGGGCGCCCGCATGACCAGGTCCTGGGACCCCGAAGGCCGACTCCGCTGGTGCTGGCTCGAGCTCGGCTGCGCTGCGCTCATGTTGCAGGAGTACGCCCCCGGCAAGCTCCCCGCCGAAACCCGCGGCAAAGGCATCTCGCTCTGCTTCCAGTGCAAAGACGCCATAGCCCTCTATAAACAATTCCTCGCCGCCAGCCTCGCCCCCAAACGCCCCTTCGTCGGCAACGCCATGTGGGTCATCACTCTACAAGACCCCGACGGCTACGCCCTAAACTTCGAATCCCCCACGGATGCCCCCGAAGAATCCCTCTACACCGAAGCACCATAGCGTTCTTCGCGGGTCCTTCTTAGCGTCCTTCGCGCATTGCCGTCCTCACTCGTACCCACAAATCCACGCCTCCACCCGCTACCATCTCCAGATGACCGATCCGCACCCCGGCCGCCTCGAAGTCATCACCGGCCCCATGTTCTCCGGCAAATCCGAAGAGCTCATCCGCCGCCTCAAGCGCGCCCGCATCGCCCGCCAGCGCGTCGCCTGCTTCAAACCCGACATCGACCTCCGCTATCATCGCAGCGCCATCGCCTCGCACTCCTCGCAAACCCACGAAGCCGAGACCATCGCCTCCGTCGAACGCCTCCGCGAGTCCCTCTTCCCCCAACTCGCCCAGGTCGAAGTCATCGGCATCGACGAAGCCCAGTTCCTCGACGACACCATCCTCCCCCTCATCACAGAGCTCATCCACCTCGGCAAACGCGTCCTCATCGCCGGCCTCGACACCACCTACAAAGGCGAGCCTTTTGGACCGATTCCGAACTTGATGGCAATCTCCGACGAGGTCACCAAGCTCTCCGCCGTCTGCATGACCTGCGGCGCCCCCGCCATCCACACCCAGCGCCTCGGCCAGTCGCAGGAGCTCGTCGTCGTCGGCGCCGCCGGCCTCTACGAAGCACGCTGCCGCCTGCACTTCAGCCCATGGCAGGACGAACACCAATCCCACCAGCTCGAACTCCTTGCTTAGGCAAGGCAAAGCGTAAAAACCACGAGTGGCGCCCGCGCGGCGTCAGCGCGCACTTGCGGTTGCCCTTCTCTTCATCGTCTGCCGCAAGAAATCCCGTCCAGACGCGCCCGCATCCTACGTCATCTAAGTGACACAGGAGGGTAATCCTGAATGCCGATCGCCGGACCAACAACAAATCATGAAGAGATTCGCTTCTGGGCAGAAAAGCACAAAGCTGTACCCACCGAGCTCTTGCCCCAGCACCTCAACCACGAGCCACTCGTCCTGCGCATGATGCTCCCGCAGATGGCCGCCGACCGTCAGGACATCCGCACCCTCACCTGGGAGGAGTTCTTCGCCAAATTCGACCTCCTCGGCCTCTCCTTCGTCTACGACAACGACTCCAACGGCTACAACGAGCTGCTCCAGATCGACTCCCGCAACCCCTACCGCAGCTCCCGCGACCAACCCATCGACCCCCACAATTAGGGCTCAGGGATCAGGGCTTAGGGCTCAGGGATGAGGGCGTAAAGGTGGCAGAAGAGTCGCCGGGTGCCCCATCCTTCCGACAGCCTCACCATCGGAAGGGTGGGGTATCGTTTGCGAAAGCAAACGACCGCCCTGACCCCTGACCCCTGACCCCTGACCCCTCAATGCTTCGAAACCATCTCCTCCACATCCTTCCGCAGCGCCAGCGAGCTCCCCAGCCGCGCATAGTACATATGCCCCCCCGGATACTCATGCACCTGCACCCGCGTCGGATCGCCCATAATCGGGATCTGCGAAACCGTCAGCACGCTCCCCATAAACGGGCACGATAAATCCGACCACCCATGCGCGATCACCACCCTCAGCTTCGGGTCCGTCGCAACGGCCACGCGTAAATCCGTAGCCGAAGCCGACCCCGAGAACGCCCCATTCCGCCCGCCCCGGTCCCAAAGCCGATTCACTTCCTCCGACAAAGCGTTGTACCGCGCATCCGTCTTCCAGCCCACCGTCTTCGTCACCCAATCGACCATCGCGGTCGTCGTCGGCGCGATGATGCTCAGCAAAATCGGGTCATTCGTCTCCTGCTCCGGCGCATACGGAAATGGGTCGTACGCGGTCACATTCGGGTCGTACCGGCTGCCCAGCTTGCCCGTCTCACGAAACTCCTCGCGCAGAAACGCCTGCGTCTCCAGCCGTCCGCCGCTCTCCTTCACAAACTTCTGGTCCAGCCCCGTCATCTCGGTCACCTTCTGCACCACACGCGGCGTGGCCGTCGGGTCGGTGTACCCGTGCATCAGGTCCACCATGTACTCGCCCTCGGTATACGCAATAACCGGCGCCATCGTCTCTGCGGAAAGCGTCCCCTTGCGCTCTAAATTCGCCGCGGTAATCGAAGGCAGCGTAATCATCCACGGGATCGGCGAAATCTCGTCGCTTCCAACACTCGGTGCCAGCGCTGGCGACACCAGCACCAGACCATTCATCGCCACGCCAATCTGCGACTGCAGATACGCCGTCAGCCTTGGCCCCCGATACCCACCATAGCTCTCGCCGACGATATACTTCCGCGACTCCAGCCGCCCGTTCTTTACCAGCCAGTCGTACACGACCTTCGAAAGGTACGCGATGTCCTGGTCCGGCCCGTAAAACAGCTTCTTCGCCTCATCGTTCCCTACCAGCGACTTCGAAAACCCGGTCCCGATCGGATCGATAAACACGATATCCGTAAAGTCCAGCCACGTTCCCGGATTGTCCTTCAGCAACGCCGGATCGCTCGGGCTCTGTCCCTCCGCGCCGAAATCCACGCGCTTCGGCCCAATCGCCCCCAGGTTCAAGTAAACGCTGGCAGCTCCCGGCCCGCCATTGAACGCAAACGTCACCGGGCGCCCCGTCTCTCCGGCGCCGGTCCCGTCCATCGTGTACGAGGTAAACACCACCTCCCCGACCGCCTCTCCCTTCTCGTTCTTCACCGGCAGCGTCCCCACCGTCGCCGTATACTTCAGCGTCTTGCCGCCCATCTGGATCGACTGCGCGACGCTCTTATCCGCCGGCAGATCGTTCGTGATCGTCGGCTTATCCGCGGCGGGCTTCTCGCCGGGCTTCGCATCCTGGGCAAACGTCGCGGAGCTCGCGACCAACATGAGGGGCAGCACAACACGCAAAAACTTCATGCACCTGAGCATACATCCACGCTCCCCGCCGACCAACGGGAGGCCACGCGAAGTCCTAAACCCCAGGAAGTGGTGCCCGCGCGGCATCAGCGCGCCCGCCCGGCAGGACAAAAGTCTTATCATGGTTCAGTCGCCGCTAAATAGCCGGAATCGAGACCATTTGACCCCCAAGAACACGCCGCCGGACGCCCCAGAGGATCAGCCCGCAACTCACAAAACCCGCAACAAAACCATCCGCCGCAGCCTCGTCGAAGCCAGCCAGGCGCAGGAAGCGGCCATCCTCGCACGCGAACTTCGCACCTCGCAAACCCAGCAGGAGCTCGCCGTCCTCGTCGTCGTCGAGTTTACCGGCGAGCTTCGCAAGCGCAAGCAGCTTACCGCCGCCGCCCGGCTCGCTCGCACCGCGGCCGCCGTCACCCACGGCGAAGAACCCCTCGACCTCACCCCCGCCTCCACCATCGACTTCGAAGCCACGCGCGCCGAATTCGAGGAGCTCGCCCGCTCCGCCGGCGCCACTATCGCCGCCACCCTCGTCCAGCGCCGCCAGCAGCCAGACCCCTCCTCGCTCGTCGGCCAGGGCAAACTCGACGAGATCGTCGGCGTCGTCGCCAGCACCAACGCCTCGCTCGTCCTCTTCGACCACGACCTCACGCCCTCGCAGCTCCGCAACATCGAAGCCCGGCTCCCCTGCAACGTCATCGACCGCTCCCAGCTCATCCTCGACATCTTCGCCCGCCACGCCCGCACCAGCGAAGGCCAGCTCCAGGTCGAGCTCGCCCAGCTCGAATACCAGCTCCCCCGCCTCGCCGGCCGCGGCCGCGCCATGTCCCAGCTCGGCGGAGGCATCGGAACCCGCGGCCCCGGCGAAACCCAGCTCGAAACAGATCGCCGCAAGATCAACCTGCGCCTCGACCACATCAAGACCCAGCTGGCCGCCGTCCGCCGCATCCGCCACCAGCAGCGCCAGCGCCGCGAGGCCGTCCCCGTGCCCGTCGTCGCGCTCGTCGGCTACACCAATGCCGGCAAGAGCACCCTCTTCAACGCCCTCACCGAGGCCGGCGTCCTCGAGTCCGCCCGCATGTTCGCCACGCTCGACCCCAAGCTCCGCCAGCTCCAGCTTCCCTCCCGCCGCAAAATCCTCCTCTCGGATACCGTTGGCTTCATCCGCAACCTGCCCCACACCCTCGTCACCAGCTTCCGCGCCACCCTCGAAGAAGTCGAGCGCGCCGAAGTCCTGCTCCACGTGCAGGACGCCGCGAGCCCCATGCGCGAAGAGCAAAAGCTCCAGGTCGAAAAAGTTCTCACCGAGCTCTCGGTCTCCACCAAGCCCGTCCTCCAGGTCCTCAACAAGATCGACCTCATCGACCCTGCCCAGCTCGCCCAACTCGCCGACCGCGACACCATCCCCGTCTCCGCCCAGCAGCACACCGGCCTCGATCAGCTCCTGCTCGCCATCGACGCCGCCCTCACCGCCGACCCGCTCGTCGAAGCTAACTTCCGCCTCCCGCAATCCGAAGGCGCCATCCTCGCCTCGCTCGAAGCCGGAGCCCTCGTCGAAGACAAGCGCTTCGAAGGCAACCTGGTCTTCCTCCGCGCCCGCGGCCCCGCATCCCTCCTCCAGCGCTACCGCCGCTTCCGCGCCAAAGCCTCCTGAAACACCTCCCCAGTGCACGTGTCAAAAGGGCGGAGCGATTTCACCTTCAGGGCTAAAGGTAGCGGCGCGTTCTCGCCATCAGGGCCGAAGGCAAAGGGCGGAGCGCTTTCGCCTTCAGGGCCGAAGGCCCGGCACATAACAGCCTAGGCCGAAGGCCTAGGTGCCAAGCAAGAGGGAGACAGAGCGCTGAAGGCGCGACACATTCTCCAGCCTCTACACCCACACGGAAGATGCTTCAATCCACGGCCTCAGCCAGGCCCTAAAAATCTTCCGCTCTCACCGCATCACCCGCTGAGGAGCGCTCTCCGCCTCTCCACCCAGAAATTTCCCCCAAGCCCCGGGAAATTCCCTCGTAGCACCGAAGTCGTATGGCGCAACCTCTACTGGCGTGTGTTCAACCGCGTCGCGCATCGCCGAATCCCACCAGCTCCCTCGGCTAACTCGCGTACGTCGTCCTTCGTCATTGCAGAAACGAACAGGGCTCCTGTCTCCGAAATCTCTTCCACCGCAATCTCCAGCCGGTGCCTCGCTAGAAAAATCCTCATTCTTCCTTTAGAAACTTCAACTTGCGAAGCAATCTCCGGAATCTCCGGATAAATCATCAAGCCATAACTTCCACCGGCCACCGGGCTAGCCAGAAATACAAAGCAATCCTCCGCTCCTCGATCGACGAAAACCATAAACCCAACCTCCTGAAATTAATCCACAATCGGAACTCCGGTCAGTCCGACATACCCTGCTGTGTCGCAATCGAGCTTCCAAACCATCTCCACTCTTCCTGCCTCACCACACGCGAATCGAATTCGTCACAATCCTGCGCCCCGCACCCACGCTTCTTCGCCACCCGGTAAGCCCAACCCTGTACACTGACTCGGCAAACCTTGTCACCCCAACAGGAGATCTCTATGCGCCTCGCCGTCCTCGCCACCGCCCTCCTCGCCCTCAATCTCCCCGCCCACGCCGCTCCACGCGGCGGTGGAAAGGACAAGCCGAGGGAACTCGTCGTTCACCTCAAGACCTCCACGGGCGCCGACGCCGGCACCGCCACCTTCAAAGAGACGATGTCCGGCAAGCTCCACATCAAGCTCGCCCTCATGAACCTTCCCGAGGGCGACCACGCCGTGCACATCCACCAGAACCCCGTCTGCGATGCTCCCGACTTCAAGACCGCAGGCGGCCACTTCAACCCGGATAAGAAGCAGCACGGCACCAAAAACCCGCTCGGCCATCACGCCGGCGATCTCCCGCAAAACATCGCCGTCGGCATGGACGGCAAGGCCGACGCAACCTTCACCGTCGACTACCTCTCGCTCAAACCCGACGCCCCCGACTCTATCCTGGCCAACGGCGGCACCTCCATCATGGTCCACGCCAAATCCGACGACATGATGACCGACCCCACCGGCAACGCCGGCAACCGCATCGCCTGCGGCGTCATCACCGCCCAATAACCAAAATCCGGGTGCCCCATCCTTCCGACAGTCTCACCGTCGGAAGGGTGGGGTATCGTTTGCGGCAGCAAACGACCCCTCTCCTCAGTCATCGAGGAACCCCCACCCTCTTACCAAAACACCTGTCATCCTGAGCAATGCGAAGGACCCCCATTTCGTCCCCCTCGCCCACCCCACATTGCAGATCATCCGTTCCTTATACCTCTCATCCGTTCAGGCACTCCGCCAGGGACAGGCACCAAATTCTCCTACAGATGTAGTTGAAAAAACCCTCACCCACGTCTTAATCTCCTACTCAAGTAGGAGAACCTCATGTCAAAGCCCGAAACCTTCCCACCCCTCGAACTCAAGATCATGCACATCCTCTGGGATCTGCGGCAGGCCTCTGTCGCCGCCGTCCAGGAAAAGCTCGACCCACCCCTCGCCTACACCACCGTCCAGACCATCCTTAACCGCCTCGCAAAGAAGGGAAAGATCACGCGTGAGTTAGAGGGCCGCGCCTACCTCTACAGCCCGGCCGTCACCCAGGCCAGGGCCACCACGCACGCCCTCCGCGACCTCATCGACCGCATCTTCGGCGGCTCCAGCGAAGACCTTGTCATCAGCCTCCTCGAAACCCGCCAGATCGATCCCGAAACCCTCGCCGAGCTCACCCGCCGCTACAACCCCGGACCCCCACCCAAGAAGCCCTGAAGCTAACCCAACGCAGCCTTTACTGAAAACTCTCTACTCTAAACTCGCGAAATCCACCGGCCCCAACTCTCGAACATCACTTCTACGCCCCGCAAACCTCACGCTGAGACAGAAAGCTCACAGCTGACCAGCTCCAGGCTCACAGCTCTCGAAAATCACCTTCAAGCCCGTACCCATCCACCCGCTCCAGCGAAGAAAGCAGACCCTCCATGACCAGCTTCCTCGTCAACGCTCTCTGGCAGCTCCCGCTCCTCGTCGCCGCCGGCCTCGTCTCCGCTCGCATCCTGCGCCCCTTCGGCCCCGCGTCCCAATATCGCCTGTGGCTCACAGTCACCGCGCTCGAACTCCTCATACCCGCGGCCTCCACCCTCCCCGCAACCTGGCTCCGATCCCTCGCAGCCCTCTTCGCACCCTTACAAACTGGTCAAACCGCGAACATCACCGTCCTCACCGGCCCCGCCACGGCCATCGACCAACTCCACCTTCCCGAAACCCTCCGCCAGTTCGCAATCGCTCTCTACCTGGCCGTAACCGCCTTCGCAACCCTCCGCCTGCTCTGGCGCACCCTCCAACTCGCCCACCTCCGCCGCCGCACAATCCCCGTCCTCCTTACCCCGGACCTCCAGACCCTTTGGACCACCTACGAAACCCGCTTCCGCACCTGCGCCACCCTCGTCGCCGCCCCCGGCATCTCCGGCCCTGTCACCATCGGCCTGCGCAAAAAACTCCTCATCCTCCCCGAATCCATGCTCCCCACGCTCCCCACCGACGAGCTCGAAGCCATCCTCGCCCACGAGTTCGCCCACATGCGCCGCAACGACTTCGCCTCCAACCTCGCTCTCCAGCTCCTCGCCCTCCCCATCGCCTTCCATCCGGCCTTGTGGCTTGCTCGCGCCCGCCTCGTCGAAGCCCGCGAGCTCGTCTGCGATGCAATCGCCGCCGCCCACACCGGCCGCGCGCTCTACACCCGTTCTCTCCTGCGGCTCGCCGCCCGCCTCCTCGCCAACCCGTCCACCCCCATCCCCAACGCCATCGGCGTCTTCGATGCTCACCCCCTTGAAAGGAGACTTATGAACCTCTCCCAAACCACTACTCCCATCGGCCGCACCCGCCGCCTCGCCCTCATCGCCTCCACGCTCGCCCTCACCACGCTCACCTGCGGCACCGCCCTTGCACTCGGCGTCCACTACACCCCACAACCCGCGCAAGCCGAGTCCACCGCTCCACCCCAAACCGTCCGCGTCGGCGGCGGCGTCATGTCCGGCCAGATCCTCACCAGAGTTCAGCCCGTCTACCCGCCCGACGCCAAGGCCGCCCGCATCCAGGGCGCTGTCGTCCTCCACGCCATCATCGGCAAAGACGGAAAAATCGACTCACTCTCCGTCCTCTCCGGCCCATCCGAGCTCCAGCAGTCCGCCCTCGACGCCGTCAGCCAATGGGTCTACAAGCCCTACCTCCTCAACGGCGAACCCACCGCCGTCGAAACCACTATCACCATCACCTACTCCTTCGGCGAATAACCCCAAACCCGGGTGCCCCATGTCAGGCGGTCGTAAGCCTGACGTGGGGTTACTCCCTCGCCCGAAACCTACACCCCTAGCACGGAACCACCACCCCGCGCCCTGCGTATAGCTCACTTCATGGGCGTCTTCCACATGGCGATTCCGTTCCCGCTCTCCGCGCCGCGGCCCATGCCGCTCGCCAACAATCCCACGCCCACGCCGCCCAACCGCAGCCAGCCCTCCCCCAATCGCCTTCCCGGTACACTGCTTCCAGCCCCCAAAGCTCCCGAGGCCCGTGTGCAGCGCACGCCCGAACAGCAAGCCGAGCAGGCACAACTCGTCCTCCTCGTCGCCCAGTGCATCGCCGGCGACCAACGCGCCTGGCACACACTCGTTACCGGCCAGCACAAGCGCGTCTACGCTATCTGCTACCGTTTCACCGGCGATCCCGACGAAGCCGAGGACATCACCCAGGACGTCTTCCTCAAGGTCTACCGCAACCTTTCCAGCTTCGACGCCCAAAAAGGCGGCTTCCACACCTGGATCACCACCCTCACCCGCAATCTCCTCGTCGACAACTACCGCCGCACCCGCCTCGACCGCGCCAGCGACTCGCTTGACGAGACCCTCTCCGGCGAAGAAGATGGCCCCACTGCCGCCGAGCGGCTCGCCGACACGCGTCAAAATCAGGAGCAGCGTTTCGCCGGCCTCGAGCTCAAGGCGACCATCCAGGCCGCCCTCCTCAAACTCTCCACCGAACTTCGCGAAGCCGTCATCCTCCGCGACCTCGAAGATATGGATTACAAAGAAATTGCCGTCATACTGAAAATCCCCGAGGGCACCGTAAAAAGCCGCATCAGCAGAGGCAGAGCGGAACTGGCAAGGCTGTTACAACGTATAGAAACGCAGGTAGTTTAGAAACGAGCACGGAGGGATCAACATGGCAAAGCACATCCAATTCGACGAACACGGCACCGGGCACAACGCCAACTGCGTCGCGTGTGAAGAGCTTTTCGCCGATGCCCTCGACCAACTCCTCTCGCCCTCCGACCAGCTCTTCTTCGACCAGCACCTCCGCACCTGTGCCGGGTGCAGTGAGTCCTTCGCCCAGGCCCAGCGCGGCGCCGCCTGGCTCTCCCTGCTCAAAAGCACCCCGCCGGAACCCTCCGCCAACCTCCTGACCAGCATCCTCGCCCAAACCACCAGCGAAACTGCCGGCAGCGAAGCACAAGACCGGGTGCCCTACCCTCGCGGAGCTGGCGTGGGCCCGGAGCAGCCAATCCCGCTCCCAGGAAACGTAATCCCCTTCATCCCGCGCCCCGCCCCCACCCGTTTCACCCGCTTTACCCGCATCGCCATGGAGCCGCGCTTCGCCATGACCGCCGCCATGGCCTTCTTCTCCATCGCCCTCACCCTCAACCTGCTCGGCGTCCGCCTCGACCAGCTCAGGACTGCCGACTTCAGCCCCACCAACCTCAAGCAGACCTACTTCCAGGCCAACGCCACCGCCGTCCGCTACTACGACAACCTTCGCGTCGTCCGCGTCCTCGAGTCCCGCGTCGACGACATCCGCCAGTCCAACGCGTACGACAACCTCCCACCCCAACCCGACAACCTGCCCGACAATCAACCTGAGCAACAGCAACCAGAGCAGCAGCAACCTGCCCCACAGCAGCAACCTGCCCCACAGCAGCAGCCCGCCCCCAAGCAGGAGACTCCCCACGGCTCCAGCCGCCGCGAATCCCCGCTCCCCGGCAGGCCCCGCGTCCTCGACGCCCACTTTTATTTCACCTCGGAACCCCTCCGCCGCTCTCCTCTCGCGGCCTCGGTCTCCCGCATTCCGAAGCAGGAAGGAGGACTGGCATGATCGACGGAAACGACTTCAACCAGCCTCACCCCACGCCCGAACCCCCTCCGTTCGCCGGCACCCAGCCCCCGGCAGCCTTCTGCCAGCACTGCGGCAAGCCCCTCACACCCGAAACCATCCGCCGCGTCGGCACCGCCGTCTTTTGCGAGCCCTGCCTCGCCGCCCGGCTCGGCCACGCACCCGGCCCTACCGCCGGCTACGCCCCCGGCTATTCCCCGGTCAACGCCGGCCCCTTCGCGGCCTCGAACCTCAACTCTGGCGGCCCCAACCCCGGCCTCGCCGCGCTGCTCGGCCTCATCCCCGGCGTCGGCGCGTTCTACAACGAGCAGTACGCCAAGGGCGTCGTCCACGTCATCGTCTTTATGGTGCTCGTTTCGCTCTCGGATAACGTCAACGGCATCTTTGGCCTGCTCGTCGCAGCCTGGGTCTTCTACATGGCCATCGAGGCCCACCACACCGCACGCGCACGCCGCGACGGCACCCCGCTCCCCAACCCCTTCGGCCTGAATGACATCGGCGAGCGCCTCGGCTTCGGTAAAGCCTGGCCCGCCGGCCCATCCGTAGCCGAAGTCGCCAACGACGCAGCTGCTGCGGCTGCTGCAGCCGCCGTCCGCGCCTCCGCCAGCTACCCGCCGCCGCCCCCGCAGCCCTGGGGATCCCCCACCGATTACAACCAGCCTGCCCAGCCACAGCAGCCGCATCCCAGCCAGGCCGCCTACACCCAGCCCTTCGTCGACGCCGCCTACGCTCAGGCCTACCGCGACATGGATTACGGCACCTATCCCGGTTCCCAACCTCCAACCCAGCCGAACGCTCATCCCGGTGTCCAGCCCGGCACCCAGCTCCCTCCGCACCCGCCCACCTATATCCCCTACGCTCCCGTCCCGCCGTACACGCCATCCCAGTCCTTCGATCCCGCCGCCTATCCGCCGCCGCCCAACCGCTTCCCCGCCGGCGCCGTCGTGCTCATCGGTCTCGGAACCATCTTCCTTCTCACCACCACCGGCATCTTCAGCGGGTTCCCCCCCGAAGCCCTCGCCGGCATCGTCCTCCTCGGCATTGCCGCCTGGGTTTTCCTCCGCTGCATGACCGAATCCGGCCAACCCCTCACCTCGGATGGTTCGCCCGCCTACACCCTGCGCATCCTGCGCGCGCTCAAGTGGCCCATCTGGCTCGCCGCCATCGGTATCCTCAATCTGCTCAACGCCTTTCACATCCTCGCGTGGCACTACTCCTGGCCATTCCTCGTCATCCTCCTCGGCGTGGCCATCCTCATCCAGCGCACCGCCTACCAGGCCGCCTACAATCACGCCTACGCCAACTCACCGGCGCCGGGTACCACCACAGCCGACCACGCCAAAGGCGTCCTCTAATGACCGGCTACCCTCCACCCTACCCACCTCCAGGCCCCCCGTATGGGCCAGCCCCCCGCGAACAAGCCCGCTTCGCCCGTCAGCAGCTCAAGGATCAGGCCCGCTCTCAAAAGCTCGCCTTCCGCACCCAGCGCGAGCTCTACCGCCAGCAAACCCGCGCCATGCGCCGCACCTCCATTCTCGGCCCGCTGCTTATCATCGCCGTCGGAGTCGTCCTGCTCCTCATCCATCTCGACCGCCTCTCCTACTGGACCTTCGCCTCGCTCTACGGCCGCTGGTGGCCCCTGCTCCTGGTCGTCGCCGGCCTCATCCTCGCCGCGGAGTGGGCCTTCGACCACCACAGCGCTCAATCCGGTCTGCCCTACACCCGCCGCGGCATCGGCGGCGGCGTCATCTTTCTCCTTATCCTCCTCGCCCTTACGGGCGCCTCCTTGGAAGGCTTTCACCAGCGCATCCTCCCCGCCCTGCGCGTCGACTCCGACGACTTCGGTCAGTTCTTCGGCGATCGACACGACTTCACCCAGCAGATCGACCAGCCCTTCCCCACCGGCGCCTCCCTCACCGTCGACAATCCCCACGGTGACGTCACCATCACCGGCACCTCCTCCGACAACCAGCTTCACGTCGTCGTCAATAAGCAGGTCTACTCCTGGGGCGATCAGAACGCCTCCGCCCGCGCAGACCAGCTCTCCCCGCGCCTCACCACCGCTGGACAGAACCTCACCCTCACCGTCCCCACGCTCGACTCCGGCTCAGCCGATCTCTCCATCACCGTACCCGCCTCCGCCCAGCTCACCATCACCGCCGGCCGCGGAGACATCACCCTCTCCGACCTCGCCGCCCCCGTCAACGTCACCTCCAACCACGGCGACGTCGAGCTCGATCGCATCGCCGCCGCAGTCGTCGCCCGCGCCAACAGCGGTTCCACCTTCTCCGCGCACGATATCCACGGCGACGTCACCCTCCGCGGCCGCGCCGACGACCTCAACCTCACCGGCGTCTCGGGCGCAGTCTCCCTCGAAGGCGAATTCCTCGGCGACACCCACCTCGAGCACCTCGCCGGCCCGGTCACCTTCCACACCAACCGCACCCAGTTCACCGTCGCCGCGCTCGAAGGCATGGTCGACATCTCCAATGATTCCGAGATGACCGGCGACCAGCTCGTCGGACCTGTCAACCTCACCACCCGCTCCCGCAACATCTCCCTCGAGCGCGTCGCCGGCTCCGTCACCATCAATAACTCCAACGGGACCGTCGATCTCACCAACTCCGCCCCAGTCGGCAACATCGCCGTCGAAAACACCAACGGCGAGGTCACCCTTACCGTCCCCGACCCCGAAGCGTCCCACTCCGGCTTCACCATCGTCGCAGGCACCAAGGACGGCGCGATCGAGGACGAACTCGACGACTCCAGCGTCGCCGACAATCCCTCCGCGACCCACACCGTCACCATCGGAAACGGCGCCGCACACATCATCCTCCACACAACCCACGCCGACATCACCATCCACAAAGGCCTGGTCGAGCCCCCTTCCATGACTCAAGCCCCACCCATCTCGCCCGCCGCCCCCGCCCCACCCACGGCCCCCGTCCACCTGCCCAAACACACCAAGGCAGCCTAGTTGTGGAAAACCTTGTCAAGGGGCTCGCGTTTCCATCAACACCGCAACTCTTTTGCCAGCAGGAACTTACACCCCTAAAATGAATGGCATATCTACCCTGCCCAACCTGTTAAACTAGAAGTAGAAGATAAAACAAGAGGAAGCCCGGCCACCCGCCGGGCTTCCGTGCTTAACCTCCTCCACCCGCCGACCCCAAGCCAGTAACCGTCCCAACAACACTCCCCGTGCCCCATCCATCACGCCCTTGTCTCTCGTGATGGGTGGGATCGCACGCCGTTCCCGGCCACGACGCCGCCCTAGCCGGTACCCCTTGTACAAGCCATCAAATCGTACCCAGCCAAGCTCTCAGCTCAAAGCTTTCCAGCTGTCAGCTCCCGAAAACCAGCCTTCCTCACCAGCCTCAATGTGTCCATTTCCCTACCAAAGGAGCCCCCAATGCCCACTCCTACTCAATGCCGCCACATCTTCCCAGACGGCCACCGCTGCGGCAGTCCTTCCCTTCGCCACGAGCACTTCTGCTACTACCACCACACCACCCGCGCTCAATTCAAGCGGCCTGAGGATCCCGGCGCCCCCCGCTACCGCGAACCCTTTACTCTCCCCATCATTGAGGACCGCACCTCGCTCCAGACCGCCCTCAACCAGATCCTCCAGGGCATCGTGACCAGCGAGCTCGATTGCAAGCGTGCCGGCCTCCTCCTCTATGGCCTGCAGATCGCAGTCCAGCTCCTCCCAAAACCCAAGCCAACCGCCCAAACCCCAGCCAGCCCCGAAGCCGATCCGATCACCGACCCCATCCTCGACTCCGAGCACCGCCTGCTCGCTCCCATCGCCACCCTCCAGGCCGCCACCGAATCCACCCAAGCTCCTACACCCAAGTCCACCCACAACCCGAGCCCGCACAGGATTCTACACAAAAGTCCGGTACACCCTCCCGTACCAAATCCGTCCTTATCCGTCCATCCGTGTTCATCCATGTTCTGCCTTTCTCCCATCCCGGCAACCAGCTTAAAAAAGAAAAACCCACCCTTTCGGGTGGGCTCTTCGATATTATGCCGGCGATCACCTAATCTCCCACACACTTACGCGTGCAGTACCATCGGCCCAACGAGGCTTAACTTCCGTGTTCGGGATGGGAACGGGTGTGACCCTCGCGGTAAACTCACCGGCAAACTTTAGAAAGATCCGCTCTCGCGATCCTTCACAACTGAATAGATTGGGTGTTCCCAGACGTTAGTACATGTTGCGTTGTATCCAAAAGATATAACTACAAAGCTTGTTATCGAATGCTCTAGAACAGTGGACATTCTCACTGCGCAGAGTAAATTCTATGGACAAGCCGAACGGGCGATTAGTACTGGTAAGCTACACGTGTTACCACGCTTCAACCTCCAGCCTATCAACCTAGTGGTCTTCTAGGGCCCTTCATTTCCCTTTTGGGTTGGGAGATCTCATCTTAGAGCGTGCTTCCCGCTTATATGCATTCAGCGGTTATCACAACCGAACTTCGCTACCCAGCCGTGCCCTTGGCAGGACAACTGGAACACAAGAGGTTCGTCCATCCCGGTCCTCTCGTACTAAGGACAGCCCTCTTCAAATCTCCTACGCCCACAGCAGATAGAGACCGAACTGTCTCGCGACGTTCTGAACCCAGCTCACGTACCACTTTAATAGGCGAACAGCCTAACCCTTGGAACCTTCTACAGCTCCAGGATGTGATGAGCCGACATCGAGGTGCCAAACCGAAGCGTCGATATGAACTCTTGGCTTCGATCAGCCTGTTATCCCCGGCGTACCTTTTATCCGTTGAGCGATGGCCCTTCCATACAGAACCACCGGATCACTAAGGCCTGCTTTCGCATCTGCTCGACTTGTAGGTCTCGCAGTTAACCACACTTATGCCTTTGCACTCGACGGCCGATTTCCAAACGGCCTGAGTGTAGCTTCGCGCGCCTCCGTTACAATTTAGGAGGCGACCGCCCCAGTCAAACTACCCGTCTTACATTGTCCCTCTTCCCGATCAGGGAAGCAGGTTAGGATCACAACAACCGCAGGGTGGTATCTCACCGTTGGCTCCACCAAACCCGAAAGTCTGGTATCAAAGCCTCCCACCTATCCTGCGCAGCAGTTGCCGTAACCCAATGTAAAAGTATAGTAAAGGTGCACGGGGTCTTTTCGTCTAGCTGCGGGTAACCGGCATCTTCACCGGTACTACAAGTTCGCCGAGCAACTCGTTAAGACAGTCGAACGATCGTTACTCCATTCGTGCAGGTCGGAACTTACCCGACAAGGAATTTCGCTACCTTAGGACCGTTATAGTTACGGCCGCCGTTCACCGGGGCTTCAATTCAAAGCTTCGCCTTACGGCTAACCTCTCCTTTTAACCTTCCGGCACCGGGCAGGAGTCAGCCCCTATACGTCGTTTTTGACTTTGCAGAGACCTGTGTTTTTGTTAAACAGTCGCCGTTCGCGCTTCACTGCGACCCACCAGAGGTGGGTGACCCTTCTCCCGAAGTTACGGGTCTAATTTGCCGAGTTCCTTAACAAGCTTTCACTCGAGCGCCTTTGGATATTCTCCTCGTCTACCTGTGTCGGTTTGTGGTACGGTTCCCAATCTCTCTCCTTAGAGGTTTTTCTTGGCACCATGAAATCAGCTGCTTTCAGCCATTCGGCTTACTGCTTTGCGCCTCACTGTTAAGCCCTTCCGGATTTGCCTAGAAGAACCAGCTTACGCGCATCGAACCCCATAGCCATAGGAGGTCCAGCTTATCCTTATGCGTCACCCCATCGTGATAACGAAAAATCGGGAGTTCTGGAATATTAACCAGACATCCATCGGTTACGCCTTTCGGCCTCACCTTAGGGACCGACTAACCCTGAGCGGATTAACCTTCCTCAGGAAACCTTAGACTTTCGGCGTGAAGGGTTCTCACCTTCATTATCGCTACTTATGCCGGCAGGGTCTCTTCTCTAATGTCCACGTATCTTCCCAGTTACGCTTCATCCACGAGAGAATGCTCTCCTACCACGTCATTTCTGACATCCGCAGCTTCGGTATACAGTTTTAGCCCCGTTGTATTGTCGGCACCGGACCCCTTGACCAGTGAGCTATTACGCTTTCTTTAAAGGATGGCTGCTTCTAAGCCAACCTCCTGGCTGTCTGAGGGTTCCGACTTCCTTTCCCACTTAACTGTAATTTTGGGACCTTAGCTGGCGGTCTGGACTGTTTTCCTCTCGACTGTGAAGCTTAGCCCCCACAGTCTGACTGCCGTGCTGGTTGTGATCGGCATTCGAAGTTTGGTTGGATTCAGTAAGCCGGAAAGCCCCCTAGTCCATCCATGTCTCTACCACCGATCCAAATCACACGACGCTAGCCCTAAAGCTATTTCGGAGAGAACGAGCTATCACGGAATTTGATTAGCCTTTCACCCCTACCCTCAGCTCATCCGAGCTTTTTTCAACAAACACCGGTTCGGTCCTCCATTAGGTGTTACCCCAACTTCAACCTGGCCAAGGGTAGATCATCCCGCTTCGCGTCTATTCCTGCCAACTTAACGCCCTATTCAGACTCGCTTTCGCTGCGGCTCGCTCACGCTTAACCTTGCTGACAAGAATAACTAGCCGGCTCATTATGCAATAGGCACGCGGTCAGACATTCCCTTACGGGCATAGTCCTCCCACTGCTTGTAGGCACACGGTTTCAGGTACTTTTCACTCCCCTCAATGGGGTGCTTTTCGCCTTTCCCTCACGGTACTGGTTCACTATCGGTCAGAAACGAGTATTTAGCCTTACGGGATGGTCCCCGTGGATTCAAGCAGGGTTTCTCGTGCCCCGCCTTACTCAGGTACCTGCTTCGAGTCTGGATCACTTTCGCCTACGCGACTGTCACGCTCTTTGGTTCCCCTTTCCAGAGGACTCAGCTAGCGACCAGATTGGTAACTCTACTGTTGCAGGCCCTACAACCCCCGACACACCTTGATGGTTCGGGTTTGGGCTGTTCCGATTTCGCTCGCCACTACTCTCGGAATCGAGGTTTCTTTCTCTTCCTGGGGGTACTGAGATGGTTCACTTCCCCCCGTTCGCTTCATCCAACCTATGTATTCAGTTGGTGATAAGCAGGTTTTGCCTGCCTGGGTTTCCCCATTCGGAAATCTCCGGATCAACGCCTGTGTGCGGCTCCCCGAAGCTTATCGCAGCTTGCCACGTCCTTCATCGCCTGTTTCTGCCAAGGCATCCACCGTGCGCCCTTAGTAGCTTGACCATAGAATTTACTCTCGCGCAGCTGAGAATCAACCTCAACGACACTGAAAGCTTCTAGATCTCTGTGTGTATATTACGTCCACTTTCGCCGGTACAGCATGTCATCGCCCTTGCGGACTAGATCACCTGTACGAATATTCTAAAGACACTCAATAACTGACAGCACATCCAACCGGATACGACCCGGAAAGACTTTACATGCTGCTCAGCCTTGTAGTTATATTTACCCAATCTATTCAGTTGTCAAAAATCGTAGAGCGGTTCACCTTGCGGTGTCGTCTCTGATACGGCCCTCAGGCTCGCTTGAGCATTCTTGCTCAAGGTTCAACCTCGTCGGATTGTCTTTGCAGACATGCGCGAAGAAGCTCAACCTCAGGCAGGTTTGCCTCGCATCATCACCTTTTGAGAGTGGTGGAGCTGAACGGGATCGAACCGTTGACCCCCTGCTTGCAAAGCAGGTGCTCTCCCAACTGAGCTACAGCCCCATCGCTCATCAGTATAACCGATGAGTCGGGATAATGGTGGGCCTGGGTAGATTCGAACTACCGACCTCACCCTTATCAGGGGTGCGCTCTAACCAACTGAGCTACAGGCCCGGCTTCCGCGTTCGCCTGCGGATCGCTTGCTCTGGCACCCGCTGCGCAATTGCTCGCGCAGCGGGTTTTGAGCTCTCTCGAAAGGTTTCGAGGACACAGTTGAACATGCAGAGCAGCTAAGCTGCTCGGGACCGTCGATGTCGATAACGACCGAAGTCTTGATGCTGGAAAAAAGAAGGTCTAGTTCAGGCTCATGCAAGATTGCCGAAGCTCGCTTGCATGGTTCTCGGCAACGTCACTCAGGCTCAGCAGGATCGTGAAATCCGTACTGCTCGCATTCGCGAGACGCTAGAGTGTGCCGAGGCGTTCTCTTTTAGAAAGGAGGTGATCCAGCCGCAGGTTCTCCTACGGCTACCTTGTTACGACTTCACCCCAATCATGAATTACACCTTGGGCGGCTGCTCCCTTGCGGTTAGCTCACCGACTTCTAGTGCAACCCACTTTCGTGATGTGACGGGCGGTGTGTACAAGGCCCGGGAACGTATTCACCGTGGCATGCTGATCCACGATTACTAGCGATTCCAGCTTCATGGAGTCGAGTTGCAGACTCCAATCCGAACTGAGGCCGGCTTTTTCCGATTAGCTCACCCTCGCGGGGTTGCAGCGGTTTGTACCGGCCATTGTAGCACGTGTGTAGCCCTGGACATAAAGGCCATGAGGACTTGACGTCATCCCCACCTTCCTCCCCGTTATCCGAGGCGGTTTCGTCAGAGTGCTCAACTAAATGGTAGCAACTGAAGATAAGGGTTGCGCTCGTTGCGGGACTTAACCCAACATCTCACGACACGAGCTGACGACAGCCATGCAGCACCTATACACAAGCCTATTGCTAGGCGCCGACGTTTCTGCCGGATTCTTGTGCATTTCGAGCCCAGGTAAGGTTCTTCGCGTTGCGTCGAATTAAACCACATGCTCCACCGCTTGTGCGGGCCCCCGTCAATTCCTTTGAGTTTCAGCCTTGCGACCGTACTCCCCAGGCGGATTGTTTATCGCGTTAGCTTCGACACGGCAGGATTGGGTACCTGCCACATCAAACAATCATCGTTTAGGGCTAGGACTACCAGGGTATCTAATCCTGTTTGCTCCCCTAGCTTTCGTGCTTCAGCGTCAGTTATGGTCCAGTGAGCCGCTTTCGCCACAGGTGTTCCTTCCGATATCTACGCATTTCACCGCTACACCGGAAATTCCACTCACCTCTCCCATACTCAAGCCCGGTAGTTTCTCATGCAGGCTATGGGTTGAGCCCATAGATTTCACATAAGACTTGCCAAACCGCCTACGCACCCTTTACGCCCAATAAATCCGAACAACGCTTGCCCCCCTCGTATTACCGCGGCTGCTGGCACGAAGTTAGCCGGGGCTTCTTCTATGGGTACCGTCATTATCTTCCCCATCGAAAGGAGTTTACGTACCAAGATACTTCATCCTCCACGCGGCGTTGCTGCGTCAGGGTTTCCCCCATTGCGCAAAATTCCCCACTGCTGCCTCCCGTAGGAGTCTGGACCGTGTTTCAGTTCCAGTGTGTCCGTGCGCCCTCTCAGGCCGGATACCGATCATCGTCTTGGTGGGCCATTACCCCGCCAACTAACTAATCGGCCGCGAACTCCTCTCCAAGCGCATTGCTGCTTTGACTCGTAAGTGTTATGCGGTATTAGCTAAGATTTCTCTCAGTTATTCCCCACTCGGAGGTAGATCATTCACGTGTTACTCACCCGTGCGCCACTATACTCAGGACCGAAGTCCCTTTCTCGTTCGACTTGCATGTGTTAGGCACGCCGCCAGCGTTGATTCTGAGCCAGGATCAAACTCTCGTTTAATCTTGGTTTGCATGCTGTCCAGCGACAGGGGTCGGGACAGATCATGCGCCCCCGAACTCGAAAGTTCCGGAGGTGTAAAACTAGTGAGAATGACTAAACCAAATTCCACATCATCTCACGACTGGCATGTTCAACTATGTTGTCAAAGATCCTGACTCATCTCGCCTAAGCGGTGAGTTTTGGATCAAGGACCAGAAAGGGCTAAGCCACAGTCTTGTGTCCTCGAACTTGGTAGCGCTGCGTCTGTTTGGTAACGACTTATCGTGATCCGCTCTGCTCCGGGGTTCGACTCAACCCGTTTGCGTTCACGCAGAGTCGTTCAGCGTTTAGCACGAACTTTCTAAGATTATCGAAGTTCGCTTCGCTTGTCAACCTTTTCTTTCTTCTCTCTACTTTCGGCTCCCTTTCAGGCATGGAAAGCAGAAAGCAATGGTTCCAAACATTGCAACACAAAAGACAAAAATCGCAACAGCCGACAAGGCTGCGGAGCACTGAGCTCCAAGTTGCAGGCTGCCGAGGCAGACCAGCAGGACAAAAAGATAATGACCGAAGGCCTATCCTTGCCCGGTGAAACTGAATTGCAGTGGCTTGGGTTTGGATTCGGCAGGCACTGTGTGCTCTTACGCCGCGATCAAACGCTTGGACTGCGCTTCTCGAACGCCTTAGCTCGTCTTGCCAGCCCAGACTCGAAGCTTGTTTCCTTATTGCTGTCCCAGTCTAGCGCATCTTCCGGTCACTTGCAAGGCTTGCTTGCTAACTCGCTCTCGGCGTCCGCTGCGTTTCTGCGACTTCCTGAGATTAGCAGTGCCTGGGCTCTCGCGCAAGTCTTGAACTGTGAAAAAGCGCGGGGATCGGTTGAAAAGTGACATAAACACGGCAGTTAGACGGCGGTATCTGCCGCTAAGACGCAGCGAATGTGCGGTTTAGCTCCCACGTAAGCAAGCGAGAGAAAACCTATTCCGCGGATTGTAATTTCCGCCACTCGTCCGGATTCGCATTCCAGCGGTCAATCAGCGCATCACGATCGTCGCGCGGAACCAGCTTGCTGCCATCCGTCATTGGAATGACCGGTACCGGCGATCCTTCAGCCGGGCCGGTCACCCAGCCAAGCGCCGTCTGTGCCAGCCCCGCTCTGCCGTTGCTTGGCTGGCTTCCCGAGCTGCGCACGGGTAAGAAGTCGCCCTGGAAGATCACCATGCCGTGCGCATCCGCGACCCGGCAAAAGCTGTCTCCTACGCCATCACCCGGTGTGCAAGAGATCCAGGCACCCTTGCGCTCGTTGTGGTCGAGATCGTATCCAGTGGGGATGAAACGGGAGTTGTCTGGCATATCGCTTGGCCGCGCTGGGTCCAACGCGTTATTTGCGCGGTAAACGAGCCCAACCAACAACAAGGCAAGACAACACGCCAGAACGGCTTTGGTTCCTGTACTCAAGGCGGAGGCTCCAATTGTTCAAGGTGAATCCAGGCAAAGCGAGGGCCCGCGTACCAAAGGGGTAAACAAACACGGTTACCATAGAACATAACGATGCGAAATGCAACTTAATTGGTACTTAGCCGTTCGGCCGCGCCACCACGCCTAAGTCCACCATCCCGTTGACAAAGTACTGGACCGCAAGCGCAACAAGCAGCAGCCCCATGATTCGCACCAGAATGCGAATGCCTGTATCCCCCAGCACGTTCGCCACCCGGTCCGAGTTTCCCAGTACCAGATAACAGATCGCTGCGGTAACCGCGATCGCTCCGAGGATCGCCGCGAGCAGCTTCCAGTCGCCCTGTGCCTGGCCCACCAGCACCATCACGCTGGTGATCGAACCCGGGCCGGCAAGCATCGGGATGCCGAGCGGCACAATACCGGCATCTTCCTTGTGCGCGGCGGCCTCGGTCTCGGGCCCCGTTTCCTGCGTCTCCGAACGCTTCGCGTTCAACATATCCAGACCGATCAGCAGCAGAATCACGCCTCCGGCTATCTCAAACGCCGGCAGCGTAATTCCGAACATGCGAAAGATGTACTGTCCGGCCACAGCAAACGCCGAAAGCACCACCAGGGCCGTCAGGCTGGCCTTCCATGCCATGCGCTGCCGCCGAGCCTTGTCACTTCCCGCAGTCACAGCCAGAAAGGTAGGGAGTGCCGCAAACGGGTCTACCAGAAAGAAGACCGAGCTGAGGGCAAGGACAGAGAACCGCACATAGGCCGAATGCTGCAGACCCGAAAGCGTGACCTGTGAAGGATCGAACGAGGGGAACAGCGTTGCGATCGACACAGACATAAGTGAGATACCGGTAACTAAAGACATAACAGACCATTGTTTCACGATTGCGATCCCGAAATGCCTCATCCCCGAGGCAGTACCGGCCCAAACGTCACCTCCCCCCTTGAACCCCGCTATACTAGGGAAAATTCGAAGGAGTCCTCGCCATGCCTCTGCAGACGACGAAAAACATCTGGCACAACGGAAAGCTCATCCCGTGGGAGAGCGCCAACATCCACATCATGTCGCACGTCGTCCACTATGGCTCGTCCATCTTCGAGGGCATCCGCGCGTACACGCAGGAGAGCAAAGGCACCGCCAGCATCTTCCGCCTGCCGGAGCATATGCAGCGCTTCCGCGACTCCGGCCACATCTACCGGATGCCGCTCGGCTTCACCGTGCCGGAGCTCTCGCAAGCCGTGATCGATGTCGTCGAGGCCAACGGCGTTGCGCCCTGCTACATCCGCCCGGTCGCCTTCCGCGGCTACGGCGAGGCTGGCGTCAATCCGCTGCGCTGCCCGGTTGAGGTCTACATCGCCAACTTCCCGTGGGGCAAGTACGTTCCGGGTAACGAGGGTGCCAACGTCTGCGTCTCCAGCTGGAATCGCAACGCGCCGAACACGACGCCCACGCTTGCGAAGGCCGGCGGCAACTATCTGAACTCGCAGCTGATCCGCATGGAAGCGGAGATCAACGGCTACGACGAGGGAATCGCGCTCGAGGTGAACGGAACCCTGTCCGAAGGTTCCGGCGAGAATCTCTTCCTGGTACGCGGCGGCGTCCTCTACACCACGCCGCTGACCAGCGCGGTGCTCAACGGCATCACCCGCACGTCCATCATGACGATCGCCAAGGATCTCGGCATACCCGTCGTCGAGCAGACGTTACCGCGCGAGTTGCTCTACGTGTGCGACGAGGCGTTCTTCACCGGCACCGCGGCGGAGGTCACGCATCTGCGTTCGGTCGATCGCTACCTGATCGGCGACGGGACGATGGGACCCGTCACCAGGGCCATCCACGATGAGTTCTTCGGCATCGTCTATGGCACGCGTCCCGACCGCTACAACTGGCTTACCCCGGTCAAGGTGAAGGTCGAAGAGCCAGTCGCCGTCTAGTCTTCGATCCATCTACAAACGGAAGGCCGCGCATCCCGCTGCGCGGCCTTCCGTTTTTACAAGCTCAACTGCAGCTGCACGCCTGATTTCTTCTCGTTGTACATCCTCGAGTCCGCGATCTCGAACAGCGTCGATGCTTCGAGCGCATCCTCCGGAAAGACCGCGTAACCCACGCTCCCGCCGATTTCGAGATCGTTTGCCCCGGGCACCGCAACCTCCTCAATCGCGGTCCGCAGCGCCTCTGCGATCTTGGTGCAGTTATCCGGCTTCACCAAGTCGTTTACCACCACCACAAACTCGTCGCCGCCCACGCGCGCCACGGTATCAGCCCCTCGTACCTTACGCTTCAGACGCTCCGCAACCCGCTTTAGGATCAGGTCTCCGGCCTGATGTCCGAGGGTGTCGTTTACCGCCTTGAAGCCGTTCAGGTCAATGGCAAAGAGCCCGGCGCTTAGCCCCGTTCGCCTGGAACGTTCGAGCGCGAGCATCAGCCGGTCTTCGAACAGCCGGCGATTCGGCAGTCCGGTTAGCGAATCGTGCAGCGCCTCATCCTTGCGCCGCTCCGTTTCATCTTCGAGCAGCACCAGCAGCATCCCGATCACGACGAAGAACTTCTGTATGTTCCAGATCTGTTCGATCAATCCCTCGCTGAGCGCAGACCCCTCGGCGATCGGGTAAGCGAGAAAACACCCGGCCCAGATGATGAAGCTGACCATGATCACCCATGGCCCCACCGTCTCCGCACGCGCCCGGCGCCGAAATGAAAGCGCCACCAGCACATACAGGCACGCCAGCCCCCAGTACACCACCTCGCGCACCTTGCCGGCGGCCGCGAAGTAGAGCATCGGCAGCCACATCGTCAGGTGAATCAGTACCAGCAGCGAGCGTAAGCGCAGCCTCGTCTGCATTACGAACAGCAGATACACCAGCCCCAGCAGGACACTTGCAGCGGCCACCAACATCGTCACGCGCGTCGGCATCCACCTTAGCCCGAGCATCGTAGACAACAGCAGCAGAGGAGCCGCCGGCAGCAGAAACTGCGGCAGGTGCGAGGTGCCTGGCAGCAAATCACGGCGTGCGGCCCACCCAAACGTTACGGCTGCAAAGAGGTAGGAATCCAGGCTCACCACCCGCGTAAGCGCCGGAACCCAGCCGGCACCATGCAAAATCGCGGCGGCGATCATCTGCACCAGAATGAACGTCAGCGCCAACAACCACGCGTCCACGCGTTCGTCGCGGTGGCGTTTGCGAAACCAGCCTAGCACGCCCATCAAAACGAGCATGCCAGCTATATCCGGGAGAGAAAGAAGGCTCATGGGCTTGCAGGTTCCAGTACGACCCTCGGAGGAGCATGCCCCTGAGAACGTACGTTTAAGCCGTGTCGCTGGATTGGTTCCTCCAGCGCTTTTTTTGGTATCAACTCATCATCTGACGCAAAACGACTAACATCGGCTGCCCCATCGGTGACGCTGCAGATTCCCGGGTGCCTCACGATGCAACTGGCGAGTCCTTCCCCTTCGCGCTTCAACGGCGCGCGATCGCACGAGGCTTTTATCCTGTGAATGTTAGCTGTGACCCGCGCCTCGTCAAAGTTCGTTACGTTCCGATAAACTCGGGAGGTTTTCGACTACCGGACAAAGGACTTCATGCCACAACCGACCTGCCCCAAGTGTCAAAAAGGAGTCTGCACCCGTGTAAAGCGCGAGGGCTGGTTCCAAACGGAACTTCTTCCCCGCTTTGGTTATTTCCCCTGGGAATGCAGTAGCTGCCGCAAGGTCTCGCTGCTGAAGAGGCGCGGCCAGAGGAAGCGCAAGCCGAACGATCCAACGGAGATACCCTCTGAGCAGGAAGTCGCCTCCACTCCCAGCCAGGCTTCATCCGGCCCTCCCCCATCCAAACAGTCCTACACCTCGCGCAGCCGGTCCACCAATCGCAAAGGCCAGACCAGCCACTAACCAGCGGCACAGTGCGTCGTTCAGTCGCGGGCTTGCACCCTTGATTCGGACTGATCGGGGGTAAGCGGGACGGTGGTCAGATCGCCGTCCTCTCCCACGCCTTCGCGGAGATCCTTGCGATCCCATCCGGGTAAAATCTGCGATCCGGTAATCAGCCGCGCGCTATCCTGGCCTCTCAGATAGGTCCAGATCCACTCCCGGAAGACCGAAAACCGGTTGCGGAACCCCACCAGGAAGAAGATGTGAACCATTAGCCACGCCATCCACGCTGGAAAGCCGCTCCAGTGTCCCTTGAACGGCCACTTGATATTTGCCACGGCAGCCGACTTTCCGATGGTCGCCATATCGCCTTTATCAAAGTAATGAAAACCCTTCGGCGAGACCTTCCCTTCGACCATCTCGCCGATCCGTTTCGCGGCGTAGTCGCCCATCTGCATCGCAGGCTGCGCCACGCCCGGAACCTGCTTGCCGTCCTGCTCGAAGTGCGACAGATCTCCCAGCACGAAGACATTCGGCAGACCCGCCGGGTTCAAATGCTCGTCTACCAGCACGCAACCTTTCTTATCGGTCGGCGCACCCAGCTTCTTGCCCAGCGGCGATGCCTCCACGCCCGCGCCCCAAAGGGTGCAGATCGAGTCGATCCGCTCGTCCCCGATCATAATGTAGCCGGGCTGCACGTCCGTCACCTTGGCTCCGGTCCGGATCATCACGCCCAGATGCTCCAGCTGCTCCTTCGCCTTCTGCTGCAGATCGTCCGGATACATCCCGAGGATCTTCGGTGAGCCTTCGAGAATGATCACCCGCGCGCTGGATGGATTGATGTGACGGAAGTCCTTCGTCATGTAAATCCGTGCAATATCGGAGATGGCGCCAGCCAGCTCCACCCCGGTCGGTCCACCTCCGACGATGACGAAGTTCAGCGCCGGATGTTTGCCGGTCTCCAGCATCTCGCGCTCGGCGAGCTCAAACGCAAGCAGCACGCGACGCCGAATCTCAATCGCATCCTCGATCGTCTTCAAGCCCGGCGCCGTCGCAGCCCAATCCTCCTTGCCGAAGTACGAGTGGGTCGACCCCGTCGCCAACGCCAGGTAGTCGTACTCCAGCATATTTCCGCTCTTGAGAGTTACCCGGCGCTGAACGGTGTCGATATCCATCGCCTCGTCCATCAAGACCTGCACGTTCTTCTGCTCGCGAACGATCGATCGAATCGGTTGTGCGATATCGGCTGGCGAAAGCTCCGCCAGGGCCACCTGGTACAGCAGCGGCTGAAATAAGTGGTAGTTTCTACGATCCACCATCGTCACGTCGACCGGCAGATGCGCCAGACCCTGCACGGCATGAAGCCCGCCGAAGCCGCCCCCAATCACCACCACCCGCGGCCGTCGCCGTCCGCCAACTTCTGCTCCCACGCCCTGTGCCGCCATCGTGCGCATCTCCCTCGCAAGAGTCCTAAGCTTTCACCCTTAGGATGCGCATCCCACACCACCGGACAGAATTCCTTTGCGGTCGATTAAGGCACACTCGAAACCACGGCCGTCGCAAACCCCTGTAGGCCCGTCGAAAACGCCAGCGACGTCGTGGTTGCGACACCAGGTAAGACCGTGGGCGTCACGGAAACGAGTCCGTTTGCGTCCGATATACCGCTCGATTGAGCCGACCCCAGCACCGCGCCCAACGGGCAACGTCCGTCCGCGGGGCAGGTTCCGTCGAACGCCCGCACTGTCTGTCCCACGATAACGGTCGCCCCCTGCACCGCATGACCAAACCCATCCGTAACCTCAACCAACACCGGGTTTAGTGATCCTCCGCCGCTTACTGTCTGATTCCCCCCACTGACCACCTCCACCTGCCAGACCGTATTCGAAACGCCAGCCGCGGTGAACCGTGCACACATTGTCGACCAGACGCACCCGCTCACGGAAGCCGAAGCGCCGGCACTCAGTGGACCGAGCTCCGCCTGCATTGAAGCCGCGCCCGTCGCATCGGTCGTTGAAGCTGCGCCACTCGTCACAAATCCAGTCGATCCCGTCCATGTCGCGGTCTGTCCGGCCGCCGGATTGCCGTCTTCCACCGCCAGCAGCGACAGCGTCTCCGCAACCGTAGCGCCTGCCGCGATGTAGAACTGCGGCAACACGGCCGTCACCCCAAATACATTCGCCGCAACCACCAGAGTCGCTGAGGCTGCCTTCGTACCCGTCGGCAGCTGTGCCTTCCCAACCAGCACGATACTGCCGACCTGTGTTCCGGTTACCTGGCTCCAAGCGATTCCGGCAGCATCCGTGGTCAGCACGCAGCTTGCCGCACCGCACGCCGTAAACATCGCCGCGCCGCTCCCGGTCCCCAAGCTGAAGCTCACCGGGATGCCCGCGACCGGCGTCACCTTATCCGCAAGCGTCACCAACATCGCAAATGCCGTAGTCGTCGTAGCGCCCAGGTAGACGTTCGCGGGTGCCGTGACCAGCGCGACCACATCCGGTGCCTGCACAAGCAACGGTGCCGAAATTATCTTCGGACCGGTCGGCAACTGCGCCGTCGCCATCAGCGATACGCTGCCGGCGAGCATTCCGGTCACCTGGCTCGATGCGACGCCCGCGGCGTTCGTCGTCAGCGCACACGTTGCGGTCCCGCACGCCGCAAACACCGCCGCGCCGCTCGCTTGGCCCAAACTCAAGATGACAGGAATTCCAGCAACCGGCGTCACTCCGTCGGCCAACGTCACCGTGACGGCGAACGGCGTGCTCGTCGTCAAGCCTTGAAACACACGCGACGGCGCCGTTGCCAGCGTCGCTACATCCGGTGCCTCGACGACCAGCGAAGCAGAGACAGCTTTCAACCCGGTCGGAAGTTGCGCCGTGGCCAATAGGTTGACACTGCCGGCCTGCACTCCGCTCACCGGGCTCGACGCCACTCCCGCCGCATTCGTCGTCAGCGCGCAAGTCGCCGAGCCACAGGCTGCAAACGTCGCCGTACCGCTGCCGGCACCCAGGCTCAAGGTAACCGGGATGCCAGCAACCGGCGTCACTCCATCGGCCAGCGTAACCGTAACGGCAAACGGCGTACTGGTCGTCAAGCCTTGAAACACACTCGACGGCGCCGTGAGCAGCGTCGCCAGATCCGGTGCCTCGACCACGAGTGACGACGAGACCGCCTTTGCTCCCGTCGGCAACTGCGCCGTCGCGACCAGCGTAAGGCTCCCCGCCTGCGTCCCCATTACCTGGCTCGTCGCGACTCCGGCAGCATTCGTCGTCAGCGCGCAACTCACCGCACCGCACGCCGTAAATAACGCGGCGCCACTCCCGGCTCCCAGGCTGAAGCTCACGGGAACCCCTGCTACCGGCGTCACCTTATCTGCCAGCGTCACCGCTACGGAAAACGGCGTGGCCGCGGTCACACCTTCGAAGACACTCGCCGGAGCGGTCCCGGCATTCAGCACATTCGGTGCCTCCACCAACAGCGTCTCCGAGACAGTCTTCGCGCCGGTCGGCAACTGCGCCGTCGCCACCAGGGAGACGCTACCCACCAGCGTCCCGGTCACCTGGCTGGAGACCATCCCTGCCGCATTCGTCGTCAACGCGCACGTGGCGGCCCCGCACACAGCGAACACGGCCGTGCCGCTGCCCGCACCGAGGCTCAGCGTGATCGGAATCCCCGCCACCGGAGTGATCCCGTCCGCCAGCGTTACCGTCGCCGCAAAGGGCATGGTCGTCGTTAGCGTCACGAACACACTCCCAGGCGTACCCGACAACGTCAGCACATCGGGCGCCTCCACCACCAGCGGCGCGGAGACGGTCGCCGCACCGGACGGCAGCTGCGCCGTCGCTTCGAGCGTCACGATTCCGGCCTGTGTTCCCGTCACCTGGCTCGATGCCACTCCCGAGGCATTCGTCGTCAACGCGCAGCTTGCCGCACCGCACGCTGCAAACGTGGCTGCCCCAGTTCCGGCTCCGCTTCCAGCCCCCAGGCTAACGTTCACCGTGATGCCAGCAAGCGGCGTCACCCCGTCCCCGAGTGTTGCCTTCACCGCGAAGGACGTGGTCGTCCTCAGTCCCTGAAACACGTTCGCCGGGGCCGTCGAGAGCACTAAGACGTCCGGAGTCTCCACCAGCAGCGTCGCCGAGACCGCCGCCGCTCCCGTCGGCAACTGCGCCGTTGCGATCAACGCGACGCTTCCCGACTGTGTTCCCGCCACCTGGCTTGAGATCACCCCGGCGGCGTTGGTCGTCAACGTACAAGTCGCAGCGCCGCACGCCGCGAACGTCGCGCCTCCACTGCCCGCGCCCAGGCTCAGGATCACCGTCATCCCCGCCACCGGCGTAGCGCCATCCGCCAGAGTCACCTTGACCGCGAATTGTTGCGCAGCGGTCGCGCCGCGGTAGACACTCGCCGGCGCCCCTTGCAATGTGACCACATCGGGCGCAGGAACGACGGTAAATTGGGCTGTCTGGACCATGCCGTTATCGCTCGCCGTCAGCATCACGCTGCCCAGCCCACTGACGCCGATTGCCCCGGAAGACGCTACGCCGCCCACGCCGGTCTGCACCACGCACGGCATCGTGCAAGCCGAAATGCCCGCGGTCTCGCCGCTTGCAGCGCTCGCCGAAAACGTCACATTCTGCCCGTTCACCCCGGTCACTCCATCCGGGCCGACCACCTTGACGACGAAGGCAGGAATCGCACGTCCCGCATAGTAGTTTCCCGAAGGCTCACTTACCAGGTTCAACGTCTGGGTCGGCTGCACCACGTTAAACGTCACCACGACGATTATTCCGTCGAGAGACGCCTGGATGGTCGTCGTTCCTGCCTGCCAGGCCGTACCGTTTACCACGACCTCTCCGTTCGTGCCCGTCCACAACTTGCACGCCGCAATCGCACAGCTCTGGTAGCCGAAGTCTCCCGACGTAGTCGCCAGAAACACCGGATGGCCGACCACTGGCGTCACCCCGTCCGGTTCGATCCCCTTGAGCGTGAAACTCAACGGAGTGCCGACGTTCACCGTGGCCGGCGGCGGCGTCACCAGTGTGAACGTCTCAGCCGTACCCACCGACGTAAAACTCGCCTGCGCCACCAGGTTCAGGTACACCGCCTCGAGCGTAATCACCCCCGCCTGCAACGGCGTCACCATCGTGCTCACGATCCCGTTCGAATCGGTCGTCTCCACACACGACCCCGCACCCGCTTCACACGAGACGGAGACCGCCCCCAGCGGTCCCCCCAGGGTGATACCCGCTCCTACGAGCGGATTTCCCCAGGCATCCAGCAACTGCGCCGTGAACGGCTCGGAAGCCAGCGTCCCGACCGGAACGTCTCCGGTCGGTGCGCTCAGAATCAGCAACTGCGGCTGCGGAACCGTGACCACCAACTGGACCGAAACCGCAAGAGCTCCATAGCTCGCGGTCAGCGTGTAGGTTCCGGGTGCAGTCGCCTGCATCGTGCAACCCGTTCGTCCGGAATAATCCGTCACCATCGGGCACACGTTCAATCCGCACGAGCTGAATAGGATTCCCGCCGGTGCGCTGAACGTCAGCGGCACATTGGGCAGAACCGTCACGCCATCGCTCAAGGTCAACTGCACAACCATCGATCCCGCGTTCTCGTATACGAAGGCCGTGGCCGCCGGAGTCGCGATCAGAGTCAGCTTGTCCTGCGGGGACACTGCGGTAAAGCTGGCCTGCGCCGTGGCCGTGCCGGAGGTCGCAACCAGCGTGATCGCACCTGCCGCCGTCGGCGTCACATTCACCGCGACCCCGCCCCAGATATTCGTGGACGTCGTACAAGGCGAAGCGTTGCATGGGCTGAACTCAGCGTTCCCGACCGATCCGGGCGCAACCGAAAAGGTCACTGGCTGGCTGCCGAGAGCTGCTCCGGTCACGCCAAAGACCTCAACCCCGAACGGCGGAAAGGTCACCTGCCCCATTACCTGATTCCCGGCCGGCGCATAGAGGATTTGTAGCGAAGTTACCTGCGCATCGGCCGTAAAGCTCGCACTCACCGTCCCTCGTGCCCCGCCGATCACGGCGTCGTAGGCCTGCATCGTCACCGGCCCGACCGCCAGCGGTACGACAGTCGTCGTCGCCATCCCGTTCGCATCGGTGGTCACGGTGCACGTCGAAGCGCCACACACACCAAAATGCGCTGAGCCGGCTGTGATCGAGAAGACCACCACATCCCCCATCACCGGTGTGATTCCATCACCCTCCAGCACCTGCACCGTTAGCGGCACCGCCGCCGTGCTCCCCGCCGGCGACGGCGCGGTCTCCGCCGCGACCAGCAGAATCGTATTCGGAAGCGCGGCGGTGCCGTAGGTCAGCGCTCCGGTCATCGTGCTGGTCGCCCCGGTCCCGAAGTCCTGAATCTCCACATTCACAGGCATCCCGGCGGTCGCTCCTACCGCGGTCATACTCGGCGCGGTCACAACAATGACTGTAGAGGTCCAACTCACCACGGTCGCCTCCACACCATTCACCAACACTTCGTTTCCCGCCCGAAATCCCATACCGGAGATGGTCAGCGTTGCTCCACCCGCCACCGGCACCTCGGACGGCGAAATGCTGTCGGCATAAAACACCCGCGTCTGGTAGGGGAAGTCCGGCCGCCCGTCGCCGCGCTCATCCGCCACCCCGACGCGCACCACGCCGCCCGCGCCTCCGGTCGCAAACGGCGCGGCATTCAATTGCGTCAACCCTACGCACACGGAGTTGAACGCCGTCGCCGCAACGCCCAGCGAAGGCAAAGCACCCACGGCGTCGGTCGGCGCGAACAACCCGATGACCGGCATCGCCTTCGTCGTCGTCGCCAGCCCATTGGCGTCGAGCGCGGTCACCTCCACGGTCAGACTGCGCCCGGCCTTCACCGTGACCGCCGCGTAGGACGCATGGCCGAAGCCGCATAGCAGACCGTTCCACCATCCGCTCGGCGGCGCTTCCATCGGCGCAGCCGGCGTGCCGTCCGCGCCGTCTCCGCAGGCCACCGGTGCGTCCGCGACCGCGAAGTTCTCATCCACCACCGTGCCTGGCGGCGCCTGCAAGTAGACATCAGGCGTCGGCGCGGACCCCGCCGGCGCAACCATCCCCGCCGCATACACTCCCACGCTCGCAGCCCCGGTGTACAGCGGATTCACCGGCTCTGTCGATAAGATCTCGTTCTGCAGCGCGGTCGATGGAAGCAGCGCAAAGTACGAAAAGTCGAAGATGCCACGCTGCCCCGGCACCGTCGACCCCATACTGCCCAACGCACTCGTATCCGGGCTCACAAATGGGGAACTCCCTCCAGTGTGAAACAAGCTGCCACTTACCGCCGAGACCTCGTACCAACCCTCGGGATCGACCGTAAACGCGGTCTCCCGCACCATCAGCAGGTTGACACCGCTCATCCCCTCGCCATCCGGAAACGCAATCCACCCGGTCGCCGTCGTCGCATCCGCCAGGCTCGCCTGCTTGCCCATGGCCGGCGTTATCCCGGTGCCGATGGGATAGATACTCACCAGCCCGGCAATGTCATCCGGCCGCAGCGTGAACGCGTTCGGCAGACACTGGTAGCTATACGGCCCGCACAGAATCTCCAGCGGATGCATGATGGGCCAGTGGTTGGCCTGGTTGTATGTGGGCTGCGGCGTCCCGATAAACACGTTGTCGTTGGTCTGCGACCAGGCCAAGCCCAGCACGCGCCCGAATGCCCGCTCCAGCTTGTACTGCATCTGCAACTGCTGCTCTGGAAGCGGCCCCGTGCACCGCCCATTCACCACCACGATCGCGTGCAGGATGTACCCGGCCGGATCGAACGCATCGACCGTTTCGGTTACCGCATTCTGCTCGCAGGCCGCCGGTTCGCTCGCTCCGGAACCCAGCAGCGTATCCGTCACCGAGCCGTCGGAGTCATACACGACAGCCACTGGAATCGCTGCCGCGTTCGAGCTTTCGACATCCGCGGGCCAGACCATTCCGCCGCTCGACAGGTAGACGTTGTTCCCGCTTACGTGTTCGGCCAGCTCCCCGCCCTGCCCTACCGAGATGCTCGCCACCGGCACATTCCAAACGCCGGCCGCGGCGGCGACCAGCGCATCCGCCGCCGCGTGGTTGACCGACGAGCTCAAGTCGCCTGGATCGGTGTAGTAGAGCAGGTTCGCCTGCCGCCAGCCGATCGGCACCCCGGCTGGCCCGGTAAAAAATGGCGGTCCGGTGACATAGCGCGGGCCGCCCGCCCAGGCCGCACTCCCCGCCGCCAGAAACCAGAGCACAAGCAGGGCGAGTTGCTTCGTTCGCGAAAGCCAACGACTGCTTGCTTCTCTACTGACCACCCAACACCGCCAGCACCGCGCTCAAACCGGGCCCCGTGCTCGGCACCGTCGTTAGAACAGCGCTGGCCGGCCCAGCCCACCCCGAAACCTTCAGCACCTCCTCGCTCGCCGCGGCCGCCTGCACCACCGGCCTGTTCGCCGCGGCTTCCACCCAGCGCAGATCCACCGCCTCGTCCTGCCCCTCCTCGGCGACCCGGTCCGCCGGGGCCACGCCGATGCCGTCAACCAGCGGCGGCTTACGCATCCCCACCAGCGGGATTCGCCCCGCCATCCCGCCCACCGGCGCACTCATTCCCGACGGCCCACGCGCCGTCAGGATCATCAGCAGCCTCCGCCCGGCCTTATACCGCTGCGGCTCCTCTGCCCAGAGTCCCGCCCACTCCCGCAGCACATAACGCTTCGACCCGGCGCATCCCCTGACTGGTTGGTCGATGGCAAACACAACGTCGACATACCCAGCATCGTCGTTGCGCCGCACCTCCAGCACTTGCCCGGCGAAGATGACCCCCGCCTGCGCCGCCAAACCCTTCAGCACAGTCGCCGCCGCGGCTGGCACCGCGGTACCACCCCCCAGCGGCGTCAGCGGCCGCACCGGGTTCGGCACCGGTCCGAACCTGACGGTTTGGCCCATGCCTACAGCACAAAACAGCGCAAAGGGAAGCAGCCAGATTCGTCCCACGCGACCCTCCTCGACTCTCCCTTACTTTCGTCATCAGGAGAAGTCGAGGCGTCACTGTCTCAAATCCGCACAACTCTAAGCTGCTATCGCTCCGGGTAGAAGTCGAAGAACGCGTCCACGCTCAGCTTCAATTGAGCCTCGATCTGCTCGCGGCTGCCTTCGAGCACATGCATCGTCACGCCGGCCTCGTTGCCGTTCCTCAGCTCGATCGGAGCCTCACCCACCTTCACCACCTCATCCGCCGGCAGCAACCGCATTCCGTACACCAACACAAGATTTGCCATCTCTTTATTCTCCTCCGCCGTCAGTCAGCTGTCAGCAAGGCCGAGCACCAGGCTGTCAGCTCACTGCTTCGAAGCTGAAAGCTCACAAAATACGCCTTGCGCTTCCAGCCCGGCGCACCCCCTCTGAATCTTTCGCCGGTCCGGCGCATTTACACTTGAGAAGCCCATGACTCCCGAATCCCCCACCCCCGAAACCCGCGACGTCGTCATCCTCGGCTCTGGATGCGCCGGACTGACAGCCGCCATCTACGCCGGACGATCCAATCTCAAGCCCCTTGTGCTCGAAGGCCATGAGCCCGGCGGCCAGCTCTCGATCACCACGCTGGTTGAGAACTTCCCCGGCTGGCCCGATGGAATCCAGGGTCCGGAGCTGATCGAGAACATGAAGAAGCAGGCGCAGCGCTTCGGCGCCGAGTTTCGCATGGCACACCTCGCCTCCGCCGACCTGCAATCGCACCCCATCAAGCTCCAGATCGGCGCCGAGACCATCCACGCGCGCACTGTCATCATCGCCTCCGGCGCCAGCGCCCGCTGGCTCAATCTGCCGTCCGAGCAGGCACTGATCGGCCACGGCGTCAGCTCCTGCGCCACCTGCGACGGCTTCTTCGCGTCCGGCAAGCCAATCGCGGTGATCGGCGGCGGAGACTCCGCCATGGAAGAGGCGCTATTCCTCACGCGCTTTGCGAGCAAAGTCACCCTGATCAACCGCACCGACAAGTTCCGCGCCTCGCCGATCATGTTCGAACGCGCCAAGGCCCATCCGCAGATCGAGTTCCTCACCAGCACCATCGTTGAAGAGGTTCTGGGAGTGGAGGAGAAGGACGTCAAGGGTCTGCGCCTGAAGAACACAGCCACGGGCGAGCAGACAACGCTCCCCGTCTCGTTCATGTTCCTCGGCATCGGCCACATCCCGAACGCGCAGGCGTTCCGCGGCATGATGGACCTCGACGAAGACGGCTACATTCTCGCCACCGATGACGTCCATTGCACGCTCAATGGCGAAATCCTGCCCGGCGTCTTTTGCGCTGGCGATATCAAAGACCGCAAGTACCGCCAGGCGATCACGGCTGCCGGCAGCGGCTGCATGGCCGCCCTCGAAGTCGAAAAGTACCTTGAAGCCCACGGCCGCTAACAAAGGGCCGTTGCCTTGCACGGTGAAGCCGTCCAGCACCCCACGAAGTGGTGCCCGTCCGGCACGAGGACGCACTTGCCTTTGCCTCTCAATGCAAGCACCGTGGGACTATACTTTTCCAGTCTCACCAAGGTGCTAGCCGCATGAGGGCTCTTCTCCTCTCCGAGTACAACAAGCTGGAAGTCGTCGACCTTCCCATCCCGCAACCGGCTCCCGATGAGCTGCTCGTCCAGGTCGCCGCCTGCGGCATCTGCGGCAGCGACGTCCACGGCTTCGACGGTTCAACCGGGCGGCGCATTCCACCCATCGTCATGGGCCACGAGGCCGCCGGCGTGGTCGTCGCGACCGGCGCCGCAGTCGAAGGCTACGCCCCGGGCGATCGCGTCACCTTCGACTCCACCGTGTTCTGCGGGGACTGCGACTTCTGCCGCTCAGGCCAGGTCAACCTCTGCAACAACCGCCAGGTGATCGGGGTCTCCTGCGACGAATACCGCCGCGCCGGCGCCTTCGCAGAGTACCTGACCGTGCCCGCCCGCATCGCCTGCCACCTGCCCGATGGTCTTGAGTTCCACGAAGCTGCCATGCTCGAAGCTGTCTCCGTCGCACTGCATGGCGTCTCGCTTGCCCAGCTCCAGGGGGACGAAACCGTCCTCGTCATCGGCGCCGGCATGATCGGTCTCCTGCTGCTTGAATCCGCGCGCGCCGCCGGCTCTGCCCGCACCTTCGTCTCCGACATCGATCCAACGCGCCTCGAACTCGCCGCCAGCCTTGCCGCGGACGAGACCTTCCTGGCCTCAGGGCAGGCCCTCGTGCAGCAGATCCTCGAACGCACCCAGGGCCGCGGAGTCGACATCGTGCTCGAAGCCGTGGGCCGGGAAGAGACCATCGCCACCGCCATCGACTGCGTGCGCAAAGGCGGCACCGTTGTCCTCGTCGGTAACATCTCGCCCCAGGTCAACATCCCGTTGCAGAAAGTCGTCTCGCGCCAGATCCGCCTTCAGGGCTCCTGCGCCTCAGCCGGCGAGTACCCCGAAGCGATGAAGCTGATCGCCGCCGGCAAGATCAAGGTCGCGCCCCTCATCACCGCGCAGGCGCCTCTTGCCGACGGCCCATCCTGGTTCGCCCGCCTGCACGCCCGCGAGCCGAACCTGATGAAGGTCGTCCTCGACCCACGCACACAAACCCCGAAGGATCTCTGATGGCGGAAAACCTCTTCGATCTCACCGGCCAGGTCGCCCTCATCACAGGAGCCTCGCGCGGCCTCGGTCAGTACTTCGGCCGCGCCCTCGCCCGCGCCGGCGCAGACCTGATCATCACCAGCCGCAGCCAGGACGATCTGCTCCCCTTCGCATCGGAGATCGAATCCCTCGGCCGCAAAGTTCACACGCTCCCGCTCGACGTCCGCAGCCATGAGAGCATCCTGGCGATGGCCGCTGCCATCCGGCAGCTCGGCCAGGTTCACATCCTCGTCAACAACGCCGGCTGCAACGTCCGCAAACCCGCCCTCGACGTCACCTGGGACGACTACAACCTCATCCTGGACACCAACCTGCGCGGCAGCTTCTTCGTCGCCCAGCAGATCGCCGCGCAAATGATTCCGCATCGCTACGGCCGTATCGTCAACATCGGCTCCGTCACCAGCGTCGCCGGCTACGCGGGCCTCGCGCCCTACACCGCCAGCCGCGGCGGCATCCGCCAGCTGACCATGAGCCTCGCCGACGAGTGGGGCCGCCACGGCATTACCGTCAATTGTCTCGCCCCCGGCTGGTTCAAGACCGCGCAAAATCAGGTCCTCTACGAAAAGCAGGAATGGGTCGACTACCTCGTCGACCGCATTCCGCTGAAGCGCCCCGGCCAACCTCACGACCTCGACGGCGCGATCGTCTTCCTTGCCTCCGAAGCCAGCCGCTACATCACCGGGCAAACCCTCCTCGTCGACGGCGGCATCTCCACCGGCGCCACCAGGGCCGCGGTCAAACCCACCCTCATCGCCTAAGCTTCCGGCGCAGCCCCGATCAACTCGATCTTTCCCAGCAAGACCACGTAACTCCAGATCCCAATCGCCAGGTAGATCGCCGCGATCAGGAAGACCCAGTGGTACGACCCCGTAGCCCGCAACACGTACCCCGTCACAATCGGCGCCGCAATCCCGGAGAGCTGATTTGAGAAGTTGACGATGCCGCCAACCCTTCCCACGCTCTCCCGCCGCACGATCATGGACGGGATTGACCAGCCGATCGGCGAAGCCGCCGAGAGCCCGCCAATCGAGACGCTGATCCAGAACAAGCTGCTCGCCGCCGAGTGGGCGTAAGCCGCACCCAGGATGCCGAGCCCGAACGCCATCCCGCCAACCAGAAAGCTCTTCCGCACCCGGCTGGCATCCCACCCGCGCCGCACCAGCACATCCGAGCCGATGCCCGCCCCCAGGTCGCAGCACGTCGCAAACAGCCAGGGCACGCCCGTATACAAGAACGAGTGCAGCATGTCGATATGCAGCGCGAACGAGAGATAGCTCGGCAACCACGTCACCAGCAGATAGAACGTGTAGTTGTAGGCGCCGAATCCAAGCGCCAGCCCCAACACCTTCTTCTGCCGCAGCAGATAACCGAGCGACGCCCCATCGCCCGGACGCTCAAGACTGCCGATTGATTCGTGCGTTCTGTCGGAGACCGTCGGATCCCTGTAGATCCTCGTGAACAGCGCGAAGTAAAGCAGGCTGATGAGCCCCGTTGCCGCAAAGCTCCAGCGCCAACCCACGGCAAGCAGCAGCAACCCGATGGCAGGCACGCCGATCGCCGAAGCCAGCTTCGCGGCCGCATCGAAGATCGCCGTGGCAAACCCACGCTCTTCTTCCGGAAACCACAAGCCGATCGCCTTCGCATTTGCCGGAAACGTTGGAGCCTCGCCCACCCCCAGCAAGAGCCGCGCGCCAAAGAACCCACCGAGATTCGGCGTCACCGCCGCGCCGAAGGACGCAAGACTCCACAGAAACGTGCTCACCCGCCCCACTCGCCGCACGCCAAACCGGTCCAGCACCACGCCCACGGGCAACTGGCACATCGCGTAGGTCAGGTTGTACGCGCTCGAAAGGTATCCGAACGTCACATCCGAGAGCCCGAACGCAGCGATCAGCGCGCCGTGCGACACCGACAGATTCACCCGGTCGAAGTAGTTGACGAGCACCCCGAAGCCCAGCAGCCAGGCGATCGTCCAACGATGCCGGTTCATGCGTCCACCCTGATCCATCCCGTATCGACCCACCGGCTGTGGCTGCGCCATCTGCGTGGAATGGTACGCGAAAGAGCGCGGCACGCGCGACCGCTGGCCTCAAGTCCGCGACAAGCTTCGGGCAAAGCTCTGAAGCCCACTCAAACCGGTTGCTATACTTTGAAGACGAGGTCCCCATGCCCGTAATCGAAATTCCCTCTGAGATCGAATCAAAGATCGTTGCATTTTCGGCGAAGACGGGTGAATCCGCCGACCGTCTCCTCAGCGAAGCCGTCCTCACCTATCTTGAAGATCGCGAGGATGCGATGATTGCCGCCGACCGCCTCAAGGACCTCGGCGCGCGCATCAGCCTCGAGGAGATCGGCCGCAAGTATGGCCTGGCAGATTGAGTTCAGCGAACAGGCCGACCGCGACTTTGCGCGACTCGACAAGTCCATTCAGAAACGCATCTTCCAATTCCTTCAACAGCGCATCGCACCTGCCGAAAACCCTCGCGCCTTTGGCAAAGCGTTGATGCACCAGTTGCGAGGTCTTTGGCGTTACCGCGTCGGAGACTACCGCGTCCTTTGCCAAATCGAAGATGAAAGACTCACGGTCCTGGTCGTCGAAGTGGAGCACCGTAGCCGCGCTTACGATCGCTAGCGCCTTTCACCCTGGCTGAATCCCCTCTTTGTCATCTCGCAACGCAGCGGAAATCGCTCCGCTTCGAGCAAGCCTTAGACTGAAGTCAGCCCTTATGTCTATCGCCGAAAAGTCGATCGCCGAAAATCTTGCCCAAGTCCGCACTCAGATCGCCGAAGCCTGCGCCCGCGCCGGGCGCCCGCAAGAAGACGTCGCCCTCATGGCTGTCTCCAAGATGCATCCGGTCGAGGCGCTGCTCGAAGCCCACGCCGCCGGCCAGCGCCTCTTCGGCGAAAACCGCGTGCAGGAGTGGCAGCAGAAGGCGGAGCAAGCCGCGTCGCTCGAAGCCCTGGAGATGCACCTGATCGGACCGCTGCAATCGAACAAGACCACTCCCGCGGCCAAGCTCTTCCACGCCGCCGACACGGTCGACTCGCTCAAGGTCGCGCTACGCCTCAACGAAGCCGCACGCGCGCTCGGCAAGACGCTCCCCATCCTCGTCGAGGTCAAGCTCTCCCCTGAGGAGTCGAAGCACGGCCTTGCGCCTGCTGACCTTCCCTCGCTGCTCGAAGCCCTCAAGCCACTGGAATCCCTCTGCGTCTCCGGCCTGATGACCGTCGCACCCTGGCCGCAGGACCTCGCCAACGCCGGCGAAGAAGCCCGCCCGTACTTCAGGGAGCTCCGCCGCCTGCGCGACCAGAACCTGCCGCAAACCCCCACCCTTACCCAACTCTCCATGGGCATGTCCAACGACTTCGCCGCCGCCATCGAGGAGGGTTCTACCTGCGTGCGCATCGGCACCGCCATCTTCGGCAAGCGGAGCCTCTCCTGAATCGGGTGCCCCACCCTCGCGGAGCTAGGGTGGGCAGCGGTGGCGCCAGTAAGCGGCCTCGCGCCGCGGTGCCACGCCCGTGATCGCCACTCCCACCGAGGACGGCTGCCTGCTGCACCTCCGCGTTCATCCCGGAGCCCGCCGCAATGCGATCATCGGCATCCACGACAACGCGCTCAAAATCTCGCTTACAACCCCGCCCACCGACGGCCGCGCCAACGAAGCCCTGATCGCCTTCCTCGCCGAAGCACTCTCCATCCCGCGCGCCCGCCTCACGCTGACGCACGGCCTTGCCAGCCGCAGCAAGACCCTCCACATCACCGGTCTCAAACCCGCGGAAGTTGAGAAGCTGCTAAGCGCAGAGGAGAAGGCTTAGGATCGCTGCATGGGCTCTCCCACGCATACGAGTCGATTGATCTTCCGGAGCGAAAGCGCTGGCCAACCAGACGGCGAAATGGTTCTGTTTCTGCACGGCTTCCCCCAGTTCGCCGACTCCTGGGAACCGATTCTGCACGCCGTGGCGAACGCCGGCTACTTCGGCGTCGCGCTCGAACAGCGCGGCTACTCCGCCACAGCACGGCCGCCGAGGGTCGCCGACTACGCGATTGAACACCTCGTCGCAGACGCACTTGCAGTCGCCGATCAACATGAATGCCCGCGCTTCCACGTCGTCGGCCACGACTGGGGCGCACTGGTAGGGTGGCAACTCGCCGCACGACAGCCGGAACGCCTCCTGAGCCTGACCGCCCTGGCCGTGCCTCACCCGGACGCCTTCTTCCGCGCCGTGAAGTCCGACACCGACCAGCGTCGGCGCTCGGCTTACATCCCCTTCTTCCGCCTGCCGTTCCACGTCGCCGAGCGCGTGCTGCTTGCGGCCGATGCGAAGCTCCTCCGTAAGCTCTACGACGGCAAGCTCACACCCGAAGCCCTCGAAGCCAACGTGCAAAGGCTCTCCGAGCCGGGCGCCCTGACCGCCGCGCTCAACTGGTACCGCGCGATTGACCTGAAGCAGTCGCGCACCGGCCCCATCCAGGTTCCAACGCTCTACGTCTGGGGCGACCAGGACAAGGCGCTCGGGGAGACGGCCGCGCTCGACACTCGCAACTACGTCACCGGCCCGTACCACTTCGAACGGCTCTTCGGAGTCTCGCACTGGCTGATCGAAGAAGCCGGTCCGGCCATCGTCCCAATGCTGCTCCGCCATCTGCAAGCGAATCGCGACCAGTCTTGAAGACTGCGCTTTGTGCCTCCGGCTCGCCGCCGTCACGCTTCCCGCATCCTTTGTTTTGGCCGCAAATCGCACAACCGCTATACTCAACCCTTAATGGACACAACGCAGGCGAAACTCTCCGAGCAGATCCCGATGAAGGACTATCTGCTCGACCACGCGTACGACGAGATGTTCCTGCGCCCCGAAGACACCCCCGCGAGCGATTCCCCGCAGCTGCACGAGCACTACGAGCCCCTGCTGACCCACTTCGCCAACCTGCCCGAAGGCGAACTGCAGCGGCGCAAGGCCGCCGCTGACCTTAGCTTCCTCAACCAGGGCATCACCTTCACCGTCTACGGTCGCGACGAAGGCAAAGAGCAGATCTTCCCGTATGATCTGCTGCCGCGCATCATCACCAAGGCCGAGTGGGACAAGGTCGAACGCGGCCTCACCCAGCGCATCATGGCGCTCAACCTCTTCCTCAAGGACATTTACAACGAGGGCCGCATCCTGGCCGACGGCGTCGTTCCGCGCGAGGTCGTCTACTCGTGCAAGCACTTCCGACGCCAGATGATTGGGCTGCAAGTGCCGCGCAATGTTTACGTGGCGGTTTGCGGGACCGACCTCATTCGCCTCGAAAACGGCGAGTTCGTCGTGCTCGAAGACAATCTCCGCGTGCCCTCGGGCGTCAGCTACATGCTGACGAACCGGCGCGTGATGAAGCGCATCTTCCCTCAGATTTTCAGAAACTACAACGTCCGTCCGATCGAGCAGTACACGCAGTTGCTGCTCGGGACTTTGCGCTCGCTCGCGCCCGAAGGTCGCCCCGAACCGAACATCGTGCTGCTCTCACCGGGCGTCTTCAACTCCGCCTATTTTGAGCACGCGTACCTCGCGCGCCAGATGGGTATCGAGCTCGTCGAGGGCCGCGATCTCGTCACCCACGATAACGTCATCTACATGCGGACGACCTCCGGGCTACGGCGCGTCGACGTCATCTACCGCCGCGTCGACGACGACTTCATCGACCCGCTCGCCTTCCGCGGCGACTCCATCCTCGGCGTTTCGGGCCTCTTCAACGCCTACCGCGCCGGCAACGTCACGCTCGCCAACGCCTTCGGCACCGGCGTCGCCGACGACAAGGCGCTCTACGCCTACGTCCCCGACATCATCAAGTACTACCTCACCGAAGAGCCCGTGCTCGCCAACGTCGAAACCTACCTGATGACCCGGCCCAAGGAGCGCGAGTACACCCTCCAGAACCTCGACAAGCTGGTGGTGAAGGCAGTCGGCGAATCCGGCGGCTACGGCATGCTGATCGGCCCGCAATCCACCGCTGCCGAGCGCGCCATCTTCGCCGAAAAGATTCAGGCCGACCCGCGTAACTACATCGCGCAACCGACGATCTCGTTCAGCCGCGCGCCATGCCTGATAGGCGACAGCCTGGAACCCCGCCACGTCGACCTGCGCCCCTATGTCCTCTACGGCGACAAGGTCTCGATCGTCCCCGGCGGCCTCACGCGCGTGGCGCTCAAACGCGGCTCCCTCGTCGTCAACTCCTCGCAAGGCGGCGGCAGCAAAGACACATGGGTCTTAAGTCAGTAACGCGAGAAGGCCTTTGCGCGAAGCGCGTCCGGCGTACGCAGTACCGCCCGCCCGGCGTCAGGGCGTTACTTGTCTTCTGTTCCAGTTCCGACTCGAGCACCAGATAGCTCGCCCTACTCCTTACCCCCGCTCCACTCCAGATAGCTCCGCCAATCCGTCTGCCCCGGCATCTGCGTCTGGAACTTGCCCGCCATCACGCCGCCTGAAAGTTCATAGGTCAGGCGAAACCGCGGGCCCGGCCCCGGCTCCGACAGAAACACCGCGGAGGTCGGCGTCGGCGTGGTCACATCGTAGTGAATCGTGTGCCCTTCGTTGTCGAAGTAGATCGCCTTCAGCGGCTGCCCCGGCCGATCCTCGTACACATACAGCAGATCCCCGTGCTCGCAGTCGAACGTCGCCGGCCCCTTGCACTTCGGGTCGCTCGAACTATGCCGCGCCAGCACATGCCCGCCCAGTTCATGGCGAAATGTATATACGCCGCTCGTCGCCACGCCGCCGGCGCTCGCAACCCACGTCCCTTCGAGAAACCCGAGCGACTTCCACGCATCCGCGCCCGACGCAGGCGCCTGGCCCAACAGCGGCATAGCCCCAATCATCACCGACACTGCAAGCAGCTTCCTCATCGCGTCATCCTTTCGTCCTGCGTTCGCAATACCCCGTTGTAAACTCGACCCATGCTCTCACGCGTTGCCGACTCTCTCTACTGGATGTCCCGCTACCTCGAGCGTGCCGAGCATACAACCCGCCTGCTCGACGTCAACCTGAACCTGATGCTGGATGAGTCGGCCGCATCGGCGGAAAAGCGGTGGCGTCGCGTTCTGCACGCTCTCAACAAGCCAAAGGACATCAAGTGGCACGGCGATCCCTACGACCTCGTTCGCTGCCTCACCTTTGATACCGAGTCGCGCTCCTCTATTCTCTCGCTTCTTATCTCCGCCCGGGAAAACTCCCGCCATGTTCGCGAGCAAATCTCCACCGAGCAGTGGCACCGTCTCAACTCGCTCTATCTCGCGGTCACGCGCCCCGACCTCCAGCGCCAGCCCGAGCCCGGCACCATGGCCGCCTCGGTCGGCATGGAGCCCGAAGTCCCCACCGAGTTCCTCCAGCAGGTGATGGAGGCCGTGCACCAGTTCCAGGGCGTTTCCGACTCCACCATGAGCCACGGCGAAGGCTGGCAGTTCATCCAGGTCGGCCGCTACATCGAGCGCGCCTCCGCCACCGCCTCGCTCCTCATCGCGTACCACGACGACCTTTGGGGCGAGCACACGGCCGACAAGCTCGAATCGAACGAATATCTGGACTGGATGGGCCTGCTGCGCTCGGCAACCGCCTTCGAGGCTTACTGCAAGGTCTACACCGCAGACCTGACGCCCGACCGCATCCTCGAATTCCTCCTGCTCGACGAGGAGTTCCCCCACTCGCTCCGCTTCGCCATCGACTCCATGCAGCACGCACTCGATGCCATCGACCGCAACTCCGGTGGCGTCCGCACCGAGCCCCTGCAGCGCATCGCCGGCAAGGTCCAGGCCGCGCTCGCCTACTCCTCCGTGGACGAGATTTTCGAACGCGGCGTCGTCCCCTATCTTCACCGGATCCAGCACCAGCTCTCCGAGATTCACGACACCATGTACAACCTGTACATCGACTTCACGATTCAATCCGCCCTTACGGGGGCAAGCGCCTGACGGCAGCTTCTAGCTCCTAGCTTCTAGCTTCTAGCTAAAGACTTTTCTTGAAACGTCCGAGTTGGAGAACCGCATCATCCCGCATTTGCCTCTAGCTAGAAGCTAGGAGCTAGAAGCTAGAAGCTGCTCTTCTCCAAAGGAGAAACAATGCTCTACTCCATCCGCCACCTCACGAAGTTCCTCTACTCCGCGCCGGTCTCCGAATCCATGATGGAGACGCGCATGCACCCGCGCTCCGATGCCAACCAGCGCTGCCTTACCTTCCATCTATCGGTCTCGCCGCGCTGCCGCGTGTTCTCGTACCGCGATCACCTCGCCAACAACGTGCATCACTTCGATATTCCCGGCCAGCATCGGCAGCTCGTCATCGTCGCCGAATCGCTGGTCGAGGTTCAGCCCCAGCCCGACCTTCCCAGCTTTCTCGCGCCCGACGCCTGGCAGGATCTTGACGCTATCGTCGCCGCCGGCGACTACTGGGAGTTCCTCTTTCCGTCGGAGTTCTGCGCGCCCACCCCGCGACTCGACCAGCTCGCCACCGATCTCGACGTCCGCCGCCGCGACGACCCGCTCATGCTCCTGCATGAGCTCAACGAGCGCCTCTTCCGCTACTTTGACTACGTACCCCGCTCCACCAAGGTCGACTCCCCCATCGACCTCGCGCTCGAGAACCGCAAGGGCGTCTGCCAGGACTTCGCCCACATCATGATCACGCTCATCCGCTCGAAGCTGCGCATCCCCTGCCGCTACGTCTCCGGCTACCTCGCGCACCGCCCCACCGACGAGGAGACCGATCGCTCTCGCGCCAGTGCCACCCACGCCTGGGTGGAGGTGCTGCTGCCGCACTTCGGGTGGGTCGGCTTCGACCCCACCAACTGGCTGATCGCGGGCGAACGCCACATCCGCACCGCCATCGGCCGCGACTATGCCGATGTCCCGCCCACCCACGGCATGTTCCGCGGCCGTGCCACGTCGGAGCTCACGGTCGCGGTCCGCGTTACCCCTACCCAGGGCACGCCCATCCTCGACCAGGAGCTTCCCGTCCCCGAAGACTGGTCGATTCTTGTTGAAAAGGCACAGGCTTTGCCGGAGGGCCCACCCCCGCTCACCCGCCTGCAGCAGATGGCGCAACAACAGCAGCAGTAGCCGTTCACCCTTGCCGAAGACGGCCCGAAGTTTTCATAGGATGGCACTCGCCGGCAGCCGGGAAAGTATGTCTTGACAAGGATGCTTCGACTTTTATAAAACCGTCTTTGTTCTGAACTGAAGCGATTTAGTACTGCGAACCGAGACCCTCCCCAAGACACGAAAACCGGTCGCAGTCCAAACCCTGCCCTTCGAGTAACGACCACTGAAGGAAAGTCAGAACGGAAGCTCACAGCGTTCCGCAAGCGGACCTGTGTTTCTCATTCGCTCCGTATCCCACAACCCGTCGAGGATCGCCTTTGTGCGTCCTTCAACTGTTCAGCACGGCTTCCGATCGTGGAAGACCGCTCAAAAAGGTTTAGTAAATCGATTCAGGCAACTCTTTCAGGAGTACCAATGACACACCGCTTCAATCGGCTCCTCCCCAGGAAGACCGTACTCGGCACCAGTCTTCTCGCCGCCACATGCTTCATCCCGGCCACAGCCCTACTCTTCACCCCGTCAGCCTTCGCCCAGGTTCAAAGCGGCACCCTCACCGGCACCGTCACCGACCCAACCGGTGCGGTCATCCCCAATGCCGCCATCGTGCTCACCAACCAGGCAAACGGTTCTAAGTTCACCAGCAAAAGCAATGGATCCGGCTCCTTCACTTTCACCGGCCTGCCCACGGGAGACTTCGCCATCAGCATCTCTTCGCCGGGCTTTCAGTCGTTCACGGAGAAGGGTATCCACCTCGACCCAGGTGACAGCCGCAGCCTTTCGAGCCTTAAGCTGGCCACCGGCGACACCAGCCAGTCCGTCACCGTCGAAGCGCAGGAAGACATCCCGCTCGACACCGGCGAGAAGTCCGACCTTATCACCGCCGAAGAGATCAAGCACCTCTCGGTCGAAGGCCGCGATGTCTCCGAGCTCTTCAAGACGCTGCCCGGTTTCGCTATCTCGTCGCAAAACAACACCAATGTCAATAACCAGGCCTACGACCCGTCGCAGACCAGCGTCGGCGGCGCGGCTGGCTCTTACTCGCCCAACGGCAGCATCCAGGGCATCAACATTCACCTGGACGGCGCCAACGTCACCGACCCCGGCAACTATGGCGGCGGCCTGATCAACGTGAACTACGACCAAGTGGCCGAGGTGAAGGTGCAGACCTCGAACTTCGGAGCCGATGTGTCAAACGGCCCCATCGTCGTCAGCGTCGCCACCAAGTCCGGCACAGATCACTTCCACGGCGAACTCTACACCTACGCCCGTACGGCGGCGCTCAACTCCTCCGACGCGCTCAACGGTCCCACCAGCCAGCCCAAGGATCCCGAGCACGAGGTTTATCCTGGCTTTGCGATCGGCGGCCCGGTCCTGATCCCCGGAACCAACTTCAACCACAACCGCAAGCTCACCTTCTTCGCCGGCGCCGAAGACTACGCGCAGCGTTCGGTCTACGCCTACGGAAGCTCCGGCAGCGCCATCGTCCATGGTCTTGTACCCACGGCGGCCATGCGTGCAGGAGACTACAGCGCCGCTTCGATCCAGAGCTTCCTCGGCCCCAACCTCTGCACCACGCCCACCGCGTCCACCATGCAGACGGGCTCACCGTGCGCAAACACCAGCAACTATGCCTCCATCGACGTCGTGCCGACCTTCGACAAGAACGGCAATGCGATCGTCAACGGGCAGCTCCCGGCGACCGATATCGACCCGGGCATGGCGTACATCTTCAACACGTTTCCGTTGCCGAACAACGTGCCGACTGTCGCCAATCCCTACAACTACCAGACCGACGACTACATCAATAACGATCTGTGGCAGGCGATCGGCCGCATCGACCTCGACATCAACGATAAGAATCATCTCTTCGCCCGCTACGACACGGAGCATGGTGTCGCCGGGGAACCGGCAGCCGTCTACTACAACCCGAACGGAATCAACACGCCGGGCGGCGGCGGTCTCGAGCACACCAACGCGCAGTCGATGGCTGCAAACCTGACCACCATCATCAGCCCGACGATGACCAACCAGGTCTTCGCCAACCTCGTGTATCTGGATCAAAACTTCACCAGCGCGAACGTCTCCGTACTCACCGGGTACCCATACCAGGGTGCGTATGCGAACGGCCGTCACGTGTTGCCGCAGATCCAGGCTTACAACTCGCCCAGCGGCTCCGGCGGTCTACCTCTGGACATCGTTCCCGACTACTCGCTCGGCCCTGTTTTCGCACACAAGTTCGATCCCGAAGCCGGCGACAACGTCACCAAGGTCTGGGGTAAGCACACCGCCATTTTCGGCGTTTACGGTCAGCGCATCACCAACAACGAAGAAGAGACCAACCAGATCACAAACGGCGCCATCTCCAACTACTACCAGCCCGGCGCAGGATCGACCCAGGCCGACCTCAATGGCAACACTGTTACCTTCTCCGGTAACTTCTCCACCAACGAACTCGAAGGTTATGTCGGTGGCTACCAGCAGCAGAATGTGCTGCCCTCGGTCAACCTCTACTTCTGGAACACGGCCTTCTTCGCCACCGACTCCTGGAGGATCGGCAGCAACCTCACCTTCAACTACGGCGTTCGTTTCGATCACCAGGGCCTGTGGAACGATCAGGATGGCAAGGGCGTCGCGGTCTTCGATGCGTCGCAGATCACCAACCCCAGCCAGGGTTCACCGTATCCGGGATTCCTGTGGCACGCGATCGATAAAAACATCCCGCTCTCCGGTGCAAAGTCCTACCCGTTCTTCGTCGAGCCTCGCGTTGGTTTCGCGTGGGATACTCGCGGTAACGGCAAGACCGTACTCCGCGGCGGATGGGGTGAGTTCCGCGCACACGATTCCTGGAACAACACCTCCAACAGCGTCGAAGTTACGCAGAACGTTCAAACCTACACCACCGGCATCGCGTCGCTCGCCGCAATCAGCGGCTTGAACATCGCCAACCCGACCGCGGTCAACCGCACCTCGTACCTGACCACGGGCGCGATGTATGCCACCACCCCTGGCGATCGCGAGCAGCCGCTCAGCGACACCTACAGTCTCACCTTTGACCAGGCATTGCCCAGCCACATCCACCTGGTCGTGAGCTACGTCGGAGCCAACAACCGCTTCCTCATCAACGGTGGCAGCACCCAGCCCGTCACGCTCGATAATGTCAACGCCATTCCGATCGGCGGCTTGTACCAGCCCGACCCGGACCCGGCCAGCCCGCAGTATGGACGGGTGCTGACCAACCTGAACGCCAACACGCTTCCCTACAGCCCTATCTACACGTCGAATGCCGCCGGCGCCAGCACCCAGCAGCAGGATGAGTACCGCCCGCTGAATACCGCGAACGTTCAGTACAACGACATCGATGTGACCAACCACAACCTCTTCTCCAACTACAACGGCCTGCAGATTGCCGCTGCCCGGCAGACCGGCCGCCTCCTCTTCAACGTCAACTACACCTACTCGAAGGCACTGGGCGTGCGTGGAGCGGGTGCAGACGACAGCAACGGGTTCCCGACCACGCCGTTCAACATCCTGGATAACTACGGCACGGAGAGCTTCGACCGTCGCCACATCATCAACTCGACCTATACGTTCGAGGTCGGCAACCCGGTCCACAACAAGCTCGTTGGGGAGTTCACCAACGGCTGGGAGCTCTCCGGCATCACCACCCTGCAGAGCGGTGCGGACGTCGTCGCCATCAACACCCCGAACCTGAGCCTTACCGGTACGGTCGGCGCGCCCAACCTTGCAAGCGGCACCGCCAACCCCAACGCAATCCCGGTCAGCAATGTCGAATACCTGGGAACGCCGGACGTCGACCTGCAGCCAACCGTCACCTGCAACCCGCGCGCAAACCTGGGCACCCACCAGTTTGCGAACGGCGCCTGCTTCGGTCTGCCGAACTTCCTCCAGAACGGTCAATACATTTTGCCCAGCCTGCGGGAACCCTGGTTCTTCGACACCGACATCAGCGCGCAGAAGGCCTTCGCCATCCGTGGAGAGCAGAACATCACCTTCCGCGCGTCGGCCTTCAACTTCGTCAACCACCCGCTGACCACGCTCTCGAGCGCGTTCAACACGCAGTACTACCTCAACTTCAACAACCCCAACAGCACCACCTTCGCGCAGTCATCGAGCAACACCAGCGCGGGTTTCGGTACGCTGCCCTTCAAGACCGGTCGCCGCATTATGGAGCTCTCGGCCAAGTACAACTTCTAACCCAACCAGATCAACCGCGCCAAACAGAAACGCCCCACTCCGAAAGAAGTGGGGCGTTTCTGTTGTTGGTTCCTTAGTCTGAATCAGTACTGATCGGTCCAATCCGTCTGATCGGTGTTAAGCCTTCCCTGCCTACAGGTTCAGCTTCTTGAACACCCGCTCCGGGATGTGCTGGATCACCCACATAATCGGGCCCCACTGGAACGGCACATACAGGTTGTCCGCCTTCGCGTCGATCGCCTTCACGATTGTCTGCGCCACGGCATTCACATCCGCCATCTTCTCCGCGCCCGGCATGTGCGAGGTCATCGCCGTGCGCACCGGACCCGGCTTGATATTGAGGATGGTGACACCCTCGCGGTCGACGCGATTTCGCAGCCCGCCAAGAAACGCCGACAGCGCCGCCTTCGAGCTGCCATAAAGGTAGTTCGACTTACGCCCTCGATCCCCCGCCACCGACGAGATCACCGCCAGCACGCCCGCATGACGCTGGACGCAGAAGTTAGCCAGCCACGTCAGCAGCGACACCGCCGAGATGAAGTTGGTATGGATAATCTGTGCCGCCGTGGCGAAGTCTTGTTCCGCCCTGGCCTGGTCGCCCAGGATTCCGTGCGCAAGGTACGCCACATCCATCCCGCCCAGCGAGTTGATAGCGTGAGCCAGCAGCGCCGGGTGCTGCGTCGTATCGTCCAGATCGGACAACGCCGTGTCGACGTATCCGGCACCGCGTGTCTTCAGATCGGCCGCAACCGCCGCCAGCTTCTCAGCATTGCGTGCAACCAGGAAAAGGCTCGCGCCCTGCGAAGCCCAGATGCGGCAGGTTGCCTCGGCAATGCCCGACGTTGCGCCCAGAACCAGTATCTTCCGGCTTGCCGCCGGCGAAGTCGAAGCAGATGTACTCATAGGGTGGTGATATCTCCGGTAACGCGCTCCCAGAAGCTGGAGGTGATAAGAGGATCCTTGAAGCGGGCAAACTGCTCCCAGTTCGGGTAGAACGTGCGGAACTGCGGACCCGTCATCGCGGCATCCTTCGCCGGGTACAGCCGGCCGCCAAACTCCACCGTCATGTCGCCCAGGCGCTGCATCAGCGGGAACGTCAGGTCGGGCTTGATCGGGAAGTCGAGCGCCAGCATGATGCCCGCTTGCGGAAAGCTCATCATGCCACCCGAATCGATCGGTCCGAACGCCTTCAGCACCGCAAGGAAGCTCGCCAGGCCGGACTTCGCAATCTCCTTCAGGATGGCGACAGTGCCTTCCTTCGCGTCAGCCCACGGAATCGCATACTGAAACTGAACCAGCCCGCGCTTACCGTACATCCGGTTCCAGTGCAGCACCTTGTCCAGCGGGTAGAAGAACGGCTCGTAGTCCTGCACCGTCTTCACATGCGGCTTCATCTGCTTGTGGAAGAACACCGTATTGAACGCCGCGACACTCATGCTGTTCAACGCAAATCCCGGCGCGTTGAACGGAAACACCAGCTTCGGCTCCGGGCTCGGCTCAAGCGGGCCCGGCACCTTCGCGTGATCGCCCAGCATATACACACCGCGTGCAAAGTTTTTGCCCGTGGAAGTACAGTCCACCCAGCTCACCGTGTACTCCACATCGGCGTACTGCTTCTTGATGGCGAGAAACTCGTCGATACCGTGGTACTGAATCCCCTCGTAATCGATCCCGCGCGAGACAATCGGCTTCAACCGCAGCTGCGCCCAAGTAATCAGCCCCGTCAGGCCCATCCCGCCAATCGTGGCCAGGTACCAGTCCGGATTCTCCGTGCGCGAGCAAAGTCTTCGCGTCCCATCGGAGCGCACCAACTCAAACTGCGGCACATAGCACCCGAACGAACCCGCCAGCTCATGATTCTTGCCGTGAACGTCGTTCGCGATGGCACCGCCCAGCGTCACGTACTTCGTACCCGGCGTTACCGGCAGAAAGAAGCCGCGCGGCACGGCAAAGTCCAGAATCTGCGCCAGCGTCGCGCCCGATTCGGCGGTCAAAATCCCGGTCTCCGGGTCGAAGTTCAGCAGACGGTTCATCCCCGTCGTCAGCACCAGGTTGCCGTCCTTCAGCAGGCAGCTATCGCCGTAGCTACGGCCCATGCCCACCGGCAGAATGCCATTGTGCAGGTCGGCAACGTTGGCCGGAAAGTCCTGCTGCCAGTGCATCGGCACAATCTTTGCGTCGTACCGCGGATACCGCCCCCAGCTCTCAAACGGCACATCGCCATCCGGCGGCGTCGGAACATCCGAAGTTACGCGTTCAGGAGCGGCAGCAGGCGAGGCAAAGGTAGACATACTCCTAGGATAGCGTCTTCAACGCAAAAGATGTTGCGGAAAGCAGAGGGGCACAGCGAAAGCTGTGCCCCTCGTGTTACAAAGCCGAAAAGTGTTACAAAGCCGAAAAAGCTAGACGGCTGCGGTCTGCTGACGTTTCGCGTGCTCCGCCGCAGCCTTCGTGCGTGCGTCCTTGGCGACGACCGCAAGCGCGGCAAACCCCGCCGCGTCATTCGCCGCGATGTCCGCCAGGATCTTGCGATCGAGCGTGTTGCCCGCCAGCTTCAGGCCGTTGATAAACGTCGAGTAGCTCATGCCGTTCGCCAGCGCACCCGCGCCAATACGCACGATCCAGAGCGAGCGAAACTGACGCTTCTTCTGCTTACGGCCGGAATAGGCAAACTTGAGACCGCGCTCGACAGCTTCTTGCGCAGCCTGGTACAGCTTGGATTTCGTGAGGAAGTAACCGCTTGCGCGCTTTAGAATCTTGCGGCGCCGGTCAGCGCGCTTTGTACTCCGTTTTACACGGGGCATGGTGAATCTCCTTTTTGCGTAGTTCGTTTTAGCGGCTGGTGGAAAGGCTTCCACTTCACTCGCTCTTGCAAGCCTGAATCTCGATGGAGTTCGCTCAACGCTTGCTCCAGGGGCCCATCACGCAATTGCGGCCCAACTCGATCCAAACAACGGGTCAAAACCTATGCAGCTCAGGCGTACGGCAGCATCCGCGCGACGTTGTAGTGATCCGCGTCCGAGATGAGTCCGGCCTTGCCCAGGCGGCTCTTGGTCTTGTTGTTCTTCGACGTCAGAATGTGGCGCATCTTCGAGTGGCCCCGCTTGAACTTGCCGGAACCAGTCTTCTTGAAGCGCTTGGCTGCGCCGGAGTGTGTCTTCAACTTTGGCATGGTGTTCCCTTTAGGGTCGCCGACGGACAAGCGACATCTGCCAGTCTACACCAAAAGCGGCAGAAATCGTTTCGTAACTTGTCCTGCCGGACGGGCCCGCTCATCGCGCGGGGCGAGCCCTTCAGGCCGTATTGGGCTTCGCTTTATCTCCCGTCGGTCGCGAGGATAGACCCTGTGCCGACCAAAGGGAGGACCACGCGAAGCAACAACCCCGCGAAGTGGTCGCTCCGCTCGATGAGCGGGCCCGTCCGGCAGGACATGCATTTGTATGCAGTAACCTGCATCAACATTCACCGTCTTCGGCCTTTAATCCGACGTATCCTAGTCGTAGCCCCCACCTTAGAGAAAAAGAGGCCTCCATGGTTTCGCTCGATCTCGACCTCATCGCCCTCGAAGACCAGTACGGCGCCCACAACTACCACCCGCTCGACGTCATCATCGCGCGCGCCTCCGGCTCCTGGGTCTACGACGTCGACAACCGGCGCTACCTCGACTTCCTCGCCGCCTACTCCGCCGTCAACCAGGGCCACTGCCACCCGGCCATTCTCCAAGCCCTTACAGAACAAGCCCGCCGCGTCACCATCACCTCTCGCGCCTTTCGCAACGACCAACTGCCGCTCCTGCTCCGCGATCTCCACGAAATCACCGGCTTCGACGTGGCGCTACCGATGAACTCCGGCGCCGAAGCCGTCGAAACCGCGCTCAAGGCCGCGCGCAAATGGGGCGAAACCATCAAGGGCGTGCCCGCCGGCCGGGCCGAGATTCTCGTCTGCGGCAACAACTTCCACGGCCGCACCATCTCCATCGTCGGCTTTTCGTCCGAAGCCCAGTACCGCCACGGCTTCGGCCCCTTCGCCCCCGGCTTCGCCGCCGTCCCCTTCGGCGATATCGAAGCCCTCCGCCACGCCATCACCCCCAACACCGTCGCCTTCCTCGTCGAACCCGTCCAGGGCGAAGCCGGCATCATCCTGCCGCCCCCGGGCTACCTCGCGCAGGTCGCCGCGATCTGCCAGCAGCATAACGTCCTGCTGATGTGCGACGAGATTCAATCCGGCCTCGGCCGCACCGGCCGCCTCTTCGCCTTCGAGCACGATGGCATCCGCCCAGACGTCTGCATCATCGGCAAGGCGCTCTCCGGCGGCTTCTACCCGGTCTCCGCCGTGCTCTCGCGCAAGGACGTTCTCGGCGTCTTCCGCCCCGGCGACCACGGCAGCACCTTTGGCGGCAATCCGCTCGCCTGCGCCGTCGCCCGCGCCGCGCTCAAGGTCGTCGTCGACGAAGACCTGCCCGCACGCTCCGCCGAGCTCGGCTGCTACGCGCTCGACCGCCTCCAGCGCCTGCGCTCGCCCATCCTGCACGAGGTCCGCGGCAAGGGTCTTTGGATCGGCATCGAGCTGAACGTGCCGGCACGTCCACTCTGCGAAGCCCTCAAGAACCGCGGCGTGCTCTGCAAGGAGACGCACGAGAACGTCATCCGCCTGGCCCCGCCGCTCACCATCGCCCCCGACGACCTGGCCTGGGGCATCGACCAGATCGAAGCGGTTCTAACCGCCTGAAAACCCTGTCCTGCCGGACGGGCGCCCTGGTCGCGGGCGGCGAGCACTTCGTGCCGTATTGGGCTTCGCGTGGCGCTCCCGTTGGTCGCGAAGCAGGGATGTCCCGCGCCCGACCAACGGGAGGACCACGCGAAGCTCCCAGCGTACGCAGTACCCGCCGCCCGCGGTCAGGGCGCCCGTCCGGCAGGACATGCCTTTCAGCACCTCGCGCATGTTACAATTTAGCTACGGGCAAGCGGGACAAACTGATGATTTGACGCGGCTTTTCGCTTCAAGACGATGCCCGCCGGAGACACCAAAAAGCGCATGGCATCGACCCCAAATCCGCCGAATCCTGAACAGAACCTTCCGCTCGCTGCACCGGCCGAAACCAGCCCCTCCGGCGGAGGCTACTCGGCGGAAAACATCACGGTGCTCGAAGGTCTCGCTGCCGTCCGGCTGCGGCCCGCCATGTACATCGGCTCCACCTCCGAGCAGGGTCTGCACCACCTCGTCTATGAGGTTGTCGACAACTCCGTCGACGAGGCGCTCGGCGGTCATGCCACCCGCATCGATGTCATGATCCACGTCGACAACTCCATCACCGTTGTCGATGACGGCCGCGGCATCCCAGTCGACGACAAGGTCATCAACGGCGAGAAGATGCCCGCCGTGCAGGTCGTGCTCACCATGCTGCACGCCGGCGGCAAGTTCGACGCCTCCAACTACAAGGTGTCAGGCGGTCTCCACGGCGTCGGCGTCTCCTGCGTCAACGCGCTCTCGGAAGAGTTCGACGTGGAGATCTGGCGCGACGGCTTCGCGTGGGAGCAGGACTACGCCAAAGGCGACCCCATCTCGAAACTCCGCAAGATGGGCCCCAGCACGCGCCGCGGCACCAAGGTCCACTTCCTGCCCGACAAATCCATCTTCACCGTCACCGAGTTCAACTACGACACGCTCGCCAACCGCCTGCGCCAGCTCGCCTTCCTCAACAAAGGCATCGAGATCACGCTCACCGACGAGCGCACCGCCGACACCAAAACCGGCGAAGCCCGCCAGCAGGTATTCAAGTTCGTCGGAGGCATTGCCGAGTTCATCAAGCACCTCAACAAGGGCAAGCAGGTCCTGCATGAGAAGCCGATCTACATGGAGGCCGAGCGCGACAACGTCGCCATGGAGATCGCGCTGCAGTACAACGACGCCTACACCGAGACCGTCTTCACCTTCGCCAACAACATCAACACGGTCGATGGCGGTACGCACCTCTCCGGCTTCAAAACTGCGCTCACCCGCACCATCAACGCCGCCGGTCAGTCGCTCGGCCTCTTCAAAGACGTGAAGGAAAACCTCTCGGGCGACGACGTCCGCGAAGGCCTCGTCGTGGTCATCTCGGTCAAGCTCTCGCAGCCTCAATTTGAAGGCCAGACGAAAGGGAAACTGAACAGCGATATCGCTGGGACGGTGCAGGCCTTCGTCAACGAGCGCCTCGGCGCCTTCCTCGACACCAACCCGCAGGTTGCCAAGAAGATCATCAACAAGGCCATCGATGCCGCACGCGCGCGCGAAGCCGCACGCAAGGCCCGCGACCTCACCCGCCGCAAGGGCGCACTCGACGGCGGCGGCCTGCCCGGTAAGCTCGCAGACTGCTCCGAACGCCAACCCGACCGCTGCGAGCTCTACCTGGTCGAGGGGGAATCGGCCGGTGGCACCGCCAAGCAGGGCCGCGACCGCAAATTCCAGGCCATCTTGCCCCTGAAAGGCAAAATCCTCAACGTCGAAAAAGCTCGCTACGACAAGATGCTCGGCCACGAAGAAATCCGCGCCATGATCACCGCACTCGGCTGCGGCATCGGCAAAGATGACTTCGACCCAGCCAAGCTGCGCTACGGCAAGCTGATCCTGATGACTGACGCCGACGTCGACGGCTCGCACATCCGTACGCTGCTGCTCACCTTCTTCTTCCGTCACATGACGGAGCTCATCCAGCGCGGCCACGTCTACATCGCGCAGCCACCGCTGTTCCGCATCAAGAAGGGCAAGTTCGAGCAGTACATCAAGGACGAGCGCCAGTATGTCGACGTCATGATCAAACGCGCGTCGGACGGCATGGTGCTCACCTACGGCGAGCACGCCGCGAAGCTGACCGGCCACGACCTCACCGAGTACATGGCGCGGCTCAACGACTACCTGAACCTGTTCGAGAAGGTCGGCAAGCGCCTGCGCAACGAGCAGGTCACCCGCGACTTCGTCGAGCTCTTCGCGCACGAAGGCGCCGCACCGGCGAAGAAGGACGACTTCCTCACGCCGGACAAGCTCTTCGACATGCGCGTCAAACTCGAGGCCATCCGCCGCGAGTACCAGTTCCGCGCCATCGGAGAGCCCATGCTCGACGTCGAACACGCCACCTACTCGCTTTCCTTCACCGACGCGCAGGGCGCCGAACGCCGCATCGACTGGGCGCTCGCCAACGCAGCCGAGACGCGGCAGCTCCTCGGCAAATACGCGCAGCTCGCCTTCGGTGCCGGCGGCAACCAGCTCGAAGCGCCATTCCTCATCTCCTACGCCTCGCAAACACCGGCGCAGGCCGCGGCCGCCGTTACCCAGGCCGAACTCGACGAAGCCGACGAGATTCAGCAGGAAGAGGGCGTCAACGAGACCATCGCCGCGGCACCTGGCACCGCCGCCGAAGCCAGGCCAGCCAAGCGCAACAGCCGCGCCAGCCAGGACCCCGTCGAGAAGAAGACCCCGCGCGAGGTCTTCGACTACGTCATCGAGCAGGGCCGCAAGGAGTACCAAGTCCAGCGCTACAAGGGTCTCGGCGAGATGACCGCGCCCCAGCTCTGGGAGACCACCATGGACCCCGAACGCCGCACCCTCATGCAGGTCAAGCTCGAAGACATCGCGGCCACCGAAGAGATCTTCACCACGCTCATGGGCGAAGACGTTGAATCCCGTCGCCGCTTCATCGAAGAGAACGCCCTCGACGTCAAAAACCTCGACATCTAACTCCCGCGACCACGGTGCCCCATCAGCGCTTCTTTGGGTGCCCCATCCTGGTTTCTTTGGGTGCCCCATCCTTCGCGCCGTTGTCTCTCGCGAAGGGTGGGGTATCGTTCGCGGCAGCGAACGACCGCATCGCCCACCCCTAACCTAACAGGACCATTGTGGCCGCTGTCCTTGCCACTTTTGCTGCGGAACTTGGCGCTTTCCGAACTCTCCTGACACCACGCTGTCAGCACCCCTCCCCTACTCTGCTCCTCAGAGCACCCCAAACCGCCCTGAGGAGAGCCCGCCATGCCCACCAACGAAATCGAAGCCGCAGTGCAAATGACACCGCAAACCGCAGCCACCGCACCCAACCCGCAAGACGCCGCCAACTGGTTCGAGATCCCCACCGCCGACCTCGAACGCGCCACCACCTTCTACGAACTCCTCCTCGGCCGCGAACTCCGGCGCGGCTTCTTTGGCGAACCCATGAGCCTCTTCGCCTCATCCCAGACCGGCGTCGGCGGAGCTCTCATCCATCGCGACCAGCAGCCACCCTCCTCGTGCGGCTCGCTCGTCTACCTCAACTGCGACTCCGGCCTTGCCTCCGCGCTCGACCGCATGACCGCCGGCAAACGCGGCCAGGTCGTCGTCCCCATCACCCCTGTCCCCGGCGGCCTCGGCATCTTTGCCGTCATCCGCGATTCCGAGGGCAACCACGTCGGACTCCACGAACACTAGATCATCTGTCCTGCCAGACAGGCGCCCTAACCGCGGGCAGCGGGTACTGCGTACGCCGGGAGCTTCGCGAGACCTCCCGTTGGTCGGCACAGATCTTCGTGCCGACCAAAGGAAGGAGCGACGCGAAGCCCAACACAGCCCGAAGGGCTCGCCCCGCGCGACGAGCGGGCCCGTCCGGCAGGACATATCCTCTAAACTTCCTTATGCGCCGCGCCGACCGACTCTTCCGCATCGTCCAGCTCCTGCGGCACAACCGCCTGCTCACCGCCGCGCGCCTGGCCGAAAAGCTCGAAGTCTCCACCCGCACCATCTACCGCGACGTCCTCGACCTCCAACTCTCCGGCATGCCCATCGAAGGCGAAGCCGGCGTCGGCTACACCCTCCGCCGCGACTTCGATCTCCCACCCCTTATGTTCACCGCCGCCGAACTCACCGCGCTCGTCCTCGGCGCCCGCCTCGTCCAGGCCTGGGGCGGCGCCGAATCCGTCGTCGCAGCCTCGTCCGCCCTGCAGCGCATCGAAGCCGTCCTCCCCGCCGACCTCCGCGACAGCCTCACCGCCATCCAGATGTACGCGCCCGGCTTCCTCATGAAGCCCGCCGACCGGATCCTCCTCGATCGCCTCCACGCCGCCATCCTCGCCACCCACCGCATCGAGTTCGACTACACCCGCGAAGACGGCGCCACCTCCCACCGCACCGCGCGCCCGCTCGGCCTCTTCTTCTGGTCCGGCGTCTGGACCCTCACCGCCTGGTGCGAGCTCCGCGAAACCTTCCGCAACTTCCGCATCGACCGCATCGCCGCCCTCACCACCCATCCCACGCCCACGCCCGCACTCCCCGGCCAAACTCTCGCCGACTACCGCGCAAAAGTCCGCGCCGAATACGCCGCGTCCGAGACCTCAATGCAATAATGCGGTTCATGACCTCACCGCAATCCCCCGTCCAAACCGACCGCCGCCGCTTCCTCGCCCTCTGCTCCGCCGCCGGCCTCGGCCAGACGCTCTTCCCCGGCGCGCTCCTCGCCCTCGCCACCAAATCCCATCATCAAGACGAAAAACCCGCCGACGACCATCAGCCCCTACCCAAAATCACCGCCGCGATGATCGACTACGCGGCCACCATCGCCGGCATCCACATCGAAGACGCCCAGAAAGACGCCATGCTCGACGGCCTCAACTCCCAGCGCGACGACGTCCTAACCATCCGCAAGCTCGACCTCCCCAACGCCGTCGCCCCCGCCTTCCTCTTCGACCCCGTCCCCGGCGGCATGCACCTCGAAACCCAGCGCCAGCCCCTCAAATCAGCCCACCCCCAGAAATCCCGCTCCAAAACTACGATTCCCCCGAAGCCAACGCCGAAGAACTCGCCTTCCTCACCCTCCGCGAGCTCGCCGAGCTCATCCGCACCCGCCGCGTCACCTCCACCACGCTCACCAAGATGTACCTCGCGCGCCTCAAGCGCTTCGACCCCCAACTCCACTTCGTCATCACCCTCACCGAAGAGCGCGCCCTCGCCCAGGCCGCCGCGGCCGACGCCGAAATCGCCGCCGGCCACTACCGCGGACCGCTCCACGGCATCCCCTGGGGCGGCAAGGATCTCCTCGCCGTCAAAGGCTACCCCACCACCTGGGGCGCCGGCGGCTTCGAACACCAGACCTTCGACTACGACGCCGTCGTCGTCCAGCGCCTCGACGCCGCCGGCGCCGTGTTGATCGCCAAGCTCTCCATGGGCGCGCTCGCCCAAGGCGACATCTGGTTCGGTGCCCGCACCCGCAATCCCTGGAACCCCAAACAGGGCTCCAGCGGCTCTTCCGCCGGCTCCGCAAGCGCCACCGCCGCCGGCTGCGTCGGCTTCTCCATCGGCACGGAAACCCTCGGCAGCATCTCTTCTCCTTCGACCCGCTGCGGCGCCACCGGCCTTCGCCCCTCCTTCGGGCTCGTCCCCCGCACCGGCGCCATGGCCCTCAGTTGGACCATGGACAAGATCGGCCCCATCTGCCGCGCCGTCGAAGACTGCGCCATCGTCCTCTCCGCCATCTACGGCGAAGACGGCCAAGACCTCTCCGTCCAGCCCGCCGCCTTCAACTGGGACGCCTCCTTCGACTGGCGCTCACTCCGCGTCGGCTACATCAAAACCAGCTTCGAACCCCGCGTCATGCCCGACATCCACCCGCCCGCCGACCCCTCCGACAAGGCCGCCGCCGACGAATACCAGCGCCGCATCGCCCGCGTCACCCTCGCCATCGCCCGCTCCAACTACGACCTCCGCTACGCCGCCGACGCCCTCAACGTCCTCCGCCACAAGCTCGCCATCGACCTCATCCCCGTCGCCCTGCCCGACTTCCCCTTCGGTTCCATCGTGCCCGTGCTTGAGGCCGAGGCGGCCGCGGCGTTCGACCAGCTCACCCTCACCGGCCGCGACAAGCTCCTCACCGCCCAAACCCCCAACGACTGGCCCAACCAGTTCCGCGTCGCCCGCTTCTACTCCGCCGTCGATTACATCCAGGCCATGCGCGCCCGCACCCTCGCCATCGCCAAAATGTCCGAGCTCTTCGCCCAGGTCGACGTCATCGTCACCCCGTCGGACGGCACCCAGCTCGTCGCCACCAACCTCACCGGCCAGCCCGCCGTCATCGTCCCCAACGGACTACGCGGCGACGACGCCCCCGCTCCACCCCACGCCGGCGACGAAGACTTCTGGGACGCCGGCGGCCCCGGCACTCCCGTCTCCCTCACCTTCCTGGGCGCCCTCTACTCCGACGCCCGCGTAGCCTCCCTGGCCCGCGCCTACCAGCAAGCCACGGGATTCCACAAACTCCACCCCAAACTCACCTAAACCAAACCCACTCAAACTCACGCATCCATTAAGGGCACGGCTTCAGCCGTGCCCTTACTACTCTACCCAAACACCCGGCTTCAGCCGCTGAGGAACTCCTTCGCGCCGAACTTCACCGCTCCCAACGTTCCGAAGAAGTTGTGCCGCTTCTCCTCCGCCCCGCAATTCCCTCACGTGCCCCATTCATCGCGCCGTTTGCGATGAGTGGGAGCCGAACCAGCCCGTAGCGACAAGCTCGCACGTTACGATACCTGCAGGAGCGACCCCGCAATGATCGACCGCAACACAATCCTTGCTCAGCTCGACAGCGCACCCAAAGACGTCTTCGTTGAGAGAATCCGCACGCTCCTGCACCGCGAAGACACCCGCCTCGTCTCCGACCGCGTCCCGAAGGTGACCGTCTCCGAAGCGCACCGCCTCTGGACCACTCGCTGCGAAACACCGCCATCACGGGGCAGACACTCGAAGGCGCAGACTCGTTCCTCACGCGCCTCGACAAACTCGCGCCGCAGAGGAAACTGGAAGAGTTCGCCTTCACCGGCTCCCACACCTCGGGCAATCTCTTCTTCGAAGCAAGCACCCACCACTTCATCGGAGCCATCCTCTTCGCCACGCGAGCACAACGCAAAAGCGCGTATTTCCATCGCCGACGAACCTACCCGGCGAACCATGCTAAGGGCACTGTAGACTCGTTTTGACTGACTATATGAAGCCTGCGGCAGGAGAGAGACCAAGTCATGTTTGTCTTAGGTACGGACGGAAAACTGGTTGCGATGAAGCAGAGGGAGTTCGAAAGAGAAACAGACTTCCAGCTCTTGCTTGAAGAATATCCGGCGTTGCTCTCGGGAGAGCTAATCGATCCGGAAAATACAAGACTTTGGCTGTTAGTCGCCCGTGAGATGACGATAGCAAGTGAAGAGAACGGACCGGGGTGGTGGTCGGTTGATCATTTGTTTCTAGATCAAGACGGCATCCCGACGATCGTTGAAGTGAAACGTACCTCGGACACACGGCTCCGCCGAGAGGTCATCGCGCAGATGCTAGATTATGCGGCAAACGGCTTAGCTCGTTGGAAGATGAACGACTTGAGAAGCAAGTTCGAATCAGAGTGTGAGAAAAAGAATCAGCAGCCCTCAGACATCTATGAGAATGCGTTTGGACCCGATCTAGACTACGAGATGTTCTGGACCTCCGTGAAGACTAACTTAGAGGCGAAGCGAATCCGTATGCTCCTTGTCGCGGACGTCATCCCTCGCGAGGTGAAGGCCGTGGTCGAGTTTCTCAATGCACAAATGGACCCGGCCGAGATCTTGGCCCTTGAGCTTAGACAATTCGCGGGAGACAATGGCCTTCGCACCATCGTTCCCGCGATCTTCGGTCAAACCGAGACGGCGAGAAGTACCAAGGGCGCTACTGTAGGGCAAAGCTGGACCGAAGAAAGCGTACTCGCGGAACTGGAGACACGGCATGGTACCGTCTCCAGCAATGTCGCGCGCACGATTGTCAATTGGATGCGTACCAATAAGGCGATGATTAGCTGTGGAAGAGGTAAGGTCGACGGCTCGATCAGCGCTGCATTTCACTCTGAGAGCCAGAAGGTGCATCCCCTGACGATCTATACCATGGGGCGGCTATATGTGAACGCAGGATATTGCATGTCAGGCGCCTTCAAGGAACCAGACAAACGACTCGAGTGGTTGCACAAACTAAATGAAATTGACGGGATAGCTTTGGCCCTTCGGGACGATAAGTTCCCCTCGATTTCGCTGGAGAGACTGTCGCCCGGAAACCGGTTGCAACAATTCCTTGAGGTTATGGACTGGTTCGTGGGCCAGTTGAACCAGTGAGGCATGCTCTTCCTCAGCAGTTGGCTCTAATAGGACGGCGAATGTAAGTTACAGACCCAAAGATGTTCCTACTCGATAGCCGCGAACGCCTCACTCAAATCCAGCCGAATCGCCGTCCCCGCCACCCTCAGATCCAGCGGATCGGCGTCCCGCAGACCCTCCGCGCCAAACGTAAACGCCGCTCGATAGACCGGATCGATCAGCCAGATGTTCTCGACGCCCATCACCAGATAATCCGTCAGCACCAACTTCGCGCGCGACATCCGGTCCTCCGGCGACAGAATCTCGATGCAGATCAGCGGCGGTGTCGCCGTCACGCGCTCCCGCGGAGCATCCGCCCGCAGCACCGCTACATCCGCGATCCGCACCTTGCGCTCCGCAACCCGGATGCGCTGTTCCGTGACGGGATGGATGTTCCATTCCTTGCGCCGCGCCCAGAAGCAGCTGCCGATCGCAATCTGCAGCGTCGCGTGCTCGAACTCGCCCAAGTTCCGCTCCACAATCTCGCCGTCCACAAAATCGGCGTCGGGCCGGTAGGCGGTGCGCAGGTACTCTTCCATCGAAACCAAAGACGTCGAAGTCGCCATCGCCCCTCCTGCCTCCAGCATGAACCTCCCCCCACCCCCGCCGCAATGAAATAATGACCCCATGCCGGATCAGGCCGACGCGTCGCACTCGCAATCCGGTTCGCCAGCCCCCACGCCCCCCCTTATCGAAGCCCGCAACCTCACCAAGCGCTACGGCGCCGCAACCGTCGTCGACAACGTCTCGCTCACGCTCCACCGCGGCGAGACGCTCGGGCTCGTCGGCGAATCCGGCTCCGGCAAAAGCACCGTCGCGCGCATGATCCTGCGGCTCATCGAGCCCACCGCCGGCTCCGTCCACTTCGACTCCACCGACGTGCTCGCCGCCAACCAACGCGACCTCCGCAGACTCCGCTCGCGCATGCAGATGGTCTTCCAGGACCCCTTCGCCGCGCTCAACCCGCGCATGCGCGTCCGCGACATCGTCGCCGAACCCTTCCACATCCAGGGCGGCTTCTCCCGCAGCCACATCCTCGCCCGCACCGCCGAACTCCTCGCCGAGGTCGGCCTTGAACCCGACGCACTCCCCCGCTACCCGCACGAGTTCTCGGGCGGCCAGCGGCAGCGCATCAACATCGCCCGCGCCCTCGCCCTCAAACCCGACTTCCTGGCCTTAGACGAACCCGTCAGCGCCCTCGACGTCTCGGTCGGCGCCACCGTCATCAACCTGCTGCGCGATCTCCAGCGCAAGCACGGCCTCACCTACCTCTTCATCTCGCATTCCATGCCGCTCATCCGCTACCTCTCGGACAACGTTGCCGTCATGGAGCGCGGGCGCCTGGTCGAAACCGGCCCGGTCCTCCAGGTCTGCGACCATCCCCGCGAACCCTACACCCAGCGCCTCATCGCCGCCACGCCCGAACTCCCAATCTGAAAACAAGTCCTGCCGGACGGGCCCGCTCACCACGCGGGGCGGGTACTGCGTACGCCGGGAGCTTCGCGTGCGCACGCGCCACAGTATCTCGTGCCGACCAACGGGAGGATCACGCGAAGCGATTACGGCACGAAGTGCTCGCCGCCCGCGACTAGGGCGCACTTGCACCTCGGTACAATGGAGTGACTGTGATTCACGCCCTCTCCCTCCATTGGCGCTTCCTCTGGCTCGTCTTCGCCTCGCTCATCGCCGGCATTATGAACGCCATGGCTGGAGGAGGTTCTTTCATTTCTTTTCCCGCGATGCTCGGAATGGGAATTCCGCCGGTCGAAGCAAACGCCACAAACACAGTCGCGCTTTGGCCCGGACAACTGACTTCGCTCGCGTCCCTCCGCAAAGACGTCCGAACCGACTTGCTCACGCTCGTCCTCGGAACGTCCGTCATTGGCGGAATCACCGGCGCGGAAACGCTTCTGCACACGCGTCAGCTCACCTTTCTCCACCTGATTCCCTGGCTTTTGCTCATGGGAGCCTCGATCTTCGGCATCTCTGGACCAGTCTCCAAATGGCTGCGAAACCGCTCGGTCAAAGACGCCTCTCAGCCACAAGTTGAACCGCCAATCAACCAGTTCGCGCTCTTCTTCGGCCTCTTTCCCATCTGCTTCTACATCGGATATTTTGGCGCGGGAGGAGGATTCCTCATCATGACCGTTCTAGCGCTCTTCGGCATGGAACAGATGCATCAGCTCAACGCCATGAAGGTCGTCGCAGCCTGCGCCTCGAACCTCTTTGCCATCTTCACCTTCATCGCCAGCGGCCGCATCGTCTGGCACGATTGCCTGGTCTCGATGGTCTTCGCCGCAACCGGAGGATTGATCGGAGCGCATTACGCCAAGCGGATGAATCCCGCAATCCTGCGCGCGGTCGTCGTCATCACCGGACTCACAATCGCCGCATACTTCTTCTACCGTCAGCGCTGACACGCGAAGCGTTCACGCCACGAAGTGGTCGCTGCCCGCGATCAGGGCGTAGTTGCCGTTGCCATTATCCTAGAGACATGAGTCACGAAGGAATCCGCATCATCAGCGAGCAGCAGGCGCGCCGCGAACTCGCCGCCGAGCGCCCGCTGCCCGCAGCCGCAGTTACGCCGGACAAAGTGCGCGTTAAGAAGTCCGAAGGTACAGGCGTGGAGATCGACTGGAAAGACGGCCATAAGAGCAGTTGGAACTTCGCCTGGCTGCGCAACGCCTGTCCTTGCGCCACCTGCAATGAAGAACGCCAGAAATCCGGACGCGAGCCTGGAACGCCGAAGCCGCGTCCGAGCGGTCCGCTGGTCATGTACGAAGCTCCGCCGCGCCCGCTCGAAGTCAGTCCCGTAGGCAAATACGCGGTGCGCTTCAAGTGGAACGACGGCCACGAATCCGGAATCTACTCCTGGGACTACTTGCGGCGCGTCTGCCACTGCGACGCGTGTCTCTCCGAACGAGAAGCCGAATAGTCCCTAAATCTCCGAGTCCATCTTGGCTTCCTGGTAGTTGCTGATGTGCTCGTAGATCTCATCCGGGAACTTCAGGTTGCGGTAGAGGTTGCCGCAGTCCGGATCGTCCGGGAACGGAATGATGGGAAACTCCTGCTGCGCCTGGTACGAGAGGATCTTATCGCGTCGCGGCGGGTTGTAGTCCTTGCCTTCAACTTGCCGCAGCATCAGGCGCGCCTTCTCTTCGTCAACGTCCTTGTCCTTCATCATCCAGGCGAGAACCTCATCGTGCGAGAGGAAGTGGCGCGCAACCATGGCGAAGACCAGCCGACCGTAGTGTCCAATGTCTTTGCCGGCGTCGAGCGAATCCAACAGATGCGCCATCATGGAGTCTTTGCGGAGTTCGGCTTCCCCGCCCTGCGCATCGCCCGAACCTTTTGTAGCTTCAACGTCACCGGTATTGCGTTCTGTGCTCGGGCTTGGCGGAGTCTTCAACGAGTCGCCGCTGGGTGCGGGTTTGTGGGCTGCTGCGTTCTTCAGCTTGGCAAGTTCCGCCTCCGCGTGTTCGGCGCGTTCGGTCGCTTGCCGAAGCGCTTCGGACTGCTCGTCGGTGATCTGCGGTTGATCGAGAACTACTTCGCGCTCTGCCATCTTCGGGCCCTCATTCTTGCGAATGGCTTTATTCGCCATCTCTTCGCTTTCTATGAGACGCGGCGCAGTCCTTTCTTGTTGCCTGCAACGTCTCTCTCTGCGGTGAAGGCTAAGCCTCGAGCAGCGTGAACAGTTCTTCGACGGAATGAGCGACGAGCAGAATGAGGCGGTTCTTCGGCTTCAGCACGCCATTTTCGACGCACTCGTCAAGGAACTTGAGCAAGGTGTCGTAGAAGCCGGCCGTGTTGAGCAGGATGATCGGCTTCTGGTGCAGTTTGAGGGTTTGCCAGGCGAGCACTTCGAACATCTCCTCGAAGGTGCCGAAGCCGCCGGGCAGGATAATGAAGGCGTCGGAGCGCTCGCCCATCAGCGCCTTGCGCGTGTGCATGGTGGAGGTGACGTGGAGCTCGGAGATGCCGTGATGCGCGACTTCGAGGTCGACGAGCACCTCTGGAATTACGCCGACAACGTGACCGCCGGCTTCGAGTGCGGCTTCGGCCACGGCCCGCATCAGGCCCACGCGCGCGCCGCCGTAGATGAGCCCGATCCGTCGCGCCGCGAGCTCCCGGCCCAGGGACTCTGCGGCGCTGCGATAGAGGGGGTTAGTACCGTCCGCCGAGGCGCAGAAGACGGCTACATTGCGAATCCCGGCTGGCTGTTGGCCGGAGGCTTCTTCAGAGGAAACAAGCGTCATACTTCGATTATCGCTTAGGTATGTCGCTCGACGATAACGAAGCACCTGGCGTCTAGAAACACTTGTAGCTCAAAGTAGGTTGGAGTTACTGAAGGTCGATGACCTGATTCTCAGTTTGCGAGCTAAGTTCGACAAGCACCTCGCCACGATGATGCGCGCCCGTGGAACTATCGGCATAGATAATGGTACCGGCTGGAGCCTTGATCTTAAGGCCCTGGTGAGGCCCGATGGTGTAGCTGTGACCAGCTATCTTGATATCCTGGAAGATGGGCGCATCGTTGTGCAATGCGAGGCTGATGCGGTAGTCGGGCTGAACCGAATGCGGATGCAGATGCACCAGCTTCGGGAGCGGCGAGACAGCGGTGGAGGCGGACAACGCGAGTACGGCGAGGGACGTGTAGATCATTGGAATCTCCCTTTTCCATCAAAGGTTTTACTGAATTCGACTTACGCTGTCCGCCATGGTTCAGCCAGGCTCGTCGTGTTGGGTGTTACGTGGGTTGGACTGAGTTCGTTCCCGAATATTCGAACTATTTCTTGCGATTTACCGCATTTTGTTCTTAGGACCATGGTCCCTGCTTTGGTAGAAAGCATTCGCCATGCCAAAGCTGCGGACTCCTGTTTGCAAGCACTTACTAGAGTTCGTCGGGCATGTAATAGTTGGAAGTGTTCGAAAGGCTGTGCGGAGTGTCCGGTTGTGAACGATTGCGGGGAATCATCGGAGTTACGGTGGAGTGCAAAACAAGAGCCTCGCGCAGAGAGCGACGCAGATTGGCGCGGTTCCTGCCTCGGAAATCTTCGTCGTTTCCAGCGCTTTCTGCGCGAGGTTCTTCTTCACGCTGCGGCGACACTCTAAACTGACGAGAATGCACCTGACCCGCGCCACAGAAGCCGACTACCCTTCCATCGTTGGGATTGCCAACATTGCCTACCGCGGAGGTGGCGACTCGCCCGGTTGGACCACCGAAGCCAGCTATATTGAAGGCCCGCGCTTGACCGAACCTCAGCTCCGCGCGGAGCTGCTTGCCAAACCGGAGGCTCATCTGCTGACTCTGCGCGAGGACGGCGACGACCTTCTGCTGGGGACCGTCTGGCTGGAGCCAAAGGGTGCGGGTGTATGGTATCTGGGGCTGCTAACCGTTCGGCCGGACCTGCAGCAACGGCAGCTTGGACGCGGTCTGCTGGCCGCAGCCGAGGCGTATGCGGCCGAGAACGGAGCCACGTGCATCCGCATGAGCGTCGTCAACATCCGCGCCGCGCTGATTGCCTGGTACGAGCGTCGCGGCTACGTGCGGACGGGCGAATCGGAGCCGTTTCCCTACGGCGACACGCGCTTCGGCAAGCCGTTGCGCGACGACCTGAGCTTCCTCAATCTTCAAAAGGAACTTGCACCAGCCGACCTCGACCTGCACAGGCCAAACCCTTAAGATAGAGGTTGGGGTTTCTCAACGGAATGGCGTCGCATCTTCTGAACAATATGAATCCGCAGCAGCAGGAAGGTATTCAGGCTGTGGATGGGCCGGTGCTGCTGCTGGCCGGCGCGGGTTCCGGCAAGACACGGGTGGTCACGCATCGCATCGCGTACCTGATTGAAGAGCGCGGGGTGCCCGCGGACCAGATCCTCGCCGTCACCTTTACGAATAAGGCTGCGAAGGAGATGGGCGAGCGCGTTGAGAAGATCCTTGGCCACTCGTCGCTGGCGCGGCCGACGCTGAGCACGTTTCACAGCTTCTGCGTGCGCGTGCTGCGGCGCGATATCGAGGCGCTGCAGGTGGGCGGAAAGGGGCTTACGCGCAGCTTCGCCATCTACGACGAGACCGACCAGCAGGCGGTTGTGAAGACGGCGCTGAAGCGTCTCGGCATCGACGACAAGAGCCTGAAGCCGCGGGTGGCGCTGGGCAGAATCTCCTGGGCGAAGAACCACATGATCGACCCGCAGGAGTACTTTCTTGCGTCGACGAACCCGATGGAAGAGAAGATCGCGCACATCTTCAAGATCTACCGGGAAGAGCTTGGGAAGGCGAATGCGCTCGACTTCGACGATCTGCTGCTCGAGACCGTGCGGCTGCTGAAGACCTCGCGCGAGGTGCGCGAGCGCTACAACCGGCGCTATCGCTATGTAATGATCGACGAGTATCAGGACACGAACAAGCCGCAGTACGAACTGATGAAACTGCTCGCGGGCGATCATCACAACGTGTGCGTCGTGGGTGACGAAGACCAGTCGATCTATAGCTGGCGCGGCGCCGACATCAAGAACATCCTCGACTTCGAGAAGGATTTTCCGAACTCGCGCACGATCCGCCTGGAGCAGAACTACCGGTCGACGCAGATGATTCTTGAAGGCGCGTCGGCCGTGGTTGCGCAGAATACGCAGCGCAAGGGCAAGAACCTGTGGACGGCGCGCGAGGGTGGCTCGCTGATTGGGCTGTACGAGGCGCCGGATGGCGAGAACGAGGCGCTGTTTATCGCGGACCGCATCAAGAAGTACCTGCGTGAGGCAGGGCAGACAGAGTCTGACGAGCCGGCACGGTGTGCGGTGCTGTACCGGACGAACTCGCAGTCGCGGCTGGTGGAAGAGGCGCTGCGGCGGTACCAGATTCAGTACCACATGGTGGGCGGATTCAGCTTCTACGACCGCGCTGAGATCAAGGACATTCTGAGTTACATGAAGCTGGTGCAGAACCCGCATGACTCGATTGCCCTGCAACGAAGCGTCAATTCGCCGCCGCGCGGCATTGGCAAGACGACCATGGACACGCTGGAACGGATGGCGCTGACGACCGGCATGAGCACGTGGGATGCGATCGGCAAAGCCATCGAAGAGCGGCTGTTGCCGGCGCGTGCGCTGCAGGCGCTGAGCGGCTTCAAGCGGCTGATTGAAGATGCGCGGGCAATGCTTGGGCCGGGATTTGCGGAGAAGCTCTCAGACGATGTTGCGCCAGCAGATGCAGGGACTGCTGACGATTCCTTCAACCCCGATGAATTTGCAACCGAAGCGGTTGCAGAAGAGGCTGAGATTGAAACCGGCGCGGATGCGGCGGCCGATACGTCGTTCGATACGAGCTTCAACTTCGGGTTTGACTTCGGACCAAGTGAGGAGATCTCGACGTTATCTGCGGAGAATGCAACCGACTCCCACGCGGCGCATGGAATCGACGCGGCGGTGGACCAGGCGATGTACAACCCGTTTGCCCCGGTGCCGCTGAAGTCCTCCGCGGCCGCGGCGACCGAGGCTGCGCGCCGGGCTGTGGCAGAAGAGGACAAGTTGCTGCCGAGCTATGCGGAGCGGCCGGCGTTTCGCAAGCCCGGAGATGCGGCGACGCTGCCGGAACTGATCAAGTTCCTCAACGATCGTTCCGGGTACATTCGTGCGCTCGAGGAAGAGGCGACGCCGGAGTCGTTCTCGCGGATTGAGAACCTGAAGGAGCTTGCGAACGCGGCGCAGGATGCCTCGTCGCGCGGCGAGTCGCTGGCGGAGTTTCTGGATCATGCGGCGCTGGTGTCGGATGCGGACCAGTACAGCGCCGAGGCGCGCGTAACGTTGATGACGCTTCATGCGGCGAAGGGGCTGGAGTTTCCGCTGGTCTTCCTTGCCGGCATGGAGGAGGGTCTGTTTCCGCACTCGCGGACGTTCACCGATCCGACCGGGCTTGAGGAAGAGCGGCGGCTTTGCTACGTGGGGATGACGCGCGCGATGGACACGCTGGTGATGACGCGGGCGCGCTACCGGCGGCGTTATGGCAACGATGCGCCGGAGGCCTCAGTTCCCTCGCGCTTCCTGGACGAGGTGCCGAGTCGCCTGGTGGAGGACCTGGGCAGTCCGCCGGCGCAGCCGCAATTTGGCGGCGGGTTTAGCGGATCCGCGTACTCGACGCCGTATCCGCAGCGTGGGCGATTCGGCCAGCGACCGGGTGGCGCGGAGGATGGCGAGCGGCATTACAGCTACGAGGATGAATCGCAGGATACAGGGGTTCGTGCGGCGGCACGCGCAGCCGTGGGCGCTCCCGCGCGGCAGCAGACGCCGTCGAAGTCGCTCGATAACATTGCGAGCTTCTTCGCCAATCGCGGCGGCGCGGGCCCGCCTGCGTCGAAGTTTACGCGGCCCAAGCTCGACATTCCGGAGCCCACCGGCAAGACCGGGCTGAACAAGGGAGCGCGGGTACGTCACCCCAAATACGGCGATGGTGTCGTGTTTCAGCGGGAAGGCGATGGGGATGACGCGAAGATTACAGTACAATTTACACAGCACGGCGTGAAGAAGCTGGTAGAGAAGTTCGCCCAGCTCCAAAAGCTCTAGCCATCCCCGGCCAGGCCACTCGCCCGCACACCTTTCGAAAAGAGATCAGCAATCCCATGGCAAACACCAAGAGCATTACCGATAAAGAAGAGCGCAAGAAGATCAAGCGGACTGCGCGGCGCAAGGCCGCTCCGAAGGCTCCGCGCACCGGCGCGCGTGGCGAGAACAAGGCGAAGGTGAAGAAGGCTTCGCGCGGTCAGTCGAAGCGCTAAGCGTCGAAAGCTTAGGAGCGGCTGCCCCACGATCGGCGCGACATGCGCAGATCGTGGGGTCTTCGTGTTGGTGGAGCGTCGCGAGGTCGCGGCTTGCGATAACGTGCGCTTTGAACCATGGGAACATGGGGCAACGAGGGTTTCGTTGTAAGGTGGTGTTAATAACTGCCACTCCCACGCCTGGAGCGACCGCGTCCCCTTGCCGAGACAAATCTTTGCTAAAAAGTCCATCGACAAACTTATCTCCGACTCCGAGCGCCCGGAACATGCGCTGAAGAAGACGCTTGGGCCGGTTTCGCTGACCGCGCTTGGGGTTGGCATCGTGATCGGCTCAGGCATCTTCACGGTGATTGGTACCGCGATTGGCGGAAATCCTGCAACGACGGCGACGTGGTCGGAATCGCCTGTGATCGACCTGATCTGGGGTGCGCTGCACCATACGAGCGGGGTGGTTGCGGGCCGTCCCGGCGCAGGGCCGGCGCTGGTCATCTCGCTGTTGCTCGTCGCGTGTGTGTGCGCGCTCACCGGGCTGTGCTACGCGGAGCTCGCGAGCATGATTCCGATCGCGGGGTCCGCCTACACCTATTCCTATGCGACTCTGGGCGAGTTGATCGCGTGGATTATCGGATGGGACCTGATTCTCGAATACGCGTTTGCCAATATGAGCGTCTCGGTGGGCTTCGCGGCGCACCTGGTGAATTTGCTTGACTGGTTCGGAATTCATCTTGACCCGAAGTGGCTGGAGCCGGCGTACCTGCCGCTGGGCGCGCAGGACCTGGCCGGGCACGATATCTTTGCGCCCGGGCTGCACTTTGGATTTGATATTCCAGCGTTCCTGATCGTGCTGATCATCACCTACCTGCTGGTGCGCGGCATTCGCGAGTCGGCGCGGACGAACAACGCCATGGTGCTGATCAAGATCGGCGCCATTCTCACCTTCGTCTTCTTCGGCCTGAGCTTCATCCACCCGGCGTACTACCATCCGTTTGCGCCGACCGGAATGGGCGGGATCTTGGCTGGCGGGTCCATTATCTTCTTCACGTACATCGGCTTCGATGCCGTTTCGACGGCTTCGGAAGAGTGCAAGAAGCCGCAGCGCGATGTGCCGATTGGCATCATTGCGACGCTGATCGTTTGCACCGTGCTCTACATCGGCGTGGCGGCTGTGCTTACGGGTCTCGTGCCCTGGCAGTCGGTTGCGGGAGATGGAGCGCCAGTGGTGAACGCGCTGCAGCGCGTAGCGCTGACGCCGGGTGCGCATCGTCTGCACTGGGTTCGTCTTGCGGTGCTCTTCGGGGCGATTCTCGGGATGGTTTCGTCGATCCTGGTGGGGCAGTATGGGCAGGCGCGCATCTGGTTTGCGATGTCGCGCGACCGACTGCTGCCGGACCGCTTCAGCAACATCCACCCGCGGTTTCGCACTCCGGCCTTCGCCACCTGGGTTGCGGGCATCCTGGTTGCAATTCCAGCGGGGCTGTTCGACGTGGGTACGCTGGCGGAGATGTCGAACATCGGAACGCTGTTTGCGTTTGTGCTGGTTTCGATCGGCGTGATCGTGCTGCGCTACAAGGATCCGGAGCGCCCGCGTGGGTTCCGCGTGCCGTTCGGCCCGGTGATACCGATTCTGAGCGTGTGCTTTTGCATCCTGCTAATGGCTGGGCTGCCGGCGCGGACTTGGATTCGCTTCTTTCTATGGCTGATCATTGGGCTCTTTGTCTACGTGCTGTACTCGCGCAAGCGCAGCGAGTTCTACGAACAGTAGAAGCGCCCTGACGCCGGGCGGGCGGTACTGCGTACGCCGGGAGCTTCGCGTGAAAGCCAATATCCCACGAAGTGGTCGCCGCGCGGGATGAGCGCGCCCGTGCGGCAGCACATCCTCACTCCTCGTCGTTATCCTTGAAGGCGACGACTTCGTCTGTGGCATCGCTGGCGCGAAGCTCCGCCAGCAGCCGGCGATGCATTGGCTTGGTCGCCACGACCGAAAACGCCACCCGCTCCAGGCCGCCGATATTGTCGCGGTCGAGCACGGCCAGGCGCTCGCCGGCTCCGTCGAGCACGGACAGAATCGCTCTCTGCATCCGCTGTAGCGCGGCCTCTGTGTCTGTCGCAGCGCGGACATCGGCGCGCACCTCGTAGACCATGGCGTAGCGCTTCCAGCCGAGATTGCCTTCGAAGGCGCCGATGATCTGCAGCAGGATGAGCACGAGTCCGGTGGCGATCGCGGCCTCCACATACAAGCCGGCGCCGCAGGTCATGCCGATAGCCGCAACGACGAAGACGGTGGCCGCGCTGGTGAGGCCAATGGTCTTGCTCTTGGTGTGCAGGATGAGGCCAGCACCCAGGAAGCCGACGCCCTGCACGATGTTCGCGGCGATCTGCCCGCGGTTCGAGGTCTGGTCACCGGCGATAACGACGGACATGATGGTGAAGAGCGCGGAGCCCATTGAGATGAGCATGTTGGTGCGGAGGCCGCTGTCTTTATGTCGCCATTCGCGCTCAATACCAATGAGGCCGCCCATCGCGCAGGCCATCAGCAGACGCGTGGTCGAGCTCTGCGAGAGCAGCATCTGTTGGAAGGTTGAGAAGTGGAGATGGCTGGGATCGATCATCCTGGTTGGGCTCAAGCGCCAGAATACGCTCGCAGCGAGGCAGTTTGAACACGGGGAATCCGCGTGGGCACGAGTATCCTTAGAAGATGCCGCGCAAGCAACAACCCGCACCTGTCATCGAAATCCCGGAATGGCTTCGGCACCTGCCGAAGGCTGAGCTGCACCTGCACCTCGAAGGCACGATCGTGCCGGAGACGCTGCTTGAGTTATCGAGGCGGCACGATGCCGAGCCGCTGACGCTGGAATCGATTCGCGAGCTTTACGTCTATAAGGATTTTCTCGGCTTCATGGATGCGTTCAAAGCAGTTTCATCGCGGCTGAAAGGCCCGGACGACTACGAGCTGATTACGTACAACATGATTCGCGATCTGGCCGCTCAGGGCGTCGTCCACGCCGAGGTGTATATCTCGTTCGGGATTATCTACTACTGGAAGAACACGGCGGTTGAGCCGTTTGTAGAGGCGATCGAGCGGGCGCGGGTGCGGGCCGAGCAGGAGTTTGGCACGACCATCTACTGGCTGATTGATGCCGTGCGGCACTTCGGCGCGGAGGAGGCGCAGAAGGTCTTTCGCAAGGCGGCGGAGCTGCGCACGACCTATCCGAGCATCGTAGGGATCGGGATTGGCGGCGATGAGGCGCGCGGCGCGGCCGACCTGTTCAAAGAGAGCTACGCGGAGGCCAAAGCCGCCGGGCTGCGGCTTACGGCGCACGCGGGGGAGACTGGCGGGCCCGTGAATGGGCCGGCGAGCATCTGGGCGGCGCTGAACATCGGCGCCGAACGGATTGGACATGCGCTGGCCGCGCAGCACGATAGCGACTTGATGCGGGTGTTGAGCGAGAAGCAGGTGCCGCTGGAGCTGAACCTGACTTCGAATATCCGGACGGGTTGCTGCGCGAGGTTCGAGGAGCATCCGCTGCGACGGTACTTCGAGGAGGGACTGATGATTACGATCAACTCCGACGATCCGCCGATGTTCGGATCAAACCTGCTGGAGGAGTACGTGCTGGTGCAGAAGCTGTTCGAGTTCTCGCTGGAGCAGATGCGGGAGCTGGCGGCGAATTCGGTGGAGGCCAGCTTTTTGCCACCTGAGCGCAAGCTGAAGTTGCTGGCGGCGATCGAGCAGTATCGGGCTTGAAACGGAGACAAAAACGCTCTCGCAAAGAGCGCAAAGGAAGCCAGGTTACGCCAAGGTTTTCCTTCGCGCAACTTGGCTCGCTTGGCGCTCTTTGCGAGAGCGCTTTTTGCTTTAACGGGGCGCGGGCACCATGACGGCGCTGGGGTCTACCTTGGGGATGCCGAAGTGGCCTCCCAGGTGCATCAGGTCAAGTGGGCGCAGGTCGCAGGCTACCTGGATAACGTTCATGTTCTTGGGGCCGCGGGTGAGGACGGTGACCGCGTCGACGTCGGAGCCGGAGAAGTGCAGCCACATGTCGGTGATGGTCTTACTCGGCTGGGCGCTGTTGGCGGGAGTCTGGTTGGCGTTGACGAGATGCTTCCATCCGGCGGCCTTGTAGCTATCAAGCAGGGCCGTCATCGCTTCGGGCGTGTAGAAGGCTGGCTGCTTGTAGTGGTAGGTATCAAAGGTGACGCCGCGAAGCGCAAGCGCCGCTCGCTTGGCGTCCATGCCGTTGGCCTCCAGGATGCCCTGCGCGACGGCTAGCGAATCCTTGTCGAAGGTATAGCCGAAGTGGGTGGCGGGCTGGTCGGTGAGCGAGGCGAGCTCCTGCGAGAAGTTGGGCGGCTGCGGAAGCGGAACGGCAGGCGCTGACGCCCCATAGGCGTCAGGTGGAGGCGGCGCAACGGAGGCGGCGTACTGCTGAGTGAACTGCTGTTGGGCGAAGGCGGGGGCGCTGAGCAGCGCGGCGAGGAGGAGGGTTGAAGTTGCACGCATGCGAGGTTCTCCTGCAGGAGTTAGACCCCGGTTTGAAAAGAAAGTTTGCGTTCAAGGCTTGTCCTGCCGGACGGGCCCGCTTGTCGCGCGGAGCGAGCAATTCGTGCCGTGATCGCTTCGCGTGGCCGCGCGGCACAAGGTTGTGTGACAACCGAGCGGAGGACTAAGTGAAGCTTTTGGCGTCGCGACATTCTTCTCGTCATTGGCCCGGTTTGGGAGCGAAGTAGCCGGTTCGCGCGCGTACGTGGTACTTGTCGTTGGTCGCCTGCAGGTAGATGGTGCGGAAGCTGCCATCCTGTTTGAAGTCCGACGGGGTGTATTCGAGGGAGTACTGGCTGCGCAGCTCTTCTTCGATGTCGCGGAAGCCGAGGGCTACGTCTTCGAGGCGTTCAGGGAAGAAGGTGCGGCCGCCGGTGGCGTCGGAGATGGTCTGCAGGACGTCCGAACCTTTGCCGCGGGTGGGGCTGGTGTCGGTCGAGATGGTGTAGACGATGGTTTCGGCGCGCTGGCACATCTTGATGGCGTCGGATTCGAGCGCACGGCTGTAGTTATCATCGCCGTCGGAGACGAGGATGATGGCCTTGCGAACGGGCGTGTCCTCTTTGAGCGTGAGCATCTGCTGTTGGCAGGTGTGGTAGAGCGAGTCGAAGAGCGCGGTGCCGCCGCCGGGGCGAAGCTTACGGATCCCCTGGTTGAGCGCGTCGATGTTGTTGGTGTAGTCCTGAGTCAGATCGGTGGTGATGTCGAAGCCTTCGACGAAGGCGCGGTCGCCGGGATGGAGGACCTGCAGAAAGAAGTCGAGGGCGGAGTCCTGCTCGAACTTGAAGCGCGTGCGGATAGAGCTGGACGTATCGAGCATGATGCCGATGCGGAGCGGGAGGTTCGTCTGCTGGGTGAAGCTGACGACCGAGGCGGGCGGGCGTCCGTCGTCGAGGAGACCGAAGTCAGAGCGCTTGAGGCCGGTGATGAAGCGGCCCTTCTTGTCAGTCACGGTGAAGACGAGGTCGACCAGGTTGACGCCGGTCTTGAAGGTGAAGGTGGGTTCCTGGCCAGGTGGGGTGGCGTTCTGCGTGGGCTGCGGCTGCTGAGTCGGCGGTGGCGGAGTTGCCGGAGTCTGAGCGGCGGCGAAGCAGGTGAGTGCGGCAGCGAGGAGGGTCGAGCGGAACATGGCTTGCGGATGGGTCACGCGTCGATTCTATCGCTTTTGCTCAGGTTCTGGGGCGCGTGGCAGAACAGGGGTGCGTGGGCAGCGATGTGCGGCTGCGCAGCAGGCGCAGGGAGATGGAAAGGCTCATTTCGAAAGCTGTCAGCTGGGGAGATGTAAGAGCTGAGTCCTAGAGTTACGGTTGAGGCCGGTGGGTCACGGCAACGGCTCGGCGTAGTAAGCCTGGCGGGTGCGGGCGGTTGTACCTGGTTGCGAGACTTTCACGTCGATGGAGTGGTATTCGTTGGGGTGTTCGGCGGGTGCGGGGGTAAAGCTGATCTCGTAGTATTCGGCGGCGTCGTCGACTGCGTGCTGGATGAGCTCGTTGATGTTGTTGTTGCTGTTGAGAACCAAGCCGCCGGAGTGGGTGGCGAGAACCTGGAGCGAAAGATCCGCGAAGTCGGTCTGGCCCGGCTTGGCGACGCCTTTGAGGTATTGCTGGTAGTAGAAGCGGTTCTCGATGGGCTGATTGTTGCCGCGGGGATCGACCGCATAGAGGGTGACGTTGGCTTCCTGGAGCTGGTGCGTCAGCTCGACGATCTGGTCAAATATGCCCTGCTGCTGCTTGTAGCTGATCTGAATGCGCGGACCGGAGAAGAGCGCCCAGCCGGGCGAGACGAAGATGAGGAGCTTGCGGCCGGAGACCTTGCCTTCGGCGGCGACGAGGCTGCGGAGGGCGGTGAGCGACCTGTCGAGGCGCTCTTCGGCGCCGTAGAAGCCAGTATCGCGGCCAATGATGCGAAGTCCGGTGACCTGGGAATCGAGCGCGGCCTTGATGTTGTTGCCGTCGCGCGTACTGCTGGGCTGCACCTGCAAACCTTTATCGGTGAGGATGGCCAAGGCGGTGGGACGGGCGAGTTGCCCGTTGTTGGCGGTAAAGAACTTGTCGAGCTGCTGGCGCTCGTAGGCAATGGTGGTGTAGTTGGCGTTGACGGCGTCGATGACGATGAGCACGCGGACCGGGGCGTCGGAGCCGAGGTGGCGGAAGGACTTGATGGGCTGAGCGACGCCGTTGTCGAGCAGGGTGAAGTCTGATTCCGGGAGAATCTGTTCGACCGGCTCGTCGTGCCGGCCGGTGACGACGACGGCGAGTCGAATGTCCGCGCCTTGCGGGTTTGCGGGCTTTGCGGCGGGGACCGGTTCCTGTGCAAAGAGGGTAAAGGAGGCGGCAGCGAGAAGTGGTAGAACGAAGCGGAGAGCAAATTTCATGAGAAACCCCTTTGGCTTCAGGGCTTGATGGCACGGCGCATCTCACGCTTGGAGGCGGCTGGCCCTGGGCTTTCTGGGTAGTGGACGCTTGCGGACGGGCCAGAGTTGCAAACAGCCTGGAATCAGCTGCGCAGCTTCCCCAGAAACTCGACAAGTTCGGGAGCAAGCGGGGCCTCGAGGTTGAGGGTCTGGCGGGTGCGGGGGTGCTCGAATTCGAGCTGTGCGGCGTGGAGGAAGTTGCGTTCGAGCTCCAGCGCGGGCTCGCAGTTATCCGTGCGTTTGAGCACGTGCGGCGCGCCATAGAGGAAGTCGCCAACCACCGGATGGCCGAGCGACTGGAGGTGCACGCGAATCTGGTGGGTGCGGCCGGTCTCGATTTTGACTTCGACGAGCGTAAATGGGCCGTAGGGAGTGACCAGACGCTCGAGAACGTGGACGTGCGAGACCGCGGAACGCCCGTCGGCACGGCGCGTGGTCATGCGGATGCGGCGGACGAGGTCACGGGCGATCGGCAGGGTGACCGTTGTGTCGTCCTTGGCGAGATGCCCGTGAGCCAAGGCAAGGTAGGTCTTGTGGACCTCGCGGGCGGAGAACATCTCGCCCAATTTGCGGTGGGTGACGTCGTCTTTGGCGACGACGATGGCGCCAGAGGTCTGCTTGTCGAGGCGATGGACGATGCCCGGGCGCAGGGCTCCGCCGACGTCTGAAAGCTGCTGAAGATGGAACAGAAGCGCGTTCACCAGCGTGCCGCGGTTGCGGTCGTCTTCGGAGCTGCCGGCACCGGCGTGGACCATCATGCCCGCGGGTTTGTCGACGACGGCGAGGTATTTGTCTTCGAAGAGAAAGTTGAGCGGAATGTCTTCGGGAGTGGCGTGGAGGGGTTCGGGATTGGGCTGACCCTCGATCTCAATGGCCTCGCCGCCCTTCAGCTTGTCCTTGCATTTGGGGGTGGCACCGTCGACGCGCACCTGGCCGGCGTCGATGAGGAGCTGGACGCGGGCGCGGGAGATGTCGGGAAGAGCCTGCGAGAGGTACTGGTCAAGGCGGAGACCGGCGGCTTCGGGGGGAGCTTCGAAGCTGCGGATGGTGGAGTCGTCGGCGTCGTCTTCAAACTCGAGCGTGGGGATGATCGGCGGCATCTCCGGCTCGGCAAAGCGGGTGGCGACGTATTCGGCGCGAACGGAGTGGTGGCGCTGGCCTTTGGGCAGCATGTTTCTGGACGGCATGGGCTCTTTCCTTACCTTTTGATGGTAGCTGGTTTGGGGAGAAGAACAGGCAACGGCAAGGGCGTTCGCGCAGAGAGCGCGGAGAAAGGCGCAGATTTTCGCGGAGAAGGACTTGCTTTACTGCTCCGTTACCGGTCTTTGGAGGGGCAGGAGGCGCAGGAGGAGAGCCAGGCCCGCGAGGATCATGGCGATGGCGGCGATTTGGAGCAGGTCGAGGTTCAGGAAGGTGGTCTCGCCCGGCTGGCGCAGGAAGGTGAGGAGGAATTGCGCGAGGCCGGCGGCGGTGAGGGTTGCGCCGGCAGTGATGCCGGCGGGCAGGTTGCGGCGGAGAAGTTGCAGTGCGCCGACCTGGAGCAGGAGCGCCACGGCTGCGACGTAGAGGGCGACGGGGTGTAGCCGGATAGCGTCGCCCGCCATCGGGGGGACGCCCCAGGGGAGGGTCGTGGGCATGCCCGGGTCGGAGCCTTCGGCGAAGTGGCCGAGGGCGAGTGCTGCCCAGACGAGTGCGCCGCAGGGGGCCCAAGCGTCGAGCGCGGTGAGGATGGGGATGCGATGCAAGTAGAGCCAGGCGAAGGCGGCCGCGGCGGTCAGGGTCAAGCCGGTTGCGGTGAGCGAAGGGACCGCCAGGACCAAAATGGGAAAGGCGCGAAAAGTCTTCCAGAAGGTGACGACGAGGATGACGCGCGAGAGAACGAATGCGGCGACGACGGTGAAGATGCCGGCGTCCCACAGCTTCTGCGGCGGCAGGCTGGCGAGGCGGGCGGTGCGCTCGGAGAGCAGGAGCGCGAGGATGAGACCAACTGCGGCGAATGCGCCGAAGGTGGGGAGGGAGAGATGTCCGAGGTGAAAGAGGGTGGGGTACACGCTCTTGTCAGTTTATGCGGAAATGGCGAAGAACGAGCACAGAGGCACAGAGGGCACCAAAGCTCACAAAGAGTGCTGGATAGAGACGAAATCGACCCGCTGGGCCGTGCGTCGAAGCGCAGGTGAACCCGTCTAAGACGGTGGGATCTAGCCGTGGTTCTTTAGGCTTTCCGGACTGGCGGACCTAGCACACCGAACCATGTCTACGAGCCAAACCCCTGTTCATTAAGTATTGGTTCAACCTGCGTTGTTCGCGCACCTGCTTTGCAGGCCGGCGATTTCGTTTGCGACTGGTTGGATGCTAACCGGGAGGGTGGATTATGGCAAGTCAAGTATGCCGCTCAGGAAAACTTCGATGAGACGGATGTTTAAGATTTCTGGTCGTCGGGAACGGCAATACGGTTGAAGTCGTCGGCTAATTTGTAAAGCGCCATTGCGACATCGGGGCCGGTGAGGGGTTTACCGTGGCCGGGCGCGACGACGCGCGGCTCGAGCGCGGCGAGCTTGTGTACGGAGGCTTTGGCGGCTGCCCAGTCGCTGGTGAAGTAGGCGGGCGGCCCGTGGAGCTCGGTGTGCTGGGAGAGCGCGGCGTCGAAGAAGCTCTCGGACTTTGTGGTGCAGAAGGCGTCGCCTACCAGGAGCACATCATCCTCAGCCCGGTAAAAAGAACAGTGGCCCGGCGTGTGGCCCGGAGTGCGAAGGACGGTCCAGCCGGGCATCACCGGGACTTCTGAGCCATCGCCGGGCAACGCCTGGAGGCGCGGACCGAGGTCTACGGGGCCGGTGGGGAGGGTAGGCGAGAGCAACGACATGCTGCCGCCGCCGGCGCGCCAGTCGGGCGAAGGGTAGGATTCCTGACCCGTGAGGTAGGGGAACTCGGCGGGGTGGGCGTAGATGGGGATGTTCCACTTGTCGGCAAGTTCGCGGGCTTCGCTGACGTGGTCGAAGTGCCCGTGCGTGAGCACGATGGCGTTCGGGGCGGAGTGGAAGAACTCACGCGCCCAGCTGTCGATGCGGCGGGCAGACAGGGGCAGGCCGGCATCGATCAGAGTCCATTCGCCATTGGGATGAGTGACGCCGAAGACGTTGACGAAGACGATGCGCAGACCGATAACGCCGGGTGCAATTGCGTCGAGGGGAAGTGCGTCCCGTTCGGAGATTTCTACCTTATCCATCGCCCATTACCTCTCGGCGTTTGGATGCGGGGAGTAGCAGGGACGGAAGCTTTCGGCGGACTGTGCGGCGCGGGAGAGACGCTTATGTTCCATGTCACAAACATCAGCACATGGCGCACCCGGGAACCCGGCCGGGTTAGCCGGCGCGGCGGACGGGTTCGTGGTCGAACTCGTCGAGAACCTGGTCGAGCATGCCGCTGAGAGAGGCGGAACGGCTGCGGACGACCTCAGTTTGCGTGGCCGCGATCTCGCGGAAACGCTCGCGCAGGCAGATCAGCTCGTCGGCGATGTTGAGCGAAGCCAGAACGGCGACGCGGAGGGAATCGACGGTGTTTCCCTGGTCGGCGACTGCGCGCATCTTGGTGTCGACGACGTGGGCGAGGTGCTCGATATAGGCGGGGTCTGTGCCACGCAGGGTGTAGATCTGGTCGTAGATCTCGACCGAGACCGGCTGATCGGGAGAAGTTTCTTGCATCATTTCGTCCTGCATGGTCTTGCCCTTTCCGGCTTGGCCCAGCCTGTATTGCGTACGCGGCCCGTTTTGGTGTCGTGTGGTGTTTAGACCAGTTCGTCCATCTGTTGCAGCATCTTTTCGACACGGGCACGGACGGCGTCGCGCTCCTGGTTGAGCGAGGTAATCTGAGTCTGCGCGTGATTGGAGGCAGCGGTCAGCACCTCGAGCTGCTCGCGGAGCGCGGCAGCTTCGGCCTCGGCGGCGGCGCGGGCTTCGCGTTCGCGGCGCACGATCTCTACGGCACGGAGAACCTTCTGCTCGAGGGCCTGGAAATCGTCCGCACTGATGGCTGGGCTTGTGGTGTTGGTATCCAAGTTAACACTCTCCCACGCCCAGTATAGAGGTGGTTAACGTGGATTTCTGCACCGAAAGTGGAGCTGGACTCAACTTGGGAACCATGGCTGGCGGCAACGAATTCTGGTAGTTGTTATTACATCCGAGCGCGGCGAGCCTTCGTATCTCGAACAGAGCGATGAACTCCGGTGGACGAGGGGAATAGATCGATGGGCGATGCCTACGTGCGAGGAGGGGATGGTCTGCAGGCTGAGCGGTTCGCCGACCCATTTTCCGATTTAGAGGTACCGCAGCCTCTGCAAGCCAGCCTGGTGCGGCATCGCGAGGATTTGGCACAGCTGGTGCGGAATCTGAAGTCCGCGGGCGTGAGCGAAGAGCAGATAGAGACCAGCGTCACCGTGCTGGTGGAGTCCTACCGCCAAGAGCTCTTGCGCGCGATTCGTTTGATGATGAGGGAAGGATGATGGACACAAAGCTGGTGGACGAGCCGGCCCGCCTGGCGGCGGTGAAGCGGTACGAGATTCTGGACACTGCGCCCGAGGCTGCGTTCGACCGGATCACCGGTTTGGTAAAGGCCGTGCTGGATGTGCCGATGGCTTCGGTCTCGTTGATCGACGCGAATCGGCAATGGTTGAAGTCGTGCGTGGGGATGGATGGGAGCGACACGGCACGGGAGATCACTTTTTGTACGCACACCATTCAGTCGCGGGAGCCGATGGTTGTACCCGATGCAGCGGCGGACCCGCGGTTTACGGGCAATCCATTGGTGCTTGGGCCGCCGCACATCGCGAGCTACCTCGGGGTTCCGCTGGCGACGCCCGACGGGTATAACCTGGGCGCCTTGTGCGCGATCGATACGAAGCCGCGCAATTTTAGCGATGCGCAGGTAGAGGTGATGAAGAGCTTCGCGGCGCTGGCGATGAATGAGCTGGAGTTGCGCAGGATTGCGCAGGTTGACTTTCTAACCGGCGCGGCGACCCGGCGGGGTTTCTGCCAGGAGATGGAGAAAGCCATCTCGCGCTTTTCACGGCATGGGCGCGGCAGCGCGCTGGTAACGTTGGACATCGACCACTTCAAAAAGGTGAACGACACCTATGGGCATCCGGCCGGAGACATGGTGCTTCGGACTGTAGGAGCAAGGCTGGAGCGGCTGACGCGGAAGAGTGACCTGGTAGGGCGGCTGGGTGGCGAAGAGTTCGGAATTCTGCTGACCGACGCAAATCTGGGCGAGGCGATTCAATCTGCGGAGAGGTTTCGCGCTGCGCTCGAATCATTGGTCATCAAGCATGACCCTCCGTTGCGAGTGACGGCGAGCTTCGGGATCGCGGTGCTGGATGACGAGAGCCGGACCCCGGATGACTGGCTGGCCTTGGCGGATCATGCGCTGTACGAGGCGAAGCGAGGCGGACGCAATCGTTGCAGCGTAGCACCGGAGTACTCCGGTGCCGTTCGCAAGGGATAGGGACTGTTTTGCAGGCTCGGCGAAGGTGTGCGGGATTCGTGTGACAGGCGCTTACGCGCGGCTGGGAGGCAATGCCGGGCGAAGCCTGCGCGAAAGCACGTAGACCGCGACGATGGCGGCGAGCAAGCCGGAGGCAGCGGCGATGCCCAATGACCAGCGCGGACCGAAGCGATTCGCGACCCAGCCGCAGATCGGTGCTCCGATGGGTGTGCCGCCCAGCGCGATCGCGACGCGGAGCGCCATCACCCGGCCGCGCATAGCGGGTTCGGTGGAGAGCTGCATCATGCTGTTGGTGCCGTTTGAGAAGGTGAGGACAGCCGCGCCGCTGAGGGCGAGAGCGGCGGCGAAGGACCAGTACCCGGGGGCCAATCCGGCAAGGGTGCAGCCAACGCCGAATACTGCGGCGCCGATGGCGAGTGACCGCAAGCTGGGGTTTCGATGGCGCGCGGCAAACAACGATCCTGCAAGCGTGCCGGCGGCCATGATGGACGAGAGCAGGCCGAAGCCGCGAGCGTTCGAGTGGAAGACGCTGACGGCCATGGTCGAGATGAAGATGGGGAAGTTGAAGCCGAACGTGCCGATGAGGAAGAGCATGATGAGGATGGCCCGAAGGTCGGGCCTCGTCCAGACATACCGAAGGCCTTCCTTGAATCCGGACGCGGTGCGATGCGCGCGGGCACTGTTGCGAAGCTCCGACTGCCGGAAAAAGGACATCGAGAGCAGCACGGCTGCGAAGGAGATTCCGTTGAGCAGAAAGGCCCATCCGATACCGACTCTGGCGATGAGCAGGCCGGCGGCGGCGGGACCGATGATCTGGGCTGCGTTGAACGACATGGAGTTCAACGCGACGGCGTTGGGTAGGTCCTCGTCGCCTACCATCTCAGCCACGAAGGTCTGTCGTACGGGCGCATCGAGCGCGGCGGCGGAGCCGGAGAGAAAGGCGAGGAGATAGACCTGCCAAAGGCGGACGACTCCCGCGATCGTGAACGCGCCGAGGATGAGTGCAAGCACGCCCAGGGTGGACTGGGTGAGCATCAGGAGCTTGCGTTGATTGAGGCGGTCGGCAGCGGAGCCAGTCCAGGGCAGAAACAGGAGCTGCGGTGCGAACTGCAGGCTCATGACGATGCCGAGCGCGGAGGCGTCGTGGTGAGTGAGTTGGGTAAGCACAAGCCAGTCCTGGGCGACGCGCTGCATCCAGGTGCCGGTGTTTGAGACGAGTGCGCCTGCTGTCCACAAGCGGAAGTTAAAGCTGCGCAGCGAGCGAAAGGTGCCGGAGCCGGGTGTCGTCATGAGCGCGTCGGCGCGTTGCCCCCGTGGAACTGGCCGAAGTGGCGCGCGGAGAAGATCGCGATAAGAAGTGCGCCGAGAGCCAACGCGACAACATCGCTCGAAGAGCGTAGTTCAAAATCGCCCACGCGGGCCAGGAGCAGGTAGGCGATGACGAGGTTGAAGAAGCCCCACACGACGTTGACCGTGGATGACGAGAGACCTTTGCCGGAAGGTTGGGCGAAGGGACTCTGAAATGGCCGCCCCATCGTGCCGGAGACAAAGTGCGGGATCGCGTTGGTTGCGAAGATGCCGCCGAAGAAGTACGAGACGAGCCAGAGCCAGTTCATAGTTGAATCTTCCCTTCTTTCCTCGATGCTTCAAGTTGGCGGACGAGCAAGACGCGCGGGGCAGGCACTTGTCAGCCGATGGTCAGTCTTTGACCAGGCGCTCCAGCAGTTCGAGTGCGGTCTGGAGCTGCTGCTGCTCGGAGTGTGAAAGCTTGTGGGAGATGGTGGTGGTCAGCCAATCCTGCCTGGCGGCGCGCCCCTGCTCGATCATCTTGCTGCACTTGGGCGTAAGCGACATCAGGGTTTTGCGGCCGTCGCCAGGATCAGGCACGCCGCGCAGTAAGCCAGCCTCCTGCAAGGGCGCGACGATGGCGCTCATGGACTGCGGGCGCATCCCTTCCGCGCGCGCGAGTTGAGAGACGGTGGTGGCGCCTTCGCGTTCGAGGCGCAGGATCACGGAGGTCTGAGCGGCCGTGAGATCGTTACCGGCACCATGCAGGCGTACGCGCAGCTTAAGCTTGCGGAAGACGGTGCGAAGATCGGCGGCGAGCTTGCGGGTAAGCGCGGATTGCGAAGACGACGATCGACTGCTCACACGAGCAGCATCGCACATATACAGTCTAACTGTAAAGTTTAGCTGTTTAGCTCCGCAGGACGCCCCCAAGGGACTCGAGCGCGGCGATGATGGACCCGGACCATGCAGCGAGGTCGGTATCCACGAGCGTACGATCGTTCGATTGGAAGACGGTGCGGATGAGAATGGAGAAGTTGCCGGGGTTCTTCTTTGGGCCGCGGAAGATCTCGACGGCTTCGAGCCGTTGGAGCTCGGAAATGGCCAGGGCGTGGATTGCGCCAGCGATCGAGTGCCACTGGGTCGCGTCGGCGAAGGTGAAGGAGAAGTCGCGCTCGACGGCCTGGTAGCGGGAGAGCTCGCGGGCGAGGACGTGGCGGAGCGGGAGTTGGAAGAGCTCGGCGAGACGTAGCTCGGCGAGGTAGATGGGCTGGCGTAGCTTGCGCTTCGTCGCTTCGGCGGAGGTGAGCTGGCCGAAGGTGGCGATGGGCTTGCTGTCGAGCGTGACGACGGCGACGCGGCCGGGTTCGAAGGCCTGTGGAACGGCTTCGATGCTGAAGGCGGGAGCAGGGGTTTGGAAGAGAGCGAGCAGCGATTCGATCGCGCCTTTGAGCTCGAAGAAGGGAGCGTCCTGCGCGGAATGCACGGGCGTGGCGGGGACGGCGCCGGTAAGGCCGAGGGCAAGCGATTCCACCTCATCCACCGACGCGGCGGAGCCGGTGAAGATGGCGCCGGCTTCGAACAGGCGCGCGGTGACCACGTCGCGGTTGAGATTATGGGCGAGCATGGTGACCATGCCGGGCAGCAGCGAGGGCCGCAGGTTCGCGGCCTCTTCGCTGAGCGGGTTTTCGAGCGCGACGGCGGGAGTTTCCGGGGCGAAGAACGCGCTTTCTGCCGCGCTTGCGAAGGTGCTCGATATGGCTTCGGAGAAGCCGAGCTGGAAGAGCTTCGCTTTGATGACCTGCTGCTTGCGGGCTAGCGGATGGGCCACGGTGACGCCAGGGGTCGGCAGCGTGTTCGCGAAGCCGTTGTAGCCGTAGACGCGGGCCACCTCTTCGATCAGGTCGATCTCGCGCGTGAGGTCAAGGCGCCAGGAGGGCAGCTTGACCTCGTAGAGGTCACTGCCGAGCGGGTGGAGCACGCAGCCGAGCGCGGTAAGGTAGCGGCGGACGAGATCGGAGGTGATGCCTTCGGGAGCGACCGTCGTACCGAGCAGGCGCTTGACGTTGTGGATGGAGAGCTGGATGGACGGACGCGCGGCGGTGATGGCGCGAAGCTCAGGGATGCAGATGTCGACGAGCTCGCCTTCAAGACTTCCGCCGCATGCGGAGAGGATCGCTTTCGTGACCAGCGCGTTGGCGATGGGCGCTGCGGCGAAATCTGCGCCGCGCTCAAAGCGGTGGCTGGCGTCGGTGTGGATGAGGTGATGGCGCGAGCTGGCGCGGATGGTCGCGGGGTCGAACCATGCGGCTTCGACGAGGACGTTTTTGGTTTCGGCGGTGATCATCGAATCCCAGCCGCCCATCACGCCGGCGAGGCCGAGGGCTTTCGCTTGATCTGCGACGACTAAGTCGTCTGACACCAGGGAGCGGGTGGTGCCGTCGAGCAGCTTGATCTGCTCGCCGGAGCAGGCGCGGCGCACGACGATGCCGCCCTCGAGCTTGTCGAGATCGAAGGCGTGCGTGGGATGGCCCATGCCGAGCAGGACGAAGTTGGTGGCGTCGACTGCGTTCGAGATCTGCTTCTGGCCGAGGTCGTTGAAGTAGCCGGCCAACGTGCCTTCGCTGGGCGCGATGGTAACGTTGCGGATCACCTGCGCGGTGAAGCGGCCGCACAGGGTCGGTTCTTCGATGCTGACTGGGAACGGCTTCGCAGCAGCGCTGCGGACGGGCAGCACGGTGTCGAGCGGCGGGAGCGCGACATTGTAGATGGCGGCCGCCTCGCGGGCGACGCCGTAGTGGTTCATCGCGTCGACGCGGTTGGTGGTGATGTCCATGTCGAAGACCGAGCCTGAGCCGGAGGCGGCGCGGAAGATGCCTTCGACGGCGATGCCGCGCAGGGTAAGGTCTTCGGCGAGCCGGGCGTCATCGACGGAGAGCGCGGGCAGGTAGGAGCGGAGCCAACTGGTGAGAATCTTCATGGGGGATCGTCGCTTTCCAGTGTACCGTTTGCGCTGGCGCGGGGGATGGGGCGATGATGGCTGGGCAGGTAGGGGGAGTGTCTATGCGCTTTGCGTTTGTCATTGCTGCGTTGTTTTTGGGTGTGAGTGCGTTTGGGCAGCAGAGTGGCTGGCCGCCGGCGCCGGGGCACACCGTGCTGACGGTCTGGCCGGGCGCAGCGCCGGATGCGACGCCCGCGGCGGGTCCGGAGGAGAATAAGGCCAAGCCAGGCGAGGGTTATATCGCCGGACGGCCAATCATTCGGCTGGGCAACGTTTCGACGCCCACGCTGACGTTGTATCCGGCAGTCGGGAAGCCGACGGGCGCGGCGGTGGTGGTGTTTCCGGGGGGCGCGTACCAGATCCTGGCCATCGACCTTGAAGGGACAGAGGTGTGTGACTGGCTGACGCATCGCGGCGTTGCGTGCATCATTCTGAAGTACCGGGTGCCGAACTCGGGGCCGTATCCCAGGTCGCCGCAGGCACTTGAGGATGCGCAGAGGGCGATGGGCCTGGTGCGGCAGCACGCGGCGGAGTGGGGCATCGATCCGCACCGGTTGGGCGTGCTGGGGTTCTCAGCCGGCGCGCACCTGGCGGCTGCGCTGAGCACGCACTATACGCAGAGGCTGTATCCGGAAATTGATGCTGCGGATCAACAGTCGTGCCGGCCGGATTTCGCGTTCATCATCTACCCGGGGTACCTGGCCGATTCGAGCAAGGGCTTTGCGTTTTCACCCGATATTCCGGTGACCGCGGAGACGCCGCCAAGCTTCATCCTGCAGGCGGAGAACGACTACCAGGCGCACGTGGAGAATGCAATCCAGTACTTTATGGCGCTGAAGCAGGTGAAGGTGCCGGCGGAGCTGCATATCTACACCGAAGGCGGGCACGGGTTCGGGCTGCGGCGCACTTCCCTGCCAATCACAGACTGGACCGACCTCGCCGACCGGTGGCTGAAGACGATCAAGATGGTTCCGTAGGACATCGAAACGAAGCGATGGCGACAAGGACACAAATCGCGAAGGTGTATCCGGTGCAGGTGCTGCGGGAACACTGCACCGAGTTGGAGGCTGCGATCGAGCTGACGCTGGTGAAGCCACGACGGAAGCCGGTCCATGATCTCCGGACGAGCACCCGGCGCATCGAAGCTCAATTGGAGTTGTTGGATCTGCTCAAGGGAGACGAGCCGAAGCTTGCGGGGCTCGACGGGCGCGCGGCGAAGGTGCGGAAGCTACTGGGTGCGGTGCGCAAGGCCGCCGGCAAAGTGCGCGATCTGGATGTGCAGCGCGATCTGGTGCGCGACGCGCTGGATGCGGATTCCCCCAGGCAGATGAAGGCCGATGTGAAGCACCTGCGAACGACGTTAAAGGCCGAGCGCGTGGGCGAGGCGGCGGAGTTGCTGCGGGAACTCGGAGGCCATGCGCGGAAGCTGGGGCCGAAGCTCGAAAAGCTGCTGAAGCGGTTGGAGCCGGCCATGGGGCTGGGCGTGCCGGCGAGCAGGTTGCAGAAGCTGGTGCGCGGGTGGTACGAGCAGCAGATTGCAGGATTGGGCGACTCGCATGATGATCTGCACGGGATTCGCAAGGCAGCGAAGCTGGCCCGTTATATGGCGGAGTCCGGAAGCATCGCGGCGGCGCAGGAGTTTGAGAACGTCCAGCAGATGGGTGGAGCGTGGCACGACAGCTTGACGCTGCGCGAGGTGGCGCATGATGAGCTGGGCAAACGGTCGAAGCTGGTGGAGAAGTTCGCGCACCAGGAACGGGCTACGCTCGAGGACTTCCGCGCGACTTTGGGGCTGGAGTAACGGAGAGCGCTCTCGCAAAGAGCGCGAAGGAAGCAAAGGTTCGCGAATGAGGGCTAGACGAGTTCGAGGGCGGCGCAGTGGAGGAAGAGCGCTTCGCGTTCGAGTTCTTCGAGGCTGAAGTGGATGCGGTCGAGGTTGTCTTCGCGAAGGTCTTCCACTTGCAGGCGCAGGAGCTGGTCGAAGCCGTCGCCGGTGGGGTTGAGCTCGAGGTTCTGGACGTCGCGGCAGAGGAGCGTCGCTGTGGGTGCGCCTTTGTGGCCGACGGTCAGCTTCAGGTCGTAGGTGCTGCCGGTTTTGCGGAGGTCGAAGGCGAGGAGCTCGGTGGCGCTCTTGAGCGCCTTGTTGATGGCGGCGAGATCAGGCGATTGGCTCATATGAGGTAGATCCTAGGCGAACTGTTCCAGGAAGCGCAGATCACCGGAGTAGAAGTGGCCGATGTCTGAGACGCCGTGGAGAATCATGGCGATGCGCTCGACACCCATACCGAAGGCGAAGCCGCTGACGCGCGCGGGGTCGTAGGGGGCGGGGTCGAGCCCGAGCCGCCGGCGCTCTTCGGTAACCGCCTGGAAGACGGCGGGGTCGACCATTCCGCAGCCGAGGAGCTCGATCCAGCCGGAGTGCTTGCACTTGCGGCAGCCGGTGCCGCCGCAGAAGATGCAGGATATCTGCACGTCGGCGGAGGGTTCGGTGAACGGAAAGAAGCTGGGGAAGAAGCGGGTTTTCACATCGGCGCCGAAGAGCGCGCGCATCGCGTGGTCGAGCGTGCCTTTCAGGTCCGAGAAGGTGATGTCGGGGCCGACGCAGAGACCTTCCACCTGGTGAAAGATGGGAGAGTGCGTGGCGTCGGCGGCGTCGTTGCGGTGGACTTTGCCGGGGATGACGATGCGCAGCGGCGGCGCCTGCGCGACCATGGTGCGGATCTGGACGGGGCTGGTGTGCGTGCGCATCAGCAGCCGGTCGCGGCTGGGTTTGGAGGATTGGCCGGCGATCTGGAGGGTGTCCTGGGTGTCGCGGGCGGGGTGGTTTTCCGGGAAGTTGAGCGCTTCGAAGTTGTAGAAATCGCTCTCGACCTGGGGGCCGAGCTCGGTCGAATAGCCAAGCTGGTGGAAGACCTCGACGACGCGATCCATGGTGGTGAGCAGCGGGTGCGCGATGCCGGCCGGGCGGATGATGCCGGGGAGGGTGACGTCGAGCTGCGGGAACCTGGGCGCGGGTGCGGCTGCAGGGGCGTCGAGAACTTCTTCGATCTCTTGCTTGAGCTGGTTGAAGCGGATGCCGAGCGGCTTGCGCGCTTCGGCGGGCGCGGATTTAAGCCACGCATCGGAGACGAGCTTGAGGCGGCCTTGCTTGCGGCCGAGCCAATGCAGGCGGAACGCTTCAGCGTCGCGCGCGGCCTCTGCGGTGGAGGCCTTCACTTCGACCTCGAGGAGGGCGAAGGCGTGGTCGAGCGAAGGCTCGGAGTAGTCGGGCAGTTGCGGGATGGAATCGCTCATCGTGTCCTATCCAGCGTAAACGATGGAGCCCGTGGGCGTTTGCGGCGGCTAGGCGATGGCGACCGGTTTCTGCTCGGGCTCGGCGTAGACGAACCGTCCACGGCCGCTCTGCTTGGCCTGGTAGAGGGCATCGTCGGCGCGCTTGAGCAGGTGTGCGGAGTCAACTTCGCCCGGCGATGGCAGCGAGATACCGACACTGGCGCCGACCGTGACGCGGTGATTGCTGACGTGGAAGGGCTTGCCGAGCGTGTAGGTGATGCGCTCGGCAAGAGTTTCCGCGTTGCTGCGCTGGGTAACCGGCAGTTGCAGGACTGCAAATTCGTCCCCGCCGAGCCGCGCCACGATGTCTTTGGCGCGGACGATGGAGACGAGCCGCTCGCCGACCTGGTGGAGGAGTTGATCGCCGACCGCATGGCCGTACGCGTCGTTGACCGGCTTGAAGGCGTCGAGATCGATAAAGAGGATGGCGAACGTGACGCCCTCGTCGCACAGGCTATCGAGTGCCGCGCAGAAGCCGCGACGGTTCAGGAGGCCGGTCAGCGGATCCCGTTCCGACAACGTGCGGAGCTTGCGCTGGATGCGGATCTGCTCGACGACGATATCGAACTTCTCCTGCACAGCCCGGCAGTGCGCGATGGCGAACATGGCGAGCATGGCCTCTGCAGTGAGGGCGATGATGTCCTGCGGATTCCATAGGCAGACGGCCAGCACACAGAGCATCACCACGCCGTGCAGCTTCGCTGTCCTCGGGCTGGCACTGATGCGCCCGCTGATGCCGTTGCAGAGGATGAAGATGCCAAGCATGCAGAGCATCTCCACCGGTTGGCGATGGAGGTGGAAGTTCCAGACCGTAGTGGCTGCCAGGCCGCTGAAGTAGGAGAGCAGGACGGCGTTGAAGACGTGCTGGCGCGGCTTGCTCGCGAGGAAGAGCTTGCGGTAGGCGGCCGATCGCTCCAGCCGCAGAACGACAAAGACGCGGATTGCGGCGAGCAGCGTGAGCAGGACGGCGATCACGCCAACCACGCGATCTTGGTAGTGGATCGCTACGACGACCGTCGCGCCCACCATGCCGATGGCTCCGAGGAGCACGGTGTGGACCAGGCCGCGGAGGGACATCTCGGTTAACTCCGCGCGGACATCTTCGTAACCGCGCGGGTCCATTCGGTTGGGTGCGGACTCCATGACTGGAGTAGGTATCGGCTAATTGCGCAGGGAACTTCGGCCGTGTACCAGGACCGGCGGCCCATGAGGCAGGAGAGTGGTTATATGGCGGAGGCGACAACAAGGGCGACGACGACGCCGAGGAGCAGAGACCGCTTGTCGGTGATGGCGTAGACGACCGGGTCTTCGTTGAGCTCGCCGCGGCTGGCGAGCAGCCAAAGCTGCATGACCCACAGGAGGAAGACGGGGAGCAGGAACCAGAGGCGGCCCGCGTGATGGTAAAGCCGCGTGTCCAGGCTGGAGATGTAGAGCATGAGCACGACGACCGAGGCGTATGCGGCGGAGGTCCCGAAGCTGCGGAGTTGCTCGATATCCGAGAGCAGGTAGCCGCGACCGTTGGATGGGGCTTTGTCGCGCAGGCGCAGACTTTCGAGCTCCGCGAAACGCTTGACGAAGGCAAGCGAAAGGAAGAAGAAGATGGAAAAGCCGCCCAGCCAGTTCGAGACTGGTACGCCGCTGGCCGCGGAGCCGGCGAAGATGCGGATGGTGTAGAGCAGCGAAAGCACAATGACGTCCACCAGCACGACGCGCTTGAGGGCGAACGAGTACGCGGTCGTGGTGACGGCGTAGATGAGCAGCCAGGCGACGGGGCTCCACCAGTGCAGGAGCGGGGAGCCGGTGAGCGCGACAATGCGCGGCAGCGCAAGCATGAGCACGAGCGAGATGGCCAGGAATGTGACGAGAACCATGACGCCGGAGATGGCGGAGAGATTGCCGGCGGCGAAGGGCCGTCGCTGTTTGGAATGGTGGCGGCGGTCGGCCTCGATATCCAGCAAATCGTTAACGATGTACGTCGCGGAGGCGCAGAGGCCGAAGGCGAAGAACGCAATCACTGCGCCGAGTATCGGGCCGGCCGGGTGGGCCGCGTGCCAGACGTGCGCGAGAAGCAGCGGAAGAAAGATGAGAGCATTTTTCGCCCACTGGTGCAGGCGGATCGCCTTGAGCCACGCCTTGTGCGTGGGAACGCCGTCGCGGAAGATGTGAGCGGGGGTGACCTTAGCGGCGCGCAGGCCGCTCATCAGCGCGGCGTCGGGGTTGGCAACCATGGGTTCCAGGCAGCCAACCAGGATGGGGATATCCGGGCGCGCGTTGCCGATGTAGGAGAAGCGCTCGCCGAAGAGCGCGCGGAAGGCCTGCAGCTTGTTGTTGCCGGCCAGGTTGTTGGCTCCATCAGACGCGAGAACGCCCTTGAAGATGGGGTGATGCTCGGCGATGCGGTCAGCGAGCGAGCGGTCGGCGGCGGTCGCGAGGTAGATTTCGCGGCCCTGGGCGTGCTGGTGAAAGAGAAATTCGAGCAGCGGCTTGTTGTACGGGAGCACGGCGACGTCAATGGTTACGGCGGAGGTAACATGCTGCTTGAACTTTGCCTTACCCTGTGAGAGCCAGCCAGGGATGGAGAGGAGCGCTCGAGGGTTCTGGCGGACGAGCGCGAGCACGGAATCCACGAGGGTGTCGGATTTCACGAGCGTGCCGTCGAGGTCCACGCACAGCGGCAGGGTCTTCACGGGCGTGGACACCGAGGGATCGAGCGACTGGGAGATTGAGGACACCGGCGGAGCTCCAGGAGAGATTTAATTCCTTCGGGCACAACTCACCCTACCCTTGGCCGCGGGAAGGTGAGTGTAGGAAAAGCTTACACGCCTTTGATGAAACGTTCCGCGTTTAGGTAACCGCGGAACGTTTATTTGGCCTCGATCGGATCTTCCGGCGGAAGCTGCTGCCTCCAGCGTAACCAGAAGGCGGCGGCCCGGAACCAGCGACCAACAGGCGCTCCCTGCTGAAGTGGAGAGACTCTGTGCGGAGGTATCTGCTTACTTCGTGCCCACCAACTGCGCGGGCATGGGTACGACGACTTCGGATGATTTCTCGGTTTCGGGCGTGGCGTCGGTAACGGGCGCCTGCGGGAAGTATGCGTTTGAAAAGTACTGGCCCAGCATGCGGTCCGTGTTGAAAAAGCTGCCATTCATCGCGATGCAATGCTGCTGCATGCGCGCCCAGGCGTTGGGCCGGGCGTAGAGCGGGGCAATGCGGTTTTCAAGCTTGTCGTAAAGGCTCTGCGCTTCGGCGGCATCGCTGTCGCCGTCGTCGATGGCCCAGCCGGTCACGTCTTCGGCGCAACCCTCAATCCACCAGCCGTCGAGAATCGACAGGCTCGGCACACCGTTCAGCGCGGCCTTCATGCCGCTGGTGCCGGACGCCTCGTACGGGCGGCGCGGGGTGTTGATCCAGACGTCAACGCCCTGGGTGAGGATGGCGCCGAGTTCCCAGTCATAGTTCTCGAGGTAGATAATGCGCAGCGAGCCGGTGGAGATCTTGCCAGCGATCTCAAAGACCTCCTGGATGAGGCCCTTGCCGGGGATGTCCGCGGGATGGGCTTTGCCCGCGAAGACGATCTGCAGGCCGCCGATCTTCTTGGCGATCTTGGCGAGACGCTTGGGGTCTTCGAGCAGCAGGTTGGCGCGCTTGTAGGTGGCGACGCGGCGCGCGAAGCCGAGGGTGAGTACGCTCTCGTTCAGCGCCTCGCCGGTGCGCGCGGCGACGGTTTCGACCAGCTTGCGCTTGCCCACGCGGTGCGCGTTGGCGATGCGGCTTGGCTTGATGCCGTAAACAGAGCGGAAGTACTGGTTGTCATGTCGCCAGCGCGGCATCTCCGCGTCGAACAGGCGCTGCAGCGGCTTGGCGACCCAGGTGCCGGCGTGCACGCCATTGGTCACGGATTCGACGTGATAGTCCGGGAACATCTGCTGCGAGACCTTGCCGTGCTGCATGGCGACGCCGTTCACCCAGCGCGAGAATCGCAGGGCGATGTACGTCATGTTCATCAGGTTGTTATGCAGGCCGCCAAAGCGCTCGATGGTTTGCGCGCGGTCGTTGCCGAGCACGGCGTACATCTGGTCAAGGCCGAACTGGTCGTGCCCGGCAGGCACCGGCGTGTGGGTGGTGAAGACGCACTGCTGGGCGACAGCGAGGCGGTCCTCTTCGGTGCAGGCAGCGAGCGTCTTGCCGGGCTCCAGGCGGTCTTCGAGCAGGCCGATGGCGAGCAGCGCGGCATGGCCTTCGTTCATGTGATAAACCCACGGCATGCAGCCAAGCTTGTGCAGCAACTTGACCCCGGCGAGCCCGAGAACAGTCTCCTGGCAGAGGCGATAGTAGGTGTCGCCGCCGTAGAGCTTATCGGTAAGGCGGCGGTCGTAGGGGTCGTTGCCTTCAAGGTCGCAGTCCAGCAGGAAGACGGGGATGATGTGGCCGGCGACGCCGACGACGTCGAAGCGCCAGGCGCAGACCTTGATCTCGCGGCCCTGCATGGTGAGGGTGAGGGTCTCGCCGGCGGAGGGTAGCTTCTCCGGATTCCAGCACACGTCGGTCTCAGACTGCTTGCCGCCCGCATCCAGATGCTGCTCGAAGTAGCCTTTCCGATGGCAAAGCGACACCGCGACCATCGGCGCGCCGGTATCGGCCGCAGAGCGCAGGGTATCGCCGGCCAGCACACCCAGGCCGCCCGAGTAGGTGGGAATGGCCGGGTCGAGCGCGATCTCCATGGAGAAGTAGGCGATGGTGCGTGCGCTCAGGTCGAAGGCAGGCTTGGTTTCCGTGGTCGTTACGTTTTGCGTCTCGGTGCTCATGGTGCCAATCTCCTCAGTCGCCATCCAGCCCCGTCCCGGCTGCTGGCTTCTCTTGCTGTGCCGGCCTGCCGAACGCTGGATCGGCAGAACCCCATCTGAACCACCGCAATGTCCCGATACCCTAGAGACTATCAAACCCGATCCCGGCAAATAGCTGGTCGGAGCCTGACTTTTGTGCAATCCACACCACACATTGGTTCTATGGAATGGCCAATTGGCTGGATTGCTGGCTTATGCGGCGGCGAGAAGGAGTTCGAAGATTCGGTGAATCCACTCGCGGTGTTCCCATTTCATCAACACGGAGCGCAGGCAGGTGACGGAGTTGGCGGCGGAGGCGGATCCAGCCGGCCAGGTCTCAGGCGCAAAGAGTGCCGCCGGCAGCTTCGCCAGGGCGAGGTGCAGACCGAACTCCGCGGCGCGATCGAAGGCGCGCTGCGCGGCGGCAGAACTTTCCTCGATGGTAGCGCCGGCGCAGGCCCAGATGACGATATCGAGCTGCGGCGGCGCGGATGGAACGAGGAATTTGGCGGAATCGCTGAGCAGTCGGTAAAACTCCGTTGCGGCCAAGTGACAGCCTCCGAGAGCTTGCGCGAACTCTCCGTCACGGGTGAGTGGCAGCAGCCGCTGCGTGCTCCAGAGCGCGACGGCGGCGGCGCCGGCACGCGAGCACTCAAGCGTGATCTCGCCCAGGTGGAGTTCGCCCGAGGTGAAGTAGGTGTAGGGTGAATCGTGTTTGTAGAACCGGCCGACTGCGGGATCGGCGAAGAGGACGCAGCCGCAGCCATAGGGCTGGAGGCCGTGCTTGTGCGGATCCACGACGATGGAATCAGCTTGAGAGATGGCCGCATAGGCCGCGGATGCCTCGGCCGAGAGGTTGCTGGCGAGCGCGAAGTAGCCGCCGTAGGCTGCGTCGACGTGGACGCGGAAGCTGTACTTCTCGCGCAGCTTCAAGATTTGGTCGACCGGATCGACCGCACCGGTCGCCGTGGTGCCGAGGGTGACGACGACCGTGCCGACGTCTCCTCGCTTCAGCTCCTGTTCGAGCGCCTCAATCGACATGCAGTTGCGTGAGTCCACGGCGACCGGGCGAAAACCGAGCCCGAGAACGCCGGTAATCCGGGAGTGGGTGTAGTGGGCCTGCGACGAGGCGAGCACGACTTTGCCCGGGGCAAGCTGCCCGGCGACCCAGAGCGCTTCCAGGTTGGCGAAGGTTCCGCCGCTGGTAAGGTGGCCGAGATGCTGCTTGAACCCGAACATGGCAGCTATCTCGGCAACGGCTTCGATCTCCATCGCCGAGCTGGCGCGGCCGCCGTCGAGCGCGTGGTTGTTGGGATTGACCGCCATCGCCATCGCGTACGCAGCGCGGGCGACGACATGCGGCGGCTTCAGCATCTGCCCCGCGTAGAGAGGGCTGGCGTAGGGGTAGTTGTCGCCCATGCGGCGGGCCGCTTCGTAGAGCACCGCCGAAGCGCCGTCGGGGATGGCTGCAGGCGGAGCTCCAAGTACGCTATCCAGCTCCGCCTGCGCGCCCTGGAGAAGCTGGAGGAAGGCCTCAGAAGAGGTCATGCGTTATTCCACCAACCCCACTTCGACCAAATGCCGAAGGCAAGCACGAGAAGAAATGCCGCGGTGGTGAGGATACCGGACGTCCGAATGCGCTTTCGAGCCGCTTCCACCGCAAGGATGACGAGATAGATAAGGAGCATAAGAAGCAGGCCTTCAGGCGAGAAGTAGCGGGTGGACGTGAGCGCAGGGTGCGAGAGAAACCACCGCAGATGGAGAGGATCAAAGAGCGCGATTACCGGAGTCAGCGCGAAGAGTGCGGCGAAGACGAGCAGTTGCACGAGAAAGATAAGCGCATTTTTCATAGCTGGAAGAACTCCCATCAAGTTTACTCGAGGCGTACGTTGGCGCATGCCAGGTACAGGCGGCAGAACCGGCCATTACTTGATGTTGGCTTCGAAGACGCGGAAGCGGTGCTCCAGTTCCCACTGCTCCGCGGCGTGCGGGTTCGCCTTCAGGAAGTCGCCGCAAGCGCCGGATGCGGCTTCGGCACCCAGGGGCAGCGAGGCGCATGGCTTCACTGTCTTCGAGAAGTCATCGGGCCGCGCCCACAGGCTTTCTCCCGGCAGGAAGGTGTGTTCGACGCCGGTGCGCGCCATCTGCTTCAGATCGGCGTAGTCGAGCCCGAACTCCAGCGCGGCAGTCTCGTACTCGTGCGTAAGATCGATGCGCGAGACGCCTTCATCGTCCGTATTGAGCGATACCGGCACATGAGCCGCGCGGTAGTTGGGCAGAGGATGATTGGGGGCTACGATGCCGAGAATGCCCTCATTCGAGGTCAGGTTGATCTCGATCATCACGTGCTTTGCCGCGAGCTCCCGCAGCAGCCCGTTAGGGTCAGTCTCGTACATAACGTCGACGCCGTGGCCGATGCGTTCCGCGTGGCCGAGATCGACCGCTTCATGGATGTGGAAGCGCAGCCCGGCGGGCGGCACCATTCCGGGTGCGAGCTCGCCCGCGTGCAGCGAGATATGCACCTTCGGGTAGATGGAGTGGAGGTAGTCGAGCATGCGCATCTGCCGGCTGTACTCGCTCATGGCGCGGTAATCGTCTTCAGGCTGCACGAAGTTGATGCCAACCACGTCGGGGTCAACGGAGGCGACTTCGAAGCCGAGCAGCGTCTGCGCGAAGACCTGCTGCGGCGTGTTCGCGCGGAGAATCTGGTAGATCCACTCGATCTTCACCTGGCAGGCCGGCAGCGCGGTAGGCGTGCCGCAGTGCTCCAGGCGTTTACGCTCTGCGAGCGCATCGTCGAACTCGGCTCGATCGACTGCGACCTCTTCGCGGAGCCCGGCGGCGAGGAGCTTGTCGCGCAGGCTGGAAAGCTCCGCGCGAGAGGTGCCGGAGACGTCGCCCGGCACGCTCGACGCTGCGGTTGTCTCTGGCTTCAGCGGCGCAGGCCAGCCGATCTGGTTTCCGATCTCGCGCGCATGGGTGAAGGTCGGCGTGTTCATAATCTCGAGATACTGCTCGTTCTGGGCGGCGGCGCGGCTCGCTACCTCGTCGAGCCACTCGCCCGTGTGCTTGCCGCTGAAGGCGCCGAAGCGTGCGAAGGTGGCGAAGAACTGATCATGGCCGTCAATGCCGGACTTCGGTACGAAGGTGCGAAGGGAGAAGGAATCTACGAGAGCGTTGTATAGGTTTTGCGCCTCCGGATTCCGCGGAGACATCACCTCAGACGCGGAAACCGAGCCGGCCGAACATGCGGCTCCGGTGTCGAGCGGTTTGACGAGGGCCAGCTTGGCGGTGTCGACGCAGAGGCCGTCTTCGACCGCGTCCTTGAGGAAGGTTTCCGCGTAGACGGCTCCGGAGAGGTGCATGTGCAGATCAGCGCCCTTGGGCATGGATTCCAGGAACGCGTGGAGGGCCAGAGGTCCACCTTTGCGGGCTCTCTCAAATGCTGCTGAGGCACGCTGCTCGCTGCCCCTTCCTGCGGCTGGAGAGGCGGAGGTGACGGGCGTTTGCGCGCACACGGTGAGGGGTGCAGCCAGCCCCAGGAAAGCAATCGATCGTAAAAGCATGAGCCCATCTTAGAGCAGATTCGCTTTGACTCCGGCGTCTATTCGACAACGTAGCTTGGCGCGAACGCCGCTCCATTGCTATACTGAGGTTGCGTTTGCGCGGCAAACCCTGGAAGCACGTTTGCGGCGGATTTACTCCTCTTGTCTCCTGATCAAAATCCTGGAGCAGACAGGCCGGTAGAACAGACGTTTGTGCGCCTTCGATCCTTCTTGGCGGTCGGCCACAACAAGCATCGCCAAGGCCAGATAGCTCAGTGGTAGAGCGCGGCCCTGAAAAGGCCGGCGTCGGCGGTTCGATCCCGTCTCTGGCCACCACATTCTAAAGCACTTAGTAGCAACCAGAATTAACTCAGATTAGTTCAAGACACATATAGGACACATCCTTGATAGCAAGTGGGACCTCTCGGTACCACTCAGTCAAGCTCGCTGTCCTGCTTTCTTTTGTGCAACGGCACTCTCTCCCCCCTCTGGCTGCGGTTCCAGCTTGCTCCAAAGCTCGCGGGAAACGTTGCCGGTCTTCACGATGTGCGCCCTGGCTAGGTCGGCGTATCGCTCCGTCATCCTGATGTTGGAATGACCGAGCAACTTCGAAAGCTCGTAGAGGTCGCCACCCGACATCATGTACCAAGAAGCAAAGGTGTGGCGCAGATCGTGGAAACGAAAGTCTCGAATCTTTGCCCTCTCAAGCAATTCATGAAAACTCTTATCCGCACGCTGACGCCCACTGGTTGCACCTGGTTCGGGAGGCAAGATGCGATCCTCCCCTATGACGGACGGGTATCGCCGAATCTCTTCTCCGAGTTCAGGCGGCATTGGTACAAGGCGCACTTTGCCCTTCTTGAGCCTTGCCCTCACGGCGATTAATCCCTCGCCGTAGAGGATGTCCTCCCACTCGAGCCGAAAGATCTCTCCCTTTCGCATACCCGTTCCAACGGCAATCAGGACCAGCAGACGAAGCCGAAGATTCGTCTGGTTGATGTCCTTAGTCCCTCTCCGGTACATCCTCTCGTCGAGAGCCACCTTTAATCGGAGAAGTTCCTCCTTGGAAAGGTAGCGCTTCCTCGCATCATCGATGTGCTCTACTTCGACCTGGTCGGCGGGGTTCCGATCAAGTCCGGTCACCGTCGTCCAGATGGTAGATGCCTTCCTCATCATGTGGTGCATGACGTGGAAGTGGCGCTCCGCAGTGTTCACGGCCAACTCACGAACATCCGTCAGGTAGTCGTACCATTCCTGCACAGCCATTCCATCCACCTCTCTCACGAACATTCGTCCAAGTTGCGATCGAATGCCTTCGACGATGCTCTTCTCTCGATCCGCTGATTTTTTCTTTACCCCGTACTGCTCCCAGTAACGGTCGATCAGGTCGTCCATCCGGTAGTTGATTTCCTTCTTCACATCGAGGTGCCGGTTTTCAGCTCGAAGTGTGAGCTTCTTTCGCTCAATATCTCTTGCAAGAGTGGCCGAGCCGTGGACCAGTACGCTCCGGGCGCGACCTCCCTCTCTCCAACGGACTTTGTACAGTCCTTCGTCTAGCTTTGTGACAGACATCTGACGTCTCCTTAGTCAATGGTTCCGATTGTGTGTTCGTCGATATAGCGGTTTAGAGCCACTAGATCGAAGCGCAACGCACGACCGGCCTTGACGTGAGGAATCGCCCGTAGCTGGACCCACTTGTGGAGCGTATCCACACTGACGCCCAAATACTGGGCAGCCTCCCCGACGTTCAGGAGCCGCCTTCCAATGCTTCCATTTGACACTATTGCCGTTGACTTTTCAGTTGTTGCGCCGATGTCTCGCTGTAGTCCGTGCATAAACACTTTTCCTCCTTGCACTTGCGGCGCTTCGCAGCAACATGCTCGCCAGATTTGATCGGAGATTTTCCTCGTGGAGCGGACCTGATCCAACACCGACCCGTTCCATCCGCCTTGGTACGTGTGCTGCGGCGACGCTTGTTCATATGTAGGTTGGGTTCAAAACTCGGTCAAATCCCCCTGTCTTTTGCCCTTTCCGATCCGCGCATTGTCGAGGTCACCGTCCCAACCTCCCTCTGTTCGAGTTCGAGCGCAAGATGCGATGAAGTCATCATCTTGCCTAGGACACATAAGAGCGGACAGATTTGACCGAGTTTCGGAATCGCTCCATGCTGGCACCGTGTTCGAGGAGGTGGCCATGGGGCTGAGGGCGAAGTATTTCTTGATTGCGGTGTCGCTGACTGTTCTGGATTTCGCGGTCGGTGTACGTTACGGAGGCTTTATCTGGCGGGCATTGTCCGGAATCATCTGGAGCAGGATCACCCTGTTCTTCCTGGCGGCATTGTCGCTGACAAGCCTTTTGCACGTGTGGAGTCGGGCGTACTCCGAATTCCGGGGCGCACTCAAGCTCCAAGCAGGAGAACTCTCGACCCAAGCCGTTGCCGGTTCGGTCCGGCCAAGGGAGGTTGGCGATGTTTGATTCGCTCGAAGCCCTAACCTCCAAGCTTGCTGCGACGGGATACTTTGTCGATTCGGTGATGACGCAGGTCGTCTTTCTCGCGGCCAGGCTCAAGAAACCGCTCTTGCTCGAGGGCCCAGCAGGCTCGGGCAAGACACAACTTGCTCTTTCAGTCGCCGCAGCCGCCGGCACCCACGTCGAGCGATTGCAGTGCTATCGCGGTGTCAGCGAGGACAAAGCTATCGGACGCTTCGATGAGGGTCTGCAACGGCTCTTCATGGAGTTCTCAAAGGGGGAGCATGAGAACTGGCAAGCAGTGCAATCGAATCTGAAAGGTCGCGATTTCTTTCGTCCAGGACCCTTGATGCGAGCTCTTGAGTGCAAGGAGCCCTGCGTTCTGCTGATTGACGAACTCGACAAGGTAGACGACGGCTTTGAGGCAATGCTGCTCGAAATCCTTTCGGCTTGGCAGCTCTCAATTCCCGAGTTTGGAACCGTGGAGGCAAAGAGTATCCCGTTTGTGGTTCTCACTAGTAACGAGGAGAGACGGTTGGGCGACCCGATTCGTAGGCGGAGTCTGTACGTTCGTGTCGAACACCCGACCCCGCAACGCGAAGCTGAGATTATTGCCAGCCGCACCCCAGCAGCAGACGCTTCATTTCATCGCGAGATGGCAGGGATCGCCCTCTCTTTCCGTAACTACTCGCTCGAAAAGCCACCTTCGGTTTCGGAAATGATCGATTTTGCCAATGCTCTCCAAATCCTGGGCACGAACCATGTAACCGAAGAACATCGCGACATCCTTCTACCTTTCCTTGCAAAAACAGAGAAGGACCGACGTCATCTACTTCTTCGCGAGGGCTTCAAGAGCCTGCTCGACGATGGGGCACGGCTTGCAGCCAAGATGGCGTCACTGGGAGATCCAGACTCATGAGATGGTTGCCGATTCTCCTTCTCACTTTGCCTAGGATGACCCACGCCCAGGCGGACTCAGTGTTCGCTGAGCAATGTGTGCATCGCTACGCCACCCACTATCGCGTGCCACCTGAGTTGATCGCCGCCCTGATCGATGTGGAATCAAGCTGGAATCCCCGCGCGGTCTCGAACAAGGGAGCGCTGGGCTTGATGCAGCTAATGCCAGCAACCGCACGGCGCTTCGGCGCTGTTAGACCATTCGATGTCGAGCAGAACATCGCAGCAGGCACACGCTATGTGACTACGTTGATGTGGGAGTTCCACGGCGACCTGCGGTTGGTGGCTGCAGCGTACTACGCAGGCGATCGCTGGGTGGGGCAGAAGCAGTTGGAGTATCGCAATCCAGACGTTGTTGCCTACGTCCAGGCCGTGCGACGGCAATACATGAAGCGGAAACATACGGCCTTCAGGCCGACAAGGAGATGAACCGAATGAAACTACGCTGGCTGATTCCCATCGCAATTCTGCTTCCCTTGCGGATCTATGCATTGGAGCCCGCTGTCGGTGCGCGTGTGCTCACGCTGACCGTCAGTCCTAACGAGATCACAACCCTTCATCTGCGCCCCGAGTTCGAATCGACCATCCGGCTACCGGAAGAGATTACCTCAGTGATACTAGGCAGTCCGGGGACGTTCAAAGCTGAACACAGCGAGGGCGAGCCGCAATATGTCTACGTGAAGCCCATTACCAAAGAACCAGCACAATCGAATTTGCTCATAGCAACCAAATCAGGACAGCACGTCACCCTGGAGTTGATCAGCGAGGGCGCGGCGACAAGCGGAACAGGTCAACCCGTGGACTTCCTGATCGAGTACCGAGCCTCACGAAGCTTCTTGATCGGCTCGGACTCGGCAACCCTGATCCCGCCCAAGCCAAACGATAAGGGATCTGAGCTTGGGACAACGATGGCGCACAAACCTACTACAACCACCATCCCTTCCGCTCTCGAACTGGAGTTTGAACAGCAGGAAAGAGTCAATGCTCCAAAGTGGACCAAGTGGGAGGGCAAGCAGGTAGAGACGTCTCTCGGAGATATTCGCCAATGGAGCAATCAGACCGTTATCTCCTACTCGATCTACAACAGTTCTGAAAGTCCGGTCGAAATCGTTCCACCACAGATTCAGATCACGGGCCGTCAAGCGAAGAAGAAAAAGAAGAAAGAAGGCAAAGGCATCATCTCTGACCAGTTGGAGATTCGCGACTACCGGCTGAGCACGACCCGTCTCGAGCCAGGCAGCCGCGCGGATGGCGTTGTCGTCTTCGATCGACCGAACTTCAAGCAATCGACTGAAAAGCTGTTCCTCCAACTCGCGCAGGCAGATCAGGTTGACCAGCCAATCCTGATTCGTTTGCCGTTTACCCCACCCATCTCCTCGAATGGTCGATAGAAAGGACATAATCATGAGCAACTATGACAACAAAAATGGAGCGGGCGCTGGAACCGTTCACGATGAAGAAACTTTCGAATCAGTGGCGGAGCAGGAGCGGGCTCCGACCGCTGGGATAAGAGCGGAGGATGCGGAAGCTTCTTCAGGCCTTCACCCGGCGTCCTTTGCGACTCGAGGCAGCATCAATCCGAGCGAAGGAATTAACAAGAGCAAGCTCCTATTGCTTGGCGGCGGTTTAGCGGTCGCCGTTCTCTTCTTCGTCTTCACAGCAATCGTTGGGAAGGCCCCAAAGAAGCATGTAACTCCGAAGCAGCCAGGACAGCAGACGAATCAGACAGACACGAAGCCGCCGAAGGGTAGCGTGACGCCGCTCATGGATACCGTGCGGACTCAACCGCCTGAAAATACAACTGGGCAGCTTGGTCCTGCTGACATCCGGCGAACCCGTGCTTCAGATGGAATATCGACCTCGCCGGCAAGCCGCACCGGTCAAGGGCCCACACCGGTAAAGCCGATCCCAAGTGCATCCTTAGCAAGCGTTCCTTCATTCGCGGATACACAGCAGAAATGGGAAGAGCCTAAGCCGTACGGTGAAGCGCCATCGGTTCCAACCGCAGGATCGCAAACACAACAGCAGAACTCTCTCAAGGAGGCGTCCCTTGTCTTCGTGCGCAGCCCGGTGCAAAATCAGGTTGCGGCGGGCCATCCAACCTCAAATGTCGATACCTCTCCCCTGCTGGAGATGAATCCCGGCACGCGCATCCAGGCAAAACTCGAAACGCAGATATCGAGTGCTGTGCAGGCACCAGTCGTTGCCGTTGTGGAGTACACCTACGCCATCGGCGACAGGATCGTTGTCCCGGCCGGAGCGCGTGTCTATGGTCAGCTCCAACAGGCGGATCGAAGCGGGCTTGTCAGTGTGAAGTTCGACGAAATCGAATTGCTGGATGGGGTAAGGGAGAAGATCGACGCCATCGGGACCGGGCTTGATCTTGGCCCGATCCGAGGGAGCGTCTCGGGAACAAATAGTGGACGAAATTTCCTTGTGAGGGCGGCATCCGGAGTCGGCTCGCTCCTTGCTCAAGTAGCGGGCACTAGCAGCAGCGCGGCGTTCTCCGAACAAGACATCCTGCGACAACGAGTGGCCGAGAACATCGGCACGGCAGGGGATACCGAAGTCATGAGTCTGAACGCAAACAGCCGGGTCGTCGTTTCCGTGCCGGCAGATACGAAGATCTACATCGTCTTTACCAAACACGAAGAGCAGAATACCTCCGCGCTACACAGGATCCAATCGAGTACACCCTAAGCTAAGCTAACGTGAAGGTCTGGCCCCGGCTTAGTCCGGGGTATTTTCTTGTGTAGTGAGGCAATAGACTAGTCCTGATTTGCTGGCTGCATGGACAGCGCTTAACCCACGGCACGGCAACTTGCACGGGGATTTCCATCGAAGCCTGTACGTCTCTTTCCGTGTGTCTTTTCACTCTTCTCTAGAGTGGAGGCGACTACGGTCCCGATAACCCATTCCGCAGATGAAGCAAAATGGTTCCCTTCCCCGAACAGTAGATTGGGCAACGCGCGATCCGCACGCCCCAACGCGCGGGTGGGCAATCATCGGCTCGGATATCCCAATCCGCAACTGAGCCAATATCGGGTCCGGGGCCCATCCCACCAAAGGGCAAAGACCGAACCCGAACACCCAACCTGCACATGGAAACAAGTTTGTTAATTGCCCATCAATGAAATGAGCTATCAGTCGTCCGCATGACCCACTACGCGGTTGAGGCTTTTATGCCTGATCAGCATGAGATCGACGTGCTTATCTCTTCCTCAGGAATCAGAAGAAGTTTGCCGCAACGCCGGCACATAAAGGTGTGCGCCCAGTCCGAGTGAAGCTTCGGGTAAATTTTACGGTTATATCTGGCGGTCTGGCGTAGGCTTCGAATCATGCCCGCGATCGATGCGATCCAGAGGACCAGAAACACTGCTGTTACTTCTGCCTGCGACGTGGAAACTTCTGTGTGTCTGAAAAACGAAAGTAGAGAAGTCACGCTCCATAACGAACAAAGGGATACCGCGAACCCCCAGATGAAGATCTGCCCTAAATAGCCCCGGAGCCGAGGTGGGGCTACAGCCTGCGCCGAAGCAGATTGGCTGGTCCCGTGATTGAAGATTCCAGAGAATGTGCGCGTTCCCTGTTGATAAAGGATGGGGATCGCCACGATTTCCGAGGTTCCGCACTGATCGCACTGATAGAGGTGTTGCTGCACTGAAGTTGCCATCTTGTAATCCCGAAGCGGCGACGACCTGATACGACAGGCTCACCGAGCCTGCCGCACCACAATTCTAGCTCCGCCGCTCGTTTTGGGCTATTTCCAGGCAGACCACGACTGATCAAGCCAGATCAGTCGAAGAAAACGCGCGAGATAGGGGCAGAGAGCAACTCTAGGAGAACCGCCGAGCGGAGCTTGACCGAGTTTCGGGTTCACCACATTCTCTCTTTCGACACGGAGGCCGCGAGCAGCCGAGTCCAGGAGAGAAATATATGAGAACCGCACTCGCCTTCTGGCGGCGCTCCGAGGGGGCCGCTACATCATCAACCACCGTCATTCACCGTTCGGACGAAGTCAACTGGGTTCGTGCCGCACTATTGCTCCTTCTGAGCGTCATCCTCATTGGGAGCGTTGCTTCGCCCCTAGCGGCGACTGCGCAAAACCTCGGAACAGCTCCGCAGTTCGGTCAGGCTGTTCAAGGACAGCAAGCGACCACAGTCGAAGGAACTGTACTCAACATCGTTAACTGGGGCTGCAACGTCATCGCCCCGGTGATCGCGGTTGCATGCCTTGGTATCGCCGGGTGGCACTTCAAGAGCGGTCGCGGCTACATGGGCTGGGGCGTGTCCGGTGTCGCCCTGATGGTCATCTCCGGTCTGGGACGTATGGCTGAGGGCTTCATCACGCAAGCACAAGGTATCCAGTAAACGAGGTAATGATGCCATGCCAGTGCCGCAATTCCTACTCGATCTCCTTCAGTTGTTGTTCGACCTCGCGGTACCGGCTGCGTTCTGCACGCTGGCTGCGGCGGGAGTCAATTTACGGCATGAAGGAGGCACTAACTTTCACGTCAACGGCCGTGTTGGAAAGTGGATACTGTGGACCGTCATTCTCTTGACGCTTCCACAACTCTTGTCTTGGGTTGCGGCACAGGGCATCACCGTTCCCTCTGGAAGTGGATCGGTCGGTACAAGTTGGCTTGCCAGCATGGAGACAGTCTTCAAGAATTTCGTCACACAGATTGTTGTCGCGAAGCTGGTACCAATCATCGCCGCCTATTTCGTGTTGAAAGCGACGCTTGATGGAGCGGCCGGCGAAAACCCGCTCGCTTCGATAATCGCAGCGCTTTTCTTGATGACCCTGTCGGCGACCGTTCAGATGATGCAGGGATGGAACTCAGGCGGCCAATACGCCGCAACCGACATGCTTGGCTCGCTTTGGAACTACATAGTCGGCCAGATCATGCCAGCGGCCGCAGGGCTTGCTTGCGTAGGGGCCGTCATCAACTTTGTGAGGCATAGACCTTGGACAAGGATGATCTTCGCCGCGATCACATTCCTCAGCGTAAGCGGCTTACTCTCACTTTTCCAGGCAATGGCGGCTTGAGGAGACACGATGAGTCTGAATGGAGCAATTACGAATCTCGCGTCCTGGGCCGGCAACACCATGATGCCGACAATGGCAGGTCTCTTCTTCGCGGGAGCTGTGTACCGCTATAGCAAGAGCTCTCCATTCGAACACCTCCTATACGGCGGCTTCGCTTCTCTGATGTGTTCGGGGATGCTGCGCGCGCTTGAGGGATTTGTCCAGCACGGAGGCGCTACCAGTGCCGATGGTTTCTGGATTGCCACGATGAGCTTGGCGAACTGGACGGGGAACGTGATACTGCCAGTCTTTGCGCTGACTCAACTTGCAGCTATGGGTCTCCACATGGGAGGCGTGGTCTCCGAGATTTACCCAGGCTCGAGCTGGATTCGGAAGTTCGTTGCAGCCATCGCCGCACTAATGGTTTCCGGTATGGTGCGTCTGGCCGAATCGTTGGTCACGCATGCGCGGGGGATATAGGAGGTAACTTGATGAGTCTCGATCTAACGCCGGTTCATAGAAATCTGCACACCAAAGTGACATTCCTCGGACTTGAGTTTGAAGACCTCATCCTAGTGCTCGCACTCGCGGCTGTTATGAACCTTCTCGCTCACTTTGTGAGCGACAACGCCCATGTGCTTGGCATGCCGCTGAATGTCTTCATGGAGTTCCTTGTCCCGGCACTTGCCGTGCCCTTCCTGATCCTATTCAAGTACGGCAGACCCCGAGGTTACCTCACTGACCTGATGCGCTCTTTCTTTGCTCCACGGGCATGGTGCGCACTTGAGCGAGATTCGGAACTGACTCATAGTTACCTGGCCGAAGAACGGGAGTGACCTCATGCAAGTTGTAATCCAGACGAAACGCGATGGATCGATGCAATTGCGCCTTGATGAAGAGGCCGCGAAGGCGATGCTTGCGAGCATCCGCTTCGCTTCTAGGTTCCACGCCGGGATCGCTTCGTTCGCGAAGATCACCGAGGAGGGATTGCAAGCCAACGGGAGGCTAACGGGCAGAACAGGGAGATACGAATCATGCCAGTGACCTATGCGGAACACCTGAAGAAGCTGAAGGCGCCTGCGGTTTGCGAACTCTTGCCGTTGCGAGATCTTCCATATGGGGACGACGTCATGGTGCGCACAAACGGAGCCTTTGTCGCGGGCTATGAGTTGCGTGGCGTACTGGCCTACTTCGCAACCGACGGCGATCGCAATCAGACCAAATCGATGCTCGAGGCTCTTTTCCGTAGCGTGCCTGACGTCAGTATGCGTATGCAATTTCGCTATGAGATCTCAGAGCAATTGGGCGACTTGTTCGACAGCTATATTCGTCAGCAGCGTAATGGCCAGGCGGAGGTGATGGCCCTGGATGCGTACCGACTCAGAATGTGGCAACAAAAGGAGAGGACTGGGTTCTACTTCGAGAATCGGCTTCACGTCTATCTGATTTGGGATCCGCGCACTCACGCCAAGCTCTACCACTCAGCACAACAGAACCGGCAACTGGGAGGCTTCACGGTGAGCCAGAAGAAGGCCATCGAGCGGACACGCAAGGAACACGAAGCCTTCCTTGCAGAGTTCGAGTCGATTCTTCGGGGCATCGAAGGGTCGATGGAGACGGCCAACCTCGGTCCGCGGAGGCTCTCGACCCAGGATCTCTTTGAGGAACTGAAGCACGCTCAGCATCCCACTCGACGCGACCACCGCCCCTACACTCCCGGCGAGGAGATGATCGAGTATCGCAGCGCCAGGGAGCAGGCCACCCAGTCGAGCATCCTGAACGAATCTGAGACCTACCTTAACATCGACGGGTACCTTTACTCCGTCGTGAGCCTTAAAGACCTACCTGACGCGACATTCCCAGGGATGCTGCAGAATTTTTCAACTTTAGGATTTCCCGTCGTCATCAGCGGACAAGTGGTGATACCTGACCAGGTAAAGGTGCTCAAGAGTTACAAGAAGCGCCTCCAGAAGATGACGGCTGCGCAGAAGGATGCCAATGGGAACTTCAAGTCCAATCCTGAGGCAGAGGTTGCACAGGCGCAACTGATCCAGGTTCAGCGCGACATCATCTCCTCGTCGCTCAAGACCGCGAAGCTAAGTTTGTGTGTCGTTGTGCGAACGTCTCAGCTGGCCGTCACCTTCGTCGATCTCGAACGCGCGGAGCGTGAGCTAGCCAATCGCACTCAGGAGGTTTTGAACGCCTTCACCCACATGAATGGCGCGAAGGCCGTCACCGAGACCATCGCCAAGCGGCGGATATTCCTAGGAACACTTCCCGGTATGGCCGAGCCGGATAAGCGCGACCAAGACATGCTGACCTCGAATGTTGCCGATCTCGTGCCGGTCGAAATGCCGTGGACCGGGACACGTCGTAGCCCACTCATCCTGTTTGAGACTCCCTACCGCCAGCTCATACCATTTTCCATGTTCGACCCTGACCTATCGGACGCGAATGGGCTGTTGATGGCGAAGAGCGGCGGCGGTAAGACCCTCGCGGCACAACAGATGCTTTTGATGGCGGCCCCGGGCAAATCCACTGATTTCGATCCTTGAACGGGGCGATTCGTATCAGCCCTTGGTCGAACTGATGGGCGGCGAAATGATCGAGATGTCGCTTGATAGCGACCAGACGATCAATCCCTGGGACATTCCGCAGGGAGAGAACAAACCTTCGAATGATCAGATCTCCTTTCTGAAGAACCTGACCCGTCACATGCTTGGAGAGAACACCCCGGCGGATCTCGACATCGATCTGCTCGACAGCGTCCTGCTCGAAGCTATCAGCTCCACATATAAGCGGCGTGGCGCGAAGTCCTCGAATCCAATCCCGCTGTTCGGGGACCTCGCTGCAGAACTAGCGCACTGGCAGGATCGTGACCGCAACCAGAAGATCAACGCCATGGCTCAGATGGCTTCAACCAAGCTGCGTGCCTGGGTCGACGAGGGGCCCTATGCCCGCCCTCTTTGACCGGCCCGACAACGGTCCCAGTTGAAGAATCCGTGGCTGTACTTCAATGTCGAAAAGCTGAAAGACGACCCGAGATTGGAACGTGCGATGAGGTCTCTTGATCGCGCATACCGCCACCTATCGGGCTTCCGGCTTCAATGGTCAACCGAGCATCGTCCTGTTGGACGAGTGCTGGGCGCTTCTTGAGTCTCCTATTCTGGCGAGCGTGGTGGTGCAACTCTTTCGCACGGCCCGTAAGCGCAACGCCAGCGTCTGGGGTATCAGCCAGACTCCCGAAGATTTCGTCGGTACCCCCGACCGACCAAACGAGCACGGGGCCGGCATCGTGAAGAATGCGACGACGAAGATCATTGGAAAACAGCCGGGCGATATGACTGCGCTGCGTGAGCACGTTCACCTAAACGAGACGGCCCTCAATCAGATCAAGACATTCGCCCACCCTAAGAAGGGCCATAGCGCGGAGTTCCTCATAGCGATCGGCGAAAAAGC
>CBDDBI010000011.1:0-9560 GCA_965225725.1 uncultured Granulicella sp.
CCATTTCGGGCGAATACCCTGATGAGAACGAGGATTTTCGCTACGATCCGTCCGACGGCGACATCGTGTTGCGGCCGGACTTCTCGACCCTGTGCCTGGTGCCCTGGGCGCGCGATCCGACGGCTCAGGTCATTCATGACGCCGTCCAGCAGGACGGCCGCGCGGTGGAGATCGCGCCCCGGCAGGTGCTCAAGCGCGTCATCGATCTCTACCACCAGCAGGGTTGGACGCCGGTGGTGGCGCCCGAGCTCGAGTTCTATCTGGTCAAGCGCAACATCGATCCCGACTATCCGCTGGAGCCGCCGATCGGCCGATCGGGCCGGGCGGAAGCCGGGCGACGCTCCTATTCGATCTCGGCCGTCAACGAATTCGACGCGGTGTTCGAGGACATCTACGCCTTCGCCGAGGCCCAGCAGCTCGAGGTCGACACCCTGATCCACGAGGAGGGGGCGGCGCAGATGGAGATCAACCTGCGGCACGGCGACCCGCTGATGCTGTCAGACCAGGTCTTTCTGCTCAAGCGCACGATTCGCGAGGCGGCGCTGGCGCACGACATCTACGCCACCTTCATGGCCAAGCCGATCGCCCACGAGCCCGGGTCGGCGATGCACATCCACCAGTCGATCCTGTCGGCCGGAACCGGCGAAAACATCTTCAACGGCGCCGATGGGCGGCCGACGCCCGAGTTCTTCCACTACATCGCCGGTCAGCAGCGGTATCTGCCGGCGGTCACCTGCATGCTGGCGCCCTACGTCAACTCCTACAGGCGGCTGGTGAAGGGGCATTCCGCACCGGTCAACGTGCAGTGGGGCTACGACAATCGCAGCACCGGACTGCGAATTCCGCCGTCGTCGCCGGGGAACCGGCGGGTGGAGAACCGCGTCCCGTCCTCCGACGCCAACCCCTACCTCGCCCTCGCCGCTTCGCTGGCCTGCGGCTACCTCGGGCTGACCCGAAAGCTCACGCCTGGAGAGCCGGTCGCGGGCTCCGCCGGTTCGGAGGATTTCGACCTGCCTGCCGGGCTGCTCGAAGCGGTGGATATGCTGGTCGATTGCGACGAAATGGCGGAGGTGTTCGGGCGGGGGTTCGTGACGACCTTCGCCGCCGTGAAGCGCGCCGAGTTCGCGACCTTTATGCGCGTGATCAGCCCGTGGGAGCGCGAGTTCCTGCTGCTCAACGTCTAGAGCGCGTCGCGTTTGATCGAAACCGGAGGGGTCTTAGAGAAGAAAGTCGAACCACAAAGGGCACGAAGGACACAAAGGTTCACGAAGGGTGTGTCGCCAAACGCGCTCATGCTGTCGCGAAGAGCGCAAACGTGTATCGACGGCGAAGCCGTTCTTAAGATCAGCGTTTAACGCGCCAGCATTTCGCGTTCAGCGCGGCTCTCTTCGTGAATCTTCGTGCCTTCCTTCGTGCTCTTCGTGGTTAATCTTCCTTGTCCTTCGCGCAACGATCCCCGCGCCCACTTACGACGCCAGAAGTTCTCCCACCGCGCGGTGCGCCTGGTCGATCGCGATGTCGGTGTAGGCCGCGGCGCCGGCGTCGGAATTGGCGATGACGATCCGGCCGAAGCGGGCGCGGCCGACGACGTTCGGCAGCTGGTCGTGCGGCAGGACGGCTCGTCCCACAGCGGCGTTCCACTCCGGCGCATAGCCGTGCGGCCAGCGGTTAACGGTGATGCCCGTGATGTCGCGCGCCGGATCGAAGCCGCCGTCCTTCAGAGTGCGCCCAAGCTGATCGCGGATCTCGCGCTCGAAGGTCTCGAACGGGGTGACGAGCAGTTCGGCGCGGCCGGCGCGGTTCTGGTCGAACTCCGGCAGACCCGGCTTGCACGGCGTGCGGGTCATGTGGACCAGGATCGGCTTGCGTAGGATCGCGCTCGGCCGCGTAGCCGCCGATGTCCACCGGCCAGTTGAGCCGGAACTGAGGTGTGGTAGCCGGCCGGAGCCGTGACGCTGGAGATCCCGAGCCTGTGGAACGCCGTCCAGTTGCGCAGCGCGACGCTGGTGTAGACCAGCGGCGTCTTGACGATCTTTGCGCAGCGCGGACTTCTGCGCCTCCGGCAGTTCGGGGCACATGTAGGGGATCATCATGTTCCACGACGCCAGCACGCAGGCGTTGGCCGTCACGCGGTAGACCTTGTCAGCCCGCGCGTAGGCGATCTCCACGCCGCCTCGAGGACGCCGGCTCGCCGATGTTGCGCGCCCGCACGCAAATGCTGGACAGGCGGATGCGCACGGGCTGGCCAGGACGGTCGAGCCGCGCGTAGTCGACCTTGGCGGTGACGACGTCGCGGCAATCGGCGCCCGGCACGGCGGACGGGATCAGGTTGCGCACCAGCAGGCTGGCGATGGAGGCGTTGCCGTCCGGGAAAATGGAAGGTGTAGGAGCCGCCCTCGACTGTAGCCCGCGGGGGTGAAGCTCATGCGCGGCGCGGCGCCGGCTTTAAGGTTCAGGCCCTTGAACCCCGGCATGAAGAAGCCCCAGCAGTCGAGGGCCGACACCGCGTCGATGCCGACGCCCCACTCGCCCTGGGTGCGGCTCTGGTAGAAGGCCTCCGCCGCCGGATCGATCTTGACCACCTTGACCAGGTAGTCGCGGTAGCTGATCCGCGAGAGACGGTCCTTTTTCTCCTCGGAGGTCAGGCCCGGCATGTAGTCGATGCTCGCCCGTCTCGATGCGCAGAACGTCCGCGCGGGCGGCGGGCGACAGCGGGGTCTGGGCGATGAAATCCGGCCACGATCCAGGGGGGTCCCGTCGTAGAGCGAGGGCGCGCCGGACGCACAGGCGATCGACGCCGAAGGTCTCCTTGTCGAAGAAGACCCCGTGTTTGAGCCCCAGCGACCCGTAGACCGCCTCGCGATCGCAGGCCTTGGCCAGCGCCACGGGATCGATCGCCGAGCGTCTTCAGCAGACCGTCGGCGACGGGGCTGTAGGGCCTCGGGCTGTCGATCTCCAGGGTGCCGCCGTTGAGCAGGTGCAGCTTGCCGTCCAGGTGGTATTCGTTGCGCTTGGCGTGGCCGCCGAAATCGTCGTGGTTGTCCAGGATCAGGATGCGGGCGGCCGGCTCCGCGGTCGCGGTAGAAGTGCGCGGCGGCGAGGCCGCTGATCCCGCCGCCCACGACGACCAGGTCGTAGTGCTCGCCGGTGTCCGGCGATGCGCGTGTGATGGCCCCAGAAGTCGCCGTCGCGCAGGGCGTGGGCGTTCTCGAACGAGCCGGCGTGGCTGCCGCGCAGGCCTTGAAGCGTCGGCGGATAGTAGCCCGCGCGGTCCTGAGGCCAGGCTTCGGCCGCCTCGGCCCGCGCGGGCGAGACCGGCGCCCGATCGCGCCGATGCCCACGGCGACGCCGTTGAGGAAGTCGCGGCGATCGATGCGGCGGTTCATGCCCAGGGCGTCGTCGGAAGCGTTTGTCGGCCAAGGCGGAATCTCCTTCTTACGCACCATCGGCGGTCGATCGAACTCATCCGAGCCGGTCCCGGAGCGCGTACCAGAGCATGCCCAGCACATGCAGCGGGCCGCGCATCGCCGCGCCGCCCGGAAAGGGCGGCGGCGCGATGCCCGGCGAAGAGGTCGAACCGCTCGTGGTTTCGCCATCATCGCCTCGGCCAGCAGCTTGCCGGCCGAGAGTGGACAGGATGACGCCCATGCCGGAATAGCCGTGGGCGAACAGCACCTCGCCCCGATCGCCCGACGTGCGGCAGGCGGGTGCGGGTGATCGAGACGAGCCCGCCCCAGGCGTGGTCGATCGCGACGCCCGCGCAGCGCGGAAACGTCGCCTCCATATGCGGGCGCACGAAGGTCGGCGATGTCGGCGGCGGATCGGGAGTGTAGCGCTCGCCGCCGCCGAACAGCATGCGGCCGTCCGGGTCAGGCGAAAGTAGTTGACCACGAACCGCGTGTCGGACACCGCCGCGTCGCTCGGGATCAGGCTCGCGGCGTCGGCCAGCGGGACGGTGGCGACGACATAGTTGGCCACGGGCATGATCCGTGGTTCGACCCTGGGGGCGAGGCCCTCCAACAAGGCGTCGCCGGCGAGGATGGCGTGGCGCGCGCGCACCGCCGCCGCCCGGCGCCGTCGACACCCTTACGCTCGCCCGCTTCCGACAGGGCGGTCGCGGGCGAATGCTCGAAGATCCGAACGCCGGCCGCGCTCCCGGCCCGGCCAATCCGAGGGTGTAGTTCAGCGGGTGCATGTGGCCGCCCATCCGATCGAGCAGAGCCGCCGTGGTAGGGCGTGTCGACCTGCGGTTCTCGCGTGTCGGCGGCGGACAGGAACTCGGCGTGAGGATAGCCATGAAGGCGGTCGCAGGCACTCGGCTTCCGCCTCCATCGCCCTGGCGTCGGACGCCTTGACCGCCCCGAGCAGATGCCCGGTCGCCTTGAAGTCGCAGTCGATGCCGTGGCGCTCGATCAGCTCGGCGACCAGCGATCGCGCCTCCAACGCCAGGTCGAACAGGGCCTTGGCGCGCTCGGCGCCGTAGAGCTGCACCAACTCGACCGCGCCTTTGCGCAGACCCGGGATGATCTGGCCGCCGTTGCGGCCCGACGCGCCCCAGCCGATCTTGCCGCCTTCCAGCACCGACGACGACTGAAAGCCCGCGTTCGCGCCGCGTGCAGCGCCGCCGACAGGCCGGTGCAGCCGCCGCCGACCACCACGAGGTCGGCCTCGCGCCTCGCCGCGCAACGGCGCCTGGGTCCGGCGCCGCCGGCGCCGCCGTGGCGGCATAGTAGGAGCGCGGCCATGTTCAGGCCGTCGTTGAAGCCGCACGTTCACACCTTCAGCAGCAGGTGGTCGCGTTCCCAGGAGCTGATCACGCCCTGGAACGCCTCCAGCTCGGCCTCCTTGATGCGGGTGAAGGCGCGGGTGAACGGCTCGCCCAGCAGATCGCGCACCGCGTCGCAGGCGGCGAAACGCTCGAGCGCGTCGTCGAGGTGCGGGGCAGGGTGCGGGCGTGGTGATAGGCGTTGCCGGTCACCGAGCGCGCTCGGTTCGATCCGCTTCCTGACAACGCCGAGATAGCCCGCTGATCAAGGTCGCGGCGATGGCCAGATAGGGGTTGGCGTCGGCGCCGGGCAGGCGGTTCTCGATCCGCCGGTTGGCGCCGGTCCGAGATCGGCACGCGCAGGCCGCACGAGCGGTTGTCCTCGCCCCACTGCACATTGATCGGCGCGCTGTGGCTGGGCCGCATGCGGCGGAACGAGTTGACGTTCGGCGCGAACAGCGGCGCGACGAGCGGCAGGTAGGTCTGCAAGCCGCCGATGTAGTGGCGGAACATGGCCGTGTCCGCGCCCGAGGCGTCGGCGAACAGGTTGTCGCCCGCGCCGTTCGACCACCGAGACGTGCAGGTGCATGGCGCTGCCGGGCTGATGCTCTCCATCGGCTTGGCCATGAAGGTGGCGTAGACGCCGTGGTCCAGCGCGACCTGACGCACGATGCGCTTGAAGACCAGGACCTGGTCCGACAGGGCGACGGGATCGCCGTGGAGGAAGTTGATCTCCAGCTGAGCCGTGCCGGACTCGTGGATCATGGTGTCGAGGTTGAGGGAGGCGATCTCCGACGACTCGTAGATGCCGTCGATGATGGTCTCGAACTCCGAAATCGCCTCCAACCCATAAGGCTGCGGCGCGCTTTCGGCCCGGCCGGAGCGTCCCGCCGGCGGCGTGAGAGGGATGTCGGGATCGGGGTTCAGGCCGGTGAGGTAGAACTCCAGTTCCGGCGCCACCACGGGGCGCCAGTCCAGGCTTTCGTAAAGCGCGATGACGGCCTTGAGCACATGTCTCGGAGACGACGCCCAGGGCGAACCGTTCGGATGGTGGGCGTCGGCGAAGACGAAGGCGGTCGGCGCCTTCATCCCGGGCGCGACGCGCAGAGTGTCCAGGTCCGGCACGAGCAGCATGTCGGGATCGCGGTGGGTGTCCTCGTCGTCGTCGCGGCCGGCGTATTCCCCGGTCACGGTGACCGCGAAGACGCTGCTCGGCAGCCTGAGCGAGCCGTCGCGCCAGGTCCGGACCAGCTTGGCGGCGGGCAGCACCTTGCCGCGCAGGACGCCGTTCATGTCTGGGACCAGGCACTCGATCTCGACGATGCCGTGTTCCTCGACCCAGCGCTCCAGCGCGTTCATGGCGTCTCGCCTGCGATCACAGTTGATTTCGGTCAGTCTCAAACCGGAGCGGCGTCGTCAATGGCGCGCGTTTACCGGCGAGGCCGAGGCGCACATAGTGGACGGGAGCAGGGCGAGAAGAATGGCCGCGACGGCGAGGGACAAGGCGGACGCGAAGGAGGTTTTGGCCGGTTCCGGCTCTTTGCGACCGCTAAACGCCACCGTGTACGAGGAGCTACGTGAACGGCTGATCACCGGAAAGATTCTGCCGGGCGTCGGGCTCTCCACGCGGGGCCTGGCGCTGGAACTCGGCGTCAGCCAGATGCCGGTGCGCGATTCGATGAACCGCCTCGCGGCCGACGGCGCGGTGCAGATCCGATCGAAGCGACGCATCGAGGCGACCGCGATGTCGGCGGAGCGGTTCGACGATCTCCTGGCCTGCCGCCTGTTGCTGGAACCGGAAGCCGCCGTCCTGGCGCTGCCGCATGTGACCCCCGCCTTCGTCAAGCGCCTGCGCGCGATCGACGCCGCGCTGGATCGCGCGATCGAGACCGGCGACGTGCTCGCCTATATGGAAAACAACTACGCCTTCCATTTCGCAATCTACGGCGCGAACGGCCGGCCCACGCTCAACCGGCTGATCCAGACGCTGTGGTTGCAGTTCGGGCCGTACATGCGGGTGGTCTACGGTCGCTACGGCACGGCGGATCTGGTAGACCAGCACCGTATCGCGATCGACGCGATCGCGGCGGGAGACGCCGAGGCATTGCGCGCGGCGATGGCGTCCGACATCGCCGATGGCATGGGATTGATCGGGCGGGATGGGCTCGGGCCGAGTGCGGTCGCGCGCTGATTTGGCTTGGCCCCGGGCAGGGCTCATGCGGGACGAGCAAGGCGAGGTGGCGATGGCAGCGATTGGCCGCGTCCGCGCGGCCACCCCGTGGTTCGCGCGCATGGGTAGCCGGGACTGACGCCCGAGTTGTGTGCGTCAAGTTCTGCAAAAGCGTCATGGCCGATGGGTTGAGCGGGGCCGGCGCGGAGCCATCCACATAGCTCAAGCGTCGGCCCCGCGCCGCCGTCAGGCGGCCAAGGCTCTGAGGTTTTCCTTCTTCGCCTCCTTCAAGTGCTCCATGTTGAGGTAACGGGTCGCCTCCAGCCAAGTTTCGTGCGTCTCGATGGCGAGGGCGCGCGATAGGCGCAGGCAACTGGCGCTGTTGGGGAAGATGCGCACCACCAGGGTCCGCCGCTTCAGTTCCTGGTTCAGCCGCTCCAACATGTTGGTCGATTTCATGTGCTTATGGTGCGCCCTGGGAAGCCGATAGTAGGTCAAGGTCTCCTCGACGTTCTCCTCCACCCACGCCACCAGCTTGGGGTATCGGCCTTGCCACTTCATGATCCACTGGGCGATGTCGCGGCGCACCTCCTCGATGTCCCGCCGGTCGTAAAACCACCGCAGCTCCATCAGGCAGTCATCGTCGTGCTTGCGCGGCAGGTAGTCCAGGGCGTTGCGCAGGAAGTGAACGTAGCAACGCTGCCACGCCGCCTCGGGCAGGATCTCGCGGATCGCCGCCTTGAGGCCGGCGTGGTCGTCGCTGACGACGTACTCCACCCCGTGCAGGCCCCGGCTTCTCAAGCCGGCCAGGAACTCCCGCCAGCTGGAGCGGCTCTCGCGGTTGGCCACATCGACGCCAAGCACCTGGCGGCGGCCCTCCCAGTCCACCCCGATCGCCACCAGCACGGCCTGGCTCGTGATCACGCCGCCCTCGCGAACCCGCTCGTAGCGCGCGTCCAAGATCAGATACGGGTAGGGCTCAGCCAGCCGACGCTCGAAGAAGGCCGTCAGCTTCTCGTCCAATCGCGCCGTCGCCTCGCTGATCGTCGAGGCCGAGAAGCTGTGGCCGCACAGCTCCTCGGTGATCGCCTTCACCTTCCGCGTCGAGACGCCCTGGACGTACATCTCCGCCAACGACGACACCAAGGCCTTCTCCGACCGCTGATACCGCTCGAACAACTCCGTCGAGAAATGACCGGCCCGGTCCTGCGGAACCCGCAGCTCCAGAACCCCGACCCGCGTCATCAGCTTGCGATCGTAGTATCCCGAACGATGCCCCAGTCGGTTCGAGGTTCGCTCGCTCTTCTCCGCCTGCAGCAGCTCGGTCATCTCCGCCTCCAGAGCCGCCTGCATCGTCTCCCGCAGAACCGCTCGAAAGCCGCCTTCGTCGGACAGCAACAGCGCCTTCATCTCCGCGCCAACCGGCGCTATCTTCAACTTGGTCATGGTATGGCCCTTCCACGGGGTTGGTGACTTCGAACATCACCATCGTGCCATGACCAACCCGTCCCCGGGAATTTTGCAGAACCTCCCGCACACTACCGACGCCCGGCTATGACGGTGAAAAAGAGAGTAGTTGCAAGCACGTAACCCCCACTTGCCGTCACCGGCGGGCTTGTCCCGGCGGCCCATTGAGCGCGGGCCGGAGAGTAGCCGCGCCCGGCGCGGCTCCGCGGAGGCGTCGCCGCGTGCCACAAACTCTGGCCAAGCGGCCGGTTTAGGATCAGCCTTTCATCTTCAGCTTTTCGGGAACCGCTCGCGTAACACCACCGCCGCTTGATCGAGCGACGCCCGGATGATGCCCAACAGGTCGTCGATCTGCTGCGGCGAGATGACCAGGGGCGGGCTCATCACCAAGCTGTCGCGGACGGCGCGGATCATCAGGCCGTTTTCGATGCAGAGGTCGCGGACGATGGGACCAGCGGCACCCTCGGCGCCGCCAAAGCGGCCCCGCGTGGACTTGTCACTCACGATCTCGACGGCGCCAATCAGGCCGAGGGAGCGCACCTCGCCGATAAGGGGGTGATCCGCCAGGGTGGCGAGGGCGCGCGCCAGATGCGGACCGGTGATCGCGGCTGTGCGGCCGACCAGATCCTCGCGCTCCATGATCTCGATGTTCTTCAGCGCCACGGCCGCGCAGGTCGGGTGGCCCGAATAGGTGTAGCCGTGCACGAAATCGCCGCCCGCCTCGCGCAAGGCCTCGACGATGTGATCGGCGACGCCCACCGCCGAGATGGGCAGGTAGCCCGAGGACAGCCCCTTGGCCATCGAGACCATGTCCGGCTCGATCCCATAGTGCTGGAAGCCGAACCAGCGCCCCAGACGCCCGAAGCCGCAGATCACCTCGTCGCAGATCAGCAGGATGCCGTGCTTGCGGCAGATCGCCTGCACGCGCGGCCAGTAGCTCTCCGGCGGGATGATGACGCCGCCGGCGCCCTGAACCGGCTCGCCGATGAAGGCGGCGACCTTGTCGGGGCCGATCTCCAGGATGCGGCGCTCGATATCGTCAGCCGCGCGCTCTCCGAACGCCGCGGGATCTTCTCCCGCCGGTTCGCCGTAGCCGTAGGGTTGCATGACGTGTTCGATGTCGGGGACCCACGGTCCGCCCTGCGCCTGCATGCCCTT
>CBDDBI010000012.1:0-11244 GCA_965225725.1 uncultured Granulicella sp.
AGGTGCTTTCGAAGCTCGAAGGCTTTGAAGCACCAGCAGTCGAGTGGGAGCGGACGCTGCTGCCGGCGCGCGTCGCCAACTACGATCCGCAGTGGCTGGATGCGTTGTGTCTCTCGGGCGCAATCGGTTGGGGCAGGGTTTCGCCGCATCCAGCCTGGCAGGTGGGGGAGGGTTCTGCGCCGCGGCGGGTGATCCCGACGAACGCGGCACCGATTACGTTTTACGTGCGGGAGTCGGCAGACTGGCTGCCGCACGCACTTGAGGCGCAGTGTGTTGACGCAGCGATGCTGCTGAAGGCGCTGAGCGCGGACGCGCTGGCGGTGCGGAACCTGCTGCGGCAGCGTGGTGCGTGTTTTTCGAACGATATTCAGCGCGTGCTCGGGTTCTCGCGGCCGCAGGCGCAACATGCGTTGTGGGAGCTGGCGACGGCGGGGCTCGCCTCGGCGGATGGGTTCGACCAGCTGCGCGGGATGATGGATCCGCGCAGGAAGTCGGCTGCGAACAGCGTGGCGAGCCTGAACAAGCGGGCTGCGGCGCGGACGACTGCCGGGCGCTGGGCGTTGCTTTGCGGCGACACAGAGGCGGTTGTTCCGCATGCGAAGCCTATGGCGGCGGAGCGGCAGGCGGAGGCGATTGCGCGTGCGAAGCGGGCGGATGCGGCGCATGAATCGGCGGCGAAGATGCTGCTCTGCCGGTATGGAGTTCTATTTCGGGACCTGTTGGAGCGGGAGTCGAACGCGCCGAAGTGGCGCGATCTGCTTGGAATTCTGCGGCGGCTGGAGGCGCGTGGAGAGATTCGCGGCGGACGGTTTGTGTCGGGATTTTCGGGCGAGCAGTTTGCGCTGCCAGAGGCGGTGGAGAGCCTGCGCGACTCGCGCAAGCGGGAGTCGCAGGACGAAGTGCGTGTTGCGGGAGCAGATCCGCTGAATCTGGTGGGAATCGTGGTGCCTGGGACGAGAGTGGCTGCTGTGCCTGGAAAGTTTGTGAGGTTCAGGAATGGAGTTCCGGTGCAGGAGGATGGAGAGCCACTCGCGGTGCAGGAAGCGGATGGGAACGGTGGAGCGTTGGTTGAGATCGAACCAGGAGGCGGGCTGTTCTCGGGTGGAAGCGACTCGGTTGAACCTTTGGGACAGGGGATTTCGCGAGTAAAGAGTTTAGAGTTTATGAGTTAAGACGATGGATGCTGAAGATTCGAAGGAACAGGAGACGGAGGAGCTGGCACCGGAGGACTTCTACTGGGACGGGCCTTACCTGGTGTTTACTGCCGCATACCACCTGAAGCGGGGGTATTGCTGTAACTCCGATTGCCGGCATTGCCCTTATAAGTAGCGGCTAGCGTGGGACAGTCTTGGCTGCAGCGAGAGTGGGAACGGGTTCGCTGACGGCGAGTTCTTTACTGCGCAGGGCCTGGGTGTTGTGGATGATGAGGACGATTCTCGCGTCCTTCAGGTAGGGCTGGAACTCGTGGATACCTGGCATGGCAGTGCGGAGGTCGATACCGGCTTCGCTAGCCTGGGCGAGCCAGTGGAGCATGCTGTCCTGCTCGTTGTGGATGGCGGCGAGTCGCGCCATCTCGAAGGCGAACTGGCCGCGATCGTCGGCGGAGAGGACGTGAACGAGCGAGCCACCGAAGCCTCCGCGCTCGAAGACCGCGGGGTCGAGCTTGACGGCGGTCTCAAACTCGCCGCGGGCGCTCTCGTAATCCTTTACGGCGAAGTAGGCGGTGCCGAGATTGGCGTGGAAGACGGAGTTCTTGCGGTTGAGCTTGACGGCGCGCTGGTAGTCGGAGATGGCCTGGCGCGGGTTGCCATCGATGGTTTCGACGGCGCCGAGGTTGTTCCATCCCTGGGCGTCTTTCTTGCTGAGGGCGATGCAATGGCGGAAGTAGACGCGGGCGAGCGCGGGCTGGCCGATCTGGAGCTCGGTGACGCCCATGCGGTTGTCGAGTGCAGCTTCGTCGCCTCCGCGCTTGAGGGCGTAGCCGTAGTATTCGAGGGCGTCTTCGAGGAATCGGCGCGCCCGGAGGATGTCTGCGGCCTGTAGGAGCGAACCGGGCGAGGCGGTTGCAGGATCGGGAAGGTGCGGGGCGACGAGCGCCCACTCGGTAGTGGCGTGGCGCATGGCGCGATCGACTGCGGCGTCGGTGTCGGGATCGCTTGACGGTGTGACCTGAGCGAGAACTGCGCTGGCGGAGACGATGAGGAGGACGAGGGGAAGGACGATGCGCGAACGTAACATGGAGAGAACCTCCTGCCGTTGCCCACGGTGTCTTACTGTGGCATGGGCAGAATAGTCTTCCTGCGGCTGGATGTTTGTCAATGGAATGTTGCGGGATGGGGTTGTTCGCGGAGCCGGAGGATTTGGGGTGTGGTCTGGGGTAGGGGAATAGTTCAGGACGCAGCGGATTGGGAGGTAACGATTTGATCGGTGGAGATGTTGGTGAGGGCTTCATGGTCGGACCTCGCTGGGGGTACTCCCCCCCTGTTAACTTGATGGTTAAACGGCTAATGGATTCAACGGTTTAGCCGCTGGGTGCCGGGTAAAATATTGAATCCATGAGGGTTATGGGTAAAATATTGCAAAGAAAGGACTTAGGGGAATGCAGAAAGGCCCGAGGGGTTCGCCTCGGGCCTTTCTTTTTTATCTCTATTAACAGAATAGCAGGTTGGAGGGGGTAAAAAGGACAACTCTATTCTGCTTGTTTTGTTGGAGTTACGGGAGAATGGGGCTTGACATGCGAGTTTGCTGGTGTTTTTGGCAGTAATTCGGTTCTTTAACCCCTGGTTCTGGTTCCATATCGGGAATTGAACGGGCGAGACGCGCCTCCGGGCATCCGATCAGCTGCCGCCGCTAGGCTGTTACGTGATGCGATTGGTTTGCGATGCCGGCAGCTTGGGGCCATGAAGCTATGGGTGAGGGCTCCTGTAGTTAGCTGCGGTCCATGACTATGACATAGGCGAAAGGTCCGCTTCTAGAAGCGGTCATTTAGGTTGAGGGTTTGTGCGGTGCCGGTGCCTTTTAGGAGGCTCATTTACCTGGTGCGTCGCCTCTCATTTTCCACCTTAAGAAAAAGAGGATTTCACTTGACACGCTCGGCGTCCACTTCTATGGTGAACCGGCTTAGATGAGGGTGCCTGAGGGGTGCTAGAGTGTCGCTGAATCGCTTTCTACTCGTGGGTTTGATCGTCCTCACTGCTTCGCTTTCACTGAGAGCGCAGGAGTCATGTGTTGGGTGTACGACGCCGGATTCCGAAACGTCCGAGGGGATACGCTATACAGTGACTCCGGGCTACGCTACTGCCTACGATTTTGTGCAAACGCTTGTGTTTACTACAAATCCAGGCTCGGTCGACACGGGGTCGACGATCGTGGAGGCTGAGAATGCTATCGGGACAGATAGTTGCTGGTTTAGCGGCTCACCTTACGCTCCCGGCACAAGCGTCACGGGCGGCACATGGACGGTGGGTGTTCCAACAACTTCGTCGCCTGACGGGTCTGTAACGGTGCTTACTGGCAATCAGTGGGGACCTGACATCGTGGGCTACTCTGCGTCAGCAGCTACCTATTACTGGGTAAACAACGGTAAATTAGGCAATCTGCCCTGCGGATTTCACCTGTACCAGAATTTGACTATCACTTGCTCCGGCCAAGCGGCAACTGTATATGAAATCAATGTGAACCTTACTGACACCATATCTTCTGATGGCGGCCAAAGCTGCAGGGAGGGTGCATGCGGTCCTGTAACTCCACTGTAGCCTTCCTCCGGGCCTCGCGGCGAGGTATTTTGGTTACTACCCTTTTAAGTTTTGCGAGCGCTTCGGCCTTGGCGCAGGGGGCTTCTTATGTGGATGGAGTCCAGATTACCCGTGATGCGACGAAAAGCGTGTTCAAGACCAGCACAAGGCGCGCTCTTTACTCAGCAGTACGCGCGATTTCAAATGAATACGGGTGGACTATCGACTACGAAGAAACCGCAATTGCACCCGCGGACGTTGAAGATATTGCCCCAGCGCAGTGGAAGGCAGCGCATCCGTCTGACGTTGGGGTCTTGGTGCCTAGGTCCGAAGAAATCCTCCTTGCGATTCCAAACGACCACGTCTTGAGAGAAGGCAAGGACAAACCGGTAGTGATGCAATCTCTTGTTGCTGCCTCCCTTGAGAGCAGGACGGACAGGGTTCGAACGGTCCAAGTGGAGCCTGACGGTAGAGCGACGGTTATCGATGCTCAGCCCGCCGAGCTGATTCCAATCGGATCGTATAAGATTTCGGTGCAGGCGGGCACCGTGGAAGGTATGGTCGGTGTCGCAAATATTGTTGCCAACTGCTCCTCGGCGTCAGGCCACAGGCTTGTCATCGGGAGTGCTCCGGTCAATCTGCTCGCCCAGATCAGATTTCGTAGCTCAGGTGGGCCGACAACCTGCCGCAGTGCTCTCAATCAAATCCTCGATGCTGCTCCCTACAGACTCGCCTACTCGATCATGTTCGACCCTGGAAGCGGCCAGTTCGTGCTAAATATCGAGTACGTCAGATCTACGATCATCAGCCCGTCTGGAGAACTCAAAAGCTCACCAATTTCCAATTTGCTTCCATGATGATCCGCTCCGCAGTTATATGGCGCGGATTTCAATCGACTTAGCAGGGGTGGAATATGCGCTGAGCACAGTTTGTGGAGCAAAAAGTGAGCGTTCTATGAGGATTGCCTTTTTCGTTACGATTGCAGCATTAGGATTGCCAGCCGCACAAATGTGCTCGCAGTCAAGCGGCATAGCGCAGGTGTCTGCGCATGCGCTACAGGGGGCGGCTCCGCTGGTTGCGAAAGCCCCAATTTCTCCCGTGCCGGTTGCTCCTCCAAAGGTGGTCAGCTGCACAAGTCCCAATCCGGTTCCTCCGCCGGTCTGCACACCGATAGCAAACCCGCCCTATCCCGCTCCGGAGGGCGACACTTGGACTTGGGATCCAACAACCTGCAAGTGGGTCCTTAATACGTCGCCCCCTCCTCCCGCGGCGCCGACATGCGAACCTGAGGGTTCTCCCCCTCCGGGCCCTTACTGGTATTGGAACTACGACGATTGCGAGTGGGAGCAAAGCGGTGCAGGTGAGGGCTCACCAATCATCATCGACACGGATGGCTCCGGCTTCCATCTTACTTCCGCCGCGGGTGGCGTTTTGTTCGACTTCTTCGGTAACGGAACTCCGATACAGATTGCCTGGACCGCGCCATCATCGACTAACGGCTGGTTAGCGCTCGACCGGAATGGCAACGGGCGGATCGACTCTGCACAGGAGCTGTTTGGCAACCTTACTACCCAGCCGCCGTCCCCGACGCCGAATGGATTTCTCGCGCTCGCAGTCTATGACACAGCGCCGCAAGGGGGCAACGGTGACGGCATGATAGACAAGCACGACGCAATCTGGCCGCACCTGCTGGTGTGGATCGATAGCAACCACGACGGTGTCTCGCAGCCCGGCGAGCTCCACCGACTGGACGACCTTGGCATCCACTCCATCAGCCTGAAGTACGTCGAAGTTCCTAAGGTAGATGCATTTGGAAATAAGTTCCGCTACCGAGGCGCGCTCAATCCGATCGCGTCGGACACCGTTGACCGAGTGATTTATGACGTCTTCCTTGTCATGAAGCCGCAGTAGATAACGCCTGAACGGCCTTATGCGTTGTTTTCGGGCGCAGCTACGGTCGGACTGCCGCGGGGGCAGCTTTCTAAGTTAGACGGCTTGCGCAGTTGGTGTCTGCGTGGTGGGGCTGCGGCTCACGTTGTTGTTACGCAAAGCGTCAGAACGTCCTGTGTAAAAGCAGGTATCCCGCGTCTTGCTGGGCGCCCGAGGGATTGGGTGGTGGGGCGATGGCGGGTGGGGTGATGCGGAGGGCTAGTTGGGGGAAGGTGAAGCTGCCGCCGGCGTCGTCGATGACGTTGACCTGGCAGAGGTAGTCGCCGGGTTTGAGGGGGGTGAGCGGGACGTCGAACTGGAAGGAGACGGCGCCGCGCTGGGGTGAGTTGATGGCGGTGGCTTCGACGAGCGGGGTTTCGTAGACTTTGACGCCGCCGAGGATGAACTCGATGGAGGTGAGGACGCGGATGCCGCTGAGAGAGGGGCGGCGGCCGAGGTTGGCGGGGGTTGCGGGCGTGGCTTGCGAGGGCGCGGCGCCCTTCTGGTGCGCGGGGTCGTAGACCTCGTAGAGGAAGTAGAGGTGCTGGTCCTGGCGGAAGACGTGCGGGATGTTGGGGACCCACTCCTGGCCGTCGCGGATGAGCGGGTTGACGGGGTTCTTCTCCTTGTTGGGCAGGCGCTGGCTGGCGAGGACGATGGAGCTGAGCTTGAGCGGGAGTTTTTCTTTTTTGAAGTCGGGGACGTTGAGGTCGGTTTCGAAGCTGCCCATCTGGCCGGTCTGGTTTTCGCGGACGACGAATTTGAGGTGGTATTTGCCGGTGGCGAGCGAGAAGCCGGTGGTGTATTGGATGTTGCGCTGGCGCACGTTTTCGTTGGCGGTGAGGTTGAGCTTGACGGTGTCGCGGACGTTGCCGACGATGATGCCCTGCGCGTTTTTGACCTGGCCGACGATGTCGAGGTTCGCCTTGTCCTTGTCGCCGTTTTTGAGGAACGGGATGGCGGAGCCGGGGACGATGAGCGAGACGGGGACGTAGAAGTTGCCGTTGTCGAGCTTGAAGTAGAGGGCCTGCAGGTAGAGGGGAACGTCGGTGGCGGGAAGATCGGACCGCATCTGCTCGGTGAGCGCGACTTCGCGGTCTTCGTTGGAGGAGTGTTTGAAGTCGGCGGCGGCGTAGTAGCCGGTGCGGTATTCGAGCTTGGCATCCTTGAGATCGGAGCGGTTGAGCTTGATGGTGAGGTGACGGAAGCGGCCGTCGCGGGCGGGGTCGGTGGATTTGAAGCCGAGGATGTAGTAGGCCTCGGTGTCGTGCTGGACTTGCTGGAAGGCGGGGGCGAAGTCGTTGGAGTCGCCGAAGAATTTGCCGCCGGTATCGGAGGCGAGGGTGCCGAGGGTCTCCTGCGAGGCGAAGTTGGAGTTGAGGTTGTTTTGCATGGCCTGGCCGCTGTAGCTGGCGGTGCCGCGGAGGCTGCCGGTAGAGGCGTCGCCGAGTGGCGGCAGGGCCTGCAGGCCGCGGGTGTCGATGGAGTAGATGGCCATGTTGGCCTTGACGGCTTCGTTGGTGGCGACGCGGATGCTGGCCTGGTTTTCAATGCCCTGGCGGGTGAGGCCGCCGGAGAAATACAGCATGGATTTGCGGCCGTCGACGCGCTCGAGCGATTTGGCGATGGCCTCGACGGCATAGAGCTCGCGGTCGGTGTTGAGCGAGGCGTATTCGCTGTCGTCGGCGGCGTAGGAGCCGGCGTTGTCGGCGGTCGAGTCGGTTGAGCCGGTGGTGCCGCCGGCGGTGAAGCCGGTGCCTTCGGTGCCGCCGTATTTCGAGAGGCCGCGCAGGAGGGCGGTCTTGTCGGCGGTGAAGTCCTGGTCCATGGTGAGGCCGGTGTCGAGCGAGACGAGGGCGACGAGGTCGGCGGGCTGCATTTTGGTGCGGACGAAGTCGACGGCGGAGTCGACGGCGCGGTCGACGTCTTCGGGCTGCATGCTGGTGAGATCGAAGAAGAAGACCATGAGGCGGTGGTCGTGGAGGGTGTTGGGATTGGCGGCGAAGTCGTTGTTGAGGAGGTCGGCGACGGAGGTTTTGCCGGAGACGGTGCCGCGGGCTGATTCGGCGAGGAGGGCGGCGTCGTTGACGTTCTGGTAGTCGAAGCTGGCGATTTTCTGGGGTTTGCCGTTTTCGAAGATGGTGAAGTCGGAGGGTTTGAGGTCTTTGACGAGGGCGCCGGTTTTTTTGTCGCGGACGATGACGTTGGTGAGGACGAGATCGGTGTTGACTTTGAGGGTGTAGGGGGCGGTGGCGGTGCCGTTTTGCTGGGCGAGCGACGGCGCCGCGAGTGCGGTGAGGAGGGTGAGGGTCGAGATGAGTTGACGGAGGGTCATTGGTGTTTGGATCTTCGTGAGTCTTTGTAACCCCACCTCAGACTGGTAAAGCTCGTCTGAGATGGGGCACCCAGATTTATTTGCTAGAAGCGGTAGCGGGCCAGGAAGTTGAGGGAGCGCATGCCGGCTACGGAGTTGACCTGGCCGAAGGTTTGCGAGTTTTCGGTAGTGTTGATGCCGGCGTATTGGACGGTGTTGAAGGCGTTGGTGGCGGTCATGCGGGCCTCGATGGAGCGGTTCTCCGGGAGCGTGAAGGTGCGGGAGAGCGAGCCGTTGAACTTGACGGTGCCGGGGCCTTCGATGGAGTAGCGCGAGGCGGTGCCGTAGCTGTTGGCCGCTGGCGCGGTAAAGGCGTTGGGGTTGAACCACTGGCCGAAGGTGCGGGGCCCGTTGATGGGTTGGGTGAAGACGCGGTCGGGGCGCAGCGAGGTGTTGGTGCCGGTGGCGACTTCGGCGGCGGCGGCGGTGTACTGCGGGGTGAAGTAGCTGCCGGTGGCGAAGGTGAAGGTGCCGGAGATGTTGAAGCCGTCGAGGAGTTTCGAGACCTTGCCGCCTTGGGCGAAGAAGGCGCGGTTGGGGCCGAAGGGAAGCTCGTAGACGAAGTTGCCGGAGAGGGATTGGCGGATGTCGAAGCTGGAGTTGCTCTCTTCGGCGACGAGGTTGGCGGGGTTTTGCGCGACGGAGTTGCCGGTGCCGTTGACGGAGGAGGCATCGTCGATGGAGTGGCCGTAGGTGTAGGTGGCCTGCAGCGAGACCCCTTTCTGCATGCGCTTGCGGGCGTTGAAGGCGAGGTTGTTCTGGCGCGAGAAGGCGAGGGAGTTTTCGTAGTCGAAGGCCTGGATGTTGGGGTTGAGCAGGCCGCTGGCGGTGCGGTTGGGCGCGGTGAGGACGTCGAGATCGCCGCCTTTGGAGCCGGTGTAGCCGAGGTTGAGTACGATGCCAAGCGGGAGAGTCTTCTGGATGTCGAGATTCCAGACCTGGACGTGGCCGGTGCGGTAGTTGGGGTTGATGCCGTAGTTACTTTGGACTGCGGCGTCCGAGCAGTTGTAGGCGGCGCCGATGGTGAGCTGCGAGCAGCCTTCCGAGAAGGCGATGTTGGTCTGGGTGACGGCGAACGGCGGCTGGTCGGAGAGGTTGTTGGCGAAGCGGCTGTACTGGGTGGTGTTGAAGTTGATGCCGTAGCCGCCGCGGACTACGGTCTCCTTGACGAATTTGGGACGCCACGCGAAGCCGAAGCGCGGCGAGTAGAGATCGTGGTCGGGGTTGACGAGCGAGCGCGAGAAGCGGGTGCCGCTGATGGGGCCGACCTGGCCGGGGGTGACGATGGCGACCTGGGAGAAGTCGGCATTGTGATCGATGTTGGTGAGGCGGTTGTATTTTTCGACGAATGGGCCGAAGTACTCGTAGCGCAGGCCGTAGTTGAGGGTGAAGCCGGGGAGCACGCGCCAGTCGTCCTGCGCGTACCAGTCGAAGACGTTTTCGCGGAGGTAGAGCTTGTTGTCGCTGGCCTGGATGGTGGCTTGCTGGGGCAGGCCGAGCAGGAAGTCGGCGAAGCCGGCGCCGGTGGGGGTGGCGGTGGAGGCGCTGGTGGAGGTGGCCTGGCACTGGCTTTCGAGCGTGCCGGTGACGGTGACGGGGACTTCGGTGGCGCAGCCGGAGAAGGTGAGCTGGCCGAGGACGTTGGTGCCGCCGATGACGTCGTTGTGGACGCGGCGGATGTCGAAGCCGAAGCGCATGTTGTGCTTTTTGTGGTTGTAGCTGACGAAGTCCGAGAAGCTGATGGTCTGGTTGATGTGGTTGCTGGGGGTCGCGTTGGTAAGGCCGGTGAAGCCGCTGAATTGCAGGCTGGGCACGCCGTAGTAGAAGGGATTGCTGTAGATGGCGGCGGTTCCAACGTTGACGCCGGCGGCGACTGCCGGGTTCAGCGCGGTGTTGGTGAAGTAGTTGAAGACGTTGGAGTGCGAGCGATTCCAGGTGAGCGAGGCGTTGTTGCGCAGGCGGCCGTAGCCGACGGTGTAGCCGGCGACTGCGCTGTAGCCGGTGCTTTCGGTGCCTCCGCCGAGTGGGAGGAAGACGTTGCGATTGTCGGAGGCGGTGCCGGTGTAGCTGCCGTTGAAGTTGATGTTCTGGCTGAGGGTCTTGGGGCCGTTCTGCTGGCGGCGGCGATATTGGCCGAAGGCGGGTTGCTGGCCGAAGTTGCGAATGTAACGCAGCGACGCCTGGGTGGAGTTGGAGCCGGCGGTGGTGACGGTCTGGTAGTTGTTGGTGTTGTCGCCGGCGTTGGCGACGTTGGGCGCGGGGTAGTACTTGAGCAGGGCGAGCGCCTGCGGAGCAATCTGGGTGCCGGGGATGACGTTGCAGCCGGGCGTCGTTGGGGCGGTGACGCAGATGGGTCCACCGAACGGCACGCCGAGCGTGGCCGGGTTGTAGAGGGTGACGGGCACGATTTGGCCGGAGACATCTTCGGTGAGGGCGGAGAAGTCGCCGGCGCGCTCGGCGAGGGTGGGGACGGTGGCGTAGAGATTTTCCGGCGTGATGTTGCGATGGCCGGTGATGTTGAGGAAGATGAACTGTTTTGTGTCGGCCTTGAGCAGGTGTGGGATGGAGGGCGAGCCGATGAAGGTGATGCCGAAGGTATTTTGCTGATTGCCCTGACGCGGCTCGGGTGCGCCGGTAAGCGAGTAGGGCAGGGCGTTGAGCGCGCCGTAGCTGCCCTGGTAGAAGACGGAGCCGTGCGGCTGCGCGGGGTTGAAGTTGCGGAAGGCGCCGCCGCCGCGGCCACCGCCGCCGCCACGTCCGCCACCGCCACCGCCGAAGCCGCCGGGGCCGCCCATGATGGCGCCGAGGATGCCGACGGCGGCGTTGGCCTGGTCGGCGGCGACCCCGCCCTGGGCGCGGGCGCGGGAGACGGCTTCGTTGATGCGGTCCTGGATTTCGTCCTGCGAGAGGTTGGCGAGGCCGTTGGTCTGGCCGGCGGCGCCGGAGATGGCGACGGACTCGTTGCCGCTGGCGGCGGAGTCGGCGAGGCCGCCGAGTGAGGGCAGAGCGGGGGTTGCGCCGCCGCCGGTGCTGGCGTCGGTAAGGCCTTCGGCGGCGCCGGCCATGGAGAGCGCCTGGGTGCCCCGGCTGATGGCGGAGGCGAGCGTCGAGGTTTGGGCGACTTCGCTGGCTGCGGCGGCCTGCGCGGCGCGGGAGGCGAGCTCGAGGGTGAAGGCTGCGGTCTGGTTGGCGGCCTCGGCGGTGATG
>CBDDBI010000013.1:0-10334 GCA_965225725.1 uncultured Granulicella sp.
CAATTATCAATTTATAATTTGGCACTGGGACAAATACAGGGTTATATTCCAAATAAAGTATTTATTTTGGGTAAGGGTTGGAAAAAAACATCGAAGTGTGAATATTGTTATAATAGTTTTGATAGATTGGGTGTTATTGATTATAATGCGTTTGATAAAGAATATATAACATTAACTGCTCGAGCAATTTATTGGATTCGTGATGTTAGAGCAAATGGTCAAAAATGGAATTATTTGAAACCAAATAGAAAAGAAATGTATCCAAATATGTGTTCTAATGCGAATCCACAATGGAATGCACTTAAAACAGAAATTGCTCAGAAGAATAACGATTTAACATTGTTGTGGATGGTTGGACAAAAAAACAGAGATTTTGCTCATAGTAACAAAGTTTATAAATGGAATGATAAAAAGTGTTCTTCAAAAATATTAAATGTTAAAAACAAAACTCATGCGGATATTATTGATAAAATAATAAAGTTGAATAAACATAAAAAAGATAAAATATATCCTAAAATCGTTAGTAACAATGAACAAAATTGGAAAAAAGAACATGAATTAGATTTTTATGTCGATTTTGAAACAATAAACGAATGTTTTATTGAAACAAATATGAATGTTGAAAATTCAAAAATGAATACAAACGTTATATTCATGATGGGTGTTGGTTATCAAGAAAATAATGAATTTAAATTTAAACACTTTTCAATGCAAAAATACAATGTCAATCATGAAGAAAAAATATTTGGTGAATTTATTAATTTTATCGATGATCGGCGGAAAGTATATATGAAAAAACATAAAACAAAAAAAGCAGTTCCTAGACTATTCCATTGGACTCATGCCGAACAAACATTCCTAGAACACGCAAATGAAAGAAGTAATTGTAAATTTATATCTTGGTTTAGTAAAGTTGACTTCATTGATATTCACAGCATATTTGTAACTGAACCAATCATTGTTAAGGGAATGTTTAAATTTAAATTGAAAGAAGTTGCAAATGCCATGTTTAAACATAATATGATAAAAACAGTTTGGTCTGATATTAATAATGCTCACGATGCTATGAACACAGTCGCGAAAATATTCAGATCAAATGATTCAAAAGAAATGGAATCAATTGTTAATTATAATTATTACGATTGTAAAGTACTCTGGGAAATTGTCAAATATTTGCGAGAAAATCATTGTTGAGTGTTGAATTATAGTTATAACTAAATAATAATATTTGGATATAATCATGAAACATCAACGGGAATATTATTATCGCAGCAGATGCGATGTCACTCACATATGCTATTGTAAATATAACAAATAATAAAATCATAAACAAATTCGAATCACGTCTCGATCCAAACCACAATTAGTTATGTCGATAAATTTGGTAATTACAGTGTGACGTTTGAATATTAAAAAATAATAAAAAATAGCAACATATTAAACTTGTTTAACATGTTGCTATCTCATCGAGCGATAGGATAATCGACAATAAAATATCAGGCGATGCCATCCACATACACAGTTGTAAATATAACAAATCATAAACAAGTTCGCATTTTGTCTTAGTTCAAAACGACTTTATGAGTTTACTATTTGTTATTTATACAATAGCTTATTTACGAAAATTTACGCGACACAAAGGCGAGATATTTGCATAGAGTCTTTGTGGAAGGGTGAGGATTGTTTCCAGCACTTGCCTTTCATAATAACACAACTCGGTGACACTAATAAATACTTGGCTGTGTCATTCACATACACAATCGTAAAAATGATAAACTTAAAATCATACACAAGTTCGCCGTATGTCTCGATCCAGAATAACATTATGAGTTTAATATTTGTTATTTACACGATAGCTTACTTATGAAGTTTTATCCAGCATTTGCCTTTCATAATAACATCACTCGGCGACAACTCGGCGACAACATAAAAGACCTCGCTGTGTCATCCACATACACAATCGTAAATATAACAAACTTAAAATCATACACGAGTTCGCCGTATGTCTCGATTCAGAATAACATTAATGAGTTTAATATTTGTTATTTATACGATAGCTTACTTATGAAGTTTTACCCAGCATTTGCCTTTCATAATAACACACCTCGGCAACAACTCGGCGACAACTCGGCAACAACTCGGCGATTACATAAAAGACCTCGCTGTGTCATCCACATACACAATCGTAAAAATAACAAACTATAAAATCATACACGAGTTCGCCGTATGTCTCGATCCAGAATAACATTATGAGTTTAATATTTGTTATTTACACGATAGCTTACTTATGAAGTTTTACCCAGCATTTGCCTTTCATAATAACACACCTCGGCAACAACTCGGCGACAACTCGGCGACAACTCGGCGATTACATAAAAGACCTCGCTGTGTCATCCACATACACAATCGTAAAAATAACAAACTATAAAATCATACACGAGTTCGCCGTATGTCTCGATCCAGAATAACATTATGAGTTTAATATTTGTTATTTACACGATAGCTTACTTATGAAGTTTTACCCAGCATTTGCCTTTCATAATAACACACCTCGGACAACAACTCGGCGACAATTATTGAATTCCTCGCTGTGTCAATCCACATACACAATCGTAAAAATAACAAACTTAAAATCATACACGAGTTCGCCGTATGTCTCGATTCAGAATAACATTATGAGTTTAATATTTGTTATTTACACGATAGCTTACTTATGAAGTTTTACCCAGCATTTGCCTTTCATAATAACACACCTCGGCGACAACTCGGCGACAACTCGGCGACAACTCGGCAACAACTCGGCGATTACATAAAAGACCTCGCTGTGTCATCCACATACACAATCGTAAAAATGACAAACTTAAAATCATACACGAGTTCGCCGTATGTCTCGATTCAGAATAACATTATGAGTTTAATATTTGTTATTTACACGATAGTTTCACTTATGAAGTTTTACCCAGCGTTTGCCTTTCATAATAACACACCTCGGCGACAACTCGGCGACTATTTCGGCGACAACTCGGCGATTACATTAAAGACCTCGCTGTGTCATCCACATACACAATCGTAAAAATAACAAATAATAAAATCATACACGAGTTCGCCGTATGTCTCGATTCAGAATAACATTATGAGTTTAATATTTGTTATTTACACGATAGTTTACTTATGAAGTTTTACGACCAGCATTTGCCTTTCATAATAACAGTAATAATATTTGCAACAACTCGGCGACTATTATCCCGCGACATACCAATTCCTCGCTGTGTCATCCACATACACAATCGTAAAAATGACAAACTAATAAAATCATACACGAGTTCGCCGTATGTCTCGATTCAGAATAACATTATGAGTTTAATATTTGTTATTTACACGATAGTTTACTTATGAAGTTTTACCTCAGCATTTGCCTTTCATAATAACACACCCCCCGGCAACAACTCGGCGACATTATTGAATTCCTCGCTGTGTCATCCACATACACAATCGTAAAAATAACAAACTTAAAATCATACACGAGTTCGCCGTATGTCTCGATTCAGAATAACATTATGAGTTTAATATTTGTTATTTACACGATAGTTTACTTATGAAGTTTTACCCAGCATTTGCCTTTCATAATAACACACCTCGGCAACAACTCGGCGACATTATTGAATCGACCTCGCTGTGTCATCCACATACACAATCGTAAAAATAACAAATTAAAATCATACACGAGTTCGCCGTATGTCTCGATTCAGAATGACTTTATGAGTTTAATATTTGTTATTTACACGATAGCTCACTTATGAAGTTTTACCCAGCATTTGCCTTTCATAATAACTAACTCGGCGACTAACTCGGCGACACTATTTCGGCGACAACTCGGCGACAACTCGGCGACAACTCGGCGATTACATATAAAGACTTCGCTGTGTCATCCACATACACAATCGTAAAAATAACAAATTAAAATCATACACGAGTTCGCCGTATGTCTCGATCCAGAATAACATTATGAGTTTAATATTTGTTATTTACACGATAGTTTACTTATGAAGTTTTACCCAGCATTTGCCTTTCATAATAACACACCTCGGCGACAACTCGGCGACATTATTGAATTCCTCGCTGCGTCATCCACATACGGCAATCGTAAAAATCGGCAAACTTAAAATCATACACGAGTTCGCCGTATGTCTCGATTCAGAATAACATTATGAGTTTAATATTTGTTATTTACTCGATAGTTTACTTATGAAGTTTTACCCAGCATTTGCCTTTCATAATAACACACCCCCCGGCAACAACTCGGCGACATTATTGAATTCCTCGCTGTGTCATTCACATACATAATCGTAAAAATGACAAACTTAAAATCATACACGAGTTCGCCGTCATGTCTCGATTCAGAATAACTTTATGAGTTTAATATTTGTTATTTACACGATAGTTTACTTATGAAGTTTTACCCAGCATTTGCCTTTCATAATAACACACCTCGGCAACAACTCGGCGACATTATTGAATTCCTCGCTGTGTCATCCACATACACAATCGTAAAAATGACAAACTTAAAATCATACACGAGTTCGCCGTATGTCTCGATTCAGAATAACATTATGAGTTTAATATTTGTTATTTACACGATAGTTTACTTATGAAGTTTTACCCAGCATTTGCCTTTCATAATAACACACCTCGGCAACAACTCGGCGACAACTCGGCGACAACTCGGCGATTACATAAAAGACCTCGCTGTGTCATCCACATACACAATCGTAAAAATGACAAACTTAAAATCATACACGAGTTCGCCGTATGTCTCGATTCAGAATAACATTATGAGTTTAATATTTGTTATTTACACGATAGTTTACTTATGAAGTTTTACCCAGCATTTGCCTTTCATAATAACACACCTCGGCAACAACTCGGCGACATTATTGAATTCCTCGCTGTGTCATCCACATACACAATCGTAAAAATGACAAACTTAAAATCATACACGAGTTCGCCGTATGTCTCGATTCAGAATAACATTATGAGTTTAATATTTGTTATTTACACGATAGTTTACTTATGAAGTTTTACCCAGCATTTGCCTTTCATAATAACACACCTCGGCAACAACTCGGCGACAACTCGGCGATTACATAAAAGACCTCGCTGTGTCATCCACATACACAATCTTAAAAATGACAAACTTAAAATCATACACGTGTTCGCCGTATGTCTCGATTCAGAATAACATTATGAGTTTAATATTTGTTATTTACACGATAGTTTACTTATGAAGTTTTACCCAGCATTTGCCTTTCATAATAACACACCTCGGCAACAACTCGGCGACTAACTCGACGACTAACTCGGCGACTAACTCGACGACTAACTCGGCGACTAACTCGGCGACAACTCGGCGATTACATAAAAGACCTCACTGTGTCATCCACATACACAATCATAAAAATGACAAATAGAAAATCATACGCGGGTTCGCCGTATGTCTCGATTCAGAATAACAATATGAGTTTAATATTTGTTATTTACATGATAGCTTATTTATGAAGTTTTACGCCACGCAAAGACGAGATGCTTGCATCGAGACTTTGTGGAGCGGGTTGAGACGTGTTAACCAACACGTCTCAAACCCCAGCATTTGCCTTTCATAATAACATCACTCGACAACAACTCGCAACTCGGCGACTAACTCGGCAACAACTTGGCAACAACTTGGCAACAACTTGGCAACAACTCGGCGACTAACTCGACAACAACTCGGCGACAACTCAACTACAAAATCAATATATTATTCGACCAATTAATTCAATTAAAAAATGCCATCATGTGTTTTTCCTTTCGATATTTACTCAACAATTTTTTCATCATTTTTTCATCATTTTTTATCGAATATATTCTCTAATTTTCGTTGGAGTAACAGTTCCGCGAATGAGTGTGGAGTGAGCCATAATTAAATCATTTGTTGTGGGATAGTGTGTATGTTTAAAATTGTATACAGAAAATATTTTATAACTATTTTGAGGAGCTTTATTTATGAATTCATCGATTTGTCTTTTTGTGAATTCAGCTTCTTTTACTTCTAGGATTGCATAGTCTTCATTACAAAGAAATCTTCTGACGAAAAATAATTTATTCTTGTTTTCAAAATTACACAATTGATAATATTTGAATAAAACAGGATCTGGTTTGTATAATATTTGATCATCGCGTTTTGTAAATTTATAATGTACTTCAGGTGTGTTTTTGTTGTTTAGAACCATTCAGCATATATTAAAAAAAATGAAAATAGAAATATATATTAAACATAGATGATCAATATATAACTAAACCAGCCACTTATGAATTCAAATGAATCAACGAATGTAATAGTATCAAAGGATGATAACAATACCATTAAAACTCAGACAATTGAAATCCAGCAATTAGATGAGAAATTTAATGAACACGATTGGCAAAATGCTGAAAAATTAGTCAATGAATTTGACAAGAAAGTTATTGCATGTTTAAAACAATTAGGACAAAACAATGGTGATGCCGCAAATAGTGTTATTGCAGATGATACACATTATGTATTCGGAGAGGAATTTTATATGATGTACAGGAATAAATTAGAAAATTGGAAAGGTAAATCACTTGTTGAAAAAATAAAACCAATAACAATATCAAAAACAGACGAATCAAGCAATAAAAAAAATAAGCAACCACCGCCAAAAGTAATTAAGAAAGCGGATCAAATTAGACAAAAACATTCATTGACGAAGATATCGCAACAAATAGATGCACTTTTAGAAACATTTGATCAAAATAAATTGGTGTATGCATTTGGTTTAGAATCATCAAAAACGATGGAAATAAAAGGGATTACATTTATGTATATAATTTGGTTTGTTTTGAATAAAATGAGTGAGAACGATGATAATCACAATATTGTTGATATTTATGAAATAATTGCAGGTGCACAAAAATTTAAAAACGCCGCGACAGATTATGTCGGTAAATCAATTATTAATTCGACTGAGAAAATTAGTGTGTCTCAAACAATGCTCACTGATTTAGAAATTTCTATTAACAATATAAAACAAAAATATATATTCGATGGTTTGATAATTTGCGATAAAGCACCAAAGTTATTAACATACACCAAATTTGACAATATTATTCCGACAAAAGGAATAGCACCAAGACAAAATCAATGTAATTTAATGGAAACAATAAAAAATAATGAAAAAGGGTATCTTATATTTTACAAAGCGATGATAGGTTCAGGAAAAACTACATTTGTTGTTGCTCTTGCGGAATATTTACAATGTAAAAACGAACAATATAAAAACAGTCAACAATCTCACAAAGTAAAACAATTAATTTTTTGTTGTAATTTGCGATCAGTAAAAGGGCAAGTCGCACAAATTTGTTATAATGCTGGTATTAAGTTTGGTGTCGCATTTATCAAGAATGATATGCCGAAAATAGTTCCACACTGGAATTGTAAATCAGTTAAAGAAGTTTTGGTTATAATATGCAGTCCGTCAGTTGCAAGTAAAATATTAAAAATAAACCACAATAAAATGGAGAAAAATGGATTAGATTGTTCATTCGTGTTATTTCATGATGAACCAACCCAAGGTGCAGATATATTAAACAGCGGTGGTTTAAAACAAAATGCGGAATTGATGATTAATATGCCTCAATGGACAATATTATCTTCAGCCACTTTACCATCTGAAGAATATATGTCTTGTCTCATTGAATATCATAAAAGATTTTTCCCTAAAAACACAGTCACAACCGTTTATTCAAACGAAATACAAATTGGTTGTGAAGTAAGAACTCTGAAATATCAACTAGTATTACCCCATTCTAAATGTAAAAATAAACAAGAACTAAGTGGTATTATTGAAACAATAAAACAAAATCCATTTTTAGGAAGATTGTATACTCACAAAGTTGTTAAAATTATTTGGTCAGAATTATCAAAAAAAATTGCAAATAAGGATTTACCAAATATTCGACAAATATTTTCAGATGTTAACAATCTCTCTGCAAATAAAGTAAGAATTGTTGCTATGAATATGTTAGATGTACTTTCTACTTGTTCTGATGATATTATCGAAGAAATTTGTTCAACCAACATTAGTGTAGAAAATCAAGAAGAAGATAAAAATCAAGAGAAAAAGAAAGAAAAAGAAAAAAACAATGACAATGATGATGATGATTGTGGTTTCGTGTTTGATAATAATGATGACGATGATAATACAACATGTGATCAAGAAGAAAATAGCGAAATACATTTTGACAAATTAGGAACAACCAGTGCACACAAGTTTCCAAATATGAATTTAATTGTTGATATCAATCCAATTGATTTTTGTTTGAAAAATTTTAAAGGATTATTGAATGAATTACAAAACCACGGTGTGACAACATCATCAATATTGAAAAATTATGATAATGCGATGAAGATGTATAAAAAATCTCTTGATAAAATAGAAAAAAGAATAGAAAACACGAATAAAGCAGCTCAAGAAAAACAAGAAACAGAAGAAAAAAATAAACCATCAATTGAATTTCCAGCATGGGCACAAATAAACACATATGAACATCATAAAAAATATGCCAGAAAACAATTCAAGTTGATAGAAAAAAGTACAATGAGAAACAGTGTTGTTTTAGATACAATTCCATCAATGAATATTTCAAATGAAATGATGTTGTTGTTGATGGCAGGTGTTGGAATATACACTCAATCCACATTATACAATTTGGACAGTGATTACTTGCGTTTTGTATTATCACAAGCAGTGAATGGTCAATTAGCATATCTAGTGGCAGATAGTTCTATTAGTTATGGAACAAATTATCCAATTAATCGTGTGTTTGTTACAGAAAAGTTTTCGAATACTCACGGAATTAATACATTATTTCAAGTCTTCGGCAGAGCTGGTCGTGTTGGTCAATCTTGGATGGCCGAAATTTTTATAACAGATTCATTGGCAGTTAAAATCTTTGAATACGCCAGAAATCCATACAATGACAATGCCATCCTTGAAGCAAAAAATATTAATACAATGCTAATGAAATTTATTAATGAAAGAACTATGTTGCATCGAAACAATTCATATGATGATTGTGGTATCGACGGACAAAAATTAATTGTTAATAAGCTTGGATTGATTAATAATGATTTAATAGAAAATTGGGACGATGATACCGAAATTACATCCAATGAAAACATAAATTTATCGTGGAATAAAACATCTGTCGAAATAATAAAAGTAGAAGTAAAAGAAGAAGAAATTATAAAAGTAGATGAAGTGAATGAAGACGAAAAAATTATAGAAGTTATAGAAGTAAAAGTAGAAATTAAAAAGAAAAAAGTAAAAACTGTAGAAGAACTGATGAAAAATTCAGAAAAAATGATAGAAAAATTAATGGCAAAAACTGTTGCAAAACCAATAAACAATCCAGAAAAAAATCAAGAACAAGCGCCTAAAAAAATGTCGTGGAGAATGACCGAAGAAGAATCAAAAATTGTTGTTCAACAATCATTTAAAAATATAAAAAATGAAGAAAATTACACTCGACAAAATGTTGGGAATAATAGAGAAGAACAACCACGACAAAATGTTGGGAATAATAGAGAAGAGCGTTATTCACAAAATAATAGAGAAGAACAACCACGACAAAACAGAGAGCAAAATTTTGGAAATAATAGAGAAGAACGTTATTCACAAAATAATAGAGAATATCAACCACAACAAAACAGAGAACAAAATTTTGGAAATAATAGAGAATATCAACCACAACAAAACAGAGAGCAAAATTTTGGAAATAATAGAGAATATCAACCCTCGCAATATTCACAAAATAATAGAGAATATCAACCCTCACAATATTCACAAAATAATAGAGAATATCAACCCTCGCAATATTCACAAAACAATAAAACATCAAAACACTCGCAATATTCACAAAACAACAGAGAATATCAATCATCTCAAAATTCACAAAACAATAAAACATCAAAACCAAAAGAAAATACGGATGATAAAAAACAAACAACGCCGGATGGATGGACAACAATTCGAAGAAAATAATTAAATAATTAAATATTGATGCATTAAATTTTACAATTTTATTCAACACTGTAAAATTTGATGATTAATACGATGATTATTAATCATGATAATAATTAATCATGTGAGTTAGTAACCTTCAATGAGCTATCGTAAAAATAACAAATATTAAACTCATGATATTATTCTGAATTGAGACATACTGCGAACGTGTGTTTGATTTTTATTTGTTATTTTTTACGATTACGTATG
>CBDDBI010000014.1:0-366289 GCA_965225725.1 uncultured Granulicella sp.
GAGATGTCGGTTGTGCTGCGGGACGGCATGTGGCAGAGCGCGCAGTCCTGCTGCTCCGGGTGGTGCGCGGCCATCTTCGCATCCGTGTGGCAGGCGAGGCACCTGGCTCGGAAGTACTGCACGCGCTCCGCCGGGGCAACGTCGCTGTGCGGATCGTGGCAGGTGGTGCAGGTGAGCTTGTCGCCGGTGGCGCGCTTGCAGGCGCTCCGCAGCAGGGCTTCGTACTGGCTGGTGGCGCGGCGTCCGTCGCCCTGCTGCTGCGCGCGCACGAAGTAGACGGCGTAGTCGGCCAGATTATCGCCAGCCTTGAACTGCGCCAGCGACTTGCCCGGCCGATACCCGACGGAATCGCCTTCCAGATGGCACTGGATGCAGGCGCTATCGCGTCGCACCGGCGAGAGCTTCGACGGGTTTACGATCGGCCCAAGCCCATGCTGCGCCAGATGCGTCGACGGATCGCCGTGACACGCGCTGCAGCCGATACCGCCCTGCTGAAACGGCTGGTCCGCATAACGATTGCGGGCGGTTGGCAGTGGCGTTTGCACGTCGGTCGCATGGCAGTGCAGGCAGTTGGGATCGACCGGCAGCTCCAGCGGCATGCGCTGGGCGTGGTCGAACGCAGGCGCCATATCCCACACATCGCGCCGCGTGTAGAAGTTGATGGGCAGCTCGTACCAGCGGCCGGATTCCTGGTAGAGGAACGTGCGGCCACGGTGCCCGGAGCCGATGAAGAATTCCAGACGCCGCTCGCCGCTGAGCGCGCCTTTGGGGTCGCTGGCCGGGCGCGCAAACGACATCCAGTCGTCGCCGTCGCGTGCGAAAACCTTGTAGTCGATGCCGGAGTCTGCGTGATGGAAGCCGCCGAGGATCATGCCGTCTTTGGCGAGGCCGCTTCCGCGTGCCATCGAAGTCTGCTCGTATTTGGAGTAGATGGCCTGGTGGCACTGGACACATACGGCGTCCGGTGTCTTCAACGTGCGAACCGTCTCCGCCGCTTGCACATCGCGCACCAAAGCCGGATGCCCCATGTCTCGCTTCTGAGACATGGGTTCGAGCACCACAAACCAGGCGAAGCCGAAGAGCAATGCTAAAGCGATCCCGCAGAAGCGTCTCACTGCTGCGACCTCGCTGCGGCTGCGCTCTTCAGCGTCTCCGCGGTCCTGCGCTCTTCGGCCGCGGCTGCGGCGTTGCCTTGTTTGTCGTAGGCCTGGGCAAGCAGGAGATGCGGTTCGGGCGACGCAGGCTCGGCTGTAACCGCATTGTTCAACTGAATGACGGCCTCGGGCACCTTGTCCTGATCGAGCAGCGCCTTCGCGCTCTTCAGCGCGAAGGAGGCTTTTTGCTGATTCATCACCTTGCGGCTGAGCTCCGCGGCCAGCTTGCGTTCTGCCGCTGCCTCGTCTTTCCGGCCCGCGGCTGCGTCGAGCGCGGCCAGCTCGACATGCAGGCTGGGCTGGTCTGGTTCTAGTTCGCTCGCTTTCGTGAGCGCCTCGGTGGCGCCGGGCGCATCGCCCGCGTCTTTCAGCACGTTGCCCAAGAGCGCCCACGCATCGCCGTTGGCGGGCTGCAGCGCGACCGCCCGCCGCAGTTGAGCGGTGGCCTGCTCACTCTTACCTTGCTGCATGTAGATAACGCCGAGGGTGTAGGCCGGATCGGGTAGGGCGGGGTCGAGCTGCGCGGCCTTCTCGAACTCGGGAACCGCATCGGTGAGGTCGTCCTTGAGCTTGAGTGCGAGCCCGACATCGTAGTGCAGGTGGGCGTCGTTGGGGTCGAGCGCGAGGCCGGCCTTGAACTGTTCGAGCGCGTGCGCCAGGTCGTTCTGCTGCAGGTAGGCGGCGCCGTAGTCCTCGCGGAGCGTGGGGGTGTCCGGGCCCAGCGCGAGCGCCTTCGCATAGAGCGTGAGCGCGCCGACGGCGTCGCCGGTCTGCACCTTGGCGAGCGCGTAGTTTGTGAGCAGCCCCGTGGTGGGATGCGGGCCAGCGGCGAGCTCGGCAAACAGGACCAACGCGCCGGTGGGGTCGCCGCTTGCCTGCATTGCCAGGGCGAGCTGGTAGACGACCTCGGCGGGAGCGGCCGCCCGCAGAGCGGCGGCACGGCGCAATGCGACCAGCGCCGCGGCGTCCTGATGAGCGGTCGAAAGCGCGCGGCCAAGCTCCAACTGCACGCCAAAGCTGCCGGGCATGGCGGCGGCGGCGGATTGCAGGGCAGCGATCGCCTCCTGCGTCTGGCCCATGCCGGCGAGCGCGGCGCCGAGGTGATACTCGGCGAGCGCGTAGGTCTTATCCAGCTGCAACGCCTGCTGAAAGGACGCGACGGCAGTCTCCAGCCGGCCGGTTTGCGCGAGGATGGAGCCAAGCGCATCCGCGAGCGCAGCCGAGTCCGGGTGCTGCGCGACGCCGGTGCGCAGCACGGCTTCCGCTCCCGCCTTGTCGCCGGTGGCGGAAAGCGTCGTGGCGTAGGCAATCTGCTCGTCGGGCGAGAGCAGCGTCTCCGCGCCGACGCTCTGGAAGAGGGTGAGCGCGTCGGCGAAGCGGCCCTGCGCCATGCGCGCGCGGGCGAGGTTCAACGTGGTGCCGGCGTCGGCGGGTCCGAGGGTCTGGGCCTGCACCAACTCACCCGCGGCGGCATCGACCTTGTTTTCTGCGAGCAGGACTGCGCCCAGCGCCGCGTGGGAGATGCCGACGCCCGGCGCAAGCTTGACTGCCTGGGCGAAGTCGGCCTCTGCTTCGGCAAGATCTCCGCGGCCTGCGGCAGCGGCACCTGCCTGCATGGCGAGGCGGGCTGCGGCTTCGTCCGCGGGCGAAACCTGCTGCGCGTGCAGCCTGGGTGCGCCGAACGTGGCGAGGCCGAGGCCAAGCACTGCAAGCTGCCACCACGCCACTCCGAGAGCTGCCCCGCACCGCGCCATGCCGATTCGATCTACTTCCCCGCACCCTGCGAAAACACGACGTAGGTTCTTCCCATGTAGAGCCTAAAACGCCCGGCGTTACTGGCATCGGGCAGGATCTGCAAAGGGTTTGGCCGTCGCAGCGCCTCATCTTTTTCGGTCGGAGCTTCGAGCAACAGGTTTGCCCCGACATCCATCAGCACCATCTTGTCGCCAGCGACGAAGCCGAAGCCGTAGCATCCGGGCGGAAGCGTCTTGCCGCCGAATGCGAGCGGCACTTCGGTGATGAGGTAGGCCTGGTAGCTCTGCGAGACGGAGCTGGAATAGCCGCTGGTGTCGACGACCGTCGCCAGCATCAGGCGACCGCCGGCAAAGCCGACGCCCGCCGAGTTGCGCGCCTGCACGGTCGCGCTTTGGCCGCGGTAGAAGACCTTGTCGGGCAGGAAGCCTGCTGCCTGATCCCGGTTGAGGATGCCGGTGGGCACGACGGTCTGCACCGGGGCTGGCCCAGGCATCTGTGCTGCGACGACTCCAACACTGGCTGCCATGCAGGCAGCCATGCATACAGCGAAGGACAGTAACCACGAACCCCGAAGCAGTTTCTTCATCAGGCCTCCCATCCTACGGACCTGTAGGGACAGCTTGCAAGGTAAAATCGGACGGTTTGCGGGAAGGTGATTCCATGCTGTCCAGACTGTTGTGTGCTTCGCTGCTTTTTGCCTCGACCCTCGCTTGCGCCCAGGCGATCCCTGCGTTCCCGCTGCGGCAGGATGGACCCGTGCTACGCCAGCACGTGGAGGCCGGCCAGCCGTTTACGGTGGCCGGACCGGAGGGCATCCTGGTGGGACAGCAGCAGGGGCCGTTCGAGGCCTGGGTGCTGCCGGTGAAGCTTCTCTCGCACCTGACGGTGGAGGCCGATGTGGAGGACTACCCGGTGCCGCTCGACCTGAACTCGATGGCGCGGGAGATCGAGGTGCGTCCAGACCGGACGACGATTACGTACTCGCACATTGCGGTGACGGTGCGGCAGATTATGTTTTCGCCGGATGCGGCGCCGGCGGGTACGGGGCCAATTGTGCTGTTCCAGGTGGATGCGGTGCGGCCGGTGAATCTGGTCTTCCGCTTTACGGCGGATATGCGCGAGATGTGGCCAATGCCTTCGTACGGTACGCCCAACCCGGAGTGGGTGCAGCAGGGCAGCAGCGGGTTTTACGCCCTGCATACGGATTCGAACGCGCTGACCGGTGCGGTTGCGATGCCGGGCGCCGCGGCCGGCATCATGGCGCCGTACCAGGAGCGTCCGCAGGTGCATGAGCTGGAGTTGCGCCTGCACGTCGATCCGAAGGCCGATCGCAACAAGTTCTTCCCGCTGCTACTGGCCGCGGGGCGCACGCCCGCGAGCGCGACCACCGCTGCGCTGACGAAGACGCTGGCCGGACTGAACGCGGGGATCGCGGCGCTCTATGCCGGGCATGTGCAGCGGTTGGAACGCGCGGAGAAGATGGCGACCACGCTGGTGACGCCGGATGAGGCGCTGAACCGCGACTTCGGCTGGGCGGAGACGTCGATCGACCAGCTTCGCGCGAAGGCGCCTTCCGGGGAGATGGGGTTGGTCGCGGGGTACTATGCTTCGGGGGATTCGGCGCGGCCGGGGTTTGGGTGGTTTTTCGGGCGCGATGCGCTATATACGCTGTACGCGGTGGATTCGTACGGCGACTTTTCGCTGGCGCGGACGGAGCTCGACTTTTTGCTGAAGCGGCAGCGCGCGGACGGCAAGATGATGCACGAGTACTCGCAGACGGCGGGGGAGCTTGCGCCGCCGAACGACTGGGCGTCGCTGCCGTATGAGTATGCGGCGGCGGATGCGACGCCGCTGTTTCTGACGGTGATGCTGGACTATGTGGAGGCCTCGGGGGACGTGGAATATCTGCGGGCGCACCGCGAGGCCGTGCTGAAGGCGTGGCAGTTTGAGACGACGCATGACACGGATGGGGATGGCATCTACGACAACGCGCAGGGGACGGGCTGGGTGGAGTCGTGGCCGCCGGGAATGCCGAAGCAGGAGATTTACCTGGCGCTGCTGGATCAGCAGGCGTCGGCGGCAATGGGGGAGCTGGGGAAGCTGCTGGGGGAGCCGAAGCTGGCTGACGAGGCGGCGAAGCGCGCGACGCGGGTACACGAGACGATCGAGCGTGAGTACTACCAGCCGGCGACGCAGACGTATGGGTTCAGCTGGAATGGAGCGGGGAAGCTGGATAGGACGTCGACGATCTTCCCGGCGATTGCATGGTGGAATACGACGACGGCGGATTCGGTTCTGGCGCATCCGGAGGCGAGCCTGCGTGAGTGGTCGTCGCATGAGTTCGCGACGGATTGGGGGGCGCGCGATCTGGCGGAGTCGGATGCGCTGTACGATCCGATCAGCTATCACCAGGGGTCGGTGTGGCCGCTGTTTACGGGCTGGGCGGCAGTGGCGCAGTATCGTGCGGGACACCCGCTGGCCGGCTACCAGGCGACGATCGAGAACGCGGAGCTGACGACCGCGCAGGATATCGGCGCGGTGACGGAGCTGCTGTCGGGCGCGTTCTTCGAGCCGTTCGGGCGGAGCACGTCGCATCAGCTGTGGTCGTCGGCGATGGTAGTTACGCCGATCGTGCGCGGGCTGTTCGGGTTGGAGCCGGATGCGCTGCACCATAGCCTGCGCGTTGCGCCGAACCTGCCGGCGGACTGGCCGTCTGCTGAGATCGACAACCTGCACATTGGGGCTTCTACGCTGAACCTGAAGATGCGGCGGGAGGATGCGACGCTTGTGGTCACAGCGCAGACGCTTACCGGGCCGGGTATCGCGCTTACGGGCGCGGATGCGCAGAATCAGCTGCGCATTGTTCTTCCGGCGGTCGAAGTTTCGATCCCGCACGGGCTGCCGCTGCCGGGCTCGCGGACGCAGCAGTTCAAGGTTCTGAATGAGGCGCGCACCGCGCACTCGTACACGCTTGAACTGGAGGCACAGGGTGGCACGGAGTTGCACTTGCCCGTGCGTCGCAATGACCAGGCGGTGCAGGTGCAGGCGCAGGGTGCGACGCTGACGGGGGACGAACTGGGGGTTACGTTTCCGGGCGGCGGCGGGTATCAGACGCAGACTGTCACGCTTACCTGGTGATCCGGCGCATAATACTCGCAGAGGTCCAAGCCATGACCAGCGCGACCCAACTCGATCTGTCCGTTGACACCGTGGAAGAGTATCTGAACGCCAGCTTTCATCCAGACCGCGACTTTGTCGACGACCATACCGAGGAGCGAAACATGGGAGAGCTGGAGCATAGCGAGGTGCAGCGCGAGCTTATCGTCTGGTTCCACCTGCGCCGCAGGGAATGGAATATCGTCGTGAACCCGGAGCTTCGCACGCAAACGTCCTCCACCCGCTTTCGCGTTCCCGATGTGTGCGTCCGCTGGGCCGGTGCTGCTCGCGAGAAGGTTCTGGTGACGCCACCGCTAATTGCAATCGAGATTATGTCGCCGGAGGACCAGCTTGCGCGCGTGCAGGTACGTCTTGAGGAGTTCCTCGCGATGGGGGTCCCGAACGTCTGGTTGATCGATCCCATCCGAAAAGAAGCCTACAGCTTCGATCGAAGCGGACTGAGCCCCGATACGCGATATCTTCGCGTCCCGAACACTCCCATCTTCGTGGATGTTGCAGAACTGTTTACCACGCTCGACTAGCGGGCGGGATGGGTGCTCTCTTTCACCAGGTCACCCATCTTCAGGTAGACAGCGTTAGTCCAGCCGAAGCCTACGACGTTGCTCTTGTAGCCGGCGGCGACCTGCACGTTCGCGCTTCCGCTGACGACGTTGTATTTTTCGCGGATAGTTCCGTCGCGTTCGAAGTTATCTGCGACGGTTGCGCGGAACTTGTTCGAGATGCGGACGGCGTCCTGATCGAAGCCGTATCGCTTGAGACCTGAGACCGCGAGCCACGTGATGGGAGCCCAACCGAACGGCGCGTCCCACTGCACGCCGGACTGGTAGTCGCTCGTCTGCAGACCGCCATCCGCTTCAAACAGCGAGAGCTTCTTTTCGACAGAGGCTGCCTGTTCCGCGCTCGCCGCGCCCGACCACAGCGGGTAGTACGTGGTCAGGAAACGGTAGGTCGAACGCTCGCCGGTGGTGAAGTCATAGTCGAGGTAGATCCCCGAGGCTGGATCCCACAAGTACTTGTTGATCGCCGCTCCGCGAGCTTCGGCCCGGCGCGTCCACTCTTCCGCCTCGGCGCGCTTGCCGAGCAGCCCGGCGAAATCGGCCATGTCGCGCTCGTACTTGTAGAGCAGCGAATTGAGGCAAACCGGTGCGAAGTTGCTGGTGGAACCCGAGAACGGCCCGAACCGGAAGCTGGTGTCGAAGCCGGACTCGCGCATGGCGCGGTCGCCCTTGTAGTAGGCGGCCGAGAGCCGATGGCCATCGACCACGGCTGCCGCGCACACCTTCGAGAGATTGATGTCGCAGCTTTCGAGCGCAAGACCGCGCGCCTCGGCCGCGTTGGGGTGGTCGGAGCTGTTCACCAGGTACTCCGGGTGGTCGCCCGGATGAGCGAGCAGCCAGCGAATCACGTCCGGGTAGTAGTTGGAGTCGTCGGCCATCTCCGGCACCGGGCCTGCGCCGAGATCGTCGTAGCGAGCGAGCCCGGTGTCGCCGGCGCGGTGCGGCCCCGAGACCCAAAGCGCATAATCGCGCTGGGCGTAGCTGTAGGCCTTCGCGAGCCATACCTTGTCCGGCTGCGCGCCGGCGGCGGGATGCTGGTAGACCTCGCGAATCATCGACGTGAGGAAGGGCGGCTGCGATCGCGTGAAGAAGTAGGTGCGATTCGCATTCAGGATGGCGCCGTAGTTCTCGATCTCGAAGAAGAAGTTCTCCACCATGCCGCGCGCGAGGTCGGTGCGCCCGTCGTGCTCGAGCCCGAGCAGGATGAAGTAGCTGTCCCATCCGTACATCTCGTTGAAGCGGCCACCCGGAACGACGTACTGGTTGGGAAGATAGAGCAGACCCTCGACGGGAAGCTCACGCGGCATCACCTCACCGAGGTGGTGGATGGCCCGCGGCAGATGCCGCACTTCAACGTGGCATTCTCCCTCCATTGCGATGACGGACGGCGGCGTTTCCATCCCAAATGGCAGGTACATCACGGGAACCGTCTTCACCTTGGGATCGACCACGCTCTTGCACTCGCTCATGGAGCGAGAAAGCGTATTCCAGCCTTCGCGGATGTAATCGCCAATCTGCTGGTGCGGCGCGGCTGGGGGAACCGCTGGCGCCTTCTGTTTGACCGCGGCCTGGCCGAAACAGCAGGGCAGCCCCGCCAGCACAACCACCAGAAGAATCGCCTGAGCGGAACGTCGCACCACATTGCACCTGCCTGAGAAGATTTTTGCCCTATCTATATATCTAAAACGATTGCAGCCCGGCGGCAGTGGATCGCCGCCGGGCTGCAGTCCGCCACAGCTACTGTACGCTCACGATCCACGAAGCATACGGCGCGATCGTCACGTTCTTCAAGGAGGTCGCCGACTTCAGCGCCGGATCGTCGGTTGCCAGCGTCTTCACAGTGCCCGGAAGATCCAGAGAAACCGTTTCCGGCTGCCCTGTGAAGTTCATGGCGACGACCACGGCCGCACCGCTCGCGGCTTTGCGTTCGTACGTAAGAACGCTCTCGTTCGCCGTGTCCAGCATTGTCATCACGCCGCTGTGCAGTGCGGGATTCGACCGGCGCAGCTCGATCAGCTCCTTGAACCAATCCAGTTGCGAATCCGGCTCCTTCGATTCGACCGCCACGTTTACCGTCTTGTAGTCCGGTGCAACCGGCAGCCAGGTGTGTGGGTTGGTGCTGAAGCCAGCCTGCGGACCGGCGCTCCACTGCATCGGAGTCCGTTCGCCATCGCGGCCCTTTTCCTTCGGCCAGCCGGTGATGCCGATCGGGTCCTTCACGTCTTCCTTGCGCGTCGGCGTGGTCGTCGTCATGCCGAGCTCTTCGCCGTAGTACATCAGCGAGGTTGCCTTGGTAGTAAACAGCACCGTGGCCAGCACCTTGTTGATGTCACGTTTTTCCTTCGCCGTGATGCCTGCGCCGTCGCCATAGCGGTCAATCGCCCGCACATTGTCGTGATTGTCGAAGACGAACAGCGGCTGCGAGCCGTTCAGCTGCGTCTCCGCTTCGTCAATATGTTGACGGAAGCTCGCGACATCCAGCTTTGCGTGATCGCCATGGAAGCCGAGCAGCATATCCATGGGCAGTTGCAGCTCGTTGTGCGCCGTGCCGCCGTACCACTTGTCCAGCTCCGCGGTGTTCGGCAGGTAGGTTTCGCCGATGAGCACCCGGTTTCCAGGGTACTTCGCGACCATCGCGCGCATGCGGCGGATGACGTCATGCACCTCCGGCAGATTGTTCGTGTACTCGTCCCCAACCCTGGGATCGCCCTGTGCGTTGACGCCGCCAAGGACGGGGTTATCGCGCAGCTGCGGATCTTCGAAGAGGTTCGGGATCGCGTCCAGGCGGAAGCCGGCGACGCCGCGGTCGAGCCAGAACTGCATGGCGCCGAACATTGCCTTTTCAACCGCGGGATTGCGCCAGTTCAGGTCCGGCTGCTGCTTGTAGAACTCGTGATAGTAGAACTGGTGGACGGCCGGGACCCACTCCCACGCGCTGCCGCCGAAGCCGGAAACCCAGTTATTTGGCGGCACCATGCCGTCATGCTCGAAGCGCTTCTGGTACGCGGTTACTCCGGGTGCGTCCGCCGGTTTGCCATCGTTCCAGACGTACCAGTCGTGCTTCGGGTTGGTGCGCGAAGTGGCCGCTTCGATGAACCACTGGTGCTTGTCCGACGTGTGATTCAGCACCATGTCGAGCACGATGCGGATGCCGCGCTGCTTGCCCTGGGCGATCAGCTTGTCCATATCGGCAAGGGTTCCGTATTGGGGATCCACCGCTTCGTAGTTCGATATGTCATATCCGAAGTCCACCTGGGGCGAGGGATACATGGGCGAGAGCCAGATCGCGTCGACTCCGAGGCCCTGGAGGTAGCCAAGGCGCGAGGTGATCCCGTTCAGATCGCCGATGCCGTCGCCGTTCGAGTCCTGGAACGAGCGCGGGTAGATCTCGTAGACGACCGCGTGCTTCCACCAGACGTCGCCGGGCGCTGCCATACCGGACGCCATCTGCGCCTGCGCCTGCATCTGCACTGGCGCGGCGACGCAGGCCATGCCTGCGACGAGACCCACCACGCCGATCGCCGCTGAAAACGCCTTTTTGCTCAAGCAAAGTCCGTGGCGCAGCGGCCCGGTCGATTGCACTTCAACACTCATTCTTGCCTCCCGTGGTTCGAGGAGCACTATAACATTTTGGCGGTCCGGCAAGAATGCACCTGTCATGACAGCCATGTCCAAGCAGAGATGGCAATTCACTGTTTTCCGGCCTACTAAATCGTTCCAACGCCTTCGATTGCTGACTGGGCGAGACAGACTTTTTCTGGAATTTGACCGCAAACTGCGAGGACAAACGCTTCACGTCCTATTGTCATAGCAGCTTCTGAAAACCGGCTAGAAGCTGTCCGCAGAATTAAGTTGACAGGTTTGTTCGAGCTTGCGTAGTGTTCACGTCGCACATAGAAGTCGATTCCTGAGGACTCCAAACCGGAGTACCCCAGAACAAGACGCGAGCTGCGACTGCCCAAAAGCAGACGCCTACCCGCTCATGGGTTCGCAGCGCAGTGTGCAGTAACACCGGCAGTACCACTTGAGGAGGACTCGTATGAACACCAACTTCCGGCAGCATCTCCGCGCATGGCTCTTTGCGATCCCAGCGGCCTTGCTGCTCGCGTCGTCACCCTATGCATCGGCACAGGCCGTCTTCGGACAAATTCTGGGAACCGTCACGGATCCAACCGGCGCCGCCATTCCCAATGCAACCATCACCGTCACCGACGCTGCCAAAGGCACTTCCGTCACGCTGACCAGCAACGGCGCTGGCGAGTTTACCGTGGATCACCTCATCCCGGACACCTACGACGTGAAGGTAACGGCAGCAGGCTTCAAGGTGTTCGAGCAGACGCACCTGAACGTAATCGCCGACGAAGCGCCAAAGGTCTCCGCGGTCCTCACCATCGGCGCCTCCGACCAGGTGGTTGAGGTCAACGCGGATGAAGTTCCGCAGTTGAAGACGGACAAGGCCGACGTCGCCACGACCTTCACCGCGTCGCAGATTGAAGAGCTTCCGATCCCCGATCACAACTTCGCCAACCTGCAGCTTCTGCTGCCGGGCGCGGTGCAGCTTGGCTGGGCGCACGCGGCGTCTGAAAATCCCCAGGGTTCGAAGCAGATCCAGATCGACGGACAGGCCTTCGGCGGTGTGAACTACACGCTGGACGGTACGGACAACCAGGACGCGATCCTAGGAATTATCGTCATCAACCCGAACTCCGAATCGATGTCCGAAGCCAAGATTGCGACGCAGAACTTCGACGCAGAGTTTGGCAAGGCGGTCGCGTCGGTGCAGACGGTTTCGACCAAGTCCGGCACGAACCAGTTCCATGGCACGTTGTTCGACAACCGCGAGAGCAACGCCAACCTGGCCCGCGACCCGTTCTCGCAGACGCCCAGCGCGCTCAGCGCGGCAAGCCCGTTCCCGGGTGGTTTGAAGAACCAGTTCGGCGGGTCCATCGGCGGTCCGGTCCTCAAGGACAGGGTCTTCTTCTTTGGCGATTACCAGGGTGTCCGGCAGAAGGTCGGAACTTCGGGTACCGGTTCGGTTCCATCCCTGTTGGCGCTGCAAAGCTGCACCGGGGCGACCAATGCGTCGAACGGCCAGCCGGGTTGCGACTTCAGCCAGTATCTGGCGCAGCCGTTCGGCCACCAGATCTACAGCAACGCGACCGGCGCTCCGGTCGCCTATGCCAACAACATCATCCCGCTCAACCAGCTCTCGCCCCAGGCGCTGAACCTCTTCAAGCTTCTGCTGGCAAACGGCAAGACACCGAACCAGACACCCACTGCGGCCAACGATAATGGGCTTTACAACAACTTCTCCGGCAGCGGCACGGGTATCTTCAACAGCGACCAGTGGGATGTGCGTGGCGACGCAACCATCACCGACCGGATTCATGCCTTCGGCCGCTTTAGCCGCTTTACCGACACCCTCAGCGGCGCCAGCCTGTTCGGCGCGGCCGGCGGTCCCGGTCTCGGCCTGGCCGGCTACGGCGGCGTCTCGCAGGGTGCGAACGATTCGCTTGCTCTCGGCACGGATATCGCCATCAACTCCAAGCTCGTCACGGACGTCCGTCTCGGCTACTTCCGCTACAACATCCTCACGCACAAGAACGATCCGGGTAATACCAACCTTCCGTTCCTGGGCGAAAACATCAGCGGCCCGGCTGCCAATGAAGCCATCACCACCGACTATGGCACACCGGACATCAACATCGCCGACCTGAACGTGACCACCTTCGATGGCGGCCCGAATAACGGCCAAAATACCGGCGCTCAGTTTGGTACCGGTTTGAACATGAACCACTGCAACTGTCCGCTGAAGGAAAAAGAGGATCAGTTCCAGATCGTCAACAACTGGACAAAGACGATCGGCAATCACGCCGTCAAGTTCGGTGCCGACCTTCGCTACGCGCGCAACCTGCGGGTACCAAGCGACGCGGACCGCACCGGGGTGAACAACTTCGGCAACGGACCGACCTCGAACAATGCCGCGGACAGCGGTCTTGGCTGGGCGACGTTCATCCTGGGCGACGTGACGGCCTTCAACCGCTACGCCAGCACCTCCACCAACGCCAAGGAGTTCCAGCCGCGTGACTTCTTCTACGTGCAGGATACCTGGCGCGCGACCCCCAAGCTCACTCTCAACCTCGGCCTGCGCTATGAGTTCTACGCGCCGGAGCGGGTGAACGGAGCGGGCAACGGCGCGCTGCTCAACCTTGCGACGGGCTACATCAACGTCGCCGGTGAGGGCGGAATCCCGTTGAACATGGGCGTGGGCGATGCCAAGAACACCTACAACCCGCGCGTGGGTATGGCGTACCAGATCGACCCCAAGACGGTGATCCGCGGCGGCTACGGCCGCAGCTTCGACCTCGGCGTCTTCGGTTCCACCTTCGGCCACGTCGTCACCCAGAACATTCCGGTGCTCGCGAACCAGTCGCTTAGCAATACCGGTGGCAACACCGGCTACGCCTTCAACCTGAGCAACCCTTCGGCGACTCCGGGTTCGGCAGGCTATGTGAACGCCAGCAGCCAGTTGAGTGACTACGTTCCGCCGGCTGCGAACACCAACGGCCAGATTCCAATTACGCAGGACCTGCCCGGAACAAGTACGAGCATCGGTTCCCAGGTCAGCGTCAAGGCTCGTCCCTTCTCGCTGCGGCTGCCGACGCTCGATGCCTGGAACATCGGGGTGCAGCGCTCCATCACCCCCACCCTCAGTGCTGAAGTGTTCTACGTCGGCAACAAGGGAACGCACACGCTATCGGACGGCGACGGCAATAACACCAATCCGAACGAGTCGGCGATCACGCTGCCGGGTGTCTACACGCAGAATGGACAAGCTCTCCACTACGATCCCAATGGTGGAACCTGCATCGCAGGGACTGCGGGTTGCACCGGGGCGGCCGTCGTTGGGGCCTCCGGCGCAACATCCAACCAGACCCTGCTGCAGCGCTATACCAACGGCACGCTTCCTGCCTGCGGCGGCGGAGCCTGCGGCTGGACACAAAGCATCTCCTACTACGGCGATGACCAGGACACCCACTACAACGCAGTCCAGGCCAAGTTGACCAAGACTTACTCACAGGGGCTCAGCATCAACCTGAACTACGCCTACCAGGTGGGACGGGATGCCGCGAACAGCTTCGCAACCTGGGACAAGCAGGCTGTCATCGGCAACGACAGCGCGATTCGCCGCTCTGCCTTCACCGCGTACGGTCTCTACAAGCTGCCCTTCGGTCACGGCCAGAAGCTGATGGGGAATGCCAATGGCTTCGTCAACCTGCTCGTGGAGGGATTTGAGTTCAGCCCCGTCTTCTCGTGGCAGAGCGGATTGCCCTACTCCCTGAGCTATAGCGATTGCAGCGCCTCCATTCCGGGCGATGCGCCATGCCAGCCGAACGGCAACGTCGGCAACATCCACTCCAGCCTGCAGGGCGTGCCGGGCAACGGTGTCACGTTCTTCTCGCCGGTCATCAGCGGGGCGGACCTCACGGCCGGCAAAAACCTCTGCAATGCGGCTTCGGTCACTGGCGGCTTCACCTGCCCCGGGCTCGATCAGATCGGCAACGTCAACCGCAACACCGCATGGGGTCCGCACTTCTTCAACTCCGACATGTCCATCTCGAAGAACGTAACGTTCCGCGAGCGGTACGTGGCGCAGTTCAGAATGGATGCCTTCAACGCCTTCAACCACATCAACTTCGGCAACCCCAACGGCACCATCGACAGCAGCTCCGCTGGTTCGATCGGTGGCGGTCCGTTCCCGGCCGGTATCGGCGGAACGACCAACCCGCGGCAGCTGCAGTTCACCGCTCACTTGCAGTTCTAACCGTCAACCGCTTTCTCACAGTGGGAGGAGGAACATCTCCTCCCACTTTTCTTTGCCGGCAGCGGTAATCATGGATTCCGTCATACTGTAATCAAGGTCCCACGCATCATGCTGATTAGCGTCACTTCGAAGTTTTCCTCTCTCAAACCAATCGCACAAGCCTCATGCTGGTGCTGGAAGGCGCGCTGGGCCTGCCTGTCGACGTTTGTTCTTCTGATTCCCGCGCTCGTCGCGGCGCAAGCACCGGCTACGCCCGCCGAGACCCTCCAGAGCCTCACGAAGCTAATCGACACGGGCCATGCGGCTGAGGCGCTCACGCATATTGCGGAACTCCGCACGCAGCCTGCACCGCCTCCAGGCTTGGACCGTGTGGAAGGGCTTGCTGACTATGCCAGCGGGGATCTACGCCAGGCGGACACAGCCTTTGCGGCTGCAGTCAAAGCCGACCCCGGCGACAAGGAGTCGCAGCAGATGCGCGGGCTGACGCTGTTCCGTCTTGGCCGCCCGGCAGACGCGATCCCGCTGCTCGAAGCCTCCTCGAAGACCATCGCCAACGCGAAGGCCGACCCGAACTACGTGCTCGCGCTCTGCTACATCGACACCCGCCGCTACGACGACGCGCGGCACGCCTTTGCCGCCCAGTACGCGTTTCCGCCGGACTCCGCGCCCGCATACCTCATCACCGCGCGCATGTTGTTGCGCCGCGAATACCTGCCCGTGGCGCAGCAGTTCGCGGAGAGGTCGCTCACGCTTTCGCCGCAGCTTCCGCTCGCGCACGAGCTCCTCGGCGAGATCGCCCTCGCCGGCAACCACCTCGACGAAGCGATCTCCCAGTTCGAGCAGGAGAAGGCAAACAACCCGCTCGAGGGCATCGTCTACGATCGCCTCGGCGACGCGTACCTGCGCTCGGCCAAGTACGATGAGGCGCAGCGCAACCTGAACGAAGCGCTGCTGCTTGAACCGAATGCCACTGGGCCCTTCATCCTGCTCGGCAAAACCATGTTGAAAAAGCAGGACCCGCTTGCCGCCGCCACCTTCCTTGAGCGCGCCGAGCAGATGGACCCCGCAAACTACATGACGCACAACCTGCTGGGCCAGGCCTACCGGGCCATGGGCCGAAGCGCCGACGCGAGCCGCGAGACGGCCACCGCGCAGAAGATCCAAACCGCCGACGAGCCGAAGCTGCAGACGCCCAACTAGCCATGTCCAAGTTGGATCACCTCCAGAACCGGGTGCCCCACCCTCGCGGAGCCAGGGTTGGTCTTTCCGTCAGCCGAACCGCCAAATCACCGTGCCCCATGCATCGCAGCCGCATCGCGATACGTGGGCTCACCGCCGCTTTCGCCGCGCTCCTTTCAGCCCACGCCCAGATGCCGATGACCGCACCCGCCGTCGGCACCGTCACCCTGCAATCCAACTCCACCGATCCTATCTTCCAGGCTCCCAGCACTGCCGCCATGGCCGCGCTCCTGCGCAAGACCTTTGCCGCCACCGACTGGAAGCTCGACCCTAACAAACCCGCCGAGCGCGTTGTCTACTACTCGAAGCTACTTGAAACGCAGCACCTGAACCTGCACGACGACGCCACCGTCCGCATGCAACTCGCCAAAGAACTCCTCTACCAAGGCGACAGCGAATCCGCCATCCGCCAGCTCGAAGAAGTCCGACGCCGCTTTGCGCGTGCCGTCGAAACCATGCCACCCGCCCAGCGGAAAGACCTCGGCGCGTGGCTTGCCATCGCTTACCTGCGCCTGGGCGAGCAGCAAAACTGTGCTGGCATGCGTGGCCGCCGCGCCTGCCTTTTTCCGCTGCAGAAATCCGCCGTCCACCAGCTCCCCCGCGGAGCCGAAGGCGCCGTCCACGAACTCACCGCGCTGCTCGCAGCCGACCCGCATGATTCGCAATCCGAGTGGCTGCTGAACGTCGCGTACATGCAACTTGGCCGCTACCCGCAGGACGTCCCAAAGCCTTACCTCATCCCGGCAAGCCGCTTCGCCTCCGAAGCCCCGCTCCCCGAGTTTCCCGAAGTCGCCGCCTCCGAAGGCCTCGACATCACCTCGCACGCCGGCGGTGTGCTGGTCGAAGACTTCGATGGCGACGGCCTGCTCGACGTGATGGTCACGAGCTCCGGCCCCCTCGACCAGATGCACCTGTTCCACAACAACGGCAACGGCACTTTCACGGACGTGACGCGGCGTTCCGGCCTGGTGGGCGAGACGGGTGGGCTCAACCTCGTGCTCACCGACTACAACAATGACGGGCATCCCGACGTGCTCGTCCTGCGCGGCGGCTGGTGGGGCAAGCAGGGCTGCTACCCGATGTCCCTGCTGCGTAACAACGGCGACGGAACGTTTACGGATGTGACCGAGCGAGCCGGCCTGATGTCCGCGCATCCCACGAACACCGCGGCCTGGGCTGACTTCGACAACGATGGCTGGCTGGACCTGTTCGTAGGGCACGAGAGCACGCCGTCAGACCCGCATCCTTCGCAGCTCTTCCACAACAACCACAACGGCACCTTTACGGAGATCGGCGCCGCATCCGGCCTTGCGGATCTCGGGTTCGTCAAGGGCGTGGCCTGGGGGGACTTCAACAACGACGGCCGGCCGGACCTCTACGTCTCCACGATGTACGGCAAGAACCATCTCTTCCGAAACGACGGCCCGCGTGATCCCGCCCATATCAAAGCCGGCTGGAAGTTCACCGACGTCACCGCGCAGGCGGGCGTCGACCATCAACAAGACTCCTTTGCCACCTGGTTCTTCGACTACGACAACGACGGCTGGCCCGACCTCTTTGTCGCCGGCTACTCGCTTGATTCGAGCGCGGACGTGGGTGCGTTCGAAGAGGGCAAGCCGGTGAACGCCGAACGCCCGCACCTCTACCACAACAACCACGACGGCACCTTCACCGATGTCACCTCCGCCGTGCACCTCGACCGGGCCATTTTGGCGATGGGGGCGAACTTCGGCGATCTCACCAACGACGGGTTCCTCAGCATCTATCTCGGCACGGGTGATTCCACCTACCAGGCGCTCTTGCCGAATCGCATGTTCCTGAACGCCGCCGGGCCTAACGGCACCCGCGACTTCAAGGACGTCACCACGGCAGGCGACTTCGGACACCTGCAGAAGGGGCACGGCATCGCCTTCGCCGACCTGCACCGCACCGGCTTCGAGGATGTCTTCGAGGAGATGGGCGGCGCGCAGCCCGGCGACACCTTCCAGGCCGCGCTCTATCGCAATCCCGGCAATAAGAACCACTGGATCACTCTGCGGCTGACCGGCGTGCGCACCAACCGGGCGGCGTTCGGGGCGCGCATCGACATCGAAATCCGCGAGCCCCACTCCACGCCGCGCCACATCTTCCGCACCGTCGGCTACGGTTCCAGCTTCGGCGGTAACCCGCTGGAGCAGCACATCGGCATCGGCGCCGCGCCACGCGTTGAGCGCATCACGGTTAGCTGGCCCACCAGCCACATCACCGACCGCATCGCCAACGTCCCAGCCGACCGCCGCTACACCCTGCGCGAAGGCGACCAGCACCTCACCCCACAATGACTTGGGTGTCCCACCCTCGCGGAGTTAGGGTGGGTCCGAACCACCTCTAAACCGACCCACGCTCTCTCAACCATCCGATGGATGCCCAACCCAACCCTGCACCTTCTATACTGAGCCATCCTCGATGCCGCAAAGCCGCCGCACCTTTCTCAAATCGCTCTCCCGTACCGCGCTCGTCCTCTCGCTGGAAGACGTGCTGAGCCTCGCCATTCTTCCCGCGCAGCAGAGCACCCCGCAGCAAGCCGGCATGTCGCGGCCCGACTACGACGCCAAGCCGAAGCCCGCGCCGAAGACGCTTGCATCGCCGGTCACTGGGACGCCGCTGGGCTACACCTTCATCGACGTCGCCAAACAGTCCGGCCTCAACGCCAAAACGATCTACGGTGGCGAGCACAAGAACCGCTTCCTGCTCGAAACCACCGGCTGTGGCGTCGCCTTTTATGACTTCGACCACGACGACTGGCTCGATCTCTTCCTCGTCAACGGCACGCGGCTCGAAGGCTTTCCCAAGAGCGAAGAACCCATCAGCCGGCTCTTCAAGAACAACCGCGACGGCACCTTTACCGACATCACCGCGAAGTCCGGGATGACGCGCTCGGGCTGGGGCCAGGGTTGCTGCGTGGGCGACTACGATAACGACGGCCTGGACGACCTGTTCGTCAGCTACTACGGCCAGCCAATCCTCTACAAGAACCATGGCGACGGCACCTTCAGCGATGTAACGGCGAAGGCGGGTCTCACGCAGTCGAAGACTCGCTGGAACTCGGGCTGCGCGTTTCTCGATTACGACCGCGACGGGCATCTCGACCTGTTCGTCGCCAACTACATCGACTTCGACATAAAGACCGCGCCACTACCGGAGGCGGCCGGCTGCGCCTACAAGGGCATCCAGGTGGCGTGCGGGCCGCCGGGGCTCGACGGCGGCAAGAACATTCTGTACCACAACAACGGCGACGGCACCTTTACCGACGTCAGCCAGAAGGCAGGCATGTGGGATACGATCGGCACCTACGGGCTATCTGTAACAGTGGCTGATCTTAACAACGACGGCTGGCCGGATATCTATGTCGCCAACGATTCCACCGCCGCAACCTTCTACGAGAACCAGAAGGACGGGACGTTCAAGGACACGGCGATCGAGAGTGGCATCGCCTACTCGCCCGATGGCAAGCCGCAGGCCGGCATGGGCGTTGCCGTCGGCGATTTCAACCGCGACGGGCTGCTCGACATCGTTAAAACCAACTTCGCCGGTGACACCGACTCGCTTTACCAGAACCTCGGCGACGGCACCTTTGAAGATCACACCTATCTCAGCGGCCTTGGCATCAACACGCGCTATCTCGGCTGGGGCGTCGGCTTCGTCGATGTCGATAACGATGGCTGGCTCGACATCTTCATCTCGAACGGGCACGTCTACCCGGAGGTCGACGGCTCGCACCTCGACTCCAGCTATGCGGAGCACAAGTACCTCTATCGCAACCTGCGCACCGGCCAGTTTGAAGAGGTGACGAGCCTCGCCGGCCCGGGCATCACCGCGCCCGTGGCCGCGCGCGGCTGCGCCTTCGGCGACTACGACAACGACGGCGACGTGGACGTGGTCGTCAACTGCGTCAACTCGGTACCGCAGCTGCTGCGCAACGATGCCACGATTCACCGCAACTGGATCAAGATCCGGCTGGTTGGCACCAAATCCAATCGCACCGGCATCGGCTCGCGCATTGTCGTCACCGCGGCCACGGCGCCGCAGGACCAATCGGGAGTAGGGAAGCAGCCGTTGCAGCAGATCGAAGAGGTGCGCAGCGGAGGCAGCTACTACTCGCAGAACGATCTGCGCATCCACTTCGGCCTGGATAAAGCCGAGAAGGCGGACAGCGTGGCGATCACCTGGCCCAGCGGCCAGAAAGACACGCTCAAAGACCTCCCGGCCAACCACCTCTATGTTGTTCAGGAGGGCGGAAAGATCCTCAAGGCCCTCGCGATGAAACCCTCATGAGCACTCACCCGAACCCGCACTATCCGGGTGCCCGACGTCTCGCTTCTAAGGCATGGGCATCGGCGAAGCCGACCCTTTCGCGGCGTTCGCTGCTACTCCTCCTCTTCTGCATCACCACACTCTTTGCCAGCGCACGGGCCCAGCAGCCGTACCCACCCTCCGCGCAGCACCCTACGCCTGCCTGGTTTGTGGACGTGGCCGCCAGGGCCGGCATCTCTGTGCTCAACGTCAACGGCTCCGCGACCAACAAGAAATACATCGTCGAGGCTACCGGCTCGGGCGTCGCCATTCTCGACTACGACAACGATGGCTTCCCCGACATCTTCCTCGTCAACGGGCAGGAGCTGACCCCCGACCCCAAGGCCGAACCGCCCACCTCGCACCTCTTCCACAACAATCACGACGGCACCTTCACCGACGTCACTAAGGGTTCTGGCCTTGAGGGCGCCGCGTGGGGACAGGGCGCGTGCGTCGGCGACTACGACAACGACGGGCTCGATGACCTGTATGTCACCGGCTACGGCAAGAACCGGCTCTTCCACAATCTTGGCCACGGCAAGTTCCAGGAGGTCGGCGAGCAATCCGGCACCGCCGGCACCGGGCAGGAGTGGGGTACAGGCTGTGCCTTCGTGGACTACGATCGCGATGGCAAACTCGACCTGATGGTCGCCAACTACGTGCATTTTGATCTCAAGACGACGCCAGCTCCAGGTGCCGAAGCCGGCTGCATGTGGAAGGGTGCGCCGGTCATGTGCGGGCCGCGCGGCCTGCCATACACGACGAACATCCTGTACCACAATCTCGGAAACGGCCGCTTCGAGGACGTCTCCAGGGCCTCCGGCATCCAGAAGACGGCCGGCCATTACTGCTTCTCGGTCACGACACTCGACTTCAACGAAGACGGCTGGCCCGACATCTACATCGCGTGCGACTCGACGCCTGCCATCCTCTACCGCAATAACAAAAACGGTACCTTCACCGACATCGCAGCCGATGCCGGCGCTGCCTTTAATGAGGACGGCCGCGAGCAGGCCGGCATGGGCTCGACCGCCGCCGACTACAATGCGAGCGGGCACCTGTCGCTGTTCAAGACCAATTTCTCCGACGACACGCCCACTCTTTACAAGTCGAACGGTGACGCCACCTTCACCGACGACACCTTCGCCGCCGGTCTTGGCGTCAACCTCGACGCCTTGGGCTGGGGCTGCATGTTCGCGGACATCGACAACGACGGCTACCCCGACCTGCTCGTCGCCAACGGCCACGTCTACCCGGAGGTCGACTCCGCCAACCTCGGCGCCAAGTTCAAAGAACCCCGCTTTCTTTACTGGAACCTGGGAAACGGCAAGTTTAAAGACCTCTCGAAGACCTCTGGTCCTGGCCTCACGGAACCTCTCAGCGGGCGTGGATTGGCGATCGCTGACCTTTGGAACGACGGCCGGCTCTCTGCCGTGGTCAACAACCTCTCCGAACTCCCGTTGCTGCTGGTGAACGAGGCGCCAAATCAGAATCACTGGCTCGGCATCAAGCTCGTTGGCACCACGTCCAACCGCGACGGCATTGGCGCTCGCGTAACGCTCACCAGCGCGAGGCGCAAGTGGGTCGAGGAGGTCCGCTCCGGTTCCAGCTACAACAGTTCGTCCGATCTCCGTCTGCACTTCGGCCTCGGCCCCGATACGGTCCTCACTGGGCTTGAGGTCCGCTGGCCGAACGGCAATCGCGAGACCTTCCCCCCGCCCGCTCCGAACCAGATTGTGATCCTCACCGAGGGGAGTGGGCGGCAAGTTTCGCAGAAATAGGGGCGCAAACGACCGTGCAGCAACCCAATTCGCAAGATTCCGGAAAAAGATAAGCTTTTCTGAGGCTCAAAGCGGCCTTGATTCGTCATCACGAACGTAAGGCCTTCCTCCTCGCTACTCTTGAGTAAATCGCGCCGTCACTCCCGAGAGTAGGAATGCAAACCGCCGAACCGCAAGCGCCACGTTCCTCTCGCAAACTGATACATCCGTTTGGAGTATCTGTGCTGTCAGCCTCGCTATCTATGCCATCACTGAAGTATCATTCGTGCACGTGACTCCGTGAGTCACCCTCACAAGGTACTCGTTCGAAGTGACTGCACTCCACTCACCTCGGACTTGAGGATGCAACCAGAAGATGCCAGTGCAAGCACCGGACAAAACGTTTCCTGAATCAGGCACAATCCGTGCCGCCACGGACATACCGCGCCATCGCGCCATCTACGAAGCGCTGCTTGCGGAGATTCAGACCGGCCTCTACAAGCCCGGCGAACGCCTCCCGTCAGAAGCCGCCCTCTGCGAGCGCTTCCAGGCCTCACGCATCACCGTTGCCAAAGCGTTTCAGTCCCTACAGCGCGAAAACCTTGTCACCCGCCGCCCCGGTTCCGGAACCTACGTCCAGCAGCCGCCGCCACAGCAGCCTTCGCTGCAGTTTGGCCTCCTCATTCCGGACCTCGGCACCACGGAGATCTTCGAACCAATCTGCCAGGGCATCATGCGTTCGCCCGCCGCAAAATCCCACTCGCTCACCTGGGGACACTCCTCCGGCCACGAGGAAGACACCGAACGTGCCGCGGAACGGCTCTGCCGCCAATACATTGCGCAAAAGGTCGACGGCGTCTTCTTCGCCCCCACCGAGTACTCGCAAACCAAGGACGAAGCCAACCACCGCATCGCCGCGCTGCTCGAGAAGGCCTCCATTCCGGTCGTCCTGCTCGACCGCTGCTTTGAGCGCTATCCCGATCGCTCCGGCTTCGATCTGGTTGGCATCGATAACCACCGCGCCGGCTTCGTCATCACGCGTCACATTCTGCAGTCGGGTGCCAAACGCATCGCCTTCGCCATTCGCCGAAACTCCGCGGCCACGGTCGAAGCCCGCATCGCCGGAGCCCGGGCCGCGCTCTTCGCGCACGATCCCTCAGCGACGCTCAACGTGATTAGCGGCGACTTCGAAGATCTCTCGTACGTTCGCGCCATGCTCGATCGCGATCGCCCCGACGGCATCGTTTGCTCCAATGACGTAACTGCGGCTCGGCTGATGAAGACGCTCGTCGCGCTAGGCATCAACATTCCCGGCGAGATAAAACTGGTCGGCGTCGACGACGTCAGCTACGCCAAGTTTCTGCCCGTACCGCTCACCACCATCCGGCAGGATTGCGCTGAGATCGGCGCAGTCGCCATGGCGACCATGCTCGATCGCCTGCGCCGGCCCAACCAGCCCGTACGAGATATCCTCGTGCGCACCGAGCTCGTCATCCGCAACTCCACCGGCATCCTTCCCGATTAGGCCGGGATCGCCGTCGTCGCAATCGCCTCCCGAATCGCCGCCAGCAGCTCCTCAGAGAGCTCCGGCGTGGCACCGGACTGGCTCGCCACATAACTTCCGCACAGGTTGGCCACGACGTTCATCTGTGCCACCGACGCATCCCGCGTAAACGCGTGCGCCAGCCCGGCCGTAAATGCATCGCCCGCACCAATCGTATCCACCACTTTGACGGCAAATCCTCGGTGCCGGTTCCAGCCCTCGTTGCGGCTAGCGATCAGGCTCCCGTGTGGCCCCAGCGTCACGGCCACCAGCTCGCATTGGTTCGCCAGGTCCAGCAATCGCTCGGCGCTCTCCACCGCGGCCGCCGTCAGCTCGTCCTCGCCCGCGCCATCGAACGGGAACCCCTGGCCGATCGCCTCCACACCCAGAAGGCGTCCAACCTCCGGCAGTTCCTCATCGCTTACTTTGATCAGGGTCGCGTGTTCCAGGCACCAGTGCAACACCTCCCCGGTGCAGAAGGGCATGCGCAGATTCAGATCGCACACCCTCACGCATTCAACTGGCGTCGCCTCCACAAACGCGCGGATCGCCTGCCGCGAGGTCTCCAGGCGCTGCGCCAGTGTGCCAAAGCAGACCACGCCGGCCTGCGCAGCCAGTTCAAGCAAACCTGGCTGCGCCTCGATCCCATCCCACGCCACCGGTTGGTTGATCTCGTAACGCGGTCGGCCAGCCGAGTCCAGCGTTACGGAGACGGTGCCCGTGGGCAGCACGTCCGACACCTGAATAGCCGACGCATCGAACTCCCCGCCACGGCCTCGAAGCTCGTGCGCAACGGCATGCAGCCGCTCCAGCGCCTCGCGCCCCAGGTCATCCCGTCCCACGCAACTTACCAGCGTGGATTTCGCCCCCAAACGGCTGCTCAAAATGGCATAATTAGCGGTCGTTCCACCAAGCCGCGGCCCCGTGGGCAGAAGGTCCCAGAGCAACTCTCCAATCCCAACGTTAGGAGCCGATACCGTCGACACGATGAACCCTCCAGCAGGTTATAAAGTGATGCACAACCAAGGAACGATGCGTTGAAGTCTCGCGGCAATTGTACGTGCCCGTCCGTACAGCTGTCATAGCAAATGCTATGGTCTTTGTTACGAAATGTATTGCTCATCTCCACGTCACAAGAGGGAACGAATGGCTTCGAACAAAACCACGGCAATGATCCTCCTCGGCAAGAGCGCCATGACCGGCGCACTCGGAGGCCTGCTCTTCGGCTTCGATACGGTTGTCATTGCGGGCGCGAACGAAGCCATCAAGAACCAGTACAGCCTGAACGGCTGGACCCTCGGCGTCACCGTCTCCATCGCGCTCGTCGGCACGGTGTTCGGCGCGCTGTTCAGCGGGCCGCTCGGCCAGAAGATCGGCAGCCGCGCCGCGCTGCGCATCATGGGCATCCTCTACGTGCTCTCGGCCATCGGCTGCGCGCTCGCACCCAGCTGGATTGCACTGCTCGTCTTCCGCTTCATCGGCGGTATCGGCATCGGCGGTTCTTCCGTGCTCGGCCCCGTCTACATCGCGGAGCTCGCCCCGGCGAAGTGGCGCGGACGCCTGGTTGGCCTGTTCCAGATCAACATCGTCATCGGCATCCTGCTCGCGTACCTGTCGAACGCCATCATCGCTTCGTTCCACCTGGGCGCGATCGAGTGGCGCGTCGACCTCGGCGTCGCGGTTCTGCCTGCCGCGCTGTTTCTCATCCTGCTGCTCAGCGTCCCGCACAGCTCGCGCTGGCTGGTCACGCAGGGCCGCATCGACGAGGCCCAGTACACCCTGGCCGCCATGGGCTCGCCCGACTCGAAGTCCGAGGTCGACGCCATCCTCGAGTCGCTGAAGGAGGACGGTGGTCAGGGTTCGTCCACGCTCTTCGACGGGCGGCATCGCCTGCCCATCTTCCTCGCCATCACCATCGGCATGTTCAACCAGCTCTCCGGCATCAACGCCATCCTCTACTACCTGCCCACCATCTTCCAGAGCGCCGGCTTCAGCCACCTCTCGGCCAACTATCAGTCGGTGGTTATCGGCCTCGCCAACCTGCTTGCGACGCTGCTCGGCATCTCGTTGATCGACAAGCTCGGCCGCAAAACCTTGCTGCTGATCGGCGCGGTCGGAACCGCCATCTGCCTCGCTGCGGCAGCCGTTCTGTTCCAGGTGGGCGGCCATCCCAACCTGCTGCTGCCGGCCTTCGTCGGCTTCATCATCTTCTTCGCCATCTCGCAGGGTGCGGTCATCTGGGTCTACCTGTCAGAGGTCTTTCCGACCAACGTCCGCTCCAAGGGCCAGAGCCTGGGCTCCTCGACCCACTGGATCATGAACGCGATCATTGCGTACCTGATGCCGGCCGCGCTCGGCTACTCGAAGTCGCTGCCGTTTGCGTTCTTTGCCGCGATGATGGTGGTGCAGTTCTTCGTCGTGCTCACCGTCTACCCCGAGACGAAAGGCCTGTCGCTCGAATCGCTGCAGCAAAAGCTTCGCGCGCCCGTCCTGCACTAACGAACGAGGACGAAACTTGGGTGCCCCACCGTCGCGGAGCTAGGGTGGGTTCCCGTCGACCGTTTGCGAATCGCCACCCGACGCAGTACCGTGGAAGAAAAGGTTTACCCATGCCCGCATCCGACAAACTCCTCGCCCTCAAGACCGAAGTCCTCGAAGCCAACCTCGACCTCGTCAAGGCCGGCCTCGTGCTGTTCACCTTCGGCAATGCCTCCGGCATCGATCGCCAGACCAGCCGGATCGTCATCAAGCCCTCCGGTGTCGACTACGACAAACTGAAGCCCGAGCACATGGTCGTCTGTTCGCTCGATGGCACGGTCGAGCCCGGCTCGCTGAAGCCGTCCTCCGATCTCGACACGCACCTGCACCTCTACCGCGAGTTCTCGACCATCGGCGCGGTCGTCCATACGCATTCCATGTACGCGACCTCGTGGGCGCAGGCCGGCCGCGAGATCCCGCCCTTCGGCACCACCCATGCCGACTACTTCCACGGGCCGGTTCCGGTTACCGCGGAGCTTAGCGATGAGGAGATCAACGGCGACTACGTGCTGAACACCGGCTACGCCATCACGCGGCGCTTCGAAGGTCTCGACCCGTTAGCCGTTCCATCGGTGCTCGTTCGCGGCCACGCCCCGTTCTGCTGGGGACGCACCCCGCACGACGCTGCGCACAACGCGATCGTGCTCGAAAACGTAGCGCAGATGGCGTACCAGACGGTCCTGCTGAATGCCGCCGAGAAGGGCGTGTCGCAGGCCTTGCTCGATCGCCACCACTACCGCAAGCACGGCCCCAAAGCCACGTACGGCCAGTAGTTTCATTCCTGCCACGCGAAGCGCTTGACTCCACGGAGTGGCGCCTGCGCGGCGTCAGCGCGCCTTTGCCTTCAGCTTTCCTTCTTGATGATCGAGATCCCACCATTCCGTTCGAGCACGGCGTAGTCGATCTGATCGAAGGTGGCGACACCCTTCGTGCGCGCCGAAGCCAGCACATCCTCAGGCGCGAGCCGCATCCCGCGCATCGTCTCCTCCTGCCACTCGCCATGCTTCAGCAGCACCAGCGGCTCGCCGTCGATCCACGCAGCCAGCTTTGGCCACTTGGTCTTCGCGCCCGAGACCAGGCGGTGCAGCAGCCCCACGGCGATCACCGCCAAAGTGCAGTTCGTCACCGATCTGTCATGCCCTACCGTCGCCAGGATGATCACGCCGCCGATCAGGAACACGATCACGAACTCGAACAGCGTCATCTGCGCACCCGGCCGTCGCGTCAGCACGCGCACCGTCATCAGCAGAAAGAAGTAGCCCGCAACGCAATGCAGGATCGTCGCCATCAGGGCACCACCACGATGCGCTTCTGCATCCTCTGCCCGCCCGGAACCCCGATCGCCCAGTGGTAGAGCCCCGGGGACGCCGGCTCCAGAGAGAACGTCACGATAGCCGGCTGCCCAAGAGCCGGAAAGGTGTAAACGTAACCGCCATTGCCCACGGCGGAAGACTCAGGCTCCGGAGCGATACGCTGATTGCCCAGTTCGCCCACCACGCTGTTGCTCACGAAGAGCTTGTATTTGCCGTCCTGCGCGGCGTTCGGGCCGAACTGTACCTGCATCTCCGAAGGCGTCATCGTGCGCTCGATGCGCTCGTACTTCACGTGCAGCGCTCCGTCGCTGGTCCCGGTCTGCGCCTTGGCCGCCCACCCGCGCCCAAACACCCCCAACAAATCCAGCACCAGCAGCAAGGCGAAGATGATCCAGACAGTGTTCTCGAACTTCCACCAACGCTCCTGAAAGTCCAGGTCCTCGCCCACACTCACTGCGCCGTCGACCTTGTGCCCCAAGTCCTCTACCGGTTTCGTTGCCACATCTCCCGCACCACTCGCCATTGCTCGTCTCCGCTACTCTTCGTCTTTCTTTTCTTCTTTCTTGCCGCCCTTTTGCTTCTTGTCTTCTTCTCTCTTGATCAAGCTGATTTCGCCATTGCGTTCCAGCACCGCGAGCTCGATGTCGGTGATCGACTTCATTCCCTGATCCCGTGCCATCGCCATCAGATCGCTCTGCTGAATCCGCATCTGCTCCATCGTTCGCACGCGGTACTGCCCGCCGTCGATAATCCGCAGCGGCGTCCCATCGAAGATCCTTGCCATCCGCGAGGACTTCGACCGCAGCCAAACAATCGCATAGTGGCAGCACGCCACGGCGATAATCTGGCAGAACGCATTGGTCAGCGAGACCTCGTCGCCGACCATCCCCGTCAGCGTAAGCCCTCCGAGGAAAAAGATGAGGATGAACTCGAACGGCGTAATCTGCTTGCCGGGCCGCCGCCCCACCACCCGCACCATCAGGATCAGGAACAGATACCCAAAGATTGCTCGAAACACTGCCGCCATGCATCACCCAACCCAGCTCAATCTGCGCCGTATGATGGCCCCGCGACGCAATAGGTTCACTCTAGCCGCCGCGACTGCATCTCACGTCCCACGGGAGATTCAGCATTGGCCCAACCGAACATCGCCTCGCTTGAACAGCGCATTCACGAACTCGGCCCCTGGTTTCACAACATGCTCGTTGGCGGCGTCCGCACCGAACCCAACCACTTCCTCGGCGACTACCCGGGCGTCAAGTACCGGCACATCGCGCCAGCTCTTCCTGAAGATCTCTCGGGCTGCTCCGTGCTCGACATCGGCTGCAACGCCGGCTTCTACTCGCAGGCCATGAAGCGCCGCAACGCCGCCCGCGTGCTCGGCATCGACACCGACGGCCGCTATCTCGCGCAGGCCCGCTTCGCCGCCGAAGTCGAAGGTCTCGACATCGAGTTCCGCCGCATGTCCATCTGGCAGATCGCCGAACTGCGCGAGAAGTTCGACCTCGTGCTTTTCATGGGCGTCTTCTACCATCTTCGCCATCCGCTGCTCGCGCTCGACCTTATCCACGAGCACGTCGCGCGCGACCTTATGCTGTTTCAAAGCCTCGAACGCGGCTCCCGCAGTGTGCTCCAACCAGCCGCCGACTACGACTTCAACGAGCCCGCGCCGTTCGACGATCCGGCGTATCCAAAGATGCACTTCGTCGAACACAGCTACTCGCATGACCCCACCAACTGGTGGATCCCCAACCGAGCCTGCGTCGAAGCCATGCTGCGCTCGTCCGGCTTCCGCATCGAAGCGCAGCCCGAAGACGAAACGTACCTCTGCCGCTGGCAGCCCATCGCAACCCCGCCCGACGGCCCCCACGTCGTCTATCCCGCAGGCGGCAAGTGAGCGGGATCGCCGCGACGAGCGCGGAGGAGATGCTCGCGCAGGCCGAAGCCCATCTGCTCAAGCGCAATCTCGCGCAGGCCCGTGAAGCGCTTGAGCAAGCGAGTCAACTCGGCGCCAACCCGGACACCCTCTGCGGCAACCTGTGGCAACTACACATGCTCAGCGGCGACTTCGAGCAGGCCTGGCAGCAATCGGACGCGCTGCGCCAACGCAACGCACGCGACCCACACCGCTTCTGGACCGGCGAGTCCATTACAGGCAAGCGCGTCATCGTGCGCTGTCTCCACGGCTTCGGCGATGCCGTCCAGATGCTTCGCTACGCGCCGCAACTGCGCGCCCAAGCCGCCGGAGTGACCTACGAAGTGCCGCCGCGTCTCTATGCGCTCGCGCCCCATTTCGCAGGCGTCGAAGACGTCATCACCTGGGGAGGGCAAGCTCCGCCCGAGCCCCCAACCTACGATCTCCAACTCGAAGTGATGGAGCTTCCGTATCTCTTCCGCACCACCATAGCCGACCTCCCCATCGCCACGCAGTACCTGCACCTGAACTCGCCCGAAAAAGCCCGTCATCCTGAGCGAAGCGAAGGACCCCTGTATTCGTCTTCTTCAACCCGAGCGGAAAAACCCTCCATCGGCGTGGCCTGGTCCGCCGGCTCTTGGAACCCAGCCCGCTCCATCCCGTTTCGACTCCTCGAACCGCTCCTCCAAACCTGCCGCTTCCACTTCATCAACCTGCAAGGGCAGGGAAGCGCACACGAGGCCGCGCACCTCAACCTCGCCACGCCTGACGACGGCATCCTCCCGCTCGCGCAAGCAATTGCGCGCCTCGATCTCGTCATCACGGTTGACACCCTGGCCGCGCACCTGGTCGGCGCGATGAACATCCCATGCTGGCTCCTGCTGCAGCACGCGGCCGACTGGCGCTGGCTGCACGCCCGCGCGGACTCGCCCTGGTACCCGTCGCTCACGCTCTTCCGCCAGCCCACCCCGGGCAACTGGGCCGCCGTAATCGCACAGGTGCAACAACGCCTTGCTACCCTTAACCCATGACGCCCCCCTGGGACTCCTACGACGCCTACCTCTTCGACATTGACGGCACGCTCCTCAACTGCACCGACGCCGTCCACTACTTCGCCTTTTGCGACGCCCTCACCCACATCGCCGGCCGACCGCTGAATCTCGACGGCGTGGTGACCCACGGCAGCGTAGACGTTGCCATCCTGCGCGACGCCTTGACCCTTGCCGCAGTCCCCGAGTCCCACTGGCGGCCACGCCTCCTCGAAGCCCGCACCCTCATGTGTGAGCACGTCATCCGTAACCAGGCTGACTTCCAAATCGACGTCCTGCCCGGCGTCCTCGAAGTCCTCCAACATCTGGGCGCTCAAGGCAAGATCCTTGGCGTAGCCACGGGCAATCTCGCCGAGATCGGCCGCGCCAAGCTCGCGCACGCCGGCCTGCTGGACTACTTCCACTTCGGCGGCTTCAGCGACGCGTTCGAGACACGCTCCGATGTCTTCGCCGCCGCCGTCGAACAAGCCCGCACGCTCACCCACGCCAACGCCAGTATCTGCGTCCTCGGAGACACTCCCGCGGACATCCAGGCCGCGCAAGCCAATTACCTTGACGTCATCGCCGTAGCCACTGGCACCTTCCCCCACGAAGCCCTCGCAGCCCTGCAACCAACCCGAACCCTTCGCGCCCTCACCGAACTCCGAACCTCAAGCACGCGAAGCTCCTGACCACACGGAGTGGTCGCCGCCCGCGACTAGGGCGCACCTGCCGTTGCACTAGAAACAATCCCTTCAAACTGCAAAGCGCGATGCTCACTCGTATGCTCCGTGAGAATCCTCTCCCGAGCCCGCGACCCCATCGCCACCCGCTCCGCATCGGACATCCCCGTAAGAATCTCCGCCACCTCCGCGGCATCCTTCGGCAGCAGAACCTCTACGCCCGGCGTAAGGAACTCCTCCAACCCGGCCCAAGCATCGGACAAGACGCAAGCGCCGCAAGCCGAAGCCTCAAACAGCCGCACCGAAGGCGAGTACCCCGCCGCCACCATATCCGCCCGCGTCAAATTCAACGTAAACCGCGACGAAGAATAGAACGCCGGATGCTCGGCCGGCGCCACATGATCCAGCCGGCGAACGTTCGCGGCCCAATGCTCATCCGCCGGATACTGCGGCCCAGCCAACAGAAAACTTGCCTCCGGCTTCAAGCCAGCCGCCCCATTCAGCAACCCCATCAGCTTCGCCTGGCGATCCAACGCATACGTCCCCAGGTAGCTCAAATCGCAGGCAAACTCCGCCCGCACCGCGGTCCGCTTGTACAAATCCGGGTCGACCGAGCAGAACAACCCCACCGCCCGCTTCGCCCCATACACCTCCTCCAATTCACGCAGCGCCGGTCCGCTGGTGAAGCTCAAATACGCCGCGTACTCCGGGATCAGCGCTGCATCGAGGTACGCCATGCCGCCCGCATCGCGCAGGCCCGCCATCGTCACTGGCGTATCGATGTCATAGAACATCACCGGTGCGTTCATGCTGGCAAGCAACGCCTTCGTCGCAACGATCGCATCCGGAAAATAAGACCCCACCACCACGGCATCCGCACTCCGCGCCAACTCCACCAGCGCGGTCTCTTCTAACCCCCAGTCCTCGTACAACACAACCTCGCAGAACTCCGGCGCCGGCATATCCCGGTGGTTGCGGTACCACTCCACATCCTTCTCAACGAACGTGATCACATGCCCACGCCGATTGAGCGCTCGCAGCAACGACCGGTACGTCGTAGCGTGGCCATTGCCCCATGAAGACGTAACGCTCAACCCATAGACCACGATCCTCACGAAGCCACCAACGCATCTCTGTGAACCTCTGTGCCTGCTCCGTGTTCTCTGTGTTCGCTTTTCTCACGTTCCCGCAGGCAATACTCAAACGCCGCCTCCGCCTGCAAAGCCCGCTGCGCATACGTATGATCCCGCAAAGCCCGCGCCCGAAACGCCGTCCCGGTCGCCCGCCGTCCCGCATCGTCATACGTGCGCAAAGCGGTTACAACATCTTCCGCAGTCTTCACCACCAGGATCTCGCTCCCCGGCTCGAAGCAGTCATCGATCCCCGGCCAATCGTCGCAAAGCAAGCACGTTCCCGCTCCCGCAACCTCAAACACCCGCGTCGGCGGCGAGAATCCGCTCGCCGCCATCGATGCCCGGTTGATGTTCATCACCATCCCGGCCGAGCAGTTCACCCGGTTATGCTCGCTCGTCGGCACATGCCCGATGTACCGCACGTTCGCCGGCATCTGCTTATCGCCCCAGCCTTCGCCTCCAAGCAGAAACGACATCTCCGGCGCAAGCTCCGCCGCGCGCAAAAACAACTCCTCCACCCGAGCCTCACGATCCGGCAGCCGATTCCCCAGAAAAGCCACATCGCACTTCAACGCAAGATCGGCCGGCACGGGGAAGTGCGTCTCCGGATCAAGCCCGTTGTACATGCTGAAGTAAGCCCGCGCCCCAAACTTCGTAAACTCATTGCGGCAAAATGGCCCGCCTCCATACGTCAACACCGCGTCGTACTGCGGCATCCACGTCCGAAACGCATCCTCCGGGTTGCCATGCATCCGCGCGATGGTCGCCGGCGCATCCACATCCCAATACGTAATCGCCGCGGTATCCTGTAGCTCCAGCACCCGCCGCTCCAGCGTCTCATCATCCACACCAATGCCGGAGTGCTTGACCACCACATCCGCATCGCGCGCCAGCTCAAACACCGCATCGAGCCCAACTCCGGGCTCGTACACCACCGAGGTCACATAGGAGAAGTCATCGGAATCTCGATGCTGTTGCCGTCCATAGGCATTCGGCTCTGCAAACGTGATCTCATGCCTCAGCCGCGAGAGGTATTTGTAACAGCCGCGGTAATAGGTCGCCGCGCCATTCCAGTACGACGAAACGATGCTCGATCCAAACGCAAAAATCTTCATGGTCGTACCTCTTTCAGAATGTCCGTCAACTCCGCGGCCCGGTGCACGCACGTATGTCGCGACAGAACCTGTTCCAATCCGCGCGCGGCCTGCTCCTCCGCCCGCGCAGGCTCTCCAAGCAGCGTCCGCATCGCCTGCTGCATCTCAGCGCCGCTCGACACCATCCAGAAGTCTCCTTCGCGAAACAGCCCCTCCACATCCCGCCACGGCGCCGACAGCAGCGGAATCCCACAAGCCAAAGCTTCAAACACCCGTATCGTCGGAATGCCTTCGAGCGCCCCCGCATACTGCTGCCTCGGGATGTGTACCGTCAGCCGCGCCGTCGCATACACCTCCGGCGCATCGAGGTTCGGCAGGTAGCCGCCATACTCCACGCCGGCCGCCTGCAAAGCCCGCAGTCCATCTTCGGGGTACCGCACGCCATAGATCCATGCCCGCACTTCCTCGCCCGACGATAAGAGTCCGTCATTCTGAGCGAAGCGAAGAACCCCTGTATTTGTCTCTCGCTCGTGCTCAAGCTGCTCTCGAAGCGCCGCAACCGGTTCAAGCAAAAATTCCGCGATCTCCCGCGACCGCTCGCCTTCACCCCAGTTCCCAACCCAGACCACGTCGGTGGTCTTCGCCACGCCGGCACCCGGCTTGAACACCGTCGTATCCGCCGCCTCATGCAGTGTCCAGACCCTCGTCACTCCGTACCGTTCGCAATAGATCCGCTCCAGCGCTCGCCCAAAGGCCAGCACGCCATCGAACCGCCCCAGCCCGAACCGCTCCATCTGCTCCGGCGTCGATGACGCCCGGTGATGCGTGTCATGGAACAGCAGCGCGAAGCCAAGCTCGTCGCGTAAGCGCAACAAACTCTGCGCCAACTTCGGCGGGTTCCACTCGTGCAGAATCACCATGTCGAACCCGCGCAGACGCTCCTGCCAGACCTCGTCTGCGTCGCCACCGTTATACAGCTTCACGCGCACATCCGGGTAGACCCTGCGAAAGTCGGTCAGCGAACGATCTCCCTCAGCCTCGCCCCGCAGGTTGTCGATCGACCATCCTTGCTCAGGTTCAAACACTGTTACCTGATGCCCCATGGCGCCCATCGCCCGCATCAGCCCGCGCAGAAAATGCGCATTCCCGTTGTTCCAATCCGACCGCAGCGTGTGCGCAAGGTAGGCGATCCTGAACCTATCCTGCATACGCCGCCGTCTCCGCACTCACGCCGCGCTCGCGCTCTTCGAGCAGCCCCGCATACAGCTCCAGATACCCGTCCACCATGCGCTCTGCGGTGAGCTCCATCGCTCTGCGCCGAGCCTGCAACTGCGCACACCGCAGCTCCGCCGGCGCCTCCGCCAGGCGGTCCAGAAGACGCTTCAACTCCCTGGCTCCGCTGAAGTAAATGGCCGCCTCACCCCACACCTCGCGCAGCGACTCGATATCATTGGCCACCACCGCACACCCGCACAGCGCAGCCTCGAGCGGCGCCAGCCCGAACGGCTCGTACACCGACGAAGCCACATACACGCTGCTCCGCCGAAACAGCGCCAGCACCTGCTCCTCGCTCAACGCACCCGCACCACCTGGACCCTCGAGCGTTGTCTCGCCCGCAACCGTCACCGGCATGGCCGCGTTCAGCCCCTCGAGCACGGCGAATCCCTTCGCCTCATCCCACCCGCGCCCAATCGATACCGCCTGCAGCAACCGTCTTGCCTTCGGTGTTGCGGAGGAGGGAATCGTCCGTCCATTCCACACCACCTGCACTTCGCCCGCCGCAACAAACCCGCTTGCCAGCGCCTTCGCCATCCAACGTGTGGGAGCCACCACCGCATCCGCCCCTCTCAGGCCACTATTCACCAGCGAACAATACCTGCGCATCCAGGGCGAGTCGCCCAACCCCTCGGGCCTGCAGACGGAAGCCCAACTCAGGACATCGCTATGCGCTGTCACCACCTTCGGCAAACGCGTCGACAATGCACCAAAGCAGAACTGATTTGCGTGAATCAGTTCCGCCTGGAAGTCTTTCGCAACCCGCAGCAAGGCAGCCTCAGCCCCGCTATACGCGGTTTCATTGGCTTCCATCCACTCGAGCGGCGTAGCCCACGCCTCACACCAGAACCGCCGCCCCGCCCAGCGCCGCGTCTCCTTGCACCACTGCGACTGCGCATCGTACGGCAGCCGGCCCATGCTCACCAACGCCACATCATGCCCGCACGCAAGAAGTCCTTCGCACAGGTCCTTCGTAAATGTCCACACCCCGCCAATGGTGTCGGTCGTCAGCAGGATGCGCATGCGAGCTCCCGTGCGTACCCTTGCTCCAGCTCCGCCAGCGTCATCGGCCTCTCCGCCTGAATATCGCTGAAGCCCTTATCCGCAAAAAGCTGCAAATAAAACTCGTGCGCCCTCTCCCATGCGCGCTCATCCGGCTGCGCGCCAAAGGTGGTTACGTATTCCGGGCTCCCGGGGAATGGGAACATCGGCACCGGCTCGCTCACCCATACACCACGCGCCTTCAAGCCTTCCTGCCACGCCGTAACCTCAGCCGGATCATCCTCTGCAACCTTGATCAGATTCGCCTGAACCCACGGGATTCGCTGCCGCGCAAACGCCAGCAACTCCGTTATGCGGTCCGTCGTAATGCGGCAGTTCTTGTTCATCGCGTCGCGGCCCGCATCGGTAATTGATTCGATGCCGCACTCAAATGAGACGCAATGTGCCCGCGCCAGCAGCTCGATCGACTCCTCATCCCACAGGTCGATGCGCGTCTGGAACCCGATCGATACCGGCCGCTTGGCAATCTCCTCCAGCAGCCCGCGCACCTGCTTGCCCACGCCGAAGATCTCATCGATGAAGTAGATGTAATCCACCCCACGCGCAATCAGCTGATCAATCTCCGCAACCACCGCGCTCAACTCGCGCTGGCGATACTTGTTCCGGAACAGGGTCTTGTTGCAGAACGTGCAGCTATACGGGCAGCCGCGCGCAAATTCCACCTCGGCGCCCAGCTTAAGATGGTCCGCACCATTGCCCTTGAAGATGTGGTGCAGATGCGCATGACGCTCCACCGGGTAGTCCGAGTAGTCGAGCGTCCCAACGGCTCGCATATCCGTCGCACCCAGGCCCGGCGTCTGGTGCACCAACCCACGCGCATCGCGCCAGCAGCAGCCAGCCACCATCTCCCACGGCTGCGTTGCAAGCAACGGCAGCGTCTGGTCGGGCTCGCCGCGCAGCACCACCTCGGCCCCGGTCTTCTCAAGCGTAGCCAAAGGAGTTACAGATCCGTGCGGCCCAATCGCAACCTTCTTCGAGCTTCTGCCCAGCCCGGCAAACCACTCCCGTGGCACGCGTAGCTCCGGCTGCGGACAGCGCCAGAACAAGTACGAAGGCGCCGTCGGAATTACAAGAAAGTCCTCGCCGAACCCATCCAGCCGCTCCCGCACCTGCTCGATCGTCAGCTTCTCCATCCACGCATCGACCAGCAGCACCTCCTGCCCAGCCGCCCGCAGCATCTCTCTCGCGCTCAGCAATTCAATCGGGAGGTGCGGCTCCGCGCACCCGAAATACGTCGATCCCTCGAAGCTCCAATACGGATTCACCAAGGCAAACTTCAAGCCCCTACCTCCTGCTCCACCGCTTGCTCCACCCCGGCCATGCTGCCGCGCTGCTGCTGCATCAGTCCACGATTTCCCAGCCAGAACCGATGGATCGCCCGCAGCGTCTCCTCCGTCGAGCGACGTGCCCGCCAACCCGTATGCTCGGTCAGCTTGCGGGTGTCGCTTATGTATAGCGGCTGATCGCCCGGCCGCACATCCTCATACTGCAACTCCGCGCGCGTACCCGTCTCATCGGCGATCGCGTCCAGCATCTCCGCAATCGAAACCGCGCGCTCCATGCCGCCGCCCAGGTTGTACACCTCACCCGCACACCGCGTGCGGTTCGCCCGCACCGCCTCCATCGCGTCGACCAAATCCGCCACGTGCAGCACATCCCGCACCTGGTAGCCATCGCCATAGATCGTGATCGGCCGGCCCTCCAGCACCGAGTAGAGGAAGTGTGCCACCCATCCCTGGTCCTCTGTCCCAAACTGCCGAGGCCCGGCGATGCAGCTCATCCGAAACACCATCGTCTCCAACCCATAGATACGTGCATAATCGTGAACGTATTGATCCGCCGCGCCCTTTGAGCAGCCATAGGGCGAGTGAAAGTCCAGCCGCTCGCGCTCATTGACACCACAGAACACGGCATCCTCCGCGCAGTAGCGTCGCCCGCTCACCCGCACCGGCACATCTTCAAGCGACCCATACACCTTGTTCGTCGAAGTAAACAAAACCAGCGGCCGCCGCCCACTTCGCCGCGCCGCCTCCAGCACGTGGAACGTCCCCGCCACATTCACATCGAAGTCCGTCCGCGGATCATCGATCGATGTCGTCACCGCAACCTGCGCCGCCAGGTGGAAGATCTCATCCGCATCCTCGGCCGCACGGCTCACCGTCGCCCGGTCGCGTACGTCGCCGCGCACAAACTCCAGCCGCGAGCCGTACCCCAAACCCTGCAGCCAGCGCAGGTTCTGCATAACCCCGCGCCGCGACAGATCATCGAACACGCGCACCCGCGTTCCTGCCTCACCCAGCAACCGTTCCGCCAGGTTCGACCCCACAAACCCCGCACCGCCCGTAATCAGAATCGTGCGCGAAATCTCCTCATCCATTGGCCCAAATCCCCTTCACGCAGTCAATCCGTACGCCGTCAATTCCTTAAGCATCGTCTCGGCCTTGTCTTCCGCCTCCTGGTGCTCCAGCCACGCCGCCAGCTCGCGGAAACCCTCTTCATGCGTCACCTGCGGCTCATATCCCAGCAGCTTGCGCGCCTTCGTCAGGTCCGCGTAGCAGTGCCGAATATCTCCCGCGCGATACTTCTCGGTAATCACCGGCACCAGGTGTTCCTTGCCCAGCGCTGCCGCGAGAATTTCCGCAACCCGCCGGATCTTGATCGGCTTCCCGCACCCGATGTTGATCACCTCGCCGTCACTCTCCGGCCGCTCCATCGCCAGCAGATTCGCCCGCACGATATCGTGAACACTCACAAAATCACGCTGCTGCTCGCCGTCTTCAAACACCAGCGGAGCCTGGTTGTTAATCAAGCGCGAAGCGAAGATCGCCGCCACCCCCGTATACGGATTCGAAAGCGCCTGCCGCGTGCCATAGATGTTAAAAAAGCGAAGCGCCGTCACCGGCACGCCATACGTGCGCCCATAGATCAGGCACATCTCTTCCTGGTCCCGCTTCGAGAGGGCATAGATCGAGTTGATCTCCGAAGGCTTTGTCTCCACCGTCGCCCGCGGCACCAGCACGCCGCCACACTCCGCGCAGTGAACCTCCCACTTGCCTTCCTTCAACTGCGACGTCGGCCGCACCGGAGGATATGCCGCGCGCCCGCACTTCGAGCAACAATACTGCCCCTCGCCATAGATCGACATCGACGAAGCCACAACCAGCTTCTCCGGCGTCATCTTCGTATCGAGCATCGCCTGCAGCAGCTCCGCCGTTCCCTGCGTGTTCACGCTCATATACCGGCTGATCTCGTACATCGATTGGCCCACGCCCACCGTCGCCGCAAAGTGGAAGATCACATCCACGCCCGCGAGCACCTCGCGCAGCCGGTTCGGGTCGCGCACATCGCCCACGAATAGCTCCACCTCGGGCGCAAGGTAATCGGGCGCCACCCCATTCGCATGAACCTGCGGCGTCAGGTCGTCCAGTACTCGTACCTTGTGCCCGGCTGCAAGCAGCCCATCCGCCAGGTGTGAACCCACAAACCCCGCGCCGCCTGTAATCAAAATCTGCTTACCCCGCCCACGAACCCGGCCATTATCTCGACTCAACCAACACCCCCTTGAAACCAGACTCGACCCCAACTTCCATATCGTCCCTGCCAGCAGGAACGCCCCGTGCCCCATGCATGACAGCTTCATCGTCATGCGTGGGAGCCTCTACCGCTGCCCTCGCGCCCGAACTCGCATACCGCCCCACAGCCCACTCCGCAAACCGCGCAAACTCCTCCGGATCTTTCGGCGGACTCGTATGGTGTTCTTCAAGCCCCAGGTGCGCCGGCGTAAAACACAGCGTCATCGCCACCCGAAAATCCTTCAACGCCTCCATCTGCCGGTCGAACCACTCCTCCGCGCCCGGCCTGTACCAATCCGCCCAGCTCACGCCCGTCCGCAGATACTCCACGCGATGGTCCTTCATCCACGCCACCGCATCGTGCAGCCGCGGGTCTTCAAAGTGAAACCACTGGCAGAACCCCACGCTGCCGTCGCCCGGGAAATCGCGCGCTGCCAGCTTCTCACTGCCATCCGGTTTCACCAGTCCAAGGTAGTAATGACGGTAGTACGAGGAGCCCTCAGCTTCCTTATGCCGCGTCTCCGCCGGCCACGTCGGCGGCAGGTCGAAAAGGCTGTACCAATGCACTCGCTCCGCGCGCCCACGAAGTAAATCCAGCGTGCGACGCATGCCAAACACCTGCACCTCTTCGGCCCCGAACGACGAAACCCCAACCTCTGTCACCCACACCGGCTTGCCGCTCACCTCGCCCGCTTCGCGCACGCGGTCCGGCCACTCGTTCAACTGCCAATGGTTCCAATCCAGTGGAAACCCATGCACGCCCACCGCGTCCACGTACGGCATCACGCCCTCAGCCGCCATCAGCTTCAGAAATTCGCAATCGCACGCTGAAACCCCGCCCAGCACAATCGGCAGATTCGGGTTTACCCGCCGAATCGCCGCAGCCGTCACCTTCACCATCTCGGCGAATCGAACCCACCCTGGGTCCAGCTTGAAGTTCCAGTGCGAAAGATTATTCGGCTCGTTCCAAAGCACGACCGCTTCAACCATCGTCCAATCCCCAGGGGTCTCAGCGCAGCCGCGTACGCGAACAGCCACACCTAGATCATATTTCGTCTCGAGTTTCTGAGGCGATCAAGGGTCGCGCCGGCAACCCTTCCACAAACCCGCGTAGCGATTTTCGTTAGGAGAGTAAGTAGATGCTGAAGGTTGCCTCACGCAGACATGCCTCTTTGCATCTCCTCACATGACCCCCGCATCCGCCAAGCTCTGGATGCGTGGGCGACCACCTATGCCAGGGTGCCCCATGTCTCGCTTCTGAGACATGGGAGGTAAGTATCCCGGAGTGCCGCCTCCTTGCTCCCTTAAGATCCCTCCGTGCCCCATGCATCGCAGCCTCACCGCGATGCGTGGGCGACCACGAACCCCGCTCCACAAAAGGAAACGCTTACCCAACCCTCCACCGCATCAGCTACTATGGACAGCGTTCGCAAGCACACAGCCGCTCCCGGCGAAACCATCACACGAGGAAATACATGAAGTCCAAAAACGGCCTGATCGCCCTCACCCTGCTCGCCTCCGCCGCGGCCGTTCCGGCCCTCACCCCCGCGATGGCCCAGACCTTTGTCACCCGCGGCGTCTTCGGCAAAGATCCCGCCGGCAAGCCTGTCGACATCTACACCCTCAAGGACAAAGCCCTCACCATCAAGATCATCACCTGGGGCGCTCACGTCATCGACATCGAAGCCCCCGATCGCAACGGCAAAGTTGGCGACATCGTCCTCGGCTACAGCTCCATGGACGCCCCCGGCGGCAGCTATCTCGCCGACCACAAGACCTACATGGGCTCCGTTGTAGGACGCTACGGCAACCGCATCGCCCACGCCGAGTTCCCGCTTGACGGCCACACCTACCACCTCAGCGCCAACGATCACGGCAACACCCTGCACGGCGGCGTCACCGGCTTCGACTGGAAGAACTGGTCTGGCGCCAAGATCCCCGGCGGGGTCGAGCTCACGCTCGTCTCGCCTGACGGCGACATGGGCTTCCCCGGCACCCTCACCGCGCACGTCCGCTACACGCTCGAAGGCGACAAGCTGAAGATCGCCTACACCGCCACCACGGACAAGCCGACCGTCATCAATCTCACCAACCACTCCTACTTCAATCTCGCCGGCGGCGGCCAGATCCTCGACCACGTCGCCATGATCAACGCCGACCGCTACACCCCCACCGACGCGACCTTGATCCCCACCGGCGAGCTCGCCCCCGTCGCCGGCACGCCCTTCGACTTCCAGAACCCAAACCCCATCGGCGCCCGCATCCACGCCGATAACGCACAGCTCAAAGGCGCCAAGGGCTACGATCACAACTTCGTCCTTAAAGCCCCGCACACCCTCACCACCCCCGCCGCCATGGTCACCGACCCCAAGTCCGGCCGCACGCTCACCGTCTACACCACCGAACCCGGCGTCCAGTTCTACACCGGCAACTCACTCGACGGCAGCTTCACCGGCAACCTCGGCAAGGAAGACCAGTACGACGGCTTCTGCCTCGAAACCCAGCACTTCCCCGACTCCCCCAACCACCCCAAGTTCCCCACCACCACCCTCAACCCCGGCCAAACCTACCGCACCACCACCATCTTCCAGTTCACCACCAAGTAGCACGGCAACATCCGGGTGCCCCATCTCAGGTCCAGCTTCACCGGACCTGAGGTGGGGTTACACTTCTTTAAACCGTCCTAGATTCCGACCCCCACCCCGTGCAGTCCAAACCTCGAACTTCGAACCTAACCCACATCCTTTGAATATTTTGCACAAAAAACCGGGGGTACAGGTACCCCTCCGGATCGGTGTCGACACCGGCGGCACCTTCACCGATCTCCTGCTCCTCGACGCCTCGGGCCTCCACGTCCACAAGCTCCGCTCCACCCCCGACGATCCCTCGCGCGCCATCCTCGAAGGCATCCGCGCCCTCACGTCCAAAGCTGCCGAAATCACGCACGGGTCTACAGTCGCCACAAATGCCTTGCTTGAACGAAAAGGCGCGCGCGTCGCGCTCCTCACCACCGCAGGCTTCGAAGACGTTCTGCTCATCGGCCGGCAAACCCGCGCCAAACTCTACGACTTCCAGGTCCGCGCGCCGCGTCCGCTGCTCGAACCCGGCTTCACGCTCGGAGTCCGCGAACGCCTCGCCGCAACCGGCGAAGTCCTCGAACCCCTTACCGACGCGGAGATCCAGCGCCTCCTCACCGCTGTCGAAACCCTCAAACCCGACTCCGTCGCCATCTGCCTCCTGCACTCCTACGCGAATCCCGCGCACGAGCAAGCCCTGGCCCAAGACCTCACCGCATCAGGCTATCTCGTCTCCGCCTCGCACCAGATCCTGCCCGAATACCGCGAGTACGAGCGCTTCTCCACCACGGCCGTCAACGCCTACGTAACCCCCAAAATGTCCACTTACCTGACTCGTCTCGAACACGGCCTCAAGCCGACTGAGCCGCCCTCAGCCCTGATCCCTGAGCCCTGTCTCCGTATCATGCAATCAAACGGCGGCAGCATCTCCGCCACGACCGCCCGCGAAGCGGCCGTCCACACCATCCTCTCCGGCCCCGCGGGCGGCGTCGTCGGCGCGCAGGCCATCGCCTCACTCTCCGGCCACACCCGCATCATCACCTTCGACATGGGTGGAACGTCAACAGACGTCTCGTTGATCGACCAGACAATCGGCACAACCTCCGACTCGATCGTCGGCGACTTCCCGGTCCGCCTGCCCGTCCTCGACATCCGCACCGTCGGCGCCGGCGGCGGCTCCATCGCCTGGCTCGACTCCGGCGGTTCGCTCCGCGTCGGCCCGCAGAGCGCCGGCGCCGAGCCCGGCCCAGCCTGCTACGGAACGGGACCCAATGGCGGCCAGCAACTTACAGTCACCGACGCAAACCTGCTCCTCGGCCGCCTCGACCCCACCTACTTCCTCGGCGGCCGCATGGCGCTCGATCTGCCCCGCACACGCGCAATCGCGAAGTCACTCGCCAGGCGCCTGAACCTCACCGAGCGCTCGCTCGCCGAAGGCATTCTCCGCATCGCCAACTCCAACATGGAGCGTGCCATCCGCCAGGTCAGCGTGCAGCGCGGACACGACCCGCGCGACTTCGCACTGCTCGCCTTCGGGGGCGCCGGAGGCCTTCATGCCTGCGACCTCGCCGACGCCCTCGACATCCAGACTGTTCTCATCCCTGAACACTCCGGGGTCCTTTCGGCCCTCGGCATGCTCCTCGCCGACGTCGTCAAGGACTACTCCGCAGCCATCCTCAAATCCACCGCAACGCTCACCCCCGAAGCCCTCGCCGCCGCGCTCGACCCGCTCCAAACCCGCGCCACTGCCGACCTCCTGGCCGAGGGCTTCGCCACAAGCGACATCCTCCTCACCCCCACGCTCGACCTCCGCTACCGCGGTCAGGCCTACGAGCTCCCCATCCCATTCACTACCGGCGAACCCATCTCCGCCGTCGAAGCCGCCTTTCACCTCGCCCACCAGAAGCTCTACGGCTACGCCAACCCGCAACGCGCCACCGAGGTCATCCAACTCCGCCTGAAAGCCATCGGCCGCACCGACAGACCAGCTCTGTCCACCAACACTGGGTGCCCCACCCTCGCGGAGCCAGGCTGGGATACCGACACGACCTCCTACCCAAAACCCACCACAACCAGAACTACCATCTTCAACCGCCGCCCACACGAAACCCCCATCTACCACCGCAACCAGCTCACCGCCGGCACCCACCCCATCGCAGGCCCAGCCATCATCCTCACCGGCGAATCCACCAACATCATCCCGCCCACCTGGCACTGGCAAATCCACCTCACCGGAACCCTGATAGCCTCAAAGCACTCGTAAAATCCGTGCTGTTTCCGTTTGATCCGTGTTACGCCTTTGCCTGTTCTCAAGGAAGCCGCAAGATGCGCACCGACCCCATCGAATTCGAAATCTTCAAAAACTTTTTTGTCTCCATTGCCGAAGAGATGGGCACCACGCTCTGCCGCACCGGCTTCTCCCCCAACATCAAGGAGCGCCTCGACTACTCCTGCGCGGTTTACGACGCCGCCGGCCACACCATCGCGCAGGGCGATCACCTGCCCGTCCATCTCGGCGCCATGCCGCTCTCCGTCCGCGCCGCCATCGACCACGTCGCGATGCAGCCCGGCGACACTGTCATCCTCAACGACCCGTTCCGCGGCGGCACCCACCTGCCCGACATCACCCTCGTAACCCCCGTCTTCCTCCCGACCAGGCAGCGACCCCCCCGTGCCCCATCCATCGCAGCGTCATCGCGATGGGTGGGTTCACCCAAACCCATCTTCTACGTCGCCAACCGGGCGCACCACTCCGACGTCGGCGGCATGAGCCCCGGCTCGATGCCACTCGCGCGCGAGGTCTTCCAGGAAGGCCTCATCCTCCCGCCGACCAAGCTCGTCAAAGCCGGCAGAATCGACCCCGAAATCCTCGCGCTGATCCTCGCCAACGTCCGCACGCCCGACGAGCGCGAAGGCGATCTGACCGCGCAGATCGCCGCTAACAACACCGGTGCCGCGCGCCTGCTCGAGATCGCCCAGCGCTACGGCCTCAAGCGCGTCAACCACTACGCCGCGCTTACGCAGGACTACGCCGAACGCGTCCTGCGCGCGACCATTGCGAAAATTCCCGACGGTGCCTACACCTTCGCCGATGCGTTAGACAACGACGGCTTCTCTGACCACCCCATCCGCATCGCGTGCACCATCACCATCGCAGGCGATCACGCGACCGTCGACTTCACCGGCTCCGATCCGCAGACCTCCGGCGGAGTCAACGCCAATCTCGCCATCACACTCTCGGCGACGCTCTACGCCTTCCGCTGCCTGGTCACCGAAGACGTGCTCTACAACGACGGCATCGCACGCCCAATCACCGTCATCGCGCCCGCCGGCTCCATCGTCAACTGCACGCATCCTTCAGCCGTCGCCGGCGGCAACGTCGAGACCTCGCAGCGCATCACCGACGTCGTGCTCGGCGCACTGGCGCAGGCGCTGCCGGACGTGATCCCCGCCGCAAGCCAGGGCACGATGAACAACGTCACACTGGGCGGCCACAACCCGCTCACCGGCAAGCCCTTCGCCTACTACGAGACCGCCGGCGGCGGCATGGGCGCGCGTCCCGGGCAGGCCGGGCTGTCAGGCGTGCACACGCACATGTCGAACACGCGCAACACGCCCGTCGAAGCCTTCGAGCAGGCGTTTCCGCTGCGCATCCGTACCTACGCGCTACGGCAGGGAAGCGGCGGCGCCGGCCAGTACGCAGGCGGCGAAGGCCTCATCCGCGAGTACGAAGCGCTGGTCGAAACCTCCGCAACCATCCTCACCGAACGGCGCTACTCGAAGCCCTACGGCGCGCAGGGCGGCGCACCCGGCGCCAGCGGCCGCAACCAGATCGTCCGAGCCAACGGCGCGGTCGAAGCGCTCCCACCGAAAGCCCGCATCACTCTCCATCCGGGCGACCGCCTCCGCATCGAAACCCCCGGCGGCGGCGGCTACGGCCCAGCATGACCACGCGAAGCTCCCAGCGTACGCAGTACCGCCCGTCCGGCGTCAGGACGCAGTTGTCGTGGCTTCTATCCGCCCCGAAATCATCACAACGCGCTCTCCTAGCCGCATCCCTCGGATGGCTGCTTGATTCCTTCGACGTCATGCTCTACTCGCTGGTACTGGCGCAGCTCATCCTCGATCCGTATCTGCACCTCACCAAGCAGCTCGCCGGCACGCTCGGTTCCGTCACGCTGATCGCCGCAGCCGTCGGCGGCCTCGCCTTCGGCCTGATCGCCGACCGCTTCGGCCGCACCCGCGCGCTGATGGCCTCGGTGCTCCTCTATGCCGTCTTCACCGCGGCCTGCGGCTTTGCGCAAACGGTCGCGCAGCTTGCCGTGTTCCGCATCCTGCTCGGCTTCGGCATAGGCGGCGAGTGGGCGTCCGGCGCATCGCTCGTCGCCGAATCCTTTCCGGATGAGCATCGCGGCAAGGCGCTTGGCCTGATGCAGTCGTCGTGGGCGCTGGGCTACGCACTCGCGGCGCTTGTAGTCGCGTTGGTGATGCCGCACTTTGGCTGGCGCGGCGTCTTCTTCGTCGGCGTCGCACCCGCCCTGCTCACGCTCTACATCCGCCGCAACGTAGCCGAACCCGAAGCCTGGCAGGCGTCCCAAGCACCGCGAAGCGGTCCAACACCCCACGAAGTGGTCGCCGCCCGCGATAAGGGCGCTGTTGCCTTTGCCTCTCTCTTCCGCGGCCGTCTGTTGCCCCTTACCATCGCTCTCACCCTGATGAACGCCTGCTGCCTGTTCGCCTGGTGGGGCTTCAACCTCTGGATCCCCGCATACCTCTCGCTGCCCACAGCGAAGGGCGGCATCGGCCTGTCCACGCATTCCATGACGTTAATCATCGTCGTGATGCAGCTTGGCATGTTCGCCGGTTACCTGGCCTTCGGCGTCCTCGCCGACCGCTTCGGCCGTAAGCCCACTTATATCGCGTACCTTGTCTCTGCCGCCGCGCTGATGCTTGCCTTCGGTGCCACGCGCGCGCCACTCATCCTGCTTGCACTCGCGCCGCTCGTGGCCTTCGCCGCCACCGGCTACTTCTCCGGCTTCGCCACCGTTACGGCGGAGATCTACGAGACGCGCATTCGCTCCACCGCCCAGGGATTCACCTACAACACCGGACGCATTGCCTCCGCAGCCGCACCCTTCGCGGTCGGAGCCTTTGCTGATAAGCACGGTTTCGGCACTGCCTTCGTGATCGCTGCCGTGGCCTTCCTCATCGCAGCATTGCTTTGGGTCTTTATTCCAGAGACGCTAAGAACAAAAACAACCGCGTCCTAACGCCGGACGGGCGCTACTGCGTAGGCTGGACGCGCTGCGCGCAACAGCAAAGGCTGGTGACAGATGTTCTTGTCACCAGCCTGTTTACTGCGCTGACTCCAGCTCGCGGATATACTCAATCACCGCTTCGCTCCAGCCATCGATGTGCGTCCACTCCCCGTAGCCAACGCCATTCCGCGCGCTCGCCACGTTGATCACGTAACCCCTGCCGGTCGGCGCCGGCACCTGGTCGTGGCTCTGCTCGTCCGTAATCACGATCAACCGGTCATACGTCTCCGCCGCCTCAACCATCGCGAGCGACTGGCCCAGGTACGTCCCGCCGTTCGGCTGGTTCCCGGCAAGCGCATCCCGCAGCGCGAATCCACGCCGCGGCGCCACCCGCTTCGCCGTGTCCGAGAAGGTGTAAATTGCCACCGTCTCGCACACCTCGCGCAACAGGACCGCCAGCCCGAACGCCGCATCCGTCCGCAGCATCTCGGACTTCGCCGACAACCTCCAGGTCATCGACCCGGAGACGTCGACCACCAGAACCGTCTTGCCCGCGAGCTTTTCCGCTCCGTCAACAGCCCGGAACATCGCACGCTCCAGCCCCTCTTCCCACTGCGGCGCATACCGCGCCGCGGCGATGAAGCGGAAGGGAAGCACACGCTCGGTGCGCATGGCATCGAGCGCCGTCAGCACCAGCGACTCGCTGACGCCCGCATCCTTCATGTTCCGAAGGTTACGCAGCAGCGCCAGCGCGCCCAGCTTCCGGTCGACGAGCAGCCGCTCCCAACGCGCACGCTTGGCTTCCTGACCTGGCGCGCCGCCAAGCTCCGAGTCGGTTGCAGACAGCGCAACCTCCCACGTATCCGGCGTCGCCAGCTCGCCTGCGATCAGCCGCTTCCAAACCTCCGCCTGCACCGCGCTGAGCGGCTTGGCGTGGCACAGAAACAGCACGTCCCGCAGCCGAACCACGTTGGCCCGGTCGTACTTGGCCAGCGCGTACTCGTCGAACTTCGGGAACGCCGCCGCGAGACCCTTCTTCACCTGCCCCGACAGCGGAACCTTGCCCTCGGCCCAGTAGATGGCGACAAACTCGGCCAGCTCATCCGCACGCTGAATCACCAGCGCAAGCGTCTGCGCCACCAACGCGCGGTGGGTCGCGTAACGCGCCATCTCCCGCACCAGCAGCAACGGCGCGTGCCGCAGCTTCATCTTCGTACGAGCCTCGACCGCGAGCGCCGCAACCTTCTCCGGCTCAACTTGGGGAACCAACCCCCGGATCCGATCCGCGATCGCTACGCCGCTCTCGTAGAACTCGTTCTCCCACAGCATGCAGGCCAGCACACTACGCCGCAGCGCCTGCTCATCGGTAATCGTTGCCGCGGGCGCACCCTCATGCGTCCGCGTCAGCGCGGTCCCGTATCCGGGCAGCGCCCGCTCAACCGTCAACTTCAACACATTCAGCTTCATCGTCTGGCTCCTTCCTTTCATCCATCACCACGCGAAGCACAATACCCCACGAAGTGGTCGCCGCCCGCGATCAGGGCGCACTTGCCGTTGCCGTTGTCTTCCAGGCAAAAACAGTTAGTCGTCGTCTTCCTCGTCCTCGCCGGTTCCGGGAACCAGCTTGGTGGTTGCGGCTGCGCCGAAGCCCGAGCCAACCTTGAAGCCGCGCGGCTTGGTGTTGGTAATATGCAGCGCGAACTTCTGCATCTCCTGCCAGCTAGGACGGTTCTTGTCGTAGTAACCCGAGCACTCGTAGATGGTGAACGGCACCGTGATATTCGGATCAGGCCAGTTGCAGAATGTGGCCATCTCAGACTCGCGATAACCGGTCATGATCAACGCGTGCGAGCAGGTCCTGCACAGGGACTCCGAACCGACCGGCGTCCCACCCTTGATGTACGGCTTTCCCATTGCATTCACACAAGGTCGAGTTATCCACTCGACAGGAGTTAGTGAGCCGGGGAATAAGGCGAGAACAGAAAGTACCGCTGCTCTACCCCTGAGCTATCCGGGCTTGCGCCCATTGCAGGATTCGAACCTGCCACGCACGGCTTATCGATGAATCTGTTCTCTACGCCACCGGCCCTCACAAAACGATTTCATCAACCCCGAACAACCCCCCGGCATCCTGAGCGAAGTACACCCGTCGACCTGGGCGAACAACGCTCGTCATCCTGAGCGAAGCGAAGGACCCCTGTATTTCGCCTGAAAAGGCACCGAACGCCACAGCCGTGGAACTTCCAGGACCACGCCCTCGGTTGCTCTCGTCTCGTTGCTTCGGGAGTAACCCCCTTCGCCCAGAATCATGGACAAGAAGTAAATCGCCCCTTCACCACCGGTAATTCAGGCCTAAGTCGCAGGTACAGTTCTGCGCTCGCGACTTAGTCGCGTTCCATCCGGGAACAAGCCTTTATGGCACGAGTGGGGGCTCGAACCCCAGCCTTGCGGCTCTACCGAAGAAGGAGCCATAAAGTACGCCACAGATAGAGATGTCTGCTGAGGGATTAGGCGGATTCGACTGGCCCAAGGCCATTCAATTTACAGTTGATGGATTCGAAGTCTTCGCCACTCAGCAGGAACTAGTTAGGCTAGAGCGATTGCGCGTAGGATCGCCCGTTACCAGGTTGGCCGGAGATAGTTGAAAATCCGGCGGTCTGCCTGGAAGGTTGTACCTTCTGGCGACCTACGCATCGTATTGTGCAAATGCATTCTCATCGGACTTTCTCCTACGCAGGTGTTACTCTCCCATAAGTCTCCAACAAATAGCAAGCAGTTACTTGAAAATAATCGTGATTATTTAGTAACAGAGAGCAAGAACACGGCGAAGCCGTCCAACCCCCCACGAAGTGGCGCCCGTCCGGCGTGAGGACGCACTTGCCGTTGCCTGTCCTTGAAGATTTCCACAGGCCGATTCTCGTGCTACGCTGTGTCACCTTCGTCCCCGTGACTCGACGAAGCGGAGCACAACCCGCAATGCGACGCCCGCGCACCACGTTGCTTCAAGCAAGATACGCACGCCCCCTCCTCATCACCCTCCCCGCCCTGCTCGTGCTGGCCGCAGCAGCCTTCATCATCCTTCCAGCCCACCGTGCGCTCACCCGCGCCGCTCTCTCCGTCCGCACCGCGCACCAACTTCCGTTCACCGTGCAGCCCGTCGACCTCTCGGCAACCCACACCGCCTTCGAACCCGTAGCCTCCACCCCGGACTACACCACGGCAGCCCTCTTCGACGGCCAACTCTACCTTGCCGGCCCATCCGGCCTGTCCATCTTCAACGCCAACGGGACGCCTCAAGCCACCCTCCGCCCCGGCATCGAACTCCCCGTCGCTCCCATCACTACGCTCGTCTCGGCCCGCATCCGCGGCGCATCTGAGCCGCAACTCCTCGCCCCAACCGCCGGCGCCGGCCTGCTCCTCCTCGAGCCCAACCCCCACGCCCGGCCGGCCATCCATCAACTGCTTCCCGCCGACCCCGAAAGCCGCGACCTCACCGCCATCCTCCCGCTCGCCACCGGCGATCTGCTCCTTGGCACGCGCCACCGCGGTGTGCTGCTCTACCACGGCGCCACCCTCACCCCGCTACCCGTGCCCCTCCCAGAGGTAGACACCAGCAACCTCCAGATCACCGCGCTTGCCGCTGTCGACGCAGCCTCCTACCTCATCGGCACCCGCAACTCCGGCGTCTTCTACGTACACGCCGGCACCGTCGATCACGCCGACGCCGCCTCCGGCCTGCCCGACAACCAGGTCGAAGCCATCGCCGTTGAAAACAGCCACGCCTACATCGGCACCCCCATCGCCACAGCCGATTTCGACCTCACCGCCCCAACCTTCCGCCCCACCCGCACCCTCGCCGAAGGTCTCTTCGCCCACACCCTCTCAGCCGACGCCCAGACCCTCACCGTCGGCACCCTCGACCAGGGCATCCAACAGATTTCGCTCGGCACGCAGGCGCACCTTCGCCGTACCTCCATCTCCAGCGCCGTCCGAACCCAGCAGACCGGGCGCATCGACGCGCTCCTGCCCACCCCCGAAGCCCTGTATGCGCTCGCCGACGGGGCCCTCATGCGCCGCGACGGAAACACCTGGCAGCCCGCGCTCCCGCCCACCGCCGCCGCCACGCTCGCCGCTACCCTTGCAGACCGCAACATCTCCGCGCTCGCCTTCGCGCCCGACGGCACGCTCTACATCGGCTTCTTCGATCGCGGCCTCGACGAACTCCGTCCCGATGCCACCATTCGCCACTTGGAAGACGACCATCTCTTCTGCGTCAATCGCCTCGCGCTCGACCCCACGCGCCAGACCATCGCCGCCGCCACCGCCGATGGCCTCGTCCTCTTCGACGCGGAAGGCACCCCACGCCAAACCCTCCTTCGCCGAGACGGCCTCCTCTCGGACCACATCTCCGACATCGCCTTCACGTCCACCGGTGCCGCCCTCGCCACGCCAGCCGGCATCACCTTCCTCAAGGCGTCCGGTGCGGAGTCCCTTTACGCCTTCCAGGGCCTCGTGAATAACCACGTCTACACGCTCTCCGCCGACCCCGCCCAACCCGCGAAACTCCTCGCCGGAACCCTCGGCGGCATCAGCATCCTGCAATCCGAATCCGTACAGCGCAACCTCACCATCGCCAACTCCGGCCTGAAGCACAACTGGATCACTGCACTGCTGTCCACGCCCTCCGGCGATACCCTCATCGGAACCTACGGCGCAGGCCTCCAAAGCCTCAGCCGCGACGGCCACGTCACCGTGGTCGAACTGCCGGCAGGCTCGCCGCACAACCTCATCATCAACCCCAACGCCCTCTACGCGACGCCCACGCACCTTTACGCCGGCACCCTCGCCAACGGCATGCTCGCCTTCAACCTGGCAACCGGCCGCTGGACCAGCATCACCAAGGGCTTACCCTCGCTCAACGTTACCGCCTTCGCCGCGCGCGCCGGCACCCTTACCATTGGCACCGAAAACGGCCTCGTCCGCATCCCCGAGGCAAACCTCCCATGAAAACTCCTTCCACACGATCTGGGTGCCCCATCTCAGCGACAGCTTCATCGTCGCTGAGGTGGGTTTGCACAATCCTCACCCTCTTGCTGTCCTGCATCCCCGCGCAAGCCCAAACCGGCACCCTCATCCCGCGCGACAAGCAATCCCCCGACCCCGCCATCCTCTCGCTTGAAGAGATGCGCGTCGACATCGCCATCGACAACGGCGACGCCCACGTCTCCATCGTGCAGATCTTCAAGAACAACACCAGCCAAATAGAAGAAGGCACCTACCGCTTCCCGCTCCCGTCCGGCTCGACGATCTCCGACTTTGCCGTCTGGGACGGTCCCGTCCGCATTCCCGCAGTCATCCTCGAACGCAAGCGCGCCGAGCAGATCTACGACCAGGCGCGCCTGCAAGCCGTCGACCCCGGCCTGCTCGAAGCCGGCGAACGCGGCGGACCCGGAGACGCCGGGAAAGACCCGCGCACCACCTCACTCTTCACCGCCAAGATCGTTCCCATCCCCGCCTACAGCAGCAAGCGCCTGGAGATCGAATACCACCAGCGCCTCACCGCCTCCGACTTCAAGCAGTTCTTCGCGCTCCCGCTCAAACCCGACGCCGGCGAGCGCCAATCCGTCCACGCGTTCACCATGCACTTCGTCCTGCATTCGGCCACGTCCGTTGAGGCCTTCACCACCCCATCGAAGCTCTTCCCCCTTACCCTCACCACCAACGACCCGCACACCGCCGAAGGCACCTTCACCGCCTCCAACCTTTCGCTCGACGAAGACTTCAGCGCCACCTGGCGGCTCTCCGCGAAGTCCGCCGACAAGCTCGAAGTCATCACCCACCGCGACCCCAAATCCCCGCTCCCATCCGCCGCCGAACCCGTCGCCTCCAGGCTCCCAGCGAACCCCCCCGAACCCGGCTTCTTCGCCGCCCAACTCCTTATCGGCAACCCTGCCCCCGCAGCCCCCACGCAGGCGCCGCCGCGCACCATCCTCCTTCTCTTCGATAACTCCCTCTCCATGCAGTGGGAGAAGCTCGAACGCTCCTACGCCGCCCTCGAAGCGACCCTCCGCTCGCTGAAACCAACGGACACCTTCAACGTCCTCCTCTTCAACCAGGACGTCACCCCCTTCCATCCCGCACCCATCCCCGCAACCCCGGAAAACATCCAGCAAGCCCTCGGCTTCGTCCGCGCTTCAAAGCTCCGCGGCGGCACCGACCTCCTCAAAGCTCTCACCGCCGCGCTCGCGCAAGCCACGCAGCCCGAAACCTCCATCGCGCTCTTCACCGATGGCGGCAGCGACCGCGGCGAGACCATCCTCCCCGGCAAGATCGCCGCCCGCTACAACACGCTCTGGCGTCAAGCCCCGCATCCGCCCCACACCGCTGTCTTCGCCGTGGGCGACGACGCCAACCTGCCGCTGCTGCGCAAACTCGCCCAGAACGGCGGCTTCCTCGAGCCCGTCCTCTCCACCGAGCCCGTCGACTTCCACCTCCAGACCTTCCTGTCGAAGCTCTCGCGCAATCCCGTCACCGAGCTCAAACTCACCCCCGGCTCCACCACCCAAACCAGCATCATCTACTCGCTTGACGACGCAGTCTACCCCGGCTCCATCGCCCAATGGGTCGGCCAATATACCCCGTCGCCCAAGCCCCTCACGCTCACCGCCCACGCCATCCGCGAAGGCGTGCCGCTCACCGTCTCCGCCACCACCCCGCTCCCCGCCGTCGACCTCACCCACCCGCAACTCCCGCGCCTCTGGGCCCAGGCCCGCGTCGACGCGCTGCTCGACCAGATCGACCGCGATGGCGAGACCTCCGCCGCCATCGACGAGATCATCCGGCTCTCGCGCCGCTACAAGTTCGTCACGCCGTACACCAGCTTCCTCGCCGTCCCGCGCTCGCTCCTGCGCCCGCGCGTCATCCGCCCCGGCGATCCCGTCCTCCGCGTCCGCACCGACGTGCAAATCACCTCCGTCATCGCGCTCTTTCCCTTTGGCCTCACCAAGCCCCTGCGCCACCTCGCCTCCGAAGACCTCGCCGCCCCAGGCGACGAGGCCAACCGCCTCTGGGAGACCCGCTTTCTCGCGCCGCCCGACATGAAGGACGGCACCTACGCCGTCCGCCTCATCCTCCGCGACACCCACGGCAACACCTATCGCGAGGCCAAGACCTTCGTCATCGCCAGCACCCCGCCCACTGTCAAAATCCAGCTCCCGCGCCAGAGCCTCCACCGCGGCGAAACCCTCGAAATCCATGCCGCAGCCTCGGCCTCCACCCGCACCCTCACCGCGCATCTCGAAGGAATTGCCCCCATCTCCCTGCGCTGGAACCCCCGCGCCCAGACCAACACCGGAACCCTCACCATCCCCGCCGACACCCCCATCGGCCGCACCACCCTCACCGTCACCGCCGAAGACATCGCCCACAACCTGGGCACGCAGGAGGTCCAAGTTGACATCCTCCCCTAACCACTCTCACCACGAAAACCGGGTGCCCCACCCTCGCGGAGCTAGAGTGGGTCGGACCACCAAACTCCCCGTGCCCCATTCATCGCAACGCTTCACCGCGATGAGTGGGAAGCAAGCCCCAAGCCGGAAGCAAGCCCTCACCCTCACCGCCCTATCCCTGGCCCTCCTCACCGCAACCACCGCCCAAGCCACCCTCCCCAGCTGGCTCCAGCACATCGTCGGAGCCTCCACGATCGAATCCGCCCTTTACCGCACCATGCCCCTGCCAGCCGTAGAAATCCTCTACCCCCGCCCACCCAAAGAATCCCAAACCGAACTAGCCCGCCTCATCCAGACCACTCCCACCCAGGCCGACCTCTACCAGCTCCGCGCCCGCGCCGACGAGCAAGCCCTCGACGAAACCGCCGCCGAAGCCGACTGGAAGCAATACGCAGCCCACGCCGCCTCCGCCGGGCAAGATCCCATCCCCGCGCAACTCGAACTAGCCGGCTTCTACCAGCGCCGCCTCCAAATCCCGCAAGCCATCGCAGTCCTCACACAAGTCGCCGCCGCCCCATCCCCCGCCTCCGAAACCTACACCGACCCCACCCAGCAGCGGGCCTGGATCGCCTTCGACCGCATCTTCACCCTCATCTCCGAGCAAGGCCTGCCGCCCTCAGAATCCGTCGTCACCTTCAACGCGGCCATCGCCCGCTACCCAGACCAACCCGCCATCTACGCCGCCTTCTTCCAGTTCGAGCTCGACCAGAAAGACTACCCCGCCGCCCAGGCACTCATCACCCGCTACCACCAGCAGTTCCCGCAGGACGCCATCTTCCCCATCCGCGCGCAGGCGCTGCTCGAATTCCGCCGCGGCAACGTCGACGCCGCGCTCGCCGTCTACGACAAGTCCTTCCAGCCGCTCTGGCCGTCCGCGCTCATTCAGTCCTACTTCTCCCTCCTTGACCAAACCCATCGCCAGCGCGCCTTCGTCGCCGAAGCCCGCGCGCAGCTTGCCGCGCACCCCGACGGCCCCGCCGCCCTCAACGCGCTCGCCCGCATCTTCTACTACGACCAGCAGGCAGGACGCCTGCAGGCCGCCCAGGAAACCCTCGACGCCTTCCGCAACGCCCGCGAGACCCGCAGCGGCGCCTGGACACCCGAAGACCTTTCCACCCTCGCAACCCTCACCGCCAGCACCAACTCCTACGCCGAAGCCGCCCGCTACAACTTCGCCCTCGCCTCGCTCGATCCCGCAGCCAAACTCCCCGACGGCGAACCCGCCGCGCAGGCCGGCCTCGCACGCCTCGTCCGCATCCTGCTCGAAGCCCCCGACCAGCCGCTAGCCCTGGGCGCCCAGAACCTCACGCTCTACCGCGACATCGCCACCATGGATCAAGGCCCCGGCTACTGGAACGGCATCCTCTCGCTCTGGCTCAACGGCGAAAACCCCGCATCCGAGTACCAAGCCGAAAACGTCAAAGCCCAAACCTACTTCCACCGCGCCAAGGCCGCCGAACTCCTCGCCACGCTCGATCAGCGCTATCCCTCCGCACCCGAGCGCCCGGCCCTCCACGCCGAGCTCATCCGCGCGCTCTCGCAATACGGCGAACCCGCCCTCGTCGTCTCCGCCGGCAAGGACTTCCTCGCGGCCTTTCCCAGCGCGCCCGAAAAACTCAACGTCGAAGACCTCCTCGCCGACGCCTACGCGCGCCAGAACGACACCGCCGCTGAGTTCGCCCTCTACGACTCCGAACTCGCCGAGTTGGCCGCCCAGGCCGGCGGCCAGCCGCTCTCAGCCGCCGCCGGCGCCCCGCAAGCGGTCGATCCCAACCTCCAACGATTCCGCGTCACCGTCCCCACGCCCGATTCCACCGACACCGACGCGACTTCCGCGCAAACCCTCCGCGCCCAGCCGCTCACGCGCAAAACCATCCCCGCTGCCAACGCTTACGCCAGCGTTCTCGATCGCTACATCGGCCGCCTCACCGCCACCGGCGATCTCCCCCGCGCACTCACCGTCCTGCGCGCCCAGCTCGACCGCAGCCCCGAAGACCCGCTCCTCTACGAGCGCCTCGCCACCTTCCTCCAGCAAAACAACCTCTCCGCCCAGGAAGAGCAGCTCTACGAGACCGCCCTCGCCAAATTCCAGCAGCCCACCTACTACGACAAACTCGCCCGCTTCTACATCCGCACCCGCAAAACGCAAGCCTTCGCCGACCTCACCCGCAAGATCACCGACATCTTCACCGGCTCCGACCTCGACCTCTACTTCGCGAACGTCCGCCCCGGCACAGCCGTCGGCCCGCAACTCGCCCTGCAACTCAACCTCTACGCCGCCAAGCGCTTCCCGCACGACCTCGTCTTCACCCGCAACCTGCTACGCGCCTACGGATCCAAGCCCACGCGCAACCCCGCCGCCTACGAAGCCCTGCTGCGCCAATCCTGGTGGGCCTCCGACGATCTCACCAACGAATTTCTCGCCTACCTCAGCCGCACCAACCAACTCCAATCCGAACTGGAGTCCCTGGCCCAACTCACCGGAAACCCCACAAATCCGGGTGCCCCACCCACCAGTCCGGGCGCCCCGTCCACATCCTTTGGTGCCCCATCCATTGCAGCTTCATCGCAATGGGTGGGTCCGCACAACCTCCAATCCGCGAACCCGGCCGCCCTCCGCGAAGCCGCCGCAATCGAAATCTTCAAAGCCCACTACGAGCAAGCCGCCCCACTCCTCGGCACCGTCGCCACCCTCTACCCCGCCGACGCCGACACCAACGACCAGGCCATCTCCCTCTTCCGCAGCCTGGCCTACCTTGACCCCACCCCAGCATCGACAAACCGTGCCGTCACCATCGAAACCAACCTCCTCCGCGCTAAACCCGACTCCCCCGACCGCCTCGCCACCCTCGGCGACCTCTACGCCGAAGCCACCAGCACCGGCGGCGAAGACCTCGCATCCGCCGCGCCCTTCTGGCAGCGCATCCCGCAGCTCCACCCCGGGTCAACCCAGGGCTACCTCACCGCCGCCACCATCTTCTGGGACTACTTCCAGTTCGCCGACGCCACCGCCGAACTCACCGCCGCCCGCACCAAATTCCACGACCCCGCCCTCTTCGGCTACGAAGCCGGCGCCATCGACGAAAACCGCCACGACCTCTCCGCCGCCGTCGCCGAATACACCAACGCCGTCATCCATCCCGTCGACACCCAACTCGGCTTCGACTCCGGCGCCGGCGTCATCAAGGCCTGGCTCAACCCGCCCTCCGATGCCGCCGACTCCAACTTCCGCTCCACCGCGCAAAGCTTCCTCGGCTCGCCGGAGTCGCAGGCCCGCCTGCTCCAACTCGCCACCCGTCCCGCCACCAAAGCCGCCGTCGACGCCGCCACTCAGAAAGCCGCAGCGGACAACCCCGCAAACTCGGCCGCCCTCACTCTCCGCGCCGACAACCTCATCGCCCAGCACCACGCGCCGGAGCTCCAGCCGCTCCTCACCACCCTCTTCAACCAGGCCCTCGACCACACCACAACCCTCGACGAAGCGGCGGCCGTAGGCAGCCTCGCCCAGGCCCGCTCGCTCACCCCCGTCTACGAGCGCGCCCTCGCCAAGCAAGCCGCGCTGACCTCCGACCCCGTCCAGAAGATCCAGCTCCAATACGCCCTCGCAACCTCGCTCGAAAGCCACAACGACACCCCTGCCGCGGCCCGCATCATCGACTCCGTCTACACCGCAAATCCGCGCATCCTCGGCGTAGTCCGCGCCACGACCGACTTCTACGCCCGCCCCATCTTTGAAGGCAAGCCCCAACCCCAACGCGCCATCGCCACCCTCCTTGCCTCCGCCAAGGTCGCCACCCCCTCGCTCGCCCGCGACTTCACCCTCGAAGCCGCATCCCGCGCCAACGACGCCGGCGAAACGGCCCAGGCACGCACTCTGGCCCTCAGCCTGCTGCCCGCCGACCCCTACGACGCCCAGGTCCTCAACCTCATCGCTACCAGCTACGCCCGCGCCCACGACGACGCCGGCCTCAAGCAGTTCTACCTCACCCAACTCGCCGCCGCCAAAGCCGCCCCCAACCTCACCCCCGACGCCCGCAAGCAAAATATCGCCTTGCTCCGTCGCGGCCTCATTCCCGCACTCACCCGCCTCAACGACTTCGCCGGCGCCACCGACCAGTACATCGCCCTCATCTCCGCGTTCCCCGAAGACACCTCCACCGCCGGCGAAGCCGCCCTCTATTCCCTGAAACACGGAACGCAATCGCAGCTGCTCACCTTCTACCGCACCACCGTCAAGCAGTCTCCGCGCGACTCCCGCTTTATGATCCTCCTCGCCCAAACCGAAACCACCTTCGAGGATCTGCCCGCGGCCGAACAGGCCTACAACCTCGCGATCGTGATCCGCAAAGACCGCGTCGACCTCTACACCGCTCGCGCCGACCTCGAACTCCGCCTCAGCCAAACCGATCCGGCGCAATCCGACCTAGTCGCCGCCGACTTCGAGCGCCTCTACCTCCTCACCTACCACGACCCCGCCTGGATGGTCCGCCTCGCCGAACTCCGCGCCCGCCAGCAGCGCCCCGCGGACGCCGTCAAAGCCCTCGAAACCGCCTACATCACCGGCCACCCACCCGCCGCCGCAGACTCCTTCACCGTCGCCAACCAGCTCGCCCAGTGGAACCTCCTCGCCGAGGCCCGGACCTACGCCGAACAAGGCGTCAAACTCGCCGGCGACACCTTCCTCACCACGCAGCCCGCCTTCGGCTACCCGCAGCAGTCCTCCGGCCCCGTCATCTACGCGCGCATCCTCACGCGCCTTGGCCAATCGGACGTCGCCCTCACCAACCTCACAGCCGCCCGCAAAGCTGCTGCTGTTTCAGCGAACTCCCCGACCGTCCTTGCCGCCGAAATCGCCCGCCAGAACCTCTCCGCCGACGAAGCCAAACAGTTCCGCGCCAACTTCGCCCAGCGCATCACCGGGAACGCCCGAAACAATCTCCAAGCCGCCGTGCAGGCCATCGGCGCCACCGTCAACACCTACTACACGCCCGAGCAAAAGCAAGCCTTCGCACAGACCCTCGACCAGCTCCACACCACCAACCCGCGGCTTGCTCTCGAAGCCGCCACCTCCGCCGGCCTCGCCGATCGCGAAGCCGACTACCGCAAGCAGATCCTCCTCCGCGGCGCAACCTCGGAAGCCGCCGCACAAGTCCAGCCTTACACCGCTCTCCAGCAGCGCCGCCTGCACTTCGCAGAGCTCGCCCACGACCTCGAAACCTATGCCACGCACCTCCAACCCGAAGCTCAGGGCCCCATCCGCCAGCAAGCCGCCCAGGCCTACCGCGACGCCGGCGACCTCCCCGGCGAAACCCGCCTCGATCGATCGCTCGTCGTCGCCAACGAAGCCGGCGCCCTCCAGTCCCGCTACTTCGATCTCCTCCTCGCGCACAACCAGGCCGCCCTCATCGCACTCGCCGGAGACAGCTCCGCCAACCTTGCGGACGCCGCCCTCAACTACACCGTCGCTCATGCCGGCCAACAGCAAGCCCTCGCCGCCGTCACCCGTCGCGGCCAGTCACTCCCCGCCGTCTGGCGCCCGGCCTCCGCATCGCTCGTCGAAACCTGGTTCGCCTCGCCCAGATCCACCGCCACCCCGACCGACTTCACCCAATCCCTCGCCTCCAACCTCACCATCGCCGACCGCATCGGGCACCAGCCCGACCCCTCCAACCAGCTCACCGGCGACCTCTTCTTCTACTACGCCAGCCGCTTCGGCATCTTCCTCGCCACCGTTCCCAAATCCCCCGCGAACCCCGACGCCGAGGACTTCCTACCTGCTGAACTCGAATCCAACCCCGCCTCCCCCACGCCCTACCTCAACCTCGCCCGCACCTACGTCGAAGCCAACAACGTCCCCGCCGCGCTCACCGCGTACCGCCACGCCCTCGAACTCGCCCCTTCGAACGCCGCCATCGAAGACGAGATCGCAACTGTCCTCTACCGCAACCACCAGCGCGATCAGGCCGCCGAACACTGGCACGCAGCCTTCGCCATCCTGCGCACCATGCAGCAGCACGCCCAATATCCCGAAGCCTGGTTCACCTCGCTCGAAGCCATCACGCGCCATCTCGGCGCGCACCACCTCCTCGACCAATTCACCCCCGACCTCGAATCCATCGTCGGCCCCTACCTGGCGAAAAACGGCACCTACCGCTCGAACGAACTCCTGAAAGCCGTCTATCAGGCCTCACCCACGCCCGAAGCCGGCGCTCAACTCATCCTTACCCTGGCCGCCTCCGCACCCTCCCCGGCGAGATCCTCGCCGACCTCAACAACCTCCCCTGGCTCTCCCCCGAAGCCGCCGAGATCATCCTCGCCCGCCGCCTCGCTTACGCCGAAAAAGACGCATCCTCGGATGGAGGTGAGAACTACGCCCTCGCCTCCGTCCGCCAGCGCCTCCTGCAGCTTTATCTCGACCTGGCAGAGTACAGCAAAGCCCAAACCTTCCTCGACTCCATCCCTGCCAAACAGCAAACCAACCCCGCCTACGCCCGCGCCCGCATCCTCCTCGCCGCCCACGCCGGCCGTCTCGAAGCCTTGCTCGCCACCTACCGCACCGCACCCGACACCGCACCGTCCGACAACATCCTCACCCAGTCCGCAAACCTGCTCTCCCGCCAAATTACGCCCGACTACCCCAACGCTCGCCTGCTCCTCGAGTTCGTCTTCGACCACAAGCAGCTCGACCACACCCTCACCCCCACCGACTTCCTCGCCCTCGCCCAGGCTCGCATCAATACCAGCGACCTCGACGGCGCGCTCACCCTCCTCCACCGCCTAACCCTCCAACCCTCCGAAAACTCAGGTTCCTCCCTCACCACTCTGGGTACTCCATCCACAACTCTGGGTGCCCCATCTCAGGCGGCTTTCTCGCCTGAGGTGGGCTTAGGCAGTGCCGAGTCCGACAACCCCTACGCCAACACCGATTCCGCCGCCGCACTCCTCGAAACTTCCCACCACCCCACCGAAGCCATACCCTTCCTCGAATCCCTCGTCGCCGAAGTTCCCTGGAACGCCTCCTACCGCCTTCGCCTCGCCAAAGCCCAGCTAGCCGCCAGCCAGCCCGACCAGGCCCAGGCCAACCTCATCGCCGTAGCCAAAGACGCCTCCAGCCCCTATCAACTCCGCATCGAAGCCGCCCAAACCCTCGCCACCCTCAAGCCCTCGACCACGCCAGACCTCGGCAGCAGGGAACTGACCCTCATCGCCCGCCCCACCACCCCCGCCGACGCTCGCCAACCCTACTTCTCCGAAGCCCGCATCGCCACCGCCGCTCTCCCATCCAACACCCCCGAAGATCAATCCACCCTCCTCCGCGAAGCTCTCGCCATCGCCCCCGAAGCCCCATCCGCCAACTCCGCGCGCCTCACCCTCCTGCTCGCCCAACCCGCCACCGCGAACCCCTCCGCAACCCTCGCCATCTTCCAATCCCTCACCGCCGCTCCCGCAAACCCGCAAACCTTCACCTCTCCAGACGCCACCACCGCCGACGAAACCGCCACCGGCGACACCACCTCCAATGCTCTCGACACCCCAGAGGCTCTCGACACCCCGGATCCCGACCAATCCAACCCCCCCGCGGCATCCCTCCCACCCGCATTTGAAAACCTCGACCTCCCAACCAAGATCCGCCTCGCCACCCTCCTCGCCACCGCCCACCAGCGCGACAACGACCTCACCCAGGCCCTCAGCTACGCCCAGCTAGCCGTCAACCTCGCCCAACCACCCACGGGTGCCCCACCTCAGGCAGCCTCATCGCCTGAGGTGGGGTCAATCCCTCCCGCCCTCCTCAAACTCCGCGACACCCTCAAAACCGCCGTAGCGCTCGAAACCCGCAACGCTACCCGCCGTCCCACTCTCCACGAAGAACTCGCCCAGTCCAACCAGGTCCGCCCGCGCCTCACCCCCGCCGACCTCGCCAAACTTACCCTGCCCTCGGAAACTCAGGAGGACGCCCAATGAAACCCCGCCCCACCCTCCTCGCCATCCTCATCGCCAGCCTGGCCGCAGCCGCGCTCGCCTACCAGACCCGCGCCGCTCACCAGCCCGCCGCCAACCCGGCCCTCACCGCATACGTCCCGCAAGGCGCCCTCCTCACCATCGAATCGCCCGACTTCGCGGCGCTCCTCCACCGTTGGCAAAGCTCACCCGAAGCCGCCGCCTGGCTGCACTCGGCCAACCACTCCGTCTTCGAAAACTCCCGCCTCTACGGGCGCCTCACCGACGCCGAAGCCACCTTCTCGAAAGCCGCCGGCATCCCCGCCACCGATACCACCTTCCTCAACCAGATCGCCGGCGGCCAATCCGCCTTCGCCTGGTACGACATCGGCAAGCTCGAATTCCTCTACATCACCCGCATCCCCGCCGAGCAATCCAGCCAGTCGCAACTCCTGCAGCAGCGCGGTGCCTACCAGCGGCGTCACGCCGGCGACGCCGACTTCTACATCCGCCCCGGCACCGAAGCCTACTCCACCGTTGCCTTCGCCCAGGTCTCCACTCCCTCGGGCGACCTGCTCCTGCTCGCCACCCGCGAAGACCTCATCGCCAACGCCCTCAAACTCCTCGCCGGCGACAAATCTACAGCCCCCGTCGATCAAGAGACCTGGTTTCAATCCGCCTCCGCCGCGCTGCCGGCTGAGAAATCTCCCCCCGCGCTGCACATGCTGCTCAACCTCGACCGCATCGCCCACGACCCGCACTTCGAGACTTACTGGATCCAGCGCAACATCACCTGGACGCGCCAATACCGCGCCGCCGTCTCCGACCTCTACCTCGAACCCACCACCTTCCGGGAAGAACGCGCGCTGATCTCGAAGTCCGCCACCCCCGAGACCGCTGAAGCCGACGTGACCTCCCTCGCCGCTCTGGCGCCGCCTGAAACCGGCCTCGCCCGCGCCGTGGCCACCGAGGATCCCGCCGTCGCCATCACCGCCATCCAGGAAAAACTCCTCGGCGCGCAGCCAACCGCTGAAGCCAACGCCGAGCAAGCGCCCGACCCCACGCTCGACACCGCCCAGGCCGGCAGCGCCGAAGACCTCGAAACCCGCATCGACACCCCACCTCCCGCCGCACCCACAGCCTCCACCGCAGCCCTCAGGCAAGCCATCGCAGCGGCTCACCTCGACGCCATCCTCACCCTCGCCTCGGCCGATCCCGCGACCACCCTCTTCGTTCCCATCCACTCCGGCGTCGTGCTCCACGCCACCAGCGCCTGGAACCCCGAAAGCCTCGCCACCGCGCTCCAACAAACGCTTCGAGGCGCCTTCACCGCCGCCAACCTCGGCATTGAGTTCCACCCCACCACGGTCTCCGGCCATGCGATCTACTCACTCTCCGGCCCGCACCCGCTCTTCTTGGCCATCGCCAGCACCGCCACGCAGGGCAACCTGGCCCTCCTCGCCGACAATCAACCCTTGCTCCTCCAACTCCTCAACAGCGCCTCCGCACCGGCGCCCGAACCGACCACCCCCGCAACCTACATCGCCACCTTCAACCACACCACCCAGCGCGCGCCTTACGCTCGCCTCACCTCGCTCATCGACTCCACCAACCTGGCACCCGCATCCGGCGCCTCACCCCAGACCCCAGCCTTTTTCTCGCAGAACATCGGCTCGCTCTCCACCACGTTCGCCAGCCTGCAATCCGAGCGGCTCATCCAGGCCCCCACGGCCACCTCGCTTCGCCAAACCGTTCTCTACCAGTGGCGCCCGAGCCCCACGGCAACTCCCTAGCGCAATCCATCGGTTCTCTGTGTCGCCTCGCCAGCCAACCCTCATGCTTGAACCCACGGCTGCCAACTCGCCTCGTCCGTTCCGCGTCAAAAGGGGAACAGCCAAAAAAATCCTGAAGAATTTCTTTCCAAATGCAACCCTTGCGGCGGGAGTTTCCTCTATAATTTCCGACGCATTGTTTGCCATCTCTCTGCCCTCTTTCTGCGTCTCAAAAAGAGGACTGGAGACGACCATGAGCGCGAACCAGAGTTCGCACCTCCCACAATTCGATCAACCCGCCCAAGAGCGGGAGCACCCGGACGACATCGACCGCAGTAAGAAGCTTGACTCCCTCAACGACCCTGCGCCAGAGCGCACCCACCTTCTCGTCGTCGAAGACGAACCCACCATCCGCCAGCTCTTCGCCGCGCTCCTCACCGCCGCCGGCTACTCGGTCGCCGAGGCGGTAGACGGCTTCGCCGCACTCGAAGAGGTCCGCCGCAAGCGCCCCGCGCTCATCCTCTCCGACCTCAATATGCCTCGCATGACCGGCTTCGAACTGCTCTCCGTCATCCGCCGGCGCTTTCCCGCAATCCGCGTCATCGCCATGTCCGGCGCCTTCGCCGGAGACTCCGTCCCCGACGGCGTCTCGGCCGATGCCTTCTACGAAAAAAGCGGACGCCACATCGGCACCCTCGTCGACGTCATCGAGAACATCCTCGGCGACCCCGAAGTCGAAGGCAACCGCACCGAACCCGAGCCGCAGCCTTCCCCTTCGGTTGCTCTCTGGGTCACGCGCCGCGGCAACCCCATTGAAGGCCCCTACATTCTGCTTACCTGCCACGAGTGCCTGCGCAGCTTCCCCCACTTCACCGACGGCCAGCACACCATGCAGGTGCAGCACACGCCCTGCGTCTTCTGCGGCGCACCCATCTCCTACGCACTGCTCGACCCCTCGATCACGCACCACCCCGGCTACGCCCCCGCCAAGCGCTAGCAAATCCCTCCTCGCAGAACCTGCACCAAACGCGTGCCCCATTCATCGCGCCTCTGCGATGAGTGGGACCAATCCAATCTCCACCCAACCAAGCGAAGCGATCCAGCGTGCGCAGCACCGCCCGTCCGGCGTCAGGACGCGGTTGCCGTCGTCTTCCCCTACCCGACCCGCCGCCGAGTAGCCGGCTTATCCCGAATCTCGAACACAACCTCTTTCCCCAGCACGGTCGCGGCACGCGCAATCGTCTCCAGCGAAACCGCCGTGTTCGTCGGATCGAGCAACCGGTCCAACTGCGATCGACTTGTCTTCAGCTCCTTCGCCATCGCGCGTTTGCTCTTCTGCTGCGCCGCCATCGCCTGCTCGAACTGCCACGCCAGAACCCGCTTGATCGCGGCGCTCTCCACCTCGTTTCGAGTCCCTTCCGAGTCGAGATACTCCGCGAACGACGACCCGATATGCAGATCTTGCCCCTCAGTCTTTTTCATAGGTCTTCCTCATCCAACGTTCATGCGCCTGCTTGTTCTTCCTCGCAAGTTCCAGGTCGGCGTCCGCAGTTCGTTGCGTCTTCTTCACAAAGCCATGAAGCAGCACCATCCTCTGCTTCTGGTCGATGCAAAAGATCACTCGGGCGATACGCCCATCCGAGAGATCGCTCCGCACCTCAAACAAGCCATCCTTCAACGGACGGCACACCGGCATTCCGACCGGCCAACCGAACTCCACCAGTGCAATATCCATGCCGATCTGCGTTCGATCGCTGACCGGCTTCAGACCCTTTAACCACTCGCGCACGGGCTCTCCTCCCGCTTCCGTGCGGAAGAAGTAAGCGGAGATGCGTTTCACCCGGCAACCTCAACGCGACCCATCTTTGAGGAGTGTACCGCATACGGTGCACGGCCGAACTACTCGTTTGCCGTTGTCTCCGCGCTCTTCTCCGGCGTGCCCATCAGCCCAACCAGCACCCCGTTCACCTTCGCCCTGATTGCAAACCGCTCATTCGCGCGCGTAACAAACCGCACCACCACATCCACCCCTGCCGCCGCCGGCCGCAACTCCACTGTAGGCTTCGCCCCAAACTGCCCCACGCCAATATCCTTCGCGACCCGCTGCCACTCCATCTCAGCCTGCGCGGTGTCGCTCGCGGTCTCCTTGTCGACGGCCACCTGAACCTCCTTGAGCAACTCATACGCATTCGCCGTAGCCGGCACATTCACGCTCAGCTCATCCCACATCCACTGGCCATTCGTCGAGAAGTTGAAGAACTGACCCTTCAGCGCAAAGCTGTTGGAAAAACTCATCCGCCGCCCGGTCGGATGCCCCTTGGTCGTCCAGTTTCCAGTCTCCAGCAGCACCGTCCGGAACAGACTGATCTCCGCAACCTCGCCCGCAACCGAGTTGATCTCCACCCAGTCGCCCACCCGGATCCCGTGCCGTCCCATCAGCGAAAACCAGCCGAAGAACGCCAGGATAAAGTCCTGAAACACCACCGTGATCGCAGCCGTGGCAAACCCCAAGATCGTCGGCGTCTGCTGAGGCGCGCCAAACACTACCAGCGCGATTGCAATCAGCGCCGTCACCTCCACCGCCAGCGTCACGATCGTCTCCATCGTGCGCCGTTCGCGCGCACCGGGGATCAACCGCCGCACGACCATGCGCCCCAGCGTCACCGCCACCGACGCAATCAACACGATCAGCGCCACCCACGCAAACGACTGCAGCAGCAGATAGCCCACAATGTGGTGCTGCACCCAAACCTGCGCCTGCCACCGGCTGTACACCGACGCAAGCTGCCCGTCGGTTGCAACCCGGTCGTCCAGCGTACTCATCACCACGCGCCGGGCCGCCATCGTCTTCAGAAGCTTTACCCGGTTGCTTCCGGTCGCACTCGCGACCGCCGTCGCGGCGCTCGCACCATCCTTCTCCAGCTGGGTATGCTGCTGCTCCAGGTCGGCCGCCTCGCTCTTCGCGGAGGACTCCGCCTGCACCAGCAATGCCACGCGATCTCTCTGCGCAAACCACCCCTTCAGCCGCCCGGCCAGCGTCCCAAACTCCCGCACCGCTGCGACTGCCGTCTTCTTGCGTCCACTTGCCTCCGGCGCCTGCTTCATCGCGGCCTGTCGCGCCGTTAGCTCCTGCTGAATCTCCCCGCGCCTATCCCCCGTCGCCCGCGCCAGATCCCCCTGCGCATCCGCCAGCTCGTCCTGGTCCAGCACCAACTGCGCCTGCGCCACATCCAGGTCGTCCCCGCCTGCTGCCGCCGGCGCCGCACCCGCCGCAGCCGGCGCAGGAGCCGTCCCCGCAGCCTTCGCGGCCGCAGTCAGCGTGTCCACCTGCGCCTGGTCCGCCTTCACCGCCGCCTGCAACTGCGCCACCTTCGCCGCCAGCGCCGCCGCGTCGCCCGTCAGCGGCTTCTGGTTCAGCTCCGCCTCTTTCAGCGCCATTGCAAACGCCTGGTCCACCTCGTGGTCCGCCAGCCGTTCCGCGTCGCGTCCAAACGACTGCTCCTCCGCCGACACCGCCATTCCGTTCAGCGTCTGCGCCGTCTGATAGGGCCTCTGGTCGACCAGCCCAACCCCGCCCGTCTGCCCCCGCTTCAAAAACGCAAGCTGCTGCACTGCGCCGCGATTCAGAAAAAGCAAAATCACCAGAACCACCAGCACCACCGCCGGAACCACCACCCAAAGCCGCCGCAACTCCTTCATCCGTTCACCTCGTACCCCTCCACCCTAAACCGTTCTCTTCGCGTTCTCCGCGCATCCTTCCCGTCCTTTGCGCATTGCCGTTCTCTTTCTTTTCCCCACCCGAAAGCCCAACCAACCGTGATTCAGCTAAAATTCAACCTCTCCATCTAAAATGGAACAAGTTTCGGCAACTCAAAGGATTTCATGCAGATCGCTTCAGTCGGCACCGCCTTTCCGCACTATCGCTACACGCAAACACAGATCGCCGAAACCCTCGTCGCGCGCTGGGGTGACAAGCTCCCCGAGCCACGGCTCCTCACCCGTCTCCACGCCAACTGCGGCGTCGACACCCGCTACACCGTGCTGCCGCTCGAGCGCTATCCCGAACTCAAGGGCTTCAAGCAGACCAACGACGAGTGGATTACCGCCGCCGTCGAGCTCGGCCAGACCGCCGTCACCCGCGCCCTCGAGCCGCTCGGCCTCACCCCCGCCGACATCACCGCCATCTTCTTCGCGTCTGTAACCGGCATCGCCTCGCCAACGATCGACGCCCGCCTCATCAACAAGATGCCGTTCCCCACCCACGTCAAGCGCACCCCCATTTTCGGCCTCGGCTGCGTCGCCGGAGCCGCGGGCATCGCGCGCGCCTCGGACTACCTCGCCGGCCACCCGAAAGAGTTCGTCCTCCTCCTCTCGGTCGAGCTTTGCTCCCTCACCTGGCAGGACGACGACCAATCCATCGCCAATCTCATCTCCTGCGGCCTCTTTGGCGACGGCTGCGCCGCCGTCATCCTCGCCGGCGACGAGGCCGTTCTGCCCACGCCGCCGCAGCACGCGCCCAAAATCCTCGCCACCCGCAGCACCTTCTATCGTCACACCGAGTACGTCATGGGCTGGGATATCCGCGACACCGGCTTCCGCATCGTGCTCTCGCCCGACGTTCCCAAGGTCGTGCTCGAAAACCTGCGCGGCGACGCCGATTCCTTCCTTGCCGAGCACAAACTCACCCTCGCCGACATCAAGTCCTGGATCTTCCACTCCGGCGGCCCCAAGGTGCTCGAAGCCACGGAAAAGGCGCTCGAACTCCCGCCCGACGCCCTCGCCCTCAGCTGGAAATCCCTGCGCGAAGTCGGCAATCTCTCCGCTGCCTCGGTCCTCTGCGTCCTCGAAGACACCCTCAAAAATCACCCCGGCGAGCCCGGCACTTACTCGATCCTCGCCGCCATGGGCCCCGCCTTCTGCCTCGAACTCGTTCTTCTTCAGTGGTAACTTCACCACCCTCAAATTCGCGCGTCCCATGTCTCTTACCGGAGACATGGGCTCTCGCCTCCAACTCCTTCATCGGGTAAACTTCCAGCCATGCCTGTTCTCCTTGATCAGCCCGACGTCACCGCGCGCGTCATCCAGCTCATCGCTGCATCCAAATCCATTCCGCCCGAAACCGTCACCCCCGCCACCACCTTCGACGAGCTCAACATCGACTCCCTCGACAAGATCAACCTCTCGTTCGAGGTCGAAGAGATCTTTTCCATCGCCATCCCCGACGAATCCCTCAACTCCCTCCGCACCGTAGGCGATGTCATCGCCGGCGTCCACCGCCTGCAAGACGAACAGCAGCCCTCCGCCTAACCTCGCGCGTAATGCCCCCGCTCCTCACGCCAGACGGCCGCTACCTCATCGTTCGCGGACGACTCTGGCGAGCCACCAACCCGAATCTCCATCCCGCCACCCGCCAGCAACTCGTCGGAGAGCTCATGTCCGCTCGCCGTGCCAAGGCGGCCGCCATCCGCGCGCACGATCCCTCTGCCAGCGAACAAGCTCGCCAGGCCGTAGACCGCGCCAAACACGCGCTCGGCGAGCGCGGCCCGGTCTGGTGGACCGACGACGCCCCCGACCTCAACCGGCACCTCGTCAGGAACACCCCGTACGCCACCTGGTACCAAGCCCTCCAACCGTCTCAGTCCTTGGCCGCCCCCGCCGGGGAGTAACTCGCAATCAACGCAAGCGTCCGCTCGTCCGCGTCCTCCAGATTCTTCCCTGCGAATCCATGGACCGCCCCCGGATACAGGTGGCTCGTGCAAACAAGCTGCCGCATCGTGCACAGCCTTATCAACTGCTGCGCGTTCATCACAGGAATATTCTGGTCGTCCTCCCCATGCAGAATCAGCAGCGGTGGCATGCCCTTCATCCTGTAGAAAAAGCTATCCGGCAGACTCCCGTACCACTCCGCAATCCCGTCTACCTTCACCCCGTCAGCGCCCGCAGCCAGCGCGATCGAAGCCCCTAACGAATACCCCACGAGAAACACGTGCGGCGCCTTCCCCGGAATATTCGCCTTCAAGTCCTCCAACTGCGCCCTCACCACATCCACCCACGCCTGGTAGTTCGCATCGGTAGCATCCCGTGAAGCCGTTGCCTCGAAGTAGTGAGGCACAGCCACCAGGAATCCCTGGCCCGCAAAATAACGTGTCTGGTCGTAGTAAAACGGCACTCCCGGTCCGCTCGCCCCATGCAGCAGCACGACCACAGGCCGATCGCTCGGCGTGCCCATCAGCTCAAAGTGGAAGCTGCCGTGACACTCTGAACCGTAATGGACTTCTCCGCTCCAGGGCCAGGATGCGTAGCTTCCCGCGCCGAGAGAAACCGACACAAGCCATATCCAGCGTTCCCTACATCCGAAGCCAGCGTGAAGGCCCCCGCCGTGGCCGTAAACTCCCTACGATTCATCGGTTCCTCCAGAAGATGAGCCGGAGGCAATCGCCTCCGGCTCATCTTCAAGCGGCGCGGCTACTTCGCTGCGGCTTCGATCTCCGCCCACTCGTCATCCGAGAGCGTTACGTCCTGCGCCTTCACGTTCTCTTCCAGGTGCTCGACCGAGCTCGTACCTGGAATCGGCAGAATCACCGGCGAGTGATGCAGCAGCCACGCGAGCGAGAGCTGCGAAACCGTCGCGTCGTGTGCCTTGGCCACCTTATCCAGCTTGCCGCCGGGCTTCGCCAGCTCACCTGCAGCCACAGGGAACCACGGAATAAACGCGATGTTGTGCTTGGTGCAGTACTCCACCACATCCTCGTGCGCGCGGTCGCCGACGTTGTACTTGTTCTGCACGCTGACGATCTCGACCACCTTGCGCGCCTGCTCGATCTCGTCGACCTTGACCTCGCTCAGGCCGATGTGCCGGATCTTGCCGGCCTGCTGCAACTCCTTGATCGCGCCCAGCGACTCCTCCACCGGCGTCTTCGGGTCGATGCGGTGAAGCTGCCACAGGTCGATGCGCTCCAGCTTCAGCAGCCGTAAGCTCATCTCGACCTGCTGCGTCAGATACTCGGGACGTCCGACCGGCAGCCACTTGCCCGGACCTTGCCGCGTCAGGCCGCCCTTGGTCGCAATCACGACACCGGCCTTGTACGGTGCAAGCGCCTCGCCAATCAGTCGTTCGGAGACATCCGGCCCGTAGGCATCGGCCGTGTCGATGAAGTTGACGCCAAGCTCCACGGCGCGGCGCAGCACGTTGCGCGAGTTCTCAGCGTCCTTCGGCTCGCCCCAGATGCCTTCGCCTACGATGCGCATCGCGCCAAATCCGAGGCGGTTGATCTCGAGGTCGCCACCCAACTTGAAGGTTTTCGTTACTGCAGTTGCGGTTGTCATACGCGATTGGATGCTCGCTATGCGGATAAAGGACTAACGGAATCCGCTTCGCCGCGTGCTGCAACCGGCGGAATCACCAGCGTGTCGCCCTCGCCCAGGATCTTCACCCGGTCCACCAACCCGCGCCGCTCCGCGTCGGCCATCAGCCGCACCGGAGGCTCTTCCATCGGCTCGCGTCCCAGCGGAAACGTCCCATAGTGCATCGGCACCATGACCTCGGCGCCCAGGTCGACAAACGCCTGCAGTGCCTCTTCCGGGCTGGTATGCACCGCGCGGTAGTTATCCGGAAAGTACGCGCCGATCGGCAGCAACGCCGTCTGCGGCTTCAGCCGGCGGCCAATTTCGTGGAAGCCGTCGAAGTAGGCTGTGTCGCCGGAGTGGTACACACGCTGGCCGGATGTATCTTCCATCACGTAGCCGCCGAACAGCCGGTGCGTGTCGTTGATCATGCGCGCGCCCCAGTGCTTGGCCGGCGTCAGCGTCACCTTCAGCCCGGCTGCTTGCGTCGATTGCCACCAGGCGAGCGAGCGCACTTCGGCAAATCCCAGAGTCGAAACCAGGTCTTCAACGCCCGTCGGCACAATCGCGATCGGTGCGCGACCGGTTTTGCGCTTGGTCGCGCGCACCACCAGACGCAGCGTCGGCCGGTTCAGGTGATCCATGTGCGCATGCGTCAGCAGAATCACATCGATCGGTGGCAGATCGTCGATGCGCACGCCGGGCTTCTTTTGACGGCGCAGGACGACAAGCCGCGTGGCGAACACTGGATCGACCAGCACATTGGTCGTGCTCTCCGCCGCGCCAAACTGCAGCAGGAAGGAAGAATGCCCCTGGAACATCACACCGAGCTCGCCCGCACCCACGGAGATCGGCATCTGTGAGACACCCGTCAGCGGCGTCTGGTGGCTCTCCCACGCGACGCGGGTCACCTGCCCCAGCTTGGTGATGACGAACGGTCGCCTCATGCGCAAAGCGCTCATACCTTGTTGATGCTTAAAACGGGATTTCGGCGCACCTGCGCCTCGTCCGATGCCGCGCAATCGGGAAACCGCATCTATCGCTTCAGCCTTACGAATCTGCCACTGCCGTTCCCGGGATCCCGCTGGAGAGTTGTGCATGTCGAAAATCCTCCCTGCCCATGAAGCTGATGCCCGACCCACTTCATCCTCTCCAGACGTTGAAGCGCACGCGAACGTTTCAGCAGACCCACACCCGCGCCCCAGGCTCGACGCAGCGTCCACGCACGTCTGGGAGTACGTCTCGCACTCCCCGCTGCACTCCTTGTGGGACCTCCAGGGCGTTCCCCTGGTCACCGTGCTCAAGCGCTTCGCCTCTTCCTTCAACGACGACAATCTGCTCTCTCGCTCCGCGGAGCTCGGCTATTACTTCCTCTTCGCCCTGTTTCCGACCCTGATCTCCGCCTCTGCTATCTTCGGGCTTTTCGTCCGATCGGCGAGTGACATTTACGTAAAACTGCTCAACTACTTATCGCTCGTGGTTCCTCACGACGCACTCGGCCTGGTACTGGACACCTTCCGTCAGACCACCCAGCACTCCAGCGGCGGTAAAATCACCTTCGGAATCGCGGCCGCCATCTGGTCCGCGTCGGTCGGCTTCTCCGCCATTCAGGATACGCTCAACACTGTCTACAAGGTGAAGGAGACGCGTCCCTACTGGATGGTGCGCGGTTCCGCCATGCTGGTCACCGTGCTGCTCGCCATGATCACCCTCGCGACGCTCGGCGCCTTGCTGGCCGGGACCCTGCTCTCGCACCTGGTACGCGATCACATCGCCAACCAGCATCTCGGCATGGCGTGTGGCATCGCCATCCACATCGTCCTCGATCTCGTCTGCGTCGCGCTCAGCCTGCTGCTCTTCGCCGTCATCTACTACTTCGGCCCCAACGTGCAGAACAAGCGCTGGCGCTACTTCACTCCGGGGGCCGCGCTCGGCATCATCGGCTGGGTTCTGTCCTCGCTTGCCCTGCGCGTCTACCTCTTCTACTTCAACAGCTACTCTGTGACGTACGGATCGCTGGGCGCAGTCATCATCCTGCTCACCTGGTTCTACATCACGGGGCTTATGCTGCTGGTGGGCGCAGAACTGAATTCAGAAATCGAGGCCGCCGCCGCCGAAAAGCGCCTCAAGGACTCCGGCACAATCCCCCGAGGCGCAAAAACCGCCGCCTGAGTTACCGTGGCCGCCTTTGACTCAGGACTCTCCACTCTCGAAGTATTCTGCAGCCTACGCCGACCGAACCCCAGCCCGGCTCTGGCCAATCTCTGTGGGCTCCCCGCGTCCCGATCGCAGATCATCCGAGAGCAGGATCGCCTCCGCAATCTCCCGCATGGACTTCCTGCGCTGGCGGCTCTCGCGCTGCATCCTCTGGTAGGCTTCGTCTTCGCTCAGCAGCAGGTCGCGCTGCAGCACGCTCTTGGCGCGATCGACCACCTTGCGGGTCTCGAGCCGCGTCTGCAGCTGCGTGTTCTCGCTTTCGAGCCGCGCGCGCTCGATCTCCGCGCCGACCAGAAATCCCAACGTCGAAAGCAGACGAACCTCCTCCGGCTTATGCCGGTAGCTCAGCCGGTGCTGCAGGTTGATGACACCGATGACCCGCCCCGCACACAGGATGGGCGAGCAGAGCATCGCCTGAAAATCATCCTCAGGAATATTCTTGAACGCCTTGAACCGCGGGTCTTCCGAAGCATTCGAAGCAATCGCCACGGGCTGCCGGTGCTTTGCCACCCAACCAATAACGCCCTGCCCAATCTCAAGATCGATCTGGTCGATCAGCTCAGCGTGCGGATTCTTCGAAGCCTTCAACACCAGCTTCTCCTCATCCTTGCCAGCTTCGAGCACATACAGAAAGCAGGAGTCGCACGGAATCACCGCGGCGATAAACGCCACGATGCGGTCAAGCACCAGGTGCAGCGGGTCGGCCGCGGCGATGCGGCTTGAGATCTCATGCAGGAAATCCATCTGCGAAAGCCCGTCGCGAAAGCCTGCCATGGTCGAAGTCGAAGGCGCCACCTTGCGCACGGGCTTCGGCAGCGCCAGCCCATCTTCGACTGCCTCAACGTTCACAGCCGCGACCATACCGTTCCGCTTGCGCCCCAGCAAAGTCTGCGCATATTGCGCCGCCTCGTTGACGAGGAAACCCATCTTCGGCCGCGAAGGCTCGAAGTCCGGCTGAATGCCATAGTGCGCGAGCTCTTCCGAGGTCGTGGGGCCAATCGATAGGACGACCATCGCTTGAAGCGCCGGCAGCAGTTCACTCGCGACGCCCATCATCTCCGCCACCTGGAACAGGTGGATCACCTGCACCGCCGTCATAAACAGCACGACGTCAAAGCTGCCACCAGACTCGTCCCCGATCAGACCGCGCACGGTTTCGCGCAGCGGCTCCAGGTCGAGCGGCAAAGCCCATTGATACACCGGAACCTTGGTGAGCGCATGCGTTCGGCTCGAAAGCTCGGCCAGCAGCTCCGGATTCGTGGCGCCATACTCCTGCAGCGCGAACCGCATCATCGCTAACTCTGCGCCAAAGGCGGCTTCAATCGCTGCGAGCAGCTCATGCCAGGTGCTCGGCTCGTCCGACGTAACCGCGACTGGCACCTTCAACTCGCGCAGCACGGTGCTTGGCTTCGCGCCGCGCGCGACCACTCGCGTCTTCCGCAGCGCCGCCAGAAACTCCTCGCGATCCATCTTCGTGGCGACCAGATCGACCAGCGCACGCACGCCCACGCCGGTCATAAAGATCACCGCGTCGAACTCTCCCGCAAGCAACTGCTCGGCAAACTCGAACACCTGCCCATTTGATTCGAGCCCGATCTCGCGCATCGCCGGCACCACTGTGGGCACGCCGCCGTAGGTGCGAATCAGCTTCTCAACCTCTTTCGCCCGCCGCGATTCCAGCGAAAGCACCCGGAGTCCATTGAAGTTCGCATGCGCCATTCAACTCCTCCCCAAGAAATAGAGTCGGCGAAGCCGCCCGAACGAACGTCTCAGTCGCGCGTTCGAAACAGCCAAATCCGCCATGAAGTGCTTCCGGCCATTCTAGCTGCCGCAAGCCCTTCGCCACAAAGGAAAGGACAGATGCCTCCGTTGAACGCCATCCAATTTGATCCCACGCAAGCAAAACCTTGCGCAGCGAGCGCAGGCAAAGGCGCAGATTCCCGCAGCTGACCGCGAAATCTGCACCCTTCTCTGCGCTCTCTGCGCGAGGCTTTCGCCCGCTGTGCCGCCGACCCTAAAACGCCAGCCGGCTGGTAAACACCAGCGCATGGTTGTACGCGTGGTAGGTCGAGGTCGCCACCTGGTATGAGCCGCCCACAATCACCGCCAGCCGATTTTTCGGGTTTTTCTCAAACTTCAGCTTGCTGATCATCAGTCCGGGCGAGATGAAGTTCTGGCACTTCCCATTGTTCGGCCCCAGGTGGTAATAGGTCGCGTTCGATTCAATCTCCGGAAAGAAGATCTTGCCCACGCGGTACTGCGCGGTCGAGTTCCACGCAATCGTCCGCCCCACCGTCGCGGCGGAGCTGTTCGGCAGCACGCCGCCAATCGCCGACTGCACATCGAACCGCTTGAAGCCCTTGCCGCCAAAGACCGTCGGCTGCAGCGTCGAGACCAGCGCCCCGTTTTTGTAACTCCCCGTCGGCACGGTAAACAGCATCTGCCCGCCCAGCGTGTAGTTATGCGCCTCGCTCGGCGACGCGAACGGCCTGTACTTGTAGGCGACAGAGAAATCCCCCGTGCCATCCACCACCTTCGCATTGTGGTGTTCGATCAACGGCGGCAGGTTGATGTCGATCTCTGTATTGGCATACGGAATCAGGTTCAACCCCTTGCCGTTATCCACGTTGATGGTTGTGAAGTGCGTCGGCGTAATCTGCCGCAGCACATCGAACCGCGCAAGCTGCACCAACTGCGACGAAGGCGCGATCGCTGGAATCGGAAACGCAGGCTGCTTCGCGGAGGTCGCTGCGACACGCGCCTCCCAGCGCTCGAAGATGCCATCCTGGGCGTGAAGCGATGTTGGCAGAAGCGCCACGGCAAGGGTGAGGGAGAAGGCAAAGCGCATAAGGCAGGACTCCGGAGATTGATAAATTTACTTCCATGTAGCGGGGCCGGTGCAAACAAACGAGACTGCTGCGGCGGCACCGCGCCTGCGCACAGCGAATCGCCGAACCTTCTTCGAGGCACTGTTGGAGCCTGTCCAGACTAGGCAGCACCGCAACGGCGCGCATACGCCGAACGATGGAACCTGAGTCAAACTCTTGGTGGAGGAAGATCGTTCCCGCGCCGGCATGGGCGCAGCAGATCACCTGGCAGGACGCAACGCATCGAGGCATCGCGGTTGGTGCACGTGGGGGATGGCTGAAGCATGGCACGAGAAGCAATCGGAAGCAAGCGGGAAATTAACTTGCGTGTAACTTTGTTTCCCGCTACGCTGTCGCTAGTCGTCCTCAGTTCCGCCGAAATTATAGGTCAGGCCCCTTGATGCGCCTGCCAAAGCGGAGATCCGGCACGACCACCAACCAACTCACCCAAGCTCCACGAAGAGCCTGACCGTACACGCAAGCGTTCGCAACGTTTGCTGCACTCAGACCCGCGCACCCGCGTCATTCCCGACGCGCCGCGCAAATACCTTCGTTCAAGGATGCTGGCATGAGCAACCCCGTCCAACTCGACCCCACCGGACCGTCCCTCGACGTGCTCGAAGAGTTTACGGCCGAGCAAAAGCAGTACCTGCAAGGCTTCTTCACCGGCCTCGCGCAACGCGGACTCGCGCCCTTTGCCGGCACCACCGCCGCCGGCCTCATCACCAACGATCCCGCACAAGCCGCGCCCGCACCCGAGAACCTCTGGTTCAACACTCCGGTCGACGACCTCACCCGTGAAGAGCTTTGGAAGCTCGAGCAAGACCCCTTCGCCATCTGGGATAAGCTGCTCGCCTACTCCGCCTCGAACACGCCGCCCACCGACGACGACCGCTTCCGCATCAAGTACTTCGGGCTCTTCTACGTTGCGCCCGCGCAGGATTCGTTCATGCTCCGCATGCGCATTCCCGGCGGCATTCTCACCACGCGGCAGCTCCGTGGCCTCGCCGAAATGGCCGAAGACTGGGGCAGCGGCCGCGCCGACCTCACCACCCGCGCCAACCTCCAGATTCGCGAGTTCCAGCCGAGAGATATCGTTCGCGTCCTCGCCAAAATTCAATCGCTCGGCATGACCTCGCGCGGCTCCGGTGCTGACAACATCCGCAACATCACCGCCTCGCCCATCACTGGCCTCGACCCGCACGAACTGCTCGACGTGGCGCCGCTCGCCGAGGCGCTGCAGCTCTACCTCTCGAACTCGCCCGATATGTACAAGCTGCCGCGCAAGTTCAACGTCGCCTTCGATAACGGCGGCGCCATCTCCACGCTCGCCGACACCAACGACATCGGCTTCCAGGCAGTCGAAGTCCGCGACGGCAAATCCGTTCCCGCCGGCATCTACTTCCGCGTCCTGCTCTGCGGCATCACCGGCCATCGCCAGTTCGCGGCGGACTCCGGCCTGCTGCTGCGTCCGGACCAGGCGATCGCCGTTGCCGCCGCGATGATCCGCGTCTTCATCGACCACGGCGACCGCACCGACCGCAAGAAGGCGCGGCTCAAGTACCTGATCGACCGCTGGGGCATCCCCAAATTTCTCGAGGAGACAGAAAAGCGTCTCGCCTTCCCCCTCATCCGCGTTCCGGCTGCTGACTGCGAGCCGCGCAAGCCGATCCAGCGTGCAGAGCACATCGGCGTGCATCCGCAGTCGCAGCCGGATCTTTATTACATGGGCGTCAGCGTGCCGGTCGGCCGCCTGCCCGTCGCCCAGATGCGCGCCGTCGCTGACATCGCTGACGCGTTCGGCACCGGCGAGATCCGCCTCACCGTCTGGCAGAACCTGCTCATCCCCAACATCCCCTGCGCGCACCTCGAAGCGGCAAAGCAGGCCCTCACGGCCGCAGGCCTCGCGTACGAAGCCGGAACCATCCTCACCGGAACCGTAGCCTGCACCGGCAATCAGGGCTGCCGCTTTGCCGCCACCGACACCAAGACGCACGCGGTCGCGCTCGCCAACGCGCTTGACCAGGCGTTCCCGCTCCTCGACCAGCCCGTCAACCTTCACGTTACCGGCTGCAACAACTCCTGCGCCCAGCATTACATCGGCGACATCGGCTTGATGGGCGTCAAGGTTGCGGGCGAGGAAGGCTACCAGGTCGTGCTCGGTGGCGGTGCGGACAACGACCAGGCCATCGCCCGCGAGCTCATCCCGGCCATCCGGTTCACCGAGCTGCAACCCAGGCTCGAAGGCCTCTTCACCGCTTACTCTACGCAGCGCAACGCGGAAGAAACCTTCCTTGAATTCACTCGCCGCCACTCCATCTCCGAACTGCAGCAGTTCGCAGGAGCCAACTAGCCATGCAGCAACTCCCCTACATCCCCGAATCGGCACCCTTCACGCCCGCCCAGCGCGGCTGGCTCAACGGCTTTCTCGCCGGGCTGCTCACTGGCGCGGAAAGCGCGCCTGTCGCGGCCAAAGCCTCGCTCAAAATCGTCGTCCTGCACGCCTCACAGTCTGGAACCGGCGAAGGCCTGGCCCGCAAGGTTGCGAAGGAGCTCAAGGCCCAGGGCCACATTCCCACCGTCGCCTCACTCGACGGCTACGCGCCCGCCGCGCTCGCGAACGAGCAGCACGCTATCCTGATCGCCAGCACCTACGGCGAAGGCGATCCGCCCGACGCGGCGAAGACCTTCTTCCAGCAGCTTTCGAGCGCCGCTGCCCCGCAGCTCGCGCACCTCAGCTACAGCGTTCTCGCCCTCGGCGACTCGCACTACGAGCACTTCTGCAAGTTCGGCGCGGACCTCGACCAGCGCCTGCAATCCCTCGGGGCCAAACCCCTCACCGCACGCGTCGACTGCGACCTTGACGTCGACGAACCCTTCGCCCGCTGGAAGCAAACCCTGTTTACTCGCCTCGAAGCCATCGCCCTCGGCGATACCGCCGCAACCTCCGGCGAAGTCGCCACGGCGGCTGCCATCGAAGCTCCCAAAGCCGCGCTCTACTCGCGCGAGCATCCTCTGCTCGCACCCCTGGTCGACCAGCGTCTGCTCACGTGCCCGACCTCCACCAAGCAGACCGTGCACCTGGCATTTTCGCTTGCCGAAGGTGGCATGACCTACGAAGCCGGCGACGCACTTGGTGTCCTCGCGAAGAACGATCCCGCGCTTGTCGAAGCCGTCCTGGCTGCCGCACAGCTAAATGACACCGAAACAGTTACAGTAGCCAAGCTCCCGCCGGGCTCTGTAACCGAAGCGCTTACCCATCATCTTCAGCTCAACAAGCTCAACCGCAAGATCGTCGAAGCCTTTGCCCACGCGACTGGCTCCGCACAGCTCAACGCGCTCCTCGCGACAGAGCAGCAGGCGCACCTCGAAGACTTCTGCTACGGCCGCGACGTCCTTGACCTGCTGCTCGAGTACCCCGGCGCCATCGCGGGCGCGCAAGCGCTTGCCGACCTGCTCCCCAAACTCGCGCCACGCCTCTACAGCATCTCGTCAAGCCCACTGGCGCACGGCGGCGAAGTCCACACGACCGTCGCCGTCGTTCGCTATCGCAGCCACAACCGCGAGCGCGGCGGCGTCTGCTCCACCATGCTCGCCGCGCGGCAGAAACCCGGCGACACGCTGCCTGTCTACATCCAGCCCAACAAGCGCTTTCGTCTGCCGGCGGACGCAGCAGCGCCCATCATCATGATCGGCCCCGGCACCGGCATCGCTCCCTTTCGCGCCTTCCTGTACGAACGCCGCGCTCTCGGCACCACGGGCAGGAACTGGCTCTTCTTCGGCGACCGCAGCGCCGCCACCGACTTCCTCTATCGGGACGAGCTTGCAGCCATGCAGCACGACGGCCATCTCACCACACTCTCGCTCGCCTTCTCCCGCGATCAAGCGCAGAAGATCTACGTGCAGGACCGCATGGCCGAGCACGGCGCGGAGTTCTACGCATGGCTCGAGCAGGGCGCGAGCGTTTACGTCTGCGGCGACGCGAGCCGCATGGCCAAAGACGTCGACGCCACCCTCCACACCCTGATCGAACAACACGGCGCTCTTACCAAGGAAGCCGCGACCGAGTACGTCCAGCAACTGAAAGACGACCACCGCTATCACCGCGACGTTTATTGAGCGATCTCCGGCGCCGGTAGTAACAGCCCGTCATCCTGAGCGCAGCGAAGGACCCCTGTATTTCGCACTTGCTTTGCACTCCCGAGAACCGACCACATGCCGCTCCCGCTCCACGAACTCGTGCAGTCCGAACCGTCGAACAGTATCGTTCGCCTGACGGAGCACGGCCTCGAATTCTTCGAGCGAGCCCCCTTGCCGATCGTCGAAGTGAAGACGGCGCTTATTCCCGACCGCCCCCTCAGAGTCGGCGAGCAGTACCGCTTCCACTTCGACATGACCAAGTGCGTCGGCTGCCGCTCCTGCGAGATCGCGTGCAACGAGCAGAACAATACGCCGCCTGATCTTCGCTGGAGACGAGTCGGCGAGATCGAAGGCGGCACCTATCCCGACGTCGCTCGCCACTACCTCTCGATGGGCTGTAACCACTGCCTTTCGGCGGAGTGCATCAAGGGCTGCCCGGTGAACGCCTACACCAAAGACCCCATCACCGGCATCGTCCTGCACTCTGCCGACGCCTGCATCGGCTGCCAGTACTGCGTCTGGAACTGCCCCTACTCGGTCCCGCAGTTCAACCCCGAGCGCGGCGTCGTGGGCAAGTGCGACATGTGCCATGGCCGCCTCACCGAAGGGCTCGAACCTGCGTGCGTGAACGCCTGCCCCGAGGCCGCCATCGAGATCGAGATTGTCGACAAGCTCGCGTGGCGCAGCGACTACGCACTCGCCGAAGCGCCTGGCATGCCGGCTGCCGAACACAGCCTCTCGACCACCCGCATCACCCTGCCCATGGCGGTTGCAACGCTCGAACGCGTCGACCTCGACACCCACCGCCTCGAACACGCGCACTGGTCGCTCGTTTGGATGACGACTCTCATCCAGCTCTCCGCCGGCGCACTTCTCATCGCAACCCTCACCCACCGCGCCGGCGCATTGGCGCTGATCGTTCTGCTCGCGCTCACCGCCTTCACTCTCAACATCTCGGTCCTGCACCTCGGCCGTCCGGCCTACGCGTGGCGCGCCATCGCGGGCTGGCGTCGTTCCTGGCTCTCCCGCGAGATCGTGCTCTTCGGCCTCTTCTTCGCCGCGCTCGCAGCCCTTACCGCAGCCGCTTGGATCAATACTCTTCACCCACTCCAGGGCCCCCTGGCAATCCTCTACTGGATAGCCCCAGCTCTTGGGTTTTCCGGCATCTTCGCCAGTGCGTTCATCTATCTGGTGCCCGCGCGCCCGGCCTGGAACACGCTGCACACGCCCGTCGACTTTATCCTCAGCGCGCTCTTCCTCGGCACCGCGGCCGCGCCCGTACTTAACCGGGCCGAACTCCTGCTGCACCGCCTCACGTCGCTCGGCACCGTTCAACCCGCTGCATTCTCCGCGAAGCCGCTAGCCTTCGCCGCGCTCGCCTGGGCGCTGAACCAACTCATCCGCAAGCACCGCCTCGATACCGCGAACCTCTACGAGTACCGAGCCTCTGCCGCGCTCCTAAAGTCCCCTACCCTGCGCGACCTCGTGATCGCGCTCTTCGTCCTCGCTGCAGCCACCCCGTTCCTCGAACTCGCCAGCCATCCCCTCCTCGCACTCGCCGCAGCGTTCGCCGCCGTCGTCACCGCGCGCTACCTCTTCTTCGTCTCCGTCGTGCCGCTCAACATGGCGCTCACCTACGTCAGGTCGGCCCACGCATGAAGACGCCCTTGCTCACACGCATCAAGCGCCTTGCCGGCATCGACACCCGCCCCGAGCTCTACCGGTACGTCAACGATCCCGTCGCCGGGCCCATCAGCGAGTCGCGCGCCGCCGACCACTGGGTGAAGACCACCTGCGGCTACTGCTCCGTCGGCTGCGGCATCCTGCTCGGCATCCGAGACGGCAAGGCCGTCGCCGCGCGCGGCAACCCGGACCACCCCGTTAACCGCGGCAAGCTCTGCCCCAAGGGCCTCGCCGAGCACCACATCCTCGCGTCGCCCTGCCGCGCCACGCAGCCGCTCCTGCGCAAGAACGGCGTGCTCAAACCCGTCTCCTGGGACGAAGCGCTCGACACCATGGCCGCGCGCTTCACCGACATCCAGGGCCGCCATGGCAAGGAGGCACTCGGCGTCGTCGGCACCGGGCAGCTTCTTACGGAAGAGTTCTACACGCTCGGCAAGCTCGTCCAGCTCGGCCTCGGCACGCGCAACCACGACGGCAATACCACCCTCTGCATGGCGTCTGCCGTTTCCGGTTACAAATTGAGCTTCGGCTCCGATGGCCCACCCGGCTCCTACGCGGACATGGAGACCGCCGACGTCATCCTGCTGATCGGCTCGAACATCGCCGACAACCACCCCATCCTCTGCCATCGGCTCGACCGCCAGTCGCCCGCCGCCAAGCCGCGCAAGCTCATCGTCGTCGACCCGCGTGTCACCAAGACCGCGATGATGGCAGACCTTCATCTCCCCATCAAGCCGCGCGGCGACATCGCCCTTATCAACGGCATCGCCCACATCCTCATCCGCGAAGGCCTGATCGACCGCGACTACATCGCGCAACACACCACCAACTTCGAATCCTTTGCCGCCTTCGTCGCCGATTTCACGCCTTCCTATGTGTCGAAGATTACGGGCCTCACCGAAGACCAGATCACCACCACCGCGCTCCTCTACGGCCGCGCCAAATCCGCCTTCATCGGCTGGACCATGGGCGTCAACCACTCCACCCAGGGCGCCGTCACCGTTGCCGCCATCAACAACCTGGCGCTCATCACCGGAAACATCGGCCGGGCTGGAGCCGCACCCTTCTCGATCACGGGACAGTGCAACGCCATGGGCACCCGCGAAGGCGGCTTCACCTCGTCGCTGCCCGGCTACCGCAAGTTCGACAACGCCGCCGACCGCGAAGCCCTGGCCGCAATCTGGAACATCCCGGTCGAGCGCATCCCCACAGCCCGCGGCCTCGCCTACCCCGACATCATCGAAGCCGCCATCGCCGGCAAGATCAAGGCGCTCTGGTTCGTCGCGACCAACCCCGTCGTCAGCTTTCCCAATCGTGCCCTGCTCGAACAAGCCCTGCGCTCGGTCGAGTTCCTCGTGGTCCAGGACGGCTTCCACTCAACGCCCACCAGCGACCTCGCCGACCTCGTGCTGCCCGCTGCGATCTGGGGCGAAAAGGAAGGCACCTACACCAACTCCGAACGGCGCGTCTCCAAGTGCAACCCCGCCGTCGTCCCGCCCGGCGAAGCCCGTTCCGACTTCGACATCTTCCTCGCGCTTGCCGAAAGGCTGGGAGTCCGGGATGAACTCTATCCCGGCTGGCAAACATCGCACGACGCGTACCTCGAATGGCAGCGCGTCTCCGCCGGCCGCATGTGCGACTACTCGCACTTTTCCTGGCAGCAGATCGACGAGGCCAATGGCATCCAGTGGGGCGGGGAATCGCTCTACCGCGACGGCATCTTCCCCACGCCCACCGGCCGCGCCACGCTCCACAACGTCCCCTGCGAGCCCTTCCGCGAGCAGCCCGACGACGAGTACAGCTTCATCCTCAACACCGGCCGCACCGTCGAGCACTGGCACACCCGCACCAAGACCGCGTCGGTCGCGCAGCTCGACCACATGGTGCCGAACGCGTGGCTCGAGATGAACCCCGCCGACGCCACCCGCCTCGCGCTCAAGCCGCACGACCGCGTCACCATCGCCAGCCGCCGCGGCCTCGTCGCCGATGTCGAGCTAAGGATCACCGGCATTGTGGCCCCAGGGCAAGTCTTCATGCCCTTCCACTTCGCGGAGGCCAACTCCAACAACGTCACCCTCGGTGCCTTCGATCCCATCTCGCGTGAGCCAAACTTCAAACAGTGCGCTGTCCGCATCGAGCGCACCACCGCCCGCGATCGCCATCTCCACGCGGCCACAATGAAAGTTTCTCCCCGTCCCCAGCAGGCATCGCCGTCATTCCGAAAAACTCCGTCATCCTGAGCGAAGCGAAGGCCCTCGGCTTGGCGTTTCGCTCCCAACCCCATCCACCCACACCTGAACGGAGACCACCATGGCAAGCTTCAAAACCATCATGAAATCCGGCCATCCGCCCACGCTGTTCGCCGCATTCCTCTACTTCGACTTCTGCTTCGCCGTCTGGGTCCTCAACGGCGTCATGAGCCCGTTCATCACAGAACAGTTTCACCTTACGCCCGGCCAGGCCGGCCTGATGATCTCCGTGCCCACCCTGGCTGGTGCCTTCATGCGCTTTCCGCTTGGCGTACTCTCGCAGTACATCGGCCGCAAATCCGCCGCGATTGTGGAGATGTCCTCGATCGTCCTGGCGCTGCTCTACGGCGCGTTCTTTGTGCGTTCGTTCAGCTCCGTCCTCGCCATGGGCGTGCTGCTCGGCATCGCCGGCGCCAGCTTCGGCGTCGCGCTCTCGCTCGGCTCGGGCTGGTTTCCAGCCAAATACAAGGGGCTCGCGATGGGCATCGCCGGGGCAGGGAACTCCGGGACTGCTGTTGCGGCGCTGTTTGCGCCCCGTCTCGCGATAGCCTACGGCTGGCACAACGTCTACGGCTTCGCCGCGGCCAGCATGATGCTGCCGCTCTGCACGATGATCTTCTTCGCCAAGGAGCCACCCGACGTCGAGCACCAGTCCCTGCGCTCGCACCTCTCCTGCCTCTTCGAAAAAGACGGCTGGTACTTCAATTTCATCTACATCATCACCTTCGGCGGCTTCCTCGGCCTCGCCACGTACCTCAGCCAGTTCTATACAACCCAGTTCCACATGACCAAGCTCCATGCCGCGAACCTCGTCGCGCTCGGCACCATCATCGGCTCGGCCACGCGCGTCCTTGGCGGCTGGTTCGCGGATAAAGTCGGCGGCATCACCACGCTCTCGGTCATCTTCCTCATCGCCATCGCCGGGCTCTTCGGCCTGATGACCAGCCCGCCCCTGGTGATGACGACCGTCCTGCTCATGTGCTGCTTCGCCGCGCTCGGCGCAGGCAACGGCGCCGCCTTCCAGCTCGTGCCGCTGCGCTGGCCCACCACCACCGCCGTCGCCGGCGGCATGATCGGCGAGATCGGCGCACTCGGCGGCGGCATCCTGCCCAACCTGCTCGGCCAGTCCAAGCAGCACACCGGCTCCTACCAGGCCGGCTTCATCGTCTACGCGGTCATCGCGATCGCCGTGCTCATCATGATGCGCGTGGTCTCACGTTCGTGGACGCGCACCTGGGTCGGACCGGGCGGCCGCGTCCTCGCCACCTCCCACCCCGAACGCGTCAGCATCTACGCAGACGAAGCCGTGGAAGCCGCCTGAGTTTTCTGTACGCGGGTGAGGACGCCCATGCCTCACCCGCTTTTTTCCGAAAGAGTTCTCCTTACTCCCAATCCACCCGCGCCGCCTCAACGTTCCTCTATCAGCCCATAGCCGGTTCAGTCCCTCTCCCAGGCCCCCTGTTCTCGTAATGCTGGCCCTGCCGTGGAGCTAAACGGGCCTCTCATCAAGGAAAAGCGCGGGGCGGAGAACATTCTCCGCCCCGCGACGTTTTCCTCTCACCCCGCGAGATACCTCCGCGTCTCTACCCGCAGGTAAGCCGACCCAGTCACCGCGTCATCGGCTTTAAGATCTCATCCAGCCGATCCGGCGTCCCTGCAACACGCTCGAAGACTGGGTACTTCTCGCCCTCGTGATAATCGACCTTCAGCACCTTGTAGAACCCGGTGTTCTCCACGATAAACTCGATGGGCGCCGTATTCTGCGTCGCATCGATCAGCGCCGCGCGCAGGATGTTCGGATCGAACTGCCGACCGTTCACCGCCACGATCTTCATCCCCGGCCCGAACCCGGCCTTATCCGTGATGCCGCCATGCAGTACATCGCCGATAACCCCCTCCGCACCCACATTCAGCCCAATCGAATACCAGAAGTCGACTGTTCCTGACTCGCCCTCTTCCATCTGGCTCCACTCATTCGGCGTGTTCTTGTACACCAGCTTCCACCCGCCGTTCTCAATGCCGCCCAGCGGCGCCTCTGGCCGGTTCGTATCCAGCCGGAACCGCAGGAACTTCGCCCAGTCATACGGCGTCACGGCATTCAAGCCCGCAACCACGTCCTCAAACTGATACGGCACCACCTTCGGCCCGGTGTTTCCGCCCAATCCCTCGAACGCCGCGGCAAAGTCATTCAAACTCTTCTTGCCATCGGTCAGCTTGCGAATCGTCGTATCGACATCGAGCCAGATCAGCTCACCCTCGTCGTAAAAATCCGTGCCCCGCCGCCAGTTATCGAACGGCCCGCCCACGTTATACAGAATCTGCGCCATCCGCGCCGTATCCTGCAGGTCGCGCCACGTGCGTCCCGGCCGCATGTTGTACGTCGCCGCAATCCCCGCCAGCCGGTCGCGATACTGCTCTGGCGTCCAGATGCCGCAGCGCGCGGCCAGTACATCGCCCAGGTACTCGGTCAACCCCTCATACACCCAGAGGCCATCACCGATCATAGGGTCCTGATAGTTCGGCGTCGCTAACCCTGCCGGCCGCCGGTATTTGCCGTTCCAGCTATGCGTAAACTCATGCGGCAGCAGCAGCCCATCCAGCACAAACTTCTCATCGGAAACAAACGTCGCCGGCTCCACGCGGTCGTCCGAAGACTGGTGGTGCTCCAGCCCGAAGTGCAGCACCTGGTCGCTCAGCGTCACCAGGAAGTGATAGCTGGTGTAGTGCCGCGACCGGTAGAGCAAGCCCGTCTGCCGCACCAGCGTCGAGAACTCATCCACATGCTCCTGCGAGATGTTCAGATCCTCCGGCCCATCGCCCGCCATGTCGAGGAAATGCTTCGGAGTCACATCCGTCGCCAGCGGAATCTCGCGAAAGAATCGCCCCGTCAGAACCGGCGAATCGATCAACTGCTCGAGCGACACCGTCTTGAACGCAACGTGCGGCGTCGCACCGTCTGGAGCCGCTCCCTCGGGCTCCAGCGCCGTTCCGAACTTCCATCCATCCGGCAGCGTCACGGAAGGCGTCACCATCACATCCGCGGCCTTCTTCCCCTTCGGATACAGCACCAGCGTATTCCAGCTCAGCATCGCCAGGTTCGCGCTGGTCGATCCACCCGCCGTAAAGCTGCCGCCATTCGGCGTCGCCAGGAAATCCATTCTGATGTCGACCGACGTCACCCCTTGCGGCACGTTGAAGTGAAACGCAAACATATCGATCGGATCGCGCTCCCACCGTATCGGCTGGCCGTTTCCGGTGATGAAGAACCCGGCCATATCGTCGATCGGCCCGCTCGGCATGTGCTCACCCGGAATCCACTTCGGATACACCAGCGTGTTCGCGCCCGCGCTCACCGGAATCACTTCTTCCGCGTGCAGAATCTTCTTCGGCGCATCGCGCAGATCGACACTCAATGTAATCGGCGTCTGCGCAAGGGCAACGCCGCAACCAAACATCATGACGACAGGCAGGAATTTCATAGATAAAGTCTAGTGCAAAATTGAGTGCGCCCTAACGCCGGGCGGGCGGTACTGCGTACGCTGGGAGCTTTGCGTAGTCCTCCCGTTGGTCGGCACAAAGCTTCCCTCCTGACCAACGGGAAGGCCACGCGAAGCCCAATACCGCACGAAGTGCCGCCCGCCCGGCGTTAGGGCGCCCGTCCGGCAGGACAAGCGGGTAAACTAATCCGCACCACCCATGAATCTTTACGCCATCGTCCTCGGCCTCATCGTCCTCACCCTCCTCACCGTCTCGCTCGCACGCGTCGGCGCCGTCAAAACCAAGGCAGACTACCTCGTCGCCGGGCGCTCGCTCCCCACCTACGTGCTCATCTTCACGCTGCTCAGCAGTTGGATCGGCTCGGGCTCGCTCCTCGCCGGCGCCGAAAATGCCTACAAGCACGGCTTCCCCGCGCTCTGGCAGCCCGCCGGCGGATGGGCCGGGCTGCTCCTCATCTACTTCATCGCGCCGCGCGCCCGCAAGTTCGCCCAGTTCACCATCCCCGACCTGCTCGAAGCCCGCTACAACCAGACCGCGCGCGTGCTGGGAGTGATTGCCGTGCTGTTTGCTTACACGGCCATCACCAGCTACCAGTTCATCGGCGGCGGCGACATCATGCACCTCGTCTTCCCGGACATCTCCGCCGCCCACGGCCAGATCATCATCGCCGCGTTTGTCATCGTCTTCACCGCCATCGCCGGCATGTCGTCGGTCGCGTACATGGACGTCGCCATCGGGCTACTCGCCACCGTCTCGCTCCTGGTAGCCCTGCCCATCCTCAGCCGTCACGCCGGCGGCTGGACCCACATCGCGTCCACCCTCCCCGCGACCCACTTCCAAATTCTCGGCGACTTCACCCCCGTCCGCGCGCTCGAACTCTTCCTCCCCACCTGCCTCCTCATGCTCGGCAACCAGAGCATGTACCAGAAGTTCTTCTCCGCCAAATCCGAACGCGACGCCACCCGCGCGGTCGTCGGCTGGTTCATCGGCATCGTCATCCTCGAAACCGTCATCGTCGCCCTCGCCGTGGTCGGAAGTTCGCTTTACGCCGTAGGCGAGGTTGCAGACAAACCGCGCGAGATCCTCGCTTTCACCGCCCTGCACGCGCTGCCGCACATCCTCGGCGCCATCATGATCGGGGCGATCTTCGCCAAGGTCATCTCGACGGCCAACAACTATCTCTTCTCGCCCGCCACCAACCTCATCCAGGACGTCTTCCTCCGTTACATCCGCCCGGACGCCTCCAACCGCTCGATCCTGCTCGTCAGCCGCTTCCTGGTCGTACTCCTTGGCATCTGGTCGCTGGTGCAATCGCTGGGCACCCGCTCGGTGCTCGAGAAGGCTCTCTACGCCTACACCATCTACTCGGCCGCGCTCACACCGGTCATCCTGGCCGCGTTCTTCTGGAAGCGCGCAACCGCAGCGGGAGCGGTAGCCAGCATAGCCGCCGGCACCGTCGTCACCGTCTTCTGGGACACCGCCGCCGTCCACCGCCTCTTCCCCACCTACATCGCCGAACGCGACGCCATCCTGCCGGCGCTCCTCGCCTCACTCCTCTGCCTGTTCCTCGTCAGCCTCGTCACCCCGAAACCGACCGAGAAGCAACTAACCCCCTTCGCCGAAGCCAAATAGAAATCCTGAATTTCGGCAGGCTGCTGGAGCCGTCGAGCGGATAAGGCAGTCCACTCGACAGACTCCCTGCCGTACGCAGCTATTGATTGCCCATTTGCCGGACATCGGGCGACACTTCTTCACAACGGCCATAGCGGGAAACGGGCACACTCTTCAGCTTGCCGTTCGGACTCAGAATCTCAACACTGCGTTTATAGCGGAGCGTTGTCCATTCTATCGAGAGCCGCATCCGCAATTTCAAGCCATCGATTATGCCCGGTTCAGTCGCAAAGCTCGTGCCGTCGGTCGAGTAGGTTTCTTCGTGCGAATGCGCCACCCCTTGGTCATATCCGCGCGTAATCAGAAAACCGCGATTTAGATCTGTTCGTTGCGCTCTTGTCATTCTCTTGAACTCGCCTTTGTCGATGAGGAATTGCCTCAGCGTTTCGCTCTTGCCTATGATGAAGAACGTCTCCAGCTTTGGGTCGTCATCAAAGCACGCATATTCATCTGCCATACGATCCAACCCGCCTGCTTTATAAATTTCGTTATAGTAATCGCGGGCTGATTGGCCGAACGCTGACACGGTCAAGAGAAGAATTGTCGAGATAAATGCCGGCCTCAGTGTGGCTTGCATAGCAACCTCCGTCCACAGCATACGCCTCTGCCGCCCCGCCTTTTTTGCGCAAACCGTCTGCAAAACCTTGTATCCTTCCGGGCATGGCCTCCCCACGCCGTCCGCATGCCGTCACGCGCACCCTCGCCACCGTTGGCGCCGCTGCCATCACCCTCTACGCCGCCAAGGTCCTGCTCAACCTCTTCGGCCCGCAGCCCTCCTACACCATCGCGCAAGACCTCAACGCGCCCCTCGATTCCGAGCCCTTCATCCAGTTCCTCTCCATCGTCACCGACGGCACGCGCCGCCGCTCGCAACTCCGGCGCCTCAAAAACGGCGCCGAGTTCTACCCCGAATATCTCGCCGCCATTCGCGCCGCCAAACACGCCATCAACCTCGAATACTACGAGTTCCTCCCCGGCCAGGTCGCAACCGAGATCCTCGAAGCCCTCACCGAACGCGCGCGCGCCGGCGTCGAAGTCCGCATGATCGTCGACGCCATCGGCTCCATCGGCGTGCCCGATTCGCTCTTCGACCCGCTCCGCGCCGTTGGCGGCAAGATGTGCTGGTACCACCCCTTCCGCTGGGATACGTGGCAAGTCATGAACCAGCGCACCCACCGCAAGCTCCTCGTCATCGACGGCGAAACCGGCTTCATGGGTGGCGCCGGCATCGGCGACCACTGGCTCCACGCCACCAAGGAAGGCCCCGCGTGGCGCGACACCGTCTTCTGTGTTCAGGGCGAAGCCGTCGCCGGCCTTATCTCCACCTTCGCCGAAAACTGGCTCGAAGCCTCCGGCCACATCCTCTCCGGCGCCGCGCAGTTCAACTTCCGCGCCATGCCCGAAGGCTGCCAGTCCTTCGTCGTTCCCAGCACGCCGCGCGGCGGCGGCACCCAGGCGCGCATCCTCTTTCAGGTCCTCATCAAGAGCGCCCGCCGCACCATCCGCATCACCACCCCCTACTTCCTGCCCGATCGTGCCGCCCGCGAGGCCCTCGCCGAGGCCGCCCGCAACGGCGTCGACGTCCAGATCCTCACCGCCGGCCCGCACATCGATCACGCCTACGTCCGCACCCTCAGCCGCAACTCCAGCCATCGCATCCTGCGCGCGGGTGCCAAAATCCACGAGTACCAACCCTCGATGATCCACGCCAAGCTGATGACCATCGATTCGCAATGGTCCGTCATCGGCTCAACCAACTTCGATCACCGTTCGTTTGCCCTGAATGATGAGGTCAACCTCGCGGTTCTCGACCCCACCCTCGCCAAAACCATCGAAGCCGACTTTGAAGAAGACCTCCAGCGCAGCCGCCCGCTCACCCTTGAAACCCTGCGCAGCCGCACGCCCCTCGGCAAGATCGAAGCCATCGTTGAGTCGCCTTTAGAGACTGAGAGCTAAGTGCGTCCTAACGCCGGACGGGCGGTACTGCGTACGCCGGGAGCTTCGCTCTGTCCTCCCGCTGGTCGGCACGGTCTTCTATCTGCGACCAACGGGAGCCCCACGCGAAGCCCAACACCCCACGAAGTGGTCGCCGCCCGCGACTAGCGCGCACTTGCCGTTGCCTTAGCAATCTTGCCCTTCAGCTCCTTGATCAAATCCCCCTGCAAATCCGGCCGCACCGTCTCCGCATCCCGCAAGGCACTCTCATACGCGGCAAGCCCATCGGAAACTCGCCCAGCCGCCATCAACGAATCCCCCAACTGCCCCTCCACCACCGCCGACCCCGGCGCCAGCCGCGCAGCCTCTTCCGCCAGCGGCACCCCCGCTGCGCCTATCTTGCCCGCCTCATGTGCCTTCCAAAGCGCGCTCGCCAGCGGCACCGGAAAACTCCCGTCGTACACATACACGCCGTAATCGATCACCGCTGCCGGCTTCATCCCGCGGAAGCTGTCATACGGATTCAGCTCCGGCCCATCGCCAAACTCGATCCCCTCCAAATCTCCATCGCTGATCAACACCGTGCCGTCAATCACCGGCGGCACCTTCATCGGCAGATCCATCCACCACAAGTTATCCGTCGTCGGCAGCCGCTTGCACGGGATCCCATAATCCGAAGGATCCTCCGACCCATCCGGAAAATAAGCAAACCAGCAGTTCGTCACGTGATGCGCCTCCACGTACCGCTTCACATCCTTCAACTGCTGCCCCCAATCCACGTTCGCGTCGCTCAGGTACCGATGCACCTGCGACGGCCCGCCCCAGGCCTCATTCCCGTAGGCCATATACGCCGGCATCACCCGCAGACTCGTCACCGCCTGCCAAACCATCAGCAAGCCCACCACCCCCTGCCAAACCACGCCCCGCGCCATCAGCGCCGCCGCAATCCCGCCCGTCAGCACATACAGCAACCCGTACACCGGCAGCAGATGCCGCGCGCCGATATCGAAGTCGCTCCCCATCGAGATCCCGAAGTAAACTGCCGCCGGCACCACCAGGAAGCCAATCTCCCGCACCCTCCCGCGCATCCCGTACACCCACGCCACCGGCGCCATCACCAGCAAAATCAGAAATGGCAGCGTGGACTTGATCGAAAACGCCACCGGAAAGTACTTCCAGGTCCCATGCCGCTCCACCCGCCCCCAGAAGTAGCTCGTATCCTCAAACTCCGTCTGCTTCGTGTTCTCCAGCCCCCAGATGTACCCCTCCGGCAACAACCGATGCGCCGCCACCCAACCCAGCAGCTTCGCATCCCGCTGGTCGTACATCTTCGCCAGATACTTCGCCAGCGGCGGATTCAAATCGCGTCCGCCCGGCGCAGCCTTGTACCGAAACCCATAAAACGCCCAGACCACCACCCACGCCATCAACCCGATCGCCACCACCCCTGCCAGCCGCCGCCCAAGCATCCGCCAATCCCGTGCGAGCAAGGCCTCCCACCCCGCCAGCAGCAGCAGCATCGGCGCCAGGAACACCCCGGTATACTTCGCCGCCAGCAACAATCCCGCCGCCGCCCCACTCGCCACCAACCACTTCCACCCTGGCGCCCGGCAGTACCGATAAAACGCATAAACCACCGCGAGAAACAGGCAGGCACTCCCTACATCCGTCGTCACCAGCGCCCCATTCGCCAGAAAATTCGGGTCGAAGACATACAAGCCCAACCCCACCAGCCCGGCCCACCCGCCAAACATCCGTTGGCCCGCCAGAAAGATCAGCAGCCCCAGCCCCAGCGTAAACACCGCGCACGCCATCCGCGCCGGAAACAAAACCCGATCCGCCCCGTTGCCGTACACAAACGCCTTCCCCACCAGGAATGCATTCGCGTGCGAACTCCCCGCCTCCGCCGCCGGCACCTTCAAGCGCATCGTCAACGCGGGCACCGCAGCCCACAACTTCACCAGAGGCGGCACCTCGGCGTTCAGGCGGTAGTCATGCTGCGTCCAAACCCAGTACCCGTCGAACAGATGATGCGGCTCATCCCACGTCGAGCTCGTCGCCCGCGCCACATGCATTAACTGCAAAGCCATTACCAGCAGCAAGCCGCACACCGCAAACCAGCGCAGTTTAATCGATTGACTAAGCATAATTCGCCATTATGCCCTAAGAGGAGCATGTCCTGCCGGACGGGCGCCCTGACCGCGGGCGGCGGGTACTGCGTACGCCGGGAGCTTCGCGGGGGCGACGCGCCACGGTCCTCTGTGCCGAGCAACGCTCGGCCCACGCGAAGCCCAACACCCCACGAAGTGGCGCCCGCCCCGCGTTAGGGCGCTTTTCGCCTCTACGGCTGAATTATCTGCGCCTCGACCTTTTCCTTCACCGCCGTCTCGGTCGCAATCACCACATTCTCATGCTTGATCTCGAGCCGCAGCCGGTTGAACACGCTCATATACACATTCGCAATCCAAACCAGGGCGAACCACGCAATCAGATACCCACGCCACCCCTCGTACAGCATCGTGAACCGCGTCAAAATCAGGAAGAACGCCGTCACATAGTGCGAGAAGCAATACTCACACGTAAACAGGTAGAAGAACTTCCGCTGCACCAACGTCCGGCACGCCTTCGAGTGTTCGACACAAAACTCCCGTGGCTCGCGAAACACCTCTTCATGCGTCACAGTCCATGACGCGCAAGCGATCGGCAGCGCCAGCATCAGCAGGTAAGCAAATTGGTGAGACAACGGCATCATCCTCCTTCAGATGCGATTCACCGCAGCGGTCTAAAATTATCTTCAACAGGGGAACCCCGCATGGATTGGAAGAGCAAGCGCATTCGCAGCATCCTCGAAGCCGCACTGATCGAAGACAAGGCCGCCTACGACATCACCACCTCGCTCACCGTCGACCGCAAACTCCGCGCCACCGGCACCATCCTCGCCAAGCAGGCCTGCGTCGTTGCCGGCCTCGGCGCCATTCCCGCTATCCTCGAGGTTTTTGGTGAACTGAGCGAAAAGGCCGGCAATCCGCCCATCGGCCGCTTCGAAGTGATTCACCACCCGGAGATCTTCGACGGCGTCCGCGTCAAAAAAGGCCAGCCCGTCGCCGTCATCCGCGCCAACGCCTGCACCCTGCTCTCCACCGAGCGCGTCACCCTCAACCTGCTCCAACGCATGTCCGGCATCGCCACCCTCACGGCGGAGTTCGTTTCCACGGTCTCAGGCACGAAGTGCCACGTTTTAGATACCCGCAAGACCATCCCCGGCCTGCGCGCCCTCGACAAGTACGCCGTCTGCTGCGGCGGCGGCCAGAATCACCGGCTCGATCTCGCCGACGGCATCCTGATCAAGAACAACCACGTCTCGCTCGGCGGCGGCCTGCCCAAGGCGCTTGCCAACGCGCTGAAGTTCCGCAAACCCAAGCAAACCGTCCAGGTCGAAGTCCGTTCACAAGAGGAGCTCGACCAGGCCATCGCGGGCGGCGCCGAATCGATTCTGCTCGACAACATGACCCCCGCCGCCGCCAAAAAAGCCGTCAAGCAAATTCACGCCGAGCTTCCCGGTGTTCCCATTGAGGCCTCCGGCAACATGAGCCTCGAAACCGTGCGTGACTACGCCGAAGCCGGCGTCGACTTCGTCTCGGTCGGCGCGCTCACCCACTCGGCCATCGCCGTCGACCTCTCCATGCGCATCACCGCCGACGCCTAAATCATGCCGCACGACACACCGCGAAGCGGTCCAACACCCCACGAAGTGGTGCCCGTCCGGCACGAGGACGCACTTGCCTCGCCCTTCGGCCCAATCCACCACCACCCCATCACCTCCTCCACCAACACCCTCGCCCTCGAGGCCGCCCGCGCAGGCGTCCCCACCGGCGTCTGGCTCGCCGATGAGCAGACCGCCGGCCGCGGCCGCGGCGGCCACACCTGGGACTCGCCCGCCCACATCGAAGGCCAACCCGCCGGCCTCTACGTCAGCATCCTCACCCGCCCTAACCTGCCCGGCGCCGAGTCGCTCAAGCTCTCGCTCGCCGCCGGCCTCGCCGCCGCACGCGCGATCGCCGATACCACCAACGCGACCATCGACCTGCGCTGGCCGAACGACCTCATGGAGCCCTTCGCCGGCAGCGCCCTCGAAAAGACCCCGCAGAAAAAATTAGGCGGCATCCTCACCGAATCCGCCATCGACGGCGGCTCCGGTTACCTCACTTACGCGGTGATCGGCATCGGCATCAACCTCAACCAGCCGGCCTTCCCCCCCGGGCTCGCTCCGCTCGCCACCTCCCTCCGCCGCCTTACCGGCATACCCGTGCAACGCGAAACGCTCCTCGCCGCGCTGCTCCAATCGCTCGCCACGGAGCTCGCCCTGCTGGACACCGAGGTCAACGGAGCTTTACCCCGTAACGCGCCGAAACTCACAACCCGCTTCGAAGCCGCCAGCACCTGGGTCCGCAACCTCCCCGTCCACGTCGACGAAGAAGGCGGCTACACCGGCCTTACCGCCGGCCTTACCGCCCAGGGCCTACTGCAAATCCGCACAGCAAACGGCACCACAAGCACAGTCCGCCACGGCGGAGTCCGCCGCACCTGACTTCGCGTTCTTAACTTCGCGCACCTTCCGGCCTTTCTTCGCGCTCATTGCGAGAGCGCCCTTGCCTTTGCTTTCGCCCCAGCCACTAAAATAGCCAAGTGCTCCTAGCCATCGACATCGGCAACACCAACACCGTCCTCGGCCTCTACCGGGCCGTACCCGACGCCACACCACCCCGTTTCGCCCCCGACCCCATCGCCCACTGGCGCGTCACCACCCCCGACGAGCGCACGTCCGACGAGTTCGGCATGCTGCTCATCTCCCTGTTCGAGACCAGCAACCTTGCTCTTTCCGAAGTAACGGGAATCTGCATCTCCAGCGTCGTTCCCCCCGCCGACGGCACCCTCCGCCGCGTCTCCGAGCTCTACTTCCACCTGAAGCCGCTCTTCATCGAACCCGGCGTGAAAACCGGCCTCCCCGTCCTCACGGATAATCCGGCGGAGGTGGGCGCCGACCGCATCGTCAACTGCGTCGCCGCCTTCGACCGCTTCCACGGCCCCTGCATCATCGTGGATATGGGCACCGCCACCACCTTCGACGTCGTCAGCGCCAAAGGCGAGTTCCTCGGCGGAGCCATCGCCCCGGGGCTCGGCATCTCCGCCGACGCGCTGTTTTCCAAAGCCGCAAGACTCCCCAGAATCGACGTCCGCAAGCCCGCCAAGGTCATCGGCACCGGCACCGTCGACAACATCCAGATCGGCCTCTACTACGGCTACATCGGCCTGGTCGACGGCATTCTCGACCGCATGATCGCCGAGCTCGCCACGCAATACCCCAACCAGAAAATCGAGATCATCGGCACGGGAGGCCTCGCCCCGCTCATCGCCGAAGGCTCGCGCCACCTCACCCAAACCGACCCGCACCTCACCCTCACCGGCGTCCGCCTGGTCTACGAACGCACCCTGGCCCGCCAACGCCGCTAAGCTTTCCTCGCGCACCTTTGCGCCTTTCTTAGCGCCCTCCGCGAGAGCGCTGTTGTCTTTGTCTCCCATGCAAAACTACTTCAACTACTTCACCGAGATCGAAGAACACTTCCAACGCCGCCGCGGCTCCATCCTCATGCTCTCCACCCTGGACTGGGCCCTGATCGAGACCTGGCGCGATGCCGGCATTCCCCTCGAAGCGGTCCTGCGCGGCATCGACGACGCCTTCGACAAGCACGACGCCAAGAAACATACCGCACGCACCCGCAAGATCAACGGGCTGGCGTGGGCCGCGCAATCCGTGATGGCCGCCACCGAAGCCGCCGCCGAAGCCGCCACCGGCACCCACATCCCCAAGGAAGAGAAAGAATCCGGCTTCGAACCTCCACGCGTAGCCGCCTGGCTCCTCGAAAACGCCGGCCTCATTGACTCCACCGACCCCGCAACCGCCCAGCGCCTTCGCACCCTCGCCGCCGAGATCCAGACGCAACCCACCAGCCTCGAAGACCTCGACCGCACCCTTACGGTCCTTGAAGAGAAGCTCTTCGCCACAATTCTCGCCAGCGCTCCTGAAGAAGAGCTCGTCGCCCTCCGTGCGCAAGCCGACCGCGAACTGGCCCCTTATCGCTCGAAGATGCAGACCGTTCAAATCCGCCAGATCCAGCAGCAATTTCTGCAAAAGCGCCTGCTCGAAGCCCGTCAGATTCCGCGACTCAGTCTTTTCTACATGCCTCACGAGTAAGTGCGTCCTAACGCCGGACGGGCGGTACTGCGTACGCGGGGAGCTTCGCCCGGGCCGCCCGCTGGGCGGCACATCCAATCTCTTCGCGACCAGCGGGAGCGCCATGCGAAGCCCAATACCCCACGAAGTGGTCGCCGCCCGCGATGAGGGCGCATTTGCATTTGTTCTCAAATAACGAAAGGGCCGGCGATCACTCGCCGGCCCTTCATCACAAACCAACCATCCTTACCGGTGACCACCGCCACCACCATGGAACCCGCCACCGCCGTGGAATCCACCACCGCCGCCATGGAACCCGCCGCCAACCGACGCGCCACGGAACCCACCGCCAACTGCTCCGCCGCGGAATCCGCCGCCGGCATATCCACCGCGATAGCCTACGCCGCCGCGATACCCGCCGTAGCCGTAGCCGCCACGGTATCCATAACCACCGCGATACCCGCCGTACCCATACCCACCGCGAAACCAGGGACCCGCGCCGATGAAGAGGCCGCCCGCGAAGTAGTTGGGCCCATAGTAGCCATACGGTGCGCACGCATACGGCGCGTACCCGTAGTATCCATACTCACAAGCTGGAGGCCCATACGCCGGATACCCATACCCGCCGACGCCGATCCCGACCGCGACCTGTGCGTGAGCCGCCGGCGCGGCCACCGCGAACGGCAGAGCGAAGATGCTAAGAAGTGCTAGATACCGTAAGAATTTCATCGTTTCCCCCTTGAGGGCGCCGTCCGTGCCCTCGGGCCGAACCAAAACGCTCAGGCGTCCGTCCCCCCGGTAGCCTAGGTCCCATTCTGGAACTCGCCCCGGTTCAACCGCCTATCTCTTAGAACCCAACCACCCCATAGAAGTTGCGCCATGCATCCCACCCCGGCACCTTCTTTGCGAAACTCTCCGCCTTTCTTCGCGCCCTTTGCGAGAGCGCTTTCCCATAACGAGTCCCGGGCGCTCCCCCCACCCCGTATAGTAGGAGTACCGAGGAAAAAGCCTCTCGCTCCGCGAGGGGCTTCTTCATGCCCGATTAGAACCCCGCCGGAGAGAAAGGAGGCTCCACCGCATGTCACTGCGCATCGAATCCCCCCTTTACGGTGGTGCTTTCACCACCGACTCCGCCACGACAACCCTCCCCTACGTCCTCCCAGGCGAGCTCGTCACCCCACCCCTCCGCATTCTCGAACCCCTCCCCCGCCCGCGTCGAACCCGCCTGCGTCCACTTCGGCACCTGCGGAGGCTGTCATTACCAGCACGCCGCCTACGAGACCCAACTCGTCCTGAAACGGGAGATCCTCGCCAACCTCTTCACCGCGGCCAACCTCCCCATCCCCGCCATCCGAACCGAATCCGCCGAGCCTTACGCCTACCGCAATCGCATCCGCCTCCGCATCGAGCCGGACGCCACCGGAACCCTTCGCGCCGGCTACAGCCTCCGCGCCACCAACGACTTCCTCCCCATCTCCATGTGCCCCATCGCGGCACACTCCCTTTGGCAAGCCGCCCAGGCCATCCTGCACCTCGCCGAGACTGACGCGCTCACGCGCCGCTGGCTCGCCATCACGAGCGAACTCGAACTCTTCGCCACCCCCGAATCCGGCGATCCGGCCCAGGCCAAACTCCAGCTCCACTTCTTCCTCCGCTCGGCCGAATCCGCCAAGCGCGAATCCTCCAGCTTCCCCGGCCTCTGCGACCGCCTGAGCAGGGAGCTAGCCCAGGGCCAGCTCACCGGAGCCTCCGCCACCGTCGACCCCGAGCTCAACCGTCGCTCCCGCCGCGCCTTCGCCGGCACTACCTGGGGCGCCGCCGGCCTCACCTACCCCGCCGCCGGCCGCAACTACTGGCTTCCCCGCGGCGCCTTCTTCCAGGTCAACCGTTTCCTCGTCGATCGCCTGGTCGCCCTCGTTACAAATCCCGCAAACCCCTCCGTGCCCCATGCATCGCAGCCTCACCGCGATCCGGGGTCCCCGGCGAGCGCTGTTGGCTCGCTGGGGTGGGGTGCGTGGGAGACCACCGAAGCCCGGGAACTAGCCTGGGACCTCTTCGCTGGCGTAGGCCTCTTCACCCGCGCCCTAGCCGAGCGCTTTTCTCAGGTCATCGCCGTCGAAGGCGCCGAAGCCGCCGCCCTCGCGCTCGCCGCCCTCAAAGCCCCCGTCACCACCGTCCATTCCAGCACCCTCGACTTCCTCCGCGCGCGCGTCCTCGACCGCGAGCGCCCCGCGCTCATCGTGCTTGACCCACCCCGCGCCGGCCTCGGCCCCGAAGCGGCGCAGCTTCTCGCCCGCATCGCCGCGCCCGAGATCGTCTACGTCTCCTGCGACCCCACCACCCTCGTCCTCGACCTCCAGCACCTCGCCGAAACGTATGAGATCGTCACCCTCAACCTGATCGACCTCTTCCCCCAAACCTTCCACATCGAGACCGTCACCCACCTCCGCCGCAAACAGACCTAGCAGCACGCGAAGCGATCCAGCTTACGCAGTGCCGCCCGTCCGGCGTCAGGACGCACTTGCCGTTGCTGTAGTCTTATCCGCAACAACCCATGCAAGCACGCGTCTCTGCCGAGCCCCACCTGGAGCGTCTTCGCCTCCGCCGAGCCCCGCTCGCCGCCGCCGCCCTCTGGTTCACGCTCGGCATCCTCGCCGCCCACGTCCGTCAGCACCAGACCCTCCAGATCGCAGCCTCGCTCGCCATCTTCGCTCTCTTATCCCTCGCAGCCCTCAATACAACAAGCAGGACCAGCAACCGCACCGCAACCTTCGCCGTCGCCGCCGTGTGGATCGCGCTCGGAGTCGCCGCATACGACTGGCAACCCGCTCCACCAGCCCAGTCGCAGCTCCTCGCCTCCGCCGATAACCTCAGCCGCACCGTCCGCGGTCACGTCCTCCGCGTCCGCATCCCCCCACCTCAACCCGAATCGAACGATGCGGACTTCACGCCCCCCTGGGAGGCAGCCGAAGACACCAGCAACCAGCACGGCCAGGCCATTCAGCTCGATCTCGCCGTCGACCAGATCGAGCAGGTCACACCCGACACCAGCACGATGGTCCCGGTCAACGGCGGCATTCGCGTCTCCGTGTACGAGTTTGGCCCCGACTTCAATCCGCACTGCGGCGACCGCCTGGAACTGCCGCTTCGCCTGAAGCCGCCCGACACCTACCGCACGCCAGGCGCGTTCGACGTCTCAACCTATCTGCTGGCGCAGGGAATCGCCGCCCGCGCAAACACGTCCGCGTCCCACGTCACTCGACTCGGCTCCTCGCCAGCCACCTTCCGCTGCCGCCTCTACGCGGCGCAGGCCTGGGCGTCCACGCGCCTCGTCGCGTACGCAACCTCGACTGAAAACCAGCACCTGCCGCCGTTCCTGCGCCTCACCGAAGCCGATGCCGAGATGCTGAACGCCATGCTCTTCGGCGATCGCAGCGGCCTCACCCACACGCTGCGCACCGGCTTCGAGCGCACCGGAACCTTCCACCTCTTTGTCGTCTCCGGCCTCCACATCGCGCTCGTCGCGGCTGGCCTCTACTGGCTGCTGCGCCGCCTCCGCAGTCCGGTGTGGCTGGCGACCCTCCTCACCCTGCTCGGCGCGAGCGCCTACGCCGCGCTCACCGGCTTTGGCCAGCCCGCTCAGCGCGCCCTGACGATGACCGCCGTCTTCCTCATCGCGCGCCTCCTCAGCCGCGACCGCGACGCTCTCAACGCCCTCGGCGCGGCGATCCTCGCGATGCTCATCCTTGCTCCATCGAGCCTCTTCGACGCCAGCTTCCAGATGACGGTGCTCGTCATCGTCGCCATCGCCGGCATTGCCGTCCCGCTGGCCACGTACACGCCGATCCAGAACGCCAGCCTCACCGGCTTTGTATTCAAGCGTCCACGCCGCATCTTCTCGCCACGCGCCGCGCAGCTGCTGCTCATGCTCGAGCTCTGGGGCGAAACCCTCGCGCAGATCCTGCCGCGCCGTCTCGCCCGCTGGACGAGGTTGGCTCCGGCAACCGCGCTCCGCATCCTCCTGCGCACCGCGGAACTCGCCCTCATCAGCCTCGTTGCGGAGCTCGTCATGGTGCTTCCGATGGCCTTTTACTTCCATCGCCTGCCCATCTTCGCCGTTCCTGCGAACATGCTCATCCTGCCGGCGATCGCCCTGCTCATCCCGGTCGCGCTGGTCACCTTTGCGGCCTCGCTCGTCACGGCCAAGCTCGCCCTCATCCCCGCGATCCTAACGGCAGCCCTGCTGCACGGCATCAGCTTCGCAGTCAACACGCTCAGCGGCCTGCATTCCGCGGACGCCCGCATCCCGGCGCCGATGCTGCAACTCGTTCTCGCGGCCATCGTCGCGTGGATCGCCTGCACCTGGCTCGTGCGTCGCAGCCGCCTCGGCGCGCTCGCCGTGGCGCTTGGCCTGCCGCTCATCGCCATCAGCCTGCTGTGGCCGGAGCCGCCGCTCGTCAGGCCCGGTCAGCTTGAGATCACCGCCCTCGACGTCGGCCAGGGCGACTCCATCCTCGCCATCAACCCCGAGGGCTCCACCATGCTGATCGATGCCGGCGGTCCGGTCGGTTCGCACGGCGTCAGTGAGATCACCAGCACCTTCGACGTCGGCGAGCAGGTGGTCGCGCCGTACCTCTGGTCGCGCCGCCTGCGCCGTCTTGACCTCCTCGTCCTCACCCACGCCCACACCGACCACATGGGCGGCATGCCCGCTATCCTCCAAGACCTCCGACCGCGTGAGCTCTGGGTCGGCATCGACCCTGATTCGCGCCTCTACCGCGCGCTGCTCGCCGAGGCCAGCCGCCTGCAAATTCCCGTCCGTCACGTCCACGCCGGCGACCACCAATCCTGGGGCTCGGTGCAGGTCTCTGTGCTCGCCCCGGCAGTCGGCTACGCCAATCACTACGCGCCGAAGAACGACGACTCCGTCGTGCTTCACCTGCAGTTCGGCAAATCCTCCGTCCTGCTCGAAGGCGACGCCGAGCGGCCCAGCGAAGACGCCATGCTGAACGCCGGCCTCATCACTCCGGTGACGCTGCTCAAGGTCGGCCATCACGGCTCAAAGACGTCGTCGAACCCGGAGTTCCTCGCCTCCGCAAAGCCCGAGGAAGCCGTCATCAGCGTAGGCCGCCGCAACCCCTTCGGGCACCCGCGTGCCGAGGTGATCGAGCGCTTCGGTGAAGCCCACACGCGACTCTTCCGCACCGACGAGTTCGGCCTCACGTCGTTCCTGCTTACCGCCGACGGTCAAATTTGTGCGGCCGCGGGTGCGGGCGCGCTACCTTGCCAGTAAATCGACGTTCGACAGGCCAGCGGCAAGTCTCTGCTCGCGCGCGGCTTCACTCGGTGGATAGCGCAATGCCAGATCGCGCAGAGCCTCCATCGCCGCCTCGGCCGAGATCTCATCCAGCAGGTAGCCCTCAGGGATATCGGTGCGATCTCTCCCGCGCAGGACACGCACATGGTCTTTGCCCAGCGGAAGCCACTCATGTGGTCTCTGCCACGAGGGTCCAAGCACCACCATCGGCACTCCCGCCGCGCGCCCCACGTGCATGGTTCCGGTGTCGAGCGAGATCATCAGATCGCTCGCCGCGAGCACCGCCGCGAGCACCGGAATTGCGGTTCGCCCCGCAAGCGAGACTCCCACGCCGGCAGTCGCGCGAAGCGCCTGAATACTCGGCTCATCGGTGGCAACGCCGACGTAAAGCGGCAGATATCCAAGCTCGTTCCGCGCGTATTGCAGCACCTCGACCCAACGGGCGTCATGCCAGCCCGTCCGCTGTCCTCCGCTGTTGCGCGAGACGACGACCAGCACCGGCGCTCCGTTCGGGCTAACCTCAGCCAGCAGTGCCCGTGCCTCCCTCGCCTCGCACGCCGTGTAAAAGACCTTCGGCTCCAGCAGCTCACCCTTGCATCCCAGCAATGCCGCGATGCGAAGGTTATTTGCGATCTGGCTTAGCTCGCGATCCATCTCCAGCGGTCGTTGATAAAGCCCGCGCTGAACCGTGAATCCGCCGCGCCAGCCGCTGCAGCTCAACACGCCAACCAGCGCAATCTTCGTCCTCTGGTCCGGCACCCCCGTCAGGCAGCAGTCCGGCAAAACGCCTCGTTGCTTCAGTTGGCGAGACAGCGAACTCGCCGCCGCGCGGACGTTCTTCAATGGGTCCGGCGTCTCAAGCAAGTGATCCACAAACGGCGAGTGCCGCAGCACCTGCAACCCCAGCCCGCGCGTCGCCACGGTGATCGTCAGCTCCGGCCGCCCACGCTTCAGAGCCTCGTACAGCGGCGTCATGTGCACGCAACTTCCGAGCGGCAGCATGTACTCCAGCACCAGCACACTGCGAGCCTCTTCCGGTCGCCGCCGCGTTCGCGGACGCACGATTGCCTCAAGCCCTCGCCCCAACGCCAGCGTGCCGTCAATCAAAGACTGCTTCGTCAAGCCTTACTCCGCGCACCCGGTCCCATCATATCGAAGGCCGGCCGCTCGAAAGCCAATCTGCTACGATCAACCCGAACCCTTTCATGCAAATCGTTCAGGCAGTCTTCGGCGTCTTTCACCACTTCGAGCTCGCCCATCAGCTTCATCGCCGCGGTCATCTGCGCAAGATCTACTCCACCTGGCCTTGGGCACGGCTGAAGCGCGAAGGCCTTCCGCACTCGCTCGTCGGCACATTCCCGCTGCTGCACACCGCGGACTATCTGCTCAACCGCACGCGCTTTTACCCCCGGCACGTCTCAGTTGCGGTCAGCCGCTGGAACGCGCTGGCCTTCGACGAGTACACCCGTCGCGTCATTCCCGCGTGCGACGCCTTCATCGGCATCTCCGGCGCCGGTCTGCTCACCGGGCGTCTCGTCCAGCAACGCGGCGGCAGATTCGTCTGCGATCGCGGCTCCACGCACCAGCGCTTCCAGGAAGAGACGCTGCGCGACGAGTACCGCCGCTGGAACGTCCCGTTAGCGCCGCCGACGCCGCACATCGCGCTCCGCGAAGAGGCGATCTACGCCGCGGCCGATGCGATCACGGTCCCGTCCTCGGTCGCTCGCCGCAGTTTTCTGCACCTCGGCCTCGCGCCGCAGAAGGTTCACGTCATCCCCTACGGCGTGCGGCTCGATCGCTTTCACCGGCCCGAGTTTGCAGCGCCACCCACCGATTCGTTCGAGGTCCTCTTCGCGGGTCAGGTGGCGCTGCGCAAGGGCATCCCGTACCTGCTCCAGGTCTTCGCGCGCCTGCGTCATCCGCACAAGCGTCTCACCATCGTCGGGGCTATTCAGGAGCATCTGCGGCCCCTCCTGCGCGAACTCCCCACCGAAGATGTAACCTTCACCGGCGCACTCCCGCAGCCTGAATTGATCGAACGCATGAGCCGCAGCCACGTGCTTGTGCTGCCTTCGATCGAGGAGGGACTGGCACTCGTACAAGCGCAGGCGATGGCCTGCCAATGCCCGGTGATCGCCACCGAAGCCACGGGCGCGGAGGACCTCTTCACCGATGGCGTCGAAGGCTTCATCGTGCCGGATCGCGATGTCGATGCGCTCAGCGAGCGCCTGCAGCGCATGGCCGACGACCCCACGCTGCAAGCTCGCATGGCCGCGGCCTCGCTCGTCCGCGTGCGATCCATTGGCGGCTGGGACACCTACGGTGACAAGTGGGAAGCCTTGCTGCAAGCCCTTACAGTGTCGTCCTAAGCCCCCGCAAATTTCTTCGTCAGCATCCCCCGCACCGAGCCCATCACCGGCTGCAGGTTGAACAACGGGAAGTCCAGCCCGAGGATCAGCAAGCCAGTGCCCACCGCGACCAGCGCCTGCACCGCCAGCGGCAGCAGTATCGTATGCGGAAGCGCATAGAGCGTACCGGCCAGGCAAGCTAGAGAGAGCAGCGTCATCCGTACCGGGTAGCGCGCGTCCAGCACCTCATGGTGCGCGAAGAAGCGATGGTTCAGCCGCATGATGAACAGCACCTGCGCGATCTCGACCGCGAACCAGGCCCACAGCAGCCCCATCACCGCGAACCGCGGAATCACAACCACCCAGACTGCGGCTAGCGCCAGGTAGCTGCCGAACATAAATCGCGCCAGCTCGCGATGCGTGTTGGTCGAAAACTGAAACTGGAACTTGTGCTCCTTTGCGGACATCACGATCGATACCGCCGAGCACAGCACATACACATTCAGCACGAAGACGCCCGGTTGGTGCAGCCAGATGTGCGTCAGCAGCGGGCAGAGGAAGAGCGTGCCGATGTTCGCAACCGGGATGAGCGCGAAGATCAACCGCTCCGAGTAGTCGTACAGCCGGCTCAACCTGGGCCAATCCTCGCGTGCATACAGCGTCGTCACCTCGGGTCCGATTGCCTGGGTAAAGGAGTTCATCACGTTGCGCGTCATTGAGAAGATGGTCCGCGTGATCGAGAAGATCGTCACAAACACCGGCCCGACTGTGCGGTCGAGGATCACCATCGGAACCTGGTAGACGAGGAAGTTGCTCGAGTAGATCAGCGCGAAGTAGCCCGAAGGCTTCAGGATTTTGCTCACCGACGGTCCATCCCAATAGCGCAGCGTGGGAAAGATATCGCGGCCCAGCCGAAACAGCGTAAACAGCGCGCCGGCCATGCAAAGCAGAAGCGCGGAGAGCTGCGCCGCGGCCACCACCATGAAGCTCGTGTGCAGCAGCAGGCAGGGAAACGCAAAGACAATCTGCGCGGCATTCTTCGCGTTCGACCAGTACTGCCCGACATAGGCCTTGCCCAGAACCATAAACTGCCCGGAGAAGAAGCCGAAGACGATATTCGCCAGCACCTGCAGCGCAAGCAACAGCACCGTGCCGCGCACAACGCCTGCTGGTACCGTCGGCCCGGCGCCGCTGCCGTCCATCTTCAGCCAGTGTTCGATGGGTAGCACCAGCGCCACGCACGCGAGCGCTCCCACGCAAACAGCCATGCCCAGCAACATGCGCAGTGCGGTCGATTGCTGCACATGGAAGCTCTCCATCTCGCCGCGGTGGTAGCGTACGGTAAGGTCCTGATTCACAAAGGTCTGAATGCCGAAGTCGAGCGTACCCAGGTACGAGACGGATGCGGAGAGCGCAAGCCATTCGCCGTAGCCGGCCGCGCCATACCGGCTCAGCCAAAGGGGCGTCAGCGCAAACTGCTGCAGGATCGACACGAAGTGCGACGAGAAGGCCGCGGAGAGATTCTTCGTAATGCTCTTCAGGCTACTCAAGCGTCACACCCGTGGCGGCAAAGGGCGAATCGAATGTGTCGCCTTGCAGTCTGCGTCCCATTCTCCAACCTTAGCAGGCGCTTTCGCGATGCAAAAGCCGCGCGAACGCGAAGGGTTACAATCCAGAAAATCAGCCGAGCCCCGCAGGCTCGATCGGAGAGACCCTTGCACCCAGAGAACGACCTGATTCCCCAGCCTTCGCCCGATCCGCTCGAAGAAGGCAAGCTCATTCGCCGTATGCAAATGATGATGAACATGGTCATGCAGGTGATCGCCCAGGATGGTTCGCTCACGATCGAGGAAGCCTCCCAGATGATCGCGGACTCACGCAAAGCCGCGCTGGCGATGTTTCCGGATAAGGAACTCGCCTACGAGCTCATCTGGCGTCCGCGCTTCCAGCGGCTTATGCGAGAACGCTTTCGAATTATGTAAGCGACTCAGCAGGCACCACTTACCGTGCGCTGGACGCGTGGCTCCTCGGCTTCACAAAGCGGTAGAAGCGCATCGTGCAACGATCGCAGCGATAGGCATACCGGCCGAAGACCCGCCAGAAACCATCCATGCCTCTCCGGTGGGCCTTGCGAATCGAGTTCGCGTTCTTACACGTAGGGCAGTCCGGCAACATCATGGATCTCCTGGTCTGACTGTCGGTCGGGGAAGGTCTGCCCAGTCTACAGCGAACCAGCCAAAGCTGACCGCGATCGGCGAAAATAATTTTCTCAAGCCTTTCGCATGGAACGGGATAGCTCGCTTTTCGCACAGGCGAAGCCCTTGACCCAAGCTTTTACGAACGGAAGGGATAGCTCGAAGCCAGCGCCAGCTCCGGCTCTCGCTCGGTCAGCTCACGCCGGCTTTCGAAGAAGCGCTCCACCGCGCCCAGCACGGAGTCTCCATCCTTGCTCTCGAAGATCTTCCGCCGCAGCGTGGAGCCGCCCGGGATGCCGTGCGTAAACCAGCTCGCAAACTGCTTCATCTTGCCCAGCGTCTCGCGCACTGCGGACTCGCGCGTCCGCGCCGCACGCACTTCGGCTTCGGTCAGCTCGATGCCCGGCGTGCCCGTAATGACGGGATGCTCCGCGAGCTCATGCAGCAGCATTCCGAAGTACGCCCTGATCATCCGGTGGCGGTCGTCGTCGGTTGCGACGTCATACCGGCCGGTCGCCGTGTACTGCGCAATCTGGCGGAAGATCCACGGATTCGCGGGCGCCGCGCGGCCAATCATCACCGCGTCGCAGCCGGTCTGCGCGGTCATGGCGACCGCATCCTCCGGCGTCAGGATGTCGCCATTGCCGATTACCGGGATGCCAACCGCATCCTTTACCCGGCCAATCCACTCCCAGCGCGCCTGCCCGGAGTAGCCGTTCTCGCGCGTCCGTGCATGCAGCGCTACGGCGTTCAGTCCGCAGTCCTCGGCCAGCTTCGCCAGCTCCACGCACACGATATTGCGGTCATCCCACCCCATGCGAAACTTCACCGTGAAGGGAATCGACACCGCCGCGCGCACCCGCTTGAAGATCACCTCGATCAGCGGCAGATCGCGCAGCAACCCGGACCCGCCATTGCAGCTGACCACGCGCTTCGCCGGGCAGCCAAGGTTCAGATCGACCAGGTCGAACCCTGCGTCCTGGCATATCCGCGCCGAATCCGCCAGCGTCTCCGGGTTCGACCCAAAGATCTGCGCCGAGATCGGATGCTCATCGTCGTAGTAGGTCAGGTAGCGCTTGCGCTTGGTCTCGCGCATGCGCGAAAGCCCGTCGGCCGAGGTGAACTCGGTCATGATCAACCCGCATCCGGACTGCTCATTGGTGGTCGCCGCGTCCACATCGCCCTCGGCGCCGTCCGCATCCGGCGAGAACTTACTCGCGTTCTTGATAAACCGGCGGAAGACGGTATCGGTCACGCCTGCCATCGGCGCCAGCACCGTCGCCGGCGCGATGCGCACGCCGCCAATCGTCAGCACAGCGGGCACCCGCACGCCGGCCGGCATTGCGTTGATCGTCGGATTATCCCAATGCTTTTGCATGCGCTCACTCAGATCCGGACGCTTATGTCGGGTTTTGCCTTCATCAGGAATCGCTCTACAGGTGCCAAAGCCGCACTACTTACCTTGAACCGCTCGGGTGCAACAACCTGAACGACCATACCTGCGTCGAGAGTGGCTGTCGCGTCGAAGAGTGCCTTGTTTACTGACAGCAATCCGACACGCCCAATACCTGACTCGTCAAAGAGCTCGACCGCCTCCGTAAAGCGGTGGTCACTTTGCAAGTCCGCAGCGAAATCGGGAATTGCGACGTACTTATAGTGAAAAGGCAGCTTCTTCAAAATCTTGAGCAAACTTTTGCGCTGCGCGGGTGTGTTCAGAGAAAGTCCTTCCGTCACAATCACACCATGGACGTCTCCAGCTCCACCCCGGTCTACCGCAAGCACATCAACGAGAGGTCCCCCGCCAATGCGAGGCTCAAGGAAGATCTCGGGAACCATCAATTTGCGACGCAACGCCTCACCGACCGCGTTGATGGCTCTTCCGTGAAAGCGTCTATTGCTGAGTCGCGGGAGTGATCGTTCTGTTGACTGAGTCGCCGCTACACCATTCATCGCTGTCCTCCAAGGACACCTTCTGCCCATACCTGGAATCGTTCTGAAGCTGTTGCCAACTTTGTAGCAAGTTCGAAGGAGACCGCTTTGTTCCCGTAAGCAACATCTGACTTGGCCGAAAGCAGTTTCTGCAGGTGAACAGCTCCCCTGCTATCGATTCCTTTAGCTCTGCACGCTAGGACGGTTTGCCGAACGGCATCCATGTGGTTGTCGTTGCTAAGGCTTGCTCCGGTTAGCTGAACCAGTACAGCATCGTTCAGTGCGATCGCAGCATGGACGGATAGGAGCGCAGTAGCGGATGCGTAGGAAGGCTCAGGGCTGAGCAGCTTTCGGACCTCCGATAGCTGGCGACCGCGCTCCGTAAAAACATCTATCCGCATGCAGAGCCATTATCGCAGCGATGAGGAGCTCCAAAAGACGAAAGGCCTCCGCCGCAGCGGAGGCCTCGTCTTGAAACCAGGTTCCGCGTTACTTCGCTGCCGCCTTCGCCGCATCCGACTGCGCAAACTTGCGCCGGAAGCGGTCCACGCGGCCAGCCGTGTCGATCAGCTTCTGCTTGCCCGTGAAGAACGGGTGGCAGGCTGAGCAGATTTCCAAAACGATATCGCCCTTATGCGTCGAACGGGTCTGAAAGTTGCTGCCGCACGCGCACTTCACGGTGATGTCGTTGTACTTCGGGTGAATTCCTTGCTTCGGCATAATTCTTGTCCTTTTGGGCCTGGCCGGCTTGCGGTTCGCTTGCGGACGGGTGGAATCACCGCCACATCGAAGTGCCTGACGCGCTACCGGCTCGCCACATGAGAACGCCTCACATCATCGAGACGCGCTTTCCTCAGTGTATCTTTGATTCGCACAACCGGCAATCGGATTCATCGCCGCACGCGTCGCGCCACCCTGCCATACTTAAATCCATGGAAGACAATCTCCACGCCCTCGCCTGCCCGCTTTGCGACGGCTCCGGCCTCCGCATCGTCGAACGTCCCGATGGATCCCGCGCCGCGCGCGACTGCCAGTGCCGCATCGAGCGCCGAACCGCGCGCCAGATCGCCCGCACCCGCATCCCCCGGCGCTACGAACACTGCACCCTGGAAGCGTACGAAACCGATTTTCCCTCGGCCACCCGCTCGCTCAAACATGCCCATCTGAACGCCCGCAAGTTCGTCGAATCCTACCCGCTTGAAACCCGCGGAACCGGCCTGCTTCTCACCGGCTCCATCGGGGTAGGGAAGACGCATCTCGCCGTCGGCATCCTGCAGGCGCTGGTGCAGGAGCGCGGCGCAACCGGCCTCTTCTACGACTATCGCGAGCTCCTCAAGCAGGTGCAAAACTCCTACAACCGCCAGGTCCAGGCCACCGAACTCGAGATCTTGCCCCCGTCTTCGAAGCCGAAGTCCTTGTGCTGGATGAACTTGGCGCGTCCAAGCCCACCGACTGGGTATGGGACACGGTCGCTCACATTCTGAACACCCGTTACAACGACCGCCGCACCACCATCATCACCACCAACTACGCCAACGCCGCGCCGCTCGCCGGCCCGCAGCGCGAAGAAGGCTCAGCCTTCCGCGCGAGCCGGGAAGAGTCACTGGGCGACCGCATCGGAGAACGCATGCGTTCGCGGCTGCAGGAGATGTGTGTTGTCGTTGAAATGCACGGCGTCGACTTCCGCCAGACCGTCAACCTCGCCCGCTTCGGCTGAGGCGGGCTTTCGTAAAGTTACGCCGACAGCGAAACCCAATACAGAGCCAGCCCGGAGACCAGCACGCTGGCAACCCACATCGCCTTCAGCCAGCGCGGCGTGATGCCGAAACTTGATGCCTCCATTGGCTCATACTCGCTGCGCAGGTCACAGGAAGGCGCTGCCTCTACCAGGCGAAGTCCGCTCTGCTGAACCATGCTCCGAGAGACCGGCGCGCAGGAGACCGAGCGCACCGCACCCGCACCCTGGACGACCATCCAACCCGACTTCGCCGCACGACGCGGAGATGACCAAACGTCCTCTGCACCGACCTCGCGAATACGATTCAAGTTTGTCATTGTCGACCAATTTTCCGTGAACTCGTAACGGTTGGGTGCCGCATAGGAACTCGTTACGATTCTCTTAGTTTTTCGTCTGCCGGTACAACCTCTGCCGGTCGTTCGCATCATCTTCCTGGACACCCAAAGTTTTACATGGTTCGGCACACTTTCGGCAAATTCTTTCGGTAGCAGCCTTCGTGCGGCCCCGAAATGGGAATCGAACTCCGCCCTGAGCACGATAAAATCAGCCGCATGAGCTCCCAGCCCGGCGCACCCCAGCACGCATCGCGGAACGCACCGCTCTTCACCACGCCAACGCCTGAACCGTCGTCCAATCCGCTGATCGCCTGGGGCATCGCCGGCGCGGTCATCCTCGCGCTGCTCGGTGCCATCCTGCTCTTCACCCGCCATCAGCCCACGCCGGCTGCCAACGCCGTGCTCCCGCTGGCGCCCTACGCTCCCAACCTCGTGTTCACGCAGATTGCCATGTCGGAATCGACTTCGCTCTCCGGCGGCAAATCCACCTTTATCGATGGTCACGTGCGCAACAATGGTTCACGTACCGTGACCAGTGCCACCGTCCAGGTGCTCTTCGGCAACTTCGATCCCGCACAACCTCCGCAGCTCGAAACCACACCGCTCACCCTCATCCGCACCCACGAGCCCTACGTCGACACCGAACCCATCAGCGCCGCGCCGCTCGCTCCCAATGACGACCGCGAGTTCCGCCTCATCTTCGAAGACATTTCGCCTAACTGGAACCAGCAGCTGCCGGAGATCCATCCCATCCAGATCACCCTCAAGTAGCCGCCGCCATGTGTTCCCGTAATCTGGTGATCTGTCGCTGCCGGTTTGGAAGCTGTCTGCGCGAAGCTTTCGGCCGGCAGGTCACGAACACTTACCTTCCATCAAATCGGCTCACTGCAGATGCAAGGTTGCTCCCTGCCGGCGAGGCAACGATCCGGCTCACGAGCAGCCACCCGCCAAAATCTTCCCACTCCCGGACCCTTTCTGCCTGCCCGCGCCGCTTCCAAGCTTTCGGAGCCCGGCTTAACCCTTGCAGAATGTGATTGATGAAGTTTGGCACGAAGCTTGCTCTAGCCTTCGCAACGGAATGCAACTGAAGTTCCGTCGCGAGCCTTCGATTTCACACAGAGGCCGCTCCTGGAGGAAGATTTGATGAAGACCCTCAAGACTTACCAGATCCTTGGCGCCGCCAGCCTTTTCGTCGCCAGTACGTTCGGCCCAGCCGTCGCACAAAATGCAACCCAGACCACTCCGGCCACGCAGGCGCAGATGAACACGGGCACCAACGTAACGCCGGATAAAAGCGCGACTTACGCCACCGGCCAGCCGCTGCCGAACACCGATCATGAGGGCTTCTGGGGCCACGTAAATCCGCTCGCCCGCAAGAAGTGGGTACACAGGCAGATCGATCCCGTGAAGGATCGCGTCAACGAACTCGACGAGCTTCAGGCCAAGAACGCCAACGACATCAAAGACGTTGACGCACGCGCCACGGCAGGCATCAACCGCGTTGACGCCGCCGCGCAGGCTGCCGACCAGCACGCCGCCGCCGCCGCCAGCCGTGCAGACCAGGCCAACTCGCTCGCCGTAGCCGCCGATTCGAAGACCACCTCGCTCAACGGCACGGTCTCGACGCTCGATCAGTACAGCAAGGTGAACGCAACCGAGGTCAACTTCCTGCATGGCCGCACCACGCTGACCGCGCACCAGAAGGAAGATCTCGACCAGGTTGCCAGCCAGCTCGCCTCGGAGAAGGGCTACATCGTGGAGGTTCAGGGATACAGCCGCGCTGGCGTGGCGCCATCGCAGGCCATGGCCGACTCCGTGGTTCGCTACCTCGTCGAGGCTCATCAAGTACCCGTCTACCGCATCTACCGTACCGGCATGGGCCGCGTGAAGCCGGATGAAGCAGCCTCGGCTGACGGTGAGAAGCCGCTGACCAACGGCGTTCGCGTTACGGTGCTTCACAACAGCCTGGCCACGATGGGCGGCACCGCGACGACTGGAACGGCCAACGTTCCTGCTAACCCAGCCGCGCAGTCGACCGGCGTCAGCAATCCGGCGTCGAACTAACCTCGGCTTTCACAAGATCGCGAGATGCTGCCCACTCACGAGCGCATCCGCAACAAGCTCTCCTAACCAGAGAGAACCAAGGCAGATTGGCCCCTCAAGCGAGGGGCCGTTTTTTTGCCCTTCGGGCCGTTTTGGACTTCGTGTCGCTCCTCCTGTTGGCCGGCACAAGCTTCTGGAAGCGAGCAACGCGAGCACCACGCGAAGCTGTCGTGACTCACGAAGTGAGCGCCCCACGCGCAGTGGGCCGGTCCGGCAGAACAAGTCTTCTAGGCCACCGCCGCATGAACCCGCAGCAACTCTTCCAGCACTCCCTTCAGCTTATCCAGCCGCAGCGCGTTCGCGCCGTCGCTCTTCGCCTCGGCCGGGTTGTCGTGCACTTCCAGGAACACGCCATCCACCCCCGCGGCCACCGCAGCCCGAGCCAGCACCGGAATAAACTCCGGCTGCCCTCCGCTCACGCCGTTGCCGGCGCTGGGCGTCTGCACGGAGTGCGTCCCGTCGAACACCACGGGCGCAAACTCCCGCATAATCGGCAGCCCGCGCATATCGACCACAAGGTTGTTATAGCCAAAACTCGCCCCACGCTCACACAGGCTTACGCGCTCGTTCCCGCTCTCGCGCACCTTGGTCACGGCGTGCTTCATATCCGGCGGCGCAACAAATTGGCCCTTCTTAATATTGATAGCGCGTCCCGTCTCCGCCGCCGCAATCAGCAGATCGGTCTGCCTGCACAGAAACGCCGGAATCTGCAGCATCAGCTCCACGTCGCCCACTGCATCCGACAGCCGCGCACAATCCTCCGGCGTATGCACATCCGTCAGTACCGGCAGGCCGGTATCCTTGGCGATCGCCCGCAGAATCCGCGCGCCTTCCGCCAGCCCCGGCCCACGGAAGCTGCGAATGCTCGTCCGGTTCGCCTTGTCGTAGCTCGCCTTGAATATATACGGAACCTTCAGCTCGCTCGTAACCCCAGAGATCGCCTCAGCCAGCTTCCGCGCATGGCCCTCGCTCTCCAGAACACACGGGCCACCGATCAAAAACAGTCTTCCGCGCCCCACCTCAACCGACCCAACCGAAAACGCCCGCTCCGAAATCATCACTCCATCATTCAACCACATGGCCCGGTGATATCATCCCGATTATCAGGAGTTGTCATGCGCACCCTCGTCGACATCCCGGAAGAAGAACTGGTCCTGCTCAATAGCCTCAGCAAAGCGGAAAACACCTCGCGCGCCGAACTCATCCGTCGCGCGATCACCGCGTTTCTTCAACCGCACAGGGAAACGCGACCGCTTCCGGGCTTCGGCGCGTGGAAAGACTTTCCCGAAGATGGGTTGGCCTACCAGGAGAAAATACGCGCTGAGTGGGACCGTTGACGCCTGCGTTGTTCGACACCAATATTCTGATCGATTGTTTATCCGGCTTTGCCGTAGCCGAGGAAGAGATCGCTGCCCACCGCGACCGGGCTATCAGCACCATTACCTGGATTGAAGTCATGGCCGGCGCAACCGCTGCTCGCGACCAGGAGACGCGCTCGCTCATCGCTCTCTTTCGTCGCATTCCAGTGAGTCAACAGATCGCGGAGGCCGCCGTGGTCGTGCGCCAGCAGACGCGCCTCAAACTTCCAGACGCAGTAATTCTCGCCTCGGCTCAGGTATCTGGACGGCTGCTGATCACAAGAAACACCAAAGATTTCTCGGCGAGCCATCCGCTCGTCCACACCCCCTACCGTCTCTGAACAAAGTACCAAATAGCGCGGCTACTTCTCCCTCGTCTCCGGCGTCGCCCGCAAACTTCTGCCGACCGACTCCAGCAGCAGCGTCATAAACGAAAGCCCGCGCCGCGAGTCCTCGCTTGTCGCCCGTTTCGCCAGCTGCCACAACGACGGCGGCTTCACCTCTGCCCGATGCTGCCCGGTCGCCGCCACCATCGACTTCGTCAGTTGGTCCAGCGTCTCCGGATCGAGCGCCATCAGGATCTTCGAAAGCTCCAGCAGGTTGCGAATCGCCGCAATCCCGCCCGGCAGCTTCGCATACTCCGAAAGCTTTTCCGCGATGATGTCGCGCCCGCCCACCAGCCCATTCACCAGGTCGAGCGTGCCATTCGCATGCGCCGTCTTCAGAATGTCGTACGCCACCAGCAGCGCCTCGGCGTTCTCAAGCGGCGCATTGTCCAACTGCCGCTGCAACTCCAGCTTCGGATCCACCTTCGGTACAAAATGCAGCGGATTAGCCATGAAAGACAGCTCCTAGCTTCTAGCTCCTAGCTCCTAGCTAAGAACCGGTAAATTCGTTCCACAAACCCCAACAAAACTCCAACCCGTCGCAAGCTAGCAGCCAGCCTCACACCGTCGTCGACTTGATCTGCACCAGCTTATCTCCTGGCTGGGTGCCCGGCACATGGTACCCCGGTTGCGCCCACTTCCGTTCGATCTCCAGACCCATCTGCGGCGTGCGGTGCCCGAACCGGAAGTTCTTCCGCGGCAGCGGGCTGTCGCCTTTTTCGGTCAATACCGTCATCGAGACCGCCGTCTCTTTGAACGCCGGCGTGTGCGTGGTGCGATCCGTGTGCGAACTCGTCAGCTTGTTCACCGGCTCCACCACCGAGTTCAGCGGCATGTAAAGCTGCTTGCCCTTCACCCGGTCCGTCACCAGCACCTGCACCTTCACCCGGCCGTACGGCGAGGTCAAGTGCACGAACTGCCCCGTCTCGACTCCGCGCTCGGCCGCCAGCTCCGGTGAAACCTCCACGAAGTTCTCCGGCGTAATCTCCTTGATGCCCGCCGTCCGGTACGTCATCGATCCCTGCTCGAAGTGCTCCAGCAGCCGTCCATTGTTCAGGTGCAGGTCGAACTCGGCGTTCATCTCTTCGCTCGGGGCCATGTAGTTGATCGGGTGGAACTTCGCCTTGCCATCGGGAAAGTGGAACTTCTCCGTATACAGCAGCGGCGAATCCGTCCCATCCTTCGCCACCGGCCACTGCAGGCTCTTGTACCCCTCCAGCCGCTCGTACGTCACGCCGGCGAAGATCGGTGTCAGCCGCGCCACTTCGTCCATCACGTCGCCCGGGTGCTTGTAATCCCACTTGCCGCCCAGCCGGTTCGCGATCAGTTGAATAATCTCCCAGTCCGCCTTTGACTCGCCCAGCGGCTCCAGCGCCTTGTAGATCCGCTGGATCCGCCGCTCCGTGTTGACGAACGTTCCTTCCTTCTCGAGCGACGCCGCAGCCGGCAGCACAAGGTCCGCATACCGGGCGGTTTCGGAGAAGTTGATGTCCTGCACGATGAAGAAGTCGAGCTTGCGCAGCGCCTCGGCCACGTAGTTCGCATTCGAATCCGACGTGATCGTGTCCTCGCCCTTGATGTACAACGCCTTCATCTTGCCTTCCAGAATGGCGTCGATCATCTGGTGGTTATCCTTGCCCGGCGTCGTCGGCAAGGTCACACCCCAGTCCGCTTCGAACTTGTCGCGAATCTCCGGATCATCCACCTTCTGATAGCCCGAAAACACATTCGGCATTGATCCGAAGTCGCTCGCACCCTGCACATTGTTATGTCCGCGCAGCGGATACCCACCCGCCCCCGGCCGGCCGAAGTTGCCGGTCGCCAGCAGCAGGTTGCAAATCGCCGTCGCGCACTCCGATCCACCACAGTGCTGCGTAACGCCCATCGCAAACAGGATGCAAACTCCATCCGCCGCGGCAATCTCGTTCGCCAGCGTAATCATCGTCTCGCGCGGAATCCCCGTCACCTGCTCCGCGTGCTCCAGCGTATACGGCGCCAGCGACTCCTTGTACTCATCGAACTTGTGCACCCACTTCTCGATAAAAACCTTGTCGTGCAGGTTCTGGTCGATGATGTATTTCGTGATCGCGCTCAGGTAAACCGCGTCTGTCGAAGGGCTCGGCTTGATCCAGATATCCGCGCGCTCCGCCATCTCGTTCTTGCGCAAATCCGCAACCACCAGACGCTGCCCGCGGAACTTGTGCGAACGCTTCAGCCGTGTCGCCAGCACCGGGTGATTCTCCGCAGGGTTCGCCCCGATGATGAAGATCAGCCCCGCCTTCTCCATGTCCGCAATCGAGCCCGCGTCCGCGCCATACCCAACCGTGCGCTGCAAGCCGGTCGAAGCCGGATTCTGGCAATACCGCGCGCAGTTGTCCACGTTATGCGTCCCCACTACCGCACGCGACAGCTTCTGCATCAGGTAGCTCTCTTCGTTCGTGCACTTCGAGGAGGCAATAAACCCGAGCGCGTCCGGCCCATCTTCCGCGATGATCTTCTTGAACTTCTCTTCGATCACATCCAGCGCCTGCTCCCAGCTAATCGGCACAAACGTATCGCCCTGGCGCAGCAGCGGCCGCGTCAACCGGTCGTCCGCGTTGATGTGCCCCCACGCAAACTTGCCCTTCACGCAGGTCGAGATCCCATTCGCCGGTCCCGGTCCGGGCTCGATCTTCAAAATATGCCGGTCGCGTGTCCATACGTCGAAGCTGCAGCCTACCGCGCAGTACGTACACACCGTCTTCGTCCGCTTCACGCGCTCGGTGCGCATCTCCGCTTCCATCTCGCTCAGCGTCAGAATCGGCCCGTACCCAATCGGCGGCTCGATGCCCTTCACCACCTCAATCATGTTGTCGAGCGTCTTCGCCGGAATATTCGTCAAATACCCCGCATGTCCGATCATCGACTTCTCCATCAGCGCATTGCACGGGCAAACCGTTACGCAGTGCCCGCAGCTCACGCACGACGAACCCGCAATCTCCGTCCCACCGTCCCAAAGCACGCGCGGATGCGGCGAATCCCAGTCGATCGAAAGCGTCTCGTTCACCTGCACGTTCTGGCACGATTCCACACAACGTCCACACAGGATGCACTGCTGCGGGTCGTACCGGTAGAACGGGTTCGACATATCCTTCTCGTACGGCTTCTCGAGGTAAGGCCGGGCCTGGTGCTTCACATCCAGGTCCTTGGTCACGTTATGCACGGTGCAGTTCTGGTTGTTGTTGTCGCACACCGTGCAATACAGCATGTGGTTCTGCAGAATGCGGTCGAACGCCTCGCGCTGCGCGATATCGACCTCCGCCCCCTCGGTATCGACAAGCATATTGCCGGCGACTTTCGTGGCACAAGCGCGCACCAGCTTGCCGTCCACCTTCACCATGCACGTATCGCACGATTGAATCGGCCCCATCTGCTCCAGGTAGCAGACGTGCGGCACCTCCGGCTTCTTCTGCGCGTGCGAGTCCCGGTTCAGCGCATCAATCAGCCACTCACCTGCATGCGCACCCACCGCGCGCCCGTTGACAGTAATCGTCGCATTCGGCGTCGTATCCGCCGGAGTATTCAGAAGTGACTTCTCGATGACCATAAACCCTCAGATGCACCTGACATTATCAGAGATAACCCATCTTCGGCAGTACGCACGCTGCTACCGCTTCGATGCCGTTAACACAGTCCCGTTTCAGCACCTTCCCGCCCCAAAATCTTATCTGCCGCGCGCAGGCCAGAACCACAACGCTGCACCGACCGTCCCCAAGTGCCCAGTCGTATCCGTACGTTCGCCCGCAAAGAACAGCGCACCGTCCGCCGGCTCACCCGTCTCGGCTGAAGCCCGCAGCACAACCATTCGCACCCCCCCAGCCCATCGCCGCGCCGCTGCCAGCCCACACACACCCACCATTCGTCTTCGCTCTAGTCCAGCCGTTAGGTCCTTCGTGTCCCCGTTGCGTCTTTCGAGATGCCCGGAACCCACCCTTCATCCCTCGCATCCAAAGCCGCATGAGCACTCAAACCGAAACTCCGCAACTCGGCACCCTCCGCCAGCTCGGCGCCTCCGACCTCCACATCACCTCCATCGGCTTCGGCGCCTGGGCCATCGGCGGCGGCAACTGGCAGTTCTCCTGGGGCCACCAGGAAGACTCCGACTCCGTCAGCGCCATCCAGCGCGCGCTCGATGCCGGAGTCAATTGGATCGATACCGCCGCCGTCTATGGCCTCGGCCACTCCGAAGAGGTCGTCGCCAAGGCTCTCCAGTGCAGCCCCAACCAGCCCTACCTCTTCACCAAGTGCGGCATGGTCTGGGACGACCAGCGCCAGATTACCAACTCCCTCAGGCACATTCGCTCCGAGGTCGAGCAATCCCTCACCCGTCTCCAGGTCGACGCCATCGACCTCTACCAGATTCACTGGCCCAAGCCCGACGAAGAGCTCGAAGAGGCCTGGTCCACCATGGCCGCGCTCCAAAAAGAAGGCAAAGTCCGCCACATCGGCGCCTCCAACTTCTCCGTCGACCAGATGAAGCGTGCCCTCAAAATCGCCCCCATCACCTCACTCCAGCCGCCCTACTCGATGATCAACCGCAGCGTCGAAGCCGAAATCCTGCCCTTCTGCCTCGAGAACAACATCGGCGTCATCAACTATGCCCCCATGCACTCCGGCCTGCTCACCGGCGCCATGACCAAAGACCGCGTGCAGCAAATGCCCCAGGACGACTTCCGCCGCAACGCCAAGCAGTTCCAGGAGCCGCTGCTCAGCCGCAACCTCCAGGTCGCCGACCTCCTCAAGCAAATCGGAGCCCGCCACCAGGTCGCCGCCGGCGTCGTCGCCATCGCCTGGACGCTCCACCACCCAGCCATCACCGCAGCCATCGTAGGCGGCCGCAGCGCCGAACAAGTCGAAGGCATCCTCCCCGCCGCCACCTTCCGCCTAACCGACGCCGAATACAACGAAATCACCCAATTCCTGGCCGACCACCCGTAAAAACTTAACACCGATCGACACGGATGAACGGATAAGAACGGATCAGACAAGCCTTACAACAAGTCTTTGTTTGATCCGTTCCTATCGGTCTAATCCGTGTTATCGGTGTTAAGCTTCTGCCTTTCCGAACTCCCGCTTCACCAGCTGCAGCCCCTCCTCCGCCGTCGCGATCCGCCCCTCCAGCTGAGCATCTTCCACCGCTCGCAGCATCCCTTTGAACGCCACCCCGGGCCGGTACCCCGCCTCAATCAGCTCTTTCCCCGTCACCAGCCACTTCGGCCGCTCCGCCTCCGGCTCATCCCGCTCCCAGGCCTCTTTCGCGTACTCCCACATCCCCAGCTTCCCGTGCGACGCCAGGCAATCCGCCCGGTGCAGCGCCAGGTGTTCGTCGAACTTCGGCATCCGCACAAACCGCTTCAGCGTCGACTCCTTCATCTCCTTCACATCGCCAAACTGCATATGGTGCTTGATCAGCGCCACAATCTGCGTCCGTGCCTCGTTGGAAAACCGCAGCCGCTCCAGCAGCACCTCGGCAATCCGCACCCCCACCTCCACATGCCCGTTGAACCGAATCCGGTCGCCCGCCCGCGCCGGGTCCGGCGGCTGAAACGTAGCCGGCTTGCCCACATCATGCAGCAGAAACCCCCAAGCCAGCTCGCACGAAACCCCCGCTGGCAGCTGCTCCAGCAGCATCAGCGTATGCACCCAAACGTCGCCCTCGGGATGGTACTCCGGCGGCTGGGCAACTCCCTTCATCCTTGAAATCTCGGGTAGCACCCACACCAGCAAACCACTCTCATCCAGCAGCTCAAACGCGCGCCGCGCGCCGCCCTCGGTCAGCATCCGCGTCAGCTCCTCGCGCACCCGCTCGGCCGAAACCTGCCCAATCTCCGGCGCATACCGCCGCATCGCCTGCAGCGTCTCCGCCTCGATCTCGAACCCCAGCCTCGCCGCAAACCGCACCCCGCGCAGCATCCGCAGCTTATCTTCCTCAAACCGCCGCTCCGGCTCTCCGATCGCCCTCACTAATCCTGCAGCAAGATCCTCCCGCCCCCCCACAAAATCCAGCACCGCCCCCTCCGGCACCAGGAAGCTCTTCTCTGTGGTTCCTCCGTGCCCTCCGTGTTCTCCGTGCTCGCCTTTCTCCACCATCAACCCCGGATCCAGCAGCATCCCGTTGATCGTAAAATCCCGACGCATCACATCCTCCCGCGCATCCGTCGAGAAGCTCACCGCCTCCGGCCGTCTCCCATCTAGATACGCCCCATCATGCCGAAACGTAGCAACCTCCACCTCCGCACGCTCGCCGTCCCCCTCCGCCACCACCAGGATCACCCCAAAGTGCGCTCCCACCTCAAACGTCCGCAGCTCCGACCCCCGAAACAGCGCGACCACCTCCTCCGGCCGCGCGCTCGTCGCCACGTCAAAGTCCTTCGCCGCGCGCCCCAGCAGCAAATCCCGCACACACCCACCCGCAAAGTAAGCCTCGAAACCCGCCGCGCGCAGCTGCGCCGCAACTTCACGCGCCACCCGAAGCCCCACCGATCCGTGCAACGTCCAGTCCATCTCCCAAGCCTAGCCCTGCTCACCCCAAAAGAAAAAGCTCCCAGGCCAGGGAGCTCCAATCACGAATCGGTCCGTCTTCTTTCTTTCGTATCCGCTAGGCGCTTCGAACGGAGCCTCGCCTACACAACTTTGAGCCACACCAGCGCCGCATGCCCTAGCCAGAGCATCGGGCCCAGCGCCGCCATCCAACCCAGCACTGTCTCCTGCCGCGCCTGCTTCTCGCGGTCGGGCATCCGGATCACCTGTGCCGGGCCGCCGCGCTGCTTCGCCAGCCGGTCCGCGTTTGGCCGCGCGCTCGCGGCGCGTGCCGCAAACAGCTGTTCCGAGTGGCTTGTAAACTCCATCCGCGCCCCCGCCATGGCTGGCTTCACCAGGAACAAACCCGTCCCCATTGCACTCGACTTCCGTACCGACCCTGCGCGATGGAACGGCCGCACTCCACCCGAGACCAGCGTCTCAACCAGGCGTCTTTCGATCGCATTCTCATGACTCTCAACGTGTTTGCGCGGCAGCAGCATGAGTTCCAATTTAGGCCTGTTCGTCCCTCCCCGAAATAGCACCAAGGAACCATCGCAAACCCCTGTCGGAGGGATGAAGTCCCACTTCGGATTCCTGTTCCGGGATCACCCGCCGCGTTCCGAGCACAGCCACCCACTCGCCAAACCTCCTACAATCGATCCATGCAGTCCGGCCTCATCCTCGGCATCGAGAGCAGTTGCGACGAAACCGCCGCCGCCGTCCTCCGCAACGGCTCGCACGTCCTCTCGAACGTCGTCGCCTCGCAGATCGCGCTGCACGCCAACTACGGCGGCGTCGTCCCGGAACTCGCCTCGCGCGAGCACCTGCGCAACATCGTCCCGGTCGTCCGCCAGGCTGTCGCAGAAGCCGGCATCACCCTCGCCGACCTCGACGCCATCGCCGTCACCGAAGGCCCCGGCCTCGCCGGCGCCCTGCTCGTCGGCATTCTCTATGCCAAGAGCCTCGCTTTCGCGCTCGGCAAACCACTCATCGCCGTCAACCACCTCGAAGGCCACATCCACGCCGTCGTCATGGAAGCCCGCAACCGCAACGAACTCCCGGACGAGTTTCCCCTTCTGGCACTCGTCGTCTCCGGCGGCCACACCCACCTCTATCTCGCCACCCAAAGCGCCGGCGCCTGGCAGTACCGCAACGTCGGCCGCACCATCGACGACGCCGCCGGCGAAGCCTTCGACAAGGTCGCCAAGCTGCTCGGCCTCGGCTACCCCGGTGGCCCGCAGATCGACACCCTCGCCCCCCACGGCAACCCCAACGCCGTCCCGTTTCAGTTCCATCCCTTGAAGAAAAGCCCGGGTGCCCCAGAGCCTGCCCTGAGTTTGCCGAAGGGTCTCGATTCTGAGACCTGGGAAGTAGAATCCCCACGCTTCGATTTCTCCTTCTCCGGCATCAAGACGGCCGTCCTCCGCTACACCCAAACGCACCACCTCGCAGACTCCATCGAAGCCCGCCGCCAAGCCCTCGCCGCCCACCCTGAAGCTCCACTCCCCAGCCTCTGCGACGCGCAAACCCTCGACCTCATCGCCAGCTTCCAATCCGCCGTTGTCGGCAACCTCATCCGGCAGACGCTCACCGGGGCGCAGGCCTACGGCGCGCGCGCCCTGCTCATCTCCGGCGGAGTCGCCGCCAACCGCGAACTGCGCCGGCGCTTCACCGCCGCCGCCGCCGAACGCAACCTGCCCATCGCCTTCCCGTCGCTCGCCCTCGCCACAGACAACGCCGCCATGATCGCAGCCGCCGCCTGGCCGCGCTACCTCACCCACCAGCACGCGCCGGAAGCGCTGACAGCGACCCCGCAACTCAAGCTTGGCTAACGACGTGTCCTGCCGGACGGGCGCCCTGACGCCGGGCGGGCGCTACTGCGTAGGCTGGGAGCTTCGCGTGGGCGACGCGCCACAATCCTCCGTGCCGAGCAACGTGAGGACCACGAAGCGATCACAGCACGAAGTGCTCGCCCCGCGCGACAAGCGGGCCCGTCCGGCAGGACACACCTTCAGCTAAAAAGCTAAAATCAATCAGCACACCGTGAGCGATCCCTCTTGAACCCCACGCAGCCCCTCCATCTCTTCAATACCCTCAGCGGCAAACTCGAGCCGCTCACCCCCGCCGACGGCCACACCCTGCGCATGTACGCCTGCGGCCCCACCGTCTACGACTTCGGCCACATCGGCAACTTCCGCACCTTCATCCACGTCGACGTGCTGAGACGTACCCTCAAGCTCCTCGGCATGCCCATCCGCCACGTCATGAACATCACCGACGTCGACGACAAGATCATCCGCGGCGCCGCCCTCGCCAACCAGCCGCTCAACGCCTTCACCCACAAGTTCGAAGCCGCCTTCCTCGAAGACATGACCTCCCTCGGTGTCGAACGCCCCGAAGTCCTGCCGCGCGCCACCGAGCACATCCCCGAAATGGTTGCGCTCATCGAAGAGCTCCACGCCAAAGACATCGCCTACCAGGCCGAAGACGGTAGCTGGTACTTCCGCATCGACCGCTTTCCCGATTACGGCAAGCTCTCCAAGAAGGACTTCGAAGGCATCGAGGACGGCATCCGCGTCGACGTCTCCGAAGACAAAGACGGCGCACGCGACTTCGCCCTCTGGAAAGCGGTCAAAACCTCCCCCGACGGAACCGCCGAGCCGTCCTGGCCCACAGCCCTCGGCCCCGGCCGCCCCGGCTGGCACATCGAGTGCTCCGCCATGGCCGCCCGCTTCCTCGGCCCCGACTTCGACCTCCACGCCGGCGGCGAAGACCTCATGTTCCCGCACCACGAAAACGAGATCGCCCAGTCGGAAGCCGCGTCCGGCCAACCCTTCGCCCGCCACTGGATGCATGTGCGATTCCTCCTCGTCGAAGGCAAGAAGATGTCGAAATCGCTCGGCAACTTCTACACCCTTCGCGACCTTCTGCTCAAAGGCCACAAAGCCTCCGCCATCCGCTTCCTGCTCATGTCCGTCCCCTATCGGCACCAGCTCAACTTCACCTGGGACGGCCTCACCGAATCCACGAATGCCGTGGATCGCCTCCGCACCTTCGCCGCGCGCATGGGCGGCAGCTTCCCCGAAGGCGGTCCTAACGAGGAACTAGCAGCCGTCACCGCCAAGGCTGCGGCCGAGTACCACGCCGCGCTGCTCAACGACCTCAACACCGCCGAAGCCCGCGCCGCCATCTTCGATCTCGTCCGCGCCGCCAACTCCGCCGCCGATTCAGGCTTGCTCTACGCCGCCAACGCCCGCCAGATCCTTGACGTCCTCTCCGACTTCGACGCGGTCTTTGCCGTCCTCAAGGATCAGGACGCCGACATCACTCGCGCCGCGCTCGAATGGGCCGAACGCGAAGGCCGCCTCGACCAGGCCGACCCCTCCCTCGCCGCCAAACTCGCGCTTACCGATCAAGCCATCGACAAGCTCGTCGCCGATCGCACCCAGGCCAAGCGCACCCGCAACTTCGCCCGTGCCGACGCCATCCGCAACGAACTCCTCGAAAAGGGCATTCTCCTCGAAGACTCGAAGGACGGAGTCCGCTGGAAACGCAAATAGCCGTTGCCCACACGCGAAGCGATCCAGCGTGCGCAGCACCGCCCGCCCGGCGTTAGGGCGCGGTTGCAGTTGTTGTTGAAATCATGACCACGATCCTCACCCTCGAACTCGACGGCCCATCCCAAGCCCACTTCGAATCCTTGCGCCAACTCCACTACCCGCCGCACCTCAACCAGATTCCCGCACACATCAGCCTCTTCCACCAGCTCCCCCCGCTCGAAGAGGTCGCGGCCACCCTGGAGAGCGCAGCCCACCGGCCGCCCTTCCCAATCCGCATCACCGGCCTGCGTTCCCTCGGCCGCGGCGTTGGCTTCACCCTCACTTCCGCCGAACTCAAAACCCTTCACGCCGCCCTGGCAGCCGAGTTCGACCCCTGGCTCATCCCGCAGGATCGCCAACCCTTCCACCCGCACATCGTCATCCAGAACAAGACCACCCCCGAGGATGCCCGCACCCTCCTCGCCCAGCTCCAGCCCACCTTCACCCCTTTCGAGGCGCAAGCCACCGGCCTCACCCTCTGGAACTACCTCAATGGCCCCTGGCAACGCGCCGCCTTCTTCAACTTCCGCTAGCCCCTGTCGTTCAATTGAGGGCACAGCTTTAGACGCTGCGGAACGTCCTCCGCTTCCGCGTCGGCCATTCTCACCAACCTTCTGGAACGCCTATACTGGGGGAACTCTCAGTCCAGCGTGAGCAGTCGACGTGAGAAGAGTCGAAGTACCCTCAAGCTAAAGTATCTACTTTGAATACTTTGGAAAAAATGGGGGGGAGGGTGTCCATCCGAATGCAAGTCCGTTACCTCCTCGCCGTGCTCTTCCTCGTCGCCGGCGCGCTTCACTTCCTCATCACGCCCGTGTACGTCAACATCATGCCCGCGTATCTTCCAGCGCCCACGCTGCTCGTCCAGATCAGCGGCCTGGCAGAAATCCTCGGCGGCATCGGCCTGCTCGTCCCCGCAACGCAATCCGCGGCTGCCTGGGGCCTGATCCTGCTGTTGATTGCGGTTCTGCCCGCAAACCTGAACATGGCGCTGCATCCTGGTCAATGGCCTGGAATTCCGCAGTGGCTGCTGTGGGCGCGTCTGCCGCTGCAGCTTCCGTTGATCTACTGGGCGTTCCTGTATACACACCGCAGTGCCTAAACGGGACAGATTGTGGAAATCTGCAAAGAAATTCCCCACAGACGGCGCAAACGCGAAAAGGGTGCTAACCTATGAACATCTGTTGGTAACACATTGGCTTTCTGTAACGGCTGTATTGTTCGAACCCCGATCTGGATCTGGCAGCAAATTCAAAGCAACACAAGGAAAACGAAAATGGAACAGGGAACTGTGAAGTGGTTTAACGATGCCAAGGGGTTTGGCTTTATCTCCCGTCAGAACGGCGAAGATGTCTTCGCTCACTACTCCGCCATCTCCTCCTCGGGCTTCAAGAGCCTGCAGGAAGGCCAGGCTGTGCAGTTCAACGTTGTCAAAGGCCCCAAGGGCTGGCAGGCAGCGGACATCCAGCCCCTCTAGTCCTTCGGGAGCTCGTCTCCCAGGATAGTAGGCCGGTTGCCACAAACAACCTCAGCAGAAAAGGCTAGCCCTCGGGCTAGCCTTTTTGCCTGCGCTCTAAGCGCCCTTCAGTATCCCTGCGTGTGCAGGTAGAAGACCACACCGCTCGCCACCAGGCAATAGATTCCGAACAGATACCACCTGCCCGCCTCGAGCCAGCTCGAAAGCCACTTCAGCGCCGCCAATCCAGCCACAAACGACAGCACCATTCCGAGCAGGCTGCTCACAAACGCGCTGTGCAGATCGACCGAAGTTCCCGGCTGCTTGGCCGCATGAAGCAGGCGAAGCACCTCGCGGCCCAGCACCGCGGGGGTCAGCACCACGGCAAGCGCGAAGCTGAAGGTTTCAGCCGTCTCCCGCGCAACGCCGGCCAGCATTCCGGCGGAAATGGTCGAGCCGGACCGCGAAAAGCCGCGAAATGGCAACGCAAGCCCCTGCACCGCGCCAATGACGCCAGCCTGCCCAAGCGTCAGGTCGTCGCCGTCCGGGCCCTCGATGAACCTGCCCGTCATGCTCTTGCGCCGGCTCAGTCCAGCCGCGAGGATCAGCAATCCCACACAAAACAGCGCCATCGCCACCAGGTCCAGCCGCCCGAAGAGCTGTTCGATCTCCACCTTGCCGGCGCCCTTGAACATCGTCTTCTCGATCACTTTCATGATCGGAAAGCCGACGACGGCGGTCAGCACGGTCGCCAGGATGATGCGCACCGCAGCGCTCGCAAACGTCTGCGCATTGCGGAAGTAGGTTGCAACCCAGCGCCGCCAGAAGTAGACGATCACGGCAAACATCGTGCCTGTATGCAGCATTACCAGCACGAGCGTCATCTGCGGCGAGGTGGGGTCGAGCCCCATCAGCTTCTCGGCGACGACAACGTGGGCAGAACTCGAAACGGGGAGCAATTCAGCGAGACCCTGCACGATCGCAAGGATAAGAACCTTCAGAAGTGGCATAGAGAGATTCTAGCCGCAACGTGTGAAAACTTAACACGGATGAAACGGATCAGACGGATTCAAACCTGAATCGATCCGTTTCATCCGGTTTAGTCATTCGACCCGTGGCAGGTCTCAGTCGCGGTCGCTGCCGTAGACCGTGATGCCCTGCTTTACGCGGAAGGCGACGCTCGCCGCGCGCGCGGTCCATTCGCTCTGCCCGAAGCGCTGCTTCATCTCGTCCGCCATGCCGACGGTGCGCTTCACGGCATCATCCGCGCGCTTCTGCTCGCCGTCCACCTGGTACATCGTCACCAGCACGCCCTGCCGGTAGACCGCGTTGTAGTAGGCCTCCGGCGCCTTGGGCGATTCCTTGTACTGCTCGGCGTAGCGTAGGTACAGGTTGATCTCCTGCTCCGGGCACTTCGGCAGGCCTTGCCAGTCGCCGCACACCTTGTTGTCCAGCAGGTCGTACGCGGCGAGCATCGCCCACCTGGTTCCGGGCCAGTACTTCATCACGCGCTTCAGCTCGCCCTCGTAGATCGGCGGCCGCAGATACGCTTCCTGCTCCTTTGCGCTCGGAAGTGAGGCATTGTCTGCCTTCTCCAGCTGCCAGCGGATATCGGCCGATCGATACGCGGCCTCGGCGGCCCAGGTTGAGTCGGGAAAGTACTCATAGACGCGCCGGTAGAGCAGCTTCGCCTCGGTTGCGGCATCCTTCGGGCCGTGCGGTTCCGCGGCCTGCGCCTCGAAGTACGCCGCTGTGCCGAAGAGTATCTCGTCGCCCTGCGCCTGCCCTGGCATGACGATGCCCTTGTCCTTGATCCAGCCGGAGTCAGGATTCGGCTGCTCGCTGCCGAACTCGGGTTCCTTATCTTCGTCCACGCGGTCCGGCGGATCGGTGTTGGCGAAGACCTTCATCCAGGGCCCGTTGCGCTGGATGACGACGAACTCGTGCCCGGGCAGAATCTCCGAGACTTTTTGCGACGAGTCGTCCGGATCGACGTAGACGAGGGTGTCGTGAACGATGGTGGCTTTAGCGGATTTGTCGTAGCCCGAGAGCTGGTCTTTGCTCTTCTTCTGCGCAAACAGAGAGAAGGGAAGCGTCACCGATAGACATACAACTAAGAGATTTCGTAGCAGCACGCGAAGCTCCTGACCCCACGGAGTGGCGCGCCCTCCGAGGACAGTACGAAGTACCCGGCGTTAGGACGCACTTGTTGTTGTACTTAGACGCAGAGAATTCAGCAAAGCCGGGTCCACATTGCGCCCGCTCAAAACGACAACGATCTTGCGCGCCGCTGGCAGCTCGTGCGCGTGGAAGAGCGCGGCGGCCAGTGTCACCGCGCCGCTCGGTTCCGGGATCAGGTCGGAGTGCCGCAGGTAGACGCGCATGGCCTCCAGTATCTCTTCCTCCGAGACGGCGACGATTCCGTCGACGAAGCGCAGGATGTGCTCGAAGTTGAGCACGCCGAGCGACTGCGTGCGCAGGCCGTCGCCGAGGGTGCGCGAGGTCATGGCTGCTGGCCACTCGACCAGCTCGCGCGTGTAGAACGATTCCTTCGCGTCGGCGGCGAGCTCCGGCTCCGCACCCCAGACCTTCACGTCTGGATTGCACACACCGGCCTCGGCGCACAGCTTGACGGCCGTTGCGGTGCCGCTGAGCAGGCCGCCGCCGCTGACCGGCGCGATCACGAGGTCGACGTCCGTCAACTCCTCGGCGACTTCGAGCCCGCAGGTGGCCTGGCCGACGATGATTTGCGGATGATCGTACGGCGGGATGACGGTGTAGCCGTGCTCGGCGGCAAGCTCTTCGGCCTTCTCCTTACGGGCAGAGGATGCCGGCCCGACGAAGACCACTTCGGCGCCGAGCTCGCGCGTGGCGTGAATCTTGACCGCGGGTGCGTTGTCGGGCATCACGATGACAGCCTTGGCGCCCAGCGCGCGCGCTCCGTAGGCGACGCCCTGGGCGTGGTTGCCGCTTGAGTAGGTGATGACGCCCTTGGCGAGGGCTGCGGGCGCAAGCTGCGCGATCATGTTGAAGGCGCCGCGCAGCTTGAACGAGCCGATGGGCTGCGCCGACTCGCACTTGACGTAGATCTCGCGGGTGTCGTCGCCGGGGATTTGCAGGCGCACCAACGGAGTTCTGACGGCGGTGCCGCGGATGCGTGCGGCGGCTTGCTGGATTTCTTCAAGTGTTACGAGCGTCGACATATGCTTCTATTCTGGCAGCAAAGCCGCCTTGTCATGTGAGATGGTAGCTAAATGGAATGCGAAATCGAGATGGAAGACGACCTCCTCAAAATAGCGATGGAATGTTCAGGCATCAGTGAATTATCTGAACTCGTGAACGAATCCCTCCGCGTTCTGATTCAGCGAGAGAAAGAGCGACTACACAGAAAGGCAGAAGAGGGTGAACGGAGAGACGAGTCATGAAGGTTAAGCGCCCGCTCAGTTGTCCTTCGAAGATGGCGCCCGAGAACTCAATGATTGTGGGAATCTGTTCGCGATTGACATCCGCGAGACGGAAGGACTGACACTGCAAGTCGTTCTTTCTGAGGCTAAGGCCCAAGCACCCATAACAACCGTTGATCCTGATAGTCCTTTCGGGAACATCATGCTGGGTGCGAGGCCCATTGAGACGGACGCAAGCTGCCGTGTCTTCGGGGTGATCTTTCCGAGCAATCTGATGGTTTCGTGGTCCGTGCTGAATGAGAGCTACGGACGATTTCCCGAGACCCCTGCTGAGGCTTTCGTGGGCAACCTGTTCCGTAAGTTTTTGCGCTCGAAGCTGCTGGACTTCACGAGACAGGCTACAAATGCCAGCGACGGCTGGCCCGGCCCGCTACAGCATTATCAGATTGCATGCCTCAATCATAAGATTGATCTGATCGCGACGGGACCTCCGATCATAGCTGCCAGCCTGCAAACTTCTTAGAAGTAGATGCTTTACAGCCAGGGGGTGCGGCCGCTGGGCGTCTCGATCGCGTGCATCACCAGCGCGAAGAAGTGCAGCAAGCGCCACTCGTCCATTGCGCCCGGCTTGGTGCCTTCGAAGTCGATGTGCGAGATGACGGGGCTTACCAGCATCGCCTGCAGCGCCTCAGACGGCAGCTCGCTTGCCATCCACAGCGTCTCCGCCGACGGGATTATGTTGTCGGCCTGGCCGTGCAGCAGGTAGACGGGCGTCGTCATCTTGGCAAGCTTGCCGCGCGGCGAGAGGCCGGCCATCTCGTCGGCGTGCTTGGCATTCGCCTTGGCGATCAGGTCGCGCGTGTGCGGCGAGTTGGCGTCCATCAACTCCAGCGCCTCCTGCTTCTGGCGCTCGTCCAGCTTCAGCGAAGCGGCCTCTTCAGCGGGCTTGTCTTCGTACAGGTGCGCGCGCAGCACGGCGCGGATCGGCGCGACATCCTGCTTCGGCACGAAGTCTTCGACGTACTCGTATTCGAGTACCAGCGGCCCGTATTCGTGCGCCGGCAGCAGCTCGGTCGTACCGTTCGGACGCACGTCCTCGTTGGTGTCGTAATACTGCGCGACCCGGCCCATCGAATCCTGTGAGCCGACGGCGAAAACGAACTTGAAGTCGGGCTTGTAGAGTGGGTCGGCCGCCGCTACCAGCGCCAGACCGCCCGAAAAGCTCAGGCCCATCACCCCGACTGGACCGCCGGTCCGCTTGGCGAACCACTGGACGGATTCGCCGATGGTTTTTACTGAGGTGGAATCGACGTGGTAGTCCTTGATGTCGGGCAGCTCCGGCGTGAGCACGCGGATGCCGCAACTCGCCATGGCCGTCGCAAACGCCTCGAGCCGCGGCTCATCGATGCCGAGATGGTGGACGCCGTGCAGGACGATCAGCGCGGGCGCATTCCTGTCGTCTTCCGGCTCGTACATGCGCGCGCGCACCGGGCCGGATTCGACGTAGATGGTGAAGTTGGTGGTCTGAATGGGATGCGCGACGAGGTCGTTGATCAGCTTCGGAACAGGCTTGCCGGATACCTGGTCGAGCACGGAAATCGCCTGCAGGTGGTCTTTGCAGAACGGCCACGCGCCGAGCAGAAAGACAACCAGGCCGGCGAGCAGCAGGCTATAGAAGACAGGACGTGCAATCACCCGGGTCCAAACGATATCGCGTGTGCGATCGACGGCTTCACGCGACCGCTTAACTCGTTCCGCGAACCCGCTGAGCCCGCGCCGGCGCGTTTTTACTTTCTTCATCTTGAGGCCAGGGCGCATCCACAAGGAGGATACCTGATCTCGACTGGATGCGCCCTGCAACGGGAGAGTGGGTGTTGGCGGCGAAGACGAAACCTCGCGCGGAGAGCGCAGAAAAAACGCAGATTTACGCGGTCAACTGCGTCAATCTGCGTCTTTCTCTGCGCTTTTCTGCGCGAGGCTTTTCGTTGGAGCGCCCGCTAAATTTCCATGATGACCGGCATGATCAGGGGCCGGCGGCTGGTCGCCTTCTGGATGAACCGCTTCAGGTCGTTGCGGATCTTTTCCTTGATGACGCCGTAATCCTGCTTCTCTTCTGTCGACGAGCTTTCGAGCGTTCGGGTCACGATCTGGCGGGCCTCGGCGATCACCTGCGCGTCGTCCATCGCGAAGCCGCGCATGACGATCTCCGGTGGTGACTCCACGCGCCCGGAACGCTTGTTGATCGCAATGATCGCGATCACAATGCCGTCTTCCGAGAGATGCTGCCGATCGCGGATGACGACGTCCTCGACGACATCGATCGAGCCACCTGAATCGATGCACACGCGGCCGGTCGTTACTTTACCGTTCTTGGTCGCCGTATCCTTGGTGAACTCAAGCACATCCCCATCTTCGATCAGGATTGCCTTCTCGGGCACGCCGGTCGACATGGCGAGTTCGACGTGGCGCTTCAGGTGGCGATAGTCGCCGTGCACCGGGATGAAGAACTTCGGCCGAACCAGGTTGACGATCAGCTTCAACTCCTCCTGGCTGCCGTGCCCGGAGACGTGGATCAGGCCGTTGGTGCCGTCGTCGTGAATCACATGCGCGTCGCGACGTTCAAGGTGGTCGATGACGCGGTAGATCGACTTCTCGTTGCCGGGGATGACGCGCGAGCTCATCACGACGGTGTCGCCGGCGTCGATCTTGGCAAACTTGTGGTTATTCACCGCGGCGCGGCTGAGCGCGCTCATCGGCTCACCCTGTGTGCCGGAGATCATGATGAGGATTTTGTCCGGCGGCGTCTCTTTAATCTGGCCGGGGTTGATCAGCAGGCCCTGCGGGATCTTGATGTAGCCGAGGTCCTGTGCGATCTCGGTGGTGTTGTCCATCGAGCGGCCGATGACCGCGACCTTGCGCCCATGCTTCTGCGCGAGCTCGAAGGCGAGGCCGAGCCGGGTAATGGAGGACGAAAAGCAGGAGAAGAACAGCTTCTTCTTGGTCTGCGCGAAGATCTCGTCGAGTCGCGGGCGCACCGCACGCTCACTCGGCGTCCAGCCCTTGCGGTCGACGTTCGTCGAGTCCTGCAGCAGCGCGAGCACGCCGCCGGCTTTGCCGAGGTCGGCAAACGCCTGCAGGTCGAACGCTTTGCCGTCCGGTGGCGAGAGGTCCACCTTGAAGTCGCCGGTGTGCAGTACGACTCCAACCGGCGTGTGGATCGCAAGCGCAACGCAATCGACCAGGGAGTGCGTCACGCGGATCGGCATCACGGAGAACGGCCCGAGGGTGAAGCGCTTGCCGGGCAGCATCTCGATCAGGTCGGCGTCGTCCAGCAGCCGGTGTTCGTCCAGCTTGCCTTCCACCAGCGCGAGCGTGAACTCCGTGCCGTAGACCGGAACGTTCAGTTCGGAGAGGATCCAGGGCAGGCCGCCAATGTGGTCTTCGTGGCCGTGGGTGAGCAGAATCGCCTTCACCTTGTCGCGGTTCTCGGTCAGGTAGCTGATGTCCGGAACGACAATGTCGACGCCTAAAAGCTCTTCTTCGGGAAACATCAAGCCGGCGTCGATGACAATAATGTCATCCTGCCAACGGAGCGCCATGCAGTTCATCCCGAACTCGCCAAGGCCTCCCAGTGGAATCATGCGTAATTTATCTTGTGCCATCAACCTAGAGCTTACCAGTTATGGGGCTGAGGCATCACTTCGCCCCGCTTTGGCGTTCATCCCGGCAAAGGCAAAAGCCCTCTCGCAAAGAGCGCCGAGCGAGCCAAGCTGCGCAAAGAATACTTTGCGGGACTTCGCTTCCTTGGCGCTCTTTGCGAGAGCGCTTTGCTTTTTTTCTAGCGCAGCAGGTCTTCGAGCGACAACGAAAGCTCCGTCTTCTCGTCGCGGTACTTCACGATGACGGGGGTCGCCAGGCTGAGGCCCCACTCCTTGCCCTTGCCGGAGGTAATCGCGCGCGAACCCGGTACGACGACGGCGCCGGACGGAATAATCAGCGGCATTTCTGCCGTCGCGCGGTAGATCTCGCCGCAAACGACGTCGTAGACGGGGGTCCCGCGGGTGAGCACGGTTCCGGCGGCGAGTACGGCCTTTGATCGCACGATCGTACCCTCGTACACCCCGGTGTTGCCGCCCACCAGCACGTCGTCCTCGATGATGACGGGCGTGGCGTTCACCGGCTCAAGTACCCCGCCAATCTGCGCCGCCGCCGAGAGGTGCACGCGCTTGCCGATCTGCGCGCAGCTTCCCACCAGCGCGTGCGAATCCACCATCGTGCCCTCGTCCACGTATGCGCCAACGTTGACGTACATGGGCGGCATGCAGACGGTGCCCTTGGCAAGGTAAGCACCGGCGCGCACGGAGCTTCCGCCCGGAACGAGGCGCACGCCATCTTCTGCCTTGAACTGCCGCGCCGGGTAGGTGGCCTTATCGACAAACGAGAGCGCATCGCCTGGCATTTCGATCATCTGCCCCAGCCGGAAGCCCAGCAGGATTCCGCGCTTCACCCACGCATTCACCTTCCAGCCGAGGGGGCTCTGCGCGTCAGGCTCGGCGGAGCGGAGTTGGCCGCGTTCAAGGGCTTCGCGCAGCGCGAGAAAGGCTTCAGTGGCTTCCGTGTTGCCGATGGCTGCGGGGCCGAGCGCGAAGAAGCGCTCAATCTGGGACTGGAGGACTTCGATGGCCTGAAGGTCCTGGGAACTTTCAATCTGCATCAGTCGATTCTAAGGCTTTGTCCTGCCGGACGGGCCCGCTCGTCGCGCGGGGCGAGCCCTTCGGGCCGTCTTGGGCTTCGCGTTGCTCCTCCCGTTGGTCGGCACGTAATCTATGCGCCGACCAACGGGAGGCACACGCGAAGCAATCACCCCACGAAGTGGTCGCCCCGCGCGATAAGCGGGCCCGTCCGGCAGGACAAGCCTCTAAAACATCCGCAGATTATCGACCTTACCGGCCTCGGAAGCCGCAATCAGCCCCAGCTCTCCACACAGCGCCTCAAGCTTCCGCCGCGTCGCCGCCGCCACCGGCACCATCGGCAAGCGCATCGCTTCATTGCCCATCCCGAGGATCGCCATCACCGCCTTCACCGGCGCCGGACTCGGCTCCCAGAAGTGCGCCTGCATCAGCCGGAAGAAGGTGCGGTTGATCCGCCGCGCCGTGGGCCAATCGTTCTTCAGCGCCGCACATACCATCTGCGCCATCTGTGCGGGAATCACATTCGATGCCACTGAGATCAGCCCGGCGCCGCCGAGCGCAAGGACGGGCAGCGTAAGCGCGTCGTCGCCGCAGAAGACCTTGAACGAACGCGGCAACTGCGTCAGCAGCTCGGTTATCTGGACCAGGTTGCCGCTCGATTCCTTGATGCCGACGATCTTCGGCATGTCCGCCAGGCGCATCACGGTTGCGCATTCCAGATTCGCGCCCGTTCGCCCGGGAATGTTGTAAAGCATCACCGGCAGTTCGCTGGCTTCAGCGATGGCGCGGAAGTGCTCGTACTGGCCTTGCTGGCTCGGACGATTGTAGTAAGGATTCGCGGTAAGGATGCCGTCCAGGCCGTCGACCTGGTTGAGCCGGTGGACGCGCTCGACCGCGGCGGCTGTGGAGTTGTGCGTGCATCCGGCAAACACCGCCACGCGTCCGGCTGCAGCGGCGCAGGTCGCTTCAATCACCTGCATCCATTCCTGTTCGCTCAACGTGGAGGCTTCGCCGGTGGTTCCGCAGGCCACCAGCAGCTCAATGCCGGCGTCGATCTGCGTCTCGACCAGCGTGCTAAGCGCTGCTTCATCAACCGCGCCATCCGCGCGAAAAGGGGTTACGAGGGCCGTGCCACATCCGGAGAGTTCCATAACAGTGATGAGTCTACTCGACTGCGCGTCGTCTAAGCACGCCTGCGCTGTCTCCGTCGCCGCTGCCGCCACGCTCGCCACTCCAGCACCGCCCAAAACAGCAGAAAATACAGCACGATGGTGCCGTTCATCACCACGTGCGGGTCGAGATCGTGCGGGCCGGAGAGCACCATGCCGACCAGCAGGCCGGGCAGCAGCAGCAGGCTCAGCGGCTCGAAGACAAGGCTCGCCCACTCCGGCCCGGTGGTGAACAGCATACCGGCCGAGCCAATGCCCACCACGGCGGCGGCGGCCATACCGGCCAACACCACCCGCAGCATCAGCGCCGGAAACGCACCAAGGCGCTGGCCGCCGAACTCCTCCGGAACAAAGGGCCCGCTAAACGACATTGCGGCGCCGTCTTCGGAGAGCAGGTTTGCGGCAAGCGAGCGCTAAACCCATTCGCCTGCCCGCATCAGCGGCTCGCTGGTGCCGTCCTGCGCAATACCGTCCACATCCATCTGGCCCGAACCGATCATCCAGTCGACATGGATCAGGCTGGAGTTGGCACCCTTGGCGGCGAGCGTCTCCGTATCCATCGTCTCGCCGTCGATCAGGCAGGTCGCATACGCCTGGCCCAGAGCGATGTGGCTGGCAGCGTTCTCGTCGAACAGGGTGCTCCAGAAAAGGATGCCGCTGGAGGAGATAGGGGAAGAATGCGGCACCAGCGCCACCTCGCCCAGCCGCCGCGCGCCTTCATCGGTGCTGATCAGGCGGTTGAGCACGTCTTCGCCGGCCGAGGCTGTGGCTTCGACGATGCGGCCACCTTCGAACCTGCAGCGAATGTTCTCGATCAGCGTGCCTTGGTGCGAAAGCGGCTTCGACGCCCGCACGAAGCCGTCCACGCGATCCTTGTGCGGCGTGGTGAAGCATTCTTCCGTCGGGATGTTCGGGTTGCAGAAGACGCCGTTGCCGCTCGGCCCACCACCGCCGGCCCAAAGGTGGTCGTCGGCCAGGCCCACCGTCAGATCGGTCGCACCATCGTGCGAGTGGAACCGCAGCGCATGGAAGCGCTTCTCGTTCAGGTAGGCAACGCGCTTGTGAATCTCGGCCGAGTGCGCCTTCCAGTCGGCAACCGGGTCCTCGCCGGTCGCGCGCGACGCGGTAAAGATCGCGTCCCAAAGCTTCGAGACGGCTTCCTCTTCGGGCAGGCCGGGGAAGACCAATCGCGCCCAGTCTGTCGTCGCAGACGCAAGAATCGACCAGTTGATGGCGTGGCGCGTAATCAGCTCCATCGCCGGCTTATTGGCCTTGCTGGCGGCGATGTTCGCGCGCGATACCTTGGCCGGATCCTGTCCGGCGAGCAGCGCGGGGTTTGAGCCGGTGAGCGCAAGCCGCGCCGCGCCGCCACGAAACGCTGCGGCGATGCCATCGGCCAGCCAAAGCGGCGCCTGATCGAACGAGGCATCTTCGGCATACTTGAAGCGCGCCAGCGCGGTTTCATCGTCGCTATAAAGCGTGGTCACCAGCAGCGCGCCGGCCTTGTAGGCGTGCTCGGTGATTCGCCGCACCAGCGGCATCATCTCGGTGGACGCGGAGATCACGAGCTCCTGCCCGGCTTGCAGGTTGAGGCCAACGTAGACCGCGAGCCGCGCGAAGCGGTCGAGCTTTTCTGCAAAGGGGAGAGACGCGAACTCAGCGGGTGCAACCTGCGCGACAGTAGCCATGCCTCTAGCCTAGAGCTACATCCGCGCTCATGCAAACGGGGCAGCCGTTATGCCACGCGGCACCGACGCCTCGGAGCCTTCGCAGCATCAGCCGGGCAGTTCCAGGAACTCGCGCGGCGTGAGGATTGGAATACCGCGCCACGGGCGCAGCCGCAGCAGGTGATCGTCGCCGGTCAGGATCAGATCGGCGTCGCCGCTCAGCGCGAGTTCCAGGAACTTGTTGTCCTTCGGGTCCACACAGTCGGTGACGGTGTGAACCACTTCAACGTGCCGGAACGAAAGCGCGAGATTTGCGAGACTGCATGGCGCTCCGGCAACGCCCGGATCGAGTCGAACTTTGGTCGGCTGAGCACTTCGGCAAATTCGCCTAGGACAGCTTCGGAGATCAGCAGCATCGCGACCGCGAGGACGCGAGCCAAAGCCTCAGCTGGCGCTGAACGCGGGAACAGGATGGCGCTGATAAAGATGTTGGTGTCGACAACAATCCGCTTAAAGCTCGTGGCGGTCAAGCATCTTCTCCAGGTCTGAAAGAGAGACGCCTTCTGCTTCCGCGGAGCGCCGCATTGCAGTTCCCAGGGCAGTCATCGATTTCAGCAGCTCATGGTTGTGAAACCTTCGGATGATCTCGAAGTCCTCCATGGACACGATCACACCAAGGTCATCCCCGCCATCGTTTACGATCAGCGGTGTGGTCCGCGCTTTCTCGAAGAGCTGGGGTAAGGACTCGGTCGCGGCCTCTGCTGTAGACAGCGTCTGCATGGATGTAGCGTACGCCTCGCGACTCCCACTCTCCAAGCTGGAACGTGGTATCAGCTTGGAAGATCGAGGAACTTGTTGTCCTTCGGGCCGACGCAGTCGGTAATCTGCGCGTTAGAGCTCGCCGAAGACGTCCCGGAAGTCGTAGCAGCCGGTACGGGTGCTGAGCCATTCGGCTGCGCGGACCGCACCTTCGGCAAAGGCGCGACGGCTGAAGGCTTCGTGCTTCAGCGTGAGGCGGTCGGCGTCCGAGGTTGCAACCAGGATGTGCAGGCCGGTCTCATCGCCTTCACGGCTCGCCGTGATCGGCACGCCCGCGGGGACGGAGCGCTCGACTGCCTGCGCGATGCTGATCGCGGTGCCAGAGGGGGAATCGGCCTTGGACGCGTGGTGCGTCTCCGAGATCTCGAACTTGTAGCCGGCATCCTTCAGCGCGGAACCCATCTCCGCGGCGAGGCGCAGCATCACCTGCACGCCGACCGAGAAGTTCGTGCCGTAGAGCAGGGCGGCGTTGCGGCGGTCTGCCAGCACCTTCATGTCGGCCAGCTTGTCGTACCAGCCGGTCGTGCCGATCACCATCTTCGCGCCGGTGGCGAGGCAGGCGCGCATGTTCTGCACGACGGCTTCGGGCGTGGTGAAGTCGATGACGACGTCGAAGCCGGCGACGAACGGTGCGGTCAGGCTCGCGGCTTCCTTGTTTTCCTTGGCGTCGAGAACATGCACGCTATGGCCGTGCTCGGACGCAACCTCCGCGACCAACCTGCCGGTCTTGCCGACGCCTAAAACCAGAACTCGCATGGACTTTCTCTTTCCTTTTGGCTTCAGAGAGTAGATGCAGCGGGAGCCGCAATCACGTCAAAAACATTCTCGTCCGGGTCAGCGAAGAACACGCGATGCAGAGAGCGGATCGCCTCTTCCACGTCTTCCTCGTCGATCATAAAGCTCATGTTGATCTCGCTCGCGCCTTGCGAGATCATGCGCACGTTGACGTGGCTGATGGCCGAGAAGACCCGGCCTGCGATGCCGTTATGGCCGCGAATGTCCTCGCCAACCAGGCACACGAGCGCCTTGCGGCCTTCGTACTTCACGTCTGCGATCTTGCCGAGCTCGGCGCAGATAGCCGGCAGCTGTTCGTTCGAATCGACGGTGAGCGAGATGCTGACTTCGCTGGTCGAAACCATGTCGATCGCGCACTTGTACTTGTCGAAGACATCAAAGACCGTCTTCAGATAACCATGCGACATCAACATGCGGCTAGCCACGATATCGATGATGGTGAGGCGCTTCTTTGCGGCAATACTCTTGAACGGGGAACGGCAGTGCGGCGCCATCGCTTCGATCTTGGTGCCCTCGTTCGCCGCGTTGCGTGAGTTCAGCACGAAGACCGGGATAGACTTCTGCACGGCCGGCAGGATGGTGGCAGGGTGCAGCACCTTCGCGCCAAAGTAGGCGAGTTCCGCGGCCTCCTCGAAGCTGATGGTCTTCACGCGCAGGGCTTCGGGCACGATGCGCGGATCGGTGGTCATGATGCCGTTGACGTCGGTCCAGATTTCGATGGCTCCGGCGTAGAGGCCTCCGCCGATGAGCGCCGCGGTGTAGTCGCTGCCGCCGCGTCCGAGCGTCGTGGTGATGCCGGCGTCGTTCGAGCCGATGAAGCCGCCGAGCACGGGCGTCTTGCCTGCATTCACGAGCGGCAGCACGTGTTCGGTGAGCTGCTCTTCGATCGCCGCTTCGTTTGGAGCGGCTTTGCCGTAGTTCGAGTCCGTGATGATGCAGGTGCGGGCGTCGACATGAACGCCTTCGAGGCCGACCTCGTGGAAGCAGGCCGCGACCATGCGGCTGGACATGCGCTCGCCAAAGCTCACGACGAGGTCGTTCGTTCGCGGCGTCAGCTCGCCCACGGCGGCGATGCCGCGCAGAAGGTCGTCGAGCGCGTCGAACTCCTGGTGGAGCTTGGCGGCGAGCTGCATCAGGCGCTCGCCGGTGACGAGCTGGGCTGCGGTCGCGAGGTGACGCTCACGCAGCTTGACCGAGAGGGCGATGGCGCCAGCGCGATCATTATTCCCAGCTGCGGCGGCCGCGGCGAGCAGCTGGTCAGTCACCTTGGCCATCGCGGAGACGACAACGACGGGCTTCAGCCTGCGCTCGCGGCGTCCGGCGACGATGGCTGCGGTGCGCTTCATGGCGGCTGCGTCTTCGACGCTGGTTCCGCCGAACTTCATGACTACGATCTGGGGACGCCCGTGGTGGACGGCTCCGCTGATGTCGACGTCTACGCTCATGCGACGCCTGCCGGAACTTGCTGCTGCGCGGCCCACTTCTTCCAGTCGAGCTTGCCGAGCATGGCGAGGATCTCGGCGTTGAGGACGGCTGCACCGGCCGCGCCGCGGATGGTGTTGTGGCTGAGAACGACGAACTTCCAGTCGAACAGCGTGCATGGGCGCAGGCGGCCGACGGTGGTGGTCATACCGGCGCCGCGAAGCTTGTCGAGACGCGGCTGGGGACGGTCGATCTCGTGCGCGTACTCGATGGGCTGGTCGGGCGCGGAGGGCAGCAAGTGGCCTTCGTGGATGCCTCGCAGCGGGGCGAACTCGGACCAGGCTTTGAGGATCTCTTCGTGCGTTGCGGGCTTCGAGAACTTCACGCTGACGCACTCGGTGTGACCGTCTTCGACGGCGACTCGGTTGCAGTGCGCGCTGAGCTTCAGGTCGGCGTTTGCGATGTGATCGCCTGCGAAGGTGCCGAGCAGCTTCGCGCACTCTTCCTGCAGCTTTTCTTCTTCGTTCTTGATGAACGGGACGACGTTGCCGAGGATGTCGAGCGAGGCGACTCCCGGATAACCGGCTCCGCTGACGGCTTGCATGGTGCTGACGAAGAGCTTCTCGATGCCGAAGCGCTCGTGCAGCGGCGCGAGCGCGAGCACGAGACCGATGGCGCAGCAGTTCGGGTTGGTGACGATGTAACCACCAGACTCCTTGCGCCAGGATTGGCGCTCGATCAGGTTGAGGTGGTCGGCGTTCACCTCGGGGATGACGAGCGGAACGTCGGTCGTCATGCGGAAGGCGCTGGAGTTCGAGATGACCGCGCATCCGGCGGCCGCGAACTTCGGCTCCAGCTCATGCGCGACTGCGGCGTCGAGCGCGGCGATGATGATCTTGGGCAGTTCGCCTTCGGGCGTGCCTTCGGGGACGTTCGGCATCAGCGTCATGTGGGCGATGCGGTGCGGAAGCGGGGTGTCGAGCTTCCAGCGGCAGGCTTCGTGGTAGGGCTTGCCTGCGCTGCGGTCGCTGGCCGCGAGCCATGCGATCTCAAACCAGGGGTGATTGCTGAGCATTTGAATCAATCGCTGGCCGACCATTCCGGTCGCACCCAAAATTCCTACTCGTCGCCGTTCCATCCACGCTCCTGAACTATCCCAACAGGATAACTCGCGCAGGCGCGTGACGTGGAGTGACTTGACCGGTAAGGGCGGTATGGAGAGACGCACTTCGCGAGTAGAGGGTAGAGAGTTTTTTCAGTCAAGGGCCGATGGGGCGGGTGTGGGGTGTTTGCGTTTATAGTCAAAGGCACGATGATGGAACCGCTCGAAACCAGTCCCATGCCGACGCGCGCCGCGCTGATCGGCATCAATACGGCGAATAGCTGGCAGGCGGGGCCACCGCAGCAGCCGGTTCGCACGGCCTATATCGCGACCAACTCGACGCAGCGGATTGCGTTTATCTCGCTGCAGAACGCCAGGAACCCACACCAGGTCTTGCATGTGATTACGCGGCCCAGCTACTTTCCGGATATGCCGTATGGGCTGGTGATTGAGCTGCACCTGACGAACGATATTGCGCCTGGCGAGACGATCTATCTGTCGCTGGCGCAGGCTGGTGCAACGGCGTACTATCCGCCGCAGCCGATCGACGATGGCAAGTAGGGTACCGGAGTTCCTTTGTGGGACCGTGATCCTTCTGATGGCCAGCTCTACAGGCGACCGGTGCTTCGGGATGCAGCGAATCAGTCGAAGAGGACGTAAGCGACAATAGCGGCGGAGAGGATAAGCGCTCCAAGGGCAAACGCGCCATCGTTTCGGCTCTTGCGGGAGAAGTCGTCAGTGGCGTTGGTGCTCGGGTCCCGGGGGTCGTAAAACACGAGAACGCCCTCTTGGTACCTCACGCCGGGAGCGACAGAAATGTAGCCCGCGAATTGCCTGTCAGCGACAGGAAAGGTGTAGCTGCAGGAGTTTCTGCCCTTTGAGCCGGACTGGCAGGCGGTGATGATGCCGTAGGTGCTCTGCTGGCGGTTTGCGACGGCGTGCTCGTTTACGGCTTTGGAAGCGAAAAACAGGCCGACAAGGAGGAAGCTAAGCGCTCTCCAGAGCTTGCCCCGAATCTTTCTGTCGTTGCGGAAGCGCGCGGGGATGGAGATGGGCACAGATGATTATCGCGCTCGCATCGTTTACGGTCGGCATATCAGAACATGCAACGGCAACAGCGCTCTCGCAAAGGGCGCGAAGAACGACGGTCTGGTTCGCAAGGAGGGCACGGCTCAGTTGCCGGCTGCATGGAGCTAGATCGGCGCAAGGATTACTGCCGCAGGGCGGGCTGCTGAGGCGCGGTTGGGATGGCGCGGAGGCTGAAGCTGGCGATGGCGGGTTGCAGGGAGTCGGGGTCGGCGACCAGGGTGCCGAGGGCTTCGTTGCCGGCGGGTGACTGGTCGCGGAGACGGAAGACGAGCAGGCCGGGCTGGACTTCTTTGGCGGAGATGAGGGTGAAGCCGCCGGTTTGCTGGCGCAGGGCGAGTTGGAAGGCGAGCACCTGGGGCTGGCCTGCGACGGGCAGCGCGTCGGCGAGACCGGGTGCGCTGGGCCTGTTGAAGGCGGCGAGCCAGTTGAAGAGCAGCCGGCCGGTGGGCGAGTTGGGGATCTGGCCGTAGTGCTCGCCGGAGTGCGGCAGGATGGTGAGCAGGAAGGGATGGACGGAGCCATTGTGGCTGGAGGGGTGCGCGGGCGCGGGGGTTGGGGCTTCGTTCGGGTCGCCGAGGACGATGGTGTCGACCTGGTTGGGGTCGTCGTCTTTGTCGTCGGCAGAGGACGAGCCGGATGATCCGGCGGAGCGTGAGGAGTCAGGACCGGATGGGCTGAGGTGTACGCCGGAGTGCGCCATGGCGTAAATGATCGCGCCGACCGATAGGACGGCGGCGACGATTGCGAGCACGATGGCGCCGGGGTGAATGGGCTGGCGGCTGGTGAGGTAAAACGTCGGCGCGGCGGTCGGAGCGGCATGGACGCCGCGCGGGGCGGCGGGGGTGACTGGAGCGGAGGCGCCGGCGATGTGCTGAGGCGGCTCCATCGTGGTTCCAGAATAGTGCATCGTCTGGACTGGCCGAGTTGATCCCCGGTTCGGGGAAGCTGCGGTTTAGGTGCTTAGCTTCCGGCGAGCAGGAGGTAGGCGGCGGAGACGACGAACATGAAGAGGGCGGCTCCGAAGGTGTAGCGGGTTTCGATGGACATGGGGTTCTCCTGGTGGCGGGTGCCGTGGGAGCTTTATCGGCGGAACTGAGGGAGGCAAGAGCGCTCGCGCGGAGAGCGCGGGGAAGGACGCAGAGAAGCGCGGTTAAGAGCCGGGAGGGGAGTGAGGTCCGGTGGAGGCGATAAGGGCGCGGCGCTCCTTGGTGGTTTCGAGGCCGATCTGGAGGATGGAACGGAAGGCCTGGAAGGACTCCTGCGACATCTGGTCGGTGTCGAGGTCGTGCACGGCTTTGGCAAGGGTGGCGAGGAGTTCGCGCCAGATATCGAGGAGAGGCGGCTCGGTCTCTATCTCCTGCGCGGCGGCGATCAAGGCGATGACGCGCCTGTTGTACTTGTCGCCGGCGTTTTTCTGCTGCCGTTGGATCCACCGATTGAGCTCCCAGATCCACGAGGCGAGCATGAGGGCAATCGTGAGGATGAGACCGATGTAGTCGGCGTGCGCCTGCAGGAAGGACGGTTTGTCCTTGTTGTAGAAGGAGGCTGCCCCGGGGTGGAGCGCGGGGCCGGAGCCATCCTGCGGTTGGGGCTGGCGCACCTGCACGAGGAGGAGGCGGGCATCGGTGAGGTTTGGGGGAATCTGCTGGATGAGCTCCTGCTTGCGCTCGATGAGGACGCTGGTGATAGCGCGGACGGCATCGGCGTTGGCGGAATCGAGGGCGAGCAGGGTGCGATGGACGGCGACGGTGGGGAGGTCGCGCTCGGGTACGGGCGGATTGCCGAGGTAGGCGCCTTCGGGGATGACGGCGGGGTTGAAGGCGGGCTGCTTGATCTTCATGGCGGCGGCGTGTTCGATGGGCAGGAAGCGGACGTCACCGGTTCGAACGAGCTGCTGGATGGAGGGATTGCCGAGGGCGCGAACGCGGAAGATGGCGTCGGCGTGGCCGGTGAGGAAGGCCTGGTCGGCGTCGGCATCGGTGGCGCCGGTGAAGCGGAAGTCAGACTGCGCGAGACCGAAGTGCTCCGCGACGCGGAGGAAAGACTGGAACTGGCCGCCGGTTGGGGCGAGTGCGATGCGCTGGCCGCGAAGATCAGTGAGGCGCTGGGCGGGGGAGTTGCCATGCACCATGAGCTGGAAGGTGTCGTCGTAGAGCTCGGCGACGATGCGGGCGTTGGGGCCGGGCAGGATATCGGCCTGGGCGGTTGCGAGCTGGGCTTCGCCGCGCTGGAGCAAGGCGAGGTTTTCAACGGTGCCGCCGGTCTCGACGACGCGGATGCGGATGCGCGGGTAGTGGCGCTCGACGACGGTTTTGAGCGCGGTGGCGAGGATGTAGCTTTCGCCGTGCGCGTCGCCGGCGGCGAGGGTGAGGGTTTGGGTGCGGGAGTGTTGCCAGAGGAGGAGCGTGAGCGTTGTGACGACAGCGAGACTTGCCGTGGCGAGCACGATCGGCAGGAGCCGGCTGAGGTCCGGTTTACGCATGACTCAGGATGCGCGCGAGTTGTTACGAGGGTGTGACGATTTGGAGGGGAGCAGGGGGTGCGTAGTGGCAAGGATGGGTTGTCTGGGAACTCCGGCAGTGGTAGCTCCCATGTCTCAAAAGCGAGACATGGGGCACCCGGGCCTCGTGGTAGTGCAGATAAAGGCTACTGGGCGGCGAAGGTGAAGGTGGCCTTGGTGATGCCGGTGGCGGGGACGGTGAGGTTGATGTCCTTTTCGCCTAGCTTTTCGTGGACTGCTCCAAGGACGTAAGTGCCGGCGGGGAGGCCGCTGATGGTGAAGTGGCCCTGGGCGTCCGAGACGGCGAAGAAGGGGGTGGGCGCGACGTCGATGAAGGCGTTCATCCAGGGGTGGTTGTTGCAGCGGACGGGGATCATGTTTTCGGGCTTCATGAACTGCTTGGTGACCGGGGTGCCGCGCGGGCCCTGGGAGATGTCGATGGGCTGGTTGCCGACGGTGGTGGGCATGGTGTGGATGTTGTGCATGGTGACGTCGGAGTTCAGGAACGTGACGGAGCCTCCCTGGACGACGCCGATGACGTGCGGGACGTACTGGCAGCCTTTCTGGTCGAGCGTGACGGGCTGGGAGATGACGCCGGACTGCATGGCCGCGGGTGGGCCGGACTTGACGTAGACGAAGACGTTGGCGAGATGCCCGTTGTTGACCACGTATTGCTCGGTGTAGACGGGGCCGGAGTTGGCGCCCATGGCGCAGGCGGGGTCCATGGAGGTGTCGATGAGGACCTTGGCGGGGGCTTTGCCGGTGAAGTCGACAGTGCCGGTGACGGTGGATTGGCCGACGGGGACGTTAGTGCGTGGGGATGCGGCGCTGGCGGGCGTGGCGGATTTGTCGATGGATTCGGCGGAGTGCGTGGCGGAGTCGGTCTTGCAGCCGGCGAGGACGGTGGCGATTACGGCGAGGAGGGCGATGCGCTTCATGATGGATCCTTTCAGGAGCTTTGTCCTGCCGGACGGGCGCCCTCACGCCGGGCGGGCGGTACTGCGTACGCTGGGAGCTTCGCGTGGTGCTCCCGTTGGTCGCGAGAGGAGTTAGGCGAGGGCGGCGATGACGGCTTCGGCGAAGGCCTGGGTGCCGCTGGTGCCGCCTACGTCGCGGGTCAGGGTTTTGCCTTCGGTGTAAACGTGTTCGAGCGCCTTCTGGACGAGGTCGGCGGTGGCGGTTTCGTCGAGGTGATGGAGCATCAGGATGGCGCTTTGGAGCAGCGCGGTCGGATTCGCTTTATCTTGTCCTGCAATATCAGGGGCCGATCCGTGCACGGCTTCGAAGATGGCGGCTTTGACGCCCAGGTTCGCGCCGGGGACGAGGCCGAGGCCGCCGACGAAGGCGGAGCAGAGGTCCGAGAGGATGTCGCCGTAGAGGTTCGAGGTGAGCAGGATGTCGTACTGGTAGGGGTTCATGACGAGCTGCATGCAGGTGTTGTCGACGATGTGCTCTTTGTACTCGATCTCGGGGAAGCCGGCGGCGACTTTGCGCGCGCACTCGAGAAAGAGGCCGTCGGTGAGCTTCATGATGTTGGCTTTGTGGATGGAGTGGATCTTCTTGCGGCCGTGCTTGCGGGCGTACTCGAACGCGGCCTTGGCGATGCGGGTGGAACCCTTTTCGGTGATGATCTTGAGCGACTGCGCGACGCCGGGGACGACCATGACTTCGAGCCCGGCGTAGAGGTCTTCGGTGTTCTCGCGAAAGATGACGAGGTCGACACCGGGGTAGTTGGTTTTGAGCCCCGGGAGGTTCTTGATGGGGCGGAAGTTGGCGTAGAGGTCAAACTTTTTGCGCAGGGTGACGTTGATGGAGGCGAAGCCGCCGCCGATGGGGGTGGTTACGGGGCCCTTCAGCGCGACTTTGTTGGCTTCGATGGAGTCGTAGAGGGCCTTGGGGATGTACTCGCCGGTCTTGGCGAAGGCGTCGGCGCCCGCGTTGTGCGTGTGCCAGTCGAAGGCACAGCCGGTTTTGGCGCCGGCGGCTTCGAGGATCTGGACGACGGCGGCGGAGACTTCGGGGCCGATGCCGTCGCCGGGGATGAGGGTGATCTTGTGGGGCTGCTTCGGGGTCGGTTTCGCGGTCTCTGACAAAGCTGGATTATCCTTTCAGGGGCTTGCGGGGTTCTTTGCTGCTGAGGAGTTCTTCGAGTTCGGCTTTGAATTCACGGACGTCTTTGAAGTCGCGGTAAACGCTGGCGAAGCGGATGTAGGCGACGGTGTCGATTTGCTTGAGGCGCAGCATGATGAGCTCGCCGATGGCGGTGGTCTGGCGTTCGCGCTCGGGGGAGTCGACGACGAAGGCTTCGGTTTCATCCACGATCGCCTGCATCTGGGTCGCGGAGACGTTGCGTTTCTGGCAGGCCTGCATCAGGCCGTTCAGAATCTTCTGGCGATCGAAGCGTTCGTGGCGGCCGTCTTTTTTCACGACCATGTAGGGGATTTCGTCGATGCGTTCGTAGGTGGTGAAGCGCTTGTTGCAGCGCTCACACTCGCGCCGGCGCCGGATGGAGTCGGCTTCTTTGCTCTCGCGGGAGTCGACGACACGATCCTGGGCAAAACCGCAGTAGGGACACTTCATGCTTTTACTGATTCTACAGCTTGGAGAGGCTTGTCCTGCCGGACGGGCCCGCTTGTCGCGCGGGGCGAGCACTTCGTGCGGTGTTGGGCTTCGCGTGGCCGCGCGGCACGATCTTCTGTGCCGACCAACGGGAGGAGCGACGCGAAGATTCCGGCGTACGCAGTACCGCCCGTCCGGCGTTAGGACGCTTTGGCTTCTTCGCTGTTCGTCGCTACTTGTCTTAGAGAGATGCCTTCGGCCTTCGCGTAGATGAGGCCGAAGGGGATGACCGACATCGAGGCGATGAGCCAGACCATGAGGCCGGCGCCGGCGGCAATCTCGGCCGGCACGTGGAAGAGCTCGGTGAGGGCGAAGACGTTGCCGGCCCAGGCGCCGCCGCCGCCCGGGATGGGCAGGGCGGAGCCGGCGATCGAGAAGCCCATGAGCACGATGACGGCGCCGGCCGAGAGCTCGTGCACGGGCGACGGGAAGGCGCGCAAGACGAGGATGTAGGTGACGACGATGATGGCCCAGGTGGCGAGCGAGAGGAGGGTGAGCTGCAGGAATTCGGAGAGGCCGGTGATGACGTCGAGGCCTTGCTGGAAAGACCGGATTTTCTCGGCGGCGGAGGCGGCGAAGGGATTGGAGAGCCGCCCGAAGAGGCTTTCGGTGAGCTGCGCGACGTGTTCGCCGGCGAAGCGGACGAGAACGACGAAGGTGCCGATTGCGATGGTCAGGCCGGCGATGGTGTAGCCGGCTTTGTGGATGAAGGGGAGGGTCTGGAGCCCGGGGGCTAACAGCAGGTTGAGCGAGAAGATGAGGCCGAAGGCGCCGAGGTCGAAGACGCGTTCGACGGCGACGACGGCGATCTGCGAGGCGAAGGTGAGGCCGGTGCGGCGCGAGACGAGCAGCGGGCGGATGAGCTCGCCGATGCGGCCGAAGATGGCGAGGCCGGTGAAGCCGACGAACTGCGGGCCGACCAGTGCGCGCCAGGATACCGTGGGGCGCTGAGAAGCGCGGAGTGTGGGCTTGAGGAAGACGGCCCAGCGCATGGCACGCGTGAGGTAGTTGGCCTGGATGAGGAGGATGGCGAGCAGCAGCAGGCGGAGGTCGGCGGTGCGGCAGCTGCGCACGAAGCCGGCCCAGTCGAAGTGCGAGGTGTGGAGCTTCCAGGCGATGAAGGCGAGAATGGCGGCGAGGATGAGCCAGGGGATGGCGGCGCGCAGCGGCAAGGGCTTGGCCATGGGTTAGCGGCTCTGGCTGGTGGCTTTGGCGAGCAGGAGGGATGCGGTCTTGCGGCGGTTGAACTCGCGGATGATGCGGGAGACGTAGGCACGGGTCTCGCGGTAGGGCGGGACGCCGTGGTACTTGTCGACGGCGCCGGGGCCGGCGTTGTAGGCGGCGAGCGCGAGGGCGATGTTGTCGTGGTAGCGGGTGAGCATGGCGTCGAGGTAGCGGGTTCCGCCTTCGACGTTTTGTGCGGCGACGAAGGCGTTCTGGACGCCGACGGCTGCGGCGGTGGAGGGCATGAGCTGCATGAGGCCTTCGGCACCGGTGCGCGAGATGGCGTGGGCGTGTCCACCGGATTCGGCGTGGACGACGGAGGCGAGGAGCTCGGCGTCGATGTTGTGGGCGGCGCCGGCGGTGGAGAGCAGCTGGCGGAGTTCGGCAATGGTGGGCTGGGCGGTGACGGCGAGCGAGGCCACGGAGGCGAGTTTCGCGGTGAGGCTTGGGGCGGGTGGCGGCGGGTCGGGGACAATGTCCACGGTGGCGATGGCGGTGGGTGGGACGTCGGTGTAGCCGGGGTCGGTGCCTGGGGCGGTGGGTTCGAGGTAGAGGCGGATTTTGCCGTCGACGGGCTCGTGCCGGATGCAGTCGAAGGTGCTGCCGTTTTCGAGGGTGATGCGCTCCATGGCGTGGGCGAACGGGGCTGCGAGCGCGAGGAGCAGCGCGGTGAGGCCGAGGGTTCGCTGGAGAGGCATTTGCATGAAGGTTACCAGATGTGTCCTGCCGGACGGGCGCCCTAACCGCGGGCGGCGGGTACTGCGTACGCCGGGAGCTTCGCGTAGTCCTCCCGTTTGTCGGCATAGAAGTCCGTGCCGCGCGGCCACGCAAAGCGATCACGGCACGAAGTGCTCGCCCCGCGCGATGAGCGGGCCCGTCCGGCAGGACAAGTCTTTACCTGCTGTTGGACAGGGCTGGTGCGGTTTCGGTGAGCAGGACCGCCTCGATGGCTTCGGCCACGCCGTCTTCCAGGTGGTGCGCGGTGACTTGCCAGTTGCGCTCGGCGGCGATGAGCTTCAGGTCTTCGGGGGCGTTGCCCATCAGGACGGGATGGCCGGCGATCTCGAGCATGGAGAGGTCGTTCCAATTGTCGCCGATGGCCATGATCTCGGCGGGGTGGATGCCGCGGGCGGCGGCCAGGCGCAGCAGTGCGGCGCCCTTGGCGCAGCCGGCGGGGAGGATGTCGACGATCGAGAGGTCGCGCTCGGGATATTCGGTGCGGTTGAGGGAGATTTTGACTTGCGGGTCCTGGGAGTGGCTGGCGTGGGTGTCGCCAACGGCCGCGATCCAGGGGTGCGCGATCATGAGGGCTTCGGCGCGGCGCATGCGCTCGACGGTGCCGCAGAGCATTGCCTGGATGGGCGGGGCGTCGCGGAGCGAATCTTCGATGGGCGAGACCTGCGCGATGTAGGGGGCGTTGGCGATCATCCACTTGTCGATGGAGGCGTGGAGGTCTTCGAGCTGTTCGACGACGAGCGCGCCGCGGGTGTCTTCGCCGTCAGGGCCGACTTTATCGAAGGTGAGGACGAGTGCGTTGCGGAAGTCGGCGAGGTGGCCGCAGAGCCAGCGGGCGACCGGGATTTCCATGTGCGTGCGTTCGATGAGCGCGGAATCGATGGTGCGGACGACGGCGCCGTTGGAGCTGACGAGGAGGGTATCGGGCGCGAGCGCGAGCGGGCGCAGAACTTTGAGGGCGTAGGAGTGGCGGCGGCCGGTGGCGATGATGATCTCGATGCCGGCGGTGCGCGCGGCGCGGAGTGCGGCGAGGTTACGCGGGGAGACGTGGGCTTCGAGGCCGAGGAGGGTGCCGTCCAGGTCGAGGGCGATCATCTTTACGGGGGAATTGGTCATCCCCTCGATTCTCTCACCGGGAGAAAGGAAAGGCTTAACACCAATAACACGGATTGGATGGATAAGAACGGATCAAAAACAAGTCTTGGTTTGATCGGTTTTTATCCGTTAGATCCGTGTTATCGGTGTTAAGCCTTCGCGGCTGAATCCGGTAGCATGGACGGATGCCACAAATCGCTTATTTGGAATCGGCCCGCTCGAAGAATCGCATTGCTGCTGACACGCCCCAGACGCTGGACCCGGCTACGCAGGAGAGTTTGTACGTTCGGTATGACATGGAGGCGCTGCGGAAGACGGCTCGGCGTGAGAATCCGGCGAAGTATGCTGCGGAGTCCGCGCAGTCGCTGGGGATGTGGCGCTATAAAGACGTGCTGCCGGCGGTTGAGCCGGTGACGCTGGGCGAGGGCTGGACGCCGATGCTGCGCAGCAAGCGGTATCCGGGGCTGTATATCAAGGAAGAGGGTGCGAATCCAACGGGGAGCTTCAAGGCGCGCGGGCTGGGGCTGGCGGTTTCGATGGCGAAGCATTATGGGTTGAAGCACCTGGCGGTGCCTTCGGCGGGCAATGCGGCTGGGGCGCTGGCGGCGTATGCGGCGGCTGCGGGGATTACCGCGCACATCTACATGCCGCAGGATGTGCCGTTTGCGAACTACCTGGAGGGCATTGTGTATGGGGCTGACGTACACATGGTCGATGGGCTGATTTCGGATTGCGCGCGGATGGTGAGCGAGGAGATTAAGAAGCAGAAGGCCGCGGGGACGCCGGCGAGCGAGACCTGGTTCGATATCTCGACGCTGAAGGAGCCGTTTCGCGTCGAGGGTAAGAAGACGATGGGGTACGAGCTTGCCGAGCAGCTTGGGTGGGAGTATCCGGATGCGGTGTTTTATCCGACCGGCGGCGGCGTGGGGCTGATCGGGATGTGGAAGGCGTTTGAGGAGATGGAAGAGCTGGGTTGGATTGCGAAGGGGAGCAAGCGGCCGAAGATGTTTGCGCTGCAGGCGGCGGGTTGCGCGCCGATTGTGACGGCCTACGATGCGAACAAGCCGGCTAGTGAGTTTTTTCAGAACGCGTCGACGTTTGCGGCGGGGTTGCGGGTGCCGAAGCCGTATGGGGATGCAATCATTCTGGATATTTTGCGGGAGTCGGGCGGGCAGGCGATTGCTTCGACCGATGAGGAGATTCTTGCGAGCATTCTGGATTATGCGAAGCATGAGGGGATCTTCCTGTCGCCGGAGGGGGCGGCGGCTACGGCGGCTTATGACCGGCTGATTGCGCAGGGGAAGTTGAAGGCGACGGACAGGGTCGTTCTGTTCAATACCGGGGCTGGGTTGAAGTACGCGGATATGACGGCGGAAGCGATGAAGTTGAGACGGCCGGGTGGGTTGCCGACGTCGTTGCCGGTGGGGGGGATTATTACGCCGGTTTAGGAAGGCAACAGCGCTCTCGCAAAGAGCGCTAAGAACGGCGCCAAAGAGCGCAGTGCTAAGGGGGAGTGGTGGGGCAGGGAGAGGGCGTGGCGGTGGCGGCGTTTCGGCGGGAGATGCGGCCGATGCTGCGGATTGCGCTGCCGCTGGTGCTGGCCGAGGTGGGCTGGATGTCGATGGGGCTGGTCGACACGGTGATGGTGGGGCATCTGCCGGATGCTGCAGTGCCATTGTCCGCGGCGGCGCTGGCGCAGGTGCTGTACAACACGTTTGCGTTTGGTGTGGGCGGCATTCTGCTGGGGTTGGATACGACGATTTCGCAGGCGCATGGCGCGGGGGATTACAAGGCGGCGCACCGGTGGTTGTTCCAGGGGATTCTGCTGGCGGGGGCGATCTCGATTGTGTTGATTGCGCTTTCGCTAGTTTCACCGCTGGGTTTTGCGCATCTGCATGCTGACCCGGCGGTGGTGGCGGGTGCGGTGCCGACGCTGAAGGCGCTCTCGTGGGGAACGTTTCCGCTGCTGCTTTACTTTGCGCTGCGGCGGCATCTGCAGGCGTTCAATCATGTGCGGATTATTGCGGCGACGCTGGTTTCGGCGAACCTGGTGAACATCCTGTTCGACTGGTTGCTGATCTTCGGGCACCGGTGGGAGTGGCATGGGCATGCCGTTGGGTGGAGTGCGATGGGGGTGGTGGGGTCGGGGATTGCGACTTCGCTGGCGCGGGTTTACCAGGCTTTGTTTCTGATTGCTGCGCTGCTGATTGTGGACCGTAAAAAGGACTACGGGCTGCTGGCGGGTGGGCTGTGGCATAGCCTGCGGCCGCATTGGGAAAGCTTGAAGCGGCTGCTGGAGCTGGGTGGGCCTTCGGGGGCGACGATCCTGGTCGAGATCATGATCTTTGCGGTGGTGACGAGCATCATCTCGACGCTGGGGCCGGTGCCGCTGGCGGGGCATGAGATCGCGCTGAACTGCATCTCGTTCACGTTTATGGTGCCGCTGGGGATTTCGGCTGCGGCGAGCGTGCGGGTGGGGCAGGCGATTGGACGCGGCGCCCCGGCGGAGGCGAAGGCCGCGGGGTGGGCGGCGATTGCGCTGGGGGCATGCTTTATGACGGCGAGTTGCGTGGTCTTTCTGACGCTGCCGCGGGTGCTGGCGAGCGCGTTTACCCTCGACTCCGGGGTGATTGCGGCGGCGGTGCCGTTGATGCTGGTGGCGGCGATCTTCCAGTTTTGCGATGGGCTGCAGGTGACGGCGATTGGGGCGCTGCGCGGGGCGGGGGATACGAAGTCCGGGCTGATTACGCACCTGTGCAGCTACTGGCTGCTGGGGCTGCCGGTGGGGTTGTTTTTATGTTTTACGGAGAAGATGGGGGCTCGAGGGTTGTGGCTGGGGCTGTCAGTGGCGCTGACGGTTGCGGGGGTGGTGCTGCTTTTGCGGTGGCAGGGTAAGAAGATCTAACGGCTTGTCCTGCCGGACGGGCCCGCTGGTCGCGCGGGGCGAGCACTTCGGGCAGTGATCGCTTTTGTTGGCGCTCCCGGTGGTCGCGAGAAGGATTATTCGAGAATGGGCGCTAGAGTTTCTTTGCCGACCGTGGTTTTGGAGTGCAGGGTGAGGGTGACGGCGGCGGCGAGGATGAGGATGCCGCCGGTCCAGGCGGTGGGGCCGAGAACTTCGCCGAGCGCGAAGACGCCGAGGAGTGAGCCGATGAGCGGCTCCATGTTGAGCAGGATGCCGGCCTGCGAGGCGGGGACCTGGGTGAGGCCGTAGTTCCAGAGGAAGGTGGTGGTGGCGGTGCAGAGGATGCCGGCGGCGGTGGACGCGAGCCATGCCTTGTGTGAGATGTGGTGGATAGGCGGCAGGCCCCAGCCGAGGGGGACGATGACGGCGAGCATGAGCGTGCCGGCGAAGAGGCCGTAGGCGGTGACGACGATGGCGGAGTGCCGCTCCATCAGCTGCTTGTTGAGGAGGATCCAGCCGAGCGCGATGACCAGCGAGACGACGCAGAGGAGGTCGCCGGTAAGGGTGGGGTGGCCCGGGATGTGGTCCGGCCCGGCGGCGTTGTGGCGGGCGCCGAGCGCGATGAGCGCGGCGCCGGAGGTGGAGGCGGCGATGGCGACCCAGCCAACCTTGTCCATGCGCTCGTGCGCGAAGATGGCGGCGCCGATGGCGAGGATGACGGGCATGGTGCCGACCATGAGCGAGGCATGGGAAACCGTCGTGAGCGAGAGCCCGTAGAACTGCAGGAGGAATTGCAGGGGGACGCCGAGGAAGGAGGCGATAAGCAGGATGCGCCACTCCTTTGCGCTGAAGCCGGGCTTGTGGGTGATGAGGACCGGTAGCAGGACGACCGAGGCGAAGAGGAAGCGGTAGAAGACCATGGCGCCGACGTTCATCTCGTTGAGCGCGATGCGGCCGAAGTAGAAGCCGCAGCCCCAGAAGGAGCTGGCGAGGAAGCAGGCGGCGAAGCCGAGGGTGCGGCGCTTTGGATTTGGGGTCTGGGTGGGCATCAAGGTGCGGAAAGGACGGGATTCGTGAGCTGACAGCTAAGAGCAGCTTGGAGCTTTCAGCTTGAGGCGGGTGGTTGTTTGTGGATGAGAGGTTTGCCCGGTGGTAGCGGAGTGTTCGCTGCCACCGGACTTCGCGAGTAAAGAGTAGAGAGTTATTCAGTAAGGGCGCGTTACCAGACGCGGCAGGAGTTGGTGGGAACCATGGGCGAGCCGGTCTTGCAACTGAAGGCACCGGCGAAGCCTGGCTGGTTGACGATAGGCCCGTTGGTGCGGAACTGGTCGGGCGAGTGCGGGTCGGTGAGAACGCCGGTGCGCAGGGACTCGGGGCGGTCGTTCGAGCACCAGTTCTGGGCGAAGGCGATGTAGAAGCGCTGCGGGCCGGTGTAGCCGTCGACGTTGGCGGCGGTGTCCAGGTGTTCCTGCCTGGCGCGCTCGAGGTAGGCCATGTAGGCGAGGACGAGGCCTCCGTTGTCGGCGGTGTTTTCGCCAAGCGTAAGGCGGCCGTTGACGTGGACGTCGTCAACGGGGACGAACTGGTTGTACTCGTTGACGAGGCAGTCGGTCTTCTTCTCGAAGGCGGCGGTGTCGGCAGGGGTCCACCAGTCGGCGAGATTGCCCTTGGCGTCGAACTTCTTGCCTTCGTCATCGAAGCCGTGGGTCAGTTCGTGGCCGATGACGGCGCCGATGTGGCCGTAGTTCACGGCGAGGTCGGCCTTGGGGTCGTAGAAGTTGGGCTGCAGGATGCCGGCCGGGAAGTTGATGTCGTTCATCGAGGGGTTGTAGTAGGCGTTGACGGTGGGCGGCGTCATGCCCCACTCGCTGTGGTCGACGGGCTTGCCGATCTTGTTGAGCTCGCGATCGTTTTCGAACGCGGTGGCGCGCATGGCGTTGCCGACGGCATCGGTTGGCGAAACCGTGAGGCTGGAGTAGTCGCGCCAGTGGTCGGGATAGCCGATTTTGTTGGCGACGGCGTGGAGTTTCTCCTTCGCGCGGAGTTTGGTGGCGGGGCTCATCCAGTCGAGGGTGTCGATGTCCTTATCCATGGCGTTCTCGATGTCGTTTACCATGACGAGCATTTTGGCCTTGGAGTCGCCGGCGAAGTACTGCTTGACGTAGACCTGGCCGAGCGCTTCTCCGAGCGCGCTATCGACCTGGCCGGAGCAGCGCTTCCAGCGGGCGCGCTGTTCGGTTGAGCCGCTGAGGTCGTGTCCGTAGAACTCGAACGAGGCGTGGTCGTAGGCGGTGGGCAGGTTGCCGGCTTCAGCGGAGAGCAGGTGGAAGCGCATGTAGGCGCGGATGGTGTCGACGTCGGTGTCGCGGATGATGGAGACGAGCGCCGGGATGTAGGCGGGGTTGGCGTCGTTGATCTCGGTGATGTGGGGCGCGTGGACGGCCTCTTCAAAGCGGCCAAAGGTGCCCATGGGGAAGTACTTTGTGACGTCGGCGACGGGGACGAGGTGGTACACCTTGTCGGGATCGCGGCGCTCGGTAACGCTCATACTGACCTTGGCGAGCTTGGTCTCGAACTCCAGGATGTCGTTGGCGTCGGTGGCTGCCTGCGCGGCGGGCGTGCCGCTGAGGGTGAGGAGCTTGGTGATGTAGGCGACATAGTCTTTGCGCAGTTCGATGTCTTTAGCGCCGGTGCGGAGATAGAAGTCCTTCTCCGGCATGCCGAGGCCGCCCTGGTCGATGGATGCAATCTGCTTGGAGGCATCTTTGAAGTCCTGCTGCTCGCCGAAGCTGAAGAGGACATCGACGCCGATGCGCTGGAGCTTGCCGGTGACGGTCGCGATCTGGAGCTGGTCCATGGAGTCGATCTCGGAGAGCAGCGGCTTCAGGGGTTTGAGGCCGTCGGCATCGATGGCTGCGGTATTCATGCAGGCGTGGTAGTAATCGCCTATTTTCTGGGCATTGACGGAGCGTTCGGCTCCGCCTTCCGCGGCTGTATCGAGGATGCCGCGAAGCTCCTGCGTGTTGACGTTGAACAGGTTGTAGAAGCCGTCGGCGGCGCCCTGATCGGCCGGGATAGGGTGGTTGGCAGCGTAGTTGCCGCAGGCGAATTTGTAGAAGTCGTTGCAGGGATTGGCGGAGGCGTCGATGGAGGTGAGATCGAAGCTGGGGGTTGGGGTGTAGGGAGTTGTTTGTTGTTTATTGTCTGTTGTCTGTGAGCACGCGGCGAGGCTGGCGGCGGCGAGGGTGGCGAGCGTTGCGAGGCGGAGGCAGGATTGGAGGGATGCGGTCATGGAGATTCCTTCGTTTGCGCGGATGGGAGGGGCTGAATGCAGTCTCTTTGGTTATACCGTCGAAAGGGGAGTTGATGCGAATGTTGACGATCGCCGGTTCAGAGAGCGCAATCGGGTGGATGGGGCTATAAAAGAGGTGAGCCGATTTGGGCGCGCTGCAGTGTAGGCGCGGGACCAGTGGCTCGGCCGAGAATTCTTGATACGCAGCATACGCAGCCATGGTGATGAAGGTTCCGGAGAGCGAACAGGGGACGGCGCGCAAGCGTCGCAGGCCGATTTCGGTCCGAAGGTTGGCCGCATGGATTCTGGCGTGTGGGTTGACCGCGACGGCGTTCGCGGGCACGAAGGGTAAACCGGACGAGCGTCCAGTATTGATCCCGCTGGTGCCGCTGGGCTTCACGTTGATCTCGCCGCACTTCGTCTCGCCGATGGCGACGAATTTCACGATCCACTTTGTGGATGAGAATCACCTGCTGCTGACGTATACGGCGCGGACGCTGCTGGCGCGTCTGCCGGACCGGCAGGAGGACGACGACGACCGGAACGTTGCCGCATTGCTGCTGGAGCTGCCGAGCGGCAAGGTGCTGGCGAAGACCGAGTGGCGGACGCGGGATCGCGACCGGTTTTTATGGCCGCTGGGGCATGGCCGCTTCCTGCTGCGCGTGCGGTCACGGTTGAGCGTGATTGACCCGGTTGGGAACCTGGCGGCGGGTGGGCCGGAGAAGGCATTCCGGCAGGAAGAGTTTTTGGACCTGAAGCGGCCGATCGGGTACGTGGCAATCTCGCCGGAAAAGGACTTGCTTGGGGTGGAGACGCTGACGCCGCACCCGAAGATGAAGGCCGTGGACGCGGACGCGGCGGCGCTGGCGCGCGCGATGGCGAGCACCGGCGACGCGGGAAGCCCGGCGAAGGTGCAGATTGTGGGCGAACCGCGCCGGCCGGCGGTCGAGATCTACTTCTTCCGGTTGAAAATGGAGAATGCCGACGGCACCGGGCGCATGATGGCGCAGGCGGCGGGTATCGTGGGCGCGCCCACGCTGATCAACCTGCCGGCGACGGGCGATGGGTATCTGGATGCAAAGCGCGAGACGGCGCAGACGTGGGATCTGGATTTCGTGTCGCACGCGGGTAAGCGGATGGAGCTTTCGGCGTACGACACCACCTGCCCGCCGCGTACGTACTTTGTAAGCCGCAGCGAGTTTGTGGCGTTTGGGTGTCGCGGCGCGCAGGATCGGGCGGAGCTGAGCTACTTCAACTTCAGGGGCGAGGAGCCGTGGCTTTCGGTGCTGGGCGGGCAGCAGGTGTCGCCGGTGGTGGTTGCGGCGCCGGCGGCGGGACGATTTGCGGTGAGCCGCACGCTGGTCAGCTCAAGTGCCTTCGATTTAGAGAGCCTGACGAACGACGACTTGACCGCGCAGGAGATTACCGTGATGCAGAATCACGACGGGCGCCAGTTGTTGAAGGTGCAGGCGTCGCCGATTCAGAGAGCGGGGCAAAATTTCGATCTGTCGCCGGAGGGGATGCACTTCGCGGTGGTGCGGAACGGGAACATCGAGGTTTACCCGCTACCGGCGCTGACGGGTGCGGATAAGAAGGCGCTGGAAGAGGTGCGAAAGATGGATCCAGAGCGGAATGAGGCTCCGGTGAGGCTGAACTCGGTGGCTGTGGCCTCGAGTGAGCCTGGTCCGGACGGCGGTGCGGCTGCGCCTGCTGCGGCACCGGCTGCTGCTGCCGCGGTGCCGGCGAAGGCAGCTGCGAGCGGAGTGACGGCGCTGCCAGGGACGGAGAGCTCGCAGAGTGCGGCGGCGGCGAGCGGCGCGACGACGGTGGGGCAGGTGACGAGTTCGGAGGGGCAGCTGGGAGATACGGAGGGTGCTTCGCGGAAGAAGCCGTCGCTGTATTCGAGCGAGTTTCCGAAGGCGGATGGGGATGCGTCGGCTTCTTCGACGGGAAAGCCGCAGTAGGTTTTTCGTGAGCTCTAAGCTTTGAGCTTCTCAGCTTAGAGCTCAAGGCAAAAAGGGCCAGCCTCTGGAGGCTGGCCCGTTCTGGTGCGGAGATTGCTTAGGCGGCCTTCTTGGCGAGGACGGCGGCCTTGACGCGCGCGTTAAGGCGGGACTTGTAGCGGCTGGCGGTGTTCTTGTGCAGGACACCCTTCTGCACGCTCTTGTCGAGGATGGAGGCGGTCTGCGAGTAGACCTTCTGCAGGCCTTCGGCGTCGCCCTTGGCGATCGCCTCACGCAGCGTGCGCAGGGTGCCGCGGAGCTTGGACTTGTTGGCGCGGTTGTTGGCGGTCTTGCCGACCGTCTGACGGGCGCGCTTGAGGGAAGAGATGTGATTTGCCATGAAAACTCTTTTCTTTGGTGCCCGTGTGGGGCGAAATGGTGCCGGGGTCAGGGCTTTTTGAGCCCGATCTTCCGATTGTGCCAAGCGCACACGCTCGCCACACTCCCTGCAAACCCTAATCTTACGGGAGTTTCGGGCTGGGGTCAAGACCGTAAGCGGGAGGGAGTCGACGGTGGAACGATAGTTTGTGTCACGAAATCCTCACTTGACTGTGGTGAGGGCGCGTTCTAATCTCGTCGCATCATCGGCACCCGTTTGGTACTTCTCGCCAATCCGGTCGTAGTCCGAGCCCACCGTTCAGGTGGCGCTGGGGTAGCGAATGTCGATGGCTGTCGCACCCCTCCTGCGTTCTCCCCTTGCGCAACCTCCAGGAAACAAGCGAATCCAATCTCCAGCGGATTCCCCGGCTTTCAACCCTGCAGCACCCTGACGGAGGTCAGACGACCCAATTGACTAAAAAAGCACTGGAAATCACCCCTGGAATCGAACCTTTGTATGGCTCTCGCGACGAGAACCTTCGGCTGTTGGAAGATGGACTTCACGTGCAGATCGACCTTCGATCGGATGCGATCCATGTGAGCGGCGAAGAGGCCGCGGTGGGTCGAGTGGCGCAGGTATTCGCCGATTTCGACGCGCTGCGGAAGATTGGCGTGACGCTGCAAAACGGGGAGCTTCATGCATTGCTGAAACTGGTCGTCGCCGATCCGAAGAGCACGCTCAAGGGGTTAGTGGAGACAGGGAAGCAGCGCTCCGCGGGCGTAAAGCGTATGGTGCAGCCACGCAGCGGCAACCAGAAGAAGTATGTCGAGGCGATTGAAGGCAACGACATGACGTTCGGCATTGGGCCGGCGGGTACGGGCAAGACGTACCTGGCGGTGGCGATGGCGGTGTCGGCGCTGATGGCGAAGAAGGTTTCGCGCATCATCCTGGTGCGTCCGGCGGTCGAGGCCGGCGAGCGGCTCGGGTTTCTGCCGGGTTCGCTGCAGGAGAAGGTCGACCCGTATCTGCGTCCGCTTTATGACGCGCTGTACGACCTGCTCGACCAGGAGAAGGTCGACAAGCTGCTGGAGCGTAATGTGATTGAAGTTGCGCCCCTGGCGTTTATGCGCGGGCGCACGCTGAACGATGCCTTCATCATCATGGACGAGGCGCAGAACACGACGATGGAGCAGATGAAGATGTTCGTGACGCGTCTGGGGAACAACTCCAAGGCCGTGATTACGGGCGATCTGACGCAGACCGACCTGCCGAACCCGAAGAAGAGCGGGTTGCTGGAGGCGCTGACGGTTCTCGATGGGGTGGAGGGGATCAAGTTCTGTCACTTTGAGGATGTGGACGTGGTGCGGCATCACCTGGTGCAGAGGATTGTGCGGGCGTACGACAGCCACTCGCGCGCGCAGCAGCTGCCGTTGCCAATTGGCGATACCACCCTGCCTGACGCTTCGGCAACGGGGCGTGGTGGGATGACGCAGGCCGCGGCGAAACCGCAGTAGGAGTGAGGGCTTGAGCACAGAGGCGGAGCGACGATCGATTGGGAGAATTTTCTATCGATTCGTGGCTGCGCTTCTGTGCTCTAGCTTTGTGGTTTACCTTGCGGGGAACGCGAAGCCGCCTTGCGATGCGTGCGGGCGGGAGCATGGATGGCCGCTGGCCTATTACCGGGAGTCGGGCTTCGTGGGCGGCGCGCGATGGTTCTGGAACGGGCTGATCGCGGATATCGCGCTCTGCTGCGTGGCGTCGATCGTGTTTACGCTGCTTTGGAGTATGTTGGCGCAATTCGCCAAGGCGAAGCTGGACGAGGAGTCACTGTAAGATGGAGGAGTTGGACTTGCTGTTTGGATTTACTCGTTTCTGACCGATGATCAACATCGACCCTCCAAGTAGTTCTCTCGCGCTCGACGCACTTTCCACCCTCAGTTCTTCAGGCCTTGCGCGCTTTGTTAATCGGGCGCGGGCTGCGGTGCGTTTGGAGGGCGAGGTGGAAGTGTTGCTGACTTCGGATGCGGAGATCAAGCGGCTGAATAAGGCGTTCCGCGGCAAGAACAAGGCGACGGATGTGCTGAGTTTTCCGGCGCCGGCGGAGGCTGAAGGAGTCGCCGGGGACCTGGCCGTTTCGCTGGATACGGCCGCGCGGCAGGCTGCGGAGCATGGGCACTCGCTGCGCGATGAGGTGCGGATTCTGCTGCTGCACGGGCTGTTGCACCTGGCTGGCGAGGACCACGAGACGGATTCGGGCGAGATGGCGGAGCGCGAGCGGGAGCTGCGCAAGCAGTTGAAGCTGCCGCTGGGGCTGATTGAGCGGGTCGAGAGTGCGCCGGCTGTCCGGGGTAAGCGGCGATGAACGAGATGCTTTGGGTGTTGCTGCCGCTGCTGGCGATCCTCTCGCTGGCGGCGTATGTCGACCGCGTGTACTCGGAGATGGGCAAGTTTCTGGCGCGCGAGTACCAGGACAACATCGACTCGTGGGAAGAACGGGTTGAGCCGAGGCTGAAGCTGGGGCGGGAATCGATTGCGCAGTCGGCTTCGGTGCTGCGGCAGTTATCGCTGGCGGCGATCGCACTGATCTTCGGTATGCAGTTGCTGGGAGCGATTGCGTGGCAGCCGGGGGCCGACTGGCAGAAAGTGCTGGTAACGCTGGCGGAGCTGGTGCTGGTGATCCTGATCTTCGACCGGCTGGTGCCGCAGGTCTTGTTTTCGCGCACGCGCGGACGCTGGGTGGTGCGCATTCACTGGCTGCTGCAGGCGCTGTTCTTCCTGATTTTGCCGATTACGCTGCTGCTGGGTTTGCTGCTTTCGATTGCTGCGTTGGCTGAACCGGAGGACGCGGAAGAAGAGGAGCATCCGGGCGAAGCGATGGATGCGCTGCTCGAGGCGGGCGAAGAAGAAGGGATTCTGGAGGAGTCGGATCGCGAGCTGGTGCGGTCGGTCGTCGAGTTTGGCGACAAGGTGGTGCGCGAGGTAATGACGCCGCGGCCGGAGATCTTCGCGGTGCCGTGGACGCTGACGCTGAAGGAGTTTACGGCGGAGATTGAAGAGCACGTGTTCTCGCGCGTGCCGGTGTACCGCGAGACGCTCGACAACATTACCGGCATTGCCTTTGCGCACGATCTGCTGCAGGTAACCGACGAAGATGCCGCCACGCGAACCGTCGCACAGATCCAGCGGCCGGCGGAGTTTGTGCCCGAGACCAAGATGGTGGCGGAGCTGCTGCGCGAGATGCAGAGCGAGAAGCAGCACATGCGCATCGTTATCGATGAGTACGGCAGCGTGGCCGGCGTGGTGACGATCGAAGACCTGCTGGAGGCAATCGTTGGGAGCATCTCCGATGAGCATGATGAGGCGGAGGAAGACGACGCGCCGGTGCGGGAGGAGAGCGGCTCGTACGTGGTTTCGGGCACGTTTGAGGTGTCGCGGCTGCGGGAGTTGTTTGCCGACCAGTTTGTGCCGCGCGAAGATGCGGCCGGCGAGACCGATGAAGACGAGACCGACGACGCGACGGCGCTGCGGCTGCCGGAGCACTACGAATCGACCACGGTGGGCGGGCTGGTGAGCGAGATCGCAGGGCATATTCCGCTGCCGGGTGAGGTGGTGGAGGAGGATGGTCTGCGGATGGAGGTGCTGGCGAGCACGGACCGGCGGATTGATCGGATTCGGGTGAGTCTGGCTGAGGGAGAACGGAAGTAACAGGTAATCGCAATGACCCATTTCGGGTACCTTGACCGGGAAGTTTCGCGAAGGGCTTTCGCGGCCCGGCGGTATGATGAGGCTATCGAACACATTTTGAGCTCCCCGGGATTCGACATGAGTGTACTCAAGGCCTCCGCGCCGGTTACCGATACGGCACGATCTGAACCAGCTGTCTCAGTGGTTCCAGAGCCGCGCATCGCGGAGTGGCCGCTGTTCTACCAGGATTGGTGGGTACGGGCGTCGGCCGGAGAGGAGCTCCGGACGGTTACCGTGGAGTGGGACGGCAAGACCGTGGGGTCTCTGAATTTTGTGCGGCGCAGACTCGGCGGACTAACCCTGCTGAAGATGCCGCCGTATACGCGGACGCTGGGACCAATTCTGTCGCTGCCGGCGTCGAAGCCCGCCGCGCATGCGCGCAACCTGCGCAATGTGGTCGCGGGTTTGTTCGAGAAACTTCCCGCGCACGACCGCTTTCACCTCTTCCTCGACCCGGAAGACCCCTGCGCGTTTGCGTTTGCGATGGCCGGGTGCACGGTGGAGCAGGATTTTACCTTCCGGCTGGCGGCGGACGCTGCGCTGGACCGGGTATGGGACGGAATGGACCAGAAGACGCGCAACCTGATTCGCACCGTCGGCAAACGGGTCCGCGTGGTGCAGGGCGGGGATGGCGAGGTCTTCATCCGGCTCGCGGCGGAGGAGCATCACGATGAGAACAAGCACCGCTTCGACGCTATCCGGCGCATCTTTGAGGAGGGTTCGGCGCGCGGACAGGCCGCGAGCCTGGTCGCCACCGGGGACGATGGCGCGCTGGCCGGCGCGGCGATACTCGTGTGGGACGCGGGTACGTTGTACTACTGGCAATCGAGCCGAAATATCGCGGTCAATCTTCCCGGCGTCAACAGCCTGCTGGTTTGGGAGGCGATGAAGATTGCCAAGGAGAAGAATCTACGCTTCGACTTCGACGGCTTTCACTCCAGGGAGTCGGCGATCTTCGCAAGCAAGTTCGGCCTGCCGCCGGTGGGGCGTCCCAGCGTGATCCACATGAGCCTGCGCGGGCGGTTAGCACACCACATTACGTCGCGCCTGGGCCGCCGGCCGGGGATTTAGCTGGTGCCAACGTTGCGTGGACAGTCCAGCGCGGACTTGAGATCGGTCAGAGCCTGCGGACTTTGGATCCAGCGCTCATTGTCGGGAACGACCTTGGCCGTGCGAATGAGCCACACCCCGGGTTCCTGCTCTTCCACGAGCACCTGACATCCCGCAAACTGCTTCCCAAGGGAGATCTGTCCGTTGGTGCCGACTGTTTTCACCTGGGCCTCTGCCCTTGGCGCTAATGGTATGATGTGTTCCCACGAACAGGTTAGCACGATCTTAGGAAGGCACGAATCGCCAGACCCGTTCGATCGCACGCGGCGATCAGGCACTATTTGCCGCGGAGAACGGAGAGGACGCTGATCGATTCGCCGGGCACAACGGGAATGTGTGCGGTGGGAGACGCCTCGCTGAGGCGGCGGCGGATGTGCCGGGCCGCAGCGCGCAGGATGAGCGAGATTCCGGTGAGAAATGCGATCGACAGCAGAAGCAGGATGACGCCGAAGCCGACAGGCGGCAGCTCGCCCTTCAGGAACTCGTAGACTCCGACCGCGAGGCCGGCGATGAGGCCGAGACCGAGCAGCAGAAAGCGGCGTAGCGCGGTTTGGCGAATGGTCTCCAAGGCGGAGCCTTCCTGAGGAGTATCTTCTGGGAGGAGAAAACCGGGGGCCGCAATGCTTTGGTGTCGATACCTTCTATTATGCGTCAACGGCCGGAGGTTGTGAAATCGGTTTCGGGCGCCGCGCAAGGTAGAAGAGCAGCGCGCCAAGCAGCAGGCTGGCGAAGATGCCGCACACGGCATCCGTGGCGAAGGCGCCGGCTGAGGCATGATGGGCGTACCCGACGCCATCGACGTAGAGCATGTAGCTGAGCGGCAGACCGTACATGGAGCCGAGGAAACAGAACGTGGTGGAGGCGAGCGGGTTGTCGCGGCCGATAACGTCGAAGGTGATGGCGGTGCAGGCAGTGATGGCGAGCGACTGCAGCAGGTTTTCGCCGACGAGCGCGATGGTGAAGGCGGTCGGGGTGTGGGCGAGCGCGATGAGCGACAAGGTGAAGAGCGAACCGACGAATCCGACGGTGAGATAGAGCGGGCGCAGCGGCATGAAGCGGCTGAGCGGCTTGAAGAGAAACGAGCCGACGATGCCGGCGATTCCGGCGCCGATGCCGAGGATGAAGCCGAGCAGGCGCGGGCTGGCGTGGTAGTCGCCGCCAAGGCCGGCAAGGAAGTTGGTGAGGGCGAAGCTGCCGGCGGGCGAGATGAAGATGACGAGGGCGATGAGGACTTCGCGGCGCTTTACCAGGGCGACGAGGTCCGAGAAGAATTGCCCGAAGGACTCGTTGGCGAGGCGGCGGTCTGGGCCGGGTGCCGGCATGAACGGGAAGACGATGGTCGGGAAGATGACGATGAGCGCGAGCAGGATGGCGGCGACGGTGACGGAGAAGTGGCTGACGATTTCGCCGCAGGCGACCGCCATGACCGCGCCGCCACCGGCGTTGCCGATGGTCATCCAGATGGAGAGGGAGTTCTCCTCTTCGTGGGTGGAGATGCTCGAAAGCCAGCCGCCGAGCGCGCTTTGGTAGAGGTACGACGAGAGGAAGCCGACGGTGATGGCGGCTTCGACGAAGTAGATGTGGTTGAGGTTCAGCATCGCGACGAGCAGCAGGCCGGCCGCGATGAGCGCGAGCACGCAGGCGTACCAGCGGCGGCTGAAGCGGACGTCGAGCACGGGCGAGAGCAGGAACGCCCAGAAGCCGGGGGAGAGCTCGACCGCGCTCATGGCGGCGATGGTGGCCTCGGGTACGTGGCGCGCGGCGAGCAGTTGCGGCAGCGCGAAGACCTGGATGCCGGCGTAGAGGCCGTAGGAGCAGTTGCTGAGACCCATGAGCCAGAGGGGGACGCGGCGAGTTGCCATGTTGGGAGTTTAGTTCAAGAAAAGGCAAATGCAAGTGCGCCCTAGTCGCGGGCGGCGACCACTTCGTGGGGTGTTGGACGGCTTCGCCGTGTTGCGCGGCGCATAATGAAGGGATGGCTTTTCGTTCAGGATTTGTAAGTATTATCGGCCGGCCCAACGCGGGTAAGTCGACGTTGTTGAATGCGCTGCTCGGGCAGAAGCTGGCGATTGTCACGCATAAACCGCAGACCACGCGCACCCGTATCCACGGCGTGCTGGAGATTCCGGCCAGGAAGAAGACCGCTGAGGCGCCGGGGCATCCGGCCGCGCAGCTTGTGCTGGTGGATACGCCGGGGATTCATAAGCCGGATACGCAGCTCGATAAGCGCATGATGCAGGAGGTGCATGATGCGCTCGAGAGCAGGAACGCGGTGCTGTTTATCGTCGACGTGACGCACAAGCTGCCGCGGGCCGAGGGTGACGAGAAAAAGATCACGGGAAGGATGCAGCTTTCAGCGGCGGAGGATGACTTCTCGCTGCAGTTGATCAAGAAGCTGGATTGCCCGGTAATCCTGCTGCTGAACAAGATCGACCAGATTTCGCCGGCGGAGATCATGCCGTTGATCGCGCACTGGGCTTCGCTTTACAAGTTTGCAGAGATTATTCCGATTTCGGCGCGCAAGAAGATCAACCTGGAGTTGCTGCTGGATACGGTGGTGAGGCATCTGCCGGAGGGTCAGCGGTATTTTCCGAAGAACCAGTTGACGGATCAGCCGGAGCGTTTTCTGGTGGCGGAGTTGATTCGCGAGAAGATCCTGATGCTGACGGGCGAGGAGGTTCCGTACGCGACGGCGGTGGTGATCGAGAAGTATGAAGAGCCGGCTTCGATGAAGAAGCTGAAGGATGGACGGCTGCCGGTGACGAAGATTGCGGCGGCGATCTTCTGCGAGCGGACGGGGCAGAAGGCGATTCTGATTGGCAAGCAGGGCGCGATGCTGAAGGAGATTGGTTCCACGGCGCGGAAGGATATTGAGAGCTTGCTGGGGACGCGGGTGTTCCTGGAGCTGTTTGTAAAGGTGCAGGAGGAGTGGCGCAGCAAGGCGGGGTTCGTTGAGGATCTGGACTGGCGCAGGCAATTGGAGCAGATGGCGGAGAAGCAGGCGAGCGAAGAAGAATAAAGGCGTCCTCACGCCGGACGGGCGGCACTTCGTGCGGTCCTGGGCTTCGCGTGGTCCTCGCGTTGCTCGGCACGAAGGATTGTGGCGCGTGCCCACGCGAAGCAATCACCCCACGGAGTGGTCGCCCCGCGCGATGAGCGGGCCCGTCCGGCAGGACAAGGTCTTTATTTCAGTTCCATCATGATGGGCGTGTGGTCGGACGGCTTCGTCTGGGCGCGCGGCGTCTTGTCGATGGTGCACGAGACCAGCCGCGGAGCCACCTCGGGCGAGAGCAGAAAGTGGTCGATGCGGATGCCGCGGTTGTGCGCGAAGGCGTCGCGGAAGTAATCCCAGAAGGTGAACTGGCCGATTTCGCCGGGGTGCAGCGCGCGGAATGCATCCGTGTAACCAAGTTCGAGGTAGTCGCGGTAGCGTGAGCGGGTTTCCGGCTGGAACAGTGCGTCTTTGATCCACGACGCGGGTTTGTGGCAGTCGATCTCCTCGGGGATGACGTTGAAGTCGCCGCCGATGACGGTGGGGATGCCGGAGCGCAGCCAGGAGTGCAGTCGCAGCGTCAGGCGGTCCATCCAGGCGAGTTTGTAGTCGAACTTTTCGGTGCCGATGGGGTTGCCGTTCGGCAGGTAGATGTTGACGATGCGGAGGCCGTCGATAAGCGTTTCAAGAAAGCGCGCGTGGCTGTCTTCGTCGTCGCCTGCGAGCGTGGTGGTGAGGGTTTCGATCGGCGTCTTTGAAAGGATGGCGACGCCGTTGTAGGCCTTCTGGGTGACGGCGGCCGTGTGGTAGCCAAGGTCTTTGAAGGTGGAGTCCGGGAACTCGGGCGTCTTCAGCTCCTGCAGCAGCAGCACGTCGGGCGAGTTGGCCTCAAGCCAGGTTGTCACGTGGTCGAGCCGCGCGCGGATGGAGTTGACGTTCCAGCTTGCGATTAGAATTTTGCTTTCCTCGCTTTCGTGCGGACCGTGGGCGAAGTGGTGGACTTCCCGACTGCCGTCTTCCTGGCGGCTGGCTTGCGGGCCGGTTTACGGGCTGTGTTGGGTTTTGTCTTGGACTTAGCCTTAGACGCTGCTTTCGAGTTGGCATTGCGCGCGGGGGAAGCTTTGCCTACGAGAGCTCGTACTGCGTCGAGATCGTCGGTGTACTCCTGCGCGGGCATCTTCTGGAGCAGCGCGCGGAGTTCTCCGGTAAGCGCAGGGGTGAGTGCCGAGGCGTGTTCCGCGGCGTGCAGCAGCGTGCAGAGCTCGTCTTCGATATGGGAGATGGAGCGCACCGTATGCAGCAGCGCGTGTAGGCGCAGGGCGAGTTCGGCGGCCGCAGTGGGTTTTACGGTGCGACTGCGCGGCGTGGGGGCGGTCGCTTTCGGGGCGGATGTCGGCATGAAGGAGCTCCTGGAGCCGCGAACGGCTTGCACCATTTTTGATGCATGCCGATGCCTGGACGATCTGCGCTACTGCAACAGCGAGACGGCAACCGCGGAGAGCGACTTGACGCCGGTGGCGAGGGTCGGCTCGGGATCGGGTTCGAAGTGGCTGGTGTGCGGACCCGGCAGCATCTTGCCCGCGGCGGTGGCGGCGGCGAAGCGGTCGGGATACATGGCGCCCAGCCAGAAGTAGACGCTGGGTACATGCGCGGCGAGGCCGAAGATGCCGACATCTTCCGAGCCCATCGCAGGCGGGTCGGTAAAGACGTTGCTCGCGCCGAGGGTCTGTTCGAGCGTGGCGCGAACCTTCGCTGTCATGGCGGGGTCGTTGTAGGTGACGGGTGTGGATTCGGCGTCGTCGACGGTGACGGTGGGGAACTTGTCCGGCGGCAGGCCGGCCGAGGTGGCGATGCCTTTGGCCATCTGCGCGAGGCCGTCGAGGATCACTTGCCGCCCTTTGTCCGAGAAGGCGCGCGTGGTGAGTTCGAGCTTGACCTCGTCGGGGATGATGTTGCGCTTGGTGCCGCCGTGAATGTCGCCGACGGTCACGACGGCGGGATCGCGCGGGTCTTCCTCGCGGGAGACGATGGTCTGGATCTGCAGGATGTATTCGGCAGCGAGCACGACCGGATCGCGTCCGGCGAAGGGGTACGCACCGTGGCCGCCGATGCCGCGAATGGTGACGTCGACCGAGGTGCTGGAGGCCATGGCCGCTCCGGCGGTGATGCCGATGGTGCCAGCGGCGTGCGCGTTGGTGTCGTGCAGGCCGATGACCATCTCGGGCTTGCCGAATCGCTCGTAGAGGTGGTCGGCAACCATGGCTTTCGCGCCGTCGATGGTCTCCTCCGATGGCTGCCCGATCAGCATGGCGGTTCCGTGCCACGCCTGCTTGTTCGCGGCGAGGGTGCGGGCTACGCCGATCAGCACCGTGGTGTGAACGTCGTGGCCGCAGGCGTGCATCACGCCGATCTGCTGGCCGGACTTGTTCTTGGTCATGACGTGCGAGGCGTAGGGAACGCCGGTCTCTTCGACGATGGGCAGGGCGTCCATGTCGGCGCGGATGAGGACCGTTCGGCCAGGGCCATTTTTCAGGATGCCGACGACGCCATAGGCGTGCGAGCCATCGGGGTAGACGCCGACGTGATCGGTGACGGTAAAGCCGGCCTTGCGGAGTTCGCCGGCAAGCAGTGTGGAAGTGGCTTCTTCGTAGTGTGAAAGCTCGGGGTGCGCGTGGATCTGCTTGTAGGTGGTGAGGAGCGAGGGAATCTGTTGCTGCTCGAAGGTGGAGACAGCGGGGCTCTGGGCGAGGAGCGGCGTGGCGCAGAGTGCGGCGGCGGCAAGGCAGAGCTTGAGCATCAAGGGCGTTTCCTCGTTCAGCAGTGGATTACGCTACGATACCTCAGCCTGAGCGGAAGCGGAGTGCGATCTTCGTGCTGGAGGTAGTCTGTTCAAGAAGGATCGCGGAGGTGCGCGGCTCACGCAACCTGGTGGGAAGGCAGTGGTGTTGCGGGATTGGGTTCGCCGGGAAGGCGCCCACTCATAGCGGTGAGGCTGCGATGAATGGGGCACGGAGTGTTCGCCCTTCTCAAGTGATGCCTAGGGGCGGTCCCAGATGTGCGGCGTTGCGTCGATCGTTTGCTCCAGCCGGGTGCTGATGGTTTTGTCGTCGGCCAGCGACGGGTGCGAGTGGCAGCCGGTGAAGGTAAGGTGATCGATCGGCAGATAGGTAAGCCGCTCGATGCCCTGGGCCCTGGCTTGCTGCACTACCTTCTGGGCCTCGGCTTCGATCTCGCCGTTGGCGAGTCCAGTGGCCCATACGATGATGCTGGCGTGAGGGTGGCTGGCGTGGAGCGACTTGAGGTAGCGCACGTAGGTCGCTTCATAATCGGCGTGGAGCTGCTCGCGGGTCTTCCAACGTTCGCCGGGGTTCAGCGGCGTGGAGAAGTCGTTGGTGCCGAGAGCGATGACGATCACCTGCGGGTTCCAGGCGGGGTCGTCGACCTTGTCGCGCTTGTTGAAGAGGATGTAGGGGTACGCTTCGGGCAGCGTATCGCCGGCTCCCCCGTTGTAGTTGCGGACGATGCCCCGGCCGGAGATGGCGTTGACCTGGTAGGCCGCGCCGTAGTGGGCCGCGGTAAGGGCGCCGAAGGCCTGCGTGTCGTCGGTGCTGGTCCACACCTGATCCGTGGTGCAGTCGTGCATGGGCGAGGTGTTGCCGTAGCCGACGGTGTGGGAGTCGCCGATGAACTCGATCTGCCGGGACTCGCGCGGGACGGGCAGCGGACGCTCGCCTGGCGGAATCGCGAAGCCGCCGAAGATGTTGGGCGCATCCTGGCTTTCGGTCGCGACGAAGACCGTCACCGCATGTGGCTCGTCGCCCAGGGGAGATAGCCGATAGATGCCGGGCTGCGGATTGTTGAGCAGCAGAGGCTGCCCGTGGTCGACGACGACGTGCAGGATTTCGTGGCTTTGACCAATGCGCAGGTAGAGGGTGGACCCTAGGAAGGCGGTCTTGAAGTAGGCGCCCGGCCATTGCGACTCATACGCATGGGGGAATGCGGAGAGGTCTGCGGAAGCCTCTGGCTGGACACGGCCACCGACGGTCGCAGGAAGCGCAATAAGATTCGTAGGCTGATCGACCTTGGTGAGCGCGGGGCTCTGCGCGTGTGCGGCGAACGATAAGAGCGCGCAGGCAATAGCAGTTTTCAGAGGAGCAAAGGGCATGGGGAGCTTATTCCTTGATGCTGACGCCGAGGGCTTTCATCTTGCGGTAGAGGTGGGAGCGTTCGAGGCCGAGGGCTTCGGCGGCGCGGGTGACGTTGCCGTGGCACTCGTAGATCTTCTTGAGGATGTAGTCGCGTTCGTAGGCTTCGCGGGCTTCAAGCAGGGTGGAAAACTCTTCGGGGCGCGAAGCGGTGGACTTGCTGCCCTCGCGGTCGCGCGATTCGCGCGCGTCTCTATAGACCAGCATCGGCAGGTGTTTGCGCTCGATGCGCTGGGCCTTGGGGTTGAGGATGATGACGCGCTCGATCAGGTTGCGCAGCTCGCGAACGTTGCCGGGCCAGTGGTATTGGCGCAGCGCGGCGAGTGCGTCGTCGGCCATGTCGATGCGCGGGCGGCCGTACTGCGCACCAAATTCGGCAAGGAATTCCTTGGCGAGCAGCGGGATGTCTTCTTTGCGTTCGCGCAGCGGAGGCACGAAGAAGGGGATGACGTTGAGGCGGTAGAACAGGTCTTCGCGGAAGTTGCCGCGGGCGATCTCCTCTTCGAGATCCTTGTTGGTGGCGGCGATAACGCGCACGTCGACGTGCACGGGGTGCGACGCGCCGACGGGCAGGAAGCGTTGTTCATCCAGCGCGCGGAGCACCTTGGCTTGCGTCTTCAGGCTCATGTCGCCGACTTCGTCGAGGAAGAGCGTGCCGCCGTCGGCGCGCTCGAAGGTGCCGCGTTTCTCGCCTGGTACGCCGCTGCCGCCGCCTCCGGGTGCGGCTCCGTGGCGATAGCCGAAGAGCTCGGTTTCGATATAGTCCTCGGGAATTGCCGCGCAGTTGAGCTCAACGAAGACACGGTCTTTGCGCAGGCTCTGCGCGTGCATCGTTCGCCCGATCAACTCTTTTCCTGTTCCAGACTCGCCGAAGATGAGGACGCGGCCGTTGGTAGGTGCCATCAGCTTGATCTGCTGGCGCAGCGCCTTCATGGGGACGGAGTTGCCGGTGATGGTGCCGTGCGAGGCGAGCTGCCGCTGGAACTCGGCGTTGTCTTCACGCATCTGGCGCGTGTGCATCGCGTTCTTGACGACGATAAGCGTGCGGGCGAGCGAGAGCGGTTTTTCGAGGAAGTCGTAGGCGCCCAGCTTGGTGGCGCGCACGGCGGCTTCGATGGTGCCGTGGCCGCTGATGATGACGACCTCGGGAACCGAGGCTGAGTCCATCTGGCGGATCTCGCCGAGGGCTTCGAGGCCGTCGCGATCAGGTAGCCAGATATCGAGCAGGACGACGTCGAAGACGGCGTCTGAGAGCAGCGCGAACGCCTCCGTGGCGGTGCCGGTCGAAGTGACGATATAGCCTTCCTCTTCGAGGATGCTGGCGAGGGACTCTCGGATGTCGGCTTCGTCGTCGACGATGAGGATGTGGTTCATAGGAGCGGTTGTTCGTTGTTCGTTGTTCGTTGTAAGTTGTTTGTTTCGTCGTTGGGAATTCTTCGGGAGCTTACGGCTTTCTAGCTGTGAGCTCTCAGCTAGAGACTGAAAGCTAGAAGCTAGAAGCTAGAAGCTAGGAGCTAGAAGCTGATTTCGTGAGTAGAGAGTTCGCCGGTAACGGCCTGCTGGGTTAGGTGGTTTGGGTGTAGGTGGGTTCGACGGTTGGACTTTCGGGTTCGGGTTGTGAGGCAGGCCGGAGTTCGACGAGGAACTTCGCGCCTGCAGGTTCGTTCTTTTCGGCGCGAATGCTGCCACCGTGCTCCTGGATAATCTTGGCGGCGATAGCGAGGCCGAGGCCGGTGCCGCGCTGTTTGGTCGAGAAGTAGGGAAGGAAGAGTCGCTCGCGCATCTCGTCGGTCAGGCCGGTGCCGGTGTCGGCGACCGTAAGCTCGATTACGCCGGAGTCGAGCAGGCTGGTCTGGATGCGAATCTCGCGGAGCAGCGAGTGCTGCATGGCTTCGACGGCGTTGTCGATGAGGTTGCCGAGCGCGCGCTTCATGGATTCGGGGTCGGCGAGGACGAGCGGCAGATCCTTTGCCATGCGGCGAACGATCCTGATGCCCTGGGTGCGGCCGGCGAAGAGCGCGAGCGAGTTCTCGACGATGGTGTTGAGGTCCGCGGGGCGGGGCTGCGCGGTGGGGAACTGGGCAAGCGACGAGAACTGGTCGACCAATCCCCTCATGCTGTCTACAGAGGTTGAGATGACCTCCGCGCAGCGACGGATCACGGCGACCGAGGGCGACTGAACGTGCGCGTCCGCCAACGTGTTGTCGAGCCGATTGATGTGGCGCTCGATCTGTTCGGCGGAGAGCGCGATCGGCGTGAGAGGGTTCTTGATCTCGTGCGCGACGCGGCGGGCGACTTCTTTCCAGGCCGATTGCTTCTGCGCGCGCAGCAGCTCGGTGGCGTTTTCGAGCACGAGCACGTAGCCGAGATGCTGGCGAACGCCGGCCGGGGTGTTGTGTACGATGTTGCCTTCGAGGACAGCGACGGTGACGAGCAGGTTCAACGTGGAGCCGTTGATGGTCATCTCCATCTCGGCCGAGGCGGTGCCCATGCGGTGCGAGCGGCGCATGAGGCGGTCGATGGCCTCCATCACCTCGGCGGGAAAGACCTCGGCCATGTTGTGGCCGATGAAGGGCCGCTGGCCGCCGGGGTCGAGCATCTCTGACAGCGCGCGGTTGGTGAGCGCGATGTCGCCTTCGGCGGTGATGGTGGCGACGCCGTTGGGAATGGTTTCGAGCATCGTCTCGAGCTCGCCGCGGCGCGCTTCGAGCGTGGCGTTGGCGGCTGAGAGCAGGGCGGTCGAGGCTTCGACCTGGGCGCGCGAGCCTTCGAGGTCTTCGGCCATGTGGTTGAAGCTGCGGACGAGCTCGCCGAGCTCTTCGGTGGCGGATTCCTGCACGCGATGCCCGTAGTCGCCGGCGGCGATGAGCGCCATGGCGTCTGCCAGCGCTTCGACCGGCTTGGTGACTTGTTTTGAAAGGTGCAGCGCGAGCCAGGTGCTGGCGAAGAGCGCGACCGCGGTCATCATCAGCAGGAGCAGCATGTAGGTGCTGCGGTAGGCGCGGCGGCCGCGATAAAGCGTCCAATAGTTTTCAGTTGCGGTGCGCAGGTGGCCCATCGTGGCGGACATTCCGTGCGGCAGCGGCAAGCCAACCACGACGTTCTCGACCGTTCCGCCGGGCTTGGCGGCGGTTGCGAGGCCGAGGGCGTAGTCGGCTCCGGCAAGCGTGAAGATGGGCGCATCAGCCTGGCGCGCGGTGTTGAGGACGGTGGTATCGGCCGGATCGGCTGGGTTGATGGGCTCGGTCTGAAGGTCTTCAACGGGGTCGGCGTCCGGATCGCTGGCATGTGCTGCGCCGGCCTGCGGCAGCCAGCGTTTGACTGCGGACGCCTGGCCCGCACTCTGCGGCATGTTCAGCGCGGCGACAGCACGGTTGTCGCGGTAGACGACGGCGAAGCCGCCCTGCAGCGTGATCTCGTGGTTGCGCAGGATGTGCTGCACGGCTTCGCGGTTGAGCAGGCCGGCGGAGGCGTCTTTACCGAGCGCGAGCGAGGGCAGCGCGGAGCTGATGGATTCGGCTTCGACGCGGGCGTTGGCGGATGTGTACTGCGAGAGCGCCAGCGCGAGCGAGTTGGAGTCGTCACGCATCTGCGTCAGCGGAAGCGAGAACCAGCGCTCGACCGAACGATTAAGCAGCAGGTAGCTGAAGCTCGACATGAAGGCGATGGGAAGCAGGCTGATGAGGATCGCTCCCCACAACATGCGGGTGCGCAGGCGGCTTCCCATCACGCGGCTCTTCTGGTCGGCGTACAGCTTCAGCACATTGCGCACGAGCATGAGCAACACGCCGATGAACAGCAGGAAGGTGGCGGCGGAGATGGCACCGAAGAAGAGGATCTGACCGGAGGTTTCGGGATCGAGGAACGCGGGCTTGAAGGCGTTGAGCGCGGCGAAGCCGAGAAAGAGCAGCAGGGAGCCGAGGCCGAGCGAGATGATCCAGATCTTCCGCTGCTGCGCGCTTTTGGTCAACGATGCCTCCGGCATTTACTATACCGTTCGGTGCCGGGCGCGGGGCGCATCCGCGTCCCCGTGCAATCGTGACTGCTACTTCAAGTCCTGCTCCCCCGTGATCTTCCATCCGTCCGCGGTGTCTTCCAGCCACAGCCTGGAATGCGTGGAGCCGTTGATCCCGGACGTGCCGCCTCGCCTCGAGAGTGAGTAGCTCTTGCGCAACCAGACCACTGCCTTCCCAGGGGAGCTTTGTTCGATCTGCAGGTCTGAGATCGCGAACGACCGAATACGGTTGCCGCGGGCGAGAAACCGCTGCTTGTCGCGCCGCACGAAATCGCTGGACACGTTCCGCGCGAGGAAGTACCGGTCGACGCGTGGAGCATAGAAACGGCTCTCGGCCAGGTTGTTGCTGGATTCTGCATCGGCCCATTGCTCGAGCATGGCGCGAATCTGGTCCTGGGGCGCAGCTTGCTGGTTCGCCGTGGGAGCCGGAACGGTGAGAGCCGAGGCGGAAGTTGGAGCCGGAGCCGAGACCGGCAAAGCAGGGGCCGGCGTTTGCGCCGACGGCTTTGATTGTGGCGCTGCGCCTGGCGCGGGAGCTGCTGCGACGGGCTCGTTCGGCAGTTGGCGGATGTTGCGGAGGAAGGTGCGGGCGTCAGACTCACTGGGGAAGATCACGTTGAGCCAGTGGCCGTTCTCGCTGCGCTGGAGGGCTCTTGAACCCGAACTCGCGACATCGCAGGAGACGCTCTTCGGACCCAGAACCGATACCAGGAAGGCTGGGTCGCCCGAGTTACCGAAGGCCGGTTCGTACCGGCTGACGCTTGCCGTCGCCCAATCCACCTTCCTCGGCTGCACGTTGCAGACGGTCTCGGTCTGGAACTCCGCCTTCTCCTGGCCCTGGGTCCTGTGTGTGACGCTGAGCGTATGGAAGCGCCAGTCTTCGAGGGTGAGCGGGTAGATCTGGGTCGAGTCGGTCTCGGCGAGGTAGACCGGTCCGACGTCGGACTGCATCGGACCACCCCGGCGGACATCTCCTACGGGCAGATGGGTATCGATCCAACTCTTTTCAGCTGCGATGGCCGCGGCCGTGGCGGAATTTGCGTGCTGGATGATCAAAGCGAGCGCCGCTTCGGCGCTCTGGCGCGAGTTGAAGGTGAGGGCAAGGACCAGGTTCGCTTCGGTCGAATCGTGCTTGCCGGTCTCGTGCAGGGTGCTGGTGCAGGTGAGAAAGGGATGAGTATCGGGCACCAGGAGAGTGAAGGCTCTGGCGTTGGGATCGGCAGAGGCGGGCTGGCCGGAGTCCTCGACGACTGGCATCAGGACGGAGTCCGACCAGTGGATACTCTTGTACTTCGCCCGGCAGGTCTCGTTCTGCTCCCTGGTATATCCGCTGGCGTCGTCCTTGATGCCGTGGTGGACGGTGAAGAGCCAGGTGTCAGCGTCGGCTGCGGCTACGTGGAAGCTGTCGTCGTGCCGCAGCGTAATGCCTTGGCCTGCGCCGCCGCCGCCAGCAGAGGAGCTTCGCTCGGAGTCGCCGTCGGGAAGATTGTTATCGAGCCACGCCTGCTCCGCCCGAACGCCTCGCGAGCCAAAGAACTGATAGAGCAAGAACAACGCGCCGAGAGCCGCGATGGCCGATAACGCAAGCACAAGGACTGAGCGACGCACGTATAACGCTCCCAAAGGTTCCTGACGCAGATTCGAGATGAGCTGCAAACGTGCGAGACCAGGCTGACGATGCCGTCCCGGGTAAGAACCGCTCAGCTACCTCCGTATACGATGCAGCGCAGGGGGCGCAGGGGTTTGCGGCGGACGCCGCGCGGCCGTTTTCCCAAGGTTTACGGAAGCGGACGCTCAAACGTGAGGTCCCTGGCGTCGTCGAAGCGCATCATCAGTCCCCAGCCGTAGTGGGTTCGCGCTCGCAAGTCGTCGTGCACCGAGGCATAGAGGGCGATCGCGATCTCGTTTGAGCCGGCCTGGAGGGGAACGTCGAAGGAGCCGTTTGCGAGCGAGAGCCTGCCGTCTGGATCGCGCCGCTCGTTCTCGGGCTCGTAAAAGTTTTTGCCGGAGGTGAGCGGCCTTCCGTTGATGAAGACCCACGCCTCGCCGATCCAGCCGAGCGAGACGTGTTTTATCCCGGCTTGTTTGGCGTTGATTTGGAAGCGCAGCCAGCCGATCGCCGGAGGGGCGTCCGAGGCGGTGTACTGGCGGTCGAGGTTCAGCAAGCCGCCGCGCTCGGTGTCCATGGCGCGCCAGGCACTCGGCTGGGTGGGCATCTCTGCGTAGGCGGGCGTGCGCATCTTTACGAGCGGTTGTAGCGCGGACATCTGCCAGTGGCGGACGAGGCCACGATCGTTGGCGGTGGGGTCGGGTTCGGGTTGCGGCGGCAGGCCGTCGACGACGCCAGGGCTGACCACCAGATTGGCGTAGGCTGCCGGTCCGCGCAGGTGAATGGCGCCTGCAGGTGAGCTGCTTTCGAGCTCTCCGATCGAGAGCACGGGTTCGGCCGAGTGGTTGACGTAGACCTTCATGCGCCGCCCGGAGATGACGAGGCGGACATGGTTCCAGCCGTCCACGGTCGGGGCCTGGGTCTGGTATTGCGGGTAGGTGTTCCAGAGCATGAAGCCGTGGATCATGGGCGCGTACTGGATGCCGTCGTCGGAGGCGCGCTGATCCCCGAACATGCGCAGGTACACTTCTTCGCCGTCGGGCGCGCTTTCCGGACCGCTGACGCGAAACTGAAGGCCGGGCATGTCGGCGGCCAGGGGCTTGAAGTCGTACTCGATGGTGCCGTTTGTGAAGGTGAGTCCGTCGAGGGCGACCGAGCCGGCTTTTAGCAGGAGCAAGCCCTCGGGAAAGCCCTCCTTGCGGACGAATTCAGGCTGGCCTTTTGGACCCATGCTATCGGCCGCGAGCGCGTGCCAACGCGCCGCGGTGAGTGGAACCTGGATGGGTTCCGCAGCGTGAGCGTGGGCGAACCCGGCAAGCGCCAGGGAGGTCAGTAGCAGTTTCGTCATGCAGCTTAGACGAACTAGACCAGCGTTGTCATCGGCTTCCACTCGCGGTTTTGTGCCTGGGCCACTGCGGCGTAGGTCAGGGTGCCGGCGAAGGTGTTGACGCCTTCGGCGAAGCCCGGGTCGGACTTGATGGCTTCGGCCGCGCCGAGCCTGGCGAGTTTCAGCAGGTAGGGGAAGGTGGCGTTCGTAAGCGCAAGCGTCGAGGTGTAGGGAACGGCCGCGGGCATGTTGGTGACGCAGTAGTGCACGACGCCGTCGATCTCGAAGCTGGGATTGGTGTGCGTGGTGGGACGCGCGGTTTCGATGCATCCGCCCTGGTCGATGGCGACGTCGACGATGACTGCGCCCTTCTTCATCTTCGAGACCATGGAGCGGGTAACGATCTTGGGCGCGGCGGCGCCGGGAATGAGGACACCGCCGATGACGAGGTCGGCATCGCAGACGGCGCGCTCGATGTTGTAGGAGTTGGAGGCGAGCGTGTGGACGCGGCCGCCGAAGATGTCGTCGATCTCCCTTAGCCGATTGAGATTCAAGTCGACTAAGGTCACGCGCGCGCCCATGCCGAGCGCGATCTTCGCGGCGTTGGTGCCGACGATTCCGCCGCCGATGATACAGACGTGACCGGGCGTCGTGCCGGGGACACCGCCGAGCAGGACGCCGCGTCCACCATGCTCTTTCTCAAGGTATGTTGCCCCGACCTGGACCGACATGCGGCCGGCGACTTCGGACATCGGAGTGAGCAGTGGGAGCGTTCCCATGCGGTCTTTCACAGTCTCGTAAGCAATGCCCGTGACCTTGTTAGCCAGTAGCGCGTCGGTGAGTTCCTTGAGCGGAGCGAGGTGCAGGTAGGTGAAGAGGACGAGGCCTTCGCGGAAGTGTTTGTACTCCTTCTCGACGGGCTCTTTGACCTTGACGACGGTCTCGGCGAGCCGCCAGGTGTCATAGGCCGAGCCGACGATCTCCGCGCCGGCGTTCTGGTACTCGTCATCCACGAAGGCGGAGAGCGCGCCTGCGTTGGTCTCGACGAGCACCTTGTGGCCGGCTTCGACGAGGGCTTTTACGCCTGCGGGCGTGACGCCGACACGGCTTTCGTGGTCCTTTACTTCCTTCGGTACACCAATAATCATCCGAACCCCTTTTCAGCCTTTATCGTACCGAAACGGGCGGGTTTCGCCCAAGTTTCGTGCGGGTGTTTGCGCTCTGACTCATAGAATGTCCGAAAGCCGTACAATGGTGGAAAGTCTCTCCGCATTTTTGCTTAGTCAGGATCGAAACGTCCCCGATGTCGTCAAATAACTTCCAGATGCGTTACTCGCGCGTGCACAATATGCGCTCGCTTTTCAGCCTTTTCTCGTCCGATCTTGCGATCGATCTCGGCACGGCCAATACGCTCGTGTTTGCGCACAATAAGGGCATCATCGTGAACGAGCCCTCGATTATTGCGGTGAACCAGGTGACCGGCGAGGTGGAAGCGGTGGGGCGCGAGGCGAAGGAGATGCTGGGCAGAACGCCGGGAAACATCGTCGCGATCAAGCCGATGAAGGACGGTGTGATTGCCGACTTCAAGCAGACGGAGAAGATGCTGAACTACTTCATCCAGAAGGCGCACAACCGCAAGATGATGGTTCATCCGCGGATCGTGATCGGGGTTCCGAGCGAGATTACGCAGGTGGAGAAGCGTGCGGTCATGGATTCGGCTTACCGGGCGAAGGCTTCGGAAGTGCATCTGGTCGAACAGGCGATGGTGGCGGCGATTGGCGCGGGACTTCCCATTACGGAACCGGGCGGCAACATGGTGGTCGATATCGGCGGCGGAACGACCGATATTGCGGTCATCTCGCTTGCGGGTATTGTGTACTCGCGTTCGGTGCGCATGGCCGGAAACCAGATGGACGAGGCGATCATCACGTACATCAAGCGCAAGTACAACCTGCTGATTGGCGAGCGCACGGCCGAGATGATCAAGATGGAACTGGGTTCGGCTTATCCGCTGGACAAGCAGTTGACGAAGACGATTACGGGACGAAACCTGATCGAAGGCGTGCCGAAGACGATCACGATCGACGACTCGGAGATTCGCGAGGCGCTGGGCGAGTGCATTTCGACGATTATCAACGGGATTCGCGTGGCGCTCGAGCGCACACCGCCTGAGCTTTCGGCGGATATCTCGGATCGCGGGATTGTGCTGACGGGCGGCGGCGCGCTGATCAAGAATCTGGATAAGCGGATTCGCGAAGAGACGGGACTTCCGGTTTCGGTCGCGGACGATCCGCTGGCGAGCGTGGTTTTAGGCACGGGTCAGATGCTTTCGAACTTCAACCTGCTGCGGAAGATCTCGATCGATTAAGCAAAATCCGGGGGGGGTGTACCCCCTTGTTTTTGCAAAGTATTCAAACGATGAAGCTTAGGCCTGGACATGATGTCCAGGCCTAAGCTTTTATTGCACCATTTTCGGGCACCCACTTTTTCCTAGGAGCGTCAGGGACGGGCGGCGGGGGTGCCGCTGGCGGCACCGGCGGCGATGGGTTTCGTGGGTGAAGCCGCGCCGAGGACTTCGACGACGGTGTTGTTGGGTTGCGCGACCCAGACGTTGCCGGAGATGTCGATGGACAGGCTGCTGGGGTTGTTGAACACGGTGGAGGTTGCGGTGTGAAGGACCGCGCCGGTGTTTGAGAGGACTTGGATGCTGTTGGTGGCGGAGGTGAACCAGACGTCGCCGGAGCTATCGATGGCGATGGCGGCGGGCTGGGTTGCGGTGAGGGAGCGGGTGTCCATGAGGAGGTTGCCGGCGTCGTCGAGGGTGGAGACGCCGCCGCCATCGGCATCGACGGACCAGACCTGACCGGATGGGTCGATGGCGACGCCGGAGCCACCGTGACCGGCCTGATTCTGGGTGAGGGTGCCCTGGTCGTTGAGTGCGGAGACGCTGCCGTTGTGGCTGGCGACGAAGATCTTTGGCATCTGCGCGGTGCCAGGGGCTGGATTATAGGTGAAGGCGTCGCCTGATTTGGCAGGGCTGGTGCCGCCGCTGGTGGTGACGGTGACATCGACCTGCCCGGGTGAGCCCGCGGGAGCGGTCACCTGGATGAGCGAGTCGTTGACGACGGTGAAGCTGGCGGCGGGGGTGTTGCCGAAGGCGACGGCGGTGGCCCCGGTGAAGGCAGAGCCGGTGATGCTGACGTGGGTTCCGCCGGCGTCGGGACCGAAGCTGGGGGAGATGGATTGAACAGCCGGCGCGGGTGGGGTTGCCATGGCGGTAACGGCAACGGTCTGGGTGGTGACCTTGTTGAGCGTGTTGTCGGTGATGGCGAGCGAGAACTGGGCTGGGCCGGTTGTGGTCGGAGAGAAGTCGATGACAAAGGTACAGCTTTTGCCGGGCGCCAGCGAGCCTTCCGACGTGCTGGTCGAGGTAACGACCGGGCAGGTGGACCCGCTGCCGACGCTGTAAGACGATGTGAGCGGATGGGGGGTCTCCGCGTCCGGAGGGACGGCTACATCGGTCTGTGGATTGCTGCCGTTTGTAGGAATGGGGAAGAGGAGGGGAGCGTTGCCGTTGTTGCTGAGAGTGATCGTTTGGCTGGTGGATGTATTCAGCGGAACGTTGCCGAAGTTGAGGGTTGGGGCGTTGCTAAAGGTGGCGAGTTGGATCTGCCCGTAGTAACCGTTCGGGGTCGTGTCAGCGACAAAAAAATTGCCGGTGGGGTCGACAGCGAGGCCTGCGGGGAAGAAGATGCCGTTCAACAGAGTGCTTTGCGTGTAGCTCCCACTGCTTGGCGTCTCTTTCAGGATGAGGCCGTCTTGCGTGTTGCTGACGTAAATGTTGCCGACGGGGTCGAGGGTGAGACCGTAGGGCGTTACGGGGACCGTTGTGATAGGAGTCTCGAGGTAGTAGTAGATGCCAAAATTTGCGCTAGGGGGCAGCGCGAGGGTGTAGACCTTGATGTTGCCGGAGTAGTCAGCCGTGTAGAGGTTGCCGGCTCCGTCGACGGCCATGGCGTAGGGGCCGTCGCCGTTGTTGAAAACATATCGGGTGTATTTGCCGTTCGAATAAATCTCCTCAACGATCTGGTTGTTGAAGGTATCTCCGACGAAGACGTCGCCTGAGCCGTCGACGGCAAGAGTGAAGGGCTTGTTGAAGCCCTGGTCCAGGACGGTTTGTGCGTAGGTGCCGTTAGCAAGAGGGGATTCTTTGTAGATGATTCCCGTGTAGGTGTCTGCAATGTAGATGTTCCCGGCGGCGTCGACGGCGGCTCCGTAGGGCTGGATTAGGTTTGCCACGGTGGTCTGGGTATAGCCGGTGCCGTTTGGCGTGAGTTGCGCGACAGGCACATTACAGCAGCCTTCCGCGACGATGAGCGCACCGTTTCCGTTTTCAGCGAGCTGGAAACCGGCGAGAGTGGAGATGGTCGAGAGGTTTGGATTGGAGAAGGCAATCTGAGGTCCGAGGCCGGTGCCCTGGAGGTAGGCCGTTGCGGCGACGTTCAGGCTGGGATCGAGCAGTTCGGCGGCCCCGTAGCGCGTTCCGGGAATTGCTGGGGTGAAGGTGACGTCAACGGTGCAGGTCTGACCCGCGGTGTAGGTGGTTCCAGAGACGCAGGAGCCGGTTTTTGCGTCGGTAAACTCCTTGAGCGAGTAGTTTCCAGCGGGGAGGACGGTCTCAGAACCGAGGGTGAAGGTGCTGTTGAAGGTGAACCCCAGGCTGACGGCGGTGACGGACTGGCCGATGGAGACGGGTCCGCTATCGGCGCCCGAGAAGGCGACCTGGCGGGTCACGGGTCCAGCATCCTGGACGTAGAGGCTGCCGTCGAGTGCCAGCGCGAGCAGAAAGGGGGAGGTGAACAGGCCCGGCAAGCTGTGGGCGGAGGCGTAGTTGGTGGCTGCCGGCAGTTCCTGGATCGCGGAGGGAGATCCGGTGGTTGAGAAGAAGAGATTGTTGTTGATATCGAGCGCGAGGCTGTTTGGATAGGTTTTGGCGGAGCCGCCGACGATTCTGGGCGTTCCGTAGGTATAGGAGGTCGTGGAGAACGGCACTTCCTTGACATACCCATTGTCCGCGACGAAGAGGTTTCGGTTGTTCACATCGTAGGCGATGGCGACCGGGCTGGTGAAGCCGCTTACGACAGAGCCGACGGTGTTGAAGGAGCCGTAGTGCTCGTAGATGGTGTTGGTGTTCGCGTCGAGGAAGAGCAGATTGCCGCTGAGATCGACGGCGATGCTGATCGGGTTATAGCTACCGCTGACGATGGTTGTGACACCCAGGTAGTTATTCGAAGACTGCAACTCGTCGATGGTGTGGTGCTGCGCATCGATGAAGTAGAGGTTGTTGCCATCGAATGCGAGGCCTTGAAGCTGGGTGTATCCGCTGGCCAGCGTGGTGGACGCAGCGTAGTTGCTCGCTCTCGAGAGCTGTTCGATGCCGGTGCCGGTATTCACGAACAGGTTATCGCCTGCGCTTGAGTAAGCGAAAGCAAGCCCGACGTACGGGGTGCCCGAGAGAACGGTCTTGAGGCTTTCGGTCGAAGTGGGGAGTTGGGCTTGCGAGGGAATGTAAAGTGTCCAAAGAAGGCTAAGCAGCAATGCAAACCGCAAAAACACTGGGGTGGGACCGAGGTCCATAAGTGTGCTCCAGGGTGCTAGGAATGGGAACTCTGAAGCATGGCCCGGATACGTTTAGTGTTGTCGGTTCCGATCGATTCTATAGGGCACCTCTCCGATCTGCGCATGAAAACTTTGGAGGAGCCCTATGAACGGCTGGAGGACTAGTGCGGGGCGCGGTTGGGAGAGCCTTCGCGATGGGCTGGGTTGGGGCGGCGAGGCCGAGGACTCAGGAGATTTTGGCGTGGGTATCTAGAGGATCAGCGGCCGTCGAGGCGGCCAGCGGTAGGCTAGGATGTTGAGTATGCGATTTTTCTCGGTCCTTCTTGCGTCTACTTTTGTTCTTGGCGCTTCGGCGCAACAACCAGCTTCGAAGGTGGCTACGCCTCCGCCGCCGGCGCCGCCGGCTCGGTTGACGCCGGACCCGGTGGTTCATGCGGATCGGACGGTGACGTTTACGTTTACCGATGAGACGGCGCACCAGGTTGGGCTGGCGCTTGAAGGTGTGGCGCAGCCGATTGCGATGACGCGCGGGGCGGCGGGGGAGTGGACGCTGACGACGCAGGCGTTGAAGCCGGAGATCTATAGCTACCACTTTGAGGTGGATGGGCAGTACACGGTGGACGCGCACAACGTGATGGTGAAGGCCGGGGTGCTGAATGTGGGCAGCGGGGTGCTGGTGCCGGGAACGCCAGCGGAGCCCTGGGAGGAGACCGATGTGCCGCATGGCGAGGTGCACCATCAGTTCTTCACGACGAAGGCGGTGAAGGGGCTGGAGCGGAACCAGGACCAGTTTTTTGTGTATACGCCGCCGGGGTACGATGCGCGCGCGAGCACGAAGTATCCGGTGCTGTATCTGCTGCATGGGTGGAGCGATACGGCGGGCGGATGGAGCTCGATTGGTGAGGCCAACTATATTCTGGACAACCTGATTGCGGCGGGGAAGGCGAAGCCGATGATCGTGGTGATGCCGCTGGGATATGGCGAGATGAGCTTTGTGTATGACGGTTGGGGGGAGTGGCAGAAGCCGGCGGATATCGACCGGAATACCGCGCTGTTTCAGGAGTCGCTGCTGACCGAGGTGATGCCGCGGGTGAACGCGGAGTACGACGTGGCGACGGGGCGCGAGAATACGGCGATTGCGGGGCTTTCGATGGGTGGGCTGGAGGCGCTGAGCGTGGGGCTGAATCATACGGCGATGTTCGCGTATGTGGGTGGGTTTAGCGCTGCGGTGCATATGCTGCAGCCTTCGAATCTAAGCGGGTTGAATGCGAAGACGGCGGATTTGAAGGAGTTGTGGATCTCCTGCGGGACGGAGGATGGGCTGATTGTGCCGAACCGGAAGCTTGCTGCTTATTTGAAGGGGCAGGGGATGGCGGTGCAGGAGGTGGAGACTCCGGGAATGCATACGTGGATGGTATGGCGGGATAATCTGGTGAACTTTGTGCCGCTGCTGTTTCAGAAATAAGGTAGGGACAGGAAACGGCAACTGCTTAACACGGATTAGTGCGATAGGAGCACGGATGGCGACTGACTGGTTCAGTACCGACCTTGTCGTCTGAGCGGAAGCAATGAGAGTCGAGTGCGGTTGGCTGTGAGGGTTAGGATGGCTCCCGCGGCGAGTTCTTCTACGGAGGAGCGGAGTGTAAGCAAGAGGATTTCGCCGACGTTTTCCGGTGCGGCGTGGCCGCCGCGGAGCTGAATCACACTTGGAGATGCCGCGCCTCGCTAGGCCGTATCGACATATCTCTCTAGGTGTAGCCATGTGCATGCGAGGGCGACGGTGGCATGATATGCGACTCTTCGTTTGCAGTAGCGTGTGGCGAGCCTGCGGAAGTGTTTGAGTCGGTTGAAGCATCGCTCGATGCGGTTGCGGAGCTTGTAGAGCGTTCGGTCGTGTGGTCGCTGCACCTTGCGGCAGATCTTGGACGGTATAACGGCTTCGGCGCCCATGGCCTCGATGGCGGCGACGATGGCGTTGGAGTCGTAGCCGCGGTCGGCCGTGACGATCTCGGCCTGGCGACCGGCCAGCAGCGGCAGCGCTTCGGCGAACTCGCCGGCCTGGCCGCCGGTGAGCCGAAACGCGACCGGTTCGCCGAGGCCGTTGGCGAGCAGGTGAATCTTGGTGCTCAGTCCACCTCGGGAACGCCCCAGAGCCTTGTCTTCGCCCCCTTTTTACGGCCCGTGGCCGCTTGCTGGTGAGCCCGGACGATCGTCGAATCGAGCATCAGGTACGGGTTCTTACGATCCCGCACCAGGTCGTCGAATAACTGGTCCCACACGCCGGCTTCGGCCCAGCGGATGAACCGCTTGTGCACGCTTTTGTACTTGCCATAGCGCTCCGGCAGGTCCGCCCAGCGCATGCCCGAGCGGATCACCCAAAGCACACCGTTCACAAATCGCCGGTTGTCCTCCGCAGGACGACCCACCGTGCCAGAACGACCCGGCAACAAAGGCTCCAGCCGTCGCCACTGCGCCTCACTCAACTCATACCGAAGACTTCCCATCTCCCCACTGCACCAAAACTCGTGCAGCGAAGGAAGTGAATATGTCGATACAGCCTAGCGCAACATGGTTCCGAAATCAAGGTCCCGCGTCAGGACGATATAACCATGCTCCGCGGCGTAGGCCATGATGTCGCTGTCAGGGGCGTCACCGGGGCCGATTTCGTTCCAATGCGTTCCGTCGATAGCGTGCGTTAGGAGCCAGGGGATCCACTTGGGCGAGAGATTGGCGTCGATAAGAAGCTTCACGCAGACTTGAGTTCAACTTCTCGTCCGGAGGCGAGCCAGGAGCCGTAAGTGATGGCAGCGAGAACGTCTTCCCGAGTGATGTAGGGAAAGTCAGAGAGCAACTGATCGATGCTCTGGCCCGCGCCGAGCTCTCCTAGGATCATGCTCACGGTGACACGCGTGCCACGGATGCACGCGCGGCCTGCCATGACGCGGGGGTCTTGCGTGATGCGGTCGACGGCGGATTCATCCGGCATGTTGCACCTCGTGAGCTAACGGTACGCTCTCCGGGTTCGAGACACAATCGAGGCATTCGCTGGGGGTGACGAGGAGGGGGACGGGGTCGGTGGGGCGGATGGTGAACTTGGGGGTGATGGGGAGGGTGCGGGCGGTGGGGTCGGGCAGGCGGAGCTGGTGGCGCTGGAGGACGGTGGCGAGCATGAGGACGCCTTCCATCCAGGCGAAGCCTTCGCCGATACAGTAGCGGGCGCCGCCGCCGAAGGGGAAGTAGGCGAATTTAGGGCGGGTGGCTTTGGCGGCTTCGAGGAAGCGGTCGGGGTCGAAGCGGTGGGGGTTGGGCCACCAGCGCGGGTCGTGGTGAACGACGAGCTGCGAGGCGATCAGGTGGGCGCCCCTTGGGATGAATTCGCCGGTGCGCATGGTGTAGGGGCGGGTGGCGGTGCGGGCGACGACCCAGGCGGGCGGGTAGAGACGCATGGATTCGGCGTAGACGCGCTCTATATAAGAGAGGGCGCGAAAGTCGGCGGCCTCGGGGGTGCGGGGGGCGCCTGAGGGGGTGACGCAGACGCGAGCGACTTCCTCGCGCATACATTGCTGGATGGCGGGGTGTTTGGCGACGTTCCAGAGGGCGAAGGTGAGGGCGTTGGCGGTGGTTTCGTGGCCGGCGAGGAGGATGGTGAGGGCTTCGTCGCGCGCCTGGCGATCGGACATGGAGCCGGACTCGTCTTCGGCTTCGAGGAGCATGGCGAGGAGGTCGTCGCCGAGGCTTCCGCCACGTTGCTGTGCGGCGCGGCGCTCGCGGATGATGCCGAAGATCAGGTCGTCGAGCGCGGTGAGGGCGCGCTTCATGCCGGGCATGGGGCCGATGGGGAGCTTTTCGAGGTATTGCGCGCCGGGGAGCAGGGCGAAGGGCAGGTAGTCGTTGAAGACCTGCATGGAATCGACGAAGGTTTGGACGGAGGCGTGGACGTCGGCACCGAGGAGACAGCGGGAGGTGATGCGGAGGGTGAGTCGGACCATCTCAGCGTGGGACTCGATGGTGCCGGATTGGCTGGGCCAGGCGGCGAGCATCTCCTGGGTGATGCGGACGATTTCGGCGCCGTAATGGGCGAGGCGCTGGCGATGGAAGGCGGGTTGGGCGAGGCGGCGTTGCCGAAGGTGGATGGGCTCTTCGCTGGTGAGGAGGCCGTCGCCGAGGATGCCGCGGGCGCGGCGTAGGACGACGCCGCGAAGGTGATGCTGGGCGTCGCGGACGAGCATGTCGGCGATGGTGTCGGGGTGGTTGAACTGGAACTGGCGGAAGCCGTTAGGCGTGAGGAAGGAGCAGACGTCGCCGTAGCGCGCCGCATTCTGCTGATAGAAGGCGGGAGAGTCGATGTTGAAGAGGGTACCGCCGGCGATTCGGCTGACGAGCGTGGGTCCGGCGGGGTATTTACTGCAGTTTGTGTCTACCAACCAAGCTCCTTGCTTTATGAACGAATGTTCAGATTCGCCATCTCGCAGTCAGATGCGGCGATAATGGAAATGACACAACGGTCCATGGAATCCTTTTTCAGCCGATTCAAGAATCCGCTCGTTCTGATAGCCATTCTGTTGGTGCAGTCGATCGCTCTCGCGACCCAGGTTCGCCGGTCGGCCGACCCGTCGCGCCCGGACGGGCAGCATGTGCGATTGGTAAGGCTTTGGGCGAATGCGCTGGTCTCGCCGTTTGAGCGGTTCTCGGCGTTTAGCGGAAATGGGCTGCGGTACGGTTGGTCGGACTATGTGTATCTGCGCAATGTGCGCCAGCAGAATGCGGACTTGCAGAAGCAGCTGGCGCAGTTGCGGCTGGAGCGCGCGGCGATCTCGGAGGATGCAGTCGAGGCGCAGCGGTTGCGGCATCTGTTGGACTTCAAGCAGCACTATATTTCAGCGACGGTGGCGGCGCAGGTGATTGGGACGTCGGGTTCGGACCAGTCGCGGCTGCTGCTGCTGGACAAGGGCGCGAAGGATGGGCTGAAGGCAGGGATGGCAGTGATTACGCCGGATGGCGTGGTGGGGAAGCTGCGCGATGTGTTTCCGACGACGTCGCAGTTGCTGCTGCTGAGCGATCCGACGTCGGGCGCAGGAGTGTTTTTGCAGTCGACGAGGATCCGGGCGATCCTGAAGGGGTCGCCGACGGGGCAGATCGTGATTGGGAACCTGACGCCGGATGACCGGATCAAGCCGGGCGAGAAAGTGCTGACTTCGGGCGGCGATATGGTGTATCCGCGCGGGTTGGCGGTGGGGACGATTGAGAGTATCAAGCCGGATATCGAACACCAGCCGTATACGTTAATCGCGTTGAAGCCGGCCGCGAACCTGAACCAGCTGGAAGAGGTGCTGGTGGTGACGGCGACGGGCAACAGCCTCGACCCGAAGACGGAGCAGGAGCTGGCCGCCGATGCCGCGGCGAACGCGGCCGATGTGAGTGCGGAGCGGCTGCCGAGTCTGCATGAGAAGGGCGATACGGCAGCCGATGATCCGAGTGGCGCGGCGGATGCAACGCCTCCGGCGGATAATTCGACGAAGCTGGTTCCGAAACCGAAACCGGTGATTCATCCGGACAAGTACAGCCCGGGAGCGGCGGCTCCGGCGGCGGATCTGCAGCCAGGAGCGCCAGAGGGTGCGCAGCCGGCGGCACCTACCGCTCAGCCGCCGCAATAGGTTAGGAGACGAATGGCAGACCATAGCTATACATCGCGGCGGGAGCTTGAGGAGTACCGGTTCAGTCCCGTGGTGGCGATTGCCGTGCCGCTGATTTTCATTCTGCTACAGGCGTATGTACCGAAGATTCTGCCGCGCCTGCTGATCCTGGATCTGCCGCTGCTGGCGGTGATCTTCTTTGCGGTGGCGCGGCGCAATCCGATCATCGGGGCGTTGACGGGGGCGGCGATTGGGCTGGTGCAGGATGCGCTGACGGGGCAGCCGATCGGCATCAACGGGATGGCGAAGTCGGTGATCGGGTATATTGCTTCGAGCATCGGGGTGCAGGTGGATGTCGAGAACCTGGTGACGCGGGTGCTGATGATCTTCGGATTCTCGATGCTGCAGTCGCTGATGCTGTTTGCGATCAACCGGGTGATGCTGGGGAATCTGGAGGTGCACGTGCTGTGGGTGCACGAGGTGATTCGCGCCGCGTTAAATACGGCTGTGGCGATTCCGCTGTTTTTGTTCCTGGATCGGTTCAAGTTGCGGGATTAGGTTGGTTTCGGGACGCGGGTGCCGGCGCTTCACGAAAATCTTCTTGACTCCGGGTGCAGGGTGGCATCCACTGTATGGAAAGGCTTTGCCGGCGAGGTTGGTTTCCCGCCGATAAAGTTGTTAGCCCCCGGGCGGCTGCCAAGACCTTGCCCGGAGGGTTAGTGTTCAGAGCAGAAGTGCTAAGACTACCGTAGCGATCAGGACAGCAATGACGATCGACAGCAAGAGATTGCCTGAGATCGAGATTGAGCCCTGAGCCTTGGCGATTCCTAGACGAACCATGGCTCTAGTCTCCTTTCTTTACGGAACGCCCGGAGCTCGAACTCCGGGCGTTCTCTTGTTCGCGCAGGGCGAACCTTGAACGTGCCCGTCGTGTGCCCGTGCGCGGCAGCCGGAAGGGAGACTGGCGTAGTGTCTCACCGGTGGGCTGAAGGGGTGGGCAGAATCGCCTTCCGGGAGTGAAGATTACTTCCCGTTTCGGGCGATGAGTGCGCTGGGGCTTGTCGTGTGTGGGCGATGATTTGCGGGTGGGTTAGGGGAAGCTGGATACAATGAGAGGGAAGGCCTCCTCCGATGATCCCGAACACCCCTAGTCCTCTGATTGGCCGCGAAGAGAAGCTTTCCCCGGGGAAGCTGGCGGCGGCGCAATACTTCATTGTTGGCATCCTGGTGGTGCTTACGCTTGGGTTGTGGAATCTGCAGGTTCTGGGTGCCGACGGGTACCGGGTGCAGGCGGAGCAGAACCGGATCCGCAAGGTGCCGGTGCTGGCGCCGCGTGGACGGATCTTCGACCGCGAGGGGCGGCTGCTGGTCGATAACTATCCTTCGACGACGTGCTACCTGCTGCGCGACCAGATAAAGGATCCGTCGATCGATCTGCCGCTGATTGCCGAGGGGCTGCACATGCCGCTCGACCAGCTACAGGCGCTGCTGAAGCACTATGGGAATGCGCCGCGCTACTCGCGTATACCGCTGAAGCAGGATATTACGCCGGACGAGCAGGCGTTCGTCGAGGCGCATCGGAACGAGTTGCCGGAGCTCGAGACGCTCGAAGAGGAACGTCGGCTGTACCCAAAGGATGGGTTTGCGGCGCACCTGATTGGGTATGTGGGCGAGGTCTCCGAGCAGATGCTCGACAACGACCCGCGCTACGCGGCGTATGAGCCGGGCGATGTGGTGGGGAAGTCGGGTGTGGAAGAGACGTACGACCCGCTGCTGCGCGGGACGAACGGCTCGCGCGATGTGATTGTGAACTCGCACGGCAAGGAAGTAGGCGTGCTGGGGCAGGAGCTTGCGATTCCGGGCAAAGACCTGCATTTGACGATCGATTTGGATTTGCAGCGGGTTGCGGAGCAGGCGCTCGAGGGCAAGAACGGCGCGATTGTGGCGATGGACCCGCATACGGGTGAGATCCTGGCGATGGTTTCGCGGCCGACGTACGATCCGAACCAGTTTTCGGTGAAGCTGACGAAGGGGTACTGGTCTCAGATTCTGAACGATCCAAACCACCCGCTGCTGAACAAGACGATCCAGGCGCAGCTGGCACCGGGGAGCACGTTCAAGATCATCATGTCGGTGGCCGGGCTGCAGGAAGGCATCGCGCAGAATCTGAGAGTTGATTGCGAGGGTGGGGCGACGTTCTTCGGGCATCTGTATCACTGCGACCGGCACCATGGCGCGGTGAATATCTACAACGCGATTCCTTACTCGTGCGACACGTTCTACTACACGCTGGCGAACAAGCTGGGGATCGAGAAGATTGCGCAGTACGCGCATGCTGTGGGCCTGGGGCAGAAGACGGGCATCGACCTGCCCGATGAGGCGTCGGGGACGGTGCCGTCGGAAGAGTGGAAGATGAAGAACTACCACGAGAAATGGTTTGCGGGTGAGACCATCTCGGTGGGGATTGGGCAGGGCGCGGTGACGGCGACGCCGTTGCAGCTGGCGCGGGCGCTGAGCGGGATTGCGAGCGGCGGGGTGTTTCGGCGGCCGCACGTGATCATGCCGGGCGAGGTGCCGGCGGAGTTCGCGAGCGCGGTAAAGGATACGTTTCCGGGTAGCGGCGATGCGACCATTCCGCTTTCGACGGAGAACTGGCAGATCATTACGGACGCCATGGCGAACGTGACGCAGAGCCCGATTGGGACGGCCTATGCGGCGCACCTGGACGGGATTGATTTCGCGGGTAAGACCGGTACGGCCGATATCGTGAGCGGCCGGCAGAAGAACAGTACGAACAAGGCGACGCTGCCGAACGCGTGGTTTGTGGGGATGACGCCGCGGCGCAATCCCGACATCGTGGTGGCTGTGCTCTGGGAGCACGGGTACTGGGGGAACAACTCGGCCAAGCTGGGGGCGCAGGTGATTGATGCGTTTGTGACCAAGCAGCGGAAGGCGGAGCACAATCTGAAGATTGCCGACGCGCCGATTACACCGACGGTTCCGGCGGAAGCTGCGCCGGCTACGGACGATGACAACAAGCCGGAGGCACCGGCGGGCAAGGCTCCCAATGGGGATGTGCCGGCGGCGAAGGGTGTCAGCGCTCCGGTTGATCCGGCGAAGTAGGCGACAACCGGGTCCGGCTGCATGTGGGGGCGTATGGCGAAATGCGCTGTCGTGGGTCGAGGGGTAAGGCTGTGTGGCCGCAGGGTGGAAGCAGGGGGCTTCAGCCCCATGCACGGACGAGTCCCAAAATGGGGCTTTAGCCAAGGTGTCTCTCTGCTTAAACTCGTCACATGGCGCTTGCTCCGCAGGAGGTTCGAACGTTCTTCGTCACCTCAGTTACGGCTGGGCGTCGACGTTTGTTCCAAGTGGAGCAAACGGCATTGCTGTTTATGAGTGTGCTCGAAGAGAACCGGGCAAAGGGACGTTTTGAGCTTCATGCGTTTGTGGCCATGCCGGACCACGTGCATCTCTTGCTGACGCCTGCTTACGAGGTCTCCTTGGAGAAGGCTTTGCAGTATGTGAAGGGCGGCTTCTCGTTTCGCCTCAAGAGCAGAATGGATGTTTGGGAGAGGAGCTTTTCTGAGCACCGCATCAGGGATGCGGATGATTATCGTGCTCACATGCGATATGTTGAGCAGAATCCAGTGCGAGCACGGTTGTGCGAAAGCGCGGAACAGTTCCAGTATTCGTCTGGAAGAGTGAAAAGCTTTTTGGATGAAGCTCCGCGGCATTTCCAATGATGAGAACGCGCCGGGGCTAAAGCCCCATTTTCAATGACCTCTTTCATGGGGCTAAAGCCCCATGCTTCCACCCAGCAGCTCAGCTGGAGAGGTGGGCGGATGCTGCGAGGGCTGCGAGCGGCTAGACTAGGTTCAGGACGATGCAACGGTTCTCTTCTTATCGGGATTTTGACTGGCCGCTGCTGGGGCTGCTGGGGATTCTATCGGTCTTCAGTGTGCTGGAGATTCGCTCGGCGACGGCGATGACGAAGTTTCACGGGTTCGACCATAAGCAGATTCAGTTTCTGGTGACGGGTCTTGCGTTGATGTTCCTGATCTCGCTGATCGATTACCACCAGTTGCTGGACGTCTCGAACTGGGCGTATGCGGTCTCGATTGTGTCGCTGGTGGCGGTGAAGCTGGTGGGAACGAAGGTGCTGGGGGCGCGGCGCTGGATCAAGCTGCCGGGCGGTATCCATTTTCAGCCTTCGGAGTGGGTGAAGCTGGTGCTGATCCTGGCGGTGGCGCGGTTTTTCTGGGCTCGAGCGGGGAAGGAGTTGAGCTGGGGCGATATCTTCAGAGCGGGTGCGCTGGTGGGCGTGCCGATGCTCCTGGTGTTGTCGCAGCCGGACCTGGGCACGTCCTTGACGTATGTGCCGATTCTGTTGGCGGGGCTGTTTCTGGGTGGGATTTCGTGGCGGCAGGCCACCATTCTGATCGTGACGTTTGGGCTGCTGGGGGCGGTAGTGCTGAAGTCGGGGAAGGTGCTGAAGCCGTACCAGGTGGCTCGGCTGACGAGCTTCATGGACCCGGGGAACGATCCGAGGGGTGCTGGATACCAGATTTTGCAGTCGAAGATTGCGGTTGGTTCGGGCGGGATCTGGGGGAAGGGAACGAATCGCGGGACGCAGACGCAGGGTGATTTCCTGCCGATTCCGTATACCGACTTTATCTTTGCGGCGCTGAGCGAGGAGCACGGGTTTATTGGCGCGGTGATGGTGCTGCTGCTTTACTTTTTGATCCTGATGCGGCTGATCCAGAATGCACAGACGGCGAAGGATCTGCCGGGAAGCCTGATCATTATGGGCGTGGTGGCGGTTCTGGTGTTCCAGATTGCGGTGAATGTGGGGATGGTGGTGGGGTTGATGCCGGTGACCGGGATTCCGCTGCCGCTGCTGAGTTATGGCGGCAGCTCGGTGCTGTTCACGTTTATGGCGCTTGGGATCGTGATGAATATCCGGATGCGGCGGTTTGTGAACTAGGGACGGGAACAGCCTCGCGCGGAGAGCGCGGACAAGGGCGCAGATTTTCGCGGTTCAGGGCGCCGGCGCGCCGATGAAGTCACTTGTCGGTTACAATTTGGGTTGAGCCGGTCTTCGGGTGTTTTGCCCGGACAGCGGTGAGGAAAAGTTTGTTGATCCTGGATTGGCCAGATGCCGGTCCAGCGTACGTCCCCGCTTCGCTTCGGCGCCAGGCGCCACCGGGCGGCAAAGTTTTCGTACTGAGCAGATTTGAAGTTTTGAATTTACAGATAAGGCCGGCCAGGCAGAGGTTCGACTCCGAAGGCCGGACAGGATAGGGAATGAAGCCATACAGAAGGCAAACGGCCCCGCCTCAGCCAGAGGTTGTTTCGGTCACCTTCGCGGTATGGATTCAAGAGTTTGAAGCAAGAACACGTGGCATCGATGTTTTCTGTGAATTCCCCCGCTTGAACTCTCGTGGAATGAGAGGCTTAGGCGCCCGGGCCGAAGTGTATCCGAGCTTCGCGACAGAGTTCGAACCCGCAGCTTCCGCATCCCGCATCCAGTCCGCGTTTCCGGTGGGCAGCGCCTAGCGAGTAATTGCTGGGAAAGCCCTCGAACTTTCGTCGTGCCTGCCTGCCGCGCGCTCCTGAGGGGCCCGGCAGAAAGAGCAGAACACAGCATGTCGAAAGAAATCTATATCTCTTCTACGCCGCATGAGACGCGGCTTGCCATCGTTGAAAACGACCAGCTCGCAGAGATTTACTACGAGCGCGAGAACGAATATACGCTGGCCGGATCCATTTACAACGGCCGCGTGACGCGCGTGCTTCCGGGCATGCAGTCGTCGTTTGTGGATATTGGCCTGGAGCGGGACGCGTTCCTCTACATTACGGATTTTATGGAGGAGGCCGGGGATACGGCCGACTTCGAGGCGAGCGCGAACTCGGGGGATTCGGGGCGCACGCGCAATGGCAATGGCGATCGTAATGGGGGCGACCGTAACGGACGGGATCGTGGGCCGCGTGAGGCTCGCGACGCTCAGCCGCGTCTGGCTGAGCCTTCGGACTCCGATTTGTTTGTGCAGGCGGTGAGTGGGCTTGATCCGTCGCGGCCGGTGATTGAAGGCGAACGGGCGGATCGCGGCGGCGAGCGCTCGGACCGGGGCGATCGTGACCGTGGCCGGCGTGGCGGGCGCAACCGGGGGAATCGTGGCGGCAATCGCGAAGGCCGTCCGGATGAGGTGCGTGCGCCGCGTGGAGAGTTTGAGCGGGCGCCGATTGCAGAGGCGGCGGCTCCGGTTGCCGGGAACATCTCGATCCCGGATAACCAGGATGAGGTCGGCGAGGGTCTGCCGGGTGCCGATGGGAGCCGCCGCTGGCGCGGCCGTCGCGGACGGCGTGGGAATCGCGGAGCGCGGCCAGAGGGCGCGGCGCCGGTAGCGAATGAGGCTGCGGCGGTTGAGCCCGGCTATGATTCGTTTGCGTCGGAGCCGGTGGAGTTTGAGCCGGGAGCGGATGAGCTGGACGAGCCGATTGCGGCGGCTGCGGAGACGCTTCCGACGGATTCGGAGCAGGCGGCTTTCCGGGAACGGACCGGGGCTGGAGATCGCGGAGACCGTGGGCCGCGGAATGACCGTGGCGAGCGCGGCGAACGCGGCGACAGGAACGACCGCGGAGATCGCGGGCGGCGGGATCGCGGGCCGGCGAGTGCGCCTCGCGTGCCGCGTGGGTTTGCGCCTTCTACGAGCCTTTACAAGGTGGATAAGGACGAGCAGCCGTACGGGGTAGAGGCTGAGGTTGAGGCTCCGGCTGAGCCGGTTATTCTGCCGGGTGAGTCGCTTTCAAAGTACCGTGCGGGCGGCGAGGAGACGGTTGCGAGTGCGCCGGTTGCGGCTGTGCCAGCAGTTTCGGAGTTTGTGGCCGAGGGCTGGGATGGCGGGCTGGTGCTGCCGGGTGAGACGCTGCGTCCGCGCACGGGTTCTCCGGCTCCGTACCGGAATGATGCGCCGCGTGAGTCGCGCGACGGACGTGGTCGCGACGGCCGGGGTGATCGTGACCGGGGCCGTGGCGAACGGGATCGTGGGCGCGGAGACCGGTCTGAGCGTGGTCCGCGTGAGCCGCGCCGGGAGTTTGAGGCACCCGTGGCCGAAGTTGCGGCTGCGCCCTCGCATGAGAGTGCTCCGATTGCGGAGACGCCGACGTACCTGAGCGAACCCGAGCATGCGCCGGCGAGCCACCTGGTGACACCGGTGAACTCGACGTTTGTGCCGCCGCCGCCGATGCCGGTTGTCGGGCAGGAGGTGGTGGAAGCGCCTGAGATGATGGAGGCGCAACCGATGGTCAGCGAGCCGGTTGCGGCCGTCGAGCCGCTGGAGCTGTTGCCAACGATTGAGGCACCGGCGGCTGAGTATGAGCCGGAAGAGGCTTCGGCGTCGTACCGGGTCGATCCGGTGGCTCCGCGCGAGTTCCGGCAGTCTGCGCCGGTGATGGATGAACCGGTGCTGCAGGAGTCGGTCCCCGAGGTCGTTGAAGACCCGATTGCGGCTGTGCCCGAGCCGGAGATGGCCGAGGTTTCGGAGCATGCGGTCCATCCGGAGGAGTTTTCCCACGCCGCGGGGACCGCGTCTGTTGCTGCGCCGGAGTATGTACCCGCAGTTGAGGTGCCCGCGGAGTTGGCGCATGAGCTGCACCATGAAGTTGCAGAGGACGAGCATGAGATGACGTCGATTTCGGAGATGGGCAACATGCACTCCGAGCCGGCGGCGGTGAGCGAGCGGGAGTACCCCGCGTACGAGCACGCGGAGCCGAGCTCGCCGATCGAGCACCAGGGTGCGGTGGTGGATGGGATTGTGCCGGCCGCGGCGCCGCCGCCTGCGATGGCTGTGTACTTCGAGCCGGGCTCGGGGCTGCTCGAAGAAGAAGTGATGGAGGATGACGACGATTCCGGGCAGATCCATGCCGTGGACGCCCATGCCGCGCTCGATTTCGAGCCGCATGAACAGGTGGCGCTCGACCACGCGGCGGACCTGGGCACGATGCTTCGCGAGATGTCGATCGACCAGCTGACGCGCACGGAGCCGGTGCTGGACGACGAAGAGGATGAGGAAGACTTCGAAGAGGATTTCCTCGAGGAAGACCAGGACTTCGACTCAGAAGAGGGTGAGGACGAGGACGAAGGCGGCGAAGATGCTGCGTTCGGCGAGATCGGGAACGAGTCGGAGCTCGAGAACGGGGAGCTGGGCGAGCCCGGCGGTACGTTTGAGGACGCGACGCCACGTGAGCTTGCGGAGAACGGCGAGTTTGCACGGCCGGCGGCGCGGGAGCCTCGGCGGGAGGGACGCGGCGACCGCGATCGCGGGCGCGGGCGCGACTCGCGGCGGGATGGGCGCGGCGGACGTGAGCGGCGGCCGGGTTCGGGCGAGCGTGGGTATAGTTCGGGATCGTCCGATCGCGGACGAAGCGATGGCCGCGGGCGGCAGTCCATGCAGGCGACCAACCTGCCGGCGATCTCGGATTTGCTGAAGCCGGGGCAGGAGATCCTGGTGCAGATTGCGAAGGAGCCGATCGCCAAGAAGGGCGCGCGGATTACGTCGCACATCGCGCTGCCGGGGCGGTTCCTGGTGTTTATGCCGACGGTTTCGCACACGGGCGTCTCGCGCAAGATTGAATCGGACGGCGAGCGCCGGCGGTTGAAGGAGATCCTGCTTTCGGAGAAGGGGGATGCGCAGGGTGGATTTATCGTACGCACGGCGGCTGCCGGAGCGAGTGAAGAGGAGCTGCGCAGCGATCTGCGATTCCTGCTGAACCTGTGGGCGGATATCAAGACGCGGTCCGAGTCGTCGAAGTCGCCCGCGCTGATCTACCACGACCTGAACCTGATTGAGCGCGTACTGCGCGACCAGGTGACGGATAACTTCTCCGCGATCTGGGTCGATTCCGAGACCGAGTACGAGCGCGTGTTGCGCTTCCTTCAGCGCTTCCAGCCGAGCCTGATCCGGCGCGTGAAGCTTTACACGAAGGAGACGCCGCTCTTCGAGCAGTTCGGCATTACCGAAGAGATCAACAAGGCGCTGCGGTCGAAGGTGTGGCTGAAGTCGGGCGGATCGATTGTCATCAATCAGACAGAGGCGCTGGTCGCGATCGACATCAACACCGGCAAGTACGTGGGCAAGACGGCGCGGCTTGAAGACACGATCGTGAAGACGAACCTCGATGCGATTCCGGAGATCGTGCGGCAGATTCGGCTGCGCGACCTGGGCGGCATCATCATCATCGACTTCATCGACATGGATGAGCGCAAGAATCGCAACAAGGTGATGATGGCGCTCGAAGATGAGTTGAAGCTCGACCGCGCGCCATCGAAGGTGCTGCAGTTCAACGACTTCGGCCTGGTCGCGATTACGCGCAAGCGGGTGAAGCAGTCGCTTGAGCGCACGCTTTCGACGACCTGCGGCATCTGCGCCGGCACGGGCATGGTGAAGTCGCCGGTGACGGTGTGCAACGACATCTACGTCGAGATGCGCAAGATGGCGAAGCACCTGGATCGCGGCGACGTGATGCTGCGCGTGCATCCGGACGTGGTGAAGCAGTTGAAGGCGCCGAGCACGCACTGGCTACAGGAGATGGAAGAGATGTGCGGCAAGACGATTCTGGTGAAGAGCGACCCGAGTCTGCATCCGGAGCAGTTTGATATTCACTAGAGTTGGATGTTGCAGGTTGTATGTTGTGTGGGATGGAAGCAGAGACGGCGGGCCCCGGGTGCAGATGCATCCGGGGCCTGTGCTTTCAACGTCATGTAGACGTGCGGCGAAGTTTACGCGTCCTACCGCAACAAGAGTCTTTTGTTTGGGTTAAGCGTCAGAAGATGCAGCACCTTCAGGGAGTTCCACAGATGCCAATTTTTGAGTTTCGTTCTTCTCGTCCTTCCTCCTTCGTGTTCCGCGGTGCGGCCCTGGCGGCTGTAGCCGGCGCGTTCACACTGGGAGCGTACGCGCAACAGACCGCGCCAGCGGTGACGGGGCCTGCTGTCTCGGCGCCGGCGACGTTGTTTGCCGGAGTCTCGTCACGGCCGATGGACATGGCGACGCTGGCGGATGCCAGTTATAGCTCGTCGTCGGATTCGCTTTCTCCGGAGGATGCGACCGCGGCGGATTCGGCTACGCTGAGCTTCCCGGGTGCGCCTGCGGCGATGCAGCCTCCGCCCCGGCGCTATGGGCATCCGCGGTACAACGACAGCTCGCATAATTCGGATGGATCGAACAAGTATGTTTTCGAGGCGGGTGCCGGATTCACGCTGCCGACGGGGGATACGTATCACTACTACAACACCAGCTGGGCGTTCTCGGTGGGCGGCGGACGGCAGTTCAACAAGAAGTTCGCGGTGCTGCTGCAGTTCGACTATGACCACTTCGGAATCAACGGGCAGACGCTGGATAACCAGTTGGCACTTTACGATAACGGCTGTAACACGGTGGCGGCCGCAGCCTCGGGTGACACGTGCCTCACTTCGCTCGACGGCAACAACCATATCTGGTCGTTCACGCTAGATCCGACTTATACCTTCTACCAGGGCGATAAAGTTGGAGCGTACGGCGTACTGGGAGCGGGTCTTTATCACAAGGTGACAAACTTTACCACGCCCGAGGAGGGATACGCCGACTACTACGGGGAGCTGATCGAAGAGGAAGAGAATGCAGTGATCGATCACTACACGTCCAATGCCTTCGGTGGGAACTTGGGAATTGGATTGACTTACAAATTCTCGAGGTTTGCGGATGAGCGCTTCTTTATCGAGGCTCGGTATGTGATTATCGATAACTCTCAACGCCAGGGGTATATCTACGCTGACAATACGAATGGTTATGCGCCGACCGGGCCTAACCCCGATCCGAATAACCTGTTTCCGGCTAACAGCAACAAGACGACGTATATTCCGATCAAGATCGGTCTCCGGTTCTAAGGTTGGTGGTGGCGAAGTTGAAGAGGCCCGGCGAAGTTGCCGGGCCTCTTTGCTTCTTACGACTCCCATGGATTGATGACTGGAACGCCGGCTGCCCGAAACGGGCTCTCGTCGCGCGTAGCCACGGAGTATCCGTGAACCTGAGCGATGGCAGCGATCTGGGCATCGGCTACGCTGATCGCCTTCCCGGCGGAGCGTGCTTGGCTCACCAGCTTCGCATACGCAATCGCAGCTCCTTCGTCGAAAGACAGGATTCGCGGGCCGAAGAAGCGAGTGAGGAGCGTGTGCAACGACTCCTCTAACACCGTGCGACGCCTGCCGGGAGGCAGAAGCTCTACGCCCAGCAACGCCTCGCCCAGACTGACTGAGGAGAGGAAGAGTGTCTCCGCGGCTTGACGATCGAGCCATGCTGACACTTTGATGTCGGCGACGGGTCGAAGCGGCTCAGAGATGAGGTTTGTATCGACGAGGATCATTCGAAGCTTGCGCCGGTAGCTGGCGTCTGATCGCGGTGGATATCCAACTCAACTCCGCCGATCCGGCGGCCAAGAGCAGCTAATTCGCTTCCGATCAGAATGCGTTCGGGCGGATTGACCGCTTCCTCAAGGATCATACGGATTTCGGCGGCAGTGCTCCGCCCTTTGGCAGCGGCACGGTGCTTTAAAGCGCGGTGCGTCTCTTCGGAGAGATTGCGGATGATGAGAGCTGGCATGGTTTCTCCTCTTGCGAGGATGCTATCACTTCTTAGGAAGTGATAGCGCGGCATTCCTACGCTAGATGCCGACGGGGTAGGGCTTTTCGTGCGGTTCGGTGCGGGTTTTGAAGCGGTCGAAGCGGCCCTGGAAGAGGCTGAGGAAACCGGTGTACCAATAGCCGAAGACGAACAGCAGCAGGAACGGCACGGTGAAGTAGTTCTCGGTGGAGCAGGCGTACCAGACGGTGAACGCGAAGTAGGTGCCGATGGCGAGCTCGATAATGGGGATGAAGCCGAGACGCTTGCGGTACTTGGTGGCCTGGCTCTTTTCCCCCTTCTTTTTGACGGCGAATTTGGGGGTGCGGGCGAAGGCACTCTTGATGCCGAAGAGCGCTTCGATCACGGCCTTGGTGTTGGTGACGGTGAGACCCACGCCAAGAGCCATAAGACAGGGTAGATAGATGAACGTCCGGTACCAGCGGCGTGGGAAGAGCTCCTTCTGGCTGACGAGGTAGAAGGAGGAGACCGACATGGTGCTCGCCATAAAGAGCGGGAAGTCGATGAGCATCATCTGGACCCAGCCCTGGTAGCTGCGGATGATCATGGCGGGTAGCAGCAGGGTGGAGAGCACGATCATGAGCGGATAGCTGAGGTTGGCGGTGAGGTGGTACCAGGCTTCGAGCTTGGTGTGGAAGGGCGCGTCGGATTTGAGGATGCGCGGGAGAATCTTCTTGCCGGTCTGGATGAGACCTTTAGCCCAGCGTGCCTGCTGGGTCTTGAAGGCTGTCATCTCGATGGGGAGCTCGGCTGGGCATTCGACGTCCTGGAGGTACTTGAACTTCCAGCCGATGAGCTGTGCGCGGTAGCTGAGGTCGGTGTCTTCGGTAAGGGTGTCGTGCTGCCAGCCGCCGGCTTCGCCGATGATCTTCCGCCGCCACATGCCGGCGGTGCCGTTGAAGTTGAAGAAGACGCCGGCGCGGCTGCGTCCGCCGTGTTCGAGGACGAAGTGCCCGTCGAGCAGGATGGCTTCCACCTGGGTGAGGAAGCTGTAGTTGCGGTTGAGGTGCGTCCAGCGGGTTTGCACCATACCGATTTCGGGCTCGGCGAAGTGGTGGATGACCTTCATGACCCACTCGCGCGGCGGAACGAAATCGGCGTCGAAGATGGCGACGAACTCGCCGCGCGCGGTGTTGAGGCCGGCATCAAGCGCGCCGGCCTTGAAGCCGTAGCGGTTTTCGCGATGAATGTAGACGATGGGTTGGGGGTCCATGCCGGCGAAGCCGTTTGCGTAGCGTGCGACGATCTGCTCGGCGACGTGGGTGGTTTCGTCGGTGGAGTCGTCGAGGACCTGGATCTCGAAGCGGTCGCGCGGGTAGTCGATGCGGCAGCAGGCGTCGATGAGGCGGCCGATGACGAACTGCTCGTTGAAGATGGGGAGCTGGATGGTGACGAAGGGGAGCTCGCCTTCGGGGAAGCGCGCGGGCGATTCGGACCACTTGGCGGCTTTTTTCTTGTTGCGGTAGTAGAGCCAGACGAGCTGGTAGCGATGGATCCCGTAGAAGGCGAGGATGATCATCACGAGGAAGTAGGGGGTGAGCAGCCAATAGTCGAAGGCGGTGAGCTGGTAGAGATGCTCGAAGGTCTTGTCGGCGTAGTGGGAGCGCCAGTAGTGGCCCAGGCCCTTGGGGGCGAGGAGGATGAGTGCTGCAGGAAGGACGTTCAGTTGGGAGAGGGAAAGCAGGTGCGGAGCTCCGTGGTTAGGTCAATCGGCGGTCAGTTGAATTGTACGTGAGGTTACGCGATCAGCCGGTCCAGAGTCATGTCGAGGAAATCCGATGGGAGGATGACTTTCACTCCCAGGATCGGGCGACCGCAGAGATGGCCGAAGTCATTCTTGTCGCCGGTGATGAGGTAATCGACCGATGCACCGATGGCGGCGGCCAGGATGGGGCGATCTTTCGGGACGAGGACGATATCGGAAGGGACGAATCGGATGTCGACGTCGCTGACGAGCTGGGTTTTGGCCAACAAGACTTCAAGCCGCTCGGAATGACCCGGACGGTGAGCGTGTGAGCGTGCCTCAAAGATCGCGTAGGGCGAGGAGACCGGAGTGACAGCGTGCATACGCCAGAGGTTGAGGAATCGATTGTTGTCGCTGTAGGAGGCTGAGAATAGCACGTTGGCGTCGAGATAAGCGCGGAGGTGAGCGAACTCAGGCACGCATCTGGCCTTGTGCTGCTGACCGCTCACGCTCTTCCCACTGAGCATCGGTTCGCAGGGTGTCCCGGTGGTTTGGTTCGATTCCAGGAATATTGGAAGGGTCAACTCCGAGCGCGATCACGTCCGGTATCATGCGGTCCCATTCTTCCTGGCTTGTGCAGTTGATGAGCATGAAGTAGGCAGTGCGCTCGGGCGACCAGCGTTCCGGCTGCGCAAGCAGTGCTGGCCGCAGACGGATCTCACCCTCTTTGACTTCAGTAATAAGGATGGTTCCGTCTTCCAAACCGAATTGTTGCCGGAGTTTGGCTGGCAGGACGATGGTTCCCCGCTTGCCCATCTTGACGGTTTCCACTGTGGACCTCTCTGAATATCAGATTATCAGAAGAGGTCCGTTAGTTCAAAAAGAGGGTGCGGTAAAGGGTGTCGCGCTGGGCGGGGCGGAAGCCGGCATCGCGGATGATGCGGCGAACTTCCTCTTCGGAGGCGTCCTGCGAGTGGGTGGAGATGGCTATGGGATGGACGGAGCCGGCGTCGTTGCCGCCGAAGCGCAGGCTCATCTGCAGGACTTTTAGGCCTTGGTGGTGGGCGCTGGTCTGGATGTGCGGGATGTTGTCGAGCACCATGCGGCAGATGGCAAGCGTCTTGAGGTACTCGACCGCGGTGGGGTCGTCGAGGTCGCGGCCGGTGGGCGAGGGTGCGGAGGTGAGGGTGAAGGCGAGGAAGCCGTTGGTTTCGGACTGGAGCTGGCGCAGGGCTTCAAGGAAGTCGACGCGCTGCTGCATGGATTCGCCCGCGCCGAAGAGCATCTCGGCGGTGGTGAAGATGCCGTTCTGATGGGCGGCGCGGTGGATTGCGAGCCAGGCTTCGGGATTTGAGCAGGAGGCGCCAGTGCCGGGGAGGGTGTCGAGGCCGGCAGCTTGCAGACGATGCAAAAGTGCTTCGGGCGTGAGGCTGGCGGCGGCCGCCAGCGTAAGGATTTCGGGTGCGGAGAGTGCCTGGATGCGGAGGGCTGGAGCGGCTTTGCGGATGGTTCCGAGGAGCGATTCGACGGTCGCAAGGTCTGGCGAAGCGGGCGAACTGAGGTGGATGCCGGTGACTCCGTCTTCAAGGGCGGCTTCGACCTGCGGCAGGATCGGCTTCGACGGATCAACGCGCGCGTCGACGGTGTAGGTGACGACTGCGCCTGGGTGCAGGCGGCGGCGGAGGGCGTCCGCCTCCATGCCGATGCCGATGAGGTCGTCGGAGGCGAAGCAGTCGAGGGCTTGGGCTGGGCTGATGGGCATCTTCTTTATGGTAACGGCAACGGCAAGTGCGTCCTAACGCCGGACGGGCGCTACTGCGTAGGTTGGAAGCTTCGCGTGGTGCTCCCGTTGGTCGGGAAGGAGGACGTGCGGCGAGTGAGGATGAGGGCTGCGATGGTGCAGAGGACGATCGTCGTCACGATGGCTTGCGACCAGAGGCAGTAGATACACCATTTCTCGATGACGAAGGCTTCGAGGTAGGTGAGGAAGCAGGCGGCGCCGAAGCCGATCTCAGCCAGTTGCAGCAGGATCCACCAGCGGCCAAGGGCGGCGGCGAGCAGCATGATGGAGTAGCCGGCGATGCCGATAGTCGCAACCGGGATGTGCAGCTTGTGGCTGGTGGCGTCTTCGTCGAAGGACTTGGGCGGGAAGACGGCGAAGCGTGAATGATTGACGGCACCGCAGTCGAAGTGGTCGTCGACCGCGCAGGGCGGGGCTTCGCCGGGAGACATGTTGTGGACGTGCAGGGCGAGCGTGCTGACGAAGATACCGGCAGCGGCGAGCAGGATGAGCAGAACGCGGAAGATCGTGTTGCGCATGGATACGATTCTAGCTGGAGCGTTCATAGGCCTTTCGACTGGACGAATTAGGATGGCAGCATGAGTGGGATGAATCGTAGGGAGTTTCTTGGGTTAGCGGGTGGGACGGCAGCTGCCGCGGCTTTGCCCTGGCGTGATGCGGCAGCGGAGACACCGGATTTCAGGTTCCTCTTTATTACCGACTGCCATGAGCAGCCGGAGTTGGACGGGGTGCATGGCGTGGACCTCGCGATGAAAGAGGCGCGAACGATCAAGGCGGACTTCGCGATCCAGGGCGGCGACCATGTCTTCGACGCGCTGGGCGTCTCGAAGGATAGGGCGACGCAGCTTTTTGATCAGTATGCGAAGACGGAGCAGGACCTGGGGCTGAAGGTTCACCATACGATCGGCAACCACGACTGCTTTGGCGTGTACACGGCGAGCGGCGTGCCGACGACCGACCCGGAGTACGGCAAGAAGATGTATGCGGACCGGTTTGGGCCAACGTATTACTCGTTTGGGCACAAGGGCGTGCACTTCCTGGTGCTGGATTCGATCGGGATCACGCCGGACCGCTTCTACGAGGCGCGGATGGATGACGACCAGCTCGCGTGGCTTGGCAAGGAGCTGGCGGCGGTCCCCGCGGGCGAGCCGATCGTGGTGGTGACGCACATCCCGCTCGTGACCGCGGTGCCGAGCTATACGATTCCGGCGCCGCAGGCTGCGCATGGCAACGGCTTCGTCAATGGTCCCGCCGCCATCAAGCTGTTGGAAGGACACAACGTGCTCGCGGTGCTGCAGGGTCATACGCACGTAAACGAGGAAGTGGTTTGGCACGGGGTGCCGTACATCACCTCCGGGGCGGTTTGTGGGAACTGGTGGCACGGGACGCGGCTGGGAACGCCGGAGGGATTCACCGAGGTGACGATTGCCGGGGGCAAATTGTCCACGCGGTATGTACCGACCGGATTCAAGTCGGTTGCGCCACAGAATACGTAAAAGCGGACGCGGACAAGGACGGACAAGACCGGAGAAAAAAAGCAAAAGCTTTGGTTTTTTTGGTCCGTTCTTGTCCGTTTCTGTCCGCGTCCGTTTCTAGTCGTGGCTTTGGGCCAGGGCGGCGGATGAGAGGTTGGGGGCGGAGCTGCGGTTGACGCGCAGGTTGTCGATGGCGTAATCGACGAAGCGTTGCTCGAACTGCGTCGGGATCTGCATAAACCGGCAGCTTGCGACGACCTGGTCGAGGATGAAGCGCGGCTGGTAGGCGGCGAGCGCGACCTCCTTCACCTGCTGAATCTTGTAGACGATGTACTCGAAGATCTGGTCGGTCAGCTCGAGGCCGTGCGGGTGGCATTCCTTCTCGAAGATGCGGCGGTAGTTTTCGAGCGACGGCGGCCCGATCTCGATCTTGTAGGGCAGCCGGCGCAGGAAGGCGGGGTCCATCAGGTCTTCGGGCTCGAGGTTGGTGGAGAAGATCACAAGCTCTTCGAAGGGGATGGAGAAGCTTTTACCGGTGTGCAGCTTCAGGTAGTCCACGCGCGATTCGAGTGGGACGATCCAGCGGTTGAGCAGCCGCGTGGGGCTGACGAGCTGGCGGCCGAAGTCGTCGATGACGAAGCAGCCGCCCAGCACCTTCAGGTGCAGCGGCGCTTCGTAGAAGTGGGAGTTCTGGTCGTAGCGCAGGTCGAGCATCTCGAGCGTGAGCTCGCCGCCGGCAACGACGAAGGGGCGCCGGCAGGGCACCCAGCGTGCGTCGAACTCCTCGGTGCGCATGAAGCTGGGCATGTTGGGGTCGGCGGGCGGCTTGGGTGGCGCGGGAATCGGGACGTGGATACTGGGATCGTGAACGCGGATGATCTGGCCTTCGACGCTGATGGCGTAGGGCACGTAGATGACGTCGTTGAAGACGTTGGCAAGCCGCAGCGCGACGGACGTTTTGCCGTTGCCGGGCGGCCCGTAGAGCAGCAGGGCGCGGCCGGAGTTGAGCGCGGGGCCCGCCTGCTCGAGGATTGCTTCGGAAAAGCTGAGGTCGGCGACGGACTGGCGGATGCGGTCGAAGGTAATGAACTCATTGGTGAGTTTTTGCAGGTTGACCTGCGCGCAGAATTCTTTGATCGGCACCGGGCAGGGCCCGGCGTAGCGCAACTGCTGCATCGCGTCGATGGTCCAGGTGCGGCCCTGGTCGGTGAAGGCGTACACCATATCCAGCGGGTTGTCGGAGTTGCGCATGCCCTTGGTGTAGAGCAATTGGCGATCGACCGCCATGCGTACGAGCCCCAGCACGATGTGGTAAGGCAGCTTGATCGCGTCGATGAAAGAGCGGACGGTCTCGAGCCGATCCTGGTAGATGAGTTTGAGCAGCAGGCTGAGCAGCTCAGTCTCTTCAATACCCGTTTCCTTGACGTCTCGTGGCTCCATGGGCAGGCGATGGAGAAACTGATCGAGCGCTTCCTGCGTGATGACGCCGTCGGACACAAGATGGTCGCCGAGGCGCCCGCCGTGCTCGGTCTGCAGCACAACGGCGTTGGCGACCTGCTGGGCGGTGACGAGGTTTGCCTGGATGAGGAGATCCCCAAGGCGCATGCGGACTGAGATGGCTTCCTCCTGGAACGCTGGGTCGTAGCCGCTGGATGCTTTGCCGCTGGACGAGCTTGATTGTGCCACAGGCCGGTTCCGTGCGAGACAGGAAAGCTTGTTCGGGTGTTCAGTCGGATACCTCGGCTGACAAACGATCGCTTGTCGGATGTTGCGACGCGGGTGCAATCGGTTGGGCGTGGCCTTCGGGTGCTCCCTTGGTCTTGGCTGCGTTCGGGGTGCCCACCGAGTGGGCAGAAACTTTCGTTGACAGTTGCCAGCGGCTGGTATTCAATCGCTGCCATGCAGAACATCCTGTCCTATATCGACTTGAGGGCGCGTGTCTCTTTCTGCCCGGTGCTGGCAGTGACTGGCGCTCTGCTGCTTACTGCTTTATCTACCGGCTGTTCGCTGAGCCCGCTGGCTAAACCTGTAGCAGCTTTCTCGACTGCGGCGAACCAGGTGATCACCAGCTCCGAGGATGCTTACCGGGCGGCAAACCAGCTTCGTCAGGACGAGCAGATGGCGGCGGCGGTGTTTGCCTATGACCGCAAGCCATCCTGGAGTCCGTACACCGATACCAGGCCACTGCTGACGCCGGACCAGCTGGATGCGCGCATCAAGGTTCTTGACGGTCTGAAGGCGTATGCCGACTCTCTGGTTGTAATCACCGGGAGCCAGTCCTCAAAAGACGTTGACACTGCGGCAACCGGGGTTGGCGCAAACCTCAGGACGCTGAGCTCCACGGCTGCAACAGATCTCAAGAGCTCGGCTGCTTCCTCTTCGATGAACGCGTCAGAGGCGGCTGGCGTGAGTACGGCGATTCGCGCCCTCGCCGATTACCTGATCGCGAAGAAGGTGAAGGGTTCCCTTCCGAAGGTGACGCAAGAGATGGACCCGGTGATTACCACGCTTTGCAATCTGCTCGACAGCGACCTTACCGTGCTTCGCCGGCAGGCCGATGTCGACTATCAAGCGCTCATTGAAGATGAGGATCAGTTTATACGTCATCCGCCCGCACCCCTCGATGCGGCGGAGCATCGCGAAGAGATTGGAAAGCTGATCACGATGGCCGCGCAGCAGAAGGCGAATGACGAGCTGCTGGCGAAGTTGCAAACGGCTCTGCATACGCTGGAAGTCACGCACCAGGCGTTGACCGCCGCGGCCCAGGGCAACGATGCCGAGTCCGTACGGCAGAAGATTGCCGAGCTTGCGGCCGCGGGCCAGAACCTTGCCACCTTCTACAAGTCGCTTCCGGCGAAATAGCCGTGTTGCCCGATGTTCTCAAAAAGGAGACCGTTCGATGAGTGAAACGACTTTGCCTGTTCTACAGAGTCCGGATGCCGGCGTCAGGTATCAGGCCGCCTACGATGCCTTGGGGAAGGCCTATTGGGAGGCCTCCGACATCAACAACAAAGACCTGATTCACGGAACCCAGCAGGCCATTGGGGATATCCTGACGGCGATCGATGAGCAGCAACTGGCCACGAATACGGCTCTCTTCATCCAACTGACGCCGAAGATCAAGGCGATCAATACGGCACTGACACAGATCAGGGACGAGATCACGAGCATCACGAAAAACATCGATACGGCGGCAAAGGTTCTCTCGACGATCAATCAGGTCTTGACTCTCTACCCGGGGATTTAGTCGTAGAAAAGGCCAAGGAGACCACAGAGGCACAGAGGGCACAGAGGAACACAGAGAACGTCTTCCTCTGTGTCCCTCTGTGTCTCTGTGGTCTCCTTTCAGTTTTTGAGGCGGGACTGCATGATGGCGACGGCGTCGGGGGATTGGTCGATGAGGGTGTAGCTTCTCCCGTTGCGCTGGGCGGCAAGGCCAGTGGTGCCGGAGCCGGCAAAAAAGTCCAGCACATGGTCTCCGGGGTTGGAGTGCACACGGACGATGCGTTCAAGAATTCCCAAGGGTTTCTGCGTGGGGTACCCGGTTTTTTCCTTGCCGGTGGGGGAGACGATGGTGTGCCACCAGACGTCGGTGGGGGTTTTGCCGCGCGCGGCCTTCTTCGCTCCGACGAGGCCGGGAGCCATGTAGGGGATGCGGTCGGAGGCTTCGAGGTTGAAGGTGTAGTGCGTGGGATGCTTCGTGTACCAGAGGATGTTGTCGTGTTTGGCGGGCCAGCGTTTGGTGGAGCGCGCACCGTAGTCGTAGGCCCAGATGATCTCGTTCTGGAAGCAGGCGCGGGTGAAGATCGTATCGAGCAGGACCTTGCAGTAGTGGACCTCGCGCGGGTCGATATGGAAGAGCAGAGAGCCATGGGCTGTGAGGATGCGATGGGCTTCGCGGAGGCGCGGTTCGAGGAACGCGAGGAAGTCTTCGAAGCGGTCGGCATACGCCGGAGCGGGAGCTTCGCTGCGAACTGTCCGGTAGCGATGTCCGCCGAAGCCGGTGCGGTCGCCGGATTCGTCACGGACGGTCTTGAGGCGTGGACGCGTTTGCGGGGTGCCGGTGTTGAAGGGAGGGTCGATGTAGATCAGGTGAGCGGATGCGTCGGGGAGGGTTTTGAGGAGTGTGAGATTTTCTCCTTGGAGGATGCGGTTCATTGGGGGAATCGTACCGGAAGCAAGGAAGACAAGGAAGAAGCAAGGTTCAGGCAAGGAGGAACACAGAGGGCGCGGAGAGGCACGGAGGTTCACAGAGAGGTTCTTTTGTGTGGAGGGGTGCTGGTTTCGCTACACTGGAGCGATGGGCATGTTTCGCCGAGTGGTGGGGGCCGTGTATCGTTCTCGGCAGCGCTTTGCGCCTTCTTCGATGAACTTCTATCCCTATCGCTGCGCGATGTTGAGCCACCCCGGCCGGGTGCGCAAGAACAATGAAGACGCGTGCGCGTCATCCAAGGAGTACGGCGCGTTCGTGGTATGCGACGGCATGGGCGGCGCGGCGGCGGGCGAGGTGGCGAGCCGTGTGGCCGCGCAGACGTTCCTGAAGGCTCTGGCGCCCGCTAAGGATAAGGCCGCGCGGCGGCCCACACCGGACGTACGGCTGGATACGGCGATCCACGCTGCGAACAAGGCGGTGTTTGAGCATTCGCGGCGCTCGCCGCAGCTTTATGGCATGGGCACGACGCTGGTTGGGCTGCTGCTGGAGGTGTCGCCCGCAACGGTGGAGCGGCCGTCGCTGACGCTGGCGCATGTGGGAGACAGTCGCTGCTACCGGTTTCGCGGCGGCGCGCTGCAGCGGCTGACGAAGGATCACAGCCTGGTCGAAGAGCAGATGCGGATGGGCGAGATCTCGGCCGATGAGGCGGAGCATCACCCGATGCGCAACATCATCACGCGTGCGGTGGGGTCGCAGGCGCTGGTGGTGCCGGAGATCTCGCACCTGGAGCCGGAGAGCGGGGATATTTACCTGCTGGCTTCGGACGGGCTGACGCGCGAGTTGAGCGAGGCGGAGATCGGCCAGGCGTTTGCGCGCGCGGTGTCAAAGGCCGCTGACGGCAAGCCGAAGCTGGATTCGCTATGCAAGGTGCTGGTAAACGAGGCGAACGATGCGGGTGGCGGCGATAACATTACGGTCTTGCTGCTGCAGCTGCCGTGAAAGACAGCTTCTAGCCTCTAGCTCCTAGCTTCTAGCTTTCGGAAAGGCTTCGGAATGGCGCAGGCTCATCAGGATCTCGTAGTTTGGCAGCGAGCGATGGAGATGACGGTGGAGGTCTATGCGCTGACGAAGGGGTTCCCGCGGGACGAGATCTTCGGCTTGACTTCGCAGCTGCGCCGGGCCTCGGTCTCGGTCGCGAGCAATATCGCGGAAGGGCGCGGACGACTCAATGTGGGCGAGTTTCGTCAGTTCCTTGGCATGGCTCAAGGCTCAAACTACGAGGTGCAGACACAGCTTGAACTGTCTCGCAGGTTGGAACTGGGAGACGTGAAGCTATGCAGCAAGGCACTGGCCTTCAGCATAGAAGTAGGCAAGATGCTCAGCGCACTTATCGAAAAGCTCTGAGCAAACAAGAAAAAGCTAGCAGCTAGGAGCTAGCAGCTAGAAGCTGCACTTCGGGGGGTGAATATGGTGATCGGAGTAGTCGGTGCGGGAACGATGGGCAATGGTATCGCCCATGTGTTCGCGGAGGCGGGGTTTGCGGTCTGGATGGCGGATGTTTCTGTTGCTGCCGGGGAGAAGGGGTTGGCGACGATCAAGGCGAACCTGGCGCGTGAGGTGAGCAAGGGCAAGCTGGCCAGCGAGGAGGCCGAAGCGGCGCTGGGGCGGGTGAGCGTGACCGCGGAGCTGGGCGATTTGGCGGAGTGCGGCCTGGTGGTGGAGGCGGCGACCGAGCGCTTTGCCGTGAAGGCTGAGGTGTTTCGCCGGCTCGACGACTTGCTGCCGGCGGGCGCGGTGCTGGCTTCGAATACGAGTTCCATTTCCATCACGAAGCTGGCGGGTTTGACGAAGCGTCCGGAGCGGGTGATCGGCATGCACTTCTTCAATCCGGTGCCGGTAATGCGGCTGGTCGAGGTGATTCGCGGCTTGCAGACCTCCGATGCAACGTTTGCGCAGGTGAAGGCGCTCGCCGAGCAGGTGGGAAAGTTGCCGGTCGAGGTAAACGATGCGGCTGGTTTTGTGTCGAACCGCGTGCTGATGCCGCTGATCAACGAGGCGTGCTATGCGGTGCTGGAGGGCGTGGCCACGGCGGAGGCGGTGGACGCAATATTTCGTGAGGGGATGGCGCATCCGATGGGACCTCTTACGCTCGCCGATTTCATCGGATTAGATGTATGCGTCGACATTATGCGGGTGCTGGTCGAGGGGTTGGGGTCGGCGAAGTACGCGCCTTGCCCGCTGCTGGTGCGGATGGTGGATGCAGGGTGGCTGGGCAGGAAGTCGGGGCGTGGGTTTTATAAGTACTAGGGGCAACGGCAAGTGCGTCCTCATGCCGGACGGGCACCACTTCGTGGGGTTTTGGGCTTCGCGTGGGCTACGATGAATGTTTGAGGGGAGCGACGATGGCGGCTGAGATGTACTTTGAGGATTTTTATATTGGGCAGAAGATCAACTCTGCCGGGTCCATTCGCGTGACGGCCGAAGAGATCAAGGAGTTTGCGCAGAAGTACGATCCGCAGCCGTTTCACCTGGATGAAGCAGCCGGCGAAGGCTCGTTCTTCAAGGGGCTGGCAGCCTCGGGCTGGCTTACGGCGGCGGTGGTGATGCGGCTGCGGGTGGAGTCGATCAAGGTGTTTGGCGGGATGATCGGCGCGGGCGTGGAAGAGATGCGTTGGACGCTGCCGGTGCGGCCGAACGATACGATCCGGACGGAGATCGAGGTGGTCGGCGTGCGCCATTCTGCGTCGCGGAAGGATTACGGCGTGGTGCGGACGCGCACGCTCGCGTTCAACCAGAATGATGAAGTCGTGCTGCGTTCGACGGTGAACTTTCTGGCGCCGCTGCGGAGCGCACTGTGACGGCGGAGGATTTCGATCTGCTGGAGCGGGCGCATGACTACGTGGTCGCCATCGAGCTGGTGACCGGCGAGCAGTTCTTTGCCGAGGTGGTGATGGTGGTGAACGAGCAGCCAACTCCGGATGTCTTTTTGCTGAGGATGAACCGTGAGCCGGATGGAGCGTTTGTGCCTGCGGGGACGGCTGCGGGCGAGTCGATCCTGTTGAGTGAGATTAGCAGGGTGGCGGGAATTCCGGGGGTGGAGTATCCGGCCGGTTCCGAGCAGAAGTGAGTACACGGATAAGACGGATAACAGCGATAAGAACGGAAGGTCTGAATCCGTCTTAATCTGGTTTATCCCTGGTATCCGTGTCGGCACTCCAGTTTTGCAGAGCGAAGAGTTGGCGTATCTTAACGAGATGCGGATGACGGTGCTGGCCTCGGGGTCGAAGGGCAATTCGACTGTGATTGCGAGTGGGCGGACCCGGGTGCTGGTGGATGCGGGGCTGAGCTGTCGCGAACTGCTGCGGCGTATGGAGATTGCCGGAGAAGACCCGGCGAAGCTCGATGCGATCCTTGTGACGCATGAGCATGTGGACCATGTTTCCGGGCTGGCGGTCCTGGCGCGCAGGCTTGGGATTCCGGTGTACTTTACCGAGGGAACGCATCGCGCGTGGGTGCGGATGCTGACGCCGCGCACGACGATGTCGTATGCGAAGTGGCTGGATATGCTGGCGGCGGAGAAGGCGCGGAAGGCTGCCGCTGTGGCTGTGCCAACCTACGACCTTGCGGCTTCGGAGGCTGAGGTGGTCTTCGAGGACAGCCCCACGCATCGCGATGAGGCTGCGATGCATGGGGCACCGGGTGCCGGGGACGCGGAGGCGCAGTTACCGGTCGATTTGGAGGCGGAGTGTGAGCCGGTAGGCAAGGGGAAGGCTGATCCGGCGTTTTTGCCGGCGGTGGAGTACTTCCGCGCGGGACACCAGTTTTCGATTGGCGATCTGGAGATTTGTCCGTTTACGATTCCGCATGATGCGGCCGATCCGTGCGGGTTTGTGTTTGAGGCTGAGGGCATTCGCATGGCGGTGGCGACCGATCTCGGGTACGTTCCGCCCAATGTGAAGTCGGCGCTGAAGCGGATCGATGTGCTGCTGCTCGAGTCAAACCATGATTTGGAGATGCTGCGCGACGGGCCGTATCCGTGGAGCGTGAAGCAGCGGGTGCTATCGCGGGTGGGGCATCTTTCGAACGAGGCGACGGCGGAGTTTCTGCAGCGCGACTATGACGGGGGCGCGGCTTATGTCGTGCTGGGGCATCTGTCCGAGTCGAATAACGCACCGGAGTTGGCGCGCATCACAGCAGAACGAGCGATTGGTGACCGCATGACGTTGCTCGGGAACCGGGTTTTGCTGGCAATGCAGTCGGAGCCTTTGGCGGCGATCAACTTGTAACGGCTTGTCCTGCCGGACGGGCCCGCTCTTCGCACGGGGCGAGCCCTTCGGGCCGTGTTGGTCTTCGCGTAGTGCTCCCGTTGGTCGCAAACGGGGGTCTGTGCCGACCAACGGGAGGATAATGCGAAGCGATTACCCCACGAAGTGGTCGCGCCGCGCGATGAGCGGGCCCGTCCGGCAGGACCGATCCACCCTCCGTGAGTCAAATGTTGAGGAGAGTACATCCAAACGAGGTAGAATTGAGGGAGCCCTATGCCCAACAGCGCAAAAGCCTGCACCGATCCAATCGTGGGAGCGATCCTCTCCGGGTGGCGCTACGACATCTCCAGTATTTCGCCGGAGATGCGGACGGATTATGAAAATCATCTGACCGAGTGCGTGGAGTGCCGGCGCCGGCAGACGAAGGCGCGCACGATCGATGTGCTGCTGCTGCTGGTGACAACGCTCTCGATTGCGGCGTTCCTGCTGGCAGCGGGGGTGCTGCACCGCATCGAGATGTTCCGGGATATTCCCGCGGTGCATATGCGTCTGCACCAGATGCCGGCGACGATTTCTCTGTGGGCCGTGGTTGCGGCGGGGCTGGTCGTCTCCGTGGTGCTTTGGATTCTGGTCGCGATTGCGACGCCGGTTCCGGCTTTTCTGGGCGATGTCGTGGTGAAACGGCTGCCGCCGGATTTGAAGCAGCGAATTGCGCGCCGACACGCCTGACTGATGTCCTCTCCTCAGCAACCCGAGTTTGATGTTACACAGCCGGTGAACGCGGCGGTTCCGGCTGGGATTCCGAACCATGCGCCGGACATCGCGCAGACTCGTGGGCGGGACTATAGCGAGTGGGACCCGCGCTCGGCACCCGGCACCTACGCTCTGCTCGCAATCAACATTGCAGTGTTCCTCTGGATGACGTTCCAAGGGGTACCGGTCGTCAAGGGACCGACGGCGGACCAGTTGTTGCACTTCGGCGCGAACAGTGCCGGGCTGGTGTTGAACCAGGGCGAGTGGTGGCGCTTGCTTTCCGCGATCTTCGTGCACATCGGCATCATTCACATTGCGACGAACATGTGGTGTCTGTGGAACCTGGGGCTGCTGGGTGAGCCGCTGCTTGGGCCCTGGGGAATGGTCGCCGTGTACGTGCTGACCGGCGTCGCGGGGAACCTGTTGTCCGTGGCGTGGGATGTGTTTACGGTGCCGGCGCAGTATCTGGACCAGATGGTGGGTGCGGGCGCGTCGGGTGCGGTGTTTGGCATTGCCGGCATTCTGATTGTGCTGCTTTCGAATCGCAAGCTGCCGATCCCCTGGAGCGAGCTGAAGCGTCTGCGCACGAGCGTGGTGCGCTTCGCGTTGATCAACCTGGTGATTGGGGCGTCGACCATTTTGCCGGCATTGGGAAGCTTCGTGCGGATCGACAACTCGGCGCATATCGGAGGGTTTTTGTGTGGGCTGGCGCTGGGCCCAGGGCTGGTGCCGCGCATGACCTCGGGGCGGGTCAAATATCTTTCGCGGCAGCGCGTGGTGTTCTTCGGGGCGGCCTTCGTACTGGCGCTGGCGGGCTACTGGGTCGCAAACTTCAAATAAAAAACGGCGCAACGGGGACCGTAGGGATTGCAAGGCGGATCAAAACAAAGAACAGCTTTCAGTCTTCTGAAGGTTGTTGCTTGTTTCTAATCCGGTCTTTCATCCTTTGGATCCCCGTTACGCCGTTCTTAGCTGATGGCGCTGGAGGCGAACTTGCGGACCATGGCCAGGAGCAGGCGGCGGTCGGAGTCGGAGAGGTTGGCCGAGTAGCGCTGGACCTGGGTGAGGAAGCGGATCTCGTCTTCGGAGAGGTGGAGCGAGGACACTTCGCGGCTGACCGGGTCTTCCGCGAAGAACTGCGAGAGCTGCAGGTCGAGTGCGCCGGCGATCTTCTGAAGGGTCTCGAGCGACGGGACGGTGTGGCCATTCTCGACGCGCGAAAGATAGCAGCGGAGCAGACCGGTCCGCTTCTCGATGTCGCCCTGGGACATGCCCTTCTGGAGGCGGAAGTCGCGGATGGTCACGCCGATATTGTTGGAGATCGACTTCACTGGAGCAGCCGCCTGCGAAAGGGGAACTATTTGCATGTCACTCATTAGCCGTAAAGTAACGTTCTCGGATGTTGCAATCAAGAGCAAAGTGGATTCGTGCGCCTGAATTGCGTACCGGTGTTGGTTCCGACAGGCAAACGTTCAAGCAACGGTTGAAGTGATTGACGGCCGGGAACCTGCGGAGATGATAACTCGAATGACAACAGAGTGCAGGTAAAAAGATGACGTTGGTGGTACTTTCGTGCGGATTTGGGAAGAAAGGCAAGAGCGCTCGCGCGGAGAGCGCTGGCGAAGGCGCAGATTTTCGCAGTTTGAGACCGCGCAAATCGCGCCCTTGCCGGCGCTTTCTGCGAGAGAGTTTACGCCATGTGCATGCCGCCGTTCACGTCGAGCGTGTGCCCGGTGATGTAGGCGGCGTCTTCAGACGCGAGGAAGGCGACGGCGGCGGCAATCTCGGCGTCGGTGCCGGCGCGGCCGACGGGAATCTGCGCGGACATCGCGGCCCTCTGCTCGTCGGTGAGGACGTCGGTCATCGCGGTCTGGATCATGCCCGGAGCGACGGCGTTCACCGTGATTGAGCGTGTGGCGAGCTCGCGGGCAAGCGATTTGGTGAGGCCGATGAGCCCGGCCTTTGACGCGGCGTAGTTGGCCTGGCCGGCCTGCCCGGTCTCGCCGACGATCGAGGTGATGTTGATAATGCGGCCCCAGCGGGACTTCAGCATGGTCGAGATGCACGCCTGCGAGAGCAGGAAGGCGCCGGTGAGGTTGGTGGTAAGCACGTCGTCCCAGTCGTGGCGCTTCATGCGCAGGGCGAGGATGTCGCGGGTGATGCCGGCGTTATTGACGAGAATCTCCACTCGACCGAAGTGCGCGATTACGGCCTTCGCGCAGGCCTTGATGGAATCTTCGGAGGCGACGTCGAGCTGGAACGGATGCGCGATCTGGCCGAGCGCGTTGATCTCGGCGGCAAGCGCTTCGAGTTTTTCCAAATTCCGGGCGGCAACGGCGACGTGGTGGCCGGCGGCAGCGAGGCGAAGCGCGGTGGCGCGACCAATGCCTTGCGAGGCGCCGGTAACGAGGGCGATGCGGGGGGTATCGGACAACGTAGAGGGCTCCTTGGCAGTGGGTGCGGCAGGATGGTCGGAGAAGGTGCAGCGTTAACAATACGACGAATAATGGGATTGTTTTGCTCGAAGTGCGGCTCCGATGGTGGTGGGGGACGGGATTGAGGCGATCTGAGAAAGTGGTGGCGGCCCGGGCGTGCTCCGCTATACTCGGCTCGGGTCTCCATGCGTCGATTCGCCGGGTTATGGCTTCTACTGGTCTTAGGTTCGTTTGGGAGTTGGGCTGGCGCGGCGCGGGCACAGGCTCCGGCGGGCGCCTCCATTGCGGTGCCGGTGTTTGCGGCTGATGGGCTGGGTGGCGCGGTGGTGCTGGATCGCGATTGGCTGTTTCATCCGGGAGATGACGCGGGGTACAGCGCGCCGGGGCTGGATGACACGAAGTGGCTGCGGATCGATCTGAAGCGCGGGTTGGACAGCTACGGGTTCAGGGGTTTGCAGTACGGGTGGTACCGCCTGCATGTGCATCTGCCCCATGGCCCGCAGGGGATCGTGTTTGCGACCGGCCGCACGCTGGGGCGCTACCAGGTGTTTGCGAATGGCGTGGAGATTGGGTCGGTGGGCGATATGCGCCGGCACGATTTATACGATAAGGCCTTCATCACGCAGTTTCCTTTGCCGGCGAGCGCGTTTACGGCCAACGGAGAGGACGATCTGGTGATCGCGCTGCGCGTTTCGCTGCAGTTGCCAAGCTATACCGCGAGCCATCCGGACTCGCCTTTTCGCATGGGCGAGAGTTACCTGGGGACGGCGCGTGAGCTGGACGACGCGAAGGCGGCACAGTCGTTTCTGAGCTTCGCACCGTACATCGTAAACGCGGTGCCGGCGTTCATTACCGGGCTGGTTGCGCTGGCGCTGTTCCTCTCGATCCGCACGCATCGGGAGTATCTGTTTCTGGCGTTGTATGCGTTTGCGGATTCGGTGCTTTGCGTTCAGCAGCTCCTGGGTTGGGTGCTGCCATTCGATCTGAACTCGAACATCTTCGGCTGGGTGGTCATCTCTCTGGTCAGCGTGACGCTGTTTGAATTTGTGCGCGAAACGCTGGAATTGCGGCGCACCTGGATGCTGGTGGGTCTGGAATTGTTTCCGTCTCTCGCGTTTGTGCTCGCCTTTCCGTATGTTGAGGGATACCTGAGCTTACGCTGGGTCTCGCTCGCGTCGATAGCCTTTGCGATTGAGGTGCTCGGTCTGGTGGTTCTGTTGGGAAATGCGGCCCGGCGGCGGAGTGAAGACGCATGGTTTCTGCTGGTGGGATTGCTTCCCACCATGTTTGCGGAGTGCTATGACACCGCGCGGACGCTTGGCGCGCCGGTGCCGTACTTCCTGCACCTTGGAAGATTTTCGGTGGAGTACGACACGGTTGCCGACGTCCTGCTGGAGCTTGCGCTGCTGGTCTTTCTGGTGAACCGCACGGTTCGGATTGCGCGAGAGCGGAACCGGGCGGCTTCGGAGCTGGAGGCTGCGCGTACGGTGCAGCAGGTGCTGGTGCCGGAGCAGATCCCTTCGATTGCCGGGCTGACGATCGAAACCGCGTACCTGCCGGCGCAGGAGGTCGGCGGCGACTTCTTCCAGGTGCTGCCGTTGGCCTCAGGCGCGATGCTGCTGGTGATTGGCGACGTGGCCGGCAAGGGCATGCCGGCAGCGATGACGGTTTCGCTGCTGGTGGGCGCGCTGCGCACGCTGGCGGAGGGGACGGAGTCGCCGGGAGCGGTGCTGGCGGGGCTGAACCGGCGTCTGCAGGGGCGTGGCGCCGGCTTTACGACGTGCCTGGCCATGCTGTTTTCAAGCGACCGGCGGGGCGTCACGCTGGCGAGCGCGGGGCACCTGGCGCCGTACCGGAACGGCGTGGAGCTGGAGTTTGGGGCGAATCTGCCGCTTGGGTTGGAAGGCGATGCGGTCTTTGATGAGGAGACGTTTGCGTTGACGGCGGGGGATCACCTGACGGTGCTGACGGACGGGGTGCCGGAGGCGATGCAGCGGCGCGAGCTATTTGGGTTTGCGCGGACGGCGGCACTCAGCGTCCGGTCGGCCGAGGCGATCGCGGAGGCGGCGCGAAGTTTTGGGCAGAGCGATGATATTACCGTGCTGACGGTGGATGTGGCACGTCGGGCCTGAGACCCCAGAGGACAACCTGGAGAGAGCGCGAGAAGTGCAGGATGGGTTCGGTGTCCGGCAGGGTGAAGCCGTGGGCGCGGGGGATCTGGTTGAGGCGGATGTCGGCTTGGGCAGGCTCGAGCGGCCAGGGGAGATGGTGGATGTGGCCGACGAGCATGCGGCGGAAGCCAGGGGTGAAGAGGCAGTAGCGCTCTGTAAGGAAGTGGGTGAGGGAAGGAGAAGCAAAGCCTCTCGCAGAGGGCGCCAAGGAAGACGGAAAGTTACGCGAAGAAGGCTTTGCGTAACTTTCCGCATCTCTTTGCGCTCTTTGCGAGAGGCTTTCAGTGTGGGGCGGCGCGAGGTCCGGGTGCAGCGGCCCATAGCTCGCTTCATAGTTGGCGGGCGCGCGAGTAAGCTGCCGATGGCTGGTGTAATGAGTCTGGCCGCCGGCGAGCGCGGTGCGCGTCATGCGCGCCGGGAAGTACGGCAGGTGAAAGAGCGTACGCGCCCCGAAGACGGCAAGCGGACTCGCGCAGTCGAGCGAGAAGAAGTACACGCCGGCGAGGCCCGAGACGCGGGAGCGGACGTAGGTGCGGAGGTTTAGCTCGGGAAACGTCGTTGTGGTGGGAACGGCGATCGTCGCATTACCCGCGATGCGGGTGCGAACCTCATCCATCCAGAACGGGATGACGCCAAGGTACGCGGCACCTTCGTGGGTGTCGACTTCGAGCGAGGACGGAAGTAACCGCTGCACTTCAGGCGGGGATACAGCCCAGTGCGCGAAGAGGAGGTCGTTCCAACGCTGGCGCAGCCGCCAGGGGCCGCTCGGCAGCGGGTATGGCCGGTGCGCGGTTGTCGCGAGGATCGTATCAAGGCTGAGGCTGGCGGGCTGGGAGGCAGTCTTCATGCGCGGTGTTCTATGCTGATTGGACCATGAGTGACGAGGCAGGGATGCAGCAGAACGAAGCGGATGTGTATGCGAGCGGCACGGATGTTTACGCGGTGCAGGGTGCGGAGCCGGAGGTGCTGGCGTATGCCATGGCGAAGTACTCGCGTTCGTCGCTGACGCTGAAGCAGTCGTTGAAGGAGATCAGTGCGCAGAAGGCCGAGCAGTTTCTGAACACGTTTTACTTTGCCTATGGGCATCGGTCGATTGCGGATCTCGCGCATATTCCCATGGCGGTGGAGCGGCTGAGCCTGCTGGCGGCGATCTGCCTGGTCGATGAGCAGCGCTGGGATGGGCAGGAGCGGTCGACGCGGTACCAGGATTTTCGCAAATCGGGGTGGTTTACGCCTTCGGGGCTGGGTGCGGCGGCTTCGGGGTATGGGAGCGCGGTTTCAGCGCTTTTTGCGGCGTATGACGGGGTGAGCCAGGGGATGCTGGCGGCGCTGAAGGGCACCATCGCGAAGCCGGAGGAGATGAAGGCCGACGCGTATGAGCGCACACTGAAGGCGCGGGCGTTTGACGCAGCGCGGTACCTGCTGCCGCTGGCTACGAATACGTCGCTTGGTCAGATTGTGAATGCGCGAACGCTGGAGACGCAGGTTTCGCGCCTGCTGACGAGTGAGTTTGCGGAGATCAGGACGCTGGGCGAGAAGCTGCGTGCCGCGGCCACGGGCGTGGCGTGGGATGTGACGCACGAGGCCGGCAAGGCGCTGATGGAGGAGCTGGAGGCCGCGCAGGGGACACGCGACGCGCGCGTGGAGCAAATGTTGCTGCGCGAGGTGAAGGCCGCTCCGACGCTTGTGAAGTATGCGGTGGCGAGTGAGTATCAGCGGGCGGCGCGCGCGGAGTTGACGCAGGCGGCGACAGAGTTGATGGCGGGGGCGGCGATTGAGGCGGCGCCGGTGGTGGACCTGGTGGAGGATCTGCCGGGTGCGGGTGGGTTGGAGGTTGAGCTGGCGGCTTCGCTGCTTTATCCGCATTGTCACTCCTCTTACCGGCAGCTGCGGGGGGTTGTGGCAGGGTTGGATGGGGCGCGGCTAAGCGAACTGATTGCGGTGGGGACGCGGCATCGCGGGCGGCACGATGAGCTGTTGCGGGCGTTTCATGTGGGGGCGGCGCTGAAGTTCGACATTCTGATGGATGTGGGGGGATTTCGGGATATGCACCGGCATCGGCGATGCACGCAGTTGCTGCAAGGGTTTACGGACGCGCATGGATGGGAGCGGCCGGACGCTCCGGGGCAGCCTACGCTGGAGGAGGCTGGGCTGGCGGCGGCATATGAAGAAGCCATGGCGGCGTCGTTTGCGAGCTACCGGACGGTGCGGGATTCGGGGTGTGCGGAGGCGGCGGAAACGGCACAGTATCTGTTGCCGCTGGGGACACGTTGCCGGGCCTTGTTCAAGATGGACTTGGCGGAAGCGGTCTATATCTCCGAGCTGCGAAGCGGGGTGGCGGGGCATTACAGCTATCGGCGCGTGGCGTGGGAGATGTACGAGGCGCTGCGGCGGCAGCATCCGGGGCTGGCCGGGATGGTGCGGATTGAGGATGTACGGGTGCCGGTGGATTTGCTGAAGAGGTAGTGGCAGGTACGGAACAAGGCGCTCTCGCAAAGAACGCAAAGAGAAGCGCAAAGTTACGCGAAGAAGACCTTTGCGTAACTTGGCTCCCTTCGCGCTCTTTGCGAGAGCGCTTTTGTTCTGTTTTGGGACTTCCCGGCCTCAAGGATGGAAATTTCTGTCGTGTCTTTGCGCCCGTGAGTTAGCTTCAGGGCTGAGGTGCAGCTTGACGGCTGAGGAGTTGGACGGACTCTCAAGGCAGATCCTGAACGCGGCCTTCGAGGTGCATCGTCACTTTGGACCTGGGCTGCTTGAAAGTGCGTATATCGCTTGCCTTCTCCATGAGCTCAGGAAAGCTGGTTTGCCGGTACAGACCGAGGTGCCAGTCGCGCTGATTTATGACGGCTTGAAGCTGAGCGAAGTCGGCTTTCGCATGGACATCCTCGTGGCGGGCGAGGTTGTTATCGAGGTCAAGTCCGTGGAGACGGTGTCTCAGGTACATCTCCTGCAGCTCGTGACTTATCTGAAGCTCGCAGATAAGCGGCTGGGACTGCTGATCAACTTCAACGTGGTTTTACTCAAGGAGGGGATCTTTCGGCGGGTGCACAGGTTCTGAGGAGTACAAGAGCGCTCTCGCAATGAGCGCAAAGAAAAGCGGAAAGTTACGCAAAGAAGACCTTTGCGTAACTTCGCTCCCTTTGCGCTCTTTGCGAGAAGGCTTTTACTTCGATATTCCTCAAATGGGAACGAGGTTCGCTTTTTCTTTGCTTTAACTGCAATCGGTGCTAGACTTCGTTTGGCTGGGGTGCGGATACTGGCACACCGATGATTTTGATGAGGAGTTCCTTTTGGCAGACGAGCGCGGTAAAGCAGTAGAAGCGGCAATTTCGCAGTTGGAGAAGCAATTCGGCAAGGGTTCGATCATGCGGCTGGGATCGAAGGAAGCGATCGTGCCGATCTCGGTGATCTCGACGGGTTCCATCTCGTTTGACGCCGCGCTGGGAGTGGGAGGAGTGCCGCGGGGACGCGTAATCGAGATCTTTGGGCCGGAATCATCGGGTAAGACGACCATCACCCTGCAGGTCATTGCTGAGGCACAGAAGGCCGGCGGGCTGGCGGCGTTTGTCGACGCCGAACACGCGCTCGATCCGGCTTATGCGAAGAAGCTGGGAGTGGATGTCGACAACCTGCTGGTTTCTCAGCCGGATTATGGAGAGCAGGCGCTCGAAATCGTGGAGGCGCTGGTGCGGTCGGGTGCCATTGACGTGCTGGTGGTGGACTCGGTGGCAGCTCTCGTTCCCAAAGCGGAACTCGACGGAGAGATGGGCGACTCGCACATGGGGTTGCAGGCTCGGTTGATGTCGCAGGCACTGCGCAAGCTGACCGGCACGGTCGCCAAGTCGCGTACTTCGCTCATCTTCATCAACCAGATTCGCGACAAGATTGGCGTGATGTTCGGGAATCCGGAGACGACGACCGGCGGCCGCGCACTGAAGTTCTATGCCTCGGTGCGTATCGATATCCGCAGGATCGGCGCGGTGAAAGAAGGCGATGTCGTGGTCGGTTCGCGCACCAAGGTGAAGATCGTCAAGAACAAGGTTGCGGCGCCGTTCCGCGACGCCGAGTTCGATATCTTGTATGGCGAGGGCATCTCCCGCGAAGGCGATACGTTGGACCTGGCGGTGCTGCACAACATCGTCGATAAGAGTGGCGCGTGGTACAGCTTCCAGGGTGAACGCATCGGGCAAGGTCGGGAGAATGTGCGGAACTTCCTGAAGGAGAACCGCGATGTGTTCGGGCGGATTGACTCGGAATTGCGGAAGAAGATGGGGATTACGGGTGGGAATGCGTCGGTGCCGGAGGCTCCAGAGGATGGCGCGGAGATGGCTGCGGTTGCGGTGAAGGGCAAGAAGTAAGGCAACGGCAAATTCGCCCTGATGCCGGGCAGGCACCACTTCGTGGGGTATTGGGCTTCGCTTGCTCCTCTCGTTGGTCGCAGACAGAAGTCTGTGCCGACCAACGGGAGGAGCAAGCGAAGCGCCCGGCGTACGCAGTACCGCCGGCCCGGCGTCAGGGCGCATTTGCTTTATTCGTTGTTTTGACCAGCGGGCGCGGGAACGTCCGGCCCGTTTTGCGGACCGCGGCGCCAGTTCATGGCTCCCGGAGCGCGCTGTCCCTCGGGACCGGCGCCTTGACGGCGCGAGTGGCGATCCGCCTGCAGCTTGGTCCACTGATCGGCGGAGAGCACGCCGCGCAGGCTGAGGAGCATCCTGGCGTCGGCCTTTTCAAGGTCCGCGCGAAGGTCTGCAATGTGGGAGATCTGGGCGAATGCACGCTGCTGGTCGAACGGCGTCGCATTCAGCAGGGGTTCGAGCTTGACCTGCTCTTCCTCGAGCGTCGCATGCATCTGGATCAGCTGCAGGCGGCTGTCGAGGAGAATCTTATCGAGCTGTTTCTGCTGGTCGGGAGTGATGTTCAGGTCTTTGATGGTGTCGGGATTCTTCCACCACATACCGTGAGGCATCATGCCCATACCGTGTCCGCTCTCCGGGCCGCCGCGCATCTCGCCGCGATGAGGGAAGTCGGGTTGACCGGGCGAACCGGGGTTTTGAGCCAGGACCAGAGGAGCGGCAAGCAGGAGGGAGCAAGCGAGCGATAACGCGCGGGAGCGATTCATGGGAACTTCCTTCGGAGAGAGTTGGACTAGTTGCTGGTTAGGGTTGGAGTTGGTTCGCTGGCTGTCGTGGGCGTGTCGAGCGGCTGCAGCGAAGGCGGAACGGAGGTCGAAAGGTCGGAGTCGATGTCCTGCAGCAGTGCCTCGTCGGAGACGGGCTGCGCGGCCGTTGCGGCCGTGCCGGGCGGCGCAACGACTGCCGGTTTATGCAGGACTGAGAGTGATCCGGCGGTGACGGCCAGGATGGATGCGAGACCTGTGGCCCAAATGATTTTGGGAAGGGCAAAGAAGCTGCGGTGAATCGTGGTTCCGACGGCCGGACGCGGCGGCGTGTGCAGCAGCGCGAAGTTGGTCGCGGCAAGACGGAAGTTGGCGACCGACTGTTCGAGATTCGTGAGGTCGTCCTGGCAGCGGCTGCAGGCGGCAAGATGGAGGTGCGCCGCGGATGCGGCCGTGTCGGAGGTCGCGGAGAGCAGGTCGTGGAGTTGGGATTCGGTGAGGTGCGGAGTCATTTTGAGTCCTTTCCGAGGGTACGGGCCAGCGCGGGCTGTTGGGCGCGGATGGCGGCGAGACCGCGGTAGAGATGGGTCTTGACGGTGCTGATGGGCATGTTGGTGATCTCGGCGATGGTGGCGAGATCGAGTTCCTCGACGAAGCGGAGGACGAAGACGGTGCGCTGACGCTCGGTGAGGGTTTCGACCGTCTTCCAGAGGTGCTCGACCTGCTGGCGCGCGATGAGCGAGGATTCGGCCGAGGTGGCCTGATCGGGGATGAAGCCGGCGAACTCGTGCGCATCGACTGCGGTGCCGGCGACCTTCTTCCAGAAGCGGAAGCGGTTGGTTCGGGTGTGATCGCGGACGAGGTTGAGGGCGATGCGCGTGAGCCAGGTTGCGGGTGCGCAGTCGCCGCGGAACTGGTCTCGGGCGCTCCAGGCGCGGATGAAGGTGTCTTGTGTGAGCGACTCGGCGAGGTCGCGATCGCGCAGCGACGTGAGCAGGAAGCGGAAGATGCGCTGCGAGTAGAGCGAATAGAGGGTGTCGATGGAATCGAGCGTGCGGCTCTTGGACTGAGTCGGCGGGGCCACAGTAGCTGCGGGGAGAGTCTGCGCATTGGTCGGGAGTGAGATCAGGGCTGATGTCATCGTTTTCCGCAAGTCGTTCACCCCAATGGACGAGCTATCTGTTCGGAGGACTACAAACGCCGTGGTTTTCTTGCACGGTAGGAGAATTCGGTGCGAAGCAGGTATGCTCTTGTGGTTATGCATACGGTGAAGGCGATTTACCCGGGAACGTTCGATCCGCTCACGAATGGTCATTTGGACCTGATTGCGCGCGGCGCGAAGATTGTGGACGAGTTGGTGGTGGCGATTTTGCGCAACTCAGAGAAGGGTACACCGCTGTTTTCTGTCGCGGAACGGCTGGAGATGATTACCGAGGCGGTTGCGCCGATGGCGAACGTCAGTGTCACCACATTTGATGGGCTGCTGGTGGATTTCGCGCGGCAGCAGGGTGCGAAGGCGGTACTTCGAGGAATTCGGGCGATCTCCGACTATGAGTACGAGTTTCAGATGGCGATGATGAACCGGAAGCTCGATCCGGAGCTGGAGACGCTGTTTATGATGCCCGCGGAGAAATATACCTATGTGAGCTCGCGGCTGATCAAGGGGGTGTTTCGGCTGGGCGGCGATGTGACGGCGCTCGTGCCTTCGATGGTGGTGGAGAGGCTGAAGGCCAAGGGGTCGAGCTCCTGACGGTGGAGCTTGGGTTCGGGTATCCCTCCCCCTTCTTGTGCAAAGTATTCAAAAAAGGCTGCTTAGGGGTGGACCCCGGGGTTTTGAGCGTGCACTGTTCTTAGGGCGGCGGGTTTTCTCAGGGAGTTGCGATGACGGTGCAGGAGCAGTTTGGGCAGATCGATATTTACGTATTTGACCAGATTTTGCGGGGGAACATTGCGGGCGGGATGCGGGTGCTCGATGCCGGGTGCGGGTACGGGCGAAACCTGGTTTATCTGCTGAGGGTGGGCGCCGAGGTGTTTGCCCTGGATGCGAGTGCGGAGGCTGTGGGGCATGTGCGGGAGCTGGCACGGGAGCTGGCGCCAGGGTTGCCGGACGGGAATTTTCGCGTGGGGGCGATCGAGGCGATGCCGTTTGCGGATGGGCTGGCGGACGTGGTGATCTGCAACTCGGTGCTGCACTTTGCGCGGGATGAGCAGCACTTTCTGGCGATGGTGACGGAGCTTTGGCGTTGTCTTCGGCCGGGTGGGATGCTGTTTTGCCGGCTGGGTTCGCGGATTGGAATGCAGTTCGAGCAGGTGGGTGGAGGCTTTTACCGGGTGGGGGATGGGCAGGACTGGTTCCTGGTGGATGAGCGCGAACTGCTGGAGATGACGCGAATGATGGACGCGGTGCTGGTGGATCCGCTGAAGACGACCGTGGTGCAGGATTACCGGTGCATGACGACCTGGGTGGTGCGGAAGCGGGGGTGAGGCAAAAAAGCCTCGTGTGGAGAGCGCAGGGGAGGGCCCAGATTTTCGCGGCTTAAGACGAAGACAGCAACGCCCCGTCTCTCCTGGGAGAGACGGGGCGTTTGGTTTGGGGTTGTGGTGAGTTAGAAGTTGGCTTTGAGCTGGAACTCGGTGGCGCGTGGGGCGCCTTGATCGAAGGTTCCGGTGCGGCGGGAGACGCGGACGGTGTTGGAAGCGTTGATGCTGCCGTCGCCGTTGACGGGGCCCACGTTTCCGGCTGCGGCGAGGTCGGCCGCGGTGAGGATGGTGCCGGTCGGGCCGCCGTAGTTGGCGAAGTTGAAGACGTTATAGATGGCGACGGAAGGCTCGAGGCTCATATGCTCCGGGAGACGCTTCCAGCGGATGGGGTAGGAGAAGTTGGTGTCGAAGGTGCGAAGCATCGTGTTGGCGAAGGGACGGGTTGCGTCTGTCGCAAGGGTAGGTGAGACGGCGCCGGCTGCGATGAGCTGCTGCTGGGTGAGGACGCCTGCCGCAACGAGAGCTTGTCCCGCCGGGGTGATCTGTCCTGCGTGGGCGTTGTTGTAGTTGGTGACGTAGGTGTTGAGGTTGCCAGGCTTGACGTGGCGCATGTAGTCGCCGGGACGGGTGCCGGGGAGCAGGTCTCCGGTTTGTCCGTCGCCGTCGAGGTCGGAGCGGAAGATCTCTCCGGGGGCGCTGCCCTGGGTGTCTACGGTGAGGTTGAGCGGTGGCGCGGATTCAAAGTGGCCGATGAAGCCGATGCGGGGGCCATACTTGACTGTGATTGCGCCACCCATGGAGAAGATATGGGTGCGGTCGAGATCGCCGTACCCGATGTTTTCGGTGATGTTCCGGTTGTTGTAAGACGGCGGCGAGAAGAACTGGTCCGAGGTGGACCCGGTTCCGCCGACGCCGGCTGTGGTGATGAAGCGCGAGTAGGCGTAAGAGGCCTCGAAGTTTCCTTCCGTTGCACCGCGGAAGGGGTGAGCCTTCTCGGAGCGGAGGTTGACCTGCAATCCGTCGTAGCCGGACTTGCCTTCGGGAAAGGCGAAGGTTCCGACGCCGACGGCGGGGTTGACGCCGTCGAAGGCGGCTGGGGTGGCACCGTTGATGGTGTTGGGTGCGCCCCCGTTGACGGTTCGGCCGGAGTCGAGGCCGTTCGCAGCGAAGTCCGCGATGGAGGCGTTCCCGTTTGCGCCGGTTCCGGTGGGGCATCCTCCGGGTGCGAGAGCGCCGTCGACGCTGGCCGCACCGCAGGCGGTGAGGGTCTTTGCGATGGCGGCTCTGGCGATGGTGGGATCGAGGTAGCGGGAGTCCCCGACGTGGTTCTGGTCGATGGTCTGCTCGATGCGCAGGGTACCGATGTGGACGTAGTCGGCGGAGATGACTGTGCCCTTGAACAGTTCCTGCTGCATGCCGAAGTTGAAGTCGATGGAGTACGGCGAACGATAGTCAGGAGCGTAGAGGTCGGCACCATTCAGGACGTCGAGGTTGGCGCCGGCGAAGCTGTTGTTGGGGATGTTTTGCGAACCGCCTGCGCGGGCATCTGCCTGCAGCTGGAGCAGAGCAGTCGCGGATTGGGCGAGCGGTTCGCTGCAGATGGTGGAGATGGGAACGCCGGTGCTGGTCGCGGTGACGTTGCCCTTGCCCGGGATGGGATAAGAGTCGCCGAAGGGACCGCAGATGAGCGGGTAGGAGGCGAATTTCCCGGTGGGGAGACGGGCCGCGCGGTCGAACTGGACGTTATTGAATACGTTCGACTCGTAGTAGATCCCGATGCCGCCGCGGAAGACTGTCTTCGGCGCCTTGGCGGGGTTGTAGGTGAATCCGACCTGCGGGCCTACGTTTTTGTTGGGCTGGGCGACTCGATTGCCGAGGCCTGTGCCCCACTGGTCAAGCAGTTGGCTGTTGCCGGTGCAGGGAACGGAGGAGAAGTTGGCGGTGACAATCTCGGAGCATGGGATGGGCGCGAGATCGGAGTTGGTGCGGCCGGTATCGCGGTCGTAACGGGCACCGACGATGAGGGTAAAAGTGGGTTTGATCTTCCAGGAATCGACGAGGTAGAAGCCGGTGCGCCAGTCGCTGAGGCCGCCACCAGGCAGGCCGAAGGCCGGATTCTCCGAGGCATAGCCCTGATCGTTCGAGATGTAGATGGCGAAGGGAGTGTAATCGGCGGTGGGATCGCAGGTTCCGGTGTTGACGCAGGTGGCGTTGAGCAGGCCGGATGGATCGAGCGTGGCCTGCGGTCCGAAGCCGAAGAAGGCTGCGAGGCCGCCCCCATCGATGCGGTTGAGGCTGCCGCCAAAGCGCAACTGATGAGCGCCCTTGGTCCAGCTTCCGTCGTAACGAAGCTGTTTGTCGGACTGGAAGGTCTGCTGGGGCGCGTTGGGGTTGGGCCCGCTGTTGAAGACGCCGGCATCGTAGGTGATGCCGACCCCGGGCAGGGGATTGTAGATGGAGGTATTGCCGGCGGTGGTGTCTCCGATGAGGTTGTGGAACTTCTCGTAGCTGCCGCGGAAGCTGTGGGTGAAGCGGCCGTGCGCGTAATCGACGCCCGCAGCGATGCCGGGGGTGTTATCGCGGTTGGCGTAGGTGGAGTACTGGCTGCCGGTGGCGAAGAAGTTCGCTTCGTAGTTGACGCGGGCGAACATGTGGATGCCTGCGGGGCCGTTATAGTCCAGGCGTCCGGCGGAGTAGGTGTCGCGGTTGGGGCTTGCCACCTGCGGAAAGGCGTTCTGGATGGCGAGGAAGGGGCTGGCGAGGACAACGCCCGCGGATTGATCCTGCTTCAGGCGTTCCGAATCGGCGAAGAAGAAGAGCTTGTCCTTGATGATGGGACCGCCGATGTTGCCGCCGAACTGATTCCGCTGGAAGGGGTTCGCGGCACCCTCGTAGGTGGCGGCGCCGACGCGCTGATCCTGAAAATCATAGAAGAGCTGGCCGTGGAACTGGTTGGTGCCGGAGCGGGTTGACGCCAGGACGGAGCCGGATGCGGTGATCTCGCCGGAGACATCCTGCGTGGCGCGGTTGACCTGGAGTTCGCCGACGGAACCCTGCGCGACGTTGTAGATGGTGGTGCCGACGGTCTCGTCGGTAATGTCCTGGCCATCGAGCAGGATGCGGGTGGTACGACCGGAGATGCCGGAGAGGGAGAGAGCGGAGTAGCCGGCCTTGGTGGGGTCGAAACCGCCATCGCCGGAGCCGCCGGGCTGAAGCTGGACGCCGGGCTGAAGCTGCGCGAAGTCAAGAATGTTTCGGCCGTTGACGGGCAGCGTTTCGAGCTGCTGGGTGGAGATGACGCCGGAGACTCCGGCCTGGTCGGTGTTGATCTGGATGGCGCCGGCGGTGACTTCGACGGTCGTGGATTGTGATCCGACGGTGAGCTTATAGCTGCCCGGAGTGGCGGTGCCGGTGCTGACGGCAGTGGTGACGTTCAGACCCTGGAAGCCGGGCGCCGTGACGCCGATGGTGTAGGGGCCGGGATTCAAGGGGCCGACCGCGTAGAAGCCGGCGGAGTCTGTGGTGAGGGTTCGCGCAGCGTGCGTTTCGGTGGCGGTGATGATGACGGTGGCACCGGGGACTGCGGCTCCGGTGGAGTCGGTGATGGTTCCCTGGATGGAACCGCCGTTGACGGAGATTGCCTGGGCGAGGGTTGTGGCGGGGAGGGCTGCGACTCCTGCGGAGAGTGCGAAGAGTAAGACGAGGGAGGGCTTGGGACTCATTGCGGGGAGGGCTCCTATGCTGCGCAAAACGATGCTGCACCTTCTCGCCGCCGGTGGTTGGCAGGCGTTCGGGCGGTGGGGTATGACGTGTGTTTCGTGCCAGAGGACTCCGGCGTCGTGGCAGGAGTTCTGGTACCACAAGGGTATGCAAATCTATTGCCAAAGGAGGCTTGGTTCTAAGTCGTCGCGACGATCGAAGTTACAAAAGGGAGACAAAGGGTTGCCCGAAGAACAGAGTGTTCGAAGTGAAGTCTTGTAGGATTATCCAAATTTTCATAGCTTGAGGTTGCAGTGAGTCAGGGGTTTGTGGGTGTGCGCTTTGGTTGTGGGGGTGACGTAGCGTAGAGGACGGGTGTGCGGAGGTGGTGAGGGCGCGGTCTGAGAAGTTTTCCCGACGCTGTGGTTGGCTTTGAGCTGGGCTGGAGAAGAGGCGAACGAGAGTTTTTTCCGGGTTGGGGTTTATGTCGCTCGCGGTTTCTGAAAGACTATTTGTATGAGCACAGCGACTGCGACGAAGGTTTTGACGGACCGGATCAACCGGATTGAAGTGTCTGCAACGATGGCGATTACGGCCGAGGCCCTGCGGCTGAAGGCTTCGGGCATCAAGCTGTCGGACTTTGGCGCTGGCGAGCCGCACTTTGAGACGCCGCAGCACATCAAGGACGCGGCGATCGATGCGATTAAGAAGGGTTTTACGCGGTATACCGCGGTTGCGGGGACGCCGGATGTGCGGAAGGCGATCGTCGCACGCCATGCCGAGGATTTCGGCACGGATTATGCCGTGGATGAGTGCGTGTTTACGACCGGCGGCAAGCTGGCGCTGTTCAACGCGGTGCAGGTGCTGATCGACCACGGCGACGAGGTGATTCTGCCGGTGCCGTACTGGGTTTCGTACAAGGACATCATCCAATATGCGGGGGGCGTGGTGAAGTATGTCGAGAGCCGCGAGGAGGAGAACTTTCGCGTGACCGCGGCGATGATCGAGGCGGCGATGACGGAGAAGACGAAGGCGATTATTCTTTGCTCGCCTTCGAATCCGTCGGGCGCGGTGATGGACCAGGCCGACGTTGACGCAATCGTCCGGCTTGCGCATGAGCGCGGCGTGTACGTGATGCTCGACGAGTGCTATGCGTATTTGAACTTTGCGGGCGAGCCAGTGAGTGGGGCATCTGTGACGGGGGCGAAGGAGCATGTGATCGTGCTAGGGTCGCTTTCGAAGACTTACGCGATGACGGGCTGGCGCGCAGGGTTTGCGCTGGGACCGAAGCAGGTGATCGGCGCGATCTCGAAGCTGCAGTCGCAGAGCACGTCGAACGCGGCGAGCATGGTGCAGAAGGCGAGCATCGCGGCGGTCACGGGGTCGCAGGAGTGCGTGAAGGAGATGCGGGCGGACTACATCAAGCTGCGCGACCGGATTCTGGAGGGGTTCAAGGGGATTCCCGGGCTGACGTGCACGGTGCCGCAGGGTGCGTTTTATGTTTATCCGAATGTTTCGGCGTTTCTGGGTAAGGGCGGGATCAAGAACACGACAGAACTGGCCGCGAAGCTGCTGAACGAGGCGCACGTGGTCGTGGTTCCGGGTGAGGCGTTCGGGACGGACGAGCATATTCGCTTGTCGTACGCGGTTTCGGGCGATGTGATCGATGAGGGTGTGAAGCGGATGAAGGAGTATTTTGCGGGGCTTTCGAAGTAGGAATCTCAGGGAGTCCCACTCATCGCGGTGAGGCTGCGATGAATGGGGCACGGAGTTCGAGGTCCCATGTCTCAGATTCAAGAAATGGGGCACCCCGGCGGGGTAGGTTGGGAAGCTGCTACAACTTTTGGGTCATCGGTTGCGGGCTGACGGTTGGTATTCTTGCCGCATCGTAATTTCTAAAGGATAGCGAGAGGGAATAGGTCGTGCGCCGCGGCGACTCGTTTCGCTCTACGATGGAGACTATGGCTGATAAGCAGGTTCGTTTTGCGCCGGTGATCCTGGCGGGTGGAAGTGGTACGCGGTTCTGGCCGAGGAGCCGGCGGGCGCGGGCGAAACAGGTTCTGGCGCTGGATGGCGAAGAGACGATGATTCAGCAGACGCTGAGCCGGCTGCTGCCGGTGGCGAAGGCTGACGATGTCTGGGTGGTGACGAACCATTGGCTGGATGAGACGATCTCCGGGCAGATGCCGACGGTGCTTGCCGACCATATTCTGAGCGAGCCGGTGGCGCGGAATACGGCGCCGGCGTGCGCGCTGACGGCGTTCCTGCTCGACAAGACGGAGCCGGATACCGTCATCGGGATCTTTCCCTCGGACCACGTGGTTGCGAGCATTCAGCGATTTGCGAAGGTGCTGGCGGCGGGGATTCGGGTGGCATCGGCGGGCGAGAACATCGTCGTGCTGGGTGTGCCGCCGACGCGGCCGGAGACGGGCTACGGGTATATCGAAAAGGGTGCGGAGGTGCCGGAGTTTACGGATGTTCCGGTGCATCGGGTGAAGCGGTTTCGCGAGAAGCCGGACCGGCATACGGCGGAGCGGTTTCTGGCGGCGGGGAACTTTGCGTGGAACGGCGGGATCTTCCTGTGGACCGCGCGGACGCTGGTGAATGCGATCAAGGAGCATGTGCCGGACATGGCGCCGATCCTTGAGAAGATCGCGGCGGCGCACGGAACTCCGGAGTTTGAGCAGGTTTTCAAGGAAGAATACCCGCAGTGCGAGAACATCTCGATCGACTATGCGGTGCTGGAGCGGCGGTCGGCGAAGGGTGAGACAAGGTCGAATATTTATTGCCTGCCGGCGGACTTCGGGTGGAACGACCTGGGTTCGTGGGCTTCGCTGCATGAGCATCTGGGCTCACATGAAGACGACAATGTGATCGACGGCAAGACGAATGGGCTGGTGGCGATTCAGTCTGAGGGCAACTACGTGTATGCGCCGGGCAAGATGGTGGCGCTGCTGGGAGTTGACGGGCTGGTCGTGGTCGAGACGGAGGATGCCTTGCTGATTACGACGCGCGAGCGCTCGCAGGATGTGAGCAAGGTGGTGCGGCAGGTGCATGAGGGGTTGAAGCGGGAAGATCTGATTTGAAGCAGCTTCTAGCTACTAGCTTCTAGCTACTAGCTGGAATCGGCTGCTTGGGATGATTGGTGCACCCTTATGTAGCGAAAGGTCGGTCAAGGCTGCTGGCTCATGCATGACGAGCTAGCAGCTAGAAGCTAGTAGCTAGGAGCTGTTTTCTATGGCTGTAGTTAAGTTCGGGACGGATGGCTGGCGCGGGATTATCGCCGATGACTTTACGTATGAGAACGTGCGCGTGGCGGCGCGGGCGATTGCGCTGTATGTGCTGAAGCATGAGGATGCGACGAAGGGCGTTTGTATCGGGTGGGATACGCGCTTTGGCTCGCAGGCCTTTGCGAAGGTGGTGGCGGAGATTCTGTCCGAGGCTGGGATTCCGGTGCTGCTGGCAGACCGCGTGACGCCTACGCCGGCGCTGAGCTTTGCCGTGCGCGAGCGTGGCGCGGCGGGTGGGGTGATGATTACCTCGAGCCATAACCCGGCGCAGTGGAACGGCGTGAAGTACAAGGCGAGCTATGGCGGGTCGGGTAAGCCGTCGATCATTGCTCAGATCGAGACGTACCTGGAGCAGCCGGTTGAGCGCGCGGGTGCGGCGGCGAGGGTGGAAGAGGTCGATTTTCTGCCGCCTTATGTGGAGGCGATTCAGAAGTTTGTCGATCTGGGGGAGATCAAGGCATCGGGGCAGAAACTGCTGATCGACGTGATGTATGGCGCGGGGCGTGGGGTGATCTCGGGAATCTTTGCGAAGGCGGGGATTCCGTTTGTGGAGATGCGGGCGGAGATCAACCCGGCGTTTCCGGGGATCAACCCGGAGCCGATTCTGCCGCACATTGCCGAGACGCAGAAGCGCGTTGTCGAAGAAAAGTGTGTAGCGGGTTTGGTTACAGATGGCGATGCGGACAGGATTGGCGCGGTCGATGAGCACGGCAACGTGGTGGACGCGCACAAGATCTTTGCGATTCTGCTGAACTGGCTGCTGGAGCGCAAGAAGTGGCCGGGCGATGTGACGCGTGCATTCAACACGACGCTGATGCTGGACCGGATTGCGAAGAAGCATGGGCGCACGCTGCATGAGCATGGGATCGGCTTCAAGTATGTGTGCGACCTGATGCTCGAGAAGGACATCCTGATCGGCGGAGAAGAGTCGGGTGGGGTGGGGATTTCGAAGCATCTGCCGGAGCGCGATGGGCTCTTGAACTCCTTGCTGCTGGCGCAGGTGATGGCGGACGAGAAGAAGACGCTGGGCGAGCTGGTGGCGGCGCTGCAGGAGGAGTTTGGCGAGCATCAGTATGGGCGCATCGACATGCACATCGATGAGGCGCTGAAGCAAGGGGCGATTGCGCGGGCGAAGGCCATCAAGGCTGGAGAAGAGTTTGCCGGGCTGAAGGTGCTGCGGGTGGAGACGCTCGACGGGATCAAGTTCTTCCTCGAGAACGACGCCTGCAAGAACAAGAAGAATGCGGCGGAGACCTGGATTCTGTTGCGGGCCTCGGGCACGGAGCCCTTGCTGCGGGTGTACTGCGAGAGCTGCTCGGTGGAGAGCGTGAACGCGGTGCTGAAGGCGGGCGAGCAGTTTGTGCTGGAGGGCAAGTGACGGTCGAGGTGCGTGGGCTGCTGTTCGATATGGACGGCGTGCTGATCGACTCGACGGGCGCGGATGAGCGGGCTTGGATTGGCTGGGCCACGCACCACGGGATGGAGCGGGATTTTCCGCTGCGGGCGACGCATGGACGCCGCGCGGTCGATTCGTTGCGGGAGCTGCGGCCGGATTTGGACGAGGTCGTCGAGCTGGAGCGGTTGGAGAGCTTCGACAGCGCGGTGGGTGAGAGTGCGCAATTGCTGGCAGGGGTATCGCGGCTGATTGGGCGGTTGCCGGAGGGTTCGTGGACCGTGGTGACCTCGGCACCGGAGCGGCTGATGCGCAGGCGGCTGGCAGGTGCGGGGTTGAAGCTGCCGCCGGTGGTGGTGACAGCGGATAAGGTGGCGAACGGCAAGCCGCATCCTGAGCCTTATCTTGCGGGGGCGAAGGTGCTGGGGTTTGCGCCGGCGGAGTGCCTGGTGATTGAGGATGCACCGGCGGGCGTGAAGGCCGGGAAGGCGGCGGGTTGCAGGGTGCTGGGGGTGTTGGGGTCGCATCGTGCCGAGGAGCTGATGGAGGCGGACTGGCGAGTGCGGTCGCTCGAAGATGTGACCGCCGAGGTGGTCGAGGGCGGCTGGATCCGTGTGAGTTTTTAGAGTCGCCGTTGAGCGGGGTTCCATCTGAAGAGGTTGAACGCGATTTGTTGGTGAGGTGATGTGCGCGGTTGCCGCTGCACCTATGCTTGAAAGAGGACGTTCCAGGAGTGCGTGTGAAGGTTGAAGCGAAGGGTTTGTTGTTCGATATGGATGGGGTGCTGATCAGCTCCATCGCCTCGGTGAACCGGTGCTGGCGGCAGTGGACGAAGCACTACGGGATTGCCGGGTGGGAGACGTACGTGATTCCGCATGGGGTGCGTGCGATGGACATCATGCGCGGGCTGCGGCCGGACTTCACGGAGGAAGATTTGGCCGAGGGGCTGCGTCGGATCGAAGATCTGGAGATTGCCGATACGGCGGATTTGAAGGTGCTGGACGGGGTGCGCGAGCTGCTTGCGTCGTTGCCGCCGGAGCGCTGGACGATTGTGACTTCGGCGACGCGGAGGCTGCTGCTGGGACGGCTGAAGGCGGCGGGGCTGCCGTATCCGGATGAGTTGATTGCGGGCGACGATGTGGTGAACGGCAAGCCGCATCCGGAGCCGTACAGGAAGGGCGCGAAGATGCTTGGGTTTACGTCCGCGGAGTGCATTGTGGTGGAGGATGCGCCGAGCGGCGTGGGCAGCGGCGTGGCGGCGGGGAGCCGCGTGCTGGGAGTGCTGGGAACGCATAGCGCTGAGGAGCTCTACAAAGCCGGTGCGAGCTGGGTGGTGCAGTCGCTGGCGGGGGTGAAGGCTACTGTTGCGGGGGATGGCCTGGTGCTGGAGTTTGAGCAGGTTTAGGGGCTAGACTCGTTGCTGGACGGTTGGGGGTTGGCTTGGTTCGAGTTGCGTTGTGGGTCGTGACGGCGGGGTTGATGGGGCAGGCGGCTTCGGCTCCACAGCAGGCTGCGGCGCCGGTGGCGGAGAAGGCTTCGGTGTGCGAGGTGGCGCGGTCGGGGGCGGTGTACTCAGGGCACTATCTGGTGCTGACGGGCACGGTGGCGGGGCATGATCCGGCGCATCTGCTGCTGACTTCGGGCGATTGCATCCTGGGGTTGAAAATGGTGTTTTCGCCGGAGGTGCAGACGCACGAAGATATCCGGGTGCTGTTTGCGGCGGTGAAGCGGAATGCCGATGCGGGGGCTAGCGGCGGAACCGATAGCGGGATTACGGGGACGTTTGAGGGGAAGTTCAGCTACGCGAGCGATGCAGCGGGTGGGGAGTTTGCGGTGGATGGGATCGATCAGTTGAACTTTCCGAAGAGGTAGTGGGCGGGGAAGAGAGAGCCTCTCGCAGAGAGCGCAAAGAGAAGCGCAGAGGTACGCGGTTAGAGCGCGGTGCGGGTTAGGAGGAGTTGCTCGACGCGTTGCAGGTCTTCTTCGGTGTCGACGCCTATGGTGTCGTGCGGGGTTTCGGCGACGTGGATGGGAATGTCGTGCTCGAGGAAGCGGAGCTGTTCGAGGCGCTCAGTGAGTTCGAGCGGGGTGGGTGCGAGGGCGTGGAAGCGGTTGAGGGCGGCGGCGCGGTAGGCGTAGAGGCCGAGGTGTTTGTAGATGGGGATGCCGGCTCGGTCGCGGTCGTGGGGGATGGTGGCGCGGGAGAAGTAGAGGGCGCGGTCGGCGGGTGTGGTGACGACCTTTACGGCGTTGGGGTTGGCGATGTTCTCCGGGGTGCAGAGGGTTTTGAGGGTTGTGACCTGGACATTGGGGTCTGCGAAGGGCGCGAGGAGGGCGGTGATGTGGGCGGGATGGAGCAGCGGCTCGTCGGCCTGGACGTTGACGTAGATGTCCGCGGAATGGAGCTGGGCGACGGCGTGGACGCGATCGGAGCCGCTGGGGAGCTCGGGCGAGGTGAGTATGGCGGGCCAGGCGTTGGCGCGGCAAAAGGCGAGGACCTCTTCGGAGTCGGTGGCGATGAGGACCTGGTCGAGCGTGGGGCAGGCGCGGGCGGCTTCGTAGACCCACGCGAGCATGGGGCGGCCGGCGATCTCGCGGAGAACCTTGCGCGGCAGGCGGGTGGAGGTGAGGCGAGCGGGGATGACGGCGAGGGTGGTGGGCTTTGGCATCGGGCTGGAGAGCACAGGACTATGGTATGCGAAGGGGTGCCTGTGGGGGCGGGATTGCATTGACCTTGTAGGGAGGGGGACTTATGATGAGAAGAGCGGCTCTCGCGGAGTATGACAGCGAGAAGCGGCTCTTTTCTTGGTTTCTCTTCACACCCGGCGGTGTAGCTCAGATGGTTAGAGCGACGGACTCATAACCCGTAGGTCGACAGTTCGATTCTGTCCACCGCCACCAGACTTTATCTGTTTGCCGCGTCGTTCCACGAGGACCAGCCTGTGCCCCGGTGGGCTGCGGCGGTAGCGCGGGCGGAAGCGTGCGGGGGTGAGCGCGCTTGTGCTGTTTGCGATCTTTGAGGCGCGTCAGGCAACATTGCGGGATGGCAAGCCGGGAGAAGCCGATCGTCGTGGTCGGCAGTATCAACATGGACTTCGTCGTGAGCGCCGCGCGGATTCCCGCGGTTGGCGAGACCCTGACGGGAACGGGGTTTCAGACGCATTTCGGGGGCAAGGGCGCGAACCAGGCTGTGGCGGTGGCGCGGCTCGGCTATCCGGTTGCGATGATCGGGATGGTGGGCTCGGATGCGATTGGAGAGCAACTGAAGGCTGGCCTCGCAGACGCCGGCGTCGTGGTGGATGCGGTCGGTGTGGCGGAGGGTTCGTCCGGGGTGGCGAGCATCACGGTCTTGGCCGCGGGCGAGAATGCGATTGTGGTCGTGCCGGGGGCGAACGCCAGAGTTTCGGCGGAGTATCTCGATCGGCATGAGGAGCTTATCCGGAGCGCAGGAGTAGTTCTGGCGCAGCTGGAGATTCCCGTGGCGACGGTTGCGTCGCTTGCTGAGATTTGCGCGCGGCATGGGGTTCCGTTGATGCTGGACCCGGCACCGGCCTGCGAGCTGCCGGCCGGAGTGATGGCGAAGGTGGCGTGGTTTACTCCGAACCAGACGGAGGCGAGCTTCTACGCGAGGCGCGCTGATTCGGTCTCCGCGGAAGAGAGCGTGGCGAGGCTGCGCTCGCTGGGCTGCCGCGGCGTCGTGTTGAAGATGGGTGAGCAGGGTGCGTATGTCGCGACGGGGGACGGCCCGGGTGGGCTTGTGCCTGCGTTCTCAGTTCGAGCGGTCGACACGACGGCTGCCGGAGATGCGTTCAACGCGGGGTTTGCCGTGGCGCGGATGCGGGGCGCGTCGGCGGTTGAGAGTGCGCGGTTCGGGGCTGCGGTGGCGGCGGTCTCGGTAACGCGGGCGGGCGCGCAGTCTGCCATGCCGGGCAGGGACGAGGTGGAACGGCTGCTGGCGGGAGAGCCTTCGCGGCGCGAGGGCTGAGCGTTCGGGCGCGCGTTACCTCCGCTCGCTGGTCTTGTGCTCCGCGGCTCAAGATTCGAAGCCGAAGGCCGATGCATAGAGCGTGACCCGCCTCCTGACTATGCTGATAACCTTGTCGATCCTGGGCATCCCTGGACGAAATGCGGTTGCTGCCGATCCGGGCTCCGAGGTGGGACGGCCGGTTTGCGCGGTGGCGGATCGGAGTGGCGAGCCATCAGCGAGAGAGCATTGCCCCGCGAGCGATGGCAAGGCGAGGCCTGCATTGCAGACGCCGAATGCGATTCCGGGCCTGGTGGGGACGGGGTATGTGGCCGGCGGTGCCGGGTTGGCGCACCCGGGGACGACGGATGGTAACTTCAAGCTGGTCTCGTGCCCCTCCGGGCCGTGTGCGAACCAGCCGTATGTGACGCAGACGGGGATCGCATTTCCGGGGCCGTGGGTGCCGAATACAGACACCGCGCAGTGGATTGGCCCGGCCATGGGCGGGATGGAGACGGGGATCGATCCGGTTGGCGTGTATGACTATCGCGAGACGTTCGACCTGACGGGGTTCGACTTGGCCACGGTGAGGGTGACCGGCGAGTTTGCGTCCGACAACGGGGCGATCTTGGAGTTGAATGGTGTGCCGGTGGGGTTCGGCAGCGCGGGGTTCGACACCTGGACACCTTTGTTGATGAACTCGGGATTTCAGCCGGGGGTGAATACGCTGGATTTTCTGGTGACGAACGATCTGAATGGATACTTCAACCCTTCGGGACTGATTGTGGAACTGATCGGCACCGCGACTCCGCCGCTGACCACGACGACGCTGGTGGCTATGCCGACGACCCTGATCGCGGGACAGGCACTCACGCTGACCGGGACGGTGCTCGGGACGAGCACCATCGCGCCGACGGGAACGGTGGGGTTTCTAAACGGGAGCGGGTTGCTTGAGGCCGGAACGCTGAACTCGAGCGGCGTGGCGGTTACAACGATGCATCCGGCGACGGGGGTGTACTCGATTGTCGCCGGGTATGAAGGGGATCGGGCGAATGGGCCGTCGGAGTCCGTGCCCGTGACGGTGACGGTATATGCCGGGCCGCCGACGTTTGCGATTACGAGCAGCGGACCGCTGACGCTCCAGACGCAACACCATGGCTCGGTGACGGTTACGGTGACGCCGGAGAACGGATTCTCGGGCGAGGTCAGGCTCGCGTGCGGCCCGGCGCCGCAGTACGTGACGTGCGAGTGGGCGGCGTCGCAGGTGGAGGTCTCGGGCGGCGCGGCGACAGTGAAGCTGGAGATCGATACGAGCGCTGTGCTGGGTTATGAAAGCTCGGTGGGGCTTGGGGGAGGAGCTGGTTTGGGACTGGCGCTGCCGGTTTGCTGTCTGGTGCTCTTGGTTCGGCCCCGGCAGCGGAATGGAATTGTCCGGCTTGCGGTCTGTGGACTGGTGTTCTGTGCGGCGGGAAGCTTGTCCGGGTGCAGCACGAAGTATCCGCCTTCGACCGCGCCGGGGACGTATGGTATTCCGCTGCTCGGGGTGAGCGGCGCGGTGCAGAGCTCGGGGAGCCTGGAGTTGATTGTGACGAGGTGAGGGGCCAGACACCCCACCTCAGACGATAGGACTGTCTGAGATGGGGCACCCAGGTTAGTGGACGTGGTAGGTGTGGGTGCCGCTGCCGATTTCGGCGTGCTGGCCGTCGGGCAGGGTGACTGCGGCGGTGGTGTTGGCGGGGAGTGTGATGGTGAAGGTGTGGGTGGGTTGCTGCCAGTCGGAGACGATGGTGCCGTAGGCGGAGTCGTACTCGACGTGGAGTTTGGGGAGCGACGGGTCGAAGTGGGGTTCGATGGTGAGGTGGCGGTAGCCGGGGCCGGTGGCATTGGTGTCGATGCCGGCGGCGCGGCGGTAGACCCAGGCCATGACGGAGCCGAAGGCGTAGTGGTTGTAGGAGTTCATGCTGGGATCGCCGGTGTCGCCGTTCCAGCGCTCCCACCAGGTGGTTGCGCCCTTTTTGACCATGTAGCCCCAGGAGGGGTAGGTGTCTGAGAGGAGCAGCTTGAAGGCGACGTCGGAGTGATGGTTCTGGTCGAGGACGGAGAGCAGGAAGGGTGTGCCGAGGAAGCCGGTGGTGAGGTGATTGCCGTGGGCTTGGATATCGGCGACGACGCGCTGGGTCATCTGCTCGCGTTGAGAATCGGGAGCGATGCCGGTGAAGATGGTGGCGAGGTAGGAGGTTTGGGTGTTGCCGGCGACCGAGCCGTCGGGCTTGATGTAGGCGGCGCGGTAGGCGGCTGCGATGTGGTCGTAGAGGGCCTGATATTTGGCGGAGTCATCGGGACGGTTGAGGGCTTTCGCCATCTCGGTCATCTCGCGGGCGATGAGGGCCCAGTAGGCGGTGGCGATGAGGTCCTTGGGGGTGTTCTGGTCGGGGGCCAGCCAGTCGGCGTAGTTGTTGCCGAGGTTCTGCTGGCGCAGGTAGTTGGGATTTTTGCTGAGAATGCTTTCCATCCAGCGCTGCATCTGAGGCCATGAGTGCTCGACGACGGAAAGGTCGCCGTATTGCAGCCAGGTTGCGTAGGGAATGAAGATGCCGGCATCGCCCCAGCCGGGTGCGCCGACGGTGGGGCCGAGGATGTTGGGAGAGACGTCGGTGAAGTAGCCGTCCGCGGTCTGGGCGTCGTCGACGTCGAGCATGAACTTGTGGGAGAAGGCGTCGATGTTGAAGTTGAAGGTGCCGGTGCGCCAGAAGGCACCGGCATCGCCCATCCAGCCGAGTCGCTCGTCGCGCTGCGGGCAGTCGGTGGGGATGGAGACGAAGTTGCCGCGCTGCCCCCAGGCGCCGAGCTCATTCATCTTGTTGAGGATCTCGGAGGAGCTGGTGAGGCGGACGGTGGGGGTCTTAGCGAGCGAGTTGTAGACGAGGCCTTCGATGGTGGTGAGGGTTGGCGTGGCGACGCCGGAGAGCTCGACGTAGCGGAAGCCGTGGAAGGTAAAGGACGGGGTGTAGGTCTCGTTGCCTTCCCCCGAGAGGATGTAGGTGTCCGTGGCGTCGGCGTTGCGGAGGTTTGCGGTGTAGATGCTGCCGTCGGGGTTGAGGCGCTCGGCGAAGCGCAGCTTGACGACGGTGCCACGGGGGCCGTGGACGTGGAGGCGCACGACGCCGACCATATTCTGGCCAATGTCGTAGATGGTGGGGTGGTCGGCGTTGGCGGGGGTGAGGGCGATCGGCTTGAGGACGATCTGGTTCGAGATGGGGAGATCGGGCTGGGCGGTGACGATGAGGTTGGCGTCGGGTGGGGTGCCGGCTGTGGCGGGGCTCCAGCCGGAGTCGGAGGCGCCGGGGGTGGACCAGTTTTTGCGCTCGAGGCGTGCGTCGTAGGCTTCGCCACCGTAGATTTCAGAGAAGGTGATGGGGGAGGCGGCGGTCTGCCAGGAGGTGTCGGTGGCGATGGTCTGGTGGGTGCCGTCGGCGAGGGTGAGGTCGAGTTGCGCGCGGAGGAGGTTTGGGCCGGGATAGTCGCGGAAGCCGGCCCACGTCATGGGTGAGCTGTACCAGCCGCCGCCGAGCATGGCGGCCAGCGTATTCGCGCCGTGGGCGACGAGCGAGGTGACGTCGTAGGTCTGGTATTCGACGCGCTTGTGAAAGTCCGTCCAGCCGGGCGAGAGCAGGGTGCCGGGCGCGACGGGTTTGCCGTTGAGGTAGGCCGTGTAGGCTCCGAGCGCGGTGATGGTGAGGCGCGCGGAGCGGACCCGGGCGGCGACGGCGAAGTTCTTGCGGTAGAGCGAGGCGTCGGTCGTGATGCGATCGGGGCCGGAGGTTGCGGCTGCGCGGTCGGTGCCGAGGGTGTACCTGGCCGAGAGGGGGCCGACGGCTTCGGCCGGCTGCCAGGGGGTGCCGGGCTGCGAGCGCGAGAGCCAGGTGGCGTCGGTGACGATGCGCGTTTCTTTCCCGGAGGCATCGATTACGTGGATCGCGGCGGCGACGGCGTTGGGGTAGGTGTGGGTTCTGTCGCCGCGGGAGGAGGACGTCGAGCTCGATCTCGTTGTCGCCGGGATGGACGAAAGGGGTGACCTCTTCCTGGTCGAAGGCGCCCCAGTCGTCGTGGTGGCCGGTTTCGTGGCCGTTGACGTGGGCAGTGACAGAGCCGGCAGAGAGGACGTGCAGGCTGACGTCCTGCGGCTTGCCGTCGAGGTGCAGGCGGTAGAGGAAGTGGGCGGGAGCGGAGCCGGGGACGTGCAGGCTGTCGACGCCGGGCAGCCAGATCCAGCGGATGGCGGCGAGCTCGGCGTCGGCGGCGGGATCGTCGCGGGTGATCCACTGCGCTTTCCAGTCGGCCGGGGACATGAGGCCGGTTTCAAAGGTGGATTTCGCCCACTCGCCGGGTTTGTTTTTGGCGTCCCAGACGCGGACGGCCCAGAGGTAGCGTTGTTGCGGCTTCAGCGCGGCGCCTGCGTAGCGGATGTTGACGGATTCGGGCGAGGCGATGCGGCCGGAGTCCCATACGTCAGCTTTGCCTGCGGTCAGGAGCTTTTCGTCGGTGGCGACGAGAACCTCGTAGGCGGATTGCCTCCAGTTGGGGGTGATGGACACGCTTTGCCAGCAGAAGAGCGGCTGCGGGGTGTCGAGGCCGATAGGGGAGCTGAGGGAGTTGGTGCGGAGGTGGATGGGTGCGCCGAACATGGTTGCTGCCGTGGCAAGAAGGAAGGCAAGGGGTGCAAAGCGCATGTCGGGCTGGCTCCGTTCCAAAGACTGCTGAGAAGGATAACAAAGCGGAGGTGCGGCCAGAGACTTGGACGCTCACGCGGAGGCGCGCTTACTCTCCAGGTCTTAGAAGCAAGGCAAGGAACTGTTTCGTTCGGACGGGGTCAGCGTGTGCGGCGGGTGAGTTCGTGGAAGAGTTCTGGGACGGGAACCTGAATAGGGGTGTTGGGGACACGGAGCAGTTCGTGTTCGGGGACAAGGGTGCCGTCAGGGCGGACGGAGTAGGCGCGCTGGCGCCAGGGGTCGACGATCCAGGCAGCCGGGACGCCGAGGGCGAGATAGTCTTCGACGCGCTCCATGATCTCGGTCATGCTGTCGTCGCGGGAGAGGATCTCGATGCAGAGGACGGGTGGAGTGCGGATGATGAGTTCGTCGGGAGCTTCGTAGGAGATGAGGCAGACGTCGGGGATGCGGAAGCAGGAGGAGTTGATCTGGACCCGCTGCTCGGGAATGGCTTCGACGCGCCACTGGTCGCGGCGGTTAAAGACATACGAGACGAAGAAGCCTTGAAGCCTGCCGTGCGGGGTTTCGCCCATGTTTCTCTCCCGGGTTTCCCCGTCGATGTAGTCGCGGTCGGGATGGTACGTGGTGTTGAGGTACTCTTCAACCGGGATGAGGACGGGGGTGGTCAACGCGGACCTCCTTTCAGGGTAGAATACGCCGGATTTTGCGCTGGGGCGGGAATTCCGATGGGATGAGGCCTGCGGCGCGCGCGAGACGCGTGCCATCCCGTCAGGCCGGGGCGTAGGCCGGTTCGGCGACGGCGGGCGTGAAGGTCATGCGGATGCCGTTTTGCGGGCGCAGGATGACCATGGCGCGCGGGTCGATGGCCTGGCCGGGCGTGAGCTCGAAGTCATACCGGCGAAGCAGGTCGCTGAGGATCATCAGGATCTGCAGCATGGCGTAGTGGGAGCCGATGCAGCCGCGCGGGCCTCCCCCAAAGGGCAGGTGGGTGAAGGGCGTGAGCAGCTTCTGATTGGCCTTGGTGAAGCGCTCGGGGTTGAAGGCTTCGGGGTTGGGCCAGGAGCGCTCGGCGTGGTGCGCGCCGTAGACGTAGACGATCACGGTCGAGCCGGCGGGAATGAAGGTGTCGCCCACGCGGTCGTCGGCGACGGCCATGCGGTCGATCATCCAGAAGGGCGGGTAGAGGCGGAGCGACTCCTGAATAACCTGCGTCGCGAACTCGAGCCGGGGGACGTGCGAGAAGCTGATTGGCGCGTCGCCGAGGACAGTGTGGAACTCCTCGCCGATGCGCGCGAGGGTCTCGGGGTGCTGGCTCAGCAGATAGAGAATCCAGGAGATGCCGTTTGAGGAGGTTTCGTGGCCGGCGACGAGGAGCTGCATGCTCTCGCTGAGGACGAGCTCATCGGACATGCCTTCGCCGTCGGTGTAGCGGGCGTCCATGAGGGTTTGCAGGAGGTCGCTTCCGGGCGCTTGCTGGCGGCGCGTCTTGATGTACTCCATCAGGATGGCGTCGGCGCGGGCGCGCATCTCCTCGTGCCGGCGAAGCTCGCCGGTGAGCTCGAACCAGGGGTTGAGGTAGGGCTGGAGCGTCTGGCGGACGATGAACTCCTGCACCGTGCAGATGGTGTGGCTGACGGCCTGGATGTCTTCGTCTTTCAGCTTCGCGCCGAAGAGCGAGCGCGCGACCATGGCGAAGGTCATCTTCATCAGGTGCGGGTAGATGTCGACGGGGCCGGTTTTGGTTTCGCGATCGAAGCCCAGGAAGGATTCGTCGAGCGAGTTCTGCATGATGGCGGTGAGGGCGTCGAGTTGCTTGGGGGCGAAGCCCTTCTGGATGAGCCGGCGCTGCGTGCGCCAGGCCTCGCCTTCGGTAGTAAGCAGGCCCTTGCCGAGAAAGTGGCCCATGCGCTTCACCTGGATCTCGGACTTGTGATAGTTGTCGGCGTTCGTCTTCAGCACGTGCTGGATGACCGCGGCGTTCGTCGTGACGATGGCTTCCTTGATGCCGCCCAGATAGAAGCAGAAGGTATCGCCGAGCTGCTGGTTGTATTGCGAGAGGACGCGGATGGGGTTGGCGGCGAGCGCAGGGGAGTCTGCGAGAGAGCGCAGGCGCGAGACGGCCGGGATGGGGCGTGCTGGCGGCAGAGAGGCTTCGGGGCTCGCGGTGGGGGCTTGGGTCGCCATGGGATCAGACTACGTGCTCAGGCCAGGTTTCGTTGCCTAGCTGCTTGAGCAGCAGGAGGTGGTGGCGGATGGCCCTGCGCATCGTGGGGTGCTGGCGGTAAGGAATGCCGAACTCTTCGGCGGTTTCGCGGATGATGCGGGTGAGCGGCGCGTAGTGGGTGTGGCAGACGAACGGGCAAAGGTGGTGCGCGATGTGGTGATTGAGGCCGCCGGCGAGCCAGCCAACGATCGGCTTCTCGGTGGCGTAGTCGGCCGTGGTGGCGAAGATGTGGTAGACGCTGTTGTCGAACTCGCTGCGGCTGAGCGGAAAGTAGGTGGTGTCGATGGTGTGGGTGGTCTGGAAGACGAGCGAGACCGAAAGGCCCACGATAAGGTGCACGAGCAGGAAGGCGCCGAGCACAAGCCACACGGATTTGTGCAGGAGCACGACCGGCAGCACGAGCATGTAGGTGAAGTAGAAGGCCTTCGAGGCGAAGAGGATGGCGATCTCGCGAGCCGGGTGCTTTGTGCGCTTCAGGTAGTCGTGCGTGGGGAAGAAGAAGGATTCGAAGTCGCGGACGAAGACGTAATCGAGCGAGAAGAGCGCATAGAGGCCGAGGCCGTAGAGATGCTGGAAGCGGTGCAGCGGGCGGCGGGGCTCATGCGGGGTGAAGCGGAAGAGCCCGCGGCCGGTGAGCGCGTCGTCTTCGCCGTGGACATTGACGCAGGAGTGATGTCCGCGATGGTGCAGGATGCGCCACATGTAGGAGTTGATTCCGCAGAGGTCGAAGGCGTAGTTGAGGGTCTTGTTGACCAGCGGCTGCGACGAGATGGCGTTGTGGTTGCTGTCGTGCGCGATGTTCAGCAGGAGGAACGTCTGCGCGAGGCCGCCGAGGACGTAAAGTGCGACGAAGAGCCAGGAGTTGGGGCGGAAGGCGTAGATGGCGATCCAGCTCCCCGCGAGCAGGGCGGTACCCACGACGATCTTGATCCACATCGCGTGGTTGGCTTTTGGCGAGAGTTGCTGATCGGCGAAGTAGCGGTCGAGCTTGCGACGAAGGACCTTGGGAAAGGTACGCGGGCCGGAGGGTTCGGCGACGGATTGTGGCGGGGGTCCGGAAGGCAGAAGACCTTCGAGGTCCTGATCCGTTTCGGTTACGAATTCGGTTGCGGACGTCACGGCTGCCTCCAGAAGATCGTTTCGAGTCGGGCCGGGGTTTGGAGGCCAGGCCGGGTGCATTCGTGCGCAGGAAGTGGGTCAGCGGGAAAATAAGCCGCGCGACTTGTCACGACCTGATGGTATCGCGAACAGCGACGGAGGATCAAGGTGGTGAATTGCGTCGGCTTTGATGATTGGAAGGGACGAATCGTTGCGCGATGCACCGCCTCTGCTACCATAGCGCGATAGAGAGCGTGGGAAAGAGACGCTTGCAGTGGGCCCCGAGAGCCGGCGCGACTAGCTCGTACGTTTTGGGACTCCCCAACGTCTTAATACCCGGACCGAACGACGCACAGGCGAAGAACGACTCCGAGACTCAGTTGCACTTCATCTTTCCGGGCGACCGGGGGTAGCGTAAGTAGCGCGTTTTCTTACAAGACTGGGTTCTACCAATTATTCTCGGGGGTATTGCTGATCTCTTATGGCGTCGATTCTAGACCAACTGGACAGGCTGGGTGAGCTGCACCCGCACAAGCTGCTGTATTCGTACCTCGATCTGAACGGGAACACGATCGAATGCTATAGCTACGCATCGTTCCTGGAGCGGACGAAGGCGATCGCCGACCATCTGCTGGCGACGGGACGCTTCGCGGCCGAGGACCGGCTGTTGCTTGCGTACCCTCCCGGGTTGGAGATGATCTGTGCCTTCTTCGGTTGCGTGCGCGCCGGGTTGATTCCGGTGCCGGTGTATCCGCCGAGCTCGCGCGGGTTCCAGAGCGCGCTGTACAAGATGATCCACATCGCCAAGGATTGCCAGGCTTCGGCGGTGCTGACGAGCGCGGATTACCATGCCTCGCTGAAGACAAACCTGACGCGCAGCGGCGTGGCGGCTTCGGGCGTGGATGTCGACTACATCTCCGGGCTGCCGTGGATCGTGACGGAAGAGTTTACGCACCGTTTGGCGGCAGACGTGGATGAACCGTTCTTTCCCTCGGCGAAGATCCTGTTTTTGCAGTACACCTCCGGCTCGACGATGGAGCCGAAGGGCGTGATGGTGACGCACGAAAACATCCTGGAGACGTACCCGCTGGTGATCGATCACGACGATCCGGTCGTGGTCTCGTGGCTGCCGCAGTATCACGATATGGGACTGATCGGGTGCTACCTGTACCCGGCGCTGAAGGGTGGCACGACCTACGGCTTCGCTTCGATGGACTTCATCCAGCGGCCGATCCTGTGGTTCGATACGATCACGACCTATCGTGCGACGGCCACGGCTGCCCCGAATTTTGCGTATGACTACTGCCTGCGTGCGGGCCGGCTCGCAAAGGAAGCGCTTGAGGGCTGCGACCTGAGCTCGCTGCATGTACTGATGTGCGCGGCCGAGCCGGTGAAGGCGGATACGTTTACGCGGTTCCTTGAGGCGTTTTCGCCTTACGGGCTGAAGGCGAAGAGCTTCTACGCGGCGTTTGGTTTGGCCGAGAATACGCTTGCGGTTTCGATGGGTGGGCGGACGATCGTCTCGGTAAATAAGCGCGGGCTGGCGCTGGGCAAGGTGCAGATGACGACCGAGGTGTCGGAGATCGATCGCGCCACCCAGGTGGTCAGCTGCGGCCGGCCGCTGAGGGGTATCGACGTGAAGATCGTCGAGCCGGAACAGCATGTCGCGTTAAAGGACGGGCAGGTTGGCGAGATCTGGGTTGGCGGCGCCGGCAAGTGCATCGGCTACTGGAATAATCCGCAGCTGACGCTCAAGCAATTCCGCGCCCGGCTGGTCGACGACAGCCCGTACGACGATGGGCATCTGCGCACCGGCGATATGGGCTTCCTGCACGACGGCGAGCTGTACGTCTGCGGGCGCATCAAGGACATGATCATCCTGCGCGGGCAGAACTACTATCCCCAGGACATTGAGAACGTGGTGGAGCGGGCTTCGGGGTTGATCCGGCACAACTGTGTGGCGGCGTTCCAGATTCATGAAGAGAACGAGCCGGCGCTGGCGATTGTCGCCGAGGTAAAGAACCCGAAGATGCTGCCGGATGCGCGGAAGATTGCGGCCGAGGTGCGGGCGTTTCTGAATGTCGAGGTCGCGCTGATCTCGTTTATCGCGCCGCGTGCCATGCCGCGGACGAGCTCCGGCAAGATCATGCGGCACAAGGCCAAGCAGATGTGGCTAGAGCAGCAGTTCAGCGTCCTCTCGGAGTTCTCGCGCGAGAAGGATGCGGGCTGCGCGGAGACGGGCTCCGTGGTGCAGTCGTCGTTTGACGAGTTGAAGGCGCGCTACAACCTGACCGGGCAGGAGACGTACAACCTGGTCGAAGCCGGGCTGGACTCGCTCGACCTCGTCGTCTTCATGCACGAACTGAAGGAGCTGCTGAAGGATAAGGGCGCCGAAATGCTGGCGCGGCAGGTCGATATCGGAGTGATCCAGCGCGTCAGCGTGGCCGATCTCTTCCGTCTGGCCGAGCAGTTGGAGAGCGCGCCCGAAGAGGCGCTGGAGCAGCTGCGCCATGCGCTTGCGGCGTTCCGCCAGGAGCAGCGCGCGGCCGAAACGAAGATGATGAGCGAGGATATCAAGCTCAACTTCAACCCGCCCGTGCCGGAGCCATTGCCGGAGACACCGGTGACGCACCATGTGCTGCTGACCGGCGGCACCGGGTTCATTGGGCCGTTCCTGATAAAGAGCCTGCTCGAACAGACGCGCGCGAAGATTTACGTGCTGGTGCGCGCGTCCGACGAGGCGCAGGGTATGCAGCGGCTGCGCGCCGCGATGGAGTCGATGGGGCCATGCCCGGCGCGGCTGATGCACCTGTTCGAGACGCGCGTGGTGCCGATCTGCGGCGACCTGGCTCAGCCGATGCTCGGCATGACCGAGAAGGAATGGGAGTTCCTCGCGAACGAGGCAGACACCATCTTCCACAACGGCGCGACCGTGAACTACCTGTTCAACTACGACCGCATGCGCGATGCGAACGTCATGGGAACGAACGAGGTTCTGCGGCTCGCGTTCGAAGGCCGCGCGAAGGAGTTCAACTACGTCTCGACGACCTTCGTGTTTGGCTGGGCGGTGAAGTCGGTGCTGTACGAGACGGACTTTAACCGCGACATGGAACTGCTCGACTTCGGCTACAGCCAGTCGAAGTGGGTGGCGGAGCAGGTGGTTGCGGATGCGCGCAGCCGCGGGCTTTCGACGCGCATCTTCCGGCCGGCGCTGGTCAGTCCTTCAATCGATGGCGGCGGCAACAACTTCGATATCGCGGTGCGGCTGGTGGCGTTTATGGTGAACCACGGCATCGGCGTGGACGCGCTGAACCAGGTGAGCTTCGTGCCGGCGGATGTGGTCGCGAATAACATCGTGGCGATTTCGACGACGAAGGATACGGCGAATAAGACATACCACATGGTGCGCGACGACTACGCCAACATGCTCGACATTACCGGGCTGATTACGCAGCTCACCGGGCGCCAGTTTGAGGTATTCAGCGTGGATGACTTTGTGCCGGAGCTGATTCGCCGCTGCCGCAAGGAAGACCTGCTGTTTCCGCTGCTGGACTTCCTGGTTGGTTCGGTCGACAACATTACGGCGATGGAGTTCAAGCGGTATGACAACTCCGAATACCAGCGGGCGCGCGATGCGTCGAAATGGGGGATTGCCGATCCAACACTCGAGGATACCGTCAGCGGCATCTTGAAGTTCATGCACCGCAAGGGAATTATCTCGGTGGCAACGCGCGAGGCTGCGCCGGTGATGACGCCGGGGCGGGATCTGGCGCTGACGGAGCCGAGTTCCGCTACTGTTTTCTAGGCTGGAGAACCTGAGAACCCAGGTCTCAGATGCGAGACCTGGGGCACCCATATTTGTTCGTCTTCCATCAGGCTACTGCTTCTTGAAGACAAGATTCTCGGTCAGGCGCTGGCCGTTCTCAAACGTGGCGGTGCGGGTCAACGTCATGTGCTGGCCGTCGGCCGAGACGATCCAGCGGTCTTTCTGCGTGACCTGGTTATCGCGCTTGTAGGTGGCGTCGACCGTGTGCGGGTCAACCAGCTGCAGCGTGACGTTATCGTTGCGCGAATTGTTGACGTCGTAGGTCTTGCCGTCGAAGCGAGCCGTGTAGCTGAAGTCGCTCGCGAAGTGCACGCCGCCGTTGCCGCTCGGCTCAATCTTCACGACCAGGCCCTGGGCAAGCCGCGATTTGCTGGGGTCGGCGGTCCAGTCGCCGGCCATGGCGTCGAACGGAGCCTTCGCGCCGCCGGTTCTATCCCAGACGGTTGACTGGTCGGGATGACCCGGTCGCATGGTAGAGATGGTCAGCTCCTTGTTGTCCTTCGAGAGCTTTAGCAGGATAGTTGCGACGACTGCGCCGGCCTTCTTCTCTGTTACCCGCGCCTGCTTTTTATTGACGCGCTTGAGCTCGACTTGATCGAAGGCAGGATTGCCGGGAACAGCGGTATCGGTGCCGCCGGCCTTGGCAGTAAAGTCGATGTGGGTCTCGCCGTTCATGGCGACGTGCACGGTTCCCTTATCGTCGGTGATGACGAGCGTGTCGGGCGGGGTGAGGCTCGATTGCGCTGAAACGAGCGTCCACGAGCCGGTACGCGGGTCGGTCATGCCGGGCTGGAATGCGCCGATGGTGAAGAGTGCGAGCAACGCGAGTTTGAGAATATGTCCTCCTACGCTACTGGAAGCAAAATCAAGGGATTGAGATAGCCGGTGAAGGGTTCACAAGCGGGCGTTTGCCCCGGTGGTTTGATGCCATCGGATTATGCCATGTCGACTCATGCGCGTCTATTTTGTGTGACATCATGAGATTTATGGACGTTCGCCGTTTTTGGCTGGCCGGAGTCGTGCTCGTAGCCGTACTCGTACTCCTACCGTTTTCTTTCCACTCGGGACAGCACCTTGAAACAGCGGCGCGGGTGGAAGGCAGCCAGGCGCAGACGGTGCAGGAGGAACTGGTCGACCGGTTCCATTCGCCGTTTGTGGATCGGGTGGTGGTGGTGGTGCAGGGGCTCCCCGCAGCCAATTCGCCCGCTGGAGCGCAGGCGCTGACCACAATCGTCAACGGATTGCAGCAGGTGCCGGGAGTGACGACCGTGGTCTCGTACCTGCAACTACGCGATCCACTGTTCCTCGGTAAGGGCGGTGGCACCTACGTGCTGGTGGGGCTTTCGCCCGTCGACGGGCCGGTTGAGGCGCAGGTGCCGAAGCTGCATGACCGCGCAGTTTCGCTGATGGACAGCCTGAAAGCACAATACCCAGCCGTCAAGCTGGAGCTGACGGGCGCGCTTCCGTTGAACTACGACATCCGCAAGGCAAGCTCCGACGATCTCAAGGGCGCGGAGAGCCTGGTCATTCCGGCGACGCTGGCGCTGCTGCTGTTTGCGTTCGGCAGCCTGGTTGCTGCGATTATTCCGCTGGCCGTGGGGCAGCTTGCGATTGCAACGACGCTCGCGCTCACGGGATTTATCGCGGAGAAGTTTCATGTGTCTATCCTGGTGCAGAATCTTGCGACAATGCTCGGGCTGGGGCTCGGAATCGATTACGCGCTGCTGATGGTGAGCCGTTTCCGCGAGGCGCTCGCGGCCGGGAATGCGCCTTCGGTCGCCTCTCTGATCGCGGCGCGCCAGGCTGGGCACACGCTGATGATCTCCGCATCGACGGTCGGAATTGGCTTTCTGGCGCTGCTGACGGTGCCGATCAGCGAGATCCGTTCGATTGGGCTTGCCGGATTCATGGTCGCCGCGATGTGCGTGCTGCTGACGAACACGCTGGTGCCGGCGCTGCTCGCGCTGCTGGGCAAGCGTATTGACGCGGGGCGTATGCCATTTACGCCGAAGCTCGATTGCGACCGCGCGGATCGCGTTGGAAAGCGTTGGAGGCACTGGGGACAAGGGATCGTTGCCCATCCCTGGCTCGCCCTGGCCGTGGCCGGAACGCCGTTGCTGCTGCTGGCGTGGCAGGCGAAGCACCTGGACACGCGCATGCCGACGGGGAGCTGGTTGCCGGAGTCGGCGGAGTCCGTGCAGGCGCTGCACACGCTCGAACGGATGGACCGTGCTGGAATCATCTATTCGCTGCGCGTGATCGTGGAAATTCCGGGAGATTCAATCGCGCAGTCGCAGGCCGGGTGGAATGCCATCAACAGCATCAGCACCAAGCTGGCGGCGGACCCGCGGTGTGCGCGCGTGATCTCGATCACCACGGTGGCCGATGGAAATCGCGATTACCTGACGGATATCCCGCGGGAGTCCCGGCGCAGCTTCCTGAGCGGCGATGGTCATGCGGCGCTGCTGGAGGTGCTCCCGAAAACCTCTGTCACGCTGCGCCAGCAGGTGGATTGGACGCGCGAGATCCGCGCGATGGGCGCGCCTGCACTAACCGGCGTTCCCGGCGCGACGCTAATTATTGGCGGTGTTCCGGCACTCAACGCCGATTACCAGACCATCGTCGAACAGCATTTTCCCTGGGTGACGGCGATGGTGGTCGGTGCCACGCTGATCGCGCTTATGGTCGGATTTCGATCGCTTTTCGCGGCGGTGAAGGCGATCGTGCTGAACCTTGTTTCGGTGGCGGCAGCGTTTGGAGCACTCGTGCTCGTCTTTCAGGACGGGCACGGAAGCAAGCTGCTCGGCGTCGCGAGTGGAACGGGAAGTGTGTTTCCCCTGGTGCCCATCGTGACGTTCGCGATCGTCTTCGGGCTGAGCATGGACTACGAGGTGTTTCTGGTGGCGCGTGTGCTCGAGGGCAGGCGGAGCGGCTTGAGCGAAGATGAAGCCATTCCTGAAGGGATGGCGAAGACCGCAGGGCTGATTACGAGCGCGGCGGCGATCATGATCGTCGTCTTCGCGGCGTTTACCTTCGGGCATTTCCTGGTGGTGAAGATGATCGGCTTTACGCTGGCGGTTGCGGTGCTGATCGACGCGACCCTCGTTCGGATCGTGATTGGCCCGGCGCTGTTGCAGATAGCCGGCGACTGGAACTGGTGGCCGGGCGGGCTGACGGCGGTGCGCAAGCACGAGGTCGCTCTGACGGCGCTCGAGAGCGACTCCTAGCCGGGCGGTCAGTCAGGGCGGGTGAGCTGGGCTTCGTTCGAGCGCGGGAAGCGCAGGATCGCAGCCCACTCGCCGTGCGAGTGCGCCTGCCACAGGATCTGGCCGTGGAGGATCTGCGCGACTTCTTCCGGGCTCAGGTCGCGGTGGAAGTCGAAGAATCGGGTGTCTGCCTGCTCGGTCTGGCGGGTAAGCGGATTCACGGGTGGAACCCATTTAGTCGAGAAGACGAGCGCGGTGTCGAAGGAGCCGGGATCCCGCGCGGCCTTCTGGATCTCAGGCAGCGAAAAGTTGTCGATGGAGTCGACGCGGATCGGCCGCGTCGTGTAGCCCAGGTCGGGATGCTCGAGCTCGGTCGTGGCAGGCCACGCGGTTAGAACGGTCGCGTAGGGAAAGTCGTGGTCGATGAGGCGGATGGCGCGCTGGTGGAGCGTGACAAAGTCGCGGTAGGTGAGGTTGTCCTCGGGCGCGAAGCTGTAGGGAGGGTTGAGGAAGAGAGCGGCAACGAAGCCGGTGGCGGTGAGGGCAGCAAGAGCAGGCCAACGCCTGAGACGCTGATGCCATGCCGCTGCGCAGACGAGCAGGATCAGCGGGTACATCGGCAGCAGGTACCGGGTAAGCAGCGCGCCGCCGAGGATGGAGAAGGCGACAGCGTTGGCGGCGAGCACGATGGCGATGGTGATGAGGGTGTGGCGTGAGATGCCTGGTTTACCAGGCAACGGCTTGATGGGGAGGATCGCAAGGGTGCAGGCGACGGGAACCCACATGTCCATGTGGAAGAAGAGGTGGACGAGCCGGTGCCAAAAGCTGAGCAGGATGCGCGCGGGCGAGAGGTTGGCGGTGGCGTTGTAGCGAAGGAACTCCGGATTACCGAAGGTGAAGCCGGTGGCGTGGTGGTGGTAGACGTACCAGGCGATGAGGGGGAGGATGGGGAAGGACAGGGCAAGGATTAAGCCCACGTCCGGCCTTCGCCGGACATGGGGCACCCGGATGTTTCGAAGGAACTCCCAGGCGGCGAGTGCGATTGGGGTGACGATGGCGGTCTCTTTGGAGAGGGCGGCGAGTGAGAAGAGCGCGGCGAGGTTGATGAGGTCAGGGCCGGTGCGGGTAGGCTTGAAGTAGGTGGCGAGTGCCCAGAGCGTGAAGGCAGCCGCGAAGAGATCGGCGTGCGCGAGGGTGGATTGCGCGAACCAGATCGGGTAGATCGCCGTGAGCACCGTCGTCACGGCCGCTACGGCGCTGCCGGCCAACGTACGCGCAAGTGCGAAGACGCCCAGCAGCGCGGCGGCGGCGATCATGCACAGGAAGATGCGGGTGCCTTCAATCGACGTGCCGGCGAGGTGCCACCAGGCGGCGAGCAGGATGGACGGCAGCGGCGGGTGCGCGTTGGTGAGAGTGGAGTGCGGGATCAGGGAGCCGGTGCGGAAGAAGTCCAGCGCGGCCGGGATGTAGTAGCCGGCCTCATCCCAGAACCACGGCAGCGCAAGCAGCGAGTGGTGCGCAAGGTAGACGCCGACGAAGAACAGCGGATAGAGGATGTAAAGCGGGAGCGGGCGATCGGGCGGAGCGGCGACCTGGGTGAGGCGCGTCGGCATGCCGGCCTAGTTGACGGAGTTGCCGGGGACAGGGATGACGGGCATCGAAGGCGCGGCCGCCGGAGGAATCGGCTCGAGGACGAGCTTGCCGAAGGTCTGTTCATACTGGGCGAGATTGTGGCCGAGAACGTTCCAGAGCGCCTTTGCCTGCTGCGGGCTGAGGTAGACGGCCTGGAAGTTGTTCAGGTCCACCTCTGTCGGAGAAGCCTGCTGCATGGTGCCGAAGACGAGCTGGAAATCCCACACCGACATGCGAACCTGAACGGAGTTGGCATAGGTTTCGCGGTAGTCGTCGGTCTTCTTGAGTTGGATCTCAGGCTGGGCGTTCTCGTTCGGCTTGTTCTGGCTCATGGTCTCGGTTTCTGTGTACGGCGTTGCAGGTGCTGAAAAAATTTGGTGCGGAAGAGGGGACTTGAACCCCTACGGATTGCTCCGCCAGATCCTAAGTCTGGTGCGTCTGCCAATTTCGCCACTTCCGCATTGGTACGTCCGGCGCGGAGATCTGCGCGGATAAGTAAATTGTATCGCGCGGCTCGCGACAGGGCTCCGCTATAGCTTCAGGGGTGCCGGGCGCAGTAACTACTGTGCAGTCCAGACGCTAAGCTTCGAGGACTTCAGGCGCCATTTCCCTTCATCCGCATCGACGGGATTGAAAGAGAACGCTACCGGCGCTACAGAGTCGCCTCCCGTGATCGTAATCTGTGCCACGAAGTAATATATCTTTCCGGCCTCGGCGGTGAACGAGGCAACGTCGGTGCTCTTCTGCGATTTTTCCAGGTGGGTCTGCCAGCTTGCACACAGGTGATGCTCGCCCGGTTCGACATCGAACGAAAGGTAGGAGTTGTTGTAGTCCGCGCCCATCCAGGCGCCATCCATGCCGATGCGAACGGTGGCGTAGTGAAATGGAACCACCATCTGGTTTTCGCGCTCGATGAACACAACCCTGGCCTTTCCCACGGGCGGCGTGGCCGAAAATGCGCTTGCCTTCGCGTCCGTCACCTTGTAGGTTGCTCTGGCGTCGCCACAGGAAGCCGGCAGGGACTGCGCGTGCGCGATGCTCCCACAGCTGACGAAAAGACAAAGAGCGGAGAGGAATAAGCCACGTTGCATAGTGCCCCCATGCGGAGGGGCGGTCGCCCCCCCGTGGTCGCAAGGTTACTCTGACCGAACGCCGCTTTCAATTGAAAACGAGTGGGCAATCGCGAGTTTGTTCAAGCGGGCTGTTGCGTGTCCAGCCATTGGCCGGCACGGCACCAGCTGGTCTCCATTTCGGGTAGGTTCAGGCGGCCGTGACCTTCGCGGCAGACCTGTTCCGTGCCATTCCACTCCAGAAGATTGTGGGATGCTCGCCCGATGCGGGCGGGGGATTCGAGCGCGAGCAGGCAGTGCTTGCAGCGGGCTTCCTGATCCTGAAAAGCCCAGCGCAGGCCAGTGATGGAGAAGATGGCGGCGAGGAAGGTCTGGCTGATCTCGGCCGCAAGCGGGAACTCTGCGTGGAGAGGCTGGCAGAGGTCAGAGCTGGCGAGGAACGCCAGGAGCAAAAGAAGCGCGCATTTGAGCGCAAAGAAGACCTGGCGCCGCAGGCGCGGCAGCGTGCCCGAAGTCTGGGCTACGTGGCGCCTGGAGGCCGTGGCGAAGGTGACGAGCACGACCAGCAACGCTTCAAGCAGGAAGCGGTGCCACGGAGCGGAGAGCTCGGCGACAAACTGCTGGTAGCCGCCGGCAAGCAGCAGCGCCAGGATTGCAGAAAGCAGGCAGCCCGATGCGAGCGCGGCCAGGCAGAGGGTTGCCGTGCCTTGGAGGGCGCGTTTCGAGGCTTCGATGCGGAGCCAGAGGGCGTCTTTCGTGAGGCCCAGCGCGAGGGTCGCAGTGTGCCTGGTGCGGGTGCGCCTGCTGTGGTGAAGGTGCCAGAGCTCGGAGTGCCACGTGCGAAGCCAGTCTGCGCGATCGGGAGCAGGGACTGCGTGCTGCATCGTGGTAAGCAGCAGGCGGTCGAAGCGGGGGAGGGTCGTGAGGGACTGGCTCATGCAGTGTTCTCCGGCAAAAGGCGTGCGAGCAGCGGATAGCGTTCGGTGGCGGCCAGGGCAGCGGATGTGCCCTGCGGCGTGACTTCATAGTAGCGTCGGGCGGGCCGTCCGGCCTGCGTCGCTTCTTCTTCGGGCTCCCAGTGGGAGGTGACGAGGTGGTCGCGTTCGAGACGTCTCAAGGCCGGGTACACCGTGCCTGAAGGAAGCCCGGTGACATCCATAACGTCCAGGCCGAAGCGGAAGCCGAGGCTGAGCGCCTTGAGGATGAGGGCGGCGGAATGGGAGAGTCGAGTTGACATGGTGGGGCTATGTAGTATGCTAGCACGCAAGTAGGCGAGAAAGTAGTTTGCTACATAGGGGTAAGCGCATGTTGGAACTGAGAGATGTCAGCAAGAGCTACCGGAGTATTCCGGCGGTGGAGGGGGTGAGCTTCACGCTGCGCGAGGGCGAGGTGCTGGGCTACCTCGGTCCCAACGGCTCGGGCAAGTCGACGACGGTGAAGATGGTGATCGGGATGACCAAGCCGACGAAGGGCAAGGTGCTGTTCCGCGGGCGCGATATCCATGAGGATCTGGCGGGCTTTCGCGCGCGGCTCGGCTACGTCCCGGAAGAAGCCCAGGTGTACACGCATCTCTCCGGACTGGAGTACCTGGAGCTGGTGGGGCGGCTGCGCGGGATGGCGGACGGCTTAATCGAGCGAAAGGCCCGGCGGCTGCTGGACCTGCTTTCGCTTGAAAAGTCGCAATACTCGCCGATGTCCGAGTACAGCAAGGGGATGAAGCAGCGGGTGCTGCTGGCGGCGTCGCTGCTGCACGACCCGGAACTGCTGGTGTTCGATGAACCGCTTTCGGGGCTGGATGCGGTGTCGGCCCGGCTGTTCAAGGACCTGCTGGTGCTACTGGCGCGGGAGGGCAAGGCGATTCTGTACATCTCGCATGTGCTGGAGGTGGTCGAACGGGTGTGCGATCGCGTGATCGTGCTGTCGAAGGGCCGGGTGGTTGCGGATGCGTCGCCGGCGGAGCTGACTCGGATGACGTCGCTGCCGACGCTCGAGGAGGTCTTCGCGCAGTTAGTCCGGCAGGTGGATACGGCGGATGTGGCCGCGGAACTGGTAGCCGCGATGGCGGTGCACGCATGAATTATTCCAAAGGCGGCGTGATGCGGACGCTGGTGGGACACTTCTTCCGGCGCTTCTTCGATAACGACACCGTGCATGTGCAGGGGGAGACGCTGACGACGGTGATCCGGGCGATTGCGATTGTGGCCGCGCCCGGGCTCATCGTCGCGTTCTTTCTGCAGAATGCCTATCCGTCAAGAACGATGTGGGGTGCGATCCAGGACCAGTATTTCTTTGTGCTGTATTCGTTTGTGACGATGGGCGCAGTCGCGGTCGTGGAGTGGGAGATGCTGTTTCCCGACCGGCTGGATTTTCTTGTGCTGACCCCGCTTTCGTTGAAGTACCGGCATCTGCTTTGGAGCAAGATTGCCGCTCTCGCCGGGTTCCTGGCGCTGTTTCTGTTCAGCGCGAATGTATTCGGGGCGGTGGTGCTGCCGGCGGTCTCGAAGGGAGATTTCTACCGGCAGCTTTGGGCGCATACCGTGGCGACGGGGCTTGCGGGAGTGTTCGCCGCGCTGGCCCTGCTGGCCGTGGGCGGGGTGCTGTTGTGCGTGCTCGACCCGCGACGCTTTCGCGTGGCTTCCCCGGTGTTGCAGATGCTGGCGGTGGTGGGGCTGGTGCTGCTGCTGGTGCACTACGGGCGTTATGGGAATGATCTGCAGACGATTCTGGCCGCGCCGCTGGGCCGCGCCCGCTGGGTCGCGCCGTACTGGTTTCTCGGAGTGTATGAGGTGCTGTTGCGGGGTGCGTCTGCTCCGCCATTCGCCCGGGAGCTGGCGCGGTATGCATATGGGGGCACGGCCGCGGCGGCGTTGCTGGTCGCGATCACCTATCCGTTGGCGTGGGCGCGGATGCAACGCATGGCGGTCGAGGGGATCACGCGGGCTGATCGCGAGCCGCTGCGCTGGTGGGGCGATGTGGTGCGCGTGGCGGTGAAGCGGCCGGGCGAGCGAGCCGTGTTCCACTTCATTGGGCAGACCATGGCGCGGAACGCGAAGTACCAGGTGTACCTTGCGATCTACGGCGGGGTGGGGCTGGCGATTGGCGTGGCGTGTGCGCTTGGAATCGGGCCGGGGTTCCGGCTCGTGTTTGAGCCGGCAGGGCTCCACGCGATGCTGCCGCTGCTGCTGTTCTGGGTCGTCGCCGGCTTGCGCAACGCGTTCGCGCTGCCGGTGAGCCTGGCTGCCGGCTGGGTGTTCCGCGTCACCGGCGTACGGGTGCGGGAGTGTGCGGCGGCCGCCCGCCGATGGGTGTTGTGGGGATGCCTGGCCGTGACGGCTGCTGTGGTGTGCGTTGTGGTGGCGGCGGGTTGGAACGTGCGGATGGTGCTGGTGCAGGGAGTGGTGGGCGTGTGCCTGGGCGTGCTGCTCACGGATGCGTTCTTCCTCTCCGAGGAGTATGTGCCGTTCAACCGGGCGCGGATGCCGGGACGGGCGAACTTCCCGTTGATGCTGACGCTGTATATCGGGATTCTGCCGCTGTTTGTGATAGGGGTGGTGCGGCTCGAAGGCAGGCTGGAGGAGAGTTTTCTGAAGCTGGTGCTGCTTGGCGTGGGAACGGCGCTGGTGCATGTCGGCGTGGCGCAGTTGCGGTATGAGCCCACGGTGGTGGAGGAAGAGCTGGAAGGATATGACGAGGGGTTTCAGCTGCTGGGGTTGAGCTGAACGAAAGCTAAGTCTTCGTGAGCTGACAGCTAAGGGAGCTGGGAGCTGAAAGCTTGTTGCAGTGGAAGGTGGCCGCTGGCGGGAGCCGAAGTTTGCGTTTGTACATCGAATGGGTATGGATGCGAAGGTTCGGTTTGGTTTCGAAAATACGTATGCGCGGCTGCCGGAGCAGTTTTACGCCAGGGTGAACCCGACGGCAGTGCGGGCGCCGCGGCTGGTGCGGGTGAATCGCGGGCTGGCGGAGCTTCTAGGGCTGGATGCGTCGGAGCTTGAGAGTCCCGAAGGCATTGCGGTGCTGGCCGGCAATCGCGTGGCGGAGGGTTCGGAGCCGCTGGCGATGGCGTACGCCGGCCACCAGTTTGGCAACCTGGTGCCGCAGCTTGGGGATGGGCGGGCCAACCTGCTTGGCGAGGTCGTCGGGCGCGACGGCGTTCGGTATGACGTGCAGTTGAAGGGTGCGGGGCGCACGCCGTTTTCGCGCGGCGGCGATGGCCGCGCGGCCATCGGGCCGGTGCTGCGGGAGTACCTCGTCAGCGAGGCGATGGCGGCCATGGGAGTCCCGACCACCCGGGCGCTCGCGGCCGTGCTGACCGGGCAGCCGGTGCAGCGCGAGACGGAGTTGCCGGGCGCAATTTTGACGCGGGTGGCGAAGAGCCATCTGCGCGTGGGCTCGTTTGAGTACTTCGCGGTGCGGCGGGACACGGAAGCGATCCGGGTGCTGGCGGACTATGCCATCGGCCGGCATTACCCCGAGGCGTCGGGGGCGGAGAAGCCTTACCGCGCGTTTCTGGATGGCGTAGTCGCTCGGCAGGCGTCGCTGGTGGCCCGCTGGATGGGGCTGGGGTTCATCCACGGCGTGATGAACACAGACAATACGTCGATCTCGGGCGAGACGATCGACTATGGCCCGTGCGCTTTCATGGAGGCATACGATCCGTCCAAGGTCTTCAGCTCGATCGACCGGCAGGGGCGGTATGCGTATGGAAATCAGCCGCGGATGATGCTTTGGAACCTGACGCGGCTGGCGGAGGCGTTGCTGCCGGTGTTGCAGTTGGAGGCTGGAAGCAAGGAGGCTGCGATTGCTTCGGCGCAGGAGTCGCTGGAGGGGTTTGCGCCGCGGTATGAGACGGCGTTCCTCGCGGAGTTCCGGCGCAAGCTGGGGTTGATGGAGGCGCATGCGGGGGATGAGGCGCTGGTGCATGATCTGCTGGAGCGGATGAGCGCGGGGAAGGCGGATTTTACACTCACATTTCGGCGGTTGGGCGAGGGCGCGGATAGGGCGCGGGCGTTGTTTGCGGAGCCGGCAGCGTTCGACGAGTGGGCGGTACGTTGGCGGGCTCGGCTGGCTGAGGAGGGTGTGTCGGCGGAGGAGCGGGAGGCGGCGATGCGGCTTGTGAATCCGATTTATATCCCGCGCAACCACCTGGTTGAGGCGGCGCTCGATGCGGCGGCCGAGCGGGAGGACTTTGGGCTGTTTGAGGAACTGCTGGGGGTGGTGACGCGGCCCTATGAGGAGCTGGCGGGGCTGGAGCGGTTTTCGTTGCCGGCGAAGGCGGGAGAGGCGGTGCGTTGGACGTTTTGTGGGACGTAGCGGAGGCTTGGTGCGAAGTTGGTTGGCGGACCCACGCATGACGATGAAGCTGTCATGCATGGGGCACGGGGAGTGCGGGCGCCGGGTTGTGAGTTGTGGGTGGGGAGGTTTAGACTCGCGTTCGGCAGTGGGCCGGATGGAGGCTACGAGGCATGGCGGAGTTGCGGTATCAGTCGGGGTTTGGGAATGAGTTTGCCACCGAGGCGGAGGCGGGCGCGCTGCCGGTGGGGCGGAACTCGCCGCAGAAGCACGGGCTGGGGCTTTATGCGGAGCAGGTGAGCGGGTCGGCATTTACGGCGCCGCGTCACCTGAACCGGCGGACGTGGATGTACCGGATTCGGCCGTCGGTGGTGCATGAACCATACCAGCCGTTTGGGCGCGAGACGTTGCTGCGCAGCGGGCCGTTCGACGAGGCACCGACGCCGCCGAATCAGATGCGGTGGAATCCGCCGGCGTTTCCGGAAAATTTGGTCGACTTCGTCGAGGGGCTGATGACGATCGGCGGGAATGGCGATCCGTCGGGGCTGGATGGGGTAGGGATTCATCTGTACGCCGCGACCGCGTCAATGACGGACCGCTTCTTCTACAACGCCGATGGCGAGATGCTGGTCCTGCCGCAGGAGGGTGCGGTGCGCTTCGTGACGGAGTGCGGCGTGCTGGAGGTTGCGCCGGGCGAACTGGTCGTCATCCCGCGGGGGATCAAGTTTCGCGTGGAGTTGCTGGGCGAGCGGGCACGTGGCTATGTGTGCGAGAACTACGGGCAGACGTTTCGGCTGCCGGAGCTGGGGCCGATTGGCGCCAACGGCCTGGCGAATACGCGCGACTTTCTGACGCCGCTGGCGGCGTATGAGGATCGTGAGGGTTCGTTTGAAGTCGTTTCGAAGTTTCTTGGCAAGCTGTGGACGTCGAAGTACGATCACTCGCCGCTGGACGTCGTCGGCTGGCATGGCAACTATGCGCCGTACAAGTACGATATGGCGCGGTTCAACTGCATCAACACGGTGAGCTTCGACCACCCGGACCCGTCGATCTTCACCGTGCTGACGGCGCCTTCGGGTCTGGCGGGTGTGGCGAATGTGGACTTCGCCATCTTTCCGCCGCGCTGGCTGGTGGCCGAAGACACGTTCCGTCCGCCGTGGTTTCATCGCAACATGATGAACGAGTTTATGGGGCTGATCTACGGCGAGTACGACGCGAAGGCCGAGGGTTTCGTGCCCGGCGGGGCGAGCCTGCATAACTGCATGAGCGGCCACGGGCCGGACGCGCAGACATTCGAGAAGGCGAGTGCGGCGGAGTTGAAGCCGCTGCACGTGCAGAATACGCTGGCGTTTATGTTCGAGACCAGGATGGTCGTTCGGCCGACGCGTTGGGCGCTCGAAGGCAAAATGGTGCAGCATGAGTATTACGAGTGCTGGCAGGGATTGAAGAAGCATTTTAGGGCGTAAGAGCGCGCTCATCCCGCGCGGGGACCACTTCGTGGGGTTTTGGGCTTCGCTTGGTCCTCTCGTTGGTCGGCACAGGCGTTTGTGGCGTGCGCACACGCGAAGCTCCCGGCGTACGCAGTACCGCCGGCCCGGCGTCAGGGCGCCCGTCCGGCAGGACAAACGTATCGAGAGGTAGTGATCTTGCAAGAGAGTTGGATAGCATCGGCAAACGAGGCGAGCGGTGGGTTTCCGCTGGAAAACCTGCCATTCTGCGCTTTCGAGGCAAAGAACGACGCCGTGCATCTCGGCGTCGGCATCGGCAACCTGATCGTCGACCTGCAGGCATGCGCGCAGACCGGCTTGCTGAACGATCTGCCTGGCAACGTGCGCGGCGCGCTGAAGGAGCACACGCTGAACCGGTTGATAGGCTGCGGGCCTCGCGCGATCTCGCTGCTGCGCCAGGCGCTGATGGCTCGGTTGAAGCTGGGCGTGACACGGGCCGAGATGGATCAGGTACTGGCGACCGTGCGGCCTATGGAGGGTGCAAAATTTCATAAGGCCGTCGCTTCGGCGAACTACACGGACTTCTACGCTTCCATCGATCATGCGACGCGGGTTGGCCGGCTCTTTCGTCCGGAGAAGCCGCTGCTGGACAACTACAAGTGGCTGCCGATCGGGTATCACGGGCGCGCGTCGTCGCTGGTGGTGGGTGGGACGGAGATTCGCCGGCCGTGCGGGCAAACAAAGGATGCTGGAGACGAAGCGCCGAGATACCAGGCTTCGCGGCAACTGGATTATGAGCTGGAACTTGGAGCTTATGTCTATAGCGGAAACAAGCTCGGCGAGCCCATTGCCATCGGCGAGGCGGACGCTTGTCTGTTCGGCGTCTCGCTTCTGAACGACTGGTCGGCGCGCGATGTGCAGGCGTGGGAGGCGCAGCCGCTCGGGCCGTTTCTGGGCAAGAGTTTCGCTACGTCTGTCTCGCCCTGGGTCGTGACGATGGAAGCGCTGAAGCCGTATCGAGTGAAGGCTGCGACGCGGGCCGAAGAAGATCCGCAGCCGCTCCCGTATCTGGCTTCCGATGCGCTGGACGGCATCGCCGCCACGCTTGAGGTCTGGCTGCAAACGGCGAAGATGCGCGAGGCTGGCGACAAGGCAGTTCGGTTGAGCTCGGGTGCATTTGCCGGCACGTACTGGACGTTTGCGCAGATGGTGGCGCACCATACCAGCAACGGCTGCAACCTGCTGTGCGGCGACCTGATCGCCAGCGGAACAATATCCGGTCCGGAGGCTGGTAGCGAAGGCTGTCTGCTCGAAAAGACCAGCCGCGGCGCGCAGCCGCTGCGCCTGCCGAATGGCGAGACGCGAGCGTTCCTGGAAGATGGCGACGAGGTAATTCTGACCGGTTTCTGCGAGCGCGAAGGATTCCCGAGAATAGGCTTGGGCGAGTGTCGCGGCATGATTGTGGCGGCAAGCGTCTAATGGATGTTGGCTTGCGTTGGATTTCGCGAAGAAAGTAAAGCGTTCTTCAGGTTTGGAGGTTGAAATGGCTACGAGTGCACCGGTTCAGGAAGCGGTGGCGGCGGATTTTCTGCCGTTGAATGGGACGGACCACATTGAGTTTTATGTCGGCAACGCGCGGCAGGCGGCCTACTTCTACCGTGCCGCGTTTGGCATGTCGCTGGTGGCGTATGCCGGGCCGGAGACGGGCCGCCGCGACCGCGCTTCGTACGTGTTGCAGCAGGGCAAGGTACGTTTTGTCCTCACGACCGCGTTGCGTGCGGACACAGAAATTGCCGAGCATGTCCATCGGCATGGCGATGGGGTGAAAGCGATTGCGCTTTGGGTGGACGACGCGCGCAGTGCGTGGCTCGAGACGACCAGCCGCGGCGCGAAGAGCGTGCAGGAGCCGACCGAGGTCAGCGATGCCGATGGCAAGGTGGTCGTTGCCAGCATCGCGGCCTACGGAGACACGGTGCATACGTTCGTCGAGCGCAAGGACTACCACGGGGCCTTTTTCCCCGGGTACCAGGCGGTGAAAGAGGATCCGATTGCCCGGCCCGTGGGACTGCTGCATGTGGATCATATCGTCGGGAATGTTGGCTGGAACGCGATGAACGAGTGGGTCGACTTCTACTCGAAGGTGATGGGATTCTCGCTCTACCAGCACTTTGACGACAATGATATTTCGACCGAATATTCGGCGCTGATGTCGAAGGTAATGGCGAACAGCACGGGGTATGTGAAGTTTCCGATCAACGAGCCGGCAGAGGGCCGACGCAAGTCGCAGATCGAGGAATATCTCGACTTTTACAACGGACCCGGAGTTCAGCACATGGCGCTGGCGACCAACGACATCGTCGCGACCGTCACGCAGATGCAGCAGCAGGGCGTCAGCTTCCTCACAGTTCCGCACTCTTACTATGCGGATCTGCAAGCTCGCATCGGCAAGATCGACGAGCCAATTGAGCAGTTGGAGCGGCTGGGCATCCTGGTCGATCGCGACGACGAAGGGTACATGCTGCAGATCTTCACGCGCCCGGTGGAGGATCGTCCTACTGTCTTCTACGAGATCATCCAGCGCAAGGGCAGCCGCAGCTTCGGCAAGGGAAACTTCAAGGCGCTGTTCGAGGCGATCGAACGGGAGCAGGCTTCACGAGGGAATCTGTAGCGGCTGATTTCTCGAAAGATAAGCCACCGATGGTGGTCACAAATGCGTTACTGCGCCAAGCCGCTGCTTCGGGTGGAGTAGGGGCGTCTTGGCGGAGGCATTTTTCGTCAGCTTGGAGCTTGCTAGCTGCGGGGTGACAGCTTGTTGCGGGTGGGCTGCTGATATATTTCGGTATGCGGATTTCTGGGTTGGGCGTTCTGGGCGTGGTGGCGGCGTGCGGGTTGGCGTTGCCTTGTGTGGGGCAGACGACTGTGGGCCAGGCGACGGGGGCGCAGTTTTCGCACACGCAGCAGGTTGACGCGACCTATGCGCGCGACCTGCAGCAGCCGGTGGATGAGGAGTATACGGCGAAGATTCGTGAGTATACGACGAAGCCGGAGTTTACCTCTCCCTTGGTCGACTACCTTCCAGCATCGAAGACGGTGCCAACGCCCGAAAAGACACTGGGCGTGATCGCCGGCGCGCCGAATGTGCTGCCGTATGCGGAAGATGTTTATAAGTACATGCGGCTGCTGGCGGCGAGCTCGCCGCGGGTAAAGGTGGTGTCGATCGGGCATACGGAAGAAGGGCGCGAGATGATCGCGGTCGCCGTGGCCGATGAGTCACTGCTGCGGGATCAGAAGGCGAACGACGAGCGGCTGGCGAAGCTTGCGGACCCGCGGACGATTGGGCTGGACGATGCCAAGGCGAAGGAGCTGATTCATGCTTCGGTGCCGGTTTACTACATTACGGGCACGATTCACTCAACCGAGACCGGCGCCCCGACGGCGCTGATGGAGCTGGCATACCGGCTGGCAGTGGATGATTCACCGTACATCAAGTACATCCGGTCGCACATGATTACGCTGATTACGCCGGTCGTGGAGGTGGATGGGCGCGATCGCATGGTGGACTTGTACAAGTGGCACAAGGCGCACCCGGGTGAAGACTATTCGCGGCTGCTGTACTGGGGGCACTATGTCGCGCATGACAATAACCGCGATGCGATGGGGATGACGCTCGACCTGACGCGCAATGTGCTGGACACGTATCTGGGCTGGCATGCGCAGGTGCTGCACGATCTGCATGAGTCGGTGCCGTTTCTTTACGACAACACGGTGGGTGATGGTCCTTACAATGCCTGGATCGACCCGACGCTGGCGGATGAGTGGGCGGAGCTGGGTTGGAACAACGTGGCGCAGATGCAGGGGTTTGGCATGCCGGGCGTGTTTACGCACGGGGATTTCGATACCTGGAGCCCGGGGTACTTGATGTTTTTGGCGGGGATGCACAACGGGATCAGCCGGCTGTATGAGACGTTTGGCAACGGCGGGGCGGATACGGAGAAGCGGATTCTGCAGCCGGAGGAGTATAGCCGGACGTGGTACCGGCAGAATCCTCCGGAGCCGGTGGTGATGTGGTCGCAGCGGGATAACAACAACTATGAAGAGAGCGCTCTGCTGACGACGTTGAGCTATTTCTCTGAGCACACGCAGCATTTTCTGGAGAACTACTACCTGAAGAGCAAGCGCAGTGTGCAGAAGCCGGTGCTTGATGGTCCAGCGGCGTATGTGCTGCCGGCGAATGAGGCGGAGCTGAACCGGCAACTGCAATTGGTGGAGGTGATGAAGCGTCAGCACGTGGAGGTGAGCCGGCTGACGGAGGCTCGGACGCAGTTGGTGCCGGCGGCGAAGCGCGGGGATAGCCCGGTTTCGGAGGAGCTGCCTGCGGGAAGCTTTGTGATTCGGTTAGACCAGCCGTACTCTCGAGCTGCGGATGCGTTGCTCGATAAGCAGTACTGGGCTCCGGACGACCCGCAGAAGCACCCGTATGACGATACCGGCTGGTCATTTACCGAGCTGTTCAACGTGAAGGTGCTGCGGGTGACGGATCCGGGGATTCTTCAGGCGAAGATGGAGCCGGTGAGAGATCTTGCCGGGATGAGCGGGAAGGTTGCTGGGACGGGTTCGGTCGTGGTGGTGAACGACACCGGGCAGAGCTCTCTCTTACCGCTGGTCTACATGATGAACAACGGGGCCTTGAAGGGTGCGCAGGTGCAGGTCGCGGAGAAGCCGTTCGATTCGGACGGCAAGCACTTTGAGGCTGGCGCGCTGGTGGTTTCGGGAGCTTCCGATGCGGATCTCAACGGCGCGCTGAAGAAGCTGAATCTGGACGCGGTGCGGGTTGCGGCCGCCCCGAGTGTGGCGATGCATGCGGTAAAGGCGCCAAGAATTGCCTTCATGCACACGTGGCTCTCGACCCAGGATGAGGGATGGTGGCGGTATGCGTTCGATAATGCCGGGGTGCCGTATGCGTACATCAGCACGCAAACTGCGGCGGCGGATCCGGACCTTCGGTCCAAGTACGATGTGATCGTGTTTGCGCAGGTGGGCGGCGCGAACTCCCAGAGCATTTTGGATGGGATTCCAATGTACGGCAATGCGACTCCGTGGCAAAAGACGGTATTGACACCGAGCTTGGGAGTCTTAGATTCAACGGTCGATACAAGGCCTGGGCTAGGCACACAAGGGTTGGAGCATCTGCGGGAGTTTGTGGCGAAGGGCGGGCTCCTGATCACGTGCGAGGATACGGCGCAGTTTGCCGTGGATATGGGGTTGGCGCCGGGCGTTTCCGTGGTGCCGCATAGCGACGTGCGGGTGACGGGGTCAGTTCTGGAGTCGGTGGTTGTGGCGCAGGATAGCCCGGTGGCGTATGGGTTCGGGAAGACGGTGCCGGTGATGAGCGCGGAGGGAATGGCGTTCAACGTAAGCAATACGGTTGGTGCGCGCGGCGGACGGGTGTTGATGGATCCGTATGCGAACCGGCCGACCGGGCGCGGGACGGTGGAAGATAGCGACGTGGTGCAAGGTCGGCCGCCCAGCGAGCCGGAGCCGTTAGTCAAGCAGAAGCCGTGGGAGCCGAAGGCGCTGAACGAAGACCAGGAGCGGAATAATCCAAATGTGATTCCGGTAGCGGACCGGCCGCAGGTGATTCTGCGGTTTGGAGAGGCGAAGGAGTTGCTGCTTTCGGGGCTGCTGGATAAGCCGGGGTCGATTGCGGAGCGGGCGATTGTGGTCGATGCGAAGCTGGGTCAGGGTAACGTCCTGCTGTTTGCGAATCGGCCGATCTACCGCGGCGAGACGGTAGGGACGTATCCGCTGGTGTTCAATGCGATTTTGAACTTCGAGCACCTGCGGTAGTACCGGCGGGAAGCGCTCTCGCAAAGAGCGCCAAGGAGTGCGGAAAGTGGCGCGAAGAAGGGCCCCAGGTCTCCGGGATTGAGACTTGGGGCTCTCAGTTTAGAAGCGTTTGTCTAGGCCGAGGGAAATCGCCTTGAGGTGGCCGCCGGCCCAGCAGTGGGGGTCGGAGTTTTCGTCGCCGATGGCGTCCGAGGCATCGTGGCAGTCCGCGGTGACGCCGCGTCCGCCGGCCCCGAGGTCGAAGTGGCCGTAGGGACCGTTGAACTCGCCGGCCCAGGCGGCGTAGGCGGTGAGACCTTCGGCGAGGCGATGGCGGAAGGCGACGGTGAACATGCTGGCGGAGTTATCCGCGCCACGTCCGCCGACGGCGTCGCCGGGCTGGCCGAGCGGCGGAAGGACGAGGCCGGTGTTGTGCTGGCCGGGGTCGCCGGGGGTGCGGTAGGCGCGGGCCCAGCCGGCGGAGAGGCTATCGACGTGGCTGAGGGCCTGGGTGACGGCGAGCCAGCTGCCCTGGCGCTGACGTTCGTTCTGGAACTCGAGGAAGTACGGAACGTAGCGATGGAGGGTCTCGTAGATGGCGCTGACGGTGGTTTTGGTGGGGAAGGTGTACTGGACGCCTACTTTACCGGCGTCTTCGTCGGCGACGTCGGCGTCGACGTAGCCGTCGGGAGGCGTGGCGTACTCGCCGGTGATGTCGGATTCACGGTTGACCTTCTGGTGGCGCTCGTAGGCGGCGACCATGTAGAGGTTCTTGGTGGTATAGGTGAGGCTGGCGCTGTAGGCGTTGGAGAAGCCGCCGTCGTCGCAGGAGAGCGGGACGTCACCGCCGTCGCCGGGGTTGTCGCCGCCGGTGCAATCGGCTTCGCCGGCGGCGATGTTGTCGCTGATGTCGGAGCGGTTCTGGCCGGGCTCGAAGAGGAGGGAGAATTCGAAGTTGTGGAGCTTGGGTGAGGTGTACCAGAGGGAGTGGTCGAGACGTGTGCCGAACTCGACGCGGGTGTCTCCGCCGGTGTTGCCCATGATGGCGGCGTAGTCGCCGACCATCGCGACGAAGGGGTTCATGCGCGCGGTGGAGAGTTTGTAGGGGGCGTCGGTTTTGCCGAAGACGAGCGCGCCGAATCTGGGGGAGCCGAGGCCGATGTAGCTGTTGCGCGAGGTGAGTCCGCCCTTGACGTCGTTGTCGTCGGTGCTGTTGGTTTCGCCAACGCCGGAGGTGGCGGAGATGTCGAGCTGGGTTTCGAGCTGGTAGACGAAGTTGAGGTTCGAGAGGCCGCTGGCCTGGGTTCCGCGGATGCCGATGTAGGAGAGGTTGGTGGAGATGTCGGGGAGCCAGCCGACGTTGCCGACGGGCGGATTGCCGTTGCCATCGAGGAAGTTGGCGGTGCCCTTGGTGAAGGCATCGAAGGAGACGTCGAGGTTCCCGTAGAAGGTGATTTCGCCGGACTTGGTGAAGAAGGTGAGGTCCTTGCCGGGCTTGCGTTCGAAGAAGCGATGGTTCTTCTCTTCGGCGGCGGTGGGGATGTGCTCGCCGAGGGTTGCGGTCTGGTTGGCGAAGGGGTCGACGCCGGCGGTGGAGGGCGAGGTCGAGCCCGGAACGGTGCCGGGAGCCGCGGGTTTTTGCGGCGGTGTCGTGTTTTGGGGCGGGTTCTGAGACGTCGCGGCCTGTGTCGGCGGGGGCGTTGCGGGTGCGTTTTTAAGGCTGGCGAGTTGCGCCTGCAGCGATGCAAGCGAGTGCTGAAGCTGATCGATCTGCTGCTGCATGAGCTGGAGTTGCTGGGCGTTCTGCGGAGCGCTTTGCTGCGCGCAGAGCGGGAGCGAAGACGCCGAGAGGAGCAGGAGGACCAGGGCCGGCGGGTACGCGCGGCTGCGGAGCGATTGGTTTGCACGTGGCGAAGCCGCTGCGTTTGCGGGTTGGATCATGACCGGTAGAACTCCTTCGATTCCATGGATTTACGTGCGAGGGGCACGCGCGGCGTTCTTCCCCGCTGGATGGTTATCGACCGCAGTGGAGAGAGGGTGAGGTGCTGGAGCACGGAAGGCAGGGGTGTGGCAGGTGCTTCAGGCTTCAGCTTGACTGCAAGAGCGCCGATAAGGAGACGAGGCAAGAGTGCGACGCTGAGAGGCCGCCGTGCAGGCGAGGGAGCTGATTGAAGTGAGACTGAATCTGAAACAACGGTTACTAGGGCCGTATTTGCTGGCTGCCGTACTGATGGTGACGATGGGCGGGTCTTCGCTGTACGTGTTTGAGGCGCTGCACGGGACCGTGGAGACGCTGAGCAAAAGCGATTCCGTAAAGCTGGGCCTGGCAGGAGAGTTGGGTGGTGTGACCGAGGGGCTGCGGCGCGCGCAAGAGGCTGGATTGGTGCACGCGTTGGAGCATGATGAGGCGGGGTTGAAGGCGGAGCGGGTTGCAGGCGATGGGCAAACGGCGCGGCTGCGGAAGATTATCGACGGGTTCGAGCCACTGTTGGTGACGGTGGACGGAAAGGCGATGGTGGCCCGGATACGGAAGGGCGAGAGCCAGGTGGCGGAGGACCAGGCGACCTACTTCAGCTTGCTGGAGGCAGGGAAGACGGCTGAGGCGGAGGCGTTGCTATCGAGCAGGCTGACGCCCGAAGCGACGCAGGTTGCGGGCATTGGGGAGCAGCTGCTGGCGCGGGAGAACAAGCGGTTTCAGAAGTCGGGTAACGATGTGGTAGGAGAGGTGATGCTGGGCCGGGAACTGATCGCCGGCGCGCTGGCTTTGGCGATGGTGCTGGGCGGCCTGGCGTATGGGGTGATCCGGCGGCTGGACCTGGAACTACGGCGGAGCGTGGAGGAGATGACGCAGGGAGCGGCCGAGGTGGCGTCCGCGGCGTCGCAGATTGCGCAGGCGAGCCAGACGCTGGCGCAGGAGACGACGCGGCAGGCAGCGCAGGTGGAAGAGACGTCGGCGGCGTCGGAGGAGATCAGCAGCATGGCGCGGAAGAATGAGGAACACTCGGGTTCGGCGACGACGCTTGCGGGGAAGATGGGCAGCGAACTGGCAGCGAATAAGGGAGTGTTGGACGATGCGGTGCTGGCGATGGGGGAGATTGCCACGTCAAGCGAGCAGATCCAGAAGATCATCGCGGTGATCGACCAGATTGCCTTCCAGACGAATATTCTTTCGCTGAACGCGGCGGTTGAAGCGGCGCGCGCAGGCTCCGCAGGCGCGGGGTTTGCGGTGGTAGCCGATGAGGTAAGAAGCCTCGCGGTGCGGTGTGCGGAGGCGGCGGCAAGTACGGCCGGCCTGGTGGAAAGCTGCGTGGCAGCCTCGTCGAAGGGTAAGGTGCACGTGGAGCAGGTGGCCGAGCGGGGGTATCGGATCTCGGAGCAGTTTGGAGGAATTCGCGGGTTGATGGAGGGGATCAACCAGGGAAGTAGAGAACAGAGTGCGGGGTCGGTGCAGATCAATAGGGCGCTGACGACGATGGAGAACAGCACGCAGAAGAACGCAGCGGTGGCAGAGGAGAGCGCGGCGGCAGCGGAACAGTTGACGGCGCAGTCGGAGACGTTGATGGATGTTTCGCGGAGATTGAGGGCGATGGTGACGGCGGAACTGGAGCGGGCTGCGTAGTTTCTTCTCTTGCGAGATGGCAATTGTTGGCAACGCGCGGTATCGTCATGATGAGGCACCGGGATGCCAACACGCAATGTCAATCTGACCGAGCATTACGATCGCTTCATTGAGTCGAGGATTGCCGAGGGGCGATTCGGCAATGCGAGCGAGGCTGTGAGAGCTGGTCTCCGCCTGCTTGAGCTGCAGGAGGCCGAGGAGCAAGCCAGGCTGGAGTGGTTGCGGGGTGCAACCAAGCAGGCTTTTGCGGCTCTCGACCGGGGTGAAGGCATACAGTTGAGCTCTGCGGACGATATCGATGAGTTCGTGGGAGAAATACTGGAAGAGGTCCGGGCTGCACGTTCCGCGGATCGCAGCTAAGTATGGTTGGCGCGGTTTTCTGCCCGAGATCCGCACTGACATAGCAGCCATCCTGAGGAGAAGTGCTGCTGAGTTCGGCCAGGCAGCCGCCGAACGATATAGCGCGTTGATCTCCCAGGCTCTCCGTGATGTCCAGAGTGATCCGGAACGGCCGGGTGCCAACGCGCGGCCAGACCTTGCCCCCGACGCCTATGTGTATCACCTGAGTTTCAGCCGCGGACGAGTGACGGGTGGGAGGGTAAAAGCGCCCCGGCATTTTCTCCTATACCGCTTCTCAGGTCATCGTGTGGAGTTTGCCAGGGTTTTGCACGACAGCCGGGATTTGGCTCGGCACCTTCAGGAGGATGACGAGTGACGCGCCGCGGCGAGTGACGTCGGAGCACCCACTCATCGCAAAGACGCGATGAATGGGGCACGGAGCGGTAAGGCTAGCAGGTTAGGTGGACATGACCTGGTGGAAGGCGGTTTGGAAGCGGGCCATCTCGGCGGGGGTGCCCACGGAGACGCGGACGGAGTTGGGCCAGACGGGCCAGGTGCGGCCGATGAGGACGTTTTGCGCGGCCATGGCGTCGATGACCTGCTTGCCGGGACGGCCGGTGTCGATCATGAAGCAGTTGGATTCGGACGGGATGTACTTGTAGTTGTGGGTGCGGAGGAAGTCGAAGGTTTGATTGCGGGTGTCCGCGATGATTTTTTTGCGGGTGGGGACGAGTGAGGCGTCGAGCAGGCTGGCGTTGGCGGCGCCGGCGCCGAGAATGCACATGGAGTTCCAGCCGAAGTAGGCCTGAACCTTGGCGAGCAGGTCTGGGCGGGCGATCGCGAGACCGCAGCGGATGCCGGCCATGCCGTAGATCTTCGAGAAGGTGCGCAGGACGATGAGGTCTTCGCCTTTGCCGGCGAGGTCGATGACGGATTCTGCGCTCGACAGGTGGATGTAGGCTTCGTCGACCATAATGACGGCACCCTTGGGTTTGTGGGCGAGGGCGTATTCGATCTCTTCGCGAGGGGTGAGGGTGCCGGTGGGGTTGTTGGGATTGCAGATGTAGATGAGACCGGCGTTGGGGTCGGCGATCATGGCGCGGATATCGTGCGAGTAGTCGGGGCGCAGCGGGATCTTCTTGACCGGTGCCTGGGTCATGGCGGCGGCGAAGTAGGCGGCTTCATAGGTGGGGTCCGCGGTGACGAGCGAGCGCGTGGGCGAGGTGAACGAGAGGACGCCGTAGTGCAGGGGCTCGGACGAGCCGGGGTAGACGTTGACGAAGGTTTCGGGGATGTTGTGCTGCTTGGCGAAGGTGGCGATCAGCTGCGGGGTTTCGTCGTAAAGGTCGTAGCGGCCGCCGGTGGGAGCCAGTTTGGCCATAGCGGCGATGGCGGCGGAGCAGGGGCCGAGCGGGTTTTCGTTGGCGTTGATGAGGATTTTGCCGGATGGGGAGTCGAAGGAGTTGGGCGCGGCGGGGGGCTGCTGCGGCGGCGGCGCGGGCGAAGTGGGCTTCGGTGAGGATGGGGAGCGAGGCCGTGGCGAGGCCGGCGATGCGAAGGAAGGAACGGCGGGAGTTTGGCATGGGGCGGGAATCCTTGGGGGTGGATTTTTGGGTGCGCGGGGCCGGGGTTGGGGTTAGGGTAGCACGGAAGGATTTTGTCCTGCCGGACGGGCCCGCTTGTCGCGCGGGGCGAGCCCCTTGGCCCGGTTGGGCTTCGCCATTGCTTGGCGCGGTAGAGTTTGTGGCCTGGGTCTACCCTGGCTCCGCGAGGAATGATGGTCAGGAGTTTGCTGGGTGGTGTATCTTCGGGGGCACTACTTTTCGGACGAGGGAGATTGATTTTCGATGGCGGATGCGACTTGCGATATTGGGCTGATTGGCCTTGCAGTGATGGGTCAAAACCTGGTGCTGAATATGAACGACCACGGATTCAAGGTCGCGGTGTACAACCGAACGACGAGTAAAGTCGACGAGTTCCTGGCTGATGAGGCCAAGGGGACCGAGGTGGTGGGCACGCACTCGGTCGAAGACATGTGCGCGGTGCTGAAGAAGAGCCGCGGCGGGTGATGTTGATGGTGAAGGCGGGGAACGTCGTTTGACCAGACGATTGCGCAGGTGGTGCCGCACCTGGAGGCTGGAGATATCGTGATCGACGGCGGGAATTCTCCTGTTTACGGATTCCAACCGGCGGACCAAAGAGCTGGCGGAGAAGGGAATTCTATTTATCGGGACAGGGGTCTCCGGCGGTGAGGAGGGTGCACGTTTCGGGCCGTCAATTATGCCGGGTGGGAATAAAGAGGCGTGGCCGCATGTGAAGGAGATCTTCCAGGCGATTGCGGCGAAGGGTGGAGGATGGGACTCCGTGCTGCGATTGGGTGGGGGCGAGAATGGCGCCGGGCACTACGTGAAGATGGTGCACAACGGCATCGAGTACGGCGACATGCAGTTGATCGGCGAGGCGTACCAACTGCTGAAGGATGGTTTGGGGCTGACGGCGGATGAGCTGGAGCAGGTGTTTTGGGGAGTGGAACAAGGGCGAACTGGATAGCTACCTGATCGACATTTCGACGACCATCTTCGGCAAGAAGGATGAGGATGGCGCTCCGATGGTGGACAAGATCCTGGATACGGCGGAGGGCAGGAAGGGGACGGGCCAAGTGGACGGCGATCTCGGCGCTGGATTTGGGGGATGCCGGTGACGCTGATTGGCGAGAGCGTGTTTGCGCGGTGTTTGAGTGCGCTCAAGGATGAGCGGGTCAAGGCTTCCAAGGTGCTCACCGGAGCCAAGGGGGCGAAGACCGGCGTCGACCGCGCGGAGTTTATCGAGGAGGTTGCGGTGTGCGCTCTACTGCTCGAAGATCATCAGCTATGCGCAGGGATATATGCTGCTGCGCGAGGCGGCCAAGGAGCAGGGCTGGAAGCTGAATATGGGCGGCGTGGCGCTGATGTGGCGCGGCGGGTGCATTATCCGGTCGGTATTTCTGGGGAATATCAAGGCGGCGTATGACAAGAATCCACAGCTGGAGAATCTGTTGATGGATGACTTCTTCTCGGGTGCGTTGAATAAATACCAGGCGAAGTGGCGCAAGGCTGTGATCGCGGGGATTGAGCTTGGGGTGCCGACGCCGGCGTTTTCGACGGCGCTGGCGTTCTTCGACGGATACCGGACGGAGCGGCTGCCGGCTAATCTGCTGCAGGCTCAGCGGGATTTCTTCGGCGCGCACACGTATGAACGCGTGGACAAGCCGAGGGGGGAGTTCTTCCATACGAACTGGACGGGGGCGTGGGGGGCGGGTGGCTTCTTCTACTTATAACGCGTAGAAGAACAACGGCAAAGACGCCCTTGCGCCGGGGCGGGCGGCACTTCGTGCGGTATTGGGCTTCGCGTGGCCCGCGCGGCAACGGTCCTTTTGGGCCGACCAACGGGAGGGCACGCGAAGCTCCCGGCGTACGCAGTACCGCCCGTCCGGCGTCAGGACGCACTTGTTTTTGTCTCGTGAAACGCCGTCGCGCCGCCTTGGGTAGGATCTGGGTATGAGCTACGGGATGAGGAAGTTAGGCGCGGTGGGTCCGGCGGTGTTTCCGCTGGGCCTCGGCTGCATGGGAATGTCCGGCATGTATGGCGCGACGGACGATGACGAGTGCGTGCGTGCCATTCACGCGGCGATCGCCGCGGGCGTGACGCTGATCGATACCGGAGACTTCTACGGCGCGGGGCATAACGAGCTGCTGATCGGGCGGGCGCTGCGGGAGTTGGGTTCCGGCGCTCGCGAGAAGGTGGTGCTGAGCGTAAAGTTTGGCGCGATGCGCACGCCGGCAGGCGCGTGGGGCGGGTTCGATGGGCGGCCGGCTGCGGCGAAGAACTTCCTGGCGTACTCGCTGAACCGGCTGGGCGTGAAGGAGATCGACGTCTACCGGCCGGCGCGCCTGGACGATCACGTGAAGATCGAGGACACGATTGGCGCGGTGGCCGACATGATCAAGCAGGGATTCGTGAGGCAGGCGGCGCTGAGCGAGGTTTCTGTGGAGACGGCGCGGCGGGCGCAGGCGGTGACGCCGATTACCGATGTGCAGCTGGAGTATGGGCTGGCAACGCGCGGCATGGAGGCGAAGGTGCTTCCGGGGCTGCGCGAGCTTGGGATTGGGACGACGGCGTATGGAGTGCTCGGGCGCGGCCTGCTGAGTGGATCGAAGCCGGCGGACAAGGGAGATTTTCGCAGGTTTCTGCCGCGGTATTCGGGTGCGAATTACGAGAAGAATGCGGCGCTGGTGGCGGAACTGGCTCGGCTGGCGCAGGAGCGCGGCGTGACGCAGGTGCAGATGGCGATTGCCTGGGTGATGACGCGCGGGGAAGATATTGTGCCGGTGCTGGGTATGCGGACGGTGAAGCAGGTGGAAGAAGCTTTGGGAGCGTTGGAGATTCAGCTGTCAGACGAAGAGTGCCGGTTGTTGGAGGAGAGTGTGCCGGCGGCGGAGATTGCCGGGACGCGGTACGACAAGATGGCGATGACGCATTTGGATAGTGAGCGTTAGGTGGCGCAGGTTTGCGAGCGTCCGGTGGAGAAATGATTCGGGAGCTGACAGCTGGATAGCTGGGAGCTGACAGCTTGGGGCGGGTTGTTGCCTGGGGCGGGAAAATGCCCGCGCGAGGGCTGTTCAGGCGGGAGCGGTCTCGGCGGGTTCCGGCGTGATGGTTTCCTCGGTGGCGGCGATGTCCTGAGCGCCGGTGGCGTGGAGGGCGTCTTTCGCTGCGTCCATCGCCGGGGTGGTGTCGCAGTGGACGGAAAGCAGGATACCGCCGTCGCGGACGCGTCCTTCGTAGCGCTTGGCTTCGTACTCTGGAATTCCGAGTCCGACGAGTGCGCCGAAGATGCCGCCGAGGGTTCCGCCAACCCCGAGCCCGGCGAGCGCGGCAACCAGTGGGCCCGCGGCGATGAGCGGGCCGACGCCGGGGATGGCGAGGGCGCCAATACCGGCGAGCAGGCCGATGGTGCCGCCGACGAGGCCGCCGGCGGTCGCACCGGTGGCTGTGCCTTCGGGGGCCTTGGTGTGTTTTTCGTGGGCGAAGGTGCGGGTAGCCTCATCGTCGGGAAGCAGGACCGAGATATCGGCGTGGGCGAAGCCGCAGAGGAGCAGATGGTCGACGGCGCGTTCCGCCTCAAAGGCGGTAGTGTAGATGCCGAAGACGGCGATGTTACGGCTGATTTCCGGTTCCAGAATAGCCTCCTGCGCTGAATCAAAGACACCCTGACGCCGGGCAGGCGGCACTCTGTGCGGTATTGGGCTTCGCGGGCCCTCCCGCTGGTTGCGAAGGAGCGCCTATCTATCAGAGTCAGAGGCGGGGTAGGGGTGGAGCGTTGCTCCAATGCGAGGTTAAACGACGACAGGGACCTCGCGGTCAGCCTGAGAATTGCGGCTGAAGAGCGAGTCCCCGGGTTCGGTAGCGATGCGGTTGCGGTTACTGGATGCGCTGCCAGGCGTCGTAGACAACCATGCCGACGATGCAGGCGGTGACGAGTCCGGCGGCTCCGCCAAAGATACGAAGTACGGGCTCGATCTTGCGGATGCGGCTGACGATCTGGGTTTGCTGCTCGCGTTCGGTCCGGTTGACTTCGTCGTTGAGGAAGAGCTGTTCGTCCTCGTACCGTGCCAGTTGCCCACGGTACATGAGGAGGCCTAGAAAGCAGATAGCAAGAGCAGCCCAGATGGTCAGGAGAATTGGATTTACGGTCATCATGATGGGGATCCCTCCGTTGAACGGATGTTTTGAGTACGACCGGGGAGTGGGCGGGTGCGTGGGGAGCAAGGCACCGCGTTTCTTAGCGGCCAGCACGAGAATACTCCGGTTTATCCACAATGGAACAGCATAATTCGCGAAATTTTGCAATTTCTCTTTAGTGCATGGTGTTGCGGATGAGGATACCTGCGGTTGCGGCGAGCGCGATGGTGAGGACGATGAGCGTAAGAATAAAGAAGGCGGCCTGTTTGCGGGCCCTCTCGGTCGGCTTGGTAATGCCGAAGGTGTTAATGAAAGCGTCGGCGAGGAAGTAGAGGAGCTTCATGGATGAAGCTATTATGCGCTTTGTGACGGCGGCGGTGCATCGCCGGAGCGCATCGTGAATCGAATGAGAGTCGGGCTTGCAGGGCAGGGGGTCCGGGGGTAGACTGGATATCGGACCGAATTGGTCAGGGTTTATAAGGAGATTGGAAGATGTCGACTGCAAGCGTGGTTCCCGAGGTTGTCGAAGCGCCGGTGGCGGCGCCGAGTGCGCCGGTTAAGCTGACAGATGCTGCCATTGCCAAGGTCAAAGAGATCATGGCGACCCAGGATCCGATTCCGGCTGGGCTGCGGATTGGCGTGGTCGGCGGAGGCTGCTCGGGGTTTCAGTATTCGATGTCGTTTGAGAATCAGGGCGGGATGATGGATAAGGTTGTCCGCTTTGAAGATCTGAAGGTGTTTGTGGATGCGACGTCGGCGATGTATCTGAATGGCTGCGTGGTGGATTACGTCGAGACGCTGGAAGCGGCGGGCTTCAAGTTTGAGAATCCGACGGTGAAGAGCACCTGCGGATGCGGGTCGAGCTTCAGCGTGTAGGAGCGGTTGTAGGTTGCAGGTTCTAAGTTATTGGTGGATTGGGGCGCTCCGGTTATACCGGGGTGCCCCTTTGCTTTTGGGTTAGCGTCCGGTCGACGAGGGTGGCGGCTGCGATGGCCAGGCAGTAGGCAAGAATGTCCTGAAGCGAGAAGATGCGACCGAGGATGAGGATGCCGGGGAGAGTGTGGCGGAAAGCGTCGAGCGCCGGGGTGCGGACGAGCTTGAAGAACTCGATGGCGGTGGCGATGGTGGCTGCTACCAGGGCGGCGGACGCAGGGCGAAGGCGTGGGGCCACGGTTGAGACGAGCCAGTAGAGGAGGATCGCCCAGAAGAACGAACCACCGTATTTGACCACGTACTGCGGCAAGCCGAGGTGGACGAAGCGGATGGCTGCGCCGGCGGCAGTGGTGGCGAGGATGAGGACGAGCGAGAGGAGTAGCGGTCGCGATTGCACTTGAGGAGTCGTCTCGGGGAATCGGCCGGTCTAAGCTTGCTGGTGCAGACCCACGCACGACGATGAAACTCTCATGCACGGGTCACGGCGGGATTGCTCGGCGCTGGGCGGAGGGATCCGCTCCGCGTCGGCTGAAGACTTCAGGATTTGGCGGCGGCTTCGAGCGCGGCGAGGTCGAGCTTTCTCATCGTCATGAGGGCCTGCATCGCGGCGGCGCTCGGGATGAGCTCGGCGAGGTTGGAGGGGATGATCTGCCAGGAGAGGCCGAAGGGGTCTTTCAGCCAGCCGCAGATGCCGGCTTCCTGATCGGCGGAGAGCGCATTCCAGTAGTGGTCGATCTCAGCCTGAGTCTTGCAGCGGACGACGAAGGAGGTGGCATCGGTGAAGGGGTGGCCGGGGCCGCCGTTGAGCGCGGTGAACTTGGTTCCGTCGAGCTCAAAGGCAACGGTGAGGACCGAGTTGGCGGGACCGCTGGGGGTTTCAATTGGGATTCGGATGGTTTCAAGAATGCGTGAGTTGGGGAAGACGCTGGTGTAGAGGGCGGCGGCCTGTTCGGCCTGGCCGTTGAACCAGAGGAAGGGCGAGATGAGCGGGTAAGCGTCGAGGGTGGGCATGAGGCTCTCCTTAGGTGCGAGGATGCATACGTTGCTGTCCGTCAGTTCCCGGTGGTTCTGGCGACGCTTTCAGTGGCCAGGATGCGGGTGAGGATGTGCTGGCGCAGCATGGCTACTGTTTCGCGGATGGCATCGCGTTCGGTCAATGGAATGGGCGGGCCGATGTCGTACCGGAAGCTAACGGCGAAGCGGGTAAGATCTGTGATCGGGTACGGAGTGCTTGGCATCGCCTCGTTCAGGCTGGTAAGCAAATCGGTGAGTTCGTCTAGTTTGTGAGTAAAGGGGTAGGGTTGGTGACAGCTCGCCACCAAAGCTTTCAGCCACTTCTCGCAGGCCTGTTGGGCGTGGAATCCAAAGATGTTGTCAGGCAGCGGAAACGACAGAGTAGACTCGTCCGCCTGGGCTAGTGTGCAGAGCACCCGCACCGGCTGATTGCGGATTCTGTCGATCATAGAGGACGAGTCCTTCCCGGTCGATGTAGTTGAAGACACTATTAAGCCAAGGCCTGTGCTCATCGTACTTCGCTTTCGATACGGCGATGAGGTCTACCGGCAGACGAAGCCCTTGCAAGATGCTGTAGCGCACCAGCTTGTCTACCGTTTCTTCCGGAACGTCGAGGATGACGGCGAGGTCAAGGTCGCTGTCGGGGCGGTGGTCACCGCGGGCGCGTGATCCGAAGGCGATGATCTGAAGGGGATTTGCGGCGGCCACAATGCGCCGGATGGCCTCGTCCACCTTCTCGCGGGTGACAGACCAATCGAGGGTGACGGGTTCAATGGACATAGTCGATTGCCTGAGGGGATTGTACTGCGATTCGAAGAGGGACAAAGCGACTAGCGTTCCGCGACATTCCAGAGCCTTAAATGTGGGCGGAATTCCTATGAGGCGTCCAGAACGGCGAAGAGGCTTTTGAGATTGAGGCTGATTGGTGTACCGGGGATGGCGAGGTCGGGGGTGGTGACGCGGTGGAAGCCGTCCTTGTCGCAGCGGTAGGCGGTGCGGTCGGCGGGGTCGAAGGCCCAGACGTGCTGCACGCCGAGGTCGATGTACTCGTCGACTTTCTTCTTGAGGCGCTTCCAGGAGTCTTCCGGCGAGAAGACTTCGACGCAGAGGAGCGGCGCCTGACGGATGATCGGGGTGCGCCGCTGGCCAGGATGCAGGACCATGACATCGGGAACGCGGAAGTTCGCGGGCCGGGTCTGGAGGCGGAGCTCGACGATGGCTTTGACCTTCCAGAGGGGTTCGTTGGCGCGGAAGATGAAGAGGATCTCCGATTGCAGATCGCCGTGGTCGAACTCGCCCATATTGCGTTCCTCCAGGTGGCCGTCGACGAGGTCGCAGTCGGGGGAGTAGGACGATTTGAGGTATTCGTCGACGGTAACGACGCGCCCGTCGTTCTGGCCGTCGCAGAGATCGTTGTCGCGGGCAGGAGCGGGTTGAAGGAGGTCGGGTTGGTGGACGGCCGTCGCCATGGGGATAGTATGCTCTCGAATTCATGACGAGGCGAGAAGAATAGGAGCGGCGGGCGTCTAACCTCTGCTGCGGGTTAGACTTTGGGTGAGGCGGACGGGGTTCGATGACTGAGTTTGTGGTGCGGCTGGCGGATGAACGGGGACGGGTGCAGGAGCAGACGCACGCGGCGGCGACGGCGGATGAGCTGCGGGCGCGGTTTACGCAGTCGGGCTATTACGTTTATTCGGTGAAGGCGAAGGGGCTGCTGGGGCGGGATTCGAAGAAGAAAAAAGTGAAGCTGGACACGTTTCTGGTGTTCAACCAGCAGTTTCTGACTCTGATTCGCGCCGGTTTGCCGATTTTGGGGTCTCTCGATTTGCTGGCTCGGCGGCAGAAGCTGCTGGGCTTCAGGGCGCAGTTGGAAGATGTCGCGGCGCGAGTGAAGACGGGCGAGTCGATCTCGTCGGCGTTCGAGGCGCAGGGCGGTTTTCCGCTGGTGTACACGACGACCTTGCTGGCGGGTGAGCGCTCCGGCAACCTGGAAGAGGTGCTACAGCGATATTTAGACTTTCAGCGGGTTTCGCTGACGTTTCGCAAGAAGCTGCAGGCGAGCCTCGTGTATCCGGCAGTCCTCGTGGTCTTGGTGTTCTTCATGTTCATCTTCCTGATCAGCTTTGTGGTGCCGCGCTTTGCGCAGTTGTATGAGCAGTTGAATACGAAGCTGCCCTGGCTGACAGTCTTCCTTCTGGAATTGGGGCACAAGGCGCAGTCGTACGGGCTGTACGCGCTGGCGGCGGCGGCGTTGGTGATCTACCTGCTAAGCCGCTGGATGAAGACCGATGCCGGTGCGACGCTGGTGGACAAGATTCGCATGTCGTTGCCTCTGGTAGGGCAGGTGTGGACGAAGTACCAGGTGGGGCTGTTTTCGCGGACGCTGTCGACGTTGCTGACGGGTGGTCTGCCGCTCGTTCCGTCGCTCGAGACGGCGGCGAAGGCGATCGATTCGCGGCAGATTGGCATCGCGGTTTACCGGTCGGTGGAGACGGTGCGGGAAGGCCGCGGGCTTTCGCCTAGCCTGGCGGCGACGAAGATTTTCCCGGAACTTGCGATCGAGATGATCGAAGTGGGCGAGAGCACGGGCGCGCTGCCGGCGATGCTGAACTCGGTGGCCGAGTTCTTTGAGGAAGATGTGCAGACGAACCTGGCGTGGATTATGAGCCTGATCGAGCCGCTGATCCTGATCGTGATGGGCGTGGTGGTGGTGATTATCCTGATTGCGCTCTATCTGCCGATCTTCACGTTGAACCCGGGCGGGCAGTAGCTCTCGGCATTTTGTCTGGGCGCAAAAAAGCACGCCCACTAAGAGATGGGCGTGTGAGGAGCACTTCTGAGGTCTGCAACCTTCTCCCGAGAGATGATTGCTTACAGGAGTTAGGTTAGGGGTTTGACGGTGTGTGCGCATGGGCCGAGGGGATGGTTGTGGGTCAATCGAAGGATGGAGGGTGTAGGCTGCCCATGTGCGATTCGTCTGGGATAGCAACAAGGCGGCCTTGAATCTTGCGAAGCACGGCGTAGCCTTCGAGTGGGCCACCCGGGTGTTCCAAGATGACTTCCAGTTTGAGTGGGTCGACGATCGAGAGGATTATGGCGAGCTGCGCTTGAATGTAGTCGGCCTCATTGAAGGTTTTGAGATACTTGTGACGTACACACCGCGTGAAGCCGAGATTCGAATGATCTCCGCGAGGAAGGCTGACCGATATGAGCGAGAAGAGTACTGGCGAAACCGTATTTGAGCTGGATCCGGCGAAACTTCCGACCATGACGGAGGAGCAGATGTCGCGGCTTCGCTCGATGCCGGATGAGGACATCGACTACTCGGATACGCCTTCGCAGGTGGGGAAGACGGGAAGGCGCGTGATGCAACCATATGGCCGCAGAGGAGAAGTAATTGTGCTGGAGCCGGATGTGGCGGAGTTTTTTCGCGTGACCGGTGAAGTGTCGTCAGGGCGGGTGAACGCAGCGTTACGGGAATATGCGGAGCAGCAGCGGAAGCGGGCTTGAGAGATGTGCGGAGGCTGGCGATGCGCGGACGGCAAGTGGAAGTCAGGTGGGAAGACGCCCCTGCGATGGTCGATGCGATGCTTTGTGCGGTCGAGCGGCGCGGGGCTTCGTTTGTGTTCGTAAGGGATGGACAGGCTCGCTGCCGCATGGTGCCCTTGGATGCGGCGGAGCGGTTGGAGTTTGAACGGCGTTGGCGGTTGCTGAAGCGAGTAAGCCGGCGGGGTTGACGGAAGGGTTTTAGGGGAGTCTTAGGGATATGGCGACACCTGTAGCAGTACCGCTGCCGATGGCTGGCACGGGTCTGGATGAGACGGAGCGGGCGAAGGCGCTGGCGCGGCGCTATCACTCGGAGTTTGTGGATCTGAAGAACTTCAAGATTCAGCATGAGCTGTTCAAGAGCGTGCCCGTGGACATGATGTTCCGGTACAACTTTGTGCCGCTGGAGCAGGCTGGAGGCCGCTTGGCCATCGCTGTTTCAGACCCTTCGAAGCTGATGGTGCTGGATGAGATCTCCGGGTTGCTGGGGACGCGGCTGATTACGCGGGTCGCGACGATGTCGCAGATTACCGACCTGCTGAAGAAGACGGAGCAGTCGCAGCGGGTGCTGGACGAGGCCAGCGAGGGGCTGGCGTTCGACGTGCTTTCGAGCGAGGGGAACGAAGACGAGAACATCTCGATCGAGAAGCTGACGGCGGATGACGATATCTCGCCGATTATCCGTCTGGTGGATACGACGATCTTCACCGCGCTTGAACGGCGTGCGAGCGATATTCACCTGGAGACGTTCGACGACTCCTTGCTGGTGAAGTACCGGATCGACGGCGTGCTGCAGCAGGCGATGGCGCCGATTGCACGGGAGCATCACCAGACGATTCTTTCCCGTATCAAGGTTATGTCTGAGCTTGATATTGCCGAGCGGCGCGTGCCGCAGGACGGGCGTTTCCGGGTGCGGTACAAGGGGCGGCTGATCGACTTTCGCGTGAGCATCATGCCGACCGTGCATGGCGAAAATGCCGTGCTGCGTGTGCTCGATAAGGAGTCGATGTCGGAGAAGTTCACGAAGCTTTCACTCGATGTGGTTGGGTTTGCCGAGAAGGACCTCGTCCGCTTTCGCCGTTACATTAAAGAGCCGTACGGGATGGTGCTGGTGACGGGCCCGACTGGTTCCGGTAAAACGACGACGCTGTATGCGGCGTTGAACGAGATCAAGAGCGAAGAAGACAAGATCATCACGATCGAGGATCCGGTGGAGTACCAGATTCGCGGGATTACGCAGATTCCGGTGAACGAGAAGAAGGGGCTGACGTTTGCGCGCGGGCTGCGGTCGATTCTGCGGCACGACCCGGACAAGATTCTGGTCGGAGAGATTCGCGACGCGGAGACGGCGCAGATTGCGATCAACTCCGCGCTGACGGGGCACCTGGTGTTTACGACGGTGCACGCGAATAACGTGGTGGACGTGCTTGGGCGGTTTTTGAATATGGGCGTCGAGCCGTATAACTTTGTCTCCGCGTTGAACTGCATCCTGGCTCAACGGCTGGTTCGCCAGGTTTGTGAGTTTTGCGTGCAGGACGTGCACTACACGGATGAGCAACTGATCGAGAACGGGCTGGAGCCGGAGGAGTGGCGCGGGGTCGTGTTCAAGGAAGGGCCGGGCTGCATGGAGTGCGCGGGCACGGGGTATCGCGGGCGGTCGGCGATTCACGAGTTGCTGGAACTCGACGACGAGATTCGCGAGATGCTGCTGGCGAAGAAGCCGGGAAGCGAGATTCGGAAGAAGGCCAAGGAGAAGGGAATGGCGTTCCTGCGGGATTCGGCGCTGGATCGGGTACGCGAGGGTGTGACGACGTTGAAGGAGATCAACAAGGTTACGTTTATTGAGGCCGGGCGGTAGAGGAGCCTTCCCCTGCTAACTTATCAGCGAACCGATGATTGCAAGCACAACTGTAATGCCGCCGAGCACTATGGCCGCGATGTTCCAGCCGCTGAAGTTCTTGTTGAGTGTTTCGCCAGTCGTGCTTTGATAACGCGAGTTGAAGTTTTGCGCGCTGACGATCACTGGCAAGAACGGTAGGAAAGTGAAAAGACTGATCAGATTGAAGGGCTGCGGCAGCCTCCATGTGACTCCGAGAACGAAATATGCAAGCGCAAGCCAGCCGGGAGAGTACGAAGCTGGCGAACCGCGGCTGGTGCAGGCGTACTTAAGGTCCTTGAAGAGTGCATAGCTCCAGAAGGGAGCGAAGAACGTTCTCCAAAATGGGCTCATTCTCTCGCCCGTAAACCCGGCGATGCGCTGCCAATTCTTATAGCTCCAGTAAAGTTCATAGATGCCGAAGGTACAGATTGACAGGACGATGAACTTCTCGGGTGAGACGGGGAAGATCGAAAAACCGTCCACTGCAATCGGTTGTGGAGCCGGAACAGCATTTCGGGGGACGGCCATTGTCGGCTCAGGTATCGCGTAAGCTGGCTCCGGCTGAAAGGGCAACGTCTCCGGGTGAAAAGCAGCTGCTTGACGCCTGGGAGTGTTGGGCCTGCCGCAATGTATGCACATCGCTGCCGAGTCCGAGACGAGATGATTACAGTCCGGGCAAGGCGAGGCACCCATGCGACGCTCCAAGATGTAAAAGTGAATGCGGGAGAAGTATAACCTGACGGCGAAGATTGTTCTAACCACGAAATGCGAAGAGGGTAGTCTAAGAGAGATGGGTTTGATTCCGACAACGTTAGGCACGCGGCCGCGACTGGCCGTTGAAATCCGCCCAGAGGGTGTGGTGGCGGCGCGGGCTGAGGATGCGCAGGCGGTTCTGTCGGCGGTAGCGCAGGCGGCGCCCGAGGGTGGGGCCGCGGCGCCGGTTTTGACTGGCGACGCGGGCGCGGCGGCAGCCATGAGCGGGCGGCGCGAGACGATTGCCGCGGTTAAGAAGGCTCTCGAAGCCGTTGCGCTGAAAGAACGGCAGACGACGCTGGTGCTGCCGGATGCTGCCGTGCGCGTGCTGCTGCTCGAGTTTGAGCAGTTGCCTGCAAAGCCGGTGGAGGCGCTGGCGGTGGTGAGGTTTAGGCTGAAGAAGCTGCTGCCGTTTGACGCGGACGACGCAGCGGTGAGCTACCAGGTGATGAGCTCGGGCAAGAACCTGGTGCGGGTGCTCGCGGTGGCGGTGCCGAAGGAGGTGCTGGCCGAGTACGAGGCGATGGTGCGCGAGGCGGGATTCGAGCCGGGCGCGGTCTTGCCAAGCACGATTGCGGCCTGTGCGGGACTGCCGGAGATGGATGCGGCGCAGCTGATTGTGAATGCGGGTGAGGCCTCAGTGACGACGGCGATTGTGCAGGGTGGAGTTCTGCTGCTGCACCGGACGGTCGATCTGGGGATGAGCGGTGCGCCCGAGTTTGCGGGTGAGATGCCGCTGCCGCTGGTGGATTCTGAAACCACAGCGGGGGAGTGGGCGCAGCAGCAGCCGCTGAATGGGTACGGGGTGCTCGACGATCACCATCTGGTAAGTGACGAGGCGGCTTTCCAGGCGCAGCGCCTGGCGGAGCAGATTGCAGCGGAGATTGAAGGGCGTCTGCCGCGTGAGGAGATGCTGCCGCCAATTCCGACTACGTTGGCGGAGGCCGAGTACGTGCAGGTTTCGGCTGCGGCGCGGGAGATTACGCAGGCGTTGAGCGTGGCTGCCGCCTACTTTGAAGACACGCTGCAGATGGCGCCGGGCGTGGTGTTGGCGGCGGGTTCGATTGGCGCGGATACGCTGGGCGCGCTGCTGCGGGACGCGGGTTTTGACGAGGCGGAGATGCGGGTGCGCGAGATGGTGGAGCCGGCGATGCTGACCGGCGGCGCGGTGACATCGCGCGTGCCGCGAGGCTGGATGGCGGGCGTGAGGGGAGCGCTGAGAGGCTAATGAAGGTTTCGATCAATCTGGCTTCGAAGCCATTTGTGGAACTGCGACCGCTGTTCGCGCAGCTGAAGCTGGCGATGGGCGGGCTTGCCGTGCTGGCGCTGGGGCTTTCGGTGGCGGTGCACTTCTACGCTATTCAGGCCAAGCAGGCGACGGCGGCGATGGATGCGCTGAAGGCGCAGACGCTTGCCGTGCAGGAGCGGACGGCCGCCAACGAGCGGCGGATGCGGCTGCCAGAGAACCAGGGTGAGCTCGCGCGGTCGCAATTTCTGAATACGCTGTTCGCCGAAAAGGCGTTTAGCTGGACCGGCGTGATGATGGACCTGGAGCGCGTGGTGCCGCAGGGCGTGCAGGTGACGAGCATTGATCCCGAGATTTCGAAGCAGGGTGTGGTGACGATTCACCTGCGCGTGACGGGCGATCGGGATAAGGCGATTCAGCTTGTCCGGAATCTTGAAGTCTCCAAGCGTTTTCTGGACCCAAGGCTGGGCGGCGAGCAGGCTTTGACCAGCGAGAAGGCCAAGGCCATCGGGGCGCAGGGTGCGAACTTCCAAAACGTGAGCGCGAACGCGGATGCGGCGGGTACCGGGGTGGAGTTCGAGATCCTGTCGGGCTATAACGGGCTGGAGAGACCAGGGACCAGAGACCAGGGATCAGGGATTAGCCGGCGTGAGCGTGCGGGCGGGGGTTCGCGATGAGCGATCTCGCGAAGAAGCCGGCAAGCTTCAACCTGAAGGAACAGTTGACGGCGCTGAACCTGCATTGGGCGGGCGTAGCGTTGCTCGGGCTGGTGAACCTCTACCTGTTGATTCATCTTGGGATTTTGTGGAACGAGGCTCGCGGACAGAGCGCGGAGGCGCTGGCGGCGCAGCGGACGCAGCTGCTGACGGCCCGCCAGTTGGCGAAGCCGCTGGAGGGCCTGGATACGAAGCTGCGGACGGCCGACGTCGTGGCGAACCGGTTCTATGCGGAACGGCTGCCGGTGAGCTACTCGGAGATAGCGACGCAGCTGGGCGTGCTGAAGAAGGCAGATAACGTTCGACTGGCCGGGGCGAACTACTCCCAGGAGCCGGTGGTGGATGTGTCTGCGCTGGGGCCGCTGACTGAGGTTCGGATCGACGCGCGGCTGAGCGGGGACTATATCGGGCTGGTTCGGTTTCTGAATGGGCTGGAGCGGGATAAGGTGTTTTTCGTCATCAATGGCGTGACGCTGACCGGGCAGGAGAGCGGGCGCGTGAACCTGCGGGTGAAGCTGACGACTTATCTGCGCGGGTTGAGCTCGGATGAAGAGGCGGCGCGGGCGAGTACGCCGGTTTCGGTCTCGGACGAGATGCAGGACCAGGTGTTGACGACGCCGGCGGTGCAGAGCTCTCCAGGAGGCCGTCGATGAGGGCTGGAACTGAGGATAAGAAGAAGTTGATCATGGCCGGGGTGGGTGGCTTCTGCGCAATCGCGGCTTTGGTGTCCCTGTACCTGAGTTTGTTTGGCGGGCCTTCGGGGCCTCCGCCGGTGCAGGGCCCGCCAGTCATCGTGGATGCTACCCCGGCCGGGGGCAGCCGAGCTGTGGGTCCGGCGGTGACGCCGCGAACGGCGGCGGTCGCAGTAGCTGCTGGGCCGGCGGCAAAGAAGGTGGCGGTGATCAGCGGGCAGTTGGATCCGACGCTGCATATGGAAGGCATGGAGGCGACGGAGAGCCTGGTGTATTCGGGGACGGGGCGGAACATCTTCGCGCCGGGGCCGACGCCGCAGGAGATTGCGCTGGCAGCGATCCCGAAGCCAATTACCAGCGCTCGTCCAGGATCGACGATTGTCCCGACTCCCATCGCTCAGGGGCCTCCGCCGAAGCCGCCGATCAATCTGAAGTTCTTCGGGACGGCTACCCAGGATGGGAAGAAGCGCGCGCTGCTGCTGGCGGGAGACGATGTCTTCCTGGCCGCGCCGGGGGATATCGTCCAGCGGCGGTACAAGATCGTATCGATTGCGGCGAACTCGATCACGGTGGAGGATGTGCCGAACAGCAATAGCCAGAATCTGCCGCTGGTGGTGAATTAGTGGTCGCTTCGGGGCGGCAGCGGGATAGATCCCATGTCTCAGCATCGAGACATGGGGCACCCATGCATTTTGGGCGGGGTGAGGAGAGCGGTCGCTTGCTTCCGCAAGCGATACCCCACTCTTCGCTGATGGAGCTTCGCAAAACACGGGGCACCCCGTGCATCGCTGGGCAGGGCGATGAAGGCTATATGCTGCTGGCGGTGCTGGTGCTGGTCTTCCTGATGTTGCTGGCGCTTTCGATTGCGGCGCCGCGGGTTGCGATGCAGTTGAAGCATGACCAGGAGATCGAGACGGCGCACCGGGCGAACCAGTACGTGCGGGCTATTCGCATGTTCCATAAAAAGACGGGGAACTATCCGACGTCAATCGAGCAGCTGGAGAAGACGAACAATCAGCGATTTCTGCGGCAGCGGTATCTCGACCCGCTGACCGGCAAGGACGACTGGAAGCTGATCCAGGTGGGGCAGAACAAGACGACGGTGAAGGGGTTCTTCGGCAAGGATCTGCCGGGGTTGGGCGCCGGGTTGGGCTCGGCCGCGGGGTTGCAGAGCAATACTGGCGGGTCGAGTACGACCGGGTCGTCGTTTGGGTCCGGTTCTTCTTCGTTTGGGGCGGGGTCGTCTTTTGGGAGTACGGGAACCCAGACGGCAGGCAATACAACCGGTTCCACGGGTTCTGGCACGGGGACCGGAACGAATACCGGAGGCGTCCAGAGTACGGATGCGACGGAGTTCAAGGGAAGCACGGGGCCGATCATGGGGGTTGGGGTTCCGAAGGATGGGGAGGCGTTCCTTTCGGTGAATGGGGTGAGCAACTACCAGGAATGGGAGTTTATCTACGACCCCAGAATCGAACAGATGTACGCGCAGAACGGCGGCGCTGGCGGTGGCGGCGGTGCGCTGGGGACTTCAGTTCCGAGCACAGGGCTGAGTGGTCTGGGGTCACCGAACAACCCGAACGGGGCAAATGGGGCGGCCGGTTCGGGTACGAGTGGAAGCGGGACCGGCGGGTTCGGAACTCCGCCGAACCCGCCTGCGGGGAGCAGTCCTCAGTAGGGCCGATTTGGCAAGTAACAACTTCGAATTGCGATCTGGGCCGGCGTGTGGTTTGCGTCGGCTCCTCTTTTTGGCCGTGTAGACCGGGTGCGGCATCTTACGGCATGAAGAGGATGCGGACGTGAGAAAAGTTGACAATAACTCACTCACATCGTATAACTGAAGATGTTGCAAGCGGTGGACGGGCCGATTGAATCGATGCCCGAATTCTGAAGGAGTGGGAAGAGCGATGGCAAAGATTATCGGTATTGACCTCGGAACGACCAATAGCTGCGTAGCCGTGATGGAAGGCGGCGAGCCAAAGGTAATTGCGAACGAAGAGGGCGGACGCACGACGCCGTCGATCGTGGCGTTTACGAAGAGCGGCGAGCGCCTGGTAGGCCAGGTGGCGAAGCGTCAGGCGATTACGAACCCTGAGAACACGATCTTTTCGGTGAAGCGGTTTATGGGGCGGCGCCTGAACGAAGTGGGCGACGAGATGAAGATGGTGCCGTACAAGGTTGTGGCCAAGGGCGACAACGTGGCCATTACAGCACAGGGCAAGGAATACACGGCGCCGGAGGTTTCGGCGATGATTCTGCAGAAGCTGAAGAAGGCGGCGGAAGATTATCTCGGCACTTCGGTGACCGAGGCTGTGATCACGGTGCCGGCTTACTTTAACGATGCGCAGCGCCAGGCGACCAAGGATGCCGGCCGCATCGCGGGCCTGGATGTGAAGCGCATTGTGAACGAGCCGACCGCGGCGGCGCTGGCGTACGGGCTCGACAAGAAGAAGGACGAGACGATTGCCGTGTATGACTTTGGCGGCGGTACGTTCGATATCTCGATCCTCGAAGTGGGCGAAGGCGTGATCGAGGTGAAGTCGACCAATGGCGATACGCACCTGGGCGGCGACAATCTGGACCAGCGCATTGTGGAGTGGCTGATCTCGGAGTTCAAGTCGGAGACCGGGCTTGACCTGAGCTCGAAGGGCAACGAGATGGCGCTGCAGCGGCTGAAGGATGCGGCCGAGCGCGCGAAGATCGAGCTTTCGACCGCGCAGGAGACGGAGATCAACCTGCCGTTTATCACCGCCGATGCGAGCGGGCCGAAGCACCTCGTGCGCAAGCTGACGCGGGCGAAGCTCGAGTCGCTGGTCGACGACCTGCTGCAGAAGTCGATTGGCCCTTGCAAGCAGGCACTGAAGGATGCGGGCGTCGATGCTTCGAAGATCGACGAGGTCGTGCTGGTTGGCGGCCAGACGCGTATGCCGAAGATTCAGCAACTGGTGAAGGACCTGTTCGGCAAAGAGCCCAATAAGGGCGTGAACCCGGACGAGGTTGTGGCGATCGGTGCGGCGGTTCAGGCTGGCGTGCTGGCCGGCGAAGTGAAGGACCTGCTGCTGCTCGACGTGACTCCGCTGACGTTGTCGATCGAGACGATGGGCGGCGTGGCGACCCCGATGATTCAGCGGAATACGACCATTCCGACGAAGAAGACGGAGACGTTCTCGACGGCCGCGGATAACCAGACCGAGGTTGAGGTGCATGTACTGCAGGGCGAGCGCCCGATGGCGGCGCAGAACCGGACCCTGGGCAAGTTCAAGCTGAGCCGGCATTCCGACGGCGCCGCGTGGCGTGCCGCAGATCGAGGTGACGTTCGATATCGACGCGAACGGCATTTTGAATGTGACCGCCAAGGACAACGCCACCGGCAAGGACCAGAAGATCACGATTACGAGTTCTTCCGGTCTGAGCAAGGAAGAGGTTGAGCGGATGGCGAAGGATGCCGAGGCTCATGCGGCCGAGGACAAGGACGCACGCGATGCGGTTGAGGCGCGCAACGGGCTGGACTCGCTGGTCTACAACATCGAGAAGATGTTGAAGGATTCGTCGGGGAAGGTTGCGGAGAGCGACAAGTCTGAGGTCGAGAGTGCACTGGCTGAGGCGAAGAGCGTGCTGGCGGGAACGCCCGGTGCGTCTGAGCTGAATGCGGCGAAGGACAAGCTGCAGACGGCAAGCCACAAGCTGGCCGAGGCGATGTACAAGGCGGGCTCCAGCGCTCCGACCGACGGCGGCGCGGCTGCGGCGGGGACGGCGGATACGCAGGATGCGGGTCACGATGCCGGAAAAGAAGAGGGCGTGATTGACGCTGAGTACGTTGATGTCGACAAGAAGTAAGGTCGATAAGAAGGAAACAAGCAGGAACCCGGGAAGGTACGGGGGAACGGGTACGCGGGTAAAACCGTAGTACGGTTGCAGGGAGGGGCGTTCCGCATGGAACCCCCTCTTGCTTTATCTGCTTCCGTCTGTGCTCGTACAGGGAGAGTTGCGCGTCAAATGGCGCAGAAGGGTGTTAGACAGAGCATGGACCAGGGTAGCGGAAACGGTAAGGGCAAGGATAAGGCGAAGGCGGCGACGGAACAACAGGGCAAGGATGTGGTCGAGGGTGGAATCTGGTTGACGGCGGATTCCGTAAACAGATTGTTGTTCAACCATCTGCATGAACTCCACGGAGGCAAGGCCATGACCGAAACACTTTGGAAGTGCGACCAACTTCGCGCCGGGCAGCTGTACAACCGGATGATGTTCGACACGCAGGCCGAGGCGAAGAAATTCGCCGAGAAGATGCAGCAGATGGAGCCGGATCAGACGTTCCGGATTGAAGCGATTAGCGCGGCGCAGGTGTGGAACTAGGGCTGTCTTCGGACCGGCTGGGCGGGGCGCGTATGCAGGTGGTCGATTGGAATGCCGTGCAGGCGATTGCGACCTCGATGCTGGTGACCACCAGCATCGGAGCGATTGCCTATGCGGGTTTGCAGCTGAAGCACGAACGGGATTACCGTTCCGTGGCGAATCTGGAGAAGCAGCTCAGCTTCTTCCTCTCCGATAACTTCGTTGGCGCAAGACGACGGTTGGCGCAGGCGCGGCTCGACCTGGACGGAGAGGAGGCGACGCTCGTGGCGTGGGAGTTGGAGCAGCCCCCGGTTACTGTCTTTGAGGTGCTGGACTTCTATGAACACCTGGCGCTGCTGGTGAAGAAAGGCCATCTGGATTTGTACGATGTGTGGCACACGTTTTACGAGTGGGCGCAACCGGTTTACGTGGACATGCAAGGCTTGATCGAGTCGGCGGATTCCATGTACTCGGACCATTACGACGATTTGCAGGCGATGATGCGCAAGATGGATGAGCTGCAGTTGAAGCGCATGCACGCGAAGAATGCAAACCACTGGGCGCTGTGGACGCCTGACCGGATTATTGATCACTACCGGTATGAGCTCGAGAGCGGCGGGCGTCCACGACGGAGCCGGCGTGCGGCGGCGCGGGAGGTTGCGCGCGAGGTGGTGCGGGAGATCCAGGAAGCCGGCGTAGAGAGTGCCGCCGATGCCTGAGGGGAATGAAACGCATCGCTGGGCCGAGCTTCATGCGGGCATGTTCGCGGGTAAGAAAGTTCATGTGGACTCGCCGCAGGGACGCTTTTTTGAGGCGGGACTTCTGGATGGGCGCAAGCTTGTGGGCGTGATGGCCGTGGGTAAGCACCTGGGGTACGACTTCGGGATGGTTGACCTGGGCGACGGGCGCCGGCGGGCGATTGTGCATGTGCACATGGGCTTGTATGGAGACTTCACGGAAGGCATGCAGCCGATGCCGGAGCCACGTGGCGCGCTGCGTATGAGGATCTGGGACAAGACGCAATGGCTGGAGCTGCGCGGGCCGACCGACTGTTCGGTTTGGAGTGAAGAGAAGTGGTCCGAACTGCTGGCGCGGCTTGGGCCCGATCCGCTGAATGGAGATGCCCCGGCGAAGATGATGGAGCGGATCGCCAAGCGCAAGACGCCGATTGGCGCGCTGCTGATGGATCAGTCGATTGTGTCGGGGCTGGGCAATATCTTCCGGGCGGAGCTGCTGTTTCGCGCGCGGGTGAGTCCGTTCCGCGCAGGCAGCAAGGTGAGTGTGAAGGAGTTGGAGAAGATCTGGAAGGATGCATCGAAGCTGATGCCACAGGCGATGGTGGATCGGCGGATTGTGACGACTGAAGCGAAGGATCGTCCGCATAAGAAGGGCGAGGCGCTGAGTGAAGAGGCGCACTATGTGTATCGGCGCAAGGGGCGGCCTTGCTTTGTGTGCGGGACGGAGGTTGAGACGAAGGTATTTGGCGGGAGGAACTTGTTCTGGTGCCCGGTTTGCCAAGCGGAGTGAGGATCGCCGCGTAACGGCAAGCGTATAACGCAGTGCGTGATACGCTTGAAGTGTGATCAAGAGCTTTCGGGATGACGAGGCGGAACGCATCTTCGGGCGACTTCCGAGCCGGAGATATGGCTTGCTGCAGAGTTCGATCTACCGAAAGCTTCTTCGAGTCGAAACGGCGGTGTTGCTGGACGATCTTCGTCTGCCTCCTGGCAATCGGTTGGAGGCGCTTCGAGGCGATCGCGTCGGCCAACATAGTATCCGCGTTAATGATCAGTTCCGAATCTGCTTCGTTTGGAAGGATGGGAATGCTTATGAAGTCGAAATCGCAGACTACCACTGACTCGGCCAAGGCGACTGCAGAGAGATGGGGGAGGTTCCCGCCTGTACATCCCGGTGAGATGTTGCGAGAGGAGTTTCTACTTCCTATGGGGATCACGCCCCATGCGTTGGCTATGGCGCTGCAGGTTCCGGCGACTCGCATCGCGGAGATTGTGAAGGAGAAGCGCGGAATCACGGGGGACACCGCTTTGCGATTAGGACTTTATTTCGGCACGACGGCACAGTTCTGGATGAATTTGCAGAGCCACTACGAGCTGGAGATTGCCCGCGACAGTTTGGGACCGGAGTTTGAGAAGGCGATCAAACCGGCGGCGGTGAGCGAGCGCGGAGAATTGCTGTCGCGGACAGCTTAGAAGGGTAAAAAGAAGATGGCGACGACACAGACGAAGGATTATTACGGGACACTTGGGGTCAAGAAGGGCGCGACGCAGGACGAGGTTCGCAAGGCGTTCCGGAAGCTGGCGCGCAAATATCACCCGGATGTGAACCCGGGCGACAAGAAGGCCGAGGAGAAGTTCAAGGAGATCTCGGAGGCGAACGATGTCCTCTCCGATGAGAAGAAGCGGAAGATCTACGATCAATTCGGGTTTTATTCGGATTCGATTGACCCGGCTGCGGCGGAGGCCGCGGCGCGCGGTGGATACGGACCGGGTGCGGGTGGGCCGTTTGGCGGTGGCGGCCGCGCCGGCGGACCCGGCGCGGGCGGAGCGCACGAGGTTCCGTTTGATTTCGGCGGGTTTGACTTTTCGGACTTCTCGCAAGGCGCGCGCGGATCGGGAACGCGGCCGGACGCGGGCGGCGCAGGCTTCGGCGGAAGCTTCAAGGACATTTTCTCGGGGATGTTCAGCGGGCAACGTGGAGCTTCGCGTGGGCCGCAGCCGGGCACGGATTTGGAGTACCAGGTCTCGATTGACTTCTGGACGGCGGTGCGCGGCGGCGTAACGCGGCTGGAGATTCAACGCCAGGAAATGTGCCCGACCTGCAAGGGTAAGAGCGTTACGGGCGGGGCGATGCAGTGTCCCGAGTGCGGCGGCAGCGGACAGGTGCAGCAGATGGGCGGACGGATGAAGTTCAACATCCAGTGCCCGAAGTGCGGTGGCACGGGCCAGGTGCAGAATACGTGCGCGACCTGCGATGGCGCAGGCGTTGTGGTCCGGCGCGAGCCGCTCGAATTCCGCATCAAGCCCGGGACCCGGGATGGGCAGCGAATTCGCCTGGCGGGGAAGGGAAATGCCGGTACCAACGGCGGGGCCAATGGCGATCTCTACCTGATCATCAAGGCGGGGTCGCACCCGTTCTTCAAGCGGACAGCCGATGATATTGCGATCACGGTGCCGGTCACGGTCTCCGAGGCGGCGCTGGGGGCGAAGATCGAGGTTCCCACAATTGACACGCACTTGAACGAGGGTGGGGGCGGAGGACGCACGCAGCTGAAGATTCCGCCCGGAACGCAGACCGGCCAGAAGCTGCGTCTGCGCGAGAAGGGTGTGCCTTCGGCGACGAAGGACGGCCTCCGCGGCGATCAGATTGTAGAGGTGAAGATCGTAGTTCCGAAGGTGCAGGATGAGCGCTCGAAGGAGATTCTGCGGGAGCTGGCACGGTTGAATCCGGAGGATCCGCGGGCGGAGATTCTGGACAGCGTGTAGCGTCTCCATCCCCTTCTGGTTCATCGATTCGAATCGGAACCGCGAGGGATACGCATTCACGCGATTGTGGCTGAATCCTCATCCGTTCTTTGCACAAATGCTGATGCAGGCATGTTCTCATCCGAATAGAGCGACGCAGGGTGCAGCAAAGGGCTCAGGATCATAGCCGTCTTCGCTGGGGGAAGCGGTCCGCTCCGAGGCTCGCATGGCCCTGCTGAGTCGCTCCAAGGGGGTGGGAGATGCAGGTTTTCTCGCGTGGCTTGAAGCGGCGGATTGCGGCTCATGTGGTGCTCACGCTCTCTCTGGTGTCCGTGGGGACGGCGGCCGGGCAGAAGGCATCGCCAGACGACGGCAAAGGCCGCAGCGTGAGCGCGCAGGACATCGTCTCCCGCATGCTGGCGAAGAGTCGCGAGCGGTCGGCGGCGCTCGAGCACTATGCTACCGATCGGACGTACAAGATTGCCTATAAGGGGACCGGCGGGGATCACAGCGGTCAGCTGAGGGTCCATGCCGAATACCTGGGGAACGAACGCAAGCGGCTGACGATTGTTTCGCAGACCGGTTCTCCCTTTTTGTGCGATCAGGTTCTGAAGAAGTTGGTGGAGAGCGAATCCGAGGAGTCGGGAGAAGCCAATCGGCGGATGATGCTTACGCCAGAGAACTATGATGTTTCAGTCTTGGGGGAAGAGACGCTGACTGGGGTTGACTTCGCTCCGGGAGCGGCTCCGAACGGTGCCGTCGCAACCTGGGTGTTGGCCGTCGCTCCGAAAAAAGATAACAAGTACGGCTATTCTGGACGGGTTTGGATCAGCCAGGACGATTACGCCATCGTTCGCATCGTCGGCGAACCCGCAAAAGCGCCTTCGTTTCTGATGGAGAGAGCAAAGTTCGACTCTTTGTACGCTCGGCGCGGGCAGATGTGGCTTCCGTCCCATAACAGCTCGACGACGCATCTGCGCTTCGGCGGGGATGCAGAGATGACGATCGACTACGGCAGCTATTCGGAGATCGCGGCGCGGGTGGTAAAGCCTCTGGTGCAGACCGCATCGCTGGGAGGCGAACGGCCCTGATCTGATTCACTCGCCATCCCTCTACGAGATGGCGCGGAGGCCCTGCTTTTAGTGCGGGGCGAAACCTCTGGGAGGTGAAGGACATCTGAGACTCTATCGCGTTTTGGCGAGGAGGCTTGGTTTTAGATGGGGAGTGCTGCGGCAAGTCAGGATGCGGCGCACGGCGCGGACGCGGCGGAGGCTCCGCAGGACGCGGCGAAGGGGGAAAATCCCTGGCTGATCGCGGCGGCTGTCATGCTGGCGACGTTCATGGAAGTCCTCGATACCTCGATTGCGTCGGTGGCGCTACCGTATATCGCGGGGTCGCTTTCGGCCTCGAACGATGAGGCGACGTGGGTTCTGACGAGCTACCTGGTTTCGAATGCGATTGTGCTGCCGGCTTCGAACTGGTGTTCGCTGAAGTTTGGGCGCAAGCGGTTTTTGATGACTTGCGTGACGATCTTTACCGTGTCTTCCTTCCTTTGCGGGGCAGCCCCGACGCTCGCGTTCATGCTGCTGGCGCGTGTCATCCAGGGTGCGGGCGGCGGGGCGTTGCAGCCGCTCTCGCAGGCGATCCTGCTGGAGAGTTTTCCCCCGGCCAAGCGCGGCGCGGCAATGGCGGTGTTTGCATTTGGCGTGGTGGTGGCGCCGGTGCTGGGGCCCACGCTGGGCGGCTGGCTGACCGATACGTACTCGTGGCGATACGCGTTCTATATCAACATCCCGGTGGGTGCGCTGGCGCTGTTCATGATCAACCGGTTTGTGCACGATCCGGATTACATCAAGAACACGAAGGCGAAGCCATTCGACGGCATCGGGTTCGGGGCGCTCGTAGTTTGGACCGGGTGTCTACAGGTGTTTCTCGATAAGGGCCAGGAGGATGACTGGTTTGGCGCGACCTGGCTATGCTGGGTGTTCGCCTTCCTGACGATCGGGCTGGTGTACTGGCTGTATCGATCGTGGTTCAAAAAAGATCCACTGGTCGATTTACATGTGTTCAAGGATCGGAACTTCGCGGTTGGCACGCTGCTGATCTTCCTGTTCGGTGTGGCAATCTATTCGACCGTCACGGTTCTGCCTTTGTTCTACCAGGAGCTGCTGGGCTATACCGCGTTCACGGCCGGACTGGTGGTGGCGCCGCGCGGAATCGGTGCGATCTGTGGGATGCCAGTGATCGGCTTTCTTTCGAACAAGGTCGATCCGAGGTACCTGCTGACATTTGGGTTCTTCGTCTTTGGGCTGACGACGCTTTACTTCGGGAATGTGACGCTTGAGGTGTCGCCCACCTCTTTGCTGATCCCGATCCTGGTGACGGGGTTTGCCTTGAGTTTTGTCTTCGTGCCCATTTCGACGGCGTCGTACGGAACTCTGAGCAACGAGCAGATTGGTAATGCAAGCGGCATCTTCAACCTGTTTCGGAACGTGGGCGGTTCGATCGGGATTTCGGTGGCGCAGACTCTGCTGACCAGGCGGCAGGCGGCGCACCAGAACTACATCGAGAACTCGGTGCCGGCTACAGGGCAGCAGTTTCAGAACGCGATCAACCAGACCAAGGGCGCGCTGAGTGGGTACTTCGGCGCGGCGAATACGGGTGGCGTCCACAATGGCGGCCCCGCACCTTCGCTGCTGTACCAGCAGTTAGGGCAACAGGCATTGAACTGGGCGTTTGTGGATGTATTCCGATGGCTTTCGCTGCTTTGCTTCGTGTGCGTGGGAGCAGTGTGGCTGCTGAAGAAAGTGAAGCCTGGGAAGGCTCCTGCCGGAGCGCATTAGAGAAGAAAGGCGCCCTCATCGCAGGGGGCGACCACTTCGTGGGGTGTTGGGCTTTGCGCGGCCGCGCGGCACAATCTTCTGTGCCGACCAACGGAAGGCCCACGCGAAGCGATCACAGCACGAAGTGCTCGCCCCACGCGACAAGCGGGCCCGTCCGGCAGGACACGCCTTTGCTTTAGACTGCCAGCATGAAGAGTCTTGCGTTATTGGTCCTGGTGGCTGGCTGTGCGGCAGCCTACGGGCAGTTCGATCTCGAAGAGTCGCATTCGACGGCAAGTTTGCGGGGTGTGGATTCGGTCGGTGCAGGAACAGTCTGGGCGAGCGGGTCGGGTGGAACGGTCCTGCGGAGCGAAGACGGCGGCTTCCTGTGGCAGACGTGTGCGATGCCGAAGGGAGCGGAGAAGCTGGACTTCCGTGGAGTGCAGGCGTTCGACGCGAAGACGGCTGTGGTGATGTCGAGCGGCAAGGGTGCGCTGTCGAAGATTTTTCGCACGACCGACGGCTGCGCCACCTGGACGCTGGTATTCGAGAATCCGGATGCTGACGGTTTCTTCGATACGATCCGCAAAGTGACGGAGCACCAGATGTATGTGCTGGGCGATCCCGTCAATGGCAAGTTCTCGATGTTTTTCTCGCCGGACCAGGGTGCGAAATGGTACATCGCGGATGATCCGGGGCTCGACGCAGCGAAGGATGCGGGCGCGTTTGCGGCGAGCAACTCGTCGTTGACCTCGGTGAGCAATGTGCTGATGTTCGGTACAGGCGCGACGCCGAGTGATCCTGCGAAGGTTTACCGCACGGTGCCGGTTTGCCCGGAACAGCCGGGAGCGGGGGCTCAGTGTTCGATCAAGTGGGTACCGAGCGAGGTCCCCGTCGCGGGCGGAGCGACGAGTGCCGGGGTCTTCTCGGTGGCGACACGGACGGCAACCGCGATGAACGGCAAGATGACGGTGCTGGCGGTCGCGGTGGGAGGAAACTACCAGAAGCCGAACGAAACCGCGGGTACGGCTGCGTACTCCGTCGACGGCGGAGCGCACTGGACGGCTGCTACCGCTGGCCCGAGCGGATATCGGTCCGCGGTGCAGTACGCGAGTGATGCCGGACGATGGATCGCCGTCGGGCCAGGTGGGACAGATAGGTCGACGGACGATGGAAAGACTTGGGCGCCAGTGCCTGGGGACGATCCGACCGGGTGGAACGCGGTGAGTCTGCCGTTTGTCGTTGGGGAGAAGGGGAAGATTGGGAAGTTGCGCGCGGGAGCTCTGAAGTAGCGGCTCGCCGAAAAGCGAACACAGAGGGACAGAGGGCACGGAGGTTCACGGAGAGAACCGGTGTGCGGCTCGCTTGTTGGCGATTGCTGGAAGTTCACGAGTAGAGAGTAAAGAGTGATTCAGTGAGGAGTCATCGAATCAACAGTGAGCTAAGGGGCTACGGCGGCGTCGTGGGGAAGCTCGGGTGCGGTGTAGATGGGGTCAGGCAGGACGTACTCGTTGGCGAGCGCGGCGAGGATCTGGCTGGTCTCCGGCGCAAGGCCGACGATGCGGGCGGCGAGCCAGGCCTGCGGCGTGATGGTAATCTCTGCGCGGCCAGCCTGTACGGCGTTGTAGATCACGTTCGCGGAGTGGTGGACGCCGGCGGCTATGCCGGGCGTCTTGGCCGACAGCTTGAACCAGCGTTCCTCTTTCGCTTGCTGGCCGGTAAAGTGCGCGTGCTCCTCGCCGCCGGTGCGCATCAGGCCGGGGCAGACGGTGGTGACGCGAACGCCCTTGTAGCGGAGCTCCGTGTGCAGCCCTTCGGAAAAGCCGGTCAGTGCAAACTTAGCGGCGACATACGGAAGCAGGTGCGGAACGGGAATCTTGCCCCCGATGGAGGCGATGTTGACGATGCCGCGGTTAGATTGGTCCGGTGGGTCCAGCAGGTGCGGGACGGCCGCGTGGATGGTATACAGGGCGGCGAAGAAGTTGGTCTGCATGGCGCGGTCGTAGGCTTCGAGCGGCTGATTCTCAAAGGGCCCGACCTCGATGATGCCGGCGTTGTTGATGAGCAGGTCGATGCGGCCGAAGGCTTTGATGGTCTCGGCGATCAGATTCTCGGCCTGGTGCGGGTCGGTCAGGTCGCAGGAGACGAGCAGAATGTCGTCTTCCTCTTGAACGCTGCCGGCCTGCAGGAGGGACTGCCGCGCGGAGGCGAGTTCTTCGGAGTTCCGGGCGGCGAGCACGAGCTTGAGGCCGGCCTGACCGAAGCGGTGCGCGATGGCGAGTCCGAGACCACGCGAGCCTCCGGTGACGACCGCGACCTGCCGTGGATGGAAGCGTTTGGCGCGCGGGAGGAAGGCGTAGGCGGCAGCAGCGGCGATGGTGGTAAGAACAATGGGGAGGGTAAGGCTGGTGGACGAGTTCGACTTCCGCATGGCGAGTGAGATGCCGAGTGCGTCGGAGAGGGTGATGCGCCAGTCGAAACGCCTCTTGACGACCCACGCGAAAGCCCAGCCTGGGAGGTTGCTGGCGGTGCCGGGACGGGCTGGCTTGGGGTCGTTCAACGTACGGGCCTCTGCGGGAATCAGGGCAGCTTCAAGTTGGGGGAGGTGGGTTGATGGAGGCGGCCACCGACTGCGGCATCGGTGGAGAGTTCTTCTAGATCCTTGGGGTGCTGTCAACATCATGGTACTGCGGAAAGCAGGTGCGTGTTGAGGTATAAGGATGAAATAGAGATTGGAATGGAAAGAGTGAAGGTGAGCTGAGGGATGGCGACGAAGCGGAAGTCACGCGGTGGTTACATGATCTCGGTGGTGGCGGAGATGTACGAGATTCATCCGCAGACGCTGCGGCTGTACGAGCGTGAGGGCTTGCTGCGGCCGAGCCGGAGCGACGGCAACACGCGGCTTTATACGGATGAAGACCTGGAGCGGCTGGAGTTCATTTTGAACCTGGCGCGCGATCTGGGCGTGAATATCGCCGGCATTGCGATCGTGCTGCAGATGCGGGAACGCATGGAAGAGATGAACCGGCAGATGCAGGGGTTCGTGGATTACGTGCGCGAAGAGATGCTGGCGCGGATCAATCAGCAGCAGAACCCGGGGGCGGGCCTGGTGCCGTTCAAGCGGCCGATGGTGGTCGCGGTAAAAGCGCCAAAGAAAGCAAAGACAAAGGCAACCGCGCCCTGATCGCGGGCGGCGACCACTTCGAGAGGGTTTGGGCGCTTCGCGCGAGTCTGCATTCGGTAGACTTAGGCTGAGGCGTTGTTGCGATGAGTTTGGTTTTGCACGGGTTGTGGTGGGTGGCGATGGTCGGCTCGGTGACTTCGTCGATCTACTGCGGCATGGTGGTGACGGCGGCGGCGCGGTTTGGTGCGAGGAAGCGGCGCGACGATCGCGCGACCCCGGACTTTGTGCAGGCGGTCAGCCTGCTAAAGCCCCTGCACGGCACCGAGCCGGGCATGGAACGGAACATCGAGACCTTCTTCGAGCAGGAGTATCCGGGTGAGTGGGAGCTGCTCTTTTGCGCGCGGCACGAGACCGACGAGGGCTTGCGGCTGGCGCGCGCGGTAGGGGCACGTTACCCGGGCGTCGACGCGAAGTATCTGACCTGCGGCGAGCCGATGCCGAAGTTCCATAACGCCAAGGTCTACTCGTTTGAGAAGCTGGATTCGGTGGCGCGGTTCGATCGCTACCTGACCAGCGACGCGGATGTGCGGGTGGAAAAGGATTACATCCTGCGGATGGTGCAGAACCTGAAGGATCCGGCCCTGGGAATCGCCTCGTGCGTGTACATCGGCACGGCGTACGGGGGCGATGCGGCGAACTTCGCGTCGAAGCTGGATGCGGTGGGCAAGAGCGTCGAGATGACCAGCGGAGTGCTGGTCGCGGACATGATCGAAGGCACGAAGTTTGCGCTGGGCGCGAGCATGGTGCTGCCGCGCGTCAGCTTCCAGAAGGTGGGCGGGTTCGGCGAACTGGGGCAGTTTTACGCGGACGACTTTGAGCTCGGAAACCGGTTGGCGAAGCAGGGCGTTGGCGTGAAGATGGCGACGCACGTCATCAAGCTGATGGTGCAGGATCAGCCGTTCTGGCTTTCGTTTCGCAACCAGCTGCGCTGGATGCAGAGCACGCGACGGTCGCGTCCGTGGGGGCACCTGGGCACGGGCCTTACGTTTGCGGTTCCGTTTGGATTGCTCGGGCTGGTCTGGGGAATTGCCGCGGGGCGGCCGCTGCTTGGGCTCGCCTGGCTGGGCGTGATGGTGGCAAACCGCTGGCTGCAGGCGGGGCTGATCCTGGGTGTGCTGGGCGATCCGGAGTGGTGGCGTAACGTGGCGATCTATCCGTTGCGCGACCTGCTGGGGAGCATTCTTTGGCTGGGAAGCTATGGCGGCGAACGGTTTTACTATCGCGGGAAGATCTACAAGCTGAAACCGGGTGGACGGGTCGAGGCGCCGGAGTAGAAGGGCAGCTGCGAGCTTTATCTGCTGCTGCCCTTTCACTTCCCATATCTCAGAAGCGAGACATGGGGCACCCGGGATTACGGTTTGGGTGCGGATATACTGCGAGGATGATTCGTGTCCTCGTGGTGCTGGGTGCTTTGGTGGCAAGTGCGTTGGGGCAGGCTGCGCCTGCGCCGGTCAAGTGGCCGACGACAGATGGCGTCTACCGCATGGCAAACTTCAAGTTCGGTGACGGCGAGTCGCTGCCGGAGTTGCGGCTGCATTACCTGACGCTCGGGACGTTGCGCAAAGACGCCGCCGGGCACGCCACCAACGCCGTGTTGCTGCTGCATGGTACGGGCGGCGATGCGCACTCGCTGCTGAATCCGCTGTTTTCGGGGGTACTGTTTGGGCCCGGGCAGCCGCTCGACATCACGAAGTACTTCATCATTCTGCCGGACGATATCGGCCATGGTCATTCTTCGAAGCCGTCGGACGGCCTTCATGCGCGCTTCCCGAAGTACGACTACGACGACATGGTGCGGTCGCAGCACCAGATGCTCGAGGCCGGGCTGGGAGTGGATCATCTGCGGCTGATCCTCGGCACCAGCATGGGGTGTATGCAGTCGTTTGTGTGGGGCGAGACGTACCCTGGGTACGCGGATGCGCTCGCGCCTCTGGCGTGCCTGCCGGTGCAGATCGCCGGGCGCAATCGCATGATGCGCTACATGGCGATCGAGGCGATGAAGAAGGATCCCACGTACCTGGGCGGTGAGTACAAGAGCGAGCCGACCGAAGGACTGACGACCGCGAACGAGCTCCTGCTCGTAATGGGCTCGGCGCCGCTGGTGTCGCAGAAGGCCGCTCCGACACGGCAGGCGGCGGAGGCCTACGTCGACAAATATGTGGCGCGCGCGGATGCGTCGACCGATGCGAACGACCTGATCTACCAACTGGACGCGAGCCGCAACTATGACCCGAGTGCGCACCTGGACCGGATTACCGTGCCGGTGATGTGGATCAACTCTGCCGACGACTTCATCAATCCGCCGGAGCTCGGGATCGCGGAGAAGATGGTGGGCAGCATGCCGCGGGCACAGTTCGTCCTGATTCCCATCTCCGACAAGACGCGCGGCCACGGAACGCACACCGCGGCGGCAGTCTGGGAGGACCACCTGGTGGAGCTGCTGAAGGAGTCCGGGAAGTAGGGTTGAGTGCATCCGTATGCCGGACATCTCAACGTCTGGGGTTCATGTCTGCTGCCTGCGGAGGAAGCAGCGGGCCGTATCGTGGTGGAACTTCAGGTACATGAAGATGAAGAAGTCCAGCAGCAGCAGGATGTAGACGGTTTGCGTCTCGACCAGCGCAAGTGCCGGCATGGTCGGCAGCGCGGTGCCGAAGTCGAAGTGCGCGAACCAGAGCACGAGCATCAGCAACGAGGTAAACACAAGCGAGTTGCGCGCCCAGCGGCGAAGATTCCAAAGGCCGCGTCCGATCACAGCCGCGTAGATCCCAAGCACAAGCAGCACCAGGCTATTGGGGTCTTTGCCGTGCGAGGCGAGAAACAGCAGGTCGCGGAGGTCGGGAATATTTGCGAGACGGCCCTCATGCCCGGTGAACGAAACCACCGCAACCAGGACGAGGAACACGGCCTTCAGGAGTTGGAAGCCCACGATGATGGCCAGAGGGGTGGGGCGTTGCGGGGGAGGCGGCTGAAAATGGGTCGGATAGTCGATCATGGGACGCGAACCTGATGGTAGCTGAACGCGATAACAAGAGCAGTGCAGCAAAAGATGTAGCCCGAAAATGAGAGAATAAGGGTGTGGAGACGCGCAACAATCCGGCTGGAGAGACCATCGCGGTTGCCATGAGCGGCGGCGTGGACTCGTCGGCGGTCGCGGCGCTGCTGAAGGACCAGGGTTATGAGCTCGTCGGCCTGACGCTGCAGCTTTGGAATCAGCGTCGGCTGGCCGGGCACGAGGGCATGCCGGAGTCGGTCCAGGGGCGCTGCTGCTCGATCGACGACGTGTACGACGCGCGGCGCGTGGCGGAGCGGCTTGGGATCCCCTACTACCTCGTCAACCAGCAGGAGCGCTTCGAGGCCGACGTGGTGAAGCCGTTCGTCAGCGAGTACCTCGCCGGGCGTACGCCGATCCCCTGCACGCTATGCAACAACCACCTCAAGTTCGACCAGTTGCTGCTGACCGCACGGCAGATTGGCGCCAGCCGCATCGCGACCGGCCACTACGCACGAAATCACTACGACGAGGCGCGCGGCCGGTGGATTCTCTCGCGGCCCGCCGACCGCTCGAAGGATCAGACGTACTTCCTCTTCGGGCTGACGCAGGAGCAGCTTGCGCACACCCTCTTCCCCTTGGGCGAGATGCAGAAGCCCGCGGTGCGTGTGATGGCGGGCGAGGCCGGCCTCGAAGTCGCGAGCAAGCCCGATTCGCAGGAGATTTGCTTCATTCCGGGCGGCGACTACCAGGCGTTTCTGCGCGCGTATCTCGACGAGCAGGAGCAGGAGATGCCGGATAGTGCCGGCGAACTGGTGACGTCGACAGGCGAAGTCGTGGGGCGGCATACGGGCATTCACAACTTCACCGTCGGGCAGCGCAAAGGGCTCGGCCTGACGAGTGCCAACCCGCTGTACGTGCTGGCGATCCATCCGGACAGCCACCAGGTGACGGTGGGCGCGGACGAGGAGTTGATGTCGCGCGAGGTGCGTGTGAACCGCGCCAACTGGATCTCGGTCGCCGAGGTGACGGAGCCGATGCGCGTGATGGCGAAGGTGCGGCATCGGCATGAGCCGAGGCAGGCCACGCTGATGCCGGGCGATGCGCCTGATACTGCGATTGCTGTCTTCGATGAGCCGCAGCGTGCGATTACGCCGGGGCAGGCAGCGATCTTCTACCAGGGTGATGAAGTCGTTGGCGGCGGCTGGATCTACTAGCGGCTTTGTCCTGTCGGACGAGCCGCTCATCCCGCGCGGGGACCACTTCCTGGGGTATTGAGCTTCGCCCGGTTCTCCCGTTGGTCGGCACAGAAGATCGTGCCGCGCGGCTATGCGAAGCGATCACGGCACGAAGTGCTCGCCCCGCGCGATGAGCGCGGCCGTCCGGCAGGACAAGCCTCAAGCTGCGCGGCGAATCTCGTGGATAGCTGCGGTCGCAAGTTCTTCGGCCGCGATCGCTTCGGCATCGGCGGCTTCGGCCTTGGCGGCGGCGAGGCGCGCATTCGCGGCGAGAGCGTCGGCCTGCGCGCGGGCCGCGACCGCGGCGGCCATCAAGGCTTCAATCTCGTTGCGCAGAATAAGCGCCTGATGAAACTTCATGGTGCGGCCGGGCAGTGCGGGGTCCGAGACATTGCTGGATGGGACGGCTTCGAGGCTCGCGCCGTCCGTAAGGGCCTGAGGCGCGGGTGCAGCGGTCGTCTGGACGACCTGGGTGAGTCGCGTATCGATCAACGGGGCGACGGCGCGGTCGGAGTAGGCGGAGTCGTCGTCACGGTCGCGGCTGCTGAAGACGGCGATGGCGCACGGGAGAAACAGCATCAGCGCGAAACCAACGAGAACAGGGAGGGTCGTCATGAATTCTCCGTCCGAAGCGAGGTTCGGCGGCTGGTGGCCGAGTGAGTGCCGGGGTTTGACGCAAAGTGCAGTTGCACAGAAAAGGTAACACTTCCGTTGTACGTTTTTCGAACGGAAAGATGACGGCTATCGACGACTCAAAGGAGATTCCCTGTGTGAAAGAGTGCGAGTTCCATACGGAGATAGCCGCGTCGCTTCAGATGGGTGCCGTCGCTGAAGCAGTCCGGATGATGGAGCAGGGCGTCGTAGTAATCGGCAAGCGTGACGTGCTTCGAAGCCGCAAGCGCGACGATCTGCTGGTTCAGGCTATCGACCGCAGGCAGGTAGCGTCCATTCTGCTTGTAAATTGGTGGGATCTCAGCGAGCAAGGGCTCGACGTTGGAGGCGCGCGCGAGGTCGATCATGCGGCTCAGATTGGCAATCGTGATCGCGGGATCGATGCCGAGCAGGGTGTCGTTGGTGCCGCCGAGGATGACGACCGTGCGAAAGTTTCGCCGGGGAATCTGGTCCGGGAATCGGGCAAGCATCTGCGCGGTCGTCTGCCCGTAGATGCCGAAGTTGGCGCGCGGAAACGCCCAGCCCTGGGTGATGGAGTCACCCATGAAGGCGACGCGCGGACTGGCGTGATTGAGGAGGGGCAAAATAAGGACGAAGAGAAGCAGGATTGCGGCGAGCTTGAGGAGAGTGCGCATGAGCCTTTGGTCTATCATCGCAGCATGACACTGGAAGATGCGCAGGCGCGAGCGAGAAACATCAAAGTTCTGATCTTCGACGTGGACGGCGTTCTGACGAACGGCGATATCGCCATGGTTCCGAAGCTGGATGGGTCGGGCGTCGAGGTAAAGGCATTCCACGCGCACGATGGGCTGGGCATCTCGTTGGCGCGGCTGGGCGGGATCAAGACGGGCATCATCACAAAGCGGCAGTCGGCAACGGTGGCGATTCGTGCGCGCGATTTGAAGCTGGAGTTCATCTACCAGGGGCAGCACTTTAAGATGAATGCCGTTCTGGACATTCTGGGCAAGGCGCAGATTGAGTTGGATCAACTGGCGTATGTCGGGGACGACATCGTTGACCTGCCGGTGATGCGGATGTGCGGACTCGCGATTGCAACGGCCAATGCCAGGCCGCAGGTGAAGGCCGAGGCCCATTGGGTAACGCCGCTTCCCGGCGGCCAGGGCGCGGGTCGCGATGCGATTGACTTTATTCTTTCGGCGCAGGGATCGCTTGAGCGCGTGATCGAGGAGTATCTGGACGAGTCGAATCCGAATGCGACTTCGGCGGATATTGGGACGGGACAGATGTAGAAGCTTGTCCTGCCGGACGGGCGCGCTCATCCCGCGCGGGGACCACTTCGTGGGGTATTGGGCTTCGCACGGTCCTCCCGTTGGTCGGCACAGAAGATCGTGCCGTGCGGCCACGCGAAGCGATCACGGCACGAAGTGCTCGCCCCGCGCGATAAGCGGGCCCGTCCGGCAGGACAGAGTTTAGGCTCTTCCCGCGAACTCGCCGGTCTCTACCGTCACCTTAATCTTCTCGCCCTCTTTGATGAAGAGTGGCACCTTGATCTCCAGGCCGGTTTCGAGCGTCGCTGCCTTGGTCACGCTTCCAGAAGAGGAGTCGCCCTTGACGGCCGGCTCCGTATACTTCACGTCAAGATCGACAAAGATGGGAAGCTGCAGCCCGATGGGGTTGCCGTTGTACTTATGTACCTGCAGCATCGTGCCTTCGATCAGGTAATCGAGCGCGTCGCCCAGCATGTCGGGCGAGAGCGTGAGCGTCTCGAACGAGTCCTGGTCGAGAAAATGCGAGCCTTCCCCGTCGGTGTACAGGTACGAGGCGGGAACGAGTTCAAGGTCGGGCTCCTTGAACTTGTCGTTGGCCTTGAAGGTCTTCTCGAAGACGGCGCGCGTGAGCAGGTTTCGCATCTTCAGGCGAACGAGAGTTTGACCGCCCCGTGCGGTGGGGCTGCTGATCTCGGAATCCATGCAGTAAAACGGTGCGTTTTCAAACTCGAACAGCGCCTTGCGCTTGATGTTGATTGCGTCGATCAGTGCGGCCATTTGGTTCCTCCTTTTCAGTATAAGCGGCCTGTGGAGAATAGCTTAGGCGAAGAGCAGGCGAACGCGATAGAATCTGGCATGGTCGTCGAGAAGCCAGTAACGGTGGCGGAGCTCGCGTGGGCGCACCCGGTGGTGCAGGAGTGGTTCGTGCGCAAGTTCGGCACGCCGACTGAGCCGCAGGTGGCCGGGTGGCCGCACATTCTCGCCGGTGAGACCACGCTGATCTCCGCCCCGACAGGCAGCGGTAAGACCCTGGCGGCGTTCCTCGTCTGCATCGATCAGCTGCTGCGTAAGGCGATTGCAGGAACGCTGGCGCCGTGTACCGAGGTGCTTTATATCTCGCCGCTCAAGGCGCTTTCGAACGACGTGCAGAAGAACCTGGACGGTCCGCTGGCGGAGATCCAGAAGCTGGCGCTGGAACGTGGGTATCTCTCGACCGAGATTCGCACCGGGGTGCGGACTGGCGATACGCCGGTGAAGGATCGCGCGACAATGCTCAAGCGTCCGCCTCACATCCTGGTGACGACGCCGGAGTCACTTTACATCTTGCTGACCGCAGGCAAATCGCGCGAGAACCTGCGACGCGTGCGGACGGTCATCGTCGACGAGATTCACGCGATTGCGGATGATAAGCGCGGCGCGCACCTTGCGCTGTCTTTGGAGCGGCTGGAAGCGCTGGTCCGTGGCGAGAACCATCTCTGCCCTGGCGCGATGCTGGTGGGGCTAGCATCGGCACCGCAACGGATCGGGCTCTCCGCAACACAGAATCCGATCGAGCTCGTGGCCGAGTTTCTGACGGGCGTAGATAAAGGACGCGCGCCGGCGAAAATCGTGCAGGTTGGTCAGCGGCGCGAGCTCGACCTTGCGATCGAGGTGCCGTCCGATGAGCTCGGCTCGATTGCGACGATCCCCATGTGGACCGAGATCTTCGACAAGCTGGCCGCGGTGACGGAACACCATCGCAGCACGCTGGTCTTCGTCAACACGCGCAGGCTTGTCGAGAAGATCGCGTTTGAGCTTGCGGACCGGCTAGGTGGGGAGCATGTGGCTGCGCACCACGGCTCGCTCTCGCGCGCGCTGCGGTTGGACGCGGAACAGCGGCTCAAGAATGGCGAGATCAAGATCCTGATCGCGACCGCATCGCTCGAGCTTGGCATCGACATCGGCGACGTCGACCTGGTGTGCCAGATCAACACCACGCGAGCAGTTGCTGTGGCCATGCAGCGCGTCGGCCGCGCGGGACACTGGCGCGGAGCGACTCCCAAGGGGCGTTTCTTCGCGACCACGCGCGATGACCTGCTGGAGCAGGCTGCGCTCATTCGCAAGATGCGCGCGGGCGAGCTGGACAAGCTCGAAATTCCTGAGGCACCCATCGATGTGCTGATGCAGCAGATCGTCGCGTGCTGCGGCGCGGAGCCATGGCATGAGGACCGGCTGTTTGCGGTGCTGCGGCGGGCCTACCCCTACCGGGAGACCACGCGCGAGCACTTCAATGAGCTGCTGGCGCTGCTGCACGAAGGCATCGAATCCGGCCGCGGACGCTATGGCGCGTACCTGCTGCGCGATGGCGTGCAGGGCCATCTGCATCCGCGGCGCGGCGCGCGCATGACTGCGATTGCGAACGGCGGCGCGATCCCGGACACAAGCCTCTTCAGCGTGGTGCTGCAACCCGAAGGCGTTCAGATCGCCACACTCGACGAGCACTTCGCGGTGGATTCCTCGCCGGGCGACGTCGTATTGCTGGGCAACAACAGCTGGCGCATTCAGAAGATCGAATCCGTCGGCCGCGTGCTGGTGGAGGATGCCCACGGAGCCGCGCCGACAATCCCGTTCTGGGAAGGTGAGGCGCCGCAGCGGACTGCAGTGCTATCCGACGGTGTGACCGATCTGCGCGAGGAGATTTCCGCGCGCACAGTCGCAGTCACGCCAGGTGCGCTGCACCGTGCGAACCCGGAGGTTGCGACCTGCGTCCGCTGGCTGATGGAACAGTGCGGCGTTTGCGAGTCGGCAGCCATGCAATTGATTGCATATGTCGTGGCCGGGCGAGCCGTGCTGGGCGCCGTACCTTCAAAGCGCTCAATTATTGCCGAGCGCTTCTTCGACGACGGCGGCGGAATGCAGTTGATTCTGCACGCGCCGTTTGGCGGGCGCGTGAATAAGGCATGGGGGCTGGCCCTACGCAAGCGCTTTTGCCGCGGGTTCAACTTCGAGCTGCAGGCCGCCGCGACCGATAACGGCATCAACATCTCGCTGGCGGAGCAGCATAGCTTTCCGCTCTCAGACGTCTTCCAGTTCCTCACCGAGCACACCGCGCAGGAGCTGCTGGAACAGGCTTCCATCACGTCACCGATCTTCAAGAATCGCTGGCGCTGGGCTGCGGGACGGAGCCTCCAACTGCTGCGCATGCAGAAGGGGAAACGAGTAGCTCCGCAGATTCAGCGCACACGCTCCGACGACCTGATGGCGAACGTCTTTCCGCAGGCCGCGGCTTGCTTCGAGACCATCGTCGGTGACATCCAGATTCCGGATCATCCTCTCGTTCGAGAGGTGATGAAGGATGTCCTGACCGAGGCGATGGACATCGAGGGCCTGAACGAGATCCTGCGCGGCATCGCTTCGGGGTCGATCCAGTGCCTCGCAGTCGATACGCCGGCGCCGAGCGTCTTCGCGCATGAGCTGCTGAATGCGATGCCGTACGCGTATCTCGACGAGGCAGGCGCGGAGGAGCGGCGGGCGCGTGCAACGACGATCCGACGTGGCGTGCCGGAAGACGCCGCGGCTGGGCGGCTGGACCCGGCGGCCATCGAGAAGGTGCGCGCGGAGCTTTGGCCCGACCTGCGCGACGAGCATGAACTGCACGACCTGCTGCTGGCGCTGGTGGCGCTGCCGCTGAAATTTATCGATACAGACAGAGCGGCTGACTGGCCGTTGTTCTACGAGCGCCTGGGCCGGACCCATCGGGTCCGCACGGTGGAGTTCGGTGGCACGCTCTGCTGGGTCGCGGAGGAGCGAATCGTCGCGGCTGAAGCGCTCTTGGCGCAAAATGCTACCGATCCGGTAGCGCAGGATGCAGCAGTCCTGAAGTGTGTTCAAGGATGGTTACAAATCCTGGGACCGACGACGGCGAACGAGCTCGCCGTGATGCTGGGGGTTCAGCCGTCTGCTCTTTTCAAGGCGTTCCTGGCGATGGAGATGCAGGGGCTCGCCCTGCGCGGGGGCTTTGAGCGCGCGCTGGTCGTCGACTCCGACGCGATCCGCGTGCAGCTACCGACTCAGGAAGATACCGAAGCACTGGCGGCACTCACCGCACTGCTGTCAGCCAAGAAAGGCGCCCCCGCCAAGCCCGCCGAAGAAGGCGCCGCTGCGGCGTAAATTTTTAAGTTCCCGGCTGAAATTCTGAGTTCATCCACCTTCCGCGTACCCGCATTTCTACCCTCCAAACGGGAGCACGCTGTAAGCCGCGTTGCGCGCTATCCAACCAAGTCCGTCTTCCTTACTGTCTAATAAGATAAATTGTTTGCGGCCGCTCGCGCAACTTTTAGAAAAGACTTCACGAATATCTCGTTGAACAGGCGGTCAACGAAAAATTCAAAAACGTGCGACAGCAGATTTGCGTAGAACAAAAATTTAGACGGGGTAAACAAATCCTTTGTATAGCGGTACGATATAGCCTAAAGAAAGAGACGGATATGCAACCCCTCCAGCACCTACTTTTTGAACCTGGGTCGAATCTCTCGACTGGTAAGGTTCCGCTACTTTCGAAGAGCGAGTTTCTGCGCGGATACGATTGTGGTCGACGCCTATGGTTAAGCCGGAATCGAAAAGATCTGCGGGTGCCCTTCGACGAGGCGGTTTTGGAGCGAATGGCTATTGGTCAGGAGATTGGCAAGTTAGCGCAGAAGCGTTATGCCAATGGAGTTTTCGCTGCTAGCACCTTCGGTGACCCCTTGGATTCAGTCGAAGTAACGAAGCAACTGATGGCAGAAGGTCATCAATGCCTTTTCGAGCCGACCTTCGTTGCCGATGGCCTTCTTGCCCGGGCTGACGTTTTGTGGCGCGATGGAGATGCCTGGGTTATCGATGAGGTGAAAAGCTCCTCGGTCAAAGCGCCAGAGAAGATCGCAGAGGAGAAGGTTCTCGACCTCGCTTTCCAGGTTTATGTGCTGAGGAAAGCCGGGCTTAAAATCTCCCGGGCGCGCATGGTGCTTGTGAACGGCAAGTTCATTTGGGATGGCGGCGAATATGATCCGCATAATTTTCTCGGTGTGGTCGACCTCACCTCTCGCTGCGAGGATTTGCAAGCTGTCATGGCAGAACGCGCCTCTGAACTGGTCGCGGTTCTGCCATTGGAACATGAACCTCCCGCCGAAATTAATGTGCACTGCAAGGAGTGCGATTTTTGGACCATTGTTTCGAGGGGCGAAGCAAGCATGATTTGATTTACCTTCCGCTGGCGAAGTCGGCCGAGGTGAGGAAGTTCCGCCTGCAGGGTATCGAGAGCATCGATCAGATTCCGGTGTCGCATCAGTTGACGGGACGGCGGAGTTTGGTAAGAGAGGTCGTCGTATCTGGACAGCCGTTTATCTCGCCGGAACTAGAGGAAAAGTTGGCTGAGCTCAAGTATCCAGCGGCATTTATCGATTTCGAATCTTGCGGCCATACATTTCCGAGTTACTTGGGAACGACTCCCTGGCAAGCGGTTTGCTTCCAATGGTCGGCACACATCGTTTCCGACCAGATGCTGAGCCCGTGCATTACGACTTTCTCGCTTGCGACTCAACCGACCCCCGAGCTGCCTTTTGCAAGACTTTATTCGAGGCGATCAAGGATTGTGGAAGTTTCGTCCACTACACCGCCTACGAGAAGACGCAGTTGAAGCGGATGTCGGAAGATGGCATTCCCTTCGCCAAAGAGCTGCTTGCCATTTTCGAGGAGAGATCTTACGATCTCCACTCAGTGGTGAAAGACCACGTTTACTTCGCTGATTTCATGGGGCGCACGAGCATCAAAGTGGTGCTTCCGTGCCTGGTGCCATCGATGAGTTATAAGCATCTTTCCATTCAGAACGGCGACGTCGCTGCCACCGCTTTTAGAAGAATGCTTCACCCAGAAACAGATCAGGAAATAGCTGCCGATACGCGGAAAGCTCTTCTCGATTATTGCTGCCAAGACACGTTGGCGATGGTGGAAATCTACAAGGCTTTGCAGCTTCTTTAGCTACTTACGATGAGCCTTCTTGTCCTCCTTAGCAAGTTTGGAAATATGGGGGTCTAACCATCGATCTTTCGGTGGTTTTTGATCGGCGGATTCTGGAATACGAATGTTCGTGTTTGGACAAACTACAGAACATGCCACTTCGTTTGGGGCCGGAGGATTTGGTACGCAGTCGACTTGACCATCCTCGCCATCATCAATATAGCCTTGAAATCCATATAACTTCACTCCATCGTGACCGACGCAACTTCCCGCACAGCACGTGTACTGCTGGGGCACCTGCCTATGTCTTCTGCTGTTGAAGCGCGCGAACCCAAATACCGAACACAGAGATATGACAAAAAATAACGTGTAAATCAAGAATATTCTCTTGCCGTTATTCATTGTGATATCACTATAACACCAATGCGAAAAGTTGAAAAGATCGCCAGTTTGGAACGATGCAGAATGAACACTTTTATGACCTGCTGCCTGTTGATTTTAAGCGCTCCAACCGCATTTTCGCAGCGTAGGGAGTCCGACCTTGCAACGATAATTAGAACCGTCGACGAGACCAGAAGGACGTGTAAGAACCTGCCCCTTTACGCACGAGTAAGGTTAGAGTTTGAGGGAAAGTCAAGAAAGGATGGCAGATGGATTGGAGGACCAGAATCGGACAAGCAAATATTTAGCGACCAAGATTCGATTTGGGTTTCCAAAGGCGCACGTTACTACTGTCGGGTAGGCACTACCAGCGGCGTTTCAGATGGCAAGTCTGCTAGCTTACGCACGAGATCTATTGGCAACGATCTCAAACCATATTATCGGGTTTCGGTAAATAATCTCTGGCCCCGCGATGTTTTGTCAGTCTATAACCCCGTCCAAAATGGCTTCTGCTTTGACCTGAATCTAGGGGACGGTGACTCGTCAATGTTGTGGCTATCTGACATTCTTCGCAAAGTTCCTCCAGCCGAGGAACGCCATCTCGGAACACTAGTTCAACTCACCTGGAGGAAAAGTAGAGGACATTATCTCAACGAGATGATGGTGACGATCGACATGGCGAGAGGTTGCCTTATTACTCAGTTAATCTCTGCGAACACTTATCTTCCCAAACACCACAAGAGTTCTTCTGTCCTTTATCAGCTTCTTAGTTCCAAGAAAGTTAAGGGTGTCAACCTTCCAACGCAGTACCTCGCGGTTGTTTGGGCACCCAATGTAACCCCAGAGCGTGGGCGAGGGCGCATCACGCTGCTCGACTTAGAAGCGAGAGAAAGTCCTCTCCTAAGCAAGCGGCTTGAGCAACCAGGAGATCTGGTTTATCAGGGGGAGCGGCGGTATCAAGTTCAAGCAAATTCAAGTCTAGAACCATTGACCTCGCCACAAGAACAAATGATTGTAGATGAAAATATCGCGGCAACAAAAACGACGAGACAATATGAGTTGCTTGTTGCTTCTTTTTTGACTCCCTTCGGATTTCTGGCTTGGTTCATCAGCCGAGCACGCGAGGCAAAAAAAGTTCGAAGATCTCAGCGTGATGAGGATAATTAAGCTGATAGCAAATTGATGAGCAGCCTTACTCAGAACTTAAGAATCCTGCGCAGTCGCCTGAAACCGCTTTTCGAAAGATGCTGCATCCCGAGACGGACGCAGAGATCGCGTCCGATACTCGGCAGGTTTTGCTCGACTACTGCTGCCTAGACACGCTCGCAATGGTGGAAATCTACAGGACGCTTTGGCTGTTACTTCCTGGCTGAAAGTTTGCTTCGTAAATTACTTCCTGCAAATTTGTAGTGTTCTCCCCCTGAAAAGACTTGCGCTTCTGGGCTCAGCCATGGGTCAGTCGAAAGTAAAAAACTAGCAGACATAGGAGGTTTGACAATGGCGCCGCCTCCGCAGGATGGTCCAAATTGCCCCTTACAGGACTGACCGCAGGCAGGACAATTAACTGCATTATAAACATCATCGCAAATGACGCCGCCGTTACCATCATCCATCACTATGCCGGTTTTTCCGTCGTATTGAGCATTTGGGTAGCACGGTGTTCCATTATGGCAACAGGCGTAGTAGACGACCTGCTTGCGCTTCGAACTGAATTTCGCAAACCCAAAAAGACTTACAAGCACAACGAGAAATGCACTTGAATAAAGAAAGAAGAATGTTCGCCGTGATATTCCCATAATGCGCTCCATTAGACGATGCACTTGCAAAATTCGTCATCTCTCATCTTGCTTTGATGCCGTCGATAAACTATGATATTCAGAATTCTCGCATGTCTTTCTTCATTATCTCTCGTAAGTACAGCATGTGCTAAAAGTTTAGGTATGAATATTCAACTTGCCGTCAAGAACATTAATGATGTAAAAAAAGAATTTGAAAAAATTTCACTATTAGCAAATATCTTGATTGAAGAAAATGCTAGTGAGGAAGATCAGAGTTGGACATCACCCAGGACGGTTGATGTGCCCGAGTACATTACAGGCCCCGACTCTTTCTGGGCGAATAAAGGGAACTGCTGGGGATACGAATTTCCATTCCAAAGTGCTCTATATGACGGTAAAGTACTTACGGTCCGACAATTTACACAAGGAGACAATCCTCAGCATTACGTCTCCACAGTTCCACTGCCAATCACGAATTCTCGACAGGTATTCGATCCAATACAAGCTGGTTATCGGCTTTCTTACATTTCTTCGGGTTGGCTATCGAACTTGATTACTCATTCTCGCTATGTTGCGAGTATGGAAGAAGGTTTGCTGAAGCTGTCTTGGTTCTACAGATATAAGGATGATCTGCAAGTAAAAAGTGTATTGCTAGATCCGAGTAGAAGCTTCATTAAAGTTAAAGAAACTTTGTTGAACAAGAGCTTTAAGACTCACAGGTCTATACTAACAACTAACTATTTATTATTGATGACTGAGAAGATAGGAAATGTATATTTGCCTACTCAATTTCTTGAGAACATTAACAGTTACATGGGACCGCGTCTCGGCTTATGCAGAATCACTTTAACTCATTGGAGTACTCGTCCAACTTCATTCCTGACAGATTCGCTTGCGCAAGTTGGAGATATCCAATGGACGGGTCAACAGCAATTTCAGCTTCTGGCAGGTGGAAAGTGGGTTCGGCTTCCAGGCCTGGCAGAAGTGAGAAAAAAGGAAGATCAAGAGAAAGCAACTCAAGAAACGAGGCAATACGTATTGCTCGTTACGGCTGTCGTGGCTCCGCTAGCCACAATCGCCTGGATCATTGCTCGAATTATTTCAGCGAAGAAAACCAAAGTCATCGATTAAGATAAAGGATGCTCAAGGTCCTGGCAAAAGCTTTGATCGCCAGTTCGCTCTTCGTTGCGTCCAATCAAGTTATCGCGCAAGCGAAGCACATTGGAATTAGCAAGATTATCCAGACAATCGATCAAGTTCGAAAGAAGTCAAGACAGATACCTTTCACTGCAAAGTTAAAGCTTGAATTTCAAGATCCGGTCAAAGAGGATCACAAATGAATTGAAGGTCCACTGTATTCAGATAGCCACATTTACAGTAACCCCGAATCCATTTTTGCCACTGATGGGATTCGTTGGTATTGTTTGGCTGGAGAGAGAAGCACTCTTTATGATGGGAAAGTCTTGAATGTCTGCTTTCTCAAAATCGATAGAGAGTTGGGTAGCCTTTTCGCTGTCGAGAGTTCCGTCGAACCCGAAATAAAACCTCTGAGGGCGATCAATACGATAAGCGCCGGATATTGCCTCACTGTTCCCAATCCTCTTATCGATCTTTCAAATCTTTGGCTATCCGATTTGCTGCGGAAATCGCCACCATCCTCGGTCGAAAAAACTGGAAAGCTCGTAAAACTCACCTGGGTGCAGAAATTTCCTCACCTCATTAGGTCGACCGTCGCGACCGTCGACAGCTCCAGGGGATATATCATCTCAGAGTGTTTTTCGATGATGGAGCACTTGCCATCACACAGAAAGGAAATCTCCAATCCGAATGATCTTGTCGACTTTCATTTCTTTCTCGGCGTCGATGTTCCAGTTTGTTTTGTCACAGAATTTATGGCTACGGAAACCGGGCCGAGTTTGGGACAAGGGCGAGTAACTCTTCTCGATGTCGATCCGAAAGTTTCCACGTCTCTCTCCGTTCCGCTTCAGAAACCAGGAGACATCGTTGATTTGTCTCATAAATTGTATCGGGTTCAAGGCAACGGAGCGCTCAATCCCTTGCAAGTTGCTGAGACAGTACGCGGGGATCGTATTGGCAATCGCTATCTGCTTAGCTGCCCTTTTCTGGTCTTATTCGATCTTAATCGACCGCAGAAAGCGTCTCAGGGATTCGCAATGAGATATTTGCTTTGTTCACTGCTCGTGCTGGGTCCGCTTATTGCTAACTGCCAGGTAAATAAAGCCGATTTGGCAAAGATCGTTGTAACCTCCGATGCGGCAAATCAAAGATGGAATAGCGTTACGTTCACTGCAAAACTAAGCTTAGAAGTCCATGATTTAATGAACCCTGCGGGACCATGGATAACTCGCAGCCCCAAAGCTTATCTCAATATCTTTACCGATGCAGATTCTATGTGGGCATCTAAAGGTTCGAGTTGGTATTGCCGAATCGCAGAAATGTCTGCTCAATCAAATGGCCAAACCATAAAAAAGCGTGTAATCGAAATCGGCAGCGACTTGATTGGACGACAAGTCGTGACAAGTTATCCGACGAACAATTCCGCCTTTCGTACAATCTTCGACCCGTTACTCGCCGGATATTGCGTCGATAATCTATGGCTTTCGGATTGGATTCGCAAAAAGCCGCCAGCCCAATTAACCAGAGAGGGTGCGTACTGGAAGCTGACATGGATTGATCGATCGTCTGTTGGCATCTATAGCCAAAACCTCTATCTCGATCCCGCTCGAGATGACATCATCGTGCGACGTTTCGACACATATATTGATCGGCGATCTCGTAAGCGAACAGTCCAACTTGATCGCTCCATCCTGAGAATCTCGAAGGTGGAAGGCCTTTATTTACCAACACAGTTCTTGAGTTCTGTGGATGGAGATCAAGGAGCTAGTTTAGGAACGGGCCGCGTTACCCTATCGAACATCGAAACAAAAGCTTCACCACTATTGAAGTTGCCGATCGAGCAGCCAGGAGACGTTATTCGAGATAATTTCGGTACTGAATACTCAGTCGGCAAAAATGGCTCGCTCACCGCGCTGCCGTCACTTCAACAAAAACAAGCCCAGAAGGAGAAAGAAATCGAAGCAACGGAGATGAGGCAGTACGGATTTCTGGTTTTTGCCATCGCCATATCGGCCGGCTTCATTCTTTGGCTCGTATCGAAAGTCTTAGCTAGATATCGACCGGAAAAAGAGTGGGATTAAAAATTGTTTCCATTTTAGCTGTCACTGCATTGGCGGCGGTTGCACTATCTCGATCGAGCGAGCTGGAAGTTATTCGACAATCTCTAAGTGCAATCAAAAAGCGAGCTTTAAGTCTTTCGATTTGCGCTCGAATTCAAATTGAAGATGATAAGACGGGAAAGGCTCGAGCGAGAATTAATCTGCCTGAGTCAGATTGGGAACTTAGTCGAGCAACGGACGAGAATTCTCCATGGGTATCTGCCGGCAACAAGTGCTATTGCCGGTTGCCGGGAACGACAACTAGCTTCGATGGGCAATCCATTATAACTAGGAGTGAAGTTACAGACAATGATCTGCAACTTCAACATCGAATAGATCAATCGGTTTACGACTCCCAAGGAAATGTCTACATCTCGGGCTTGGCTTACGACCCGATTGCGGCGGCCTGATTAGTAAATCAATTGTCGTACTTAATCCCCAAAAATCGTGGATGATCGTCAGTCGAGCAGAGAGCGACAGGCTCAAGAACGGTCGGTGGTCTGCGCCGATAGAAACCTACAAGTTTATAAAGTATCTTAAGCTGTCTGGCGTCGATCTTCCTGCTCAATCGGTGAATACTCTTAGCTCCGAGTTACCGACCAGATCGGTAAAATAAACTGTCCTATCTAGCGATTACCACTGAAATACCCTCGTTCGTCGGAAAGCCTCTAGCCGTTGCTGGTGATGTTAGAAGTACTCTGAGGGCGATGAAGCTTTGGAAAGCAACGGAAGGTGGAAACGATTTCCTAAAGATCAGAGGAAAGAGCAACAGTTAACCTGGGAGTTTGCTGGCTAGGTAGTAGGGCTGATTATTGGGGCAGCCCTGTTTATGTGGGTATTGGATCGCCTAAAGCATCGAAAGGAAATAGAATAGGTGGTCAACCTCAATAATTGGCCACCGGATTAGGGCGCTTTAGATCGGGAACGGGTTGCGGGAGAAGCCGTTCTGGTGCCAGTAGGGATAGTTAAGTGGGCGAGCACTCGCCTCGTCGAGCTTCTTCACTTGCTCTGGGGTTAGGTTCCACCCAACCGAACCGAGGTTCGCCTTAAGCTGCTCCTCATTACGGGCGCCGATAACGACGGTCGACACGCTGGGGCGCTGAAGGAGCCAATTGAGGGCGACCTGCGGTACCGTTTTTTCGACCTCGGCCGCAACTTCGTCAAGCACATCGACGACCTTGTAGAGATACTCCTGATCGACCTGCGGGCCGGCAGCGGTTGCCATTTCACTTTGGAGGCGGCTATTTTCGGGGAGTGGCTGGCCGCGGCGTATACGGCCGGTAAGTCGTCCCCATCCGAGCGGACTCCAAACTACGGCGCCGACTCCTTGATCGAGGGCGAGCGGCATTAGCTCCTGCTCATAGTCGCGGCCGATCAACGAGTAGTAAGCCTGGTGAGCTACGTAGCGGGCGAGATTACGCTTGTCCGAAACGGCGAGCGATTTCATGAGGTGCCAGCCGGAGAAGTTGGAGCATCCGATGTACCGGATCTTTCCAGCCTGAATCATGTCGTTCAGAGTTTCGAGCGTTTCTTCGACCGGAGTCATCGAGTCGAAAGCGTGCAGTTGGAAGAGGTCGATGTAGTCGGTGCCGAGTCGTTTGAGGCTGCCGTTGATGGCTTCGATCAAGTGAAAGCGTGAGCTTCCCACATCATTGGGGCCGGCTCCGGCTTGGAAAGTCGCTTTGGTCGAAATGAGAACTTTATCGCGCCGCCCCTTGATGGCTCCGCCGAGTACCGTTTCTGCTTCGCCTGCAGAATAAACGTCGGCAGAGTCGAACATGGTGAGTCCGGCATCGAGGCAGATATCGATGAGTTGAGTGGCGTGGGCGACATCGCTCGAGCCCCAGGTTTTAAAAAATTCGGTGCTGCCGCCGAATGTGCCGGTGCCGAGACTGAGAACTGGAACTTTGAAGCCAGATTTTCCGAGAAGTCGATATTCCATGATGTCCCTTCCTCTACGTGATAGGAAAGGTTAATCGATTCGTATCAAGGATGTTAGAATCGTCGTGGCTCTCCTCCCATGAAGTTTGTTTCACTCTGCTGCATGCTGTCGCTTGGGATGATCTCCGTTGCAAGCAACGGTGAATCAAGGGCTCAGCGGGAAGATCCTTCGCGAGTTGCAAGGAGACTGTTGAGCAGCCTCGTTAAAGGGGACAGCGATACGATTTTCAAGTACTTGCGGCCAGCCGATATCGATAAGCTGCACCTGACCAAGGCGAAAGTAAAGCGGGTGATGGATGAGCTCGTTTTCCCGACGACCATGAAGATAAGGCCGCAGGGCTCATCTTTTATAAACAAGGATGCGATTCCGCTCACCGCAAGCGTCATTTTGCGTGCGATCGGACCGCACAAAACGAAGGTCTTGATCGCGGTGACGACTTATCCTGAACGACCGGGGCCGCGTGCCACTTTCAAAAATTTCATGGAGATCGCTTGGCTCCTTCAAGCAGCGTATGCGAAACGAGCTTTTCCAGTTGGCATCGCTAGCAATGAAGCTTTGTTAAACGGCTTAAAGCGCGATCGCCCTAAGCTGGAGGCCCTTGGAGTCAGGAGCTTCTTAGAGGACACGCCTTCGGCAGGGGTCGAGACCTTTGAGACGATGCAAAAAAGCTTAGAGTCTTCGATTCGAATCGCACGGAAATTGAAGAATCTCCGCCGAGTCCAAAGCTAGCGATTTCCTGACTTTTAAAGAGACGCCTGTGTTTTTGCGCTTCCCCAGCCGGTCACGAAATCGTAACCGGTTCCTGCGACTTGCTTGCCAGCTCTGCCACTCGTTACGTCGTTGAACAACGAACTGTGCGAGTAGATGTAGGTGTTCTCGTTTTGTCCCTCTGTCTTAGCTCCCACGTTTGCTACCGCAGCTGCGATGGGAGTAGCAAGGCTTGTTCCGCCGAACACCATCCAACCCTTGTAGCCTTCATAAGCGGTGCTGTCATAGACGGCGCAGCCTGTGTTCGGATCGGCATCGAAGGCGATGTCGGGAGTTCCGCGATACTTTACAACTTTGGTTACACTTGATTGAAAGGCTGGCTTCGCTTCAATGGCGCTCAAGCCGCCGCCGCTATCTGACCATCCGATTTCATTGCCGTAACCGCCGCCAGTTGCGAGCCGCAGAGTGGTGCCACCGACTCCGACCACATTCGGAGAAGCGGCCGGATAGATCACTTGTCCACCAGTGTCTCCGCTGGCAGCAAAGAAAGTAATTCCAGTTTTGGAGAAGTGAACGTCTTCGCTCTTTTCGCCGTTAAATTCGCTTCCGCCCCAGCTCATCGAGATTTGCGTTACACCGGAAAGGGAGGCCGCTTTATCGACTGCTGCGTAAAGATCATTATTATTGGAGGTCGCCGCTTCGACCAGCACGATTTTGGCGCTGGGCGCTATCGCATGAGCCCATTCAATATCAAGGGCTTCTTCCTCACCCCAACCGGCATCTGCCTTGGGTTGCTTTCCGTTTGCATAGACGACTTGGAAGACTTTATTAGTTGACGCGGTGACGCTGGTCGAGGTCTCGAGCGGAAGGCCAAACTCGGTTGAGAACACGTTGAAATCGTTGAGCGACGTGGCGTAATGATAAGCGTCGACGATCGCGATGACGCCTTTGCCTTCCGCAGTGACTCCGTAGGCGGCTCGGATCTGCTCTGGATTGAATCCTGCCGGCGCTGATGCGGAAGGGCCGTGAAGTGGAACCGTCAGAGCCATGATGGGAAGCCCTTCTAGTCGCAGGTCAGGACCATCGTAGATTAGGTGATTGGTGTGGCTTGCAATTCCGACGAGTCTTGCTTCAACCATCGACGTGGATGGAACGTGAACATAAGCATCCGCCGATGCGTAAACGGCGGCAAGGCTTAACAACAGGCCAGAGATGGTGCGCACAGTTAGAATCTTCGGATCCATCACGTTAATATCGTACGGGTATTTTGCGCGGGATGGGACTTTCGAAGAGCTAGCTAAGCAGTCTCTCAGAGGACATCGCGCAAAAAGAGCCCAGCGTAAGACTGCGCTGAGCTCCTTCTGAAGCAATCGATTCGGCTAGGACCGAGCGGCGAAGGCAAGGCCTCTTAAGGTCACTCCGATGATGATTCCGGCAACGAGTGTACAAATTGAGAAAATTTTGGCGTTCTTGCCACCTGGGTGTCCTTTCTTCTCGGCAAGGTTGCCGTAATAAATGCCAAGTGAACTGAAGATGACTGGGCAGCAAAGCAAGCCAATCGCCCCGAAGATCCAGGCCTTCGTAATGTCGCCGCTACCATCGTCTCCGCCATAAGCGCCTTGACGCGGATATTGAGCGAACTGGCCAGGAGCCTGGGCGTAAGGGTTTTGAGGTGCGTAAGTCTCGGTGGGCGGAGACATTGTCGAGCTTGCGGCAGGGCTAACTGGGGCAGCGAAGGTCAAAATGCTCGAGGCCGAAATGCGCGTGCCATCGGGAGCTTCCAGTTGCGTCTGCGAGTTAAGACGATTCTCATTAGCCCAACTTTGTAGAGTGGCTACATCTGCCGGACCATATTTGCTTCCATCATCTCCGATTACGAAATATTGCACCCCGCGATTGTAGGCCAGATGCCCCGTAGGTAGCAAGGGCGTTCGAAAAAATGATGAAACTAGATCAACGATCCTTGCTACTGAAATAGCAACAAAAATGACATTAAGAGATTGTTACGAGTTGTAGACTCACCTTGGTACAAAGGGAGGGTTACGAAATGCCTGTAGTCATTAAGCAACAGCGCGAGTCAGTGGAGACGGTTCTCGACCTTGAAATTGAGAGAGCTACGGCGGAGCTTCGGCCGATCTCTCGACGCACCTTAGAACACGTACTCACACAAAGGTTAGAGATCCCCGCCAAAGAAGCGGCGATTTTGGTTCAAGAATACTGTGAATCGAAGAACTTGCAGACGCCTGACTACCTCTCGGATGAGTTCCAGACTCCCTACTTCAAGCTGACCGCGCTCTTCTTTGTGGCCGTGTCGATCGGCGTTCTCTTTTACGGTGCGAAACAGTTCGAGGCCCATCGTAACTACTGGCCTTACTTCGTCGGCGGTGCGGTTTTGTTCTGTATTTCTGGGGTGGGCTTTTTGAAAGTGCTTCGAGCAGAATTCGCTCAAAAGTAGCTTCACCTTTAAAGGCTACACTGTTGCCCTTCGATGAGGGCCTTTCATAACCGTTTAAAGTCTGGAAACTTTCGGCTTCGTGGGGAGACTCCTTCACGTGTCGATTCCTTTTCGGATGTCGTCTTTGGCTTTGCCTTAACCTTGCTGGTTGTGTCGGTGCAAGTTCCGAAGACCTTTTCGCAGCTTCATCTTCTGCTTGCCGATTTCGTTCCGTTCGCTTTGAGCTTTCTTTTGCTCATGGTGATCTGGTTTGCTCACTACAAGTTCTTCCGTCGCTACGGGCTGGAAGATACGGCCACGATCTGGATCAATGGCGTCTTGCTATTCTTCGTTCTCTTCTATGTCTATCCGCTGAAGTTTTTATTCAGTTCGGCATTCAATGGTGGTCAAGGAATCGAGGAGTACTACCAACTTCGCGAGCTGACGCTGCTATACGGGGTCGGCTTTACCATTATTTACGGCCTGCTCGGGTGCTTGTACCTCAATGCTTTTCGCTTGCGGGTCGATCTCGAGATGACCGAAACCGAGATAAAGCTGACGAAGCTGTTCCTCTGTTCGGAGATCACCACGGCCGGCATCGGAATTCTCTCGGGTATCGTCGCTCTTCTTTTGCCGGCAAGTAAGGCGCCATTGGCGACTTTCGTCTATATGTTAATCGTGGTTCCTAAGTCGATTCTGGGCAGGAAGATCCGCAAGTTGAACGCCTGAAACCGTGTATGAACCCCGTAAGTTAGATTTCTACAAGGAAACTATGCTGAGGGTAGAGGAAAGCCTGGTGCTTCCATGGAAGTTCTTTATTTAAATCGGGGAAAGCGGGCGATTCCGGATACTTTTTCTTGGGGAGGACAACAACGGATGGAATATTGAGAGCAGCTGATACGTGCGCCGCTCCGCTATTCGGGCCTAGAAAAAAGTCGGCAAGTGTGAAAAGTGAAAAGAAATGCCTGGTCGTCGGATTTTCAACGACAAATACATTGTCAAAGATCTGGTCTGCATTCCATGCACGCCTGAAATCAGCGCCTAGCCGAACCGATTCCTCGACTGTGGCTAGCTGTGTTACCGCGATCTGAACAACTGTATGGGTTTTTGCCAGAGCACCAACCCAGCTTTGCCATGGAAGACTGTAAGTTGGTACTTGTAAATTGTCCGTCAATGCTTGAGCAGAAATTAACGCAACTGGCCTATTCCTTGGCAATAGAGATCGCAGCGAAAAAGCCCATTCCAATTCCTCATCCGAGAAAAACAAGTCTCCGCTTGGAAAAGGGTCAAGAGACAAGGCAAAAGAGCGTTGAAGCTTTTGAATGATATGGCCAAGGCCAATCGCATGAACATTCAACGATAGATGATTCTCATTTTTGAAGCCGTCCAGGTAAGGATTATTTTCAAATACTTTATATGTACCTCGATGGCGGGCCATGTAAACCTTCAGCCCAAATTCGACTTTAAGTTTGCGCACCAACGCTGAACTACAGATGATGTCCCCAAGGTGACATCTCCCCAAGAATCCGATAATGACCTCACTTGTAGTGAGGTCGAGGGGAACAGTTGTCGGGCGGGGCCACTTTACGATTTCCTCATAATCTCTCCAGAACCCATCTGGATCCGGCGCAAGGCTTTGCCACATCCCTTCGTTGGCTTCTTCTAAGTTTTTGACAGCCTGAAGAGCTGACTGAGCAAAGTGATGCCGGAGCATTTATCCTCGGATGACCCCGATTCTGCAAAGCACATTCAACAGCTTATCGGGGTCATCCAGATTTTCAAAGGTGAGCTGGCGTGTGAGGCAAGCAGCTACATATCTGATCTGAGAGTCGCGGCTAACGGGCGGAGCCGACAATGAGTGGAGATGGTTGATCCCTTTTAACTCGTATAAGGCACCGCTATTAGAATACCATCCCCGTCCGCAAGCGATAATTGGAGTTCCGAAGAGAATGGCTCTAAAAAGCATGTTGCTGTTGACACCGACGACCAAGCTTGCCCGGCTCAAAAGGTAATCATTGAGAAGCTCATTCGCCTCATCGAACTTAGATCTAATCACCAGATGGCTTCCATCAATCCTATCGGGGATGCCCAGGCTCTTGTCCCAATCCAACGGATGTGGCTTCGCTACTACGAACAGTTTCCCGGTAGCAAGAAATAGGGTTCTCCGAAGCAACTTGCCCGAATCATGAACACTAGAGTCAAACTTGATAACGGCGTCGCTCGGTCGTTGCAGAGGAACGAACAGGAACGGAAGCGGAACTTCCTCGGCCAATTCGGGCAATTTGAGCAGTCTAGCGCGTGAAGCTTCTGATTGGACGAGAAGGGCCGCCTCCTGAATTTGTTCATCCGTAAGATCACTGAATCCGTCATTCTTCCAAGATTCAGGCCAGCTAGAGCTCGCGTTCTCTCCAAGCGAGTCAAACACGACAGAGTTGTAATGAGGGAGAAATCCAAAATCCATGAAGATGGTTTTGATGCCGGATTCTTGAATCGCTTCAAGGATGTCCTTCTGCATGGGATAGAACCTTTGCCACGTCAAAAGTATGCCGAAGCCGCCCTTCCTTATCGATGAGATTAGCTTTGGACGAACGGCCATGTCCGAGCGTGAAATAGATTCAGTTTCGAAGCCTAGCCGTCGAAGCCCTGAAATCACTCGATCGAAGATGTGACTCTTGTTGCCGTCCCAATCGGCGATAAGGATCCGAGGTATTTCTTCCGTTGTCACTTGGGCGTAAAGGTCCTGATTACTTTGCCATTATCGGAACTAAGCACACTGCATTTCTTGCCGAAGATCAGGAAGTTAGCTCCCGAAGGATCGAAGCTCACCACTTGATCTAAATCCTCGTCATCGTGTTTCCAAATTAGTTTCCAGCTGTTGAGATCTAATAAAGATACGAAGCCGTAGCCCGGGGGGCCCGATTGCCATGAAATGAGGCATCTATTATTTGTCCTATTGACGATAATGCGCCGAACAGTCCCTTTTGAGAGTGCTAGATGCCTTAAGTTCTTCCCACTGTTAGCTGACCAAAGATCGAGATTTCCGTTATCGGAGCACGTTAGCAATTTTTTTCCGCCGGATATATAAGCTAAATCAGTGACAAACTTGCTATCCGGAATTGTAGTAATTCTCTTGCCAGTTCTGCTGTTTCTTACAGTAACTGAATCTGTGCCTTGATATTTTGCGACGGCAAAGTTATCGCCTGTCGGAGAAAATGCGGCACAAGTGTGTTGAGAATACGGACGCTGCGCTTCATTGTCAAAGTTGAAGAGAAGCTTTCTAGTTCTCGCATCCCAGCAGCTAAGAACTGAATAGCCGTATGCCAGCACCAGGTTTGAATCAGGGCTGAACTCCGCGTTCCTATAGTTCTCATTCGAGGGGCCTTTAAGGGGCAACGACTCAAAACCTTGATTCAAATTATGCAGAAATATGTCTCCTTTTGTTTCTGTAGACAAACATTGTGCCCCGTTGGGAGAAAATCTTAAAACTGAAATGTCCGTTGTATGCCCACTAAATTTCTTAATAAGTTTGCCGGTTTTAAGATCCCAAAGCCAGACCAGTCGGTTATGTACGGGAGCGCCTTCAGGATCATCGCCCCCGTCGCCAACTAAAGCAAAGCGAAGATTCTGGCTTAAGGCGACACTGGCAACACTCCGCCCTGCTTTGAACTTGTGGATTCTCGTGCCAGTTTGAGCATCCCAAAAAAAAACGCTGCTGTCGGTCGAATCAATACGATCCAAAACTGCATTAAGAGGTTTGGTGCCCAGCAAGACGTCACCTTCAAAATCTTTGCTGTTGTATTGCTCAAGAAGACGGCCCGGAAACCCATCATGTACGAGCCCACGTGTCGTAAAACTGGAGTTCGTGAGAAGAACCGAAGCGAAGCAAATAGGTAAATACATGAAGCTATGATTTATTGGGAGTTCAGCTAAGGCAAAACATCGAAAAGCGCTTTGAGTTGCAGGTCTACTGTATATTCTCCGTCTGTCGGAGCCACATCGACTCCGACGTGTGTGTGACCAGAAAAGAGGCACTGCTTATTAGACGAGAGGGAAAACGTTCCCTTGCTGTATTCTCGGTACCAGGCAACGTGGTATGCCATGTACTCCGATACGTAGTTACCAACTTCGCCGTTAATATTGAGACTCGGGTTAATCTTGTTTGCGGGGAAATGGGCCTTGATAGCTCTAATAATCGAAGCCGCTGGGAGATTGCCTGCTCGCGGTGTCTCCGCAGGCTTCTTAATATCTGGCGGAAAGTCCAAGATCGTTCCTTTTCCTCGATAAGGAGAATAATCTTCTGGGCTGCCTCCGGCAAAAGGTGCCGGTACCGCATCAGTCTTCCTTTGACCATGAGTATCTAGATAATTAGTCTTCGTTACCCATAGGTTCTTTCCATGGTTTTTTGCAGAAGATTCCAATAGCCATTCTGTGCCTAGCTGACCTCGACTGAAACTCATTATTGCGATAGGATGATATTTATTTACCACCTCCCAAAAGCTTTGGGAGGTGTCTCGATAATCGACTCGAAAAGTTCCTGATCCAGATCCCCAGTACGGAGCTCCTGTGATAGGTTGATCGGTTTCGCGGTCAATTGTTGTACCTAGGACGCCTTCTGGGAAGTTCGGAGACAAGGCCAACACGTCGTAGCCCGAATTTGCATAATCTTCCATTTTGTTCCTCCATTTCCAAAGAATTCCGTGAAGATCTTCACTTCCTATACAAGTCGGGGGCCAGTAGCCTGTTAAGAGCACGAGTCTCCTCGGATTGGGAACGCCTGAACCCGATGGAGATGGGCTACCGCTAGTTTGCGAAGGTTCGGATTCCGTAGGGGTCGGTGGAAAGCTAGGTGAAGGGCATGGGATGCCGTTAGATGGGCTCGCAGTTGGACTCGGCGAGGTCGGGGTGGGTGAAGGTGAAAACGAAGGCGAAGGATTGGGAGGTGGCAGAGTTGGGGTTGGGGACCAAGAAGGCGTTGGTGGAGAGGGCCAGGAAAACGACGGTAACGAATCCGGTGGCGTGGTCGGATGTGGACTGACCGACGGCAATGGAGTCTCCGATGCAGATGCGATGGGCGAAGGGCTGGGGAGCGGATGAGACGAAATCGGGTGGCTTGAAATGGGATGCCCAGATATAGGGTGTGCAGAAATAGGGTGGGATGATGCTGGGTGGCCAGAGGCAGACGCAACTATATGATCCGTATAGCTTGTTAGTGTTGACAGACCTTCGTCGTGGAAATCACCAGGAGGGGGAGAAGGACTCGGTTCGTCGGAGTGGTTGTTCTCAAAGAAGTCCAGAGTGTTGTTCATAGTTATTTCACCGCTTTGAAGATTCGACGCGCCCGCTGCAGATATCGAAACAGGTTTATGAAAGTTGGATATTTTGAAAGATCTTTGATGGATTGGGTAAGGGCTAACGCTTCGGATGGAAATCACATAGGGAAGATATGACCGACCGCGTCCGCGAAATTTTGAGCTGGTATGGCTCCGACAATCCTGGGACTCTCACCAATCTCGCTCGCCTGCTGAATCACGGCGTTCTCACCGGTACGGGAAGATTCTTGATTCTTCCGGTGGATCAGGGGTTTGAGCATGGGCCGACGCGAAGCTTTGGGCCTAATCCGCCCGCTTACGATCCTCGTTGGCAGGTTCAATTGGCGCTTGAAGCCGGTTGCAACGCCTATGCTGCTCCGCTGGGATCGCTAGAAGAGATCGGGCGAGAGTTCGCGGGAGAGATTCCGCTGATTCTGAAGGCGAGCAATCACGACCTCACAATGGACGAGCGAGATCCGACCCAGGCGTTCACTGCTAGCGTCCACGATGCCTTAAGGCTGGGATGCTCCGCCGTCGGGTACACGATCTACCCCGGCTCGACGGGAAGATTAGAATTTTACGAAAAGCTAGCGGAGAGAATCGCCCACGCGAAACAGCACGGGTTGGTGGTGATCCTTTGGGCGTATCCCCGTGGATCGGGAGTATCGAAGGAAGGAGAGACGGCCATCGACGTTTGCGCGTACGCGGCTCAGATCGCATGCGAGCTCGGTGCCCATGTCGTGAAGGTCAAGGTTCCGACCGATCACGTCGAATCGCCGTTGGCAAAGAAGGTGATCGAAGATAACCATATTCCGATTTCGACAATTTCAGATCGTATCAAGCATGTGGTGCAATCGGCGTTCGACGGACGGCGAATCGTTATTTTCTCTGGAGGAACTTTTGCGGAGGAAAGCGAGCTTCTGAAAGAGGCCCAAGGCATCCGCGATGGCGGCGGCTTCGGCTCGATCATGGGGCGCAACTCGTTCCAGCGTCCGAAAGATCAAGGACTCGAACTTCTGAAGCGAGTCGCTCAGATTTACGCTTAAGAGACTTTTGCTTCAGGCTTAGTTTGTAGGAATTGGTTGACCCGTTCGCTGATAGCGGGCGGGCAATCCTCTTTCTGGAGTAAGTAGCTCAGCAACTCGTTTGGCGAAATAATGACCACGTTGGGGTTGGCAAGACGGATGAACTCCTCCATCGCCACATCACCTAGTTCGCCGGTTGCACGAAACTCTTCGTACATCGCTTTCAACACCTGCATTTGAGTGGGCAGCGACACATAGGAATCGACCCATACGCGGGCATCGGCTGGTCACTATTGTAGGAGACGGCAGCAACGAAAGGCACATCTGGTCGCACAATCTGAAGAGTGTCGCTCTCCGGCTCCATCGACCACATGCCGTCGAAAACAGCGATTTCTGCTTCTTGGAGTGCGGATCTTACCGTTGCGATATCGCTTGCCGTTCTCGAAACGACGATGTTCCCGTTCTCGAATTGGCCTGTGATCTCAACGCCGGTCGCCTTTTCCACCACATAGACCTCCTTCACTTGAAGGCGCTTCACAGTATCTGAAAGTGTTTCGTAAGGAACGTTGAGAGTCATTTGATAAGCCGTCGAAGGTTTGACTGTAGCACAAGGGTGAGTACGTTCCTTGTACCGGATAAACTGCCAGAACGCCAACGTGGCCGGTACAAAAATGTCTGAGTCGACACCATTAGAAACCCTTCTCGAAGAGGGACGTAGTTTTCCACCGTCAGCCGAGTTCGCCGCAAAGGCGAACGCCAACGATCCATCCGTCTATTCTTCGGCGAAAGATGATCCGTTCGCGTTTTTGGGAAAGATGGGCACTTTCGCTGAAATGGTCGACCCCATTCGAAACGGTCTGCGACTGGAAGCCGGGCGACTCAAAACAGAGCTTTAGCCATACCAAGTGGTTTTTGGGCGGCAAGATCAATGTGTCGGAGAACTGCGTCGACCGTCACGAAGAGCGCAATCCTAATAAGCCAGCAATTATTTGGGAAGGAGAGCCGGGCGAATCTCTTACGCTCAGCTTCTCCCAACTGAAGATTCAGGTTTCTAAGACAGCAAATGCACTGAAGGAGCTTGGAATCCAGAAGGGTGACCGAGTCAGCATCTACATGCCGATGGTTCCAGAACTAGCGATTGCTATGCTGGCTTGCACCCGTATCGGTGCCGCTCATACCGTCGTGTTCGGTGGTTTTTAGCGCAGAGAGTCTGCAAGAAAGAACGAACGACGCCGAGTGCAAGCTGATTCTTACTGCCGACGGCGGCTACCGAAGAGGCTCGGTAGTGCCGCTGAAGAAAACAGTGGATGACGCGATCGCGTTGGGATGCCCGACGGTAGAAAAGGTTTTGGTTCTGCAAAGAACGAAGACAGAAGTACCGTTCACGGAGGAGCGCGATCTCTGGTGGCACGAAGTGGTGGATCGCCAGCCAGAAGACTGCCCAGCAGAGGCGATGGATAGCGAGGATCTCCTCTTCATTCTATACACCAGTGGCAGCACTGGAAAGCCGAAGGGAATCGTGCATACCACTGGCGGCTATCTCACCGGTGTCACAGCCACGAGCAAGCTAATTTTCGACCTCAAGGACGAAGATATCTACTTCTGCACCGCCGACTGCGGCTGGGTAACCGGCCACAGCTATTTGGTTTATGGACCGTTATCTAACGGTGCGACAGTCGTCATGTACGAAGGTGCACCCGATGCCCCGATAAGGATCGCTTCTGGCGGATCGTCGAAAAGCACAAAGTGACGATTCTTTACACCGCTCCTACAGCGATTCGCACCTTCATGAAGTGGGGGGATGAATATCCTGACAGGTGCGATCTCTCATCCCTGCGACTGCTCGGTTCAGTAGGAGAACCCATCAACCCGGAAGCGTGGATTTGGTACCACGAAAAGATAGGGCGCGGAAACTGTCCGATCGTCGATACTTGGTGGCAGACGGAAACCGGGGCGATCATGATCACCCCGTTGCCGGGCATCATCGAAACTAAACCGGGCTCGGCAACAAAACCTTTTCCGGGCATCTTTCCTGCTATTTTCGATGAGGAAGGAAACAACCTCAGCGAGCACGCTGAGGGCAAGAGCGTTGGAGGCTTCCTTACCATTACTCGCCCTTGGCCGAGCATGACGAGAGGTATCTTCAACGACCCGAAGCGCTTCGAAGAAACGTACTGGTCGAAATTCCCCGGCGCTTACTTCGCCGGGGATGGAGCCAAGATCGACGAAGACGGCTTCTTCTGGCTACTTGGCCGAGTCGATGACGTGATGCTCGTCGCCGGGCACAACATCTCGACTATGGAAGTCGAGAGTGCGCTTGTTGATCATCCTTCCGTTGCCGAGGCTGCCGTGATAGGTAAAGCAAGTGCGATTAAGGGGCAGTCGATTGCGGCCTTCGTGATCCTTCGAGGAGGGGTAGAGGCTAAAGACGATCTGGTCGCCGAACTCAAGAAGCACGTTGCAACTAAAATCGGGGCGATTGCGCGCCCGGATGATCTCTACATCACCGCCGAACTACCCAAAACTCGCAGTGGAAAAATTATGAGGCGACTCTTAAGAGACGTTGCGGAAGGGCGCGCCCTTGGGGACACCACCACTCTGGCTGATCCAGCGGTGGTTCACGCTCTGAAAGATAAGTACGAAAACGCGGAAGGCTAATTGCCTTCCGGGATATCCGAAGTTGGATGTTTTGGGTTTTCAGTCTGTTGAACGCTGGGCGGCTTTTCTTCCTGGGATTTATCGACCTCTGGCTTAGGAGGTTTCCATATCCCCTTTAGATATAACTGCCTTAAGTTGGTCGAATTCAGTTTCGCCAGTGGGAGATGCCGCGATGGCACCTTCGTCGGTTCGCTTAATCACTTCTTCTTTGTTAGTGGTTGCCATACACGTATGACGACAAAATCATGAAGTGGGTCCATCGGCTGCCACCGCGGGGGCACTTTCTGGACGGCGTAAGGCATCCAGCCCCCAGGTGACGATCAGAAGGCAGGCGGCCACGGTAATACAGGCGTCGGCCACATTGAAAACAGGGAAATTGATCGCCCGGAAATAAAACATGTCGGTCACCTTGTGGAGGACGAGGCGATCGTAGAGATTTCCGAGAGCGCCAGCGGTAAGAAAAGCCATCGCAAGGTGAACAATCAATGGCTCGCGCTTATGGGTAACCACGTACCAAATCGCAGCAGCGGACATGCCGATCGCGATAGGGGCGAGAAGTACACCATGGCGCTGAAACATGCCGAAAGCAATCCCATCGTTGTAGGTTAAGGTGAGTTCGAAGAAGCCGGGAAAAGGCTTCCCGCCTAGAGCGGAAAGATTGTCACCAAACGTGTGACGGGCCCAGGCTTTAACGGCCTGGTCGATCACTAACATCGCGACCAAGAGAATCCAAAAGAGGGTTCTGCGATCGAAACCTTGGTTAGACGCCAACGACGCTCCTGTCTCGGCGACTAAGTGGCACTCCATCGACCAGTTCGACGTCCGGGCGTCGAAGTCTCGAGCGTTCGCTCTTCAAATAGGGCGAGGCAGCGAATTCAACCGCCGGCTCGCCAACGGCAAGCGTCACCCAGCTTAGTTTCAGAAGTGTGGCCAAATCTTCAGTGGGGAAGACCTTGAGCGTGTTCACCGTAGCCTCGTCCAAGAAGATCGTAGCGATGACATCCTGACTATCTTTAACGTCCTTTCCGACCTTCCAAATCTCAAACCCAGTGAAAACAAAGCTTCTTGTGGAAAGAACGGTGGCGTATCGCTCCTGCACGTCGTTGTCTTCGATCTCGGACAGCCGCTCAGACGAAGGAGTGTCGAACAAACTGAACGTGGATTGAGTTGGCAAGGTTTTCCTTGCTAAACTTGCCAGGAGACTCCACGGTCACCTTCTGCATCCGCTGCCATGTTTCTTCCGCCGTGTGAGGAAGAATCGGGGCAAGAAGCTTGACCAGCCGCTCGAGGACGTATTGGCAGGCTAATTGTCCAGATCGTCGAGAGTTCGATTGAGCTGCGTCGCAATACATCCGATCTTTGATGACATCGAGATAGAAGCTCGATAACTCGCTCCGGCAAAAGTTGTGAATTCCGGAGATCACGGCATTGAAATCATAACGCTCATAAGCGGCAACGCAGTCGGAAACGAGAAGATCGGTTTGCTCCATTACCCACTGGTCGAGAGAATCGACTACTTCGACCGGGCGACTGGCGTCGTAGTCGTACAGGTTGCCGAGTAAGAATCGGAGCGCGTTGCGTACGTTTCGATAGTTCTCTCCGAATCGCTTTAGTAGAGCATCCGAGCAGGGTACGTCGTTGCTGTAGTCGACGCTCGCTACCCAGTAGCGAACCACGTCGGCACCGAACGTCTCAGCCGCCTTCACTGGATCGATCGCATTGCCCAGGCGCTTCGAAAATTTGAGGCCATTCTCATCGGTGACGAAGCCGTGGGTGACTACTTGCTTGTAGGGTGCCTGACCTCGCAAGGCCGTCGAGAGGATGAGGGAGGAGTTGAACCAACCTCGGTGCTGGTCGGAGCCTTCCAGATACATGTCGGCCGGAAGTGGCTCTTTCCATTCGAGGGCGACGTTTCCTTCGAGCACGCAAAGGGATGTAGCTCCAGAATCGAACCAGACGTCTAGGGTGTCGGTCTCTTTGCGGAACTCTATTTCTCCGGTTTCAGGGTGCTTGTAACCCGGGGGAAGAATTTTGCTCGGATCCCACTCGAACCATGCATCCGAACCATGGATTTCGACGAGTTTGGCAACCGATTCGATTGCTACCGGGTCGAGAACGGGTTGACCGCTGGGTACGCCGTAGAAAACAGGGATACCGCAGCCCCATGGACGCTGCCGCGAAACACACCAGTCGGGTCGTCCGCTAACCATGGCGGTAATTCGACTCTCGCCCGCTTTAGGGAACCACTCCACCTTGTCGACTTCGGAGAGCATCTTCTTTCGGAGGTCATCGTGCTCCAGCGACACAAACCACTGCTCAGTGGCGCGGAAGATGACGGGCTGCTCATCGCGCTCGGCGTGGGGGGTAGCTGTGGCGAATATGGGCGAGCGTCGAGCAAGTTTCCGACCTCGCGAAGGCGATCGACGACGACTCGGTCGCAGTCTTTGTAATAAGTTCCTTCGAACTCTCCCGCCTCGGCAGTAAGCACGCCTCGCTCATCGACAGGGGTGAGAACGGGAAGGTTGTAGCGAAGGCCGGTGTAGTAGTCGTCTCTTCCGTGGCCAGGGGCGGTATGAACCACACCAGTGCCGTCTTCCATCGTCACGTAGTTGGCGAGAACCGCCAGCGACTCTCGATCGAAGATCGGATGCTTAAACTTGGAGGTACTCGAATGAGGCTCCGAGTTCGACAAAGAGAACTTCGTGATCCGTCCATCCGAGCTTTGCGGCTACGGTTTCGACTAAATCGTGCCCAATAACATAGTGGTCGCCGCCAACCCGCACGATGGCGTATTCCATGACTGGATTAAAAGCGACGGCAACGTTAGCCGGAATCGTCCACGGGTCGTGGTCCAGATAATCGTGTAGAGATTCGGCAACCCTTTGCTGAATCCGTTTTTATCTTCCAGCAGCGGGAAGCGGACGTAGATCGCGGTGCTGGTGTGATCTTTGTAGACGATCTCCGTATCGGCAAGTGCCGTTCGCGATGTTGGGCTCCAGAGGGTCGGACGCAGGCCCTTATAGACGTAACCCTTCTCGACCAGGCGCTTGAATACACGAAGGATCTCTGCCTCGAACTTGTATTCCATCGTCTTGTAGGGTCGCTCCCAAAGGCCGAAAACTCCGAAGCGCTCGAACTGCTCGGTCTGTAGCTTTACAAACTTCTCGGCGTGGGCACGACAAGCTTCTCGGAGCTCGGTTGGAGTAGGGGGTGATCTTCTTCTCGTTGAAGATTTTCATCGCGGCCTGCTCGATTGGAAGACCATGGTTGTCGATCCCGGAACGTAAGGAGCGCGGAAGCCCATCATCGTTCGGCTCTTGACAACGAAATCTTTAGAGATTTGTTGAGCGCGGTACCGAGGTGAATAGGAGAGTTCGTGTAGGCGGGACCGTCGTGCAACACGAACGTCGGGGCATCTTTTCGTGCGGCCTGGATGAGATGATAAATCTGAGCTTCATTCCAGCTCTTTTGAATCTCGGGCTCTACCTTTGGTAGGTCAGCCTTCATGGGGATCGTGAAGGCGGCGTCCGGCAGGTTGAGTGATTCTTTAAGGTCCATCGGCAAAGGTAGAAAGTTTACCAGTCGCCTTGTAACCGGGCCTAAAGTTGGAATCTCTTTCCGGCTTCCGCTATGCTGACGGCGTGAGTTTGATCGACATCTTGTTGTGCATCTTCCTTCCTCCTATTGCCGTCATCGACAAAGGTGCTAAAGCCATTGTTATCACCGCGGTTTTATGGGTTCTTGCGGACTTCCAGGAATCATTGCAGCTTTCTATTACAAGTCTCGCTGAATCATAGTAAAATAACTTTATGGTAGACGAATATCTACCGAAAAGTGACCAGAAGTTAAGGACGTTGTTCCTCGACTTCAACTCCTTTTTCGCGAGCGTCGAACAGCAAGAACGGCGCGGAACTCCAAAATCGGCCGATCGCGGTTCTGCCGGTCGACTCAGAATCAACGAGTGCCATCGCCGCCTCCCGGGAAGCGAAGAAGTTTGGTGTCAAGTGCGGCACATCCGTACCAGAGGCGCGTCTCAAGTGCCCTGAAATCATCTTCGGTGCCAGCTCGCCCCGAAAATCTACAAGGCTTATCACGAGGCGTTGCGAGCCGTTTCTCAGAATGTTCTTCCCGAGGATAAGGTTCACAGCATCGATGAGATGAGCTTTCGCCTTCTCGGGGAAGAGCGTGAGCCGAAGCAGGCGCGAGCGATTGGCCAGAAGATGAAAGACGAGATCGCGCAGGAAATCGGGCCATTCATGACCTGCTCGATTGGCATCGCTCCCAATTGCTTCTTGGCGAAGATGGCCACTGAATTGGAGAAGCCGGACGGTCTTGTGCTTCTCGAAGCACCCTCGCTGCCCGGGCGTCTGCTCGACCTGGAAGCTGACTGACTTTTGCGGCATCAACGTTCGCATGGCTCGCCGACTGAATGCGTCAATGATCTTTACGGTGAAAGATTTATACACCGCTTCGAGACTGGAGCTGACGAATGCTTTCGGAAGCATCGTGGGCGAGCGGTGGTGGTTCCTGCTGCGCGGCTATGAGATGCCGACCGAGGAGCATGCGCGAAAATCGCTCAGCCATTCTCACGTTCTGGCTCCCGACCTGCGCACCGATCAGGATGCCGAGAGGTTCTTCTGAGACTCATCCAGAAGGCCTCCGCGCGGCTACGGTCGGAAAATCTTTGGACAGGTTCGATGTATGTAGCGGTGAAAGGGAAGACAAAGAGTTGGTGGGATGAATTCAAGGTTCCGCCGACTCAGGACACTCTCACCATGAACGAAGCCTTCTCTACCGCTTGGGCGAAGCGTGATTTCGTTCATCCCATCAAAGTTTCCGTCAACTTCACCGACCTGCGAACAGGCGCAGAAGTTACTCCTTCTCTTTTCACCCCGACTGTCGATCGCTCGAAGCTCAGCCACGCGGTCGATATCGTCAATGGCAAATTTGGAAAGAACACTATCTACATCGCGGGGATGCAGAAGGCGAAGGATTCTGCGGACGAGAAGATTGCCTTTAACAAAACCTGGCTTCTCAGCGAAGGTAAAGGCGATAACGATTGGAAGGAAACCTTCCGCGGCTTACTTAATCGAGACGAGTAGCCAGCATGTGGATACCGAGTTCGAGAGGTGATGGGAGATCGAAAAGTGCTTCATCGAGAGAATCCCACTGCCAATCCGAAATCGATTCGAGCAACGATTCCTTTTCGGCTTTATCCTGAATCAAGAAATCGACAATGCCGATCTCGAGTTTTCCGAAACATTTGGAATCTCCCCCTAAGCCTAACGCGGTAACCGCGACTCGCTCTCCGCGCTCTACTTCTGGAGGTACGGTCAAATGGTCGGCGGAAACGACGGTAACGCACGGAGAAGAATCCATTAGGCTCCGTCCCATGTCATCGAAGACCGCGATCAACGGAGGGCTTGTCGAAATCAACTTGGCAGCTACCCCGTGGCCGTCGCGCAAGGTGCGCGCAGTCCGATAGTAAACGAGGCTCGGCGAAATTAGGAGTAGTAGACCGGCGACCAAAAGTGGCCAATGCAAGAAGGCGATTCCAGCAATGAGAACCGTGGAGCGGAGAGCCAGGTCGTTTCGATAGCGGCGGTTGACCTTACAGAAGTCGATCCAACTGAGCCGGATGCCAGCGGGGGCATTCGCAAATGTGGAGAGCTTCTTTCGAGGGAGGGTGGAACTCATGCCAATGGCTACTCAATTCATTTTCTCATACGTAGGCCACTACTGGTTGCTCGCATGACGGAATGTATTCTTCTTCTTGGCGATAATCTTTTTTCCGGACTGTCCCACCTGCCGCCGAACGCGGTCGTTTTTATGCGGGAGGATTTGTTCCTGTGCACCCGGATGCGGCACCACAAGCAGAAGATTGTCTTTTTCCTGTCTTCCATGCGGCACTTTCGAGATGAGTTGGTCGCCTCTGGCCGAACTGTCGTCTATCAGGAGCTAAACGTCGGGTCTCCATCGATGAACATCTTTGAGGCTTTTTCAGCGTTCTGTGCCGGTGCAGGAACCGAGCGGGTTCATCTTTACGAGCCGAACGATGCCTACTTCCTTCCCAGCCTTCGAGAAAGCTTAGCGGGCGTAGATCTCACTGTCCAGGATAGCCCTGCCTTTCTGACCTCCAAGGCCGAGTGGCAAAGCTATGCCAGTAGTCATCGCCGCCGCTTCATGGCCGAATTTTATGTATCACAGCGGAAGCGACTGAACTTGTTGCTCGATGAGAACGGTGGACCCGTCGCAGGGAAGTGGAGTTTCGATACGGAGAATCGAAAGAAGCTTCCTTCAGGGTTATCAGTGCCTCGAGTTTGGGAGGTACAGCCGGATGGGGTTACGAGAAAAGTGATCGAACTCGTCGAGAAAACCTTCCCGAATCATCCTGGCTCTGTCGAGTCCTTCGGATACGCAGTGTGTCATCGAGATGCGGCCGAACTCCTAGAGGACTTTTTGAGCTCTCGGGTGCGCGAGTTCGGACCTTACGAAGACGCCATCGACACGACCGAGAGGGTGCTGTTTCACTCGCAACTTTCTATGTATTTGAATAACGGCCTGCTGACGCCTGGTCAGGTGATCGAGGCGATCTACGAACGGCATCGGCACTCTTCGATTCCTTTGGCTTCGCTCGAGGGATTAACGCGGCAGATCATAGGCTGGCGAGAGTTCGTCAAGGGCATCGATCGGGATTACGCCGACAAAGGAGTCGGACCATCGACCGAAAATCACTTTGGGCATAAGCGTAAGTTAAAGAGTTGTTGGTACGACGGCAACACTGGCCTTTTACCCCTCGACGATGCTATCAAGCGGGCTCGAGACCATGGCTGGTGCCACCACATCGAACGGCTTATGATTCTGGGAGCTGCCATGCTGATGTGCGAAATCGATCCCTTAGAAACTTACAACTGGTTTATGGAGATGTTCGTAGATTCAGCCGACTGGGTGATGCTTCCTAATGTTATTGGTATGTCTCAATTTGCGGACGGGGGGTATTTCGCGACAAAGCCTTACCTTAGTGGGTCTGCGTACCTCTTGAAGATGTCCAACTGTCCGAAAGGCGATTGGTGCGAAGTTTGGGACGGACTCTTCTGGAGCTTCCTGGATCGTCATAGACAGAAACTCTCTAAAAATCCAAGGGTATCGCTGATGATCAAGAATTTGGATCGCCTTTCAGATGCTCGACGAGAAAAGCTATTTAAAATTGCAGAGCAATTTCGTAACCGGGTGACAACGGAAGTGAGCTGATCTGTGGATCGAAGAGCGTCTTGGGGTCGGACAGATCCTTCATTGTTTGCAAAGTAAGAAGTGCCTCTTCGCCGCCTACCTTCATGATCTCTGGCAGCATCAAAAACAGCAAATCCTTCGCTAATATATTCGCGTTAAGAAGCTCGGCTCTACCGACACCTACTGATTGATACTTAGGATAGTTGGCCAGTTTTTTAAGGATGACCTCATGCTGGTTTAGGATCTGTTTTGACAAGGTTTCAATGTCTTCTTGTACGGAAGGATTGCCCTTTATTTCGCTGGCAATAAGCTTTTCGAAATACTCCTCTACGTCGATTCTCTGAGCTGCATCGACCGGTATCCAGATAGTTCCTCCACCTCGGGATTCGATGACGAACGCATACTCCCCGTATTTGGTCACGGCTCTCAGCCAGTGCAGAAGTCTCGATCTTTTTTGTCCATTTAGAGAATCCACGGTTTTGAGGTTTTTCGCGGCGAGAACATCGGGCGTAAATATTGGATGCTTCGGACATGGCGACCGTTGTGTCTCCTTTCTTCCCAATGTAGAGGTCGAACCATTTATCCGACCCCATTTTAAGAATCTGGTCGTCCGTCATCCCTAGATGGTCTGATTGCTGTTGATGAAATACAAAAAACATCTTGTTCTATTCTATATTTCAGAATATAGAATCGTATTTGATAACCTTAGTTTATGGTCATCCACCTATAAAGACGTTCTAAGCCCGTACAAACATCGAAAGATTGAAGATTTTCTGAGATTGCCATCTTCCAGACATCGAAATCCTGAGATGGCGGATGAAATAAAGCGAGGGTTGTCATTGTTTAACACCACGGACTTCTGACCGACATCCAAAGTAACTTAATGTTTACTTGGCCTTTCTTCCAGATTGACTTTCCATAGGACAAGTTCGAAGAAATTAACAATGACCGAAAAACAGATTTCAACTCGCGAGCGTGAAATCTTGTTACAAGCTGCGGAAGGCAGAACCGATAAGGAGATAGCCGCTCTTCTGGGACTTTCTCTAGCTACAGTAAGAACTTACTGGGAAAGGCTGAGAGCAAAGACGGAAACCACCAATCGCTCCGAGGCGATTATGAAGGTGTTGGGTGGAGAACTTAGAAGCGTTGCAGAAGAAGCTATCCGTGCTCGTGCAGAGCGAGATCTTCTACTGAGTGAAGCGGAGGGCTTCTGTGTTTTCGACATTAGCCTAAAGGGAATGATCATGGATTGGAATCCAGGAGTCTTTCGACTACTCGGTTATCTTGAGAACGAGTTTGTAAGACACCCCTTTGCGGTTGTGTTTACTCCTGAAGACGCGAAGAATGGTGAGCCAGAGTTTGAAATGAAGGAAGCCATCGAGCACGGCCGTTGTTTAGAGCGGCGCTACCACCAACGGAAAGATGGCACCCACATCTGGATCGATGGAACTCTCATCGCTCATCGAGATTCAGCAGGCCACGTCATTAAGTTTTCAAAAATCATGCGAGATGATAGCGAGCGTAAGTCGATGGAAGAAGAACTGCAACGCCTTCAGGCACGTAGCCGTCTTCCTAGTTAGGGTGCGTGCTCCATTTCGGGATTGTTTTCTCGTCTCCAGACGAAAGTGGCTCACCTAGGACCCAGTGTGAAAGAACTTTTCGAATAGTCTCGTTAAATAGAATTGGTTCCATCGGCTTTTGAATAAAGGAATTTGCTCCTGCTTTTCGACATCGCTCAACATCTTTGTCTTCATAAGAAGAACTGAAAACTATGATCGTGGCGTTCGCACCATCTGTTCGAGCGCGGATTGATTTGACGAGCTCCTCCCCATCGACAAGGGGAAGCTTTAAATCCGAGAGAATAACACTCGGATAAGAGATTTCATGCTCCGACTCTAGCTGGAGAACTTCGATCGCAGCCTGGCCATCGCGCGCGACGATGACCTCAACATTCTCCAGACATTTTCTAATAGCCCGAAGAATGAGCCTTTCGTCATCGGCTGAGTCTTCGACGATCAACATCTTTCTAAGAGGCTCTCCAAGCTCTAAGACACCAAATATCTCAAATGTGACTCTGCCCCCCTCAGTAAGCTTTTCAATTTTTGTCTTATTGTGTTGATTCAGCATCAAGAGTCCATTTAAACACCATAGTGGCAAATTATTTCTACATTAACAAGACACTAAGAATGACGACAGATAACTAGTTGGAGCAACCACAATTTACGGCGTAAAACTGCTTGAGGGGTGATTTATATCTTGTTCGGCGATAGCCTTTTAGAGATATTTAGCTTTACCAGCTTCTGATCCGCAAGCTTTCGCCATCGTGCGGCTTGCTTCTGCGGAAATTTCTGCGGATCGATAATGAGATTGTTGATGAAGTATTCCCACATACGTGAAGCATTCATCTGAGTGTGCTCTTTGTCAGCACCGATTTGAAGATCGAACTTCTTGCCAAGACTTTCGAGCTTGGTTGCTAGTTGCAGTGTGTTCGCTGGATGGACGTTATTGTCCGATGTGCCGAAGTACAGCATCAACCGACCCTGGAGTTTATCGGCATAAGTCATACATGAGCCCGCTTCATATCCAGCCGAATTGTCTTCGGCGGTAGGCAGTCCCATATAGCGCTCCGTGTAGATCGAATCGTAGTTGCGCCAGTCCGTCACCGGTGAGCTGGAGCAGGAAGCAGCGTAGACATTCGGATAGCGGAGAATCGACATGGCGCTGAAGTAGCCGCCGTATGACGTTCCTTGAATGCCAACTCGGCTACCGTCGATGAACTTATAATCATGGGCGAGGGCTTGGACGCCCGCGGCGTGATCATCGATTTCGACCGTTCCAAGCTTTCGATATCCGGCGCATAGAAATGCGCGTCCACGCCCGGAGGTGTTGCGGCCGTCCATTTCGGCAACGATAAAGCCAAGCTCGGTTATCGGGTTTGGAAGTTTGAAGTGCTCGACGGTTCCACCGCTTTCAGGGCCTCCGTAGACGAACACGATCACCGGATACTTCGAATGAGGGTTGAAGTCACTAGGGAAGCTCATGCTTCCGTAGCACTTCGTCTTCCCATCTCCAGCAGTGAAGGTGAACCGTTGCGCTCTTTTGAACTTCAAAGCATCGAATTTCGAAGTGTCACTTTTTGAAAGTTGCTTAAGAACCTTGCCCGAGGCATCGCAAAGATTTGTTACAGGAGCGGTCGAAACGTCCTCCGCGATGTCGACAAAGTATTTGCCATTGGGAGAAACCGTTGACGTATGGCTCAAATTGATATCGGTGAGTGACGCCTCCCCAGTACCGTCGATGTTGACCGAGTGAAGCTGGCTGAGATACGGATTTGGGGCGCTGCGTGCGCTATAAAAAATCTTGGAGTTCTTCTCGTCGATCAGCTGTACTTCTTCGACTTCACAGCTAAGAGAGGTTAATGTCTTTAGCAGCGTGCCTTCTATGTCATACAGATAAAGGTTGTGGAAACCGCTTCGATCGCTGTTGATGATGAAGCGCTTTCCGTCCTCGAGCCAGGATATTTGAGGTTGCTGGTCGACCCACCCATCGTTGCGGTTCTCCTCGAGAATAACACGGCCCGTACCATTTGAAGGATTCGCTGCGCAGAATTGCCACTTCATCTGCTTTCGGTTCATTCGGTAGAAATAGAGCTCGCTTCCATCCTTCGACCATGCGATGTTGAATATGTACTCGCTCATGCTCTTGTCCCCGAAATCGGTGGCGACTTTCGTGGATTGTTTGCTAGCCAAGTCGTAGATGTACAACTCGACGTGCGGATTGGGAGCACCAGCTTTCGGATAGGGTTCTGTGTTGAGAACGTCCTGAATTTGAAGCTGAGAGTAGGCGACGTAGTAGTCTTTGACGTCGGATTCGTCGAAACGATAGTAGGCAAGCTTCTTCCCATCCGGAGAGAACCACATGGCCTCGGTCTGAGCCAGTTCCTCGCCATAGACCCAGCTTCCTGTCCCGTACTTGATGCGATTGGCGACGCTTCCCTCGGTGGTGACGGCTACTTCATTGCTGCCGTCGGCGTCGCTAATGTAAACATTACGATCTCGGGAAACCGCCTTCACCTTTCCATCCGCGGTGTAGGTGGTGTCGAATTGTCGACCTCGCTGGGGGCCTACGCGGCGGCGGCGACCTCTCACATCGGTCGCAGTGATCGTTCCTTCCTTAGTGGCGCCGGTAGCGATGTCAAGAATCGTATTCTTTCCACCGAGGGTGTAGCCAACCGATTCTCCATCGGCAGACCAGCTGACCCGACGAATCCCGAGGTCGACCGACCCATTGAGATTTTTGAGAAGTTTGCTGTATTTATCGAATCGCGGCATGTGTGAAAGGGTCCGCTGAGGCTGATTATCTAGCGCTAAAGCGGATGTCACGCAAACAGTTAGGGCTAGAAAAGACAGCACATAGCGGGGCATCGAACGATTGTATCGCGGAACCGGAATGCGCGGCTTAGAGCTGGCGGAACTCGATGCCTACTTCTGCGCGAATCTTAAGGATTTGAAGCAGAAGCTGGTGGCGCAGTCGCATCTCGTCGCTCTGGCTCACGACTTCGAAGTGGCATTGGATCATTACGCTTATGGAAGAATCGCCGAGCGCTTCGACGTCGACGATCGCTCTCGCTCCCTGGACTTCAGGCATCGCTCGAACGAGGTCCCGTACCTTTTCGCAGAAAAGGTCGATCTTCTCAGGCGTGTTGTTGTAGGCGAGCTTGACTGAGAGCTGCTGACGGCGGACCCGGCGGGCACCGAAGTTTTCGACGGCAGCCCGGATTAGGTTTGCGTTGGGCAGATTGATGACCGTGTCTTCGAACGTACGAATACGGGTCGAGCGGAGGTTGATCTGTTCGACAATGCCCTCGATCTTATCGATCTTCACCCAGTCCCCAATTGCGAAGGGCGTATCGAAAAGGATCGTGACCGAGCCGAACAGATTCTCTACTGAATCCTTCGCCGCGAGTGCCACTACCAATCCCCCGATGCCGAGGGACGCGATAAAAGCGGAGAGGTTTACGTTGGTCAGTGTTGCAATGGCGATCAACAGCCCGATGATGATGATGAGGGTGTGGACCAGCTTTCGGATGACAGGTACGAGCAGCCGGTCGGCGCGATCGGATCGGCCGGCCGCGCTAAGCGCTACTCGCTCGCTTAACGCATCCCATGCAGCGTAGGCGAACATCACCAGAGCGACGATCTGTAAGCTATCGAGAGCTTTCTCGACAACGTTCTCGGCGTGAGGATTCAGCAAGAGCTGTCCGACCGTGATCGAGTAGAGCCAAACAAAACCTTGGAGGAAGCTTGCCCTTCTGAAAGCAGCGCGAATCTCTGCGCTTAAAGGCGCTTTGATCACTCTCTGTCGAAGCACGATCAGCCATCCAGCAATTGCCCGAGCAGCGTATCCAGCGACGGATCCAGCAAGTACGAGCACCAGAAGCGCGATCCACTGCCAAAGTTCGACGCCAAGAAGCGACCGCGTGAAGAAGGGCTCGATACCGGAGATCCAATCGGGACGTTTCATGCCTCTACTCTCTTCAGCGTCATCAGACGATCGGCTACTGCTGCAGAAGAGGGGCTAAAACGATGGCAGGCAGGTAGTTGGTGACATTGAGTTGAGCCAACCCCAGAAGGCCCAAAGCGGAACCTAGAAGAATTGCGCCGCCGACCGCACCTATTTCGGCAAGAGCCTCTTCGTTTTGGGATAGCCGTTTCAGTCTTCGGGCAAGAAGTGTCAAGCCGCCTTGGAAGAGAAGAAGAAGGAGAGCAGTGACCAGAATTCCGGTTCCAGCGGCGGCAGCAAAAAAGAAGCTGCTCACTCCGTCGAGAGCCGACTTCACGCTGAGAATGCCGATCTTGCCATCCAGACCATCTTCAAGGCAGCCGAGGAGCGTCATCGGCCCCACGCAAAAGAGGACGAATGAAGCGATCATGCCAGTGACGAAGTTCGGGCCTCCGCCAAGATGGCTTTGCGACCAAGCCGCGAGTGCGGTTACTCCAACCTGCAGGTGAAGCAGCAAGCCGATGATCCCGCCTAATGGAAGTGCCACCGCGGCTACAAGAGGATTCTTAGTTCCAAGGAACATCTTTATCGCTAAGCCGGTAACGACCAGCCCGAGACCATGCAGGGCGACGTCTTGGTACTCGGTTGGCACCGCCTTTCCAGCAAGGGTGCCAAGAGTTGCTCCTACCAGAACGGTACCGGTGTTAAGAAGTGTTCCTCTCACGCGAAGGAAGTCTAGCCGTGTTCCTTCACGAACGAATCCATAAGCTCGGCCAGGAGGGTGCAGCCCTCTTCAGGAAACGCGTTGTAAATGCTGGCGCGGATACCTCCGACGGATCGATGGCCTTTCAAGCCGTCGAGCTTCTGGGCGTCCGTCCATTTTAGGAATGCCTTCGTGAGATCTTCACTCGGCAAGGTGAACGTGATGTTCATCGTGCTGCGGCTTGCGTGAGCGGCGTGACCAGTGTAGAACCCAGAGTTCCGATCGATAGCATCGTAGATGATCTTTGCCTTCTTCTCGTTCTGTTTCTGAATGGCTGGCAGACCGCCCTGATCGAGTAAGTGCCGATAGACTAATCCGCAGATGTAGATATTCCAGCAGGGTGGAGTGTTGTACATCGATCCATTTTCGGCCTGAAGCCGATAGTCCAGCATCGGGTGCATCTGGTTGGGCACCTTCTGCAGCATCTCATCGCTGATCACTGCGACGGTTACGCCCGCGGGACCCATGTTTTTCTGGGCTCCAGCGTAGATCAACGAGTATTTCGAGATATCGACCTGCCTCGACAGGATGTCGCTCGACATGTCGCAGATCAAGGGGTTGGTTGTGGTGAGATCTTCTTTGAACTGGATGCCTTGGATCGTCTCGTTACTGGTGATGTGTAAGTAGGCCGCTTCGTCCGAAAGTTCGCATTCGTCGAGCTCTGGCACTCTCCGATAACCTTCCGCTTTTCCATCGAAGATTTTGTTGACGGTGCCCTCGATACTGGCGGCCTCGGCCGCCTTCACTCCCCATGAACCGGTGATGACGTAATCAGCACATTCCTTTCCACGCAGAAAGCTGATGGGGACCATGCTGAATTGAAGGCTCGCTCCTCCACCGAGGAAGAGAATTTTGTAATTGGGAGGGATGCTCAGCAACTCGCGGAAATTTCGCTCTGCGGCTTCGAGAATGTCCTCGAACGCCTTTGAGCGATGGCTCATCTCCATGACGCTCATTCCCGTGTTGCCGTAGTTGAGGAGGTCCTTTTGCGCCAGCTCCAACACGGGAAGTGGGAGGGTGCTCGGGCCAGCCGAGAAGTTATAAACGCGATCGTACGGCAACGCCATGTCTTTAGGTTACCGTTGGGCTAGCCGGGGGGCCAGGAAAGCGGTCGTCCGCCGAGCAGGTGAGCATGAAGATGGGGGACCGATTGACCGCCATCTTCACCCTGGTTGATTACTAACCGGTAGCCATGGGTCAGGTTCTCCTGCCCGGCAATTTTTTTGGCGGCATTAAGAATGCCTAGGTGATCTCCGTCCTCTGGCAGGGATGCCAGCCCTTCGATTTCAGCTCGGGTGGCGATGACGATATGGACAGGTGCCTTCGGATCGATATCGCGGAATGCGACGACCTTCTCGTCTTGATAGACGATGTCGCCGGGAATCTCCCCGTTGATGATCCGGGTGAAGAGAGTTGCCATGAGTTAGTTCGACGTTACCGAATCTCTGCCGGGAAGAGGTTAAATACGCCCGGAATGCCTCGGATCAATGAATAATGCCCATAATTCAACACGTAATAAGATGATCAAGGCAACAAATATTCACTCAGTTACCGAGTTTACGCGCAATGCAAAGTCCTATATTCAGCAGATTCGGGAGAGTCATGACCCGATCGCCCTCACTGTAAATGGAAAGGCCGAGGTGGTCGTTCAGGATGCTGAGTCATACCAAGAGATGGTCGATGAGCTAGACAGGATCCATTTCATTAACGCAATTCGGGAAGGCCAAGAAGATGTGAGGAACGGTAGAGTTCAAGGACTCGAAGACGCTTTTGCCGACATTCGGAAAGAGCTTGGTTTATAAGGTTGAGATCTCCCTCTCTGCTAAGAGGGATATTTCAGAGACAGGCAAATTGATTCAAGAACGAGAAAAGAACCCTTTGGTTTCCGGGCGGTGGATAAATAATCTTTATCAAGAGATAGAAAAATTGCCCGAGCTACCTCATCGCTTCGCACTCATTCCGGAAGCGGAGGATATCGGCGTAAGATTTCGATCACTGCGATACCAGTCGCATCGGGTTATTTATGAAGTCAATGACTTAACGTCAACTGTAACGATTATTCGGGTTTACCATCGCTCCCGAAAATCTCTGAAGAGGGAAGACTTCATAGAGCAAGAAGAAAATCGATAGCTAGGATTACCGTATCATCGGTTCATGCCTGAAAACGAAGAGCCAGCGGCAGAAGATATATCTGCCGACATCGTTTGGGCAGACACTGCCGATGGCGACTTGCTCCACCAGATGTTCGGCTACTATCCCACACTACACAACGCCGTTGTGAGAAGCGTGACCTACTTCCGAGAAGCAGAGCGGCTTGAGATTTGCGTCGACTACGAAGACACCTTCCAAGGCGAGCTCGACTCCGATGAACGTGATAAGGATCTTAGGGCGCAAATCCTGCTCATTTGGGAGGACTTAGTTTCCGCAGATATCGAGCTGCGGCATGGCCAGCTACTGGGTATCAGCTTTCGTCGGCGCAAAGCGGCCATCGCAACTCAACTCGATTTAGTGAACGGTCCTCCCGGGCGGGTTCTCGCTGGTCATTTCGAAGCTCGGCTTATGGCCATGGACCCGAAGCCGAACCCGGATGAAGAGAGCGTCCGTTTCCAGCTAAAGTAGCTTATGCTCGACCCCAATCAGCTCTGGTTTTCCCAGAGTTTTGGAAGCCGAGTGCTGCGCACCCTTCTGGTTCCCGCAAGTTGGCTGTATGGGTTCGGATGGCAGTGCTACTTAGCCATCTACCAGTTAGGAATCAAGAAGGCGGCGCGGCCGCATCGCCCGGTGGTGTGCGTTGGGAACCTCATCACAGGAGGGAGTGGAAAGTCACCCGTCACTCGATACGTTGCCGAGAGATTGATCGCGCTCGGCTTTGAGGTGATTTTAGGGTGCAGTGGTTACGGCAGCCCGAAGGCTGAAGCGGCGACGCTCGCCCCAGACGGCCCACTGGACGCGAAAGAGTGGGGAGACGAACCATCCATGTTGCGGGAGTTCCTCCCCGAGGTTCCGCTGGTTGTCGGACGGCGAAGGGTGCTCGCAGCGGAGCTTGCTCACGGAAAGAATGCAAAGGCGGTTCTGCTGATGGACGATGGTTTCCAGCATCTGCCGCTTTATAAAGACGTGACCATTCTCATCGACGCAGAGCAGCCTCGCAACCGCTGCTGTCTTCCTGCCGGCCCATATCGAGAACCTAGAATCAACAGAAAGCGAGCAACTCTTGTTTTGGGCCAGGAATTCAGATCACGATATGGTGCCTTAAGATATGTCGACCGATACAACCAGGAAGTCGTCAAGCCAATAGAAGCCAATGTCCTTACCGCGATCGGGGATCCCCAGCGTTTCTTGCTCGACCTCACAAGTGAGGGCGTTGCCATCGATCAAGCCGTGTTGTTGCCCGATCACGATCCGTTGCAGGGGGGTACCCTTTTAGCATCTCTTGAAGGAAAGAAGGCTCTCGTCATCACCGCTAAAGATTGGGTGAAGTTGCGGCAGCGGTCAGATCTTGATCGAGTTAACGTCGTCATCGCTTTGCAGACTCTTGTCATCGAACCACAAGAAGCCTTCGATCGCTGGCTCATCCAAAATGTCTCGCCTTTTATAGATGCCAACTGAAAAGATATCTTTCAAAAAAAAGATCCTCAATGCAGTCGGTACTTATGCATTCGACGCCGTTAGGCGAAAAATGATCAAGAAGAAGGACATCGCCAGCGCCGAAAAATTGGGGGAGCGGATCGCCCTATTTGTTCGAGCGATCGATAAAAAGCATCGCCGCCGGACAGCAAGCAATTTAGAGCTTATCTTCCCTGAATGGTCACCCGAGAAAAGGCACGAGGTCGGCAAGGAGATGTATCGCCATTTTGGTCGAATACTCGCTGAATTTCTAAGAACTGAAATTCGTACAAAAGATGAAATCTTTGAGACCACAAAGGTCGAAGGAATGGAGAACTTCCAAGAGGCACTCGACTACGATGGCGGCGTCATTTGGGTCACTGGCCATTTCGGATGCTGGGAAAGAATCGGAAATTGGGTCGCCACATTTGACCGGCAACTTACCGTAGTAGCCCGCGACGCCGAACAGGATGGAGTTACCCAACGGATGACGGACTTGCGACGTGCCGCCGGATTAGAAGTGGCCTTTCGCGGATCGGCTGCAAAAACAGGAATTTCTTGTCTGAAAAGAAAAGGTTGGCTTGGCATTCTGCCCGACCAAAACTCGGGAGAAATTCTCGTTCCCTACTTCGGCATTACGGTTGGAAACTTCGAAGGGGCCAGCCGTTCTTGCTAGCCGCACTAACTCGAAGATCTTCGCCGGCTTCTGCATTCGCAACGGTCCTGGTCAGTACACGGTCCGCTTCTATCCTGAGCTGCAGCCGGTCGAAGGTTACGAATGGCAAGAAGGGATGACTCGAGCCGTTAATAATGCGCTCGAGCATGTTATTCGCGAGTTTCCCGAGCAGTATCTTTGGATGCACGACAGGTGGAAGAGCGCCAGAGAGAACGGCTATCTGTGACCTCACCGAAGATTCTCGTGCTTCGCTTTTCTGCGATTGGTGATTGCGTGATGACGGCCTGGGCGGTTACCGCCTTGCGGCATCACTATCCGAAATCTGAGATTGTCTGGGGAGTTGAGAGGCGTTGCCAAGCCGCTGTCGATCCTTACGAACTTGTTTCGCAACGACTGCAAATTCCAAGGGATGTTTGGAAAAAGAGGCGGTGGTCGCCGGAGACGTGGCGGCAGCAACTGGCTTACTACTCCAGTCTTCGTCACCGTCGGTTCGATTACGGAATGGATTTTCAAGGCCACAGCAAAACCGCTATCGCGCTACGTATCGCTGCCCCGAAGAAGCGCATGATGGCGAGGGCAACCGATTCTCTGGCTGCGAAGATGAATCCGCTTCTGCCCGGAGACCCATCGAATAAGCACGTCGTCGACTGGAACCACGATCTGCTGCAGGAATTCGATAAGATTCCATTCGTGGACGTGCCGATGATGCCGATGCGAGAAGAAACGCAACCGGGTTTGGTAACCATCTCGGTGGGGGCTGGTTCGGATAAGAAAAAATGGCCCCGTGATAATTGGTTAGCGGTAGCGGCGAGCTTGGCGGGTGCTGGCGCTCGGGTCGTATTCTTGGGCGGACCGGAAGAACCACCGGCGAATGTCCCTGGCTGCGAAGACTTGATAGGCAAAACCTCTCTGGAGAGGACAGTGGCTTTGGTCGGTGAAAGCGTCCTTCACCTGAGTGCCGATACTGGAACTGGGCACATGGCGGCTGCTTATCGCATTCCCGCTATTTCGATTTTTGGGCCGACTCCTCCCGAGGTGTATCGTCCCTATTCGGACACCTCTTTAGTTCTTCGCCATGGGACGGAGACCGCTAACGTCACTGTCACCGAAGTTACTGAGGCCGCTTTACAAAAACTAGCGGTGGTGATGAGCTAGTGGCTCGCTATCTTATTAGTCGTCTTTCGTCTCTTGGAGATGTGGTTTGCACTCTGCCTGCCGCAGTGGCTCTGAAGAACACTTTTCCCGACTCGCACATTACTTGGTTCGTCGATCCGCGTTTCGCGGGCATAGTGGAATGCTGTACGTCAGTAGATGAGATCCTCATTGGGAAAGTCGGCTTCGACCCAAAGAAGTGGCCGAAGTTTTCCGAATCTTTCGATTGCGCTTTGGATATGCAGGGACTTTTGAAGAGCGGGATCGTCGTAGGCAGAGCCAGGGCTCCACTAAAGCTCGGATACCACTGGCAGCGCGAAGGGTCTTGGCTCTTTTCCAGTCAAGTGACGCCTGACCTTACCTCGCTCCATATCGTCGATCAATACGTAGATGTCGCTCGTGCCGCTGGTGCTTTGGCTCGAGAGGCAAGATTCTCCCTGTTGCCAAAACCCGAGGATGTCGAGGCGATGCAATCGCTTTTGCGAACGCCGGAGAAACCGTTAGTGCTGTTGAACGCGGGAGCAGGATGGGCAACTAAGCGATACCCGGCCTCTCAATTTGCTTTACTCAACGACTCGTTGCAGGAAAATGGATTTGAAACCGCCCTGATTGGTGGAAAGGCAGAGGCGGATCGGGCTGCCGCGAGCGAAGTGATCACAGCGAGCAAGCTTCCTCCGCAAGACCTTCTTGGCAAGAGTAATGTTCGACAATTGGTGGCGTTGGCTTCACTTGCCGCGGCTCACGTTGGAGGCGATACTGGAAGTTCGCACCTTACGGCTGCCCTGGGCAAGCCGGCGATTGGACTTTATTCGATCACTCGACCGGAGCGGTCATGCCCATACGGCCAGATGGGTCGCTGTCTTTACGATGTGCGGGGCCTATCCTATATTTCGCCTGAAGCTGTCTTGGCTAAAGTTTTGGAGTCGCTCGCGTGAGCTTTTCGGAAATTCGAGATGCCAGACCGGGAAAGAAACTCGTTTTTACCAATGGAGTTTTCGATATTCTCCACGCCGGGCATGTGACTTATCTTCAAGAAGCTCGGAATTTAGGAGATCTCTTGGTGGTGGGTGTTAACACCGATGCGAGCGTCAAGACACTTGGAAAGGGGGACGACCGTCCCATCAATTCACTGGAGGATCGACTGACTGTCTTAGCCGCATTAAGAGCAGTAGATTTCGTTGTCAGCTTCGATGAGCAAACTCCGGAAGCACTCATTTCTGAACTTAAGCCAGACATCCACGTGAAGGGTGGCGACTATACGGAAGCTCAACTGCCGGAAGCAAAAATCGTCCGAAGCTACGGCGGAGAAGTCGTTATTCTTCCCCTGCTCGAAGGGCGAAGCACAACCGCAACCCTGAAGAAGCTCCTCGGTTAAATGAAGCTTTTCGATGATGATCCCAAGCTGCGTTGGCTATTCTGCATGACGCATCCGGATGATGAAATCTCCATTTGTGCGTGGATCAAACGCCTTACCGACCAGGGAGCACCGGTGGCAATGAGTTGGACTCACAGCATCCCGAAACGCGAGACGGAAGCAAGAGCGTCCTCCGAAATTTTAGGGGTTAAGCCGGAGAATCTCTTCTTTCACCATGCCACCGATGGATCTGTTTGCGATGAAATGATCGATTTGAAGCCCAAGTTCGATACGATGATCGCTGGTTTTAAACCTGATCGAATCGTTTGCGGAGCCTTTGAGCAGGGTCATCTCGATCACGATGCCACCAATGTATTGGTGAACGCGGGGTTTAAAGGGCCCGTGCTTGAAGTGCCGTTTTATCACACCTATCACACCCGGCTGCAAAGAATCAACCGATTCGCTTCCGCTCAAGTGGTTCATGACAACCGGGTGTATGGCGAAGAGGTGCTCCCGCTTACGCCAGCAGAAAGGCGATTCAAGAAACTGATCGCCAAGCAATATCCCAGCCAGAACATTTGGTCGGTTTTACTTTGGTACGAGGCTTACCAGATGGCAAAGTTGAAGCGGCCCGAACTTATCACCTCAGAAAGAATGAGGCTCCAGGTTTATCACGATTTTCATCGACCGCATCTGCCTCCCAAACTGGCAACCAAGGTTCTGAAAACGCCTCACTGGCGTCGATGGCGAGCCGCGATCGAACACTTCGAAAAGGAATTTCCGCCTCAGCGGTAACCTAGACCTACATGTTCAAGCGGCTGATGGACCGAGTCGATAGGATGATGGGCCGCGGCGTCATCGACGATGAGTTTTACGAAGAACTCGAAGAGGCTCTGCTTCAGGCAGATACCAACATTAATACTGCGAACGAGATTTTGGGTGAATTGCGCCGCGCCGTTCGAGAAGAGAAAATCACGACGTCAGAAGGGATCAAGGACAGACTCCAAAAGTCAATTGGAGATCGATTCGGGCAAAAAGAAGCGAGAGGATTAGACGTGGCCGATGACGGCCCGACGGTTTACGTCTTCGTGGGCGTTAACGGCGTGGGCAAGACCACGACGATCGCCAAAGTAGCCCGATTGCTTACCAAGCGTGGTTTCTCGGTTCTGATGGCGGCGGGCGATACATTCCGCGCGGCCGCGATCGAGCAGCTCGATATTTGGGCAGAGCGCACGGGATCGAGCATCGTCAAGAGTCAACCGGGAGCAGATACGGCCTCTGTCTTGTTCGATGCGATTCAGTCGGCAAAGGCACGTAAGATCGACTTCGTTTTGGCGGATACTGCCGGTCGGCAGCACAGCAAGGGAAACTTGATGAACGAGCTTGAGAAAGTGCTCGCCGTCGTCGAGAAAGCCCTCGGCCGAAAGCCTGACGAGGTTCTCTTAGTGCTTGACGCGAACACCGGCCAGAACGCCATTCGCCAGGCCGAAGAATTTACGAAATCGGCTGGAGTAACCGGCCTCGTTTTGACAAAGCTCGATGGCACCGCCAGGGGCGGTGCCTTAATCGGCATTTACGACAAATTCCGAATACCGGTGAAGCTCATCGGACTGGGTGAACAGATGGACGATTTGAAGGACTTCAAGCCCGTCGATTTCGCGAACATGCTGTTCAACTAGTCAAAGATTTGGGGGGTTGCTCGTTGTGGTGATCATCTTTCACGCTCTTGGGAATGAGAAGAACCGCCGCGGCGATCACCGCAGGTACCAACGCAACTTCGTCGAGTAGACCCAACCCTTGCAACTGCTTTGGCAAAACGCGTTTTGGCGTGAGGGTGAGTGCGATAGCCGTGTACACGAGAACCCTTACCGCAGTTGGCGTTCTGGGGTCTTGCGTCATTCGCCAATAGCGATAAAGGGTTGCGCCGTATCCGATGTAATTCATCTGTAGCTATGATCGCACGGAACGATCAACCGGTTCCAGACTATTCGCCTCTTCCTGTTTTTTGTTGAAGCTCTTCAATCTTCATGCTCGCTTCCGCCTTAGAAAGAGTTTCATCGAACTCTTCTCCCGCTTCTTCACTAAGCGTTTTTAGATAAGACATCTGGGCTCCGGTCATCTTTTCTCCGCCAGTTACCCACTGCTCTGGGTCCTTCTCAACGTTCGATCCGACTACTTGTCCGTGTTCGAGGTGTGCTGGGTTGCTCATGCATTTTCGACAGACGTGCGTCTACTTATTGTTCCAAATCATTCTCAAGCGTCAGATGAAATGACTATGAATGAGCCTGGAGACAAACCTTTAATAGCTTCTCTTACTTTTGGTGCGAGAGGCTCGATGTGAGCCCAAGTGATTCGAGGAGAATTGAGAATGAGGATACTGATGTTTTTCGATCCAAGATTCTGCTGGTATCGAAGATTCTTGTCAGCCGTAATCATCAAAGAAAATCCTTCAGCTTCAGCAACTGCTATAAGAGCACCGTTCAAGAGCTCTCCCCATCCCATGTTTTGCGTATGCTTGACTTCGTGGCCAGGCAAGAGCCGGGCGTATCGTGGGTTTACGTTATGGTCGAGCAGGATGCGCATCTACGCACTTAAGTCCAGGCCCAGAGCCCGTCGTGCTTCTGATTGCTCCCACCGAATAACTGCTTCCACCTGCTCACGAGTTACTCCCGGATAGCCCTCCAGGAATTCTGCGATCCCATCACCGTCGTCGAGAGTATCGATGAGAGCTTGCACAGGCACTCTTGTCCCTCGGAAGCGGATTGCCCCGCTGATAATTTCGGGGTGGATAGCGAGGACGTCTTCTAACTCTTTTGGAATAGCCATTCTTTCTTCCTCAATTCATTATAGAGTTGAAGAGAAGGAGACAGTTACGATTGACATCGGGGCGAGTTTCACAATGAGATCATCCCCCTCTTTGCGTAGCGAAGCACCATCAACCGGTTTCAGTTTCTCAGGATTCTCAAAAGAATTGTGATCCTGTATCTTCTCTGCCGTGAGCGTGCGGCTCTTTAAAACGGTGTCAACTGAAAAGGGGAGCTTAACTTCGACCGGCGTATCAACGGAAGTGCACGCTAGAGAAAAAAAGATTCCCTCAGTATTTTCCGTTGCCCTAATGCTTACGACCGGTACCCCCTCAGCCTTCGAAGCATCATAGGATAAAGGCAAATAAGTTCTGCCTTGGTGTTGTTTGAACATTTCGAAGACCCAATAAGAGGGTGTTACGAGCATTTCGGGACCCTTTGTTAGAACCATCGCCTGTAACACGTTAACTGTTTGAGCGATATTCGCCATGGTGACGCGGTCGGCGTGCTTATGAAAGATGTGGAGATGAAGCGCGGCGACCATTGCGTCGCGCATCGTGTTCTGCTGATATAAGAATCCAGAGTCGGTCCCAGGTTCGACCGGATGCCATGTGCCCCACTCGTCCACGATGAGGCCGACTCTCTTCTCGGGATCGAATTCGTCCATAACGGACGAATGCTTTTCAACGAGTTGATCCATTGCTACTGCGCTGCGAAGAATCGAAAACCATTCGGCCTTATCGAACTCGGTCGCCGATCCGCTCGGTGGCCACTTGCTGTCGAGCAAAGTGTAGTTATGGAGGGAAAGACCATCCATATGGGTGGCCGCATTTTCCATCAAAACGCGCGTCCAGTTGTAGTCCGTTGTATTGGCTCCGCAAGCAAAACGCTGAATCTTGTTTTCGGAGTAGGTGCGAACGTACGTGTTGTAACGGCGATAAAGGTCAGCGTAGTATTCGGGGCGCATGTTGCCGCCACATCCCCAGCTTTCATTACCAACGCCGAAGTAATCCAATTTCCACGGCAGATCTTGCCCATTACTTCGTCGCCAGTTTGCCATGGGGGAACCAGAAGGAGAAGTCATGTATTCCACCCATTCCGCCATTTCCTGAACGGTTCCGCTGCCTATGTTGCCACAAACGTACGTTTTGCATCCTAATTGGTTACAAAGGTCGAAATATTCGTGGGTTCCGAAATGGTTGTTTTCGACTACTCCTCCCCAGTTTGAGTTGTACATCGACTTGCGCTGTTCGCGAGGACCAATGCCATCTTTCCAGTGATATTCGTCGGCAAAACATCCGCCGGGCCAGCGGAGCACCGGAATATCAAGCGCCCTTAGCGCTTCCACGACATCGGAGCGGATGCCGTTGACGTTTGGGATCTCCGAATCTTCGCCGACCCAAAGCCCTTCATAAATACATCGGCCCAAGTGTTCGGCAAAATGGCCATAGACCTCGGGGGAAATAACGGGGCGCGGAGCTTCCAAATCAATGGAAACAGTAACCGAATGCATCTACTTGTTGGCCTGACCGTATCGATTGTGATAGCGGTCGTACCACTTCTCGGCCTCTTCGGCCGGAATGACGTTAGGCTCACCAATTTGAATTGCTAGCCAAACAGTCTTGGCCACGTCTTCGGTCATGACTGCGGCTTTCAGCGCTGCGGTGGGAGACTTTCCCCAAGCAAAGACCCCGTGGTTGCCCATCAGGATCGCCGGTGCCCGATTCTTGTACTTCAAGATGGCTTCTCCGATGTGCTCGCCTTCATTATCGACGTATGGTGCACAGGGAATCTCCGCCCCGAACTCATCCGCGATAGCAGTCAGCACCAGCGGAACCGGCCGTCCGACCGCAGCGAACGCGGTTGCGTGGTTGCTGTGGGTGTGAATTACCCCCCGAACTTCTGGCATGTGCTTGTACAAGAACAAGTGATGAGGAAGGTCGACGCTCGGGCGCATGCCCTTAGTTATGACTTCCCCCGTAGACGCTTTGACCTGCACCAAATTGTCTGGCGTAATGTCATCGTAATCCATACCGGAGGGTTTGATCAAGATGAGGTCGTGCTCTGGCGAGTACCCAGATGCGTTGCCCGAGTGCATCGTGACCAGGCCAGACTTTGGCAACATCCAGTTGGCTTGCGCTACTTCCAGTTTCAGTTTGTTGAGATCTTCAGCCACGAGCGTCCTCTCGAATTCGGATAAGTTTCTTCATGATTATCGATAGATCTTGATTTCCGGTTTTTGTGCCGAAGGCGTCATGCAGTTCCTTATAAAGTTCGTACAGCTCCCTATAGACCGCGACAGATGATTGATTTGGCAAATATCGCTCCTCCTTCACTCCAGCTAATTTCGCTTGAGCGGCTTCCACATCAGGGAATAGGTTCGCAGCGACGGCAGCGAAGATAGCCGAACCTAAGGCGCAAGTCTGTGTCGAGCTAGCGATGGAGACCGGACGATTGAACACGTCAGCGTAAATCTGCATCACGAGTGGGCTCTTCTCGGCTATCCCACCACATGCTGTAACTTGCTCGACATTGACCCCATATTCCTCTAGCCTTTCGATGATCCTTAACGCGCCATAGGCAGTGGCTTCGATCATCGCTCTATAGATCTCGGCTCCGGTGGTATGCAGTGTTTGGCCGACGATCAAACCTGTTAGAAGTGGGTCGACCAGGATGGTTCGATTACCGTTATTCCAGTCGAGGGCAAGTAGCCCCGATTCGCCGGGGGATGCGAGCAGTGCCTGTCGTGTCAGCTCCTCGTGAGAGGTACTCGTCAGCTTCGAAACCCAATTGAAAATATCGCCAACCGCGGATTGGCCTGCCTCCAAGCCGTAGTAGCCAGGAAGAATCGAGCCTTTGACGATTCCGCAAAGTCCCGGAACATCGGCTAAAGGCTCATCCAGCGGATGCACCATGCAGTCGCAGGTGCTGGTTCCGACGATCTTCACTAAGGTGCCCTTTTTCGCTCCAGATGCTACCGCGCCAAAGTGGGCGTCGAATGCTCCTACTGCAATCGGAATGCCTTTAGGCAATCCCGTTTTCTCGGCGAATTCGGCGGTGAGAAATCCCGCGATTTCATCACTGGTCACGGCGACGTCGTAGAGGCGCGACCGCAAGCTGGCCAATCGAGGATCGAGTCGATGCAGGAAATCTTCGCTCGGCAAACCTCCCCAATCGTCTGCATACATCGCCTTATGACCGGCGGCACAAACACTTCGCGCCATTTTATCTGGAGCCTGCGATCCACACAAAACGGCGGGAATCCAATCGCAGATCTCTGCCCAAGAGTGGGCGGCTTCAAACACTTCAGGAGCGACGCGAGCGCAGTGGAGGATCTTGCTCCACCACCATTCGGATGAATAGATCCCGCCGCACTTTGCCAGGTAAGGGAAGCCACCAGCTTCCGCTTTCTCCGTAATTTCCGCCGCTTCCGCATAAGAGGTGTGATCTTTCCACAGCCAGCAGTAGGCGGCAAGATGATCTTTGAACCGAGGATCGGTGACTAGCGTATTGCCTTCTTTATCGATTGGCATCGGGCTAGATCCAGTGGTGTCGAAACCTATCCCTTTAATATCGTTGGGATTGACTAGCTTGGCAAGCGCGGAAGCAATAGTGACAAAACCTTCAATGTAGTCGAGTGGATTCTGCCGGGCAATATGAGGATCGTCCGGTGACAACATCACCCCAGCAGTACCTGAGGGATAGTTGAAGACTTCGCTCGCAACTTCGGTCCCGGCGTCTACATCGACCAAGAGTCCGCGTACGCTATTGGTGCCGTAATCGAATCCTAAAGTGTAGTTAGGCAATTCCTTTGTAAGCTCCCTCGTTCCACCGCAGCTGGTTCTTGAAGTCTCGAAGTTTTGTATTCGAATCGATGGTCAAGACTTCAACACCGGCTATATTTCCAAAGTCTTCTACCTGTTCGGAAGTTACGTTGTAGCTATAAACCGTATGATGAGCACCTCCACCGTATATCCAGGCTGCCACACCTTCTTTAAAGTTAGGCTGAACCTTCCACAGCGCTCTTGCAACCGGAAGATTTGGCATTTCCGGAACATCGATCGAATCCACATCGTTCACGATGAAACGGAACCGGTGGCCGAGATCGACCAAAGTCGTGTTCGTCGCTTTTCCTGGACGTGCGTTGAAGACGAGACGAACCGGGTCTTCTTTGCCACCGATACCAAGAGGATGAACTTCGATTCTTGGCTTGTTGGATGCGATGCTGGGGCAAATCTCCAACATGTGGGCACCGAGGACCATCTGATTTCCTTCGCTTAGGTCGTACGTGTAGTCCTCCATGAAGCTGGTGCCGGCTGCTTTGCCCGTCTCGAGCACCTTGAATGCGCGCAAAAGAGCCGCGGTTTTCCAATCACCTTCGCCTGCAAATCCATATCCAGCCGCCATCAGACGCTGGCAGGCCAAACCGGGAAGTTGTTCAAGGCCGTGAAGGTCTTCGAAAGTCGTCGTAAAGCCTTTGAAGTCCCCTTCATCAAGAAATCTTTTAATACCAATTTCCTGACGAGCACCGTATCGCAACGATTCTTTACGGTCACCCAGCAGTTCTGGGGCGATTTCATACAGGTCCGAATATTCAGAAATGAGTTGATCGATTTCGGAGTCTGCCACCGCATCTACTACCTCGACTAAATCGCCTACCCCGTAGGTGTTTACGGAAAACCCGAAGGTGGCCTCGGCGGAAACTTTGTCGCCATCTGTTACCGAAACAAATCGCATATTGTCTCCGAATCGGCAGATTTTCGCCCCTTGCCAGTCCTGCCAGGCTAGGCAAACGCGAACCCAATCGGCAATCTCTTCCTGGGTGGAGGAATGGCTCCAATGTCCGACGACGACCTTTCGTCGCAGACCGATTCGAGAATGCAGGTGTCCTGCTTCCCGATCTCCATGGGCCGCCTGGTTAAGGTTCATGAAGTCCATGTCGATCGATTGCCACGGCAACTTTTCATTGAACTGCGTGTGCAGGTGCAGCGAAGGCTTGCGAAGCTGCATCAAGCCTCCGATCCACATCTTCGCCGGGGAGAAGGTGTGCATCCAAAGGATTAGCCCTGCACAGTTGGGATTCGAATTAGCTTCTAGGACCAGATTTCGTATCGCATCTGAATCGGTGAGAACCGGCTTTGCGACGACTAAAATCGGCAATTTCGACCCGCTGTTTAGACCCTCCACCAATTGGCGAGAATTCTCGGCTACTTGACGAAGCGTTTCAGGACCATAGAGGTGCTGGCTCCCGGTGACAAACCAAATTTCAGAACTATTCATGGTGATACTGTGGCTTCGCTTGCCAACTCATTTTGCCCCTTAAGAGCCTCTTCCGATTGATCGTTAGTATATTCAAACATAGGAATAGACGAGCTGAGGACAGGAACTAACCGCCATTAACACCTACGGTAAGCTCCCCACTCAAGAACAGGATGCTCCACCACATAAAGGATTTGTCGGCGCACGATAGCATTGCTGTTTTTCGTGCCTTAGGATCTACGACGCGAGTCAAGATTATCGAGCTGCTTAGTCAGCGAGAGATGAATATCGGCGAGTTGAGCAATGCGCTCGGATTGACCCAGCCCAGCGTGACCAAGCACGTCCAAATTCTAGAAGAAGCCGGAGTGGTAGTGAGCGATTACGTTGCTGCTCCTCAGGGCATGCAAAAACGCTGTCGGCGCGTTTTTGAACGATTACTGGTGGATCTCGCTCCTCGCGCTCCGGAAGTAGACAGTTTTGCAGAGAGTGAATTGCCGGTAGGAATGTATTCAGACATCTTTGTCGAACCAACCTGTGGGCTGGCGACAAAAGATAAGTTCGTTGGGCTCGTCGACAGTCCTCTCTCTTTTTTCCTCCCAGAACGGGCTCAAGCGGAGATAATTTGGAGTGCAGGAGGCTGGGTCGAATATGCCTTTCCAAATACCTTGCCTCTCAATGCGCGGATCAAATCGATCGAGCTTTCGATGGAGATCAGTTCGGAAGCGCCAGGATATAGCAACGATTACCCAAGCGATATCACCATGTGGGTCAATGGAGTCGAGATCGGCCTCTGGACATCTCCCGGCGACTATGGCGGCATCCGGGGTCATCTGAACCCGCAGTGGTTTCCCGATAACATGAATCAGTGGGGCGCCCTCACCACTTGGGAAGTGAACGATGAAGGAACTTTCGTCGACGGCGTCGAAATTTCTAAGGTGAAAATCGATCAGCTCCAAGTGCATCCTTGGCAGGTGACGAAAATCCGGCTTGGCAACGCGCCGGGCGCGAAGAACAAGGGCGGATTCACTCTGTTCGGCAAAGGCTTTGGCAATTACCAAATGGGGCTCATCCTTCGGCTCAAGCATGAGCCGGCCGACCGCCCCCTCACTCCAGCCAA